>CAWJUN010000004.1:0-2721417 GCA_963846085.1 uncultured Acidobacteriaceae bacterium | reverse complement strand
AAAATCGATGGCACCGGAAACGCCGATTCCGCCTTTCCCGGAGCCGCTTTCGACAGCGACTTCCAGGCCGCCATCAGCTTGATCCACGAGTGGCGCACTGTGAAGCCCGACATTTACATCAATCTCACTACCGGCACGTATCCCTCGCCCTTCTGGCTGCAATATGCCGACTCCATCTGGCGCGGAGGCGAAGACCACAGTTTCATGGGCGCCGGTTCCTGGCGTCAGCGTTGGATCACCTATCGCGATGCCGACACCTACGCCGGAATCGTCATGTCCGGTCCATTGTTCCCGCTCAATTCGGTAATGTTGCACGGCTTGATCTACGCTCAACACGCCAACCATCTCGACTCTGACCCCGGCCATGACTTCGCCGACGAGGTCCACGATTATTTCGGTACAGGCACGCAGTTGCAGGAGATGTACATTACCCCGGCCTTGCTCTCCAACGACGACTGGGACACTCTCGCAGAAGCCGCCAAATGGTCCCGTGCCAACGCCGACACCTTGGTCGATACTCATTGGCTAGGCGGTGATCCCGCCATGCTGGAAGTCTACGGATGGGCTTCCTGGTCGCCTCGCAAGGGCATTGTCGTCTTGCGCAATCCCAGCGACAAACCGCAAGATTTCACTTTGGATCTCAACCGCGTCTTCGAGTTGCCGCCGGACGCGCCCAAGAACTACACGGCTCGCAGCCCCTGGCAGCAGGATCAGCAAGAACCTTCGATCCCCCTATCCGCCACTACGCCACACACGTTTCACCTAAAACCCTTCCAGGTCCTAACCTTGGAAGCAACGCCGATAAGCAACTGAACGCGCGGACAATAACCCTGCGCCAGATCCATCGTCTCCCGCGATTTCGTTGACCAACCGATCCGGCCTCCGTAAGATGGAGCGATTCCGAAGCAATATTCCCCATGATCGATCAAATCATCTCGCACTACCGCATTGTCGAAAAACTCGGCGGCGGCGGTATGGGAGTGGTTTACAAAGCCGAAGACATCGAACTCGGCCGCTTCGTCGCCCTGAAGTTCCTTCCCGACGAATTGTCCCGCGATCCGCAAGCTTTGGAGCGATTTCGCCGCGAGGCTCGCGCAGCCTCCGCCCTGAATCATCCGAATATCTGCACCATCTACGAAATTGGCAAGCACGGCGAGCAGTCGTTCATCGCCATGGAATTTCTTGACGGCGTGACGCTGAAGCATCTCATCACCGGTCGTCCGTTGGACAACGAAACTCTGCTTTCCCTCGCCATTGAGATTGCCGACGGTTTGGATGCCGCCCATTCCCAAGGCATCGTCCACCGCGACATCAAGCCCGCGAACATCTTTGTCACCAAACGCGGACACGCCAAGGTCCTCGATTTCGGCCTCGCCAAGGTTGCTCTCAGTTCCGGTTCATCGAGCCAAGTGGCCTCGGCGAACACGATGACGGCGGTCGAAGTTGCTGGAAACGACCAGCACCTCACCAGTCCCGGCTCTGCCATTGGCACCGTCGCCTATATGTCGCCCGAGCAGGCCCGAGCCAAAGAGCTCGACGCGCGCACCGATCTCTTTTCCTTCGGAGCCGTGCTCTACGAAATGGCGACCGCTCAGTTGCCCTTCCGCGGCGACACGACGGCCACTGTCTTCGATGCCATCCTGAACCGCGCGCCCGTCGCGCCCGTGCGCCTCAATCCCGACGTCCCGCCCGAACTCGAACGGATCGTTAACAAGGCGCTCGAGAAAGACCGCGAACTGCGCTACCAGCACGCGGCCGACATGCGCGCCGATCTGAAGCGTCTCAAGCGCGAGACGGAGTCGCGCACGGTCCAAACAGCAGACGAAGGCTCCGGATCGACGCCAATCGCATCAGGAAACGCCTCTCAGGTAATTCAAAGATCATCATCTCCATCCGCCTCCTCGCCTTCAGCCTCGCCGGCATCAGCATCGTCATCCAAGTCAGGCCAAGCAGCCATCGATCTGTCACAACCCGTAGCACCCTCGACCCATTCCCAGACAAAAATCGCCACCGCAATTGCTGCTGTCGTCCTCGTTGCCATCGCCCTCGTTTGGATCTTCAAGCAACGCTCAGCGCCCCCGGTCGCTGTCGCCGCTCAAAAGACGATCGCCGTTCTTCCCTTGCAGAATCTAGGCTCCGACAAGGACGTCGATTTTCTTCGCCTCGCTCTTGCCGACGAGATCGCTACTTCGCTCAGCTACGTCCGCTCCCTCACCATCCGCCCCTTCGCGACCACCAGCAAATACGACTCCCCAACACTCGACCTGCAGGAAGCTGGCCGTTCCATGCACGTGACCGATGTCATTACCGGACACTACATGAAACAAGGCGACCAGATCCAGATCACGCTCGAAGCAATCGATGTCGCCGACAATCGCACGCTTTGGCGCGATACCATGACCGTCGCCGCTCCCGACCTGATTGCCATGCGCAACCAGATCACGACCAAAGTCAGCCAGGGATTGGTCCCTGCCTTAGGCGTCGCAACGGACTCGGGTGAAACTGGCACGCGTCCCAAAAGTGAAGAAGCCTACGATCTCTACCTGCGAAGTATTGCCGTGCCCCATGATCCCTCGCCCAACAAAGACGCCATCGTCATGTTGGAGCGTGCCGTTGGCTTGGATCCCAACTACGCTCCCGCCTGGGGATATCTCGGAGTTCGCTACCACTACGATGGAGCCTATGCGAACGGCGGCGAGGCCATGCTCAGACGCTCCGATGCAGCTCTCCAGCGCGCGATCTCCCTCGATCCGAACTACATCTTTGCCATTGCATGGCTCATCACGAATCAGGTCGAGCTAGGGGACCTCGCCAAGGCCTATCAGGACGCAAGAGCTCTGGTCGCTGCCCACCCAGAAAACTCTGGAGCACACTTCGCCCTGGCATATGTTCTTCGCTATGGCGGAGCGATGGAAGAATCCGCCCATGAATGCGATGCTGCCCTCACCCTTGATTCCGGCAACTTCATGCTGCGCTCCTGCTCTTTCACCTTCGATCAACTGGGAAACTACGCGCGGGCGCTGGACTATATTCAGCTGGATGCAGGCTCGGCGTGGTCCACAAACAATCTCATCCGCCACTATGTTCGCGAGGGGAAATTGGCGGAGGCGAAGGAAGAGGCCGCGAAACTGAAAGACGCCCAGGGCTTCGGTCTGACCGCGGCTTGCCTGTTAAGCCCTGCTACCGCGGAGACGCTGACCGTTGCTCGCGAAACGGCTGCGAAGCAACTCGCCGACCGCGACCCGGAACCACGCTACGTAGTAGCATCCGACTTTCTAGTTTGCGGACAGAGGGACGTCGCCCTGCAGCAGATCAAGAGCGCCATTGCCAGCCACTATTGCGCCTACGCGGGCCTGCAGAATGACTCTCTCTGGGCAAAGCTGCGCCCAACGCCGGAGTTTGCAGAACTGGTGTCTGCGGCGAAACAGTGCCGCGACGAATTTATGAGCAAGAGGTCGCAACCCGTTCAATGAAGCCGGCAAGACGGTTCAGTCGAGCGGCGCTTTCTGCCCGCTAGCCCACACTGCCCGCTTTTTCGCCCACTCCCGCAGCTGCGCAATCTCTTCCGCTCGCATAACCGACAGTGGCACAGTCGACGACAACGCGGTCAACAGATCCTCATTACTGAGTTCCCTTTTCCCAGCAAACGCCGCGTACAAAGCTGTCTGCACCGCCGACTCAATCTCTGCTCCTGAAAATCCTTGCGCCGCCTTCGCAATGTTGTCCAAATCGTAATCGGCCGCGTTGCGCTCTCGCTTTATCAGCTGAATGGCGAATACCTGTTTTCTTTCCGCCTCAGTTGGCAGATCCACAAAGAACAACTCGTCAAACCGCCCCTTCCGGATCAGCTCCGGCGGCAGCACCGTCACATTGTTGCAAGTCGCAGCCACGAACACGGCCGGCTTCCGCTCCTGCATCCACGATAAAAATGACGCCAGCAACCGCGACGAAACTCCCGCATCCGCCGATGCCGAATCCGGACCGCTTCCCGCGAACACCTTTTCCAGTTCATCGATCCACAAAATGCAAGGCGCCAATCCCTCCGCCACGCGAAACACTTTCTGTATCCGCTTCTCGGTCTCTCCTATAAATTTGTCGTACACCGCCGCCGTATCGAATTTCACCAGCGGAAGCTTCCACTCTCCGGCAACCGCCCGCGCGCACAAACTCTTCCCGCAACCTTGTACTCCCAGAATGATCACGCCCTTCGGCGGATCGAGCCCAAACCTGGCCGCGCCGTCGTCCCACGCTCCCCGTCGCTGTTCCAGCCATTGCTTCAGGTTGTCGAGTCCGCCCACGCTCGCCATCGTGTCCGTCGAATCGACAAACTCCAGCAGTTCGCTGCGCTTCAGCAGCGCTTTCTTGGCGTCGAGTACATCCGTAATGCACTCCGGCGACAGTGCCAGTCGTCCCATGATCGCCTGCGAGATCGCGCGATCGGCAGCTTCTTCCGTCAGACCTCGCAGATTCCCGGCCATGGCATCGACTCCGCTGGCGTCGAGCTGAAGTTTCAATGTGTGCGTGCTCGAAAGCCGCGTATAGGTTTCGCGAATAATCTCCCGCAGGCGATCTCGGTCCGGCAACGGCAAATCGAGGAACTCCACCAGGCTTGCGAGCTCCGGCGGCATCTCAATCGCAGGCGCCGTCAGGATCAGCGTTCGCCGGTTCGCCGAAAATTTCTGCCCCACATCTCGCAACCGGCGCACCACTACAGGGTTATCCATGTGCCGGTGAAAATCCTTCAGCACAAAGACGGCTTCGATCGTCATGCTCTCCAGATTCGCCAGCGCCTGCACAGGATCCGTCGTGTTGTACATTGCCGTGTTGTACGACGCTGTCTTAGGACTCGCCCCCGCCGCCGGGTCTGAAACGACCGACGACATCACCGAACGCATCAGCCGTTCCGCTTCGCTGTTGCCTTGCGGAAGCGTGCTCGGCCTCGCCTGCGCGTAACCTTGACCATGATTCTGAACTGGTTGCGCCGCAGCCCCTCCACTGCCCGATCGCACCAGGCCATCCGCGATCGTCCATTCAAAAACCGCCAGATTCAGCTCTGAACACGCGGCCCGCACCAGGGCGAGCGCGCGCATCTCCTCGACCGTCTCCATAATCACGATTGGAGTGGACGAGTTGATCAGAACCTTCATGCGCTCCACCGGCGACGGAGCTGATCTCTGTGCCGGTTCGTCCGGCAAACGAACTGGCGAAATTGCAGGTGAAGTTCCGGGCGAATTCATATCTGGTTGACCCAACGTGACTTGCTCCCGTAGAATACAACTTCGGTTCCTACCGGATATCTTCCTAGTAAACCTAGGACACACAAAGGTAATCACGTCGCATGGCTAATCATTTTTCGGCGCTCAAGCGCGCCCGTCAGACTACGAAACGCACCGCCCGCAACCGGGCCAATGCATCGCAATTGCGCACCGCTCTCCGCAGCCTGCGCGAAAGCCTCGAGAAGGGCGACAAAGCTGTCGCTGGCGAGACCTATCGCGCCACCGTCTCCGCCCTCGACAAAGCCATCCAGAAGGGTGTTTTGCACGAGAACACGGCGTCCCGCTATAAGTCCCGTTTGGCGAAGCGGGTCAGCGCGATCAAGTAGTTTTGTCCCTACTCGGACTCCTACTCAGCCGGATGAGTGGCTGCATGCCTGCCAACTCCTGCTTCCGCCGGCGTTTGGCGCATCCCACATGGCTTGACTGACAGTCGTTGCGAGCCGGCATCGGAACTGGCCCCTCTACCGCCAGATCGCCCCGCACCCTGCCTCATTTTCGTGATGATGCTGTGAATACTTCCAGCCTTTAAATTTGCTTGACGGCGCTCTTTGATTTGCTATACTTAGGTCGTTCTCAGGACAATTGACGCTCTTTCTGCACGGTCTTGACGAATCACCGCCCGCTTGGTCGCACCTCCTTAAAGAATTGAGCAACTTTCGGGGTGGGCGGGGCATCTATTTGGGTAATTCTGGCAAAATCCCTTTGAAATTGGCCCGAATTGCACCTTGGCTAGTCGTACTGAACCATCACCCCGTGCGCGGACGATGGAACCACGGCCTAAATTATTCCTTTTAAAGGAGAAAGACCTAACATGCGATCTGATCGCGTTTTTGATGCTCTACATACTTTGCGGAACCGGTACATGCTTTGCCAGCTGGCGTCCAAGGCAACGCGCAAGTTTCACAAGCCGAATACCCGCATCCAGGAAACCATGAATCAGGTGTTTGACAAGATCGCCGATGCGGAACGTCATGACATCCTGAGCGAACCCGAGAACTTTGCCGAAGCACAACGGCGAGCTGCGTAGCAGCTCCGCCGTGTGCCCGCACGGCGGCAAAGCAATTCCATCCCCGCGAGAGAATAAAAGAATCCCTCCCGAAGAAAAACCCACATAGGCACATATGACGATTGCTGAACTCAAAGAAAAGAACATTACCGAGCTGACCAAGATCGCCCGATCTTTGGAGCTGCCCGGCGCCAGCGGACTCCGCAAACAGGACCTCATCTTCAAGATCCTGCAGGCGCAAAGTGAAAAAGAAGGACACATCTTCGCTGAAGGTGTATTGGAGATCCTCCCCGACGGCTACGGCTTCCTCCGCTCGCCTGATTACAACTACTTGCCCGGCCCCGACGACATTTATGTCTCGCCTTCGCAGATTCGCAAATTTGATTTGAAAACCGGCGATACGATTAGCGGACAGGTGCGGCCTCCGCATGAAGGCGAGAAATATTTCGCGCTGGTCAAGATCGAGGCGGTCAATTTTGAATCGCCCGATGAAGCGCGCAACAAGATTCTGTTCGACAACCTGACGCCGCTGTATCCGCAGGAACGGTTGAAGCTTGAGACCGTCCGCGAAAATCTGAGCGCCCGCGTCATGGACCTGCTTACCCCGCTGGGCAAGGGCCAGCGGGGATTGATTGTTTCGCCTCCACGCGCTGGTAAGACGATGTTGCTGCAAAACGTGGCTAATTCGATCACCACGAATCATCCTGAAGTCGTGCTGATGGTGCTGCTGATCGACGAGCGTCCGGAAGAAGTTACGGACATGCAGCGGTCGGTTAAGGGTGAAGTGATTTCGTCGACCTTCGACGAGCCCGCGGCTCGGCACGTGCAAGTTGCCGAGATGGTTATCGAAAAAGCAAAGAGACTAGTCGAACACAAACGCGACGTGGTCATCCTGCTTGATTCGATTACGCGTCTCGCTCGCGCTTACAACACGATTGTTCCGCCCTCTGGCAAAGTGCTTTCTGGCGGCGTCGATTCGAATGCATTGCAGCGCCCGAAGCGCTTCTTTGGATCTGCGCGCAACATCGAAGAAGGCGGCTCGCTGACGATTATTGCTACGGCGTTGATCGATACTGGTTCGCGCATGGACGATGTGATCTTCGAAGAATTCAAAGGCACGGGTAACTCGGAAATCATTCTTGACCGCAAATTGGTTGATAAGCGGACGTTCCCGGCGATTGATATTCAGCGCTCGGGCACGCGTAAAGAAGAGTTGCTGATTCCGAAGGAAGACCTGCAGCGCATCTGGGTTCTTCGTAAAGTTTTGAACCCGCTGTCTCCGGTTGAGGCGATGGAGTTGCTGATTGAGCGGCTGGCCAAGGCCAACACGAACAGCGAATTTTTAGCGAAGATGAGCCAGCTGTAGGCTGTGCAGGTGGGGGAGGGCGACCTTACCCGACAGGCTGGCGGCCTTTGCCGTTATTTCTTGACCTGAGCTGCGCTGTGGTTTCCGATTGGCTGAAACACCTTCACAAATACTTGCGAAGTTTTGGAACCCCATTGCAACCTTGTAACGTGATCTCCAACTTGATGTCCGGGAAACGAGAGCATCTTATCTTCGGGGTCGTCTTTTGACGCTTTTCCTTCGAGAGACACCGTCCACCCCTCGGCGTCATTTGCGTCATACGTAATTATTTGCCATTGCGTGCCTACTTTAACTTGCCCGTTAAAGAGGGCCGCATGTCCGGGGGTGACGATCACTGCTCCGATAGGGATGGAGATCTTCTCATTGCCTTCGTCCGCTGCCAGCTGAGTTAATGGGCCACCAGTCGTACCACCCCATATTTGTCGGAACTCTGGACCCATCCCCTGGTCGAACCAGACTTTTGACAGAGAAGTTGCGGCCATTTCCTTCTGGAATGCGGCCTTCTGGGCTCGGATAGCAGCATTTTGGGCGTCGATGGCGGCTTCCTCTGTATCCGTCAATTTACACCCATTCTTCGGATCGCACGGTCTGAACGGTACTGGTGGCACTGGTTTGAATGGCAAATCATACCAACCCATAACGTTCACACCAGCTTCTGTTGCAGCCATCCTTATCAAAGCGCTGCAATCCATAACCCCCTTTTGATATGCTGCGTCTTGATGATTCATTGCCGCGCTCAACAGTCGGACACCCGCCTGATTGCTCTTAATGAAGGCGTCGATCTGAGCAGGAACCGTCTGTGCATCGTTGACCGAGCGTTCAAGGTCGTTTGAATAGTTGTAGAATGCAGTCCACGCATTTGCGATCGGCGTAATCCCAGCCGCCGGGGCAATAATGACGCCAATTCGCTTTATGTGGTTCTCCTTTTTCAATTCATTTAGCCTCGCAAGCGCGTCAGCGGCGGCGGACCTTGCAGCACCTGAATTCGATTGCTCTTGAGCAGATTTGACGCGACTCAATAAAATCTGAATCGGCTTGAAAAAATTCGTTTGGACAAAATTTATGCGCCCGCCAGACCATCAATAGCTTGATGTTGAATGAAACCTCCAATCGCCTGCTGCGCAAAATACGCATTAATATCACCGTCCCCGGCAGCTACACTAATATCGGCTCCGCCAGGCATCGTAAACTTGAATTCCCCTATTGGGTTGTACTGGCTAAGGGCTTTTATACTGAACAGTGCGAGCATTGCCATTAAAGAAGCGACACGCCTCGTCATCTTCCGGGCCGAAATCGTCCCCCGCAATTGCAGACGTGATCTCCCCATCGTGCCCCTCCCCTTCTGAATCCTCGCCAACCGTTAATATCATGACCCTGGCGGGCGTGCAACTTTGTAACGCGGGTTGTCTCTGAACATCGACCAAAATTGGGGGTGCGGCACTTCTCGCGCTTTGAAGCTGTGAAAAAAACAGCTCCGATAGCGAGTAAAAAAGAAGCGAGGTTTGGTGAAGGAGGCGAAACTGGAAGGGTAGTTTGGTTTGCGCAGGAAGTTTCTCGTTTTCGGTCTCGCTCTGCCGATTTAAGCCGGGCGCCCCTCGATTGCGTTCTTTGCGATGAGTGGGTGTGCGCACCGTCACATCTTTCGCGGGAGCGCAGGCGCAAGGACACTATCCCCATCGACCACAACACTTTCATAGACTCTCCCATTGCTCCTAGCGGTACAACATCCCCATGAGGAACTACACGCTGCCGATTATCATCGAGCGCCATGCGGAGGGCTTCTACGTCTCCTGTCCTCCGCTCCAGGGCTGTTACAGCCAGGGAGACACCTAAGATGAGGCTTTGAGCAACATCAAGGATGCCATCCGGCTGCACCTCGAAGACCGGCAAGCCGACCACGACGAGATCGCTGAACCGAAATCCTTCCCCCTGACTACTGTTGAAATCTCAGTCTAAGCACATAGCCGTAACTTGACAGTCGTATAGTATAACTATACATTATACGTGATGATCAGGAGCTTCCGGCACAAAGGTGTCGAGCGGTTCTTCAAGACTGGATCGAAGGCGAAAATCCAGCCGCATCATGCGGACAAGCTGAGGCTACAGTTGGCCGCATTGGACAACGCCAGGTCTGAGAAGGACATGAACGCGCCCGGCTGGAGACTGCATCCCTTGCGCGGCGATCTGCAAGATCACTGGTCGGTGGATGTCAGCGGCAACTGGCGTCTGACATTCACCTTTGAGGGAGAAGATGCCGTGCTGGTCGACTATCAGGATTACCACTGAGAGGTTTTTATGCGCATGCACAATCCGCCACATCCGGGAAGAGTTCTGCGGGAGTATTTGGGAACGAGGTCGGTTACAGACACGGCCAAGCACCTAGGGGTAACTCGGGCTGCCCTGTCGCGCATCTTGAATGGTAGCGCGGGAATTTCGGCTGACATGGCGCTGAAGCTGGCCGATGCCTTGGGCACCAGCCCCGAACTATGGATCGGCATGCAGACGCAGTATGACCTATGGCAAGCATCCCAACGCCGCCGCAAAAAGGTGACACCGTTTTTCGTCAGAGCCGCGGGGCGGAATGACAGAGCAGTGGAATCCCACTCATCGCAAAATTCGCGATGAGTGGGGGACCCGCCACCCGAGTCCCGGCGTCGCCCAGAGGTAACTACCCCGCGACCCGCTGTCCTGTTAAGCTCACTCCGTAAAATCGGAGGAAACTTCCGTGCGACTTCTGCGTATGCTTCCTGGGATTCTCCCACTTCTGATTTCGTCTCTCATTTCGCCGTGGCTGTCTGCCGAAAGCACAACGCAGGAACATCCTCCGCAGACTGCGCGGCAGGCACTGATCGAAATGTGCTTTGGTTTGGCACCCGGGGATTTCGAGAAACATCTTCCGACGATCACACGAGAAACTTTTAAAAAGCTGGGCGAAGAAAACGGTCAGAATTATACGGGGATACTGTCCGCGCTCCAGATGCAAACCAAAGCTGCAGGCGGCAAATTTGAAACTTTTGATGTAGGGCCGACACTTTTCAAAGCCAAAGGAATGCCCGGCCGCGTTGACGACGAAGTTGAGATTACGGTCGAACGGGACGACCTGGTTGGGGGCGAGGATCAGATCGAACTTGCATTACACACGACAACCAATGGAAAAGAAGAAACTCTGCTTCCCACTATTCTTCGATTCACGTTTTCGATGAAGATGGAAGGCGACATCTGGCGCTTAAGCGAAGTGAGTGCAACGGCGCGGTTCCCGATTGCCGATCCAACTTTTCTGAAGGCGATGCAGGAACATCAGGCTGGACAGAACGAGCAGATGGCCCTTATGTCGATGCGATCGATCGTTTCTGCCGAGAAGTCGTACCAGTCGGCACGAAGCAGTTTTGCCTGCAAGCTTTCCGATCTCGGAAGCTCCGGCAAAGATGCGCCCCGGCGCACTTACCTTTTTGATCAGCAACTGGCCAGCGGACAGAAGAACGGGTACGTATTCTCGATTTCGGAGTGTGATCCGTCGCACTACCGTCTCGCGGCTGAACCCGTGGCGCCCGAACTGGGCCAGCATGCCTATTGTTCCGACGAAGCGGGCACCGTGCGCAAGTCCGGCGACGGAAAGGCGGCCACTTGCTTCGTCAGCGGCGAGGTGGTGGAGGAGAAAGTTCCTGCGGCGGGCATGTTGCGAGCCGCTCCACAAAGCCCCTCTAGCGCGACAGCATCGAGTCAGGCGAGGATTCGCATCTCGCAGGGCGTCGCTACCGGACTTCTCGTGACCAAGGTGTCTCCGGTTTATCCTCCATCAGCGCGGCAAGCGCGGATCCAAGGGGACGTCGTGCTCAAGGCGATCATTAACGAGACGGGAGACGTGACAAGCGCCGAGCTTGTTTCAGGTCATCCAATGCTCTTTCCGGCCGCACTGGAGGCGGTGAGGCAATGGAAATATCGTCCCTACTTGCTTGATGGAAAGGCAGTTGGGGTGGAAACGCAGGTCACGGTGAGCTTCACGCTGCTGGGAAATTGAGAATGTAACTGGCGGCGGGACAAAAGTAACACTGTTTTTCGTGGGAGCAGTAGGGCGGAGTGACAGCGCAGTGGAAGCCCACTCATCGCAAAGTACGCGATGAGTGGGGGCTCCGGCAGATTTGAATGCGGAGGCCGTAGTTGGTGTTATGGCGATTTATCGTCAACTACCTTTGGCTTGGAGGTTCCAGAGGGGGATCTGTACTCGCTGGCTCTCTCGGTTCTTCGGTGAATCGAATAATGCCGGACTCATCGGTGTAATAACTGCGCTGATTCTTGCTGAGTCGCGTCAAAGGTCGAGCGATGATCTTGTAGTGTTTGATCGGCGTAGCGTCTCCGGCGCTCTGGTCTGGCACCAGTCGAAGACGATACCCGTCCTTCTTGCCACTGACGGTGGCCGCGTTGAGTAGACCCGCACCATCCGGCCCCAATTGCTTCAACGTGGGCGCGTATCCTTTGGCGCCGTCGCCGCCCCAGTACGTGATTTGAGCGACATTCAGTGTTCGAAGATTCGAGACACATGCTTTCTCAAGTGGTCTGACTTTCTGTTCAACGCCATTCGTGCTTTCGTTAACGCTCTGGGCTTTGCTGACTCCGCACCAGAGAATTGCCACCGCACACAGCGTCACAACGAACCGACAAGGCAGTCGCATACCCCAATTGAAAACCGGCCTGACGAACGAAGCAATGCACGTCGGTAATGAGTCTCAAAGACCCACATGGCTGTCTAGCTGTTGTAAGCAGGCCATCTCACCAACTGAGATTGTCAGCCACGTCGTTAGTGTAATCGCGATGTTACGCCAGCTAATCGTAGAGCGACTTCTCAAGCGCCGCGAATTCGTCTGAATTCAACTCTGCATGACTGCTACGGAGTTTGCGGCCGTCCCGCAATGAGAAGTACGTGTACGTTCTCGGAGCATCACAACAACCGAACTTCGTCACCTCATAGATTTGACCTAGCGGCTGTCCACTCTCGCCCGCTTCTTCGAAACTCCATCTGACAGCTTTGCCATTGAGGGATTCGACCTTGACCGTCGATTGATCGCCTTCGATTCCCTCTTGCCTGTCGGTCACAAACGATTCGCGCAAGACAAGCGGTTCCACGGCAGAACCGTGCCTGCTCCATAGGTCTACGATGCTGAACCGCTTGTTCCGCGTGATGAAATGTACTTCTTTCCCTTTTTCCCGAATCTCGTAGCTCGACACAGCAGAACCGCGATCCCGAGGAAAAGTTATCCCGACTACACCTTCGAGAAGCACGAACTCTGCGATGAGAACGACTGGGAGTATGACCGCGAGAATGAAAGCTGGTTTTCTGATCAATGCTGTGAATCGCGACATGTGCATTTGCTCCGCGTCCCGAATGTACGTCAGAATAAACGTTTATTCAAACTCACTGTTGTTAACAGCGATAGCGCTAATTGAGAAGTTGTCAATTCCCTGGGTCGGTGAGGTGGGTGATACGGTTACTCGTTGAATCAGGTGATCGGCGAGGCTGCGGAGACAGCGGCCTAGAGTACGAATGCGCTTAACACCGCATAACACGGGCTCGGAAAGGAGTAGGGTCCTTCGACTTGCCGTCGCGGGCGCTCCGGCGGCGCTCAGGATGACACGCGGGCGGGCGGGGATTGTAAAAGCTATCAAACATCTGTTGGTACGTGAGAGCAGCGCGGTGGAATCTCACTCATCGCAAAGTGCGCGATGAATGGGGCACCGGGCTCGTCATCGAAGTGACTTTCGTTCGTTCCGACATAGCGTCGAGTACTTCAGTAATCTTCCCAAAGGAACGTGCATCGTTGAAATTCTTACCATTGGTACTAGTCCCTTAGGGCGTGTACCCCAGGAGGAATTTATGACGTTTGCACGGTGCTCGAAAATCGCCCTCTTGCCGCTCTTGGCGGGTGCCTTTGTCTTTGCTTTGGCCTTGGCCCTCTCCGGATGCGGCGCAAGCAGCAACCTGGCTCTGACCCAGGGCAACTGGTCGATGACCGCAACCCAGACCGGCGGCGGCGTGACGCCCAATAGTACTTTTTATATTGGCGGCAATCTGACGCAGAATGGCTCAAGCTTAGCCGGAACGATGTCGATCGCCGATTCGCTCTGTTACAGCTCGTCGCAAACGGTGACGTTCACTGGAACGGTGAAGGGTAATAACGTCACGCTGACTTCGGCGAGTGTCGGCGGAGAAGTGATCACGGTCACGGCGACGGGAACTGCTGGATCTTTGACCGGCAACTACGCGATCGCTGGCGGAAACACTTGCGACGGCGATACTGGTACCATCACGGCCAATCCCGTCCCAGCGATTACTGCGTCGTGGAGCGGGCCTTATGATCCGAGCGATGATCCGAATGCCGTCCTCACCATCGCCTTTACGCAGGCGACGACCGCTTCGAGCGACGGAACTTTCGCGCTCACCGGCAACCTGACTTTCGCGAACTCCGTTTGCTCGGTGAGTGGCTCTGTCACCAGCGCTTTTATTGCCGGCCCGTATCTGGTGGTGAACGGCGCGACGGTTGAATCCGATGGGAGCGCCGGAGACTTCACTTACACCCAGGTTTTCTTGAATAACTCAGGAGCGCCGACTAGCATGACCGGAACTTACTCTGTCAACGACGGGCTCTGCGCCGGCGGCTACAACACGGCGACTTTCACGAAAGCGCAGTAGCAGGGAAGCGCTGGAGAGAGTCGATTGCAAATCGAAACGCCATCCAGTTGTGCTGGATGGCGTTTCCTTTTAGCTAAGAAATTGCTGTTTACACACGAACCGGTTACTCGGAACTAATTCGCATGCCGTAGAACGAGCGGTAGACGAAGAAGACGGAGACCGCGAAGAATGCGATCGCCAGAATGTGGGTCAAGTTGGCTCCGTGATCGCGGGTTAATGAGACGGCTAGTTCGACGGCCAGCAATCCAAAGAGGGTGGTGAATTTGATTACCGGATTCATGGCCACCGACGAAGTGTCTTTGAAAGGATCGCCGACGGTGTCGCCGACTACTGTGGCGTCGTGCAGCGGGGTTCCCTTCTGCTTCAGCTTGGTTTCGACGATCTTCTTGGCGTTGTCCCATGCGGCTCCGGCGTTGGCCATGAAGATGGCTTGGTAGAGTCCGAAGATCGCGATGGAGATCAGATAGCCGATGAAGAAGAACGGTTCGACGAAGGCGAAGGTCAAGGTTCCGAAGAAGACGGCGAGAAAGATATTGAACATACCTTTCTGCGCGTACTTGGTGCAGATCTCGACGACTTTTTTGCTGTCTGCAACCGATGCCTTCTCGGAGCTTTCGAGTTTGATGTTTGCCTTGATGAATTCGACCGCGCGATACGCTCCGGTGGTTACGGCTTGCATAGAAGCGCCGGTGAACCAGTAGATCATCGCGCCGCCAGTAATCAGTCCCAGGAAGAACGGAGCGTGGAGGAGGGAGAGCTTGGCCACGTTGGTGGTGAGGCCATCGGTGAGCGCCATGATGATGGAGAAGATCATGGTTGTGGCGCCGACTACGGCCGTCCCGATAAGCACTGGCTTGGCGGTTGCTTTGAAGGTATTGCCGGCCCCGTCGTTCTCTTCGAGCAGGTCTTTGGCGCGTTCAAAATTGACGTCGATGTTGAAGTCTTTCTTGAGTTCGGCCTTGATGTTCGGAATCTGCTCAATGGTGGAAAGTTCGTAGACGGATTGCGCGTTGTCGGTGACCGGTCCATAGGAATCGACGGCGATGGTGACGGGGCCCATGCCGAGGAAGCCGAAGGCGACCAGTCCGAAAGCGAAGACGGGCGCGGCAATCATGGTGGCGGCCATTGCCAATCCCATTCCGCTGAAGAGGTACGCGATGGACATGAGAGCGACCATCGCGAGGCCGAGCCAGTAGGCGGAGAAGTTTCCGGCGACTAGACCAGATAAAATTCCGAGCGACGCGCCGCCTTCTTTTGCCGAGGTAACCACTTCGTTGACGTGACGCGAATCCACCGAGGTGAAGGCCTTGACCAACTCTGGAATCAGGGCGCCGGCGAGCGTTCCGCAGGAGATGATCGATGCCAGCTTCCACCATTGCGTAATGTCGCCGCCGAGGTTCGGAATGATGAAATAGGAGACGATATAGGTCGCAATGATCGAAACGATCGAGGTGAGCCAGACCAGCGAAGTCAGCGGGGTTTCGAAGTTCATGTGGTCCGCATGGCCGTATCGAGCTTTCGCAATGGCACCATTGATGAAGTAGGCGAGCGCGCTCGAGACTAGCATCATGATGCGCATCACGAAAATCCAAACCAGGAGCTGCACTTGAACGGAAGGATCTTTCACGCCCAGCAAAATGAATGTAATCAAGGCGACGCCGGTCACGCCGTAGGTTTCGAAACCATCGGCGGAGGGTCCGACGGAGTCGCCGGCGTTGTCGCCGGTGCAATCGGCAATGACTCCGGGGTTGCGCGCGTCGTCTTCTTTAATTTTGAAGACGATCTTCATCAGGTCAGCGCCGATGTCGGCAATCTTGGTAAAGATGCCGCCAGCGATACGAAGGGCTGCGGCTCCGAGAGACTCGCCGATGGCAAATCCGATAAAGCAGGGGCCGGCATAGTCGCCGGGAACGAAGAGAAGAATGAAGAGCATGATGAGCAGTTCGACCGAGATCAACATCATGCCGATCGACATGCCGGCTTCCAGCGGAATCTGGTAGACGGGATACGGCTTGCCGGGCAGAGAGGCGAAGGCCGTCCGTGAATTGGCGAAGGTGTTTACGCGGATGCCGAACCACGCCACGCCGTAGCTGCCGGCGATGCCGACCAGGCTGAATACGAGAATGATGGCGACGCGAGGAATTTCAAAGTGCCGCAGCACTCCGAAATAAAGAACGATGATGGCGGCGATGAAGGCCCACAGCAGCATCAGGAACTTACCCTGCGTCAGCAGGTAGGTTTTGCAGGTCTCGTAGATCAGTTCGGAAATCTCGCGCATCGACCGGTGCACGGGCAAGTTCTTGAGGCGCATGAAGATCACCATGCCGAAGCCTAAGCCGAAGACGCAGAACAGGAGTCCGATCAGAAGCAATTTGTGGCCATCGACTCCGAGGAATGAAACGGAGGAAAGATCGGGCAGTTTGAGGGCCGCTTCGCCGCCTTCTTCCGTGGGTTGCGCCAGTGCGTGGCCGGCCATGAGAAGCAACAGGGTGGTGAGCAATGCCGAGCTTTTCGCAAGACTTCTCTTCGCAAACCAGCGTCCCAAGGACGCAAGATTGGCGTTACAAGTGCGCATAAAAATCCTCCTAAGGATCTCTGTTCAGGGGTCATGGCGCGTGTTTTGCTTTGGTAGTGCATAGCCCGCGCGGCAGATTGCATCCGCTCAGGCGCAGCCGCGACCAGAGTTCCGAACACGCTCCGAACACGCTTCCACCGCCAGGCATAACAAGAATGAGGAGTGCCGATTTGGCCGTGTCGGAAAACCTGTGCCCAAGTGGAGGTCATCTCTGAAACTCCACACCTCGGCACAAAGCACTCGTTTATAGCATCTTGCCGGAAGTCGGGTCAATGACGTCGATCACGTAGGGTTGGGTCGGTTTCGGCTGATCCGTAGGAGGCGGGTGACCACGCACAGCGGTGGATCGGCTCGCGCGACGCCCTACTGCCTGCGCAGGCTCTAGCAGGTTGCGGAAAAGTCGAGGTGCGCTCCCGTCCGCGCTGTCAAGCGCTAACAAGGCTGAAAACGTGGTGCGTGCTATCTCAGCCCCTAAAGGGGCCTCTGATTTGTACGACTTTCGGTATCGCTAAAGCGATACCCTGATACGAATCGTTCTTCAGGAGTCGGCGGCGCAGATAAAGCGGAGCTGAAGCTGCGCTCTTTCAAGACAAAGAGTCAGAAAAACAAGGAAGAGCAGAGTTTTTCTGCAGCCTGCCAGAGTGCGAAGTCCTGCTGCCGAAACGGGAGAGTTCCGTATAATTGGGAGACCGTCATGGCCGCCTCCCTGGACACGATAGTCGCCGCTACCCGACAGCGGCTTGCCGAGCGCGCGCGCGGCCGGCGGCCGGGCGATCTTCGCGCCATGGAAGAGGCGGCGGCCGCACACACTCCCCGAGGATTCCGAAAGCGGTTGAGGAGTGTTGCGCAAGACGGGATCGCCGTAATCGCAGAGCTGAAGAAAGCCTCGCCTTCTAAAGGGTTGATCCGCGCCGATTTCAGGCCTGCGGAGCTGGCGCGAGAGCTTGAGCGATCGGGCGCTGCCGCATTGTCGGTATTGACCGACGAACCTTTTTTCCAGGGCTCGCTCGACTATTTACGCGAGGCGTCATCCAGTTGTTCGATTCCCTGCTTGCGTAAGGATTTCATCGTCGATGAATTCCAGATTCTGGAAGGGCGGGCCAACGGCGCGGACGCGATCCTGTTGATTGTCGCTGCTCTCTCCCAAAAGGAACTGGAGTCGCTGGCGGCGAGTGCGCGGACCCAAGGGCTCGACGTTCTTTGCGAAGCGCACGACGACGCCGAACTGGAACGGGCCCTCGATGCGGGATGCGACCTGATCGGCATTAACAGCCGCAATCTGCGTACCTTCGAAGTCGATCTGCAAACCGCCTTACAGCTGGCGAAAAAGATGCCCTCGTCCTGCGTCCGGGTGGCTGAAAGTGGCATCCAATCCGCCGCTGATCTGACGAGCCTGAGGGCGGCGGGCTATGAAGCGTTCCTGATCGGGGAATCACTGATGAAGACAGAGAAACCCGGCGAAGCTTTGGCAAAGTTACTGGAGCAAGCGAAACCTGTGCTCAGTGAGTAGTTGAAGCGATTGACTGACGAGTGATAGCTGACAGCCGTTCTTATGACGTGGATCAAGATCTGTGGAATCACGAACCTCGAGGACGCGCTCATGGCCGCCGAAGCGGGAGCGAATGCGCTGGGCTTCGTCTTCCACCCGAAGAGTCCGCGTTACATCACGTTTGATGCGGCGCAGGAGATCGTCGCGAAACTTCCGCCTGAAGTGGAAAAGGTCGGCGTCTTCGTCAACGAGACGGTGGACGCCGTTCGCTTCGCCGTAAAAGACGTCGGGCTTACCGCGGTTCAATTGCACGGCGAGGAGACTACGGAGTTCAGCCAGAGTCTCTTCCGTGAACTGGCGAATGGTACGGGGCAGCGGCCTACTATTTTTCGCTGCTGGCCGGCCAAGATTTTCGATGCGGCCGCCGGAGAGTCCGTCCGATGGGACCCCGTTGCTGTGGGACTGGTCGAAAAGGATGATGCTTACAAGGGCAAACGCGTTCACAAGATTCACGTCGCCAAGAACGGAGACCTTTTCCTCGAGACGCATGGTTTCCGCCCGGGCGTGATTTCGGGCGTTCTGCTGGATTCTTCGACGGCGGAGCAGCGCGGCGGGACGGGGCAACCCTTCGACTGGGAACGGGTGCAGCCGTGGGCGGGAATCATCAACAGCATCAGCAAGCTGATCGTGGCGGGCGGCCTGCGCCCGGGGAATGTGCAGGAGGCGATCCATCTTTTGCATCCGTGGGGCGTGGATGTCTCGACGGGTGTGGAACGCGAGCCAGGGAAGAAAGACCCGCGAAAGGTGCGAGCCTTCGTAAAGGCGGTTCGAGCGATGGAGGAGGTAAGTTAGAGCGTGGCGACCGCGACAGTGAACAGGAAATCTCGGGGCTTAGGAACGGCGAAGGCGGATCTACCAGCGGCAAAGGTGGGTGGCAAAATTCCGCCTCAAGGGGCAACTGCCGGGCGTTTTGGGGCCTACGGCGGGCGGTATGTTCCCGAGACTTTGATGGCCGCGCTCGATGAACTGGAGCGCGAATACGAGAAGGCGAAGCGCGATCCGAAGTTTCAGCAACAGCTCGACCTGCTGCTGAAAACGTATGCGGGACGTCCGACGCCGCTGTTCTTTGCCGAGCGACTCAGCTGCGAAACTAGGCGGCGCGAAAATTTATCTCAAGCGCGAAGATCTGCTCCACACCGGCGCTCACAAAATCAATAACTGTCTCGGGCAAGCCTTGCTGGTCGAGCGCATGGGCAAGCATCGCGTGATCGCCGAGACCGGAGCGGGGCAGCACGGCGTCGCGACCGCAACCGTATGCGCGCTGCTTGGCTTCGAGTGCGTCGTTTATATGGGCACGGAGGACATGAGGCGGCAGGAACTCAACGTGTTCCGTATGCGACTGCTGGGCGCGGAAGTGCGCGGCGTCTCGTCGGGTTCGTGCACGCTGAAGGACGCGATCAACGAGGCAATGCGGGACTGGGTGACGAACGTCCGCACGACGCATTATTTGCTTGGCAGCGTTCTTGGAGCGCATCCCTATCCGACGATGGTTCGCGATTTTCATCGCGTGATTGGACGGGAGGCGCGCGCGCAGATTCTTAAGGCTGAAGGGAAACTACCTACGACGATTATTGCGTGCGTGGGCGGAGGCTCGAACTCGATCGGGATCTTCTACGACTTTTTGAAAGATAAAAAAGTGCAGCTCGTGGGTGTTGAGGCGGGAGGGCGCGGAGAGGCTCTCGGCGAGCACGCAGCTCGCTTTCGCGGCGGGTCTCCCGGCGTTCTGCAGGGAACTTTCTCGTATGTGCTGCAGGACAAGTCCGGGCAGATTGCGCTGACGCATTCTGTCTCGGCTGGGCTGGACTACCCTTCTATCGGGCCGGAACACGCGATGCTCAAAGACACGGGGCGGGCTGAGTATGTCCCTGCGTCGGATGCGGAAGCGCTCGCAGCCACGACACTGCTCGCTCGGACTGAGGGCATTATTCCGGCGCTGGAATCGGCCCACGCTGTGGCTGAAGTGATGAAGCGAGCGCCTAAGATGAAGAAGTCGGAAGTGGTAATAGTGAATATCTCGGGGCGCGGGGATAAGGATATTGGGATTATGCGGGAGAATCTGAAGTTGGAGTAGGCACAGTTGACGATCGAAACAACCCAACGGGATAGTGTTGACCGATTCGAGTTAATGATAGTTGAACTTGAACGTTGTGTGCTGCCGGAAATCTTTGTAATAGATTTCGTATCCGCCTTCGTTTTCCCGGTCAATTGAAAATATAATTTCCGATCTCCCGTCATTGTCATAGTCACCTGCGTCCAACAGCCACATCCCGGAGTCAAGATATGTTATGGACTTCTTCCCGTCGAACGCGAACCAAGGGTCATCAATGTCAGAACCAGCTTCAATATCCTTGCAATCGATAGCGTCAAGATGCAATCGGGCCAAGACCCAACCGGAAATCGAGGCGTAAGCCTTCACGAGTTTTATGTCTTCATTGCGGTAATGCAACGGCTCCAACTTGTCGCCGTCAGTTTCGATTGAATGGCAAAGGTTTGGAAATTTCTTGCTGAATGCTTGTTGCAATACCCTGGTCAACTCAGGGGAGGCGACGAAAGGCTTCCATGTCTCAGGGTCCTTAAAGTAGGGCTCCGAGATTGCAATCAGGGGGCGGTACACCCTTGCCCCGGTATATCCTCCAAACTCCGAAGACCTCGCCCCAATCGTCGGCACGGGGCCTTTACTGGTAATCTCCTGCTGTCCGACATCCGAATACCATTTGAAGTCGTTCGGCGTTCGGCTCGTCACCTGTCCTATATTCTTGCCGTCGAATGCGATGGTCCACTTGACCTCCGCAGGATAGACTTTCGTGATCTTCCGCAAACAGTCTTGATCGCGACAATCGTTGGGAAATGCCTGCCAAACATCCCCCTTCTTCTCGATGACTGCGCGAACGGATCGGTAACTGGAGTCTCCCGCGTAGTGGCCTGAATTGTCCTCAAGGACTCCGATAATGATGGGTCGATCAGAAGCCCTGGCAAGTGAGGCTGCAATGGCCACGAATAACGGAACAACTCTTATCCACTCTTGGTAGCTCATGATCTCTAATGGTATTGTGCTCGGTCTCGTGAGTCGAGATTACGTCTGTGCCGCAGGGCTCGCGCCTGACTGCCACACGCGATCTGATTCTCTCGGCCAGGGTCACGCGATCGCGGCGTTCGAGCTTTGGAAGAGCTTGGACGGATTTTCCCACCTTCTTCTGTGCGAGCCGCAGTTCGTTAAAGACTCTGTAGATTCAGCCAAAACTCCGCGCTTGTGCCGAAAAAATGAGCGAGGCGCAGCGCGGTGTCGCCCGTGATCGCGCGAGTTCCGTTCAGTATCTGCGCCACACGATTGGTGGGGACGTCGATCTTACGTGCTAGTTCAGCTGCGCTCATGCTGAGTTCGCTGAGTTCTTCGGCCAGATGTTCCCCGGGATGGATTGCGGTTAATGCCAATACCATAGCGATTCTCCTGATTCTAGTCGACTCTGTTAACGAGAAGTAGTTGCTCATGCCGGAAACAGAATGCTATCGTTGCAATATCGTCTGAAGGGACCCTGAAGCTATGACCGGAATCCAGTTCGTCACCGATGAAAAAGGCCGCAAAGTCGGGGTGCTCATCGACCTGAAAAAACACGGCGCGATCTGGGAAGATTTCTGGGACGGATTTGTCTCCGAATCGCGGCGAAAAGAAAAAGGCATCCCCTACGAGCAGTATCGCGCGGCCCGCCTGAAGCGCGCACGCTCCCGTGGCTAAGTACTCGCTCGAAATCAAGCAGTCGGCGCAAAAGGAATTGGACGCTCTGGACAATTCGGTATTCGTACGCGTCGACCGCAAGATATTGACCCTCGCTGACAATCCCCGCCCGGCTGGGTGCAAGAAACTCAAAGGCTACAAGGACCAGTGGCGCGTTCGAGTTGGTGACTGGCGCGTGGTTTACGTTATTGATGACGAGGCAAAAGTGGTCACGATAACCCGAACCGCACACCGGCGCGAAGTTTACGAATAATTTCACAAATAAGGCCGCAGCACTCGACACCCCTTCTGCAATCTGACCTCTGCCATCTACAATTGTCCTTCATGCCCTTCCACTTCGAAAATAAGCCTTCGCTCATCGCTTATGTGACTTGCGGAGACCCGGACCTCGCTACCACGCGGGAGGTCATCCTCGCCGCGATCGATGCGGGCGCCACCGTTATTGAACTCGGTGTCCCGTTCAGCGATCCTCTGGCGGACGGTCCTGTGATCCAGCGCGCTAGCGAACGAGCGCTCAAGCACGGAACTTCGCTGCAAAATGTGCTGACCCTCGCCTCCGAGATTCGCGAGCACTCGCAATCGGTCGGACTGGTCGTCTTCTCGTACCTCAATCCCATCATGCGCATGGGGCTCGCCAAGTTCTGCCATGTCGCGCGCGCGGCCGGAGTCGACGGAACGTTGATCACCGATCTGCCGGTCGAAGAGGCGTCCGAATATTTGCGCGAGGCGCGCAAGAATCAGTTGGCGACAATTTTTCTTGCGGCGCCTACCAGTCCCGACGAGCGCCTGAAGTTGATCGCGCAAGTTTCCTCAGGATTTATTTATGCCATCTCGCGTACCGGCGTGACTGGGGCACGCCAGCAGATGACGGGGGACGCCAAGAGTCTCGTCAAGCGCATACGCCGATTCACAAAGCTTCCTATTGCTGTGGGCTTCGGAATTTCGACTCCTGAGCAATTTGCGGCGGTCGGGAAGTTTGCCGAGGCTGGCGTCGTGGGCAGCGCGATCGTCCACATCATCGAACAAAATCCGGGACGGGAAGCCGCAACTGTGTCAGAATTTGTACACCAGCTTGCAGCCGTCAGCCGTCAGCCATCAGCACGGCACCCTCGGTGAAAAATCTGGTGGATTCGAAATTCTCTGCCCTCCGTACTCAGCGTCTGGCATTACGGTTTAACTGACGGCTGATACCTGATGGCTGAAAGCTCTATGGACCTTTCTGAATGGCGTAAAAAAGTCGACGAGTTAGACCGCAAACTGACGGCGTTGCTCAACGAACGCGCGGCCGCGGTCGTAGAGATTGGACGGCTCAAACGCAACACCAGCCTGCCGATTTACGAGCCGGACCGCGAACGCGCCGTGCTCGACAACGTGAAGAGCAGCAGCACAGGCCCGTTGGCTGAGCGCGATCTGGCGCAGATTTACGAGCGCATTATGGACGTGATGCGCAGTATTCAGAAACACGAAATCGTCCCGGGGCCAGCGGCCGAGATGCAGGGGGCGATCCCTGAGCTACCGGCGGGAACGCCCAAACTAGAGATTCGAGGAATTGCCACGGAACGGCGCAAACGCTAAGCAAGTTGCGTTCCGCGAACGGATGAAAGACGGGCAAGCGAGTCAACCATGATCGTAGCAATGCAGGATGCGGCCAGTGAAGATCAGATCCAGAAGGTCATCGATCAACTGGTGCAGTTCGGATTTGAAGTTCACCGCTCGACGGGCGAGCGCCAAACTGTGCTCGGGGGCGTCGGCGTTCCCCACGATTTCGACACGCGCGAAGTCGAAATGCTGCCCGGCGTGCAGGAAGTTCACCGCATTACGTCGCCGTACAAACTCGCGGGGCGCAACTTCCGTCCCGAAGGAACGATTGTCAAACTGAAGAACGGCCTGGAAATTGGCGGCAAGAAAATCGTCGTGATGGCTGGTCCCTGTTCGGTTGAGACTCGCGAGCAGTTGTTCACCATCAGTGATCTGATTGCTAAAGCGGGAGCGCGCGTTCTGCGCGGCGGCGCCTACAAACCTCGTTCTTCTCCCTATTCGTTTCAAGGGCTCGGCCTCGACGGGCTGAAACTGCTGCGAGAGGCCGGAGACCGCTTTAATCTGCTGGTGATCAGCGAAGTGATGGAGATTTCGCAGATCGAAGTCATGCTGCCTTACGTCGACATTTTCCAGGTAGGCGCGCGCAACATGCAGAATTTCAATCTGCTTCGTGAACTCGGCAAGGTGCGCAAACCTGTGCTGTTGAAGCGCGGCATTGCGGCGACCATTGAAGAACTTTTGTGCTCGGCCGAATACCTACTCGCTGGCGGCAACTACGAAATCATTTTGTGCGAGCGCGGCATTCGCACGTTTGAAACTTATACCCGCAACACGATGGATATTTCGGCCATCCCCATCGTCCACAAACTTTCGCACTTGCCTATGACCGCCGACCCTTCGCACGGTACCGGGCGCCGCGACAAGGTCGCCCCCATGGCGTTGGCTTCTGCCGCCGCTGGCGCGGATGCCATGCTGATTGAGGTTCATCACCAGCCGGACAAGGCGCTCTCTGATGGCGCGCAGTCGCTCTATCCTGAACAGTTTTCGAAGTTGATGGATCAACTTCGTATGATTGCTCCTGCGGTGGGGCGCGAGATCGCGTAAACTGCTTTGGCGACACCGCGATTCGCCTATTCGTCGTTCGCTCTTCGCAACCCGTAACTTCACGGCCGAGTCATTTGTCGCCGGTAGGTTCGCGAAAAGCGAATAGCAAACGACTAGCGGCGAACGGCGTTCTCTATGCCCTTCCGCCAAGTCACCATCATCGGAACTGGACTGATCGGAGGCTCGCTCGGCCTCGCGCTCAAGAAGCGCCATCTTGCGGCGAAGGTGGTGGGCTGCGATCGGGCCGCTGTCTTGGAGCGCGCCCAGAACTGCGGAGCCATCGACGCGGGAACCGCCAATCCTGCGGATGCTATACGGGGCAGCGAACTGATCGTCCTCGCAACGCCGGTGCTTCCCATTCTCGATCTTGTGGGACGACTCGGACCGGCGCTCCCTCCGAAAACGCTGGTCACCGACGTAGGCAGTACTAAAACCGAAGTTGTCGAACGCGCGCTCAAATCTTTCGGGCGCAATGTAGCGCACAAATTTCTGGCGGGGCATCCGATGGCGGGTAAAGAAAATGCCGGAGTCGAATTCGCCGACGCGGACCTGTTCGAAGGCGCGGCATGGCTGTTTACGCCCCTGCCGGGGCAAAACGTTCATGCTGGAATGTCGGGAGAATTCATTCACTGCGCGGAGAAGATGGGGGCGCGCGTTGCTACGCTCGATCCCGCGGATCATGATCGACTCTGTGCCTGGATCAGCCATCTTCCGCAGATGATCTCCACGGCCCTGGCAGCGGCGCTGGTCGACGAGTTTGGACCCGATGCGCCTGTGCTCGATATTGGAGGCCGGGCGTTGCGCGAGATGACCCGCATCTCTGGCAGTCCCTACTCGATGTGGCGCGACGTGGCCATTACCAACAAGAAAAATATCTCGGACGTAATTCAAAAGCTCGAGCAACGGTTGGCGCACATCCGTGAAAATCTCGACTCGCGCGAACTGGCTGCGGAATTCGAGCAGGCGCATCAATTGCGAAAACACCCACCACGGAGACACGGAGAAAGTTAAAAAATAGCGGGTTTTCGATGTCTCCTGCATAGTCTCTGCTTTTGACGCACTCGATCTTCCCGGCGCCTTCGTGCCTCTGTGTCTCGATGGGGTATTTGCTATAGAATCTCACTGCCATGCACAAAGTTGTTGCCAGCGCCGAGGCCGCGATCGAGGATGTTTTCGATGGCGCCACCCTGATGGTCGGCGGATTCGGCCTTTGCGGGATTCCCGAGAACCTCATCCGCGCGCTCGCACGCAAGGGCGTCAAGAACCTCACGACGATCAGCAACAACGTCGGCGTCGATGGATTAGGCATGGGACTGCTTCTCGCGAACGGTCAGATCAAGCATCACATCGGAACCTACGTGGGCGAGAACAAGTTGCTCGAGCAGATGGTGCTGAATGGCACCGTCCATCTCGACCTCGTCCCGCAGGGTACTTTTTCGGAGCGCATTCGCGCAGGAGGCGCAGGCATACCCGCCTTCTTCACTCCTACGGGAGTTGGGACGGTGGTCGCCGAAGGCAAAGAAACGCGCGAGTTCGACGGCCGACCGTATCTCATGGAGCGGGCGCTCCACGCTGACTTTGCCTTCGTCAAAGCCTGGAAGGGCGACAAATGGGGCAACCTTGTTTATCGCAAGACGGCGCGCAATTTTAATCCCATGATGGCGACCGCGGCGAAAATCACGATCGCCGAAGTTGAACATCTGGTTGAACCGGGAGAACTCGACCCTGAGATGGTTCATACGCCCAGCGTGTATGTGCAGCGGATCTTCAAGGGAGAATTGTTTGAGAAAAAAATTGAGAGAAGGACGGTAAGAAAAGGGTAATTCGTCGATAGTCGTTCGTCGCTCGGTCGTTCGGAAAACCAACTGCTGAAGCAGCCGGCTTCACGAACGACTAACGACGAACGCCGAGCGACCGTCAAGAAATATGTCAACCCTCCCGAAAGCTCCGAAGGATACCGACAAGCGCGAGCGCATCGTCAAGCGCGTTGCCCGCGAACTGCGCGACGGATTCTACGTCAACCTCGGCATCGGTTTGCCCACGTTGATTGCGAATCATGTTCCGCCCGGCATAGACGTGATTCTGCAGTCTGAGAATGGGATGCTCGGCATCGGGCCCTATCCGCTCGAGGGCACCGAGGATTCGGACCTGATCAACGCCGGAAAAGAGACAGTCAGCGAACTCCCCGGCACTGCCTACTTTTCGAGCGCCGATTCTTTCGCCATGATTCGCGGTGGGCACATCAACCTGAGCGTGCTCGGCGCAATGGAAGTCGACGAACTGGGCAGCATCGCCAACTGGATGATCCCGGGAAAAATGGTGAAAGGCATGGGTGGCGCTATGGACCTGGTTGCTGGCGCGCGACGCGTGATCGTAGCCATGGAGCATGCAACGAAAGATGGACAACCGAAGATTCTGAAAAAATGCACTCTGCCCTTGACGGGAGTGCGCGTTGTCGACACGATCGTGACGGAGATGGCCTACATTCGCGTTACCCCCGAAGGCCTGTTGCTGGAGGAGATTGCTCCCGGGCTGGCGGTCGACGACGTCCAGATGGTTACGGAAGCAAAGTTGAAGATCAGCCCACAATTAAAGACGATGTAGGCCAGCGTCGCGGCGTGCGACTCGCCCGTCGAGCGCTAAACAGAAATCTTCCGCCGCTTCGAACTTTTTCTACCTAGATTGCGTATCATTTCTGTGAGGAGGTGTGCCGATGATTGCCTTCCTGCTGTGGTGCTTGCTTTTTGTCGTGTGCTGGCCGCTGGCGCTGCTCGCGCTGATTCTATATCCCTTTGTGTGGCTGCTGCTGCTGCCTTTTCGTGTCGTGGGAATCGCAGTTCACGGCGCGCTTGCCCTGGTATGGGCGGTCGTCATGCTTCCGGTGCGCCTGCTCAGCGCTCCATTTTGTCTGTCCAGAGTTTAAAGCCGTTTGCTGCGTTGCGGGCCTACGCGGGTTCGGCTAGGTATTTTTTGAGGAATTGCAGGCTGCGGAGTCCAGCGTCGCGCCAGACCTCTGATTCAAAGCCGTGGCCTTCTCCCGGATAAATTTTCATTTCGTAAGGGATGCCTTTTTTCTCTAGCAGCTTTTGCAAGTGGTACGCCTCGGCGACAGGCACGGTCGCGTCCGCCTCTCCATGCAAGATCAGCACAGGACAGAGGCGGCGCATGAAAAGGTTCATCTCTTTCGGCATGCCTCCGAAGAATTCAACTACCACGCGCACGCGCGGATCGATGGCGGAAGTCGCGAGCGAAAGATACGCTCCCAGCGAAAAGCCGAGCAGTGCGATGCGGCTGCGATCGACGTGGGCCTGCGTCTCGACGAAACTGATAGCGTCCCAAAGCGTTTTCATCCACGCGGGAAAGTTGCGGAAGATTGTCGCCTTATCGGTCGGTGCCGTGCCGGTGCGGTCGAAATAATGCAGAACGTAGACGGCGAATCCTTCGGCTGCGAGCGCGCTGGCATAGCGCTCCATTCCGGCAACGTTGCCTCCGGCACCGTGGAGCGCGACGACCGCAGGCACACTGCTCGTCGAAGTTTCCGGAAGATAGGCATCCACACGAATGGATTTGCCGCCGCTCTGAAACGTGAGTTCGGATTGAATGACTGACGGCATCCGCTACGCCGGCGTCTTCAGACTCGCCAGTTCTCGCAACGATTCCTCGTACGGCGCGCGCGCGATGCCTTTTTCCGTGATGATTGCCGCAACATATTTTGCGGGAGTCACGTCGAAGGCGGGATTTTCGATTTCGACTCCGTCGGGCACCATTTGCTTGCCCGCAATGTGCGAGACTTCGCGTTTATTGCGCTGCTCGATCGGGATTTTGCTGCCGTCGGGGGTTTCGAGATCGACGGTCGAAATCGGCGCCGCCACATAGAACGGGATGCCGTGCTCTTTCGCCAGGATCGCTACGGTGTAAGTTCCGACTTTATTGGCGACGTCGCCATTCGCGGCGATGCGGTCCGCGCCCACGACGATGGCGCCAATTTTGCCTTGTTGCATCATCACGCCCGCCATGTTGTCGGAGATGACGGTCGTCGGAATCCCATCCTTCATTAATTCCCACGCCGTCAGCCGCGAGCCTTGCAAGAACGGTCGCGTCTCATCGGCATAGACGTGAATCTTCTTGCCCGCTTCCACCGCCGCGCGGATCACGCCCAATGCGGTGCCGTAGCCGGCGGTCGCGAGGGCTCCGGCATTGCAGTGCGTCAGCACGCCGCCGCTCGAAGGCATGAGGGTGGCACCGTGGCGTCCCATGGCCTGGTTGGCGGCAATGTCTTCGGCGTGCATGCGCTGCGATTCCTCGACCAAGGCCTTCTTGATCTGGTCGACGGGAAGGCTGCTCAGAGTCGCAAACTTCTCTTGCATGCGCCGAATCGCCCAGAAAAGATTCACTGCCGTAGGCCGGGTCTGCCGAATCGTTTCGCTGATTTCATCGAGATCTTTTTTAAGATCAGCGGCGTTCTCGGCTTTCGAGTTTTGCACGCCGAGGGCAATCCCCATCGCCGCGGCAACGCCAATGGCGGGCGCGCCACGCACGACCATATTGCGGATCACGTCGGCCACTTGCTGGTGGGTGGTGCAGGTTACGTACACTTCTTCGGTCGGCAACTTCGTCTGGTCGATGAAGACGACGCCGCGGGGAGTCCATTCGAGAGTTTCGATCATAAAGTCGTCGTTCGCTGTTCGTCGTTGGTCGTTGTTGTTCGCAGTTCGTCGTTGGTCGTTCGCGACCTATTTCTGCTGCGAGTGGCACGGCTGCGTTCGAACTTTTAGATTAACGGATAATTGGAATCTGCGGGGCAGTGTCCTCGGGCAAAACTCCGCTGATGCGGGGGTCATCTCCTACCTCAATGGCGCGCTTGTAGGGGCGGAAACCGCACTTGATGTAAAAGCCCAACGCTGCAGGTCCGTCGAAGTTGCAAGTGTGCAGCCAGACGCGCGTCGTCGACGCATCCCATGCTTGCTTCAATAGCTGCTGCATGAAGGGGTGTCCGAAACCTTTGCCGATCGATTCAGGGAACAGGCCGAAGCTTGTGATCTCGACTTCTCTCGAGTCGGAACTAGCGCTGGAACTAGCGCCGGATCGGTCGAGTTCGGCCATGCCTATTTCTTTGCCGCTTCGTTCGGCTACAAACAGTTCGTTGCCGGGCCGGGCCAGTTGCTCTGAAAGTTGCGCATCGGTCATTTCCAGGCGGCTGAACCAGAGCCACTGCGCGCCCACTCGCCGGTAGATCGCGCGGTACCATTCGAGATCTGCATTGTGGATCCGCCGCAGTTCGACTTTAGTCGAGGACATTTCGTTGATGGCAGGGCGCTCCGTCATTTCCAGATAGGTCACGACTGACGCGATTTTCCCCGCTGCAAGATCCGTATATCCGTCAGCGATCATGAGATTAATGAATGACGAGTGAGTTCAAACCAGGACGAAAATCCGATTTCTAATTACTCAGCGCCAAATGCTCTTTTCTCACATCTGTCGCCGTGAAGATCGAAATAAAATTCGCCGGCGCGGCGGCCTTTTCTACATTCGGTCGTCCGTGAGCATCCTGGCGCTCGACCAGGCACATGGCTCCAATGACTTCAAATCCATAATTACGGGCGGCTTCGATCGCTTGGATCGTCGAGGCTCCCGTGGTGCAGACATCGTCTACGATTACGACGCGCGCGCCTTTTTCGCGGAAGCCTTCAATGCGCTGTCCCGTGCCGTGCTGCTTCTCGGCTTTGCGCACCAGAAACCCGTTGAGAGTTCCGCTCGTAACGGCGACGGCCACAACAATCGGATCGGCGCCCATGGTGAGCCCTCCGATGGCAGAGGGTTCCCAACCTTGCTCGCGAATCTCGTCCAGAAAAACCTGGCCTACTAATTGGGCGCCGCGCGCGTCGAGCGTGGTGGTGCGGCAGTCAATGTAATAGTCGCTGGTGCCACCGGAGGAAAGTTGAAATTCGCCAAGACGGAAGGATTTCTGTGCCAGCAGTTCGAGTAACTCTTGTTTCGGAGTCGACATGTAAGTTAGGTCTCGCGTCTCAGGTGTCAGGTCTCAGGGTATAGCGGTCCGCTCACGACTGTCATCCCGAAGGAAGCTGGCGAACGTTTTACCCAATCAGAAAGCTAACATCTGAGGACTCTTTTATTGACTCAATTTCTCCAAATGCCGAAATCCGTCGGTGGCGGCGAACATGACTAGGGCAATCGTTCCGTTGTAGCCCATGTGCACGAGAACGCCGGCCGCGACTGAATTCTTTTTCGCGCGGACAGTTCCCAGAACAACGCCTACCAGGAAAATCAGAAGAATCGACGCCCACGAATATCCGTATTGCGCGGCGTGCATCAGTCCGAATCCGAGCGCCGACACTAGAATTCCCGCGACCATTCCGATCTGCCGCGCCAGAACCGGATACAAAAATCCGCGAAAGAAAAGTTCTTCCATCAGAGGCCCCAGGGTCACGGCAAAGACGGCGATCAGCACGATGGCCGCGTGCCGCCGCAGAAGCTCGTCAAAGGGAGTCTCTTTCGGGAAGGGCAGAAATCGTTCCAAGAATACGAATACGACTTGCATGGAAAAACCGATCAAGAGATACGGCCAAATCTTCGAGGGCCAATTCCAGTGCAGCGCTTTCCAGAAACGCGGGCTGCCTCGTTCTTTGGTGACCAATATGTACATGTATCCGAGGATGAGGAAATAAGCTAGCATCTGCGCGACGATCAAGAGTTCGGGCAGCGCGCTCAGGCGCAAGACTCGCGCTTTGAAAGTGGCTCCACGCACGACTGTAAGCATGGCGAGGCCCGAGACGATGATGGCCAGGATCGCAATGATCGTCAGGCGCAAAACGTCCAGGCCCGTCCATACCGGATCTTTTGGCTCATCCGGAGGCGGAGCCGATAGGAATGTCAGTTGAGGGCCAAGGTCTCCGGGGCCCGGAAAGATCTGTTCAGCCTCAGCCGGCAAAGAGGCGCGCCGCTCCGAAGAGGGATCGGGTATCACGGGGAGATCTTCGGCGGGGAAGCTCACGCGATTTCTCCGCTCGCCTGCAAAGTTCTAGCGGCTATGGTCTTGGCGGTGCCGTTGAAGTGCGCTGCCAGCGCTTGCCCGGTATAGGACTTCTTGACCTTTGCCACCTGTTCTGGCGTGCCTTGCGCTACGATACGGCCGCCTTCTTCTCCGCCTTCGGGACCGAGATCGATGATCCAGTCGGCATTTCGAATTACGTCGAGATTGTGCTCGATGATGATGACGGAATTCCCCAGGTCGGTCAGACGATGCAGGACGTCGAGCAGTTTTCGGACGTCGTCGAAATGCAATCCCGTTGTCGGCTCGTCCAGGAGATAAAGAGTTTTTCCCGTTTGGCGCTTGCTCAACTCGCGCGCCAGTTTAATGCGCTGCGCTTCGCCTCCAGAGAGCGTTACCGCCGACTGGCCTAGGTGGATGTATCCCAAGCCGACATCGACTAGCGTTTGCAGCTTCTGTTTGACCTGCGGAATATTCTCGAGAATCTGCAGCACATCCGATACCGGCATTTCCAGAAGATCGGCGATGGAGTTGCCGTTGTAACAGACGGATAGAGTTTCGTGGTTGTAGCGCCGGCCGCCGCAGAGTTCGCACTGCACGTAGACATCCGGAAGAAAATTCATTTCGATCCGGCGTTGTCCTTCGCCCTGGCACGCCTCGCAGCGCCCGCCCGATACGTTAAAGGAAAAACGTCCCGGCTTGTATCCACGTTCGCGCGACTCGGGCAGCATGGCGTAGAGATCGCGAACCGCTGAGAAAATTCCGGTGTACGTGGCGGGATTCGACCGAGGCGTTCGTCCGATGGGGGATTGATCGATGCGAATCACTTTATCGATCAGTTCGCCGCCCGTGATCGCTTTGTGAGCGCCGGGTTCCTCGCGCGAGCGATACAGTTGTCTCGCCAGCGCGCGGTACAGGATGTCATTCACCAGCGTCGACTTGCCCGAGCCGGAAACTCCGGTCACGACCGTCATCACGCCCAGCGGAAAGACAACGTCGAGATTCTTGAGATTGTTACCGCGCGCGCCAAGAACGGTGACGGCCTTGCCATTTGGACTACGACGCTGGGTCAGCATGCCGATTTGCTGGCGTCCGGAAATGTAAGCTCCGGTGAGCGAACCGGGAGAGTCCATGATTTCGGCGGGCGTTCCGGCTGCAACTAGCGCGCCGCCGTGACGGCCTGCGCCGGGTCCGAGATCGATGACATAATCGGCGCGGCGGATCGTCTCTTCGTCGTGCTCGACGACGAGCACGGTGTTTCCGAAATCGCGCAGATTCTCGAGCGCTTGTAGCAACCGGCCATTGTCGCGATGATGCAGACCGATCGACGGTTCGTCGAGAACATACAAGACGCCGCGCAGCTTCGATCCAATCTGAGTCGCGAGGCGAATGCGCTGGCCTTCGCCGCCAGAAAGCGTTGCCGCCGAACGGCCGAGTTGCAGGTAGCCGAGTCCAACATCCTGCAAGAACTGCAGGCGCTCGGTGATTTCGTGCGCGATGCGCCCAGCAATCGTCAGCTCCCTGCCGGTGAGCTTAATCTGGCGCGCGGCTTCGAGCGCTCGCGCGATGGGAAGTTCGGTGAAATCGGCAATCGACATGCCGTTCACCTTTACCGCCAGGCTCTCCGGACGAAGCCGCTTCCCGTGGCACACCGAACACTCCGTCGCCGACATGAAGTCCATCAGGTAATCGCGATAGTTGTCGGAGCTCGAATTTTCCAGATTCTGCTTCAGGTATCCAAGGATCCCCAGAAATCCCGTTTTGCCGCCCTTACGCGCCTCGCCGTGGAGCAACAGATTCTGGATCTTCTCGGGAAACCTTTCGAAGGGCGTTGATAAGTCGAATCCGTAGGCCTGCACGAGCAGTTGAATGCTGCGCACGAGATTCTGCGACGCGGAACCGGGGCCTAATCCGCCGTCGAGAATTGGTTTCGACCAGTCGACAATGACCTTCGCGGGATCGAGATCGTAGCTGCTTCCGAGGCCGTGACACTCGGGACACGCTCCGTATGAACTGTTAAACGAGAAAGAACGCGGCTCCATTTGCGGGACGCTGATGCCGCAATCGGGACAAGCAAGGCGCTCGGAATATAAAGTTTCGTCGCCGTTGACGACCGCGACCAGAACCAGGCCTCCGCCAAGTTTCATCGCGAGCGCGACAGATTGTTCGAGGCGATGTTCGATGCCTGGCTTGACGAGCAGGCGATCGACTACCACTTCAATGGTGTGATTCTTGCGCTTGTCGAGCGCCAAGTCGTCTTCGAGACTCACGAGTTCGCCGTCGACGCGAGCACGAGAGAAGCCATGCTGCACCAGCTTCTCCATCTCTTTTTTGAACTCGCCTTTGCGTCCGCGAACGATGGGGGCCATGATCATCACGCGATCGTCGGGTGTGAGCGACATGACGCGTTGCACGATCTGTTCGGCCGACTGCCGTGTGATCGGCTTACCGCAATTCGGACAATGCGGCACGCCAATCGACGAATAAAGCAGCCGCAGATAATCATAAATTTCGGTGATTGTACCGACCGTCGAACGCGGACTGCGGCTCGTCGTTTTTTGTTCAATCGAAATTGACGGACTCAGGCCGTCGATCGAATCGACGTCGGGCCGCTCCATTTGATCGAGAAATTGCCGGGCGTAGGCGGACAGGGTCTCGACGTAGCGCCTCTGTCCTTCCGCATAAATCGTGTCGAACGCGAGCGAGGATTTCCCGGATCCGCTCAGTCCCGTGACCACCGTGAGGCTATTGCGGGGAATCTCAACGTCGATATTCTTCAGATTGTGCTGGCGCGCCCCGCGCACCGATATCCGGGTAATGGCCATTTATCTCAAGACTTTATGGACTTCCGTAACGTGGACGGGTCCGCAGAAATGTTGGAGAGTGGAGATACGCAGTCCGATTCCCGTATCTTATTTGTTAACAGCGGCGGGGGTCAAATGCGGATACATTCAAACATTTGCAGCCGATCGATTCATAATTCGGCTGAAGCAAGGGCCCGATTCCGTGAACGAACTTTTTACCGGTTTTCTACTGATTAGCACCACAATTTTAGCCGTTATTCTCGGTATTTTAGGCGCTTATGGCGCGATTCGCGCGGTTTTGGCGGCCGTCAATCCGGCTCATCCCATGACCCTTGCCAGATTAGTGCCGCATCAGACCCACGCCAGCGGCGACTAGAGCTCGGGGCTGGTTCCAACTTCCTGCAAAACTCCTGGTCCGCCCTAAGACGTACCCCTATCCTCGTCTGAGTTTCGTGGACGACTGTTCAGGCTCTACTGTTCTGGCTGAGGTGGTGGCGGGGACAGAGGCGTTTGACCGGGCTGCGAGCGTCGTAGCATCTCCAAAATCTGTTCCGGCGTCTTGGGACCTGCATTGGGCTGGTTCGGATCAGGCTGAACCTGCTGATCTGCCGCGGTGCCGTCCGGTTGTACCTGTTGCCCGGGTTGAACTTGAGCCGAGGAATCGTCCGTGCTGTCGTCGGCGCTGTCGGCATCGTCATCCTTGCTATCGTCCGCGTCAGTGGTTTGCCCATTCGCGGGCTGCGCAATAATTGGCTGTCCGTTAAAAGCTCCCGGACGCGGAAAACGCTGCGGCATTCCCGGCTGCTGCTGCTCTTGTGGGGCAGGATTGTTCGGATAGACATTGGCCACGGTCTGCGGCTCGCCTGGAGCCGACGTCTTTGACGTGAGAATGACGCTCGATACGGCCATGGGATCGGTGTTCGAACCCAGCATGACGTAATTGAACGAACAACCGTTGAGCAAGCCCACGAGCACGTCGCGCGGCGCTCCGGGGCCGAGATTTACCACCACTCGCTCATTTGCTCCCGCCGGAATTTCGATCGATGCGCCGGTGAGCTTGCGCACGTCGCGCAAAATCTCGGCCAAAGTTGAATTCTGGGCTGAGATCGCGAGCAACCCGTTTTCAAAGGTCACTTTGGCAGGAGTAGCCGGAATCTGATCCATCGGCAACTGATGCAGTGGACCTGCCGGCATAGGAGGAAGAACCACCGGCTGTACGATCTTATGAGCTTTGTGGTGACGTTTGACGACCGGCGCTGCGGCAGGGGCTTGGCTTCCAGCGGTAGTTTGCGCAATCACGCTGGGAAGCAGGAAGGTGATCGATGCCAGCGTCAAGCCGAAAACAATCCATCCGCGTCTGACCTGCATCGTAGTATCCCGTTTCCGCAAGCGGCCAAGGGTGCCGCCAGCCACCGCGCCCCTGCCTGATTTTATCATCGCTTGTAGAACGCTGGAGGCCCTTATTTCTTGCGCGCCAGTTACGAACGAACCATGGCTGAGACTGCTTTTACAACGATTTAGACCGTCCTCTTTCGCGGGAGGGGGTAAAATGCCGACGGAGGCTTCCCTCGTGCGCCCGACCTTCGATTTTCTGCCTCGCCTGACCTTCGATTTTCCACGAAAGACACGTCAATACGCGGTTTGGCTCGTCTGGCTTGCCCTGGCTGCCCTCGGCCAAGCCCAGGTATGCCAAAACTCCGGCGACATCGAGGCTCCCACTCGTGCCGCGGTCGAGGGCGCCGCGAAACGCTATTTTGACCTGTCGGCAAAAGGCGATACCACGAGCCTGAAGCAGAATTCGATCCCCGCTGTGGCCGCCAATTTCTCTGGAATCGAGGGGGCGGTCAAAGAGCACCAGGCCGCTTTTGCGGGAGCCCAAGCAACGGTGCGTCCGATTTTTCTGCTGACCGCTGACGGAACGCAGCCTTTGGCACGCGCTGAATTTCTTTGCGGGGTCTTCGGTCCCAACGGACAGACGAAAGACAGCGCAGTATTTGTGCTGCCCAATCTGCCGCCCGGCAAGTACGCCGTGGCAATCCTCGACGTGAGCGGCGGGAAAGCTCCCCTGACTCTCACTTTCGTCCTGCAGCAAATTGGCAACGACTGGAAACTAGCCGGTTTTTTTGCCGCCGATTCAGAAGTGGCCGGGCACGATGCCGCGTGGTTTCTGCAGCGCGCCCACGATTTCGAGGCTAAATCCCAAAAACATAATGCATGGCTTTACCATCGCGAGGCGACCGCCCTTTCCGTCCCCATCAACTTCATGAGCACTCGCGCCACCGACAAACTGTACGAGGACGCGCAGGCCATGCAACCCGCGGACGTGCCGGCGAATGGAAAAACCGTCGATCTCAGTTCCGGCGGAAAAACCTATCACTTGACCGACATCTTTCCCCTGCCGGTGGGCAATGATCTCGATGTGGTGGTCAAGTATCAGGCCGCGGATGTCTCGGACACCTCGCACACCTTTCAGGAAAATACAGCCGTGATCAAAGCGCTGGTGGCTAAGTATCCCGAACTTCGCGACGCGTTTGCGGGAGTGGTCGCCCGGGCTGTCGATCCCTCCGGCCGCGACTACGGCACGCTGCTGCCCATGAAGGACATCAAGTAGAGCCGAGGTTTGCGCCTCGGGGATCCCTCGAAGAGGGCTGCGCCGAGCTTTCAGGATTTCTCGCAGAATCTATTTCTTCATGCGATTGCGATAAAGGCTTCCATCCACTTGCTTCACCATGGCGTCGATATCGAGCGGGACTTTCAGAAATGCCGATACCTCTTCGGCGACCGGCCTCGGTTCGCGGAGCACGCGATGATAGTGCACACGCATCATCTGCATTTTTTCCTGCCCTGCGACCCACTTATTCATCTCGAGTAAATGCTTCTGAAAGGCCTCTTCGATGGCGTAGGTCGCCTCGCTTGAGGACGCAACCGAATCGGCATTGCCACGCCGGCGCAGCATCTCGTCCTGCGACTTCAAGACCTCGGGCAGCGGACGCTGCATGAATACGATTCGATATTCGTGACTGGCGGGCAGCGACAAAACGAGTTGTGAAATAACCTTGACGACCTTGCCTTCAGCCTCTGCGATCAGGCCGGGATCTTTCGGAAGCTGCTTGATCCGCTCCCACTCCAGGTACCCTTTGGGATTGTCGGTGTCCGCCTTACGCTCGCCGTCCGAAAGAACGGCCATGCCGCCCGCGTCCAGCATCTGCATCATCAACGACGTGCCCGACCGGGGCAGTCCAGAAACAATGGTTATCATCCGTGCCTTTCCAAGAAAGATTGCGGTCTAAGATTCTGCGCCGCTCAATTTATGCAAGAACTTGAAATCATAGTAGGAACCGGGCGGTCCGGCAAAGGGCCGAGAAGCACGACGGGCGCGCCATTCGATACTTTTTGACAAGCAAGACGTACACGGCTATTGTTACATCCGCGGAGGCGTTCCATGAGGTCCGGGTTCTGGACATTCGTTCTGTTGTTGATGGGCGCCGTCATCTGTGCCTCCGCCATCCCGCAGCCCGATCTTCCGGAAACCTCGTATAACGAGGTTGATACGCCGGTGAACCAGGCGCCGCCGGTTGTGCCCGGCATTAAGCTGGTGCGCCCCGTGGTTACTCCATCGATTCTGTCTCGGCAGATTCTCGAGGCTTGGAGCCGGGTTGACGTTCGGGCGCACGATCGCAACTCGGCTGACGCGCTACTCCGTCCTGATCCGCATTCCCTGCAGGATTTGCTTTGCACTTTGCTGATCTGAAAAACCCCTTCCTTCTGAAGTTTTCGCCTTACGCCTGAGCTCCTCCGTATCGGCAACTGGCTGCGCGTTCCGGAACCTCCCCAAAATTGGCTCGGCAGGCGATTGTCCTCAACGCTCATTCCGCTTCGCCTTCACCAGAAGCGGGCGACTATTTAGGAGGCAACGATGGATAAAACAAACGATCTGCTTTTCGATCCTTCCGGCGAAAGGGCGCCGCAAAGTGCGCAGTTGACCAGGATTCTTTCCAATCCACAGGCTCTGCCGGCGGACAAAAGAGTGACGCAGTTGCTGCTCGTGTTGCACGAACTCGACCAGGCCGTCGCGGGCCTGGAATGGCTGCCGCAAAGTAAGCTCAGCGAACTGGTATCAAGCGCCATCGTGGGCTGCGGTTTTGTGGACCCGGTGGAGGCGTGGTACGCGATTGGGGCGGTGTTGCAGGTGATCGAAGCGCATGAAGGGAACCCGGAAAGCTCGTGATTGCGGGTGTTCATGCCGCACTGTTGCTCTTAGGAAAGTTTGCCCGGTGCCAATTTCCGCTCTCCGTTCCATGGCACCGAGCGCGGCCAGGTGTCCGATTGTTCTCGAGTGGATGCTGCGTTTCGAGGGGGACGACACTCGAAGCAGTCGGACGCCGCTGCCGTTACGAATTTGCTGTACGACATCTTGCCGTACTCAATCCCTAGCCTGTTGGCGCTGACCTGCTCGCGTACACATGCTCGCGAGCAATTGCCTCTCGGTCACTCCAGATTTCCCTGCGCGGGATAGTACTTCTGAATCATCCGCCCGGTCATAAGCCCGCCTTCGTATTCCGGGATGATGACCTCGTCGGCGCCCGAGTTGCGAATGGCATTGGCATAGCGCTGCTGGCCCGCTCGCGTGATGATCTTGGCCTTCCCGTTCAACGACCGCGCCGTCACCGTGATGTATAAGTTGTCGGCGTCGCTGTCGATGACGATGCAGATGCCCCGCGCGCGCTGGATTCCGGCCTGCAGCAAAACGTCGTGCCGCTTCGCGTCTCCCTGGATGACGAGCAAGCCATCGTTCAGCAATTCGCGGCAAAGGCCTTCATTTGTTTCGATCAAGACAAACGGAATTTCGAGACGAGTGAGTTGGTCGACCACGGTGCGGCCTACTTGTCCGTAGCCGCAAATGATGAAGTGATCTTTGAGCTTCGCGATATTGGCATCGTTGATCATCGATTTCCAGGCCTCCAAACCTTGCCGGTTGAAGATCGTAACCAGTACTCGCTCCGCGATCCACACCTGGAAGGCGAAGACTCCCACATAGACGAAAATCGAAAACAGCTTGGTCGCGGTTCGAACCGAGTGATAGTCGATCGAATGCGGATGAAAAATCCAGAAGAAGGCATCGATGGCGCGCAGGTCTTCGAGCCTCACGTAGACGGCGACGCAGAGCAGGCAGAACGCTCCGAAGACCAGCGTGGGCAGCCACAAGCGCTTTAGGAAGAGAATGGTGATGCGACCCATAGATTTGCCGCGAGTCCCGTTTCCCTCGCTGACGACGAGCCTGCCGGCCGATCCTCAGGACCTCGGGGAATCGCGGCAATATAGCAGAATCATGCCGTAATCAAAAACGATAACTAATCGCGGATCGATTAGAAATTCTAATAATCTGTGCTCGGGAGTTCACTGCCCCCGCGCGCCGCTAGCCAGTCAGGCCGCCAAACCTCGTGCCTCTAGGCCATTGCGCGACAGACACGCTTCTGTTACCTTGCCTGTCAACTCGTAGGAGGGGCCCCGATGGCGTTTTGTCCAACCTGTGGTGCGCAAGTAGCTGATGGAACGACTTGTAGCAAGTGTGCGGGCGGTACGGTTCCTGGAACGATCGCCGTCGCACCCGCTGGCGCTGGGCTGACCGATAATGTCGCGGGTGCGCTGGCGTACGTAACTATTATTCCCGCCATAATCTTTCTGGTGTTGGAACCCTTCAACAAGAAGCGCTTCATCCGCTTTCACGCCTTCCAATGTCTCTTCTTCGCGGTGGCCTGGACTGTGCTCTGGATCGGATTGGCCTTTATTGGCCACATTCCTTTTCTCGGGTGGGCCACAGTACTTTTATGGCCGATTATCAGCCTTCTCGGCTTTATCATTTGGCTGGTTCTCGTGCTGAAGGCTTATCAAGGCCAGATGTTCAAACTGCCGTTCATCGGGGACATGGCCGAGCAACAGGCGGGCGCATAAAATCGGCAGTTGTCGCCGGGCCGCCTTAACTCAAGCCTCGAAAAACGTTTGTTTCTTTGGCACGTCAATCCAGTAAACTAGGGAGTGACGTGTCCGCCGATCCACAGCCAACGTTTCTTGCACCGACGATTCTTGCCTCAGGCGCGCCTGCACCGTCACTGCTGCGTCGATACCGCGCGGTTGCCGCGTCTGTAGGGGCGCACCTCGCGCTGCTCGCTGTCATCGTCTTCCACAACCCCAAAATTTTCGACGTCGGACCCGAATGGCTGGCCCACGGAGACGGCCCTCATTCTTATCAATTGATTTACGTTGCGCCGGACAGCGACCCGAGTCCGCCTGACATCGCCAAACTGCTATATCCGAAACAGCCCAGCAAGGCTCGTCCTAAGCCGCACGCGGAGCTTCCCAAGCCCGCTGCAGAGCCGCCGCAGCAGACTATCGCGGACGCCGACCTGGGCGATCACAACTCGCACGCCGGATCCGCCCTTGGCACGGTGATCGATGGACCGGTCGTGGGCCATGAGGTTCATGTGGCCTACCCGACCGTCTATCCCAACCCGCCGGTCGACCGCTCTGAACTCCCACGCGATCTGGTCGGAGACGTGATCGTTGAAGTGACCATCGACTCCACCGGCGCGGTCGTAGAGACGAAGATCGTGCAGGCCATCGGCCACGGCATCGATGAGAAGATCACGGAGACGCTGCGCCGCTGGCATTACCAGCCTGCCACGCTCGATGGGACTCCCGTCGCGTCGCGCCACGACGTACACTTCCACTTCCCCTCGTAACGGCCAAGCGCGCCGCCGGATGCCGCAATCGTCCGGTGCCTCAATGATTCGCGGGTTTCAGTTCCTTAATTCGCCTTTTATTCGCCTTTATGCTAGACTCTCGGCGATAACTCATGGCCCGATCCGTCCACACCCGCGCGGTCAACCATCTGAAGAAGTCGGACCCTATTCTGGCGGCGTTGATCGAGCTCGTCGGACCATGCAAGCTGCAGTTCGGCGAGCCGACATTTCATGCGCTCGCGGAGTCGATCCTCTACCAGCAATTGAACGGGAAGGCAGCGGCCACGATTTTCGACCGCTTCACAGCCCAAGCTGGCGATCCGCTGACACCCGCAGGCATTCTGAAACTTTCGGACGCCGAGATGCGGGCCATCGGACTCTCGCGGCAGAAAACCTCGTACCTGCGCGATCTCGCGGAGAAGACTGCGGCGGGATTGCTGGAATTTGAGCGCATGTCAGATATGTCAGAAGAAGAAGTAATCGCGCACCTGACACAGGTCAAAGGAATCGGCGTCTGGACCGCGCACATGTTCCTGATGTTCACCCTGCGGCGTCCGGATATTCTGCCCGTCGGAGACTACGGTATCCAGGCCGCGATCAAGAAGCATTACAAGAAACGTAAGTGGCCGAAGGCAGTCGTGATGCAGAAGATTGCGAAACCGTGGGCGCCCTATCGCTCCGTTGCCTGCTGGTATCTGTGGCGAAGCCTGGATATCAAAACTGTAGAAAAGTAACTTTCCTTTCCGGACAAGGAGAAGAGGGGATGTCGCTCGAATTGTTCCTAAACGGCTCGGACTGTGCCCGCGTCGCCAAGACGCTCCATAACCTGTCCAATCACGACACTTCTCGCTGGGTACTGACGGGCGGCTTTGCCATCGAACTCCACATCCAACTTCGCGGAGGACAGCCCCGGCAGCGCCCTCTCCACGACATCGACTTCATTACGCCGTCGTTCGAATGTATCCCCGCTACACTGGGCGAAGCACTCCTGCTGCGCCACGTTCACCCTGTCGATCCGCCGGCGAAGAACATTCTGCAAGCGGTTGACCCGGAAACCAAGGTCCGGATCGACGTCTTCCGCGCTTATGGTCGCGAGATGGATCGTATATGGCCGCGCGAGATCTCCCCGGTCTCGTTCCCACTCGTCTCGCTGCAAGACTTCGTGGCTCGTCACGCCCGGCTCAATTGGGACCTGGTGGAAGGCAAAGCCGTCGCTCCGAAGTACGCTCATGATTTCCTCAGACTGCTGGAGTTGGTGACGCCCGAAGAGATCGAACCCATCTGGCGGGAACATCGCAAGCCACAAAGCCCTGCAACTTTCGCTGAAACGGCGCGTCTGTTACGGCGCACCATCGCGTCACGATCGGAGCTGCTCGTGCCGCCGACTTACTCGACCGATGTCAACGAAGTCTGTCAGCGATGCCGGGGGACGAATACGTTTCCCCTCGCCGATCCGCGGCAGGTGCTTTCGATCCTGGGATATTGCTAGACCCCACCGCGCAATTGTCGACCCGAAAACTATTCAAGAAATTACTGTCCGTTGACGCTGCCGTGACAACTGTCATTCCGATAGCAGCTACCGTTCGAACGCGACAGTATCTCAACGCCAGTAAAGTTCAAGCCAATCTACAGCTCGCCAAGAAGCAAGACGACAGGAGAAGTGAAGTGATGACAACGGTATGCGTACTTGCGGCTGTTTCGTCCGCAGAAAATCTCGCAGCTCCCATTCACCCGCCAACCTCGGCGCGAATTGCGCTTGCCGGAACGAGATTCGGCGCGATGAAACTTTCCGTCACAACTTTCCGTGGCGTTCTGGCGCTGGCGATCGGTTGCGCTCTGCTGTGGGCCGCTCATCCGGCGCAGGCGCAAAGCGCGGCTGCCATCTATAACTTCACCGGCGGCTTGGACGGCTCTCAGCCCGAAGCTAGCCTCACCTTCCATAACGGCAACCTCTACGGGACGACCGAGACCGGCGGGATCCTTGGATACGGCGTCGTATTTGAACTGGCGCCAAACGGCAACGGAGGCTGGACCCAGACCGTGCTCCACGAGTTTGCGTTGGGTGAAATACCTCCTGTGGACGGCGGGTTCCCCACTTCCAACGTGATCTTTGACCGAGCGGGAAACATTTACGGAACGACGATGTTCGGCAGCGCCGGGAATTGCGGCGACTGCGGCACCGTCTTCGAACTCACTCCCAATGGAACAAGCTGGACGCAGACGATCTTGTACAGTTTCATGGCGGGAGACGATGGCGTCCATCCCCAAAGCGGTTTGATCATGGATACGGCGGGGAATCTTTATGGCACCACCTCAGGTGGAGGGCCGAATAGCGCAGGCACCGTGTTCGAGCTCAGTCGATCCGGTGATGCATGGACTGAGAAGATCATTTATGCGCCGACGGTCGACGACTCCATCGGCATGTACGCCGGATTAGCGATGGACGGTGCCGGAAACCTATACGGCGCGTCCGGTGCGACGGTGTTCGAGCTGTCTCCGAACGGCAACGGCGGATGGACTCCGACAATCCTCGTGACCTTTACTCCAAAGAGTAAAGACGGCTTCGATGCTGAGGGCACGCCCGTCCTCGATCAGGCCGGAAACCTCTACGGTACAACCGAGTGGGGCGGCGCAAATAATAACGGAGCAGTGTACAAGCTGACTCGTGAAAACGGTACTTGGCAAGAGAGCGTTCTTTACAGCTTTCCCGCCAATCGTGTGCAGGGCACCCATCCGTGGGGAGGAGTTGTACTCGATGCGGCCGGGAATATTTATGGCACCGCGATGTATGGCGGCCTCAACAGCGGGTACTGCCAATTTACCTGTGGGACGGTTTTCGAGTTGTCGCCGGCTGGCGGCGGCTACGAGGAGAAAACGCTCGCGGAGTTCAACTACATCGACGGATCTACGCCGATGGGCAGCCTGGTGCTCGACAGCGCAGGCAATCTCTATGGAACGACCTTTGCCGGCGGAGCACTCGCTGGCGGAGTGAACGGTACCGTCTTCGAAGTGAGCGCGGCGGCAGAGGCCACTACCACTGTGCTTACCTCTTCGCCGAATCCGTCGATTCACGACGAGGCGGTGACGTTTACAGCGGTGGTGACATCGAGCAACGGCGTGCCGCCGAATGGAGAAACCGTCACGTTCTCGAACGGCAAGAAAGTGCTAGGAACGGGGATGCTGAGTTCTAGCACGGCCAGCTTTACAACTTCGACGCTCAAGGTGGGCACATCGGCTGTCACTGCGGAATACGTTGGTGATTTCAATTTTGCGCCAAGCACGTCGAATACGGTGGAGCAGGTGGTGAACAAGAAGACAAAGTGAAGGCTCTGTCTGAGTGCCACTTCTTTGAGCGAGAAGTGGCACTTTCGGCAGTTCAACTTAGTGTTGAGTCACTTTACCCGGGCAGACGCCCGTCGCGGCGAAGTAGTCGGCAACATCTTCGCTTTTTGAATTGCAGGCGATGTGGCCGAGCTCGTGGCGCATGGTGTGGGCGGGGCCGGCGTAGATTTTTTCGCGGAAGATGCCGCCGTTGATCACAGTCACGCGGGCGCCTCGCACGGTGAATGCGGATCGCGAGGTGGTTGCGTCGAAGTGATGCGTGATCTGCCGCCACTCGCCGTCGGTGCAGGCGACGATAATCTTCCAGTCCTCGGGATACGAAAGAGGAGTGACAATCTGCTCGAGCGGTTTGGTCGCAAACGCGCACGCGGCAATGGTTTTGACGCCGGCGGGATACAGCGTTACGCCGAAAGCTGCCGCCGCTAGCGATGATAAGATACACGACAACCATAGGAACTTCTTCATCGGGGTTCTCCGTGGTCAGGTCTCGGTGCGGGTGTCAGCCCAACCGAGACCGCTCAGTCCCACGCAGTGCCAGCTGCGTGAAACGCGAATGATCGGGTTGCGTTCCTGCTCAGTTCCTTCTCGACGAGGCCGCTGAGGCGTGAGCTTCCCTCAGTCTCTTGGCACACTCGTCGCAGCAGACTTCGACCGTCTTGCCGCCAATTTTTACCGCAATGAGATTCGCATCGAGCTTGCAGTCGCAAGCGGCGCAGGTTCTTTCAGCCATGATTTTCTTCTCCGAGGCCGGGGTTCGGGCAGGATCAGTAGGCCATGCTCGAGGGGAAAGGCGCTGTCGGAATCTTTAGCGATTTTGCCGGTGGGTAAAGGAGGGTTAGAAGTAGGACGCTGTTCGGGCGCTAGCGACGAAGTACCGACTGCCGGAATTCGGAGGGCGAGCGGCCGTAAGCCTCGCGGAAGGCGGCGCTGAAATGGCTATGGCTGGAGAAGCCAAGTTCCAGGCTGAGCGCGGTCAGGTCGTCATAGTCCGCCAGAAGGTCGAGCGCTCGCGCGAGCCGTAGGCGCAGCTGGTAGCGGTACAGAGGCTGCCCTTCGACTTGTTGGAAAACCTGGGTGAGATAAACGGGCGAGCCGCGGACTTCGGAGGCGATGTCGGTGAGCGTCCAGCGGCGCGCCAGATCGCTGGCGAGCACAAGTTTGATGCGGTCGACGAGGCGCTGGCGTCCGATGCTGGCACCAGCGGCATGGGTGGTGCGCAGTCCTAAAGAGCGTTGGACCAGAGTCAAGGTCAGGCTCTCGGCTTCCAAAGGCTCGGCGATTTTCTGCCGGAGGCTGTGGCGGAGCATCGCCACCAGCGCCTGAGCGCGTGCGTCGATGCGTACGCGCTGTTGCCGGAAGGCAAGGTTCGCGCCATCGCTATTTCCGTCGCGAAGATAACTGGGGGGTGCCAGTTCCCGCAGGAGCGATTCGCTGATGACTACCGTGAGATTGGCGTCTCCGCCGGGAACGGGATGGCTGACCCGGTAGCCTTCGTTGGCGTTGAAAAAAATCACTTGATTCGCTTCGGCGACAGCCTGGTCGCTTCCAAGATGCCGCACGTAGACGCCGCGATAAGGAAAGACCAGTTGCGTCGTCGCAGCGCACTCTTCGACATGGTCGTGTTCATGCCCTCCGCTGCAGTACGTGGCCCGAATCGTTATCGTCGGAGACTGCAGCAAAGCTTGAACGACAAATTCAGGCATGGGAGCTCGATCTCTAACCCTGCAACAATGGAGGGTCAGGGTTGCATGTAGCTTGGATGGACTTTCCCCTCCATGGGATTCGGCGGGGTGGCGGATTTAAGGGGATTCGTAACGCGGGAGACCACAAAAAAACCCTCTCCACAAATCCGAGAGGGTTTGCGAACTGGTTGGAGAAAAATTCAGGCGGCGCGGACGACGTTGCCTGCCTGGAAGCCCTTCGGCCCTTTGAGCAGATCGAACTCGACGGTCTCGCCTTCGTTCAACGAGCGGTAGCCGTTCTCCTGGATGGCCGAGAAATGCACGAAGACATCCTCGCCCGTGGAGCGCTGGATGAATCCGTATCCCTTCGCCCCGTTGAACCACTTCACAGTACCCTTCTCTCTCACAAAGAAACTCCTTTCGCCTCGCGCTAAGAATTATTCTTCCGTCGCTATGTGTTTGACTTGCGTGGTGGGCGGCGTCGGCTTGCGTACCGACACAGACCTGCCGCAAGGCACCCCCTCAAACCGACGAGAGAATTTTTTTACTTCCGCCGCCGCGCCTGCACGAGACCACGCCAACAGAAACGGCTCCCGCGTATTTCGTCGGACGGTTGCCCGCGACAAAATACTGTGGAGCCGCGAAAACGAGGGCGCGATATCGCACTGCCAGCACAGAGACGTCGATCTTTGGTGACTCGCTAACCGGTGTGGCTAGCGAAGCACCAGATAATAGCAGGAAGATGCCAGTTGGCAAGCGCCAAGTTTATGAGGGGAGCTGGAAAGCACGGCGAGCTGGCGCTCGGTGTGGCTTGGATTTCGACCGTGCAGACGACTCCGCTACGCTGCCGGCCGATTATGACTCGGGCACATCATCGTGAGAGTACCCGTGGAAGTGCATGACCTGACGACTCCAAAGCTCTCCGCGGAACGCTGTAACTATTTGATAAGATTTGAGAAACCGTGTCCTCTATAACTCCGATCGAACTCTCTGACAGAAAGGGTGCCGCCGAACTTCGGGCCGCGCCCGTCGATAGCTTTCTGCGCTCAACCGTGCAATACATGCTGCGGACGGAGGTCCATACCTTCGCTTTTTCGGTCGCTGCCAACGCGATTCTGTCGTTTTTTCCGTTTCTGCTCGTGCTCATGACGCTGATCCGGTACGTCTTCCATTCGCGATTGATGTATTCGATCGTCGAAAGCCTGTTGCGCGACTACCTTCCCACTGGCCAGGAATTTGTCATACGGAACCTGAACGTGCTGGTCCAGGCGCACCACCGGGCTCAAATATTCTCGCTGATTATGCTGCTCGTCACCTCGACCGGAATTTTCATGCCGCTGGAAGTGGCCCTGAACCGGGTTTGGGGATTTACCGATAACCGTTCTTATCTGCAAAATCAGTTAATTTCGCTCGGACTGGTCTTCGCCTGCGGGTCGCTTGCGCTACTGTCGGTAGGATTGACGGCCGGCAACGTTGCCATTGTCAAGAGCGCATTGCACGGCTACGGCACGTGGTATGTAGATTTGACCGACTTCATCACCATGAAGATCTTTGCGATCTTAGCGAGCATCGCCATCTTCTTTTTGATTTATTGGCTTTTGCCGAACGGCAAAGTTTCGGCCAAGCGGGTTTTACCGGCCGCCATCATGATGGGATTGCTGTCGGAACTATTGAAGTACGTCTACGTCTTCGCCCTGCCGCGGCTGAACTTCGCGGAGGTTTACGGTCCGTTCGCGATCTCGGTCAGCCTGATGTTCTGGGCCTTCCTGTCAGGGATGCTGCTGCTCACGGGTGCGCACCTGTCGGCGCGCAAAGTTTCGGTCTGAGATTGCTTATTCCACCGTCTCCTTAAAGTTGATGGCCTTGACGCCTGGCGTTGACGCCGTAATCGTAATCGATCCGGCATTCGGCCCGGTGGTGTATTGCACAGTCGCCGTGCCATCCGGAGCGGTAAGGACCGGGTTAACGGCGAAAGTACCGCCAGCGCCGTTGTCGGTGAAAGTTACGCTCGCTCCTGGCACCGCATAACCGTTCGCGTCCGTTACCTTAACCACCAGCGGGTCGGCGAGAGGCGTATTGGGCGGTGCCGTTTGCTTGTTTCCGTCAGTCAGCGTCATGTGAGCCGGAGCGCCCGGAGCAGCCGTCTCGGTGAATACGGCGTTCGTAAAGCCGGTACTTGTACACGTGATCGTGACGACGCGAGGTTTCTTGGGAAGCTGATAGGTGTAAGTCACGGTTCCCGCGGAATTCGTGGTCTGGCTTCCGCTGGGAGTGAAAACTCCGCCCGCTCCTCCGTCTTTGCAGCTAATCGCGACTCCAGCCAGAGGACCGGAGATGTAGGCGTCGGTTGCCAACACGCTGAGCGGCGTTGGCAGCAGAGTGCCTTCGGTGCCAGTCTGGTTGTTGCCGGTGCCGACCGAAAGTGCCGGCAACAATCCGTAAACCGCGAGGGCCGTCGTTCCTCCGATATAGACCTTACCGTTGGAAATCGTTGGCGTCACGAAACGCACGACGGGAACCATCTTGTCGCGTAGACCCTTCGCCTGTGTGCTGTCGTAGAACTCATTCGCCAGATTGGTCGGGTCGAAGGCGAACAAGGCCGCGTTGGTGTGGCGGATCGCCCAAAGAATGGCGTTGCTGCTGCCGTTGGCCGTGATTGAGGTGGATGCTGGTCCGGCGCCGCCGAAAGCAACCTTGGTTTGCGAAACGGGCTCGGTGGTGAGAAGTCCGTTCACCAAGGCGAATTGCTTGATGTAATCGAGATCACCCGCTACATAGACGCTGCCGTTGAAGTAGGAAGGCACGCCCGTCAGTTCACTCACCACGGCCCGCGGAATGGACTGAATCACATTGTCCGCCTCCGTATCGAACTGGCCTTCGTTGTCTCGATTTACGAGGTAAAGTGTTCCCTGCTTTCCTCCGGCCACGAGTTCGTGTGGATAGAGGCCCGGTTGGTCGGGCAGTACTAATGCGCCAGCGGAGCCGAGATCGAGATCCTGCGTGGAAAGCTGTTTCTGGTTATAGGGCGTGAAGTAGTCCAACACGCCAAAAGTGCCTCCGGTCCAGCCCATCTTCAGAACCGTGTCGCCAAAATCGTTGCCGTCCCCGGGACCGTCGTAGGTGCCGTTGGCAGTGACGACGTAGATGTTGCCACTTTCATCGACCGCGGGACCGCTACCACCTTGCCAGATGGAAGCACGCATCCCGTCGGGCGTTACCAGGAAAGCCGCCTGCTGCTGCAGAGTCTGCGCGTTATAGGCGAGGAACCAGCCGTTGTAAGCGTACTCGTCGCAGCCATTGCCCCCGAATCCGATATAGACGGTGCCGTTCTGCAAGAGCAGCGCCGGGCGCTGCATCTGTAAGATCGGATTAAATGTGCCTGATCCGTTGCTCGAGGGCGCGGTCGCGACGATGGTCACTGGACCGCCGAGCCGTTCATTGCCCGACGTGATGTCGAGAGCGTGGAGTGCGAAGTTTCGCACCTCATTTTGACCGGATCCGGTCACCGTTTTCGCTACCAGGTAGAGCGTGGTTTTTCCCGGATCGATCACACCCGTGCCCATGATCCCGATTTCTGTGTAGTGCGTACCGGTGCATCCGTAATCTGAAATTGGATCGGCAGTGCCGCCTTGGTTCAGGCTGACCGACCATAAGGGGGCCGCGTTCTTGCCCTGCGTGCTGTCGGCGTCGAACGCGTAGACGGTGTTGTTCTGGGTGGCAACGTAAACCACGTTGTGCACCAGACCGTCATTCATCAGAACCTTGCTGGCATAAAGGGGCTGGCCGACAATGACTCCGTCAACATTCTGCGTGAAGAGTTTGCCGAAACTGTTCAAGTTGACGTTCGCGGGAGTGAGTAGAGTTTCGTTCGTATTTAATCCCGACCGCGTATTGTCGTTGTGCTGCGTCAAGACGTCGTTCTGTCCGAATGCCAGGGAAGTTCCGACACAAAGGACGAACGCCACCATGAGCGCGGACAAAGCCGGCGTCAGACAAGTTTTTTGGCGTTCGACGCGCCGCGGAATACGGTTCGCTTGCAAGAGGTCGCTGGTTTTCGCTTGAAGAGTTTTCAGGACAGGACGGGCGGGTCGGACCGGCATCAAATTCCTCACCAGGTAAAGATAAATTTCGCCTTTGCGGCAAAATCCGTTCTGCAGCACAAAGGAGCGCAACAGAATGATTTGCACCAGGCGTCTTTTACAACATTCAGGGGAGGAAAACAGAACCTTGCAGCAACGTCATTTTTTCACAAGCGAAGCGGTTGCCGCAATCACCAAATCGTACCTTCTGCAAATTACGCGGTAACCACTAAAACGTATTACTAACGGGGGATGCGCCTCACGTGTATTAATTCCGCACACGTTCCCGATCAAGGTTGCCAGCGCGTGGCTGATTGCGGAAAAGTCTTCTCCTCGAAGCCAAACACTTTCGTCGGTTGCACGCGAAAAATCGGCTCTTTCATGCCCCGCGGATCCATCTTGTACTTTTTCTGGTAGGCCGCGGCCACGCGCTCTTCCTCGACCGGATCGACCAGCGGCGTCGCGGTGCCTTCAATAATCACCGCCTCTTCTCCGTCGTCGTTGGTCACAGCGCAGGCGGCGTTAGCGGCTAGATTTTGCCCCTTGCGGGACTTACGGCCGGTCGAAAAGAAGAAAGCATCCTCCACCCAGACGCCCCAAACGGGCATGACATGCGGCCGATTTTCCGAAGCGTGAATTGTGATCAGCCAGAAGGTCCGGCAATTCATCTTCTTCGCCACCCACGTCCAGGGAAGCAGTCCCTTACCTTCTTGCGCTCCGACGATTCCATAGCCGGGCGCAAAAGGACGGTCCGCACGAGGCGAAGGCTGGGGCACGGCAGACTCACGCTTTGAAGACTTGCGCGAAGCGGCACGTTTTCCAGCCACTGATTTACGAGCAATGGATTTGCGGGCCATAGATCTGAAGACCTCCTATCGCAGAAAATCTTATAATCCTGCCCAACCTAACTCTTCAACTCCTGTACCGCCCGATAACCATGGTCGATCGCGCAGTCCGTGTACGCGTACGCCCCCGCGTCCGCATTCGCAATCGCAATACGCCCGAAGGGCTTGCGCGCCACCTCGCACGGCGTCTCCGTTCCTTCAAGCCAGAATTTGTCGAACAATGAGTTGTATTCGTAGGCGTAGCCGTGCGGCCAGCGGTTGACCGTAATTGCCAGAATGTCACGGGCCGGCTCGAATCCGCCGGGACCGACCATGCGCGCGAGTTGTTCGCGAATGTTTCGTTCGTAAGTCTCGAAGGTAGTCGAGTAAAGCTGGATGCGCCCGAACTTATGTTGCTCGCGCGCCGGAAGCCCAGGATGGCACGCCGCCTTCATCATGTGAACCACGATCGGGTCTTCCGGCTTTTTCGAGCATTCATAACCGCCGATGCTGACGGGAAGATCGAGATTTACGCTGGTGTGATACATACCGGGCGCATAGATCGAACTCGCGCCCAATTTTTGAAAGGCGGTCCAGTTGCGCACGAGCACATTCGTGTAGAGCAACGGAACTTTCTGCGCCGAGGCGAGCGCCGCTTTCTGGGTGTCGGGTAGCTCGGCGGCGATGTATGGAATCACGACATGCCAGCAAGCGAGAATGCAATTCGTCGCGCGCACCGTCTTAAGCTGCTTCCCAGTTACGTAGCTGACCTCGACTTCTTTCGCCGTCTCCGGATGCCCGCGATGCTTCACCTTCACGACCGTGCTATTGAGACGGATGCGGACGCCCGACGAAGGCTCATCGAGTCTCGCGTAATTCGCTTTGGCCAACACGACATCCGAAAATGAGCTGCCCGGAATCGCAGCCGGGATCAGTTTTCTTACCAGCAGGCGCGCGATGGAGGCGTTGCCGTCGGGAAAATGAAAGAAGTATTTTTCTGCTTCGTCGTCGCGGATCGCGTCGCGGTTCATTCCCTTGCCTGGCTTGGGATCGAGCTTCAGCCCCGCAAACCCCGGCATATCCAGGCCCCACGCGTCTTGCGCCGCTACTGCATCAATGCCGACGCCGAAAAGACCATGCGGGAAGGCCTGCAATAATTTCACTAGTTCATCGCTGACGCCCATCGTCTCGGTTAAATATTTAGCGTAGGAGATCCGCGCGAGCCGCGCCTTCTTCTCGTCCGAACTCAGCCCGGGATAGTAGTCTTTCTGCTCACTCAGTAAACGCTGAAAATCTTCTTTCGCCTTATCCGACAGCGGAGCCTCTTGCAGAAAATCACGCAAGCCAGCCGCGCCCGCCGGATCATTCACGCCGCTTTCGTCTCCGCCGCGCAAAACATTCGCCGTCAGCTTGTCCGCTCCAAAGGTCTCTTTGTCGAAAAAAACACGCGGCTTGAGGCCCAGCGAACGGTAAAGATCTTTGCTCACATATTTGGGATAGGAAGGAACGTCGATGCCGAGTTCGCGAACCAATCCTTTCGCAACCGCGCTGTACGGAGACGGACTTTCGATGGAGTAGGTTCCACCAAATCCCAAAATCGGCGCGCCGCCTGCCCGGCCCTCGGGATGAAACTCGTTGCGCTTCGCATGTCCGCCGAAGTCGTCGTGGTTGTCGAGGATCAGAACGCGTGCCTGTTCACCTCCAGCCTTGCGGAAAAAGTGTGCCGCGGAAAGGCCGCTGATACCCCCACCAACGACCACAAGATCGTAACTTTCGCCAGTATCCACGGGCTTCGGAGCGTGGTCCCAGAAGTCGGCATCGCGCACGCTGTGCATCGTTTCAAACGATCCTGGATGACTGCCGCGCATGCCGGTCTTTGCCGGAGGATAGTAGCCGCGGGCGTTTTGCGGCTCCAGATCATCCGCCACGGCCCACATTTCCGGCGCGACGATGCCATGAAGGGCCGCGGCTCCAGCAGTGAGCGCGACGCCATTGAGAAAATCCCGGCGCGTAATCTTTGCGTCCATCCCCAGTACTTCGTCTTTTTTCGCTTGCGATGACTTTGATATTTTTGGCACAAGGCCCTCTGGCGAGGCAGTTTACCACTGCGGTTGGGGGGATTGGCAGCTACGGGGATGAGGTATTAGGCTCGAGTCCCGTTACCCGGAGCGGCGCCCCCGGATCCGGATGCGGCCTCCAGCACTTCGTTCCAGAACGTCGTGTCGGCATCGACGGCCGCGACGCCGATCTGACCGGACTTGGGAGAATTCTCTTCGCCCGCCCACTGCACGCGAAATTGCGCCTTATGGCGCCCGCGAGCGAGTGAAACCTCATCGCCCACCCGCACCGCTCCGTAGATTCCGCTCAGCACAGCGCCGCGGCGGCTTACGTTGACCGTCATCACTCTCTGATCGAGAGGACGCCCGTTCACGTCGCTTCCGTTGAGCAATACGGGAACCGCGATATCGATTCGCGGCTCGCGTCGATTGCCCAGGCGTTGTGCTCGCAGATCTTCCAGGAACTGTTCCGTCCCCAATGCCGTTCCTTCGCGAATCAATGCCAGCAGCGCATCAGGGTTGGGCGCGGACTCATCGGTCGATCCCCTGCGCACGTCTGCACTCGGCGCCTTCGTCTCTTGTCGGCCTTCGCGGCGGCCGACGAAAATCTTTGGGACTTCCCGGTTCGCGGTCAAGCGTTCGATCAATTGCTCGACCTTGGTCCGGCGCTTGTCCTCGGGAAGTTCGGTGAACTCCATCCCCATGCCCGCCTGATCGTGCGATACGCGGACGACTCCCTCCAAAAGACATTCTGTATCGGCAGAACGAATGCTCAGGAGGATCGGAGTGTCCACCGGAAACGGCGCCGCGGTTTCGAGATAGCAAGCACCGGCGCTGATATCGGTGAGCCGCCAACGACGCGACGGAGTTGGTTTCGCGGCCGCGACTGCTTCGCTGCGCTTGACCGCAGGCAAGACGGTCTCCTCGATTTTCCAATCCGAGGGCGCGTATTCGATTCCCCAGAAGTTTCCGGGGACATCCAGTTCCAGTCCGACCAGCCAGGTTTCGGGCTCGCCTCCCAAGGGGACGACCTCGGCCACGCGCGCGGTCGTATGCCGCTTTGCCGAAACAATTTCTAAACGCACTTGGATGCCCTGGGCGATGGCGCGGCCGACAATCAGCCCGCAGCCGTGCGCGTTCACCAAAGTTGTGCTGCAAGGTTCGCTGAAGGAATAGTCCGAGGCAAGGCTCGTCAACACCACTGGAACTTCGAGCGGCAATCGCGTGCTGCGCCGAATGGCGTGCTGTGTCTTTTCCGAAGGCCCCATAGAGTTAACGGAAGAAATTTCCTGGTCCGAGAGCGCGCACCGGCAAAAATCGCCCGGGCAAGAGTTTAGAACCGGTGATCAGGAAACCAGCTTGGCCGCGTTTGGCCACGCTTATCCATTAGCCAAGGACCATGCTAGATCACCAGGATGCCCGCGGCACTCATTTTCGCCGCCCCAGTTTCCAGTTCGACACTAGCCCACTCGATCGAGTTCGCGGCGAGAGATTAGGATTGCGGAGTCTTGATTGCCGTGTCGCACGCCTGGAAGGCGATCTTGTTGTGACTGCCGTCGCAAAACGGCCGGTTCGCGGAAGCTCCGCAACGGCACAATGAAAATGCGGTTTTGCCCGTCAAATCGTATCGATTGCCGTCGCCGTCGACCATTTCGACCACCCCAGTGGGATCGTCAATTTTCAAAGAACCGTTTTTGCGAACAGTAATCGTAACTTGTGCCATGCCACCTCCGGTGGATTGATTAGCTTTCAAACTATCGTAGAACAGAAAAAGTTTCCAGCGCCGCGGTGCCAGTGAATGAATGCGCTCGCGGGACGAGGGCGTAGTCAATTTTCCGAGTCGCTGGCCATCTGATCACCGCCATCGATCGACGGCTTGGAACCACACGGTCTTCATCCACTCATCGAGCACCGTCTTGGCCCACTCGCGGTTCTTCCACCATGCTTCGCCAAACTCGGCGGGGTTGCGTGCCGCGGCCACGCTTATCTGATATTGGGGAAGCCGTTTGCGCAAGATCATCAGCGCCCGGCGGGTGTGAAAATCAGAGGTCACAACCAGCAAACGATGCACGCCGAACCCCTCGAGGCATCGTTTTACATCGTCACTCTCGCCGAAGGTGGAAAATCCCGTGATCGGACAAACCGACACCCGGCTGCCTTCGCCGAGGCCGTCCACATATCTTTGCGCGATCGCGACCAGGGGCTGGTCGTAAACGATCTCGCGCGTTTCGGCGTCCAAAAAAACATGCGGACCCATTCCCTGGTGTAACAGTTCCAAGGCGCGTGCGGGGCGAACCTGCGTTTCGCCCGCGAGCACGACAATTGCGTCAGACTTCTCCGGGGCGTCCACCACAAGGACGCGGCCCGCCTGACTCGCGAGAGCAAGGAGAATTAGGAGCAGGACTACGAAAATTGCCAGTTTGACAAATCGCATTGGGGTCGTTACCGGACTCGCATAACACTGCACATATTACTAAGGGAACCGCTGTGGGACGCTTTCGATTACATCAGTAACCAAGATGGCGATCAATACGGGAAAAAGCACACGAAAATTGCGGGGAATCGGCAGATCACTCCATTTTGTTCACGATTCTCAGCAACCTGCGATGCTAAGATTGTCGTTGCGATTATGAATACTCAGCTTACCGCTTCTTCGCTTTTTACCGACTTGCAAAGCCGCATTGGCAAGCGCGAAGCCAGGGTCGGAATCATCGGCTTGGGCTACGTTGGATTGCCTCTGGCCCTGCTTTACAGCGAGCAGAAATTCGCCGTCACCGGTTTCGATATCGATCAGCGCAAGATCGATACGCTCGACAATGGCGGCACTTACATTTTCCGCATCACGCCCAAAGAAATCGCCGCCGCGAAAGCCAATGGCTTTAAAGCGACCGCCGACTATTCGAAGATCACCGCCATGGATGCGATTATCATCTGCGTCCCGACGCCGCTCAACGAGTACCACGAGCCCGATCTCAGCTACATTACCGACACCGCGCATGCCGTTGCGCCCAACCTGCGCGCCGGCCAGATCGTGATTCTCGAGAGCACCACCTATCCGGGCACAACGGAAGAAGTTCTGATTCCGATTCTCGAAAAAGAGAATAAGTCTGGCTTGACGGTCTCTCGCAAAGGCGATGCCGGCGACAAGAATATCTGGGTCGCATTTTCTCCGGAGCGCGAAGATCCCGGCAATACGCAGGTCGCTCGCCACGATATTCCAAAAGTGATTGGCGGAGCCGATCCGCAGGCCAGCGAAATCGCCGCCGCGCTCTACGGGGCAATCTTCCGCCGCACGGTTCTGGTTTCGTCGCCCGCTGCCGCCGAGATGACCAAGTTGCTCGAGAATATTTACCGTTGCGTCAACATCGCGCTGGTCAACGAACTCAAGATGCTTTGCCTGCGCATGGACCTCAACATCTGGGAGATCATCGACGCGGCCGCCACCAAGCCCTTCGGCTTCCATCCGTTTTATCCCGGGCCGGGGCTGGGCGGCCACTGCATTCCCGTCGATCCTTTCTATCTTTCGTGGAAGGCCAAGGAATTCGACTTCCGCACCCGCTTCATCGAACTGGCTGGCGAAATCAACGTGGCCATGCCTTACAACGTCATCGCTTCGACCATCTCGGCGCTCAACCGCCAGAAGAAAGCGATTAACGGATCGAAGGTTCTGATTCTCGGCGTCGCTTACAAGAAAGATATCGACGACCTGCGCGAATCTCCGGCGCTGACGATTATTGAGCTTCTGCAAAAAGAGGGAGCGGTGGTCAGCTACAACGATCCCTATTTCCCCTTCGTCGGCCGGGGACGCAAGTATGACTTGCAGATGAAGTGCACGTCGCTCGACAATCTCGCTCAGTACGACTGCGTCCTGATCGTGACCGATCACACCGACTACGACTACAAGAAGATTGTGCAAGATTCGAAACTGGTGGTCGATTCCCGCAACGCCACGCGCGGCATCAAGAGCGACAAAATCGTCCACTGCTAGGAATCTGCGGCAACGGTAGAAGTAGTATTGGAGCGGGTGAAACTGCGGCGAGGCGCGACTCGCGAGATTGCCCTGAATGAAGCCGAGGTTCCAAGCGCGCTACTGCTGCCGTCATCTCTTGTTGTCTAGTTTCCCGATTCGGTTACGGCGCGAAAGTCCGTGCCCTCCGCCACGGTCCAAACTCTCTCGCCTGTGCTAGTATTTCGCGTTGGCACGAGGCAGCGTTCCTGTTGTACGCTGCATCCATAGGGTGTGCCGATGACTCCAATGAAAGACACGCTTGGAATTCTGCTCGCCGGGGGCGCAGGTGAGCGCCTTTATCCTCTGACGCGCGATCGCGCCAAGCCGGCCGTAACCTTCGGCGGCATCTATCGCATCATTGACATTACTCTCTCCAATTGCGTGAATTCAGGATTGCGCCGCGTCTTTATCCTGACGCAATACAAAGCGCTCTCTCTGAATCGCCAGATCCGCGAAGGCTGGAACATTTTTGGCCGCGAGATCGGCGAGTTCATCGAGATTCTGCCGCCCATGAAGCGCGTCAGCGAAAACTGGTACATGGGGACGGCCGACGCGGTCTATCAAAACATTTATTCCATCGGCTCTGAGCAACCGAAGTACGTCATCATCCTCTCCGGCGATCACATCTACAAGATGAACTACGAGCGGATGTTGCGCCAGCATCTCGACGCAGGGGCGGATGTCACCGTCGCCACGCTCACCACCGATCCCGAGGAATGCCGCCATTTCGGCGTCGTCGATATCGATCGCGAACATCGCATCACCGGTTTCCTGGAAAAGCCGAAACAGACCGACATCCGTTCCCCGTACGATCCCACGAAGATCTCTGCGTCCATGGGCATCTATATTTTCAATACGGATGTGCTGATTCCTGTGCTGCTGAAGGACGCGGAGGATCCCGACTCGAGCCACGATTTCGGCAAGAATATTTTGCCCAAGATGCTCGACGACTACCGCGTCTACTCTTTTAATTTTGTCGACGAGAACAAGAAAGAAGCGCTCTACTGGCGCGATGTGGGAACTCTCGAGGCCTATTACGAAGCCAACATGGATCTCGTCTCGGTGTCGCCGGTCTTCAATCTTTATGACGACCAATGGCCGATCCGCACCCACCAACGCCAGTATCCGCCGGCAAAATTTGTATTCGCAGAGACCGGCCGCATGGGACGCGCCATGGATTCTTTGGTTTCCTCGGGCTGCATTATTTCCGGAGGCTCGGTGCAGGCCTCTGTGCTCTCGCCCGATGTGCGCGTCAACTCGTATACCGAAATCGAGAGCAGCATCCTGTTCTCCCATGTAAACGTAGGACGCAGTTGCCGCATCCGCAAAGCCATCATCGATCGGGACGTGCACATCCCGGAAGGCACGACCATCGGCTATGACGCCGAGGCCGATCGGGAACGCTATTTCGTCACTGACGGCGGCATCACCGTTGTCACCCGCGATTACTCGCTATTTGAGAATCCTGTGACGGTCGACTACTTCACGAGCGAGTAGAAGACCGAAGTTCGAGTGGTCGGTGGTCAGTTATCAGTTTTCAGTTTGAGGGCAAGGTTCTACTGAGAAGTGAGAACTGACAACCGAGAACCGCCTCCGGTACACTCTTTCCACCCCATGTCTCTAAGCCTTCGCCGCCTTTTTGGAAAAAAAGAGAAGCAGGAGCGCCGGATTTTGCGCCAGATCGAACGCTCGGGCGATCAGTTACAACCGGAATATCATCGCGCCACGCCCGAGTGTCCGCACCCTGAACGCTGGCGCATGTTCGATTCCATGACCGCCGAGGCCGAGGTGCTCGAGTTCCTCCGCACTCTTGTCACCACAGTAAAACCCGAACTGGTGGTGGAAACCGGAACCTTCAGCGGCATCAGCACGCTCTGGATCGCCGAGGCCCTCAAAGCCAATGGACGCGGTCGCATCATCACCTGCGAATATGATTACGAAATCTATGTGAACGCAAAGACGCGCATTCAATCGTCGGGGCTGGCCGACTGGATCGAACTACGCAATACGTCAAGCCTTGAAATGGAAGTCGAAGGCACGATCGACCTCTTCTTCAGCGATAGCGACATGCCCATCCGCGAGCAGGAAATTCGCCGCTTTCTGCCGCAGATCAATCCTTACGGGCTGATCCTGATGCACGATGCCAGCTCTCATCTGAAAGTCGTGCGTGACGCGGCGCTCAAACTCGAACAGGATGGCCTGATCTCAGCCGTGCTGTTGCCGACGCCGAGGGGGTTGGTTGTGGCGCAGCGGCGCGAAGGACGAAAATAGAAACGAGGCTCGCCGTGACTGGGCATGGAGCGAGGGAATCGGAACGGAGCCCGACGTCCCTAGTTGAGCTTGAGGCGAACGGATTGGGCGAGCTTCCTCTGCTGTCGTTCGAAACTGTAGAAGTAATCCGCGCCCAGTTCAAGCGCCGCTGCAACGTGTAACAAGTCCGCGGTTCGGGTACCCAGTTTGGCGGTTGTTTGTCTAGACAGTTGGCGCGCCCGCTCAAAGATCGAATCCGATAACTCCCTGAGCTGGAGACTTCCGTCGCGCAAATCTTTCTCAAAGTCGGTTACTGACTCTTGGGCTTGCACGGCGGAAACTTCCTTCCGAAACACACGCAATCCGAATGCATTGATGACTTCGATTTCTCCAAGAGTAGTAACGAAGCATTCGCCGGAGGAAGCCTCCATCGTGCTCGAGGCGGCGGCCCAATTCGAGTCCGCACTGTACAGTGAAACGAGGAAACTGGAGTCGGCGTAAATCTTCAATAGCGATCCCGATCGGCGGCTATCAAGTCCGCTCCGCTCACTGCCAGCACCTTGTCACCGTAGATTTTGCGCACGCGTGCACGGAAATCGGGGAACTTTTTCGTTGCTTCCGCGCTCTCAGGCACCAGCCTGCCGATCACCCGCCGGTGCTTGGTGATTTGGATTTCCTCGCCCTTCAGCAAGAGGCGTTCAATCTTCTTGAAATCGTAGCGCAGGTCCCGAACCGAAGCCTTCGTCATGTGATACGTTTTAGCATCACAAAACTCCCTTGGCCACGGGTTGTTTTTCGTTGAAAATCAATGCCTTATTAAATCTTCTGCCAGTAAATGTGCCTTCTCCGCCAGCGTACTGGCCCGCCGAACATCACCCTCTTTCAGTGCCGAACGCGCGCCCTGCACGTAATTGCGAATCTGTCCTACCGTTTCCTGCTGGGTCGCATCCAGTTGGCGGCTGGCCAGTTGTTTAAGCCGCTCGTCGGCCGAACCGAGCCATTGCTCGGCGTTCTGGCGTCGTCGCTGCGCCTCGGCGGGAGTAATATCCGGGGCCATTTGCTCGGCGGGTTCGCGCGCTCCGCCTTCGCGAACCACAACCTTCTTGGGCCCATCGGCAGGTTGCGTCTTTGTCGAAACTGGCTTGTGGCGCTTCGCAGCTGTCTTCACCGGAGGCTTCTGCCCCGCTGGTTCCGCGGCCTTCCCTTGGGAGGATCCCACTGGAGCGTCGCCGCTTGCAGCCGGCTGAGTCGAATGTTCGCCGTTAGAGGGCGCGGGCGGCGAAGTCTGGGGGGCAGCGATTCTAGTCTGCGTCAGACTCATACCCAGCAGTAACGCGATTCCATAGTCGAGTCTCATACGCGGTTGAGAGCGATTCTTTCTCAGCAAGACTCGGAATGCAAGCACCCGGAAGCAAATCGCCGGAACTGGCCGGGCGCTGGCTACCGGGTCCCGTGGTAAGGCTCAGAGTTGCGATCCAATAAAAAACCCGTCCAAGCTGAGCTTGGACGGGGCTCTAAACGTGTTGGGTTGAAACGCGATTGCGGTTCGCTTACTCGCTACCGCCAACTCCAGCAGCGGCGCTGATCGACTCGTTCTCTGGCTGCAGAATTACGCCATCAAATGGAGTCGCACCCACCAGACGCCCACCGATGATGCTGACACGGCGCAGCGGGAATCCGCTGTCCGGACCACGTTGCCAGCTACGTCCACCGTCGCGGCTTTCGAAGATCACCCCGGTCGAGTCGCTGGTGGCGAGCAAACGCTTATGCGCGGAATCGAAGTTCACCGAGGTGATGTCTTTCCCCGGCAGTCCGTTCACTACATGTTCCCAGGTCGCTCCGCCATCGCCGCTGCGGAACGCGCCTTCGCGCGCCGCAACCAGAATCTGGCTGTCGGAAACAATCGCCACGCTTCGTATGCTCGCTACGTAAGACGGCAGGCCCGCCTGTTGCCAGGTCTTTCCGCTGTCACTCGAAACCAGTACGGTGGAATGTGTCGCCGCGACCAGCGTTGTTCCGCTCGCGCGTACCGAGACGAAATCCGACTGACCGACAACCTGCCCGCCCTTCCAGGTTTTGCCCTGATCGGCGCTCGAGTAGATACCGGTCGTGGTTGCCGCCAGCCAGCCATCGGAATTAAGTTCCAGATCGTTGACTCGCGATTCCAGCTTTGACTTCTCGAGCGTCGTCCTTGTGACCGCTTTACGCGTACCTTTCTTCGGTGTCTTCACGGTGTGTTCGACCACCACGACGTTCATCGGGCGCCATTCGCTGCTGTTGCGATCCAGCGAGTACATCCCGTGATTCGTGCCGGCGACCAACGTTCCGCTGGAAGCCTGTTTCAGAGCGAATACATCTTTTCCGCCCAAACCCTGCGCTTTCTGCTGCCAGTGCTGCCCGGCGTCGTGCGAATAAAAAACGCCGCCGAACTCGCGGTCATTCACAACACCAACGTAAATCGTGCTCTCATCTTTGTTGTCGCCCATCACGGCCGAGACGTAGCGGTGGGCGTAGCCTTTGTTCGAGGCGCTCCAACTTGAGGCACCATCCGACGAAGCCATCACGCCGCTGCGATCGGTGGCGATCAGAACGCGATTCGAATCGCGCGGATCGATCATCACGTCGTTCACCACAACTTCAGGACCGCTGACCCGCTTCCAGACTTTGCCGAGATCGACCGTCTTCCACAGGCCTTCGGTGGTTCCGGCGAAAACGATGTTTTCGTTCGTCGGATCCTGCTTCAGTACGCGAGTGCGGCGCGCCGTGAACGGGATGCCTTGAATCTTCGCAAACAGATCGCCGCCCGTCTCGCTCTTATAAATTCCCGAGCAGGCGCTGGCGAAGACGACGGATGGATTGTCATGGTCGACGATCACCGAAAATACGTCGGAGTCATCGATCATTCCTTTATTAATGTGCTGCCAGTTCGCACCGGCGTCCGAGGTCTTCCAGGCCAAATGCCAGGTTCCCGCGTAGACCGTGTTGGGATCCTTGGGATCGACCGCGATCGACTCGATATTCTTGATTTCGGAAGAGTTCGACAGCCGCTGCCAGGTGTCGCCGCCATCCTTGGTGCGATAAACGCCGTCGAGAGCGCCGGCTACCAGAATCTTCGGATCAGCCTTGTACATGGCCATCGCACGAATCGACTTGCCGTGCATCGCCGGCAGAGTTTCCCATTTGTTTCCACCATCTTGCGTGCGGAAGACTTCGCCGATCTGCTGGCTGGCTACGCTCCACGCCGATACGTAAATGCGATTCGAATCCTGCGGATCGATCGAGATGTGGTCCAAAACGTACTCGTCGCCGCCGAGTTTCGCCAGGCGCGACCAGTTTCGCCCACCATCATCGGACGAGAACATCTGCCCCGTGCTGGTGCCGAGCAGGATGTGATCCGGGTTATGCGAGTCGTAGGCCAGGCTGCGCGCGTCGCCGCCGTCCGGACCCAATACCTGCCATGGCCCCGCGGCCAGCAGGGCGGTGCTGCATAAGCTGACCGCAGCCAGCAATAAACCAGTACGCCAAATCCTTCGTGACCCTGTGAAATTCATGCGCGTGAATTGACCCCTGCGAACGATATTCGCCTGCGTTCCACATTAGATAGGCTAGCATGCCTCCGGCAAGGTTACCGAAGGACAAGTCAAGCGGTCTTATTTTCTTCATCATAACTGGGATTTCGTGCGAGGGGGTGCCGAAGTCCGATGAATCCGTCGCCTGCGAACGGGCGGAAATGGCGTAAAGAGTAAAGAGGTCTGATCAGTGTGGCTGGCGTTTCGTTTATTTGCTGATCGGGATTCACCCGAACCGAGAGTTTGGCTGGCCGGAGGGTCAATGAGTTTAAATATGAGCGCCGATTGGCCCGGACTCGGCGTAGTTGGTGTAACCGCGATATTACATGAACTGTCCGCAGCATCATGAACGAAGAGTAAAATCCGCCATATGAAGGCATTCCACAGCGGACGGGAAGCCAAGGAGTTCTTGATTTCCGAGCTTGTCGCGGAAGCACAGCGCGAGAACGTCCCGCTCTCGGAAGTCGAGCGCAAAATGCTGTACTTCACAGAAAGCGGTTGGACGCTTCCTGACATGACGAAAGTCTCCGAGGACCTTGATAGTGAGTACGACCAAGCCAAGTATGAGCAGAAAATTGCAAAACTCGTTAGCAAGGCTGACAGGCGTACTCGGAGGAGTTCCCGTGACGATTACGACAGATGGTGGGCCGCAATCCTTTTTCTTCAACGAGAGGATCACTACATTTCCGTGATGATCCGACTGGCGGGCCTGCGGCCTCGCGGAGATCAATTGAGGCTATTCGCGGCTGGACTTGGAATTGCAACCTGTCTCATGGCGTGGGTCTTCGTGAGTGCCAAGTACAACATCCCCATGCCCTCTCTGGATGACCTCTGGATTTTAGTATTGGCTGTCGTTGCCTGTTTATTCGTTGGATACATGCTTCTTCGATTCATTCTTGGTGGGAACCGAACCAATGACCTCACCTCGAAGGTGCTGGAAAAACTTGTCCGCGTCTACCAACGTGTGAGTGGAACTGCGTAGCTGTTGAAAGCAAGGCGATAGCACCAACTGAGAATCGCCGGGCGTAGTTGGTGTTATGGGGATGTTACGCCAAGAATGCTTAACTGCCTGACTACTTCCGCAAATGCTCCTCGATCAATCTCCGATCCTCGGCAAGGTCCGCGGCGAGGTTTAGCCGATCCTCTTCGTTGGACAAACCCTTCAACAGTTGTTCCACCTCTCGGAGCGTAGCCAAATCCGCATCAGCGTTGCCCAGATGCCCCCAGTCATACGACTCAAAATCCACCCGCCCCCAGATAAGGACGATCAGCTTTCTTCGCGCTAACTGGTTGTCCGGCTCCAATTCAAAGGCGCGCTTTACGTGGTCGTATCCCCCTAACCACAGGTGTGGTTCGGAACAGTTAGGTTCAACCGCCGTCCACTCAACCAGCGTCGGCTCGACTAGGCGAATCTGAAGTGGTTGGGGAATGAGCATCTCCCGTCCTTTCCGCCCATCCGCTTGCCACGATAGCCAACTGACAAAACGTCGTCTGTCTGTAAACGGAGCACGTTCCATTGACGAGATGAAACGTTCGAGGATGGCGAATGCGTCATTCCTCAGTCCACGTTCATAGTCGACACAGAAATCGGCGTAGTCGGACCAGAGTCGCACCGCTCGCGCTTTGGCGGCTACATCCTTTAGCGTGCTGAAAGATTCTTTACGCCAGAAATGCATCGGAGCGAACCTGTTCCAGAATAGCAATGACTGGGTAGTTGTTGTAAGCAGGCCATAGCACGAGCTGAGAATTACGGGCGTAGTTGGCGACGTGGCGGTATTACGTCAACCATACGATGATGTTTACTCATTGAGACAGCGCAGCCGACAGTAGGATGTTCGCGACGGCGTCGGGACATTCGACATGGCTGTCGTGGCCCGTCTTTAGTTCGGCGACCTCCCAACCCGAAGCATGAGCCTTTGCTGCGAACGGCGCGAAGAACCGTCTCGCTGGATATTCTTCCGCAGCGCTGGCAACATAGGTGGCGGGAATGCTGGCTTTGCGATTGGCTGGAAGGCGGAGCTGCTCCTCAAAACAACGCAGACTGAAATCGCACAACCTCGCACGCACAAAATCACGTGCCTCGCCCGGCTTAAGTCCCCAGAGGTCAAGTTGCCCGTCCCCGCCCGGTAACCGCCAGCCGTCTCCATGGTTTCGCGCGACGTCGCGAAAGTAGCTACCAATCTCCGGCGGAAGCAACTGCAGCGCACTTTGCCCATCTTCAGGGATAAACGCATCCAGGAAAACCAGTCGCTGCACTTGCGCTGGATTTGTCTCCACCACGCCGCTGATAATCATGCCTGCGTAACTGTGGCCAACCAGGATCACTTGGTCTGGGCACTTTGATAGCTCGACCGACACATCCTCGACATGTTGAAGGAGAGTAATGTCGCGAGACAGACGACCTTGGTCTCTGCCAAGGCCGCTGAGGACCGGGGTGATCACCCGATGGCCGCGTTTTTCCAGTAAGGGAACTAACAGGTCCCACGTACCGTTTGACTGCCATGCGCCGTGGACGAGGACAAACGTCGACATGGGCAGAGAGTTTAGCAGGTTCGAATCGGTCGTTTGGCTTTAACTGTTAAGAACAGCAATAGCACAAGCGACGGCTGCTGCAACGCCACCACGAACCTGTGCGCCTCCGCATCCCGGGCCCGAGTTCCTATGCTGCAGCGGTCGGTGCCCAAAGCGACGCGAGTAGCGAAATTAGAAAGGCCGGTAGGGTAACCCCCACCAGCCTTTAGTTTTTTCCAAGTTCAATAATCGGGTCATATGGATCGCCGGGCGTCGCCGCCCGGCCACTCCAAACGACTTTCTTATTGGGCCCTCTTCATCGCTTTCTTCTTGGCTCCCGGCTTCGGATGATCCGGAATCGGCTTCACCTTCATCTCATCCACCGGCGTAGTGCTGTCGGCGTTGGGGAAGGTTGCGCCCGACGGAATGATCCACTGTTCCGACGTCGCGGTGCCGGCGTTTCCAGTCCGAGTCTCGATGCGGCTCGCGTCGATGTGCTGTTGCGCCTCGCCTTCCGAGATGTAGAACTTCACGTCGACCGCGCGTTCGGCTGCCAGGTTTTTCCGCTTTTCCTTCGGATCAGCGTTCCCGACGACAACCAGCTTGGCATCCGGATCCTGTTGCAGTTTCAGTGCAACATCGTCCAGTGCGGCCTTGCAGGTGTTATCCACGCGCCATGGCTTCTTCTCGTTTGGATACTGGCACTCGTTCACCTTCGTCGCTTGCGGCGGCGGGGGCGGCGGATTTTCCACCGTCACCGTGCTCGTCGACGAGGCCGTCAAACCGCGCGAGTCGGTACAAGTCGCGCTGATTGTAATCGGACCCGAGGATGCGCCGCTGGTGCTGAGGGTTCCCGTATTGCCGCTACCCGAGATGCTGCCACCGCTCGCCGTCCATCCGCCAACCGTAACCGGAACATTGTCGGGGCTGGTGCAAGAACAGGTAATGGTCGCCGGGGTACCGGTCTGAACCGTAGAAGGACTCGCCGAGCACGACATCTGCGGCGGGTTCTTGGGCGGCTCTTTCACCGTAAAGTTCGCGGTGCAGCTCGCCGTATTGTTCTTCTTCGCCTTCGCATCGGTCGCGGTAGCGGTCACGGTGTAACTTCCGCCCGCGATACCGTTGGTATCGATCGTGGCGCCCGTGTCCTTGCCTTCAATTTTGCCGCCGCTGCTCGCCCACGTATAAGTCACCGTGTGCTTGGGGTTGAAATTGGTCGCCACCACCGTTGCGTGCACCGGCTCGCCGACCATGACCTCGGCATTCTGCACCGAGCAGGCCGCCGCGACGGGAGCTTCGGGCGCTCCGCCGAAATTGAACACCAGACCCGTTGTCAGGCGCTCGCCGTTAAAAGTCTGACGGCGCAGTCCGGGATTGTCCGGAGGAACCTCAGCCGAAAAATTCTCGCGCTGCAATTGGTAGTCCGCTTCAAACAAGCGCAGCGAAATCGGCTTCCAGATCTTGAGATCCATGCCGCCGCCGAGTAACGCGGCGATGCCATTGTTGGCATCGAGCCCTCTCGACGAGAGACGCTCGAATCCGAGCAGCGTGTGCACGAAGAAGTCCACACCATCGCCCCGCCACGTCAACTTCGGGCCGACAGCCACGGTGCTGATGCTGGCATTGCGATTCCAGTCTCCACCGTAGTTGCCTTCCAGAGACCAATACTTGGTGAAGTTGTACGACACGTTGGTGCCGAAACCCTGAGCGATCGCCGGCAACTTGAACGCGTTGGGCGGGACGCTCTGATCCGGAATGTTGCCACCCGGATTCAACCACTGGTAGCCGAGGAACAATTCGACCTTGGGAAAGTCATCCGACGACATGGGTGCCGCTTTGGGAGCGGGAGCAGGTGCCGCCTGTGCGTTCAGCAAAACCGGCAACGCAATCGTAACGATGGCCAGGACGAGCGCGACACTCGCGTATCTCCTGTAATTCTGGTAACAAAGTGACATTGAATTCCTCCGAAATCGAACTGCACTCGCAAAACTATTTTGGAAACCCGGGATCAATAAAAATTCTTTACGGCGCGCGAAGCCATATATCACGCAGAGATAGGCAGCACCGTGGAAACAACAAATTCTACAGCAAGTGCAATAGACTAACAATGGAAGCACGCTTATTTTTATCGATTTAGCTGGTCGTTACTCCAATTTCTTGTAGGATAGCTTCCGTCGATCTCAAATTGATATTTCTTGCTTGCACTGACAGGTTGCGGGCTACAGTACTTCCCTGAATAATGATCGGTTGGCACCCTAGTCGAGGACTATGACAGAGGAATATGACACAGGAACGCGTGCTGATTGTTGAGGACGAAGAGAACGAGCGCACCGGACTGGCCGAACTCGTTTCCGGTTGGGGATATCGCACCGACACCGCCTTCGATGGCGTCGACGCTTTGGAGAAAATTCCCACCTTCGCCCCTTCCATCGTGATTACCGACGTAAAGATGCCCCGCATGGGTGGCATGGAATTGGTCGAGAAACTCGCCGACATGACGCAGTCCATCGCGGTGGTGATGGTCACCGCCCAGAAAGCAACCGATACCGCATTCCATGCCGGCCGCCTCGGCGTGCAGGACTACATCGAGAAGCCCATCGACTTTCGCCGCCTGCGCTCGATCCTCAACAATATCGGCGAGATCGTAAACACGCGCACGGAAAACGAATCCCTTCGCCGCACCTTGCGCGACAAGGGAGCCATGGGCCGCCTCGTCGGCGCCTCGGCCGAAATGCAGGGGATCTTTCGTCTAATCGAGCAGGTCGCTCCGAGCACCGCCTCGGTATTAATTACGGGAGCAAGCGGCACCGGAAAAGAACTCGTGGCGCGCACCATCCACGATCTCAGTCCAAGGCGCAATAAGCCTTTCGTCCCGATTAATTGTGCCGCCATCCCTGAGACTCTTATCGAAAGCGAAATTTTCGGCCACGAAAAGGGCGCCTTCACCGGCGCCGTGGAACGCCGCACCGGATGCTTTGAACTGGCCGAAGGAGGCACGCTGCTGCTCGACGAAATCGGCGAGATGCCCGTCGGCACGCAGGCGAAACTATTGCGCGTGCTCGAAGACCACAAACTCCGCCGCCTCGGCAGCAAGGTCGAAACCTCCGTCGATGTGCGCGTGCTCGCCGCAACCAACAAGGTTCCCGATGAGGCCGTAGCGAACGGTGAGCTCCGCCAGGACCTTTATTACCGCCTCAACGTCTTTAACATCCACATGCCCGCCCTGCGCGAGCACAAAGACGATATTCGCGACCTCGTCAAAAGCCTGCTCGCTGATATGAACGAAAAGCACGGGCGCAAAGTCGCCGACGTCAGCGAGGCAGTCCTTAATATGTTCCAAACTTACTCTTGGCCGGGTAACGTCCGCGAACTCCGCAACACCCTCGAACGCGCGGTGATCGTCTGCGAAAGCGGGCTGATCGAAACCAAACACTTGCCGCCCGGCTTTGGCCAGACCGTCCGCCCGGTCGTCAACGATCCCGACGCCGTCCATCTCGGAGTAGGCACGACTGTCGGAGAGGCCGAAAAACTGCTCATCCTCAAGACTCTGCAGGCCACGAACAACAATAAAACCCGCGCCGCCGAAATCCTGGGCATCAGTTTGAAGACCCTGCACAACAAACTAAAAGAATACGGCCGGCCCCCGGACGAAATGTTACCGGAGGAGGAGCAGTAAAAAGGCGAGGAGCAGTAAAAAGAGGAGTCCGTTAAAAAAGACGAGCAGGAGCAGTAGAAGAGGAGCTGTAAAGGTTCTCAGTCTCGGTTCCAGTTCTCAGTCGGTGCGTGGAAAAGATTCGGCTTTTGCTTTTACTGAGAACTGACAACTGACAACTGCCTTCCATGAGCCGCAAATTCATCATCGTGCTCGTAATCACCACGCTCTTCACGACGCTCGTCGTCGGGTTTTCCTGGATCTACCTTTCCCAGTTGCTGCGCCAGCGCCTGCTCTGGGCCGATGAAACCGCTTCCCAACTTACCAACCAGTTGGAATACTCCGCCTCGAAAGCCGTACCCGATCTGACCAGCACACGTATCAACACCCAGAATCCCCGGGCCATGCGCGCCTTCATCACCGATTATCTGCAGATCGATCCCGCTTTGAATGACACATTGGAGTCCGTCGTCGGCAGCTCGCGCATCATCTACGACGCCGCCGTGGTTGATCCCTATGAAGTCGCAATCCTCGACACCAATCCCGCATTCATCGGCAGAACGGTGCCCGAGCGTCCTTCATTAAGCGTGTTGTCGGACGCCAGCTTCCGCCGGCAATTACGTCTCATCTACGGGCCCTCCATCGTTTACGACGTGCGGGTCGGCTTGGAACTCGACGGCCACGCATTTGGCAGCGTTCGTGTCGGAGTGTCCACCGTTTTTCTGCGCAATGAGCTGACTCCGAAGTTGCAGCAGGCCGCTTTCTTCTCCGTCGTCGCGGTTTTTTGTTCTCTCGTACTCGCCGCCGTCGTTTCGAACCTGGCTCTTGGTCCGCTTAAGACCATCAGCCGCAACCTCGACAGCGCCAGCGCCGGAGACGTTCTTCCCGACGAGGAAACCAGCCGCGACGATGAGGTCGGCCTGGTCTCCCTCAAAATTGCCCACCTCGGCCGCCAGATTCGCGATACCAACGAAATCTTCTCCGCCTTGAAAGACAACGTCGAGCAGGTAATGACCAAACTGCAAGACGGACTCATGTTGTTTACCCGCGATACGCGGGTTGTGCTGGTGAGCGCCTCCGCCGAAAAATTTCTCGGACGTCCCCGCCGCGAGATTCTGGGACGCACCGCCGAAGAAATCTTTTCCGATGGAACCGTCCTGGGCGCCGTCGTTCTGCCCGCATTCCAGAAGCAGCGCCCGCTCGTGCAATACGACTTCGAAACGGTCGACGGCCGCCGCGTCCAGGTCTCCCTCGATTTCATCCAGGAGAAAGGCACTCCCATCGGCGCTCTGCTCACCATGCGCGACGCCGAATCGGTCCGCCGCATCGAAAACGAAATTGAAATCTCTCGCCGCCTCTCGGCCAGCGGGCGTATGACTCGCGGTGTTGCTCACGAAGTGAAAAATCCCATCAACGCCATCGTCCTGCACCTGCAGTTGCTGCAAAACAAACTGCAGCAGGACGATCCTGAAACCCGCCGTCACATGGACATCATCGGCAGCGAGATTCACCGCCTCGACCGCGTCGTGCAAATCCTCGTCGATTTCACCCGCCCGCAAGACCTGCGCCTCGAAGAAGTCGATCTCCGCAAAATTCTCGAAAATGTTTCGGTCCTCGCCACTCCGGACGCCGCCAAGCACAACGTCCAGATCGTGCAGGAATTTTCCACGACCCCGCTGAATGTATGCGTTGACGCCGACCTGATGAAGCAGGCGATCCTCAATCTCGTATTGAACGGAGTGCAGGCGATGGCGGAGGGGGGGACGCTCACGTTAAGAGCGCGCCGCGAAGACGATGCCATCCTCGCCGAAGTGCTCGACCAGGGATGCGGCATTCCTCCCGAAGCGCAGGAAAAAATCTTCGAACTTTACTTCACCACTAAGGGCGACAAGGGCGGCAGCGGCATCGGCCTCGCCCAGACTTACCAGATCATGCAATGGCATTACGGCTCCGTCGATTTCGATTCTGTCGTGGGAGCGGGGACTACCTTCCGCCTCCGCTTGCCGCCCGCTTTATCCAAGGCAGACAGCAATCTCAAACAAAAAGAAGATCAGACGATGACTGCCTAGCTCTGATGCCGACCCTACGGGACAGCCTGAAGTAATCGCGCGAAAAACCGAGCGACCGCCGCAGCATCCTCGTCATCTCAACTGCAAATGCAGATTTGGAGATTGCCCATGGTCATAGAAATGCGCACGTACAAGATCAAGCCCGGCAAACGGCCGCAGTTTCTCCAGATTTTCCGCGAGCGCTCCATCCCGGCGCACGCCGAAATTGGAATGAAAATTCTCGGCCCGTTTCTCTCCCTCGAAGATCCCGATACCTTTTTCTTTATGCGCGGATTCCCCGACCTCGCCTCGCGCGAGCCGATGAAGGCCAAGTTCTATGAAGGTGCGCTGTGGAAGAATGAACTCGAAAACATCCTGATGCCGATGATCGAAAAATATGACGTAGTCCTCGTCGACGATCCAGACAATCTTCTGAAGTGGTAGTTCCCCGGATCCCATCGGCTGCTATCATTTTGCTCATGTCGGCAGCACAAACCTGGGACCCAGCTTCTTATGCGCGAAACGCGCGATTCGTATCCGACTTAGGATCTCCGGTCGTGGATCTGCTCGCCCCGAAGCCGGGAGAAAAGATTCTCGATCTCGGCTGCGGGGATGGCGTACTCACAAAAAAGCTTGCCGATCTCGGGTGTGAAGTCATTGCGGCCGATTCCAGCCTTCCGCAGGTCGAAGCCGCGAGAAAGCTCGGCTTGAACGCCCACGTGATCAGCGGCGACGACCTGCAATTCGAAGAAGAGTTCGACGCCGTGTTTAGTAATGCCGTGCTGCACTGGATCAAGCGTGCCGATCTGATGCTGGCTGGAGTCTATCGTTCTCTGAAACCCGGCGGACGATTTGTTGCCGAATGCGGCGGTCACGGTTGCGTTCGCAAGATCCGGACTGCTCTGGTTCAAGCATTGGACCGCCGTGGGATCGATGGCGAGGCTCGCGTTCCATGGTATTTCCCCACACCCGGCGACTACGCCACCAGGCTGGAACGCGCAGGGTTTCGCGTCGATAGCATTGCTCTCATCCCGCGCCCCACTCCTTTGCCCGGCGATATCCTCGGTTGGCTGGAAACGTTTGCCCTGAACTTTCTTCAAGGCTTCTCTGACGAAGAGCGCCGCGATTATCTGCAGGAAGTTCGCAATGGCCTGGAGCCACAACTTCGCAATGCCGACGGAATCTGGGTGGCCGACTACGTCCGGCTGCGGTTCGCGGCAACCAAAGCTCGCGATTGATTACTTAGTCATCGATTCCTTAGCCCAGGAACGCTTTCCCTCCAAAAGTACGCGAAGGCCGATCTGAAAGCGATCGGCGACGGGCGCGGTTCGACGGCTGCCGAACACTTCGACCAGTTGGGGAAAAGCGCCTGTCGCCATTTGGGCCCGAGCAAATTCTGGGTCCATTGTCGTGTCGTCGGCTGCTTCGCGGAGAGCATGACCAAAAACGAAATCATCAATCATGGCAAGCAAGGTCAACTTCTGTTCACTTGTCATACGAGTTTTGGCGAGGGCCTGCAGGCATTGCTCCATATGGCGCATGGCATTCAATCCGGGCGGCGCCGTCAGCATGGCGGAGAGGGCCCACGGATGACGCAGGAACAGCGCGTGCGTTCGGGTCGCGATTTCCGTCAAGGCTTCCTGCCAACCCTCCGGAATCGAGGGTAAGAGCGCCTCACTCATGAGCGCGTCATCCATCACCGCCATCAGATCGTCCTTGGTTTTTACGTAGTAGTACAAACTCATCGTACCTACGTTGAGTTCCTGCGCGACGCGGCGCATGGAGACGGCTGCAAAACCTTCCGAATCGGCGATCGCCAGGGCGGCCGCGGCAATCTTCTCGCGCGTGAGCCGTGATTTTTTATTTGACATTCGTACAGTGTACTAATAAATTATTCGTACGATGTACGAAACGGCGGTAATCATTGCGGGGGCTGGACCCACCGGGCTGACTCTGGCTCTCGATCTAGCGCGCCGGGAGATTCCGGTTCGTGTCGTGGACGCGGCTCCAGAGCCCTTCCGCGGATCCCGTGGCAAAGGAATTCAGCCACGAACACTCGAAATCTTTGATGATCTGGCGGTAATCGACTCGATTCTTGAGTCGGGCGCGCCTTATCCGAAGCTGCGAATCCATCTCGGCCCTCTCTCTTTCCTGGCAGGCTCGTTAGGCTCTGCGAAACGACCGACAGAAAGCGTTCCTTATCCGAATCTCTGGATGGTTCCTCAGTTCCGCACCGAGGAAATCTTGCGCGAACGTCTTCGCACGTTGGGTGTAAAGGTGGAATTCGACACCGCTCTGTCGACGTTCACGCAGGATATAGATGGTGTTCAGGCGACGCTCTCGACCGGCGAATCGGTCCGCGCTAATTTCCTGATTGGGTGCGATGGCGGACACAGCACTGTAAGAAAAGTTCTGGGCTTGCAGTTGGAAGGCGATGCGTTGGATGAAAAACCGCAACTGGTGGCAGATGTGGAGATCGCGGGGCTTGACCACACAGATTGGCACCTCTGGCCCGCCGCCAAGAGTGGAATGATAGGACTCTGTCCGCTGCCGCGGACTTCCCTCTTTCAACTTGTTTCAAAAGCAGAGTGGGCCTCGGAAGGAATCGAAGAGAGCGTGCATCGAGCAACAGGCCATCGCGTCCAGCGGGTTGCCTGGAGTTCAATTTATCGGCCGGCAGTCCGCATGGTCGATCGTTATCGCGTGGGGCGTGTTTTTCTGGCCGGAGATGCCGCGCACGTGCATCCTCCCACAGGAGGCCAAGGGCTGAATACGGGCGTGCAAGATGCCTATAACTTGGGCTGGAAGCTCGCGCATGTAATACGAGGAGGACCTGACTCTTTACTCGATACGTATGAGGCTGAGCGCCTTCCTATCGCCGCGGCCGTACTCGGTTTGAGCAAACACCTTTACCAGACGAGATCGATCAAACGCGGCGATGCCACAAACCAACTGGCACTGCACTACCGGACGAGTCCATTGTCGTCGGGCAAAACCTTTGGAAAGTTGCATTCGGGAGATCGCATGCCCGACATGAGACTTGCTGATGGCAGCCGACTTTTCGAACACCTCAGAGGCTGTCATGCGACGGAGTTGATCACCCTCGATGGCCCACGAATATTGATTCGCCCGGACGGCTACATCGCGCATATCGGTTCGCAGCAAGTCGGCGAATATGCTGGTGGCCCCACCCACGTGGTTCAAGGCGCAGCGCTTTATTCCCGTCGCGCGTAGCATACTCGCCCCAGGCCAGCGCGAGTTTGTGGCGCAACCTCTCCTCCCATTGCCTGTCAATTTTTTTAATCAGGCCGTAATATCTGTTGACTATTATTCCCGACAACCTGCAAGAACAGCTCCCGCCGTTAATTGGGAAAGGACAAGATTATGCGTCAATTGCTCTCGACCTGTCTCGTTGCCGCTATGGTTGCCGGGCCGATTTCTACGCCGCTGGCAAACGCTTCGGCCGTCAAAACAGCCACGCCGATTAAACACATTGTGATTATCTTCGGAGAGAATCAGTCTTTTGATCACTACTTTGGAACCTATCCGACCGCGTTGAACCCGAAGGGAGAGCCAGAATTCAAAGCGCTTCCTCACACTCCAAGCGTAAACGGGTTAAGCCTCGCGCTGCTGAACAATAACCCCAATCTGAATCCGCTCAACGGCTCCGGAGCTGCGAATCCATTTCGCTTTGATCGCTCCCAGGGATTCACCCAGGATATGGGTCACGACTACATGGCGGAACAGCTGGCCTTCGACGGCGGCGCGATGGATTTGTTCCCCGCGAACACGGGCAGCGCTGGTCCGCCACCGAACCCTCCGCCTGCGACCGTGCTGACCAACGGACAGGTGATGGGCTACTACGACGGCAACTCGACAACCGCGTTGTGGAACTACGCGCAACACTACGCCATGAGCGATAACTCCTTCAGCACAAACTTTGGACCTTCGACGGTGGGCGCGATCAATCTGATTTCTGGCCAGACAAACGGCGTCGCGAACTATACCGGCGGCACGGGCAGTTTTGTCAGCGACGGGAACGGCGGATACACGGTGATTGGCGATCCCGATCCCTATGGCGACGTCTGCTCCGGCTCAGGAACCGCGCAGATGGCTGGCAAGAATATTGGCGATCTGCTCAACGCGGCCGGCATCACCTGGGGCTGGTTCGGTGGCGGGTTCAACCTGCAGACCGTAAATCCGGACGGCAGCACTGGCTGCAACCGCCAGTCGACTTCTCCGATTGTCGGCACGCAGGGAGATTACGTTCCCCATCACACTCCGTTCCAGTATTATGCTTCGACCGCGAACCCGACGCATGCGCGTCCGGCTTCGGTTAAGGCAATTGGGTACTCGGGCGATCCGGCCAATCACGACTATGACGTTGAGGATTTCTTTGCCGCGGTTTCTGCCGGGAACTTCCCGACGGTCAGCTTCCTCAAAGCAATCTCGATTCAAGATGCTCATCCGGGAAATTCCGATCCTCTGGACGAACAGCAGTTTGTGGTTCGGGTAGCCAACTTCCTGCAGGGTCAACCGGAGTGGCAGAACACGGCCTTGGTCGTGCTCTATGACGACTCCGACGGCTGGTACGATCATCAACTCGGGCCAATCATCAACGGGTCAAAGTCGTCGGCGGATGCGCTCACCGGTCCGGGAACCTGCGGCAGCGGCGCGAATGCCTTGCCCGGCGTGAATCCCACAACCACACACGCGCAGGGTCGCTGCGGATATGGTCCTCGGCAACCGCTTCTTGTGATCTCGCCTTGGGCACAGCATAACTACGTCGATCACTCGGTTACCGATCAAACCTCGGTCCTTCGCTTCATCGAGGACAATTGGCTTGGTGGTCAGCGGATCGGCCAGGGATCATTTGATTCGATCGCGAATTCGATCACCTCATTGTTCGATTTCAAGCAGACGATCACCAACGACCTGTTCATTCTTAACGAGCAAACAGGCGAACCGGTCAGGACCAAGTAAAACCATCTGGGGATGGTCGGACCGAAAATCCCAGGTACGAATCGCGGCAAGGCAGGTGGGTGCGGCATGGCTCACCTGCCTTGCCGTTGTTGTATGCTCAGTTCGCCAAGGCGATTCAGTGATTACACGTCGAAAATTTCTCGAGAAAACCCTGCGACGTTCGAGCCTGCTGGCGGCAGCATCGTTGGCGACGGGCAAGAGCGGTTTCTTCGGTGCAACGAATCTGAATGCAATGTCGATGCCCGCGGTGAACATGTCCGCCGCGCTCGACGTGAACACGCTTACCAAGTTTGTCGATCCGCTTCCGATTCCGGAGATCGCGCGGCTCCAGGGAAATCGGCCGAGTCCTGTTGATCGCAAGCTGAGCGTGCCGTTCTATCGGATACCAGCGCAGTCCGTCGCCAGCAAAGTTCATCGCGATTTGCCACCCACGAAGTTTTGGAGCTTCGGGCCGTCGACTCCCGGTCCAACCTTCGAAACACGCTCCGGCGAACCGTTGCTGGTGGAGTGGGTGAATGCTCTACCCAACGAACATTTCCTGCCAGTCGACCACACCATCCATGGAGCTGAACGGGATAAACCGGCGGTCCGCACCGTCGTGCATCTGCATGGGGCGAAAACACGGCCCGAGAGCGATGGCTATCCGGAAGACTGGATCGTGCCCGGAAAGTCTTCGCTCTACTACTATCCCAACGAGCAAGACGCAGCCATGCTCTGGTACCACGATCACGCGCTGGGCATCAATCGCCTGAACGTCTACGCCGGGTTATTGGGAACGTTTTTCATTCGAGATGACGCGGAGGATGCGCTTAATCTGCCGAAGGGCAAATATGAGCTGCCGCTCATTCTTTATGACCGCCTGCTGACCCACGATGCCCAGCTTTTCTATCCGGTGTCCCCAGATCCGCAATCTCCCTGGGTTCCGGAGATCATGGGCAACGCGATTCTCGTCAACGGGAAGCTCTTTCCTTATCTAGAAGTGGAGCCGCGACGGTATCGCTTTCGGCTTTTGAATGGATCGAACGCCCGCATTTACCACCTATCGTTCGACAATAATGCGCAGTTTCATCAGATCGGGACAGACCAGGGTTTATTGCCCGCACCAGTTTCCCTCACTCACCTTGAGATCGCACCGGGGGAACGCGCCGATCTCGTCGTTGACTTCAGCGAGCATCGCGGGGCCCAGCTGGTTATGAAGAACGACGCTTTTGTGGTCATGCAATTCCGCGTCTCTTCTGGAAAAATTACTGACACGAGTTCACTGCCTTCGTCTGTGCGGCCCGTCTCGAAAATTCAAGAATCGCAGTCCGTGCAAACGCGTCTCTTGACGCTGGACGAGTATGTCAACAAAGCGGGCAATCCGGTTTTGCAGCTTTTGAACGCTTCGCACTGGAAAATGCCGGTTACAGAAAAACCGGTTCTTGGATCGACTGAAATTTGGTCACTAATCAATCCTACAAACGACACCCATCCGATCCATCTGCACCTCGTGCGCTTCCAAATCCTTGACCGGCAACCTTACGAGCCTTGGCTGTTCCAAACCAAACGCCAGTTGCACTTCCTCGGACCAGTTGAGCCTCCCGCGCCAAATGAGGCAGGCTGGAAAGATACCGTGCAAGCACACTCGCGAATGGTCACGCGGATTATCGTGCCCTTTGAGGGTTTTACTGGACGCTACGTTTGGCATTGCCACATCCTTGAACACGAGGACAATGAAATGATGCGTCCTTACGAGGTGATCCCGGCCGTTTGAGAGGGATAACTGATGCTACGACGGTTGGATCTCTCAATCCGCACGCATCTGCCGAAATAAGCTGCTTTTCTCGAGCGCCCGACATCCAAGCACCCGGAGGATTGCTCTATGAACGTTGTGATCTTCGGCGCAACCGGGATGGTCGGCCAGGGTGTGTTGCGCGAATCGCTAAACGCCGACGATGTGCAACTTGTTCAGACCGTCGGTCGCTCCGCTACCGGCGAGCTCCATCCCAAAATTCGCGAAGTCGTTCACAGCGATCTTGCTAATTACAAGCCGATTGAAACGCAACTCTCCGGCTTCGACGCCTGCTTTTTCTGTCTCGGGGTTTCGTCCAGCGGAATGAACGAAGCAGAATACAAACGGCTCACCTACGGGATCGCCTCGGCGGCGGCTGACGTTCTCTGCCGCCTCAATCCGATGATGACGTTTATTTATGTCTCTGGCGCCGGTACTGACAGCTCCGAGCACGGCCGCATCATGTGGGCCCGCGTCAAAGGGAAGACCGAAAACACCATCCTGAACATGCTGTTTGCCGGAGCCTACATGTTTCGGCCCGGCATCATTCAACCGCTCGACGGAATCGAATCCAAGACCAAGTCTTATCGTAATTTTTACAAGTTCGCCAAATACCTGCTGCCGTTTCTGCGTTCGACCTTTCCCAATCATGTCTTGACCACCAAACAAATCGGCCAGGCCATGCTGAACGTTGCTCGCCGGGGCTATCCCAAGCGCATTTTGGAAACCAAAGATATTCGCGCAGCCGCTCTGTCGCCGGTTGTGCCGATCGGTTCGGCAGGCCCTCGTTACGGTACTTAGCGAATTCGCTTAGCCGGTGAGCGCCGAAAAAAACAAGGCCCCATCCGCCGCACATCCCGTGTCGCAGATCGTGCGGCAGAAGATATGCGCGATGAGGCCTCGTCGCCGAGATTATCCCGCGACTACTTATTGCAAATTGATATTGAAGTGACCTGTGATCTTCGACGCCCCTACCTTAGTTGTGAAGGTCACGGTGGCAACGCCCGCCACCGGATTCACGCAAACCTTTTTGCTGCCTGCGCAGAATCCATTATTCTTCCCCGTCCCTCCTAATGTGCCAAAGGCCGTGTCGTCATAGATGACGACGACCGAGCCAGCCGGAAACGTGTTTTGACCTAAGTCAACATTCCCTGTATCGAGGATGAAGGCCGTCCCTTGCTTCACGGTTAACGACACGATCAAGTCGTCGGTATTGTCGCCAGTATCGTCTTCGTAGAACCAATAGAGTTGTCCGCAGTTCGCGCTCGTGTCGCTGTTGGCATCGCAGGCTGCCAACGACCAGGTGTAGGCGGGAGCGCCGACCACCACTCCGCCTGCCGCGATCTGCGAGCAATCCGCCGAATTCGGGTTGTCGGAGCCGGGGAAGCAGGGCCACTCGTCGTTGCCACCGCTGTCGAGCGGAGGGAGCGCCGCGAAACCTGAGTTGAGCAGAAAGAGTTCATCGAATCCCGCCTGGGGACGAACAGCGGCCTCGTGCCCCGGTAAGACGCGGAACTGTAAGTGATGGGGCCCTTGCGCCTGCGCGGGTTGCCCGCAAAGCAAGACGGCCCCAGTCGCCAGGATCGTAAGAGCGAATAGCAAACTTGACCGATTCATGGAATTCCTCCGTTGAGATAGAAAACAGCGGACTGCTCCGCTTGATTTTCGACCGCGGAAGTATGGTCCAGGTTAATCCCGGGTGTCAACATGCGGCTCTCGACGATCACTGGTCTTATTGCTTACTTAACTAAGGTAGGTTTCCTACGAGACACAACGCGTGGCAGGCATGAACGAGGCAAATCAGGATGGCGTCAAGCACCAGAACCAATTAAGAACGCTTCGCCCGCAATCTTAATTGGTTCTGGCTGTTGGTTCCGGCTCTCATTTTCCGGACTTCATGATGCCGAAGTGAACTTAGTTCTTTTTCTGTCGATCGGGAACCTGCTCCCGTGCTTCTTGTGCCGCGGCTTCGCGGCTCAGTTCCGACACTTCTTGCAGGAAGGGCGCCGCTGAACTGGGCGCAGCCACCTGACCGCGCAAGACTTTCTCGGATGCCACTTCGCTCCCGTAAACCGCTTTGGTCGCATCCTTATCTTGTTCGATGACCGCGCTTTCGAGCGTCTGGCCAGCAAACGCGCCCTTGGTCTGAGAGTACGTCAGCACCGCCGTGTCCTGCTTCCAGTCAGAACCCACCGATGCATGACGTCCCACCGGACCCGCCGCAACCGACCCTTCGAGTGTGAACTCAAGCTTGGTCGAAAGCAGCTGTTGCAATCCTTTATCGTTCATCACCATCATCACCAGATCAACGCCTTCAGCCCCGATTTGCGGACCAATACTGCCTCCGCCGACCATGATGAACGCGGGTGCGCTCCACTTGGAGTGCGCGGCCGGTTTGCCGCCTTTGGCCGACGTGCCGTTGCCCGCATCGGTGCGGCACACGGCAACCCCTCGCCCGTATTTCCCGCCGAGCACGAGGCCCGCCTTGACCAGATTGGGAATCACCACGATGCACTTCGCATGCGCCACCACTTCTTCAGGAATTCCTTTATCCGGCGTCTCAGAAATCTGTTTCAGAGCATCTGCGGCGCTCTTTAAGCGGTCCGCTGCAGCGTCGCCTTCGTTTGCCGCGAATGCCAGGTTTCCTACCAGCGCTGCCCCGCCTAGAATCGCTGTCAACAGATGTCGTTTCATCGTCCTGCTCCTCTTCCGAAAACACAACCTCGATCGCGACGCCGAAAATTGGCTCATACACTCAAACGCTGGCAAGACTACTCGAGAACACAGCTTCTTCTTCCTGAAGGAAGGACTCTGGCGCGGCCAGCCGATTTGCAGCCAACCCACCTTGAATCGCGGGAACGAAGGACCTTCCGCCCTCCAGCATCCACTCCATAACCGCCAACGCGAATTTGGTCAGGCCCACCGTAATGCCTACCACGAGTACCGCAGCCAACGTTATGCTGAGCATTCCGTCCTCCAGCTTCGATCATGGCTACGCGCGCAACCCAGCCTCGTACGCCACCCGTCGAATGTAAGTTGAGTGCGCGCCCTTCCCCATACGCTGTTTTCTGTAGTTGCTCGTAAATTGTTGATGTAGAAGCCGAGGGAATCAAAGCGCGGCGCCGGCGAGAAGAAAGTTCGTTCGGGAGGTTTTTATTGCAGATCGATCTTTTGGGCCAGCCGGAAACTCAGATGCCGGTCGACGCCAAACACCACGTCTTCGATCTCGCGCTGAGCTTCACCCGAGGCCGCTCCGCTTGCCGCAGTTCGCTCGCGCGCGCCGCCCTTCACGAAGATGCTGGAGGTTTCGATCATCACTGGTTTGTCCCCAACTTCGAGACTCACCAGCACAATCCGCAAATAGCCCGGTTCGGGCGTCCGTTCGAGCAGGTTTACGCCGCCGCTGGTGGAGGCTTTGGCTTCGAGCACCCGCCCAGTCGCGGGCGTGCCAGCGGCCAAAATCGTCTGGCCATCGATCACCACCGGCTCATCGAGGACCGCGCTGAAGGTATCGCCCGCATGCGCGGACTCGCTGGAAACCGCTGTCCGCAGCCGCACCGGAATGGGGGTTCCCTCCGGCAACTTCGAGGTCGAGGGAACGAACGTCCGGCTGGGTGCGATTCCCGACGTTCGCGCCGTTTCCTGAAAAGGCAGTTTCTGCGCCGTGGTCCCCGACTCGCTCTGCGCAGGCGGCCGGCTGCAGCCGCCCAGCAACGCAAGCGTCAGGATGACAGCACCGAGATAGAAACGAAACGGCATGGTGGTGGGGATCATGGTGATCCTAACAAACATAAGGATACCAATTCCCCCGCCACTCGACTCTGCCGCATCGCAGGCCGTCAAACTGACAGCCCGCGACCCTGATCGCCCGCTGTCTTAAGCCGCGGACCGCTGTTCGCTTCTCACCTTGGCGAACAACTTCAGCATCTCGCGATTGAACGCCGGAATATCATCTGGCTTGCGGCTCGAGACCAGAGTTCCATCCACTACGACTTCTTCATCCACCCAACGCGCGCCGGCGTTCCGCAGATCGGTCTTGAGCGACGGCCATGACGTGATCCGCTTGCCGCTCGCCCCTCCCGCCTCAATCACCATCCACGGACCATGACAGATCGCCGCAACCGGCTTTCCCTCTTCGAAAAACGACCTCACAAACTCCACCGCCTTCGGCTCCATTCGGAGCTTATCGGGATTCATCACCCCTCCCGGCAGCAACAACGCGTCGAAATCCTGCGGCCGCGCCTGCGCCAGTTCGACATCAGCCGGATACTCCTTGCCCCATTCCGTCGAGGCCCATGCCTTCACCTTCCCGGCTTTCGGAGAAACAATCCGCGTCTCCGCGCCAGCGTCCACCAAATCTTGCCGCGGTTTCACCATCTCGACTTCCTCAAAGCCGTCCGTGATTAAGATTGCCACCTTGACTCCACTAAGATCTCCCATATCTCCTCCGATTATTTCTGGTCGTGATGTGCAACGTCGCGTTAGGATGCAATTCCGCACTCTCCGGAAGTCCGCTCTCGCAAATTTCGCCCGCGGATTTCCGGCGGCCTCGGCGTCTCCGCAGCAACAAGAAATAACCGCAAACTTTTCGCAACTTTCAATTGACTCGGGGTTTGAATTGGATGACACTTGCGCCACGCCAGCCCGGAGAAACCGGTCCGGCACTCTCCGTGCCTGCGCACGCGTGGATCGTCCCAGTTTGCCTTCGACCTGACTCGCGAGGAGCCAGAACTTCACAATCGCTTACCGCCTATCCCGGAGGATCGATATGAAATCCAACCCCTTCTTGCTTCTCCTCGTTCTCGGATTGCTACTGTCCGCGAGTCTGATCACTCAATCGGTCGCACAAGTCCCGATCGACACTCCCAAATCTCCTTTTCCTTCGCAAATCACTCACGTGGTCGTCATCTTCCAGGAAAACCGCACTCCCGATAATCTCTTCCACTTCCTCTCGCCGGCGTGTCCCATCCCCGTCGGAGCCAGCGGCCTCAACGCCTGTACCCCAAGCCCCGTCACCACCAGTTGTTACGACATTTCTCCCTGCGGACTTTCAAATGAATCCGGCTCCGTCCTTCCCATCACCCTCGCAGGCGTTCCGATGTCCGGCAGCACTGACCCGAACCACTCCCACCTCGCCTTCGAACAGATGTGTGACCCCGATCCCGCCAACGCCTACGGCTGCCGCAACGACGGCGCCTGGCAGATCACCCAGAGCACCAAGGGCGCGAACTCTTACGGCTTTGTCGAAAATCCCGTCGTCACGAATTACAACGGTTCTACCGGCCATCTTCTCGATCCTTATCTGACTTACGCCGAGCAATACGGATGGGCGAACTTCATGTACCAAACCAATCAGGGACCGAGTTATCCCGCCCACCAATTCCTCTTCAGCGGCACCTCGGCTCGCTCTACTGCCGAAGATGCCAACTCGACTTTCATCTCTGAAAATTTCGGGCCCTCCGGAGTCAAAGTTGGCTGTCTCGCCCCCGCGACCGCCACCACCAAACTGCTCTCTCCGGTCGTCGGATCCGTTGGAGCCGGATGCACTGCCTTTGACGACAACTCCGTCGAAGAGTGCAAGCTCACCAACACCGCCCTCATCTACCCCACGAATCCTGTCGGCAGTTTCTGCGATACCAAACCGACCATGGGCAGCATCCTCGACGCGAAAACCGTAACCTGGAAGTATTACGCTCCCTCCGCCGGTTCCATCTGGACCGCGCCCGATTCCATCGAAAGTATCTGCGTCCCAAAATTTAATAAGTCTGGCGTCCTCGTGTGCAGCGGCAAAGAATGGGCCGCTAACGTCGACATCAAAAAGAAAGGCACCAACATTCTCGGAGATATCGCCGGCTGTAATCTTTCGAGCGTCAGTTGGGTGATTCCCGATGGAAAGTGGTCTGATCACGCCGGCAGCACTGGAAACTACGGACCCTCCTGGGTCGCAGCTCTCATCAATGCCATCGGTGAAAATCCCGTGTGCCCTGCTGGCACCACCGACGCCGGGCAGACTTTCTGGAAGAACACCGCGATCATCCTCACCTGGGACGACTGGGGCGGATGGTCCGACAACCAGCCGGCCGAAACTTTAGCCGGATTGCCCTGCACTTCCTCGAATTGCCAGGCTGACTATCAGAAAGGCTTCCGCGTTCCTCTCGTCGTCGTCTCGGCCTACACGCCCGCCGGGCTCATCGACAACAACAATTATGATTTCGGCAGCATTCTTCGCACGATTGAAGGAGTCTATGGAATCAGCGAAGGCGCTCTCGGAGTCGCGGACGCCCGCGCCAGCAACGACCTGCGAAACTTTTTCACCGGAGCGGCGCGCCCGTACACGCCCGTGCCCGCCGTGGTTGACGCCAGCTATTTCACCGGGACCCAAGCGCAAGCCGGACCACCCGCTCCGCCAGATAACGATGGCGACGACGACTAATCTCGTCTTCTTTACTTGTGTTTCATTTTTTATTTGTGTCTAACTTTTTCATGGCGCGGCTACAAGCCGCGCCCACGACATATGCTGCCAGTAACATATGCTGCGAGTAAAGACCCACAACTCACTGGTTATTTGTCCCCGCAGAGAATTTCTTCATTGTGGCGATTCTGCCTGCCGTTTGGCATTGGCGAGCCAGAATTCGATGAGCCTTCGCATGCCGCTGTCAGTGCAATCCCTGAGAGCCTTTTCAAGCTTCTCCATATCGATTTCGGCCTTCGTTACTTCCCGGAACTCGCGCATTTGTTTGGGTGGTTGCACACTCGAACAATACCAGCGCGTTAGAGCATTGTTGAATAGGGCTTTCGCTGTAAATCCGCTTTCGATTTCTTCTGTAGGGCGTGTCGGGAAGTAGATCTAAGCTCGATTTTGTGCTGCTTGCACGCTAGCAGGCATGATTAGCCTAGCCCTTGTGAATGGCGTGTCGGTCAGCATGAACGGTAACTTCCACTTCAGCCCCTTCTTTCAGGCGCACGTGTTGTCCGCTGGGTGTTTCGAGAGAGTTGTCTATGCGGATTTCCTGATAAAGAGGGTCCGCTCCTTCGACCTTTACTTGCGCTTTCTCTTTCTCCTCGGGAACGACGGGCGGGACAATTTTTTCAACCGTTGCGGGCAGTGTCACTTTCGCTTTTTCGGTCATCACTTTTCTCCCTCTAATGCTCGTCTTGCAGCTTTCTCACAATATTCGCACTCATGGGATGAGGAAGCATCTTTACCGGGCGAATGACGGTGGTGCATTGCATTCAGCAAAGCAGCGGACAATTCGCGTATGCGTCGAATTCGCTCATCTTCTTTTTTGAGTTCGTCTTCGTTAATTCCCAGGAACGTTCGTTGGCTCAGGCTTTCGCTCTGGTCCAACATGAGTTGCCTCAACTGCTCTTGTAGCTTTTCCAGGTTTGACATCGGGTCCCAAACATCAATCGAGGCTACGAGCATCCCAAGCTTTATGAAATACAGGTTTCGCTGTATTGATCGTTCGAAGCGCTTTTGTCCTACGGCGAGTAGTCTGGGCTCAACGGGAGGTTCATTCGTTGTCCCCACTTTCCGTTATCTTGCGGACGTAGCAATCTTCGTGAACAGCTTGACCATCGTCATCTGTCTTTGTTGTTTCCAGATCGACTGGCTGGTTGCAGATTGAGCAGAGCGGAGTAAGGAACGGACTTACGGCCATAACAGTTCCCATCCAACCCGAGTTTAAAGAGTTTAGCAATTCCAGATAAAACTTCAAGACCTTCCCGTAGATGCTTGCACCGCGGCGTGGTATGAGCCGCCACGAGTTCGACGTGCTTCCGATGTGAACACCCTCCACCATTCATCACAAACGAACTGTGATGGCTGGCACTTAGCAACCTTCGAATTGCCTCTACACTTTTCCCATATCAGAGCCAGTTTGTTTCATTTTCGGAAAAATCGAACTTTTTTTGGGGCCTTTTTTAAATCGCCGGAATTTAGCTCGCCCACTTCACATCGCTTACGGAGATTCACCATGACCACCGCGCCCAACGCCGCCATCCTCACCCGCTCCCACGACCGTCCTTCCCAAATCGAGGGCGCCAATTTCCTCAACCTCCTTATCGTCGACGAGGACCGCACGATACGCGAGGCCTGCCGCGACGTTGCCCACTCTCTCGGATTCAACCCGCAAGTCGCAGAATCCGTCGAACACGCCTATCGCATGCTTAACAGTTCCATTGGAAATGGCAGCACCGACGCCGTTCTTCTCGGCATGCGCCCCGGTGCGGCTGGACTCGATTCTCTGCATACCATCAAGAAGCACCGCCCCGACGCGCTCGTGATCGCCGTCACCGGATACGGCACCGTGCAATCCGCCGTGCAGGCCATGAAAGACGGAGCCTACGATTACGTCACCAAACCCTTCAGCATGGAAGAACTGCGCATGCTGCTGCACCGCGTTGCCGGCCATCTTCGAATGCGCAGCGAAAACCGCATCTTGCGCGAAACCGTCAAATCGCGTCAGGGGTTTGCCAACATCATCGGCCGCTCGCCGGAAATGGAAAAGCTCTATCGCATCATTGCCAAAGCGGGACAGAGCGCCCACCCCGTCCTTATCTTGGGCGAAAGCGGCACGGGCAAAGAACTTGTCGCCAAGTCCATTCACTTCTCTGGAATGTTTCGCGATAAACCCTTTATTCCAGTCGACTGCGGATCGCTCGTCCCTACCTTGATCGAGAGCGAACTCTTCGGCCATGTTCGCGGCGCTTTTACCGGCGCCACCAATCCCAAAGACGGATTGCTTGCCATCGCCGAAGGTGGCACCGTTTTTCTCGACGAAATCGGAGAACTGCCGATCGACCTGCAAGCGAAACTCCTCCGCGCCATTCAAGAAAAGGAGATTCGTCCCGTCGGCAGCGTGAAGCGCGTTCCCATCGACGTTCGCATTCTTGCCGCCACCAATCGCAATCTCGAGCGCGCTGTCACCGAGGGAACTTTTCGTCGCGATCTTTTCTTCCGGCTCAACGTTCTCTCCCTTCGCATCCCTCCCCTGCGCGAGCGCCGGCAGGATGTCCCTCTGCTCGTCGCCCACTTTCTTGAACGTATCGGCCGCGACGCGGGAACGGAAAAAACCATTTCCGACGAAGCTCTCAAGGCTCTTCTCAGTTACGATTGGCCGGGCAATGTGCGCGAACTCGAAAACTCTCTCGAACGCGCCTGCGCCTTGACCAGCGCCAACCAGATTCAGGTTCGCGACCTGCCCACGCAAATTTACGGAGCGCCGATCGCGTTGCTCGGAGTCACCCAACCCGCGCCTGCTGGCATCGTGCCCATCGCTGAACTCGAAAGACAGACCATCCTTAGCGCCCTTACTCAGGTCAATGGAGACAAGATGCTCGCCGCTCGCCTTCTGGGCATCGGCAAGACGACTTTGTATCGAAAATTAAAGGAGTACGGGGCCCAAATCTAGACGCCGCCCGTCGCTTCGCGTGCCACAACGGGAGACACGGCAAAACTCGTCGCGCAACTCGTTTCCTTCCAATCCGTAAACTTTGGCCCGCAACTTGCCACGGATTCACCATGATTCTGCTTGTAACGCCGAGCGAACGAGCCTCCGAATGTGCCGCCGCACTGCACTCCGCGACGGGCGAAGAAATGGTTGTAGCCGAAGGCCTGGCGCAAGCCATCACCTTCTTGCGCGTCGGCTGCTTTCTCATGGTCGTGCTTGATCAATACCTGCTTGAAACGGATGGGGATCAGGAAGCCCCCATGCTCAGTCAATTGGGTACGGCCCTCTTAATACAGGTCAACTTTGCCGTCACCGGTAAAGACCGTCTGGTGCGCGAGGTGCGCAGCGCTCTCGAACGCCGCAAGCGCGAAGAATCTGCCGCCCGCCAGTCGGTCGTCGGTGGTTTGCAAAGCGAATTGAACAATACTCTCACCGCACTTCTACTTTCGGTGGAACTGGCCATGCAAACTCCCAACCTTCCCGACTCCGCCATGGAAAAACTTCGCACCATGCAAGAACTGCTGCGCGGCCTGCGTCGCCAACTGGAAATCCCATTCCCGCACTCCCAATCGCAACCCGCGCTCTGTTGATCCCGACGTCTTCCATTCCGTCGACGGTTGTCGCTTCCCCTTAGTGATCCCTTGGTGCCCTGAGTGGAAAATGCTGTCATGCAGCCTGACCACATGGCTTTCCCTGACGGCTGATGGCTGACGGCTGACAGCTGACAGCTGAAAGCTGTTCTTTACAATTCTTCACCAACTCCGTCCGCAAGGACCCTCCCCTCATTCGTTCCTTGCCAAAGGAACGGAGGTTTGTGATGGAGACCAGAACGACGGTGTTATATGTAGACGACAATCCCAAATCCAGCCGATTGCTGACCAGTGTTCTCGAAGAATGCGGGTTTCGAGTGATCCCCAAGAACGATCCCATTGAAGCCTTAGCGCGTTGCAAACAAACTAGCTTTGACTTGGCCCTTCTCGATTACGAAATGCCTTCCATGTCCGGATCTAAGCTCGCCCAGGAAATCAAATACTTAGTACCAGATGTCCCTGTAGTCCTCATCTCCGGTCGCCAGAATCTTCCTTCATCGGAACTCGCTTTCGTCGACGCCCACTTCGGCTTCGGCACCTCACTCGACGATCTTCTCTGGACGATGCGCATCCTCGCTCCCGCCAAAGAACCAGTCATCCAGCATGACTTGCAAAATCACTTGCACAGCCACGTGGCCACGTCAAAAGAAACCATGCGCTGGGCCGACTCCACCTGAAGATGAGGGGCGAGCCCCGCCCCGCAACTCCAAATAGATTCTTAACTAATAGTGTGAAATATCATCCTGAGCGAAGCGGGGTAAGCGAAGCGCAGCCCCCTCCCCGCCGCGTAGGAGCCTGAACTCCTCCCCACACATTCAAGCGCACAAGCACATCGACTCCACGAAGCTATTCATTCCCCCGCCCGTTTCCGGTACGATTTCCCCTTGACGAGTGCCGCACCCAAACCCCAAGAAGCTGCGGCAAATCTCGGCGCTGTATTTGCAGTTGGAAACTGCACACGCGAAAGGGAGAGAAGAAATTGTTCATGCCTGTTTCTAGCTCCAGGCCGTACATTTCGTTGATTATTGGCATTTTCCTAACTGGCTCGGGAGTAATGTCGACCTTGTCCGGAGAAGCGCTAGGGCGCTATGGTCGTATGGTGCGCCGCGCGGAAGACCCTAATAAATTTCGGAGTGTGATCGCAGTTGATTACGTGGGTGGCGCTTTTTGCATAGGGTACTTCTTATATAAGGTGTACGTACTTTCGAATTGAGCGGGCCCTCGCCATTGCCCGCTACGAAGAGAGCACCAAGTGAAGCAGTTTCCTTCTGGGAAATCCGCTCTAAGAATTCGCTGGCAACACACTCTTCTTCTAGCTAGACATAAGATCGCCCACCCGCGAGAATAGTATTTAGATCGAAACAGCCTAAGCTGGCTGTCGATCAGGGTTCGCCCAGGCGACCCCGAGTTCGGAATTTCGACTCTTTGACAAATCGAATGCAAGCCCGGCGACGACACAAAATCCAGCCGGAGCGAAGGCAATTACTGATCACTGACCACTGACAACTGTTTCCCCTAAGTCCTTATTCCGCAATATTTTACACATAAGTCGTTTAAACTCAAAGATCTGGCTCGATTGCCTCTCCCAAATCAATGATCCTAAAAGATCAGGGGGGAGGGGGAGGGGGGTACGACTACCTTCTTCTGGGCTGTCCCAGCTCTCACAGGACCCTGACTCAGCATCGGAACCACGTTCCTCCACCGCATTCCAAGAAATCACTTCCCTCCACTAAGCCTTACGCCCTACACTGCAACATAGGTAGGCCCGAGGGTTTTCCCAGTCCTCGTCCCCGGGGGTTCTGTGCGCGTTCTCGTCACAGCTGACACGTTCAGCGGAGTCTGGACATACTCGCGCGAACTCGTTTCGGGCTTGGTCACCCACGGTTGCCAAGTCATCCTCGTCAGCTTCGGAGAAATTCCTCTTCCGCAACAGACCGCGTGGATGGATGGACTCCACGGACTCGAATATCATCCCACCGCCTTTCGTCTCGACTGGATGCAGGAAGGCGAACAGGACTTCCACGCCGCGCAGGAATATCTAGCCTCAGTCATTCACGACACGCGTCCAGACTTTCTGCATTTGAACCAGTTGAGTTTTGGCGCACTGCCCGTTCCAACGCCGCGACTCGTCGTCGCGCACGGCGACATCATTACCTGGTGGCTCAGCATTCATGGACACGAACCCGCCGACTCGCCTTGGCTGAAGTGGTATCGCGAAACGATGATTGAAGGCCTGAAGCGCGCCGAGGCCGTCGTTACGACCTCTCGCTGGATGGGCGACATGCTCCGCCAAGCCTATGGCAACGACTTCGAAGGCTACGTCGTAGCTCCGGGACGCAACCCGATCTACTTCAATCCCTTCGTAACGAAAGAAGAGTCGGTTCTGGCGATCGGACGTCTCTGGGATACTGGCAAACAGGTCGCCCTTCTGACCCAGCACACTCACGGATTGCCAGTGTGTATCGTCGGAGCCGACAATCCGATTCCTGCGCCCGCGATTCCGATTCGTGCGGACGTGCGCGTCTCGACCGGCGAACACGAGATTTCCGTCAAGGGCGCGCAGACCGAATCCCAACTGCGTTCGCTCTACAGCAAGTCGACTATTTTTGCCGCAACCTCGCGCTACGAGCCCACTGGCCTCGCGTCGATCGAAGCCGCATTCTCGCGCTGCGCGATCGTCGCCAATGACACCGAGGTCTATCGCGAAATGTGGGGCGATGCGGCCCTGTATTTCGAACGCAACAATGCTGACAGCCTCAGCGAAGTGCTTGTCCAACTCGATGGAGACCGCGAGCTCGCCCGCCTCTACGGCACGCGCGCCTACAATCGCGCCCGCGAACGCTTCACCGCCCGGCGCATGGTCGACGACTATCTCCGCCTCTATCGCCGCTTGCGCCCTGCGAAAGTTGCGGTAGCGTGACGACTTACCCTCGAATCGAGCGTCAATCCCGCTTCCTATGCAAGGCTTCCGTCCATGTGTGCAATTTTCTGTCCATCAAATTGCGTGCTAGGTGATTTCATCTCCCGTTCATCGAACAGTCATGTTGCCGAAACATCTTCCACCTAATGTTCTCCAAGCTTCTCGCCACGCGGCAGGTCTGTGCCCTGCGCCGGGCAATCCCGAGTAAAACGGAGAACTCAGCATGTTCGAACAGCAGCAACCCTTCGCCAAACTTCGGCGGGTAATGGCATCGCTACTCACGATGGCCATTGCCTTGGGACCGACGGTTGTTCCCGCCTTCGCCTCTTCTGCCAAACCCATAACCAAACAGCCAACGAGAAAAGCTGCCACCGTGACGCCGATCCAGTATCTGGTCGTGATCTTCCAGGAAAACGTCTCTTTCGATCACTACTTCGGCACCTATCCGAACGCGCTGAATCCGAAGTTCGAGAACAAGTTCAAGGCAGCGGCGAACACCCCGACTGTCAATGGACTGACCGCCACTCTTCTGAACAACAATCCCAATCTGAATCCCGCCAACGGCACCGGCGCGACGAATCCCTTCCGCCTCGACCCATCGCAGGCGAATACCAACGATCAGGATCACGCCTACACCCCTGAGCAACAGGCATTCGACAACGGCCTGATGGACCTGTTCCCGCTGTACACAGGCACTGCTGGACCGCCTCCTGCGGGCGGTGGAATCGTGAACACGAACGGCTTGGTCATGGGCTATTACGACGGCAACACAGTGACCGGCCTCTGGAACTATGCTCAGCACTTCGCCATGAGCGACAACTCGTACGGCACGACATTTGGTCCTTCGACTCCCGGATTGATCAACCTCGTTTCCGGTCAGACGAACGGAGTCGTAGCAACTCTCAATGGAACTGGCGATGAAGTCGCCGGCGGACCAGACGGTTCATTGACGATGATCAACGACGCCGATCCACTCGGCGATGTTTGCTCGAGCCCGACACGCGCGCAAGGCCAAATGGGAGGCCAAACCATCGGCGACCTGTTGAACGCAGCGGGCGTGACTTGGGGCGGGTTCATGGGCGGATTCGATCTCACCATCACGAATCCGAACGGCACCACTGGCTGCAGCCGGAGCACGACCTCGAATATCACTGGCGTAAAAGAGGCCGACTACACGCCGCATCACTCGTTCTTCGCCTACTGGCCCTCCACTGCGAACCCGAACCACACCCGTCCGCGCTTCGATTGCTGAAATTGGCAACGGAGGCCCCGCCAATCACCAGTACGACATTAACGATTTTTTCGCCGCCGCTGCTGCGGGGAATCAACCCGCGGTTAGCTTCCTGAAAGCACCTTCGTATCAGGACGGACACGCCGGATACTCCGATCCGATCGACGAGCAGGAGTTCCTGGTCAACACCATCAACTTCCTTGAAGGCCTGCCAACCTGGAGCAATACCGCCGTTGTGATCGCGTATGACGATTCCGACGGATGGTATGACCATCAAATGCCCCCCATCGTGAACACCTCGAACGGCCCGGCCGATGCTTTGACCGGACCCGGCGTGTGCGGAACGGCAGCGACTTCGTTGCCTGGCTACAACCCCGCGGCGAATCCGCATGCTCTGGGCCGCTGCGGCTACGGTCCGAGACAGCCACTGCTAGTCATCTCGCCGTGGGCGCGTCAGAACTTTGTCGACCACTCCGTCACCGACCAGACTTCGATCATCCACTTCATCGAAGACAACTGGCTAGCCGGACAGCGGATCGGCAATGGTTCTTTCGACACGATCGCCAACTCCATCAGTCAGATGTTTAACTTTGCGAAGATTCGGACCAACGGAGTTCTCTGCCTGAATCCTGTGACCGGAGAAAGCCGAAGCGCAAAACTCTGTGAACCGCAGTAACGGAGAGCTGTGATCGGTTTGCTTGAACCGGGCATGCGAGAATCGATTCGCATGCCCGTTGCTATTTTTGTTCGTAACTCAATTTCAAGCACGGCGATATCTCTTGCAGGGAGATTACGTTTTGGGAATAACACGACGAGTGTTCTTAGCGCAGAGTGGAATGGCGACGATGGCCGCGGCGATGCGCCAGCAAGGCATGGCGCATCACTCTTCTTCATCAACTCAGCCGCATTTTCGCACTGAACTCAACGTCAATTCGCTCGCTCAATTCGTAGACGCTTTGCCCTTGCAGGAGATCATCCAGCCTACGGGAAAACGTCCCAACCCTGACAATCCCACCGAGCAGCTTCCCTACTATCGCGTCGCCATGCGGCCTTTTGAAGCTAAGTTACATCGGGACCTGAAACCGACTCGCCTCTGGGGATACGCTTCCTCTTTTCCAGGACCGACGTTTGAAACGCGCAGCGGCCAAGGCTTGCTGGTGGAGTGGGCAAACGAGTTGCCAGCAGCTCACTTTCTCCCTATCGATCACAACATTCACGGAGCGGAGGCCACCAAACCCGAAGTTCGTACCGTGGTTCACCTGCATGGCGCCAAAGCTCCGCCGGACAGCGATGGCTATCCCGATAACTGGTTTGTGCCCGGCAAGTCGGCGGTCTGCCATTATCCGAACCATCAAGAAGCGGCCATGCTCTGGTATCACGACCATGCTCTCGGCATTAACCGTCTGAATGTTTTCGCGGGACTGTTCGGAGCCTTCATTGTTCGCGACGAATTTGAGGACGCGTTGAACTTGCCGCGCGGCAAATACGAAATCCCGCTCGTGCTTGTCGACCGGATTCTAGACCCAGACGGGCAGCTGAACTATCCTGTGTCGGGAGAGGCGAAGTCTCCTTGGGTGCCGGAGGTTTTCGGCAACGCCATTCTGGTGAACGGTAAACTCTTCCCGTACCTCGAAGTCGAACCGCGGAAGTATCGCTTCCGTGTGCTGAATGGAGCCAACGGGCGTTTCTTTCATTTGACATTGTCGGGAGAGAAGCCAGTCGGCGTGACGTTTCACCAAATCGGCAGCGATCAAGGGCTTTTATCGGCGCCAGTTCCGTTGCTGCTTTTGTCTGTTGCTCCCGGAGAGCGCGCCGATCTGATCGCCGATTTCACGAACGCGGCCGGGTCGAACATGATTCTCAAGAATGACAATCTGAACGTCATGCAGTTTCGCGTTACGCAAAGAGGAGCGCCGGACGAGAGCGCGCTTCCTCAGACGCTCAGGGCAGTTCCGAGGATTCTCGAATCATCAGCAGTGAAGACTCGCATGTTGACGCTGGTGGAAGTTGACGACTCTGGTGCAGCGGCCGGTCACGATGTTATTGAATAACGCGCATTGGGACATGCCGGTCACGGAGAATCCGGTGCTCGACACAGTCGAAATCTGGAATCTGATTAATCTCACGGACGATGCACATCCTATTCATTTGCATCTCGTGCGGTTTCAAATTCTCGACCGAAGACCCTTCAACGTTGGGACCTACTGGGCGCACAACGAGGTGAAATACACGGGGGAGGCGGTACTTCCTGAACCGGGCGAATTGGGATGGAAAGACACGGTCCGAGCCGATCCGGGGATGGTGACTCGCATTATCGTGAAATTTGAGGGCTTCACCGGACGCTATGTCTGGCACTGCCACATCCTCGAACATGAAGACAATGAAATGATGCGGCCGTTTGACGTGGTCGCGAAATAGCCGCCGTGGACGGGGCAATCGGCTCTCACGAGTAGGGGGCTGCGGGGCCGAGTCGTGAGCGCCCCATGCTATACTTTCTAAGCATCTTTCCTGTCAGATTTAGCCTGTCAGATTGACGGAGGACCGTATCGACAAACGTTTTATCCGCATGAATGAGCGTATCCGGGCGCGAGAAGTTCGCGTGATTGGAGACGAAGGGGAACAGATTGGCGTTATGCCACCCTTCGAAGCGCTCAAGATGGCCCGCGAACGGAACCTGGACCTGGTAGAAATTTCCCCGACCGCGCAACCGCCGGTTTGCCGCATCATGGATTATGGGAAGTTCCTGTACCAGAACGAGAAGCGCGAACGCGAAGCCAAGAAGAAACAGAAGACCATTACGGTTAAAGAAGTGAAGTTTCGTATTAACGTGGATGATCACGATTACGAAACCAAAAAGAATCACGTGCTGCGCTTTCTGGATGAAGGAGATAAGGTCAAAGCGACCATCTTCTTCCGCGGCCGCGAAATGACGCGGCAAAGCCTGGGCCGGCAGATTCTGGAGCGTCTGATCAAAGATATTGATCAGCGAGGTTTGGTGGAATTTCGGCCGAGGCAGGAAGGCAACACGCTGCACCTGATTCTGGCGCCGAACAAGAAAGAAGGCGGACCGAAAGAGAAGCCACACGCTCCTCCGAAGCCCGCGCCACCACCCGCCCCGCGCGGCGGAGCACAGACAGCGTAGAAGCAGCTTTCGGCCGTCAGCTATCAGCCATCAGGAAAATCTTATGGTGCGGATCGCACGCGGATGGGGAGCGTTTGTGCTTACGAATGGTGAGATGTAACTGAGAGCCGACAACTGAAAGCTGAGAGCTATCTATGCCTAAACTAAAAACACACAAAGGCGCGGCCAAGCGCTTTAAGAAAACGGGTACGGGTAAGATCGTGCGTCACAAGGCGGGATTGCGGCACATCCTGTCGTCCAAAGCGAAGAAGCGCAAGAAAAAGTTGGGCCAACCCACTTTGGTGAGTGACGGAGATTACAAGAAAGCAGCACGAATGATCCCGTACATGTGATCGAACGACGGGCGTTCGCGTCCGTCCTTAACCAAGTCTGCGGAGCAAGTTGCCCTGCAGCGGCGTGTGAAGAGGTCGGGCTTTAGAAATCCCGCTTCCGTCAGGAAGACGTGGTAGAAGCCTCTCTTACCTCCAGCCGCCAGAAGTAAGCAAGACACTCAAAAAGGAGAACAGCCATGCCTCGTGTAAAACGCGGAACCAAACGCCGCGCCAAGCGCAAAAAGATTCTTGAACGCGCTAGTGGATACTTCCTAACTAAGTCAAAACTTTACCGCTCGGCCAAAGAAGCCGTCGATCGCGCGCTGAAGTTTGCCTACTCGGGCCGCAAACAGAAAAAGCGGCAGTACCGCTCGATCTGGATCGTACGCATTGGCGCCGCTGCCCGCCTGAACGGACTGAACTACAACCAGTTCATCAGCGGACTCAAGAAGGCCGGCGTGGAACTCGACCGCAAGATCCTGGCAGAGTTGGCGGTGAAAGATGCGGCGGGATTTGCCCATCTGGCCGAGCAGGCAAAGAAGGCGAACGCGGCAGTCACGGCGTAAGGACAGCCGTCAGCTTCAGTCCATTAGCTTTCATAATAACTTGTCATCCTGAGCGGAGCAAAGCGATCTCGCGAGGGATCGCTCTGCGGAGTCGAAGGACCCCTTTCATCAGCGCGGATTTGTGGAACGTGTAGAGTTCCCTCGCTTCGCTCGGGATGACAATTGTTTCGAATGATGTTTTCTAGACCGATGCCTTATACCGTCCCCAAACTAACTGATTTCTCGACCGCGGCGCTCGACAGCGCCGTCCGCGAGCTTTTGTCTGCTCTTGAACAGGAGTCGGCCGCTATCGCCTCCGAGAACGAGTGGAAAGCTTTTCGCGATCGCTGGATGGCGCGCAAGAACGGCGTTCTGACTCAACTCAACGAACTCTGGTTGAAGGCCGCGCCGGGGCCGAAGAAGCGCGAGGTTGGGCAGCGGGTCAACGAACTCAAGACCACAGTTGAACAGACGGTTGCTGCGAGGCTTGTTCGCACCGAGAGCGGATCTGCCTCGGGCAAATTCGCTGCGGAACGTGTCGACATTACTCTTCCCGGCATTCGCCGGCCGCTTGGCGCTGAACATCCCGTGATCAAGACGATGAACGAGATCGTCGGCGTCTTTCGGAATCTTGGGTACTCGGTCGAAGAAGGTCCGGAGATTGAAACCGATTACTACAATTTCGAGGCGCTGAATTTTCCGCCAAACCATCCTGCGCGCGACACGCAGGATACGCTCGTCATCGCGGGACAGGAATCGAAGCCGCAGCGCGACCGCCTGCTGCTCCGCACGCACACATCGCCGGTACAGATTCGCACCATGATGAAGATGAAGCCGCCGGTGCGCGTCGTGTGTCCGGGGAAAGTTCATCGCAACGACGCGCCCGACGCGACGCACTCGCCGATCTTCCACCAGGTCGAAGGACTTGCGGTTGATACCAACATTACGTTCTGCGATCTGAAGGGCACGCTCGATCACGCCATGAAGGCGCTTTTTGGATCGAGCGTCAAGACGCGCTTCTATCCGTCGTTCTTCCCGTTTACCGAGCCGAGTGCGGACGTGCAGATCAGCTGTATTTTCTGCGGTGGCAAAGGCGTGCGCGATGGCGGTCCGTGCCGGAACTGCAAGGCTTCGGGATGGATCGAGTTGCTGGGCTGCGGCATGGTGGATCCCAATGTGTATGGCTTCGTGGATTACGACGCGGCCAAAGTTTCAGGATTCGCCTTCGGCATGGGCGTGGAAAGAATTGCGATTTTGAAATACGGCGTCGATGATATTCAGCTTTTCTTTCAGGGCGATGTGCGGTTTTTGGAGCAGTTTGGATAGAGCCATCAGCCGTCAGCCATCAGTAAGAGCATCACTGATCCGGGCTGAAGGCTGAGGGCTGACGGCTGATAGCTGAAATGAAAATTTCTCCACAGTGGCTACGCGACTTTGTTGATCTGCCGGTCGACTATCCTCGTCTTGCGGACGAGCTCACGCTTGCGGGCGTGGCGGTCGAAGGCATTTCGGGCGAAGGCGACAATACTGTCTTCGAGATGGAGATCACGACCAACCGTCCCGACGCCATGAATCACTATGGGGTGGCGCGGGAAGCGTCGGCGCTCTACGACATTCCGCTGCGGCTGATCGAAGCAAAGCTGCCAGCGTTCGAAGGTACGTCGGGCGTCGGCATCGATATCCAGGCACCCGAACTCTGTGCACGATTCACGGCTCGCGGAATTCGTGGCGCAACCATTAAACCATCGCCAGCCAACATCGCGCACCGTCTGCAATTGCTCGATCAGCGACCCATCAGCAATGCAGTCGATGCGACGAATTATGTTTTGTGGGAAAGCGGCAAGCCCACACACGTCTTCGATCTCGACTTACTCGAAGGGCGGAGGCTCGTCATTCGCAAGGCCTGCGCCGGTGAAACTCTGAAAACTCTTGACGGCGTCGAGCGCAAACTTTCGACCGATGACCTCGTCGTGGCCGATGCAAAAAAGCCGGTGGGACTGGCTGGCGTGATGGGCGGCTTCGACACGATGATCACGGAGAAGACGAAGAACATCCTGATCGAATCCGCGTGGTTTGACCCAGTCACGGTGCGGCGCATGTCAAAGCGCCATGGCCTGCACACCGATGCCTCGCATCGCTTCGAGCGCGGGGCCGATTTCGAATCGACGGTGTCATCGGCGAATCGCGTGGCCGAACTCATCCTGACATCGGGAGGAGGCACGCTGGTCGGCGACGTGATCGATGTCGTCGCCCGCAAGCTCGATCTGGCTCCGGTGGAACTCAACCTCCGCGAGGTGCATCGCATTCTCGGGGAAAAAATCAGCGCGCTAGAGGTCAACCGCATTCTCAAGCGGCTCGGGTTTACGGTGCTTCCGGGAAATGAAGACCGGTACCTCGTCCACATCCCGAGCTGGCGGCTGGATATTGAGCGCGAGATCGACGTCATCGAGGAAATCGCGCGGCTGCACGGCTACGATAAGTTTCCCAACACGCTTCCGGCGTTTAGCGGCGGCGTTCGCGAACTGCCGAATGCGCAGAAGGACGCGCAGCTGCGTTCCAGTTTGCTGGCCCTGGGCTACAACGAAACCATCTCGCTCACCTTCATTTCGAAAGGCGACGCGCGGCGCTTTTCGACAGCGCCCGAGCTTGACCTCGCGAATCCCTTGAGCGATGAGGCTTCGGCGATGCGCACCTCGATGGTTCCGAGCATGCTCAACATGCTGGCTTACAACCTCAATCGCGGCAGCGACAATGTGCGGCTGTTTGAATCCGGAAATGTTTTCGAGGCGTCAGGGCCGGATGCGCTGCAGTTGAAGCGTATCTCGATGGGCGCCACCGGAAGTGTAGACGCCGAAGTCGTGCGGGGACTGGTGGCCGGTGCGGACTCGCGTCCGCTTTCGCTCTTTGATTTGAAGGGCGATGTGGAAAGCCTTCTGGCTCCGTTTAGCCAGTGGACTCTCAATTACGACACGAAGACCGCAGACTACTATCATCCCGGCCGCTCGGCCCGCGCTCTGCTGGATGGGGCGACCGTCGCGCAGTTTGGGCAGATTCATCCCGACGTGGCCGCCGCGCGCAAACTGCGGCAGGATGTTTTTGTCGCCGAGATTTATCTCGACCGTCTCTACCAGCACGATCTGCGCGACGTGCGCTATGAAACGCTGCCGCGCTTCCCCGCAGTCGAGCGCGACTTCTCTTTCGCGTTTGACGATGCTGTAGAGTTCTCGAAAATCCATCAGAGCGTGGTTGAATTAGGCATCACAGAGCTGCGCAGCTTCGTGCCGGTAGAAGTTTTCCGCGGAGAGAAGGTAGGCGCAGCCAAATACTCAATCCTGATGCGTGCGACCTTCCAATCGAGCGAGCGCACGCTGCGGGATGATGAAGTGGCGGAGTGGGCGGACAAAATCATCAAGGCCCTGGAAAAGCTTGGCGGAGTGCAGAGAGCGTAGCTCGTTGCGGCGCCGCACAGCCGAGCAAGATTTCCTCTAACAAAAAAAGGCATCCCGAAAATCGGGATGCCCAGTTCCTACCCAACTTCTTATCGGATCGCCGCTACTCTCCCGGCGGTTTCTCTTGCTTTTTCTTGTCTTCTTCCTTCCTCTGCTCTGGCGTCTGCTTTGGTTGAGGACGCGATGGCGCCGGCTTGGCCCCTGCTGGCGGAGGGGTCCGTTGGGGTTCGCGCTCAGCTGCAGGCGGAGCTGCTGGCCGCGGTGCGGGCTGATTCGGTCTTGTCTCTGGACGCGTCTGTTGTTCCGGACGATTCCCCTCTGGGCGGTTATTGGGCTGGGCTGCGGGTGGTCGATCGTTGCGGGTTGGCGGTTCCACAGGACGATTCGTTTGTGGACGAGCCTCTGGAGCGTTATTTTGTGGCATGGGACGGCTGGGCTGTGGACGAGTCTCCGGCGCATTCTGCGGCGTCGGACGATTCGGCTGCTCGGCTGGAGGACGATTATTTTGTTGCGGCGGCACCGGCCGATTCGGCTGCGTGGTCGGCGGACGGTTCGCTGGTTCCTGATTCGCCGGACGTTGATTGGGATTGGGCTGATTTGGAGTCGGTTGATTTGGTCTTGGCTGATTCGGTTGCTGCTGGTTCCCCGGGCGATTTGCCGGCTGATTTGCACCAGGCGCGGGTTGTCCAGGTTGTCCCGGCCGTCCAGCATTCGGTTGATTCGGATGCCCGACGGTAGCTGTTGCTGGTTTGCCCGGGGGCGCTTGCTTCACCATCGGACGTGCGGCGGCACCGGTGGGACGCATGGTCTGCATCTCTCGCGGAGCGATTGGCTGACCAGGATGCGCAGCCAACGCTTGTTGCTGCCGGGCGAAGGGGACAGGCGGCGGTGGGGGCGTTCTCTTGGCGATCACCTGCCGGTTCTGGACCGCTGCGGGCGGTGCCGAGACGTGACCAGCGGTAGAAGCCCTCGCTCCGAGCACGCTCTCGCGTGTGGGAACGACCGCGACTCGTGCGCTGACCGACGCGCTGGCAATCTGCTGTGCATTCACGGCAACTGCAGCGTGGGCGACCGGCTGTGCTCCGGCAAAGGCTCGTTGCGGAACCACCATGACGGCGCCCTGCACGCCTCGGTTGGCGTAGGTAACGTTGGTGATGTTGGTCGTTTTGTTGATGATGGTCGTGTTGTAAACGTTCGTGACCGTGGTGACATTAACGGTTGTGTTGCTGATGTTCACCTGGTTCATGTAACCGCGGCTGACCTGATAAGGCGGCACATAAACTTCACGCGGACCTAGAGGAAACCATCCCACGTTGCCGCCAAAGCCACCGGGACCTCCACCGATAAACACAACCAGGGCCGGCGCGTAAACCGCACGCACGGCAACTGGACCCGCGATCCATCCCCAACGGCCGCCAACCGTTACCCAGCGGCCATAATGGAAGGGCGCATAGCCCCAATTCGAATCGTCGACCCAGGTGTATCCCCAGGGAGCAATCCAGTCCCAATGGCCGGTGTGATAAGGCGCCCATCCCGCCTCGATATGCGGATACCAGATGTGGCCGTAATTCGGGTCGTCGCGCCAGTCCCCGTTCTGGTCAAGGTCTTCGTAGCCAACGACATCCTGCGACAAGTATTGCCGCGAGGGAGACTCGTCGTAGCGATGATCGCGGCCGTACGCCCAGTTGTCGAACTGATCCGGGCCCCCAATGTCTTCAACATCGGCGTTCAGCGAATCGGTGCCATTGAAGGTGCCGCGCTGTCCTGCATGCAGCGTGTAGGTCTGGCCGTTACCGGTCGCTTGGCCGCCGCCGTCGCGCAGACTGACGACGGTGTAGGTGCCGTCTTCACTGGCCTCGACACGATAGCTGCCGGGTTGTGAAACGGTAAACGCGAGGTTCGGCGTGTCAATTTCAAAATCGTCGTCCTGATCGAGACGGCGCACGCGAACGTTGATGGTGCCAGAGGTGAGTTGAATCTGGATGGTGTTGTCGTCCAGATTCAGGAAGGAGAAACCGGTATTTTCACTCAACCGGATGGTCGCGGAACCAAGTTGGAGTTCAACGCGCGAGTCTTTATCGGACCAAAGTTTGTCGCCAGTGGTCATCGGGCGATTGGGAACGGCTCCCACCCAATCATCTTCGCCGGCAGGCTGAAATGAAACGGAACCTTCGATATAGCCGAGCCGCGCGACTCGGGTAGGGGGATCATCCTGATCGCCAACCTGATCTTGGGCCACGGCACGTACGGGCAGAACTGCTGTCGCGAGCGCCAGGGCGAGCACGGCGCTCCACCAACCAAAATTTCTGAGTTTGCTTGTCATGAGTGATTTGTCTCCAACCGCTTGTGCGGAATCCAGCGGATTCGCAAGTTTTTCGTCAACGTTAGATGCGGCGAGTTCCTTTTAGTCAATTAGGATTTCTGGCGAACGAAGTGAACAAAGCCAGCGCCTGCACCAAGGAAAAGGCGAATTCGACGAGTGGGTGCGCCTGCAACCAAGCCCTTCCAGCATAGCAGGTGAATAGAAACTCAGGTTGCTCTCCTGTTTCATAAACGGAGCGGGCTTCGGTTGGGCGCTCACCTTCCGTCAAACACGGGGCGAGTCGGGAAGTTTCGGGGCGATTGGGATTTGGCGTCTGCTAGGGAACTGCGGATTGAGGCGCGCCGAACGCTTCCGATGCTTTCACACGTCGCATTTCGGCGATTGCGATTCGGTCTTTCGGACGGACGTATGCGTGCGTCGCTGCGTGAGCTTTGCTTGTGCTAGCCTTATTTTTTATGACCCCAGTTTCGTCCCATCCCCGGCACTTTCTTTCGGATAAGGTTGAACATTTCACGGAGTCGGTGATTCGCGAGATGACCCGGCAGGCGATGCAGTATGACGCCGTCAATCTGGCGCAGGGGTTTCCGGACTTTGCTGCGCCCGCTGAGGTCAAACGCGCTGCGCAAGAGGCCATTGCCGCCGACGTGAACCAGTACGCCATCACGTGGGGTGCAAAAAGCCTGAGAACCGCCATCGCCCGCCAGATGCGGGAGTGGCAAGGGATCGAGGTCGATCCGGAAAAAGAAGTTGTGGTGTGCTGCGGTTCAACCGAGGCGATGATTGCCACCTTGTTGGCCGTCTGCAACAAAGGCGACGAGGTCGTGGTCTTCGAACCTTTTTATGAGAATTATGGGCCTGACGCGATTTTGAGCGGAGCTCGTCCGCGCTTCGTGAGCTTGCGTCCCCCGAAAACGGCGGGAGGCGAATGGACCTTCGACGAACAGGAATTGCGGGAAGCGTTTCTTCATAAACCTGGCCTGCACAAGAGTAGCGAGCATTGCACAAAAGCAATCATCGTGAATACTCCCAACAATCCGACGGGCAAGGTCTTCAATCGCAAAGAACTGGAGCTGATTCGCGATCTCTGTGTCGAATACAACGTACTCGCCATCACCGACGAAATCTATGAGCACATTCTTTACGATGGATCGAAACACATCTCGCTCGCTACGCTCGATGGCATGCGCGAGCGCACGATCACGATCAATGGACTCTCCAAAAGCTACAGCGTCACGGGATGGCGCGTGGGCTGGGCGGTTGCGCCGCCGGCAATCACAAACGCAATCCGCAAAGTGCATGATTTTTTGACCGTCGGAGCGCCCGCCCCTTTGCAGGAAGCTGGAGCGGCGGCGTTGAGCCTGCCAGCCATCTACTATCAGGAACTGGCGGAGCGCTATCGCAATCGCCGCGATCATCTGATTCCTTCGCTCGAAAAAGCTGGATTTGTCTGTTACCGTCCGCGAGGCGCGTACTATGTAATGACCGATATCAGCGCCTTCGGCTTTGCTAACGACGTGGAGTTTGCGACCCATCTGGTGCGCGAGGTGGGAATTGCGTGTGTGCCAGGGTCGAGTTTTTACAAGCATCCTAAAGACGGATCCCAACAGGTACGTTTCGCCTTCTGCAAAAAACCTGAAACACTGGACGAGGCGGGGCGACGGCTGGAGAAATTGCGCGTCTAGTGCCAAGGTCTTTCGCCACCGACTCACTGAGACACCGAGAAGAGCAAGGCTTGGCAAAGCGTTGCCCGGTTCACTTTTAGCAGGATTACGGTTTTCCTCCGTGCGTCCACGATGAAAAAATAGATAGGACAAACAACGATACGGGCGGATAGCGAAAGAGCGCATGATCCACAGCAAACTGCGTTATACTTCGCGACAACGCTGCATTATTTTGTGAAAGCGAGTGGTGCCCATGTCTGTTAAAACCGTGGAAGAGGTATCTGCCGAGGTTCCTGCCGAAGATTTTCAAGCGCTCGAAGAGAAAGTTTATCGCACCATAGAGTTGTACAAGGCCGCGAAAGATGCGCGCGCCACGGCCGAGCGCGACGTACAGCGGCTGCGCGAGCAACTGGAAGAGCGCGAGGAAGAAAACGAAACCATGCGCCGCGAATTGATGCAGTTGCGCAAGGATCGCGAAGACATCCGGAGCCGTGTCGAAAAGATGCTGAGCCAGATGGAAAGCGTGACGCACGAGCAGGCGGCCAGCTGAAGGGCGACGGGGAGACTGTTGACGACGAGCGCCGATCGGTTTCGGCTGCGACAGTTTCGGCCGCCACAAACGATGAGGCGCACGTGAGCGGCTTGCCGAGGAATGATTTGGATCGACGCGGCGCGACCGCAAGCGATTCGCCGAGGAGTGATATGGCAACTGCAAGCACAGCACCTCCGAACAAGAACGTGGCGACGCCCAACGTCGTCAGTGGCAGCGTGCGGGTCGAGATTTTCGACCAGGTCTATAATCTGCGCGGATCGGACGCGGAATACATCGTAAAACTGGCCGAATACGTCGACGGAAAGATGCGCGCTGTGTCGGAGCAGACGGCAACCGTGGATTCCGTGCGACTGGCTGTGCTCGCTGCACTGAACATAGCGGATGAATATCATCTGCTGAAACGGCGGCTAGAACAGCCTTCTCCTGAAGAGCAAAGACGGGCAAGCAAACTGTCGAGCGCGCTCGATGAAATTCTGGAAGATGGCCGGCGCACCGGTTAATTGGTACGAATCGCACTTTAGTGGCGCGACCTCTAGCAAACCTTCTGCCAACTATTTTGTATTTTCCCCTTGCGAATCTCTCCGGAGTTTCCTAGCATCCAAGTTGAAAGTCGACCTGCGGGGTTGGTGATGGTGGCAACCGATTTTTGAACCAATGCCGAATGAACGGGGACTCGACTCGCAAAAAGATCCTGTGTGCTACGTTCCGCCATGCGGAAAAGCCTAATGGGTCGCGGCGGGTTCCCACCGTCTGAGACGGGTTCATTCTCGGCCCACCACACGGCGCAGCGGGTCGGCTTGCTTTTTTAGCTGTCAGCCATCAGGTTTCAGCCGTCAGGCAAACCTTCTCCTCCCGCGGTAATTTTGAACACTCGCCCTCTGAACAACTTGGACTTCGCAAACCTGTCGCGAACATTGGATCTAACGGATGATTGCGGCTTTCCTGCTAGACTCTCTTTTAGAACTCAGCTACGGGTTGGAGCATCTAAACTAACGTGTTTCCCAGACTCTTTCATATTGGCAATTTCTATCTGCCCACGTATGGCGTGCTCGTCGCCACGGGCGTTCTGATCGGGCTTTGGATCAGCGTGCGCAATTCGGAGAAGCAGGGCATCAACGGCGACGATGCCTGGAATCTTGGAATACTCGTTGTTCTTGCGGGGATCATTGGCGCCAAGATCCTTTACATCGTCAACGACTGGAGCAGCTACGCCAATAACTGGCGCGAGATTTTCAGTCTCAACACACTGCAAGCGGGGGGCGTGTTCTCCGGTGGCTTAGTCGCGGGCCTACTCGCAGCGGCATGGTACGTTCGGCGACATCGTATGCCGGCGCTTCGGACCTGTGACGCCTTTGCTCCAGGACTGGCTTTCGGCCACGTGCTTGGTCGCTTCGGGTGTTTCTCAGCCGGCTGCTGCTACGGGAAACCGACGAACCATTTCTGGGGAGTCGTATTCACCAACCCTCTGGCAAACACCGTGAGCGGAACGCCACTCGGCGTGCGCATTGAACCGACGCAACTGATCGAAGCGGCGGCCGAGTTCTTCAACTTTCTGTTTTTGACATGGTTGCTGGGGCGCAAGAAATTCGATGGACAGATCTGGGGCAGTTTCATGATCCTGTACGGCATCGAGCGCTACTTTATCGAGTTCCTCCGTGACGATCCGGGACGCGGAGAGGTTTTTGGCGGGATCATGACCGGCACGCAGCTGATTTCTATTTTGCTGGTAGTCGGCGGAGGCCTCATCTGGTGGTTTAAGAGCAGCACCCAGACCGCGCCCCTCGCTACGCAGAAATCCGGCTCTGCGCTGTAGTTCTCAGACTCTCGATCGTTTCAAAATGCGCTTCGTGGCCGAGTACCAAATGCTGACTTGTCAATGCCAGACTTTCCCATCACGCTGACCGCAACTCCCGATGCTGCCGGGCAGCGCCTCGATCAATATCTTGCTCTGCAACTATCCGAGGTCAATCAGACCGAGGTCAGCCGGGCGCGCGTGCAGCAACTCATCGACCGCGCGGAGGTGCTGGTCAATGGCGCGGCGGCAAAAGCCTCGCTGCGGCTAAAGGGTGAAGAAGAGATAACGGTGACCGGGCCACCGCATGCGCAACCTCTGCGCGCCATGGCCGAAGATATTGGGCTCGATATCGTATACGAGGACGACGATATCGCAATCGTCAACAAGCCCGCAGGCATGATGGTTCATGCCGGTGCGGGAGCAACCGACGACTCGCGCAATCGCGGAACGCTGGTGAACGCGTTGTTGCATCACTTCAAGAAGCTGTCGGCGGTCGGCGGCGACCTGCGTCCGGGAATCGTCCATCGCCTCGATCGCGCGACGAGTGGACTGATGGTGGTGGCGAAGAACGACGAATCGCATCAGCGGCTGGCCAAACAATTCAGCGGGCGCGAGGTTCATAAGACCTATCTGGCGTTGGTTCATGGCTGGCCGAAGCAGGATCGAGGGACGATCCAGAGTGCAATCAGCCGCCACTCGCAGCGGCGCACGCGCATGACGACGAAAGGCTCTGGCGGACGCGATGCGGTCAGTCATTACACGGTGCTGCGAAAACTCGATGCGCCGTACGGCAAGTTTGCCCTCATTGAAGTGAAGATCGAAACGGGACGGACGCACCAGATACGCGTGCATATGTCGTCGCTCGGGCATCCAGTCGTGGGCGACGCGCTCTACGGCGCTCCGGGCGAACTCAAGTCGCAGTCGAATAAGCGCCGCGATCCGGGGATGCCTGCGACACTCGCGCTGGGCCGAAATTTTCTGCATTCCGCGACCCTCGAATTGACCCATCCGAGGACGAAAAAGGCGATGAAGTTCTCCCGGCCGTTACCGAAGGAACTGGAGAATTTGCTCGGCAGCCTCGAAAATGCACCCCAGGAGGGTCCGCGCCGCGAACCTGGCCAATAAAACCGAGTGACCCTTCGCATCTGACGCAGACCCCGCCGCGGTCTATAATGAAGAAATCAACCTCCATGAAACTGCGCAATTTTCTGCTTCCAGTTGCCTTGTTCTGGCTGGCCGGTTCGCTCGTTAGCCAGACCACGCCACCTGCCGCTGCGCCGGCGGCGACGCAGAATGCGCCTGCAAGTGCCGGTACTCCAGCCGACTCCTCGAGTTCACCTCCAGCTACTTCTACGCCGCCGGCCCAGGCCGAGCCTGCAGCACCGGGCAGTGGCGATCAAGCTGATTCCGACGAGTCGGTCACGACGCTGAAGAAGACGGTCACCGAAGTTCGGGTTGTGTTTACGGTTACTGACCGCCATGGCCACTACATCAAGGATCTGAAAAAGACCGATTTCAAGGTCATCGACGATCAGAAGCCCGCGGAGATGCGCAGCTTCTATGCTGAAACCGATCTGCCGCTGCAGGTCGGATTGCTTGTCGATGCCAGCAACTCGGTACGGGACCGTTTCAAGTTTGAGCAGGATGCTGCGATTGAATTTCTCAACTCCATTATTCGCCCGCACTATGACAAGGCATTTGTGGTGGGCTTCGACGCGACGCCCGAGGTCACGCAGGATTTCACGGATAGCACCGAGAGCCTTTCGACTGGCGTCCGCATGTTGCGGGCGGGCGGCGGCACGGCAATGTACGACGCGCTCTATTTTGCATGCCGCGACAAGCTAATGAAGCAGGAGCAGACCGGCCCTGTGCGCCGCGCCATCATTTTGCTCAGCGACGGCGAGGATAACCTCAGCCACGTCACTCGTGAAGAAGCGATTGAAATGGCGGAGCGCGCCGAGGTGATCGTCTACACCATCAGCACCAACATCAGCGGCATGAAGGGGAAGGGCGACAAAGTTTTGGAGCGCATCGCGGAAGCGACCGGCGGGCGAGCGTTCTTTCCCTTCCAGATGCGCGAGATGTCGGACGCGTTCCTTTCCATTCAGGAGGAACTGCGCAGCCAATACGCGGTGGCCTACAAGCCGGCAAACTTCATTGCCGATGGCAGCTTCCGGACGATCGAAATCCTGGCGCAAGATCGCGGGCTGAAGGTCCGGACGCGCAAAGGATATTACGCTCCGAAGCAATAATCGGCAGAGTTGTGCACTTCGCGGGAAACACTATCTCTGATCAGCCATGGCGTACTTCAAAGACCTGTCGGACTATAGCTATTTTCGATCGGAGTGTCGCGTAGGGACGAAAAATGTTGGGTGGATAGATTCCGCTCATGAATTCAATAAATCGGCGCCTGCCGAAGCGCTCCTAGCCCTGCTTTGGAACAACTGTAAAATCTCAGTTGCGCAATCGAGGGGAATACACGATTGTGGATTTTGTCCTTCAGGCACGTCGTATTATGTTGTGCGAAACGACCAACCACTGTTTCTGGGCACAGCGGAAATACGCGTCTTTGCCAAGGATGATGGCGCTATTTATGCAGCGCCAACTCTGATCTATCACTATGTTTCCGTCCATCACTACAGCCCCCCAGAGGAATTCGTTCGGGCTTTGAATGAAGGACCACGTCCGCCAAGCCAGGAATATTTCGACAAACTAAGTGCTTTAGGCCTTGAGTGGAGGGAGACTTTCGCGCCAGAGTCGAAACCGCGACGCACTGAGTATGTGCGATCGCCAGACGGCAAATGGGAACGAATCGAACTTCCTTGATCTAGCGCTTGCTGTGAAGCAACTCGAAACATCTTCTTATGCCTGGCTACTCCGGAACTCCTCTCGCAAAGAAGTTGGGAATTAAGGATAATTTTCGGACCGTCCTCTTGCATGTGCCAGAGGACGTAAAGTCCGCACTGCGCTCCGAACTCGCGAAATGCCGCATTCTTAAGATTGGCGACAAGAATCTCGACTTCATCTTTCTGTTCGTCCAATCGCGCGCCGCCCTCGCAGCGGATCTACTCCCTGCTGCTGCGGCGCTTGCCCCCGCTGGCATGTTGTGGATCTCGTGGCCGAAGAAGAGTTCGAAGGTTCCCACCGACATCACCGAAGATGTGATCCGACTGGGCGGCCTGGACGCGGGACTGGTCGACGTCAAGGTCTGCGCGGTCACGGACGTGTGGTCCGGATTGAAATTCGTTATCCCCGTCAAGAATCGTCCACAAGTAAAACGGTAAATCTCCCCGGCAATTACTGCCAAAACCTAGGAAAACACGCCAAATTCCGGTGTTCGCCGGATGACAAATCATTACTTCTTACTCCGCAACTTGAACCCGGTGTATGGGTTTGCATTCGGTAGATTCGATTCCAGGGCAACGAGCCCCGGGAATAAAGTGGCGGCTATCGAAAGGAAAGCAGACTATGAAACGCACAATTGCCGGGATCTTATTACTGGTCGGAATGGGCGCAGGCACGATGTTTGCCGACGACGCATGGCGGGATCGACGCGACATGCGGCGCGATGATGCGCGAATTGCGCATGACCGCCGGGAATTGCGCAGCGATCTCTACCACGGCAACTATGGCGCCGCCCGTCATGAGCGGCGGGAGTTGCGCCACGAGTATCGCGACCTCGGCCGCGACCGGCGCGATCTCTATTGGGATCGCCGGTAGCGCGTTTGGGGCTTCGATTTCGATGATACGACGTTGGTAACTTGCGATCAGACGGCCAGCTGGGTTCTATTGATGTGTCGCACGAAAATGGCGGGGTGGAGTTAAAAACTCCATTTTGAGGAACCATGCAAAGTAGAACCCGGCTGGCAGAGATAGCGATGGTGGCGATGATGCTCTGTTGGTCCAGCTCCGCACAAGATTCTTACGGGGAAACATCCTATACACAAGGCTCCGCCGTGCGCGCCGAGCGCGAGTTGTATGCTTCGGCGAACGAGGCGCGACGGGCAGAGGGACTGCCCCCTTTGCGGTGGAACGAGTCACTCGCTCTGGCGGCGCGGCGGCATGCCGTTGTCATGGCTGAGCGCGGCACCGCGATGCACGCCTTTGAGGGAGAGCCGAGTTTATCGGCGCGCGTGAAGCAGACCGGCGTGCATTTCAGTTGGCTTTCGGAGAATGTAACGCAAGGGCCGACCGCAATTTTTATTCATACGCAATTCATGCATTCGCCAGCCCATCGAGCCAACATCGTTGACCGCGATATGGACTCCGTAGGAGTCGGGGTGGTCGAGCAGGGCGGACAGTTATTCGCAGTGGAAGATTTCGCCCAAGTCCGCTGACGACCACAGCTCAACAAATAAATGGGCCCACGACCGGCAACTGCCATCGTGGGCCTTTTTCTTGGAAATCGCAGAAATTACTCCGGATTTAGTGTTGGTCGTGGTCGTGATCGTCATGATGTTCGACGTCAGGGCAATCATGGTGCGCCTGGTCGAGTTGAGCGCGGCGTTTGCGAGCCTCTCGGCTGTCCTCGCCATGCTTCGCGATGGCATCGCGCAGGTTTTCTTCTGCCTGGTGAACGCGTCTTACGCAGCGATCGTGGTGGTCGTCAGCGCGCGTGGGCAGCGACGAACCCACTAAGCCGGCGATGGTCAACAACACAACGCAAAGCAATCGGATGATGCGTGTCATTGGATTCTCCTTGGGTGGGTATTCTAGGATTTGGACAACTTTGGCGCGGACGATCCCGACCGCGATTAAGGACTTCGGTACACCAAGCCGGAGACTAAGATGCGGACCCAGTCAATGCTGTTGCCGACGACGTCCGGCGTCAGGCCTTTTTCTGTCGTTCGTTTTTATCTTTCGTTCGATTCTTGTCCTTCGTCCAGCTTTCTTGTACCTGCCTACTTGCCGGTTCCGGTTAGCTTGATTATGCCGGGACTCAGAGGCGCGCTATCGCTTACGGTCGCTGCTCCTGTATAGGAACCGGACACGTTCGGCGTAAAGGTTACGCTGAAGGTGCAAGTTGCGCCGGCGCCAACGCTTGCTCCGCAGGGAGCCGTGCCGGAACCGGAGGCACTGAAACCTCCGCTAGCCACGATGCTCGAAATGGTGAGCGTGGTTCCGGAGTTGTTGGTCAGAGTGACCGATTTTGGGGAGCTCGAACTACTCACAGCCTGGGTTCCGAAAGCCAGAGTGGTGGGCGACAAGACCACGGGAATCGCGCCAGTGCCCGTCACTCCGATGATCTGCGGACTCACAGTACCGGAATTCGCGACAGAGACCGCACCCTTAATCGATCCAGTGCTGGTTGGAGTGAAGGTCACCGACAAGGTGCACTTTGCGGCCTTAGCCAGTGCTCCTCCGCATGGCGTCGTTCCGCTGCCCACCGCCGCGTAGTCATCACTGGCAGTGATGGCGCCTAGAGTCACCGTGCCCGTTCCCTTGTTCGTAACGGTGACGGTCTTGGCAGCGCTGGTCGCGCCGACGCCAGTTGAGGTGAAGGTCAATGTGGCCGGGCTGAAGCTCAAGGAGACGGCAGGTCCTCCCGTAGCCGTCCCAGTGAGTCCGATGATCGCGGGACTGTCGGCTCCATTCGTCGTGATCTGCAGTGCGCCCTTGATCGAGCCTTTGTACTGGGGAGTAAAGGTGACGGTAATCGTGCAACTGCCCCCGGCCGCGAGGGACGACCCGCAGGTTCCGCCGGTGACGGAGTAATCGGCGGTAGCGGTTGAGCTCAGGCTGATTGCGGTGGTCTGTTTGTTGGTCACGGTCAAAGTGGAATTGGAGGTTGAGCCGACTGCCGTGCTCGCGAAGGTAAGACTCGTGGGACTGAAGGTGAGCGGAGCGATGCCTGTCCCGGTCATCTTGACGCGTTGCGGACTGGTGGTGGCGCTGTCGGTAAAGGTGAGCGCTCCAGTGACTGCCCCCGTCGCATTGGGGCTGAAGGTGACGTTGACGGTGCAACTGCTTTTGGCGGCCAAGGAGCCAGAGCAGTTGTTCGTTTCGGAGAAGTCTCCGCTGGCCGCAATGGAGCCGATGGTCAGGGGACCGGTGCCGGAATTGGTGAGCGTAACGGGTTTCGACGCGCTGCTGGTACCGACGGCCTGGTTTCCGAAACTCAAACTGGCGGGGCTGACGGCCGCGGTGCCGCCGGAGGCAAGCAAGACGTAGAACGTGGTTGGGACGTAGGGTCCGCAGCCGGCGGTATTGAAGTTGCCGACGGCAACCTGAAATGCGCCAGCGGTCGCGATGTCTTGCGCGGTGAGCGGAATCGTAACCTGGGTGGAACTGACAAACGTGGCTACGGCGCGGTAGAAGCCATTGATGTAGACGTAGGTGTTGGTGGTGAAGCCGGCGCCGTTGATGGTGAGGGTGAACGCTGCTCCGCCGGCTGGGACACTCGGTGGATTGAGGCTGGTGATGGTGAGCGGCGTGGAATTGACGTTATAGTCGGCGGCAACCAACACTTCGTCGCTGACGGTCAGATTCTCGGTGCTTCCAGTCCCGCTCAGGCCATATTGCCAGCCAGTAAACGTCAGGCCCGAGGCTGGGGTCTCGGTGAAGTTGATCAGGCTTCCGACGGGATAGAAGCCGTCGCCGGTGGGTGAACTCGGGGAAACGCCGATGGTACCGGCGCAGGTTCCTTCGATCACGTAATCATCGACATAATATTGTGGCTGAAGATTGGCGGTATAAGTCGCGCTTCCGCTTGAGGGCAATGTGATGTTGTGAGTCTCAGCTCCGCCGTCGCTCCAATTGGAGAACTGGAAACGCGTGTTTGAGCTCCAGGGATATTGCGGCGAGTAGGTGGAAAGGCTGTGGGTGCTGGAAGGCGTCCATGTGGAATCGTAAGGCAGGGCGAAATTGACCGGCGCATTCCAATAGGTGCCGCTGTTATCGACGAAAAGATAGAAGTTCGATTCCACTGGATCGGTGGTAACGGTGTAAACCGGGGAACTGGTGAAATAGGTGGTCAGGTTGATGGATGTCCCGTCGTCCATCACATTAAAAGTTTTGGGATTGGCGCCGTTGCCACCGGGCAGCCAGTAGGGAGAGTTGATGAAGTTATAGAAATTCTCGCCTGGCGAGGGCGCTGCCGTAAGGGTGACGGGTTGGCGAATGATGTAGTAGAGACCGGGAAGCCCGGAATAGGAGACAGGCGCAGGCGAAGTAGAAACGGTTCCGGCGCCGGTGGGCGAGATTGTATTGACGTAAGGAACGAGTTGAATGAAGTTCGCGGAATAGACCGTGACGGCAGGGGAGGTTGCGGGCTGGGCGACCATGTTGTTTCCGGGAGTGACGGTGATAGTGTGGCTTTCCGCGGTGGAATCGTTCCAGCGACCGTAAATGTAGCTGATCCCGGTGCTGGAGAGTGTCTGAGCAGTCGATGGCACATTCAGTGTGTGCTGAGAGTTCAAGGACCAGGCGTAGGTTTGCGGCGTCGTCACGGTAGCACCGTCCACGATGACCTGAAGGCCGGGAGGATTGCTGGTCACGGTGACTTCGGTCGGCGTTGCGCCGTAAAGGCGAAGAATGCCGTCGATGTCGCCGGCGCTATAGCCGGTGGAATTCGAGAGCGGGATTCCGGCGGGGATCGTCTCGATGCAAGGCTCGCCATTGCGCGAGAAGGAGGTCGCGGGGTACTCCATGACAGAGGCGTAGTCGTAGAGAGTCAGATCCTGAACGCCTTCGCTGTCATAAGGCTGGTCGAAGTTGGAGCGCGAGGCAGCGATGACGTTGTTGTAGTTCACATTGACGTATGTGTTGCGGTCGGGGCGAGACTGTTCGTGCCAGACGCCGACGATATGTCCCATTTCGTGGAGGACGGTGGCGACAGTGCATGGGTTCTGGGTTCCGCCTGCGCCGGTGGCAAATTGCTCGCCGATGCCAGCGTCGCCTTCGGTCGCCTCGCATACTCCGTTATTAGAGTTGGGGTCGAAATTGAAGTCGACGTAATTGGTTTCGGTGCTGTGCGGTACGAATTGGATTACGCCCGTGAACGTGGAGTTGAACTGCGAAATAGCGGCTTTGATGTTCGCTACGTCTCCGGACTGGGAGTCGATGGTGTATGGGACTTGATAGACGTTCCCCACTTTGGGCCAGAAATATTGGGGGAAGGCAATGCCGACGCTGTTTTGTCCGGGAGGGTTGGGCTTGTCTTGTACGCTCTCGAGGAGAATGTCGCCCTGGTAAATTGCTTTGCCGCTCCCGTTGGTTCCGGGATACCAGAGATAGGTGATCTTCGTGCCGCGCCAGATGCCGGTGCGAATTTCGGGTTGCGGAGTCTTGGCCCACAGAGAAGAAGAAATAAAGAGGATGGCGAGGGTGGACAAGACAAGGCGGCGAAGCATGGTCACGAAGAACCTCCTGGGATGGAGCAAAGCTGCAAATTAAGGGGGAGACCGGGTCGTCGGACGTGGGGGCGTCCGGTTGAAGTAGTTTGACGGGGAAAGGTTGGGCTGTCAAGCAGGGTGGGCAGAGCTTTTACCACCGAGGACACGAAAGAGCACGAAGGAAAGACTCGTTTCGTATGGAGAACCGAGCTGGCTAGACGGGCCGGTCGCCCGTCCGCACAGTGCTCGCCTGACAGCACGTTTTAGTCTTCGTGGCGGGGGGTGGCGTAGTAGCCGCTGCGGGCTTGAATTTTGTAGTCTCCCTGCTTGGGCTTGATGTCGACTTTGCGGAAGGAGCCGTCGCGGTTGTTATTCGTGGGTGTGTATCCGATGTTGTACTGGCTGCGCAGTTCGCGGGAGATCTGGTCAAAGGCGTCGCGCAGTTTTTCGATCTTGTTGCCGACATCGATGACGCGGCCGCCGGTGTCCTGAGTAAGTTTCTTCATTTCGGAAGGACCGTTGTAGCCTAGCCCTCCCAGGCCACCGTAGAATCCGCGGTCGGCGATGAGCAGGACGTAACAGATGGCGTCGGCTTTCTGGGCGGCTTCGATAGCGTCTTTGATTTTGAGCTTGCTGCCTTCGTCTTCTCCGTCGGTGAGGAGGATCATGGCCTTGCGTCCCACTTCGTGACTTAATTCGTCGTGGGAGGCGAGATAGACGGCATCGTAGAGGGCGGTTCCACGCTGGCCATTCGAACCACACGGGATCGGACCTTGCGGGCCGATGGGGCCTCCCGCGCATCCGACGCCGCCGGCGTTCATGGACGCATCGTTGAGAGCATGCTTGAGGCGGCTGACGGAACTAGTGAAATCCTGAAGAAGCTCGATGTCGGTGCCGAAGCTGATCACGAAGGCTTCATCCTTGGGACGCAGGGTGCTTTCGAGAAAAGAGCCGCCAACTTCTTTTTCCATGTCGAGGACGCGGCGCTGGCTGCCGCTGGTATCGAGTAGGATCCCGAGAGTCAGAGGCAAATCGGACTCGGCTTTAAAATATTTGATCGTCTGGGGCTGGTTATCCTCAAGAAGGTCGAAGTTTTCTTTGGTCAGGTTGGGAATGAGCGCGCCGTGTTTGTCTTTGACGTTGAAGAAGAGCTGTACGAGTTCGACGTTGACCTTGAGAGTCGAGACAGGCTGGTCTTTATCTTGATCGTTGGCCGCGGAGTCCGGATGTTGAATGTCTGAGTCGGAATTGGAAGTGGGGGCGTTCGAAGCGGCGGGGGCATTCTGCGCGGCGGCAGAGCGCGTCAGGAAAGCACCGGATAGTAACAGGGCGAGAAGGTATGAAAAGATAAGCAGGCGAAGTTGGCGAGGGAGTGTAGGCATCGGCGTATTTATCCAGAGACTTTGCTAGTCTATCCTGTAAAGAGCTCTAAGCGGGCTGCAAGGGTTAGATGCACCAAAGTACCGTAGTCTGGCATCTGAATGAGTGAAAAAGTAGGCGGGACGTGGAAAATTGCAGCACATAAGCAGAAGAAAGACAGAGGATTCCGGGATATGAGGACGAAAACGGGCGCTGTGCTGATTCTGGGGCTGACATTTCTGTTGGCGGGTACGATTTTCGCTCAGCAACAGAAGACGGACGACATCCCGGATGCCCCGTCAGCGACGCGGCCCATTCCGCCTCCGGAACCACCGAGCGCACGACAAGCGGCCCAGGATGATCTCCCCGACTCTCCGCCTCCGGTTGATAGTTCTGGTAACGGCGTGACTTCGGGATCGAGGGACCTTCCGCACAGCGATACAGAGTCGACGACGGCCCCGCCGCCGATGCCGCCCGTGAAGACGGTGCCTGCGGGAAGCGTACCGCGGGATTTGGAAAGCGGGCAAGACACCGGGTTCATCATCCGGACGACGACGAACTTGGTCTTGGTACCCGTGATGGTGAAGGACAGAGACGGCCGACTGGTGGGAGGACTGCAACCGAAGGACGTTTCTCTATTCGAGGACGGGAAGCAGCAAGTGTTGAAGTTTTTCACGAGCGATCCGTTTCCTCTATCGGTGGCCGTAGTGATCGACACAGGCATGCCGGACGTGGGATTGAAGAAAGTCCAGCAGACGCTGTCGGCATTGCAAGGGGCGTTCAGCCAGTTCGATGAAGTTGGGATCTATACCTACAGCACGACCGTTGGGCGTGTGGAAGACTTTACCAGCGTCCCGAAAGAGCTGACGGTCGCTTTGAATCAGGTGAAGATGTATAGCGGAGAGAATAATGGGCCGCCAGTGACGAGTGGCCCGCTGGGTCCACAGGGGCCGATAATCAATGGGAATCCCATTGATTCTCCTGTCACTCCGGTCAGCACGCCGCCAAAGGTGGCGCATGTGTTGAATGACGCGATTCTGCTGGCGGCGCGCGATCTTTCGAAGCGCCCGCGGGATCGGCGAAAGATTATTTTCGTGATCAGCGATGGACGCGAGCAGGGCTCGGCGGCCAGCTACAAAGACACGCTGAAAGTGCTCCAGACCCAGAACATCACGGTGTACGCGGTGGGAGTGGAAGGGGCGGCGATCCCAATCTACGACCGGCTGCAGCGGATCCATCTGCCGAGGACCGGAAAGTTTCTGGGATATAGCGACATTCTTCCCAAGTATGTTTTTGCAACGGGCGGCGGAACGGTGTTTGATGGGTTGACCGAAGCCGACATGGAACGCGTCTACGCGCAAGCGATCGGGGATGCGCGCAACCAGTACACGTTGGGCTATACGAGCAAGCCAGGAATTGGCGGATATCGCCAAATCGAGGTACGGGTGCGGCGTCCAGAGGTAAAGGTGTATGCGAGGGACGGATATTATCCCTTGCCGTCTCCGAGATAATCCAGAAATCGAGCTAAGCGTTTGATGCCGTAGTGTTTTAGTAACGTGGGTAACCTGCGCTACGACCCTCCGGTGTGGTATAAAAACCAGCAGTAACCGATACTGTAGTCAGGTGGATGGAAAGCGATCGTCTCGCTGCTTGGAGGGTGGTTCGCGCGAGTCGGTTTCGCACTAGTTTCTGAGGAAACCTTTTGAGTTTCATCAACTTCGCAGCCCGCGAGATCAATTGCAAGATCGTCTACTACGGTGCCGGATTAGGCGGCAAGACGACGAATCTTCAATTCATCTTCCAAAAGACAGCCGAGCAGCAGAAGGGCAAGATGATCTCGCTCGCGACCGAGACAGATCGAACCTTGTTCTTCGATTTCCTGCCATTGGATCTCGGCAACGTGCGCGGCTTTAAGACTCGCATCCATTTGTATACCGTCCCAGGGCAGGTTTTTTACGACGCCAGCCGCAAACTCATTTTGCGCGGAGTGGATGGGATTGTGTTTGTCGCCGATTCTCAAGAAGAGCGCCAGGACGCGAACGTCGAAGCTCTTGAGAATCTGATGTCGAACCTTAAAGAACATGGGTACGACTTCAACAAGATTCCTTACGTCCTGCAATTGAATAAACGCGACTTGCCGAACGCTCTGCCGGTAGACGTTCTCGGCAAAGAACTGCGCAAGAAAAACGAACCTATCATTGAAGCGGTCGCCTTCCAAGGCGTCGGCGTGTTTGAAACCCTGAAAGAAATCGCCCGGCAGGTTTTGCAGGAGTTGAAAGCGGGCGGGTAGCCCGAATAGAAACGGGTCTTGCCGGTCAAGGCGAACTGCGGCTGGCCTGTTCCCGTCGAATCGTCTCCACGTTTATCGCCTCTCTAGGCCCTCAATGTCACAGGGATGGTATGATACTAAGTATGAGCAACCGTGTGAGACCAGCGCGCAAACTTCGCCGCACATTCACTCTCTCACCCCAGAACGTCGCTTATATCGAGAAGCAAGCGCGGGAGCGCAACATGCCCTCGCTATCGGCATTTCTTGACGAACTGTTGCAGGAGAAGACGCGCGAGCAGAAACTCGCGGAAATCGAGACCAACACGGTTGCCTATTACGACAGCCTGACCGACGAGGAAATCAAGGAACAGCGAGCGTGGGGAGAATTTGCGGGACAGACCCTAGTCTTGACTGAGGAGGAACTGGCACATGCCCAATCCGCAGCGCGGCGAGATCTGGTTCACAAAATTGCCGACCGACCCTCCGGACAAGGGAAGGCGCCCGGTCGCCATCGTCTCGGTCAACGGGCGAAACAATCACCCGCGAGCTGAAACTGTACTCGTGGTGCCGCTCAGCACCTCCGTGCATAAGGGCGAAGGCTTCTATCATCTTGTCCTCGAACCTGGGCAAACCGGACTGCGGGAGCGGGCCATAGCGAGAGCCCAGGACGTCACGACCGTATGGAAGGCGGCGCTTGAACCGCCGCGAGAACGACTGCGCCCACTCACCTCAAGCCAGATCTGCGAATTAGCGCGAAAAGTGGAGCTGGCAATGGGATGTATGCGGTGAAAACCACATTCTTGGTCGCGCTGACGGTGGTCCTGTTCGCAGCGTCGGTTTTCCTTTACGTTCATCGCCTCGATCGCCCGATGCTTTATTACTATGGCGCTTCTCCGGAAGTAGCACAGGGCAGAGCCGTTTCGTTCCTCAATCCTTTTCGCGATCGCCACGAAGAAGGATTGGCCAAGTGGCTGATTGGCGATCTTAGAGCCGCAGGCTGCGAGAAGATTGTAAGAGAAAGACTGCAAGCGGAACCGGCACAAATCTGCCCGGTTTTTCGCAGTAACAGCAGGGCGACTTTGATTTGGATAGGACCTATCCAGCACGATCCACGAGGGGATTCTCGCCAACTCATCTACGACTTGCCCAAGAATAGAGCGCGGCTCAATGTTTATTTTGGAATGGATGAACCGGGATGGGGAATCAGGACGGTGTCTATTCTTCGCTAATTCTTCGCTAAAGCCAGCGTCTCCGACAATTCCTCCCACTCCCTCATCAATTCCCGCAAGTCGTTCTTCCTCGTTGCGAGTTCCTGTGTTTGGCGCTGCGTTTCTTCGGCGCTGACGAAGCTTTGAAGCTGCGTTTCACATTGCTCGATTGCGGCTTCGGCTCGGGAAATTTCTTCTTCGACTTCGTGGAGTCGGTCTTCCATCTGCTTGCGCTTGATCGGATTCACGCGCTTGCCTTTTGTGTCGGCCGCATCGGTCGGAGACGCGGCAAGCCGCGTCTCTACGGCTCCGTTCGCGGGGACCGACGAAGGTGTCGATGCAACTGCGGGTGGCTTCGCCTCGTCCGTCGCTCTTCCCTGCTTGCGCCACAGGTAGTCTTCGTAGTTTCCGGGATAGATCTCGACTTTGCCGTCGCCAATTTCGAAGACGCGGGTGGCGAGCTTGTCGATGAAATAGCGGTCATGCGAAACGAACACGACTGTGCCGGTGTATTTCATCAAGGCTTCGAGCAAGACGTCTTTGGCGCGCAGATCAAGGTGATTCGTGGGCTCGTCGAGCAGCAGAAAATTGGCGGGATGGAGCAGCATTTTCAGCAACGCGTAACGATTGCGCTCGCCTCCCGAGAGGACGCCGATGCGCTTGAAAACATCGTCTCCAGAGAAAAGGAAGCAGCCGAGCAAACTGCGCAACTCGGTCTGCGTCGAGGCTCCCGAAAGCTCGCCAAGATCATCGAGGATGCGAGCTTCGGGATCGAGTTCTTTGTATTGATCTTGCGCGAAGTAGTCGAGATGGACTTCGTGGCCGAGTTTGTACTCGCCGGCACTTAGCTTTTCCTGTTGCGCGAGCAACTTGATCAGGGTCGACTTCCCTGCCCCGTTGACTCCGACCAAGGCGATGCGCTCGCCGCGCTCGATCATGAAATCGACTTTGTCGAAAACTTTGTGCGGAGTCGGCCCGGATTCTCCATAGCTCTTGGCGACATTGGCGAACTCGGCGACGATGCGTCCGCTGGGCTTGGGCTGCGGGAACGAGAAGTGCACCGTCTTTTCTTCATCCGGAATCTGAATCCGCTCCATCTTGTCGAGCTCTTTGATCCGGCTCTGCACCTGCTTGGCCTTGGTAGCTGTGTAGCGAAAACGATTGATGAAGACTTCGAGTTGCTCAATACGATCGTGTTGCGTCTTGTAGGCGGATTCGAGTTGTTCCTTGCGAGCGGCTTTTCCGGCGAGATATTGATCGTAGTTGCCGGCGTAGAAGTGCATCTGCTTGTTCCAGATTTCCACAATGCGCTTAACGGTGATATCGAGAAAATAGCGGTCGTGCGAGATGAGAACGAAGGCGTTGGGATAGGTGGTGAGGTACTCCTCAAGCCAGTTGCGGGCTTCGAGATCAAGGTGGTTGGTCGGCTCGTCAAGCAGGAGCAGGTTCGGCTTCTGGAGCAGGAGTTTGGCGAGCGCGATCCGCATCTGCCAGCCGCCGGAAAATTCTTCCGTCTGCCGCGTCCAGTCGTTGCGATGGAAGCCGAGTCCGGTGAGAACCTGGCCGACCTGCGCTTCTAGAGTGTAGCCGTCGCGGGCGACAAATTCATGTTCCAGCCGCTGATAACGGTCGGCAACGTTCGAGTATTCCTGGCTCTGGTGGTCGAGTTCAGACATGCTGCGGGTGAGCGACTCCATTTCTTTTTCCATGGCATGGAGTTCGTCAAAGACCGACATGCACTCGGCAAAAATTGTGCGGCCGGTCATGGTCAGGCCGTCTTGCGGAAGGTATCCAGTGGAGATGCCCTTGGCGCGAGAGAGAGTGCCGTAGTCGAGCGACTCGAGCCCGGCAAGAATCTTCATGATGGTGGATTTGCCGGTGCCGTTGGCTCCGACGAGGCCGATGCGGGATTCGGGAGTGATGAGCCAGTCGGCGTCCTCGAATAAGAGCTTGTGGCCATAGCGCTTGCCGGCGCCGGAAAGTTGGATCATGTCTCTTTTATTCTCACACGGAAATCTACTGCGGACACTTCTATCCGCATCACGATCCTCGAAACTGCTGGTATCTAAGCTATTTTCCCAGTGTGTTTCAGAACTCGACTGGATTTCCAAGTTCGATGCAATCGACTAATTCTGATTCGATCTCCGTCTCGTTTCGCCGGATATTCAAGGAGTGAAGTCCATGCAACCCTTCGTCTGGAATCTACGCTATAACCTCGCCCTGTCAGTGTTCGCTGTATCGCTCACCGTCACGGCCTCCGCCACGTTAACTGTCAACGTTATTTCTCCAGCACTCAACTACCAGGGAACTGCCGCCGGAGGAACGCCCGTGTTTTATGAGGCATATGCTACAAATCCGGCTTGCGCGGCTGGAATCGGGGCCATGCGCATCTACACTGCCCCGGGCGTAAACGCCTTCACGGTGAATGGCGATCACCTGGAAACCTTTCTCTCTCTACCCTTGGGCAGTTACAACACCGTCGTGCAGGCATGGGACAATTGCGGCAACGTCGCAAAAACTGCGGTGCCATTGAGCGTGACTTCGGGCAATATCTCTATCTACTTGCCAACGGGTGAAGTCGCTGACGGTCCCGTTCATATCGCGGCATCGGCTCAAACGGGATGCGATCAAGGCATCAGCGCGATGCGCCTCTACACCGCGCCTTACGTTGCTCCGTATACCATCGATTCGAATCAATTGGATACGTACGTGACCCTCCCGCTCGGCAACTACAACATGACACTCGTCGCGTGGGACAACTGCGGGGCTGTATTTACCTCCAACTTTCTCAGCGCGGTCTCTGGAAGCCCGGATGGTTATTTGTATGGAACCTACGCGAGCGGCAATACCATTGCCGAACTTGAGATCAGCGACACGGGGCAAGTGATCAATCCGAACGGCGACTCGGACCCACCGCAGTTTTCGGCCGCTAACGCGAATTCCGTGGTTGTCGATCCGGGTGGATGGTTCTTATATACGGGTGAACCGGATGGGGTTTATGCCTTTCAGATCAGTCCTGGAAATGGTGGTCTTTCCCCCATCCCCGGATCCCCGTTTGCCGGTAGTGGCATTACCCAAATCCTGATGGATCCTTCGGGCAACTTCCTTTACAGCGTGTCCAATACAATTTCTACCTTCCGGATCAACCGCTCCAACGGAAGCCTCACCCCGACCGGAACCTCAGTTCCGCTTCCGAAGTCCTACTCATTCAGCGCGGCGATTGATGGTCCATTCTTCTATTTCCTGACCACTTCACCAAAAGGAGCTTTATGGGGCTACAGCCTCAACGCAGATAATGGAGGTCTCACTCTCATTTCCGGCTTGCCCATCGATTTCGATCGGAATGTGCCGCTGACCGCGCTGGCCGCTGCCGACTATCACATTTATGCGGTCACTGATGAGGGAGTGGGAAAAATCTATGGCTACAATATTGACCCCTCAACAGGCGCCCTGGCTCACATCCCAGGATCGCCTTTTGAATATGCTGGCGGCAACTTTCCGGCCGTTTGGATCGATTGGTCGGGCCGTTATTTGTGGCCGTGGCAACAGGACACGACCTCAAACAACAACGATATTCAGCCTTTGGATATCGGATCGAATGGGCGTTTAACTCCGGTCGACGATTACACTTTCGGCGGCGTAGATGGTTTCGCCGGATTTACAGAAGATTTGACTGGGAACTACGTATTCACGGATTGGACGAACGCCATTCTGCCGCCGGGCGCTCAGCAGGGTGGGGCGGAAGTGGGCGTCCAGACTTACTACATCTCGGACGGAGTTCTGGCGCCGGCCTCCACCTGCGTTTTACCGAATACCTTTAATGTCGGAGCGGTCGCGAGGCAGGATCCGAATTAGCATGGGCGAGGGTTGAGCGTCGACCTGCAGCGGATGTACGTACAGGCCAGCGCCTGTTTTCTTGGATTCGGGGCTCTTTGTCGGTAGCTTTAACTGTGTCTGTCAACGACAGGCTCGACGGGCAGAGCCCGTCACCACACGAGCGCTCTAGCGGGCTGCTGCCAAACGCGCGACGCCCAGATGCTCGAGGGCGCGGTCCACTACGGTCTGGAGTTCGTGGGCATATTTGACTTCGCGGCCTTTGGCGAGGACGACGCGCGCCTTCTCCGCGTCAAACCAGGTGGGGTCGCGATCGTCTTCTTCGGGAGTACGAGTTTGCCGTACTTCCATCAAGAAGGCCTTGACTACGTATTCCTGCACGCCGCCCGGCTGCCAGAAGACGCCCTTGGAGTGGACGTAGATGTGGAAATGGCGGGGTTCGATGACCCCGATGGCGCCGGCTTCTTCTTTAGCTTCGCGTTCAGCAGCCTGGCTGTGGGAAAGTCTGGGCTCTGGAGCTCCCTTAGGAAAGGTCCACTTGCTGCCGCCGTTGGTATGGACGAGCAGAAACTCGATATGGGAATTCACCCGCCGGTAACAAACCGCCGCAACCTGCAAAGGAAGCGCGAAGCGAGAGACCCGAGGCGAACTCATCGACTCCAGATTACCGCAAAGATATTTCTAGAGTGTTAAATAGCAACAGAAATGGTGCACACTTTGGGTCCCTGACCGTTCGGTTACTCGGCTTCCTAAGTTCCGAAACTAAGACCGCTCAGTGAAGCTACTTTATGGGCATCGATTCCGCAGTTTGCTATCAAGACCTGAAAAGTTTCTCCCATGGCCTCAGGACTCACCAGATGCTTCAGTTGCAGCGCGACTTTTGCCCGCTCCTGAGGAAGGCGGCACTCTTCGAAGGCGTCGCCGAACTGATTCTCCTCGCCAATGCCCATGAGGAATTGCGCTTGGGTTCGCAGCTTCTCGCAACGTATCCCAACCTGCCCACAGGCCGCGGCCAGAGCGGTGAAATTGACGTGAGCAGTGAGGTCTTGTTCTCCCGGAGCTTGGTAGGGGTCGGGGCTGGCGGAATGGCGGCGATACGCCATCAGCGTGCCTCGATGCCGGCCTGCGAGCTGTTCGTCTCGCGTGTAGCCGTAGTCGATGACTACAAGCATTCCGCGGTGACTGGAGCTAGCGATTTGACGCATCCAATTCTGGGCGACGAGCGACGCCTCGATTCTTTCGTCCCCTTCCGGATGGACGCCGTAACGATCAAGAAACTCTAATTCTTCCGAGAGGGGCGGAAGCCAGACTTCGCGGAGGCGGTCGCCTTCTAAAGCGAGGTGAAGCTTGCCGCGCGTGCTGAGAATTTCGACCGGCAGAGCGTCGAAGAATTCATTAGCGAAAACGATAAGAGGATTTTCGGGCGCGAGGGTGCGCTCGATGGAGGGCCGCGCGTTCGGGCCACACTGAGTTGCACTGGGTAATTCCGCGGTTAGTCTGGCTTTGCCGTCCCGGATGAGGTGGGCGAGAGAGTTCTGCAATTTCCCGCGTAATGCGGGAGAACCTTCTTGCAACGTGTACGTGAGGGCGGCGAAGAAATCGGGAAATTTCTTCTTTGACCAATCCAGCACATCGCGAGCGAATAATCCTCGGCCAGGTCCGAGTTCGAGGATTTCGAGTTGCGGCGGACGGTCCAGAGCCCGCCACATCTCTTCGAATTGTCGGGCCAGCAGACGTCCGAAAACCGCGTGAACGTCGCTGGAGGTGTAGAAGTCTCCAGTCTTTCCAAATTGGTCGGCGTGGGTCGAGTAGTAGCCAAAAGCTGGATCGTAAAGACAGATGTCCATGTAGCGAGAAAAAGGGATGGGACCGCAGCGGCGGATTTCGGACTCGATCTTCATCTTGATTTTCTCAGCCGGTGACACGACGCTAGCTTTCCTCTGCTTTCGTTTCGTCCGGCGGAGGGTTGGGCGAAGCGGAATGATCTTGCGGCGTGTGGATGAACATTTCGATGAAGTAGTCGTGGAGTCCGTCGTAGAGCTGGCGTTGCAGATGCCAGGCAAATTGGGGATGGTCGAGATCGCGGGCGTGAATCGGAAGCACGTAGGTGTGAACGGGAACGGTAGAATTTTTCAGATCGATCAGAATTTCGACGGCGCCATTATTTTTGCGCGCAGAGAAAGCGAGCAGCGGATGCTCATAGAGCCGCAAGTGCTCACGGACTTTTTCGACCGGATCTGGATCGGACACGGGTTCATTTTACTCAGGTTTGAAGCGGGAAATGGGGGACGCGGCAAACCGCGTCCCAAGCCATTTGGGAAGGCCTGTGTTTATGCGGTTGCACGTACGACCGCGCCTCCGGCGTGAAAAAGACGCTTGATGGGAGGCATTGCCAGATAAAAGATGCTGGCGGCGTTAATGGCTCCAAAAAAGAGAGAGAAAAGTTGGATGTGGACGACACCCGGTAGCAGTAATACGAGGCCAACCGCGGAGAAGAACAGAGTCAACAATCGGCCCCAGTTTTGCATCTGCAGGACACCGTATCCGGCCAGGATGTGGATGACGGCGAAGACGAGAATGCTGAGGCCGGTAATCCGGCCCAAGCCGTGCAGAAAACCCCCGAGCGCATTTCCTTCGGCGGCGACCCCTGCCAACTTGGTGACTAGTCCCGTGAAGAGCAGGACGGAAAGGCCGAATAACAACCCGAGCAGTCCGCGCAGAATTTGGTAGAGACCGACCAGAGTGACACCAAGTGGGCGCATACGACCTCCTGTGAATGTGGTCAGAAATATATCACAGGAAGAGTAGAACGCCAGCGTTAAGGCCTTGGTTCGGTCCGTCTGAACGCTCACGACATGACCATGATCAAAACCCTTTACTCGTAACGCAGAGCTTCGATCGGATCCAGGCGCGAGGCTTTGATGGCAGGTAGCATTCCGCTGATAATGCCGACGAACCCGAGAATCAACGTGGATGCGATCAAGGTTGCAGAATCAATGGTCAGGCGGATATCGCCGTCGGTGCCATTGTCGGAGAAGGCGCTCCACAGAGTCAGGGATCCGACTGACCAGGAAACGAGATAGGCGAGCAGGACCCCGGCAATGCCTCCGATCAGCGTGATGGCGAGAGCCTCCGACAGAAATTGCACCAGAATGTGCCAACCGCGCGCCCCGAGAGCCTTCTCAACACCAATCTCGCGAGTGCGCTGCGTGACGGAAACCAGCATGATGTTCATGAGCCCGACTCCGCCGATGCCGAGGGTGAGCAGGCCGATGAAGCCCAGAAGAATCTTGATTCCGGTTGTAATTACGCGCAGGTCGAGAAGATCTGCGAAGACATCGAAGATAAAAATGGCGCGCTTGTCTTTGGGATCGAAATCGTGATGAAAGGCCATGGAGCGGCGAACGGCCTCGGCAACCTTCGTGTGGTCGCCTTCATATTCCATCGCGACTGCGTTTAGATAATACGTATTCGTAAGATCGCTCATGGCGCTGAAGGGGATGTAGACTTTCCCGTTCATGTTGTCGTCGCCATTCTGGATGACGTGCTTCATGACGCCGATAACCTCGTAGGAAATGCCATCGAGGCGAACTTTTTCGCCGAGCGCATTCTGCCCAGAGAATAATTTCTTCTTCACGTCGGCGCCTAGAATGGCGACGTGGCTATGGTTGTTTTCGTCCAGTTCGGTGAAGAAGCTTCCGCTCTCTACCTCAATGCGGCGCATGCGCTGGTAGTAGGGGTAGACTCCGCTGATGCCGTAACTGCCGCTGCGCGTGCCGTAGGCGACGGTGCTCTGTTTGAAGGCCTCAGGGGAGATACGCTTGAGCAGAGGCACTTCCGCCTGAAGATAATCGAGGTCATTGACGGTCAGCTTTATTTCGCTGCCGGCTTTTGTGCCGCCCGCCTGAAGAGAGGTACGTCCGGGAAAAACGAAGACAAGGTTTGTGCCCCAGGAGCGAAATGCCACCCACAGGCCGCGCTCGAATCCCGAACCGTAGGCGAGAAGCAGCACCACGGTCGCAATACCCCAGGCCATGCCGAGCATGGTAAGGATGCTGCGCCGTCGGTTGTACTTCAAGGCGTTGTAAGCCTGCCGTGCCAGTTCGAGAATCATAAGTTATTTAAGACAGTTGTCTAAGACGGGGCAAGCCCCCGTCACCACACGAGCACTCTCGTTCATTCCTGACGCAATGCTTCTACCGGCTGCAACAGCGCTGCCTGGCGCGCCGGATAAAGCCCAGCCACAATGCCGGCGAATGCCAGCGAAATAATCGCGATGGCGGCCGATGAGGGAACGATCCGCGGCGTGTCAAAGCCTTCGGGCGCGGGTAGAGCTGCGAGAAGGGTGACGAGGGCCGTGGTGATAGCTAACCCGATGCCACCGCTCAACGCAGTCAAGAACGCACCCTCCACAAAAAATTGAGTCAGGATGGCACGATGAGTCGCACCCAGCGCTTTGCGCAGGCCAATCTCGCGGGTACGCTCGGTGACCGAGACCAGCATGATGTTGATAATTCCGATCGCGCCGAGGGCGAGCGTGATGACGCCGACCACGCCCAGAAAATAATCCATGCCGTCGAAGATTTTCGCGACGCGCTGGTTGTCTTCGATTGTGTCCCAGTCCTCGAATGATTCGGCGAGCTTGGGATCGAAACCATGTTGGCGGGCGATGATCTCGTGCACTTCCTGTTTCGCCTGCAGATTGTCTGCGGGCGTGAGGGGGCGGTAGTTGAGAAACGAAATCGCGTCTTCGCTGTTCTGGTCTTTAAGACGGAAAAGGGTGCGCATGGTCTGGATGGGGATAAAGATTCGGGCGTTCGTGCCGTTATTTCCATCCTGACCGACTTTGCTGAGGACACCAATGATCTCGAAGCGCACACCATTGAGCAGGATCGGCGAGCCCACGGCGGGACGCCCTGGAAAGATGTTTTTCAGAAGTTCCCATCCGACGACGGCCACGCGCCGGTTCTCGATGTTGTCCTGATCGTTGAACCAGCGTCCCGGGCCGACGGGAACATTTCGAATCTGGTTATATTCGGGCGCAATGCCGAAGACCTGTCCGTTGGTCGAGCCGTAATCGCTGACGGCGCGTATGTCTTCACGGTTCAATACGGGCGAAAGATTCTTAAGCGAGCGCGCCTCGCTGCGAATGGCGAGGTAGTCAGAGTAGGTGAAATGGTAGGTGCGGCCCGACTGGGTGCTGCCTTCGACGGCGGGAATGCGGCCGGGGAAGGTGAACATGATGTCCTGCCCTAGATTTTTGAGCTGCCTGGCCTGCCCACTTCGAAAGCCCTCGCCCAAACCGACCAGCAAAAGCAGCGAACCGACGCCCCATGCAATGCCGAACATGGTGAGAAAAGAGCGCAGTTTATGCGCCCAGAGCGTGGCCAGCGATTGGCGAACGATTTCGATGAGCATCCGCATAGGGTTTAGCAGACCATGCGTGGTCGGTGCATGGCTCGGCTGCGTCTTTCCGTTAGTACGGACGACGAGTCAAGGAGGTTCCATAAAAGAGCTGTCGCTGACAGTTTGTTAGACGTTCAGGAAGAGGGCCGGGTTAGCCGGGCGGGCGCCGAAATCGACTAGCCCCACCGGGTATAGTTCGCGGGCGGCGGAAGACGGGGCAAACCCCGTCTCCACCTCTGGCCCGAAAGCAGAATGCTTACCAATCTCGGGTGAGACCGTCTAAGACGCCGATCAGGATAAGCCCGCGGGTCGCGGCCCTTTCAAGAAATTCTTAAATCGACACGTCGAAGGAGGCATTCCCATGATTCAATCGGTTTTGCGAGGATATCTATTCTGCCTGCTGATGGCAGCCTTTTCGGGCATGAGCCCGGCACAATCATTCGTTCTCGACCTACCTGATCCGAGCCAGCGGGCAGAGGTCTCCCAAAGAATTGGACTTACCGACATCACCATCGATTATCACCGCCCGCTGGTGAACGATCGCAAGATTTGGGATGGGTTGGTTCCCTATGGCAAAGTCTGGCGCGCCGGAGCCAATATCAATACGACGATCACTTTCAGCGATCCAGTGCAGATCGAAGGCAAGCCGCTCGACAAGGGGACGTACGGGTTGCACATGATCCCCAACGCCGACGAATGGACGATCATTTTTTCGAAGAATTCCACCTCGTGGGGAGCGTTCACCTACGACGAAAAAGAGGACGCGCTGCGCGTGATGGTGAAGCCAAAGACGGCCGACATGCACAACGCGTTGACCTACGACTTCGACGATGTGCAAAAGGATTCGGCGGTCGTGACCTTGGAGTGGGAGAAGGTCGCGGTTCCTTTCAAGGTTACGGTCGATGTGCACGACGCTGTAGAGGCCAGCCTGAAGAAACAACTACGAAACCTGTCGCAATACACCTGGATCAGCTGGGACGATGCCGCGACCTACTTGCTGACGGAAAAGGTTGATTTGGACGAGGCGCTGGCGTATGCGAACAAATCGATCGAGAATGAAGACCGGTACGAGAACGAGATGACGAAATCGAAACTGCTGACGGAACTCAACCGCAAGGACGAGGCGACGACGGCGCAGAAGAAGGCACTCGATCTGGCGACGCCGTTGCAGGTCCACCTGTACGGACGGCAGTTGCAGGCGGAAAAACGCAACCAGGAGGCCTTCGTGATCTTCCGCGAGAATGCGAAGAAACATCCTGACCTGTGGTTCGTACACACTGGCCTGGCGCGGGTTTACAGCTCAGAAGGAAAATTCGACGACGCCGCGAAGGAGATGAAATTGTCGATGGCCGTGGCTCCGGACAACCAGAAGGTCTATCTGGATGGGCTGGAGAAGAAACTGGAGTCGAAACAAGACATCAATCAGTAATCAGGATTTACTTTTCTCCGCAGGCCGCGAACTTTGTTTCGCGGCCTTTTCTTGGTCGTCTCGCTTTGTCATGGATCGTCCCCGAAGAAAACAGTTATAATCGCGGCCTTCCCGCTGTGTGGTCGATTTGTCGTTCGGAGGTTCGATTTGCCCCCCACGAAAGCTACCGAGAAACAGTCCTATCGCTTTGCGCTATCTCCTCAGGATGCGTTGCTGACCGATGCGCAAGTTCGCAGACTTCTGGGAAAGGCGACCACGGAGGCGGCGAAAGCCGCGCAGGAAGACGGTTTCGCGGTGAAAGCCAAGTCGGGAGCGGAAGGTGGGTTCCTCGGTATCGGTGAGATTTCGATATTGCTGACACTGGCTGCGAAAAGTGCGGTGGTGGCCAAAATCGTGGCGGCGGCCGAAGTAGCCGCGGAAAAGACAGGGGAAGGCGTAGCGGGCGCAGCCGGCGCCTACTTCTTCAACCATTACCTGGCGCCCCGCTTGCGCAAAATGAACCTTCTGCCCTCCAAATTCCGGGTGGCGGGGAAGGAGAGTTCATCGTCCGCGCCCACGCCTGCGCCGAAGAAACGGTCGCGTAGCGTTAAACGGCATTAAAACCCGTGTCCCCGAAGCAACAGGTTTCCTTCGCTACAAATTCCGACCTTCCGGCTACCCGCGCCGCAACCGACGTGGTATTGCTGTTGGGGCGCGCGATGCGCCTGCACTTCCCTGCCTTCCTGAAGGCTCAGGAAGGCAACAGCCGCCCCTCGCCTCACCAGGTTGTGAGAGAACTCGCGGAAACCTTCGCGCGCGAACTCCAGAAAAAGAACATCACCAAAATTACGCACGCGGTGAACGTCTGGCAGCAATTCACGTTCAGCGGCACATTCGACGCCGTCAGCGACGCTGGCAAGAAGGAACTCGCCAAGGTTGAGGAGCAAATTGCGGCCGATGCCGCCAGCGCGAATGCCGGTATCGGAGAGACCATCCTTTGGGACGCGAATCTGCAAGCCGCGGACTGGATCAAGAAGCGCATCCTGCCGCATCTGGGAAAGATGGCGTTTAGCGCCGCGCCGCTGGTCATCGACTACGACGAACTGGGAACCCAATTTTGCGCCTCCTCGTCTCCCCTGCTCTGGGAGATCCACTGGACCCTGCAGCCTTTTGAGCACAGCTTGCTCGGAGCCATGGTCGTGTCCCGCATTTTGGAACACGAATACTTTTCCCACCTCATGCCGCGCAATCAGCACCTCTCGGACGGTGTGCGCGAAGTGGTTCTCGTAGAGGTCCTCAAGGAGGAACATCGAAACGATCCGAACTTTAGCCGCGAAGCCATGAAGCTGGATGACTGGTTCCGGATCGCTCTCGAACGCCATTCCTCCCGCAATCCGCGGGCGAATCGGGAGGAACTGAGGGACTTCGAGGAGGTGGCCGTTCGCTTGCGCCGTAAGTCTGTCGCCAATTTCTGGAAAATGACGGCCGAGATTCTACGACTGCCGTCCGGCCAGAGAAATGCCGATGTAGTGGACAGAGTCTTGACTGCCCTGCGAACTCTGCCCGATGAGGATTTTGACCTGCTGACACAGCCTTGGAGAGGATTCGCCGGAACCTACTGATTTACTCGATGCAATTCATTGATAATGATATACTTATTTTAATCTTTACATGCAAAGAAAATAGCGCTAGGATACTAGCACGGGGGAAGTTCCAATGGCGTAATTGATCGTTCCGGTGATCGTTCCAGTTTCGGCCAGACCTACCGGCTATCCCGAACGGCGGTCCAACTCCGCTCCTTCACCGCGTTTGAGCTGACCGACCTGACGGGCATTGTCGAAGACACAGTCTACGGCTTTCTCGCCCGGATGTTGAAGTCGCCGCAAGGCTACCTGGAATGGGAGGAGTTACCGCGTAGCACCCGTGGACGTCCAGTAAAGCGCTACACGTTGACCGAGGCGGGCGTGGATCATCTGTTGCGGAAGAATGCCCAGATCGCCGCCTTACTGCGAGAAGACATTCCGGTTCGTCGCCCGGCGGCCGCCGTCGAAGCTGCATCAGTTGCCGCCGAAGCCGCTCACCAGCCATTCGCGGCTGTCTACCCAGCCCGTCGTGCGGCCCACACAAAGGTAAAGAGAGTAAAACACGCCGCCGGCGGCCAAGAATACGAGGCCATGAGTTAAGGTGACATACCGGCGTACCCTCACTTCAGATTTTAGTTTATCGCTCCGACATCCCCCAGCCGGTTCAACCTTTGCCGCCTCTTGGGGATACTCGAACACTCCGCGTCCGGACTTTCGGCCTAACCTCCCGGCTTTCACGTATTGGACGAGCAGCGGGCAGGGTCTGAACTTTCTCTCCCAGAGTCTTGTGCATGTATTCGAGGATGTGCAAGCGCGTATCGAGCCCGACCAGATCCACCAGTTCAAAAGGTCCCATGGGATGGTTCAGCCCCAGTTTGAGCGCTTTGTCGATGTCCTCGGCGCTGGCGATTCCCTCTTCCAGCATGTAGAAGGCTTCGTTGCCGATCATCGCGTTGATGCGGCTGGTGATAAAGCCGGGCGACTCGCGGATCACGACCACCTCTTTCCGCATGCGTTTGCCGACCTCGACCGCTGCGGCCAATGTCTCGTCGTCGGTTTCGAGCGCCCGCACAACTTCCAGCAACTTCATCTTGTGGACGGGATTGAAAAAATGCATGCCGACGCACTTTTTCGCACGATAAGTGACGCTGGCGATTTCGGTGACACTGAGCGAGGAAGTGTTGGAGGCAAGAATCGTCGTGGGACGGCAGATCTTGTCGAGCATGGTGAAGATCTCAATCTTTGATTCCATCTCTTCCGGAACAGCCTCGATGACAAGATCGGCTTCGCGGGCGGCCTCGTCGACGGAACCCGCGTACTCGATGCGCGAAAAAGCGGCGTCAGCCTCGGAGGCGTCAACCTTGCCCAATTCAACGGCCTTGTCTAAATTGGCGCGAATCTCGCTTTCGGCTTTGCGTAGTGTATTGGGAAGCAGGTCTTCGAGGATGGTGCGGTAGCCGCCGAGGGCCGCAGCGTGGGCGATGCCGCGTCCCATGATGCCCGCCCCGATGATGGCAACGGTGCGGACTTCTGTCACTCTTTGTCCTCTTTACCAGCCTTGCCGGCGTGCTCGAGACGCTGTACGACGCTCTCGTAGCTGGGTTCGGATTTGCGGATGTACTCTCCGAGGCGTGCCGCCTCTTCTTTGGTCATTGCCGGAATGCTGGCGCTGATGCGACGGAGGGTGGTCGCAATGTCGTCGATGTAATTCATGAGGCGAATCAGTTCTCCAGTGGCAGGCATGAAGGCTCCTTACATTATCTCTGGCTCGCGATCCAATTTGGAGCGGCCAGGCGAACTACTTATTGTTTAACATGCGAGCGGATTTAGCAAAGCGAGTTGGAGGGTACAGCAGTTTGACTTTTTGACCTTGCCGATTTGAAGAGCTAAGTCGCAGGTAAGTCGTTCGACTTGGATTTCAGTTTCGGACGGCGTCAGCGGACTGCACAGCGGGAGTGTGGTTGCCAACGCCTCCGAGCTCGTGGAAGCAGCGGAATCCGGCGTACTCCCTCTTGCCCATGTAGCGTTCGAGGACGGAAGGCTCAGTTTTCCGCAGATCGACAATGACTAACCCGTCAACCACATCGGAAAATTTTCGGTCGAGATTGAAGCCGACCAGACGACCTCCGACCTTAGCGTATTGCTTGATCAAAATCGGAAGCCCCTTTCCATCCTCTTCCACATCGGAAATAGGCTCGCCCAATTCGTCAAGATCGCGCAGTACGCTGCAGAGAGCGCCGCAATCCCAACGCCGAAGTTTGTGGGCGCGAAAAGGAGTGCGCGCCTGGATGAGGTCGGCAAATTCGCGCCCGTCTTCGCGTTGCTCGAAATAGCGAACAATCATCTCGCGCGACAGGGGACTGTATTCCTTGCTGATGCTCACGGCTCCGAATAGAACGGGAGTTTCCGGATGCGCGGCAACGAAACGGGCGATCCCCTTCCACAATAAGAGCAGCGGGGCATACTGGCGCTGATATTCGAGGCGCACAAAAGAGCGGCCGAGTTCCAGAGCGGAGCCAATCTTCAGGAACAATTGTGCGTCATAGCGAAAGACGGTGTGGGTGTAGAGGCCCTTGATGCCGTGGGCGCGAATAATTTCGCTCGTGTTGCCGGCGCGATAAGCCCCCGCCAATTGCTGCTTCTCTTTGTTCCAGAGCAACAGGTGCCAGTAATACTCATCGAATTGATCGAGATCGACGCTACGTCCGGTACCTTCGCCGGCTGTGCGAAAGGTGATCTCGCGGAGACGCCCGAGTTCGTCGAGGGCGTGAGGAAGTTCGGTGGCACGCGCCGCGTAGACAGCGAACTCCTGATTTTCAGTGAGCAGACGTTCCGGCGGCAACGACATGATGTCGCGGATGACGAATCGAGACGGTACTTCGTCAGCAATCGGCTCCTGCCTGCGCGGGAGCGCGGCACGCACTCTGGACGGAAGCGAAATCGGTTTCTTGCCGCGATAGGAGAGCAAGTAAGTTCGCAGGCGGAGGTATTCCGTCGCTTCCTCGTCGCTATCAAGGCTAGCCAGGAGTTCCCATGGGATGGGTTTACCGATTCGAATCTCCACGTTCTTGTCGCGATGCTGCAGGAATTCCTGCAACAGAAAAAGCGTTCGCAGACGGGGATGAATCAGGCCGAGGAGCTGAAAATTCACGCTGTTGCGTCCGCAAAAGAAGACGGGCAGCGCACTGGCTTGCGTCTTGCGAACCAAACGGGCGGCGACTGCATTCCACGCGGGGTCTGTTACCTGCGCCTCGAGCACATTCCATTGCGAGACTTCACCGGCGGGAAAGACGGCTAAGGCTCCGCCTTGACGCAGCCAATCCATGGCCTGACGTAAGGGCTTGACATTCTTGTCGGTCGAAGCAGATGTGTGGAAGGGATCAACAAAGATGCATCTCTCATTTAACTCAGGAATGCCTTCGAGGATCGAGTTCGTAAGTATCTTGACGTCCGGACGGACGCGAGAGAGGAGCACGGTCAGAGCGGCGCCATCGAGAACGCCGAAAGGATGGTTCGCCACAGCGACCAAAGGCCCCTTTACTGGAATGCGATCGAGGTCCGCAGGCGGGACTTCGAGTTCTACCTTCATTTCAGAAAGGAGCGCTTCCAAGCGACAGCCGGGCGCTGCCCGGCGAACGCGATCATAGAGTTGGCGCGTCTGGTCGAGCGGGATGAATTTTTCCGCAAATCCTTTTCCCGCAAATCCGGGAAAGCCGGGCAGCAACGGCGGTTCGCCGAGTGCACGCGGTACCTGGTTGCTTTCGTGCGGGAGATTCTTCATGCATGATTTTTGCCTTGGGGGCTTTGCGCGTTGATGAAGAGATGGTTAACCGTTTGTGAATGGGTATTTCTTTAGTAACACTGACAGGAACCGTCGCAGCCTTCGTAGCTCACAGAACGGCTTAGCTTTCAAGTTTGTAACGGGTTTCCGCGAGGCGGTAGAGACGTCGCCACAGGAGGCGGTTGGTGGTCACAACGACGGCGGCCAGGGCGATGGTACTGGCGAGAAGCAGATCAAAATTCTTCGAGTCGGTGGCGGCCGAGATCATCGCGCCCACTCCCACGGTCGAATAAGTTTGACCCTTGAAGTGAAAATACTCGGCGACAATGCTGGCGTTCCAGGCGCCACCGGAGGCGGTGACCATACCCGTGATGAGAAAGGGGAAGATTCCGGGAAGAATCAGTTTCCGCCAACGCTCCCATCCGCGAATGCCGAAAACGTTCGCAGCTTCTTTCAGATCCGTGGGAATCGCGATGGCGCCGGCGATTACATTGAACAGGATGTACCACTGCGTCCCGAGCAGCAGCAAAATAATGGACCCGAAGCCGAGCCCTCCGCCCAAGCGAATCAGGACCAGCAACACCACGGGAAACAACGCTGTCGCGGGAACTGAGGCTGCGATCTGCGCCAGTGGCTGGGCGATGCGCGCCAGTTTCGGATTGAAGCCGATGGCGACGCCGACGGGAACGGTCCACAACGCACCGAGCACGAGAGTTAGGTTGACGCGCAGGAAAGTCGCTAGCAGACCAATGCCGAGTTGGTGAAATTCAGCGGCACGCAATCCGGTCAAGATCAAGACGACCCGCACCACGGCGTACCCGATACCGCCAAGCAAAGCGATGCCGACGATCCTCCAAAACCACATTGCGGCAGGTTTTTCGCTTTGCGATGTGATGCGGACTTCTTGTCTACGGGCAAAGTAATGCACCATTTGTTCGCGGAGGGGACGAATCGCCCGTTTCCGAAAAAGTGCGACGCCCCGGGAACGTTGAAGAAAATCGAGCACCCACGAGGTGGGGGCGCTCGAGCTTTCTACCTGCTCCATTTTGAATTTCTCAGCCCAGGCGATGACGGGGCGCCACACGAACTGATCGATCATCACAATCACCGCGACCATCGTGATGATGCCGAGAACGATGGAGCGAGTGTCTCCGTTATCAGCAGCGGATTGAAGGTAGGATCCGAGACCGGGCAGGCGGAAGTCGCCGAATTGTTCACAGGCCATCAGGAAGAACCACGCGCCCGCAACCGACATCATGGAATTCCAGACCAAGCCGATGGTGGCGAAGGGCAGTTCAATCTGAATGAAGCGCTGCCACCAGTTGAAACGGTAGATCGTCGCCGCTTCCCGCATTTCGCGTGGGATACTTTTCAGCGATGCGTAGAAGCTGAACGCCATGTTCCAGACTTGACCGGTGAAGATGAGGAGAACGGCGCCGAGCTCAACGCCGAGCTGGCGTCCCGGAAAGAGGGCGGCCATGGCCAGCATTACGCCGGGAAGAAAACTCAGGACGGGAATCGACTGCAGAACGTCGAGAAGCGGAATCATGAAGCGTTCCGCACCAGGGCGATAGGCCGCAATATATCCGTAGGTAACCGCGAAAATCAGGCTGAGCACGTACGCCAACGCAATGCGCAGCAAAGAATATCCGGCGTAGACGGGCAAGGCGCCGAGGCTGCGGCTGATTTCGACGTGCGGCGTGAATGGGCCAAGCCAGTTGCGTCCAACCTCGACGACGCAGTAGAAGAGCGCCAGACCGGCCGAGAACATGATGAGATCTGGAAGATTGCCCGCAGTCGGACGAGGCAAAACGGACCAGATTCGAACCAGTGGCCGAAGAGCAACTCGTTGCGGACGGTTCACGGCTGCACCGGCGTGATGGTCGGCGGATGCGGTTCGCTGACCGGCTCCGCCAAGATCAACCGGTGCGATTCACGATCGAAGTCGAAAATTTCGGCATAGCGTCCCCAGTTCATTGCAGTTTCGAATTGCCGCTCAACTTCGTCCTGGCTGAAGTGCTCGTCGAGGATGTCGTAGAAAAATTCCTCGGAGATGGAATGGTCGTTCTTGGCGTGCAGAATGCTGTCAATCTGCTGCAGGATCACAACGTGCTTGAGAGCGGCCTGCCGGAACAAAATCTTGCGCGACAAGATATCGGCTTCGGCAAAATGGGTGCCTTCGGCACAGATCTCAACATCGCCTTCTTTCAGAGTGGCAAAGCCCAGCAGAACGCAAGCCTCGATGATCGGGAGGAGATCTTCGGCGTCCATGATGAGATCTTCGGCCAGGCGGTAGAGGTCTTCTTTGCCGCCGCGATCCTGTAAGAGTTCGAGCAGTCCGGCGATGCCACCGACGCGGGCGTGCGGAATCATCTGATATTTCTGGCGTGTCGGCTTCTGTGCAGTGGTGGTGGTGCCGGGCACAGCAAGCGCCAGGTCGGGCTGGGTCATGATCTTGTAGATATAGTCGACCAGTTCGACAAAACGCTGCGACTTACGATCGCGGGGACGAGAAAGTTCGATCGGAAAATCGGCGCGCACACGGGCCGGGTTCCGTCCCAGCACGATGACGCGGTCGGCTAAGAGCACCGCTTCCTCGATGTTGTGGGTGACGATGAAGATGGCCTTGGTCGGCATCTTCTGGCTGAGCCAGAGCTCGAGCAATTCGTTGCGTAAACTTTCGGCGGTTAGAACGTCGAGCGCCGAGAATGGCTCGTCCATGAACAGGACTTCAGGTTCTACTACGAGCGCGCGGGCGAAGCCGACCCGTTGTTTCATGCCTCCCGACAGTTCTTTCGGGTAAGCGCTTTCAAAGCCATCGAGACCCACCGTATCGAGAATCCGCAGTGCGCGCTTGTGACGGTCCATGGCGGGCACTCCGCGGGCCTCGAGTGGGGCTTCGACATTGTCGAGCACGGTGAGCCAGGGAAACAGAGCGAAACTTTGGAAGACGATCGAAACTCCGGCGTTTTGCGAAGAGATGGGCTGGCCATGCCACAGAACTTCGCCGGACGAGGGCTTGCTGAGGCCGGTCAGAATGCGAAGAAGCGTGGATTTGCCGCAGCCCGAGGGACCGAGCAGCGTAATAATTTTGCCGGGCTCTACATCCAGATCGACGGGCGCAATAACTTCAATGCGATTCCCATCCGGCTGCAGGTAGAACTTTTCTACGGCCTGGGCGCGAATGATGGGCTCGGTCACAGCTTCGTACTCCACTCGATCTGAACAATTTGGATTTACTCAATTTTGCTTTGCCCCCGAGAATACACTAACTCAGGCGGCCCACTCTTCCTGACCGTAGCCGGGCAACGGCTGTGGCAGCCGGTCGCAAACCTCGGCCAGTGTAGAAAGCTTCTTCGCCAACTCAGGGCGCAGGGACTTGGAATCGACACGCCAGCGCCAATTTCCCTTTTCCTGACTCGGAACGTTCATGCGCGCCTCGCTGCCCAGTCCCAACGCGTCCTGCAAGGGGACGACGCTGAGGCTGGCGACGGAAGTGGACGCGGCGCGGATCATTGCCCAGTTGAAATCCTCCGCTACATGCCCAAGATACGCTTCGATCTGCAGGCGCTCGAATTCCGTCGCCGCCGATTTCCACCAGCCCAGCGAGGTATCGTTATCGTGCGTCCCGGTGTAAACCACCTTGTCGGCCGTGAAGGTGTGGGGCAGATGGGTGTGGGCGCCAACATCGCCGAACCCGAATTGCAACACGGCCATTCCCGGAATCTTCAGTCGTTCCCGCAGCGCGTGTACGTCGGGCGTGATGTATCCCAGGTCTTCGGCGAAGAACGGAAGTCCGCCAAGAGCTTCGCGCAGTTTCACGAACAAATCATCTTTCGGACCATCAACCCAGTGGCCATGAATAGCGGTGGGTTCGTTCGCAGGGATCTCCCAGAACTGCGAGTAGCCGCGAAAATGATCGAGCCGGATGTAGTCGAAGTTTTGCGTAACCCAGCGCATGCGGTCGATCCACCAAGCGTAGCCGCGCTCTTTCATTACGTCCCAGCGATAGAGGGGATTTCCCCAGCGCTGGCCATCTTTGCTGAAAAAATCAGGCGGCACGCCAGCCACAACTTCCGGATCAAGTTCGGAGTTCAGGTGAAAGAGTTCGGGATGCGTCCAGACATCGGCGCTGTCGAAATTCACAAAGATGGCGATGTCGCCGACGACGCGAATTGAGCGCTGCGCGCAGTACGATCGCAGAGCACGCCACTGCTCGAAGAAAAAGAACTGCACCACGCGACGCGCATCGAGGTCGTCCCGCATGTCGGAATTGGCTTTTTCCATCGCGGCCGCATCGCGGTGGGTCAATTCGCGAGGCCAGCGATTCCAGCTCTCCAGTTTGAAACGAGCGCGTAGGCCATCGAACAGAACAAAATCGTCTAGCCACCACTGATTTTGCCGGCAGAAATTCTCATAACGCGAGCGGGCATTCGAAGCGGCGGAGCGCAGGAAATTGTGCGCGGCCTCAAACAAGAGAGGCGATTTTTGGTGGAAGGTGCGGGAATAATCGACCGGTTCAACCGCGACATCGAGTGCGTCGACGAGCGACCGCGCAATCCAGCCGTGGTCAACAAGGCGCTCTAGGCTGATCAGGAGCGGATTTCCCGCGAAGGCGGAGGTCGAGGAGTAAGGCGAATTTCCGTAGCCGAGCGGACCGAGAGGCAAAACCTGCCACAATCCCTGGCGAGCGGAGGCCAGAAAGTCAGCGAACTGATAGGCGGACGGACCAAAGTCGCCGATCCCACTGCGGGAAGGCAGCGAGGTCGGATGAAGAAGAATTCCGCTGGCGCGCGGGAAAGACATTCAAAATCAGTTCTCGGCAATAAGTTTTGGTGTTGCGGCGTCTCAGTTACGTGTCCACGCGCTCAAACTGAGAACTGGGAACTGAGAATACTATTTGGCTACGAACCTTCTTGCGAATTCTGACGGCTCAGGTTCTTCATCTCTTCCTGATTGACCTTCAGTTTGTGGGAGCTTTCCATATCCTTGCGAAGATTGGTCACGAAGAGGCCGAACAAATCGTTCTGCTTCGCCTCAACGAGGGACTGCCGGATGCTGTCTTTCTTTTCCGCAAAATCCTGGTCCGTCGGAGCTTGTTTCTCGAGCAACTGAGCGACGACCCCATTGCCGCTGGCCGTGATTGGACCGCTGATTTCGCCGGGCTTTAGCGAGAAAATCGCGGTGGCGGCCGACATCGACCCAATGTCTGGAACCTGTCCATCCGGGGCAACCAAGTCGCTCGTTTTCACTACAGCGCCAAGGTCTTTTGCGGCTTTCTTCAGATCGTGACCAGACTTGGCTCGATCGGAAAGTTCTTGCGTCTTCTGTTGCAACAGAAAGGCTGCGCGTTCGTTCTTGAACTCACTCTCCACTTTCGAACGAATCTCTTCGAACGAAGGAGTGGCAGGCGGCTTGATGCCGAGAAGTTGAAAGACCACATAACCCTGCGGAACCTGCACAAGGTCAGCCGGGGCCTTCTCGGGTTCGTTGAATACGGCATCCATGAACTGCGGATTCGGTGCCAGACCGGGCAAGGTATCGGTTCGGCTGAAGAAGTCGGTGGTGACAGGAGTATCACCTTTCGCAGCGGCCGCTTTGTCGAATCCGTCGGGCTGTCGGGCCTGGCTTAAGAGAGAATTGGCAGCCGCCTCGGTGGCGTGCGCAATTTTTTCTTGCCTTACCTTTTCCTCGATCTCGCCCTTTACTTCGGCGAGGGATTTGAGGTGGGCTTCCTGCTTGTCTTCGACGTGGATGATGTGAAAACCGTAACTGCTTTTGACGAGGTCGCTGGTCTGCCCCTTGCCTAGTGAAAACGCAGCCTTTTCGAACTCAGGAACGGTCCGGCCGCGGCCGATCCAACCGAGTTCGCCGCCGTTTTTGGCGCTGCCGGGGTCGTCGGAGTATTTTTCGGCGAGTTTGGCGAAATCCCCACCTGCTTTCACCTGCTTCAAGACGTCTTCCGCCTTGGCGCGAGCATCCGCGATGCCTTTCTCATCTTCCTTGGCGCCGGACGCAGGAAGAGGAGTTTTGATTAAGATGTGGCTCACCTTCACCTGATCCGGAACGCGATATTCCTCTCGGTGCTGGCTGTAATAGGTTTGCAGCTCTTGATCGGTAACAGTTGCGGCCGCGGCGACCTTCGAGCTATCGACCACGACGTATTCAATCTTCCGCTTCTCAGGAATGGAGTTGTTGTAGGTGGCTTTGTTGCGATCGTAATAAGCCTTTAGTTCCTCATCCGTGGGGTGCAGGCCTCTCAGGATGTCGGCTTGGGTAATCACGGCGTACTCGAATTTCACCTTCGTATTTCGGTGATTGAATTCGTCGCGAACTTCCGCGTCGCTGATGAACGCGCTGCTGGAAACCAGGGCGCGCAGTTTGCGAACGAGAATGTAATCCTTCTCTAACGACTCAAACTGCGGGACGGTCATATCGTTCCGCTGCACGAAGTCTTCGTACTGTTCCTGCCCAACGAACTTACCGTCGGGAAAGAGCATCTGGCCTAGTTGACCGTGCTGCAACTCGTCTCGAAGTTCATCGTCGCTCACGCGCAAGCCCAGGCGGTGCGCCTCGGCAACAAGCACCTTCTCGTTGATGAGCTGCTCGGCGGCCTGGCTGGCAAAATAAGGCAACAGCATGGCAGCCTGCGGCCCACCGCGAGGGAACTGCTGGCGAATCATGGCCCGCGCTTCGCGCTGCACTTCCGGTACGGTTACGCTTTGATCGCCAACTGTTGCCAAAACGCCAGCTGGGGTCGATCCGATGCCGACATTGGAACCAAAACCGGGGATCAGCGTGATTGCCATCGAGGCACAGATCAGGACGAGCAGGGCAGCGAGTATGATCTTCACAGTCGGGCCCGCATTTTGCAGCTGTCGAATCATGACTAATTTAACTCCGCTAGATATTCGTTCAGATTGGTCTACTCAGTAAGCGACAATCTTTGATTGACAATCTTTGATTATAGACCAGCCAATGAACTCGCATCCCGCGTGGGCTGGTTCAGCGCCGGTTTCCGACTCCAGGCAGAGGAAGCCGTCGCGACGAAATGCAGGACCGCTACTTGAAAAAATAGTTGGCGCCGCGCTTCAACTTCCAGGTCAAAATGCGCTATTGAATCGAATTAATAAAAGTGCTATCAACTTAGAGCGATTCGCACAGTAATCGTATTCTCATATTCCAGTTTTCATCGAAGGACACTTTCATGAAGACGTTGCGCTTCCTCTTCCCGTTCTTTGTGCTTTCGTTAGCTGCGGCTCAAACCAGTTTTGCGCCCGCCCCGGCCCTGACCTTGCCTCTGCGCGACGGGTGGACATTGCAAACTTCCGCAAAGGTCGCCGCAAGCGGCGAAGCCATCTCCAGCGCATCGTTCCACGGTGCGGATTGGATGGGGGCCGATGTTCCGACGACCGTGGTTGCGGCCCAAGTTAAGCGCGGAGTGCTTCCGGATCCTTTCTACGGAATGAACATTCGGAAGTACCCGGGTGTCAGCTATCCGATCGGCACGAATTTCTCAGGTATCGCAATGCCCCCCGATAGCCCCTATGGGGTTTCGTGGTGGTATCGCAAAGAGTTCACGCTGCCGAACACCTTTTCGGGGAAAACGGTGTGGCTGAACTTCCGCGGGATCAACTATCGCGCCAATATTTTTCTCAACGGAAAACAGATCGCCAATTCGAACGATGTAGCTGGGGCTTGGCGCACTTATGAGTTCAACGTCTCGTCGGCGATTCAAGCGGGGACGAACACGCTAGCGGTTCAAGTTTGGGCGCCGACCGAGAATAGTCTGGCGATTACGTTCGTCGACTGGAATCCTGCGCCGCCTGACAAAAACATGGGATTGTGGCGCGAGGTGTACCTCACCACCAGCGGTCCCGTCGCGTTGCGAAATCCAGCGGTACTCGCCAAGGTCGATTCTCCGGCAAATAACGCCGCCCACCTCACAGTGACTGCCCAAATAAAAAACGCCAGCGACCATGCCGTTAAAGGGACGCTCAAGGGCAAGATCGAAAGCATTGAGTTCGCGCAACCCGTCGAACTGGCGCCGGGAGAGTCGAAGGACGTCGTGTTCTCTCCGGAGCAATATCCGCAACTCAACCTGAGCAATCCGCGGCTGTGGTGGCCGGCGCAGATGGGCACTCCAAACCTCTACGATTTGAGTCTTTCCTTCGATGTGGATGGAGCGCTCTCCGATATTTCTCGAACCAAATTTGGGATTCGCGAGATCACATCTGAAGTCACGGAGCAGGCGCCCGATCGTCTGAAACGCCTCTTCAAGATCAATGGCAAGAACATTCTGATTCGCGGCGGAGGCTGGACGCCCGACATGATGATGCGGGAAACACATGACCGTCTGGCAGATGAATTACGTTATGTGCGCGACATGGGATTGAACACGGTTCGTCTGGAAGGCAAGCTCGAGACCGAAGACTTTTTCGAAATGGCCGATCAGCAGGGCATCCTCGTGATGGCGGGCTGGTGCTGCTGCGATTTCTGGGAACATTGGGGCAGTTGGAAAGATGAGGACTTTGAAATCGCGAAGGCTTCGCTGCGCGATCAGATGTACCGGCTGAGACGGCATCCGAGCATGTTGGTCTGGCTCAATGGCAGTGACAATCCGCCGCCGCCCGATGTCGAAGAGATGTACCTGAAGGTCGAAAAGGATTTGCTCTGGCCCAATCCGGTGATCTCGTCAGCTACAGCGAAGCCCACGAGTCTCACGGACGGCAGCGGCGTCAAGATGAGTGGTCCGTATGAATATGTCGCACCGTCGTATTGGGAAACTGATCCTCATCTCCACGTCGAAAGCGGGATTTGCAATCAAGGTGGTTGCGGGGGAGCATATGGTTTCAACACAGAAACCAGCATGGGACCCGCCGTTCCTACTCTAGAGAGTGTCGAGCGCATGATTCCAAAAGACCATCTCTGGCCGGTTGACGAGTACTGGAATTTTCACGCGGGCGGCGGATCGTTCAAGAACCTGCACGTGTTCACCGAAGCGCTGGACTCCCGCTACGGGAAGGCCGCAAGCGCCAAGGACTATACCGACAAATCGCAGCTGATGACCTACGAAGGCGTGCGCGCCATGTACGAGGCTTACAGCCGCAACAAGTACACGTCGACCGGAGTGATCCAGTGGATGCTGAATAACGCGTGGCCGTCGATGATCTGGCATCTCTACGACTATTATCTGGAGCCGGGCGGCGGATATTTTGGGGCCAAGAAAGCGCTGCAGGCGCTCGATCCGGTGTATGGATACGACGATCACTCAGTATGGCTGGTGAGCAGCCAATATGTCGACGCCAAAGGACTGAAGCTGACCGCGCGGATCTTCAACCTGGACGGAACGCAGAAGTTTTCCAAAGAAACTGGGCTCGACGCCGCGGCCGACAGCACGGCTAAAGTATTTGAGATTCCGCAACTCAGCGGATTGTCTGGAACTTATTTTCTGGATCTTCGCGTGACAGACGGCAGCGGAAAGCTGGTTGGGACGAACTTCTACTGGCTCTCTACCAAGCCGGAAACGCTCGACTGGTCAAAGTCGAATTGGTATACGACTCCTACGGCATCGTACGCGGACTACACGGCGCTGGCGCAGATGCCCAAGGTGAAGCTAAGCGTGGCGAGTCGCACCGAGAAAGTTGAGAAAGATTCGGTGACGCGAGTGACCTTAGAAAATCGTGGCAAGACGATCGCCTTCTTCGTGCGGCTTAAGCTCGAAAAGGGCAAGGGCGGCGAGGAAATCTTGCCGGTGGTCTGGCAGGACAATTACCTTTCCCTGTTGCCGGGTGAGAAACGCGAGGTTACGGCAACGTACCGCGCCAGCAGCTTGGGAACTGCCACACCCGAGGTCGAAGTGACGGGCGTGAACGTGGAGTAATTTTTTCTGCTTGTCATCCCGAGCAACGCGAGGGATCTGTAGTCTGCCAGCAAAATGCAGATCCCTCACTTCGTTCGGGATGACAAGACTGAATTCGGGATGACAAAAGCAAATAGTGATCGACTTACTCGTCTGCCGGGATGTCGAAGTTCACCAAATCCCCACGGAAGCCACGCGTCTTCCACGCACCGAACGCGATTCCCACGGCCATCCAAATCGTGCCGGCGATTACGGCTTTAAGGCTGAGGCTTAGCCAGAGCAGGAAGCATATGAAGAATCCTGCCATTGGGGCGCTGAACACGGCCCTCGGCGCAACAATAGCAAGCAGGATGAGGGCCCCGCCGCCAACAACAAGCGCCACTAGAAATAACGCGTGACTCACGCTGAACACGAGCGCCTCGGGCAGCACGTGAACAAGAACGTAGTGGAGAGCATCACTGCGGATTAAAGCTGCGAGAAAAGCAACAGCAACGACGAATGCCAATAAGCGCGGCCCGAACTGCTTCGTACGAGAGCTACCTGACTCACGGATGTTGTATCTGAGGTTGGCAGCAAGGTTCACGCCCATGAAGGCGATCAGAGCCCCGAAGTTCAACATCTCGGCGCCGAGACCGTAGCTCATTACGAACGCGCCAATCAGGGCCACCGCGCCTACAAAGAGCACGTTATTTCGAGGCACGCGATGCTTCGCGTCGACGGCGCCGAAGAAGGATTTTGGCAGCGCGTTGCTCCGCCCCATGCCGTAAAGCAGACGCGCCGCACCGATTTGCGAACCCATTCCCGATCCAAAGTTGGCTACGAGTAGCGTGAATCCGATAATGCCGAACATCGGCAGCCATGCGCGGCCAGCGACGTGAACGAAGGCTGTATCCACATCGGGGAACGGTTGCGACGCGGGCCAGATCAACTGCGCGGCATAGACTTCAACCGCGGAGAGAATGCCGATCACCAAACAAGTCAGCACGGTCGCCAGCAAGATATTACGCCTGGGATTTTCCGCTTCTTCCGAGAGCGTGGAGATGCCGTCGAAACCGATGTAGGTAAGCACTGCGATCGACGTCCCACCGAGAACGGCTTTGGTGTTCCACAACGCCGGGTCGTAGAAAGGACGCGTATAGAAGTCGGCTCCCTCGTGCGGGTGCCCGAAAATGTAGCGGGCGGCAACTACGAAGAAGATGGCAATCACCACGCCCATTCCCGCAGCCAGCGCTGAGTTGACGCGAGCGGAAGTTTTCACTCCCTGCACGTTGAGCAACGTAAAGACAAGAGCGAAGAAAACGGCCCACACTGCATATGGAATTCCGGGAGCAAACACATGCGCCTGCTGGCTGCACCAGATCGTGCAGATGATCGGATTGAGCATGTAATCCATCACCATGCTCCATCCGGTCACGTATCCGAGCGCAGGATTGATTTCTTGACCGACATACGTGAACGCGGACCCGGCGCTCGGGTAAGCGCGCGCCATGCGTCCATAGCTGATGGCGGTGAACAGCATGGCCACCATGGCGATGAGGATGGTCGTAACGACGTGACCGTGGCCGCGGTCGCTGAGCACGCCAAAGACGGACATCGGCGCAACCGGTTGGATGACGATGATGCCGTAGAGAATGAGATCCCACAGCGTAAGAGAGCGTTTGAGTCGGGGAGCGCTGGCGGGCGTGTTCGCGGTCGAACTCATGTTCTGTCTTCTGTCCTGGAATGTTGTGTGCTAAAACGAGACCCCATTATCCTACGCAGATAACGGGGTCACCGGGAGGGCAAAATTCGTTGTGTCGACAGAACAGCGCTGCCGCACTTCCGGAAATTCCTCTCGAATTCTATATGGAAGCGTTATTCTGTCAATAGAAAAGCGTTTCTATTAAAACGATTCGTGCCGTACGTTGAAGAACTTTAAGCCTTCGGTGAAAATCGGGTTTGTAAAACGCTTCGAGGTCATCCTCGTGAATCTCAAAATTTCTCAATTGCTTCTTGTTGTCATTCTTTGCCTGACGCCGGCGTTCCCGCAAAACGCACAGCCAACGTCTTTGCCCGAAACGCCTGGTGCCACGCAAGCCTCTCATGCGATAAGCGTGCAGGAGCGATTGGGATATCCGGCGTCAGCGCGCTTGCTCGTACTTCACGCCGACGATCTGGGCATGAATCATTCCGTAAACCGCGCTATAACCGAGGCACTCGAGCAAGGATGGGTCACATCGGCGAGCATCCTCGTTCCCTGCCCGTGGTTTCCGGAGGTGGTGAAGTGGGCCAGGGATCATCCGAACGCCGATGTTGGAATTCATCTGGCACTTAATAGCGAATGGACGAGTTTCCGCTGGGGGCCAGTGAGCCCGAAAGACAAAGTGAGCAGTTTGCTCGACCCCGACGGTTACCTTCCGCTGGAAACGCCTGCCGTGACGCAGAACGCCAGAGTCGCAGAAGTTGAAACGGAGTTGCGTGCTCAGATCGATCGCGCCCAGTCGATGGGAATTCACGTCACTCATTTCGATACGCACATGGGCGCGCTGTTTGGCTCGACCGATCTCTACGGCGTGTATCGCAAACTGGGTTACTCCTACACTCTGCCGATTCTCGAAGCCCGTGCCGGAACGCACGCGCCGGAGGGCGTCTCGCCTCCGACAGAAGAAGTACTCGTCGAGAAGGTGATCGAAATCGAGCCGGGCATCGACGCTCGTGATTGGGCTGCGTGGTATCGGTCGCAACTTCAGCCTCTCGGTCCGGGCGTGTACCAGGTCATCGTTCATCTGGCGTACGACGATGACGAAATGCGGGGTACAACTTACGACCATCCCGATTGGGGAGCGGCTTGGCGCCAGCACGATTTCGACATGGTGAAGAGTCCGGAATTTCGTCAGTTTCTGAAAGAACAGGGATTCGTGCTGGTGGGATGGAAGGATCTAGCAAAGGCGTTGCCGAAAAATTACGGAGCGAAGAATTAGCTCGGTCGTGCGACCGGTTCGTGTGCACAGATTACGGTACAGGTTCGTTGAAAGGCGCCGACGTCTGAATTCCCTGCCCTTCAACAATCGTATAGATCTTGTCGGCGGCGACATCCTTCAAGTTATCAACCGTGCCTGACGGCCAGCGCACTTCGACGGAATCGATTTTCGCCGCTGTTCCCAGTCCGAAGTGGAGCCGCAGATCGTTCTGCGAAAGATAACTGCCTCCGCCGCGCACCTCGTCGAACTGCATCACCCCTCCCGCATGAATGGTGACGCGCGCGCCAATTGCGGCACGATTGCTTTTTGTTCCGATCAGATGAAAGAGCACGCGGTGGTTCGAACTCTTATTGGTATTGAGCAGAAACGACGGAGGCTTGCCGACATTCAAAACCACGATGTCGATATTGCCAGTGTTCGCAATATCGCCAAAAGCCGCGCCCCGCCTCGACTCCAGCGGCATGTCTGCCAAGCCAGCGGGCTTCGAAACTTCTTCGAACGTTCCGTTGCGCAGGTTGCGATGCAGCAGCATCGGCTCCGCGTAGGCAGCGCTTCCCCTCACGTTGTCCATCTGCGGATAAACGTGCCCACAGGCGACGAAGAGATCGAGCCAGCCGTCGTTGTCCATGTCGAAAAACTTGGTGCCCCATCCGAGGTACGGCAGACTTGGCTGCCCGAGACGAGACTCCATCGCCACATCCTCAAAAACGCCTGTCCGCTGGTTGTGATAGAGCGTGTTCGGCTGGTCGGCAAACTCGGTCACAAACATCGACAGTCGTCCGCTGTGATCGTAATCGCCCCAATCCACTCCCATGGAGCCGAGCGCCTGCCCTTCGCTATTCAGCGCAATTCCGGCGACCATCGCCTCGTCGCTGAACGTGCCGTTGTGATTGTTGTGGTAAAGATGATTGGGAGTGGCATCGTCGGCCACGAAAAGATCGGGCCAGCCGTCGTTGTCGTAGTCTCCCCAGATCGCACCCAGCCCGTAATATTTCTCGGGATCATCAACGCCAGCTTTTTTCGACACCTCCTCGAATGTGCCGTCACCACGGTTGTGATAGAGCAGGTCGCTCTCACCCTCCATGCCCCACGGCCCGCATTGCACGGGCGCGCCTTTGAACTGGCAGAATTTGGTCGAACCGAAAGTGGGCAGGTTATTCATATCTACGTGAACATAACGGGAGACGAACAAATCGACATTGCCATCGCGGTCGTAGTCAGCCCAGGCCGCACCGGTTGAGAAGCCGCCGCCGCGGACGCCCGCTTTGTCCGTGACGTCTTCGAAGCTGCAATTCCCCTTATTCCGATACAGCGCATTGCCGCCATAGCTGGTCACGAAGAGATCGAGATTGCCGTCGTTATCGAAATCGGCGACTGCCACGCCCATGCCCCAGCCTTTGCGCGTCAGGCCCGCCTTCTCGGTGATGTCGGTAAACTTGAGATCGGCATCCTGGTGCCAAAGCGTGACGAGCGGATCGCCTCCGTTCTTGTAGCGTTCAACGGTGGATGCGTTCACCATCACGATATCGAGTTTGCCATCGTTGTCGCAGTCGAAGAGTCCGATGCCGCCGCTCATCGATTCAATGACGTAATACTTTTCACGAGAAGAAATGTGAGAGGCAGTCAGGCCGGCTTGGGCCGCGATGTCGCGAAAAACGGGAACGGGCGCCGATGGTTTGGGCGTGGCTGACTTTGTTTCTGTCGCCGCGTGACGCGTCTTTGCGGGCGGTCCCATCGGACCCTGTTGCTCGACCTGCGCTGGGAGAAGGCACGTGAGGGCGAGCATCATAACGACAATCCACCATGCCCGATGGGCCTGGGACTTTTGAGTTGAGAAAACTTGCACGACGTTGCGCACTCCAAAAAGCAGGTTCTTCACTTCGCCCACGATGACAAGAGGATTGGCTTGCAAAGTCATCATCCGGCGAGTCACTTCGGATATTGAAACGAGTATCCGCTCGCCTCGTTTCCTGACATGAAGCGCGTGTTGTAATCGAGCAAATATTCCATGTGATCCGCGTCGGAGGGGAAAGCCTGCGCTGGATAAGGATAGCTGCGCATATCGCCAAATGGCAGGGGATCCACCGTATCGCCTCGATAGGCGTAGAAGTCCATATCTTTTTCGTAGCCGTTGGCAACGAAGAAATAGTCACGCACCCACCCTCGCGGTAGAGCGGGCAAATTGGCGGGATCAAAATCCAGCGCGACTTCGTCCCCCGATCCAAAGACGACAAACTTGTCGTCGACTGCGTCAAGCAGCGTGCGGACATCGCCGTAGCGCGTATATGCGCCCGCAGGACGCGTATAGGGGCCGGTGGCGCTCGTCTTTTCGTAGATGTATTTCACGTTGCCCGGCGGCTTGTCTTCGATCTTCAGCGGGAAGCCGTGGAAATTCAGTTCGGCGTTCGCGAGCGGAACGGGCGTGACTCGGGCATTTTGATCGTTGATATTCTCCTGGCTAGTCCGGCTGATCAAAATGTCATCCCAGTAAATTTGCAAATTTGTCGTGATCCGAATGCGCCTCGTGCCGACCGGAAGTTTGCCGGACAGATTGGCCGTCATCGTACGGGGACCGCCGGCGGGGAAACCTAGATCGTCCACAACGCGCGTCCACTTTCCGTTAGAACTCAAAGCTTCGACGTACGGCGCGAACGGGCGCAACTTCGCTTGATCGGCAGCGTACATGCTTGTCGCCGAGTAATATTCGATCTCGCCATGCATCAACAGCCAGAGAGGCCCGCCGCGATAGGACTCGCCCAGGTCGAGTTCCAGTGTGTGGGGCTCGGCGAATCCCTGGAATGAAAGCACTTTGAAGTCGCCAAAATAGCGATGCGCCAGCAAGTCGGGCAGCACATTGTGGCCATGCTCGTCCCAGGCTCCGGCCGGTGGTCGCGCTTCGTTCTTATTGCTCAGCACAACTTTGAACGGCGGATAGGGCGGATTGCTCGCAAAATATTCGTTGGGATAAACGTCCAGATCGGCGGGATGATCGACTGCCAGAAGCTTCGCCTGATCGAGATAGACCGATTCTTCCAGCGGCTCCATAAAGCGGAGACTCAGCTCGCCATTTTTTTCGCGCAGCGATGATCGGTCGATCTTGATCGCCTCGGTCGGACGGGCAATGTTGCGTTCGACGTTTCCCTTCTCCGCGGCAATCCAGTGGCCGACAACGCCCGCGCCGAGCATGTCACCGACGAGTTTGTATTCCTGACCGTCCCACGCAAACAGCGTCGGACACGAACTGCCTCGCCGATCAAGTTCCGTAATGTTCTGCGGCGTGTTGGCAGCGACGCCGATTTCGTCTTGCAGAACGCCGGTCGGCCATAGCATGCGTACAACATCGGCTTCTTTGGCTTGGCCGAGGCCGATGGTGAGATAGGGCGAGTTCTGCCCGAGATATCCGGAGGATCCGTAGACTTCAAACTTCTGGCGGATTCCGCCCGAGAAGACTTCGACCTTCGTGCCAATGGCGCTCTTGTTGTCGTTGAGGCCTTTCAGCGCGAGGCGCAGCGAGTTGTTCTTGTTTCCCCCTTCGTTGCGGAGAAGGACGGCCGGGCCGTGATTTTGCGTGATCAGTAGATCGACGGCACCGTCGTTGTCGTAGTCTCCGGTGATGATGGCGCGCGGCTCTTTGAGCTGAATCTTGTCGAGCCCGACGTCGGTGGTGACGTCTTTCCACCCATCGGGTCCGAGGTTGCGGAAGAGGCGGACTTCGCCGCGTCCGTCTTTCGTTTCGCCGACGGCGGCGAGATCGACCCAGCCGTCGTTGTCGTAGTCGATCGCGGCGACGCCGTAGGCGCGGACCCAGTTGGTCTCGGGCAGTTTTACCTGATCGAAGGACTCGCCGTGATTATTGCGCCACAGCGTAAGAGCAGGCGAGCCAGTGTGCGTAAACGCCAGGTCCATCCAGCCATCGTGGTCGAGATCCAGCGCCGCCACACCAAAAGTTGGCTGCGGCGACGGAATCAGAGCGCGCGGAACGAATCGCCCCTCCCTCGGATTCGGATAGATTATTCCCCAGGAGAGCGCACCTACGCCGCCCGCAGTTCCCGGTACCACGACATCGACTGCTCGGTCATTGTTATAGTCAGTGCCAATAGCACCATAAGCAGCCCCAACCGCCAAGCCTGTCTCCTGAGTAACATTTGTGAATGTCCCATCTCCATTGTTGCGCCACATTTCATTAGCCGTTAGATTTCCTTGGGAACCGCACAAAACAATCGAACACGTCGTGTAGAGATCCAAATCGCCATCGTGGTCATAATCAATGAGAGTTAAGGAACTCGCCGATCTAGCTGCCGGAGAGCCCACGATTTCGGCGGCATTCACACGAGAAAGTCCCGCAGTTTCCGTGACATCCTTAAACGTACCGTCCTTTTCGTTGTGGAAAAGTCTCGCGTGTCCCTTGACCGTGACTGCGATGTCAGCAAATCCATCATTATCGTAGTCTCCGGTCGTGCAGCCTCCCCCACGCACTGCGGGATCCAGCCTCGCCTTTTTAGTCACATCTTCGAACTTACCGTTTCCCAAATTGTGATAAAGAGAAATGCCTCCTTGCCGACCGTTATTTGGCAGGAAGAGGTCGATCTTGCCGTCATTGTCGTAGTCGAGGAAGCAGGCACCGGAGTCTGCAGTGTCCGATGAATCGCCACCGGAATGGGAGATCAATCCCGCCGTCTCAGTCACATCCACAAACTTCACCGGAATTTGCGGCAGAACTTTCTCCTCCGCGACCGGCGAATCTTCCGCGCGCGAATATTTACCTTGCTCCCCATACGTCAGGCTGATCGGCGAGCCCAGCTTATTTTGTGTGACGTACTGAAACTTTTTCATCGCCTCGTGCGCCGCATCGGATTGTCCGGACTGCTGGTAGGCGCGCGCTAGTCCAAATTGCGCGGAGGCATGATGAGGGTCGAGGTTCAAAGCGTGCTCGAAAGCCGCAATCGCTTCCGGAAATTGCTTCGTCTGCGCATAAGTCGAGCCGAGGAAATACCAGCTGTCGGCGTCGTTCGCATCGATTTCAATCACGTGACGAAATGCGTCGACGGCAGCCGCTCCGTCCGAGGAATTCTTGTAAAACAGGCCCAGGTTGTACCAGGCATGCGCGTCTTTCGGATTGCTCTTCGTGGCCCGATCCAGCAGTGCCTTCGCTTCGTCGAGACGTTGCAAGTTGAGCAGAGCCACTCCCTCGTTCACGGCCACCACTTCGAGCGAGGGATCGCTCTGAGCCGCCGCCTCAAACGACTTCAGCGCCTTCTCGAAAAGCTGCTGATTCATGTAGGCGACGCCGATGTTGTTAAGACGTGCCGCCTCCTCAAGCTTCGGGGCCGGAGCGCTTGCGGCCAGTAGGGCGACGACTAGCGTCACAAGAGACGCGAGAATAACGGCGACGACAATTCTTCTGGTCATTGTGGCTTCGGCCATGATTTTATCTGAGTGCCCAAGGGTGCTGAGTCAGAAGTCCATTTCCTGAACCACGGATAACCTGAACTCGAGTCTGCCAAGTCAGCCCGTTTGCTTGACACCGGCGACTATAATGAAGCTAGGGCATGGCGCCAGCGTTATGCCCGCCACTAACAATAAGTTCTTTTAAATCTATACTTTGATCGATTTGTTCCCCCGCCGGGCCCTCGATCGGGGAGAAGTCCGCTTTGGTCGTAGCTAACCCCATCTTTATGAATACTTTACCTTTAACATATTTAGAATGAATACTTTGGAGCATTCTCTCGGAATGGAAAGTTGCAAGCTATTGATTACAAAGGCTGCCCGCATGGCAATCGGGACGAACTCCAATGTTATGAATACTTTGAAGTTAACTCTTTTAAAATGAATACTTTGACGGATTGGGGGGGGGGGGGGGGGGGGGGACCTTGGCCAATCCTCGGCGGCGAAACGCGATTCACTTCCTTCCATAGGCACGCGCACCGATCTGGCCTTTCGCTTCTTGAATAGTCACAGTCTGGCCTGCGGCAAGATTTGAGAGTTTATCGACTTGTCCGCTCGGCCAGTCGATTTCTACCAAGTCAGCTTTGGTTTTTGATCCCAGCCCGAAGGTCAGAACCAATTCGCTCTGCGAAAGGTAACTCGATCCCGACTTCATGGTGAGCCACTGCTTGTCGGCTCCAGCGGCCACGCGAACAACGGCGCCGATGCCATCGCGGTTCGACTTCGTCCCGACGAGCTTGATGCGCAAACTTTGATTCGTTCCACCCTGATTCAGGTAGAGATGCGCTGGACCGCCGTTCGTCATCAGCAGAATGTCGAGCGCGCCATCGCTATTAATGTCGGCGTATGCCGCGCCACGAGCCACCTTTGGTGAGGCAAAACCTTTGCCAGCTTTCTCGGTGACTTTGCTCGTCACTTCGTCGAACTTGCCGTTTCCAAGGTTACGAAACAAGTGTGGAGGTTCCGCGTAGCTCACGCGCTTCTGCACGGTTTCGATTTGATCTTCGATGTGTCCGTCAGCGACAAAAATATCTTGCCATCCGTCGTTGTCGTAGTCGAAGAAGAAGCAGCCGAAGCCGAGCGTCACCAGTGTTTCGCGGCCAACGTCAGAGCGCGGAGCTTCGTCGACAAAAAGCCCATTGCCTTCGTTGTGATAAAGGGCAAGCATCTGGTTAGCGAAATTCGTGATGATCAGGCTCGCGCTGCCCGACCGATCGTAATCCGCAGCGTCAACTCCCATGCCAGCGCGGGCGATACCGTCTTCACTGAAAGCAATGCCCGCGGAAACAGCGCGTTCTTCGAAGCTGCCGTTCTTCTTATTCAGGTAGAGCTTGTTGGGTTGCGTATCGTTCGCGATGAGGATGTCGGGCCATCCATCATTGTTGCAGTCGAGAATGGCGACGCCGAGCCCTTTTGAGGTCGGATCGTAGAGTCCAGTCTTCTGCGTCGCGTCTTCAAATTTGCCGTTGCCGAGGTTGTGCCAGAGGCGCGCCGATGTTCCCTTGTACGATTCGGGCGTGCAATACGATTTGTGCGATCCATCGAGGGTGCAGTAAAGATCGCCCTGCTCGGACCATTGCACATAGTTGGCGACGACGAGATCGAGTTTGCCATCGCGATCGTAGTCAACCCATGCAGCTCCAGTAGAGAATTCGTTTGGACCCCACAGACCTGCCGCTTTCGTGACGTCAGTGAAAGTTCCATTGCCGTTGTTGTGGAAGAGATGGCTTTGTCCGACGGCAGTAATAAAGATGTCATCGAAGCCGTCGTTATCGTAGTCGCCAACAGCCACGCCGAGCCCGAAGAGCGGAACTCCGAGTCCGGATTTACGGGTCACGTCGGTGAAGGTTCCGTCGTGATTATTGTGATAGAGCTTCGGCGTGGTCACTCCATTTTTGGGATGGCCAGGCCAGTCTTCTCCATTGATGAGGAGGATGTCGGGCCAACCGTCGTTGTCGTAATCGATGAAGGCGCAGCCAGGACCCATCGTTTCCGGAAGCCATTTTTTGCCGAAGGCGCCGTTGTTATGCGTGAAGTGGATGCCAGCCTGCGCGGTGATGTCGCGGAAGGTGATTGTTTGGGCCTGGGCGATGAGCGACGCGGAGAAAAAAAACAAAACCCACCACGGAGACGCTGAGGCACGGAGAGAAGAGCCTTTGGCCCTTGGCTCTTGGCTTTTTGCTGAAGGCCAATCGCTAAGAGCCAAGAGTTGGTTTTCTCCGTGACTCTGTGTCTCCGTGGTAGATTCTCCGGTCAGTGCCCGCATCACCGTTGCGCCCCGGGCGTCGTTCTAGAGCGAACTGGTGCCGAACTACGATCCGGTTGCTGGACGGGCGAGACGAGCGTCGCCACGCTGGCCGCACTTCGTTTGGCTGGACGGGCGAATGCAGTGGTCCCCACGCGAGGGGTGAAGATTGGCAGCGGGACAGACACATGTTCGTGAATATTTTGGCGTTCGTTATTGTCTTCCGGGTTCAGTTGGCGATAAGGACCGGTGATGGCCTGCGCGGATTCGTCGGCTTTGAAACGCAGGTAACGCGCCTGATGCTCTTTTGACATTTTTTCGTCGCCTAGACCGTTGTAGCAAAGCATGAGATTGTAGTGCGCCTGCAGGTCCTCGGGATCGACGGCCAGAACTTGCTGCAAAGTCTTCACCGCGTCAGAATATTTGCGCTCCAGAAAAAGAATGCGACCGAGATTGTTGAGTGCAACGCGGTCGCGGGGATATTGCGCCAGAACTTTCGTCAGATGCTGCGCGGCTCCGTCGTAATTCCCTTCCTGGCGCAGAACTCCGGCGTAGAAGAAGTGCGCTCGCGCGAGATCGGGACTGAGGGCTATCGCCTTCTCCAGCACTGTGCGCGCGCGGGATACGTCACCTTCCTGCAGGGCGGCGCGTCCGATATTGACCCAGCCGTCGGGATTCTGCGGATCAACTTCTGCAACTTTTTCGAAGGCCGCCTGTGCCGCTTTCAGATCGCCTTGCAGAAACAGGCCGATCCCGTAATCGTTCCAGCGCTGCCAATCCTCTTTCACAAGTTGGGTCTTGGGCTGGGGCGCTGGCGCGTTCGCGGGCAGAACGTCGACGGCGACTTCGTTTTGCGCGACCGCAACGATGGGAAGGTCAGGAATTTTCTCAGACTTCGCCGAGACTCCATGGAGCGACGCGGTGAACACCATTTTTGCGTCGTCGTAATCGGGAGTCGTCGCAGCTATTCCATTTGCCGGAGACGGTGCATTCTTCTCGTGCTCGCCGGCAAACGAGAACTGCGTATTAAACCACGAGAATTTGCGATAACACAAGCGCGCCGTCAAAGTGACTTTGCCACCCGATTTTTCAGGAACCTTCATGCGGAAATGGACCGTATCGGCCGCGCCAGGCGGAATCAGCCGGACGTAGACGACGGAACGCGTCGCCCAGGCGTTGCGTTTGTTGATGCGGTTGCCATGCCCGTCGATCTGGAGTGAGCGATAGAAGTGGGCGCCTTTTTCCACGGGACCTTTCCCGTCGTCCTCGACCATGCCGCTCCAGAAAACGGTCTGGCCTTTATCGTCCACTCCTTTCAGTTCCAGCCAAGTATCGTAGGCGTCGACGGTGCCGCCGGGAAAGAAATGTCCAACGCGCTTGGTGCGAACGACGACATCGACGCGCACGGTGTCCCCGCGACGAATGGCGGCCTGCACACGATTCAGTGGGGCGGTGATGGGAGTCACTTCAGCGTTCGTCGCGGGAGTGATCTTGCTCTCCGCTTCTTCACCGACAGCAAATGTGGTGGAAAGCTCCTGATCGGTTACCGGCAGTGCTTTCGAAGAACCTGATTTCGGTGAAGCGCTTTCTGGCGAGAGCGCGAAAATATCCACGGTGAGCGCCCCGCTGGTCAGGAAATCTTCAGTTGACTTCAATTGCGCCGCGTCTTCGTTTGCGGTCGGCACTGCGGTGTTGGCTCCCGGAAAGCGGTGGGAGTGTATTTTGCCGTTCACATTGCCCATATCGTCGGAATGTTCCAGCGGCATGTGGCAGTCGGCACACTGTTGCGGCTTTGGGGGATAGTAGAAAGAACGCGCGCCCTCGCCCGAAACACCACTGGCTTGCCAGTTGTCATACTCGTTAAACCCGCGGAACCAGCGATAGCTATTCACGGGCACATCGAGATGCACTTTGTGACAAGAGGAGCAGAATTCCGCCGTTTGCTGCTTCATGAAAGGCTTCAGGAAGACGCGGCGATGCGGCTCGGGATTGAGCTTGACCATGAAGTCGTGGAGAGTGCGCACGACGGGATTCTTGCTGGCGGCAAGTTCGTGCAGTTTCGGATATTCGAGGTAGAAATCAGCCTGCCCCATCGTGCTTTTCACGTCGGCGATGGAGTGGCACATCATGCAGCCGAGCCCAGCCTGGGCCTCGGGCGTATGGACAATCTGCTTGATCGGAGTGTCCATCTTACCCGCGTAGAGCACGGCCGGATCGTGGCATCCACCGCACCATTTGGAGGGCTTGGTGCCGACTGTGTCCTGCATGTATTCGATCGCTTTGCGATACCACTGATTGTTGAACGAAGAGAAATGATGGGCCGAACTATTCCACTGCTTGTAGATATCTTCGTGGCAGCGCTTGCAGGAATCGGATTCCATGAAGTACTGGCTAGGAATTTTTTGTCCGCCATAGACTTGAGCCGAGCTAGGAAAGAACGGACCGGTGGGACCGTCACCTTCTCCAGCCATGGTGAGGGGTGGAAGCGCGGGGTTTTCGATGCGAGCGTGTTGAACTCCAGCGCGTTTCTCGAAGATAACGAGCCACAGGGGCCAAGATGGCCAGCGTGACTAACACTACGGCCACGCGAACAACGGCGTGGCGCGAGAGCCATCCAATGCGGGCGGCCACGAGCAATCCGACGCCAACAAAACTCAAGCCGAGATGGAGATAGACGAGGTTCCAATCGGAACGAAGCGCGCCGGTGTAAATAAGGATCAGGCCGGGAAGCGCGCCCAGAAAAACAAAGAGCATTCCGGCGCGAACGAGAGTCTCGGCTAGCCGCCACGAGCGTACCAGCCAGACGAGTAAAAGGATTGACGCCGTGACGCCGGCGAGGACGTGCAGTAATACCACTCCCGCGTAGAAGACATTCGCCTGCGGAAAGGCATACAGGTAAATCGCGGACACGGCGAGGAAGCCGATCAGCACCGCGAGTGAACGATTCACAGAAAGTCTGGAGGAGAACATGAAAGCTTCCGGCCGCGCGCTTAAAGACTCTGCACCGCCTTGGGTTCGGCCATCTTATCGTGTGGCGAGAAGAGCCGTCTCTAATAAAAAAGCATTAGGAGCATGGATTGAATCCGCGTCGCCTGTTTTCGGTGTCGATCGACTGAAATTGACTTCGAGACCAAGCACGACCAAGATACGGTGTGCGCGCTTCGGTTTCTGCTCTCGCCAAGACTCTGGTCTTCACAGTCTTCGTACCCGGAATCGTGGCCGGGTATGTTCCATGGCGACTGCGGCCGACCGGGCGCGTGGCAACGACCGGGGCCGAGGAATGGGCAGCGATTGGCCTGATCACGATCGGAATTGCGATCTACGTTTCCACCGCTTTCTGGGGCTTCGCTCTCATCGGCGGCGGAACTCCCGCCCCGATCGCGCCGACTAAAATTCTGGTTGTGAGGGGCCTGCACCACTACGTGCGCAACCCCATGTACATCGGAGTAGCCCTGGTAATCGCAGGACAAGCCTGGCTGTTTCACTCCGAACACATCGCTGTTTACCTGGTCTGCGTACTGTTCATAGTCCACCTGTTCGTGGTCTTTTACGAGGAACCCACGTTGCACCGCCACTTCGGAGAGGAATACGACCGCTACTGCGCGTCGGTGCCGCGCTGGATTCCAAGGATTAAAGGCTAGCCAGCGCCCCACCCTGCGTTGCCGACCGCCCCGCCCCTCTGCTAGTTTGAATAGTTTGCTATCACGCAATTTTATGGAGTGAGACGGAATGCCGGCTATCAAGTTTCGCGGTGTGGACTTTATCGATTTCGACTCTTTACTGAGCGACGACGAGCGTCTGGTGCGCGACACCGCCCGAAAGTTTATCGAAGAGAACCTCGTCCCCATCATCGAGGAGTGCAACCGCGCCGGACGCTTTCCGCGCGAGCTGGTCAACCCAATGGCCGAGTTGGGATTCTTCGGCGCATCGCTCGAAGGCTATGGTTGCGCGGGAATGTCGAACGTCGAATATGGACTCGTCACGCAGGAACTGGAGCGCGGAGACTCCGGCGTGCGGTCATTTGTTAGTGTGCAGTCGGCGCTCGTGATGTATCCAATTTATGCATTCGGCAGCGACGAGCAAAAGAACACGTGGCTGCCCGCGATGCAGAAAGGCGAAAAGCTTGGCTGCTTCGGGTTGACGGAGCCGGATTTCGGATCGAATCCGGGGGGCATGCGTACGCGCGCGCGCAAAGTTGGCAAAGAGTATGTGTTGAACGGCGAGAAGATGTGGATCACCTCGGGCTCAATTGCCGACGTCGCGGTGATTTGGGCCAAGGTGGAGGATGAAGGAGACAAGGTAAGAGGATTCTTGGTCGAAACCGACCGTCCCGGATTCAAGGCCGACGACATTCATGGCAAGTGGTCGCTGCGAGCATCGGTGACGTCCGGCTTGTCGCTGCAAGATGTGCACATCCCTGAGTCGAACCTGTTGCCGGGATCAGGCGGATTGAAGTCTCCGCTGATGTGCCTGAACCAGGCGCGCTACGGGATCTCTTGGGGCGCGGTCGGGGCGGCGATGGCGTGCTACGACTGCGCGCTGCAGTATTCGTTATTACGAAAACAGTTTCGCGACCAGCCGATTGCCTCGCACCAACTCGTCCAAGAAAAACTGGCATGGATGATTAACGAGATCACCAAGGCGCAGTTGCTCGTTCTGCAAGTGGGCCGTCTGAAAGACACTGGAAAGGTGCAATACCAGCACATTTCGATGGCCAAGCGAAATAACGTCTGGATGGCACTCGAGTGTGCTCGCCTGTCGCGCGACATTCTGGGAGCGAATGGCGTGGCCGATGATTATCCCATCATGCGGCACCTGATGAACCTCGAGAGCGTAAAGACCTACGAGGGGACACATGATATCCACACGCTCATCATTGGGGCGAGCGTAACGGGGATTGACGCGTTCTAGGCGACGGAGCGGCGAAACTCGGGGAGTCGCGCTTCTCAAATCCTGCCAGACGGGAATGCGGGTAAAACCATGGAATTCACTCCACTGCAAACGGAGCGGCTAACGCTGCGTCCCTACGCGCCATCGGATATTCCGGCGCTCGTCTCGTTAATCGGCGCCCGCGAAGTGGCGGCGACCACGCTGCGCATTCCGCATCCGTACAGCGAAGCGTTTGCGCGTGAATTTATCGCCAGCGCTGAGGAAGACCTGTCGAATGGAAGGTGTCTTCGATTGGGAATAACGGTCCGCGAGACGAATTCGCTTTGCGGGGGCATTGGGCTCATGATCGAACCCGATCATCGCCACGCCGAGCTGGGCTACTGGATCGGCGTTCCCTTCTGGAAAAACGGCTATGCCACGGAAGCAGCGAGGGCCGTCGTGAATCACGGGTTCAACACACTAGGGCTGCACCGCATCTTCGCCACACACTTCAACAATAATCTGGCGTCGGCGCGCGTCCTGACCAAAATCGGGATGCGAGCACGAAGGGTGCCAACGCGCTCACATCCTGAAATGGGGAGAATTTCTCGATATCGAGATGTACGGAATGTTGGCGTCGGACCCACGCTGAGCTTTAGCTGTTTCCACCGCGTCCTATTATGCGAACTGCGGCCGCGAACGAAGCTCAACCATACAATTCGGTCAACAACTCGTACGCCCGGCGCATATGCGGAACTACAATGCTTCCGCCGACGATGAGCGCCACGTTGATCGCCTCTTCCTGCTCAGGGCGTGTAGCGCCGAGGCGATAGGACTGGATTACGTGGTAGTTGATGCAATCGTCACAGCGCAGGCTCGCGGAGGCCACCAGTCCCATCAATTCTTTGTACTTCGCAGGAACTGACCCTTCCATGTAAGTGTTGTGGTCGAGGTTGTAGAAGCGTTTGACTAAGTAATTGTCGGCTTGATCGACGTTCTCGTTCAGGCGATTGCGGGTTTCGAGAAAACGTCGCGCTAATTCGCTCTTTTCGGCGACGTGCTTTTCTGAAAAGAGATAGGTCGGTTCTTGGCGGTCTGTGCTCATAAGGGGAAAGACTAGCAGACGTGCGGATTGCTCCGATGGAGATCTGGACTGGAGAAAAAATTTACAAGGCGCGAAGATCTGGCATTTGGCGAGGAACTCGTTTTTGCGGCGACAGGTGTGACCGAAGGAGCGTTATTAAAAGGCGTGTGCTTTTTCCCGCTCTCAACCCACAACGGGAAGACGTATCCCGAACTCGGTTCGACACCTGTGAAAGAGAGCCGCTCAATCAATCCGCCGGCATGGGGGCCGGGCGGCTAAGCAGTGGACTTGCTTTCTCAGCCGTGGTGGCCTCGACGGGTGCCTCGAACCAATGATGCACCGTAGGCAGTGCCCTTCGCATGGCTTCCGCGCCAACGCGAATCAGTTCGCGGGAGCGGGTGAAATCGTCATAATCGAACCCGCCAACATCGGGCTCGATCACCAGATCGGCGGCCGTCCTCCAGACTCCAGCCATCTGATCCTGCGCGATGGCGAACGATTGGCCGATCACGTCGAAGAGATGGCGTGGCGCGGTCGATTTCGACCACTGCCCCTTAAGGTGGACACCCAGAACCCGCTCCGCGCCCATCGTCCGTAGCGGACGCGTTGGAACGGGATGCGAGAGCATGCCATCGATCAGCCGCTGGCCGGCGATCTCAACCGGCAGAAACATTCCCGGATAAGCGCAGCTGGCTCGTACCGGATCGATCACCGATCCGGAAGTAAAGACCACCCCTTCACCGGTATTGAAGTCGGTGGCGGTTACGGCGAGTGGAATGCGCATCTCTTCAAAGGTTCTGGCCTTCAAAGTTTGTGCTAGAAACGAAACCATACGGTTGTTGGTGGCGAAGCCATAGCGCGACAGCGTCCAGCGCGCGAAAGTTGTAAAGCGAACGCGGGTGGCAAGATCCTCGAGTTCTGCGATCGAGAGGCCACTACAATAGGCAGCCCCCAGAATGGCGCCTACGCTGGTGCCGGCCACCATACAGACCGGGATATTCTCTTCTTCCAGAACCTTGAAGACACCGATATGAGCAATCCCGCGGGCGAAGCCGCCGCCCAAAGCGAGAGCGATGCCAGGACAACGCGTCAGGGCGGGCTCGTTGGCCCTGCCGGAAAGTTCACGGCTAAAAGCCTGCACCGAGCGGATCACCTTGCTCAGACGCTTCATGGAGCCCCACACTCCCGGTTTGCCGACCCCCGGCAAATCCGTTATCTATCTGCATAAGATGCCACATATCCAAGAAATGTAACCGCCACCTTGGTGCCACACGGGAGTTACGGCTGAACATTCGTGAGTTACCAAAGGAAAGTATCTCGTGAAAAAAGTTGCTTCCCAGCGACATTTTCGAGATTTACCCGTCGCACGGATATGTGACCGGAGTCACAGCGAATTTGGGGCCGCTTTTCTACAATCAGTAAGTAAATATCGATATGAAGTTATCGGAAGACCACCTTATGAAAGGAAGCTCAGGACCGTCGGTTCCCGAGGCAAGTCTGCGAAGGCTGCCGCAATACCACTACTACCTGGTCGAGCTTCAGGCGCAGGGGATTACCGTGATTTCCTGCAGCGCCATTGGTCGCGATTTGCGCTATGTTCCGGTGCAAGTCCGTAAGGATCTTCAGCTTACGGGAATCATCGGGAAGCCGAAGGTGGGCTATTCCGTGGCCGAATTGCTTGTGGCAATCGAGAGTTTGCTGGGCTGGAACAACGCAAATGAGGCGTTTCTGGTCGGTACAGGTAACCTCGGAACCGCGATTCTCGGTCATGAACGCTTCTCACGGTTTGGGCTACAGGTCGTCGCCGCGTTTGATAATGACCCGCGGAAGGTTGGCGAGTGCGTCCATGGCAAGCCGGTTTTGTCATTGGAGTGCCTGATTCCGCTGGCCGGGCGAATGAACGTCCACATGGGAATTATTGCCACGCCGCCGGAAGCGGCGCAGGCGATCGCCGAGGAGATGGTGAAGGCTGGAATCCAAGCCATCTGGAATTTTGCTCCGGTCAAGCTGAACCTTCCCGAATCCGTGATTGTGCGGAACGAAGATCTCTATTCGTCGTGGGCCTCGCTGTCTTGCAAGCTGGCTCGACGTTTGCGAGTCCAACTGGAAGAGAATGCGGGTTTGAATTGACCGGTTGCCGACAGACGGCTGGTGAAGGGGTGGCGGTGGAAGTTTTCGACGACGAAAAGTCCATCAACCGAGGCCGCGCAACCGAGGCCAGCCAACAAAAGTTTGATAAGCCGAGTGAAGGTGGCGGCAAACGCGACCGATACTCTCTACAGGTTCCGGAGTTCCCAGGGAAGGCCGTTCTGGGAACTAAACGTACATTTGGGAATCTCGATCCAAACGAGTTCCCGGGTTCTGGACTAATGTTGTGAAGGAGGTACGCATGCCCCGATTGATAGAGATCACAGAGCTCGCCCTGCGAGACGCTCATCAGAGTTTATTTGCCACCCGCATGGCGATGGATGACATGACCCCGGTCTGTGAAGACCTCGACAACGCTGGATACTGGTCGATCGAGTGTTGGGGAGGCGCGACTTTCGATTCCTGTATTCGCTTTCTGAATGAAGACCCATGGGAGCGCCTGCGCACCTTCCGCAAGTTGCTTCCGAAGAGCCGCCTGCAAATGCTGCTGCGCGGCCAGAATCTCTTGGGCTATCGCCACTATGAAGATGGCGTGGTGCAGCGCTTCGTGGAAAAGGCCGCAACCAACGGGATGGACGTATTCCGCATTTTTGATGCGCTGAACGATGTGCGGAACCTCAAGACGAGCGTGGACGCCGTGAAGAAAACGGGCAAGCACGCCCAAGGCACGATCTGTTACACCATCAGCCCACTCCATACGGTCGCCGCTTTCGTCGCCATGGCGCAGCAACTGCAAGAGATGGGGTGCGATTCGATTTGCATCAAGGACATGGCGGGCCTGCTGAAGCCGCAGCCGGCATATGACCTGGTGAAAGGGATTAAGGAGAAGTGCGGGCAAAGTCTTCTGGTGCATGTCCACACGCATGCGACGACCGGGGTCACGCTGGTTTCGCTGATGAAGGCCATTGAAGCGGGCTGCGACATTGTCGATACGGCGGTGAGTTCGTTATCGCTGGGACCGGGACATAATCCGACGGAGAGCCTGGTCGAAATGCTGGAGGGAACTGGTTACGAGACCCGCCTCGATAAAGAGCGCGTGCTGCGGGTGAACCAGCACTTCACGGCGATCCGCCCCAGATATCGCGAGTTCTTCAGCGAATTTAGCGGCGTGGACACGGAGATTTTCAAGAGTCAGATTCCGGGTGGAATGATCTCTAACATGGAGAGCCAACTGAAGGGTCAGGGGGCAGCAGACCGGCTGCAGGAAGTTCTTTTGGAAGTGCCGAACGTTCGGAAAGATGCGGGATATCCACCACTCGTCACGCCTTCCAGCCAGATTGTAGGTTCGCAGGCAGTGTTCAATGTGCTGATGGGAAAGTACAAAGTGATGACCGGAGAATTTGCCGATCTTATGCTGGGCTACTACGGGAGCACGCTCGGCGAAAAGAATCCTGAGGTGTTGAAGAAAGCCGAGGCGCAGGCGAAGAAGCCTCCGATCACGGTTCGCCCCGCTGACTTGCTGAAGCCGGAGTGGGACAACCTCAGCACAGCCGCGCATGCGCTCGAGGGCAACCATGGCAGCGACGAAGATGTGTTGACCTACGCCATGTTCCCGCAAGTCGCTCCCAAGTTTTTCAAGACGCGCGCGGATGGGCGCAAGAACCTAGGCAAGGATCCCTCGAAGAAGACGCCCGAAGCGAAGGTTTCTCCGGCGGCCGCGAGCGGCGGACATGAATTGGGGGCAAAGGTGAATTATGTCATCACGTTGAACGGTAAGGAGCATAGGGTGAGCGTGGCTCCGGAAAAATAAGGGGATCGGGATTCTCGGTGATGGTGTTCAGGGATCCAGTTCATCGTCCAGCGGTCGATTGACTCACGACGATTCAGGGAGATTTGGGGAGTGAAGATGGCTAAGCAAGCAACGAGTCCGAAACAGAAACCGATGGCCGCCAAGATTACCGAACTGCGCGCGAAGCATGCGGCGGTTGAACTCGGGGGTGGGCAGGAGCGCATCGACAAACAGCACGCTGCCGGCAAATTGACGGCGCGGGAGCGTGTCGACCATCTGGTCGACAAAGAGAGCTTCCAGGAAATTGGGTTGTTTGCGAAACACCGGGCGACCTATTTCGGCATGGCCGACAAAGAGATGCCGGCCGACGGTGTGGTCACCGGTTGCGCCACGATTGATGGACGCATCGTCCATCTTGCCAGCCAGGATTTCACCGTGGGCGGCGGCGCTGCGGGGCAAGTTCACAGCGACAAGATCGCCGACATGATGCGACTCTCGTTGAAAACGGGGAGTCCTTTTGTCTTCATCAATGATTCCGGTGGTGCGCGCGTCCAAGAAGGCATCGACAGCCTGTCGGCGTATGGGCGCGTTTTTTATAACAATGTGCGACTCTCCGGAACGGTGCCGCAGATTTCCCTGATCTGCGGACCATGCGCTGGGGGCGCGGCTTATAGTCCGGCGCTCACGGATTTCATTATCCAAACGCTGCAAGGGCAGATGTTCATCACCGGGCCGCAGGTAATCAAACAGGTCACGGGAGAAGTTGTGACTGCCGAGGAACTGGGTGGCGCGCATTCGCAGATGAACTACTCGGGAGTGATTCACCTGATCGCCCAGAACGACGACGATGCGCTGCAGCTTTGCCGGCGGCTGCTTAGTTTCATGCCATCCAACAACATGGAAGATCCTCCGCGGATGGCGTTCAACCTGCCGTTGGAGTCGGATCCGGAGATGAACGGAATTGTTCCCATCGAGAGCAAGATGGCGTATGACGTTCGCGGCGTGGTAATGGGTATTTTGGACTACCGGGATTTCCTGGAAATCCAGCCGACGTTTGCTCCGAATATTGTGATTGGTTTCGGGCGCTTGCAAGGCCGGCCAGTGGGCATTGTGGCAAACCAGCCGAATGCCTTGGCCGGCGCGCTCGATATCAATGCGTCGGACAAGTCGGCGCGGTTCATCCGTTTCTGCAACGCATTCAATATTCCGTTGATTACGTTTGTGGATGTGCCCGGCTTTTTGCCCGGCGTCGAGCAGGAACGAGGCGGCATCATCCGTCACGGCGCGAAAATGCTCTTCGCCTACTCGGCCTCGACCGTGCCGAAAATAACGGTGGTCTTGCGTAAAGCATACGGTGGCGCCTATCTCGCCATGTGCGGCAAGGATCTAGGCGCCGACCGAGTCGTAGCGTGGCCTACGGCGGAGATTGCCGTGATGGGCGCCGAGGGCGCAGCTGAAATCGTCTTCAGGCGCGAAATCGACGCTGCGGAGGATAAAGTCGCCCGCCGCAACGAGATGGTCAAGGAATATCGCGAGACCTTTGCCAATCCTTATGTAGCTGCCGGCCGGCGACTGGTGGATGACATCATCGAACCGTCGGAGACAAGAAAGTATCTAGCCCTGGCACTCGAATCGTTACATGCGAAACGGGAACTTCGTCCGCCGAAGAAACATGGACTCATTCCTCTATAAGGAGCGGAGCCGGGCCCAATCGCCGGCGAGGCAAGCAGATTGGGAACCCGCGATGTTGGATAGGAACGGATTCGATTAGAACTGAGAAGTATTCAGAAGCGTTTGAATAAGAAGTTTGGATAAGAAGAGGAGCACGGCGTGGCATTCATTCTTACATTGCTGATAGCCGCGGGATTGGTCGCAGTGGTTTGCGGCGTGATCTATGTCCGTTTGAAGCGCGCCTTCCGGCAAGCGACGGTGGATCTGCAGCGGGCCGGAGAACTCCAAATCAATGCCTTGGCCGCTACCGTGAAAGAGTTGGAGAGGCGTGTTGCCGGACTCAGTTCCGAACTCAGCGAGGCGGTAAAGACGAAACCAGTTAAGGGACCAGTCGCAGCGCCAGTTGTCCCGGCGGCGGCAGCGCCTACCGTCCAGACCGCTCCAACTCGAAGACAGGAAGAGATCACGCCGGAATTGCTGGTGGTGATGGCGGCAGCGGTGACTGCGTTCCTCGGGAAGAAAGTGCGGATACGCTCCGCCAAGATGCTGCAGTCACCCTACGAAATTGTGAATCCCTGGTCGCAGCAAGGGCGTGTGTTTGTGCAGGCATCGCACAATCTACGTTCACGGGGCTGAGGGCTGGGCCGAGCGAAAGCCGCTCGTGGGAAAGGAAACACAGATTGAAACTACAGATTGCCATTGATGGAAAGTCGTACGAAGTCGAAGTCGAGCTTTTGGAAGACGATTCGGCTCCGCGCATGCCAAACTACGGGCCCTATCCCATCGTCCCCGCCACCGTGCAATCTCCGCAGACTCAAAGTGCACGCAGCGAAGCGCAAAGCGTGGAAGACAACTCAAATGTAAATGAGGACAAAGTGTGTCGCAGTCCAGTGGCCGGAGTCGTCATTAAGGTCAGCGTGGAACCCGGACAGGCGATCCAGGCGAACGACATGATGATGGTGCTCGAAGCCATGAAGATGGAGACCAACGTGACGGCACCGGTAGCGGGCAAAGTGAAGAGTGTCAAAGTTGCCCAGGGAGATTCGGTTAAAGTGAACCAGATCGTGGTCGAGTTCGAATAGAGTTCAGGACCTCGGCATTCGTAGTGGTTGCCGCCAAGGATATCCTCAAAATTGGGCGAAATCCTCGAAAAATCGCCGGAAGGATTGGGAGAGAATCGATGAGCAGCACGCAGGAAGATTTGAAGAATGTTCCGGGAATTGAGTTTGTCGATCACGTAGCCATCGCAGTCAAGCAGGGAGAACTGGATGGCCAGGTCAAAGGCTACGAAATGATGGGCTTTCGGGAGGTGCATCGCGAGGAGGTACGCGGGACCGATCAGGTGCGCGAAGCCTTGCTGCAGATCGGGAATGGACCTAATCTTATTCAGTTGCTCGAACCTCTGACGGCGGACTCTCCAGTGCAGAAACTGATTGAGCGCAACGGCGGCCGCGGTGGTTTGGCGCACGTCGCGTTTCGGGTGAAAAACGCGCAAGCGGCGTTCGATGCCATGCAAGCGAGCGGATTTCAACTCATCGATAAGGCGCCCCGGAAAGGATCGCGCGGCACCACGGTTTTCTTCGTTCATCCGAAATCACGAGCTGAGAATCCCTTTGGATTTCTTATTGAGATCGTCGAAGACCCGAAAAGCAAGTGAGGGAAAATGGCCTCTGACACCCTGTTGCACGAGTTTCCCCCGGTAAGTACGCGGGCGTGGGAAGACGCCATCGCCAAAGATCTGAAGGGCGCCGATTACGCCAAGAAACTGGTATGGCAGACCGAAGATGGCCTTGCCGTTAAACCGTACTATCGCGCCGAGGACATTGCCGGCCTGGAGTATCTGAACGCGGCACCCGGAAATTTTCCTTTTGTGCGTGGAGACCGCGCGGAAGCCGACTGGCGCATTTGCGAAGAGATCGAAGCGCAAGACCCAACCGAAGCCAATCGAGTTGCGTGCAATGCTGTGGTTGCGGGGGCGGAAGAGATCGCGTTTCTGCAGGTACAAGTCGCCAGCGCTCCCGATCTGGATGTGCTTCTCGCCCACTTGCAAGAAATTCCCGTCCACTTCCAGAATGCTGATGAAGCGCTGATCCGTCTGCTGCTGGAGAGGAAGTGGAACGCCGGCGTTTCGACGGGGTGTGATCCATTTAAGAATCTGGAATTTGCGGCGGAAGCAATTGCGAAGTCGCCGACCACGTTTGTGCCCTTCACCATTAGTGGCAGTCAGTTCGAAGAATCCGGAGCAACCGCGGTGCAGGAAGTTGGCTTCACGCTGGCGGCCGGAATCGATTTCCTCGCCGAAATGCAGTCGCGCAAGGTAGACATCAACCGCGCGGCCGCAAGCGTCACGTTTTCTTTTGCCATCGGCTCCAACTATTTTTTCCAGATTGCGAAACTTCGCGCCTTCCGCCTGTTGTGGGCGCGTGCGGTTGAGTCGTTTGGGGGCAAACGTGAAAGTGCGAAGGCCCGCATTCATGCTCGCACCTCGCGCTGGAATGAGACCATTTACGATCCACACGTGAACATCCTGCGCGGAACCACAGAAGCGATGTCTGCCGCTCTTGGCGGAGCGGATTCGATCTGCGTCGCTCCTTTCGACGAATGTTACAGAATGCCCGATGAGGCGAGCCGCCGCCTGGCCCGGAATACTCAAATCCTGCTCAAGCAAGAAGCTCTGTTATCGCGTGTCGCCGATCCCGGTGGCGGTTCCTACTGCCTGGAAGTCATCACGGATTTCATCGCTCGCGAAGGTTGGAAGACAATGCAGGCGATCGAAGCGGCTGGGGGATTTCGTAAGGCTTCGTCGGACGGACTGATCCAGCGCGGGGTCGCGCAGTCGTTAGCTGCCAAAGAGAAAGCCGTCGCATCGCGGAGCCGGATTTTTACGGGCACCAACCAGCACGCCAATCTCTCAGAAAAAGCACTGGAGCGGATCGACGAGTCGCGTCGGAGCCAAGGCGGGCATCGCGGCGCGGAGATTTACGAGCAACTCCGTTTGCGTACTGAACGGCATGTGGCTGCGGGCGGGCGGATTCCGCACGTTCTGCTGGCGGAAATCGGGGATATCAAAATGCGTGCCGCGCGTTCAAACTTCGCCGCCAACTTTTTTGGCTGCGCCGGCTTCGAAATTGTGACGCAGCGCTTCGATACTGTGGCCGCCATTGAAGCCGCGGCAAGTGACACTGATTTGATAGTTCTCTGTAGTTCGGATCCCGAATATCTGCCGCTGGCGGTGGATTTAATCGCAAACCGACAAACCGCGGGGCGCAAGACTTTTGTGATTGTGGCGGGCTATCCCGACTCGGTCGAACAACTCAAGGCCGCGGGTGTCGTCGATTTCGTGCACTTGCGCAGCAATCCCATTGAAGTTCTTTCGAAGTGGCAAGACCAGTTGGGAGTCAAGAAATAGTATGCGTCCAGACTTCTCAAAAATCGATTATCGCGACGCGGCGAAACCTGCGGACGGCGCCGCCCCTGCCTCGAACGAGTGGCTTTCCACCGAGCACATTCCGATCAAGAGTTCGTATTCCGCGAAGGACCTGCAGGGTCTCGAACATCTCGACTATGCCGCGGGCATTCCGCCGTATCTGCGCGGCCCCTACAGCACGATGTACGTCATGCAGCCCTGGACGATCCGGCAATATGCCGGTTTCTCGACGGCGGAAGAGTCGAATGCCTTTTACCGCCGCAACCTCGCCGCGGGACAGAAAGGTTTGTCGGTCGCCTTCGATCTGGCGACGCATCGGGGCTACGATTCGGACCACGAGCGGGTCACGGGAGATGTCGGCAAGGCGGGCGTCGCGATCGACTCGATCCTCGATATGAAGATTCTGTTCGATCAGATTCCGCTCGAACAGATGTCGGTGTCGATGACGATGAACGGCGCGGTGCTGCCGATCATGGCCTTTTATATCGTTGCCGCCGAAGAGCAGGGAGTGACGAGCCAGCAACTGAGCGGCACTATTCAGAATGACATTCTGAAAGAGTTCATGGTCCGCAACACCTACATCTACCCGCCGGAAGGTTCGATGCGGATCGTCGGGGACATTTTTCGCTACTGTGCCGAGAAGATGCCGAAGTTTAACTGCATCAGCGTGAGCGGTTATCACATGCAGGAAGCGGGAGCCACCGCCGACATCGAACTGGCTTACACACTCGCCGACGGGCTGGAATACTTGCGTACGGGCGTCAAAGCCGGATTGGATGTCGACCGTTTTGCGCCGCGCATCTCATTTTTCTGGGGCATCGGCATGAATCATTTCATGGAGATTGCCAAGATGCGCGCCGCCCGCATGCTGTGGGCGAAGCTGGTCAAGACATTCAATCCGAAGAATCCGAAATCGCTCGCGCTGCGCACGCATTCGCAAACTTCAGGCTGGAGCCTGACTGCGCAAGATCCCTACAACAATGTCGTCCGCACCTGCGTTGAGGCTTTGGCCGCCGCTTTTGGACATACGCAATCTTTGCACACGAACGCGTTGGATGAAGCGTTGGCTCTGCCCACCGATTTTTCGGCCCGCATCGCGCGCAACACCCAGATTTATTTGCAGGAAGAGACCAACATCACGCGCATCGTCGATCCGTGGGCTGGTTCCTACTACGTGGAGCGCCTCACCCACGAACTGATGCACGCCGCGTGGACGCTGATCGAAGAGGTCGAAGAACTGGGAGGAATGGCCAAGGCGATCGAAACCGGTGTCCCGAAGATGCGCATCGAAGAAGCGGCGGCGCGCAAGCAGGCCCGCATTGATTCAGGCCGCGACATGATCGTCGGCGTCAATGCGTATCCCTCGCCCGAAGAAACTTTGATTCCTGTCCTCGATATCGACAATGCTGCGGTGCGGGAATCCCAAGTCAAACGCTTGCAGGAACTGAAACGCTCGCGTGACAGTAACGCCGTCGAGCACACCCTCGATCAACTAAAACAATGCGCCGCTACCGGCAAGGGGAACTTGCTTGAGTTCGCGGTGGAAGCTGCTCGCAAACGAGCCACGCTGGGTGAGATATCTTCCGCCTTGGAAAAAGTCTGGGGCCGTTACGAGGCGACCACCCGCTCGATTGCTGGGGTGTACTCGGCAGAAAGCGGCAACGCCGAAGAGTTCAAGAAAGCACAGCAGATGGTTGCCGACTTCGAGAAGGCGGAAGGGCGCCGTCCTCGCATTCTGGTCGCGAAAATGGGGCAGGATGGTCATGACCGCGGATCGAAGGTGATTTCCACGGCCTTTGCGGATGTGGGCTTCGACGTCGATATCGGCCCGTTGTTCCAGACTCCGGCCGAGGTCGCTCGGCATGCGGTCGAGAACGATGTGCATGTCGTCGGAGTTTCCTCACTGGCCGCCGGACACAAGACGTTGGTCCCGCAGTTGATCGACGAGTTGAAAAAGCTCGGTCGGGATGACATTCTAGTGGTCGTGGGTGGCGTTATTCCGCCGCAGGATTATGAATTCCTCTACCAAGCGGGAGCGGTTGGCGTGTACGGACCGGGCACGGTCATTCCAGTGGCAGCGCAGAAGATTCTGGGCATTTTGAGTGGGAGTCTGGTCGGAGGACATTCCTGATTTGGCGGACCCGAAAGAGAGAGAAAGTGCGCTGCGCGTTCGCCCCGGACGCGTAACGCCGGAACCGCCGCACGATTTGATTGCTCGAGTTTCTAACCGCCGCCGCTCTCTTTCCCGCCAGCAATATGTCGAGGGAATCCTCAACGGGCAGCGCGCCATCCTGGCGCAGGCCATTACGCTGATCGAAAGTTCTCGCGACTCCGACCGGGATTTGGCTGAGCAGATCCTCGAAGAATGTCTCTCGCATGGCGGCAACTCCATTCGCTTGGGCATCACCGGCGTTCCCGGAGCGGGCAAGAGCAGTTTGATCGAAGTGCTTGGCATGTCGCTGATTCGGGATCATCAGCAAAAGGTCGCCGTGCTCGCAATCGATCCCAGCAGCCAACTTTCCGGCGGAAGCATTCTCGGCGACAAGACGCGCATGAAGACGCTGGCCGCGAGCGACATGGCCTTCATACGGCCGTCTCCCTCGCGCGGATCTCTTGGCGGCGTGGCGCAGCGCACGCGGGAAGTCCTGCTGCTTTGTGAAGCGGCAGGCTATCAGAACGTGATCGTCGAGACGGTGGGGGTCGGCCAATCGGAGACTGCCGTCCACGATATGGTCGACTTTTTCCTGCTGCTGGCGCTTACTGGAGCCGGAGATGACCTCCAGGGCATGAAGCGCGGTGTCATGGAGTTGGCGGATCTGGTGGTCATTAATAAGGCCGACGGCGCGAATCGTTCCGCCGCGGAGCGGGCAAGGGTTGAGGCGCAGAACGCACTGCACTACTTTCCGATGTCGGCATCGGGATGGACGCCGCGCGCGCTTACGTGCTCTGCCCAGACGGGCAAAGGGATTCCAGAAATTTGGAACAGTGTTCGCGAGTGCGTTGCTCTGACTCAGGCGAACGGCTGGTTCGGTCAGACGCGGCGTAACCAGGCCAGGAAATGGATGCGGGAGATTATTCAACAAGGGTTGATGGAACAATTCGAGGCTCAGCCCGCGGTCCGAAAGCGCCGCGGGGAACTGGAGCAAGATGTCCTGCAAGGACGCACGACCTCGTTTCGCGCCGCGCGGACTCTCCTCGAAACGTACGCCGGTTCCAAATCATCGGCGAAGCCGTCACGAAACTGACAAATCATGACCTCTAACGTCTCTACACCCGAAGCCACGGTCGATTGGGTGATTGGCCTGCACCGGAAAATGTTTTCGAGCGACGCGCTCGTCTTTCGCGCGCCAGGACGCGTCAACCTCATCGGAGAACACACCGATTACAACGACGGATTCGTCATGCCCATGGCCATTGGCTTCTACACATGGGTCACGGCCTCCAAACGTGAAGACCGGACGATCGAGGCTTACTCCAAACACTTCAATGAAAAGATCTTTTTGCCTCTCGACCAGTTGTCAGGCCCCCCGCGTAAGCATTGGGGCGATTTTGTCCGCGGAGTTGCAGCCACGCTGCAGGGCGCGGGACACGCGCTCACTGGAGCTAACCTTGTGATTCACGGCGAGGTCCCGCTCGGGGCCGGGCTGAGTTCCTCCGCCTCGCTCGAAGTCGCGCTTGCGCTGGCTCTCACGACGCTCTCGGGGATCGAGGTGCCTCGGTTGGAACTGGTAAAAATTTGCCAGTCCGCGGAGCACAAATACGTAGGCACGCGCTGCGGAATTATGGACCAGTTTATCGCGGCGTTTGGCACTTCCGGACATGCGTTGATGCTCGATTGCCGCTCGCTGGAATATCAACTGCTCCCGGTTCCCCAGAATTTCCGCGTGATCGTCTGCAACAGCATGGTGCGGCATGAACTGGCGACCGGAGAATACAACCGGCGGCGCGCAGAATGCGAAGCTGGGGTGAAGATTCTACAATCAGCTCTTCCCGACATTCGGGCTCTACGGGATGTGACGCTTGCAGATCTTGAAAAAGAAAAGCCCGCCATGCCAGACACGATCTATCGTCGGTGCCGCCACGTGATCACGGAGGATCAGAGAGTTCTCGATGCCGCGAACGCCTTGCAGACACAAGATGTGGACCGTTTCGGGCAGCTGATGTATCAGTCTCATGCCAGCTTGCGCGATGACTACGAGGTGAGTTGCGTGGAACTCGACTTATTGGTCGACTTAGCCTCATCCCTACATGGCGTTTATGGCGCGCGCATGATGGGCGGCGGTTTTGGGGGATGCACCGTGAACCTGGTTGAGTCCGATTGGGTCGCTGCATTTCAAGCCGATATTCGGAAGTTGTATGCCGGGAAGGTCGGCACCGTTGCTGATCTCTACGTCTGCGAGCCAGCCCAAGGGGCAGAGGCTTGGCCAGTTTAAGACACGATCCCAAGCCAAATGTGCTGCTTTTACCAAGTGTTGAGAGCAAGAAATGGGAGCCTGCAGGTTCTCAGGCTCCCAGACTTACGGTTGAGGAATCGAGGACTTACTCCGCCGGTGTTGCTACGAAGCCGGAGTTGATCGGCGAGTTTCCGTAGAAACCCACCAGAATGCCCTTGTCGTTGATGCCGTTCACCACGGTGCTGCCGATACCGCTCGGATCGTCGACCGTGACGAACGTGCCTTTCGAGATGGTGTAGACGAAGCCGTGGCTGTTGCCAGAGGTGTCCGTGTATACGCCAACCACTAGGCCCTTGTTGTTCAAACCGAGCGCTTGCGTGCCGGTTGAGCCAGGAGCATCAAGGACAGTGAAGTGCCCGAAAACCTTTACCCATCCGTGATTCACGTTGTTCGAATCGACGTAGAAGCCGCATACGCTGTCGGTGTTATTGATGCCGGTAGCCTGAGCGCTGACAGAGTTGGGAATCGAGTAAGCTTCAAAGACGCCGCCGAACTCGTCATAGACGTAGGCGGTGTCGGGTCCGCTGCCACTCGCGGTCGTGCTGTAGTAGCCAGCGGCTTGGCCGTTATCATTCTGGCTGAGAAGCTGGTTGAATGGCTTCTTCGGATACGCCACCGCCGTGAATACGCCCTGATTGTCGGTGAATCCGATGGTCTTGCCTTTCAAAACGTAGAAACCCGAAGTCGTGTTGTGGGCGTTGTTGATGCCGATGACCTGGGTCTGCTGCGATTGCGGATAATTTTCGTCCGTGAATGTGAGGGTCGCCAGATCGAGGGTAAACCCCTTATTCAAATTCACATTGTGATAGCCGGCGATGATGTTCGAGTTATTGATGCCGAGCAACTGGGTAAAGGTGTCGTTCGGATAGTTGACCGTCTGAAAGTTATAGGACTGGGCGAAAGCAGACATGCAAAGCAGCACGGCGACGCCAAGGGAGAGAGTTAGGCTTTTGAGTTTCATGATGTTCCTCCTGATTTTGAGTTCGTTATTTACTGCTCACCCTTAAGAGCGACATCCCACGCGAAATTCCCTCATCCATTTCGAAAAATCTTTCTGAGCGGACAACTAGGTTGGGAGAGCTCCATTTGGCGGGTGAAAATCGGAAAGCGGAATTGAGGTCGCCGAGCGGGCCTGGCTGGAGATGGGTGTGAAATCTGTCAACGAGGTGAAACAGAACCTATTGTAAGATTGCGAGGTCATGGCTTCCTCCCCGGATCGATGGCAACGGCTCGAGGCTTTGTTTCACGAAGCGCTCGAATTGAAAACCGGTGCCCGCTCGGAGTTTCTCGACAAACATTGCGGTGAAGACCAGGAGCTTCGAAAAGAGGTTGAGTCTCTGCTGGATTCTGCCGAGAAGCCGATGGATTTCCTGCAGCAACCCGTGCTCGAAGCGGCGCAAGAGATGATCGCCGACGAGCGCCGGGAGACGATCACTCCCGGCACGGAGCTTGGCCATTACAAAATAATCTCCCAGCTAGGAGCCGGCGGTATGGGCGAGGTGTTCCTGGCGGAGGATACACGTCTTCGCCGCAGGGTCGCTCTCAAGATGATCGTTCCGGAGCTGATTTCCGATAAGCGCGGGCTCCAGCGTTTCGAGCAGGAGGCGCACGCCGCTTCCGCTTTGAATCATCCCAACATTCTGACGATTTACGAATTTGGACAGGCAAACGGCCTGCACTTCATTGCTTCCGAGTTCATCGAGGGGGAAACTCTTCGTTCCATGACGCTCACAGGGAAACTTGGAATCAATGCCGCCGTCGATATTGCGATTCAGATAGCGCGCGCCCTGGCGGCTGCGCACGACAATGGAATTGTTCATCGCGATATCAAGCCGGAGAATGTTATCGTCCGCAGGGACGGTATCGTTAAGGTCCTCGATTTCGGAATCGCCAAACTTAGCGAGCGACGTACGGGTGAGTCGGTTCGTCGTAGCGGTTTAACGTTAACCTCCTCCATTAGCGATACAGGAATGGTGCTCGGTACCGCGCGATATATGTCTCCGGAGCAGGCGCGGGGGCTCCAAGTGGATGGGCGCAGTGACATTTTCAGCCTGGGATCCTTAATGTATGAGCTGATCACCGGAAGGGCGGCGTTTACCGGTGCAACTGCGAGCGATGTGATCGCGGAAATCCTGAAAGGCGATCCGCCGCCACCGGTCGAGTTCGCCCCGGACGTTCCTTTTGAAGTTGAACGAATTATCAGCAAGACCTTACGCAAAGATCGCGACGATCGATATCAGTCGGTCCGAGATTTGCTGATCGACTTGCAAGACTTCAAGAAAGAGGCGGAGTTTCAGTCAAAGCTGCAAGGGACGGTTCGACCGGAGCGCGCGAATACAGGGTGGGGCAGCCGAACGCCGGCTCGGGGCGCGCTTCCCGTTCGCGTGCCAGGGCGTTCCCGGTGGCTCGGGAGACGATTGTGGACGCTGGCCGTCTTTTTGATTTTGGTCGCGGCTGGCCTAGCTTACTTTACCTTTCGCCGTTTCAACGCGGCGCCTTCAACCGACCGACCCCGCAGCTTGGCGGTGCTGCCCTTCCGAAACATGAGGCAGGATCCGCAAACCGACTTCCTCGGATTCTCCCTGGCCGACGAGATCATCACCAAGCTTTCTTACGTCAATGCTCTGACCATTCGTCCTTCTTCTTCGGTTGACAAATATCGCAACCAGATCATCGATGTCAAGAAAGTCGCCAGGGATTTGAATGTGGACACCCTGCTGACCGGCAGCTTTCTCAAAGATGGCGACGATCTCAGAATCACGGCCCAGTTGATCGATGTGAAACCAGACAAAATTCTCTGGCGAGAAGTTATCGACATGAAGTACGACAAACTTCTGGAGGTGCAGGACCGGGTCGCGCAACAGATTATTAAGGAATTGGAGTTGAACCTGACGCCGACCGAAGCGGCAAACCTCAAGCCGGAGAAACCGATCAGCACCTCGGCCTACGAAGATTATCTGCGGGGGATCGACCTTTACTCTCTGAATGATTTTTCAGCGGCGATCGGAATGCTGCAAAGAGCCACGGAAATCGAGCCGAACTACGCACCCGCGTGGGCACATCTCGGAAGAGCCTATACGACCAATGCGTCGCTACAATTCGGAGGACGCGAGGACTACGTCAAAGCCCAAGCCGCTTACGAGAAGGCAATCGCACTAAATCCGGCGTTAGTTGAGCCCAGAGTCTACATGGCCAATTTACTCACCGACACTGGTCGAGTCGAACAGGCAGTCCCGTTGCTGCGGTCAGCCTTGCGGGACAGTCCCAACAATGCAGAGGCGCATTGGGAGCTTGGTTATGCCTACCGTTTTGCCGGAATGTTGGACGAGTCTGTGGTGGAGTGCGAGAAAGCACGTCAGAATAATCCTCAAGTGAAGCTAAATAGTTCGGCGATGAACAGTTATCTTTATCTGGGCCAATACGACAAATTTCTCCAAAGCTTGCCGGTTAACGACTCCGTTTACATCATCTTTTATCGGGGGTTCGCCGAATATTACTTGAACAATCGCGATCAGGCCGCCGCCGACTTTGATCGCGCTTTTGCCGGGGATTCTTCGCTCCTTCCCGCAATGGTCGGCAAGGCCCTGAGTGATTCGATTAAACACGACAATGCGGGAGGCCTAAAGCTGCTGCAGCAAACCGAAGACAAAATTGAAGAGCGGGGAGTCACGGATCCAGAAGGTATATATAAGGTGGCACAAGCGTATGCCGTGTTGGGGGACAAGACTTCCGCATTGCACATGCTTCGGCATAGCATCGGAGGAGGATTCTTCTGCTATCCATACTTTGAACGCGACCCACTCTTGCAGAGCCTTCGACCGGAGCCGGAATTTCAGAGTCTGATGAATCAGGCGCGGCAACGGCATGAGCAATTCAAGACCGCGTTCTTCTGATTCTAAGCGGAGTTCTGTGTAAGCTCGCGGTGCAGCCATGCTTTCGCCATCTTCAAATCGCGATGCACGGTTGCGGGCGATACTTTGAGTGCGGCCGCCGCTTCGTCGTAGGTGAGTCCTCCGAAGCAGAGCAGTTCGATAATCTCACTCTTGCGCGGGTCAAGCGCCGCCAGTCGCTGAAGCGCCGCATCCAATTCGATGATGCCGCCAGTGGTTTGCGGACCAATCATGACCGCTTCGTCCAGAGAGATGGTTTCCGCTCCACCACCTCTCTTCTGTCGTTTGTTTCCCTTGGCGTGATCGACGAGTATCCTGCGTAGAAGACGCGCGGAAACAGCGAAAAAGTGAACACGATCCTGCCACGGCACATTGGCATCGACCAGTCGCAAGTACGCCTCATGGACCAGTGCGGTCGCGCGCAAGGTGTGGTCGGGCCTCTCGGCACGCAAGCAAATCCCCGCCAGTTTGCGAAGTTGCTGGTAGACCACGGGCATTAACTCGTCCAGCGCTTCTTTGTTGCCGCCGCCCCATTCTTTCAGCAGCCGAGTCACCAGTTCCCGCTCTGGGGCATTTTCCGTCATTGTGTTCCCGGCGTTGAACTCTGCGCTCCGCCGTCGATATCACTCGATGGGAATTGCCGAATCCAGGAGGACATCAAGGCGAACCTTCCAAGTACTTAGCAGGGGAGGCAGCCCTGGATCGATTATTCCGAAGACGGATTATAGCTCAGATTTCTCGGAGATTAGGTCAATCGTGAAGTTGCCGGACGAATATGTGCAAAAAGCCTACCAAGTTAGTCGCGAGTTATCTCCGACTCGGCGGGTTTCGATTCGACGCGCAGCAGCCAGCCACTGCCCGCGTGGACCGAAACACTTTTCTGCCCGGCCAGAACGATACTCCCATGGGGCTCAGACGACCCGTCGTTCGCGATGATCAAACCTTTCCCAAAGCCGTAGGCACCGCAGGCATAAGGAGAAAACACCCAGAGCGCTCCCGTTCCGCCGTCCCGGTCGATTCGTCCGCCGCAACCCGGCGCCAAGTCCCCGCTAAACCTCACAAATCCTCGCGACCTCTCGGGATTATCGGGCCGGAAGGCAGCCTCGCCCCCGACTGGCGCTAACAGCACCGCACTTTTCGGAGTCGTGTCCGGTTCGAAGAGCGGAACCTGCGCTTCCGAGACCGCCATCATGCTCGCCAGAGCGCGCACGTTGGCCCGAACGGCAACCTCATGGCCATGGAAGACGATTTTGTCGAATTGCAACGACAAGAGCGCAGGCGAATCGCCGTTGTGTAGCTGCACCTCGGCCACATGCCCAAAAACTTTGGACCCCTCCGGAATACGTTCGCCGGTTGGGAGCGGAACATCCTCCATGGTCTTGGCCGTAATCCGGTCTCCCGGTCGCGCCTTCGAGGAGTCGAGCGTCATCGTTAACATGATCGGAATGACGGTTCCGACAGGCACATTCTGAGCAAGTGCCGCTGGAGCAAGAAGCCCCAACACTGCCGCCAAAATCGAGAACCGATACATGATGATGTTGCCCTCCACAAAACCACAGTCGAAAGATCCGGCTCGCGCCAATAAAATACAGCACCGCCGGTCGAGCATTGGATGCCAACCGACGATCGCTGGCTTTCGCCAGTTAGGAACAAAATTTCCAAAGACCAAACAGCCCAGTTGCCGAACAAGGAGAGGAACGACGCGGTGACCCCACCGTTTGTAAGAGATGATATCCGCAAAATCAAATAGTGCAAGAAAAAAGACTGCCGACTTTGAGGTCGGCAGCCAAATTGGAACAGGAGCTTTTTGGGACAGATGAGTCTTAGGGCAGGTAGAAGCGGAAACCGGTCAGCCCAACGACATCGTCCCCAGTCGGAGCTCCACCCTGTCCTGACCAAGCCACGCGGTGAATGAAGGCCAACTGCGCTCCGTATTGGAAGGTCCCGAACGGACCTTTGTACAGGCGATACCAGAATCCACCCGTAGCGTCGTAGATGTTCTTGTTCTGCGCGCCGCAAGCCGCTCCGCCGGAAGGAATCACTTCCAGATTGCAGTTTGTGTTATTAACGAGGGGTGAGCCGTAGCCTGCGGCGACCGTGTCGCCACTCCCGTTAACAGTCGTGTAGCGCGCTGCTCCCACATATTCGTCACCGCCATAAATGAAGATGTCGAGCTTCGGTTGAGGATGGACCTCGAAGCCAGCCAGAGCGTGAACCTCGGTAAGGGGAATGATCATTCCGTCCGGACGCAGGGTGACGTCTGGTGTGTTCGAAGCACCGTACCGTCCGATTCCCTTGCCTGCCAAGCCTTCCAGAATGAAATCGGCTTTCTTCGTGATCGGCAGGATCGCAGCGAAACCAACGCCGCCGCCAGCTGTCACATTCGTCGTCCCTGGAGTGGTTGTGGTCGATGCGATCCGGTCGCGGAAGATGCGAGCCAGTCCTTTGATCTCAAAGTGGCCGTACCCCGGCTCGAAAGCGACCTTGCCGATAAAGTCGGGTGCGAGGTTGGTGGAGAAACCATTGGTGCTTCCCGACAGATAGTTGAGGGTGCTGCCATTGGGCGAACTGGCGTTGGAACTCGTATTAAAGCCCATCACGTTGGCAGGCGTGAAACTCGTGCCTAGCGTGGTTTCGGAATTCGCAATTTCGAATCCAGCCCACGTCCTGTTGCTGAAGTTCTTGAGAACACGGAAGGCATCCTGCCGCACATAGGTGTAGCCGACGACGTAACTACCTTCCAGCGTAGTTGGAATGAATTCACCGCGGGTTGCGATGCCATGGCGATCGGTGGTCATCAAGCTCCAGAACTGGCCGGCGGTGAAAGTAAGACCATTCTTGAACTCGGCTTGCATCCACAACTGACGCTGCCGCGGAACAAAGCTGTTGGTTTCGACCTGGTTGCCAGTAGGAGCCTGGCCGAGGAAGTCTAATTCCAGATAGCCGGTCAGTTTGGTGCTGCCCACCGTTGAAGTTGCGACCACGATCGGGCGCGTGCCGCGGGCGGAAGCTCGAAACTCGGAGAGATTCGCGTTCGCTGTGCTGTCGAACGGGACCGATCCGAAGTTGCTGGTGATATCGGCGTTCTCGTTGCGACTGCGAACGAATGCCGTCGACTCGAACCAGCCTCCAGGAGTGAGGGTGATTCCCTTGTAATGGAATGCAAGCGGATTCTCCAGCGCGTCGACGGCTTTCTTGCCTTCGACAAACGCCGTGGTGGCGACTTTGGTTTCACTTTGCAGGTCGCTGACCGTGTTGTTCAAAGTCTTTACGCTCTCCTGGGCCGCGGCCGCTTGTTGCGCGGCGCTCTGCACCGAACTCTGGAGCGTTTGGCCTTGCTGCTGCACCTGTTGCTGTAGTTGCGTGTTGGTTTGTAACAGTTGCTGAATTTGCGACTGCTGCTGTTGAATCTGCTCTTGCTGCTGCTTGATCTGCTGCGCGACCACTTGTAACTGTTCTTCGACGGTTGGCCCCTTCTTCTTAGCAACGGCCCTTCTACTGTTAACTGACTTAGTCTTTTCGATTGTCTGCGTGGGACTACTCTGGCCGGCCGCAGCGAACGGAAACACTGCGAGCAAGCAAATGACGGAGATCAAGAACAGGGTACGAAACGAACTTGGCATGATTGCCTCCAGTTTTCGGCGCAATTCCGATCCAGTTGGGAAGTCTGGACTTACTGGGAGGCAAAATGAGAAATCCCAGTTCCGGATTCGCCACAGTGCGCGATGGTAGCGAGAACGGATAAGGGGCGCACCGCTGTAGGTCACGTGAGGTTGTGATTCTAAACATCAATGAATGTGATGAATGTCGCCTAGACTTCGGAACGAAGTTATTGGGTCCGCTTCGCTAGGGAAGCATTGCGAAGAGACAAGGCGGTTGTTTCAAGTCGCAACAGGCGCCGTATCAGCGCGTCGTCTTTTCAAGGAGATATATGTAGGAGCGGTAGATTTCTCCTGTGGCGCGAGTCATGCCAATCTCGCAAGTTCGACTGCTGGAGTAACACGCCTCGTGTTTTGTCAATTTTATTTCGGCAGCTTCCGGTTGAGTCGCCGAGCGCGTCAATTCCGGAAACAGGAAACCTCGATCGCCAGCAAAGGCACAGCACCCCGCATTCTGGGGAACAAATACTTCGTGGCTGCATGCCTTCGCTATAGCCTCCAGCTTGACGGTAATCCCCATCTTAGTAACCGAGCACACCGGATGGAGCGCGACGGAGTGAACCTTCTCTCGCACCGTTAGTTTGGGAAGCAGTTCGTCATGCACAAACTCGATGGCGTCGAGCATCTGCAACTGATCGAAGCGTTCCTGGTTCTCGCGAGTGAGATATCCACGCGACGTCTTGAGCGAAAAGGCGCAGGGACTAGTATCAATCACGATTGGCAAGCTGCCCTGGTCGGTCCATCGCCAGAAGCGTTCGATCGCTCGATTTGCGGCGATCCCGTGCGCTCGCGTAAATCCTTTCGAGGAAAATGGCATGCCGCAACATGTTCCCGATACATCTGAGGGGATATAGACGGGCACGCCGGCGCGACGAGCAAGCTCGACGGTGACTTCCATCAGAGACCGATCTTTCGGTTCTGAGGGCAACCGGCCCATGATGCGTGAAATACACGCCGGAAAATAAACGGCCTTGGCGCCTGCAATTGAAGTTATGGGAACGCTGCCCGCCGCTAAGGGAGTATCTGTCATCCATTCGCTGATATTTTCTCCCATAAAACGCTTTAGTGAGCGAGTGAGCACGCTCATACCGCCGGCGCCAATGACCTTCTCAGCAGCATGACCGAAGCGGAGTGCCCAGCGTAGGGCGCCTTCCGTGTTGCTGAAGTTTTTCGCCAGGCGTGCAGCCCAATCGTGCGCAGCGGCGGAGGCGCGAATATTGCGCAGGCGCTTCACAAGTTGTCCGGTATCGATGCGCACCGGACAGGCGGTGGCGCACAGGCCGTCCGTCGCGCAGGTATCGAGCGCCATATAGGGGAACGCACGATCTAGTTCTTCCCAGAGCTCGACGCCATTGTTAGCCTCCGCCTGCCGCGCCATCTCGCGACGTACCACGATGCGCTGGCGGGGTGTCAAAGTCAGTTCACGGCTGGGGCATTTCGGTTCGCAATAACCACATTCAATGCATTTGTCGATTTCAGGCTCAACGGTCGGGATGCGTTTGAGATCGTGGAGGTGCGCCTGGCGATCGGAGTTGATGATGACTCCAGGGTTGAGGAGGTGGTTAGGATCGGCAAGATCCTTGAGGCGGCTCATGATTTGATAAGCGTCGCTGCCCCACTCGGTCTCCACAAAGGGAGCCATATTGCGGCCGGTGCCGTGCTCCGCCTTCAAGGCGCCATCGTAGCGATGTACCACCACTTCGACCATATCGTCGATAAAGCGCGAGTACTGATCGATTGCCGCCTGATCATTAAAGCTTTGGGTGATCACGAAATGCAGATTGCCGTCTTTGGCGTGACCGAAAATGATGGCATTGGGGTAATTGTGCTTGCCAAACAGTTTGTTCAGATCATGGGCAGCATCCGCCAGGCATTCGACGGGAAAGGCAACATCTTCAATGATCACGGTCGTACCGCTTTGCCGGACCGAACCTACAGACGGAAACATTCCGGCGCGAATCTTCCACAGTAACGCTTGTTCAGCCGCGACATGCGTGAAGCGCGGAGCTTCGAAGAGTTTGAGGCTTGCGACCGCGTCTTTCGCGAGCGCCTCCAGTTCCATACGCTTGTTTTCGTCTTCCGAATGGAACTCGACGAGCAGCCCGGCAGCGTCGGATGGCAGAGCTCTGATCGAGACCGGGATTCCGGCCTGGTTCTCGACGGAGCGTAGAGAAGCCCGGTCCATGATTTCTAAAGCCTTGGCCCCGGCGTCACGCAAGGGAACGATAGAATCGGCCGCCGCATAAAGGTCCGAAAAGAGTAATAGTCCCGTGTACTTCACCGGCAGGTCGGGAACGGTATTCAGTACAGCTTCCGCGATGAAGCCGAGCGTACCTTCGGCTCCGATCAGGAGATGCTGGAAGATATCGACGGCGGTATCAAAATCGAGGAAGGCATTCAACGAGTAACCAGTGGTGTTTTTCCGCTTGTATTTGTTGCGCACGCGCTCGCGCAGACTAGAATTTCGCGCAAGTCTTTGCTTCAAGTCGAGAACACCACACGCTAGTTCTGGTTCGCGCGCATGAAACTCAGCGTCGGCATCGAGTCGCGACGTGTCGATGACGGTACCCGAGGGAAGCATGAATTTCATCGACCTAAGCGTGTGATAGGCGTTTTGTTCGACGCCACAACACATACCACTCGAATTGTTAGAAAGAATGCCGCCGATGGTGCAGGTCGCAATCGATGCTGGGTCAGGACCGATTTTTGCTCGATGCGGCGCGAGGGCCAAGTTGGCGCGTGCGCCGATCACTCCGGGCTGCAGGCGGATCTGCTTTCCGTTTTCTTCAACCTTGGCAGTCCGCCAATGGCGAGCGATATCGACCAGCAAACCATCTGAGATTGCTTGTCCAGACAAACTTGTGCCTGCTGCTCGGAAGGTCATGGGAATGCGGTGCTGCTGGCTGAAGTCGAACAGGATGCGTACCTCGTCCAACCCGTCGGCCTGTACGACCGCTTTTGGAATCAGGCGATAAAAACTCGCGTCAGAAGCATACGCGATGAGTTCGATCGGACGAATGAGGACACGCGAACGGTCAATTGACGAGGCAAGCGCGGATTGGACATCCGCGGAAGAGAGTTGCTGGGGAATTACTTCGACTTCGGCTACCGCCATCGTGGTTCTCCAACTTCAATAACAAGATGGGCCGCGGATTATTCCAGTTCATCCGCTAATCGCTGGATCGTATGTTCCACCCTGATCGCGGAGTTCTTCTTGTCGAGGCCACCGCGGATTTGCATGACGCAGCCGGGACAGTCCATTACAGCCATAGGCGCACCGGTTTTTTCGATGTTTACCAGTTTGCGTTCGAGGATCGGCGCCGAGATTTCCGGGAGCTTCAGCGAATAGGATCCTCCCATACCGCAACACATGTCGGCTTCATACATCTCGGCGATCTCGTATCCGGCCTTGGTCAGCAGCTCGCGCGGCTCCTGCGTGGCGTGCAGCGTTCGTTTCAGATGGCAGGAATCGTGGTATGTGATCTTTCCTAGATGCTGGCCGTCTTTGAACTTCAGGCGGCCTGCATCCACGAGCGTTTTAACTAGGCTGGAGAAGTCGACGACCTTATCGGTGAGTTGCTTCGCCCGGGACAGTGCGTCGGTTTGTCCCAGGCTTTCGAAGGTCGCAGCAAACTCGTGTTTGAGTGCTACGGTACAGGTGGGACAAACCGACACAACGTACTTCACGTCTTCGGACAGCAAAGCGTCGATATTGTCGCGGGCGTTCTGCGCGGCGACTTCGTAGGCTCCGCTATAGCGCGCGGGCGCCCCGCAACAAGTCTGGCCCTCGGGAAACAAAACTTCGATGCCGCCCTTGTTCATGATCTTGATCAGGGATACGCCCATCTCGGGATAAGCGAAGTCGACGAGGCACCCGGCGTAGAAAGCAATCTTTTCGCGGCATCTCGGCTGCTCGACTTTCTTGAAGGTGTCGCGGAAGGGTTCATCGGCAATCGCAGGTAGACTGCGAAACTCTGTCATATCGGACAAAAAGTAGGGCAGGTGACGGATGAAATTTCCTCGCTGCAAAGGCTTTTGTGCGAGGGAAGCCGCCCGCAACACGGAGTGAAAGAGCTTGCGGTTGTTGACTATCGAGAAGATCGCCTTCTGCGCGAGCGGCTGGCCTTTTTCCACCGCGAGACGGCGCCGCAACTCAAGAATCAATCCGGGGATATCGACCTTGCTGGGGCAAAATTCGACACAGTTGCCGCACTGGATGCACAAGCTCTGTATATCGTCGGAAGATTTTAGTGCGTCGAACCATGCCGTAAGAATCGTGCCGATTCCGCCGGTATAGACCTTGCCGAAAACGTGCCCGCCCACTAGCCGGAAAACCGGACAGACGTTCAGGCAGGAGGCGCAGCGGATGCATTGCAGCGCCTGCTTGAACTTTGGATCCTGCGACATCTGGGTGCGTCGGTTGTCCATCAGAATGATGTGCAACTCTTTGGGCGTTCCGTCGGTGTTTGGGACGGGGCCGCTGATCATCGAGACGTAGCTCGTGAGTAGCTGTGCGGTGGCGCTTTTTGGCAACGCCGTCAGCACCGGCACAACATCTTCGAACTTCTCCATCAATTTTTCGATGCCGACGATGGCGACATGAATTCTTGGCAGCGTCGTCACCAGCCGGGCGTTGCCTTCGTTCGTGACAATGACGATGGTTCCGGTTTCCGCGACCGCGATATTCGCTCCAGTGATGCCCATGTCCGCGTTGAGAAATTTCGTTCGCAATTTGCCGCGCGCAAACTTCACCAGCTGCGGAATATCGGGCTTCTGGCCTTCTTCTACCTGCTTGTTAAATAGGGTCGCGACCTCTTCTTTGGTCATGTGGATGGCGGGCATGACCATGTGAGACGGCGTCTGACCTGCGAGTTGAATGATCCATTCGCCGAGGTCAGTTTCGCCCACCTCGATACCGGCCGCTTCGAGATACTGGTTCAAATGGATCTCTTCCGAGGCCATGGACTTCGATTTCACGACGCTCTTGACGTTGTTTTCGCGCGCGAGATCGAGAATGTACTCGCGCACCTGAGCGGGATCGTTCGTGCAAAATACTTTTGTGCCGCGAGCTTCGGCATTTTCAGTGAACTGTTCGGCAAGTTCATCGAGATGCTCTGCCGCGTACCCTTTTCGTTCGGAGATTGCCGTTCGCAGCCCTTCGAAGTCGTAGCCCTCGTAAGCTTTTAGGCGGCTGGTTCGGTAAGCCTCAGAAAATCTCCCAAGCGCCCCGGTCAAGTTGGGATTGTGGACCGCTTTCGCGATTGAATCGCGAAACTTGGTTTTCATCAGTTCACACTTTCCGGCGAATCGGAGGAAAGACCGTAGAAGATGATGATGAGTTTCTCCGGCCCGTGAACGCCGATGGTGAGCACCCGTTCGATGTCTGCAGTGCGACTGGGGCCGGTGATGAATGAAATATAGTTTGTATGGCCAGGGCGGATCTTGGTCAGGACCGAAGGAAGGTCCGCAACGATACGATCGCCTCGAACCAAAGCGATGTGAATCAAGGGAAGGCTCGAAACCAATCGTTGATCGGCGGGTGCCGCATCTTGTACCAGGGTTCCGGTGTTTGCGATCGCCCAGTCGAGTTGGCTAATTCCGACTTTCGCGAGGGCCGAGACTTCGCGATTGACCGCGAAGGTTAAGCCGGGCACTTGGGCTGATAGCTGCTTTTGGTCCAGTCCGTCCAGGAAAGGACACGACGCCCACACCGCGTAAGCTTGCGGGAGATTCTCTACGCCTGCCCTGCTCAAGCAATCGAGCACGAAAGCCAGCGCTTCGTCCTTGTGAGGAAAGTGGTGAACTTCAGCACTCACCGCCTCGGCGCGAGCCTTAAAGGTTTCAAACGCTGAATTCATGGCGTCGTGCTTTCCCGATTTCATCAAGCTTTCCCCGCAAACCTCATCGCAAGACGATTTGAGTGAACGGATATACGTACGCCATGAGGAAGACGAAGATGCCGACCAGAGATGCTAAAGCGATGCTGTGCCAGAAGACGTACCGCAGGATCTGACCCTCATGCCCATACCACTGCGTCGCGGTACTGGCGACAACAATGCTCTGCGCGTCGATCATCTTGCCCATCACGCCGCCCGTAGTATTCGCCGCGGCCATCAGAGTTGGAGAGACGCTAACCTGTTGGGCCGAGATCTTCTGCAAGCTGCCAAAGAGCACGTTCGACGATGTATCCGATCCGGTTAAAGCGACGCCCAGCCAGCCGAGCAGCGTTCCGAAAAAGGGATAAAGGTGGCCAGTGCGCGCGAACGCTAATCCCATGGTGGCGTCGAGGCCGGAATACCGGGTTAACATTCCGATCGCTAACATGGCACCGATCGTCAACAGTGAGAAGCGCACCTTAACAATCGTTTTTCCATATACCGAGAGAATTTTGCTCAAGCTGAGTCCCATGACCAGGCCAGACAAAATGCCCGCCAGCAGGATGCCCGTGCCGGTTGCGCTGAGCCAGTTCAACCCGAAAACTGCGCTCTCTTTCGTCGGCTTTGCGACTACGGGCTGAACGCGCAGCACGAGATTGTTCAGAGCGGTCACCGGAAATTGCGGGTTGGTGATCTTGCTCGGAGGAGTGCTCCAACTGGCCATCGAGACAAAGGTCTTTTCCGGCGTATTCATGAAGTTCTTGCCGGTTTGCGTGCCCCATAAGAACACGATCACGCTAAGGATGATCCAGGGCACCCAGGCTCGCATAATCTGCGCGCGCGTGAACCCGTGGGCGGCGTGATGCCCGGTCTTCGCCTCTTCCCCTTCAAAGGTCCAGACTTGCTTGGGATGCCAGATGAACAGGAAGCCGATCAGGCAAGTCATGGAAACGACCGAAGCTACCACGTTAACGATCCAGGGGCCATGCAAATTGGAAATCAATAGCTGCGGGATCGCAAACGATACGCCAGCGACAAGGATGGCGGGCCAAACTTCCAGCATGCCCTCCCAACCAGCGAAGGCACAAACCAGCCAGAAAGGAACCAGAACGCAGAAGGGAGTAAGGATGCGCCCCGCCATCGCACCCAGTGTGATCTCGCTGAATCCTGTGACCTTGGCTAGAGCAATAATCGGCGTGCCAAGCGCACCGAAGGCCACCGGCGCGGTATTTGCGATCAAGGACAAACCAGAGGCTTGCAGAGGTCTGAATCCGAGGCCGATCAGCAGTGCGGCGGTGACCGCGACGGGCGTTCCGAAACCCGCAGCGCCTTCGAAGAACGCGCCGAAACAGAATGCGATCAGCAGCAGTTGCAAGCGGCGGTCTTGGGTAATGCCGGTAAGACTGTGCTGCAAGATATTGAACTGTCCCGATTCGACGGTGAGTTGGTACATGAAAATGACGTTCAGCACGATCCAGCCGATTGGGAAGAGACCGTAGCCTGCTCCGTAAACCGCAGTGGCCGCCGCCAGACGTGCGGGCATATGAAAGGCAAAGACTGCTGCCAACAGTGCGGCGGCCAGTCCAGCCAGCGCTGCATAATGCGCTTTGATATGTCCGAGGGCGAGGCTTCCAAGCAGCACAATGATCGGCAGCGCGGCGAGAATCGTGGACAGCCACCAGTGCCCGGTTGGGTCGTAGCCCTGCGCCCACGGCGCCGATAGAGGGGGAATTCTGAGGATCAGAACGGCCGCGATGGCAGCGACAACGATCACCGCTGCGGAAGTTAGAAGGTTAGCTTGCGGTGGGACCGGCGGCTGAACTCGCTGCGGAGCCGGCGTTTGAACCGGCGCAATCGTTGTTGCCATGGATGTCCCCCTTAGCAGAAAACAGGGCCCGTTGTTCGCTCTTGATACCGCGTGATAGTAGGAGAGTTGCTAATCCGCAGATGTGACACCGGTCACTCCAATTTGTGATCGCCACAGTTTAAGAACCTCAAGAAACGCGCGGCTCAAATCTGAGGGTGTGATAAGAACTATCGACTCAACTTTCGTCGCGATTTTCTTTCAATCACAAAATGCCGTGATGGCTATCACAGGAAACGACTGCCGTTCCGTTGTACTTATACCTCGCCCGCGAGCCGGATCGAACGGCTCACTTTTCCTTCCCAGGAGTTCTTATGCCCGAACCGCAACACTTGTCACAAGACGCCAGGATGGCAATGATCTCCCAATTCCTGGGATTTATGCTGGACGCTTACGACATGGCGCTGGTCCTGGTCATGTCGCCCATCCTGGTCAAAGTTTTCATCTCTCCCAAGGGAAGCGACGCGTGGAAGTTCATCGTCATCGTGTTCACCTATTCGATTACGATGGCGGCTCGCCCTATTGGATCCGCGATCTTCGGCCGCTACGCTGACAAAATCGGGCGCCGCTTTCTTTTGGTACTTACGATCGGCGGCGTGGGTGTTATGTCAGTGCTGGGAGGTTTCTTACCCACCTATGCCCAAATTGGTGTCTGGTCCTACGTCATCTTCTGCTGTCTGCGTTTGATGATGGGTGGCTTCTTCGGCGGGGAATATGCCGTGGGTCACACCTTTGCGATCGAATACGCTCCCCAAAAAAGAAGGGGAACGATTGGCGGCTTCATCCAGTCCGGATTCCCTCTTGGGTATGTTCTGGGCGCTCTAGTTTTCGCTTTCGTATCGGCAGTAACCACGAAACAAGCCATGTTCGCCTATGGCTGGCGAATCGTCTTCGTGACCGGAGTGATTCCGGTCTTTGTTGCACTTTATATTCGGAAGAATCTCCACGAATCGCCTGAGTTCGAGAAGACGAAAGCTCTTGGCAAAATCGAGAAGTCTCCTTTCCTGAGTTTGTTCAGACCGCCCCAACTTTGGGACTTTCTACAGGTCTTCTTCTTCATGACAGGACTGTTTCTCACCGACTATTCGGTCTATGGATTCCTTCCCAAGCTGCTGACTCTTGATGGGCGTGGATTTAACACCACCACCTACAGCTTGATCTATGGCTTCGCGATGTTTATGGCGTTTCTTGGGTACAACTTTTACGGTTGGTTATCTGATCGCACCGGAAGGAAAATTCTTACGCAGTGGTACTGCGGCTTTCTGGTTATGTTTGGAATTCCTGTCTTCTATGTCTTGTATCATGCTGCCGTTGCGCGCAATCTCTGGATGGCAGTGCTCGGCACGGTGATGGCTGCAATGCTGAAGTTGGCTTGGGGCGTCGTTCCGGCTTATCTCTGTGAACGCTTTCCGACCCGACGTCGCGCCGCCGGAGTGGGCTTCGGCTATTCATCCGGCGCACTGCTCGGCGCGGGCTTCGGCGCTTACGCGTGGTGGGCGCACAAGATTCCGTTTATCGCCGCAATTGAGAAGCAGGATTTGTGGCTATCGCCATCGGTAGTGTTGACGGCTGGCGCGATCATGACCTTCGTGAGTCTCTATTTCTCTCCTGAAACCAAAGACCTGCAACTCGACGAGGTGGGAGAAAAGGAACGCGCGTTCGAAGCCGCCAAAGCTGAGCGCGAGGTCGAAGTGCTCGCGAGCTAGGGCGCGACTAATGGAACGCAGTGGCGGCTCGTCGCAAGACTTGGCCTCGACGAGCCGTTTACACCGAAAAAAGGCTACGTTGCTCGAGCCCAATTGGCCAAGTGCGCTGTTCTTTAAGCGAAACAGGCCACCCAGATAACCGAACTGTCTCTTTGAAGTCAACGACAACACGCCGGGTTCGATTCCCAAAGCGTAGTCGTCGATTCCCGTTGCGCTCTCCAACCGCCGGTATCAGACATGGCCAGATGCGCCGACCCGACTGTACTTCGGTGAGGGCATCGCGCCTTTTCTTGTATCGGATCGATTCAGGCGTGGCTGATAGTTAGTGCAGACAGAATTGCTTCAACCGTGAGCATCTGGAGTTTGATCCCCGCGGCTCGGGGTCGTAACGGTGAGCGAGACCGCTGCAAAGGAGATCCAAAACCATGCCAACTGCAGGTCCAAATGGCGCGCCGCCAGAAAGACGAGCGAAAATTATGGTCGTCGACGACGATCCCGATCTCCGCCACGCTCTCAGTATTCGTCTACGCGCCAATCAGTTTGATATTGTGAAGGTTTGCGACGGTTATTCCGCCATCGCATTGGCTCAGAAAGAACGTCCCGACCTGGTAATTCTCGATCTTGGCCTGCCTGCGGGCGACGGATTCGTGGTTTTGAAAAATTTGCGTCAATATCCAGCCCTCGCTGACATTCCCGTCATTGTTCTAACCGCGCGAGATCCACAAGCTGTTAAGAAGAAGGCGCTCGAATCGGGTGCCGTTGCCTTTTTTCAGAAGCCGGTTGAAAACGAGGTTTTGCTCGCCGCGATCCGCTCCATCCTGCATACCGGAGAGGACGGGGACGTTTGCCGCCCCGTTGTTGCACTTCCCAAGGCCGCGGGGAAATAGAACCACTAGTCGGAAGATGCCATTCTTGCGCCTCCACTCAGCGCTGCTCTTTATTTGACGATTCCCTGACATCATCCGTAGGATGAGTCGGCGCGACTTGGGTTCCTTTTCTGGTCGTCGAAGTAACGCGGGGCGCTGCTCGTTCGCAAGTTCGATGCTCACAACTTTAGGTCAATTCCTCGAGATTACGATGCTAGGATTTCTTCCGATGAAGAAGCATTTGCAGAAACGATCCTGCGGTTCCCTCTCGATTCTATTGCTCTGCGCTGTCGGTGCGTTTTCTCAGAGCACTTCGGTTTCGGGCTTCCGTTCGTTGCATGTCGATGCCGGCAAAGTTACCGGCGAGATTCGTTCATTTCAAGGATTGAATGGGCCACCGAGTCCCGTCATGGCTGGACTTCCCAACCTGATTCAGCAATACAAAGATCTGCGCATCAATCAGGTTCGTACTCACGACTCCATGGGGCCGACAGAGATCGACTCTCACTTCGAACAAGCGAACCCTCTGCTCAAATGGCTGATTCCCGACGACGAGCAGCGGGCGGGGGTAGTGCACGCAGGCAATGCCAGCACGATTTTTCCCGATTGGAGCGCTGATCCCGAGAAGCCGGAGAGCTACCGCTTCGGCCCTTCGGACAAGGTGATCGGCGCGATTGCAGCCAGCGGAGCGGAAGTGTACTACCGCATCGGCCGGAGTTGGGGTGCGAACATCGAACCTCCGCCCGATTTCGACAAGTATGCCAGCGTGGTGAAGCACGTCGCCATGCATTACAACCTCGGCTGGTCGAACGGATTTCATTACAACATTCGCTATTGGGAGTTTTGGAACGAGCCGGAGCTCCTTTTCTGGGGCGGCACACCGGAGCAGTTTTATTCGCTTTATGAAAAGACAGCTCGGGCGCTTAAGTCCGTAGATCCTTCCGTAAAGGTGGGGGGCGTGGCCAAGGCAATCGCCTATGACGACGGGCCCTACCGCGAAGCATTTATCGATTACTGCGTCGCGCACAAAGTTCCCCTCGATTTTTATTCCTGGCACACTTACGCGGACGGAACTGCCGATCCTTATGATTCGGTGCGGCTTGCGCGAAAGATCCGGGAAGTGCTGAATGCGCGTGGCTTGACCAACACCGAAAGCATTCTGTCGGAGTGGAATTTGACCCCGGACTTTACTGTTGCCCAGAAATCGCTGCTGCAAGGAGAGGAGAACGCGGCATTCATCGGCGCGGTGCTCAGTTATTTCCAGGACGCCTCCATCGACCACGCCCATTTTTATCGCGGGGATGCTGCGTGGATGGGCCTTTTCGATCTGGACGGGAAATATTTCAAGACTGCTTACACCTTCAAAGCCATGGGGAAAATGCTCGACACTCCGCAGCGATTCTCGGTGGAAGGAACGGATACCTTCGGCTTCGCGACCCTCGCGGGGCGCTCGGCGGATGGAAAAACAGTCCAGCTATTGATCAGCAACTACGCAATTCCAGCGGGATTCCAGCCGCGTCTCATGCCCCTTCCACCAGACGTTTTGAAGACGATTCCCCCAAGTATTGACTTATCAAAGATGCCGGCCTTGTCGCGGCGGACCGACATTGTCTACCACGATAATTCCGGATACAGCCTCTCCGTCGATCATCTTCCCTGGGGCAAGAAGGCGTACAGCGTCAAGCGCTATCGCATCAGCAAGACGCAGAATCTGGACTTGGTGGAAGAAAGGTCGGGCGCAGGAGGAAGCTTTGAGTTGTCCAATGCTCTCGCGCCGAACGCGGTGGAGTTGATTGTGCTTCAAGTTCGCTGAGGACGATTCAACAATCGTCGATTTTTCAGTCGCTTATTCTCCAGTCGCGATTTTTCCAACCATGGATACGGGACCGGCCCAATATGTCCTCGCGCTCGACCAGGGCACGACCAGTTCGCGCGGTATCCTCTTCGACCACGACGGCAAAATCGCTGCGCTCGCCCAGCACGAGTTTCCCCAGCATTTTCCGAACACAGGCTGGGTAGAGCACGACCCCATCGACATTCTCACGACTCAGATCAATGTTGCGGTGGAGGTTCTCGCTCGCGCCCACGTTCGTCCGCGCGATGTAGTTGCGCTGGGCATCGCGAACCAGCGCGAAACCACAATCGTCTGGGACCGCGAAACCGGCAAGCCCGTTTACAACGCAATTGTCTGGCAAGATCGAAGGACGGCCGAATTTTGCGCTCATCTCGACAACGAGGGCAACGAAAACGAAATCCGAAGCAAGACCGGACTGCTGATCGATCCCTATTTTTCCGGAACGAAAGTGACTTGGATTCTCGATAATGTCGATGGCGCACGTGCGCGTGCCGAACAGGGCAAGCTTGCCTTCGGTACCGTCGATAGCTGGCTGATCTGGAACCTCACCAGTGGCAAACGCCACATCACCGACCGCACCAACGCTTCGCGCACGTTGCTCTACAACATCGTCGATGACAAGTGGGACGCTGACCTTCTCAAGTTGCTTCGCATTCCCGAAAATATGATGCCCGAGGTCGTGGGGTCCAGAGAAAGGGTGGGTTGGGCTACCGCGTCGCTCGGATTGGGCGAGGTCGAAATCGCCGGCATCGCGGGTGATCAGCAGGCCGCCCTTTTCGGTCAGCTCTGCGTCAACCCCGGTGACGCCAAGAATACTTACGGCACAGGTTGCTTTCTCTTGCAGAACATCGGAGACACCTTCGCGCTCTCCAAGAACCGATTGATCACCACGATGGCTTGCAGCACCGACGGCCGGCTGCAATATGCGCTCGAAGGCAGCGTCTTTGTCGGTGGTGCAGTCGTGCAGTGGTTGCGCGACAAAATGCAATTCTTCCAACAGTCTCCAGATATCGAGAAGATTGCTGCCGAAGTCGACAACTCCGAAGGCGTGGTGCTGGTTCCCGCATTCACCGGCCTGGGCGCACCGCACTGGGATCCTTACGCCAGCGGAATGATTATCGGGCTGCAGCGCAGCACCGAGATCGGACACATTGCGCGGGCCGCTCTCGAAAGCATCGCATTTCAAGTCACGGACGTACTGCTCGCCATGCAATCCGACACGGGCACCACCACCAAAATGCTGCGGGCCGATGGGGGCGCCGCTGGCAACGACATCCTGATGCAGTTTCAAGCCGACCTGCTTGGCATACCGGTCGAGAGGCCCGCGATTCTCGAGACCACAGCACAAGGAGCTGCTTACTTAGCGGGTCTCGCTTGCGGCTTTTGGAACAACATCGAAGACATCGCCAAGACTCGTCCGCCAAGACGGGTTTTCGAGCCCCAAACGGATCGGCAAAAAGTGATGAAGCAATACGCGAAATGGCAGGATGCGGTGAGGCGGTCCAAGGGTTGGAACCAAGGTTCGACTAGGGACTGGAGCGGGACGACCGCATGAATCGCGAGGAGATGGTTGCTCGCGCCAAAGGACGCCCTGAACCCTGGGACATCGCGGTGATTGGCGGCGGAGCCGTGGGTGCGGGTGTCGCTGTCGACGCGAGTTCCCGAGGACTCGACGTCCTGCTGGTGGAACGCGAGGATTTCGGCAAGGGTACCTCGAGCCGCTCTACGAAATTGGTCCATGGTGGTGTTCGCTACCTCGAGCAAGGAAACGTAGCGCTCGTCATGGAGGCGTTGAAAGAGCGCGGCCTTCTGCTGAAGAACGCTCCGCACATCGTTCACAATCTTCCTTTCGTGGTGCCAACCTACTCATGGTGGGAGAGCCCTTTCTACGGCGTTGGTATGAAGGTCTACGACCTGCTCGCCGGTGAATATAACTTCGGCAAGTCACGTATTTTGTCGCTGGAAGAGACGCTGGAGCACCTGCCCACGATCCGTAGGGACGGCCTGCGAGGCGGAGTTCTCTATCATGATGGCCAATTCGACGATACCCGTCTGCTGACGCACTTAATCGCGACCGCCGTGGATCATGGATCCACCGTTTTAAATTACGCGGCTGCGGTAGCGATGGTGAAGAACGCGGACGGCCTCTTGTCTGGCATCACGGTTGAAGATCGGGAGTCGGGCGATCGATTCACCGCCAGAGCAAGGGTCGTGGTCAATGCGACCGGAATTTTCACAGATGAAACGAGGAGGTTGGCGCAGCCCGACGCGCCGACCATGGTGAGTCCGAGCCAGGGCATCCATCTCGTCTTTGATCGGTCGTTTCTCAGCGGTAAGACTGCGATCATGGTGCCTCACACGAAAGACGGCCGTGTGATGTTCGCGATTCCGTGGCACGACCGCACCCTTGTCGGCACGACCGACACTCCGATGGAGAAACCCTCCTATGAGCCGATTGCCCTCGAAGAGGAAATTGCCTTCATCCTTGATACGGCCGCTCTCTATCTACGCAAGCCGCCATCGCGGCAAGACATTCTCAGCATTTACGTTGGAATCCGTCCGCTGGTGAATCGAGCCGGCGCCGAGAGCAACAACACTGCAGCGCTCTCCCGAGATCACACGATCCAAATCGACTCCTCCGGACTCTTGACCATCGTTGGCGGCAAGTGGACCACCTACCGTCATATGGCCGAAGATTGCGTCGATCAGGCAATCACTCTTGGCGGTCTGAAAGATTCGCCCTGCGTCACTTTCGATCTAAGGATTCATGGGTATCATGAGCAGCCGGAGGAGTTGGGAGAGTTGCGCGTTTATGGAACCGACGCTGACGGAATTCTTGCGTTGTCGCAGGCGGATCCTAAACTCACAAAGAAACTGCATCCCGATCTTCCCTATGTCGAAGCTGAGATTGTCTGGGCCGCGCGCTATGAAATGTCTCGGACGGTCGACGACGCCCTGGCGCGTCGCACACGCGCCCTGCTGTTGAATGCGCGAGCAGCGGCGGCGATTGCTCCCAAAGTAGCGCGACTCCTGGCTAAAGAATTAGGTCGCGACGAAAAATGGCAGAAAGATCAAGTCGCGAGTTTCACGGCCTTGGCTGAGCAGTACATTCTGGCTCCCGCCAACAAACAGCCGAAGGAGTCAGCCCAAAATGAGCGATGACACTGGAATCCAAAAAGCGAATCGCTGCACGACGCGGTTTGCGCGCTGCAGCGATTCGCCTTCTTTATCTCCCAAACCATCCTTCTCTAGCTAGACGATTTGAGTACGAACCCCGACCGAATCTACGGCAAGTAATAACGGAACGACGTCATGAACATGTTGTCGATTCCGTGTGGTGAAAGGCTGGTTCCTGCAGTTGCTCCGGCCCCTGCCCACGCGTTCCGGCTCACGTACGAGTATTGCGGACCCCACTGGATTCTGCCTTTAGGTCCGTTGTACATGCGCATCCAGAATCCCATCGTGCCTTCCAGAGTGTATCGGGTGTTGCCGCTGCAAGAGCCCACCGATCCGAAGCCGAAGCCGGTACCTACCGAGGGGACGGTCTCGGTATAGCAACCCTTATCCGAATACGTGGGAGACCCGTAACCGACCACACTGCCGCTCACAGGATCGACCTGATAGCGGTGCCCGACATACTCCTCGCCGCCGTTCAGATAGACATCAAAGCGAGGCATATGGAATTCCAACGTCGCCAATCCTTGATAGCTACGCAGCGGCGCTAGAGTGCCATCCGGTTTGACCGTAGCATCCGGTAAACCCGAGGTACCGTATCGACCAATCCCGTTTCCGTACAAAGCGTGAAGACCGAAATCTACATGCTTCGCAACCGTCAAACGTGCGTTTGCGCCGACGCCACCGGCGTTTTTCGAATAGTTATAGGCGTCAACCGAGGATGCAGACGAACCGCAGACACTCGGATTATTTTGGTATTCCACGCAAGGATAAACACGATCGCGGAAGCGGCTGAAGATTCCGAACACTTCATAGTGACCGAAACCCGGCTCGAAAGCCGCCTTCACGATGACGTCGGGCATTGCATTGAACGAATAGTTCGCAGCATTGGTACAAGTCGTGACGCCCGACGAATTCGTAGAGCAATTGGTGATGCCTCCGTTGTAAAGTCCGCCGCCGTTACCGGGGCTACCGAGAGCGAAATTCGCCGCGTTGCCACTGGCCGCGAACGTGGTCTGCGGATTTTCTAGCGATGCCGCCAGCCACAGTCCATCGCCTACCTTCTTGGACACTCGAACACCCCACTGCCGTGCCCAGCTGAATCCGACCGTGTACTGCGGATCGATGGTCATCGGCAAAGCCTCACTTCGGTTGTCGACGCCCTTTTTCGTTTCCGTCACCAGGCTCCACATCTGGCCGCCAGTAAAGGTCCAGCCGTTGTCGAGTGCGGCTTGTCCCCACGCCTGCCGTTGACGCATGGTGTAACTGTTGCTCTCGTTATTGTTGGATGTGATTCCTGCGGAAAGAAAGTCGGTTTCGACATAGCCGGTCAACTTGGCATTGGCAATCTTTCCCTCAGCCAGCAGCGAAACGCGCGACTGACGGCCCGATCCGAAGAATTCGGAAATCGCGTTGGCGCCGCTTCCCGGATAATTCAAGCTATTGAACGGAGTGTTGATATCGGAGCCGAGTGCCCGCGTTCTATACACCGATTCTGCGGCCAGGAATCCGCCCGGAGTAATCGTGATCCCCTTGAAGCGGATCGCCAGCGGATTCTCAAACTCTCCAAATCTTTTCTGCGTCTCCTGCAGCGTCATGGCCGCATTCGTGGCGTTTGATCGCAAATCGGTTACATCGCTCTTCAGGGCCATTACGGTCTGCTGCTCTTCGGCGGTTTGTGCCACGGCGGTATCGGCCTTCGTCTGTGCCTGCACTGCGGCACTTTGGCTCTGGTCGAGCCGCTGCTCCAGTTGCTGAATCTTCTGGTCCCGGCTTTGAATGAGGTCGCTCAAAGCTTTGATTTGCGCCTGCTGCGCGTCAATCGCCTGCTTCATCTCACTCAGTTGCGTGGTGATTGTTGGTCCCGCCGGCCTTGCCACTCTTTTATGTGGGGTCTTGGCCGGAGCCGCTGAGTCTTGTTGCGCCTCCGCTGGGATCACGCTCGCCAGGAGCGCCATCGACAGCATCATCGCCATAGTTCGTTTCATTGTTCCGTCTCCTAAAGAATTCAGCATTTTCAAACTTTTCAGACACCTTGTATGACTAACGGCACTAACGGGCTCGCAGTCATTTTGTGTGAACAATTAGGTTAGGCTGTCGTTTGTTAATAACGCATTACAGTTTGTTGAATGTTCGATGAATCGCTCTCGCGTCTTGCCTGAGCACGCCCCAAATCGCAGCGTGATTTGAGAAATACGAGTGAGGCATGGGTGCGGAAACGGTGTCCCTGACAAGTGGTCGCCGCTTTGGGGTAGGGTGAACTTCCGTCCGCCTTACAGACTTTACGGCATCGCTCTCACGCCCAGGCAAGGGTACAGTTTGGCCCTGCACGTCTTCTGTTCGCTAGCGCCCCTTTTTATGGCGCTCAATCTCGAGGAGAATTCGCGATGCAAAAGTTCACGGTACGCCGTCTGCTGCGGTTTTTCGGAAGCGCGAAATGGCTTCTGCCGGTCACATTCTGCTGCGCTGTAGTTTTATTCGGATGCATGATGTCAGCGCAAGTTGTGTTGTCAGTGAATATTGCTCCGCCTGTGTTGCCGGTTTATACGCAGCCGGTTTGCCCGGGCGATGGATACATATGGACGCCGGGGTACTGGAGCTACAGCGACGATGGCGGATATTACTGGGTCCCAGGGACGTGGGTCGAAGCGCCGGAGGTTGGTCTTCTTTGGACGCCCGGATACTGGGGTTGGAATGATGGGGCGTATGTGTGGAACACGGGATACTGGGGAACGGAGGTTGGCTTCTACGGTGGAATCGATTACGGCTTTGGCTATGTGGGCAATGGATATGCCGGAGGGTATTGGACGGGCGGACATTTTTTCTATAACAGCCGCGTCAACAACGTGAATGTGAATGTCGTCCACAATGTTTATCAGAAGACAGTAGTGAGCCACGTAAGCCACGTGAGTTTCAATGGCGGCAAGGGCGGAATCAGCGCGCGACCGACGGCGGCGCAAGAGAGATTTGCGCACGAGAGACACGTTCCTCCGGCGGCGGTGCAGCGGGAGCATGAATCGGCCGCGCGTGCGGATCGGAACCAGTTTGCTTCCGCGAACCACGGGCATCCGGCGGTAGTGGCGACCGCGAGGCCCGGCGAGTTCAAAGGCTCGGGCGTGGTTGCGGGGAGATCGGTCGCATCCAATCGCGGAACGGCGAAGAGCAGCGAAGGCAGACCGGCGGCGAAGGGCCGCACGGAAAATGGTGCTCGCGCCGAGAGAACCACAAGAACCGAAGCAAAGACGGCTACACACGAAGCGAAACCGGCGACTAAGGCGCGCGCAGAAAGTGCTCCGCGTGAAGAGAGTCATGCGGGAAAAGAGGCAAAGCCTGCTCCGCGCGAAGCGAAACCGGTAGCCAAGGCGCACACGCAGAACGCTCCTCGAGAAGAAACTCACACACGAGCCGAGGCAAAGCCAGCGGCGCAGTCGCGTGCGGAAAGCAATTCTCGGGCTGAAACCAAACCAGCCGCCCACGAGCCGAAGCCCGCAGTTCATGAGGCGAAGCCTGCCGCCAAAGCCCGCACAGAAAGTGCTTCAAAGGAAGAAAGCCACGTTCGTACGCAGGCGAAAGCCGAACCAGCGGCTCGTCCGGAGCCGAAGCCCGCAGCGACGCGCGAGCCGAAACCCGCAGCGACGCGCGAGCCGAACCCGCGCCGCTCATGAGTCTAAGCCCGCACCCGAGCACGCAACGCCGGTGCAGCATGAGGCCAAGCCTGCCCCGGAACGCGCGGCCAAAGCGCCCGCACAACATGAGGCTGCTCCGCGCGACAAGAAACCGCCGAAAGACTAGGCCGCCCGAAACGTGGCGCGCCGGGGATGCGAACTGCACGACATCCGCGGCGCGTCAACACGAGTGAAACATCAGGTGCCACTCGTCAGAAGCTGATCTTTATGATCTGCCCTCCGGTGCCGACGAGCCAGCCCGCGTCTGGACCGGCAAAAGCGACCGCCCAGCAGCCCGTTACACCCGGTAAAACGTACCAAGTCGTGCCTTCATCGGGAGTCCACGCGGCGCCGCCGGTATCGGCAGTGACGACAACATAGCGGGTCACGGCTTGGCAGGTTTGATTACAGGAGTGACCGAGTTGGCGAACATAGCTCAGTCCGAAGATGGCTCCAGTGACGGGAGGAGCATTCGTCAGGGTCCAAGTCTGACCCCCATCGCCAGAGATCGCGGTGCGGGCATTATCGGGATCGCTCGGATCAAGATCGCCGCCGCCTACGATGCCGTTTGAAGCGTCGCGAAAATCGACCGTGAAAGCCCCGGCGCTCGCGGAACTGATGATCGGCGTGTCATAGGCATTCCACGTATTGGCCCCATCTGTAGTGGCCAGAATGCGCGCTGCTGAGCCGCCGCCGGTAGCGATCCAGGCGTTGTCTTGGCCTTGCGTCGCAACGCAGGTACCGCTGGCCGCAAAAGAGAACTCCCCAGGCAAAGCGGGCGGCATATTCCCGGCGATGCTCTGCCAGGTTTTTCCATCGGTCGTGCGGATATCGGGAAATACGCCATTGACGGAATCGCTGTGTGAAATTCCGCGAGTCGGCGTCCAGAAGGCGAAGCAATCATAAAACGCGCCTGCAGTTTGATTCTGGAATTCCATTGTCCAAGTGGCGCCGGCGTCTTCTGTCTTGTAAATGCGAAAATCGGAGGGCGCACTACCGATGGACTGGAGATAAGCGATCTTGTCACTTACGCCCTGCACATCGCGAAATTGCAACGACTTCGCTCCCTTGACTACCCCAGACTTCCAGGTTTTGCCGCCGTCGGTGGTAAGCAGAAAAGTGCCGTGACGGCCGGCAGCCCAGACCACGCGCGAACTGACCGGGCTGATCGCGATCAAGCCCTCAGTAGTTCCGCTGCTCTGAATGGTCAACTTAGGTTGAATGAAGGCCGGTCTATTTTGTGCCCGAGTTAACGATGCGAAGGCGGCGACGAACAAGACAATCAGCGATAGAGCGGAAGCGATACCAACACTACGCATGGGAGAATTCTCCTGGTCATTCACGTCTCGGCCTATCGTGGGCTCATCTCGGACGGGTTTGACGAATGGCTGGATGCGGAATAGCAACCGAGCCGGGATGATTGTAGTACGAATAATGACGCGGCGTCAGTAGCGGGAAGGTCCGTAGGAGGATGAGTTCGATGCCAAAAACAGATTGCTAAACCGAGGGAAGACGCCCCATCGGTGTCCAGGAAATCCGTTAGGCAGAAAGATTCACCACTGTTTCATTCGGCCGTAGTCTTCGTGAGGCGGTCAGCATCACGTCCTTCTGGACGATGCAGTTGTGGTCAGCATAGCCAGAGCGGCTTGGGTCCGCGGACTGCCGAGGCTCGAGTGGAACACATTCACTCGTTCGACATGCGGGCACTCCTGACAAGTCAGAAGAACGCCTTGGCGATCTCTGCTGATTAAGTGCAAAGGGATCACGATTCCGCGGCCTCACCATCACCACCAAGCCGTGGTCGACAAAATCATCGAGACGTACCCGCCGATTGTGAAGTAGTGCGAGGCAGAAAGCGTCTTCCGGAATCGCCCAGATGGTCATCATCGTTACCGCTCAGACCCAAAACTCCAGCGACTTCGGTAGTGGCGCAGCGACCGGCGTTCGACTAACACCATTACACACGTGATGCAGCATAGCCTGAGCCGCCTGCGTTCGCCGGCTTCCCAGCCTGTCATCAAACTCGTTGACGTGCTCCGTATGCGAGCACGCCCTGCAATGCAGGACTACACCGTTCGTTTTACTACGGGAAATACTGTACATAATTCGAGCATAACTGACATACTCGTTCTTACCTAAGCTACTAATGTCTAGGTAGTAACCATGGTTCTAACTTTAGGCGGTGAACCTTAAGCAGGAGGTTTTGCAGCTAGGCTGTTTTTTTGCGGTGGACTCGGTTACTTGACCAGTTTTTGCGCCACCGCAATGAGTTGATTGGCGTCGAAAGGCTTCACGATCCATCCAGTGGCCCCTGCTTTACGCCCTTCGTCTTTTTTGCCCGCCTGCGACTCAGTCGTAAGCATCAATATGGGGACGAAGGCAGCGCCTGGCAATTTACGAACAGCGGTGATCATCTGAATGCCGTCCATATTCGGCATATTCAGGTCGGTGATGATCAGGTCGAACTTCCCGCTGCTGGCTTTTCCCAGGCCATCCTTGCCATCGACAGCTTCGACCACTTCGTAGCCAGCCTTACGCAAAGTGAAGCTGACCATTTGCCGAACGCTGGCTGAGTCATCGACCGTCAAGATTCGTTTCATCTTCCGTCCTCATGCTGCGGGCCGCGAAAGTCCGCCGACTATGAATCCTCAGAGGGCAAGGCCGTCCGCCGTCAAAACAACTCAACACTATTCCCTGCCAAGCTTGGTTGATGAGCCGGCAAATCCGTCTGCAGAAGCGCCGCTCCCAAAACGTCCCGCTCTAACTCTGTCGTATAGAACGCACCGAATAGGTGTTCGGCCTCGTGCAGGTTTACCTCCTGCCGCACCCATGGGTAATAGACCTCCAAATGCAATCGCAACGACTCGAGCTCGCGCAGCACCACCGCGCTCTGGCCAAATGCCTCGTCGAGGATCTCTGCGGATGCGGCCACCCGCTTGATCGTCGCCTGCATTTGCTCGGTGGCCAGGGTCATCTCGCGCGCCCGAATCGCTGTAAAATTCGAAGCCTCGCGCAGTTCGCCCAGCCCAGTTCGAGTCTGAAGCTGGGCTTCCTGCAATGTTTCGGCGCTCCTCTCCGAAAACGCCTCTGTCACCCCTTTGCTCTGCTCGACCAAGGCAAGGATCTCCTGTAAAGCTTGGGCAGATTGATCGGTGATCTCGCTCCATGTCGCCGAGATTCCCTTGATGCTCTTCGAGATCGCCAAAATCGCATCTGCCTTCGTTCCCAGGTGGTTGGCTTCGATGATCGAATTGAAGGCCAGCAAGCGCAGGCGGTCGCGCACGGACTGCTGCCGTTGTACGTGCTCTCGCACAAGTTGCATCAGGTTTGTGAGTCCTTTCACAGTATGCCGGGTATTCTCACTGTAAGACTGGCTCTGCTCTTCGAGCAGTTCGATGCAGGCCAATTGCGCCGACACGTTCCGCTCTTGTTCGGCAACCGAGCGTCCCATGCTCGACAACTCCGCGGCACTCACACGCAAAATGTCTTTCATACAATCTTTGATTTGAGACATCCAGGCAGTCACGGTTTCTTCGATGGTCTGCAATTGCCGAATCTGAATGCGAATGCCAATATAGGTCCGAGGCAATTCCTGTGCGATTTCGTCGGCGGTGTCGCCCGCGCCGCTAAGTCGGCCGGCAATCAAGGCAAACGACTTCTCGACATGCTCATTCATCTGTCGGCTGATGTCGTGCGACTGAATGGCGGCCACAACGGCCGTGATCTGCCGAGCAATGTCCTCCACGCACGCCCGGAACCTCGCCGGCGTGGTCGCAAGTTGGGTCAGAGTGGCAGCGACCACCTGCAATGCGTCCTTCAAATCGCTCTCGATGCGGGTCAATTCCTGCCGCAGCCTCGGAATTTCGGCGCATAGAATGCGCCGGCTCTCTTCAATCGCCGCCCGGCGTCCTTCCGTGTGCCTGGCGAGTTCCTGTGTGTCTTCCACCACCGACTTAGAGAATGCTGACAGCTCGTACGCAAGATACCGGAATCCGATCCCAACCTGGCCCAGACGAGCCACTTCGATGTTCGTCAGAACGCTGAGCGCCTTGATTTCCATCGCGATCGCTTGCTGTCCGCTGGCCACTCGCGAAAGCTGGCGCAAGAGCTTCACCTCGGCGCTCACCACCTCCAGGATCCCACCCGTCGCCTCCAAGCGGGTGTTAATGAAATGTCGGGCAGCTGTGCCCAGGCCCTGCACCTTCGGCAGCACCGAACTGACACTCTCATTTTCCACGCAAGCAACCATCTCTGCGGCCAGTTGCAAAACCCCGTCCGCGTTTCCGGCGAGGACCCCGAATGTCCTTGCCACTGACCCGATTTCTCGGTCGACAGTCCTAGCCATCGAGTGCAAGCCCTGTCCAGCGCTCGCCAGCGTCGAAAGGATTTCGGCCTTTGTCGCCACACTCATAAGTCTGTTACGCGCCAGCACGCGAGCTTTCTCCGGAGGTCGCCGGCGTGCTTTCGGCACCATGAGTTTATCTTCATCGTGCGTCTTTCAACACCGCTGCAGCGACCGCATCGAGGGGCAAAACTCGGTCCACCGCTCCCCGTTTCACGGCTTCGTTCGGCATACCGAAAACAACGCAGGTTGCCTCGTTCTGCGCAATCGTGGTCGCGCCCGCCTGTTTCATCTCCAGCATTCCCCGCGCGCCGTCGTCCCCCATTCCGGTCAATATCACTCCTACGGCATTCTGCCCGGCGTAGCGCGCGGCGGAGCGAAACAGCACATCCACGGATGGACGGTGGCGGCACACGAGGGGGCCATCCTTGATTTCGACGTAGTAGCGCGCGCCGCTGCGCTTCAGCAGCATGTGATGATTCCCAGGGGCGATTAGCGCGCGTCCGCGCAACACGGTATCGTTTGACTCTGCTTCTTTCACGGAAATCTTGCACAGCGTATCCAAGCGGTTGGCAAAGGCCCGCGTGAAGAGCTCCGGCATGTGTTGCACGATCACGATGCCGGGAGCATCAGCTGGGAGAGTTTCCAGAAATACTTTCAGAGCTTCTGTCCCTCCGGTCGAGGCGCCGACGACTACAACCTTCTCCGTGGTCTCCGCCATGGCGTGGGTCGCCGGAGAAAGGATCGCATCCGCCGTCAGCTTGGGCTCAACCGCGCGCATGGGCACGATTCTGCGCAAACGCGCTGCTGCCGCGGCTTTCACTGTTTGGCAAAGCGCGGTTCGAGATTCCTCCAGAAACTGTTTGCTCCCCAGACGCGGCTTGGTGATGATCTCGATCGCGCCGTATTCGAGGGCTCTCAGCGTGCTTTGCGCCCCTGCTTCCGCCAGACTCGAACAGATCACCACGGGGATCGGATGCTGCGCCATAATCTTCTGCAGGAAAGTCAGCCCGTCCATGCGGGGCATCTCGATATCCAGCGTGATTACATCCGGCAGTTGCTCTCGGATGCGCTCCGACGCGACGAAGGGGTCGGACGCTGTCGCCATCACCTCGATCTCGGGGTCGGAAGCTAACACCTCGCTCAAGGTCTGGCGAACCACGGCGGAATCGTCGACGATCAGAACGCGAATTCTAGGGGCACTCATACTCTTTCACCCATACTGTCTTGCTCATACTTTTGCTCGCCTCTGTCCTCCCTGCCGCGTGCAATGTGTCCACGAACATCCTGGCCGCGAACCCACGCCATCCCACTCCCCAACTCACTCTCGACTTCTGGCCCCGGACGGCACGGCCGTTTTCAAGGCAACCTCAGCGCAGCCTTCGTAGTTGCACCTCTCCGGTGCGTGTGTCGAAACGAATATGCAATCCGACGGTCCCCCCCAAGCTTGAGGCTATGACCTGAAAACCCAGCTCCCGAAGGACTTCCACCGCCACTTCGCAGTTCATCCTACCCACCGTAGGCCGGGTCGACCCTCCGTTCACCACCAACACGTCGGCGCCGCCGAAGACCTTGACTTGCATCTCACAGCGACGCGCGCCGAGTTCGTCGAATTGCCGCGCCAGATCGCGAATGGCAAAATCCACATAACGATGATCGGACGCTCGATTTGCAGCCACCATCTCCGGACGCCTGGGAAGTTGCGAGTGCGACAGTGCTCCAATCCCAAGCCTCGCGTCCCAGAAGGTCACGCCCACGCAGGAGCCAAGAATGGTGCGAATGATCGCGGGTTTGCGTGCCACGAACGACTCCCCGGGGTGCAGATAGACCTCCGACACGTCGTTTTGCAACTCCAGCATGTCTCCGCCTCTGTGGCATTTTCTGCCACTAACTCGCCGCAGGTCCCTAGGTAGCCTCTTTCTTGCGGTAGAGGGCAGGCGCAACCACCGACAGCGGAACATCCAGATCGTGCAGGGTCTCGGAGTGGCCGACAAACAAATAGCCACCCGGCAGAAGGTGCCGTGCCAGCTTCTGCGCAATGCGTTCCTGCGTGGGACGGTCGAAGTAAATCATTACGTTCCGGCAAAAGATCGCTTCGACTTTCTCGGACAGACCAAAATCGGCGTCCATGAAATTCAGGCGGCGAAACTCTACCTGCCGGCGCAACTCCGGCGCCACCCGCAACAAATTGGAGCTGCGGTCGCGGCTACGCAGGAAATACTTCTTTTGCATCGTCACCGGCACGGGACGCACGACCTCACGGCTGAAAATCCCTTTCTCCGCTTTGGCCAGTACTGTCGTCGAGATGTCGGTTGCGAGCACCTTAAAGCGAAATCCGGGATGCTCTTCGGCCCACGTTTGCAGCAGCATCGCCAGGGTGTAAGGCTCCTCGCCGGTCGAACAGCCAGCGCTCCACACGAGCCAGGGACGACCATTCGGACTGCGCGCCGCCCGTTCCGGGACAGCTCTTTGCATTAGAAACTCAAAATGTTCGGGCTCCCGGAAAAAGTCCGTTTTGTTGGTGCTGACCACGTCGATCAGATGCACAATCTCCTGCTGCAAACCCTGTACCCCAAAGAGATAGCTGCAATACTCGTCGAAGGAGCCTTGGTTCAGGCTGCGCAAGCGCCGTTTGATCCGAAGTTCAAGCATCGTGCGCTTGTCCGCGTTCAAATTGATACCCGACTGCTCGTAAATCAACTGCCGCAGACGCTGGAAATCGGCATTCGAGAGTTTCTCCTCCGGTCGGCTCTCGCCCGATGCTGGGGCTGTCTCGGCGCTCCCCGCATCTTGCATCCTGACCGATGCCACGGGATGCGTTCGCTCGCGCGATCGGACGCTCACACCGCCACCTCTGCGACCGGCTTATTCACTTCCGGGGAGCGCACCGCCGCCAGTTCCTCGGCCGAGAAGACGCGATCGATATCCAGAATCATCACAAACTGGCTATCGCGTTTCCCCATGCCTTTGATGAAATCGGTGCGGATGTGCGTTCCGATGCGCGGCGCAGGCTGAATTTGCTCGGGCTCCAAGTCGATGACTTCCTCGACCGAATCGGCCAGCGCGCCAATCACGGTAGCCTCGTTCTCGAGCAGCACCTCAACTACTACTATGCAGGTGTTTCTCGTCTTCTCCGTCTTCGACATCTCCAGACAGAGCCGCAGATCGACCACCGGGACGACACTCCCGCGCAGGTTGATCACGCCGCTCATAAAATCCGGGGTGCGGGGAATTTCGGTGATGGTGGTGAAATCCAGAACTTCGCGCACCTTCGCCACGTCGGTTGCGAACACCTCGTTGCCGAGCTTAAAAGTCAGGTACTGCCGCGTCTCGGTAATTTCGCTAACACTCATAGTCCGCTCCTTTCGCCTTCTTCAGGGATGGGCGGGCCGCTCACCGGCCCACGCTCGAAGCTCTTCCGGTTAAAAACGTTCGAATTCCTTGTCCAGGTCGTCGGCCTTGTCTTTGTCCCTTTCTTTCAGGCTGAGACTGACGCCGGCGCGCGCCGCCTTCACCTTGTGCGGCGGTTCCGCGTGGTTCGCGGACTTGGCTGCGGGCCGGGCCAGCGCCGCCCTTACTGTTGTCGAACCGCGGCCCTCGTCACCGGTACGGAAGAAGGCAAGCGCGCTCACCAGTTGATCGGACTGGCTCGACAACTCTTCCGTCGTCGACGCCATCTCTTCGGAAGCGGAGGCGTTCTGCTGGATCACCTTCTCCAGTTGCACCAGCGCCTTGTTGATCTGTTCCGCCCCTGTATCCTGCTCTTTGCTGGCGGCGGCAATTTCCTGCACCAGTTCGGCCGTGCGCTGGATATCCGGCACCAGCTTGTCCAGCATTTCTCCCGCTTTTTCCGAAACCTTAACTGTGGTGCCCGAAAGTTGGTTGATCTCCGCCGCCGCTTTCTGGCTGCGTTCGGCAAGTTTGCGTACCTCGGCCGCCACCACGGCAAAACCTTTGCCGTGTTCGCCGGCACGGGCCGCTTCAATGGCCGCATTCAGGGCCAGGAGATTGGTCTGACGTGCGATTTCCTCGATGATCGAAACCTTCGTCGCAATCTCCTTCATCGCCGCCACCGCCTCAACCACCGACTTCCCACTCTCCTGCGCGTCGGCAGCCGACTTGTTCGCGATCTTGTCGGTCTGCTGGGCGCTGTCGGAATTCTGCTTGATATTCGAAACCATCTCCTCCATTGAGGACGAAGCTTCCTCGGCTGAGGCGGCCTGCGAACTCGCGCCCTTCGACACCTCGATCGAAGTCGTGCTGATGGCCTGGCTCGCAGAAGCCACCTCGCCGGCAATCCCGCGGATGTCGGTTACCACTCGCGTAATGCCGCTCACCATGGCGCCGAGCGCCTGCATCAACTTGTCCTGCGGCGAACGTTCCCGCAAAGCTACGGTCAGGTTGCCGTTGGCCATCTCATCTGCAGCCTCGGTGATTTCGTTCATCGCGTTGATCAGGCTGTTCAGGTTGTCCTTGATCAGGTTGAAGTCGCCGTGATAGGTATCCGTGATCAGCGGCGGCAGATCGCCTTTGCTGATGCGATCGATGGTAGTCGCCGTGAATTTGAGCGGAGTGATGACCGCATCCAGGATGGAGTTCACGCCGCCCACGATATCGGCATAGGCGCCGTTAAACCGGTCGGCCTTGCCGCGCTCCGACAATTGACCGGCATTCGAAGCGTCGGTCAAGCGCGTCAGCTCTTTGTGCAGGCTCTGGACGACAGTTGCAACATTGTTGATCGCCTGCTTCATCTTCTCGTGGTCGCCCTTATACGTCTGCACAATCAACTCGTCGATCTTGCCGTCTGAGACTTGCGCCAGAATCCGGTTACCCTCGCCGATCGGCAGCAGGATCGCATCCAGCATCTGGTTGACGCCGCGCACAATTTCCGCATATGCACCTTCGAACTGTTCCGGCTTCCCCCGGTCCGAGAGTTGACCTTCTCTCGAGGCCTCCGTAAGGCGCGCCATTTCCTTTTGTAGACCCTGCAGGACGATCGCAACGTTGTTGACCGCCAGCTTCATCCTTTCGTGGTCGCCCTTATACGTCTGGACGATCAACTCGTCGATTTTGCCGTTCGAGATCTGCGCCAGGATCCGGTTGCCTTCTGCGATCGGCAGCAGAATCGCGTCCAGCATCTGGTTCATGCCCGTTACAATCTCCGCATATGCGCCTTTGAAGTGGTCGGTCTTGCCGCGCTCGGAGAGTTCCCCTTCTTTCGCAGCATGTGTCAAGCGGGCCATCATCTGCTCGAAAGTTTGCATCACCTGCGCGACATTGTTGACCGCCAGCTTCATCTTTTCGTGGTCGCCCTTATACGTCTGGGCGATCAACTCGTCGATCTTGCCGCTCGAGATCTGGGCCAGGATTCGATTCCCCTCGCCAATGGGCAGGAGAATGGCGTCCAGCATTTCGTTGATACTCTCGACGATTTCGCGATGGACGCCGTCAAACTGGTCAGCCCTCCCTCGCTCCGTAAGGCGGCCGTCCTTCGACGCCTCTACCAGGCGCGCAATCTCCTGCGAAACCAGCCCCAGATTCGTGTCCGCCGTTTTCGATCCTCCGCTAGCTTTCGTCGCAGCCCGCACTTTTCGGCCCTCTCCCGCAACTTTAGTCGGCATAACTTCCAGCTCCTTTGCTTTGAATTCGTTTCTCTATCTTTTGCCCCGCTCTTTAGGACGGTACGCAACCGCAAAATCTGTGGCCCAACCGAGTCCCGTGAAACGCCGCTTGCCACCCCAGTGTCCAGACGCTCCTTCCCCTTCCGCATTCTTCAGGCCCTAGAACCGTCTCACTCGCGCCGATTCTCGAACCTTCGCAATCGCGTCGTTCTTTCTACGGCTCCCGACTACACTGCGGCGGTGCGGACCCGCGGACCATGCGTATCTCCCGCTGATCCACGAGCCTGCGAGCGAATTGCGGCCCGCACCAGACGCTGCGGATCGAGAATGAGAGCGACGGTTCCATTGCCCAGAATGGTTGCGCCCGAGACCAGGTCCACGTGCCGGTAAAAGCGGCCAAGATTCTTGATCACCGTCTGGTGGTCCCCGAGAACCTCATCCACCACAAATCCGAAGCGTCCCTCTTCGGTTTCCGCGACCATGATCTGCTCGCGCTCCGGCGGCTCGCGGCCCATTCGAAAATACTCACGCAACCGGATATAGGGAACGATCTGGCCGCGCACGTTGGCGACGTGCTTGCCATTGGCACGCTCAATGTCTTCCCGAGTCAACTCGATGCATTCCAGAGTGGTGGCCAGGGGCAGCACGAAATAAGCTTTCTCGACTCGCACCAGCAGCCCATCGATAATCGCGAGCGTAAGTGGCAGCCGCAGCGTCACGGTTGTTCCGGAGCCCGGCTTACTCTGAATTTCAATCGTCCCGCGTAACCCTTCCACCGTGCGCCGCACCACGTCCATGCCCACGCCGCGGCCGGAAACATCTGTGATTTGCCGGGCGGTCGAAAAACCGGGGGCTAAAATGAGCGAAAAGATCTGGCTCTCGCTCAATTGCGAATCCGTCGTCACCAAGCCTTTCTCCAGGGCACGCTGTCGCACCGCTTCGGCGTCGATTCCGCGGCCGTCATCCGAAATACCGATGAGCACACTCGCGCCCGAGTGCCGCGCCGAAAGACGGATCGTGGCACTCGCTCGTTTTCCAGCCGCCAGACGTGTCTCGGGTACTTCAATGCCATGATCCATACTGTTGCGGATTAGGTGCATTAAGGGATCATTCAAAACGTCGATCACGCTTTTATCCAGTTCCGTGTCTGCGCCCTCGATGACCAGCTCCACTTCTTTATGTAAGTCTCGCGCCAGGTCAAACACGAGCCGGCGAAAGCGTTCGAAAGTGCCACGAACCGGCAGCATACGGATGTTGATCGAGCTCTCCCGCAGGGCGCTCGTCAGGCGCTCAATTTCTTCGGCAACAGCTGTCACATCCCCATCTTCGCGGCGTACCGCTAGCTCCCCCAGGCGGGCTTGCACCGTGACCAGTTCCCCCACCAGATTCACGAACTGGTCGAGCTTCGCCGCAGGAACCCGGATGCTCGATGCGTTATCGGGAGTGTCATACGATCGCCGTCCCCAGGGTTTCGATTCGGGCGCTTTTGCACCGCGAACATTTTCCGGCGGCACGGCCGGGATTGAGGCGAATCCCACCACCGCGGGTGCACCAAGTTCGGCCGTCTTCTCGACCGACATTTCGGTCGCGTTCCCGCTTTGTTTTTCGGCGACCGCAGACCCGTCGGCCGCCTCTGCTGCCAGCGCAATCATCAACTCACAGCGGTCGGCCACAAAAATGAAAACATCCGCGATCGCCTCGCGCCCCGCAGATGTGGTCAGGACCATTTCCCAACCCACGTAACAGCGCTCCGGATCGAGTTCGCCGATGGGTGGGATTGCCGACAGGTTGGCACTGACTTTCAGGTTCCCGAGGAGCCGCAATTCTCGTAGCAAAAGAAGCGGATCTGTGCCCGTACGCATTAGGTCCGGCCCTGGCGTAAAACGAATCCGCCAGTCCACGCCGGCGCCCGCGGCCGCGACCGCTATACCCTCCGGCGCAATTACGGGGATGGATTTCTCAGCCTCGGATGCAGCCTTACCCGTCAACTGCTGTAGTTGCCCCAATAATGTCGTCGCAACCGCCGCGTCCGCCGCTCCACGCCCCGCCGCCTCCTCGAGCATCGCTTTAATGTGATCGAGCGCCGATAAGGAAAGATTAATGAGCGCGGAAGTTACGGCGAGACGGTGATTGCGAACCTCATCAAACGCATTTTCGAGATTGTGACTAAACCCCGCGAGTTGGTCGAAGCCGAACATCGCCCCCGAGCCCTTCAGGGTATGGAGCGCGCGGAATGCCCGGCCCACCAGATCTTCATCCTCGGGACTGTCGTTCAGAGCCAGCAGCGCCGTTTCCAGTTCCACCACGACGTCGCGGGCTTCCTCTAGAAAAGCGCGCTTGAACTTGTCGTCATCGATCATCGGGTGCCGCTCTCGCGCTCTTCCAATTCCTTAAGGCGAAATCCAGTCACGTCGGAGCCTTTCTGAGTCCTATTGCGCCTTCGAGTCCAAGGAAAGGAGAAATTGTTCGAAGCCGCTATCCTTTACCGCGATGGCGATTTCCTCGGGAATCGGCGCCATCACCGTGAACTTTGTCCCCGACGCCCCAGCCTCGCGTTTGGCCGCCCACAACAACTGCAACGTGGTGACACCCAGCTCGCTTGCGGGTTCCAGCCGTAGCCGGATCTCAGTGCCCGCCGCCAGCGCCTGCAACAGGCACTCTTTCCAGCCCGCAGCGTCCGCGATGTTGATCGCACCGCCCACGCGGATCTCGCACAGGTCTGCGCTTTGCTCAAGAGTGAATGGCACAATGCTTCAATCGGCCTCGTCAGATCGGAACTTTAAGCACTCCCGAAACGGGCTCGGTAGCGAACTTTCTCTCACTTCTCACTTCCCACTTCTTTTGATTTCAACGTCTCTTCAATCCCGTTTACCTTGGTCCGGGAAAGCGATTCTTAATTTCTTCTTGGACTTCGCCACGGCATTGTCTTTTGGGGCATTTCGAGAACCGATCCGTCGCACATCAGTTCGCTCCCCTAAGCGCGAAACAGTCGTGAACCGAAACCATCGGGGGCAGCCAAAGAGACTTTAGAGTGGGCGGGGCTAGAACAATTGGGAGGGACGATGTTCGAAAGAAATTGTGGCGGACGTCTTACCCCAGAAAAAACGCCGATCGGGTCTTTCCGCTCGGCGCTCTGGCGATTTCGACTGGCGTCGAAGATTCAGATAATGGCAGCATGTTCCGGAATGACCAGTTTCTTACTGCGATTCTTTCAGCCAGTTTCTGGACTGCCGCGTGATGATCGCGTAGCACTCGCACGCCGTCGCTTCCAGTTTGGCGCGATTCACAATGGTCACAGACCCGCGGGCGTACCGGATGAGACCGGCTTTTTGCAGAGTTCCCGCAGCCACCGTTACACTTGCTCGGCGCGTACCCAGCATGTGGGCTAGGAACTCCTGGGTCAGCCGTACCACGTCTCCGCCTAATCGGTCCTGACTCATCAAGAGCCATCGGGCCAGTCTCTGTTCGACTGCATGCAATCGATTGCAGGCTGCGACCTGCGACGTTTGCAGCCCTAACATCTGGGAGTATCGATTCAGACTCTTTTCCAGTTTGGGACACTTCTCCAGAACACGCAGCAGTGCGGTCGACCGTATGCGATAAGCAGAAGCCGCCACCTGTACCAGAGCCCGGGTAGAACTTGTGTTCAAGCCTACCGCCAAAGGCAGGCCGACGAACCCTTCCTTCCCGGTAATGCCGACCTCCACGCTCTTTCCATCTGACATCACATTCAGAATGGATACCAAACCTTGGTTTACGAAATAGCACCACTCGATCGGCTGGCCCATTTCGTTAAGCACTTGGTGGGTCTTCAATTCAAGCGCTTCGAGTTCCGGGGATAGAACGCCATACTCCCGGCTCAGGCAAACCAAGAAGGATTTCGTTATGAACGGATTTTCGTGCGGGAACTTCGGCTGAAGAAGCGACGCCGAGCCTCGTGGACGCGCGGGGCGCTAGTTTCGCCATATCGTCTCCCGCGCGCTAAGAACGTCTTGTTTTCGCAAACCCTGGGCGTTCGGCGACGCGGCGCGAAAACTGAGGAGTAACACAGTTTTAACCTTACATCAGCCCCGCCTAACGAGCAACACTAGTCGTACTCGTTAGCACAACAAAAATTTCTCAACGCTCGCAAAACATGGTACGCTGGCGTACAGTAACGGTTGTATTGCCGGGAGATGTCGCGGCGCGCACAATTGGGGTGAGTCTGAAGAACGAAATCAGGTTATGTTTGAAAACAATTCTGATCGTCGACGACAGCCCTGCGATTCGACGTAGTCTGCGAGCATCGCTCGAACAGCGACCCGACTGGAAGGTTTGCAGCGAGGCCGAAAATGGGCGGGAAGGTGTCGACCAGGCTTTACGCTTTAACCCCGATCTGATCGTTCTCGATCTTTCAATGCCGGTGATGAACGGCTTTCAGGCTGCCCGGGAACTACAGCGTCTGCTACCTCGCGTTCCCATTGTTATGTTCACAACCTTCAGCAATGCGCACGTGGAGCGAGAAGCCCTGGCGGCGGGTGCGACCGCCGTTCAATCGAAATCAGCGGGCCTGGCACCCCTGCTGCAAGTGATGCGGAACTTACTGCAGGCGGCATAACGGTTGATGCAGGAGCACCGTAGAAGAGAGCTTGTTCTTGTATGACACTCGGTAGCTCAAAAAATAAGGGCAGCCGCCCGGCATGGTCGATCAAGATCGAGAATCTTCGTCGCGGCCGGAGTTTGAATCAGGCAGAGTTCGGCGGCCAACTTGGCATCTCGGCAATGGCCGTTTCTCGTTGGGAACGCGGTGTCGCTGAGCCATCTGGTGAAATTTATATCCGTTTGGGAAATCTTGCGGGCGACCCGCTCTGTTGGTTTTTCTGGAAGCAGGCTGGTCTTCGATTGTCAGACGTAACCCGTGTGCTTCCGGGAGTGAGCCGGCGATTGGCCGAGATCCAAATTCCAGAATTGAACTTCGTTCGAGCCGGATACCGCTCAAACCCGATCCTAAAAAAAGAGAGCCTGGTAGCGATACCGCTTCTCCCGGTCAGTGCCGGAACTCCCGGCAGCGCGGGAGACAATATCGATCTGGCAGAGGTTTCCGCCGAGTCTGTCTTGGCGGCTCCTGCGGAATGGTGTCCGAACCCCGAATCTACGGTCTGCCTCCGGGTGAAAGGCAATTCTATGTCGCCGTTGATCCTGGACGGCTACATCATTGCAATCGACACCTCCGATGTCGCGAACGACAACCTGGTGGGTCATATTGTTGTAGCCGCCCACAGCGAAAAAGGACTGCTTGTGTCGCGTCTCATCCGCTTCGATCACACCGATGCTCTGGTTTCCGACCAGCGGGAATATGGGACGGTTCCCGTCACTCCAGGCTCTGAATGGAGAATTCTCGGAAAAGTCCTCTGGTGGACTGGTCTGGCGCGGTAAGACAAAGGTCTTCGCTTCCTGCTGCGAAGTGTGCGCGTTTTCTCCCAGAATGCTTCGGTGACGGATGCGGATCACGCAACTTGTGAAGGGGCGCTAGCTGCAAGCCTACGCTCGGCCGAGATTTGTGTAATCACGGAATTGATTTCTGCCCCGACGAGGAATGCCAATCCAGTAACGTGAAACCACAACAACAGGATGATCACAGCGCCCAGCGATCCATAGCTTCTGCTGAATGATGTGATGAAGTGCAGATACAAGCGCATCGCCCCCGAGGCTGCCAGCCACAGCACCAAACCGATAACCGAACCCGGCGTGATCCAATGCCAGCGTCGCGTCTTCACATCCGGCCCGAAATAGTAGACGATGGCAAACGCCAATAGTACGAATGCCACGGACACAAACCATTGCGCCACTTTCCAACTGGCGATGAACAAGGCGCTCCATCCGATTTCGCGGCCCAGAAACTCGGCGACAAATCCGCCGCCCAGCACTAAGAGCGAAGCGGCGATAATCAACAGCGCCATGACTAGCGTCAGCGCCAGCGAGACAAGGCGCACTTTGATCCACGACCGCGTCTCGCGCAACCGGTAAGCGATATTCAGCGTGGTGATCAACTGCGTTGTGCCGGTCGACCCCGCGTAGAGCGCGAGCAGCAGGCCAAAAGTTAATTTACCTCCGCCGCTTTGCTGAATCACTTCGTCGACCGTGCTCCGGAGCAACTGGTAGGCGACGCGCGGAACAATCTCCCGCACATAGAGCAGTAAGTCCGAACGAAGTAACACTCCCTTACCGGAAAACATGCCGAAAAGCGCCATCAGAAACAGCAGCAGCGGGAAGACTGCGATCAAAAAGTTGTAGGCAAGTTCGTAGGCGCGGTTATAGAGATCGTCTTCGTCGATCGCGACCCAAGTCCGTTTCACGAATTGCCACCAACGCAGACCACCTAAGGTCCATAGCGAACCGTCATCGTCTTTGCCAGCGCCGGACTTGGAATCGCTGTTTGGTCTCGTGCCCATCGGTCCCACGCTCATCGGACCTAACTACTCTACCAACCCTGACTTCAGAATTTCGTGTGGAACCGGCCCTCCGCCGAAATTCCTCCCGCCTGCTGCCGGGCCACGCTCACCGACCACCGCGGATTGATCTGGTAATCGCCCTGCACAACTTCGCTGCCTGGCTGCGAAACGTCGGTGGAAAAGGTAAACAGGAAATTCTTCGTCACGCGCTGCTGCACGGCGAGGCGCGCGGATGGATTGGCGTTGTTGCCCCCAATGAGCGGATCGATCTGCAAGCTCGAAAGGCCGGCGAGTCGTTGCACACCGCCGGTGAGTTGGCTGGCAGTCTGCGACGCGATAATGGAATCCGTACTCTGGCTGGCCGCGCTTTGTCCCGTCGTCTGCCCAGTCGCGAGCAGGTTAATGATGTCTGCCGTCGCCAGCGGCGGATCGGAAACATAAGACGTTGTCAGCTTATCGAAGGGTCCCCGCACGTTCAGGGTCAGATTGTATTGCTCAACCGTCGAAACCACAGAAACATTAAGCACGGGATCCGTCTCGTTCGGATTGTCAAAAGTGATAATGCCGCGCTGTAACTGGTAACGGACGTTGCGATAAAACAACTCTCCCGCAGTCAGATCGGTGCGGCCAGTAACGATCGGGTCGGCTGCTGTCCCTCCCACCCGCAAATTGACGCGCCCTGCAACACTCACCTGGGAACTGTTCGCGCTCAGATTGTCTTCCGATTGCACCGCGAGAGCGAGTCTCACGGTGTCAGCAAACCCCGGCGCTGCCGGAGTCGAGGATTGGCTGCTGAACTGGTCGGCGAATTTCGCCAGATCGAAATCTGGAGTGAAAGAGAGAGAATCGATCAGCACGCGTCCGCTCAAAGTAGAAGCGTCACGAGTCCCGGTAAGAGCGAGATTGCCATCGAGCACGGTTCGTATCCCGCTGGGATAACGAATGCGCACCGACTTTCCTTGCAGGGCAAGATTGAACTGAACACTGGGCCGATACGTCATCGATCCCGTGGCAGTGAGTGTCCCACCCCCCACCTGCCCGCTTAAATTGGAAAAGCGCACTTGCTGATTGTCGATATCCAGACTGCCATTCAGATTCTCGACCCCGAGCGGCGCGCCCGGTTCAATCACAACTACATCCTTCAAATCCACCTGCCCACTTATGTTCGACAACTGCGACGTGCCAGAACTGTGTACATCCAGCGAAACAGTTCCTGAACTGCGTAAATCGGGAACGGCAATCTGCAGGACGCGGAGATCGACTGACCCCTTCGCCGTGAACGTAGGCGCAACACTTCCCGTGAGCGGAATTCGTCCCTGAAACCGTAGCGACGTCTCGCTTCCCTGGATTTCCGCAGGCTGCACCGTAATCACCGAGTTCGCATAGTCGACATGAATGGGCGCCGTCGTCCCAAGTTCCAACGAACGGTAACTCGCGGTTAAAGTTGGAATTGTCAGGTCTCCGCGCACTTGCGACAAATCCTTCAGAGGACCTGCCATCCTGGCGTGAAACTCGGTCTGTCCCTGAAAGCCCTGCGGAAGGTTTGGAAAATAGATGGCGATGATCGCGTCCAGAGGAAGCACGGTAGTATCGATCGACGCTTCGGTGTAATACCTTCCCTCCAGATTCACTCTCCCGTGGGCCTGCACCGTAGCATCCATCACTTTAGAATTCATCGTGAACTCGGCCTTCTTTTCGCCGACTTTTAGCTCCGCCTTCATGCCCAAAATTGATTTGTCACGCAAGGTCAAACGAGGGATCTGCAGATTCGCCGTCAACTGAGGATCATCGAACGTGCCAGTCCCGCTCGCCGAGGCACTCAGGTATCCATAAAGCAGTAAATTCTGTGTCCGAACAAAATGCAGCCTCTGCAGATTGACCGGCGGCACATTGAAATGGACGGTATAGATCTTCGTCGCCGGCACATATGAAAAATCAGCCGTCGCCGATCCAGCCGGCGATGACACGTTTAACGAAGATTTCACTGCCCCACGATCCGCATTCACTTTCACAACAAACGTGCGCAACGGTTCGCCGAACGCTTGCCCATTCGAAATTTGCAAAGTTCCTGAGCCTTCGGGGTCGAGTTGCGTCCCACTCAGCGAAAACGAGGCCGAGATATCGCCGCTGACCGGATAGTGCAGGCTTGCCAGGTGCTGAACATCCGCAACCGAGATGCCCTGCATCGAGACATTGGCCCTGATCGCGTTTGACGGCTGATAACTCCAGTTGCCCAACGAGGCGGCACCGCTGAAAGTGCCTCTGCCATGCAAAGCGCTGACCAGGCTTCCATTCGAAACCTCAAACTGCGATGGGGTCGCCTCAAAGCTTGCCTGGGCGGTCCGCCATTCGCTTCCTTCGATCTTCAGCTCCTGCGCTGCGAATTGACCCGAGATATCCGGCTTGTTGACCGACCCTCGCACCGTTGCGTTCACCGTAGCTGAACCCGAGAGCGCCGGAAGACTCGAAACGCCGGGGCGGAATGCCGATACGAGAGCCAGGAGTTCGTGCATATCGCGAGTCGTAGTCTGCACCTGCAAATTCGAGCGATCGCCCAGTACGCCGTCCGCTGTCACAACCGTTGACGGAATATGCAAGTCCGAGTCGCGCAAGCTCAGCGTCCCGCGGATCCCGTCGTAGGTCACATGAACAACGCCATCGATGGGCACGTTGGTCACGGTACTCGCCCCGACGGTTTTCAGACTTTCCGCTTCTGCGCGCACTGTGACGTTCGAGCTGGCCCGAATCTTCCGTATATCGCCCGTCCACGATCCATCGAACGTGCCATCGACAAGTCCCGACAACGCGACTTGCTTCAACTCAGGACGCCGCAACGCCTGTTGCGCGGCTCGTAGCGAGATTCCATAGAAGGAGCTCCGCACGTCGGTGGCGGGCGTCCCATCCAGATGCTGCACGCTGAGTTCGCCTCGCACCGATCCTCCCATCGATTGGAGATCAATCCCCGTGACTCGCAGCGACCCGTGAGCGAGTTGATATCTCCCGCGCAGCCTGCGCACCTCAATTCTTCCATCGGAAGCCGCTGCTGAAAAAGCCTCGCTGGAAAGTTCTCCCTCGGTCGCAATTGTGCGCAGCAACGACTGTTCGCTACGATCGTTACCCGCATGATTGCCGCTCGCGGGATAGCGTAGCTTTCCCACCATCACGACATCGCCTGCTGGCGCCGTTCCCTGTGCCATCGCCGCAAAGTCCTGCGTGTGGATCCGAACGTTGTAGTCTCCCGTCACGCTGGGACTCGCGAAATCGACAATTTCAAAATGCACCAACGCCGCGGATGACCCGACCTTCAACACAGCAGGTGCGAGCGAAAGTTGCGTCGCCGTCACGCCGAAAGTCGCCTGCAAACTGTGTGGCAGCGGCGCGTATTTCGCATACTTGACATGCCCACTATCGTAAGAAATCGTCCCCGCGTAGCGATTCGCCGCAAAATCGAAATGGATGTCCGCGCCAAGATCTCGCAACTCCGCATCCAGCGGAATCTTCTTGTCGTTATAATCGACCTCGCCATCGCTCAGCTGAACGTGTCGCACCGCCAAAGCGAAGACATTCGTATGACTTCCTGTCCCGCCCGCTGCCGGCTGAGGGAGATTACTCTTCCCACTTCGATCCACCAGAACATGCGCCACCGGATGCGCGATCAGAAGCTCAGTGAGGCTCACCTTGTGTTGAAAAACCGAAATAATCTTAAAGCTCGCGGTGAGCTCGTCCACCTCTAGAAGTGGCGCTTGCCCGGCGTCCTCGGTCCCGTGGATAACGATGCCATGAAGATGGGCTGTCAGCGTGCGCAGGCTGAAATCGAGCGACCGTATCTGTGTCTTGCCTCCAGTAGCTTGTTCCGTCGCGCGCGTAATCTTACGCAGTGCGAACTGCTCGAACCGGTGACTTCGCAGAATAAAGTATCCACTCACCCCCGCAGCTACAACCAGAAGCAGCGCCACTGCCAGCGTCCAGCCGATGATTTTTCCCCACTTCATCTTCTTCTCCTGCCTCGTCGCGCGCAAAAAGCAACCAGAACTAAAACGCTTGCCCCAGCGTGATGAAATACTGCGTCGCGCCCAATCCCGGCTGAGGATTCAAGTTGCGGCCAATATCGATGCGAATCGGCCCAATCGGCGTCGAATAGCGCAGTCCCAGCCCCACCGTATGGCTGAAATTTCCCGAGAAGTCGCCCGCATTGATCGTTCGGAACACGTTCCCGCCATCATAAAATCCCACACCGCCGAGTTCCTTCATGATCTTCAACGGAAATCGAATCTCGGAATTCAGAATGAACAACTGTCGCCCACCCAGAGGCACGGGGATATCAACGCAGCCCGTATTGTTCAACAACACATTGCAGAACGGAACAAGCCTCTGCGGCCCAGCCTGGTCGATCGGAAATCCACGCAGCGAAGTTCCGCCTCCTGAAAAGAAAAGCTGGCTCGTGGGAACGAAGCTCCCCGCGAATGACTCCGCAAAACCCACTCGCACACTATTCGCAATCACCAGCGAATGTACGGGCTTGTAGTACGCATATTGCCCGAAGAGTTTCGCGAAGTTCGCGCTCGAACCCAGCTCCACCGGCGTAATTCCCAGGTTCAGAGTGGCAAAACTGCCACGGTGCGCGTCCAGTGGTTTATCGCGTGTGTCGCGAATCAACGTACCCGAGAACGTCGAAAGATGAACGCTGCGATCCTGCGGCAGAACGAGTTCAGGAACCAGCAAATGCGACAGCTCCGTCTTGTTGAAATCGTAGCGTAGCTGCAGCCGCATGTGGTTCTTGGGGCTGATCAACTTCTCGACTTGAAAAGAGAGATCGCCTAGTCCCGCTGTAAAAAGCGGGTTCTCGCTCGTCCGCTCGATGGAAAAATTGCTCAACGAACTCCACTGCGTGTCGAGAAAGTGCGGCTGCATATAAGTCGTCTGTACCCTCTGATCTAGACGCGCCACCAGAATCGACGCGCTCGCCGTCTCCCCCAATCCGCGCATGTTGCGGCGATTGAAATCGATCGATCCCAGCGGGCTCGCGAAGGTCGCTTCGCTCGGAGCAATCTGATTGCCCCCCAGCCCGATCGGCGGCCCTCCCGGCACGGCAACCGTACCCGCCGGAATATTCCCGCCTCGCCGCGCAATTTCAAATCCAAAACCGTATGTAATCTCGTTTTGCTTAGCCTCGTGTAACTTCACCAGCGCCATCTCTTCATCTTGATCCGTGATCGGTTTCCGCGGCCCCACACTCGACCAATCGAAAACGTTCAGATCGTACAGAAGGCTTTCGCCCGCCAGCAATTCCCCTTTTCTCATCGGCGCATCCGGCTTGATATTCGCCGTTTTCTTGATCAACGACAGCCGCGTCTTCTTCTGCCCCATGTAGAGCACATCGCTCACTCGAACCAATTGATGTTCGGTGATGGCATAGATTACGCTCACCCGATGCGGATCTTCTCCCCGGCGACCCTGATCGTGCCGATCGATCGTCGCCTTAACTTCCACATTAAGATAGCCGCGATTCAAATAAGTCGCCGAAATCCGGTTTCGATCTTGCGCCAACCGCCGAGCCGAGAACGGCCCTCCCGCCTTAAGATCGAATCCCTTCGGAGCCGTGAGCTGATCCGCTGTAATACTGGTGTTGCCCGTAATCTCAACATTATCGACCAACGTCTGCGGACCTTCTTCGATCTCAAATGTGACGTCCACCCTCGCTTCATGGTCAACCACGCGCGACGTGATTTTTGCCGATTCGTACCCCTTATCGCGGTAAAAGGCTTCCATGTTCGAAACGCTCTGTTTCAGTAGTTTCGGGCTCACGCTGCCATGCGTCCAGATGTGCGATTTCTTGATTACGACTTGCGACAGCAAATCGTCTTCGGAAATCTGGTTGTTTCCATCAAACTCGATGCGTTCGACTTTTGACTTCTTGCCACGATCAACGTCGTACACCAGCAGGATCTGATCTGGTTGCTGCGTCAGATGGGTCGTCACCTTCACATCGGCATAGCCTTTCTTCTGGAAGAAGTCCGTCAGGTTCTGCTCGCCCTCTTCCACCAGATCGCGGTCAAGCGTAGCCTCCGAGTAGATGGGAATCAGCTTCTTCATCTCTCTCCCCGAAAGATAGGGAATCCTCGAAAGTTTGGCTCCTTGCATCCGAACGACTACCACTGGTCCGAGGTCGACCTTGAATAAAACATCGACGCGATCGCTTTCCGCATGAAAACGTGGAGGGTCCAAATTCACTTTGCTGGCCAACCGGTGCTGTTGTGCCAGCATTCTCTTAACAAGTGCCGTTGCAGATTTGATCCGTTCCGCCGTGTAGGGCTTGCCGGGCTTCAGCAGCCCTCCCATGAGTCTTGCGCGCAGCGAACGAACCGACTTCTCCAGCCGGCCTCCTTCCGCAGCCTCGACCCCCGCAAATTCTACGGCGCCCACCCGCGCCTGCTTGCCCAGTTCCACCGCGAAATTGATATCAACCAGTTGATGTTCGTCATCGATTTTCGTGGTAACAACAATCGTCGCCCCAAAATATCCGTCGCTCCGTAGAAAGTCCTGTAAGGCTTTTTGGGCGACGGGAAGCCGCGCCGGATCGTACGGTTCTTCATCTGCCAGGTTCGCGACTCCCAGCAGACGCGTGTAAGAAAGCTTCTTGACCGCGCCCGGGAAATCGACGATGCCCAGGTAGTACGCCGGTTCCAGCAAGAAGTTCAGTCGCAATCCGGCCGTGTCCGGCACCACCTCAACGCTCACTGTCGGGAAATTTCCCGCCTCTTGCAGCGCCTGGATGCTGTCCTCAACCTCCGCCTCCGAATATGGAGTTCCCGCCTTCTGCAAGACAACCGCTCGAAGAGGTTCCAGATCGCGATGGGGATTGCCAATCAGGTCAACCGCGTCAACTTTTTGGCCGTTAAAAACCGGCTGTGGACCGATCACAGTCATCTGCGCGTCAGCGCTGGCCGCAGCCACCGCTATAACGAAGATGAGAGCGAGAGATGAACGCATAAGGGCCGACGGATCGAAAGCAGAGAAGCCGGCCTGTACCATCCCACCGGGGAAATGCCGAGCTTCCAGAGTTCGAGCCGCAAGTCTGAGTGTGATGCTCCAACGTTAGCAGACGTTGGCTTATCCGCGCCCAAGGGAGTTTGCCGGGTGGCAACGCAGCAACTGCCGTCCCCCTATTGTTGAATCGTCGTATCCGCTCGGTCCGGCTTCTGTGTGGCTTGCGCCGGAGTCGGCAGCTGCGAACCGTCCCAGCCGCCGCCTAACGCTTCCACTAGAGCGACCGCCGAAGTCATTTCTTGCACCCGCAGACCATTCAAGGTCTGCTCATCGGCAAGCAGCGTCGTCTGCGCAATCAGAACATTCAAATACGGATCAATTCCCGTTTGATACCGTGCCTCTTCAAGTTGTAGAAAGATCTGCGCCGATTTCACCGCTTCCTCCTCTCGCAATACCTCTTGCGACAGGATGCGAACCTCTGCCAGCGCGTCCTCCGTCTGTTGAAATGCGCCCAACACCGTTTGCCTGTAATTCGCCACATCCGCGTTGTACGTCGCCACATATTGCTGCACTGTCGCGCGACGCAATCCAGCGTCAAAAATCGTCTCCGAAAGCCCCGCGCCCACCGACCAGAACCGGCTCGGCCACGAAAGCCACGTCCCGATCGCCGAACTCTCGAAACCTCCCGAGCCGCTCAAAGTCAGATTCGGATAATAAGCCGCGTACGCAATCCCAATCGTCGCGTTCGCTTCGGCCATCGTTCGTTCCGCAGCCGCAATATCTGGCCGTCGCTCCAGCAACTCCGAAGGCACGCCAATGGGAATCGGCGGCGGCGCCGTTGTCATCGGCTTCACTGGAATCGAAAAATTCGATGCCACCTTACCCACCAGCATCGCAATGGCATGCTCATATTGTGCCCGCGCCACCGCCACGTTCGTTGCTCCTGCCTGTGCGCTCTGCAACGCGGTTTGCGCCTGCACGACTGCAATCTGATCGTCAATCCCAAGTTGATAAAGCGACTGCGTCAACTCCAGCGTCTTTTGATCCGCAGCCACCGTATCGTTAAAGATTTTTTGCAGCATGTCCTGCCCGCGAATCTCGAAGAAAAATTCCGCGAGGCTGGCTTGCTCGGTCAGACGCTCGTTCTCCAGATCGGCCGCGCTCACCTGCGCCGCATACTGTGCCTGCCGCACCGTGTTTCGCACTTTGCCCCATATGTCCGGCGCCCACGATGCATCCAGCGGTAACGAAAAAGTCGAACTCTGCAGATTGCCGCCATTGTTATTTCCCGACCCGAGATTTGCCGAACTTCGCCCGTGACTGATCGCCGGAGCAGCCGATAACGTCGGAAAATATTGCGATCGCGCCTCGCGTATCACCGCACGCGCCGCCATATAGTTTTCGAAAGACTCTTTGATATTTTGATTGTTGATGTTGAGCTCTTCTTCAAGCGCATTCAACTCGGTATCATTAAAGATCTCCCACCACTTCCCCCGCAGTTTCGCATCCGCTGGCTGTGCTACCGCCCAGCCTTGCGTCTCTTTGAACTGCGCCGGCGATTCCTTGTAGGCAGCAGCAGGCGCTGGAGGCGTCGCCGCGTGGTATTTCGGCCCCACCACACAGCCGGATAACATCGCCAGCCCGGCGAGCGAAACCACACCCGCACAGATTCGACTCTGTGCCATTCGCGGGCACCACATCGCCATAATTTTCCTACCGAACCGTTCACTCATAACCATTCACCCAACTTTCGCAGGAACGCGATCACATCCCCAACTCCCGCCAGCACTCCCGCTCCCCGCAAGCCTAACTCGGTTCCGGAGCAGGAGCCGTAACGCTAAAGTCATCGTGCGTCTTCCCCTGTACCCTAAGCCGCAAACGATCTAAGAACAGATAAACCACCGGAGTCGTATACAGGGTCAGCAGCTGACTCATAATTAATCCACCCACGATCGTAATTCCCAACGGCCGTCGCAACTCCGACCCGGTACCAGTGCCAAATGCCAGCGGCAACGCGCCAAACAACGCCGCCATCGTGGTCATCAGGATTGGCCGAAATCTCAGCATGCACGCTTCGAAAATCGCGTCCGCTGTGCTCTTGCCTTCCTGACGTTCCGCAACCAGCGCGAAATCGATCATCATGATGGCATTTTTCTTCACAATACCGATCAGTAGAATGATGCCAATAATAGAGATCACGTTCAGGTCAATCTTAAAAATCGTCAGCGCCAACATCGCTCCCACGCTCGCCGACGGTATGGTCGAGAGGATCGTTATCGGATGCACCAGGCTTTCATAGAGCACGCCCAGCACAATGTAGACGGCCAACACCGCGGTAATAATCAGCATCCACTCGGAACTCAGTGACTGCTGGTACGCCAGCAAAGTACCCGCAAAAAAACCACGTATCGTGGAAGGCGTACCTAACCTCTGTTCCATTTGGATGATGCGCTGCGTCGCATCGCTTAACGAAACTCCGTTCGCCAGGTTGAAAGACACCGTCACCGAAGGAAACAGGCCAGTATGGTTCACCGACAGCGGCGTGGTGCTCGATCGGGATTCCGCAATTGTGTTCAGCGGAACATTGCCTTTACCTCCCGCTTGCAGATAAATATTCTTCAGCCCCTCCGGACTTTGCCAATATTGCGGCGCCACCTCCAGGACCACGTAGTACTGGTTCAACTGCGTGTAGATGATCGAGACTTCGGATTGGCCAAATGCCGCATACAACGAAGAATCCAGGCTCTGCGCCGTTTGCCCTACCCTCGCCGCGCTCGTCCGATCGTATGTGATCACTTCCGACAGCCCGCCGTTCTGCTGGTCCGAGTTGACGTCCTGCAGACCGGGAAGTTTTTTCATTTCGGCCAGCAAAATCGGGCCCCACTTCGACAGGTCTTCCACGTTGTCGCACTGGATCGTGTACTGATAGAGCGCATTGCTCCCACGCCCTCCAATGCGCAAATCCTGCGCCGCCTGCAAGAACGCGGACGCTACCGGCAGCCGGTTCATCTTCGGGCGCAGCCGGTTAATAATGTCCGCCGCTCCAATCTTGCGTACGTTCAGCGGTTTCAACGCGGTGTAGATAAATCCGGAATTGGTCGAACCGCCGCCCCCGGTAAAAGCGATCACGTTGGCAACCGCAGGATCGCTCTTGATCACCCCCACGAGTTGTTTTATCGAATTGTCCATCAGAGGAAACGACGCATCTTGCGGCCCCTGCAATCCGCCTACGATCGCGCCTGTATCCTGCTGCGGAAAGAAGCCCTTCGGAATCCGCATGATAAGCACAACATTCAACGCGATCGTGAGCATCAGCACAACCAGCATCAGCACCGAATTATCTAGCGCCCACGTCAACGAACGCCGGTACGTCTCCAGCATCCAGGCAAAGAACTTCTCGCTCGCGCGGTACATTCTGCCGTGCTTCTGATTTTTTTCCTCCTTCAGCAGGTACGCGCACATCGTCGGCGTCGTGGTCAATGAAATCACCATCGAAACGACAATGGCCGTCGAGAGCGTCACCGCGAATTCGCGGAACAAACGCCCAACGATTCCACCCATCAACAAAATGGGAATAAAAACTGCAATCAGCGACATGCTGATCGAGAAAACGGTGAAGCCAATCTCCTTCGCGCCCAGTAACGCCGCCTCGAAGGGCTTCATCCCCATTTCCAGGTGCCGCGAAATGTTCTCCATCACGACAATCGCGTCATCCACCACAAATCCCGTAGAAATGGTAAGCGCCATCAGCGAGAGGTTGTCGAGACTGTAGCCGAACAGGTACATCATCGCGAACGTACCGATCAACGACACTGGCACCGCAACGCTCGGAATCAAGGTCGCGCGTCCGCTGCGCAGAAAAAGGAACACCACCAAGATGACCAGCGCGACCGAGATGATCAATGTCCGTTCGACGTCGCTCACCGAAGCTCGAATCGTTGTCGTTCGGTCTAGAACAATTGTGGTATCGATGCCCTGCGGGACAGAAGCCTTCAGCCCAGGCAACTCGCTACGAATATTTTCGACCGTTTGAATGATATTCGCGCCCGGTTGCCGGAACATGATCAGCATCACCGCCGGTATGCCGTTCAGAAAGCCGCCGGACCGGATGTTCTGCACCGAATCGACCACATCAGCCACATCCGCAAGCCGCACTGCTGTCCCGTTGTGATAACCGATAACGATTGGTTTGTAGTCTTCCGCAACCGAAATCTGATCGTTGGCCGTGATGTCGGCGGTCATTTCACCGTCCGTCAACTGCCCTTTCGCCAGATCCGCATTCTGCGTGCTCAACACATTGCGAACTTGCGACAGCGTCAGCCCATAACTATTCAACTGCGTCGGATTCACTTCAACCCGCACCGACGGAAGTGAACTGCCTCCGACCGTCACTTGGCCCACGCCCTGTATTTGCGAAAGCTTCTGCGACATCACCGTCGACGCCACGTCATACAACTTGCCCGTGTCGAACTTGTTGGACGTGAGGCCGATGATCATAATCGGCGCGTCGGCAGGATTCACTTTGCGATAGGTAGGGTTTCCGGGCAGGTTTGTCGGCAAATAAGTGCGGGCCGCGCTGATCGCGGCTTCCACGTCTCGCGCCGCGCCATCAATATTTCGGCTCAAATCGAACTGAATCGTGACCGACGTGGTGCCGAGAGAACTCGCGGACGTCATCTCCGACACTCCCGCGATGTGACCAAACTGCCGCTCCAGCGGAGTGGCTACGGAAGACGCCATGATCTGGGCGCTTGCTCCCGGTAGCGATGCTCCCACCGAGATTGTCGGAAAATCGACTTGCGGCAACGGCGAAACCGGCAACACCGTAAACGCAATCGCTCCCGCAATCGCGATCGCAATGGTCAGCAGCGTTGTTGCTACCGGCCGCCGTATAAAAAGGCCGGAGGGATTCATGACTGCTCCGCTGGCTGCGGCGGCCCGCTCGACTCGTGCTCTTGCTTAGAATCTTCCTGCTTTCTCTTGTGCGACGGGTCGCCACCGCGCCACCGCGTGAAACGATCCCCCAGATTGTCAAAGAAGATATAAATGACCGGCGTCGTGTACAACGTCAGCGCCTGGCTCAACAAAAGTCCGCCCACCATCGCAATGCCCAGCGGACGTCGAATCTCCGATCCAATGCCGCGCCCCAAAGCCAGCGGAAGTCCGCCCAGCAGCGCAGCCATCGTAGTCATCATGATGGGACGGAAACGCAGCAAGCTCGCTTCATAAATAGCGTCCGTCGCGTTCTTCCCGTGTTCCCGCTCGCCTTCCAGAGCAAAGTCCACCATCATGATTCCGTTCTTCTTCACAATGCCAATCAGCAAAATGATGCCGATGATTGCCACCACACTCAGGTCCTGTCCGAATAACATCAACGCCAGCAGAGCGCCCACGCCGGCAGAAGGCAAAGTGGAAAGAATGGTTACTGGATGGATGAAGCTCTCGTAAAGAACGCCCAGCACGATATACACGGTGACCAGCGCCGCGAGAATCAAGAGCGCTTCGTTCGACAGTGAGTTTCGGAACGACGCAGCTGTGCCCTGGAAATCAGCCTGCAAACTGGCCGGCATGTGCATGTCCTTTTGCACTTTGGTGATCGCCGTGATCGCGCTGCCCAGTGCGGCGTTCGGTGCCAGGTTGAAAGAAACGGTGATCGCCGGAAATTGCCCCTGATGGTTAATGGAAAGCGCCTCGCTGGCGCGCTCAAAATGTGTGAACGCGCTGAGGGGCACAGCGTTGCTCATGGCGGAACTGGAATTCGTATTCGCGGATGAATTCGAGCCCGTTGATCCGCCAGACGGCGACAACGCATTCGTGATCGGAGCCAGCACGCCCGAACTCGGTGTATAGAGCACCGATGTAGTTGTGGCGTTCGAGCCGGCCGACGACGAACCCGACGACGAAAATGAAGTGGATGCTCCTGGTCCCGAAGTTCCCGATGAAGCATTCGCCTGGATATAAATGTTTTTCAGAATATTCGGATCCGTCTGAAACTGCGGTTGCGCTTCCAGGATCACGTGATACTGATTCAGCTGCGTGTACATCGTGTTGATCTGGCGCTGCCCAAAAGCGTCGTACAGCGTGTTGTCGATGGTCGACGGAGCGATGCCTAGCCGCGACGCGGTCGCCCGATCGATCACCAGAGAAACCGCGAGACCACCCGTCTGCTGGTCGGTTGCCACATCCTCGAGTTCAGGCAGGCTTTTCAACTTCGCCACAAATCGGTTCGTCCAATCGTTCAGTTCGTTCGCATCCGGATCTTCCAGCGTGTACTGGTATTGCGTCCGGCTGACGCGATCATCCACCGTGATGTTCTGCACCGGTTGCATGAACAGCGCAATCCCCTGCACATCCTGCAATTTCGATTGCAACCTGCGCACTATATCCGAGGCACTCGTGTGGCCACGATCCTCCAGCGACTTCAGGTTGATAGAAAAGCGGCCGCTGTTGAGAGTCGTATTTGTCCCGTCTGCACCAATAAACGAAGACAGACTTTCGACCGCCGGATCGGCCAGAATCACCTTGGCCAACTGCTGCTGTTTCTCCTCCATCGCCGCGAACGAGACCGTTTCCGGAGCCTGCGAAATCCCCTGAATCACCCCCGTATCCTGCACCGGGAAAAATCCCTTGGGAATAATGATGTAAAGAAAAATCGTAAGCGCAAGCGTGCCCAGCGCAACGAGCAAGGTAATCGTCTGGTATTCCAGAACGAATTTCAAAGTGCGCCCGTAGAACGCAATCATCCGTTCGAAAACGCGCTCCGACGCTCGGTAGAAGCGGCCTTGCTGCTCCTTCGGCTGATGACGCAGGATGCGTGCCGCCATCATCGGCGTCAGCGTCAGTGACACCACTGCAGAAATAACAATCGTGACTGCCAGCGTAACGGCAAATTCCCGGAAGAGCCGCCCCACCACGTCACCCATGAAAAGCAGCGGGATCAACACGGCAATCAGCGAAACGGTCAACGAAACAATCGTGAAGCCAATTTGCTCGGCGCCCTCCAGCGCCGCTTGCATCGGAGCTTTGCCTTCCTCGATATACCGGGAGATGTTTTCGATCATCACGATGGCGTCGTCCACCACAAATCCGGTGGAGATCGTCAGCGCCATCAGCGAAAGGTTATCCAGGCTATAGCCGAGCGCGTACATCGCGGCGAACGTTCCCACCAGCGACAGCGGCACTGCAACGCTAGGGATGATGGTGGCGTACAGGCTGCGCAGGAAGAGAAAGATCACCAGCACCACCAGGCCGATGGTCAGCATCAATTCGAATTCGACATCAGAAACCGACGCCCGAATGGCCGTCGTTAAATCGGTAAGCGTCCTAACTTCGATTGACGCTGGAAGGTTCGCTTCCAGTTGCGGCAACAACAGATTGATGCTCTTCACCACGCTGATCGTGTTGGCGCCCGGTTGCCGCTGCACGTTCAGAATGACGGCCGGCGTTTCGTTCATCCACGCCGCTTGTTTGTTGTTCTCGACGTCGTCGATGATCTCGGCCACATCCGTGAGCATGACAGGCGCGCCATTGCGATAGGCAACCACAACGCTGCGGTAGTCGGCGCTGCTCACCAGCTGATCGTTCGAGTCGATCTGGTAGTCCTGATGCGGTCCGTCGAAGTTGCCCTTGGCGGCGTTGACGCTCGCCTGCGTTAGCGCAGTCCGCAGATCCTCGAGATTGATTCCGTACGACGAAAGCGCATGCGGATTCGCGCGGATGCGTACCGCTGGCTTCTGCCCGCCGCTGATGCTCACCAGTCCCACACCATTCAACTGCGATAGTTTGGGGGCCAGTCGCGTATCGACAAGATCTTCGACCTGCGACAGCGGAACGTCTTTCGAAGTGATCGCCAGCGTGAGAACAGGCGCGTCCGCCGGGTTCGTTTTGCTATATACCGGAGGTGCCGGCAAGTTCGAGGGGAGGTAGCTCTGCGACGCGTTGATTGCCGACTGGACTTCTTCTTCCGCCACGTCGATATTCAGGCTCAGCGTAAACTGCAGCACGATCACCGACGTTCCACCTGAACTCGTGGAAGTCATCTGGCTGAGACCCTGTAGCTGTCCGAATTGCCGTTCTAGAGGCGCCGTTACGGTCGTCGCCATCACCGACGGGCTCGCGCCGGGATAGAACGTAACCACCTGAATCGTCGGATAGTCGACCTCAGGCAACGCTGAAACCGGCAGTTGCGTGTAAGCCACGATTCCGACCAGCAGGATCGCCGCCATCAGCAGTGCGGTGGCGACTGGCCGCATGATGAACGGACGAGAAGGACTCAGACTCACGTTGCGGGCCCCTCGCTCGCGTTCGCCGCCGCTGCTGGCTTCTTTGAAACTACAATTTTTGAATTGTTCTGCAACTTCTCAAAGCTGCTGTTCGCGACCACATCCCCAGGATTGATTCCCTCAACCGCCGTGTTCCCCGCGTCGGTTACGCCGGTTTTGATATTGCGAATCTGCGCTGTGTCGTTCTGGATGACATACACAAATGCCGTCTGTCCGTTATGTTGAATCGCCGAAGTCGGAATCAGCGTTACACCTTCCAGCGTTTTCACCAACAGCCTTGTGTTCACGAATTGGTTCGGAAAGAGCGAGTCATCTTTATTGTCGAAGATCGCCCTCATCTTCACCGTACCTGTCGTGGTATCGATCTGATTGTCAAAGGTCAGAAGCTTTCCCGTTGCAATCTTTGTCTGTTGCGCCCGGTCAAACGCGTCGACCTCCAACCGCTTCTTCTGCCGGATCTGCGTCTGCACCTGCCCCAAACTATCTTCCGCGACCGTAAAGATCACCGTAATCGGCTGCACCTGCGTAATCACTGCCAATGCGTTCGTGCTGTTCGACTGCACCACGTTTCCCGGATCCACCAGTCGCAACCCGACTCGCCCCGTAATGGGCGCGACAATATGGCAGAAGCCCACCTGCACCTTGTCGTACTGCACCGTACCTTGGTCGTTCTTCACCGTGCCTTGATCTTGCAACACGATCTTTTCCTGATCGTCCAACGTCTGCTTCGGGATCCCATTTTTCGCCCACGCATCTCGGTAACGATTCAGGTCCATCTGCGCCTGTGCAAGGATTTGCGTATCGCGCTCCAGGGCGCCTTCTGCCTGCATTAACTGGGCTTCGTAGGGACGGGCGTCAATATCGATCAGCGGCTCCCCCTTGCGAACCAGTTGCCCTTCCGTGTAATGCACCTGGGTCACCAGGCCCGTTACTTCACTCGTGATCGACGCCGTATACACCGGAGTAACTGTGCCAATCGCGTCGAGATAGACGCCGATATTCCCCTTCGTCGCGGTCACCGTCGTGATCGTGACCGTCCCTCCCTGGCGCCGTCCGGACGGCGCCGCCTGCGTCTCTTCGTGATGGCGCAAAACAAGCACAAAAACAACCGCGAAAATCAGGAGAATAACAAGCCATACGATCACTCGTTGCCACTTGGACTTCGGGTGGGTATGCTCCGGCGCATCATGCTCTGGCTCAGTGGGTGAAGCGGCAGGTTTCGGTTCCATTCGGTCGTCTGGCATCTGTCGATGAACTTCCTAAGTTTGCCTGATGAAAAGATTTTGGTGAAGTCGGCAACGGCAGTAATTATCGCTGTTTAGCAGTCACTTCGGGAAGTCCAGCAACCCGTCTATATGATGCGAAAGTTGCATCCCCGTTTGCAGCCATTCTCAATCGTTCATCTCTATAGGAACATTCTTTGCCCCGTTCTGTAGTAAAGAATCGTAAATACACCCCGTAACCCGTCGCCCTGCGGTTGGCGGAGCCGCAGCGTTACGTAGCGCTCGTCGTTGTTTTGTTGAGTGTTGTATAACCGGACAGCGCTGCTCGCGCGCCGACCCTATCCGAGGCTAGCACCCCGGAGCAGAAGTTATCGCAACTCGCCGCTCGCATCGAAGCGAATTCCGCTTACCGTCGCTCCCGACGCAAGCACGTCACGGATCTTCTCGCGATTCGGACCGGCCCGGTCGATCGCCTCCGCAACGCTCTCTAACGCCTGCTCAATCGGCGTCCCTTCCGGCAAGCGGAAAATCCATGGAATATTGGTCGACGTTAACGTCTTGTCGGAAGCGATGGCCACCACCGGAACGAACGACTTCACTCCAATTTGCTCCGCCAGGTGACTCGAGTCTCGATCTAGTGCGACCAAGGCCAAAACATGCTCCTGATAAACCGCCTTCACCAGTTCATCCGAAGCTTTTCCCCAAGAAAGCTGCGAGGCAATCCCAATCAACGAAATGGCTTGAGCGCCTCCTCGTTCACGGATTGAGCGGTTGATCAAGCCGATCGCGCTCGACACAGCAAGCGACTGCACAATTTCATCGGCGTGCGGTCCAAACACACCGATGATCGACTTGTCCGTCTTCTCCGCCAACAACGGAGGTCCCGCATATTGCACTCCGTTCTCTCCAACGCGGGCATACGGTTTCTCCATCGTGATTGGGCGGTATGTAATGCTTCCGTTGTGGACGCGCGCCAGGAACAACGGCGCAATATTTTTACAGTTCGGATCAAAAACCATTTCGCCCGTTACGCCGTGATGCCGCTCCACTCCCGTCAGTGCATCCCGAATTCGGCCCCGGTTCAATCCGGCGCGGCAAATCCCATCCAACAGAATCTGCATCGCGTCGTAAGCGAGAGCCGCAAAGTGATCAGGCTTCTCATGGAAGCGCGCTTCATACCGCGCATTGAAGTCAAGCCAGCGCGGATCGCTGCGCGTCGGATCGTAAGGGAAAACCGCCTCAAATCCCTCCGCCGCCGGTCCGGCCAACTTCACCAGTTCGTCATCACTCGTTCCAGAAATCGTCCGGTGGCTGCCAAACACGCGTTGCTTCATCCCCAACTCCCGCATCTGCTGTAGGATCGCGGCCGCCGGACCCACGTCGGTCCAAAGCACAATCGCGTCGACCCGCGAGTCTTCGATCACCTGTAACTGGTGGCGGAAGTCCGTATCGCCCGGCCGGAACTTCTGCTCAATCACCACGACGTGCCCCAATCGCCGGGACGCGTCGCGAAACTTGACCACGCCGAAGCGGCCATAACGATCATTTACCCGCAGAATAGCGACCCGCTTGAGCCCGAGTTCTGTATAGATGTGACGCGCCAGCGTGTAGCCCTGCACTCGATCGTCCTGCAGATCCGTGAAGTACCACGGAATAATTGTCTCGGGAATCGTGGGGTCAGTCGAAGCGCTGTTCACTAACGGAGTTTCCGCCTTCAACGTTACCCGCAGTCCGATGTGCGTCGTGTCTCCGCTGATCGAACCGAAGATCGCCCATACTTTTTCGTCGTACACCATCTTTACGATTTCGTTGCTGGCTGCGCCCCAAATCGCGGAATCATTGTGCAGCATCAGCTTGAATGGTTTGCCCCCATAACCCCCGTTCGCATTCGCCTCTTCGATCGCCAGTTTTACCCCGTTCAACATCCGGTTGCCTCGCACCTGATCGGGATGGTCATACAGCGGCCCCACAAATCCGATGCGAATTTCCGATAACTCGTTCAGATCAGGATCCGGCACATCTCGCGCCGCACCGTTGTATTCGACGAGATCCTGATAGTTCTCATAATAAGGAGTAGTGAACTTTGAAAACGGCCGCAAATCCTCGGGAGCGCCGGCATAAGGTTTCAGCGAACGCGGAGCAGGCGGCCCTGGAGGGGTACTTCCGCAGGAACAGGGACCAGGCGCCTGCGCCCATGTCGCCGATACCATCATCGTCGCAAACACGAATTTCCACGCCCACCTCATAAACTCCTCGCGTCCTTCTGTCACCTTCTATTCCGCGTTCGTTTCGCGCCGGAACATCGCAATTGCCTCGATCTCCACCAGAAGATCCGGACGGCACAGAATCACCTGAATACCCGTCGAGGCCGGCAGCGGATCAAGTTTCTGCTCCTGATAAAACGCCGTTCGCTCCTGGTTGAACGCCTCATAGTCGCGTTCGATATCCCGCAGATAGCATGTCGTACGCACGATGTCGTGCCAGGTCGCCCCCTCGGAGGCCAGGAGCGCCGTGATGTTTTCGAATGTCCGTCGTGTCTGCGCCCGCAGATCACCCGTGTGGACCGTCCTGCCCTCGTCATCAATGCTCGCCGTCCCCGAGATCAGCAGGACCGTCAGTCCGTTGAGATCGATCCGCATGCCGCGCGAAAAAGCACTGCCGTACGCGTACGCCTCGTTCAAAACAGAGTGATTGGTGATGGCGCGCTTTACCACCGGCGCCGCAGTAACTTCGGCAAGTAACTCCTGAACATTCATGAGTAAGACTCCTTAAGAATTCATTTCGAAATCGATTTCGTTTGCTCCGCTGATGGAGCGCCGGGCGTCCCTGCCCGGCCAGAATGGCCGTCAACTCTTCCGCTGGCTTCCGTCTTATCCTTCGCCCTATGCACCCGAATCCCGTGACTCAATCCTTTCGCCGTCGCCACCCAAAGATCGTCTCCCTGAAAGTCGACCCCGAGCACATAGTTATGTGCCGGCGCGCTCTGCACTGCAATTTTCTTGACCACGCCCGCACCGCTTCGAACCAGCATTTCCGGCTTGTGAGTGTCCAGCGCTGGACGATACACCGCCCAGTTCTCGCCGTCGTAGTACGCCAGTCCCTTGTCTGTTGAAAACCATGCGCGCTTGGCGTCCACCGCCTTCACCTGGTTGAGGAAGTTACTCGGCAATCCGCTGTCTTTCTGTAGGAAGTTATGCCAATACCGCCCGTCGTAGCGGCTGGCTCCAAAGTAAGTAGCAACCCAAAGCATCTTATCGACGTAACTCACCGACGTAGTAACCTCATGAATCAAACCCTGGTCTTTCATCAACACCAGCTCGGTTTCGCCATCAGGATCGTCGTAGTTCTTCCACCGCTCCGTCTTGACGTCGTATTCCAACACTCCGCCGCCCCACACCGCGTAATACACCTTGTCTTCCCCAGGACTCACCGCATAAGTCCAGATTTCATACATCGGAGTATTACGTTCGTTAAACAGAGCCCACTGCCCGGTTTGCGTGTTGAAACGGCTAGCTCCCGCCGCAGTCGCGATCCACACGAAGTCTCCCTGGACGGCGACTCCGTAAACGATGTCATTACTCAATCCAGAGTTAAGTTGCGTGAAGGTGTCGATCCGCCCCGCCGAAATGCGGCTCAACCCTCCCATCGTTCCCACCCACAGATCGCCGGTGCGTTTGTCGAGTGCAAGTGACAACACCGCCTGATGCGCGAGTCCATCCGCAGGACGATAGATCTTCCACGCCCCATTTTCGTACCGCCCTAGTCCGTTGTCCGTCCCCGCCCAGATCCGGTTCCCGTCGACCAACACGCAAAAAATATGATTGTCCGGAAGTCCTTGCAGGGTGGTGAAGTTTTCCCAGCGGAAGCGCGGCATCTCAGCAGCCTGCGCCACCGCGACGCATCCCATAATCGCGCTCAGTACTCCGGTGACTACCATCGCGGCCCGGATTCTCAATGTGCTCTTCATAACGTTTTCAAATATTCAATCAGGTCGTTCAATTCATCTTTGGTTAGGTCGTTGCTGACACCGTGCGTGTCCTTCGGATTGAACACGGTCCATATTTCTTCCAGTGAACGCGCCGACCCATCATGCAGGTAGGGCGCTGAGTACGCCACATTCGAGAGCTGCGGCACATCAAGCACCGGCGATCGGTCAGTACCCTTTCCCGTCCCCACATCAAACTGCCGCTGATTGGTGTACTTGGGCCCGCGATGGCAATAAGCGCACTGATTGGTTTCCGGAATCGGATTGCCATTCTTATATTTCGTCCGCTCGAATATCTTCTTGCCGCGCTCCTGTGCCGCCGTCAGTTCTCCGCTCCCCGATAGGTATCGGTTCGGGCGGTATGGCAAGCGAGTAAACGAACTTCACGACATCAGTCAGTTCCTGCGAGTTGTAACTCTGCGACCGGTAGAAATATTTCTCCGTGCGCGGCCCGCACTCGGTTGGCATATCCGGATTGCCTCCGTTCCACTTGAATGGCTCCGTCCCAGCCAGATTTTCCAGCGATCGATTGTCGACGATGTCCTTGCCGAATCCGTCAGGTTCCAAGTCCCACTGCAATCCGTCAATCGTCGCGTCGAGATGGCAATTCGCGCAGCCAAACTGGCCTTGAAACGCGTAGTTAGCCGTAAAGAAAATCTGCTCCCCATGACGAAGCGCATTGATCGTCTTAGGCCCACCCAGATCAATCGTGGAAACGACTCGGTTCGACACCGTGTCAATCACCGAAATGTTGTCGTCCAGCCGGTTGGCCACGAACAACCGTTTACCGTCCGCCGACAACAAAGCGCCGCGCGGATTATGCCCGACCGGAATCCTCGCCACCACATAATTGGCCGACGCCGAAAGATCGTTCACGAACGGACCTCGTCGCGTTCGAATGAAACTCAGCAACTTATGCACATCGAGGACAGTCACGCTTTCCGACCCAGCAGCTGTTACAAATATCTTCGACTTATCCGGCTCAATCGCCACGGCCCACGGCAGCGCGTAATACCGCTCCAGTTCGTCCAGCGGCACCAGCACTGTCCCACCCACGTCTTCACCAAACAACGTCAGCGAATCGCCAAAGGCCCATCCGTGCTCCACATGCGCCAGGGGAATCAAGTTCTTGGGACGCAACTGCGCCACGACTCCCAGCTTTCCGTCGCGTGAAAGCGCAACATGAAAGACTCCTGCGACGTTCGCCAACGACTTGCGCTCGACGACGGTCTGGCGTGACGTATCGATGACGGTGATTTCCGAATTCGGCTGCGTGCGAAACGCCCCCGCATTCGGATAGATATGCGTTCCATACACCGACTTCCCGTCCGCCGAAAGCGCCAGATAGCTCGCCCCGCGCCCACCCACCAAGCGCTTGATCTCCCGGCCCGAAGCAATATCGATGACAGAAATATCGCTACTCAACCGGTTTGCCACATACAAAGTCGTCTCGCTTCGATCCAGCACGATGCCATGCGGCTCAAAGCCTGTGGCCAGCGTTCTCACGACCTTCAGGCTGGCGGCGTCAATCACCGACACCGTGTCCGACCCCGAGTCGCTCACATAGATCACGCGCCCGTCACGAGTCAGCACAATCCCGCGCGGCATATTTCCAACCGCAACCGTGGCCACAATCGCAGAACTATGAAGATCGACGACTCGCAATTCGCCACCCGCCTCGCAGACCACGTAAAGCAAGCGCCCATCCGGCGACAGCGCCATTTCGATTGGCGACAGATAGCGCTCGCCGATATCGGCCGCAACCGTATTCGCCGAAGGAACCGCTGCAATCGTCACTAGAATCAAAACCACAACCATCACCGCAATCAGCACAACGCCCAGCTCAGACCCAGACACCAATCCGATCCACCGGCCGCGGATGAAGGACTTGACCATCTACGGCTCCTCCACCGTAAGCACGCGATCAACCGCCGGATTCTCGAGAATCTGTTCCTGCCCGCTCGGCCATCGGATCGTCAGCTTATCTACGGTCGCCGTCCCCCCCAATCCAAAATGGACGCGGCCGTCATCCTGCGAGAGATAACCCGACCCTGCGATGCGCTCGGCGATTTGCTTCTTTCCGCCAGCCAACAACTCCAAGTGTGCCCCGATGCCGTCCCGGTTGCTCTTCTTCCCTTTCAGCTTCACCGTGAGCCAATGATTGTTGTTTACCGTCACGTTGTGCAGCAGCGTGCCCGGCGCTCCCAGATTCACCACAAACGCATCAATCTTTCCGTCGTTGTCGTAATCTCCAAAACACGCGCCCCGCGCAACCGTCTTCACATCCAGCGCCCCGCCCGCCTCTCGCGAGACATCGGTAAACTTTCCGCCGCCGAGTCCGCGAAACAGCGACTGCTCCTGCGGAACGAGATGGATCAACCCGCCGTGAAATACCAAAATGTCCAGCCAGCCGTCATTGTCAAAGTCGTAAATCCCCGTACCCCAACTCGTGTATTGCGCCGTAGCCTGCGAGATTCCCGAACTTGGTCCGATGTCCTCGAAGCCGCTCTGGATGCCGTTTCCCGCCGCGGTATTACGCATCAGCCGGTTGTACTTCGAATCCGTAACCCACAAATCCACATGCCCGTCGCCATCCATATCGGCCAGCACCGGACCCATCGCTGAGGTGTTCTCCCCATTCTGTCCGTAAGCCACACCGAGATCACCCGCAACCTCCTCAAACGTGCCGTCGTGCTTATTGTGAAAGAGAAAATTCTCGGTCTTATCGTTCGCCACATAAATATCGGGATAACCATCGCCATCGTAATCCGCGGCAGTAACTCCCATCGCTCGTCCCTTATAAGCGCCTATGCCCGACTTATCCGTCACATCCGTGAACGTGCCATTGCAGTTGTTGTGATAGAGCCGGTTCGTATCCGCCGCGTAGTCCAGCGGTCCCGGGTAGTTGTCGGCTGCGTAGAAATTGTGGTACTTAGGATCAAACTTCACATATCTGCCAACGAATAAATCAACGCAACCGTCGCGATCGTAGTCCAGCCATGCCGCACCAATAGACCACCCATCTACCTTGATCCCCGCCTTCGCAGTTACATCTTCGAACGTGCCGTCGCCGCGGTTGCGATACAAGATCGCGCGCCCGTAGCCCGTCACCAACAGGTCCACAAATCCGTCGTTATCAAAGTCAGCCGCAATCGCAGCCATCCCATAAATATTGGCGGCAACGCCCGCCTGGTCAGTCACGTCTGTAAACGTGCCATCGCCGTTGTTCCGATAAAGATGGTTGTGCGGAGCAACCGCTGGCTCGCGCTTCAGCGGATACGGGTGCATCCCGTCTTCCAGTGGCTTGCCACTTGCTACGTACAGGTCCATCAACCCGTCGTTGTTGTAGTCAAACCACACACAACCCGCGCCTGTGCCTTCCAGCAGCGAACCAAGTTGCTGCGCTCCAAAACTGTGCGTAAATTGAATTCCTGCCTTCGCGGTCGAGTCTTCAAAACGAATCGTGGACGTTGTACCCGCTACAGGGCTTTGCGCAAGCGAAACGCGTGGCATGAAGAGAAGAGTGATGAAGCACGCTAGACAACAAGTTATGCAGAAAGACGAAATACGAGTTCTCACTCAATGCCCTCCCGCCGCTGCGTGCGCACTGTTTCCCGTCATGTCCGCCGGAGTCGTCGATTTCAGCAGCACCATGGGCACTGCATTCTCCGGAGAAGTTTCCGGACCCGCATGGCATCCGACGCAAGCTCGTTGTTCGCCGTGCCGCATCCAGAACCACCCCGCCTCACGCTTTAACGTCTTCCCCGACGCATCCAGCAGTTCGACCTGCAGCGGTCGCTCTGTCGCCACCTGCACGAAGAACGACCCGTCCCGCTCCACCGGCGCCGTCCCCAGCAGCTTCGCGTTGCCCGAATCGTCGCGCGTGTACACCCGAACCGAGTGGATCGATCCCGCCACAAACTTGGATTTCGAGGTGTAAGCGTTCAGACAAAGCAGATTGGCATTAGACCATTCATGCAATCCCGAAGGATGCCGTTTCGGAGTAGCGCGTTCCCCAACGATCGTCGGCTGAACTATGTTCGCGTCTCGATCCGCGGCAATCCCGACTAAACTGCCCGCACCCGGCGTCCAGCGTCTTACCTGAAAGTAGCTTTTCTCATCTGGACGCCACGCCAGCAACCAATCGCCCGCCGCAGTCTCGGCCACATCTCCCGCATAATCTCCCCCCGGCGCAGAGACGCGTTCCGCCTGCGCCCGCGCCGAAGTAAAGCGACCCAAACCCGTGGCGCCAGTCCGCAAGCTCGTCGCGAACACGATGTCGCCCGACCCAACCTGTCTTCCCGAGTGTCGCGGCCGGCCGTGATCGCAGCGGTACGCTTCCACTCCACTCCCGTCCGAATAAACCGTGTAGAGCTCGGCGACGCCATCTTTCCCCAGCGGATAACTCGACTCAAACAGGATGCGTCCGTCCCTCAAAACATCGGTTGGCAGCGAGTTACCCGGACCATAAGTCAACTGCAGAGCCGGCGCCACCGTCTTACTTTCCGCCAGTTCGGCGATCTCGGCGACAAAACGCCCGCCAATCTTTCTTGCATATACCACGCGATCATCCGGCAGGAACAAGGGCCGCACGCAATCCCCCCCGCACGAGGTAACGCGTTGCGGCATATCTCCGCCTAACTCCACTTCCCAAATCTGCCAGGCATCCTGTGCAGCCCGTTTACCCGCGAACAAAACCCTCTTTCCATCAAAGGAGATCGCCGGATCGGCGGAAGCCGCAAATCCCGCGACGAGCGGACGACGCCCACCAGCATCCTGCAGGAATACAGTCGCATCCGCGCTGAAGCGGTCCCCGCCTCGCATCCACGCCAGGCCGTCATACCCCTTCGCCACGGTGAAAAGTAACGTGGGAAATTCTGGCCCGGAAGAGAACACCAGCCGTGTCGAAGCGAATTCCGCAATTCCAAAAGCGATCAAAGCGACGTTAAGAATAATAAGGAAGAGCAGTCTACGCAGAATGCGCCGGGGCGGCATCAGTCTGCACCGCCCGCAACCACAGCTCGTGGATCGCCCATCCGCAGATCGACGATCCTCGAATCGACGCCGCGCTGCCTGACCAACCGCAAACCTGCCCGCCGTTTCCCATACCGAATCGCCAGATAAGGTTCCAGATCGTCCATCATCTGGCGAAACCCGCCCAGCGTAAGAGACTGCGCTCCATCGCTCATCGCCTTATCCGGCGACGGATGCACCTCCACGATGAGTCCGTCCGCCCCCACCACCGATGCCGCCCGTGCCAACGCCGGAACCAGCGCCCGCACTCCCGCCGCGTGACTCGGATCCACAATCACCGGCAGATGCGAAACCATCTTCAGCACCGGAACCGCCGCGATGTCCAGAGTGTTGCGCGTCGCCGTCTCAAACGTCCGAATGCCGCGCTCGCAAAGAATAATCTGCGGATCTCCCGGCGAAGCCATCGCAATCACCTGCGCCGAACGCATTAACTCTTCGAGCGTCGCCGTCATCCCCCGCTTCAGCAGCACCGGACGCCCGCATCCTCCCAGTCGTTCCAGCAGCGCGTAATTCTCCATGCTACGCGTACCCACTTGCAGTAGGTCGGCATACTCCGCGACCTGCTCCACATCTTGCTCGCTCATCACTTCAGTGACGATCGCGAGTCCGCTTTCTTCCCGCGCCTTGCGCAAAATCTTCAAACCCTCCAGGCCCAGACCTTGAAACGCGTACGGAGAAGATCGCGGCTTATATGCTCCTCCGCGCAAAATGCGAGCTCCCGCTGCCGCGACTGCTTCTGCCGTCTCCAGCAGCTGACGCTCCGATTCCACCGCGCATGGTCCCGCCATCACGACGAATTCATCGCCGCCAATTTCCACCTCGCCCGCGCACACGATCGTCTTCGCGCACTCGGCCGTCTTCTTTCTCGCCACCCGATCGAAGCACGAAAACTGTCCGTTCCACTTGGAGTTCATAAGTTGCGAAGCGCAATTCTACGTAGCGGGGAACGCCAAATCATTAATACGAAACTATTAACTTTAAGAAATTGTTTAAATGTGATCTACATCACATAGCAATGTGAGGTCGCGCACCTTCGTCCCGCACGCTGCCTTCGGCGGTGTGCTTTCGATCACAGCTTTTCTTCGGATGGAAGCGTTACCCTGCGGCTTTCACCGAGGTATGCCGATGAAGTTGAGTCTCCATAATCAAATGAGCAATTCGCAATCTTACGTACTTGCCTCCCTTGTCCTACTACTCTTGCTCGCGATTGCAACCCTCAGCGTGCGCGCTGCCGATCAACCGGCAGGGAATCCAATTCTCCCGGTCGGGAAAGCGATTCAGATCAAAGCTCCTCTCGGCCTGCCACCTGTCCCGATTCCCGCCGACAACCCTCCAACGGCGGAAACGATCGCGCTCGGCCGACGCCTTTACTACGACCCTCAACTCTCCGTGGATGGCACAATCTCCTGCGCATCCTGCCACGCGCCGCAGTTTGCTTTCTCCGATGAACACTCGGTTTCCTTCGGCGTGGGAAAGAAAACCGGCACGCGCCATGCTCCCACTGTCATCAATTCCGCCTACAACCTTCTGCAATTCTGGGACGGCCGCGCCGCGAGCCTCGAAGAACAAGCCAAGGGACCCATGGCCAATCCTGTGGAAATGGCGCATTCTCTCGACGGAGTCGTGCGACGCCTTCAGGAGGACCCCACCTATCTCGCCCTCTTCAAAAACGCGTGGGGCACCGAAAAAATCACGATCGATTTGGTCGCCAAATCCATCGCCTCTTTCGAGCGCACTGTGGTCGCCGGAGACTCACCGTTCGACCGCTTTTATTACGGACACGACAAGAAAGCTCTTTCACCCGCCGCGCAACGGGGCCTGAAACTCTTCACCGACCCCAAGAAGGCGAACTGCGAGGTCTGCCACACCATCGGAACGAAGAGTGCGCTCTTCACCGATAACAAGTTTCACAATCTGGGCATTGGTGCAGACATTCAGGGAAATTTGAACGACGTTGGCCGTTTCGCTCAAACCAAGAACGATGCAGACATGGGCTGCTTCAAAACGCCCACCCTCCGCAACCTCGATCATCGCGCACCCTTCATGCACGATGGCTCTTTTCCCTCCGTGAAAGACGCTCTCGCGCACTACATCGGAGGCGGCAACAAAAATTCCCATCTAGATAAGGAAATCCACGCCATCGACTTCCTCACCTTCGACGAGCGCGATGACTTGCTGCAATTCCTCGAGTCGCTGAATGGCAAACTCCCGGATAACATCGGGCCGCCGCCCGATCTCGCATCAACACCAGTCACCACAAAAACGTCAGGGAGGTAGCAATCTCCGCGATGACTGACCAACCGCCAAAACACCCCCCCGGACGGTGATTGACGAGCTTGGGCCACGACTAACGACCAACGACCGCTCTTTACGCCCCAAACTGAATCCCTTTTTGTTCTCGTCCCAACGCCACCACAGCCGCCGCTAGCGTGAATACCACGAACGCCGTTCCCGCCATCGCATTGGCGTAACTCGTATGCTCCGCGAAAATCGCCTCCAGATACCCAACCGAACTCGCGAGCAACACTCCACACTGGTAAGCAAAACCTGGAAGAAATCCCCGCACCGAATCCGGCGACAACTCCGACAGATGCGCCGGAATAATTCCCCACGCCCCCTGCACCATAAACTGGATGATGAACGCACCTACGACCAGCAACGCCAGAGACGGCGCATACGCCCACAGCGGCACCGACGCCACCCCGCACAGTAGCGCCGTAATCATCGTTCGCTTCCGCCCCATCCGGTCCGATAAGAAGCCGAACAGCGTCCCTCCCAGGATCGCCCCCACCATCGAAATCCCCGTCACCACCGCGCGTTCCCGAACGCCCATCCCCCAATGCCGCTGCAGAAACGTCGGGAACATATCCTGCGTCCCATGCGAAGCAAAATTCATCATCATCATCAAAAGCGTCAAATAGAGAAACAGTCTCCAGTGCGAAACGATCTCTCGCCCGAGGCTGCTCCAGTTCGGCTGACGAGTCTTCTTCCATACCTCCGATTCCTTCACCTTGAAACGAACAAATAGCCCCAGCAGCGCCGGCAATCCCCCTATAAAGAACATGGGCCGCCAGCCCCAGCGTGGGAAAACCGTATAGAAACAAATCGCCGCCAGTAAGTAGCCCAGCGCGTACCCCTGTTGCAGCATTCCCGACAAAAATCCCCGCAATCGCGGAGGAACTTTCTCCATCGCCAGCGAAGCACCCACTCCCCACTCCCCGCCCATCCCGATGCCGAACAAAGCGCGCAGCACCAGAAACGCCACGAAGCTGTGAGCGAATCCCGTCAACACCTCCACCAGCGAATAAAAAACGAGATCAATCATCAGGGGAATTCGCCGCCCGTAGCGATCCGCCATCGCCCCAAAAATAAACGCTCCCACCGGGCGAAACACCAGCGTGAGCGTGATCGACAGCGCAATTTCTTTGTCGGACCGGTGAAACTCTTGCGCAATCGCCGTCAGCGAAAACGCGACCAGAAAAAAATCGAACGCGTCGAGCGTCCAACCCAGGAATCCCGCAACCACCGCCGCACCGTGTCCGTCCTTGGCCCCGCCCGTTGAGGGCAGAGTTCTACCGTCTTTCAGCCCGTCTTGCCCGATGCCGTTCAAGCTTTCCCTAGACCTCATTTCGATGCGCAGCGCCAGTCACAACGACCCGAATCAGCATACACGGTCGGTTTACCCACTGACGTCTGGCCTGCATCGCAAGAATTTTGCCCACCCAGCTTCACAAAATCGAATTCCCATTGAATGTCGTAAAATCCCCATACCCGAGCCCTTGACCGCCAGGAGGTCCCTTGATCCGCAGCTTCTTCTTTTTCTCGCTCGCCGTCGCGTTCGTCTCGCCAGCCTTCTCGCAGACACAGCCCTCCAATGCCGATTGGATTGCCGCCAGCAACAAATACGCCAACCTACTCACCGAAGTGGAATTCAAACACCGCCCCGAATCCGCGTCCTCCCAGGGCCTGAGTGAGTTCGATAACAAGGTCTCCCAACCCACCCTCGCCGATGAAGACCAGCAGCGCCAGGAAACCGAGGCCGTTCTCGCCCAGTTGAAAACTGCAGCCGCCGAAAAGCAGCCGCAAGAAGTCGCCGAAGACCTCCAGATCATGATTCGCAAGGTCGAGCTCAACTTCAAGCAGGAAAATTTCGCGCGCGCCCACGAAGTCCCATTCGCCAACGCCAGCGCTATGGTCTTTGGTGGACTACGTATTCTCCTCGACGAGCAGACGCCCTCCCGCCGCCGATTCGCAGCTGTGGTTCGCATCCGTGAATACGCCGGATTGGAGCCCGGCTACACGCCGTTCACCGAGATTCTCAAGCAGCGCGTGATCGAGCAGATGGCCAAACCTGGAGTCGTCTATCCCGCGCGCGTGGAAATCGAGACCGAGATGGGGCGCAACTCCAACTATGTCGACGGAATCGCCGCGCTCATGCAGAAGTACAATCTCGCCGGATGGCAAGAGCCCTTCGCCAAACTAAAAACGCAGCTCGCCGATTACGACGCCTGGATCCGCGCCACCGTTCTGCCCAAAGCACGCACCGATTTCCGTTTGCCTCCCGAGGAATATGCACTCGACCTCGAAGACTACGGAATCGACATTCCGCCCAGCCAGATGGCCACCATGGCTCATAAGGCCTTCGCCGAAATTCAGGACGAGATGAAACCCATCGCCGCCCAGATTGCAAAACAACGCAACCTGCCGTCGAGCGACTATCGCGACGTAATGCACGAACTGAAAAAACAGCAACTCGTCGGCGAAGCGATCCTTCCCTTCTATGAAGAACGCCTCAAGCAAATCGAAAAGATTATTGTCGACCAGCAAATCGTCTCCCTACCCGACCGCCCGGCCAAAATCCGAATCGCAACGGCCGCGGAAACCGCCCAGCAACCCGCCCCTCACATGCAGCCGCCGCCGTTCCTTCACAACACCGGCGAGAAGGGAGTTTTCGTTCTGCCTCTGAATATTCCCGCCGGACCCGGACAGACCAGCGCCGAAAAATATGACGACTTCACCTTCGACGCTGCCGCTTGGACTCTGACAGCGCACGAAGCCCGCCCCGGCCACGAACTGCAATTCGACTCCATGCTCGAGCACGGCGTCTCCCTCGCCCGCGTCCGTTACGCCTTCAACAGCACCAACGTGGAAGGTTGGGGCCTCTACTCCGAGTACATCATTCGCCCCTTCATGCCGCTCGAAGGCCAACTCGTCTCGCTCGACTACCGCCTCTTACGCGCGGCTCGCGCCTTTCTCGATCCCGAGTTGCAGTCCGGCAAAGTCACGACTGAAGATGCCTATCGCGTCCTCGAGCAGGACGTAGTGCAGTCGCACGCCTTCGCCCAGGAAGAAGTCGAGCGCTACACCTATCGCGCGCCCGGACAGGCCAACAGCTATTTCTACGGCTACACCAAGCTGATTCAACTCCGCAAGGATACGGAAAAAGCGCTAGGACCCAAGTTCAACCAGAAGCAATTTCACGACTTCATTCTGGCCCAAGGCCTACTGCCGCCCGACCTGATGCGTCAAGCCACCATGGAGAATTTCATCCCCGCGCACCGTTAGACAGAGAGATGAATATTCAGGGAGTGGGAACAGTAAGAGTTCCAAAGGTAGTGGAAGAGCTACGATTTTGACTCCGTTTTGAAAGGGCGCAGTTGTAGCTGCGTCGTAACTCAAACCAAATCAAACGCGGCTTTTAGCCGCCGAGGGACCGTCAGGAATTCCGGTTCTTTCCGCAACCGGTTAACGCCTACTCGCTCGCCACCGCCGGCAGAATCGTCCCTTCGCACCGGCCGAGCCCGATCCGCCGAAATCCATCGCGCTCGCAAAACCCGCGCAGCACCACTTCATCGCCATCCTGAAGAAACTTTCTCTCTTCGCCCGTCGGCAGCGTCACCGGATCCTTACCGCGCGACGTCAACTCTAGCAGGCATCCCAGCGCAGTCTTCTCCGGACCCGAAACCGTTCCGCTCCCCAGCAAATCGCCTGCCCGCAGATTGCAACCGTTGCTCGTGTGATGCGCCACCATTTGTGCCGGGGTCCAGTACACATCGCGAAAATTGCTGCGTCCCAACACCGCAGGAGCAATTCCCTTTTCGCGCATGCCCGCCGATCGCAGCGACACTTCCAGCGCCAGGTTCAGGCCCCCGTATTCCTGATCATTCGCGTCAAAGAGATAAGGCAAGGGCGCCGGATCGCCTTCCGCGCGCGCAAACGCAGCCGTCCTAAATGGAGCCAGCGCCTCCATCGTCACCACCCACGGTGAAATCGACGTAGCAAAACTTTTCGCCAAAAATGGCCCCAGCGGTTGATACTCCCATGCTTGGATGTCCCGCGCCGACCAGTCATTCAACAAACAGATTCCAAAAATGTGTTCTTCCGCTTCGGCGATCGGAATACGCTCCCCCAACTCGTTCGCCCCGCTGACAAAGAACCCGACTTCCATTTCGTAATCGAGTGCCTTGCTCGGCCCGAATTTAGGGGCCGCATCGCCATCGCGTGTTTGCCCGCAGGGCCGATGGATCGCCCTCCCCGTCGCCACCAGCGACGACCCGCGCCCGTGATAACCGATCGGCACGTACTTATAATTCGGCAGCAGCGGATTGTCGGGCCGGAACAACTTTCCGACGTTAGTAGCGTGAAAAATCGATGCGTAGAAGTCGGTGTAGTCACCGACGAAAGCAGGCAGTAGCATCTCGACATCAGCCTGGGAAATCAGATCCCTCGAAGCAGCCTGCCGATCTGCTGCGGACGCTTCCTCCCGCAAGATTGCGTGCAGGCGCTTGCGTAACGCTCGTCTGGGAACAGAACCCAGCGATATCAGCGCATTCAGAGAATTGGAAGCAGAAGCCTCCAACGCGCGGCGCAAGTCATCCGAGCCGACTAATCCCTCAGCTTGCATTCCGTCGAGGTCAAGAATGGAGTCGCCGATGGCAACCCCTACTTTCGGTTCGCCACTCCCGCCGCGCCGCCGAAAGACTCCGAAGGGTAAATTCTGAATGGGGAAATCCGATTGAGGATCGTTGGCTGCTTCCACCCAGCTCAAAGTATTCGGATCGTGGGTCTCATCCAGAAGAGGTCTCATAGCAGACCCAACGACTGTAAATCATCGATAGGCTCCGTAAACGAACACGAGCCGAACGACAGCGCAAAATTCTGCCGAGCGACAACGAGTTCCTTCGAAGACACCCGCTGTTCTCGCCAGGTCACTCCATCTCCATCGAAACGAAATGCCGCAGGCGATTGCTCCTCCAGCAATGAAACCGCTTGCGCCGTTTCCATCCCCCCCCGCAGGAACGCAGCCGCCAGAAACACATTCAAGAACCCGTGCATCATTCCCGATGGGCTCTCCGGTTGATAGGTCAACTTATGCACCGACCGCACTGGATGATGAAGCCCCGCCGTCGCCTTAAACGGCACATTCGCCGACGCGCACAGCCGAACAAATTCAACCACGCTTGCCGGAGGCGGGACCTTATCGGCCGTCTCGCCTCCCGTCCGAATCTTCGCTCGCCGTCCAACATCCGACACCGCAGAGACACACTCATCCGCGATCGCGAATGGACATTCAAAGTAAGTTTCGAGTTCCGCCGGGATAATCCGAGCCAACTGTCCAATCTCCGCGGGGTTAGCGACTTTAACCTCGACCGCATCAATCACGGCGCGCGGCCCGGAATCCCCACCCGCCACCCGGGCATTGAAATCGCCGATTCGAGCGACATCCGCCGCAACATCTGAACCGGGAAGAACCGAAAGCCGCCAGTTGAACGTTGCCTCCCTCGAGCTAGGCAGCACCTTCAACGCTTGTTCGAACTCAGCCAGTCGCGCCACGGGAACAATCAATCGCCCCAGAATCCAGTTCCAGCGGGATTTCAAATAGGCATCGTAGTTGGCCACCGATGAAGCCATCGATAACGATGCTGGCGGAAACAGCCCCGCATAGTCGATCAGTCCGCGGAGCAATGCGCTCCGCGAATCCAACTCCCCCAGGCCACTACCCATCGTCTCTAATGTCGGCGAACTCATCGATTAACTTGCATCTGCTTCACGACGTCTTGAACTTCTTCTTCAGCCCCTGCCACACTTCGAAGTACTGATGATCCAGTTCCGAACTCTCCAGCGCAAACTTCGTCGGCTGGCATACGAACCGCGTCTCAAACATGAACGCCAAAGTGTCGGCGATATAAACCGGCTTGAGTTCCGCTTTGCTTGCCTTCTCAAATGTCTCCGAATCGGGACCGTGTCCGGCCATGCAGTTATGCAGGCTCGCCCCGCCCGGCACAAATCCTTCTGCCTTCGCGTCATACTCGCCGCGGACCAGCCCCATGAACTCATTCATAAAATTGCGATGAAACCACGGCGGACGAAACGTATGCTCAGCCACCATCCAGCGTGGCGGAAAAATCACGAAATCCACGTTCGCAGTCCCCGGAATCTCCGACGGCGAAGTCAGCACCGTATAAATCGATGGGTCGGGATGATCAAAACTCACCGTATTGATGCAATTGAAATTCGCCAGGTCATATTTATACGGCACGTAGTTTCCGTGCCACGCCACCACGTTCAGCGGAGAGTGATCAATCGCCGCCGCCCACAATCGCCCTTGAAACTTGGTGACAATCCGAAAATCGCCTTCGCGATCTTCAAATGCCGCTACCGGAACCAGAAAATCTCGAGGATTCGCCAGTCCATTTGCGCCAATCGGCCCCAGATCCGGCAACCGCAAAAGCGCTCCATAGTTCTCGCAGACATATCCGCGCGCTTCCTTATCGAGAAGCTCAACCCGAAAACGAATTCCCCGCTGGATCACTGCGATCTCGCCCGGCCCAACCGCGAGAATGCCCATCTCTGTCCGCAAAAGCAGGCGCCCAAGCTGCGGCACGATCAGCATCTCGCCATCGGCATTGAAGAAAAACCGATCCGTCATCGAAGCGTTTGCGACATAAATGTGAATGCCTACGCCCGAGTGCGTATGCGTATCGCCATTGCCCGCCATCGTGATCAGGCCATCCACGAAGTCGGTTCGCTCGCGAGCGGAAGGGATCGGTATCGGCTTCCAGCGCAACTGATTCGGCGGCGTCGGCACCTCATCAAAGGGCGCGCTGCGCAGCCTCCCCGGTTCGATCGGCTTAAATGGCTTGTGCGCCACCGACGGACGCATACGGTAAAGCCACGTCCTCCGGTTCACTCCCCGCGGAGCTGTGAATGCCGTGCCACTCAATTGTTCGGTGTACAACCCATGCGCCACTTTTTGCGGAGCATTCTGCCCGCGCGGCAACACACCTTCCACCGCCTCACTCGCAAACTCGTTCCCGAATCCCGATTGATATTGATACTGCGGTAACTTTTTCGCCGCCCTCGTCGAGTTGGCAGCCGATGTCTTCGCGCTCACTCTTTTGTCGGCCATGGCTACAGATTCCCTCGCCGCGCCTGCTCCATCTCGATTGATTCGAAGAGTGCCTTAAAGTTCCCTTTGCCAAACCCGCGGCTTCCCTTGCGTTGAATCACTTCAAAAAACACCGTCGGACGATCCTCTACCGGCTTCGAAAAAATCTGCAGTAGATAGCCTTCCTCATCGCGATCCACCAGGATCCCCAGCGACTTCAACTCCGCCACCGACTCTTCCACCGGACCCACCCGCGACGGCAGCGCATCATAATACGTATCGGGAACGCGCAGGAAATCCAGCCCGTTCCGCTGCAGTTTTCCGACCGTCTGTACAACATCTTTGCACTGCAGCGCGATGTGCTGTGCCCCCGCTCCACCGTACGCCTCGATGTACTCCTGAATCTGGCTCTTGTTGCGCGCGGCTGCCGGTTCGTTAATCGGAAATTTCACCGAATGCGAATCGTCCGACATCACGATGCTCATCAACGCGCTGTACTCCGTCGAAATATCCTTATCGTCAAACGTAATATACCGATGGAACCCGAAAACCTTCGTATAGTAGTCCGCCCAAAACTGCATCTTGCCCAGTTCCACGTTGCCCACAATATGATCGACTCGCAGAATGCCGCAATCATCCCCGGCAATTGCAGCCGCCGCATACCCCGGCAGAAATGGCCCCTTGTAGTCTTTGTAGGAAATCAATGAGTGGATGGTGTCGCCATACGTGTGCACCGCCGCTCGCCGGATCGTCCCGTGCTCATCCGTTACATCCCGCGGCTCCTCCGCCGGCAGTGCTCCGCGACGAACAGCTTCTTCAAACGCCTGATCCGCATCCGCAACTTCCAGCGCAATGTCGCGCACGCCGTCGCCATGCTTTCGTATGTGTTCCGCCGCAGCGTCATCCGGTGTCATCGGCGTCGTCAGAAGAAAGTTCGCCTTCCCCTGGCTCATCGCATAAGAAGCCCTCTGACGCTGGCCCGTTTCCAGCCCGCTATACGCAACCTGTGAAAAGCCGAAGGCCTTGCGGTAGAAATATGCTGCCTGCCGCGCGTTCCCTACCCAGAACTCCACATGATGAATTCGCTTCAGCTTTAGTGGATTTTCCATACCATCCCCCACATCGACATTTTATCGCTCGTCTTGTGCTTCACTTTCGCCGCTCTTTTGAGCACGCAAAAACGAGCGTTTCCCCAAGCTTCTAGTTTTGGAAAAATTCTAGCGTGCGACCGCGGTCCCCACCGCGATCTCCTCGGACGAAGTCACGCGATGCAGCCAGTGACTCCACTCCGGCGCCACGCCAGTCTTTGCGCGGTCGAACGCTCCCCGAATCTTCTCCGTCACTCTGCCTGGAGTCGTCCACCCAATCCTCACTCCATCTAACTCCGCCACCGGAACAATCTCGCACGCCGTCCCGCACAAAAATACTTCATCGGCTGCGCCCAACTCTTCCACCGTAAGCGTACCCACTTCGACCTCGAACCCCTCCGCCACCGCCAGTTGCAAAATCGAATCGCGCGTAATTCCCATCAGGATCGACGACTTCTCATCATTCGTATGCAGCGTGCGCCCCTTCACAACAAACACATTCGCCACTGCCGCTTCCGCTACGTTGCCATCAATATTCAGCAACAGCGCCTCATCGTATCCTCGGCTCGAAGCCTCCATGGTGGCCAAACGTGAATTCAAATACTGTCCGCAAGCCTTCGCCGTGGTCGGCATCATCGCGCGCATCAAACTTTCGGTAAGGAGAAACCGTCAGCCGCGCCCCCCGCCTCCGGCTCTGTTCGCTCACATGCGCCATATGCGGCCATGCCAGGATCGCCGTGTCCGTCGAGCAGTGCGCCCGAATGCCCAGCGTTTCCGCTCCCATATACGCAATCGGTCGGATGTACGATTCCGTCAAACCGTTGCGTCGAATCAGCCCGCAGATCGCCTCGGTCAACTGCTCCCGGGTAAATGGAATCCGCATGCCATACACGGCGGCCGATTCGTAAAACCGTTCCAGATGCGCATCCAGATCGAAACACCGCCGGCTCGCCCTCGACCGAATAGCTGCGAATGCCTTCAAACACGCCAGTTCCATAATGCAGAGCATGGGTCGAGAGTGGCACCGTGCTCTCCGCCCAAGGCACAAAATCGCCGTTCATCCAGGTCCATTGAATGTTTTCAAATGACATTTCTCCACCCCGTTCACGCAAGTTGCCCTGTTTCCATTGTTGGAGCGTTCGCGAATTTGGTAAATACACGAGGTGAAGCAAAGGGCGAATTGTCTAACAACTTCTAAAGTAGAATGGCAATATGACTTTCGATACATTAGCTCTCGATAAGACTGGCTGGCACATTCTTGAGGAGCTCCAAAATGACGGGCGCGTCTCTTTCGCTGAGCTCGGACGCCGCGTCGGCCTCACGCTCCCCGCCGTCGCCGAGCGTGTCCGCAAAATGGAAGACGCCGGGATCATCACCGGTTTTCGCGCGGAAGTGAATCCCGCCAAAATCGGCTTGCCCATCGCCGCCTTTATTCGTATCAGTGTCGTCGGCGACGTCTTCGCCCGCCTCGCCCGCGCCGTCGTCGACATGCCCGAAGTTCTCGAATGCCATCGCGGCACCGGAGCCGATTCCTTCACCCTGAAAGTCGCCGTCGAATCCGTCCAGCATCTCGAACGCCTCATCGACAAGCTGACTCCCTTCGGCACCACCTCGACCTCGATCATTCTTTCCACTCTCGTCAAGAAACGAAACTTCACCCGCCGCGAAACTAGTCGCAAGAAATCGTGACCTTCGGAAATATTCCGGAGACTTTGTCGGCATGCTCGAGTCATGCCCGGATCGGCCAGAAAGATGCTCTACAATCTTCCGGTGCGATCCTTCGCCATCGTCTTTGCCGCGCTTTCGATCCTCGCCGCCACATCGTTCCCGCAAACGCCAAATCTTCAGGAAACTGGCTTCGATACCAATCTTCGAGGAGTCAGCATCAGCCAAACTCCCGGCGGAAAATACGTTCTCTGGGCCTCTGGCAGCAAGGGAATCATTTTGCGCTCTATAAATGAAGGCAAATCGTGGACGCAACTCAAGATCAACGATTTGCCAGATCTCGACTTTCGCGATATTGAAGCCTTCGGAGCCGAATACGGCCTATGTAATGTCGAGCGGCGACGGCGAAAAATCCCGCATCTACAGAACGATCGATGCCGGAAAATCCTGGACCCTGCAATACACCGACAAACGCGCCGGCTTCTTTCTCGACTCGCTGGTCTGCGATTCCAAAACTCACTGTTTCGCTCTCAGCGATCCGGTCGACGGAAAATTCCTTGTCTTGCGCACCACCGATGGCCAGCATTGGAAGGAACTGCCGCGCGATAAAATGCCTGCCGCCCTCCCCACCGAAGGAGCGTTCGCCGCCAGCGGCACCTCCATCGCTCTTTGCCACAACGACATTTACTTCGGCACCGGAGGCCCCGCCGCCCGCGTCTTCCATTCCCCCGATCGCGGACGCTCTTGGACGGCCGTCCAGACACCGATGACCAGCGGCCAAGCTTCGGCTGGAATCTTCAGCATCGCCTGCAACGGCCGCTCTCTCGTCGCCGTCGGCGGCGACTACCGCGAACCAACAAATGCAAACAAAGTCGCGATCGAATCCACGGATGCAGGTGCATCCTGGCATCTGGCCGAACAGCAACCGGCAGGCTACCGCTCCGCAGTTGTATTTCTTTCTGGAAAACGTCTTATAGCGGTCGGAACCAATGGCAGCGACATAAGCGACGACGCAGGCGCCCACTGGAGACCTATGGATACGCTCAACCTGAATGCCTTCGCCTTCCGCAGCGGCAGAAGTTGCGCGGTGGGTCCAAAAGGAACGGTGTTAACGGTCGGCCAGCAATCACACTAGGCAACAACTCACCGTAGTGAGGATACCTTATCGCAATTCAATCGAAACCAGCTCCCCTTGATTTTTCCCCGCCGCCCGGTAATTCACCGACACTAGCCGGTTCGTCCATTCGCAAGAAAACTGATCCTCGCCAATCACCGGCAACGTCTTGAAATCCGAAGCGTGCATCTTGTACGTCGTCATCCCCACCAGCACCGTAACCATCGCCTCCGGAGCCTTCGAGCAATCGCTGCTCACAATCTTTCCCTTTAAATATTGCACCGGCCCCGTGCTTCCCGGTTTCACCGCGGCCGCCTTCGCCACCGGATGATCCGACTCATCGTCTTCATCCTGCACCGTACTCGCCGCCGCAGCAGGCGCAGCCGGCGCTCTCCCACTCGTTGCCGCCGAAGGAGTACTGGCCGCTCCCACCGGCGCCTCTTTTTCGCCCGCTCTCTGCGGGCGCACTCCATATTTCTGTAACGTATCCAAATCCTCCAACTGCTGTTTTGCCGCCGCAGCTGCCGGACGGTCCGGACCAGCTTTCAGCTGCGTGAAAATCTCCCGCGCCGCCTCCCACTTCTTCCCCGCCACATAGATTTGCCCCAAATTGAACTGGTACTCGACATTCCGCGGCGCCAGCGCAATCGCCTGTTTCTGAGCCTCCAAAGCCGAAGCAATTCCTCCGCCCTCCACCCGCGCCATGCCCAGCATGTTGTAAGCGTCTGCCAACTCCGGATACCAATCCGCCACCGCCCGCAGGTCCTGCATCATGTTCGCCAGTCCACGGATCTCCTGCCGCGTCGCCTGCGCCGCCTGGTACTTCAACGCCGACCGGTAATACCAAATCCATGGATCCTGCGCATTCAGCTCCGTTGCCTTCTCGAGTTCGTCAGCCCGCAGCGTCGAATTTCTTCTCCCGCAAATATTCCCGCGCCAGCCCTCGATGCGCCGCCTCATTGTCCTTCGGATCCGCTGTCAATTGCTGCAGATCATGAATCGCCTGGTCGCGGTGCTCCGGAAGCCGCGCCATCACATCGCCAATCAGCGCCTTGGCGTCCTCTTCTTTCACCGGACTCACGACCATCCCGATATCATCCCCATCGAACGGAACCGCGAAGTGGTCCGGTTGCTGAATATCGACCGGCATTTCTACCGGCTTCTTCGACTGGTCGAGCGCAACTCCTAAACCGCTTAGCGATTTGAAATACGTCTTTACCGTGTCTTCCATCTGCTGCGGCGTCAAATCAAATGCCTGCACCATCGCCTTATCCACTGGCACCTTTTGATTCAGCACCAGGTCAAAATACGTTCCCGCCTCCGGCATCTTGTTTTTGTTCACCAGGTAATGAACCACCATCCACGACTGCGCATAAAACAACGTGTGATGCGTTCCCTCCAGCGTCCCCGATCCGTCGTGCTTCATCGTGAACAAATCCGTCATCGACAGCCACACCGGAGAACTCACCAGTTGCGTCAGTGACTGCGGAACATTCGAGTCGTGGTGCAGCGTCTCCATCGTTTCCATCGCGTCTTCATGCCACTCCGGCGCCAGTTCAGGGTCGCCTCCAATATCCACTTGTTTGCCGATTTGCAGCGACCCGAAATACTCCGCCAGCCCCTCGTCAAACCACCCCTGCGCCGGAGGATAGTTGTAGTTCAACAAATAGTGCGCCAGCGAGTGCGCCACCGCCCGCCAGGGTTCCTGGTCAAAAAGATTCAGCACGATATAAACCCGGTCCCATGCTGGAATGTAAAATCCTCCCGCCATCGTCTGCTTGCTCGGAGCCACGATCCCGTACTGCTTATCGCTCTTGAGCGCAATCACCGTGATCGGCACAGGCATCTTCAACTTGTCTTTTAGGATCAATCCCCCAAAGACCGCCCGCATCTGCTCCATCCGCAACGCAACTTCCCGCCCGCGTTTTTCACCCGCGTCCGTGAACACCGAGAAATGCGCCGTATGCACCTCAATCCACTTTGGCTCATCTTTCGCGAACATCGGAGCGGCGAGAAACATTGAAATAGTAAGGCATAGCACTGGAACAAACGTCGCACACTTCGCAACCGTATTGGATTTCCGTCTCATCATGAACGTGGCCGGTTTCCAGCAAATGCTAGCACGCCTCTGTTCGGACGGGCGCAGAAAGTCCCTGCCGCCGCCCCGGCGAAACTTCTTTCAAAAACAAGGGTTATCCTAGAAGCGGACCGGGCGGGCGATCTGGAGCACCCCCGCCGCGCAGCACTCTCACTGGCGGCCATATGATCCGACCTCTCTTCTTATTATCAAGACGCCGATTTTCCGGAAGCTGGAACAGAAATGTTCGTGTCCTATTTGGCCGTTCTTGCCGTAATCGCATTCGGCACCGCGGAAACGGCCCACGCCTCCGGCCCGCTCATCGTCACCCAGAACAGCCGCGTCGTTGTCATGGAATACGAAGCCTGGTTCGGTCCTCACGCCGCTAACTTTCAAGGCAGTGCCGCCATGCCCCTGCTTCAGTCCGCCGACATGCACCCTGTCGGAGGCGGCTACGACAGCGCCGATCCCGCCATCATTCAACAACACGTCGCGTGGCTGGAATCTCTCGGCGTCGACGCGGCCATCAGCGAAGTCACGAATAACGTCAGCTGCATCTTCAACAGCGAATGGTTCGTGAAAAAATACATCCGCAACTGCACTCCATCATTCCGCACCTACAACCAGAACATTCGCGACAATACCGGAAACCTCTATCCCGCCTGGTCCGCCCTCGGAACTCCACTCAAATTAATTCCCATGGTCGGCGGCATCGACGGAAATGTCCTCACCAAAGATCTCGACGGCAAAACAGCCTTCGAGAAAGAGATCGAATATTTCGGCGCACGCTTGCGCAAATATCCGAATCTCGCCGTCATTTACCAAGGCAAGCCGTTGATGCTGATTTTTCTGGGCGCCGCGCAAGACCCCAACCCCGCCGATCATCCCCTCTGGTTTCGCCTCGAGCAGTTCCTGCAACACCATCCCGAGCTCGGAGAGAAATATACCTTCCGCCTCATGGCCGGCTATCTCGACAGCCAGCCCACCTTATGGGCGAACCAGGGCGTTCCAAACGGTCCCATCGAAATCAACCCCGTCTATGGATTTTGGAGTTGGGTCGATCGCCTCAACGTTACCTGCACCGAACCGCTGTGCCCGTATTACCCTTCCTACAATTTAGCCGGATCAAGAACCGAGAATTTCACCGCATCAATCGCAACTGCAGGACAAAACGGATGGGGATGCCCGAATCCCGAGTCGCTTCCCTACTGTCCCGACGACGCCCTGCGCTTTGGCAGCGACGGCAACTACGACACCTTCAATTCCTTCATGACCTACGCGGACCAGCTCGACCCAATTTTTCTGATCCTGCACCAGTTCAACGAATTTGCTCTGCCGGACGAAGGCTTCGACGCCAACACCAACGACGAAATCGAGCCCGCCAATCTCTGGGGACGGAGCGCTCTAAAAGTTGTGCGGGACGATATCAAGACCTACAAACAAAAGAACTGATGTGTAGCGGCTCAACTCCCGATCGCGGCCTGTCCCTCGCATGAGTCGAAGGCCGTGAGGCCGAGAGCGATTAAGAGTTCCTTCGTGCCCCTTAAGTGCCCTTGGTGGTAGAGGTCTTGCGCCGCAAATGGCTGAGACTAACGAGAACTATCTAAACCGTTACCGGCATCTTCACTCCCACCGGAGTGAGCCACTCATACCGATCCGCCTTCTCTCCGCGCACAATGCCATAAAACTCCGCTTGCAGAGACTTCGTCATCGGCCCAATCTTTCCCGAGCCCACCGTAATTTTGTCGACCGATCGAATTGGCGTAATCTCTGCCGCCGTTCCCGTAAAAAACACTTCATCCGCAATATAGAGCGACTCACGCGGAATCTGTTGCTCCACGATCTTGATCCCCAAATCGCGCGCAATCTGCAGCACCGAATCGCGCGTAATGCCCGGCAACACCGAATTCCCCAGCGGCGCCGTATGCATTACTCCGTTGCGGATCACAAAAAGATTCTCACCCGAGCCCTCGCTCACATATCCGTTCACATCCAGCGCGATGCCCTCGGCATATCCGTTCACGATCGCTTCCATCTTGATCAGCTGCGAGTTCATATAATTCGCGCCCGCTTTAGCCATCGCCGGAAGCGTATTCGGCGCAATACGCGTCCACGAAGAAATGCAAACGTCCACGCCTTCGCTCGCGTCCGTCCCCAGATACTTTCCCCAGGGATAATTCGCAATATAAACTTCCGTTGGCGAATTAAAGGGATTCACCCCAGCCTCGCCATACCCGCGCAGCACAATCGGCCGTATGTAGCAGGGCCACACGCCATTCTGTTTCACCAGTTCCACCATGGCGCCCAGCATCTCGTCGCGCGTAAATGGCACATCAATGCGGTAAATGCGCGCCGAGTCAACCAGCCGCTGCATGTGTTCTGTGGCTCGAAAAATCGCGGGACCGCTCGGCAATGCGTAGCAGCGCACTCCTTCGAACACTGAAGAACCGTAGTGCACCACGTGTGACATCACGTGCAAAGTAGCGTCGTCCCAGGCGATGAACTTCCCGTTGTGCCAGATCTTGTCCGTCTTTTGAATCGCCACAGAGACTCCTTCGCTACCAGGATTCGTGGAAGCGTTCACGAACTCTTCTCCGCAGATCGCAATCTCGCATCAGAGAAAAGTCATGCTTCCAATCTGAAATTATAACGTGGATGATCAAGGTGAGCGCCGCGAACCATCAGGCGATGACAAGGAGTGACAAAGCGCCAAAAATACACCGCAGTAGCGCCAGCCGTCACTCGCTGCAGGAGCGAGTATTTATGCTATTCCCAACGGAATTACCCGGTCTCGGAACATCTCCGCCGCTAAATCGAATCGATCCCATCAAAACTTTGCATCACGACTCTGTTACGGCGAGCTCTACCGGATCGCCACAATGTTGTTCGCCACAAACGCGCCCTCGCCCGCAACAATCATTCTCATCGTCACGCGCTCCACCTTGTAATGATGGGTGCGATGCAAAAGGTAGACCACGCCCACTCCCGCGCCAAAACCTAGCGCCGATCCTACCGCTTCGCCGCCCGCGCCTCGCGTAACAAAAGGTCGCATCACCGGATTCGCCTCTCGCATCCCCTCATTCAACCCACGCTGCGTCGTAATCGCATCGGCCGCAATTAACCCGGCCAGAACGCTGACATTCAACTTGTTTTCAAATGTCCAGAAAGGATGGGAACTGGGCGCGTCAGGAAGTCCCGAGCTGCTAGCCATGAAATTCTGAGCCTGCATACACGTGCTCAGCAAAACAATCGAGAGGAGGAGTTTCATTTAGTCTCCGGTGCTTAGTGAGGAACTGAGCCCAAGCTTAATCGAGCCTCACACCACAGTACATGGCCCAATCTCGTAGGGGCTATGGCCTTTCGGTAAGAGTAACCAAACTGCCTTGGACGGTTACTTGCCCCGCGCAGCGCCTCATTTGGCTCGCTAACATCGCCCGTTTTTCTCGATTTTTCATCCCTTGTTCACATATTCCCTCGCTATTGATGCAGAAAACGGTGCTTGGGACGATCCTCCCGCTTGCGGTCATTCGGTAACTATTACTTTTGTTCCGCATTTTAGGAAGGACACCGGTTTACCGATTCCACAGCAAGACGATTCTCACCAAGGGCGTCAAGCACCGGGTAAACTCCTTCTCCACTTTCTGCAACGCCCGGACCCGTAATTCCCCCACTCCTCTGAGGATTTGTTGCCCTCCCCTTACCGTTCTCCCGGTATTGTCCGCAGGCCCACGATCTCCGATAGTTCAAACTGCGCGCCACGCGTCTAAAAGTGTTTTCAGCAGTCGCAGTAAGCCAGCCCATAGCCTTCACGGCTTCTGGTGTCGACTGACCAGCGTGGTTGGAGGAATCAGTGCCGTTGTTCGCAATCGCTTTCCCTACCGGATCGTGTCCCGGTTACCGTCCCCGAACTGGCTTGCAAACACTCAAGCTGGCCGCACTGCTTTTGCCTTTGACCTTGCTCGCCGCCTGCGGCTCCAGCAGCAACGGCGGTACCGCGCCATCACAGCCTGATTACCCTCAAACTCCGCCGGTCCCCATCACCTGGACGCCCGAATCTAGCAATCTGCCCGCGCCCCCCGATTTGGACGCGACTCAATCGCCCTTATCTACGGGCTCCAACGACTTCCCGCTCACCATTTCGAATCCCACCGACGGCGGCACCGTGACCTCGCCCGCTCATGTGGTCGCTTCCGCCACGCCCACCAACCCAATTTTCTACATGCGCGTCTACGTCGACACACTCGCCGTTTACTTCACCTTCACAAACTCGATCGACACCCAGATCTGGATGGCACCCGGCCAGCACAAACTCGAAGTCATGGCCGAAGACAATCAGGGATACGTTTCCGCCACCATCCTCAACGTCACCGTCAGTTCCCAGGGCCAAAACACGATCAGCAATATTCAAGACATGTCGCAGTGGCAAAACTGTTCTGCCGATTTCCCGGCAGGTTCCGGACGCGATGGTCAAGTCTGCGCCTCCGGCAATCCCGGCGCGACCTCGACCCTGACGCCGAATCAAACTTCCCCCGCCATGGATGGCCAGTCCGCCGACTTTCACATCAGCGGTCCTGGATACTCCAACATGCTCTACTTCAATGCCATCGAGGGCGGTAATCAGCCGACCCACTTCACCTACGACTTGTATTTTTATCTCCAGGATCCCACCGCTCCACAGGCCTTGGAATTCGATATCAACCAGGGCGTTGGTGGCGTTCGTTGGGTGTGGGGCTCGGAATGTAATTTCAAAGGCGAGTCTCCCGGCATGTGGGACATCTGGGATGACGCCAACTTTACCTGGCGCGAAACCGACGTCCCCTGTAACGCATTCCCCGCCAATACCTGGACTCACCTTGTCTGGGATGTTGAACGCGTGGGCAACCAGGTTCACTACATCAGCCTCACCGTAGGCGACCAAACTTACAACGTCGATACGTACTACGACTATCAGCCACAGTGGACACTGGAAGAAATTGATGTCGCATTTCAAATGGACATCGATGAACTCGCACAACCCTACGATGTTTGGCTCGATGAGGTAAAGCTCACCGCGTATTAATCCTTGTTCGCCTCAACAGAATTCTGGAGTGAATCGTGAAGTTCGGTCAGGCAGTTTCCAAGATTAGTCTCCAAGGTCTTCCCCTGTCTCGCAAAGGCGTCTGCTTAAATGTGCCGGCCTTTCGCCGCCAGCTCCTTCGCTGGATGCTCTCCGCCACAGGCCTGTCCTGTCTCATCCTGTCCTTATGCTCTTGTCAGGGACTGCCCGCCAACGTCGCCAACTGCTCCGTCACTCCCACTGCGCCTGCAAACACAGGAGTCGTGCCGCCCGCGCCCGAACCGCCACCCCAGGCTCTTTGCGGATTCCCGTTGGCAATCTCCAACCCCGCCGTCCAGCAAAATGCCGCTTCAACTCCAGGCGTTACCTCGCCTGTCCTGATCTCCGCCACCGCCACGCCGCCCGATCCCATCTACACCATGCGGCTCTATGTCGACGAAGTGGCTGTCCTCTACACTCCCTCCACCACTATCAACCAATACATCTGGATGCCCAACGGTGAGCACACCGTCGAGATCGTCGCCGAAGACATTGCTGGCTATATCGCTACTACCACCGCTCAGGTCAACGTAACCTCGCAAGCCCCCGGTGTCAGCGGAATTCAGAACTTACCGAACTGGGTTTCGTGTTCCGCGCAGTTGGCCACAGGATTAACCTGCGCTGCCGGACTCGGAGTCGCCAGTTCCACACTCACGCAAAATCAATCTTCCCCCTCGCTCGACGGCTCCTCCGCCAAATTCAGTCTGCTCGGTGGCACCAAACCCTATTCCAATGAACTGTATTGGAGCCCTTTCGGCGGCGGCGACAGCGTCAGCCACTTCACCTACGATTTTTACTTTTACGTCGACGTCGGCGATGCCCCACAATCCCTCGAGTTCGACGTCAACCAGACCTTCGGCGGCACGCGTTGGACCTTCGGCACACAGTGCGACTTCAACCAGACCGGCCGCTGGGATATCTGGGATGATTACAATAATCTCTGGCGCCCTACCTCCGTTCCCTGCGTTCACTTTCCCTCCCAGACGTGGATCCATGTAGTCTGGAATTTCGAACGGGTGGGCAACCAGGTCCATTACATCAGCCTGAGTGTGGACGACAACAACTACACCGTCGACACCTACTACACCGCTCAGCCCAATTGGTATGAAGAAGAGATCGACACCGCATTTCAAATGGATGGCAACTACAAAGAAGAACCCTATAACGTCTGGCTCGATAAAGTGACACTCAACGCGTACTAGGAGTTTGCTGAAAAACTCGACTTCGCTCTCACTTTTTGGGTGGCGCAGCGGTTCACCGCTGCGATAAGCGCCTGCTAGTTCGTCGAGCTTCGGCAGCAATCCCTGGATGCCATTAAACGAAACACTCTAGCCGCATCGTGGCGCTGCCCGCAAAAACTGCACCCCCCGCTCCAAACTCTTCCACGAAGACAAATCTCGATTCAGCAACTCTTCCAACTTCTCCACTTCCGGACGAAACATCCCATACAGCTTTTCTCGCGTAGCCACGGCGATTGGCGGAAATGCCGGCCCGCCCCCCACAAAAAACTTGATCAGCCCCATGCCCTTCGCTTTCGCCACAACCGTATCCAGTCGCCGCGCACGCGCCCACTCCGACAGCATCGCTGCGCCGCGCGTCAACCGGTAGTTCCGCGGCTCCGTCATGCTGTCCGAGGCCAGCACCCGGCTTGTCTGCTGCGAACCCAGTTTCACTCTCGGCACATCCACGAAATCCGTTAGCTGATCCAGATACCCCTGCGGGTCGTCCAGCATATCTTCATAAATCGTCACCATTACCTGTTCACTTCCGAAAGTTTGCAGCCACGCCTCCAGATGCGTTCCATACCGGCTCGATTCCATCAGCTCTGGATCTTCAACCAGCGCCTCCTCAAAACTCCACGGAATCAGCCCGTAAGCCCTCTTCAGCCGATAAAGCGACAGAACGCGATCCACCGGATTGCGAAACGTACAGACAATCTTCGCCTGCGGCATTAATCGGGCAATGCGCACGCGCGCTTCGGGCGACGCAAAGTAAGTCGGAGCCACTTCACCGATCCGCCGCCCGGAGTCCGCCTGGCGGTAATGCGAGCGATACCATTCCAAGCCGCGGTCAAAATGCCGATCAAAAAACCGTGTCTCTTTCGTGGGATCGGAGAGCCATGCTCGCTGGCGCAGCACGCTATGCAGCCAACTGGTGCCCGTCCGTGGAGGCCCAATTATGAAAAACGATGGAAGCTGTTCCAGAAGACCACTTTCCGCTTCCCTCTCACGCTCGTCCGAGTCCGACTTACCGCCCATCCCCCATGCCCTCGCCTCGATTTTGGAAGTACAAGTTTGCCGTGCAATTTTCCGGATTCTACGATCCAGAGAACGACATCTCAACCATGACCGGCGGAGAGTTCCCGAGGCGTGCGCAGCTAAGGTTTGCCCGAGGCTCGCCTTACAGAGCGGGCGTACTACGATTCTCGACCGCGACATCGACAAAGTAGCGGCCTAATAGATGCTTTCGTTTTGGTGAGGGTTGGCCAGAAGATTGCTCCGGGCGTGAGCTAGCCAACAATCTTATAAGGACGCATCATTTCGTTGTCCTCATGCTCCAGCACGTGGCAATGCCATACGTAGCGAAATTCCTCGCCCGGCTTCGCCACGACACCCGCCGGCAGATCGAACCGTGCGATGACCCGAGTCACATAACCGGAATACGTCTTGATCGTATCCTTCCACGCCGGACGTTCATTCGATTCCGGCGGCATCGGCCGTCCCGTGAACACGAGTTTTCCCGTCTGCAAATAAGTCCGCGTATCGAACGGCTGGCGATTCAGAACCTGAAACTGTACGAGATGAATGTGCATCGGATGCACGTCGCCCGTCGTGTTCGCGAACGACCAGATTTCCATCGACCCCGCCTTCGGATCTTCCGAAATCGGATCATCCCAATGCTTCTGATCCAGCAGTCCGATCATCGTGTACCCATCCGCCGGCCGGTCCATTTCTGTCAGGGACAGCGTTCTCTCCCGAACCGCATGCGAAGCATCCAGCGCGGCAAACGGCACCAGTGCGTCCGGAACTTCGCTCGTATCGGCCCCTGACAACGGCTTCGTCACCTTGAACAGCATCACCTCCGCCGGCACGATCTCCCCTCCCCGCGCATACGGAGCCGGAGCATCATTCGTCATCGCCAGGTGCGCTCCCTTGTGTTCTGAAAAATCAATGACGATATCGAACCGCTCTCCAGGCGAAACAATCAAGTAATGCATTCGCAGCGGAGCCGGTAACAGCCCGCCATCGCTTCCAACTTGGATGAACGGAGGCGCATCCACCGGCTTCCCATTCGGTTTGCCCGTCGCGTCCGCTGGCAGCAAAGTCAGGTGATAAAAACGAGAGTTCGACCCATTCACCATCCGGAAGCGATACTTCCGCGGTTCAACTTCAAGAAACGGTGTTGCCTTCCCGTTCACACAAATTGCATTGCCAAAAAACTCTTGCATCCATACCGGATGCGTCCCATTCGGCGCCGGTGGATACAGCAGCGAACCATCCGCAGCGAAACTCCGATCCTGAATCATCAGCGGAATCTCATACCGCCCGCTCGGCAGGTTGAACCGGTCTTCTTCCGGATCGCGAATCAAATAAAATCCCGCCAGCCCCGCATAGACATTCAGCCGCGTAATACCCAGCGCATGGTCGTGGTACCAGAGCGTAGTCGCCGTCTGATCGTTCGGATAGTGGCAAGGATCGGCGGCCCTCACCGCTCCCGCTTTGCCATCCGACGTCACCCACGCATCCGGATACCCATCACTCTCCGGCATCACCCGCGCCCCATGCACATGCGTCACCGTGCGCACCGCCGGCACATCGTCCCCTTCGCCGTGAATCGTGAAATCCAGCGGAAGAAAATGTTTCGTCGGAAGTTGATTCTTCCACTTTACCGAAAGCGCCTGCCCCTTGCGGACTTCAATCGTCGGTCCTGGCCAAACGCCGTTGTATCCCCACATCGGCGTCGCCGGCAGGTCGCGATGCGCCTTATGCCGAAACTCTCGCATTCGAATCTCAAGCGCCGCGCCATTCGCCGGCCCACGAATGACCGGCGGCACCGCCAGCGGCGTCACATAATTAGACAGAGCCACCGGAGGAGGCCCTTGCACCGCGGCTCGAACCGGAGCCGCCTGCGCGCTCGCACCCGCCGGCATGCTCATGCCTGACATCGCCGTCTGCGCCAGCAGCTTGCCCCGAGACGCGACTACCCCAGCGCCCGCCGAAAGTCCCATCTGCAACCATTCGCGCCGCGTCAAACCCAAAACTAAATCTCCCTCCAAGCCCGTGCCGCGCAATCAAAGCGCGCGCCTAATAAACTCTTGTCATCCTGTGCGAAGCGAAGGACCTGCTGTACTTTCGGCCCAGAACCACAACCGCCGAGTCCCTCAGCATCCAAAAGATCACCCAACCTCAAATTCTCGCATCTCCCGCTGCACCCCACTCTCCGTTCGTGTGAAATTCTGATGAAAAATAACGCTCTCGCCAGATCCCAGGCTCGCAAGAGAAACTGACTCGCAAGAAAAACCGGCCAAGGACGAAATCCCCGGCCGGCCCCATACGACCCGCGATCGAAAAACCTTACTTCGTCTGCGGGAACTGGAATGCGTCGAACAAATCGTCAATCGCTGGACTATTCGTCGGCACATAAGGATTGTTCTTCGCCGTCTTCGGGTTTGGCAGGTTGTCGCGGCTGCGCTCCGTCAACGGTTTCAGTTTGAAGTTTCGTTCGATGAATTTCGTCAGCGAAACGTGATCTGAATAAGCGTGGTTGACGTGACCGCCCGTGCTGAACGGCGAAACGATCAACAACGGAATCCGTGTCCCGTCTCCGAAAAAGTCGACGGGCTCAATGTAGCCGGAATCGTAATATCCGCCCCCTTCGTCAAAGGTGATAAATACCGCCGTGCTCGCCCACAAGTCCGGGTTCGCCTGCAGAGCATTCACCACGTTCTTGGCGAAGCCTTCAAACAGCTCGATCTTCGACGACGCTGGATGGCCATCCGAGGGCCAGCCCGGTTTGATGATCGACACCGACGGCAGTTCTCCCGCCTTGATGTCTTCGTAGATGTTCTGCGCATCTTGAATGTGCTCGGTGCGCAACGTCGCGTTCGTCATGATGTCCGTCGCATACTGAAACGGATTGCAAATGTTGCAGTACGTGTCCAGTGGGTTCGCGAAGGTCGGATCCGACAAGTAGATGTTCCATCCATCGCCGTAGTACTTCCACGAAATATTCTTCTCCAGCAACGCATCGCCGATATGCCGCACCGACGATCCCGGAACCGTCAGTGGCGACAGCCCGAGCGACGAAGATCCATCTCCATTAAATCCAGGGTTGTAGTTGTTCAGAATGTAGAAGTGTCCAGCGTCGCAATTGGGTGCAATCGGACGCGGCAGCGACTGCAAATAATTCACCACCGCCGGCACACCCGGCTGGCTCAGATCGGCGCAGCCCACGTAGCTTCCGCTGTTGTAGCCATCATCGTCATACCAGTTGTTCGTTCCCGGCTGTGGGTTCGGATTCTCAATTTGTGCCGCCGGAGGCGTCAGTGCATTGCCCGCTCCATCGCTGTACCAGATCGAATCCGCAAATCCGAACTCAATATGGTTCGCCATCGTTCCACCCATCACCGACTGATGGAAGTTGTCACTCAGCGTGTACTGATCCGCTAGGCTCTTCAGGTAAGGAGCATCGCCCTTCTGCACGTTATAAAACTCCATGGCCGTCGATCCTTCACCCGTCGAAAGATAACTCGTCGGCGGACTGGTCGATCCGCTCGAGCCATCGCTGCCCGCTCCAATCGTCACCTCGACCCAGGGAAACAGATCGTTTTGGCAGCCGCTCGGATTGCTTGCCGTCGCCGTTGCCACACTGCAATCGGTCTGCTGCCACATTTGATAGAAACGATGTACCGGACTGTTCGCGTAATCGTTGTACTTCACCGCCGGCGTGAGCTGAAAAGCCCCTTCCGGCAAATCGAACACGTTCGGGATACGTGTGTCCGCGACTTCATAAGGAGCCAGGCCTGTGCCGCCGATCGTCAGATCGTAGTAATAGCCCTTCGCCAGCGTGCCGGGCTCGATTTCCTTGGCAATTTTTATCGTCGGTATATAAGGGTTTGTCGGCCCGCCTGCAACCACCGGCGGAATGTTCGAGTAAATCGTCTTTTCCCCAGGATTAATCGCATACGTCGTGTCGTCCACCGCGTTGTACTGCGCCGATAGAGAATAGTTAGGTCCCGGCTTGCCGTTCGCCAGGACGATTCCCTTGGAAAGCAAATTCGAGACAGTTTCCCCGTTGGTCGGTTGATACGTCGCAAAGACGTGATCGAAACTCCGGTTCTCCCCGATGATTACAATCACATGCTTGATCGGGGACGCCGTTGGCGTCTGTTCAGCGCTTTGTTTCGCGGCTTGTTTCGGATTTTGCTCAGCGGTTGCAGTGGCCGGCCCTGCCGTGTTGACGAGCAGTGCCAGCAAACTTACGCCGACGGTGAGATTTTGACTGACTTTCGTCAGCAGACTATTCGACCCCATCACTTCCTCCTAGAAAACGGTCGGGCGACCGCTGCTTCCAGAAGATGGGTTCTTGGTTACAGAGAAATGACAGAAACGTGAATGGTTTATGAAAAAAAATCCACAGCCCTCAGGTGGACCGTCGCGACAGACCGCCGGCCGCTGTCTTACTGATCAAACGTCGGCTTCTTCGCGAGGTAGGAAAGTGGTTCCAGATACTCCCGAATTCGCTCTTGATCCTGTTCCGACACCCGATTGAACTTAACCCCGATTCCCATTCCCGGTGTGCTATACGCGACTTCCCCGTCCACCCAAACCTTGGTCTCTCCAATCCAGATCGACAGGCTCACCTTGCTCTCCGTAGCTAGCGGAATCGCCATCTCGATGTAGCATCCCGCAACGCTCAGATCCGCCACCGTACCCCAAAACGACGCTCCATCCGCCGTGTGGAGGGCCACTGAGTTATGGCATTTGATCCGCTGGTATTTCCGCTGCTGGACGACCGGCGGCTGGTAGTCATCCTTACCCGGAGCGGGTAGCGGAAAATCCCAAAATGTTTTTTCCGGAGCGATATTCAGAAGTCCCACGTGGCCCGCCTTCGGCGTACCCGGCTTCCCGACCCACCGCACCTTGAACCGGCCGCGGTTCGCGCCGTAACTCACACCCACCGTCTCGTCCAGGTTGATATCCGGGCGAACCTCGCTTAACTCCGCCCCATTTTGGCCGACATTGACGGTAAATGCATTCTCCGAGAACATCTTGCCGCTGCTATCCGTGCCAAAGATGCGCACCGGCAGCCGAATGTCCTTACGAGGCTCGCGACGCTTCCCCATCCCGAGGATAGCTCCCGTCGTCTAAATTGATGAGTGTTGTTAACAAGCTACAGATAGTTGGACTCACCTGCAAGTCTGCTCCTTTGTCTTCCATTCACAATCGCGGCGCGATCCTATCCGCCGCCTCCTTAGAACTGATAACTGTCTCTACCTCGAAGTCGACAATATCGCTCCAGTTCGCCATCCATTGCTCCAGCAGCGCACGATCTTCCGTTTCCATCACCTGATAACACCACCCCAACTTTTCGCTGACCCAACTCGAAACATAAGTCAGCCCCTCCGGAGCCATTCGCCCCATTTCTCGAAACCGTCGGTAAATGGGCACTGCGTCCCCATTCTTGAACCGCTCAATCACCATATATAAGGTTGAGCTCATCCCAGTCTGCTCCCCTCTAGTTCTTGATTTCTTTGGGATGCCAACCTAAATCATTTTGGATTACTTTGAATCAGACGTCTGGCTGCAGGAGGGGAATCGTGGAACTGACGATTCGTTCTGGAGGGATTCAAGTCCCGAAAGGATGTCCGATAATAGCCCGGCGAGCGCCGGGTTTCGAGCCAAAAAACCGACTAAACTCCGGAGGGGCGACTGACCCAAACGCGCTTTCGTGTCGCACGCCACCCCACCCACTTTCCTGAACAATTAATCCTGGAAAACTGCCGCCACTCCAAATTCCTCAATGCCGCCAAATTTTCTGCTCGGCATGCCCGTTCTCCGCCGACACCCCCGCTACCGCCGGATGCACCAACGCCGTCGATGCAACCGGCGTGACGACCGCGGGTTCCATCTTCCCACCCACTTCGTCGCCCCGGAAATACCGACCCTTCGCCGCCCGCATCTCCGGCATCGCCGTATACGGCTTCGAATAATCGTTATTCGCGTTCCAGAATAAGAATCCGATCCCGCCCTTCTGCTTCGCCACCTCGATCTGCACCTCAACATACTGCGGAGAGTACGTCTTCGTCCGCCACGCAAACGCCTGCAGCCACGGACGAATCACCACCCCGCTGTCCTTTGTAATCGCCTTGAACCGGTCCATCGACTCGCCAATAAAATGCTCTGGCGCGTCCCCCGGATGCGCGATCCCATCCATCCCAAAAAAATGCGACGGATAGATCATCGGCGACAGAACGTCGCAATGCTTCGCCATTGCCACAATGTCTTGTCCCGTGTGTGCCAAATCGACAGGACGCTGCCACGCCATAATTCCAAACACATCCAGCGAAAGCAGCACGCCGCTCGGATGGATTTGCGTATAAGCGCGATCCAGAAAATTGGCAATCACTTCCGACCGCTGCTCCTTCGGATGCTCAGCCTGAAACACAAAACTCGCATCCTTCTGGTCGCCCTCGGCCGGGAAGCGCACATAATCAAACTGCACCTCATCCACGCCCGACTGCGCCACATACTTCGCCAGCGCTATGTCGTAATCCTGCACCTTCGGGTTCGAAGGATCCGTCCACACCAGCTTCCCATTCTCCCGCCACGCCTCGCCCGTTCGCTGCGACTTCACTGCCAGCTCCGGATGCGTCGTCACCAGATGTTCATCCCTGAAGATCGCAATGCGCGCAATCGCATGCATATTCTGCGAATGCACAAAATGCACGAACTTCGGCAGATCCGGTATGTAGTGCTTTTGCCCGCTCGCCAGCGGATGGTCGAATGCAATATTGACGATCCCGTCGCTATCCTTAATATCAAACACTACCGCGTTGCCACCCACCTCCCGCCAATGCCGGATGATCCGCACCCCGTGGTCGCTCCCCGCCATCACTCCCGTCAAATAAATCGCCCGCACTTCGAAATCCCTTGCAACCGGCACAGATTTCTCTAGAATGACGGATTCAAGAATTCCGGGAATGATGATCTGCTCCCCGGATTTCAGAAAGACTCCCTGACGGTCATGGTTGGCGGCGCGAATTGCCTCTGCCAGTTCGGCGGAGGTCAGGTATTTCGTGTGCTTCAGGTATTTGCGCGCCACCGTCGGAATACTTTCTCCGCGTTGCGCTGTGTAAACTTCGCAACCCGGGGGAGCAACTAATGGGGCCGGCGGTTCGGCTTTTTTCGTCGTAGTTGAAGCCGTCACTGGCACTAACTGCACGCCATGCGGATTTTGCACCGCCGCTGCGGGCGGAGAAAGAAGGAAGCTCGAAACTGCCATCCGCAGGAAAAACGCGGACACGCTGGCTGCCGAGATTTGGGTTTTCGATAAGCCTCTCGAAACTCTAACTTTCGAGGCTATCTCCGTCAGTTTGGCCATGAAGGATCGGAACAATTGTATTCTCCGGAGTGGGTAGCTGCCGTATTGTGGGGCGTCGGTAACCTTATTCGCCAGTTACGTCAGGGCTACCCGGTAACGGCTTACCGGACATGAGCGTACGGGATTCCGGAAAGGGTTGAGCGAAAGTTCCAGCAGACTGCAAACAATTTCCGTTGCGCAATCTGTGCGTATCCCGGCCCGCTTTGCAACACCGGCTCTACCCGCATCTAAACCATCTAGAACGCTGAGTAGCAGACAATTACGGCACTCGTGGTAGATGGCGAGCGGCTTGCACAAGGGAGAAGTGGGTTAGGAATCCCACCTTCCTCCCGTAAAAGAAGCGAGTGACAAAAATGAGCACTTTCGCAGAGAAGCGCTTCCCAGATAACACCCAGTTCCCGGAAAGGAAACAAGGGCCCGAATCGATGAGAACCAACCTTGCTACCGTGCTGGATCCGACCCGTCGCAGCAACGACGCCCGTGACTTCGAAACCGCCCTCCGCCGCAAAATCGTCGGCCAGGATCAGGCGATCGAAAAGGTCGCCGAAATTTACCAGATGTTTCTCGCCGGACTCAACGCCCCCGGCCGTCCCGTCGGCAACCTCCTGTTCCTTGGGCCGACTGGCTCCGGTAAGACCCGCGTCGTTGAAGCCGTCGCCGAGTCCCTATTTGGCGATGCCCGCGCCTGCATCAAGATCGATTGCGCCGAGTTTCAGCACTCCCACGAGATCGCCAAGCTCATCGGCTCGCCTCCAGGCTACCTCGGACATCGCGAGACGCACCCCCTGCTCACCCAGGAAGCGCTCAACCAGTGGCACACCGAGAAGCTGAAGCTCTCGATTCTGCTCTTCGACGAAATCGAGAAGGCTTCCGACTCGCTCTGGCAGCTGCTCCTCGGCATCCTCGACAAAGCGACCTTGACCCTTGGCGATAACCGCCGCGTTGATCTCTCGAGCTGCATCATCATCATGACCTCGAACCTCGGTGCCGCCGAGATGAACGGCTTGGTCGATGGCGGCCTCGGTTTTGCACCACGCGCGGTGCAAGTCGACAATTCGCTCGACGAAAAAATTACCCGCTCTGCCGTCGACGCGGCTCGCCGCAAGTTTGCGCCCGAGTTCATGAACCGCATCGACAAAGTGGTCGTCTTCAAGACGCTCCGCTCCGAGCACTTGCAGCAGATCCTTGAAATTGAACTGGGAATGGTGCAACAGCGCGTCCTTATGGCAGCTGGCGCACACCAGTTCGTCTTCAACTGCACGCCTGAGGTCAAGAATTTCCTGCTTGCCGAAGGTACCGATCCAAAATACGGCGCGCGTCACCTCAAGCGGGCCATCGAACGCCACCTTGTCTTTCCGCTCGCGAACCTGGTCGCTACCGGACAAGTCAAACTCGGCGACTTCATCCGCGTCGACCTTCACGGCGAAAGCAAACTCACCTTCGTCAAAGAAGCCGAAGGCGCCATGGTTCCCGTCCTGCTCGAGCGTTACGGAGCAGCCGCCGCCATGCCGGCCGTAGCCGCAGCCCGAGCCGCTCGTCCAATGCCCCAGCGCAAAGAATTCGGCGCCGGATCATTAAACGAGAACAAATAAAAACTTCTAGATCAAGATGCTGGTAGGTGAGGCACCGTGTGGACGGTGCCTCGTTTTTTACTTCCGATTTCCCCTTGACGCGAACTATTCCCGAATTGACCAATCACCACGAAGCCTGCGCCAACCTTTGATTTGCTTCGTGATCCTTCGTGCCCTTGGTGGTAAAGGGGTAAGACACTATCTCCGCTTCACCGAAACCGCGCATTATCCCGATACCGCCGCGATAACTCCTCCAAAAACGTCTCCGGCGACGGCCGGTCTTCCGGAGCCACATTCAGCCGCGCTCCAAACCGCTCCGCAATCTCTTTGGCCGTCTGCATCCGTTGCAGGTTCGGAATATCCAGCCGCCGGTTCAGAAAAGCCTCGATCAGCTGAAATTCCTGCGCCGTGATCGTCGCGATCCCTTCAATCGGAGGCAAAGTCGCCCCTGTATGCTGCTGCGCGTACCAGTACGAGTCGCCCTCTTCCTGAATCTCGTGCACCACCACCGTGCTCGCCACCAGATCGCCCAGCCGCCGATTTTTTCTGTCAACCGCAATCACTACCGCTCCCACCATGTATGCCAACTGCGAATCGATCACCCGCACGAAATTTCGCGCAATCGCCTCAAACACCGTGATCGGACGCCCGCTCGCCGTAATCACCCGTATATGTGCCTGCCGTTTTCCCGGAGTCTGTCCGTTCCAGAACATTTCAAACAGCGCGAAGTATCCCCAATACAAGCAGAACATCAAGAAAATCGCTGCCGCCATCACCCACTTCTCCGCCGTCACCCAATAGTGCGACAGATCCGGAGAAATCAGCTCCATGAGAATGAAAACCGCAGCCACTACCATCCCCTGAATCAGTGTGTCGATCAGCAGCGCCAGTCCCCGGCTGCCCAACCCCGCAACCGGAAACTCCAGTTCGATCTGCTCCGGCGTTTCAATGGTCAGCTTCTCGATCGAATCCAATTAAGCCCCTCACACAAGAAACTTTTTCAGAACAAGCCGCCGCATCCCGCGCCGCATTTCGCGAACGACCAACGACGAACGACCAACGACGCACCTAAAACTTTTTCCGCCATTCGCGCAATCTCCCTGTACCCTTCTCTCTATGATTTCCGTCGCCTGGCTCAAGAAGCGCCAACCCTACTGGGCGCGCCTCGAGTTCCTGCTCTCCGATATCAAGCAGAACGGACTTCGCGCCCTCGGCCGCGACGAACTCCGCGAACTCGGACTCCTCTACCGCCAGACCGCCACCGATCTCTCCGCCGTTCGCGGAGACCCCGGCAGTTTGCAACAATCACGATACCTCAATCAACTTCTATCTCGCGCTCATAACTCCGTCTACTCCGGACAGAAACAAACTGTCGCCAAAATGGCGGAGTTCTTCTGGTACGAATATCCCGCCATCTTTCGACAGTATCTTCCCTACACCCTCACGGCAACCGCCATTTTTGTAATCGGCGCTCTCGCCGGAATGTTCGTAACCTTGTCCAATCCCGATTTCATGCGCGAGTTTCTCGGCCCCGCCATGGTTAGCACCATCGAGAAACACGAGATGTGGACTCACTCCGTCGTCTCTGCCGCGCCGCAAGCCTCCAGCTTCATCATGACCAATAACATGACCGTCTGCTTCATCACTTTTGCCGGAGGCATCACCGCCGGACTCTACACTCTGTTCCAGCTCTTCTATAACGGCATGATGATCGGAGTAATCGGTGTCGCCTGCGGCATGAATCAGATGAGCCTGCAACTCTGGAGCTTCGTCGCCCCTCACGGCGTCCTCGAACTACCCGCCATCTTCATCTCCGGAGCCGCCGGGCTCCGCCTCGCCCAGGCTCTCCTCTTCCCCGGAACTCTCGCCCGTCGCGACTCCCTCGCTGTAGGCGGCAACGAAGCCGTTCGCCTCTTAGTCGGAGTCATTCCCATGCTCATCGTCGCCGGAACGATCGAAGGCTTCTTCTCCCCCTCCTCCGTTCCCGTCCGCTATAAGTTCGCCCTGGCCGCCGTTCTTTTCACCATGTTAATAGCGTACTTACTACGAGCCTGGAAAAAACCCACTCTCAAAGCCAGTGATTAGAGCAGCTTGCTACTTTGCTTGGAAGTAAGCGTCCCCGAAAGACGCGGTTTCCGTTCGCCATTGCGCCCAACCCGCCCTCACCGGGCGGGACGGTCGCTTGATGGTCGAAGATGGAGCCCTAGTCGAATCTTCCAGTTCGATACCAAGCGATACGTTCGTCCAATAGATTCATCGTCACGCTTCCGCTACTCTTCCCCAGTCAGCCGCTTGCTCTGACTTCAAAAGGGGTACCAAATGGACGCCACAAATGGACCGGACGAGACCACGCGCATAGCGGCGACCGCGCCAGGCGCGTCGAACACGTCTGGGACGAACAAACCCGCGTCGAACACACTAAGCGTGAACGTTTTTACCGCACCTGGAAAGACGATGGTCGGCGAGCGGCCGAAGCCCTTCGGCGAAGCTTTCGGCTTTGACCCGATCACGTCGACTTTAATCTACGGTGACTACGACGCGGTGCTGGTGGACGCAATGGGAACCGTGGCCGAGGCCGAGGCTCTCGCGGATTGGGTTGCTCTCCACAACCGCAACCTCCAGACCATCTATATAACGCACGCCCACTTCGACCACTTCTACGGTCTGAGTGTTCTGCTCGACCGTTTTCCGAGCGCCCGGGCAATCACAACACCCAAGGCGCTGGAGGCCATGCAGTCGTCTTTTACTCCCGCCGTGGAGCGCCTGGCCCGCACGATGTTTCCTGGGCAAGTGCCCACCAAGTTGATTCCGCCCGCGCCCTATGCGCACGACACGTTCACTCTCGAGGGCCACGAATTGCGCATCATCGAGCAGGGCCGCACCGATAGTCCCGATTCGACGTCTCTATATGTTCCGTCGATCGGCCTGATCGTCGCCGGCGACGTTGTGTACAACCAATGCCGCATGTACGTCGGCGACACCACCCTCGAGAGCCGCAAGAATTGGATCGCCGCACTAGACCGTTTAGCGGCACTCAATCCGACGATGGTTGTTGCCGGTCACAAGAAGACTGGCGCGCCCGACTCTCCCTCGACGATCCAGGACACCAAGCGTTACCTCGAGGACTTCGATCGGCTGCAGAAAACCGCGAAGTCGGACCAAGAGCTGTTCGATCAGATGACGGAACTCTACCCACATTGGGTAGCCAATCAGTCGTGGTTGATGTTCGGATTTCCGGGGGCATAACCTACATTTCAAAACTTCAAACTTCAATTTCAAAAAGGAGACGCAAAATGGCAACGAAAGGAAAAGTGCTGGTACTGGTTTCGAGCGGTCGCGGGTTTCTCTTGAAAGATGGCAAGATTTATAAGGGCGCTGGCTACTATCTCAACGAGCTGACGGTTCCGGTTCGCGCCCTCATGAAGGAGGGCTACGAAATCACCTTTGCTACACCGAGAGGCAACACGCCGCAAGTGGATGTGAATTCAGAGGTCGCCGATTTCTTCGGCGGGGACAAAGCCAAGCTTCAGGACTATATGTTATTCCGCGACGGCCTGACTGGGCTCCGAGATCCAATGCGCATCAAGGATGTCATCGCATCGGGCCTGGATCAATATGACGCTGTTTTCGTTCCCGGCGGTCACGGCCCGATGATCGATCTGCTCGATGATCCTGACGCTGGCGCGGTGATGAGACACTTTCATGAGACGTCCAAACCTACGGCCGTGCTCTGCCATGGCCCGATTTCACTTCTCTCGGCTCTTCCAAATTCCTGGGAGGTGGTCGCTGCGCTCGCGGCGGGCGATGTCGCTGGAGCGCGCGCCAAGGCCAAAGGCTGGATCTATGCGGGATATAAGATGACCATCTTTTCGACGGCGGAAGAGCAGCAGCGAGAACCCCAGGAGATTGGTGGCAAGGTGCTGTTCTACCCGGACTTCGCCTTGCAAACGGCGGGCGGCGACGTGAGTGTGCTCGCTCCATGGTCGAGCTACGTGCTGCAAGATCGCGAGCTGATCTCCGGTCAGAACCCGTTCTCTGATGAAGCGCTTCTAAAACTTCTTCTGCCGGCACTGGATCGGAGGAGGGAGTTGGCTTCGGCGGCGTAAGAATTCGGAGGGAAACCGGGGACAGATGGAACGTTTTCCAGTTTTCGACAGTGGAAGGCTTCGTCTGTCCTGACTTTCTCTTTGGTCTTAGTTTTTAGTTCTTAGTTCTTACGCTTTGTGGGTACCCCCCCTCCCCCTCGGTATATTGGAATCAAGACTTTAGCGCGTGAAGACTGGCAAAGTATTCGATCATAAGGGGTTAAGTATCAAAGTCTTGATTCCATTGGACTTAGAGTAGAACCTCTCGCAGCGACTACTCTTCAATCGTGGCAAGAGGCTGGGCTTAGGTCAAGGGGAAAATCTGGATTTGGCCGACTGCGTCTCGCGTCTGAGCTCAAGCTTCCCAGGGGTTGACGACACCGACTCCCGTGCGCTCAAAGTCGGCTACGTTCCTGGTCGCAACGGTCAGACCGTGCACCAGGGCTGTGGCTGCAATGAGGGCGTCACGATCGGAGCGAGGATTCGGCACGTGAAGCGTCGCGCATCGCTGGGCGACGGCGGTGTCAATCGCCAGGATACGCCCGGAGAATGTGGGCAACACGTGACGATCCATCCAGGCACGACGGATCGCGCCTTGTTCTTTGTCTTTGCGGTCGATGAGAAGGATTCCGATCTCCAGTTCCAGTACTGAAATGACCGAGATATAGAGACTCGCCGAAGGTAAGCGTTCGGCCCATTTCCTGACGCTCGGATGCGTCTTCCTGCCTTTTCTTAATTCTGAAATCACATTGGTATCGAGGAGGTACATCAGGTCAGGTCCGCCGGCTCGTGCAGATTACCCCGCAGACGAGGCGGCTCAAATTCAATCGCAGCGGCTGCTGGCATCGCCAATAGGTCGGTAATGCACTTTTGCCCTCCAGTGATCCTTTGATACTCCTCTACCGTGAGCAGGACGTGGGACGGACGACCTCGATCCGTGATAAAAACGGGACCTCGCTTAGCCGCTCTCTTTGCCCTGCTTGTGTCCTGATTAAAGTCTCGACTCGACAGTTTTGTAATGGACATGGTTCCCAGCCCTCCAATGTAGCAACGTGGCTACATTGTAACAGAGAGCCCTTTACCGCTATTGTGGTGCGCAGGGACTGCTTCATCGCCAGGGGTGAAGTCACAGCGGTGGACGCTGGAAGTCAAGCGTCGTCACCCGCGGAGCTTTGGCGAGGTCGATACCCACTCATTCGCAAAGAACGCGAATGAGTGGGGCACCCGCACTGTCTTGGGCACCCGGCGCGTAAAGAAAGTAGTTGCCGGAACGAATGCGGTAACGACAGTCTTTATCCGCTCAGATGGCCAGGTCATTGCCGAATACGACAACGACTCGGCGGTGACCTCGCCGACTCGCGAGTATCTTTACGGCGACAATCTCCTGGCGATCGTGGCCGGCAGCACCGGGGGATCGGGAGGGACAATCATTTATCAGCATCGCGATGAGCTGTCCCCGCGCCTGTACACCGATGTCAACGGCAACGATGTGGGCGAGCAGGGCACCTACCCCTTCGGCGAGTCTTGGTACAACAACAACACAACTTCGAGCTGGGTTTTCACCTCGTATGAGCGGGATCAGGAAAGTGGAAATGACTATGCTTTGGCTCGCTCCTATGCTAATAGCCAAGGGCGTTTCTTGGCTCCCGACCCATTGGAAGGCGTGGTGGGCGACCCGCAATCTTGGAATCGCTATGCTTACGTGGAGAACGACCCGATCAACTTGTCCGATCCCAGTGGCCAAGGTTTCTGGGAGGATTTGGCGAATTTCTTTGTTGAACTCTTTAGCGGCGGGCAGGACAGCCTGGACGATGGGTCGGACTTTGGGCAGGAGAGTCCCGGTGATGTTTGCCCACCGCCATGTACTACTTTGGGAACAATCGCTGGGGGGGCAATTCTCATCGCGACCAGTATCCATGCGGGACAAAATGCGGAGGTCACCCACCGAGTATGGACCCCTACCGGCACCGGAGAGAATTGTAACGGGGACATTTGCAATGCGACAGGGGAGGGTGGGGAGAGCGCACCTGAGGGAGGCGGGGATCCCGGCGGCCCGGGGGATACTGGCGCTGGGGGCGCTGCTCCTGGAGGCGGTGGAACGGCGAGTCCCGGCTCCGGAAGTCCTAGTCCAGGAGGAGGTGGAGGGACTAACCCCATTGGTGGCGGAAGCATTTGGGACGAATGTGGTACCGCATGCATGGGACGCTTGGCTTGGGCATCGAACTTCTCAGCGGGTGCGGGCAGTGCGCTGACATTTGGACTCACCGACTTAGTCAATCATTTCACGGGAGCAGGTCAGCTAATTAATCGGAAGAGCGGGGCCTATTGGCTGGGTGTTGGGACCGGAACCGCAATAACCGCGTATTTGGGGCCGAGAGGTCCTGTGATCGGATTCAAGGGTATCTATAATGGCCGGAGTCCGATTGCCCCTCTATTTCGAATTGGATTCGGCAAGGCCCCAGGGGTTGGACTGGTATTCCGCGCAGCGAGCGGTGGTACACTCTGGGGGACGGGGATTCGGATATATGAGACTATGCATTGGTTAGACATCCCTATGAACGCTGCAGGTAAGATATTGGGATGGACGCTATGACAGAAGGGGGCCAAGAACATCCAACGGTTGAGCAAGAGTATCGCAACATCGTGGAAGGTGCGCTTCAGCGTGCGCATGCTGCGGCGGAGATCCTGACTAAGGCTGGGAAGCCTGGCGTGGATTTTAGCATCTCTGTCATTCCTCGAAATCCGCGAGCGGCGGCGATCAATCTCGAGGTTGTTGAGAGAAATGTCGTTTTTCTCCATATGGGCCAAGGGACCACCTTTGAATTCCCGAAGTGGTTTGGCATTGGTCTTGGAGGACACACGGAGTTGGAACAAATCGACCGGCTCACGACGGCTGTGGCGGAGGGAAAGTTTGAAGAGGATCTTTTTTATTGTGGCGACGAACTGGTTGCGGGAAAGGGTGTAGTTCATCTTTCTGATATCGACGTACCGATGAGGTGGAGACGACTTAAACTCGGCCTATTCAGAAGGAAGAGCAAACGTCACATTGCATATGAGCCCTACTCATGAGAAACGGAGCCCCGACCGCGCAAAGGGGGCAAATTGCTGCGAGGGAACGTCTATTAGTGCCGTTTTCATTGTTTTGTTTTTACCCCTGTTTCTATGGGGTGCAGCATTGGCACAGAATGCCCCATCTGCACGGCCCTCCGCAGTTATCTACTCGAATGCAATTCTCGGTTTTCGGTACAAGCCCCCCAGGGAAATGCACAACAAAACCCAGCGCTTCCGAGCGGAGATTCGGGAAAGAGCGGAAGCAGCGAACACAAAAGATACGCTAGACCCTCTGCTTGCAATGTCGTCCGGCCCAGACGATGCAACGACGGATTGGCACTCATTAACCATCGCGACCTACCCGCGCAAAGCGGTTGCAGACCTTGATGATGCTAGCGCCGAGGCACAGATGAGCGCGTGGTTAGCTCATAGCAAGAATGCGAGTGCCTTGCCTCGATCTGTCACCCTTTCGGGCCAAAGCTTTGCCGTCTCTATTTTTGGACTCCAGGAGGGGACGACGAAAAAGGGTGCCGTAGTCTGGACTACCGTTCGCAAGGACAAGCTCTTGTCGTTCGCTTTTGTCGCGAATTCTCCCGAGCAACTGGAAAGGCTAGCCGGGTGCCCAAGACAATGCGGGTGCCCCACACATCGCGCACTTTGCGATGTGTGGGTTTTGTCACCATCCAACTGTGTGCCGATCACCGTGATACTCCAACCCTTGGGATTATTCTAACGGCGTGACCAAGCGTCTGCGCCGTTATTATGGCACGCACGATCTGCATTTCATCACGAGCAGTTGCTATCGCCGGCAACCCGAGTTAGGTTCCGCCTGGCGACGCGATCTCTTCGTGAAAATTCTGGAAGAGGCTCGCCGCAAGTACCGCTTCGTTGTCCACGGATATGTGGTGATGCCCGAGCACATTCATCTCCTGATCACCGAGCCCGAGGTGGGCGATCCATCGCTGGTCATGAAGGTGATCAAAGAACGGTTCTCGCGGCGCGTGCATCGCAAACCAAAACGAGCTACGGCCGGGCAGGCAGTGTTGTGGCAGCGAGAGCGGGAACCGGTGTGGCAGAGACGTTTCTATGATTTCAACGTGTGGAGCGCGCGCAAGCAGATCGAGAAGCTACGCTATATGCACCGGAATCCTGTGAAACGGGGGCTGGTGACGAGTCCGGAGCAGTGGAAGTGGAGTAGTTTTCGAGCCTATTGTTATGGGGAGACGGGACCGGTGCGAGTAAACTTTCAGGAGTGGGCACTGGAAATCAAGCGCCGTCCGGTCGAGAGCCTTGGCGCAGTCGAGAACCCACTCATTCGCAAAGAACGCGAATGAGTGGGGCACCCGCACTGTCTTGGGCACCCGGCTTGTGGATGTCCATTCGGTTTGTCCTCGGAAACTAGATTGCTCGTCACAATCAGCTTCTCCGGTTCCGATCGAATGGACAACCTCTTGAAAGATCACAGCCACCCGCCTCGAGAAAAATCAGGAAAACTGAAGAGAATTCGGGGACAGACCGAACTGTCCCCAATCCTCCCAGGACTAGGCGAGAACAATACGGTCTGGTCCGTCTGTCCCCATTTTGTCGTCTATCTCGTTTCAATGTAACGCACGGCCCCACCCGGTCACTATATGCCGAGGAGGAACGCCATGAACAACTGCAAGGCTCTTTTGATGGACTTGGGCACCCTGTTCAACGCGCTAGACCGATTTGAACGCCTACCAGCTTCAGAACACAAAACGCAGCTCTTAAAACTCATTTCCAAGGAGATTACGGCTCTACAAGAAGAGATTTTCAAAGAATGCAAATGAGCCGCGCGGGGAGATAGCCACCTCGTAGCAGGGCCCCTGCCCCGTAACCCGAAAAGAAAAGGAGTTCCCATGGCAATCGACGAAACAGAACTGTATTTTGCCCACACACTCGATATCGCATGGATCATCGCTCTGTGGCACTTCATACACGGCGGCGATCCCTCTCCTGACCCCGCAACCGCACAAACAACTGAACTGATGGCACGGGCGCTAGTGGGACATATGAGCAGTACGAGTGGAAAAACCGAAGCACCGAAAGACGTGATCGAAAAGCTCGGAAAGCTCGGCATCAAAATGGTGATAAAAGAAGACGGCCAGCAGACCGAGTTAAAGAGCACGAAGCAATTTCAAGAGCGGTTCTTCGCAGGTACCCAAGGAGGCAAACACCCAATCATTCCCTGCGGAGTGGTGGACGGACATTTAGCGTGTTCAGGGCCGATCTGGTTTCAGCCGATCCACGTCCCTCATGGCCCTCGTTAAAACAACGGGGCGGCTAGTGCGTCGCCCTAACTTTCATGCCGGAGTTGGGCTTGGAGCGGGGTGGCCAGCTTCTCCGCGAGTACAAACCCAGTCGCGGTTTCAAGCGGACACCGAAATCACTGGGGGGTGCCGCACTTCTCGCGCTTTTCGAGACGTGCGCATTCCCATCGCCGGCACCCAGAGAATTCGGGGACGGACGGAACTGTCCCAATTCTCACCAGGACCAGGCGGGAACAAATGGGATCTGGTCCCTCTGTCCCCCATTTTTGTCCTGTCACTGTTTCAAGTAACGAAGCGCAACACATCCGGCTTTAAGACTCTTTGACTCAACCAGTTTCAATTGCAATTTCTCGGGCAGGCTGACGCCCTCCATTAGTCGTCTGCCTTCTCCAACAATGGTTGGCATAATCACAAAACGATATTCGTCAACCAAACCGAGTTGTATGAGCTGCGCAGGAATATCGACTCCGCCGACCAAAATATCTTTGCCTGGTTCTTGCTTCAGTTTAAGGATTTCGTCGCGAAGGTTCGTATGAACAACTCTCGTATTTTCGTCTTTAGCGCTGGCCAGTTCCAAAGTTCGTGAAAAAACAATCTTCTTCTTCGAGACAAAGGTTTGAGCAAATTCGATATCCGCTTTTGTCTCGGACTGGCTCTTTGCGACGTCAGGCCAATAAGGAACCATTAATTGATAGGTTTTACGCCCGTAGACGAGCAGGTCAAAATCTCGCAAGAGCTGCGTGTAATGTTCAAGTACTTCGCCATCGTCGGGGGGTTTGAATTTGGTATGGTCGCAGCAGCCATCCACGGTGAGGTTGATTGCATAGGTCACATTTCTCATCTGATTGTCCTGATCCGGTAACTGTCCTGACCCGGTGCTTGTCCTGATCCGCGCGTATTCTAGCAGCGCTTGTGTGCCCGAAAACCGCGCCTGTCTGCTTTCATCACATCCCCACTGTTTTCGCCGTCACTGACACCATTCCCATACCCTGCGAGAATCGTTCCCAGATCGTGTAAGCGAAGCGTGTGCCCGCCTCCAAAGGAGGTTAGCAATGCGCGGACATACGGTAGGTTTCTCGGCGGGCCAGGAAAAGACCACCCTCTCCGCGCCTCGGTCTTGTCAAGATTGACTTTTTGATCGGGAAGAAACGGGGTTCCAGCGACCCAAAACGGGTCGAAAACTCGTAAGTCCTTATTCCGGAATACTTTGATATAAGTCCTTTCGATGCAAAGACCGAGTCAACATGTTCCCGCTAACCCGATGATTCGAGAAGACCGGGGGGGGAGGGGGTACCAGTACCAACCAGTACATATCGTGCGATTTTGATCGTTGCCGTCACCCGTATACGAAAATTTATTTTCGTCCGTCGTCGATCAGTTCGCTCAGCGGTCTCATCCAGGAACACTGGGGACGAAAACTGGGACGCGGCGTTCACCGATACTTTCGTCCAATTGTTTTCCCTTTCATCGTCAGGCTTAATCCCTAGCAGCAATGAGGACGAGAGAACCGGAATCAGCAGATGAGCACTGTTGATCCGAACAGGAGCCGTGAATGAGCAACGTTCAAATCGATCAGAAAAGCTATGAAATGCCCCCGAAGGAAGGGATCAGCGTCGCGTGTTTTCTTACTGTCGCCGACCTCGAGCGATCGGCTCGCTGGTACGAGAAGGTCTTCGGCGCCCGCATTCTGACCATGGGTGACGGCAACGCGCCACCGTACCTTCAGCTGGCGAATATATGGATGATCCTGAACGTTGGCGGCGGGCCGACTCCGGATAAGCCGACCGTAACGCTCAGCGTCCCCGATCCGAATCACATCAACAGCTTTATGAATTTCCGCGTTGCGGATATTCAAGCGTGCTACGAATTATGGAAAAGTCGCGGAGCCGAGTTCCTCACGCCGCCGATCCCCAAGTACGGCGAGATACGCTGCTACATCCGCGATCCTGACGGCTACATCATCGAAGTCGGACAGAGCACCGACCTCACCTACGGTTAATCCTCGGGCGGGGACGGGAAGCTCCAGTCCTCGCCGCAGCTAACCGCTGCTCTCGCTTAGTCGGTGACGGTGAAGGTCAAGGCCGGGCTGTCGCCGCCGCTGTCGCAACCCAAGTCTCCGGAGAGGTTGGCAGGGGTGTGGACGAGAACCTGGGCGGTTCCCGGAGACGAGATCTGGGCGGTCGTGATTGTGGCTTGCATCTCGGTGGCACTTACGACGGTGGTGGGCAAAGCCGCTCCGTTCCAGATGACAAGCGAGGAAGAATAGAAGTTGCCGCCATTCACGGTGAGCAGCAGGCCCTGCTGTATCTCAGCGATACTTGTCGGGTTCGGAGCGAGCGAAGTCAGCAGGGGCTTGGGGCGGGCGCTGTCACAGAAAGGGTTAGACACTCCACAACCGGTCACCAATGTGCTCAGGAGAGCGAGGGCAAACAGAGACTTCCGGACTAGGCTGGAGGGCATCCTTGAAGTCTAGACCTGGAAGGACGATTGCGGTGGGATTCGGCAGAAGGAATGGTTACGCGAGTGTTTTCCTGACATCGCGACGGGCGAGGGGTCAGGGCAGAGAGAGAGATCGCAGTACCTGTGCTCCCTTGGAATCATTAGAAAATAGAAGCTCATAGGTTTGGTCGACCCAGGGGCCGAGCAAGCTGATCCGAATGAGGAACCGCTCGCCTCGGAGCAGATGCTCCGGTTTTTTCATCTGCGGGTAGGTGTAGTTCTCATTATTAAATGCATAGAACTCGCCCGTGAACTCATCGCGAAAGGCAATGTCCAAGCTATGTTCGTCTTCAATGCCAAAATCCATCTTGAGTAAGTCGTTGCGATGTTGCCGGAAGTCTCGCGTGGAAGACTGCCCGCTATCCGCCCACTTACCTTCGATGGTCAAAAGCAACTTGCCCTCCGGAGTCGGCTCAAGGAAGCGGACTTTGGCGCGAACGCTGTGGGCAAGAGAATTCGGGAGCGGCGGTGCGACGGGCTTGTTCACAAAACTCACCCGCATGAATGAGACGACATTGGTCACGTTCCCGACCGCTTGAATTTGCATCGGCTCGACATACTGCGCGTCTGGTTCGCGAAGCACGATGCGCGGACGAGCCTGATCAATCAGTTGCAGTTTCGTGCGGTACTCGTCGCGCTGCCGTTCCCGCTTGCGCACAGCCCGAAACGATACTTCGACGAAAAGCACAACATTCACGGCCAGCGTGATGATCACTTTCCAATGCCATGGAAGGTCAGTTACTTGCGCGAGATAGCGAAAGTACTCTTCGGTCTGAGGAAACCTCGCACTAATCAGGTCTCCCCACAAGATCAGGGCAACGAGTGCATTGACGGCCCAGACGAAGGGGCTGCCAAGAGTTTGCATCCAGAGATAGGCGCGCGTCGTACTTGGTGGCACTTCCATGGGCGGGAATTATAACCCTGAAGTTTGAAAACAGTAACAATTTGTGCGAACGGCGGGGAAGGACGAACATTATCACGAGCCGAGAGCTTACTAACATGAAGAATGCGGGAAGGATAGCTCCCTCCCGCATCGTACTCGTCAATCAAAATGCAGATCCCTCGCTCCGCTCGGGATGACAACCGTGAGAATGGTGATCATTCCGAGTGGGCAGGGCGACCCTCATTAGGCATTACACCTTATGCCTTATACCAAGCCCTGATCGAGCATGGAGTTGGCGACTTTCAGGAACCCGGCGATGTTCGCACCGTTTACCAGGTTGCCGGGCGGGCCGTATTTCTCGGCCGTTTCGTAGCAGTTTTTGTGGATGGCGATCATGATCTTGTGCAGACGATCGTCGACTTCTTCGCGAGTCCAGGAGATGCGCATGCTGTCTTGCGCCATCTCCAATCCTGAAACAGCAACGCCGCCGGCATTGGCAGCCTTGGCTGGTCCGTAGAGGACTTTGGCATTCAAGAAGAGGCGAGTCGCTTCGAGGGTACTCGGCATATTCGCTCCTTCGCTAACCACCTTCACGCCATTCGTGATGAGATGATGCGCGTCTTTTGCATTGATCTCATTTTGTGTGGCGCTCGGGAAAGCACAATCGGCTTTGATCTTCCAGAGCCAGTTGTGATCGAGTTTGTGGTCGGTCGCGCTGTAGATGGCCTTCTTGAATTTGTCAGCATATTCTTTGATGCGGCCGCGACGGTTGTTCTTGAGGTCCATGACATAGGCGAGTTTCTCGCGGTCGATGCCGTCGGCGTCATAAATTGCTCCGTCGGAATCGGACAGGGAAACGGGCTTCGCTCCGAGATCGATGAGTTTCTCGACCGTGTATTGGGAGACGTTGCCGCTACCAGAGACGAGACAGACTTTTCCGGCGAGCGTATCTTTGCGCGTCTTCAGCATTTCTTCGGCGAAGTAGACGCAGCCGTATCCAGTGGCTTCGGGACGAATCAGAGAGCCTCCCCAAGCCAGGCCTTTGCCGGTGAGGACGCCGCTGAATTCGTTTCGTAGACGTTTGTATTGGCCGAAGAGGAAACCGATTTCGCGTCCGCCTACGCCGATGTCGCCGGCGGGAACGTCCGTGTCGGGTCCGATATGACGGCAGAGTTCGGTCATAAAGCTCTGGCAGAAGCGCATGACTTCGTTATCGCTCTTTCCTTTGGGATCGAAATCACTGCCGCCTTTGCCTCCGCCCATGGGGAGCGTGGTGAGTGAATTCTTGAAGACTTGTTCGAACGCCAGGAATTTCAGGATGCCAAGATTGACCGAGGCATGGAAACGCAGTCCACCTTTATAGGGGCCGATGGCGCTGTTCATTTCGATACGAAAGCCGCGATTGACTTGGACCTTGCCGCGGTCGTCAAACCAGGGAACGCGGAACATGAGAACGCGTTCCGGCTCGGTGATCCGTTCGAGGATCTTGGCTTCGTGATATTCAGGGTGGCGTTCCAACACGGGCCTCAAGGAGTCGAATACTTCGAGGACGGCCTGGTGGAATTCAGGTTCGGCGGGATTCTTGGCTTTGACGAGGTTGAGAATCTGGTTGGTGTAATCCGTCCCATGACTGATCTTGGGCGGTTCCATGACAGTGCTCATAGGCGTGCCTCCGAATTGTGTGAGTTTGTTACGGGTTGTCAAAATACGAATTGTGAAAAGGACGCCGCAGAATTGCGGCTGTCCTCATTGAACGCCGGACGACGAAACTGCGCCGTGATGGGAGTCACCTGATTTCGTGATAAATGATGATAGGGATGAGTGAGGTTCGTGCGGAACGCTCGAAAGTTCTGGTGGACGGGCGAGGACGCCCGTCGCTCCACAGAGGTTCGTTTACTTCCAGTGGGCAGGCTTGACTACGGTTACCTTCGCGGTGACTTGCTGGCCTTTTTCCATGCCGCCGACCATGATCAGGCCGCGGTGGCTCACCATCAGGCCGCGATGGTCCATAGTGGGATCGGGCGTGGTTTCGTTGATCGTCTCCCAGCGCTGGGAGTAGGCGTTGAAGGCGAAGGTCACGTTAGACGGTTCGGCGGGCTGGCCGTTGTAGCCGATTCCGTTGTAGTTATAAGGAATGTCGGTGCCACCGGAGAAATAGATCTTGCCACGCTTTTTTTCGAGCGCACCCGCACCTGCGGCGATGCGATAACGCGCGGTACCGGGGTGCGGCGGAAGCTTGGTCCATCTGATTTTTGTGATATCACCTTTTTTCAAATCAGTGAGCCGGCCCATCCAGCACTCGTCGGAGGTGACGTACTTGGGATTCGAGCCGTTCGGATTCTTGTAAGCTCCGTCGACGTAAACGATGGTGTCACCGATGATCGCTCCGGCGTGTCCAAATACGGGCGTACCCGGAATCGGCGTCCCTTCCATCCACTTGTCGGTGTCGGTATCATAGATCTGAACGTTGCTCACGGCATCGCCGGTGGTGGTGGACCAACCTCCGATTAGGTAGATGTAGCGGTCGCGAAAGACACCGACGACTGTGTCATCGACAGGCACGGGAATGTCTTTGCCGCGATAGTAACGGTTCTCGACCGGGACAAAGACATTGAGATCGGGCATGGTGTTCTCGCCACCTTGGGCGTCAACGACGTAACCTCCGAAGATGAAGACCTGGTCGTGGAGCGCGACCGCGGACGCCGCCAAGCGGCCAGCCACGCCGGGGACGGGACGCTTCTCAGTCCAGCGACCGGAGCTGGGATCGAGCTCGTAGGCGCTGGTAGTGATGGCGTCCCAAGTCTTCTTGGGGCCGATGCCCATGAAAGAGAAAATTCTGGCGCCGCCTTCGTCATGCGAGATGGCGACCGCGTTGTTCGAAACGGGTGCGGGCAGCGGGGTGAGTTTGGGTTCTTCGGCGGCGTAGAGAGCGGACGCGGAAAATGAAAGCAGGAGTGCGGCAAGCAACTTAATCGAAACGGATTTCATCACGGAAATAATAGCAGTGAATGCAGCGAAGCCACGGTGAAGAGCGGAGACTAGAACCACGTGCGTTTGCGATATTCGCGGTATTCATCGCCGAACTTCGCTTCTAACACAGCGCCTTCACGGCGGGCGCGGATAACCTGCAAAGGGATCAGAATGACAAAAATCAACAGCATCTGAGGGTACCCGAACATGAGGAAGACTCCAAGGAACAAGACCATACCCGACACATAAATGGGGTTGCGAATGCGGGAGTAGATTCCATGCGTCACGAGAGCCGTGGCCTTGGCACGAACCGAGAATGACTTGCCCAACGTGTAGCGGGCCATTATGACGCCGAACAATCCGGCGACCGCTACAGCCAAGCCGATCGTACGCAGGGGACCGTGGGGAATGTTCGGCGATTGATAGATCGCACCCAGAGCGACGGATGCGCCAGCCAACGGTAGCCAGACGCGCGGTATGTTTCCGAGATCCATGGGGTCACTCCTTAAGATTATTCGACGAGACCTTGCCGCACAGCATGAATGAAGTCGGTGTAGGCGGGCTGCGATCCGGCAGAGCGCAGTTGCAAGGCGATCTGTCCGCGATGATAGGTCGAATGAAAAAGAACGTGGGTCAGAATGTCTTCGACACGGCTCGCCCAAACCTCTCCTTTGCTGTTGCGATACTCGACCTTGTCGTCAAGGGAGCCGGGCGCGAACTGATTGGCGAGTCGGGCGAGATAGTTCTGGTAGGCGCGTGAGATTTCTTCTTCCAGCTTAAGGCAATCGTCAAGAAGAAGGTCAGGCCAGACCGGCATCGTGGGAGATTGTTGCAAGATGCGCTCAAGCCACAACTTTTTCGCGGAGAGAATGTGAGCCATACGGCCCAAGGCGTCGGGGGCAAGTGTGGCAGCCGTTTGCATCGCAGCCATGCATTCGCGATTGGCCCAGGAATCGTAAGTGAACATCCGAGCAAAGTACTTGGCGTGCATGAGAAAAACCTCGCGGGACCGCCCAGGGAAGATGCGAACTGGCAGAGGACCGTACATTGCGACTGGCTGCGCAAAGACGATACGATGGCAGTCGATACGATGATAAAGGATGCAGTGACGAGGAGGTTGCCAGGGCTGAACTTTTTCGAAGTTTCTTGGCGCCACGTCTCCGCAACGGAGAAACGCAGAAGCTCCGAGTATCTTTCAGCTTTTTTCGTAACACTCTCGGTGGCAATTTCGGTAATGGCTTTAGGTCTGCCGAAGTCCGCGCAGGCTCAGACTCAAACGCAGGCGCAGACCCGCGAACAGTTGTTGAGGGAAATTACCGCAGGACAGTTGCGGGAGGCGGTGCTTTTGGGGCAGCAATCGGTTTCGCGTTGGCCGCGGGATGCACAGTTCCGACACTATCTGGGCGTCGCTTATTTCAAGAGCGGCGACCTCAAGCAAGCCCAGGAGCAAATCGGGCGCGCTCGAGAATTGAATCCCAAAGATTACTCGACGCGCTACGATCTCGGCCTCGTGTATTTGAGCCAAACTGATTACGCAGCAGCGGCCGACGAGTTGGACGCCGCGGTCAAGATTGATCCGTCGGACGCGCTGGCGCACGTTTTGCTGGGCCGGGCGTATCTGAATTCGAACCGCAGCCTGCAGGCAATTGACGAGTTCAAGACTGCTTTAAAACTCGATCCCGCGATTAAGCTCGGGCATTATCATCTCGGCTTCGCTTATTTCAGCTTGGGGCGCAATGACGAGGCGATCAGTGAATACAGGGAAGAGTTGCGACGCTCGGGAGAGAATGCGGTTGTTCTTTACGCGCTGGGTCACTCGCTGGTGGGCAGCGGGCAGTACGAGGCGGCGGTGACCTATCTCCAACGCGACACGGAACTCGATACTGAAAATCCGGATGTCTGGTATGACTTGGGCAAGGCGTTGGCCCTGGCTGGACAATCGGCCAAAGCAGAGCCCGCTTTGCGAAAGGCGGCGGAATTGGACCCAAGGGATCCGAGCCCGCACTATCAACTGTCGCGCGTGCTGGAAAAACTTGGCAAGAGCGAAGAAGCCAGGAGCGAACGCCAAGTTTTCAGCGACCTCAAGAAAGCGCAGCCAGCCTCGGCGGGAATGGCCACGGGTCGAGACCACTAATGGCGATGCGATGGATAACGACGCAATTGGCAATCCGACGAATGGGAAAACAGAGAGTCGCGACTGTGGCCCTTGCCGCCGCCGTGATCTTGAATAATTGGATGAATTCGGGAGTGGCGCAGACGAGTGCGCCGCCCGCGAGCGGGCATTCCAGCGGCGCAGCGCCTTCGAGACAGGAATCGCCGGGCAAACACGATGTAGCCGCAAAGGCGCTGCCGCTCGCGCCTCTTTTCGTGGACGTTACGCGGTCCGCCGGGATCGACTTTCGGCTCACGTGCGGAAGTCAGGAAAAACGTTACATCGTCGAGACGCAATGCGGAGGCGCGGCCGCGCTCGATTACGACAACGACGGGTGGATGGACATCCTGCTCGTGGACGGATCGACCATCGCGGATTATAAGGCGGGGAAATGCCATCCGCCGCGCCTCTATCACAATGATCATGATGGTAAGTTCACGGATGTTTCGGCGAAGTCGGGCCTGAATTTTTGCGGCTGGGGCTACGGCGTCGCCATCGGCGATTTCGATAATGACGGCTGGGCCGACATTTACATTACGGGATTTCACGGCTCCGCCCTTTATCACAACAATCACGACGGTACTTTTACCGACGTTACGGCGAAAGCCGGCGTCGCCAATGCCGACCGCTGGGGGACGAGCGCTTCGTTCGGCGACTATGACAACGACGGAAACCTTGACTTGTACGTGGCAAATTACGTCGATGTTGACATGAACAATTTGCCAGAATTCGGCAGTAGCGTTTTCTGCCAGTACCGCGGGATCCCCGTCAATTGCGGCCCGCGTGGATTAAAAGGGGCACGGGATCGCCTCTACCATAACAATGGGAACGGCACGTTCACCGACGTCACGGAGAAACTAGGGATCGACAAAGACAGTTACTACGGGCTAGGCGTGCTGTGGCTCGATTACGACAAAGATGGATGCCTTGATCTCTATGTCGCCAACGATTCTTCGCCGAGTTTGCTTTACCACAACAACTGCCACGGCGGATTCACCGAGGTCGGAGCCGAGGCAGGCGTGGCGTACAGTTCCGATGGACGCGAACAGGCTGGGATGGGCACGGACTCGGCCGACTACGACCGCGACGGATGGCCAGACATTCTTAAAACGAATTTTTCGGACGATGACAACAATCTCTACCACAACGATCGCGGCAGCGAGTTCACGGACGTCGCCGGACCTGCTGGCGTCGGAGCCATCAGCAATCCTTATTTAGGGTTTGGAGCGAAGTTTCTGGACTACGACAACGATGGATGGCCCGATATCTTCATCGCCAACGGCCACGTCGATCCCCAAGTGGAGGGGCAATCGTTCGGAGTGGGTTATGCCGAAAGGCCATTTCTCTTCCACAATTTGTCGTCTGACAAGTCTGGCGGTGACAAGTCGAAGCTTGGGACCTTCGAAGAAGTGGGGCAGAAGACGGGCGGTGCTCTGTCGAAGAAATACGTCGGACGTGCTGCCCTGACGGCTGACTTCTGGAATCGCGGCCGGCAGGATGTTCTCATCACCAACCTGGATGCATCGCCCGTTCTGCTGCGCAATGAGGTTGCGGCGGCGGGCCATTGGCTGGAGATCAGGACGATCGGCAGCAAGTCGAATCGCGATGGCTATGGCGCGAAGATCGAGATCACCGTCGAAGGCGCAACGCGCTATGCCGAAGTGCGTGCGGGAAGCAGTTTCGAAAGCTCGAGCGATCCGCGGGTACATTTCGGATTAGGGACGGCTACCAGAGTCGACGGAATCGTTGTTCGCTGGCCGAGCGGACAAGTCGACAAAGTGGGAGCGCAAGCGGCCGATCAAGTCTTGACGTTTCGAGAAGGGCGCGGAGTGTCGGGAAAATGATCACAGGGAAGGGAATGAAATCCGTGGTGGATCGCGAGGTAGCTCGTCCCCGCGGGAAATACCAAATTTAGGATTTCCAAGCTTTTTAATCTCCCGTTAGCCATAGACATCGGTTTAACGCTGTGTGTAAGTGATTGTAAACGAGGGTAGTTCTATTTGGCTGGTGAAGTGCCACTCTAGCTTAAAAGCACTATTTGTTTCGAGAGAGTGCGGTGCGAGCCAAGTCGTCTCTCACCCGGTTCAATCAACGGAATCAGCAAGTTCGGATTGACAAAACACAGTTTGAGGCGCAGAATTTTGCGCACTCCAGCGCATTCGGTGTTTGGCGTCAGACTACCAGAGAAAGACTTCGAGTTTGGATTGTAAGATCGCGGATCGGCAATTAAGGGTTAGCAACGAAGGTTCGCGTCAAGATTTCGATGGGCTCGTGCGTTCCACAAAATCAAGCGTGACCAAGTTTCCAGGGGGTAGGTAAATGAGAAGATTGCAGTTTTGCCTCGTAGTGTTCGCCGTGCTGGCTCTGACCGTTAGCGGAATCGCGCAGGTGCAGAATGGCCAGTTTGCCGGAACCGTGACTGATCCAACCGGTGCCGCCATTGCCAATGCGAAGGTGACGGTCACCAATTCGGCGACCGACTTACATCTGACCGCAACGACAAACTCGGCGGGCAATTACACCGTGAAAGAAGTGCCACCTGGAAACTACAAGATCGTCATCGAGGCTTCGGGGTTCAAGACGAATGAAGCGATCGATGTAACGGCGAATGCGGGCACGATTTCGCACATCGACGCGAAACTCCAGATCGGTAAGGCTTCCGAAGTTGTCGAAGTCACTGGTGCAGCCTCCGACGTGAACGTCGAAGATTCGAAACTGGCGACTACAGTAAGTTCCACTCAGATCAACAATCTGCCCCTCAATGGCCGCAACGTGTTCGACTTGATGCAACTAACGTCGGGTGCCGTGAACGTCACGGGGGTTGACTTCGAAGCCGGGCACAACACCGTCGTCAATGGGTTGCGGGAAGATTTCAGCGGTTTCCTCATCAACGGCGTATCGAACAAGGATCTGAGTGGCGGCCCAATCAACACCCCGATTCAGGATTCGGTAGAAGAGTTCCAGCAATTAACCTTGAACATGTCGGCCCAGTACGGCAACAGCGCCGGTAGCACTGTGAACCTAGTAACGAAAGCCGGCACAAACGCCTGGCACGGCAGCGCTTGGGAATACATCCGAAACAATGACCTTGATGCCAATTACTTCTTCTTGAATCAGACTCAGACCCCGCAGTCTCCGCTGCACTTTAATCAGTTTGGTGTCACGGTAGGCGGTCCGATTATTAAAGATAAGCTCTTCTTCTTCCTGGCACTACAAGGAGATCGTTTCAAGACCCAGGGCACGCCACAAACTGTCCTGCAGGAATCGCCAGAATTTCGTAATGCCGTTACCAGCGCCAACTCTGGCCTGAACTCGGTCGCATCCTTGCTCTACTCGGATTTTGCGCCAGCGAATAATGGAACGCCGGCTACGCTTCCGAACGAGCCCAACGTGCCTGTAACAGCGGACACCTTCTTCGGCTACGACCCTGCGAAAGGTACAACCGCTGATTATTCTTCAGCTCTATGTATGGACAACGGCTACGGTGGATACACGACGCTTCAGCACCAAAAACTTATCAATATTTTCGGCGTAACCCCAGCGGACGTAGTCCAGATGGGTATCGACGGTTGCAGCCCCGCCGGAACCCCGGTTCCGCAAGGCGGTACCCTCCTAGCTGGCAGATCAACGGTCTCGCTCCAGCAGAATAGCGTTGCCACTTTCGGCAGCCAAACGCAGTCTCTCGGCAACTTGTTTAACGGTAATGAAGCGTCACTTCGTTTGGATTACAACTGGAACACGAATAATCGGTTCTATGTTCAATACAACTACGACCGCAACACGGATTCCTTTGGTCCGTGCAATGCCGCTTGCACTCGTGGTTTCAGCAACCCGTTCCGTGGACTGTTCCCGCAGGGCTCTTTGAGCTTCGTGCACACTTTCAGCCCGTCCATTTTGAACGAATTCCGAGCCGGCTACGCCGACAACAATACGCTGATCACAGTGAATAACGGTGGTGTCCCGGCGATTGGCTTCGCGGATGGAACCGCCGGATTCGGGTCTTACAACGGCTATCCCCAGGCATTCAAAGACAACATCTACACCTACTCTGACATGGTGTCGATTGGCCATGGAAACCACAACATGAAGATGGGTGTAGACATCCGGCGCAATATCGAAAACAGTGAGTTCAATGTCGGGCGCCCGTCCTACTATTTCTCCAACCAGATAGCCTTTGCCGCCGATGCACCTTATGTCCAAGCGAACGGCGTAGATCCCGGGATATGTTCCGCACCCTGTCCGGCGAGCTCTTATAACCCAAATCCGACAGCCGTGCTGAGCGACAATCTACGGCACTTCCGGAATATCGAGTTTGGAGCTTACTTCCAAGACGACTGGAAAGTCACCAAACGTTTAACTCTTAACCTTGGTCTTCGTTACGACCTATTTCAGCGTCACCATGAGGAAGGTAATGTTGCGACAACATTCCTCCTCGGCCCCAGCACCGCGAATCCGGGAATTCTTGGAGCAGCCAACAGTCTCCCTAACCGGATTTTTGATGCGAACATTCCAGCCGGTCAGCCGGGTTGCGACGCTACCACGGGTGTCACAGGCAACATGAACCTCGCTCCACTCGCAGGTGTTTGCGGGCCCGGCGGCTTCGCCCCATCCGCCACTTTGGGTGCTGGCGATCACAACAACTTTGGACCGCGCGTTGGTTTCGCTTGGGATGTATTTGGAGATGGCAGGACTTCTTTGCGTGGCGGCTTCGGCGTGGCGTACGAGGGCACGCTTTATAACCCGCTCTCCAACTCACGATGGAATCTGCCGTACTATTCCTTCGATGAGGCGATTGGAGGCGTTGGAGTTCAGGGAGCAGACGTGGTCTACGGCCCAAGCAGTTGCGCCTCGACTCCGTGTCAACAACTCACGAATGTCCCTGTGGTTTTCACTGGACCGGGTAGCAATCCAGGGAACATGGGGCCAAGCTCGCAGGCGCAGAATCATGGCAACATCGTTGGGTGGGATCCAACCAACCCCAACGTCGCCAATCTGACCGGCGTTCTTTTGCCGCAAGGTGTCCGCGATCCATACGTCTATAACTTCTACCTCGACATACAGCGCGAGATCCTTCCCAAGACTGTCGTTGATGTCAAGTACGTAGGTACAGCTGGTCACAAGCTGTTTCGCTCTGAAGACATCAATCGACAGCCCGGTTCTTACCTCCCGGTTGACCCTGTCACCGGCGTGGGTGCCACAGTCGTCGATAACTTCGGTAGGACGTTGACTGGGATTGGCGTTCCAAATAACGGGACCGGTCTCGGCGGTCGACTGAATCCAAACTACCTCAAACTGAGGACCTGGGAAAACGCAGTCAACTCAAACTACAATTCGTTCCAGTTTTCGCTCAAACGGCAGATTTCGCACGGTCTGCTCTTCAACGCTGACTACACCTACAGCCATTCGATCGACAACGGATCGACGTGGCACAGCGGCGCAACCACTGCCAATGGCGCGGCAGCAGGTGAAGGCTACACAACGGATCAAACCCTGCCCGGGTTAGATCGAGGTGATTCGATCTACGACATTCGGCATCGTCTGGTTGTGAACTACGTCTGGCAGTTGCCGGGGCAGAGTTTACAGGGCCCGATGGGTTACGTCGTCGGAGGGTGGTCTCTTAACGGCATCTGGTCATTCCAGACGGGAGCACACTTTGAGCCCTTCACCTCTGCGCAGCCAGACTTAGTTGAGCCTGGCACCGCCAATAGTCCGAACCCGACACCCTGCACCGTGGCGGATGTGCCGAACAACTGCGAGAACATCGGCGGTGACTTCAACTTGGACGGTGGCACCAACGACCGGCCGAATTCGACGATCAAGGGTTACGCGGGCGGCACCCATGCCAGTTGGGCAAATGGATTTTATAACGCCGGTTTTGCGCAGTCGACATTCTCGGCACCGTGCTTGGCTTGTGCTGGCAACTTGGGCCGTAACTCTTTCGTTGGACCAGGAAATTGGACGGCCGATATGACGCTCTCCAAGATCTTCAAGATCACGGAACGGGTCAACATGAAGTTCGACGCCAACGGTTTCAACGTATTCAACCGTGCTAATTTCATCCTCGCGACCGCGGGCGGTGGAGCGCACAACAAGTACACGAGTTCCAACTTCGGCCAGGCTGCTGGCACGTTGAATCCGCGTGAACTGCAATTCGGCGTGAAGTTCAACTTCTAGCAGGAACGCTAATTACATCAAGGGCTTGTTCCCGTCCGGGATCAAGCCCTTTTCCCTTTCTTGCGATGTTTTTCGATGGGTGCGGCCATGAACAAACGGCTTCGCAGGTTTTGGTGGTTCCCGCTTCTGACCTTACTTGTTCTCACGCATCTGGTATCCGCACAACAAAATCAAATCGGAAAAATCATCGGAAGCGTCCGGGTGTTTAAGGGTGATTTTCCCACGCACCCGGTCCTAGTTACGCTTGAGATGCGCGGTGCCCCGATCGCGAGCGCCTACTGCGACGATCGCGGGAGTTATGGTTTCTATAACCTGATCGCGAACCAATACAAAGTCACAGTGAACGAAGACGAGTACGAACCGGTCAGCGAGACAACTGATCTCAATCCAGAATTCTCAACCACAAATATTGTTGCCATCACGCTCGTGCCTCGCGCCAACGCCAAAAAAGATGCGCTGCCCGGACGTATCGAGGGCAGCAATCCTTACCTGATCGATCCTGCGGAGTACTACCGGCAGTTTCCTAAGAAGACGCTGAAGGAATTCGACAAAGGCAGCGAGGCGGATCACAAAAGCAAGACGGACGAGGCGATTCAGCATTACCAGAAGGCACTGGAGATTTCGCCTACTTTTTATCCGGCGCATAACAATCTTGGTTCGATTTATATGGCGGGACAGAAATACGATTTGGCGCAAGCGGAGTTCGAAGCGGCGCTGAAGGCGAATCAGAATGACGTAGAGGCGTACTTCAATCTGGCTAACGTATTCATTACCACACAGCGCTATCCTGCGGCCGAGCGGGAGATTGACGACGGATTGCAGCGGCGGCCGGATTCTGCCTTTGGGCATTTTCTGCAGGGACTGCTCTACTCTCGTACCAGTCGTGCGGAGCTGGCCGAGAAGAGCTTGCAGAGCGCGTTGCAACTCGACCCGAAGATGTCGCAGGCGTATCTGCAGCTGGTAAATCTCTACCTGCAACAGAAGCGCACTCCCGAGGCGATTGCGGAGCTTGAGAGCTATCTCAAGAATTTTCCCGATACACCGTTTTCTCCCAAGGCACGCGAGACTCTAAAGAAGCTGCAGGGGAAGGCAAGCGTGGCTGCGGGGCCGCAGTAAACGTACTTATCTTGCTCGTCTTACTCCGCTGGTCCAGACCTCGGGTGGAGCGGCGGGGGCGCCGGTCACTCCCCAGAGAATCTCAGATGATAAACTTTCGTATCCCATGTTTCTAAATCGCTGTCTGCTGTGTGCTTTATGCCTGGTTGCAGCTGCTTTGGCTCGTGCTGCTGCGCCGGCTGGGCCTATCCCTAAGGCGCACCCTCCGAACGTCATTCTAATTACGCTGGACACGACGCGCGCCGACCGGATGGGTTTTCTGGGGTCGAAGCGTGGATTGACACCGCATCTGGATGCGATGGCGCGGGAGTCGGTGGTTTTCACACATGCGTATTCGCAGGTGCCGCTCACGACGGCGTCGCACGCGACGATTCTCACGGGAACGTACCCGCAGTTTCACCAAGTCAATGATTTCGGAGTGCCACTGGCGGAGGACTTGCCTTACGCTCCCTACATTTTTCGGGGCAATGGATATTACACGGCGGCTTTCGTCGGCTCACTGGTACTTGATCCTGAGACGCGTTCGGCGCCGGGGTTTGAGCGGGGATTCGACACGTACGATGCGGGGTTTCATCGGCGGCGCCAGGATGAAGATCGGTATCACTCCATCGAGCGTCGCGGGTACGAGGTCGTGGCGCATGCGCTGCCGTGGCTGAATGCCCACAAGAAGGGGCCATTTTTCATCTGGGTGCATCTCTACGACGCGCACGACCCTTACGATCCACCCGAGCCGTTTAAGACGAAGTACGCTGCCGAGCCCTACGATGGAGAGATCGCGTATGTCGATGCGGCGGTGGGAAAACTGCTCGATCAGTTGCGCACGCTTGGGCTCTATGACGGCTCGCTGATCGCGGTCATGGCCGATCACGGGGAAGCGCTCGGTCAGCACGGCGAAACCACGCATGGAATTTTTCTTTACGATGAGACGATCCACGTGCCGCTGCTTTTTAAGCTGCCGCGAGAGCAGTCGGGCGGAAGCCGCGTGGACACTCGCGCGGGGCTTGTAGATGTACTGCCGACGATTCTGCAAAGCGTGGGAATCGACATTCCTTCACAGGTGCAGGGCGAGTCGCTACTGTCGTTCTTGCCAATGCCGAGCTCTAAATCGGCAGCGAGTACGAAGGCGGCGACGCAAGACCGGCCCGCTTACTCGGAGAGCGACTATCCGCACCGTACGTTTGGATGGAGTTCGCTGCGTTCGCTGCGTACGGGAAAGTATCTGTTTGTTGAGGCTCCGACCAAAGAGCTTTACGACCAAGTTGCCGATCCGAACGCCGAGCACAATCTCGCTGCGAGTTCTACGGCGGTGACTGCTACGCTGGATGGGCAACTCGATGCGTTCCGCCAGAAGACGAGCACTGCGAAAGAAGCGCCGAAGGTGGCTGCCGATCCTGGACTGCAGGAAAGACTGAATGCCCTGGGATATGTGGCCACTGACAGCAGTTCGGCGAGCATGCCGGGCATTAAAGAGACGGGTGCAGACCCGAAACAGAAAGTTGATGTGGTGAACTTACTGCATCGCGCGGAGATGGCGCGAGAGGATAACCGCTTTGCGGAAGCCGTGCCTTTGCTTGAACAGGTGATCGTGCTGGAACCGAACCTGCCGATCACTTACCTGCAGCTTGGGACATCGTTAACGGCGCTGAAGGAATATGACAAAGCGGTGCCGATTTTGCGGAAGGCCGTCGAGATGCGACCGGACCTCACGGTTCCACGGTATCAGCTGGGATCGGCGCTGTTTGAGACGGGAGATTTCGCGGGAGCGGCTACACAATTTGAGATGGCTGTAGCGCGCTCGCCCAACTGGCCGGAAGCACACTTGTCGCTCGCGACGGCGTATGCGCGACAAGACCGACTGACGGATGCGATTCCGGAATATGCGAAGGTTATCGAACTTAGGCCGAACCACTACAGCGCGCATCTGCTGATGGGCCGAGCGCAGGCACTGACGGGAAAACCGGAGGACGCCATTCCCAATTTATTGAGAGCTGTTGAACTGATGCCAAAGTCCCCAGAGCCACACAGGTTTCTGGCGGATGCGTACGCGCAGCTTGGACAGAAGGCTGATGAGGAACGGGAGCGGGCGGCGGCGCAGCGATTGAGGGCGGCGGGCGGGAACTAATTCAATCGACGCCAACGATTAACGCTGCGGCACGTACTTGCAGAACGCCTCTTCGAGGCGGCAGGCGGTGGCGTACTCTTCATGCGCCGCTTTGTCATGATGCAAGAGTTGGTCAGCGTAGGCGAGGTTGAGGTGAGCCTCGGCCAATTTTGGATCCATGGCAATTGCTCGCTGAAATTCCGGGATCGCTTTCAACGTGCGATTCGTGCGGTTGTAGCAGATACCGAGAAAGTTGTGGAGACGCGCGTCTTCCAGTCCAAGCTCGATTGACTTGGCGATGTGCGGCGCGGCACCGGCAAAATCCTTTTGTTGAAACAGCAACATTCCCAACTCGCGCTGGCCTGCGGAAAAATTCGGCTGGATAGCAACCGTCTTCTCGTAGTCGGAGTGCGCTGCTTTTTGATCGTTCGCGGTATCGAGCAACCCTTCTTGATACCACGCCTGATAATTCTGTGGATTGCTCTTTAGGGCTTTTTCGAGCCAGCTTCTTGCCTCGTCACTACGACCCAGACTTGCGAGCGCACGGGCCAAACCGGTCATTGCGTTGTCAAAATTCGGATTCAACTCCAGGCACCGTTCTAAATTTGTAGCGGCCTTCTGCCAATTCTGCTGCCGTAACGCTGATTCTCCCAGGAGAAACGGGATGATGTAGATTTGTGGATCGCGTTGTTGGACCTCGGTGAGCAATGCTTCCGCGCGATCGTCCTGTTTCAATTGAAAGGCGTCTTCTGCTTTCAGGATGGAATTGAATTCCCAGAGTTTATCTTTCGGATCGGCCAGGCCCTGCTTGAGCGACTCCGGCGACACGGCAGCGCGAAATCCGAAATAGCCGAGGGCGCGTAGTTTTGCCTGCGCATCAGGACTGAGATTGCTAGCGGTCGAGTCCTGGCCTTGAAAAGGATTATGCGCCAATAGGATCTGAAGTTTTTGCTGGAGCACGGCGACGGTGGCGGGTTGTTGCGGCAGGATGTTATGCGTCTCTCCGGGATCGGCTTCGAGGTCGTATAACTCGGGCTTAGGGGCTTCAATGAAATGGAAGCGGGAACTTTCGAGGGCGTGGAGAGGACTCCATCCAAAAGAACTGAAGGGGTAAAAAGTCTCGCTGTAGGCGGGATCGTTCGGCTTCTGGCTGATTTCGGATTTCGGTAGCGCCACAAAAAGAGCGGGAGACTGAAACTGTGCGCGAATTGCATCGGACGAGTTCGTGAGTCCCGCCAGTTCCATGAGCGTGGGAGCCACCGCCGCGGTTTCTACGGGCTCGCTGCGGCGGCTACGCGCAAATCCGCTCTCGGCCGGTGGTTTGACGATGAGCGGGACGTGGACGGTCGCGTTATAAACAAAAAAACCATGTTCATCTTCGCCATGTTCTCCGAGGGACTCGCCGTGGTCGCTGAGGGCCACGATTAGCGAAGAGTCATACAAATGGTTCTGCTTGAGCCAGGAGATTAGATTGCCGAGTTCGTGATCGGCGTAGGCAATCTCGCCATCGTAGAGATGGGAGCGATATTCGGTGCGATAGGGCTCGGGCGGGTCGTAGGGGCTGTGCGGATCGTAAAGGTGCAGCCAAAAAAAGAAGGGATGCTGCTGATTCTTCTTGAGCCACGCGATGGCGTGGGCGACACTCTCGCCGGCGCGGCGGTCGACCAGTCCGGATTCTTTCGTCTCGAAGGTCTGGGCCGAGAAGGCATCGTCGTAAAAGTCGAAACCTCGCGCGAGTCCCCAGGTACGGTCGAGCACAAAAGCACTGACGACTGCGCCGGTGGAGTATCCAGCCTGCTTGAATGTTTGAGCGACCGAGCGAAAGCGGGGAGCGAGGGGCTGGCCCGTAAAATCTTGCACTCCATTCTGGAAGGGATAGGTACCGGTCAAGATCACGGCATGCGAAGGCCATGTCAGCGGAACCTGGGAGACGGCGCGCTCAAATACGACGCTGTCCTGCGCCAGCGAGTCGAGCGTCGGAGTTTTCACCATCTGAGCGCCGTAACATCCCACGTGATCGGCGCGGAGTGTATCGATGGTTATTAGGATGACGTTGTGTTTGGAGCGGACGGATGCTGCGAGAGCAGGTTTGGCTGCGAGTTGGCGATGAGAGGTTGATGGCGTCCGGCTTGGCGCCGGCGCGGGGGTGATGCTCTGCCCGAAAGAGGCGGCTGCGAGAAGGACGACGAACAGTGCCAGATCGTGAGCCAGGAAAGAGCCTTCGCGCGCTCGGGGCATGCGTCTATTGCGGCGCCAGTTGCTGCGCACGTCGCGTCTCCTCGTCCGCTTCGGCCGAAAGTCCCTTCGTGGCAAGAGCCTTCGCCAGCGACTCGTGCATGGCCGGTTCTTGCGGAGCCAATTCGACGGCCCGCCGCAACTCGGAGATGGCTTCGTCGGTTTTGCCTTGATAAAGCAACGTCTCGCCCAAAGCACGATGGCTCCGTGCCAGATCCGGATAAATCGCGACCGATTGTCGAAAGGCGTCGGCCGCCGGCGCTAATTGCTGTTTCTGGATAAACGCTACGCCTAAATTGTAAGCCGCTTCGAAATTCGTGGGATCGAGTTGAAGAGTTCGTTGCAGCGTCGCGATTGCGGCGTCCATCTGGCCGGCGTGTGCCTGCGCCATTCCAAGATTGAAAAAGGCGAGCGCGTAGTCGGGACTCAACTGGACGGTTTTTGTCAGTTGATCGACTGCTTCCGTGAACTTCTGCAAGCGGTAATAATCCAAGCCTTGCAGGTAGTGGGCGGGAACGGAGTTTGGCTCGGTCTTCACTACATTCGTCAATTTGTCGATCGATTCCTGATAGTGGCCGTGCTGGCTGTCGGCAATGGCATCGGAAATCAGTTCATAAGTCGCAATTCGATCCTTGGGATCGGGCAGGCTCTCCGATTTAGCGGACGAAGTGCCGCCGCCGGAGAATCCGGCGTAACCCAGGGCCTTCAGTCGTTCCATGAGCGCGGGGTCGAGACCGGTTTTTTCGGCCATCTCTTTTCCGGCACTGTAATCGCGGATGAGAATCTTTAGCTGGGCGCGCATCTCATCGGCGACTGCACTTTTCTCCGAAAAAAGATTGTGCAACTCGCCTGGATCTTTCGTCAGATCGTAGAGCTCAGGCTTCGGAGCTTCGATGAAGTGATATTTCGCATTCTCGGATGCGCGCAATTCGCTCCAATCGAAATGGATGCGGGGTAGAAAGGTTTCTCCGTAGAGAGTGCGATTTGTTGGTGGATCTGAGGCTGCGAGTGTGCCGCGAATTTCGGAGAGCAGACTGCGCCCTTGCACCTGCAGCGGGGTTGCCAATCCTGCCGCACTTAGAATCGTGGGCATCAGGTCGACGAGCGAGACGGGGTCGGCGATGGTGCGAGCGGCCGAACTTTCGGGTAGATGGATGATCAGTGGGACATGCATTGTGGCGTTGTAGATGAAGAAGCCGTGCGTTTTCTCGCCATGTTCTCCCAGGCTTTCGCCATGATCACCGCAGAGCACGATGATGGTGTTCTGGTAGATTCCTTTTTCTTTCAGGAAGCGCAGGACGCGGCCGAGTTGCTCGTCCGCAAACGCAATTTCACCATCGTAGGGATGGGTGGCGTATTCGGTCGCATAAGGCTCGGGCGGATGATAAGGAAAGTGCGGATCGTAGAGGTGCATCCAGAGAAAAAACTTATGCTGCGAATTCTTGGACAGCCAATCGAGCGCGACGTCGGCGACCGCATTTCCGGGACGTTCCATCTCGTCGAGGTTGGCTTCATCGAGGCGGCTGAATTCGAAGTGGTCGTAGTAGAAGTCGAATCCTTGATTCAGACCAAAGCGGGAATCCAAAACGGCGGCGGCGATTACTGCGCCGGTCCGATAGCCAGATTGTTTCAACACCGACGCGAGGGTGGGTTGAAGAGGGCTTAGTTTATTGCCGCTGAAATCATGCATGCCGCTCAGCATGGGATAGGTTCCGGTCATCATTGAGCTGTGCGACGGCAGAGTTACGGGGACGACGGAGTAGGCGCGCTCAAAACGGGAGCCGCCGGCAGCTAGGCTGTCGATATTCGGGGTCTTGATTTGCTTGTATCCGTAGCAGCCGACGTGGTCGGCTCGGAGCGTATCGATCGTGACGAAAAGTACATTTGGCGGCTCTTTGGCAGTTGTTTGCGCTAGAGCGAGCGACGCGGCGAAGGTCGCGAAGATGAGCGTCAGATTGAGGAAGTAGCGAGGAAACAAAGGCTGCATCGGTGTGTTCAGTTTATCGCATGTTGTCAGATGGGCAGGCGATTTGGCCGGCCCTGGAGGATCAATCGCGGCGGTGGATTATGATACGCTGAGCGCTTATGCGACGACTCGCACTTGTCCCCGGTATCATACCGTTTCTTATCCTTACGCCGATTTTGCTGTCAGGAACCGCAGCACTTGCTCAAACCTCGGCCGCGAAAAACGCGCCGCCCGATGTCTACCTTGTCACTATCGACACGCTGCGTGCCGATCACGTCGGCTGCTACGGATACAAGAACGTCGAAACTCCGGCTCTAGATGCGCTCGCTGCCGACGGCGTACGCTTCACGCACGCTTATACGCACAGTCCGATTACGAACACGTCGCACATCACGATTCTCACGGGGCTTCTACCCAGCGTGCATGGCGTTACTGACTTTGCCATTCCGCTCTCGCCGCAACACGTGACGGCCGCGGAATTACTCAAGAAGAAGGGTTACCAGACTGCGGCTTTCATTGGAGCCGTGATTCTCGATAGCAATTCGCTGGCTCCCGGTCTCGATCGTGGGTTTGACTTCTACGATAATTTTCCCAAAACCGACACCAAAGACGCGGCGGGAAAAAACACAGAGCGTTTTGGACGGGTGGAGCGGCGCGGCGTGGAGGTCGTAGACCACGCCGAGGCCTGGTTCGACAAGCATCGGAATGGTCCGCACTTTGTGTGGGTACACATGTACGATCCACACGATCCCTACGAGCCGCCGCCACCGTTTTCCGAGAAGTATAAAGATCATCTCTACGACGGCGAAATCGCCTATGCTGACTCCGCGCTGGCGCACTGGACTGCGTATTTGAAGAAGGCAGGAGCCTATGACAACTCCATCATTATTGTTACGGGCGATCACGGCGAAGGCCTGGGTGAACATGGAGAAGATACGCATGGGCTGTTTCTCTACGATTCAACGCTGCACATTCCTCTGATTGTGAAAACGCCGGCCGCCGCGCATCGAGGCACCGTCGTTGAAGCGCAGGTGCGGACGACCGATATTCTCCCGACGATTCTTTCCGCGACCGGCATTGCGGCCCCGGCGGAACTGAACGGCGAATCGCTGTTTCCGCTGATCGATGGGAACGCGGCGACGGCTAAATCTGCGGGGGCAGAGCGGGAACTGTTTGGTGAGACCGATTATCCGTTGCGTTGGGGATGGGCTCCTCTGCGCGCGCTGCGCACCGAGAATTCGAAGTTGATCGAGGCGCCGCGGCCTGAACTTTACGATTTGCAGGGTGATCCGAAGGAACTGAAGAACCTCTACGGAAGCGACAACGCGAAAGTGGCGAGCCTGCAGGCGGAGATGGCGAAGTGGAAGGCGAAACTTCCGCCACCTGGCGACTCAGCGAAGGCAGACGAGAAGTTGCCGGATCCGAAAGACAAGATCGGAGTGCAGAATCTTTTGCACGACGCGATGCTGGCTGGAGATGACAACCGCACGAATGATGCGCGGCAATTTTTGGAGAAGGCGCTGCAACTCGATCCGGGATCGCCGACCGCGCTGCGACAACTCGGCGAGGTTGAACTTGCGGCTGGAGACTTCGCGAAGGCCTCGGCGCACTTGAAACAAGCTTGCGCGTTGCGTCCCGAGGATTCTACCGCCGCGTCTGAATGGGGTGAAGCGGCCGTGAACTCCGGCGACTGGGCGGCGGCTCGCGAGGCGCTCGAAGCCAGCCTGAAACTATCGCCCGGTCAAACTCCTGCGCGGCTGACGCTCGGCCATGTTTACCTGCGGTTGAAAGATCCCAAGAATGCGGAAGATCAGTTCGAAGCGGCGTTGCTGGTCGACTCGGAAAATAAAGACGGGCGTCTGGGATTGGCAGAAGCGCAGATTCAACAATCCAATTTTGCGGGAGCTTTGCCGGATCTCGAGAGCTTTGTGAAAGACGATCCTAAGAATGTGGAGGGTTTACGCTTGCTGGCGCGTGCCTATCGCGGGGTTGGCAAGGAGCAAGATGCCAAACGGACCGAGGATCAAGCAGCAGCAATAGAGAAGAAATAGGCTAGCGCTGGATTTACATTGCCTTCACATTCGCGTTTTATCCTAAGTTGGTTAGTGTTGGTGTATCGCGGTGCGGTCGACCATGACCCAGAAAAAGAAATCCTTGGTGTCCCGAAGAAAACGTCATACGTCTTCTACTGCAGCGCGAGCGACACAGACTCGAGCGCTCCAGACGCGAACGCGTTCCACTTCAGCCGACCCTGAAACCCGTGGCAACGATCTCGGCGAAGATGAGCTGACGGCGCTCGTCATTCGCGGATGCTTGATTGCGCACGATGCCGTGTTCAATGTGAAAGACTACCTGTCGACCGGGTCGCGGCTGGCTTTTCTGGCGATCAAGGATTGCGAGAAAGAACTCGACCAGATCGAGCGCAAGATTGATGAACAGCTTCCGGAAGCCATAACTCGCGTGGGAGAGGCGACGGCGCGCGAATTGCTTGCTTGTCTGAAATTTATTACCGATCTCGAACGCATTGGAGACCTAGCCTACAGCGCGGTGATGCAACTGCAGCCGCGACGCGAAAAACTGCCGGCGGCGGACTCGCGGCAACTGATCGAGATGACGTCCCTGCTTTGCACCATGCTCGAGCAGGTGCATCAAGGTTTTCTGAAACGCGATGTGGCGCAGGCGCAAAGTGTGCTGCAGGCGGATCCCGAAGTCGATCGCATCTGCCATTCGCTCTTTCACCGGCATCTGGCCGAACCGAACAGCCCTACCGGACAGAAGAATTTTGACATTCTTTTGGCGGCGCAGGCGCTGGAGCGCATTGGAGATCACGCCAAGAATCTGGCGGAAGAGCTCTACGGCCTAACCGAGGGCCGGTCGCTGCGCCATAATGCGAGAAAACTTTCGACCGCCTGACGGCCGGGTTGCTAAATTCGAGCTTTCAGAAGAAGCTTGATTTCTAGTACGCCCAATAAGGTCCGGTACCGCCCGGTGTGCTTTTTCCTTCGATGGCGGTAAAGATATTTCGTCCGTAGAAGAAAGGCAGTCCCCAGTCGAAACCAAAAGAGTTCGGGCCAGCCAATTGGCCAAACACCGTCGCATTCGGGTTGTTATTAAAAAGGTCGTCGGCATTGGCGACGCTGAAACTGACGGCTGCGCTGGGAGATCCGGTCGCGCCTGAGTTGGTAGCGGAAAACGTCTGGGTGGAAGAAGGACAATAAAAGTAATCGGCGTCGGGGCAGGCGGGGAGCCCGGTATTACCGCTACCCAGAAAATAGAGTCCGTTTGAACCGCTGTCAATGAAGCTCTGATTGTAGCTCTGGCTATTGTAGGTCGTGACGAAATTTCCGCGATCATCGACGGAATATACCTGTGCCGTTCCGAGAGCGTTGTTCGATTGCGTGCCGATCCCAAAGATCAGCGAGCCACTGAGACTGTCCTCCGGGCTGCCAGCAGCGGGCAGTTCTATGACTACGCCGTTATTGTCGGTGGAAAAATACGCAACCGGATTTGCTACTTGTTGCGCCAAAGCTTCTCCCACGATTACGCATCCTGATGCGGGACACTCATAGTACAGGCCGGGGTTCGAACTCCCGGTCGAGACGCAGGCGGTGCCGCAGTCCTGAATAAAGCTGCCGACACCGAGAATGCCATTGGCCCCGAGAGACGAGAGGGTATCGTCGGATGTGCCAAAATCCGCGCAATCGGTTGGAACGGGGTAAGCACTATCGCTGACCACTTGAATTGCCACTGAGCTAGCTTTCTCGCCTGCCATCTCGATGTCAGCGGTCTGCACAGGACCCCACGTGTATCCAGTGATAAAGGGAAGACATTCGACCACCGGATTGCCGTCGCTCGCCTTCTGAGCCGGTAGCGTGGCGGTCAGGGCCGATGAGAGAATTCTCAATCCAGAAGAGCCGGTGTCTACCAAAATATCGTCGACCGTCTGACAGGTTGAAGATCCCGGGGCACATACGGTGACGCTCGCAAAGGCGCCATTGGCGTAGTTTCCGGCCGGACCCGCGTTCACCGAAATCGCCAGAACATTGGAACCTGGATTCGTTTTGGTGACACTGGGCGAAGAACTGCTACCACCGCAGGCGACGGCAAACAGTAGCGCTCCACAAACTGGAATCACCGACGCGCGTTGGAGAAGCACTCGTGACGCGGACTGAATCCGATTACTTCCGTTTTTATGTAGGTTCGTAGCCGCCATGGTTGCGTTCATCGGATCGCCTCCGCGCTAACGCCTTGCGGCAGCATCTGCGGGATATAGGCTCGTCCGGCAAACGAACGCATGTGTCCGAAGGATTGGACGATGAAGCCAGGTTGCGAGATCGTCAAGGGGCCGCGCCCGGCATGCAAGTTGGCCCTGGCTTGAACCGCCTGCTGATACGGGGTGAAGTAACTCGCGAGGATTTGCCGCATGTCAGGAGGCCATGGCCCTTGCCACGCCACGGCAAATACTTTTCCGGAGGATGAAACGTACTCACGAATCATGGTGCCGGTGGGAGCCTGAATCTCATGCAGTGTGTAGGCTTGCGCCTGCGTAGTTCGCAAACTACCTTGCAGATGGGCCTGATCGGTCTGCACAGAACTTACGTCTTCGCCAAGTCCGGCAAAAGCGGGAAGAGAAATCAAAACAAAAGTCGCAGCCAGAAAGGTTGCTCGTGCAGCCAACTTTGCACAACTGCGCAGCGAGGAATGACGGTGTGCTTGGCCTGGGGGAACACTGCTCACTGCGAAGACTCCGTCGCCCCGTTATGGAGACGGTGGGGGCGCAACTTGAATGTAGTAGTTAGATTTGAAAGAAGTACGAGAGGTTGCCCAGCAGCGGAACGTAAGAGTTTGTAAACGAACGATCTCGCAGAGAAAGCCATCCTGCGAGCGAGTTCGGCGCGGTCGCTTCGACTTGAATGCGCGGGTCAGTGAAAGTCGTGCGATACAGTTTCTGCCCGAGTTACGGCGAGCGGGGAAACTTTTTCCGCCCGTATATGAATTACATTATCCTGATTCTGCAGAATTCCCTCGATCAACAAGAATCGCTCAGAAATCAGCAGCACACGATTTTTCTGCAGCAGATCAGGAGAGAAAATCGCATTCGCAATTCCCGTTTCATCTTCCAGACTCATGAACATCATTCCCTTCGCTGTTCCCGGGCGCTGGCGGGCAATCACGCATCCACCGATCCGCAAGCGACGCCCATGGGGAAGGCTCGCGAGATCAGCAGCGCGATAGATTCCCATCCGCTTCATTTCAGCGCGGCGATACTGCATGGGATGCGGGCCGACGGTCATTCCCGTAGCGCGAAAATCCGCTACCAGGCGCTCTTCATGGGTCATGACTGCCAGCGGAGATTCCGCATCCGCTTCCAGCAACTCATCCAGCAAAGGCCCCGACCAGCGCACCGCCCGTTCCACCTGCCAGATGGCGTCGCGACGATGAAAGGTTGTCCGCGATGATCCCAGGGCATTCAACGCGCCAATTTCCGCCAGCGTCGTTAACTCATCTTTTCGCAACTCGGGTACGCGCCGAGCAAGATCTTGAACCGAAGCAAAGGGCGCCAGACTGCGCTCTCGAACCAAAGCCTGCCCTGCTGGCTCTCTTAGCCCGCGTGCATATTTCAGACCGAGTCGCAGAACAGGACTCTCGCAACTCGGCACAGCGCTCCTTGTACCGGGTACTGGGTACTGAGTACTGGCTACTGTTTCTAAACTGCACTTCCAATCCGAGCGTGTCACATCCATCGGCAGGACTTTCAATCCGTGCCGCTGTGCATCTTTCACAATCGTCGAAGGATGATAAAAACCCATGGGCTGATTATTGAGCAGGGCTGCCGTGAATGCGGCCAGGTAATGGCACTTCAAATAAGCGCTGGCATAGGCAATTAGGGCAAAGCTCGCGGCATGCGATTCGGGAAATCCATACAGAGCGAAGGAGGTGATCGACTGGATGATCTGTTCTTGCGTGCTGCCCAGAATTCCATTTCTCGTCATACCGGCGCGCAGTTTTTCTTCAATTGATTTCATTCGTGTTTCGGAACGTTTGAAGCCCATGGCCCGCCGTAATTCCTCAGCTTCGCCGCCGGTAAAATTGGCGGTGATCATCGCCATGCGCAGTAACTGCTCCTGAAATAAGGGCACGCCGAGTGTGCGGCCGAGCACCGTTTCGAGAGAGGGGTGAGGATAGGAAACCTCTTCCCTGCCCTGACGGCGTTGGAGAAACGGATTGACCATATTTCCGACAATCGGACCAGGCCGTATGATCGCAACTTGCACCACGATGTCGTAGAACTTGACGGGCTTGAGCCGCGGCAGGCAAGCCATCTGGGCACGGCTTTCGACCTGAAACATTCCTACCGTATCCGCTTTTTGCAGCGTGGAATAAACCAGCGGATCATCTGCCGGGAGATGCGCCAGGTCCACGTCTTCTTTGTAGTGATCGTGAATCAGTTCCAGCGAATCTTTTATCGCCGCCATCATGCCGAGACCGAGCAGATCGACTTTGATAATGCCCATATCCGCGCAGTCTTCTTTATCCCACTGCACCACGACGCGATCGGGCATCGAAGCAGGCTCGAGCGGCACGACCGAATCCAACCGGCCCTCGCAGATCACCATGCCGCCCGAATGCTGCCCGAGGTGCCGCGGCAGATCTTGCACGGCCATACACAATTCAAAATATTTGCGGATTCGCGGATGGGTTAGATCAAGCCCGGCATCGCGCAGCCGGCGATCGAGCGCATCGTGCTCGTCTTTGAATTCCCAAGTAGCGACTGCTGCTGAAATGCGCTTCAGCGTTTCCTCGTCGAATCCAAGCACCTTCCCCATTTCGCGAGCGGCCATGCGATTGCGATAGGTGATGACGTTTGCGGTCATAGCTGCGCCGCGCTGTCCGTAACGCCCGTAGAGATACTGGATCACGCGTTCCCGTTCATCGCCGCTGGGCAGATCGAGGTCGATATCGGGCCACTCGCCGCGCTCCTCGGAAAGAAACCGTTCAAACAACAGCTCCATGCCAATTGGATCGACTGCGGTGATGGCGAGCGAATAGCAAACGGCGCTATTGGCGGCCGATCCGCGACCCTGCACCAGAATGTTCTGCTCGCGGCAAAAGCGCACCAGATCCCAGACGATCAGAAAATACCCGGCGAGTTGCAGATGTTCGATCAAATTCAACTCGCGCTCAATTTGCCGGCGCGCCCGTTTCTTCAGTTCGGGATCCGCCCGACCATACCGGCTCTGCCAACCCTCCCACGTGCGCTCGCGCAGAAACGCCATCATGGTCTCGCCTTCCGGCACCGGAAAGCGCGGGAATTCATATCCCAGATCATTGAGCGTGAATTCCAAACGTGAGGAAAGGTCAACCGTGTTGGCAATAGCCTGCGGAATATCCGCAAAGAGTGCTCGCATGGCGGTGGGAGACTTGAGATGCCGCTCCGCATTGCGTGCCAGCAGGCGGCCAGCGGTAGCCAACGTGCGATGATGCTGCAGCGCTGTGAATGCGTCGGCCAACTGGCGCTCAGGGGGCGCGGCATAATTCACACCATTCGTTGCGAGCAGCGGCAGGTGCAAGGCCTCGGCAATCTCAATTGCTACACGGTTGCGATATTCCTCGTCGCGATGAAAGTGCCGCTGCAATTCGACATACACATTCGGCGAGCCAACCGCCGATCGGCCAAAAACCTCGGTCAGCTTTTTCACCGCTTGCAGCGCGGCGCGGGGTCCGCCTTGTTTGAGCGCTGCCGCCAGTGGGCCTTCTTCTCCTCCCGTCAAACAAATCAAACCGGCGGCATGCTCTATAAAATCAGAAGACGAGGCGCAGCCCCCTTCTTTGCGGCCAACCCGCAATTTCATTTTCGTGATCAGGCGGCAGAGATTTTGATATCCCGCCCGCGAAGCAACCAGGAGCGGAAGTCGAAATGCACCAGAGGAAGAGCTGTCGGCAAGACTTGGAGCGGACTCTGACGCCGAAGAAAATATTTTCTGTCGTTATTTCGGCTCCAATGTGCGCTTTGATCTTTGCTTTTTTGGCGGCTAGATGAAAACGCGGCGAGCCATAAACTCCATCACGATCGAGCAAGGCCATCGCTGGCATTCCCAGGTTCGAGCCCACCGCAGTGAGCTCCTCAGGAATCGAAGCGCCTTCGAGGAAGCTGAACGCGGAGCGGGAATGGAGTTCGACGTACATGAGTTTTCAGTTTTCAGTTGTCAGTTGCAGTTTTTCAGCTGCTTAGTCATACGTTCCTTCGACAAACCACTTCCCACCAAACTTGTCTTGCACCAAGCGGTACAACACAAGTCCGGTTGCAACCGAAACGGCGATATCCCACTCCTCGCGCGACCAACCCTCCTGCTCAGACCAGTCTCCGGAAGAGCGCCAAGGGCCGGCGGTCCACACGATTTCACCGGCGACGTCGTCGCGATCAAGGCAGCGCAATCGAACTGGCTTGGCTTCTCGAACGGTAACTACGGCGAGGAGCGGCGGACGAAAGAGGCGGAGGGCGATCACCGCGCTCATTTTTTTCGAGGCGATTTCCTTTTTGCTTTCCGCAAGCTTCTCTTCAAGTTCACAAGCACTGTCATTTTCTGGCAGATACATAATTTTTCGCTTTCGAGACGGATTTTGAATTTTTTTCGAAATGGACGGAGATTCGACCGGCGCAAAATGACGAACGGCAAAGGCCCCTTCGCGATGCGTATCCAGCAACTCCACCGACCCCACCCTGCCTTCGCCCACAATGCCCGCGATGCGTGCCAGCGTCAGTTCCAGTTTTTCCGGTTCAGGGAAAACCGGCTGAAACAATCCACTCTGTAGCGATCGCGGACGCGTCGGAGTTGCTGTCAGATGAATCTTTACGATGGGCGCTCCCGGAGGATGCGCCTGCAGATCCAGTTGCAGCAATTTCAGAAAAACTTTTGCGTCCAGCATGGGTGTCGGCAACTGCAAGACACGAGTAAACGTTCGAGTAAGAGCGTGGTTTGAATAGGGACGACTTGAAGAGGGATGATCGTTCCGGGAGTTTGCCGCCAGTTCGAGATTCAGACGCAACTCTTGTACGGCTAGCGCCCGCGCCCGCAAAAGCGCACACACTTGTTCGAGCATGCGGTTCAGCAGAAAGGCCAGGGGCTCCAGCAGCACAATGGGATGTTCCAATTCCTCGCTCTCGGCAAAAATCTGCTGCGGTTCTAACACTCGTAAGTTGCGCGAGGCCGTGCCCCGCGCCAGCTTTTGCAGGCGAATTCCCTGTTGCCCCAGGCGTTCGCTGAGTGGAACTGACGGAAGAGCCGCCAGTGACCGCAATTTGCGAATTCCCCAGCGGTCGAATGTTTCTCCCCAGCGCATCGACTCCTGCGCGTCGGAAGAAAAACTCTCGAGCAGCACATCGACAGGCAAATCTCCCAGCCGTTCTTCTTCGCAACCTTGCGGAATTAGACTGACGCCGCGAAAGCCGCGAGCGGCTAGCAGTGCAGCATCCGGATTCGCCGCCACGGCAATGTTCGCCTGCAACCCCATCTGGGAAACACGCTGCGCCAGATCGTGGGCAATCTTTGACAGCGGGCCCAGCAGCGGCTCCAGTCCGGCGAGGTCCAGCAGCACAACATCCGGCGCGGCGTCTTCTACCTCAGGAGAAAAAGATTGCGCGCAATCGAGCAGGGCGGCGTGTGCAGATTTTTCGTGCGCTTCCGAACGCGTGCGCAGCACCAGGTTCTCCCAAGCTTCGAGTTGGGATTTGGTCGTGCCGGTTTCAACTTCCAATTGCCGCGCGTTTTCATTGACGGCCACAACTTTTTCCAGGGGAGTTCGTCCCGCGAGCACGGCAAGGGCGCAACGGCGCAATTCGGGCTCAAGGCGAATGATCGCCTGGGCAGGAAAATCGGGGATGAAAATGCAGGCAAACATGGGGAAGAGGTCTCAGGTCTCAGGTCTCAGCCTTCAGTTTTCAAATCAGATCTTTTGGCAAACATCATTTGGCAAACATTCAATCGATACGCTTTTACTGAGAACTGATGACTGACAACGAAATTCTTATCCTGCCCAGGCTGCGTGACTCTTGAAACTGGTCCTCATGGATTGCACAGGCTTGCGTTCCCATTTTTTCCCCAATCGCGAGCACAACAACTCGGCCGTAATTTCGAATTGATCCAATAATTCGGAATGCGGCAGTTCCAAAGGCACCTGCCGATTTTCAGAACGCTCCGAGTTGAAAGCGAAAAGCTTATTTTCTGAAACTCGCGACCTGCGGCCCGACACCTTCAGCAGTAACGACGAACAACTTCCGGCAATCGGCTGTTGTTCCAAAACCAGCAGAGTTGTCAAAGTATTTTCAACGACACGCCGGAAGCGAAACCACGAAGCCAACGGAATTCGCCGCGCGCTCTGCACGGGAATATCGCCCAAATCGAGCGCGATCATTCCAAAACCGTTGCTTTGCAGCAGCAGATCGGTCACTTTCAGCATTTGCCCCAGTTGCCGTTGCCAGCGGTTAAAGCCAAACTTGTTTTCAGCGACTTGGGGTATGCCGGGGATATCCTGTGACGAATCGCTGTCGGGCGTATCCGGCGTACTCTGACACGCGTCAGTTTTTGCGGAGCCCGGCTTTCGCGCTGCCGCAAAATCTTTATTATTACGAGAAGAAAATTTTTCTCCACACCGCACCCACAGCAAGCGATTCATCTCCACTCCCGCCGCAGCCCCCGATGCCGGATCGAACGCATCGCTCGCATCCACCAAGGCACAGACCTCTCCGCGTTCCGTCGCGCGGGCCAAGGCTGAAAGCAAAACGCTCGTTCGTCCGGAAGAGGCCGCACCACAGATTTCCGTCAGACAACCGCGCGGAAGGCCGCCGGTGAGCAAATCCAATTGTGGAATTCCACTCGAAACCATTTCCGGCAAGGGACGCACATCGAGCCGCGAAGCTGGAACCACAGTCGCCTGTTTGGAGAGGGCGCCTATCCGGGACAGAATCTCCGCTGTCTTCGTTGCATGGACGCTCGTCTCGATGCTCGGGCGCAGAGCACCGGGAAAAGGCGGCACGGAAAAAATAAAAGGGCGGCCCAGGGCCGCCGATGTAAAAACCGGAGAGGCAGACATTTTTTACACCATTGTCAGGGAACGGAGAGGGCGAATGGCCCAAGTGGCAAACTATATTCGCTTTTTGTTCGCCTAAAAGAGTATGGCTCCATCGCCGACTGCTGTCAAGGCCTCCCCCCGCATTTTCGCAAAATCGGGAGAGAGTTGGCCATGTTTCGGGACTCCAAAGGGGACGAAGCGCGACGGCCTTGCTGTATTCTGAACCCATGAGGGGTAGAACGAGCTTTTGTTATAATCGTGTTTGCTGTGGGCCCAAGTGGCGCTATCGTCTAGGGGTTAGGACGTGAGATTCTCAATCTTAAAACCCGGGTTCGATTCCCGGTAGCGCTACCAACCTCCCGTTCCTCGCTGATCTAGTGAGACTTAATCGCTCAATTTGCTTGTCGTTTTTGTAGTCACTTTGAAATTTCCAGAAAACCGACGACACGACCGGATCTGGGAAGCTAAGGCGCGGTCCTACCAATATTCTCTCGAAAGGCTAGGCTGCTATAACCCTATGCCATCGGCTGATAATCGGTTGATTCGTCTGATCGCGCTGTTCAAGCTGCTGAAGGCGGTTCTTCTGATCGCCATTGGCATGAGTGCTCTCCATCTCATTCATAAAGACGTGGCGACGGTAGTGGAGCATTGGGTGAAGTTGCTAGGTCTCGATCCCGGGAATCGGTACATCGACATGGCACTTCAGAAGGTGGGTAATCTCACCCCGGCTCAGATAAAGCGCTTTGGAATTGGAACCTTTATTTACGCTGGCTTATTCCTGACCGAGGGCATCGGGTTGTGGCTGGTGAAACGATGGGCTGAGTGGTTTAGCGTTATCATCACGAGCTCGCTGCTTCCGTTTGAGGTTTACGAAATACACCGTCATCCAAATCCTATCAAAATCGTGATCCTCATTCTAAATATTGCGGTGGTCGGATACCTTATCGATCACATTCGCAAGGAATGCCGCCTGAAGACTCCCAACCATCAACGATTCTTAAGAAATTGAATTGATTTTCTAATTTCTAGCTGTGCGGATCGAAGTCAAGCTTTACGATCACTGTTTCCTTGGCCTTGCCTCGGGCATATTTCCATTGCTTGATTGCGCGCATGGCGGTCTGGCCAAGAATTGGATTTCCACCAATCAGTTGCGTACTCTCTACCGTTCCATCGGCAGCAACGACAGCCTCAACCCGTACCGTCCCGCCAATGTAGAGTCGCTTCAGAGTATCGGGATACTCAGGCTCGACACGAGTGATCAGAGTCCGTTCTGCGGGCGCCGCCTGTCCGTACGCTGGCGTGGTGAATCGGGCGCAGCTCAGTATCAAGAACAATATCGCAATGAACAGCGGCCCCAGCAAGAAACCCGTCCCGCGACCCAGGCCCTGACCCCGCTCGGCAACCTCTCGTATCAGCATGACCCTCCCTCGGCGGCAACTTACGGTAAGTCCACGCTCAATTGGTAAGCTTCTTGCGAGCTACGGTCGCGTACGAACATCCACGAACCGTCCGCTGCGCGTCCGCTCCAGGGCCCTAGTGCGCCGAGATAGCGTTCGAACACGCCGAGCACAAAAACCCGCTCGGCATTGGACTCACCGACCTTTACCTTTCGGATCGATTCATCGTCGTTGATGAAGTCATCGTAAAAGAGATACTGGCTGTCGGCCGACCAGATGGGATAGTTCACGGCCCCAGCCGACGTGAGCCAATCCGACCATTTCTGAGTTTTATAGTCGAACAGCTTCAGCGTTTTGTTACCCGGCGAGATGGCGGCGATATAACGTTCATCGGGCGACCAGCGAGGGCTAAACAGACCTTCCGAACCTGGAACCGTTGTGGTTTGGTGGGTCTTCAAATCCAGAATCCGGATGCTGATGCCCCCCGTGTCGAGGGCATAGTCGCCGAACATAATTCGAGTGCCATTGGCAGACCAGTTGGCGTCGATTTGGCTGCCACTGTCTTCCAAAATTTCGCGGGATACTCCGCCCTCGGCTCTGACAAGAGAAAGCTTCCATCGCTGACCCGGTCGCATGCTGACGTAGACGATCTGCTTTCCGTCAGGCGACCAGCGGGGCAACGCCGCACGTACAGGAGATGATGTTAACTGGCGGCGCTCTGTGCCGTCGGAGCGGCAGCGCCACAATGTGCCCTCGGGAATTGCGACATAGGCGACGAACTTACCGTCGGCGGAGAAATCGAGATCGGTGGCTGAGATTCCCCCGACGATAGGAAAGAAGTCTTTTCTGACGGGATCGTACTTCACGACCTCGACTGTGGGGCGCACGCCAATCGCCCATATGTTTTTGTTGTCTCGGGAGGGCCACGCATTCCCGAATGACATTGGGCCATCTGTCAAGGGAAAGGGAGTTGGGTCTGACGCGCGATCACGGCCGGTGTTTGCGGTGTCCGGTAAGGCCCAGAGAGACGTGATAATGGTAGTTGTATTCGGAAGTGTCTGCGTGACTTGGAATATGTAATAACGGCCATCGGCGGTCCAACTGCCGCAGCATGCAGTTGACGAGTATTGCCAATTCGGAAGTAGAGGGTGTGGGTTCGATCCATCCCGGCCAATCTCCCACAGCGCAGTCGCATTTTGTTCGCTATCGCTGACCGTGAAACGTACCCGCTGACCGTCCGGCGAAAACCTTGGCGCAAACACCGGTCCGTTTGCCATAAACAATTCCCCAGCGGGCTTCCCCGCTGAACTCGCGAGGAAGAGGGACGGTCCCTTGGCAAAGACAATTTGCGTGCCATCCATCGACCAGGCAGCATCGCGGCCGGTCAGATCACCAACCTTCTCTGGTGATCCCGCGCCCACTGGCAAAGTCCAAAATTCGTTGCCTCGCGATCCAGGCTGAGTTGCCGAAACCAAGAGCTTTGTGCCGTCGGGCGAGAGATCGACCAATCGTACATTCGAGAAAGGGGTGGTAATCACCGATCGGCTTGCCCCCTCCAACGATAATTTCGCGATGACTGAGGCGGCCGGCCCTTCTGTCAAATAAAGATGGGTGCCATCGGACAATAAATTGATCTTGCTGATACCGTCATGGGTCGCCTGGATGAACGATACAACCCTGGGCGATGAGGACGGCAGATCGCCGGCACTCGCAAAAGGAACGGCGGCGACTAACGCGAGGAGCATTTTTGCCGAAAAAGCGAAAGAGAAGTTGAGTGCGCTGACCTTCTCAGATGTAGTTCGCATGATCCTGATATTAGCGGCTCGACAAATGAGGGAAACACGGTAACCAGTCGTTGCTGGTTACTGCAGTAATACCAAATTTTGCCGGTGCAGGGGTAGGAATCGAGGGCGAGGCCGCGCAGCTCTTAGGCGCGGATAACGGCGGATTCCAAGAGTTGCAATGTGCCATTAGCGTGCAGAGTGCGGTTTCGGCCTTCGGATTTCGCCTTGTAGAGCGCGCGGTCGGCGGATTGCAGAAGCGCGTCACGGCATATGCCGTCTTGGCCGACGCTGGCAATTCCGCAGGAAACGGAGACAGCAAATCCAAACTCGACGATTGAGGTTTCCAAGCTCGCTTCGCGAAGTTTTTCAGCGAGCGTGAAAGCGCCGTCTGCGTCCGAGCCTAAGCAGATCAGAGCGAACTCTTCGCCTCCGTACCTCGCCAACATGTCAACGCCGCGAACCTGCCGATTCCACGCGGTTGCAAGTTTCTGCAAGACAGCATCGCCCATCAGATGACCATGCAGGTCGTTGATGGATTTGAAATAATCGATGTCGATAAGCACAAGTGAGAACGGCGTCTTAAAGCGGTGCCACCTCATTAACTCCTGACTTAGTGCCAGTTCGAATCCGCGCCGGTTGAGAACCTGGGTCAACGCATCGATTTGCGAGAGACTCTCGGCCTTCTGTTTGTCGATCTGCAAGCGATAGACGATGAGAGCTGAGCGGAGAACCATGGCCGAGAAAAGAACAATGTTGAAGATCACGATCAGGGCGGCGGCGAGCCTGGGATCGATTTGAGAAAACGGATTGCGTAGGACGACGAAACCAACGAAGGCCGGTATCAGCACGGCGGCGGGAAGCAGTCGTCTCATCAGATGGGTACTGGGACCTTCGATCCAGACGAGCGCCAGCACTCCACCATCGCTGCTGGCCGCGAGCCCTCCCAGAGCCAGCAGGAAAAAACACACACCCGTGTGCAGGGCCATGGACGTGTAGCGGCTGGAACCGTAGAGGAAAGGAACTCCGTAGGCATAGCTTAGAACCGCGAAAGTTGAAGACAACCCGAGTATTGCGAAACAGCATTGCGAAGCGGCAATCTTTCTGCGTGAGAGCAAAGTTAATGCCAGAGAGAGAATCACGAAGTTCACAGCGGTGATTGGGGCCATGCGGCCGGGAAAGAGAACAGAGTAGGGATCCCGGAAGAAGAGTTCGTCGATTCCCGAACTGCTTGTGAAGTATTCGAGTATCGTGAGGGCTCCGAGGATCCCCGCGCCGACGGCTGGCCAGATAGCGAGGCCTCGATACTTTCCCAATGTCAAACACAACGCGAGGCTGCAAGCTAAAAAGGCGATGGCGGTATTGGCTTTCATGGAGATGAAGCCGGGCACGAGGGACATTAAAGAAATGTTGTGAGTTTGCCATCCAATGAGAACCGTTGCCGCGAGCGTGCCGGTAAAGATTGACGAGCTAAGAGCGATGAGGGCGCGCCGTGATCTCGGCAAGATCGTCGCGGGGGAATGGGATTCGAGGCCTGGGCTCACAATTGTTTCCCGAGCGCCTGTGCGCGGGCCCGCAGTTCTTGAGGGCTGCCCCGCAGTTTCTCGGCAGCTTTGTCGGCGGTCAGAGGTTTGCTGAAATAGTAGCCTTGAATCTCGTCACATTGATGGGCGCGCAGAAATGACATTTGCGCTTCGTTTTCGACGCCTTCGGCGATCACCTTAAGATTCAGGCTTTTCGCCATGCTGATAATTGCGGTCGTGATGGCGGCGTCGTCCGCCTTTACGGCGATATCCCGGATAAACATGCGGTCGATTTTCAGTTTGCTCACGTGAAACTGGCGCAGGTAGCTGAAACTGGAATATCCCGTGCCGAAATCGTCGATCGCAAGCGTGATACCCATGGCCTTTAATTCCTGAACGACGGATAACATCACATCTGCATTCGCTAGCAGAAGGCTTTCAGTCAGTTCCAGTTCCAGATATTGCGGTGCAAGGCCCGTGTCTTGAAGTACTTTTCGGATGAGATTGCAGAATCCCTCCTGCCGAAACTGGACCGCTGATACGTTGACGGCGACCGATACCGCAGGCAGCCCCTCTTCTTGCCAGTTCCGGGCCTGCTGGCAAGCGGTCCGAAGAACCCACTCGCCGATGGGCATGATTAGACCGCTATTCTCTGCAATCCGGATGAACTTGTCGGGCGGCACAAGGCCCATCTCCGGATGCTGCCAGCGGAGCAGTGCCTCCATACCGGTGATATTTCCCGAAGCGATCTCGACCTGCGGTTGATACATCAAGAAGAGCTGTTGTTTCTCGAGAGCCCTTCGCAAACTGTGTTCCAAGGTCAAGCGTTCCATGACTTGGGCGTTGATGTCCGCGGTGAAAAATCTGAAGTTGTTCCGTCCATTGTCTTTGGCGCAATACATGGCGGCATCCGCGTTTTTGATCAGCGTTTCGCAGTCGGAGCCGTGTTCCGGAAATATGCTGACACCGACGCTACAGCCGATGGTTAGGGCATGCCCCTCAATGACGAATCCCGCCAGCATTGCATCCATGAGGCGCTCAGCCGCTACGGCAGCGTCAGAGACATCCTTTAGACCGGTTAGCATGATCAGGAATTCGTCGCCGCCGAGGCGAGCAACGGTATCTTGTTCGCGCCCCCAGGTCTTCAGTCGTTCCGCAACGGCTTGCAGCAGGAGGTCGCCGACAGAGTGGCCCAGAGAGTCGTTGATGTCTTTAAAACGATCGAGGTCGAGAAAAAGCAGGGCGACCTTGCAACTGTTCCTTCGAGCGTCGGCGAGCGCCTTCCCGAGCCGATCCTGCAGAAGCGTCCGGTTAGGGAGTCGTGTGAGCGCATCGTAGTAGGCGAGAAATTGGACTTGTTGCTCGGCAAGTTTGCGATCGGTAATATCGCGAAAATACCAAATTCTGCCTCGATACCGGCCCTTGGAGTCCTGGAGCGGCGCGGAGTACCGGTCTAAGACTTTTCCATTCTTGAGTCGAAGCTCGTCGCGACTTTTTTCGTTTCGATGACTGTAGAGATACTTCACCTTTTCGAGAAAAGCAGCAGGGTCCTCGAGTTGGTTTGAGACGTACTCGCGCATGATCAGGTCGTCCCGCGCCCGCAAGACCTCGTCGGGTATTTCGAAGCTAACGCCCAATTGCCGGTTCGTCAAAACGATGCGGTCGGATTCGTCGACTGCGAGAATGCCGTCGATTGTGGTCTCCGCTTGCGCCTCGAGCAGAGCATTCTTGAACAACAGCGACTCCTCCTCCTGCTTGCGCTGGGAGATATCGCGGATGTTGGCCAACAACGTCGGCCGTCCACTCAGTGTGAGTGCGGTTAAGCACACTTCGGTGAGGAAAACCTCGCCGTTTTTGCGCTGGTGCAACCATTCAAAACGTTCGGTGCCATTGCGAAACGCGGCCGCAATTTTTTGATCGGCAGCAACAAGCGAGGAAGTGCCATCGGGTTGGTTTGGGGGCGAGATGTCAGCCGGGTGCAGATTGAGGGTCCCAGCCGAGTACCCGAACATCTGCAAAGCAGCCGAATTCCACTTAAGAAAGCCCTTGTCGTCCATCAGCAAGTTCGCGTCGGCCGAGTCCTCGAACAGTACGCGATACTTATTCTCGCTCTCCTGGACTAGTTGCTCAGACCGCTTCCGATCGCTAATATCTTGCTTAATAGCAATAAAGTATCGATTCGCCGGGTTGCGCGCATCCCGGGTTAAAGGTGTGATCGTCATCTCCTCGTTGTACGTGGATCCGTCTTTTCGCCGGTTAACCAGTTCGCCAGTCCACACCCTGCCCTCCGAGATGGTTGACCAGAGTTGGGCATAATAGCTGGCGGATTGTTCTCCGGATTTCAGCAGGCTCGGGTTCCTACCCAACACGTCTTGCTTGCTATAGCCGGTCATCGTGGTGAAAGCCGAGTTCACCCACACGATCTTGCCTTTATGGTCTGTAATGACGATCGCATTGGCTGCCGCTTCCAATGCCGCAGATTGCAAAAGCAACTGGTCTTCCGCGCGTTTGCGTGAAGTAATGTTTCGCGCAATCGAGGACGACCCTGTGATTTGTCCACTCGCATCTCGCAACGGAGAAATCGACAAAGAAACGTCTAAGATAGAACCGGACTTCGTGAGTCTTTCGGTTTCGAGGGTTTCGGTTGGCTCTCCCTTTCTGAGCCGCTCCATCATAAGCGAGACTTCAGCCTGCCTTTCCACAGGCAATAGGAAGGATAAGTCTCGCCCTACGACTTCTTCACTGGTATAGCCGTACATTGCCTCGGCCGCACGGTTCCAACTTGTAATGATGCCGTTGATATCTTTCCCGATGATGGCGTCTTCTGAGAAATCCACGACAGACGCGAGCTTTTGGGACATTTCTTCTCCCGTTTTTCGGGCTGTGATATCTGAAAGAAGTCCGGTGGCGACTCGAAGGCCATTCGAGTCGAGGGTGGCCACCGCGCGGTCGTGCGCCCAGAACCATTCTCCATTCTTTCTCCGCGCACGACACTCGATGTCGTAGGATTTTCCTTCATGGATCAAGGACTCGAATGCTTTTCCCACCTTTTCTTTGTCATCGGGATGGACGGCGTTAAACCAGAGCGAATCTCCCTGCCGTCGGAATTCCTCGGCGGAGTATCCGAGGAGGGATTCTACTTGGGGGCTCACGAAGATTACGTTGCCCTTGGCATCCGTTTTCCAAACAACTTCCGGGATAGTCGCCACGAGCAGTCGATACTGTTCTTCGCTCTCTCGGAGGCTCTCCTCCACTCGCTTCAGTTTGCTGCGATCGACGGGGACCTCTGGAGGGTCGCTTTCCAGTCGATCGTCCGCATCCGTGTCACGAGTTGCCATCTCGGCGATCTCCAGGCCGAGGTTGCGAGCGACCCCCTCAAAATTCCGGGGCCATCGCCTCAACCTGCCACCGTCATTGGAGATATCGGCAGTTTCGGGGAGGCTCTTCACGAAGGCCCTAGAGGAGTTGAACCGCAGCTGGGGATGAACGGATCGCCACTGCCCGCTGCAAAGCAACTCGAAAACCAGAAGGAAAGCGAGGGAGCCGCACAACACGGGTATGGCTATGTGGGACTGCCAGACGGAGAAGCCGGGGAAGATAATCTGCCTAAGTCCTTCAAACCCTGCGGCGAGAAACAACGCAATCGTCGCGCTGCGAAGTTCGCGAACCGGAGGTTGCTGATTGAACATAATCGATCAGAAGACACGGACCGCTCGGGTCAATATCGCAGCGACGGTCCTAGCTCCGCCTGCTGAGACGACCGATGCATCTTGCCGACCATCGCAATCCAATTCCAAGTCATTGACTGGCCTCATCTTGAGGAGATCGGAACTGCTCAGCAGGGGTGGGGGCTGTCCTCGCTCTGGGCGCGATTCCAGTTTTTGGACACTGCCTAATCGTGCCGAAGTTCGGGACCCGCCCCGCAGGACGGATATCCCCATCGGTCCTTGATTCCTGGCGGCGAATGACTGGCTGAACAGGTTTCGTCTAGCTCGGTGGAGACCGAATGCGGGTTAGCCACATTGCGACCAAAAGCTTGGGACGAATACTCGCCGTCTGATGCGGGCAATTAACAATCAAAGAACCCTAATGCGCAAATACCGGAGAACCCCGGCTATGACGACCAGATCGTTGGAGCGCTGGTCGCCGATTCGGGACTTTCGCAACCTCCCCATGCGCAGAGGGCATCCGCCCCTGAAGTCGGCAACCATTGCGGGATTGCAGGCAACTATTACTCGACGGTATGTAGTCTTTGCGCTGCCCGTCTGAAACCTATGACTAGAATTTGCGTTTCTGCCTCTGCTCTGGCCATCACACTTGTGCTTTCGGGATGTGGATCTTCCGGTTCTTCCTCGAATCCCTCTGGCCCGATTTCTGTTCAGTTGAATCAAGGGTCCGCAAGTTTGAATGTGAATACCACCGCACAATTCACAGCCACCGTGCAAGGTACAAGCAACACCGCGGTCTCGTGGACTGTCGATACCATCGCCGGCGGCAATTCCTCTGTCGGGACCATCAGTGCCGCGGGCCTCTATACCGCTCCATCGCTTGCCGGAAGTCATACTGTTACCGCAACCAGCGCGGCAGACACGACGAAGAGCGCGAGCGCGGCCGTGACGGTGAATCCAACTGATGTGGTGAGTCCTGCCACCGCCGATGTTGCTGCGGGCGCGACGCAACAGTTCACCGCGACCGTTGCGGGATATTCCAATACATCCGTGACCTGGTCTGTCGATGGAGTCAGCGGGGGTAACTCCTCCGTGGGCACTGTGAACTCTTCCGGTTTGTACACCGCACCCTCGCAGGTGGGAAATCACACCGTCACAGCAACGAGTGTGGCGAACACGTCGCTCAGCGCGAACAGCGCGGCAACAGTATTTGTGTTGTCCGTCTCGCCGGGACCAAGCACCGTCGCGCCCGGCGGAACGCAACAATACACCGCTACAGTTCAAGGCCTATCGGAAGCAACGGTGACCTGGTCCGTTGACGGCGTTGCGGGAGGAAACTCGACCACCGGAACGATCAGTTCCGCCGGCCTCTACACTGCACCGGAAGCGACGGCACAACACACGGTAGCAGCAACGCCAACATCGTATCCCTCACTGACAGTGACGACGACGATAACCATCATCAACACCAGTGCTGGAGCGGTACTCACCTACCATAATGATGACACCCGCGACGGCGCTTTCACGCAAGAAAGCGTGTTGACAACCGGCAACGTAAACTCCACTCAGTTCGGAAAAATCGCCGCGTATACGGTAGATGGCCAAATCTACGCTCAGCCCCTGTATCTTCCCGCAGTAACGATTGCGGGCGCCAGCCACGCCGTCGTGTACACCGTAACTCAAAACAATTCTGTCTATGCTTTTGACGCGACAGGCACCCAGACTATGCCTTTTTGGCAGATTCATCTCGGAACTCCCGTCACGAAGAATGACGTCGAAGGTGTCAATCCTTACGTCGGTATTTTGTCGACTCCACTGATCGATGCTACGAGCAACACCATGTATCTGGTCACCGAGACCACGGGCACGCAAGTGCCGTTTTACTTACATGCCTTGGATGTCACCTCGGGCGCCGAGAAGTTCGGCGGGCCAGTGGCAATTAATGCGTCGGTGACTGGGACCGAAGGCACTGGCACGAGCCACACCATCACCCTGGGAACCGACTGTTATCAGCGTATGGGCCTGGCCCTTAATCCTGTCACGAACTCGATCGTTATCCCGTTCGGCAGCTGCGCTCACGGCTGGATAGTGTCGTACGACAAAACTTCCCTGCAGCAGACGGCAGTCTTCAACGACACTCCGAACGACAATGGAGGAGGCGGACTGTGGGCCAGCGGCGGGGCGGTCGCGATCGACGACATCACTGGCGATTTATATCTAATGTCAGGGGTCGATGAGGGCGATGAGATCACCACGGGTTATAGCGATTCCTTCTTGCGGCTGGCCCCGACGAATCTTTCGGTGCTGGATTACTTCACGCCCGATAACGCGCAGGTGCTCGAGGAGAACGACGTCGATTTAGGCAGCGGATCCAATATCCTGGTGCCCAATAACTCGTCCAGCACTCCTCATGAAACGATCGGGGGAGGAAAAGACGGCAATATTTTTGTCGTCAATCGCGACGAAATGGGCTCGTTTTCACCCAGCCAGAACAACGTTATCCAGACGGTTCACACCGGTACTCAGCAGTACAACAATATCTTCTCGACACCCGTCTATTGGAATGGCTCGATCTACTATCACTGCAGTCATGACGTGCTGCACGCTTTCAGTTGGAGCGCCAGCACGGGCCTGATGTCGACCAGTCCCACATCTTCGGCGACGGCCGTCTACACTCAGCACGGTGCGACGCCTTCCCTCTCGGCGAATGGCGACGCGAATGGAATTATCTGGGACACGGATAACACGAACTACGACCAAAATGATCCATCCAGCAGCGGGCCGTTGGTGTTGCATGCCTACGACGCGGCGAACGTTGCAACCGAACTCTATAACAGTACGCAGGCTGGTACTCGCGATACTGCGGGGCTCGCTTTGAAGTTCACGGTGCCCACAATTGCCAGCGGAAAAGTTTTTGTACCGACTGCTAGCGAATTGGATATCTACGGAGTCTTGCCCTAGGCTCGAAGACCGGAAGAGTTCCCGTAGCGCCAGTCTCAAACCGCGCGCGATCACGATACCGCCTGCTAAGCTCAATGCTGTTCTTTTGGCTTAGCAGGTGATCCTGGGTGAACCAGAATTACGATGTAATTATTCTCGGAGCAGGAGCGGCCGGCCTGATGTGCGCCATCGAGGCCGGCAAGCGAGGCCGCCGGGTCCTCGTGCTGGAACGCGCCGACCGCATTGGCAAAAAGATTTTGATCTCGGGCGGAGGCCGCTGTAATTTCACCAACCTCCATACGAGTGCAGACAATTTTCTTTCTGCCAACCCGCATTTCGTGAAATCGGCGCTCGCCCGTTACGCTCCAGCCGATTTTATCGCTCTGATCGAAAAGCATCGCATTCCCTATCACGAAAAGAAACTTGGCCAGTTGTTCTGCGATCGAGCTGCCGGTGACATTACAGGAATGCTCGAGCAAGAGTGTCGCGGCTCAAGAGCGGAGATCCAATGCAATACGAAAATAAATGACGTACGGCGAAACGAAAACGGCGAGAACGACCAGTTCCCTTTTGTGATCGAGACTGAAAATGCCGTTTTCATGGCGGCGCGGTTAGTCGTCGCGACTGGAGGCCTCTCGATCGCGAAAATCGGAGCGACCTCATTCGGCTACGATCTAGCGCGGCGATTCGGCTTGAAGATTGTCCCGCCGCGCCCCGCTCTCGTGCCTCTCACCTTTCGTGCTCCAGATCGCAAGCGCTGGAGTGACTTGGCGGGAGTGTCCGTCGAAGTAATTGCCGGGGCGCTCAATACCAAACAGACCTTTCACGAAAATATGCTCTTCACTCACCAAGGTCTCAGCGGCCCGGCAATTCTTCAGATCTCTTCTTACTGGGATGGCATTGCCCCGATTCAGCTCGACCTCGCGCCCGATCGCATCCTCGCTAATGAATTACGTTCGCATGGTCTCCGCGATGAATCGAGTTGGCGAACTTCGCTAAGAGAATTTCTACCGCGACGCTTCGCCGAGCGCTGGCTCGAAACGCACCCCTTAGCGGGGAATTCCGATCGGTCCTTCACGGATGCTGAGCGCCAACTGCATGCCTGGCAAATAAAGGTAGAGGCTACCGAGGGCTACGGCAAAGCGGAGGTCACAGCAGGCGGAGTCGATACCGATGAACTCTCGGCTAAGACGATGGAATCGAAATTGGTCCCGGGATTATTTTTTATCGGAGAAGTTGTCGACGTCACCGGACAACTGGGCGGCTTCAATTTTCAATGGGCGTGGGCGTCTGGATTCTGTGCCGGTCAGGCGGTGTAAGGTAAATGCGATCAAAGATCGCGAGCTTACCCCAGCCTTACTAACTCTTTCTAAAGTTCCGCGCCTTCTTGCATGAAGGGCATGCGCGCGAGAATCTCGGCGGCCTTTTCGAGTTGCTTCAAGTCGTCGCTGGTGAAGTCGCTGCCGGCTAACGAAGCGTCGAGTCCTTTACGAGAAATTTGAATCACTCCCATCACATTTCCCGATTGCACGACAGGGACCGACATGATTTTTTGAATCGGCATCTGTTCCTGGCTCCGATCTTCATCCTCGGATCCCAGCCCAAGTTTCACCGCTTCAAAGAGGCTGACATGCTTCACCCGCATGAACGTGTTAGACAGAAGAGGAGTCCGCGTCGACGCGGTCCGAGCCGCCACGGCCGATCCGCTCAGCGGTAAAACACCAGCCGAGCGCAACTCTGCAGGAAAAATAAAACGCAGACTACCCTTTTCCAAGCGTAGTAGAGCCACTTCGCTGCGACGCACACGCAAGACCTGCGCCAGTTTCAGGCAGACCCGGTCACAACTCGGACTGTCCGAAAGCATATTCTCTAAGTCGACAAGGCTGGCCTTGGCAGCCTTGGTTGCGGACCCTTGACCGGTTGACGCCATAAAAGTGCCGTTTTCCTCTTCCTTATCATCCTGCTTGCACTAATCACTTTTCGACAAGTTACCACAGTACTTTGCGGTTTCCGTTTAGGCAGGTCCCTTCTTGTCCTGTCCAAGAGAGTGTCTTTTTTTGTACGCGAGGACGAGTTTATCGGCCACTTCCACAGCGATGCGCGTTATTATTTAGAAACAGGTCAACGCAACAAATCGAACTGCGGACATCCAAATTTGGGTAGGCCGTCGTGTTGGTTTTGTAAGGATGTTTGTTGATTTAGTCCTTTGCTAAGGAGTATTTTCATGGCACGTAAGACAACTGGAACTGTTCCATCGCGGAGCAAGAAATCGGCTCAACCTGCGGTGGTAGAAACCTCGCCCACGATTGAGCCGGTGGTTGAGAAAGTGGCGCGCAAAAGCGAAAAAACGGCGACCATCACGGCCATCAACCGTGGGGCTGTGAATCTGAATCTTGAAGATGCAATTCGCCGCCGCGCGTATGAACTCTATTTGGAACGCCGGGCAACTGCAGGGGCAAACCAAGGCGACGAAAATCAGGATTGGCTGCTTGCGGAACGCGAAGTCCGTTCTCGCGATGGGAGCCAAGGGCAGCACACGGCCTGAAGTTTCACGGCGGGGAGACCACACTCCCCGCTGATTCTCGATCGGCGCGGTCCAAACATCGACTGCGCGAATGTACGTTTTCGTGTCTAAATCGGCCGACTGGTCAAGCTGGATTGCAGCTACTGTTGTACGGCCTGAATGAGCCTGGGCTTTACCTGCTCGTGCTGCAAATCAGAAGCGTCCCAAGCCCCACCTAAGGCCTTCACCAGATAAACGGACGTCGTCATTTGCTGTCCGAGCAACTGTGTCTCCAGCCGTTCGTTGGTTAAGAGAGTGGCTTGCGCCGTGATGACATCGAGATAGGTGGTAACTCCACCCACATACCGATCATTTGCAATGTCGAGAGCACGCCGAGAATCCGTGACCGCTTGTTGCTGCGTTTTCGAAGCTTGTGCGAGAAGCGCCAGACCGGAGAGGCCGTCCTCAACCTGCTGGAACGCCTCCAGAACCGATTCGCGATAGTTGGCGACGGACTCGTCATACGCTGCGCGAGTGAGAGCCAGGTTCGCCCGATTGCGTCCGCCGTTCAGGACTGGCTGCAGCAAATCGCCGCCGAGCGCCCACATAGCGCTCGGGGCGTTCACCAACGTGGCGATATCGCTGCTTTGCCAACCGCCGCTTCCGTTCAACGAAATATGCGGATAGAACGCAGTCATCGCAATCCCAACTTGCGCATTTTCATACGCCATCTGACGTTCGTTGTCGGCGACATCCGGTCGTCGCTCCAGAATCTCAGAAGGTAGTCCGGTTGGAATTGCCGGAGGAATCGTGTTAAACGGCGCCTCGGGCACGCTAAAAGAGGAAGCGGGCTTCCCCAACAAAACCGCAATGGCATGTTCGTATTGTGCCCGCTGCTGCAACACCAATTGCAACTGCGTTGCCGTGGAGTGAAGCAAAGCGGCTTGCTGAGCGACTTCTAGTCCCGACGCGACGCCGCCATCATGCCGCCGGTTGACCAGATCCAAACCTTTTTGCTGGATCTCTACCGACTGCCGTACGACTCCAATTTCACGATCACTTTCGCGCAAGCTGTAGTAGTCGGCCGCAAGTTCAGCGGTCAGCACCAGTCGCACATTTTCCAGATCAGCGGCGCTCGCCTGCAACGATGCATTGGCCGCTTCCAGATTACGGCGCACGCGTCCAAAGAGATCAACTTCGTAGCTTACGGAAAACGGAACGGTGAAATTGTTCTGGGTAAAGGGCGGTAATTCCCCGCCAACAAACGCCCGATTCTGCGAGACCCTCTGCCGCTCTCCGCTTGGGTCCGTGCTGACCGTGGGGAAAAAAGCGGCGGATACGATCCTCGCCTGCGAACGCGCCTCCTGCAATCGATCGCGGGACGCGGTCAACGATTGATTCGCCTGCAGAAGCTGTTGCTCTAACTGATTGAGGTCGGCATCGTGGAAGACCTCCCACCACGAGCCCTTGGGAATGGCATCCTTAGGGGCTGCGGTTTGCCACGGCCCTTCGCCCTTCCACGTATCGGGAACCTGCGCCGTGGGGCGCTTATACCTTGGCCCCACCGTGCAGCCAACCGTACTTACGACAAGCAGAGAAATCGTAAGCAACACACTTCTAAAGCCGAGCTTGGCCGCTCTGGATTGGTTCACGCTTATTGGTTCTAATGGCTTGGGGACATACAAAAACATGAATTCGCTTATCTCCGTGACCGAGCCTGCCGTGAAGGAGGAAGAAAGACACTTTTGCGGCGAAGTTCCGGCTTCACGAATGCGCGTCCCCCGAACTCGGCTTCGCTACGTGCACTACTTGCCCTTCTTCCAGTGAATCAGAGGGATTGACAACGATTTGATCGCTCGTATCGACCCCTCCAAGAACTTCGAGAGTGGCGCCGAAATCGCGTCCAATCGCGATCGCATGGAGACGCACCTTTCCGTCTTTATCCACCACCGCGACCTGCGCTCCCTGTGCACGAAACAACATCGCGTTTGTGGGGATCGTAATCCTGGGCACAGTGGTATCGGTAGCAAAATGCACTTGCCCGAACGATCCCGGCAGCAATTTACCGTCTTTATTCGGGACATCCACTTCCGTGTTAAGAGTGCGCGTCGCAGGATCGATCGCGTCGGCGGTGCGCACCACCGTACCCAAGAATTTCTGACCGGGAAACTCCTGCAGGGTCACGGCTGCCTTCACTCCCACTTTCATAGACGGCGCGTAAGCCTGCGGCACGCTCACGTAAACGCGCAGCGGGTCGACGCGCGCAATGTCGAATAGCTCTTTTCCTGTTGCTTGCGCGCCTGAGTTGATTAGCGCGCCCGGATCGACATTGCGGCGCGTGAGAACGCCAGAGAACGGCGAATACACATTCTTGAAAGACTCGAGTTGTTCCAGGCGACGGACATTGGCGTCCGCAGCTTCAAGATTTGCCTGCGCCTGGGTGTAACCGCTCGCTTGCTGATCGGCTTCCTGCTGCGAAACCGAATCTGACTTGCGCAAATTTGCCCAGCGATCGGCTGAAATCTTCGCTAACCCCAATGCCGACTTCACCTGATCTCGCGTCGCCCGAGCTTGTAAAAGCTCCTGATCCACTTCGGGAGTGTCGATCGCCGCCAGTAACTCACCTTTTTCCACTTTGCTACCAATATCCTTGTACCAGCGCAGCAGATAGCCGTTGGTACGAGCGAAAATGGGAGACTCCTCAAACGCCTGCAAGTTTCCCGGCAAGGTAAGTTCATCGTTACCCGGCTCCGTCTTGGCGTGCGTAACCGCAACCGTGGGAACCGCAATGACCTCAGTCTCTTTCGCCAGCGCGTCGGTTTCGCCCTTCCGATTGATAAAAGTCACCACGCCAGCCGTGATCAGAATCAGGAGCGCTGCGCCTATTAAAATGCTGCCGCGGCCCGCCGGGGCCGGGGTTACCTTCGGCGGCTCACTAATCTCAGGATGGTGAGGGTGCTGTGTCTCGTTCGGTTGCGTCGTTACCGGCGTCTCTACGGACATAATCGTCTCTCCCTGAAATTGCGAAAAACCTTCTTACTTGTTCTGCGGCGCCAATCGTGCTTGCCGGCGCCCGTGAATAATCGTAAACACACTTGGCACAAAGAATAATGTTGCCACGGTGGCGAACAAAAGTCCGCCGATTACCGCCCGGCCGAGGGGCGCGTTCTGTTCGCCACCTTCGCCAAAACCAAGCGCCATCGGAACCATTCCAATGATCATCGCCAGCGCCGTCATCAGCACGGGGCGCATACGGGTGTAGCCTGCTTCGAGTGCCGCCTGCAATGCCGGAACTCCGGTATCCATGCGATCGCGCGCAAACGAAACCATCAGAATGGAGTTCGCTGTTGCCACTCCCATGCACATCACAGCGCCGGTTAACGAAGGAACACTTAGCGTCGTCCGGGTAATCAGCAAGCACCAGCAAATCCCCGCCAGCGCTCCCGGAAGCGCCGTAATAATAATGAACGGATCGAGCCACGATTGAAAGTTCACCACGATCAGCAAGTAGACCAGCACGATCGCTCCGAGCAATCCCACGCCCAGGCCGAAGAACGAGGACCGCATGGTTTCGACCTGTCCGCGAACCACAATCTGCGTTCCACGCGGAAGATTCTTCTTATCCTGAAAGGGCTTGAGCGCCTTCATGATATCCGCCGCAACGCCGCCCAAGTCGCGCCCCTGCGTGCTGGCATAAACATCGATGACCGGTTGCACGTTGTAGTGGTTAACCACGGCAGGGCGGGCTGTCGGCGTGACTTGCACTAGATTGCCAAGCACTTGGGATTGCGCGCTCGCGCTGCTTACCGGCGTGTTCATCAAGTCTTGCATCGATGTCATGTGATACTGCGGCGTCTGAATGGAGATGTTATAGGTGACACCATTCTTCGGATTCAGCCAGAAAGTGGGAGCAGTCTGGAAACTTCCGCTCAAGCTGATAAGCACGCTCTGCGCCACATTCTGAGCGGTCAGTCCCACTTGATTGATGCGGGTACGGTCCATGTCAAGATGGAGAGTGGGCAGGCTCAGCATTTGTTGCACATGCACATCCGCCGCCCCAGGAATCTGACGTACGCGATTGGCGATTCTCTGGCCAATCTCGTAATTCGTGCTCGTATCGGCGCCCATGATCTGGATGTCGACCGGCGCCGGCAATCCAAAGTTCAGAATTTGGGAGACGATATCAGCTGGCTGAAAAAAGAATTCCACGCCCGGAAAGCGCTCCGGAAGTTCGCGGCGCAACTTTCGTATATACCCTGCCGTGGGATGGTGATGCTCGGGATCCAGAGCGATCAAAATTTCCGCATCGCTGGTCCCAATCACGCCCGAACTGGCATACGAAAGATTAATGCCGGAATAAGGGACGCCGATGTTGTCGAGGACGGTCTGCAACTCTTCCTTCGGAATCTCGCTTCGCAACACTCCCTCGACTTCGTCGCACAAACGTGCCGTCTCTTCCACGCGCAGACCAGGCCGGGCTCTAAAATGCAAACGAATCAATCCTGCATCCACTTGCGGGAAGAAATCTTGTCCCAGAAAGAACACGATCCCCAGCGACAAAACGCAAAAAGCTACGAAGCAAATGGCGAACAATTGCCGATGTTCCAGTGTGGTTTCCAGCAATCCCTGATAGGTGCCACGAAATCTCTCAAACGCCTGCTCGAATTTTCTTTGGAACTTGACCAAGGGATTCTTGCTCTCGGCAGCCCTGTGCTCATGCCCGCGCATGATAAACATCACCATGGTGGGGATCAACGTTCGCGAGAGCAAATACGAGGCCAGCATGGCGAACGACACTGCTTCCGCGAGCGGCACAAAGAGATATCTCGCGACGCCGGCTAGAAAAAACATCGGGACAAACACGATGCAAATACAGAGCGTCGATACCAGCGCCGGCACGGCAATCTGTTGCGCGCCATCGAGAATGGCCTGCTTCATCTCCTTGCCCATAGCGAGATTACGCTCGATATTCTCGATCTCCACCGTAGCGTCATCCACCAGAATGCCGACGGCCAGAGCCAGTCCGCCCAAAGTCATGATGTTGATCGTCTCGCCTAGCGCGCTCAACAAAAGTACGGAGACAAAGATCGACAACGGAATGGAGACGGCGATAATGATCGTAGGACGCCAGTCACCCAAAAAGAGCAGAATCATGACGGCGGTCAGGCAGGCGGCAATTAGACCTTCGCGCAACACTCCCTGAATCGACGCGCGGACGAATAATGACTGGTCAAACAAAGCCTTGATCGTCAGCTGTGGACTGAGATCGGGTGGCAGATACTTCGAAGCATTATCAACAACAGCCTTTACGTCCTTCACCACAGTCAGCGTGGAAGCTCCGCCTAACTTGAACATCGACATGAGGGCGCCGCGGGCGCCATCCTGCCGGACGATGTTGGTCTGCGGCCCGAATCCGTCCCGCACATGAGCCACATCGCGCATGTAAAGCGTGGATGAACTCGTTGTCTTGACCGGTAGATCGTTCAATTCGGCCACCGTCTGCGGGGAGCCATTCATTTCAACGTTGTATTCGGTCGGTCCTATCTTGGCTGTTCCGGAGGGCAAAATCAGGTTCTGGGCAGCCACTGCGTTCACGATATCTGCAGGCGACAGTCCATAGGCTTGCAGTTTCGCGGAATCGAGATCGACCTGAATCTGACGCGGCTTCCCGCCAAAAGGATACGGAGTACCAGCGCCTTGAACCGTGCTCAATTGTGTGCGCAGAAAATTCTGACCGAGATCGAACAACTGTTGTTCGGGAAGCGTCTTGCTGCTCAATCCCAGCTGCACGATTGGCGTCGAGGACGCCGTATAAGTAATGACGAGCGGTGGAGTCGTGCCCGCGGGCAATCCTCGCAACACGGTTTGGCAAATTGCCGTCACCTGCGTGACGGCCATCGCGATGTTTACGGAAGGCCGGAAAAATATCTTGATCACTGCGAGACCGGCCAGCGACTGCGACTCCTGGTGCTCAATGTCGTTGACGGTCACCGTGAATCCACGCTCGGAGTTCGTGACGATCCTGTCAGCCATGTCTTGCGGCGAGAAACCCGCGTAGTTCCACACCACACTGACCACCGGAATATTAATGTTCGGGAAGATATCGACTGGAGTTCGCGCAATCGTAATGGGCGTCAGGATGATGATGAGCAGTGCCATCACCACGAACGTATAAGGGCGGCGAAGCGCTAAGGCGACTATCCACATAAGAGAAAAGTAAAGCCCCTACTTAACTGCACAACTCAGCTTGCGCAACAAAGAATCCAGAAGAGTCACAACTACAAGTTGCAGGCACCCACAATGCCCTTAGACCGAAATAGATTCAAAACAGTACGTTTCGGATTTAAATTATATTAGACTCCAGCCATGGCTCAAAATCATATTCCCGACGCCCCTGCTCGAAACGCTACAAATGGTGGGATGGGGGCTAATGGGAACAATGTCGCGGGAGAAAAGCGCCAGCCAGGACGTCCTCGCAGCGAAGAGTCGCGGCAGTCCATCCTGAAAAGCACTCTCAAGCTATTAAAAGAAGACGGCGGATTCGCGGAACTTAGTATTGAAGCCATCGCCGCCGATGCAAGCGTGGGCAAGACAACTGTCTACCGTTGGTGGCCCACCAAAGCCGCGCTCGTGGCCGACGCTTTCGCGGCCAGCGCTAATGACGAACTTCTCTTCCCCGACACGGGCTCTGTACAGAACGACATGAGCCTGCAGATGCGCCGTCTGATTCGAGTCTTTCGCTCCGACCGCGGGAAGGTCGTCGCTGCTCTGTTAGCCGGAGGCCAATCCGATCCCGAACTGATCGAGGCCTTCCGGGAGAGATTTTTGTGGCCCCGTCGCAAACAAGCCTACCAAACTCTGCAGCGCGGCATTGACAGGGGAGAACTCCCGATGGGCACCGACCTCGATCTCTTGCTCGATACGCTTTACGGCCCGATTTACATGCGTTTTCTCATCCGCCACCAAAAATTGGACGAGACCTTCGCCGACGGTATTTGCAACTTAGTGTTGGGTGGCCTCAAAACGCAAAGCGGAAAGAAAGCCTGATTTTCTGGAATGGAGTCCACCTGTCCAACTATCCGAGTTACCCATTAAACCGTTTATCAACATAAAGATACCGTTCCACCCGCCTTTGTAGCCGCTCGGTGACCGACCTTGCGCATAGTTGCAACTCAAGTTAGAATCGAAATGCGACCGAAAAAGTCGGCTTTTTATACGACCATAAAGGTCGGCATTGACAGCATGCTGAAACTAACCAAAAAAGCGGATTACGGTCTGATGGCCATGAAGCATCTAGCCGAGCATGCGGACCAAGGCGCTTGTAGTGCTAAGGATGTCGCCGAGGCCTACGGCATTCCGCAGGAAGCGCTGGCGAAGATTCTGCAGCGCCTGGCCAAAGTCGGATTGATCCGATCGCAACACGGGATCAATGGCGGCTACACTTTAACCCGAGATCCGAAGATGATCTCCGCCTTCGAGGTGATAAAAGCCATCGATGGCCCGCTGTTCATTACCTCGTGTGTCACCGTCCGGGGAGAATGCGGCCAGAGCGATCGCTGTACGATTCGCGAGCCGCTGCGCAAAGTAAATGAAAGCATCGAGCAGGTGCTGAAGAACATCAAGATTTCACAGATGCAAGAAGAGCCGGAAGTTCTCGATCTCGCGGCGCAACACGCGACTGTTAATGGAACGAGGCGGGAAGATACGAAAAAGGCGACGGAACTGATCACGATTTCGACGTAAGCGGACCTCGTATCACGTCGCTCGCGATGTCGAAACGGCACGGCGGAGAAGCTCCCTCAGGGGCTGGTTTGAAGTTTAAGGAGAAAGGCAATCATGAGCACGGTAAAGACGGCGACCCCCAACACGAAGAACAACGGCCAGCACACTTCCGCGAACGGAATCAAGCTGCCGATTTACATGGACAATCACGCGACCACCCCGATGGATCCCCGCGTTCTCGAAGAAATGCTGCCCTACTTCATGGAGAAGTTCGGCAACTCCGCCAGCCGCAATCATCCTTTTGGATGGGCCGCGGAAGAAGCCGTCGAGTTGTCGCGCGAGCGTATCGCTAAGCTGATCGGCGCGACTGCGAAAGAAATCATCTTTACCTCCGGTGCCACCGAGAGCGACAACCTCGCCATCAAAGGCGTCGCCGAGATGTACCGCGAGAAGGGCAACCACATCATCACCGCCGTGACCGAACACAAGGCCGTGCTCGACACCTGCAAGCATCTCGAGAAATTTGGCTTTCGCGTCACGTACCTGCCCGTCCAAAAAGACGGACTCGTCGATCTCGACGACCTGAAGCGCGCCATGGATGACAAGACCATTCTGGTCACCATCATGGCGGCGAACAACGAAATTGGCGTCCTTCAACCCATCGCGGAAATCGGCAAGCTCTGTCGCGAGCGTGGAGTCGTCTTCCACTCCGATGCAGTACAGGCTATCGGCAAGGTTCCCATCGACGTCAACAAGATGAACATCGACGTCGCCTCTATCACTGGGCACAAGCTCTACGGTCCGAAGGGTGCGGGCGCGCTGTATGTTCGGCGCAAGAATCCGCGCGTTCAACTGGTCCCACTGATTGATGGCGGAGGCCACGAACGCGGCATGCGTTCCGGAACGCTCAATGTTCCCGGCATCGCCGGCCTGGGCAAGGCTTGCGCCATCGCACAGGAAGAAATGCCGCAGGAAGCCATCAAAATGGCGGCCATGCGTGATCGCCTGAAAGACAGCATCATGAGCCGCCTCGACGAGGTCTACATCAACGGCTCCATGGAGCACCATCTACCCGGCAACCTGAACATCAGCTTTGCCTATGTGGAGGGCGAATCTCTTCTGATGGGCATCAACGATATCGCAGTTTCCAGCGGATCGGCGTGCACCTCCGCGACCCTTGAGCCATCTTATGTATTGAAGGCGCTTGGCACGGGGGACGATCTGGCACACAGTTCGATCCGCTTCGGAATCGGCCGCTTCAACACCGACGCCGAGATCGATTACGTGGCCGACCGCGTTGTTGAAACAGTTCTGCGTTTGCGCGAACTCTCGCCGCTCTACGAGATGGCGAAAGAAGGCGTGGACCTGAAGAGCGTGAAATGGGCCGCCGAAGCGCATTAGAATGCAAGGTCGCGTGGGTGCGGCCTTGAAACCTTAAACAGGGGTCTTCAAGAAGGGGTGAGGAAAAATGTCATACAGCGATAAGGTAATCGACCACTACAACAATCCGCGTAACGTTGGCTCCATGGACAAGAAGGATTCCGACGTGGGCACTGGACTTGTCGGAGCTCCCGAATGCGGCGACGTCATGAAGCTGCAGATCAAAGTGAATCCGCAGACTAACGTCATCGAAGACGCGAAGTTCAAGACCTTTGGCTGCGGCTCGGCGATTGCATCCTCTTCGCTGGCGACCGAGTGGGTCAAGGGCAAGACGATCGACGAAGCGCTCGCCATCAAGAACACTGAGATCGTGAAAGAGCTCGCCCTGCCTCCGGTTAAGATTCACTGCTCGGTACTGGCCGAAGACGCCATCCGCGCCGCGATCGGCGACTGGAAGAAGAAGCAGGAAGCAACGAAGCCCGCGACCGTGCAGGCAGCGCAGTAAGAACGTCTGTAGATACGGGACTAGTCCCGTATCGGCACCGCGAAAGAGAACACGGCAAAACCGTGCCTACGGGAATTCAGAGAATCATGGACCACGCAGTTAAAGACGAGGCGGCAAAAGAGCAGGCGCCTCAACGCCCGGTGCCCGCGCCTCCGGCCAAGGGCATTCAGGTAACGGAGAACGCCCTGAAAAAGATTCGTTCGGCGATGGTGAAAGAAAACGTCGCGCCGGACCAGGGCGGACTGCGTTTGGGCGTGCAAGGCGGCGGCTGTTCGGGTCTGAGTTACAACATACGATTCGATACGCAACCGCGCGAGCGTGATCGCGTCTTTCAATACGGAGATGTGCGGGTTTTCGTCGATCCGAAGTCCTTCATCTATCTGCATGGCATGACACTCGATTATCAGGAAACGCTGATGCAACAAGGTTTTGTCTTCGTGAATCCAAATTCGACGAAGTCTTGCGGCTGCGGCAGTTCGTTCTCCTAAGCGGATGCTTGTGTGGTGACGGGGCTCCGCCCCGTCCTGACGGACCCATGGTATTGGCAGTTGAGGGGCGAGCCAGCGCTCGCCCAAATTTTTGTATGGCAAACGCAGAATCCAAATCTTCGCTGATCATGCCCGGACCGCCGGCCGAGCTCCGCGGCCGAGGCCACGCCCGCGTGCTGGTCTTGCGGAACCATGCGCGCCGTGCACTTCTGCAGCGCCTGCGGCAAGGTACAGCCGCCGAAGCCAGTCGACTATTTCACTTTTTTCGGATTTCCGCCCAAGCTCAATCTCGACGTCGCTGCGCTCGAAAAAGAGTTTTACGCGCTGAGCCGACGCCTTCATCCCGACGTATTCGGACAAGCGGAAGATCGCGAACGAGCCTGGAGTCTTGAGCAAAGCTCGATGCTCAACGACGCCTACCGCACCTTGAAAGATCCGATCAAGCGCACGGAATATCTTTTGCGGATCGAGGGTATCGAACTCGAGGAGCAATCGAAGCAAGCTACAGAGAAAGCTCGCGCCAGCGGAGAACTCAAGAAGCAAGTCGTGCCCGCGGATCTGCTGGAAGAAGTATTCGAACTCAATATGCATCTCGAAGAACTACGCGTTCAGAAGAAATCAGGCGAGGACGACCCCGCGCTGCGGGAGGAGATCGGCAAGGCCAAGCTCTCGTTGGAAGAAAAATATGACGCGCTTCTGGACGAGTTAAAGGCCGAGTGGGAGAAATGGGACAAAGCGGTCGAGAATGAATCGGATCCCAATCGCCAACAGGTTCTCGCTGCCATGGTCGACGTTCTAAATCGCAGAAATTACATTCGCAATCTGGTACGCGACGTGAACGAGGCAATGGAATAGGATTTTGTAACTCGGGATTGTTGCATGAACCTATGAGCATCTTGATAAAGTTCGCCTTACTTTCGGCGCTTGCCGTGGTCCCCGAAATAGTCGCCGCCCAGGGAGCGCCGCCTGCCGAGCCGTGGTTTTCAGTTACGATCACCGGGCCAAGGGCAAGCGTCAGTGCCACTTCAGATGTGAAGCTAAAGGTCGTCTTTGTGAACAACACGAAGCAGGACATTCGCTACGCTGCAGCAGGGGGGCCAGGGAGAGACGGCCCGGCCTTCGACTTAGATGTCCGCGACAGTGTCGGTAAGCCTGCGCCGGAGACGCCCTACGGCCTTAAGATGCATGGCAAGACCGCGTGGCGCGGCGGAAGCGTCTTCGCTGCAACCGCACGTCCAGGCGACAAAATTGAAGAGGAACTGATTCTGAGCGAGGAGTACGACATGAGCGCGCCTGGCGAATATACAGTCCAGGCGAAGGAAAGGAATCCGAAGTTTGAGGTCGTGAAGTCAAACCGGATTGCGATCACTGTCGTTCCTTAAGACATGGCAACTGACTACATCGTCGGCATCGATCTCGGCACCACGAACTCGCTCGTCGCCTACATGCAGGGCGACGCTCCGATCGTTATTCCCGGAGAAGATGGGTTGAACCTCGTCCCATCCGTGGTGGCGCTAAGTCAAAACGATAAGAATAATAAAGACGAGAAAAACCAGATCATCGTCGGCAATGCCGCGCGCAAGTATCTGATCGAAACTCCCGAGCGCGCCGTGTACTCCGTCAAACGCCTCATGGGACGCGGCGTTGAAGATGTCCAGGACGAACTCAAGCTCTTCCCGTTCCAGTTAGCCGACGATCTTCACGAAGGCGAAGTTTTGCGCATCAAGATCGGCGACCGAACCTATACTCCGCCCGAGATTTCAGCTCTCGTGTTGCGCCAACTCAAGCGCAACGCCGAGCGCTTCTTCGGAGCGCCCGTAACCCAGGCCGTCATCACCGTCCCCGCGTACTTCAACGATGCGCAGCGTCAGGCCACCAAAGACGCAGGCCGCATCGCCGGATTGAACGTCCTGCGCCTCGTCAACGAACCCACTGCTGCGTCGCTGGCCTATGGTCTCGATAAGAAGAAGAACGGCGTCATCGTGGTCTACGATCTCGGCGGCGGGACCTTCGACATTTCGATTCTCAAGCTTCACGATGGAATTTTCGAAGTCATCGCCACCAACGGTGACACGCATCTCGGCGGGGACGACATCGACAATCTCCTCATCGCCATTGCGATTGACGACATTCGCGGCGATCTCGGAATCGACCTTCGCAGCAACGATCGCGGAAACGCCGAGGCCGCTGCCCGCATCCGCCAAGCCGTCATCGAAGCGAAGATTGCGCTTTCATCTGAACCCTCGGCGAAGCTCGATATCGATCTTCCCGATGGCCGGAAATATCAGCGCGAGATCTCTCTTGAACTTTTCGAGCAAATGATTCAGCCGATCCTCGACCGTACCGTCGGCCCCTGTAAACAAGCGCTGAAAGACGCAGGACTCAAGCCCGATCAGATCGACGAGGTCGTGCTGGTAGGCGGATCGACGCGCATTCCAAAAGTTCGCCGCCTCGTGCAAGATCTGTTCGGCCGCGTGCCCCACACCGATTTGAATCCGGACGAAGTTGTTGCTTTGGGTGCGGCAGTCCAAGCCAACATCCTCGGCGGCGGTTCGGAAATCACGCAAGATATGCTGTTGCTCGACGTCACGCCACTATCGCTTGGAATTGAAGTCGCGGGTGGCGTAACCGATAAGATTATCCTGCGCAATTCCACCGTCCCCGCGTCGGCAACACAGCACTACACCACGCAAATCGACGGCCAGACAAATGTCGCGATCCACGTGCTGCAAGGCGAACGCGAACTCGCCCGCGACTGCCGTTCGTTGGCGCGTTTCGATCTGAAAGGCATTCCGCCGATGGTCGCGGGCATGCCGCGTATCGAAGTCAAGTTTCTTATCGACGCCAACGGCATTCTGCGTGTCTCAGCTCGCGAACAGCGCAGCGGCAAGGAAGCGGAAATCGACGTTCAGCCCACTTACGGCTTAACCGACGACCAAGTCGAGAACATGTTGCTCGAATCCTTCGACTATGCCGAAGAAGATTTCCGCCAGCGCCAGGTCATCGAAACACGGCGCGAAGCCGACACGATTTTGACGGCGCTCGCAAAAGCGAAGCACGGCCCCGCATGGCCGGAACTTACCCGCGAAGAACGGAACAACGCCGAATCGCTGGAGAAGAATCTGATAGCGGTAAAAGAAGGCGACGACCACCACGCCATCCGCGAAGCGATCGACGCGCTCAACAAAGCTACCATGCGCCTTGCGGAATTGATGATGGACACAGCAGTAACCACTGCTCTCAAAGGCAAGACCATGGACGGCACCGATTTTGAAGACGCCGGTGACGCTGGCCATCCAGTGGCGAAAGCAGAATTCGAATAAGATATTTTCGCAGGGGAGTTATGTCAGAAGACAAAACGCACAGCACCGGAACCACCACCGTGGACGCGCCCGGTGAAAACAAACACGTCGAAGTCACCTTCCTTCCCGAAGGCAAAACCGTAACCTTTGAGCACGGAAAGCTGCCCTACAAAGATCATGGCAAGCAAGAGTCACTGCTTGATGTCGCGCTCAATTTCGGCGTGAAACTCGATCACGCCTGCGGCGGAAACTGCGCTTGCACAACCTGCCACGTCTGGGTGAAAGAAGGCGCCGACTTAATCTCAGCGATGGAAGACGACGAAGCCGATAAACTCGACATGGCGGCCGATCTTCAGCTAAACTCACGCCTCGGATGCCAGACGGTTATCACGAAGCCTGGCAAAGTGGTGGTCGAGATTCCCGCGTGGAATCGCAATTACGTTTCGGAAGAACACTAACAAGCGGCTGTTCGCTTCTCGCTATTCGTCGTTTCGCTACACGGATCAACGAAAGTGAGTGAACCAAGCGAATAGCGAACGACGAAAGACGGAGTTACCATGCCAAAAGAACTAACCTGGAGCGATTCCGATGACCTTGGAATTTTGTTGTCGGAAGCTCATCCGCAAGTCGACCCGCTCGCGGTGCGTTTCACCGACCTGCACAAATATGTGATCGCCCTGCCCGACTTCAAAGACGATCCCACGAAGTCGAACGAGTCGAAACTGGAAGCGATCCAAATGGCGTGGCACGCCGAAGTCCTCGACCGGACTCAGGGATAAGACTACCTAAAATGGAGCGACGGGCGTCCTCGCCCGTCCTGCGCCAATGCCAATCAGCGCACGCCCGCCACGCCGGGCACCGCATCTTCCACGCTAGCCTCGCGCAAAAATTTTGCCGCCTCTTCCGGCGGCGTCGGATTGATATAGAACCCCGTCCCCCACTCAAACCCCGCCGTCTTCGTCAGCTTGGGCATGAATTCAATATGCCAGTGATAATACTCATTCGTCGGATCCTGCACCGGCGACGTGTGCACCACCAAATTGTAGGGAGGATTGTCGAGCACACGGTCCGCCTTCATCAGCAGCAACTTCAATGCCTTCGCCAGATTCTCGAACATGTGTGACGACGAATTTTCAAACGCCGATTCGTGCCGCTTCGGCAGAATCCACGACTCAAACGGAAACCGCGGCGCATACGGCGCGAGCGTCAGAAAGTCTTCGTTCTCCGCCACCACGCGAATGCCGCTATCCGTTTCCTGCCGGATAATGTCGCAGAACACGCAACGCTCTTTATAGATGTAGTACTGCTTCGATCCCTGCAACTCTTCGGTCACGTAAATCGGCAAAATCGGCAGCGCGATCAATTGCGAATGCGAATGCTCGAGCGACGCGCCCGCCGCTTCTCCGTGATTCTTAAAGAGCAAAATATATTTGAAGCGCCGGTCTTTCTTGAGATCCAGAATGCGGTCTCGAAAAGCCCATAACAGATCTTCGATTCTCTTCGAGGGCAACGACGCCAGCGTGGCAGCATGATCCGGCGTCTCAATCACCACCTCATGCGCGCCGATGCCGTTCATCTTGTCGAACATGCCCTCGGCCTGTTTGTTCAACGTACCTTCGATTCCGAGTGCCGGAAATTTGTTGGGCACGACTCGCGTCGTCCAGCCGGGACTGTCTTTCTGAGGAGCGCCGCCGTTGGTACTGGGACGATACGCCAGAATCTCCGGCGGAGTCTTACTCTCATTGCCGTAACAAAACGGACAGAATCCACCCTTAACTTTCATCCCCTCGCGCAAAAAATCTGTGGGTCTTTTGGCACGGTCCGTCGAAATGATGACCCACCGGCCCACGATGGGGTCTTTTCTTAATTCAGGCACGTACTAAATCCTTTCAATGCGGTTCGCGAAGTTCCGATTGTACGACACGGAAAACGCATTTTGAAACAGCTCAAAGGAGGGCTGGCTGTTGCCGTGCTCATAGTATACGGCGAGCACGTCGAACCGCCATTGCGGCGGCACGGACAGGTGGCGCAAGAAGTCGCGCGCCACCATAATTAACTCCCGGCGCTTATCGCGATCGACTGCGGCTTCGGCGGGTTTGAAGTCGCGCGAGGTGCGTGTCTTCACTTCGACAAAACACAGCACGTCGTGATCCCAACCTACAAGATCGAGTTCGCCGCGGTGGTTCGGTGAGCGAAAGTTGCGCGAGATGATCGTGTATCCACGACGGCGCAGGTAAAAGTAGGCATCTTCTTCGCCGCGCCGTCCTGTCAGTTGATGCGCCGGCAAGTCTTCGGGTGGCAACGTTTTCGCCGCCAGCCAATCGAACGCGCGCACTGCAGTTTGCGTCAGCCGCCCAGCAAACATGTGAAATGTTCTCAGTTTTACGCTAGACGGACTCGGCTGCGTGCGATGTGACCGCCATCACCACGGATCCGTCCATTCGCGACTGATCGAATGCGATCAACTTGCCACTTTGGCCACAGCGGAACGCTCGACAGGAACCGGCTTCTCGAGAACCGGTTTCTTTTTGCCCGCCGCGTTGACCAATACGACTCCGCCGATCGCAACCGCCCCGCCGACGAGCGAAATGATTCGTGGTACCTCGCCCAGCCACATCCACGCAATGCCGATCGCGACGATGGGAATCAAATTCAGCAGACTGGTTGTGCGTCCCGCAGCCCCGTGCGAAAGCACGTACGACCACGCAACATAAGCCAACGCTCCCGGAACCACTCCCAGATAAACCACGGGCAGCGTAGCCGATAACGGCGCGCTGCGTACCGCTCGAAAAAAACCGCGGCCAAAGGGCAGCATCATCGCGGTGCCAAACCACACTGCGTAAGCGGTCGCTTCCAGCGCACTATATTTCCCGAGATAATGCTTTTGCAGGATCATGTAGAGCGCGGAGGCAACCGCCGCCGCGAGCACCACCAGCGCCTGCCGCGACAGCCGTATTCCCTCCCCCTCGCCGCTCGCAATCATCGCGACACCGGCAAAGCTCACCACAACGCCGCACCATCCGATCATGGTGAGCTTCTCGTGCAGCCAGAAGCGGGCAGCAAGCGCCGTCCAGATAGGAGTCGAAGCAATCAGCAAACTCGCGGCTCCCGCTGTGACTCGGGTTTCGCCATAATTCAGGGCCAGGTTATAAAAGCTGATTCCGATCGCTCCTGTCAGTGCGAGCCCTGGAATATCGCGTAAAGCCGGTCGCCGAAAATGTGCGATCCCGGCATAAATACCAAGTACGCCAGACGCGATCAAGAATCGCAAGATAGCGAGGTTTGCCGGGGAATACCCCCGCAGCCCGGCGCGAATTCCAGCAAAGGCCGAGGCCCAGACAACTACGGTGAACGTGAGCGCGACAAGAGTACGAGATGTAAAGCGCGGCATGGCGCCTCCTTTCGATAAGCGTGGGGTGGAATTCTGCATTCGCGGGGGAATGCAGGGTAAATACAGGTGGCACCGGCTTTACTTGGTTCCAGTCACCGTGTGGGAATCGACGGCAGCTCTTACCAGGTATCGCCGCCACGTTCAGGAGGCCAAGCGCCGGCCTGGCGGCGAAGCAACGCAATTTGGCCGATGTGATAACTGTTATGCGCCGTAATCTGCCACAGAATGGCATGCACCGTCGATTCACGGGAAACGTGCGCCGGACCGACGTGATGAACCACGCGCTCCAAGTCCTGTCCATCGGATTCCGCAAGTCGCGCCAACTGCGTCAGCAAATCTGCAAAGCGTCGCGTCGTCGCCTTCCACGCGTCATCGACCAGGCTACTGGCTGCACCAGGATTCGAATGCTTCGGCCAGCTTTCGATCGCGCGCGGTGGATAGGCTCGCTCCTCGCCCGCAACTTTGCTGAGATCGAATTCCATCCAATAATTCATGTGCTCCACGATTTGCCAGATCGAATGCGGAGAACTTGCTAGAGTGCTCGCAGCCAGTTCGGCCGAAATATCCTCGATACAAGCGAGGGGATCGGCATGAGCGCCTTTGCCGTACACGAGTTCGCGCAGTGTGGTGTCGCCCATAAATCCCATTCTTCTTGTTTCGACGAGAGCCGTCCCCGTCTGCGGTCGTACGAATGAGCCCTGAGATGCGGACTGAAGATGCAACCACGCTTCTACTGGACGACCGTAATCTGGTCCCCGACGCGAATCGTGCCCGGTGTGAGGATCTGCGCCCGCAGCCCGCCGCGATGCAGCAATCCCTTGATCACTGGCTTGCCGGTGAGTTTCTGCAAATGATCACAAGGCTCGCAGAGCCGGATGCCGCGAATTCGCACATCGCCGATCACGAACTCTTTACCCACCAGGTGATTCAGCGCCACGTCCCGCGTCACGATGTTGCGACGAGCATCCGCCTGAGAAAGCTCAATCTGATAATCACGTTGCAGCGCTTCAACCGCCTCCGCCTCGATCAGAGTTAATTCATAATCCGGTTCGGGCTTGTAAAAGGTACCTGTCTTCAAGGCGTAGCGATCGCCTCTAAGTCCGCCTCCCGGAATCGCCGCCACCTGACCAACCGATTGCGGCTTGCTTTCGGGAGCACCCGCAATGTAAATCGACTCTACCGTTCCGTTCGGCATCGCTCACCTCGCGTCTCCAGTCGCGTGTCTAGGTGTTTTTCTCGACACTCGCGATCGCTTCTTCCAACACGTCCATCGCAACATCCGCTTCGTCCTTCGTGACGATGAGCGGCGGAGCAATCCGCACCGTGCTTGGACCACATCCTAGAAACAGAACGCCGCGTTCGAATGCCAACTCTACAATGCGATCCCGTTCGCTCGCACCATACTCGCGCGTGGCCTGATCTTTAACGATTTCGACACCAATCATCAAGCCACGTCCGCGCACATCGCCGACAATCCTGTGCTTCTTCGGCCACTCCGCCATGCGCGCCATCATGTGCTCGCCAACTTCCTGCGAGTTTCGCAGCAAGCCTTCTTTCTCGATCACGTCGAGCGTAGCCAGCGCAGCCGCGATGCACACTGGATTCCCTCCAAACGTCGACGCATGCGAACCGGGAATCCAATCCATCAAGTCAGCCTTGCTCATCGTGATTCCCAACGGCATCCCCGAAGCAATTCCCTTCGCCATGCAAACAATGTCAGGATGCACGCCCGTGTGCTCCACCGCCCACCATTTGCCGGTGCGGCCGACGCCACTCTGCACTTCGTCCACTACCAGCAGGATGCCATGCTTGTCGCAGATCCTCCGCAGCTCTTGCATGAAGACCTTGGGAGCCACGACATATCCGCCCTCGCCCTGAATCGGCTCGACGAAAATTGCCGCCACTTCTTCCGGCGCCAGAATCGTCTTAAACAATTTCTCTTCGATATAACGCGCGCATCCCAGCGCGAACTTCTCCGCGTCCTGCGGGCCACCCGAGCATCCGCGATACACATCGGGATAGCGCACATGGGTCACGCCCGGCACCATTGGCGAGAAACGCCGTTTCTGCTGCGGCTTTGAAGCTGTCAACGAGAGAGCGCCCATCGTCCGCCCATGAAAGGCACCGAAGAACGCGATCACCTGCTGCCGCTTGGTGTGATAACGCGCCAGCTTCAGCGCGCATTCAATCGCCTCGGCGCCAGAGTTTCCGTAATAAAACTTGTGCGGCCCGGGCATCGGGGCGACCTTCGAGAGCCGTTCGGCCAATGTCACCATGCCCTCATAATAAAAATCCGTGCCTGACATGTGGATCAACTCGGCCGCCTGCTTCTGAATCGCAGCGACAACGGCCGGATGACAATGCCCCGTCGATGTCACCGCAATGCCGGCCGAGAAGTCGAAGAACTCGTTGCCATCCACATCTTCGACGACAATGCCGCGGCCGCGTTTCGCCACCATAGGATACGAACGCGTGTAAGAAGGCGAAATATACTTGTCGTCCCCGGCAAGAATTCGCAGGGCATTGGGACCCGGAATCGCAGTCTTCAGCTTCGGTCCGTCAATCAAAGTCTTGGTGGTCATGGAGTCCTCCAGTTAATTCTCAGTGGCCCAGATGCAGGAAGTGAGCAGCGCCCTTGGAAAAGCGGCCTTGGCTAAGAGCAGACGGCGAATAGCGCATCAGCAATTAGCAAAGCAAGAAGAAGAGAAGAAAATTAGTCGCTGCCAAAGAGATTGGCGCGCACGTGCGAAGGCAGAACGGATAGATACCGGCGGGGACAAGCGCGTCCCTCAACCCAGCAGCTTCGCAGCGAAATGTGCCCGTTCAAACACATGACTGAAAAGATTATATCCCGAGTTAGTTCGCGGCGTAACCCCCAAAGTAACCGCCAAAATGGGCTGTTTTGCCTGTTTGCCCGCGCCGAGCCTCCGTAGCCGCGGACGCATTCGTTCGTCCCGCCGAGCAACGCAAGGGGCAGGGTCTAGCCACAACCGACCGCGCCTCTATTCCCAGCCTGAAAAACTATCCGGTCCCCCATAAGAAAATTCACCAGCGAACAAACAGCAATCGCGAAGAGATTCGAAGCGATATAGTTCAGCCCGATCTCCCCGACCAGCACCCTCGTCAAGAGAACGTTCCCAACAATCGAAACCGCTCCATTGCTGGCATTGAACTTCGCGAGCCTGACCAGCGACTGCACGGTTCGCGCCGCCGGACGGTCCGCCCAGGTGAATCGTTCATGCCAAAAGAAGTTGTGGATCACCGCGATCTCGACCGCGAGGCCAGTCGCCAACAGATACTCAAGCCGGAACCAAGATCGGAAGATCCAAAGCGCCGCCACTTGCACGACGATACCGATCACGCCAACCGCATTGAACTTCATCCATCGCAGAAAGGTTTGCTTCCGGTTTACCTGAAGGCTGACGGCTGACGGCTGACGGCTGACGGCTCATTAGATCCTCTCTTCCCGATAAAGCCGAACCGTGTTCTTCAAGCAGACAATCAGCAGCATCACCGCCATGACTGCCAACCCAATCGCTCCGCCAAGATCGAAGAGCCGGAAACGGCCTCCCATCACCCACGCCCAGTGAAACGCCGCGAGATTACCCACCGCGAGCAGAACGCGCAACTCCGTCGGTCCGAATCCCCACACTGAAAGATGAAATTCGCCCAGCGTATAAGTCGCTAGATACGATTGGATCGAAAGCAGCAGAAATCCAATCAGCAATCCCACCGCGATCACGGGATGCATATATCCCGACAGCGCGAGCCCACACATCATGGCGACGGCTCCGATCGAATCGATGATGTGGTCGACATAGAAGCCGTAGCGAGGCCTCTGCCGCTGGCGCACGCGCGCCAAAGTTCCATCGAGCGAGTCACCAAACCAGTTCAGCGCGAGACAGGCAACCGCCCCCAGCAGCATTCGTCGGTCGTAGACCGAGAGCGCGTAGCAAACGCCCGTAGCGATCTGCGCCGCAAACCCGAGCGCCGTCAGTTGATCGGACGAAACCCACGGCGGCATACGCTCCGCCATCCAAACCAGGGTTCGCTTTTCGACCGTCGCGAGAACGCTTCCATGAACCCGCGTTGCCTGATGAAAGTCGGCCCGCCGGGCCTCCGCCAAAGTCTTAGGATTGATCTGTTCCGCAAATTCGACCATTGAGATAGCCACAAATGCCTCCGTTGGTGGCTATATGACGCGGGAAGGTAGAGAAGGACAATGCAGAGGAGGTAAAACGTAGATCAAGAGATATGTTGTTTATCGCCAATAGGATGCGATGAGTAATAGATTTCGAGGCAGGAGTGTTTCCCCTCAGCCAATTACCTTTCGTCTGCATAAGACTCGCATTGAGCGAGAGAAGGCGGTTTCATTAAGTCCCCAGCTTGAACTTCGAATTTTGGCTGTTGTCCAATTCTTTGGATAGCCCTTGCGATGTGCTCTTGGGTCCAAACCCCTCCGAGGGGATCTCCGCCGCGTACAAAATCCACTCCCTGTTTTCTGAAGGCGACGCCCTCCTTGTAGGATCTGACGAACTCGGCGTTGTTCTGGATGCTGAAGACTCGGCGACCTTTGTTCTGACTCAGGAAGACACTAAAGACCCAGCCGTGGGAATGGCCGGAATCGCCGTAGACAGCCACGTAGAGAACCTCATCCCCCGGATAGGACTTCGTATCATCCACGTACCCTAGGGTGAGGGCAGTCGCTTTCGGCGGCGGGAGGAATCCCTTAGCCGATAAACACTGAGCGGCCTCCATCAATACCTTGGGAGCCCGATCTTGCGAGAGGGCAACGGCACTAAAGACCAAGATGAAGCCAAACAAACTATTCATGTCTGCAACCCAATCACGGAGCAGTTTAAGCTCCAGATACCGACTGTGCGATGTCAATCTGCATTAATCGACTTCTTTGGCCGCCATCCGTATCTGCTCCACCGCCCACCCAATCTCCTCCTCCGAAATCACTGCCGGCGGCGCAATCAGCAAATGATCTCCCACCACTCCATCAACACAACCCTGCATGGGATAGACCAAGAGTCCCCGCCGGAAACACGCTTGGCCAACTCTTCCCGCAAAACTTCGATCCGGTGCGAACGCGGCTTTGGTCTTCTTGTCGGCAACAAACTCGACTCCCCACAAGAGCCCCAAGCCGCGAACATCGCCGACCACATCGAGGTCGCGCAAACTCTCTAGCGCGGTTTTCAAGAACGCGCCTGCTGTGCCGTCGATGTCCGAATCGGCCGCGTTCACCAACTTCTGCGACTGGATACGCCGCAGCACCGCACGTCCAGCAGCCACCGATACCGGATGCGCGTTGTAAGTAAAGCCATGCAGAAACGCTCCCGAGCCCGTGTGGGGCGGGCATTCCTGCCCGCCCGCCGTTTCACCGGCGATTGCATCAACAACTCGCTTGCTGGCAATCACCGCCCCCAGCGGAGCGTATCCCGACGACAATCCCTTCGCCGTAACCAGAATGTCGGGAGCGACTCCCCAGTGCTCGCTCGCAAAGTTTCTTCCCGTGCGGCCCATGCCCGTCATGACTTCATCGGCGATTAGCAGGACGCCATGACGCCGGCAGATCTCGGCCACACTCTGCAAGTATCCGGGCGGAGGCGTGACCGCTCCAAGCGTCGCTCCGCTCATTGGCTCGAAGATGAATCCCGCGACTTGACTCTGCGCGCCGCTAGCCTCGATCGCCCGTTCCAGCTCCGCCGCGTATTGCTGACCGCAGTTGTAGCAACTATCAGTGCAATCGAAGGCGCAGCGATAGCAGTACGGAATGCCAATATGCGCAAACTCGCGCACCATCGGCAGATAAATCTCACGCCGCTTCTTGTTGCCGGAAACGCCAAGCGCGCCCAGCGTCGATCCGTGATAACTCTGCTGCCGGCTCAGAATCTGATGCCGCGCGTTCTGCCCAATTTCGACCTGATACTGGCGCGCCAGTTTCAACGCAGTTTCGACCGATTCGGATCCGCCCGACGTAAAGTAGACCGCTCCGCCAGTGAAGTTGGCTCCCGCAAACTGCAGCAACTCTGCCGCGAATTCTTCCGCCACGGGAGTCGTGAACTGGCTGGTATGCACGAACTCCAACTGGCGAGCCTGCTCGGCCATCGCGTCCGAAATCTCGCGGACGCCGTGGCCGATGAAGTTCACCGCCGCGGAGCTGCAAAAATCGAGGTAGCGGTTGCCCTCGTTGTCCCACAGATAGACGCCGTCTCCGCGGACTGCGACGGGATACGTCTTGCGAAAGGACCGCCGCAGGACGGGCGTGCGAAGCTGCTGCGGTTTGGGAGGAGGTTCCGGCACAGGCGGATTATAGCGGAGGGGTGACAGCCATCAGCCGTCCGCGATCCCCTAAGGCCCGGGTCACGACTTTCCGGTTAGTCTCGGGATCAACAGATTGAAGAAGCGTTCTGCATCTACTCCTACGGCAACTTTGGCGTTGGGATGGAACGACAGGTCGGGGTCGGGCTGTGGAGGATTCGCGTTGGCGTAGGGGGCGGAAGGCCGCACGGGAGCGTGCGCGTAGCCGACCGTCATGCCCGCGGTGAATTCGCCTTCGGTTTCAACCTCCACGTAGTAGTCGGCCAATTTGAGAAGTTTGGGATCGATGAGGCTGGCGACGGTGAGCGGATCGTGCATGGCGATCACCGTGGCGTCGATTCCCTGATGGGCTCGGTTCAGTGTAGCGCGCATAATTTTGCCTGCGGCCTGGCTCACTTTATCCTGGCTCGCTTCGAGTAATCGGACGTGTTCCTCACGCAAAAGAACTTTCTCCGTCACATCGAGGCCGACCATGGTGAGTGGTACCCCGGCGTCGAATACGATTCGCGCCGCTTCCGGATCGACGTAGAGATTGAATTCTGCAGCAGGTGTGATGTTGCCGCCCGAGAGCGAGCCTCCCATGATGACGATCTGCGGGATCATGCGAGCGATTGCGGGATCGGCGCGAAGAAGATTGGCGATGTTGGTGAGGGGGCCGACGGCGACGATCGTGATCTCGCCTGGATTGGCGCGCACTAAACGCGTGATCAGTTCGACTGCGCTTTCGGCAACGGGCTTTAATGTCGGAGCGGGAAAGTCGACGCCGCCGAGACCATTGACGCCGTGCACGTACTTGGCGGTAATCAGTCGTCGCACGAGGGGAACGCTGGCTCCGCCTGCGATGGGAATGTCGGTGCGACCGGCGATTTCGGAGAGGCGCAGCGCGTTGGGTAGAGTCAATTCCAGGGGAACATTGCCGGAAACGGCGGTGATGGCCTCGACCTTCAGTTCGGGTGAGCGCAGCGCGAGAAAGATCGCCATGGCATCGTCCACGCCTGGGTCGGTGTCGATGATGATTCTGCGAGGAGTGGCTGGCGAAGCGGCGGCCGAGCCCGTGGAGTTTTCGGCGGCACGAGCGGGCAATGCGCCCACGAGATTGGCGGCAAGCGCTCCGACGGCGGAAGTTGCCAGAAATTCCCGGCGAGTCTGTGTTTCAGCTTTTAGCTTTAGCGTCATGACACTCCCGTAGCGTTCGAGTGATGCGGCGGATTGCTCGATCTCCGCGCGGGGGTAAGTATAGCGCGCAGTTTCTGGAGAGTGACAGGAAAGTAGTTGAGAGCGGTTTTATGCCGCAGAGTCGTTAGTCGCTAAAGGCTAAGCCAATCGACGTGGCTTCCATCTTCAACTCTTTATCAATGCGCCAAGGCAAAGTTCTCATTTGCTTGCAGGGAGAGATTGTTTCCGGCCCACAAAATCAGGCCGGGCAGAAAGCGGCTTTTCGCATTCGAATGTTTGGGCAAAATTCGAATGGCATAACCATACATGCCGCTACGAGTGGTGGGCTGAAGGACAGAATGGAAGACGTAGGTGCCGTCAGCGTCCGGTTCGCGGGCTTGCATGGGGCTGGCGACGAAGTCGGTAATCTCGCCGTCGGCGCTCATGCGCCCCATGACGATTTCGAGGGTAACGTCATCGGGTGTGAGGGTGTCGAGGAAGACGCGGGCTGTCACTTCCAGCGGGACGCCGACTTCAATTTCGGTGGCGCTGTCTTCTACGGAATCCATGCGCAGGCGAGGCCAGGCCGTCTCGACTTTGCGCAGCCATGCGGCCAATTGCACCGCTTTGAATCCATTTTCGGCGTTGAGTTCCGAGAATCGCTTGTGGGCGACTCGATAATATTCGTTGGTGTATTGCTTGACCATGCGATGCATATTGAACTCGGGGCAGAGCATGGCGATAGAAGACTTCATGCGCGCGATCCACTTGAAGGGCAAACCATCGGCGCGGCGCTCGTAGAATGTCGGAACAATTTCGCCCTCCAGCAAGTCGTAGAGAGCCTTGGCTTCGACATCGTCCTGGCGCGAGGGATCGTCATAGGATTCCCCTCGACCAATCGACCATCCGATATCGGCAGCGCGACGGAGACCGATCTCCCACGCCTCGTCCCACCAACCATCGAGCGTGCTGAGATTAAGGACGCCATTGGCTTGAGCCTTCATTCCGCTGGTGCCGCTCGCTTCGAGAGGACGGAGCGGGGTGTTCAGCCAGATATCGCATCCCTGCAGCATGTAGCGCGCGGAGGCCAAGTCGTAGTTCTCGAGGAAGACGATCTTCCGGCGGAACTCCGGACGCCGTGCCAACTCGACGATGGCCTGAATCAACTGTTTTCCCGTATCGTCGTGCGGGTGCGCTTTGCCCGCATAGATGATCTGAACGGGCCGATCGGCATCGTTCAAGATACGCATGAGACGTTCCGGATTGCGAATCAGGAGATTGGCGCGTTTGTAGGAGGCAAAGCGGCGGGCAAAGCCAATCGTCAAAGCATCGGGACTGAGAACTTCCTCGGCATCGTCGATCGCCGCTTGCGGAGCGCCGCGACTTAAGAGTTGGGCGCGGAGGCGCTGGCGCGTGTAGGCGACGAGGCGTTCGCGGCGGCGCTCGTGCGTTCTCCAGAGCTCGCCGGCAGGAATCGATTCAGTGCGCTCCCACAGCTTCGGATCGGCCGGCTCTTCGCGCCACTTCGGCCCGAGATAGCGGTCGTAGAGCTGGTTCATCTCGAACGAAACCCAACTGCGAAAGTGGACACCATTGGTGACGTGTCCGATGGGAACTTCGGACTCGGGAACACCTTGCCAGATCGGGTTCCACATCCGGCGGGAAACTTCGCCGTGAAGTTTGCTAACGCCATTGCTGAAGCAGGCGAGGCGAAGAGCGAGCACGGTCATGCAGAAATCTTCGACAGGATTCGATGGATTCTGACGGCCAAGCGCGAGAAAGTCGGTGGAGCTGATGCCGAGGCGCTGGATGTATTTGCTGAAGTAGCGTTCGATCAATCCGGGATTGAAGTAATCGTGTCCGGCTGCAACGGGAGTGTGGGTGGTAAAGATCAGGCTCGACGAGGCCAGGGCTCGGGCTTCGGGGAAGGATAGATGCTGCGTCTCCATCAGGCGGACAACGCGTTCGAGGCCGAGAAAGGCGGAATGGCCTTCGTTCATGTGGTAAACGGTGGGCTTGATGCCGATGGCTTCGAGAGCGCGATATCCCCCGATGCCGAGGAGGATTTCCTGCTTCAGCCGCATCTCGAGATCGCCGCCGTAGAGCTGGTAGGTAATCTTGCGGTCTTCGGGGGTGTTCTCGGGCGTGTTCGCGTCGAGCAAAAATAAACGAAGCCGTCCGACGTTGACGGCCCACACCTGCGCTGCGACCGAACGATGAGGCAACTCCACGCGAACGAAAACGTCGGGCACGAGGCGGATCGGCAAAGTGTGGAAGTCGTTGTCTTCGTAGGCTTCCTGTTGCCAGCCGGCTCCGTTGAGATATTGGCGGAAGTAGCCTTGCTGATAAAGCAGTCCGACGCCGACCAGAGGCAGTCCCAAATCGCTCGCGGCTTTGAGATGATCACCGGCGAGAACGCCGAGGCCTCCGGCAAAGATGGAGAGGCATTCGGTGATGCCGAACTCGGCGGAAAAATAGGCGACCATCAGATCGTCTTTCCCGTGTTCGCGCGCATACCAGTTCCCTTCTCCTGAAACGTAGGAGGTGAGCGTATCGGCGACTCCGCGCATGTGAGCCAGGAAAGAATCGTCGGCGGCGGCGGCTTCCAAAGCGCTCTGGTCGACTGTGCCCAAGAGAAGAACTGGATTGTGGCCACAGGTTTCCCAAAGATCGCGATCAAGCCGGCGAAAGAGTTCGATGGCGGCGTGATTCCAGCTCCAGCGCAGATTGTGGGCGATCTCTAAAAGAGGAGATAAAGATAAGGGCAATGAGGGGCGGACCTTGAACTTACGAATCGGGATCATCGAGGAATCTTCCTCTTCGCGAGATCTTCTTCACGCAAGAGATGTCTTTACGAATAGAGAATACGAGGAGGAAGCGCATGCCTGATGTGATTCGTGACACAATCCGCCATCCGGAGGGACGTAGCTGGCAGCGAGTTAGCGGGCGAGCGTGAATTCCAGGTAAATCCTCTATAATTGCGCCCACACATGGCTTTGTCTGCTGGTACAAAACTGGGTCCCTACGAGATTCTGGCGCCGCTCGGAGCGGGTGGGATGGGCGAAGTGTATCGAGCCAAAGACACTCGTCTCGGTCGCGACGTCGCCCTGAAAATCTTGCCCGAATCGTTTTCGCGGGACGCGGACCGGTTGCGGCGTTTTGAGCAAGAGGCGCGGGCTGTGGCTGCGTTAAACCATCCGAACATTCTCGCCATTCACGACATCGGTCAAGACAACGGCTCTCCGTTTCTGGTTTCGGAGTTGCTGGAAGGCGAGAGCCTGCGGGCGGCTCTGGATCGCGGGCCACTGCCGCAGCGCAAGACGATCGAATACGGAGTGCAGATCGCGCACGGCCTTGCTGCGGCCCACGAAAAAGGCATTGTTCACCGCGACCTGAAACCCGAAAACATTTTCGTCACGAAAGACGGGCGCATCAAGATTCTTGATTTTGGGCTAGCGAAGTTGGCACAGACGATGGGCGCGGGCTCCGATGAAGTCACGCTCACGAGTGCGAATGCTGGTTCGCACACGGCCGCTGGTGTGGTGATGGGCACGGCCGGTTACATGGCACCCGAGCAGGTGCGGGGTGAGACGGCCGACGCGCGCACCGACATCTTTGCGTTTGGGTCGGTGCTGTACGAGATGTTGTCGGGCGTACGCGCTTTTCGTCGGGACACGGCAGCCGAGACGATGACGGCGGTTTTGAAGGACGACCCGCCGGAGCTGACGGGCACGAGCCGGCTGGTTTCGCCAACGCTCGAGAGAATTGTGCGGCGATGCTTGGAGAAGAGTCCTGAACAACGCTTTCAGTCGGCGCGCGATTTGTCATTTGCGTTGAGCGCGCTCTCAGGGACGGAGACGGGCATTGCTGGCCGACTTGCGGTCGCTGCGCCGCGAAGGATGCCGATTTTGCTTGGACTTTCCGTCGCGCTAGCGTTGCTGGCGGTTGCTGGAGTGACATGGTTCGTGGCGCGGCGTCCTGCGCCTACGACGCGCATGCAGTTTGCGTTGGCGGTTCCGGACGAGATGAGTATCAGCCACATGGCGCTGTCGCGCGACGGTTCGATGCTGGTGTTTGTGTCGCCGGACGAAAACTCGGCGCTCCCGATGCTGTTTGTACAGCGCATCGGATCGTCGACGGTTACACAGTTAGCTGGCACGCAAGGCGCGAGCTATCCCTTCTGGTCTCCGGACGGCGCTTACGTGGGATTTTTCGCCAATGGCAAGTTACAGAGGATGGCAATCTCCGGCGGCACGCCGCAGATCCTCGCGACGGCATTGGCGGGACGCGGCGGCAGTTGGGGAACGAAGGGTGTGATCATTTATACGCCGGATGCTGAGAGTCCGGTGCAGCGCATCAATGCGGACGGTACGGGGATCGCGCAGGTTACGCAAGGTATACGGACGGCGCAGGAGGAGACGCACCGCTGGCCGCTTTTTCTTCCGGACGGCGACCATTTCTTATTCTGGGCGGGCAGCTTCGGAAATCACAAGGACGACACCTCCAGCGCCATCTACCTCAGCTCTCTTGAAGGGAAAGAGAAAAAACTGATTGCGGTGTGCCATTCCAATTTTGGCTACGACGCTCACAACTTGTTTTATGTAGACGATCAGAGACAGTTGGTCAGCGTCGCGTTTGACGTCACTACCGGCAAGGCGTCGGGGAGCACGACTGTGATCGCAAATGCAGTTGGATATCAACCGGCCACGACCTGGTCGGCTTTCGCGGTCGCGGAGAATGGAACGCTGATCTACAACACCAGCGTTGGGGCGGCGCAGTCGGAACTGACTTGGATCGACCGCTCGGGTAAAGAGTTGGGCCACATCGGGGACGCCGGCATCATGGGCAATCCCACGCTCTCGCCCGATGGGACGCGCCTCGCGGTCGATATCAGCGATACGAAGGCGAACAACGTGGATATATGGATCGAAAGCACGACTGGAGCCGGCAACTCGCGTTTTACGTTTGATCCCGCGGAAGAAGTTGTGGGTGTGTGGTCGCGCGACGGAAAGACGGTTGCTTATCGCAGTGATTCGGACGGCACGGCGCTCTACTTGAAACCGGCGTCCGGCTTGGAACGGGAGCAAAAGAGATTCACCATGCCGACGGCTACCATGGACGATATCGTTCCTAACTCGTGGTCTCTGGACGACCAGCAGATTCTGTTTACTCGGCAGGGAGCGTCGGGCGAATATCTGGAATTGCTTGCTGTTGCTGGGGGCGAACCAACGCGCTTTCTGACGAGCAAAGCGAGCGAGACGAACGGACAGATTTCTCCGGATGGAAAGTGGTTGGCGTATGCCTCGGATGAGTCGGGCAATTGGGAAATTTACGTGACCTCGTTTCCGGGTGCAGCGGGAAAATGGCAGGTGTCGAGAGGCGGCGGTTCGGAGCCGCGCTGGCGGGGGGACGGCAAAGAGATCTTCTATCTCGCTCCCTCAGGCATGTTGATGGCGGTGCCGGTTAATGGCGAAGAAATTTTCGCGACGGGCACGCCGGCGGCCTTGTTCCAGGTGCACGGCCGCGCTCCGATCTCATCGACTGACGTTTTTACGTATGACGTGGCCAAAGATGGCAAGCGTTTCTTAGTGAACCGCTATGTGAAACCGGAGCATGTGCCGCCACTCACGATTCTGCTGAATACCACAAGCAATGGCACCGCGTTTTAGGGCCGTGGTGAGTCTTTCAATGTCTACCATGTGAATAGACATTTGCTTTAGAATCATCTCTGGCGCACAGGTCGCCCCGATTTAGGGGACGGAGGCTTTCGAATGATCAGAAATCTACGGAACCCAGTGTTGGCTGCTTTGGCGCTGGTCATGTTAGCCCAGCCTCTTGCTTTGGCGGCATCGGACGCGACTTCTGGCGACGAAGGCGCGTGGCAGCGCGATCTGCTGGCGTGGCGGGCCAAACGCGCAACGAGCCTGCAAGCTCCCGAAGGCTGGCTTTCCCTGATCGCTCTGGGCTGGCTGAAAGAAGGAGACAACACGTTCGGCACGACCGACGATAGCCGCATACAGATCGCGGCGAAGGCTCCGGCGCACATCGCAGTCGTTCGACTGGAAAAGGGCGTGGTTCGTTTGCTCGCACCTGCCGGGGGATTTCCCAAGGATTTGCTGGTCGATGGGCAGCCGGCGAAAGAGCAAGTGTTGTTGGCGGACGATGCTGAGAAGCCGTCGAAGCTCACACTGGGAACTTTGACGGTGATTCTGATTCACCGCGACGAGCAATATGGGCTGCGGGTGAAAGATCTGGACGCGCCAACGCGCACCGGCTTTCATGGACTCAAGTGGTACGACCCGAATGCATCGTACCGCATTCATGCCAAGTGGATTCCCTACAACCCGCCCAAGGTCCTCGATATTCCGACGGTGTTGGGTACGACGACGCACATGCCGGCGCCGGGCGCGGTTGAATTCACGCTGGATGGAAAAGTGGTTCGAATCGATCCTGTTCTCGAAGACCCGAAGTCGACCGAGCTCTTCTTTATTATGCGCGACGCGACCAGCAAGACGGCGACGTATGGGGCGGGTCGTTTTCTATATTCGGAACTGCCCGACCATGGAGTGGATCAGCCCGGCGAAGTTTGGCTGGACTTCAACAAGTTGGTGAATCCGCCGTGCGCGTTTACGGCTTATGCAACGTGTCCGTTGCCGCCGCCGCAAAACCGGCTGAGCGTTCCGATTCCAGCGGGCGAGCGGCGATATCACGACTAATTGTGCCCGGCGCCCCGCGCGCTACGGACGCCAATTCAATTCCTCAAATCGTGGATAATATCCCTGTCGGCTAGTCATCTTCTTTTTGATCGGGGAGTTCTATGAGGTGGGTGTTGATTGTGCTTGCCGTGGTTGGCATTATCGCTTCTTCCCTTGCTTTACGGGAGCATTACCGCACAGACGCGTCGCCATGCAGCATTAACGAGCGCTGGGACTGCGGCATCGTGAATCACAGCCCGTATGCGGTTTTGTACGGAGTTCCCGTGGCGGTGATCGGCATCGCCGGATATATTCTGCTTGGCGTGCTGGCTTTCAAGAAGGCTTACCGGCTGATGCTGCTGGCGGCGCTGGTGGGCTTAGGGTTTGCACTTTACCTGGCGCACATCGAATCGGTGGTGTTGGGCGTCTGGTGCATTTACTGCGTCATTTCTTTGGGCGTAATTTCCGCTTTGAGTTTGCTGGCTTTGGGGACCGTGATTGTGAGTCGCATGGCCCGACCCCAAAAGGCGGCGTGAAATTAACGTCAAATCAGATCAGACCAGGTTCCGCTCTTTTACCGACAGGTATTGATTGAGCACCGCGGCGGATAACTTCTGAGGTTCGACTTCCAGGCAAAGCGCGCCGTGTTCGCGTAGGCGGCCGAGCAGCAGGTCGCGCCGAAATACCACCTCTTGCGCGGCAACACTCTCGTACATCTGCTGCGGAGTGACAGGCGCCACCGCAGCCTGCCGTTTGACCTCTGGCTGAGCAATCACGATAAAGATGACGAGATGGCGGGAGAGAAGTTGTCCCGCGGCGTCGATGACCTCGGGAGTCATGGCCGTTTCGGCGAGATCGGTGATCCAAATAATGAGGCCGCGCTGCCGCTGCAGCGACAACAGGGTGCCTGCTGCGCGGATGTGGTCAGCTTCTGGAGCCTCGGTTCGAACGACAGCGAGTTGCTCGACAATCTGGCGCAATTGCGCGGCGCCGCGGCCGGGCAGAATGCGCTGATTGAGGGCGCGGCCGTAGGCTAGAAGTCCGACACGATCGCCGGAATAAAGTGCGAGTTGCGACAGGCAAAGCGCGGCATCAACGGCGCGATCGAGTTTGCTGTAGCCCTCACTGCGGGTGCGCATCAGGCGTCCACAATCCAGAACGAGCCAGACGGCCTGGCTGCGCTCGACCTGAAATGTTTTGGTGACGGCTTTGCCGCGCCGGGCGGTCGCCGTCCAACAAATGCTGCGGATTTCATCACCCTCGCGATACTCGCGCAAGCTTTCGAAGTCGGAACCGGAGCCGCGCAATCGCATCAAGCGCATCTGCAATTCGATTTGACGGCTCCGCGCAAGATAGACGTTGTGTCGGGCAGCGTGTTCAAAATTGGGATACACGCGCACGGTCTGCTGAAGATCGGCGACGGCCCAGCGTTCGGCCATGTCGAAGGCGGAACGATAGCGCAGGAAGACGCGCCCCATCTTCGTGTCGCCGCGCTCTGCCGGGATGAACGTCTGCTGGACGCTGCCGGTAGTTCCGGAGGGAACGACCATATCGAGCCAACGCAGCCGGTGCAATGGAGAGCAGGCGAGTTCATCCATCACGCTGATTCGGAGACCGCGACTGTTTGTGGGACTCGTGACTTCGACGCCAACCTCAGACGCGACCTGGATGGAGAGTGAGCTATGCCATTCGCGCTTAACGAGCAGGGTTGCGGCACGAGGCAGGCTGAACCAGTCGACCAGGAATGCGATTAACAGCACGACATCCCAAATCACGAGCGCATAAAAATAGGTTGGATTCCACAGGGCCGGGATAAGCCAGGCGAATCCGGCTCCCGCGAGCACAAAGAGTCGAGGGGCAGCACCGCCTCCGAAGCGACCGCGGGGCTTAGCGGCGGCTTCCGCCGACTGCGGCGCAAGTGGGCGTGGAACGCTCATTTCGGCATGCTCTTTCGGACTCTCATTTCGGGACCTCGACGGCTGCGAGCACGTCGGCAAGAACACGATCGGTATCGAAGCCTTCAAGTTCGGCCTCGGGACGGAGCACGAGCCGGTGCCGCAGAGCCGGTGGAACGGCAGCCTTCACATCGTCCGGAATGACATAGTCACGGTCGTTGAGGGCGGCCAACGCTTTCGCGACCAGCATGAGGCTGATGGCGGCTCGCGGACTGGCGCCGAGCGATACCGAGGGCCAACTGCGCGTGCGACGAGCGATCTCGCTGATGTAACGGAGGAGCGATGGTTCCAGTTTCAATTCACGTAATTCGCGCCGCGCTTGCTGCAGAACATTGCCTTCGATGCTTGTAATCTCAACCTGCGAGGTATCGGCGAGTGACGATTGCCCGTTGTGTTTTTCAAGGATCGTCATTTCTTCTTCGGCTGTGGGATACGCGATTTTTATTTTCAAAAGGAAGCGGTCGAGTTGCGCTTCGGGAAGCGGGTACGTGCCCTCGAATTCGACCGGATTTTGCGTGGCTAGCACAGTGAAGGTTTCCGACAGAGCGTGGCGCTCTCCGTCGATCGTGACTTGACGCTCCTCCATCGATTCGAGAAGAGCGGCTTGGGTGCGCGGAGGCATGCGATTGATTTCATCCACCAATAGCAGGTCGGTGAACATGGGTCCGCGATGAAGGGAAAAAGTGCCGCTGGCGAGGTTCAGGACGTTGGTTCCAAGAAGATCGGCCGGCATCAGGTCTGAGGTGCATTGAACGCGCTGGAAACCGACGTTCAGCGTGCGCGCCAGGACTTTTACGCTGAGCGTCTTTCCAAGTCCGGGAACGCCTTCGATGAGCGCGTGGCCTCCGCAGAGCAGGGCGATCAGCGCGCCGTCGACCAGTTCCGTCTGCCCGATAATGACCTTGGCTAATTCTGTGCGGCCGTGCGCTACCAGCTTGGTAATCGCTTCCATGGTGGATCAGTTCCTCTCCTGGGGATTCTGAGGTGCAATATTCGGGGTGGCAGGGTTCCGGTTGGCGGCAAACTTTGCGGCAGGATCCATGGCGCGCGTGGCCTCGTTTAAGGCTCGGACGTAGGACAGCGCGGCCTTTTCTGTGAGATTCGTATCGCCGACCGCGGCTTCGCTTTCGCGCACGAGATTCGCGGTCGATTCCGAAAGACGGATGCCGCGCTGCGACATGGCGTCCACAATTTCGCTTGGGTTCGAAGTGCCGCGGATTCCGAGGCGCCTCGCGGCAACCTGGCGGAAGCGCTGAAAAGCGATTTCGACCGCGACGTGTGTGCTGCGCGCGCGACGAAAGAGATTGCCGAGGGTTTCGACAAATTCCAGTGGAGATAGACGCGATTCCTCGACCAGCGGAACCAGCGGTCCGCTGCGGCGCGAATACGTCAGAACCATGGCAAAGGCAATCAGAGCGAGCTGCCCTAGAGCCCACGCGTAGGCGCGAATCGGCTTGTGCTCAGTTGAGTCACTTTTTTCGTGATGAAAATATTCATCCCACAGAACTCGTTTGTAACCGCTTGTTGAGTTAAGCAGAAGCTCAAGATTATTTTTCTCGCGGATCCCGGCATTTTCGAGCGGCCATGCGCTCGCCCACCACTCCACCGAACCGTTGCCGACGGCATAGGTGACGACGACGGATTGGTCGTTCGGGTCGGCGAAATGCACCACCTGCGAAGTATCGGTGGAATCCCACTTGAGCTCGCCATCGAGTGAAATGGATCCGCCGCGGGTTAGACGAGTGGGAGCGACGGGCTTGCATTCGACTCCGCCGATTCGTATTTCGCCTTCGGTCGCAGCGGCCTTCGACACGAAAGCGTCGGGCAGGATTCCGGCAACCAGGATGGATCCGCCGCTCAACAAGAAACGGGAAAGAGAGTTGAATTCTTCGGTCGTAGCTGACGAGATGGGCGCGGCAACAATGAGCAGAATTCCATGGCCATCTTTCGGGAGACTCTTGGGAGGATGCTCCCACCGCTCGACCGGATAGCCACTCTGCTGCAAGAGCAAGTACGCCGCTTTTCCTCCGCGGCGAAGACTTGAGTAGCTGGAGGGCTCGCCCTCTCCTTTATCTTCCTCGGTTTTCAGATAGGCGACTGCCGACATCAGCAGCAGGATACCGATTCCAAGAACGATGGCGAGCCAGTTCTGCCGAATCATCCCCGGCACCCCAGTTTTTCCAGTTCGGTCATGAAGCGATCGAAGTCTCCGGAAGAAGCGGGGCGGCCACCGTACCAGGCGGCTTCGAACGTCCGGGTGACGGCGGCGAATGGAGGTTTGTTTTCGCTCGCGGGCGGAATCGCGTTGAGATACTCGCGCGGCGTGCGAGCCTTGTCGGGGCGCCAGGCTCCATCGCTCTCCAGGCGAGACACCGCGGCCCAGAAACCGTAATGAATCGCCTCGCGCCACTCGCCAAGGGCAGCTCTTTCGCGCGCCTCCGCCAGCCACGAGCGCCAGCTGCGCGACGAAGGAAGAAACGGTACAACTTCTCGGGGACGATCGAGAAGCCGTTCGCGGGATTGCCGATAGAGCCATACGGCAAGGATGGCCGTAACAATTCCGATCGCAATCCACACGAAGATTTCGCCCAACTGATCGAAGTCGGGGGCCTTGGGGAAAAGCTTGCGCATCTTTTCGTTGAACCAGTTTCTGATGCGCTCTTCCAATAGTTCGAGTTCCGTTGGGCCGTGTACGCGTCTAAACTCGCGGGCCGCTAGTATTCGGTCAAGGCGTTCGCGGGTTGCAGGGTCTCCGGCGTGGGCCTGTTCGAAACTGTCTGCCTCAGTCCGCATTGCCTTAATGCGATCAGCCAGCTGGGCGAGTATGGTTGGCTTTGACTCGGGAGCTGACTTTAGAAACTTTTCCAGTGCTTTGCGCAGAAAGTCCAGGGGTACCGGAACTGTGCCCGATGAGGTTTGCACTTGAAAGCTGGTGGGAACCTCGCGATAGAAATCGTCGGCGTATTCGGGATGCTGCGTGACTTTCTGGATTTGGTCGGTGTAATCCTGCAAACGCGATTTATAGTCCGCCAGAGAAAGCGAAACGTCCTCACCAGCGGCGAAACTGGTGAGGCCTACGACGGCGATCAAACAGGCAGTCCACAGTCTCATCATCAGGGTTGGACGGGTGCCGGCGTCGGGAAATCCGAAGGAGGTGGTGGAGTATCGAGGCTAGACATCATGAGTTGGAGATCGAAAGCTTCTTTTCTGACCCGCTCGTCATAATAAACGAGCGCGATGCCGATGGTGGCCAGCGGTCCGGTCACAATACCAGCGATGAAGCTGGCGAGATACTGCAAGACCAGTAGTGTCATGGAACTCGAGATGAAAAGGCGAGCAGGCCACGCGGCAAGCCCACCCAGCGCCGCGCCCGCAAGTGCGGCGAGGATGACGAACACACCGTATATAAGAAAGATACGGAAGCGGCTTCCCTTGGAAAGAGCGGCGCTGCGCTTGATGGACTTCACTACGCCAAGATCTTCAACCACGCAGCATGCGATCGCCAGCGCGTAACGAACCCAAACGACCATGGCTGAGACTGCAACAGCCAGGATCGTTCCAAAGCCCATCACGATCGCAAACAACTGCATATAGCGTCGCGAAACTTCGAACGATAAGAAGCGGAGCATCAGAACCGCCACCATGACGAGCAGGAAGGCAACAAATACCGCCAATGCGGCGAGCAGCAACATGCAGACGAAGACGCCGATCACCCGCCAGAGGCGGCCTTTCAGGGATTTATAGGCTTCCCATATCTTGATGGGATATCCCAGATGCACGGTAGCGACAGCCTTGACGGTGGCGGCGTGGGCGATCGCCATGCCAGCCATCATGATGAGAAGCCCGGCAAAGAAGCCGACTCCGAGTGATGCGGCCGAGAATGGGTTGATCTTGGTCGGAGTTCCAGCCCGAACCGACGCGGAAGTGATGGTCAGCAACTGGAAGACGAGGGACGTCGCGGGACCAAGGCTGGCAATTCCGACGAAGAGCTTGAAGTTCTTCTTATAGAGGACCAATGTGCGATCCATCAATTCCCCGGTCGACATGGGACGCAAGATTTCGGCCATGGTGTGTCCCTTCCCAATAACTTTAGAGCCCGCCACTATAACATGCTTTGCAATCTGCGCCTGTGACAGTGGCGGGCGCTGTAACTACGTTTGTTGGCAGGCCCGGCACCCACCAACAAATAACTAAGTCGGCGAGCACCGGGGTAGTTTCAGCCCAGACGCCCCCAGATTAGTTTTCTCCAGACGCTCGCTTGTGCCGCGTTGCGGGGCTTGGCGTGCGACAGGAAGAGCACATCGCGAAGCTTGACCGGGCCGCTGCGATCGTAGTTGGCCAGGTCAGACTCGTCGAACCTCGGGAAAGCAGCCGCGAGTCCCTTCTTGACTTGCGCAGAAAGCGGCTCGCGGCCATCTCGCCAATAAATGGCAACGAAATCCACGAGGTCGTCGGCACGCTGGATGACACGCTCCAGCGTCTCCGCCACGAGGCAGCGATGGGACGCATGACGCGCCATCTCGCGCACGAGCAGCAGCGCCGCATGACGGAGCTCAAGCTCCCGGCGTGCTTCGATGGCAATCGCCGCTACCTTTTCGGCGGCTATCTTGGGAACCAACTCGGCGATTCGATTGGCGATTGCCGCGCTGTTTTCCTCAAGCCGCAATTGCAGGATCAGCCGACGAATGCCAGCCTCGGGCGACTGGGCCGAGGTCGGCGCGTGCAACACCGAACACGGATTGGTTAAATCGAGTAACTCGCAACGCGTCATTGCTAGCCTCCTTTCATTTCTTACCCTGCCTGCGTTTCGACTGAGGGATGACCGTTGCCGGGCATCCCTCCCCCGAGCCACCTCATCGTTCAGCGATGGCGGCTTCCGGCAACGCCTGCGATTCGGGGGCCTCGCGCCCAAAGCCGATCACGGAAATGCGCACAGGCTTAGCGCGGTCGGAGTAATCGGTGCAGTACATCACGTCGATGGTGATCAGCCGCAAGCCTCCCGCAAAAGTGCAGGAGATCGCGCGCTTTCCGCCGACGGCATACTGCATGTGCGCAAAGGAGCAAGTCGCGCACATGGGAGCGGGTTTCGGCTGACGGCGCTTGCGACCTACGGTCGCCCCGATACGCGCCAGTATATTGATGATCACGAGGTACAGAATCATGGGCATTCGGTCGATCTCCTTTCTCGGGCATGTCCCGAAATCGCAACTTTTCTTCCGGTTAAACCTGGGCCACAAGTTCGTCCAATTCTGAGCAGTCCCGCTCAAGCTTCAAAAGCAATCCCTGGAACTCGGCCATAGTTTCGACGGAGCGGTTCGTTTCGACAAACAATTCCGCTTCCGCGCGATCGGCCTGTGGGAAGAATCGTTTGTAGAGCTCAACTTTCTGCGATTCGTCCGCTTTGCCCATGTAGAGCTTGTAGTCAATGCGCCCCGGCCTGAGCAGAGCCGGGTCCAGGCTTTCGACTACGTTGCTGGTCATAACAAACAACACATTCTCGGGAGCGCTAAAGCCATCGAGCGCGTTCAGCAGACCCGATAAGGTGACGGTCAGTCCAGCGTTACTCTCGGTCCCGTCACTCGTCTTCGTTGCCCGTTTTTCGGGAGCAGTGCTTTCAGGGACTCTTGCTTTGCCGCTCGCCATGCAATCGATGTCTTCGAACAAAATCACCGAGTTGGGCGAGACATCGTTAACCGCGGTTGCGAGCGATCGGTCGTTGAAGCCTGCAAGGTTCAATGCGTAGACATGCATCTCGAACTGCGCCGCCATTGCGGAAACCAACGACGTCTTCCCCGTACCGGGAGGTCCATAAAACAGATATCCGCGGTGATAAGGAACACCAAGCTGGCGATATCGGTGCCTCGAATTTCTGAATTTCGCGATATCGCGGGTCAGGTTATCCTTTTCTCCCGGCTTCAGAATTACCGAATCCAGCAGCCTTGGCGCATAACCTGCTACACGGGTCCAGCCGTCGTCGTACACGAACAACGCCGACTTGATAACAGAGTTCTTTTCGTGACACGCCACCACTTCTTTCACAAAGCGCTGCAGGAAAGATTGCTGCCTGCCGATGGTGTGAAAAGTCAACGATTCGGTACGACGGCGCACCGATCCTTTCGGGTCTTCGTTGCGGTAAAAGTAAACGAAGAACGGTCGACGCTCATGCCAGAACCAGTGACGGCCTGGCGCCGGAATCAACGACAGTCCGTCGTTGCGGATTGTCGTGTCGAGATCGACGCGTCGAACGCGCTTCAGAAATTTCTGCTCGAGCAGCCACTCCTTCACCCAGAAGAACGACGCGTCGTCGTCATTCACGGTAATCATCATCGTCGTTTGATCCACGAACCACTCCCACAGTCTCTCGGGAATGGCGCGCAGGTAAACACCCAGGCCTCCGACGATCATGAGCAGTAAGCCGCCAGAAGCAAACTGGTTATGGCCGCTCAGTATGTTTTTAATAAGTTCAGTCATAAATGGATCTAAGAAACGATTGATTGGTCGGGGTACATGTGGACACTTCGACCTCACCCGCGAGCGGGTTCGCGCAACTCGCCCCGAAGAGCGCCTGCGACACGAGGTTTTCTGTGGCCTTCGCCACCGACCCTGTGAAAAGTGGAACTGGTTAAAACAGCAAACCGCGCGCGGCTAAGCCGGGGCAGAAATCGAGCTGTGGCGGCGTCATCGGCAAATAGCCGGCACGGTCGCTCAGAGCGATCCAATCACTGTTTTGGTTGGGGCTGCTTAGATCGTCGAGGACTTAATAACTGACGAAGTCGAACGACGCCCTAAGCCATATGCAACCCGATTCGGGTAGCCGTGGCATAAGCAGCACGTTATGGGTTGTGCTTTTAACCGCCATTTTATGGGCGTCCTTTCAAAAGAAGATGTAAGAGAATGCCATGACTCTGTCGCGCTCGTCAAGAGGGCGGCGCAAGTTTATTTGCGATAGTTAGTAAGTGGTAGAGCGAGTGCAAAATCATTCACCACTAAGGCACGAGGACTCACGAAGAAAAATCATTGGTACCAAAGGGATTCGAGGAGCCAAATCGGCTCCCAACACAAATCGGGGACTCTACAATAGCTCTATGTCAACCCTCGAACCTTGGCTGCGCGGTACTGAGAGCGATGTTCCTGCCGTTGGACGCGCAGTTCTTCATGCTCTGCAGTTGGCTGACGAAGATCTGCATAAATGGTGTGGGAGTCTTTCGGATGAAGAGTTGAATGCGAATCCCGGAGACGCGCCGCCCGTCGCGTTTCACATTCGTCATCTTTCTCGTAGCCTCGACCGTCTGCTGACGTACGCGGAAGATCGAGGTCTTGACGGCGAGCAGATTGCTCGGCTAGGAACCGAACTGGATGCGGGCGAAACGCGCGGCAAACTGTTCGCGGAGTTGAGAGCGGCGCTGGCCGATGCGTCCGTGCGAGTGCGCGCGCTAGCGGTGAAAAATCTGGAAGAGGCGCGATTCGTGGGAAAGAAACGGCTGCCAACCAGTCTCGGTGGACTGCTTGTCCATATAGCCGACCATACTCAACGGCACGTCGGGCAGGCGATTACGACGGCTAGACTCGTGCATTCTGATGGGAATCGGTGAGGCTGCAGATCGCGAGCGATTTTGCTTACAGCCCGATACCGGTGCCGATGAAGCTGTAGAGCAGGACGAGCAGGACGATGACGGTGAAACCCACGTACAAGTAGTCTCGTTCGATGGAAAATCCAACGATCGAAAAAGAGACTCGCGCAATGGGAGTGGCAATGAGCAGCAACAGTCCGAGTTGGATCAGGCCACGCCCCCGGCCGTTTCGCACGCTCTGGATGACGCCGGGAATTGTTCGGTATTCCGACGGCTCTCCGCGGAAGATGTGATAGTCGGCGGGTTCGTGGGCGTGACGCGAGAGGTAGACACAGGCTCCAGAGAAAACGATCGCCGCCGAGAGCAAGACTCCCCACCGCAACAGGTTGCCCAAGACGAGTTCCATCTGCCGATCTCGCCACGGCTGCGGCGTGAAAGGCTGCGATGGACGGGCCGGGGTTTCAGAGGCGGGCATTATATTTTCCCCCAGAAGCCCTTATAGAGCATTTGCAAACCGAGGACGAGGATCACCACGCTGAAGACGAGGCGCAGCGATTTCGTTTCGGCCTTGACCAGAATGCGGCTGCCGAGCAACGAACCGCCGAGCACACCCAGCATCACCGGCATAGCGAGTCCCGGATCGACGTAACCGCGACTGAGGTAGACGCCGGCGCTGGCGGCCGCGGTTACTCCGATCATGAAGTTGCTGGTGGTAGTCGATACTTTAAAGGGAATGCGCATCGCCTGGTCCATGGCGAGCACTTTGACGGCGCCCGAGCCGATCCCAAGCAAGCCAGAAAGCGCTCCGGCACCGAACATCAGACTGAAACCGGTGGGAACATTTTGAACGTTGTAGTGGCGCTTGCTTTGATGTTCGGGGAAACTGCCATTCAGCCGCAGGCGCGTGGCGAGCGGATCGGGAGGAAGGTTGCGCTGCCCTTCTGGGCGCGGCTTGCGCGAGAGGTAGGCTGAATAAAGGAGAACCGCGCCAAAAATAATGGCGAGGGCGGCCGTAGGAATCCATGTGGCCAGAAAGGCCCCTAGCAACGCGCCGAAGGTGGTGGCGATTTCCAGAAACATTCCAATTCGAATATTCGAAAATCCCTCTTTCACATACGCCGCGGCCGCGCCGGAGGAAGTCGCGATCACCGACACGAGGGAAGCTCCGATGGCGTAACGAATGTCGACATGGAACAGAATCGTAAGTAGCGGGACGAGGACGACACCGCCGCCGAGTCCGGTGAGCGATCCGAGAAGGCCCGCGACGAACGAGACCATCAGGACGACAGCGGTGAAGGTCAATATTGTCATGCCATGGTGATCATTGAATAAAGTAAACAGACGCCTGCGAAAAATATCGGATGGAGGCCATACGATTTCTCTAAGGGTACCATTTCTTTTCACGCGAGGAAGATAGGCAGGAAATGGAAAGGCAGGAAATGGAGAGACACTTAGAACGGCGCAAGGAAGAAGGGTACCCCGAAGAGTAGTGAAGGTGGATAGTCCGAAAACGGATTCTAGTTATTTAACCCGCCGAGCATCCAAGCCCGCACCAGCGGGCCGTTTGCTCGAGATGGCGCTGAATTTCAGAGCTTACTGATTGATCCAGACGACGCGCGACTTTTTCAACTCGGCGCGCTGCTTTTTGAGTTCACGCGCGGCGGTGCCGAGAGGAACGGGCTCGACCTGGGGAAAGTCTGAAAACGGCCGCTCTCCCTGAGCTGACGTGTAGCTACTATTAGCGAGGACGGTTTGCTCCCCGGACATGGCCGTATAGCTCGCGTGGGCCGGATGGCTTGGAGCCTCGAAAATTACCGGTTGAGTACTAATCGAATATCCGCCGCCATAACTTTGTGCAAAGGCGGCCGCAGACGAAAGCAAGCAGAGAACGAACAGGGTCTTTTTCATAGCAAGGTCTCCCGATTACGGAAGCGAGGACGACATCCGGTGATCAATCGATGACCGCGGGGGCCAGGATGCACCGCACTCCTGCACTGGAATGAAGCAACTCGGATACCAAGGCGGAGGGGGCTAAAATAGCCATTTACTGGTGCTTTTTGCGAAATAGGGCAATTGTTTGCACACTTTAGGGAGGGAAAAGACCGACCTGGAAGGGCATTGGCCCAGGCGCGATAGGCTCTAAGAGGCCGTGTACAATTTCTCTTGAAGCGTATCGGTTGGCGGAAGAATGTCTAAGGGAATTGGCGGATTCGCGTGGCTCGGACTGGCGTAGGGAGTTCATTGCGTTCGTTTGGACAAGACGCTTCGGTCTTGAATCAAACCGTGCGTCCGGGAACATTGAAACGCACGTTGAAATTTGCTGCTCCCTACGTTGGGCTTCTTTCGATATTCCTCTTTATTGTGGTTCTCGACGCGGCGGTCGGGATCGCGAATCCTCTGATTTATCGTTCGCTCATCAATAACGGGATCCTCAAGGGAAATTCGTCGCTTGTTATTCACCTGGCGCTGCTGGTCGCGGTGCTTGCCGTGTTTGACGGCGCCTTTGGGCTGACGCAGTCATATCTCTCGGCAAAGATTGGAGCGCGTATCGTTTTGTCGCTCCGCACCAAGCTTTTCGAACACATCCAGGAAATGCCGCTGGCCTTTTTTACGCGCACGCAGACTGGGGCACTGGTCAGCCGGCTCAATAGCGACGTTGGGGGTGCGCAAAGCGCCTTTACCGACATTCTGTCGAATGTCGTTGGGAACGTGATCACTGTCGCCTTGATCCTGGGAGCGATGGTCGTGCTGTCGTGGCAGATTACTCTGGCAGCGCTGGTCCTGCTCCCGCTGTTCATTTTTCCGGCGCGCTTCTGGGGACGAAAGTTGCAGGCCATCACGCGGGAGAGTTATGACCTGACCGCAGCCATGAACAATCTGATGGTCGAGCGCTTCAATGTTGCAGGAGCGCAACTGGCGAAGCTTTTCGGGCGGCGCGAAGATGAGAGCAAGACGTTTAGCGCGAATGCTGCGCGGGTTTCCGATATTGGCGTGAAGCGCGCCATTTACGGCCGCATCTTTTTTACCGCACTGATGCTCATGGCGTACTTTGCAACAGCCCTCGCTTACGGATGGGGCGGGCTGCTGGCGATCCGGCACGTTCTCGATATTGGCACTGTAGTGGCGCTGGTCTCTTACCTGGCGCGGATTTATGCTCCGCTGGTAGGGTTGTCGAATATTCAAGTCAGCGTCATGACGGCGCTGGTTTCGTTCGAGCGCGTCTTTGAGGTGCTGGATCTCGAACCGATGATTCGCGAGAAACCGGATGCCATCGCGATTCCTGATGGTCCCGCGACCGTCTCTTTTGATCATGTCTCGTTCCGCTACCCGTCGGCGTCCGAAGTCTCTCTGGCATCGCTCGAATCGATTGCGGTGCGCGACAAGAGTTCGGAAAAAACGGTGCTGCACGACATCAGCTTTGTCGTCGGCCCGGGGCAACTTGTGGCATTGGTCGGACCCTCGGGCGCGGGGAAGACGACGATTACGCAACTGGTGGCGCGGCTCTATGACGTGCAAAGCGGGACCGTAGCTGTGAACGGGATTGACGTCCGCGACGCAAAGCTCGACTCGCTGCATCAACGGATCGGAATCGTCACACAGGACGCACACCTTTTTCACGATACGATTCGCGCCAATCTTCTTTACGCGAAACCGGACGCGACCGAACAGCAAATCAACGAGGCCTTGCAGGCGGCGCAAATTTATCCGCTGGTTTCCTCGCTGCCGAAGGGCCTGGATACTCTGGTGGGCGAGCGCGGCTATCGCTTCTCCGGCGGGGAGAAGCAGCGGCTTGCGATTGCGCGTCTTCTGCTCAAAGCACCGAATATTGTCATTCTTGATGAGGCGACGGCGCATCTCGATTCGGAATCGGAAGCTGCGATTCAACAAGCACTTGAAATAGCGCTTGCGGGGCGGACGTCTATCGTCATCGCGCACCGTCTCTCGACCATTCTTAAAGCCGACCAGATCTTAGTTGTTCAGGACGGGCGTATTGTGCAGAGCGGCCGGCACTCTGAATTGCTAGAGCGGCATAGTCTTTATGCAGACCTGTATCAACGGCAGTTTGCCCAGCCAGATCTGTCGATTTGATTTCATAGAGTTACGGTGAGCCGCCCAACAAGACTTTCCCCCTGGGATCACCCTTTAGTAACCTCCTTTTAACCCTCCCGTCATCGTTCCCCATTTACAATGGATATAGACAGATTGTGGGGTATTTGCAGTGGATAGCCAGACCAGAACCAGAGAACGACAGAAGTTGATGTTGGACTTGTTGGAGAGAAAAGTGCGCATGCGCGCTCGTCAGATTTATGAGCAGCGCGGCAAAGTTGAAGGACAGGAACTGGAAGACTGGGTGCAAGCCGAGTCAGAGGTTCTGCAGTCCGGCGTGCTGAAGCCGCTTTGGAATAAACGGCATGATCGGGAATTGGTGGAAGCGTAACGAAGTTCAACGATTCGAAGTTCAACGACTCGCGATAGTCGATCGATCTCCCGCCACAAACACTTAATTTAATTTCTCTTTGCGCATAGCTTCTCGTCAAAGCTGACCTGAAGCCATGCCGAGCTGCGTCCGATCCCGGCGCCCGCCGCTTGGTTTTGCCCAGCGAATCTGATAGCTTTCAGCCTCAGCGAATCATGAAAATTTTCAGGCAAAATTATCTATGGGGGTAGACGTGCGATCGAGCAAAATTCTGGTGGCACTTTTTCTTTGTTTGGCATGTTCCCGCTTGATGCAGGCGCAAACTTCCTCCGCGGCCGACGAGGCGTCGCGGAAGCTCGCGCTTGACATGTTCAAACAGCTGATCGAGATCAACACAACCGACTCGGTGGGCAGTGTAACGGCAGCGGCCGAAGCGATGGCGCAGCGCTTTCGTGATGCCGGATTCCCGGACGGCGACATTCACGTCCTCGGCCCAAACGACCGCAAAAAGAATGTTGTCGTACGCCTGCATGGATCAGGGCAACACAAGCCCGTCTTGCTGATTGGCCACCTGGATGTCGTCGAAGCTCGCCGCGAAGATTGGACCACCGATCCGTTTCAGTTCGTCGAGAAGGACGGCTACTACTACGGCCGCGGCACCAGCGACATGAAGGAAGGCGACGCGATCATGTCGGCGACGTTGATCCGCATGAAGAAAGAAGGATTCGTGCCCGACCGCGACATCATTCTCGCGATGACGGCCGATGAAGAAGGTGGCACGTCGAATGGCGTGGACTGGCTGATCAAGAATCATCGCGACCTAATCGAGGCCGAGTTCGTGCTCAACTCCGACGGCGGCGGAGTGCTCGCCGATCACGGCAAGCCGGTAATGATGGAAGTCAACGCCACCGAAAAACTGTATGGCGATTTCCTACTGACTGCGACGAATCCCGGCGGGCACAGTTCCCTTCCCCGGCCTGAGAATGCGATTTACGAGTTGGCGAATGCGCTCGTCAAAATCGAGCACCACCAGTTTCCGTTTGAGCTCAACAACATCACACGTGCCTATTATGAAGAGCAAGTCAAACTGGCAAAGCCCGAGCGCGCAGCCGATCTGAAGGCGATGCTGAAGACTCCTCCGGACATGGACGCCGTGGCAAGGCTTTCGAAAGATCCGATGGATAATTCGATCATGCACACGACTTGCGTGGCCACGCGTCTGAGCGGAGGCCATGCCAACAACGCACTGCCGCAGATGGCGCAGGCGAACGTGAACTGCCGCATCGAGCCGGGACATTCGCTGGAAGAGATTCGTTTGGCTTTGGAAAAAGTGGTCGACGATCCGAAAGTGAAAGTGCAGTTCCGGGAAAATACCAATCAAGTTCTCGACCACGGCTCGGATCGGCACAGCTATGTACCGCCCGCTCCGCGGAAAGATGTGTTCGATCCACTGCAGAAGGTTGTGGCGAAGATGTGGCCGGGAATTCCAGTCATCCCGAACATGAGCACGGGCGCCTCGGACGGCGTCTACACCAACGCCGCAGGCATGCCGACCTACTGTGTCTCGGGAGAGCAATACGATCGCGACGATATTCGTGCGCATGGAAAAGACGAGCGCATCGGAGTGCAGTCGTTTGCGCGGGCGGTGGATTTTTACTATGCGTTCTTGAAGGGTGTTACGGCGGAGTAGGGACGACTTCATGCCGCGAAAACAAATCCTGTCTCTCTTGGCGGGAGGGGATCGACGGACAACCGGCTGTGCTGACGAAGTAGGGGCAATTTTCAAAGATTCTTGCCTAACGCGGGATGATCGAATCCATGAACCGAAGGGATTTTCTACGCTACGCAGCCATCGGAGCGATACTGCGCGGTTCGCCGCTCGTTTCGGCAAATACCCCAGCACCGGAAATTGCCTTCACGTTTGACGATCCAACCACCGATGGCGGGGTTAATTTGACATGGCAGCAAGTGAACGAACGAATTCTGGGCACCCTCGACAGTAACAAAATCAAATCCATACTCTTTGTTTGTGGCAAGCGAGTGGATACCGATCCTGGGCGACAACTGATCGCCGCCTGGGATCTTGCCGGACACCTGATCGGCAATCATTCGTACTCCCATCTTTACTTCAATGGGAGCACTGATGATGATCCAAACGGATTCAAGAGAGTGACACTCGCCGAATTCGAAGCGGACGCCCTGAAGAACGAAGCTCTGATTCAAGGCTATCCCCATTTCACCCGTTTGTTTCGCTATCCGTTTTTTAAGGAGGGGGCCACGGCAGAAAAGCGCGACGGAATGCGCGCCTTCTTGCAATCACACGGGTACCGCGTGGGTCGAGCAACGATCGATGCATCCGATTGGGCCATCGATGCGCGACTGGAAAAGCGGACTGCAGCGGCGCCCCACGCAGACCTTGCGGGATATCGCGACTTCTTTCTGCAGCATATCTGGGAACGTGCGCAATTCTACGATTCGCTGAGCAGGCGCGTCGTCGGGCGCCCACTACGACATACATTGCTCCTCCATCACAGCGGACTGAACGCTCTTTTTCTCAGGGATCTGATCGCGATGTTCCGTAGGAATGGCTGGCGGCCGGTCGATGCGGAATATGCATACAAAGATCCGATCTACGATAGGCAGCCGAAGATTTTACCGGCTGGGGAGAGTCTAGTCTGGGCTTTAGCGAAGGAAACCGGAAAGTTTGAAAAAGAGCTCAGGTATCCGGGCGAAGATGACGTGTACGAGAATCCCCGAATGGACGCCCTGCACTTGTAGCAACGAGGGTCGCGAGCGCACTGCGACGGAGTAAAACATCGGCGTCACGGTCGTCCCTGAAACTCAATACGCTGGCGGTAGGCCCATTCCATCGATGATCGACCGGTAGCGCGGCTCGGAGTGTAGGAAATCGAACGCCGGGTCGTTCTGAATATCAAACAGCGTCGGAGAATGGTGGCGATAAGCTTCTTCGAGAAGCGAGAGAGCTTTTTCGCGCTGGCCGAGTTCGGCATACAAGCCGGCCCATTCGACAGGCGAATGGTAGCGCTTTTGCGAGTCTCGCTCGAGATCGCTTAATTTGCGGCGCAGTACCGCTTTGTAGCCTCCCTCGCGGAAGGATTGCCCGAATTTCTCGGCGCCCTGCTTGTCGCCCCACAACGTCACCACCTGCTGAAGTTCTGCCACAGCCTCCTTTTGACGGCCCATGCGACGATAGGCTTCGTAGAGAACCCAGTGTAAACCTATGTCCTGCGGGGTGGTTTCAAGCCGCATGTGGGCGTCAGCAAGAGCCTCATCGTAGCGTCGTGCTTCGAGGTAAGAAAGACCCATAGCAAAAGTGCGCGAGAAGGGATCGAGTTCAGTAGCCTTCTTCTGCGAATCGATGGCCTCGTTCTGGCGATTCACAGCGGCCAGTATCTTCGATCGTAAATGGTAAGCTTCAGCGAATTTGGGATCGAGTTCGATGGCGCGATTGACCTCTTGCTCGGCGCGCGCCCAATGCCATTGAACCAGCATCGCGCCAGCCAGCGCCAGGTGCGCCTCGGGAAGCGAGTCATCGAGTTCCGCGGCTCTCAAAGCGGCCGTTTCCCCCTGCGCCACGGAGTCTTCCGGTTTTAGCTCGCCTCCGATTGCGCCCGCGGAATAGTAAACCGACAGGCCGCTCCAGCCAAGTGCGTAATCTGGCTGAAGTTCTGTTGCTTTCCGGAAGTATTTGCCGGCTTCATCGTTGCTCCCCGCAAACCAAATGTATCTGCCGCGCAGGTAGGCGTCGTGCGCTTCGGGACTTACGAAGCGGGATGGAGTGGACTGAAGAACTGCTCGGTTGAGCCTCTTCGCAATGGCGAGCGAGGCTTCCCGGGGCAAAGCCACGGAGTCGTTCGCAGTTCGATCATAGCTCTCTGCCCATACATGCGTGTCGCTCGGCGCCTGGATCAGTTGGATGGTCAAGTGAACCTTGTCGCCCGTGTGCACGACCGATCCTTCCAGGATGCCGTCGACCCCGAGTTCGCGCGCGATCTCCGGCAAGGGGCGATGCACTCCCTTGTACTGCATGACAGATGTTCGCGAGGTGACGCGCAAAGTGGAGTTCTTTGCCAGCATCGTGATGAGCTCATCGGTCATACCGTCGGCAAAATATTCCTGGCTGGGATCGCCCGAAAGATTATCGAGGGGGAGCACGGCGAGAGATTTGATTTCAGGCGCGCCGATCCGACTCTCGAATCGCGCTTTCGCACCACGCGAGCCTAGAGTAATGGCGACAATAAGTGTGACCACAGCCGCCATTCCGAAAACGCCGCGCCTCAGTGTGAGAGTCCGGCTTTGGGAATGCTCCTCACTTTTGCTGTCACCAGTTAAGAGGGGAACATCGGCAGCGGGCGCGGTTGAGACGGGAGAATCGATAGAGGCATTCGAACTGTTAACTGGCGTGGAAGAGAGTTGACCTTGGTCGGACGAGGACGGCTGATTCGAGTTCGTCGTCGTCCCGATAAAGCGGTAGCCTTTGCCGGTGACCGTCAGCAGAAAAGTAGGGTCTTCCGGATCATCGCGCAGGGCTTGCCGGATTTTACGAACCGCGGTGTTTATACCGTGTTCGGTATCGACAAAAACTTCTCGCGCCCACAGCCGCTCGGCGATTTCAGTTCTCGAGACAAGATGGCCCTCTTTGGCCGCCAACAGAATCAGCAGTTCCATTGGCTTCCGTTCCAGCTTCACGCTTCGCCCCGCACGATAAAGCTCAAAGCGGTCACAATCCAACTTAAAGTCGCCGAATTCGAAGACTGTGCCCGGCATACGAACTTCCACCTGCGCACCGGAAAGTATAGCCCAACTGTTCGAAACCGCTGTGATCCCGTTTAACTTCAGTGAGTTGCGGCTTCACCTGATCTTCACCCTGGCTTTACCGCCTGTCCATTGCGCCGCGAAGCGAATCGGGATTATCTGCTTCGAGCAGCTGGCCATGCCGGCTGAAAATTCAAGGAGAAATGAAATGAAAACAAATCTCAGAACCATGGCCTTCACCTTCGGCGTAATTGCGCTCGCCTTTTCGTCGGTCACGAATTCGTCGGCGCAATGCGGCGGATTGCGGCCGCAGAAGGCTTCGCCAACTAACTGGAACTTTCAGCCCGAGCGCGCGCGCCTCCTCGAAACCGCGTTTGTTACCGTCAGTGATTCGCAGGCCACCGAGGCTCCAATCGTCGGCTTATGGCACATCAAGTTCGTGTCGGAGGGCACAGTGGGAGTTCCTGACGGCACCGAGATCGACGCCGGCTATGCCCAATGGCACAGCGATGGCACGGAGTTCATGAACTCGGGGGCGCGCTCGCCGATCACCAGCAGCTTCTGCATGGGTGTTTGGAAGAGCCTGGGCGGAAGTAAGTACAAACTGAACCACTTCGCTATTGCGTGGGATTCAACCGGCAGCAACCTGGTCGGTCCCGCCAACATTAAGGAGGAAGTCACTCTCGACCCGACGGGGGACAAATTCGCAGGCACCTTCACTATCGATCAATATGACGAATCCGGCAATAACCTCGGTCACGCTCAGGGGAATATCACCGGAACACGGATCAACGTGAACACAAAAGAACAAAGCATTTTCTGAACAATGGGGATCGATGCTGGCGACTTCACTCCATGGCACACTTCCCCGGAGTGAAGTCCCGCACCCATCGCGGATAACTTGACGGTGTCTATTTATATCGAGCGCTCTTGAGATTCCCGGAGCTATCCGACAAAAAAGCAGATCGTCGATTTCATTTCGCAGATTCACAAGATGCCTAGCGCCGTCATCACGTTCACTCCGTTCGTGCGGGTGAGAACGCCGGGCCGCATTCGGTAATCGAAGAGCATTTCGCCATCCTCATAATGCTCTTCAAAGTAAACGTTGCTTGCTCGACCACGAAGAGCACTCACTATCTCGGTTAAAGCGAGATCGTGAGTCGTAATGAGTCCGACCGCGCCGCTCTGTGCCAATTGGTCGATCACCGCCTTCGTGCCCCAGAAGCGATCGGCCGAATTCGTTCCGCCTAGCACTTCGTCGAACAAAAACAGGACGCACTTGGCGCACGCCAGATCCAAAATCCACTTTATACGTTCTACTTCGGCGCGAAACCGCGATCTCCCGTGGCGGAGCGAATCGTGGATATCGATGGAGCATCCGATTTGCAGATGCGAAATTTCCATCTGCGTTGCGCGCACGGGCGCGCCCGCTAGCGCCAACACGGCGTTCAAACCCACGCAACGCAGCAGAGTACTTTTGCCCGACATGTTCGAACCGCTGACCAGGAGGAGTTGCGTCCCTGCGGTATTGAGTGCGATGTCGCAACGAACGCAGGTTTCATGTTCGAGAAGAGGATGCCCCAGTTCCTCCGCTCGAAACAGTGCCGACGGCGCGGGGTTCAGAAGGGGAAAACTGTTCTCTGGATTTTCGTAGAAGTACCGAGACAGGCAAAGTAGAGCTTCAAACTGACCGAGTGCGTCGAGCCATCGCAGCAGCGCTTCTCTGTTTTGCTGCCGCCAGCGGTCTATGAAAATTGACAAATTCGTGCCCCACAGAATTAACGAAGCAGGGGCCGCGAAATATTCGAATTGTCGGAGCTCCAGAAGCCAGACCAAGATCTGCAGCTGGCGAATCCGCTGGGCTGGATACTTCCCAGAGATCCTGAGTTTCGATTGAAGCGACCTGAGAAGTGGAGCGTGAAAATGCGCGGGCTCCATTCTCGCCAATAACGGAGCGAGGTTGGTGAGTTCGAAAGAAGGTAAGACGAGATCGGAACCCGCCCTCCTGGTCTTCTTGAGGAAAAGAAGCGAGAGTACTGCTTCGAGTCCTACCAGAACGCCTATGGCCAAGAGGCAGTAATGGGCAAGAACTCCAGTCCACGTAATGCATGCAATGGATGATAAGAGGACTACCAAGCCGGGAAGAACAATTGCCAATCCTCTGGCATAGCCGGGAACGTCGACGGTGGGGGCATTCGCCCAATCCCGCAGGTCAGACGCCGGTTGGTCTAGCGTACTTCCTTTCACCGATGCCCAGTCTTCCCGAAAATCAACCTGGTTTTGGAGTTCCGCAACCGCGACCTGCCGTTCCGTAACCACGACGCATGGTGCGGGTTCCAATAGCCACCGCGCGAGAGTAGCTCGGCCCACCCCCGTGCGGGCTGTGCAGAGCAGTTCGAACAGCGACCCCGCGCCAAACAAATCCAGATCGGAGGCATAGCTGTGAATTTCCGGACGAAACTCTTCACCTCCGATGCCATGCCCTTGCCAAGCGTGGGCGAGTCTCGCCAATCCGCCTTCGTAAAAGCGAACTATTCGCATCACTTGACCGCATATCCGCGCGTTTTTTGCCAGCGAATGGGCCGACGACAAAGCCACGGTTAAAGGCAACAGCAGCCATATTCTTGGCGCGGCGTGCGGTGAATGCTCATGGTAGAGAAGGCCGGCGGCAGCCAGGGCGGCGACAATAATGTAGATCCAAAGGATACGGTGTTGCTTTTCAATCTTTCTCAGCTGCTGCTGTCGTTCTCGCAGGCGCCGAGCGTAGTCAGTTTGCGGAGTTTCGTACGCCCGGTCACCGCTCCTCTTGCAAGATTTGGTTTCAGGCTCTCTCATGAATTCGCGCCTCATTATGGGCAGAAGTCCAGACGCGCCGCATCTGGACGATCAAAGTGATGCCCCGCAAAACGCTAAAGCGCGGCATGCGGGTACTTCATTCAGCAATTTGGATCGAGGGTTGAACTACCTGATTTCGCTACTCTGATCTGGCCCCACTTCGATCATTACATTTGGCCCCACCCTAACCGATAGATCGGCCTACCCTGTCTGCGAAGCGGACGGGGAGGGCGATGGACAGGAGACGCAAGGTGGAGCTATTCGAAGAGATCAGACGGGAACGTGTGCATGGAGCTGGTTCGATTCGCGCGGTCGCGAAGAAGCTGGGGGTGCATCGGCGAATGGTGCGACAGGCCCTGGCGAGTTCGATTCCGCCGGAGCGCAAACTGGCGGCGCGAAACAAGCCGAGGCTGGGTCCGGTGATGGAGTTCATCGACGAGATTCTGTGCGCGGATCAGACGGCTCCGCGTAAACAGCGGCACACGGCACATCGCATCTGGGAACGAATCCGGCAAGAGCGCTCGGACAGCGTGGCGGAAGCGACGGTGCGTCGTTATGTGCGGGAGCGCAAACAAGAGTTAGGACTCACATCGCGCGAGACGTTTGTGCCACAGGTCTACGACTGGGGCGGCGAGGCGCAGGTGGATTGGTACGAAGCCATGGCCGATTTCGGGGGCGAACGACTGCGGGTTTACATTTTTGCGATGCGTTCGATGGCGAGTGGCGGCGCCTTCCACGTGGCCTACTATCACGCCACTCAGCAGGCATTTCTGGAAGCGCACGAGTTGGCATTTCGATATTTCGGCGGCGTGTTCAAGTTATTGCGTTACGACAACCTGAAGAGTGCGGTAAAGAAGATTCTGCGCGGGCATCAGCGAGAAGAGACGGAACGCTTGATCGCCTTCCGCTCGCATTGGGGTTTTCAGACCGAGTTCTGCAATCCGGCACGAGGCAATGAGAAGGGCGGAGTGGAAGGCGAAGTCGGTTACTTCCGCCGGAATCATCTGGTTCCGATTCCGCAGGCGAAGAACCTGGAAGAGATGAACGAACAACTGCGGAGTTATTGTCAGCAAGACGAACAGCGGCGAATCGCAGGCAAGCCGATGCCAGTCGGGGAGGCGATGCGGATCGAACGCGAGCATCTGCTGCTCCTGGCTGTTGAGGGATTCGAACTGGCGGAGAGCAGTTTCCCAACGGTGGATGGTAAGGGTTGCGTGAAGGTGCGCACGAACTTCTACTCCACGCCATTGCGGCCAGGGACGCGCCCGCAAGTGAAACTGTTTCCGGCTTATGTCGAGATCTGGCAGGAGCGGGAGTGCGTGGCGCGGCACGAGCGCAGTTTCGGACGCTATGAGCAGGTGCTCGATCTGGAACACTATCTCGATGTGCTGGAGAAGAAACCGGGAGCGCTGGCGGGATCGAGTCCGCTGCGGCAGTGGCGCGAACGCGGGCGCTGGCCAGAGAGTTTCGACCGGCTCTGGCTGAGCTTGCAAGAACGACACGGCAAACACGCGGGCACGCGGGAGATGATCGAGTTACTCACACTCGGCAAGCGCTACGGATGGGATCGACTGCAGCAAGTGGTCGAGCAATCGCTGGCTTTGGGTTGCACCGATGCGGCCGCGGTTCGGCACTTGCTGACGGCAGCGGAACTCGGTCGTCCACATCCTGCGTTGCTCGAACTGCATGGACTGGAACGCTACGAGCGACCGCTGCCCCAGATGAACGAGTACGACCAGTTACTCGGCATCGCTGCCAGCACGGCGGAGGTGGCGCGATGAAAGAGCAGACACAAGCCCTCGAACACGCCAGCGTCAAGCAGTATTGCAAGGCGTTGCGCGTTCCGATGATCGGAGCGCACTTCGTGCAACTGGCAGAGCAGGCGATCAAAGAACAGCGCAGTCACATCGGGTATCTGGAAGCGCTGCTTACCATGGAGTCGGAAGAGCGCGACCGGCACGCCATTCAGCAGCGGCTGCGCGATGCCAAGCTGCCGCGACTGAAGACGCTGGAAGAGTTCGACTTCAATCAGGCACGGCAGATTCCGGCGGCGAAGATTCGCGAACTGGCCGAAGGCGGCTATATCGAACGCGCCGAACCCGTGGTGCTGATGGGCGAATGCGGCACCGGCAAGACGCACTTGGCGACGGGTCTGTGCGTGGCCGCGTGCCGGCAGAAACGGCGAGCGCGATTCACCACGGCCGCCAACCTGGTAAACGAGTTGGTGGAAGCCCGGCAACACAACGCGGTGAAGCGAGTACTGGCGCGCTGGTTGCGCTACGACGTGATCGTGCTCGATGAAGTCGGCTACGTGCCGCTGGCCGACATCGGAGCGGAGTTCTTATTCCAAGTGATCGCCGAACGCGCCGAGCGGGCCACGTTGATCGTGACCACGAACTTGCCGTTTTCCGAGTGGACGCAGGTGTTTCCAAATCCGCGCTTGTGCAAGGCGTTGCTGGATCGAATCACAGACCGAGCCCACATCATCGAGACCGGAGCCGAATCGTACCGCTTTCGCAGAACCCTGGAGGTGCGCCAGAAAAAGAAAGCATCGTAGGCACCGACGGAGTGGCTTCTACATCGCTGGTGCAAAGGAAGGGGCTCAAACGCCGCCCCTTCCTCTGCACTCCATCCCGGCTGGAGACGCAGGAACTTTGCCGAGCCAGACAGGGCATCCTTATTACTACAGGTGGGGCCAAATGTGAGTATCGCGGTGGGGCCAAATCAACTTGTCAAACGCAACTACCGGCAGTGGCAAGGTGGGGGACGCTGGAACAGTGAAGACTGACTTGGTTCGTGGATCACCGCGAATGTAGTTTCAGATCGCTCGATCCATCGCCGCTCGACGTGGAACGGGAGGAGTGTTTTTGGCAGTGCATGCAGGCAGGCATTTACGAGATCGCCAAAATTCGAGGAATGAACCGCTACGAAGCTCAACAAACATGCGAAGACTAAGGCAATTATCATCTTCGCGACGGCAGCAGCAAGCAGGGGGCGGGAATCGAGCAGGCAGAGCGTGACCACGCAGTATGCTGCCTTTACAAGCTCGTCAGTATCGAGATACCTGCCCATGCTTCTTCGCTTGCGGCCTACTAGTATAGCGCGCATCAGTTCCGGCCTAGGATGGCACAGGCCGCGGAACGCTCCCTGGCAGATATGGTAATTATCCCTTGACAGTATGTAGGCATTCTGCTACAGTTTGGGTAGTGACGGTATGTATATGAACCGCAAACCCAAAATGAAGCGTTACCCGCTAAAAGCGTTCCAAGCACAATTCCCCGACGATGCGGCCTGTCTGGAATGGCTCAAGAATCGCCTTTATCCCGATGGCATATTTTGCAAGAATTGCCAGCGCGTCACGAAGCATCACCGCGTTGTGAGCCGTCCATCGTACTGCTGCGATCATTGCGGCAATCACGTTCATCCGACCGCTGGGACGATTTTCCACAAATCTCCCACTCCGTTGACGACCTGGTTCTACGCGATGTACCTCATGTCTGCTACCCGTTGCGGCATATCGGCGAAACAGATTGAACGCGAGACGGGCGTAACCTACAAAACTGCATGGCGAATGTTCAAACAGATTCGCTCCATGCTCACCGATGACAACGGTCCTGTCGGCGGCAGAGGCAAAGGCGTCGAGATTGATGAAGCCTATATGGGCGGCAAGCGCAAAGGTGGCACCGGACGCCCGATGGCTGGCGATAAGGTGAAAACTCCGGTTGTCGGAATCGTCGAGCGCAAAGGTCGAGTTAAGGCTCTGGTCGCAAGCGATGTCAAAGGCTCCACTCTCCTTGGTATGGTTAAGGAACACGTTCTGCCGAAGAGCACCGTGTTCACCGATGAACTGAACGCTTACCACGGGATCAGCTATATGCACCGTGGATACGAACACAAGCGCATCAACCACAGCGAAAAGGTCTATGTAATTGGCGACATTCACACGAACACCGTTGAAGGATTCTGGAGCCTGATCAAGCGCGGGATTGGCGGGGTATATCATTCGGTCGGTCGCAATTATCTACAGTCGTACTTGAATGAATACAGTTTCCGGTACAATCGCCGATTCGATACACAACCCATGTTTCTCAGCTTCCTAAATCAAGTTCGAAAAAGCGAAGAGTATCCACAACAATCGCCTACTCAGACGACTCCAGAGATCGAAATTCCTTTCTAATCGTCCGTCTTTCGGGTGATCTTCGTCAGATCAGAGAAAAATTGTTTTTCGTTCGGTATAGGGATATCCAGTCCTTCCCCGGTTTTTTGCGTCCTTACTCGCTCGACTGTGGCGGCATCGAACACAGCATCAAATACTGCCTTTGGCTCACTCTCGATTTTCTTCTGCATCGCTTCCTCTTCTAATCTCCGCTGTGCTACTAGTTCCTCTTGATTCAGAAGCTCCAAAATTTTCCAAGCTGGCACTACTCCAGCCATGCCGCTGTTTGAACGTACCCACCATTTTTCACTAATCCATGTCTCTCTGTCGTTTTCCAATATGCGTTCGTAAATCGGTATGTGCCCCCAGTCAATACCGAGAAGCCACGGACCTGCTTCTGCAATGTTCCCTGTTTGTACGGACGGCTGCAACTGCGGACGAATGAGGTGACGTTTGAGAGTCAAAAGCGTATTCGCGAAAACCGGAGAACCGCTATAACCTGACAGCGACCTCATATCCACTAAAAAACTTTCCTGCAAAATGCCACGTCCGTTCGTGATCGGTTCCCACGGCATTTGTGCAATATTTCCGAATCTGACGGATGGCAGGTTTCGTTGCTTTCCTTCGTGGCTAATAAAACGGCCAACCATAAATACGTCGGTTCCTACGCCTAGCGTGCCGCGTTCAGCAGCATCTCTATCCACAAAATCCCTCGACAATACAATCGAGAATTTGTCGCGATCTCCGACCAATTCAATCGGACACACCGCCACATCATCCCCATCTGGATGATGAACCCACATCCCGGCTTTGTTACCTCGACTCTGAACTGCCCATCCCATTTATTCAGACGAATGACGTGAGACTTGCCTTCTTTGATGACATGGCTGTTTGTAACGGCATAGGTATGCGCCCAACTTTGTCTCGTCTCTCCTAACACGCCGACTATGAACCGGAGCCTCCAGCGGAATAGCCTTGCTCCGCATCTTCCTTGTTCTTGTAAAGATAGATTGAGCAATCCAGATACTGTTCTTCGATGACTTGAAAAGGCATAGGACACTCTCACGATATACCTCGGATTCTGCCAGCGACCGAGGTTCATAGCCCCAAGCCTCGCATTTTTTCTTACATACCGTCAAGGGATATTTACCGCAGTTATTGACATTCGCCATACATTCGCCTATTCTCCCGCCATGGCAATCACTCGGCGTCAACACCAGCTATACGACTTTATTTCTCGGTTTGTGGCGGAGAAGGGATATTCCCCTTCGTTTGAAGAGATCAAGGAAGGTTTGGGCCTGAATTCGTTAGCAACCGTGCACAAACACGTCACCAATCTTGAGACAAAAGGGCTGCTGACGCGGGCCTATAACCGCAGCCGTTCCATCGATTTGATTCCCCCGAAGGGCAAATTGAAGCAGTCGATGTCTGTGAATACGGGTATGGTGTTGCCCCTGGTCGGCCGGATCGCGGCGGGACGGCCAATCGAAGCGGTGCAGAACAACGAGACCATCTCGTTAGCGGACTTTGTTCGCTCGAAAGAAGTGTTTGTGCTGGAGGTACGCGGCGAATCGATGCAGGACGAGGCCATCCTCGATGGCGATTACGTCTTGGTCGAGAAGACTAAAACGGCACACAACGGAGACATTGTGGTGGCTTTGATTGAGTCGAGCGATGCGACTTTGAAACGCTTTTTCCGGGAGGGCGACAACATCCGGCTTCAGCCTTCGAATGCGGCGATGAAGCCGATTATCGTTCCCGCGGCGACGGTGGAAATTCAAGGGCGCGTGATCGGCGTGTTGAGAAAGTACTGAGACAACGCAGAAAAAGACGGGCGAGGACGCCCGTCTCTCCAGCGATATTTCCCCTTACGCCAGGTGCTTGTTCAGCGCCTTCTGGATGTCGTCTTTCGAACGATATCCCACCAGCTGCTCCACGACCTGGCCGCCTTTGAATACGAGCAGCGTGGGAATGCCGGTGACCTTGTAGCGCATGGGTGTGGCGCCGTTGCGATCGACGTCCATTTTGCCGACCTTGACTTTGCCTTGATACTCGCCAGCCAGCTCTTCGACAATCGGAGCAATAGCGCGGCATGGACCACACCAGGCAGCCCAAAAATCGACCAGTACGGGCGTATCGGACTTCAACACATCAGAATCAAAATTGGCGTCGGTAACCTCGACGATGCCGTTGCTTGCCATTCATCCTCCAAAGATGCATTTCCCCGCGGGACCTCGCAGTCGCCGTCGGGGCGGGACTTCTATCCTAGCACTGTACATTGGATGCTACGCAAGAGCGGAAGTCGCAGCACGGGAACGGGCGGCAAAGTGGCCATGGAGCACCGTAGAATGATGGTCTTAGGGACTATCTCCGGGGGATTTTGAAAACATCGATGGTGAACGATCTCGACAATTTGCGGGTGGTGCTGGTGGCAACGAGGAATCCGTTGAACATCGGCGCCGTAGCGCGGGCGATGAGCAATTTTGGGGCGCTGCACTTACGGGTGGTGAATCCGTACGAGAAGGCGTTTCGAGAGGCGCGGTCGGCCGTTGGAGCATCGGCACTACTGGCCGAGGCGGAAGAGTTCGAGAACGTGGGCAAAGCCGTGGCCGATTGCGCGCTGGTGGTGGGAACAACCGCGGCGGACGAGCGCGATCTACAGCATCGCTTGCTCAAATTGAGCGATGGCGCGCGAACCATCAAACGGCGACTCCAGACGGCGAAGGTTGCGTTGCTGTTTGGGTCCGAACGTTACGGCTTGTCGAATCAGGAGTTAAGCCACTGTCATTGGGTAATGCGGATTCCGACGCGGGAAGAACATGGGTCGATGAATCTGGGGCAGGCTGCTGCGGTTTGTTTGTACGAACTGATTCGCGGGCGGAAATCAGCGGCCTCGAAACTTGTGGCCAAGGATGTACGAACGTCGGCCAATTCGGGAGAGATCGAGCGGCTGACGCAAGTACTCTTAAAGGTTCTGCAAGACACGGGATACATCAAGCCAAGAGCAGTGGCGGCGGATGAAAAACTTCGACGGCTGATCCGGCGCTTGCGTCTGAATCCAAACGACGCCGATGTGTTGTTGGGAATGATGCGACAAGTCGCCTGGAAGCTGGGAGCGAACGAAGGCGGGAACGAGAAGTAAACGTGAGCGGTCGCAGTCAGCGTTCTCCTATACATTGATTCTCTTTAGTTATCTCTCGCGAAGAGTAGCGCGCCCCGATATGACCCCATAAACTATTGATTGTTAAGCACTTAATATGAAGCAATCTTGAGCGACTCTAGGAATCCGGCAATATGAAAATCGTACCGGCGACTGTCCGTTCTTGCCTTGGATCCAGCCTTCCCGAAAGTCTCGGACCGTCTACTATTTCTGTCGAGTCCCGCTCTATTGCAATGAGATTAAAGCCTTCGAAAAGCGAAACTGCATCACCGCAAAAGTGGGAAAGACAGCATCCAACACAAGACTGACTATTTTGAGTATTTTCGCGGCGGCATGTGGCGGGTTTGCCAAAGGCGAGGCGAATCGAGGAGCGGGAACCAAGTCCTGGATTGAATCTTATCCTTACCGGAATTGTTCGACTTGTAGTTTTTCCGAAAGCTGTACAGGCAGGCTCTTTCAAAACAATTCCCGCTGACCGAGCGAGAACTTTGGTGTTTTTGTTAAGAAGTCGGAAGAGGTTACATTAAGGAATCCATGGCCTTCCGGATCACATCAGGATTGATCAATTTTGCGATCGTTTTGGGTTGCGGGCTGGGTTTGGTCTCGCCGAGTTTTGGGCGAGGCGCTGCGGCAAATGTTGTGGCGAGCCCCGAACAGAAGACCGACGGCGCTGTTAGCCAGCAACCCGCGGCTCCGCCGATGCATGGAAATATCGGCGGGACGGTGTGCGACGAAAGCGGCGCTGTGATTGGGGGAGCGCGGGTGCGGCTGACACCGCAAGATCCGTCGCTGAGCGTGGAGGTGCTTTCCGGAGCAGACGGGCAATTCTCCTTCGCGAATGTCGTTCCGGGACAGTTTCAACTGACGATTACGTCGTCTGGCTTTGCGACGCAGCTCACTTCGGGAGTTTTGCATCCTGGAGAAATTTACACGGTTCCGAAGATCGCGTTGGTGGTGGCGACAAATGTCACGGACATCGAGGTCGCGCTCACGCAGGAGGAAGTGGCGGAAGAGCAGATCCATATTGAAGAGAAGCAGCGCGTACTGGGATTCATTCCAAACTTTTATGTGAGCTACTTGCCGAATCCAGCACCGCTCACGTCGAAACAAAAGTTTGAGTTAGCCTGGAAGACTTCAGTTGACCCCATTACTTTTTTGATAACCGGAGCTGTGGCCGGAATCCAACAAGCGGATGACGATTTCGATGGTTATGGTCAAGGAGCCTCCGGTTACGCGAAACGCTATGGCGCTTCGTACGCGGACGGGGTTGCCGGAACATTCATCGGAGCAGCGATTTTACCCTCGCTTCTGAAACAGGACCCGCGCTATTTTTACAAAGGAACGGGAAGTTGGCGCTCTCGGGCGCTCTACGCAATGGCAAATGCGGTCATCTGTAAAGGTGATAACGGGCGTTGGGAAGCGAACTACTCGAACATTATCGGGAGCCTAGCCGCGGGCGGCATTTCTAACATCTATTATCCGGCGAAGGATCGTGAGGGCGCGGAACTGACGATCGACAATGGGCTGATAGGGATTGGCGCTACCGCGGCCGGTAATCTGTTTCAGGAATTTCTGGTTCGGAAGCTGACACCGAAGTCAAAACGGGGGCCGATTCAACAGTAAGAGTAGTTTTGGGCGTGCGGGGATTGCCCGCGGGAGACGACGTGACTCTTTCATGGTAACGGTAATGCCGAACGTGAAGACTGGCCACGGCGCCGCTCGCCGCCGATTCTGGCTGGCGATGGCGGGCTTTGCGATGGCCCTTGCGTTGGTGCCCTTTTCCTACAAGGTCGAACGCCGCCTTGAAACGGCAGTTCACATCAAGGGCGGAGAATCCGAACAAGTAGATACGGAACTGGCGCAGCGGTTCGACTCTCCGTACGCACACCGCCTGGTTTTGGTGATCAGTGGTGTTCCCGATATCGATTCAGCAAAAGGCGCAGATGCGTTAGGCTTCTTGACCACTTCCCTGCGCAGTGTGCCGGGCGTGTCAGGGGCCGTATCGAGCCTTGATTGGCCAGACCCTTTGTTCACCGGGGACAATGGCGGAGCCCTGATCATCGTCGGCCTAGACCCGCATGACAATAACGACAACGTTGAGGCCTTGGTTCCCAAACTGAGGGCAAAAGCTGACTCGATGGTCGGTCAGCTTAAGTCGCAATACCCCAATATCAAACTTGAGATTACGGGCGAAACGCCACTGACCTTCGATCTCCGCAAGGTCAGTGCCGAAGACGTCGCTCATGCCGAAAAGCGGGCCATGCCGGTGACGCTCATACTTCTCGTGCTGGCTTTTGGCAGTGTTGTGGCCGCGCTTCTGCCTTTGGGAGTCGGGGTCCTCTCAATTTCGATGGCGCTGGGGGCAGCCGCGCTGCTCGCTCATTATCTGCACCTCTCGATTCTGGTGCAGAATCTCGCAACGATGCTCGGTCTTGGCTTGGGCATTGATTACGCATTGTTGATGGTAAGTCGCTTTCGAGAGGCATTGGCGGAGGGATACGATCCGGGCCACGCAGCCGATCTTTGTGCTGGGTACGCGGGCCGAACACTGCTCATCTCGGCCACGACGGTGGCCATCGGATTTTCAGCGCTGCTGACTGTGCCCATCAGCGAACTTCGATCTATCGGAGTCGCAGGGCTGCTGGTCACCGTTTTGAGTGTCATGCTGTGTACCTTCATTCTGCCTTGGGTTCTCGGTCTGCTTGGGCATCGGATCAATGCCGCCCGAGTGCGTTTTCGAAGCAAACGATTTGAAACGCGGGCCAGCCTGTGCGCAGCGAGTGAGCGTTGGGTGTGGTGGGGCAGCATCATAACGCGCCGCCCTTGGACGGCTCTCCTGGTCGCCGGAATCCCTCTGCTGATCCTTGCCGTCCAGGCGAGAAAGATTGCTCCCGGGATTCCCGACCGTGACTCGCTTCCGGCTGAAGCCGAGTCGGTGCAAGCACTGCACACGCTTCAGCACATGGGACGGTCGGGCATTGTAGAGTCCCTCCGAGTCATCCTCGAGCTGCCTCCGCAGTCGCCGCCACTCTCTCCGGCCGGCTGGCTTGCCGTCAGCCGCTTGACGAAAAATTTCCAAAGCGATCCCAGGGCACAAGAGGTCTTGTCTCTGCCGACCCTCTCGGGAATGTCTGAGACGGCGGATGCTGTCAATGATGTGCCCGAGGCAATTCGCAAGAGTTTTCTTCGAAGCGATGGCCAAGCTACCTTGATCGAGTTGCTGCCTACTGCCGCTCTCACTCCCAATGAACAAATACGATGGGTCCGCCAGGTGCGTTCCTCCGATGTCGCGGCGATCACGGGTGTGCCCGGAGCTACGCTACGCGTGGGTGGTGTTCCCGCGCAAGACGCCGATTATGACTTGGTCGTAAAGCAGCAGTTGCCGAGGGTGATTTTTGGCGTGGTATTGGGCAGCTTGCTGGCGCTCATGGTCGGGTTACGATCCATAGTTGCGGCGGTTAAAGCAATTCTGCTCAATCTACTCTCGGTTGGGGCTTCATTCGGTGCGTTAGTTCTCGTGTTTCAGGAGGGCCACGGCAGCAAAATCTTCGGCCTCGATGGACCGACCGGCTATGTCTATCCGATTGTGCCGATTCTCTCCTTTGCCATCGTCTTCGGCTTGAGCATGGACTATGAAGTCTTTCTGGTCGCCCGCGTCCTGGAAGAACGTCGCCGCGGTCTATCGGAAAAATCGGCGGTGGTCGAGGGTCTGGCGCGGACGGCCGGACTCATCACGAGTGCGGCGGCGATCATGATTGCCGTCTTCACGGCTTTCACCATGGGAAGCTTTCTAGTGGTCCAAATGTTGGGCTTTGCGCTCGCCGCGGCGGTGTTCATCGACGCGACCGTAGTACGGATGATTGTCGGGCCCGCACTCTTGCAGCTTGCCGGCGACTGGAATTGGTGGCCTTTCGGCTTGTATGAGGCGCCAGCAACGCCTGAAAAAGAGCTCGTCTCCTAAGGCCGGACACCCCTGATGCTCGGGTGAGAATGCAGGGCGCCCCAACTGACTATTCGGAAGTTCGCTTTACTTGGCTTTCTCATCTTGGGTGCCAGACTGGTTGATCGCAAAATCTTTGCGTCCAAGATTCGCTTTCGCCGAGCCCGTCTCAATTACCATAATCGATGAGCCGGGCTTGTTCTGGAGCTTCGCCTCTACTTGCGTTGCCGACCATACACCGCTGATCTGCCGCAGCCCGTAGTAAATGAATTCCTTTTGCTGTCCCGTCCCGCGAAGCGTCTTCACCACATGCACGGGGTACAGAATGCTGGTATCGATCCATGAAGTTTCCGTATCGTAGTAGCTCTTATCCTGGGCGCCAGCTGTGCTTTTCAGGACGAAACAATCGCGCGCGCCGTATTTCTCCGAGGGCAGGAGTTTCTGATTCTTCCAGAAGAACTGGTTCTCGACCATGTCCTCATACGTGAAGTCGGTTCCTACTAGCGGATCGTTCCAACGTTCGAAGGGCAAAACGCTGGCAGCTTTCTGGCCCGGAAGCAGCGCCTCGATGGTGATGTGCCCATTCGCAGTCATTTGCAGTAGAAGGCTCGTCTTCTCCGAGTTGGGACCGGAGATTTCGCACAGCAGATGCAGACCGTCGGGAAACCAGTGAGCCTTGGCTGAGAACTTGTAGTTCGTGCGCTTGCCGTCGGCTTCCACCCGCGTGAGTCGTCCCGACACGCGGTAGTCGAATTTCTGAATGCGCTGGCGCGAACCGGATAGCACAGTCTCGAGGTCAGAGGAGGCCGCGACGGCCCGCGATGGAGGCGCCAGCGACAACAGCAGCAGCAAAGCGATGGATAACTGAATCGTTCCCCACCCACAATTCGCAAACCGGCCCAGGGGGCGACTGCGAAACTTGCGGCTGCGAGAGAACATTACGACGCGGCGCAGGAAGGTCATAACTATATATACAGCCAAAGTCTGCGTTGCGACATACAGGACGATGAGTAGTAATGCGCCTGACGCAGAGGACAGACTTGCGGAGGGAATTTATTTCCCAAGTTGGAAGAGTTGCCCAGTGGGAAAACAGTCGGTCGTGTTCTGCGCAGGTTTGTTGCGTCCAACGACATGTCTGCTGCGGTCAAGCAAGCTTTCCTGTTGCGCCCCCACCCTGTAGAACCTACCCCGCTTCGTCCGTCTGTTACATTCCCCGTTATTGGACGAGGCTAGGTTTGCCTCGGCTACGTCGTGGTCGAACGGGTTCGGATGCGGGAGCAGGGGTCGCTGGTATGCGTGAGAGGCTGGGAGAATTAGGAGGCAGCCTGAAAGTTGATTCCGATGGAACGGGCACATTGCTGGAATCTACCGTGCCTTTTCCAGAAGCGCAGCCGACCTGACAGTGCGATCTTCGTCGAATGAAGGGCCCGCAACATCCGCTCCCGGCGAACGAGCGAGTAAATCCGCTCAACAGGCAGAATTCGTTACCCTTTCAACGGAAAAGTGCAACGGTTCGACGACAGGGTGCATCTCAGCCGGGTGACATTCTGCTCTCAGCATCATCATCGCGGACCGCGATTCCTCGTCGTTGACGATAATGCTGCGATTCGCGGTCTCTTGCGAACTCTGCTAGAAGAGCAGGATAGCTGGGAGGTTTGTGACGAAGCCTCGAACGGGTCAGAAGCCGTCGCGAAGTTTGATGAAGCCAAGTTCGATGTGGTCGTTCTTGATTTTCAGATGCCCGTTATGAATGGTCTGGATGCCGCGAAACGCATCACCTTTCGTTCTCCCGCTACGCCAATTTTAATGGTGACTATGCATAGCTCACCTCAACTCGTCGAGCAAGCCAAGAAGGCTGGCATCCAAGGAATGTGTCCAAAGGCTGATATCCACTGTCTAGTGGAGGGCGTCGCGACGATTCTCGACCGTAGGCCGTACTTCAAGAACTGAACAACTAGGAACGCGGGGAAACCTTCCAGGGATCCTGCGAATGCTTCCGGCACGCGATGCCTTTCGGCTGTGAATAAAAAAAGCCCTCTCCCGTAATTGGAAGAGGGCCGTTCGGTTTAAACGTGTTTTAGTCGTCGTCGTCGACCTTGGTTGGTGCCGCTTTGTTGAACTCGCTCGCGGGGCGAACTGACTTCTCGCCGGGGAACGGGCGCGTAAATCCGGTCGCATCGTACCAGGTCAGATGGTTGACGGTATCGATGTCTTCGGCGTCGGGCGTGTGTTGTTTTCCGGCAAAGACCTCCGCTTTCTTCGCCATCCAACCAGCCCTCAGTGCCTTAACCGCAGGAGTCTCGGTTGCGATCGACTGCGCCTTGACTCCAGCCTTGACCCCAGGATTCTGAGGACATGCGGGGATAGTCTGAGTGGGAGTCTGGCTGACCCCCGTGTTCAAGGCAATCGCACTTGGCACGTGCGGCCACGGCAGGAAGTAGTTTGCCGGAGGGTTATCGACGAAGAGCGTCCTCATCGGCGAGGCCACGAGATCGAACTGATTCATGGGTTTGATCCCGAGTATTTGCTCGATCGTGCGGGTAATGTTGACTTGGGTGTAGAAGTGGTTCTCTTCGGTGACTCCAGCTCCGGTTCCATCGGGGTTTACCTCCTGATAGACGTAGGGGCTGAAAACATAGCCCGGGCTGCGGTGACCGTCCACGTGGTCAACCCCGGTTTGCGCGTCGTCTTCTTCGACAAAGATTACCGAAGAGGACCAAATCGGGCTGTGGCTGATGGCGTCGACATAGCGGCCAAGCGCCAGGTCGTTATCGGCCTGCATCGCTTGCGCGGTCGGCGGTCCGCCGGTGTGGTCAGAACTGATCCAGAGCATCTCCAACTGAGGCAACGTACCGTTCGCCACGTCGTGAGCGAAGTCCTGCGACCAGATATCGAAGCGGAACTGGTCGGGGATGCCCAGATCGAACTGCGGGTAATTCTGGACGGTGTGGTTGAACAAGTTCGGAAGCGGAGTGTGCGAGGCGACCGTGTTGTAGTTGTAGAGCTGGCTTTCAGCGCCACACTCGTAAGCCTGTATGTCGTTGTAGAAGTCGATCCACTCCGGCTCGGTAGTCGACCCGGTCGGAGTCAGGAACGAGTTGAACTCGATGTACTCGCCGTAGTTCTTAAACGAGACGCCATCCTTCACAGCCTGGTCCCACAGATGCCCGACCTTCTGGTAGGCAATCGCATCGCCGCCGTTGGAGGGGTAGTCGCGGAGCCAATCTGGCGACTGAATGTCGTCGGAGTAAGGAGCCATGGCTTGGACGATCCAGTTATGACCGTCAGCCGACTGGCGGCTCGGATCGTAGAAGTTGTCCAAAAGCGGGAAGCGCTGCACGAGCGCGTGCGCGTTTGGTGAAACCGGCGTACCTCCAGCTGCGGCACCATCTCCGAAGACTGCCAGAGAGGGGTCACCGTTGCCGCCGACCACGTCGCCCAGCATCTGATCGTAGGTGCGGTTCTCACGGATGATCAGGAAGACGTGCTTGATCAGCGAAGGATCGCCGATCTTGGCGGGAATTGCCACCGGCGCCTTCTTCGGGCTACCACCGGACGCAGACTTGATATTTTCCGTAAGGTCCCAGTGATTGTTCTGCGTGACCTGCAGCGTCATCGCCTGCAGGATCGAACTCGGAACGGGAACGGGAACCATGCTCACGATGCCGAGGTCCTGGTGGGTGTTAAAGTCGATCACTCCGAATTCCGAAGCGTATGAATTTTCGTACGTATTCGTCGGAGGCGGTGCTACGCCGAAACCGTCGGTGCCGAGGCCTTTGTCGTTGGCCACGAGCAGCTCACCGTCTGTCGGATCCAGCACGACCGAGCTCGGTGCATAACCGACCGGGATCAGGCCCAGGACTTGGCTGGCATTGAGGTCAAGCACGGCAACCGAGTTTGTATTGTAGAGCGCGACGTAGGCAATGTTGTTCACCGCATCGACCGCGATCGAGTTCGGTCCCGCGCCAACGAGCGCTCCAGCCACCTTAATCGGAAGCGCGAGACTGATCGTCGACGTCACCTTGTTGGTGGTCGTGTCGATCACCGAAATGCTGTCGCTATAAGCGTTGGCGACCAGGAGGCTGGTGCCCCAGAACGCCATGCCCGTTGGGTGCAGACCGACCGTGATGCTGCCGGTGACGGTGAACGCGGACAGGTTCACTACGGATATGGTGCCGTCGGCCGTAGAACCAGTCGGATTTACGGCTACGACCGGGGTGCCGTTGGAGTAGCCCTGGAAGTCCTTCTCCTTGGCAATTCGTCCGGCTTCGTTCGAGATGTAGGCGGTGGTGCCATCCGGCGAAATTATGACACTGTTTGGCACGTTCCCGACGCGGATCTCCTGACCCTCGACCGGGTTCTGCTGGGCCAGGTTGATCTTGGTCAGCGTGTCGTTGTTGTCCAGCACCACGTAAGCAGTCTTGCCATCCGGCGAGATCGCGATGCCAAGGGGATAGGAAGTTTTCGTACCGTCTGAATTAAGCGAAACGGTTTGTCCGCAGGGGATTTCAACGCTGCCCGTGGTCCCCGGAGGGCTGTTCGGGAAGCAGGTAACGGTGGTCAGATAGCCGCCCGCGTTGACGTCCATCGGAACGCTAATGTGCGCAAAGTCTGTGAGCGTGCCCGCCACCGGATCGACGCTGGCCATGGCAACGTAGCTGCTGTCTTGGCTAAACAGAAGGAACAAGCCATTGGGCGTATAGGTGATGCCCGTGGAGCTGCCGTTCTTGGTGTTGAACGGTTTGTAGGTCTGTACGACAGCGCCGGTCTGCGTGTTGAAAATGGTAACGGCCTGCGGTGCGCCCATCTGAAGGACGGCGGCGGTGTGCGTGCTCGTATTTGGGTTGAGTGCGATGGCTTTGGCACGGGTCGTGGTGCTGAGGTAGACCTGGGTGCCGGCCGGCGTGATGATCTGGCCGCTACCGACGACCCATGGGGCGGGCAAGGTCGATGGATAGTCCGGGCCCACAGACCCGTTCTGGTTCATCCCCGGATAGTAGGTCGGGAACTCTTGCGACTGCGCGAGCGCCAAAACGCTCAGAGCCGCCGCTATTGCCAGGACGGCGAGCGCCCGCAGACCGTTGATACGAGCCCTGGTTCTTAGAGAATGATGTCGAGCGGTTTTTCGGGACATATACAGTTCTCCTCCTTGGAGTTGTTCATCCCACAACCTTTGGTCGGCTGTGTGAGGGTGGGGGCGGAAAGCCATTGATATGAGGGTGTACCTACGAGCAGCGATAATAGGTGGCGAGCGTTACGGATTTATTACGCGCTTATGAAGATAGGGTGAAACTTCTGTTACTGAGCAGGAGCTTCGCCCGGAGTGTGACATCCCCAGCTCACTTGTGCACAGTCTGTCTCGTGGAGGGCCTACGTCCGTGAAATGCCGAATTCCTAGTCAACCGGACGGAACATCCGGGCGCAAACCGATCTACTACCATCGGTAATAGATTGATTCGATTAGGGTTATGTTGATAAATTAACCTATTTGTAAAGCCCACGTAACAATCGTCCGCTAGCCTCCTCTTTCTTTCCAAGGCTGGCTGAATACCTACCGAAATCGCGGGGAAGTTGTCTGTTGTTGAGGTGTCTCTCGCAGCAACTTCTTCGGAGATTGACCAACACGAGATGGCCACAACTATGAATATGAAACTGAGCAAATACTCTTACCTTCTTCTCCTCGCGCTCCTGTGCGAAACCTCGCTCGCTTTTTCCCAGGTCAAGGTCGACGTTCAGGACAACCAGATCGTAGTGAGCATCAACGGCCGCCCTTTCACCGCCCTACAGAAGGGAAAGGACGCGAACAAGCCTTATTTGTATCCATTGTTAACAGCGTCCGGGAAGCGTGTCGTACGCGGGTTCCCAATGGAGCAAATCGCAGGCGAACCGACCGATCATCCGCACCAGCGCGGAATGTGGATCGGATACGAACATTTGAGCGGACAGAACATCTGGGAAATCGATCCAGCCGATCCACAACCGCATTCAGGTTCGATTCAGTTCCAGAAGGTGATTGAGACGCACGACGGGGAAAAGAGTGGTGGATTCACCGTGGCGGCCCAATGGCTTAACCAGGACGACAAACCTGTTATTGACGAGACGCTCACTTTGACGTTTTACGCGCAGCCCATCCAGAACCGCATGTTCGATGTGGACTTGCGGCTCAAAGCGATCAAGCTTTCGACATTTGAGGACGCCCGCGATGGCGGCATCGGCTTTCGTCTCGCCCCGTCGTTCGATGAGACTCACGGCGGCAAGGTAGTGAATGCGGATGGGGTCGAGGGAGCCGACAAGATCGAAGGAACACACTCAAACTGGGTGGATTGGAAGGCTGACGTTGATGGTGAAAAAGTCGGGGTAGCCGTGATGAACCACCCGTCCAATTATCGCGCTCCCACTGCCTGGCGATTGAAGCCGTTTGGATTAGTTTTCGCTAATCCCTTCGCGCAGCGTTACTACGACAAATCGCGAAAAGACGGAAGCTTGGGCCTGCAGCCCGGCGACGAACTACGTCTCCGCTACCGAGTTCTTATTCATCCCGCTGGCGTAGATATTGCGGCAGCATTCAAGGAGTTTTCCGATCAATGAAATATAAATTCGCACTGTTGACTCTACTCTTGGCAATCTGCCCACTTCTGCATGCGACAGGTTCGTCAGTCCGTGGAACGGTCACGGCCGGGCCGACCGCAACACCGATCGCAAACGCGCGCTTGACGCTGCGTGGAGGCGGTCGCGAACTGGCAGCCACGTCGGATTCCGAGGGACACTTTGAGTTTACCGCCGTTGATCCATCGGTTCCCTACTCGCTGTCGGTTGAGGCAGACGGTCTCCGTTCCTACAGTAAAAGCGACATTATCCTGAAAGATAATGACCCCCAGCGCATCGACGTGCAACTACAGTTGGCGGACGTTCACACCGAAGTTCTGGTGACCGATGGCGTTGTCAATCTTGAAGCGGCGAGCGCGGAAGTTAGCCAGACCATTGACTCTACCGAAGTTCAGGATTTGCCCAGCGTGACTCGGAGTGCGGCAAAGTATGCGCTGCTCGATCCCCATGTGAGGCAGACTCTTGGTCTTGGTGCCAACTACCAGGATTCCAACCGGCTGTCGATTAATGCATCGTCCTATCGCAATACGAGCTACATGCTGGACGGCACCACGAATTACGATTGGGTGTATGCCGTTGGTCCGCAAGCAACGGTATCGGCGGCGAGTGTCGACGAAGTGAAGGTACTCACCGGGAATTATTCCGCGCAATACGGCACCTCGACCACGGGCATCATCGCGATTACCACACCTTCGGGCACAAACACCCATCACGGAGACTTCTTTTCTTATATCCGGCCGAGCGGCATTCAGGCTGACCCCGAGGTTGGATTCGGAGCAAGTCCTATCCATGTTCCCAACCAGAAACTGGATTGGGGCGCGTCGGTAGGCGGACCGCTGATTAAGAATCGCACTTACTATTTCGGCAGCTACGAGCGAATACAGGCCGATCGAGGCGCGATTCTTACGTTACCAACGGAATCTTTCTTCGATGGCACAACTAACGAGTATTCCGGCTTGTTTCGCGTCGATCACAATCTCACGAGTAAGAACACGCTGACGGCGCGGTTGAATGGCTGGCATTACGCGACCAACAACGCCGATGACCGCGTCATCAATGGCAACCAGCCGAGCTATGGCCGTACGGCGCGGGTGCAATCCTGGGGTGGCCAGATAGCCGACCAGGCGGTGATCGGAAACATGGTGAACGTGGCGCGCTTCGCCTACACCAACTACCTTCCCGACAGCGCCACGCCGCTTGACCCATCGGTGGGAGTGGAGATCGATCACTACAATGGCGGGAGCACGCCGCAATATAACTCCGGGTATTCGACCTGGAGCTGGGTCCATGCCCAAACTGAAACCGCTGGCGACCTGCTCGCCTTCCGCCACGGAAACCACAACCTCAAGTTTGGAGGTGAGTTCGTTCACCTCCATGTAAGAGATTACTCGAACTCACCCTACGGGACTTACTACTATCTCGATGAGACGCACTTCACTGAGAATGTGCCCTATAAATATGCACAGACTTTTGGCGTCGCCGACATCCGCTACGGACAGAAGGAATTCAGCGCCTTTGTGCAGGACGACGTTCGTCTTACTCCTCGATTGACTGCGAACCTGGGACTACGGTACGAATACCAGTCAATCACGGATTCGCATCACAACTTTGGTCCGCGCGTGGGCTTGGCTTGGGACGCGACGGGCGACGGCAAGACCGTGGTGCGTGTTGGCGGCGGCATCTTTTTCGATCAGTACTACATGTATCTCAATCGCCGCTTCATCACTCTTGGGCCAGATTCTCCGCAAGCCAGTTACACATGGAATTGCCTCGCGGTTCCTAATCCATGCCCGACTTATCCTACTCCCTCGGCCGCTGCTACTGGGTATCTAACCACGGGATCAGTGAATCTATATATCCCGGCTGCGAAACTGCTGAATCCGTATAGTTTTCAGTTCTCGGCATCGGTAGAACGGCAAATTGCCCGCAACACAGTTCTGACCTTGAGCGGTCTGCAGGTGCATACGCTACAGCAGATGCGGGTGAATGACATCAACCATCCCTCGCCGTGTGAGCCGAGCTGCGATCTGCCAGGAGCAACTCCGCGCTCGGCCGCCGCAGCCAACCTCACTCGACCTTACTTAGACCCCTCCTCGCCTTATGGATTTTCCTCGTATGACGGCCTCGACAATGTTCTTCTGATCGACCGGATCGAGAACACCGCATCCAGCGTCTACCAATCATTGGACCTGTCTCTGAAACAGCGCTTTGCGCGTTGGGGAGAGATCAGCGGCCACTACGTGTACGCGGCTTCATACACCTATGCGATGTTTTACGCCGACTACAACAGCGGAATTCCGAGCGAATGGTCCCCGAACTGGAACAACCTGGAGCGCGGCCCCGACGACTACTATCAGCGGAACCGCTTTATCACGGACGCCGTACTCCGAGGTCCCTATCAGACAACATTCTCGCTGGTCGGAACCTTCGGCTCAGGTCTTCCCGTAAACCCGCTCACAGGAAAAGACAACAATGGGGACGGCTACAATACCGATCGCCCTTATGGTTTGGGCAGAAATTCGTTCTACACTCCGTCGCTGAAGACCGTCGATTTGGGTCTGTCGAAGACGTTCACGCTGCGGGAGGGACTACGTGCCGAAACGAGAGTGGAAGCGTTAAACGCACTCAACAGCAAAAATTTCATCACCGTCAACAATACCTATGGCACGGGCACGACCCCGGCGAGTAGTTTCCTGACGCCGATCGCGGGAATCACCAACACAGACCCATCACGACAGTTACAGTTTGTGGTTCGGTTACTGTTCTAGCGGGGCGAGCCCAACAACTCGAACTGGCGGCTAATCGGAGAGCGTTGGACGATCAGCCGTCAGTCGAAGGTACGTGCGACGGCATGAATGATGCCGACTAGGGAGCTCCCTGGCCAAGGAAATTCGCACACCTTGGGAAGGCAGAAAAGGGGAGATTGGAGATAACCTGGGAGCTCCGCTCCAGCTGAAAATACTTGAGTTGCTCCAATTCATTAGAGTCTCCGCACTCTATTGGAGGAATTCGGGCGTGCGCTAACTTAGCGTCCCCGTCCGCGCGGTTTCCTCTCCGAGCTCTTACAATAGGTAGGGCATCGGTTCAATTCATCTTTCAATTCGAAAGTCAGGAGACGGCAATGCAACGCAAAGCAAGCGCAGTTTGGAAGGGTGGTCTGAAGGACGGGAAAGGGACAGTTTCGTCCACCAGCGGTATTTTGAAAGACACTCCTTATTCTTTTACGACCCGGTTCGAAAACACTCCCGGAACGAATCCCGAGGAACTGATCGCTGCCGCCCACGCCGCGTGCTTTTCTATGGCACTCTCGGCACAACTGGGAGGTGCGAACCTTACGCCAGAGAGCATTAGCACAGCGGCCACACTCACCATGGAAAAACTGGAAGCCGGCTGGACCATCACCGCAGTGCACCTGGACGTTGTTGCCAAAGTGCCAGGAGCAAGCGCAGAAGCTTTCAACACGGCCGCGGCAAACGCCAAAGCAGGCTGCCCCGTATCGAAGGTGCTGAACGCGACTATTACGATGGACGCGAAGCTCGGCTAATTCCCTGCTCGCTGGCCCAACCGTTCCTAGAGTTGTCGTCCCGAACGAAGTGAGAGATCTGCAGTCGTAGGTGTCGCCGACTGCGGATCTCTCAGTTGCGGGAGGTGACCAATATCTCAGAAGAGGTGCTGTTGCATCCGTCATACCCTTATGGAAAGTCCATCTACTTTCCGGCGAGAGCGTCCGCGACTTGATTTTCCAGAGGAGACGGGGTTTCGTAGCCGCCTTGCACGTACGCGATTCTTCCATCCGGCTGCACCAACACATTTACCGGTACGTTGCCCCCGCCTTTGGGATAGCCGACTCCGTATGCGAGCGCGGGCTGCGCGTCTAGAGGGCCGGCGTCGAGAATCGTATATATAGGTTTCACTTTCCCGGCAAACTCATTCAGGTTCTTGCGGCTGTCTTTCACGGCAAGCGCCAACACCGTCAGCCGGTGGGGATACGTTCGGGCCAGCCTGTTGAGTACTTCGGCCTCTTCCTGGCAGGGGGCGCACCATGTAGCCCAGAAGCTAATCAACACCCACTTTCCCTTCTCGGAATCGAGTCTCACCGGAACATCGTTCAAAGTTGGCAGCGTGAAATCGGGTGCATTTTGCGACGCGCTCACAAAGTCCTTCTCCTGCTTTGTGGTGGAAGGCGGAGGCCCATCGGACCTCCATAGACGAATCTTGGTGAGCTGCTTGTCCCGTTGGACATCGAGCCGCACCACACGATGGAATGCGGCGTTGAAGGCGCCCAGCACAGCAAGTGGCCCCATATGATCGGCGTTTCTCGCGTCGATCGCGATCAGTAGGTCGCCGGATTGAAGCGAATATTTGCTGGCTGCTCCATCGGGAAAGTCGACGCGCCAGCCAGACTTTTCCTGAGTGAGGAGGAGCGAGCTAATCCGCACCTTGCTGTTCTGAGCTAAGACAGATATGCAGGACAGCAGAAAGAAGCAAAAGAAGCAGACGGTTCGGCGCATTGCTTGGTTATAAACTCCGGCGCTCAGCGCGTCTTGAATCTATTTGCAGCGACGCGCCATGCTTGCGGAGCCCGGCCGGTCATGCCTTTCACACTGCGGGTCATGTGAGACTGGTCGGCAAATTCACAGTCCGCGGCGATCTTCGCCAGCGGAGCGTCAGTCGTCCGAATAGCCTTCCAAGCACGACGGGCCCGGGCGCGCAACCGGAAGGCGGACGGAGAGACATCGAATACCTCGGCGAAGCCTCGCGATAGGGTCCACGGAGCGATCCCTTTCACTGTGCTCCAGTGTGACAAACTCAAAGACGGACATCGCATCAGGGCGGCTGCCAGTTCGTCTGGCCAGTCGCGACACTCTGGTTCTTGTATCTCGGTCAACGCGAGAAGCTGCTCGGCGGCCTCCGCTTCGTTTTTTTCCGCGATCCGAACGATAGCATCTGGGTCATCGATCCTTCCTAACCCGGGCTGAAACGTAGATTGGGTCGACAGAGAAATGTTAAGAACCTTTGCCCCGGACGCCGGGAAACGGTCGAGGTGTGCTTCGAATGCCTCGTGCAGCACCACATCGCCAGCCCGCACTCGAAGGCAACCAAGATCGCCCGCTTCCTCGTAGTAACCCGAGAGGACAAGCGCCGCATACGCATGTCTGTGAACATGACGGCCTAACGCAGAGGAACGGATTGTTTGCAACATGCGCACTTGTGGCCGCCCAATCGATTTTCAGTATGCCAGAGCTTCAGCCCGGAATCGCGTTTACCTTCGACTGGATCGCCCTCGACACAATCTTCGTGAAGCGTCATCAGCTCTGCGAGCGCAAGATCTCACGTAATTTCTGGTTGATCTTGACCGCATCCTGCGAGGCCGAATCAATCAACTCCACCCAACGGCGTGTCGTGTCTGGCGGATTCGCCTGCGAAATCAGGTAGGTAGCTTGCACAATCGTTTCGAGCGCATTGCTTAGATCGTGAGCCAGTCGGCGGAGTTCTTTGGAAAGTTCGGGCGGGATTCTTTCGGAAGTGTTGACCATGGTATGAAAGGGGCTGGTCCCTTCAACTCGTTTGACACGAGACGCCAGCCAGTAGATATTAGTGTAGTCGCCCTTTTGCACGGGGCCCTGCCGATTTTTTTCTTTTATGCGGATATGGCGGAACTGGCAGACGCGCTAGGTTCAGGTCCTAGTGATCGCAAGGTCGTGGAGGTTCGAGTCCTCTTATCCGCACCAAAAACTACAGCTGGCAGCGTTGAGCCTAAGCCATGGCTTGGGTGTGCCAGCAACGCCAGCCAGAAGATCAGTCCGAAAAATACAGTGCAATTACGCTCCGGCCGATAACCGGTGCGTGCTGCGCGTCTGCGCGATGCCGTATTGCCGGATCTTGTACAGCAACGCCTTATAGCTGATCTGCAGCAACGCCGCGGCTTGCTTGCGATTCCAATTCGTTTCTTGTAGTGCGCGCGCAATCGCTTCCGCCTCGGCTCCATCTTTGGCATTACGGGAAAGCGATTTCAATCCGCCTGTGGCATCGCCGCCAGCTACCGCATTGCGGCCACCACCCTCGGCGTGCATTCCACCGCCGCCGTCGGGACGAGGCTGCAACTCTGACGCGGCCAGCGTCTCGTCTCCCAAGACGAGGTAGCGTTTGATGAAGTTGCTCAGTTCGCGCAGATTGCCCGGCCAGGAATGGCGCAGGCATGCCTCCATCAGCGGAGGCGAAAGCGGCAGCGGCGCCCGCGCGTACGATTCCGACATGCGCGACATGAAGTGCTTGAGGAGGATAGGAATTTCTTCCTTCCGCTCGCGCAGTGGCGGCAACGACATGGTGAAGGCATTCAGACGGTAATAAAGATCTTCGCGGAGACGCTTAGTGGCCAGCGCTTCCGGGATATCAATATTGGTGGCCGCCAGAATGCGGACGTCCACCTTAATCATCGTGCGGCTGCCGAGGCGCGAGAATGTCTGGTCTTGCAGTACGTGCAGCAGCTTAGCCTGCAGCAGCGGCGGCATCTCGCCGATTTCGTCAAGCAGGATCGTGCCCTTATTGCAAAGCTCAAACTTGCCCGGCTTCGCGTGATTCGCACCCGTAAACGCGCCCGCCTCGTATCCAAAGAGCTCGCTTTCGAGCAGATCGGCGGGAACGGCCGCGCAATTCACTTTCAGGAAAGTGCGATGCGATCGCGGAGAAAGTTTGTGAATCAAGCGCGCCAGCACTTCTTTGCCGGTACCGCTTTCCCCCAGCAGCAACACGGGGATATCGACGTTCGCGACCAACGCCGCCTGCGAGCGAATCTTCTTCATCGCGGGACTCGCCGCCACGAAGAAGACGTCGTCGCACAACTCTTCCACTTCACCGGCGTAGCTCTCGCCTTTGGCAGTTCCTACGCACTGCCCGATAACCGCGTCCAGTTCCGCTTTCTGAAAAGGCTTCGTCAGGTAGTCGATCGCGCCCAGACGCATGGCCTGTACGACTTTGCGCGTGTCGTTCACGCATGACAGCATGACCACTTTCAGTCCCGGCTTCAGGTGACGCAGTTTCTCCAGAGTCTGCAGTCCATCGATGCCGGGCATCAAAAGATCAAGCAGCACCAGATCGGGATGCAGTCCTTTCTCTACGTGCGCGACCGCTTCTTCTCCAGTACTCGCGGTTTGAACTTTGTGCTCATCCACTTCGAGCAGCGTGCGGATGTAGCGCAGCATTCCCGGTTCGTCGTCCACCAGCAGAATGTTGGCGGTTTCACTCATTTCGTTCCTCGTGATGGCGTGCTCAGAATTGGTTTCAAGGGAACTAGAAAAGAAAACTTCGATCCGGCCCCCGGTTCACTCTCGACCCAGATCTTGCCGCTCATTCCCTGCAAAAGACGGCGTGAAATGGCTAGCCCAAGACCCATGCCCTCGGCGGATTCGCTTCCCGGCAACCGAAAAAAATCGTCAAAAATTTCCAGATGAAACTCCGGCCGAATTCCCGGCCCCGTATCGGAAACACTCACCTTCACAGCATTCGGCTGATTCAGAGCCTGGCGGCGCCGGTCACCATTGATCCCCGATTTGCTCACGCCGCGCCGTTCCCACATGTGCGGTTCGGCGTGCAACCACACCGTGCCGCCTTGCGGCGTGTACTTGCAGGCGTTTTCCAAAAGATTCGAGACCACCCGCTGAATCTTGGGACCGTCGAAGGCGAAGGTCGCCAGTTTGTCATTGGCCAGAAAATATAAAGCGAGGCCCCGCTCCTGAAAACGCCCCGACCACAAGCGGCACACTTCCGAGAGGCACGCGTTCATGTCCCCTTCGATGTACTGCATTCGCAGCTCGCCAATTTCGAGAACGCTGAAGGTCAGAAAGTCTCGAATGAAGTGCTCGAGGCGCTGCCCGCTCGAGAACATATCGGCCATCACTTCGCGCTGTCGCTCGTTCAGCGGACCAAGTTTCTGGCTCTGCAAGAGTTCGATGTATCCGTTGAGAATTGCCAACGGCGTTTTGAGGTCATGCGCGGCAGAGGCGAGAGCGTTCGTTGTCTTGCGGAATCGATCCCGCAGTTGCTCCAACTCCTTTGTCTCATCTTTCGCTGAGCTGGGCGCGGAGGGTTTTGCCACCTTTTCTGGTGGTATCCGATCTCCCGGGTTTTTTCCAAACGAGGCGAGGGCTGGACTTTTTTCCGACATGGATCCCATGGAAAACCAATACGTCAGATTGTGGGGAGGAGAATCTACTACCGTCCAGAACGTGGGGATATTGTTAGCCTATTTCAGCCCTACCCCAGTGTCAATCGGAAAGACCCTTAGGCCGGGTAACCAAAGGAAAAAGATTGCACTTTCTATTTGTGACCTAAGGTCGCATCTATAGTTCAGGAAATCGCCGTTACCAGCGTAATCTTCCTTTGGGTACCTGTTTTTACGGGAAAATAGGGCCTCACCTGCAGCTGGATAGTTTGGCCATTCAGATGCGGCTTTGTTGTGTTTTACAACCTCTTTACTGTGGATAAGATCCGTGCCTCGTAGCTCATCAAACAAGGAAGAACGCAAGTGGGCCCGGCTCCAACTCGCCATCCCAGTCTTTATTCGTTCCCGCGACTCTCAAGGCAAAGATTCTCTGGAATTTGCCACAGCAATCAACATTTCTCCCGGTGGCGCGCTGGTCGTCGTTCGCCGCTCTCTGCCGCAATCGGCGCTGGTTTCGCTCGAAATCCCCAGCGCCCCGATCGGCCCATCTCGAGGCTTCAGGACGCCCTCTCGAATTATGCATGCCAAGGCAGTCTGGGTCTCGCACCTCGATGATTACCACCTTCTTGGCCTGAAATTCGCTCGGCCGCTGGGAACCGATGGGGGAGGAACTTCCGGCAAGCGTTTGAGAAAACCAAGTCCTGCGGTGTGAACTATTTTTCTCTTTTAGGTCGGGAAAAAGAGTAGCACTTTGGTGCCATGCCAGGGTCCACAGCTTCCGCGATACTATCTATGTAAGCCATTCAATGTCGGGCGCTTACGGACACTGTTCCGAGTCGCTCGGTTCTCTCCCCTCGTTTGGTGCTCTGGATGCACTTTTAGTGCATGCGGGTGATCATCCCCGCAAATGGGGCTTTCAGTCTATGACGACACTTTCGGTAAGTTCGTTGGCGCAGTCTCTTGGCGAAGTTCCCCCCGATCACATCATCTTTGGGCACTCGGAAGTCATGCAGTCCGTTCGTTCACGCCTGTCGAAGGTAGCTGCCGCAAATGTTCCCGTCCTGATCACCGGCGAGAGCGGCACCGGAAAAGACATCATCGCCCGCCTGATCCACGGTCTTTCACCTTGGAAGGTCGGCCCTTACGTGAAGGTGAATTGTCCGGCAATTCCGGGCACACTGCTTGAGAGTGAACTTTTCGGTTATGAAAAAGGCGCCTTCACCGGCGCCTTTGGTTCGAAACCCGGTCGAGTCGAGATGGCTCACCGCGGCACGTTATTCCTCGACGAAATTTCGGAACTCGATCCGTCCCTGCAATCGAAGCTGTTGCAACTCTTACAAGACGGCCAGTTCTGCCGCATCGGCGCCCAGGAAGACAAGAAAGTTGAAGTGCGCGTTGTCTGTGCCACCAACCGCAACCTTGAAGCCGAAATCGAATCCGGCACTTTTCGTCAGGATCTCTACTACCGCATCAATGTTGTGAACATCCGCATGCCCGCGTTACGCGAACGCCGCGGCGACATTGAAGATCTCTGCTCTTATTTCCTGGAATACTACAATCGCAAGTTCAACTGCCGCGCCCGTCCTCTCTCGAACGAGGTCCAGGCTGTGTTGCAGAAGTATCACTGGCCAGGCAACATCCGCGAACTCGAGAATCTAATTAAGCGCTACGTGATTCTCGGCCACGAGGAAGTCATCACGAACGACCTCGTCGCTCGTGAACCCGATTTCTTCAACACCGACATTTCGCTCGATGGCCCGATTTCGTTGAAGAAGCTCACCCGCCAGTGTGTGCGCGAACTGGAGAAGAAAGTCATCCTCAAAGTTCTGCAACAGCACCACTGGAATCGCAAACAAGCGGCCCGCACTCTGGGGATCAGCTATCGCGCTTTGTTGTACAAAATCCGCGATGCAGGCCTACCTTCTAATCGCGCCCTGCGCTTGCGTCAAGCTGAGAAGAACGCCGCTCTTAATAACAACGGCGGTTCAAGCAGCGGCGCGGCCGCCGACTAACAACTGGGGTTAGGATGTCTGTTACGGAGTGTGGCGGCGGGCAACTCGCCCGCCGATCCCATTCCTCAGTAGCGGAACACTCTTCAATGAACTCCCGATTCGGGTAGGGCGACTCTCAGCTACTGAGCCGTCCCTCCAAATCCCGAAGCACGGCACTCCACTCGTTCAGCCCCTCCGCCTCCAGCCATAAATCCTTGAGTTCGGAGTTCAAGCGCACGCGCTCGACGGCTCGACGCGCGAGTTCGGTCATTTCAGCGCTGGGGGCTCCTTCGAATCGACCAATCCACTCTGAAATTCCGGCAGGAACAGACGCAGTTGGATTGCCCTTGGCGGCAGCGACTACTTCGGCGGCTACGATTGCAACACTACTGTCCGGCGCTTCCAGATACCCCTCGCGATCGGCGGCATGCGCCAGAATTACCTTGAGGTCCTCCGGCTCTTTCGCGCCAAGTTCACCCAGAAATCTTTGCGCGTCGTCATTCTCGAAGCTGCCTGCTCCCCATCCGCCCATGAAGCCTCCGGCTGAATTATAGCTTTCCGCCTTTTTTACCTGACTTCTACCACTATCCTGTTTCACACCCAATACGTCCGATCCAATGTCCGGTACTGAATCGCTTCCGCGATGTGTTTCGGCTCCAGCATCGGAATCCCATCCAGGTCGGCAATCGTCCGTGCCACTTTCAGAATGCGGTCATGCGCCCGGGCGCTCAGGCCTTGCTGTGCCATGGCTCGCTCGAGCAAACGCTCACAGTCCGCCGATAACTCGCAATATTTGCGTATGAGTTGCGTGGGCATTTGCGCGTTGCAATAGACTTTCTGGCGCTCACCGGTAAAACGTTTCAATTGCACATCGCGCGCCCGCACCACCCGCTCGAGGATGCTCGCCGAGCTTTCCGCCTCTTTGGTGCTCCGCAATTCCTTATAGTTCACCGCCGGAACATCAATATGAATATCGATTCGATCGAGCAGCGGCCCTGAAATTTTCGAAATATACCGTTGGATCATCGGCGGCGTGCAATGGCATTCCCGTGTCCGGTCATTATGAAAGCCGCAAGGACAAGGATTCATCGCGGCCGCCAACATGAATCGCGCCGGAAACGTCAGCGACATGGCCGCCCGCGCAATACAAACGGACCCATCTTCCAGAGGTTGCCGCATCACGTCGAGTACGTTGCGCGGAAACTCTGGAAACTCGTCCAGAAATAGGACACCGTTGTGCGCCAGCGAAACTTCGCCGGGCCGAGGAATCGCCCCGCCCCCAATCAATCCTGCGTCGGAAATCGTATGATGTGGCGCGCGAAACGGCCGCAGCCCGACTAATCCGGCGTTGGCGTCGAGCACGCCCGCAACGCTGTGAATCTTCGTCGTTTCGAGCGCTTCCTCGAAAGTAAAAGGAGGCAGAATCGTCGGCATGCGCTTGGCCAGCATCGTCTTGCCCGACCCCGGAGGCCCGATCATCAGGATGTTGTGCCCGCCGGCGCACGCTACTTCCAGCGCCCGCTTCGCGGTCTGCTGGCCGCGCACATCTTTGAAGTCCACGTGAAACTGTTGCGCTTGATTCAGTAGTTGTCCGGTATCCACCTGCAACCGAGAGACCCCGTTGCCGGAGTTGATCAGGTGAATTACCTCGACCAGCGACTTCACTGGATAGACTTCGACATCTCCTACCATCGCCGCCTCGCGAGCGTTGACTTCCGGCACAACCAGCCGTTTGACCTTCGTCCTGCGAGCCTCGATCGCGATCGGCAGCGCGCCTCTCACGCCACGCAGCCGCCCATCCAAAGAGAGTTCACCCACAAACAGCGCATCCGGCACCTCCTTCTTATTAAGACCACCATATGCACCCAAAATACCCAGAGCCATCGGCAAGTCGAAGCCTGATCCCTCCTTCTTGATGTCCGCCGGTGCCAAGTTAATCGTGATCTGTGTTTGCGGAATGTCGTAGCCGCAGTTCTTTAGCGCGGCTCGCACCCGATCGCGGCTCTCGCGGACTGCGGCATCGGGCAAACCGACGGTATGAAAGTGGTCGTCGTTCGACTTGACATTCGAAACATCCACTTCGACTTCAATAATGTTGGCATCAATGCCATACACTGCAGCACTCAGCGTCTTATAAAGCATAGGAGTATCCGTGGGACACACGACGGGGAACGCACAGGATGGGAGATCCTTGCCGACATCATAGTCGGTACTGCTATCCCGCGAATGTGACGCTTATCACCCGGTTACCGTGACGGAACCTGACCCAACGTTCTATCGTGAACCGCCATTTTCAGTGCTACGCTAAAAGCAATCTGGCGAACTCTTTTGTTGCCGGAGGTTTTCCCCCATGCCCGACGAAGGCCCCAGGTCAAAACGGTCCGATCCTCCCACCCAACTGGACCGTGAAGAAAGCCAGTTGTGGCGATGGGCACTCTGGTTTTTGGTACTGCTAGCCACTGCGGTCGCCGCTTTATCCTGGCAACAACTCGAAGAACTCCACGTTCCCTACCGGCTGTGGGCAATTCCGTGCGGGCTGTTTGTGCTCGCCATTTTGTTTGCCACCTACGCCTTCGGACGCAAGCGCGAAGTATCGGAACTCAAACACATACTGAAAGGATTGCAGGATCGTGGCGGCGCAACGCCTTCGGAAGAGCAACTCGATCAACTGAGCCAGCTGATCATGCGCTCCCAGCGCAATTTCAAAGAGCTCATCGACTCCCTCGACGAAGTTGCTCTTGCCATTTCGCTCGACGGCACTTTACGAACCGTGAACCGTCGAACCTCCGAGATTCTCGGCGCTCCCTATGCCGACTTGGTCGGGCACAAACTCGAGGAATTCCTCGGTGCCCCGCTCCGGGCCGAGGGTAACGCCACTCTGTCTCGGTTTCTCGAGAAGCGGAACTGGTCGGGCGTTGTCGAAATCCAGTTCAAGAACGACTCCCGCCGTCACTACTACGATTGCGTCGTCAACGCCATCGTCAAGGGCGACGATGTTACCGGCGCCAGCGTCCTCGCCCGCGACATCACCGGACACCGCGAAAAGGAGCAGCGTTTCACGCAGCTATTCGAGTCCTTGCAGGAAGGCGTGTACATCAGCGATCCGCAAGGTAAACTCCTCGAAGTCAACCCGGCTTTAGTCTCGATTTTGGGATATGAAACCAAAGAAGACTTGCTGAAACTAAATCCCACTGAACTCAACGCCGATCCCACTGGCGATCCCATCCTCGGACGCCGTGGCAGCCAAAGCGGCCGCACCCGAACCCGCGAAGTGCACTTGAAACGAAAAGACGGCGGAGTTGCCGTCTGTCTGGACACTTCCAGCGGCGTCATGGACGCGGGACGTGTCGTGCGTTATCAAGGCACCCTGGTCGATGTCACCGAGAAGCGCGCACTGGAGCACCAACTTCAGCGGCAGGAAGAGTTCCAGCGCCACCTGCTCGAGAGTTTCCCCGACCTGATCCTCGTTCTCGACCTGAAAGGGAAATATACCTTCGTCAGCGCCCGCATCGCCGAACTCCTTGGATACGGTCCGGATCACTTGCTCGGCAAGAACGTAGACGAGATCGAACATACTTCGCCGGAACTGGCCAACCTCTACCACTCCGTTGCAAACGCACAGAGCAAGCTGACCTCCTGCGAATACGGATCCCAGCATAGCGACGGCTCCTGGCACACGATGCTCAGCATAGCCAGTCCTATGCTCAATGCCGAAGGCAAGCCCGCCGGCGTCATCATCTCCGTGCGCGACGTCACCATGGAGAAGAAGTTAGAGCAGCAGATCATCCAGAGCGAGCGCCTCGCCGCCATGGGCCAGATGATCGGCGGCTTCGCCCACGAACTCAACAATCCCCTCACGAGCATTTTAGGAATGGCGGAGTTGCTCCAGGAAGGCGAGGTCAGCGAAGGCGCGCGCAAACAACTTACGATTCTGCACCAGCAGGCCCGGCGCGCCGCCGAGATCGTGCAGAATCTCCAATACTTCGCCCGTCCGCCCGCCCCCGGACGCAGCCAGGTCAACCTGAATGAACTCGTGCAACGTACCGTGCAGATGCAGGCCTATCCGTTGCGCAAGAGCAATATCACGGTCGACTTCCTGCCGGAACCTTCGATACCCGCGGTGATGGCGGATCCCAATCAGCTCATGCAGGTATTTTTGAATTTGCTTCTGAACGCCGATCAGGCCATTCGCGAGAACCGCGAAAAAGGAACGATCCGCATACGACTGAGCCGCAAGCCCGACTCTGTCTGGATCGTCTTTCAAGACGACGGCCCCGGCATCGCCCACGAAAGTCTGGCCCACATCTTCGATCCATTCTTCACCACCAAGCGTCCCGGCCGCGGCACCGGATTAGGCCTGAGCATCTGCAAAACAGTCCTGCGCGAGCACGGCGGCAACATCGAAGCCGCCAACGCCCAGGATGGAGGCGCAATCTTCACGATATCGCTGCCGATAGGGAAAGTGGATCCGGGAGCAACCCCGGTCACCTAGGGACAGCCGTCCCCGCCAGAGGCGCCTCAATCCCGCGCCGACTTCACGTCCGTCCGCGAGAAATCTTGCCCCTTAAACAGGAGCGCTTTACCTTTGGATTTCGCCAGCGCATACGCGAAGCAATCTCCAAAGTTCAATTTGGCCAACTGCCGTGCCAAGCTCGCACTTCCCAACAGAGTAGAGGTGAGCGCAAGTTGAGTGGAGTAGCCCAGCCCCTACCGCTCCACCGCCATCGCCACCGCATTCCCTCCGCCCAAACACAGCGCCGCGATCCCGCGATGCACATCCCGTCGTATCATTTCGTAGATCAAGGTCACCAGCACCCGCGCCCCGCTGGCTCCGATCGGATGCCCCAACGCGACCGCGCCTCCGTTTACATTCACCCGGTTCATATCCAGCCCCAGCTCGCGGATCACTCCCAACGCCTGCACCGAGAACGCCTCATTCAACTCGTAGAGATCGACTTCGTCTTTCTTCCAGCCCGTCTTCTCCCAAATCTTCTGCACCGCGCCCACCGGAGCCATCATCACCCACTTCGGTTCGACTCCGCTGGTCGCCTGCGCCACGATCCGAACCATCGGCGCCGCGCCCAACTCTGCGGCGCGCGAACGGCTCGTCACCACCAAAGCCGCCGCTCCATCATTCACTCCCGGAGCATTTCCCGCCGTGACCGTCCCATCTTTTTTGAAAGCCGGCTTCAGCGCTCGCAGCGCTTCGATCGTCGTATCTTCCCGCGGACCCTCATCCTTATCGAAAATTGTCGGCGCCTGCCCTTTCTTCTTCGCCGGAATCTCCACCGGAACAATCTGCGCCTTGAATCGGCATTCCTTCTGCGCGGCAATCGCCTTGCGATGCGAGTTGACGGCAAATTCGTCCTGCTCTTCCCGAGTGATACCGTATTTCTCCGCCACGTTCTCGCCCGTCAGCCCCATGTGATAGTCGTTGTAAATATCCCACAGCCCGTCGTGCACCATCGAATCGACCAGTTGTCCGTTGCCCAGCCGGTATCCCTTGCGTGCATTCGGCAACAGATAAGGAGCGTTCGTCATCGACTCCATGCCACCCGCCACCACGATCGAACTGTTTCCGGTCTCAATCGCCTGCGCCGCGAGTGCCACTGCTTTCAATCCGGAGCCACAAACTTTGTTTATCGTCATGGCACCTACTTCGGGAGCGAGTCCGCCGAATAATGCCGCCTGTCGCGCCGGATTCTGACCGATGCCCGCCGACACGACATTGCCCATGATGCACTCGTCGACTTGCTCCGGCTTTAGATTCGCGCGCTTCACCGCCTCGCGCACTGCGACCGCTCCGATCTGCGGCGCCGTCATATCGCTGAGACTTCCCTGAAATTTTCCAATCGGCGTGCGGCATCCCGCAATAATCACAACATCGTTAGATCCAGCCATAGTCGCGCTCCTTCAAGCAACATGCGTGTAAAAATGCTTTTCAATTATAGATGGCGCAAAAGCAATCATCGATTCGCAACCGCCCCAAACATCGATCGATGGATGGTACAGGTCGCGAGCCATCAGTCGGATCAACTTTGCGAGCGGCCAACGACGAACGACCATCGACTCGCAACAAATATTCGAGCCGAGACTCTGCATCACGCCATCGTTCAACTTTTTCTTCACGAAAAATTCGCGCTGATGACTTTCGTACATCGCTGCATGAGTCCGTGATGATCATTTTTCTCTTGACTTCGTTCTGCGTTGACTCTATACATTCAACTAGTTGCAACAAATCACCGTTGCGAAATTCCATGAAGAATGGAAAGGGAGAATAGATCTATGGCAACCAAGAAAAAAGCAAAGAAGAAAAGCAGCAAGAAACATTAACCAACTGCAACAGGCAACGACACTGGGGACGCGATAAGCGTCCCCAAAGTTTTTGCGGCAAACCCCGCTCCTCCTGACATCATCCACTCACGTTCATCCTTATAGATTGTCATCCTGAGCGCAGCGAAGAACCTGCTTTAAAACCTTCTTCTCTGCTGCCGGCGCAAAGCACAAATCACGCCTCAGTTGGCGCGCGCGCTCTTCTTCCCGGCCCCGCCACCACCTTCTCCGTAGCCGGACAAAGGTTTCGATAGGGACAAAACACGCAGTGGTACTTGGGATTCGGCGAGAACTCCCCGCGCGCAATCCCGTCGGCTACCTTTTGCACGCGCAATTTCGCTTCTTCCAACTGCGCATCGTTGCGCGTCGTCGTGATCGCCGTGTTGTCTTCGAGATTATGAAAAATCAACTGGTCGGCGTGCTTCCCGTACGTCTCCCGCGCCGCCAGCGCGTACAACGAAAGCTGCAGGCTCTCGTCCGCGTCCTCCTGCGATTTCGGTTTTCCTGTCTTGTAGTCCACGATCGCAACGCTATCCGGACCGGTGCGATCCATGCGGTCCAACCGCCCCACCAGGTTCGACGATCCCACCTTCAAATCGAATCTGCTTTCGGTCTGGATCACCTCCGGCGCAGGCGCGTTCCTGGCACTCGCCAGAAACTGCCGCAACTGATCGTAGCCTTGCCGCAGATACAATTCATACTGATAACGATCGGCAATTCCCGCCGACGCCAACGCCGACCGGAACTGCTCCAGCAAATCTTCGCCCTTCACCTCGCGCTGAAAGCGCAGCGCATCGTAAAACGTCCGAAGCACCCCATGCATCGCAGCCCCGTAGTGCAAAGACGCCGAAACATCCCGCGGAAGGTTCCACTCGCGTTCAAGTTTGAAGCGCAGCGGACACTGCTCATAAATGTCAATTGCCGACGCGCTCAACCCGGTCTGGAAATCGGCAGACGGGTCCATCAGCAGCCATGCCGCTACATTCGAGTGCTGCAACGCGATCCGCTGTTCCTCCTCGGCAAACAAAGTATCCTGCACGGCCGCCGCCGAGTGGCTCGTCCAGAACTTCCTGTATCCTGCGTGCCCCATGAAATCCCGCAAGAACTGCGTAGGCTTCGGATCTTTCTTTCCTCGCCCCTGGTGCGCATAAAGCGCGAGCGAATCCTTCGCCCGTGTCATGGCCACATAGAACAAGCGCCGCTCTTCCTGCTCATGCAGAATCTTGTCGTCGCCCGAAACCGATCCCGACCTGCGAAGTTCCGCCGGAAACGCCACCAGCGGCTCCCGATACGTACAGGGAAAATACGTCGACGACCCGCGCAACACGGCTACATGCCGGAACTCAAGTCCCTTTGCCGCGTGCGCCGTCAGCAACTGCACGGCATCCTCCGTGCTTCGAGGAAGCGCGATCGTCCCATGCGCCTCCACAAAATAGTCGAGATACTCCAGAAATTCCGCCGGGCTTCCCGTTTCAACAATCGCCTTCGTGTGCCATAACTCTACAAACTTCACAAACGTGTCCACCATCGCCGAGCGCGATAGGCCAAAGTGCCGGATCACGAACCGCGCCGCACCCTCCGCCCGCACATCGTCCTTCTCCACCTCGCGATGAGCCGCGTCCACGCTCTCCAGCACCGCTTGCCCGCTCGGCAATCGACCGAGCACTGTCCGCAGATCAAGTTCCTGCCGCCTCACCGCTCGCATCCCCGCCCGCATTTCCGTAGGATTCACCCCGAACTGCGGCAAAGCCGCTACGCGAAACAAGCTATTCGCATCATTCGGAGACACCGCCGCGGTCAGGCAAGCAATCACATCCCGCACCTCGGGAGTGCTGAGTACATCGAGCCCCTCAATCGCAAACGGAATCCCGCGCTCCGCTAATTCGCGAACCAATTCGTCCCGATGGTTGTGCTGCCGGTAAAGCACGGCAAAATCCTTCCACGAACAGCGCGCGCCTTTGTTCTTATCCCGATTCTCGTCCTTCCGTTTCTTCTGGATCCGCCGCGCCAAATCCGCCGCTTCAACTTCCTTGTCTCCCCAGGTAACAATCTCGACCGGCGGAGCCTCCAAACTCTCGCCTCTCGTCATCGCCGCTTCTTCCCGCTGCGATTCCAGCGGCGTCCGCTGGTACGAAATCAAGCTTCCCTGCTTCGATGATGCCGCCGAAAACACGGGCGGATTGTCATTCACAATCCCAAAGGCGCACCGCAGAATGGGAGAAAGCGAACGCCGGTTCTTTCCCAAAACAACCAGCCCCGATGAAGGAAAATTCTTGGCAAACAAACTAAACGCTTCGCTGGACGCCCCACGAAACTGGTAAATCGCCTGATCCGGATCACCTACCGCAAAAACGTTCGCCGCCGTTCCCGCCAGCAGCGACAGAATCTCCACCTGCGCAAAATTCGCGTCTTGAAACTCATCCACCAGAACAAAACGTGTGCGCTGCCGCTCTTCTTCCAGCAATACTGGATCGTCCTTCAACAACTGGTACGCCCGCGTGATCATGTGCCCGAACGTGCCCAGATTCTTTTCCAGCAGCATGTTTTCGACGGTGCCGAAAACGCGAGCAATCTCCTGGCATCGTCCCAGAATTTCATCCGGGTCCAGTTCCGCCTGTTTCTTCGACGAAGCCACCCGTGGCAGAGGGATCTCCTTCGTCTCCAATCGCTTCACATACTCCAGATATTCCGCCGGACCCACGAGTTCATCCTGGCAACGCCGCATGAAATCAAGCAGGCTGTCCAGAAATTGCGCGACGTTCGCCGCGCGCACGAAATACTTCAGCCGCAGCTCGCGAATCCGCCGTCGCAGCAACACCCACAGATCTTTGTCGTCGAGCACCCCGAAGCCAGCGCCGCGCCGATGCAGCAATCCATTGCACCAGGCATGAAATGTACAAGCCTGAAGTCCATCAATCGGAGTTCCCGCCAGTTCGAGCGCGAACGCGGTTCATCATCTCTGCCGCGGAATTGTCGGAATACGTAAGCGCCAGAATTTCGTCAGGACGCGCGTGCCCCTCCGTCACCAGGTGGGCAATCCGCTGCGTCAGAACGGTAGTTTTCCCCGTTCCCGCACCGGCAATCACCAGCAAAGGCCCACTCACGTGTCCAACGGCCTGCCGCTGACGCTCGTCCAGAACAATTTTTGTCGGAGGTAAAAAGGTTGAAGCCACGCAGAACTCTCTAGCCGAAGAATAGCAGAGGGAAGGTTAGTGTGGGGACGGGTTAGCGTGGGGACGGGCGTCTCGCCCGTCCAAGCCGAGCAACGCTCGGCAACTGCATGCGCCATTCAAAATTCGGGCGACGCCTCTGCAGCCGCCGATCCACGATCGCGGACCAGCCCTCATCGCAGCGAGTCCATCGCCAGCGCACACGCAACAATCGCCGCCGTCTCCGCTCGCAGAATCGTCTCACCCAGCGAAGACGCAATCCATTCCGCATCCCGGAACGTCGCAAGCTCCTCGTCCGCCCATCCACCCTCCGGCCCAACCGAGAGCACAACCTCACCCTCTATCGGCCGCCCTTGCAAAATCTCTCTCAAAGCCACACTCTCGTCCGACCCAACCAGCGATTCCGCAAGGACGACGCGCGTCGCGCCTGCCGGAAGTACGCCTTCGCTCGCAAGTTCCTTAAGCTTTACCGGAGCCGCGACCTCCGCCATCACCACCCGTCGCGACTGCTCACTTGCCTGCCGCACAATCCGCTGCCATCGTTCCTGCCTCTTCCCCGCAGCCGTCGCAAGATGGCTATCGGTGCGACGGGCAATCAGGGGGATAATCCGAGCCACCCCGATCTCGGTACACTTCTCAATCGCCCACTCCATGCGATCAAATTTAAAGACGGATAAAACGAGAGTAATTTGAGGAATTGCAGACTTGGACAGCACTCCACCGGCTAGTTCTGCACCAAGCGCAAACTCAACGCGATCCGGCGAGATGGCAGTGATTTTTCCGGAGCGAACTCCGTCCCCGGTAGCGATGTCGAACTCTTGCCCGACTTCCGCCCGCAGCACGCGCGACCAGATGCGCCGCATGTTCGCCGACCAGAGCCGCCGTGTCTCCACGAACCTCGTCGGCAATCCAGCGTCGTCGTGTCATGGGCCAGTTTTCAGTCGTCAGTTATCAGTTTTCAGTGAATGCCTAGAATTGAATGCCTGGAAAGGAATGCTGAGGTTGCCCAGCGCCGCAGTGTACCCCATGGCGGTTTACCTGATGGCTGACGGCTGATGGCTGACCGTTTACGGCTGTTACACGAACATATCCTTCACCCGCCCCAGCAGCGTCCGGTGCTCTGGCTTGTTCTCCACGGGCGAAAGTTGCCCCAGTTCGGCCAGCAGTTCCCGCTGCCGCTTCGTCAACTTTCCAGGCGTCTGAATTCGCACCTCGACATAGAGATCTCCCTTGCCGTGCGAGTTCAGCATCGGCACGCCCTTATTCCGTATGCGAAACGAAGTACCCGACTGCGTTCCCTCCGGAACCTTCAGCTTGTGCTCGCCCTCGAGCGTCGGCACGACAATATCCGTCCCCATCGCCGCCTGCGGAAACGAGATCGGAACCACGCAGTGCAGATCATTCCCCTCGCGCTCAAAGAATGCATGCTCTTTGACGTGCAGCACGACATACAAATCTCCCGCGGGACCGCCAAACGCTCCCGCTTCGCCGTATCCCGTGAACCGAATCCGCGTTCCGTCTTCTACGCCCGCCGGCACCTTCGCTTCAACCATGCGTTCGCGCACCAGCCGCCCTTCGCCCTTGCACTTCGGACACGGATCGGTAATCACGCTCCCCGCCCCCTGGCACGTTGGACAAGTCCTCGCAATACTGAAGAAGCCTTGCTGATATCGAACCTGCCCCTGCCCGTTGCAGGCTCGGCACGGTGTCGGAGTCTTTCCCGGCGCAGCCCCGTTTCCCTTGCATGAATCGCAAGTCTCGTGCCGCCGCACATTGACTTGTTTCTCGGTGCCAAAGACGGCTTCCTCAAATTCGAGATGCAGGTCTTCGCGCAGATCCGCTCCCCGCTGTGCGCGGCTGCGTCGACGCCCACCCTGCCCAAACGCGTCGCTGAACCCAAAGATGTCACCGAAAATGTCACCGAAATCCTGAAAGATCGTCGGATCAAATCCCGATGGACCCCCCGCATTTCCGGTCACGCCCGCATGCCCGAAGCGGTCGTACAACGATCTCTTATCGCTGTCGGCCAGAATCGCGTACGCTTCCGTGATCTCCTTAAACTTGTCCTCCGACTCCGGATTATTCGGATTGCGATCCGGATGATGCGTCATCGCGAGCTTTCGGTAGGCGCTCTTGATCTCAACATCCGTCGCCGTGCGGGTCACTCCCAGCACTTCATAAAAATCGCGTTTTGTATTAGCAGCCAGAAACTCCCCCCACGTTACTTACGAATTCAATTACGAAAATATAGGGATTCAAACTTAGCCCTTGCTGTTCCGCGCCACCCGCACCATCGCCGGCCGCAACAGCCGGTCTTTATATTTATATCCGCGCTGCAACTCGTCCAGCACGTGGTGATCCGGAACCTCCGTCGTATCCACCATCTCGATCGCCTCATGCACCCGCGGATCGAACGCCTGCCCCAGCGCCACAATCGGCTGCACGCCACTCTTCTGTAGCGCATCCTGGAACTGACGGTAAATCAGCTCGACCCCATTGCGGAAGTCGCCGGCATCCCCGCCCGCCTTCAGCGCCCGCTCGAAGCTATCCAGAATTGGCAGAAAATTTCGGATCACATCCGCCGCCGCAAACTCGCGGAACTCCTGCTGCTCGCGCACCGCGCGCTTCCGCGCGTTGTCAAACTCCGCCTGCAGCCGAGCCAGCCGGTCGAGCAAAGCATCCCGCTCAGCCTTAAGCTTGTCTGTCTCCGAAGCCGCTGCTTCTACCAAATGTGTCCCGGCTCCCGGAGCATTTCCCTCTCCACCCTCCGCCGGCGGCAACTCTCGATCCAAATCCAATTCCGCTTCCGTCTTTCCGTTTGCTTTACCCATACGACCACTACTCCGATTCATTCAAAAGTTTGTCAAACAGCCGCGCGATGTAGGACACCGCCGACATCGTATGCTGATAGTCCAACCGCGTCGGCCCAATCACCGCCAACGATCCCATCACCTCGCCACCCACCCGCGCCGGAGCTCCGATCAACACAAAATTCTGCATCGACGTAGACGGCAATGCCTCATTCAGCCCAATCACCACCCGGACCGCTTCCTGCCGCGTATCCAGATACGCCCCCAGCAGCTTTACAACTTTTTCTTTTTCCTCTAACGTCCGCAGCATTTCCTGCAAGCGCTGCCGCCCTTCTTCTCCGGTCACATGATTCGAAACCAGGTTGGCCGCGCCTTCCACAAACACCGCCTGCGTATCGTCGGACGAAGCCAGCGCTCCCTGCTGATAGAGCTGCTCAATCGACTTCATCATCCGGTCGTATTCGCTGCGCTCCTGCTCCAGCCGCCGCGCCAGCTCCGACCGCATGTCGGCCATCGTCCAGCCGCGAAAATTATCGTTAATGTAGCGTGCCGCCAGATCCAGATCCGCCTGCGGAATATCCAACCGCAGCACGCGATCCCGTACCACTCCCGATCGCGTCACCACCACCGCCAGCACCTTCTGATCGCTGAGTCGCGAAAAGTAAACGTGCTCCAACGCGTTTCGCGGACCCGTTGTCGCTACTGTCACTCCCACGCTATGTGTCAGCAGCGACAATACATGCGAAGTCCGTTCCATGAACTCCGCCACATCCGTTACGCCCGTCAACGTGTCCTGGATAATGCTCTGATTCTCGTGCGAAAGATGCGCCTCGCCACTCAACTGCTCGACATAATAACGATAGGCTTCCGCAGTGGGCACGCGCCCCGCCGAAGCATGCGGCTGCTCCAGAAACCCAGCCTCCGCGAGATCAGCCATCACATTGCGAATCGTCGCCGCGCTCAGTCCCTCCCGGCTTGACCGCGCGAGCGTGCGCGATCCTACCGGCTCTCCGCTGGCAATGAAAGTTTCAACAATCGCGGTCAGGATTTCGCGCTCCCGCCCGCCCGCAGGTCCAGGTGGCATAGCTAGGGTTCCCGAGCCAGAACTTGAGTCCTACCGACGCAAGCCCGACTAAATACTTTAGATGCAGCGCCTTAGAATAAGATTCTAGCGCGCCCGTCTAATGGAATTTTAGGGAGTGCAAAGGGGGGTGTCAAGGATTCAGGTAATTAGGCTCGAGAGTTCTTACCGAATCGGTCGTCGGGAGGCTGTTGATACACATTAATAAGGAGCGGCACACCGTAAAAGTCCCGCCCTCGCGCTCAGAAGCCGCAAGGGCGGAATCGTCGACAGAGCTGTTTTAACCGCCTCTACTTGATCGTCCCCAGAAGCTTGTATGGCGACTTCAGGTTGTAAACCAGAACCTCGTTCAGATTCGGCTGCGATACATAGATGCGTTGGTTGATCGGGTCGACCGCGATCCCGTACGGCTCCGACGGTGTCGTAAACGAACCCAAGGTTCCGACTCCGAGTTGATGGATCAGCACTTGGTTGGTGGCTGGATCGGTGGCGTAGCTAAGTCCCGTAAGGTCCTCTGCCACTGCTCCGGCTTGCCATGTCGGACCAGCCGCATACTGAAATCCGACTCCGTAGTGCAGCGCCAGACCAACATTTCCAATAAAAGTGTCGATCCCGCCACCATACGAGACGCCCCAAACTGTGACATTCGAACCCATGGGGCCCACGGCGGTGCCGCCCACGTTCGCCGAACTGATCGGCGTGCCATTGTCCAGATAAAGGTGAGTCGTTCCGGAAGCGTCGAGCACCCAGATATCGTCGTTAGCATCGACGTACATGCTGTAAGGGTTCTCTAACGTGGAATCGCTGATCGTGCCGGTCTGTGCCAGGCTCGAGTTGTAGACGGTGATGTTGCTGCCCCCGTTATTCGCGACATAGATGGCGTCTCCGAGGCCGACACCGAACCCAAGACCGACCGCCGCCGGTAAATTGAGGCCGGTGGAGATGGTTCCTTCCAACTTCAGGTTCTTGCCATAGATCGTCACGTTGTTGCCGAAAAGATTCGCGACATAGATCTTTCCAGTTGTATCGACCGCGATGCCCAATGGCGTGTTCATCGTCGAATGCGACGCTTGCGGTTCTGCTTGCGGGATGAAGCGAGCAGACGGACCTCCGCTTGGAAGCACATCCGTAGGACTAATCGGCCGCATCGTCATTGCCCTGCCGGTCACTGGCGCTTGGCCCGCATCGTTCGAACTGGCAGCGGACGCGGCAAAGCTGAATACGCTGGCGGAAAGTAGCAGAACTGCCGGAACGACGGCGGTGAAGAATCGACGGGTGGACTTGAGCGGAGCCTTGGCCCCGCCCGCTTCTATATCACGAGTAGCCTCAAAAAATGGCATTGTCATCTCCTTAAAGTCCCGGATGGCAATGCGTTTCTTCCGGGTTCACCCTTAATAGCGACGAACCCGAAAGAAGTCCCTCATTTATAGAGAAAAAACAAAAACAATCGGGAGGCCCACTCCTGACGCGCCGAAGGCGGTGAGTCTCCCGAACCAAAACAGCCCGAACCCTCACACCACAATCAGCGGACGCATCATGTCGTGCTCTTCGTGCTCCAGGATGTGGCAATGCCATACATACTCATGGCCGCCCGTCCTCGGACTGACCGCGCTCCGCATTTCGTGAGTCGGCAGGTCCGGCAAGTTGAACTGCATGATCACCGTCGCAATTTCTCCGGGGTTCATGCGGACTGTTTCCTTCCACCCGACTTCATCCGCATCCGGCGGCATTGGCGGACCACTATAACTCCAACTGTTCGGGTTTCCGTTGAACGCCTGCCTCTGAATCAACTGCACATTCACCAGGTGAAAGTGGATCGGGTGCGTATCGCCGGTGAGATTCATGATCTGCCAGACTTCGATCGACCCAGCAGACGGATTCTCCGTAGGGGACGCCATGTAACCGAGGCCCCAAGTTGGCAGCCCTTGATTGTTGAGGCTCTCGGAAGTAAAAGTTCCCATCGTCTGAATCAGACGACCGTAGCTGTCGAAGTCCTCGTTCAAAGTCAATGTACGATTCGCCACGCCATTGAACGGGAAAGCCGGCTCTGAGGGGTCTCCGTTATTGAAGAGCAGCCCCGGCTGATTTCCGGTAAGGAAGTTGGTTTTCAGCTGCACGTTGATCTCGGAGAGCCAGGTCGAAGTTGGTACGCTGTCGCCCGATCCGGCCGTGACCGTGATCTTAAACAGCGTTCGCGTATTCGGACCCAAGCCCGCCGGCGTATTCGGCGCCCCACCAATTCCTGTCTGATCGCCGTCACCTGTGAAGTAATTATTGCGCGAATCACCGCACGGGAAAGGCGCCGGCGCATCGTTATAGAGAATGAACGTCGATCCTGACGGCACACCGTTGAAATCAATCACCAGATCCGCGCGTTCCGCGGGAGCGAGCAAAAGGTTAAACGGTCCGTCTGGCAGCGCCGTGTTACCGGTCGGATCCGACGGATCGAGCGGGCATGGCGTCGTGTTGTTGTGGATCGCGACCGCAGGTAGGAATCCACCTTCGGTCCCAACCTGATACATGGTCGGTCCCGGGGTGCCAACCTTTGCCTCTCCTGCGACCGACGAATTTTCAGGATAGAGATTCACATGATAAAACCGCGCCTGCGAACCATTGAGTAGACGGAAGCGCACGCGCTGCGGAGGAACACTCGCTTTCGGGTAGACTCCGCCGTTGACCAGAATCGTGTCGAAGAAAGCTTCCGGCACGACGCATGCCGGCGTCGGAAGCGGACTCGTTCCCTGCGATGGAGGGGTATAAGTCGTTCCCCAATCCCAGCGGCCCTTGGGATTCGCAATTCCGCCCTCAAATATTTCTGGCTCGTACACGTGCGGATACCAGAGATCGCCCGCCGAGCCCCACTTCCATGTGGGATCCTGCCGCAAGATGTTATGCGCCACGAAACTCTTATCTTGGATAATCAGTGGAATGCCCACAAGATCCGGTAACAGTCCCGAACTGACCAGGCCAGCTTCGAAATCGTCCGTGATAATCAAGGCCGACGCAATTCCCGCATAGGCATTGAGCCGCGTTAGACCGATCGCGTGATCGTGATACCACACCAGGCGAGCACTCTGCTGGTTGGGATAGTAATAAGTGCCAGTGCCGGGAATCGACTGCGCCCCGGGAACATTCATGAAACTGTCGCCCGTCTTTCCTTCGGGCGTGAACCACTGGAACGGCGTTCCATCGCTGAACCAAGGCGTCCGCCCACCGTGTAAGTGCGTCACGATGCGGTTTACTGGGAGATCGCCGACCATCAGTCCGTTAGGCCCTGCCATCATGGTGGGATCTACCGGCAAAATATGCCGGTTCGGCAAACGGTTCGTGACACTTAGTAGAATCGGAGTGCCGCGTGTCGCCACGATCACTCCTGCAAGATATTTCTGATCGAATGTATGCAGATCGGTGTATCCGAAGAAATTAGTTGGGCCCGGCAGGTCGGGATGCATCCGCTCGTTGAATTTCGCCGCTACCAACTTGTAGACATCCGTCGACAAGCCGGCAAACTTGATTGTGTTCTTGGTCGCCAAAGGAATGTACTGGCCGATCTCGTTAGCACCTGACGGTCCAAGACCGGGAAGTGAAGTCACAAACTTCCGAAGATTGGTTGGGCTTTGGGCGAACGGCCACGCTCGACCACGGAGCACCGCTGCTCCTGTTCCAGCGATCGCCGCGGACTTAAGAAAATTGCGCCGGCTGATCATGATTACCCTCCTGAATTTGCCTTGAAGAAATTGCGAGCTTTACTGCGCGAAGAGACTCGCCACAAACTTGCCCGCGCAGAGATGCTCCTTATATAGGCTTGGGTTAACAATCAGGATGTAATGAGTGTCACTCTTCGTAGTGATATCCCAACTGAGAGTCAACAGGAGCCCTGGCAGCGAAATCTTTCGCCAGATCCGGCGGATCGAGTTCGGCGGGGATGCGAAACTCGCAATCACCCCAGCCGTTGCCAACGGGACCCGGCGAGTCGAAGGTGCCCTGTTCCTTCTTCGGCCTCAGCGGTGCTGGGAAAATGCTCCCGGTAAACCTTAGCTGCACTCTTGCATGCTCGGTCGCTTTAGTATAAAAACCCCAAAGGTTTCCTTATGCGCATGCATCGGATTGTGTCTATATTTCTCTTCCTCGCGTCCTTCGTTCCCTATTTGCTCGGCACGCAACCGTCGAGCAAGCTTGAGAGGGGCGCGACCATGGAGCAAACCGCTGCCGGCGCGCCGGCAAAAGCGGCCAGCGAAAACGCCGACGCTCAGACGCCTCCGGCGGAAACCAAGGCCGACTATTCCAAGGAGGCATTCGTCGTCGAGCAACTGCACGAGCGCTACCGTTTCGAGAACGACGGGACCGGTAGCAAAGTTGCCACACTTCGCGTCCACGTGCTCAGCGAGGCCGGCGTCCGCGGATTTGGACAACTTCGCTTCGGTTACAACTCCGCCAACGATCGCATCGAGATCGACTACGTCCGCGTAATCAAGCCCGACGGCAGCATCGTCACGGCTGGAGCCGAGAACATACAAGATCTCAACGCCGCGGTACAGCAGAGCGCTCCCGTCTACACGGACTATCGCGAGAAGCACGTCACCGTGCCCGGTTTGCGGCCCGGCGACGTCCTTGAGACCCAGGTTACGACCGTTTTTCACACCGCCGTCGCTCCCGGACAATTCTGGATGCAACACGACTTTAATGTAACGAGCATCGTGTTAGATGAAAAACTGGAAATCGATCTACCCGCTGCTCGCACCGTCAAACTCAAAATCAGGCCGCCCACGGATCCAAAGATCCCGGATTCCAGAATTCCCGATCCAAAAATTACCGAAGAGAACGGTAGGCGCATCTATCGCTGGGAATCCTCGCACCTCGCCCGCGAAGAGGACAGAAAGACCGACGACACCGATAAAAACAAAAAGAAAGCAAAATCCAAGCTGGATAAGATCCCCGATGTTCAACTCACGACTTTTGCCAGTTGGGAGGAAGTCGGCCGCTGGTATGCCGGGCTCGAAAAAGACCGACGCGCTGCGTCTAAAGAAGTTCGGGCCAAAGCCGACGAACTGACGAAGGGGCTGACTTCCGATCTCGACAAAACCGAAGCGCTCTATGACTTCGTCGCGAAAAACTTCCGCTACGTGAGCTTGTCTCTCGGACTCGCAAGATACCAGCCTCAGGCAGCCGCCGATGTTCTGCACAATCAGTACGGCGACTGCAAAGACAAGAACACGCTTCTGGCAGCGCTCCTGGCCGCCGAGGGTCTGCACTCCTCAACCGTCCTGATCAACTCCGTACGCAAGCTCGATCCGGATGTGCCTTCGCCTTTCCAGTTCAACCATGCCATAACCGAGTTGACGCTCGGCAAAGAAGAAATCTGGATGGATACAACAACCGAGGTCGCCCCGTTCCGCCTCCTGGCTTATTCGTTGCGAAAAAAGCAAGCTCTAGTGATTCCCGAATCAGGCGCAGCCCATCTCGAAGAAACTCCTGCCGACCCTCCCACGCCCGACCGGGAACTGGTCGACATCGCCGGCAAAGTCGACGACACAGGGAGATTGCAAGCGACCGTTCGCTACGAATTACGCGGAGACGCCGAGCTTCTCCAACGCATGGCCTTTCGGCGCATGGCCTCGGCACAATGGCAAAAATATATCGAAGCCATCAACAAGAGTCTGGGCGGCGACGTCACCAACGTGAAAGTTGCCGACCCCTCAGCGACGCGCGAACCGTTCACGATGTCCTACGACGTCAACAAATCAAGCTTCGTCGACTGGTCGAAGAAGAAGCTCCAACTGAAGCTGCCGCTTGCTCAACTGAGCCTCGCCTCCGTCGGCGCCGATGTCGGCGAAGAGAGCGAAGACGAAGACACGGAGGCGTCCAACACCGAGACCTTTAAGCTCGGACCGCGAAATGAATACACCTATAGTCTGAAACTTGAGCTAGCTTCGCGGTACACCCCCATCATCCCTGTGCCCACCACCGTCGATCGCGACTACGGAGTCTACCAGTCAACCTATAAACTCGAGGGCAACATCTTCACCGCCGAGCGCAAATTATCCATACACCAGCCCGAACTCCCCCCATCCCGCGCCGATGACTACCGTGCGTTTCGACGGGCCGCACTCACCGACGCGGCCCAAAATCTCGGTATTGAAAGCACACTCGCGGATTCGCACAGCGTTCCCGCCGGAATGAAAGTCAGTGAGCTCATCAGCAGCGGCAATGAAGCCAGAAAGAATGGAAATTTCACGCTGGCGATCGACCTGTTAAATCGCGCCACCGAAGCGGATCCCAAGAGTAAGTCGGCGTGGAACGAACTGGGGATCGCCTACTTCAACGATCGCGACGATGGACTCGCCATCAACGCTTTTCAGAAGCAGGTTGCGATCAACCCTTTTCATGCCAACGCCTATGACAACCTCGGCCGCGTTTATCTGCGCCAGCGCAAATACGACGAGGCCGAGAAGTGGTTCCTGAAGCAACTTGAAATCCAACCTCTTCACCAGCACGCGCTCACCAACTTGGGGATTGCTTACCTGGAAACGCACAAGTATCAGGACGCCGTGCCCCTGTTGGAAAAAGCCGCCTCGCTCGCGACCGATGATGCGATTTCCCAAGTGAGGCTTGGCCAGGCTTACCTCAACCTCGGCCAGGACGATAAGGCGATGGCCGCCTTCGACAAAGCTGTGAAGATTTCCGCAACACCCCTTGTCTGGAATGACATCGCATATCAACTGACGCTCAAGAATGCACATCTCGACGTAGCCCGGCGATACGCCGAATCCGCTGTGTCCGCAACTTCTTCACGCTTGAGAAATATTTCCCTCGATCAGATTAAACAGCGCGATTTGGGCCTCGTCTCCTCCCTAGGCAGCTATTGGGACACGCTCGGCTGGGTCGCATTTACGGAAGGCAAGCCCGACCTCGCGGAAAAATATATCTCGGCGTCTTGGCAACTTGATATGAGCGCCGATGCTGCCGATCACCTGGGACAGCTTTACGAAAAACAAGGCAAGAAAGATCTGGCGCAGCGCTTCTACGCCCTGGCTCTCGATGCGCGAAGGCCAGAACCCGAAACCAGGACTCGCCTATCCTCTCTCGCCGGGAACGATGCAGCAGCCGATGCCATTGTGGAACGTTATCGCGATGACCTGCAGCATCAGCGAACCGTCCCGATCCACAACGCGGCAAAACTGGAAGGCGATGCCGATTTTTTCATTTTGCAAAGCTCAGGCGCGGGATCCGCTGCGACTCTCGACGAGGTTTCGTTTGTCCGGGGAAACGAGAAGTTGAAGCCGCTCGGCGATGCGCTTCGTGACGCGAAGTTTAGCCAGAAATTCCCCGACGATACCCCCGTCAAAATCGTGCGCCGCGGAACTCTCTCTTGCAAGCCGGATGCTGACTGTACTTTTCAACTCACATTGCCCGACGATGCGAAGTCGGTGGACTGAGTCTCGCCCGCGACTCGAATGGACGAAAAAAAGGAGCGAAGTTTTATAAGTCACGCGGGGATATGGACCACCCGCCTGCTCCGAAGAGACCCTGCAGTAAACACTCTAGACAAAATAAAGTTAAAAGAGCGCATGTCGGTCGTTACCGCGACGTTCTAAAATAAGTCCATACCTTCCCTAGCGGGCTGCGGAAAAACTCGGAGTACTCGAGTTTCCGTGGAAGAGCGGCCCTTCAGGGCCGCGTAAAGCACATGGAATCAATCCGGGCTTCAGCCCCTGTGGTCGTCTTTAGCGTGTTAACGGACCTTTTCCGCAGCCTGTTAGGGGGGACAACCTTAACAGCGACTTTGTTCTGGAGACTGAAGGAGGTCCCCATGAAGTTGAACGATAGCATCACGACCTACGACATTGCCGAGGCTCTACAGGGCGAGCAAGGCAAGTTCGAAGTAACCAGCCCGACAGGAGAACGCTACTTCGTTACTTGCCAACCGGGTCACTCAATCATCAGCATCGAGTGGGTTGGCAATGAAGCGAATCTTCAGCCCTTCCTGGTGCGCAAGGTAGCGCAACCTGTGACATCCTCGGAGGGACGCAACAAGAGATCCGTGGCCGCCTAACGTGGGCGACCCCCAACGCCAAAGCCCGCCTGTTTCTGGCCGGGCCTTTAATTTTCTCCGCGCGTTCTGCCCGTTGAAATTTCTCCCGCCGCTCATCTAGCCTCAGCCAGAACGCCTCTTTCGCGTTTGAGAAGTGGCCAGCCAACGCGGCCAAAAAGTTCCCTCCTCCTGTTTCATCACAAAAGCACTGTGCGCGCCGTCACTGACGTTAATCAAATCCCGCGTAAAACTAATATCCTGCTTGGAGTAGCGAAGCGTGTGTGCCCATCCTGTTGGATGCACCCGCCATGCGCCCCCGAACCCATCGCAGCGTTCTTTGAAAACACAAGCTTCACGTTTTTCTCCCACTTCCGGATCACCGGTAAGGGCGAAATGCCGTAAGTCCTTATTCCGGAATATTTTGATATAACCCCCTTAAAATCAAAGACCAGAGCAAGAAAACTCTCCTAACCTTATGATTTAAGAAGATCAGGGGGGGAGGGGGTGGGGGTACTAAGTGGTAAAGATCGTTTATAGAGTTTCCCACTTTTCAGAATCACCACTGGCGCAGGCACACCATCAGGGCGAACTCCGCTACAGCAAAACATGGTCGTGGCTTATCAGTGAGAATCCGAAATGGGATTAGGATAAGAATTGAACGACGACTGCCACGCGACACATCGCACTACGCGACTTGCTTTCCGCGTCGCGAATCGGGTTCATTACCGAAGATCTGGATGATTCCATTCCTCACGGCGAATAATACCAGTTCGCCCACCGAGTGGATCTTCAGCTTCCTCATAATATTGCTGCGATGCGTCTCGGCCGTCTTGCAACTGATCCCTAAATAGAGCGCCGTCTCCTTGGTCGACTTGCCCTCCGCCACCAGTTGCACGACCTCGCGCTCCCGTGGACTTAGTCCCGGAACGTTCTCCCCGCCCTTGGCGCTTTTCACAAACTCCAGGTACCCCGCGAGGACGATCTCTGAGGCACGTGCGGTGAAAAACGTATTCGAAAACTGAAGCGCCTGAATTGCCACGACAAGGTCGCGTGATGCGTCCGATTTTAAAAGAAAACCTCGTGCACCCGCTTCAAAAGAATCCCGCACGACGCGATCTGAATCTGCCATTGTTAGGATCAGCACCTTGACGCTCGCATTGTCTTCCAATATCCTTCGCGTCGCTTCGATGCCGTTAATGATGGGCATTCCGATATCCAGGATCGCAATATCCGGCTTCAGCTCTTTGACTTTGTCGACCGCAATTCGACCGTTTGTAGCCTCCCCGCATACTTCCCAGCCGGCTTGCGATTCGACCAGCGCGATGAGCCCGTGCCGCACGATTTCGTGATCGTCGGCGATTAAGATTCGGAGAGGTTTCATAACTGTGCGCTCCTCGCCGGCATTTCCGCTGCAGTCAAAATCGCGATTGGGTTGTAACTCCGGCACGTAGTCAGCCGGTCCTTGCCGGTTACCGGAATCACGGCTCGCAGACTTGTCCCGAAGACGCCTGAATTTATCTCCAACGTGCCATTCAGTTCCGCGAGTCGTTCGCGGATTCCCGCTAACCCGACGCCGGTTACGGTACTGCCTTCACCCAAGCGGATCAGCAATTCCGCCGGTATGCCGCATCCGCGATCCGCAATTTCAAGGACTACCGTTTCGTGTTGATGCCGGAAACAAACGCCAACCTCCGGCGATCCTGAGTAGCGATGCACATTCGTCAAACTTTCTTGCAACACGCGGAACAGAGCCATCTCGATGGCGATCGGCAGACGTTCGTCCCCCTTTACATAATCAAAACTCGCTTTGATCCCGCTGCGCTGGCCAAACCCTTCCACGTACCACTGCGCCGCTGCTGTGAACCCGATTTCGTCGAGCAAAGGAGGATGAAGCAGATACGAAGTGGTGCGAATCTCCTGTAGCGCCTGGTCGGCCAACGCTCCAAGATCACAGAGCACGCCGGTTGTGGGCTGGTTTCCCTGCAATCGGACTTCGAGATCGGCGAGCGCCATTTTCACCGCCGCCATCGTTTGTCCCACCGTATCGTGCAGATCGCGAGCCACTCGACGCCGCTCGTCATCTTGCACCTTAAGCAGGCGTTGCGTAAGCTTCTTCAGGGCGTCAGTGCGCTCGAGTAGCAAAGATTCAAGTTGGGTGCGGGAAAGGCGACGCTGTAAATGCCTAGCCAGAATCCACATAAGACCCACCTACTTTTTTGGGAAGAAACGAACAAGACCAAGTTCAGATTCGAAATTCTCGCACGGACCGCGTTTCGAATCTGTACCGTATTGCTCACTCTGGCGAAGGCCATCCGGGTAAGCTCATCATGCGCAGGATCCTCCTGAGGCTGCGTCCCTGCGAAATTGTAATCATCCCTATTTGTTTCTTGATTCCTTAGAGGCGAGACATGTGAGTAGGAGAAGCACGGCACTTCTTACCGCAGCCAGGAGCGGCCGAGAAAGTTACGCAGCGGCAGTCGCCGCCCGCATCGCGTTCATGTACGCACTCATCGTTTGCGTCAACTGCGCGTCCACCTCGTCCGCGATCGTCATCACATCGGGCAAGAGTAGGCTGAAATCGAGAGAGTCGAAATTCTTTTGCAACGTGCCAAAAAGAGTAACCTGCAAGATACGGGATTCATGCACGAGCATCGCCGGAGTGTAGCCTTGCTCATGGCGCAGTTTCCCGTGCGCTTCAGCAGAGGCGGAAATCCGTGCATCGGCTTCTCTCTCTCCGCTCGGCAAACTCAATCTGGCGACCAAGTCTTCGACCATTTTGGCCAAATGGCCAGTGCGTTCTTCGTCGTCGATAAAAAGATGATTGAGCTCTTTCGACAGCTTTGCTCGCGCCAGCCAATCTGCGACGATGGCCCCACTGCTGCGCTTGAGGATCGCGCCCACTCTTTCTTTCTCAGTCCGAATGAAAGACCTCCGCTCGGCTAATTTCTCGCGCATGAGGCCCGGTAGTTTTCCCATCTCCAAAGGCTTCACCAGGATTTCATCCGCCTCGAGCAAGATGGTGTCTAGAGCCTGCTGCACATCGGGATAGCCACTCACGATCATCGTAAGGGCCTTTGGCTGCGCGTGGCGCATCGCGCTGACAACGGTAAATCCGTCGCCCGCGGCGGGCATGTGCAGATCTGTGATCAGCGCGTCAAAGGGCTCGGTGGTAATAAACCGCAGAGCCTCTCCGACGTTACGGGCAGCCACCACACTGAATCCCCGGTATTCCAGGCTTTGGGTCATCATGCTGCGGACTCCGTCGTCGTCATCCACCAGCAAGACTTTATAACTAGCTATCGTTTCGACAGGAGTCATAGCGTCATCGAATTATTCGCTTTCGGAAGTCCATCGGCTCAACCGACGGGAAGATAATGGCGCGGCACTTTCCCGTACTAGCAACAGTGCTGCGCCACCCGCGAGCAAACAACCCCGGCGACCTCTTGGGGCCGCGTAGCTCTCACAACGTCTGCGTTGAGACCACCAACCTAGCGCCGGAGACTTCGGTGTGTCTGTTCAAAATTGCACACAATTCGTACGTAAGGAATCTCCTGACGTATGTTGACTCGCAAACTTTCTGAGCAATATTGCTCAGTCTTACCTAACTGTTGTTGCAACAATGTCTTCTACCGTACAATCTCAAATGTACCCTAGCGTACGAATCGTGTCTCTGCGAACAGGTGAGTGGAACCTTGGCAAAAGCTCTACAAGTCGTAGCCAGACGCAGTTTTAGCCCTCACTCGTTCCTCTCGACGATCGGCAACGGCCGAGAGATCATCTCTCTCGCGAAAAAGAACACCGTTTTTGCGCAAGGCGATTCAACCAACGGGCTGTTTTTCATCCAAACCGGCAAGGTGCGCCTGAGTGTAGTTTCCGAGGGAGGCAAAGAAGCCACTCTTGGAATCCTGGGCGAAGGAGATTTCTTCGGGGAAGGCGGACTTGCCGGCCAGCTCATTCGCATGTCGTCGGCCACAGCCATGACCGATTGCGTTCTGCTCCACGTCGAGAAGCAGGCGATGATGCTGGCGCTCAACCGGGAGCCGAAATTGTCGGCCCTGTTCATGAAATATCTGCTGAAACGAAACATCCGGTATCAGGATGACTTGGTCGATCAGCTTTTTAATTCCAGTGAAAAACGTCTCGCTCGCGTCCTGCTTTTGATGGCCCACTTCGGTAAAGAAGGGGTCTCTGAGATGTCCATCCCTCGGCTGAGTCAGGAAACTCTGGCCGAGATGGTAGGCACGACTCGCTCGCGAGTTAGTTTTTTTATGAACCGGTTCAGAAGATTCGGATTTATCAAATACGACCTTGGGCATAACGTGTGCGTGCACAGTTCCCTGCTGAACGTCGTTCTTCATGATGACACCGGAGCACCTTTCAGCGCGAAGGGCGAAGTGGTTGCGCTCAAATCCAAAGCCGATCTCGAACCTCCTTCCCGACGTGGATCCACTCCTGAAAAAGATCGTGCCAGACGCCCGCAGCTTCTCGGCAAGTCGTAATCCAATCTCACACAAACAGAGTGCCAGCAGCGGTTTCCCGCCGCCCTGATCGCGATTGAAAGGGCACCTACAACCGCCAAGCGGACGCGTCGCGATATACTGCGCGAGAATGATTTTGGGAAGATGATAGGCAAACCTCACATCGCAGTCGTTGGAGCGGGAGCCTTCGGCGGCTGGACCGCCCTCTATCTCCAACGAAGTGGGGCGCGTGTAACTCTCGTCGACGCCTGGGGACCGGGAAATTCGCGAGCCTCCTCCGGCGGGGAGACGAGGGTCATCCGCGGCGCATATGGACCCGATCAGCCCTACACAAAATTGGCTGCCCGCGCCCTCGAACTGTGGAAGCAAAACGAAATCGAGTGGAAGCGAAAGTTTCTGTATCCCATCGGAGTGCTTTGGATGGCGGGAGGCGACGGAGACTTCGAACGTGGCTCGCTCTCCTCTCTCGCCGAGGCGGAAATTCCCTTCCAGCAACTCGAGGGAAGAGAGCTGAAGCGGCTCTGGCCGCAAATCAGTTTCGAGGATGTTCCGTGGGGAATCTACGAGCCGCACAGCGGATATCTTCTGGCCCGCGCCTCCGCCCAGGCCGTCGTGGATCGCTTCATATCGGAAGGTGGCGAGTATCGCCAGTCGACAGTAGTAAACAAAGACCTTGAGAGCGGCGAATGCCCGACGTTGCAACTTTACGATGGCACAAGGGTCGCCGCCGACCGCTTCGTCTTCGCCTGCGGCCCATGGCTCGGAACTCTGTTCCCGCAAACCGTCGGCCCGCATTTCCTCTCGACGAAGCAGGAAGTGTTTTTCTTCGGAGCGCCGGCCGGAGATCTTCGTTACGACGAAGCGAACATTCCCGTGTGGGCCGACCACGGCGATCACTTCATGTACGGAATCCCCGGCAACCAAGGCCGAGGCTTCAAAATAGCTGACGATACGCGCGGCGCAGAGTTTGATCCAACCTCGGGACAGCGACTCGTCGGACCAGATGCTTTGGACAGCGCACGCCGTTATCTCGCGTACCGCTTTCCGGGATTGAAGGATGCACCGCTGCTCGAGAGCCGCGTATGCCAATACGAAAACACGACCGACCATAATTTCATCGTCGACCGACATCCCGCCAACGATAATATATGGATCCTCGGCGGCGGCTCGGGTCACGGATTCAAGCATGGTCCCGCTATGGGCGAGATGATGGCCAAGCTTCTGATCAAGGACGAAACTGCCGACCCATTATACCGTCTGTCTAGATTTGAGGACTCACAAGGCGCGGAGATAAGTCGCAACTGAAGTAACTTAGTCAGATCGAGTAAGACTACGCGAGTCTATTACTCATTAGTGCATTTGTCGCGAAATTACCGTGTCGCATTCTCAACATCTTTATTTACCTCCGCGACAGTGGCTCATTCTGGACCCACCAACACAATCAACCACGATTTAACGTAAGCGATAATTATTATTTGAAAGCGAGCACTCTTGACCATACTTAGACAGTTAGAGCTTGATAATATTGTACTTAAGTAAGGTGTATTTATGAACGAAGCGAGAGGTATCGTTGCTCCAGGAGGCGCAGTATGCGCCGCACGATTCACCGACACTTCGCTCCGCTTGATTCCAAATCAGCTGCTTATCATCGATACACAATCTCTGGCCGGATTTCCACGTACCAACAAGAATAACGTCAGGTCATCCGCGCTTGGAACTCGTTCCCGCAATTTCAAGGTCGATTCTATTGCATCCCTCCTCAATTCCCCTCACCACATCGCCGACCCCGATCCCAACTCTCCAAACGAATAACACAATCGACGCGCAGCATTCCGGCGACTAGCTCTAACTGGCTCGTTCGTCGGAAACAAAGAGTGGCGTCCTGCGCTAAGCGGTTCTCGTAGCCGTTCCCGCGGCGTCGCGCCCGCAACCGAATGGAGCACAACCGCCGGGATTTCTCCGCTTGGCGCCAGGGGATTCTTGTCTGAATTCCAAAGCGTTGACGTGAGCGGTCGCCGAGATGAGCGTGATTCTAATGAAAACGATATTCATTGTCGGCATGATTCTGGGTGGCTTGGGTGCCGGTCTTGCTCAGGGAATTCAAGGCAAGGTAACTCTCGGAGGCAATACTACCGTGATGGTCACTGGCCATTCCGTGGTTCTCACTTGGAACGCCAGTCAAGGCGCAGCGAGTTACAACACTTATCGCGGCACTGTCTCCGGCGGACCCTACTCGAAGGTATCCGCAGGCAATGTCAGCACCACTTACAGCGACTCGCAGATAACACACACACAGACGTTTTACTACGTAACGACGGCCGTCAGCGGGAGCTATGAAAGCGCATACAGCAATGAAGTGAGTGCAGTGATTCCATAAGTCTAGGGAGATCAAATGAAACACTATCGACTGGTCGGTATGATGAGCCTCTTATCCGCTGTGTCATGGGCGCAGTGTGTGATTGGGACTCCAGGGACAAACTGCAGCGGACCGCTAAATGTGCAACCTCCGGCGGGAAATACCGGCCAGTCGGCGATCACTCTCGTCGACATTGGATTGCCGGTACCAGCGCCGGTAGTCGGACAGTACACGCTGTCGATCGCTAGCGGCATCCTCCTCGAATCGGACAACGGCAACAGTTATCACTCATTGGTAGGACCGCAGGGTCTAACCGGAGCTACAGGAGCCGCGGGCGCCCAGGGCCTCACCGGCGCCTCCGGGTCTACGGGTCCTGCTGGAGCTACGGGCCCCGCCGGAGCCCAAGGTGCTCAAGGTCTCACCGGCGCTACGGGTGCCGTCGGTCCCGCCGGAGTTCAAGGTGCTCAGGGTTTAACCGGCGCTGTCGGAGCAACAGGTCCGGCTGGGATTCAAGGTGCACAAGGCCTTGTCGGCGCAGCCGGAGCCACCGGTCCAACGGGTGCTCAAGGCACACCGGGTCTCGCGGGCGCCCAAGGTCCTCAAGGTTCTGCTGGACCGGAAGGTCCTCAGGGACCAGCTGGATCTTTAGCTGCTCCGCCGGATTACAGTTTCTTTTATGGGGTGAGTGGGTTCAGAGCAGTGGTCGGCACGAGCGAAGTCGCGGGAACTTCGGATCGCGATCAGATTGATATGTTGAGCGCGGTTTCCGTCCGGCTCGTCGCCACGATCGCAACAAATGTTCTGGCCAGCGGGAGCTATGCTGAAGCGGAATACACTCCCGACGGAACTAACTGGTATGCGCTATCTGGGGAAGTGCCGGTGACAGCAGCCAATGGAACCTTTTCGACGGGTTGGCAAGGAATGCCGACTGGAGCAAACGGCGACTATCTGGTGCGGATCGTCGTACTCAATGCCGGCAAGGCCACCGCCCTAGTGGCTTTGCGCCAACTGCACTTGCAGTTCAAATAGGCTCCCGGCGACGATCAGATTGCAGATGTGCGTACCCGCGCCTACTGAATCTGGATGACGCTTTCAGAACCGGCAGCTTTGATCTCTTCGACCCGCGCGATTACGTTGCGGGCGAAAGCGAAGAGCGACTTGGCATGGGGAGAATCCTCGCCTTGCAACACGGTTGGTGTTCCTCCATCCGATGACTTCCGGATCTCCGGATCCAGTTCAACGCTGCCGAGGTAGGCGATGTCGAACTGCTTCGCGGTTTTTTCCGCTCCGCCGCGCGAGAAGATATCAATCTCGTGCTGGCAATGAGGGCAGACAAAGTAGCTCATATTTTCGACCATGCCGACGATATCCACCTTCATCTGGCGAAACATCTCGATGGCCTTGCGCGCATCTTGCAGAGAAACGTCTGAAGGAGTCGAAACCACGATCGCGCCGGTCAACGGCACCGTCTGAATCAACGAAAGCGCCACATCGCCTGTGCCCGGAGGAAGATCGATGACGAGATAGTCGAGCTGTCCCCATTGCACCGATCCAAGAAACTGCTTGATGATCGAATGCAGCATCGGCCCGCGCCAAATCAGCGGCTTATCTCCCGGATTTAAAAATCCGACCGAGATAACTTTTAGGCCGTGGGAATTGATTGGCGCAATCTGATTTTCCCCCATCACCTTCGGCTGCTCGTTCGTTCCGAGCATGAGCGGAACGTTGGGCCCATAGACGTCGGCGTCGAGCAATCCCACTTTGTGCCCCATCTTGCTAAGGGCAATCGCCAGGTTCACGGAGAGCGTCGTTTTGCCGACCCCGCCCTTGCCGGAACCGACAGCAATGATGGCATTGACGCCAGGTAGAGGTTGCGGAGTAGGTTGTTGCTGGCCAGCATGGGAGTGAGCACTCATTTCGTCATTATACGGGACCGCAACGGAGCCATCGGCCGTCAGTCGTCGGCCCTCGGCTAATAGTGCCCTTCTCCTCCTTGGACCTTACCGCTGAATTTGCGATAGACAAAGGTGAAGTACGCGAAAGCGAGCAGTGCCCCGAAGGTCCACCAAACCAAGCCGACCTTTAACCCGTGAAGCCCGGCAGCGGCATTGTGGATCGTAAGGCTGTATTGATCGTCCCGGGCAGGCAGTAGCACGGGATAAAGAGCAAACGCGGCCCCCACCAGCATTCCCACGATATAAGAGCACGAAGCTAGAAAAGCCAGCTTCTCTTTACCCTTGGGATTAGCCCAGAGCATCACGGCAAGACTCGCGACGACGACCACCGGAACGAGAATTCCGATTTTATGGCGCCCGTAATTGTCCATGATTTCTGGTCGGATGAAATAGGTCGCGATCAGCGTGCTGAAGGTTAGAAAAAACTGAAGCGGCCAGCAGAGCAAAGCAAATCCGCGAGCGCGACGGCCGAGGTCGTCGTCCGTCTTGAGAGCAACGTAGTAGGCCCCGTGCGCTGACAAAGTCACGAGAGCCACAACGCCGATCAGAACCGTGTACCAGTCGAGAATGCCGGTCTGCGGACCGAGTTTAAAGTTCGTCCAGAGCGGCTCAAAAAAGTAGCCGGTGGCATCGAGCGGAACTCCACGCACGACATTACCCAGGGCCGCTCCGAAGAAGACAGCCAGAAGAATGCTGGAAACGCTGAAGACCACGTCGAAGAAAGATTGCCAGACCGGGTTGTCGATGTGCGCTCGAAACTCGATTCCTATGCCACGCAAAATCAGCAGCCACAAAACCATAATCAGGGGAAGATAGAATCCGCTGAAGCTCGACGCATAGAGCAACGGAAACGCGAAGTAAAGCGTGCCACCCGCCGCGAGCAACCAGACTTCGTTGCCATCCCACACGGGACCGATCGCGCGCAACACGCGGCGCCGTTCATCGTTCGTCTTGGCCGCAAATAAATAGATTGCGCCCGCGCCAAGATCGAATCCATCGAGGACGACATAGGCTGTCACCATGACGGCGACGATCCAATACCAAAGGCCCGCCATATTATTTCGCCTCCGCGATGGGATGAAGACTCGACATTGCTTCACTCATAGGACCGTGCTCAATCTCTCGCCAAATCAGAAATAAGCCGAGAATCCCCAGCACCGTGTACATACCCATGAAACCGAGAAGCGTAAACATTCCGTTGCCTGCGGATACTAACTTGGAGTAACCGTTTTCGGTTCGCATCAGCCCGTAAACCAGCCAGGGCTGGCGGCCGAGTTCGGCGGTCAACCATCCGGCAGTGTTGGCAATGTAGGGGAACGGCGCAGCCAGCATGAGAATCCAGAGCATCCAGCGCGCGTTGTAGAGTTTGCCGCGCCACAGCAGAAACGCGGAGACAACCATGATGGCGATAAACGCCGTCCCGAGGCCAACCATGATGTGGTAGCTGTAATAAAGAAGAGGAATGTTACTCGGCCAGTCTTCTTTCGGGAATGCATCGAGGCCGCGAACATGCGCGCTCCAGCGCCGGTAGGTCAACATACTCAGCATTCCGGGAACCGCCAGCGGATTGTCGATTCTGCCGCGTTGCTCGTCCGGCTGGCCCATGAGGACTAAGGGCGCAGCCTCCTGCCCCTGGAACAATCCCTCCATCGCTGCCAGAGTGGGCGGCTGCAGGTCGGTCACCATTTTGCCTTGCCGATCGCCAGTCGGGAAAATCTGCACGATGCTGAACAGGCAGCCGACAATCACGCCGGTTTTAATGAAGATGCGAGCGTGGGTCGTGTATTTGCCGGAGAGAAGATAAAACGCGCCGACGGCCGTCATGACAAACGCGCCGGTAATTGCGGCGCCGCTCATGTTATGAGCGTACTGCCATCCAGCCCAGGGGTTCAGAACGAAATTCCAGAAGCTCGACAGTTGCAAACTGCCATCCGCTGCCGTGAAGTAACCGACAGGATGCTGCATAAAAGCATCGGTCGCTATGATGAAGTATCCCGACAACCAGGAGCCTACGAAGACGGCAAACGCCGACCACCAGTGTGCTCTCGGACTTAAGCGCTTCTCGCCAAACAAAAACAGACCGAGGAACGCCGACTCGAGAAAGAAGGCAAACATACCTTCCATGGCCAGGGTCTGCCCAATCACTCCTCCGGCGAAGCGAGAGAAGACCGCCCAATTCGTGCCAAACTGAAATTCCATGGGGATGCCGGTCACAACGCCCAATACAAAATTGATCCCGAAAATCTTGGCCCAGAAGCGAGCCGCCTCGCTGTAGGCGGGATCGTTACGCCGCAGTGCGATCGTCTTCAGGACCACGATCAGCAGCGCGAGTCCCATGGTGAGTTGGGGAAAAAGATAATGAAAGGTCGCGGTAAAAGCGAAGTGAAGGCGGTGAATCAGGAGTGCATCGTTCATAAGTCAGGTCTCAGGTGGCAGGTCTCAGGTATCAGATATAAGAAGTCCCGAATTTGTGAATAAAGATCGCTTAACTGTGCACTCCTTTTCTTAGAGCGGATTCGGCACGCCGAATTTCACGTCGACGCTGAGCGCCGTCGTAGCGGCGCTTTTCGTCTTCGGTCTCGGGCACCACGGGAGGCACGACAACTTTATTTCCAGCGCCATCGACGGCGACAAAGGTCAAATAGGCCGAGCTGACGTGGCGGCTATGTTCGGCGCGATAATTTTCCACCCAGACTTTTACGCCGACTTCCATCGAAGTGTGGAATACGCGATTCACCGACGAGCGCAGAATGACGAAATCGCCGACACGAACAGGGACCAGGAAGTCCATATGATCGATCGAGGCCGTGACAACATAGGCGCGCGAATGGCGGTGTGCGGCCATGGCGCCAGCGAGATCGATCCAGTGCATGAGGCGTCCGCCTAAGAGCGCGTTGAGCGGGTTCGCGTCGTTCGGCAAAACAATTTCCGTCATTTCAGAAATTGATTCGCGCACCGGCCGGGGACGGGTGAATCTGTCGTGCTTGTTTTCGTTGTCGGTCATCGTTATTCGTCGTTCGTCGTTTGGTCAGTCGTCGTTCGCGATTTGCTATTTCAGGGTCGTCGCCGCCGGGCCCTTGCGACTGCAGCGGCATTCTCAGATTGAAGCAGCCTGCCGCATGCGATAGCTCTCAACATACCGGCCGGCTAGTGTTCTCACGCGCGCGTCGGCAGGATCTTCACGCCAAGCTTCTCTGCGCAAATCGTAGACTAATTGTCCGTACGCGATGGGAGCGTGGCCCAGCTCGCAGACGAAGTGAAGAGCCAATTCGTCGCGGCCGGCGTGAGCGATCGAAAAGCGCACCGCATCCCAATCGTGGTGTTGCGGAAGATGAGGGCAAGCGGTTGCGTAACCGAGATTGCAGAATTCGCGGAGGTGCGCATCCGTCGCGGCGATTTCGTCGCCCGACGCCCGACAGTTTCCCGTCCATCCCGCACCTAAAGGGAGGCGCGATGGATGCGGCCAGGAGCCGTCGTTGACGATTTCAAGCGGCACAAAGAATGGACACGCCAAGTTGAATCCTCGAAGAAAGCCATTGTAACGCCTAGCATGATATGAATGGAGTGAGCTGCGTCACAGTTGATGCATTTCGAAGGTTTCGAGGTCAGATGCAGAGGCTTCGAAACTCCGGGCGCCGGACGTTACAAGCGCGAGTGTTTCACTGAGAGCTGACGACTGAGAGCTGAGAGCTTCTTCTATGGATCGCATTGCCATGTTGACCGAGATTCTGACCGCGAATCCCGCGGATTCGTTTGCGCGCTACGGGCTTGCTATGGAGTATGCGAAGTCCGGACAGACCGAACCGGCGCTTCAGGAATTTAAGGCGCTCATTGAGAAGAATCCCGATTACACGCCGGCCTACTTCATGGCCGCGCAGACCTTGGCGACGGCCAGCCGCATCGACGAAGCGAAGCGCTGGCTGGTCGACGGAATCTCGTCCGCCGTCCGTACTGGGAACACGCATGCGCAGTCGGAGATGACGGCGATGCTGGAAGAGCTCACGTAGCGGCGGACGCACTCGTCCGCCCGCGGCGAAACTCCGCTGGCTGAGAGACTTTCTGCAAACCTGGTTCGCTTTGCTCGCCATCCCGGACGAATGCGTCCGGGGCTACGTATGCATTGCTGAGTGCTACACTCTTTTGTTCCGCGGAGGTCGTCATGCGCCGATTCCCATCTCTTTTCGCTATTCTCTGCTTTCTCTTCTCGCTCTGCTTGTCACTGCCTACCTTCTCGCAGGTGAAGCGTCCCTTCACCTTTGAAGACTTGATGAAGCTGAAGCGCGTCGGGGAGCCGGTGCCTTCTCCGGATGGGAAATGGGTGCTGTTTGCTGCCGTCGAGGTCGATCTGGCGGCGAATAAGAAGACCTCGCACATCTGGATCGTTCCGCTGTCGGGGGGATCGGAGCGCGTCCTCATTGGCGATCAGGACGGCGACCGTCCGCGCTGGGCTCCGGATGGGAAGCGGGTTGCATTCCTCTCCAATAAAGATTCCAGCTCGCAAGTTTGGATTGCCGACTTCGATGGGTCGGCGGGAACTGTCACGGGAACCCATCAGTTAACTCATATCGCGACCGAAGCAGACGGCGAGCTTTGGTCGCCTGATGGCAAGAACATTCTGTTCACCTCCGATGTATATCCGGAATGCGACGGCGCGGCCGGTGGAGAACCGGAATGCAATGAAAAGAAGCGCAAAGAAGTTGAGGAGTCGAAGGTCAAGGCGATCGTCTTCGACCATCTGCTCTATCGCCACTGGAACGCCTACAAACGCGGCACGCGCAGCCATATCTTCGTGACTGAAGCTCCTCACTTGGTTCCTCCGACTGCCGTTGCCAAGCTAACGACAAGGCGCTACATCGACCTCACGCCGGGCGACTACGACGCTCCCGTGTTCTCGCTCGGCGGGCAGGACAACTATGCGTTCTCTCCGGACGGGCAGGAAGTTTGCTACACCTCGAATCATGACAAGGTCGAAGCCACTTCGACCAACAACGATCTCTGGACCGTTCCGGTCAGTGTGGGAGCGGGCGACTCTCCCGCTCAGGTGCTGGCCCAAACCAAGAACATCACCGCCGACAATCCTGCGAGCGATTCGACTCCGCTCTACTCGCCCGATGGCAAGTACATCGCGTATCGCGCGCAACAGCGTCCGGGATACGAGAGCGACCGCTTTCGCCTGATGTTGTACGACCGCAAAACGGGGGAGAAGAAGAATCTGACGGAGAGCTTCGATCGTTGGGTCGGAAGCTATGTATGGTCGCCAGATTCCGACAGCATCTTCTTCTCGGCAGAGCAAGAAGGCGAATCCCCAATTTTCATGATCAAGTTCGATGACAACGGCGGTAAACCAAGTGTCGTCGTTCGTGGCTTCAACGATGACCTCGCCATCGCGAAAGCCAATTCTGGCTTGTTTTTTACGAGGATGTCGATCGAGGGACCCAATGAGATATTTCGCGAAGAATTGGCAACTGATCACAATGTGGAACCGGTCCAACTCACTCACATAAACAGCGGTGTCTTTTCTGACATACAGCTAAGTCCGATGACTATTTTCTGGTTCCCCGGCGCATTCGGCGATAAGGTTCAAGGCTTCCTCGTGAAGCCGCCAAACTTCGATCCCTCTAAGAAATATCCGCTGAAGTTCATCATTCACGGTGGACCTGAGGTTCCGATGGGCGATGAGTGGAGCTATCGCTGGAATGCGGAGCTTTTTGCGGCCAGCGGATATGTGGTCATCGAGATCAACTTTCATGGGTCTCCGGGATACGGACAGAAGTTCATCGACTCGATCAACGGGGATTGGGGCGGCGCTCCGTTTGAAGACTTAATGAAGGGGCTCGATTACGCCGAGAAAACTTTCCCATTCATCGACAAGGACCGGGAGTGCGCGCTGGGCGCGAGTTATGGCGGATACATGGCGAACTGGGTGCTCGGGCATACGGACCGCTTCAAGTGCATTGTGTCGCATGATGGCATGTTCAATACTGTCTCGGCCTGGGGGACGACTGAGGAACTCTGGTTCAATAATTGGGAGTTCAAGGGGACTCCTTATACGAATCCGGAGATGTACGAGAAGTGGTCTCCGCGGAATTCGGCCAAAAACTTCAAGACGCCGACGCTGGTCATTCACGGACAGCTCGACTACCGGCTCGACGTGAGCGAAGGCTTCCAACTGTTCGATACGTTGCAGACGATGGGCGTGCCGTCGAAGATGCTCTACTTTCCGGACGAGGGACACTGGGTACTGAAGCCGCAGAATTCCCAGCTTTGGTACAAGACCGTGAATGACTGGGTTGACCAGTGGACGGGAACCGGAAACAAGACTGGCGCCGGGTCGGGAACTGGCAACTAGTCGCGAGGCAGCGGTTTGACAAGATTTCGGGGGAACTCGTTTCCTACTTGGCCGGTGAGGGCGTAGTGGTCCTTCGACTGCGCGGGGCTGCGCTTCGCTTGCTCCGCTACGCTCAGGATGACACGCCTGGAGAATGACATGCGTAGAGAAATCGGAGTTCTGCGCGTCTTCTAGAACTCGCGCGTAGCTAGAACAGAAGAGCATCTTCGGCTAGGCGGCGGCAACTGCGTTTGTCGGCGGGCGGCCATAAGGTTGAGGGTGCTTGGGTTTCGGTTTCGTCTTTGGGGGGACGGGGGCCGGATGCCGGGACTGAAGCGGTTTCGGGTGCCGTTTTCTTCGGAGACTTTCTGTGCGCGGGTTTCTTCGCGACATCGAGAGAGGCTGATTCGTTGTTGTTTTTCGGGACGGTCGGCGGCGAGGCTTGGGGTGGGTTCGAAGCGTCATCGGATGGGGACGGGGGACAAACGAAGTTTTGTAGATCTGGGCAGGACTGGGCGTTCGAGATGCCTTGCGGAATTGCAATCACAGCTTGAGGCACGAGGGCCGGTGTTGGCCCTGCGGGAGCAAAATATAGGTTGGGCGGTGCGGGTGAACCGGGAGCGGCTTGTTGTTTTGCCGAACCGGAGACGATGGCCGCTAGATTCTCTAGCGGGTACTCGGCGTTGGAGGCTCCCGCGGATACGGAGATGAAAACGTCGCAGGGGCCGACGTTTTGCGCGGAGGGCGTGATGGAGGCCAGGCCATTCTGATCGGTGGCGACCAGGGCCTGGGATGATCCGAGAATGACGGGCGTGGTACTGCCGCCGCTTAACGATTCGCCTCCCTGGCCGCCCTGGCCAGTGCTGACGCGAGCGAGCGTGGTGCTGAAGGCGACGTTGACTCCGATCACGGGATTCGCTGCGATGGATCCGTCGGTGACACGCACGGTTAGGGGCTGAAATGATTCGCCAGAGGTGACGGCTTGAGAGGCTCCCGCGACTGTTTCGAGAGTCCAGAGAGACGGCGCAGTGGAATACATCGTGAATATCTGACAGGGCGCATTGCCGGGGGCGACGCAGGCGCTGATCTGTACGGTGGTGTTTTGATTCGTGAGACTCGCGGTGATCGAGGCGAATCCAAAGCCGTTGGTGGTTGCGCTGCTCGACGAGAGTGCTGCGGAGCCTTTCATCACGGCGAAATTGATGATGACATTTGCCTGTGGCACGCCGAGATCAAGTGCCACGACGGTGAGGGGCAGAGCAACGGTTGCACCTTGTGCGATCCAGCGCGTGGGATTAACGACGCCGAGATCAGTCGCCGTTTCGGTGCCGACCACGCTGGCGATTTGGGACTGCGGCGGCGAGTAGGATTGCGGCGCCAAAGAGACGGTGACGAGGCTTTGGCCGGCGGTGGCGGGAGTCACCCAACTGAAAGATTCTCCTGCGCCGTCGCTCAGAACAGAGCAGGTAGTCGCGCCGTCGCAAACGGAGAAAGTCAGTCGGTTAGTGCCGCTCCAGGCAATCGTGGCGCCAGCCACCGGTGTGATTCCGTCGGCGGCAACGGCACGAACACGAATGGGATTAGCGGCGGGGGATCCGACGGGCGTCGCCGATTCTGTGCCTTGCAAGAGCAACAAAGTGTCGGTGGAGAGGGCTCCATAGGAAAGCGCGCCAATCATTTGCGAGAAACCTCCACTCACCGGGTCGGTGACTTGAATCGTGGCCGTGCCGTCGATCGCGGCGGAGGGCAGGTTCACCAGGATTTGATTGGCCGATGCGGAGAGTGTGCTGATGCTCGCGCCATTCACGCTGACTTGCAGGGCTGGATTGAATCCAGTCCCCTGTAGGGTGGCAACTCCTCCGGTGAGGCCGAGGCGGCCGGGCGTGACGGAATCCGAATATAACAACGTGGCTTGATAGAAGTAGTCGGGACGTCCGTCGCCGCGGAAATCGGCAATCGCCAGGCGATAAGTGTCAGTTTCGTTGAATTGGGCGTCAAGGCGGCTCATTCCCCAAGTCGGAGTGTTGAAGGCCGACGTGGTTAAGGCGGGGGCGGGATCGCCGCTCTGATCGCTCAGTTGCCAGATGCCGATGACGGGCGCTAGTTTCGTTTCGGTTGGCTGACCGGTTTCGTCAAAGGCGGTTACGGAGACGGATGCAGTGCGGTTGGCTTGCGCCGCGAACTGAAAGAAATCGACGCTGCCGTATACGGAGAGCCAGGAACCCCAAGCGCCATCCTGGGGAAGCGCGGCAGGAGTGGATTCGGTGGAGCCGCTGCCGGGATGAGTTTGCGCGATTTCCGATTGCAACATGAGGATGTCGCTTTCCACGTTCGAACCGTTTTGAATGGTGACGACGACGGGAGCAAAGGATCCGGAGAGTGCGACTTGGGTTGGGGCGTAGGGTTCGACTCCGAGAGACCAGTAAGGGTCGAGGCCCTCGACGCTGAGCTGATACTGCGTGGTGGTTTGGCCGAGCGGAATCATGAGTTGACCGAGATCGAAGAAGCCTTCGAGGCTTGGGTCATCGGAGCCCCAGCGGTTGTAGGGAAGGCCGTTAGCATCGAGATATCCGTCGACGATGTTGCCGGCGTTGCCGCAGAAGGCAAATCCAGAGACGGAGGTGGCGGTGTACTGATCGGACGGAATGCCATTGATCAGCAGACGGGCGACGACGTTTACCCCTTGCATCGGTTGCTGCGGATTGCCACTGGAGTCGGTGAAGTAGACGGTGCCGTAGATCCTTCCGGTCGCTTGCGACTGCGCGCTCGCCGGATAGAGCCGCACGAGAGCGTCCATGTCATCCATTTTAGGGACGGCGGCCGTGGGATAGCAGATGCTGATGGGCACGCAGGAGATGGAGTCGGTGAAGTGCATCACGGGGAATCCGGCGAAATCGGCGGCCGTGGGCGGCGGCTTGCGGGTTTGCACGTTGACGTTGGCTTGCGACCATCCCAAGCCGAGAATGCGGCCGAGGAGGCGCACGAGACGGTACTGGACGTCAGGCAACTGCGTGCTGGTGGAGGCGCAGACTCCGTTGATGACGACGAGTGCGTGAATGATGTTTCCTGCAGAGCTGAAGTTGTCGGGTGCGCCGTAGACGGCGTTGGTGAAGCAATCGTCCAAACTTCCGGCGCCGGCGCCGAAGAGCGCGTCGGTGACGGTGCCGTCGTAGTCGTAGACAATCCCGATAGGAGTTCCGGTGGCGGCGGGAAGGATGTCAGCGGGACCGGTGATAGTGCCCAGGCCGTCCGTTTCGATGTTGCTGCCGTTGACGTCTTCGGCAAGATGCCCGGCTTGAGATGCGGTGAGGGAGACGCCGGGGACTGTCGTCCAAGCGCTGAAGGCTGTGGCCACGAAGGCGTCGGCTTGGGCTCCAGAGAGGATGGGGCTGAGATTTCCCTGATCCGTGTAGTACTGCACCGAGCCATTCGCCCAGATGAGGGGCTGGCCTTCGACTCCAGGATTGTAACCGGCGCCGGCGACGAAGGCGGGGCCTCCGGCGCGGGCGGCGGCGGAAATGTAGAGCAGAAAGGCGGCGAGGGCGAGAATTCGAGATCGTGAGCGCATGATGGATCCTCTGAGCCTCTAATTTTTTCGGGCGGCGCGGATGGCGCGTTCCAACTGCAGGACGGTAACGCGATTGGCTGTGGGAGACTGGTCCATGCGCGGCGATGATCGCGACAGAGATTGTCTCGGTGAGCGGTCGCTGAGGAAACTCACCTTCGCCGGAAGGGTCTTCCCACTCGAGTCTAGGGCGAAGACGCCGCGCTCACCTCCGACGGGGCTGGTGAGTCCTAACCGGCTGGGCGGATACAAAAAGAGCAGCACGCGTTCGCCGGGAGCGAGCGGTCGATGGCGCGACGCCGCGCCGGACCATTCGTGCATGCTGACGATCTGGCCGCGCTTGACGCCGGCGATAGGCTCATCCACGTGAAAACGCACTTCGGTTTGCGCCGGCGAAAGATGGTCGATGGTGGCGGGCTGCAGCTTCGGAACTCGTTTTTCGGCGGATGGAGTGGTTGACGCGAGGACGGTGGCGGTGAAGATCATCCCAGAGCGGCGCGAAAGCTGCTGCCATTGCGGTCCGAGAGCGCGCTCGGCAATGGACTCGTCCGACGACTGTGCGGTCGCGAAGTTTGCAAGGCCAGAACTAAAGAGCCAGCACAGTGAGAAGCCAATGGCTGCAATCATGGGCAGGCGTTTCGATACACGCATTGCGATCTCTTTCTGGAGGGAACGGGACCGGGAGAGGTCCTGGGAGTGGGGTTAGACTAGCGCGGTTGCGCGGGAAGCGATGTGAGTGGAGTCACGGGGAGTTTGTGACGAATCGGGAGCTAAAACAATTGGGACGCTTTGCGCAGATGAAGCTACTGCTGACCGATGCGGGGGAATAACTCGAGTTTATCCGCGGTAGCTGCGGTTGGCTTTCTTGGCAGCTTTGCGGCCGGCTTTGTCGGCTCTCTTGGCGGCTTTGCGCTGGCGCTTATTCATTTTCTTCAACATCTTTTGTTGCTTCTTCGCGGCCTTGCGCGATTGGCGCGCATTTTGCTCAGGAGTCATGCGCTGCGCCTGTACGGGCACGCTTAGGGCAAGACTAAATCCGAAGACAAGCAAAAAAAGGATGGCAGCTGTTCGTCTCATAGTGTCTCCGCGCGGAAGATCTTGCAGCGATCTTACACCGGTCCCGCGCCCTCGCGGTACTGTCTGGATTACTTCTGTAACCTCTATTGGAACGCGGCGAGGGCGGGAACTTGCTCGGCCGATTCGCAAATGCGAGCGGTTTTGTTAACGGCCGGTTAATGAATTGTCTTAGTTTTCCGCGACATGTAATCCATTAGCAGGTACTGGCCTAGGGTGTAGGGTGTCGTAAAGTAGGCCTTGCCGCGGCACATCTCGGTGACTTTCTGGACGAATTGCACCAGTCCGTAGTCGGAGGCCAACATGAAGGTGTTGATGAGAACGCCGGCGCGTTTGCATTTCGAGACCTCTTCGAGCGTCTGGCTGACAACGAGGGGATCGAGGCCGAAGGCGTTTTTGTAGATGCGTCCGTCTTCGAGGGTGAGGGCGGAGGGCTTGCCGTCGGTGATCATGACGATCTGCTTCATGTCTTTGCGCTGGCGCTGCAGGATGCGCTGGGCCATGCGCAGGCCCTCGCGAGTGTTGGTGTAATACGGGCCGACTTTGACGCGAGCCAATTGCGAGAGTGGGACTTCTTCGGCGGAATCGTGGAAGAGGACGAGGGAGAGCGAGTCTCCGGGATACTGTGTGCGGATGAGCTGCGACAGAGCCATGGCAACTTTTTTGGCGGGAGTGAAACGGTCTTCGCCATATAGGATCATGGAATGCGAGCAGTCGAGCATGAGAACAGTGGCGCAACTGGACTGGTACTCGCACTGATGCACCTGCAGGTCGCGATATTCGAGGTTCAGGGGAAGGCCTAGGCCCTCGCGCTGAATGGCGCTGGAGAGCGTGGCGGTTATGTCGAGGTTCAGGGTGTCGCCGAATTCGTACTGCTTGGTGGCGCCGCTGGCTTCGATGCCGGTGGCCATGTCGCGGGTATCGTGGCGTCCGAAACTGGATTTGCCGAGGGAGCCGAGGAGATCGCGAAGAGCTTTGAATCCGAGGAAGTCGAGGCTCTTGTCGGTGATTTCGAACTTGGCCTGTTGGGGTTCGCCGACTTGTCCGCCGACGCTTGAGTTCTTCGAAGGGTCGTGGGGCTGGTCGATGGAGATGTAGTCTTCCTGTTGCATGCGCTCGATCAGCTTTTCAATCAACTTTTCGAGTTCGCCATCCATCTGCATTTGCTGCAGGCGCTCACGCATTTCTTCGTCGAAAGTGTCTCCGTTGAGCAGGGCTTGTTCGAGGGCGCGGCGCAGGTCGTCGAGAGTCTGCTCGCCTTCGGGAAGTTCGTACCAGAAATTGTCGTTGAATCCGCTTTGGAGGAGGTAGTCGGAGAGAGCGCTGAGCAGGTCTTCCATGCTCATGTCGCCAGCGGCGTCGGGAACGTATTTGGAGTAGCGGATCCTCTTCATCAGCAGCTTCGAGCCTATTTCGTGGGTTTTTTCAAAGTTTCAAACCTGTACCAGCCTTCTTTCTTTGGATTAGTGGGATCCACAATCACCGCATAATCAATGCTTGGACCAAGCCCGCGTTTGTGCTCGATTCGATATTGAATGTCTACGCTCGATTCGTCGCCCAAGCTGAGCGCCTTTATTGGGTCCGGACGCATTGCGATGTGGCTAATGCGCGCCTGCACCCCGTCCGACATGGTGAGCAGGTAGATATCGGTATAATCGTCATGAATCCCACCTGAGCAGTGGACGTCTCCTTCGGGACCAGAGCATGTTGTAGTATCCACCCGCCCTGACTTCACTGTAAGTTTGGACACTTTGCCCATTTCGTACTGCCTTTCTTTCGCCAATAATGCAGAAGGTACAACAAGAAGAAGCAGCGCAATAGTCAGACTTTTCATGTGATTGCAGCGCAAAATATTGCTAGTTAAATCCCCGCTTCCTCCCAAATCCTGGCTCTTCTTGCTCGAAGACGCGCTCTTGTTTTTTCGGAGGCTTTTCCCCCGCGCTGAAGACGCGCTCTTCGTTGCGTCCAATGCGCTTGTGGGCGTGCAGGCCCTCGAGGATGAACTCGGCGGCGGAGACCTGGATCTCCGCGCTCTCTTTAGGACCGATATTGAGTTTGGTCAGCTTATCCATCAGCCCTTGGATTTGCGTCAGTCCTTCGAGGACTTCCTGTGCTCCGGCGTTGTCGCCGAGTTGAATTTCTCCTCCGAGATCGAACCACTGCACAACCTGATTCATGTTGACGCCGTGGAGATAGGTGTCATAGGCCTTCGCTACGGCGGTGCGAATCAGTTCTCGGCTCACGTGGTCGGCGCCCTTCATTTCACCTTCGTACTCGAGCTCAAGTTTTCCGGTGATGGCGGGCAGCGCGGCGTAGATATCGCTGATGCGGGGCACGACTAATTTCTCTTCGTGCGTCAGGGCGCGGCGTTCGGCGTTCGAGACAACATTCTCGATGGCTGAAATCGGCAGGCGCTGGCTGACACCGGAGCGCTTGTCGATTTTTTTGTCGTCACGGGCGGCAAAGGCGATGCGCTCGACCACTTCGCTCACATATTTGGGAATCCGCAACACTGGCGCGGATCGTCCGTTGTCACTCGACCGATCATTCGCTCGATCCAGCCAGGCTTCCTGTGCGGTAATCGTGACACCTTCTTCGACAGTTGCGGGATAGTGTGTACGAATCTCGGATCCGATGCGGTCTTTGAGCGGGGTAATAATTTTGCCGCGGGCGGTGTAGTCCTCGGGATTCGCGCTGAATACGATGGCCACGTCGAGCGGGAGACGAATGGGATATCCCTTAATTTGCACGTCGCCTTCCTGCATGATGTTGAAGAGGCCCACCTGAATTTTGCCGGCGAGATCGGGAAGTTCGTTGATGGCGAAGATTCCGCGATTGGCGCGAGGCAAGAGGCCGTAGTGGACGGTGAATTCGCTGGAGAGTTCGTGACCTCCGCGAGCGGCTTTGATCGGATCGATATCGCCGATCAGATCCGCGATGGTGACATCGGGCGTGGCCAGTTTTTCGACGTAGCGATGTTCGGGCGTAAGCCAGGCGATGGGAGTCGCGTCCCCCTCTTTGGCAATGAGTTCCTGACAGCGGCGACAGATGGGGGCGTAGGGATTGTCGTGAATCTCGCAGCCTGCGACGTACGGCATTTGGGGATCGAGCAATGCGGTGAGAGCGCGCAGGATGCGGCTTTTGGCCTGTCCGCGCAAACCAAGCAGAATAAAGTTGTGGCGCGACAAAATCGCGTTCACGATCTGGGGAACGACTGTGTCGTCATATCCTACGATACCCGGGAAGATGGCGGTACCTTCACGCAGGCGCGCCATCAGGTTCTCACGAAGCTCGTCTTTCACATGACGCGAGGCGAGACGCCGCTCGGAGAAAGGACTTTGGCGCAACTCGCCGAGAGTCCGGGGAAAACTCATGGTGGGAACCCCCAAAAGGAAAAGCCTTAGGCGGATTATACCGCTCAAGGAAGCTGTCAGCTGTCAGCCGTCAGGTAGATCAGATGCTTTCGTGGGAGGGATGATTCAACTGATGACTGAGAGCTGACGGCCCATTCTCTAATTCCAGCGGGCTTTGGCGGCGCGGCGCAGGCCCGGGAGGACGGCTTCCAGATAGCCGACGACGGCTTCGAGGCGTTTGGCTTCCGACAAAGTTGAGAGCAGGTTTTGTTTGAAGTCGAGATCGAGGGGGAGCGATCCGGCTAGCAAGAAAGAAAGGCTGCCGGCGTGATCGTCGGGGCCAGTGGGTTCGCTGCCTGCGAGTTTTGCAATTTCGGCATGCAAACGGACGGCTTGCGTAACTACTTCTGCGGCGGGTTTCTCGGATTCGTCTTCGACAACAGAAATTTCAGCTTGCAGAAACGATCGGTCTTCGTTGACCTGGATGACTTCGAAACGCTCGACCCCTCGCGTCAAGATGTCCATTCGGCCATCATCATATTTCTTGGTCACCGACATGATTTCAGCGGTGCAGCCGATGTCGGCGACTCCATCGGAAGACGCTCGCACAACGCCGAAGGGCTTCTTCTGCTCCAGGCATTCGGTGATCATTTCCTTGTATCGCGGCTCGAAGATGTGCAGCGGCAGCGGCACGCCGGGCAGGAGAACGAGTTCGAGGGGAAACAGGGGTAAGAGCGAATTCACAGGGTCTCCAGTGGAGATGATTTTACGCTATGGGGAAGGTCAGCCATCAGCCTTCAGCCGTCAGCCATCAGTAAAACCAGCGTTATCCAGGACTGAGGACTTGATCTTGTTTGACTTTGCAGCTCGGGGCGCGATACAAGAAGCGCCATGGAGATGGACGGAAAAGTAGTTGTCGTTACCGGGGCATCCATGGGAATCGGGGAAGCCATCGCGAAAGTTTTCGCCGACGAGGGTGCGCGGGTCGTATTGCTTTCGCGGGACGCCAACCGGGCGGAGGCGGCGCGGCATCGCGTGGGCCACACGGAGCGGACGTTGGCGATGGCCTGCGATGTGCGGAATCGCGAAGAGATTGATCGGGCGCTGGCCTTGACTCTGCATCATTTCGATCGCGTGGATGTGTGGGTGAATAACGCGGGAGTGGGCGTCCGCGATACGGTCGCGGATATGGAGCCGACCGCCTTGCGAGAGCTTTTCGAAACGAATTTTTTCGGCACGGTTGCCTGCATGCAGGCGGTGGTCCCGGCGATGCGCGAAGCGGGCGGCGGGGATATCATCAACATTTCGAGCGTTGCCGGGCACGTTCCTGTTCCGTTCATGGCCATTTATGCGGCGAGCAAATTTGCTATGAACGCGATCGGAAAAGGCGCGCGACCAGAGCTGAAAAAGGACAACATTAACGTATTAACGATCTGTCCGGGATATGTCAGCACGGAATTCGGAGCGCATATGGTGGCAAGCCGCGCCGAGAACGTGCGGCCACTGGCCGTGCGCGGGATTTCAGCGGATCGGGTTGCACGGGCGACGTATCGCGGCTATCGGGCGAGAAAGCGCGAGGTGGTCGTGCCGTGGAGCATGATTCCAGTCATCAAGCTGTACCAGCTGTTTCCGGCGGTCGTGGAGTGGATTTTGGGCAAGGCCCTGCGAAAAACCGAGAAGGCAGTCGCGGAAAGTAAAGAAAAGTAAATCAGCAAACTTTCTATTTTTAATGGCATCGAAAGAAGTAGGCAGAACTGCAGTCTTCCACCCCCGTTTCCGAATGGCCGTTGCACGGCGGCTTTGGGGGTGGAAGCTGCCGTTAATCTTGTGTGCTCCCTTTTTCGCTAGAATAGGGTTTATGAAACTCCGGTTCCGATTCGTGCGGCTGCAATCTGCGTTGCTTCTGGCGGCGACAACTCTGCTCGGCATTTTTCTGTCTGTTCTGACGCTGCCGCGCGATGCACGAGCGCAGGAAGGCCCGCTCGACAAGTCTCAACCCACCGGAATTACGGTCGAAGAGATCATCAAGCGCTTCTCAGTCAAAGAGAAGGAATTTAAAGAAGCACGCGACCAGTACACCTTCCGGCAAGACGTGAAGGTCATGACGCTGGATGGCGACACTCCGGACGGGACGTACCAGCAGGTGTTCGACGTGACCTTCGACGATAAGGGACACAAGACGAAAAACGTGGTTTTCGCTCCGCAGCCCACTTTGCAGCGCATTCAGATGACCGAAGAGGATTTCGATGACATCGAGAACCGCCTGCCGTTTGTGCTGACGTCCGATGAAATCGGCGAATACGACATCCTGTATGTGGGCCAACAGAAGCAGGACGAGCTGAGTACTTACGTTTTCGATGTCGCGCCGAAGCAAATCCTGGGCAAGAAGCGCTATTTCCAGGGCCGCATCTGGGTCGATAACCACGACTTCCAGATCGTCGAGACCTACGGCAAGACCGTTCCCGACATTAAGAAGAAGAAGGGTAACGAAAACCTGTTCCCGAAGTTCACCACGTGGCGAGAGCAGATCGACGGGCAATACTGGTTTCCGACGTATACCCGCGCCGAGGACACACTACGATTCTCCCTAGGAGACGTGAAGATCCGCGAAATCATCAAATACACGAATTACCGGCGTTTCGGGTCGAAATCGCGAATTACCTTCGACGGGCAGGAAGTGCAGAAAGCTCCCACCAAGCCGGATGATCAGAAACCAGCCGAACCGCAGAAGCAGTAAATTGCGTCTAACTTTTTTCGAATTTTGGGGTTCGAACATAAAGGAGGACACAATAACGATGAGCAGCAAGTCTCGTTTTCTGAGTTCGGTTTTTCTTGCCGGTGCTATGGCGTCTGTAGCCTTGGGCACGGCCTGCGGAGGCCATCACTACTACAGGGCCTACGACCCCTACTACTCGGACTATCACGTCTGGGATAACAACGAGGTCGTCTACTACCACCAGTGGGCCAACGAATATCATCGCGATCCGCATCGGGATTTCCGCAAATTGCGTCCTGAGGAACAAAAGGAATACTGGACCTGGCGTCACAGCCACGGCGACCACCACTAGCGCGCAGACGCAGATCCCATTCATTCGCACCGAAGGCGAGTGAGTGGGATTTTTAATTCCCCTTAATTAATAGAAGAGGTACTTTCTCCACTTGTCGTCAGAGTGCCCCATCAAACGCATGATGTGGCGACTTGTGTGGAGATTGAAAGACCGCGGCTCGCGCGAAGGACGCATGTTCACTTCGTGAGGAAGCTGATTTCCCTTGCGACGGTTGCAGGGATGGCAACAGGCAACGAGGTTCTCCCACGTGGAGAGCCCGCCCCGGGAGCGCGGAATCACATGGTCAAGCGTGAGTTCGCCGGATGGCAGCGTGACACTGCAGTACTGGCAGGTATTGCGATCGCGCAGAAGGATGTTCTTCCGCGAGAGAGCGCGCGACTGGTGGGGAATGCGGCGGTACTCCAGCAGTCGGATCACCGACGGAACTCGCAGTGCGACGCGGGCGGCGTGTAGAAAATGGCCGTTTTCCTCTTCAGTCATCGCGACGCCCTTCAGCACGAGCACAATGGCGCGCCGCGCCGCACAGACGTTGATCGGTTCGTAGGAGGCGTTCAGCACCAGCACGGGCTGATGCAGGGCGTGGCTATCGCTTTCCTGGTGCATGCCAGAAGCGAGCATCGCGGCAGGGAGATGCGACCGCATACTACCGCCGAAATTGTGGAGTCGCAACGACATGGTTTCTATCCCTCGGCCGCCACAGCCAGGCGATCTTCGCTCCCTTCTTCAAATTTGCCGGCTGGAGACTCACCCTCGCGGAATTCATCGTCTGGCAAATCGTCGTCTTTCAGCAACCCTGCAGTGTTAGATGCATTCCATTTGAGGGTGCGCGCCACAGTCGCCACCCAGACCCGAGCGGCCCCGGCGCGCAATAAAACCCGTGCGCATTCGGCGGCCGTCGTCCCCGTTGTGAACACATCATCTACCAATAAGATGTCGCGTTTCAATATGCGAGCCGGATCACTGACGGCGAAGGCGCCGCGAAGGTTTTCGCGCCGCTGATGACGAGTCAGCCCGATCTGGCTACCGGTCTCGCGCCGGCGCAGCAAGACTTCGGGACAAAGGTCAAATCGCTTGGAACGCGCCAACTCCCGCAAGGCGGCACGCGCGATTGCTTGAGCCTGATTGAAGCCCCGCTGGGCTCGCTTACGGACGTGCAGCGGAACAGGAACTACGACGATAGTGCCTAAGGGCATGTCTTGCTCGAGACTCGCAATCGGTTCGGCCAACATACGACCCAGCACGGCAGCAGCCGGGCGCACGGACTGGAACTTAAGAATGTGAATCAGGTCGCGTAATCCAGCGTCGTAACTACCGTAGGCGACGGCGCGCTCAAAGGGAGGATCAGCACGCTGACAAAGCATGCAGCGCGTTTCCCAGTGCTCGGTCTCTCCGCGATCGATAAACGCCTGTAAGTGGAGTGCTTCGCCGCAAACCGAGCAATAGGATCCCTGCAATGGGCGGATTCCGGCGAGACAGGACTGACAAACTGGAAGACGGGAAAAACTGATCAGGGGGGCGTTACAGATACGGCAATCGGAGGGGAAGAGAGTGAAAAATAAAGTCGCAGCCGCGCGCTCTGGCAAAGCCGACGAATCCATGCCGCGCCAAATCCCTCCGCGCAACTTCATGGTGCGCCGCTTGGCCCTGGGTAGCCCGTATTCGAAACCCAGTACTGCTACTGCTGAAGACGGCCTCCGTAACCGACGAATCGACCACACGTCGCCGGACTCTTCGCGGTTAGTATAGTCGCCGCGTACGCTTCTATGCAACGCGGCTATCGGATCCTGAACCGTTTGCTTCGCTCTGCGATTCTTTGCGCTCCGTTGGGAGCCGATCCAATACCGCGATGGTACTGAGAGTGTAAGTGCGGTGATAGCAGCGCTCGCAGCGAACTGGTTGCAACAAGAGAAACGGAAGCACATGTTTCTCAAAGAAACTGCGAGGGCGAGAGCGATACGCGTCCTGAAATCCACATCCCCGGCAGTAGAACTCTTCGAGTAACCGGCTCCAAGAGGATGGGTCCATATAGGCCTCCCGGATCGAAGTATTCTAACCCCAATCGATAAACAAAGTTGTTGGCAACTATCTGGTTCGGCCCGGGTGCGGTCGCGAATACTCCCAGAGTGTCCGCACTTGTAAAGCTGCCTTGCGGCATGGTAAGGTGCGCGGTCGCGACTGCTGTTAATCTGGTATGAAAATTTGATGCCCAGAATGGCCATGAGGTTTCTATGAGCACACCCGCGGGGAACGCCCCCGGAACTGTGAAGCACCGTCCCTACGTCCCGGAAGGCATGGAAATGAAGGAATTAACCTTCCGCGCCATGTTTCTGGGCCTGATCCTCACGGTGGTTCTGGGAGCGGCCAACGCATATTTGGGATTGCGGGCGGGCATCACGATCGCGGCGACCTATCCTGCGGCCGTTATCGCTATGGCAGTTCTGCGGGCATGGAAAGGGTCGTTGCTCGAGGAGAACATAGCCCGAACTGCAGGCTCCATCGGGGAAGGGATAGCCGCCGGCGCGATTTTCACGCTTCCGGCCTTTGTGCTGGCCGGAGCCTGGCCGAATTTCTGGTCGTTCGATTCTTATTGGAAATCGACCGCACTGATCATGGTAGGGAGCATCCTCGGCGTTCTCTTTATTTCATTGGTACGACGAGTAATGGTGGAAGATCCGGAACTGCCGTTCCCGGAGTCGGTGGCAGCCTCCGAGATTCACAAAGCCGGGCAGCGCGGGGCGCAGGCAGCGAAATATCTTTTCTGGAATATTGGTGTTGGCGGAATCGTGTATATCCTCGGTAGTTTCGGGCTGTTCGCCGCCGGCAAGGATTTTCATTTCGCCGTGGGGAATCTGGGTCGCAGCCAGGTGCGGCTGGGCCTAGCCGGAAGCAAGAACATCGTGGCGACGGGGGGCGTGAGTACGTTCGCCGCTCCGAGTGTGAGTCCGGCGTATTTGGGTGTCGGTTACATCATCGGGCTGCGCCTGGCGTCGATTCAATTCGCGGGCGGCGTATTGGCGTGGGGATTGATGGTGCCGCTGCTCATCTATTTCATGGGCCCTCAAGTCAAACAGTATCTTCCCGCCAATACTCCAGACGACTGGACGACCATGGCGATTTCGGTATGGAAATTTGTGGTGCGTCCGATCGCGGTGGGTGGAATGCTCGTGGGTGCCGCTTACACGCTCTTCAAGATGGGTAGGAGTCTTACGGCCGGCCTCGGCAAAGCGCTCAGCGATCTGCGACAGACGGCGGCGCAGCGGGCGCAGCTTTCGCGGACCGAGCAATACATGAGTTCGAAAGCGGTCTTTGGCTTGATTGGGCTAACGTTCCTGGCGATGTGCTTTTTATATGTCCATCTGACCGGACTGGTGTGGCCGGCAATTTTTGCTGCGGTGGTCATGCTGCTCGTCGGGTTTTTCTTTGCCACGGTTTCAGGAAACCTGGTTGGATTTATCGGTTCATCGAATAATCCGATCTCGGGACTCACGCTTTCGACCTTGCTGATCGCTGCGTTGCTCATGGTTTCGCTTGGCGTGTCGGGGAAATCGGGTGTGCTTGCGGTACTGAGCGTGGCGGCGGTGGTTTGTGTTTCGTCGGCCGTGGCGGGAGAGCTGCTGCAAGACTTCAAAGTTGGCTACATTCTCGGAGGCACTCCGCGAAAAATTCAGATTGCCGAGTTGATCGCCGTGGTCGTGGCGAGCCTGGTGATGTACTTCCCGCTCGCGCTCTTGAATAAGTCTTTCGGCTTCGGCAGCCGCGAACTGGCCGCGCCGCAAGCGGGACTGATGGCGACATTGGCTGTGGGCGTGGTCGGCGGCGACATGCCATGGCCGCTGGTGGTGGTTGGCATCTTCATGGGCATCGCGATGATCATGATGCAGGTGCGCAGCCCCATGCTGGTGGCCGTTGGAATGTATCTGCCGTTCGAGACTACATTTGCGATTTTCCTGGGTGGCGTCTTCCGGGCGCTCGGAGATTGGCTCGCGAAGCGGCGCGGCTTCAATCCGGCGCAGATGGCGCGCGCAGAGAATGCGGGAGTGCTGACGGCGTCCGGTTTGATCGTCGGCGAATCGCTGATGGGGCTGGTATGGGCTGGAGTGGTCGCCATCGATAAAGCTCGCGGACGAGAGATTCCACAAATCTTTCAACATCCCTCGTATCTTGCGGGGATCGCGGTAATGGTTGCGTTGGCCGTGCTGATGATTCGGATTCCGCTGTCGAGTGGAGGAGATCCGAATGAACCGGCCCCGCCGGTAGGGATGATGTAGGGGAGTCGTCATTCGTCGTTCGCTCTTCGTCGTTCTCGCTCCGCCGGAATCTGGTTGCGGCGTCTCGCCGACTGACAATCGCCAACTGACTGAACGACGCGTCGACTATGACAACTCTTCGATACGTGACACACTTTGTCTCCCGAATACTTTCGTGCTCATGGCAGTCGCGGAAAATATTGCGCAGATACGGAAACAGACTTGCGGCGGCGGCCGGGCGCGCGAACCGCAATCCTATCGAGATCACGCTGATGGGAGTGAGCAAGACTTTCCCGGTGGCGAGTATTCGCGAGGCTTATGCGGCGGGTTTGCGCGTATTCGGAGAGAACCGGGTACAGGAGTTCGCAGGAAAGGCTCCGGCGGTTCGCGATCTTCCGGACGCGAGCTGGCATTTGATCGGACATCTGCAGACCAATAAAGCCGGACGCGCGGTTGAACTTTTTGACGCAGTCGACACGGTCGATTCGGTGCGGATGGCAGAAAAACTGAACGCCGTTGCGCAAAGCGCGGGCAAAACTTTAGATGTGCTGATCGAGGTCAATGTCGGCGGAGAAGCAGCCAAGAGCGGGGTTGCGCCGGACTCCGATGAACTGGAGCAGATTCTTCTGGGTGCGTCGCGATGGGACAGTCTGAAAATTCAAGGGCTGATGACGGTGCCGCCATATTCAGAAGATCTCGAGGGCTCGCGGCCTTATTTTAGGCAATTGCGCGAGATGCGCGACCGGCTCGCGGCCCGCGCTCTGCCGGGGGTTGGGATGGGGATACTTTCTATGGGCATGTCGCACGATTTCGAAGTTGCGATCGAAGAAGGAGCGACTTGCGTGCGCGTGGGGACGGCGATTTTCGGGGAAAGAGCGAAGGCTTAACCACGAAGGACACAAAGGACCACGAAGGAAAATCCAAAGGTGGTCTAAGATTCGATGGTCGCGATTCGAAATTCACCTACAGGCGTCACGTTTGCGGTCAAGCTTCATCCTCGGGCAAAGACGAATGGCATTAGTGGAGAAGTCGGCGACGCCCTGAAACTCGCTCTCACTGCGCCTCCGGTTGACGGCAAAGCTAACGCGGCGTGCATCGAATTTTTCGCAAAACTTTTGAAGGTACCGCGTTCCTCCGTTACTATTGCAGCCGGCGAGACGAGCCGGAATAAAGTGATCCACGTGTTGGGCTTGTTGCCAGAAGAAGTTCGGCAGCGCTTGAAGATCTGAGGTAGGAGCGGCACCAGGAGAAACGATTGACCTTTTCCCAACGGTTCGAGGAAATCCGCACCGGCTTCGAACGGCCTTTCTGGGTCGCGAACATCACCGAGATTTTCGAACGCCTTTCTTACTACGGAGCTTTCGCTTCACTCGCGCTGTACCTGCAGGAGAAGCTGAATTTCTCAACCGAGCAAACCGGAACTCTTACAGGGTTGTTCGGCGGCATGGTTTGGTTTCTCGCCATCTTCGGAGGTGCCGCCGCCGACCGCCTCGGCTTTCGCCGTGCCCTCTCGATGGCCTACCTCATCCTGGCCGCAGCGTATTTCCTGATCGGGTCGATTGGGGCGTCATGGCTCGCGCCGGTACGCAACGCGGTACCACTCGGATTGTTTGTCGGCGCGATTCTCATCCTCCCCGCGCTCGGTATCTCGCTGGTAAAACCTTGCGTGGTGGGCACCACGGCGCGCGCTTCCAAGGAGAACGTCCGCTCCATCGGCTATTCGATTTATTACACGATGGTCAACGTTGGAGGAGCCCTTGGGCCGTATTTCGCTTCCTGGTCCCATCGCCATCTGGGCGTCGAAAATGTTTACCGGATTGCGGCGCTCAGTGTGTTCGCGATGTTCTTTGTGGTTATCATCTTCTTCCGGGAACCCCGCAAACCTGGAGATGCGCCTCCGCCTTCGATCGCGACGGTGGCACGTAACTTCTGCGTCGTGGTAGGCAACTATCGGCTCGTTCTGCCGGTATTACTGCTCGCGTTATTGCTGCGGATCGGATTATTGATCTATCCGAAATATGCGGTGCCCTGGTGGATCTGGGCCGCTCTATTAATTCTCGTGCTCGCAGGCATCAGCCGGTTCATGTGGTTTCTCGTGCTCTTCACCGGCTACTGGGTGGTGTTCTGGCAGCAGTACATCAGTTTGCCAGGCTACATCCACGGTTACATCAACTCGCAGGCTGATGTTGAAATTATCCTCGTGACCGATGGCTTAACCGTGATCTGCCTTACCCTCGCTATCAATTTTCTGACGCGCAAGATTCCCGCGTTTCAGGCCGTGATTCTGGGTACGGTGATTACTTCTGTCTCGTGGGTGATCCTCGCCCTACGGCCGACGATCTGGGGCGCGGTGCTCTCTCTATTTGTCTTGGCACTCGGCGAGATTATTCAATCTCCGCGCTATTATGAATATATTTCCAGGCTTGCTCCTCCCGGACAGCAGGGCACGTACATGGGCTTCGCATTTCTTCCCATCGGAATCGGATCGCTGATCGGTGGCTGGTTTGGGGGCACGCTGTTGCACCACTTTGGAGAAGTCACGCATCAGCCCGAGCGCATCTGGTGGTCAGTGACTGGAGTGGGCGTGGCCACAGCGGTGTTGCTCTGGATTTACGATAAGACGTTCAAAACTACGACGGCGGTAACGGCGAAATGACGATGGCCTAGCCTGCCGAGTGAACATCGCACCGACTGTCGCATCAACCATCGAACTGTGACGGTGCGTCACAGCATTTGCTCCGCAGTTTTTTTATCATGGCCACCTCGAAACGAATTCGCAGCCGGCACTCCAGGACGCTGCCCGAGGAGATCGCGGCCATGGGCCAAGCCACTCCCACATACATTGCTGACCATATTCGGCGCGTGCTGAAGGACGGCGGCTCGACCCCGCATTCGACCGAGGTGCAACACTTTTTCAAAGAAGAGATACAGTCGCGCGGCTGGTACACGGCCGAGTTGAGAAAGTTTGCTGTGCGCTTCCGGCGCAGCATTCTACGGGAACGGGGTATGGATTTCCTGGTGCAGGTCGCCGACGAACTTTTCTCCGGCAGAATTCTCGAAGAAAAAATAATGGCTGTCTTCCTGCTGGAAAATCAGACAGAGAGTCTGGGCGAACGTGAATTCCAACTTTTTGCTTCTTGGATCGACCGTATCTCAAGCTGGTCCGACCATGACTCGCTGGTGCATTGCCTCCTGTCACCGATGGTTGCGGCAAAGTCCAGCCTCTCTCGCGAAGTTTTCGAGTGGGCGAAGTCGCCGAATCGCTGGCGTCGACGAGCGGCATGTGTTGCGCTGATTCGGGGAGCACGCGAACGGCGCTTTCGTCCACAGATCGTGCGGCTGTCGAATCAACTGCTCAACGACAAAGACGACATGGTTCAGAAGGGATTGGGGTGGCTGCTGCGAGAGACGGCGAAGGCTGATCGCGAGGGTACGCTACCGTACCTCATGAAAATTCGCAAGACAGCGCCGCGACTGGTGCTGCGAACGGCGTGCGAGACGCTGCCCGCCGAGATGAAGAAACAAGTGTTACAGGCCTAAGCTCGGGCCCGCGAGGATTTCTGGGCGCCACACTGGCCGCTGCAAAGAGCCGAGCTTCGCTCGCCTAGACGGGCAAGTCGCCCGTCCCCACACTTCTCCTCCACACAAAACACCAACTGTTTCAGTGGCCTTCGTCTTCTAGATACTTTTCGGCTTCGAGGGCAGCCATGCAGCCAGAGCCCGCCGCGGTGATTGCCTGGCGATAGCGGCGGTCTTGCACGTCGCCGCAGGCGAAGACGCCAGGAACGCGGGTGAAGACATTTTTCTGTGTGACCAGGTATCCGTCGGCGTCGGTTTCCAGTTGGTCTCCGAACATCTTGGCGTTCGGAATGTGACCAATGCCGAGAAACATGGCGCTGGTCGGGAACTCCCAGCTTTCGCCGGTTTTCAAATTGCGCAGCTTCAACGCGGTGACTTCTTTCTTGTGGACATCGAGGACATCGTCGACGACGGTGTCGGTCATGAACGCGACTTTGGGATTCTCGCGGGCACGATCAAGCATGATCTTCGAAGCGCGGAACTGATCGCGACGATGAATCAACGTGACTTTGCTGGCAAAGCGAGTGAGAAATGTCGCTTCTTCCATAGCGGAATCGCCGCCGCCAATAACGACAATTTCTTTGCCTGAGAAGAAGAATCCGTCGCAGGTGGCGCAAGAAGAAACTCCGTGGCCGATCAGAGCATGCTCGTTCGGCAGGCCCAGCCAGCGCGCGGACGCTCCGCTGGCGATGATCAACGTCCGCGTGTAAATCGTGTCTTTGCCGATGGTGATTTCGAGTGGCTGTTTGCTCAGGTCGGCTTTGACGACGTGTCCGATGCGGTATTCGGCTCCGAAGCGGCCCGCCTGCTTGCGCATGTTCTCAATCAGTTCGGGCCCTTGAATGCCATCGGGAAAGCCTGGAAAATTCTCGACCAGCGTGGTCATCGACAGCTGGCCTCCGGGCTCGTGGCCTTCGATGACGAGGGGCTTGAGATTGGCGCGCGCGCTGTAGAGGGCCGCGGTGTGGCCCGCGCATCCGGAACCAATGATGACTACGTTGCGTATGTCCATAATCTTCGGGAACTTTGTCAGAAAATCAGTTTTCAACGAGTGCCAACAGAACAAGTGCTAATAAATAGATTCCGGAAAAACCAATTCGCTTCAGACCGCAAAAGTGGCGCAATTTTGGGACATCTGGAAATCACTCGACACACGTTACGGAGCTTTCTTGCCGCCGGCCCCTGGCTTGGGCGTTTTTGGAGTCGCCTTGCCAGCGCCGAGGTGAGACAGCTCTTGCGGCACCGTTTTGGGCGCATCCAAAGCGGCGCGATAATGTTCCATGATCGAGGATGCAGCATGGAAGATCGGCTCATACGCACTCTGATCGACCGCACTCGTACCGCCCGCAGACTCTCCTCCACAACGCGCCAGCACCACCGAAGATTTGCCGAAGCGCTCTAATTTGATGCGGGAAACGGGAGTGCTGGCCGATAGCATCGCGGCGGCCGAAGTGACGGTGGAGGCGCTGTCTTCAATCGAGATCTCGATCAAGTCTTTCGGATCGCGCACGCGCAACACCAGGGTCTCCACCATATCCTTCGCATCGGTGCTGAAGGAATATTGGACGGTGCTAAAGAGCGTGGAGTCGGGAAACTCGCGACGAACGCGGACCCAATCGGCGGACGAGACGGTGCCAGCAACCGGCAACTGCTCCATCCCAGGGATGGGGGCGCTCTGATCGAGGGTGGAATGGCCGCGAGCGACTTCAAAATCTTTGCTGAATGCGGGCTTGCCGGGAACCCTCGCGAGAGCCGAAAACAATTCCTTTTGCTGATCGGCCGGAGGCGCACAGACGTTGAGCACGCTTACTTTCACGGGAGGTGTCTGAGAAGGAGCCGGTTGCTGAGCGGCAATTGGAGAAACCAAAGCGAGCGCCGCCACCAAGTTAAAAATTTTCTGAGGGAACACGGCGAAATTGTATCAGGCCTGTCGGCTGGAATCGGTTACGCAGCGACGCATCGCTAAAAATGGCGGAGGCAACGTCGGAGAGGCGAGCAATTTCACGCCGGGCGTCAGTCGTCAGTCGTTCGCCGCCAGTCGGACTAGTCGGCCGCGCCCGATAAGTCTTCGATCGAGCCGTGGCGCCGTAACAACTGCGGCAGGTTCTGCGAGAAGGCAGAGCGCGGCAAGACCATGTCGCAACCCACTTCGTGCGCTTTCTGCTTCAAATCGCCTTGTACGTGCGACAGGAATCCGATGATCGACGTTCCCTTCTTCAGCTTGGTTTTCAATTTGGGAATCAGCGTCAAAGGCTTGGCGTTGACGTTGTTCAAGTCGAAGATGATGAGGGAAGGCTTTTCTTCGCCATTGCTCTTCATACGCTCGGTGAGTTCTTTTTCGTTCTTGACGAACTCGACCTTCACATTCATCTTTTGACCCGTCGCCTGAATCTTGCTGAGGAAGAACAAGTCTTCGACAAAGGCAAAGACGCGCGAGGCAGCATCGGCTTTAGGAGCGGGAAGAGGTTCGGGATCGAGAACGGGGTACGTGCCGGAAAATCCGGGCCGCCGTGGTCCGCGACTGCCGTTGCCGTTGCCGTTATCACCATTCTGGTTGGCGCGATAACTGTGGTCCATAGGAGCGGTGAAAATGCCCTGTTGCTCCTGGCGCTTTTGGCCCATCGGGCCTCCCGCACCGCCTCGTCGAGGCGGACGCCGTCCACGGCGCCGCTTGTGTCTCCCCCCACCTGCGGAGGGATTTCCAGGTCCTGCATTCATATTTTTTCTCTTGTAAAGCTTTGAAGTTCATCCTTAGCCTGATCACAGGCTAAGTGTCTTGTCTTCCCCTAAAGTCCGCACGCAAGCGTGTACTGATTTACGACACACGAACTAGCTGCAGACCAAACCCCACATCGGCTGGATGCTTTTTGAGAACGCTTTTTGAGAACAATGCTTCAACTGTCTTGGCGCCTGGAGTCTTTCTTGGCGCGAACGGCCAGCATGGAAGCATGGCCATTGGGAACATCTTGATGTTACTCACGAAAGCACCCACAACGCAAGGGGGGAGTGCCTTTAGTTTTCCACATTAAAGGCATTAGTCCAGGAGGGACTTCCGCCCATCGAAACGTCACTTGAATAGAAACGTCTGGCGACCTCGCCGCTGAGATGGCTCGACCGAAGAACATTTTTCCTGACTAACGTCCCTTTCCATCGTCCTGAAGTTCGGCCGGGAGACGCCGATGTAATAGTGGTGAAACCCGCATTTGCCAAACAGAAAACGCCTTCGCCTTCGCTCGCGTCGCCGGGACAGCGCTTCGTGGCCCGCCAGCCTATCTTTGACCGCGCCCAAAATGTGTTTGGCTACGAACTGCTGTTTCGTAACGGCATCGAAAACTATTTCAATGCCGATCCCGAATCGGCGGCGCGATCTACGCTGGATAGTTCGCTTCTTTTCGGAATCAACACACTTTGCGACAACCGGCGCGCCTTTGTGAATTGCACCCGCGAAGTTCTGTTCAAAGACCTGATCACCTTGTTGCCGCCCAGCCAGGTGGTGGCCGAGATCCTGGAAACGGTTGAGCCCGAAGACCGCGTCATAGCGGCGTGCAAACGGCTAAAGGCGTTCGGATACCTGATCGCACTCGACGATTTCGCTCCCAACGATCCGCGCATCCCTCTAGTGGAGTTCGCCGACATCATCAAGATCGATCTACTGGCAACCCGGCCCGAGGAACGCGCCAGCATGATGCGTCGGTTTGGATCGCCAAAATGCAAAATGCTGGCAGAAAAATTGGAGACTCCGCACGACTTCTATCAGGCTCGCGAGATGGGATTCGCCTATTTTCAGGGCTACTTTTTCTGTCGTCCTGAAGTTGTGGTGGGCCGCGAAGTTCCCGCCAGTCGAATTCATTATGTGCGTCTGCTCGAGATGGTGTCGCGACGCGAAATCGACATGCGGGAACTGGAAAAGTTGCTCAAGCAGGAAGCCTCCATTTCCTACCGGCTGCTGCGCTATTTGAATTCTCCACTCTTCGGCTTCTCCCTCGAAATCACGTCGATTCGACACGCCATGGCCGTTCTGGGAGAACGCGAGATGCGGCGATGGATTCGTTTGGTAGTGACGGTAGGTGCAGCCGAGCAAAAATGCAGCGAACTGGTTCTGATGGGCTTGGCTCGAGCGCGATTTTGCGAATTGCTTTCCGAGCGAACGTGCTCGCAGTGCGACCTGTTTCTGATGGGGCTGCTTTCGGTGATGGACGCGATTCTAGAAGTGACGATGGAGGCGCTTCTCGAGCAGGTTCCAGTGGAACACGAAACCAAGGCGGTCTTACTCGGCCAGAAAAGCAACCTTCGCCCGCTTTATCAATTGATGCTGGCCCAAGAATCGGGAGAGTGGGTAGAGTCCGCGGCACTGGCGAAAGGCTTGAAGCTGAGCGAAGATGACGTCGCTGCGGCATGGTGGCAGGCGCTGCAGTGGGCGCAGGAAGCAACGAGCGGCGGAGTCTAGGTAAAGCAGCTTTCAGCCGTCAGCCATCAGGAAAAGCCCACAACTCGACGAATCGGGTGATGGAACGGGGATTTCTACCCACCACCCTCTACGGGGCCTCGATCAATTCCATCTTGCCGTCACGCGTCCGGTGGAGCACCAGCAAACGGCCCTTCGGGTCACGGAAGACGAAAACGTCCTTGTCTCGAAAGTGCGCTTCTTTGATGGCTTCCTCCAAGGTCATGGGACGGAGCGCCACTGAGTCCTGGGAACGTACCAGATGCACTTCCGTGGTTCGCGCCACCGACGGGAACTTGTGCACGAGAACAGAAACAGTGGTGCTCTCTGACAATCCGATTGCCGCCTGAATATTGTCTTGCAGCGCTTGACCGTCGAATTTATTCACGGCTTTGCGCTTCTTGCTCAACCACTTCGTCTTGTATTTCAAGGCTTGCTTCTGCAAGTGGTCGAGAGCTTCATTCACCGCCGAAATCATGTCGCCGGTCTGTGCGATGCCAACGATCGGGCCATTCGGCGGATCGATGGTGATTTCCGCTTTGTGCCGACGCTTCTCAACAGCGAGAATTACCTTGGTCTCGAAGCGGTCGCCTAGAATTTTTCGTATTTTACTAAGGCCAGTTTCAACTTCTTTGCGGATGGAGGGGGAAATTGTGTATTGCCTGCCGGTGTACTCCACGTTCATTGAGCATCCTCCGGAAACCTAGGTCAGAATTTAGATGTCAGACTTCAGATCTGTGCATGTCTTTAACCTCTGGAATCTAACATCTTACTTCGCAATTATTTTTTTACTCTTCTCTGATGCGTGCTGGGAATTTTCATGTCTTCCCGGTATTTTGCGACGGTGCGGCGCGTCACCTGAATACCCTGCGATTGTAAGATGCGCGTAATCTGTTCATCGGTCAGCGGCCGGCTGGGATCTTCCTCTTCAATGAGCTTTTTGACACGCCGCTTCAGGATCAGGAGCGAAGTGCCTCCGCCTTCGGGGCCCTGCACGCTTTCCGAGAAGAAATAGCGCAATTCGAAGACGCCCTGTGGCGTGTGGACGTACTTATTGGCCACCGCGCGGCTGACAGTTGAGGGATGGACTCCGATCTCTTCGGCAACTTCCTTGATCATCATCGGCTTCAGTTGATCAATTCCGAGGTCGAGGAAATCCTGCTGACGGGCCACGATGGAGTAGCACACCTTGGCGATCGTTTGCTTACGCTGCTCGATATTCTTGATCAGCTGGATCGCGGACTTGTAACGGTCTTTTACGTAGTTGCGCGTGTCGCGGTCGTTGCCGTCGCGCGTGAGCAGCCGCTTGTAGGCAGGATTCAACCGGAGCTGCGGCATGTCTTCGTCGTTCATGATGACCAGCCACTCGTCCCCGTGTTTGACGAACGCCACATCGGGCTCAATTAACCGTGCTGGAACCTTGTTGTAGCGTAGGCCGGGCCGGGGATCGAGGGTGCGTACGTACTCAAGCGCCGCCTGCACGGCTTCCACCGGGCGCCCGATGGCGCGCGCGATTTCCTTAAACTGTTTCAGCGTGACGGCGCGCAAATGCTGGTCTACGACGGCAATCGCGTCTTTTACAACTTGCTCGCTGAGCGCGATTGCATCAGCGCTGCCGTTGCTGTGTAAATGCAGTTGGCCAAGGTGATAGCGCAATTGATTGAGCAGGCATTCGCGCAGATCACGGCAAGCAATCCCCTGCGGATCGAATTGGCGAACAACCTCAAGCGCTTCGTGCAAATCGCCGAGCGTGAAAGTCACATCTGGAATTCGGGCACGTGCGGTTGCTGCGCCGGCCGCAGAGTTTCCGGAATGGTTCGCGCTTTGAGCTGCCGCGACGGGCAGAGCTGCGCCAGCGTGGTCGAGTTCCAGCGAAGACGCAATTGGAGCAGGATCCGATCCGACGGCATCTTCTTCCCTGTCCCCGAGTTCGAATTTCCGATCGGCTGGGCCTGCGATGCCAGCGAACGGAGCGGCCGTCTCTTCCGACGCCAGCCGGGAAAAAGCGGCCAGATCATCGGGAGCGGAAACAGAAGCGCCGCGCGCGGGTGCGACCAGATCAGAATCGGGGAGGTGCGAATTGGATAATTCAGGATTGGAGAGAACAGGGCTGGCAAGGTCAGAGCTACGGAGTTCCGAGTGTAGGAGATCAGAACCAGGATCGGCGCTCTGGTCATCCGCCTCGAGAAGATCGGGATGTTCGCTGTCGGCGACCAGCCCGAGCGCCGCGGCTTCTCCAACAATCTTGGCTGCCGCTTCCACGTCGGCTTCAGGAGCCGCAACCGGAGCGATGCCCAACAATTCTTCGTCGCTCGCGATCAGGTAACCTTCTTCGTTCAAATTCCCGATGATCAATTGGGCTGCCTGAAGCACTGGCGGACGCAGGGAAATCGCGCCCAATTGCCACAAGAGATGATCGCTTAGATTGCCCGGCTTCGACAGGAAGTTCTCGAACGAAGGCTTTTCGATCTCTTCCATCTCTCCCGAACTGCGATAACCGGGATCGAGATATTCCTGAAAAAACGAACCGAAATCGATCTCTTCGAAAGGATCTTTCTTCTCATCCGCGACAGGGGTCGCCTCTTCAGAGGTGGCTTTGGCAGCCAAACGGTCGCGCTCTTCTTCCTGGCGGCCGACATCGTCCAAAAGGGGGATCGCGTCTTCCAGTTCTTCCAAAACCGGATTCTCGACCATCTCGGCATTGATCATGTCTTTGAGCTCGAGCTTGTTGAGCGCGAGCACCGACACCATCTGCACGAGGCCCGGCGTCAGGATCTGACGCTGGGACAGTTTGACGTTCAGTCTGTGCTGAAGAAGCACCATTTCTCCCTGACAAAATTATTATTCCCCACTCGCCCGCCTCTACGCGCTGCGGTGTACCTCCGAGTGTGGAAAATTTAGCTTCTCATGCGCTGAGGTAGTTCGTATGGGCACGAAAGGACAGTGTGCCCACGCCTTAGTAACCAGAAACAGCTATTAGCTCTTGGCTTTAGGCGCTTCGCAAAGCCAGCTCACACTAGCGAGAAGCTCTCACCCAAATAGACCCGCCGAACCTCCGGATCACTACCCAACTGCTCTGGCGTACCGGAGCGGAAGATTCGACCTTCGTTAATGATGTAAGCCCGATCTGTGACCGACAAAGTCTCACGAACATTGTGATCCGTGATCAGGATTCCGATCCCACTGGCACGCAGATCGGAGATGATTTTCTGCAAGTCCAAAACTGCGATCGGATCGATGCCTGAAAAGGGCTCGTCCAACAGAATGAAAGTTGGATTGATGCATAGTGACCGCGCAATCTCCACGCGCCGCCGTTCGCCGCCCGATAAAGCGTAGCCACGATTCTGACGAATATGCTCGAGGCCGAGCTGATCTATCAGCTTCTCGGCTTTTTCCCGGCGCTCGTGCCAGGAAATCGGTTGCACCTCAAGCACGGCAAGAATGTTCTCCTCCACCGTCAACTTGCGAAATACAGAAGCTTCCTGAGGAAGATAGCTAATGCCATACTGACGTGCCCGTAAATACATGGGAACGCTGGTGATATCTTCGTCGTCGTACAAAACTCTGCCGGTATCGGGAGGAACCAGACCAACAATGGAGTAAAAAGAAGTTGTCTTTCCAGCGCCGTTCGGTCCGAGCAGGCCGACCACTTCGCCCTGAAGAACCTGAAGGCTCACTCCATTTACTACGCGTCGGCCCCGATAGGACTTTCCAATTTCGTCGGTGGCCAGCGTATGCATTTATCGTGCCACTTGCGTCCGTGTAACCGTCGGGGACGTCTTATTACCTTCAACGAGCACCCTATCATCGCGTTTATAGAAAGTCAACGAATCGCCTGTCGTCTTGCCCCGTTCGGCATCAAAAATGCAGGGAGGTCCGCTCGATGGGCCGCCTGTCAGAACGAACTTGTCCTCTGCCGCCGTATAAACCAGCCGCTCGCCCGTAGCGTGACGTGTCGGCTCCGTAACGACAACCTTCTCTTCGGCTACGATCCGATCGATCTGCCCGGGCGTTCCAGGGGCAGACGCAACTGGCGACTCGCTTCGTGGGCGCAAAAATACCGTCATGCGATCCGCAGTCATCGTCGCGTCGGATCCCTTTACCGTCACTCCGCCGCTTAGAAACATTTTGCGATCTGCGTCAGCGTAATCGAGGTGCGCTGATGTGATCCGAACCGGGGTCACTTTGCCGCTTTTGTCCACCTGCGCCAGCACGGTTGAGACGCCCTGCGTCGGGCTGGCTTGGGCGACCAGCGATCGTTTGTCGCGATCGAATTGGAGAGTCGGACCCTCAATCAGGTTCGCGTTCTGCCACAAACGGGCATCGCCGCTGTAGACGGCAATCGACGGAGAGTGATGCGCGGTCATGCTGCGGCTCGTCACGTGGATTGGGTCGGAAGACGCCAGCATTCCACCGTCGGGCTGAGCTTTCAGCTCGGAATAGGAACTCTTAACGTTGCCCTCGGCCACCGCATCCCCAGTCGCGCGGTTCACGCGAATCGTCTGCGCCGTAGTCGCCATTCCGGTATCGACCACGCGGGGCGAACCGGTCAGCACCAGCATTTGATCGGCGGTCGTGTATTCGCCGCGTTGCGCCCAGGCTTTTTGCGGACCGTCGACATAAGTGAAGGCGCCGGTCTGGGTAATGGAAGAGATGCCGCCCTCGGGGAGGAATGCTACGTCGAGCATCTGGCTGGTGGATATGCGATCCGTCTGGCTCGGCACACCGATCTTGCTGCTGACGATCTTCGCGTCCGGCTCGCCATGCAGTGTGGCCAGGCGATTTTTATTCGTAAATTTAGCTGTAAATTTGGATGCCGTGACCACCGTCTTTTGATTGGTGGCCGGTTGCGTGATCACGATCTGCGGCGGACCGCTCGTCTCCGCTCGCTCAAGCTGGCGTCCGTCCTTGACCATGAAGTCCATCACCGGCGCGGCCATCTCTAGGTCCTGGCCACCCTTCGATGGAGAGGGCGATTTTCCGGCCGACGCAACGACGGCGGCCGTTCCGCCCGCACTATTTTTCTGGGTCAGGCGCACTCCATCTTCGGCGTGCACCGTCTGCAGGATTTGCTGCCCCGCAAAATGCACCGTCACGCGCCCGGCGGCTGCATCGGAGGACTGCGACCCCGCGGTTTTCAGTTGGACATTGCCGCTCAGAACGGCGGTAGTCAGCAGATTCCGGGTTCCAGTCAAGAACATCTCGGCGCGATCGGAGCGCGCATGCGCACTGCGCTCCACGGAACTTGTGCCCGACGCATCGGCCGGCTTCGAGTTCCGCGACGGAGGTTTACCGTCAAACTCACTTTCCACATTGCCCTCGGCCAGAATGCGCTCGACCGTATTGTCTTCTCGCAGAAAGAACGTTGCCTGATCGGATTGCATGCGCTGCCCCTCGCGGGCCAGGTGGACTGCGTTCAGCACAATGAGACGAGGCGCCTTCGTGATGACACCGTGAGATGCTTTCAGGTCAAGGGGCTGGGGCCGCTGGATGGTCATGGCTACCGATGACAACAAGTTCATCGTTCCCGTATTGGCGACATAGTCGATCCCGACGGCTGACCCCGAGGCCTGCGGCGTCGCGAACACAACCTTGCCGGTGGCGGTCGCGTCTCCGGTGTTCTTGTTGAAGACGAGGCCTTCACTCTCCATGTGGATAGGATCTTTGAGCTTGGAGGGAGCCGTCTGGTCCGAATGCTGAGCCCCTTCGGGGTTGGCCTGAAGGTCAATGAATACCCGCCCGTGAGCGGTTACCTGGCCGGAGGCGGGATCGTACTCAAAATCGTCTCCGGCAATCTGGTCGAAGCGGCTGGCATCGCGTCCGTAAATGATGATTTTGACGTTATGCAACTCCGCCCGCGAACCAGCCTTGAACTGGACCGCCTTGGAAGCTTTCAGAGTGAACAACGTGCGCCCTTCGACTGACTTGGAGACGGAAAATCCCTCGGCAGTTTGCTGAATGTCGAGTCCGACTTTTGCGGGAATGTCGTGGACCAACTTACGCACACGATACTGCGCGTAGAAGTACATGCCGGCGACCGTGGCAATCATGAGGACTGCGAGCACGGCGAACCAACGGCGCAGGCGTCGAACGGGAAGAACCATCAGAGGCTAGTGTAACTCTCGGCGCGATGATGGATTGCGAGTCCGGCAAAGTGTGGTTTCATTCAACGCCGCGCGATCGTCGATCGTCGTTCATCGATCTTGGATCATTGGTTCACTGTTCACTGGCACGTAAGCGTGACGCGTCGCAACTCACCGTTCTTCCATCCCGAGCCATCGCCGGGTAGATGAGTGAAATAAATGTAGAAAGGATTCCCGAGAATATGCGGATCGTCTCCGAGACCCACGGCGGTAGGATAGGCCGCAATCGGCCCAAACGTACCGAGAGCGACGGGAAGCGTCCACGCTAGACCATCTGCCGATTCGGAGTACCCGAAGGCTGTATCGTTCGAGATGATCATGACGTAGCGCTGGATCGTGCTGTTGTAATGAATATCGAGATACCCCTGGTACGCGGAAGCAGGATTCAGATCCGTCGACGCTCCTCCGATAGCGGGCTGTAAATTCCATTTTCCGTCGTAGAACTTCTCGAAAGCGATAGAGTGGCGCGGCGCCGGTCCGAAGGCTGCGGCCAGAACAGCGGAAACCAGCGCACGCGCAACCGAAACATTCGTGGTAGTGGTGGTGTGAGGAGTACCGTTAGCGATCCAGTCGGGAAAATACAAATAGAAATACTTGCCGTCAGGCGAAAGTACGAGCGGTCCGTCGCCTATTTCGAAGCCATCCAATCCCTTGGCATAGGCCTGGTTCAGGCGAATGATCTCACCCAAATCGGTCCAGGTGACACCGTTATCGGATGACGCGGCCAAGCCGAGCGCCGCGTAGAGTGCGTCGTTGGGAAGTTCGGCGTGGTACGTTGCCAGCAAGTTGCCGGCTCCGGTCATGCCTGCAGGAACCTGAAACATCGGTCCTCCGCCCATGTAGCCATAGCTGGAGTAGTTCGGATTGACGGACGCATCGCGGTTCTGCGAAACACTGACATCCTGCGGATTGCCTGAGCCGAGCGGGTTATCCAGGCTTCCTACGCTGGTCACGATCGATCCGGACTTATTGTTGCCAACCCAGTGCCCCTGCCACATCTGTCGGGAATGTACCCCGCCATCGCTGCCAAAAAATTCGTAGCCCGCGCTCGTCTTGATGATGCCGAGTGGCGTATCGGGCCAAGCAAAGCCGTTGTAGGTGTCGGTGAGCGGCGGTTGCGCGCGGTTCCCGGCCGCCAAGCGCTGCGCTGGAGACGCGACCACGATCGGAGCGGTGACTGAAGGCTGGCATACGTTGGTCGGAGCTTTGGGAGACTGGGCAGCGGCCACTCCAAATCCTAAAAGGCCAACTAAGGCGATCGTACAAGATGGCACGCGAGAGAGCATCGTGAATCCTGGGGTGTTAAGTCTGTGCAAGCGGCTGTGGCGAGACATCGCGTGACGGAAGCAGCCTCAGCTTTTCACACTCGGTAGGAACCCTCAAATCCGCCGAAAGTTGCCGGCATCCGTCCCACGGGCGTCAGTTTCGAAAAACCAATGTTCCCGCAAGCAGATCGTGCAGTCCCTGTTTGCGCTCGGTAAATCCGACCATGATGTAGCCGATGCACAGAATCAAGCCGGAAAGGTACTTCGCAAAGTGACGTCCGGTGGCACGTTCGAAAGTGATCCGGGTGCCGGAAAGATCGGTGACTTTCATTCCGCAGATCATCTTGCCTAAAGTCGCCTGGTACGAGGAACTTTCCATAAAGGCTTCATATAACCATCCAGCAAAAAGTGTTGCGAGCGCGGTGACACCGCCGCCCAAAAGCGCAAGCGGCCAGGACCGATGGAATCCGCCCATCATTCCTGCTAATCCCAGGCCACCGAAAAACAGGTGCACCGGCGAGACCACGACACGGATGATGATCCAGTCTATGATCGCGGCGACGACGCGAATCCAGAAGCCACCGTAGTGAACGCCGACGGCCGGCATAACTGCTGGGTATGGAGCCGGCGGGTACGGAACCGCAGCATACGGAACGCCGGGATTGGACGGGGACGAAACCGGGATAGAGGCAACGACCGGCGTCGGAGAGGTCGGGGCTCCGCAGCGGCTGCAAAACTGCGCGCCCTCGGTATTCTGTGCCCCGCACTGATTGCAGAAAAAAGTTCCGTTCATGCCCGGCACTATAAAGACGGAGGCGGAGATTGTCAAAGTGGTGGAAAGAGGCTGGCTTTTGGCTGCTGGCCCTAGCTTTTGGCTAAGAGCTAGAAGCTCGGACCGAGACCAATCATGAATTCGACCCGCAGAAACCATCTTGCGGCGATTCAGCGAGTCCGCAGTACATCTTTCAAAGTCAGTTCCAGTCCGCCAAATTCGGGATGGTCATTCATCCCCAACGAGTAAGCGATGTCGAGACGGTCGTCGGCCAGCAACTGCAAGCGGTCGCAGGATTCCTTCATACCCCATCCCATCGCTTTGAAAGAAACATTCTCTCGCCATGAAGATGATGTTTGTGCGGTGGTGGCACTTGCCGCTGTCAGAGCATGGTCTCGCTTCGGAATGGCTGCCGCATCGGGATGGCACCGCGGGGTGAAGTCCTGCGCCGCGGCCGCACTCATGCCGATCTCGGATCCGTACATCCCTCCGGCCACTCGCAACCGAACATGCTTGTCTTTCACAGCCACTGGAGGACCCATGAGCCGCACTCCGCGCGCGGCAAAAATCGGTTCGCGGTTATCCATGCCAAATGGCTCCAGCAAAAGCAGCGCCTGATGAAGTTCGGGTGTCACTTCTCCCAGCGGGAGTTCGCGATCGAATTCCAATTGGGGCTCGAAATCGGCTTCGGTGAGCCGCGCCCGCGCATAGGCGTCGAGATGCTGCCGAAGTTTTTCGACGTTGGCACTGGGCAGCGCGAAGCCGACCGCGTGCGCATGTCCACCGTACCGCGAAAATAGTTCAGGACAAGATTCAAGGGCATGTAGCAGGTGGAACGCGGCAATCGACCGTCCCGAGCCGTGCGCCTCTTCGCCTTCGCGGGAAATGACCAACGTAGGCCGTCCATACCTCTCGACCACTCGCGACGCCGTGATGCCGATTACACCGCGATGCCAACCTTCACCATCCAAGACCACGCAATAGGCCTCGCGGAGCGCAGGCTCTTCCTCCAGACGACGCCAGATGTTTTCCATGATGCGGCGCTCTTCTTCCTGACGATCAGCATTGAGGCGGTCAAGGCGTCCAGCAGCCTCGCGGGCGCGTTCGATATCTTTTTCGTTGAAGAGATCGACCACATCTCGAGCGACGTCCATGCGTCCGGCCGCATTCAGGCGGGGAGCGATACGAAAACCTACCTCCGTTGCAGTGAGCGCCCGCCCATCCCCGAGTTTTGCCACTTCAAGCAGCGCCTTCAACCCAACATTCACCGGACGCCGGAGGCCCTCCAATCCCAGCTTGGCAAATACGCGATTTTCGCCCAGCAGCGGAACCGAATCCGCAATCGTAGCGATGGCGACCACTTTCATGAACGACATCAGCAGACGTTTGTGATCCTTCGCCTCTAAGCGGCGCTGCATCAAGCCCTGCGCCAATTTGAACGCCACCCCGGCGCCGCAAAGAAACTTGCAGGGATAAGAGCAGCCGTCCTGATTGGGATTGACCACGACCAACGCCTTCGGGACCCCGTCTACACCGGGCAAGTGATGGTCGGTAACGATCAGGTCGACGCCAGTCCGCTGCGCCGTCTCGGCGGCGGCGAATCCGCGTATGCCGGTGTCGACGCTGATAATCAGACGCACACCGTCAGCCGCGGCGCGCTCGATGACTTCGTCGCGCATGCCATAACCTTCGCGAATGCGATGCGGCACGTGAAAGTCGGCCGCACCTCGGCAAAGCTCAATCGCCGTTTTCAAAATAACGATTGCGGTAGTGCCATCGACGTCGTAGTCACCGTAAATTAGAATTTTTTCTTTTCGCTCGATCGCCGCTTCCAACCGATCGAGAGCTGTTTTCATGCCGCTCATCAGCAGCGGATCGTGCAGGTCGGCCAGTTGCGGCGATAGAAAACGTGCTGCGGCTTCCGGGTCTTCGATTCCACGAGACACCAGCAGATCGGCAATCACGGGCAAGGCGGAAGGAGAGATTCCAAGTCTGGCGTCATGCAACGCCGCCGCCAATAGCTTGGCCTTGGGAGAATTGCACGGATTGGAGATCCATCGCATGAGCAGAATTCGGGAAGAAATAGATTAGCAGTCCTGGGCATCACGTTGGGCCGCGCACAACAGTGCGGCGACGAACATTCGAAACGGTCGATAGCAACTAGTTCAAGCAGAAACTACCACGGTTGAAGCGCAGAGGAACGATGACACAGTCCGCAAGCCCCGTTCGAGCCAGAAAACCCATCGAACTTCCGTGGGATCCGGAACGGCTTCAGCCCTTCCCGGCCATCGCGCTCAAGGCACTCAACCTGATGTCGGGCACGGACTCCTCTTTGATCGACCTCTGCAACCTGATTCGTTCAGATCCCGCCTTCTCAGTCGCGGTGCTCCGAATCGCCAATTCTCCGCTGGTCGCTTTTTCAAAGAATGTAACCAGCGTGCTGCAGGCATCGATGCTGCTCGGTTTTCAACGCTTGCGCAGTGTCGTGGTTGCTTTTGGGCTAAAGGCATATATAAAAGACGCATTCACTCCTCTGATGCAGTCCTGCTGGCGTCATAGTGTGGCCTGCGCAATTCTGGCCGAACGCGGTGCGCGCTGGGGTTTCCTGGATAAGGACTTTGCTTACACGGCGGGAATTCTCCACGACATCGGCAAGGTTGCGCTCGCGGCGACGATGCCAGAAGCCTATGCACGCGTTGTTGACCGTGACGGAAAACCTGGCACGAAACCCGCGGATTTACTGCGGAGCGAGCGCGAGTTATGCGGAGTTGACCACTGTGAAGCCGGACGTCTACTGCTGGCGGCCTGGGATCTTCCACCGGCGCTGATTCACGTAGTGGGGTGTCATCATGACCAGGAATCTCTTCCGTCGGGCACAGCCCGATTGATTGCCCCGAGTTGCGAGTTATCGGAATTGCTGGGCTTTGCGATATCGAACCGGCCGGGAAGGAGCTATGAGGAAATCCTAGGGGACTTTCCAGAAGTGGCGCGACGGGGCTTTCCAGCGGATGTGGAGGAACTCGCTTCCGAGATTGCCAGCGAGATCCAGGCAATCGAGTCGGCGTGACTGGAGAAGACGGAAAAACCCTAGTGCTCTTCGTCCTGGTCCGGTTCGTCGATCATGAAGCCGCCACTATCGTCCGCTAACTCGCGGAGATGCTGGTAATGCTCATACCATTCCGTGCCGGCTTCAAAGACGAACATGCAGCCCTGGTAGGCCCATCCCAGTTGCACGAAGCCCGTCTTACCCACGTAGGACTTCAGCCAGCGGCTCTCTTCGAGATCTTCTTCGCTGCGAAAATCGCCTTCTTGCAGTTGCTGCGTGAGCCGGTCGAGTTCTTCGCGGTCGAGCGCCCAGGAATGCATGGTGAGGAAAGGCGCATTCGTTGACTTGGCCAACTCCACGAAATCTTTCCAGCCGTCCGGATTGTGTCCCGAGTCCCAGAGCACGCTCGGAACTTCTTCACATTCGACATAGCCGAAAAAGCGGCGCATGCCCAAACCTTCAATGAAGGCCGTCATATCATCTTTCATGAGCGTTAGATCATCTGGATGTGGAGACATGAAGTTCTATTATTGTACGGCTTGGAACGGCGAGCCCGCCACTGTAGGTCGTCATTGGTCGTTAGTCGTTTGTCCGTGGCGAGCCTCTCGGCCGGGCAGCCGACGAAGTCTGCCAACGGCCTCCCACAAGCGACTCGCGACGGTCCACCTGTGTTAAACTTTTCCTTACAAAACAGCGCCGCAATCATGCTCTTTTCCAAAGAATATGTGGGCTATCTGGCCCGCGAAGTTTCCAAAAAATTGGTAGCCAGCGGTCTCATCGAGACCAAGGCAATGCCTGCCCTTAATGAGAAGGTGCATGCCGCCCTGCTCGACGAACTGGCCCTAGAAGACCGCATCAATGATGAGGTGCGCGTTATCTTAGAGGCATACTCAGACGAATTGCAAAAGAGTGGCGCCAACTACCAGGAGATGTTCCGCAAAGTGAAGACGGAACTGGTCAAAAAATATAAAGCCGTACTTTAGGACCGCCAGCGGGACCGCGATCCGGAGGAATTTTCTTTCGTGCGATTGAGTCGCGACAAAGTCAATAAACTCGCCCACACCGTCACCGATGCCGTGGCCGAACTGGACGACGTAGAGTTCATTGAAGACCGGAATACCATTCGCCTCGAAGTGCGCAAGATCCTCGAAGGCCTTCTGATGCAGGAAGCGCGGATCGACCAGGCTGCGCGCCTAAAAATCGAGAGCCAGCGCAAGACCATCATCGAAGGCTCGGAGGAATGGTCCATCCTCTATCGCAAGTATTACAACGAGGAAGTGAAGAAACTCGGCGTGTAGCGAGTAGCTTTCAGCCATCAGGTAAACCGTTCAAGAATTGGTTCCAATCCGACAACCCCTCGCTTATTTTCCCTGCTCGAACTGCACCATCCTTAACACTTCGTCTTGATCCAGGTTGCCCCTAATTCCAACCGCATCCATTTGACGCGCGACGGGCTGCACCTCTTCGAGGATCCGCGAGAGTGTTTGACCGACCGCTTCTTTGTCGCTGTTGTCGGGACTGCGGCGGGCCAGTACGCTCTCGAAGAAACTCTTGGGGCGCGGATATACCACAATCTTGACATCGTCTTTTTCCGGAATATTCGCGGCCTGCTTCGCGAGCTTCAGCGCCGTGTCGTAACCGCCGAGTTCGTCGACGAGGCCGAGATTCTTGGCGTCCTGTCCCGACCAGATCCGGCCCTTTGCGATCTCCAAGCACTTTTTCTTTCGGAAGCTTGCGGCCATCGGCAACTTTGCTGGTGAAATCGAGATACACTCGATCAAGCCACGCTTGGAAGCGTCCCCACTCTGCGGGAGAATAATCGCGGGTTCCGGTAAACATAGTCGCGTTTTCGCCCTTGATGCACTTCGTCCCAGGAAAGCCCGATTTTGTCCCACAATCCGCCGGTCAGCATTTTGCCGCCCAGCACGCCAATCGATGCCGTAATCGTTCCCGGCTCAGCCACGATTTTGTCGGCCGCCATCGCGACGAAATATCCGCCGGAACCGGCGAGGTTGCCCATGGAAACTATGACCGGCTTCCCAGTTTGACGTGCACGGACGACTTCGCGCCAAATCGTATCGGAGGCGACATAAGAACCGCCGGGACTATCCACGCGGAACAGAATTGCTTTGACGTCCTTGTCTTCGGCGGCGGCACGAATGGCGCCAGCTACCGTATCGGAGCCCATGTTCTGGCTGCCCTGCACTGGATCGTAATCGCTCGCGCCGCGCGTGACTCCTCCGACACCGAAGACCAGCGCGATTCTCTTTCCATGATCGTGCGGACGTCCGGCGCGTTCGAGATATTGATCGAGATAAAGTAACTCCGATCCCTCGCCGGCCTTGCGCTTTACGTCGCCGTAAACTTCATCGCGATACGCGACGGCATCCACGAGTTTTGCAGTCACCGCTTCTTTCCCGAGATACGGACCGGCGTCGACGATCGACTGGAACTGCGCGGGATCGATCTGCCGCGCGGTGCAAATTCCGTCTTTCATCTGGTCGAACCACGAGGTCATGATCGCGGTCATCGCTTCTTTGTGCGGCCCCGTGTATTTGGTCTCGGTATAGAAATTGAGAGCGTTCTTATATTCGTACCGATGATCGCCGTGAAAAGTAACGCCCAGCTTCGAGAGCGTTCCTTTAATGAAGGGCGTCTCCATGATGATGCCGGTGAGACCTACGTCGCCTGATGGCTGTAAGTAAATGTGATCGAATGCGGTCGCGAGATAGTAGGCACTGTTGCCGGGACCAAACTCTCCAAAGGTTTCTGAGTAAGCGACGGCAAACTTCTTGTGCGCGCGAAAGCGCATAACTGCATCGCGAATTTCCTGCGTCTGAGCCATGCCCATGGGAGCCGCGCCGATACGGGCAATCATCCCCACAACCCGATCGTCGCTGGCTCCGCGGTCGATCGCATCGACCACGTCACGCAGCGTTTCTTTCCGCGCGAGCAGGAGGTGCGCGGTCGGTGTTTCCGGCGCGTTTTCCAGGAAAGATTGCTCGAAGTTTGCTTCCAGAATGGTTTTGGAGGGAACAATTCCCTTCGCGCCGATAACGTCCACGAGCACAATCACTGTACCGATCAGGCTGAGGGCGCCTAAGATGGCGAGGAAACGGACGATTGCTTTCGACATGGGTTGCTCCTTCTGGCGAAGGAGAAGTCTAACTAACTCGGAGCACGAAACGCTAACCCTTGCTTCTCTGGGCTACCGCGAGACCGAGTGTAGCTATCCGCTCTCACGAACTGAGACAAAAATGCGACCGCGATTCCCCAACCGCGGCCGCTCGAGTTGCTCTTCCAGGAGCAAAACTATTCGGCACCCATTTCCACACGTAGCGGATACGGGAGCGGCGACCATACAAAGGCTGATGCCCTCTCTCGTGTAGAGGTTGCCCTATCCATAACAGCGACGTTAGGGAGGCGAAACCCTCAATGGCATAAAGGTTTTGATTCTTACTAAGGCGCCATAAGGGTAAGGCGGCCGTACACGCGGAATCGCGTGTGGACTAGGCTACGAGTGTTGGGCCCTGACGCGTATAGCCACCCAAATGCGTCGAGGCACTGGGAGTTACACCAAAATTACGTTGCGCTCCAGCATTTATATGAGCGAGTTACGATCCTGAGCGGCTGTGATGAACGGGCGTCGTAATGGCGCCCTCGGAGGCCGATTGGACCAAGGCCGCGTACTTGGCGAAGACTCCTGTCTTGTAATGCGGATCGGGAGGTTTCCATTCGTCCATGCGTCGAGCGATTTCGGCGTCGGAGATTTCCAGTTCCAATTTTCGAGCTTTCGTGTCGATGGTGATCTTGTCGCCTTCCCGGATCGCGGCGATTGGCCCGCCCAGAGCGGCTTCTGGAGCAACGTGGCCAACCATTAAGCCGCGGGTGGCACCACTGAAGCGCCCGTCAGTGAGCAGGGCTACGCTTTCGCCGAGGCCCTCGCCGACAATCGCCGCGGTTACGCTCAGCATCTCGCGCATGCCGGGTCCGCCTTTGGGGCCTTCGTAGCGGATGACGACTACGTCTCCGGCTTTGATCTGCTTGCTGGTGACGGCTTTCATCGCCGCTTCTTCGGAATCGAAGACACGCGCGGGACCGGTTTGCGAAGCACGCTCGTGGCCGCTCATCTTAACGACACCACCTCCGGGAGCGAGGTTGCCTTTGAGAATCACGAGGCCGCCGGTTGCCTTCAAGGGCTTACTTAAAGGAGCGATCACCATCTGGCCTGGCGTTTCTTTCGCTTTGCCGGCTTCTTCGGCAAATGTCTTTCCGGTCACCGTGATGGCCGAGCCATCGACGTACTTGCCTTCCAACATGCGCTGGGCGATGAGTTGGATTCCTCCAGCGGCATCTACATCGGCAGCGACATATTTCCCGGCAGGCTTCAGATCAGCGAGCAAAGGCGTGCGTTCGCTGACACGCTGAAAATCATCGATGTCGAGCGGCAGTCCCATTTCGCGCGAAATCGCCAGCAGGTGCAGGACGGCATTGGTCGAACCTCCCGTCGTCGCGACGCCGGCGATCGCATTCTCGAAAGCGGCGTGCGTGAGAATGTCGCTGGGCTTGATTCCTTTCTTCAAAAGATTCATGACGACTTCGCCGCAACGGAAGGCGACGTCGTCTTTACGCGCATCCATCGCCGGAATTCCATTGAACCCCATGGGACTGAGGCCGATGAACTCCATCACCGTCGACATCGTGTTGGCGGTGTATTGGCCGCCACATGCGCCCGCACCCGGACACGCCACATTTTCAAGCGCCAGTAAATCAGCGTCGCTCATCTTGCCTGCGGCATTTGCACCAACGGCTTCGAAGACATCCTGGATAGTGACATCTTTGCCCTTGTACTTGCCCGGGGCAATCGTTCCACCATAGAGAACGAGGCCGGGCAGGTTCATGCGCGCAAGGGCCATGGCTGCAGCGGGAATCGTTTTGTCGCATCCAACAACGCAAACGGCGGCGTCGAAAAGTTGGCCGCGGCAGACGAGCTCAATGGAGTCGGCGATCACCTCTCGACTCACGAGCGAAGCCTTCATTCCTTCGGTGCCCATGGTCTCGCCGTCAGAAATTGCGATGGTGTTGAACTCCATGGGAGTGCCGCCGGCGGCGCGAATGCCTTCTTTCACCTTGGCCGACAAGCGGCGCAGGTGGAAGTTGCAGGGCATGGTTTCGATCCAAGTGTTGGCGACGGCGATGAGTGGCTTCGCGAGATCGGCATCCGTGAAGCCGATGGCTTTGTACATGGCGCGGGCCGGAGCCTGATCGCGTCCGTCGGTGATGAAGCGACTACGGTGCTTAAGGTCGATGGTCATGGGGGGAAGAGGCTTTTGGCTTTTGGCTTTCGGCTCGTGGCTGCTAGCTTCTGGCTTTTAGCTAGGAGCTAGCAGCCAGAAGCTCCTTTACGCGTTGACTAATTTCGGCTCGGCGGGCTTGGACTCCCCTGCTTTCTTCTTTTCCGCTGGCAGCCACGACATCATCTTGCGCAACTGTTCGCCAACTTCTTCGATCTGGTGTTTCTTGGCAGCTTCGCGCAGCTTGGCAAATTTCTTGCCGCCCTTTTTGTTTTCTTTGATCCATTCCGCGGCGAACTTTCCACTCTGTATCTGTTTCAAGACTTTCTTCATCGCCTTGCGCGTGGGATCGCCGACCACCACTTCACCGCGCGTCAAATCTCCATATTCGGCCGTATTGGAAATCGAATAGCGCATGCGGCTCAGTCCACCTTCGTAAATCAGGTCTACGATGAGCTTCACTTCGTGGACGCATTCGAAATACGCGATTTCAGGCGCGTATCCGGCGGCAACCAGCGTCTCGAAACCTTTCTGCATGAGCGAAGTCAGGCCACCGCACAGAACCGCTTGTTCGCCGAACAAATCGCTTTCCGTTTCTTCTTTGAAAGTGGTTTGCAGAACTCCGGCGCGGGTTGAACCGATCCCGTGGGCGTAGCAGAGGGCGAGTTCACGGGCATTCTTGCTAGCATCCTGATAGATCGCCAGCAGCGCGGGAACACCGCCGCCCTGCGCATATACGCGGCGCACTAGGTGTCCAGGGCCTTTGGGAGCAATCATGACCACATCCACGTCTTTCGGCGGTTTGATGGTCTTGAAGTGAATCGAGAAGCCGTGCGAAAAGCCGAGTACCTTGCCTTTGCGCAAATGGGGCTTGATGGCCGATTCGTAAAAAGCGGCCTGCGTCTCGTCCGGAGTCAGAATTTGAAGATAATCGGCGCGCTTGGCGGCTTCAGCCGGAGCAAAAACCGTCATTCCGTCCGCGCTGGCCTGTTTGGCCGATCCGCGATCCGGATCGAGGCCAATAATTACGTTGTATCCGCTGTCGCGCAGATTTTGCGCCTGCGCGTGTCCCTGCGAGCCGTATCCAAAAACGGCGATCGTCTTGCCCTTCAACGCGGCTGGGTTGGCATCGTTCTGATAGAAAACTGTGGCCACTGAAACTCCTTCATGAATCGATTGAACAGTTCGATCATGAATCGATTGAACAGTTCGATTAATAGGTTTTGAACCGAGAATTATAGCTGAGACCGCCCAACCGACCGGTCGGTCTAGAAGATGCTACCTAGCGATAGCAGGCGCTGTCAACCGGAGCTGCGAATAGCGCGCTGAACTTCGAGGCACAGGATGGCGATGTCCGTGCCCCGCAATGCCGCGATGGTAGACTTTCACGATCATGCTCGAAGTGAATGGCCTCACGAAACGCTACGGAAAGCTGGTCGCGGTTTCGGGCGTCAGTTTTCGAGCCGATCGTGGAGAAACCATCGGCCTGCTCGGGCCGAATGGCGCGGGAAAGACGACCACCGTTTCAATCATCTCCGGCTTGCTGGACGCGGATTCCGGCGAAGTCCTGATCGAAGGCAAGCAGGTCAAGAGCGACACCGATCCGGTCAAGCTTAAGATCGGACTCGTCCCGCAAGATATGGCGCTCTACGAGCAGCTCACCGCCCGCGACAACCTGACTTTTTTCGCGGCGCTCTATTCGCTGGCGGGCGCGAAAGCGAAGACGGCGATCGACGACGCGCTAAAACTGGTCGGTCTTGCTGATCGCGCGGGCGACAAGGTGAAAACCTTCAGCGGAGGCATGAAGCGGCGGCTGAATCTTGCGGCAGCCTTGCTGCATGATCCGCAGATTCTTTTGCTGGATGAGCCGACGGTCGGCGTTGATCCGCAGAGCCGCAACGCCATTTTCGACAATCTGGAAACGTTGAAGAGCCGGGGCAAGACGCTCATCTATACCACGCACTACATGGAAGAAGCAGAACGCCTCTGCGACCGCATCGTAATCATTGATCACGGCAAAATCGTCGCAAACGATACGTTATCGAACTTGCACAAATTGTTGCCAGTGACCAACGTGCTCGCGGTAGAACTCGAAAGCGCGACCGGCTTTCAAACGGAGCCAATGCTGGCCCTCCCCGAGGTGAAATCAGCGGAGCTACAGCAAAGCACTTTACGCGTCGGCGTTCATGACCTTTCCCGCGGCGCACCAATCGTCCTGCGATGGCTGACTGAGAATGGTCATTCGTTCCGCCATCTTTCGAGCGAGCAGCCGAATCTGGAGACGGTTTTTCTTAGCCTCACGGGAAGGAGCCTGCGAGACTTGTAATGATTCCCTTCCTCGCTTTGGTGCGCAAAGACCTGAAACTTTTCTTCAACGACCGCCGCGCCGTGATCGTTGGCCTTGTCGTCCCGATTCTGCTGGCATCGTTCTTTGGCTACCTCTTCGGCGGCCAGCGCGGCAATGCGGAGACCAGCAAGGTGTCCGTTTTGGTGATCGATCAGGACGGAAGCGACACCTCGCGTGGGCTTATCACGCAGCTCTCGGGCGATGCGACCCTTGATGTGAAGCCGTCGACGCTGGACGCCGCGCGCGAACTGGTTCGTAAGGGGAAGGCCACGGCAGCGATTGTCATCCCCAAAGATTTTGGCCGGGATGCGGGACGAGCGCTGTTCACCGGCGATGCGAAGCCGCAGGTCGAGGTGCTCTACGATCCCTCTCACAATGTAGAACTGGGCATGGTGAAAGGCATTCTGAGCGGCGCGGTCATGCAGGCCGTGAGTAAAGAGATGTTCAGCGGCCGCACCGGACGAGATGTTGTGAACGAATCGCTGGCACGTGTGGAGAACGATCCGCAGATGCCGGCGCCCACCCGAAAAGCATTGCGCGATTTGCTGGGCGGAGTGCAGGAGTTGAATCAAGATCAGGAGCGCTCGGGCCCGTCTGCGCCAGGCCCTGCGGGCGGCGGACTGAGCATGCCGTTCCAGACGAAAGAGGAAGCGGTCACGTCGGGACAAAATGTCGAATACAACGGCTATGCGCACTCCTTCGGAGGGATGGGCATTCAGTTCATTCTGTTTATGGGCCTGGACGTTGGAATCACTTTGCTGATGTTGCGGCAGACAGGGCTGTGGCAGCGGCTGCGGGCCGCTCCGCTCTCGCGAACGATGCTGCTGGGCAGCCGCGCGGTGAGTGCGTCGCTCACGGCGGGATTCATTCTGACAGTACTTTTCTGTTTCGCGCGGGTCGTGTTTGGGGTTCGAATCCAAGGGAGTTTCGCGGGCTTTGTCGGAGTATGCGCCGCATTTTCCTTGATGACTGCCGCGTTTGGCCTGATGGTGGCAGCGCTCGGAGAGACGGTCGAAGCAACACGCGGCTATTCGGTCATGGCGACGCTCGTCCTTGTGATGCTGGGCGGGGCTTGGGTGCCAACTTTCGTCTTTCCGAAATGGTTGCAGCGGCTAACGATTGTGATTCCGACCCGCTGGGCGATGGATGGGTTGGACGGCATGACCTGGCGCGGATTGGGCTTCTCGGCAGCGGTCACACCGATTGCTATCTTGCTGGGATTCACCCTCCTATTCGGCGCGGTCGCGGTCATGCGCTTTCGCTGGCGAGCGGAGTAGCACCGAGGCAGCTTGATCAACCGAATGCTTGCTACAGATACCCAGGACGCGGTGTGGATCGACATTATTCCTCTGGTGATGGCGGTATCTCTGCTCGAGGCGGCTGTGACCGGAAGGTGGAGAAACAGGCGAGGGACTGGTAGGCCTGTTGTCGATTGGGCTCGTCCATATCTTGCTCTTGCCGGTTTTGCCCTACTTGCTTTTGCAGTCTTCGATTTCAGCCGAAAATACCTTCGATGAGTTTTTCCCCTTTTCCGCAAGTTCTCGTTACCTGGCCGTTCCCTGTTGCGTCTGCCCTCGATCACTCGAGCGCGGAACATTCGTCGAAAGGGACAAAGCCATGGAACGGGAACGAGGATTCACGCTCATCGAATTGGTAATTGTGCTGGGGATCATCCTGGTGATCGCGGCGATTGCGATTCCCAGCGTGATCGGAGCGAAGATCAAGGCGAACGAAACGTCCGCCATTGCCGCGATCAAAACCATTGAGACTGCACAGGCGTCCTATGAGACGACCTATCCAACGCTGGGCTACGCTTCGTCGCTCGCCGAGCTCGGTGGGCCGGATTCGTGCAAACCGGCTCCCGAAAATGCTTGCCTGATCGATGAAGTGTTAACCGACGGTGAAAAATCGGGGTACGTATTCACCGTGATCAGCAACCGTCCAGCACGCGGGGCCGCTACGAGTTATGTCGTCGCAGCGGCCCCGCTGAACTACAACCGCACGGGAGCGCGTCGCTTCTGTGCCACGGAAAAGAATCTGATGCGATGGGACGCGAACACGGAAGGCAGCACGACTCCTCCAACTCCGGAGGAGTGCGCGCACTTCCAGCCGATGCGCTAGTAGAGTCAAACAGCCATTCCGCGATACCATCTGGGGATGCTTCGCGACGCGACCGTTGGTCTTCGGAACGATTCCGGGAATGATCCGCGACCTGAACCGCGGCAGGAGATCTTGCGCGCGGCCGCGCGACTCTTCCAGCAGCAAGGATACGACGCGACTTCGATGAACGATGTCGCAGCGGCGCTCAAGCTCTCCAAGGGCGGCCTCTATCATCACTTTCAGTCGAAAGACGAAATCCTGTTTCACATCATGTCGCACGCGATGCAACTCACCGAGGATCGCGTGATCAACGTGGTACGCCGAATCGACGGCACGAGCGCGGCCGGAGTTGAGCAGCGGTTACGAACGCTGATCCGTTTGCATATTCAAGTTGTGCTCAGCCCCGAGGATCGCGAGATTACGGTGATGCTGCATGAAAACCATCCGCTGCCGCCGGCGCTGCGACGCAAGATTAATGGACGCAAGAAGGACTACCTGGTTTTTGTCGAGAACCTGATTGCCGATGTGCAGCGCAAAAAGAACTCGGCCTCAACGGTCACACCGCGGGCCGCGGCTTTTGCGTTGGTTGGCATGATCAACTGGATTTATCAATGGTACAAGCCCGATGGCCCGCTCACGGGAGAAGCGCTTGTGCAGCAGTACACGGATATTTTCTTTCACGGGGCCATAGGGTAGGAACACCAGTAGTCAGTTGTCAGTTCTCAGTAAGAGCCGAAATTTCGCAACTCCTAGCGCGACAAGGAACATCTTGGGCGAGCATTTCCAGATCGACGAACTGGTGCGCGAGCAGAAGAAGAGGGGCAAGTCATATCTCGAATTTCTGCGCGTGCCTGCCATGAGTGCGGGCGTTTATGTTTTGGCGAAAGGCGCTGTCGACGGGCAGAAGCCGCATCACGAAGATGAGATGTATTACGTGGTTCGCGGACGAGGGCGTATGCAGATCGGTTCGAAACACTCGGCCGTTCAGGCAGGCTCTGTGATTTTTGTCGAGGCGGAAGTGGAGCACCGTTTCTACGACATCGAAGAAGAGCTGGAACTACTCGTTTTCTTCGCGCCCGCAGAACAAGAGTGAAAACATTCGCGGCTATACGGCAACTGCGTTGCACTTCACACCGCTCGCCAACGATTTACCTCCTGTTGACAACTCCAACAAGGTAGACTGCTACGCTGTTGCGCAAATCGCCTGAGCTGTTTAGCGATGCGATAACTTCGTTGTGACCAAGACAAAAGACAAGTGGAGAGTGCAAATGAAGACGGTAAGACGCGGGTTGATTTTTTCGGCGGTCGTAATCTGGGCAAGTGCATTCGTCATTCTCTTTGCACCGAGGGCCTCAGCGCAAACCGGTGCATGGCTGACGCACTCCCACGACGAGCAGCACACGGCGCTTTCCACAGTGCAATCGCAGCCGCTCGATAAGATTCACTGGCATACGCCCGTCGATCTGCATCCGCCCGAGGGTGAGATTTTCATCCACTACGGCTCGCCACTCATCACCGCCGCCAACACAGTGGTGGTTCCGGTGAAGACCGGTTCGAACAGTTTTCGTGTCGAAGGCATCAACGGCGCGACGGGAAAGCGCTTTTGGACCAAGGCCACCGGATATCAGGCTCCAGAAGCCAGCTTCGTACCGGGCATGGGGCCGACGATTTTCGGAAATCAGTTGTTCGTTCCTGACATTGCCGGCCGCGTTCTGGTCCGGCAAGATCCTGACGCAGCACAGGGCACCGTCAGCCATCTTTATTTTTATGGCGTCAAGAACTTCAACAAGAATCCAACTGCCTACAAACAAAACGTGCAGATCGACACTCCGCTCACGACCGACGCCGCCGGCAATTTGTATTTTGGATTTCTAGTGCTTGGTTCGACTCCTCTGAACCTGCAGAGCGGAATCGCGCGCATCGCGCCTGACGGCACAGGCACATGGGTTTCGGCCGCAAGCGCCAGCGGAGATTCCTCGATTACGCAAGTTGCCATCAGTTGCGCTCCTGCGCTCTCGAATGACGGCAGCACTCTCTACGTCGCTATGGACAACGAAAACTACGGCTACCTGGTGGCGCTCAACAGCACTACGCTTGCGCCCATCGGCCGCGTGCGCTTGACCGATCCTTCTTCGGGGATGGATGCGATTCTCTTCGACGGCAGTTCCGCTACACCGACCGTCGGGCCCGATGGCGATGTCTATTTCGGAGTGCTCGAGAATCCATTCCCCGATCACAACGATCGCGGCTGGCTGCTGCACTACAACAGCGATCTCTCCAAGACGAAAATTCCAGGAAGCTTTGGCTGGGACGACACCGCTTCCGTGGTTCCAGCGTCGCTCGTGCCGAGCTATACCGGGAGCTCGAAATACTTGCTGATGACGAAATACAACAACTACGGGGGCGTGGGCACAGGCGACGGACACAACCGCATTGCCATACTCGATCCCAACGCGACAGAGAAAGATCCAATCCTTCCGAAGGTGCTGGTCATGAACGAGGTTCTCACGATCCTGGGAGTGACGCCCGATCCCGATTGGCCCGGGGGGGTGAAAGAATGGTGCATCAATACGGCCGCCGTGGATCCATTTACGAAATCCATTCTTGCCAATAGCGAAGACGGGTATCTCTATCGCTGGGACCTGACTTCGAATTCGTTCACGCAGAAGATCAAGCTTTCCACCGGCATCGGCGAAGCGTACACCCCAACGATGATCGGCAGCGACGGCACCGCGTATGCGATCAATGACGCCATCCTGGATGCGGTGGGGACTAACTAGCACGAAGCGATTCGTGTTCTCCGATCGAATCTTCTGCAGGCCGGGCGGGAACGCCCGGCCTCCCATCTGATATCTAGCTATTCGTCGGCCGGCTTTCCTGGAACCCAATAAACTTCTTCGCGCAGGTTGTCTTTGTTGAAACCGATGCGCTTCAGAATTCCTTTACTGTGCTCAACCATCTCAGGATGCCCGCAGAGATACGCGACACTGTTGGCCGAGGTGCATCCCCACTGATCGGCGTACTTGCGAACCAATTCGTCGACGCGGCCGACCTCTCCCTTCCAACTATCGTCCTCCCAAGGACGGCTCACCGTGAATACGCAACGAAACCACGGCGCCTCTTTGGCAAAATTTTCCAACTCTTCGCGATAGCCGAACTCCCACGAGCGGCTGGCACCATTCAAGAGAAATAATCTGTGGTCGCCGGCAAACTTGCCTTCTTTCCAATCTTTGACCAGAGTTCGGATGTAGCTCACGAATGGCGCAACGCCAGTCACGGTACTGACCATCAGATGATTTGATCGCGAGCTGCCATTGTCGAAGGTAAATCGTCCCTTCGCAATTTTGCGCACCAGAACTTCATCTCCCAGTTGCAGGTCATAGAGTGGAGGCGTAGTGGCGCCCTCGGGTACCAGTTCGAAGAAAAATTCGAGCTCGCTCTCATGCGGCGAAGAAACGATCGAGTAAGGACGCTCTAAACGCCTCCCCTCCCGCTCGACGCCAAGCGTCGCATATTGGCCAGGAGAAAATTTGAACTCGGTTCCAGGATCGATTCGTATCATCCAGAGATCGGGCGCAAAGTCGGCACGCTTGGTGATGCGGGCGCGGTAGTGCTTGTCATCCATGCAGATCCACTCCAACGAAATGACACGGTCGGTTACCGGTGCTACAGACTACCGCAACTCAGAGGTCTTTTGCCTGATTTAGCGTTTTGAGATGTCCCGAATGGCTTTGGCCCGGATTGGATCGATTTGAAACTTTCCTGCCCACGGCTGCGTATCCGAGTTACGACAATGCATTCGTCGCGCCTCCTGTCGGCATTTGATCAGCGCCCTCGACGAGCGGTTATTTTAGTGTCGAGGTGCAATCAGTGATTGGGCTGGAACTACGCGCAGGTAAGAAGGTGCCTTGTGCAACGCAGAACATTTCTGAAGACCGCGGGAGTTGTAACTGTCGTCGTTGCCGGCGGCGGGGTCTGGCGCGCCTGCGACCAAGGCGTCTTCGACGTCGGCGAAGGAACGGCTTACGAACCGTGGAAAAACTGGCGCAGCAACCCCGACGAGGGAACCCTGGCGTTGGTCCGAGCCGCCATTTTAGCCGCCAGCCCGCACAACACACAGCCTTGGCTATTCAAGGTAACAAATTCGTCGATTGACTTGTATATCGACACCAAGAGAAACGTTGGGGCGCTCGATCCCTTCCTGCGGGAAGAGCACATCGGGATCGGCTGTGCTCTCGAGAACCTGATGCTGGCGGCGGCCGCCCATGGCTACAACGCTACCGCGAGGCTCGTTCCGGGCAAGCTTGGGCCGATTCCCGCTGAATCCAACCCAGACCTTGTGGCGCGAGTCGATCTGGTTCCGGGTAAACCAGAAGAAAACGAGTTGTACGGCGCAATTCCGAGGCGTCACACGAATCGTAGCCCGTACAACCTTGACAAACCGATCCCGCCGGAGTTCATCGACACGCTGAACAGTCTGGCCATTCAAGAGTCAGACATCAGACTCTTTCTCTTCACGGCAGAGGGCGACCGAAAAAAAATCGTGGAAATCAGCTCTGCCGCGAACGCCGAAATTTATTCTGACCCGGAAGTAGAACGGGGCAGCGATCGATGGATTCGAACCAACCGGGGCGAAATCCAGCAGCTCCGGGATGGCCTTTCGATTGATGCCTTCGGACTGCCACCCATCGCGGCAGGACTGGCCAAGATGATACCTCTGTGGCTACTGAAACGAGTCTCACGAAGCGACACTAATCATTATTCGGACTTAATGCTAACCGCGCCCTTGATCGGAATCATCGCGGTGCATGACCGCTACGAGCGGGAACATTGTCTAGGTGCAGGAAGAATCTGGCAGCGGACGCATTTGCTGGCAACCGCTCGCGGCTTGGCGGGGCGACCCTGCAATGAGTCGGTGGAAATGATCGATCATGAAAAAGCACTGGGAAAACCGCCACTGCGCGCTAGCCTGCTTGCAGGAGTATTGGGTGACGCCGCGTGGCAGCCGACGTTTGTTTTTTATGTGGGCTATCCGAAATCGAGCGCGCACGTCAGCCCTCGCCGGTCGATTGAGACCGTAATTCTTTGAAATCGGTGAAAAGCCGGTAGTTCGACACAGACTTTGCCATGATCCAAAAGAAAAACAGCCCGCAAGCTTTTCAGCCTGCGGGCTGCTTCGGTGGACTGTTTGGGATTGACTGAGGTGGTCACTCTCGTGGCCCCTCGCTCGTTCCGGTGCCGGCCACAACTTATGCCCGGCGGATCAGCCCAAACACACGGATTGTTTGCGAGAGATTGTTCCCGATTCCCCCGACCAAAGGTTCCTCGAGAACTCCGCTTAGAGCAACCGCCCTAAGACTCAGCCACCTCACCTGGTCTGGTATTGATACGTCTACTATGTGAATCTGAACTTATCATCCGACCACCTCCTTTCCGGTGTAAACGCAGATTACAAAAAAGAGGTTGTGGAAGTCAACGGCACAGAGGTGGCGTGTCTCCAACCCAGAACCTCCTCGGTTGTGAAGACACGCCATCTCCGATGCCGCCTCAGATTCGAGTGCTATTGCACTAGCTATTGCACAACGTGACTTGGTGATGCCTTATTAAGAATCGCCCGTAGCCGTCGCGCTGACGCCGGAGACGGTACCTTCCCCTCGCGCACGATTTCCTTGGCACTCAATTCTTTCCCATACAGCGCCTTGTTAGCCCCGTCGTCCGAGCGCATCGTCGAACCTTCAAGCGATACGCCGGCAAACAGTCCCTTCGATCGCGAGTAGGAAAGAATCTCGGCTTTCAGGACGATATCGGTTTCCGCCGAAGCGGCGCGTCCCACGGGCCCAGCCGCGACCGATGCGTCGCCCCCGAGTTTGACTTTGCTCGACATCACCGAACGCGCGCCCTCGTCGTTCATCACCAGCAGAACAAAATCCGTAGCCTGCGCTCCAATTTGAAAGCCAAAGCTTCCGCCTTCCAGCGCGAACATTGCCGGCGCGCTCCAGGGCCCAGAGAAGTCGTGTCCCTTGCGGCAGATGATCACGCCCCGGCCATAGCTGCCTCCCACCACAAATGCCGCCTTCTTTACTGACGGATAAATCACCAGGCACTCCGCTTTATTCAGCAGATCCTTGGGAATTCCATCCGGCATGCCAAGAATCTCGTGCATCACAATCGCGGCCTCATTGATGCGCTCATTTTCCTTTTCCTGCGCCAAAGCAGGCAACACGCAGCACAACGTCAATACTGCCAGCGGCAAAACATTTTTCATGGATAGCTCCTTCGGTCGATGACCAAGCTAAGAGTGTGTACCCCAAACAGCAGTAGGTTTGAAAGGTGGCCCCAACGTTCTCTAAGGGCATAATCTCACAGAATCGCCCGCAAAAACCGAATCCTACTTCTTTTCCGCTACGGGAGGAGCCATGTCTCGCGGGAAGCCGTTGAACACAACTGCGCTGGAGTTCGATGTCGTTTTTTTGGACTGGTCGATCATGTTCTCGACGAGAGTCCCTTTTAACACGTAATACGCCTCGTCGCCGGCAGTCTTGCCTTCCCCGCGCTCCACCGTTCCCCGGAACTCGTAGGAGACGCCATGTACAGCGTCGGTGGTAAACGAGAGGTGATTGCCATCGAGTTTTCCTGACTTGAAAAAGTTCTCGAGGAAAACCCCGCGATCGCCTTCCGAATCGCCATAGCGCGAGATAAAGCCCGTGACGCGCCCTTGCTCTTCCACGGTCACCTGCACGAACTCGCCGTCCTTCAGGAAGCCATACATCCCCGAATAGGCAGCGCCGGGCGGCGAGGAACGGGCGGTCTCATCTTTGTCCGGCTTATTACCCGCGTCATTGCCCGTATTATTCTGACAAACGAGGTTCCCGGGCGCGCCAGCCAGCATCCAAAGAATTAAAACAAGACCCGAAAGCTGCCGCGCGCAAGAGCGAATTGTAGGAACTTCCATGCTCACCTCGCAGCAGCCAGTATAGCGGTCGCGGCCAATAATCTCTTGCGGTCGGTTATAATCCCGTAACAGATTCAGCCATTCGCGGCACGCCTGCTACACGCCGTGGATCCCGCCTTTCGGGGGCATCTCCACTGGAAAGAAATCAGGAGTTGGCTAAACGCAACTGGGAGCCGAGATGGAATCTCCGGAGAAAAATTTGTCGAAATTTTTGGCGGAACGCGATCCCGCGAGTGCTGAATTCTGGCGCAAGAATCGCGCATCAAACCAAGACCCGAACTCTTCTCAGAACGAACTAGCGTTATGGCACGACGTCTTTGTCGACCAGAAGTTGCCCTGGGGACGCTTCGTCCAGTCTGTCGTCCTGCATGCCGCGGCGCTTGCTCTGATCGTCACCGTGTCGCTTTCTTGGATACGCCAGCAGAAACTGCTCGATCGCGCCGCATTCGACAAGTCTTCGCTGGTCACCTACACACCCGACGAATACATGCCGCCTCTGGATACCGGCGCGGCCGAAGCTCCCAAGACTCAAAAAGGTGATCCGGCTTACGCGAAGCAACCCATCCTTTCGGTGCCGCGAGAAGCCGACAACCGCTCGCAAACGATTGTTGCGCCTCCCAACCTGAAACTTGAGCACGACATTCCGATGCCGAACATCGTCGCTACAGGAGCGGTCGTTCCGGCAGTTCCGTTGGATGCGACGCGTTCTCCCCTGACGCGCGTCATCGCCCCTGACACGCAGGTCGTTGCTCCCGCTCCCGACGTGCAATTCGATCCCAACCGCGTGGTACGCACCGCGCTGAAATCGGATGTGATCGCGCCGCCGCCAGAGTTGACGAACCATCAAACGCGCGGCCTGACCGGACCTGAGACCGCGGTTGTGGAACCCCCTCCGGAAGTGGCGCAAACTTCCAGGCGCACCGGCCAGATCAACATCGGCCCGAGCCAGGTCGTCGCGCCGGCTCCGCAGCTCGCCTTGTCGGAACAACATTCGCTGGCGGCGCGCGGCCGCGGACATCTGCCTGGAGGAGGCGCGCAACCCGTAGGCCCTCCGCCAAGCGTAGCCTCTGGCGGCGGTACAAGCTCAGGCGGACGACTCGTCGCGCTGGGCATTCATCCGGTTGCGCCGACTGGGCCCGTCTCCGCCAGCGGAAATCGCCTGGGAACTTTTTCTGCGAATCCTAACGGCAAGCCGGGTGCTTCCGGAACACCGGATCTGAAGGGTTCGAAATCTGACGCCAAGGGCTTGGGCACTCGCGGGAACTCCGGCACGGGCCTCAACGCTCGTACCAACGGTTCTCTGCCCGCGGGCTTGCACGTTGGCACCGCTGACGGCTCCCACACAGGATCAGGTGATGGTCAGGAAGTTGCGAGCCTCTCTTCATCCGAAGGCCGGCCAGGTGCGCATTCCAGCGCGCGCGCAGCGGCAGCGATTTCCGAAGATAAGATTACCGATGTCGATCGCCAGGTCTTTGGCGGAAAGCGCGTCTATGGCCGCACGCTCAATATGCCCAACTTAAACTCTGCTACAGGCAGCTGGGTCATCAAGTTCGCCGAACTCGACGGCGGGCACAAAGACGGAGAGTTGTTAGAGCCGGTTGCGACCGAAAAACCCGATCCCGGCTACCCGCTAGAGCTGATGCGCTCGAATGTTCATGGCGTGGTCACGCTGTATGCGGTGATTCATTCCGACGGCAAGGTGAGCGATATTCGCGTCTTGAATAGCCCGGATGACCGGCTCGACTCCTATGCGGCGCACGCCTTGGCGGGATGGAGATTCTTGCCGGCGGAACGGTCCGGAAAAGCCGTATCGCTAGAGGCGGTCGTGGAAATTCCGTTCCGAGTGCGCAGAAATTTCTAGCGCCGAGAAGTGAAAGCGAAGCAGTATCGGGATCTTACCCTGCGGTTGCGGCAGATTGATCGTCGGTGAGCGCCGCATAAACTGCAGGATTGGCGCAAACTTCGTAGTAATACCGATCCGTCCAGCGCAGGATCGACAAGTCGCGGACATCGACTTGGGCAATCCGGCTCTTGCGGATCGCAATTTTGCGAAACACTCCATTAGCAACGGGCACGGTGCCTACAAAGTATTCGCTTTCTTTGTCGATCCACGGACCGGAAAAGCTCGCATTCCGCGGATCGACGACCCACTCCGAGAGCGTAATCTCCTGTTGCAGTTTTTTGAACGCTTCTTCACTCAAACAGATTCCGCCGACGTTGTAATTGAGACGCATCTCCTCCGCGCCAGTCTCCGCGTCTTCGTTCGCAGGCTGACCGCCTTCTCCACCGATCTGAACGGAATACACCTGAAAAATTCCCGCATCGGGCGCAACCTTCTTGCGCACGCGCTTGTTGCACGAGGAAAGCCGATCACTCACGTTGATGGCGTCCGAAATCATGATGCGATGTTCGCCATCCATCAGGTACAGCGGCGGGGAATCCTGGTAGGTGATGCCCAAACCGACTTCCATCTGCGGCAAGCCCGATCGCACCAGCAACTCGTTGTAGCCGTGCAGCAGGCTGACAATCTCCCACGCCAGCACGCAGGTGCGGCCGACGCTCAACATCGTTTCGCCTTCGCGCTCGAGAACGGCGACAATGATGGCGTCACCTTCCAGAAAAACTTTGGTCGCGCCGTGTTTCGCCAGCAATTTATTGACGGGATCGTAAAAATTCAGGCTGAAATACGAAGCCGCGTTCATGCCCTTTTCCATGAGCGAGCGCGTCAGCCTCGACGAATCGCGCACGTCAGCCTTGAGAATTACGTGGTGAGCGACGCGATCCTCGGTAGCCTTCTGATCTTCAGGCAGCAGGAATTCGTAGAGCATGCCGTTCAGTGACGAAAGCTCGCGAATCTTGTCATCGCTGACTAGGTTGATGCTGTCGAAGCCCGCGCCCACGGCTCCCAGGCCGCGTAGGTCGCGGTGGTAAGTGCAGAGATCATTCAAAAGACGGGCGGCGAAACGACTGCGCTCTGAACCACGGCAAGACGCGACTCGCCCGATCGCGGCAAAGAGCCGGTCTGTGCTAAGTCGGCTTTCGCCGATGATGCGTTCCACCCGCTGCGCTTCTTCTCGAAAAATCAGCGCGTTCTTGATCTGCTGCGGATTGACCCTCGGCGCATACTCGGCGAGAAGAGGCACTGCCTCGTACGACGCCACCATATTGGAGATGATCCCTTCGCGCTGCAACATGCGCGTCCAGATATCCAGTCGCTCCTGGCGTTGGCGATCCTGCGGATTCATGTCTTCGCCATTGCCGGTGCCTACCAGAGTCGCCGCGTTCGCGGGAACGTTTAGCGCCTGCTCCAAATGCGAATCGGCCACAGCTTCTCCGTATCCGAGTTCGCGCAGAAAGTTCAATGCAAATTGCCGCAGACTCGAAAAACGATCGGGATCTTTGTCGAAGTTGCCGAACATGTAATAGTGCTCGGCACAGAGATAATCGTCGCGGCCATCTTCCGTGAGAATAAGCGGATTGAGAAACAGGTTGTACGCGTCCGCCGGCAATTCACCGAGCAGCGAACGGCGCGTGCGGGCCAGCGTTTCTTTTTCAATCTCGCAAAGCAGGTGAAACACTTCTTGCCCCGCGCGTCGCAGGATGATTCTTTTGCCCACCTGAAACGCGGAAACGAGTTCCTGCGTCTGCATCATTTTCAGCTGACGCACACCCTCGAGCGACTTCGACTTCATGCGGCATTGTTCGAGAGTCCGGGAAAACTGGGCTTGCAGTTCGGTGCGTATGAACTTGAGGACCGCCAGGCGGCCCAGCATATCAATCGACGGATTGCCCTCCGCTTTAGCGCGATTCAGGATGGCCAGATGGATCGATACCAATAAAGGCTTCAAATCGGTAGGTCCAGCCTTGCGCAGTTTGGTCGTGCCTTCCGCAGCGCGAATGAATTTCGACTGCGTCTCCGACGGAACGTCCATCTCCAGCAGCGATTCGACCTCGCCGAAATGGCGGATATAACGCGCGATGTGGAAGCTGAGGTCGGCAGTAATACGCGGACTCAGAAAAACGTCGTAGCGAAGATTATCCACGCCCAGTTGCAAATTGCTGAAGGCAAGCGCCGGGCCGTAATACAGAAGGTCAGGCCGGCTCGGCGTTTCAGAGGTGCGCAGGCGGAAGATTGGGAGCTTGGGCATCGTCTCTTGAACGGTAACTCGTATGAATTAAGCGATTGCTCGCAAATTACTGAAGGTACAACTACTAAGCAGCAGGCTAGCATGTCTCCGGACCGCACCAAAGTTACGCTAGTGCAGCGGAAGAATGCTCACGGTAACGATTGTTGTTGCGCGAGGAAATCCCGGTCTGTGGTCTTCGAAGTTGCCGCGATTTTCTGATTGCGATCCCGCGGCATAGGCGCCCGCTCACTACTATTGCTGGCTAGCGCGACGTGCTCTCTCGAACTCATCGCCTTTCTTCCAATCGACTAGGCGCTGCTGATTCGCAGCTTCCCAACCGAGTGCGAAACCGAAGCGCGCCATCGCCGCGTCTGACGTGTAGTCCATTCCGGGATGATATTCATCGCTCGGCTGGTGATACCGATTCTTGGTGTAATCCTCGTCCTGCGCCAGGCCCCAGGCTTCGTCATGTCCTTTGAACTTCATTCCTTCATTAATGGAAAACGAGGGAATGCCGACGCGCGCCATGCTGAAGTGATCGGAGCGATAATAATGTCCGGCTTCGGGCCGCGCATCAGGACGAATCTTGAAGCGGAAGTCCTGCGCCATCGCCTCTACCGTTGGATAGAACGTCGTCCGCTCGGCCCCGGAAACTTCCACTTCTTCCGCGGCGCCTAGGGGCTTCACATCGTCGTAATTCAGATCGAGCGAAATCTTACCCGCCGGGATCGGCGGATGTTTGCCCAGGTATTCTGAGCCCAACAAGCCCTGCTCTTCCGCGGTCACCGCCGAAAAATAGATGGACCGCCGCGGCTTTTGCGCAGCTTGCGAATAGACGCGAGCAATTTCGAGGACGATACCGCACCCTGTCGCGTTATCCATCGCGCCGTTAAAGATGTTGTCGCCCTTCATATCGGGACGAATGCCAAAGTGATCGTAGTGCGCCGTGTAGAAGACGCCTTCGTTCTTTAGGTCCTTGTCGGAGCCCGGCAGAACCGCGACCACATTGTTCGATTCGAACGGACGAACCTTACTTGCCATGTGCGCCGACAAACGGAATTTCATCGCAACCGGCTTGAAGTCGCGCGACTGCGCATCGGTCATCATCTTGTCGAGATTCATGCCGGCGTCCGACGCCAACTCGCGCGCGACATCCAGATGAATCCACGCTGCCGCTTTGAGCTTGGGAGTGCCATCGAGTTTGAGAAACGACTTCTCGCCAGAGAACGAGTTGCGCACAACTTCCCATGGATAACTCGCCATATCTTCGCGATGAATCAGAATCGCGCCGACCGCGCCTTTGCGCGCAGCCTCTTCATATTTGTAGACCCAGCGGCCGTAGTAAGTGAGCGCCTTGCCGGTAAAAAACTTCGGATCGTCCGAAGGCGGCTCGTTGACCAACATCAGCAAAACCTTGCCTTTGACATCGACGCCTTTATAGTCGTCCCAGTTGTATTCCGGCGCTTCAATGCCGTATCCGACATAAACGATCTCGGCGTCGACTGTTGATTCGGGCTGCTGTGTCTGATCGTAAGCAACGTACTGTTCGAGCGGCTTCAGATCGATGACTTGGCCATGCTCGGGCACCAACTCGAACCGCGTATCCGCCGCGGGAGTAATTCCAACCATCGGCACTTTTTGCAGATAAGGAGCCCTTGTCGCCGGCCGGTTTCAGTCCATAAAGCGCAAATTGCGTGGCAATGTACTCGGCAGCAATATCGCCGCCCCGCTGTCCTGTGCCTCGCCCTTCCAGTAAGTCGTGCGACAGAAAGCGTACTTGCTGCTCAATGTTTTCGGGACGAATGCTCTGCATCGCCGCAATTGCCGCAGGCGGCAGATGCGAGCCCAGGCGGGTTTCCGTGCGAGGTTTCGGAGGCGCATTCTGCGCAGTCGCAGAGCTAATTCCAAGCAAAACGGCAGCAAGCCGGGCAAGTATCCGAGTCGACAAACGGCGCACCTCAAGTCTGGTGGTCTGTGAATGTGTCCCCGATTGTAATGGAAATCTGGTACAGAACCGCGTTACCTGAGGTGTAGCGCGGCGGTGCCGCCAGTGCCATTCAAACGCCTCGACCATCCGACCATCTGTCCCGCGACCGCGGGATCAGTTTTTCGAGCCTCAACCAGCCCGAAAGTCGCGAACGTCCTCTCCCGCCTGAAAAATCGCCGGCGCCACGGTTTGTCGCGCCGCGGCGAATTTGCGGTTAATTCCTTCCACTTCCTGCTTCATCCAGCCCGCGCTGCTGATCTCGATCTTCCCGTCCTTTCCAATCAAGAACAGGCTAGGAACGTTGGTTAACCCATAAGCGTTCGAGACCGCGTAGCCATTGGGATCATCGATCAGCGTTTGAAAGCTGACCCCATACTCTTTCAGAAAAGACGCGGTATCGCGTTCATTATTCTGGGAGACGCCCACAACCGTCACCTTCGCTCCGCCATGTGCCCTGTGCAGCCGCTCAAGAAACGGAAAAGTGTACTGGCACGTCGGGCAAGAAACTTTGAAGAACGCAACCAGCACCGGCCCTTTCTTAAGAGCATCTTGCAACGTGAAGTTGCCTCCACCGCCCACGGCGGGCAAAGAAAAATCGGGAGCTTTCGTTCCGGCCGGTAATGCCGTCATATCTTTCGGACCTCCGAACATACGCTGGAGCCACTTCATGAGTGCCTCACAAGAGTGACGCTGCTTTCAGAAACCATCGACCTAAGAAAAAATCGATTGCAGGGACGCATCATTCCGCCACGCGTCATTAGATGAGACCGCCAGCTCGCAGGATTTTCCGCGCCAGCCCGGTCAACGGAATGTGTGGGATGCGATCGACAGCCACCCACCTGGCTTTCGCTGCCACCGAACCATCCGCGAATGCCACATCCTGCGCCGATTCTCCGCGCAACACATGAACAGTGTAATCGGTGACGGTAATGGAATGACGAAAGGTACGCCAGTGCGCCATAGACTGCGCTGCGCGTGGTGGCTCCAGCGACTGAGGAAGCTCCCACATTCCCGGCATCAGCGAATCCTTTCGAGACCGCTGCACCATGCGAACCTTAACCTTCGTACCCCGGTCGACGGCGTTGCACTGCAATGCACACCAGATTTGCCGCTTCTTCTGCGGTGACGCCGGCGCCTCACGCGGGAGTTCTCCTTGGGTGGCGCAATGCTTCCGAACCGGACACATCAAGCATCGCGGCTCTCGTGGGACGCAGACCCTTGCACCCAACTCCATCATGGCCTGATTGAAATCCCCTGGACGAACTGGCGCCAGCATCGCTTGCGCCTGCCGCCAATTTTGTTCTTTGGTCAGTTCCATCCCCGAAAGTCGCCGCAAGACACGCTCGACATTGCCATCCACAACGGCCACCGGTTCGCAGAAAGCAATACTCGCGATGGCCGCGGCCGTATACCGCCCGATTCCCGGAAGTTGCAGGAGCAACTCCGCACTTTGCGGAAAACTTCCAGCGTGCCGCTGCATAATTTCCTTCGCGCACCGATGCAGCATGCGAGCGCGGCGATAGTACCCCAGTCCGCTCCACGCAGCGAGCACCGAGTCTTCGGTTGCGGCGGCGAGCGCATCCACGTCCGGAAAGCGTTCCAGGAAAATCCGGTAATGCTCCAGAACGGCCGCCACCCGCGTCTGCTGCAGCATGATTTCGCTAAGCCAGATGCGATACGGATCGCGCGTCTGCCGCCACGGAAGATCGCGGCGATGTTCGTCGTACCACTTCAGCAGCCATCGGCGGAAGCTGGCAAAACTCTTAGCGGAATTTGCACCGCCGAAATCCGCCCCGTTGGATGGGCGCGAAGCCCGCGCCAGACGCGAAGGACGCGCTTTCGTGTTGCGCTGCAGCTCCGGGGAAGCGTCCATCTTTATTGACTAACGCTATGCGCGATCTCGACCCATCCCGCCTTTTGCTGCTGCCACACCGTCATCATATGTTGCGGCGTCGAGGGCAGAGGCTGCGACCCGCCGGATCCAATGATGGTGCCATTCAAAGTGATGGTGTAGGTCACGACAATAGTCGTTCCGTTCAATTCCGTCTTCAACTCGCCGAGAGAGCAATCCTTCAGCTGCAAAGAGCGGTACTGCGCGATCGCTGCATCGCGGTCGAGCTCTCCGCTGGGCGTCTCACTTGAATAGTTCGAGGCAATGGCCCGATCGACCTCGATCCAGTTCCCTGCCTGCACATTCTTCCAGAAGACACGTTCCAGCCCCTCGCCGCCGGTGGTTTCCGACATCGACTTCGCTGGAGCCTCTTTGAAAAAAGTACACGAAGAGAGAACGGTCACGATCAGCATCAGCAGGCACATCAAACTTCGAGACGGCAAGTCGACAGGGATCCTCAGACGCATGGCAGGATTGTATCGCGAACCCCACTGTTCGCAATGCCGCAGATTGCAGCTGAGAACCCATGCCAGTCCCCACTCGCCCTCCGGTGAGTTTGACCGGGCGAGTTGGCCACACCATAATAGGAATGCCTGGTGAGCGCGAGAAACGCGTGAAGATAAATCTAAACCGGCAGGGTGAGTATGACCGAATTCGACCGCAAGGTGGAAGAGGCTTCTGTGCGTTTCAATCGCTCGGTGGCCAATATTGCCGAGACTCTCGAAAAAGAGACGGCGGAACTGGTGAACTATTTGAACGACGAGGTGGTGCCGGCTGTGCGCACGCACTCCTCCAATGCCTTGCGGACGGCGTCGGGCAAGCTTGCAGAGTTCGCCGACTACCTCGAGACACACCGCAAGAGCTCTTGAATTCGCGTCCCCACGACTACGCACTCAAGTGCGATACACCTCTCCTGAAATCGGCAGCCATTTCCCTGTTCGCTATGGTTGTGCTGAGTGCCGCGCTTTTGACCGGATGCGGCCACAAAGCTACGAAAGCACAGGTCCCACCGCCTCCCGCGATTCCCCAGACTGAAACGGCCTCCATTCCACCCTCGCAGCCGTCAAACACAGAAAACGAGAAGATCGAAGTTCCCGCAGAAGCAAAACCGATCTTCGAACAGACCGGATTAGCCAGCTGGTATGGCGCTCCCTATCACAACCGGCGAGGCTCAAACGGCGAAGTCTACGACATGAATGCCATGACGGCCGCGCACCTGACCCTGCCGTTGGGCTCGATCGTGCGAGTCACCAATTTGAAGACCGAACATACTGCGATCGTGCGCATCACCGATCGCGGACCATTCGTCAACGGACGCATCCTCGACCTCTCCCTCGCGGCGGCGAAGGCGCTGGATGTGTACTTACCGGGTACCGCAAAAGTCCGTCTCGAAGTCTTGCAAGCGCCGGCGTCGCTCGAAATCGGAGGCCGATGGGCAGTCCAAATCGGCTCCATCGCCGGCGAAAAAGAAGCAGCCGAACTAGCTGAGCATCTGCAGAGGCGTTACCAGACGGCCCAAGTGCTAAAGTTCGAAAGTCCGGTAGGAGGATGGTGGGTGCGCGTGCGGGTCGCGAACGATGATCGCGAACGCGCCACCGCTCTGGCCCGCGAAACCGACACACCCGAGGGATCAGTCTTCCTGGTGCGGCTGGACTGACAGATTTTTACGCAATGCACTTGGTTGCGGTGCTATTGTTCGAGCGGAGATCGGGAACACTTAGTTCCGTTTGACTTGCCGGATGATCGTAATCCCAGGCGAGAGGAAGAGTTTTTACATGGCTGATTGCTTGTTTTGCCGTATCATTCGTGGCGAAGTTCCCTCCAAGAAAGTCTATGAAGATCAGCACACGTTTGCCTTCGAAGACTTAAACCCGCAGGGTCCAACTCACGTCCTGATCATTCCCAAAAAACACATTACCGGCCTGAAAGAAGCCACTGCGGAAGACGCCGAACTGGTAGGGCGGTGTCACATTGCCGCGGCTCAAATTGCGCGGGAGCGGTCGATTGAAGATGGATACCGCACCGTGCTGAACGTCGGTCCGCGAGCGGGCCAATCCGTATTTCATCTCCACGTCCACCTCATCGGCGGACGCTCGCTACAGTGGCCTCCCGGATAGCGATCGCGTCTCGAGAAATTACTCGCATTTCCGCAATCGGCGCCCCATACTCCGCCTGACGCCATCTGGCTTACAATCTCAGGATGGCAAACCTGACGCTGGTTTACGGACTCCGTCTCCTACCCTCCGACGAAGTCGCGGAGTTAGGCTCGGCGACGATCAAGCTCAAAAATGGACGAGATGCGCATGTCACGATGCACACTCTCGAGGGCAGCAAAGACGAGATCGAGAAACAACTGAGGACGAGTCTGTCCGCTTTTTTCGACATCTATCCAGAGATATAACGCTCCGATGTGCAGCAACGCGCGCAACATCGTAGAATCGGCGGCGAATCAGGCAAAGGGATGAGACTGGTTTCTCTGGAACTCGAGACTAGATTGCGTGCCCAAGGGCTCTGGCCCCAGAGCCGAATCTCTTGGGCGGCGCTCTACGTGCTCGCGCTCGATTTCTTGCTGTTCGTTTTGCAGGTAGTAACGCGCCACGCCAGCCCCTCCATGGCAGCCAGCCTCTCTGGCTGGATCCTCTTTCTCAGCATCGTCGCAATCGTGCTCTTGGCCGTATCCGCATACCGCTGGCTGCGCTCGAAACTCCTGTGGCGCCTGCGAAACCGGCTCATCGTGACCTACGTTTTCATCGGCGTAATCCCCGTCGTTCTGCTGGTAGTGATCTCGTTGATCACGCTATACCTGTATGCAGGGCAGTTCGCCAGCTTTGTTGTGACCTCTGACATCGCGACCCACCTTCACAGCATGGAAGCAGCGAACCGCGCCATCGCGCACCACCTTTCCACCCATCTGGAGGCTGGCGGAAAGCTGGACACGGAGATATCGCACACCCGGCCGCTTCGTCCGGAGTGGGCGCGTCGACAAGTTTGCGCCTGGTATGGAAAACAACCCCAAGCCTCTTGTTCGGGCCCCGATGGCGCGGCTAGCTTGGGATCTCCTACTTTCATCACAGGCGACTTCGGCGACATCGTGAGCGATCACGGCATGCTCTATCTGCGGACCGCGAGCGTGATAACCACCGGGACCGATCCTTTGCGCGTCATTTTGAGCGAGCCTCTCGACAAGCAGTTTGCCGAAACGATCGCTGAAGGACTCGGACGTATTACTTTCTTCGGCACCGAAAGCTTAAGTGGACAGGCAATCACTCACCTGCAAAACGCCGACAGCAAACCTTTGCTCGCTACCGATTACGCAACCTTGCATGCCCAACTCTTCTCCGCTGGAGCCAATCCGGCAGCAAGCAACTTCATGGATGTAGAGATTCCTCTGGTGAGGATCCAATTGCCAGTGGTGAACTGGGACACAGGAATCCGATCGCCATTGGGAGCGCTCGCTTTAGTCGAGACCCGGCCCTCGGTGCTGGCCGCCCGTCTGTTCGCCGACCGCGGAGAATACGCCAAAGGCGTCGAATATATTTTGTGGTCCATCGCCGGCGTCTTCCTGCTGATCGAAATTCTGGCGTTGCTGATTGGCGTTAAGCTCACGCGCAGCATCACCTCGGCCGTCGGCCAACTCTACGAAGCGACCAAGCACATCAATCGCGCCGATTTTAGACATCGTATTTCGGTGCAATCCAGCGATCAACTCGCCACTCTCGCAACTTCCTTCAACTCGATGACCACCTCCATCGAAGACCTGGTGCGCGAGCAAAAAGAAAAACAGCGTCTCGAAGGCGAATTGGCAATTGCCCAGGAAGTGCAGGCGCAGCTCTATCCCAAACTGATCACCCAACTCGACACTCTCGAAGTCCACGGCTTCTGCCGTCCCGCGCGCACGGTGAGTGGCGACTACTACGATTTTGTCGCGTTGAATGCCGACAAACTCATGCTCGCCGTCGGCGACATCAGCGGCAAAGGAATTTCGGCCGCGCTTCTGATGGCAACGATTCACTCTGCCGTTCGCGCCTACAGCATCGAAGACGTTCCCGTGCTGCGCGAGCCTGCACTCGTCGGCTCGATGGGAGGCTCAGCGCTTATGCTGGCCTCCGAGTCACGCGGAGCCGATACATCCCCTGCAACTTTGCTCGCGCTCCTTAATCATCAGCTGTACGAGAGCACCCCCGCGGCCAAGTATGCAACTTTGTTTTTGGCAATTTATGACGGTGCGACGCGCCGATTGACCTACTCAAACGGTGGCCATCTGCAGCCCATCCTGATTTCCAAGAATGGATCGGCGCAACTGCTCGACTGCGGAGGCACCGTGGTTGGCTTGTTTGATAATTTGAGTTTTCCGGAAGCGACCGTGCAGTTACATCCTGGCGATCTGCTCGTGACCTATAGCGACGGCGTGACCGAACCCGAAAATGACTATGACGAATTCGGCGAGGAGCGGCTGATCCAGTTGATCCGCGCCAATCGCCATCTGCCGCTGGAGCGCATTACGGAAATCGTAACCTCCGCCGTGCAAGACTGGATCGGCGACAACGAGCAACCCGACGACATCACGCTGGTACTGGCACGAGCGCGCTAGAAACCCACGATGTCTAGACGCTTGCCTCGACTGCGGCCGCCTTTTCTATCGTGAAAGCTCGCAAATCCAATTCACTTCCCAGGTCTTCCCACCATCCGGCGAATACGACTGCTCCATCCGTGCCTCCTTGGGAGAGATGTTAAGCCACACATAGCGCACAAGAATGGTTCGGCCTTTGAGCTGTTCCTGATGGAAAAACTCCCCGCGATCGCCGTTAAATCCGCCAACCACGGGAGGCGCGTCAAGTGTCCCGTTATCCAAATCGATCAGATAAATACTCCACTGCCGCGTCGTCGGGTTGTAGAGCCGCAGTGTTTGCGCCTTAATCCGAAGTTTCTTGTCGGCCGTGCTCACATCGAACTCTTCGAAGTTCGCATTACTGTCGAGGAGTTTCTTGTGATTCGAAATCCCGTCGTACACGTCCCACCTGTCCGAATTGTTCAACCGATCCGGCAGGCGCCGAACATGAGCCTTCCAGTCGCCAATCAGAAAATCAAAATCGTGTGAACCATCCCGTTGCGGAAGTTTTGCCGGATCGGAGGTGGTTTGAGCGTGACTCGGAGTTCCGAGCATTGCGATCAAAAGAAGTAGCGGTACGCACACCAGCTTTTTGCGTTTCATATTGTTGATCCCTCCGCGTGAAGCAGCAGCAAAACCTCCGAGCAGAATGAGCTATAGACGGATGCGACTAAGCTTGAATCTCAGGAATCGATCACTTAACGAGTAGGTTCACAGCGCCGCGAGCCCGAGTAGCCCCGGGTCATCCAGGGGTATGATCGCTTCCACAATCGTTCCCGGTTCGGCCTTCACTACTTTCAAATCTCCGTTGAGCAGTTTGACGCGTTCCTTCATTCCGCTGATGCCAACTCCCGCAGCGGATGCTGTCGGTCCAATGCCCTTTCCAAAATCGCGGATTCGAACGGCTACTTGGCTCGCGTTTTGGGTAATGTCGATGCGGGCATCGTTGCTTCCCGAATGCCGGTAGGTGTTGGTCAAAGCTTCCTGAATGATCCGGAAAATCGCAGTCTCGAGATCGCGGGTCAGGCGCGGAAATACTACGGGCTTGTAGTCAAACGTGATTCGCAATTCGCTTCGCTTGCCGAGGCCCTCAAAATACCAATGCAAAGCGGGAATAAGTCCGGACTCGTCGAGCAGCGGAGGATGAAGCAAGTAAGAAAGATTTCTCACCTTCGACAATGCATTCTCGGTGAGTTCGATGGCGAAGGCCAGTTTATCGTCCTCTTGCACATCCAGTTCGAGCTTCAACGCCGTCAATTCTTGACCGAGTTCATCGTGCAGCGAACGCGCTAGCCGGCGACGTTCTTCGTCTTGCACGTGCAACAACTCACCAGAAAGCTTCTGCAATTCCAGAGTTCGCAATTCAACCATGCTCTGCGATTCCACGAGTTGAGCGATCCGAGTTCGCAGTTCCTTATTCAATTGACGGGCTCTCTCTTCCAGTTCACGCCGTTCCGTCAGGTCGCGAGTGACCTTGGAAAAACCCTGCAGATTTCCCGCCTCATCGCGCAGTGCGGTGATGACAACATGGGCCCAAAACGTCGAGCCGTCTTTTCTCACGCGCAACCCTTCGTCCGAATACCGCCCCTCTTTCGACGCAATTTCCAATTCACGATTAGGCCATTTGCTTTCGACGGCTTCTCGCGGGTAGAAACACGAGAAGTGCTTACCGATTATCTCGTCCGCCCGATAACCCTTGATTCGCTCCGCGCCTGGGTTCCAGGTAACCACCCTACCCTCGGGAGAGAGCAAGAAGATCGCATAGTCCTTCACGCTATCCACAAGCAGACGGAAAATTTCATCGGTCTGCTTGTGATTAGGCGACAGAGGGCCCACTCTTTCGCGGGAATCCAGCGCCGAGACGGTAGTCCTCTGTGGGTATTCTTGTTTCATGTGTCAGACCCGCGCCAGATCGTACGCGCAAGAAGGAACTGAGTATCCTAACTTTTAGGGACTTGACAAGAGTATACAGGGATCGCTGTAGGAGCCTCGGGCCGCCAGAAATCGCCCATCACGCCGCGAATTCGCCAAGATCGCGTCAGCGGGGGGTCCGCACCGGCAGAACAATTACGCCGAGAAAAATCAAAATCAAGAACACCCCGAGTCCCAGGATGATGAGCGTCGGAGCCCAAAAACTGAACGGATCCTCAACGCGATCGAAGCCTCCCGGAGGGCATCCTTTGTAATATCCTTTCCCGGTCATCAAGCTGTATCCCGCCCAGCCTATCGCCGCGAGGCCGATCAGCAAAAATGGCACGATCACTCCTCAAGAAATTCGACTACGAATTTAAGAGCCTGTCCCGCACCCAAGCTTTCGTTATCCGCGACCCATTTGCAATTAAATCTACGCTCCGGATGATTACACTCGTACCTGTTTCTCTAGCACCGCACTTGCCGATCCCGATTCCATCCGTTCCAATAACTCTCGCACCACCCTGCGGATGCGTTACTCTGCAGATGCACCACTCTGCAAATCATGCGTCTGCTTCGCTTCTTCCGTCCGTCTCATCAGCACACCGCGTTTTCCGCGACGTTGCTGCTGATGTCTGCCATCACGCTCTCGCGCGTCATCGGATACATCCGCGAAGCCTACATCGCCTACGCTTTCGGAGCCACACACCTCACCGACGCGTATAGCGCCGCCTTCACGCTGCCCGACCTGCTGAATTACCTGGTCGCGGGAGGCACTGCCTCCATCACGTTCATCTCGATTTACACCAGCTTTCTCACGGAGAAGCGTGAGGCCGATGCCCAGAAGACATTCTCCGTGATCATCACCGTAATGACGACGGTCTTGATTATCGGCACCGTTTTCGCCGAGATCTTCACCCACCAAATCGTCGGCTTGATTGTTCCTGGCTTCAAACCAGAGCAGATGGAACTCTGCGTTCATCTCACGCGCATTCTTCTTCCTGCACAGATTTTCTTTTATGTCGGTGGAGTCGTTTCCGCAGTCTTGCTCTCCCACCGCCTGTTCTTGTTTCCTGCGCTCGGTCCGCTGCTCTACAACGTCTTCATCATCGTTGGCGGAGTCGCTGGCGGCCATCGACTGGGCATCGCCTCACTTGCCTACGGCGCTCTTTTTGGCAGCATCGCCGGACCGTTTCTCATCAACGCCATCGGCGCTGCAAAAATCGGAACCGGGTACAAACCTTCGTTCGACATCAAGAATGCCGCGTTTCGCAAGTGGGTCCGCTTGTCGATTCCCCTGATGCTGGGCTTCTCGCTGGTTACGGTCGACGATTGGTTCATCCGCTACTTCGCCTCCAGCGGAGTCGGCGACATTGCGCGCCTCAACTACGCCAAGCGTCTCTTTGCCGTTCCCATCGCCATCCTGGGCCAGGCGGCCGGCCAGGCTTCTCTGCCTTTCTTCTCGCGCCTCTTTGGAGAAAAAAAGTTTGACGAATTCGCCGCCACCGTAAACGCCTCGGTCTATCGCATCACCGCCGCATCGCTGCTCATGACCGGATGGATGATGGCGATCGCTGCTCCTTTAATCGATCTTGTCTATCGCCGCGGAAGCTTCACCGTCGCGGACATGCACTCCACCGCGATCTACTTTTTCTGGTTTTCGCTTTCGCTCGCCTTTTGGTCGAGCCAGGCTTTGTATGCGCGCGCTTTTTACGCCTCGGGCAATACGTTGACACCGATGATCGCGACCACCGTGATCACCGCGGCATCCTTGCCGATCTACTCGTTATTGTTTCGAACGTTATCGTTCACAGGTCTCGCTGTCGCTTCCGACATCGGTATTGGTGCCAACGCCGTGGCCATCGCTCTGCTGTTGAGTTTTCGAGGAATGGTGCCGCTGTCCGGCATGAACTGGAAAGAATTAGCAAAGGCCGCAATCATCGGCGCCGTCTCCGGAGGATTGGCCTACGAGGTCATGCGCAGCATCCCGCTGAACGGCAGTCGCAGTGCCGACCTCTTTGCATTGGCCCTATGTTCGGTGACTTGGGCCGCCGCGGTTGCAGCAGGCCTCTGGCTCTTGCGCTCTGACTTGCCCGCCGCGTTGCGCAGTCGGAAGCCCACCGCATTTCCCAGAGTAGCCGAGAGCCAAACTGCCGAAACCATGGAGACGGGCAAAGAACCTTAAGACCGCGATTCGTCGATCGTCGTTCGCTCTTTGCGTAGCCAAGAAAAAACGGACCTCAGAGAGAGGTCCGTTTCTTAAGCTATCCTGCCGTTCAATTCCAGAGCGACCTGCGAATCGCGAACGACGAAAAGCGATCCGCGATTTGCTTTCTACGCCCTTGCCGCGATCGCCGGCTCCGGCGCCGAGCTCGAAACACTCTTCACTTCTTCGATCTTCGACTCTGACTTCGCGCCCGCCGATCCGGCCTTGCGGATGTCGATGCCGCCCTTGAAGAATGCGCCATCTTCGATCGAAATGCGGGCTGCCACCACATCGCCGGTCAACGAGCCGTCGCTGCGGATATCCACGCGATCGCTCGCCGTCAGATTGCCGCGCACTTTCCCCAACACCACAATTTCACGGGCGCTGATATTGGCTGCGACGACTCCGTTGCGTCCAATCGTTACGCGATTGCCAGAGAGATTGATCGACCCCTCAACCCGCCCATCAATATATAAAGATTCCGATCCCGTCACTTCCCCTTTAATCACCAGCGACTTGCCAATCGTGGCCTGGTCCGAAGTGGTCGTTGTTACGGGACGCGGCGCAGCCGCAACGGGCTCATTCATACTCATATTCGTACTCGGTGTCGGCGTCGCCGTCATCGGGGTCGGACGCTCCGGCTCTGCCGGCCGGCCTGGTGTCGCGGGTTGATTCGTGGGCTTCCACATGGTCGTCGAAATCCTTTCGTTTTCCTAAATATTACGGGATTTTCATTTGGAGCCGCATTTCAGCTGCCAAATCGAATTGTACTCCTCAGTAAACTCCACCGCGTTGTGGAAATCCACCTTTTCTTATTGATTCTCATAGTTCCGCCCGTGGTTCCTCCTATCGTTTCGGCCCAGTTCACCACCGCCCAGCGTGTAACCTCTGCCCGCCCTGCGGTAATTCTTCTACCGCGATAAGATGGACACGCGGCCTCCCTCGAGGCGCGACTGTCTGCCAAACGAGGAACCTTATGACTCCCCTTGACGCAAATTCGACCGCGACCACATCGACCCCCACCGGCCTTTGCCGTCCCGAGCCCGGAGAATTCGCCCCCTACCACGACACCTACATCTCGCTCGTCGCCGGTACCGACATCGTGACGACTCTAGACGAGCAGCGCCGCCAAACTCTTCTGCTGCTTTCCGGACGCCCCGAATCCGAAGGCGATCTTCGCTACGCCCCCGGTAAGTGGACGCTGAAAGAAGTGCTCGGCCACATCAACGATACCGAACGCATCATGGCGTATCGAGCTCTCCGCATCGCCCGCGGCGACTCGACTCCTCTGCCAGGTTTCGAACAGGACGACTACGTCCGCGATGGCCCCTTCGCCCACAACTCTCTTCCCGACCTCATCGAAGACTACATCGCCGTCCGCCGCGCTACGCTCACCTTGTTTCGCAATTTACAAGAGAAGGATTGGACCCGGCACGGCATAGTCAACGGAAATAAGCTGACCGTTCGCGCCCTGGCTTTCATCATCGCCGGACACGAACTGCATCACCGCCGGCTTATTGAAGAGAAATATTTGAACAGGTCTCAGGTCTAAGCTGTCAGGTCTCGGGAAAGACAAAGACGACAAAGCGAACGACACTCCTGAGACCTAAGACCTGACACCTGAGACCTTCTCCATGATCTCCGACGCCGCCATCCTTCGCCACATCGCGCGCCAGCCAAAGAAAACGGCGAGCCACAAACAACTGCTGCGCGAATTAGGAGTCAAAGCCTCCGCCCGCCGCGACTTCACCGACCGTCTCTACGCCCTCGTCGCGAAAGGCGAACTGCTGCAGGTCGAAGGCGACCGCTACGCCATCCCGCACACCGCCAAGGGACGCAACCTTCTAGTCGGCCGTCTCACCATGCATCGCGACGGCTTCGGCTTCGTCATCCCCGAAGCCATTTCGCTCGATGACAGCCTCAAGTCCCGCCTCGCCGGAGACGTGTTTATTCCTCCGCACGCTACCGGTTCTTCCATGCACGGAGACCGCGTGCTCGTCGAAGTTACGAACATCCGTCCCGACGGACGCGGCGAAGGCCGCATCATCCGCTCCATCGCCCGCGCTCATCCCACCGTAGTCGGCATCTTCCACTATGGACGCCGCCACAACTACGTCAAGCCGATCGACGAAAAAGTAAATCAGGAAATTGTCATCCCGGCGGGAATGGAAATCCCGCAGCCGCCCGACACGCAACCCGACGCCAAGTTCGAAGCCAAGAAGAAATCCGCCGACCGCGTCATCGGCGACGAAGCCAAAGTTCACGCCGATTGGCAGGATCTCGAAGGCATCGTTGTCGACGTTGAAATTACCGACTGGCCGTCGGCGACCCAAAACCCTCGCGGCCGCGTCATCGAAATTCTCGGCGAAGAATCCGACTTCGGAGTCGACGTCGAGATCATGATCCGCAAGTTCCACCTGCCTCACCGCTTTCCGCCCGCCGTCATCGAAGAAGCGCAAGCCATCGAAAGCATCATTCCCGCCTCCGCGCTGCGAAACCGCCGCGACTACCGCGATCTGCCCATCGTCACCATCGACGGAGAAACCGCCCGCGACTTCGACGATGCCGTCCACGTTCGCAAACTCGAAAATGGAAACTACGAACTGCAGGTCCACATCGCCGACGTGGCCCAATACGTAACGCCCGAATCGCCGCTCGATCAGGAAGCCCGCCTGCGCGGCACCAGCGTTTACTTCCCCGACCGCGCCGTCCCCATGCTGCCGCTCGAACTATCCACCGACATCTGCAGCCTGCGGCCCGAAGTCGATCGTCTTGTCCTTTCCTGCACCATGCAAATCGATCATCAAGGCGAAATCGCGGGATACGAAGTCAACGAAGGAGTGATCCGTTCCGCGAATCGCATGACCTACACCGCCGTAAATGCCGTACTAGAAGGCGACGGTGCCCCAGGTTCGCGCTCGCACTTGAGCGCTAACCTGGGCGAGACAACGGCCCGCATCAAATACGCAAATCAAGTCGACCACTTTGAACGCATGCGCGACCTGGCAATGATCCTCAATCGCAAACGCAAGCGTCGCGGATCGATTGACTTCGACCTCCCAGAAGCCGTCATCGAGTTCGATGAATTCGGCATGATGAAAAGCATCACGCGCTCCGAGCGCAACGTTGCTCACCGCCTGATTGAAGAATTCATGCTCTCGGCCAACGAGTGCGTCGCCCACTACCTGGAAAATAAACGCATCGCCTCGCTCTACCGCATCCACGAGAAGCCCGACGCCAAGCGCGTCTATGATTTTGAGGTCATCGCCGCGACGTTTGGCTATTCGCTGGGAGTCGGCGCACTCCCAATTCAGCGCATCCAACTGAAAGCCGACCGCCGCGACGCGCGGGGCACGGGCAAGCGCGTCCGCGAAATCGAGGTCCCGAAAGAAGTCCACATCACCCCGCGCATGTACCAGAAACTCACCGAAAAAATTGCCGGCACGCCAGAAGAACGCATCCTGAGTTTCCTGATGCTGCGCTCGCTCAAGCAAGCCCGTTACTCCGAAGAAAATCGCGGACACTTCGCCCTCGCCGCCACCACCTACACCCACTTCACTTCGCCCATCCGCCGCTATCCCGACCTGATCGTCCACCGCATCCTGAAAGACGTGTTGCGCAGTTCCCCCGAAAAGATCGACGGCGACGTACCGGTAGGAATATCTGACGACACAGTTTGGAAGCGGGGCTTTGCCCCGCTTGAACGGGGCGAAGCCCCGTCACCACACCAACAAAACCGAGAAGGGCACGACTTCAGTCGCAGCGATGGCTACGCGAAAAAGAAGGGAGCTTTAGCTCCCGAGAGTGCACCGCCATCCCCCTGGTCAAAGCGCCGCGACCGCGACGCTCATCAACACGATCTCGCGCCCCTCGGCGGACCCATCCCTCTCGAAGAACTTCACACCATCGCTGACGAATCCAGCCAATCCGAACGCCGCGCTGACGAGGCCGAACGCGGCCTCATGGAATGGAAAAAAATGAAGTTCATGGAGCGCCGCATCGGAGAAGAATTCGACGGCCTCATCATCAGCGTCACGAAGTTCGGATTCTTCGTCGAACTCACCGACCTCTTCGTCGAAGGCCTCGTCCCGCTGAACACCTTGGAAAACGACCACTACATCTTCCACGAAGAAACGCGCCAGATCATCGGCCAGCACACCCGCAAAACCTACAGCTTGGGAGATCGCATTCGCATCCTCGTCGACCGCATCGATCCCGTAGAAAAGAAAATTCAGTTTGCCGTGCAGGAAGAAAAGCCCGAACAAAAATCCCAAGAATTTCGCAAGCGCCGAAAAAAGTAGTCAAAAAAACAGCCCGCAAAAAAAAGACGCCCGACCACCCCGCCGTCACGGCCGCGTCTCATCCACCCAATAGCTGCTTCGATAGAGCACCGTCTGATTCGCCTTCGCATTCTTCAGACGAACCTGAATCTGATGCAGCCCCGGATGCGGACTCTTCGGCTCGAAGCTCAGCATATAACGGCTGTGCAGATGATTCGCAAAACTCAGCATGTCTGACTCGAACCCTTTGCGGGTGGAGAAGAGCTCGTATTCGCCGCCAGTCATCTGCGCCAGCGCCTTGGCCGAATTCTTTCTCATCGCCTGCCGCGCCGCCGCCAATTTCTCGATAAAGTTGATGCCCGTTCCCCACTCATCTTTGTTGCTGCCTCGGGCTGTATCGAGTTGCTGAGAAAGGTACGGCGAAAATGGCAACGCATAGACCAGAGTGTGCGTCACTCCAACGAAGCGCACCGCATCATCGATCGTATCAAAGCGGCTGCCGTGATCGCGCGTCTCGCTGATCAGCAGCAGAACCCTTTGCCGTCCCTCCGGCCGCTTGCGAAGCATCTTCGAGGCATAAACAACCGTGTCGAGAATCGCCGCCCCGTCATCCCCCGGCTCCAGACTCTTCAGATTCTGTTCGATGACGTCGGCCCGATTGGTGAAATCATGCACCACATGCAGTTTGCTATCGAACGCCACGAGCGCCGCCTCGTTCTGCGGATTGCTCAGCACCGGATCAAGCATCGCCGCCAGCCCCGCCATTCGCCCAAACTCCCGCTCGGCCCGCCGTCCCGTTTGCACTGCGATGACCAACGAGATCGGCTCACTATCCGGAGTTTCATCCAACCGGACCGCCTGCTCCACGCCATCGTCTTCGATGATGAAATCCTGCGCCTGCAGCCCATACACGGCGTTCCCCTCTGCATCGCGCACCAACGCCGGCACCGGAACCAGATTGCCCTGCGAACTGAAGGTCGGCGCTTGCTGCCCAGCGGCAGCGCCAAGCGACAGCAACGGCAAGAGCCACGCACAAAATCGAAGCATAGGCGGATGATCTTCTTGACCAACTCTTATTAGAGACAAACTTATTATTAGAGACGATCCTGTATAGAATTAGGTTGTACAAGGGAGCGAATCATCATGGCCATGCCGAGTGAATCAAGCAACAAGCCGACGCCCAACGAAGCTGCCGAGCACGTGGCCAGCGCGCAGAAGATTCTAAAAGAACTCCAACAGAAAGTCGGAACTCATCCCGAACTCGGCGAGGCGATCACCAAACTCGAGATGGCGCTGAACGTTCTAGCAGTGCAAACGGGAGGACTGCTCTAGCCGTGGATTCTTTTATTTCCCTTTATCCATGGCCGTAAACAAATTATTCAGCGACTCCACCAGCGTCGGATGCGCAAACACTCCGTCGCGCAACGCGGTGTAGGGCAGCTTTCCCATCATCGCAATCTCGAACGCCGCCATCACTTCCCCGCCCTCAATCCCCAGCACCGCCGCGCCCAGAATCTGATTGGTATCCGCATCGACGACAGCCTTCATGAAGCCGCGGCTCTCGTCCGTCTCTAGCGCCCGGGCCACCGCGGTCATCGGCAGCATCGCCACACGAATGTTCCGCTTCTGTTCGCGAGCCTCTTTCTCGGTCAACCCGACCCGTCCAAGTTGCGGATCGATAAATAACGTGTAAGGCACCACCCGATTCCGAATCGACGCATTCTTCTTCTCCAGAAGATTCGACCGTATGATTCGAAAATCGTCATACGAAATATGTGTGAAGGCCGGCCCCCCCTTAATATCTCCCAGCGCGTACACACCTTCGGCCGTCGTCTCGAGTTGGTCATTCACCTCAATAAATCCGTGATCGTCGCTCTTGATCCCACCCGCCGTCAGATTCAAAGTGTCAGAATTCGGAACTCGTCCAGTCGCGAGCAACAAATGGGATCCCGTAACTGTCCTCGGCGCGTCTTGCTCCAACTCGACTTGAATCCTCGCCCCAGCATTCGACACCCGGCTGACGTGCGCATCGAGTAAAACCTCAATCCCATCCTCGCGCAAAATCTTCGCGACCTCATCTGCAATATCGGGATCCTCATGGGTTAACAACTGCCCATCCATCTGAAAGATCGTCACTCTGCTGCCAAAGCGCCGGAAGAGCTGTCCAAACTCCAACCCGATATACCCGCCGCCCAAGATCAACAAATGTTCAGGAACGGTATCCAGTTCCATGATCGACGCGTTATCGAGCGTTGGCACGTCATCCACTCCGTCCAGCTTAGGACGCGACGCGCGAGTACCCGCATTAATAAAAATATTCTCGGCAGTCAGCGAGCGAACCCCACCGTCCTTCAACTTCACTTCAACCGTCTTCGGAGCCGTAAACCGCGCGGTACCGAAGATCAGCTCAAGGTTGGCTGTCTTTTCCATGCGCGCCTGGCTGCCGTTGCGGAACTTATCAACAATCTGCCGCTTGCGTTCGCGCACGCGCCGCAAATCGATGCTGATCGGACCAGTCTGCACTCCAAAATCGGCGGCTCGCCGTGCCAGATAAGCGACTCGCCCGCTCGCCACCATGGTCTTCGTCGGAGTGCACCCCTCGTTCACGCAGGTTCCGCCCACGTGGACACGCTCCACGAGAGCGGTATGCATCCCCGCCTCTGCCAAGGTCGTCGACAATGGCGTTCCAGCCTGTCCCGAACCAATAATGATCGCGTCGAATTTTTGCGGGCTGGCCACGTTACGCCCACCATCGCGAGAACATATTGGGAATCGCGAGGGCGACCACGCCGCGCAACTTCATAATCTCCACGCAGCAGAGACAGCCCAGTCCGATCGCAATAAAATCCTCGGGAATCGCAATCGCTGCGTCCGGAACGTGCAGCCCCCGCACCAGTCGCGTTCGCGCCTGATAGCCGCCAAACGCTCCGGCGACCGCGCCCACCGCCCCAACGAACGCCCCAACCCACGGAGAAACTCCCCCGGCAACGGCCAGACAAGCGCCCGTCAGCAATCCCGACAGAATGCGGGCGCTAAGCGGACCCGCAGTCGTGCGCGCCGGCGTCGACGGAAGTTGATCGCCCACATATTCTGCCAAGGCCCCCAACGTAAAGAGACCCACCGTCCAAATCGAACCCATAAAAGAAAGGTGCGATCCCGAAAGGTTGATCCATCCCAGATGCGCCGCCCACGCCACCACCATCGGCGCCGTGAAAGTGCGCAATCCGGCGACAAAGCCGATTCCAAATATGAACAACAGCGCGATCCCTGAATTCATAAGCCTCCTTCGGCCCAACCTTTGATGCCAGAATTGAACAGCCGTTCCCCCGACCCCGCCGATCAAACGAATATCGCCGACCTGCTAGAATTCTTCATCACCACTCTTGGCGCCTGCCTGGGAAATCAGCTCCATGTCCAACAACCCAACAACTTCTGCCACTTCGAACGATAGTCCGAACTCTACGACCCCCAATCCACGCATCCGTGTCATACGCGAACCGCAGCGCGCCGTTTACGACCGCGAAACCATCAACCAGATTCTCGACGAAGCCTTTCTCTGCCACGTCGGTTTCGCCGTCGACGGCCAGCCCTACGTGATCCCCACATCCTACGGCCGGCACAATGACGTGCTCTACATCCACGGGTCGGCCGCCAGCCGCATGCTGCGCAATCTCGACAAGGGGGTCCCCGTCTGCGTCACCGTCACCTTGCTCGATGGATTAGTCCTGGCCCGCTCCGTCTTCAACCACTCGATGAACTACCGCTCCGTCGTGATTCTCGGCACCGCAGCACTGGTCAACGATCCCGCCGAAAAACTCGAAGCGTTGCGTCTTCTCAGCGAGCACATCATTCCCCACCGCTGGGACGACTCCCGCCAGCCCAACGAAAAAGAGCTGAAAGCCACGTCCGTCCTGCGCCTGCCCATCCAGGAATTTTCCGCCAAAGTGCGCGTCGGCCCCGCCATCGACGATGAAGAGGATTACTCCTTCCCCACTTGGGCCGGAGTCATTCCACTCGACACAAATTCCGGCGACCCACTAAGAGACGACCGCTGCGAAAAAGAGCTGCCCCCATACCTAAAAAACTACTCCCGCAAGAACAAGAAATAGATTGTGTGGCCGCGGGCATTCCTGCCCGCGCATTCCTGCCCGCGTTCCGAGAACTGCATCCCACTCCCAGGAACGAGAGCCCTCGCCAACAACTTCCTACGGAATCAGCAACAACTTCCCCGTCGTCTTCCGCGACTCCAACTCCCGGTGCGCCCGCTCGGCCTCGGCCAGCGGATACACATGTTCGATCCGTAATTTCAGCTTCCCGTCCCGAATCATTCCAAACACGGCCGCCGCCCGCGCCCGCAGTTCCTGGGTAGTCAGGATGTAATGCCCCAGCGATGGCCGCGTCAAGAACAGCGACCCCTTGGCCGTCAGCGTCAACGGATCAAAAGGCGCGACCGCGCCACTCGACCCGCCAAACAGCGCCATCATTCCCCGCGGACGCAGCACATTGAGCCCCTTTTCGAAGGTCGTCTTTCCAACCGAGTCATAAACAACGTCGACGCGCTTCCCTCCCGCTCAGCCGGTTCGTCTCCTCCTCGAAATCCACTTGCGTATAAAGGATGACGTCGTCCGCTCCCGCACCGCGCGCCAACTCCGCTTTTTCTTCGGTTGAAACCGTGGCGATCACCCGCGCCCCAATGTTGTGTGCCATCTGTACCAGCAGTAATCCCACTCCACCGGCCGCCGCGTGAATCAGCGCCGTCTCGCCCTTCTTTAGAGGATGGGTGTCGTGAGTCAAGTAGTGCGCCGTCATCCCCTGCAGCATCGCCGCCGCAGCCTGCTCCGCCGTCACACCCGCCGGAATCTTCACCAGTCGGTCCGCCGGAACCGCCGCATACTCCGCATAGCTTCCCAAAATTGATGTGTACGCGACCGGATCTCCCGACCGCGAACTCGCTCTTCCCCTCCAGCAGATCCGCCCCCAGCGCCAGCACGACTCCCGCGCCTTCCTGCCCCAAAACCAATGGCAGCGGTGCCTTGTACCGCCCCTCGCGGTTATAGACGTCAATAAAATTGACGCCCGCCGCCTTGATCTGCACCACTACCTCATTCGACTTCGGCTGCGGAGCGGCCACCTCCGCCAGTTCCATCACCTCTGGACCACCCGTACGCTGAATTTGGATCGCTTTCATATGTCCTCGCTATGCCTTTGCTCTCGACCCTCAATATCCGAAAATTTGGTGCCCCAGGTTCGTGCCCGTTCTTCAGGGCACTAACCTGGGTCTTCCTAATGCTGCCTGTCAGCGTCTTCCAGGCGTGCCGACAACTCGCTCAAATACCAGGCGCATTAGCTTCTGATTGGCTCCCGTTTGCCATTCGGTCCCTGCTCGGGTAACATGCCTCGCGGTTCCTGAAGTAACCGGGAGGGGGTCTCTTCCGTGGCGTTGACCCAACGAATTTTGCGATAGTACCATCTCAATACTAACTAACAATCAGCGCCCGATTTGGGAACCGATCTGAGAACGAAGAGAAATCCGCTTTTCAAGGAGCTTCCACAAGCTTTTAAAAAACTCATGAGATTTCCTTCCAACTCGAATCTGTCGCTTGCCCTGACCGCTTTGGCGGCAACCCTGGCAGCGACCGTGGCCTGTCAAACCGCCCAGAAATCCTCCTTCCTTCCCCCTTCCCAAGCGGAAGCCCCCGCTCTCGTGGCCTCCAACAACCCACCTGACCGCCATCCGCAAAAGCCCGCGCCCGCAGCCACCGCCGAGCCGCAGGCCAAAAAAGAGGTCCCGCAAGAACTCAAAGTCGACCCCATCGCCGACCTGATCGCCGACGTCGAGAAGGAATACCAGGCCGGCCAGGACAACTACCATACCGGCCACCTCGAAGCGGCCAAGCAGAACTTCGACTCCGCCTTCAACCAGCTTCTCGGCAGCGGATACGATCTCCGCTCCGACGACCGCCTCGAAAACGAACTCGACCGCATCCTCGACGGCATCAACGGACTCGAAATCGCCGCCCTGCAGCAAGGCGACGGATTCGCCGAGCAAAAATCCGAGCCCGCGCCCATCGACGAAGCCAACGAAGCGACCCCCTCCGTCGATCCCAACGTAAAAGCAAAAGCCCTGGCCGAGCTGAAGAGCACGCACTCCGACCTGCCCTTAGTGATGACCGACCAGGTCGCCGGATATATTAATTACTTCTCCAATCGCGGACGCGGCACCCTCGAACACGCCTTGGCCCGCTCCGGCCGCTACGAAGATATGATTCGACGCGTCCTGCGCGAAGAAGGTGTGCCGCAGGAACTCATCTATCTCGCCCAGGCCGAGTCCGGATTCCACCCCTTAGCCGTCTCCCGTGCCGGTGCCCGCGGCATGTGGCAATTCATGGGCAGCCGCGCCTCGGGCTACGGCCTACAGCGCAGTTGGTGGCAGGACGATCGCCAGGACCCCGAGAAAGCCACTCGCGCCGCCGCGCACCACCTCCACGACCTCTATAACGAATTCGGAGACTGGTATCTCGCCATGGCCGCCTACAACTCCGGCCCCGGCACCGTTCAGTCCGCCGTCAAGCGCACCGGATACGCCGACTTCTGGGAGCTTTACCGCCGCAACGTTCTGCCCAAAGAAACCCGCAACTACGTTCCCATCATCGTGGCCGTCACTATCATGGCCAAGAATCCCGCCCAGTACGGGCTGGATTCCATCGTCAAAGACAAGCCTGTTCCCTACGACACGGTAAAAATCGACTATCCCATCGACCTGCGCCTGGCCGCCGAATGCGTCGACGCCACGGCTGAAGATCTCTCCGACCTCAATCCCAGCCTCCTCCGCATGACCACTCCGAAAGACGCTGGAAAGGGGCAGCCCTTCGAATTGCATCTCCCCGCCGGCACAGGCGAGAAATTTGCAAGCGCTGTCGCCGTCATCCCCGCCGATAAGCGTGTCTGGTGGCGTTACCACAAAGTGCAGCCCGGAGAAACCCTGGCCTCGATCGCGCACACCTATCACACCACGCCCAAAGCCATCGCTGAAGCGAACGATCTCGAGCCGAGCGATCTTGACCCGAATGACGCCGGAAGCCGCTCCAAGGCCAGCTCTCGCGTCGAGGCCGTCGCTCCTGAAACCCGCCTGATCATTCCGATCGCACCCGGCAAGCAGGCTGACACCAGCACCTACGCTCGTGTCACCACGCACTACAAAGTAAGAAAAGGCGACACCGTCGCCTCCGTAGCCGAAAATTTTGGGATCTCGCCGAAAATGCTCCGCAGTTGGAATCGTCTCAAAGGCGACAGCCTTGCGGGACGCAAAGTCCTCTATCTGCACCTGCCCGTCACTCACAGCGCCGCCGCCGAAACCGAGTCGGCCAGCAAACGCTCCACCGCAAAACACCACGCCGGACTGCAATCGACCGCCAGCGCCAAATCAGCTTCTGGCGCGCGATCCGGCGCAGGCGTCATTCATCACCGCGTCAAAGCCGGAGAAACTCTCTACTCCATCGCCACTTCCTACAACACCACCGTCACCGCCCTGAAACACGACAACCGCGACGTAGCCACCCTCCGCCCCGGCATGATCCTCGTAGTCCACAACCCCCGCTAGAAAGATTGGCGAAACGAGCTTTGCCTTGGGTTTTTTAGTGTGGGGACGGGCATTCCTGCCCGTCCACGCCGAGCGAAGCTCGGCCCGCAGCGCCACCACAATGAAACGCACCGCTCCACTGCTAGCAGCGAGGCATCCCGCGCTCGCAGCAACCAACTCCAAGCAATCACCATGGCCGAGCGCTGCCCGGTCTTCCATAAAGAGATCGACCAGCATGCGTCCGTTCAGCGCAACTCCTGACCGAGTTCCGCTCGACGAGGTCACGCACCCGCTTTGAAAGGGCATGGCTTCAGCCATGCCGTGAGAATCCGCTATACAAGCGGCTTTAGCCGCTGAGGTCAAACTGCCCACAAGAATTGCGCAGCGTGGGATTGTTGGGAGTCAGAAACGCAGACCAATAATCGTAAGGAGATATCCGGGGCACGCACGGATCCTATCCAAGAAGGCTCTGGTCAAGTCGGTCAGCCCGCCTTGAAAGGGCATGGCTTCAGCCATGCCGTGAGAATCCGCTATACAAGCGGCTTTAGCCGCTGAGGCCAAACTGCACACAAGAATTGCGCAGCGTGGGATTGTTGGGAGTCAGAAACGCAGACCAATAATCGTAAGGAGATATCCGGGACACGCACGGATCCTATCCAGGAACGCTCTGGTCCAGTCGGTCAGCCCGCCTTGAAAGGGCATGGCTTCAGCCGTGTGGTCCAGTCGGTCAAGCACCCGCCTTGAAAGGGAATGGCTTCAGCCATGTGGTCCAATCGGTCACGCACCCGCTTTGAAAGGGCATGGCTTCAGCCATGCCGTGAGAATCCGCTATACAAGCGGCTTTAGCCGCTGAGGCCAAACTGCCGACAAGAATTGCGCAGGTGGGGATTGGAGCGAGTCAGAAAGGCAGGCCGATAACTGTAAAGAGGTATTTAGGTCTGGCCACCGTCCTAACGATTAGTCTTGCGAAGATATCTAGGCGATGTCAGGTACTCACGAGCACAAACACTACCCACTTGCGCGCCGACCGGTATTAGTATGTGCATGGGTCCGCCACCTCCATGCGAAGATCCGTTCTCAATCGCCTCTTGCCGCTCGTCGTTCTTTCCCAAACTCTCCTCTGCGGCCGCGCGCTCGCCGAAGACGTCCAGAAGACCGCACAAGACCTGCTCGATCGTGCCCGCCAAATCTCCGACATCCGAGCGGAGAATGCCCCTCCGTTTCGTCTCTCCTTAACCTTTACCTATATAGGAAAAGACCTCGAAACCATGAAAGGCACCTATACCGAGCTCTGGATGTCGAACACGCAGTGGCGGCGCGAAACTGTGGTCGGAACTCTTGCACACGTCGAAGTCGGAGGTCCCACCCAGCGCTGGTTCCTCGATAACGACAACGACTTCCCCGACGAAGCCGGGCGAATCGCCAGCATCGTTGCCCTGTTGCCGGAAAAAACGGAAAAACTAGAATTCGAAACTCTCACCACTCCCGACGCCGCCACCCTGTGCGTGGCAACCAAGCCCGTGGGACACAAACACTCCAAGCGCGCCTTCTGCTTCGACAAAGACCAACATGTTCTTGTCGAAAACATTGCCCCGGTCCAAGTCGGCCAGCACATGGGCGACTATTCCTGCAGCTTCGGTGATTTCCGCAAATTTGCCGAACGCTGGTTTCCTCGTCACATCCAATGTTTCCAGGATGGCCACGAGAAAATGCAGGCCAACGTCGTCGAACTCGAGGTAGCGCCGGCAACCAGCCCCTCCTCTTTCACTCCGCCACCCGGATCGATCGAAATTGGAGTCTGTTCCGTAACTCCAAAGCCGCCGGAAGCCACGTTTACGCGAGATCCCATTTCTCCCTTAGGCATGCGAGATCGCCCCTTGGCTGTTCACGTTTCTATGATCATTGACACAAAGGGACAGCCGCAGCATCTCAAAATATCTCCCTCTGTGGGCAAATCATCCGACGAACGAGTACTCTTCGCCGTCCAAGCTTGGCGCTTCAAGCCCGCAACCTGCAATGGACAGTCCATCGCGGTGCCCATCACCGTAGAGTTAGACAACTGGAACTACCGCTAAGGCCCCGATGCAGCTAAGCGCCCCAGAAATCCCACCCAATTCCGAGAAACCTTCCAATCTCTCTACCATCGACGGGCCCATCTCAACCCAAAAGGGTGCCCCGTTGAGCTTCGCTCGCGCGGGGCCTTTGACTTTTTTCATCACAAACCGACGTAGCCACAATCACAGACAACCACTACGCCATCGGCGACAATAGATATTGATTGGCCAGGGAGAAAGTGTGCCCGTCTCCAGAGATAGCACCTTCGATCCCCGCACGAAGCCAATCGCGCCGCTCCTTGAAAACTCAACCGGTCGAGCAATCAACATCCGCTCCCGAAGCAAGCAACCGTAGAGACGTCTTCTCGCCGCGTCGCGAACCGTGACCTCGCGTTCGCGGACTTCACCCCTATTCCAGAAGATCTTGCACCTAAGTCCTTTAACATCAAAAATCTCGCGGGAATTCCCGCCAAACTACTGATTCCTTCCAGGCAGCTTAAAGCTTCTATGATCCGCTTTTCCTGACGGCTGAAGGCTGAAAGCTGAAGGCTGACAACTCCTTATTCCACAATATTTTGCATGCAAGTCCTTTAAACTCAAAGATCTGACAGAGGTCCACCTCCTAAATCAATGATTCTAGAAGATCAGGGGAGGGGGGAGGGGGGGTACAAACAGCAAGCACCCCGGGACCGGCCCTAGCTGAGAGCTAAAGGGCTGAGAGACTCGAGCGATCGGGACCGCCACGGTTGGGCGATGGCGCCTGCCCACCCCTAGCCCATCAACAACCCCCCGTTCACGTTCAGCACGTGTCCAGTGATGTAACCGGCTTCGTCGGAGGCCAAAAAGCGCACCGCGCTGGCTACGTCTTCCGGACAGCCAACCCTTCCCAGCGGAATCGACTTCACCGCAGTCTGCTTGAATTCCTCGCTTAGAACAGCAGTCATGTTGGTGTCGATAAATCCGGGAGCGACGGCGTTGCAGGTGATATTGCGCGACGCAACTTCGCGAGCCATCGCCATCGTCAGCCCGATCAATCCGGCTTTAGACGCGGCGTAATTCGCCTGACCCGATTGCCCCATCTGCCCAAAGACGCTGGTGACGTTGATGATGCGCCCCCAGCGCTGCTTCAGCATCGATGGAATCACCTGCTGGATGCAGAGAAACGCGGAAGTGAGATTCGTGTTCAGCACCGAATCCCAGTCAGCACGCTTCATGCGCAACACCAGTTGGTCGCGCGTGATCCCCGCGTTATTAACCAGGATATCGATCTTGCCAAACTGCGCCAGGACAGCCTTGATCGCCGACTTCACCTGCTCTTCGTCGGCCACGTCCATGACAAATGCAGCAGCCTTGCCGCCCGAAGCCGTGATCGCGCCCACCAGCGCGTCGAGTTTTTCCTGGTTGCGCGCCGCTACCGCAACGCTCACGCCCTCTCGCGCCAGCGCCAGCGCGCAAGCATGCCCAATCCCCTGCGACGCTCCCGTAACCAGCGCAACTCGTCCCTCAAATGCCATCAATGCTCCTTCGTAAATTGAATGTGAATTCTGCTTCGGAACCGGCCTACGAGCCAGTGTTTAAGAACCGCCGTTTAACGACCATAGTCAAGAACTGAGGATTATAGAGGAAACTGAGGTTTATCGAGGAAATAGTCACGACTGGGGCAATTCTGGCGTCGAAGCCGTGTAAATGGCTACGCAACGGCTACCATCTCAACATCGCAAAGGGCACTGACGCCCAATGCGCCGCACTCAGAAATTGCGCCTCGGGGTCCGGTAGTATGTTACCCGGCCTGAGTCGCGCTGCGCGGCAACAGAGCGGCCGCCAGGATTTTTTCCACTTTCTCCAGAAGCGTGCGCCGTGAGTACGGCTTCGCCAGAAAATAGGTGCGCGCCTCGCATTCTTCAATTTCACTCTCGGCATTCGCGTAACCAGAAGTGATCAAAACCGCGATCTCGGGAGATTGTTCACGCAGTTCGTGCCCGAGTTCCTGACCGGTTCGTCCCGGAAGAATCATGTCGGTCATCACCAGATCGATTCCGCCTTGGTGTTGTTCAAAGATTCTCATCGCGCTTTGCGCGTCGATCGCCGGCAAGACCTCAAAGCCCGCATGCTCGAGAATGCTCTCCGCCGCCTCGCGCACAAACGGCTCATCTTCCACCAGGAGAATTGTGCGTCGCCGGAGATGATCCGTTGCACGGTCTTCGGCAACGACGTGTGGCTCGAGGTTCATGGCGTTTCTCCGATCCGGCTTGACTCTGCACTCAGACCAATCTGCTTATGCAATCGCGAGGCCGACGGAAACGCCATCGCCCACGCCGATTTGCACCGAGGTCTGTAGGAGGTCGAGCCAGTTGGGTAAACTGAGGAAATTACTTGCCTGCCGAGAGAATCGTCTTCTTGGGATCGATCTCAATCTTGCGCAACTCTTTCTGCGCCATCCCACTCGCGGCCAACTGAAAGCTGGTTTCAGCTCCGTCTGCGAGCACTTCGCCCAGGAAAACCAACGTGTTAGCTGAAGTCGTCGCGTACACAGGAACAGCGGTCACCAAATCTTCGGGCGCGCCCTTTTGAACGATCACGCCGCTAACCGTGGTCTTGCCATTTTTTTCATTGATTCGAATATCCCGCGCTTCGAGTTCGGGGATCGTCGTGCCGTTGATCCAGCTGTCCAAAAACCAGTCGAGTTTGTGGCGATGCTCGTACCAAAGTGGTCGCGGCAGTTCCTCTTCGAAAACTTCGACGAGTTCCTCAGTCGTGATTTTCTTTCCGGCGTAGCGCTCTCTGATTTTTCGCAAAGCGCGAAAAAAGAGTTCGTCGGGATCCGCCTTGCCCCCATGCCCCTTCCGGGAATGGGAAGCCGTTTCGGACTCCCGCAGTTTTGCATCCTGCGTTTCCGCGTCCCGCAACATGCAGCGCAACATATGAAACAGCCACGTTCCCCGTTCATAACCGATAGCTTCAAATCCTGCTGGAAAATGCGAAGATTCAAGTCGCAGTCCGAGCGTTACAGGGCCAGCATCGCGCAGGCGCTCCCCCTCCTTATTGCTGGCCAGCAGATCGCGCCGGTATTTCTCGAGCACATCGCGGAACTGCGCGGGATTCTTCTGCTCCAGCGCCAACAGCGCAGCATAGTCCGCCAGTCCCTCCGAGATCCACTGATCGTGATAGCTCTTCCACTGCACCAGATCGCCCCACCATTGATGCGCAGTCTCGTGCACGAGGACTTGGGTGTCGAGCGAGCGCGTCACCGGGTCCAGCCGCAGATCGGTCTGCTCTTGCGAACTGAGAAACGCAAAACTTGAAAGAAACACTAAGCCCGGCCATCCCTGACTCAGATCGCCAGGCATCTGCGTCAAGGCCAGCGAGTCGTAGGGATAGGGTCCGAACCACTGCGAGAAATTTGTGATCGCCTTGGCCGCCCGGTCGGCTACAGCTTGCACATCGCGCGCCGGGGAGGGCGGTGGCGGAGCGATGACAATCGGGCTATTGCGCTGGGATTGTAGACGCCCAGGAAAGGCGGCCTGCTGCTTCACCTCGGCTTGCGCTTTTGGGAATGACGTCTCCATCCCTCGGGTGCTGTAGGCCTCGACCAATACCTTGCCTGACTTTGCTTCGGCGCGCACGTACTTGCCAAGATTGAATCCGGCGACGGGAATCGGGCGCTCCGAAACCCACCGCGAAACTTTATCTGTGGGCGCGTCACCCTCCGAGTCCCCGGAGCGTGGCGCCGGCTTGCCGGTTGCGATCAGCGTGTAACCCTCGGGATAGTGAAACTCCATATCGAACTGTGCCGGGCTCAGCCCGAAGTTCGGGAACCAGGTGCCGCGTGCGCCGACATATAACAATCCGTTCCCAGCGTCGGCGAGCACGTCGCCCGCATAGCGGAAGCGCAGTTTCAATTCCTGTCCCGCCCGCAAGGGAACTGGGAAGACCACTGCCACCAGATCATTGCCGCGCCGCTGCAAGTGAGAGCCTTCAATGGCGGGATTCTGTATGAAATCGAGGGCGTCGTGGCCGTCTGCCTCGACCGAATCCACTTTCAGGTAACGCGACAACTCGAAGAGCAACGCCCGCTCGCCCCCGGTGTGAATTTTTAGAAGCAAATCCGCCGACGCTCGCAGCGCGGTCGGAGGCAGTACCGTCGCCCGTATCTTGAAGTCAGAAATCGTCGCATCCGCGACTTTGGCAGCAGCGTCTGGATCGTCATTACGCGGCGCAAACGATGTCCAAACGTCGAAGAATAAGATGCCGTCCTTCACCCGAGGCTGTCCGGCCCAAAGAGGCTCGGCATTAGCGGCATCCCAAACCACTTCAAATGCGCCCAGCTTTTTGCCGAACAGGTGAGCATGCAGCAAGGGGGGGAATTTCTCCACTCCGTCGTTTTCCCCGCGCGCTGGAAGAAAATGACTGAAATCCAACAGCAATCGCAGCGCGTCAAACTCGGCGAAACTCTGGCTCGGCTCACTCCACTCCTGGATAAAGGCCGAACTGTCGGCGACGGGGACTAGAAACGGCAGCAAGGCTGCGGCCGTATCGTCATTGAAACGCAGGTATCCCGATTCGAATTGCTCCTCCAGAATGGCCATGCCCGTAAAAAGGGCGAGCGATCCGCGCTCAATGTGATTGGGAGGTCGCAGCCGCACCTCGCCGTCGCCGTCGAAAAAGGCGCCGGTGATGCGTCCACAAATATCTTGGGTAAACGCCAGAGTCCCATTATCAAAGTCCAGGTGGAGATTGGGCCGGTCGATGGCGGCTTCGCGAACGCGGTAGACCCTCCGAGGATCGAGCCCGACGGAGCGAATTCGAGCGTAGAGCGCGTTCGTGGCCTTTGGACAGGAAGGGTCGCTGGTACCCGGGAGAGATTGACCCCGGGCCGTAGCAGCCACGAGGCACAAAGCGATCGCGATCACGAGCAGCACTCGAATCTTCGGTCGCGGCGGCACTTTGGTCACCTTACAAGCCCTCGGGGCGGTTGTTAGAATCAGCCGAGTGCGAGCCTTCGTCCTCATTTTAGTGCTGTTAGCAGCCCTACCTGCGGCGGCCGACGTCATCCATCTCAAGAATGGACGCACCATCTGGGCCGACCAGGTTCGCGAAGTCAAAGACCACGTCGAATACGACCTGGGCGAGGATACCTACGCCATCCCGAAATCCTCCGTCGACCACATCGACGCAGGCGGGATTGCACCCGTGCACGCCGGCGCGGCAGGCTCGGTTGGAGCGCCCGATATCAGTCCGCCAGTGCCTTCGTTCAACCACGAGGCGGACGTCGCGTTGAAAGTGATCCGCGACGGCAAGGTCGATGTGGACGCTCTCGCCTCTTTCGGGCAGTCTTCGAATCCCGAAATCGCAGCTACAGCATATTTTCTGGCAGGCAAGTTCGAGTCCGATCATGGCAACTTTACGCAGGCCAAACGCCACTACGAATCGGCGCTGCGTTTCGAACCTGATAATTCAACTTTGCTGATCTACTACGCCGCCACCCTGATGCGCACGGGGCATGCCGCCGACGCACTACCTTACGCGCAACACGCTGCCACTCTTTCTCCGGATTCTCCCGATGCTATCGCCATGCTGGGCTTCGTGCAGTTCGCCAGCGATCATACGCCCGATGCGATTCGTTCGTGGAAAAAGTCGCTTGCCCTGCGCCCCGACGCCACCGTGAGTGAGTATTTGGCGCGCGCCCAGCGCGAATCAGCCGCCGAATCTGACTTTTCACAGCGCGAAAGCAGCCACTTCAACCTGCACTTCGAGGGCAAAGATACCTCCGAAACCTTTCGTCGCGACCTGCTCGCCACGCTCGATTCCGAATACGACGACCTGGTCCGTGACCTCGGCTACTCGCCGCGCAACAACATCGCTGTAACGCTGTACACCCAGCAGGCGTTCTTCGACGTCACTCGCGCTCCCTCTTGGACGGGTGCCATTAACGACGGTAAGCTGCGCATTCCGATTAGCGGCGTCCAGAGCGTTACGCCGGACCTGGCCCGCATCCTGAAGCACGAACTCACCCATTCCTTCGTCTCCCAGATGTCGAGCAACCGCTGCCCTACCTGGCTGAATGAGGGCATTGCGCAGATGGAGGAAGGCAAATCGGCGGCGTCGAATGGCCACCAGTTGGCGCATATCTTTGCCGCAAATGGCGAAATCCCCTTCAACACGCTGGAGGGCAGCTTCATGAATTTTTCTGAGCCGGAAGCCTTGCTCGCCTATGCCGAATCGTTGACCGGCGCCGAATACATTCGAGATGCGTACGGCATGAGCGAAATCGCCCGGATTCTAGGGCTTCTTTCCCAAGGCAGCACGCCCGAAGCGGCGCTGCGCAACACTATCCACGCGGACTACCACCAGTTGCGCGACGACATCGCTCACCAGCTTAAAGACAAGTACGGCGAATAGCCCGTGTGGCGCGGGGGCCCTCGCCCGCGTGTCCGCCAAGCCTGATTGTGCGCGGGCAATTCAGTCCACCAGACCCCCACTTCTCTCTCATTGCCCCGTCCTACACTTTGTGGTAATTTCGCCCCTCATGGTTAGCCTGCTTTCCAAACTCGGATTCGGCTCGACGGAGGCAGTCCCCGAAATTGTGCAGGGCGAAACTCCAGCGCTGCAGGGCGCGGACATGTCGGTCGCCTACTTTTCCTCCCGCGCGGGCGGCGATCTGCATGATTTCCGGCGCGCCAGCCCGACCCGTTTTCTTTTTGGATTGCTCGATGTGGCAGGCAAGCGCGAAACGTGTGCATCCGTGATCCAAGCCGCACAGGCGTGTTTTCGCTCCTCCGCCGAGGAACTCTTTGCCGGCGATGAACTCAACGAATCGGACGCGATGATCGAACTCTCTCGGCGTCTGAATCTTGAAATCATGCGCGCCGCCGGCGGCGTGCGCAGTTGCCCCGCCTTCGCCGGGTGTTACAACGAAGAGCTGGGCACCGTTTGCTATGTCAATGCCGGACACACTCCCGGACTGTTGCGCGACGAAGAAGGTCTCGTCGAACTGCCTGCCACCGGCTTGCCTTTAGGCCTGTTTTCTCTGGCGCCCACGGACGCCCGCATCGTCGGCCTCGGACCGAACGGCTCGATGGCGATCGTCTCTCGCGGCGTGGTCGAAGCCGAATCGCGTAAGTCAGAATTTGGCCTGGATGGCGTCAAGAACCTTATGAAGGGCGGACCCGCTTCCGCGAAAGCTCTTTCCCGCAACATCCTGCAAGGCGTGCAAGACTTCATGCACATGGCTCCGAAGCACAACGACGTAACTGCCTTAACCATCACCCGCGGAGCCTAAACCTCGTGTAGAGACGGGCCTTGTCCCGTCTTTGCCACCCACGACAATATTCCGGGATCCTGTTAACCGATCTTGCTTTTCTCCGTGCCTCCGTGTCTCCGCGGTAGATTCTCTCTCTGTCTCCACAGCAAAAACGCCGGAAAGCCCTACAACCCTCCAGCCCGATTTGGCCTTCCTACCAATGACGGCGTAAAATGAGCAGACAATTTCCCCTCGGGTTAACCCCAGGTTTCAAGAGAGCCCTAATGAAGAACACCAGACTTCCGTTGCTGTTGGCGGTTGGAACCGCGCTGCTGTTGCCCGTTTTGTCCTCGGCCGACACCGTGGTCGAAGAGATTATCGCCCGCGTGAATAATGAGATCGTCACCCGCTCGGAATATGTGCGCAGCCGCGACCAACTAAAACAGGAAGTCACGCAGCAGGATCCCTCGAACGCCGATCGCGATTTTGCCGAAAAGCAACGCGACGTCTTGCGTGACCTGATCGACCAGCAGCTTTTACTGCAAAAAGGCAAAGACTTGGGCATCACCGGTGACACCGAGCTCATCAAGCGGCTCGATGAAATGCGCAAGCAGATGAATCTAGGCAGCATGGAAGAGCTGGAAAAAGCCGCCGAGGCTCAGGGCGCTTCCTACGAAGAATTCAAGCAAAACCTGCGCAACCAGATCATCACCCAGAAAGTCATTTCGCAGGAAGTTGGCCAGAAGCTCTCCATGAACAAAGAGGACGAGAAAAAGTTCTACGAGCAGCATAAAGCCGAAATGGACCAGCCCGAACAGGTTCGCCTAAGCGAAATCCTGATCGCGCCGAAACCCATCACGAAACCGGCCGCCGCCCCCGGTGGCAAGCCCGAACCGCCGACCGAGGCCGAGACGCAGGCAGCGCTCGAAGTCGCAAAGGCCAAGACAGAGGAACTGTTGGCACAGATCCAAAAAGGCGCAAAGTTTGCTGACTTGGCCAAGAAAAGTTCCGACGGACCTTCCGCAAAAGATGGAGGCGACCTTAGTTACTTTAAGCGCGGCACACTTTCCAAGGAACTCGAAGACAGAGTTTTTGCGCTGAAGGCCGGAGAAACTACCGACGTGATCCGCACCAAACAGGGTTACGTAATCCTGCAGGTCACCGAGCATACGACTGCCGGCATCCCCAGCCTGAAGGAAGTCGAGCCTCGCATTCAGGACGCGCTCTACATGCAGAAATTGCAGCCCGCCCTTCGTGCCTACCTGACCACACTGCGCGAAGAAGCCTACATTGATTACAAGCCCGGTTACATCGATTCCGGCGCCAGTGCCAAGCAGACCAAGCCGGTCGAAACAACAGCCAAAGAAAACAACGCGAAGAATCTGAAGAAAAAGAAAAAGCTGGGCGTGTTTTAGGTTCCAGAGAGCATGCCGTCGGGCAAGCTCCAACCGTTCTGCGAGAATGCGCCTTCAGGCGCTGCACCCGGAGGCTCATGAAAGAGTTTTTTATCTGCGACTGTGCTCTGCAGGAAAACAAAATCATTACCTCCAGCTTCGTCGTGGCCTCGAAGCAGGTCAAGGCCAAGAAAAATGGAGAGCCCTACCTCGCTCTGACTCTCGCCGATCGCAGCGGCCAGCTCGAAGCCAAAATGTGGGACAACGTCGAAGAGTTCATCGCCGTCTTCGAGCAGGACGATTTCCTGAAAGTGAAGGGCCTTGTCAACAAATACAAGAATCGATTTCAGCTCACGATTCACAAGCTCCGTCGCATGGAAGAAGCCGACATCGATTTCACCGACTACCTTCCCAAGACCACCAAGGATATTGGCGAACTGTGGCGCACGCTAACCGAATTCGTCGCCACCTTCCAGAATCCGCATCTCAAGGCCCTGGTCGAGCTGTTCATGGCTGACCCCGAAATCGCGGAGCGCTACCGCAACGCGCCCGCCGCCAAGACGCTGCATCACGCCTACATTGGCGGATTACTCGACCACGTCGTCTCTCTCTTCCGCTCCTGCGATCTGATGTGCCGCAATTATCCGCAGATCAACCGCGACCTGCTGCTCACCGGCGCGTTCCTCCACGATATCGGCAAGATTCAGGAACTAACCTACAACCGAGCATTTTCTTACACCACGCGGGGCCAGTTGCTCGGCCACATGATCATCGAACTCGAAATGCTGCAGGCGAAACTCGCGGGTTTGCCTAACTTCCCTCCCGAGTTGAAGACTCTGCTCGAACACCTGATCATCAGCCATCATGGCCAGTATGATTTCGGATCTCCCAAGCTCCCAATGTTTGCCGAAGCGCTAATGCTGCACTACCTCGACGATCTGGATTCCAAGATGGAAGCCATGCGCGCCCAACTCGAGCGCGAGGCCTTGATCGAGGGTCCTTGGAGCAGCTACAACTCCTCTTTAGGACGACCGATTCTCGATTCCAGGAAATTCATGCAGGGCGAGAAGCCACCAGTTGAGAAGAGCGCGCCGGAAGATTCCAGCGTAGCGCCCGCCGCATCTCAGACCTCTGAGCCCGCTCCAACTGCCGCGTTGGTGTTAGATCTATTTACCGAACAAAAGGCTTAAGGAGTTCCCTTCGGATTCTGGGCCGCACCATGGATTTCTCGCGCTTCACCACCATCAGCTTTGATTGTTACGGCACCCTAATCGACTGGGAAACCGGCATTTTGCCGGCATTACGGGGCATTCTCGAAAAACACGGCCACGCTCTTCCCGATGCCGAGATGCTCGAACTCTACGGTGAATTCGAGGCAGAAGCAGAGAGCGGCGACTACCAAAACTACAAGCAAGTCCTGCGATCGGTAGTGCAGAGCTTTGCCAATCGCCTCCATTTTCAAGCCAGTTCCGCGGAGATCAATTCCCTGCACGAATCTCTTCCGGCGTGGCCGCCATTTCACGACACGATCCCTGCCTTGCACGAACTTCGGAAGCGCTACAAACTCGCGGTGATCTCAAATATCGATGACGATCTCTTTGCCGAGACGAGAAAGCTGTTCAATGTTGCGTTCGACGCGGTCATCACGGCCGAGCAACTGCGCAGCTACAAGCCGTCTCCCAATAATTTTCGAGTGGCGTTGCAAACGCTCGCCATCAGACCTGGGCAACTACTGCACGCCGGGCAGAGCCGTTACCATGACGTCGTTCCGGCGCGTTGTGTGGGAATCTCTAGCGTGTGGGTAAACCGGAAGTCGGCTCGTCCAGGCATCGGAGCGGTGCGAACCGTGGCGGAAGCTGATCCCAATGCACAACCAGACCTCGAAGTCCCCGATCTAGCCAGCCTCGCGGCTCTTGCCGTGACAAATTAAAAGCTGATTGGCTGTACGAGTCGAATTGCTAGTTCATTTGAACTGGCACTGGAAGAATTTTCTTCTGGATCGCCACCGTTACAAGTTGCGCTTTGTTGTGGATGTCCAGTTTGCGCATCAAGTTGAATTTGTGCGCCTCCACCGTCTTGACGCTGACACCGAGAGCGGCTGCAGTTTTCTTCACTGTGTGTCCCTCGGCAAGCAACTTCATCACTTCGCACTCGCGCAGGGTTAGCGTATTTCTACGCAGCGGCACGCGCCCTCCCGACGAAACTTGCCGGTTGCCTTCGTTTTTCAATTTCGTCTGCACCAACTTCGTGTGCACCAGCGGACTCATCGATTTCTCGCCGCGATGCACCGCCCGAAGAGCGCTCAATAAGAGAGGTGCCGGAGTGTCTTTCAGCAAATACCCGCTCGCCCCGGAGCGCATAGCTTGTTGAATGTATTCCGGGTCTTCGTGCATGGTCAGGTAGACAATTCTTGTACCGCCGCAATGCTCCTCAATCAGACGGCCCGACTCAAACGACGACATGCCGGGCATGCTGATGTCGAGAAGCACCAGATCGGGACGGTGCTGCAACACCAGTTTGAGGGCTTCCGAGGCATCTCCTGCCTCGCCCACCACTGTGAAATCAGGAGAATCCTCGAGTAGCCGGCGCACACCATAGCGCAGCATTTCGTGATCGTCGGCGAGCACGCAACGTATGCGCGCGTCCGCGTCCTGATGCATCGGACCAGTTTTCATCATTGACATTGATTTAATCCCTCGCGTCCTGTGACGAAGTGACGCGATGAGTCTAAAGCTCAGGGCGCTCTGCCCGGTACTGGCACGAACGTGCCCCCCAATTGTACCTGTGCGCCCTTCTTTCCCGCAAAATCTGGTCACTGCCCGACGAATCAGCGTCAAACTGAGCCGAACCATTCTTCATCATTTACAATGCCTCTTCCACATGCTGCGTTACTTTACCTCCGGAGAGTCCCACGGCGAAGCGCTAGTCGCGTTTCTTTCGGGATTGCCTGCGGGATTGGCCGTTGACCAGGAATTCGTCGACCGGGAACTCTGGCGTCGCCAGCAAGGTTTTGGACGCGGGGGTCGAATGAAAATCGAAACCGATCGTGCCCACTTTCTCTCTGGCGTGCACCACGGCAAAACCATCGGATCTCCGATCGCCGTCATGCTCCAAAATCGCGACTGGCAGAACTGGAAAGAATCTCTTCCTGTCGAAACGGGTGATCCGGCGAAACACAAGCGCGTCGCCTCTCCGCGACCCGGCCACGCCGACCTCGCCGGAGCCCTGAAGTACGATTTCACCGAAGCCCGCTACGTTCTCGAGCGCGCCTCTGCCCGCGAGTCAGCCGCCCGCGTAGCCATCGGAGCGTTGGCAAAATTGCTTCTGCGCGAGCTGGGCGTTGAGGTTATGAGCCACGTGATTGCCGTGGGTGCAGTATCAATTGCCGATCGAGAGATTCCCTGGGAACAGATCGAACCACTGGCGGCCAAGAACGAGGTCTTGCTCTCGTGTGCTGATGCCGATGCTGAGCAACGCATGAAAGAGGAAGTCGACAAAGTTTTGCGCACCGGCGACTCTGTCGGTGGAGTGTTCGAAGTCGTAGCCCACAACGTTCCGCCCGGCCTCGGCAGCTATGTGCAGTGGGACGAACGCCTCGACGCTCTGCTCGCTGCAGCCGTCATGTCGCTGCAAGCGGTAAAAGCCGTGGAAATTGGCAGTGCGATTCAGGCTGCACATTCGCCGGGATCCGCCGTGCACGACGAAATCGGCTATCAGAACGATGCAGGTTTCTCCGGCTTCACGCGCACCCGCAACAATGCTGGAGGCCTCGAAGGCGGAGTTTCGAACGGCCAGGAGATTCGCGTGCGTGGCTATCTCAAGCCGATATCAACCCTGCGCCGGCCCTTGCATTCGGTCGATTTCACGACGCGCGAACCCGTTAAAGCTGCGTACGAGCGTTCAGATGTATGCGTTGTCCCCGCCGCCGGCATTGCCGCCGAAGCCATGGTGGCGCTCACTCTAGCGCGTTGCGCGTTAGAAAAGTTTGGTGGCGATTCGATCCGAGAAACCAAAAGAAATTTTGCTGGATACCTGGAGCAGCTAAAGGCCTTCTAACCAAAACATGATCTATCCAATCGTAAAATTCGGCGATCCCGTTTTAGAAACTCCTGCCGCCGAGGTCACCGCCTTCGACGACGATCTCAAGAAGCTGATCGAAGATATGTTTGAGTCGATGTATGCGGCGCGCGGCGTGGGTTTGGCCGCTCCGCAGATCGGCATTGCCAAGCGCATCGCTGTCGTCGACGTAACTTTCAAAGAAGATCCCGACGCCAAGCTCGTCCTGATTAATCCCGTCATCGTCCACAAGGAAGGACGCCAGCGCAGCAGCGAAGGCTGCCTTAGCATTCCCGAATTCCGCGAAGACGTCACCCGCGCGAAAATTGTAACCGTGCGCGCCCAGAATCTAAGCGGCAAAACCTTCGAGCATACTGGAGAAGATTTACTGGCCCGCGCCTTTCTCCACGAGACCGATCACCTCAACGGCAAGCTCTACATCTCGCATGTGAGCGCCCTCAAACGCGATTTGATCAAGCGTAAAATTAAGAAATTAGTGAAGGCGGGTGAGTGGTAGATTCCCCATTCAATATCTTGCAATCGGGTCCCACGCCGGGCTTGATGCGCCTGGTGTTCTGCGGCACGCCGCGATTCGCTGTTCCCACACTGGAAAGATTAGTCGAGGCTGGCCACACCGTTCCCCTCGTTGTGACCCAACCCGATCGTCCTCGCGGACGCGGCATGGAAGTCACGGTTTCGCCCGTGAAAGATGCGGCCCTCCGTTTGGGTCTGACTGTCACGCAACCCGAAAAAATCAAGAACAACGCGGAATTCCGCGAGCAACTAGAAGTCATCCAGCCTGACGGAATCATCGTCGTCGGCTACGGCCGCATCATTCCACAGTGGATGATCGACCTTCCTCCACTCGGAAATTTGAATCTGCATGCTTCTTTACTCCCGAAGTATCGGGGAGCGGCGCCGATCCAGTGGGCGATTGCCTGCGGTGAATCCGTCACCGGTGTTACGACGATGCGTATCGATGCCGGCCTTGATACCGGCGACATCCTGATGCAAGATGAGCTTCCAATCGGCGCCGAAGAAACGGCTGTACAACTCGGTCCAAGGCTCGCCTCCATCGGCGCAGATTTGATGGTGGATACTCTCGAAGAGCTCGACACCGGAGAAGCGCACCCCACTCCGCAGGATGATGCGCTGTCCTCGCTTGCTCCGATCCTCAGAAAAGAAGACGGACGCATGGATTTCGCGCGCACCGCCGGAGACCTCTTCAATCGCCTGCGTGGCTTTCAGCCCTGGCCAGGTGCTTTCACTACCTTCCGTGGCAAGAACCTGCAAGTCCATCGCGCGCGTCCTTTGCACATATCCAGCAAAATCGCGCCCGGCGAAATCGCAGTCGACGGAACCCAATTACTCGCCGGATGTGGCGAACATACTCAGACCGCGCTCGAATTGTTCGAAGTTCAACTGGAAGGCAAGCGACGCATGAGCGCTTCTGAGTTCATCAACGGATACCGCCCCAAATGCGGGGACCATCTGGGACAATAGACAGAAATGGCTGTCTCTGCCGCTCGCGCCGTCGCCTTCGAGATTCTGTTGCGCGTGGAACGCGAAGATTCCTACGCCGTCGAACTGCTCCATTCCACTGCACTTTCTAACCTTTCCTCGCGCGATCATGGACTGACGACTGAACTGGTGATGGGGGTCCTGCGCTGGCAGTCTTTGCTTGATCGCCGGCTCGCCGCGGCCTCGACGCAGAAATTCGAACGGCTGGATCGCGAGGTCGTAGCCGCCCTGCGCTTAGGCGCATATCAATTACAGTTTCTTTCCCGGGTTCCGGCCCGTGCAGCCATCTTTGAAAGTGTGGAACTGGTCAAAACCGCCCGAAAGCGTTCCGCCGCTCCCTTCGTCAACGCGGTTCTGAGAAAAATTGCGGCGGTCGCCGCACCCGACGTGCTGACCCAAATCATGGAGTCTATCGACAGGGCGGTACTCGCCGAAAAAGCGGCTCATCCGGCGTGGCTGCTCGAGCGCTGGATTGAGCGATATGGGCTGACGGCGACGCGTCAGATATGTCTACACGATCAGACCGTGCCCGAGACCAGCATTCATCTCCATGACGACGGCAACGGCGCTGCAGAAAAAGAGTTATACGCAGCCAGAGTCGAGCTCGCGCCCGGCCGATTTCTCTCCTCCGCCCGCCGGGTTCTCTCCGGAGATGTTAGCGCCACACAGCCTTTTCGAGGCGGGCGCATCTCGATTCAAGACGAAGCTTCGCAACTAGTTGCGCTCCTAGCCGCTCGTCAAAACGGCGGCTCGAACAACACCATACTCGATTGTTGCGCCGCTCCCGGCTCAAAGACCACGCTGCTCGCCCGTTACAACCCTCGGGCGAAGATACTGGCGACCGATCTGCATCCCCACCGTGCGCGCCTGCTGAAATCTCTCATCCGCCAGTCGAACGTAAACATCGTGGCAGCCGACGCGCGCAATCTTCCGTTTGCCATTGATTTTCATCGGATACTCGCCGATGTCCCCTGCTCCGGCACCGGCACACTGGCTCGCAATCCTGAGATCAAATGGAAGCTCAAAAGCACGGACCTGCATGATCTCGAAGTACGGCAAACGGCAATTCTGAAGTCCGCACTTGCCCGCCTTGCGATTGGCGGACGTCTGCTCTATTCGACCTGTTCGCTCGAGCGCGAAGAAAACGAAGGAGTGGTTGAAAATACGCTTTCTGTCATGACGGGATTTCGCGTCGTTGAGATCAAGCCCGAATTGGAGCGACTGCAGCAGTACGGAGAACTGTGCTGGAAAAGCCTCGACTCAATCCTCTCCGGCCCCTATCTCAGGACGATCCCAGGCGCGCATCCTTGCGATGGCTTCTTCGCAGCACTAATCGAACGCCGTTAATGCAAAACGCCGAGTCACCACCAAAGCTCTCTGATCTGCTCTTGCATCGGTAGCGCAGCCGTATCCGCTGCGATAAGTGCCCTTTCTTCGGCTGGCGCGTTACCGAACTTCGAAATTCACCACGCTGCCCGCTGCGATCTTCTGTCCGGGCAACGGAGTCTGATTGATGATCATGCTAGCAGCACTCGGTTGCGCGTCAGCAGGAGGCGCAACCGCAGCCGACGCATCTCCCGGAGAAGTAGACGCAGCAGGCAGCAACGTAACCTTCCCTACCTTCATGCCCGCGTCCTGCAACGTCAGAGTCGCGCTGCCCAGCGGCTGCCCGGTAAGGTTCGGCATCACGTACGTCGATGGCTCGGGCCCATCGCTCACCAATACGCCGATCTTCGGCGCCGCCACTCCACTGGCTTTCGCGGGAGGACTCTGCGAGATTACGCGATCTTGTGGCTGATCGGGCAGATTCACATGGGCAATCGATGCCAGAGTCAATCCGCGGCGGCGTATATTCAACTCCGCAATCCGCTCGCTCCCACCCACCACATCAGGAATCGCAATCCGCTGCGGACCCAGACTCTGCGCCACGCGAACTGACCATCCCCGCCTCACCTTCGTTCCCACCGGTGGCATCTGCGTCATCACGCGGCCTTCCGGAATATCCGGGCTATAAAACTGACGCTCGATTGCGACTTGCAGACCCAAAGCCGCGCCGGCGCGCTCCGCTTCCCCCGGAGTCATTCCCAACAGCCTCGGAATCGCCACCTCACGCCCGTGAATAGCGAACTGCATCGCGGTGAGCGCCGAGATGAGCGCGACCGTCATCAACACAAGGGCCAGCAGCATCATCCGAAAAAACTGTCGCATTGTTGAGAATTATAGCCCCGCAAATCCACCTCTTTCGAGAGAAGATGCCGATTAATTTGGGGTAAAGAATGTCGCGGCGGTTTCAAAAGGCATCCCGCTACAGCTAATCCGCGGGGCCTCTTCCGCATCTTTGCTGTCGTCAGGCCACTGATAGCCGCAGGCGCGGCAAGTCCATCCGTCTTGATACGAATCCCTAACGTCAAGTGATTGGCACTTCGGGCACTTCGGTTGTTCGAAGTTCCCGACACCTTCAATATCCAGCATTTCGGGGATGGGTTGATTCAGGATCTCGTTAGCCGTCATCGGCGTCTTCGGGTTTCACTTTCAACTTAATTCCGCCGAGCAGATTCGAGATGAACCAATCCATGCGGATCATGTTGTCGTCCACCAGGTAGGCTTGAATTCCCGCAGATTCCAGACATCCTTCGCCAGCAAAGCTTCAGGAAGATCGCGAAACTGGCGCAACGTAACGGTAGCGTTCAATTCGAATACGGTCTTCACCCGGTGGTGGCGCGGCTTCCGCGGTTAAGCCGCGCCTCGCGATCTCTGCCTGAAATGCTTCCGCGACCAGCTTGCTCAGTTCATCGCCGCTATCCGCGATCCGTCCCAGTTCTTCGTCGCTCATCGCGGAGTATATTCCCTCTAGACGTAGCCGTTCCTCGTCGGTTTGCTCATACCAATAGACGGCTATCATACTCCGCCGCACATCGGCCCCTCGCTATTGCACCTTCAGGGCGTCGGAGTCGCGATCGCAGCCTGCGCTTTCTGTTGATCCACCCAACCGTGAATGCGTGTACTCAACACATCCATCGGAAGCGCCCCGCCCGATAGCACTTCATCGTGAAAGCCGCGAATATCAAACTTGTCGCCCAGTTGATCTTTCGCATATTGCCGCAGTTTCAAGATCTCTAGCTGTCCAATCTTGTAGCCCAAAGCCTGCGCGGGCCACGCCATGTAGCGATCGGTTTCGCTTTGCACCGAAACTTCGTCGATCGTGGAATGATCATGGAAAAAGTCGACCACCTGCTGCCGTGTCCAATGCTTGTAGTGGAAACCGGTGTCGACGACGAGTCGAATCGCTCGCAGCATGTCGTCCTGCAAGTGCCCATAATAGCTATACGGATCCTGATAGAACCCGACTTCCTTCCCCAATCGCTCCGCATACAGCGCCCAGCCTTCGGTATATGCCGTGTAGTATTCGTGCTGCCGGAAGATCGGAAGCGCCGGCAATTCTTGCGCAATCGAAATCTGCATGTGATGTCCCGGAACGCCTTCGTGATACGCCGTCGTCTCGATATCGAGCAGCGTTCTCTTGGCAAAGTCCCCCGTGTTCACCATGATGTGCCCTGGCCGCGAACCGTCAGGAGTACCGTCTTCGTAAGCGGCGTCCGAAGCCTCCTTTTCTCGGAATTCCTCCACCGGCATCACTTGCAGCTTCGACTTCGGCAAGGTGTTGAATAACTGCGGCAGCTTCGCGTACATCTGATCTTCGTACTTGCGATACAAATCCAGAATCTGTTCGCGGGACTGCGCATGCAGCTTGGGGTCGGCATCTACCGCGGCCTTGAAGCTCTTCATATCTTTGTAGCCCAGTTGATGGACCACGCCTAGCATGCGCTCTTCAATCTCTTTCACTTGCGCCAGCCCAAGCTCGTGGATTTCTGCGGGCGTCAAATCAGTAGTCGTACTTTCTTTCACGCGAAAGGCATACCATGCATCTCCATCCGGCAAAGACCATGCTCCTGGCTCGGTTCGACCCTTAGGCGCATATTCATCGCGGACAAACGCCGTGAACTTCACATACTCGGGAATAACGGAATCCTTAATCGCTGCCAGTCCTGCTTCGCGCAGACGCTTGCGATCCGCCTCTGGCACTGCGTCCGGAAACTTGTCAAAAGGATGCGCAAACGGACTTTTCTCAACAGGCGTTGTCGCAATTCCATTCGATTGCGTAACAACCTTATCCAGTAGGATCTTCGGCTGCATCATGCCTTCCGCCATGCCTTTTCGCATCTGGACCATCGTCTGATCAAACAAAGTGGGCAGCAGTTTCAGACGCGTGATGTAGTCTTCGTAATCCTTCACGCTGGCGAACGAAAGAATGCTCACCAGTTGCGGCGCGTCGATGTGAATGCCGTTTTCCTGGCTCACTGGCATCTCCCATGGCTTGAAGCGCGCCCCCTCCAGTCCCATCTTCAAGTCTCGAACCATCAGCGCCTTGTTCAGAACTTCCTGCTCAGGAAATCCGGTGGTATCGATCGCTTCAAAGCGATCGAGGAATTTCTTCGTCTGCGCGAGGTTGTCGTCGATCGCCACCTGCGAAAAATCGTCCAGCTTGTCGTTGTAGCGCTTATCACCCAGGATCGACGCATAGATCGGACTGGTGCGCATCGTGTACTCCCACTGCTCATGCAGCAGGTCATTCAACGCCTTGCGCCGCGCATCGAGATCGCTGGCAGGGTTCGCAGCGACCATCACTGACGGAATCAGGATGGCAGCAGTCAGCAAACAAATAAAAACTCGCATTGAAACTCCAGAGGAATAGTTTGAGTGGCCAGGCAGGCTTCCCACACGAAGGCCTGTCTTCTTAGACTGATACGCTCGCGGAATGTTATCAGTTCCCGAAAATAATGACTCGCGGATAATGACGCGCGGGATGATGATTCGCGGACGCTTGGCCGATCCTCGGGCAGCCTAATAGCTAGCGCTGAGCACTCACCTCGAGCAGCAAATGGTCCTTAAACTCCGCCTCAAGTTTCGCGGTGCCGTCTCCGGTCGCATCGACAGTGCCTAAGTCTTTCCCCTCACTGTAGTCGCTGACCTGGTATTTCCCCGGCTTCAATCCCCGCAGCTCCACCTCGCCCTTAAACGGCGAACCCTCCGCAGCAAAAAACGCGTAGTACATCTTGCCGTCTTTTGCGATCGCATACCCTTCCGGCACGTCATATCCCGTCACATACAGGTCTTCAAACTCGCCTTTCGAAAGCATCTTCTCGTTGTACAGACCGATCCATTTCTTCCAGTGTTCTTCTTTCGCCGACGTCAGGTTCACGTCTTTGAACTTCGGTCCCGGATCGGGCCAGACAAACTTCGTCCCCACCACGCCGCCCGCTCCAATCGTGGAGGCGAAATCGTCCCCGTGTTCCCGATAGTCGTTGCCCACCTTCGTCATCGCAGAAAGTTCGACATGGTCGCCATAGACCGCCGACTCAGGCCCCAGCAGCGCTTTATACATCTTGATGCGCCGCCTCACCTGCACCGCGCCCACCGGATCCGCCGTCACCGCCTGATCCATAAACGGCAGCCACGCTAGCGATGGGGGAGTGCCGCACGGACAGCTCTGCGTCACGCTCTCCGGCTTGATCGCACGCGTTGTTTGAAAAATTTCTTTGTAGATGTCTCCCATGGCGTTCACCGAATCTTGCGGCGACTTGTGGTGGTGCGCCGGGTTGTAACATTCCGGGACGCTATAAATATTGTCCAGTTTGCTCCCGTCAAATCCCCAGTCACGTATGAATTTTTCAGTAAGCTGTTTGTGGTACGCCCGCACCTCAGGCACCGCCGGACACAGCACTCCCAGCCCGCGCGTCATGTGCGCATGCTTGCCGTTCTTGTCGATAATCAGCCACTCGGGATGCTCCTGAGCAACTTTCGCCACCGAATACTTATGCGACTCGTACCGCCCTTCGCCATCTTCCACCGCCAACGGAAGCCACCAGATTTGCGTCAGCATTCCTTGCTTATGAAAATCGTCAGTCATCTTCTTGATGGAGTCGCCCGGAAATGTATCCGGCCTCGGATTCCAGTCGCCGTAAACGTCAAACCAGCGGTCATCCAGCGTCACCCATTTGATGCCCATCTCTTTCAGCTTCGGAACCGTGCCAAGCATCTGCGCCGGCGTTACATTCTCCTGATACCCCCATCCGCACCACGCGACGTTATAAGCTTCGCTCGAAGGCTTCGGAAGATCCCATCCTTCTTTCTGCAGCACGCTCGACCAGATGCGCAGCGGTTCATAATAATCTCCCGCATACACCGACACAAAACTGCGCGGCGTCGAATAGGTTTCTCCCGGCTTTAACGTGACATCGGCCGCATAGTCCACCTCCGCATTCACCCGCCCGTCAGCTCCGACTTTCGCCGGAATTGCCGCCCCAATCGGAATCGTCTCTACGTGACCCACCGCCTCGCCGACTTGTCGCGTCCAGAACGCAACCACCGGAATGCCGCCCCCATAGCCGCCTTTGACCATGGTTCCCATCAAGTTCGGCTGCGAGAATGTCGGCGTCAGTTTCGCGACATCGTCTTTCCCCCAGTCGTAGCTCGCTCCGTGAAACGACCACATCTGCCACGGCTGCGCCTTCGCGTCCGATAGCTTCGCGTTCAATCGCCGCCGCTGATTGACACTTTTCTCAATTTGCAGGTCGCGTCCGCCAGTGTTCTTGTATTCGACCGTGCTCAGCAAAATATTAGGAAATTCGTCGTACACCTCAAGCGCCAGCACCCGCTGCAAGTCCGTCCCAGAGGGCCCAAGCGGACGCGCCGGGATCTCGATCCTCTTTCCCGCGCCCATCTTCCCCATCGCTTCGTGTACCTCGGCTCCCGCGAAGTCGAGGGTGAAATGCACATCTTTACCCGCGACGCGAACGAAGTCGCTGTCCGCCGGAGCACCCACATTGGGATCGTCGAGCGAAAGCTTCTTGCCATCCTTCAGCAGGAATGCCTCTACATAGCCATCCGTGCGGACGACGAACTGCGCGGCGCTCGTGGTCAGCACCGCCGGCCCTCCTCCATTCACATCCACATTAATGCTGGAGGGTTGGGTGGGCTCGGGCTTGGTTTTCGCCGTCTTGAAAGGCAGCTTTTCGGGCAATTTCGGCGCTTTCGAGCAAGCCGTGAACGTTAAGATTAGGCCGAATAATAACGCGACGATTGCCGCTCGGATCGTCGCTAATACAAGTGGGGTTCGCCGCTTCCCGTGTATCATGCATCCTCCTTCAAATGCTGCTTTCGATTTCGTGCCGCGCGCGTGAACTCTAGACCGTAATCCGCATTTTCGCTGGCTAGCAACCAAATAACGAGGTTGACAAACGCTATCAAACGAAAGTAAAAGTAATAGTTCGTAATATTACACCGAAAGCTTGTGAATCCAATAACCGAACTTTCCGCTGCGTCCAACCCGACCCAGACGAACCGTTCAAGACTTCGCGCCCAGGAGCTCCGCCATGCCCATCGAGTTACCATCGCCTGAATCCTTATTTCGGCATTGCTCTTTTACTTCGTTCTTGTCTTCGCCACGCCCCTCTGGGCACAAAAAGATGCCGGCGCTATTGTAGGCCTCGTCCGCGACCCAAGCGGAGCCGTGGTTGCCGGGGCCAAAGTCACCGTCAGCTGATGTCGACCGCGGAGTCGCCCTCGTTCTCACGACCAATAGTGACGGAGAATATGTCGCCAGCCCGCTAAGAATCGGCAGCTATAGCGTTACCGTCGAAAAAGAGGGATTCAAGAAATCCGTCGCCGGACCCGTCCAGGTCAACATTCAGGACCGTGTCAGCGTCGACGTGAAACTCGATCCTGGCATGACCACCGAAGTCGTGAATGTTACGGGGCAGCGCCCCCAACTGGAAACCGAAACTTCCGAACTCGGCCAGGTCGTTGACAGCCAGCGCATCAACGCCCTTCCCCTCAATGGGCGCAACTACGCGCAACTCGCTTTGCTCGGTACCGGTGTCGCCGCGGCCGAACCCGGGTCGCGCGTCGAGACTACCTACGGCTTCAGCGCCAACGGCGCCCGCTCGCTGCAAAATAACTTCCTGCTCGATGGCATCGACAACAATGCCAACCTCGGCGACGTCTTGAACGGCGCTGCCTACGTGGTGCAGCCGGCGGTCGACGCCATCGCGGAATTCAAAGTCGAAACAAATTCCTACAGCGCTGAATTCGGACGCGGCAACGGCGCCATCATGAACGCCGTCATCAAGTCGGGAACGAACCAGATTCACGGCGATGTTTGGGAGTTTCTCCGCAACGAAAAAGTTGATGCCACCAACGCCTTCGATCAATTCGGACAGCAGCCGTACAAGCAGAATCAGTTTGGCTTTACCCTCGGCGGACCCATCATCAAGAACAAGCTGTTTATCTTTGGCGACTACGAAGCCTTGCGCATCCGCCAGGCTCTGCCGCAACTGTCAACAGTTCCCACTCCCGCGGAGGTTGGCGGAGATTTCTCATCGCTTCTCAACCCGAGCGCTCCCGCCATGGCAGTCGACGCCAATGGCAATCCCACGAATCAGATCGCTCTTGACTGCAATGGCCAACCGACTTATCAGGGAGAGATTTTCAATTCCCGGATGGCGCTCAGCAACTTCGGCGGCAATCCCAACGGCTTTTGCGGTTATCCCATCGGCGGCTATGCGCCGGGTGGTTTGCCCGCCAACATCTTTAATGGCACGAACGGCAGCATCGATCCTCTCGGCGGAGAGCTAGCGAGTTTGTTCCCCACTCCCAACACGAATTTAGCCGGCGGCAACTATCTCGCCGACCCCAAGCGCACCGAGACCGAGAACAAGTTCGATATTCGCAGCGACTATACCTTCAGCCAGAAGGACAATGCCTTCGTCCGCTACAGCTACGGCAACGATAGCAACTTCCTTCCCTCGCCCTTCAACAACGTTCTCGATGGCGGCAGCTTTCAGGACGGATACAGCAACAACACAGCGAATGGCCTAGCCGCCAGCGAAATCCACGCCTTCCGCAACAACCTTGTAAATGAATTCCGTTTCGGCTTCAATTATCTGAATTCCCATCGCTACAACCTCAACTACAACACGAACGTCTCGCAGAATCTTCCCATTCCCTTCCCCGGCGTTCCCTATGTCGCGGGAGAAAACATCGGCGGCCTCCCCTCCCTTAGCTTTGCCGACGGAACGACCGCGATTGGCAGTTCGGGATATCAGCCTGCGGTTGAAAAGCAGCACAGCTATGTATTCACCGACAATCTCAGCTGGACGCGCGGCCGCCATTCGACCAAGTTTGGCGCAGAACTTCGCTTTGAACAGTTCACAATTTTAGAGCCCGGATCGCCGCGGGGCTCCATGAGTTTTGGTAGCGACTTCACCGACAACCCGGCTGCACCAGGAGAAGGAGGCGGCGAGTCTATCGCAACATTCCTCCTCGGCGTCCCCGATGGCGGCAACATCACCAGCGTCAACCCGAATATCGACTATCGCCGCCAGATTTACGCCATCTACGCGCTTGACGACTTCAAGCTCACCCCGCGTTTGACGCTGAATCTTGGTCTCCGCTACGAGTTCTTCTCTACCATAAAAGAAGGAAACAACAATCAGGCGACATTCGATTTCAATACGCTCTCGCTCATCGTTCCCAGCGGAAATACCGTCCAGTTGACGCCGACCCTCGGGACCGAACTCAACATTTCGCGTAATGGTTCGCCTGGGCTCATCTCTCCCGACCGCAACAATTTTGCCCCGCGCATCGGACTCGCCTATCAGATCTCCGACAAGCTCGTTCTCCGCAGCGGCTATGGCATTTTCTACGGCGGACAGGAAAATGGCCCATTCTCCAATCCCAGCCCCGGTTTCAATCCACCCTTCATGTCATCCGAGGCCTACACTCCGCCCTGCTCTGCCGCTTCGGCCAATCCGAATGCCAATCAAACCGATTGTTCCATCTCGGCCGCGAACAATGGAGGCTTGCCGCTGAACGTACTATCTCAGGGCTTTCCCAACAACACGATCACCGGCCTTAGTCCTCTCGCAGACCCGAACGCTCCCGAACTCTACTCGCTCAATCCTCACCTCGTTACTCCTTACACGCAGCAATGGCATCTTGGACTCGAATACGAACTGCCCAAAGATACTGTTCTCGAGGTCTCGTACGCCGGCTCACGCGGCCTGAAACTTTTCGCGTTCTACAACGGCAACCAAGCTGTGCCCGATGCGAATCCTTCCGACGCGACCGCGCCGCGCCGCCCTGCGAACGACGAGGCTCCCGGCGCCTCAGGCCCGTGCACCTTGGCGAATCCCGATAACTGCAATCCCGCGCTCGATACCACCATCGCCACTCTCCGCTCGAATACCCAATCGAATTACAACTCGCTGCAAGTGCGCCTCGAGAAACGCTACTCCCACGGCCTGCAATATGAAGCCGCCTACACCTTCGCTCACGCCTTGGACAACGCTTCCAGCGCTAGCCTTGGCTCGGTGAACAACGGAGATTTCCAGGATCAGCGCTTTCCCAACCAGAACTATGGCAACGCCGATTTCGATGTCCGCCATCGCTTCGTTTTCAGCTACATCTATGACTTGCCCTTCGGTCACGGACAAAAATTTGCCGGCGGCTCTTCCGGAATCGTGAATCAGATTCTAGGCAATTGGCAAATGAGCGGCGTCTTCTCCGCCGCCACCGGAAACTACTACACCGCGACCGACATCGTTTCTGTCGCGAATGCCGACTGCGGTGGTACCGTCGGCTTCAACTGCGCACGCCCCAACCTGGTGGGCAATCCGAACGCTTCGCCCTGCGTCCCCGGCACCCTCTTCAACACCTGCGCCTTCGCTCACAACACGGTTCTCGGAACATTCGGAAACGCTCCACGTAACGATATCGAAGGCCCCGGCTACAAGACTTGGGACACTTCGCTCGTCAAACAATTCCCCATTCGCGATCAAATGCACCTCGAATTTCGGGCAGAGTTCTTCAACGTCCTCAACCACGTGAATTATTTGTTCGGACAATTTGGTGCGATCAGCGCCGAGCCGACGCCCCTGGAACTCGACCCCAACAACATCAACACCAAGTCGAACCCGCTTGCCAGTCCCTTCGGATATCCCTTGGCGGCTCGGGCCCCGAGAGAGGTTCAGTTTGCTTTGAAGTTTTATTTCTGAAGTTCTATTGATGGCAAGGATGGCTGACATTTAACGCCCCCCACGCAGAGACACGGAGGAGTTCCTGGTTCCTCCGTGTTTTTGCGATTTCGTGGCAGGTTTTCGTTCTAACTCAGATGCGCTCTAGCTGACTTGCCAGATGGTGTCCAATACCGTCCCATCCACCCACTTCACCACCGCACAAGGATGATCACCCAGCTTCGGACGCGCCGGCTTAGCGCAAATCTTCTCAACCTCAGCCTTAATATCCTGAATCGGACGCACCGGTAGCTTCGATCCCTTCACTGCATCCAGCAGGTCCGAACGCCGCGGATTAATCGCGATGCCGCGTTCCGTCACCACGACGTCGATCATCTCGCCCGGCCCGGTCATTGTCGTCACCTCATCCACAATCACCGGAATCCGGTCGCGAAACGAAGGCAGCGCCAAAATCGTGCATCCGGCAAAGAGGCAGTTCTGCCATCCCCCAATCCCATGCAGCAGCCGCCCATCCGAATGCGTGACCACGTTGGCGTTAAAGTTCACGTCCACTTCAGTCGCACCCAGAATCACCGCATCAACCAACGAGGAGAAGTTCCCCTTGCCGTGATAGTTGTACGATGTAAAAGGAGAACTCGCCGCGTGCCGCGGATCATTCGCCATCGACCGCACGCCATCCAGATCGAAGGTCTGTCCATCCAGGATGTAATCCGTCAGTCCTTCCTGCAGTAACTCCACCAGAAACTTTGTCGAGCCGCCGCGGACGAACCGCGCCTTCACGCCATCCTCTTTCATCATCTGCTTGAGGTACTCGACGAAGGCCAACGCGATCCCGCCCGCTCCCGCCTGAAACGAGAATCCATTTTTCATGATCCCCGCGGCTCGTAAAAACTGCGCCACCATCTCCGCGATCCGCAACCGGTCTGGCGAACGCGTGATCTGCGTCGTCCCCGAAACAATTTTTGCCGGATCCCCAATCGACTCCACTTCCACCACAAAATCGACGTTATTCCCCTGAATCTGCCACGGCACGCACGGGAAGGGCACCAGGTTATCGGTCACCACAATCACGCGATCGGCATAAGTTGAATCCGCCAGCGCGAACCCAAGCGACCCGCAAGCCGACTTGCCATGCGATCCATCTGCGTTCCCGAAGCAATCAGCGGTGGGCGCGGCAATTACCGCAATATCGATATGAACTTCACCATCCTGAATCGCCTGGTAGCGTCCACCATGCGAACGCAGCACGCCCATGCCACGCATCTTTCCCTGCGTGCAATAGTCGCCCAGCGGCCCATTCATAGAGCCTTCAATGTGATGGATCGTGCCTTTTTGCATCAAATCGATCGCGCCTTTTTGCGACGGAAACGACGCGCTCGGGAACCACATCAGGTCCTTCACGCCGATTCGCGCCGCCGCTTCCAGCGCCAGCATCGCTACTTTATCGCCATCCCGCAGATGATGATGATTGGAAATCACCATGCCATCGCGCAGCCCGCACTTGCGCAGCGCCGTCTCCAGATCGGCCACGCGCTTATCTCCGTTATCCGGAAAATCTTTGCTAGAAGCAATCGCTGGCGCCGCTTTCCGTCCCCGGGGCTGATATTTCCCTGTGCCGAGAAATGGAATCTGCGGTTTGCCATTGACCATCGTCGGCACCGCGCGGCCCACCGCGTTGTGCGCCAGTTCTACGCGTTCTGCGCTCACCAAATCGCCCCCATCGCCTTAGCCCGCTCCACCAGTTTCACCGCCCGCTGCACCACCGGAGGATCAATCATCTTCGATCCCAGACTGACCACTGCCAGTCCTTTGCTCTGCGCCTCTTCAAAAGCCGCAACCACTCGCATCGCCTTTTCGACCTCGGCTGCCGTCGGTTGAAATGCCTCGTGGATCACGCGAATCTGTCCCGGATGAATGCATCCCATCCCCTCAAAACCAGCTGCCCGCGAGCGTTCTCCCCAGAGTCGCAACCCAGCCATGTCGCCAACATCCCCGAACACCGAATCGTTCGCCTGCACTCCCGCGGCCCGCGCCGCATTCACCACCCTCGACCGCGCGTATTGCGATTCCTGCCCCTCGGCGGTCTTTACCACGCCGAGATCGGCTGTGTAATCCTCCAACCCAATCGTCAGCGCCGCCACGTTTCCGCTCGCGGTTGCAATCGCAAATGCGTTCTCAATCCCCAACGCCGACTCGAGAATCGGCATGATCCAGATCGGACGAACGATTTCATGACGAGACTTGATGTCGCCGATCATCCGATCCACTTCCCGCACCTGTTCCGGCTCTTCCGTCTTCGGAAGCAGAATCAGATCTGGACTCTCCCCGATGATCTCGGCTAGGTCCTCGAGCCCCAGTGGCAACTGGTTGATTCGCACCATGCGCTCGCTCGATCCAAAGTCGATCGCCCGCAGCGCGTTGCGCACCAAAATGCGCGCAGCATCTTTCTCGTCGCGATGCACCGAGTCTTCCAGATCCAGAATCACCGCATCCGGCCCGTGCAAAGCTGCGTTGATGAAATATTTCGGCTCCGATCCCGGCAGATAAAGCCGCGATCGCCGCAATCGGTCTTTCGCCGACGGAGCGGGCAAGGACGACTGTTCAGGTAGCGAGCGTTTACTCGAAGAAACTCCCGCTCGCCGCGCCGCTGCCTCGATTCGCGCCGCAATGACGAACGGCAGAGCGCCCTCGTCATGAACCGCCACCCGCGCGTTCTTGACCTCCAATTCGCTCAGTACTGCCCGCGTCTGCTCCAGGATCGCCGACCCGTAATAAGGTGCGACCCGCGATTCCAGCGAGATCTCGACGCCGCCGTTATCCCGCGCCTCAAACGCAACGTGTACGTCCGATCGGATTTCTTTGCCCCAGTGGCCAGCCTCGGCCGTTCGGGAGGAACTCTGTTTAACTGCGCTCATAATTTCTCAACCCGGCCCGCACGTCCTATCGCAGCTTTTCCAGAATCGCGTCCGTCATTTGCACCGTTGAAGCCGCGCCCTGGCTGATCGCCTTCGGACCGCCCGTCAAGCGCATCATATCGTAAGTCCGCACTTTCCCTTCGCGCACCACTTCCGCAATCGCCGTGCGGATGCGATTCGCCTTCTCGCCTTCGCCAATATGGTCGAGCATCATCGCCGCCGAAAGAATCATCGCAATCGGATTCACAATCGGCGGATTCAACTCCGCGTACTTCGGAGCCGATCCATGCGTCGGCTCAAACACCGCAACCTCGTCCCCGATATTCCCCGACGCCGCAAATCCCAAACCGCCCACTAGTCCGGCAAACGCATCCGACAAGATATCGCCGAACAAATTCGAAGCCACGATCACGTTGTATTCTTCCGGATTCTTGTTCAGCCACATCAACTGCGCATCGATGTTCGTCGACCACAAAGCAATCCCGGGATACCCCTTCGCCACTTCTTTGGCGACCTCTTCCATCATCCCCGAGGTTTCACGCACCACGTTCGGCTTCTCGCAGATCGTCACGCCCTTGAAGCCCCGCTTCTTCGCATACTCGAATGCCGCAGTCACGATGCGCTGCGCCGCCTTTCGCGTAATAATGCGGCAGCTCACCGCAATCTCCGGACCCGGCACATTCGCAAAAGCCTTGAATCGCGGATGACTATTCAACGCCGCCCGCACAATCTCAGGAGGATTCGTCCATTCGACTCCAGCGTACATACCCTCCGTTCCTTGCCGGAACACAGTCGTATCGATTTTGGGTTCGTCGAACCCACCCGCAGTATTCTTGCGGATGTAATTCAACGGATTGCCAATGAACCCGACACACGGCCGCAAACAGACATCCAGATTGAATTTCTGCCGCATCGTAACAATCGGCGAGTAGTAGACGTAACCTTTTCCCTGCAACTCAGGTTTGAGCTCTGCCTGCGCCGCCTTGTTTGGCTTGGAAGTGATCGCGCCAAATAATCCCAATTTATGTTGAGTGAGTAACTCAATCGTGCGGTCCGGCAAGGCATTCCCCTGCGCGCACCAGCAGTCCCAACCGATGTCGGCATGGATATATTTCGCATCAAACCCGACCGATTCCAAAACCCGCAACGACTCCGGGAGAACCTGATTCCCAATGCCATCTCCCGGCATAGTAATTACTGTATGTTTGGCCATGATTGCTCCTGAATGAGAAACTAGTCGCAATAAAACCTGTCATCCCGACCGAAGTGGAGGGACCTTGCGTTCCTCCGCCCTTACCCGAACTTCACGTCGCACTCAACCGCTTCACCACCAAATTCTCCACGCCGCCCGCAATCACCAGCGATTGCGGCACGCTTCCCAGCGCCGGAAACACAAATTTCTCTCCCCGCCATGAAATCGTACTCGACGTAAAGTCGATATCAACTTCCTCCCCGGGGACAATCGTCTTCTGCTTCGCCGCAATCTCGCCCGCAAACTGGTCCCGCAACTGCGCCACGAATTCCGGCACTTCAATGCACAAAAATCCGTTATTAAAAGCGTTGCGCAAATACGTTTGTGAAAAACTGGCCGCAATCACCAGCGGAATCCCCTTCGCTTTCAAACAAGTCACCGCCTGCTCGCGGCTCGACCCCGTCCCAAAATTGAACTGGCTGACGATTACTTCGCCCCCGTTTGTCCGCTCCGCAAACTGCGGATCGTAATTCTCCATCACCACCTTCGCCATCATCTCTGGAGTCATGTCGTCGCGATAGGTGTAATCCTTGCCATAGATCGCATCCGTATTCACGTTATCCTGCGGCATAAAGACCAGCCGCCCTGTCACGCGTTGCGGAAATCCCGCCAGAATTTCAACTCTCTCGGCCCCGCCGCTCGCCGAGGGGAACTCGACGTAAGCCCGTTGCGGCGCGCTATGGGCGAACTCATGCGGCCCGCAAATGTATCCCGCGACCGCCGAAGCCGCCACCACCTCCGGACTCGCCAGATAACACTTCGCGTCCCGCGATCCCATGCGTCCTTTAAAGTTTCGATTCGTCGCCGAAATTCCAACTTCGCCGGCTTCCAGCAATCCCACGCCGAGCCCAATACAAGGGCCGCATCCCGAAGGCAATGCCAGCGCTCCCGCGTCCGTCAGCGTCTGCCAAACTCCGCACTGCTCCGCATCTTCCTGCACCCACTTACTCGCAGCGCTCAAATAAAACTTCACCCCCGGAGCAATCTTCTTCCCCCGCAGCACGGAAGCCGCAGCCGCCAAATCTTCCGTCCGCGAATTCACACACGAAATCAAATACGCCTTCTGGATCGCTACCTTATTCTTCTGCATCTCCGCCAGCGACTGCATCGCCTGCACCGTATCCGGACCTGAAACGTGCGGCGTCACCTCCGCGAGATCCAACGTAATCCGCGCCGCATAAATCGCGTCGCCGTCAGGAACCAACGGACTCTTCTCCCATTTATCAAAATCGCTTTCCCTGAAGCGCTCAACTCCCAGCGCCTTCAGCTTGGCGTGAACTCCCCGCAGATACGCTATCGTCACCGCGTCCACCGGAAACCATCCCACCAGCGGACCCCACTCCGTCGTCATGTTCGAAATTGAGAGACGCGCATCCATCGAGAGCGACGCTACGCCCGGCCCCGCAAATTCAACCGCCACGTTTAGGCATTCATCATGGTTGTAAAGTCCGCACAACGTGATGATGACGTCTTTTCCGGTCACGCCCTCGCGCAACTTGCCTTCAAGCACCACCTGAATCGAACGCGGAATCTGCCACCAGAACTCTCCCGTCGCCCACACGGCAGCCGCGTCCGTGCGCACAATCGGCGTACCAATCGCACCCATCGCGCCATACATGTTCGAGTGCGAATCCGACGCCACCACAAACGAACCGGGCACAACATATCCCCACTCCACCATGATCTGGTGGCCAATTCCCGATCCAGCCGGATAAAAATCCACGCCCTGCTCTTTCGCAAACGCTTCAATCGCGCGGTACTTTTTCTGGTTGGCTTCGTCCTTATTCTGGATGTCATGATCGAGCGCGAAAGTAAGTTGGTTCGGATCCTTAATCTTATTCGCGCCGATCCCTTTGAACTTGCTCATCACCGCCGAAGTATTGTCATGTGTCATGCATCGATGCGGCCGTATCGAGAGAAAATCTCCCGTGCGCAGCAGCCGCGACGGCCCTTCCGTCATATGCGCTTGCGCGATTTTTTCAACAATCGTCTGGCCCACAACCCCTCTAATTTCTTGTCATCCTAAGCGAAGAATGAACTTCGCGACGCGAAATTCATTCGCAGTCGAAGGACCCCTACCTCTCCACTGTCCTAACTCTTCCTCTTCCACTCAAATCCCATATAGATCATCTGCCCGATGTGATGATGCAGATGCGTCGCGCATTGCAGCACCATATCAAAGCGGTCTTTCGCCTCCGATCCAGTTGCGGCATATGCCTTCGCCCAATCCTCCGCCGATTGTTTGCCCACCGTCTCGACAACCATCTCAATCGCTTCATCGAACTTCTTCAACGCCTCGGCCTTCGAGGGCGGTGCCGGATCCGCGAACTCCCGCGGACGATCCCGCACATATCCTGTTCCCGCAATCTGCGCGCCAATGTAGTAGTTCAAGTTACCTGTCAGATGCAGCACCAGATGCCCAAAGCTATTGCCGAATGGAAAAGGCTTGGTCCAGAACTGCTCTTCGCTAAGTAGCGCGGCGAGTTCGCGAACCGATCCGGCCAGCTTGTAGTAGCGCGCGATCAGACCGTTGGCAACCGTTGTATTCAGATCACTCATAGCCAATTCTCCTAATGCCGCTTCTTGCCAGCCTTCTTCGCAACTCCTGCTTTCGCCTTCTTCTTTACATCCGCCTTCATTAACGCCATCAATTTCGAGACGGACGCGACCTTCTCCAGATTCCAAATCGCATCGATCAGCCTGTTCTGCGCCCGATCTGAGAGTACGCCGTCGGCCAGCGCTCGAAATTTCTCCTCGATCTCCGCATCGCTCAGCGGATTTCGCGGATCCCCCTTGGGATAATCCAACTGTTTCGAAAACTCCCGGCCGTCGCTCGTCATGATCTTCACAATCACCCGCTGCAACGCCGGAAACACTTTCTCGATCTCAGGATCGCCAATCACTTCCACTTTTTTCAGTTGCGCCCGAATCGTAGGATCCATAATCTTCTTCATCTCAAACTGTGCCGGTGTAACCTGCCGATCCACGAGCGCCGCGGCAATCACATAGGGTAACGAATGATCCGCGGTCTCCTTGGTTCGTGGATCGTATTTGCTTGGGTCCGAAAGTATGTCTGCCGCTCGCGCCAGCGACCGAATCTGAATCTTCTGCACCTGATCAGGCTGCAGGTCGTTGTTCTTGACCAAGTCAAGCACCGCCGAAATTGGAGCGTGCGTCAGCGCCTCCGTCGGAAAAAATTTCATCCCGCATTGCGTGATCCGCCACGATTCGCCCAAGCCGTCGGTCAGCAGATTCTGCTTCCACTCGGGACCATAACAATGCACCAATCCTTCTTTGCCATCGATCACATGCTCGGGCCCGCTGTATCCCTTTTCGGCCAGCAACGCCGCCAGCACGCCGCTCTGGGTCGCCATCGGATCGACCGTATTTTTCATCATTGTCAACTTCCCTGCCGTCACCGCACCCATCGTGCAATGTCGAGAAGCTGAAATGCCGATCGCATGCTGAATCTGTTCCCAACTCAAATGCAAAGCGCGCCCCGCCACAATCGGCGAAACAAACGCCGTCAGCGTCGCGTGATGCCAGCCGCGCTCGCGGATTCCCGGAAACGCAGCCTCGCACAAGCGCATCTCAAATTCGTGGCCGAGCACAAATCCAACGATCAGTTCTTTGCCGTCGCTCTTCGCGCGTTCGCAGCACGCCATCGCCGCCGGAAAAATGTCCGAAGGATGCGATGGATCCTGCTTCCAATAAATATCGTTGTAATCCATGCACCGGATCATCAGCGCATTGGCCAGTGACGCCGAAACGGCATCGATTTTTTCTCCGGTCCCAATCACGGTCGCCGGCCCGCGCCCCGCGATCTCTTTCAGCACCGCGAGCGCAATCGTAACGTCATGTTGCCGGTATCCGCCCAGCGCGCATCCCGCCGAATCGAGCAAAAACCGTTTTGCCTGGTAAACCGCGTCCTGCGAAATCTGTTTATACGTAAGCCCCGCAGCCCAGCGGGACATGGTCGCGGTAATGGTTTCTTTGGAAGTTGTTTGTGGTGTCGACAAGGACATCTCCTGTAACCGCTGTCACCTATCAGTTCCCAGCCGTCAGTAAACTCAAGCCCTGAGACCCGAGACCTGAGGACTAAGGCCTGAGACCTGCCTTAATATTCTTCGGATTCTTGAACGGCAGAAACGCCATGAAGTCCGCGTGATGCACGATGAAAGCTTCGGTCGTACGCTTTACCAGATCACCCTCGGCCGCATGCGCCGCAATAATGTGGCAAACCGCATCCGGAACTCCGCATTCCATGGCCAGCGCCACACCCGTAAACGGATGCCGTAGCGCCTCGCCGCGTTCACTTTGCCGACTCTTTCCATCTGGACCAATCTCGTACTCCAGCAGCTTTCCCACATCCGCCAAAATCGCGCCAGCAATCACAACATCAACGTCGATCGGAAGCGCCCGCCCCATGAAATCCGTCATCGCCTTCGCACTGTCGCGCGCAATATGCACCACGCAACGTTTGTGCTCCATAAAGGTGATCGGGCAATTTGGAACCAGCAGTGTGAACGGAATCTGATTCAAATCATCCGGCTTCAACGGACTCCGCTCCAGCGCCTTGATCCAAGCCTGCGTCACCTGCTCCCGCAGTTTCGCGTAGCCGATCCACTGGATCTCCGGCCACAACCGTTCTACCGCCTCCCGCATGCGCAGGCCCTCCCCGTCCCAATGAGACACACTAGACTATCGGACTAGCGGCAAGGCGTCGAGCACCATCCCCGAGGTGTCAACCTTGGTCGTCCTTACAAGAGTGTTGTCATCCTGAGCACAGCAACTTCGTTTGCGAAGCGGAGGAAGTTGCGAAGTCGAAGGACCCCTACTCAGCAAGCGCTGCCGCCAGCCTAGGCAACGGTTCTCGCCAGCAATAATCACTTTTCAATCGGCAGCAACTCCACGCTGCATCCCGCCACCGTGCAACTCACCAGCGCGCGACGCACAATCTTCACCGATGACACATCCGGAAACCGGACAGCAAAATCTTTCTCGCGCATTAGCTCGCCAGCCGGACGCAAGCTCTCGTCGCCATCCACAAATTCCGCCCGTTCCGGACGCGGCGAACTATCAAACACAAGATTGAAGTGCGCCGTCGCAGACTTATTCGTAATCGTCCCCAACTTTAACGTCCGCGCCTCCACCAACTCCGCCGGAGCCGCCGCAATCTCTTTCGCCGCGGCCGAGTCGCCCGCGATCTTCGCCAGTCGCGCCCGCGAATCCGCCACCTCACTGCCCCCAGCAGCCACTGCCAGCGCATACATATGCCGCGCTTTCTCCGCCTGACCCTGTTTTTCGAAAACCTGTCCCAACCGGTTTGCCACCGTTCCCGACTGGCTCAATAGCCAAGCCGATTGCAAAAACTGCATCGCCGGAAGGTTCTCCCCACGCTGAAATTTCGCCCATCCCGTTCGCGCCCAGGAGAGCGCCACCAACCGCATCGACGAAAATGCCGACGGCCCCAGCCGATCCATTTCGCCCGAGTCGAACTGCCCTCCAATGTCGTATAAAACCTGCTGCGCATCGTTCTCGGTCTGTGTCGGATCACTATCGTTCCGCAACGCTGCCGCGAAAATATCCTGCCCCGAATCGCCGGCCGCGCTCCCAGTTAGGCTCTTCATCAACTCCTGTGCCAGCGCCTTCTCTCCCAACCGCCCATAAACCTGCGCCAGAGCCATCTCGATCTCCGGATCATCCGGCGGCATCGCGACCGCCGCTTCCAACTGCGTCCGCGCCTCCGCGTCCCGCCCTACCTGTGCCAGCAGCAAGCCGAGATTCTTCAACGTCGGCTTGTCGTAGGGAGTCTCCTCTAGCTGTTTGCGAAACGCCGCAATCGCCTCGTCGTTCTTCCCCGTTTGCCGCAACTCCAGCGCCAGTTCGCCATTCGCATTCTTGCTCTGCGAATCCTCCTGCAACTGCTTGCGAAATGCGGCGATCGCCTCCGCGTGCTGATTCGCGCCCGCATAGGCGAGTCCCAAGTCGTACCAGCCATCCTTCATCCCCGGATTCGCCAGGGCCGTATCCCCCTCCACCGCCCGCTTCAGCAATTCAATCGCAGTACGATAGTCCTTGCTTTGCAGAGCCTTTATTCCAACTCTGTGCAATTCCGTGGGAGTGCCTTCCAGCTTTGCCGCCCCCGACTGCGTTCCCTGTCCCGACGGCGCCAAAATCGTGCACGACAGCAACTGATCCTCATCACTGTGGGCCGCATTGCGAAACGATTCATAGTCCGACCGGCGCGACGCGCCAATCTCATTCATCTTGACGACAAGCTTTCGCTCGCCCTCCAGAACGCCTTTGCTCAGCGAATAGGCCGACGAATAATCTCCGTAGTCGCGCGACATCTTCACCGGAATCGGCGTATGCACCGTGTAGTTCTCGGGGAACTGCAAGCGCACTCGGTAGTCGATTTCTCCCGCGGGACCAATATTCAGTGGATCCGCACTGCGTTCCGCCGCATGAATCGCCGGCGATCCCAGCGGCGGAATCGGACGGAAATTCACGCTCGCCGCCGGAACCACAAAATAACCATCCGCATGCAGGTGATACTTCAGATGAAACGGTTCGCTCGTATCCTCCACCGGATCGAGATGAATGTCATCGACATCGCCCGGCAGCCCCCAACTGGCCGAGAGCGCCTTCACAAAATCCTTCCACTGCGCCGCGGCCACACGCCGAAAATTCGCGCGCAACGGCCAGTCGCGATCGCCCTGCGCCGTCACTTCCAGCGTCGCATCGAGCGCCCCGTACTCGCTGAATTTTCCGTCCAGCACAAAGTGCAAATGACTTTTAATCGGAGAATCCGCCGGCGTTCGCTGCAATCCACCTTCACTGTCGTCCGAGGCGAGCACCGCCTGCTTGTTTCGCAACTGATACAGAATCAACCCAAACGGAGTCACCTCAGGCGTCGTATCCAGCCACGTCAACGCCGTTCCCGGCCCCAACCGCGCCGCCGTAATCACGTGATCAAACTGCGCGGGCGAAGGAACATCCGGGTCCAGCTTGCGCGAACTATCAATCAGCACCGGATAACTCTGAATCCCCCCCGCCTTCAGCATCGCCGAAAACAACGTATGTTTATCCTTACAATCGCCATATCCATTCGCCAGGACGTCGCCGGCCGCATGCGGCTGGTATCGCCCGATACCGAGCGAAATACTTACGTAACGGATATCCAGCGCCACAAAATCGTAGAGCCGCCGCGCTTTTTCCGTCGGAGTTTCCGCACCCTTCGTCAACTCCTCCGCCTTTTTCCGCACGCCGTCATCGACCGCCATGCGCTCGCCTTGCAACCTGGCATACCACTGTGCCACTTGCGTCCAACTGGTAAACGTCGTTAGTTGGACGTCCGGCCCCGACTCCTCCTCGTCGTTATCTTTATTCTTGTCCCGATCCGGCTGGATATCTTTCACCACCCACGTGTACACACGACGATCGCCCGTCTCCTGAATCTCCGGAGCCCTTGTCGGCGTTTTCAACTTGATCTCGCGCGCCTTCGGCACATTGAGTTCCAACCGGTCTTCATTCACCGCAATGCCTTTCGGGAAGGTGTACTCATACCAGAAATTTCCCGCCGCCAGCGGAGTCGTAACCCGCGTCACCGTGCGATACTCCAATACGTCTCCCGGCGCCAGCGCAGTCACCGAAATATGCCGCTGCCGATAGTCGCTATACATCGGAGCTTCTCGCAACACATCGGGAGCGAAATCCTGCGCCGTCGATTCCGGCGTCACCACAACGCGCCCATCGGGCTTGCGCACCCGCACATATTCCACGTCTAACTTTTCTGTCGCCGAGGAATATCCAAAAACAAGTTGACCGAACGCCTCGACTCCCGCCTGGCTTTGCACCCGCACCACCGCCTCGGTCTCACTGACCTCAGTTCCATCATTCTCAAACCGCACCCGATTCAGGATGCGGTCGAAGATCGCCCCTTCATCGGCATTCTTCGCAGCTGGCTTCGACGGAATAGGCGACGATCCCCGCGGAGTCCCCGGCGCTTGCGCCACGACCTTCGCGGGCTGCAAAAAGAACAAGAAAGAGAGGAAAGAGACAAGGAGACACAAGACTACCCGGCCAACTGCGGCGCGCCCATCACGATAAGCCATCTTGCAGTTCTTTTACGCTGTGGCCAGAGTAAAATCAAACCAACGTGGGCGGAGTAAGAACGCTGGTCGGAACGCAAACGCGGGGTGGAATGAATTGAGACAGACGATCTTGCTCGGCGCGATCCTTATTTGTGTCTTAAGCCTGCTGTCAGCGCAGACTCCGCCTCTCGCCATCCCTGAACAAACTCTTCCCCCGATCGTCTCCGGAGTCGAATTTCACACCTTGCTCCACGCCACCGGAGGCGCTCCGCCCTACGTCTGGAGCATCGCCAACGGCGAATTGCCCGAAGGCATCAATCTGACGCCCGAAGGCCTTCTCCTCGGACATCCCACCAAGTTCGGCTCGTTCTCAGTCGTCTTGAAAGTCGAAGATTCCGGCCATCCCGCCCACACCATCACTAAAGAGTTCAAAATCGTAATCGCGGCCTCGCTGCTCCTGGAATGGAATCAGCCTCCGAAAGTTCACGACAATCGCATTGACGGCTCAGTCCAAGTCTCCAATGGATCCGCCGAAACTTTCGACCTGACCGTCGTTATCGTCGCAGTCGCTGAAAATGGCCGCGCCACCGCCATCGGATACGAGCATTTCCCGCTCAAGCCCAGCGCCACGGCCACGCAAATTCCTTTCGGCAACATGTTGCCCCACGGCGGCTACGTCATTCATGCCGACGCCATCGCAGAGATCCCAGCCAGGAATGCCATCCTTCGCCAAAGGCTACAAACTCCAGGAGCATTGCAGGTCGTAGAAGGCCCCTAACCGGATTCAGAAAAATCGCGACTCAAATAATTCAGAGCTAATGCCCTGCCCCCGTCGCGCCCTTCCTGCCAACCGTCTTCTTCAGCAGAAACACAATCGGCACACATCCAAAACATGCCAGCGCCATGTATCGGAAGTCATCCACATACGACCATAGTCGCGCTTGCGCCGACAGATCTTGCCCCACGAGCGCGTAGGCGCGTTGCAAAGCTGTAGTCGGTGACGCGCCCTGCGCGCCCAAATACTGTTGCATTCCCTGCAACGAGCTTTGCACCGTAAGGTTCCCCGAATTCAACGTTCCCACCAGTTCGTTCCTGTGAATCTGCTCATGCCGCGCCACGATCGTGTTCACAACTGAGATTCCAATGCTTCCGCCAATATTGCGTAACAGGTTGTAGAGTCCCGACGCGTTGCCCATCTCCTCATTCTTGAGCGATGCCATCGTAGTCGTCGAGAGTGGCACAAACACGCACCCCGAACCGAATCCGCTGATCAAGATCGCCCACAAGAATGTCCACTGCCCGATCGACAGATTCACCTCCCCAAACCACAGGCTGGCCGCACCGAATAGACAGAAGCCGAACGCAATCAGCCAACGGTTATCCATCCTTGCCGTCAAGTAGCCGATCACTGGCATGGCACAGATCGCGCCAATCCCGCGCGGACTCACCGCCCATCCCGCCGCCAACGCCGTATAGCCCATCAACTCCTGATAAAAGAGCGGCAGCAGCGTCACCAACCCGTAAATACTCGCGCCGAACAGGCCAATCAGCAGGCAGCCCAAAGCGAAATTGCGGTCCCGAAAAACTCGCAGGTCCACCAGCGGCTTTTTATGCCTGAACTCCCGAATGAGAAACGCCACAAAACTGGTAGCCAGAACGGCCGCTGCCCAGCGAATCCAAGTCGCGCCAAACCAATCGTCCTCCTGCCCCTTATCGAGGATGATCTGCAGGCAGCCCAGCCACACCGCCAGCAGTCCCAATCCGATGCCGTCAAATTTTCCCGGGTGAGCGTTCTTAATATAAGGAGGGTCGACTACATACCGCGAGATCATGAAAATCGCCAGCACTCCCACCGGAATGTTGATGTAAAACGCCCAGCGCCACGAATAGGTATCCGTCAGCCATCCGCCCAGCGTCGGCCCTAACACCGGAGCCACAACCACTCCCAGGGCAAACACCGCCATGGCGATTCCGCGTTTTTCCGGAGGAAACGTCTCCAGCAGAATCGATTGCGACAGCGGTTGCAGCGCTCCACCGCCAGCGCCTTGCACCGCCCGTGCGATCAAGATAAACGCCAGACTCGTCGCCGCTCCGCAGGCGAAAGACGAGATCGTAAAAATCAGTATGCATGCGATCAGAAACCGTTTACGCCCGAAGCGCAGCGCAAACCAGCCGCTGGCCGGCAAAATCGTGGCATTGGCCACCAGGTAGCTCGTCAGCACCCAAGTCGCTTCGTCATTCGTCGCGGAAACGCTACCCGCGATATACGGCAGCGCCACCGCCGCGATGGAAGTATCCAGCACTTCCATGAAGGTCGCCAGCATGACGGCAATCGCCACGAACCATGGATTGCCAGCGACCGGAGCGTGGGACTTTTCGGATGTTTCTGGGGGCATGGGTTACCAATGGGTCGGATTAACGAACGTCGCGCTGCGGAACGCGCATCTAAAGATGCAGAACTCGCTCGCGGGGTTTCTGTGAATTTGGAACATCGACTGAAAACGCCATCTGCGAATCTGCCCACGACCGTTTTTCTTGCGCCCCCGCGGATAGATCGTCTCCTTCGGACGACGGCACCAAGTCACTTGTACGCCATGTGCTATCCTGATTATCTTGAGTTAGTTGCATCAGATTGGGCGCAACTGTTCGTGAATGCGCGCCCGAAATCCGCGCCGATCTGAGCCTTACGTATGGAGCTTTTCCTTAACCTTTGTTGGCTCTCTCTTCTGCTGCCGGCTTACTTTTTGTGGCGGCAAAAGGGCGCTTCAACGGCGCCCGCGCAACGCTCGCCGGGACATGCGTTGATCTTTTTTTGCGCCTTAGGCTGCGTCCTCATTCTGCTTTTTCCTGTCATCTCGGCCACCGATGACCTGCATGCCATGCGGCCCGAAATGGAAGAGTCGGAATCCGCCGTCCGCAGCGCCAGTCGTTGCGCCGGAGCGGCCCCGCTTGCACCAACTCATTCGGCGCTGGCGATTTTACCTGGCGTCACCGATCTTTCGTCCGAACTTCAACAAGTTGGAACGGTTCAGCCGTTCGAGCGCGACTCCCTTCAATTGCTCCCTTTTCCCTTGCCCTCGGGCCGCGCTCCTCCGTCTAGCCCCCTGGCTTCGTCGTAGTTGCGAAGTCCACCTTGTTTCTTTACGAAAATTCCTGAATCTTTCATTCACACGCATTCGGACAATCCATCTTCCAAATGCGCACGGAGCACCCGATGTCTAAGTTTCACAAAATCCGTTCGCACGCCATGCTTTCCTTGTGGCTCTTGGGCGCTGTCGCCTGCGCATCCGCGCAGCAACCGCTTACATGGGACCAGGTGCGCCAGCGTTTTCAGCAGAACAATCCCACCCTGCTCGCCGGCAAGCTGAACATCGACGAATCGAAAGCACAGGAAATTACCGCCTACCTTCGTCCCAACCCGCAGTTAACCTTGCTCTCCGATCAGATCGATCCCTTCGGAGGAGGTCCGAACCACGGTCCATTCGCCTATTTCCTGCCCTCCGCTTCCGCCACCTATCTCCACGAGCGCCAGCATAAGCGGGAACTCCGGCTCGAGAGCGCGCAAAAAGGCACCGCCATCGCCACTTCCACGCAAGATGATCTGGAGCGAACCCTCCTTTTCAGTTTGCGAGGAGCCTTCGTTCAAACCCTCCAAGCTAAGGCCGTTCTGAGCGTCACCAAAGAAAATCTCGAGTATTACGATCACTTGCTCGGCATCAGCCGCGAACGCTTTCACGCCGGCGACATCGCGCAAATCGATTTGGATCGCCTCGAACTCCAGCGCGTCCAATACGAATCCGACTTGCAGACTGCCGAAGTCGATCTCCGCACCGCCAAAATTCAATTACTGATGCTCCTCAATGACCAAACTCCAGTGGAAACTTTCGACGTGATCGGCCCCTTCGACTTCACCGAAGAGATTCCGCCTCTCGACGAATTCCGCAAGATTGCCATGGACACCCGTCCCGACCTGAAAGCAGCCATCGAATCTGTGGACAAAGCGAAAACCGACCACAAGCTCGCCGTCGCCAACGGCTCAACCGATCCCGTCTTCGGAGTCGACGCCGGCCGCAATCCTCCCATCGATCTTTACCTCGGATTCAGCGTCAGCATCCCACTGCGATTCTTCGATCGCAATCAGGGCGAAAAACTACGCACCCAACTCGATATCGACCGCAATCAAAAGCTGCTTGATGCCGCCCACGCCCAAGTCTTCAGCGACGTCGATTCCGCCTACGCCACGCTCAAAAGCAATCTGACGCTGCTCGAACCTTACAAGACGAAATATCTGGCGCAGGCCGTTCGCGTCCGCGACACCATCGCGTTCTCCTATCAACATGGCGGCGCTTCTCTTTTGGATTTCCTCAGTGCCCAGGGCGAATACCGCACCGTACAGCTCGCCTACGTAAATTTGGTTGGTTCGTATCTGACCGCGGCAAGCCAGTTAAATCTGGCCGTCGGCCGCGAGGTGATCCCATGACATTGCAGGCTATATACTCACCAACATCAGGATCGGCCAAGCGCGTGCATGCCGCCGGTTCCTGCTGCGCGGCTGCAGTTTCGGCCCTTCCCCCTGTAGCCGCGCTGATTTTTTTTGCCGCTCCGCCGCGTGCCTCCCGTACGGCGCGTCTGCGCCGTCCCGCGGCCCTGCTGCTCTGCGCTACCCTGCTCGCTTTTGCCGTCGCCTGCTCCAATGACAACAAAGCCGCGCCCACCAAGCAGGAAGTCACCGTCGATCCCAACCTCATGACGGTTGCCAAGCCCGAGCTCTTCCAGACTGTCAAAGTTGAAAGCCGCGATCTGCCCACCGAACTCCACGCCAACGGAACCATTCAGCCTGACGTCAACACCACCATCCACGTCACCTCGCAAGGCTCTGGACGCGTCATCGATCTCAAGGTTCGCCTCGGCGACTTCGTGAAAAAAGGCCAAGTCCTCCTGATCATCTCCAGCCCCGACCTAGCGGGAGCCATGGGTGACTATCAGAAAGCCTCGGCCGACGAAGCTTTGGCTCAGAAAGGTCTGGAGCGCGCCCAGTTGCTCTACTCTCGCGGCGCTCTCGCCCAGAAAGATTTGGAAGTCGCCGAGAATACCGAAGCCAAAGCGCAGACCGATCTGAAAACCGCCGAAAGCCGCCTGCGCGTTCTCGGCGGAGATCCCGCCCACCCCAGCACTCTGATCGAACTCCGCGCCCCAGTCTCGGGAACCATCGTCGAGCAAAACGTCGCCGGATTCGAAGGCATCAAGAGCCTCGACAACACTCCAAACCTCTTTACCATCGCCGACCTCACCAACGTCTGGGCGGTTTGCGACGTCTACGAAAATGATCTCGACGATGTTCACATCGGCGATCCCGCCGAGGTTCATCTCAACGCTTACTCCGGCCGCGTCTTCAAAGGAACCGTCAGCGACATCTCACGCGTCCTCGATCCCAATACCCGTTCTGCCAAAGTTCGCATCGTCCTTGACAATCATGGCGGACAATTTCGTCCCGGAATGTTCGCCGTCGCCACCTTCCGCTCGCGCAAAAAGCAGCCCCATCTCGTCGTCCCTTCTACCGCCATCATGCGTCTGCAGGATAAAGACTGGGTCTTCCGCAAAGAGTCCGCCAACACCTTCCGCCGCATTGAAGTCCAGACCCTCGGTCTCAACGACGGCATGCAGCAAATTCAGCAAGGCGCCAAGGCTGGCGACGAACTGATCGCCAACGCACTCGCCTTCTCTACCGCCGCCTCTGAGCAAAGCACGCCGGAGCCGGGCAAATGATTCGTTCACTCATCGATTTCGCCCTGCGCAACCGCATTCTGGTACTCAGCCTTGCGCTCGTTTTATTCGTCTGGGGCATCCTCTCGTTTCGCAATCTGCCCATCGAAGCCTATCCCGATGTGGCAGACACCTATACCCAGATCATCACGCAGTGGCCTGGGCACGCCGCCGAAGAAGTCGAACAGCAGATCACCGTTCCCCTTGAAGTTGTCCTCAGCGGCGTCCCCCACAAGACGCACCTGCGCTCCGTGTCTCTCGCCGGGCTCTCCGTCGTCACCATCATCTACGACGACGACATCTCCACCTTCAACGCGCGTCAGGAAGTCCTCGACCGCCTGCAGCAGGTCACCCTTCCCACCAACGTGAACGCCAATCTCGGCCCCGACTACAGCCCCACCGGCCAGATCATGTTCTTCACCCTCAAAAGCATCAACCCGCGCTATGACGCGATGGAGCTCAAAACTCTCGCCGACTGGTTTGTCCTCAACCAACTCAAATCCGTCCCCAACGTCGCCGACGTCAATATCTTTGGCGGGCCAACCCGCGAATACCAGGTCCAGGTCGATCCCAACAAACTCGTCTCCTACGGTCTGTCTCTCTCTCAAGTCGAAGTGGCACTTACTAACAACAACACCAACGCCGGTGGCGGATTCATCGAGCGCGGCCAGCAGGCCCTCAACGTCCGCGCCGTCGGCCTCATGCAAACCACCGACGATATCGCCGCCACCGTAATCAAGACTGTGAATGGAACCCCCGTTCGCGTCCGCGATATCGCCATCGTCACGCAAGCGCCCAAGATTCGCCTCGGACAACTCGGCAAAACGATCCGCACCGACGACGGCACCGTAACCGACGACGAAGATGTAGTCGAAGGTATCGTCCTTCTCCGCAAAGGTGCGGAGGCCGACGCTACCCTCGACGCGCTGCACGCCAAAATTACCGAGCTCAACAGTGGCCTTCTACCAAAAGGCGTCACATTCGTTTCTCATCTCGACCGCAGCGATCTGGTTCACTACACCACGCGCACCGTCCTGCGTAATCTCACCGACGGCGTCCTCCTCGTCACCTTTATTCTTTTTCTTTTCCTGGGAAATGTTCGCAGCGCCCTCATCGTCACTTTGACCATTCCCTTCGCCCTGCTCTTTGCCGCAATTCTTCTCGACCTCAGCCACATCCCGGCCAATCTTCTTTCACTCGGCGCGCTCGATTTTGGCATGGTCGTCGACGGCTCCGTCGTCATGGTGGAAAACATCATGCGCCACGTCGAGTTCTCCCAGAAGAAAAAGACTTTTCTGGAAATCATCGCCTCCGCCGCTCACGAAGTGCAAAAGCCGGTTTTCTTCGCCCGCATCATCATCATCGTTTCCTACCTGCCCATCTTCACCCTGCAACGCGTCGAAGGCCGCCTCTTCCGCCCCATGGCTTGGACTGTCGCCTTCGCCCTGCTCGGCGCCCTGATCTTTGCCCTTCTCATTGCACCCGTTCTCTGTCATCTCGTCTTCCGCGACGGGAAAATTAAAGAGTGGCGCAATCCCATGATGGCCTTCATGCAAAAGGCCTATCGCCGCCAGCTCGACTGGTGCTTCGATCACTTAAAACTCACCCTCGGCATCGGAGTCGCCGCCTTCGCCGTCATGCTCTTCCTTCTCTTCGGAGGCATCGTTGGTTCCGAGTTTCTGCCCCATCTCGATGAAGGCGCCATCTGGGTTCGCGGCACCCTCGCGCCCAGCGCCGGACCCACCACCGGCATCGCCGTCACCAAACGCGGCCGCATGATCCTCGCGCAGTTCCCCGAAGTGACCAAGGTCGTCAGCCAGGTCGGACGTCCCGACGACGGTAGCGATGCCAGCGGCTTCTACAACACCGAATTCTTCGTTGACCTCCGCCACCGCTCCGAATGGCGCTCCCAGTTCCAAACAAAAGAACAGCTCATCGATGCCATGGACAAACAACTCTCCCAGATTCCTGGCGTAGATTGGAATTTCTCCCAGCCCATCTCCGACAACGTCGAAGAAGCTGTCAGCGGCGTCAAAGGAGAGCTCGCCGTCAAACTCTTCGGCAGCGACCTCAAGACTCTCGAACAAAAAGCCGACGAGATGCAAGACGTGATGAGTAAGATTCCCGGCGTCGCTGATCTCGGCACCTTCCAGGTTCGCGGACAGCCCAACGTCAATCTCGTCGTCAATCGCGCCGCCGCCGACCGCTTCGGCATTAACGTCAGCGACGTGCAAGACGCCGTGGAAACCGCCGTCGGCGGCAAAGCCGTCAGCCAGATCCTCATCGGCGAGCAACGCTACGACCTCACCGTCCGCTATCAGGAGCCCTACCGCAAAACCGTCGAAGACATCGAAAACATCCGCCTTCTCGCACCCTCCGGCGAACGCGTCTCTCTCGGCCAACTCTGCGACGTCAAGCTCGAAGACGGAGCCTCCACCATCTACCGCGAAGGCAACTCCCGTTACATCGCCATCAAATACAGCGTTCGCGGACGCGACTTAGGCAGTACCGTGCGCGATGCCATCGAGCAGGTTCACAACAAAGTAAAACTCCCCGAGGGCTACCACCTCGACTGGACCGGCGAATACGAAAGCCAGCAGCGCGCCAACAAACGCCTCGCCATCATCGTGCCCGTAACCTTGCTCCTCATGGCCTTCGTCCTCTACTCCATGTTCGACTCCTGGAAGTGGGTTGGACTCATCTTCGCCGTCGTCGCCCTCTCGCCCTTAGGCGGAGTCCTCTCGCTCTTGGCAACCCGCACGCACTTCTCGGTTTCCTCGGGCCTGGGTTTTCTCGCACTAACCGGTGTCTCCGTCGAAGTCGGCGTCATCATGGTTGAGTACATCAACCAGCTCCGCACCCGCGGTATGGACCCGCGCCAGGCCGCTCGTGAAGGCGCCGAACTCCGCCTGCGCCCCATCATGATGACCATGCTGGTCGCGACTCTCGGCCTGCTCCCTGCCGCTATGTCTCACGACATCGGCTCCGACTCGCAGCGCCCCTTCGCCATCGTCATCGTAGGAGGCCTGATCGTTGAACTCATCGTCAGCCTCGTCCTGATGCCAACTCTCTACGTTTTCTGGGCTCGTCCCGGCGATAAACTGCCTCCGCCCGAACTCGAGTTCACCGAAGAAGGCGAGCACGTCGACTAGTCACTGATAAAAAATCAAATGGAGCGACGGGCGTCCTCGCCCGTCGCTCCGTACACCCGACTCTCTCACCGAACCCGCGATCTTGCTTTTTCCCCGCCCTTCTACTAGATTTCATCTTTCCCTAATATCACCCGCCAGACGGGCCAGCAAACGGCTCCAGGAGTGACTAAATGAATCGTAGTTCCATCGGCCTCGCGCTCGCCGCCTTAGTCACCTTGGGTGCAGTACTCTCCCTGCCCAGTTGCGGCCATGACCAAAAGCTCGTCAGCCTCCAGATCATGCCGCAAACCTTCACGTTTCTTACACCCGACCCTACCGACACAGAACAGTTCACGGCGATCGCTAACTACATTCATCCCCCGGCAACCAAGGATGTCACCAGCCAAGCGACCTGGAAAGTAGACTTCGCCGACGTCATCGATATGAACGCCCCGGGACTGGTGTCTCCCCATGGCAATGGAGGCTGCGGCGGCGTCGACATTTCCGCTTCCGTTCCCGAGGGCACCGATGGCTCCGGCAACGTTATGATCGCCACCGCCACCGCAACTGTGGACGATCCTAGCAACGAACTCTGCCCGGGTGGAGGTAAGCTTGCAACTTTGGCTGTCGGAGTTGTCGGGAGCGGCAGCGTGACTAGTCTGCCCGCTGGCATCAGTTGCACGTCAACCGGTGGAACCTGCGTTTCCACCTACAGCGTGGGGGCCTCCGTTCTTCTGACTGCGAGCTCAGCTGGGGTGACTTGGGCGAATTGCCCGGGTAGCTCCGGCAACACCTGTGTGGTCGCCATCCCCACAGGGGGTACCGCGGTTAGCGCAACCTTCTAGTGGTTCGCGCCTCACTCTTCCGCCAGCAACTTCCCCAGCGTACTCTTGTGCCGCTCCGGCTTGGCTTTCTTCGCCACAACCAACTGCGAGGCCTTGGGACTTCCCACCCGCTCCCGCGCCATCTCTCGCAACACTTTCGCGGCCGAAAATACTTTCTTCTTCGCCTTGCGCGCCATGGCCGCATCTTCGCACATTCATCCCCTCAAAAGTGCAATAATCTGAGACGAGCGATGGCAGCTCCGTTTGAGTTGCTCTGCGGAACGAGGCCCTTATAACTATGGATGAGCGAGATTTTTTCGAAGAAAAATCCGACAAGAAGCCGGCGAACTTAACCTGCCCTCACTGCATGCAAGCGGGAGAATACGAGATCCAGTGGCTGGTTCGCATGAAGAAGAAGAACTTGCCGCCCCGCGCCGACGATCGCGACCGCGCCAAATTCGCTAAGGCCCAGTCCTACATGCTCCGCCGCGATGACATGATGATGTGCAAGAACATGCGCTGTCGCAAACGCTTCGAAATCACCGGCGTCCAAAGCGTAGCGTTCTTGCAGTAGGCCGCGGTGCAAGAAAGCTCCAAATTTATATTGTCATCCTGAGCGTAGCAACTCATAAGCGAAGGGAGTTGCGAACTCGAAGGACCCCTACCGTTCCACGGAACCGTACGTAGTGAAATATCTTTTCATCCTGAGCGAAGCGAAGGGACCTGCTGTTCCACTGAACCGTACGCAGTCCGATGCCAGGGCGGCATCTGAACAGCTACCCCTTTGCTGACGATCTCCCAGCAACCATCGTGGCCGCCAGCCGCCGCACGCTGTTCAGCAATTGACCCAAAGCTTCTGATGCAGGCGCATTGAGCGTGGACGGTTTCGTCAGCTCAACATCGCTATACCCTTCCGCCACCATCTGTTTCGCAGCCGCCGCGAAGCGCTTCGCGCTTGCATCTTCCATCGCCAGAAACCGGAACGCCTGCGCCAGCGGTATGCCATCCGCACCGCTCTGCAGAAATTCGATATGGGCGTTGACTTTGCCGTACACCGTTTTCATCGTAATGTCGCCCATCGTCCCGTGCGGAATCGGCCCCTTCGACAGCACCGCCGATCCTCCCGTAAGCGACAGCCGTTGCAACACCCCGACAAAGTGCGATTCGCCAATCGCAAATAGCGCTCGCTCGCGATTCGGCACGCGAATACGCGGCGCGCGCGGACCTTTCGGCGCTTTACGAGACTTCGTCACCGGCTTATTGACCATGTTTGTGGACTGTCGACTTCCGACCTTCGAAATCAGCTAGCAACAGCATGGCAACCTCCGGATCAGCCGTCAAGGTTACGTCAGTGCCACCTTGGGGAAGGTTTTTATGCCGAAATCCTTCCTTGGTGAACCTTCGTGCCCTTCGTGGTTCAAGCTCTCCGCACGCGGCTGCCCGACCGCTGACCTCCGCCACAACACCCTCGCCCCCCGTCGTTTATACTTTCCTGTTTGGCCCGTACGCCCCGGCCATCGCCGGATGGGAGCTGATTCGTGAAGATTTTGGTTTGCATGAAGCAAGTGCCACAGAAAGACGCTCCGCTCAAATTGAACGAGTCGGGCACCTGGATCCGCGAAGACGTCTCCTACGAGGTGAACGAGCCCGACGCCTTCGCCCTCGAAGAAGCCCTCCGCCAGAAAGAAAAGCATAAGGGTGAGGTCGTCGTCATCACCGCCGGACCATCCCGCGCCTCGCAAGTGTTGCGCGAAGCTCTCGCCAAAGGCGCCGACCGCGCGATCCACCTCGAAGACCCCGCTTTTGTCGGACTCGACGCCTACAACACCGCCCGCGCCCTCGCCGCCGCCATCAAAGACGAATCCTTCGACCTCATCTTTACTGGCCTGCAATCCGACGACTACGGATACGCCCAAACCGGCGTCATTCTCGCCGAAATCCTTGGCCTGCCTCACGCCACCATCATCATGCAGATCGAAAAATCCGACACCGGCATCCGCGTCAAACGCGAACTCGAAGCCGGATTCTTCCAGTTTGTCGACATGCCGCTACCCGCTGTACTCACCATCCAATCCGGCATCAACAAGCTGCGCTACGCCACATTAATCGGGATCAAACAAGCCAAAACCAAGCCCATGCGCAAAGTTGCGTTGTCCGAAGTGCAGTCCTCGCTAGGCGACAACCTGCAAAAAATCGAAAAACTCTACGTGCCCCAAAAGTCAAAGAAGACCGAATTCCTCGAAGGCCCTCCGGCCGAAGTCGCCAAAAAGCTGGTGGAAAAAATGAAGAACGACCTGCGCATAATTTGAGTACTCAGCATCCAGTAAACCTGCCTAGCGAGAGCCAGGGCTGTTACTGGGTACCGGGTACTGGATACTGGATACCGATCATGTCGAAAATTCTAGTAATCGCCGAACAACGAGAAGGCAAACTCAACCGCGTCTCCTGGGAAACCATCGCCGCGGGCCAATCGATCGCCGCTCAAACGGGATGGACCCTCGAAGCCGCCGTATTAGGCTCGAACCTCGCATCCATCGCCGCAGAAATCGCGGCCAAAAAGCTGGCGAAAGTCTATGCCATCGAGTCCGCGAAACTCGACCCCTACACCCCCGACGCCTTCGCCTACGCCCTCAAAGATTTCCTGGGCAAGCATCCCGCGAAGCTCGTCTTGATGCCGCACACCTACCAGGTTCGTGACTTCGTCCCCAAACTCGCGACCGCGTTGCAAACCACCGCCATCAGCGACGTCATTGGATACACCTACGAATCCGACAAACTTCTCTTCACGCGCCAGATGTTCCAGGGAAAATTCGTCGCCGACGTGAGCTTCTCCGGTCAGGGCCCCTGCTTCGTCACTTTTCAGAACGGATCCTTCCGCGCCGACAGAGTCGAAGCCGGATCCGCCGCGCCCGTCGAAACCGTCACCATGGACATTCCCGACGACACCGTCCGCAACCATCCGCTGGAAGTCTTCAAAGAAGCCAAACAGGCCGTCGATCTCACCCAAGCCGAAATCATCGTCTCCGTCGGACGCGGCATCAAAGAGCAGAAAAATATCGATCTCGCCAAACAGCTCGCCGACGCCCTCGGCGGAGAACTCGCCGCCTCCCGTCCCATCTGCGACAACGGATGGCTTCCCATGGATCGCCAGATCGGCTCCTCCGGCCAAACCGTCGCTCCAAAGCTCTATCTCGCTCTCGGAATTTCCGGCGCCATCCAGCACATCGTCGGCATGAAAGGCGCGCGCAGCATCATCGCCATCAACAAGGATTCCGAAGCCCCCATCTTTGAAATCGCCGACTACGCCGTAGTAGGAAACCTCTTCGACATCGTCCCTCCCCTGATCGAAGAGGTGAAAAAGGCTAAAGGCTAGGTTAAGGCCTCAGGTCTCATGCTCCGTCACGGGGCTAGCCGGACGCGACGCATTAAATTTTGAAACCGGGGATCGGTGCGCAGGCCGTCGAATGCCGGGTTGACTTTGAGACTAGTCAGAACATTCGAATGGTCGGAATATGCCTTTTCGAACCAGACGAACGCTTGATCCCGGTCGCCAACTCCAATGAGAGCCCAAAGCATGGGATCGGGAGCGCGAAAACCTTGATGGTGATACTCTCGCACCTTCGCGAGTGCTTGTTGTGCTTGCGCATTCTGGCCTGAGCGGCCGTACACAAAGGCCCGCCAGGCCCAAGACCATTCGCCTTCGCCATAGATATTTTCCCAGTTCTTTAGCTCGGCCAGCGCTTCCGCAAATTGACGCTTCTCGATGTAAGGAGCAACCACCATACCGGCTCGGGGGAAGGCCGGTTCCATTTCTTTCACCGCTCGAAATTGTGCGATGGAGGCGTCATATTGGCGGGCGTAAAAGAGGATCACTCCATGGTCGGCGGCAATGATGAGGGACAGCGGATCGAGTTCGCGTGCGCGCTCGCTCTCGGCGAGAGCCTCGGGAAATCGGCCCTGAAAGGAAAGATATTCCGCATACCAATGGTGGGCGGTGGCGTAATTCGGATTCAACTCGATGGCGCGCCGGTATTCCTTCTCGGCTGTTTGCCAATCGTAGTCGAAGTTCTCGGTGATCAGGGCTAACGAGGTGTGGGCTTCGGCCAACTCCGGATCCAGTTCCAGGGCTTTTAGCGCCGCCCTGCGGGCTTTCGGCATTGATTCTATTTGCGGTATCGCGTTGTAGCCGCCCAACAAGGCGTAGGAATCGGCCAGCCCCGTGTAGGCGCGGGAATAGTTGGGATCTTTGGCAATGGCCTGCTGAAAATAGCCAATCGCCTGCCGGAAGCCCCGCTCTGTTCTCTTGTTCCAGAAGAATCGACCTTTGAGATAAAGGTCGTATGCCTCATAGCCTGATGGCCCGGGGGAAGATGAACGCGCAGTATCGAGGCGGCGGTGATCGCCGAGCGTGAGCTGTATTTGAGCAGCAATCTCCTGGGCAATTTCCGCCTGTAACGCCAGCAGGTCGCTTAGATCACGATCGTACTCCCGCGCCCAAATGTGGCTCTGATCTTTGATTTGAATCAATTGGGCCGTGATCCGAACTTTATTCGCGTCGCGCCTCACGCTGCCCTCAAGCGCGTATTGAATGCCCAACTCCCGGCCAATGCGGTCCAACGGTTCCTCGGTGTGCTTGTAGTGCATCACCGATGTTCGGGCAATCACTCCGAGATGAGACGGGTCAAGATTGCCCAGTTGGCTGATCATCTCTTCCGTGAGCCCATCGCTGAAATAGTCCTGCTCCGGATCGCCGGTGAGATTTTCGAAGGGGAGGACTGCCAGCATGGGTCGTACTGCATGTCCCGGGGCGGGAGCGTGCGAGCGCAAGTTGTAGAGGTACGCGGCCAGTCCCACGGCCAGCACCACGATTCCAATCAGGCTCACCCATAGCCAACGGCCGGAATCCCGGCTTGCTCTCCGTTCTTGCGAAGTATCGCCAGACGAGTCAGCTGCCACCGTCCCCTCGGCGGGAAGATCGGGGTCGACCGGCGCTTCCTGCGCCACCGCTGCAATAAAACAGTATCCGCGTCCCGTGACAGTTTGTATAAAGCGCGGGTTTTCCGAATCGTCTCTCAGCACCTGCCGGATCTTTCTGACAGCGCCGTTAATGCTGTTGTCCGTATCGAGAAAAGTTCCTTCACCCCACACGCGTTCAACGATCTGGTCCCTTGTAACCAGTTCGCCATTCTTCTCAATCAGAAGGTTGAGGATTTCCGTGGGAATCCGCTCCAGTTTCAAGAGGCGGCCCGCGCGGCTAAGTTTCCGCGCACGGGCATCGAACTCGAAATCGTCTCCGAAGCGGATAGGAAATGACACTGCGAATGGGCTGGGCCCCACGGCAAAAGCTCCCCGATGCACGGTGCCATTTTATCCCGCTTCCTAGCTTCCCGACATGTCCAACCGTGCCAACGAGTTAGAGGGACATGAAAATTAAGACCGCCAACAGGCAGCCGCTATTGTGACGGCCGTTCGCGTCGAGCATGATGCTGGCGTTTGTGGGGAGGGCGTCGGGGCATGCTCGACCGTGCGCTCACGGATCAGGACAAATTAAAAAAGGAGACAACTTATATGGAGTTCACTTACAAGAGAATTTTAGCGACAGGCGTCTTTTTAGCCTCAATCGCTGCTTCCAGTGTATTGGCTACTGCGCAAACGGCAGAGGTAGGGCATGCGCCTGTGCCACCGGTCGCCCTGAGCGCTGAACCTGCAGTTACGGGCGTCATCCACGTACTCAAAGCGACATACATCAGTACGTGCTTGCCCAACTGCCCTATTTTCGCGATTCCAGGGGGCACACCGGTTGCACTCGATGCGGTGACCACGATCAACTGCCCCGCCAAAGTCGGGAAGACTTGCACGATCACGGATGATGCATGGATCGAGTTGCAAAACACGAGCAGCACCACCAACAACCCCGAGGCCCTGGGATTCTACGTCGATGGGAATGACGCTGATTTCTTGTATGACGGCGGCGGGGGGACTCCAGGTGGGTTCTATTTCGATGCAATCGCACATAAGACTGCCGTCGCCGCGAAAGTAGGCCCTGGAAAGCACACTGTTCAGACGCAGACCTACTCGGTATCCGGTGCAAATGGCAACGGTTGGACAGCCACATACCGAGTCTACGTCCCGTAAACAGAGCCTGGCTTCCGGCGCGCAGCGAGAAGGGATGATCAGTTTTACCGCGTCGGGACCGCGGGGTTTCTTCTTAACCTTCGAGGGATAGCAGCCCCCGCTATCCCTCGGCTGTTTCTGCCCGCAAGAATTTATCTCACAGCTGTTTACACGCGATCGCCAACTGAGAATTTCCCTTTTTTCATTGAGCGCACGGGCGATATTTCCGACAATTGACTTCGGATTCTCATGCAAGACTTAGCCAGAGTCGCGTTCCCTCACTGGGCCTCCAGCCGGTGCGGCCACCGAAGATATGGTTGGCATAGCTCATTCTGACGTTTTCTTCGTTTGACGTCTTCTCCCAAGACGCGCGTCCGGCCTCCCCATGATTCGAGCAGACTTAATGGTAAATTCCTTGACGGAGTTCGCCCGATGCATTCGAAAGTTTTTGCTGCCACCGTTTTTATCGTTTGCGTTGCAGCCGCGCTTCTTGCCCCGGCCAGCGCCCAAAGCGCCCCAGCGGTTGCAGCCGGGGATCAGCGTTTTCACTTCATAGAGAAGCCCGGCCCCGATTCTGTGGGACTGAAGGTTGTGGAGCAATACGATTTCTCGCGCACGTATCGTCCTCTCACCGATGAAATGGGCAAGCCGTATCTGGGAGAGCGGGCGCGTCCCCTGCAGACGTTGATCTGGTATCCGGCGCAGAAGAGCAGCGCCAAAGCGATGACGGTAGGAGATTACACCGATCTACTGGCGACAGAGACCAGCTTTGGGAAAGCTGAGCTTTGGTCGGATTGGAGGTCGTGGATCGAGGGCATGAACCCTACGCTGAAAGATTCGATGTGGGCCGTGCGCGACGCTCCGCTGCTGGCGGGACGATTTCCCGTGGTGATCTATGCGCCAAGTCTTTCCTCGATGTCCTGGGAGAACGCAGACCTATGCGAGTACCTGGCGAGCCACGGCTATGTGGTGATTGCTGGTCCGAGTACGGGCGCGATGTCTCGCGGTATGACCGTCGATCTCGCCGGCATCGATGCGCAGGCGCAGGACATCTCGTTTCTGATTGGGTACGCACGGACGCTGCCCGACGCGGACATGTCGGAGATTGCGGTAGCCGGGTTCAGCTGGGGCGGGATCTCAAATCTGTTTGCGGCGGCGCGCGACAACCGCATTGACGCGCTGGTGGCGCTCGAAGGCTCCATGCGGTATTTCCCGGGATTGGTGAAGGCGGCGGGCGATGTGCATCCGGAACAGATGACGATACCGATGCTGTTCTTTACGCAGGGGCCAACCTCGCTCGAGAAGTTGGCGCGGCGCAATCCCAGCAAAGACACCGAGGGCCCCAATGTACTGAATGCGTGGACGCACGGCGATCTGATTACGGTTGAAGACATCGCACTCGTGCACACGGAGCACGGCTCCATGTTCCAGCGAAATGAAGACATATGGAAAAGTTTTCCGAGAAGTCACAAAGCGGATTACACGAGGGCGGATGGGATTGTTGGCTATGCCTGGGTCGCGCGCTACACGCTTGAGTTCCTGGACGCGTATCTCAAGCATGATGCGCAGGCGATGGAGTTCTTGAAGAAGACGCCCGCTGAGGTTGGTGTTCCGGCCCACATGATGACTGTGGATTTTCGGGCGGCCAAAGGGATATCGCCGAGTCTCGACGCTCTGCGCGCGGAAGTGGGACGGGAGGGCTTCGATCATGCTCCGGCGATCTATGCAGCGATGCTGAAGGAGCAGCCAGATTTCAAGCTGGATGAAGACGCAGTAACCCGCTGGGGGTATGACTTGATGGAGGGGAATCACCTGGCCGAGGCGATCGACGTCTTGAAACTCGACGTGCAGGTGTTCCCGACTTCGTCGAATGCTTGTGACAGCCTGGGCGAGGCATACACGAAGGCAGGGCAGAAGCAGTTGGGGATCGAAAGCTACAAGAAGTCCCTGGAACTGAATCCGGCGAATGATAACGCCAAAGAGAAGCTGAAGATGCTGCAGACGGAACCTGCCGCGAAGTAGCTCTATAAAGTCAGTACGAAACCAGACATTAGCGCACTGACCCGGACGCCGAACCTAACGCCATGGAACTTTAAGCCACAGTTGCCCACCTATTGGTGGGCGGGGCGTCAGTTAGTGTATCCCGATCTATCAACACAAGTCCGTCTAACGCACTGCCAACTCCACACTCCACTGCCAGCACCAATTCCATCAATCAATCCCTGCCCTTTCGGTGACGGCACGAACGGTGTTTGACATTGACGGATCGAGAGATTTGGTGAGACACTACCGCCAATTTGTTGGGGTAACAAGGAAACTCTCACCTAACTCAATCACCCGATCACGCAATAACAATCACAAGGAGAATCCATGACGCCCAGGAAAATTCGCTCTTCGCACCATCGATTACAGATCGCGGTATTACTGATCGCGGCCGCAGCGCTTCTATGCGCCTGCTGTCCAGCCCCCGCCGCAGCCCAGACTGCAGAAACAGCGGCCGACGCGGACGCCGCAGCCCGCGAGAGTTGGGGTGCGTTTATGGCGCACTACCCCCAGCCCGACGTTGGATGTTTTACGGCAACTTATCCCAATCTCGTCTGGGAACAGGTGGAATGCAAGGTGCTCACGCATCCACAAGTTCACCCGACGGTCCGCAAGCCCCAGAATGCCGAACAGACGGCCGGCAACGGGAACGACTACGTCGCGGAAGCGGCTGGGTTGATTAGCGAGACGCTAGGAACCTTCCCGAAGGCCACCGGCATAACCTCCGAGAAGAGTGTGGGCGTGCCCGAGTATGGAGACGGCGGCATTCTCGGTGCGAACGAATATTCGATTCAGCTCAACACCCAATTCACCAGCACCAGCGCGGCCTGCGCCGGTCATTCCGGTTGCACCGTGTGGCAACAATTCATTTATGCGACGGACTACGAAACCAAGGGCGAAGCGGCCGTATTCATGCAGTATTGGCTGATCGGCTGGGGACGCTCACGTTGCCCCAGTGGTTTTGGCAGTGACGGCGAGGGCGATTGCTACGGCAACAGCAATTATGTCGCAGCTCCCGATATCAAGGCCACCGGCCTTGGCAGCTTGACCCTCGCCGCAACGGCGACAAAGGGCGGCAACGATACAGTCGTCTTCCACAACGGAAGCACCGCCTACTCTGTCAGCGGCGCCGACAGCAAGCTTGATATCGCGACGGTTTGGAAGGAGTCCGAATACAACATCGTCGGTGACGCGGGCGGTTCGGAAGCAGTTTTCAATAGCGGCACCTCAATCACCGTAAAAGTGGCGCTGACCGATGGTTCCACCTCAGCCCCAACTTGTGTCGCAAATGACGGCACAACTGGAGAAAGCAATAACTTGAATTTGGGCAGTTGCAGCACCGCGGGCGGATCCTCACCCTATATTCAGTTCACTGAATCAAATTGATGTGCGTTGCACAGGTAAAGAAGCCGAGGGAATCACCCCTCGGCTTTTTCTTTTTTGATTCCTAGACCCTTCCTAGTCCTTGGCTTTTCCGCTCCAGCTTGAAAACATTTCCCGGCCCGGGCGTAAATCCCCCCCCTCGGTCCCGTTATAAGTTTGACTGTGACTTCCAAATGGCTTTGCACTTAGGATCACATCTCTTGCGTGTAGGAGAGTTGTCAAAGAAAACCGGCGACGAGATCGCCAGTTACGAGCCCGCGTCCACCGTGCCCAGGTGGGCCACAGTCAACCGCAGATACTTATAAGGATTCACTGGCACATCGTTAATCCGCACTTCATAGTGAAGATGTGGGCCAGTCGAACGTCCACTCAATCCGACATATCCAATCGTATCGCCGCGGTGAATGTACTGCCCAGCCGTCACCGCAAAGCTGGAAAGATGTCCGTAGCGCGTCGAAATCCCGTGCCCGTGGTCGACCATGATGGCGCGTCCGTAGCCGCCGAGAAAGTCGGCGAAGGTGATTACGCCGTCGGCCGGGGCAATCACAGGAGAGCCAACGCTCGAAGAAATGTCGACGCCCGAGTGGAACGCGCCTTCTCCGTTGAACGGATCAATGCGCTCGCCAAATGACCCCGTAACCTGACCCTCAACCGGCCAAAGATTCGGAGCGGAATTCGCACGCACCCAATCGGCTGTCGTCGAGTTTCGCGTCAGCCCCAGAGAAATACCTACGCTTGCCGCGCCGCTCAGTGCCGTGTGCTTCAGCGCGTAAAGCTGGTCGAGCGACGAATCAATCTGCGCTTCCTGAATCTGTTCCGTCGAAGCCACCACCATTGCCGGATTCGACTTCAACCCATATAGCGCCGAAACTTCACTCGCCAGCGACCCAAGCGAGGCCACCTGAATATCGCGTTCTTTGGCTACTTGCTCGAGGCGGGAATACCGGTCCTTCAGCTGCGCATCTTCCGTCCGCAACTGGTTATAATGCGCGACCTTCGACAACATTCGCGTATAGGAGCTGGCGATACCGGTCAGGCATAGGACTCCGATCGCCGCCCCGGCCAGTAGAACATAAAGATATTGGACGGGAATCGTGATCTTGCGAAGCTGCCCGGCTTCGTCACGTGCCACAAAAAATATGTAAAAGCGTTTACGCAATAGGGGACTTCCGTTGATTCGAAATTTTCGATTCGAATTCCTGCCCTGAGCGGAACCGTCTTGCTCGAGCTCGGAATCCTGATTCCACCAGCCGCGTCAGGGAGCGAACTGGCTCTTGCCAGGAACCACGGAACCAGGCAAGCCGTGTACCAATTTCGCCGCAACTGATTCTAGCGGCAGTACTTGTTTCGGCAAATTTATTCTATGAACGGCGAGTTAAACGTAACAAACCTGATTCCCCCTGTCAACCGCGCACGCCCTTTTGGATGGTTACCAAGGCAGGGTGGTTGTGCTGGCCATTGGGCCACTCCGCCGGCAGACATCCTCCAAAAAGCCATAGGTCCCAGACCCGGGCTACAGCAAACCCTGTATCCATCGCTGGGATCCATCCCGCGCTATAGTGTTTCGGTGCCTTTAAGCAAGAACAGGTTGAGCGAGAAGAAATTGATTCAGCAGATCCGCCGCTCTGCCCGCGCCGGACCCTCCGTCGTCATCGGCATCGGCGACGACTGCGCCGTCCTCCGCGTTCCTGCGGGACACGAAATGCTCGTCACCACCGACTTCTCCATCGAGAACATTCACTTCCGCCGCGACTGGCACACTCCCGAAGGCGTCGGCCGGCGCTGCCTCACCCGCGGACTCAGCGACATCGCTGCCATGGGTGGAGATCCGCAAACCGCCTTCCTCTCGCTCGCTGTTCCGAATGACTGCCCGCAAAAGTGGATCGACCACTTCTTACAAGGCCTGCTCGCCCTCGCGCAAGAATTCAAAATTCCGCTTGCCGGAGGCGATACCGCCGCCTCACCTCACGGCATCATGGCAGATATCGTGGTCATCGGCTCGGTACCGAAAGGCAAAGCTATCCTCCGCTCCGGAGCGAAAGTCGGCGACCATATCTATGTCACCGGAGATCTCGGCCACTCCGCCGCCGCACTCTCCGCGCTCATGCAATCGCCTTCCCCCGGACCCCCGCGACGCCAGACTTTTCGCCCACAGCCTCGAGTTGCCATCGGCCAATACTTGCGGCGGCATGGCTCGGCCTCGGCCATGATCGACCTCAGCGACGGCCTCTCCACCGACCTCGAACACATCTGCCAGGAAAGCCACGTTGGCGCGGAACTCGATGCCGAGACGATTCCACGGGCCCGCGAATCAGCGGGAAAAAAGCAGGCCGGCCCTTTTGTCGCGCTAGATTTAGCGCTTCATGGCGGAGACGATTACGAATTACTCTTCACTTCTTCCGCTGCCATCCCCCAGAAGATGGCGGGCGTTCGCATCACGCAGATTGGCCGCATCAAGCGGGGTTCGGGTATGCGGCTGATCGCGGCCGACGGCAAATTGCGGACCCTGCGCGCCGAGGGCTGGGAGCATTTTAGGAAGAGTCGGTAATTGGTGAACCGGCAGGTGACTTTCGTTACCTGCCTTTCGTGACCGCCCAACGCTACAGTAAACCCATGCGAAAACTATCTTTTCTCCTGGCGTTCTCGGTCGCGCTCCTGCTTCCATCGTTCGGCCAAGCGCCCGCGTCCCTCAAGATCAAGGTCGATAACGACTACGTGCAGCGCCAGTTTGGAAAAGGATTCACCATCATCCCCGACATCGAACCGATGTACGGCGACCTCGACGGCGATGGCGTCGAAGACGTGGTGATCGCCGCGCACTGCAAAAATCCCTTGCCCGATCAAGCCGAGCACAATTTCACGGTTGTTGATCCTTACTACGAGTTTTATGGCTTTGGCGATCCCAAGGTGACGACCACGTTTAGCGAGGCCGACCCCGCGTTGCGCGGATTGATGGTGCTGATCGTTCGCGGCTCCGGACCCGATGCCTGGCGCTCCGCCACCCCGAAGGCCAAGTTCGTTCTCGTCCACGTGCCCTTCCGCTCCATCACTGTCAAGAAGATGAAGCTGCGCAAGAAAATGATTGAAGCGATCTACGTTGAAGAAGCCGGCGAAACCCAGGAAAGTTCCGCCGTATATTTCGACGGCCGCACCTTCCGCTACGTACCGATGGGCGGCAGCATGGAGTAGTCAGTAGTTCGCTCGGCCGAAATTCATCATCCCAATCCTTCGCCGAGCTCGCCCCCCTGTAGTAATCTTCCAGTTCGCCGTGCCCCACCATCTGCAATTCAGCGTTCTGCCTCAGCCGCTGGCCGTCTGCCGTCTCGCACCGAACGCCGAAACTCCCGCCGCCTTGCTGGACGTGGCATTCTCAGCCGTGGTTCGCACCCCGGATGAACTCTCGCTAGTCGTTTCGGAAGAAGCGAGCTCCGAAGGTCGCCTTCCCCCGGGCGCTCTGGTCGAGCTCGGATGGATCGCCCTCCAACTCCGTGGCCCCTTCCCTTTTTCTCTGACCGGAGTGTTGGCTTCGTTTCTGCAGCCGCTGGCCGAAGCAAAAATTCCCATCTTCGCGATCTCAGCCTTTGACACCGATTATGTGCTGATCAAAAGCGAGCAATTGCCGCAGGCGCTTGGCGCCCTCAGCGCCGCTGGTCACGAAAAGATAGGCGAAGATACAGTTTGATCCCGAGTCGAGGCCGCAACAGCGGAATTCCGTTTCCCCTTACACCGCTTTATCGAATAGCTGGCTTTCGTCACGCGCGGGACGTTCGAGGACTTCAACCAGATGCCCCGCGAGTTGCTCCGCCTGTTGGCGAATTTCCGGAACCGCCGTGGTCTCCCACAATTGTCCTTTGCGCGTCGGCCCGATCGTGAACAGCGAGCGCGAGGGTTTGCCGCGATAGTCGATCAGCGCGCCTTCTGGATCCACGTCGAGTCCCAGAAACAGCGTGTCGGGACGAGCGAGCCCTTGCACGAACAAACTCGTGATCAGCGAATCGTCGATGCGCCGGCAGTCTGTCTCCGATCCCGTGCAGTTGATCACGCGATGGGCGTGCAGATGCTTGATCGTCGCCGCTCCCCGCTCTCGATAGGCGATATCCGCTCGGCCGTTCTCTTCGCGATAGTCCGTAATCCGCCCGGTGTGAAAGCGGATCTGTCCCTCCGCTTCCATGTCAGAAAAGATGTCGGAGATTTCCGGTGCGAGCCGGTGCCGATGCACATCCCAATAGGGCCGCAAGTGCCGCAGAAACCGTCTTTGCTCTTCTAACGGAAGCGACTGCCAGATCTCTTGCGTCAGCGGACGCAGGGTATCGACCACGCCGCGCCAGTCCACTCCCTGCTCGGCCGCCGCATCAACCTGCTCGCGAATCAAGTGCAGCAAACCGCGTGTCGTTCGCGGCGCCTGTTCGTCCCAAAATGCCGGCCATGCCTTACTCGGTTGGTGGCGGCTCGGAACCAATCCCTCCCGGGAAAGAACATGAATCGTCCCGCGAAAGCCCTTCGACTTCAGACCCATAATCATGTCGACGCTGGTCAGTCCCGAACCCAGCAGCAGCACGCTGGCGCACTCCGCGAGACCTTCGAGCGCCTTCTCGGACCACGCAAACTGCACATAAACGGAGTTGCGGGCCGTGCCTCGAAAAGAGTTGCCGGAGTTGCCAAAAGCACGGCTCAGCGATCCGCTGCCCAGAAGCCGCGGAATCTTCGGCGCGCTCGGCGGAAAATTGCCCGTCGCCAGAATCACGGCTCGCGCCTGAATCTCCGAACCATCCCGCCGCTGCACTGCGACCTTCCCTTTGCGCCGCTGTACCGACAAGGCTTCGTCCTGAATCCATTGGAAACGGTCGCTTCCGTGTTCGGCGAGCGTCCGGTTGAAGACGCTGGCGACATAGTCTCCGTAGACCGCGCGCGGCAGAAAACTTCGCGCCTGCACCGACACGTGGTAATTGTTTCGCGCCCAGTGCAAGAAGTCTTTGGGATCTCCGGGGAACGCGCCCATTTCTCCCGCCGGAACGTTCAGCAGATGAAAGCGGTGGGGAGAACGGTAAGCCAGTCCCCTTCCGGGCGTTGTACTAGGGTCGAGAATGGCGATTGACAGCGCGGATGTGCGGCGCAGGAGTTGCACGGCGAGCATGGTGCCGCTGAATCCGCCGCCGATGATCAAAACGTCGCTTTGGGGAGTTAGCACGACTACTCCAGCTTAATGTCGATTACAAGAATAGACATTATTGCCTTTGCGAGCAAGTTTGCGACCACTCTCTTAGCCCGCAAACCCTTCCAAAACCGTTGCTGGCGCTGTCAGTCTATGCTGTGAGAAAACTGCTCGAGGATGCGAAACTGCAAATCATTGCACTCCAGATTGCACCCCGAGGAAAGAAAACAACGCCGGCCCGGATGACCATCCCTTGCCGTTCAACCCTCGTTTCACCCCGAATACTGCCCGAAATTCGCCATAAACCCCGTCCTAGTGTTCAAATATGTTCAAATAGACACAGGCATTCGGATAGAACAAATACATTTGGACCGCGACCGTCTCTAGCCAATTCATGTCCACCACCCTTACGCCGCCCGCCAAATCCGTCGCCCTCCGCCGCAAGTTCAAAGCGGCCGAGCGCAATGTCCACGGACTGTGGCAAATCATGAAGGCCGTGGTTTCGACCGACCATCCCCTGCTAGCCCATCTCATTCCCATACGCCGCTGCAATCTGGCCTGCACCTACTGCAACGAGTTCGACGATTTTTCCAAGCCCGTCGCGACCGATCAGATGCTGCGCCGCGTCGACCTGCTCGGAGACCTGGGCACATCTGTCATCACCATCAGCGGGGGTGAACCGCTGCTGCACCCGCAACTTGACGACATCATCCATCACATGCGCACGCGCCGCATCGTCTCCGGCCTCATCACCAACGGATACCTGCTGACCGCCGACCGCATCCAGCGCCTCAACCGCTCGGGACTTGAATGGCTGCAGATTTCGATTGATAACGTCAATCCCGATGAAGTCTCGAAGAAGAGCCTGAAAGTTCTCGATCGCAAGCTGCAGTTGCTCGCCGAACACGCCGACTTTCACGTGAATATCAACTCCGTAGTCGGAGGGGGCGTCCGCTATCCGCAAGACGCTCTCACCATCGGCAAACGCGCTCTGGAATTGGGATTCAGTTCGACAATCGGAATCATCCACGACGGTTCGGGCCAGGTGCAACCGCTGAACGACGAAGAGCGCCACGTCTACAACGAAATGAAGGGGCTGGAAAAGCGCAGCTTCACCCGCCTCAACGCCTTTCAAGACAACATCGCGCTGGGGCGCCCGAATGAGTGGCGCTGCCGCGCCGGCGCCCGCTATCTCTACATCTGCGAAGATGGATTAGTCCACTATTGCTCGCAGCAGCGCGGCTATCCCGCCATCCCGCTGGAAAAATATACGATCGCCGACATCCGCCGCGAATTCCACACCGAAAAATCCTGCGCTCCGCACTGCACCGTCTCGTGCGTCCATCAGGTTTCAGTCGTGGACGCCTGGCGCGCCCCCCAACACCCCGCCCCGCCCTCCGAGCCAGCGAGCCAGTTAGTAAACATCGAATAATAGCCGTTAGTCGTCAGCCATCAACCGTCAGCCCTCAGGTAAATCTTCCGACGCGATCAACATCTTCGAAGCCCAGCATACGTACGGCTCCCCACGTCTGTGCAATGAGCGGGAAGCCGCGAACTCCTCAGAAAACCTGATGGCTGACGGCTGCCCCTAGAACGTCGTCGCCACCGAGAACCTGAAGGTCTTCCTCGGCTCCAGCAGGGTGTAGTGCGAGCCCAGCGTTGCCCGTGTCAGGTTGTAGGTATAGTTGCCGGCGCCGTAGTCCAGGCAGGTCGGGCCGGCGACGGGACAAGGGAACATCCCTCGATTGATCTGAATGGGGGGCGATGCGCTGCCATCCAACCGCAGCGCGTTATACGCGTAGTAAATACGGAACGGTGCATTCACCACCGGCAACATCGTCTGCAGTTCCAGTCCCGTCGACATGCGCGGAGTCCAGTTCGTGCCCGGAACCGGACTGAGATATTGCGAGATTCCGCCAATCTTCGAGCCGCCTTGGCAACTGAACCCATTGCCCGCGTTCGGCGGCGTCGGACAGCCAAAGAACGTATTCGCCAAGGTGGAATATTGTGTCGGATTAATCTGCAGCTGCGAGTTCCGCAAAATCGGATCGATGCCCGTATCCACAAACGGCGCAATCGCCACCGGCCCCGCAATCGTGATGCGGTATTCCAGGTTGCCATGGATACTGAGATCGCCGCCCGGCGTCGTCAGCTGTTGGTACGGTATCGGAATATTGATGCAATTCGACACGCACGCGCCATTCGAACCCGTGCCCACCGGGAAGTTCGGATTCGCCGGCAGGAACTGTCCCGTCGGGCTGCGCAGTGCCACCGTCTGTGCACTCGGCAAATAAGCAATCGGGGAAACGGTTCGAATGTCGAAGCCGCGCAAGTCGTTTTCGCCGCCGAGGTAGGCGCGTTCAAACGGAGGCGCTACGATTCCGCCAAAGCCCGTAATAAACGATCCCTGCACATTGAATCCCAGCGCATTGCGCCGCTTCTGCATCGGGAAAAATTGCTTATATTGAACGATCGGCCGGATCGTATGCACCGTCCCGCCCAATCCCGCAAACTCGCCACCGATGAATAAACTCTTGCCGTGATGCGGCGCGTAAGCCGCGTCCAGCGTATTCATCGTGAAGCTGGGAGTAATCTTGCTCGTGATAATCCCGTTCAGCGCGTTCGGACCCGTAATGCCCCGGAAGTTTAAATTCTCAAACAACAGTTTCGACGCGCTGCTGACCGCGACCAGCGAAGACCGGTCAAACGAATAGCTGATACCCACGCGCTTGAACGAATGTCCCTTACGCAGCGGATAGCTCAGTGTTCCAGTGATGCCCGTGCTCGATTGCGAATAGTTCTGGTAGTTCTGCAGATATTGCGACGGCAAATTCAGATTCTGCCCGGTCGCAATCGCATACTGCCGCGCCTGATCGTAGCTCGTCTTTCGCGTGTAAACGTTGAAGCCCGCCTGGATCGGCCGATCGAACAGATACGGCTCCGTAAATCCGAATACGAGATCGCGCTGATAATTGCCCAGGCTCGCCTGCACCGACAGCGTCTCGCCCAAACCGAGAAAGTTGTTGGTTGCATAATTGATGCCGACAAACGCACCGGCCAGACCGCTGACGCCGCCCTGCAATCCGATACTGTTCTTGCCTTTTTCCTTCACCTTCAAAGTCAGATCGACGGTGCCCGCTTTTTCGTCGAGATGCCGTTCCGTCGTGTTCGGATCGTCCGGCTTCAATTGCTCGAAATAGCCCAACTGGTTCAACCGCAGCAAACTCAATTCCCACAGCCGCGAGTTGTAAATCTGCCCTTCTTCCAGCGCCACTTCGCGCCGGATCACCTTATCCCGCGTCGTCGTATTTCCCTGGAACTCGATCCGCCTCACATAGAACTGCTTGCCTTCGTCCACGTCGATGATCAAATCGATCGTCTTCTTCTCGTCGTCAAACTTCGTATCCGGCACCGGCGTGAAGTTGATAAACCCCGCCTCGCCATACGCCTTGGTCAAATTTTTGAGGCCGGTCGCAACCTTGTCGCGACTGAAGATATCGCCGTCCTTCATCGGAAACAGGCTGCGGAGCGCCGCCACGTTCGAAATCGCTTTATTGTTCTTGAAGGTAATCGTGCCCAGGTGGTAGCGCTCACCCTCGGTAATCGGCATCGTGATGTCCACCGATTTTCCGAGCCCCGGCTGCAACCACGGAATATGAATTCCCGTCCGTCCCGTGTCGTGAATCTCCGTCTTTGGATCGTCCACCACAACCTTGAAGTAACCGCGGTTCTGGAACTCCGCCCGCACCCGTTCCGTGTCTTCTTCCAGTTTCGTGGCGTCGTAGGTCTTGGCAAACAGGTTTTCCAGGAAAATCGACTTCGGAATGCCGATCGGCTTCAAGTTCTTCATCGCCGCCCGCAGCGTCCGATCATTAATGTGCTTATTCCCGCGGAAGCGTATGTGCCCGACTTTGACCTTCGGTCCTTCGCGGATCACGAACGTCACGCCGACCGCTGCCGGAGGAATCGGCCGAATTTCCGTGCGAATCGTCGCAAACTGCCGACCGTGCTCGGCCAGCAACTCTTTCAAAACGACTTCGGCCTTTTTGATCTTCGTCGGATCGTACTGATTCTCCACCGACAACCCAACCTTGCGCTCCTTGAAACGATCGAGCACGTCGCTGGTTGAAACCGCATTCAGACCCGTGTAGTTGATCTCGCGGATCGTTGGCCGCTCTTTCAGGTAAATATGCAGAATCCAGCCCTTGGGATTCTGCTCGCGCTCGAAACGGATGTCTTCGAAGTATCCGGTGTTCCACAACGCGTTGAAATCGCGCTCAATGGCAGCGTTGTCATACACATCGCCCACTTTGGTAAAGATCCGCGCCTTCACCGTATCAGCCGGAATGCGCCGGTTGCCATGCACGTCGATGCCGACAATCAAATCCTGCTGCGCGAATGCCGGAAGCGTCAGCGCCGAAAACGCCATCGCCAGCAGCGACAGCAACCCCACAATTCGATTCCAAACGAAGCGCGTCGACACGAACCCCTGCCTCCAATCGCTTTGGAAGGAATGAGATGGAGAGGATTTGGCGTCTCTCAGCGGACCCTTATCGTCGCCCCCTTGGGCGCACGTAGGAATAGCATGATGCCGGCAATGAATTGCAACTACCTCGGAAAGCTAGAGTTAGGAAACCGCAATTATACGGTAGAGAGTCAGAACCGTCCAAGGCAGAGCGTCAAACGCGTTCCCCAAGCTTCGCCCGAAAAAGTTCTACTTCAACACAGACGGAATAAAACGTGGCCGCGTTGCCCATGTCGGTAAGTTTTTCTGAAGTCAGCACATTAATATTGTGGCCGTCGGGACTCAGTTGCGCCCAATCCAACCTCGCCGCCACCACTCCCGCAGCCACCGCGCCATCCACTCGCGCCTCTAAAACAATCTCGCCTCGACCGTTGAACGCGCGTACCCGATCTCCATTCTTGATGCCGCGCGCCGACGCATCGACAGCGTTCATCTCCAGGTCGCCCATGCGCGGCTCCATCTTACGCACCGAAGGCAAATTCGCGAACGAAGAATTCAAATGATTGTCCGGCTTCCGCGCCAGCAACTCTAGCGGATATCCCCCGCGCGATCCTTGCCCATGCCGCGATTCCACCGGAGGCGTAAACGCCACCACCGGATCCAGCCCTTGCCTCTTCAAACTCTCACTATAAAACTCCGCCTTCCCGCTAGCCGTCGCGAACCCTCCCTCCGCAAATGGCAAGAATGGCTCGTACTTTTGCGAAGCGCCTGATTCTCGCGAAGCCTCTGCGCTCTTTCCTGAACCGTGTCCAAAATTCAACCGCACAAACGGCTCCTGCTCCAACCGCTCCCGGGTAATACCCTCCAGCTTCGGATTCTCCACCGCCAATGCCCGATCAATCATCCCATCCACCGATTCGCGGAAGCATTCCTCCTCAAATCCCATGCGCAACGCCAGCGCCCGAAACAATTCCACGTTCGATCGGCAATCCCCCAGCGGCTCAATCGCCTGGTTCGAGATCTGCAAGAAATAATGTCCGTACGCCGCCTGCAAATCCTTGTGCTCAAAAAAAGTTGTTGCCGGCAAAACAATATCCGCGTAATCCGTCGTGTCCGTAAAAAACTGCTCGTGCACCACCGTAAACAGATCGGGACGCTTCAGTCCCCGCACCACTTCATTCTGATCGGGACACACCGCCGCCGGATTCGAACTGTAAACAAACAGCGCCTTAATCGGAGGATCGGTTAACGAATTCAACGCCGACCCCAACTGCACCATGTTCACGATCCGCGCCGGCCGCCCAAGTGCCGTCTCCATCAACTCCGGCATCTTCAGACCCGCGCTGTTCAACGCAAATGCTCCGCTGGTCGAAAGCTGCAACCCGCCGCCGACTTCCTTCCACGATCCGATCAGACACGGTAGCATCGCCACCGCGCGCATCGCCATCCCACCGCCATCCGAGCGCTGTATGCCGTAGTTCACCCGAATCACCGACGGACGCACCGTCGCATACTCTCGCGCCAGCTTTCTGACATCGTCCGCCGCAATCCCCGTCCAGTGCGCGACCCTCTCCGGCGTGTACTCTGCCGCTCGCGCCTTCAACTCTTCAAACCCCACCGTATAACGCGCCACATAATCCGCGTCGTGCAAATTTTCCCGGATGATCACATGCATCATCCCGAGCGCCAACGCCGCGTCTGTTCCCGGATTGATCCGCAAATGCCAATCCGCCAGCTTCGCCGTCCGAGTCCGATATGGGTCGATCACCACCAACTTCGCCCCTCTGCGCCGCGCCTCTTCCACAAACGGCCACAAATGGACGTTATTTCCATGAATATTCGAGGCCCACGCGATGATGTATTTCGATTCCGCAAACTGCTCCGGCTCCGTTCCCATCTTCACGCCTAACACCGTTTGCAAACCCGCTTCGCCCGCGTCCGAACAGATTGTCCGCTCCAGCCGCGAAGCTCCCAGCCGGTGAAAAAACCTCCGGTCCATCGACCCGCCATTCAGAGCCGCAATCGTTCCGCCATACGAGTAGGGCAGAATCGCCTCGGAGCCAAGCTCGTTCACGATCTCCCGAAACCGCGCCACAATCTCATCCAACGCCTCATCCCACGAAATCCGCTGCCAGGTTGGCGGGGCGTTGGTGTGTGTGGATGCGGGATTGAGTACGGATGCGGGATTGAGTGTGGATGCGGGCGTCTCGCCCGCATGTTCGTGCTGACCCACCGTCGCCCCCTTATCCCCGACCCGCCGCATCGGATACAGCACCCGCTCCGGCGAATAAACTCGATCCAGATACTTCGCGACCTTCGCGCATAGAAATCCCTGCGTCACCGGATGCTCCGGATCCCCCTCAATCTTCGTAGCTCGCCCGTCCTCGACCGTAATCAACACCGAGCAAGCATCCGGACAATCGTGCGGACAAGCCGCATGCACCACGCACCCCATCCCTAAATTATAGAGTCAAAGCCCAGGTCCTCTCTCCTTGTCATCCGACCGGAGCGAAGCGCAGTGGAGGGACCTTGTGTTTCTTCAAGTTTTGCCCGACCACCGGGTGTTCGTCCGCCTCTCCCTTACAAGTGGTCGCCAATCTCACAGCGGTGGCCAATAAAGATTCTTTCTGGTCAGTTTTGCACAGTCTCGAATCGGTGGTCCGTGACACTCTTCCGGTCGGGGTGCTCGAGAAAGTTGAAGAAGAGCAATACAGTGGCAACCATTCTGGGGCGGGAGCTGGGGCCGACCGTCAAAGAATGGCTGAGACGCGTGAATCTGGTTCCATCGTTAGTTCGCGTGCCACTCAGCGATGAGGATCGCGCCGGCCATTTGCCCAAGTTGTTCCATGATGTGATTTGCCGCCTGACTCTCCCGGAGCGAACCCATCCGTTCATCTCGGCCACAGCTGTCCAGCATGGCCGAAAACGCCGGGAACAAGGCTACACTCCCGCCATGCTCGTTGAGGAGTCGAGGGTCTTCCAGGTGGTTACATTCCAGACCCTGCACCTGCACCACCATGAAATTGACAATGACCGGTTGCTCCTGGACATAATGGCCATCGCCGACGAGGTTGATTCCCAACTGATGCTCGCCATGGCCGGTCTGACGGGAACGAAGGCTTCGGACCCTGCCGCCTGACAGCCGGGCCCTTTCGCGTCTTGCATTTCGGGCCGCCAGGCATTGCGTCCTGCCGCGACACGATTCAAAACGCAACATATTATGACCCAGACTTTGGGGCGTCGTTCTCTGCCATGAAAAAAGAACCTACCGCCAAACAGATTCTCGCAGTGCGTTGTCCAACGTGTGGAGCGGCTCCGAGAGAGAGATGTGAGCTGACAAGCGGGCAGCCGCGCACCGATTCGCATGGCGACCGAAGGTCGATCGCGACCGATAAACTCTTTACCCATCCAACGGCTGGCGCGCGCTAAATTCCACAAAGGACATAGGACGAAGAGCAATTCGCCTCCTGTGCATACGGACATCTTCCGCGTGGAACCTCCGAGTAAGACCGCCTTGCGGGGTGCATGCTATCGTCGCTCAATCGTCACGCAATTTTGCCGGAGTTCCCCTATGCGAAAGTTCCTCCTCACTAGCAGCCTGCTGTTGACCTCGCTCGTCGCAGCCAGTTCCGCCCAGACCAACTGCAGCGCCATGTCAACGGGCATCGGCGCGAGCCTCAACGGATTCGTGCCCTTTCCTTCGACCAGTCTCTGGAATGAAAACATCGCCGCCGCGCCGGTCGATCCCAACTCCGAGAATTACATCAGCTTCATCGGCACGACCACGCCGCTCCATCCTGATTTCGGCTCCGGACTCTACGGAGGGCAATCCATCGGCATCCCATACGTCGTCGAGAGCGCCTCGCCGCTGGTGAAAGTCAGCTTCACCGCTTACGGCGGCGAGAGTGATCCGGGACCGATGCCAATCCCGTCGAACGCCCCGATCGAAGGCTATCCCAAACCCGGCAACGGAGATCGCCACGTCCTCGTACTCGATCGCGACAACTGCTACCTCTACGAACTCTATAACTCGCACGAACTGAAAACGGATAACTGGAACGCCGGATTCAGCGGCCATCTGGGATCTGCTGAGCAACGAACAACGCCCTTACACCTGGACCTCCGCCGACGCCGCGGGACTGCCCGTCTTCCCGGGACTTGCCCGCTACGACGAGTATGCCGCTGGAGCGATTCAGCACGCACTGCGCTTCACGCTGCAGAACAGCCAGGCTGCGTTTACGCCTCCCGCGAGCCATTGGGCAGCGAACTCGAGCAATCCCTATGCCGCGCCCATGGGCATGCGCCTGCGGCTCAAAGCAAGCTATGACATCTCGGGATTCCCGCCGCAATCGAAGGTGATTCTGACCACGCTGCAGCAATACGGAATGATCATGGCCGACAACGGCAGCTCGATGTTCATCACCGGAGCGCCTGACGATCGCTGGGACAACGACGACCTGGGAGCTCTGAAAGGCGTTCCGGCCTCTGCCTTTGAAGTGGTTTTGATGAACCCGATCTATACCGCGGGCAACATTCCGCAGGGATCGAACCCGACGATCGCGAGCTTCACGGCGAATCCGAAGACGGTCGCAGCCGGATCGCCCGTGACGTTAACGTGGAACGTGAGCAACTCGGAATACAACATCGTGTCACCGCAGGCAGGAGTAATACGGGGATCGTCGGTTACGGTGGTGCCGACGAAGACGACAACTTACATTCTCTATTCAACGAATCAGTATGGAAGAACTACGGCGAAGGTTAAAGTGACAGTGCAGTAAATTGAGCAGTAGAGACAGCGATTGCGCTGTCTAAGCCCGCGAGTGAGACGCGGCAAGCCGCGCCTCTACTTGAACTCGAGCACTTCTTTCTCTTTGGCCTTGCTCATCTCTTCCATGCGCTTGATCTCGTCGTCGGTCAGCTTCTGGATTTCGTCCATGGCGCGCTTTTCGTCGTCTTCGGAGATCTTCTTATCTTTCGCGGCCTTCTTGATGGAGTCGTTGCCGTCGCGCCGGACGTTACGGATGGCTGTGCGATGCTCTTCCAGAATGCGATGGAGATGCTTCACCATGTCCTTGCGGCGGTCTTCGGTGAGCGGCGGAACCGGCACGCGCACCATCTTGCCGTCGTTCATCGGATTCAGGCCGAGATCGGCGCCACGAATCGCTTTCTCGATGACCGCCAGTTGCGAGGCATCGAAGGGCTGAACGGTGATCATCTGCGGCTCGGGCGCATGAATTTGCGCAATCTGATTCAACGGCATCTGCGACCCGTAATAGTCCACCGACACGGTGTCGAGCATGTGCACATTCGCCCGTCCCGTGCGAGTGGCGGCCATTTCGCGCCGGAAGTCTTCAACCGCCTTCTCCATCCGCGTCTTGAGTGTTGCGTAGACTTCTTTTAATGCAGGATGAGCCATTCTCTCTAAGCTCCCAACTCGCGATATCGAACCGTGAATTATAAACCGCTTTTCGCTTTTCGCCGTTCGCTCTGCGCTAAAGGCCAGAAGCAAAGCCAGGAACGGCTTCTAAGCGCTCACTCTCGAACCGATCTTTTCGCCGAGCACCACGCGGCGGATGTTGCCATTCTGATTTAGATTGAAAACGATGATCGGCAGGTTGTTGTCTTTGCACAAAGAAATCGCGGTCGAGTCCATCACTTTGAGCCCGAGACGCAGGACGTCCATATAGGTGAGCTCGGTGAACTTCTTCGCGTCTTTGACTTTCATCGGATCGGCGTCGTAGATGCCATCGACTTTGGTGGCCTTCAGAATCGCATCGGCCTTGATCTCCATCGCGCGCAGCGACGCAGCGGTGTCGGTGGAGAAGTAGGGATTGCCGGTGCCGCCGGCAAAGATCACGACGCGTCCTTTCTCGAGGTGGCGAATGGCGCGGCGGCGAATGAAGGGCTCGGCGATCTGATTCATCTCGATCGCGGTCTGCACGCGGGTGTAGACATTCTGCTTTTCGAGCGCATCCTGCAAGGCGAGGGAATTGATCACGGTCGCGAGCATGCCCATGTGATCGGCGGAAACACGATCCATATTCTTGGCCTGGTCGGCGACGCCACGGAAGAAATTGCCTCCACCCACGACGATCGCCATCTGGATGCCGAGAGCGTGTACGTCGGCCAGTTCGGCTGCGACCTCGTGAATGCGTTTGGTATCGACTCCAAACCCGAGATCGGCGGCCAGGGCTTCCCCGGAGATTTTCAGAAGGATACGTTTGAAGACTGGTGCAGGCATGGCAGGGCAGGTCCTTCACTTCGCACAGGATGAATTAGCTGAATGAGCGACAACAGTTTACGGATATGAGTCAACAGCTATGAGCCGATCAACGATGAGCCAACTAACGATGAGTCAAGAACGACGAGCAAACAGCGACGACGCGTTCGGCCAACGAACCATCGAGGAAAGGATAAACGACAGCGGCACAAAGGAAAAGGGGCGCCGAAGCGCCCCCGAAAATTCAGCAACTATTTCGCGTCTGGAGCGGGCGTCTCGGCTTCGTCCGAACCTTCTGCCTTCGTGTTGACGAAAGCGACGGTTGCGGTGGCGTCACCTACTTTGAAGCGAGCGAAGCGCCGGACGGCGATGTTCTCGCCGAGCTTGCCGACTTTCGCGGCAATCAGCTGCGAAATGCTGATGGTCTGGTCTTTGATAAAGGGCTGCTCGAGCAGGCACACTTCTTCATAGAACTTTTCCATCTTGCCCACCACCATCTTTTCGACGATTGCCGGAGGCTTGCCGCTGGCCGCAGCCTGGGCACGATAGATATCCTTTTCGCGCTCGAACGCTTCTGGGGTGACGTCTTCTTTTCGGACAAACTTCGGGTCGCTCGCCGCAATGTGCATCGCGACATCGTGGACCAGCTCTTTGAAATCGTCGGTGCGCGCCACGAAATCGCTTTCGCAATTGATCTCGACCAGCACGCCGATTTTGCCGCCGGCATGGATGTAGTAGCCAACCGAACCTTCGCTGGTCACGCGTGTCGCCTTCTTTGCCGCGACCGATACGCCCTTCTTACGGAGCAGGATGATCGCCTGTTCCAAGTCGCCTTTGGCTTCGGTCAAAGCGTGCTTGCAGTCCATCATGGGCGCGCCAGTTTTTTCGCGGAGATCCTTTACCTGTGCTGCGGAAATATTTGCCATAGTAGTGCTCATCAGAATGAAACCCTCGATTTCAATGTTGCAGATTTTTCAGAATTTCAAGGCGGGCCAGTCGGAGGGCCAATCAGAGCGCAAAGCAGAATGCCAACTAAGATTGAAGCCGGAAAACAGTGCAACCTTGAAAACCTGCTTGTTTCGGTACGTTCTTTACGTCTATAAAACTTGACCCGCGCCCGGATGAGCTGCGCGGGTCTGATTTCGTCTTGCGGGCCTCAGGGGCTAAAGCCCCGATACTTCCGGCACCGGACGTCGCGGCTGAAGCCGCGACCTTTCAAAGCCTTTGAAGGCTAGAACCGGCGCGTTTCCGCTTGCAGTTCGTCGACATCTTCGGTGGCGGGTGAAGGACGCTTCCGCGTGCCTTTGCCCAACACATCTTCCATCCGAATCTCTTCGCCCTCGGGTCCCGTAGCAGCAACAGGAACCGCTCCTTCTGGCGTGACCTCGGCGAACAATTCCTCCGCAGCCACGTCGGGAACGACCGCTTCGGGCTCGGCCGCGACGGCCTGAATGTCAGCCATCTGCTTGTCGTCGCGAGCATGCACGCCTTCGGCAATCGACTCCGAAATCTTCGAAGTAAACAACCGGATCGCTCGCAGTGCGTCGTCGTTACCCGGAATCACGTAATCCACTTCGCTCGGATCGCAGTTTGTATCGACCACTGCGACGACGGGAATACCCAGCTTGCGGGACTCGCGTACCGCGATCTGCTCCTTGTTGGAATCGATCACGAAGATCGCATCCGGCAGCCGCGTCATGTTCTTGATGCCAGCCAGGTTGGCCTGCAAATGCTTGCGCTCGCGCTCGAGCTTGATCACTTCCTTCTTGGGAAGCAGATCGTAACGGCCGTCGGTGGCCATTTCGTCGAGCTCTTTGAGCCGCTTCACGGATTTCTGGACCGTGATCCAGTTGGTCAGCAGTCCGCCCAGCCAGCGCTGGTTGACGTAATACATCGAGCAGCGCTGCGCCTCTTCGGCAATCGCGTCCTGTGCCTGACGCTTGGTGCCCACGAAGAGAATGATGCGGCCGTCGGCGGCCAGATCCTGCACGAATTTCGACGCCTCTTTGAACATCTTCAGCGTCTTCTGCAGATCGATAATGTAAATACCATTGCGCTCGCCAAAGATGAACTCTTTCATCTTTGGGTTCCACCGCTTCGTTTGGTGCCCGAAGTGAACGCCCGCTTCGAGCAACTCCTTCATCGTAATGTTTGCCAATCAACCTCCTAAGTTGGTCTGCATCCGGACGCTAAGAGGCCCCGGATTGCCATTCCCGTCCACCCCATCTCAGGGGAGGTGGGGGGATGAATTGAATTCCTAAGTACAGCTGGCAGCTGTCAGTTTTCAGCTGTCGGGTAGAGCGAAAAGCTAAAACCTGTCGTTGGTCGTTCGTCGTTCGCAAACCAAATCGTCAAACGACTAGCGACCGACGACCATCGACTATCTCTTCGAGAACTGGAAGCGCTTGCGTGCACCCTTCTGTCCGTACTTCTTGCGCTCTTTGGCGCGAGGATCACGCGTCACCATGCCCTCCGCTTTAAGCTGCTTACGCAATTCTGCATTGAAAATCATGAGAGCGCGCGTGATGCCCAGGCGGACTGCATCCGCCTGCCCGGCGATGCCGCCGCCGCATACGTTCGCCAGCACGTTGAAGGTGGCCGCGCTATCGGTCGAAACTAGAGGACGTTTCGCCGCAATGCGCTGCGAGGGCGTCACAAAGTATTCATCGAAGGCCTTGCCGTTGACCTTGAACTCGCCGCTGCCCGGACGTAGAAACACTCGCGCGATCGCCGTCTTCCGGCGTCCAGTTCCGTAATATTGCACTAATTCAGCCATGTAAGCCCTCAGCACTCAGCCGTCAGCCATCAGCTAACCCAGGTGCCTTCAACCTTTCGAAAGATTCCGCCGCGCCGGGTCGCTGAGACCTGACACCCGCGACCTGATTTCTACGCAAACACCTTCGCTTCCGGCTTTTGTGCCTCGTGCGGATGTTTGTCTCCTCGATACACCTTCAACTTGGTAAACATCTGCTTGCCCATCTTGTTCTTGGGCAGCATGCGCGACACGGCATCTTCGATGATGAGTTCGGGCTTGCGCACCAACCGCTTCTTCATCTCTTCCGAGCGAATACCGCCGGGATAGCCCGTGTAATGGTGATACATCTTCTGATCCGCCTTCATGCCGGTGACCTTTACCTTGTCGGCGTTAATCACGACGACGTGATCGCCGGTATCGATAAACGGCGTGTACTGCGGATTCTCTTTGCCCATCAAAATGCGGGCCACGCGCGAGGCCAGGCGCCCGAGCGCCAGCCCGGTCGCATCGACCACAAACCACTTGCGCGTAATATCCCCTTCTTTGGGGAAATAGGTTGACATCGGAAATCTCCCAGAAAATAAAGAACGCAAAAATTGAAGACCGCTGAGTGCCCTGATTCTATCTGTATCTATCCACGCAGAACGCGCTAGGTGTTCCAGGCGGGCAGCCGCAGGACTTCCAACTTCAGTTGCAAAGACAACTAGAATAGCCCAGCCGTAATGACCTTGTCAACGAACAGCTTTAGACAAAAGGGCTTACGTCATGTTACCGCGGGAAGCGGCAGTGTTCAAGGGGAAATCCGCGGGCGAGCCACGTGCCGATGCGGGATAAAGAGCTGTTTCTCGGCCTCAGGACGACAAACTAGCTAAAGAAGCGCGGGTCGCGCGCAAAACTTGCTCCATCTGGACCGGCGTTCCGACGGTGATGCGGACGCAGCCTTCGCACCCCGGATTGCCCGAAGCATCCCGAACCACAACGCCGTGCCGTTGCATGGCTCGCCACAAAGTCTGTTGCCGACGCTCCCACGCGAACCAGAATGAAGTTCGTTTCGCTGGGCCAGAATTGCAGTTCCAGTTCCCTAAACAATTGTGCCAGTTGTTCGCGGCCGCGCTTGACCTGGGTTACGTGTTCACTCACGAACGACCGGTCCGCCAGCGCTTCTTCGAGACAGGCCATCGCCACCGAATTTACGTTGAACGGCAAACTGAGGCGACGAAGATATTCGATCTGTTCGGCCGCCCCGGCGAGAACGCCGATGCGCAGCCCAGCCAGTCCATAGGCTTTCGAGAATGTTCGCCCGACAAACAGGTTGGGATGCTGCGCCAGATCCGGAATCAGGGTTCGACAAGTGAGCGCCGCGCCGCAAAACTCGAAATAGGCTTCGTCGATGAGGACGGCAGCGTCGGGAGCCGCTTCGGCGATTTTGCGCAAGTCCGCCCGCGATGCCACCAAGCCCGTGGGGTTATTCGGATTCGCAATGGCAATGACGCGTGTGCGCGGCGAGATGTGGTCCAGAAAGTCTGCCACCGGCAGCGCCATATCTTGCGCCGACTGCAAGCGAACCATTTTCGCGCCCAGCGCCTCGCCCAACATCGGATACATGACGAACGTGGGGTCGGCAAAGAGCAATTCGTCGTCCGCGCCCAAGTACGCTGAGAACAAGAGCGACAGGGCTTCATCCATCCCATTAGTGAGCAACACCTGCGCCGGATCCAGATCCAGGAAGTCCGCTACCAGCCGTTCTCCAATTTCACGTTGGGGATAAAACGACACATCCGCCGCGGTGAGCGCCCGCAAGCGCTTCAGCACGCGCGGAGAACATCCAGCCATGCTCTCGTTGAGGTCGAGAGTAAGACCCTCACGACTGCGGATTGGCGAACGGTACGGGCTCAGGCCGGCAATCGGTTTTCGTGGAGTCAGCATGGGTCACTCGAGGACGACATGCCCATAATAGACGTAAGGGGAGCCGTCGTTTCTCTAGTACTGATGGCGTTCCGCCTCGCTACGCTCGGGGGACGGGCGCGTCCGTCTCTACGTGGGCTGGGAACGTCCTTACCGGGTTTTGAGAGGCTACACGAGTCACTGTTCGCCGCGTCGGGCGTACTTGACTACGGCGAAGATCACGGAGCAGATCGCGAAGTCCACGACCAAGCCCCAATCCTCGCGAAAGAGGCCGTGCCGCGCCACGTCCGGCAGATGGGGCATCAGCAGATAATAGACGGCATTCCCGGCCAGCACCGCTACGAGCGCATCCAGGAAGTTCTTCATGGCCGGGCTTTTTGTTCGCCCGGCATTCCCACTCTTCTCATTCTTCATCAGGCTGTTGTCGTCGCTCAAGCCAACCTCCATTCGCGCCCGTTGCCCGCTGTCACCATCGCCCTGCTACGATCACATAAGATGCTGGAACCCTCCACTCCAGTGCAGTTCGTCAAAGGCATTGGCCCGCGTGTGGCCGAGATCCTTGCCGCCAAGGGCATTCGGACGGTCGACGACCTGCTCCATTACTTGCCCTTTCGCTACGAGGACCGGCTCAACCCGCGGTCGGTCGCCGAACTTCGCGCCGGTGAAATGGCCACCGTAATCGCCGAAGTGCGCAATTCTGGCCTGTTTCGGACGAAGCGCATGCCCATCTTCCAACTGACGGTCGGCCAGGGACGCTCGAAGCTGAAGTGCCTGTGGTTCAATGCCACCTATCTGCAAGACAAGTTTCAGCCCGGTCAAATGTTAGCGCTTTACGGCAAGGTTGAAGAAGACCGCGACGGTCACTTGCAGATTACTCAGCCGCAATTCGAAGTTTTGGGCGATATCAATGAAGAGGGCGGGGCCGACGAGGCCGAGAGAAAGGCAGCCGCCTCGCTGGAAATCGGCCGAATCGTGCCGATCTACGAATCCACAGGACAGGGCAAGTTATCGCCGCGCTGGTTTCGCCGGATCATCCGTTGGACGCTGGAAAATCTTAATCCTGATTTGCCCGATCCGATCCCCGCCAAAGTACGCGCCCACTTGAACTTGGCATCGCTGCGGGACGCTTTGTGGAAGGCCCACTGGCCCGACGCCGGAGAAAGCTTCACTGATCTACAATCCTGCCGCACCGCCGCCCATATAAGGATGATCTTCGACGAACTGTTTTTTATCGAACTGGGGCTTGAACTGAAGCGGCGCGAGCAGAAGGCGCAAACCGGAGTCGCTTTCCAGCTCACCGATGCGGTACGAAGCGCCATTAAGAAGATACTTCCCTTCCATCCCACGGCCGCGCAGAAGCGCGTGTTGAAGGAGATTGCCACCGACATGCAGCAGGCGCATCCCATGCGTCGCTTGTTGCAAGGGGACGTTGGATCGGGCAAGACGATTGTGGCGTTTCAGGCCGCCATTATCGCCATCGAAAACGGCTATCAAGTGGCCTTGATGGCGCCGACCGAAATACTGGCGCAGCAGCATTATTTCTCCGCCCGTCAGATTCTTGAACGTGCGGGATACCGCATCGTGCTCTTGACCGGTTCGCTCGAGAACGATCGCAAGCGCGACATCCGCCGGCACATCGCGCAAGGCGGCGCGCAACTCGTGATCGGGACGCATGCGCTGATTCAAGACCGCGTCGAATTCGAGAATTTGGGGCTGGTGGTCGTCGACGAACAGCATCGCTTCGGCGTGATGCAGCGGCTGAAACTAATGAAGAAGAGCGACGAACCTCGTTCGGCGACAGGACCGACGCGCGAGTCGCCTGTCCCTACACTGGCCGCCGCCCCTACGCCGAAATCGCGGGACGCTGAACCCGACGTTCTGGTGATGACGGCGACTCCCATTCCACGCACTTTGGCATTAACCCTGTATGGCGACCTCGACGTTTCCACCCTCGACGAGCTTCCGCCGGGACGCACTCCCGTCGTCACGCGCTCGGTTCAGGACGAGCGCTCGCCTGAGGTCTGGGATTTTGTCCGCAAGCAGATCAGCGCAGGACATCAGGCTTACGTTGTCTATCCCGTGATTGAAGAGAATGAAGAGCGCGAACTGAAAGCCGCGCAGCAAATGTTTCGCCAGTTGCGGGAGAAGATTTTCTCCACGCTGCATGTGGGCCTGCTCCACGGACGCCTCGACGCCGACGAAAAAGAGCACACGATGCGCGAGTTTCAGCAAGGCAAGCTGGAGATTCTGGTGGCGACGACGGTCATCGAGGTCGGCGTGGATGTTCCGAACGCGACGGTTATGGTCATCGAACACGCCGACCGCTTCGGCCTGGCGCAGCTTCACCAACTGCGCGGACGCATCGGGCGCGGGGCAGCCAAGTCGTACTGCATCCTGATGCGGAGCGCCAAAGTTTCGGAAGAAGGAGAACGCCGGCTCGACGCCATGGTCCGATCGAATGACGGATTCCAAATCGCCGAGCTGGACCTGGAACTCCGCGGCCCCGGCGAATTCTTCGGAACGAAGCAAGCCGGAATTCCGAGCTTCCGGGTCGCCAACATTATCCGCGACCGGGAATTGCTGGAGGCTGCCAAGCGGGAAGCAGCGTTTGTAATGGCCGGCGCGAATTCGGAATTATCCAAAGATGAAATTGATCGCGCGCTCCGGGAGATGCGGGCGCGGTGGTCGATGAGTTACGGGTTGGTAGAGGTGGGGTAGGAGAAACGATTTTGAGTCGACACTCTCATTGACTCCAACGCCGAAAACCACTTCGAATTCTTCTGCATCTTAGTTCCGTTGCTCTCTCCGGGCATCTGGAGGCTTTATGTCTGGCCGCTCCTTTTTCTTTGCAATCCTGCTTTTTGCAACCGCTAGCCGCCTTTGCGTTGGTCAATCCGCCGTCGATGTTCTCTATGTCGTACAAAACTCGGACGTCGTCACTTACGACGTTGACCGTGAGACTCTGCAAGCCACAGAAGCGGGGCAACCGCTGCAAGCGCCGGGGAGCGCTGCCTTCTTTCGGTTGTTCCCGGGAGCGAACGGTCACTTTCTCTACGCTCTTTCGCAAAATCAACAATCCGAGACGACGCTCTCCGTGTATTCGACCGACGCCTCTGGAGCGCCCCAAACACCGCCCGTTCAAACTCTTGGTCCAGCCCCAATCTCCAGCTTCGCGATCGATCCCAATGGTCGGTTTGCATACCTCTTTACCGTTCACACCAACGCCAAGAGCGAGTCGACCTACGAACTGAAGCTTTATGCGGTCAACGCCACGAATGGCAAACTCCAGTCGCCGCAGATCGAGGCCACTTACTCTGAAAGTTCTTACTGCGCTCCCACGTTCAACACATTTAGTCCAGGCGGCAGCCGTTTGTTCGACGAAGTCGTCTGCGCCTACCCCGACGCCTCGTCCGTCAGCTACTACTCTCGCAAAGTCGACCCCGAGACCGGCCAACTTGGGCCTGACCTGCAATTCTTCAGCGTCAACGACGCGTTTGGCTCCAACGCAGACGAGGTCACGATTACTCCCAACACCATCATCGACTTTCAGCAGCAATTCAGTCCTTTCCAGGAATCGCTGGTCGTGTATCCGCTCGAGAGGAATCCCAAGACGCCCCTGATCGATTGCACGTCGGTGATGCTCGCTGCCTGCGGCGAAGCTGGCAGTTACCTGGCGGATCCTTCGGGCCAGTTTCTATTGCTGGAACTCGACAGCAATTCCGAGATCGTCAAGGTCGATTTGCAGGATAAGCAGATCGTCGACACCGGCAGCACGATTCCCATAACACAGCAGCCATTTTTCAGCCCGGACGACCGATTCCTGTATGGCATAACTTACCTTCAAGGCGGAGACTCCACGATCCAGATCTACGGCTTTGATCGAGGAACAGGCGCACTCACGACGGGAGGTCAAATCAGCCTTGCGCCGACGTTGTGGAACGTTTTCCCGGCCGTTAGAAGATAGAGCGTGCCGACGCCCGCAATTCCGCCCTCCTGAAGGCACGTCCCTCGCCCGGTTGCGGTTTTGCCGTAAAGCTTCTGCTATCATCGCGGCATAGCGAAAGAAGCTGGAAATCCGGCTGATTATCACTTGTACGAGGAGTTTTTATCATGGAAATGCCTGGCCTTCCCATCGGCTCGCGCCGCGACGAGGATATCGCCCTCGATCTCATGAAATTTATTGCCATGACGACCAGTTACGGCAAGACCACCGGAGCGGGAGTCGGCTTTCAAGGTACTGGAGCCGCCGCCAAACCCGAAGACTACGCCGCGCATCTGCTGGAACTCTACGGCCGGTGCCTGCAGTCCGTTGGCGGCAAGTAAAGCACAACCTTTAACCATGGGGTTTACGGTGGGGCACAGGGTAAAGTAGATCTTCTCCGTTGGATTTACTTCCTCGTGGTCAAGTGGCTGATTTTCTCGCGTCTCGGCGGTGAATGGCCATTCCCATTGCACAAACCCCCGCCCTCCGGCATAATATTGGTTTGTCTGTCCATAGCTAGTCACCCCGCCGGACTCTTCCGGAAAAAGGATACTGAAGTCTGTGTTAATGATCCGACTGGCGCGCTTCGGTGCGCGCAAAAAACCGTATTACCGAGTGGTAGTGATTGAGAAGGAGCACGCTCGCAACGGCCGTCCCGTCGAGGTTGTGGGAACGTACAATCCCCGCACCAATCCGGCGACCACGGACCTGAAGCGCGAGCGCATCGACTACTGGGTTTCGAAAGGCGCCCAGCTATCCGACCGCGTCCGCAAACTTGCGTCTGCCCCCGCGCCCGTTGCCGCTTCCGTCGCGTAATCGCGCTGCGGAACTACACTCGTCAATTTAGGAGTCGTGCATGATTGAGCCGGCCGCCAGCAGCCCGCGCGCCATGATCGAGTACATTGCCAAGGCAATCGTAGACGCCAAGGGCGAGGTTTACATCGACGAGTACGAAGACGGAAACGAAACCGTGATCGAACTCGAAGTAGCCGAGGCGGATCTGGGCAAGATCATCGGACGTTCCGGCCGCGTTGCCCGGGCCCTGCGCCACATTCTGAGCGCATCCGGATCGAAGCTCAACAAGCGCTACGCCCTCGAAATCATCGAGTAGCGGGTCGTCGCCTAGAAGATCGCAAATGGCGGCTCCTGAGCAAAGCGGCGAATGGATCACCCTGGCGGTCGTGATCAAGACCCAGGGACGCCACGGAGAAGTCGCGACCGAGTTGCATACCGATGTTCCCGACCGCTTCCGGGCGGATATGGAATTGTCGGCGCTAACAAAGAGCGGCGAACGGCGTGACGTAAAGATCGAAGAGTTGTGGCCGCATAAGAGTTTTCTGGTTCTAAAGTTTCAAGGCATCGAAACGATCAATGACGCCGAGCCGTTTATAGGAGCCGAACTTCAGCTCCCCAGCACTGAGCGCGCCAAACTGGAAGCTGGCTGGACCTACTTGAGCGACCTGATTGGCTGCACGGTGTTCGATGGCCAGCGGGAAATTGGCGCGATCGAAGACGTCCAGTTTGGAGCCGGTGAAGCGCCGTTGCTGGTAGTGAGAAATAAAGATGGAAAAGCGAAGCTGCCCTACGAGATTCCCTTCGCTGAAGCGTTTTTAGAAAAATTGGATTTGAAGCAGAAGCAAATCCATATGAATTTGCCGGAGGGCTTGCTGGAAGTAAATGCGCCGAAGGAAAGTGGGCGGTGGCCATTAGACGGTGGCCAGTGAACAGATTCGGTTTAGCTGGCCACTGTCCACCAGCCACTGATCACCGGTTCCCGCAATGAAGATCGACATACTCACGATCTTTCCCGACTTCTTTGCCGGACCGCTGAATTTTGGCATCATTCGCCGGGCGCGCGAGACGGCGTTGGTAGAGATCAGCATCCACGATCTTCGGGCGTTTACGAAAGACAAGCACCGCACCGTGGATGACCGCCCGTTTGGCGGCGGCGAGGGGATGGTCCTCAAGCCGGAACCGATCTTCGAATGTTTGGAGTCGCTCGGCGGTATCGCCTCGCGGGATGAGCGCTTAGGGGTTAAGGCCGGGGACAAGAGTACGAAGCAGTCCGTAATTCTGCTTTCTGCTCAAGGGCGCAGGTTAGATCAGTCGTTGGCGGCGGAACTTGCGGCGCTCGATCGAATTGTCCTGATCTGCGGACGCTACGAAGGCGTGGACGAGCGCATCAACGAGCACCTGGCCGACCGCGAAGTTTCAATTGGCGACTATGTGCTGAGCGGCGGAGAACTGGGCGCAGCCGTTATAGTAGATACAGTCGTAAGGCTGATTCCCGGCGCGGTCGGCAATCAGAATTCGACGCGCCAGGAGTCGTTCACCGACTCCGTATCAGAGGTTACAAGAGAAAACGGCGACGCGCCGAGTTCGACTTGCGTTTCCGGCGGATTGTTGGATTATCCGCATTACACCAGGCCCGCGGATTTTCGCGGCCTGGCGGTACCCGAAGTTTTGGTGAATGGCAATCACGACCAGATTCGCAGCTGGCGAAGAAAAACGGCGTTAGCGAAGACGCTGCGCAACCGTCCCGACTTATTGGACCGCGTAGCGCTGACGCCGGAAGACAAGAAATTACTGGCCCAGATCAAGGGCGAACACTAGGAAGGAAACGTTATGCGCAATCCAATTATCGAAAAATTGCTGGCGAAATCGCGCCGCACCGACATTCCAAAATTTGGCCCCGGCGACACCATCAAGGTGCTGGTGAAGATTCGCGAAGGCGAAAAAGAACGCCTGCAGGCCTTTGAAGGAGTGGTCATCGCGCGCAAACATGGCGCCCAACCAAGTTTCACCGTCCGCAAGATCAGCTTCGGACAAGGTGTCGAGCGCATCTTCCCTGTCGACTCGAAAGTGATCGACAAGATCGACGTCGTCCGCTCCGCCAAAGTGCGCCGCGCGAAGCTTTATTATCTGCGCGGACTCAAAGGCAAAGCTGCCCGCCTAAAGGAAGTCGAACAGCAGCACTAGATCCGGAATGCTAGATCTGGGCTGAAATATTGTGTGGGGAAGGGCGTCTCGCCCGTCCGAGTGGGGCGAAGCCCCGCTTCCACACGGCTCCTGCCTTAACTTCTCCTCGCCTCTTGCGTGCTAGTCTTTCTTCGGCGAAGATGCTGCTTAGCATCTGTGGCTAAATCCTCTCGCACATCGAAAAAGTCTCCGGCAGATAAAATCTCGGCTGCGGCTGCCAAGCTGCGTATGCTGAAAAAGCTGCGCTGCACTCTGAAATTTGAAAAACGAGCGTGGGCGTCCGGAGCCGAACTGATCGCGGGAGTGGACGAAGTCGGACGGGGATCGTTGTTCGGCCCGGTCGTCGCCGCGGCGGTTATTCTCGATCCTGCTTACCGCATCCGCGGACTGCGCGATTCGAAGCTTTTGCCCGCCGAGCGGCGCGAAAAATTGGCTCTGCAGATTCGCGAGCACTCGATCGCGTGGGCGATTGCGGCGGTGGATTCTGCCCGCATCGATCAAATCAACATCTACCACGCCTCGCGTCTGGCAATGCTGCGAGCGGTTCAACAACTGAGTCCTCAGGCAAGCTACCTTCTGATCGACGCCATGAAGATCGATTGCGATCTGCCGCAACAACCCATCATTCATGGAGACGCGCTCTCCATCTCGATCGCGGCCGCATCGATCATTGCGAAGGTCGAGCGCGACCGCATGATCTCGGCCTGGGATCCCGTGTTTCCCATGTATCGTCTGGCGTCGAATAAGGGGTACAGCACGCCGAAACATCTCGCGGCGCTCCGCGAGCACGGACCATCGCCGCTGCATCGGCAGTCATTTGCGCCGGTCTGGAATGCGCCTGTCCCGCAGGAAGTGTTGAGTTTCATGCTGGAAGATAGCGAGGCTGGAGAGATTGCTGTGGAGGAGTTGCTGGCAAAGTGAAGCGGAGCGGTGTCGCCATTTAGCTGTGGACTGCAGATCCCTCGCTCCGCTCGGGATGACAAAGCGTCACAGCAGGAGGCGGCTATTTCGCCCGATAGATGCCTGACAGTAAATCGGCCTTTGATTCATCCCGCACCAGATGGGGATATTTTTCTCCGTCGTGATAGTCCAACTTCACTACGCGAAAATATTCGGTATTTTCGACGATCAGTTCAATCGGAGCTGTGCTTTTCTTTGCGGAGTGAATTGCGTCGTGCCACGCGTCGGCGGAAAATTTCCGTCCATTGACAGCGACGATCTTCATCCCCGGACCAATCCCCGCTCGAGCGGCAACCATTCCCTCGACCGTGTCGCGCACCACGCCATCGCTATTCACGAACATGCCCACCGAGTAGTGGGCGCCAAGACCCTTCGAATCGCTAGCCTCGGCGCGCTCCAAATCCGAGGGAGTCTCGTCGTACACCAGCTTCCATCCACTCCCTTCAATCCCACCGAGGGGAGCTCCGGGGCCGTGATTCGAAAGACGCTCGGTCCAAAACCCGCGCCAGTCGTAACGAGCAATCGCGTTCAGCCCATTCACGATGTCGTCAAACGTATACGTCTTCACCATCGGGGGGCCACTCGGCGCTCCGTGAAAGGCTTTGCAAAAATCGTCCAGCGACCTCGCGCCTTTCGTCTGCTGCCGAATAATCACGTCCGCCCAAAGCCAGTTCAGCACATCTTCATCGTAGTAATCGAGGCCGCGGCGCCAGTCTTCCCAGCCCTTGGGAGCGTCCTGCATTGTCGGAACTCCGTCCGCCGTGTCTTGCAAATTCCGCCAAACTCGGCCCGAGCGGTGATCCAAATCGGCGGCGATCTCGGCCAAGGCATCGCGCGCCAAGGCGGGAGTCCGTTCTCCACTGCGCGCAGCCAGCATATCTCCTAGATAGGAGGTCAGCCCTTCATACACCCAGAGCAAATCTGTCTGCATCGGCACTTCGTAATCGGGCGTCGCCAGATCGTAGGGCCGCCGATACTTTCCATTCCACGAATGCACGTACTCATGGGACAACAAGCCAGCGGACACCTTTCGGCCATCTTCCTCGATCAATGAACGTTCATCGATGCGGCTGTCGTTCGACTCGTGGTGCTCTAACCCAAAATGCGCCACATGATCGCTCAACGTCAGCAAGAAGTGATAATCACGGTAGTGCCAAGCGCCGAATAATAGTCCCGCCTGCTTGACCAGATTGCGATCGTGCTCCCAAACCTCATCCGGGGCATCGAGCGCCGCCGCACTGTCGGCGGCCACATCCAATTCCGCAGGAGGCCCAGTCTCACCCGACGACAGCGGAACCACTTTCATGTATTCGCCCGCGAGTACCGGCCCATCCACCAGCATGGTCAGCGACACGGGAGCGAAATGAATCTCGTCCTCCGCCTGATTCGCGATCTTGAGCGATGTCCCAAACTTCCATCCCGCAGGCAGTTTTACACTCGCGCTGTAGGTCAGCTGATCGGAGGTGTAGCCGGCCGGATAGAGCAGCAGCGTGTTCCAACTCAGTACGCACAATTTTTCGGTTGCTGACATGCCTGAGCTATAGCCGGGCTCGTACGCCGCGGGAGAGGCGTAGTCCAGGTCGGCGGTAATTTCGTGCTCTCCTGCGGGAACCTCGACATGAAAGGTAAATCCGTCCAGCAAATCGCGGCGCCACTTCAGCGTCTTTCCGCTTGCAGTGAATTTCAGGCCCGTCAAGTCTGTAATCGGACCAGTCGGGCCGTGCTCACCCGGAAGCCATTTCGGGTAGTACAGCGTTAGCGTTCCGCTTTTAGCGGGAATTCGGAGTTGCGCGTGAAACATCTTGCGTGGGGCGTTCGAAGCGTCTACCGCCAGCGTGATTGTCGGAGCGTTTTCCCCCAAGGCCAAACAGCACGACGCCGAGACAACGATTACGAGACAAAGAAAATCCCTGACCCAACCGCGTGACCCCATTCCGCCTCCAAGATTTGTTTGTTCGTGTGGAGACGGGCGACTCGCCCGTCTAAGCCGACACTCGGCCCCAGTACCGCCGCGACCCCGCTTACGAACCGTAGGTCAATATATCAGCAGAGCATCGATCTGCCGGCCTGAGCTGACAGTTCGATTTAGTACGACCATTTTCAGTACGATGCGCCTGCTATCATTCCGAAGTGCCCGCCCGCGGAAAATTTATTACTTTCGAAGGCCTCGATGGCACTGGCAAGAGCACCCAAGTGGAAAAACTGGCGCGCTCTTTGCGTGCCCACGGTCACTCGGTCGCGATCACTCGCGAACCGGGCGGAACTTCTACCGGCGAAAAAATTCGCGACCTGCTGCTCCATTCTGCCACCGCCGGACTTTCGCCCTACACCGAGATGGCGCTCATGTTCGCGTCGCGAGCGCAGCATATTCACGAAGTAATTCTCCCCGCCCTGGCGGAAGGGCGCATCGTTCTCTGCGACCGCTTCACCGATTCCACGGAGGCTTATCAAGGCGGAGGGCGCAAACTCGGCTCCAAGCCGGTGCTTCAGCTCCACCATCTTCTCTGCGGAAATCTGCAACCCGACCTGACCATCTTGCTCGACAACGACGTGACCTTCAGTCTCGAGCGCGCACGCCGACGCAATCAGAAACACAAAACCATCCGCACCGAAAAGGGTCCGGAAAAAGACGAAAATCGTTTTGAGCAGGAAAACCGAGCCTTCTTCGGGCGCGTCCGCCACACCTATCTGGCCATCGCCGCCCGCGAACCGCAAAGAATGCAGGTCATCAATGCGAGAGGAACGCCTGCCGAGACGCACGCGGTTATCATGGAAGTGGTACGAAAAAAGCTCAGAACTTGAATGGCGATCTATGTACTAAGTTGCTGAGTCTCGAGCGAACAGCCAAGAGCCAATAGCTAAGAGCGTCTCCCCATGCCCTTCTCCGATTTTGCAGGAAATCCCGAAACCATCCATCGCATGCGCGACATGCTGGCGCGCAATCGCTTTCCGCACGCCGTCATCCTTTCGGGGGCACAAGGTTCTGGCAAATACACGTTGGCCCTGATGCTGGCGCAAGCGATGAACTGCCTTGAGCCGCCGACCACCGAAGATGGCCTCCCCGATTTTTGCGGGCATTGCTCGAACTGCACCCGCATCGCGCAATCTGCCAATCTGGACGCGCGTCTGGCCGAAGCGGTCGAAGCGCGCGAAAATCTGCGCGAAATCGATAAGAAAGAGACGCGGCTCTTCGTCCAAACCCATCCCGACGTGCTCATCATCCCACCCGACCCGCCGCAACTCATGATCAAAGTCGATCAGGTTCGCCACGTCATCGACACCATCTATTACCGTCCCGGGGAGGCCCGTGAGCGCGTCTACATCTTTACCGACTCGTCGTTCATGAAAGAAGCCGCCAACTCGCTGCTCAAAGTTCTGGAAGAGCCGCCCGACTTCGCCACCATCTTTCTGCTCACCGAAAATGCAGGAGAATTCCTGCCCACGATCCGTTCCCGCTCGATGACCTTCAATCTCGGATCCATCGCAGCAAGCGATATTGAAGCTCGGCTGGCCAAGCTTCGTCCCGATTGGAATCCTCGGCAACGCGCTTTGGTGGCTCGTCTTAGCGAAGGCGCCATCGGACGCGCGCTCTCGTTCGATCTGGAAAGCTACATCGCCGCTCGCGCTCACGCCCTGATCCTGTTAAAGTCCGCGTTAGGAAGCTCCGATCACACCGATCTCTTCAAGACCACGGAAACCTACCGCGCGGGAGCTGAAGGCCGCGCGAAAATCGACGCCCTGTTGCGGACTTTGTACTCGATTCTCGAAGACCTGATGTTTTTGCAATCTGGGGCGGAAAAGCTGGTCCGGAATACGGATATTCTGGGCGAACTCAAAAAGCTTTCCGAAGCAGCGGATTTCGCCTGGCTGCAGCGCGCATCCGACGGGCTGGCCGAAGTCGAGCGGGGCCTGAGGCGCAATCTGCTGCGTAATCTCTCGCTGGATGCCTTCGCCACCGCGCTGGAACGCGTTTCCTGAGACTGTGCGTAGCCGAATCCGCCCGGCAAAGCTGTGCCCCTGGCCCGCGGCACGCCGAATGGGGGTGTCCGTCAGTTAAGTGCCCGGTGTCACAAATTATTGTCATCCCCGGCCTGCTGTGATACCGTACCTGCAGTTCACACCTCTGGACCCACAATCACAGGCGTAAGTGTTGTGGCATATTCTGCCCGCCCAGTACACAGCTGGTGCGATTTTGCGATTAGTGTCATGCAGGAATTGCAATGAAAGACGCACTCGACTCCATGCCAGCCGAACACTCCGCCGGTCTCGCCACCGACCAGGAAACATTTGCGAATCGCAAGCTGATTCGCCCGACCCTCAATCGCAATGGCGCGGACCACGCGCATAATAATCACAGCAACCACGGCCATAATCACGTGCCTCCCGAACGCAGAGATCGAGATCGCGCTGCAAGCGCCCCCGCGAAGAAAATTCCTCCCACCGAACAGACCAACGCAGAGAATTTTTATTATCAGAAGCAGATGCAGACCAAGACGCCCATGGTCGTTGTGTTGCGCGATGGAGAAGAACTCCACGGCTACATCGAATGGTACGACAAACACTGCATCAAGCTGAACCGCAGTGGCGCTGCCAACCTGATGATCTACAAACCTGCCATCAAATATATGTTCAAAGAAGGCGAGAACAGTCGCAAGTAGTTGCGGCCGGATTGTAGAGTGGGGACGGTGAGTCGGTTGTCCCGTTGGCCTTGGCTGAGCGTTTTGAGTCTGGATGTCGGAAGTCCAATATCGGAACGTCGCAACAGCCCGCGATCTCGCTCTTACCTTTAGAATCGCCCCCTTCCCGCCGCTTTCACTTCCTCCGAATTTTCCTCTACGTTCTCGTTTTTCTCTACCTCGCGGGCTCGGTGCTTGTGGGCATTGGACTCGGCTGGATGGCCATGCACCCCTTCCGGCATCCCATTTCGCAAGGCGAAGAACGCAATGCGCGAGCGGCGGCGCAGCAGCAAGGAGTCGAATTCCGCGATGCTGAAATCACAACCGCGGACGGCAGCATCCTGCGCGCATGGTTCATGCGACCGCCAAGTGCAAATGGAAACGTCGTGATTCTTCTCCACGGCGTTTCAGACAATCGCATGGGGGTGTACGGCTACGGACAATGGCTGCTCCAGAACCACTATATGGTTCTGCTTCCCGACGCTCGGGCGCACGGCAGCAGTGGCGGCGAAATTGCGTCTTACGGGATTAAAGAATCTGACGATGTTCATCGCTGGGTCGAGTGGGTCGAAAGCAACGGGCATCCCCATTGTATTTTCGGGCTTGGAGAGTCGATGGGCGCGGCTCAACTCTTGCAATCGCTTCCCTATGAAACGCGCTTTTGCGCTGTCGTGGCCGAGTCGCCGTTCGCCACATTTCGCGAGGTCGCTTACGCCCGCTTTGGACGCGAGTTCAACACGGGACCATGGCTGGGCAAGACCTTTTTCCGTCCTGCCGTGGATCTCGGCTTTCTCTACGTGTACTTCCACTACGGCCTGAATATGGAAAAAGCGTCGCCCGAGCAGGCGGTCGCCACGACAAAAGTTCCGGTGCTTCTTATCCACGGACTCGACGACACAAATATCCCTCCCTACCACTCTGACAGAATCCAGGCAAAGAATCCGTCGGACGTGGTCGTCTGGAAGGTTCCGGGAGCTGTTCACACTGGAGCCCACGAGGCGGCTCCGGAAGAATTCGATCGCAGAGTCCTGGAATGGTTCAGTGCGCACTCTTCGCCGCCAACAACTCAGTAGGGAGTCGCAGTGGCCGGACTTTTCATTATTTCGTGGGTTTCTCGATCGCGTTTAAACGCACCTTGGCGTCTGTGAAATTCGGGGCAATTTTGAGCGCCTCTCGATAGGCCGCGGACGCTGCTGCCATTTGCCCTTTTTCCTCGAGAACACGTCCCTTCCAGTAGTTCGCGAGCGCCGAGGGCGCAACCTTCGCCGCTCGTCCAAAATCCTCCAGGGCGGCATCGAACCGTCCCGCGTCGTATTCGATCATGCCGCGTCCAATCAAACTGTTCTGCTCCCGTGGATTCGCCACGATCGCCTGCGTGAACTCCGCTAGCGCCTCATCTTTTTCTCCTAGCTGATTGAGCAACACGCCCAGATTGTTGTGAGCCTGCGCCACTTCTCGTGGATCGGAGGCGTATTTCACCGCGAGTTCATATTCCTGTCGTGCTTCTGGCAATTGATTGGCGCGATGCAGCAACGTGCCCAGGTTGTAGTGCGCGATTGCCATGGAAGGCGTGATTTGCAGGGCGCGCTGGAGATGAGCTACGGCGAGGTCCGGGCGTCCCATCTCCATCAGCGCCGACCCGAGATTCCCCTCCGCTATTGAATTCGCGCCCGTGACGCGAATGGCGTGGGAGAACAACGTGTAACTATTTTTCCAGTATCCAATTTGCATGTAGGTTGCAGCCGAGTATCCGAGGAGCACCACGATCGCGATCGCGACCTGACCGGTGCGGCTCATCGAGATTCGGGCGGCGCCCTCCGAAGCCAGCCATACGCCGATTACGAAGAGTCCCCAGAGGGGGACGTATGCGTATCGATCGGCCCAACCTTGCCGTCCGACTTGCATGATACCGATCATTGGCAGCAGGGATACCAAGAACCAAGCCCATCCGGCGAAGAGGTAACGCCTTCTCCGGAGGACCCAAAACAAAGTGGTAAGCGCGAACAGTAGTGCAGCCGATGCCAGTACCCTCCAAATCCCAAGTGCTCCTTCTGGATGGGGATGGAACACCGCGAGACTCGATGGGTACAAGGACTTCCCGATATAAAGAACGTAGGAGTAGATCGCATTCTTCACACGCATTCCAAGCGGCAAGGCTGTCATCAATCCGACGGCACCGCCGACCCTCTGCGCATAGATTGTGATGGCGGCACTGGCCATCGACATCAACAAGAGAGGTATCTTTTCGGTGATCAGTTGCGAGAGCGGCGTCGCGGGAAATCTCTCCAGCGGCCAGAAATCAGTCAGCAATAAAGCGAGGGGTAGAGTGATTGCCGTCGGCTTTGACATGAGGCTCATGACGAAGAGAGATGCCATGAGCGCGTAGCGCCCCACGCCGGGGCGCATGGCATACCATCCGTACGCAGCCAAGGTTAAGAGAAAGAAGAAGGTGCAAAGGACAGTCTTACGCTCGGCAACCCAGGCGACCGCTTCGACATTCAGCGGATGAACGGCAAACAGTCCTGCAACCACCGCGCTGCGTCCGGCGAACCCTGTGGCTTTAGCCAAGAGTACGAACAGCAGAACCACGTTCAGCGCGTGCCAAAACATGCTTTGCGCGTGATGGCCCTTCGCTCGCAGTCCAAAGCACTGCACATCCAGCATGTGCGAGATCCAACTCAAGGGATGCCAGTTCGCTTCGGCGGTGGAACGAAAGGCCCACTTCACATTCTCCAGGGTCAATCCCTGCATAACTTGTGGATTTTCGGTGACGTAAGCGGGATCGTCGTAGTTGACGAATCCATTTTTCGGGGCGGGAGAGTAGACCGCCAAGGTGCCGAGAAACAGCAAAACAGCGAAAAGTGGCACGGCAATTTGGCGTTTCGGCACAACTCATATTTAGCAGGGTCAGAAGGTCCGGGATAGTCCTTGGCGGATGCGAGGCGCAAAAGACCGCGAGTAGAGAGATGCGATGAGAGGAATTTCGGAGGATAGGGCGAGCCATATCTCATCGTTCTGAGCTCGTCACTTCGTCGCCACAGTCTCCAGTTGATCAAGCCGGCGGTTGAGAAGCTGCAAGTCAGAATCCAGCAGACCCGGTCCCGAAAGATCAATTTCGAGAAACTGATGCAGCAATTCTGCCGGAGTTTTATCGAATCCGTTTTTCAGCAAGGCAACGTAGCGCGGGACAAACCAGTCGTGCCTCGTCGTGTAAAGCTCGTAATATTTTAGCGCCAGCAATCCGCCGTAAACGTAATTGACATCGTAGAGCGGATCTTCATACATGAGCGAAACCGTCGTCCAGCGCGTTCTCAACTCTGGCGTCGACTCTGGAAACTGAGAAAACTTCCCATCGATCTGCAATGTCACCTTATCGAGATCGTCCGCATTCCGCACCGTGCCGGCCGACACCCCGTCGTAAATTGCCTGCTCGAGTAAAGCGTCCTGCGCGCCGTAGAACGCGTCGAGGCCTTTGATGCCCATCCAGCGCGCCAGATAATAGCGCTTCAATTCGGGAGTGGCTGCGTGCTGAGCCATGAAGTCCGCCAGGACCAATTCGTTGAATGCCGCGAACGATTCGAACAAGAAATGCGCGCCGTGCTGGTAGGGTACCGGCACTCCACTTTTTGTCATCAGCTGACGGTGCGCGGCGTGTCCGCCCTCGTGCGCGATCACCGAAAGGTCTTTGAAGGCTCCATCATAGCGACCGAAAAACAGGATGCTCGTGCTGTTGCTCGATCCGATCGAAAAGCCTCCTTCCGAGCGATTCGCCGCACCGCCTGGCATGACATCTGCGCGTCCATTGCTTGGATCGAGCAACGCATCAAACTCCGCCTGATATTCGGTGCCAAGGCCGGCAAACGCCTGGTGGTAGACGTCGCGCGCCTCTGCCAGCGTCGTTGCCGGAGGTACGAAGCCCTGGACGGGAGCCGTTAAATCCCAGGCCCGAGGCGGCGTTCCGGACTGTGGAAGTCTACGAAGTTGAATCGTTTCGTAGCGCTTCGCAACTTCTCCGTGTTGCGCCACTGCCTCGAGGAGCTTGCGCGTGTCTTCTGGCCTGCAATACAAGCTCTCGTATTTCCGCGCCGGAGCGTCGTCATAATGATGCGTCTTCGCCAGAAGGCTCTGCGCCTTGACGGTGTGGATCAGCGCGAAGGCGAGCAAATCGCGTTGACTGGCGTAACCGGCATAACGCTTTTTAAATCCTTCTTCGCGCACATGCCCGTCGGGGTTGGTGGCAATTAGGTTCCGCTGCCGCACCACATCCAACGGGCCAGTCGGCGTCTGGACTGTGCCAAACGAGATGCCCGCAACAATCTGGTCGTACAAATCGTACTGCCAGGCGGCGATGTCCGGTTGGAATCGATCGAGCAGAGCTTGCTCCGAGCCCGGAAGCAGATGCGCCGCGTCGAGCCGAATGTCGGATATTGCAAAGCGATATTGCGCAAGTCCGGCTTCAGCGTTGAAGAACGCCTTCAGCCGATCGTCGGGGATGGCGAGAATTTCTGGGTCGAGAAACGCGGTCTTCGAGTCGACTTCTGCCTCAAGCGCCTGCTCAGCCTCGCAGGCCGCGTCTTTGCGATTTTGCGCGCACCGCAGATGGAGATACCCATCATGCTTTGCATACAGCCTCTGGACCACGTCGTGCTGCTGCAGCGCGCCGAGCAACTTCTGCGCCGAATTGATCTGGCCTTGAAGTTGATCCAACGCAACCAACGCGGCATTCAACTCCACGCGCGCGGCGACCTCATCCTCGGGAGTTTTGAAGTAATAGCGCGATAGGTCAGCGGAGAGACCGACGGAAGAAGGTGCGCTCGAAGGACCAGAGGGGCTGACAGAAGATTGAGCGTGGAGAGAAATTCCGAACCCGAGAGCGAAACAAAGGAGCATCCCGCCCGCGTAACGCTTCATTTCAGCCTCATTCCAAATAGACGGCCGGCACCGTGATTCGATAGCCGACCGTCCAACGAACATTCTTACAGCTTCGGCAGCACAATGCCCTTCTGGGACTGATACTTCCCTTTGCGATCTTTGTAACTGACTTCGCAAACCTCATCTGATTGGAAGAAGAGAATCTGGCACAGGCCTTCGTTGGCATAAATCTTCGCGGGCAGTGGCGTGGTGTTCGAAATCTCGAGGGTGACGAAGCCTTCCCACTCCGGCTCAAACGGAGTGACGTTCACGATAATGCCGCAGCGGGCGTAGGTCGACTTGCCCACACAGATCGTCAACACATCCCTTGGAATCTTGAAGTATTCGACCGAGCGCGCCAAGGCAAAAGAATTCGGAGGCACGATGGCGACATCGGCATTGACCGAGATGAACGAACGCTCGTCGAAATGTTTGGGATCGATCACGGTGCTATTAACGTTGGTGAAAATCTTGAACTCGTCGGCCACGCGCAAGTCGTATCCATAGCTCGACACGCCGTAAGAAATCACTCCCGTACTCACCTGTTTTTCGGAGTACGGATTTATCATGTCGTGCTCTTGCGCCATGCGCCGGATCCAGCGGTCACTTTTGATCATGAAACCCCTTTTTGATTTGGTAATCGGGTAATTTTGTAATTTCGCAATTGAAAAGCGGATCGCGCGAGAGGGAATTCGTGCCGCGACGGCTTCCAAATTACTAAATTATCAGATTACAAAATTACGAAATTTCTCTTGGCTGGTGTCAGCCATATTACGAGATTGATCCCCCGGTTGACAATCAAACCTATCTCCCTTAGCATCAATGACTTGAGGGAAGCAAATCCTCGCAAGGCAAGGAATACGCGTGATTAAGCTCGATATCATTAACGAAGTGGTGAACCGCACCGGCATCACGAAGACCAAGGCGGAACTCGCCGTGGAAACCGTTTTTGAGAGCATGAAAAAAGCGCTCTCCAACGGAGATCGAATTGAATTGAGAGGCTTTGGTGTCTTCAACGTGCGCCCGCGCAAAACCGGAATCGGACGCAATCCCCGAACCGGCGCAGAAGTGTCCATCCCTCCCGGCAAAGCCGTCCGCTTCAAGCCCGGGAAAGAGTTGCAATCCATCGACTAGTGCTCTCGCAATTGCAGAGGTTTGAGGTCAGAGCGGAGAATTAAATCCGCACCCGTGCAATCCGACCCCAACCCTTAACCTCGCCTCGGGTCTTTGCAGGTAATATCAAGACAGGCCCGAAACGCCGTATGTCCGAACCCACGATTTCTTTTCCAACTCCCCTTGAACGGGCGCAGTTATCCGAACCCAAGGTGTGGCTCATTCCCCGCCCTCGCCGGCGATGGCCTCTGTACATCCTTTTCTTCGTTTTAACGATGTTCAGCACCATGGTCGTGGGCGCGCGGATGATGTTCTATTTTCAGCGGCAGCAATCGATTTTCGGACTGAATGACGAAACTCTCCCTTTCTTTCCGCTTGATTGGATCCGGCATCATCCCCACAACCTTCTGATGGGCCTTCCCTTCTCGCTCACCCTGATGTTCATTCTCTTCGCCCACGAGATGGGACACTACCTTTATTGCCGTCATTATCGCGTCTATGCGACGCCCCCGTTCTTCGTGCCTTTCCCCAGTCTGATCGGAACGCTTGGGGCTTTCATTCGCATCAAGAGCCCGATTCCCTCTCGCGCCGCGCTCTTCGACATCGGAATCGCCGGCCCGATCGCCGGATTCATTCCTTCTTGCATGGCGCTGCTTTACGGTCTATCCATCTCGCAACCAACGGTCCCGTTTCACGCCGCCGACACTCGCGCAGGATTTCCGCTCGCCTTCTATCTGGGCGCCAAGTTATTGCACATCGGGCTGCCGCTTGCGGTGCTCTCGCTCCATCCCATTGCCGCGGCTGCGTGGGTCGGGATGTTTGCAACTTCCTTGAACCTGCTTCCCGGAGGACAACTCGACGGCGGCCATATTGTGTTCTCGATCTTGCCGCGCTGGCATCGTTGGATCTCTCTGGCTACGGTCCTCGTCATGCTGCCTCTGGGCAAATATTTATGGACGGGATGGTTCCTCTGGGCCGTGCTTCTCTCTTTGACCCTTCGCCATCCTCGCGTTCCGAAATATCCAGATGTCTCCGGTTGGCGCCGTCCCATCGCACTTTGCGCCGCTTTAATGCTGGTTTTAACATTCATTCCCGCGCCGTTCACCAACAGTTCGGGACGTGATGTGTGGCAGGAGCTTGGACCGGGAATTCGCCAAAGTTGCCGGGACGCGGTGCATTATCTCAGCAACGAGAGTCACCAATTACTTCACCGAAAGTAATCTATCGATCGAAAGGTTTGGCGAAGAGCGAATAGCGAGAAGCTAACAGCCGCTTTTTCACATCAGCCATACCGCATCCACATCCACAATGACCTGCGTCCGCGGAATCTTCCGCGCGGCTGCTTCGGCCAGCATTCCGCGCAACAGGGCGTTCATTTTTTCGCGGCTCGGCGACTTCAAAATAAAGTGATAGCGATAATCGCGCTTCAAACGCGTGATAGGAGCTGCCGCCGGACCCAGCACACGAATCCCTTCATGGCGCGTCTTCTCAAACCAGCGCCCCAGTTCGCCGGACCAGGCCAGCGCTTCGTCTAACTTCTCGCTGCGAATCAGCACATTTGCAATCGCGCTGTACGGTGGATAGTGCATCCAGGCGCGAAACTGCAGCTCTTTGTCATAGAAGCCCGCAAAATCGTGGCGAGCCGCAAACTGGACTGCGTAGTGATCCTGAAAATAAGTTTGCAGAATTACCTTCCCCGGAGAATTGCCGCGTCCGGCTCGACCAGCGACCTGGGTCAACAACTGAAATGTTCTCTCCGCAGCGCGAAAATCGGGCAAGCCCAGCGCCATGTCAGCCCCAACCACTCCAACCAACGTCACGCCGTGGATGTCATGTCCTTTGGCGATCATCTGCGTGCCGACCAGCATGTCAAGCGCGCCTTCGTTTAATGCGTTGAGCGCGTGTTCGAAATCCTCACGCCCGCGAACCGTGTCGCGATCGAGGCGGCCGATTCGCGCTTTAGGGAACATGCCATGCAGCAATTCCTCGAGCTTCTCTGAGCCCGTCCCGACAAAATAAACGTACTCGCTGCCGCAATGGGCGCATTTTTCCGGAATTTTCGCTGCGTGGCCGCAGTAGTGGCATTCCATCTTGTGGTCACGCTTGTGGTGCGTCATCGAGACGGCGCAGTTCTGGCACTGCAAGGTTTTTCCGCAAGCGCGGCACAGTACCACCGGAGAATATCCGCGCCGGTTCAGCAGCACCATCACCTGCTCTTTTTTCTCCAGCCGCTCGCGAATTTCTTCCGCCAGTTTCCGCGAGATCACCTGCTCCTGCCCAGTCTCCTGAAACTCTTGCCGCATGTCGACGATCTCTACTTCGGGCAGCGGGCGTTTCTCGACGCGGTCCGGCAGTTCCACGAGGGCGTATTTGTTTTTCTTGGCGTTGTAATACGACTCCAGCGAAGGCGTCGCCGATCCCAACACGACCGCGGCCCCCGCCATCTTGGCTCGCATCACGGCAACGTCGCGCGCGTGATAACGCGGAGTCTCCTCCTGTTTGTATGAAGAATCCTGCTCTTCATCGACGATCACCAACGCCAGATCACTGACGGGAGCAAACACCGCCGACCGCGTGCCGGCCACTACTCGCGCCTCGCCGCGACGGATTCGATGCCACTGCTCAGCCCGTTCGGCATTCGATAACCCCGAGTGCAGGATCGCCACTTCGTCGCCAAACACCTGGTGCAAGTCCGCCGCGACAGCAGGAGTCAGGCCGATTTCGGGTACCAGCAAGATCGACGAGCGGCCCGCGTCCAGCACTTGGCGCATACACGCGAGATAGACCGCAGTTTTTCCGGATCCCGTGATGCCGTGCAAGAGTAGTCCAGCAAATTTGCCAGCGGCAACCGCGTCGCCAATCTGCGCCAGTGCCGCCTTTTGAGCGTCGCTGAACTCGAATTCAAACGGGGACCGTCGCGGCTTCAACTTCGAAGCGGTGAATTCTTGCGGCTCGTCTACCAGTTCAATCAAGCCGCGCCGCACCAGCGTGCCGAGCGTAGTTCGCGGCACATCGAGTTCGCGCAAGTTCTCGACTGGCAACCGGCCGCCCGCAGCTGCCAGCGTCTCAATCAAAGTCCGCTGATTGACATTGAGTTTCTTGGCAGTTGCAGCCGTGCTCGTGTGGAGACGGGCGCCCTCGCCCGTCCAAGCCGAGCGAAGCTCGGCAGCCTCCGCTCCCACAAGTACCGCGACGTTCACCAGTCGTGCCGCATCCTGCGCCGCGGACAAGTCTTCTCGGGCAATCCACTTCTTGCGTACCATCCCCGCTAGCAGTGCTCTTGAGACTCGAGTCGCTCCGCGCAAACTCCCTTCCCGCACGCTCTCCCGCTCGCCCAGATAATCGAGGACGCGAAACTCGACCAATTGCTGCTCTGGAGTCCGCTTCGAGCGGGCCGGAGAGCCCGACTCCCCAGCCAAATGCAAAGCCATGCGCCCGGTGTCGGTGATGCGATACGAAATGGTTCGCTTGAATTCCGCCGAAAGCGGCAGCATGGTCCGGAACACTTCGCCGATCGGAGCGAGATAGTAATCGGCGATCCACTTGCCAAGTTTTAGAAGCTGTTCGTCGAGAACGGGGGACAAGTCGAGCGCCTCGATCACTTTCTTGATCTGAACTTTCGAAGCACTCCCTTGCGGCGGACGATCATGCAGTTCCACCACGATCCCCGACAGCCGCTGCTGTCGAAACGGCACGAGCACACGCCCACCTACGACCGGCTCCATCCCAGGCGGAACGGAGTAGGTGAACACCATGTCGAGGGGCACGGCGAGGGCGACGTCGCAAAGAAGGGGCATGTAAAGTAGAGTGAAAAAAGTGTTTGGCTTGTCATCCTGAGCGTAGCAGAACGAACGCGAAGCGATGGCTCTGTGGAGTCTAGGAACTTCTATACCTTCTCATCCACTAGCGTCGCATTAGGGAGTTTCCGCCTGCACTTCAATTTGTGCAGAACGCGGCAGCTACTCGCCGCTCTTGGCTGGCGCCTTCATCCCCAGTTCTTTCATCACCATCTGCAAATCTTTCCACGCCTCGCCTTTCTGCCGAGGATCGCGCAACAGGAACGCTGGATGGTAGGTGACCGCCAGCTTGCATCCGTCCCATTCGGGATCGATGCTACGAATACCGGGCGGCTTGAAGTCATAGAAGCGGCCGCGCAACTGAATCATCGAAGAATTCATAGCCAGGAGCGTCTTTGCGGCGGTTGCGCCGAGGGCGACGATCACCTTCGGCTTGACTGCGGCGATCTGCCGCATCAGAAATGGAGAGCATGTCGCGCACTCTTCGCGCTCCGGCTGCCGATTTCCCGGGGGACGGCACTTCACTATGTTCGCGATGTAAACCTGCTCGCGCGCGATGCCCATCGCCTTGATCATGTTGGTGAGCAGTTGTCCAGATCTCCCCACGAAAGGCTCGCCCTGTTCATCTTCATCCGCTCCTGGCCCCTCGCCGACAAACATCAACTCCGCCTTCGGGTCGCCGACGCCGAATACGATCTGCTTCCGCCCTTGCTTGTGAAGCGGACAACGCGTGCACTCGCCCAGATCTTCGCGAATGATCTTCAGCGCTTTTACACGATCCGTCACGCTCTGCTCGGAGTGCAGTGCGATGGCATCAACAAGATTCTCCTCAATCATCACCGTCGCACTCGCAGCGGACTTCCTCGGGCTCATCTCTTCTCCTGAATCAGATATGTAGGGTGGAAGGGTCCGATCGTGGTCCACGAGGATCTCCTCGATGACTTGGGTCGCAAGGTTCGACGAGCGCCGGTAAAAGTCGTAGATCCCCATCTCGTTGTAATAGCGAATGCGGGCCGCGAGCGCGCGCCGGACTTCAAGATCGAATGGAAGGGACATCGCGGATAAGAATAGCAAACGGGAGGCGTGAGCGCCGCGTGAGGCAAAGACAGTGATTAGAGGGCCGCACAGGGGCTAGTCGCCGAAACGCAAAAAGCCCGTCCCCTAAGGGACGGGCCATTTTAAAAACAGTTCAACCGAACTTACTGGCCCGGGCAAACATGCGCTTCGTCATTCTGGAATGCCAGCCAGCTGTGGACCGACGTCGAAGGCGGAGCACCGAAGTATCCGAGGAACACCAGCGATTGCAGGTTGTAGGTGAACCCGTTCAGCGTGTACGGATAACCTCCGTAGTTCGCGGTGCCTTCAAGCGGATCTCCAACTTCGAGAATGCTGTTGTCGCGGCAATCGACGCGGTTGTCGACAAACGGATCGTCCAGCCACTCGCCAAGTTCGTGCGACAAAGCAGAGACGTCTTGCGAGAACGAACCCGGACTATCCACGTATGTGGAAACCGAGTACGTCTGGCCCGAAGGCTGAGCGCCGTTCGCGCTGTGATAACCGCCGATGCAGCATCCGCCAGAGGTCAGGAAGACGTCATAGGTGATAAAAATCGGCAGAACGCCGGGAGTGATTTTTTTCTGGGCCGTAATCCACGTTTGCAATTGAGCGTCGAAGGAGTTGATATCGTAGGTTCCGACGATGCCACTGCCGAAGGGGTTGGCGACGACCGTTCCCAAGGAGGGGTTGGTCACCGTGATGGTTTTCTCCGCCAGAACGACCGGCTTTCCCAGAAGCACGTGATAGCCACTGTTGCCAGCTACCGTGGACCAGAAGTTGCCACGCTGAAAGGCGTCGATGTATTGCGTGGTGCCGAGATCGGTGCCGCCCTGCGTGAAGTCCAGGCCCGCGTCGAACAACGGCGAGGCGATAATGTTGTTGATGACCGTTTTGCCATTCGCAAGAACTTTGTTCTTTGGATCGAAGGTTGCGTTGCCGTTCGCCTTCGGATACTTCAGTTTCACGGGGATGATGTAAACGGGGACGGTCGTGCTCGTATTGGTGCTGGTCGGGTCGGTGCCGATCATCGTGTACTTGATCGTCTTCTTGGTAAGGTCGGTGAACGTACCATTCCACTGTACGAGAGTGGTCGGATTCGGCTTTGGCGCCAACTCCGGGTGGTTTGGAAGCACGGCAAACATCGGCTTCGCATCCAGAACTTCTGGATACTTGGTTTCCTGGGCAAAGGCAACGCTGGCGCTTGCCAACGCAAGAGACGCAGTAATCACACCGACCGCAAAACGCTTATTCATTGTTGGACTTGCTCCTGAAAGATTGTTTTGAAAAAACCCTGTTACCGACAGGGGAAACGGGAGGGTTCACGGGGCGCTATGAAACATCAGCTTGCAATGCATTCTGGTGGAGATGCGCCGGCAAGTCAAGCGATTTGCAGAAATTACGTTTTTTAGTCTTTCAGAGGAACCATCGTGCGATCACCACGGCAAAAAGTTGCAACTTTTAGCAACCCGCCTTGCGCTTGCGGCATGGTCATCACGGGACCGTAGCAGTAGACAGCGTGTCCGTTGGCTGCGAAGTACCATTGCCCGCCCTTCCGTTTGGCCGGTTGCTGGCTTGCAATTGGCGTGAGCGGCGCGGGAGGCGTAATTTTCGGGACAGGTAAAGACAAGATTAGTGCCAGGGCCAGGGTCTTCATGATTAGGGTCTCGCTTGCATCACGGCCGAAGTGCGCGCCGCTCTTTGCAAATTCTTTTTTCAGTACAATTTTTTGTCTCGAGCGCATCGCCCTTTTCGGGTCTTTACTACTCGCGCTAGTAAGACGATTGCTCCGTAACGTTTACTGAATTTCTAGATGACCCGAGTCGAGCGCCGCACATCTTCCAAATCCGCTGCCGGCTTTTCTGGTACCACCTTCATTGAATGAGCGGACTTGCCCGGGAGTTTGCTTCCTTTGTCCGATGTCTTTGCGCCTTGTGCCGGGGCCGGGGCTTGGGCGGGGGCGGGATCTGAGCTGGGCTGATCTGCCGGCGTAGCCGTTTTGCTTTGCACGTGGTTACTCGCATCGCGCGCAATTTTGTCTTTGAGAGCAGCCAATTGCGTGCTGTCTTTCAACATCTCTCGGATCAAACTTCGTTGCGACTCGATCGTCTGCCCCTGCTCGAATACCAGCATCGTCAGGATGCCGTAAGAAACGATGAACAGAATCACCAAGAGCGGCAGAATGGCGACCGGTCGAGATTGGATCTTCGGAGCTGCAGTTTGCGAGCTGTAAATGACGGTCAAGTGTGCCCCCGAACGCGCCCGTGAGCTCCGGGCTTCGCTAAGGAATAGTGCATCCCTTAAACCATATGACCGGAACAGGGTAAGTAGTTGGGAAGGTAGGGGTTAGCAGGGACGAAGGCAGGCTAGCCGATTCTGTGGGTGCAAGCATCTGCACTTTTTGAGTAACGGATCAAGCGTTACGGACGTAAGTTGCGCCGCGAAATACCCGAAAAAGCGCGTCAGAAGCGGCGGAGCGGGGTTCACAGGCTCTCGAATCTAAGCGCTACTCCAAGAAATGCAAACTCATTTGCGCTTCCGCTTGGCGTTTTTCTCGGCTTGGGTTGTTGGGCAGTTTGTGGGAGGAGCCGTCACCTGGCACTGTGCCGCGTAGTAGCCCAAGGTGACTTGTCCCGTCTGATCAGGCCCATTGACCAAGTCCGTTTCGATGAAGAAGCCTTGATTCGAATCAATGGAGTAGTAATCCACCGCAATCTGATTCGTGAAAACGCTGGCAATCGGCGCATTCGGATCGGCATACAGAGTTCCTGGCAGATTGTTGGACGTCGCAGTGCCGAAGGTTCCGAGGAAGCCGTTTCCGAGCTGAAAGCTGGCGTCGGCCGTTCCCGACAGAGGCGGCGTGTTAGCGGAGTTGACCGTCATCCGCGCCGTTCCGTCGGTTTCACTGCCGTTCTCCTGGGTAAAGCTCGCTCCGTAGAGGCCGCTGAAAGCAGGCGTGGCAATTGTTTGTGCGTAGGCCAAGCCTGTTCCGATCCAGGGATAATGCAAATTTGGAGAGGCTCCAATTGCGCCGAGACCGAGCACAAGTGCTGCGGGCTGACTCGATCCGCTTAAGCCCGTTAGATACAAAAACAACTGGGGACTATAGCTGGGACTGGGCACGGGGCTGAAGTTGGCTGGCGTCAGGCAGGCGCGACCGGTTCCATTCGCTACTGTTCCACTGTCCGCCCCGCACGAGGCACTGGCAGAATCGACCGCATAACTTCCGGTAAATGCCGCGCTGATCTGTGCTCCTTGGATTCCTCCTGTCTTGCAGGTTTCTTGGACGCAGTTGAGCTGAAGAAAGGTGTCGGTGAAGCCACTGGTCAGCGCTCCGTCGGATTGACCGTCGGCGTTGAACACACCCGCTGAAGTCAACGTCGCCGGAACGAGATTGCTTTGGTACAGGTCAACCCCTGTAACTCCGAACGTGTAGTTTCCTGATAGTGATCCATTGCCAAAGGTGCCGTAGGTGCCCGGGGCTTGGGCAATCGCGAAGCCGCCGGTTGAGGCGAAGCCGCTGGTGGTCGCGGTGTTGTCGCTCTCGATCAGTTGGATATGAGTGGAGTCCACGATATAGCCGGACAAAATAGCGGTCACCGGCTTGGAATGGATGCCATCGAGATAACCGGCCAGTGCGAATGTGATTTGGCCGAAGGCATCCGGCCCCGAAATTAACTGCGAACCGGCGGCGAACGATCCATCGCTGATCTTCTGCTTTTCTCCGATGAACTCGTCGGTGACGCCGGAAATGGTGCTCTGCCCCGCGGCAATATTCAGGACCCCTCCGAAAGCGAGCGCTTGGGTACTATCGACGACGTCTGTGCCCGTCATCGCGAAGACATAGCTACCCGAGGGCGCCGCAATCGTAGTCTGTTGCAGATCCATCGTTCCAGTGGCGGAATAACCGGTAGTATCCAATCCGATTTGCGAGACGAGCGCTTCTGGATTCTGTGAATTGCTGAGAAAGACAAAGCTGAAAATCTCTGTGCCTGTGATGTTGCTGCTGTCACTCCAATTCAGAGTGATGGTGCCCCGGCCGTCGCCACCGAGAAAATAGCTGCTTGTGTTCAGGATGGTGGCGTTGTCGGAAATTCCACTCGAATTGACCGTCTGTTCCCCACCCGTCACACCTCCTTGCCCATCAACGGTGATCACGCCCGCGAACTGATAGGGTACAGAAAAGCCATCGACCCCCAGCAGTTGCAGCACATAGTTCCCCGCTTGCAAACTGCCGTTGAAGCTACCAATCGTCACCGGCGCCACTACGTTCACCGAAGGACTATTCGTCGATAGCGCCACGATTTCAACGACCGTGCTGTTTGTGATGAGAGTCGCCGGTGCGGTATAGATCACTGGGCTCCCACTGGCGGTATGCGGGCTGTTCAGTGAGCCGCAGAGGCCATGCTGATTTTTTGGATCCTGCTGGCAGGTCAAGTCCCAACTCACTCCTTCGTTGTCAGGGTCGTTGGTCACCACAGCCGTTACAGTTTCCGTGGCTCCAACAGAGAGGGACGCTCCCGGCTCTGGTTGAAAGGCAATGGTCACGGTCTGCGGTGGCGGGGGCGGAGGATTCTGCACGTTGGCGGTACTTCCTCCGCATCCGGCAAGAAATGACGCCATCGCCGCCGCCAGAAGAAAAAGAACGCATCGTTGCATTGCCACTGCCGACCTCCTCAAATTAAGCTGCATGATTTATTGCGGCGGGACGTACTGTCCCGTCCCGCGCAGGTACACCACCTGCGGCAGGTTCAACGGTTCCTGCTGATAATTGATCGTGAGCGTTCCGGGAATGAATCCCGTGACATTGGGCTTGAAAGTTACCGTCAAGGTGCAACTGCTGCCCGGCGCCAGGCTGATGGGGCAATCGTCGGTCTCGGAGTAACTACCACTGGCGCTGATCTTCCCGATAAACGTGACCGTTTGGGTGGTCGCGAGATTCGGATCGTTGAGCAGTGTTATGGTCAATGGCGCGCTACTCTTGCCCTGCGGCTGGCTCCCAAAATCCAGTCCTGCCCCGGGCGTCATGCGTAAGGGACTCGTTGAATTCGACCGCAGTTCAACCGGAAATCGCCCGCTATCGATTTCGCAGTCGGTCGTAACCGCGCCCGAACATTGCACGGTATTGAGTTCTAGAAAATAATCCAGACCGTTGCCGACGTTGGTCTTCGGTTGCGGCACGTAGGTGATCTGAATACTGCAGGACCCTTGCGCAGCCAGCAGATTTCCGCTGCACGTGTCTTCAGAAATCCGAAAGTTCGGTAGCTTACTGCTAACATCACTGTCACAGCTGTAGCTGATGGTCTCTCCGTTGGGCGTAATCGGAAGGCTACCTGATCCGTTACTCACCACCTGCAACCCCGCAACTGGACTGTTGGCCAACAAAGGATGAGGGAGCAGAATCTGTCCATGTAGCGGATTAACGCAAGGAGCTTGTCCCAGGATTTGCACCGGCGCCGCACTCACGTTCGTAAACGAGAGAATCTGTGGCACGCTCGCTTCCGGCGGATTAATTTGCTCTTCCGCTCCGAAATCGAGTTCGTTTACCGAAGGTTGCAGCGCGCTCTTCGCCACACCCGTGGCCGGCACCGTAAACGAAGTATCGCTGTCTGGACTCGTTGGACTTTGGACCGTTACCAGCGCGCTCTGCGCCAGCGGGCACCACTCGGGCGGCGCTCCCGAAATCGTCGGCGGCGTTCCGAACGGCAGCCACGGACAGCTCTCTTGCGGTGTGAAGGTCACGGTGATCGAGCAAGATTGCCCGGCGGTAAGAGAAAAATTCGTGCCCGGTGACGCGGCACAGTTATCTTGCTCGATGAAACTGGGCAGCCCATTAAAGTCGCTCTGGCCACCAAACGTATTATCGCCTTCGTTATTAAAATTGAGGGTCAGGGGATTAAGCGTCGCGCTCGTATTGTTCGTAAGCGTGACCGTCTGCGAACTCGACGCTGCGCCGAGCACCTGCGTGGGGAATGCCAGGAATGCAGGAGTCAGGGTAATCGGTGCTTGGCACGCGCTGCCACTTCCGACTGACAAACAGATATTGCCAAAGTCGCCCGCGGTCGTCGTGCTTCCCAAACTGCCACCACAGCTCTTCGACGCTACCAGATACGATGGCCCGATTCCGTGCAAAATATTGCCGCCACCTTGCGCGGAATCGTAAGTCACCGGACTCACTCCCGTGGCTCCCAGAAACTGCGCACCGGCTGGCTCACCGATCTGCCCCAGATTCGATCCATCCGTGCCGACGATTTGGAGGATCACCGAGTTACCGCTAATTGTTCCCGTGAGCGATGCCAGAGGGAAACAAGGGTAATCGCTCAACAAAGTCAAGGGATCCTGAAAAGTCAGAGTCCCAGTGACAGTCGCGTTACTGGCGCCTATATTTTCACCTTGCGTCACAGTACCCGTGACTAAGGCGAAATCCTGATTCGCCAAACCGAAGCTGCCACCTGTACTGTGAAATGTTCCCTGAATCGTTCCGGTAAGCGGCGGCACCGAAACTGCGCTCCATGACAATCCCGTTTCGGCATATCCACAAACCGAACCATCGGAGGCCGTGCCCGCAGTCGAGGTGTAAGTTCCCGTCATCGTCGAGCCATCCGAGCCCAGCGTTCCGGTTAGCACGAAGCTTTGCGTACCCGCCGCGATGTTGATCGTTACATTCTGCCCGCTGCTCGTTACCGACATCGGAGCCGATCCGCCATTACACGGACCAGATGCCGAAGCGGACGAAGTAATGGAGTACGCGGCTTGTCCCGCGGTCGCGCCGTTTTGCGTCAGCAGAAATCCGCCTTGCAGACCGCCGTTGAAAGTTGGATCCCCCGTATTTCCATCGCTCTGCGAAGCCATGGTGAACTGCCAGTTGCCCGACAGCGAAGTGCCTGGTTGCGATCCGCCAGAAGAGCTGCTTCCACCGCAAGCCGAAAGCATCAGCAGCAGCAGCATTAGGATGGCAGGCGTCAAGAGACTCGCATTCTTGGCGCAGCGCGGCCTTCGATCTTTAGTAAATCTCCGCATGACGCTCCATATTTTGGTAATTAACATCGTTGCCCGCATTCAGCTCTGCACCGAAGTCGGATAAGCGACCCACAACACCATCACCGCTAGTTGCCGAGCCAGTGATCGGCGCTGAGAAAATCGTCCCGCTATTAGGGTCGGTCACGGTGAGCGTCGCCTTCAGAGGGGCTGGACACTGGCCCGGCGGCGTTCCTGGCGCGCAGATTTCAAGGGGCTCGAAGGTAATGCTGATGGCGCAGAATTGCGCTGCGATCATCTGGAAGGGCTGCCCTCCCGACGGCAAGCCATTGGCACCACAGGTGTCAGTTTCCGTAAAATTGAGCGCTCCGCTATTATTCGTGAGATTCAAAGTCAAGTTCAGCGACGACGACGAGATATTGGTCAAGGTAATTACCTGCGTCGTGGCTGGCGCCCCAATCATTTGCGATGAAAAGGTCAGGAACGCAGGAGCTAGAGTGATCGGCTCTTGACAGGCGCTCGCTCCGTTCAATGCAAGACAGATGTTCCCGAAGTCTCCGGACGCGCTTGTAGTGCTTAGGCTGCCTGGGCAAGCAGTTGTCGCTACTAAGTAAGAAGGCCCAGCTCCCTGTAGCACATATCCACCATTCGCCGGTTGCAAGGTCACAGGATTTATACCCGTGCCGCCCAAGGATCCAAACGGTTCGCCGACAAAGCCCCACTCCGTTCCGTCAGCTCCCACGAGCTGTAACGTCGCCAAGTTCCCACTGACTTCACCGGTTACCGAAGCACTCGCGAAACAAGGGTAGTCACTTTTATTCGTTAGCACATTTACAAAACTCAAATTGCCGGATACGGCAGCGCTGCTGGCGCCGGTGTTGTCCGCTTGATTGAGTGCGCCTGACACCAGAAATTCCTGCTCATTCAGTCCCGCTGCCCCGCCCGCGCTGTGAAAAGTTCCTTGGATCGAACCCTCAAGCGGCGGCACAAACACTGCGCTCCATTGCAGGCCCGTCTGGGCTGTTCCGCACGGAGAGCCGTTGCCCGCAGTTCCAGCAGTCGAGTCGTACGTGCCCGACATCGATAAGCCATCCACGCTCAAAGTTCCTGAGAGTGTGAACGTCTGCGTGCCGGCCACCGCGGTGAGGGCTACAGCCTGATTCTTGAAAGTTCCGGTGATCGGAGCCGATCCGGTGCTGCACGGGACCAACAGGTTCGTCAGGGAGACGGCGTAGTTCGCACTACCTTTTACAGCTCCGCTCGTTTGTAGAAGGAATCCCCCCTCGAGTCCGCCAAAAAAAGAACCATCAGACGGAGGCGCCATCGTGAACTGCCAGTTACCCGCTAACGACAGGTCCAACGCGGGGTTCGAATTGCCGCCGCCTCCACACGACGAAAGCATCATCGAACTCGCGGCCAGCACGACAAACAAAATCACGTGGAGGAGTATGGTCACGATATGGAATCCGCGACTCCCGCACCGCTGCATCCGTCTTTTGCTTATAGTCTCCATGACGTTGAATAAGGGCATCCTAGAAAGCCAGCTTCAAACCAAACTGAATCGTGCGCGGGCGGTGCGCGTCGAGCGGATGCAAGAAAGACGCTCCCGTTATGCAGTCTCCACCCGCTCCTTTGAACCCCGCTGAATATTGCGGGCCGGCGTAGCAACTCACGATGTTGTTCCCGCTGCTGCCTGGGTTATCTGGGTCGTAGACGCGAAACTGAGTATGGTTCAGAACGTTGAAGGCTTCCGCGCGGAATTCAAGTACGCCCGATTCCCGTATCTTGAAATGCTTCAGCAAGGCCACATCGAAATTCAGCCGGCCCGGGTTGTTGAGGTAATTCCGCCCGGCGTCGCCGAAGGTGAGCCCGCGAGGTGCAACGAACTGCGACGGATTCGTGAGCAAAGGTCCGAAACTTTGCGCATTATTCAAAGGCGTCGGCAGTCCCTTGGCAATGTCTGGATACGACGCGGCCACACCCAGCCCGCCGGAAACTCCGGCATTGTCCGTCAGCGAGATTCCGGTGTTACCGGCACTGTTAATCACCGTATACGGCGTGCCCGACTGCATCAGCGTCACGCCTGAGAGTTCCCATCCATCGAGAAACTTATTCTCAAGATCGGAGCAGCAATGCGACTTGATCGAATCGGGATCGCTCTCTTTCCTCTCGTTGCCCCAGTCGGTCAGGCGCTTCGGAAAATCCTTGAGCGGAAGTTGATACACATAGCTGATGTTGAGTAAGTGCCGTTCATCGAAATTCGAGCTAGCCTTGTTTTCGCGCAGATCGTAGGAATTCACCAGCACTGGATCACTGCGGTCCGAGGCATCGTCGATGGAGTGGCTGTAAGAATATGAGAGGCCTACGGTGAGCGGTCCGCTCGTCCGTCGTATCGTGGTTTGCAGCGCGTGATAACTCGAATCCGCCACGTTTTGCAGCGACAACACTCGACCCAGACCTGGGTAAGGTCGGCCCGCGAGAGAATTCACGTTCGGAATATTCGGATTCGTACAAGCCGCCTGCAAATGCACGTACGCCGGATTTTGCGGAGTAACCTGTGTGCCATTCTGCAAGAGAAAGGCCGTCGTCCCGTCTCCCGGAACTCCGCTCGCCCCCGGCGCTGCCACCGTGCAGTCGGTAATCGTCAACGGCTCATTCGGACCAAACGGATTCTCATTGATCGGCAGAGGCGCTAGTTGGTTCAACTGGCGCTCGACCGTCAGATGCGTTCCCTTGCTTCCCACGTACGCGAGATTGAGCACGATGTTGCTGCGCAATTCGCGCTGCGCACCGAAACTCCACTGCTGCGCGTAGGGCCAAACGGCTTTGGTCGGAATCGAGGTAACGTCGAGAGGGAAAACCGATCCGCTCGGTGGCGCCGATCCTCCAAGAGGACTGTCACAACCGCTATTTGTTGGGTCGAAGGCCGCGCCATATCCGACGTTGCCGATACAGGTGTAATTCAGCGGCAGCGGCTGCGTCATGCTGAGCACGACCGGCGCGCTCGCCTCAAGCGATCCCGTATTTGCTTCGTTCCCGGTACCGTGCTCGAAGAAAACGCCGTAGCCGCCGCGGACCGAGGTCTTGCCGTCACCAAAGGGATCCCAGGCAAAACCAATTCGCGGCGCCGGATTGAACAGATGACCCTTCATACAACTCGAGGGCGTTCCATCAAAACCGCAGCGCACCAATCCCAAGTCGCTCACTACTCCTGGATCCAACTGAAACGTTGTCGGGTTAAACGGCACCGGCGCCGAACCCGCGCTTTTGTCGAGCAGCTCCCCATAGTTTGGATCCACGGCGAATCGTGCCGCGTTGAAGCGCGAGGCTTCCCAGTTCCACGCGTTCCGATTTTTTTCGCCATACGTTCCAAACAGACTTACTCGCAGTCCCAGGTTTAGAGTGAGTCGCGACGTAACCCTCCAGTCGTCCTGAAAATACGGCTCGGCAATCTGGTAGCGCTGGTAATAACGATGATTTGCCGAATCTTGAGTGAAGCTTTGGATAAAGCCGGCGGGTATTCCATGAGGGGTGGCATCCGACTCTACAAGAAAATCGGCGAAGGCGTTTCCCGTGCTGTGCGCCAGGTTGCTATAAGTTAGAAGCCCCTGTAAGTCACCCGATGCCGCTCCGATCGCGTTGTTGTCCTGGTTGCGTTGGGAGTAGACATACTGCGCTCCAAACTGCACCGTGTGTCTACCCAACGCCTTGGCCATGTCGTCTCGAGCCGCGTAAGTTGGGTTCGTGTGTCCCCACGGCATATAAGAAGGATCGGCGGCAAACCCTCTTCCGCCATAAGCCGCATTCGTTCCCAGGAAGTTGAGTCCGGGCATCTTGCCGCCAAAGCCGTTGTTAAAGACGTGTCCAATGGCACACTGGGGAAAGCCAGTCGCCGGATCGACACTGAGCAAGGGATTGCATTGGCCCGGCGCCGATGGATCAGTAACAAGTGGTTGATCGAGCGTGGGATTCCGCTGGAACTGCGCGCCGCCCGGACCATTCTGGTCCGTCAATGTGATGCTCGAGTTCACGTAGCTGACTACGATATCGTTCAGCAGCGTCGGCGAGATCGTGTGCGTGAATCGCGCCACCAAACTTGTACCCGGTCCGAAGAATCGATTTTGGATGGTCGGAAACGTATCGCGAACAATTCCCCACTGCGGTGTCAGAACCGATGTATCCCAAGCGTCGTGGACATAGCGAAACGAGGTTTTGAACTTGTCGTCGAAAACGTGATCAAACTTGAATAACTCCTCGCGCCAGTAAGTGGATGGAGAAACGCTGGCGTTATAACAACGGTTCGGATCGGACGGGTCGGGTGCCGCCGAATCGAAATTAATGACGCTGAAGTTGCAGCCGAAAGGCGCGTTCGGCAGCGGGATCAGATTCGAGTTCAAAATCGCCGCCGCGTTCTTGTCGACACCAACCGATCCCAGAACGCCCTGTAGATGCGGCAGAGGAATCAATGTTCCAGCAGTTCCTCCCGGCGACACAGACGGACAATCCGGATATTGCGAACGAAGAAAAGTTCCGGCATTTAGCGGGCAGACATCGCTGAAATCGAAGTCCTGGTAGACCACTCCGGTACCCGGATTGGTCTGCAGATTCTGCCGCACCCCGTTGGCCGTCAGAATCAGACCACGTTCCTTCAAGCCGGGAACCGCCTGGTTATACTCTACCGGCGTCTTTTCCAGACGAAACTCTTCGGAATAGAAGAAGAAAGTCTTATCCCTCTTAGTATCGAAAACTCTGGGGATATAAAGCGGTCCCCCGATCGTTCCGCCGAAATCATGCCGGCGATACAACGGCGCATGGTCACCAAATGTCTGACCGGGAGTAGTCGATCCGGGCGCCGCGGGAGCCTGATAGATGACATCGAAAAAGTTGCGGGAATTGAACGCTTCGTTGCGTATGAACTCGTAAAGATTGCCGTGGAACTTGGGAGTGCCCGACTTGGTGGTCACCTGGACTGTTCCCGATGCCGTACGCCCGAACTGCGCGCCGTAGTTCGAGGTTAGAACTTTTACTTCTTGGATCGCGTCAAGACTCGGATAGACCATCAGCGTGGCAGCCGCTCCGTTCAACCCAGTGTTCAACACGTCGCTGCCGTCAACTTCAAAGGTGTTGTACTCGACGCGGCCTCCGTTGACGCTGTACTTGACGCTGCCGACGACCCCGACCTTCGCTTCATCTTGCCCGGTCTGGTTGCTGACACCGGGAGCAAGCGCTATCAACTGCGTGAAATTGCGCCCGTTCAGCCCGATCGAAACCACTTCTTTTTGCGTGATTGTGCCAGAGACGCTGGCACTCTCGGTCTCCACTTTGTCGACGCCACCCTCTTCGACATTCACTTCCGTCTTCGCGCTCTCAGGCTCCAGAGGAGCATCCAACTCTAACTCGAGGCCAGCCGTCAGCGCGACATTATCGAACACTTTCTGAGCGAAGTTAGGCGCACTTACAGCTAGGGTGTAGGATCCGGGCGTGAGGTCTGTAAATGAGTAGATACCTTTGGCGTCCACGGTCGTTTCATGTTTCTCACCCGCGGGGCCTGTCAACACGGCCTTCGCTGCCGTTACAACTGCGCCGCTTTGGTCGGTGGCCGTCCCGCTGATTGCGGCTCTATCTCCCTCAATTTTCTTAGTGGTAGGTGTGGCCGCCTGTTGGGTCTGCCCCGCCCCCGCCTCGACAGCCGGCTTGGCGCTCGCCACTTCCATGGTGGCATCCAGCGTTAATTTCTTGCCCGGGGTCAACATAAAATTCTCGAAGACGGTGTCGGCAAAATCCTGCGCCGAAACTGTCAACGAGTACGTCCCCGCATAGAGCCCTGTGACAGAGTAGACTCCATCTTCGCCGACCGGAACATTGAGGGTCGCGCCAAAAGAACTCGTAAGCACAGCCTTCGCATCGTGCACCACAGCTCCGCTCTTATCCGTCACCTTCCCATGGATGCTGGCCCTATCCGCCGCTCCGCCCGTCTGCTCCTGGCTAGCGCACAGCGTCAGCGCCAGAAAACTCAGAGCGAGGACGCAGAGAGCGCGACTGGACCTGCAAAGAACTGACAAACGCACACTTATGACTCCGGAGTAATTCGTTTTGAAAGGATGTAAAGGCAAGCCGGGATTGTAAATGGGCGGTTCAGGTGTCAAAGGTTAAAAGACTGTGAATTGCGTTTATTTGTAAATCGGGCGCCTTTGTAACATAGGGTTCACAAATCATTTTTCCCAGCATTTGTAACCTTGCATTCATAATCCGGTCGCTCAAGTTTGCCTAGCGTGCGGAGCAAGATGGGATTCGCGGGAAATGCAACTTATGTTTTTCAACTAAGTCGCATAAGATTGCTCATCGAACGAGCTGAGGATGGAGCTTTATTCTCACTATCTTATCGTTCAAGCAACTTTCACCAACTTGTCACAAAACCTTAACATCGCCAGACAAATGAGCGGCTAGACTCGGGCTGCAATTCAAGCTTCGCTGCGGTGAGTTGCTGATCGCTCATCAACGGCACCGCGGCACACTCACTCAATTTGACAAGGCCGTAAACGAACCGATGTGGCGGTGCGTAGGGGCGGATTTTCATGCGTGTGGCGAATGCCCCATGTGCAGAACAATGTTTCACAAACCTATTTACGAGAGGGATCAAAAGTTATGTCGCGTATGAAATCAATTTTCGCTGGACTGTTGCTGACCGCGATCGTGTCCGTTGTGCCCATGGCACACGCTGCGACCACGGTTGAAGTAACGATTGCGGGTTCGTCGGCCATGTGGCAGACGATGGCTCTGGGCGCTTACAAGGCGGCCGGTGCGGGTGCTGGGCACTGGACGAGCGCTTCCAATGCCGTCAACCTGACCGACTCGCGTGTCACCCCCGTCAACGTTGACGCCGGCACTGTCTGGATCGTCTGGAATTCCACCGCTACCAAGGTGTGGTCCTTCGATAAGGTTGACTCCGTCGTCGGAGACCGCTGCTACTTCGCCCAACCGCAGTGCAGCGTCAATGCAACGTTGTCCAATCTCTCAGGTAGCGGCTCCAATCAGATCGCTTCCAACCTTTGGGGTGATGGCTCTTCTGACTCCGCTCTTCCTTCGAACGTCCAGTCCCTTTTCACCACAGGAACGCCCGTTACTGTTGCTGCAACCGACATTCGTCCGGAAGACGCAGCTTTCGCGGTCTGCCGCGTGAACTCTTTGCTGGGCACCGGATCGTTTGGCGGCGGCTCGAGCGACGGTCTCGATGGTCTCGGATACAACTCCAACATCGCGGCGGGCGTTTGCCCGGGCGTGTTCGGCCAGGCAGGCGGTTTGGGATCGACATCCGACTATGTTGGAAGCCCGATCAAGAGTGGCTATCCAGGCAGCACTTCCACTGCGAACGTTCTATCGTTCAACATCAAGGGTAAAGACCCCATCAGCGGTACCACGATTCCGGCTTTCACTGTTGTCGAAGTGGGCGCCACCCCAGTTGTATTCATCACCGAACGCGACAAAGGACAATTGACGAACCTCACCAACGCCACTGAGCAGGAATTGCAACAGGTGTTTTCAGGCAATACCTGCGATGCAAGCGCCTTCGGCTTGCCCTCAGGTGGCATTGGTGTATTCCTGCGCGAACCTCTGTCGGGTACCTACAACACGACGGAAGCAACCGTCATGCGTCACCCCACGGTCTATCCGGGCGCGATTCTCGGTGTGAGCATGGAAACCAATGTCGGCGCTAATAATCCTCTGGCCGGCCAGTCTTCGGCTTGCCCCGGCACTTCTGGAAAGCGGTATCGTGCAATTGGTACCGGCGAGGAAGTGAAATCCGTTCAAAATTCTGGCGTAAACCTCGGCACCGATGGAATCGGTTACACCTTCTTCAGCTACGGCAACGTGGGCTCGATCGCTAACAAACCCGCTTATGGCTACATCACGCTGAATAACGTCGATCCGATTTTCGCCAGCTACGGACCGCAGGCTTCCACGGGACTCGGATATGATCCTGGCCAGCCCGCAGGCGCCGGCACTTTGCCGGCCGCTGCTAACCTACCCTGCAGCGGTGCCTTCCCCTGTTCTGAGAAACTGATCTGGGCGGGCGGTCTCTCCTTCCCGAATCTTCGCAACGGAACCTATCCCTCATGGTCGATCGTTCGCCTCGTGAGTAACGGAACCGCATTGGCGAATGCCAAGACCCTGATTAAAGACTCGCAGGCCTTCGTTGTTGACTCAGTTCCCGACTATGTACCCGCTACCAAAACGATCGGAACCACCACCACCGATCCTGGTCTGTTGTTGGTCCGCTCACATTATCAGCAGTACGACGGCGCTGACACCCTTCTAGGTGCGGCTCCGGTAAACAGCGGCACAACCGAAGCCGGCGGCGATATGGGCGGAACGATTCTCGTCTGCCCGACGCTCACCACTTGTCCCAAAACTACCCAGCAAGTTCAGGGTAACCAGGGTCTTCAGGTTCGACAGTAGTCGGATCTAACACCGCTTCACAGTACGCGAAAGGCGGACCTGCGAGGGTCCGCCTCTTTTTTGTGATTCGCATTCGCCTCCTCCGATTCTCCAGAGCACCGAGTCACAGCACATTAACAATTGAGAGGTATTCTTTTCATCTGCACAGTTACAAACGGTCGTTCTCTCGGAGAGCGAAAATTAAAAGAACCGGGAAAGAGTTATGTCCAAAGTTTTTCTGCTTTTTTCGTTCAGGATCCTACCCAAGTCCATAAAGACTCTCATCCTCGGAGGCGCGGTTCTCGTGAGCATTGGTTCCTGCACCGCTCAAGTCCTGCTAGCTTCGCCGCCCCTGGCTAACTCCTCCGACACCCGATTTAACGATGTCCATGAGGATTGGACCTCGCCCTCCCTGGCCAGCAATCACCTCGTTCCAATCCAACCGCTTCTGGGGCTCATTGATGACAAGCCCGGATGCACTGTCGAGTTGCTCCAAGTCCAGTGGCGAAAGGGCGATCCCATCGACCTTTATGTCATGAAACCGAAGGGAGTCAAGAAGCCACCGGTCATCTTGTATCTCTACGGTTACCCATCAGCCACCGACATTTTCAGGAACGATACTTATGAAGATCTGGTAACGAAGAATGGCTTTGCTGCGGTGGGCTTCGTTTCCGCTCTTACCGGACACCGTTATCACGACCGACCGCTGAAGCAGTGGTTTCTTAGCGAGCTGCAGGAGTCACTCGCCGCCTCCGCTCACGATGTGCAGATGGTGTTGAACTACCTGGCCTCTCGCGACGATCTCGACATGGATCGCGTCGGCATGTTCGCTACGGGTTCAGGAGCCAGCATTGCCATCCTGACGTCTGCAGTAGATCCGCGAATTAAGGTGTTAGAAACCCTCGACCCATGGGGCGACTGGCCAACCTGGTTGGCGACTTCCCCGTTCGTTCCCGAGGACGAACGGGCCCAGTACGTGACGCCTGAATTCCTCAAAAAAGTCGCGCCGCTCGACCCTGTCGACTGGCTCCCGAAAGTGCAGGCTACTAAACTTCGGCTGGATGATGAGCTTTACGGTCGAGACACTCCCAAGCCCGCCAAAGAACGCTTGCGCGCCTCCGCTCCGACCGGCGCCCAGGTAGTGACTTACAACACGCCCGACGAATTCAAGGCGGCTTTTTCGGAGGGCAAAAACCTGGAGTGGATTCAGCACGAACTCCAGTCCCTTCCACTTCCCGGAGCGACGACGAGCGCGACCTGGCTTGAGAAGCCGAAAACAACTCATTAGCCGACGAGAAATCTCAGAGTCCGAGTTCCCGCATACGCTATTATGTTCGCTTGTCCGATAGAAGATGAATAATAATAATTAAGGATAAGCGCGGAACAGTGATGCGCCCTCTCATCCCTCTCGAAAAGTTCAGCCACTTCGCCGAAGGACTCGACCATCCTGAGGGAGTGGCCTTCGATGCCGACGGAACTCTTTGGGCGGGCGGCGAACTGGGACAGGTCTACCGCATCGGACCGAAGGGTCGCGTTCATGATGTCTCTACCATGGGCGGCTTCTGCCTGGGACTCACTTTTTCCCGCACCCACGATCTTTACGTCTGCAACCCCGGCTTACACAGTCTCGTGCGATTGAATCGGAAGGGTCGCGTTCTCGATTCCTGGGACCGTTGCGGTGCACGCAAGTTCAAGACGCCCAACTTCTCGGTGTTCGACATGGAAGGCAATCTCTACTTCTCCGACTCCGGCGACTGGGACGGAGCGAACGGCTGCGTCTATTGTCTTCGGCTGAATGGGCGAATCGAGATGTTCGCCGGGCCGTTCGCCTTCGCCAACGGTTTGGCCCTGAGCGCGGACGATCGCTTTTTGTACGTGGTCCAGAGCACGCGCGACAATGTTCTCCAGATTGAGATTCGAGCGGATGGAACCGCTGGTAAACCTGCAGTCTATGCCTCCGATTTGGCGCGCATTCCGGATGGGCTGGCGTTCGACGCCAGCGGCAATCTGTTCGTCACTTGTTATGCCTCCGACAACGTCTACAAAGTTTCGAAGCATGGCAAGGTTCACCTAGTGGCTTACGATCCCGCCGGAACCATGATCGCGCGACCAACCAATATCGCTTTTGGCGGACCGAATTTCGATCAGATCTTTCTCGCGAATCTTGGCCGATGGCACGTCTGCCATGCTCCCGCAGGTGTGAAGGGGCAATTGCTGGCTAACCAAAAATAAGACGGATGCCACCGAGCCGAAAGCGGCAGACAGGGAAGGTGGTAGCTCGCCCGGCAGAATCCCTTTGACTTAAGCCTCAGCTCATCCGACCATTGAAATGTGGATCCTAGGGCCGACTCGAAAATCCCGCGTTCATCCGGCAACTATCGAGAACCCGAATCTCAGTAAGAAGCGAGCTAACTCCCTGTTCTGGAATATTTTGCCTATAACTCCTTCAACGTCAAAGATCTAGGAGGACGAACCTACCTGAATCTATGATTCTAAAAGATCGAAAAACCAAGAAATACGCGCCAACCTCGACGAAAACAAGATGGCGCGCGCGCCCAGCCTACCGTTTGGATAACGGTGTCGTGACTCTGACCACGCTCACAGGGGGCGGACACATCGCCGATTTTCGTCTGGTCGATGCAGCCGGTAGCACCGTGAACGCCATGTGGGAAGCTCCGTGGACCTCGATGGATCCCGATCAATTCCGCAGCGGCAATATTCGCAAATATGGTCCAGCCCCCGTCGGAAAGTTTCTCGCCGCATTTACCGGCCACGCAGTTTGTGTCGATTATTTTGGCGCTCCATCCCAGGCAGAAATGGCGCGAGGATTATCACTGCATGGAGAGGCGGCGACATCCCGATGGCACTCGATCGAGCAAGAAGAGGCCGCGAGCGAAGCTCAACTCACGTTTGCAGTTCGCCTCCCATCTGCAGGCTTGCAATTCCGACGGAAACTTCGGTTGCTTCGCGGTGAATCGGTCGTTTATATCGAAGAGTGCATCGCCAACGAACGGGCTCAAGACCACTTCTTTCACTGGACCCAGCATGTCACGCTCGGCTCGCCTTTGCTGAATCCCGGAACCAGTATGATCGCTTTGTCAGGAAGGCGCGCTATCACTTGGCCGCACGGGTATGAAGGAGCAGCTCTCCTGCCCGACGATCAAGAGTTCACTTGGCCGAATGCGCCGGCTCTCGCCGGAGGAACAGTTAATCTGGCCCAACCGTTTGTGCGCGACGGCAAAGGCTTTATCGCGAGCCTGCTGCTCGATCCAACCAGCAAAATCGGGTTTGTTGCTGCCCTCAACTGGGAACTTGGACTGTTGCTCGGATACTGCTTCCGCCGTGCCGATTTTCCTTGGGTCGCGGTCTGGGAAGAAAACATGGCTCGTCAGAATTCTCCATGGAATGGAAAAACGCGCGCCCGCGGCTTGGAGTTTGGTTCAACTCCAATGCCAGTTGGGAAAGAAGAAACGTTCGCGCGCGGCCGGCTATTCGATACATCGACATTTCGCCGCATACCGGCAAAATCGACGCTGCATTCGCCCTATCTCGCTTTCCTCTCGAAGGTGAGCCCGAAGTGGCGTTCGATCGCCGACATTCAACTGACACGAGACCAAATCATTGTGACCGAGCAATGTGGAGACCAATTAGAATTGGAGGCTGCCGGCTTGAAGAAATTGAGATCGGCCTAAGTCCGCATCGGTTTCCGCATTAATATTTGGCTAGTTCCTGCTGTTGCGTCACCGGTAATGGCGGCCGGTTGACGACCAGCCAGTAAAGACCCAGGGTTTTTACGGTCGCGCGAAACTGATCGAAATCCACCGGCTTCTGGATATAGCTGTTCACTCCCAAGCTGTAGCTTTCAACCAGGTCTCGCTCTTCCGTCGAGGAGGTCATAACAACGACCGGAATCGTCTTGGTCCGAGGATCACTCTTCAATTGCCTAAGCACTTGCAGACCGTCGATCTTGGGCAGTTTCAAGTCGAGCAAAACGAGCTTCGGAGGATGATTGAAACTTCTTTCGGAAAAGGACTCACGGCAGAACAGAAAATCCAGAGCGGCTTTGCCATCGCGAACTACAAAAACGCCGTTGACCAGATTCCCCTCCCGCAGAGCGTACAGCGCAAGATCGATGTCGTTCTGGTTGTCTTCGATCAACAGTATGTCCTGAACTGGATTCACAGCGAGCCTCCGGCGGCGGTTGACCACCAGTAGAGGCCCAGAGTTGTCACGGTTGCACGAAACTGATCGAAATCGATGGGCTTCTGGATGTGGCTATTCGCCCTCAGGCTGTAGCTCTCAACCAAGTCTCGCTCTTCTGTGGAGGCGGTCATAATAACAACCGGAATCGTCTTGGTGCGGGGATCACTCTTCAATTGCTTGAGCACCTCTAGACCGTCGACCTTCGGTAATTTCAAATCCAGCAAAACCAGTTTGGGAGGATGCTCGAAATCTCTGTCGTAGAAAGCGCCACGGCAGAAAAGAAAGTCCAGCGCTTCTTCGCCGTCGCGAACGACAAAAACGCTGTTGGCTACATTCCCCTCTTGCAGCGCGTACAGCGCGAGATCAATGTCGTTTTCGTTATCTTCTACCAAGAGTATGTCTTGAGGCGGTTTCATCGTAAACCTCCGGCGGCAGCTGCGGCGGTTGATTCGGGCCTAGAGTGGCGCGCACCGCCGAGCGTGAAATAGAAGGTTGCGCCGCGATTCGGTTCCGCCTCGGCCCAGACGCTACCTCGGTGTTTCTTGATGATTCGTTCCACCGTGGCCAGACCGATGCCAGTCCCTTCAAATTCTTCGGCGAGGTGCAGGCGCTGGAATACGCCGAACAATTTGTCTGCGTACCTCATGTCGAAACCCACTCCGTTGTCCCTAACAAAGATCACACTTTCCCCTTCTTTTTCCATTTGTCCTATCTCGATCGCGGCGGGAGACCGCGTCCGCGAATACTTCAAGGCGTTGCCAATCAGGTTTTGAAAGACCTGCCGGATTAGGATGCGATCGCACTCGATGGATGGCAGGTCATCGATTTTCCATTGCACTTGCCGCCCTTCGATTTCCGGTGCCAACAAGTTCACCACGTCCGTCACGAGTAGATTCAGATTCGCAACTTCGAACTCCAGCGCCTGCCGCCCCAGACGCGCCAGTTTCAACATTTCGTCCACCATCTGGCCCATTCTTCTGGCGGCCCGCTCCACCGTTTGCAGGTGCTGCTGCGCTTCGTCGGGAAGCGAGGAATTGAATTTCTCTACCAGAATCTTAGTAAAGCCGCTGATGTGTCGGATCGGCGCGCGCAAATCGTGCGACACCGAATAGGTAAACGCTTCCAATTCCTTGTTCGCGGCTTTCAGTTCGGCGGTGCGCTCGATTACGCGTGCTTCGAGATTTTGATTGAGAGCTCGAATTTCCCGTTCCGCGGCTTTGTGCTCTGTGATATCCCTCGCAATTTTTGAAGCGCCGGTAATTACACCTGCGCTGTCTCTAATGGGAGAGATCGTTACCGAAACGTTGATCTTGCTGCCATCCTTCCGCACCCGGACCGTCTCGTAATGGTTCACGCTTTCACCGCGCGAGATACGCGCAAGAATATCGGATTCCTCCCCGATACGATCCGAGGGTAGAAGAATCGTCATCGGCTTTCCTACCGCTTCCACCGACGAGTAACCGAATACTTTCTCAGCGCCGCGATTCCATGCCGTGATTGTCCCCCCTAGCGTCTTGCTGATAATGGCATCGTCAGAGGATTCCACTACGGCCGCTAAGCGCTCGGCGATTTCCTGCGTGCGACGACGGTCGGCGATCTCCAATCGCAGGGCGGCTGTGCGATCTTCGACTCGTTTTTCCAGCTCAGCATTCAGATTCTCAAGTTCGGCCCGCGACCGTTGGCTGTCGCCGGTCGAAAGAATGACCACGACAAAAGCTAGTGTCCACAACACTAAACCGACCACAAGAGCTGCTACAGCGACAATCCTCGCCCACTGTTGTCCGGATTCATCCCTTTGAGTGCGCTGTTCCAGTAACCGCGCCTCCTCGGCCTGCATATCTCCAAAGATCGCGCGCATCCAGACTAAAGACCCTTCCACCTCCAGTGCGTCACTATCGTCAATGCGCGTTCCCATTTGTCGCCGCTTGGCGATGATGTTGTCGGAGATCTCGAACGCCGCGCGTAACTTCGGCTCCAGTACTTCCAGTCGCCGCTGCTGACTCTGATTATCCGCCGTCAAACGGCGCAACACGTCCTCGTCGCGGTAGGCAATCGCACGAGCGGTCGGGTAGTGCATTAGCAATGGTTCCTGCCCACTCAACGCGAATGCCTGGGCACTGGTTTCCGCTTCCAGCGCAGCTCCGGACATGCCCTGAATCGTTGCCATCACCTCGTAGGTGTGCGACACCCAATAGGCATCTGCTTCGGCCCGGCGAGCGCTCTGCCATGACCAAGCGCCCACAAATAAGGTTACAAGTACCGCCGCGACAAAACCGCCGCCCACCTTGCGCCGGAGTGCAGACTCAATAGGTGCTTCAAATCCCTTACGCTGCTCTACCATAGTTATCCGCGTTCCAGCCAACGGCGACTTTCACCAGCGTTGTGGAATCTCTTCCCGCCCTTCGTCTCTGGCGGCGCTCCTACGAACGAGAACGCATTCTTTCGAGTCCTTCTCTTTAAGTTCGGCTTGAGCACTAGAAGCGCATCGTGCGAATCAGGGGGAAACTTAACAAAATCTGCATTCCAGCGACCAATACGATTGGTCGCTCAAGAAATCCAAAGCCATTGATTCTGCGGAGTTTCACCTGCATCTTTGGAAGGAGGTTTGCGAATGACGTCCTGATTCTGGACAACCTCTGGACAAATTAACCGTAGTAGGAACGGGGATGCCAGGCCCTGCAATCAACTGATTGGGGTGAAGTGTAGTCTTCGAGATGAAGCAAAAGAAGGTGGACCGTCGTGAGGTTGAATCTGCAAAAGTGCGTAACGACTCCGAGGGCCACCTTCCAGGGACAAATCGGTGCGGCGTTGTTACATCACAACGTAAACAGCAATCCGCACGCCGGGATGAAGCAGATCGAACAGAAAATACTCGCCATCGATGTAATCGATATAGCAATCGTCCGTATACGCCCAGCCTGCCGGCCAAGCGTCCACCAGTTGAAAGTTGTAACCGCTGTACTGGAATTGCGGCTGCCCCTGCACGATTACAGTTCTGGCGCTGAAAGTATGGCTGCGGCCAAAGCTGGCGCGGAACTTGTCATCAGGGATGTGCCCGCCCTTGCCCGCAGGTCCGGCATTCGCCGCTTTTTCCTGACGTCCTTGAGCCTGTGGCTGCGCGCGCTCCATCTGCTGCTCCGGACGCTCTTGTCCTTGCGGTTTCATCTGATCGTGTGACTCTTTTTGATCCTTTTGCTCCTGCTTCAGTTCCTGTTTATCCTGCTTGTCCTGTTTCGGTTCCTGCTTATCTTGTTTTATGGGTTTGGATTCGTCCTGCTTCGGTTCGGGCCTGGCCTCTTCCTTTTGCGCGGGCTTGTCTTGAGGCTTTTCATCTTGTGCGTAAACTAAAGCGGAACATCCGACTAGCACTGACAAAAGTGTCAGATTCAGAAAACGGAAAGCTCGCATATGGATTCCTCCGATGCAATCCTTTTTAGGCTTTAATCCTAGCCGCCCGTCGTTCACAGACGAGTCACGGGATCGCGGCTTTGAGATGCGTGTGCCTGCGGAGTCCGAATTAGGGAGGAAAACGTAGACACTGGACTGAGAAGCTGTAGAACCGCCTACAGATAACTACGCGCTCTTTAAATATTTGGATCGGCAAAAAGGAAGTACCGACAAGAAATGTGCCGCAGTGGGGCTCCCATGAAAGCGGCCCATCGCGGTACATTGCTTTTCGCGGTGAGGACACACCCCGCTCGGTTTTTTGAAAGATCACGGAAGTGAGGAGCCGATTTTGGGTTTCGCCGCGTTTCAAGCACCAGCCGCGATGGAGAGATGGGCTCTTTGATAGCTAGAAAAAGAACTTTGCACCCAATTGAACCAGTCGTGGCGAATCCGCAGCGACGACCTGGCCAAATGTAGAACTTCCGATGTTGCCATCGACAGACTGTGACCCAAAAAACTGAGCGTGGTTGAAGGCATTGAAGGCCTCGAGCCGAAACTGCAGCGACGTCGCCTCCCTTAGTCGCACGTTCTTCAGCAGTGCCAGGTCGTAGTTGTCCGTTCCCGGTCCAGAGAAAAACCGGCGCTTTGCCGTGCCGGGTGTTCCCAACGCGTTCTCGCTGAACTGCGCCGTATCGAAGTACGAACGTCCGTTGCGCGGATTGCCATTCAGGTTGAGCGCGCCCCCCTCGTAGTCGGGTTCGTCCACTCCATAGTTATTGATCCCGTTCGGTTCCGACCCCAGCAGAGAGTTGTCACCAAAATTAATGAGAGTCACCGGCAGACCCGAAGTGAAATGAGTGATCCCTGAAAATTCCCATCCCTCCGTCCATCTGTTCGATGTGCGGAGCAGCGCCTCGAGTGGAATTTTGTAACTATAGCTAACGACAAAATTATGTTTCACATCGAAAGCGGAGAGGCCTTTGCTCTGCGACGGATTCTCGGGATTCACCTCTTCGCCAATGTTCGAAGATTGGTCTTCCGATTTGCTATAGGTGTATCCAGCTAGCACACTTAGACGCTTGCCACTGTGGCGCAAAGTGATTTGCAAAGCGTTGTAATTGGAGTTGCCGATCGTCGCCTGGTTGGCATTGCTGCCAAAGTTCGGGCCCAACGGTCCGCGAGTACCTTGCAATACCTGGCCTCCAAATGGAGAGCCCGGAGAAGTCGCGTACATAGTATCTTCGCCGAACGGACCGCACGGAGTTTGGCCCGGGAGAAGGTTGTTGGGATTGCTCAAAGCCAAGCAGAGCGCGGGACTGCCGGCATTCGCCTCATCGAGCACCAACAATCGATGCCCCTGGGTGCCCACATAATTGACGCTCAGCAAAGTGCTCGCACCCAGTGAGCGCTCCACCGACAGCATGTACTCCTCGGTGTACGGAATTCGGTTCGTTGTAGGGTAATTCGGCAGACCCGTAATCGGCTCGAATTGAGACCAGTCGACGTTCGAATCCGGATGGCTCGCGCTAGAGTTCAACGGAGCCAGTGTTACAGGGAAATATTGCCCCAAATCTTGACCGTTTGAGGCGGTGATGAACGGTGTGGCAAACAACGGCGGAGCTGGACTTGTGTAAGTCGTCCCGTAAGGAGCATTGGCACTCATCACTCCGATGGTAAGCGCTTCGATCGCGGTATAAAACATGCCGTAACTCGCCCTGATGCTGGTTGTGCCGGGACCACCCACAACTTTTGCGAGCACTCCATCCCCGTCGACCCGGGGAGAATATGCAATTCCTACCCGCGGAGCGAAGTCGCGATTTCCCGGCGGCGCCAATGTTCTCGTTACACCCGGATCCGTGGGATAGAGAATCCCCGCTGGCGCTCCTGGAAAGACCACCGACTGCTTCCCCGGCTCGAATGTGGCGATCTGGTTGTACTTCTCATACCAGGGCTCAATCCGATCCCAGCGCAAACCATAATTCAGTGTCAGACTCGGAGTAACACGCCAGCTATCCTGTCCGTAAAGCCCAAGATATTTGTTTCGCCCGTAAAACGGCTGAAGCTGGCTCTGGTTGTATTGTGTCGGAACGCCCAGCAGGAAGTCGGCGAAATCCGACCCGGTTTCGCTTCCGAAAAAGAGAAAGCTGCCATTGAATTGTGCGATTGCGTTAACATTCACTTGATCGAAATGGAATTCGCCTCCGGCCTTCAGGGTGTGGGTTCCGATAACTTTTGAAAAATTGTCGAGCCACTGGAAGGTATTGCCGGTCTGCGTTAGTTCGTTCGTGTTGGTTCCAATTGTGAAACTGTTAAACGCGACACTCTCGACGCCTTCTGTGCCCGGAGACAACGGCACAATTCCCGCTGTTCCCGCGCCCACTTGAAAGCCCTGAGACGCCAAGCTAACGCCTACCCCACCAACGGGCTTGCCAAGGTCATTCGCGTCGCGCAAATAACTAAAGCGGAATTCGTTCACCGCGGTCGCGCTCAGCGTTTTCGTGTCGCCCAGTCCGAGCAGTTGCGCGCGCCCCGTGTAGAGAGCATTGAACCCCGGAACGTTGGCTCCCCCTTGCGCCACGGGGTAGGGATTATTCTGCGACCAATCGTCGAGAAAGTAATATGCCGACATCAATCCCCATCGTGTATTGCTATCGAGCCGATAGGCGCCTTTATCATCACGCAGAGTTTTGTTGTAGGCGGAGGTCGAAAATGTTCCGTCCGCGTTGGTCGGAGCGGGGATATATTTCACCAAGTTGGATGCGGGAGCAGACCACGCACGCTTCGGAATGGCGCCGCCCGGGAAGACCGAGGAATAAGCTTCGCCCGCCGTGACAGGATACCCGAGTTCCTGCGTGAGTAAAGACGCAAGGTAGGCGCCGCTGACCGTACCTGTGAGGTCGAACGAGCTCCCCGCAAGCTGACCGGCCGAGGGAACTGCGATTTCTCCCGAATCTATTCCCTGGGTCGATCGCGTCCCCTGATAGTCGCCAAAGAAGAAAATCTTGTTCTTTTGGATCGGTCCGCCGAAGGTTCCACCAAACTGATTTTGCTTGAATGCCCCACGGGTCGGAGAAAAATAATTCCGTGCATCCAGGTCCGTATTACGCAGGAACTCGAACGCATTGCCGTGAAAAGCGTTTGTCCCCGACTTGGTCACAACATTGATCTGCCCACCGCTGAACTCGCCGTATTCGGCATCGAAATTATTAGTGAGGATGCGGAATTCATCGATCGAATCCAGATTCGGAATGATCGCCGCGCCCATGTTCACATCCTCTTCCACATCGCTGCCGTTAACCAAGAAGCTGTTGGCAAATTCCCTCTGGCCGTTGATCGAGATTGTGCCCGGATTCAGATCGCCTGAGGGAGCGAGGGTACTCGCACCGACGTCCTGCACCGTGTCGGACGTAATCGAAGAGGCGGGCGCAACTCCTGGCTGCAGCGAAAGCAAGTCGGTGAAACTCCGTCCATTGAGCGGCACCGCAACCATCCGCGCCGCGCTGATCACCTCTCCGACCTGCGAACTCGAGGTTTCGACTAGAAGTTGATTCTCGGCGACCGTAACCGAGTCCGATCTTCCCCCGACCGCCAAAACCGCGTCCACCGTTAAGGCGCCGTTCGCGTCAACGGTGATGCCGGTTCGTCGGTAAGGTCTGAAACTCGCCTTCTCGATCGCGAGGATGTAGCGTCCGACTGGGAGGTTCACGAAGGAATAGAAACCCTGACCGTTCGTTTCGGCTTGTCGTTTAACACCGGATTCTTCGTTGATCGCGTTCACTGTTGCATGCGGCACGACCGCGCTACTGGCATCCGTGACTCTTCCTGAGATTGTTCCGCCCACGCCAGCCCACAGGCTCGTACTGAAAAAGACCACCAGCAGAACTTGAATAAGCGGGAGCCTGTGCTTTATAGACCGCAAGAGCGCAGCTGAAAATCTCGGCCTACAATCCTGCCTGACACCGGTCATGCTTGCTTTTGTCCTGTCGAACACTCTGATTCCTTGCGTTAAGCCAAGATAAGTATCTCTATATGCGACTCGGTCGCATCTAACGAGGTAAAAAAATTAAGACTCTACGTTTTTTGACACTTGGGGCAGAGTCCACCCACTTCCAACCGCACCACCCGGATCTGGAAGCCGCTTTCCTTGACGATGTCCTTCTTCAATTTCTCGAAAGAAGGGCTCGTATATTCCATGATGGCGGCGCATCGAAAACAGGCAATGTGGCAGTGATCGCGATTCGTCTTGGCCTCGTAGTAGTGCTTTTCGCCCTCGATGTGCATGAGGTCCAACTCATCGATCAATCCGCGCTTCTTGAGCAACGATAGAGTGCGATAGACCGTGGCGCGATCGATATTGGGATCCTGTTTTTTCGCGATCCGCAGCAACGTCGCGGCGTCCAGGTGGCGAGGCGAGTCCTGCATTATGCCGACTAACAGGCGTCTTTGACCCGTAATTCGTATACCACGCGAAAACAATTCCTTCATAAGAGAAGGCCGAGTGATTGCGGAAGAAGTTTTCGATCTGCCGAGGTGCGAATCTTTGGCCACAACAGCACCGGTTGACATAAACTATCCTCGCTAGTTGCGACTAGGTTGCAACTACTTGTAAGATTAGATTTTATCCTCCCGCTTCTGTCAAGACGGCCTCTCTGAAAGTTTAGACGGATCGTTTCGCGTCGAAAGCGCTTGCCCGTGGGATTCCGAATGCCGCGTCGTCACTTTCCAGGACGGAACCGAAGCTCACGCGATTCGCATCGGCCGTCTCCGACGCGAGGAGTGTTCGTTCTTCCATCGGTTCGAAGGCAACGCGCTTGCCTCCAAGGTCTATAACCAGAACGTTTCTTCCCAATGGACCGCCTGGCTTCAAAGAACAAGACTTGTTTCGCATACCTGGTTTGCTTCGAGTCGCTATAATTGCAACTGAGTATCAACTGGCGTACTTCACCAGCGAAGGGAACCGCATATGCCTTTGCCCCAAACCGAAGTTCCCGGCCGATTACAAGCGGAGCTCATGTCTCGTGGCCTGCGGATGACTCATCAGCGCCGGACCATTCTTCGCGTGGTCGAGACCGCGAAGCAGCACCTCGATGCCAGCCAGATACTTCGCAAAGCTCGGAAAGTGGATCCTCAGATTGACCGGGTAACCGTCTATCGCACGCTGGGCCTCTTGAAACGACATGGCCTTATCGATGAGCTCGATCTGATGCATATGCAGGGGGAGAAGCACTTCTACGAGCGCCGTCCGCAGCGTGACCACATTCACATGGCCTGCCTCCGCTGTGGCAAGATTTCTGAGTTTGAGAGCGATCTCTTCGACCGTCTCAAGGGACAAATCCAGCGCGAATGCCGCTTCCATATCGTAGTAACACGCCTGGAAGTGGGTGGCTACTGTTCTCAATGTCGCAGCGCTTCTCCTGCCTGAGTACTATCGCCGTGCAACTAGTTGCAATGGCTCTGCAACATAAAATTTGCCGCCGCCTTGACTGAACGAACCCGCGCTCACTATCATTAATTTTCTTTGTTGCAACTAGATTGCAACTAGAGATTTTGATCTCACACTCAGGGGTGATATGAGGAGCGCGATTGCATGCCTTCTTTTACTGTTGTCTGCTGCGTTTTGCCTGGCGCAAGAACCTCCCTACTTTGTCACCTACTCGCATAGCTTGGAGGAGCCCGGCAATCTCGAGATTGCTTTCAAAAGTGTTCAAGCCTCTCCTAAATATGCGAATCCCTTTGTCAGCGAAACGATGGAACTCGAATACGGCGTCCAAGGCTGGTGGACAACCGAGCTTTATCTAGCCGGTCAAAACACCTCGAACGACAGCACAATTTTCACCGGCTACCGGTGGGAAAACCGGCTTCGTCCGTTAATGCGCGAACACTTGATCAATCCCGTTCTTTACGTGGAATTCGAACACATCAGCCGTGCCGACAAAGGCCTTCTAGAGGTCACGGGACATGACAGCATTTTTGACTTTCAGTTGAACAATTATCAGGCTCGCTCTGAGGTTGAAAAGGAGCTTGAATTGAAGCTCATTCTCTCCAGCAACGTGCGGGGCTGGAACATCTCTGAAAATTTCATCACCGAAAAAGACTTGAACGAACCGGAACCCTGGGAGTTCGGCTACGCACTAGGCGTGAGCCGGCCGCTTGCCTTGGCGGCAAGCGGGAGATCTTGCGTCTTCTGCCGAGAGAATTTTTCCGCGGGAGCCGAATTGTATGGCGGCCTGGGCACCCTGGATGGTTTCGGGTTGGAAGCGACTTCCCACTATCTTGGCCCGATCCTTGGCTTCAATATCCCGAACGGTCCCACAGTGAACTTCTCTCCCAACTTCGGTCTGAACGATAACAGTATTGGCGTCCTCTATCGCTTCACCCTCTCCTACGAGGTGCAACAGTTATTCGGACACTTTCACAGAGGTTCTCGATGAGACGGCGACAAATCCACTGCGCGATCCTGATTCTGTTTCTCTGTGTGGGTGCATGGGGAGTCTCCAGGTTTGGCGGATGGCTCGGGCACGTTCCCGATTCTGACCGGAAACGTAACAACCCCTATTCCGGACAAAGCGAAGCCATTGCCGCGGGTTCGAAGATGTTCGCGGATCACTGTGCCAAGTGTCATGGCGAGGATGCTCTCGGTTCGAAGAACAAGCCCAGCCTGCGTACCTCTGAGGTGCAACAGGCGACGGACGGAGAAATCTTCTGGCTGTTGAAGAATGGCGACTTGCGTCACGGCATGCCTTCATGGAGTGCGATCCCGGAGCCGTCACGGTGGCAGATCATTACCTATGTAAAAAGTCTGGGCATAAACTCCGCCCGTACAACTTCAACGCAGGAATCGTCGAAATGAAACGCAATCGGATTCACCATTTCTTGAGACTGCTGTTGAGCTACGGCGTCGTGGTTTTGCTGGCGAGTTGCGGGGCTGGCCGGGCGCCTAATTTCCCTACGGATGTCGATGTCACTCCGGCATTGGATTCGATTGGCGAGCGACTGTTCCTCGATACCCGTTTTGCGCAATACTTCGCGGCAAACAACACTGGTGTGAATCAGCCCTTGGCCGTCGGCGACCCAGTAGTAGCGCAGGTGAATACACCGAATGGCCCGTTGCCTGGTCCGTTTGCAGGTCAGTCCATGAATTGCCGGTCGTGTCATTTTGTGACGGAATTTCAAGGTGTTGCTGGCGCGGGGAACCGCACGTATTCCGACTTCACGACGCGCAGTCCGATCCCATTGCCGATGAACGGTTTCACTCAGACTCCCCGCAACTCCATGCACATGGTCGGGTCTCTGCAGTCGCATCCCGGCCCGACCTTCCTTCACTTCGACGGAGAGTTCACTACTCCTGAGGACCTGGTTAAGGCCACGATCACAGGACACAACTTTGGCTGGAGTCCAAGTCAATATCAGCAGGCATTGGCGAATGTTGCTCTGATCGTCCGTGGCGACGACGGCTCCAGCCAGTTGGCCATCGATCGCACCAACGGCCTCTCCTACAGCACACTCTTTCTGGGGAAAGACCCGAGAATAACTTCCGATCTTCTTATACCCGCCGCCGATCGAATCGATGTAAACAGCGCAACTCCCGATCAGATTTTAGACTTGGTCGCCAAGTGCATCAGCACCTACATGGGTGACTTGCTCTTTAGGCAGGACGAATTCGGCCGCTACATCGGCTCACCCTACGATGTTTTCCTCCGTATCAATCATTTGCCAGTAGAGCCCAACGCTGGGGAGAGCATCCCGCAATACAATCAGCGCCTCGCAAACATCATCAATGGCCTGAGTAATCCAGTTTGGGTAGATGGTTCATACGGATCATTTCAATATCATGCTCAGCCTTTCGCCTTTGGTCCCACCGAACTTGCCGGACTCAAGATCTTTCTCCAGGTTGCGAATTCACCGACTGACGGCTCGCAGCATGCGGGCAATTGCGCCTCGTGTCATCAAGCTCCAAATTTCAGCGATTTCGCGTTTCACAATACGGGCGCTTCTCAGGAGGAATACGACTCGGTTCATGGTGCCGGCGCCTTTGTTGATCTGAGCATTCCTTCGCTGGGCATTCGTAGCGCGAACTTCGATCTCTATCTGCCAGCATCCGCGAACCACCCGAACGCAGCGGAGCCGTTCCGGCGCGCCGCTGATCCCAACAACCCGGCTTATGCTGACCTCGGACTCTGGAATATCTATCTAAATCCCGACATCCCAAACCCGCAGGCCAATCTCAAATCGGTTGTTTGCGCTGCCGGAGAGGACTGTTCCGTCGATCAAGGGTTGGGCAATACAATCGCACGATTCAAGACTCCCATCTTGCGCGACTTGGAAGACTCGAGCCCCTATTTTCATAACGGAAGCAAACTCCAATTGAAAGATGTCGTGCAGTTCTACATCAACAGCTCACAATTAGCCCGCCAGGGATTGTTGCGCAACGCTCCCGCTGAGTTTCGCAACATGTCTCTCAGTACCGATGATTTGAACGCACTCGTAGCATTTCTGCTATCGCTCACCGAAGACTACGACGACGCATAAGCGGGCAATTTGCATGGGATTGAGAGCCTCGAGCGGAATCGGATTTTTCACTGACGAAAAACGTGCCGAGTCGCGCGTCACAGCAAATCCAAGGCGGAACGGCTTTCGCGTTTAACCTGAATCATAGTGCAGGCTTTAGGATCCTTGTCGGGCCGCCACCGAAGAAGCTTCGTGCCATGACGAAAACGGCCTCCGGTGAAATGATCGAATTGCACTTCTACAACCAACCGTGGTGCCAACGGCTGCCATTCCGACGAACGTTTCGTGCTCCATCGACTAGGACCTCCCGGAGCTTTTCCCGTGAACCCGGGAGGCTTGATCAGCCGCTCTAGTCTTGTCGTCAACGCTGGACGTTCTTTAGTCGGGATCGACGAAGTGAATCCGACATGGTCAAGCAACCCATCGCTATTGTAAAGACCAAGGAGCAGCGATCCTACCAGTGGCTGCTTTTCTAAATACCGGAAGCCTCCCACGACGCAGTCGGCGGTGCGTTGCCATTTGATTTTTAGCATGCCCGTCCGCTCTCCGCTCTTGTAAGGCAAATCGCGCCGCTTGGCAATCACGCCATCGAGAGCAATCCCCATATGAAACCATTTTCGTGCAACGGCAATTTGCTGTGTGACCGGAGAAAAGCGCAGCACGTGATTCTTTTTCAAATGCCTGCTTGCGAACTTTTCCAGTTCAGTGCGCCGCTCCTTCAATGGAAATTTGACCAAGGACTTGCCTTTATCGTCCACCAATAGATCGAAGACAAGAAAGACGCACGGAGTTTCTTGGCTGAGTTTCGTTATCCTGCTCAGCGAGGGATGGATCCGCATCAGCAGATGATCAAATGAAAGCGCGCCCTGGACGGGAAGAACGATCTCACCATCGAGGACGAATCGCTGAGGTTTCAGCGCCGCGAGCGCAGTTACCAACTCAGGGAAATACCGGCTGAGTGGCTTTCCAGACTTCGACATTAACTCAATGCTTTTGCCGTCGCGAAAAGCGAGGCACCGGAATCCATCCCACTTCGGTTCATACTGCCATTCCGAGCCAGAAGGCAGTTCGGTCGCAGGAGCCGCCTCCATTGGCTGATAACTCTTCTTTAGAGGAAGGCTCATTGAAGTTCATCCCGGCGGGCAGTTAAGAGCGTCGCTTGCTGCTCTTTCTCACCGACTACGATGACGCGTAGTCGGTCAATTCGGAGGGCGCTCTCCCGCAGTACGAGTCAGACAATTGTCACTTCAACTCCCGATTTCTTCAATGCGGCCAGGTCGGCCTTGGGAATCCCAGAGTCGGTGATCACATGCAGAATAGAAGATGGAGGAGCAATCAGCGAGAGACTGCGCTTTCCGAACTTGCTGGAGTCGCACACCGCGACGGCGACTTTTGAGATCTCGATCATGGCACGGTTCACTTTCGACTCCAAGAGATTTGGTGTGCTGATTCCGTAATGGACGTCGAATCCGTCGACCCCGAGAAACAGGATGTCGGCGTGCAATTTGTGGAGCGTCTCTTCCGCGAGCGGACCTACGAGCGAAAACGAGTTCTTCCTCAGATTGCCCCCGCTCAGAATTACCTCCACAGACGATCCGGAAAGTTCGGCGGCGATGTTTACTGCGTTCGTGATAATTGTCAGGTTGCGAAAGTTTCGTATCGCGCGGGCGATGGCGGTAGTCGTGGTGCCGGAATCAAGAACGACCACTTGCCCTTCCGAGACCATGCTCGCGGCAGCTGTCGCAATCTGCAACTTTTCCTTGCGATGCAGTTTCTCTTTTTCCGGCAATGCAGGGTCTTCCTGGGCGCCATCGCGCGCAGGGAGCGCCCCACCATGGGTGCGGTGAATCAGCCCTTTTTCGTGCAGGGCGTCCAGGTCCTTACGGATGGTGACCTGGGAGGCGTCGTATCGTACGGCCAAGTCTACGACCACGACGCGACCTTCTCGACGCAGCAACTCTAGGATGGCTCTTTGCCGCTCTTCATTTAGCATTCAGAAATTTGGTATTCAGAATTCATCGCACTGCTCTATGGCAGATTTGCCTATAGACGATACTCTGGGCACCTCTCTTTTATCCGTATCGCATTCAATTGTCGAGTAGAAAAGTTCCAGTCTGTTTGTCCACGCTGCTTTGTCGGACGCTCGACGGCGCCACCTCAATCGCGCGCGGGCCATGTGAAAACTGGTCGCCCATGCGCCGCGGTCGAAAACCCGTACCCAGCCCTTCTGTTGCCGCCGCCCAGCTGAGCGATCTTCCCAAAAACAAGGATATTACGATATGTTACGAATCAATTGTCTCAATTTTGTTGTGTTCGACGTTGTCCGGGGCGGTTCGCGCGAGGCTGGGGTGGAGGGCCCGTTCCCACAGAAACAATCGGAACAAAGCCCGTGGATTCTCACCTCGTCGAATATTGTGGGCCGGCTCCTGGCCACCCAAGCACCTAGAGTCGGGTCCGATTTACCAGATTCGCGTTTTGCGCTTGACAATACCGCGGAATCGAAAGTAATAGTGTAAGCGAAAGTAAACGCTACAAAAAACAACCATTGCGAATCCCATCTGCTTGATCGTTGCCGGAGGCCCTCCATGCGGTTTCAAAAAACGGGTTTGTTGTCGGTTCGTAGTCGTCTGCTACACACCGTGCTGCTTTCCCTTGTCCTCATCCTGGGTTCCGGCGCCCTCGCTTGGGCGCAGGGAAGTTATCGGGCGCAGTTGCGCGGTGTCATTTCCGATCCAACGGGCGCAGCGGTGGCCAATGCCACAGTGACCATCCGAAATATCGGCACGAATATATCCAGCTCTGCGCATACCGACGACAAGGGATCGTATTACTTCACCGGATTGACCCCTGCCAGCTATGTCGTCACGGCCGAGGCCCCCGGTTTTCGTTCGGCCGAGCGAACTGGCGTAGTTCTCGCCGTTGACCAGGAATCCTCCCTTAACTTCAAGCTGGAAGTGGCAGGCGCAATGGCCACGATGAGCGTAACCAGCACGCAACCGTTGCTTGACACGGACAGCGCGACTCTCGGCACAGACATCACCAGCGAATACGTGAAAGAACTTCCTCTGATCAACCGCAGCTTTTTCGGCTTGATGTTCCTGTCGGCAGGTGTAACCGAAGTAGCAGGTTCTGGCACCGGTGACAACTACCCCTCGGGCACCAACTTCACTTCCAACGGGCAGCGCAACGCAACCGCCGAGGTGCGATTGGATGGCGCGTTGATTAGCGCGCCGGAACAGGGCGAAGGAGGAAACTCCAACGTCTATTACGAGCCCTTGGTCGAGAGCATGCAGGAAGTGAAAGTCCAGAACAACAGCTTTTCGGCAGAATTCGGCAGCAACGGCGGCACCGTCGTAAATATGGTCATGAAGAGCGGCACCAACGCTTTCCATGGCAGCGGCTGGTATTTCTTACAGCGTCCGCAGATGGACGCTCGTGATTTCTTTAATCCTAAATACATTGCGGGCGTAGGACCCAATCCCAAGCCAAACGCCAAGCGGGACCAGGGTGGCTTTTCGCTCGGTGGCCCGATCATTAAGGACAAAACCTTCTTCTTTGTCGATTTCGAGAAAGTCCGCTCCATTTCTTCCGCGAGCTATAATGCAACCGTGCCGACGTTGGCCGAGCGATCGGGCGACTTCTCAGCGACGGCGAACAATATTTACGACCCGACTCAAATTGTCTGCTCGCCGTCAGGCTGTGTCAGACCGCAAGTTCAAAGCGCCGGTCAGCCAAACATAATCCCTCAGAACGAAATCGATCCCATCGGGCAGGCCGTCCTAAACCTCTATCCGAAACCCAATATCGACCAGGAACTTAACAACTTCAACTTCAACGCGATAACGAATGCACCGGATTACCAGTTCGATATCAAGGTCGACCATCAGCTTAATGATAAGCAGCGCATCAACGCTCGCTACAGCCGGAGCCATAGCAATTTCAGCAGTCCCGAGATTCTGGGAGACGGATTTAGCAACGACGGCATCGGCGGAAGTCCAACTACAGCGCAAAATGCCTCTTTCGAACATTCCTGGACCATCAACCCAAAGACAATCTGGACAAACCATATTTCTCTCGACCGGGTTCACGAGTTGTCGACATCCGGCATGCCAACGATCTCCAGTTTCAATGCGTCGTTGCCAGCCGGAGCGCAGGGACTGCCGTCGGTTCTGCAAACGGCCAACGGCCTGGACAGGATGCCAACGTTTCAGATGGTGGGGTCGTCCCCGTGGACGAATCTATTTGATCAGTGCTGCACCGACACTACTTTTGGACATACACTGCTGAGTTATTCGTCTCAGTTCGTAATTTCCAAAGGGTCGCATTTGTTGAAGTTCGGCGGAGAACAGAGACTCTTTTACAACAACTTCTTTCAGCCGCCGAATCCGACTGGCCTATTTAGCTTTTCAGATTTTGTCACATCCCCCACTCCAAACAGCGATACCGATTTGTCTGGCAATTCCACTGGCAATCCCTTCGCCAGCCTTCTTTTCGGTTACGCCGACAACGTAAACGCCTCCACCTATCTGAATCTCTATCCCTCAGTGGCGAACCGGTCAGCGGAGACAGGGTTCTATTTCCAGGACGACTGGAAAGTTACGCCGAAACTGACTCTCAATCTGGGCTTGCGTTATCAGTGGAGCACGCCATATAACGAGCGCCATAACCGGCTCGAATTCAGCGATTTCACTGGCAACACGGGCGTCAATCTCGATTTGAGCGGACCGCTTGGCGCTCAGGCAACTCTCCAGGGGATTGGCGTGGATTTCCCGTCCTCCGAGCCTTTGCTGGGCACAACCGTCTTTGCCAGTTCCAGCAATCGTAGCGTCCCGGTATATCGAAAAGACGTTGGACCGAGGCTAGGCTTCGCCTATCAGATCGATTCGAAGACCGTTGTGCGCGGCGGCGCAGGCATATATTTCGGAATGAGCCCAGCGACAAACTTCCAATATCCCGGCACCGCCTTCCGCAAAACCGCAACGATGTTTTTCACTAATGACGATTTTGCGACTCAATCCGCTACCCTTGAAAATCCATTTTCGGGAGGATTCACTGGTCCTCAGGGTATGCAATACGGCAAGCTGGCGAATTGGGGCTACGGCAACAATAACGATTTAGGAACAAGCGCCGCGCGCGACGCCAACATTTACCAATGGAACATCGGCATTCAGCGGGAATTGCCCAGTCAGATCGTGCTAGGCGTGGATTACTCCGCCAATCGGAGCACACATCTGCCGTGGGCTGGCACGAACAACCGGGATTTCATTCCGTCGGCTCTATTAGCGAAGATATCAGCCGCGGAAACTCCCACCGACCCGACCTGCCAGCTAGACAGTTGTGTGAGCAACTTTCTGCAGACGCAGGTCACTAATCCGTTCGCCGCGATGTTCAGCGGAGGTTGTTCACCGACACCTTCCACTCCGTGTTTCAACGAGCCCGATTCGAACTATGGCCAGTCCACCCTTCCTTTGGGAAATTTGATCAACTCCTACCCGCAATTCGCCGGAGACTTCGAAGGCCTGATGCTCGAGGAAGCCAATTCCTGGTACAACGCGATACAGGTTCGTTTCCAGAAGCGAACGACCCATCACGTCAGTTTCGATGGCAGTTACACGATATCGAAGTCGACCGACGATTCATCGGCCGGCAGGAACAATTGGGTAGGCACCCTCGGCAATGGGACGATTCAACAACTGGATCGCTTGAACTTGGAGCATAGCATCAGCGCCAACGACACGCCCCAGCGTCTGGCGGTCGCCGTCGTGGTTGACTTACCTGTGGGCCGGAATCAATTCATCGGTGGTGATATGAACCGTGTTCTCGACGGGGTTGTCGGAGGCTGGTCGATCTCGACCCTCATCACCGAACAGTCAGGTCAACCCATGGCTCTCACTATGGCCACAGCACGGCTGGCGAATGGCAGCCAGCGTCCCGACGTCATCTGTCCCCAACTCAAGACGGGAGTGAGTCTGCACGACGCGGCCCTGACCTGGCAGGGAGCGCAAACTCCGTACCTTAATATGAACTGCTTTGGCGACCCCGGCGATCAGAATCCCGGAAACGCGCCGCGCTACTTTTCTGGCCTTCGCGTTGACGGCATCCATAACGTGGATTTGAGTCTTTATAAATCATTCGTGCCCAAGGAGGGCATGCGGGTTGAAGTGCGGGCAGACATGTTCAACTTCGCCAATCACCCTCGCTTCGGCCAGCCGAATTCCTCGGTCGGTGATCCTCTTTTCGGAACAGTGACCAGTGACGCGCCAGGGGAATTGCCCCGTTACTTCCAATTCGGATTGAGGTTCGAGTTCTAAGCGAGCCGCTTCACAAAAGAGGTTCATTCATGACAAGCGCGCGGCGGTGTGTGCGGTTCAGCGCATGGCTCACTTTCCTTTTCACGACAGCGATCGCCGTAGGCCAAGCGCGGCTCGGTGTACCGGCCTATCAGGACCCCGGATCGCCGCAATGGACGGCGTGGGCGGCGCCGGGACCGAAGTCGATTGGCGTGATGATCGTCAACCTCGACAACGGCGACGATGAACATTATTACGCGGGTGTAGACAAGGCAATCCGCGCCACCCGCAAGCAGGGCATTTTTGTGCTGGGATACGCCTACACGGGTTACGGCTCTCGCGATCCGAAGATCGTCAAACGGAAGATCGATGCTGTGTATCGCAACTACCTTGTCGATGGCATGTTCTTCGATGAGGCGCCCACCGATTGCAACGCCAGCAATCCATTTCTTCCCACTACATTTCTGTATTACGAGGCGCTCACGAACTACGTACGCGAGAAAGCTGGTGCCCGCATCACCGTACTCAATCCAGGAACCTACAGTGCAAGCGACTGCTGGATGGGGATTACCAACATCCTGATGAACTGGGAAGACCAGGGCCTGGCGAACTATAAGAGCAAGTATGTCGATTACGCGTGGGTTCATAAGTACCCGCCCGACCGCTTCTGGCACATAGTCTATGGCATAAGCTCCGATCAACTCCAAGGGGCGATGGATCTGGCCAAGCAACGGAACGCAGGATGGCTTTACCTGACTGAGGAGACCGGCAATCCCTATGCGGGCCCGCCTCAATACTGGGGCGCAGAATCCAGAGCGGTAAAAGACCAGGCAGTGCAGGCACCGTTCGCAACTACATGGCCGAGATCCTTCGACGCCCAGGGCGATCAGGCTCCGGGACGCACCTCGGTTCGTTGGAACGGTAACGGCGCGGCGAACTGGCAGATCTTTCTCGACACCGATCAGAATTCAAAGACCGGCTACGTCGGTGGCGGCATCGCAGTCGGCGCTGAATTTTTGTTCCAAACCACCGGTAGCACCGCCGACCTATGGCGGTACGCGGGCACTGGGACAGATTGGAACTGGACGAAAGTTACGGCGAATGCAGATTTCTCATCCCTCGACCTTGGCGTTCAGACGGCAAGCTTCGATACCGTGGGACTCGGTAAGACGCAGGCTCTAAATTTTCAGATCCGCGCCGAGAACGGCGCCGGTAATCCAACCTATGACAGCTACGTCTCGCCGCTTAGTTTGAACAACACCGGGATGGTCTTCGACATCACCAACCATAAGCAGTAAACGCAACTACTTTCATCTGGTCAGCACAAGACGACGATCCGGATCAACCAGCACCCAGGCGAGCCCTCCGACCGCGCTGAAGATCGCCGCTACCAGAAAAGAAGAAGTCCAACCATATCTCTGCGCAATTGCTGGTGTGAGCGACGCGGTGAGCGCTCCTCCCAACTGCCCGCCCATGTTCATGAAGCCAGACGCCAGTCCGGCACTGTTACCGGCGATATCCGCGATCACCGACCAATATGAGCTTTGGGCGATATAAAGCGCGCCAACTCCTCCCGACAGCACGATGCTGGCCAGCGGAGCGCTGACGACCCTCGATCCCAGCACAAGAATGACGGCGGCCAAAACCAGCGCAAACCCTGCGACTCCGCAGCGACCGATGCGCTTACCGTAAGCCTTCGACAATGCGTCGCAAATGGCGCCGCCGCTAAGACTGCAAATTACGATCGCCACCGGCGGCAAAGTACTGTAGAAGGCGCTCGTTTTCAGATCGAGGCCGCGCACCTTCACCAGGTAGATATAAAACCAACTAAAGAAAATCCAAGCCACATATCCGAAACAGAAATAACTGGCGGTAACAGCAAGAACATTCCTGTTACAGACAAGTTGTCCCCAACTTTCGCGGAACGATCCGCTGCCCGCCCCACCTACAGACCGAAGAGCAAGGGCCGGCTTCGCAACGGAAACTGGTATCCGGAACTCCTGTATGTACGAGAGCTCACCTTGCGAAACAAGTGGATGTTGCTCCGGAACATCGCGTGCGGCGACATACCAGACAGCGCCGACAATCAATCCCAGAATTGTGCTGGCCCAAAAAGGCGCCCGCCAACCATAGTGCATCATCAAGTACGTAACAAAAATGGGAGCGCTGGCAGTGCCCGCCCCAACCCCCGCGAAGATCAGCCCATTAGCCAGGCCCCGTTCCTGCGAGGGAATCCATTGTGAAACGAATCGATTGCACGCGGGATAAATGACCGCTTCGCCGGCACCGAGCAGGAAGCGAATAAGAATAAGGTAGGCAAGAACTCCAGCGATCGTCGAAGACAAAGATGCCGTGAGCGCGGTAAAGAGTCCCCACCAGACAACTCCCATCGTGAGGACGTAGCGCGGGCCTAGCTTGTCGGCCAGCCATCCGCAGGGTGTCTGAAACAGTGCATACCCGATCAGAAAAGCGCTGAAGATCGAACCGAGTTGCACTTGGCTGAGATGGTATTCCTCCGCCAAGGCGCTACCCGCAATGGCGATATTGACCCGATCAAGGTAGGAAACGGCGCCGAGAACGAACAGCCAGAACACCAGGAACCAGCGCACTCGTCCGCTCGGCAGGTCAGCCACCAGTATCTTCCATATTAAGAAATGCCCGCGCCGTCTTCATACCCATGATTTCGAGAGACTCATTTGCGAACAACAGCAGCCGTGCAGTTGATTTCGACTAGAGACTGTCCGGGAAGCGCCGCCACCGCAACCGTCGTTCTAGCAGGGCCGCCGTGCGGAAAATAGGTTTTGAAAATTTTGTTCATCCCCTCAAAGTCTTCAATCTTTGTTAGGAACACGGTGAGTTGCAGGATGCTATCCATGGTCCCGCCGCCTGCTTCCACTAACGTCTTAACGTTTTCCAGCACTTTTGTCGTGTGTGTCTCGATATCGGTAGGAAACTGTTCCTGCGCGTTGTGAGAATGGGCTCCCTGCCCGGCGATATAGATAACACCGTTGTGCACGATCAACGGTGTAATAAAGCCGGTGCCATCGGTCGGTTTACCGTCATAGCCGAGCTTGCGGACTCCACCTGACTCCTTGTTTGCGGCCCGGGCCGATCCGCCGATCAGGCTGGCTGCACCCATGCCCGTGAATACGCATGCAATTCGAGATGCAAAGCTTCTGCGCGTTGTTGAAACCATCGTAGATTCTCCTATTTAATCGCGAAATACTTGTATCTGGGACAAGCCAAACAGCCTAAAGCCGGCCGACCTGTTTTACTGCTTCGACAATCGATTTTGCTTTTTCGATGATGGCGTACATGGAATGCTCCTTGAAGTCCAACTCCTGTGCAAGGGCAAGGGTCTTTTCGGCCACTCCCCGCGGCACAACGGCGACACCATCGGCATCCGCGACAATAATGTCTCCGGGGTTAACCGTAACGCCGTCGCATACCACAGGCACGTTCGCTCCCGCGAAACGATAGTGGTGCACCGAAGTGGACGGTACGATACCTAAGGCAAAGACAGGGAAACCAATCTTCTGGAGGTAGGCGACGTCGCGAACTCCTCCATCGATTACCGCACCGGCGTAGTTCCGGGCCGACATGGCTGTTCCCATCAGACCGCCCATCCCCGCGATGTCAGCGCCGTCATCCACCACCATCACATAAACAGAATCCTTTTGGCCCTCATCAATCGCAGCGAGCATGCCGTTAAGAGCTGCCGGATCCTCATTCTCTTCTTTTTTCAAGTGAACCGTTGTCGCTACGCCGGCAAACTTGCTCGAAAAAATGGGCCTCATGCGATGCGACATATACATCTTTTTATTAACAATCTGCTCTAGTGCATCAGAAACAGAGGCAACTTCGACATGTCGAAAAGCTTCCACCAGCGTGGTTTCTGTCTTACCACCATTATTAGCCGCGTTATTGCTCGCGCTTTGTGCTGTGACCGTGTGGAAACCCCATAGCAGCGAGATCGTGCCCACGATTACAACTGTGAGGAGAGTCAGCTTCGAAATTTGCTTTAGCGCTTTCAGTCGACTAAAGAATAGGAACACGGCGATAATCCTCCTTAGCGCTACGGCTTGCCTTCAGGCCTAAGAATTCTGCGCACCTTGCGTGCTAGGCTCATTTCGTTCCATACGGCAGGAAACCGACTGCATTCGTCTTGAGCTTGTAGAGCGATGTGGTGGCCGTAATGTACAGCGTTTTCCCGTCGGAATCTCCCCATGCGAGATTTGCCGGCTGATCGGGCATGATGATTGTTCCCAGGTGATTCCCGCCCGAATCCCACACCCAAATTCCTCCAGGACCAGTTACGTAGAGATTGTCCGCCATATCAACTTTCATCCCATCCGGAACGCCTTCTCCCTTCCCGCCTGGTTCTTCCCCAAAAATGCGTCCGTTCCGAAGCGTTCCGTCTTGCTGAAAATCATAAACACGAATATTTCTCTGCGTGCTGTCGTCCACATAGAGCCTTTTCCCGTCGGGAGAAAAGGCTAGCCCATTCGGTTCTGTGAGATCCTTGGTCAGCAGCGTGACTTGTCCCCGCGCATCCAACCGGAAAACTCCCTTGAAGTCGAGTTCCTGCTTCTGATCTTTGGGCAAATCGGACGTGGGATCGGTGAAATAGATCGCCCCATCTGGTCCCATTACTACGTCGTTCGGACTGTTGAGCCGCTTGCCCTGATAGCGATCAGCCAGAACCGTGTAGGTGCCGTCGGGCTTGATGCGAATAATCGCGCGGAGAACGCTGGCGCAGTCAATAAGCTGGCGATGCTCATCGTAAGTATTGCCATCGGGGTCGCCCAGTGCAATGAGTTCTTCTTTGTGCCCATCCGGATAAATACGAAATATCTTGTTGATGACTTCGTCGCTCACATAAACGAAACCAGCTGGATCCCAGACCGGTCCTTCTGTAAATCCCATTCCGCCCACCACTGATTCCAACGTAGCGCCTTTTGGAACAAGCTCCCAAAATTTGGCGGATTCTCCCTTCAACTCGAATTGCCGAGGCCGCTCTTTCGCAACCGCCGTCGTCAGCAGAATCAGCAGCCCCACTCGAACGGCCAACCTGAACTCTTTTTTCATAAGGCTCCAAAGCTACCCTTCTCTAGAGCGAGTTTCATCAATCGGTTTTGTGTAGGGCACGGCTTCGGCCGTGCCGTTCGAGGCCCGATAGAATGTGGGATTAAGCTCCTAAGGGAGGTTCTTTCCGGACTAAAAAGCATCTATTGAAGCTCCAATTCTCTTCTTCATTTACTCCTCACAACTGCTCGATTCTGTTTCGCGTCGACCGTGTTCAACAAATAGCTCACCACTTCGTCCAGTTCTGATTTGCTGAGTGTCGATCCGTACTTGTCGGACATGAGCGGTTCCGAATCGATCATAAGGTCAGAGAGGTCCGACTTATCCAGTGAGTAAAATGCCCCATCCCGTGCTTGCAACTGCACTGAGAAATTGTCCTCATTGCTAACCAAGCCAGACATGTGCCGGCCATCTTTGGTTGAGGCCTTGGCCAATCCTTTGCGAATTGCCGGTCTTTTTTCTGCGCTGAGTATCGCATTGCGAATGTCGTCGGCAGAGTGGCTTGCTCCGTAATCCGAGAGATCAGGACCGAGAAATCCTCCCCCACCGTGGACCATGTGGCACTCCGAACAACCTCCCTTGCCTGAGAAAACTTCTTTGCCTTTTTCCGCGCTTGCCATTAGCGTTGGCGATCCACGCTGGCCCTGCAAAACTCGCAAATAATGCAGTAAGTCGGAGAGTTTCGGCGCGCCCAGCCCTGCAAACGGAGGCATGCCCGCTTGCGCTCTTCCCTCTCGCAGCACCTTGAGAGTCTCACCATCCGATAGCTTCACGATTTCGGGCCTTGTCGCGATGTCCGGGGCGTGTTCGCCTCCCTTTCCATTCAATCCATGACACGGCGCGCAACTGGATTCAAACGTCCGCCGCCCGGCGTTACGCGACGTTGTTTGAGCGTGGCTCACGGCAACAGCGACAATAAGCAGAGCCGCATACCTTGTGCCGACCGACTGGATCATTCGCGCAGTCTCGGGCTCGTTCGCTCTGCTAGCGCTTACTCTCACTGATCAAACCTCGAAGAATCAATGCGTGGATTTACTACGAACCGCGATCAGTGAAACTTGCTCCAGATCGGGATAGTTGTCATTCTCATCCGCTTTCCGCTTCGCGGGAGCAATTTGCTGGATCGTGGTGCTCGCCGGCATCATACTGAAATACTGGCCATAAATTTCGTTAAACGCTGACGCATCGGCGAGATCGTCTAAATAAACATTCGTGGAAACGACCTGGCTGAAGTCCATCCCAGCCTCTTCGAGATTGTCGAGGAGGTTGCGCATCGTCTGCCGCACTTGATGCGCGGTCGTGGTTGCATACACACCACCATGTGGCCCAGGAATGAAGCCGCTCTTGGCCGAGCAATACAAAGTGTCGCCGGCAAAGACGCAGGGACTGGCCGTTGGACTCGGAGGCATGTTCTTCGGCCGCACCGCTTTTCGCTGCTGAAGGTCCCGAACCGCCACGCCGGTGTACTCGATGTGAGCGCCTCCCGGAAGACTCGACACCTCGATTGTCGCCCGCCCCGGGGTGTTACCGAATTCGAACCGCTTCGCATACCGCTCATTCATGATGCGCGATGGAATACTCGCCGTCAGATAAGGATTAACGAAAACTACGTGGCTCATCTCCAGCCCTGCCGTTTTTACAACAGCCTGCATATTGTCCAGCGCGAGATCAACTTGGGCCTTGGGATCATCGGGAACTTTGCCCGTCGCAGGATCAGCCCCAGCCATGCTCGAAATGAAAAGACGATCGTGTGTGAGCATTCCCGGCGATGCGGCTTCGTCTTTCGGAAAATTCGCAGGATAAATTGCCTTCCGTCCTTCCAGGTTGCGGACGGCGACTGCATTGATTTGAATCGGCGGACCCGGGAGTCCGTAAACGCCGAGCACTGCCCGAGCTGGGGGAGTTTTCGGGAAGTACTCGGCGAAGACTCGATTCATCTCCGAGTACGAGTTCATATCCGTCAGGTAAACCTGGACATAGACGACGTTTTCAAGTTTCAACCCGGCAGATTCCACGACGGCTTTTACATTGTCGAGCGCTTGCCGGCATTGCGCTCCAGATGTGGACGGCATGGCGCCATCCGGGCTGCGAGGCCCTTGCCCTGAGATATATACGTAGTCGCCAGTGTCCACGCCCGGCGAGAGAAACCGCTTTCCGCTGGAATGATCGTTTGCCGGCGTCACGGCGCGCACTCCCTCCTGCGCGCTGAGAACGGTAGCCAGTAGCAGCGAAAGACCTGAGTGCCAGGCGATTGTTGACAGGTGCACGAGTTCCCTTTCGAGTTGCCTAGGCCGCTTTCTTCTGTGCGGCTCCCAGCACGGCGCGCAATCTTTGCCCGGCAATAATTTCCTCTCCGGGCTTGATCGTCATAGAAACCAGTTCGATATGATCGGGTCCCTTGTGCTTTTCCTTGGCGTTGGGATTGCCTTCACGCACCGCAGTCACCAGGCTGGGATTGTCGGCGCCCAACACTTCAATGACCGGATCGCCGGCGCGGAGTTCGCGTACGCAATCGAAAATTGAGTAGCCCCAGGCTTCCTGGTCCCACTTAACATTGAGAGTTGGGTAGCGATTTCCATCGTCCGGAACATAGGTGGTCGTCGTAACCCCAGGTACGGTTTCAACCAGTTTGCGGATCCGGTCGATGCGTGCATTCCATTCCGCGTACAGCTTCTTTTCGTCGACCTTCAACCATGTTTCGAGCGCGGTTAGACAGCCGATGACTTCCTCCTTGCCGACCTTCATGGGCCGGCAAACGGCGCCTTCGCGCGGGCTGCTATTGAGCAGAGCCGCTTCGATAAGGTCCTTGCGGCCCAGCAGCAACCCACTGCACTGCGGCCCGCGCAGCCCTTTGCCTCCGGAAAAGCAATACATATCAATTCCCATCCTGGCGTAGAGTTTCGCGTTTTCGACGGGAGGAATACCGGCAGCGTCATCGAGCAGCATGGGTACTTTGTGATCTTTCGCGATCGCAACCTGCTTTTGCAGCTTTTCGCCAAGGTCGGTTGTATAAATCATCGCCGTGTTTTCGCTAATGGCGTTGGCGATTTCTTCCGGCGAGCGCGCCAGGACGAGTTTCGCTCCCGTGAGTCGAATCGCGCTGTCAAATGCGCTGCGGCCTCCCGCCATCACCACTTCATGTTTCATCCCCGTCGTATCGGGAAGCTGCCAGATTAATTTGTCGTCTGTTCCTGCCATGCAAGCGGCAGTTGCCGCAGCCATGGCGCCGGCCGACCCCGAGGTCACAATCCCTGACTCAGCGCCCGTCAACTCCGCCAGCCTCCGTCCCACAGCACGCTGCAGGTCGAGCATGTTCACGAAATATTCACTGGCTTCGAGCTGCGCTTGCCGGACCTCTGGAAACTCAAGGGATCCGCTGAGGTAGGTCCAGGTACCGCGGCAATTGATGACAGTCTTTACGCCCAGCCGCGAATAAACGTTTTGCTGGGACTTGATTCCCACCGCGGTAGCAGCCTGTGCGTAAAGATCGTGGGCCGCGATTTGACTCAGCAACGGTGTCGCAGCCAACAATTTGACGAAAGAACGACGACTTGAACCATTTCCAGCCATAATCTTTTCTCCTGATGGTCTGCCCACAGGGTCTTAACTAAACGCCACGTCCGAACACCGGCCAACTTCGAGCGAGTTTATGTCCACGGAAGGAAGCCGCCAAGATAAGAACTGATATGAACTAAGGCTCTTGGTTTAACACACAACGTTCTTCAGGCCAATCTTTTTCTTTTGTTTTATATTGAATTATTTCTTTTTGCCGGATTGCTAGGTATATTCCGTAGGTCTTGGCGGCGGCGTCCGCCATCGTTGGAGGAGTATGGTTTCGTCCAGGCCGGTTGCCAGTGCAGTTCTTACGATGATCTTGATGGGTGTGAACCGAATGCCCTTAGCCGCCGCGCAGACGGCACCGCCGGCCAAATCGGCTGTAAATGCGGAGTGCCGAATCGAGAGCGTTGACTATCAGGGATGGCAGACGCAACGGCTTTCCAACCGATGGATTCAACTGATTATCCTGCCACAAAATGGCGGACGCCTGTTGCAGGTTACCTTCGATGGGCATGCCTATCTTTTCGTCAATCGGCAGCTCGCAGGAAAATACTTCCCGCCATCCCAGGACGAGTGGTTCAACTACGGCGGAGACAAACTCTGGCTCTTGCCAGAGGGCGACGATGACGAGCAGCACTGGCGCGGCAACTCCGACTTGCTCGATGACGGACCGTTCGACTTTCGAAAACTTTCGGATGGACCCGGATGCGGGATCGAACTCATCGGGCCTCCTGACCCTCACACTGGAATTCAGTTGTCTCGCACCATTCGCCTGGAGCCAGACTCGCCCCATATAAGTTTCCTCGCCTCCATGAAGAACGTGAGCGGCCACACTGTCGACTGGTCGATGCAGTCGGTTTCGCAGTACGACACAAGCGATCGAACGGATCCCTCACGCAGCAATCGCGAGCTTTGGGGATTCACTGCCACCAATCAATCCAGCGGATACTTGAATCATTATCACGTCCGCTTTGGTCCCGCTGAGAATCCTGCCGCCGTGGTGCGCGATGATGGCCTATTTTCGATTCACTACTCGCACTTGGCTGCTGAACTATGGATCGATTCCACCGACGGTTGGCTCGCCGTCGTCGATGGAAGCAGCCACTATGCCATGGTCGAGCGCTCCCAATACGAACGGGGCAAACCCTATCCCGGGAATGCTTCTGTCATTTTCTGGACCAATGGCCCTGAACTGAGATTGAACAGCGAAGGCGTGGCGACCGTGACAGACGGCTCCAAAGGCGTTTCGCCGTTCTACATGGAGGCGGAGATCAATAGCCCCATGTGTCATTTGCGTCCAGGAGAGGCATGCCAACTGGAAACAGATTGGTTCCCGACGCGGACCGATAGCGAATTCCATGGAGTGACCGACGCAGGTATCGTGACCAAACCACTCTCGGGATTGCGTCTGGAGAATGGCAAGGTGCGCCTGTCAGGATCCTTTGGCGCATTTTTTCCCGGCAAGCTTGTCGCGCACTTCTATAACGAGCACGGCTCAATGACGGGAACCATACCGCTCGAAGCAGTTACTCCAACGAATCTCGTCGTATTAGATACGGAGCTCTCTCCCCCAGGAAAGCCAACACGGGTTTCTCTGCACTTAGAAGATCAGAACGGTTTAGACCGAGGCGCGCTTCAGGAAGTTCCAATCAGGCCAGGGGAAACGCGCTGAAATGAAATCTCAAAATGCAGCGTTGTTCCTGCTTCACGCGGTCCTGATCAGCGGATCGTTACTTGGCCAGAAGTCGACAGAACAGGGGTCGGCCGCCACCGCAGTCCACGCCGAAGATTTGCTCGCAACTCCGCCCGCAGCAAATTGGACTTCCTACAACGGCGATTACACCGGACGTCGCTACAGCGCATTGCAGGAAATCAATCCCACGAATGTCCATCAACTCCGAGCTGCCTGGGTCTTCCATCCCGGCAATTCCCAGAACCTCGAAGCGACCCCGGTGGTGATCCGAGGCGTAATGTTCGTAACCTCGGCGAACGATGTGTTCGCCCTGGATGCCCGCACCGGACGCCAACTCTGGCACTATTCTCGGCCCGTAAGTTCCGGCCTGCTCGATGATGCCGCGGCCCACAAAAATCGTGGCGTCGCAGTATGGCAGAATTCCGTTTTTGTCGAAACCGATGACGCGCATCTCCTCTCTCTCGATGCGCGTTCCGGTGGCCTCTTGTGGGATGTGGAATACGCCGACAAAACCAGGGGCTACGGAGCAACCAGCGCCCCGCTCGTGGTGAAGAATCTGGTGATTGTTGGAACCTCCGGTGGAGACTCCGGCCTGAGAGGATTCGTGGCTGCCTTCGATGCCTCCACCGGATCGAAAAAATGGCAGCACTGGACGATTCCGGGACCTGGAGAATCTGGCTCCTCCAGCTGGCCAGGAGACTCCTATCTGCACGGTGGTGGCACCACTTGGATGCCCGGGACCTATGATCCCGAACTCAACACTCTGTATTGGACAACCAGCAACGCGTCCCCCGATTTCGTGGGCGATTCGCGCCCCGGCGACGACCTTTATACTGCCTGCGTCCTGGCCCTCGACCCGGATACCGGTCAACTCAAGTGGTACTTTCAATTCACGCCGCACGACTTGTATGACTACGATGCGACCGAAACTCCGGTCCTGCTCGACACGACCGAGGACGGAACGCTACGGCATCTTCTAGTGCAAGCTAATCGCAATGGTTATCTTTATGTCCTCGACCGCTCGACTGGAAAGTTTCTTCGCGCTTCGCCGTTTGTCCAGAAATTGAATTGGGCCAAAGGAGTCGATGCATCGGGCCGCCCCCTTCTCACCGGACGAATTCCGACACCAGAAGGCACCTATATCTGCCCAGGAATTAACGGCGCCACCAATTGGTTTTCGCCTTCTTACAATCCGGATACGCGTCTCTTTTACGTGCTCGCCTTAGAGAGCTGTGATCTTTTTTTCGCAAAGACCCGCAAATTTGTTTCGGGCGAGACGTTTTATAACACGGGCACCATGCTTCCTCTAACGGAAAAGTCCCAAAAGGTCTTGCTGGCGATTTCGCCTGCGGACGGAAAAACGGTCTGGAGTTACCCTCAAGCAGGCTCTGGAAAATCCTGGGGCGGAACGCTGACGACGGCCGGGGGATTGCTGTTCTTTGGGAACGATAGCGATTCCTTCGAAGCAGTCGACGCGAGCACGGGCCAGCAATTGTGGCACTTCAATACAGGCCAGACCATTCGCGCATCGCCCATGACCTACTCCGTGAATGACGCGCAGTATGTCTCAGTGGCCGCGGGCAGCGATGTATTCACTTTTTCAATGCCGCGGTGAACTACTCCTCTTTTCCCTCGTAGCAGCCAACGTCGATTTTCCCCGATTTGACTCGCAGTTTGCCTTCAAGATCCAGCTCTCCCACCGGCACTCCTTCAATCGCGCCCGCAGCAATCGCCGGAGAATCGGATCGCAGATGAAAGTCCTTCGTCACGTCAACAAACTTCGGATCTAGAAATTGTGAATGTCGGTCGTTCCCTGTCAACTCAACATACTTGTCGAATCCGGTCACGGCTCCCGAGACTTCCGCCCATGTGCTTGCTTTCGCCCCCGACGCACAGTAATAAAGGTTGTGATCGATCGCGATCGGAGGATGGTCTTTGTCGACCTGAGATTTGTTCACGGCGATCAGGCAGTGGGCGCCCGCATAGACGATGTTGTTCTCAAAAACGTCGTCCGCCATGTGCCATTGCATCTGGAACTCACCCGAACCCGTTCCCGACGTATCGTTGTCGTAGAGCGTATTGTTCACCACCGTGCTGTGCTCGGTGTGTCCCCGCTCAGGGTCATAACCGCCAATGGACACGCCCGCCGTGTGGCAATGATAGATGAGATTGTTTCGCGCAAGGATGTAGCTGGTGGCCCGGTCCTTATGCTCACTAGCCAGCTCGATTCCAAAATCATCATCGTGCATGACGTTTTGTTCGATCAGGATTCTGGTGCCCCCATCCACGTAAATGCCGTCGGAGTTTTCCTCGTTCTGGTATGCCGGATTCCCCCGCGAGTGAATGTTGTAAACCAGATTGCCGCTCACGACTCCGTCGCGCGCCTGGTCGACGGCCGGGTCGGGCGCCGTTCGCTCAAACCCAATCACGTCGATTCCAATGTTGTTGTTGTCGTGGACAACATTATGTGTAATCCGGAAGTTCGTAACGTTCCCGTTCACCACCAGCGACTCGCTCGAACCGGTTTTGAGGTGGTGCACCTCATTCCCATCGATGATCAAGTCGGTGATAGGAGACTTGGCGTCGGTACCGTATACCGCAATTCCAAACCCGTTAGCGCCGTGCCCCGGACCATCCCGCCCCTCAAAAGTCTGCTCAATATGATGGACGTTGTTCTCCAGCAGCTCGATATGGGATCCGCTCCCCATAACGCTTATGCCCAAAGGCGTCAGCTGATGTTCGGCAGTGTGGAAGTTACGAATTTCGAAGCCCTCGATTCTCACGTAGTTTTGGTTGTGAATCGTGAGCACTGCTTGTCTTCCAGAAGGCGTGAAATGCTCCGCGTCGAGGACAGCCGTTTCTCCGGGATAGCTTCGAAAAGTAATGTATCCGTCACTCGCGTTGCCGGATGCCTTGACGGTTACCAGCTCTTTGTAGACTCCGCCCCGCACATGGACCGTACTCCCCGCGCGAACAGTGTCTGCGGCATGCTGAACGGTGCGCCAAGGGGCCGTTTGCGTACCCGAATTCGAATCATCTCCCGTCGTTGCGACATAGAAGACGGAGTTAGGCTGGCCAAGAGCCGCAGAGACACAAGCAAGCAACATAACAACAAGGGACAGACATTTCACGTTAGACCTCCTGAGGACACACTGACGATTTTGCTTGGTGCCCCAGGTTCGTGCCCGTTCTTCAGGGCACTAACCTGGGTCCTCCCGACAGCTTCGGAAGAACCTAGGGCCTTGGACTTCGAATTGAAAGCGCGCTGCCTCATCGCCGCTGCTGGCCGCTGTTCATTCTGGTTTCACTTCCAACAGCAAATCTCCGTCAAACTCAACCGACAAATGTGCGTTATGCCCATCCACCGTCCCGAGGCTTTTTCCTCTGACGTAGTCCACTACGCTGTATTTGCGATCCTCGAGCCCGCGCAGTTCCACTGGCCCTTTCCACTGTTTGGCAAAAAAAGCGTAGTACATCGTCTGGCCCTTGCGGATGGCATGCGCCTCCGGCTTATCGAAGCCGATGTCATAAAGCTGGCCGAGATATTCTCCTTTGGACAACATCTTGTCGTGATAAATACCAAGCCACCTGTCGAATTCCTTCTCGCGCCGCGAAGTCAGATCCGACTTACTTCTCTTCGTGACTAGAGAGGGAAGAACAAACTGCGTTCCCACGACCCCTCCCACCCCCAAAGTAGACGCAAAGTCATTTCCCCCATCGCTCAGCTCGACGTGATCGCCAAAGAATGGCACCGTGTCTCCGATCAGCGCTTTTAATGTCTTAGCCTTGGAACGAACCTGGAAGGAACTACTCGGATCGGAAGCAACCGACATATTGAAGTTCGGCATAGTGAAAAAGGAAAACGACGTACCGCAAGGGCAGAACTCGACCAGCGCTCCCGGCTTTACCGACTGCGCCGTATCGTAAATTGCTTTGAAGAAGTCCGGCAGCGCTTCAACGGAATCCTCCGGTTGCGCGTGATGGTGCGCCGGGTTATAGCAGGCTGGAACTCCATTCATGTGCTGGCCATCGAGTTTCAGGCCGTCAAATCCCCAATCAACCAGAATTTTCCGCACTAATGCCTTGTGATACTCCACCACGGGGCGGACGGCAGGGCATAAGTAGTAGGAATTCCACCACGAAACTTTCCTGGGGGAGCCATCGCGGTTCAGTAACTCGTAGTCGGGATGATCATGCAGCAGCTCCGAGTCGGGCACAGCGCTGAGCGGTGACCACCACAGTTGAGCCTTGAATCCTTCTTGATGAATGCGGTCCACCAGAGCCTTGATGTCCGCATCCCCATGAGGAAATTTCTTAGGATCCAACGCCCAATCGCCCACATTGTTCTGCCAACCATCATCGAGCGTCACCCACTTGAAACCCAGTCGCTTCGCTGTCGGAAGCGTGTCATAGACCTGCTGCGGCTGCACGGTTCGGCCATACCCCCAAGCACACCAGATGGCCCCGTATGCGTCATCGGGAGCGGTCGCCATCTGGAAACCTTGCTTCATCATGAAACGCCGATAATCCGCGAGCGTCCGGAAGTAGTCTCCCTGGTGAACCGCGACGAACGTGCGAAACGTATGAAAACTCTCACCGGGTTTGAGTGAAAGAGCTTTGGTGAACCGTACCGCGACTTTGGCATGTGCAGCATCGGGCATAGAAACTGGCAGCGACACCAGCTTGGGACGCGGCTCGACATGTCCCACCGCGATGCCGACATCCCGTCGCCAGACGTCAAGAATCGGCGTGCCGCCACCGTAGTCGCTGGCGTTCATGCCCTGATAATTCTCCTGCCGAAAACCAACGCGCAATGGCAATACCCAGTTTGGCCGTTTCTCATAAGAGCCCGTCTGGTACGACCAGAAAGCTGGAGAGCCCGCACCACTCTGGGCGTTCACCGTGTACGCATTGTTAGTCCAACTCTTGATCTCGAGCTTCGCCGTTCCAGTATTCGTGTACTGAACCTCAAAGAACGCCATCGTGGGAAAATCGTCATAAATGGTGACAACGACCCTCTTTGCGAGACTTCCCGCCTTTCCCTCCACGATGAGCCGCTCGCCTTCTCCGAATGCGTCCTTTGTGTGCTCGTGTTTTTGCGAGTCCAGGACGAATCTCGTCCAACTATTTCCGGCGGCTGTCACAGTCTCCGAGGCCGTGAACGGCCCCATCACCGTCTCTTTGTTGTCGAAACGGGCGACCACCCGGCTGCGCAAGTTGTTATCAAATTCAATTCGCAAATGATCGCTTTGAATCTGAGCCTTGCCGGTAGGAACATCCGCAGCGGGCGCGGACGCGAGCGACGCGAACACCATAGAGAAAGCAACGCAAACTTTGATCGTGGTCGATCGCAAGATCTCTTTCCTGGCAGATGGCATTGAGGGCCTCTTCTTGATCTTCGCACGTAACGTATTATTTCGAAATACTACGAAATATTTCGATTGACAGTCTATCAATATCACGATATCAACGTGTGTCACTCGTTTCTTTTGCTTTTTTGCTTGCCGTGCGAAGCCGAATTTCTGCCTCGGCAGGCAACTTCGATAAAGACGAAACAGGAGATGGCGCGGGTATGAAGCTGTTAACGTTGTGCGGCCTTCTCATGCTTGTGAGTGGCCTGTCGATCAAAGCGACCACCCAGGAACAACCCAAACAAAACTGGACGCACACGGTGCGCATCGCTGCCTACGGACTCGATCGCAAGAGCCCAGTGGACATCGTGCACTCGGCCCAGGAAGACCATGTTTACGGCATTGAAGTCGACAACGACATTCCGGGGCGCTACGAAAGTTTCCTCGATCCCAAGGCCAAACTCGAAGTGATTCGCAAAGTGGCCGAGCAGGCCCACAAAGCCAACAATAAGGCCTTCGTCTACATAGCCGGCACTGAATGCATTACGGCGCACGCCGACAAGTCCGCACATACCGTGATGAAAGATCATCCCGACTGGCTGCAGCGCAAGGTCACGGGTGAACCGGCGTTATTTACGGGCGGCGCTGCGTTCTGGATCAGAAAAGATGATGAAGATGTCTGGATCAGCCCCTACGCCAAAGAGTGGCGCAAGCAATATATGGAAAGGGTCCGCCAAATCGCCGCCACCGGCATCGACGGAATTTATGTCGACATCCCTTACTGGATGACGCATTTCGATGGTTGGGAGCAGAGCTGGGCGAGTTTCGATGACTACACCGTTGCCGCCTTCAAAGAAAAAACCGGCCTCGATGCCAAGAAAGATATCAAACTAGGCGATTTCAAAGACGCCAATTTTCGCAAATGGATTGATTTCCGAATTGAGTCCATGACCGATTTTGTGCGGGACATTCGCGACAACGCCCGCTCCGTCAATCCTGAAATCATGGTGATTCCCGAGATCTATCCCGGTATCGAGGAAGAAGCAACCCGCGTCGGAGCCGATGTCTACCAAATGTACGACGTGGTAGACGCCATTGCGCACGAGTACGAATTCGGCAATGGAGAACATATGGCCGCAGTGCGTTCGCAGGTCGACTGGTTCCTGTATCAGGCCGGCATGCTCACGTTTCGCGCGTTTGCTCAGGGCAAGGCCACATGGATTCTCAATTACTCATGGGACGAGCAAAAGGGCGTCACCGCTCCCGAGCCCATGAAGAACCTCGCGAACTCCATCGTGATGGATGGAGCCAACTTCTGGGATGCGCCCGGCCATTCTATGGCCGGTTCGAATGATGAAGCCACTCGGAAACAGATTTTTGCCTGGATCGAAAAAAACGAAAAGGCCCTGTATTCGCCGCGATCCCCGCTCCATCCCGTCGGCGTCTATTTTTCTCCGAAGAGCCGCGACTATGCCGCCAAAGAGTTTCTGCCTGCTTATCGCGGAGCGATGGTCCTCCTCATCCAACAGCATCGCGCGTTGCAGGTAGTCACGCCCAGAACTCTTGCGGACTTTCGCGGGGAAACGCTGATCCTGCCGAACGTAAGTGCACTCAGTGAAACCGAACTTCAAGAACTAAAAGAATTTGTGGATCATGGTGGAAAGCTCGTCATTTCAGGACAGGATGTTTCCGGCATTCCGCAATCCGCGCAAAAGATTGTGTTGCCGGCCGATCCGGCGGGAGCGTACTACGACGCGTTGGAGAGTGGATTCGCCGTCGGTTCGGTGAATCCGCCCAAGGACTTCCTAAGTGCTCTCGGTGGCAACGATGACATCCAACTGGATGCTCCGCCGACCGTGGCTGCAAATTTTGCAATCGTGAACGGCACGCCCCACATATACCTCGCGAATTTTGGCGGGCTGGTCCCCGGAAAAATTGTAGTTCCAACGCCGGTGAACAGTATCCAGGTGAAGGTTCCGGCGGCGATGGGAGATTCCTTGTCGTACCTGCCGTTCCTCGGCGAAGTGCAAATTGTGCACGGAGTAAAGCGCAACGACCGAATTGAATTTACGTTGCCGCCGTTGGAGCGCGGTGCGGTGGTGGCGTTTGGGCCAATCAACTAGAGCGTGTTTCATAAATCGGTTTTGGGTAGGGCAGGGCTTCAGCCGTGCCGTTCAGGGCCCGATAGAATGCGGGCTTTAGCCCCTGAGGGGCATTCTTTCCGGCTTGAAAGCGCGAGGGCGCAAACGCCCCTATGTTCGAAGCAAACATCTTCTCCTTTTCCGGTGGAGTCAATTCATGACCGAAACACAACGTCGCATCCGAAAGCTCACAATTCCAAAGATAGCGATCGAGCGTGCAATCGAAACCGCGCAAAACCTCGCCGCCTCACTTTCAACCGTCTTTGTGTCAATAACGACGGGTTTGACTCTGGCCGCGTTGCTCCTCGGCGCGGTGCAATGTCCGGCGCAACAACTGTCAAATAGCGCTCTCTCCGTTACGGTCAACGGTCAGAATGGATCGTATCAACTGGGTCCGAGTGGTAGTCCGCCTGCGTTGCAAGCCGGCATCGGCGCCCTGGTCGATCACACATGGTTGCGTCCAGCCAGCTATCCCTCGCATTCGGTTTCCGAATCAACATTCAGCGACGCACTCGGCTCCGGTAAACAGTTGACCGTCACTTTCACGGGACTACACGGCAGCCCCGATCTTATTTATGTCCTACAGCTTTACACCCAGAGCCCCTACGGCACCATTCAAGTCCGGGTCAAGAACGGAACACCCAAAGTCGCGTCTGTGCAGGCCATCCGCAGTGTCGATGCCACCGGACAGTCGGTTGTTAACTTGGGCGGACCACCCTCCGACGAACGGATTCTCTCCGATAGTTTTAGCGAAGACTGGCCGGACCTGGTGATCTACGACTTCGGAAGTGCTCCCGACGCCATGCATCGCGGAGTAGGAAGCCAACTTATCTATAACCGGCAAACCAGGCAGAGTTTATTTCTCGGCGCACTTACGTCCGATCGCTTCCTGACTCTTCTACGCCTCAAAACCGAAGGCAAAGGCAACGACGCTAAGATCGCCTCGTATACCGTCGAGTCCACCGGGACAACTGAGATTCAGAAAGAATACAGTGAGGCAGCATCTCTGAAAGTCAAGTCTCTTGAAAGCGACCGCATCGAGCTAAGCCTTCCACTCAATCCCGGCGAAGAGATGGGCTCTGAACGTGTGATGTTTGCAGCTGGACCAGATTACCTTAACCAACTTCGCGCCTACGGCTCCGCCATTCGACAGCTCCATCATGCACGCGTTTCAAGTGAGATTCCGATGGGATGGTGGAGCTGGACCGCTTATTATGCGGCGATCAACGAGGGTGAGGTCCTGGCCAATGCCGATTGGCTTTCCCAACATTTGAATTCCCTCGGTTACAACTTCTTCCAGATCGATGAAGGCTATCAGTACGCCCGCGGAGAATTCGTCACCGCCAACGCCACCCAATTCCCCGACGGCATGCGGTCTGTTGCCCATCACATTTTGCGAGATGGCCTGACCGTGGGTCTATGGACGGCACCCTTCGAGGTCAGCAGCCGCGCCTGGGTTTACGAACATCATAAGGACTGGTTAGTTCACAACGCGAAAGGCCAGCCGATTCCCCTGGAGGATGTCTGGAAGCAAAACGTCGACACGCTTTACGCACTCGATACAACCCACCCCGGCGCGCAGGATTACTTGCGCCAGACTTACACAAAGCTGGTGCGCGAGTGGGGAGTGCGCTTCATTAAGTTGGACTTCATGGACACGACCGCGATTGAAGGTTATTACTACCGCCCAAGCACCACCGCGCTCGAGGCCCAGCGCATCGGTTTGCAGGTGATCCGCGACGCCGTCGGCGACGAAGTGCTTCTCGACAAAGACGGAAGTCCCATGCTCAATCCAGTCGGCATCGTTGACACCGGCCGCGTCTCCGCCGACACGGGTCACAGTTTTCTGCGCTCGAAAACCGCTGCCCCTGGCATCGCAGCGCGCTTCTACATGAACGGTAACTTCTTCATCGACGACCCCGACGCTTTCAACGTCACCGACACCTATCTCGTCGAGCATCCCGGTGAGCATTCCTCGCATTCACTGACAACAGCGCAAACTTCGATCGCACTTTCAGCGATCGCTGGAGGCATGTACGAAATCGGCGATGACCTCTTGATCCTCAACAGCGAAAAAGATCGGCTTGCATTGGTCGAAAACCGCGACTTGATCAACATGGCCAAAGCTGGCCGAGCTTCTACGCCCGTGGATCTGATGACTTACGACCCGGCCGATGGACAACCGAGCATCTTCCTGCTCCGGCAAAGCCCTCGCCAAAGTATCTTGACGGTTTTTAATTGGACCGATCAGCCACGTTCCCGCTCGTTGAGCCTCAAAGACATCGGCGTCAGTCCCAGCCACACACTGGAAGCAACCGCAGTCATGGACTCAAACTCCAGTTTCGTACTAGCAGGCGACGCGATCCGTTTGGAGAATCAACCTCCACAATCCGCGGTGATAATTAAGATGGTGGATAATGCTGTTGCCAAGGCCGCCCCAACCGTCACCGCGCAAGTTCCTTCGCACTCAAAGGTCGGGCAGACGATCGCCTTTTCGGCCCAGACCGACCCCAACGGCGTACCGGCACTCGGCTATCACTGGGACTTCGGAGACGGAACGACCTCGCAAGGACCCAAAGTTTCTCATTGCTTTACAAGAGCAGCCGATTTCAAAGTTCAGCTCACAGTCGAGGGACCGGACGCCCTCCCCAACGAACAGAGCTTTTCCATTGGAGTAACGGGCCAATTAAAGCCGACCCCCGACCTCCGCGCGAACCGGCGTTTCGAGGAACCAGCCGACAAGTGATTTTGTGACGCCTTACGTTTGTGTCTTTGCAGGTCAGCCGTGGAAGAAGCAGGAGACAATTACTCTTCCTGATAACACGTAGATCTTCGGAAACCGTGCCTATTAGAGCGTCTCGGGTGGGGTTTTCCGTCAGGTCTGACAATTTCTTCCAGCCGAGATACAGACTCACCAACCATCACAGACCCTACATCATCAAAGCTTGGCTCGCATGGAGACAAGCCTTTGAGGTTTTCGCCCTTTTATTGTGCATTCCTGATGGCGCTCACAAGTCTGCTTGCAGGCTGTCGGGGCATGGACTCGACATCCCCCGGGTCTGGTAACGATGTGCTGACGGTCACAATGTCCGGAGCTGGTAGCGGCACGGTAACGAGCAGTCCAGCCGGCATCAGCTGCACGACCGGTTCAGCGACGGGCTGCACGGCTACGTTTCCGCAGGACACAGCCGTAACTCTGAGCGAAGAGGCTACGAGCCCCAATCTCTTCTTCGGTTGGTCGGGCGGGTGTTCTGGAAGCGGCAGTTGCACGGTAGACCTGAGCGCCGCGACCAATGGGGTGACCGCAACCTTCAATGTCGGTGGGACGTTGCAGAGCCTGAATCACATCATCTTCTTCGCCCAAGAGAATCGATCTTTCGATAGCTACTTCGGTTACATGCAGCAATATTGGGCCAACAACGGAATCGCGAATCAGCAGTTCAATGGACTGCCGCAGTTCACTCCACCCGCGAACCCTCTGTTGGCGCCTACCAATCCCGCCTGCGATCCTTCGAATCCTAATGGCCCCGACGTCTGCACCCCCAATCCCAATGTCACGCCAGTCCCGTCGTTTCATATGCAATCGGTGTGTACTGAGGAGCTAAGTCCGTTCTGGAATGAGGCTCATACGGATTGGAACGACATATTCAGTTATCCAACCACGGTCAACTGGCTGGCCAACGGATTCGTGGTGGCAGGCGCGAACGATGCCCGACAATACCCGCCCAACTATCCGCCGATCAACGATATCAACGGGTATAGGACGATGGGATATTTTACGGACGCTGACCTGAACTACTACTACTACATGGCCAGCAACTTCGGCACATCCGACAGCTGGTTTTCTCCGGTGATGAGCCGCACGCAGCTGAACCGGGCCTATATGCTCGCCGCCACTTCCGACGGCTACGCCTACCCTCCAGGGAGTAACGCAAGCGACAGTGCCCCTTTTTCGAGTCCGACTATCTTCCAGTCGCTGCAAACCGCCGGTATTTCCTGGAGAGTATATGTCGACCCCGACAATACCCCTTGTTCGGGCGATACGGGAAGTGAGCTCAACCAATGCCTGGCCAACGTTTCCTACGTGAATATGTTCACATTCGAGTCTCAGGTGCAAAACACTTCGTCTTTGTACCAGAATTTTGTTCCAGTCTCTCAGTTCACGACGGATGCCCAGAATGGCACCCTCGCTCAGGTGTCCCTGATTGAACCTGCGTCCAACGCGGGACTCGACGAGCATCCTTCCGATTCGGACGATTATCCAGAGAACATTCAGACGGGAGCCGCGTACGCAGCCGGATTGATTAACGCACTCCTGACGTCGCCAAGTTGGAAAGACTCGGCGATGATCTTCACTTACGACGAAGCCGGGGGATTCTACGATCACGTACAACCTCAGCCCGTTCCCGTTCCGAGTCCAAACGCAAACCAATATCCGATTGATTTGCAGCCAGGCGACGCTTGCGACGGCGCCGACCAAACGACTGGTGTTTGCAGCTTTGGTATGACGGGCTATCGCATTCCGCTGATCGTGATTTCTCCCTTCGCCAAGAAAAACTTCGTGTCACACGTCGTCAGAGATTCAACAGCATGGCTTAACCTTGTGGAGGAGCGCTTCAACATTCCCGCGCTTACCGCCCGGGATGCCTATTGGTCAACCTCGCAAGCAGGCGCGAACCCTCCGGCCACGATGGACGAATTCTTCGATTTCGTGAACGTGCCGTGGGCAACCCCACCGACTCCTCCGCAGCAGACGACTTCTTCGTCTTGCAGTCTCGCCGCTCCCAACCCGTGGGCCAATTGAGGTTGCGGAGAACTGGCAACGTTGAGAATCGTTTTCCAGAAAGTCGCAGAGCGAATGGTGGGCCCTGCGAGCAGGAATGCGAAAGATTTCAGCAATGAGATAATGCCTGCGTGAGAACCCTGCGCTTCTTTGGGCTTTTTCTTATCCTCTCCACATGTTCCTGCCTCGCCGCCACGCGGCACTACTACATCGCTGCCGAAGATGTCACTTGGGACTACGCTCCCAGTGGCATCAACTTGCTGACTGCATTGCCAATTCGACAGCCGTGGCTCAAGCTGCAATGGCCAAAAACGCGATTCGTCGAATATACCGACGACACCTTCACCAAGAAGAAGCCGCAACCGGACTGGCTTGGAATTCTTGGGCCTGTGATTCGCGCAGAGGTGGGAGACGAGATCGTCGTGGATTTTCTAAATCGCGGCCGCTTCGCGTACAGCATGCATCCGCACGGCCTGCGCTACTCGAAAGACAACGAGGGATCGGTTTATCTCCCGTTTGGAAGAGGCGATCGTGTCGCGCCAGGACGCCGTTACACCTATCACTGGCTTGCTAACGCGGCGAGCGGCCCCGGGCCGGGCCAGCCGAGTTCCATCGTCTGGTGGTATCACTCGCATGTCGATCCCAGTATTGAGATCAATGCCGGGTTGCTGGGACCGATCATCGTTACAGCTAAAGGCAAAGCAGCACCGGACGGATCACCGAGAGATGTAGACCGCGAATTTGTCGCCTCGTTCATGATCTTCGATGAGATGGGTACGAAGCCCGCCGGGCAGTTTTATTCGATTAACGGATACATTTTTGGCAATCTTCCTGGCTTGTACGCTAAACAGGGGGACCGGATGCGATGGTACCTGCTTGGGATGGGAAATGAGGTCGATATCCATACTCCGCACTGGCATGGCGAGACGGTCACCGATGAAGGCCATCATACCGACGTGATCGAACTTCTTCCGGGCAGCATGAAGACAGTAGACATGCTTGCGGACAATCCCGGAGCGTGGATGTTTCACTGCCATGTTGAAGATCATATGGAAGCGGGAATGGTAGCGGTCTACACGATCTATCAACCGCCAACCCGTCCTTGTCCGGTCAGTTTCGTCGACGGAGATTTCTGGAAAGACCCTGGCAGGCAGTCATTGACGATCAAGAATGTCGGTAGCAAGGAAATCGAAAGCCTGAATCTTACCTCCGAAATGCTGCTCGCTCCGCAAGATCTGCGACGAGTGTTTAACGGCGATTGGCACTCCCGCGATCCGATTGTGCCCGGAGAACAGCATGTACTGGAGAAGTCCGGTGTATCGCCCGGCAGCGCACAGAAAGTTCTTGGCTGGGTATTTTTCCCGAATTCCCTGAAGTATAAGGACGGGAGCATATGGCGCCCCCAAACTGACGGGGAGTGCTTCCACGTGTTCTGGCGGGATGCAGAACACCCCGTTCAACCGGCCTTGCCTCCGTTGCAATTTGAAATCAATTCCGACTAGCCCGGCGAGGGAACTAGGCGAATTTCGATTCCCCATACATCTACCGAGACGCGGGCCCTGGGAACGAACCAAGAAGCCGCGCTCATGGCACTACTTCAAATACAGTGCCGTAATTTTGCTTTCCGACCTGGTAAGTCGTGCCGTACAAGTTTCCGCTCGCGCGAATCGTGAGGCCGGATGGATGTACGCCATCGGCTTCTTGCGCGAAGCTATGGGATCGCGAAGAGGTCGATCGGCGAGTCGGTCCCAGGCTAGTCCAGCTGAGGTTTGTGCAGACTACGCCAGGATCTTTCCACGTATCATAAAGACGGCATGGGCCTGAATGTTGACATTCTGAGCCAAACTCTACATACCCTTTGGGCACACAAACTTCGTTCGTTCCTTACGATGTTTGGCATCGCCTGGGGGGTAGGGTCACTGCTCTTGCTGGTTGGCCTGGGCGAGGGCTTCCGCTCCGGGAACCGTAAGCAATTCGATGAATTAGGGGAGGACGTGATGTTCGTCTGGGGTGGCCGCGCTCCGACGATGGATGGCAGTTTCAACAGCCTCCGACAGTACTACCTAACGGATCGTGACTACCGGGATATTGCCACGGAATGCCCCGATGTACGCGCCGTCACCCCAGACATACGGCGCAATGACATCCGGGCGGTGAGCGATTACTACCAGAGTTCGGGGCCGATCTTCGGAGTTCTGCCGAACTTTGCCGAAATCCGCTACGTTCCGCTCGCGAACGGGCGCTGGCTGAACGAGTTCGATGTGGCCCAGAGCCGGCGGGTGATCGTGCTGGGCGACGAGACGCGCCGCGTCCTTTTTAGCGGACGTCCTTTTCTCGGCAGTACCATTCTGCTCAACGGTATTCGCTACCAGGTGATTGGCTCCGTAAAACGTGTCGGCCACGGGGACAACAACGACAAGAATCTGTGGAGTTTCGTGCCCTTCAGTACCATGCGACAGGATTTTCCCATGCTGAATGTGGGAGAGGTGCAGGATGCAGTCAGTCTGATTAACTATCAGCCCCGCTCGCGTGCTCTGCACGAGGCTGCCCAACTGGAAGTCCACAAGGTGATTGCTCGCAACCACGGGTTTGACTATACCAACCTGGACTCGTACGACGAATGGGACACGGTCGGCACCGCCGACTCCGTGGGCAAGATATTTGACGCGATGAACGTATTTCTGGGAAGCGTGGGCTTGGTCACGTTGGCGCTCGGCGCGATCGGAGTAATCAACATTATGCTGGTCGCCGTGGCCGATCGCACGCGCGAGATCGGCCTGCGCAAAGCGCTGGGCGCAACTAATCTCAGCATCATGTCGCAGTTTTTTGTGGAAGGCGCCTTTCTGACTCTGCTGAGCGGCGGTCTGGGAATGGCCGGAGCAGCGGCGCTGATGGGGTTGCTTTCATTCCTTCCCTCGCCGCCCGGCTGGGACACTCCCCGGCTTGTTCCGTGGAGTGCCGCAGCAGCGATTGGAGCGCTGGCAATTTCCGGAGTGGTCGCCGGACTGTACCCCGCGCGCAAAGCGGCGCTGCTACAGCCAGTGGAAGCGCTACGCAGGGAATAACCATGAAACGCGACCTACTCCAGCAGGCTTACGGCGCCATGCGTCACGATCTGCGCAAGACCATGCTCACCGTGCTGGGCATGGCGTGGGGCATCGCGACCGTGGTTCTTCTGTTGGCTTACGGCGATGGTTTCGGGCAGGCGATCCATCACATCTTTGAGAGCTTCGGCGCGACGGCGGTTGGTATTTTTCCGGGGCGCACCTCTTTGCAGGCGGGCGGCAACAAGGCGGGAGTGCAAATCCGCTTCACCGACGCCGACATCGAGGTACTTCGAAACGTACTACCCCTGTCCCGGCATATCTGTCGCCAATCCGACATGACGGCGACGGTGGTGAACAGTCCCCGATCGTTTTCCATGCAAGTGTTCGGGGACGATCCTTGCCTCCAGTCGATCTGGAACCTGAAAACGGCGGAGGGCCGTTTCGTGAATGATCAGGACAATTCCAGCCATGGACTCTATGTGGTCCTCGGCTCAGAAGCCAAAGAGAAGCTTTTCTCGGGAATGACAGCCATCGGCCAGACGGTTGGCATCAATGGCGTGAGCTTTGAGGTGGTCGGCGTGTTGCAGCCGAGAATGCAAGAGCAGGGGGATAACGACAACCGGGTGCTCTATATCCCCTATAACTCGATGGACGTTCTGCAGGACATTCACTACATCGGCGGTCTCTGGCTTGACTCCCAAGGACTGGACAACACACACCTGACGGAAACGATCCGTAACGCCCTGGCCATCACCCACAACTTCAGGACCGGCGATGACCGGGCAGTCCGCATATTCGATGTGCAAAAACAGCTGGCGCAGTTTGGCATCATCCTCTTGGGACTGAAGATTCTGCTGGGATTCATCGGCGCCGTTACTCTCGGCATTGGCGGCATCGGCCTGATGAATATCATGCTTGTTTCCGTGACCCAGCGCACACGTGAGATCGGGGTGGAAAAAGCGCTGGGTGCGCGCAAGCAGGACATTCTGTTTCAGTTTCTGGCAGAAGCTTTGGTAATTACAGGGCTGGGAGGCGTTCTAGGGATTCTGCTAGCCTATGTTGTTGCTTTTTCGGTGGGCCGCTTGACCTTCTATTCCGCCCTCGCAAAATACGCCACAGCCGGCGATATACGACTGATCGTAGCACCGAAGATTCTGATGATAGCTACCGCCATTCTGGCACTAGTGGGAGTGGTCAGCGGAATGGTCCCCGCGATGAGAGCCGCCAATCTGGATCCGATCGAGGCGCTTCGGTACGAATAGGCACTCTCCGTTCTTAGAAAGTTCTCGCCTATGTCGCGATCGAATTCTTGAACCGACGGGTGTTTCTGCATTACGCGGCATCAGCTATGGCAGGGAAAGATTCCGACAACCAGAATCCGTGCGTCCGGACGAGAGATCTTCAAACTACCAAGTACCCTCATAACCCGGTAGAGGCTAGTCCCCCAGGAATCTCTTAAGAAGGAACCTAAAAAACCGGAGGAGTGCGGCGGTCACGGCTATTCCGAACTTTGCCGCGTTGCAACCATCAGTACCAAAAGGCCCATTTGCCTCTGCCGTGTGGTGGGCACAAATCCAACATAAGCCGCCCAAACCGGCAACGCCCAGTAGGTTTACGCGGTGGAACTGAGTTTTTTTATCGCTAGTTGTATGCAACTTCGCACCCTGACAGTTCCATCTCACTTTTATCAGCATCTCTGCGCCGATGTCCGCCGAACCCCACATTTCCGTGATCTTACGTAGACTGCTCTCCGGCAGTACGGCGATCCTCTGTCTTCTCGCTCTAACCAATCTGACAACGAGACCAACGCAGTCTTTTCCTCCCCTTACTCGGGCGCCGTCCGCGACGCTCGCGCACCGCGACTGTAAGCCCTGCTTAGAAAGCCTGGATCTTCAATGCGGAGTCTCGTGTGACAATGCACAGTCGTTCGATGAGATAGCACTCCCGCATCGCCCAAAAGCTGCGGCCAGCTTCATTGCTGAGACTCTCGTCGAGAGCAGACTTCAGAGTCGACCGCCACCCGGCGTATAGCCTCTCCAAGTTCCCGCAGCAATATCAAGTTCTCCGTTTCAACGCGGAACTATACCCAAAACGGTCGTCCGTGGCCACCTCAAACATCGGAAGGAATTTCAAATGGCAACCCGTGAAAGAAAGCTATCTTCGGGGACACGAGTCCTTGGAATCGCACTCGGTGTGGGAGTCGTTTCGTTTCTTGCCACCGAACTCATGCACCGTTGGCTCGTACCCGATCTCGGACGCAATCGCGAAAGACTGCTCGCGGAAGCCTTTTCGGCACTTATCGTCACTTGCCTCGTTGCAAAACTCGCGCACATGGCCCGCGAGCATCATCGCGCGACTGTCGCCCGTATGCAGGTAATTGCCGAAATGAATCACCACATCCGTAACGCCCTGGCCCCGATCGCGCTCTCTGTGGATGCGATCGAGAATCAGCAACTCATTCGCATCATCTCCGACGGCGTCGATCGCATTGACTGGGCACTTCGCGAGATACTGCCACGCGAAGAACCATTCTTGCAAGAGAGATATACCGCGCCCCCATACCTTTCTGAGACCGGGAAGAACAGTCGATCCAAGTCACTCGAGGGGGCCATTTCATTTAGAGATTGACTGCGAATCTAGATGGCCGCCAGCATCAAAAAGGCGAGACCGACCGAGGTTGGCGGGCGGAGCTATGGGCCGACAACGTCAAGTCGAGTTCGCCATTCCGTCGGTTTGTGATCGCCTTGCATTCGCCTAATGGAGTCGCGAAACCGGACTGCACCGGTGCGCTTCGGAGAAAAGGCTGCAAACGAGGGCGCCGGCAAACAGTAGGACGGGTTTCTTTGATCCGGGTCCAGGGAAAGGATCGCGAAATTGCGCCCATTTCCGGCAGTTTCGAGCGGTGTCCAGGCGGATTTCTCTGCACTGCAGACTGTGTGGCGGAGAGGGAGGGATTCGAACCCTCGATACAGGTGTTAGCCCGTATAACGGTTTAGCAAACCGCCGCCTTCAGCCTCTCGGCCACCTCTCCGGCGTGCGGAATTTCAGTTTACCACGGTCAGCATACAGGAGTTGCCCCTTCATTCCCGACAGATCGCCCCTCGTCTCGTGGGCAACACTTCGCCGGCCACACCCGCTTCCCCACCCGGATGTACCTGAGCTTGCGTTATGCTAAAACCTTCCATACCACCAAGGAACGTTCTTCGCGATGGCGAGTACCACCACCGAATATTCTGCGCTATCCCCGAACCGCAGCCTCGTTCTGGCCGGTCAGCTTGCCTTTTTCCCGACCGGCATTCTCACCACGATCCTGGGACCGATGCTTCCCATCCTGATCGTTCGCTGGGCTTTGAACGATACCCAGGCCGGCAATTTGTTTCTGGTTCAATTCCTGGCGCAACTCGCGGGTGTCCAACTTTCCGGAGTTCTGCTCTCGCGCTTGGGATATCGTCCGGCGTTCCTGTTAGGACTGCTTCTGATGGCTGGCGGTACCGCGACCCTCCTTCTCGGATCTGTCTGGCTCGGCCTCGCCTCTATCGCGATCTATGGCCTGGGCGTAGGTCTCATTACTCCGACTGACAATTTGCTCATCTCCGAAATCAGCTCCAACTCCAGTGGCAGTTCGGGGGCCGGAGCGGTGAGTCTCCTGAATTTTTTCTGGGGCGTGGGGGCGGTGTTCTGCTCGCTGATGGTAGCGTGGACGGCGGCCCACAAGTTGTTACCCTTTTTTCTCGGCGGTGTCTCGTTGCTTCTTGTTCTGCTCGCGCTCTCCATGCGCAGTCTGCCTTTTCCCCCAGCCGCAGAGTCCAAGCATTCGTCCGTGGCGTGGCTCAGTCTGGCCAAGACTCCCACGATTTGGATCTTTGCCTCGATCTTTTTCTTGTATCCAGGCGCCGAGACGGCGGTGGGAGGCTGGGTTGGCTCATACGTATCCAGGCTGGGACCGCGCGGAGCGGCCATCGCCTCCATGATGCCGGCATTTTTCTGGACTGCGCTGACGGTCGGCCGCGGCCTCGGCAGCGCCTTTCTGCATCGCGTCCCTGAACGCAGCGTTTTGCGAGCCGGCTATGCCGCGGGAGCTGCGGGCATTGTGCTGCTGCTCTGGGGTTCCACACTTTCGATCATCATCGCCGCTACACTGCTCACGGGATTGAGTTTTGCGACCTTGTACCCAATTACCGTATCGCGGCTCACTCGACGGTATGGCGTCGGCGCTCGCAGCATCGGCGCCGTCATGTTTTCTCTGGCCGCAGCGGGACCGGCGGCAATTCCGTGGATGGTGGGCGTAATATCGCACGCCACTCGAAGCTTGCGGGAGGGCCTGTTTTTGCCCCTTGCAGCTACGCTGGTCCTCTTTATCATCCATCTTTTCGAGTGGTAACCTCGAATTCCAGACTTGCAACAGAGTGACAGGCCCGAGGGCTGTTTCGGACCTGTCCATCCATTTTCGGTGGCTCACTTTACCGCCCGCCGTAGGAGAACTACATTTTCATCCCGCTCAGCGGATGCGACGCAAAGTACAGGAAGAAATTTGATGGCGCCTGTACCGCGGTGCCAGCCTTTTCGGCGGCGTTGATCGCTTTCAAAGAAGTGATCCCCGTGCTGCCGTCCTGCGATGGCCAATCGCTCTGGCTCAGCACCAGAACCGGAATGACCTGCCACCAGATCGCATTTACGTTGATGTCCTGATTAATGATGACGTGGCTGTGATTGGGCGTGGGTAAAAAGACATTCGAGGTCGGTGGAGGAATGAGCTTCAGTGCCGCAAGAACGGGTCCTAAGTCCAACCGTGAAGCGTGCATAGTGCAAGTGCCCGCGGGCGACCCAGGATCAGGACATTGTGTATACACCGATGGTTTCTGCTTGAATCCTTCCGGAATCGCCCCAAACAGCGCGAGCAGCGTGTTGCCCAGCGCCGGACCGCATAGCGTCCCTTGCACTACATTCGCGCACGAGATCGCATCATTGGGATTCTGGTCTTTGTCCACCGAAAACATCGGAACCAGCACATAAAGCGGCTCGGTCGTTATGAATGGATTCCCGATCTTTCCCGGCGGATTAATCGTTGGCTGCGTTCCCACGACGCAAATGGGAGTCTGCATCTCGCTCGGGTCCGATTGTGCAAGTATGCCGTTGTAATTCAAGTCATCGAGTGGTTGATCGATGCAATCGAAGTTCTGTGTATAAGTGAATTTGAGCACCTGCCCGTCACCAAAACCTTGCGTCTGATTCGGCTTGAGCTGCCCAAACATGGTTCCCGCTATCATTGCGAAGGCTGCTGTCATCAGCAACCGCGACATCGTCGTATTCATTCTGATCTTCATCGTTTCCTCCAAGGCCTGAGAGGCCGTCGAAGGAGTACGGGAGATAAGCGAGATCGGATTGGTTTGGCGACAACAAGTCTCTACAGCGATTCAACCGTCATCAGGAAACGAAAATAATTGCCCGCTCAACCCCGAGATGATTTGGCGCTTTTGCGCTCTGCGATTCGAGGCATCGCAATCGAGGCGAGTTCCACCCGGTTCCGACCTTTTTCCTTGGCGCGGTACAAGGCTTGGTCCGCCGCTTGGATCACCTGCTCCGGCTGACGGTTTCGAGTGCTCGGCTCCGCTACTCCGATACTCACCGTCACCGATAAGCGATCGGATGCCGGTTTAGGAATTGCCGCCGCCACTTTCTTCTTCGTTGACCGCCTGCGATCCGATTCCCCTGCCCGCCGTTCATTTATTTTCTCGACCTGCCCCTCGGCCCGCCTGTCACCAGCCCGCAGTTGAAATGTTGATTTCTCAATAACGCGCCGCAGCACGTCGAGATGATCTAAGGCCTCCTTGGCCGACAAATTCCGGAAGACAATCGCGAACTCCTCCCCTCCGCAGCGGAAGGCCTGGCCATTACCCTCAACCTGCGATAGCCGCGAGGCCACCATGCACAGCACCTGGTCACCTACATCGTGACCGTAAGTGTCGTTGAACTTTTTGAAGTGATCGATGTCCACAATCGCAATGGCATATTGCTGGTCAAGTGACAGCAACGACTCGTTGAACGCGCGCCGCCCTCGAATGCCGGTGAGTTCGTCGTGGTAGGCAAGCACGTATGATGTTTCGATCAGCGATGCCCCGAGAATCAGTGCCGCAGTGGCTACGTAGGCGTCCGCGATTTTGCCCAGCGGAGCGAACTCGAACCAAAGAAAAACCGCTACCACACACCACGCAAAACCCGGTTCGATCGGCTTGCGCGTCTTGAAGAACCTCCACCCCAACACCGCCGTTGCCACGGCAAAACTCAACCAGACCCAGATTGGAAGCGCCGAGCCATTGCCCGTTTTCACATTGGCAGGCGAGTTCCCCGGACGGCACAGCACGGCGAAGGCTACCGACTCGGTTAGCACTATGACGAAGCGGGGCAATACTCCCGCCACGGTGAAACCCCGCTCGCGCATGTGGGCGAATACGACAAAGTTCAACGGGATAAGCAGCGCGGAAAGCGTCACGGCCATGCGGCCCGGCCCTCCGTGAACGGGACCACTCAGCTGTCCGGGCGTATAAAAGTCGACCGCGCGATGAGCCAACAGCAGGACTAACAAGGAAAACAGAACACGGCTCGAGTTGAAACGCCACGCAAGTAGTAATCCGGCGGCAAACACCGCCGCGTAGTAGAAGGGTAGCGAGGGGGCAACTAGAACAAAGAGTGGGCTGTTGACAAGCGCCACGGCAAGCGCTAACAGAAGGCCCCCAGGCACCACCCACGCTTTCCATGTTCTCGAGTTCACCTGGATCTTCTCAACCGTCCCTTGTCGCGCCCGCGGCTATTCGACTAGGCCGTCATCGGCTTGCAAATAAGAATACGGGAGTCGCTCGCGATAATCGATTCCGTTTCAGGCACCCGTTCGAAGCTATGGAATCGAGCACCCGCGGTGATAGTCTTCCCTGTTCATGACCCGCGCATCGCATACTGAACTTCGCATCGCCGTCGACACAGGCGGCACCTTTACCGACTGTGTATGGATCGACCGCGGCGTTCTCAAAACCCTCAAACTGTTCTCCACACCGGATGACCCGTCACGAGCTATCGCCGAGGCTGTGCAGAAAATCAGGGCCGCCACCCAAAACAGTGGCGCGGCTCTTGCGCTCACCCTGCTGCACGGAACTACCGTCGGCACAAATGCTCTCCTGCAGCGCAAAGGCGCTCGCACCGCCCTGATCACAACCTCGGGATTCGAAGACGTCATTGAGATCGGGCGCCAAGCACGTCCTCGCCTGTATGACTTTTTCTTCGATCGCGTTGTCCCCCTCGTTCCGCGAGACCTGCGGTTTGGCGTCCTGGAAAGAACAAGTGCCGAGGGCGTCGCCTTAACGACTCCGTCAGGCGCAGAGTTGTCTCGACTGCGTCAAGCAGTGCGAAGCGCTGCACCCGAGGCCATTGCCATCTCACTACTCTTCTCGTTTGCAAACCCAGAAAACGAGCTGGCCGTGGCCGCTGCTGTTCAAGGTCTGGATCTCCCGCTATCGATCTCTCATCGCATCTTGCCCGAGTTCCGCGAGTACGAACGCACCAGCACCGTCGTCGTGAATGCCTACCTGCAACCTCTCATGCAGCGCTACATGCAAAGGTTGCAAGAACGTGCGGCGGAACATTCTATCGACGTATCCAAAGACAAGAAGCTCGCTCGAGCGCGAAAACCCAACGAGCCCCGTATCTTCGTTATGCAATCGAGCGGTGGCATCACCGCCCTCGAGGCGGCCGCACGCGAACCCGTCCGCACCGTTCTTTCAGGACCCGCTGGCGGATTAGTCGGCGCCGCTGCCATGGCCGCCAGGAGCGGCTTCTCGAGAATTCTCACCTTTGACATGGGCGGGACCTCCACCGACGTCGCGGCCGTTCAGAATGACGTTCGAACCGCGGGTCAATCAGAAGTCGCCGGACTCCGCATCGGTGTTCCGATGCTCGAAATTCACACCGTGGGAGCGGGCGGTGGTTCCCTTGCGCGCTTCGACGCCGGAGGCTCGCTCCGCGTCGGTCCGGAATCGGCCGGCGCCGACCCAGGCCCTATCTGCTACGGGCGCGGATCCGAACCCACTGTGACCGACGCCAACTTGCTTCTCGGGCGTCTTCGTGCCGAGCGCTTTCTGGGCGGCGAGTTCACTCTCGACTTCAAAAGATCGCATCGCCTGACCTCCGAATGGCTCAAGAAACAACACTCTCCCTTGAGCTTGGAACAATTTTCCGCCGGCGTCGTACGCGTTGTGAACGCGAACATGGAACGCGCTTTGCGCGTCGTTTCCATCGAACGCGGCTACGATCCGCGCGAATTTGCCCTCGTAGCCTTCGGTGGCGCGGGAGGCTTGCATGCTTGCGAACTGGCCGAGACCCTCTCCATCCCTACCGTCGTGATTCCCGCCCGCCCCGGCGCGCTCTCCGCCTTCGGCATTCTCGTCAGCGACGTAGTCAAAGATTATTCCCGCACCTTACTTCTTCGGATCTCAGGACGTTGGCCTCAGGCCACACTTCAGAAGGAATTCCGCAAACTAGAATCGACAGCGCGAAAAGAATTTCGCACCGAGCGATGGCATGGCACCCCGCACTTTGAAAGGAGTCTCGACCTTCGCTATCGCGGACAGGGCTACGAACTCAATACGCCCGCCACCGGCAATGTCGTGGCTCATTTCCACGAAGAGCATCAGCAGCGCTACGGATATCATCACGCCCAACGGGAGATTGAACTCGTTACGCTCCGCCTGCGCGCTCGTCTGCGCACTCCCCAACCCAAGGCCCTTGTCAAATCTTCACCAACCCGAAAAGGCCGGGATTCCTCCGCAGCCGTGAAAACGGTTGAGTGCGCACCCGTTTTCTTCAACGGTAAAGCTGTCACCACTCCCGTATTTGAACGCGGCGATCTCCTTTCCGGTCGCGCGATGACCGGCCCGGCCATTATCACGGAGTACAGCGCGACGACCATGATTCCGCCGGGAAAGAAATTTTGGTTGGATGCCGCAGAAAATCTGGTGATCAAAATTCACTGAAAAATCACGCTGGCAGAATCCTTGGTCAAGGCTGGCGCCATGACGGGCCACGAGCAAACCGTCCCCTTATTCCTCCTCCGGCTCTTTCTTCTCTTCGATGATCATGTCCTTTAACTCACTTGACTCGAATACATCCCCGCACTCCTTGCACTCTACATACTCGGAGTCTTCGTCGCGCGACACGATCTGCACGCGTGGATGCTTGCACTGGTCAGGAGTGACCTTCTTCTCGGGGGATTGCCGCGGCTGGCTGGGCGTCATAAGATTGATCGACGATTCGAATCCTGAGGGGAAGCGGGCTCTTTCTTCAAATTTTCGATATTTTGCGGCGGTTCGCCCACGGATGTCAAGTGCCCGTCATCCGTGATCCTACCAACCACGAACCGACAACCCGAGAACAGCCAACCAAAACTCCCCTTCCATTTACACTTGTTTTCGCGCCTAATTACAAACGCTAATCGAACTGATGAACAACATCCCCTTGAAGACCCACATATCATGCAAGCTGTGACCGTGGCCTCCACCGTTCTCAACGAGGTTGATGACATCGATCCTCTAATCGAGAGCCTGATGCGGCAGACTCTCTCTCCCGCCGAAGTCATCATCGTCGACGGCGGTTCCACCGACGGAACCTGGGAGCGCCTTCAGGCCGCGCAAGCAAAATACTCTTCTCTGATTCCGATCCGTGACGAAAGCTGTAGTCTGCAACATTCCCCCGGGCCGATCGCCCGCGGCCGCAACGTGGCCACCGCGGCCGCCTCCTCCGATGTAATCGCGTTTACCGACGCCGGGTGCACCCACAGCCCAGAGTGGCTCGAGAATCTCACAGCACCAATTCTCCGTGGTGACTCCGAGTATTCCGTCGGTGGGTCTTATATCGATCCGGCAAAATCCACCCTGTGGGATGTCGCTTCCGCACCTTTTTTCGGGGTCAAACTCGATCCCGAGGCGGCCACCAAATCGTGTACCGCCCGCTCCATGGCCTTCCGCAAAGAAATATGGCAACGCGTCGGAGGATTTCCCGAAACCGTTTTTCTCGGCGAAGACACGGTATTCGATTCTAAGGTCCGGCAAATTGTCACGCCCTCTTTCCCCGGACACGCCAAAGCCTGCTACCAACCGCGCCACACTTTCCATTCTGCGCTTCGCCAGATGGTCAGCTATTCCGTCACCGATGGAGTTCTAGGTGGACGCTCCGCGCGTCTCTGGAGAAACATTGCCCGCTGCCTCGCCGAAGTCGCCGCCGTCCTCGCCCTCGTCTACTCGCCCATTCCCCTGTTGTGCGTGCTGGCGCTGGAAATCTATTTTGCCTTTCGCCTCGATTGGAACGACATCCGCAAGACTTCCCTCCACACGCTCGGCGCGCGCCTCTTATTTTCCCTGCTAGTCCCCTGGATCGTTGCGTGGTATCAAACCGCCGGCAGCGTCACCAAGAAAAACCGTCCCAATCGTCAAAACGCTGCTTAGCAGGAAACCGCAGCCCGTCAATCGTCCGTCACTTGTTTCGCTCCCTCGCACTCGATAGTCTCGTCGTGGAGGCCTGCCACGCGTCACTCGCTCTTGTCACGAGACTATTAGCAGTCTCTCGTTCCGCAATCACATGGACAGCGTCAGCGCCAATCCTACCCGGCCTTCCACAACGCCTCTGTTCTTTCGTCCGGGAACGATGGAAACTCTGGCTTGCGCCCTCACCGCTCTCGCCTACCTCGGCACTCTCGCCTTCGGCTTCGTCTATGACGATGCACCTCAAATTCTCAAGAACCCCGCCATCGAGCACTGGCGCTACGTGCCGCAATATTTCACCTCGCACGTCTGGGCCGCGATTTATCCGAACAGCTCCGGAAATTACTATCGGCCCTTATTTCTTCTCTGGTTACGACTCAACTACGCGCTCTTCGGCGCAAGCCCCGCCGGTTGGCACGCAACCAGCGTCTTGTGCCACGTTGTAGCCACTTACCTCGTTTTTCGGCTCGTGGAGCAACTGACCGCGGAACGCTTTATAGCTTTTGCGTCTGCTCTTCTGTTTGGATTGCACCCGGCTCACGTTGAAAATGTGGCTTGGATTTCCGGCGTCACCGACCCGCTGATGGCGTGCTTCGTGCTCGGAAGTTGCCTCGCCTTCTTGAGGTTTCGCTTCTCCCGAAAAGCTTTAACGCTCGCCCTATCTCTCGGATTGTTTGCTCTCGCGCTGCTCTCCAAAGAAACCGCGATCGTCTTACCGCTGCTCATCTTCGCACTCGCCCTGCGCAATCACCCGAACGACAGCGATGACAGCGGCATCCCGCAAAAAATTAACGTGGCGTTGAAAGCCGCTGTGCCCTTCCTTCTTCTCAGCCTGATCTATCTTGGCGTACGTTACTACGCCTTGGGAGGCTTGGCACATTCCACCATCTCGATCTCTTGGACCGAGGTATTTCTCACCTGGCCCGCTGTTCTATGGTTTTATGCCAAGCATCTGATTCTGCCGCTGCATCTCAGCGAATTCTATTCGCTGAAGTATGTCAGCCACGCCACTGTTTCTCTTGTCCTCTGGCCCCTGCTGCTCCTCTTCGCCGTCGGACTCGTCTTCTATTTCTTGATTCGTTCATTCCCGCGAAAAGACGTGGCCATGTTCGCCCTTGCCCTCATCGTGCTCCCGCTGCTGCCAGTCCTCGATCTGCGCTCGCTGACGGTTGGCGACGTTGTGCATGATCGCTACCTCTACTTGCCTTCCGTGGGATTCGTCCTGCTCCTCGCTCTTTCCATTCCGGCATTGCAAAACCTTGTTCGCGGTCGCGTGCGTCTAATTCTCCCGGCTGCCCTGCTCTGTACCGTTTGCTTCGCCTATGCCGTTGGGACCATCGCCGGGCAAACCCAGTGGAGTAGCAACCTCCTGCTCTACTCCCGCGGCACCCAATCCGCACCCGACAATCTGACCGTGCGCGACGACCTCGCCAGCGCCCTTCTCGGAGTCAATCCACCCGACCGCGCCATCTCGCTCTATCTCGACGTTCTCAAACAGAACCCGAATTTCTGGCGTTCGAACTACAACCTCGGATTTGTCTACTACAAAATCGGCAACTTCCCCGCCGCCGAGCAATTCCTGCATCGCGCCATCCTTATCGATGGCACGGATTCCGACCAGTACATATACCTCGCGCTCGTTGAACTCAGGCTCAACCGGTTGCCCGAGGCCGACGCAAACGCCCGCCAGGCCATAGCCCACAATCCGCAGGCTCACGGCTACCACTACATTCTGGGTCTAATCGAGGAATCAGAACACGACCGCGCTGCGGCCATTGCTTCTTTTCGCGCCGAACTCGCCGATCATCCGGATAACGCCCCCGCTCTGGCGGAATTGCGGAAGCTCGAAGGAACGTCCGCACCCTAATACCCAAATCCGGCGATCCTCATACTCGCAGTACATGCACGCCAGATACCTACCTCCGTCACTGCCCATTCCCTAGACTGAAAGCACCCTGCAACGCAGGCCGGCTTGCTCCCAAGTCATAGATCTTTCACATAGTTCCCTGTTTCTACGGTTTGAACGAGCCGCCGGAATCGAAGATCGGATCCGCTCTGAGAAACCAAGCAAGCACGACAAAAACCGAGACTTGCGAACGTCCTTCAGCCCTTCCATCGGTACGCGTCCGGTTGCGGCAATCCAATGTGTGCCAGAACGCGGTTCGCGAATTCATGCGCCATGGCATCGGCGCTCGCCGGGTGGTTATAAAACGTAGGAATCAGCGGAAAGATAGTAGCGCCCGCGTCCGCCGCGAGCGACATGTTGCGGAGATGAATTTTGTTCAGCGGCGTCTCGCGAATGCACAATACCAGCGCTCGTCGTTCCTTCAGCGTCACATCCGCCGCGCGTTCGATCAGGTGCGAAGCGCTGCCACTCGCAATCCGGCCAAGCGTCCCCACGCTACAGGGGATGACCACCATCGCATCCGAAGGATACGACCCGCTGGCCACGTTGGCTCCGATATCGGAGTTCGATTGCTGCTGAATTTTTGCCGAAGGCGCGCCGATGATTTGACGTATGAGGTCAGACCGGCCTTCGAGTCCAAGTTCCTCGGCCATCACGCGCAAGCTGCTATCCGACGCGACGAAATTTACAGTCTTCACCCGAGAATCGCCTTCGACGATCAGGAGGAGTTGCTTTAAGAACAACGACCCGCTGGCGCCGGTGGTGGCGACAGTCAGATTTTCCGGCACAGGAATGGGCAAAAGGATCGCTCCCCGAGGTGCAGCGAGTTTCACGTCCTCGAAAACTGAGGATAGGGACGCAACAAAAGCAAGTCAAGGCGGATCGGAATCGCCGAACAACTCTAACGTTCGTTATTAGCTCTAAAGGTTCGTTCTTTGCCGTTGTGCAGTTGTGGAAAGTAAGGAGAACGAGCAGAAGCCTTCACTGAGGATTGAAGGTGCAAAGCGGATAGCTCTCGACGAACCGCGAACGACCACTTATGTCTACGACCGGCATCTTACGATCTCGACGCAGTGCCGCTCAACGCCACGCCATCGCCAGCGTCGAGCGTGAAATTCGGTCCGCTGATCCTGTCGTAGGCCGCAAATATCTTCGCGAGTTTCAAGAAGCCTATCGCTCCTACGAAAAGGTTCTCACCGCAAGCGACGTCTACCGCGAGATCACGGACGCGGGCATCGCCCTGATTGGCGACTATCATGCCCTACCCAACTCACAGCGCTACCTGAGCTCGTTGCTGCGCGAACACCTGCCGAGTCGCCGCCCTGTCGTGTTAGGAGTCGAAACAATTTTCTCTCGCGACCAACACATCCTCGACGAATGGTCGCGCCGTGAGATCGACGAAGACGAGTTCCGCCAGCGCATCCGCTTCGAACTCGACTGGGGATACGACTGGTCCCCTTTTTATGAAATGCTCTCTGCTGCCCGCGATCGAGGAGCGGCGATCTACGGCCTTGACTGCGCTCCCCGTGAAGATCTGCGTAAGATCGGAGCCCGCGATCGTCACGCCGCCGACAAAATCACCGAACTTCGCCATCTTCATCCCGATGCGCTCATCCTCATCTTGTTCGGAGAGTCTCACCTCGCTCCTCAACATCTGCCCGCACTTCTCGCACAGCGTCTGCCCGAGGAACCCGTAATCACCGTCCTGCAAAATGTCGATGCGCTCTACTGGCATGCCGCCGGAGAAGATCGGGACCACGTCGAAGCCGTCCTGGTCCGAAACAACGTTCTGTGCGTCTTCAACGCAACGCCTCTCGAGAAATACGAAAATTACCGCCTCTGCCTCGACCGTTGGCGCAGCGATCGCGACCAGGCTCCCGACCTCGGCCCCACACTCTACAACTTGATCGACGGCATGGTGCGTTTCCTCGGAATCAACCAGTATTCGCCTCACAACACCACGCAACCCAGGCTTCTGGTCGATCACATGCCTGAAGTCTATTCGCGTGGTTCCGACTCGCTCCTCCGGCGCCTCCTCTCTCGCAAGGGGTTTTCTGCCGAGCAACGCCGTTCGCTCGCCCGTGAGGCCCGCGAACGTGGCAGCGTCTACCTGGCGCCGATCAATGCCGTTTACGTCCGTAACTTCCGCATGACCTCGTCCGCCGAAGATGCCACTCGCTTCCTTCATCAGGCGTGCCGCGGACTCCCGAATCTCGCAACCAGCAAAGCCTCGGCCCTTGCGCCAGTAAGACAACCCACAGGACGAAACGATGCGTTTTACGCCTGCGTCTTCGAGCACGCTCTCGCATTTTTCGGATCGCGCATTCTTCACCCCGCGCGTCCCGCCCTTCGCGACAGCGATATCGCCGAATTATTCGACATCACTCGCGAAGACCTCGAACACCAGACTTCCCTTGCCTTCCCTGACGCAGTTGAAGTTCTTGAGTTCCTCATTGCCCACCGCGCCCATGATTTTCGATCGAATTATCGCTCCGATCGCTCGAGGTTCGAATCCCGAAGTCGATCTGCCAGTCCCTGTTTTTGAAGGTCACAAATACGACTATCTCGTCCAGCAGTTGGGATATCTCACCGGCACCGATCTCTACGACGCCTACCTCGACGGCCGCTTGACCACTACCGCTCTACGCAAACTTTTTCTGGTCCACATCGAGCAACCCGGCGTAGCCCGCAATGCCTACCTCCAACTGAAAGCAAAATTGCGCTGACCCCGGCGCTCCCAATTCTCATATGTCGCTGGTTCGATCTTTCCGCCTTGCGCATTTCTCCGCTCCCTCTGCGTCTCGACGGGGGAACCGCCCTTTCAGATTTCGCTCGCGCTGCGGTATCCTCACCTGTCCGATGCCCGACGACTTCCCACTCCAGTCCCAAACTCCCGATGCGCTGATGCTCTTCGGATTCTGGTATCGCGCCCTGCCCGCCGACCAAGTCCGTAGCGGAGAGCTTTCCCAAGCCATGCTGCTTGAACAACCGTTAGTCGTCGGTCGCGACAACCAGGGCAAGCCATTCGCCCTCCGCGACGCCTGCCCGCATCGTGGCATGCCGCTCTCTTGCGGAGGCTTCGACGGCGAACAGATCGAGTGCTCCTATCATGGCTGGAGGTTCGATGCCCACTCCGGACAATGCCAACTCATCCCCTCGCTCGTCCCTGAACAGAATCTGAAAATTGACCGCATCTACGCCGGCAGCTATCCCTGCGAAGAGCGCGACGACTTTATCTGGGTCTACATTCCCGATCTCGGCCCAGCCGGGGCCGGATTCACGAAACCAGCCCCGGCTCCGGCGCCCGCGCCCGAGATTGCAAAATTTAGCGACCAATACAAACTCGCCTACCTCACCGCCGATCTGCCTTGCTCTGTCGACCACGGCATCATCGGCCTCATGGATCCCGCTCACGGTCCGTTCGTCCACCAGGCATGGTGGTGGCGTACCCAAAAATCAATTCACGAGAAGCACAAAAACTTCGAGCCCATTCCTTACGGATTCCGCATGAGCGCTCACACTCCCAGCTCCAATAGCGCTCCTTACAAACTCTTGCGTCTCTACGCCGACGCCGATTCGATCACCACCACGATCGACTTCGTTCTCCCCAACCTGCGCTCCGAAGTCATTCGCGCTGGCAAATATTGGTTCTCCAGTCTGACCACTGTCACCCCCATCACTCGCAGTCGGTGCCGCATCGACGTCGTCGCCGCCTGGAACCTCTTTCGTTGGATCCCTTTCGGCCCCGATCTCCTCAAATTCGTCTTCGCCAAATTTGTCGAGCAAGATCGCCGCACCATGGAACTTCAATCGGAGGGCCTGAAACACAACCCTCACCTCATGTTGATCGACGATGCCGACCGTCCCGCGAAATGGTATTTCGGATTGAAGAACGCGATCTTGGAAATGAAAAAGACAGGCGGAGAATTCCGCCATCCAATGACCGGACCCGTGACATTGAAGTGGAGGAGTTAAGAAATGGGTTACTACATCCGGGTGCTCGGGAGAAAGAATGTTTTCGTCCCTGTCGCTGAGCTACGGGCTTGTTTACCTCTGAATTCCAAAGTCGAGATTCATGAAGAAACATCCGGTCACGACGGCTGGTCGCAGTTGATTTTGCGTCACCTCGAAGGTCCCGACATTGCACTCGTTGAGAGGAATCCTGTCGTCCCCGGCGAGTTGGGGGGAGACGAGATTAACGAATTTGTCGAAGAGGCGAAATGCGCAAAACCTGCCTCCGCGGCCAAATGGCTCATGGAATACCTGTCGTCGGTCACTGCCATCTATGCATTTCAATTACTCAGCGGAACAGACGTAAAGGACGGTTGGAGCGCCGTCCATGCTGTTCAGAGCTACATATGGAAGCGGGTCGGAGGGATTTTACAGGCAGACAGCGAAGGTTTCTCAAATGAAAAAGGCCACCACATTCTGTGGCAGTTCAGCGAAACTGTTGACGGCGAATGGGATATGGCAGTTCTTGACAAGGGAGAATGGATTGCCTTCACCATGAACTTGGGCAATCCAGAGCATAGACGAGCGTTCCTCAATGGAACTTCGCCTACGGGTGTTTCTGTGATCACTGATAACTGAGGAGTTCCTAGTCTTCCACTAGCCAGTCCATCGCCTCTTCCCGTGTCTTGAAGGTCGTAATCTCGCGCTGCGAAAAATTGTGGAAGTTCTCCATGAAAGCATGCGGAATCGTCTCCGCCCCCACCCACGCCGTCTTCTTCACAAAAGGACGATCCAGAGTCAACACTTCCTTAATCCGCATCGCAACCGCGTGATCGACCTCCGCGCCTGTAAAGTCCGCCAGCGTGACTAACGCGGCCTGGTCGTGTCCGTGCTTCGCCACCGTGATTCGCACATACTCCAGTAGCAACTGCATCTCGGACGCATTGGCATGCGAAAAATCGAGCAGCAAAATCTGCTTGCCGCGGTGCTCGACGAAATGGATACGATCGTCCATCGTTTCGATCCCCCTGTGTTCCCCCGTGTACCCCGTGGTGAGAGACTTTCGGCTCGGCCGCGAATCCATCTAGCTCAGTAGCGATTCCACCACTCCATAAGCCCCGCTCAGCGCCGAGTCCAGCGCCGCCGCGTCCTTCCCTCCGGCCTCCGCCAAGTCCGGGCGACCTCCGCCTTTCCCCCCAACTTTGTGCGCCACCGGACCAATCACCTTCCCCGCCTGTATGCGGCCCGTGAGATCCTTCGTCACTCCCACGATCAGCGAAACGCTTCCGTCCGATGCCGACCCCAGCACGATCACTCCCGATCCAATCTTGTCGCGTAACTGATCGACCAGCGTGCGCATCTGCGCTCGCTCCAGATTATCGACGCGATGCGCCAGTACCTTTACTCCGTGAACTTCCTTAACCTTTTCCCCGATATTAGCCGTGCTCGACGAAGCCGACTTCATCCGCGCCTGATCCAGTTCGCGCCCCAGTCGCTTGATTTCGGCATCCTTCTTTTCCAGTTCCTGCTTCAACGCTTCCGCCGGAGAACTCGTCTCCGAATGCGAAGTCAGGCCAGCCACGACGCCTTCCAACTCGTGATCTTTTCTGAAATGCCGCAGCGACCCTTCACCCGTCACAGCCTCGATTCGCCGCACTCCCGAAGACACGCTGCCTTCCTTCAAAATCTTGATCAGCCCTATCTCTCCGGTCGCTCCCGTGTGCGTGCCACCGCACAGTTCAGTCGAGAAATCGCCGATCTTGATCACGCGCACCTTGTCGCCATACTTCTCTCCAAACAACGCCATCGCGTGATACTCGTTGATCGCCACATCAATCGGAACGTTCTCAATAATCTCAACCCGCTCATTGCGCAAAACTTCTTTGTTAATGATGTCCTCGATGTCCTGTAGCTCTTCTTCCGCAACTCCGGTGAAGTGCGAAAAATCAAAACGCAAATGATTAGGAGCGACCAGCGACCCCGCCTGCTTCACATGCTTCCCCAACACTTCCCGCAGCCCCGCCTGCAGCAAGTGCGTAGCCGTGTGATTCCGCATAGTCGCTTCGCGAATCGAGGTATCGACAACAGCATCCACCTTCTGTCCAACTCGGATCGGATGTTTAGCAACCACCTGATGCGCCCGCACCCCCTGCACCGGGTAGTAGCATCCCGTGACCTCCGCAACAACCGTATTGTGATCGTCAGAGTAAAACCATCCCCGATCCCCAACCTGCCCGCCCGACTCTGCATAGAACGGAGTATGATCCAGAATCACCTCGCCCGCTTCACCCGATCTAAGTTCCTGCGCGCCCTGTCCGCCTTTGATAATCGCCAGCACCTCGCAATTGTTCGATCGAGTCTGCCGATACCCCTCGAACTCCGACTTCGGAAGCTGCTGATAAGCCGGATTCGCCGTCTGCTTCGCCGCACCTTTCCACGAGGCGCGAGCGAGCGAGCGCTGTTGCTCCATCGCCCTGTCAAAGCCCGCCTGATCGAACTGAATGCCGACGTCTCGGATTGCGTCTTGAATGAAATCCAAAGGCAATCCGAACGTGTCATAGAGTTTGAATGCTTGCTCCCCGGGATATTTATCCGCTTTCTTTGATCGCAGGACGCTAATATCATCGTCCAGTTCCTGCATCCCCTTGTCGACCGTGTGCGCGAATCGTCTTTCCTCCGCAATGATGACGTCCGAAATCCGCTGCCCGTTCTCCACAAGCTCGGGATAAGCGTCTTTCATGATTTCAATAACCTTGTAGACCATCTGCCAGAGAAATGGAGATTTGTGCCCCAGCAATCGACCGTGTCGGATGGCCCGCCGAATAATCTTCCTCAGAACATATCCGCGCCCTTCGTTCAAAGGAATCACGCCATCCGAAATAAGGAATGTTGCAGCGCGTGAGTGGTCCGCGATCACGCGCAAAGAAGCAGCCGATTTCGTATTCGCTTCTTTTCCGAGTTCCTTCTTCAGGGACGCCCCGGTCAGTCGAGCCGCCTCTTCAATCAGCGGTGTAAACAGATCCGTCTCGTAATTCGAAATCACGCCCTGCAACACCGCCGCGATCCGCTCCAGCCCCATCCCCGTGTCGATGGAGGGCTTAGGAAGAGGTGTCAATGTCCCCGATGCATCGCGGTCAAACTGCATAAAGACCAAATTCCACAGCTCGACATACCGTCCGCAATCGCAGCCAAATGTGCAATCCGTATGCCCCTGATCCGAAGCCAACACGCCCATGTCGTAGTGAATCTCGCTACAAGGTCCGCACGGACCGGTATCGCCCATCTGCCAAAAATTATCTTTCGACCCGAACTCATAAATGCGATCTTTCGGCACCCCTTGCCCGATCCAAAGCTCATAAGCCTCGGCGTCCTGCTCAACCCCGTTCTCGCCCTTAAAAATCGTCACATACAACTTCTCCTTCTCAATCCCAAACCACTCCGGAGAAGTAATTAACTCCCACGCATAAGCAATCGCGTCTTTCTTGAAGTAATCGCCAAACGAAAAGTTCCCCAGCATCTCGAAAAACGTGTGGTGTCGGTTCGTGAAGCCCACATTTTCCAGATCGTTATGCTTCCCTCCAGCACGCACGCATTTCTGTGAAGTCGTCGCGCGCGAATAGTCGCGCTTCTCAAGCCCCAGAAACACATCTTTAAACTGGTTCATCCCAGCGTTCGTAAACAGCAGTGTCGGATCGTTCGCTGGAACCAGTGACGAAGAGTGCACCTCGCGGTGTCCCTTCTGAATGAAGAAGTCAAGAAACTTGCGTCGAATTTCGGAGCCAGTGAGCATGGGAATTTAAATTGCGCTTCAAACGCTAAAGACAAATTCTAAATGATCGGCAGGATTTGGCTGGGTTTTCGAAAACTGTGGAAGGCAGGATGCCGCGAAGCGAAAGGCGTTTCCTCGTTGGATTTCTCGTCGAGTGCAGAATGTTGCATCGCAAAAATCTAAAGAAAAAGATCTAAAGAAGAAGACGGGCGCAGACGCCCGTCCCTCCACAATGCCACAACTTATTTCATTTCGTCGCCAGTTTTCTCGGCGCCCTTCTTCACGGCGTGACCGACTTTCTTTGCGCCCTTCCCCGTGTCCTTCCCAGCCGTCTTGGTAGCGTCGGCCGTTTTGTCCGCGGCCCTTTCCGTATCTTTGCCAGTCGTCTTCGCGACCTTCTCCGTACCTTTACCAGTGTCCTTCGCCGCGGTTTCCGTCGCGTCTCCGGTCTTCACGGCTGCCTTCTTCGTAGCATGTCCCGTCTTAACTGCGGCCTTCTTCGTCGCATGTCCCGTATCATCTGCAGCAGTCTTCACATCGGTTCCAGCCTGACCAAAAGAGATAGCAGTCAGAGCTAGTAACAGCGAGGCCAGAATCAAACACACCTTCGTCTTCATAGATCCTCCAAACAAACTAGAGATTTCTTCAGTTGCAAGGTTTTATCAGACCGTACCGGACGAGCGCAACCGCAATCGATATCTCCAATTTCGCTCAGAAATCAGTCCGAGAACTCCGCGCGCCTTACTCCAAACGCCCTACTGCGCCGTCTGAAGTCTCGTTCTCGAGTTCGGTCAATGTTTCTTCATCGACATCCCACTTCTTCAGGATCGTGAAAATCGTCTTCGATCCAAACCCCGCCCGCATCAACTGCCGAAAAATACGCGCCGTCTGTTTCTGATCGCGATCCTTTGGCTTCTGCAACCGCTTGCGGCGCAGGTACTCGCGCGCCAGACTCTCTTCTTTCACATCGTCATACACCGACGAAACTGCTCTCTCAATAACCTCGCCGTGGACACCCTTCGCCTTCAGGTCATTCACCACGCGCACGCGCCCAAACTTCTCATTGTCCCGGCGATACGAAGAGAACGCCGTCGCATACTTCGCGTCGTTCAGATAGCCCTGGTCTTTCAACCGGACCACAATTAACTCCACCAGCGTCTTTCCGATTTCGGTGTCGGCCTCAACGCGGTTGCGCAACAGGCGCTTCAATTCTGCAACCGAGCGCATGCGGCGACCGAGCGCCCCGATCGCATACTCATACAGCTCCGCTTCCGTGAAAAGTTTTTTAGGACGGCCAAACGCCATGGCTACACAATAGCGCGATCCGAGGCTGAGAGGTTAGTGCCGCAGAATCGATCAATCGTCGCCGATCATGCGAATCGAGCGCCCGCCATTCCCGCCCCCTGAATTTTCCCGAACTACTCTTTCGGTGGCAGCGCCGTATTCGGTGAAGACGGCGGCGTCATCGCCGGGGGCACCACCGCAGGAGTCGGCACCGCGGGCGGCGGAGCGACCAACGACCCCTTTACCGAGGACGGCAACTTGTCCGCATTCGCCAACAGCAACGAGATTTGCCACATTTGCGTTTCAGAAAGAGATTTGCTGAAGCCCGGCATTCCCGTCAGCCGGATGCCGTTGAACACCTTCCAGTAAGTCTCTCCCGGTTCATCATCCGTCACGCCCTTGCCTTGAAAAAGCTGCGGCGGCCGCGGATACATTCCCGTCGCAATCGCCGTCTTCGGCACCAACGGTAAGCCATGGCAAACCGCGCAATGTTGCTTGTACAAATCCGCTCCAGCCAGGTAATTTGCTTCCGTCGGTTGGATCGGCACGCTCTTCGGCATCTCTTTCTTAACGCGCGCGTCTAGCGCCTTACGCGCAAAAAATGTTTCAAATGGCATATCAGAATCGGCGGTGGCGACTGGCGCGCTCCCGCCGGTAAAATATACGTACGCCCCAAAGGGCACAAGAATCAGGCCGAGAATCAGTCCGGCGACGAATTTCACGAGATCATCCTGCCTTTCTGAATTTCATACTCTATCATTACAATTCAGCATCCTAAGGTACATTATTCAGAATACAATTCCGAGATACCTCCTCGGCGACTTTTGCCTTGGATCCTCGGAGACTGGAATCAATGCAAATTGTCAGCGCAGCAAGTGCATTTCCGCAGCATTACTACTCCCAAGCCATGTTGCTGGAGGCCCTTCAGATGTACTGGGGCGAGCGAGTCCAGAATCCCCACGTGTTGCGTCGCTTGCATAAACATGTAGGCGTCGACGGCCGCTTCCTCGCGCTTCCCAAAGAAGAATACCTGAAGATGAAAACCTGGGGAGAGGCCAATCATCACTGGATCAATACCGCCAAAGAGCTCGGCGAAAAAGCCGTAGGAGGCGCTCTCGCGCAAGCGGGTTTGCACGGCAAAAATCTCGGCGCATTCTTTTTCACCTCTGTAACCGGCATCAGTAGCCCCTCTATCGACGCGCTCCTCATCAATCGCATGGGACTGTGTAGAAGCATCCGCCGCCTCCCTATTTTCGGACTCGGTTGCGTCGCCGGCGCCGCCGCGATTTCTCGAGCCGCCGATTATGTTCGCGCCTATCCCGATCAGATCGCCGTCGTCCTTTCTGTTGAACTCTGCTCTCTCACCCTCCAACGCGAAGATGTCTCCATGGCGAACCTCATCTCCGCCGGTCTCTTCGGAGACGGCGCCGCCTCCGTTATCGTCGCCGGTGCCGAGACGGGACTTGCGGGCGTGAAGATTCTCGCCACCCGTTCCGTCTTCTATCCCGACACCGAAGAAATGATGGGATGGGATATTTCCGAAAGAGGATTCCGCATCGTGCTCTCGCGCGAGATTCCGAACCTTGTCAGGCAAAATCTGGCAAAGGATCTCGACGATTTCCTCGCCGAACGGGGACTCACCCGCTCCGACATCGGCAGCTGGTGCCTCCACACCGGCGGTCCAAAAATCCTCGAAGCCACCGCCGATGCCCTTGGATTGAAAAATGGAGAACTCGACGTTTCCTGGCAGTGCCTCCGGCGCACCGGAAATCTTTCTTCCGCCTCCGTCCTCGTCGTGCTCGAAGAGGTCATGAAAAATCGTCGTCCCGAACCGGGAACGATCGGCTTACTTGCCGCTATGGGCCCGGGTTTCTGCTCGGAATTCGTTTTGCTGGAGTGGTAGGCGGCACCAGCGCAGAAATTCGCATCTCACTCACATCGCTGCAACGCTATGATCGCTTCCCTTCCCAAACCTTGGGACGTATTTGTAATTGGTGGCGGACCCGCCGGACTCGCCACCGCCATCGCAGCGCGTCGTCACGGTCTCAGCGTGATTCTCGCCGATGGAGCGGTTCCCCCGGTCGACAAGCCTTGCGGCGAAGGCCTCATGCCCGACGGAGTCGAGACTCTGCGCGACCTCGGCATCTCCATCCCGGAAGACGAATCGTACCAGTTCCACGGCATTCGTTTCGTGAGCGGTAGTGCAACGGCTGAGGCTGAATTTCCGCGCGGAACCGCCTGCGGCATTCGCCGCACCAATCTGCATCGCTTGATGACCGAGCGCGCCGCCGCTTCTGGCGTTCGTTTCCTCTGGCAGTCGGCTGTAACAGGCCTTCACCCGGAAGGCGCTCTCGTCGCCGGAGAATTGGTGCGCGCCCGCTGGATTGTCGGAGCCGATGGCACCTCGTCCCGCGTTCGGGATTGGGCACAACTCTCTCCCCGCAATCTCGCAGCACGCCGCAGTAAGCATTTCCGCTTCGCCTTCCGGCGCCACTATCATGTCGCCCCCTGGACCCGATCCATGGAACTACATTGGGGTGATCGCTCCCAGATTTATGTCACGCCCGTGAGCCACGAAGAAGTTTGCGTCGTGTCGATCTCGTCCAATCAGAAGCTTCGTTTGGAAGACGCTCTCGCGGACTTCCCCGAACTTGCCGGCCGGCTCGAACATGCGCGATTCTCTTCCAACGAACGTGGCGCTATCACTATCACCGAACGTTTTCGCCACGTCTATCGCGGGCGCACCGCCCTGGTCGGGGACGCCTCCGGCGGAATCGATGCCATCACCGGCGAAGGTCTTTGCCTCAGCTTCCGCCAGGCTGCCTTGCTCGGCGAATGTTTGGCCGCCGGCGATCTCGCTCGCTACCAACGTGGACATCGTGCTCTCAGTCGCCGCCCTGCGTTGATGTCGCGCCTGATGCTTTTCATGGCCCATCACAACCGTCTGCGAAACCGCACCATGCAAGTCTTCCAATCCAGCCCCCGCTCTTTTGCTGGGATGCTCGCAATGCACGTCGGCGAGGGCACAACGCGTAGCCGCATCTCCAACGGAATCTCACTTGGGTGGCAACTGCTGACCGTCTAAGGTCCACTATTTGAGGGTGGTTACTTTCTTCCTATTACCCAGCGCAGTCAAGCGACCTACCCACCCCTAACCTCGTCTGCCCGAGGGAACACGACATCTGCAACTCTTTTCACCTTCCCCGCCTGTCGATTTATAAGTAACTAGATTCAAAGGCGCAATCAACGGCAACAATTGGCATCGTTGTTGCAATTCTTACAAGCGTCCGCTCCGTTTTAAGTTTTTCCTCGATCTCCTTGATTGCCGCCATCAGCGCAAATCTGATGGCGGTTCTTTTTTGTCCTCGCGCCCGAGCAACTTGTAACTTTGTGCCGTTCCACACATCCCATGCTTGGCCCTCAAATCCGGGCGAAAAATCACGGCGATTTCAACAAGGAGATGCGTATGAAAAACACGATTGTGAAAATGATGTGTGCGGCTACTCTATTCGGCGCGATGGCTTTCGCTCAGTCCGGCGATGCCATGAACCAGGACAACATGAAGAACGATCAGATGCACAGCGACAAGTCCAAAACAGGAGACGCCATGAAGGGCGACAGCATGAAGAAAGACGACATGGCGAAAGACTCAACCAAGAAATCGAAGAAATCCAAGAAAGCCGCCAAGAAGACCGACGACGGCATGAAGAAAGATGAAATGAAGTCCGACGACACCATGAAGCACTAACCCCGCCCCGAGTCCGACACCGTACACAACTCTCCGAACTTACAGATTTGTAGGGAATCGGCACGGGCGCTCCAGCGCCCGTTTGCTATATTCACGAAGCGAGTCCCGAGGTATCCTCTCTTCGCCGGGCAACCTCAGTCATCCGCCCCAACATCGCACTGCACATCAAGACTTCTTTCCCGCAGAAACAGGAGAAGCCAATGATAGTGATCGCCACCGCTGTCGTCGCGTCCCTGCTGTTAGCCGTACCGCAAACCGCGGTCCCGCAGCCCTCAAATCCCGCAGCACCACCTTGGACTCCGCAACAACTCGAAGGCATTCGCGAAAAAGAAGCAGAGATCCAGAAGCAGCGCGAACCCGCCCGTCAGCAGGCGATTCACATCAACGACCTCGCAGGCAACATTCGTTCCGAGGCCGATGCCCGCGCCTACGTCGACGCCGTCGCAGAAGTCTTAACCGGCCATCGACACATGTTGTGGACCACCCGTAGCTATCGCCATCGCGTGGCTCACGCCGAATACGAAGCCGTCACCGATCCGGCTCGTCAGATCCCGGAGCAACGCATCGTCGATGTCTGGAATGAATACGTCCGCGAAATCGATGCGCCCGCCGAAGCCCTCGTCACGGTCGCCGAACTCCACAACCTGCGTGACTCCATGTATGTCGGAGCCAGCCGCTTCGCCTGGAAACGCGAAATCAATCAGTCGATCTGGACGATGCCAAATATCTACGCCCTCGACTCCGATGGGAAGATCGCCGATGGCTGCCGTGCTCTCGAAACCCTGAAGATCATTCACGACATGCATGACCAGTTTCAAAACGTACGCTGGGCGCGAGCGCGGATTGCGAAGGGTCTCCTCGCCTCCGACGTCGTCAAATTGCCAGATCTCAACCCAGAGCAGCGGCCTAAACCAAAATTTGCCCCGGCAGAACTGCGCGCCGTTCCCATGAACAATCCGATTCCCGCTGCCATGCTGCATTACCAGCAAGAGCACGGCGAACATGCCTATCAGCAGTTATTGCAAAGACTGTTTGCAGAGTTATTTCCAGAAGAGTGATTCCCTACTCAGCGGTCTCTACTCCTGATACTCCGGTTCTCGTTTCCATCCCGAAAGCATCGAGTAGAAGTTTGACCACCCGTGCAGAGCAACCATGATCAGGTGTCCCGGGATGAACGCCAGAAAACCGCACATCGCCGCGAAATGCCAGATGCGCGTCAGGTGAAATCCACCGAATAGAAACGCCAGCCACGAAAACTGCGCCGGCTTATACAAGCACGATCCCCGTCAGCAGCGACAGCGCTCCAAATCCAATTGCCGACGTATACGCCAGCTTCTGCAGCGCATTGTATTGTCCCGTCTGCAGCGGTTTGGGTCCAAAAAAGAAGTAATGCCGCGCCATCGGCCACACCCCAGCAACATCCCGCGGAGTAAAGAGCAACGTCCGGTAATGTCCGCTCGCAATCTGATACACCACGTAAAAGATCCCGCTCGCCGCAAAAAACCACATAAACGTAAAGTGCCACTGCAACGCCCCGCCCAACCACCCGCCAAGCGTGAGCGACTTCGGCACGTCAATCAGAATCTTTTCCGGAATCTTCGGCCCGAAACTCGGGAACGCTCTAAAAATCCGCAGCCCGCTCGTCACCAACACAAACAAACTGATCGCATTGACCCAATGCGTAATCCGAATCGCCGTAGGATGCTCGTACGCCGCCCGAACCATCCCTGGCTCCTCATCGTCCCTCTCCACTTCGCTGCCCTCGGCCTTCTCCGGCATCATCAGCGGTTCCGCAAGCGCAGTCGTCGCGTCCCCCGGGAGGGGCTCGGCATCGACCGTCTCCACCTTGCCCACAGTCGCCTCGATCACGCACTCCTCGCCCGCAGCCGCACTTTCCGGTTCCGGCACGCTGTTCGGGGACAATCTCTTCTTCTTTTCTTCTTCGCGATTCTCGTCGTTCGCCATCACAGTCCCCCGAACCAACTGTAACCCTGGTCCTCCCAATACCCCGTCTTACCCGGTTTCAACACATTCGTAACGCGAACCGTGTCCAGATACTTAGCCTGTTTGTAGCCCAGCTTCGTTGGCATTTGCAGTCGTAGTGGCGCTCCATGCTTCCGATCCAGCGGCCGCCCGTACATTTCGTAGCACATGAGCGACTGCGGATGCAGCGCCGACGCCATATCAATCGACTCGTAATAGTCATCCACACACTCGACCTCAAGAAAGCGCGCGCTGGTGTTCGCTCCAACCAATTTCAAGAAGTCCGAGATGCTCGATCCTCCAAACGACCCAATCACGTCCCACCCCTCCACGCACACATGCCGTGTGTTCTGGCTCACCTTCGGCAACGCCCGAATCTGCTCCAGCTTGTACTCGCCCGGATGCTGCACATCACCCTCAACCGTCAGCGTCCATCGCTCCAGATCGACCTCTGGATCCAGCACGTCGTACCCGTTGTAAGGAAATTTCTCAAACGGCACCACCGCCGAATCCGAAAACGTCTGCGCCCGATGTTGCGACCGAAATGTCTCGCCCGCCGCCCAATCGCTGAACCGAACTCCGGCCTCCACCAGTCGATCGCTCACCTTCGGAAACGCAAAAATCCCCAACGCCGCTACGGGAGCCAGTTTCAGCAGTTGACGCCGACTCTGCCGTTTCAGTTCCTTCTCGTCAATCCGAGTGATCATCTTCGTCCTTCGTTTGTTGACCTAACAGCCATTGTTAGCCCCGGTAAGGCAGACCTTAACACAAAAAATGGGATGCCTGACCACCCTCGAAGTTTCAGTTGGGTGACCGGAGAATTGTCCGCCGACGCCGGCCGAGATCTAGGAAATTCGAGATAAGAACGTGTCACCCGAAACACACCTGCTTTAGCAGGCACACACTAGATTCCTCAATCCTCAGCATAACTCCCCTATTTTCAGCATTCTACCGCTGGCCGCACGAATGCTTGATCTATGCCGTGACTACGCAAAACACATCCAGAAACGGGGCAACGGAGATGAAGCAGACTAGCGACAACCGAATCGAACTGCGAAGAAGCTTCCAACTTCCAGCCGCCTCCATTCTCGCAGTCCTACTGCTCCTCACCACCGTCAGCGCCGCTCTGCAAACGTCAGCGCCAACTCCCTCGTTTCCCAAAACTCCCGAATTCGCGAAAACCACCGTGCACTGGGTCCTGGTTAGCATCCCCGACCGCAAACTAGCGCTCTTTGAGAACGGAAAAGTCGTCCGCGTCTATCGCGTCGCCGTCGGCAAGGTTTCCACTCCGAGTCCCAGTCGGAGAATTCAAGATCCTCAACGCGTGTCAGCAACCCAACCTACTACCACAAAGGACAAGTGATCGCCGCCGGCAAAGACAACCCTGTCGGCTCTCGCTGGATGGGCCTCAGCGCGAAGGGCTATGGCATCCACGGCACCAATCAGCCGAATTCGATCGGCAAAGCCGCATCGACCGGCTGCATTCGCATGGGCAAGCACGATCTCGAAGAACTCTTCGCCATCCTCAACGCGGGCGACGCCGTGCAGATTCGCGCCGAGCGCGACGACGAAGTCGCAGCCGTATTCGGATCAGCGTCCGACTCCGCGCCCGAGACAGCAACCGAGATCCTCGCGCAGGTTGAAACCGGCAAGAACTCCGCCAGTGGCCAGTAGCCGCCAAGTTTTTCTGTAGAGACGGGTTCACCCCGTCTCCGAATCGCAAAGCAGTGCAGGAAGGAAGTAGTCAAGGAGCCACTTATGGAAACAATGCTGCAAACCCTGGTAATCATCGGCGGTCTCACGTTTTCTCTCGCCGCCTCGCTGCTGATCGAAGAACTCATTTTCGGACAGATCGTCCGTGTGGCCTTCGCCCGCCGCTCGGAAACTCCAAAGCCGTTCTCAACCTCCACCCGCAAGAACTGAAAGGACCACCACCATGTTGCTACTGAAATACTTGCTGCTCAGCGCGGGAATCGCAATGTTCGTGATCGCCGCCGGAATTCTCACCTACGACATCTACCTGCTGATTGCCTGGCAGCGAAGACGAGTCAATCCAGATCCCGAAGCCGGAGCGCCCGGTCCTGCACCCGCTACTCGCTGGCGCACCTCCGTTGCCCTCGTCATGCTCGCCTGGGCCCCGCTGCTGATCTCCGCCGGCATCGTCATCGTCCCCAGCGGAATGGCCGGAGTCCGCGTGAGCCAGACGAAAGGTACGCTTGCCGGAACTCTCTATCCCGGCGTGCATTTCGTCACGCCCCTCATCGAGCGCGTCGAGCTCTTCAACACGCGCGATCAATTGTTCACCACCGGCATCAACGAAGAAGCACTCTCGAAGGGTGTAGCCAAAGGGGAGCCGCTCCACGTCCAGGCCAAAGAAGGCCTCACTCTAGGCCTCGCCATCACCGTCCGTTATCAAATCGATCCCAAGCATCTTGACTACATCGAAGCCAACCTGCCGCACCCCCTCGAGAAGGAAATCGTTCCTCCGGTCGTCGCAACTGCCTGGCGCGAATTAGTTCCGGGCTACACCGTTCGCGAAGTTTTTTCCACCAAGCGCGAAGAAGTTCGCCAGCGCTCTGCCGAAATGATTCGCAAACGTCTCGCCGCCGATGGCATCGTCGTCAAAGAAGTCATGCTGCGCGACATCGAACTTCCCCAGGAGTATGCCAAGGGCCTCGAATCTCTGCTGCTGAAAGAACAAGAGAATGACCGCATGGGTGTCGAAACTGAAATCCACCAGAAGCAGGTAAAGATCGCGGAAGCCGATGCAGACGCAACCAAGGTTCAGCAAGTCAAAGAAGCGGAAGGACAAGCCGCCGTTCGCGTCCTCCAGGCCAAGAGCGAGTCCGACGCCATGCAGTACACTCTGCCCCTGAAGAAGGAACAGATCGAACAGTCCAAGCTCGAAGCTGAAGCTCGCAAAGAAGCCACCGTGAAAAATGCCGAAGCCGCCGGCGAAGCCAAGCTCATCGACAGCAAAGCCGAAGGCGAGCGTCGCAAGCTGCTGGCCCAGGCCGAAGCCGATCGCATCCGTCTGACCGCCTCCGCCGACGCCGAACGCATGGCCAGCGAAGCCGCCATCCTCAAACAAAATCCGCTCCTCATCAACAAGATTGTCGCCGAGCGTCTCTCCGACAAATTGCAGATCATGATGGTGCCCGCCGATGGAAAGTTTTTCTTCACCAACGATGTGCTCCGCGGGATGGGTGCTCCGAACCACGTCAGTCAGGCCGACGACGCCGAAGCCGACGCCAAATCGCAACAATAGATTAGCGGCGATTTTCTCGGTTCTCAGTTCGCGCGAGCGTTAACAGCAAGCTCTCTGAAACTGAGAACCGAGAACCAGCAACAGGACACTCATCCATGAACAAGCCACCATCGACCACGCGCTATAATCAGCCCATTCCACAAATGCGAGCGCGAATGTCCAGCAGTCTGCGGCTTGGTTGCCTGACTTCGCTCTCACTTGCTCTCATCTTTATCTCCTCTAACTTATCCGCGTCCAATTCAACAGACGCTGCTCGCCAACTCGCCCATAAAATCGCCGCTGCTGCCGGCCCCGGCGCCTTCGCGCTAGACCTCACTAACTACTCCTCGCTCGACGAAAAATCCGTGCGCGAAGTGCGCAGCGCCCTCGAAGCCGAGTTGAACACCCAGGGAGTGCACACCGCCAAAACTGAACAGGCCATCGGCGCAATCACCGTCGTCCTATCCGAGAGCCTCCGCGACTACGTTTGGACCGCCGAAATCGCGATCGGCTCCGACGAAAAGAAAGTCGTCCTCGTTTCGTTGCCGCGCCCCCCGAACAGCGGAGCCTTCACCACTGCGCTGCCAATCGTTCTGAAAACGACGCTCGTCTTCGCCCAGGCCCAGCCCATTCTCGATCTCGCCCAGATCGACATGCCCGGAGGCTCGCATCTTCTGGTCCTCGGCAGCACCTCCGTCGCGGTCTACCGTCAGGCAAACACCTCCGCGCATTGGGAGCTTGAAACATCCCTCCCCATCACCCACTCGCGCACCTTCCCTCGAGACTTGCGCGGTCGCATTTTCATACGCCGCGATCACCTGTTCGACGTCTACCTGCCCGGAACCTTCTGCCGTTCGTCCTCTTCGTCCAACAGCGGTGCGCCCTTGACCATCGCGTGCAACGACACCGACGACCCCTGGCCCTTGACGCCCGACGACAATACCGTGCATGCCTTCTTCGCGGCCTCGCGTAACTTCTTCACCGGAGCCCTCTCTCCCGCCATCGGAAAAATCTCCAACGTTCCGTCGTTCTATTCCGCCGTCGCTCTGCCCAAATCGAATTACACGCTCTGGGCCTTCGCTGCCGTGGACGGTTCGCTCCACTTCGTCGACGGCATCACCGACCAGTCCATCCGCGGCTCAAATTGGGGCAGCGATCTCGCCGCCGTTCGCTCGTCCTGCGGCATCGGCACGCAATTGCTCGCCACCGAGAGCGGAGACGCCGAACGCGACGGTCTGCGCGCTTACGAGATTCCCGACCGTGATCCCGTCGCCGTGAGTTCAGCCGTGGAGTTCGACGGCCAAGTCGTAGCACTATGGCCCGAACCCAGCACAAACACAGCCGTAGCAATCGTAAAAAGAAAAGACACAGGATGGTATGAGTCCTACCGCATACAAATTTCGTGTAACTAACGCCCGGGTGGAGACAAGCGCTAGTGTGGGGACGGGCATTTGTGTGGGGACGGGCATTCCTGCCCGTCCAAGCCGAGCGAAGCTCGGCCCCTGCATGCGCCAAAACTGCTCTCCACTGCCACCGATGCCGTTGCAAAACTCATGGCTAGTCCTAACCATCCTATGCGCGACCTTCGCCACCACCGCCTCCGCCGCCACTCGCCCCCATTACGGAGGAACTCTCCGCGTCCTTCTGCAATCCGCTCCCGAAACCCTCGACTTCCCCGCGAACCCCACTCCCATCGCCTACTGGGACGCCGCACGCACCCTCTCTCTCATCGGCGATACTCTCGTAAAACTCGATGCCCTTGACCGCCCGCAACCCGCGCTCGCCGTGGCTTGGCAAAGCGATCTCTCCGGACGCATCTGCCTCTTCACCCTCCGCCGCGGAGTTAAATTTCACGACGGCACCGTGGCCACGCCCGCAGCCATCGCACAAATTCTCAGCGCTCTTCATCCCACCTGGCAGGTGCGCGCCTATCCAGACTCCGTCTCCATCGAAAGCGATTTGCCTGAGCCATCCCTTCTCGCCGAACTCGCACTCCCGCGCAATCTCTTGTTGAAATACAACTCCAATCACCTTCCCGCCGGCACCGGCCCGTTCGTAGTAGCCCAGTGGCAGCCCGGTAAATTGCTCACGCTCGCCGCCAATGAAGAAAGCTGGGCCGGCCGTCCCTTTGTCGATATCATCCAACTCGAATTCGGACGATCCCTGCGCGACCAGGCCGTCGCCTTCGAACTCGACAAAGCCGATCTGATCGAGTCCGCCCCGCAAAACACGGCCCAGCGCCGCGGTACCTCGTCCTCGTCGTCGTTGTCAGTCGAACTTCTCGCGCTCGTTTTTTCGAAGAACTCAAAAGCCCAGGACGCCCACCTTCGCGAAGCGCTAGCTCTTGCCATCGATCGCAAACCGATCCAGTCCGTCCTTTTGAAAGGCGCAGGAGAGCCCGCCGCCGGCATTCTGCCCAATTGGATGACCGGGTACGCCGCCGTCTTTTCCGTGCAGCCCGATCCGCAACGCGCACGCGCCCTCTTAGCCGGAACGCGCCAGCCCGCGCTCAATCTCAGCTACGATCCCAGCGATCCGCCAGCCCAACTCATCGCCGAGCGCATCGCCCTCAACGCCCGCGAAGCCGGCATCACCGTTCAAGTCTCAGTGTCAGGGCCCGAGGACCTTCGCCTGGTTCGGGCCGTCCTCCCCAGTCCCGATCCCGCCAAATCCCTCGAAGAAGCTGCGCGCCAACTCGGACTCGCGCAGCCCACAATCGCGCCATCCGCCAACTCTCTCCATTCTCTCGACGACCTCTATCAGTCCGAGCGCGCCCTGCTCGATGGAAACACCGTCATCCCGCTCTTCCATCTGCCCGTTGCGAGCGCTGTCAGCCCTCGTGTTCGCGATTGGCAACCCGATCGCCTCGGACAGTGGACCGGCACTGAATCGTCCCTGGCCGAAATATGGCTATCCGATCGCCCACGCGAAATTGCGCTGGAAGTTCAACATCCGGTCAACAACCCTCCAGCCAGCGCTTCTCCGCGGACGGCCTCGCGATGAGCTTCCGCAAAAAGCTCCTTCTGCTCTTCGCCGCAACCGTCCTGCTCTGCGTCGCCGTTATCTCCGTCTCCGTCTATAGCACCATTCGCAACTCGTTCGAGCAGGCCGATCAGGATCGCGCCAACGCCGTCGCCGCCCAGTTTCGCTCCGAGTTCCAGCGTCGAGGCTCAGAGGTCACACGCAAAGTCGAATCCGTCGCTGCCAGCGATACTGTGCAGCGCATCGCGCTCGATCTGAACCGCAGCGGCTCCGACGCCGGAGAATACGTCAGCGATGCCCGCGCCCTCGCCAGCCAACAGCAACTCGACTTTCTCGAACTCGTCGACAGTCGCGGCACGATTCTCTCTTCTTCGCAGTGGCAGGCAAAATTCGGATACCCCGAACCCGCCATCCCTCTCACCGCCGCACCCGATGGTGCGTCTCCCACGGCCCCTGTCCCCGCCGCAGCATTCCTCAAGCGCGAAGAACTGCCAAACGGCGCAAGCCTCGGCCTGTTCGCCGTGCGCGTCGCGCGCGTTGCCGAGCAACCTCTCTACGTAATCGGTGGCGAGCGTCTCGATCAGGGCTTTCTCTCCACCCTCGACATCCCCGCCGGAACTCGAGTTTTGCTCTATCAAAATCTCGACGCCAAGTGGAATCCCAAAAGTTTGCTTGACCTCAACGGCCCTGCCGCCGGAGTCGACAAACTCGCCTCCCTGGTCGCGCGCGTCCGCAACACCCTGCAGGAAACCCAAGGCGTCGTCCACTGGACTGCCGATTCCGCTGACGCAGAAGTTTTCCACGCTATTCCCCTGCTCGGCCCGGTTTTCAGTGCCTCCGATCAGACCACATCCAACGCCCAAGCCCCTCACCGCGCCGATCAGCAGTTAATGGGCGTTCTGCTCGTCGGCAGCTCGCGCCGCCCTCTGATCGAATTGCAACGCCGCGTCATCTCCACCGCCATGTTCGTAGGCGGAGTCGGAATCCTCATCGCCATCCTCGCCAGCCTCTGGTTTGCCGCTCGCGTCACTCGTCCCGTCGTTTCGTTGGCTGCGGCCGCGCGTCGCGTTGCCGCCGGCGATCTCAGCGCCAAGGTCGAAGTCGAATCAACCGACGAACTCGGCGAACTCGCCGCATCTTTCAATCGCATGACCGAAGATTTGTTGCAGCAGAAAGACCGGACCGTGCAGGCCGAACGAGTCGCGGCCTGGCGCGAACTCGCGCGTCGCTTGGCTCATGAACTCAAGAATCCACTCTTCCCCTTGCAAGTCACGGTCGAAAATCTCATGCGCGCCAAACAAAAGTCTCCCGAAATGTTTGAAGAGGTTTTTCAGGAAGGCACAACCACTTTGCTCGCGGAAATTAACAATCTGAAAACCATCATCGGCCGCTTCAGCGAATTTTCCAAAATGCCGCAGCCCCAGCGCCAGCCCACCCAACTGAACGAAATCGTTGCCTCGGTGCTGCGCGTCTTCCACGCCCAGTTGCAGGACAACAATCAAATTGTCGTCCACACCGAATTAGACAAGGCTTTACCCGAGATCGCCGCCGACCCTGACCTCCTGCATCGCGCCTTGCAAAACCTCGTCCTCAACGCCATCGACGCCATGCCCCAAGGTGGAGAGTTGACGATCCGCACTCAAACTGCCAATTCCTTCGACGGCATTGCACTCTCCGTCTCCGACACAGGCTCTGGACTCACCCAGGAAGAATGTGGCCGCCTCTTCACTCCCTACTACACGACCAAGCAGCACGGCACTGGCCTGGGACTGGCCATCGTGCAGTCGGTCGTCAGCGATCATGGCGGCAAGATTTCTGTCGCAAGTGCTAAAGAAAAAGGAACTACATTCCGCATTGAGCTGCCCCGTGATTTCTCCGCGCACTCGGCGCCTCTGCGGTAGTGTTTGATTTTGCGTTGTTTTACTTGTTTTGGTTTTGCATTTTTCATTTGAGGTGAATCGTGCCGCAAAAAGCGCACCTGCTCATCGTCGACGACGAGGCCAACACTCTCGCCTCCCTGTCGCGCGCATTTCGTCTCGAAGGTCACGAAGCCGCCGTCTGCGACAACGCCAACAAGGCTCTGGAACTGGCTAAATCGCAGTCCTTCGACCTCATCCTCTCCGACGTCGTCATGCCCGGCAAAGACGGCCTCACGCTTCTCGAAGAACTCAAAGCTCAAGGCGTGCTCACTCCCGTCGTCATGATGTCAGGGCAAGCCCACATCGAGATGGCCGTTCGCGCCACGCGCCTTGGAGCACTCGACTTCCTCGAAAAACCCATCTCTACCGAGAAGCTTTTGCTCACCGTCGAAAACGCCCTCAAACTCGGACGCCTCGAGCGCGAGAATCGCGATCTCACCCACCGTCTCGGCAAACACGAAGTTGTGTGGCAGGGCGAGACCATGCGTCGCGTAATGGCGCAAGTCGAACGCGTCGCCGCCAGCGAAACTCGCGTCTGCATTCAAGGTGAGACCGGCACAGGCAAGGAGCTCGTCGCACGCACCCTCCACGAACGCAGCCCTCGCACCGCAGGTCCCTTCGTCACCCTGAACTGCGCCGCCGTCCCCGCCGAACTCATCGAGTCCGAATTATTCGGCCACGAAAAAGGATCCTTCACCGGAGCCGCCGGACGCCATCTCGGCAAGTTCGAGCAAGCCCAGCACGGCACAATTTTTCTCGACGAAATCGGCGACATGCCGCTCGCCATGCAAGCCAAACTCCTCCGCGTCCTCGAAGAGGGAGAAGTCGAACGCATCGGCGGCGAGCGCGCCATCACCGTCGATGTTCGCGTCGTAGTCGCCACCCACCGCGACCTCGAAGCCCAGGTCCGCGACGGAAAATTCCGCCAGGATCTCTTTCACCGCGTCTTCGTCTTCCCCCTGCGCCTGCCTCCCCTGCGCGAGCGTCGCGAAGACATCCCCGCCCTCGTCGAGCACTTCGCTCTGCAAGTCAGCGCCATCAACGGATGGAAGCCGACGCGCTTCACCCCCGACGCGCTCACCGCCTTGCTAGATCACCCATGGCCCGGCAACGTCCGCGAACTCCGAAACGCCGTCGAGCGCCTCATGCTTCTCGCAACTTCAAATGAAGTCACCGCCGAAACCGTGGGCTTAGCGCTGCCCGCTTCCAGCGCGACTCTCGATTCCGGAGCCTCAGGTTCAGGCCCCCTAGCCGACCGTGTCCGCACCTTCGAAAAGCAAACCATCCTTGCCGAACTCAAACGCAATCACCATCAGATCTCAAACACCGCCCGCGCCCTGGGATTAGAACGTTCCCACCTCTACAAGAAGGCCGAGCAAGTGGGCATCGACTTGAAGGCACTGAAGAACGAGAGCGAACGTTAGGGCGACTCTTGCGTTTGCTTTTCTACCCTCCCTCAGACGACAATCGCTTCGTGACCAGCACTAGCTTCTATCAGGATCCCCAAACCGTCAGCCCCTTCCGCCCGGGCGCTCTCGTCATCGTCACCTTGTCGAACCCGCGCGAGAAATTTTGGGGAGCCATTCTCAATCTCGCTGGCGAAGGCCTCAGCCTCCGCGGCGTCGACGTCGCTTCGTTTGACGATCTCGCCTCGCAGGTCAAGAGTGGAGAAGCCTTCACCTCCGGCGTCGTTTTCTTCCCCATGCACCGCATCGAGCGCATGGAACTCGATCTCCCTGAGGGCAATCTCCTCTCGCTCGCCCAGCGCTTCGCGGAAAAAACCGGTAAAGACCCCGCCCCGCTCCTGGTCAGCGAATTCCTCTCGACCGCCTCGGCCAAGTTCGGAGGCGAGAAAGACCGTTGAACCTCCGGCAAATCCTAACCGCGCCCAACCAGCTCACGCTGTTGCGGATGATCTTCCTTCCCTTCATCGTCATCAATCTGGTCAAGCACGATTTCAAATGGGCACTCGCACTTTTTGTGCTCGCCGGGATCAGCGACGGCCTCGATGGCCTCCTTGCTCGGACTCTTCATCAGCAAACTCTGCTCGGCCAGTATCTCGACCCGATCGCCGATAAACTTCTGATGAGCACGATGTTCCTGGTTCTCTCCATCGAACAGCGCGCGCTCGTCCCCTGGAAATACACGATCATCGTCTTCAGCCGCGATATATCCATCCTTTTGATCAGCGGCGTGCTCTTCATGATCGCCGGACTCCGCGATTTCCGCCCTAGCATCTTCGGCAAAGCCAACACCTTCGCCCAGATTTCCGCTGTTTTTTTCGTGCTCCTGTTCTTAGTCGATCCCATCGTTCTGGTTCAGATTGCAACCAAAGTCTTCCTCCGCGCCACCTTCTTCTTCACCATCCTTTCCGCCGTCCACTACGCATTTCTGGTACAGCATCGTTTGCGCGAGCCCGCGGCCGCAGCCGCAATCAAGCCATAACAATCTGAAGGGGTGTTTTCTGCTTTGGAAGGATGGCTTACAGCGTCCTGAATCGGTCCTTCACTTCGCGCACAAAATCGACAAACTTGGGATGCGTAATAATCTCCGGATGCCAGCAGAGATCCCGCTCAATGAGGTCATACGTCTCCACAATATGCGAACCGGGCAACGGATTCCCCTGCGCATCATGATCGCGCCCCATCAGCCATAAATGATCCGCCACCGAGGCCGCCGCGGTCACATCGTGCGTCACGACAATAATCGTATTCAGCTCATCCATGTTCGCGACCTTCTGGATGAGGGCAGTCGTCTTTTCCAGCATCAGCAGATCGAGCCCGCTGAACGGTTCGTCCATCAGCAAAAAATGATCCGAGCACAAAATCTGCTGGATAATCGCACAGCGCTGCCGCTGCCCGCCCGACAGCTGCACCGGATACAGCCGCGCCTTGTCAATCAGCTCAAATTCGTTCAAATACTGCATCACTTTTTCGCGGGCGACCTTGTCATCTTTCTCTTTCTGATTCGCCGCCAGCAGCAGGTTGGAAAGCACCGTGCGGTGCTCAAACAGCGGATAGTCCTGCGCCACCACGCCGACTTCTCCCGGCATCACCGGGCGATCCGTGCCGTTAATCGACACTCGACCCGACGTGGGACGGTTCAGCCCCGCGATGATCCGAAACAGTTGTGTCTTACCAATACCGCTCGGCCCCAGAAATCCCACCACCTGCCCCTGCGTGCAGTCCGCTCGAATAATGTCGCGTATCTCCGCCGTGACATGCTTGAGGATGGGACGCCCATCGTACTCAAGCGACACATCCTCGATCTTTAATAGCGTCTTGCCGTAAGTACAGGAAGCCATAATTTCGTTTTAGAACCGTGCAGTTTTGTCTTTAAGGCTGACGCCCTGGCCGCTACTTCCTTTCCAACGTCAGATCGGCATACGGGCAGAAAAGCTCTCGCAACAATCCAATCGCATAATCCTGTCCCAACCCCAGCAGCAAAATCGTCAACTGAATCGCGAACACCGCGCTCAAATGGAAGTGCTTGTTCTGATTCAGAAGCATCGCGCCTACTCCGCCTTCCGAACGCGAAATGCCTTCCACCATCGTCAGCATCATCCACCCCATCGCCGCGTTCTGGCGCAAAACTTCGAATGCCTTATCCGCCTGCCCCAGCACAATCACTTCGTAAACTACGCGCCACTCGCCCATGCGCAGCGTCCGCGCCAGATCGAACTTTTCTTTGGGAACGCTGGCGACCACTTCAGCCATCCCCGTAACAAAAAATACCGACACGGAAAAAACCAGCAGAAACAATTTCAGCTCGTGCCCCGACGTAGCCATCAAGGTGAAAAAAAACGTCAGGCCCACCATCGACAGGAAACGCAGTTTGCTCAGGAAGGAAACAATTGGGCGAAAGAAAGGAATTACCGTTAAGTAAGCCAGTAGCAGCGACAATACCGCCGAGATTGCAATCGCTTCCAGATTCAACAGGAAGCTGGTGATCAACTCGCCGCCCAGCCCCTCAAACCACAAATCGCTCAGCGATTGCAGAACTTCTTTGGGTTTCGGCAGAAATACCGACGGCGAGAAAAACCAGATGCACAGCAGCATCACGAACTGAAATCCCACCATCCACCGGACCGTCTTCCTCGAGATCACCCGGTTCGGAGCTAGAACTTCAATCGCTTCATTCATCCCGTGTCCGTCTTTGATCCTTCGCGATCCGTCCTCGACCAGCACTCACAAACGATTAGCCGAACTGCGATGAGCCCTAGCTGCCGAGCAGCGTGATTTCCACCCGCCGGTTTGCCGCTTTGCCCGCCGCCGTGTCATTCGTCGCCACCGGATTCTGCGACCCATGTCCCGCAATGCGGAACCGGTTGTCCGGGAAATTTCTCGGAGCGTGTTTTTGCAGCCAATCTTTCACCGCCCCCGCGCGCGCATCCGAAAGCGCCTGATTCGCCGGCTCGCTGCCCGTGTTATCGGTAAAGCCGTCCACCTGGATAAACAGCCCCGTGATGGCCAGCGAATCCTTCAACTCCTGCATCGTTCGCACGCCTTCGCCAGTAAATGTCGCCTTACCGGTATCGAAGTTAATTGAGTACGAACGTTTGGAAACGACGGGCCCTGTCTCGTTCGCGGCATACTGCGGCGCTTCTCCCTCGGCCCCGCCGCTGCCCATGCGCGCCTGCGCTCCCGTGATAAACGACTTATCCTCGATATCCTTCACATCAGGAATCGGCGTGTCCTTAAACAGCGCTGGATACTGCTGTGTCGCAATGTTCGCAAACACCGTGTACGTCGATCGGAAGTTGTCGTTCGTTCCCGGCTCCAGCCCAAAAAGAATCAGGTTGTCTGCCAGGTTATTCACCGTCGAGCCGCCAAGATCCACCTTCAGTCCCTGTGCATCGCTCTCCGTCACGCCTTTGTAGTACTTGTACCAGTAAGCTTCGTCCTGATCGTTGTAGAGCTTCGCGCTAATCGCGGATGCCTTGTGCAGCGCCTGATCAAAGGCCTTCACCTGATCGCCGCCTTCGAACGTAGCTGCCAGCATCCCTTCAATCTCTTCGCGATTGCGGTCAAAGAAATTCTTGGGACCAACAATCACGTCCGGCATCTGTGAACGATACTGCTTCGAGCTCACAACTTTAACCAGTCCACCTTTGCCCTTCGCCACCGTCACATCGCCCGGCGTCCAGGTCACAACTCCGTTGACGCACACATGCTTGGTCTCGCCCGTCAGATGTCCGTCTTTCACTACCTTGCGATCGTCGCATTTCCCCGCTACGTAATCCGCCGCTGCCACGTTGTAGTCGGACGCATTGATCCAGTTCACCGCATCCGGATCGTATGTCTTCTCATCCGGATTATTCTTAATCCCGTTATCGCCTTCCCACTTCTGCGCAATATTCCAGTCGCCATCACGCAGCACGCCCTCGACCAGCAAGCCTTTCGCAGCCTGCGGATCGCGTTTCACCTCGGGCGGTGCCATGAATGAATCCTCGCCGCGGCTATATCCCGTCGAACCAATCACCTTCGCCTGAAATTCCGGCCCCAGCTTTTTCAACTGTGGATTGATCGCCGCCAAAAACTGCCCTGACCCGTCTCCCATGATCAGCACAAAGTTGGCGCCATTCGAGCATTGCGACGAGCCATTCGAAATCTCGCGCGCGCACGCAATTAAATCTTCCTGCATCTTGCCCGTATCGTCTTGCCGGATCAACGTCAGGTTCACGCCGTGTTTTTCCATCAGCGAACCCTTCGTCGTGCTCGCCCCACCGTTTGCGTAGATCATGCCGATCTGCGCATTCCACTCCCAAATCTCGCCGCGAATCAACGTCGCTCGCACTGCCGCCGGAGTCGCCGCAGGCAGCGGCGTCGGCTCTACGTTTTGCACCATCGCTTCTTTTACATCCGGCAAAACCGCCTTCTCCGGAACCAGCGCCTTCATCACTCCCGGCGTCGGAATCCATCCCAACTCCGCAGCTTTGCGCAACCCAAATACAAAGGCCACCACCAGCAGGACGATCAAAACTACTTTCGGCCCAGTCTTCAGACGTGCCATTCGCGATTCCTCCCCGTGTACAGCCTGCGCCATTCATTCAGCGCTTGATTTTTGTTGATCGGATAAACGCTCTTACGAAAGTTCGCTACTTGAACATGTCGCCATAGTCGCTGGCGCTGCGTGCGGCAGGCGAACCATCCGCCGACGCTTTAACAGCAACCGGAACCGGCGCCGCCGTCGCTCCTGGCAATAGGAACGCCGTATCCGCGTCTCCCGAAGTCAGCAACTTCTGCTCGTACGCATCCAGCTTCTGCAGCGCTTCCGTCTCCACCGCGCCGTTTTCCAGGTCGATCGTGTCCATGAAGTTCTGCGCCAGTCGCTGGAAGTCTTCCATCTCACCCAACTTCCGTCCCGCTTCTTCGGCCAGGTGCTCCATCGTCTCGTTGTACAACTCGCGCTCATCGCCATTTCCCTTGATCACCGCCATGGCCGTGCGGTACGCGCGATATGCCGAATTGATTGTCTTGTACTCGATCTCCGATTGCTTAACTTCGTTGTCCGTATCCTCGATATAAAAATCGATATGGACAGCCCACTTGCTCAGCAGGTCATAGATGTTTTGTAGTTTGCCAAGCAATTGCTGGTAACTGAGATTCGATTTTTCCAGCCGACCCGCCTGGTTCGCCTTGGCCTTCATCTGCAAAGCCATGCGCAACTGCTCATTCTGATCCGCGGTGCTGGTCGCTACCTTCTTCGCATGCGCTGCCAGCCGCATGTTCTCGTTCGCCATCGCGTGATTCTTGTCGATCACGTCTTTCAGATATCGAATCTGCCCGCTGACGTTGCTGATCTGCTGGTTCATCACGTCGCGGCGTTTCCGCATCTGCGACAAGTGATCTTTCAGAATGCCAATGGGATCGATGTTGATGATCAGCGAGGTCAGCCATCGCATCACCAGCCGGAACAACAGGTGCGTGCGGCTACTGAACAGTACGAACAGAACCGCAGCGAGTATCAATGCCAGGAAGACCATGTGCAGCGTGTCCGCCAGCATCGACACCACGAACGGCACGATCATCCCCCACCCGTAAACCAGCGCTCCCGCCAGAATCGCGAGCGCAATCATTCCCGTCTTGCCTTCCGGGCGCGACCAAAACGACTTAATATCCTGGCCGAGGTTCGTAGGAGTAACTGGCGTCAAACTCATAGTGCCTCACCTTATTCCTTCTTCCGTGCTGTGTTACTGTTTCTGGACCTTTACGTCGAATATCTCGGGGCAATATCTTTGCTTTCAGATCTCTATCCTTGCAGCAAACTCGCGTACTTCGACTTCTCCTGATCGATCTCAACCGCCCGTCGCTGCGCCGCAATCGTGAACTGCGACTCGGCCCGCTGAATCTTGCTCTGCGCATCCACCAGATCCGTCGATACCTGCGACAGCTGCTGCTGCAGTTGCGAGATCTCCCGCTGCTTCGCTGCAATCGCGTCCGTAACGTCCTGCACTTTCTTCTGACGGTTCGTGATCTCCTGGCTCTTGGATTGTTCGGCCGTCGCGGCGAACGACTCCTGCTCGTTCTGCAACGCCACCTTTAAGCCGTCAAACGTCGCCAGAATCTTCTCCGGCGTCAGCCCTTCCTGCGCCTGCGCCTGCACCACCGCCGTCTTGAACTTCATCCGCTCGTCCATCGGAATCGACGCCAGCGGGTCCAGATATTTGTGGATCGTCGCCGCCACCGCCGTAGACTGAAAATCCGTCTTCGCCAGGATCTTCTTATAGACGTGCTCCGTCTCTTCACCTAAACCTTGATACGAAGTCACCGGCGCGCTCGTTGCCATCGCCGACGCCGATTCATGCTGTGCCGCGGAGGGTGCCTTGTTGTCGCTATGCGACGTCGCTGGAGTAGAAGCTTTTGTCGCCCCTTTCGGATCCGGATCGTCTTCCACAATCGCGTGTTTAATACTGTCGATAAACTTATTCATCGTTTCCTATTCCCTTAATCCGACATCAGCTCTCTTCGCTGAGCTCTACCAAAGAAACGAAACAAATAACAGATTTGTTCCACGCGACCAACGCCGCGCGCCCAAACCATTTGTTGTCTATGTTTTCACCAGTATCTTACTGAAAACCCATTCGCCGATACAGTGACGTTAGGCTGTGTGCCGCTTCCGTCAATGGTGCTTCCACCACGGTCGCGCACATGCCCCTAGGTAACAGAGGATGCTATGGTGCGCTGCCCTCAAAGTCAACGCTTCTAAGACGCGTCTTTATTGCAGATCGCAAAGCCCCACAACAACTTTGCAATGCCCAGGAGCTTCAGTTCCGAGCGATCGAGAGCCAGCCTCCGCCTGAAGATTTCCTTCGTGTTCCTTCGTGCCCTCCGTGGTAATGGTTTTTTCTCCGCTAGAACCCCACGCGAGCCCCGGGCAAGAGAGGAAGGAGAGCCGAGCCGCTACTTCCGATGCGGCTGGATCGAACGCATAATCAGCCCCAGTCCGCCGACCAGCAAGATCAGCATGACGAGCGTCTCAAACAAACTAGCCGGCGAAAAAAAGATATGCAGATTGGCGATGATCCCCGCGAATATGAACAACGCTCCCGCGACCGTCAACAGCCATCCGATAATACTGCGGCCATTCCAGAACAAAATTCCGATTCCAAATAGCATCGGCAAAAGCGTGATCCCGAAAGTATTTCCGCCGTAGAAACTCCAGTACGAGCCCACCACTTTCACCTGGTTCGCAATCAGGTATCCGCCAATGCACGCCATGAAAAAACCGAGCAGGAAAGACCCGAGTCCGCCCGGCGTACCACCCACATCGCCAACGCTGCGGTTTTCCATGCGCCGAGGATACCAGACAACTCCCCGCCCGCTCACATAACTTCCGTAAGCCTCGCAGCAGCCAAAATCCCCTAAATCGGACTCATCTCTTTCCGGTGCGCCCGAAGAATCCGATAGAATCAAAAGTTCGGTTCGCGCTCGCCGAACGCTTGGGCAACGGCTTTGAAGGGGCGTGGCTTCAGCCGCGCCGAAGCCGTTCCTGATTAAGTGGGCTTTACAGTTTGCTGAAACACTCGATTTGGTCTTGCTTTTGGGTGGCGCGGCGGTTCACCATTCTTAGCTTTCTGCTTTTGGGTGGCGCAGCGGTTTACCATTCTTAGCTTTCTGCTTTTGGGTGGCGCAGCGGTTCACCATTCTTAGCTTTCTGCTTTTGGGTGGCGCAGCGGTTCACCATTCTTAGCTTTCTGCTTTTGGGTGGCGCAGCGGTTTACCATTCTTAAGCTTTCTGCTTTTGGGTGGCGCAGCGGTTTACCATTCTTAGCTTTCTGCTTTTGGGTGGCGCAGCAGTTCGCCATTCTTAGCTTTCTGCTTTTTGGGTGGCGCAGCGGTTTACCATTCTTAGCTTTCTGCTTTTGGGTGGCGCAGCGGTTCACCATTCTTAGCTTTCTGCTTTTGGGTGGCGCAGCGGTTCACCATTCTTAGCTTTCTGCTTTTGGGTGGCGCAGCGGTTCACCATTCTTAGCTTTCTGCTTTTGGGTGGCGCAGCGGTTTACCATTCTTAAGCTTTCTGCTTTTGGGTGGCGCAGCGGTTTACCATTCTTAAGCTTTCTGCTTTTGGGTGGCGCAGCGGTTCACCATTCTTAGCTTTCTGCTTTTGGGTGGCGCAGCGGTTCACCATTCTTAGCTTTCTGCTTTTTGGGTGGCGCAGCGGTTTACCGTTCTTAGCTTTCTGTTTTTGGGTGGCGCAGCGGTTTACCATTCTTAAGCTTTCTGCTTTTGGGTGGCGCAGCGGTTTACCGCTGCGATAAATGCCTTATTTCAGCCCGGCTTTAGCCGCTGAGGGCGTCGTGCGGACTGAGTTTTTCAGCAATCCTTTTTGCCCCCGAGGCCCAGCGTCTGAGAAAACGTCACCGACTGTGCAAACATAAAATCGTTCGCAAATCTTATGCCACTTCGCCTCTATAACACTCTCTCCGGAAAGATCGAAGACTTCCACCCGATCGATTCCAACCGCGTCCGCATGTACGCCTGCGGACCCACCGTCTACGACTACGGCCACATCGGCAACTTCCGCACCTTCATCGCCGTCGATCTTCTCTACCGCTTCCTCCGCCAGAGTGGATACGACGTCCGCTACATCATGAACATCACCGACGTCGACGACAAGATCATCCGCAACTCCGCCGAAGCCGGCGTCAGCGTCCAGCAATACACCGCGAAATTCATTCAGGCCTTTCTCGAAGATTCCGCCACCCTCAGCATTGCGCCGCCTACTTTCGTCCGCGCCACCGAACACATCCCCGAGATGGCCGCCTTCATCACCGATCTCGTAAAAAAGGGTGTTGCCTACCGCACCGACGACGGCTCCTACTATTTCCGTATCGCGAAATTCCCCGACTACGGCAAGCTTTCCAAAAAAGATTTCGCCGGCATGAACGACGGCGCCCGCGTCGACGTCGACGAATACGAAAAAGATAGTGCCCGAGACTTTGCCCTCTGGAAAGCTCCAAAGCCCGGCGAGGCCTCGTGGGATACCTCCATCGGTCCCGGTCGCCCCGGCTGGCACATCGAGTGCTCCGTCATGTCTATGGAAGAACTCGGCCCCAGCTTCGACCTCCATGCTGGAGGCGAAGATCTCATCTTCCCCCATCACGAAAACGAAATCGCCCAGTCCGAGTCGCAAAGCGGACAGCCATTCGCCCGCTACTGGTTCCACTCTCGTTTTCTATTGGTTGAAGGCCAGAAGATGTCGAAGAGTCTCGGAAACTTCTTCACCATCCGCGACCTCGTTCTGCGCGGCCACAAACCGTCTTCCATCCGCTGGCTCCTCTCCCAAGTCCCGTACCGCAATCAGCTCAACTTCACCTTCGACGGACTAAAAGCCGCCGCCAGTTCCGTCGAAAAATTACGCAACTTCCGCTTCCGCCTGGAAACCGCCTTAAAGTCGACTAGCAGCGCAGCGAACAGGAAGGACGCCAACAACGGCACCGGTGCGGGTGCGAGCCTCACGAACGGGAAGGGCACGACTTCAGTCGTGCCGTCCGGTCACGCCACAGACGCGGCTTTAGCCGCTGGGGGACAACTATCGCTGGCCACGCTCGCCCGTGAAACCGCCGACCGTATCAGCGCCGCTCTCAATGACGATCTGAACACCGCCGAGGCCCAGGGCGCTATCTTCGACATGTTGCGTAAAGCGAACACCGCTCTCGACACCGCCGAGGCGCGCCCTGACGAGATAAAACCGTTGCTGGATACACTCGAAAAATTCGACGCCATCTTCGGAGTCCTGAAAGACGACGATCAGCCCAAGATGAAAGCCATCCTCGACTGGGCTCGCGCCGAAGGCCGCGAAAAAGAAATCAGTCCTGAATTACTCGCGATCGCAGGCTCTGCCCAACTCACCGACGAACAAGTGAATCAAAAGCTCTCCGAAATGGAAGCCGCCAGGAAAGCTCGAAACTTCAAAGCCTCCGACGCTCTCCGCGCCGAACTAACCGCTGCCGGCATCCTGGTAGAAAACACCAAAGAAGGAGTCCGCTGGCGCAGAAAATGAGGTCCAATTTGTAATTTGGTGATTTGTAAGTGGTAATTGAAGTCCAAAGCATCAAGCATTCCGGAATCTCTGGTTTCAAATTGCCAATTACAAATTACAAAATTACAAATCCTAAAATGTTGTCCCTCGACGCCTATCTCCGCGAAGCCGAAATCGCCCACGGCCATCTCTGCGCCGGACAAGTCCTCGGCGTTCGTCTCGCCATGCTAGGACTCAAGACTCTTGGCATCGACGATCCGCGCAACAACAAAGAAGATCGCAAGCGCCTCGTCACCTTCGTTGAAATCGACCGCTGCGCCACGGATGCCATTGCCGTCGTCACCGGATGCCGTCTCGGCAAGCGCGCCCTCAAATTTCGCGACTGGGGCAAAATGGCCGCCACCTTCGTCGATCTGAACTCCCCGTGTGGTGGCGGGGCTCCGCCCCGCGAAGGATCCGCCTCCGATCACTGCTATAAAGCCATCCGCATCGCCGCCAAAGAGTCGTCCAAGGCGCTAGCCCGCGCCCTGCATCCGGAAATCGAAAACAAGAACCAGCAGCAGATGCTCGCCTATCGCGAAATGAAAGACGACGACCTGTTCTCAACCCAGTGGGTAAAAGTAGCGCTCCCCCCAGAAGAATTCCCCGGCTACAAATCCGACCGCATCGTCTGCTCCGAATGTGGAGAAGGCGTCAACTTCCACCGCGAAGTGAAATGTGACGGGCGAGTACTGTGCAGGGCGTGTGCGGGCCAACAGTACTACGACCCGCTGTGAGCGAGGTTACAGCTTATCTGTGGCCTGATCCAAACTCTTGACGATATCCTCTAACTCGGCATCGGTCCCCGGTTTACTACCAGGGGAACTCTGCTGATAACAAGCCCTTGCCCTTGCCGAGGCGCGCCGCTTCTCTTCCGGATGGCCAGCAGGAGCCAGCGGTCCTGTTCCTCGTGTGCCTCTCAAGCAAGCACAGCAGAACTCCGCGAATCCCTATTGACATCCCTTGTTAAAATAGAAATAAGTGCTAAGCGCACCGCAGTCGCCGGGTCTTTGACAACTTATTGATCCGGGATAACCTGGAGAGGTAGATAGCTTCCTGAAAGAGTGAATTATAACTCCTTTATAGCCAAGACTTTGCTTCTAACTCCTTATTCCTCAAAGACCTGGCGGAAACTTCTCGCTAAAGTCTTGATTCTAATATACCAGGGGGGGAGGGGAGGTACCCCGGGCGCGACGGCAGATTCCCAAAACGGAACGCTAACGAAAAAAGGTGAGCAGCGAACGACTAACGACGAACGACCATCGACGATTCGTAGGCATTCGCTACACACAACAGCGTCGCTTCATCAAAGTGTCGCCCAAACAATTGCAGCCCAATCGGCAGCTTCTCGTGATTCTCGCCGCACGGCACCGAGATCCCCGGAATTCCCGCCAGATTCGCCGTCACCGTATAAATATCCGCCAGATACATCGCCAGCGGATCATCCACCTTCTCTCCCAGTTTGAACGCCGGAGTCGGAGCCGTCGGCGACGCGATCACATCCACCTTCTGGAACGCCTCTTCAAAATCGCGCGCCAGCAGCGTACGCACTTTCTGCGCCTTCAAATAGTAAGCATCGTAGTATCCCGCGCTCAGCGCATATGTCCCCAGCATGATTCGCCGCTTCGCTTCCATGCCGAATCCGCCATCGCGCGTCAACCGGTACATCTCAGAAAGATTGCCCGCCTTCGCCCGAAACCCATAGCGCACTCCATCAAACCGCGCCAGATTCGACGAAGCCTCTGCCGTCGCAACGATGTAATAAGTCGGAATCGCATACTCCGTATGCGGCAACGAAACCGGAACAATCTCGCACCCAAGTTCCGCCAGCTTCTGGATCGCCGCTTCCACCGCAGCCCGCACCTCGGCATCCAGCCCTTCGCCAAAATATTCCTTAGCCACGCCGACCCGCAGCCCGCGTACCGGCTTCTCCAATTCCGCCACGTAATCCGGCACCGAAACCTCCGCCGAAGTCGAATCCATCGCATCGCGCCCCGCAATGATGCGGAGCATCAACGCCGCGTCTTTCACCGTATTTGCAAACGGACCAATGTGATCAAGCGACGACGCAAACGCAATCAGCCCATATCGCGACACCCGTCCATAAGTCGGCTTCAACCCGACCACCCCGCAAAACGATGCCGGCTGCCGGATCGATCCGCCCGTATCCGTCCCGAGCGTCGCCACCGCCATTTCCGCCGCCACCGCAGCCGCTGATCCGCCCGACGATCCTCCCGGAACCCGCGACTTGTCCCGCGGATTATGCACCGGAAAATACGCCGAATTCTCCGTCGACGATCCCATCGCAAACTCATCGCAATTGAGCTTGCCCAGAATCACCGCGCCTGCAGCCTCCAGTCGCGCTACCGCCGTGCAGTCATACGGAGGAATAAAATTGTCCAGAATTTTCGAGCCCGCCGTCGTCCGCACGCCCGCCGTCACCATCACGTCTTTGATCGCAACCGGAACCCCCGCCAAAGGCGGCAACGGAATTCCTTCCGCCGCCATCTGGTCGATCTGCCCCGCCTGCGCCAGCGCTCGCTCTTCGCACAGCGTCAGAAACGCGCCAATCTCCGGATCTTCGCGCCGAATGCGCTCGTAGTACTCGCCCGCCAACGCCGTCGCCGTCGTTCTCTCTTCGATAATCGCGTCGCGGACCGCATCGATTGTCAGCCCGACGCCAAGCCCGCTGTTTCCTTTCCTCGCGATTTCGTTTTTCACGATCATCACCCTATCTCTCAATCACCTTCGGCACTTCAAAAAACGTCCCATCCGTATCCGGAGCGTTCTTTACCGCCACCTCGTGCGGCAACGATTTTCGCAGCCCCTCTTTCACATCTTCCCGGATGGCATACCCAAAGCGCTCGCTCCCCTGCTTCGATTCGTCCACCCCATAGCGGTCCGAAACCTGCGCCATCGGCCCAACTTCACCGGTCTTCAACTCGTTCAACCGCTCGATATAGCCAAGAATCGAGTTCAGATCGCGCAGCATGCGCCCGCGCTCTTCCTCAGTCAACTCAAGATTGGCCAAATCGGCCACGTAAGCCACATCTTTCTCAGTAACCTTCATAAAATTGATCTTCTAATCCCGAGCGAAGCGAGGGATCTCATGTCCCGCTGGTCATCGCAATAAGCACGCGATCCCACTCATTTGCACACAAACTCAATCCGCCTCACCACCGCCCCAGAATACTTATTAATCACCGCGACATACCGCGGAGCCAGATTCATCAATTCCCTTCTCCATCCCGCATCCGGAACCTCCACGCGCAGAATGCCCTCCGCAAAATCTAGCGCCCGTGTCCGATCCGCAACCGCGCTTCCGCACGCGAGCGGCCACGCCAGCATCACACTCTCCGACGCAGGTGCTCGGCGCAGCGCCTTCGCAACAATGGACTCCAAACCTTCAGATGCGCGGTTCAAGACGCCACCGCCCCGGCGTTTGCAGTGCCCGCATTCGCTTTCTCCCGCTTCTTTGCCAGCTTGCGCAAATGCGATGCCGAATACAAACTCCCCCTGCACCGTTTCGACCCGCATAAACAAGGAGCGTCATCCTCGCCATCGTACAGGTTGTAGTCGTAAGTCAACTCTTCCCCCGGCTCCAGATCGCGCAGCGCAATCACCCACATCTTCCCGCGGATCTGGTCCGTCTCGCAGTTCGGCTGGCACGAATGATTCACAAACGCCGCTACGCCGCAGCCATCGATAATCCGCTTGCCACCGTCCAGCCCGAACAAGTACGTGTTGGGATAATCCTCATACAGATCGTCAGCTTGTTCTTCCGTGAGATACAGCCCAACGTACTCCACGATCCGCGTCCCTTTGCGAATCTTCCGCGTCGTATAGCAACCGAAAGAGTGAATCCGAGATTGGCGAATAATCAATGTCATGGTCAGCATGGTGGAACGATGAGCGATGAAGCGATGCTAGATTTTATCCCGAATCTTCTCTAGCCGAACTCGATCAACCAAAAGATAATCCGAATCGCATCAACAACAGTTTTGAACTGACCACTGGCCACCGACCACTGACCACGAACACCTGCTAACATACTCGTCCGGAGATCAACAATGGCTCACCAGCACCCGCCCCGCTTTCTGAAAATCGTTGAAGACGCCAAGCAGCGCGTCCGCGAAACCAATGTCGACGCCGTCAAGGCTCGCCTCGATCGTGGCGACCGGTTCGTCCTCGTCGACGTCCGCGAAGACCGCGAATTCGACGCCGACCATCTCCCCGGAGCCGTCCACCTCGGCAGAGGCGTCATCGAACGCGATATCGAAGCCAAATATCCCGACCTCGGCATCGAACTCGTCCTTTATTGCGGAGGCGGATTCCGCTCCGCCCTAGCCGCCGATAACCTGCAAAAAATGGGCTACACCAACGTCATTTCCATGGACGGCGGCATCCGCGACTGGCGCGAAAAAGGCTACCCACTGGAAAAATAACGAGATTAATAATGTTGTCATCCCGAGCGTAGCGAGGGATCTCATGTTCTCCTGCCCTTGCTGAAAAAGACGGGTCCGTCCCTAGCAGGTTTGCATCCCACCCCCATCTCTGAAAAAATGTCATAAGCAACCAGTGGGGTCTCCCGAAGATGTCTGAAATAGGAAGCTTTGCGCTGATGGCAGCGCTCGGCTTGAGCGCATATTCTTTTCTGGCAGGCCTGTTGTCCCTTTTTAACAAGGACGCTGCCTCCGCCCGCCTCGGGGAAACCGCTCGCCGCGCTGGCATCGCTACCTTCGCCGCCGTTCTGCTCGCCGGCATCGTTCTCGTGGCCGCCGCCTTCAACAACGATTTCTCCATCGCCTACATCTTTCATCACAGCAATCGCGATCTCCCCGCCGCTTACAAATTTGCCGTCCTCTGGTCGGGACAAGAAGGTTCCCTCCTCTTCTGGTCCCTCCTCTTAGCCGGATACGGCTTCGTTCTCCGCCTCCGTTACAAAACCGACCAGCGCCTCTTCGCCTACGCCTCCGTCATCATCGCTTCCGTTCAGGTCTTCTTTCTACTGATTCTCAATTTCGCCGCGCACCCCTTCGCCGTCATGCAAGGCAACCTCCCCGCGGACGGCACCGGCCTCAATCCTCTTCTCCAATATCCCGAGATGGTCATCCATCCCCCCATGCTCTATCTCGGATACGTCGGCTTCACCGTTCCCTTCGCCTTCGCGCTCGGCGCGCTCATCATGAAGTACCCCGGCGAAAAATGGATTCAGATCACCCGCCGCTGGACTATGGTCACCTGGTGTTTCCTCACCATCGGCGTCTTTCTCGGCGCGCACTGGGCCTACGCTGTCCTCGGATGGGGCGGCTATTGGGGATGGGATCCTGTCGAGAACGCCTCGCTGATGCCTTGGCTCACCGGCACAGCCTTCCTCCATTCCGTGATGATGCAGGAAAAACGCGGCATGCTCAAAGTCTGGAACATGGCCCTCATCTTCGCCACATTCCTCCTTTCCATGCTCGGAACCTTCCTCACCCGCTCCGGCGTCATCAGTTCCGTCCACGCCTTCGCGCAGTCCTCGATCGGCACTTGGTTCCTGGTTTTCATCGGACTAACCCTAGCCGTCTGCTCTTTCTTCTTAGTCGCCAATCGCGATCACCTCAAGAGCGAGCACAAACTCGAGTCTCTCGTCTCCCGCGAATCCAGCTTCCTCTTCAACAATCTGCTTCTTCTCACCGTCTGCTTCACCATCCTGTGGGGAACTTTCTTTCCGATCATCTCCGACTTCGTCCAAGGCCACAAAGTCACCGTCGGACCTCCCTTCTTCAATCGCGTAGCCGTCCCCGTCGCGCTCCTTCTTCTTTTATTGACCGCCGTCGGACCGCTTCTCGCCTGGCGTAAGACCTCCATCGAAAGCATCAAGCGCAACTTCCTCTTCCCCGCCATCGGAGCCCTCGCCGTGGGCGGCATGATGATTCTCTTCGGCGTCCGTCCCTGGGAAGACCCCTCCTACTTCTACGCCACCATGGCCGCCGTTCTCTCCGCGCTCGTGATCTTCACGGTCATCTCCGAATTCCTTCGCGGTGGCCGCGTCATCGCCGGGAAGACCGATCAGAATCTCGTCTCCGCCATGATCCAGCTTTGCCACCGCAACACCCGCCGTTATGGAGGCTACATCGTCCACTTCGGCGTCGCTCTCGTCGTCATCGGAATCCTGGGCACGCCCTTCAACAAAGAAGTTGAAAAAGAAATGGCCTTCGGCGACAAAATCAACATCGGCCCCTACACCCTCGTCTGCCAGTCCTACACGCAGGATGACAATCCCAACTACGGCAGCGAACAGGCCATGATCAACGTCTTTCGCGGCGGCAAACAGATCACTACGATGTATCCCGAACGCCGCTTCTACAAGGCCAGCGGACAACCACAAACTCTGCCTCAGATTTATCCCAGCTTCCTGCAAGATTTTTTCCTGGTCAGTGACCTCTACCTAGTCTACGAAGGCAAGAACGACACCACCGGACGCCCCATCATCAAAGCCCACGTCAACCCGCTCGTCCCCTGGATCTGGATCGGCCTGATCATCATGGTCTTCGGCACCGTGATCGCCCTGGTCCCCAACGCCGCCACCGTCCGCGTCCCCGAGTCCGTCCCAATTCGCACCCCCGCCCACGTGGGAGCCGGTGACTAACATGAAATCGAATCTCAACGCGCCGGCCGTCGGTGTGGGCACAGGTGCTAGTGTAGAGACAGGTGCTAATGTGGGGACGGGCATTCCTGCCCGTCCAAGCCGAGCAACGCTCGGCAGCTTTCAGCGAACGCGACAACTGTACGCTCGAATATTAATGAGTTGCCATCCTGAGCGAAGCGAAGGACCTGATTTTCGCCGCAATCGGCAAAGCCCTCCTCCCCGCTTTCTCCAAGCCCTGACCCTATCCCTGGCCATCGTCCTCCTCATGGGAGCCGGAGACCCCGACGCCCGCTTCAAAGATCTCGGACACCGCATGATGTGCGCCTGCGGATGCGGCCAGATCCTCCTCGAGTGCAATCACGTCGGCTGCACCTACTCCGACAAGATGCGCAACCAGTTGATGGCCAGCATCGACAAGGGCAATAACGACGACCTGGTCCTGCAGGGCTTCGTGCAAGAGTACGGACCCACGGTCATCGCCGCCCCCACCGCCACCGGCTTCAACCGCATCGCCTGGATCATGCCCTTCCTGGTCCTCGCCCTAGGCCTCACCCTCGCTATCTACATCGTCCGCTCCTGGAAAAATCGTCCCACTCCGGCTCTCGCCGACGGCATTGTCATCCCCCACGGCAATAAAGAAGCGCTCGACAAATTCCGCCGCCAGGCCAGAAAAGAAACCGATCTATGACGATTCAGAGCTTTGAAAGGGCCCGGCTTCAGCCGGGCCGTAGTCCTTCCCACAATTCAGGGGCTTCAGCCCCCACGGGAGTCTGCCCCCAATGATCCTTTTCTTCTGCTCCGTCTTCACCCTCGCCACCCTCTACTACGTTTTCTTCTTTCCCGGCGAAGTCTATGCCGGAGAAGAAAAGACGCGCCTAGGCTACCTCCGCGAGCGCAAAGAAGCCGTCTACGAAAATCTCCGCGACCTGAATTTCGAATACAAAGCCGGAAAAGTCCCTGACGTTGACTACCAATCCATGCGCTCCTCCCTGGAAGAAGAAGCCGCCGCCATCATGGCCGAAATCGCAAGGTTGGAACAGATTGGCGGGCTGGTGGTGTAATTGCGTGAGCCGAACTCGAAAGGACTCAAACCAACCCACGAGTACGGTTCTTGAAGTGGTCAAACGGAGTGACGGCACGTTTGACCTATTCTTGAATCGCATACTCGACCGCAGCAGAATCCCCGAGGCGTGGCTGTCGGGAGAACTCTGCGGCCGCTTCGGATTTTGCGGTGATGAGTTTGTTTCGATCTTGCAAGAAGTCAATCAGGGCCGCAAGAAAATACTTGTGTTCTAATCCAACGACAATCGCGTTTCTAAAGGAGTACGTTTGAGTAATTTCGCAAAGTCCGCCTTGTTCGCCGCGATACTTGCGCTAACCATCGCCACATCCGCCGCCCAAACCCTGACCGGCACCGTCACCAACGGCACCACCAACAAGCCCGCCGCCGGAGACGAAGTCCTGCTCATCGACTTCTCCAGCGGCATGAATGTCGCCGCCTCCACTAAGGCCGACAGCGCTGGCAAATTCAGCTTCACCCTCACGGGACCGCCCGGCCCGCATCTCATCCGCGCCGTCCATCAAGGCGTCACCTATCACCAGATGGCCACGCCCGGCACCAACTCCGTCGACGTGAACGTATACGACGTCGCGCCTAAAGTTTCCGCCCTCAACGTCACCGCCGACGTCATCCGCTTTCAAGCCGACACCGGAACCATGCAGGGCGTGCGCCTCTTCGTGGTCGACAACACCTCGTCTCCCGCCAAAACGCAGATGAACGATCACAACTTCGAATTCTTCCTGCCCCCCGGCGCCAAGCTCGAACAAGTCCAGGCCCGCGCCCCCAACGGACAACCCATCGCCGCCGAGGCCACGCCCCAGGCCGACAAGAATCGCTACGCCATCAACTTCCCACTGCGCCCCGGAGAAACGCAATTTCAGCTCGAGTTCACTCTTCCCTACACCGGCGAAATCAAGATCGATCCCAAGCCCCTCTATCCCGCCGAGCATTTCGTCGTCGTGCTTCCCAAAACCATGCAGTTCAAAGCTGCAAATCCGCCCAGCTTCGAATCCGTGCAAGATCCAAATCAAGGCGATAGCAACGTTGAAGTCGCCAAAGAAACCAAGGCCGGCCAGCCACTCAGCTTCACCCTCAAAGGTACCGGTATCATCACTGAAGCCCCCGGAGAAACCGCCGCCAACGCCGCCCAACAACAAGATCAGCAGTCGCCGCAGCAAGTTCAAGCCCAAGGACGCGACAACCGTCCCGGCGGAGGCCTCGGTCCGCCCATCGAAGCGCCCGACGCTCTCCAACAATATCGCTGGCCCATTCTCGCCGGATTCGCTATCGTCCTCGCCGTCGGTGCCTGGGTGGTCACCAAACGTCAGCCCGCGGCGACCATCGGAGTCTCCGCCGCAAAGCCACTCGCAACCATCGATCCCACCGCAGCGCCTCGCTCCATCAATCCGGCCACAGCGAACATTTCTCCCGCCAAATCGTCGCTTCTGCTCGAAGCCCTGAAAGAAGAACTCTTCCAATTAGAGGTCGAAAGAAAACAAGGCAAGATCACTCCCGAAGAGTATGAAAAAGCGAAAGCCGCCCTCGACCAAACTCTAGACCGTGCCCTAAAACGCCAATCCTAAGATTTAGTCTCTTCTGCGTGTGGGGACGGGCATTCCTGCCCGTCCAAGCCGTGCGCCAGCACGGCCTCTAACCCATCCGAAGAGCCTAAACAGAACCCTCCCGCATCTAATCAAGTGCGTAGTAACTGGCGCCATTTCATATGACCAACATATTCAAAACCACAGTCCTGTTAACTGGCATGACCCTCCTCCTCATGCTGGTCGGCCGCGTCTTCGGAGGCCAGAACGGCATGCTCCTCGCCCTCGCCTTCGCCGCTGTCCTAAACTTCGTCTCTTACTTTTTCTCCGACAAGATCGCCCTCGCCACCTACCGCGCGCAGCCCGTCACCCGCGAAGACCTGCCCCGTGTCTACAACATCGTCGAGCGCCTCGCACAAAAAGAGAGCCTCCCGATGCCCAAGGTGTATGTCATCCCTACCGATTCGCCCAACGCCTTCGCCACCGGACGCAATCCCAACCACGCCTCCGTCGCTGTAACCCAAGGCATCCTAGGACTGCTCAACGACGACGAACTCGAAGGCGTCATCGCTCACGAACTCGGCCACGTCCGCAATCGCGACATCCTCATCAGCTCCATCGCCGCCACTTTAGCCGGAGCCATCACCTATCTCGCCTCGATTGCAAAGTGGGGAATGATCTTCGGCGGCATGCGAGGAGAACGCGACGATCGCGACGGCGGAGGTATCGCAGCCATCGCCATGATTTTTCTCGCTCCGATTGCTGCCGTACTGATCCAGCTCGCAGTCTCCCGCTCGCGCGAATACGGAGCTGACGAAACCGGAGCTCATTGGACCGGAAATCCTTACGCCCTGGCCAGCGCCCTATCAAAAATCGAAGCCTATTCGCAGCGTCGCCCGCTAATCGCGAGTCCATCCACCGCCCATCTCTTCATCATCGCGCCACTTTTAGGCGGAGGAGGATTCGCCAGCCTCTTCTCGACTCACCCGCCGACAGCCAAAAGAATCGAACGCCTAACCGGCCGTCCCGCCGAATTCTTCCAATAATCGCCGAGGCATTTTAGCTCGCGTGGCGACGGACGCCTTCGTCCGTCCCCGTCAAGCAAAGCGAGACGAGGTGTTGATGTTGAAGTAATACGGGGCTGTTGGTGTTGGTGTTGCCGTTGCTATTGGTGTTGCCTTACCTGATGGCTGATGGCTGACGGCTGATGGCTGATACCTAACCCCCGCCCTCCCGTGACTCCCGTAACCCCCCACCCCCGGCCCCACATAGTAAAATCCCACCAATGGCCCCCGAAACTTTGGTAGCAACTTCGCGCCGCGCGGCCGAACTCGAATCCAGCCTGCGCCGCGTCATCCGCGGCAAAGACGAAGTCCTGCGTCTCGCCCTGGTCTCGATCTTCGCCAAAGGCCATCTACTAATCGAAGGCGTTCCCGGAGTCGGTAAAACCACCCTCGGCCAAGCCATCGCCCGCGCCATCGACTGCACCTTTCAGCGCATCCAGTTCACCAGCGACTTACTTCCCTCGGACGTCGTGGGCATCTCGATCTATTCCTCTCTCGAGCAGAAATTCGAATTCAAGCGCGGACCCGTCTTTGCCAACGTTCTCCTGGCCGACGAAATTAACCGCACCACTCCCAAGACGCAGTCCGCACTCCTCGAAGCCATGAACGAGGGACAAGTCACCGTCGATTCGCACTCCCACGCGCTGCCGCAACCCTTCTTAGTCCTGGCCACGCAGAATCCCGTCGAGCATCACGGAACCTATCCTCTGCCCGAGTCGCAACTCGATCGCTTTCTGATGCGCATTCGCATGGGATACCCCGAAGGCAACGCCGAGCGCGAGATTCTCCGCGCCGAAGCCGGAGTCGCCCAACTCGAAAACCTGCGCCCCGTTCTCAACGCCGCCGACGTAGTCGAAATTCAGCAAGCCGTGGCTCACGTCCACGTCGACGAATCGCTCATCACCTACTTGCTGAACATCGTCACCCGAACTCGCGAGTCCGAGTATCTTTCTCTCGGAGTCTCTCCCCGAGGCTCGCAAATGCTCTACCGCGCCGCGCAAGCCATGGCCTTCCTGGAAGGCCGAGACTACTGCACCCCCGAAGACTTCAAGCCGCTCGTAGTCAGCGTCTTCGCCCACCGCGTAGTTGTCAGCTCTCTCTACACTTCAACGCTAAAAAAGTCCGAGCAAGCCGAACAAGTCCTCCGCGAAATCGTAGAAAGCGTTCCCGTCCCGGTGTAGCCTTTGATCGTGTGGGGACGGGCATTCCTGCCCGTCCAAGCCGAGCGCAGCTCGGCAGCGCCTCAGAATTGTCGGGAAATCGGAATCACACCAGGCAGATCGTTCGACATCGCAGTTCCCCTCCTCACCATTTCCCACCCTTGCTCGTAGGATGAAACTGCTTGCGGTACGAATACACCATCAGATCAATCTTCACCGTGTACTGCGTCGCAATGTACCAGACCGGATAATCCGGCTGCCCCTCCCGCCGCACCGTCACCTCCTCGGGCAACAGTTCGATATCATGGCGAGCCGCTTTCAAAATCACCAGATCGCGAAGTTCGTCCTCCGACCGTGGACCCGTCATTCCTGTGCGCCAACCAACCTGCGCCGCCGTATCCTGCAGATCGTCCTGGAACACAAGGTTAGTCACCTCCGGCTCGGCAATTCTCCACCCCGCCATCAGCAATGCCACGACTACAGCGATCCCGAAAACGTACTTCATCGGAACCCTCTTTCAGCGCGAAAGGCCGCGCTCGTTCAGTCAGGTTTTCTAAGTGATCGGATGCCCCAGGAATGTCTTACTAATCCGAGTCTACTCGCCCGAGGCCATGGGTGTGGTCGGTTGCAAACTCGACAGCCGCGAAATCGTCGCCACCATCATTCCGGAGAGGAATTGCATGGTCGCCACATCATTATTATCAAACGCGTGCGGCGTCGACGACAGCACTTCAAATACTCCCAGCGTCCGCCGGAAATGCTGCAGCGGCGCCACCAGAATCGAGCGCACGCCCATCCGCCGGCACGTCGCCCAATCCACTCGCGGATTCGACTCGGCATCGTTGCACAGCATCACTTCCCCGCGGCGCACGCACTCCGCCGAGAGTCCGCTATCCGTCTGCAGGCGCACACCAATATCAGGAGCCGTTCGTCCGGTGCGCGCCCGGCAAACAATCTCAGTGCCCCGCCGCAGGGCGATCGCCGCTCCGGTAGCGCCGGTCAATGCCTGAGCTTTTTCCGCAATAATGCTGATCCCCGGTTCCAAATCCAATTCCCCCGCATTAATCAGCGGATGATGCGTGGGCGTCGGCCCATGGTGCCGTGGCCGCATGCGATGTCGCGAAGAAAAACTCGCCGCCACCGGAAACTCAATCTGATTTTCGCCCGCCCGGTACTCGTCCCGCTCTTCGTCCGCCTCCGCCACCTGCGGAACCGTATACAACAACGACCGAACGAGCCGATCCAATTCCGCATCCGCAATCAAGTGCGCCGTCTGTTGCCCGCGCAACGATCCGCCCAGCACCCGCGACAAACTCAGCACCGCCGCACTCCCGCACGCCAGACATCGCGGCGTGTTGTTATCGCTCAGCATTTCGCATTGCACGCAGAATACGGCCGACTGTAAAGATACAAAGCTGGCGTCGGCCGCTGTCATCGAACGTTGCATGTAGGTGATTCCCCTACAGTGAGGAAGAATGAGCCTAAACATTCATGCACCAACGAGTAAGTGACACGGCTGGTTCCAGCCTGTGGATAAATGTTCCACCCGAATCCGCAGCCCAAAACCCGCCGCGGCCGTGGCTTTACAACTAGTAGCCGGCGCGAGCCGTCCTTACTCGCCATCCCGCACTCTATAATTCCGCCCATGTCCTTCTTGAAATTCTTGATGCTTCTAACCCTCGTCGTCTGGATCGGCGGAATCATCTTTCTCGCCTTCGTCCTCGCCCCCGTCGCCTTCACCTCGGGACTTCTCCCCACCCGCCACATGGCCGGCTCCATCGTCGGACGCTCCCTAGATCTCCTCCACTCCATGGCCATCGTCTCCGGAGTCATTTTTCTCATCGCCTCCGCCACCTATAGCCGCCTGACCACCGGTGCCGCCCGCCCGCTCGCAGCCCGTCACCTTCTCATCGTCGTGATGCTCCTCCTCACCACCATCTCGCAATTCGCCGTCTCTCCCAAGATGCACGCCATCCGCGCCGAAGTCGGAGTAATTGACAACGTCCCGCTCGACAATCCTCTCCGCCGTGAATTCGACCGCCTCCACGTCTGGTCCGAGGATCTCGAGAAAGCCGTCCTTCTCCTGGGATTGATCGCAATCTACAAAACCGCCCAAGCCTTGAAGTGAGCTAGCGATTTTCGTCACCCCGAGCGGAGCGACGTTTCTGCAGATAAATAGTTTTGTCATCCCGAACGCAGTGAGGGATCTGCACTTCTAGCCGCCGCGCTTTAGTGCGCGGTATTCCCCGGTTTCAGCCGGTCGTCCAGATCAACCAAATATCTCGCTGCCAACCGATAACTATCCCAATAATCGTTCATCCGAATCGCTGACACCTTGTCCTCCGAAGAATGTAGAATCGCCATCGTCCTCGGCGTCACCGAATGCAGCGTGATCCTCCGAATCTGGTACTCCGCAAACGCCTCGGAATCCGCACTCGACTCGTCCCCCACATCCATCACCGACACCGGAAGCCGGTTAGTCATCGCGACCGCATCCAGCGCATCCACCAGCACCTTGTCGGCATGCGAAGCCCAAGCCTCCGTCGGACCCAGCCCCAAACTATCGAAATTCACCATCCCCTCGATCCGTCCACGCTGCTCGCGCGTCAGGTGCTCAACGTAATACTCCGACCCAACCAGCCCTTTTTCCTCCGCTGAAAATCCTACAAACACAAACGTGTGATGCCGCGGATGCGCGCTCAAGCTATACAGCAGCGCTGGCAACAAAACAGCGCCCGTCCAGTTGTCCACCACCCCATCGCCCACATCGACATGATCCGTATGCGCGCCCACGACGATGACCTCCCGCGTCTCTCCCGGCAAAATACAAATCACATTCGGCGGCACCTTGCGCTCAAACTCCTGCTCCGAGAGATTCGCATCTTTGCATCCCGCCTCTCCGAGCCATTTCCGAATCAAGTCTTCTCGCACGTCGTTCTTCGTCGAAAACGACTTCAAATGCCCTTCGATCGCTTCCCGCGTTTGCAAACGAACATTCTCCTGCCCCGCGGCGCACCCCGCGCCAGCCAATCCGACAACCGCCACCCACCACAAAATTCTTGCCCAGTTCTCACCACCGACATGCCACATTCCGCCGAGCGTAGCACGGACATCACGCGTTTTGCATTCCACCCAACGCCAACCATCAATCGTAGAAGTCATCGTCAAAGTCTGAAAGTTCTCCTTAGTGAACCTTCGCGCCCTTTGTGGTGAATGAATTGAGTTCTGATGCCGCGTACCCGTATCGCGCCCAATGATTTATTCTTTTGATTCACCTGAAAACTGATAACTGAAAGCTGAGAGCTGTCCCCATGAAATCCGGCATCATCGGTCTTCCCCAAGTCGGCAAGACCTCTCTCTTCGGAATCCTCACCAAAGTCCGCCTCTCCGAAGGCGCCTATTCCAACCCGCGCGAAGCTCACATCGGAGTCGCTAAAGTTCCCGACGACCGCCTCGACAAGCTCGCCGACCTCTACCATCCCAAGAAACTCACCCACGCCTCGGTCGAATACGTCGACGTCGGCGCCATCGGACAAGACGCCCTCAAAGAGACTGCTTACATCGGCCATCTCCGCCAGGTTGACGCGCTCATCCACGTTCTCCGCGCCTTTGAGAGCGACGATGTTCCGCTCCTCCATCCCATCGATCCCCTTCGCGACATCAAGAATGTCGAGTTCGATCTCATGGTCAGCGACCTCGGCCAGATCGAAAAACGTCTCGAACGCCTCGAAAAAGATTTAAAGAAGATGAAGACGCCCGAGCTCGAGAAAGAAAACGAGCTCCTCATCAAAGCCAAGGCCTTCCTCGAAACCGAAAAGCCCCTCCGCGAAATGGAGATGACTCCCGAAGACAAAAAACGCATCCGCGGCTTCATGTTCCTCAGCGAGAAGCCCATGCTCTACGTCCTCAACATCGGAGAGAGCCACCCACCTCGGTAAAGACCTCGAAGCCGCCGTCGCGAAATACAATCTCGCCGAAGTCAGCGCCCGCCCCAACGCGGGAGCCAGCGCCATCTGCGGCAAAGTCGAAGCTGAACTGGCAGAGATGAGCGACGAAGACGCCGCCGAATTCCTGGGCAGCTATGGACTCACCGACAGCGGCCTGGCCCGCCTCATCCGCAAGAGCTACCACCTGCTCGGCCTGATCTCCTTCTTCACCGCCGGAGAAGACGAATGCCGCGCCTGGACGATTCCCCTGAATACGCGCGCGCAGAATGGTGCCGGAGCGATTCACTCGGACCTCGAAAAACATTTCATAAGAGCCGAAACGATTCGCTGGGATCAACTGCTGGAGGCCGGTTCTGAAGCAAACGCGAGAGCCAAGGGAACTCTGCGATTGGAAGGCAAAGACTACATTGTTCAAGATGGGGACGTAATGCACATTAGGCACAGCGGGTGAAGCGGATCTAATCTTTAAGCTTGAAAATGAACCCCACCGCGCGATAAAACAAACCGCTGAAAAAGAACAACACAAAGACCCCTAAGACCATGGCGAAGGCAACAACGGCCCAAACCGGTCCTTCTCGATGGTGAACCCATTGAGCGGCAAAGGTCGCTCCCAAAGTGACAAATACAAAATAGAGGAGCTCAATGAGCGTGTAACCTCGGTTCCGATCTTTTAGTTCATTGCACGTGAAAAAATCTATCCAGCAAAAACATACACGCCGCTCCCACAAAAACTAATAGCGCCATCATCACCCCCGGCTCCCGATTCACTTCCGGAATCAAGTCCGAAGCCGCCACATAAATCGTCACTCCCGCCGATAGCGGCAGCCCAAACGCAACCTCATACCGAAACACCGCCATCGTCATCACTCCAGCCACCGTCGCCGCGCCCAGCGCCACCGAAGCTCCCCATGAAAATGCTCGGCTCCGCCCGCTCGCCAGCATCACCGACGACACCGTAAATCCCTCCGGAATTTTGTGCAGAAAAACCGCGATAAAAATAATCCATCCGAGCGCCGGAGAAACCAGAAACCCCGAAGCAATCGCGATCCCATCAAAAAATGTGTGAATCAGCAGCCCAATCAGAACCGAATATCCCTTGTGCGCATGCACAAACTGTTCCGCATGCGTCTCTTCTCCAAAATGAAAATGCGGCGTGACCGTATGTTCGAAAAAATGCACAAGCAGATATCCGCCCAGGATCAGAAATCCCGCATGCGACCCGCGCAGTTGAATGCTCTCCGGAACCATCTCCACCAGCGCCGTCGCCAGCATGAACCCCGCGCCCAGCGCCACGAAATACCGCAGATACGACCGCTCCCAATTCCGCTGCACAATAATCGCGCCGCCAAAAACATTCGCGCCCGCCGCCGTCAGCCCCAGCAGCACACTGGTCAGAATGGGAGACATGAGGAAAGAGAATATCAGGAAGCAGCTATTAGCCGTCAGCCATCAGCCATCAGGAAAACCAGCCGCTTGCGCCAGCTATAATCCGACTTAACTGAAAGTTGAAGGCTAAGAGCCGACAGCTGACAGCTGCTTTCATGCGCTTCGAACTCTTCATCGCGACCCGCTACCTCCGCGCCAAGCGCCGCCAGGCTTTCATCGGCGTCATCACTGCCATCTCGGTCCTCGGAGTCGCCGCCGGAGTCGCCTCCCTCATCGTCGCCCTCGCCATCAACAACGGATTCCGCCAGGACCTGCAAGCCCGCCTTCTAGGATCCACTGCCCACGTCAGCCTCCTTCGCGTCGAAAGCGATGGCATCAAAGATTGGCGCCCACTCCTCGATAAGCTGTCGAAACAGCCGCACGTCGTCGCCGCCGCTCCTGCCATTTACGAGCAAGTCCTCATCTCTCGCGGACCTCGCGCCCGCGGCGCCGTCCTCAAGGGCATGCTCCCGCAATACGAACGCAAAGTCAGCGACCTGCTCCAAACCGTAACCCTGGGCTCGGCGAACGCTCTCGATGAAGGCGACGCTCATGTGGCGCCGGGTCTCCGACCCGGCTTGGACGGGGCAGAGCCCCGTCCACCGACACAGACACATCCTCATCCCCTTCCCCCGACGACCTCGCCTCCGTCCAGCAGCGCCAAGCCGCCATGCCTCCCATTATCCTCGGTCACGACATGGCTGACGAAATCGGAGCGACGGTCGGCTCCATCGTCCTCGTCACCTCGCCCCAAGGAGAACTCACTCCCTTCGGCATGGTCCCCAAATACATTCGCTTCCGCGTCGCAGGAATCTTCAACTCCGGCTTCTACGACTACGATTCCTCCTGGGCCTTCATCAGCCTCTCCGACGCCCAGCAACTCTTCGGACTCGGCGACATCGTCTCCGTCCTCCAATTCAAACTCGACGACATCTATCGCGCAGGAGAAGTCGCACAGCAACTCGAGCAGGCTGCCGATAGTATTTCCCAGAGCCACGGCTTTATGGCCACCAACTGGATGGAGCAGAACAAGCCTCTCTTCCGCGCTCTCCGTCTCGAACGCCTCGTCACTTTCATTACTATCGGGCTGATCGTCTTCGTCGCCGCTCTCAACATCCTCATCTCTCTCACTATGATGGTCATGGAGAAGACCAAAGACATTGCCGTCCTGATGTCGCTCGGCACCAAGCGAAAACAAATTCGGCGCGTCTTCATCGCCCAAGGCGTTCTCATCGGCCTCATCGGCACCGCGATCGGCCTCATCATCGGCTACGCCATCTCGTTCGCCGGAGGCCACTACCACTTCCTTTCCCTCTCCGCCGAGGTTTACTCCATCGATTACGTCCCCTTCGCCCCGCGCCTCCTCGACGGAGCCCTCGTTGCCATGGTCTCCGTCGGCATCTCCTTCATCGCGACCATCTACCCGTCATGGTCCGCCGCAAGAATCTTCCCCGCCGAATCTCTTCGTTACGAATAGCCCGCGCGGTTAAAGTAGAGACGGGCCCATTTGTCACCGAGAGCTCCCGTAGGGACGGACGCATTCGTCCGCCCCCGCGAAGCGAAGCAAGCGCGGTCTTAGTCGTCATCAAACGGCGTCGCTCCCCGGCCACCGCCGACCTTCTGTGACCACAGTCACATTGCTTTTATTTTCCAGAGGTATACAGTCGTTCGCAAGGCCCGTTCTTGCGGGAGAAGTCGCGCAGACGGGTGCTCTTTCTCAACCTTGCTCGCCATCCCGTCAGACTCGTTCCTAGCTGACCCGATCATGCTCTAATGGATCAAGATGCGTCTCCTCAAGTTTCGACTGGAGGGCGCTCTGATCCTTAGGAGGGGCAAGTTGCATCTAACAGCTGAAGATCCTTTGTTAAGGGTCGAAGGGTTAGGCAAAGTTTTTCGCTCAGGCGAAGCTGAACTCGTGCTCTTTGAAAATCTGTCTTTCCACGTCGACAAGGGAACTATGCTGGCGATCGTGGGACAATCTGGTGCCGGAAAGAGTACCTTGTTGCACATCCTCGCCGCTCTTGATCGTCCCTCGGCTGGTGCCGTATACTGCGCCAACTCCCAAGTGAATTCGCTTTCCGAGGATGCCGCCGCTGATTTTCGTAACCGCGAGATCGGCTACGTCTGGCAATTTCACTATCTGCTCCCGGAATTTACCGCTCTTGAGAATGTCGCCATGCCGCTACTCACGCGCGGGCAGGCCTTATCGACCGCGAAAAGAGAGGCTTCGCGCTGGTTGCGCGAGGTTGGCCTTGAAGCCCGAGCTGATCACCGATCCGGCGAACTGTCGGGCGGCGAACAGCAACGTCTTGCACTCGCCCGGGCCCTCATCACCCAGCCGCAAGTGCTTTTGGCGGATGAACCGACTGGCGATCTCGACGGGCGCACCGCGGAACTGGTTTTCGAATTGGTCGCTCGATTGCATCGCGAGCACCAACTCACTTCCGTGATTGCGACGCACAATCTCGGATTCGCACGACGGTGCCATCGTGTTTTACAGTTGGTTCAGGGCAAAATAGTAGAAGTGGCACCGGAATCCTTGCCCTCGTAACGAAAGGCAGAGCTGAAGCACGATTAAACAGTGGTTTTCAAGTTCGGTTTGGCTGGGTCAACATAACGAAAACAAGATTGGATCGCGAACCTGCGAAAATCCAACGGTATAAAGAAGGTGTATCGCTCGCCAAGCTAAGCGATATAACATGATTAATTAGAGGTAGGGTCTATGGTTCGGCGGAGGGCGTTCCGCAGGAACCGGGGGGAATCAGTATATGTTTGAACGCTACACAGAAAAAGCCAGGCGCGTCATTTTCTTCGCGCGGTACGAGGCCAGCCAGTTCGGCTCTCCTTATATTGAGACCGAACACCTGCTCCTCGGACTGTTGCGCGAAGACAAGGCCCTGACCAATCGCTTCCTACGCTCCCACGCGTCGGTCGAGTCCATTCGGAAACAAATTGAAGGGCATACCACGATCCGCGAGAAAGTCTCGACCTCGGTCGACCTTCCTCTGAGCAATGAATGCAAGCGCGTGCTCGCTTATGCCGCGGAAGAGGCCGAGCGCCTCTCGCACAAACACATTGGCACCGAGCACCTGCTGCTTGGATTGCTTCGGGAAGAAAAATGCTTTGCGGCCGAAATTCTGCACGAACGCGGCCTGCGCCTTTCTACGATCCGTGAAGAGCTGGCCCGTACGAGCCAGGAAAAAGCTGCTCCGCAACGCGGACAGCGCGAGTCTTCTTTACTCAGCGAGTTTTCCCGCGATCTCACCCAGTCGGCCATGGATAATCAACTGGATCCACTGGTGGGCCGCGATGGTGAAGTCGAACGTGTGGTGCAGATTCTCTGCCGCAGAACGAAGAACAATCCCGTGCTCATCGGAGAGCCCGGCGTCGGCAAAACTGCCATCGTCGAAGGTTTGGCTCAGCGCATCGCCGACGGGGAAGTACCATCTTTCCTTGCCGACAAGCGCATTCTCGCCCTCGACCTGTCTCTGATCGTCGCCGGCACCAAGTATCGCGGACAGTTCGAAGAGCGCCTCAAGACCATCATGAAGGAACTGATGGAATCGCAAAATTCCATCATCTTTATTGATGAGCTCCACACTCTCGTCGGCGCGGGATCGGCGGAAGGCTCGCTCGACGCTGCCAACATCCTGAAGCCCGCTCTTTCTCGCGGAGAAATTCAGTGCATCGGCGCAACCACGCCCGCTGAATATCGCAAGTCGATCGAAAAAGATCGTTCGCTGGAGCGTCGCTTCCAGGCTGTCAAAGTTCCGCCGCCGAACGAAGCCGACGCCATCAAGATCTTGTTCGGCATCAAGGAGCGCTACGAGAAATTCCACGCCGTCACTTATACCGACGATGCCATCAATTTCTCGGTCTCGCATTCGAATCGCTATATCCCAGACCGTTTCTTGCCAGACAAGGCAATCGATTTGATCGACGAGGCGGGAGCTCGCGTAAAACTGCGCCAGACCACGCTTCCCGAAGAGTTGACCGAAGTCCAAAAGCGGATCAAGTTCATCGTCCACCGTATGGAGAACGCCATCGCGAACCACGAGTTCGAGAAGGCGCGATTCTACTCAGACGAAGAACGCAAGGAGCGCGAGAACCTGCGCGCCCTTCGCGAAAAATACCACCTCGATGAATCCTCCACCGGCGTTGTCGGTCGGGAGGACATCGAGGACGTGGTATCTCGTTGGACCGGCGTACCCATCACCTCGATCAAGGAAGAAGAAACCCAGAAACTGCTGCGCATCGAAGAAGAGCTGCACAAGCGCATCATCTCGCAGGAACGCGCCATCAGCGCGTTGGCGCGAGCCATTCGCCGCAGCCGTGCGGGACTCAAAAGCCCGAATCGCCCCATCGGCTCCTTCCTCTTCCTTGGACCGACCGGCGTTGGCAAGACGGAAGTCGCGCGCACCCTGGCGCACTTCATGTTCGGCAGCGACAAGTCGCTCGTCCGCTTCGATATGTCCGAGTTCATGGAGAAGCATTCGGTCTCGAAGCTGATCGGTTCGCCTCCAGGATACGTAGGCTACGAAGAAGGCGGTCAGCTCACCGAACGCGTGAAGCGTGCTCCTTATTCTGTCGTTCTGCTCGACGAAATCGAGAAGGCGCACCCGGATGTCTTCAACATCCTCTTGCAGGTTTTTGAAGACGGCCAACTCACCGACGGATTGGGCAATACGGTCGACTTCAAGAACACCATCATCATCATGACTTCGAACATCGGAGCCCGTCACCTCATGAAACGCGAGGGCCTCGGCTTCCAGTCGTCGAAAGATGAAATGGTTTCCGAAAAAGTCGAAGACTTGGTGAAGAGCGAAGTCAAACGCACCTTCAATCCAGAATTCCTGAACCGCGTCGACGAGATCATCCTCTTCATGGCCCTCAGCGAAAGCGACCTGATCCAGATTCTCGAACTGATGGTCAACCAGCTGAACCAGAACCTGGCCCAGCGTTCGATCACCGTCACGGTCGCCGACGAAGCCAAGAAATGGATCCTCAACCAGACGCTGACCGACCGCAGCTACGGAGCTCGTCCTCTGCGTCGCGCTTTGCAGAAATACATCGAAGACCCGCTGTCGGAAGCGCTGATCCAAGGCACCATCACGACGAGACCAGCGTTCATCGAGGTCTTCTTAGAAGCCAACAAACTCTACTACCGTCCAGTAGACGCGGAAAAAACCGAAGGCGTCCTCCTGTACGAAAGCTAGCAATTCTCGAGTGGCCGGGCATTCCTGCCCGCCCATCCGAGCGAATCTCGACAAAATCGCAAAGGCCGCCAGCAAGAACAGGCGGCCTTTGCTTTTGTTCATGTGGCGACGGGGCTCGGCCCCGTCCGTCTGTACGGGCACAATTCTAATGTGAGGACGGTCTAGTGTGGGGACGGGCGACTCGCCCGTCAATCGGCCCACAAATAGACCTCACGGATGCGCGTAATACCCCGTCCGCGTCCGCACCGTCGCTCCCGCCTTATCCACTTTCACCTGCAACGCGTGATACTCATCCTGCCGATCCGCCGGAGGGCTATCGAATGACAGCGCATAATAAGCATTCGCATCCGCCACGCAATTCGCAATCTCGCCCACCATGTCATTGGACAAATAGAAAACTCGCCCGCCACTCTGCACCGCCAGTACCTGCAAACCGAGATCCCCGGGATACGCTCCGGTTTCCGACTTCACACCCTTCACGAATTCTTCATAGTGCGTTTCCCCAAACACACTGCCACCCTCCGTGCCACCCGGATCCACGCTGTACAGCGTAATGCGGTCCTGCCGAAGTTCCGCCGAATCCGTCACGATCGACGAGAAGATCTGTTGCTGCTCTTTCTCGGTCATCGTAATTCTCTGCGAGAACATCGGCCATCCCCGGCTGAACCAGATGATCAGCTTCCGACCCGGCTGCGTCTTCGCCTGTGTAACCAGTTCGCCCAGCGCCTTTAGAGACATATCGAGGCGTTCTTGCGCGCCCCAGAAACCTTGCGACCGTGTGTTTGTTCGCAATCCGGTTTCGACTTGATCGAACAGCGCCGCCGTAGCATTTCCGTCGCGAGTAAATCCGCCCTGAATCTTCGTTTCGCGATCGGAAAAGACCACGAGCGCCACCGGCCACGCCAGTTTGCCCCCGTTCTGCTGCAAAAACGCCTTCACCTGATCTCTTTCGTACGCAACCGTACCGAAGCCAGTGTTCACCGCATCCACCACCAGATAGATTTCTACCGGTTCGGCCGTTGCAGAAGACATCGCATCCACCGCGCGAAACGAAGCAATTTTCTTCGGCTGTTTGTCATCCAGCAGGGTGAAATCCTGCTCCTGCAGCCCGCGTATCGGATTGCCTTTCTTATCCGTCACCTGCACATCGAGATTGATGCGCCGTTCCGGCCCCGGAGGCGCCGGTGGCTCAGTTGGTCGCGACTTGAGCTGCGGAGAAGTTGGTTGGGATTGTCCGACAGAAAAAGACGCCAGCAAGAGCAAGAGAACGAGGAAAAACAACAAGTAGCATCGCATACGGACTGACCTTCCTTCTAAACGCTGCCCAGCATGCTAGCAGAGGCCAACTCATTTCTTACCCCCCCACCCTCATCCGATTGACCCGCACATAACAACTGTGCTCTACTCCATTCAATCGGGGCGGGCTCACCGCAGTCCTTGGACCAGCACCAACCGCTGTTCCAAACATTCCAGGGCGTGAGACCGAGGTGCAGTAATGAAGTACAGCAGCTACGTAGTCCTCGCAGCATCCCTTCTAGCTTTATCCTTGAGTGCCAGTGCGCGGGAAATGGTCCTGCCCGCCGGTACCCTTCTGCAATGCACCATGAACGAGCCCAATTTCTCGTCGGCGACCGCTGCGGTCGGCGACCCCGTTCTCTGTCACCTCCACTCGGTCACGGAATTCGGCCAGCAAACCTTTCCGCGCGGAGCCTACCTCGTCGGCCATCTTGAGTCCTCCAAGGACCCCGGACACTTCTGGGGTAAAGGCGACCTCAAGCTGATGTTCGATCGCATCGGCCTGCCCAACGGCGATCTACCGCTTGACGCCAAAGTGATCGCGACCCGCGGCTACAAGGTCGACAAGGAAGGGGACATCCGCGGCAAAGGTCACGCCAAGCGCGACGTCGTCGAATGGATGCTTCCGCCCCTCTGGCCCTGGAAAGTCATCATGCTGCCCGCTCGCGGTCCCCGTCCGACCCTCAAAGGCGAGAGCACTCTCACGCTGCGCTTGATGGACGACGTCCAGATCCCGCAAGTCGCCTCCACCAATGGCCCCGACTGGCACTTCTTCGGACGTCCCGACGGCCGCATCCAGAACGATTCCTACTATCAGCAGCCTTACCAGGGTGCGAGCCTTCGTCAGGGCGACAACACGATTCCACAGCTCTCTGTGCGCAACGTAAATGTTGCCGTCAGCTCCAGCGAACCGCCCCGCGTCGAAGAAGTTCCGCAAGTCCAGTACGCCAGCTATATCTCGAAAGATATGGTCGGCGGCGGAGCGGCCACTTCTCCCGGCGTCCCCGTCTTCGTCCTGAAATCCGGCATGGTTCTGGCCGTCGGCAACTACACCTATCAGGACGGCCGCATCAACTACGAACTAGCCAGCGGTGGCACCGGCATCGTCAGCACCGACGAAGTCGATTGGACCACCACCACCCGAATCAACGCCCAACGCGGAGTCCGAGTCACCCTCCGCGCCGGCCACCCAACCACCACCCCCGGCTTGTAAACAAGCTCTCGTAGGGACGGACGCATTCGTCCGTCCCCGCGAAGCCAGTGTGGGGACGGGCATTCCTGCCCGCCCAAGCCGAGCAAAGCTCGGCAGGCTTTCTCGTCCGCCATCCCAAATCTGGCAGGCATCGATAAGCTACCCCGCGCCCCAAATTTTCCTGCGACGCCCCCCACTCCGTCCACATCCACTACCCATCATGTCCAAAATCAACATCGCCGAAAAATTCTCCCATATCTCCGACTTCTACAAGCCCCGCATCGCCGCCGAACTCAACGGACAGCAAGTCAAACTCGTCAAGTTCGACAGCCCCTTCGTCTTCCACCATCACGACCTCGAAGACGAAATGTTTCTCGTCGTCAAAGGCCGCTTCCGCATGGAGTTCCGCGACCACCACGAATGGATCGAAACCGGCGAGTTCATCGTCATCCCCCGCGGAACCGAACATCGGCCCGTCGCCGAGGAAGAATGCTGGGTCGTCCTCTTCGAACCCGCCACCACTCTCAATACCGGAAATATCGAAAACGACCGCACCGTCCACCACCTTCAACGGGTCTAAACAGCCTGCGGACAATACGAGTTTGGACGAATTGCCTGAAACTCGGCGCCTGACCTTGCTTTGAAAGGCCACGCCCTAGCTGGACCTCAAATCTTAGTTCTGACCTTGCTTTGAAAGGGCTCAGCTTCAGCTGCGCCGTAATCATGCCGGCTAAAAAGCGGCTTTAGCCGCTGAGGGATTGCCTCCGCGAATTCCGGCTCTTCCCAACCTCGCCACCGTCTATACTTGTATTACGAGCCCATGCAAATCACCGTCTATTCCGCCCCTTGGTGCCCCGACTGCCGCGCCGCCAAACGCTTCCTCGACGAACACAAGCTCCCCTACACCGACATCAACATCGAAACCACTCCCGGAGCCGCCGACGAGGTCGTTAAGCACACCGGTAAGCGCGCCATCCCTCAATTCGTCATCGACGGAGAATGGGTTCAGCCCTACGTCCCTGGCGAAGGCTTCCTCTACGAAGAAATGTCCAAGCGCCTGGGAATTGAGGTTTAGCAAGAAGCTAGCGGCCAGCCGCTAGCAGCATCTTCCGGTTACCTTTGTTCTCCCTCCACCCGACTTCTGTACCCTTCTCGTCCCGCCCCAAATGCCTCAGGATAGTGACACCCGGCCCCCTTCCATTACCGGGCCCGAACCAGCTCATGTTCAAAACGGATATTGGCGAAGCCGACAGCGAAGGCGAATTACTCGAAACCTGGCAGCGCTTCGTCCAAGGCCTGCTCGGCGTTCTGGCCTTGGTCGGCGCAGGAATCATGGCCCACTACTACGCCCCGCCCGAAACCTCGGGACTCGAGCAGCAAGTCCACCAGCTTTCGCGCCAGGTCGCCGACCTCGAACAGCAACAATCTTTCTCATCGGCCGCCGTCGATGACGCCCGAGCCTCGGTCGCCTACGTTTACGGCGTCTACCACGTCTCGGGACACGTCCAGACCTTCCGCGCCCGCGTCGCCGGAACCGGCTTCGTCGTCGCTCCCGGCTTGCTCGCCACCAACCGCCATGTCGCCGAGCCGTGGTACGGAGACCGCGAAGTCGCCGCCGCCTTGCAGCACGGCGGAACGCCCATCCTCGAGAAGCTAGTCGCCTACTTCCCCGGATCGCCGCTTCCCGTCAATCTCGAAACCGCCGTCGTCGCTACCCACGGAGACCTAGCTGTTCTCCGGCTAGAAGCCACAGCCTTCACCAAAACCCTTCGGCCTCTTCCGATCTCCTCCGCCCCAGCTCACGTCGGAGAATCAATCAGCGTTCTCGCCTATCCCATGGGAGTCACCGGCATGGTCGCCAAGTCCCCCGCCGTCGTCTACGATCGTCTCTCTTCGCATCCCGACGACGCCGACACCGCCGGAGAACTCGCCGCTCTCTCGCTCATCCGTCCTTCCGCCACCTTCGGCCACATCGGAGACGTCACCGGCGATAAGCTCATCTACGACGCTCCCACCGCCCGCGGCGGCAGCGGAGGTCCCGTCCTCAATCAACACGGCGAAGTAGTCGGCATCAACTCCGCCTACATCGACGGCTTCTCCGGAGGCACTCTAGGCATCACCGCCACCGAACTCCGCCCCCTAATGGAAACCGCCAAACACGCCACCCTCGAAACCGCCGCCGTAGTCCACTAAATTTCGTGTGGGGACGGGCATTCCTGCCCGTCCAGTCGGGCAAAGCTCGACTCGCCAACATCACTCCAGTCTTCGCCATTCACCCACCGCCCGTAGCGACGGACGCATCCGTCCGTCCGCGCAGAATTTATACCCCCTTTTCCCCATCCCAAAGTCGCAATTCCTTGCGCAACTCCCGCGCCGCGTCACTCCCGGATTCCCAAAACTCTGCGACAAAGTGCCCTGCTTTCAGGTACATTTGTAAGCTGCTGATTTAACTAACAAATCGGCCTTCGAGCTGCTTGTTAGATTAGGCTAAGTTCCCCGATTGCCAGCCTCCGCCATCGTTTACCGGAGACGCGCTCGGGCAACAAATTCCCCCGCGCGATCGGTTCCAACAAAATTTTGTTTCGAGAGAAGTTCATCATGATGAACATGAAAAAGTGCCTGTTTGCGGTAGGACTCCTGAGTCTCGCCTTCGCCCTCAGCTGCGCCAAAGGCGGCAACGGCGTCGTCCCTGCGATTTCGGTGAGCATCACCAACCCCGCAAAACTGAACCAAAACGACCTCTACCCTAATCAGTCCGTCACTCTCACGGCGGTGGTCACAGGAACTTCGACCCAGTCCGTAACTTGGACCGTCTCCGGCGGAGGCACCGTCACCTCCGCCTCAGCTCTCACCGCCACCTACGTAGCGCCAGGCGCAGCCACCACGGGCGTAACGGTCACGGCGACGCTCACCTCCGATGCGTCCGTAACCAGCAACTTGCTCATCAGCGTTGTCGACATCACGACCGAAGTCACTCCCGCAACGCCCGCCGTGGGAGCCGGCCTGAAGCAACAGTTCACTGCCATCGCCTTACCCGATGACGCTCCTCAGAGTTTTACCTGGACCTGTGCGGCCAATGGCAACCCCTGCAAAACCTTCACCCAGGATCCCAACATCTCCGGTTTGGTTTACTACACCGCCGCCGATAACTGCACCGGCAGCTGCATTCAAATTTCCGCCATCAACACTCTCGATCCCAGCGGCTGTACACCAACTCCGAAGAATTGCTCCATCGGAAAAGCTTCCATCGTCACTTCCCGCGTGAATGGCACCTACGCCTTCCAGTTCTCCGGATACGACAGCAGTAACAACGCCGTCTCCGTCGCCGGAACCTTTATCGCCGTCAATGGCAATATCACCAGCGGCACCGAAGACGAACTTACATCTGCCGGACACGCCGCCCACATCATCACCGGAGGCTCCTACATCCCGATTACTGCCTCCAATCCAAATTCCAACAATGCTGGCACTCTCACCCTCACCAACGGAGCGAATCCCAACAAGTTCCAGGTCACGCTGAACAGCGTGGGCGATCTGTCCATGATCGAAACCGATGGTCACGGAACCGGCTCTGGCATTGCTCAAATTGCAGCCGGTTCGGGTGTATTCAAGAATGATCAGACCTACGCCTTCGGCTTCACCGGAGTCGATTCCGGCAACAAACGCGTCGGATACGTCGGGGTCCTTGCCATGGACGGCGCCGGCAACATCACCACCGGCCAAATTGACGTAAACGACAACGGTGCCAGCACCGGCATCTGCACCGCCTCTCCCTGCACCGTGACCGGAACGTACACCGCCAGCCAGACCGCGCCGGGATCCATGGTCATTACCTCCGGATCCGTCAGCCAGCATTTCGATTTCTACATTTCTTCCGGAACCTCCGGCAAGGCGAACCCGCTCACCTTCTACGCGATCTCCACCGACCCCATCGATTCCACTCACCCCGCCGTCGCCGGCACCATGGTCCTCCAGGATTCCACCCAGACCTACAACAACGCCGCCTTCAAAGGCTATTCCGTCTCCGCATTAACCGGGATCGGAACCAGCGGTGGCACCAACGTCTCCCTCACACTCGGCAACGCCGACGGAAATGGGAACTTCGCCGGACAATTCGATCAGAACAACGGCGGCACGATCGTCACCGTACCCTCGCCCGCGTCCGCCGCCTCCTTCGCCTATACCTACTCAGCCGGCAGCGCTACCAACGGCCGCTACACTATCCAGATGCTGGGCAACCCCGATGCCAGCCCCGTCGTCGCCCCGCTTCCTTTTGTCCTCTATGCCAGCGGAGCGAATCGAGGCTTTCTGCTCGACCAATCCAGCGCCGTGATCGCCGGCACAATGAACCCGCAAGGAGCGGGTAACGGAGCCTTTGACCCGACGGAACTACCCGGCACCTACGCCGCCGCCTCGACCAACAGTGGAATCGCCGCAGCCGACCCCATCGCCGCCAATTTCCTCCTCACCTCTACCGGAAGCGCGGTTTTCAACGTTTCAGGAACTCTATACCAAGATCAGGGCAGCGGCTCGGTGACCGGTTCCTATACGTTGCCCAACGACTTGGGCACCGGCACGATCGTTCTGGGGACCACGCCCTCCCAGAATTACGTGATCTACGTCGTCGATTCTTCCGGTTGTGGCAAGTCGACCCTGGTTTGCACGATCGAAGACTTCTACATGATCGATACGACCAGCGGCGACAAGAATCCCACGACAATCTTCGCGCAACAATAGACAAGCGCCCTCGCACCGGACGGAACGGCTCTCTTGGATGATGTTCTAGGGAAAACCTGAAGAAGGCGTCTTTCGATTACTCATCGTGCCGCAGCCGCTTAGCTAACAGCGGCCGATCCTGACGCATGTTAGTGCCTGGAGAATGCTCTAGACGCGGCTGGGGCCGAGCTCGCGTCGTTTTCCTTGAGGTCCATGCGTTCAATGAGACCGTTCGCGATGGTATAAACGTGCCACACTTCGCTATCAGAAAGGATATCGCCACTAAGGCTCTTCACGAGTTGATGAACTTTGACGTCGGTAACGCCGCCTTCCTGGTCGATTACCTCAAGCGGTTCCACGTGAGGATCAAACTCCTGCCACTGCCTCGTCCAGTAGGACCGAATCTCTTCTTTCCCGACAACACGCCCGCCTTCCGATGCCTTGGGCCAGCTAACGTTTTCGCTCATGAGCGCTAGGGCGCTATCGATATCGCGACGGTTGAAGGCGGCGTAGGCCTGAGCTATCAGTGTCTGTGGGTTCGCCATGGATCCCTCCGGAGCGACTTAACTCGCCCTCGAAAACTTATCTCCCCCTCACCGTCACCTTCGCCGTAGCCAAATTATCAAACCGGTCGTACGCCCGCACCACCACCACATGATCGTCGGCCACGCTTTCCCCCATCGGCGCCGGACCCACCTCGACCCTCGGAACACTCACGCGAAAGTCATACTCTTCCGTCTTCGCATCCGACAACTGCCCCATCGGCTCCACAAACTGCCACTCACCGCCATCCAGCGAATACTCCGCTCGCTTGATCGCCGAGAACGAATCGCTCGCGCGAAAACGCACATGAATCTGCGCCCCGATCTTGCTACCCGCCGCGTTCTTCCCCGCACCCGCCTCCAAACTCCCGCTCAGATTCTCGATCACCGGAGGCGTGCTATCCACCTCGAAGCGCGCACTCACCCGCTCCGCCCACAACGCTTCGCCCGGAGAATGCGACGGCCCATCCGACGCGACCACCTTCACCGTATATCCGCCATCCGGCAACAAACTCGCATCGAAGGAATAGTAACGATCGCTCAGCCCGCTCTTCAGCAGCAGCCATCGCGCTTCGCCATCGCCTCGGTAATACACCGTGTACGCCAGTTGATCGTCATTGTCGTCGTGCGCCGTCCACTTGATTCCAATCGCGTCTCGATCCCGCACCGTCGGCGGAGGAGGATCGAAACGTGGCTGCCCCGGCGTCGGCGCCTCCACCCCAATCCCCGTCACATGCGCAATCGGCGAATAGTGATATCCCGGCTGCACCGTAATCTCATCCACCTCCGGCGCAATATTTTTCGGCAGGTAATTCAGCAGTACGTCGTCAATCCGCGGCGCGGAATTCCCCGCATGCAGCACCGCCTTCCACTGCACAAAGCGCGCCGCCGGAACCTTCAGTTCAGCGTTGCCGGCCAGATCGACGCGCATCCAAGGGCTCCAGTTGCGGTCGGGATTATCCACGTTCCCGCTCCGCGCATAAAACTCGATATTGCCGCTGCCCTCAGCCTTGCCCGCAGCACCTCCCGTGCTCCGCACACTCGCCCGCCCCCAGATCGAAAAGATGTGTGCGTCAAAAACGTCGCTCTCGTACGTTCCTTCGGGCTCAGGGCCAGCCCCGAGCAAATAAATTTTCCCCAGATTGCTGCTCGAGGCATAAAGTCCTCCGCCCGGAGCAGCCGCGAACGCAGTAATCTGCGTGGCACTCGCCTTGATCAGATCCGTGAAATCATCCACACCATTAATCGCAAAAATATGCCCGCGATTGCCCGTTCCCGCGATCAACCGTCCGCGCTGATCGAAAGCCAGCGCATACACCAGATCGTCGTGCGACGTCCATAGTCGCGACGGCGCTCCATCCGGCGCAATTCGATAAATCTCCGACCCGCCACTCGCTCCCAATCCCGGCGAAGGAAACGGAATCGTCGGCGCTGCCGGTGCCCCACTCAGCATGATATTGCCGCCCGGCGTCGGATTCTGCGCTGGCAAGGTAAGCGAAACGCTAATCCCCTGCCCCGCACTTTCCGGACGTTTCTCTCCCGCGCCCGCCGCATAAATATTTCCCGCGCCGTCAATCGCCAGCGCCGTGATCTCCTTTTTCGGCGCGCTGTACAGAACGAACGCATCACCGTTCGGCGCGACGCGATAAATCAGTCCGCTCCCATCCGACCCCGCGATCAAGTTCCCCTTGGGATCAACCGCCAGCACCCGCATGTGAACTTCATCGCTCTTGAAAAACAACGAGTGTTGTCCGCCCTCAGCCACCTTGTAGATTTCGCCGTGGTCCCCCGTCGCGACATACAAATTTCCCGCCCCGTCCAGAGCCATGTCCCAGATGTACTTCGTATGCGGATCGAAGTACGGCGTCGCGCTCCACGAAGCCTTCCCGCCGGCCTTGCCCGATGCCCCCTTCGACGGTTCCAACCGGTACACTTTCCCATCTGGAGACGTCGCCGCGTACACAATCCCCGATTTCCCCACCACCAGCGCCTGCACCTGCAATTCCTGCGGCTCGAAAATCGTTGCGATTTGTCCATCCGGCGCAACCCGATACACCCGCGCCGGAGACCCCGCCGCCGCATAAACATTTCCCGCCGCATCCGACGCAATCGACCAGATATAAGTCGACGCCGTAGTCGCCACCGCCTTGAACGCAGGAGCCAGTTCCAGCCCGCCCTCGCTGCGCAGCGCAATCCCCTTCGCGGTCCCCTTGATTAGCTCTTCAAATTTCGATTGTTCCCAGGTACGCGTGCCCTCTGCCAAAGCGTATGTGGAAAGAAGAATTGCCGACATCACAACAAGCGTCTTACGAGACAATGGCATACCTCGGTTCAAATGTTTTGGGTTGATAATACCGAAAGATAAAGACTGACAAGAAAATCCGGTTCCTGAGTAGAGCGCTTGACCAAAACAACCGACGAAAAACGCTTGTCATCCTGAGCGAAGTAGAACAGAGAGCAAAGCGATCCGTTCTACGCAGTCGAAAGACCCCCACCGCTTCCCAACGCCGATTGGCCCACTCCTACTTCACGTTAATCGTCAGCATCTGCGCGCCCGACACCACGTAATCCAGCGGATCGGTAGCCGCCTCGCTCACCGACGATTCTCCCAGCACCACCATATCCTGCGTCCCGCGCATATTCTCCATCACGTTCATCACAGACAACGGCAGCGTCGGCATCACCTTATCTGCCACCATCGCCTCCGGCCCTGACTCGATCAGCGACACATACACGCGATCGTTCGCCCGCTCCCGGTTCAGCAATGCAATTGTCGGCGCCAGGCCAAGTCCCCGATTCATCATTGGAGTTCCGCGATGCATGCGGTCCAGCGTCTCGCCGTCGCTCACCAGAATGTGCAGCGTTCCCTTCGACGTCGACGTCGGAATCTTGATCGCGATCTGTCGCACCAGTCGCTCCCCGCGATACGGACGCAGCACCGTCTCCACCATGATCTGATCGCCCGGCCGCGCTTCCGTCACGTCGGTTCGTGACGCTTCCAACCGTGCCGACCGCCGTTCCCGGACAAGGTCGAAATCAAGCTTCACTCCTTCGATATCAGGAGTGTCAAACGAGTTCGTATAGATCCGCCCAAAGCGGTCGCCAATGCTGGCCGCCGCCAGCGCCGCTGCGGGCTGCCCGTTATCTTGCGGAGCAAACATGTTCCGCAACTCAACGTCGGCGTATCCCTTCACACTCAGCGTTCCATTCATACGGTACGTGATGTCTTCCCCGTATTCGTTCGTCCCATGCAGCGCATTAAAAACGGTCGCCATCATCGCCAGCGGACTCAGCTTCGCGTTATTCAGAATCTCGTAATGAAATTCCTTCGTCGCCGCTCCCGGTCCCATATGCATCGCGACCGTCACCGGAATCATCTTCGACTCCTGCCCCGGCACGCCCATAATCCCGTTCTGTCGGTCCTGCACAAACGCGCCAACCGTCTCCGTCGTGTTGACGATCTTGAACGCATTCATCGGCGACGGCAGTGTTGCTAAAACCGTAGCCTTCGTCATCGGCAGATCCACTTCGCCAAACTGCAGCAAAGGATGTCCGCACGCCAGCAATCGCTGCGGATCGACATACGTCACCGTGCACGTCGCCGCAATGTCCATGTCCCCGCGCACCAGCACCGCGCTCACCGCCGATCCTGCCTCAATCGGCTCCGGCTGTTTCTGATTACTCGAAGACCCAATCCCCATCACCGGAACGATCCCCGCCGCCGCAAACTCCGACGCATAGCGCTGCAGCGTATCGTTCGAAAATCCGTTGAACACCAGCGGCGTCTCGATCGGCTTCAGATAATTGCTGTAATTTTGCGCGACCGAAACATCCTCGCCGGGGCTCGCAGTCTGACTCGCCGTTTGCGTCGCCGCGTCCGACGCCCCGCGATTCGCCCGCACCGCTCCTCCCGCTGGACGCCGGTCCATCGCATTGATCTCCAGCATCTCCTCGATCGGCGTCACGCCCGCGATCGGTTCCTTCGAAAACTCTCCAATCCTGAATGCCAGCGCCCCCGCCAGTTTCCCATCGAAATAAACCGGGCTCCCGCTCATCCCCGCCACCACACCCGTGTACTCCGGCTTCGTGCCATGCAACCGCACCAGGATGATGTCGCCCTTCGGCCCGTTCACGTTGTGCATCACGCCCAGAACTTCCACCTCCATCGCTTCCGGCTTCACTCCCTGAAACACGGTCAGCGCCGTCCCCCGCATCCCTTCATGAATCTGATCCAGCGGAATGATTGGCTGAGAAATCTTGGGCCGGGAAAGGTTTGCCTGAGAGACATTCGGCCGCGAAGCTCGCGCTTCAGAACCACGCCCCGCTGAACCATTCGCAGGCGATACCGCCGCCCCAGAAACGCGTGCCGGAAGATCGGCCGCCGCGGTCGGCTTCTGTTGTGCAGAACTCCACAAACACAAGGATGAGAAGAGACACAAAGACACGGCGAGTGAGCGCACAGCTTTACTCATGTACAACCCCGGAGGTCGCAAAATGACCCTGTAGCTTTTAAAGGCTCCGCGTGCGATTCAGATAGGTTTTGCCAGGAGAGGCAGTTTTTTAAGCCCGCAAAACATCCCAATCGCGGAGTGCTTGCGTCTATACTAGCACAGGAGTTTTTCGAGGACCCCCATGTTTCCCAGCGTATTCAGCGGTCGAAACCGCCTCCAGTCGACCTTCTCCAAGCCTTTGATCTTGTTGGTTTTCTGCCTTCTTTGGATGACCTCCGCCACCTCCCCGGCGTCCGCCCAAGACTCCTCGCAACAGCCTTCCTCGAATCCGAATAAGCAAGACGCCCCTCCCGAGGCCGGCGGTCCGCAAAACGATATCGGACCCTACGTCATCCCCAAGAAAAAAGAAGAACCGCCGCCCCCCGCTCCCGAGCGTCCCAAGAAAATCGACAACATGCCCGACTACTCCATCAAAGTCGACGTGCCCGTCGTCAACCTCGATGTCCTCGTCACCACCAAAGACGGCCAGACCATCCCCGGCCTCCATCAGGACAACTTCAAGATTTTCGAAGATGGCGAATCTCAGAAGATCGCCACCTTCAATCAGACCAAGGCTCCCATCACCGCCGTCCTGCTCGTCGAGTTCGCCAGCACCAACTACGACTTCGAAATCGAAGCCCTCCGCGCCTCCTACGCCTTCGCCAACACCCTCCAGAAAGACGATTGGGTCTCCGTCATCTCCTACGACATGAAGCCCCAAATCCTCGTCGACTTTACTCAAGACAAGCGCGAGATCCAGGCCGCCCTCAACCAGCTTCGCATGCCCGGATTCTCCGAAACCAATCTCTTCGACGCCCTCTTTGACACTCTCGACCGCATCGACCGCATCGACGGCAAGAAGTACATCATCCTGGTCACCACCGGCGTCGACACCTTCAGCAAGCTCACCCTCGATAAAATCCTCAAGAAGGTCAAGTCCACAAAAGATGTGACCATCTATCCCGTCAGCGTCGGCTTCATGGCCCGCGAATACTGCGAAGTCCACCACTGCCGCACCCGCGGATTCATCCCCGTCACCAACATGGACTACCTCCAAGCCGACAACGAAATGAAAACCTTCGCCAGCCTCACCGGAGGCCGCGCCTACTTCCCGCGCTTCCAGGGCGAACTCCCCGAGATGTTTAACGAGATCGGAGCCGACATCCGCAACCAGTACAGCATCAGCTATCACCCCACCAACGCTAAATTCGACGGCACCTACCGCAAGTTGAAAGTCGAACTCCAGGCGCCCGACGGGGGTCCTCTAAAAGTTCATGATCAGAAGGGCAAAGAAGTGAAGTACATCGTCTACGCCCGCGAAGGCTACACCGCCAAACACACCGTCGAATAGGAAAATAAAAAAATATGGAGCGACGGGCGTCCTCGCCCGTCCTTCCATAACTTTCCCATTGCAACCAAACCGCCCGCAGCGCCCCCACTCTCAACAACAAACCTCCCACGCACTCCCACCGTAATTTACAATCGCCAGTTCCCCCACAGGAGACCGCGCCGTGATTCCTCGCTACACCCGCCCCGAGATGGCTCGCATTTGGAGCGACGAAAACCGCTTCCGCACCTGGCTCGCCGTCGAAGTCGCCGCCACCGAAACCCTTGCCGCCGCCGGCATCGTTCCAAAAGATGCCGCCAAGGCCATCCGTGCCCGCGCCGATATCAATGTCGATCGCATCTTCCAGATCGAAGCCGAAGTCAAACACGACGTCATCGCCTTCACCACTGCCGTCGCCGAAATCGTCGGCCCTCACGCCCGCTGGTTTCACTACGGACTGACCTCGAACGACGTCGTCGACACCGCGCAGGCCCTCCTCATTCAGCAAGCCTCCTCGCTCATCGCTGGAGATCTTCTCCGCCTCGCCGAAGTCCTCGAACGCCGCGCTTGGGAGTTCAAAGACACTCCCATGATCGGACGAACTCACGGCATTCACGCCGAACCCATCACTTTCGGATTCAAAATCGCCAACTGGTATTCCGAAACGCAGCGCAACATCGTCCGCTTTCAGGCCGCCGCCGAAGATCTGCGCGTCGGTAAATTTTCCGGAGCCGTCGGAACCTTCGCCCACCTCACGCCCGAGCTCGAAGAAAAAATGTGTGCCCGCCTCGGACTCAATGCCGCCGCCGTCTCCTCGCAAGTCATTCAGCGCGATCGCCACGCGTTTTACTTGGCGACGCTCGCCACCATCGCCTCGACGCTCGACAAAATTGCCACCGAAATCCGCCACCTCCAGCGCACCGAAGTTCGTGAGGCCGAAGAATTTTTTAGCGAAAAGCAAAAGGGATCGTCCGCCATGCCGCACAAGCGCAATCCCGTCAACAGCGAGCAGATCTCCGGACTCGCGCGCGTCGTGCGTTCCAACGCTCAGGCTGGATTCGAAAACGTCGCCCTCTGGCACGAGCGCGACATTTCGCACTCTTCCGCCGAACGCGTCATCATTCCCGACTCCACCACCCTCGCCGATTATTTGCTCAACAAAACTGCCGTTCTTATCGAAACCATGTTCGTCTATCCCGCCCGCATGAAGGCCAACCTCGAAAGCACCCACGGCCTAGTCTTCAGTGGACAACTTCTCCTCGACTTGGTGGAAAGCGGCATCTCCCGCGAAGACGCCTACCGCCTCGTTCAGGCCCACGCCATGCGTGCCTGGAAAGAAGACCTCAACTTCCACGACCTGATCCTCAACGACCCCGAAATAGGCAGCCGCGTCCCCCGCGCCAAGATCGAACAAGCCTTCGACCTGAAACGCCAGCTAAAAAATATCGACAAGATTTTTGCGCGTGTGTTCCCAAAAAGAAATGTGCCTGAAAAGACACCCGGAGCTTCAGCAACGAAGAAAAACACAAAGAAGAAACACAAAAGTAAATAAGAGCTTGTCATCCCGAGCAACGCGAGGGATCCGCAGTTCCCATTTGAGCCTTGAAAGGGCACGGCTTCAGCCGTGCCGCAAACTAGTCAAAGAATCCCGGCTTTAGCCGCTGAGGGAATGCGCCAGTTCGAACACACCCACTATCGAAATCACAGGAAAATCAAAAGCAATTGTCATCCCGAGCGACGCGAGGGATCCGCCGTTGTCAGTTTGAAATGCCTCGAAACGGCACGGCTTCTGAGTAGTCGGAAACAATCGCCCGTGCTCTTGATTTTGGGTGGCGCAGCGGTTCACCGCTGCGATAATAGGGCTCGTTTTCGCAGCCGGCTTTAGCCGCTGAGGGAATGCCCCATCCAAACTTGCCCCAAGCCCTACTCGGCGTCCTCTGCGTCTCGGCGGTGAACCGGTTTTGCCCCTCTCACCAACTCCAGCAACTCAATTAACTCCTTCAACTTCTCCTGCCCCACATGCCGCAACATCTCCCGCCCACGCTTATCAATCGGACCATCCATTTCCCGCAACAATTGCAACCCCGCCGCCGTGATCTTTCCATAAATGACGCGTCGGTCCTGTTTATCGCGATTCCGCTCGACAAACCCGCGATCCTCCAACCGATTCAGCAGCCGCGTAATATCCGGATCCCGCGTGATCATCCGCTCGCCAATCTCCCGGCACGGCAATCCCTCCGGACCCGCTCCCCGCAAAATTCGCAGCGCGTTATACTGCGTCCCCGTGAGTCCGTATTCTTTGAGCCAACTCTCCACTTGCGCCTGAATCGCATCCGAGGTCCGCAACAGTGAAAGCACAGCCTCCTGTTCCCGGCTGGTGAAAGGAATCTTCTGCTTGAGTTCTTGTTGTAATCCGCGTGCCATTTTCGAAGACTAGTCGTTATCACAACCATCCGTCAAATCCCTCGTAAAATACTGAGGATTCTCGCTGTCCAACCGTCTTGTAATTGTTTGTAAAAACCCTCCCCCCGCGCATCTATCCCCACACCCCACGCATCTATTTGACTGACCGGTTAACTCGTGGGAAACCGGAATTCACAGTAAGGATGGCAACATGAAGAAGCATGGATTGGCATTGATCATGGCGTTGCTTGTCCTGCTGAGCGTTACTGCCCTGGCCGATAACGGCCGATATGATCAGCAGATTCAGCAGACCGTCGGCACCAAGCTTCACGATGCAAAACAATTGCAAGCCGTGAACGCGACCGTCGAAGACGGCATCGTCACCCTGACCGGCTCAGTCGGTCTCTATCAGGACAAACTCGACGCCGCGAAGAAAGCGAAGAAGATTTCGCACGTCACCGGCGTTCGCAACGACATCACCGTCTCCACCAGTAGCGTGCCCGATGCGCAACTGCAGAAGAAATTGTCGAAGCAACTGGCGTATGACCGCGTCGGCTATCGCGACAATACCTTCAACTACATTGCGACGAACGTGAAAGATGGAGTCGTAACCTTGACCGGCGACGCAGTCTGGGATGTTCCTCTGGACTCCGCGCTCGCCATCGTTGCGCGCACGCCTGGCGTCACGGATGTCGTCAACGATGTGAAGGTGCTTCCGGTTTCGAACTTTGACGATTCGATCCGCGTTCGCACTGCTCGCGCCATCTATCATGATTCGGAACTTGGACGCTACGCGAGCGATCCAGCGCATCCGATTCGCATCGTCGTCGACAACGGACACGTGACTCTCTACGGCTCCGTCGAGAATACGATGGATAAAACTCTCGCCGGAATCCGCGCGAATTCCGTACCGGGCTCATTCAGCGTCGACAACAAACTAGTAGTCGACTAACAGAACGAAGTTGACAGGAATCACCAAGCGTCGCGAAGGTTCCGCATAAGAATTCCCTTCGTGAACCTTCGTGCCCTTGGTGGTTCAAGGTTTTTGCATCGACGAACAAAGAGACTGACGACAAAGATCTCAAGCCTGTAGACAAACGAGTAAAAGCTCAGCGGTGACTTTCTCGTTTCTCTCCTGGGGCGCGGCGCAAGCCGCGCTTTTTTATTGCCCAAATTTTCGCTCACGCGTACGCCACCTGCCGTCGCCTCCCCAGGCAAGCCACCAGCAACAAAGCCGCCGCGATCGTCAAATACAGCCCGGGAGAACTCGAAGCCCGCGTTCCCCCCACAAAATCCAGCGCAGGCAATTGATGCAGCGGACCCACATACCACCACACCGTGTACACCGCCTCAAACGGCTTGCTCGTCCCGCTCCAGACTCCCATCGCCAGCGCCATGCTCGGAATCAACAATGCTCCCACAAACCACGCCGCCAGCATCTCCCAATTCGAATTTCCGCCCGCACTCACCAGCAACCGAAAACCCGTGCCCGCACCTGTCACCAGCGCGATCGCCACTCCCGCCACCCAAATCGCAAACAACTGTCGATACACAACCCGCTCCGCTGAAAAGATCAGCGAATGCATGCCGTATCGCGTCTCGCGGCAACCCATCTGCGACCACACGAGCGCCGGCCATATCCACGCCGCCAGCAGCACGCCCTCCCGCGCCTGCACCGTCGGAGACACAAACTCCGCCACCAGCAGACCCGCCGCTACGACATACCACCACCAGCGCAGTCCCTTTGCCATCAGCGTAAGTTCAGAAACCACCAGCCTCGCGAACCGCCCATGCGCCCGCCCATCCAGAGCCGTCAAAACCGTGTGCCCCAAAGACGCCTGCGCCGGTCGCGCCTCGAGCGCCGGATCATCCACCGCCGCACTACTCTTCTTCCCAACTTTCTTTCCCCCGATCCGCTCCCGCGCCGGATCGAATCGATGAAAGAACACCGACGCCATCAGCGCGATTCCAATTCCCACCGCCACCCACAACAAGCGTGAACCCACTCCACGCAGCGTCCAATCCACGCCATTCCACAGAAATGTCCGCGAGGCGCGCTCGCCTCCAATCGTCAAGCTGAATCCGGAATTCGTGGCAGCTCCCGGATTCATTCTCTCCATCGCCTGGTGCGTGCTCCTCTCCAGAACGCGAACGCCCACCGGATCGTCGAAGCCGCTCTGCACTCCCGCAGCCAACGCGAACGTCCACACAAAGAAATAAATCACGTTCCCCGCTCCGCCGCGCAACACCGGCAGTGTCTCGAAAAGCAACGCGACGCTACCCGTAATGAACATGGCAGGCAGCGTAATCAGCAGGAACGTCGACCACAACTTCCACAACGAAATCGGTCTCACCTCAGGACGCACCCACTGCATCGCCAGCGCCGCCGCCATCAACACCAGCACCATGCACGCCAGCACCGCGAAGTTACTTATCGTTTTTGCGATGGTATAAAACTCCTTGCGCATCGGAGTCGCCGCCAGAATTCTCCCCACCCGCGTCGTCGAATCCCGCTCCACCGAATTCTTCACTACATAAAATCCGCATAGCGACAAAAATGTCGAACTGCAGATCGCCATCAACATCCCGATCCACGCCGAGTTGTACGCCCCGCGATAGCCGTCTCCGACACGCACCCACACCTTCTCCGCCGCTACTCCGTACGCCAACCACAACGCTCCCGCCAGGATGACCAGAAAACTGTATCGACGCACCCGCTCCAGAAAATCCGCTTTCACCATGTGATACAGAACGCGCAAAGGATGCCTCATGCCGCCGCTCCGCCGCGGTGCTGTGAGAGGCAATACAGGTAAGCGTCTTCCAGATTAGGAGCCACCGCCGTCGTTCCCGGAGGTGGTTGTGCCGCCAGCAACCGGACGTGCACTCCGTCGCTCCGCCGCGTCGTATTACTGATCAGGTGTTGCTGCCGCGCTGCATTTAATTCAGCGCTCGGCACCACCCACTCCCAAACTTTTCCTTCCACCGCGCGCAACAGATCTTCCGGCGCCGCATGCGCTACCAGTTGCCCTTGTGCAATCAAAGCAATGTCCGTCGCCGTCGCTTCCACATCAGAAACAATGTGTGTCGACAATATGACGATGCGATCTCCCGAAAGATCCGACAGCAGATTACGAAATCGCACCCGCTCCTCCGGATCCAATCCCGCCGTGGGCTCATCCACAATCAGCAATTTAGGATCATTCAACAGCGCCTGCGCGATCCCGATCCTCTGCCGCATCCCGCCCGAATACCCGCCCAGCGGCCGCTTTCGCACATCTGTAAGATTTACGAGGTTTAACAGTTCGTCAATGCGCCGCGTAGCAGCAGCCGCATCCAGCCCTTTGACCGCCGCGAGATACTCCAGAAACTCAACCGCATTCAGATTGGGATAAACTCCGAAGTCCTGCGGCAGATATCCCAGCACACTGCGAATCGCATTCGGATCTCTGGCGAGATCCGTTCCATCCCATCGAATCGTTCCGCTGCTTGGCCGCGTAATCGTGGCCAGGATACTCATCAGCGTCGTCTTGCCCGCGCCGTTGGGGCCGAGCAGCCCCAGAATGCCCGGACCAAGCTCCAGGCTGAAGTCCTGCAGCGCCAGCGTCTTTGCGCCGTAGCGCTTGCTCACTCCATCAATCGATAGCTTCAAGAACCCTCCGCGCGGTGCTAGCTACAATACGCTTCGCCCCGACGAAGAGTTCCGTGACCCTCGTGCTATTACCGCGCTGATAGGGTTCGAAAACTCCGGTTTGGATCTTGATTTGAAAGGGTGCGGCTTCAGCCGCACCGCTTCGTACCACAAATTTCAACGCGGATTCACAGGCTGCGGAAAAACTCGGAGTACTCAAGTTTCCGTGGAAGAGCGGCCCTTCAGGGCCGCGTAAAGCACATGGAATCAATCCGGGCTTCAGCCCCTGTGGTCGTCTTTAGCGTGTTAACGGACTTTTTCCGCAGCCTGTTCAGCCGCTGAGGGACTTCTATCAGGAGCACCTTTTCCCGCAGCCTGCTGAGTCTTATTGCAAGCGAACCGACTGCGTAAGTGGCAGGTTCTGCGACGATCCACCGACCATGAACCCATACTCTCCCGGAAGCAGCTGCCACCCGTTCTGCTTCACATTAAAAATCGAGAGATACACCGGATCCACTTCCACCGTCACATCCTTGCTCTCTCCCGGATTCAAACTGACGCGGCTGAATCCAACCAGCCGTTTCGGAGGCTCTGCCGCCGCGGCCGGCAGCGCCGCATACACCTCCGCCGTTTCAATTCCCGAGCGGCTCCCCGTATTCGTAACCGTAAAATGCACCTGCGTCTTCGCCCCTGCAGCCGCCGGAGTAACCGTCAGCCCCGAATACTTATAACTCGTGTAAGAAAGCCCGTATCCAAACGGAAACAGCACCGCTTTCTTCTCCGCGTCATACCACTTATATCCAACCTTCACTCCCTCATCGTAAGTCGTCTGGAACGCCGGCAATCCGGCCGCAATCTTCTTATAGTCGTCCGGCTCGCCATGCGTCGTCGACGCGTCCGGCGGCTTCACAATCTCCCGATGCGGCAAATCCGCGTCACTCATCGGAAACGTCAACGGCAACTTTCCGCTCGGATTCACTTCCCCGAACAACACATTCGCCACCGCTTCCGCGCCCTGTGAACCTCCATACCACGCCTCCAGAATTCCGCTCACCTTATCCGCCCACGGCATCGTCACCGGACCGCCCGTCTCCAGCACCACAATCGTATGCGGATTGGCCGCCGCTACCGCTGCAATCAACTCATCCTGATGCAGTGGAAGCGACAGGCTGTCCAGATCCATCCCTTCGCTCTCCCACTGGTATGCATACACAATCGCCACATCCGACGCCTTCGCCAGCGCCGCCGCAGACGCCGGATCCGCTCCCGAATTAAATTCCACCTTCGCGCCCGTCGCCTTCGCTCGAACCGTCTTCAGCGGCGAAGTCGGAAACCATATCTCCGTGTTCCATATCGTTTTTCCTTTTCCCGGCGGCATGATCGCATTTCCCCCCGGAGGATCTACCTGCGCCGACCCGCCTCCCGAAATCATTCCCACATCCGCATGCGGCCCAATCACCGCGATGCTGCGCACTTTTCCCGCATCTAGTGGAAGTTGCCCCGCCTGATTTTTCAGCAGCACGATGCTGTGCTCCTCAATCGTTCGCGAAACTTCAAATCCGCCCATCACGTCCACCACGCTCTTCTGTGGAGGATCGTCAATCACTCCATTCGCAAACAACGACCGCACAATGCGCCGCACATGATCGTCCACTTCCGCCATCGGAACGCGTCCCGACTGCACCGCTTCCTTCAGAGCCGCACCGTAGAAAATTTCGCCCGGCTCCTCATGATCCAGCCCCGCCGCCGACGCCTTCACCGTGCTATGCGTGCCCTGCCAGTCCGACAACACAAAACCTTTGAACTTCCAATCTTTCTTCAACACATCCGTCAGCAAATATTTGTTCTCGCACGCATAATCCCCATTCACCCGGTTGTACGAGCACATCACTCCGCTCGGATCCCCGTCCCTCACACCAATCTCGAACGCCAGTAGATCGCTCTCCCGCATCGACCGTTCATCGATATGGACGTTCACCGCATTCCGTCCGCTCTCCTGATCGTTCATCGCATAATGCTTGATGTCGCCCATCACGTGCTGCGCCTGCACTCCGCGAATCAACCCCGCGATCATGTTCCCCGCAAGTACCGGATCCTCTCCCATGTACTCAAACGTCCGCCCGTTGCGCGGCTCGCGCGCCAGGTTCACCCCGCCGCCGATCGACATGTTGTAGCCTTGCGCCTTGATCTCGCGCCCAATCAGCGCCCCATATTCGAACGCTGCCTTCACATCCCAACTCGCCGCCGCGCCCACATTGCTCGGTAGCGCCGTCGCATATTTTCCGTTTTCCCCGCTCGCCCGCACGCCATACGCCGAATCCGCCATATTCAGATCCGGAATCCCCAGCCGCGGCACTCCCACCACATACCCCGCGCCTCCATTCGAACGCACAGCCAGCGGGCTCATCGGACTCAGCCCCACCATCCCCGTCCCATGCAACATCGAAATCTTCTCGTCAATCGTCATCTCTTTCACGACCAGCGCCGCGCGCTCGTCCGCAGAAAGACTCGGATTCATCCACGGCCATTTTGCTTGCGACTCCGCTTGCGCGAAGACAGAAGAAGAGGTTGCGCCGGTGAAAACTAAAAATGAAAGCAGGAAAACAAAGGCAGGCAGACTACTGCAGCAGAGACTTCGAAAGAACTTCATGGTTCTCCTCGTACCTCTCGCGATGCGGATGTTTTGCAACTAAAACGTTTTAGAATATCGATTTTATACTAAAGGCAACCCATCCCGATTGCAAGCACTACTAAGGCTTCAAATTCTTTCTGGGGCGCGCCAAAACGAGGGTGCCCCAGGTTCGTGCCCGTTCTTCAGGGCACTAACCTGGGTCCTCCTAAAGCGCGTGTCAGTGCCAGCCCCGAGAACCGCTACGGGCCCCACTTTTTAAATTGTTGCGGGAAAAACCGTCGTCTCAATTCGCCTTGCGCGAATGCACCAGCTTCAAACCATCGCCCTGCAGAATCCGCTGGATCTGATGCTTGGCATGCACCGTCCACGGACCCGTCGTGTCCAGCTTCACGTACGCGCGCCAATGTTGCAGCGCCTTCCGCGGCTCCCGCATCTTCTCGTACGCCAGCGCAATGTTGTAATGCGCGTCCGCATACGTCGGAGCCAGTTGGATCGCCGTCTTATACGTATTGATCGCCTCGTCCACCCGCCCCGTCTCGTCGAGCACGTTGCCCAAATCAAAATACGCCAGCGCGTATCGCGGATCGATCTGAATCGCCGACCGGTAGTGTTTCTCCGCCAGCGTATATTCCTGCCGGTTGTAATAGAGCGTGCCCAAATTAATGTGTGCCGCCGCGTGAATGGGATCCATTTCGAGAACCTTCAGGTAAACAGCAATCGCTTCGCCCTGCGTTGACGGACTCTCTTCCAGCACGATCCCGCGCGCAAACAAGTCCGCCACGTCCGAAACCACCAACTCCGGACCATTCCGCGGCGGGCTCGCCACCACCTTACTCTCTTCCGCCGAAAAATCGAACATGAACTGCCCGGCGATCGGTTCCACCAAACGCCCTTCGTGCCGGAACGCCACGCGCCGTCCACTCTGGTACGCTCCTGCCTCCAGCAGCGGATTCTCCATCCCCGCCACCTGTTTCTGCATCGCATCGAGCGACTGCCGGATCACCGCCGGACGCACCCGCTGCGCGCACAAGTCGCGTACCTTCTTGATCTGTACCAGGTCAAAAAACGAATACTCTTCCGCCGCCGTCACCAATCCCGCCTTCTCCCAGGTTTGCAGCTGGCGAGGAACTAACCGCAAAATCCGCATCAACTCCGCACGACTGTATCGATACACGTGACTCAACCCTACTCCTGATTATCCGTAACTTGTATCCGCGATTGCAAGTAGCAACCCAGTGGAATCTGTTGATAATTAGGCCGAAATGGCACAAAAGTGCTAACCATCCAGTCAACCTTCCCCCTTCGCTCCCCCTATCCAACTAATAACGAAACTAAATCGCTCCCCGCGAATCCCATTCAAGGCATTTCGATTCTTCCTGACACCGAAGCATTCGTATCAGACTTGTCGATGACCCGTATCAGGATGCATTCGTATCAAGCTTGTTCGTGATCCGTATCACGGTATCGCTTTAGCGATACCGAAAATCTCTCAAGACCAATGCCCCTTTAGGGGCTGCGCCTCGACCACTGCACCCGCAATCGCCCCGCCAAGCAAAATGTCGGGCATAATAATCGCGTCCCCAGCCGCTTTTCTCGTGAGGAGCAATGCCGGACCCCCAAATTTCGCCCGACCAATCCGACGCCCGCTCCGCCGACTCCTCCACCCCCAACGAGGAGTCGCTGATCCGCCGCGTCCTCGCCGGCGAGCACAACCTCTTCTACGAACTCATCCGTCCCTACGAACGCCGCCTCTACGCCGCCGCCTTCGCTCTCCTCCGCAATGAGGCTGACGCCGAAGACGCCGCCCAGGAAGCCGTCCTCAAAGCCTTCAAGAATCTCCGCCAGTTTCGCTCCGAATCCAAATTCAGCACCTGGCTCACCCAGATCACGATCAACGAGGCGCGTATGCGGAAACGAAAAGCGCACTCCCATCTCACCGAGTCCATCGCCGACCGTCCCGACGACGACGGCAACTACACTCCCCGCGACTTCGCCGACTGGCGCGAGATTCCCTCTGAAACTCTCGAGCGCAAAGAAGTCCGCCTCAAACTCGCCGAGGCTCTCGCTCAACTCTCACATATCTATCGCGAAGTTTTCGTCCTCCGCGACATGCAGCACCTCAGCATCGACGAGACCGCCAAAGCCCTCGGCATCTCCACCGCCTCCGTCAAAACCCGCCTCCTCCGTGCCCGCCTCATGCTGCGCGACCTGCTCTCCCCCGGCTTCGGTGGCGCCTGGAGCCTCGGCAGCAACCTCTCTTTTGAAAAGGGGACCAAGCCATGGTAGTCAACTGCGAACACGTCTGGCAGGAAGTCTCGAATTACCTCGATGGCGAAGTCACTCCCGAATTGCGTGTCGCCATCGAAACCCACGTCCGCGGATGCCAGCACTGCACCGCCGTCGTCGATGGCATGCGCAATGTAATCGAACTCTATGGCGACGATCGCATGCTCGAAGTCCCTCTCGGCTTCAGCCATCGTCTGCACCGCCATCTCGACGATAACCTCCCCGCCCGCACCGACCGCCGCACCTTCCTCGGTTGGATGGTCGCCGCCGCAGCCGCTTGCCTCGTCCTCGGCAGCTTCGAAATCGCGAACTCCTCCGCCTTTCGCCGCCCTTCACTCCGCGCCGCCATGGCCAACCCCGGCACCGGGGTCCCTCCCGAACTCGCCGTCGTTCTCTCCGAAGATGGAAAGCTCTACCACCTCGCCGCATGCCCCTTCATTCACGAGAAAAACAAACTCCGGTCCGTAACCGCCGCCGAAGCCGAACGCGCCGGCTTCACCCCCTGCCCCCGCTGCCTCAAAAAATATCTCGACACCGCCTAACCCGAAACATCTCATGTGGGGCGGGCGCCCCCGCCCGCTGCAGTTGCAGTTGCAGTTGCAGTTGGCTGTTGCCTGTGCCCTTCCTTCGGGTGCCCCACGTCTCGCCCTTGAGACGTGGGATCTCCAACTGTCTATCCTCAAATCCTCCTCACTTACAAACCTTCCCAAACGAGCTAAGATAGGTCGCTTACCTCAACAATTTGGAGCGCCCCATGAACATCCGCCGCTGCGTTCTATGTGTAGCCATCCTCCTCCGTGCATTCCCCGCTTTAGCGCAAGACGACGCCGCACTCGCCCGAACCGCCGCCGGATGCGGCCCGAGCGCAGACATGTTCAACGTACAAACGACAGACCAGAAACATCCCGTCAGTCAGCCGGAACCGGGCAAAGCCCTCGTCTACTTTTTCGTGGATTTCCTCAACGCCCCCACCATGCGCGTCGGAGTCGACGGAAATTGGGTAGGCGCAAATAACGGAAAGTCCTATTTCTTTTTCCCGGTCGCCCCGGGCGAACACAACGTCTGCGCCGAGTGGCAGTCCGGAACCTTCAAGAAATCCTCCGAGCGCATCGGAGAAGCCATCCACCTCACCGCCGAGCCCGGAAAAACCTACTACATCCGCCTGCTCTTCAGCTACCAGCGCATGAACATCGAGTTCTCGGACGAAGCCGAAGGCCACTTCCTGATCGGCTCCTCCCTATTCGCCACCTCGCAACCAAAGAAGAAGTAGATGAGAGTCGATGCAATCGGCGAGTCCGCAACTTCAATCCGTAACCGCATGGTTACAGTGTAATTGCCTGATTTCGTCAGTTGAAGTCTTCGAGTTCGCTCTAAGTATTTTACGACTCAGGCGCTGGCGTTATTTAGAATGCCAATAAGTTGGTAAAATTGCTTGTCGCTATCGCCGAAGCCCCTTCTTGACGAAGAAGACGATGTGATTCGGTTCACGGACGAGCCGCGTCTGTACGCAATCAAGAACAATATGAATGCACGCTGCAGGTTTCCTTCGACTCCAATCCCCTTCTGGTACATTCTGCCGAGTTGCAGCAGCGCTAATTCCTCTCGCTGTTGTGCCGCTCGTGTGTACCACTCGATTGCAAGGGTAAGATTCTTTTCAAAGCCCCATCCCTCGAAGTAAAGGCCACCGAGGTTGAACTGGGCAGTACCCGAACCCCCGTCAGCCGCACGGCGAAACCATGTGGCCGCTTCCTGATAATTCTGCGGCGTGCCGTAGCCATGCTGATAGCAGAGGCCAAGATTGTTCTGAGCGTCTCTGTCTCCCGACCCAGCCAGCATCTGGAGGCGCGTGAAGACCACCTCAGGTTGCAACAATCGGGCTTGTCCAAAGATGTGTGGAGCAGAAGATTGATCTCTGCCGACTTGTGGCCCTGATCAGCGGCCTTGGAATACCAAGCTGCGGCTTTCTCATAATCTTGCTGTACGTTGTTCCCGTAATCCAGAGCAAGTGCCAACTCGAACTATGCGAACGATCGCCTCGCTCGGCTGCTTGCTGAAATATCTTGTCTATGCTGATAGCGCACGTCAGGATTTCTATCAATCGCCGGGTGGACCACCATAGTTGACGTAACATCGCGATAACACTCATTGACGGCTTCGCAATGCCAAGTATAGCCGCCTCTGGTACCCTGTAAGCATGAGCGAACCAATGCCGCTTGTTCCTTGGAATGTTCGGCAGTATTACATCGATGCATCACTTGGCGGATGCGGCGCAGGGAAACGAGTTTCTCTGTTGCGTTGCTCAAGGAGTACGACTTACATGGCACGATTTACGACTCTGAGGGAATGGCGTGGGGCTTTCATTTTGTGGGGCGTAAAGAAAAGTTCTCGATGTTCGACCGGCTTTTAGCCGAAGTCTATAACCCTCCCCGTGAGTTTCCTGTTTCGTGATTCCCAACTCCGCAGCTATCAGGCGCGGAACTACATTGGCGTACCTTGACGGCGTTGCCCATGACGAAGACATCCTGACTCAGTTTGTTGAAGCTGGCGAGTTGACGAAACGCATTACGAAGTGTTCGACCTTCGGAGAATTGCTCGAAACGTGGCAGTGGATGACAGCTGATTCTCGCACAGTGCCACAGCGTGGACAGCGTAATTGTTGATATATCCCCATTTCACCAACTACGAACTGGGAATCTCAGTTAGTGTGCAGACATAGTTGCAAACATGGCCCCGAAAATTACTACAAAGCCTAGCCAGCACAATTTTGACAATGGTTTTACATCCTCATGACAACTGGCTGCGCCTCCCTTAAGTACGTTCATGGAGCCAGAAAACCACAACTTTCATTGGGAGGAAGAAAAAATGACCAGGCAAGTTCGAAGATTCATCGCAACGGCGTTGGCAATTGCGGCCTTTGCCTTCACCACGAGCGCTGCCACGGCGCAGAGCTTTACCGGAAATTGGCCGGCGACCGTAACCAAGTCGCAGCGCTTGAACGGCACCTACTGCGTGGCCCTTACCGACGACGGTAGCTTCGGATGGCCGCACAGTGGCGAGGCTGTGCTGCTCCCCAATAACGGCCAGTATCCCGGCTATTTCACAGTGATCGATGGACTCCTCACTGTAACTTTCACCTACCCGTCGGGCGAAGGCGACTGTTGTGACTACTTCGTATTCACAGCTCACACCAACAACGGCAAAATCGCGAAGGGCGCCGTCAACTATTTCGGAATAACCGACACGGGTCTAGTGGCGTTCGGCAAGAAAGACAGCTGCTCATAATCGCCACTCGATAAAGGCGAGGCGGAGATTCGAGCCGAAGATTCACTCATTCACAATCACTGGATCTTAAAAGCCTTCGCACTCTCGCTTGTCCCGCCAGCGTTGGTAACCGCGATCTTCCCCGTCTTTGCTCCCGCAGGCACCGTCACGCTGATGTAGTTCACCGTCAGCACTTGAAAAGTCGCGGGCACTCCATCAAACGAAACCGCGGTCGTTCCCACGAAATGCTGCCCTTGCAGCAACACCCTTGTTCCCTCGGCGCCGCTCGCTGGAGCGAAGTCCACAATCGTCGGGCCCGGTGCCGGCAATCCCGCATCCAGCATCCAGATCGTTCCGTTCGTGAGGCCCTTTTGCGATACTCCTCCATTGCCCGCGGTCACGCCATAAAACTTTCCGTCGGCTGCTTGGATCATCGATCCCAACGATTCGCCAACCTTCGCGCAGTCGAAAAGAATATTCTGTAGCACCGCGCCCGTCGTCGTCGCCGCAAACACCATGCCCTGGTCCCCGCAATCGCCACCTTGAAAAGTTCCCCACAGATTGCCGTCCGATGCCACCAGGATCCCGCCGTCCAAATATTGCGTGCTTGAGATCGGGCCCAGCGACTCGTACTTACCCGCCGTGCTGATCTCATACAGTTCGCTGTTCACCTGCAGGCCGAACAGTTCTCCGTTCGCCGTCTGCGCCAGATTGCTGGCCGCGTAATCGGTGAAGTCGAAATCGTGCAAAATTTTGTACGCATCGCTCGTGGGATTGACGCGGAACACTGTATTAAACGGCGAATTCTGCTCTCCCGCCACCGTCGTCGAATAAAAATCTCCATTCGGAGCTTGCAGCAATCCAAAAGCTCCTGCCCCATCCTTCGCCGCCTTCGGAGCCTCAAACACATGCACAACCTTGAAAGTTCCTGTCGGGCTCACCCGAAAAAGAACATCCGCCGGATAACCACTCGGCCCAGTTGTTCCATAAAAATTCCCGTCGATGGCCTGCGTCACGAACGCCGGATAAGCCCCATCGCTGCACTCAAATTCTGCGCAAAAATCATGCAGGTCTTCAATCGTCCCGCTCTTGCTCAGCTTGAAAACCAGCCCCAGACCCAGCGGCCCGTTAAACGTCGCCACTCCGTAGAGAAACCCGTCAGTCCCCTCGACCACACCATTCGGAGCCGAGCCGTACGGCAGGAATCCATTCTGCTCTTCCGCGAAACTATAGATGACCGAAACCTTGCCGCTCGGAGTCATCTTGAAAACCGTCCCCTGGGCGTTCAGTCCCACCCCGCCTCCGATTGCCGTGCCGTAGAAATTGCCGTCCGGGCTCTCAATCAGCGACACCGGAAAATAGCCATCGGCACAGACGAACTTTTTGTTGCACGGAAAACTAAACAACAGCGTCGGACTCGGAGCTTGTGCCGCCGCACTCGCGATCAGCAGCAGAGCAATTACACCAGGAAGAATCGCAGCAGCGAGAGTTCTGATCCCAGACCGTTTCACGGAAGTTTCCTCAGAACAAGTGATAGGCAGCGAGCGGAATTCTAGTTTACGAAGGCACATCTAGATGTCATAAACTTGTAAAACTTTCCGCTCAACTTGCCTTCGACTCCCTTGCTCCTCGGAACCTCCGTTCGGTCGCTAACTTACCCAAGACAAATAACTAGGACTGGACTAATCGTAACTCGCCCGCGCCATCCCAAATCACCCTCACGCCCTCAACACCCCTTACGGCGTAATCTCAAACACCACGCCCTGATTGTCGCTTCCTCCGTAATTCGCCGTCCCAAAAATATTGCCCTTGCTATCCACCGCCACGCTGCCGTAAGGCTGCGCCCCGTCGTTGCCGCCGACGAAGTCGTAAAGGTCAGTAAAGGTCCATCCGCCGCCCTCCGCCGGAGTTAGCACCCATACCGACCCCAGCCCATTCGCACCTTCCGCTTCGGTAAATCCATAGATGTTCCCATTCGCCAGCGTGAGCTTGTTATAAGGACCCCCATAAGTTCCCGGGAAGCTGTGTAACGTCTTAAACTTCGATCCCGGAGCAGCAGACGGCGAGAACTCATACACCGTGCCGCCTCCATTCACTCCGCCATCAAAAGTCGAGCCGAACAAATTCCCGGCCGCGTCCACCACCACGCCGCCCACCGGATACTGTCCATCCGTCCGCCCTCGGAAAGTATGCAGCACACTCTGTTTCCAGCCCGACTCGCGCCGCGTCAGCTTATAGAGCACGCCCACGTTGTTGGCGCCCCCGAAAGACGTCGTACCATACAGATCGCCGCGCGCATCCAGCGTCACTCCTGCCGGAGGACTCGCCCCATCATCCCCACCCGTAAAGTTGTAGATCGTGCTCTCCGTCCACGCGCTTCCGTCCCACTGCTCTTCAAACACTGTGCCATTCTGAAGCGTCCCGCCCAGGCTGGTGGTTCCATACAAATTGCCCGCAGTATCCAGCACGACCCCACCTATCGGCTGCGCTCCGTCCGTTCCATATCCAAACTGATGGATTTGAACTTCCGTCCCCTCGCAGTTGCAGATCTCAAAGTCGGTACCAAAATATCCCCCACCCTCCGTCGTTCCATACAGCGCGCCATCCGGCCCCATCGCCAACGACCCAAACGCTGGACCCGCACCGTCCGGTAGCGGCCCGAAGTTGTACAACGAAGTGTATGTCCACGACGACCCGTTCGGCGACATCTTATAGACAGCTCCGTTCCCCCACTGCCCACCGAGATACGTCGTCCCGTACAGATTTCCCGCCGAATCCAAAATCGGTCCTCCATACGGAGTCGCCCCATCCGTCCCCTCGTTCGTGAAGTTGTGAATCACCGTATAGGTTTGTGCCCACGCCGCACGCGACTCGCCACCCAGAAACAGAAATACCCCGATCACAACAAGAATCACACCAGCAGATACGCGATTCACCCCAGCGCGCCCATCAGCTTCACGTTGCACCATTGCTCTCCTCTTTTCGTCGACCACGGATTGATCTCTCTCAAACGATGCCGCACATTATGCACGAATTCTTTCCGCATTGCTTGCGAATTCCTCCAAAACGCCTGCCAGAAGCCGCTTTTCACCCGCCTACTACGAGAGGAAAAATCTCGTGTGGTGGCGGGCATTCCTGCCCGCCCTTCCGCCCCCATATTTCACCAATCAAGTCTCAGCAATCTCGCTACTCTTTTTCTACCGCCAAAAGATCCCGGCCATTCGTCCATTCAATCCCCAAATGGCAGCCATAGCATTTGCGAATAACAAAATGCATCCTCCCGTGCAATAATGTCGCACCAGCCCCCTGGTCCTCCGTCGAGGGTAGTAGCAAGATTTTCAAGATGGCGTCATGCCACGCTGCTATTCACCGGTGCGATTCACACACCATCAATTTAAAAGGATGACCCAGATGAGAAGCTGGACCACGTTCGCCGTCTTCACGCTCTCGACCCTATCGTTGATCACCGTTGTCGGATGTGGATCAGGCTCCAACTCGACTCCGCCCCCGCCCGCTACCTACACCATCGGCGGCACGATCACCGGCCTCACCGGCACAGGCCTCGTCTTGCAGGATAACGGCGGCAACAATCTGACCGTCAGCGCGAACGCTACCACCTTTACTTTCTCCACTGCCATCACCAGCGGCGGCGCATACGCCGTCACCGTCCTCACCCAGCCCTCCACCCAGAGTTGTACCGTGACCGGCGGCAGCGGCAACGCCACCGCCAATGTCACCAGCGTCAGCATCGCCTGCGTTCAGGCCTACACCATCGGCGGCTCGCTCTTCGGACTCGTCGGCACAGGCTTGGTCTTGCAGGATAACGGTGGCAACAACCTCACCGTGAGCGCAACCGACACCAGCTACGCCTTCACCTTCGACGGCGCAATCCCCGGCGGCGGCGCACCTTACACCATCACCGTGCTCTCGAATCCATCCGCTCAGTCCTGCACCGTCGCCAATCCCATCGGCACCGCCACCGCAGACGTCGCCAACGTCGATATCACTTGCACTAATCTGGCCTCCGTCACCTACACCATCAGCGGCTCAGTTACAGGCCTCAAAGGCCCCGGCCTGCTCTTGCAAGATGCTCTCGGCATCAACAACGATGACCTCTTGCCCGTGAACGCCGACGGCACCTTCACCTTCGTCGATCCCGTCGCCAGCGGCAGTGCCTACACCGTCTCCGTGCTCACGCAACCCGCAAGCCGCAACTGTTCCATCATTAACGGCAGCGGCACCGCCGTCGCCAACGTCACGAACGTCACTGTCGTCTGCCTCGGCGAGTTTACTTGGATGGGCGGCCCCACCACCGTCGGCAGCAACGGCGGACAACCCGGAATCTACGGCACCCTCGGATCCCCCGCCCCCACCAACATCCCCGGAGGCCGCGTGCAAACTCTCAGCTGGACCGACGCCTCCGGCAATGCCTGGCTCTTCGGTGGATACGGCGAAGACTCCACCGGAGTCGGCTACGGTGGACTTCTCAACGACCTGTGGAAGTTTGACCCGACGCAAGGCACCAACGGCGAGTGGACGTGGATGGGTGGCAGCAACATAACACCTCCCAGCCAAACCTTCGGCGCAGCCGGTCAACCCGGCGTCTACGGCACGCAGGGAACTCCCGATCCCACCAACATTCCCGGAGGCCGCGAGCAAATCGCGAGCTGGATCGATGCCTCGCACAAGGTTTGGCTCTTCGGCGGAGAAGGCATCGACATCAACGGCGTCACCGGAGAGCTCAATGACCTCTGGCAGTTTGACCCAACCCTCGGCACTATGGGCGAGTGGACATGGATGGGCGGCAGCAACTCCGTCGGCGCCCCGTTCGGCGGACCATCCGGCGTCTATGGCACACTCGGCACAGCAGCCCCCGCCAACATTCCCGGCGGTCGCTACGGCTCCGTCAGCTGGCTCGACGCCTCCGGCAATTTCTGGCTCTTCAGCGGAAACGGCATCGACTCCACCGGAACCCTCGGCTATCTCAACGACCTGTGGAAATATTCTCCCAGCGCCACCGGAGACACCGGCGAGTGGACGTGGATGGCCGGCAGCAACACAGTCGGCAACAACGGCGGCCAATCCGGAATCTACGGCACCCTCGGAACGCCAGCGCCCGCCAACATTCCCGGCGGTCGTGAGGCCGAGGTAAGTTGGACCGACGCGTCCGGCAATGTCTGGCTCTTCGGCGGATTTGGCGCCGACTCCACCGGAACGCAGGGATATCTCAACGACCTCTGGAAGTACACTCCCGGCACGAATGGGCAAGCAGGCGAGTGGACATGGATGGCCGGCAGCAGCACCGTCCCCCGACCCTACGGCGGACAATCCGGAGTCTACGGCACCATTGGCGCGCCAGCCTCCGCCAACATTCCCGGCGGCCGATACAGCGCCACCAGCTGGATCGACGCATCGGGCAATTTCTGGCTCTTCGGCGGCAGCGGTTTCGACGCGGTCGGAAATCAGGGAGCCCTCAACGACCTGTGGAAGTACACTCCCAGCGCAACCGGGGACACCGGCGAGTGGACGTGGATCGCCGGCAGCAACAAAGTCGGCTACAGCAACGGCGGCCAATCCGGAGTCTATGGCACCCTCGGACTACCCGCCGCCACCAACGATCCCGGAGGTCGCTTCGGCCCCACCAGTTGGATCGATCCCTCCGGCAATCTTTGGTTCTTCGGCGGCCAGGGCTTCGACTCCAACGGACTGCAAGGCTATCTCAACGACCTATGGCAGTTCCAACCATAAGCCGGCTGACCTAACTTAAGTAAGTTAGTGAAGTAAGTAAGTCGGGATTGCTAGCTGAACAATCTCGTAGAGAGGGGGCCAGCCCCGTCTTGCCCATAACGCAGAAGTAACTCGCGCAGCGACCGGCATAACTCGTGCGGAGGACCGAATCTCCGGTCTCTCCGCACGGGCTAAACAAAACCGCGCACTCCGGTTACGATGGCGAAACCTCGGCCGCCTAAGTGGGTTAAGCGGCGACTCGCTCCGCAGCCCGGACCTTGTGGGGCGGACCAACATAAGGAAACGACGTGAGCAGGTCTTTGTGGGGCCCGACCTTATCTTGCGTCACCTTTCCGTTGGAAAGAAGCGGCAGGAAGAAATCCACCACGTCGTCGGTCAGCGTCCGTCCATTGGTTGGGTAGACTGCCGCCCGCGTAGGGTCATAGGGCAGGACGTCCGGCAGCAACGTCGCCGCCACCTTCGTCGCTTCCGCTGCCGTATATCCCCCGGCATGTTCCAGTGCGTGCGCGAACACTGGGATAAACCGGGCGTCGTCGGCCGGCTCCGCAGCCAGATACGCGGCGTTCTGTTCGCCCGCGAGAAAGGGAGTCTGGTTTGACCGCGCTCCGCGATCCGCCTGCACCCATTTCCCTCCGGTGCCGTCCACCGTGCGACACCACAGGGCCATCTTTCCACTCCCGAGCGCAGAGTTCGGCACTTCCATCACGATACTGCACACGTCCTTGTCGGCGAAGTAGTCGTCTCCGGTGAATTGTAGGTTGTTCAGGGCTCCATTGACGTCGAAGAAAAAAGGATCTCCCCGCCAGCCCACGAAGAAACGATAGTCCCCGGCCTCCGCCACCTCGATCTCCGCCCCCGTCGAGACCATCGCTCCCTCGACGATGACCTGCCCTTCCTCACTCATCCCCGCGGCCTGCGCGCCCTCAGCGCGGCGAAGCGTCGCAGTCTGCCTCCCTTCCGCAGAGGACTTCACGCGCACCCGGTACGCGATATCGGCTACCTTATCGCCGTTCGTATCAATCCTCAGTTCATAAATCGCGTCGGGCGAAAGTGCCTCGTCGGTGGTAGCCCCTGGCGGGTTCACGCCGGCAGAAGGATGCACGTTCATAATCAGGATCGATTTGCTAGCGTCTCCAGGCTTCGGGAACGCAAACAGATCGGTGAAATCTAGGCGGGCATCCCCGTGGGGGAATCCAAAATCGGGACCAGAATAATGATGGGACATGGCTTTTCCTCACTTTCGCTGAAATTGAAACTAAACCCAGAATTTCGATTTGGACTTCGGGTCAGCGGATTATACGCTTCTCCCTACTCCGCCACGATGAATCGGCAACCCCATCTCTTCCGTCACCCTGATCGAATCGCAGCGCAGTAACGTGCACTCGAAGGATCCCTACTCAAACCGTTATCCACCGCCTGTTCTCGCCTCTCGGACGACACACAGCGCCCCGATTTTCAAGATTCGGATTTTTGCTTCTGTCTTGAAAGGGTGCAGATTCACCTGCGCCGTAATCGGCGGGATCGATGGAGCTTTAGCCCCTGACGGAAGCACCCATGTGGGAAGAAGAAACTTCTCTGGGTGGAAGAAACTCATGTGGTGGCGGGCATTCCTGCCCGCACGCGCGCATCGGCAATCGAGCGGAAAGATTTTCCAAGTCTCGTTTCCAGCAAAAGCTTTTACTTACAAGCAGCTTTACAGTTTCACCGGCAACACCGACGGAGCGCTCCCAAACTCGCCGTTGGTGCTCGATAGCCAAGGCAATTTGTATGGAGTGATCAGCACGGGCGGTGATTCCTACAAAGGAAACGTCTATCGACTCAGCCCAACTCAGGCGGGCGACTGGAACCTGACCGTGCTCTACAGCTTCACCTCCGGTTCCGACGGCGGCTACCCATCAGGTGGAGTGATTCTCGATCAAGCCGGGAATTTGTACGGAACTACCTACTACGGTGGCTTACTCTCAGAGTGTTCCGGCGTGGGCTGCGGAGTGGTTTTCGAATTGTCTCCGGGACTGAACGGCAGCTGGACCGAAACCGTTCTTCACAGCTTTCTCGAAACCGAAGGCGCGCTTCCGGCCTCCCAACTCGTCTTCGGCACCAAAGGAATTCTTTACGGCACCACCTCCGTAGGCGGCACCGCCACGAATTGCGAGGGGACCCCAGCCAACGGTTGCGGTGTGGTCTTCCGGCTCGCCCCTTCCCAAGGCGGTTGGACAGAAGCCACTCTTCACAGTTTTGATTTCACAGACGGCGCATATCCGCAGGGCATCACCTACCACGGGGGCAAACTATACGGAACCACGATCGCCGGCGGAAGTCGTTTCGTCGGCACGGTATTTGAAGTGACTCCGACAAAGTCCGGGGGAACCGAAAACGTGATTCATAGCTTCGGCTCCGGTGCGGACGCAACGCAACCAACCGGTGCAGTCATTTTCGGGAAAAAGGGCACCCTCTACGGCTCTGCCTCTAGGGGTGGCAATTCAGCATGTAACAACCAAGGGTGTGGCGCGATCTTTGAGCTCACGCCTAGCGAGGGCACCTGGACGGAATCAATACTCCATCAATTCACGGGAGGCGACGACGGAGCCCAACCCTACGGCACTCCAATCCTCGGCAAAGGAGGCAATCTTCTCGGCACTACGATCTCCGGCGGTGTCAGTGGCTACGGCGTAGTCTTCGAGCTACCTCAGGGCAATTAAAACTCCCTCCGCGCTCACAGTAAACTCAGAAAGGACCGGTAGAAGGCCACTCTCGTGTTTGAGAAGTGGCCTTCTATCGGTGCCGCTTCGCGAAAACCATTTGACTTAACCCCCACCCCGTCCGACGATTAAAGAAGAGGCGCAGGCTCTAACTGAGTACTGGCAATTGACGACGGTTCGCGTAACTCCTTATTCCACAATATTTTACATATAAATCCTTTAAAATCAAAGATCTGCCAGTCGAGCACCTCCTAAATCCATGAGTCTAAAAAATCGACGAATTTAAAAAAATGAAACGCGAGAGGTCAAGTAGCTATGGCGCAACAAGACTCACTCCAGCTTTTCCTGATGGCTGATGGCTGACGGCTGAGGGCTTACCCCCCTAACTCCTTATTTCAGAATACTTTACATGTAAGTCCTTTAAAGTGAATACTTTAGACGAAAGTGGGGGGGGGGACATAATTCTTTAATCAACAGAGCCGCCAGTCCCGTAACTTTTCTCGCGCGACACACTCCAATACTTAGGCTCGACTGTCCACCGCCGAGCGCGTCCCAAGGAGTCTTCCATGTCCAACTTATCTTCTCGTCTCTCCGCCTTGTTCCTGACTTTGATCCTCGTCGGAGTCGTTGCGTGCAGCGCCGAGCATGCTTCCGTGGCTGTCCCCAAAGCTGCAACCGACGCCGCTTTGGCCACCGCGAAGTCCCAGCAAACCGCCGTCCTCTCTGGCGGATGCTTCTGGGGAGTGCAAGCCGTCTTCCAGCACGTCAAAGGCGTCATCACCGCCACCTCCGGATACTCCGGCGGCGCAGCCAACACCGCCGAATACGAACTCGTCAGCAACGGCGACACCGGCCACGCCGAGTCCGTCCAAATTACCTATGATCCGTCGCAGATCACCTACGGAGAACTTCTCCGCGTCTTCTTCTCCGTCGCCCATGATCCCACCGAACTCAACCATCAAGGCCCCGATTCCGGAACGCAATATCGTTCCTCGATCTTCTATGCCAACGACGAGCAGAAACGAATCGCTGAGTCTTACATCGCTCAACTCGATCAGGCCAAAATCTTCTCCAACAAAATCGTCACCCAAGTCGTCCCCTTGAAGGCCTTCTATCCCGCCGAAGCCTATCACCAGGATTACTACCGCCTTCACCCCAACAACCCCTACATCGTCTTCAACGACGCCCCAAAAGTAGCGAACCTCCGCCAGGAATTTCCCAATCTCTACACAGGTAAGTGATCGAAAGCAATCGCGCGTAGCGAACGACCAACGACGAACGACAAACGGCCAGCCGCAAAAACAACGAGCCGAGTGCATCGCACTCGGCTCGTCGGCCCTAAGAAGGAGAAAGCGCCCTAAATCGCTTTCCGCCTAGTTGAACACCTTGCGCAGCGTGGCAACCGAGATATGTGGCCATCCGAAATTCACCACCTTCGGAAGCGCCGCGAAGATCGGGAAATCCAGAATCACCATCTGTGCATACTGCAACTGCATAAATGACGGTCGATTCGGATGCGAGACCTTCTCGATCCAGAACGTCGCATACACCAACGCTGTATCCGCATTCGCGCCCACTCCGCCAACTGGATCGCCGCCCTCGAGAAACAGGATGTTCTCGATTCCGCCCGCTCCATTCGCGACATTCACCACCGTTGTCGGAGCGCCAGGTTGGCTGTTGGGTTTGGCGAAGAACGTGACCTGCGCCTGCGTGGAGATATTCAGCACCGTCCCCGAAAACGTGTGCCCGCTCGCCTTCAGCTTATTGATCTCCGCCTGCAGCAGCAGAATCGGATCGTTCAACACCAGTTGCGTGCATCCTGCGGGTGGTGGATCCGTTCTGGTATTCGCAGCCGAAGCTGGCAACGCCAGATCGTACTGTGTAAATCCAGGAGGTCCAGGAGGATTCGGTGCCGTCAACGCCTCCGACGATCCAGCCGCGTTCAGAATCGGCGCTGCCGGTGAAGGTGGTACCGCGAACGGCGTGCTGTTGAACGACGGAAACTGCGAGCCGTTGTATTGCGTTCCCGGTATCGTCAGCACCGGATCGCCCGTAAACTTCGCCGCAATTCCCTGCGCGAGTAAAGAGTTCCCATGCGGAATCGTCCCCATCCGCGCAATCAGTTGCTGGCCTGCACCAGCCGCTTCCGCAGGATAGGTCGTATTCGGTTGTGTAATCCAGATGCCCGGTTCGATGTGCAGCGCGCCCGCTCCGCCCGCGTCGTGAATCTTCTGCAGGTAAGTCAAACCAGCCAGCGCGATGTCCGTTTGCCCGAATCCGCGGTTCGGAATCGGCGATCCAATCGGATCAAATTTCAAAGTCTCGTGCGTGTCATTAAGTTGAAGAAACAAATTGGTCTTCTGCGCGAAGTCGGGACGCGCAATAAGGTTGAACCCCTCGCCTTCCCAGTTTCCAGCAAGCTCGGACAGCAGTCCTAAATTCTGGAGTACCGTAGCATTGTCAGGACTCGGTCGTTCGGAAGGGATTAAAGTTAGGATCGGATTCGGATCTGGCATGTGTTTTCTCCTTAACAGATTTTTGTTTCAGGTCTTCAATTTGATTAGCTCCCTGGGTCTGGAACGTGAAGTTCGCTGGGTCGACGACCGCTGGTCAAAACGCGCGCCGCGTAGAGTTGAAATCCACCGAAGTCGACGCAATGGGAAATAGTGCTGAGAGGAAGGTCAGCGTTTCAACGTTTACGAAATATTCCTGGGCCGTTCCGAGGCAACTACCCGCAACTCACCTATCCACAAGAACGAACACGGGAACTGTTTCCCTTCAAACTTTCTTGTCGCAAAACTGAGATGTCCGGTTTCAAGACACGGACCTCGCGCGATTCGTTCAAGACTTGAGTGAGAGAAAACGGAGAGAGAATCGATTACTTCGCGGCGCACCTTGTTGGAGAAGAGGATCGCTTATGCCTCAACATTAGTCGAATCTTAGATATCGCCTGTCTTTTCGCGGTGTTACCAAGGTTTTCCAAGCCGCACTTAGCCAACACTAAGGCGTTACTTGGAATCATATGCTTGGTTAATAGAGGCGGAAAGGATTCTTCATGCAAATCATTGTCACGTGGTCGAACGGAATGACGTCGGAGTTGGAGGTCACGGTCCCGCCGGGCGCAACTGCGCTCAGAACCAGCTTCGATGTTCCTCGCCCTCCAACTGCACTGCACCGTCAGGCCGACGGATCATGGGCTTGCTACAACCAGAATAAAATTCTTCTCGGCTATTGCCTGCCGCCGAAAATGCTGGGCCGTCCCGTACAAGGCATGACCTGGACCGAGGCCAGCGCCGACGTGGCCGTCAGCCAGGCGCTCCCTTATTTTGACCAGGCGGAATGGGAACGCGACCGGACGCTGCGTGTCGCCAACGCCGACAAGTTTCATTTTCACGGTCACGATTCGGAGCAGGATGCCATTGATTGCTACCAACGTTTTCTCTTCGACTTCGGGGAAATGGAGCCCGTCTAGCTGAGGCTACCGGTTCTGATCCAACTGGAATCCTAGCGAATTTTCCTTCGTGAACCTTCGTTCCTTTGGTGGTGAGCGGTTTTCCCTGGCAGATGCGCCAACTGCGCCAGATTGACAACCACGTCGCACCACCCTTAGTATCGTTGCATAATATGACTTCGCGAACCCATCGACATCACCATCATCACCATGCCATCAGCGTGTCGGCGGGGAATCACGGATAGCCAAGCACTCATAGGAAATCCAAGCCCGCTGGCGCAGTACACGCCCAGCGGGTTTTTTGTTTCTGGTACAGGAAGGTTCTATGGATACAAATATCGATATCGACTTCGACAAAATGCAGGGCCTCGCACCGGCCGTGATTCAAGATGCCGATTCAAGCGAGTTGCTCATGGTCGGCTTCATGAACAAGGAAGCCCTCGATCAAACCCTGCACACCGGATTTGTGACGTTCTACAGTCGCACCCGCCAGGAGCTTTGGACCAAAGGCGAGAGCTCCGGCAATCGCCTGCAGGTCGTCGACGCCAAGACCGATTGCGACCGCGACACCGTTCTGTTTCGCGTGCGCGTCCTCGGCGAAGGCAAGGTCTGCCACACCGGAACGCGCTCCTGTTTTACCCAAGACTTGCCCCTGAGCGTCGCACCATCCCAACCAACGGCGGTTAGACGATGAAACTGCGCCTCGGCATTCCCAAAGGCAGTCTGCAAGAAGCGACCCTGAGCCTCTTTACCCGCGCCGGTCTTCGCGTTTACACCAACTCCCGCTCGTATTTCGCTTCCACCGACGATCCCGAAATCGAATGCATGCTGATTCGTGCCCAGGAAATGGCCCGCTATGTGGAACACGGCGCACTCGATGCCGGCTTGACCGGACTCGACTGGGTGCTCGAAAGCGGCCTCGACGTCGTCAAAGTTTGCGACCTCGTCTACTCCAAGCAAAGCATGGGACGAGTCAAGTGGGTCCTCGCCGTCCCCGAGGATGCCAGCTTTCAGAAACTCGAGGATCTTCGAGGCCGCATCATTGCCACCGAACTCGTCAACTTCACCCGCAACTATTTTGCGAATCGCAACGTCGACGTGCGTGTCGAATTTTCCTGGGGCGCAACCGAAGTCAAACCTCCTCTGCTCGCCGACGCCATTGTCGAGGTCACGGAAACCGGCAGTTCGCTGCGCGCCAATCACCTGCGCATCCTCGAGACTGTGCTCGAATCGAACACGCAGCTCATCGCCAGCAAAGACGCGTGGGCCGATCCCGCACGCCGTCAGAAAATTGAGAACCTCGCCACCATGCTCAGCGGAGCGATCGCCGCCCTCGGGCGCGTCGGCCTCATGCTCAACGTTCGCAAAACGGATTTGCCCGCCGTTCTCGCCGTTTTAACCGCGCTGAAAAATCCCACCGTCGCCCCCCTCGCCGACGGAGAATGGGTCGCGGTCAACACCGTGATTGAAGAGAGCACAGCCTGGTCTCTGATTCCGAAGCTGAAGCAGGCAAACGCGCAGGGGATCGTCGAATATCCTCTGAACAAGGTCGTGATGTGATGTCGGCCAAAGCGAATCAGAAGAACAAAAGTCGGAAGAGCAAAGAGGTCTTGCGCATCCTCGAAGGCTCCGCGCAAAGTCGCTTCATCGATGCGCTCGCCGGGCGAAGCGCCACCGACCTGGCCGATGTCGAGCCCGCCGTCCGTCGCATTGTGACTGACGTCCGCCGCAATGGCGATCGCGCACTTCGCCGCTACGCCACGCGTTTGGACGGCTTGCAAAAGGACCAACCCCTCCGCGTTCCAGAAGACGAACTCCACCAGGCTTGGGAGAAAACAAATCCCGAACTGCAGGATGCAATCGAACAGGCCGCTGGAAATATCCGTCGCTATGCGGAGTGGCAGGCATCCCCAGCACTTGACGAATGGCGTCGTGAACTTCAGCCCGGAGTCACCGTCGGCCAGTTGGTTCGTCCCCTTGACTCCGTGGGATGCTACGTTCCTGGTGGACGATACCCTCTGCCCTCGACCTTACTCATGACTGTCATCCCAGCACAGGTCGTGGGCGTTAAACAGATTCGAGTCGCCTCCCCGCGCCCGGCGCAGGCCACTCTCGCTGCCGCCGCATTTCTCGGCGTCCACGAGTTCTATCGCGTTGGAGGTGCCCAGGCCATCGCCGCCCTCGCCTATGGTACAAACGAAATTCCACGCGTCGACAAAATTGTCGGCCCCGGCAATCGCTACGTAACCGCGGCCAAGAAACTCGTCGCGTTTCGATTGCGCCATCGAATTCCTCGCCGGCCCGACCGAAGCCGTCATCATCAGCGCAAACGGCGACGCGGCCTGCATCGCGATCGGACCTCGTGGCTCAGGCCGAACATGATCCCGACGCGCTCTGCATTTTCATCACATCCTCTCGCGTGTTTGCGAAGAAGGTTCAGAAAGACGTGCGACAACGAACTTGTGACAATCCGATCGCCGTGCAATCTCTCGCGCGCCGCGGCGCGATTCTGCTCGTCGATTCCCTAGAGCAGGCAATTGACGCCTCAAATCGCATCGCCCCCGAGCATCTCACCATACCTGCTGCCTTGGCTCCGCGAGTACAACACGCGGGCTCTGTTTTCCTGGACGAGTTCACCCCCCAAGCCGCGGGAGACTACGTCTCTGGCCCAAACCATGTCCTGCCGACGGCTGCCATGGCTCGTGTACGCGGGGGTCTCAGCGTCTTCGATTTTGTGCGCATCATCAGTTGCCAGCAAATCTCTCGCGCAGGGATGGATCGCATCGGGCAAGCCGGCATCACTTTGGCCATCGCCGAAGGTTTACAGGGACATGCCGAAGCATTCCGCGTGAGGGGCTCCCATGCTTGAGGCACGCAACGCGATAAAAAACCTGCACGCCTACAAGCCGCCGCTCGCGGACCGAACCGGATTGCGTCTCGACTTCAACGAGAGCACCATCGGATGTTCGCCGCGCGTGCTGGCCTGTCTGCGGTCGCTCGATGCCGAACTACTCGCTCGCTATCCTGAGCGAACACCAGTTGAAAAAGAAGTTGCAGCGTTTCTCAAACTCGATCCCGAGCAAGTTCTCTTAACCAACGGAGTCGACGAAGCAATCCACCTCCTATGCATCACCTATCTTGATCCTGGAGACGAGGCGCTGATCGTGGTACCCACTTTCGCGATGTATGCGATCTTTGCCCACTTGGAAGCCGCTCGTGTCGTACAGGTACAGGCTGGCGACGACTTCATCTTTCCGCTACAAGCCGTGCTCGAGAAAATCAACGCACGCACAAAACTCATCGCCGTAGCCAACCCCAACAATCCGACCGGATCGGCCGTCTCCGGCGATGTTCTTGTCCAGATCGCCCACGCCGCGCCACAAGCCGCCCTGCTTGTCGATGAAGCGTACTTCGAATTTCACGGTGAAACCCTGATCGATCGAACCGCGCAGATCGAGAACCTCTTTGTCGCGCGAACTTTCTCTAAAGCCTACGGGCTGGCTGGCCTGCGCATTGGGATTCTTGCCGCCGGGCCACGTCAAATGGCAACGGTGCGCCGCGCCGCTTCCCCTTACAGCGTGAACGCTGCCGCACTGGCAGCGCTCCCCGAAGCTCTGAATGATCAGGGATTCATCGCCGACTACGTTGAACAAGTGAAGAGCAACCGCGACAAGTTGCAACTCGAACTCGGCAACCTGGGATTGCACTACTGGACGAGCCACGCGAATTTCGTGCTCGCGCGCATTGGCCCATCCCATGCCGAATTCGTTCGGGCTCTGCGCGACCGCGGGATTCTGGTGCGGGATCGTAATTCCGATCCCGGCTGCGAGGGCTGTGTTCGCTTTACCGTCGGAACCGACGCACACACACAAACTCTGATCACAGCACTCCGCGAAGTCGCCGAGGAGTGTCAACTGCAATCCAAAGGGCAGCCCAATTCGCGAAATGATTCGCGAGCCGATTCCCGAGTGAAGGTCCGCGCATGAGAAAAGCCAATCTACACCGCAAGACCGCGGAAACCGAGATTCGCATCGCGCTGACCCTCGAAGGCCACGGCAAATACGAGATCTCGACGGGAATTCGTTTCTTTGACCACATGCTCGAACTCTTCACTCGCCACGGCGGCTTTGACCTGAAGCTCGCCGCGCTCGGCGACCTCGATGTCGATCAGCACCACACTGTCGAAGACGTCGGCATCGCGCTCGGCGAGGCATTTAACCAGGCTCTCGGTAATCGCCGCGGCATCCTGCGAGCTGGTTACTTTCTAATGCCGATGGACGAAACTCTCGGCCTCGCAGCCGTCGACTTTGGCGGCCGCGCCGTCGCTGTCGTTCAAACCAAAGTCCGCGTGACCCGCGTGGGCGACCTACAAACAGAACTCGTCGAAGATTTCTTCGAAGGTTTCGCTCGCGGCGCACGCGCCAACATTCACGTCCGCGTTCTTTACGGACGTTCCAGCCATCACAAAATCGAAGCTCTCTTCAAAGCCTTTGCCCGCGCGCTTCGTGTCGCCTGCTCCCGTGACCGTCAACTGGGACGCATGCTTCCCAGCACGAAGGGATTGCTATGACTCACCTCAAAATTACCCATCCCGAAATCGCAATCGTCGACTACGGGGCCGGCAATCTCAACTCGGTGAAGAAGGCCTTCGATTATCTCGGCGTTGCTGTCACCGTTACGGCCGATCCCGAAACCGTCGCCGCAGCAGAAAAGATCGTTCTGCCCGGAGTCGGCCACTTCTCCGCCCTAAGTGCACTCGACAAATTCGGATTGCGCGACGCCCTGCTCCAGGCCGCGAGCGCCGGCAAACCGTTCCTCGGAATTTGTCTTGGAATGCAGTGGCTGTTTGAAGGCAGCGAAGAAGCTCCTGCTTCGAAAGGCGCCGGAATCTTCGCAGGTCGTTGCCGCCAATTTCCCACGTCCGTGAAATCACCACACGTCGGATGGAACTCACTCGCCATCCCTAGCGATTCACGACTGCTGCATGGCGTCGCAGCTGAATCCTTCGTCTACTACACGCATTCCTTTCAGGCGCCTGTCGTCTCCGCCACAACCGCGATGACCGACTATGGAGCGCCGTTCTCCGCCGTAGTCGAACAGGAAAACATCTTCGGAGTCCAGTTCCATCCCGAAAAATCCTCGACCGTCGGTCTTCAAATTCTCAAGAATTTTTGTGGTGTCCAGTGAGGGCGATCCCGTGCTGACCAAGCGCATCATCGCCTGCCTCGACGTGGACGACGGCCGCGTTGTGAAAGGCGTCCAGTTCGTCAACCTGCGCGATGCGGGCGACCCCGCAGAGTGCGCTGCCGCCCACGCCCGCGACGGCGCTGACGAGATTGTTCTTCTCGATATAACAGCAACCAGCGGCAAACGCCATACCATGCTCGACGTGGTCTCCCGCACCGCGCGGGCATTGTTTATTCCATTCACGGTGGGAGGAGGGATCCGCGAACTCGCCGACGCCGAAGCTGTATTCGAAGCAGGCGCCGACAAAATCGCCGTCAACTCCGCCGCCGTGAAAGATCCCAAATTAATCGGCACAATCGCTGCGCGTTTCGGCTCGCAAGCCGTAGTCGTGGCCATCGACGCCCGGCGAGCCGGCGACCGTTTCGAAGTCTTCGTTGCCGGAGGTCGAACGCCCACCGGCCGCGATGCGTTGTCTTGGGCGCGCGAAGCCGCCGCTAACGGCGCCGGAGAAATCCTGCTCACTTCGATGGACCGCGACGGAACGCAAGCAGGCTTTGATTGCGAACTAACGCAGACCATCGCCGATGCCGTTTCCATCCCCGTCATCGCCTCGGGCGGCGCCGGTTCGGCCCGCGATTTTATTGAAGTGTTTCAGAAAGGTCGCGCCGACGCCGCCCTAGCTGCATCCATCTTTCATTTCGGCATCGAAAACATCGGAGAACTGAAACGCGAACTGCAATCGGCCAACGTGCCGGTGAGGTGGCCATGCTGATTCCCTCAATCGATCTCATGGGCGGCAAGATTGTGCAACTTGTCCAGGGTGACAAGAAGAAACTTGAGTTCGATAACTTCGACTACTGGATTCAGCGCTTTTCGAAGTATCCCATCGTGCAACTCATCGACCTCGACGCGGCTCGCGGTGTCGGACACAACCGCGAACTCGTAAAGCAAATCGTCGGACAGTTGACTTGCCAGGTGGGCGGCGGCATACGCGACGTAGCCACGGCCCAAGAGCTCCTAAACCTTGGAGTCCGCAAGGTCATCATCGGATCCGCCTTGCTCGCGAACGGCCGCATCAATCAGGATCACGCTCGCGCCCTGGCCGATGCCGTTCCGAAAACTGCTCTGACGTTTGCGCTCGACTCCCGCGGCGGCCACGTCGCAATCGATGGATGGCGTCAGCAAACCACCATCACTGCCTTCGACATGATTCGCGAGTTGGAAACATTCTGCGAAAGTTTTCTCTACACCCACATCGATACCGAAGGCTTGATGGGCGGCATTCCGATGGAAACCGTTCTCGCCATTCGCGCCGCGACCAAGCGCCATCTCGTGGTCGCCGGCGGCATCACCGAGCAAAAGGAAATCGACGCCCTCGACGCCCTTGGAATTGACTCCGTCGTGGGCATGGCGGTCTACTCCGGAAAAATCAACGCCTAATTAAAGATCAATTTCGTTTGAGGAGTTCGCGCGGCAGAGATCGAGCCAGCGGATGAGTTTGTTACAAATCACGGCGTCCGAACGTCGCTGCGCTTCCGCAGTTTTACAACTTGGTCGAGCACGCGGTGCGCAACTTCCCACTTCGAGCTCTCAGGAACTTCGACCACTTCGCTCTGAGAAATGATGGTCACTGCGTTGCGGTCGGAATCAAACCCAATTCCCTCCCGCGAAACGTCGTTGACCACGATTGCATCCAGCGCTTTCGAGCTCAGCTTCTTACGCGCATTTTCCAGCACATTCTCAGTCTCGGCCGCAAATCCAAAAACGAGTTGCGTAGTCTTGCGTCGCGTGACTTCCGCCAAAATATCCGTAGTCGGCTCCAACTCCAGCGTCGTCGCACCCTTGCGCTTGATCTTCTGCGCCGCAGCTTCTTTTGGACGAAAGTCGGCGACCGCCGCAGTCTTGATCACCACCGTACTCTCCGGAAGCAAGCGCAAAACTGCTCCCAACATTTCTTCGGCAGTTTCCACCGCGGTCACTTCCGCCGCGCCCGGAGCCGCGATCGCAACCGGCCCACTCACCAGCAGTACTCGCGCCCCGCGCCGCAGCGCCGCTTCGGCAATCGCATAACCCATGCGCCCGCTCGACCGGTTCGTCAAATACCGCACCGGATCGATCTTCTCCCGCGTCGGCCCCGCCGTCACTAAAACCGTTTCTCCCGCCAAATCCTGCGACGCGCCGAGCGCTTCCATCACGGCAGCAACAATCGCCTCGTTCTCCGCCAGCCGCCCAGCGCCGGTCATGCCGCAAGCCAGATACCCTTGCCCCGGCTCGACAATGCGAACTCCGCGACGCCTCAGGATTTCCAAATTCCCCTGTGTGGCAGCGTGATTCCACATATTCACATTCATCGCAGGAGCCACGACCACCGGGGCCGTCGTCGCAAGATACAAAGTGCTCAAGAAATCGTTGGCGATTCCCTGCGCGAATCGTGCCAATATATCGGCCGTCGCCGGAACCACAACCAGCGCGTCGATTGCCTGCGCGACCGCAATGTGCTCGATCGCCGACTCGACATTGGCCTGCGATTCGTCCGAGCCAAATAGGTCGGTAATTACTTTTTCGCCCGAGAGTGCGGCGAAGGTAAGAGGACGAACAAATTCCTGCGCCGCTCGCGTCATCACAACCTGCACACGAATGCCGCGGTCCTGCAGCAGGCGCACGATCTCCGCCGCCTTATAAGCTGCAATGCCACCGGACACGCCCAGCGCAATTTTCATAGGAGGAAGGCGGCGGCCACAGCTTCAAGACCCAGCCAGCCTACAGAACTAATGCCATTTCCAAGCGCAAGATTCAAGCCCGAACCGGCGGAAAACGATCAAGCGAAAAAATACGCCCGCTGGCACCGGGGAAGCACCAGCGGAAGTCGACCGCTGAAGAGGTCTACGCGTCTTCCGCAAACACCTTATTCAGATTCTCGCTCGCGGCCACTACTGGCAATTTCGGCATTTCCGGAATCAGCCATTTCACTTTGCCGGCCTTGATTTCGTCCTGCGCGATCCGGCAGGGTTTGCGCGAACCGGTATCAATCACCGGCGGTGCGCCACCTTGCAGTTGCCGTGCACGCCGCGCCGCGACCAGTATGTAACGATAGTTGCTGTCGAACCCTTCAATCAACTTCATATTCTCTCCCCGAACCTCAAGTACCTTTAAGTACCTTTTACCACCTGCGGATTAAACGAAGCCAGAATCGGCTGCACCCGCGGTAGCGCCTGTTCCAGTTGACAAGCTCGTGCGCTTTCCACCAGTCGTTCTTCTTCAGCGGAAAGTTCCGCCCCGCTCCGCAGCAACCGCTCCGCCAGCACGATATCCTTCAGTTGGTCCGCAGATTGCTCCAGCAGGTTGTTAATTAAAATGTAGTCGTATTTCGAGTAATTCTCAATCTCTCGTCGGGCCGTGTCCAGTCGGCGACGGATCACCGGTTCAGCATCCGATCCTCGGTTCCTCAATCGGCTCTCCAAAGTCTGCCAGTCAGGCGGAAGAATAAAGATGCTCACCGCGTCCGGAATCTTCTGCTGGATCTGCTCCGCCCCTTGTACATCGATGTCCAGTAATAGGTCATGGCCCCGGGATTCCGCCTCATTCAAGAATCGACGCGCCGTCCCGTAATAATTTCCGAATACATCGGCGTACTCCAAAAACTGATTGTCGGCAATCATCGCCTGAAATTCCTCGCGCGAGACGAAGTAATACTCTTTGCGGTTCTGCTCGATTCCCCGTGGAGGACGTGTCGTATACGAGACCGAGAAGTCCAGATTGCTCGCCATAGTTAACAGTTTGGCCACTAACGTAGATTTTCCCGAGCCCGACGGCGCTGAAACAATGTAGACGATACTCATTCCAGGTTTTGCACCTGCTCGCGTGATTTCTCGATCTCCGATTTCATCAGCAGTCCCATCTCCGTAATTTTTAACGCTTCACCCGCCAGCCCCGAAGTTTTCGAGAGCAGCGTGTTCGCCTCCCGATTCATCTCCTGCAAGAGGAAGTCCATCTTCTTCCCCACTTCACCGCCCTCATCCAGCAATCCCACAAAATGCTTCACATGCGCGCTCAGCCGGACCAGTTCTTCCTGAATGTCACTCCGATCCACCAGCACGGCGACCTCTTGCAGGATCCGTTCTTTGTCAACCTGCGCGCCCAGCAACTCACTCATCCGCGACTGTAGCCGCTCCGAGTAGGCTCGCAGAATCGTGCTGCGATGCATTTCCACTCCCGCCGCAGCTTTCTCGAGATTTGCCATGCGGGCGCGCAATTCGCTGCTGATACTGTGCCCTTCCTGCTCGCGCATCTCGTTCAGTTTTGCGAGTGCTTCCTCCACTCGCAGCATCACCGCCGCATCGAGTTCGTCTCCCGATCGTTCGGCTCCCGACTCCATCGCCCCGGGCATTCGTAGCACCACATTCAAATCCGGCTCGCCCTCGACGCCAAATTCATCCGCAGCCGCCCGAAATGCCTGCACGTATCCGGCGATCAATTGCCGGTTCAGCGCGACTCCATTCGGTCCCGACCGGTCCAGGTTCAGAATCACTTCCACGTGGCCGCGAGCCATCTTTTCCTTGATCGTCCGCCGCAGCTTCATCTCCAGCGCATCCGTATCCGACGGCAGCCGGAAGTGCAGATCGAGAAAGCGATGATTCACCGCCTTCAGCGAAAGCGAAAACGCCATCTGGGCGTTGACTTGCCCTCGAACCTGCGCAAATCCCGTCATCGAGCGAAGTGCCATAGAGTTTATCTCGAATCGTCTACGTGGCCGCAACCTTCGGCGAGTCCGCCGCCGCAAACTGTAATTCGTAAAGCCGCCGGTACGTTCCCAATTTCTCCATCAACTCTTCGTGTGCGCCAATATCGCTGATTGTGCCATTTTCCAGCACCACGATCCGGTTCGCACGCCGCACCGTCGAGAGGCGGTGCGCGATCACAAACACAGTACGCCCACTCATCAGATTTTGCAGTGCCGCCTGCACCAGCGCCTCCGATTCGCTATCTAAAGCCGACGTGGCTTCGTCCAAAATCAAAATCGGCGCGTTCTTCAGGATGGCTCTCGCAATCGCGATCCGCTGCCGCTCACCGCCCGAAAGCCGCACGCCGCGCTCGCCAATCACCGTGTCATAGCCCTGCGGCAGCCCGCTTATAAATTCATGCGCCCGAGCCGCTCGCGCCGCTTCTTCTACCTGCTTCTGCGATACATGCGGCTGGCCATAAGCGATGTTGTTTCTCGCCGTGTCGTTGAACAGCACTGTCTCTTGTGTGACGATTCCGATCTGGGATCGCAGCGAGTCCAGCGTCACATCGCGCACATCGCTGCCGTCGATCAAAATCTGCCCGCCGCTCACATCAAAGAAGCGCGGAATCAGATGCACAAGGGTGCTCTTTCCCGCGCCGCTCGATCCCACCACCGCGAGCACCTCGCCCGCCTTCACCTCCAGATCTATGCCATGCAACACCACCGGAGAGTCTACTAAGTTTTCATACGAGAACGACACGTTCTCGAACCGGACGGAACGCGTAAATTTTCCAATTCTTTTTGCTCCCGGCTTCTCCCGAACTTCATCCTCCACATCCATAAACCTGAAAATTTCCGACGACGCTCCCACCGCCTGCTGGAAGTTGTTATTGAACTGCGCGAACTTCCGCACCGGATCGTACAACTTGAAAACCGCAATAATAAAGGTGAAGAATGCTCCTTCGGTCAGCCCGTGCCGGTTGATCTGGTCGCGCCCCAACAAAAGCAGCAGCGCAATCGCAACCGCGCCGAAAATATCCATCAGCGGAGAGCTGATCGCAAACGCTGCCACCAGACGCAAATTCGCCCGGAACAAACGCCGCGCCGCCGCGCGAAACCGCTCGATCTCCCACTTTTCCATCCCGAACGCTTTTACGATCCGGTTCCCCGTAATCGTCTCGTGCAAAATGTTCTGGATCTCCGCCAGCTTGTCCTGCCCGCCGCGCGTCGAAGTGCGCACCCGTCGCCCGATCTTCCGCGACGAGTACAGAATGATCGGAACGAACAACAGCAGCACCCACGCCAGTCTTCCACCGACCAGAATCGCCACGGCCGCAGTAAATACAAGCGTGAAGAATTGCTGCAGAAATTCCGCGAGCACGCTCGACATCGCGAACTGCACTTTCTCCACATCGCTCACAATCGTCGAGAGCAGCGTTCCAGTCGTGTGCTTTACAAAGAACGCTGAAGAGCTTTTCAGGATGGCGTTATACAAATCGTCCCGCAGGTCCGTGATCATCCCAAACCCCGCGTAGTTTACGAGGTAGGTTCCGACGTAGTCGAAGATGCCCTTCAGAACCGTCGCCGCTACCAGCGCAAACGCCACGACCGTCCAAGGATTATGAAAATGGGATGGAACGAACTGCTCCAGATTGATGAACCGCTCTGTGCCAGGAATCTTAAACAGCTGGATCGTTTTTTCCTGCGATCCGGGATTCAATACGCGATCGAAAATCGGCCGAATCAACAGAACGCGTCCCGCATCCAGCAGCCCCACCATCGCCATCAGGCCTACCGATGCCAAAAACGGTCCCCAATACGGCAGTACGTATCGGACCAAGCGAAGCAAGGGACGCTGAGTTACCGCCGCCTTTTCTTTCTTCTCGCCTGCCACAGAGGAGGTTGCCATGCGTATAGAAGCCAATTCTACATGGATGGCCCGAGTCGCAGTTCATCTCGATTCCAGGCTTCTTTCTAAACCATTCCCTATTTCGGACTGTCCCGGTGCACGACCTTGACCTTGTATCCAGCCTTCCGCAACCGCTTGTTCACGTCTTCCGCAATCATCACCGACCGGTGTTGCCCGCCCGTGCACCCGAAACTGATGGTCAAATAACTCTTACCCTCGCGAATGTAGTGCGGCAACAAATAGATCAGCAGTTCCGAAATCCGGTTGATGAACTCCTGCGTCTGCGGAAACGATCGTATATATTTCGCGACTCTCGGATCCCGTCCCGTCAGCGCCCGAAACTCCGGCACAAAATGCGGGTTCGGCAGGAAGCGCACATCGAACACCAGGTCCGCATCGTCCGGCAGCCCATGCTTATAACCGAAGCTGACGCACGAAACCAAAATCGTCTGCTGGCTTCCGGAATGCTTCTTGAAGCGGTCAGTCAGGTGCGCCCGCAGCTCGTGAACATTGAACTTGGTTGTGTCAATTACCAGGTCCGCAATCTTGCGGATCGCCCGAAGGTGCTTTCGTTCCGCGCCCAGCGAGGCCCGAACCGTCGTGCCCGTTCCCAGCGGATGCGGCCGCCGCGTCTCACTGAAGCGTCGCAACAAGGCGGCATCGCTCGCTTCCAGATAAATCACCCGCGTCGGGATGATGCGCTTCACCGACTTCAGTATCGCCGGCAGCTTCTCCAGTTGCGAACCCTCGCGCACGTCCACCACGAGTGCCGTATGCGGAATCTCCCCCGACTGCAATGCCAGCTCGGCAAATCTCGGAATCAGCTCCACCGGCAGATTATCCACGCAATAGTAGCCGAGGTCTTCAAACGCCTTCAACGCCGAGGCCTTCCCCGACCCGCTCATCCCCGTGATGATGACCAGCTCCGCGGTCGTGTGCGTCTCGTCCTTGCGTCCCCGGCCGGATCTTCCCGCCACATGACTCGTCTTCTTGATTTTGTTCCGCAGAGGCATGCCGAAAATCTTAGCACCTCAGGAAAAAATGAGGTTGGCCGCCACCACTGGCTCTGCCGAGCCGCGAGCGAGCTCTTCCACTCGCTCGCAGCCACGGGCAGGCTTACAGCGATCGCAAAAAATTCAGCAAATCCTGGACCTGCGACGGGCTCAGTCCCTTGAAGTTGTGGATCACCCCATCCGCCTCTGAATCGCAGCTTTGACGATTGCGGCAGTTGCCCGGATCGGCGTGGTCTTCGATCGCCTGCAACAAGTCCGCGGTTCGTCCATCATGCAGAAAAAACAACCGTTGCCCCAAGCCCCACAACGGAGCCGTCCGAAACTGGTCGCCTCCGGCCGCGCCTTGGCTAATCCCGTCCGCCAGCCCCGAGCCCATGTGATGAAGGGCGAAATCCGAGTACGGCGCATATGTAACTCCACCCATGCCCGTATACGGAGAAGCTGCGCTCGTCAGCGAAGGTGAGTGACATAACGCGCATCCCACGCTGCCAAACACGCTCGCCCCGTTGAGCGTCGATTGCGTCGGCGCCGCAGGCGTCGGTGGCGCTCCCAGCCTGATGAACGTTGCGAAATTCACAATGTCGGACGACATCTCCGACACCGTTCCGATCGGTGTGTTGTAGTTCCCGCTCTGCGGATTGCCGTTCAGCATGTTGCTGTAATCCTCCGGCGTTCCATTGAATACGCACCCCGGCGCCGTGTTGCGCTCGTTGGGAAACAATTCCGTCGTGACGCCTTGCTCCACGTTGTAGGCCTCGCCGGAAAACACCAGCAGTGATTTGTTCTGCGCCTTCCACCCAAAACGGGTAATCGTGCCGTCATTGCCGTTGGTGTTGAAACTCCCGCCGATGCCAAGTTTTGAACGCGCCGATTGTGTCGCCGCCAGATTCGCCTGCAAAGTCGCATCCGGCGTGTTCTCCACCAGTCCAAGCCCAAACAACGGCGTCGGAATCCGAAAAATCACGTTATTTCTGCTCAGCGCTTGCGCGAAATTCGGTTGCGCCAACATACATCCCGGAGCGTCCGTTCGTCCCGCGATCGTATAAAGCCCGTGCACGCCGCCGTCATCCGATCCATTTCCGTTCTTAATAAACCGCGCCTCTCTCACTGGACCATTCGTCGTAATAAACGTCGGCACAGAATTGGTCGCACCATCCAACGTAGCCAGTGCCACCTGCGGATTCGCCACCGCATTCTGCGGACTCGTCAGCCCCGGACTCGATCCGCCAATCGCCGGTTGCGCGTGGCACATGGCGCAACTATTTCCGTTGAACGTCGGGCCCAGCCCCTTGCCTGCCTCAATCGTCCCGGTCACGGAGTCCACTTCCTGGAAACGCAGAAACGCCTGGCTGAAAAAATTAACCTCGTTCGCGTTGAGCGTCGGATACGGTCCGCCCGCTCCCGCCGGGCCCGACCGTGGCCCGGGATCTTGCTGCCCTCTCGACGCGATCGTCGTTGTAACAGCAAATAGCAGAACTGCAGAAGTCACACTCCAAATCTTCATTGATCTCTCTCCTGGATTGATCTGAGAAACTACGTGCACGGAAACGAAGGCCAGACACATTACGGCCGAAGCCGTTGTTTGAAATGACGATGGCGATGTTCATGGATCACCCGACCGAGCACAGCTCCGCCCTCAACCGCACGGGTGGTTCTGTTCGATCAAGCAGCGTTATGCCTTGGGACTGAGAGGCCCGAGGACGGAAGCTCTCCGCTAGAACCGCGGGAGCTCTAAGACACATCAACAGCCAGCATTAAAAAAAGAAGCACGAGTGAAAGACGAGCGAAACGTTGTGACGCAATCTACTTTCGAAATGATTCAGCGTCAATGTGCCCTTTGTGCATGCTGACCCGCGTTCGACAGGGCATCCCCTCCTGTCGATAAAATCCGGCGCCCCATGTCCGAATTCCGGACAAGCGATCGACCGAAAATTCGCTCGAGAACGGCTACTGAAAAGACGACTCACGAATGAGTGATCGGCTCTCGCATCAATCTGCGACGTCAGCCTCTACAACCTCGCATACGGAGCGACCCAAATGTATCAAAAGCGCCAACCATGGCTTGTCTCCAACGACTGCTAAAATAACTCCGCGAGGCACAGCGTGAACGTCGTCGTCGACTTCGACAAAGAGCACAACATTCTCCGCGGCACCCTGCATGGATCGATGACCGGCGCGTCCTTGCTGAAGTTGTACGCTGACGGCACGGCGTACATGGCCTCCCATCCGCCCTGTCGCGGCATCCTCGATTTCTCAAACGTGACGGATTTCGAGGTTTCCAGCGAAGCCATCCGTCAGGTCGCCGCCTCTCCCGCCGCTTTCCCTCCGGGATACATGCGCGTCCTCGTCATTCCCCAAATCTTCATTTACGGTTTAGCCCGCATGTTCCAGATCCTCGGCGAAAAGACGCGCCCGGAACTACAAGTGGTTCGCTCCTTAGACGAAGCCTACCGCTTGCTCGGAGTCGAAAACCCGGAGTTCTACCCGCTGGCCTAAATCGCTCGACAGCTTTGCTTCTCGGGGAAGGCGACTTTATATTCGCCGAAGATAGCCCTGGTTACCTCCGCTTTCCGTTTCCAAACCAGGTTTTGCTATTGGTAACGCTGGAAGCTACTCTTAACAGGTCCCTGCCACATATTTCCTTCACAACCCGGTGAGGAGACTTGAAATCATCCGCCCCGCTCTTGAGCCGGAAGGATTGTCAACGACCAACGTTAATTTGCCCATGACAACCCTTCCCACGTTCGTGACCGGAGCCTTCCCGCCAAACTTCGTCAGACCTCAAGCTGTCTCCGCTCAGTGATCCGGCATTTCCACTTTCGCTTGGCCGCCGGATTTATCGCCATGACACTTGTATTGGTCGCGGTCGCCGTCCTGTCCTATAAAACTGCGCAAAACCTGGTTACAGCCAGCACTTGGGTTGCTCATACCGCTGAGGTCATCGCAGAACTGGAAGCGACTCGAACCCGCCTGGCGGACGTAGGTCCCGACAAACCGTTGTCTGAAGATGGAACCTTTCGCGAGCACGTTCTTCGATTAGCAACGCTGACCTCTGACAATCCGCGCCAGAAGGTCCGTATCGCGCAATTGAATTTCGTGGCAGACGCTCCGCTTGACGTCAACGATCAGCGAAGTCGCGCGCTGGGCATCATTCTCGAAATGAAATCAGAGGAGCAAACCCTGCTCGTGGGCCGGACCTCCCAGGCCGACAAGGTCTCAAGAGCGACTCTAGACGCGATTTTTATCTTTTCTGTGATCGCTGTCCTCGTTTGCATATTTGGCTACGGAGGCACAGTCAGTAACCTCCGCTCCAGGGAAAGGGTTGAGAAAGCACTTCAGGAGAGCGAATCCCGCCTGAAGGCGCTGCTGGCCAAAGAGCACGACCTCGCCCGGATCGACCCCCTGACGACCGTTCCCAACCGCCGCGCGTTTTACGAGGCGCTCGACAAAGAGCGCGTTCGAAGCAACCGCTACGCTCGGCCCTTTACCATTGCCTACGTCGACCTTGACAACTTTAAGAAGGTGAACGATTCCCTCGGCCATGCGGTGGGAGACGAATTGCTAGTGGAGGTTGCACTGGCCTTGAAAACGAATCTGCGTGCCAGCGATTACATCGGGCGTCTCGGTGGAGACGAGTTCGCCATCCTCTTGCCCGAGACGGACGCGGCCGCCGCCAACCTCGTGCTCCGCAAACTACGCCTGCGACTGCTGGAAGAGATGAATGCTCACGCTTGGCACGTGACCTTCAGCATCGGCGCCGCCACGTTTCTCGACCCTCCCGATTCGCTGGACGTCATCATTCGCATCGCCGATGAAACCATGTATTCCATCAAGACTCACGGCAAAGACGACGTCGCCGTCTCCTTGGTCGGCTAGGTTCGTATCGCAAGCCCAGCGGGTCCTCCATTCCAAGCCGACGCGCCCAGCTTCGCTCCCAGCGCCAAGTCAACCGCAGCTTCCAACTCTCTACCCCGACTGCAAACGACGGACACTATGGCAGGGCATTTTTCGTTCGTCCGCTAGTGTGCCAACCAGTTTTGGGCACCGAAAAAATGGGCAACGCGGTGGTAGGACGCGCTGCCCCTGAAGGGTGAGTAGTTCTTACGGTATTTACGCGACTATATCGCGATTAAGCCATCGCGAAAGGTATTGTGTCGAACAAAACTGACCCAAATTTAGCGCAACTCGCCGTCAGCATCTTGGCAAAGAGAATGGTCTTCAAGGTGTCGTCAACGCCTGCGCCCGCACGCACCCGCTAGGCTTGGCCAGGTCACCACGCACGTGTAGTCCGGCCCATCTACCGGTCCTGGCTGGACGGAACGGAAGCGGCCACTTCCCTACAGCAAAATAATGATGCCGCACGTCCGCATCACAACAACTATGAACATTTACGGGGACGTTGAACCGGTGGGACGACTAACCGCGACTCGCAAGCTCGCAGAGCTTGCCTTCCAAATAACCGGATCGAGAGCCGAGCGCGCCGCCAGCTAACCTATTGGGAAGTTGGTGGGCGCAGTAGGATTTGAACCTACGACTTCCACCGTGTGAGGATGGCACTCTACCGCTGAGTTATGCGCCCGACGCATTCTATTCAACCAGTTGCAACACTTCTCGTCAACTCTGGCGGACGCTTGGGGGCGGAAACAGTGGAGGATACGCAATCGAGCTTGTTGTTGTCGGCTCAACTCATACGTATGAATATCTGGACGAACTTTCTGATTGGCGCGAGAGTTTACGGATGAAGAATTAAGAAAGTTCAGCTTTGCGGGAGTGCTTCACGAAATCACGTGCGTGGATGCTGTTGACAGGGCGAAAGTCTTTATCTTTAGTTGGATTTTCTTTACTTAGAGTGGGAGGTCCGGGAACCCTTCCCCAAGTGCCCCGGACCCTCCCACTCCTATGCCTGCCGCGCTCTTCTTTTTTCTCGAGTGCGACCAGCGAAACCCAGTTGCTGAAAAGGATTGTGCTTCTTCCCCTCGAAAAGGTCCATGGAGACAGACTGAAGCCGTCTGAACCGATCTGAAGATTCGTTCGGGGTGGATAAAAGCCTATGGTTATATGTCAGGCGTAGCTGCAGCATGCGCACTCTCCCTGTATTCATCCTCCAGTATCGACATCACGATTAGCGAGTGGTATTCACCATCTCGCCGGACGGCGTCGCGTAACTGACCCTCTTCCCGAAAGCCAAATGTTTTGTAAACGTGCCGTGCTCGATCGTTTGCCGGAAAAACGTCAAGCCAGAACCGATGCGCGCGACGCTGCCCGAAGACTTTATGGGCAGCGGCCTCGAGTAACTTCCTGCCAACTCCATGGTTCGGCACTGAAACCACGATTCGCTTGAGCTCTATGGAATTATGCTCCGACTGAAAACCGAGCAAAATAGCAAAGCCCAGCACCCTCCCATCTTCAGCCTCCGCCACCAGGTAAAACGAATCCGGGTCAGAGAGAGTTCTGCGGTGCTGTTCCTCGCTCCACGAACCGATAAACGCGCGGAATTCGGGCTCCCGCTCCATCGCACAAAAACGTGCCGAATCCTCGAGGGTTCCACTCCTGAATCGCATGTCTCAGCTTAGCCGTCAACTCTTCGCCGGATGGAAGGGAATCTCTTTTTGAACCTTCAACACCGCTTGGATCGCACGCCGCTGCTTCGCGCTCAGCGCCGTAAATTGAAATCCATACTGTGTCCCTAATTGGCGCGAGACCTTCGCCGCGATGGTCTCTTTCCCGATCTCTCCCAGTGGGATTTGCAGCGTTACAACTTCCCCCATCTCGAGTCTCTCGGCAACGAACGCACCCAGTCCGCTCTCGCTCATATCTCGCGCCCACCCCTGCGCCGAAAATTTCTGTTCCCCTCGGGCAAAACGAATCAGGATCCTCGTCTCAAACACATGCCGGATGGCTATACGATTATCGGAGGCCTTCAAGACGGTTTCCTCCCGGCATCCGGCATCCGTCGCGTTAAGGTCAACCAACCCGAGACCTCACCCGCTCCCCGCCCTCGTTGCGAAAACTCACCCACCAGTTCCCGTCTGCAGATTCGCCCCAACAATCCCTTTCCTTGCCTTGACCCCATCGAATTCCAGTATTGTAGTCCGAACGAGCCTTCGATTCTTGGCCCCTTCCGTATCCCAACTTTCAACGAACCGGCCTTTCGGCATCCGATCAGCCTCTTGACCGCTTTCGCCGCTCCCGATAGCCTCGTTGCAGCGTCCTTGCATGCCTGCTTCCGACATTCCCGAGTCCGAATCCCTAAGTGACTCAGGCGGCGACACTTCCGCCGAAGACCCCCTTTCTGGCGAGCCGCAACTTTCGACCACAGACGGGGTTCTTATGGATGTGAGCAGTATTGCCATCGATCGCGGTTTGCTGGATGGTGGGTCGTCAGGCGGCGGAATGCTCGATCGTGGCTTGCTCAATTTTGCCGGAGCGCCCTCCAAATCGCCTGGTTCTCCAACAGGTTCCATGGCAAATTCCATGGTCAACACTGACGGAACTCTCTCCGACGTCGACGTGATGCTCCGGGTTAAGACCGGAGACGAATCCGCCTTCGCCTACCTGGTGCAGAAATATCGCCGGCCAATGGTCGGGTTCATGTATCGCTTGTGCCACAACCCTTCCGCCGCCGAAGAACTCGCGCAGGAAGTTTTTCTCCGCGTCTACCGGTCGCGTACCACCTACGAGCCGAGCGCTAAATTTACGACCTGGCTCTATCGCATCGCGACCAACCTGGCCGTTAACCACGCCCGCGACAATCGCCACGAGCGTCCCGAAAATACCGTTCGCCTGGACGAACCCGACCAGGAAACTGGAACTACCCCCGACTTGGCCGACGAGTCGCTCTCCGCGGAAGAACAGATTTTAAAACGCGAGCGTCTCGCAGCCATCCGCAGCAAAGTGAACGCGCTGCCCGAACGCCAGCGCGTCGCCGTCATTATGCACAAGTACCAGCAAATGGATTATCGCGAGATCGCCGGGGTCTTGAAGCTGAGCGAGTCCGCCACCAAATCATTGCTGTTTCGCGCCTATGAAACCTTACGCGAGCAGCTCAAAGAGTTTGTTTCAGGGAAGTAGAGGAAGCAGTATGAATTGCAATCAAATTCGCGAACTGTTGCCGGAACTGGCCGCTGGCACCGATGCTTCGACGCTTGCGCCCGGAGTTGGGAAAGAGGTTGGAAAAAATGAAGTCGGGAAGCACATAGCGTCCTGTGCCGAGTGTGCCGCCCGTCTGCGTGACTTTCAACAGACGATGGCGCTGCTCGATGAATGGCAAGCTCCCGAACCTTCGCCGTATTTCGATACCCGCCTGCAGGCGCGCCTGCGCGAAGAAATGGCGCGTCCGCAGCATTCCTGGCTGGGTTGGATTCAACACCCCGCGTGGGCCGCGTCCCTCGCCGCCGTTTTATTAGTCGGAGCGCTGGGCACTGGAATTGGTATTCGGTACAAGTCGGCTTTCGTTGAAACCGAAGCGATGGCGACCAAACCGCCGTCGTTAGGTTTGCCCGTGCAGCCGGGAACCGCTGTCGGCGATCTGCAAGCTCTCGATCGCAACGATGATTTGTACGCCGACTTCGATGTGCTCGACGATCTGCAGGTGCAGGACGACGTAAACGCGAACCCGTAGGTTTGAATCAGTAACGACGGAATGGCGAACAAGTCGTCCGAATAAGATTCGTGAGCAGCAGATTCACAGTTAAGATTCGCAACGAACCAGAAACTGGTTCCGCTACGCAAGTTCAGTTTCACCGCTTTCAGTTTTGACGAATCAGTTTGTTGTCAGGAGACCAATAAGTGTCGGCCCGGGGAATACTTGCGCGCTGTCTGGCAGCCCTTCTGCTGCTGACGCCCTCCTTCGCCCAGAACCGGCGCCCCGCGCCTTCCGCCCACCCACCCCAATCGCACGGGCAACGCCGCGATGCGGATGGACAATGGCATCATTTTCAGAAGCAGGGCAACAACAATCCGAGCCGACCCAACGGCGTCCGCCCCCCGCAGAACCAGCCCGGCCATGCCGGAAACTGGCTTCGCCACTATAAGGACCTGTCGCCCGCCCAGCAGCGCCGCGCCCTCGAGAACGACCCTCAGTTCCGCCGGCTTCCGCCGCAGCAGCAAGCGCGCCTGCGGCAGCGCCTGCAACATTTCGCCAGTCTTCCTCCCGCGCAGCAGGAGCGCGTCCTAAATCGTATGGAAACCTGGGAGCACTTGACCCCCGATCAAAAGCAGCGGGCGCGTCAGCTCTTTCAAGGGTTCAAACAGCTCCCGCCCGATCGCCGTCAGGCGGTCAATCGCGCTATCCGCAGCATGCGCGGTATGACCCCGCAACAGCGCGATCAACTCCTCAACTCCGACCAGTTCCGAAGCGAGTATTCGCCGCAAGAGCGCGGCCTCATCGGCGGAGCCTCCCACCTCCCGTTAGCCCCGGGCGACGGCCTGCAAGCCGAACCCCCCGAATGATTGCTGGGGGGTTTTTGCGCGGCCAAACGAAACCGCAAAGCTACCCAGAATCGCCAAGACATCGAAGCAAAACTGTGCATTTGGAAGGTGAGAACTGAGAACTGAGAACTGACCCTGCCCTACCGCCGGATCAGCGCCATCACCCAGCCCGCCAGAAACACTCCTCCGACGAACAACGCGAAGCAGTAAGCCCCGTACTTCACCTGCTCCATCGTCGTATTCCGCTGCGTGATGCCAAAAACAATGGACGCAAACAACGCGAACACCACCGCCGCCGAGAAATGCGATAAGTTGATGCTCACGGTTTCTTCCCCAACGCGATGTGATGGGCATCGGCCACGGCTATAAAATTCAACAGGCCCGCCACAATCAGAAATGTCTTGCCGTAATCGGCCGCTGCGTTCGCCGCCATCACGTTGCCCCAATCCATGGCGCGTGCAATAAAATAGAGCAGTCCCGATCCCACATCCCCAACGAAGCCCAATATGTCGAGAATATCGCCGCCGTTCGGCTTGTAAATTCGTCCCTGCATGCCGAGTCCGATCAGGAACATCGCCACCACCGACACCAGCAGCAACACGCCGCGCCCATACCTTCTGAGCAAAAGGTGGCCGCCTCCCGGAATCAGCCAGCCCACGATCGGCGCAACCACCGCCATCGTCGTCAGCGGAAACTCCGGTTCAGCCGGCGCAGCATTCTTGGATTTGTCTGTATTTGGCTTGGCCATTCAGATGGTCACGATCTCTCTCTGGATTCTACCAGTCACTTCGGCGCTTCCCTCTCGAACCAACACATCCACTTCCAGCCGCACCCCAAACTCGGGCAGATAAATTCCCGGTTCGATCGAGAATAACGAGTTCGGCAGAATCCGCCTCTCGTCGTGAATTTCCAGATCATCCATATTCGCCCCATTCGAATGCACCTCGGTGCCAATCGAATGTCCGGTCCGATGGATGAAATACTCCCCGTATTTCGCGTCCTTAATATGTCCCCGCACCGCGTGGTCCACTTCCCACCCCGCGATTGGTCTCGCCTCTGCGATCCCATCCTGCACCGTCTTCACCCCAAGATCGCGCGCTTCGCTGACAATCTTGAAAATCTCGCGCTGACGCTCCGTCGGAGCCTTCCCTACCACCCCAACCCACGTAATGTCGTAATAAATCGCGCCCGGCGTGTTCTTCTTCGCCCAAACATCCAGCAAAACGAAATCCCCTTCGCGAATCGGAACCGGCCGGCTTGCGCTCGGTTCATAATGCGGATTTCCACTATTCGCGTTCACCGCCACAATCGGCGGATCGTCCGTCACCATGTTCTCGCGGGCAAACGCTTCCATGAAAAATTGCTGGATCTCGTGCTCGTAAGTCCCGCCGCCGCGCACCCGCCGTCCTATTTCCTTGAAAGCGTCCGCTGTAACCGCATCAATCACATCGCGCGCCGCAAAATGCGACTTGACCTGCTCCTCTGTCAGCGTCGCTTCAAACTGCGCAATCAGGTCCGCCGCACTCACGATGTTCTTCCCCAGCCCGCGGATCATGTCCGCCGTGCCGGCGTCCACCATCGAAATCGTGAAAACAAAATTATTCGGCGAATACTGCATCGCTACATCGCGATGCGCCGCCAGCATCTGCTTCAACCCGGCAAACAATTCTTCCCATCCGGCGTATTGCTTCTTCACCCCAGGCAGCGTGTCCAGATGTCCGGACTCGATCTTGTGAACTAACTTGGTGGGCTCGCCTTTGGCCGGAATCAGGTAGTACCAACGCCGCGTCACCATCAATCCTCCCGGCAAACCCAGCACGCGGTAAGCGATCGGATCGCGATGGTGATGATCGTAAAAAAGCCACGCGTCGATGTTGCGCTCGCGCAAGGCGTGCTGTATCGCGGAGAGGTCCATATACAATCGGTTATTCTACACGACCCCTACATCGACTGTGATTGCGCGCCTACGTGTAGGCGAAATCGCGATGATCGCCGAGTATTGTCGCAACCGTCACAGCGCCCCCGCCCGCTTTGTGGTAGAAAATACTGTAATGCCGCATAACAACGCATGAAAGTCTCCGGCAGTCCGAATCCGAAAATTCCCCCTCCACCGCCCTCCGGTGCCCGATGCTAAGGGCCTTTTTCATCGCCCTATCCGAGAGCCGAGCCCTCCGCTCCATCGCCGAGCGCTCAAGCTTTGGCCAGCGCACCTCTGCCCGCTTCGTAGCCGGCAACGAAGTCTCCGATGCCATCCGCGCCGCCGCCGCCGTCAATCAGTTTGGAGCAGGCGTCTCCATCGACAACCTCGGCGAAAATGTCACCAACGCCGACGAAGCTCGCGCCAGCGCCCAGCTCTACCACGACCTCCTCGATCAGATTGCGGCCAACAAACTGAACGCCAACATCAGCCTCAAACTCACCCACATGGGCCTCGACGTCGACGAAAAGATGGCCTACGACATCGTCCGAGGACTCGTCGCCAAAGCCGCCAGCATGACGCCCAAGAACTTCGTTCGCGTCGACATGGAAGGCTCTCCATACACCCAGCGCACCCTCGACTTTGTCCGTGAACTCCATCGCGTCCCCGGGAACGAGAACAACGTCGGCACCGTCATCCAGTCCTACATGCGCAGTGCCGAGGCCGACGTCGACAAACTCCTCGCCGACCGCATCCGTATCCGCCTCTGCAAGGGAGCTTACAAAGAGCCCGAAGCGATCGCCTACCAGCAGAAATCCGAAGTAGACGCCAATTACGTCAAGCTCATGAAAACGCTAATGAAAAGCGGCATCTTCCACGGACTAGCGACCCACGACGAAACCATCATCAACCAGGCCAAGGCCTTCGCGATCGCCGAAAACATCCCCCGCCATGCCTTCGAATTTCAAATGCTGCACGGCATCCGCCGCGATCTGCAACAAGGCCTCGTAAAAGAAGGATGGGGCGTCCGCGTCTACATCCCCTTCGGAACCGAATGGTATCCCTATTTCATGCGACGCCTGGCGGAACGACCGGCAAATGTTGTGTTTATCGCTAAGAACATCCTGCGCCCCTGATCGATCGAAACCAACGAAACCGAGGACAGACCAGCCGTCCCGCTCCAACTGGCCAAAATAGTTTTTAGGATTCGTGAAGGGATTTTCCGATCAATCTCGTTCTATAGACTGGAAACCAACTTGGATTGGATTCACAGCCTGCCCCCTCGGCGATGTGCTTGCGTCCAACTGAGAACAAAGGGTCCGTGGCTCGCGACGATCTTGCTTGAGACTCCGGTTTCCATTTCAAATCCTCCGCGCCGTCTCGGGGAAGGGCGACGCGGAGGTCTTTTTACTCGATTAGAGCCGCCCTTGCCCCTTCTTCCATCCGTCTTGACCACAGAATCTGCTCGTCTACAGCGGAGTCGCCGTAAGGATTTGCATCTGGCGATGAGAAAGAACAGTCGCAAACCTGCGATGAGAAAAGGTTTACCTGATGGCTGACGGCTGATGGCTGAAACATCTCTACCTCGGCCCCGTGCCTCTATCTAGTACCTCACCCTTCCCAAACAAACGCGTCAAACACCCGTACCGACTCAAACCCGATCCTCTTATACAGCGCAATCGCTCGATCGTTCGCTTCAGTCACCGTCAGCGAGATGAAATGAAACCCGCGCTCCCGCAAACTCCGGGTGGATGCGGCCAACATCACCTCGCCCAGTCCACCAGAACGATATTCGGGAAGCACGCACACCTGCGTAATATGTCCAACGTCGGATCGCACCTGCGAACACAAAATGAGCCCCACCAGCGTTCGAGTGCGCCGTTCATGCACGACAAACGAACCTCGCGGATCGAAAGTCCCGCATCCCGGAAACCGCACAATATTATTAAGAAACCGCAGCGACCCCGCCAGCGTGCGGTACTGATCGTTGATCTCCGAATCAACATGCCCGCGATACGCAGCAGTAATCAGTGCCGCAGCCGCCTGATATTCCGCCTCCGACCACGGCCGAATTTCAAACTGCGGAGCCAGCGTATGCGCTACCGGCGCATGCCTGCCAATCTCGAAATTCATAAACACCCGCGGATGCCGGCTGAACCCCTGCTGCAGAAAAGGACGCGCCACTTCCCCCGAACTGTGCGCCAACAGCTGCGCCTCTACTCGATGGATACCCGGCGATTGCTGCAACGTCTCAATGACGTGCGTCAGCAGTTGTTCTTCCACGTCGTGACGCTCCGCGCTCCGCGACCCATCCCGCACAAAAAGATCGCCAATCACGCCCTTGCTCTGCTCGTACACAAAAAACGAATAGCCAAAAATACTGCCCCGCTCGATCGCCGCATACCCCGGCAGAATCTTGGCATCCATATAGCGCAAGATCATCTCCGCCGAGGTCGCGTAGTCCCACGACAGCAATCGGCCCCACACCGTAATCTCATCTTCCAGCAGCGGACGAAGATCAGCGGAAGTGAAATGTCGGAGATCGAGAATTTCCATAACGAATAAATAAAGGTCTCAGGTCTCAGCCGTCAGGTCCTCGGCATACAACGCTGCCGCAGACCCTCACCTGTGCTAAGTCCTGAGACCTGAGACCCAACACCTGAGACCTGTTTTCTACCTTCCTACCCAGTACAAATCCAATTTCTGCGCGGGGATGCTCGTCAAGTATGACACCCGCCGTCCCGGAATCAGTTGCGCCACCTGCGACTGCGACCCCTGCGCCGCCACCACGACATGCTCTCCGGCAGGTACATTCCCGTCTTCATATTTCCCAGTTTCCCGGTCGAGATAGAACTCCAGCCCATATTCCTGGACCCGACTGACCCGATAAAGCGCCACCGGCACCGGTTCGCGCGAAAACGATTGGATGCTTTCAACGATCGATCGCGCCGACTGCGTCGCGTCAATCACCGGAGCCGCCCAACGAACCACCACCGCAACACTGACCACTACCGCAAACAATGTAAGTGGACGCAACAGCCGAAGTCCCGCGCGCGAGAGCAGCGCCGCGCCAATTCCCAACGCAACCAACAACGCGATCGCGCCGGATATATAAGTTGCCTTTCCTCCCGGCAGGTGATGCAGCGCAGCAATCGATGCCGCAGAAAAAGCCGCGAATACCAGCAAGCCGCAGAAAAATCCATGTCGCTGCCGCGAACGGAAAAGCAAACCTCGCGCCTCCACCGGGACGAACTTCACTGCGGCACGATTCCAGATACTCCGCCACCAGCAACGCGCCCGCCGGCACCGCCGGCAAAATGTATCCCGGCAACTTCGACTGCGACGCGCTGAAGAACACCACCGGCACCAGCATCCAAATCAACAAAAACAATGCCCAGGAATCTTCCACGCTTTCCAGAGCCACTCGGCCTTCCGACCAGATCACCCGCACGCGCTCAGCTACTGCCGCAAGAAACACAAACGTCCACGGCATCATGGCCAACAAGAATACGGGAAGGTAGAACCAGAACGGCTGACGATGGTGATACACATCCTGCGAGAATCGCGCTAGATTGTGTTCCAGAATGAAGAAACGAAAAAACTCCGGGTTGCGCAGTTGAACCGCAACATACCACGGCAGAGCGACCACCAGATAAACAGCAACTCCCGGAAGCCAAAGAGTACGCACAATCGCGTACCAATCCCGCCGCGCCGCCACAAACAGAAAAAGAATCACCGCTGCTAGCGCGGGAGCCACCGGACCCTTAGCCAGCGTTCCCAGCGCCAGAAAAACATAAAAACCGACAAGATAAACGCGCTGCTTACTCTCATACCAGGCATACCACGCTAGCAGCGCAATCGAGAACGCCGCCGCCAACGGCATATCCGTCGCCGCCGCATGAGCAAATCCAATCACTCCCACGCAACTCGCCGTAATCAGCGCTCCATCGAGCTCACTGCCCGGACGAAAGCGCCTCAGAAAAAAGTAGATCGCAGCAATCAACGCCGCCGCATCGAACGCCGCTGGCAACCGCGCCGCCTGATCCGAAACTCCCACCAGACGAAACGAAACCATCGCCTCCCAGTAATACAGCGCCGGCTTTTCCAGCCACGGCTTCCCCAGCAGCGTCGGAGTAACCCAATCCCCCCGGTTCAGCATCTCCCGCGCGATCTGTGCATAGCGCGGTTCGTCCGCGCCCAGCAACCCGAATGCCGCCAGGCCATAGAAAAAAAGGAACCCGCAGAACGCCACCAGCACCAGCCCGTCGGTTCGCGTTCGCAGACTTTTTCCCTCAATCATTTCGTCGTGTTCAAGATTGCAGTTTCCGCCCGCAGACGCTCGACAATTTGCGCCACTGCCAATACCAGCGGCCCATCAACCGAACAACCGCTCGCGCATTTATGTCCGCCTCCGCCAAAATGTTCTGCCACCTTCGAAACGTTCACTTCCCCTTTGCTGCGCAGGCTGATGCGATACCGCCCATCCGGAAGCTCGCGGAAAAAAATCGCCACCTGCACCTCCGCGATCGACAACGCATAATTCACCAGCCCTTCGCAATCCTCTTCCCGCGCGCCAAAACGCGTCATCTGCTCCTGCGTCACCCAGATCCACGCCAGCGGACCTTCCCGATGCAAACTCGACAGCGCCGTCCCCAGCAGCCGCATCTTCGCCGTGGAATGTCCAAAATAAATGTGCCGCGCACACTGCGCCGGATCCGCTCCCGCCAGCACCAACTCCCGTGCCACCGCAAACGTATGTTCGTTCGTCCCTTCGAACATGAACGACCCTGTATCCGTCATTAACGCCGTGTACAAGCAAGTCGCAATATCCCGATCCACCGGAACGCAAGCCAGCCGCGCCAGCCGAAACACCAGCTCCGCCGTCGCCATCACCGACGAATCGATCCAATTAATATGACCGAAATTTCGCCCGCTCACGTGATGATCGATATTGATCAGGAAGCATTCTTCCAGCCCTTCCAACATTGTTCGCCGCACCCCGTCGCATTCCAGCAGGATGACCGCATCATTCTCAGGCACTGTATTCGATTGAATGGCGCGATCGGCAAAAGGAAGGTTTTGATAAATACGCGGCACGCCGTCATGCATCACAACTTCGGCATCCTTCCCCATCAAGCGCAGAATCTGCCCACACGCCAGGGCCGACCCGATCCCGTCCCCGTCCGGCCGCGCATGCGAGGTCACGACGAACCGGCGACGTACCCGAATTTCCTGTAGAACCCGGTCAAGCATGAGGTGCCGTTTTGCTTTTGCTCCTATTTTGCTTTTCGCTCGCGCGTTTCTCGGCCCGCGTTCTCGGACCAAACGCGCAAATCTCAGTAGGTCCGGAGCGCCTCTCACTGAGAACTGAGAAATGACAACCGAGAACTAAAGAAACATTTCTCCGCCTTAGGCTCCGTATTCTTCCGCCGGCGTTTTCTTTCGCGTGTCAGCAACTCGTCGACCCGCCCTTCTAACTCATCGGCTCGATCAATCTGAAAATACAGTTCAGGAGGTTTCCGCAGCCGCAGCCGTTCTGCCAGTTCATGCCGCACAAAATTCTTCGCCGCCGCCAACCCCTCCAGCGTCCGCTCCGCCTCCGCCTCGTCACCCGCCACCGTGACCATCACACGTGCCGACCGCGCATCCGTCGCCATAAGCACGGCACTCACGCTCGCCAGCCCAATCCGAGGATCGGCCAGCTCGCCTTCCAGAATCGTTTCGATCTCTTCGCGGATGGCTTCGCTCAGCCGCCCCCGGTGATATTTCTGCGCACGATGCTCCACGGCATACCTCGTATGGAGGAAAACCTGTAAGCATACCAGAAAAACGCCCACCCACCGTGAGCTCCGCATGTCAGGTAGCGGACGGCTTTGGATCCCGTGGGGCAGCCTTTGAAATGTTAGCTAAGCTTGAATTTGCTTTGCTTGAATTTGCTTTGCTTGAATTTGCTTTGCTTGAATTTGCTTTGCTCGGACTTGCTTTGTTTGAATCCGCTTCGCTTGAATTCGCTTTGGACTTGCTTTGTTTGAATCTGCTTCGCTTTGGACTTGCTTTGTTTGAATCTGCTTCGCTTGAATCTGCTCTATTTGAATCTGCTTTGTTTGGCTCAACTTTGCTTGAACTCGCTTTGCTTGAAAATTTGCTCTGAAAGAGCGCCGCTTTTGGGTGGCGCAGCGCTTCAGCGCTGCGATAACTCCTTACCGAGACTGCGCCTTTAGGCGCTGAGGAACGCGGTCTCCTTCCCAGCGCCGCTTCCCAACCTTAGCGATATAGGAGGTTTGTTCCGCTAGCAGCGAACAGCTAATAGCCAATCGCGCCTTCTTACAGAAACTCCACAAACGAATCCGTAACTTCGGCCCCCGCATTGTTCGCAATCCGCACCGCCGCCCGCTCCACCAGCTTCATCAGACCATCCAGATAATCGCGGGAATGCGAGACACTCACCACTCCAATCGTCGCCTGGTTCCACAGCGGACTCGGCTCCAGCTCCGCCACCGCCACATTGAACGACGACCGCAGCCGGTCCTTCAAACTGCGCGTCACCTGTCGCTTGTCTTTCAGCGACTGCGCCGCCTCCATCCGCAGTTCGAGGGTAAGAAAGGCAATCATTCGGAGGGCGCCACGGTGACGATCAGCCATTCTAACTCAAGCAATCAAAGCGACTTACCTGCTGTGCTCTCGCTCTCAAAATTTACCGGCCCTTTACGTACGATTGTGCTACACTAGAAGTCGCTAAGGACTCACAGTGAGTTGAAGGTCGGTACCGCCAACCAGCGCCACCCCCTCTACAAGCAGCGAATCTTCTCAGCACATTTCAATTAAGAAACAAGAATAGGAACATCAATGGCAGAACAAGGAACAGTGAAGTGGTTTAACGACGCCAAGGGCTACGGCTTCATCAGCCGTCAAAATGGCGAAGACGTTTTCGTGCATTTCTCCGCGATTCAAGCTGGCGGCTTCAAGAGCCTCCAAGAAGGCCAAACCGTGCAGTTCGACGTGACCAAGGGCCCCAAGGGCTGGCAAGCGGAGAACGTTACCGCTGTCTAAGGTAACGCCACCGATCGTCTGAAAAAACGATCTCTGAGTACCAACAAAGTGCCCGGGATTCCTCAAAGAATCCCGGGCATTTTTGCGTCTCTCCCTACATTTGTGTGGAGCGGTACATTTTGTCGAGCGGTCGCCCTCGCCCGAATATCGCTCCTGTTTTGAAAGGGCGCAGCTTTAGCTGCGCCACAACGATCAGCAAAATCAAGAGGGCTTTAGCCCCTGAGGAAGCAGCGCCTCGTCCTCCGACCGTTGATGTGACGGCTTCTGGATTCCAACAACGCCCGATCGGATAACCCGCTCGATTCCCGACCGTTCCTTGCCTCTCGTCTCTAGGGGTTCACGGTCTGCTTCAACGATGTGCCACTCCCCGTGAATCCCGTCGCCCCGCCGTAAGTCGCCGTGATCGTCGAAGTTCCCACCGGAAGCGTAGCCGTCGAAACTTTCGCCACCGTTCCCTTCAGTGAAACTGTGCCCAACACCGTTCCTCCTGCAGCAAACGTGACCGACCCCGTTGGAGTCAATCCCGTCGCAGATGTTACCGTCGCCGTGAAGGTCACGCTTTGACCCGACGACGATGGATTCACCGAAGAAGTCAGCGTCGTGGTCGTCCCAGCGGGATTCACCACCTCATCCAGCACCGCCGACTCGCTCGTTGCCGAGTCGCCATCGCCCAGGTATTCCGCCGTCACCGGATGCGTACCGGGGCGCAATCCTTTCTTGGTGAAGACGGCTACCCCGCCGCTCAACGTTGCCACACCAATTCCCGTGAACTTCACTTTTCCTGTCGGGGTAGGCCCAGCCGACGTGACCGTCGCCGTGAACGTAACTGCTTGGCCATACTCCGCCGGATTCACATTCGCACTCAACGCCGCGGTCGTCGCGTACTTGTCCACGACTTGCGCGACATCTCCCGAACTCGACCTGAAGTTCGCATCTCCCGCGTAGGTAGCCTTGATGGTGTGCTTCGTTGCTGTCAATGATGAAGTTGTAAGCGAAGCTCGCCCACCCGATGTCTCGCCCGTACCGATGGCCTTCGCACCATCATAGAAACTCACGAGTTCGCCATCCGGAATCGTGCCACCCTTCGACGTTATCGTCGCCGTGAAGGTGACCGGCTGGCCAATCAGCGAGGGCGATCCCGAGGTTGTGACGCTCGTTTTTGAAGTGAATTCTGGCAATTGATTCACAACTTGGATCAGTGCGGCGGAGGTACTGGGCGAGCATGGCCCGAAGCCTTGATACGCCGCGGTAATGGAGTGAGAACCTACCGATAGCGCTTCGTCCGTAAATGTCGCCACTCCACCTGAGAGCGTTGCCGTGTAAAGAGCAGCCGCGCTGTCGTAGAAGATTACCGATCCACCCGGTGTACTCGACCCGCAGCTTACCGTCGCGGTGAAAGTAACCTCCTGCCGCGTGAATGACGGATTGCGCGACGACGAAAGCGCCGTCGAAGTCGGCGTTCCAATCACTGCCTGCTCGAGTATCGGCGATGAGCTCGGTGCAAAATCCCCCGACCCCGGATACGAGGCGGTAATCGCATGCGAGCCCGAGGAGAGCGTTGCAGTAGAAAGCGATGCGCTCCCACCCACCAGCGTCTCGCTGCCGAGTGGGTTTGTGCCGTCGTAGAAGACAACTGTTCCGGTCGGAGTTCCCGAAACGGAGGTTACCACCGCCGTAAAAGTTACGGATTGCCCATAGTTGGATGGGTTCAGCGACGAACTTACTCTGATCGTCGTGGCGACCCCGTAACCCGCATTACCGATCAGTACCCCTAGTTTGCTACCGCTAACCGTCAGTACATCTGGCCTGCTGTCGCCGTTCAAGTCCGCAATAGCAAACGTCGGATTATTCCCAACATATGCTCCAGCTCCAGAGGTAAAACTTAGGGCGCCTTGGAAAGTCCCATCGCCGAGACCAAGCAAGACCTCAGTTGGCCCCCAAGTGAGAGCGACGATATCTGGGATGCCATCGCCATTAATATCGGAAACCAAAGCCGCCACCGTGTGGTTAAAGCCACCTGCAAACAGACTCTCCACCGGACCAAACGTTCCATCCCCCTTACCCAGCAGTATTCCGACCGTCCCGCTATAATCTGCTAACACTAGGTCCGGGATGCCGTCACTATTCAAATCAACGATCTCGATGGAATTTGCGTCATCTCCTCCTGAGTCGTAAGTCACGACCGGCTGAAATGTTCCGTCTCCATTGCCCAGTAGCACTCCCGCCGAGCCCTCACCATTGCCGTCGTTCCCGCCGGGATTAGCGATCACTAGATCGGCCTTCCCATCTCGGTTCAGATCCGCTTCCGCAAGCGCAGAAGCAAATAACCCCGGGCTGCCGGCCCCGTAGACAATGGCTGACTGAAAAGTTCCATCTCCATTACCTAGAAGTACGCCGACGCTCCCGTTCGCAGTTCCGCAGTCAGACACAGTGTCGGCGCAATTCGATATGGCGAGATCCGTCTTGCCATCGTGATTGAAATCCGCGACAACAACCCCGCCAGCGACTGCTCCTCCCGTGTTATAGCTGACGACAGGACGAAATGTTCCGTCGCCGTTACCTAACAGAATGCCGACCGTTCCACTCGCACAAGTCGAACCGTTTTTATCGCACTCATTCGAGACAACCAAGTCTGGCTTGCCATCCCCATTCAAGTCCCCCACCACAATCTGAGGCTGAACAGCACTGTTCCAAGGAAAACCACCCGATCCGTAAGTCACTGCTGGCTGAAAGGTTCCGTCTCCATTCCCTACATACACCATGACGCTACTTCCGGTTGCCGCGATCAGATCGGGCTTGTGATCGCCGTTCAAATCCGCGATAAATACCGAGATCCCTCCCGAACTGTAAGTGACCGGGGACTGTAACGTTCCATCCCCCTTACCGAGCAACACGGCTAACACACCGTTGAACTCGTCCTCCACCACAACATCGGGATAGCCATCACCATTGAGGTCCCCCACCGCTACCCACGAAGCTCCATTACCGCCTATGTCGTAAGACACTGCTGGCAGGAACAGAGAACCGCCCTGAGGCTGCGCCGCACCTTTCGCCGCCCGATGGACTTTTAGAGTTCGGGTGCTGCGTTGTTGGCCCAACGATCCTGCCGGTAGGAAAATCGTGAGCAGCGCGACGAACGCCACGGTAGCTGTGAAGCTTTGAATTCTGCGGACGAAATTGCGGCTCATGGGAACCTCCTGGAAGTCAACAGCGGGCCCGGGGGGGATTCTTCTCTTCTACCTTCTCTGGAGCGCGATAGTTCCTAAATGAAAACGTTCTGGAACTCGCGACGAACTACGAGGGGGGAGCCAGACAACTCAAGGGATCAGCCGGAAATCTTCGACGCTTCTCAGGCCGAAAACTAAATGCTTCCACTTGAGGCAGGCAACTATATCGTTAAATCCAACAAAAGTCGCTGACTTTCTCGAAACGAGCGCCTGGCAATCATGGTCCACTCAAGATCCGTTGACTTAAGACTCTTTGAGCGCGACCATTAAACGATCTGATTGACGCAGTTCTCGTATTGGGTGCTGCCCCAAAATCAATTTCAGTGCTCTTTGACAACTTGAGACGTTTACCAGTCGTTACTGAAAGCTGACAACTTAGAGCCGTTCTCGTAACTCCCTCATTTCGCAATATTTTGCCATTACGTCCTTTAAAATCAAAGATCTGGAAGTAGTAATCGCCCTAAATCTCTGATTCTAAAGGATCGAAAAACAAAAATATTCGCAGACAGACAAGCCCCTGAGGGGAAAAGAGATCTCACCGTCCACGTCGGCCCTTACTGAAAGCTGACGGCTGAGAGCTGACAGCTCCCCCTAACTCCTTATTCTGGAATACTTTACAATTAAGTCCTTATTTATGAATACTTTAGAGCAAAACGGGGGGGGGGGGGGGGGGGGGGGGGGGGGACAAAACCCCAAATCCGGCCAACCTCGTTTTTGAACTAGTCTCCGCGAACGTCCGTTGCATCTACCGGTGCTGCGTTCCCAACGGGTGTACCCTTACTCATGGCCAGCTATCCCCCACCAACTGTCGGCCCTCCGAAATCTTCTCGCTCACCAGCCGCCGTTGCGATCGCTGTCGTCATCGGCCTGTTCCTCGGCGTCCTCTTAGTCGCTTCGATCGGATGGTTGATGCTTTCGCAGCACGCCGGGCGCAGCGCATTGAGTCGTATGTTCTCGGCCGTCACTGGACGCACGCTGACCATCGATGTCAGCCAACCAACCGTGGTCGATCGCATCCAGAAGCTGCAGCGGCTCGAGACCGTCATCTACACGATGGACAAAGTCGTGACCGGCGCAAAAGAAAATCCGCTCCTGCCTGATTTTCTCACCGGAGATCGCCTCTTGATGCTGGTCCACGGCGAGGTTGTCGCCGGAATCGATTTCTCAAACCTGAAGCCAGATGACGTCAAAGTAAATGGCAAACAGGTTCGCTTGCATCTTCCCGCCGCACAAGTCTTCGCCACGCGTCTCGACAGCGCGAAGACCCGCGTTTACTCGCGGCAAACGGGACTGCTGGTTTCCTCCGACCCGAATCTCGAAACCCAGGTCCGTCAGGAAGCCGAGCGCCAGTTGCAGGAAGCCGCTCTAGCCGACGGCATTCTGCACACCGCGCAACTGAATGCGACCTCGACCATCAACAGCCTGTTGCAAGGTTTGGGATTCGAGAAAGTCGACTTCGAATAGCTTCGCACCGAGCAGCGTATCGAGCGAAGCGCGAATGTAAAAGAAGAGACGTTGCAGAATACAAGCAAAGAGTTAACGAAGAGGCCACGCGCAGTAGCGTAGCCTCTCCTTTGCGAAACGAATTAAGCTGCCGCTTGCTGTTGATACGCCGGAAGAAATGTTTCCGTCACGAAAGTTTCGAATCGAGTTGGAGTGGTGTTGCTGGCGGTGCGTGGTTCGAGCGCTCGCATGTGTCCGGAGTTGATCGCGCCCGCCATTTCAAGAATGAGCGCCGCCATATCCTCCGACATACCGATCTGAGCTACCGCTGCTTTGAATTGGCTATCGGTTGTTTGAATGTAGCCGAGATTCGGCTTGCCAATTGCCTTACCGATAATGCTCGCGGCTTCGGTGTAGTCGATGTCGCGTTGGCCGTGAAGTTCTTGCGTCTGCTTGCCGCGAAAGGCGAGACCCAACAACGCTTGCGCCGCAATCATTCCAATGTCGTGCGAAGCGATCATTTGCAGCTTAAGATCGGGACGAACCGGTCCCGCCGCGCTGCCCATCATGCGAATTGCTCCCACTTGCGGCAGGGTGTTTTCCATGAAGTAACCTGCTCGCAAGTGAAGAATATTCGCACCCGAAATCTGATTGAGTTTTTGCTCGAGGTTGTGGAGACCGACAACAGGACCCGTTCCGCTCGTTTTCTCGGCTCCCAGACTGCTCAGCGTAACGATGTTCTGAATTCCCGCGTTTCGCGCCGCATTCGCGATGGCATCGCTGGCCTGATCCTGAAACGCGCGATAGTCGTTGGTGGTCGTGTTCGGCGGAATCATGATGTAAGCCGATTCCGCCTTCTGGAAGGCTTTGGCGAGCGCTCCCGAGTCGGTGACATCACCTGTGAAAATCTCCGCTCCTTCTGCGGCGAGAGATTGAAGATGCGACGCGTTTCTACCAAACGCTCGAACCTTTTGTCCGTTGGAAAGAAGAGTTTTTGCGACGACGTGTCCAGTATTTCCAGATGCTCCTAAGACGACGTACATGTTGTCCTCCATTAGAGATTTGGATGCAGGCGGTCGTGCTTTGGGCTCCGCAAACAAAACCCGCAATCAGAAGCTAGCGGCCTTGCGCTGCCTTCGTCGTCGCCTGATACATGGCGTTCAGCAGATCCTGAGAATGACCGTCGTAATCGGCGTCGAGCGACCACATAAACGTGCCGCCTAATCCGAGAATCCAGTCGGCGTAGTAGACACGGGTGTACGTCGAGAACGCGTCGTCATACGTAATAAAGCCGTCTCCTCCGTCCGCTCGCACAAGATAAGGTACAAGCGCAACCGGATCGTAATAACGTTGCCATCCCTGCTTGTTGATCAGTTGCTTGATGCTTGGACCATAGTTCATAGTCGCAACCGTGTCATCGCAATCGCCATCCGGTGTCTGCGAATCGTTCGGACACGCTTCGAAGATCTTGTTGATGTTGGTGTAGTCATATCCGTAAAAAGGAGTACCCAGATTCAACTGCGAAGCAGGCACGTGCTTCAGGTACATGGCTGCAGCCTGCTGGTCGCTTCCACCAGGCTGACATTCGTCAGGCCTCGGATCTTTCTTATCCCAGAAGATCGCCGAATTGAGGTGCCCAATACTGGTCCAGGGCCCAGCACAGTCGTAGACCATCAGGTTAAAGAAATCGATCTGAGTCTTGAGCCGGTCTAAGTCGTAGTAGGCAACGTTCCAGGGAGCTATGTCTGCCGACAGCGTATAGCGCGGACTCGGAAACGTGTCGCGCAGCCGCGTCATCAGTTTGACGAAGAACGCCCGATCGGTCCCGTCGGAAGGAAACTCCCAGTCAATATCGATTCCGTCGTAATCGTTCGACACCACAAAAAGCTGCAGGTTCGAGAGCACCGTATCAAAAACCTGCTCGCTGGTTTCGATGGCTCCAAAGTCGCCGCCAGTCAAAAGCATGACCTTCACGCCGCTTTCGTGCGCGCGTTTGATCAGTTGCGGCTCCACGAATCCGTCTGGTACAGAAAGACTGCCATCGGAATTCCACGGCACACCGGCATGAATGATGTGGGTCAGCTTCTTGAACGGAATCTGTGGAACATCGTAGGGAGGATCAAGGTACTTGCTGCCCGCCGTGTAGTCCGCCACAAGCCGCTTTGGAAGGTGACTCGGGCTGACTTGAGCTTGAGTTGGTTCGACCGCAATGGTTAGAGTCAAGGCGGTAATGACCGCAAGCAAGAGCATAGTCGAGCCACAGCGTAGATTCATGAGCCGATCTCCCTGGGAGCGGGCAAGCCATCGGAGAGGGCGTGGCACACCCGATTTGCGAACGACCAAGTCTACTATGTTGCGCGGAAAGGGGCTGCTGGCCGGCTATCAACAAGCGTGCCCGGTAACCTGCGGACTATCACCTCGGTAACGTGGCCAGCGATGCGCCCTGCAACTATTCTCCCCGATGGGGGTTTCTATCCACATGATCAATACATTCACCAATTCGCTGCTAGTTCTGGCAGTCGGGGGACTCATGCTAGCCGGTTCCGCTTCTGCTCAAACCACAACCACCACCTCTGGAGCGGGCCCTGGCGTTGTCGATCCGGGTCATCCGCGCGTGAATGAAGTGAATCAGCGGGAAGAAAATCAGCAACAGCGCATCGGCCAAGGCGTCAGCAGCGGCAAGTTGAACTCGCAGCAGACGGCCAATCTCGAAAATCGCGAGACCGCTGTACAGAACCGTGAACAGAGAGACATGGCGAAGAATAACGGCCACCTGACGAAAGCTGAACAACGGGGAATCAATCGCCAGCAGAACCGCATCAGCAAGAGCATCGCGAAAGACAAGCACAGCCAGTAAGGCGTTAAACACGAGTCTGCACAGATAAAGCCGCACGCATTTTGCGGCTTTTCTTTTTTGTGACAGAAGGATCGTTTGGACGGCGAAACTCGATCCCGGAATCTGCGACTATTTCCTTAGGGATCGAACATGCTTGAGCACTTCCCGGATCTCATCTCTGGAAAGTTTGCGCTCGAAGGGCGGCATTCTGTTCTTGCCTTTACTGATGATCGAAGCCAGTTCGTTGTCCGATTGATTCTGGACCTCGTCTGATGCCAGAGACCGGATCTCCAGGTTCTTGCCAAAAATCGTGTCGCCCTTCCCCCCTTTTCCGTGACAAGCCGAACAGTGTTCTTTATAGATCTCTGCGCCGCTGTCGGCGCGGGCTTGGATAGAGAAGAACGAGGCAACCAGCAAGGCAACAAGAGAGGCCTCGCGAAATCGGACGACAAAATGGCGCCGGGGAGATGCGGCTGTGAGCGTCAATACAGCGCCCTGCAGAATAGCGAACCGTCCTACCGACGCTTGGCGTGAGTCGGCCCCGCTCCAACACAGCATCGAGCTTTTGGGCAACCCGCTATTCTCCTTCGAAACAGGCTCTTGCGGCCACGAATCGATTCTACCAGTTCAATTTCAGGGCGAACTGAAACTGCCGTGGATCGTAAGCCGCCGTGGCCTGGCCGGCATTGGTGAACAGCGGACTGACCGCCGCGACGTTGTAGACGTTGGCGATGTTGAAGGTGTCGGCGATCAGATCCATATTGAACCGTTCCCCGAAGAAGATGCGCTTGGCCACACGCATATCGTTGAAGACGGTCCAGGGAGAAACTCCCGCATTGCGGCCAAGGTTGCCGTCAAGCGACGCGAGCGTCCCATTGAAGCCAAGAATACAGGGCTCCTGAAATACACCCGTCGGAGAGAACTTCGAATTGACAGGAGTGTTTCCGAGAGCAGTACAGGCCGGGTTGACGAAGGTGTTGGGTCGACCCGTGAGAGATGACAACTGCAGGTTGTCCCCGTTCCCAGTAAGAATGTTGAACGGGCGTCCAGAGCCAAACTCGATTAACGGGGCCAGGGTCCAGTTGCTGAAGAACCTGCTCGCGAAACTGCCGCCGCTGAGCTTCCCCGACTGGTAAACGCCGTTGAAAACGAAGCGATGCCGCTCGTCGAAGGTCGAGGTGGCGCGCTCTGCGCTCGGGAAATAGCTGTCCTGCGGAGTCAGTGTGGATTGCAGGTCGGTGGAATCGTCGATCGCGTGCGACCAGGTGTACGAAGCTTGGAACTCGTAGTGATTGCCGAACCGTTTGCGCAGGTTCGTGGTCAGGCCATTGTAGTTGGACGTGCCATTCGAGTAGTTGGCATCCATATCGCCAAACGGAACGCAGTTCGTGTAGTCGAACGTTGGGGGAGCTGGATTGCATTTGTTGTTAAAGCCCGGAAGGGTAGCGAGAAGCGCCTGCGCCTGTGCCACGCAGTTAGCCTGGCCATTCAGATAGAAAGCCGCAGCAATCGAAGGATTGAGTCCTCCGGGACGGAAGAAATTCACCAAGGATGAGTCTACCCAGCGAGGATCGCAAGTTGGGTTGCTCACCGTGAAGGGACTGCTGAAGTTCTGACCAGCCCCGGCAGCAGCAAAGAAATTGGCAGTCATCAAGTCGCCACGAATCGTATTCGCGTTGATGGGACGGTTGAGGTGACGACCAAGATTGAGGTTGTAGCCGATGTTGAAAGAGTATCCGTTGCCAAGATCGCGTTCGATGGTGAGGTTCGCCTGCTGCGAATAAGCGTAGACAAAATTCTTAGACTGCGGATAACCGAAGGGTTGAAAGCCCAGCGGCAGGAAAGTGTTTTGCGCTAGGTTCAGGTAGTTTTGGTTTAGGAAAACCGAGTTGGGAGTGTTCAAAGCCTGAAACTGTTGCTGGTTTGGCAGATAGAAAAGATTGGTATTGGCCTGAGGGAACGGAGACGGCGTACAATTCGGCTGATTGAGATTACCTTGAAAAATAGGAATTGCATTCAGGTTTGTCGCGTTACCTGCTGTTGAGCAGAATCCTGTTCCCGCGAAAGCCAGCTGACCGCTGCTCGAACCGTCGGAAGCGTCGCCCAGGAAATACAGTCCCAGCAGGGGATGGTCGTAGAACATTCCATACGATGCGCGAACCACGGTTTTGCCATCTCCTCTGGGATCCCACGCCAACCCAAACCGCGGCTGTATGTTGTTCTTGTCGGTTTGAATGCCTTTCTGCAATCCAAGTGCGTTATAGGCAGGAAGCGCTAGCCCTTGAGGAGCTTTCAGCTGTGGAGGGAACTCGACATCGTAGCGCACGCCATAGTTCAACGTGAGGTTATTGCGAACGCGCCAGGAATCCTGCCAGAAGATTCCAAGCGGTTTGTTAGAAAAAGAATCGCTGGGACTGCCGAGTCCTTGGATGAAGTCTCCCGGCATTCCGAGACCATACGCTTGCACCGGGCTAAACGCCGGCAGACCCGGAAACAGACTCTGACTGCCGAAGTCGTAGACGCCGCCGTAGTTCACGGTGAAGGTGGCTTTGATCGGAAGATAATTGAAATCGCCGCCGAATTTGGTGTCATGTCGCCCGATGCTCCAGGAAAAATTGTCAGTAAATTGGTAACGGTTTTCGACACGCTGGATGTAGGAGTAAGGCTCCCGGCCAAAATAGGCGAAGCCGGGGATATTGACCGCCGGATCGGCACCGCCTGGAATTTTGGTGTTATAGAAGTACGATAAGCCGCGGCGAGCGTACTGGAAGCGAAATTCATTCACCTTGCTGTTGCCTAGGGTCCCAGTGTCCTGAGCTACCCCGGCCGCGTCCCGGTAGGTTTGCTGAGAAGTTCGAGAATATGCGTTCTGGCCGAAGGGTTGGTCTTGTCCGCTGACCTCGATGCCCGTCACCGTACTAGGGCTCACGTTGCCACGCAGCGTCAGGCGGTTACTGTTGCTCAGATTGTGATCGATGCGAAGCGAGTAGAGGCTGGTTCCTTCGAAGACGGGGAAGTTGCCCTCTTGCGATTGCAAGGTTTGGAATGACGCGGGAAGACCCGTGCAGTATGGGGCGAAACCAGCAACTGAGGCAAACGCCGGATTGCAAGACGACGGAAACTGTTGCAAGCCGGCCGGGACAAACGCTGCAGGAAGAGCTGCGAACCATGAGGGATAGCTCCCATTCACAGCGATGCCTGAAGAAGCTCCGACCATGAAAGCGTAAGTCTGCACGGTGGGGTCCGGAATCTCGTTAGCGGACAGGAAGGCTGCCTGATCAGCGGTGGCTTGAATGTCGGGGAAGGTTCCCGCGAGCGCTCCAAAGATTGGAGAGACGTCAACGCCTTGAAGACCGAAATTTCCCTGGCCGATGCTGGAGAACCCCGTCTCGTGTCGTCGGGTGGTTTCGTAAGCAAAGTAATAATACGTTTTGTCTTTCTTGATAGGGCCGCCGAAAGCAAGGCCGGCCTGCACGCGGGTGTAGGCGGGATCGGGTGTTGTACTAAAAGGGTTGACGGCTTGGAAGTTGCGATTACGGAGATATCCGTAAATGTCACCATGAAAATCGTTGGAGCCCGAGCGAGTGATGATGTTGACGACTCCACCAGAAGCTCGTCCGTATTCGGCGGCGTAGCTGTTGGTGATGATCTGGAATTCCTGGACGGCTTCCTGCGATACGGTAGAGCGAACGCCATTGACGGAGTTGTCGGTGGCATCGGCGCCATCAACGTTCACGAGATTGGAGCGGGCGCGCTGTCCGCTCATGTTGAGGCCGGAAGTGGGCGCGGCGCCGGTGTTCGGGGCGTTATCGCGGACGACCTGAGAATCCGTCAAGGTGAAATTGATGTAATTGCGGCCGTTGATCGGGAGATTATCGATACGCCGCTGTCCGATCGTATCGGTGGTGGAACTCCGCGAAGTTTCCACAAGTTCAGCTTGCGAACTGACTTCCACGACCTCCTTGCCGCCGGCGACGGTGAGGGCGATTGGCAATTCGGCCATCTGGCCGACAGTAATAGCGACATCATTGGCTTCCGCCTTCGCGAATCCCGGAACGTCGACGATAACCGAATACGTTCCAGGGGCCAGTTGGCGGACGCTATATCCTCCCTGTCCGTCGCTGCTGCCAGCACGCTCCAAGCCTTTCGCCACATCCCGGACGGTCACCGTGGCGTTGGTTACAACGCTGCCCTTGGGGTCTTTCACGCTCACGTGTAGATCGCCGGTGGAGGCCGCTTGACCGAAGACTGATTGGCGGATGAGTAAACACACGACGGCGAAACAAAAAATACGCAGTGTCGCTTTCATAAAGCTCCTGGGGACCTCCGCAACATCGGTTCTGCGGAAGGCGGTGTCAAACTACGCGGTTTATCACCAGTTAAGTGAACTTCGAGCACGGGGATTAGGATGGTATACCGCTGATATGTACATCAGCGGAGGGTGTTTAGGCAAGCAATAAGCTAGGTTACCGCTGCAGCATGATTGCGTTTGCTTGCGCGATTCTTTAGATTTCTGGAGCGAGACAATTGACGATTGATGGGACAAGATCTCGTCGTGATCCGCACTTTATGACAAGATGACTGCCGAAAAGTTAAACGGACATTCCATGACGGGCGAATTGCTGAGGGTGATGGTGTGCCCGCCCGTGAACGCCGGATGGAATGATTCGTCTAGAACCGCTGCTTGGCAGGAGCTGGGGTTTCAACGAACTCCCGATTTTGCGACAGCGCAACACCAGCACGAAGTCTTCTGTGGATTGTTGAGCGACAGCGGTTCCGAGGTTGTTGTTCTTCCCGCGTCTGACTTTCTCACGATCGACGCTGTCTACGCCCATGATGCCTCGCTTGCGACCGATCTCGGGCTAATACTCATGAATCCCGGCAAGAAGAGTCGCCGCCCCGAGGCGGCGGCCCATGCGTCGTTTTGCAGTCAGTTTGGAATCCCAGTGCTGGGCGAGATCGTAGCGCCCGGGATCAGCGAATCTGGCGACATCGTCTGGCTTGATCCGCAAACTCTGTTGATCGGGCAGGGCTACCGCACAAACCGATCTGGAATCGGGCAGATCCGTGCGCTGCTGTCCTTCGAAATAAAACCCGGGAGGCCGCCGAGGAAAATTGAAGTATTGTCCGCGCCTCTGCCTTACGGAGCCGGTCCGTCGGCCTGTCTGCATCTCATGTCCCTCATGAGCATGTTGGACGAGCAGACCATCCTCGTGGATTTGCCGTGGCTAGCTGTCGACACGGTTGAACTGTTGAAAGGGCGCGGTTTTCGGCTGATCGAAATTGAACCGAGCGAGCGCGACACGCTGGCCTGCAACGTGCTGTCACTCGGTCGCAATCGTCTGGTAGCCATCGAAGAAAATTCACAAACAAATCAACGCCTTCGAAATGCTGGATTTGACGTGGCTACCTTCCCGGGATCCTCCCTCTGCATCAATGGCGGTGGCGGGCCCACTTGCTTGACGCGTCCTTTGTTGCGGAAGTAGAGGTAACGCGAAAGTCACCGCGGCCGGTGAGGCACGTTACCGCCTCTGGCCACGCTCGGTGATAACATGGCCGTTCGAAAAAGGGAGGATGTTATGAGGCGATTGGCGGGAGTGGCCGTGGTGCTATTAGTCGTTAGCGGTTCGGGATTCGCGAAGGTGCATCGGGATATGTATCCGGTGGGATGCAATGCATTGTGGCCCGCAGTGAAGGACACTCTGCGTAACTCAGGGAAATACGGGATTATGGGAATGGATAGCACCGAAATGACCGCCACTTACACAATGGGAATCGGAGCGGTCGGACAAAAACGTGTCAATTCGGTCGTGCTAAATACCAAAGGCGATAATTCCTGCGAGATGGTGGTGCAGTCCGGCTATAGCGGCTTGACGAACGACGACGCGGGCGATTTTAAGAAGCGCGTGGATAAATCCCTAGCCCAATTGCAGCCAGCACAGCCCGCCGCACCGGCAAAGACAGAGAACCCGACGAAATGACGGTTTCTTCTTCGTTCGAAGGGTGAGAGCTCTTCCCGGCAGCCCTATTCCGCCCCGCTTGATAGAATCAGACTGTAATGCTTCTGCCTTTCGTCCGCGAAGTTTTCGCGGAAGTTGAATTGCTCCCTGGCTTCACGCGTGCCTCCTCCCACCTCCGGGAGAGCGCGGGCCGGATTCGTGTCACTGGCCTTTCTTCGGCTGCCAAAGCTTTGATCATTGTTTTGTTGCGACGAACCGTGGAGCGTCCTTTTGTTCTCGTGGTCGCCGACAATCGCGCCGCCGAAGAGCTAATCCCGATCTTGCGCGCGTTTTGTGAACTGACGGGCGCGGCGGATCCCGATTCGATCGTGAGCCTGCCGGCTCGCGATGTGCTTCCTTTCCAGAATCTATCGCCCCATCCCGAGATTCAGGAAGAGCGGGCAACGGCCTTGTGGAAGATCGCCTCGGGTCGAGCCGCGATTGTTGTGGCGCCCGTCACAGCGACCACAATCCTGCTGCGTCCTGCCGAGTACTACGCCGACCTGGCGCGGGTTTTGCGTCGCGGCGAAACGTTCGACCTGGAAAAACTGCTGCAGCATCTGAACACGGTTGGCTATAACGCAACCGACGTGGTAGAGATGCCGGGGCAATATGCTGCGCGCGGCGGCATCCTCGACGTTTATTCGCCGGAGGCTGATCGCCCCGTGCGGGTTGAGTTTTTTGGCGATGAGATCGAGTCGATGCGCAAGTTTGATCCTGCCAGCCAGCGCTCCTCGAATCCCGTAGATGAGGCTCTGCTTCTGCCTTTGACGGAGACGCCGGTCACAGAAGAGTTGCTGGGCTCGATCAACGCGCGTCTTTCAGGCAAACGCATTACAGGATCAGCCAAGGTGGTGGAGCAGGCGATGCGCGACTCCGGCGCGGGGGTTTTCCCCGGCTGGGAGTTCTATGCGCCTGTGGCAGGCGCGGATCGAAGCATTTTTGGCTTGCTTCCAGACGCGCAAGTGATTCTCGACGAACCCGAGGCGTTGGCTTTGGAACTGGGCAAGGTTTGGGCCCGAATCGAAGAAGCACACGAACGAAGCGAGATCGGCAATCTGGTGCGCCCGTCGGATCTTTATTTGACGCCCGACGATTGGCGTGAAAAGACGGCTGCACTGCCCGGAGCGGACTTCGAATATCTGGCGGTGGCTCGCGAAGGACAACCGGAGGCGGCGATTCTTTCGCAACCGGTTACGCGGTTCCACGGTGCCGTCCCCGCGCTCATCGAAGAAGTGCAGAGGATCGTTGGATCTGGGACGCAGGTCGTTCTCGCCGTTCCCAACACCGGAGAAGTTGAGCGCCTCGCCGACATGTTCACCGAGTACAACGCTTCCTATCGCCTGGGAAGCCGTACGCGAAGTGGCGAAAGCTACGCGGACGAAACTTCGTACTTTGCAGGGGATGTGCTGACGACCACCCTCGTGAAAGCCTATCTTCCGGACGGCTTCGTTCTGCCGGAGGCCCACCTCGCGATTTTTGGCGCACGCGACCTTTTTGACGAATCGGATTTGGTTGCGGCAAGACCGCAACGGCAGAAGTCGAAAGTCTCTGCATTTCTTTCTGATTTTCGCGATTTGCAGGTGGGCGATTACGTCGTTCACGTCGAGCACGGCATCGGCCAATATCACGGTCTCAAGGAAATCAACCAAGGTGACGGCGCGGCGGAATTCATGGTGCTTGAGTACGCCGACGCGGCGCGGCTCTACGTTCCGCTAACTCGCCTCGATCTAGTTCAGAAATATCGCTCGGCGGAGGGTGCGAAGCCCGTCCTGAATCATCTAGGCACGCAGGCTTGGGGCAAGACCAAGGCGCGGGTCCGCAAGGCGATGAAAGACATGACGGATGAACTGGTCAAGCTCTATGCCCAGCGGCAGGCGGCTCGCGGCCACGTCTTTCCTGCCGACACCGAGTGGATGAAGGAGTTTGAAGATTCGTTCGAATTCAACGAGACGGAAGATCAGGCTCAAGCCATCGCTGACGTGAAACGAGACATGGAATCGCAGCTTCCGATGGATCGCTTGCTGTGCGGTGACGTAGGCTACGGCAAAACTGAAGTTGCGATGCGCGCCGCTTTCAAAGCTCTAAGCGACAACAAGCAGGTCGCTGTGCTCGCCCCGACAACAGTTCTGGCTTTCCAACACTACGAGAATTTCAAGCAGCGGTTCGCGCCGTTTCCGCTAACAGTTGAGATGGTGAGCCGCTTCCGAACTCCCAAACAGGTCAAAGAAGTGCTGCAGAGAGTAGAGGCAGGGAAAGTCGACATTCTCATCGGCACCCATCGCTTGCTCTCGAAAGACGTCAAGTTTGCCGATTTAGGTCTGCTCGTGGTGGACGAGGAACAACGCTTCGGTGTGCGCCACAAAGAACGTATCAAGCAAATGCGTACCGAAGTGGATGTACTCACCATGTCGGCAACTCCGATTCCGCGCACACTGCATATGTCGCTGGTCGGTCTGCGCGACATGAGCGTGATCGAAACGCCGCCGAAAGATCGCATGGCGATTCAGACCGTGGTCGCCAACTGGGATGAAAAGCTGATTCAGTCTGCCATCGAGCAGGAGCTTGATCGCGGCGGACAGGTTTATTTCGTCCATAACCGGATCGAGACGATTTTTGAAATTGCCGCCAAGATTCAAACCATGGTCCCGAACGCGCGCATTCTGGTCGGTCACGGTCAGATGGGTGAGGGCGAACTCGAAAAAGTGATGCTGAAGTTCATGCATCACGAAGCCGACATCCTCGTCTCCACCACCATTATCGAGAACGGGCTTGATATTCCCCTCTGCAACACGATCCTGATCAATCGCGCCGACCGGCTCGGACTATCCGAGCTATATCAGCTACGTGGAAGGGTGGGGCGCTCAAACCGGCGGGCTTACGCATATTTGCTTCTGCCCTCAGAGATCGAATTGACTCCGATCGCCCGGCGCCGTCTGGCTGCTTTGAAGGAATTCTCAGACTTGGGCGCGGGTTTCAAGATTGCCGCCCTTGATCTTGAACTGCGGGGAGCGGGCAATCTCCTGGGCGGCGAACAGAGCGGCCACATCGAAGCCGTCGGATTTGAACTCTACACGCAGATGCTCGAACGTGCTGTCCGTGAGATGAAAGGTGAGGCCGGCACCGAAGTTGCGGAGATCCAACTTAATTTGGGGCTGAACATCCGTATTCCGTCCGATTACATCAAAGAGGAGAATCAACGGCTGCGGATGTACAAGCGAGTTGCCGGAGTGGAAACGGATTCGCAGCTGAAAGATGTGCGTTCGGAACTTACAGACCGATACGGCGAGACGCCAAACGCGGTTCGCAATCTGCTTGATTATGCCGCGTTGAAGTTGCAGGCGATGAGGGTGGGCGCGAACGCAATCGAGCGTAAACGCGAGTTTGTGAGTATCAAGTTTAGCCCCAATGCCGCAATCGATCCCGGGAAACTGGCGCGGTTCGTGGCGTCTCAGCGCGGCACGCAGTTTACTCCGGATGGCACGTTGAAGTTTTCGATCAAGATCGATAGCGCCGGGGGGATTCTGCAAACTCTGCGCGATTTACTGGAAGAATTAGAAGCGCGACAAGAAGCGGCGCGCGAAGTATAAATGCCCTTATTGAAAGACTTCTCGATAAACATGACGAACAACCTGACCAACGAGCGACGAACCGAAGGCGACCGCCGCAAGACCCGCAAAGTCCGGAAGGCAATTTTCCCCGCTGCTGGATTGGGCACTCGCTTTCTTCCTGCCACCAAAGCGCAGCCCAAAGAAATGCTTCCCCTGGTCGACAAGCCGATCATTCAATATGGCGTGGAAGAGGCGCTGGCTGCGGGATGCGATCAGATCATCATGATTACAGGTCGCGGCAAGAGCGCGATCGAAGATCATTTCGACGTCAGCTACGAACTCGAGAAAATGCTCGAAGAAAAAGGCAAGCACGATTTGTTGAAAATCGTTCGCCAGATTTCGGACATGATCTTCGTAGCGTACGTTCGTCAGAAAGAGGCGTTGGGCCTGGGGCACGCCGTGCTGACGGCGCGGGAATTAATCGGTGACGAACCCTTTGCCACGTTGTTAGCCGACGACGTGATCGACGCGAAAGTACCCGTACTGAAGCAACTGATGGACGTGTTCGACGAGAAGCAGTGTTCTGTGATCGCAACTCAAGTCGTCGAAGGACCTGCGATTTCTTCCTATGGCGTTATCAAGGCAAAAAAGGTGGAGGGTTCTGGTGGGAAGCTCTTCGAGGTCCTGGATCTCGTGGAAAAACCCAAGCTCGAAGATGCCCCCTCAAATCTTGCCGTGATCGGGCGCTACATTCTGACTCCCACGGTTTTCGAAACTCTTTCTGAAATTAAACCTGGTGCAGGTGGCGAGTTGCAGTTGACGGACGGCCTGCGCGGATTGCTGCAGCGCGAAAAAATGTATGCCTACGTCTATGAAGGACGCCGTCACGATACAGGAGACAAACTTGGCTTCCTCAAAGCTACGGTTGAGTTCGCATTGAAACGCAAGGATTTGGGCGGCGATTTTCGCGAGTATCTGAAGAATCTGAAATTGTAGCCGCTTTACTTGCTTGGCGTTCTTGACCGTCCGCACGCCGCTAACTTTTCGAGTGACGGATACGAGTTCAGCTCAATCAAGGTGCGAATCGGCGGTTGTTTTCCACTTGTAATCCCCTGGACGAGCATCTGTATCGCGACTTGAGTCGTGGTCAGCGAGACGACGGTGGCTGCGAGAATTCCGTGATCCACCCAAGCCCTTCCTTCTTTGGGTAGGCCGTCCACTCCCGTAAACGGCACTCTCAGCCATCTCTCGCGTTCCTCCCGATCCGGAAGATTTTCGAATGCCTTTCTCGCTCCCTTCGCAATCCCGTCGTACTGGCAACCCACCACATCGATCGAGTTCGCACGACTGGTGGAAAGAGACAACCAGGAAGTGATGGCTTGGCACGCATTCGCCTCTTCCCACGTGCTGCGCAGAGACTTGATCAATATGTTGGAGGGCTTGGTACTTTCCATTCCGATCGTTCGTTGCAACGCCGCGGAATTATTGGCTGGACCCTGCACATATAGAACTGTTCCGCCATTTGGCAAGAGAGCGGCGAACTGACGTCCCTGAATGCGTCCGATTTCGGTGTGGTCGCGGGTGACGCCGAAGACTGGGGCTTTGGAGCCAACCCGAAGGCGGTCGAGGTAATCGACGTCACTGTTCAGCACTACCCATCCAATGCCTGCCGTCACTGCAGCTTCGGCAGCGCGCACCAACCCTGTTGTGGTCAGAGGCTCAAACAAGATTGCGTCAGGCAGGACGCCGGAGCGTGACTGAATAATTTCCAATACCTGTTGACTCTGGGTGACGGCGTCGTTGTTCGCGTAAAGAATCTGTACTTCTGCCCCGAGCCGGTGAGCGGTGTCATTGGCAGTCATCGCCTGCTCGGTTTGATAGCTGTTTTCGTTCGGGAGCGATATGACGAAGCTTAGCTTCTTCAGAGAAGGCCTCTACGAATGCACAAAGAATATAATCCTGGCGCGATGGATATTCATTTACCGTTGCGCTCACTCTTCCATGGTTGCATTGAGTTTCTTTGATTTTTCTTCGACGCCGCGAGCGAGTTTCAGTTTGTAATCTTCCAGTTTCTTCGCAATTCCGGCATCCGCGACACCCAAAATCTGCGCCGCTAGAATGCCCGCGTTGGTCGCACCCGGTCTCCCGATGGCGACAGTTGCCACCGGAATGCCCGCCGGCATCTGGACGATTGCCAGCAGAGAATCCATGCCTTGCAAAGAAGTCGAGGGGATCGGGACGCCGATAACCGGTAACGTTGTGTGCGCCGCGATTACTCCCGCGAGGTGCGCCGCTCCACCAGCCCCGGCAATGATTACGCGAATTCCGCGCTGGGCGGCTTTACGCGCATAATCGGCGGTGCGATCGGGCGAACGATGGGCTGAGGTGACGTCGATTTCGTAGGCGATGCCGAATTCATCGAGCGCCTTACCGGTCTCCCGCATAATCTCCAGATCAGAGTCGCTCCCCATTACGATCGAAACTTTCGGATTGCTCATGATGGCTCTCTTCCGTCCTCGCTAATGAATTAAATGCAGTTGCTTAATTCTTTTTCAGCGCCCGCGCTGCGATGTCCTTCCTGTAGTGGACACCGTCGAAGGCTATCATGGAGCACGCTTCATAGGCGCGCTGCACCGCCATTTCGAGTGTTTCAGCTCGCGCTGTGACACCGAGAACCCGTCCGCCGGCGGTGTAGAAATCCTCGCCTCTCTTCGACGTACCAGCGTGGAAAACTTTCACACCACTCAATTCCGCAGCTTCGTGCAGACCCGTGATTTTCTTTCCCGCCTCGTAGGCTCCTGGATAACCACCCGAGGCCATCACAACGCAAATCGCGGCATCGTTCGACCATCGAAAGTCGCCATCGCTGGTGCGGCCATCGATCGAAGCTTCCAGGGCTTCGACAAGATCGCTTTCCAAGCGCATCAGAATCGGTTGTGTCTCGGGATCCCCGAATCGGCAATTGAATTCGAGGACCATCGGGCCGCGCGCGGTCATCATCAGCCCGCAATACAAGACGCCTTTATATTCCGCGCCTTCGGCTTTCATCCCGGCAACGACCGGACGCGCGACGTGAGTGAGAAGCCAGTCACGCATCTGGTCATCGATGATGGCGCGGGTCGTATAGGCTCCCATCCCTCCCGTATTGAGGCCGGAGTCGCCGTCGCCGACGCGCTTGTGGTCTTGCGCGGCGACGAGCGGTGCGACACGCTCGCCATCGCTCACAACGAGAAATGACAGTTCATCGCCTTGCAAGAACTCTTCCAGGACAACGCGTGCTCCGGCCTCGCCCAGCATTCGACCGCTCAACATCTCGTTGGCGACCGTAGCGGCTTCATCTTTAGTCTTGGCGATCACCACGCCTTTGCCCGCCGCCAGACCGTCGGCCTTGACTACGATCGGCGTATGGAAATGAGGTAACGCATCCCGGACCTGTTCTGCGGTATCACAAATTGCGTAGCGCGCAGTCGGAATGTGGTGGCGTTGGAGAAATTCCTTGGCAAAGCTCTTACTGCTCTCGAGTTGCGCTGCGGCTTGCGTTGGACCGAACGTTCGCCAGCCACGACGTGTGAATTCATCGACTACGCCGAGCATCAAAGGCAATTCGGGACCAATGATTGTGAGGTCGGGCTGAATTTTATTGGCGAGCGAAACTATGGAGTCCAGGTTCTTTACGTCGAGGGCCACGCACTCAGCTTCGCCCGCGATGCCGCCGTTGCCGGGCGCACAGTAGATTTTGGTGACACGTGGCGATTGCCTCAACTTCCAGACCAAGGCATGCTCGCGACCACCACTGCCAATAACGAGGACTTTCATAGTAGAAACATTTAAGGGTAGGGGCGCGAGAAGATGATGTCAAACGGTGTGGTGGTAGAAAACCTCCGGCATTGCCGCGACTTTCCCAAGCGGACACCGGACCTTGACCGGCGCTTCGATATCGCGAGTCTACGGAAACGGGAGGAAGCGATTCCAAATTAACCGTAATTAATACTTCGCCGTATAATACGGTTCACGTGATCACGGTCTCCAAAGAAGACTATCTGAAGGCGATTCTCGAGGCGGAGAGCGAGGGCGAATCCGTTATCTCGGCAACGCTGGCCCACTGGCTTCACGTTTCTCCGCCCGCTGTGACCATGGCCGTCCGTCGTCTAAAGAAGGACGGACTGGTCCGTGTCAATACCGACGGGCACGTTCGCTTGACCGCTTCGGGAAAAAAGATTGCTCGCAAACTGACGGTTCGCCACCATCTGATCGAGCGCATGCTCGCCGAAATTTTTGGGATGGAATGGTTCAAGGTTCATGACGAAGCCGAACGTCTGGAACATGCGGTTTCGCCTGATTTTGAAGCCCTGCTGCTCGCAAAATTGGGGCGTGGAGTCGCATGCCCACACGGCAACTTGACCGAAATGGAAAGCCCTGCGAGTCGACGGCGGCGTGGACTTCTTCTCCTGGCGGAGGCTGAGGTCGGAAAGACTTTCGCCGTAAGCGGAATCTACGAACGCGATCGGCACCTGTTGGAGTTCCTCGAGGCTCGCGGTATTCGACCGGGCGCGAAGCTTAAAGTGCTCGAGCGCAATTACGACAAGACTTTGTCGATCCAGACATCGACCCGTACGGTGGTTCTCGGCCGCCCAGCGGCGGACAAGGTGTGGGTTTCCCCGAGTTCTTCGCATCCTGCCTAATTAACTGTTGTTAATGCCTCGGTATATACTGCAGTTGACAGACATCTCTCGCCGAAGCGTCGAAATGGAACTCTGAAGGATGAGCAAGACGGAAGAAGACGCGGGCACAAACGCTGCGCAAACGCGCCCACCGCGGTCCGACGGGCGCACTGCCGCCCACGTCTCGTTGGAAAATGTGCACAGCTCCATCGATGTGCCCCATCATCAGGCGGGCTTCTGGCAGCTGTGGCGCGCGTTCGTTGGTCCGGCGATCCTCGTTAGCGTGGGTTACATGGACCCCGGAAACTGGGGCACGGACCTGCAAAGCGGGGCTCAGTTCAAGTACGGACTTTTGTGGGTGGTTGCGCTGGCCAGTCTCATGGCCATCTTCATGCAGGTGATTTCGGCACGACTCGGAGTCGTTACCGGAAAAGATCTCGCTCAATGCTGCCGTGACTGGTATCCAGAGTGGACGCGATGGCCTAATTGGCTGATGAGTGAAGTCGCCATCGGTGCCTGTGATCTGGCCGAAGTATTAGGAAGCGCCGTCGCGCTCAACCTGATGTTTCACATACCAATGCTTTGGGCCGTCATTATCACAGGCCTCGATGTACTCCTGTTGCTCGCTTTACAACGTTTTGGAATGCGCACGATCGAGGCGATTGTCCTCTTGTTAATTGCGACGATCGCCGTTTGTTATTTCATCGAGATTTTTGTCCTCCCGCAGACCCAGCCCAGTTTTCTAGAGATGGGACGAGCGCTAATTTCGCCGCACATCCGGCAGGCCGGTCTTCTATATCTGGCGATCGGAATTATCGGCGCGACCGTCATGCCCCACAACTTATATCTGCACTCTGCCTTGGTGCAGAGCCGCAAGTTGCAAAAAGACGAACCATCCATACGAAGCGCGATTCGCTTCAACACCATCGATTCGATCGCAGCCCTGACGATCGCCTTTTTCGTTAACGCCGCCATCCTCGTGCTAGCTGCGATGGTCTTTTTCGGGAAGGACAGTGTGGTTGCGTCAGGGGGCAAGCTCGTTACGTTCAGCGCCGATAGCGATTGGATTCGCATCGCTTACTTAACGCTAGCTCCGCTACTCGGCACAGCCGCAGCAAGCACGCTGTTTGCAGTTGCTCTTCTGGCGAGCGGCCAAAGCAGCACCATCACGGGCACGCTCGCCGGGCAAGTCGTGATGGAAGGCTTCATGCACTGGCGCATCAAACCCTGGGTACGCCGGCTCATTACTCGTACGCTCGCGATTCTGCCAGCAGTGTTTATTATCGGTTTGCGCGGTGACAGCAGCGTCACCGACCTGCTCACCCTCAGCCAAGTGGTGCTAGCCCTTCAGCTTCCGTTTGCGATGTTTCCGCTTCTTCACTTCACAAGTTCCAGCAAGCGAATGGGGAGTTGGAAGAACGGCTGGTTTCTTCTGGCCACTGGTTGGGGCAGTGCTATTCTGATCACCGTCATGGATGTCTACGGCATACCGGACTCATTGAAAGCTGCCTGGCACGTTGTGGCGGGCGGATAACCGCGACCTGGGCGACCCACAGGATAAATATGTACGACACTATTTTGGTGACGTTAGACGGCACTTCGACCGACCGTCCGATCATCGAGCACATTAAACAGCTCGCTAAGTTGGCGCACAGCCGGTTGGTCCTGTTGCATGTGGCCGATGGATGGGCGGCTCGAACCTACGGCCCAGACGCTGTCAGCGCGGAAATCACCGAAGATACGGCCTATCTAAAGAAGGTGCAGGCGGAATTTGAAGCGGCCGGCATTCAGGCGCAAGCCGAGCTGTCTTACGGCGAACCGGCGGATCAAATTATTAAATGGGTTCAGCAAAAAGGATGCGATCTGGTCGCCATGAGTACTCACGGACATCGCTTCCTCGCCGACGTCTTTCTCGGAACGACAGCGACTCGCGTCCAGCACAATATCAGTGCCCCCGTTCTTCTGCTGCGGGCAAAGTGAAAAGTTAGCTTCCGAGTTCGCCCTCCCAATCGCCATCGGTCATGACATGTTGCCGTCCCGGCGATCCCACACGGGCCTGCGAAACCGATTACACTAATAGGTTCCCTGGGACACTGCATTTCGCTCCTGCGAAGCTCTTAAGGAAGGCCATCATGTCAGCAAATAGTTTCGGCGCCCGCTCTCATTTCAAAGTCGGCAATAAAGAATACGAACTGTATCGGATTGACGCTCTCGACAAGCAGGGCATCTCGACAAAGCATCTGCCGTTCTCGTTGCGCATCCTGCTGGAGAACTTGTTACGTACGGAAGATGGGCGCAACGTAACCAAGGACGAAATTCGCGCCCTCGCCGCCTGGAACAAGAATTCGAAGCCCGCCAAGGAAATCGCTTTCACCCCCAGCCGCGTTCTTTTGCAGGATTTCACCGGCGTTCCGGCAGTGGTCGATCTTGCCGCCATGCGTGATGCCATGAAGCGTCTGGGCGGCGATCCCAAACTCATTAACCCTCTGCAGCCGGCCGAACTGGTGATTGATCACTCGGTGCAGGTTGATGAATACGGATCGTCCAACGCCTTCGATGTAAATGCGCTGCTTGAATTTCAGCGGAACAAAGAAAGATATGCGTTCTTGCGCTGGGGCCAGACCGGTTTCCGCAATCTCGCCATCGTCCCGCCCGATACCGGCATCGTTCACCAGGTGAACCTCGAATACCTGGCGCGCGTCGTTTTCGTCCACGAGGAAGGCGGCAAGCGCACGGCGTACCCCGATACGCTGGTTGGCACCGATTCGCATACCACCATGGTCAACGGACTCGGCGTCCTGGGCTGGGGAGTGGGCGGCATTGAAGCCGAGGCGGCCATGCTGGGGCAGCCGGTGTCGATGCTGATTCCGCTGGTTGTTGGCGTGAAACTTACGGGGCGCTTGCCGGAAGGTGCGACGGCCACCGATCTCGTCCTGACGATCACTGAAATGCTCCGCAAGCACGGCGTAGTAGGAAAGTTCGTCGAATACTTTGGGCCGGGCCTGCAAGACTTGCCCCTCGCCGACCGTGCGACGATCGCCAACATGGCGCCAGAATATGGCGCGACGTGCGGCATCTTTCCGATCGACAAAGAAAGCCTGCGCTACCTGCAACTCACAGGACGAAGCGCTGAACAGATCGCATTGGTTGAGGCCTACGCACGCGAACAAGGCCTTTTCCACGATGCCCATACGCGAGAGGCGGAATACTCCGAACTGCTAAGTCTCGACCTTGCCACCGTCGAGTCAAGTCTGGCCGGACCGAAGCGTCCGCAAGATCGCGTTGTGTTGTCGAAGGCTGGAGAATCCTTCGCCCAGGCGTTACCCTCGCTGATCAAGCCAAAAACGAAGGCAGCGGCCGCGGCTCCCTCCGACGTTACGCGTAAGCAAGTCAACAGTTGGGAACAGGAGGGTGGAAGTCCCACGGCCGTTGGGGTGGAAGATCCGAACGTCCACGAGCACATTGCGGGGAACGGCAAGGGTCTACGACATGGCAGTGTGGTCATTGCAGCGATTACCAGCTGTACGAATACTTCGAACCCTTCCGTGCTGATCGCCGCGGGCCTTCTGGCCAAGAAGGCAGTCGAGCGCGGATTGCAAGTACCCGCAACCGTGAAAACCTCTTTGGCTCCGGGCTCGAAGGTTGTGCTCGACTATCTGCAAAAGGCCGAACTGATGCCCTATCTGGAGAAGCTGAAGTTCCACATCGTGGGCTACGGCTGCACCACTTGCATCGGAAACTCCGGCCCCCTCCCGGTCGAGGTTTCGAAAGAGATTGAAGACAAGAATCTGGTCGTCGCTTCGGTCCTCTCCGGCAATCGCAACTTTGAAGGGCGAATTAATTCTGAAGTCCGCGCGAATTATCTGATGTCGCCGCCGTTAGTCGTGGCGTTCGCGCTCGCTGGCCGCATTGACATTGATTTGCGCAAAGACGCCGTCGGCACGGGAAAGGATGGCAAGCCGGTTTACCTGGCGGATATCTGGCCTTCGCAGCAGGAAGTCGAGCAGTCGATGGCGAGCGCCATTAACTCGGAGATGTTTCGCAAAAGCTATGCCGAGGTCTACTCCGGAGATGAACGCTGGCGCGGGTTGCCCGTTCCGAGGGGCGAGACATACGCGTGGGAAGGTAATTCCACCTACATCCGGCAGGCTCCTTACTTTCATGACATGAACCTCAAACCCTCCTCCATCGAGGACATCACGGGCGCACGCGTTCTGGCAGTTCTAGGCGATAGCGTCACCACGGACCACATTTCGCCAGCCGGCTCGATTAAGAAAGATGGACCGGCAGGAAAATATTTGATTGCCCATGGCGTGCAGCCTGCGGATTTTAATTCCTACGGTTCGCGCCGTGGCAATCACGAAGTGATGGTGCGTGGCACCTTTGCCAACGTTCGATTGCGGAACAAAATGGTAAACACAGAAGGTGGATTCACACGTCACTTGCCAGACGGCGCAGAGATGTCGATCTTTGAAGCGTCCGAAAAATACGCCGCCGAGAAGACGCCGCTCGTGATTCTTGCCGGCAAAGAATACGGCTCTGGATCGTCGCGAGATTGGGCAGCTAAGGGGCCTCGATTGCTTGGAGTTCGGGCGGTCATCGCTGAGAGCTACGAAAGAATTCATCGCTCGAACCTCGTCGGCATGGGCATTCTGCCTTTGCAATTTCTGCCAGGAGAAAATGCGCGATACGCTGCACTTAACCGGCGAAGAAATATTTGAGATCGCGGGAATTCGCCAACTTGTCGAGAATTTTTCTTCGGGTCGCAAAATTACCGTGCGCGTAAAGGGTGCCCACTCCGCGGAATTTCAGGCCGTGGTGCGCATCGATACTCCGCAGGAAGCCCTCTACTACGCGAACGGCGGCATACTGCAGTACGTCCTCCGGCAGTTGCTAGCTGGGAAGGCACAACCCGAGACAGTGACGGCTTAGTTCCGTTGGTGCGATTTACGTTGTTTTTGAGTCGAGGGAATCCATCAGCCAATACGGGGCAAAGTCGCAGTGATCGCCGTTTTCAGCGTGCGCAACGCTGTTGATCCCACGCCCGTTCTGACCGCGTGCTAATCTCAAAACTCCGAATGCCTTTCGCAACTCAATATATTCCGGCTGCGTATGGCCTCACTGCGGTCGGCGTCTGGGGCACCAGCGATTTTCTAGGCGGAATCGGCGCACGGCGGGCGAACGCGTTCCTGTTCACAGCTGTCGTGCACCTCAGCGGCATGGTCGTAGTCGGTGCTTTGGCTCTGATGACGCACGCTTCGTTTCCGGGACGAGCAAGTTTGGCGTGGTCGGCCATGGCCGGATTACTCGGCGGCTTGGCGCTGGTCTTTTTTTATCGTGCGTTGTCCGGCGGAAACATGGGGCTCATCGCCCCCGTCGCAGCCGTTCTGAGTGCAACAATCCCGACTGTTGTGACCGCGTTCGAGGGAGGCCTACCCGGCACTCGTCACGTCGTCGGATTCATTCTTGCAGGTGTTGGCGTCTGGCTCATCTCGCGGACAGAAGGCGCTCTAGGCCGTCCCGAGGGATTAGGCACGGCAGTTCTCTGCGGAATCGGCTTTGCCGGCTTTTATTTGTGCATTCACCGTGCTGGCGATGCGTCAACGTTGTGGGTCGCGGCCGTCTCGCGCAGCGCCTCCTTCCTGATTACCACAGCTTTCGTTGTATTCGGAAAGCACATCCGCGTGATTCCCGCGCCAGTCCTAGGGATAGCCGTTGTGGCTGGCATCCTCGATATCTCCGGCAGTGCCGCATTCATCCGCGCGGGACAAATCGGGCGACTCGACAGCGCCGTTGTAATCAGTTCCCTCTATCCAGCGGTTACGGTAATCCTGGCCCGCATTTTTCTACACGAACATTTCAGCCGGACGCGTACCATCGGCATGGTCGCTGCGCTCGCCGCGGTTCCCATGATCGCAGGATGATTGCCGGTTGAGCGCAGTGTGTCGTTTTGCATTCTGAAATCGAAACGCAAGAGCAGAAGTTTCTAAAGCGGTGATTCGTGGCTCTAGTCGAAGTTCGCAATCTCGCGAAAGTCTTTCATCTCGCCGAGTCCCCATTCGGTGGCAGCACAGGAGCAATGATTCGTGCGGTGGACGATGTGTCGCTCGACATCCGACAAGGCGAAACACTCGGCCTGGTAGGCGAATCCGGCTCAGGCAAAAGTACGCTCGGACGTCTGATTCTTCGCCTCCTAGAGCCGACTGCCGGCCACGTCACTTTTGACGGCGTTGATCTCATCAACGCATCCCGTTCGGAGGTGCGTCGGCTTCGTTGCGGCATGCAGATCATCTTCCAAGACCCGTTCGGCTCGCTCGATCCGCGCTACCGGGTTGAAGATGTGATCGTTGAACCGCTCATTCCGCACCCAAGCTCGTTGTCTGAAAAACTCAGTCGCGATGGCCGCAAACGCCGCGTGGGAGAACTCCTGCGTGCTGTCGGCATGGACGAATCGGCGATGTCGCGTTACCCGCATGAGTTTTCGGGAGGGCAGCGACAGCGCATTGGCATCGCGCGCGCCCTGGCATTACGGCCCAAGTTCATTGTTGCGGACGAGCCGGTGTCCGCTCTCGACGTGAGCGTAGGAGCGCAGATCGTGAACCTTCTCCAGCAACTACAACGGGATTTCGGTTTGACGTATCTCTTTATTTCTCACTCGATGCCCGTAGTGCGTTATCTCTCGACGCGCATCGCGGTGATGTACCGCGGCAAAATTGTTGAAGTCGGAGTAGCAGAACAGGTCACATCTTCTCCGCAGCACGACTACACGCGCAAGTTGTTATCGGCCATTCCAGAAATGGCCGCATCCTAGCCTCTTCGCCGCTCCTGTTGTTATTACGGCAAAGGGAAACTACAATCTCTTCCTGTTCGGAGGAGAAGATATGGCCAGCAACCCTTCCGCGCCTGACCCACAGCCGCAAATTTCCCAGGTTCCCGATCGTGAAGTTACTTCGCTCTCTGAACCGCAACGCCTGATCGATGTTTTCATCGCGCCACGGAAGACTTTCACCGACCTTCGAAGGAGCGCCCGTTGGTGGGCGCCATTCTTGCTGACAGCGATTGTCTCGCTGCTCTTTGTCTACGTGGTGGATCAAAAAATTGGTTTTCGTAAAGTGGCAGAGAATCAAATTCAGTCGCAGCCCAAGCAGGCCGATCGCTTTGAACGTATGTCTACCGATCAGCGCGAAAACGCGATGCAGACACAGGTGAAGTTCACGAAGATATTCTCCTACTGCTTTTTCTTGTTCATTCCGATCTGGAATGCGATCGTCGCTGCCGTTTTGCTTGCCACCCTTAAGTTCGGTTTGAGCGCCGACGTGAAATTCAAAACGCTGTTTGCCCTCACCATGTATGCGGGATTGGTAGGCTTGGTAAAGCCGCTCCTGGCCATCCTCTCGATACTAGCGGGAGTCAGCAGCGATGGTTTCACTTTCCAGAACCCCGTCGCCACCAATCCCGGATATTTCATCGATCACGCCGCTCATCCGGCGCTTGCCAGCTTCCTGACGTCATTCGATATCTTTACCTTCTGGACCCTGGCTCTCGCCGCCATCGGCATCACGTGCATCAGCAAGGTCAAGCGTGGCAGCGCCTTTGCGGTGGTCTTTGGGTGGTTCGCCCTACTGGTGCTGCTGGGAACCGGTGCTGCTGCGATATTTTCCTGATCCCAGAAGAGAACATGTACGCTGCAGACGTCGTTCTGATCGGAGGTGGCATCGTCGCCTCCAGCATTGCCTACCACCTGACTGCAGCTGGCTGTCAGAATGTACTCGTCGTCGAGCGCGAATCCGCACAGGGCAAAGGATCAACCGGTAAGAGTATGGGCGGCGTGCGGGCGCAATTTTCCACGCCGGTCAACATCCAGATGTCGCTTTACTCGATTCCGTTTTACGCGAGCTTCGAAGAGCGGCTTGGTTATCCGTGCGATTACCGTCCTCAGGGGTATCTTTTCTGTGCAACGCACGAGAAGCACATGGCCTACCTGCGCGCAAACCACGAAAAGCAGGCCGCCCTGGGGTTAGACGATGCTCGAATCATTTCCGGCGACGAGATTCGCGAGCTCTTTCCGCAACTCCGTGGCGACGACATTGTGGGTGGCAGTTTCTGTTCGACTGACGGATTCGTCGATCCCAATAGCGCCATGGTTGGGTTCATGACTTGCGCCAGCGATCACGGAGCTTCGCTCTGGAAGAACGCCCGCGCAACTGGAATCCGCCGCAAAGACGGAAGCTTCGAAGTTGCGACCACTCGCGACACTGTCTCGACGCGCACAGTCGTGAACTGCGCGGGAGCCTGGGCCGCTTCGATTGCGAAGATGGTTGGCATCGATCTGCCCGTCGAGCCCTTACGTCGAATGCTGGTTCCAACCGAACCCTTCGATCAATTTCCACACACCGCCCCGATGATCATCGACATGTCTACCGGATTCCATTTCCGGCCCGAAGGTCTGGGATTTTTGCTGGCATGGAATGATCCCGACGAAACAACGGGATACAAGACAGATTTCGATCCAAGCTTCGTGGAGAAGATCCTGATTCGTGCGGCAGATCGAGTTCCCGTCTTCGAAAATATCGCCGTCAATCCCAAGCGCGCGTGGGCTGGACTTTACGAAATGACGCCGGACCATCACCCGATCCTCGGCGAATCTCCCGACGTGCCCGGCTTCTTTTTTGCCAATGGCTTTAGCGGACACGGTGTCATGCACTCGCCTGCCACCGGAAAAATTCTCAGCGATTTGATTCTCACTGGCCAGACGGATCTGATCGATGCATCTCTCTTAAATTTTTCGCGATTTGCGGAAGGACGAACGATACACGAGACTGCGGTGCTGTAGCCCAAACGCAATCATTTATCATGGCCTCGACGATCAGGGCCGACTATCATAGCCTCGACAACAAGCCTGAATCGCTTTGGGGCTTCTCTGGTTTCAAGTTCTTTTCCAACATGCCTCGGGAACTCAACTACTGGCTAACCACCGTCCAGATGCCGGCGGGCTCCGCCGAGCCGTTGCCGGAGCGCGCCGACGTTGCCATCGTCGGCGCAGGATATACCGGCCTTTCCGCTGCGCTGTCACTTGCCAAATATGGCGCGAAAGTCGTCGTACTCGAATCGGAGACCATTGGCTGGGGCGCAAGTTCACGTAATGGCGGTATGGTTCTCACCGGGCTGAAACTCGGCGTCAATCAACTCATCTCAACTTACGGCCGCGACCTTACGCGCCGTATGTACGCCGCGTCCCTCGAGACAATCGACACAGTCGAAGCCATCGTGAAGAACGAAAGTATCGAGTGCGATTTCAGCCGCTGCGGCCATCTCGAAGTCGCCTGCAAACAGGCGCACTTCGATGACTATGCCCGACAGGTTGAGGTGATCGCGCGAGAGTTCAATCACAAATTGAGCGTCGTGCCGCGCGATCAACTCCATGGCGAGATTGGATCCGACATTTATTACGGCGGCATGGTCGACGAAGTTTCAGCTGGACTAAATCCCGCTCGCTACGTGGCAGGCCTTGGCGCAGCCGCCATTCGCGCAGGCGCCCAAGTCAGCGAGCGCACTCGGCTGCAAAACATTCAGCGTGAATCGTTAGCTGGCGCGCCCGGCTTCCGGCTGAACACCTCTCGAGGAAAGACCTGGGCCCGCAGCGTTCTTGTCGGCACCAGCGGTTATACGGGTTCAGCGACTCCCGCGCTGCGAAAAAAAGTGATTCCGATTGGATCGTTCATCATCGCCACCGAAGTTCTCCCCGAAGCGTTGGCCCACGACCTGAGCCCTCGCAACCGCCAAATCTACGATTCGAAGCACTATCTCTATTACTATCGGCTGACTCCCGACAATCGTATGTTGTTTGGCGGGCGAGCAGCTTTCTTTCCTGAAAGCGGTCAGACAATCCGCAAGAGCGCAGAAATTTTGCGCCTCGGGATGATCGAAGTCTATCCCCAACTGCGCGACACCAAAGTCGAATATGTATGGGGAGGCACAATCGACTTCTGCTTCGACATGATGCCGCACGCCGGCAAGATCGACGGCCTGTATTTCGCGTTAGGATACGCTGGACACGGTGTTGCGATGGCAACTTATCAAGGCTTAAAAATGGCAAACTGGATTGCGGACGGAGAGACGGATAATCCCTTCACAGAAATACCCTTTCCCGGCGCACCCCTCGGCCTCTACAACGGCAAGCCGTGGTTCCTTCCATTCGCCGGGGCATATTACAAAGTTCTAGACTGGGTGTCATAAGAAGCGAGAGTCAATATTTCTCGGAGGAACATGGCTATCTTTGGACTGATCGAATACGCAGACGCCAGTCCCGAAGTACGCGCGATCTACGACGACATCATGGCTACACGCAAAACCGACTGGATTAACAATTTCTGGAAGGCGATTGCGCATGATCCTGTGATGCTCAAGCGGACATGGGAAGACATCAAGCAAATCATGGCCCCCGGAGCCCTCGATCCCCTGACCAAAGAAATGATCTACGTAGCCGTGTCGGTATCGAACCAGTGCGAATATTGCATTGCTTCCCACACCGCCTCCGCCCGCAAACAAGGAATGACCGACGCTCAGTTCAAAGAATTGATGTCCGTGGTTGGAATGGCCAACGAAACGAATCGCCTGGTTGCTGGATACCAGGTAGAAGTCGATGAGCGTTTCAAACCACTGACCACGAAGTGACATCTAAGGTCACGGATTCCTGAACGGCCGACGAGCGGTCGATCTGTCCCGACGGCAAAGTTCTATAATTACTAGACGAGACTGGAAACGCATACGGGGAAGCGCTCAACCTCAACTATTAATTGTCAATCGTCAATCGTGAAGCATCAATCACTTATCAGATAACGAACTACGCACGAAAGAGGCGGCAGTATGGCTGAAATGACGGTGACGCCGGTTGCAACCCATGGGTTTTTCCTGGACGGGAAGTGGCTGGAAGAGGGGGATCTCGTCGAGGTTCATGCCCCTTACGACGGAGCGCTTATCGCGAATGTTTATCAAGGCCGGCGCGAACACGCCGAGGCGGCAATCGCCGCTTCCGTAAAAGCTTTCGGGACGACTCGACGACTGCCCGCCTTCGAGCGCCAACGGGTTCTGCGCCGAATTGCCGACGGCATCCACGAGCGTAAAGAAGAATTTGCACGCACCATCGCCCTGGAAGCCGGTAAACCAATTAAGAGCGCCCGTAGCGAAGTCGATCGCGCTGTTTTCACCTTCCAGATCGCCGCCGAAGAAACGGTTCGCGCCTATGGTGAATACCTACCTCTCGACTGGCAGCAATCCACCGCCGGACGCTGGGGCATCGTAAAGCGCTTCCCCCTCGGCCCGGTTGCCGGCATTACTCCTTTTAATTTCCCGCTAAACCTGGTCGCGCACAAAGTGGCCCCGGCGATTGCCGCTGGTTGCTCCATAATTCTAAAACCCGCTCCGCAGACGCCGCTCACAGCGTTGCTGCTCGCCGAAGTGATCCAGCAGGCGGGTTGGCCCGATGGCGGATTCAATGCTGTCTTGCTTTCCAACGAAGATTCCGGACTACTCGTAAGCGACGATCGCATCAAGCTCATCAGCTTTACCGGCAGTGCTGCCGTCGGATGGGCCATCAAGAACAATGCCGGCAAGAAAAAAGTGGTTCTCGAACTAGGTGGCAATTCCGGCGTGATCGTGCATAGCGATGCCGATCTCGCCTACGCTGCCGACCGCTGCGTCACCGGAGGTTTTGCCTACGCAGGCCAATCCTGCATTTCCGTGCAGCGTATTCTGGTCGAGCATTCTGTCTACGGCAAATTTACTGAGTTATTGCTGGCAGCCGTCAGCAAACTAAAGGTCGGCGATCCGCTCGATGAATCCAGTGATCTTGGACCGCTCATCCGCGAAAGCGATGCGGTTCGTGCGGCAGAGTGGGTGCAGGAGGCAGTGCGTGGTGGCGCACGTCTACTTTGCGGTGGCCATCGCAAGGGCTCGTTGTTCGAGCCTACCGTGCTGACGAGTACCAAGCCGAATATGAAAGTGAATTGTCAGGAAATTTTTGCTCCTGTGGTGACGGTCGAACCCTATAGTGATTTCGCTTCGGCGCTGAAGCAGGTCAACAACTCTCCTTATGGCCTTCAGGCGGGACTGTTTACTCGCGACGTCAAACTCATCTTCGAAGCTTACGACGAGCTTGAAGTGGGCGGCTTGATTGCCGGTGACGTTCCGACCTTTCGCGTCGATCACATGCCGTATGGTGGTATCAAAGATTCCGGCTTGGGGCGTGAAGGTTTGCGAGACGCGATCCAGGAGATGACCGAACCAAAACTGCTGGTGATGAATTTGCGCTAAGATTTCAATCGTGTTTGCGAGACAGTTTTTTCGCCACGCCTGTTTTCGCTGGAGCGGGAAAATTTCCGTTTATTTTTTCAACACAATCCAAATTTTCCTCGCACTCGATAAAAAACTTTTCTTTGTCTATTCCAATTCTGGGGTGAGCTGTTATACTCACGTGTTTCAGTGTCCTGCGTCACCGAACTAGGTGACGTAAATCATGCCCACGTGTTCAGCCGGATGCGGCGCGAGCCGGTTCCGCAACAAATAAAAGACTCTCTATTCGATGCAGATTTTTCCGCGCAGCAGCAATGCCATCGCCCGGGCCTCATCTGGTCCTGGTCGTGATCGCCGTGGGCGGGCTTTTCTGGGTCTTGTTGCAACTGGAGCGCACTCCTTACATCACCAATGCCGGAGTTCGAAAATCACAGCCTGTTCCGTTCAGCCATCAGCACCACGTCACTGGACTGGGCATCGATTGCCGCTACTGCCACACGTCGGTTGAGACCTCGAGTTTCGCCGGAATCCCGCCGACCAAGACCTGCATGAATTGCCACGCGCAGATCTGGACCAACGCCGCTTACCTCGAACCGGTCCGCGATAGTTTCCGTACAGGACGCTCGCTCGAATGGACACGCGTCAACCAGTTGCCAAATTTTGTCTATTTCAACCACAGCATCCACATCAACAAGGGCGTGGGCTGCAACACCTGCCATGGACCGATCGACAAGATGCCGTACACCTACCAGTACGCATCGCTGCAGATGGAGTTCTGCCTCGATTGCCACCGGGCACCCGAAAAATATCTTCGTCCTCGCGAGCAGGTTTTCAATATGCGTTATGAAGAACCTTCGTCCGGCGAGCCTGTAGTGGTGAACGGAACTTCGTTCTCCGATCAAGAGACGCTGGGCAATTCGCTGAAAGATCAGTACAAAGTGCGTTCCGTGAAAGACATCACCAGTTGCAACACCTGCCACAGGTAGCACCCGTTTACTGAGAACCGATAGCTGAGAGCTGATTTAAATCAAAGATGAGCATCGACGAGTACAAAACGAAGCCGGTCGAGAAGATTGCGAACTCTTCTGTCGGCGGAGACGTCTGCCCCACCAAGCGCAAGCAACTTGACCTCGCGACCGTCAAAGAGCAAATCGCGGACACGACCGGTCCCGAATACTGGCGCAGTCTCGAAGAGTTGGCGGGCAGCGAAGAATTTCAGGAGATGCTGCACCGCGAATTTCCCAAAGGCGCCTCGGAGTGGCTCGATGATTTCTCTCGCCGCGGCTTCCTGAAGACGATGGGCGCATCGCTCGCGCTGGCCGGTTTAACTGGCTGCACGAAGATGCCGAACACCGAGATCGTGCCCTACGTTCGGCAGCCGGAAAATCTGATTCCCGGCCGTCCCATGTTCTACGCCACCGCGTTCACTCTCGGCGGCTACGCCTCTCCGATCCTCGTCGAGAGTCATCTTTATCGGCCAACGAAGGTCGAGGGCAATCCGCAGCATCCCGCGAGTCTCGGCGGCACCGACATTTACGCGCAAGCTTCCATCCTTGATCTCTACGATCCCGACCGCGCGCAAAACGTAACCTACTTGGGCGACGTCCGCTCTTGGGACGCCTTTACACAGGCGGTTCGCGGCCCCATGAATGTCGAGAAAGGGATCGCAGGCGGCGGCGTTCGAATTCTGACGCAAACCGTTTCTTCCCCGACTCTGACGGCGCAAATCAAAGATTATCTCGAAGCAAATCCGCAAGCGAAGTGGCACGTCTACGAGCCCATCAACCGCGACAATGTTTATGAAGGTGCGAAGCTGGCGTTCGGAGAGCCCGTCGAGACGCGCTACGACCTGTCGAAGGCCGACGTCATTGTTTCGCTCGATGCCGACTTCCTCTACGCTGGATTCCCCGGCTCCGCCCGCTACACCCGCGATTTCGCAGCGCGCCGCAATCCCGACGCGAATATGAATCGGCTGTACGTGATCGAAAGCACGCCGAGTTCAACGGGGATGAAGGCAGATCATCGGCTGCCGATGCGTGCAGGCGATATTGAGAATTTCGCCCGCATTCTTGCGGGCTCTGTGGGACTGAATTCTGGCGGAAATGGCAGCAGTGAGCCGAAGCTCTTCGTGCCTCCGCTGGCAAAAGATCTGCTTGCGCACAAAGGTTCGTCGTTGGTCATTGCAGGCGATCACCAGTCGCCCGCGGTTCATGCCTTGGCGCACGCCATCAATCAAGCGCTCGGCAACGTCGGCCAAACCGTCTTCTACACCGACCCGGTGGATGCTAACCCAGTCAACCGCAGCGAATCACTCCATGCGCTGACCGAAGACATTCGCGCCGGTAAAGTCGATCTGCTCTTGATCCTCGGCGGCAATCCAGCATATGATGCGCCCGCAGAACTTGAGTTCGCGTCCGCGCTGAAATCCAATGCCGTCGGTCTGAAGGTATTTCTGGGTAGCCATCGCAACGAAACGGCCGAACTCTGCCAGTGGCATGTACCCGAAGCACACTACCTCGAATCATGGAGCGATTCCCGAGCTTACGACGGAACGGTCAGCATCGTTCAGCCATTGATCGAGCCGCTCTACAATGGAAAGACTTCTCACGAGATCATTGCCGTTCTTGCTGGACAATCGGGCTTCACGGGACATGATCTCGTCCAACAACACTGGCAGAGAGCGCAGATTTGTGCCGGCATTTGTCCGTTCGATGACTTGTGGCGCAAATACCTGCATGACGGTTGGATCGAAGGTAGCGCATTTAAGCCAAAGAACGTCTCGGCGAAGGCACCAAGCCCGCCCGTCGAACAATCGAGGACTGCTGGTGCTATCGAGATCAACTTCCGCCGCGATCCCTCCATTTACGACGGCCGCTTCTCCAACAACGGTTGGCTGCAAGAACTTCCCAAGCCTCTGACCAAATTGACATGGGACAATCCCATCATGATCGGCCCGGCCATGGCTCAGCGGCTGAATCTCAGCTTCAAAGACGTGGCCGAGTTGGAATTTAACGGGAAAAAAGTCAGCGGCCCAATCTGGATTCAAGCCGGACATCCCGATAACTCGATCACCGTCTTTCTCGGCTATGGACGCACTCGCGCAGGCCGCATTGGAACCGACACCGGTTTCGACGTCTACCCCATGCGCACCAGTCAGGCTCCATGGTTCGCCGACGGCGCCAAGCTCACGGCGACCGGCGGCATCTATCAGCTCGCGAGCACGCAAGGCTATCAGACCATGGAGACGCCCGATGGCAGCGAGCGTGCATTGGTCCAGGAGCGCAGTCTCGAGGAATACAAGAAAGAGCCAAGTTTCGCGAAAGAAGGCGAGCCCGCGCCGGAACTGACGCTCTACAAGCCACAGGAATTCGCCTACCAGAAAGAAACTTACGCTTGGGGCATGGCAATCGACTTGAATGCCTGCGTCGGATGCAACAACTGCATCGTCGCCTGCCAGTCAGAAAACAACATCGCCGTCGTCGGCAAAGAGCAGACGCTCAAGGGCCGGCACATGCACTGGCTGCGCGTCGACGCCTACTACAACGGCCCCCGTGACAATCCCAAGGGATTCTTCCAGCCCGTGCCTTGCATGCAGTGCGAGAACGCGCCCTGCGAACTGGTTTGCCCCGTGCAGGCCACCGTCCACAGCAGCGAAGGCCTGAACGATATGGTCTACAACCGCTGCGTTGGCACCCGCTATTGTTCGAATAACTGTCCTTACAAGGTTCGGCGATTTAACTTCTTGCTCTTCCAGGATTGGGAAACTCCCCAGTTCAAGCTCATGCGCAATCCCGACGTCTCGATCCGCAGTCGCGGCGTCATGGAAAAATGCACCTACTGCGTGCAGCGCATCAACGAGCGCCGCATCGACGCCGAGCGTGCCGACACAACCATTAAAGAAGCCGATCTGCAGACCGCGTGTCAACAGTCATGTCCGGCCAACGCAATCGTGTTCGGCAACATCAATGATCCAAACAGCCAGGTGAATAAATGGAAAGGGCTACCCAGGAACTACTCGCTCATGGGTGAGTTGAACACCCGCCCGCGCACGACCTATCTGGCTGAAGTTCGCAACCCGAATCCCGAATTAGAACAAGCAAAGTTAGAAGTTTCGAAAACAGATTCAACCGCGTAAGAGGCTTGCAGCAGACGATCGTGGAGCGCACGTAAGGTATGGCGACCAACACGCAAATCCCGGCGGCAGACAGGCGAGTCCCGGTCATCGCGCCCGGCCACACCTTCTCCACCATCACCGAGAAGATCAGCAACATCGTGCTGAAGCGCCCCATCTCGCTGGGATGGATCTTCGGCTTCCTGATCATGTTCTCGGTGATGAACATGCTGATGGTAGCGCTCGGTTATCTCTTCATTAAAGGTACTGGGATTTGGGGTATCAACATCCCGATCGGCTGGGGCTTCGCGATCGTCAACTTCGTCTGGTGGATCGGTATCGGCCACGCCGGAACGCTGATCTCCGCGATCCTTGCGCTGCTCCGTCAAACCTGGCGTAATTCGATCAACCGGTTTGCGGAAGCGATGACCTTGTTTGCCGTTGCTTGCGCCGGCATCTTCCCGTTGGTTCACACAGGCCGTCCGTGGCTTGCCTACTGGCTCTTTCCGTATCCCAACACCATGCGCTACTGGCCGAACTTTAGAAGCCCGCTGGTGTGGGACGTTTTCGCCGTCTCGACCTACCTCACGATTTCGCTGGTCTTCTGGTTCATCGGATTGATTCCCGACTTAGCCAGTTTGCGCGATCGCGCCGAGAATCCCATTCTTCAGAGAATCTATGGTCTGCTCGCCATGGGATGGCGCGGTTCCGCCCGCCACTGGCATCGCTACGAGACGGCGTATCTTCTTCTCGCCGGACTCGCAACACCTCTGGTGTTGTCAGTTCATACCGTTGTGAGCTTTGATTTCGCGGTCGGCATCGTCCCGGGATGGCACACGACCATCTTCCCGCCTTATTTCGTTGCGGGCGCCATCTATTCCGGGTTCGCTATGGTGATCTGCCTCGCGATCCCGATCCGCGCAATTTACGGATTGAAGGATTTCATTACCGAGCGCCATCTCGAAAACGCCGCCAAGGTCATGCTCGCGACCGGACTCATCGTCGCCTACGGTTACGGCATGGAAGCTTTCATGGGCTGGTACAGCGGAAATAAATTCGATTCATTTCTCCTGTGGAACCGCCTGCATGGACCGTACCGGTTCTGGTACGCCGCGCTCCTCGCTTGCAACATTGGCATTCCCCAGGTGCTCTGGCTCAAGAAATTCCGCGTGTCGACCGGCTGGCTTTGGATTATCTCGTTCGTCGTACTGGTTGGCATGTGGCTCGAGCGCTTCATTATCGTAGTCGTCAGTTTGAGCCGCGATTTCGTCACTTCGTCCTGGGGAATGTACTACCCAACAAAATGGGACTGGATGACATTCATCGGAACCCTCGGCATGTTCCTGACGTTCATGTGGCTCTTCGTGCGCGTCCTGCCGATGATTTCCATCTTCGAACTGCGCACACTGCTGCCTGAATCGCATGTGCACGAAGAGACGGAGGTGAAGCAATGAGCGATGTATCGGTCTATGAGTCGCCGATCCAGGACTCGCCCAGCTACGGTTTGATGGCTGAGTTTGACTCCGCCCAGGAACTGATGGATGCCGCTTACAAGACGCATGCAGCGGGATATCAGAAAATTGACGCGTACAGTCCGTTTCCGATCGAAGGCCTCGCCGAGGCAATCGGATTTCATAAGAACCGCGTCGCGTTGGTGGTCTTAATCGGCGCGATCATAGGTGGGCTCTCCGCCTACGCTCTTCAGTATTGGGTGGCCGTGATCACCTACCCGACCAATGTTGGCGGACGCCCCTATCACTCCTGGCCCTCATTCATCATCGTGACTTTCGAACTGACAATTCTTTTCGGCGGACTTTCCGCCGTGATCGGCATGCTTGCGCTGAATGGTTTGCCCATGCCCTATCACCCCGTCTTCAATGTTGCGGAATTCGCGAAAGCTTCCGAGAACAAGTTTTTCCTAGTCGTGTTTTCGAGCGACCCGAATTACGATCCGGCCGATACGCGGACATTTCTCGCAGGCCTGTCTCCACGCATGGTCGCGGAGGTGCCAAGCTAGCTATGCGTTCCGCTCGCAACCTCCGAAAAGTTTTACCTGCGCTCGTGGCCCTGCTTGCTGTCACCGCAGGATGCCGTCTCGATATGCACCTGCAGCCCTATTACCGCCCGATGGCGAAAAGTGATTTTTTTGCCGACGATCGCTCCGCCCGTTTGCCTGTCGAAGGAACCGTCGCCCGCGGCGATCTTCACGAAGACACTTATTTCTACACCGGCAAGATCGGAACATCGCTCGGCGACTATATGCCTTTTCCGGTGACCAAAGAAGTTTTGGAACGCGGACGCGAGCGCTTCAACATCACCTGCACGCCTTGCCACGGTCGCGTCGGCGATGGCAACGGATTTATTCCGACCCGCGGTTTCCGCCGTCCGCCATCGTTTCACATCGATCGTCTGCGCAAGGTGCCTATCGCGTACTTCTTTGACGTCGATACCAATGGCTTCGGTGTAATGCCTGATTATTCCGCGCAGGTTTCGACGCGCGATCGCTGGTGCATCGCCGCATATATCCGTGCTCTACAGATGAGTCAGAATGCAACCAAGACCGACGTCCCCGCGGGCCAGGAGTTTCCCGCACCGGCGCCTAAGTTCCGCGACATCGGCACGGGAGCCACTTTGCCCCAACCGGCACCACCCGCTCCCGCTGCGGAAGGGGAATCCAAATGACCACGGCCACCTTGAACAATTCCGATTTAATGGCGCCGCCCGTGGTGCAAACGCTGCAGACGCAGTCGCTCTTCGTCGGCTTGATCGGAGCGATCGCCTCCGTAGCCGGCGCGTTCCTCGTTCCCGATAGCTTTTACAGCGCATACCTCACGGGCTTCATGTTCTGGCTCGGCCTTTCCCTGGGATGCATGGCCATCCTCATGCTCTATCACCTGGTCGGAGGCGCGTGGGGCACCGTAATTCGCCGCATCCTCGAATCGGGCATGATGACGCTGCCCATGATGGCCGTTCTGTTCCTGCCGATTCTCTTCCATCTGCCCAGGCTTTATTTTTGGGCTCGGCCGGAGGTTTTGTCCGATCCGCGAACGGATCCAAAGATCCTCGACATCACACACGACTATCTCAACTTCAAAGGCATCCTGATCCGCTACATCGTCTACTTCGTGATCTGGATCGCGATGGCCTACTTCCTGAATAAATGGTCGACCGAACAAGATTCCGTCGCGGGTCAAAGCACGTTACGCTTCCGCGCCATCAGTTCCATCGGACTCGTGATCTACTCGCTCACGATCTCCTTTGCTGTCATCGACTGGGTGATGTCGCTGCAGGCGCGCTGGATCTCGACGATCTACGGCCTGATCTTCGTTGCCGGCGAGGCCCTCTCCGCCTTCTGCTTCTGTGTGGTGATCGAGAGCATCCTCGGCAAGCGCAAGCCTATGTCGGAATATCTGACCGATACCGAAGTTCACGATCACGGCAAACTGATACTTGCCTTCGTGATGGTTTGGACCTACTTCAACTTCTCGCAATGGCTCATCATCTGGGCGGGCAACTTGCCCGAAGAAATTCCCTGGTACATAAGCCGCATGAATGGCGGGTGGGAGTACGTCGGCCTGTTTCTCGTCTTGTTCCAGTTCGCCGTCCCGTTCGCGATGTTGCTCTCACGCCAACTGAAGCGCAAGGCGCGCACTCTGGCGCCTCTCGCGCTATGGATTTTGCTGATGCGTGTGATCGACATTATCTGGCACATCGAACCGGTCTCGCATCCGACGTTCCATATAAGCTGGCTGCACATCACGGTTGTCGCCGGAATCGGCGGCCTTTGGCTAGCCTACTTCTGTCACAACCTCAGGTCGCGTCCCCTGCTGGCGGTCAATGCGCCGCAGACCTTGCGATTATTTGAGGAGCAGTCGCATCATTAAAGAAGCACAGTAACGAAAAAGGTTTTGCGCAAGAAGAGCGACGAAAAAGAGTAACGAAACTATGAGTGACGAAATCAACCACGGCCTTCCCCCCGGGGATGTCGGCTTCGAACACGAAGACCTCGGCACGCGCGGCGTCTTTGCGTTCATGATCGGCCTCGCGGTAATTGGCATCGTCATTTACTTCATCGTCGTTGGAATGTACTCGTTTCTCGACAAATACGAACGGTCGCAGATGGCCACATCGAGTCCTTTGGTTACAACCAAGGGCGCGATCTCGCGCGTGGTTACACAAGCCGACATGGATCGGACCTTTAAAGACAACGGCGCGCCGATGCTCGAGACCAACGAACGCGGTCAGATGCTCGACTTCCTCATGAATCAGGAGAACCAACTCAACAGCTACGGCTGGGTCGACGAGAAATCCGGCGTGGCGCACATCCCCATCGAACGCGCGATGGACTTAATGGTGCAGCGTGGAGTCCCGGTGTATTCGCAACCGGGCAAAGATTCGAAAACAACGGTGGCTAGCAAGTCGGACCACGAATCGGTAGCGGCGAACAAGTAGAAGCCGTTGCCGGTGACGTTTAACACATAGGGACGGCTGTCGCGGCTGTCCAGTCGAGACAACTCGGCGAAGGAAAAAGCAGTGCGCAGCAGAATTCGTTTTGCCAATTCGATCACCAAGGCAGCTCTCCTGCTGATCTTTGCCGCAGCTCCGCTCCTTGGCGAACTTCCGCGTGGCCCGATGAGCGGAGGCATCATGAGTCCGCCCGTGAATCAGCGTCCTCCCGGACTTCAATTTGTTGGCATCGATCAGCATCTGAACGCCGACGTCCCCACCAATCTTGAATTCCGTGACGAACTCGGCAACCCAGTAAGGCTCTCGGATTATTTCGGTCACGGACGTCCCGTGATTCTGAACCTCGGCTATTACCGGTGCCCCATGTTGTGCAGCGAGCTGTTGCAGGGTCTGGTTGGTTCGATGAAGGCCCTGACTTTCGATCTCGGCAAAGACTACGACGTGGTCACCGTCAGTTTCGATCCGCGCGAGACCACCGAGATGGCTGCCGAAAAGAAGCGCGACATCATGAAGCGCTACGGCCGTCCGAATACCGCGCAGGGATGGCATTTTCTGACCGGGAAGGCCGACCAGATCGAAGCGCTCACCAAGGCTGTAGGATTTCAATTCCAGTTCGACCCGAAGACTGAGCAATACGCGCACGCTGCCGCCATCGTGATGTTGACACCCGATCACCACGTCTCCGGCTATTTTTACGGCGTTGAGTTTTCGCCCAAAGATCTGCGCTTCGGACTGGTGCAGGCCTCGCAAGGCAACATCGGCAACATCGGCGACCAGGTACTTCTCTACTGCTATCACTACGATCCGCGCACCGGAAAATATGGCGCGGTCATCAGCAATATTTTGAAACTGAGTGGCCTCGCAACCATGCTTATTCTTGGAACTTTTATGTTTGTCATGTTCCGCATTGATCGACGCCTCCCGCGAGGCTCCGATCGCGGTACGGGCCACGGAGAATTGGGTCGAATTAGGTAACTATGTCGAAATTTCTACCATTGTGGCCCGATCAGGCCTCGACCATGGCGAGTCAGGTAGACATGCTCTACATCTATCTGCTGCTGGTTGCCGGCGTTATGACCACGGTCATCTTCCTCGCCGTCACCATTCTCGCGATCAAGTATCGCCGCGTTCCTGGCCGCGAAGCCACGCCCATTGAAGGCTCTACCATTCTTGAAATCGGCTGGTCGGTAATTCCGTTCTTCGTCATGCTCACGTTCTTCATCTGGGGCGCTGTCCTATTTTTCAAGGAGCGCACGCCTCCCGCCGATTCCACCGAAGTTTACGTCGTCGCCAAGCAATGGATGTGGAAGGTCGAGCATATGGAGGGCCAGCGCGAGATCAACGAACTGCACGTCCCCACAGGTCAGAACGTCAAGCTCATCATGACCTCGCAGGACGTGATCCACAGCTTCTTCATCCCCGCTTTCCGCCTCAAGCAAGACGTCCTGCCCGGCCGCTATACAACACTCTGGTTCAAAGCCACGACACCCGGACGGTATCACCTGTTTTGTGCGGAATATTGCGGAACGATGCACTCCGGAATGGGTGGCGACATCGTCGTCATGGAACCCCAGGACTACGCGCAATGGATGGCTGGAGGCCAGACCGCACCCCTGCAGGATACCGGCAAGGAGTTGTTCGCGACTCTGGGATGCGCGACCTGCCATCGTTCCGACGTGCAGGGCCGTGGCCCGAATCTCGCGGGCATCTATGACAAGCCCGTCTTGCTCGAGGATGGTCGCACCGTTACCGCGGACGAGAATTATGTGCGGGAGTCGATCCTGAATCCTACGGCAAAGATTGTCAGTGGATTCAAGCCCGTGATGCCCACCTTCCAGGGCATCGTTAGCGACGAGCAGTTAAACGCGCTGGTGGCTTATGTAAAGTCGTTAAGCCAGCCAGCCACGGGAACCGCCGCGCTGCAAACCCAGCCGGCTGGTTCTCCGGCTCAACCCCAGAATATGCAGGTGCAATAATTATGGCGAGTGCAGTAATTCCCTCGACCCAGGCTCCGAAGCTGAACTATCTCAACAACGGGCACAGTCTCAAGTCCTGGCTGTTGACGACCGACCATAAGCGGATTTCGCTGCTTTATCTCGTCTCCGTTACCATCTTCTTTTTTCTTGGCGGATTCTTCGCCATGCTCATCCGCCTCGAACTGCTCACCCCGCAGGGCGACCTGATGCAGGCCGACACCTATAACAAGGTGTTCACCATGCACGGCATGATCATGGTCTTTTTCTTTCTGATCCCGGTCGTGCCCGCGGTGCTCGGCAATTTTCTTGTGCCCCTGATGATCGGCGCGAAAGATTTAGCCTTCCCGCGCATCAATCTACTGAGCTGGTATCTCTACATCATCGCCGGAACGCTTTTCCTCCACTGCATGCTGACAGGCGGTGTCGATACGGGATGGACCTTCTACACTCCCTACAGCACGGTTGGCAGTAATACCAATGTGATTGAAGCTGGGCTGGCCGTCTTTATCGCCGGATTCTCTTCTATCTTTACGGGTCTCAATTTCATCGTCACGATTCATCGCATGCGCGCTCCCGGCCTCACTTGGGACCGGCTGCCGCTCTTCCTGTGGTCGATGTACGCCACCAGCCTCATCATGATTTTAGGTACGCCCGTCGTGGCCATCACCATCGTCCTGGTTGCCGTCGAACGTCTCTTCCATCTCGGCATCTTCGACCCAGCTCTCGGCGGAGACCCGCTGCTCTTTCAGCACCTCTTCTGGTTCTACTCCCATCCCGCTGTCTACATCATGATCCTGCCTTCTATGGGTGTAGTCAGCGAACTGATTGCCTGCTTTGCGCGCAAACGTATCTTCGGGTACAAGTTCGTGGCCCTGTCGAGCGTCGCGATCGCCGTCCTGGGATTCCTCGTGTGGGCGCACCACATGTTCGTCGCGGGCATCTCGCTCTACGCGGCGATGATCTTTTCGTTCATCACTTTCTTTATCGGTGTGCCCTCGGCCGTCAAAGTCTTTAACTGGACTGCGACTCTCTACAAGGCATCGATCTCCTACACCACCCCGATGCTCTACGCCTTCGGCTTCATCGGCCTTTTCACCATAGGTGGATTGACTGGCCTGTTCCTCGCCACTCTGGGCATCGATGTTCATGTCACCGATACTTACTTTGTCGTCGCTCACTTCCACTACGTGATGGTAGGTGGCGTCTTGATGGGGTATCTCGGAGGCATGCATTTCTGGTGGCCTAAAATCAGCGGGCGCATGTACCCGGAAGCTTGGGCTAAACTCTCCGCTCTGTTCGTCTTCGTCGGTTTCAACCTGACATTCTTTCCGCAATTCATTCTTGGCTATGTCGGTATGCCGCGGCGCTACTGGCAGTATCCGCCGGAATTTCAAGTCTTGAACGTGCTTTCTACGGCCGGTGCCAGCGTGCTTGCAGTCGGCTATCTTCTGCCGATGATCTATTTCCTTTGGTCGCTGCGCTACGGACCAATCGCCTCTGCGAACCCTTGGGGCGCGGCCGGACTGGAATGGCAGACGACCTCGCCTCCGCCAACATTTAACTTCGAGGAAACTCCCGTCGTAACTTGGGAAGCCTACAACTACGAAGACATCCCGATGCCAAAGGAACTGGAGGCTCCCGTTGCACGATAGCCAAATGAGCTCCGGCCACGCATCCACGCAAGTGGCGACCTTGGATCACGATCACGAAGCCCACAACCCGGCGCTTCTGCACCACTTCGTCGACGCGCAGCAGCAGAAAAATGCCGCCTCGCTCGGCATGTGGCTGTTCCTGGTGACGGAAATCATGTTCTTCGGCGGCATGTTCTGCGCCTATCTCATCTATCGCCTGCAACATTTCAACGCCTTCGCCGCCGGCAGCCAACAACTCAGCATCACGATGGGCGCCATCAACACGGCGGTCCTGATTGTCAGCTCTGTGACCGTTGTCTTAGCCGTCAAAGCCGCCGAGTCCGGCAAACGCAAGCTTCTCACCGGATACTTGGTCGTTACCGTCCTCCTCGGCATGACCTTTTTAGTCATCAAGGGCTTCGAGTACAAAGAGAAATTCGAGAAGCATCACGTTCCTGGCGCAACTTTCAGCTTCACCGAAAAGTTCGACGACAATGGCCAGCAGATTCCGGTGAATCCGAAAGAGGCCGAACTGTTCTTCTCGCTCTACTTCGCGATGACCGGAATGCACGCCCTGCACATGATCATCGGCTGCGGACTATTCGGCACGCTCGCCGTGCTTTCGTGGAAAGGCCATTACACTCCGAACTATTTCACGCCCATTGAAAATGCCGGCCTGTACTGGCACTTGGTCGACATCATCTGGATATACCTGTTTCCGTTGCTGTATTTAATAAGCAGACACTCGTGAAGTAGGATCGTGCGGGTTAGTAGCAGATCTGATGTGAAGATTTATACCGAACGTAGATTTTGAGGATCGCCATGGTTGACCAGCAACACGCTCAACAAGAACAAGTCGAACACGAGCACACGACTCACTCGCAGGGATTTTATCTGGCGATCGGCATAGTCCTGCTCATCCTAACCGCAACCACTGTCGGTGCCGCTTTCATCAACCTTGGCCCGTTTAATCCGGTCGTGGCGCTTCTGATCGCAACCATCAAAGCCTCCCTTGTCGTCATCTTCTTCATGCATGTAAAGGGCGCAAGCGAAAAGCTGACTGCCGCGGTCGTGGTATCCGGCTTCTTTTTTTTGGCGATCCTGCTGTCTCTGTCGTTAGCCGACTATCTGACGCGATCCTGGCGCTAGTGGTTCTTTAGTTTCGCAGCCTGACCTTCCCCACCAGCCCAGCGCAATCCTCTTGCGTCCAGCGCCCACATCCTCGAAGATACTCTGTACCCCATGGCTCAAGACATAGCCTCCCAACCGCCTCGTTCGGCGCAGTTCGAACCATCCACCCTGGAGGCCGCTCTCCGCCGCCATCTTCGCGGAGAAGTTCGTTTCGACTCCGGCAGCCGTGCTCTTTATGCCACCGACGGGTCGAACTATCGACAGGTCCCAATCGGAGTCGTACTACCTCGCGACAGAGAAGACGTTATCGCAACCATCGCTCTTTGCCGCGAACATCATGCCCCGGTCCTGGCCCGCGGCGGAGGAACCTCCCTCGCCGGACAGTGTTGCAACTCCGCCGTCATCCTCGATTTCTCGAAGTACATGGCGGCCATTCTCGAAATCGATCCGGTGCGCCGCATCGCGCGAGTTGAGCCCGGAGTCGTCCTCGATACGCTCCGCGCTGCCGCCGAAAAGCATCACCTCACCTTCGCTCCAGATCCCGCCACCCACGATCGCTGCACTCTAGGAGGCATGATCGGCAACAACTCCTGTGGAGTCCACTCGATCATGGCCGGCAAAACTGACGACAATATCGAGTCGCTCGACATTCTCACATATGGCGGACACATCATGCGTGTCGGCGCGACGAGCACCAGCGACTTCGATCGCGTCCTTCGCGAAGGCGGACGCAGCGCCGCAATCTACTCTGGCCTGAAGTCCTTGGCCGATCGTTACGGCGAGCAAGTCCGCCGGCAGTATCCCAACATCCCGCGCCGCGTCTCCGGATACAACCTGAATCACCTGCTGCCCGGAAAATGGCTTCCACGTAGCACGCGCACTGGTCGGATCGGAAGGCACTTGCGCTACGGTTCTCGAAGCCACCTGTCGCCTCGTGCAGAGTCCGCCAGCGCGAGTCCTGCTCGTCATCGGATGGCCCGATATCTATATCTGCGCCGACCATGTCCCGCAGATCATGGAGCATCGTCCGATCGGCCTCGAAGGCCTCGACGAAATCATGGTGAATGCGAGTCGCCGCAAGGGTGTGAACCTCGAAGGCCTCGCGATGCTGCCCGAAGGCGCCGGATGGCTCATGGTTGAGTTTGGCGCCCAGACGATTGCTGAAGCCGAATCCCAGGCCCGCAATTTGATGGCAGATTTAGACCGCTCTACACTTCTTCCTAACTATCGACTATTCCTCGACGCGCGGCAGGCTCGCCGCATCTGGGACGTGCGCGAATCGAGCCTGGGCGTGACCTCGCACGTTCCAGGCGAGCCGCTACGTTGGGAAGGTTTTGAAGACTCCGCCGTCGCTCCTGAAAAACTTGGCGCCTACCTGCGCGACCTTCGAAAGTTGATGCAAGCATTTCACTACGGTGGCTCCTTCTACGGACACTTCGGCCACGCCTGCGTCCACACTCGTATGGACTACGATCTCGAGTCGGCCGAAGGCGTGCGCCAGTTTCGCCAGTTCATGGAAGAAGCCGCCGATCTCGTCGTCCGCTACGGTGGCTCGCTCTCCGGCGAACATGGAGACGGCCAGGCGCGCGCCGAGCTGCTTCCTAAAATGTTCGGGCCGGAGCTGATGCAGGCCTTTCATGACTTCAAGACGATCTGGGATCCCGATTGGAAGATGAATCCCGGGAAGCTCATCGACCCGTATCGCCTCGACGAAAATCTGCGGCTTGGCGCCAGGTTATGCTCCCTGGCAGCCCGAGACGCACTTCAAGTTTCCCGAAGACCGTGGCAGTCTTGCCGCTGCCACCCTTCGTTGCGTTGGAGTCGGTAAATGCCGTCGCGAGTCTGGCGGAGTCATGTGTCCCAGCTACCGCGTCACGCGCGACGAAGAGCATTCCACCCGTGGCCGCGCCCATCTCCTGTGGGAGATGACGAAACGCGACGTGATCCAGGATGGCTGGCAGAACGAAGCGGTTAAGGAATCGCTGGACCTATGCTTAGCCTGCAAAGGATGCAAGAGCGATTGCCCTGTCGGCGTGGATGTCGCGACTTATAAAGCAGAGTTTCTCTCTCATTATTACGAGACGAATCCCCGTCCACTTGCATGCCGTCAGCTCTTTCGAATTTTGACCTTTGGATGCGAGCTGCATCGCACCTGCCGGGTCTTGTGAATTTGACGACGCAGTTGCCGGGGCTGCGCGACCTCGCCAAACTGCGGCCGGAATTCCCGGCCAGCGGAATCTTCCCGCCTTCGCTCCGCAAACCTTCAAATCGTGGTGGGAGAAGCAGAAGCTCGCGACGCGCCGATGATGGCCTTCGTTCGAACCATGAAGCGAATCGCCCCGAAAATACCGTCCTTCTTTGGGCCGACACCTTCAACAACCATTTCCTCCCTTCCACCGCAAAAGCTGCCGTCGAGGTCCTCGAAGCCGCCGGGTTCGACGTCGCCGTCCCTCGCGCCCACCTCTGCTGCGGACGCCCTCTCTACGACGTTGGCATGCTCCACCGTGCCAAGCGCCTGCTCCTCCAGATCATGGACACACTCGAGTCCGAAATCGAAGCCGGCACGCCGATCGTCGTCCTCGAACCGAGTTGTGCCTCCGTCTTCCGTGACGAACTGACAAACCTCTTCCCCAAAGATCAACGCGCCATCGCCCTTTCCCGACAAGTCTTCCTGCTCAGCGAATTTCTGGAGCAGCGAGCGCCAGATTTTCGCCTCCCCGAGTTGCCGCGCCGCGCCCTGATCCATGGGCATTGTCACCACAAAGCCATCATGAAGATGACCGCCGAAGAAGCCGTACTGCGCCGCATCGGCGTCGACTTCACCGCCCCTGCTCCTGGATGCTGCGGCATGGCGGGCGCATTCGGCTTCGAAAAAGATAAATACGATGTCTCGAGGGCAATTGGCGAACTCGAACTTCTTCCCGCAGTCCGCCAGGCTCCCACCGACTGGCTGATCGTCGCCGACGGTTTCAGTTGCCGCGAACAGATCGCCCAAGAGACCGACCGTCACGCGCTGCATCTCGCCGAGGTTCTCCAGATGGCGCTGCGCGAGGCGTCCGAAACGCCCGAAGGTTTTCCCCTGTTCGATCCCGCGCCGCAACACTATCCCGAAGACGCATGGTTCCGCCCCCACCAGGCCGCCATACAGAAGTCGATGAAGCGGACCGGATTAGCCGTTGCGGGCATCGCCGCGGGAGCGGCGCTCCTCCTGGCCCTAGCCCGAAAACGCCCCACGTAGGGACAGACCTATCGTCCGTCCCCCCGAAGCGAGAGCGAGGCAGGTCGTAGCCTCCACTAAACAGCTGATATATAAGGACTTCTATCCCCACTGCCCAACCCGCCTCTTTTCTGGGACAATAGACATAGACAGTCTGGCCTCCTCGTTGCGGCTTTTCGGCCCCCTTGTACCTCGGACCGCGCCGCTTGCGTGCTAAGTAGAAAGCTAAAATTTATGGAAACCCTAAATACACCCGTCATTTCTCCCGTTGTTGTCCCAACTCCGACTGCCTCCGTCACCGTCGTGAATGCCCAGAACAAAGCGCTGCAAGGATCGGTCCTCGTCCTGATTCAGTTCGACGTCTGCGAAGAGATCAATCTCGACGCCCTGCGCGACATCTTCGGAGCGCGCCGCCAGGAGGCGAGTTTCAAACATAACGCTCCGGGATACGTCCGCTTTCAGCGCGCTCCCGTAGTTGAGCCGGTTGAACCGCTGGTCCTTGAGAGCGGCGAACGCCTCGACGTGCAGATCAAGTACTACGATTACGGCGTTCTGAGCGTCGTCTTCGAGCTGCCTTTCGCCGGAGACTGGGACACACTGGTCCGTCTGGCTGGCCGCTGGGTTTGGGACACGGATTTCACCAGCTTCGCCCAGAAAATCGTGAAGCAGAAGATCGAGCGCGCTCGTCCCGCTCTCGTGAAGCTCTACGACACTTGGCTGCATGAAGACTACTTCGTCTTTCACGTCCGCGACATCGCCGGCAATCCCTCTTCCGCCGAACTCCTGGCCGCTCATGGAGGACGCATCGCGCAAATCGTACGCGGCGAAAACATGCCGCTCTCCGAAGGCGAGCAGCAGGAAGTGATGCAGTCCAAGATCTCGTACTATCCCAACGACCTCGCCGTGATCAGTTGGAACGGCGCCTTTCTCTACGACTCAACTGCTGGAGCTGAAACCGTAATTCAGCTTCTCGAATACGCCAACTCGCAGCTCCTTGAATTCCGGCACTATGACGAACTGCTCACCCGCGAGCTACAAAGCGTCTACGATTTCATGGACCACGGGTCGACCGGAATCTGGGCTCGCTGGCGCACGGCAAAACGAGCCACGCGCTTGCATACCGTCCTGCTCGATGTGGACGAACTCACCGAACGCGCCGACAACGCCATCAAGTTCCTCAGCGACATGTTCTCCGCGCGCCTCTACAAAGTTGCCGCCTCAAAGATCGGCGTCACCGACTACAAAGACCTGGTCAATCAGAAAGTCCACACCGCCGAAGAGCTCTATCGCTTCATGGTCGACCAATTCCACCAGAGCCGCGCCTTTGTCCTGGAGCTGATGGTCGTAATCATTCTGATCATCGATTTGATCTGGCTCTTCAAGGGATCGACTCCGATCTAAAAGCAGGTCGCAGTTTCTCAGTGTGAATGGTGCCTCGTGCCCCAGACATCGCGCTCGCTGCGATGTTTGGGTTGCTACGTCATCGCGATGCGGCGGGACCACTAACAAACTCCATTCGAATTCGTCCTGGTCACCTCATGCCGCTTGACGTCCCGGAAGCACCAGCCTCACCCAGGGATCGCCAAAGTAGGTGTACGCGTGATAAGTAGGATCGTCCTCATTCTCGTCGCGCAATTCTTGTAGCGCCTCTCCTATCGCCCTGCCCAACGTCAGTTTTTCATAAAGCGCCAGGGCGAACTCCATCGAACGACGATCGTTGATGGGCCATAGAGGTGCGATCACTCCGCTGCACCCGTTGCCTACAAAATTCGAAGCAAAACCACCGGCTCTCCCAACCGTTTCCCCCACGTTGCCAATGCTGCAGGCATTCAGATAGACCACGGGTTGTGCTTCTGCACAGAGTCGGGTCGCGGCCAGCTTAAGCGCCTCAAATTCCTGGCCCTTTTCCAGCAAAATCTTGTTCAAGTTCGGATTGCTGGTGTCGATCGCTCCGTGTCCGCTGAAATGAAGCAACTGCACGTCGTTTTCATTAAACAGGCTCGTGACCCCCTTCAAGTCCGCTGGAGTCACCGTCACCGCGATCCCCGGAAAACGCTTGGCGAGTTCCTCGGCTTCTTGCGCCGCCCATTTCAACGTGTCGGGAGGCGGATAATTCGGATTCAAAACTCGAAGTCTCCGCACCTTCAGCATCTGGTCCGCCGGCTTCGTCGACAACCCCGGCTTCCAGCGGCCCAGAACATGCTCGACTCCTAGTCTCTTCAGCTTCACCAGCTTCCCGTCCCTCACCTCATTGGGAATCACCAGTTCCCAGGGAAATACCATCTCGGCCGAGAGAATCGAGATGGAGCGCGGCGGCGTTCCCGCTCGATGCCGGGCGAAATACTCATCGCGAAATGTCTGCGGCAACCATTGCCACAACTCACTCCCCAAAGCCTCGATCGTGCCGTTGAAGTCGGACTTCCAGTCCGCCGCTTTCGTCTTAAATTCTTCCGGGCTCAAACCCTCGCGCCCTGGATACGCGGAAAACTTCTTGGTCAAAATAGAGTCGAGATATTTGGTCAGGTCCGGCACCTGCAATTGCAAAATCCCCATATCTTTGAATTTGACCCGGTGATCGGGAATGTCGCTGTTGAGGAATAGCTGATAAGTCGGACTCGCGCCGACCGCGGCTACCACCCAGTCACACTCCTGACGCGGCCGCGTCGGTACGGCAAACCCATCGTTCGTCGTTTCGCCCGCGCTCTCCGTCCCCTCGTATCCCTTGGGCACAACATAGGTGTAGTGGGTTACAGAACCGACAATGCTGTTGGCGAGGAAGAAATCCGCGTGGATCACTCGCTTGACCGGCTCTTTCGTTTCGTGAGCGGTCAAATCGAAGATCACTTTTTCGGATTCTTCATCGCGCTTTCGCCGCACCGTCATCGAGCCCTTCGGCGGTTGCACGTCGAACCCGGCAGCACTGAGAAATACCGTCACCTCGACGCTTTCCTGCCCCGCGGCGAGCGCGAAACCGATTCCGCTCTCCACTTCCGAGGCTGCTCCAGACAGCTCGTTCAGTCTCACTTCCAGCGGCCAGGTCTCGCCCTCGGTCACGCGCTCGTGAAAATCAATTTCCGGTTTGCGCTGCAATTCGACCGCGGACAAAGCGGGCACTTCGCCTTCCTCCGCTGACGGCCCCGGCGCCGCAGCACCAACTTCTGCAGCTTCCTCGAATGATTCTTCCTCTTCCGCGTATCCCCCGCTCCCGCCGCCCCCATCCCCCGCGGCGCCTCCATTCGTAGGCACACCCCCGTACGATCCGCGAAACCCATCTTCCCCAAAATCCTCGGGCGCAGAAGAAGGGGCAGGCGGCGGAGCGGGAGCCGAAGCTGGAGCCGGAGCCGTTGGATAGGAACCAGGCGACCAGACAGACTGGAAGAGAGAAGAGCCTGTTGCCCTGCCTACAAAGAAATCCTTCAGTCGCTCGACCGTTCGCGGCTGCGCGAAAAAGTCATTGTGATACACGTAGTCCGTCTTCTCATAAAGAAGAGGCTTCGAAACCGGAAACATAGGATTCCCATTGTCCGCGTAAACTCCTTCGCTCGGCACCACCAGATCATTTCCCACCATCTTTCCGCCGACGGCAAACGTGCGATCCGCCACGGCATTCAATGCCGCCGAAAAAAACGCATGCGGACTGTTCGGGTCCGGATCGTAGTCGGCCGCCGCCGCTCCATACTCCGCTCCCGTCTGACCGTCCTGGTCGCTGTTCAACGTCTTGATGTACCCTTCCGTGCCCATCGCCGCCAGACCCGGAATCGCGGTTTCCGCCGTGTAGGCCACGATCTTCAGCAGCGCCAGTAATGCCTCAATCACATACGCCGCCGTTCCATCCGGAAGCTTGGTCAGAAAGTTTGTGAACACATCCACCATGTCCACAATGTGCTCGGCATTGCCCAGCGCCGAGCCCGCATTTGGCGTCGCGACGAAGAATGATTTTCTGAAAGAGCATTGGTGCTCTGGAACCAGTTTGTGCCCGCGCTCCACCAGCGCGCGCGAAACAATCCCGCCTCGGCTGTGACTCAGAATGTCGAAGTCCACTCTTTGCCCCGGTAGAGCCTGCTCGATCTGCTTGAGAAAGAAAGCCGCATTCGCATCGGGATCCATCGAAAGCGTGAAATGGTCATAACCAAGCACGCGGCCTTCGTACCGTCGCACAAACTCCTGCATCGCCTCCGCCGGCAGCTTGCTCAACATCCCGTCGGTAGAGCTGATGATCCCATGTACGATCAGCATGGACCGCTTGCCCGGCAGCGACGACCAGTCCCGAAACGGCTCGGTGACTCTTTGCCGGTAATTCTGCGCATCTACGAGACGGATGAGGTTTTGGCTATGCTTGCGCTCCACCGCCGCGACAATCTTCTCCACTGGTTTCGCCAGTAATTCTGCGGCAACCGGAAGTATCAGCACCTTCAAAACCTTCCGCCCGATCGCCGTGATCAGGCCCCGCATTTCCGTCTGTCCCGATTCCGCGCCGCGCCGCGCCGCAACTGTCCGCGTCGGGATCGTGAACACCGCCCCAACCGGACCCCGGAAACCGTCTTCGTCGTCCGCCGCAACTTCAGCACTCGAGCCCGGCCGCGGCGCTCCATCCGGCAAATGCCAACTCATGCCTCCGGCTTCGTCCACATAGAGCACCACTTGTGCTCCCGGTGCCACCGGCTTCGGGGGCGCGAGCACCAGCGTCTCACTGACGCTCGGACTTCGCAGCGCCTCATTCGCGCTCGCCGGCACGCTGGCGACATCGACGTCGAGATGAATGGTTTCCTGCTCGATCACTCCCGCTTCAATCAGGGCCGACCGCAGCATGGGAGCCGTGTCCTCCTGCGCCGGCAGACGAGTCGCGCGAAAACCCCCGGAATCGTTGTCCCACTGCGTGGCCATCCCCGCGAATGGAGCGCGCAAGCTAGTACCGTCAGGAAAAGTGATGGTTTGGCCGGTAAGAAAAGAAGACGTTCTCTTAGACATGAAAGTACCTCAGTGGAGTGGAATGCCCTCGGCGGAACACCAGAACAAGGAAACGAAACACCGTTAGATTGGGGAGGATTTTCGCAAGAGCATAGCACAATTCTGAGAAACTTGGGGACAGACGGAACGAACCCATCAAACCGCCCAATCGGTGGGCCAACCTACGGAAGTGAATTCCATTTCCTGGAATGCGGAATGAAACAAAACGGGGCGCCACTTCTCGCCCTTGAGAATTGGCCCACCGAAAAACTGACCACGCTGGGTGCGCGACACATCGCGCCCTTTGCGATGTGTGGGTTTCTCCGTCATCGCGGTGCGGCGCGACCACAAACAAACTCCACTAGCCCTGATCTCACGCCGGCTTACACTTCCGACGTCCACCTAAAAGCTATTTAATCGTGTGCACTAATTTGCCGGTGGTGTTATAGACAGCGATTTCGTTGCCGATTCCGTTGGAGATGTAAATCCAACCACACTTGTTGTCGATCGCAATTCCGTTAGGGAAGAACGGAAGATGGGCCAGCAAGGTGGGGGTCTCGGTGTTGTGCACTACGGTCAGCGTGTTGTCGATGTTTCCGCAATAAAGATCGCCAGCCGCATCAAACGCCGGCGCGAAGCACGTGGGAGGCAATTGGCCGGAAACTCCCTGTTGCGCCCAAGCGTAGTTTTCACCGATGAAAGAGTTGTTGTTGCCGCCGACCAGCAAAAGGTCTTTGTATGTGGCCACCCCGGTGATCGACGCGCCGCCGAAGGTCTGGGTCGTAAGCGGTTCGCCCTCGAGTGCGCTAGGCCATATCCCCAGCAGGTAAAAATTATTCACGTTCAACACGTCGTAGAGTCCATCGACCGCAATCGCCGTTGGGTTATACACGTTCGCTCAAGCATCGGGATTCGCGAGGCCTGGCGTCAATACCGGAAGCTGCTGTTCGCGATCGGCACGGTTTTCGCCGCAATTATCACACGATTTGTCGCGATTGGGATGTTTCATCCTGGAGGTTAGCCCGAGATTAATGGAGCGGCAAATAGAAAAGAGGCCACGCCGATTTCTCAACGTGGCCTTATTTTGCTGTGCCTGGCCGCACTTACTCGATCGTGTGCAGCAGTGATCCGGTGGTGCTGTAGACCAGGATCTGGTTTCCGTTCTGATTCGACAGGTAAACCCGCCCGCGAACGCTGTCTACGGCGATACCCTCCGGACTGTAGCTGAGCTGCAGGATTGCGTATCCGCCTTGCGATCCCCAGAAGTCAACTTCACCGGTAGCGTTCGCTACGTATAAGTCGCCAGCGCTGTCGGTTGTGAGTGCGAGTGCCTCGTAGCCGTTCCCGGCTCCGTAGAATCCGCCTCCGGTCAGCAACTCAGGGCCAAAGCCGACCGCCCATTCCGTCGTGCTACCAAAATAGAAGATCGGACCATGCACGGCGATTCCGTACACGGAGTTGCCTGGGGTGATGGTCTTGAGCAAAGGAGTAGTACTGTCAGCGGCCTGATACACCGTGATATCGGTGAAGTTGTTTGAGACATACAGGTCATCGAGCTCGTCGACGGCGACGGCCCACGGATTGTCGATGCCTTGGGTGATGGAGAATTTGGTATTCTGCACGCCCGTCGAAGAGTACTGCGTAATCATTTGGGTACCCTTGTTGGCGACATAGATCTTGCCCGTCGAATCGAGGGCAACTCCCACCGGTTGACTTACTCCAGCAGTGATCGACTTTTTCGCTTGCTGCACATAGTTCGAGTTGTAAACGAGAATCTCACTGCCACCCTGGTTGGCGACGTAAAGGTTGCCCTTGGCGTCGAGTGCCAGTCCTCGGGGACCGTTGAGAGGGCTTGCGGCCCAGCTTTGACTCAGGCATGACAGCACCATCAGCATCGATGCAGCAGCCATAATGGCGAAATGACGATTGCATTTCATTTTGATATATCTCCTTCAGGATGAATTTGGCGAGTGGCGGCAGGTGATCCCTGCGCTTTTTCCTCGCTCACCCCTTAAAGCGACATTCGCTAGGTTGTTCCCTCATGAGGATGGTTATTTCTTGTAAAACTAGTTGCTCGGTACCTGTCGAAGGGTCGCCGCAAAAGAAAAGGCCAATCTGATTTCTCAGACTGGCCTTTATTTAATGCCGGCAACTACCTACTCTCCCACACTCGCGTGGCGCGGGCACCCGCCCCCGAAAAGGTTGACACCAAACATTCCTCCGCCAATGTTCCGCGCGGTTGAAACCATCACATTTTGGTTGTGTCCTAGTCACAGATGGAGACAGCTCTCGGGAGCACGATACAAAGTCAAAGTCAAAGTCAAAGTCAAAATCGAAGTCAACGGCAGCGGGCGAGGGCATCCGCTCGACACGAGCGCCAACGGAAAAGGCCAATCTGATTTCTCAGACTGGCCTTTATTTATGCCGGCAACTACCTACTCTCCCACACACTTTCGCGCGCAGTACCATCGGCCCAGCGGGGCTTAACTTCCGTGTTCGGGATGGGAACGGGTGGAACCCCCGCGGTAAGATCACCAACAGCATATGAGGCGGTTTGCGAGCGTGAGCGAAGCAGGAACCCGGGGCCGAAATCCTAGGCACGTCTTTGGCGAGCGTCCGAAAAGCGAGGATGCAAAGCCTGAAGCATCAGCCCAAGTCGAGGTCAGAGGAGGGAGCAAGTGCGCATCCCGGCCAGCGAAAAGTTCATTGACAGCCCGACGACTTACGATGAGAATCGGGAGCGCTCTCCCGACGACGGGAGGAAGGAGAAGAAGCAATGCATGTCACAATTCGCTCTCTTGTTGGGCTAGCTTTTGGGTTGTTCTTGTTAATGGGCTCCACATTCGCAAAACCACCCGACGCAAATCTGTACACGACCTATTATTTGAATGGAAACCAGGTTGAGTTGAGCGTATGCGGGTCAACCGAGCAGTCAGGGGGCTGCTACGGGTGGAGGCTCGTTAGGACCATTCAGCCTGCTTGGAGCTCTAATCGAAGGTAATCCTTCTGTCAATCAGAAGACGAGCACGGTGACCAGATATGTTTATGCCGTCGACATAGCGACGGGCTCGGGTTCGAATGGGGTTACTCTTTATGTTTACAAGAAGACAGATGTCATTACTCCGAGTTTCGATACGGTGACGGTTACTCTCTTCAGAACGGTTGCTCTTCCTCTGACTGGAGGCCTCACAGCATCAGCCTCGATGGCAGCGAATTCGAAATTCGTTTTCATCGGGACGAACCAGAGTATGTTTTGTGTGAAGGTGCAAAAGAGTAACTTCGCAATTACTGAGTCCGGTTCCTTTGAGCCACCGATACCCGTGACAGCCATAACTGCGGACGCTTACGGTTTTGTGAACGTTGCATTTGGGGACTTCGCGGGTTTTGACGTAGACAATGGGGAACTTGTCTATGATCAAAACGGCAATGTGCAGCAGTCCGGCGGAGGGGCTACATTCACGCTAGGCACCCAAAATGCAGTGCTGCCGAATACCTTCCCGGTATCACAGTAGACCCTGTTTACGATAGCTCTCGCGCCGTCGGAACCACCCTTTGATAACGGAAAAGGCCACGCTCATTTCTGAACGTGGCCTTTGATCTAATGCCGGCAACTACCTACTCTCCCACACACTTTCGCGCGCAGTACCATCGGCCCAGCGGGGCTTAACTTCCGTGTTCGGGATGGGAACGGGTGGAACCCCCGCGGTAAGATCACCGACAACTTGCAGCCGTCAGCCATCAGCCGTCAGCCATCAGCAACCCTGTGCTGAGGCGACTTACACCGCCGATGGGCGGCAAACTTGTAAAAGAGCCTGAGGACGAAGCCTCACAACTGAATAGATTGGGTGAGAACCGGGACTAACCCGGATCTCGTCTTATAAATTACTTGGCGATTTTTTCGTCGGCGCCAGTCGTCAGTACTGAGTCTTCAGAGTTGCGTCCAGTTTCTGACGCTCTGAGGAGGCCATCGCTTTCGAACAAGTTCGAACTGAAAGCTGATAGCTGAGTGCTGACGGCTGTTTTCTGCACCGAGTAAATTTTATGGTCAAGCCGAACGGGCGATTAGTACAGGTAAGCTACACGCATTACTGCGCTTCAACATCCTGCCTATCAACCAGGTAGTCTACCTGGGCCCTTCATTACCCTTAAGGGTTGGGAGATCTCATCTTGAGGAGTGCTTCCCGCTTATATGCATTCAGCGGTTATCACAACCGAACTTCGCTACCCAGCGATGCCATTGGCATGACAGCTGGATCACAAGAGGTTCGTCCATCCCGGTCCTCTCGTACTAAGGACAGGCCCTCTCAAATCTCCTGCGCCCACAACAGATAGGGACCGAACTGTCTCGCGACGTTCTGAACCCAGCTCACGTACCGCTTTAATAGGCGAACAGCCTAACCCTTGGAACCTTCTACAGCTCCAGGATGCGATGAGCCGACATCGAGGTGCCAAACCGGAGCGTCGATATGAACTCTTGGCTCCGATCAGCCTGTTATCCCCGGCGTACCTTTTATCCGTTGAGCGATGGCCATTCCATACAGAACCACCGGATCACTAAAGCCTACTTTCGTACCTGCTCGACTTGTAGGTCTCGCAGTCAACCACGCTTATACTTTTGCATTCGACGGCTGATTTCCAAACAGCCTGAGCGTAGCTTCGCGCGCCTCCGTTACAATTTAGGAGGCGACCGCCCCAGTCAAACTACCCGCCTTACTATGTCCATCTCCCGGATTACGGGAGTATGTTAGAACCACAGAACTCGCAGGGTGGTATCTCACCGTTGGCTCCTCCAAGTCCGAGAACCTGAAATCAAAGCCTCCCACCTATCCTGCGCAGCAAGTGCCATAGTTCATAGTAAAGGTATAGTAAAGGTGCACGGGGTCTTTCCGTCTAGTTGCGGGCAACCGGCATCTTCACCGGCACTACAAGTTCGCCGTGCCAGTTGGCAAGACAGTCGCACTTTCGTTACGCCATTCGTGCAGGTCGGAACTTACCCGACAAGGAATTTCGCTACCTTAGGACCGTTATAGTTACGGCCGCCGTTCACTGGGGCTTCAGTTCAAAGCTTCGCCTTGCGGCTAACCTCTCCCTTTAACCTTCCAGCACCGGGCAGGCGTCAGCCCCTATACGTCGTTTTCGACTTAGCAGAGACCTGTGTTTTTGTTAAACAGTCGCAATGCGCATTTCTCTGCGGCCTCTTCGGGCTTGCACCCTAGTGAGGCACCCCTTTTCCCGAAGTTACGGGGTTAATTTGCCGAGTTCCTTACCAACTGTTCTCACGAGCGCCTTAGAATATTCATCTCGTCTACCTGTGTCGGTTTGAGGTACGGATCCCATATGTTCTCCTTAGAGGATTTTCTCGGCAGTGTGGAATCGTCAGCTTTCCCCCATACGGGGTACTGTTTTGCGTCTCAGTGATAACTTTCCAACGGATTTTCCTATCGGAAACACCTTACACGCATCAACCGTCATAGCCATAGGACGGCCTGCTTATCCTTCTGCGTCTCCCCATCGTGATAACGAATACACGGGAGGTCCGGAATATTAACCGGATGTCCATCAGTTACGCCTTTCGGCCTCACCTTAGGAACCGCCTGACCCTGAGCGGATTAACCTTTCTCAGGAAACCTTAGACTTTCGGCGCGGAGGGTTCTCACCTCCGTTATCGCTACTTATGCCGGCAGGGTCTCTTCTCAACAGTCCACCAGTCGTCTCCGTCTGGCTTCAAACCGTTGGGAATGCTCTCCTACCACGCACCACAGTTAAGTGATGCATTCGCTGCTTCGGTAATCAAGCTTAAGCCCCGTTAAATTGTCGGCACCGGACCGCTTGACCAGTGAGCTATTACGCTTTCTTTAAAGGATGGCTGCTTCTAAGCCAACCTCCTGGCTGTCTGGGCGTTCCGACTTCCTTTCCCACTTAGCTGATATTTTGGGACCTTAGCAGGCGATCTGGACTGTTTTCCTCTCGACAACGAAGCTTAGCCCCCGCTGTCTGACTGCCGTACTGGTTGTTCTATGGCATTCGAAGTTTGATTGGATTCTGTAAGCTGGAAAGCCCCATAGTCCATTCAGATCTCTACCACCATGACAAATCATACGACGCTAGCCCTAAAGCTATTTCGGAGAGAACGAGCAATCACGGAATTTGATTAGCCTTTCACCCCTACCCTCAGCTCATCGGAGCTTTTTTCAACAAACAGCCGTTCGGACCTCCATTAGGTTTTACCCTAACTTCATCCTGGCCAAGGGTAGATCATCCCGCTTCGCGTCTATTCCTGCCAACTCTGTCGCCCTATTCGGACTCGCTTTCGCTACGGCTCGCTTTCGCTTAACCTTGCTGACAAGAATAACTAGCCGGCTCATTATGCAATAGGCACGCGGTCAGACTTTCGGCTTACGCCGCATAGTCCTCCCACCGTTTGTAGGCACACGGTTTCAGGTACTATTTCACTCCCCTCGAAGGGGTTCTTTTCACCTTTCCCTCACGGTACTGGTTCACTATCGGTCAGAAGAACGTATTTAGCCTTACGGGATGGTCCCCGTAGCTTCTCGCAGGGTTTCTCGTGCCCCGCGATACTCAGGTACCAGCTTCGAGTCCGGATTGTTTTCGCCTACGTGGCTATCACACTCTATGGCCCCTCTTTCCAGAGGGCTTCGACTAACAACCGGATTGGTAACTCTACTGTTGCTGGCCCTACAACCCCTGTGTCACCCGAAGGTGAAGCAGGTTTAGGCTGTTGCGATTTCGCTCGCCACTACTATCGCAATCGAGGTTTCTTTCTTTTCCTCCAGGTACTGAGATGGTTCACTTCCCTGGGTTCGCTCGCACCCGACTATGGATTCGTCAGGCCGTACGGGGGTTTTACCCCCGTGGGTTTCCCCATTCAGAAATCTCCGGATCAAAGCCTGCTTGCGGCTCCCCGAAGCTTATCGCAGCTTGCCACGTCTTTCTTCGCCGTCTTCTGCCAAGGCATCCACCATGCGCCCTTAGTAGCTTGACCATAAAATTAACTCGACGCACTCCGAATCACTTCGGACCGCGCCAGGTAAACTTTATAGCGCCACCCTGCTCCTCGCACGCTTAGACATGTTCGCTTGCAGCGCCAACTGCAAACTCCCTCGCTCCGTCCGGGATGCCACTCTGGGTAAGAGTGTCAACCGACCGAAGAGGTCTTACGTACACCAGCAGGTACTGCGGCACTCATAAAAATTTACTTCGCCTTGTAATATTGCCCAATCTATTCAGTTGTCAAAGTTCGTCCTCGCTGACCGACTTAACTAGGAACGATTCAGCAAGTCCCGCCTGAGCGGGTATGGAGTTGCTCTACAGAACATTCGATATCGACATCGAACATTTCCAGCTTCGCAACCCAATGTTCGGCGTCAAAACAACTTTCATTGGACCGAGAACTGATTCACGGTTGTTGCATTTGACGCCCAACATCAGGTTGATTTTGGTGGAGCTGACCGGGATCGAACCGGTGGCCTCCTGGTTGCAAACCAGGCGCTCTCCCAGCTGAGCTACAGCCCCTTGTAGCTGTCAGCTTTCAGTCGTCAGTCTTCAGTAAAAACTGCTTTACTGAAGCCGAGAGCTGATAGCTGACAGCTGATTCTGGTGGGCCTGGGTAGAGTTGAACTACCGACCTCACCCTTATCAGGGGTGCGCTCTAGCCACCTGAGCTACAGGCCCGGTTGGCCCGATCATAAATCAAAACTCCCGGAGCCCAAAATCCTTCGGCCATCAGCCTTCAGCTACCAGCTGTCAGTGTAAATCTATGCAACTGACAGCTGACGACTGATGAGCTGACGAGCTTCGAAGTTTATTTCGAGGAAAAGGTTGAACGCGCGACCAGGCTAAGCCCAGTCTGACCATTGCGAGTAAATGTTCGAGCAAGAGAGGTCTGAACATAAGCTCCCTCGCGTCTCTTCAGGTTAGTTTAGAGATTTGAGGGGTACATAGCAACATTCGTTGCCGAAGCAAAATGCTATGACGTTCTCTCTTAGAAAGGAGGTGATCCAGCCGCAGGTTCTCCTACGGCTACCTTGTTACGACTTCACCCCAATCATGAGCCATACCTTGGACGGCTGCTTCCCTTGCGGGTTGGCACACCGGCTTCTAGTGCAGCCCACTTTCGTGATGTGACGGGCGGTGTGTACAAGGCCCGGGAACGTATTCACCGCAGCGTTCTGATCTGCGATTACTAGCGATTCCAGCTTCATGGAGTCGAGTTGCAGACTCCAATCCGAACTGAGGCCGGCTTTTTCCGATTAGCTCCACCTTTGCAGGTTTGCGACGGTTTGTACCGACCATTGTAGCACGTGTGTAGCCCTGGACATAAAGGCCATGAGGACTTGACGTCATCCCCACCTTCCTCCCCGTTATCCGGGGCGGTTTCACTAGAGTGCCCGGCTTGACCCGATGGCAACTAGGGATGAGGGTTGCGCTCGTTGCGGGACTTAACCCAACATCTCACGACACGAGCTGACGACAGCCATGCAGCACCTATACAGCAGCCTCTTGCGAGGAAAGGATATTTCTACCCCGGTCTCCTGCATTTCGAGCCCAGGTAAGGTTCTTCGCGTTGCGTCGAATTGAACCACATGCTCCACCGCTTGTGCGGGCCCCCGTCAATTCCTTTGAGTTTCAGCCTTGCGACCGTACTCCCCAGGCGGATTGCTTATCGCGTTAGCTGCGGCACGATCGGATTGGGTACCGATCACACCAAGCAATCATCGTTTAGGGCTAGGACTACCAGGGTATCTAATCCTGTTTGCTCCCCTAGCTTTCGCGCATCAGCGTCAGTAGTGGTCCAGTGCGCCGCTTTCGCCACAGGTGTTCCTCCCGATATCTACGCATTTCACCGCTACACCGGGAATTCCACGCACCTCTCCCACCCTCCAGCATGGCAGTTTCGCCTGCAGGCTCTGAGTTAAGCCCAGAGGTTTCACAGGTGACTTACCATACCGCCTACGCGCCCTTTACGCCCAATAATTCCGAACAACGCTCGCACCCTCTGTATTACCGCGGCTGCTGGCACAGAGTTAGCCGGTGCTTCTTCCACTGGTACCGTCATAATCTTCCCAGTCGAAAGGAGTTTACACCCCAAGGGGCTTCATCCTCCACGCGGCGTTGCTGCGTCAGGGTTTCCCCCATTGCGCAAAATTCCCCACTGCTGCCTCCCGTAGGAGTCTGGACCGTGTTTCAGTTCCAGTGTGTCCGTGCGCCCTCTCAGGCCGGATACCGATCTTCGCCTTGGTAAGCCATTACCTTACCAACTAGCTAATCAGCCGCGACCCCCTCCAAAAGCGGATTGCTCCTTTGATCTTTCGATATTATGCGGTATTAGCCTCGGTTTCCCGAGGTTATCCCCCACTCAAGGGTAGGTAGTCACGTGTTACTCACCCGGTCGCCACTGTACTCATGGATTGCTCCACTTTCTCGTTCGACTTGCATGTGTTAGGCACGCCGCCAGCGTTGATTCTGAGCCAGGATCAAACTCTCATTTGAAACCTGAGTCGGTCTGGGTAGACCGACAACTTCCCACCAGCTGAGGTGAGAAGTCCATCTTGTGAGTACGTTCAGACTTGAGCCCGAACATTTGTTTCTCACGACTGGCACGTTCAACCTTTTGTCAAAGACCGATCCGCTTTCCGCCTGAGCGGTGCGCTTCCAGATCTGCCGCGATCCTTTGCAGGATTTAGGCGTCCTCGAAACTTGTGATACTAAACTTGTTTAAGCTTGGACTTGATCGTCAGACTTTAGCGTCTGAGCCAAGATTCACTAAGCTACGCGTCTCACGCGACCGCTGTCAACCCTCTGCAATCACAGGATTTCCACCTGATTTCAACAGTGCGGGGAGTTCGATTCAGGCTCGACTGAAAGCTGCTTGAAAGACTCTTTTACAGCGCGTCGCAAAACGCTCTTCCGCATTCCAGGTAGCCGAAATATTTCGGAGCAGCCCGAAAGCAGAAGACGGTTCAAAAATTAAAGATCGCTTGGAGGCTCTGCTATGCGCGGAAACCCTTCAGGAAACTTTGTTCCCGAATGCAAACCCCAGAATTAGGGTTGATTGGAGGCTTTACTGAATTTGATGCCGCGAGCCACCGCGAGGATTCAACGGAAAGCTCAGACACTTGTTCACTTGTCCTCGACTCGTTTGTTATACCAAAGTGAATGTGGTTGTGCAAGGGGAAATCGAAAAAATTAATTAGGGGGATTTTGATGGTAAATCGCCTTTGATTTCCTGTTGAGCTAGCGCGGTTTTAAGGAGCAAGTCGGATTTCCTCGACCGGTCTCGGACTGGACTCACCGCTCGTCATCGGGCTGAGGAGCGGCCAGCCCTGGCGGAGAACATAATTCAGCCACGCGCCCGCGACTTGCGAAGTCAAAACAGCCGCGATCACGAGAGTCGTATAAAACTTCGGGCTGATGATACCTGCATCGAATGCGACGCTGGCCAGCACAATGCCAGGTCCGCCACGCGCGTTGGTTGTGATCGCCAGGTTGAGCAGATCCAATCCTCGAAATCCCGCGAATCGTCCCGCCAATGAAACAGAAAGGATCTTTACGACGCAGCTTCCTATGAGGAACGTGGCGATCATCCCCCATGACACGCCTCGAATCAGATCAAGCTTCAGCCCGACGATTGCGAAGTAAACCGGAATAAAGAATGCGAAGGACACCTTCCCGATCGCGTCCAGCGCTTCTGCAAACAGTCTTCGCTTTTTATGAACAACAGCAAAACCCGCGAGGAAAGCGGCAAAGACCAAGCTTACATCGAGTGCGCCCGCCACCACGCAATACGCGAGCAGAACGGCGATGGCATAGGCCACTGGAGACTGCTTGGCGAACACGTTGAACTTGGACTTGTTCAGCCTCTTGACGATCCGCGGGACGATGGTTAATCCCAGCGCAAAATACGCAACCGTAGAAAAGAGGTGGACCGATATTTGCCGGGGATTGAGAACAGTCTTTCCCGCTAGCGCGGTGGCCACGGCGAGAGCCAGCCAAAGCACGATGTCTTCTAAAACCGCGACTCCCAGCACCAGCCGTGCAAACCGCGTGTGAAGGATTTTGAGATCCGAAAAGATCTTCGATACCACTGGGACCGACGTAACCGCAACGCCCACGGCAAGAATAATGATCAACGAAATTCGATTTCCATTCGGCCCCGCCAGGGCAGGCCGGATCAGCCGCGGGCCTAGCGCCAATGCCAGAACAAACGGAATGCCCGTCCCAACGATGGCTAACCACCCAACTTCACGGCGCTCTTCGCGGGTGAACAGTTGCTGGGTTTCAGCCCCCGACAGGAACATCAGCAGTAGTAGTCCGAGCCAGTACACGAAGCTCAGAACGTTTGCCTGGTGTTGCGTCGCCCCAGAAATCCAGGATGCCGATGAAAGTCTGCCGACGATGGCGGGTCCCAGCACGACGCCAGCCAGAATTTCGCCCACAACTTTCGGCTGGCGCAATTTCACCAAGAGATAGCCGAGCAAGTGGGCGAGAGCCACCAGCAGCAAGAGAAGCAGCAGAACCGAATTCAGATCGGAGTTCGACACGTGGCGATAACCGCCCGATTTCGATGCCGAGGCTTGGTGCAGGGGTTGTTGATGGAATTCTTTCGCTGGACGGCAATTTTGCGCCGCGGAGTTTATCGGACAAGAGTGCCCGCCTCAGAAAAGCTTGGGGGCAGGCAGGAACATAGCTTGGAATAAGAAGAAGTGGGGGGCGCAGAAGCGGAATTTTGCTCAAATAGCATTTGACAGGTCGCCTTATAATTGAAGTAAGAGCAGAATGCAATCGATACGCTCGCCACGATCACGACTGATAAGTTCGCGCCGACTGCGGCCTATCCAGAGCAATAAGTTGCGACTTAAGCTAACCGATGAAGAATCAAGACTTTACCTATAACCACCGCCTTTTCAAGACTTTGCCGCCGACTCCCATGCTAAGTCTATGATTCTAATATACCGGGGGTTACGGGGGGGTACCCCTAACTGGTGGTCTTCGCGATATCCATTTCGAGGCTAAATCTGACAACAACGTGATTTCGCGTAGTCCAACTCGGAGTGCTTGACTATGGCGAAGGCCTGCGCTTGCAACAGCGGACTCCTCGAACAGCGCAAAGCAGGAGAGATCGGCGATGTGCTCCTGCTGCTCGAACATTCTCCCGTGATCACGCTCGGGACGCAATGCCAAGGCAGCGAATGTGCTGGTGTCAACTGAAGCGTTGGCGGCTCGCGGGGTTGAAGTGTTCGAAACCGACCGCGGCGGAGATGTGACGTTTCATGGGCCCGGGGCAACTGGTGGGTTATCCGATATTTGATTTGCGGGGGTACAGCCGTCCGCCGTCAGCCCTCAGCCCTCAGGAAGAGCAACCGGAAGCAGCAGCGGAATCGTTTCCATCTTCGCTCCCTTCATGGCGAAAGACCTTGGGCGCAGTGGACTATGTTCGCCGACTGGAAGAAGTGTTGATTCGTACGTGCGGAGATTTTGGAATTGCGACGCGGCGCGTGCCAGGACTGACGGGAGCCTGGACGGAAACGGAGCCGGCGGCGAAGGTGGCGGCGATCGGAGTCCATATTTCTCGGTCCGTAACTTCGCATGGATTCGCTTTGAACGTAAATACCGATCTCAGCTTTTTCAGTTTGATTGTGCCGTGTGGAATTACGGCGAAGCCGGTGACTTCAATGCAGAAGGAATTGGGACGAGAGGTTGAATTAAATGACGTGGCGACCGCAGTGTCGCGGAATTTTGGCACCGTCTTCGGCAGCCAGATGCTGTGGGTGGAGACAGTCGATGCGCTGCTGGGAAATACGGTCGGACTACCGATGAGAGCTCCAGAACAATTGCGTCGATTGCACGGCGAAGAAGAGTTGTTTCGTGGCTGACGCATGGCGCTGTTTTCGCTGCTGACTTTTCGCGGACAAGAGTGTCCGCGCCACATGGTGATAGCATGTTCGCGGACTGATCACTGATCCGACGAAATCGATCATGGCAAAGAAGAAAATCTTGCCCACCGCGAGGCTGGTCAAATCCAAGAGCCAAAAGCCAAGAGCTAAGAGCTCGCAGCCTGACCCCGATCTCCGCACCTATACCATTCGCGACTACCGCCTCGAAAAACCTTCCTTCACTTTGCGCCAAGTTCGCGCTGGCGATGGCATTCGTTATGAAGTCGAGAGCGGAGATCTCTCGCGTCCCGCGCCTCCCATTCGCGAATCGAAATATTTGTCGAAGCAGCAGGTGATCGAAATCTATCGCTGGATGCTCCTCAACCGGCGCATGGAAACGGCGCTCGAAAATCTTTACAAGCAAGGCCAAGTCGTCGGAGGAGTTTATTTTGGGTTGGGGCAAGAGGCTTGCTCGTGCGCTTCGGCCTACGCACTCCATAAAGACGATTGGCTCGGCCCGATGATCCGCAATCAGGGAGCGTTGCTCGTCCGCGGCTTTTCTCCCGCGGACATCATGATGCAGTACATGGCGAAGGCGGGATCTCCCACGAAAGGCCGCGATGCTTCTTCGCACTTTGGCGACATTGTCACGCGCAACGTCGTCTCTCCAATTTCTACCTTGGGAGACTTAATTCCGGTGCTGGCCGGCGTCGCGCTGGGAGCGCGCCTGCAGGGGCGAAATATCGCTTGCATGACTTATATCGGAGACGGTGGACAGTCCACGGGCGCCACCTATGAAGGGCTGAATTTTGCGGCGGTGCAGAATCTAGGACTGGTGCTGATTGTCGAGAACAATCTTTGGGCGTACTCCACTCCGGCCGACATGCAGTTTCGGGTAAAGGATCTGGCGGAACGGGCGATCGCTTACGGGATTCCCGGCGTGATCGTCGACGGGACGGACGCGTGCCAGGTATATGACGCGTGCTATGAGGCCTGCGAGCGAGCGCGGCGTGGGGAAGGTCCGACGCTGATTGAAGCGAAGATGATGCGGATGAAAGGACACGCCATTCATGATGCGGCGGAGTATGTTCCGAAGCCCATGTTTGAATATTGGAAGCGGCGGGATCCGATTGCGCGGCTGGAAAATTATCTGGTGTCGAAGAAGAAGTGGCTGACTTGCGCGGCGAATGACGATTTGATTGCCGGCGTCGAGAAACAGTTGGAAGCGGATCGTGAACGGGCGGTGAATTCTCCAATGCCCGAACCCGAATCGGCAGCGGGTGGCGTCTATTGTGGTAAAGGATGCCACGAAATCAAGCCGAAATACGCAATGCCAAAGAATTTCCGGGCTGGAAAGTCGTCCGGAAAAGCGAGCGCCCCGAACCGCTCCGACGCAGTAGTGCATCTTAAGTAAACTCCACTTCTCTAAAGCTAGGATTTTCGTTCTTAGAGGCGCGCTCTTATGACACCTTTCATTTTTCGTGCCGAGCAATTCGTGCCGCGACCGCTGGCAGAAGTATTTTCATTTTTCTCCAAAGCGGAGAACCTCGAAAAGCTGACACCTCCATGGCTACATTTCCAGATTCTGAGCGTCGATCCGACACCGGTACAAAAAGGGACTTTGATCCGTTACGCGCTCCGCTGGAGGGTCATTCCGATTCGCTGGACGACCGAGATTACGGAATGGGAACCGCCGCATCGTTTCGTGGATTTGCAATTGAAAGGGCCGTATAAGCTTTGGCATCACGAGCATCGTTTCATCGCCGAGGGCAATGGCACCCGTATTACGGACGAGGTGCAGTACATGCTGCCCTTCGGTATGCTGGGATCGATCGCACACGCGGTGAAGGTGAAGAACGACGTCCAGACGATCTTTGCCTACCGGACGGAGGCGGTGAACCGCTTATTCGGCACCGCTGGCTAGCGGGCGCGTTCGTTGGCTAGCAGCACGATCGTTGATGGTCGGGGCGGATGTTATGCTGACGGAAGCTTGGCTGGCTTTCGCCAGGCTCCGTTCGCGATGATCTGAATGTCATTCTGGGACTTTCCTGAACGCTAATCGGAAATGCTGATCGTCCTCAAATATTTTGCGCTGGCGTTTAGCGCGCTTCTGCCCGTCGTAAATCCGTTGGGATCCTCTCTGGTTTTTCTGGGGCTGGTGGGATTTGTGCCCTCGGACGTGATTAGTAGTCTGGCGCGCAGAATTGCAGTGACCACGACACTCTTCTTCCTGGTGATCGAACTCGTTGGGGCCGCATTGCTGCGGTTTTTCGGAATATCGTTGCCCGTTGTGCAGGTTGCGGGCGGCTTTGTTTTGGCGGCGATGGGGTGGGAACTGCTCCACGAGAGCGACTCGACGCCGATGACTCGGGGGAGTGAAGTCAAGGACGATGGCTTTCGTTCGCTGGATTCGAAGATTTTTTATCCCTTCACATTCCCGGTGACCGCGGGTCCGGGATGCATTGTGGTGATGCTCACGCTGACGGCGCACGCCACGGGGACAGATTTCCTAGGAACTTTTCTGGCACACGTGGGCATTTTTCTGGCGGTCGTCGTCCTGAGCTTGAGCGTTTTTCTTTGCTACCGGTATGCCATACGAATTACCCAGAAAATCGCTCCGGAGACGATACACGGAATTTTGCGGGTGATTGCCTTCATCCTCTTGTGTATCGGGGTACAGATCGCGTGGACGGGCGTCGCATCCCTGGTGGAAAGCGTTCGATAGCCCGCCGCTACGGCGAGTGCCAGAAGACGGTTGCGTACGGCAAAGGCAACGTTCATACTGGCGACCATGACATTGAAAAGCGCTTCCTTGATAGCGATGGTTGGGACGATGCTGATCGCGGCCCTCATGATCTGGAGGCTCTTTTTCGACATCGTCAACTACCTTCACGGATTAGTTCCGGCGGTCGCTCTGTTCTCGTCGTTGATTTACGCGTTCGCGTGCTTCTCGCTGGCTTTATTCTTTTACGTGTACTTCAAAGCGCAGGCTTGATACCGGTGTGAGTTCGCCGCTACGCTGAAGGATCGTACTCCGGAGGGCGAAATGGCTGCCAAAACAAAGGCTGGCTCGGCGAAGACTCCCGCGTCACAGCTCGCCAGCTTCATTGCAAAATTCGATCCGCGCGTAGCACGACTGATTCGCTCGGCCCGGCAGGTGCTGCGGAAGCGAATGCCCACCGCCAATGAACTGGTTTACGACAACTACAACTTTCTGGTGATGGGATTCTGCAGCACCGAGCGTCCGTCGGATTGCATCGTTTCGCTGATCGCGGACGCGCAGGGTATCGCTCTCTCTTTTTACTATGGAGCGACGCTGCCGGATCCAAACAAGCTATTGCAGGGGAGCGGGAGCCAGAACCGCTTCATCAGGCTGGACAGCGCGGCCAGGCTGGCAGACCCCCAGGTTGAGTTCCTGATCAAAGCGGCGCTTGAGCAAGGGAAGATCCCGTTGCCCACGAAGGGACGGGGTAGGACGATTATTCGGAGCATATCGGCTAAGCAGCGGCCGCGGCGAAAACTCGTTCAATGAGGATCCTCTGATGGCGAATGGAGATCGGCTCACGGTTCGAGTTTTGGCAGTTATTAGGGATTTTCGCCCCCCGCGTAAACCAATTGCCGTCTGTTGACCTCCAATCGATGAACGGTGCTGCTAATATGCAGAGAGTAACGACCTGTGGGAACCGTTCTTTGGGGTCGTTATTTTCTAATTTTTGGCGGCAGGTCGCTCGACATAGTGTCCGCGAACAGAAAACTCCGCGTCCCTGGCGCGGTTGAAGAACAGTTCACGGCAAACCGCTAAAAGTTGGATGGTAACGATAGAAGATTTCGATTGGACTTGAACTGAGGCCACGCCTAGAGTTTTCGGGTGCCTCATAGCCGTACTCGAACGCGGAGTTTCTTACGACCCATGCCAGTGACGGAGCCGATCCGCGCGCTTTTCCGTCCCCCTTTTCGCAACTATCAGTTTGACCAGGCTTATGACGAAATGTTTGAGGCGCCGGGGGTTCCACGACCTCACTATCAGGCACTTTTTCAGACGCTGCTCAGTTTGCCGCCAGAAGAAATGCGGAAGAGCCAGCAGGCGGCCGACCTTTCGTTTCTCCACCAGGGCATCACGTTTACGGTGTACGGGAACGATGAAGGCACGGAGCGAGTGTTTCCGAACGACCTCCTTCCTCGAATCATCCCGCACCAGGAGTGGCTCAAGATCGAAAGCGGGCTGACGCAGAGGATTGCGGCCCTCAACCTGTTTCTCGAGGATGTTTACCACCGCGGTCGAATTCTCGCAGATGGGATCGTGCCGCGGGACTTGGTTTATAGCTGCCGCCACTTCCGCCGCGAAATGCGGAATCTGACCGTCCCGCGCGGCATTTACGTCAGCATCTGCGGCACCGATCTGGTTCGGCTTCCGGACGGAAGCTTTGCCGTTCTGGAAGACAATCTGCGCGTCCCCAGCGGCGTCTCGTACATGCTGGCAAATCGAAAGGTTCTGCAGAAAGTATTCCCTACCCTCTTCCGCGATTACGGCGTTAGCCCGGTCGATCATTACGCCCAGGCATTGCTGGCTACGCTACGAGCCCTAAGTCCGCTGCACTCCACCACGCGGCACGAACCTACGGTCGTCCTGCTGACACCCGGGGTCTTCAATTCGGCTTACTTCGAACACACGTTCCTGGCGCAGCAGATGGGTATCGAACTGGTGGAAGGCCGCGACTTGCTGGTGCACGACAACGTCGTCTATATGCGAACCACCGCCGGATTGAAAAGGGTCGATGTGATTTACCGGCGCGTGGATGACGATTTTCTAGATCCGCTTTGCTTCCGGCGGGACTCGGGTTTGGGTGTGCCGGGACTGTTCAACGCCTACCGCGCCGGCAACGTGGTGATGGCGAATGCGGTGGGAACGGGTGTGGCCGATGACAAAGCGGTGTATGCGTATGTGCCCGCGATCATCCGCTACTACCTGGGAGAAGAGCCGATCCTCAACAACGTCCAGACATATATGCTGACGGATCGTTCGCAGCGGGAATATGTGCTGGAACATCTGGGCGATCTTGTAGTAAAGGCGGTCGGGGAGTCGGGCGGCTACGGGATGTTGATTGGTCCGCACAGCACGGCTGAGCAGCGGGAAGATTTTCGGCAGCGGATTTTGGCTGAGCCGCGGAATTACATCGCGCAGCCGACTTTGAACCTTTCGCGGGCACCTTGCTTTCTTGAGGGAGAAGCGCAGGCGCGCCACGTCGATCTGCGTCCCTACATTCTTTACGGGGAAAACGTCACGCTGGTGCCAGGGGGACTTACGCGAGTAGCGCTGCGCCGGGGCTCGCTGGTGGTGAACTCATCGCAAGGCGGCGGCAGCAAGGATACTTGGGTGCTGCGCGCATGAACGACGGCCGGCAGACAACCATGCTCTCTCGCGTCGCGGAGAGTTTGTACTGGATGAGTCGATATCTGGAGCGGGCAGAGCACACAGCTCGTTTGATCGACGTAGATCTGCAGCTGCGGCTCGATCAATCTCCCGAAACTGGATCGGGACGGTGGTGGCGGCTTTTGGAGGCTCTGCAAGCGCCCGTCCCAGAGGATGGCAAGATCGATGCCACCCTGCTCACGCATATTCTGACGCTGGACAAATCGAATTCCTCATCCATTATTTCGTGCGTGGCGTCGGCGCGAGAGAATTTGCGGCAGGTCCGGGAACAGTGCAGTACCGAGATGTGGGAGCAACTAAACCGTCTTTATTTGCAGGTGAACAGCACCACTGCGAATGAGGCGTGGTTGCTCCATTCGTACGTGTTCTTCCGCGCGGTGCGCGAGGGTGCCCACCTGTTTCAGGGTGTCACCGATTCCACGATGTCGCATGGCGAGGGCTGGCAATACATTCAGCTGGGACGGTTCGTGGAACGGACGGACGCTGTGGCCCGGCTTATCGGCGCCTATCTAAGCCGCCTTCCTTATTCCCACGACCAGGCGCTGGATCAAGCCGTAGAGAGTGAAGAGTATCTGGAGTGGGTGGGATTGCTGAAGTCCTGCGCGGCTTTTGAGGCCTACTGTAAAAAGCACACGGCAGAGTTGCGGCCATTGCGTGTGGCGGAGTTTCTGTTACTGAATCCGGAGTTCCCGCATTCTGTGCGCTTCTCCGTTGACAAAGTGCACGCGGCCTTGCGCGCCATTGCAGATTTAACAGAGAGAAAAGCGGAACAACCGGTGCGGCTCGCGGGACGGTTGCGGGCCGCGCTGAGTTTCAGCCAGATCGACGAAATCATGGCGTCTGGGGCAAACGAATACGTGGAAAGCGTGCGGCAGCAATGTGGGCAGGCGCATACGGCGATTCATCAGATTTATTTTGATTATCCGGTGGAAACGGAACTGGTTTATTGATGGTCGGCGAATATGACGTTGCCTCCCCTTAATGTCACCCCGCGAAGCGAAGGCAAAGCAAACTGCCTAGCCTTGGCTTCGCGCGGGATGACAAAATCCGGTGGAAATAGAGGAGATTCTTGATCTATTCGGTAAGACATACGACTACATTCCGCTACGAGCCTGCCGTGCGCGAAAGCGTGATGGAGATACGCATGCAGCCGCGAAGCGAAGGGCATCAACGCTGTCTTAGCTTTACCCTCAACGTGAATCCTGCGGCGAATATTACGCAGTACTTCGACTTCACGGGAAACATTGTGCATCATTTCGATATCGCCGGCTCACATAAGGAGGTGAAGGTGAAGGCGCAATCCACGGTGCAAGTGGAGGCGGTGCCGTCCCCTCGGGCGTCGGAGGCAGGAGATTGGGCGGATCTGGATGCTATGACGGCAGGGGACGATTACTGGGAGATGATGCTGCCGAGCCAGTTTGCCCAATCGGGCGAGGCGCTCGAGCAGTTGGCCAAGGAGCTGAAATGCCAGCGGCGCAGCAATCCACTGCAGCTTTTGACAGAATTGAACGAAGGCATCTACAGATTGTTTGCGTATGTGCCGAACAGCACGAAAGTGGATTCTCCCATCGAGGAAGCGCTTCTCACGCGTAAGGGAGTATGCCAGGATTTCGCGCATATTATGATCGCGCTGGTGCGGCCGCTGCGGATTCCTTGCCGCTACGTGAGTGGCTATCTATTTCACCGCGAGGAAAACGGACGCAAGGATCGGTCGCTCGAAGGCGCATCCCACGCGTGGATTGAAGCACTGGTGCCGCGTTTGGGCTGGACCGCGTTTGACCCTACTAACAATCTGATAGGGGGAGATCGGCATATTCGCGTAGCCATTGGCCGCGACTATGCGGATGTTCCGCCGACCCGCGGCGTGTACAAGGGTGAAGCGGAGAGTGGGCTGAGCGTGTCTGTTACAGTAAGTCCCTCGGATGCGCCACTGCCGGAACAGCCGCCTCCGAATATCATCATTCAATCGCGGCCGGTGTATGCGCGGCTGAACTCTCGCTCGGAGCAGGAACAACAGCAGCAGCAGTAAACCTTCCTTTCGCCTCCTTAGTCTCTCGCCTGTTCCCCTTTTTCGGGGATGCAAACCCGCCGCAAAGTACCTGAGTAACTTGAGGTAACCACCTTTCGTCACGCATGATACCTCTCAGTGCAGTAACGGGAGTCTCTTTGAGTCTCCTGGCTGTAGGAGGTATCTGTGAAGCGTGGAACGTTGACGGTAGCGCTCGTGGGACTGGTATCCACCTTTCTCGTGGTTTTGTCGGGTTGCGGAAGTTCGAATTCGAGCGCAGCCATCGCGGTCAGCCTGCAGTCGAGCATAAGTGGTAACGCTCTGGATCAAGCCCAGGCCGATGTCATCACCGCTACGGTCTCAAACGACTCGAAAAACGCGGGCGTGACGTGGAACGTTTCTGGAGGCGGCTCGCTCAGCGGGCAGACGACAACCTCGGCGACATACAACGCTCCGGCGATGGTGACGAGTGTGTTGACGGTGACCATTACCGCCACTTCAATCACCGATGGGACCAAGACCTCTTCTCTGCAAATCAAGGTCAATCCGCTTCCCAGGATCACGACGACTACCGTTCCGAATGCCACTGCGGGCACGGCATACAACGCGGCCATCAGCGTGTCTGGTGGAACGAGTCCTTTCCGATGGACGATCACTTCTGGAACCCTGCCCTTAGGTTTGACGCTGAACAGCGGTACCGGTGCGATCACCGGGACGCCGACAGGGTCGGGCAGCGCGACAATCACTTTCGAAGTAACGGATGAGGCAGGCAATTCCGCGAGCCAGGCGATTACGATCACCGTCAATCCGGCGCCAGCCTTGACGATTACGACGACAACGCTGGCGGGAGGAGCGTTGGGTACGGCGTATAGCCAGACTCTCGATGCGACAGGCGGCGTACCGTCTTACCGATGGGCCGTGACTAGCGGAAGTCTGCCGGCAGGTTTGACGCTAAGCAGCGGCGGAATCATTTCCGGCACACCGACCGGGACACCCGGGACATCGAGTTTCACGGTGACGGTGACCGACTCACAGACGCCGACGGCGATGACTTCCTTGGCCACTCTGAGCATAACGATCACCAGGCCGCCTCTGACTGTCACGACGACGTCTCTCGTTGGAGGGGCCGTGGGAACTTCCTACAGCCAGACTTTGACGGCAATCGGAGGAACTCCTCCTTATAGTTGGAGCCTCAGCGCGGGTACGCTTCCGGCGGGATTAACTCTGGCGGCAGCGACGGGCGTAATTTTGGGGGTACCGACCACTACGGGAACATCCAATTTTACGGTCTTGGTTACCGATTCAGTTTCGGGCACAGCCACGAAGGCGTTGAGCATCGTCATCAATACGGCACTCGCCATTACAACAACCTCTTTGCCGGGCGGTAGCGTGGGCGCTGCGTATAGCGGGACGCTGCAAGCGACTGGCGGAGTTCAACCTTACACATGGACCATTACGAGCGGCACGCTGCCTACGGGGTTGACTCTCAACGCTAGTACGGGCGTGATCTCGGGAACGCCAACCACCACGGGTAAGTCGACGTTTACGGTGGCAGTGCAAGACTCCGAGAGCCCGAATGTGGAGATCAGTTCCAGCCTCAGCATCACGATTGCCTCTTCGAGTTGCCCGAACAACGGCACGCTGACGGGAAATTATGCGACTGTCCTGAATGGATGGAGCGCTGCGAGTTCGGTGACGGCGGCCGCGGCCAGCTTTGTGGCCGATGGCGCGGGGAATATTTCAGGCGGAATTGTGGATTTTAACGATCAAGCGGCGGGTCCGGAGAGCGGCAAATTTACGGGAACGTACTGCGTGGCGTCGAATAATCTGGCGACCATCAGCGTGACTTATGCCGACGGTCTCACGGGGAACGAGACTTTCGCGGCGGCTCTGAATTCCGGCGGCAGCAACGGCAGCATCATCGTCTACGATGGCGGCGTCCGCAAGGCATCGGGACTACTGCGCAAACAGGACACGACTGCGTTCTCGACCGGCAAGATCACGGGAAATTACGCGTTCGGACTCGTCGGCGCGAATGCCACCGTGTCACGCTACGCCGTGGCGGGAGTCTTTTCCGCCGATGGCCGGGGAAACCTTACCGGCGGCGAGTTTGACAGCGACATCGCTCTCACGGGAAGTGCTAACGGTACGGTGGAGGCAAGCACTTACTCGGTGGCGTCCAGCGGACGAGGAACAGCGGCCTTAGTCTTCAACGGGCAGGGCACGCTGAATTTTGTTTTCTACGTCGTAAGCGCCTCTGAAATCCTCATGATGGAACATGACAGCACTGGTAATCCTTTGGTGAGCGGACAGGCGCTGCTGCAACAGTCGAGTTCGTTCACGGATGCCTCGCTTAACGGCGCCGGGATATTGGAAATGCAATCGCTCAGCTTTGGGACTACAGCGAACGCCACAGCCGGACTTGTCACCGCGAACGGCACGGGCTCGTCCATCGCCTTTAACCTCGACGAGAACCAGGGCGGAACGACTGCATCGCAACAGTTCTCGGGGAGCTACAGCACTGCGTCGAACGGCCGGATAACGTTCGATGGCCTTGCGAACCCTGACGTTTATTATCTGGTGGCTCCGAATCAAGCTTTCGTAGTCGGGACCGACACACTCACGGTGGACTCGGGCATTCTCGAACCGCAGACGGGAAGTCCTTTCGCGAATTCGTCCCTCAATGGCGCTTATCTCGGGGGAAGCTTCCAGTCCGTGGATTTCAACGTGGGGCAGGAAGTCGGGGCGCTTCAGGCGGGAGGAGCTGGATCGTTCAGCGAATCTTTGGATAACAACGGATCGGGAGGCACGTCCACGTCTACCCTCAATGCGACGTATTCGGTGTCATCCAACGGACGGGTGATCGTGAACCAGAGCGGCAGCGAAATCGGAATTATCTACCTGCTTTCAAAAACTGAGTTCGTTTATCTGCCGACGACGGATACGAATCCGAAATTGTCGCATCTGCAACAATGACGTCTCCGGAATCAGACTAAGTTATCCGACGAGCCGGCATTGCGAGTGCATGCGACTCGTTGCATACTGAAGTCGTGGGAACAGAAACCTTCGTACTATCGGGCCGCCACGTCCGGCTTGAACCCCTCGATCATCGCCACGTAGACGGTCTGGTAGCTGCTTCGGCCGTCGATCGGTCTCCTGACAACTCTTCGCGTCTTTATCAGTGGAGCCCTGTGCCGCAGGGCAAAGATGAGGCAATCCGCTACGTCGATATGGCTCTGGAGTGGCTTTACGCGGGTACTGCGGTCTCGTTTGCCACAGTACGGGTGGGCGACGGCACCGTCATCGGGTCGACACGATTCTTCAATCTCGAGCGCTGGCCCTGGCCGCCGCAGCATCCTTTGCATGGACGAACCACTCCCGACGCATGCGAGATTGGCTACACATGGCTCAGCCGGGCCGCGCTTCGAACTCCGGCGAATACCGAAGCCAAACTGTTGATGTTGACGCAAGCTTTTGAAACGTGGAAGGTGCTAAGGGTGTGCTTGCACACGGATGTTCGAAACGAGCGATCGCGGGCAGCGATTGAACGGATCGGCGGACAGTTTGAAGGGATTTTACGGTCGCATCGAATGGCCGCAGACTTTATCGCCCGCGATTCGGCGCGTTATTCGATTGTGGCGTCGGAGTGGCCGGATGTGAAACAACGATTGAGCGGGTTTGTGGGTCAAAAGGGGTGAGCTTGAAATTCTTTTGCAAATTGCCAGCCATTAAATTGCCGGTTGTTGTTCTCTTTCTTGGCTGCGTGGCGTGTACGCGTTCGCACTCACAACCGGCTGGGGCGAACCCTCAGGCAGAAGCGCAACCGGTGGAGTTACAGGTGCAACTGAATGCGCCGTTTCACTTTGTGAGTTATGGCGATGCTCGGTTTCATGATCCGAGAGACACGGACGCGGCGAATCCTGCGGTGCGCCAGGCTTTGGTCGCAGCGGTGGCGGACACGAATCCCGCGTTTATCTGCTTCGGAGGCGACCTGGTTTATAACGGCTACGACAAGGACGACTGGAGAGTTTGGGATCGGGAAACAGCGGTGTGGCGAGAGAAGAAGATTCCGGTGTATCCGGCGATCGGAAACCATGAACTGCACGGCAACGAAAAGATCGCGCTGGAGAATTACTTCGAGCGCTTTCCGGACTTGCAGAAGAGCCGCTATTACTCCGTCCGCGCCGCGAACACGCTGACTCTAGTATTAGACAGCTCGCTAGACGAGATCTCGGGACCACAAGGAAAGTGGCTTGTGCAGAAACTGGATCAACTTCCCAGCGATGTGGATTTCGTTTTCCTCGTGCTGCACCATCCGCCGTACACCAGTTCGGCTTCCTCCATGCTAGGAGAGGGACACATGGCACGCGGACAGGAAAAGGATCTGGCCATGTTGTTGGAGACACGTCAGAAAAATCAACGGGCACGATTCGTCGTGTTCTCAGGACATGTACACAATTACGAACGGCACGAGCATGGAGGCGTCACGTATTTCGTGACCGGAGGCGCAGGAGCGCACGCGTATCCGATTAGTCGCGCGAAGACCGATCCTTTCCAGAGCAACGAGATTAATTACCACTACCTTATGGTGGATGTCGATCACGAGCAGGTGAAAGATCACGATGCACCGCCTCCAACTGACGAGTGGGAAACCGGTGTGGACGGAACCAGACTCAGTGACGATTACGGTTCCGGCGGCCAAGAACGCAGCCGCCGGCAAGTAAGAGAGAAATAAAACCAGCGGCACCTTATGTAACCGTGAACTTGGCGGTGCTAGCGGCCTTTCCTCCGGGGGTCGTAACCGTGATCGTTTTTCCTGTCTTCGCGCCTGCTGGAACAATCGCCGTGACCTGCGTATCGGAGTTCACTGTAAAACTAGCGGCCTTGCCTCCGATAGTAACGGCTGTGGTTTGCGTCAGGCTGATTCCGGTGATGGTCACCGAGGTGCCGACCGGTCCGCTGGCAGGACTGAAGCTTTTGATTTGCGGCGGCACGATGAAAATGCGGTCGCTCTTCAATGTGGCGGAAGGAGTTGTAACCGTAACCGATCCAGTGAGCGCGCTTGAAGGAACAGTTGCCGTCAGATAAGTATCCGAGACAGCGACGAACTTTGCCGCGACCCCGTCGAAAGACACGGCGGTCGCGCCAGTAAATCCCTGACCGAGAATTTCGACTTTGGCTCCCACTTTACCCGTCCAAGTCACGAGTTTTACGAACGGCTTGAATCCCATGTCAAAGCTGTAGAAAACGGAACCTCCATTGGAGTTGCCGGAGGTGACACCGTAGAATTTTCCATTCGTATCCAGCAACATGGAGGTCGTCGGAACGAAACCGTCATAGCAAGAGACAACGCAAAAGCTGTACAGCAGTGTTTCGCTGCCGGAAGGAGTGATCTTATAGATCGCGCCTCCATTCTGCGTTCCACCTTTTTCGGTGGTGCCATAGATATTGCCGTCGGTGCCGAGCGTCGGGCCTGAGGTGGGCGACGTGCCGTCATAGTTCGGAGGCGCATCGGCGAAGCTATGCAGCAGAGTGTAATTCCCACTGGGCGTAATTTTGAAGATGGTTCCAGTGTTGGCGGATCCGCCGCTGTAGGTAGTTCCGTAAAGATTGCCGTTCGCGTCCTGCGCGAGGGTTCCGTAGGGAAAAGAACCGTCGTACTGGGTGGTACTGACATATCCGGTGAAACTGTGGAGGATCGTGACCTTGCCTGCTGCCGTCATTTTGTAAATCGCGCCGCAGCCGTGCAGGCTGCAACTTAGATCTCCGCCGAGTTGAATACTGCCGTAAAAATTTCCGTCGTAACCCTGAACCGGAAGATTCGGACTGGCGCCGTCGGTGAAGTTCGGATTGAAAGGATGGGCCGTAAGTTTGCCTTTCGTAGTCATCTTGAAAAACGATCCAGCCTGTCCCGCATATTGTTCTTCCGATACGCCGTACATGTTGCCGTCCTGCCCTTGAATGAGCGTATACGAGGGTGCACTGTCATCCGTACTATTCGTGAACGAGTAGAGGGAGGTCAGCGTTCCGGAAGGCGTAATTTTGAAAGCCGTGCCACCGGCGTCCGTGCCGCCATTCTGGGTTGTTCCCCAGAAGTTGCCATCGAAGCCGAGGGTTACACCGCCGTCGGGGATTCCTCCTGTGAGTTTGCACGCGCCGCCCTCAGCGCAGAAGCTATAAATCAGATCGTATTGTCCGGCCGTGGAAATCTTGTAGACGCTGCCCTCGTTGTAGGCGCCGTTCGTCTGGATGGTGCTGTAGAGTTCGCCGTCCTGGCCCTGTGCGAGAACGCTCTCGTAGGTGATGCCGCTCGTATTATTGTCGGTATTTGGGTAGGTGTAGAGCTGGGTGTAGGTCTGGGCAACGGCGGCTGCGGGGATCAGCAGCGCGAGCGCAATTCCTAAGAGTGCGGTTCCGGGATTCTTCGCCTTCATTCAGGGTCTCTCCTTACAAACTGATTTGACTTACTAAGGGCTGATTTGAGCCGCGGTTCGCGCTAACTACCGGAGCGAAGCGGAGTCGTTTTGTGAATCGCGACTCCGCTCCTTCCCATGCGCCGGTTTTAGACTCACCTCGCATTGCGCAAACGGAGTACGAAAACCGTCATTCATTTTCGAAAAATGCGGAAAAACTGAAAGGATAAGGAGCGAGGCCGGTTTTCGGACGCTGCGGGTACCTTTATGGCTTGCCTTTCGCCTTCGAGGGGTCTGGAGTCGCGTCCGCCAGCTCGGCCCGGAATTGTGCAGCTTTCTCGGGCTGATTCAAGCCTTCATATTCCGCTGTTAGATCTTTCTGAGCGGCATGCATGAAACTCGTGGCCGGACTACTCTGCTTTTTCAGGATTTCGTAACCGGCTGAGGTTTCGGACTCCGCATCTTCATAGCGATTCTGCCTTAGCAGAGTTCGTCCCAGTTTGAGGTGGGCGATGCCGAGATTCACGTTGTCGGCGGGAAGCGTTTCCTGAAAGCGCCGGACGACATCGCGAAAGAGTTCTTCCGCGCGCGGATAATTTTTTTTGTGCAGATAGGTATCCGCCACATTCGACAAGGCGATGGCCACCAGATAGTGGTGGTCACCGTAGACGGAACGATAGATATCCGCGGCACGCTGGAACTTTTCTCTCGCGTCGTCATAGTGATCTTGCATCGACGCGACGTTGCCCAGTTCGTTGAGAGTTTCCGCCAAAGCCGGATGGGTCGGGCCGTACACATGCTCGTCGATGGCGAGAGCCTGATTCAGTAAAGAGACGGCTTCATCAAACTTGCGCTGGTAACTGAGCGCCTGCGCCAGATTCGTAAGTCGGTTGGCGGTTTTGGGATGATCGTCGCCGTAGTAGGACTGAATGATTTCGAGCGACTGGCGGTCAAGACGCTCGGCTTTCGGGTAGTATCCCAAGTCGCTTTGTACGGCGGCCATGCTGCCGAGAGTGTCGGCGACCAGCGGATGGCGTTCTCCGTAAATTTGGCGGCGCATCGAGAGAATACGTGGATACAACGCATTGCAGACGTCGTAGTGTCCGGCGGAATAATTGGCGTCCGCGAGCATAGACAAGCTCTCGGCGAGTTCTGCGGGCGCAACGCCCGGTGCAGATTGCAAGCGAACAGCCTCGTTCAGCGCAGCAATCGCCCGATCGTAGGAGCCGCGTTCGGCCAGAACCTTTCCGTAGGCGCGAAGTGCGTGCGCACGAGCAGGATGCGTTGGCGGCAAACGGCGCTCGGACATTTCTAGCCCCTGCCGAGTGAACTGCTCCGCTTCTTGCAATCGAGCTTGATCGGAACGCAGGAGCCCTAACGCAGTCAAACTCTCGGCTACCTCCGGACTATCGGGGCCAAACAAAGATTTCCGCTGGTTGAGAGCGGCAGTGAGCAGCGCGTCGGCCTGATCGAACTTGCCGAGTTTCTCGTAGATGCCGCCCAGGTTTTCGTAGAGCTCGGCCTGTACCTTGGGATCGCTGTTGAGGGCCTTCGCTTCCTGGACTCCGCGATCGACAATAGTGATAACGCGCAACGAGTCGGAGGGGCCAGCCGCCGCGTCTCCGCCCTGAAAAAGATTGGCCATAAAGTGCTGGATGCGCTCGGTACGGGCGGCCTCGGCAAGAGCCGTGTCGCGGGCTTTGGAGATTCGCACCGTAAAGAATGAGACCAAGGCGACGATCACGATGAAGATGGCGGCTGTGGCGGCTACGGCTCGCCGATTCCGCCGCACAAACTTCCCGAAACGATATTGCCATGTGTCGGGACGGGCTTCGAGGGGCTCTCCCTTCTGAAAACGATCGACGTCGCGAATTAGAGCATCGACTGTCTGGTATCGGCGCTTTGGATCTTTGTGCATCGCGCTCAGACACAGCACATCAAGGTCGGCCCATGCGCTCTTGCTTAAGTCGCGCTTTGCGGCGGCAGAAGGCTTGACCGGTTCCTGGGTTGTAATCGCGGTCGCAGCCTCAGCCGGGGTGAGACGAGAAAGATCGAAAGGAAGCTGGCCGGCAAGTAGTTCATACAGAATGACGCCGAGCGAATAGACATCGGTGGCAATGCCAACATGATCGCCACGAATTTGCTCGGGAGACGCGTAGGCCGGCGTCAAGAACCTCAATCCTGTCATGGTGACGTGGGGCGTTTGATCGGCGGCAAGGTCGAGGCTCTCGATTTGTTTTGCGATACCAAAATCCAATAGCCGCACCGAGCCATCGCTCTTCACCAAAATGTTTGAGGGTTTGAGATCACGGTGGATGACGGTGTTGCTGTGGGCATATTGCACCGCCTCGCAAACGGCCCGAAACAGTTTGAGACGCTCGTTGAGACTGCATTGATGTTCGCGGCAGTATTCCGTGAGCGGAACGCCGTCGACGTACTCCATGACGAACCAGGGAGTTCCATCGTCAAGCGTGTCGGCGTCATAGAGACGCGCGATCAGCGGATGATTGAGTTGTCCGAGGGTGCGCTGCTCGCTGGAGAAACGTTCGCGACGGGCAGGAGAAAGCCAGGCATCCCGCAAGATCTTGATTGCGACGTGCGTACCCAGGTCGGTGCGTTCGGCCAGATAAACGACACCCATACCGCCTTCGCCCAACAACTTCAGAATGCGGTACGGGCCGAACTCTCTTGGAATTGAGGACGGAAATCCGTCATCGGCCAACGCATCGTTCCTTGACGAACCAGGGGCCAACGTTTCGTGAGCAATTTCGGCGAGATTGCGGTCGAGCAGAGAATGGCCGCTCGCGTCCTGCTCAAGCATTGCCAGCACTTCGGCGACGAGCGACTCGTCGTCGGCGCAGGCTGACTCCAGAAATCCGCGCTGCTCTGATTGCGGCAAGTCGGCCGCGTCATGAAAGAGACTCTGGATTTTCCGCCAGCGCGCACGGTCCATGATTCGGTTGTCCTATACCCGGTTGCACCCAACTGTCGCGGATCTGCGATGTTATCCGCTGTGACGAAGTTCTTGTCCCAGCCAGGCTTTGGCCGCGCGCCAGTCGCGCAGGATCGTCGCCTCTGAGATGCCCATCAGACTCGATATCTCGTTCACTTCGAGCCCTCCGAAAAAACGGCCCTCTACAATTTGAGCTTGCCGCGGCTCTAATTCGGCGAGTGAAGTTAAAGCGCTATCAAGGGCTAGGAGTTCCGCCGGCGAAGTCGCGGGACGGTCGACCGACTCGTCGAATGCAACGAAGATGACTTCACCATCTCCGCCGCGCTTGTGTGAGTTACGGCGTCGCGCCGCTTCAACCAGCAGTTGGCGCATAGCGCGCGCTGCGATGCGCTTGAAATGAAGGTGCGAGGCTACTACGATTCCCGGCTGTTTCGCCAACTTTAGCCACGCTTCATTGACCAGAGCCGTGGGACTGAGCGTGTTGCTTGGATCGCCGCGCTTGACTGTCGAGGCGAGGCGGCGCAACTCTTCGTAGGCCAAGCTGAAGAGTTGATCGAGAGCTTGCCGTTCCGCGTCGTCCGGCGCGGCCCCGTCGTGTTCGGAGTCTGGCTCGCGACGAGAATTTCTTAACGGCATGACAGCTTTTCTCCTCAGTTCTTGGGCAGAATACGGAATCTAGCTTCCAGGCCAGCGGAGGAGGATGGGACAACTTTTCGTTGCCCAAAAGCTTAGCATAACTTAAGGAACGGCTGGCACTTTTACGCACGCCACGCGACCTCACAGGGCTGGAGCAATGAAACAACGCCGGGTGAGGAGAGAGTATTATGCGATTAACTCAAAAAGCTTGGAAAAACGGGAGTTGAGCAATGCCTGAATCGATCGACTGGCCGGCAAGGCGCGTGCCAGGGGGCCGCCGCCGATATATCGTCATTTTTGTAATCTTGGCCGTTATTTTCTTTGGATTCCGAACCGCACTTTCCTATTACGTGGATGTCCTCTGGTTCGGATCGCTCGGCTACGCGGAAGTGTTCTGGAAGTCGCTGGGGCTGCAATGGGGAGTGTTTGCTGGTTTTACGGTGGCGACATTTCTGATTCTGTACGGGGCCTTTGTGGCACTGAAGCGGGCGCACCTTCCCGACCTGCCGAGCGGACACACGATCATCGTCGGCGGGCAGCCGATAAAGCTGCCGGTCGAGCCCGTGCTACGGATGATCGCACTCGGCCTTTCGCTCGTGATTGCGGCCGCAACAGGAGCTGGGATGATGGCGGAATGGCCGACACTCGCTCTTTATTGGTCGGCACCAGCCAGCAGCGGTGGAGTCACCGATCCAATCTTTGGACAGCCCCTAAATTTTTTCTTGTTCACTTTGCCGGCATGGCAGCTGATCGTCGGCTGGTTGCTGACGCTGGCCGTGATTTCCTGTCTGCTCGCGGGCTTCTTCGTGTTGATCACTGGTGGGAGCCGTGTTTTGGCTGGCAAGCTGAGTCGCTCGGTCGTCCTGCCCTGGCGCGGACTTTCGATTACGTTCGCATTTCTGCTGCTGATTGTCGCGGTACGCGTTTACATGAGTCGCTTCGAACTTCTGCTGGATGATCACACGATTTTTGGCGGGGTCACCTATACCGATGCGCACGTCATGCTTACTGGCTTGCTAATCGTTTGCATCGCGCTTGTTCTCGGAGCGTTGATCGCCATCGTCAATGCGGTGCGGATTCCGGCGGGGCGCCGGCTGGTCGCGGCCCTTCTCCCGGCCTTGGTGTGCTATCTCGCGCTGCAAGGAGTGGCCTGGTACGTCAGCAGCTTCATCGTTAAGCCAAACGAACTGGTACGCGAGCAGCCCTTCATCGCGCACAACATCGATATGACTCGGCAGGCCTACGGATTCAACCGAATCACGCAGCGTGAGTTCCCTGCGGAAACCACGGTGGAATCGGCAGATGCCACAAATAATACGGCTACTCTGCAGAACATACGTTTGTGGGACTGGCACGCGCTGCAGGACACGCTGCGGCAGATTCAGGAAATCCGCACGTACTACGACTTCCCCGACATCGATATCGATCGATACAACATTAATGGCACGACGCGAGAGGTCATGCTCGCGGCGCGAGAGTTGAATGTCGACAAACTGCCCGAGAGCAGCCGCAATTGGATCAACGAGAGACTGATCTACACGCACGGGTACGGCATCACCATGAATTCGGTGAACGGCTTCACTTCGGAAGGGCTACCGACATTGATGCTGAGCAACATGCCGGTGCAGAGCACGGTGAGCAACCTGTCCGTGACGCGGCCCGAGATTTATTTCGGTGAGCTGACGAACACTGACGTTTATGTGAAGACGAGGCAGAAGGAATTCAACTATCCGCAGGGCCAAACGAATAACCTGACGTCGTATGAGGGTAACGGCGGCATTCAGCTTGGCGGCTTTTTCCGTCGGCTGACGATTGCGCTTGACCGCGACGATCTTGCCAAGTTGCCGTTTAGCGATGACGTCAACGACGAGAGCCGCCTGCTGATGCGGCGCAACCTGCGTGAGCGCGTCACGACGCTCGCGCCATTTCTCACTTACGATCCGGATCCATATATCGTTCTGGGAGAGGACGGGCGTCTGTCGTGGATTATGGATGCGTTCACGATTTCTGATAGTTATCCCTACTCGACGCACTACCGTCTCGACAACGAGCTGATTAACTACATGCGGAACAGCGTCAAGGTCGTGATCGACGCCTACGACGGCACAACAACGTTTTACGTTTTCGACACCGATGATCCCATCATCGCCGCGTACCGCCGCATCTTTCCAAGTTTATTTAAGGATGCGTCGACGATGCCAGCAGGACTGCGGAAACATGTGCGCTATCCCGAGTTGTTGCTCAAGCTGCAAGCCGAGGTCTACGGCTTGTATCACATGACCGATACCGAAGCGTTCTACAACCGCGAAGACCTATGGACGGTTGCGACCGAAGTGGGTATGACCGACGCCGGCGGACAAACCACGCAGGCCATGCAGCCAAACTTTGTGCTGATGAAGCTTCCCGGAGAAACCGGCGAAGAGTTCGCCGAGATTCTGCCCTTCACCCCCGCCAACCGCAATAATCTGATTGGCTGGATCGCGGGTCGCAGCGATGGCGCGCAGTACGGCAAATCGGTTGTCTATAACTTCCCAAAAACGAAGCTGGTAGATGGCCCGCTGCAGATCGAGGCGCGCATCGATCAGAACGCCCAGCTGTCGGGCCAACTGACGTTATGGAACCAGCAGGGATCGCACGTGCGGCGTGGCGCGTTGCTGGTGATTCCAACTGGGAAGGCGCTCTTGTATGCCGAGCCAATCTATCTACAAGCCGAACGCAGTCCCATGCCGGAATTGCGACTGGTGGTGCTGGCGTTGCAGGATCGCCTGGCATACGGTCCAACGTTCGAGTCAGCGATGGCGTCGCTGTTTGGCGGAGCGGTCTCGTCACTGACGGCAAGTGCGCCTACAGCTAGTGCGGCGGTTACCGCGGGCCAGAACCAGAGCAGTGCTGGCGCTCCCGCAGACGCGTCGCGAGGAGGATCGGCATCAGGCGTCTCGCCAGAATCGCAAGCCGAGTTGAATGCGCTCATCGCGCAAGCCGCCAAAGATCTATCCGACTATCAGCGATTGACAGCGGAGGGCAAACTGGGTGAGGCGGGACAGAAACTAGAGGAATTGAAGCGCTCACTTGATCGTTTGAACGCGAGGCGGAAGTGATCGCTGACAGACAGTAAAAGCGAGGCATCGATCGAAATCAGCTAAGAAGAAAAAAGGCGCACTCGGGATCCGAGTGCGCCGTCAGAAAACCTCAGACGTGAATTAGAAGTTGAAGCGAGCGCCTAACGAAAGAACGCGGGCCGCCAGGGCACTCGATAGCGTCCCGAAGTTTGAATTGCCGATATTGTTCGAGATGCTACCTGGGTTCAAGTTCAAATTGTTGAAGACGTTGAAGGCATCCATTCGAATCTCAAACCGAGCGTTTTCTCCCAGTATCGGCATTTTCGGCAGGCCAAAGCCCTTCGAAATCGTCAAGTCCACATCCTTGTAGCCCGGAAGCGTTAGCGAGTTGCGGGCAACACCTGGAGCCTGAGGAAGCGCCGTCCCACCGCACTGGACAGGGTAAGTGCAGTTGTAGACGGTATAAGTCGGCGTCGAGAAATAGGCCGCGCCCCCGTTGGGGTAGTTCTGGCTGGGACCGGCTGTAGTCTGTTCGAAGGCTTTATTGCTTGTGCTTTGGCCAGCGCCACCCAAATAGGCGGCAGGAAACAAAGTGTTATAGCAGCAGTTGCCGGTATAGAGGAATCCGCCCTGGGTGCTTACCATCGGACTCCAGGGAAATCCGGAGTGCCAGTTGAAGATACCGCTGAGCGACCAGCCGCCAGCGACCTTATCGGCCCAACTGTTGCCGTGAAAGAAGACCGGCTGCCACATGCCAAACACTTTGAATGCATTGGTGACGTTATAGTCCGAGCGTCCGTAGCTGAGGGTGGGATCGTAAGGGTAGGGCTGCTCGGAATAAGGCGCGGAACTCGTGTCCATGCTTCTCGACCAGGTGTATTGAGCGTCAGCCATGAACTGGTGCGAGAACTGATGCTTCAATTCTGCGAGCAAAGCGTTGTAATTGCCGCGGCCGTTCACGCCCCAGTAGTCTCCTCCGGTGATTTGCGGAGTCAGCACGGCGCCTTGGGTTGCAGGCGCTGCCAACGGGTTCTCGTGAAAGTAGATGTTCCGCGACAAGCTTCCCTGGTATCCCACTGACATTACGTACTGGTGACCGAGATCGTATTGCATATCGAAGGAGTAATGATGTGTCCGCATCGTTGGTAGGTTGTTGGGGAAGATTTCGACGCCGGTCCCACCGGTAGTCGGCAACCCATTGGGACCTAAAGGGGACGTCACATTCGGGTTCGATGGATAGCCGTAAAGGTTGGTCGGGCTGCTGGAAAGAGCGTAGAAGATTCCAGTATTGATCGCGGACGGGGACGGAGAGGTAAACCCCGGGAATACCACCAGTCCCGGATTTTGGAGGACATTGGCCGAGATCGCGATCTCTTCCTGGTTATAATTGAGACCGTAACCGCCTCGGAACACGAGCCGGCTGTTAAATTTACTGGGGCTCCATGCAAAACCAATTTCGGGGCCCAAGTTATCCTTCTGGGCGTTCCAAGAATCTCCCTTACCCACCGTCAAACCTGTCAGATAGGCCGCACCGGCGCCCGGCGTTGCCCGATAGACGTTGTCCTGCTTCGAATAGAGCGGGCCAAAGTAAGACCAACGCAATCCGAGATTGATCGTGAGGTTCGGTCGGACCTTAATATCATCCTGACCAAAGAAACCCATGATGTTTTCGCGATCATCCTGGCGCAGGGTAGTGGGCACACCAGTATTAGGATTGAAGCCCCCGCCCTCGCTGTCCGGAGCATCATTCAGAAAGTCCCACATGTTATAGAAGCCATAGTTGGGAACGCCGTTATAAGTCTGCTCTTGCAAGTAAAACAGACGGGTAGCCTCACCGCCAAACTTTATTGTATGGCGTCCGAAGATCTTGGTAGCCACGTCTTTGTAGCTATAAGTCCACTGATTAAGGATGTTGCCAACACTCGGGCCGAACTGTTCCGGCGTGATGCTGCCAATTGCGCCAATATTGTCCACGGGAAATCCTACCGGCGATTGCGGGTTCGAAGCGACCTCGTTATAGCGCCACCCGGCAGCATTGGCGCGAAGTTCATTGAGCAAAGTGGGCGAGAAGGTATGGTTCCAGATGACGGAGAATGCATCGTTGATCTGGTTGTGATGGAAGACATCGTAGGCACGATTGCCATTGAGGTCGTTGCTTGTCAGAGGAACCCAGTATATGGCGAAGCCGATGCGATCCTTGCTGGTGGCATCCACGTCAAGGCGACCGTTGTACTGCGCTGCATTGAAGTTGGACGGATTCGAAGTGATGTAGTCCGCTATATCTGGCGTCGTACCCAGTGGGCTGCCCGGCGTTCCGCAGCCCGTGCCCGCGCCCCCACAGCCCGGATTGCTAGGCTGCGTCCAGCCCAGATCCTGCGTACCCACACCCGTGGTTAGCGGCGTTCCGAGATTAAGCCCGCCCGTTACGGTTGCACAGTTCACTCCTTCGATCAGGCCGGCGCTCCCGCAGGTAGTGTTCGGGACGAGACCGAGATTGACTACGCCATTCCCCGGAAAGCCGAGATACTTCGCTGCAATGGGTCCGCCGGCGGGCGCCAAGGCATCAAACTGCGGAGTATCGTACCATCCGCTGCCGATAACATTGGCATTAGGCTCGCGCACCGTCTCGTAATTGAAGAAGGCGAAGATTTTATTCTTCCAAATGGGACCGCCGACGCTGCCGCCGAACTGGTTGAACTTGCTGTTGTCCCTCTGCGGGTGCGTGCCAGCGCCGAAATACGGCTGGTAGGCGTTCAGGTTGGGTTGGTGAGTGGTAAAGAAGAGGCTTCCGTGGTAGTCGTTCGAACCGCTCTTGGAAGTAATCTGAACTTGGGCGCCCGTGAATCGACCATCCTCGGAATCATAACTGTTGGTGACAACTTTTACGTCGTTGACTGAATCTTCTGACGGGGTGATGACAGTTGAACCGCCCCATACGGCGCTGGTAGTGCTGATGCCATCAATTGAAATGCCGGTGTTCTGGGCCTGGTTGCCGTTGGAATAGCCCTGAACGAGATTTTCGGTTGCGAAGATTCCAGTCGATCCACCCGAAGACGCGGGCCCACTCTGGGTACCGGGAAGATTGTATTGCCCGCCACCACCGGCTTGCGAACCATCGTTGAACATCCCAGGAGCGAGTTGTGCGAGCTTTGTGACGTCACGGCCAAACGATGGAAGATGCTGAATCTGGTTTTCGGACACGGTTCCGCTCACCGAAGCAGTCTGCGTCTCAAGTTCAGGTATTGATGTTGCATCCACGTTGACGGTCTGCGATGCCGAGCCAATCGCCAATGTCACGTTCAGCGCGTTGGCCTGATCCGGCGTCAGTTCAATGTGGTCGAGAACTTTCTTTTCGAACCCGTTGGCTTCCACTTCCAATCGGAATGCCGCTGCGGCTGCCAGGGCGTTGAAGTTGAATACGCCGGCGGCGTCGCTGGTGCGGACTTGCTTTTCGCCGGTGGCGGGATTGATCAGTGTGAGGGTGGCTCCGGGAACCACGGCGCCCGTGGCGTCGGTCACTACGCCCTGAATGGAAGTTCGATACTGCGCTTGGACCAACGCGGTTGATGCAATGATGCTGACAATCAGCAGTGCGACGCGGACTGCTAGAACGGAACGCCTCATGGAGTCTCCTGGTTCTCGATGCTTTTTAAAAACGTAAATTGACGATTTCGAAATCTTATACCAAATTGTTTACTAAATCTCTGAAAAAGCGATTTAGTAACTCCAGCCGCATGCTTATAGCATGCTGGAATTTCCATCGTCAAGCAGCAAAGCGGGACACGCTCCTCCGGCGATACTGCTCCAGGTTGTCTATGAAAATCAAGACGCGGGTATGAAAAACAAGAGGCGACTTAATGCCTTTGTTTTCCGTTTAGTCGATGCGCGGTGGAGACCTTGCATGTGGTCTCCCGTATAACCAACTCGGGCTCGACGATGTGTCTTTCGTGTAGCTCAGATCCTGGCCGGTTGATGCGCTTGAGCAGAATTTCTGCCGCGGCGCGTCCCATTTCGCGCAAGGGCTGCCGCACCGTGGTCAGTCCCGGTTTCTGGTAGGCAGCGCTTTGAATATCGTCGAAGCCGACGACGGAAACATCTTCGGGAACGCGACGTCCCGACTCGCGCAGCGCACGAATCGCCCCCATGGCAGAAATGTCGTTAAACGCAAAGAGTGCCGAGAAGGGTTCACCCGAGGCCAAAAGCGATTGGGTTGCCGTGAATCCCAGTTGCGGCGACGGTGAATCGCCTTGAAGTTGCCTCACGAGGCGAGGATTGATTTTGAGGGAATGTTGTTGCGCGACGCGCTCGATGTTGGTCCATCGAACCTCGGTATCGGAGCTGAATTCCTGTCCCTTAATGAACGCGATGCGGCGATGGCCCAAGTTCAGCAGGTGTTTGAGCGCGATTTCGGCCGCTTTCTGGTGATTGAGCACGATGTTCGTCACACCCTTCACGCAGTTGTGTCCTGACACAGTCACGACCGGCACGGAGAGATTGAGGTGCCAGGGCGTGTCGACCGCGATCAGTCCGTCGACCGAGCGTTCGAGGAACATGCGGGGATATTCGTCAATCAGGTCGGCGCGGTGCCGGTGGCTGGCCACGAAGTAAAAATAGCCCTCGTTGAGCAAATAGTCCTCTACCCCGCTCATGACGGAGGCGGAATAGCCGTCGCTCACTTCGGGGACAATGACACCAATAGTGAAGCTGCGCTGCGTCCGCAACGAACGGGCGAAGAAGTTGGGGCGATACTTGAATTTTCGGACGGCCGTGAAGATGCGGTCTTTCGTCTCTTGCGGAATGGAATCAGCCACACTTGAGCGATTGATAACCAGCGAAACGGTTGCCGGCGAAAGGGCGAGGTACTCTGCCAGCTTTTTCAGACTCATTGGCTTGCGGCCGACGCGCTCAGCGCTGTCAGTGTTTTGTCTAACCTTCCTGATAGTCACGGAGCGAAGTCTCGCACAAGAAAATCGATGCGGCAAGGGACGAATGAAGGGTCGGGATTCGCCTCTTCTCTTGACATCAGAGGGGAAAGCGTATTTCATACAGACCGTCGACGCTTACTAACGCGATTTAGTCGCCATCTTACTCGTGGTTGCTTCGAGGTAGTGACTCATGCGGTTCCTGGTTCGTCCCGCGCATTCTCGTACTTTGCTGCCGTTTTTGTTTCCGAAGAGATCGCGAGTGATTGCCTTGCGGTTTGCTATTTTGTCGATCGCGTTCTACACGTTTTCCGCGGCGGCGCATGCCAATTCCGACTACTACAGGCACGTCATTTTCGATAACAGCCTGACTTCGGATTACTACTTCTACAGCACTGCGGAATCATCGGGACAAAGTTTCTTGGAACAGCAAGAGCATCGGCTGCCGGTTGAGACCAAGACATTTCTCACACCTCCAAATGCAATTCGAGTCACCTGGCAGTCGGCTGACGGAGGCGGCTGGATCGCTCAGATCCGGACCATCGATTTTCGAAACCGTTTTCCCCAACTCAGCGGTACAGACTTGTATTTCTGGATATTTGCTCCCGAGGCAATCGCTGCCACTGATCTGCCAAAGATCGTACTTTCGAACGCGCGGGAAGGTTTGCAGGTTGCGGAATTCCCAGGAAGTTTCAGCCAGCCGATTGATCTTTCGAAATATACGGGCGCGGTGCCGGCGGGCCGCTGGGTTCAGGTGCGCATCCCACTTGCCGACTGTAGGACCGCCTCGATCCACACTTTCAAGCCGGAATTCACGCAGAGCGTCACTTTTTATCAGGGACGTCCCGACAACGTTCGTCACACTCTCATCGTCGACGAAGTTCGCATCGATGCCCATCCGTCGGCGTTCACCCTGCGGCCCCCTTCGCATCTGCGCGCCACCGGCTTCGATCGCCACATCGAACTGGAATGGGACGCGGCAGAAAATCCGGCTGTCGCGCGTTATGTAATCTATCGGTCCTCCGCTAGCGAAGGAGGCGACGATGCAAAGAAGTTCGTTCCTATCGGAATGCAACTGGCAGGCGTGCATCGCTACGAAGATTTCCTCGGCAAGCCCGAGACACGCGCGCAATATAAAGTCGTCGCTTCCGACTGGCAGTATCGGCACTCTGCATTCTCGAACATCGCTAGCGCATCCACCCATGAGATGACGGACGACCAACTGCTCACCATGTTGCAAAAAGCTTGCTTCGAATACTACTGGGAAGGCGGAGATCCGCACTCTGGCATGGCTCGCGAAAATATTCCAGGAGACGATCGCATTATTGCGACCGGCGCGAGCGGCTTCGGAATCATGGCGCTGCTTGTGGGCGTAGATCGGGGTTTCATCACTCGTCAACAAGGCGTTGAACGACTGACGCAGATTGTCAACTTTCTTGAACATGCCCCGCGCTATCACGGCGCATGGTCGCACTTCATGAATGGCGGCACCGGGGAGACCATGCCGGTATTTGGCATGTACGAAAACGGTGGAGACGTAGTCGAGACTTCTTTTCTCATCCAAGGTCTGCTGGCGGCCCGCCAATACTTTCACCGCTCCGCCGAAAACGAGCAATCTCTCGATCGCAAAATCACGCGTCTCTGGGAGACGGTAGAGTGGGACTGGTATCGCGAGACACCCCACGAGCGATTTCTTATACTGGCATTGGTCGCCGCAATGGGCGTGGCAAATTCACCACCCTCTTATCGGATTCAACGAGGTGATGATCACGTATCTACTCGGCATCGCCTCGCCGACACACTCCATACCTGCGAGCCTTTATTACTCGGGATGGGTCGGCGAATCCGAGCAGGCTTTATCGAATGGTGAAGTGGGGTCTGACAATAAAGATGGGGGCCTCTACCGCAATGGCCATACTTACTACGGCATCAAGCTAGATGTCGGCATTGGCACTGGCGGACCGCTTTTCTTTACGCACTACTCTTACATGGGCTTCGATCCGCACAGTCTTCACGATCGCTTCACCAAATCTTATTTCGATAACAACCGCAATATCGCTAAGATCAATCTCGCCTATTCGATTGCCGATCCGAAGCACTATCCGGGTTATGGGCCCAACGCCTGGGGTCTAACCGCTAGTGACGGTCCCGATGGTTATGTGCCGCACGCCCCTAACGATAACGATGATCGCGGAACGCTAACTCCCACAGGCGCGCTCTCGTCCTTCCCCTATACCCCTGAAGCATCGATGGCCGCGCTGAAGCATTTCTATCGCGATTTGGGCGATCAGATGTGGGATGTCTACGGTCCGCGCGACGCCTATAACCCAAGCGCAAACTGGATCTCGCCCATTTACATGGGCCTGAACCAGGCGCCGATCGTGGTGATGATTGAGAACTACCGCACAGGTTTGGTGTGGAAGAATTTCATGGCCAATCCGGAGATTGGCGAGATGCTAAAGAAACTTGATCGAGTTACCGCCCAATAGAAAACGACTTTCGGACATTCCTTAGTACAGCCCGCATGGGATAACTGAACTTAACAAATAACATTCAAACAAATCAGGGCATGCTATCTAATCGTGTAAGTACGCCAGGTTGTCGAAACGCAAGCCCCCTCCATTTTTCAAATCGAAGATGATAGTAGAAACAGGGTCGCTCCAACCTGTCCGTAGGCGCCGCAACTCGCCAGGCTTGAGGGTAAAGGATTTTTCCCGAGCACCTTCTCGAGCACCGGGAGCGTGGATGCTAATGGAGGCATCCGCCTTGCCGCTATTGTAAACATCGACTCCCACGAAGACACGGGGAGCGTAAAAATTAAAGTTCGCGGATGCCGTCGCAACTTCTGCAATTGAGAGATTGAAGGTGCCGAACTTACCCTCCGGCACGCTAATACGCCATTGATTCGTTCCCCAATCGATAACGCCCGACGGATACTGCCCGCGCAGCAACGTCCCGGCTGGGAGATGGGGATCGTCGAAAGTTATGTACAGCGGCGGGACGTGGCCGCCCTTGCCCTGAACATCGATATCGTTGGCCTCGTCATGACGAATCCTGAGGACGCGTGTCGAGTCATCGAAGACGAAGCCTTCCCCGTCCAGATCCCTGCGCCGCGCCAGCGGATTCCCACGCGCGGTAACTTTCTCGGGGATGAAGTCCAGACGTAGGACGTCCACCGACCGAGGATCGAAGGTTGAATAGGTGACAGAACCTTGTCCGTAACTGATTTTTGTCACGACCGAACTTGACCCAACCAGATGAGACTCATCGGCCGGCGCCCACTCTGGCACCGCCCAGAACGCATCCATGAGCCTTCGTGGACCGTCCGCAAATTCGTCCGTAAACCACCACTGCGAACCGAATGGGGCATGGGCTCCGGCGGGGAGTCCCTGAAAATAGGTCACCCAATTGAACGATCGGAAGGCCTCTTCCCTGTAGGACTCGTCTCCGGTTTTCGCGAAGAACAATGCCTCGACCGCGGCGAGCCTCGAGGTGTGACTGTCGCAACACTGATTCGGCTGGTTGCAGCAGAAATTGACTCCGTCTCCCTGTTCGGTTGTAACCATGGCTCCGTGAACAACGTACTTCGGCCACTTAGGCGTCGTTCGGACCCACTCGATAAGCCGTCTCGCGTGCCCGCGCCATTGCGGATCTTTCTCCGGATGCAGCAGCACGTAACGGGCGAACTCGAGTGGGATCACCTGGTTCATATTAGCCATTGTCGGCGGCACATCTTCGAAGTAACCCACCCACACATTGTTGGTCAGCGGATATTTCTGAAACCAATCCCAGGCTCCTGCACGCACTCGCGTATAGCCCGCCACATCTCCGTATCCCGTGCGAATCAGTTCGTCGAATAACATAATCGGCTCAATCACATTCGCCGAATAGGGTCCCATGCCGGGGCCCGCTACTCTCCCATCGCGAGCGTAACAACGCACTGGCCAGGGCGAGTTCTTTTCGTCACCCGGCTTGTAGTTCTTCACCAGTGCGGCCGCGCATCGTATCGCCTCCCTCAAATATTTGGTGTTCCCCGTCATCTCATAGAGACGAAGATAGGCGTAGCCGTCCTCGCCGACCACGTGCGGCTCAATATAATCTTCGCCATGCTCGCTCCAACCGGAGTATCGCTTCGCCCCGGGATTGGCGGAAGCGTACGGCACCTGCGCCCACAAATATCCTTCGGGAGTGAGTCCGTTCTCGAGTTCGAAATCTACGAAATCCTGCAGAAATACCAGAGTTCGCGCGTCGCCGGTGTATGGGTAAAGCCGCTCGACGAAGCCCTGCAGCATCGCCCGCAGATATCCAGTGGAGTTTGCCCAGTGCGAGTCGGGAGACATCTCGAACGTCGTGCGATCAAAATCGAAGCAGCAATAGTAGTAAGGGAGTCTTTGCCGGTTGTATTGATCCCACAAAATCGCCCACTGCGAGAGGACGTGAGACGAGTAGGAATAACCAGTATCGTCGGCCATGGGCCAAGGCAGAAGTTTACCGTGAGAATCCAGTTGCACGGGACGGCCGGCAATCTCAGGCTGATCGACAATTGAAACGACAGGGAAGGGCTTTGGCTTTTCTTCCGCAACAGCGGATGCGGGAAAAACGATGGACGTGAGAGTGAGTATGGTGACGATGACTCGCCCGACGTTCCTCGTCTGAGCCATAAGCCAAAAATCTGGTGGCGGCGCGTGGACTCGAACCACGGACCTACGGATTATGAGACCGTCGCTCTAGCCACCTGAGCTACGCCGCCACGTACATGTGAAACAACCCGCAAAGCGTCCGGTCTAGTACGAAGTGGACGGCCATCCGGGCCGTCTTCGATTCTATCAAACCGTCTCGGCATCCAATCGAGCCGCTAGGCTCCGTGTTGGGTGTCGCGGCAGGAAGGCGGGAAGAGGTGGTACTCTCTAGGGTTCGAAAACGCACTCGATGAAGATTCAGCCGGCTTCACAATAATCCAAATCGTAAGTGTGAACCGAAAAAATCGCGCTTCCAGGAAGGCGCGGTTGTCGAACGATAAAGGAGTCAGCCATGACATTCCAGGCAAAAGCGAAAATCACGGTCGCGGCCCTGTTGCTGTGCGCCTTTGCTCCCTTTCAGCTTCGTTCTCAAGAGCGCCCAAAGATCACCAGCATCTCGCACCTGAGCGTATATACATCCGATCCAGCAAAAGCCGAACATTTCTATGTCCACGATCTCGGCGCGATGAAGGCGGACGATCCTCAGAATCCCGCCGGAGTTCGCTATTATTTCAACTCAACCCAGTTCATCGAAGTTTTGCCTCTACCGTCATCGCCCGCTTCCATCAATCGTCTCGATCACGTCGCATTCAACACCGCGAACGCGGAAGGCTTGCGCAAATATCTCGCGGCTCATGGCGTCGCCGTGTCTGCCGCGATTACAAAAGTCAGTGACGGAAGCCAATACTTCGAGGTCAAAGATCCGGAGGGAAATGCAGTCGAATTCGTCGAACCGCCGGAACATCCGGCATCTGTGCCAGCAAATGCACTGAGCACGCACATCATTCACATCGGATACCTGGTTCACGATCCTGCTGCCGAAGACACCTTCTATCACGCGCTGCTAGGCTTCCGACCTTATTGGCACGGAGGTATGAAAGAAGGCGAGGTCGATTGGATCTCGCAGCAAGTACCGAACGGCACTGACTGGATCGAATACATGGTAGGCAAGGGGCAGGAGAAAACCGGCATTCCACCGTCGATGTCGCAGGAAACCCTCGGCGTTCTCGATCACTTTTCGTTGGGCGTGCAAAATATGGAGAAAGCCGTGACGTTGCTGTACGCAGACGATCGTGTAAGCACGAAGCATTCGACGCCGCAGATCGGACGCGATGGCAAATGGCAATTCAACATGTTCGATCCGGATGGCATACGGGCGGAATTGATGGAGTTTCAGCCGTTATTGAAGCCTTGCTGTTCACCCTTCCTGGCAGACAGCCCAAAGGAATAGCGTTCGCGACGCCTCGGCCAACCACTGAGCTGCTCTCAGCCTCAAACTCTACATGAGCGAACTGCTGACGAACGCCCACAATGAGCGAAAGATAAGGGAAAGCAGATGTGGCGGAGTGTGATAGCAATCGGGCGACCAATACTGATCTTCTTGCTCGGCTCTGCAACATTGCTTTCACAAACCACGCGCCCATCCGTCATATCGGCTGCGTCGACCGAATTTCCGGTCATCCTGCGGCAGCGCGTCGAGGCGGGCAAGACTCCGATCGGCACTAAAGTTCAGGCAAAGCTCTCGCTCGCAACCATGACCGACGCTGGCGTCATTCCGCAGGACGCGACCTTTTCCGGTGAAGTCATCGAGTCGGTCGGGAAAACTGCGACAACTCCCTCTCGTTTGGCAATCCGCATGGATTCCGCGCAATGGAAGAATGGGTCCGCCCCCGTCACGGTTTACTTGACTTCATGGTTTTATCCTCTGACCGCCATAACCTCGCGAGATCTGTCCCACAGCCCCGAGGACGCTTCGCACAGCGACCGGACTTGGGCTGGCCCTGGCAACTACCCCATGCCAGGTAGTCCCGCTCCGCCGCCGAGATTTCCACCGAGTGACAAAGGCAGAGACGACGGAACAGTCCCTCCCGCGCCGTCTTCTAACATTTCGCAACACCGGGTGCTGATGAAAAATGTGGAAAGTACGAGCGCGAGCGATGGAACCGTGACACTCACGTCCACGCATTCCACTATCAAGCTCGATAAAACGACCACCTACGTTCTGGCCGCTGGCGATCTTCTCCCAAAAAACTGAGTGCCGAAAACGAATCCTTCGGAAATGTTGCAACTGCGTGCGAAACTGTGCACATGAAAGTGATCGCTGTGATACCGGCGCGGCTCGCCTCGACGCGTCTACCCCGTAAAATGCTCCGCGAAATTGCCGGAGTTCCGTTGCTCGCCCGTGTTTATCAGGGAGTCCGCAAATGTAGCTCGCTCTCTGAAGTGATTGTCGCCACCGACTCGGAGGAAATCAAAGATTTCTGCGAAGGGCATGGTTTTGTCGCACGTATGACTTCGCCGGCGCACCGCTCGGGTACGGAACGAGTCCATGAGATTTCGACGCTGATCTCTTCCGACGTCTACTTGAATGTGCAAGGCGATGAACCGCTCACGCGGCCCGAGCACATCGATGCATTGATCGCCGTGATGCAGACCCCGGAGGTCGAAGTGGGAACGCTGAAGACGGTCGCAGCGGAAATCGATGTTGCCAATCCGAGCGCGGTTAAAGTCGTGACCGACATGCATGGACGGGCGCTTTACTTTTCTCGAGCCACGATTCCGCATGATCGCGATGGGGTGCATCCGTGTTACTACAAACATCTTGGCTTCTATGGCTATCGCAAACAGGCGCTCGAGAAGTTTGTGCGCTGGCCGGAATCGTCGCTGGAGCGCAGCGAACGCCTCGAGCAGTTGCGTTTTCTGGAGAATGGCGTTCCCATTCACGTGGCTGAAACTCCATTCGATACGGTCGGTGTTGATACGGAAGAAGACTTACAGCGAGTGGAAGAAATCCTGAAGAAGAATTTGTAATTTTATAAGTGGACGGTTTGTAACTTGAAACCATTCACGACTCAGACTCTAGTTTTCGAATTACGAAATTACAAATCGCAAATTACCAGCTTGCTTTGCTCAGTGCGATTTCGCCCACGCTTCGGCGGCGACGACTCTTCTGGCAATCGCTGGATGCGAGTGGAGCAACCACTCCACCCACCGGGCCGGTGTCTTTTCTGAGAGATTCTGGTCCGCCAGTTTGTTCATTGCCGAAATGAACGGTTCCACGCTCGCTACGGACTGAAAGCAATAACGATCGGCTTGGCGCTCATTAAAGCGGGAATACGCGTTCAACGCCGGCATCAGCAGGAACGAGAGCACAGTCGCCACCAAAATCAGCAACGGCAGATTGGCGAAATCGTGCATGGTCTCAAACATGTTGCGGCGTTCGACGGCGAAGCGTAAAACTTCGTTGGCCAGCCAGAAACCAAAAAACGTAATTCCCGCCTGCACGAAGATACTTTTCAGAATATGACGATGCACGTGATGGCCCAGTTCGTGCGCAAGCACGGCTTCGATCTCATCTTCAGAATAGTTATCGAGCAGCGTGTCGGCAAGAATAATGCGGCGAGTGGCGCCGAGTCCCGTGAGAGCCGCATTCGCCTTCTTGCTTTTTTCTGATAGATGCCACTTGTAGACACCGCGCACCCGCGTGCCCGCGCGTTCGCTCAGCACGATCAGGCGTCGCTTCAGCTCTTCATTTTCCAGCGGCTCGAATTTATAAAAAATCGGAAACAGCACCACCGGCGCGAGTTGCGCCAGCAACACGACGAGTCCTAAGAAGACGGCCCACGCGATCAGCCACCAGTGCTGCGGAGTCTCCCGCATCAGCATGTAGAGGAGTTCGACCACGACCGTAGCCATGACCAAGCCGAGCAGAAAACCTTTGAATTCGTCCCACAGCCACGAGCGAAGCCGCTGATTGGACAGGTTATAGCGGTGTTCGAGCCGAAAACCGTAGTATTCCAGCGGGCTGCCGATCGCCTTCGTGATCAGCATTAACATCAGCACATAAAGAAAAACGGCGAAAGTATAGTTCTGCGAAGCACCCCGCTCCGCGAGATCCCGCAACCACCCGGTCCACCCAAAGGCCAGCAATACAATGAGCAGGCCCAATCCAATCGCGAAATCAGCGACGCCCAGCCAGCGCTTGATGCTGTTGTAGCGGCGCGATTCCGGAGAATCGACGAGAACCGGAGTAGTTTCTGTGGTGACCATGATTCTAAGATTGACCCTATCCTACCGCGTTCGGAGCCGGTTTTGCTTGCGACGCACGGCAAAGCCGGGCCTCCCCCGCTGGAGGGATGAAGGCGTCCGTCCCTACGCCTGCCGCACAAATTGTTCCCCGGCTTCCAGAATCTCCTCCACCAACTCGGGCGTGGCCGCTTCAACATAACAGCGCAGCATCCGCTCTGTGCCCGAAGCTCGGAACAACACCCACGGATCGGCACCGTTTCCATCCTTCGGGGCATCCAGATAAAACTTCACTCCGTCGCGATTTTCTTTGCGCAGGATAGCGTAGGACCCTAGCTTCGTCGTCTGTGCATCGCCAGCGCGCCGTACAGCCCCGTTCTTCATTTCGTCGGAAATATGCAAATCGCGGCGACCATAATAATGAGGCCCAAATTCCCGTTGCAAATCGGCGACCAGTTGCCCCAGAGGCTTGCCTTCCTCCGCCATCACATTCGCCAGCAGCAATGCGTTGAGAATGCCGTCGCGCTCGGGTAGAAAACGGCCATATCCGATGCCACCGGATTCTTCTCCACCAATAAGAATTTCGAGGTCCATCATCAGATCGGCGATGTATTTGAAGCCGATGGACGTCTCGTGCAGTTTGCGCCCGTGTTTTGCGGCGATGCGGTCGAGCATCCCGGTGGTGTTGAAAGCTCGCACCACATCCCCCGGCCACTTCTTATAAACCAGCAGCCAGTTCAACAGGACGCACATGCACTTATGCGAATCGACGAAGCTGCCATCTTCCGCGACCGCACCGATGCGGTCTGCATCCCCGTCGGTGACGAGGCCGGCCTGGCACTTTTCTTTGACCACCGTCTCTTGCAAGAGCGCTACATGCGGAATAATCGGCTCGGGATTAATTCCCGGAAAAAGCGGGTTTACTTCCTGACGAATCGCCACATACCGTATGCCGTTCGCATCGAAAATGTTTTTCAGAATTCCGCGGCCAGAGCCGAACATCGAGTCGATAGCGAATTTCAGATTCGCGCGCCGGATAAGATCGAGATCGGCGAACCCAGTCACGGCCTCAACATACGCTGGCTTCAAGTCCACTTCTTTGATCTCGGCGCGGCCTGCGCCTGTGCGCGGCTTTTGTGAGTTACTGGTTGCTCCGCCAGAAGCAGCGGTCAAAGCCGCCAGTTCCTCCTCGATCGCCTTCATGATCGCCGGCGTCGCCGACCCTCCAAACTTCGCCTTGAACTTCACGCCATTCCAGTTCCAAGGATTATGGCTCGACGTAACCATGACGCCGCCCGCCGCGCCTAGGTTCTTGACGTTATAAGAGACCGTCGGCGTCGGCACATAATCGCTGGCCAGCACCACGGGGATACCGGCATCGGCGATAATCTGTGCGACGATGCGAGCGGCGCGGTCGGACGCAAAACGCGTGTCGTATCCGACCACCACACCATGCGTGGGATCTTCGTGCTTGAGCACATAGCTGGCGATCGCGCCGGCCACCAGGCGGACGTTGTCGAAAGTGAAGTCGTCCGCAATCAGGCCGCGCCAACCATCGGTACCGAATTTAATTTGGGTCATGGGATTGTTGTTGGTCGTTGGGTTTTTCGCGATTTCGTCGTTACTCGTCCCCGATTCGTGCGGAAAAGATCTCTCGTTCGCCGCGAAAACTAGCGACGAACGACCAACGACCGTTTCACACCAATTTCTTCAGCTTCTTCTCATCCAAATGCTTCACGATTTTTCCGACATCCTGGGACCGGTCGAGCGTCGTGACGAGCAACGCATCTTCTGTTTCGACAATCACCAGATTGCTGACCCCGACCAGCGCAACAAATTTCCCCGGCGCATGGACGTAGTTGTTCTCAGCGTCCAAGGCAAAGCTCCCCGCGAGCGGCACTACGGTTTTCGCGTTCAACTTCGCCTTCGCCGCATGGTGCTCATGCAGCGCCGTCCATGATCCCAAATCGTTCCATCCAAAATCGGACGGCAAACAATAGATGCGGGATTGCGCTTCTCCTTTGGCTGAACGAGGTTCAAGGACCGCATAATCGATACTTATGTTTTCACATTTCGGATAAAGCCGGCGAAAAGTGGCGGCGAACTGGCTCGTGCCGTAAGCAGCGGCTATTTTTTCCAGCAGGGGCGCCGTGTTCGGCAGATGCTCCCGCAGAGCGTTGGCCAGCGTCTCGGCCCGCCACAAAAACATGCCGCTATTCCAGAAATAGTTCCCCGCCTCGACAAACTGTTTGGCGCGCTCCAGGTCGGGTTTCTCAGTAAACCGCCGCACTCGCAGCGAACCATCCCGCGCGGGAGCACCAGCCTCGATGTAGCCGTAGCCGGTTTCCGCGCGTGTCGGGCGAATGCCGAGCACTACGATATTTTCACCTGCAGCGGCAAGCTCGATTCCCCGGTTGAGCGTTGCCCGGTATCGCTCCGGATCGGCGATGACGTGGTCCGAAGGGAACAAACCAAGCACCGCATCGGGATCCTGCCCAAGCAAAAGAAATGCTGCCAGGCCAATCGCCGGAGCCGTGTTGCGTCCCACAGGCTCCGCGACGACTTGCTTCGCGGGAAAGCCCTTCATTTGTCCAAGGATCGCGGGGCGCAGATCATCATTTGTGATAATCCAAAAACGCTTCGGCGCAGCCATCGGCGTCAGGCGCGCCACCGTCTGCTGGATCATCGTCTGCTTGCCGTCGAGAGCCAGAAGTTGCTTGGCGCGCCGCTTTCGACTCAAAGGCCAGAACCGCGTCCCGCGGCCGCCAGCCAGAATTATAGGATAGAAGTGTGGGCTTATCTTCACAGTTATATAAAGCCTAACATTCACGCCCTTCGCGGCCCAAGGCCCGAGTATTCGGACAAACAATTCGCTTAAGGGATTTGCGATTTGCGAAGAACCACTTACATCCGCGTGGCCGGCTCCGATGGTGCCACTCCCGGTACGCTTGCCTTCAGGAATTCGATCTGCCACTGCGGCCGCACTGTGAATCCTTGCGTGACCGCCGGAATCACAACCGCGTCTCCCTTGGCCAGTGTTACGGGATCTCGCCCCTGCGCCTCCACGACTCCGCATCCCTCCACGGCGACCAGAATCTGCACGGAGGTTTTCCCGGAGTTCCCCGCGGCAGTCGAGAACACATGCGGCTCTTTCAGTTCGAAAAAATCGACCGAGAAGTAAGGCGCCGCAATCATGGACGATTGCCGGCTGTTGCCGCCGTGAATCGCGACCGGCGCGGGCCGAATCACTTTCCCGGACGCATTTTTCTCTTTCACCGATGCCAGCCCGCGTTCCAAATGAAGCGGACGTGGACGACCGTAGTCATACAGACGATAGGTGGTATCCGACTGCTGCTGCGTCTCGACGATCACCGCGCCCGGCCCCAGCGTGTGCACTGTGCCTCCGGCTACGTAAATCATCTCGCCCTGATAAACGTTGATCCAGTTGAGCAACTCTTCCGCGCGGTTTTCCTGGATTGACTGCTCGAATTCGCTGACCGTCGTACCCGGCTTTAGCCCTAGAGCAATCTTCGCCCCGGGCTTAGCATGGGCGACGTACCAGCATTCGGTCTTGCCCCAAGGCTCTCCGAAGCGTTGCGCCGTGGCGTCGTCGGGATGCACCTGGACGGACAGGTGCTCTTCCGGAAACAAAAACTTCAACAATAAAGGAAAGCGCTGGGGATCACGCGCCGCCGTGCCCACCAACTCCGCGCCAAACGATTTGCTGAGATCCGCTAAAGAACGCTTTGCCAGCGGCCCGTTCGCGACGATGCAATTGTCGCCAGTAAGCCACGCCTCTCCAATCCGCTCATTGAACTTGGCGTTTGGATAGATGGCGGAAAGATCAAGCGTCCCCCAGGGACGGGGGTCAAAGGCCGGCGACATTAGAAGTGGGTAAAGTTGGGTCATTCGGTCGAGCAGCGAAGTTAGAAGCTTACATCAACGGCAGGGCGCTCGTAACTGTGCTGGTTGCGGATCTGCCTCATTTCAAGCTTTGAAAATGGCAGGTTCGAATATCGCGCACACTATGAACAGGACCCCAAATACGATCGCCAATGGTCCGAATACCACTCCGCCCCACCCGTTCTGATAGAAGAGATCACCATGTCTGAGCGGAGCGAGACCAAACCCTATTGCGCTAACCCCAAGGGCGATGAAAATAACACGGCTCAATGCCCGCTTTGGGTCTGTGTTAAACATTTTGGCTTAAGAAAGAGCGGCAGCAAATTTACAGTTCGCCGAAGAACTTCCGCATGCGCTCCAGCATCTTGTCCAGGTTTTCCATCGAAGTCGCGTACGAAATTCGAACGTGCTCGGTCGTGCCAAAGCCTTCCCCGGCGACCGTCGCAACGTGCGCCTTGTGCAGCAATCCGCTCGCTATGTCCGCGCCTGAATTCATTCCGCTCTTGCCAAAAAATGCCGAGACGTTCGGATACGCATAAAACGCGCCTTCCGGCATGGTGCATTTCACGCCCGGAATCGCCCGCAATCCGCCGACAATATGGTCGCGCAGTTTGATGTATTCCGCGCGCATATCGGCTACACATTTCTGCGAACTATTTAGCGCCGCGACCGCGGCCTTCTGCACAATCGATGTCGGATTCGACGTCGACTGGCTCTGCAACTTCTGCACCGCTCCCACCACCGCCGCCGGACCGAGCGTGTATCCCAGGCGCCAACCAGTCATGGCATAGGTTTTTGAAAGCGATCCGACCACCAGAAAGCGGTCGCGATATTCATTCAGCGAGCCCACCGAGAAATTCTGCCCTGTGTAGTTGAGATAGACGTAGCACTCGTCGGAAATCACCCAGATGCCGCGCTCGTGCGCCAGGCGAACGACGGAAGTCATATCCGCGGGACTCATCACCGCGCCCGACGGGTTCGACGGCGAGTTCAGAATAATCAGCTTTGTTTTCGGTGTGATCAGCCGCTCGACCATATCCGCAGTCACCCGGAAGCCCTGCGACTCGTCCGCTTCGAGCAGCACGCAGTTGCCGCCGACGTAGCGCACCATGTCTTTGAACGAGACCCAGTAGGGCACAGGCAAAATCACTTCGTCGCCATGATCCACCAGCACCGAGATGACGTTAAAGAGGGCGTGCTTGCCGCCCACCGAAGCGCAGGTCTCTTCGCGCTTGTAAGCTGAGCCAAAATCGGCGGCGTGCCGATGAATGATCGCGTCTTTCAGTTCGACCGTGCCACCCACCGGCGTGTACTTCGAAAAATTGTTCTGGATCGCCGCAATGGCCGCATCTTTCACATGTTGCGGGGTCGCAAAATGCGGCTCGCCGGCAGTCGCGTCGACGACATCGATTCCTTGCTGGCGCAGCTTTTCAGCCTCGGCGACGGCAGCCATGGTGGCGGAGGGTTCGATGCGATTGATACGTTCCGTCAGGCGAACGGGGTGGGTGACGGGTGCAGTTACGGTGCTCATGATCGTCTCGACTCAAACTTTCTTTTTTCTGGACTTGCTCTTCGGTTCGAACGGCACCTGGGTTTGGGACGGCATTTTGCCGCCCGTCGATTTCCCATTCTCGAACTTGTGAGCCACATCCATTTTCTCACGAAGTTTCTGCGCGACCAGCGCGGGCACGAGGCAATCGATCGATCCTCCCAGTTGCGCCACTTCCCGCACTAGGCGCGAACTCAGGTAAGAATATTTCTCCGCGGGCATCATGAACACCGTCTCCAGCCCCGGCTGCAGCTTGCGATTCATCAAGGCCATCTGGAGCTCGTATTCGTAGTCGCTGATAGCGCGAATCCCGCGCAGCAGAACGCTCGCTTCCACTCGCAACGCGTAGTCGACGGTAAGGCCGTCAAATGTGTCGACCGAGACGTTCGCGAAGGCCGCCGTCATCGCTTCCAGCATCTTGCGGCGGTCGGCGACGCTAAACAGCGGGTCTTTCTCGGGATTGCGGAGAATGGCAACCACGAGCTCGTCAAAGATCTTGCTGCCACGCTCGATCAGGTCGAGATGGCCGTTGGTCGGAGGATCGAACGATCCCGGATATATGGCTTTAATACGCTTCACAGGGCCTCGGCTGACGACAAGGTCAACGAAAGGAGGATTGTATGCGGCGCCGAGCGGGGATGGCAATTGAAAGCGTGATTGGATAAGGACTATGTGGAGCAGCGGGCGAGGCCGTCCGGCAGTGTGTAAGGTACAGCAGGAGCGGACTGTAGCGTCCGCTCCCACCTCAGCCCTATCTTCTGGCTGCTGGCACCTTCGTCGTCTCCGTTGCAGCCGTCGGCATCGTGGTAACGCGTCCAGTCGTTCCGGTCGCTTGCGCCGGAACCGCGGTTGGCGCCGGTGCTGCAGACGGAATCAGCCCGAGCGCCTTGCGCACTTCAGTGTCCAATTTGGCCAACGTATCTTTGTTTTCTTGCAGGAAAGTGCGGGCATTCTCGCGTCCCTGCCCGATGCGCTCGCCTTTGTAGCTGAACCACGAACCCGACTTCTCCAGTATGTTCTGGGCCACTGCCAGATCCAGCAGATCCCCTTCCCGTGAGATGCCTTGCCCATACAGAATGTCGAACTCAGCCTCGCGGAACGGCGCAGCCACTTTGTTCTTCACGATCTTCACGCGGGTCCGCGACCCCGTGACCACGTCGCCTTCTTTAATCGCCGCAATGCGCCGGATGTCGATACGCACCGAAGAATAAAACTTCAGCGCGCGTCCGCCAGTCGTGGTTTCGGGATTGCCGAACATCACACCGATCTTTTCGCGAATCTGGTTGATAAAGATCAGGCAAGTACGCGACTTCGACACCGTGCCCGTGAGTTTGCGAAGCGCCTGCGACATCAGCCGTGCCTGCAAGCCCATGTGGCTGTCGCCCATTTCGCCGTCAAGTTCGGCTTTCGGAACGAGAGCGGCAACGGAATCGACAACCAGCACGTCGATGGAGTTCGAACGCACCAAAGCTTCTGTAATTTCAAGCGCCTGCTCGCCATAGTCGGGCTGCGAAACCAGCAAATTGTCGACATCGACGCCAAGTTTCTTCGCGTATCCCGGATCGAGCGCGTGCTCGGCATCGACAAAAGCCGCCATGCCTCCGCCCTTTTGTGCCTCGGCAATCACCTGCAGCGCGATGGTCGTTTTGCCCGACGATTCCGGCCCAAAGATCTCGACCACGCGGCCGCGCGGCACTCCGCCCACGCCCAACGCGGCATCGAACGAAATCGCACCCGTCGAAATCACCGAGATCGGGACAATGGCTTCCTTCGAGCCCAGCCGCATGATGGAACCCTTGCCAAATTGCTTTTCTATCTGGGCGAAGGCAAGTTCAATCGCCTTTCCCCGTTCGTTATTTCGGTCTTCTGCTCGGCTACGCTCGTCGGCCATGATGGCTGCTCCTGTTGTATGAATCTGAAATCCGGGTGCGAATGCTTCGTAGCCTACACCCATAGGCTGGGGCGTGAAGTGTTGGCTGTCACATCAGTTTTGGTCAGTTTAGCACGAAGCGAATAAAAGGCGAATTGTTTAGTTTATCGAAATGGTTCCCATTCACAGCAAGAATCTACCACGGAGGCGCGGGGACACGGAGCAAGTCAAAGCAAATTTCTACGGGCCCCATGCGTTCTTCCGTGCCTCCGTGGTGCAGAGTTTCTTGCTAGACTCGCCTCATGCAAGAAGTTGTGCAAAAAAGTAGTTCCGAAAGAGACGGAACCGTCGGCGGCCCCTCGCTTTACCTCGTTGCCACTCCGATCGGCAATCTCGAGGACATTACCCTCCGCGCTCTACGGGTGCTCAAAGAAGTCGACCTGATCGCCTGCGAAGACACCCGTCAGACTCTGAAATTGCTCAGCCATTACGGTATACAGACCCGTCTGGTCAGTTACCACGAACACAATGAAATGACGAAAGCCGCCGAACTGGTGGTCGATCTCGAAGGCGGCGCCAAGATCGCGCTCGTCACCGACGCGGGCATGCCCGGCATTTCCGACCCAGGGTTTCGCCTGATTGCCCTCGCCATACGCCATCATGTGCCGGTCATCCCAATTCCAGGGGCCTCGGCCTTTCTCGCGGCTTTGGTTGCCAGCGGCCTGCCCACCGATTCCTTCCGCTTCAGCGGATTCCTCCCCTCGAAGTCAGGACAGCGTCGCAAGTTGCTCGAAAGCATCAAAGATTCTCCCCGGACGCAAGTCTTCTACGAAGCGCCGCATCGTCTGCTCGAGACGCTTGCCGATATTTCCGGGCTTCTAGGAGACGCCCGTCACGTGGTCGTCGCCCGCGAAGTCACCAAGTTGCACGAAGAATTCCTGCGTGGCAGTGCAAACGAAATTCTACGGGAGCTCAAATCCCGCGGCGACGTCAAAGGCGAAATCACCCTCCTGATCGCCAAAGCCGAGCCCCAAGACCAGCGGCCGGAAATCTCGACAATCAGCGTCGCTCAACGTGTGCGCGAAATCATGGCCGAAGACAAGGCCGACGAAAAAACTGCTCTGAAGAAAGTCGCCAAAGAACGCGGCATCGGCAAGAGCGAAGCCTACCGGGAGTGGCAGCAAAGCAAGTAGCCGCCGCATTCCTACGTATTTCTAACTATTTTCCCGCCAGCTCTTTTTTCACCGCTTCGCTAACCACCTTTCCATCCACCCGCATTCCTGCGGCCGCGAAGCGGGACATCACGGCCTTCATAACCGTTCCCATATCTTTCATCGCTGGAGGCGGCGTCATCTCGGCAATCGCTGCCCGCACTCCAGCGGCAATCTCTTCGTCCCCGGCCGCTTTCGGCAGATACGTCTCGATGACCTTGATTTCCGCCGCTTCTTTGTCGGCCATCTCCTGCCGGCCGCCCTTGGTAAACTGCTCGATCGAATCCTTGCGCTGTTTGATCAGCGTCGAAAGAATCTGCTGCGATTCCTTGTCGTCGAGCGGAGCCATCTTTTCGACTTCCTTGTTCTTGAGCGCACTCTTGACCATCCTCAGGGTCGATAACCGCTGCTCTTCACGGGCCTTCATGGCCGTCACGATGTCTTTCTGAATTTGGTCGATTAGGGGCATTCCCGGATTATAGAACGCGGCGCGCACGAATTTTTAGCGGCTCCAGCCGGGCAGCATTTCAAAAACGCTGCCCCGCCCCTCAACTTTTTGAATTTGAGTGAATCCGCGCCAAAATCTAGAGTTGTGCCATCCATCGTTCAGGTTTTGACATCCAAAGCTCCCCATGATTCTACGGTTGGGTTACAACATGGAGTTTTTTCTCCCCGGTCCGGCGACCGTCGTAACGTTGCTGAACGTCCATCCTTCGCGCACGGCTGACCTGCGCGAGCCGGACGAGTTGCGCGTCGAACCGACGACCGAGGTCGAGACCTTCATCGACAGTTTCGGAAATCGCTGCACCCGCTTTGTCGCCCCCGCCGGCCTACTACGCCTCTCGAACTCGACTTCGATCAACGACACCGGACTTCCCGACGCCGTCAACACCTCCGCCCGCGAACTTCCCGTCAATGAACTGCCGCACGACGCCCTGCGCTACCTCTACAACAGCCGCTATTGCGAGGTAGACCGCTTTTCGATGATCGCGCTGGAGTTGTTCGGTTCCACCCCGCCCGGATGGTCGCGCGTGCAGGCCGTCTGCGATTGGGTCCACTCCAAAATCACCTTCGGATACCAATACGCCCGCTCCACGAAAAGCGCATTGGACGTCTTCACCGAGCGTTTGGGCGTCTGCCGCGACTTCCAGCATCTCGCCGTCACACTGTGCCGCGCCCTGAATATCCCTGCACGCTATGCCACCGGATACCTGGGCGATATCGGCGTTCCCATTTCTCCCGATCCCATGGATTTCAGCGCCTGGTTCGAGGTTTATCTCGAAGACCGCTGGTGGACTTTCGACGCCCGCCACAACCACCCCCGTATCGGCCGCGTGCTCATGGCCACTGGACGAGACGCCTCAGACGTCGCCATCACCACCTCGTTCGGAATCGCCAACCTGAAATACTTCTCAGTCGTGACCGAAGAACAGCCAGCCATAACTGGGGTCGCGCAGTCCTAGGATCGCCCGCCCTTCCGCCTATCCCATAGTGTCTCGTTTTGCGAATACGCCCTCTTCCACTATCCTGAGTTTTGGCTGCCTCAGGTCCCCCTGAGTCCCAATCCCATGCTCAAGAAAAACAGACTCTTCACTCCCGGACCTACTCCACTGCTCCCCGCCGCCCAGACGGCGATGGCCTCCTACGGCGCGCACCACCGCACCGCCGAGTTTCGAGCCCTCTTCAAAGGCGTTCTCGCCGACGTGCAGGAATTCATCGGCACAAAGAATGACGTGCTGGTGCTTAGTTCGTCCGGCACAGGCTTCATGGAAGCCTCGATCTCAAATCTTACTTCTCCCGGAGACCGCGTCCTCGTCCTAACCGCCGGCAAATTCGGCGAGCGCTGGACTTCCCTTGCAAAAGCATTCGGCTGCCTTGTCGAGACGGTTTCAGCTCCCTACGGCGAGACCTTTTCCCTGGACGAAGTGCGGCTTAAGCTCTCGCCGAACATTCGCTGCGTCTACGTACAGGCGACCGAAAGCTCGACCGGCGCCCGCCACGACATTGAGGGCATCGCAAAGCTGGTGCGGGCTTTGCCCGATACTTTATTCGTCGTCGACGCCATCACCGGCTTAGGCACATCCCGTCTCGACGTGGACGCCTGGGGCATCGACGTCATCATCGGCGGCTCCCAAAAAGCGCTGATGATTCCTCCCGGATTGGCCTACGGTTCCATCAGCGAGCGCGCCTGGCAGCGCATGGAAAGCACCACTTCTCCCCGGTTTTATTTCGACCTGCGCAAGGAACGGAAGTCGGCGGCCAAGGCCGAGACGGCTTATACCCCCGCCACATCCTTGTTTGCAGGACTCGCCGCAGCGTTCGAGTACATCCGCCAAATGGGCAACGGCAATCTCGCCGCGGGCCGCGATGCTCTCGTCGCGAATGCCGAAATGTGCGCAGCGATGACTCGTGCTGGCGTGCAAGCCTTGGAACTCAAATTGTTCGCTCCAGGCTCTCCCGCCAGCGCCCTGACCGCCGTAGCCGCCCCTCCTGGCGCGGATTCCACGACCATCTGCAAACGTTTTCGCGATCAGTTTGGCGCTGTGGTCGCCAACGGCCAGGCTGAGATGAAAGGCCAACTCTTCCGCATCGCCCACATCGGCTACTACGACTACCTCGACACCATCGGCGTATTGGCCGCGCTCGAGCAAGTCATCGCCGCAACCACCAGCATCCCAGTTGAGTTTGGAGCAGCAGTGCGCGCCGCCCAGAAGGTTTACGCAGAAGGTCAGAAGTGAGAGGTCAGATTGCAGAGGTTAAGCGTCAAGTGCTTCCCGCCGCAGTTTGCGGCTCTCCGCCAATAGCGACATCGAGTGCATAAGATTCTGCAGCGTAACAATACCGACAAGATGCTGTTCGTCGACCACTGGGATGATGCTCAGATTCCGCGACGATAGCTTCCGAAATGCAGAAGCAAGCGATTCCTGCTTGGCGGCCACTTCAAAAATGCGGTTCATGATCGCCTGCACGTAGCCGTTGCCTTCGGCGCGGAGAGCTTCGAGAATCTTCTGCCGCGAGACCACTCCCACCATATCGCTGCCGCGCACCACCGGAAAATCGTCCTGCAGCGTGTGCACCGCTTTTTCCAGCGCATCTTCCAACGTGTCGGCGGGAGATAGCGTGGCGAAATCTGTCAGCATGATCTCTTCCAGCCGCACGCTCTGCAGCACCGATTGAAAGATTGCAGATCGCTCTTCCAGTTGCGCGCCGGCCCAAAGAAAGAAGCCGATCATCATCAGCCAATAACCGTCCCACCTCGTCTCGGCGCGTGTGCTGATCAGCACTCCCAGCATGATCATCAGAATGGAAAATACGTTGCCGATACTCACCGCGCGCTGGGTCGCCCGGATCATATCCACTCGTCGCGAAAACAGCGCCCGCAGGACCCGCCCCCCGTCCATGGGATAAGCCGGCAGCAGGTTGAATAAGCCGAGGTACACGTTGGCCCACACAATGCTGCGCAACAACGCGCTTGAATCCAGCAGCGGCTTCGCAGTCAGAGAAAAATTGGGTATCGCCGCCAGCAGCGATAACGCGGCCACTCCGGCGATAAAGAGGTTAACCAACGGTCCGGCTACGGCCACGCGAATGTCTCGCTTCCAGCCGTCAACCGGATCAGGAATAACATGCGCTTCGTCGAAAATCGTGACTCCGCCAATCGGCAGTAGCACGATGCCCTTCGCTGGGACCCCGGAGCCACGAGCGACCAATGCGTGCCCCAGTTCGTGCAAAATCACGCTCCCGAAGATAATGCCCACCAGCCCCAGCACCCGCACCGCGACGTTCGGGTCCGCTGAGGTGGCGGCCGTGCTCAGCAAAAAAATCAGCAGAAACACGAACGTCAAGTGGATCCGGATTTCGATTCCAAAGAGACGTCCGATCGGGATGGACCAGCTACGCATCGTCATGCCTACCAGTATTCTATCTACTTAGACACCGATTAACCCCGCGGAGATGCGCAATGACAAATCGAAAGGGTTGGCACGGCTGGCAGAACGCCGAGCGTACTCGATGCGTCAGCCCATTCCGTTTCATCCAGAACACGTTATGATCACGACGAGCCTATGCGGATCATTGCCGGAGAGTACCGCCGTCGCACCTTGAAATCACTCCCCGGAGTCGAAATCCGCCCCACTTCCGATCGGCTACGCGAAACCTTGTTCAACGTACTGTGCTCGGGGAATCCCGAAGCCCTCGCCGGTTCGGCGTGGATCGATTTGTATGCCGGCACCGGCGCGATCGGAATCGAGGCGTTGAGCCGCGGCGCCCGCATGGTTCACTTCGTCGAGTCCTCCAAAGCCGCCTCCGACCTGATTGCCGCCAACCTGAAATCGCTGGGCATCGCGACGGGATTCCGGATTGTTCGCTCCGAAACCCTCAAAGCACTGGGGCAATTGGAGGTGGCTGGCGACGACGCCGACATCGTCTTCCTCGATCCTCCCTATTCAATGGAAGAGGAATATGCGAAGACGCTCGCCGCCCTGGCCGGTTCGAAACTCGTCAGGGAACGGACCCTGGTGATTGCCGAGCACCAAAAACGTTTCGATCCGGGAGAAGCTTTCGCCGAATTGCGGCGCTTCCGCAAGCTGACACAAGGAGACGCGGCCCTCAGCTTCTACCGACTCGCGCCCTAATCCTTCCAGGATTTGTCATCCCGAACAAAGTGAGGGATCTGCAGTTGTCGCTATAATCGAAGCGCATGGCTAACTTCCCACCAGTTGACGAACAACTGGCTTACCTGAAAAAGGGCGCGGCGGAGATCGTTAAAGAGTCCGAATTGCGCTCGAAACTCGAACGTTCGTTCGCCTCCGGCAAGCCGCTCCGTGTCAAGGCCGGCTTCGATCCTACCGCTCCCGATCTGCATCTTGGCCACACGGTTCTCCTGCGCAAGCTCAAGCATTTTCAAGATTTAGGCCACACTGTGATCTTCCTGATCGGCGATTTCACCGGCATGATTGGCGACCCAACCGGACGATCCGCAACCCGCCCCCCGCTCACCCGTGAGCAGATCGCGGAGAACGCCGAAACCTACAAGGCTCAGGTATTTCGGATCCTCAGCCCCGAGAAAACTGTCGTCGATTTCAATAGTCGTTGGTTCTCGAAATTTTCCGCCGAAGATTTCATTCGCTTGGCCGCGAAATACACGGTCTCGCAGATGCTGGAACGCGAGGATTTCCACAAGCGCTTCCACGAAGAGAAGCCGATTGCCATGCATGAACTGCTCTATCCGCTCGCCCAGGGATACGACTCGGTTGCGCTTGAGGCCGACGTCGAACTGGGAGGCACCGATCAAAAATTCAATCTCCTCGTCGGGCGCGAACTGCAGCGCGCCTACGGACAGGAATCGCAAGTAGTCCTGACCACCCCGATCCTCGAGGGCCTCGACGGCGTCAACAAAATGTCGAAGTCTCTCGGCAACGCGATCGGCATCCACGAGCCTCCGCTCGAGATGTACGGCAAAATCATGTCGATCTCAGACGAGATGATGTGGCGCTACTACGAATTGCTGACCGACGTCCGCGCCGGACAGATCGAAGCTATGAAGGCCGATGTCGCCGGAGGCACATCGCATCCGATGGCGCTGAAGAAAGAACTAGCGCGGACGATTGTCGGGGATTTTCACTCTTCGGAGGCCGCAGCTAAAGCTGCTGAAGACTGGGCGATGCAGTTTCAGAACGATCTCGTGCCCGAAGAAATCGAAACGGCATCCGTGCCCTTCGCCGAGGTCGCAAATCGCGAAGGCGACGGCATGCGGCTGGCGAAGGTTCTGGTCAAGATCGGTTTCGCGGCCTCAACCAGCGAGGCGGATCGAAAAATAAAAGAAGGCGCGGTCAGCGTCGATGGAGTGAAGACGATCGTTCCGATCGTCAAAGCTCACGCGGGCGCAACATTGACCCTGAGGCTTGGCCGCAAAATCAAGAAAGTCCAGTTGGCGTGATCCCCAGAATTTTCTGCTCATTACAACAATATGAAACTGCAATTACCCGCTGGCCCATTTCAAGCCTACCTTTTCGATTGCGACGGCACCATCGCCGACTCCATGCCGTTGCATTACCTTGCATGGAAGGAGGCACTTTCCGAAGCGGGTTGCGATTTTTCGGAAGAGCTCTTCTACGCCTGGGGAGGCATGTCGGTCGCCGAGATCATCAGTACTCTCAACCAAGAGCGCGGGTTGAATATGTCGGTCGCGGATGTGGCTGAGCGGAAAGAGCAGTTGTATTACGACCATCTCCCGCAGCTACAGGCCGTGCCCGAGGTGCTCGAACATATCAACGCCAGCCACGGCAAAATTCCCTTCGCGGTTGTCTCGGGAAGCACGCGCGATTCGGTCACCGCATCCCTCAACGCGCTCCAGCTTCTCGACCGCTTCGACACTCTTGTCTGTGCCGGAGACTATACGAAAAGCAAGCCGGATCCTGAGCCATTCCTGATCGCGGCAAAGCGCCTGGGCGTAGCGCCCCAAGCTTGCCTGGTCTTTGAAGATTCGGAAATGGGTATTCAGGCCGCCACCACTGCCGGGATGGCTTCGGTCAAAATTCCTCAGCCTTGGCAAAGAACGCCGGCACGCTAATTGGCTCCGGGACGTCGACCCACCTCCATCAAACTCGGCTCAGTAGTGGCGGAGTCATCTTGTGCCACTGCGTCGCCTGTTCATACGCCTGAGCCGCCTGCAGCAGCACGATTCCATGCCGTGGACCGGCCGCCAATTGCAGGCCGATCGGCAAACTTTCTTTTGTGAAGCCACAAGGGATCGAAATCGTCGGAATTCCCCAGACGTTGAACGGGCGCGTATTACGCAGCATCATCAACTCTCGGGGGCGTAGATCTTCGGAATGTTTTCGCAGTTCTTCGATCAACGGCGGCGGAATCGGAACGGTGGGAGTGAGCAGCACATCCACCGTCTCGAACACTTTACGGATCTTCTCCCGGCTTGTCTCCAGTTCCTGGCGCGCGCGCAGAATATCAGCATCGGAAATTTTCGCAACGGCCTGGAGGCGCGCTAAGGTCGCGGGCTGATAGAGTTCTGGTGAATCGTCGATAAAGATCTTGTGGTAGGCATATGCCTCAGCGCCTGACAGCGCGGCATCGACCGGCACCTCGAGCTTGACCTCGTGAATCCGGGCATCGAGCTTGCGGAAAACGTCGATCGCCGCTTCGGTCCCGGCCGCGATGTCCGGATGCAAGTCATCGAAGAAAAAATCGCGTGGCACGCCGACTCGCACATTTGCAGGTAGTTCATCGAAAGCAGAGATGAAACTTGGCTCCAGGCAAGGGCCCGTCGATTCATGCCCCGTCATAACCTGCATCATCAAGGCCGCGTCGTACACAGAATGCGTGATCGGTCCGACGTGATCATAGGAGGGAGCCAACGGAATAATCCCTCGCACGCTCACGCGACCATAGCTCGGCTTCAGCCCCACCACCCCGCAATATGCAGCGGGCAAACGTACCGAGCCTGCCGTATCGGTGCCCACAGCCGCGAAGCCCAGGATAGCGGCGACGCTCGCAGCCGAGCCTCCTGACGAACCTCCGGCAATACGCTTCGTATCCCACGGATTGCGGACCTCGCCAAACTCGCTGATCATCGAACTGCCGCCGTAGGCGAACTCGTGCATGTTCTGCTTGCCGAGAATGATGGCTCCCCCCGCGCGCAGGTAACGAACTACTTCGGCATCTTCGGTGGGAACGCGATCTTTAAACCGGGCGCTGGCAGCGGTCGTGCGCATGCCTTCCGTATCGATAATGTCTTTGAGCCCGATGGGTATGCCGTGCAACGGGCCTAGATAGTGCCCGCGATAAATCTCGCGCTCCGCAAGCCTGGCGCGCTGCAGCGCGGACTCGGCACTCACCGTGATATAGGCGTTGAGCTCCGGATTCAGCCGGTCAATCCTCGCCAGGCACTCGTGGGTGAGTTCAACCGGAGAAATGGATCGATCGCGCAGCTTTCGGCTCAGATCGCAAATTGTAGAAAGCATGAAATCCTCGGGGCCGCGTTCTGCTTCAACCCTAAAACGATACTCTCAACCAAACTATATTGCTGTACTCGAACGCGGTGCAGCGCGCCTGTCAAACCACTTCACCACAACATATACGACCGGGCCAGCCGCCAGCGCCCACGGCCCCCAGCGCAGTGCAACTGGATCGCTGTATCGCACCGCCACGTAGGTCATCACAACCGGCATGACTACGACATAAAACAGTCCGGGACTGCCGCCTGGAACACGAAACGCTCGCGGCAAATCCGGCCTCTTGCGGCGCAATCCCCAAGTCGAGAGAACCGTCATAACCGTCGTAGCCGCCCGCAGCCACACATAGATGCTGATCAGTTCTCCAAGGGAATGCAGCGCCAGGGATGCGTAGATTGCCGCCGAGATCAAGATGGCGATCCACGGCGTGCCGTAACGCGGATGCCGGCGCGTAAGAAACGGCGGCAAGTATCCATCTTCGGCGAGCGCGAATGGCATGGGAGTCGCTGTCAGCATCGTGCTGTTGAGCAGCGCGGCGTTCCCAATCATAGCGGCGACCGTCATCAAATGACCAAGCCACGGACCGCCTATCAGGAGCGCAGCCGTAGAAAAGTAGCCGTCCTTCCACGCAGTCCAGTTACCAAGCGCCGCCAGCCCCGCGAACGTCGGCAGAAAGTAGGTTGCGATGGATAGCGGAACGACCAGAGCGAGTGCGCGCGGATAGGCACGCTGCGGGTTCTCAACATCCCCGGCGACGCTCGAGACTTGCTCGTAGCCCGAGTAAAGCCAGATCGCGAGTGCCAGACCCACTCCAAAGACCTGGGAGAATGGCTGGTTCGGTGGCACCATCGGCACAAAGGGATTGTGATGCCACTTCGCGAGTCCAATCACGACCAGTGCAATCACAGGAATGAACATGAACAACTCGAAGAGAGTTGCCACCTTGCCGACCATCTGGATGCCGAGAATATTGACCCATGTGATGACGGCGATCAGAGCGAACGACACCAGCCAGTGCTTCCAACCCACAATACCCGGGAAATAATACGTCAGGTAGTCGGTGAAGAGCACCGCATACGAGCCTCCGAGAAGAAAAGACGCCGACCAGTTCCACCACCCCGCAAGAAATCCCCAGAAGTCTCCGAACGCGGCGCGCGTCCAGCGATAGAACCCGCCTTCGACGGGCATCGCAGTGGTTAGTTCCGCGGAAACCAGCGATACGGGAATGCTGAGGAAGAGAGGAATCAGTAGCAGATACAACAAGGTCATCCCCGGACCGCTCGTCGTGACCATGCCTTCCAGTCCGAAGGGACCGCCCGTCGTATAAGAAAACATCACGAAGACAAAATAGAAAAAGCCAGCCTTGCGGACCGTAGCAGCCGTGGATGAGTTCGGAGCCTTCACAATAGTTTTAGCGAAGAAGCTGGATTCTCGAACGTAGGAGGCCGCTAAACATGGCGGCTAGTGTACAGGAATAACGAAGAACATCGCCGCAGATCCAGATCTGAGAAGATCGAAGGCAGAAGGATCAGCGCCAGAAACAATCAGCCGCTTCGCTAGCCGGTCGCCGACGACGCCGAACGCCGGCACAGCGCGACCACCGTATCGAGCGCATCCCGGGTGATAAACGTGACGGCATCGTGAACGGCGCTTTCGGAAAGTTCAGTCGAAGTGCCGATCAGGTTCATCATCATTCGTATACGGGTTCCACCTTTGAGGTCGGGACCAAACGAAACGTGTTGCTCCGCTGTAACGCCGAGAGCGTGGTTGAGCAAAGAAACCGCGCGCGGCGCGCTAATCGACATCACCACGGCAGAAATCGTCGCCTCAACCGGATGAGAAACAACATATCGTACCCGGCTGCCGACTTGCCAAGGCTCACCCTGGATCCACGCAGCCTCCGTATAAATGCCGCGGTGAAGCAAGCGTTCAAAATCCTGAAAAGCCCGAAACGCTGCGTCTACCGCTACCGGAACCGTTACCGAGTAGTCGATGCGAGGCAGCATGGGAAAAGTACCTTCGGCGGCGCCGATTATGCGGCGCCCAGCGCGAGCGGAAGAGAAGTTTGTACACCTGCATGCTCGAGATCAAGCAGTTTGCGTTTAAGATCGAGCCCTCCGCCGTATCCGCACAGCGATCCGCTGGACGCGATGACACGGTGGCATGGCACGACGATGGCAATCGGATTCCGGTTATTCGCCATCCCCACAGCGCGGTAGGCGTGGGCGTGACCGATCACGCGCGCGATCTCCAAATAGCTGCGCGTCTCTCCGTAAGGAATGTCAATCAAAGCGCGCCAGCACGCCAGTTGGAAATCGGTTCCCCGGAGATCGAGCGGCATCGAAAACTCACGCCGCTCTCCCGCAAAATATTCATCAAGCTCGCGCAAATAGGGAGCGAGATCCGCCTTCGATTCCCGCAACTGAACAGCAGACGATCTCAGCTTCTGCATCCGTGCTTCAAATTCAAGCCGCACTAACCCTTTGCTCGACGCGGCGAGAAAAAGCGGACCCGCCATCGATTGCGTGCGGGAAAAGGACAAAATTTCCATGGCGGGTTGGAGAATAGCACGAATCTTTCCTCACTTGCGAGGAAGCGGATGCGATCAAGTCCGAAAACGACTGATCGCCTCGCCAATAAAAAAAGCCTCCCGTTTTCACGAGAGGCTCTCCAGGGGAAGGTACAGCTTTTTTACTGCTGAGGTTGGGTCGTAGCTGCCGCCGGAGTTCCCGTCGACGAAAGTTGTTCCAGATTATTCTTCAGCAAGCTGATCTCGACACGTCCGCCGGTGATACGTTTCGGCTTCGCTTCGCCGTCAGCAGCAGTGCTCGGCAAAGGAGCATTGCCCATGCCAACCAGGTAAATCCGGTAAATCGGAATGTCGTGATTCAACGCCAGGTATCGCACCACGGACTCCGCCATCTTCTGGGAGTTCGCAATCGCAACCTGCCCGTGACCGGACGAGAAGCCCTGCACTTCGACCACGTACCCACGCTGATCCTTCAGCGGCGTCGCCATTTCGTCGAGTGCGTTCTTGGCGTTCTGGCTCAACACGGTCTGACCCGGCTTGAACAGGATTTCGGTTTGGGTCGTCGGCTGGTACTGATCGATGTTGGTTACCACCTGCTCGACCGTATTCAGACGAGTGTGTGCGTCTTGCGCAGTCTGCTGCGCGGCCTGTGCTTTATTGCCGGCATCAATCGCATGCTGATCTGCTTCATTGGCTTTCGCGGATGCAAGCTGGATACCCTGCTGCGCCCGGGCGTCTGTGTCTTTGATCGCCTTGCTATTCGAGGCGGTCAATTCATCGAGTTCGTTGATGCGATCGCGAATCGGTTGCGTTTGGCGCGCGACATATTTCTTGCGTGCAAAGGGATTCATGTGTCCCCAGAAGCCCTCGCGAGTTTCCGGTTGCAAAGGATCTTTTCCAGTCGCCGAGTCGGCTTTCGTACCGCTCTGCGACATCGTCGAAGATGATTGCGACGCAGCCGGTTGAGCTTGACCAGAATTGTCTTGTGCAAGCACCGGCAGGGTCAGTGCGCCGGCTAGCAACAGACCGAAGATCATGCGGTTTTTCATTTTTGACTTTCCTCCAAGTGAGGAGTGGGGAGCCACTCCAGGCGCTAATAGCGCGATTTGACTGCGTCTCTCTATTTCAAAACCATCAGAATTCGTGACCACGGGCAAAATGCTAATGGAACGCCTGCCCTTCAAAATTGAGGCCGTGACTGCCGGCCCCTCTCTACTAACAGTTTGGGTGCCAAATGGCCTGCTATCGGTTGCTTCGAATAAGTACTTTAGCTTCAATACGATAGTATAGGGACTCTAACGTCGCAGCTAGCCTTGGCAACGGTAATTTTGGCGGGAACCGGTATAAAAACTGCCTGCAACTTAGTTTCGCCCGAAACTCAGCGATAAAAAGTTTAACCGAAAGATGCCGCGAAACATCCGAATAGATTATGCGACCGATCCTCCGAATTAAGACTCTCTCCCTCGCCCTTTTGCCCCCTTGGCTCTGCACGCTTGCATTTGTAGTCGCACCGCTATTGTCCGTAAATCACGCGCATGCCGAAAAAACTCCCTTCGATCTTTCGCAACTGAAAGCGCCCGTCGGATTTCACATCTCCGTTTTCGCCGATGATATCGACGGCGCGCGCATGTTGATCTTCTCTCCCGGCGGCGTGCTCTTGGTAAGCGAATCGGGAGAAGGCAAAGTAGTTGCGCTGCCCGATCCCAAAAACTCAGGGAAGGCTGAGCGCACCGTGGATGTCCTCAGTGGACTCAACGAACCCCACGGCCTCGCGTTTTATCAAGGGAAATTCTACGTCGCAGAGAACGACAAAGTTCGCTCTTACGATTGGGACGAAAAAAATCTTCGCGCCACCAATCCCAAGAAACTCGCCGACCTTCCGACCGGCGGCGGACATTCCACGCGCAGTATTTTGTTTCACGGCGGCAAAATGTATATCTCTGCCGGATCGAGTTGCAACGTCTGCATCGAAAAAGATCCGCGACGGGCAACGGTGATGGAATTCAACCCCGATGGCAGCGGACAGAAAATCTTCGCCAAAGGCCTGCGCAACGCGGTAGGTGTAGCGTTGAACCCGAAGACCGATACGGTATGGGTCACCGTCAACGGCCGTGATTGGCTGGGCGATGATCTTCCCCCCGAGACCATCTACGACCTCGGCAAAAACGGAGGCGATGCCGGTTGGCCCTATTGCTACGGCGACCGCGTGCCCGATTCAAACTTCACCAAGCCTGGCGACGATCGCTGCAACAGCGTGCTTGAGCCGAAAGTGCAAATGCAGGCGCACTCCGCTCCGCTTGGACTTGCCTTTTATGAAGGAACGCAGTTTCCCGCCGAATACCAGAACAACATCTTCCTCGCGTTTCACGGATCGTGGAATCGCAACATCCCGACCGGCTACAAAGTTGTTCGCGTGAAACTCGACGCCAGCGGCCAGCCACAGGGAGGCGCCCAGGACTTCATCACCGGCTTTATCACCCCAGGCGAAACCAAGAAAGGCCGCTGGATGGGCCGTCCCGTGGGCGTTGTCTTCGGTAGCGATGGGTCGATGTACCTGAGCGATGACGCGGCGAACGTGGTGTACCGGATCACGTACACAAAGTAGCTCGCACTCGCTTCAAATTGTCATCCCGAGCGCAGCGAGGGACCCCTACCTGTTCCCAAAATGTGTGCGGGGAGAAGCGGTTCCTAGCTGCGCTCGGGATGATTAAATTGGAAGCGGCCAATTACGAACTGCAGTACTTCTCATATTGCTGGTAGATAAACGGGTCCGTCATCCCGGCAATGTAGTCGCAAATCACGCGTGGCAGAGGTTCTTCCGCTGCTTTCTCTCGATAATTGCGCGGCAAGTCGTCCGGCTCTTCCATCCAGTGCGCAAAGAGCTCTGCCGTGATGCGCTCGGCGTCTTCTTTCTCTCCTTCAAGCGCAGGACTGTAATAAAGATTCTCGTAGAGAAAACTTTTCAGCTGCCGGCGCTCCTGTTCCACCACCGGACTGAAAGCCGCCAGTCGCTCGGTATGGCGGCGGACCTCTTCCACGGAGTGCGCGCCCGCAACCTCGATCCGCTGCGCCGTGCTCGTAATCAAGTCTCCGACAAAAGCGTCGAAGATGCTCTTCAGTGCCTCGTTAAAAACCAGCTTCTCAGCGGCATCAGGATATCGGTGCTTGGCCTCGTCATAGTGGCGCGCAAACATGTCGACGCCTTCCGAAATCTGCTCGACGGTCAGCAGGTGCGCCTCGTAGCCATCGTCCAAATCAGCGGTGTTGTAGGCGATTTCGTCAGTCAGATCGATCAGTTGCGCTTCGAGCGGCGGTAATTTGTCGAGCTGATATTCGGCGAGTTCAGGATGAGCCTCGACCGTGTAATCACGTGAGTGCTTGATGATTCCCTCGCGGACTTCGAAGGTAAGATTCAATCCACGAAAAGACGCATACCGAATTTCGAAATCCTCGACAATGCGCAGAGCATGGAGGTTGTGATCGAACGAAAACCCGTGCTGCCGCATGGCCGCGTCGAGAGCCTTCTCGCCCGAGTGCCCAAACGGCGGATGCCCGAGATCGTGCACCAGGGCCAGCGCCTCAACCAGGTCGGTATTCAATCCAAGCTGCGCGGCGATGGTGCGCGAGATCTGCGCAACCTCAATCGTATGCGTTAACCGGTTGCGGAAGTGGTCAGAGTAGCGGCGCGTGAATACTTGCGTCTTCGCTTCCAGACGCCGAAACGCGCGAGCGTGGACGACGCGATCGCGGTCGCGCTGAAAGTCGTTGCGATAGGGATGCGGCGGCTCGGGAAAGCGGCGTCCGCGAGAGTCTTCAACGCGTACCGCGTAATCGGCCAGCATGAAAAGAGTTTAGCAGCGTCTTCGGCTACTGGTTTCGGCAAGTTTTTTACCGCCGAGACGCAGAGGTAGCCCAGCAAATCTTTGCAGTACAGATCCCTTGGAGTTCAGAAAGCCAAAAAGGTTTTCTCCGCGCTCTCGGCGTCTCGGCGGTGAAAATGCTTTACTACTTCGCACCCTCTTCCCTGGCCAGCTTCATCTTCGCGGAATCCAGTTTCTTCTGTACCCGCGCCTGGTCTGCCGGATCGACTTCCGCGGCGATCGTACGGTTCCACTCTGTCAGCGCGCGTTCCCAGTTAGTAGCAGCGAGCTTCAACCGTCCCGTTTTCTGATAAAGGTCGCCGAGATGATCGTGCACCGTGGGATCGGTGTTGATTTTCTGCGAAGCCTTCAACAGGTTGTCCTCTGCCTGCTCGTACTTCCCGAGGCGGAAATACGCCCAGCCAAGTGAATCCAGATACGCTCCATTTGCTGGATCAAGATCGACGGCGCGCTTGATATAGCTAAGCGCCTCTTCCAGCTTCATGTTCTGATCCGCCAGCATGTACCCGAGATAATTCAGCGTCGAAGCGTGCTCTGGATCGCTGGCCAGCACTTTCTTGAATTGCTCTTCGGCCTCGGGATAACGCTTGTCGCGTTCAAAAGTAGAGCCGCGCAGGAACCATACATATTCCTTGTCTTCGGGCTTGGTGGAAAGCTGTTCGGCCTTGTCCAGCGCCTGCTCGGCGTCGGGAAAGCGGCGCAACCGCGTGTTCATCTGCGCAAGGGCAATGTAGACCTGGCGATCATCAGCATCGCCCTTGAGCATTGCGCGGACGTCTTTCAGCGCCTTGTCCGCGTCCCCCATATCGGCCTGCTGCGACGCCAGCACCATCTTCAAATCGCGGCTGCTCGGCAACTTCTGGACCGCTTCCTTGGCAGCATCCGTAGCTTTCTGCCACTCTTTCGCCTCGCGCCACGTATCAATGATCTGCTGGTATCCACGCTCGATATTGTCGTCTCCGCCTAGGGCGACAATCTCGCGAAATGGTTCGATAGCGGACTGATAACTTCCCTGGTCGCGATAAATCGTGCCCAGTCGCTCCAGAAACACCGCCCGGTTACTCTTTTCCCCGTTTGAGTACTTGCCGTCGGCCTTTTCCGACTTCTTCAGCAAGTCCCGCATAATCGGAATCGCTTCGTCATAGCGGCCCTGCGCCTGGTAAATGGCTGCGATGTTGTAAGGGACTTCGACCGAATCCTGCACCATCGATTCGGCTTTCTTCAGATTCTCGAGCGCGAGATCAAACTTGCCTTGTTTGCGATAGATCTCCGCAATGCGAATGTAGGTCTGCGCGTCTTCTGGATTCGCGTCCGCAATTACTTTGTATTGTTCCAGAGCGGCATCGGCTTGGCCGTCGTTCAGCAAGTTCTGCGCCAGGCCGCGAATCGCGTCCAGATTGTCGCGGTCGAGCTCAATCGCGTGCCGGTAGGCCTCTACGGCTTCTTTGTATTGTTTCTGCTGCTCGTAGGTGTAACCGAGCGCCGAGTAAAGTTTGGCTGAGCGGGCGGTGCTTGGCACCGAACTCAAAACCTGGGCCGCGCGAGTCGTGTCTCCCAGTTCGTTGTAGAGGTAAGCCAGCGTAGTGACCGCTTCTTCGGAGTCGGGCTGCAACTTGGTTGCAGTCTTGAACTCGGTCTCCGCCTTCTGCAGGTCGTTGTTCAGGCGGTAAAGTCGCCCCAGAAGCAGGTGATCGTCCATGCTGTCGGGCTGCAGGCGGATAATCTGCTCGTACTGCTCAATGGCCAGCTTCAGCACGCTCTCCGAACCGCTGCCCGCCTGCATGTCGCCCAGCGATCGCAAGTAAATCCGGCCCAGCAACCGCCGCGCTTCCAGATTGTTGGGGTTCTTCTTGATGATGTCCTGGGCTTCAACGACGGCGTCGCGAATACGGCCTGTCTTCGCATATAACTCCGCCAGCCCCGAGGTCAGATAGGCCGACGTCGGATCCGCATCAATAGCCGCGCGGTATTCCTCGATCGCTTTGTTAGCCAGTTCGCTGCGACCGTAAGTCGCAACTTGCTCCTCGTACATGTGCGCGAGGGCGAAGTGATAATAAGCCGCCGCGCGGTCAGGAGCCTTCGTTTTGGCAGCAGCCTGAGGCACTACAGACGCCGATGAGCCTTCAGCAGGAGCGGGCTGATTCTGGGCCAGTGAATTCTGGGCAAATAAAAAAGATCCCGAAAGAACGACGGTAAACACCGACAGCTGTTTTTTCATGTAAGTTCCGCAACCTGCAAATGCAGCCCACACGCATTAGACGCTAACGATTTGGATGCTGATCCCCGGCCAGGCGGATTTCTTATTCTACCCTCGACCAGGCTTCTGGAGGCGAGAAAGCGTGAATCCACTATAGAGCCATCGGTACAGGGGCTTCGGACGGATAATTGTAAAAAAAGGTAAAGACGAATCGCCTAATTTCCGAGGTTAATGTCCGGGTCTAGTGTCTGGGTCTAATGTCTAAAGTGCCGTACCCCGGTCAGGATCATAGCCAAACCGAGTCGATCCGCCGCTTCAATGACCTCCTGGTCCCGCACCGAGCCTCCTGGCTGGATAATCGCTGTCGCCCCCGCCTTAGCAATCTCCTCCACACCGTCTGGAAAGGGGAAGAAGGCGTCGGATGCCGCCACCGTTCCCTTCAGAGGCAATTGCGCCTTCATGGCACCCAGCTTGCAAGAGTCGACCCGGCTCATCTGCCCCGCGCCAACCCCCACCGTTTGCCCATCGCGTGCATACAAAATCGCGTTCGACTTCACGTGCTTGCACACTTTCCACGCGAAAAGCAGCGCCCGTTTTTCCTCCCGCGTGGGCGGTCGCTTCGTAACGACCTTCAAATCAGACTCCGCCAGCTTATGCAGATCCGCATCCTGCACCAGCATCCCTCCCGAAATATTCTTTAGCACCCAGTTCTGCTGCCCGGCTGGAACTTCGACAAGACGCAGATTTTTCTTCGACGCAAACGCCGCCTTCGCCCCTTCGTCGAATGCAGGAGCCGCGATCACTTCGAGGAACAGCTTGGCCATCTCGTTCGCCGCCGCGGCATCGACTGTACGATTCACCCCAATCACCCCGCCAAACGCCGAAACCGGATCGCATTCCAGCGCCCGCACATAAGCCTCGGCCAGCGTTTTGCCGGTCGCTGTGCCACAGGGATTCGTGTGTTTGATAATCGCGCACACCGGCTCGTCAAATTCCTGCGCCAGGTCCCATGCGGCCTGCAGGTCGACAATGTTGTTGTACGAAAGCTCTTTGCCTTGCACCTGGCGCGCATTGGCAACGCCGGTCGCCGAACCATCCGAATACATCGCGGCCTTCTGATGCGGATTCTCTCCATAGCGCAGGTCAGCCACTTTCTGCAACGACAGCCGTAAATTCGACGGAAACCCGACTGCCGACTCCAGAGTAAAATCTCCGCCCACACGCTCGAGCGTCGACGCAATCGCGGAATCGTAAGCCGCCGTCGTGGCAAACGCCTTCTGTGCCAGCCGCCATTTCGTCTCGCGCGAGAGCGCGCCCGCCGAATATCCCATCTCTTCTGCAATCGCGGAATAATCCGACGGCGACGTCACCACCGCAACGTCCTGAAAATTCTTCGCCGCCGAACGGATCATCGATGGCCCGCCAATATCAATGTTCTCGATCAACTCCTCAAACGGCACGCCCGGCTTCGCCGCAGTCTTCTCAAACGCGTAGAGATTGACCACCACCATATCGATCGCCGGAATCCCATGCTCCGCCACCGCCGCCCGATGGCCGCTATCCTCACGCCGATGCAGAATGCCGCCATGAACCTTGGGATGCAACGTCTTCACGCGCCCATCCAGCATTTCAGGGAACCCGGTCAACTCCGAAATATCTTTCACCGCTATGCCCGATTCCCGAAGCAGTTTGGCCGTCCCTCCGGTCGACACCAGTTCCACTCCAAAAGCGGACAGTTTGCGGGCAAAATCCACGAGTCCTGATTTGTCGGTGACGCTAAGAATGGCGCGCTGAATTTTAGCCATGAGAACCTCGAAGGAAATAGGAAACAAAGAAGGGAAATTCTAGCAGGATGGCGACGCTTCCCGATTCTTAGTTCGGGCTCTTCACCGGCAAGACCGTCGCTTTTTGCGCCTCCCGCTTCGGTGCCGTCTTACCGGGTGCAATCTTCGTAGTTGCAGACTTCGGAGGAGCCTGCTTCGTTTGCGCAGTCTCCGGCGACGGCATTTCGGCGGGCGTTCTCCGCAAAGACTGCACGATTCGATTGATCTCAGGTTGCGTAACCCCAGAGAAATTCAGATAGTCCTCTTGCAGAAACACGATCTCGACGCCCTCATCCTCCGAGTAGAGATCAACCAGAATTTTGGATTGGCGAACCCGCGGGTCGCCCAACTGAAAGCCCTTGTAGTCTCGACTCTGCACATTGAAGATCCCGGTCTCGGCCGCCTTTGGCAGCGTGATCGACTTGATCAGCAACAGAAATTCCTCTTTGGATACGCCTCGTTGCACCGAAGCCCAGTGATTCATACTTTCGGGCGTGAACTCATAGAGGGTCTTCATGAATCGGTAATCGGAGTTCATGGTTTCGTGTCCGAAGGCCGCTTCGAGGTCCCGCGCTGAGACGCTAAGATCTTTGGGAAGATCGTTCACCCATTCCCGGGCACTGGCAGCGCGGACGATCAAACGCAGTCCGGACCGGAAACGCAGATCGACCTTCGTTTTTTCCGCTTTATCCTTGGGATAGAACACGACCTTATTCTCTTCGAGATCGGTCCAGGGAACTTCGAACTGGTATCCCAAATACGAAAGCGTGCTGCCCTGAGCCGCCGAAATCGACTTGTTTTTCAGATCCACCGGAACCACACTGGCGACGGCTGGAGCCTTCTTCGCGGCATAGAGCGAGAGCGCCACGGGTCCGATCCAATACAAGCCGGCCAGAGCCACGGCGAGTGCCGTTCCTGCCGTGATCAGAATCGTTTGCCGCGACCTCAACTTACACTCCCTCTTACCGGACAACGGTTACTCAACTAACTTTTTGCCTTCGCCTTAAGCTTGACCTGTCCATCTTGCATTTCGACTGAATAGACCACTTTGTCGCAGCCGTGCTGTTTCCGAATCTCTGTTGTTTTCTTTTGGACAAAGGCAGCGAACGAATCGAGGTTGCCCGACACCTTCTCGCCCGACTTTTGTTTGGCTTCAGTCAGCGCTTTGTACAACGAGGCAATCTGTTCGCGCTCCGCAGCCGCACCCGAGTACTGCATCGAAAAAGGCTGTTTCGGCTCGGCGTCCGCCACCCCGCTGTCTTTGCCGTGGTGACTCAGGCCATACGGCATGTGGTGTTTCGCCTCGCGGGCTTCTGGTACCCGCACCCCCTGCACCGATAGCAGCGCATCCTGCGGCCGCCGATAGCCCTCTTCCCGGATCCGCATTTTCTTGCGCCACAGATCGCTTTGAATCGCATAGCGCTGCGCCATCTCGTTGTAGCGATAGCGTTGCGAGAAACTCATTCGCGGACTATCGCTGAACTTGCGAATCAGCGACAGCACCTTCCATTCCACATCGGTGGGAGGCCGTTTGGCGGGATTGTTGAAGAAGATCTCGTACTCGATCTTCAACCGTCGCAGTTGCTGATCGAGCAAATTGAGTTCTTCGTCAGTCGTCACAGAGCTCCCCCAGCTAACAGCTTAGCTTTCAATGCCGGGGCTTGACGAGGTTCCTGCTGGACACTTCAGGTGTGGTACGAAAGTAATTCAAGAGCAGCCGTCAGCTCTCAGCCATCAGTTTCAGACAAAGCTCCGCATTCTTCGATTTCGAACGAAGATTTCGCAACGACTTTGGAGTCTGGGCTGGATTTGGTTTGGGTTTGGTTTACCTGATGCCTGATGGCTGATGGCTGATGGCTGACGGCTGTTACTTCGTATTCGACGCCATCTTCTTCACCATCGCCAGCACTAGCTTGCGATCGCTGTCATTCAGGTTCGCGGAATAGCGTCGCATTTGACTCAGGAAGCGTACTTCATCATCGGAAAGCTGGGGCAGCCCTTTATTGTGGCCGTTGCTATGGCCGTCAGCGAAGAATTGCGACAACGCCAAGTCCATCGCTCCCGCGATCTTCGCCAGAGTGTCAAGCGACGGAACCGTATGGCCGTTCTCTACCCGCGAAAGGTAGCAGCGTAAGAGCCCCGTGCGCTTTTCGATGTCGCCTTGGGACATGCTTCGCTGGAGTCGGAAATTGCGAATGGTTTCGCCGATGTTCATAAATGCGTAACGAGCCAAAAGCCAAGCTCAAAGCCCATGCTCAGGTGACAAAGAAAATGACAAAGAAGATGCGTGCATAGTAACCAGAGTAGTACCGTCTGGCAAGTGGAAATTCCTGACCGCTTTACTGCAACGATTTTACGAATGTTTTTGGAGGGCGCACAACTCCCAACTCTGGCAAACTGTCCAACCTATTTCCGTGGGAATTCTCGGAAGGAGTCGTTCTGCATAAGCCGAACCTGGCAATCTTGTGGGCAGGATCTGAGATCCGAGGCCTGACACCTGAGACCTGCTTTCCTAAGGTGTTCCTTCAAACAATGGCCAGAGGCCATCCGCCGTGACGCGATAGATGGCATACGCGCTACCGTCATCAAAGGTTCTCCGGAACAATAATTCCCCCCGGCCATCGCCATCGGCGTCGACCGCGTCGATCAGTTCCATCCGCGGACTGGAATAGAGATGTTTGGAATCAGTCTGCGAGAAAAAAAGCTTTTGTAAGTCCCCCTCCAGATTCGTGCGCGCAATCAACGTGATCTCTTTCGGCTCTTCGATGCTCCCCTTCGTGCCCGGATCCGCCGGATGAGTCGTAGCGGAGAGAACGAGCACCGGCTCATTCGAATTCGATAAATCGAAGATATGCAGGCTCACGTAATCGAAGTCCGGTTTCGCCGCCTTCGTTCCCGACTTGCCAGCCGCAGTCTTCCGCGGCGTCGCCGTGTCTTTCGCGGACGCGCCCTTGGATGAGCGAAGCTGCTGGCCAGCCAGCTCCAGCATCTTGTTGCGGTAGATGGCTTCTTCCACCGGCTTCAACTCGTACAGATACGGCCGTGGATCGGGACCGCCCGCATCTGAAATTGCAGGGATCAGCACCGGCGCAGGCGCCGCGGCCGCCGGTTGCTTTGCATCTGTTTTCCCATTCATCGGCGCGGCAGGCGAATAGATCGCCGCGTCGAATGTCGTGTACGCCTCGCGGTGCTCCGTCGACTCCGGCTTACCGCGGCGCAAGCGCGGGCGGTTCGGATCTTGAATCGTCTCATCATCCGACGCCGCTTTTGCCGTCGCTGAGGGTGCAGCTGCTTTTGCGGCCTCAGCTGGAGTTGTGGATGCAGCCTTGGTGCTATCGCTTGCCGCCGGGGCGCTGCTCGCGGGCGTCGTCCCCGGCGTAGGAGCCCCGCTCGGCGCTCCGCTGGCGGGTGCAGTCGAGGCCGGTGTCGTGGACGGTGCTCCGGCCGCGGGCGTCGAAGCTTTTTGCTCGTCTTTACTCTTGTCGTCTTTGCTCTTGTCAGACTTCTTGGCGTCCGCTTCGCTATCGGAATCCGATTTCTCCGCCCGCCGATGCAATACCGGCGGTCCATCTTTGTCGTCGTCCGCAATCACCGGAGTCGAATACTTCTTCGCCTTCTTTGGATCGACCATTCCCGCGGGAAGCCATGTTCCTTCCGCGATCCAGACGTGATTCAGCTGTCCTGGCTGCGTGATCGTGAAAACCCCCTGCGACACTCCCGTACGAAAAGCCTCATAGACCGTATCGAAATCGAGTGCCATCGGAACAGGGCTTGCCTTATAGGAACCGGCATCAAAGAATTTGCCGTCCAGCATGATGGCGATGGGAATCAGGCGTCCTTTTTTGCCCGAAGGCGCAAGCTGGACCAACCCAAGCGCTCGCGGCCCCTTGTCGACTTTGCCCTTGCGCGCATACTGCGTCAGGATTTGCGCGGCGAGTGGCACAACCGCCAGCCAGATCGCGGCGGCCAAGGTGACGGCGAACCGCCCGTTACGATATAAATTCCGATGAGACCGCGAGCGGCAAGGAGAAAACTGCATGGATATCAATGATAAATCCCCAGACTTCAGTACGACGGACGAGAATGGCAAAGAGGTTGCCTTGAAAGATTTTCGCGGCAAGACTGTCGTGCTTTATTTTTATCCCAAAGCCGATACCCCGGGATGTACCATCGAGGCCTGTAGCTTCCGCGACAGCTATTCGGCGATCAAGAAAACGGGAGCCGTTCTCCTCGGAATTTCGCGAGATACTTCCGCCTCGCAGAAAAAATTCCAGGATAAATTCAACCTGCCGTTCCCTCTCCTCGCCGATCCCGACAAGAAAATCGCCAACCTCTTCGGCGTGGTCAAAGAAAAGAATATGTACGGCAAGAAGGTCGAAGGCATCGCCAGAACTACCTTCGTGATCGGCCCCGACGGCAAGATCAAACACGTTTTCAATAACGTCAAAGCTGAAGGCCACGCCGAAGAAGTTCTAAAGTACCTGAAGAGCGTAGCCTGATCGCCCGGTTCGTGTGGTGACGGGCGTCTCGCCCGTCCAGCCGAGCGAAGCTCGGCAGGTTCTTAACTCCAGCTCCGCTCTAACCTAAACCATGAATTCCCTCGGCCGCGTCACGCAACTCAAAGCCGCCTTCTTTAGTCGCGACCCACGCAAAGTAGCGCGCCAACTCCTTGGCAAATTACTCATCCGCAAAACTTCCAGCGGAATCCTCGCCGGACGCCTCGTCGAGACCGAAGCCTACCTCGGCGAAGGCGACTATGCCGCACACTCTGCCGCCGGCAAGACACGGCGCAACGCTGTCCTGTTCGGACCTCCCGGCTACGCCTACGTCTACTTTATCTATGGAAATTACTACTGTTTGAACGTCTCTTGTTTGCCCGACGGCGTGGCGGGAGGTGTGCTCTTTCGTGCCCTCGAACCCGTGGCAGGAATCGAGCAAATGGCCGCCGCTCGCGGTTTCGATTACCCGCACAAGTTCGGCACGGACACCGAGAAGATTTCCTATCTGAAGAAAATTACATCAGGACCGGGGCGCCTGTGCGAAGCCTTCGATGTGACGCGCGAACGCGACAACGGTAAGTCGTTTGTCAGCCCTCGATCCGACCTGCAATTGGTCGACGATGGCTTCCGCGTAAGTCGAGTAATCATCACCCCGCGGATCGGAATCGTTAAATCCGCAGATGATCGACTTCGTTACCTCATCGCCGGAGACCCCTTCGTCTCCGGCGCCTCACGATTCAACGTCAGTTGACCTTCGACATAAGTAAAATGCAAAGTTCAAAGGCAACGCTCTCTTACGCGGAGTGCCGTTCTTTGAATTCGTCGATTTTGTTATTTACCTTGTCCTTCGTGTTCTGCACCGACTGGCTGATCTTGCCCCGCGTTTCGTCGGCCTTTTCATGTGCGGATTCCGTCTGGGTCTTATGCACTTTATCGGCAGCATCTTTTGCGTTGCCCCAGGTTTCCTTAGCGGCGCCCTTCGCTTGATCCACGACGCCCTTGTTGGCCAGGTTCTCGTTGCCGACGGCTTCGCCCACGTTCTGCTTCACTTTACCTACGGCCTGGTCCACTTTGCCCGCAACCTGATCTTTGTTCATATTTCCTCCTTATAAAGTCGAGCCTGGCGAGCCTCGCGGCTGCCGACTTCTCAACCCTAAAGACAGCTACCAGGATGGGCCATCGGGGGAAAGGTGTAGAACCACAGGGGTTTGTACCGCAGCGCGCTTCTCTGCGTCGGAGACTAAATACAATGTGCGAACGATTTAAGCAGACCAAGTTGAATGGGCGGGCTTCCCAGTTCTTTACTGCAATTTCTCGTATTCCGCCTTTGCCTGCTTCAAGATGGGCACGTCGGGATCGGCATCCTTCCACGCCGCAAAAAAGTCCTGATAGGCCGACTTCGCTCCTGTCGTGTCGCTTTGCAGCGCCAAAGCGCGCCCCATTCCGAGATGGGACAGGTTGTAGGTAACATCCGCGGGATCGATGCCCGGGTGGTCAAGAATTTTTCGGTATTCCGCTTCCGCCTTCGCGCCGTCCTTCACTTGCAGATACGCCGCGGCGCGAAGATAGTTGATAAGGTATCCCGACGCTTCCGGTCCACTTCCAAATTCGTAAGACGCCGACGTTTCCAGGCGCGTGATGGCTTGCGCCGGCTGGTTCTGCTGCAGATCCGTGATCGCTGCCGCAACCGGAATCCAGACCTTGCTGAGTATGGTCTGTGCCGGATATTCGTGTTCCAACTCCGCCGCCATTTTCTGGCTGCGCGCTCCATCTCCCGTGGACGCCAGCGCCACCATGCAAATCGAGCGAGTATTGCGGTCTTGCGAAGCCGCGAGCGCCTCGGAAATTTCTTGGCGTGCCTCCCCCGCATTCCCGACATGAACTTCGTCCAGGGCCTCCATCGCCAGAATCGCGCCGCTGAACTCCTTGTACCCTGCCCGCTTGGCAGCCTCTTCACTCTTCGCGTAATCCGCGCGCGCGATCTTCACTTTACCCAGGGTCCACTCGCCGCGCGCCCAAAACCATTTCAACAACGGTTCGTACGGTTTGCCGGTTGCCCATTCCACAACCTGACGCTGCCCTGCCTCGTCGTGACGCAGCAATGCGAGATCGAAAAGTGTGAAATGGATCGAATCGCCCATATTCTGCGCCACACCCTTCTCCGCCACCGCTTTCGCTTCGTCAAAACGATTGAGCCGTTCATACGCGTCGGCGACATTCTGATAGGCATACGCCTCTTTGGGATCGATGCGCATCGATTCCATTGAACTGGCGAGCGCCTTATCCTGCTGCCCAATCAGTGCGTAGCGCAGCGAAAGATTGTCACGCGGAGGCGTATCCCGCGGATAAATCTGCACCCATTGCAGGTAAACTTCGATGGCCTTGTCAACGTCGCCGTTCACGATATCGTAGTAGTGCGACGAGATGTAGAGACGCTCGCGTTCGCTCGCTCTCTCTTTCAGATCGAAAGCTTTTGTGATGTAAGTGTCCGCCAGTTCCGATTGCGTCAGGTTGTTGTAGGCTACGCCCAAGGTGGCATACGCCATCGCGAAGTTCGGATCCAGTTCCACCGCGCGCTTCAGATCCGGAATCGCATGCTCGTCGTCAAGCCTCACATGCGCTTGCTGCCCCCGGCTGAACGCCTGCAAAGCTTCGAGCGACGACGTCGTCGCCTGCTCCAGCGGAGTCGCGAATTTCTGCACCGACCCGATCGACTCTCCCAGCTTCCCACGCAAACTCGAAGCCGCTTTGTCGAGTGATTTCAGCACCTGCTCCTTGCTCTCCGCCTCAACCTCTTCGCGCGCCAGCACATCTCCTGTCTGCGCGTTGAGCGCGGACACCGTAATCACGTAGTGTGTTCCCAGGCTGGCGATCGATCCCGTGAGCATCGCCTTGGCGCCTTCGCGCAGGCAGATTTCGCGGGCAACATCGTTGCTGATCCTCTCCTCGGGTTGTCGCCCCATAAAGCGCAACGCTTCGCGTATACGGGACTCCGGCAACAGATTCAAATACGGCGACTGCTCCAGCTGCACCGCCAAGGCCTGCTTCAACGTTCCGTCAAACACTGTATCGCCAGTTGTGTTGACGAAGTCGGCGAGCACCACCGAATCTTTGTCACTCAGCGCGTTCGCGGCACGAGAGCGATAGAGCAGAAATCCGCCGACCAGCGCTGCAATCGCCACAACAGCAGCGACTACAGGAATGATCAACTTCTTCAATAATGATCTCTTAGACGGTTCCGGCGCGGCCGGCGTCTGCGCCGATCCACTGCCAACACCTGCCGAAACCACTCCGATGGCTGGTCTAGCCTCTTCCCGCGATCCCGCTCCCACCGCGGCATTCGATCCCGAAGACCCCGCCTGCGCCGCCGGACGCGATCCCGAATCGTGCGCCGCGGCCACCGAACCCGAGCTCGCCGCCACCGCGCGTCCCGTATCCGTGTCCCGTTTGAGCCGCTGCAAATCAGTGCGAATATCCGCCGCATGCTGATAGCGGAGATTGCGATCCTTCTCCAGCGCCTTGTTGATGATGTCTTCGAGCTTCACCGGAAGATCAGGATTCAGCCGCACCGGCGACACCGGCGCGCGATTCGAGAATCGCTTGAAAAATCAGGGCCGACGTGTCCCCGCGAAATGGCACCACTCCAGTCGCCATTTCATAAAGCACCGCGCCAAACGAAAACAAGTCTGTCCGCGAATCCAGTTCCTTCCCCTTCGCCTGCTCCGGAGACATATACGCTACCGTCCCAATCGCCGACCCGGGACTGGTCAGATGTTCCTCCGCAACCGTCGCCTCCGACGTCACGCCCGACGATTCCACCGCCCGCGTCGACGGCTCGCGTGACTTTTGCCAAACCGAAGTCGAGAACCTTCGCGTGCCCTCGCTTCGTGACAAAAATATTTGCCGGCTTGATGTCCCGATGAACAATTCCCTGCGCGTGCGCCGCGTCCAGTGCGTCCGCAATCTCGATGCCCAGCGACAGCAAGGTCTCCAACTCCATCGAACGATTGCCAATCACGATGCTTCAGCGTCGCGCCGTCAAGAAATTCCATGACGATGAACGCCTTGCCGTTCTGCTCGCCGATTTCATAGATCGTGCAAATATTGGGATGGTTCAGCGCCGACGCGGCCTTTGCCTCGCGCCGGAAACGCTCCAGCGCCTGCGCGGTCTTGCGCCACGTCTTCAGGCAGGAACTTCAACGCAACAAAACGATCGAGGCGCGTATCCTCCGCCTTGTACACAACGCCCATTCCGCCGCCGCCCAACTTCTCGACGATGCGGTAATGCGAGATAATCTCGCCCACCATTTTCCCCACCTCAGACAGGGCTGAATCTTACGGACGCAGTAACCACGAAGTCAAAACAAAACCACTCCCGATGCCGGATTTCCAGCCCCCAAGCGTCTTCACCCATTCAGCACCACATTGTCGATCAGCCGCGTCGCACCCACGTAGGCCGCAACCGCAACCAGGGCCCCCCGCGACGCGCGTTCCACCGGATCAAGCGTCTCGGGGTCCACAATTTCGCAATAATCCACTCGCACCTGTGGCTCGCGCGCAAGAATCTCTTTGGCCGACGAGATCAGCACCTTCGCATCCCGCTCCCCTTCGCCAAATTCTTGTTCAACCCGCCGCAAAGAGTTGTGCAGCACCAGAGCGCGATTGCGTTCGTCCGGATTCAGGTAGGCGTTGCGCGAACTCATCGCCAAACCGTCGGCTTCCCGCACAATCCGACACGCCACGATCTCAACCCCAAAATTAAGCTCGTGCACCATCCGTCGGATGACCGCCAGCTGCGCTGCATCCTTCTGTCCGAAATAGGCCGCGTCCGGCGTCACAATGTTGAACAGCTTTGCTACCACCGTCGTTACGCCGCGAAAATGTCCCGGCCGAGAACGCCCGTCCAGCTTTTCACTCAGTCCTTCGACCACCACCCAAGTGATCTGCCCCTGCGGATACATCTCTTCGACCGCCGGTGCAAAAAGAATCTCGACTCCTTCTTTCTCCAGTAATCGGCAGTCTCGCTCAAATTGCCGCGGATACTTCGACAAATCTTCCGTCGGCCCAAATTGTGTGGGATTTACAAAAATGGAAACGGCAACGACATCGCACTGAGCTTTAGCAGCCCGAACCAGAGATAGGTGACCCTCGTGCAAAGCACCCATGGTCGGAACGAGCCCAATCCGTTTACGATCGCCCCGAGCGGCGCGGCACACGATCCGGGTTTCAGAAATAGTGGCGCAAACCTGCATGGTTGCTAGGGATTTCGTAACAATTCAGAGGTAAAATCGCGGCCCGCCTCATCTCCGGCAGCCTACAACCGATCACTGTCTATCTTGCAGCGCACCGCTCAAGTTCACGGCGCTTCCCGGTATTGGACGTCCAATTCTTTAAGAGTTCCGATCAGCAGCGCGCGATTTTTACGTAAGTTCTCTTTTGTTTGTTCGTTGGCGTCTTTCGGAATAGCTTGCGCAATCAACACAGAGCGCCCATACGGCCACGCCGAGGGCGAAAGCGAAACTAATTCCGCCGGAATTTCTTCTGGCTTTAACATGTGGATCTCGTGATTCGAAAGATCGACCATGCCGATTCCATCTTCGCGAACCACCAGGTACGGATTCTTCCAGTTCGCCATATCGTTGATGCGCGGATATTTCAAGGGATCGGGAGCGGGGATCGACTCCAGACCGCTTGGCTTGGCCGGTCCCTCCTCGGAAATCGGCTGCGGCGGCTTTGAGCACGCGGATAGCGCAAGCACGAGCGCAAGCCCAAAAACAACGGCCACGCTGTGCCGCTTCACCTGTGCAGTCCTCCGAAGCGCCTGCATTTTTTCAAGCACGACGTTTTCTCCCGGCACTTCTCTCGGCATCATTATCGCCGCAGAGCGGGCTTGCGGCGAAGTGTCGTTTCGAGTGCCTCCCGCGTTTCTGCCGGTAAGTGATACGACTCGTTGTCATTCGGAAACTGGTGCGAAATCACGTCGGCCTTGAACGCCAGCACCGATTGCGTAATCAGTGCGGCCGCGTCTCCATACCGCCGCACAAACTTTGCCGGATGCCCAAACGTCAGGTTCACCAGGTCGTGGAATACGAGCACTTGGCCATCGCAATCCGGGCCAGCGCCAATCCCAATCGTCGGAGCTTCGACCTCGGCCGTAATCATGGCCGCAACTTCGCGCGGAATCCCTTCCAGATAAATGCAAGCCACGCCGGCGTGATCGAGCGCAATCGCATCGCGCATCAGTTGCTCGATCGCATAGAGTGTTTTGCCTTGCACCTTATAGCCGCCCATGATGTTTAGCGATTGCGGCGTCAAACCAATGTGCCCTGCGACGGGAATCTCCGCGTCAATCACGCGGCGAATCACGTCGACGCGCTTCTCGCCGCCCTCCATCTTCACCGCCTCGGCCCCGCCCTCTTTTACAAAGCGCGCCGCATTGTGCACCCCTTCCGTCGGATCGGCTTGGTACGACCCATAAGGCATATCCGCGATGAGCAGCGCGTCTTTCACGCCCCGCCGCACCGCTTTCACATGATGCAGCATCTCGTCGACGGTTACCGAGAGTGTGTTCTCGTAGCCGAGCATGGTCATCGCCAGCGAATCGCCGACGAGCGCAACGTCAATGCCCGCCTCATCGACTAGCCTTGCAGTCGCATAGTCGTACGCCGTCAGGCAGGTGATTGGTTCGTGGTGAAGCTTCTTTTCTCGGATCGTGGCAGTAGTAATCTTTCGACGAGGTTCGCCGATCGGGGTAAGACTCACTGTGTCCTCCAGTGCCCCTCCGCAAACCACGCGGATAGAGCCTGTACGCGTCTTTGGATGACGCGACTCGGATTATAGACCCAAAAAAGTGGCTGGTCGATAAGACGACCGCTGAGTCGTCCCGCCTATCGTAACTTCGTCCCGATAAGCGGCTATCGCGCTGATACGAAATAACTTAGTACCAACCTCGATTTTAACAATTCTCCCGTTGACGGGTTACTCCAAGAGTGGCAACGTGTTCGCGATGATTCTGTACCTCGTGAGAGATCGTACAGACTGGGCCTTGCCGCGTGCGCGAACTTCCGCTGTCAGAAGATCGGAACCAAGTCATGTCACTTTCACAGTTCGGCCAAGCGCTACTTTTAGTTCTCCCCCTTGTCACCGCACAGATGGCAGCCCAATTTGTTCCCACCTCCCCCGTTAACCATCCGAATGCGCTTCCCGCTGCCCGAGAACTGCCCTCAGGGATACCCGCTCAACCGGCTCCAGCCAAGCAACCGCCGCTTGTGCATTTCAAGAATGCTGTCATCTACGACTCAGACGGGCTCTACTCCGACTCCGTCGCCGTAGGCGACATGAACGGCGATGGGAATCTCGACATAATCGTAGTCAGTCCGTGCCCTTGCGGCGGCGGCCCCAACCGCGACGGCGTCATTGCCGTGCTGCTCGGAAACGGAGATGGAACGTTCCAGCCGGCTATCAGTTACGACCCGGGTGCAGAAGAGCCCTTTTCGGTCGCGATCGGGGATGTCAATGGCGACCACAAGCTTGATCTGGTCGTCGCAACCCTTTGTCAGACACCCGACGATTGTGGCGATCCTTCTCCCGGAGGTGTCAGCGTGCTGCTGGGCAATGGCGATGGCACCTTCCAACCGGCCGTCGTTTACAGTTCGGGTGGATACACGCGCGGCGATACGAAACCGCAGATCGCAATCAGCGATCTGAACCGTGATGGCAAACTTGATCTGGTCGTATCCAGCGAGTGCCAGAACTTCGACAACTGTAACTATCCCACCGGTCCCGGCGGAGTATCCGTGTTGCTTGGCAAAGGCGACGGCACCTTTCTTCCCGCCGTCAGCTATAGCTCAGGAGGTTGGAACGCCAACTCTGTCGCGGTTTCAGACGTGAATGGCGACGGCAAACCGGATTTGGTTGTATCCAACTTTTGCTTGAACGGCACTAACTGCTACGACAGCAGTGATCCCGGCGCGGTCAGCGTACTGCAGGGCAATGGCGACGGCACCTTTCAGCCGCCTGTCAGTTTCAATCCGGGCGGGTACTTCACTGAGTGGGTAGCAGTCGGAGACGTGAATAGCGACGGCCATCCCGACCTTCTCGTCGTGAATGGATGCGGCAATCTCAGTTGCGCCGCCAACCTGGCCGTGTCTGTCGGCAACGGCGACGGCACCTTCCAGACTCCGATCGATTTCGACGGACCCTATGGAGCGAATTCCGTTGTAATCGGGGACATAAATGGTGACGCCAATCCGGACCTGGTCGTTTCCAGCACCAACTGCCGCTCTTGCCGTGATTCCGTGAGCGTAATGCCGAGCAACGGCGACGGCTCGTTCCAGGCCCCTGTGAACTTCTATGGAGGCGGGTTTTACATCACCGGTCCGGCCGCGATCGCAGATTTGAATGGTGACGGCAGGCCTGACATCGTCGTTGGCAATGACTGCTTCACCAATGAACGTTACGGCTACTGCAGCACCTACGGCACGGTGGGTGTGCTCCTGAACAACTTCAACGCGACCACAGCCACAACTCTGACATCTTCGCCCAATCCTTCCGTCGTGAACCAGTCAGTGACCTTCACCGTGACCGTTACTTCGACGAGTTCCGTCCCCGACGGATCGTCCGTCGACTTCTACAACCACAAGACGCTGCTCGGAACCGGAACGACGACCAAAGGCGTCGCGACCTTGACCACATCTTTCTCCAAGGCCGCAACCTACGTCATCAAGGCCGTCTTCGCCGGCGACGCCTTTCACAAATCAAGCTCAGGAACAACGACGCAGGTCGTGAACCCCTAATCCCAATCGGCCGTCGACCGGATCAACGCCTACTCTTCGCGTTCGCTCGCAGCCATCTCGTGTACCCCGCTTCGTCCAGCGTGCCCGCCGCCAGCCCCATCACAGCAACACAAACAAGATCGCCTTTATCCCCAATCCTCTGTGTGCCGCATCACTGACATTTCATCCCGCCATGCTCAAGAATGAAGATTCTGTGTGGGAACGGGTCGCCGCCCGTCCAGTTGGGATCAATCTGCGCGTCTCCAGAGACGGCATAAGTATTGCTCTTTAAAAAAATAAGTTTGCGGGATTCTCCCTACAGGCCTAAAAACCGGGACCCAACAAAACGAATACTTTTCCATCGAACCTCGACTAAGTCCTTCATTTTGAATACTTTGGACCTAAGTACTTTAGATTGAATACTTTGGACCGGAGTGGGGGGGGGGGGGTATAACCCACTTTCGCGCAAAATTGGTTCGAAGGATTTTTCCTGCGACCTGAGACCTTATCTGCTACGCGCTAGCCGCATTCTCCCCGCCCAGCGGCAGGAAATACTGCGTGCCCTTGATCGGCGCGGAAACTTTCTTCAACAACTCCTGCAGATCTTCGTTGCGGTCGACAAAGTCAATCTCCGAGGTGTTCACGATCAGCAGATCCGATTGTGTGTAGTGAAAGAAAAAGTGCTCGTACGCCTTCACTACTTCCATCAGGTAATCCTCACTGATGGCCTTTTCACCCGCCGCATTCTTTTTCTTCAGCCGTTTCTTCAGCACTTCAGGAGTCGCCTGCAGATAGATGACAAGATCGGGCGTCGGCAACTGGTCGCGAAAATAATTGAAGTAACGGTTATAAGTATCGAGCTCCTGATCGTTGAGGTTGAGGCAGGCGAACAGCTTGTCTTTCTCAAAAATATAATCGGACACAACCGTCTTGTTCGATTGCGCGCTCAAATCGAGCCCGCGTAATTGCTCGAATCGCCGGATCAGAAATGCCAGCTGTGCCTGAAAGGCCGCTCCTGGTTCGCCCTCGTAAAACGCCTTCAGAAACGGATTGTCTTCCGGTTCGATAACGCGCTGCGCCGCCAACCGCTCTCCCAGAACTCGCGCCAGCGTGCTCTTCCCCACTCGTATGGGACCTTCAACCGCGATGTAACGGGGAAGCTCGAAAAGCTTGGCCATGGATTGTCGCTTGTTGTAGGAGAACGAAAGCAGAATATATGGCTTCGCGCCTCGACGCAATTGTGGAATTCCGTCGTCCGCCGCTCGTCGTTCGCTGATTGCTTTTCGCATCCGAGCAGATTTGCGAACGACGAATAGCGAACGACGAACAGCCAAAGGCGAACGACGCGCTAGAATCCTTCCATGCTTCCCGCGCTGATCGGACTGAGCACCGCCATAGCCGCCTCCGCAGCAGCCGGCTATCAGTCCATGGCCCCGACCGGACAATGGTTCGGACGCACTCTTGTCAGCGGCCCGCGAGGAAGCAAGCAAATTGCCTTGACCTATGACGACGGACCCAACGATCCGCACACTCTAAAATTGCTCGAAGTCCTTGCCAGGCACGACGTGCAGGCGACTTTTTTCATGATCGGACGCTACGTCCAGCAGCGTCCTAACATCGCGCGCGCCGTCGCCCAAGCAGGACACGTCATCGGCAACCACACTTTCACCCATCCTCTGCTCACCTTCAAATCAGCGTCCGAGACGCGCACTGAACTGGTCGACTGCCGCAAAGCTCTGCAAGATGCCATCGGCGAACATTCCAACCTGTTTCGTCCCCCCTTCGGCGGAAGACGTCCCGCAACTCTAAGAATCGCCCGCAACCTCGGCCTCGAACCCATCATGTGGAACGTAACTGGCTATGACTGGACCGCCCCGCCCGCTGCAGTGATCGAGCAGAAAGTCGTTCGCCAAATCCGCGGAGGCGATGTCATCCTCCTTCACGACGGCGGACATCGCAGCATCGGAGTGGATCGCTCGCAGACGGTGATCGCAACGGATAATCTGATAGCGCGATATAAAGACAACGGGTATCAGTTTGTAACGATCGAAGAGATGCAAGCTAACGGCCCGTCAACGTTCTGTGAGCAGATAGAGCGGCAGTCTTAAGGAGGAATATGGGCGCTGGAATCAGAGTGCGATTGATTGCATTGTCTTCGATCCTCGTGATCGCTCTTCTTGCCAGCAACCTATTGCAATGCCAGGAAGGACCGGGTCCAATCGACGTTACAATTTCTGATCTATCACAACACCCGCAAAAATTCGACGGGCAACTCGTGCGGGTTGCAGCTTCGCTGGTATTCGGCTGGGAAGGTGACAACTTCATGTCTGACCCCAATCCCCAGAGCATTCCGTCGAGTGGCCCCTCTTACCTGTGGTTTTACTGCAAGCCCGAGCGCGAGCAGCAGGTTTATGGGCCCATCAGAATCGCTGAGCGTAGAAGCGTACACGGTTCGTTCACGGGATACTTTCATTTCGTATTAAAGCCGAAGGAAAATGGCATGTTTGATCCCGGCCATTTGCAATTTGAGACGATCGAGGTTTCCATTCCTGAGCCCCAGCCAAAGTCCTTGGCTGATGCTATTCGAGAAGGAGACTTGGAAGAAACTCGTAAAATCCTCTGCACTGGCCCAAAGCTAAATATCTTGGATGAATTCAGAAACCTTCCGCTCTTTGAAGCCATCGGCAGTGGCCACACCGATGTTGCAAAGGAACTTCTAGCAGGAGGTGCCGACGCAAAGCTCACGAGCTCAGACGGGGCAACCGCCCTCATGACGGCAGCGTGGCATGGTGACCTGGAAATCGCGAAAATGCTGCTGGAGCGCGGCGTGCCGGTCGATCAAGCGGACCCCCACGGAGAGACCGCTCTGATTTTGGCCCAGCACCACGGTTCGGACGGAAAAATGGTTCAGCTGTTGTTGGATGCAGGAGCTAATCCAGATGCCAAGACCCAGACCGGCATGACGGCTCTCATTGCTGCGGCGCGCTCTGGAGATGCGCTTGGCGCTGCGAAATTACTACAAGCGGGCGCCGATCCAACGATCAAGGATAAGTACGGGAATACCGCAGAAAGTGAATCCTGCGACCGGGGTGAGCAGGATCATTTCCGTGTTTGCGAGCTTGTTAGGGGAGCCTTGGGGAGAAAGTAGTGGTGAGTGCTCGTTTCGCGGACGACTTCTCTTACTAGGCATGCGCCCCCGCAAACGCCTGCTTCGCCCCCGCAATCGTCTCCTCGACATCTTTTTCGCTGTGCGCCGCTCCCAAAAACGCCGCTTCAAACTGCGACGGCGGAAGATAGATTCCATTCTCCAGCATGGCTCGAAAGAATCGCCCGAACGCCTTCGTATCGGATTTCTCCGCCGACCCCCAATCCGTAACCGGACCTGCCGCAAAGAACCACGTAAACATCGATCCCACGCGGTTGTGGCACATAGTCACACCCGCATCTTTAGCCGCCGCCGCCACTCCTGCAACAACGTTTCCAGCAAGCTTGTCGAGCTTGGCATAGACGTCTTTATGCCCACTCAAATAACTCAGCGTCGCAAAACCCGCAGCCATCGCCAGCGGATTCCCCGACAGCGTGCCCGCCTGATACACCGGACCGAGCGGAGCAATCAAATCCATAATTTCGCTCGGACCACCGTACGCTCCCACCGGCAAGCCTCCGCCGATGATCTTGCCCATGGTTGTGAGGTCGGGCTGAACGCCATAGAACTCCTGTGCCCCGCCGAAAGCCAGACGGAATCCAGTCATCACCTCGTCAAAAATCAGTACCGACTTATCGCGTGAAGTTATTGCACGCAGAGCTTCGAGATATCCCTCCGTCGGAGGCACGCATCCCATATTGCCGACAACCGGCTCGACGATGACGCATGCAATCTGCTGCTTGAACTTGTCAAACGCCTGCTCGAGCGCGCCTACGTCGTTGTACGGCAGCGCCAGCGTGAACTGCGTGAATTCTTCCGGAACGCCCGCCGACCCCGGAATCCCCAGCGTCGCCACTCCCGACCCTGCCTTCACCAGCAGCGCATCGGAGTGCCCGTGATAGCAGCCTTCAAACTTCACAATGTACTTGCGCTTCGTGTATCCGCGCGCTAGGCGAATCGCCGACATGGTCGCTTCCGTCCCTGAGCTGACGAAGCGAACCTTTTGCATGTGCGGAAACGCGGAGATCACCAACTCGGCAAGATCGGCTTCAGCAGGAGTGGACGCCCCAAAGCTGGTTCCGCTCCGTGCCGCCGTGATCACCGCTTCGATCACCGACGGAGCCGCATGCCCCAGAATCAGCGGCCCCCACGAGCCGATGTAGTCCACGTATTCGTTCCCGTCGGCGTCCCAAATGTGCGATCCCTGGCCCCGCACAATGTACAACGGATCGCCTCCGACGCTGCCAAAAGCGCGCACCGGAGAATTCACGCCTCCGGGAATCAACTCTTCCGCGCGCTTCTGCAACCTGCGCGATTGTTCCGTCTGTCGAGTCATAATTGTCAATATAGCAGCGGGGCGCACGACGCTCGCAGCGGGCTTCATCACATCAAGTTGTGACGAAGAGCACAGGGGAGATCAGAGGTGCGATCTGCGAAATAAGAAGTCAGATTGCAGAGGTGAAAATCAGTCGTCGTGAGTCGGAACCTCTACAACCTGACCTCTACCCTCTAATCTCTGCCCTCACTGTATCTGGTAGTACCCATCCCGCTCGCCGACCTCGACCTTGATCCCAAAGAGCTTGCTCATCCGTCCAGCGGTGAGTACATCCGCCTTCCGTCCATCCGCAATGATTCGCCCCTTCGCCATGAGCAAGACACGCTCGATCTCCGGAACAATGTCAGGCAATTCGTGCGTAACGAGAATGATTCCAATTCCTGACCTCGCCAATTCGCGCATCGTCTCCCGCAAACCGCGCTGTGCCGAAATGTCGAGAGAGTTGCTGGGCTCGTCGAACAATAACGCTCGCGGCTTGTGCACCAGCGCTCGTGCGATGAGGACACGTTTCGCTTCCCCCGACGACATCTCCTCCACTGGACGTCCAGCCAGGTGAGCGACTCCCAACTGATCTAATGCCGCTTCCGCTTGCGATCGGTAATGGGCATCGACAGTATGGTTTGGGAAAATCCGCGTGCTGCTAAAGAAGCCGGAGAGCACAACATCCAGTCCACTCGCCTCTCCCGTGCACATCGACATCAGGTCGTTCGAGACAATGCCGAGGAGCGAGCGCAACTCAAAAACATTCCAACTTGTCTCGCCGAGAATCGTCATACTCGACCCTCTGCGAACCACCGGATAGCACTCGCGGGTGATCGTCTTAATCAGGGTCGATTTGCCGCACCCGTTCGGCCCCAGCACCACGATATGTTCGTCGGCATGAACGCGAGAGACTGAAGTCGTCGAGAACCACCTTGTCTCCGCGCATCACGCGCAAATTCCGCATATCGAGCAATGGCGTATGCGATTCAGGCGAGACCAAATTCATCGGACTTTCATAGAATTGCAATACTCCTGCAATCTCCCGCACTTATCTTAATTCCAGTTGCCCTTCTAACCGGGAGGGTTTATTAGGACGGCCTTGGGGGGCTCCGGGCTGTCCTTTTTTCGTGTTCCACGAACTTGCGCGCTAGGCTTTGCTTATTTCAAGTACGAGCGCACGATGTCGATCAGTTCATCGGTCGCGAGCGCCTGCTCCGAACTCATCTTCTTCGGGTCGATAACATGGAAACGTATGTGGCCCTCCAGCAATTCGGCCATCAATCCATTCATGGCGCCGCGCGCAGCCGTGATCAACTGCAGCACATCGGAGCAATCCTGATCCGCCTCCAGCGCGCGTTCAATGGCGGCGATTTGACCCTTGATGCGTTTGATTCGCAGGATGAGCTTGGGCTTTTCCTCAACGGTATGCATTGCTTGCCCCCGATCTATAGTATACTCCCCTATAGTATATAGCCGAGCATGAATTTGAACTTGCCAATCTTTTCCTTAATAAGCCGGACCAATTCGGCCTCCGGCTTTCGTCCATTCGTCTGCGCATTCCTCGTTTCCCTCGTTCTCGGAGTGCACGCTCAAAGCCAAACCGCGCCTGCTCCCGCCCAGACACCCAATACCGTTGCAACGCAAGACGCCTCGAATTCCTCCGCGCCCGATCCTGAAGCCGATTCCAGTTCCATCGCCGACCCCGAGTCGATGCTTCCGCATTTTGCCAGCACGCGATTCTGGCTCTCGGGCCAGGCAAACTTCATCTTTCAAGTGCATCCCGGTTTTCATGCTGACTACAGCGGCCCGCACAGTCTCGGCCCCAACTACGAGAAGGCAACTTCGCGCGTGCTGACGCTCTACGCCGGCGTGCGCATCAACGATTCCACCGAACTCCTTGTGGATATCGAAGAAGCGGGCGGCGCCGCTCTGAGTCAGGGATTCGGTCTCGCCGGAAATACGGACCTCGACATCGTTCGCAATCCCTCGTTAAGCAAAGCGCCGTATCTCGGCCGCGGTATGATCCACAAAGTCTTCGCCCTCAGCAAAGATAAAGTCGAAAACCAGCGCAACTATCTCTCGTTGTTCGACGAGCTCCCGCGCCGCCGTCTCGAGATTCGCTTCGGCAAATTCAGCATGCCTGATTTCTTCGACACGAACTCCGTCGGCACCGACACTCATTTCCAGTTCATCAACTGGTCGGTGGACAACAATGGCGCATGGGATTACGCCGCCGACACTCGCGGATACACGGTCGGTCTCGTCGCCGACTACGAAGACCGTAATTGGGGTTTCCGTTTCGCAGAAGCCCTCATGCCAAAAGTCGCGAACGGAATCGATCTCGTCTGGCGGCCCTGGCAGGTTCACGCGGAAAACTACGAGTACGAATTGCGCTACGGTATCGTTCCCAAAAAAGCTGGAGTGATCCGATTGCTGGCTTATACCAACTCCGCCAACATGGGTGTCTACCGCGACGCGAACGAGCAGTTTGTGGATGGGGTCGTCAAGGTTCCAGACATCACGAACCACCCCTGGCACGTCACCCGCAAATATGGATTCGGCATTAACCTCGAGCAAAATCTAACGCGAAATTTCACAGCCTACGCGCGCTGGGGATGGGACAACGGTAGAACCGAGTCCTTCGCCTATACCGAAGTCGATTCAACGTTCAATCAGGGGATCGGCGCCAACGGCGCGCTTTGGCACCGCAAGCAAGATCGCGCCGGGATTGCGTTCGTGTCCAATGGAATTAAGAAAGACCATCAGGTCTATCTGGCCGACGGCGGAGAAGGTTTCCTGCTCGGTGATGGAGGCTTGCGGTACGGGCGAGAGAACATCTTCGAATCGTATTACACAGCACACATCTGGCGCGGGATTTACCTCGCGCCCGGCGCTCAACATATCAACAATCCCGGATATAACCGCGACCGCGGACCGGTGGTCGTTCCAACCTTTCGCGCCCACGTCGAGTTCTAGAAAAAGCCATCAGCCATCAGCCATCAGTTTTCAGCCCTCAGTAAAATCAAATTCCAAGGCAGAAGCACCCACACGCTAGTTGCGCGTGATTCCCGCATCCCGTTTGAGTTCTGTATGCAGTGCCCACGCCATTCTCGGAGTATTGTGCGCGATCCCAAACCGACCTTGCGCATCGAGCAGTATGATTCCGCCGTGTCCGTTCAGCCTTTGCTTCAGATAATTCATTGCTTCTTTCGCAATCCACTCCGGTAGGCTGCCGGATTCGACCCGGTCCGCCGCCCACTTCGCCAGCACTAGTTTCATGATGGGTTCTCCCCATCCCGTCGTGGACGCGGCGGCGCTGAGATTATCGGCGTAACAGCCGCATCCAATCAGCGACGAATCGCCGAGGCGCCCCGGAGCCTTGTTCAATGTGCCCCCGGTTGAAGTCGACGCCGCAATGTTGCCCTCGCGGTCCAGAGCCACCGCTCCAACCGTATCGTGTGAAAGCATGTCCTGCGCCGCGGGAGCGAAAAGGTCGTTGCCATCCTTCGAGGCCTGCGCCTGATACTCGCGCAGCCGCTCGATCTCGCGCGGAATAATCAAATCTTCATTGCGGCAAAGTTCGATCCCATGCTCGGCGGCAAAGCGCTCGGCACCCTCTGCCACGAAGTAAACGTGCGGGCTATCGCTGAGAATCTTACGGGCCGCGCGAACCGGATTCCGCAGCCGTTCGACGCACCCGACTCCGCCGCCACGCAAAGTAGCTCCATCCATGATGAATGCGTCGAGTTGCACCTTGCCATCGCGATTCAGAAAGCTGCCACGCCCGGCGTCGAACGTTTCATCGTCCTCCAGAACGACTACGGCTTCTTCGACCGCATCCAGCGCCGACCCGCCGCGCTCTAGCGCATGCCATCCCGCGGCAGCGGCATTGCGCACGCCATTGAGATGCGCCTCGACCATGCCGTCGGGGATATCCCAGGCACCGCCATGAACGACCAGAACAGGATTCGTTGGCAATTTGGAAACTCCGCAGAAAGTCGCGAAAGTCAGTCTAGCAGGCTATGCCGCCCGAGCGGGCGCGTCCATCTCCGTAGTGCGCTGCCATGTGTAAATAATCCGGTGGATCACCGTGATCGTCGAAAGTACGGCAATTACCCACAGCACCGGAGCCATCACATTAAACACAGCACCAATGATGAGCAGCACCAGTCGTTCCGGCCGTTCCATGAAACCCACGCGACACAGACCAATCAGCGATTCGGCGCGGGCGCGAGCATAACTCACCATGATGGCGCTGATCATCGCCAGGGCGGCGAGTACCACATAGAAGAATCGATTGCCGCGCGCGTAAAAAACCAGTAAGCCGAAAAAAAGCGACGCATCGCTGTAGCGGTCGACGACGGAGTCGAAAAATCCTCCGAAGCGCGTGACTTGATTCGAAAGACGAGCCACACGGCCGTCGACTAGATCGAAAAATCCCGATCCGATGATCACCAGCCCGGCATAGAGGAACATCCGCCGCTGGTTGTCGCCATTCGCGTATCCAAATAGAAACGCGGCGTAGGTATTCACCACCAATCCCATCAAGGTCAAAACGTTGGGATTGATGCGGGAGAGAGCCAGCAGCCGCACGATCGCGTCCAGCAAAACGCCGCAAGCGCGGCCAACTCCACTAGTCCAACTCATGTCCACCCATTAAACAGAAGTTCATTCCGGTTTCGCTTTCGAGTCCGCATCCAGCTTGGCCTCGGCGAGGTCGTGCATAGTCGAAAGCTTCAGGATTTCCATTTCACGGCTACCGCCCGGCGTGACAACCGTCGCTGTATCCCCAACCTTCTTGTTCAGCAAAGCGCGTCCAATCGGAGAAGTTGTCGATATTTTGCCGGCCGCCACGTCCGATTGCTCGCTCGCGACTAACTCGTATCGCATCTCTTCGTTCTTGGTGCCGTCAAAGATCGTGACCGTCGAACCCAAACCAACCTTATCCTTGGGGATATTGTTCATGTTGACCAGCGACAAATCAGCCAGGCGTTGCCCGAGCTGACGAACCCGCGCCTTCAAATACTCCTGGCGCTGCTTGGCAGTGTGATATTCGGCGTTCTCGCTCAGGTCACCGAGAGCGACGGCCTTTTTGAGCTCTCTCGGGATGTCGAAAGCTAACTCATGCTCGAGAGTGTTCAGCTCATCCCGAAGCTTCTTTTTAATCTCTTCTGTCATCCACTGGGCATTATAACCCGCAGCGATTCGGAGCGGCGCGGCGGCTTCCCCACCTCTGGCAAAAAATGCAGAACCAACTCTATCAAGCGGAACGACTTAGACCTAGAAAGATACAAAAACAGTAATCCGAACCGACCGGTTGGGCTGCCCCGCGCCGCTTTCGATTGCCTAAGTGGTCCTACTCGGCTAAACTACAAACAGTCTGACGCACCCTCGGGCCGAGGCCCCTCCATGAACGGAAACGGCGTTTTCCACATCGGCGACAAGGTCGTCTACCCCAACCACGGCGTTGGGATCATCGAACAGATCAGCAGCCGGACCATCGGCACCTCCGTCGAAAAATTTTACTTACTCAAGATTGCCGCCAGCAGCCTGAAAGTCATGGTGCCCTTCGCCAACGCCAACAGCGTCGGAATGCGGCCCGTGGTTCGTAATGGCGAAGTCGACAAGATCGTCGATTATCTCTCCTCCGGCGAGTGCATCAACGCCGCCGACTGGAAAGACCGCTTCAAAGAAAACTCCGATCGCATGCGCACCGGTTCATTAACCGACGTTGCGGCAGTCCTCAAGAGTTTGCTCATTCTAGGCCAGGCGAAGTCGCTTTCATTCCGGGAAAAGAAGATGCTGGAACGCGCCCGCTACTTGCTCGTCAGCGAAATCGCCATCTCCCGCAATTGTGAAGAGAGCCTGATTGAAGAAGCACTTACCAAAGCCCTGACCAAGTGCAACCTGCGCTTCCCTGAAATCTCCGAACTCGCGTCCTGATCGCGCACTTGCTCGGCGGCAGAAGGCCTCGCTAGCGACTTCCCTGTGCTTCCATCCAAGACTGCAGAATCAAAATAGCCGCCATCCGATCCACCGCTTGTCCCCGCTTCTTGATCGATAAGTCGGTCTCCCGCAGCAAGCGGTTGGCTTGGGTCGAGGTCCAGCGCTCATCCCACAGATGGACGGTCACTCCGAAATGAGCCTGCAGATCCGCGGCGAACAAGCGCATCTTGTCCGATTGCGTCCCCTCCGCCCCGCTAAGCCGCAGCGGCAGACCGACCACAATTTCCCGGACATCGTATTTCTCGATCACCTGTCGCAAAGCCTCGTAGTCGCGGCGCTTATTTTGCCGCTGGATCGTGTCCAACCCCTGCGCCGTGATGCCCAGCGGATCCGTGACGGCAACCCCAATTCTTCTCGATCCGACATCAAGCGCTATCACTCGTCCCAGAACCGGATTACCCGATGCCTGCATCTTCCGATTGTAGTTGTACGACTCGAACACGCTCCATAAAAAGCCTTCCTCCGTGCCTCAGTGCCTCCGTGGTAGGTGTTGTTCGAAATCGGCACTCGCAATTCCGCCCTCTCTAAGGCAGAATTGTTGGCCAGACGCAACTTGGCCTGTCGCAACCCTCCCCAGTCGCATTCGGGCCAGTCTCAAGGCGACCCTGAACCTCATGGAAACTACAGAAACCCAAACAGGCCATCACTGGTCGTTAACGTTGTTAGGCATGGCTTTAGTCATCATGTTTGCCTACTACGGCGAATCCGTGTTGGCTGTGCTTTTCTTTGCCATCCTGCTGAGCTTCATGCTTTCTCCAGTTGTCCAGGCGCTCGAGTATTTGCGTTTGCCACGCGCAACCGCGGCTTTACTCAGCGTGGTCGTGCTCTTGGGATTGATCTATGGCGTCACCGTCGCTTCTTACAATCAAGCCCTGATCTTTGCCGACAATGTCCCCAAGTATTCGCAAAAAATCCGCTCTATCGTGCAGCCTTTTCAACGGGACGCCGAAAAACTGGAAAAAACCGGCGAGGTGGTCGGCTCCCCGGAAGATACCAACGTCGTGCCCGTCCGCCAGGTGCAAAGCTGGTCCGAAGCGCTCACCCACGGAGCTGGCACATGGACCGACACGGTCCTGGCCGCCTCCTTCATCCCATTCCTCGCCTATTTCTTGCTGACTTGGCAAAGCCACGCCCGCACAGCCACAGTGATGCTTTTTCCCCTTCATCATCGCCACACCGCATTCGTGACGCTGGGCTTGATCGGAAAAATGCTGCAGAGCTTCATCGTCGGCAACCTGCTGATCGGCTTGCTGATTTCCGCCGTCAGCGTAGCCATCTTTGGATTGCTCCACGTCCCGTTCTTCTATTTTGTCGGCTTCTTTAGCGGTTTTCTTAGTCTCGTCCCTTACCTCGGAATCGTGCTCGCGATGCTGCCCCCGATTCTGGTCGGCCTTGGCCAGCTCGAACCGGGCGACCTGATCGTGGTCGTCCTCTGCGTTATCGGATTGCATCTGTTTGCGCTAAACGTCCTCTACCCGAAGTTGCTAGGCAGCAGGCTGAAAATCAATCCTCTGGCAGTCACTATTGCCCTGCTCTTCTGGGGAGCCGTCTGGGGCGCCATCGGGCTCGTCCTTGCCATCCCCATTACGGGCGCAATAAAAATCGTCTTCGACCACGTGGAATCGATGAAGCCTTACGCGGATTGGCTGGGCGAGTAGGACACCCACACAAACTTGCGGCCCTGTACTCTGGCACTTTGTGGCAATCTAAAAAGCCCTCTACACTAAACCCTTGCGCGCCTTGATCAAACTCTTCCTGTTCGCGGTTTTAGCCGCCGCTGGTTGGCTGGCATGGCTGACGTACGCCCCGAGCACGCCGCCACCGAACACCACGCTCCTCCTTCGTCCCGGTTATTCGACACGCCGCATCGCCGCTGAGTTGAAGAAGGCAGGAGTCATCCGCAGCGAGCCCGCATTTCTCCTATGGCACGCCTTGCATCCCAAGCCGTCGTTAAAAGCGGGAGAATATCTCTTCGAGCACGAAGCCGCGCTTCCTCAGATTTACGGACGGATCGCTCGTGGCGACATCCTCTTCCACGAGGTCACGATTCCCGAGGGCTACACCATGTTCGACATCGCCAAGGCGATGGAGGACGCCAAACTCGGCTCAACCGCCGACTTCCTACACATTGCCCAGACCCAGACCGAGTTGATCGCCGACCTCGCGCCCCAGGCCCACTCGCTCGAAGGCTATCTTTTTCCGAATACCTACCAGTTCACTCGCACCCAGAGCCAGCAGGAAATGATTGCCATGATGGTCCATCAGTTTCGCCAGGTGGCGCAGCAGATCGGACTCGCTCCCGGTGCCGATACCGCGTCCGCCATCGACATAAACCGCATCGTAACCATGGCCTCGATCGTCGAAAAAGAAACCGCCTCCCCCGACGAGCGTCCCCGCGTCGCCAGCGTCTATTACAATCGTCTAGCCCAGAAGATGGCGCTCGATGCCGATCCCAGCATCATCTACGCGGAACTGCTGTCGGGCACGTACCAGGGCGCACTCCACCACGATGACCTATCGGTGAACTCTCCCTACAACACCTACCGCTTTCCCGGACTTCCACCCGGCCCCATCGGCAACCCCGGCAAGAGCTCTCTTGAAGCCGCTTTGCATCCCGACACCACCAATTTTCTCTATTTCGTCGCCGATGGCAGCGGCCACCACCGCTTTGCCCAAAGCCTCGAAGAACACAATCGCAACGTCGCCGCCTACCGCCGCTCGCTCGGCTTGCGCTAGCGCGCCCAACCTCGAATCTCGCTAAATGCTTCTTCAGGCGTGGCTTCCGCCAACCTGGCGACGAGTACCCCGCTGATGCAGGCGCTCTGAAAATCCATCTCGTCCCGAAACCTTGAACCCTCCTCTGCCTTATACTAATCAGATAGAAATGTGGCAAAAGTTCTTTCCGGGTAATCACATAGGAATGCATCGCACTCATCTGCGTCTGCTGTCGCTTTTAATTCTCTCGATCGCTAGTTTTCCTCTCAGCGGATGCCTTTTCCGTACACGCCCGCTCGACCGCCAATTTTCGAACCGGCCCCTGAAAACCTCGACCCAGCAGGACCTGATCGACTACCTCAACACCCAAGCGTCCAAGATTCAGTCTCTGCAGGCGACCGTCGACATCGACGCCTCCGCCGGAGACGTTAAGAACGGCCGCATCACCGACTACAAAGAGATCCGCGGCTACGTACTCGTCCGCAAGCCGTCGATGCTGCGCATGAAAGGCCTTATGCCAATCGTGCGGAACACCGCTTTTGATATGGTCAGCGACGGCCAGCAATTCAAGGTCTGGATCCCGACCAAGAATAAATTCGTCATGGGCACGAATTCGTCCGAAAACTACGATCCCGACAAGCGACTGGAGAACATGCGTCCGCAGTACATTTACGACGCATTGCTGATCCCGCAAATCGGCAAAGATGAGATCGCGGTCATGGAAAACGGCTACGAAACTGTCCTTGACTCGAAAAGACATCGCGTCGAACAGCCCGACTACGAGTTGGCGATCATCCGCCAAGGCCCGCAAGGCTGGTACCTATCGCGGCGCGTCGAATTCAGCCGGACGGACCTCTTGCCCCACCGTCAGCGCATCTATGACCAGCAGGGCAACGTCGCCACCGACGCCCACTATCAGGACTACAAAGACTTCTCCGACATCACATTTCCCGGTACGATTCAGATCGAACGTCCGCGGGAAAATTACGACTTCACCCTGAATATCGTTAAACTTGATGTGAATAAGCCGTTGACTGACGACCAGTTCGCGCTAGAACAACCGGCCGGCGCCGACGTAGTACACCTCGGCCAGCCGAATCCGAGCGCCGCAAAAACCTCGCACGGCCAGTAAACTCAATGAACTCAGTCAGCAAGAAAGTAAGCTGTTAGCGGGTCCTCAGGATGTTTTGCGAACGACCAACGACGACCGACTAACGACCGCTCCTCCAAACCATGATGAATCGCATGATCGTCGGTAATCTCGTCCATCGCCCAGTCCGGTCGCTAATCAGCATCGTAGCCGTCGCCCTCGAAGTCACCCTGATCCTGCTCATAGTCGGTCTCTGCCTCGGCATGTTGCGCGACAACCGGTCCCGCAACGCCGGCATCGGCGCGGACGTCATCGTGTTGCCACCTGGTTCTTCCTTCATCTCCGGACTGACGGGTGCTCCCATGCCAGTCAAGATCGGAGAAGTGTTGGCCAAACTGCCCCATGTGACCACTGTGGCACCGGTTATCACCACCATCAGTTCAGCCGGAACCCTTGAAATCATCGCGGGAATTGACCTGCACAGCTACGAAAGCCTTTCGGGAGGCTTCCACTTCCTCGAGGGTGGGCCGTTTCAAGCTCCTTATGATGTGTTGGTCGACGATCTTTTTGCGCAATCGAAACGCGTAAAAGTCGGCGATAGCATCGATATCCTGAATAACAAATTCCGCATCTCTGGCATTGTGGAACGGGGCAAGGGCGCCCGTAAATTCGTTCAACTGAGCACGTTGCAGGATCTGATCGGAGCAAAGGATAAAGCGACTATCTTCTATCTGAAGCTCGACGATCCCGCAAACGCCGACACTGTCGTCGACGAAATCAGGCATGTCCCCGGCATGGATCGTCACACGGTGAACACTATGGCGTCCTACCTTGCCGCCATGAGCACCAGCAACATCCCCATGCTTTCCACTTTCATCAATGTCGTGGTGGGGATCTCAATGGTGATAGGCTTCATCGTCATTTTCCAAGCGATGTATACCGCGGTCATGGAGCGCACCCGCGAAATCGGCATCCTCAAATCGATGGGCGCGTCGAAGTTCTACATTGTGAACGTAGTGCTGCGCGAGACGTTCTTGTTGGCCCTCGCCGGTATCATCCTGGGCATCGTGATCAGTATGGCGTCCCGTGCCGCGCTGGCTCACAAGTTCCCCCTCATGCAGGTCGTGGTCGACGGTGGTTGGATCGTCCGCGCCACTGGAATCGCCATCGTAGGAGCCATCGCGGGCGCCCTTTATCCCGCCTTCAAAGCGGCCCAAAAGGACCCGATCGACGCTCTCGCCTACGAATAAATGGCTTAACTCGGTCCTTATTCTCCTTCCATTCGCTCATCGTCCGACCGCCTCGCCGACCTTCAAATCTCCCGATAATTCCCCTCGCAAATCCGCCGCGAATGCTCGATACTGCCCGGTGAAACTGTCGTGCTATAATCACGCGCCGTTGCGCGAAGGCAAGGAAGTTTCGCAAGCAGGCCTAATACTCTGGCCCTGTGCGCGCAAGGCGTGCAGGTGACCACAAATACCTAGGAGGAGTTATGCGCTTCAATGATCCGACTCTGTACGGTCGGGACGACGAGACGGATGAGTTTAGCGACAGCGGCGCCTACGGCGAATCGCTCGAAGAAGATTTGGAAGAAGAGGAAGAAGAGGAAGAAGAACCAGCTCTCGTAGAGGAAGACGACGAAGACGAGAGTCCCGAACCCGAGCCTGCCCGCGCACCTGCGCCTCCGCCCAGCGGCGGCAGCGGTCAAGGGGCACCTCCCAAGAAAAAAGCACCCGCTAAGAAAGCTCCGCCGAAGAAGGCCCCTGCTAAGAAGGCGCCCGCCAAGAAGAAAGCGGCCAAGAAACCAGCAAAAAAGACCGCTAAGAAACCGGCCGCCAAGAAAAAAGGTAAGCCGGCGAAAAAAGCCGTCAAGAAAGCCGCAAAAAAAACAGCCAAGAAACCGGCCCGTAAAAAAGGCCGCCGTTAAAGATTTTCCCTTGCCGCGCCGCGGGACGCCCCCGGCGCGGCAATCGTTCTAATCGCCCTCCACGCCTTTGCCCTTCCCGTTCAACATCCTCACCCCTCGGCTACGATCGCTTCCGCCTCGATCTCCAACAACATCTCCGGAGAAACAAGCGCGGTTACCGCAACCATCGAGCACACCGGGCGAATATCACGAAAGAACTCGCCGTGAGCCTTCCCCACGTTCTCCCAATCGGAGATGTTAGTAAGGAAGATCCGGGTTCGAACTACGTCCTTCAAACCAGCGCCGGCTCGCTGCAGCGCATGCTCAATGTTTCTGAGAATCTGGACTGCCTGAGCGTACGCATCGCCTGCGACGATTTTCCCGTCCGCGCCAGTCGCCGTCGTACCTGCCACGTGGATGTGCGCCCCCACCCGAACCGCACGAGAGTAACCAACGATCGGCTCCCATGGAGTTCCGCTTGCTACATTGATTCGATTCACACCGCCTCCGCTCTTCGCTGTAGAAATTTCTTTACCTGAGTAGATTCATCTCCATCGCCTGCGGCAACGAAATTTTCGATCTACCCCATGCAGAAATTAGCAGCCGCGTGCTTTAACTGCCAGCAGATAGCGCCTAAACGCCACGCCCACAACCGGCGTCTAAGCTGTGTGTGGCTCAATGGTCACTTGCATTGAGTCGCGATTCACGATATCTAATCCGCACGCGTTCTTATTCCGATAGCAACAAAGAACGGCACGGATAGAAAAAGGGAGTGGGGCCCAATGGAGATTCCAGAGACACATCCGCTGCAGAAGTTGTTTGTTGAGCTGGTCGGACGTCACTATGCCGAGGAGATCGGAATCCGCGATCCCCAGATTGTCGGCTACGTGGCCCATCTTCTGTCGGAGTTTTGCGACGCCGAGCAACTCATGAAGATTCGCAACACGGCCGGCAAACCGCTCAACGATGTAGGCGAAATGTTGATTGAGTCCGACCCCATCTATGGACCTGCCCCATCATTCGATCGCGAACGCCAGGTTCGCAAGCATATAGGCGATTACACGCTTTTCTACGCCGGCATGTTTCCCGAGAGCATCAACCATTATCGCCTTCGTCGCCAGCGTGTCGAGGGCTTCGTGGACTGGGTGAAAGCCGGGAAAGAAAGCTATTACATCGTCTCCAAGTTCGAGCACTTCGAATACGCCAAAGTTGCGCCCCTGTTCGCACAACTCTCGCAGCGCTTCGAACAATGCGTCTACGGATTAAATCTGGTCAAGAACGAACTCGAAGTAATGCAGCACCCGATTGCCCGGAGAGCGAACGAACTCATCATGTAGGAGGTCGGAGGTCAGATTGCAGAAATAAAAACCCGCGCGAAGTTGAGTCGTTGGGTGTCACTTCTGCAATCTGACCTCTTATTTCAGACCTCGCATCATCCGCCTCCCCACGATCTCAAACTTCCCTTCCAGCACAATCTTGATCGCCTCCGAATAAGCGATGTGTTCCTGCCCCAAGATTCGTGCCGCGAGCGAGTGTTCATCATCGGACTCCAACACCGGCACCGCCTTCTGCACGACGATCGCCCCATGATCGAGTTCCTCATCCACAAAATGCACCGTGCATCCTGATACTTTCACTCCGTAGGCAAAAGCCTGCTCCTGCGCCTCGAGCCCAGGAAAGGCTGGTAGCAACGACGGATGGATGTTGAGAATCCTCCCCCGAAACTGTTGCACAAACCATGGCGAAAGCAGCCGCATATAGCCAGCCAAACAGACAAGGTCGACTTTGTTCTCCACCAGCGCCGCCGCTACATCGCGGTCATGTTCTTCGCGCGCTCTCCCCTTGGACGGAAGAGCAATTGCGTTCAGCCCGCGATGCCGCGCCGTTTCCAGTCCAGGAGCATCGGCGCGATTCGAGATCACGACCGCGATGCGGGCATCGGGAATCCGTCCCTCCGCAATACTATCGGCGATGGCCACAAAATTTGACCCTCGTCCAGATAACAAAATACCAAGATTTTTCATCAGGACAACATTATTCACTAGGAAGGCAGGAATCGAAGGAGAAAAATTGAAGAAGCAGTACAACGCTGAGAAAGTCAGTGGGAGCGTTGCTGCGTCGCTCTTCGCGCAATCAAAAAGGTTTGGCCAAAAGCCAATAGCTAAAAGCCAGTAGCTTCTTTAACTAAACACAACTTTGCGATCGCCTTTAACGATCCGTCCAATGCTGTAGAACTTTTCTCCCGCCCGCTCCAACAGCGTTTGCGCTTTCTTGAACTTCAAGGCAGGCACCACGATCAGCATCCCAAGCCCCATATTGAAAGTTCGCAGCATTTCTTCCTCGGCCACGTTCCCCAAGTGCTGCAAATGTTCAAAAATCGGCAGGACCGGCCAGGTGCCCAGTTCGATCACCGCTGACGTGCCCTTAGGTAGCACGCGCGGCAGATTCTCCGTGATGCCACCGCCAGTTACGTGGGCTAGCGCCGCCACGCAGTCACCCGCAATCAACTTTCGGATGATCGACCAGTAGCTGCGATGCGTCCGCATCAATTCGTTGCCGACCTTATTCTTGATCTCGCTTACAAACGTCTCGGGAGAATACCCCGCGATCTCAAAAAGTAGTTTGCGAGCCAGCGAATATCCGTTGGTATGCAGACCGTTCGAAGGCAGGCCGAGCACGCAATCCCCTACCTGCACATCTTTCCCGCTGATGATGCGCTCGCGCTCGACCACTCCCACAATAAATCCCGCAAGATCGTACTCGCCATCGGGATAGAAGCCGGGCATCTCTGCCGTCTCACCGCCAATCAGCGCGCAGCCGTTGTGCTTGCAAGCCTCGGCGAGACCGCCAACGATTTTCTCCGCCACTTCCGAATCCAGCGTGCCCGTGGCCAGGTAGTCCATAAAAAACAACGGAGTCGCGCCCTGCACCGCAATATCATTCACGCAGTGATTCACCAGGTCGCCGCCAACCGTGTGGTGCATTTTCATCTCGAACGCAACTTTGAGCTTCGTCCCCACCCCATCGACGCTCGAAACCAGCACCGGATCTACATACTTCTTATCGACCGCGAACAGCCCCCCAAATCCGCCGATCTCGCTCAGCACTCCCTTAGTAAAAGTCTTATGAGCGAGATACTTGATGCGCTGCTTGGTGCGATTCCCACGATCGATGTTGACACCGGCATCGGCGTAGGTAACCGCTTCGCTTTGGACGTTGGGATTCTTAGCCACGGTTCAATCCGTTAATGCCAGAGTGGAGAAACTGCGCGCGCCGCCAAGCTGTGAGGAAGCGTTCCAAGCGCAACAAATTCTAGCACGTCTGCGGTTGCATCCGGCGTGACGCGCTGACTGTCGCAACAAGAAACTTGGGACCAAGAAACTCTGTTAACCGCTGGCGTGCAGACGCACTCCAGCGAGGCGCTATAATGCTCATCCAATTTCTTTTGTCTTCGGAGACAAGCATGAGATTTCTCGCCCTCGTCTTTTTCGCCGTACTGCTCGTTCCTTTCACTGCCCCTGCCCAGCAAAGCCAGTCTCAGGATTCCTCATCCGAGAGTGCAAATCAGTCCGCGCCGAAGGCAGCCCCCAAGAAAGAAAAGATCAAGAAGGAATCGACGCCCGCGACCCCCGCGACTCCGGAGAAGTCGACCGAACCCGGCAAGCCGTCCGAACCCCAATCGGCCGAAGAGACAGATAAAGACAAAGAAGAGCATTTTGACGTCGCAGAAATTCCTCCCGTCGCCACGCACCATCAAATCGCCGTAAACGGCAAGACTCTGAGCTACACCGCCACCACCGGCCGGCTCCCCATCAAACGCGGCGACGGAAAAATCGAAGCCGAAATGTTTTTCGTCGCCTACACCCTCGATGGACAAGACTCCGCGAAGCGCCCTCTGACCTTCGCCTTCAATGGCGGTCCCGGCTCGGCCTCGGTCTGGCTGCACATGGGGGCCCTCGGGCCGAAGCGCGTGGTGCTTCAGTCGAACGGCTTTATGCCCGCCGCGCCCTATCGTTTGGAAGACAATCCCGACACGGTCCTCGATCACAGCGACTTCGTCATGGTCGACGCCATGGCCACCGGCTATTCGCGCGCGGCGACCCCCGAGCTCACCAAAAAATTCCTCGGCGTAAAGGGCGACGTACAGGCCTTCGGAGAATTCATACGCCTCTACCTTTCCCGCTACGATCGCTGGACTTCTCCTCTGTTCCTGCTGGGCGAAAGCTACGGCACAACTCGCGCCGCGGGCATCGCTGGATACCTTGCCGACCACGGCATCGCGTTTAACGGTGTCACGTTGCTTTCGATGGCCGTCGATTTCCAAACCCTCGAATGGAATAAGTCGAACGATCTCCCCTACTTCTTGCTTGTTCCAACCTTCAACATGATCGCGGGCTATCACCACAAACTCGCCGCCGATCTCTCCCAGGACATGACGAAGACGCGCGATGAGGTCGTCCGCTGGTCAACCACCGACTACGCTCTCGCTCTCGGCAAAGGCGACGCCTTAACGCCTGACGAACACCGCAAAATTGTCGAGCAACTCTCGCGCTATATCGGATTGCGTCCTGAGGTTATCGAAGCGCACAACCTCCGCATCGACGTTCCCACCTTCACGCAAGAACTGCTGCTCGATCAGAAACTGATTGCCGGACGCCTCGACGGCCGCTTCACCAGCCCTAACCCCGACGGAGACGATCGCGAATACGATCCCACCAGCGCCGCGATTCTTCCGCCCTACACTTCAGCCTTCTACAACTACCTGCGAACCGAACTGAATTACAGAGTTGATATGCCCTACCGCGTCTTCGCCTACGATGAAGTCGGCTTCCAGAAGTGGGAGTGGGGCAACGCCGTCGAGGGTTTCCCGAGCACCGCAGGCGGTCTACGCTCCGCCATCATCAAGAACCCCTACATGAAGATTCTGGTCATGGAGGGCTACTACGATCTGGCCACTCCATTCGCCGCCGCGAACTGGACCATGGACCATCTCGACCTGAACCCGCAGTTTCGCCAGAATATTTCCTACGCCACTTTCAACTCCGGACACATGGTCTACATCGATCGCAGCCAACACGACAAAATGAAAAAAGACCTAGTCGACTTCATGGAGAAATCCCTCGCCAAATAAATCACCTCAACACTCTAAGCGGGAGAACTTGATTTAGTGTGGGGACGGGCGTCCCGCCCGTCGAAGCCGAGCAACGCTCGGCAGATGTCGACACCAGAATTAAGGGATGTACCTTCCACAAAGCTGGATCTTAGAGCTTGCCTCAATGCGCGCCGCCGTCATCTTCGGACTGGGAACATCGCCATCCGCCCTGCAACCGTTCCAATCCAACTCGAAAACTGAATGGTCAGAGGGTCTACCCACATCAACCGAAGCCGCCGACGCTATCCTGATCTTCGGCGGAGATGGAACCATCCATCGACATCTGCCCGCCCTGGTGCGGCTTCAACTACCCGTGCTCATCGTCCCCGCCGGCAGCGGAAACGACTTCGCCCGCGCTCTGAAGCTGCGCTCCGCGTTCGACTCCCTATCCACCTGGAAGGATTTCGAATCAGGAAAAATTAGCGCACACGCCATCGATCTAGGCGTGATTGCGCCCCTCGGCTCGCCCGAGCAAAAGCACCTCTTCTGCTGCGTCGCCGGTTGCGGACTCGATTCCATCGCAACCAGTCGTGCCAACAAAATGCCCCGCTGGCTGCGTGGCCATGGCGGTTATGCCCTATCGCTTCTGCCGCTGCTGCTAAAGCTCCCCGCGTTTTCCATGCGTCTCACGAAGACCAGTCACAACGTCGACATTCGCGGCGAAAGCCAGTCTGCTCCGGGGAAGCGAACCTTGCTCGCCGCCTTCGCTAACACCCAGTTCTACGGAGACGGTATGCGCATCGCTCCAGATGCGGATTTCACCGACGGGAAACTCGACATCTGCCAGATCTCCCGCATGAATCCCTTAGAGCTTCTCTTCATGTTTCCGACTGTCTACTTCGGACGCCACCTGCTCTCGCCCAAGGTCGAATACTCGAAGGCAGAGCGTGTAGTGATAAGTACCGAAATTCCACTAGAGATTTATGCCGATGGAGAGTTCGTCTGCCAGACGCCTGCTGAACTTTCGGTAGCCAAAGAAGCTTTGTCAGTCATCCGACCCGCGTAGACGCGAACGTTCTAGTGTATTTTCCCGTAGCGCGCATCCAGCGCAAGGTTCAACTCCAGTACATTCACTCGCGGCTCTCCCAGAAATCCCCACTGCCGGTTCTCGTAATTTTCCGCAACCGTCCGCGCAATCTCAGCTTCCGAAACCTTGCGTTCCAGCGCGACGCGACGAATCTGAAACTGCGCCGCCGCCGGTGAAATATCCGGATCCAAGCCCGACCCCGACGTCGTCACCAGATCGACAGGAATAGCCACGCCCGGATTTTCAGCCTGCAGTTTGGCGACGTCTCCGCTCACGCGTGCGATCAATTGCGCGTTCGTAGGCCCAAGATTGGAACCGCTCGAAGCACTGGCATCGTAGCCCGCAGCGCCTGCGGCGGACGGTCGCGAATGAAAATATCCCGGACCAGAAAACGGCTGCCCAATGATTCGCGAGCCAACGACCACCCCGTCACTCTCGATCAGTTGCCCGTTTGCCTGCTTAGGAAAAATCACCTGCGCGAGTCCGGTCACCAGCAACGGATAGAGAACCCCCAACAACACCGTCGTCGCCACCGTCATCAGAATCGCCGTAATTAAGTTCTTTTTCATTTCTCCGCTGCTTTCCTACACCAGCTTGATGCCCGTAATGATCATGTCAATCGCCTTGATGCCGATGAACGGGACGATCAATCCCCCAAAGCCATAAACCAGAAGATTCTGCCGCAACAAAGACTCCGCGCTCATCGCCTTGTACCCAACCCCTCGCAACGCCAGAGGAATCAGCGCCACAATAATCAGCGCATTAAAAATAACCGCCGAAAGCACCGCCGATTGCGGTGTCTGCAGCCGCATCACGTTCAAAGCGTTCAGCACGGGAAACGTTCCGGCAAACATCGCCGGAATGATCGCAAAATATTTCGCCACGTCATTCGCAATCGAAAACGTAGTCAGCGCTCCCCGCGTCATCAGCAGTTGCTTGCCAATCGCCACGACTTCAATCAGCTTGGTGGGATTCGAATCCAGATCCACCATGTTGCCCGCTTCTTTCGCAGCTTGTGTTCCGGTATTCATCGCGACGCCCACATCCGCCTGTGCCAGCGCCGGAGCATCGTTCGTGCCATCGCCGGTCATGGCGACCAGTTTGCCCTCGCCTTGCTCGCGCCGAATCAAATCCATCTTGTCTTTCGGCGTCGCCTCCGCCAGAAAATCATCTACGCCCGCCTCGCGCGCGATTGCCGCTGCCGTCAGCGGGTTATCGCCCGTAATCATCACCGTCTTGATGCCCATGGCGCGCAGTTGATTGAAGCGCTCACGCATCCCGCCCTTAACGATGTCTTTCAGATAAATCACGCCCAGCGCCCGCTGGTTCTCCGCCACCACCAGCGGAGTCCCTCCCGACCGCGCAATCTGTTCGACACTCGCCTGAATCTCGCGCGGCAACGACGTCCCAAATTGCTGAAGATATTTAATGATCGCGTCAACCGACCCCTTGCGAATCTCGCGCCCGTCGAGATTCACGCCTGACATGCGCGTCTGCGCCGTGAAAGGGACGAACACCGCCTCATGCGACGCCAACTCTCGCCCGCGTAGTCCGTATTTCTCTTTGGCCAACACTACAATCGACCGGCCCTCGGGCGTCTCGTCGGCCAGCGACGAAAGCTGCGCTGCGTCGGCCATCTCGGCCGACGTAATCCCAGGCGCCGCGATGAACTCCGCCGCCTGCCGGTTCCCCAGGGTGATGGTTCCCGTTTTGTCCAGCAGCAGCGTATTCACGTCGCCAGCCGCTTCCACCGCGCGCCCCGACATCGCGAGCACATTGTGCTGCACCAGGCGATCCATGCCCGCGATACCGATGGCCGAAAGCAAACCGCCGATCGTTGTCGGAATCAGACAGACAAGCAGCGACACCAGCACAAACACCGTCTGCGGAGAACCTGAATAAATCGCGAACGGCTGCAGCGTAACCACCGCCAGCAGAAAAATAATCGTCAACCCGGCTAGCAGGATATTCAGCGCGATTTCATTCGGAGTCTTCTGTCGTTCTGCGCCCTCGACCAACGCAATCATCCGATCAAGAAATGTTTCCCCCGGATTCGAAGTAATACGAACCTTGATCAAGTCCGAAAGCACGCGCGTGCCGCCCGTCACAGCCGATCGGTCCCCCCCCGATTCGCGAATTACCGGTGCAGATTCTCCCGTAATCGCCGATTCATCCACCGACGCGACTCCTTCGATCACTTCGCCATCGCCCGGGACAAGTTCACCCGCAGCTACCATCACCACGTCGCCCGAACGCAGCTTCGAACTCGGAATGGTTTCCGTGTTTCCATTCGCCAGCAAACGCTTCGCTTCAGTTTCACTGCGCGCTTTGCGCAACGTATCGGCCTGCGCTTTGCCGCGCCCTTCCGCCATCGCCTCGGCAAAGTTTGCGAACAGAACCGTGAACCATAGCCAGAGAGTAATCTGCAGATTGAAGGCAAAGCTCTGCTTCTCGCGGAAGAGCAGCACCGTCGTGACCACGCTGCCCACCTCGACCACAAACATCACCGGGTTCTTCATCATGGTCCGCGGATCGAGCTTCACCACGGCGTCGACCAGCGCCCGCCGTATGATCTTCGCGTCCCACAAACTCTTGCTCTTTTTATCTGCCATATCGGTCTCGAGAATCTCTGCCTTAGAAAGTTTTCCCTGCCATCATCAGCAGATGTTCCAACACCGGTCCCAAACTCAATGCCGGAAAGAAGGTAAGCGCTCCCACAATCACGATCACCGAGACCAACAAAATAGAAAACAGCGGCGTCGTCACGGGAAACGTTCCGGCGGACGCAGGCACTGTTTTCTTTTTCGCCAGGTTGCCGGCAATCGCCAGCATCGGGATGATCATGAAGAATCGCCCCACCAGCATCGTCATCGCGCCCGCGATGTTGTACCACGCTGTGTTTCCGTTCAATCCCGCAAACGCCGAACCGTTGTTGCCGGCCATCGAAGTAAAGGCGTAAAGAATTTGCGTCATCCCGTGAGGGCCCGCATTGCTGATGCTCGAAGTTCCAAACCCCTTCACCACCGAAATCCCCGTCAGCGCCAGGATGATTAGCGGGAAGACGAGCGTGACCAGCATCGCCATCTTCACGTCATACGCTTCAATCTTCTTTCCGAGATATTCCGGCGTTCGTCCCACCATCAGCCCGGCGATAAATACCGCCAGCACCACATAGATCAGAATCCCGTACAAACCCGCGCCCACTCCTCCAAACACCGTCTCGCTCAGCATGATGTTGACTAATGGCACCAAGCCGCCCAGCGGCGTGAATGAATCGTGGACTCCGTTGATCGCTCCGCAACTCGCGTCCGTCGTCACCGTTGCGAACAGCGCAGAGTTCGCGATGCCGAAGCGCACTTCCTTGCCTTCCATGTTTCCGCCGGGCTGCGATACAGACGCCGTCTGGTCGACCCCTTGCAGCAGAGGATTACCTCTCGCCTCAGCCCAATAAGCCGCTGTAACGCCGCAGACAAACAGGACTGCCATCGCCGCCCACACCGCCCAGCCATGACGCGGCGACCCCGTCATCCGCCCCAGCGTGTAAGTGAGCCCCGCTGGAATAGCGAAGATCGAAATCATCTGCAGAAAATTACTCAGCGGTGTCGGATTCTCAAACGGATGCGAACTGTTAGCGTTAAAGAATCCGCCGCCGTTAGTGCCCAGCATCTTGATCGCTTCCTGCGAAGCCACCGGACCCTGCGCAATAGTCTGGTCCGTCACTGTATCCATCACCGGCTTGCCGTCCTGCCCCACCATCGGCTTGCCGTCTGTCCCCAGCTTTTGGACCTGTTGCGGCTCAACCAGCTTCGTAGTGTCGTACGGCTTCAGATTCTGTACCACTCCTTGTGACACAAGCAGCAGCGCATACACGATGCAAGCCGGCAGCAACACCCAAAGAGTCGATCGCGTCATATCGACCCAGAAATTTCCAATCGTGTCCTTTTCTTTGCGCGCGATGCCGCGAATAAACGCGATTGCCAGCGCGATCCCAACCGCCGCCGACGCGAAGTTGTGGTAAGCAAGCCCCGCCATCTGTGTCAAATAACTCATCGTGGCTTCGCCGGGATAATTCTGCCAGTTTGTGTTGGTCGTAAACGATGCCGCGGTATTAAATGCGAGAGTTGGCGGCACTGCGGCAAATTTCTGCGGATTCAACCACGGCAGCAAATGCTGCGAACGCTCCAACAGATACAGCAGCAACATCGACGCCCCGCTGAACAAGAGCATCGCAAACGCGTACTCCGTCCAACGCATCTCGTGCGCTTCATCGACTCCTGTCACGCGGTAGAGCAGTCGCTCGATCGGGCGCACCACCGGATCAAGAAACGTGCGTTTCCCACTAAAAACAGACGCCATGAATACGCCGAGCGGCTTGGTGATCGCCAGAATCACCGCCAGGAACACGACGATCTGGATCCAGCCATTCGTTGTCATCTTAGAATTTCTCCGGTCTCAGCAAGGCGTACAACAGGTAGACCATCAATCCCGCGCTCACGATCAGCATGATGATTGATTCAGCATTCATATATGTTTTCCTCAGCGAATTCGATCGCAGAATTTCACATACATCACCGACACAACGAAGAACGCGATCGATACCGCAACAAAGATCAGATCTTGCAAAGACCACCTCCGCAAACCGACTAACTAAGATTCAGAGCTCAAAATTTCACCATGATGTCGAGATCGATCAAAGACTCGTCCCGGCGCAGATCCGGAAACCACACCGTGCTGCCCTGCGATCCGCAAGCCGTTTGCGCCGCGCTCAGCGTCAAGGCTCCAGACGTGTCGCCGTCGTTGCAAGCGAAAAACTGCGGGTATCCGTTGTTGGTGTAAGGCACCCCACCAGAGCCCGGAGGCGTAACTCCGCCGCGTCCCGACCAGTAAGGCACACTGGCATGCCGATAGTCATATTCCCAACGAAATGTGATCCACTGCTTCGGCATGTAATCGTAGGTGACAGACATATCCCATGCCTTAAACGGATCTCCAGGGTTTCCCGTAAAGTACGGCGCATTAATCGCCGCGGAAGACGCCGTCTCGCCGTTGATAGGCGGCAAGAGCACGAGATATCGCCCGGGGTTGTTAATCTTTCCGCCACCGATCGTCAGCCCGTGTGTGTCTTTCTTGAACCACGTTCGGTCATAGAGCATAAAGCCGACGAAACTCTGCTTCGGACCGCCCGACCGGTCGCCGTAACAGCTCACACCTCCACCAAACTCGCAACCGAGATCTCCGGTGAGAGAAAACGCCATCTTGTCCACGGCCTGACCCGGCTTGTCGAAGTACTTAATCTCGAGACTATTGTCGGTATGGATGCGCCCACGTTTCGGGATGTAAAGATCGTCGTGACCCAATCCGTAGTTATTCGAAATAATGTTCATCCAGGGCTTCGGAGTCCACTTGATCTGACCACCCAGTCCCTTCCTGGAATTCGACGAACCATACGATTGCCAGCCGTTAATCAGCCAGGGCTCGATTTTTAAATGTGGCGTTGGAAAAATCTGCACTCGCAAACCCTGAAAAAACCACGGTGTGTTCGACGACACGTAGGAAGGCTGATAAGCCCAGTTATCGAAGTTGTAGTAACTGAACAAGCCAACATAAGACATGAAAATCCCAGCGTCGATGTTGATCCCGTCCAGCGCGTTAATGTGATACCCGCCGTATGCCTCCGAAAGATAGCGATCGGCATCGCCGATATTCCATTGCCCCTTCGAATAGCTCGGGTCATTGCGTACCGTCGCCGTCGAATACATGCCGAACTGCGTCATAAACCGGGCCCGGACGTTGTCGAGATGAAAATCTCCGCCGATGCCCAGTTGCTCTAGCTGGATTTCATTCGCCCGAAACAGTTCGCTTGATCCGCCTTCGGAATTATCAATCGGCTTATTGAAATCGTAGTTATAAGTAACATCCGCGCGAATCTCGGGCGTGAAGAACTTCGAATCGAACGCCGTGTCTTTGTTGCGCGGATTACCATTCAACCAAGTCCAATCCCAATCGGAAAAAGGCGCGATCTTTTCTGGTTTCGTGGAAGCGATCACGGCAGAAGTGCTCAAGCTTTGTGCTGGCGTTGCCGCAACGGGCGCCGCAGCCGGCATCGCGTTTGCCATGCTTGATGACGTGACGGCAACTGGGGACGCCTCTGCCGCCGGGCGAGCCTTCAGCTCGGCTTCAAGCTGCTCGATCCGATGCTTCATCGCCTCAAGTTCCAGCATGACATCAGGCGAAATCGACTGACTAGCCGCAGATGAGGTAGCCGAATTTGAATTTGAGCTAGCCCCTCCGCCATCGGCGTTCGAAACTGCGTCTTGCCCATGCAAGGGAAGCGCCAACAGCATTGCTCCAATCACCATCGGCACCATCTTGTTCACGAAAGCCCTCTTTGTACTCTCTTGGTTTCGAGTGGTTTTATTGTTCATAGAAATTCATTTCCTGGGTCCGCTTCGGCGTGCGGCTCGCTTGTCAGTAGCCTTCTCTGCCGGGCGACCGGCATTCCTGCTTTCCCGCATCAGTGCCACCAGGACCGATATCAAAAACACCTCGGCGAACGCAAGTAGCACCAGAACCACGCGAATCATCCCAGCCTCGCCAGCGACGGCTGCCGCGCCATACTGATTAAATTGGAATCAGCATAAGGGCGGGATAAATGTTTCGTAAGGAAGTCATAAAGAAAAGCCCCACGGCGCTTCTGTTTCAACAACCCCACTCCGCCTCGCCGGGCTTCGCGAAATAGCGGCGAGATTGAAGTTCGCTGGGAACCACTTCCACTTCAAGCAACGCAAGGCGCGTCGCCGCGATCAAACGATTCTTCTCCGACGCGGGCACTCGCTCCCACTCATCCTTCGTGCGCCGGTTGCACGGAGTTTCCGGCTCGCTTGCCAGCGCCTGATGATAATGGTGAAAGAGTTGCGCAAAGCGTTCGGGAGATACTTCTTCAATCGACATAGGATTTTTTCCTTCCGCGCGGCCATTTCACCGCGTCCAGTTCATTGGATTCGAAAGGTCGTAAAATCCGCGTAAATTGAAAATATAAAAATCATAAAGATTCGAGGGAGAATGCCCTCAGCGGGGAGGGAAGAACTGCCATTCTTGCATGCTGGTTAATCGCCCGGTTCGAAACGATAGCCCACCCAGGGATCGGTCACGATATAGCGAGGAGAGTTCGGTGAGGGTTCGATCTTCTTGCGGAGTTGCGCCACGAACACGCGCAAATATTCGACCTGCTCCGTGCTTTCGCCGCCCCAGACCGCGGACAGCAAGGCGCGATGTGTTACGACTTTTCCTACATGGCTCGCGAAGTACACCAGCAAATCAAATTCTTTGGGAGTGAGATGGACGGTGCGACCTTTCACCGCAACGCTCCGCGCTCCCCGATCGATTTCGAAATCACCCGCTTTAATCGGAGCCAGATCCGACTCCTCCACCCGCGTCCGGCGAAACGTCGCCCGCACCCGCGCCAGCAGTTCTTCTATACCGAAGGGCTTCGTCACGTAATCGTCCGCCCCGGCATCCAGCGCCTGCACCTTGGTTCTTTCTTCGCCGCGCACCGAAAGTATGATGATCGGAACCTGCGTCTTCGCCCGCAACCGCCGGCACAACTCCAACCCATCCATGTTGGGCATGGCCAGATCCGTGATCACCAGATCCGGCGTCCAGTCTTTCATGATTTCCAGCGCCGTCTCTCCATCATTCGCCACGCGAATGTCGTATCCGTGGCTCGACAATGAAGTCCGCAACACGCGCGTAATCTGCGACTCGTCGTCCACTACGAGAATATGTTTATGGTCTGCCATCTTCATTCAACAGGTTGCCGGAACAAACGCGGATTTATATCCGCGGATCGCCCGCGGTTCTCAGCCCCGCTCTTGCGTCACGATATGCACATCCACCGCTGGAGCATCCCGCAAAAACTGATGAATCGCCGACAGGTAAAAATATCGCTTCCAGCCCCGCGTCGCCGAGCGGCCAAAAATCACCTGCGTTATGTGCTTCTCATTCACAAATTCCGCGACCGCGTGCGCCACCGTCTTTCCCTTCAACCGGACGATCGTCGCTCCTACATTCTCCGCAAACCGCACATTGGCCGCCAAAGTTCGCTGATTTTCCGCACTCGAATCCTGCCCCAGATCCGTGTACACAACATACAGTTCGGCGTTCAATCCCTGCGCCATGCGCGCGCCTCGCGCCACCAGATATTGCGCCGCCGGATTTGAACTGATACACACAGCAATCTTTTCGCGGATCGCCACCGGCGCACGGTCCGCCGTCTGTTCCCCGCGATGCTGCTCCAGGCTAAGATCAACCTGTTGCGCCACTTGGCGTAATGCCAATTCTCGCAAGGCAATTAAATTTGTCTCGCGAAAAAAATTATCCAGAGCCCGTCCCACCCGTTCCTGCGGATATACATCGCCTCGCCGCATCCGTGCCTGCAGCGCTTCCGGAGTCAGATCGATCATCACCACTTCGTTGACCCGTTGCAGCACCCAGTCGGGAACCGTCTCCCGCACCTGAATTCCCGTCACGCCCTGCACCGTCGGCGTTACGCTCTCCAAATGCTGGATGTTCATCGTCGATAAAACATCAATCCCGGCATCGAGCAGTTCGAGGACGTCCTCGTAGCGTTTGCGATGTTTGCTCCCTTCGATGTTCGTGTGCGCCAGTTCATCAATCAACGCGACACAAGGCTTGCGCGCGAGAATTGCGTCCACATCCATCTCTTCAAAGAGCGCGCCCTTATACTCAATCTCTTTTCGCGGGACAACCTCGAGGCTCGTGACTAACTCGCCTACAGCCTTCCGGCCATGCGTTTCCACCACTCCGATCACGATATCTTCACCGCGCGAGTGTCGCCGGATCGCCTCTGTAAGCATGGTGTGCGTCTTGCCGACACCCGGAGCGTAGCCCAGAAAGAGCTTGAACCTCCCGCCCTTCACCTTCGGCGAACATTCCTCCAACCACTGATCGGGAGTTTTCTGCATCGCGCTTATTGTCGTTGAGACCTTCAACTTTGTCGATGTGGCTTCGACACACGGTTCGACTTACAGTTCGACAGATAGAACTTCGATGCGCCGGAATGATGTCGGTTACAATCGCCTCGTGACCGCTGCCGCCAGATCCGCTTACGGATATCTGATCGCATCTCTCGGTGTCGCAGCGATCACCTTGGTGGGATACCGCTGGCTCCATCTCAATCCCACCACCGCCGCGCTTGTCTACCTGCTTGGCGTTCTTGCCATCTCAGCATCCTGGGGACTGCAGCAGTCCGTCTTCATGTCGGTGATCGCGACCCTTGCCTTCAATTACTTCTTTCTGCCTCCCGTCGGCACCTTCACCATTGCCGACCCGCAAAACTGGATCGCACTCTTCGCCTTCCTGGTCACCGCCGTCACCGCCAGCGAACTCGCCGAACGCGCCCGCCGCGGCGCTCGTTCCGCCATCGAGCGCCGCCAGGAACTCGAACGCCTCTACGCCTTCAGCCAGTTGCTGCTCTCCAGCGACAACCCCGCCGAACTGCTCAACCTCATTCCCCGCTACATCGTGGAATCCTTCAGCATTCGATCTGCCGCAATTTTGCTTTCCAATCGAAGCGACATTTATCGTTCCGGACCTTCTATTGACGGGTTGGAATCCCGCGACCTGCAAACGGTCTGCGTGCGAGGCGAGCCTCGTTTCGACGTTCCCAATCAAATCGGTTTCATGCCTCTCCGTATGGGAATGCGAGTCGTAGGCTGCCTCGGTGTTTCCGGATCGCTCCTCTCGCGGCAGACACTCGAGGCGATCGGCAGTCTCGTGGCCATCTCCGTAGAGCGCGCGGGCGCTGTCGAAAAACTCAGCCGCGCCGAGGCCTCTCGCGAAAGCGAGCAACTGCGCTCCGTCCTCCTCGATTCCGTGACCCACGAGTTTCGCAGCCCCCTCACTGCCATCAAAGCGTCCGTCACTTCGTTGCTCGGCAGCCCCGGTGAATCCGAATCTCATTCGCCCGAGGCGCGGCAGGAACTCCTGACCATCATCAACGAAGAAAGCGATCGCCTCAATCGTCTGATCGGCGAAGCCGCCGAGATGGCGCAGTTAGACGCCAACAAAGTAGAATTCCGCTTCGCCTCCGCGCCCATCGCTCCGGTAGTTGACGAAGCACTCTCCGAATTGAAGCAGCTTCTCGTCCAGCATTCCGTCGATCTCAGAATCCCCGCTGGTCTGCTCAACGCGCACATGGATTCGGCGCACATCAAGGAAGTCTTAGTCCACCTGATCGAGAACGCCGCGAAATATTCGCCCCCCGCCGCTCCCATCCGCATCACAGCCGAAGCCCGCGAAGCGGACGCAACGCTCACCATCAGCATCGCCGACCGCGGCCCCGGTATCGATGACTTTGAGCAGTCCCTGGTCTTCGAAAAGTTTTATCGCGGACGCAACCAGCGCGTGCAAGTCCACGGCACCGGCATGGGCCTGGCCATCTGCAAAGCCATCGTCGAAGCCCACGGCGGCCATCTCGGCGTCACCAGCCAGCTAGGCCACGGCTCTGTTTTCTACTTCACTCTGCCGCTCGGGTGATGGCAGATGGCTGGCTCTCAGCGCCCGCTGCTGTTTTATTTGTCGTGTCATCCTGAGCGCAGTCGAAGGACCCCTACATTCATTCCACCGCGAGCCTCGTCTTTTCAATTACGTTCGTAAGTTGTTCAACCCCACAATCCGCCCTCACACTACCGTAGGCAGATTGGCGCCGCTCGATGCTGCGCGGGAAGCATCGCGGCCGCCCCGTAATTTCAGAACGCACGAAACAAACTTCACCGCCAATTTTGCACTCTTGAACGACAATGCCATCCCAACAAAAATCGCCTGCCCCGCAGTCTCTCTGGATCTACAATCCCGCTCTGGATTTGATCGTTGGATGCGGCGCGTGGTCCGTCCCCTTACTGCTCCTCGCATATCTCTCTTCCGCCGCCAGCACCCTGACGTGGTCCGTAAGCTTCTACGCCCTGGCGTTGTTCTTCAATTATCCCCACTACATGGCGACCATCTACCGCGCCTATCACACGCAAGAAGACTTCAATAAGTACCGGATCTTCACCGTCCACATCACCCTGCTCGTAGCCCTCACCGTTGTTTTGTCCCACATCTGGCTCGCTGCTCTGCCTTGGATCTTCACCCTCTATCTCACTGCGAGTCCATGGCACTACAGCGGACAGAATTACGGCCTCTTCATGATGTTCGCCCGTCGCGCCGGGGCCCGACCCACATCCCGCGAAAGACGCGCCCTCTACGCCATCTTCGTAATCTCCTATTTAAGTTTGGTTCTGAACTTCCACACCGGGCCTTCCGGAGACTCGCTCTTCCGTTCACTCAACATCCCAACCGCAATCAATATCCGCGCCCAAATCGCGCTCGGCATCGCATTCGTAGCCTGCTGCGCCTATGGACTCTCCCGCATCACCGCGCAAACCGGCTTCCGCCGCTTGCTTCCATCTTTCACGCTTTTCTCGACCCAGTGCGTCTGGTTCGTTTTGCCGACAGTCTTTTCGTTGCTGGGACGATTCCAAGTTCCACAAAGCCGCTACAGCACGGGCGTTCTCGCCATCATGCACTCCACACAATATCTCTGGATCACCAGCTACTACGCCAAGCGAGAAGCTTCCGCCTCGCCGGCTCACCCATGGCGCCCTTACGCCTATTTCTCGATTCTCATCGTTGGCGGCATCGCTCTATTCATTCCCGGCCCTTGGCTCTCGACTCTCGTATTCCATTTCGATTTCACCCGAAGTTTCCTGCTCTTCACAGCCCTGGTCAACATCCATCACTTCATTCTCGATAGCGCCATCTGGAAACTTCGCGATGGTCGCATCGCCTCCCTATTATTAAATTCTCGTACGCAGCTCGCAGAAGGCACAATCAAAGCGCGAAGTCGAACCACGGACGCCTTGCGCTGGCTGGCGGGCCCAACTTCCGCCGCACATGCGCTGCGCATCGGAGCGGCCTCCGCTCTCCTCCTCTGGGGAGTCGTTGACCAAACCCATTATTACTACTCCCTGCATAGCTCCAATCTCGCAGACTTGCGGCGCGCCGCAGCGCTCGCTCCCTACGACACACCCCTCGAAACGCGCCTCGCTCGCCAAGCGCTCGAAACAGGCAACCCTGCGGAATCCGTTGCTGCCTGGCAATATGCCATCCGAGCCAACGCCCTCGACTCCGCTCCGCGTGACGAATGGCTGAAGTATCTGACGCAGGAAAATCGCCTCGACGAGGCCTACCAACTCACCGGAAACTGGCTCAAACTAGCGCCGAAAGATGCCTCGCTCCTCGTCAACCACGGCATCCTCGCGCAGCAATTCGGACACGCCAGCGAAGCGGAAATCAATTTCCGGAATGCTCTCAAACTCGATCCCACGCAGGCTGATGCCAATCTCTATTTAGCCCTCGTCCTCGACGAAGATGGCAAACTCCCCGACGCCATCACTCACTATGAAACTTACTTGACGCAGATGTCCCACCGGTCCGCATCCGCACTACCTCCGCCTGCCAATCTGATCGGTGTAGCCCTGAAACTGGCGAACTGCAACGCCCGCATCGATCGCCCCGACATGGCACTACGCTATTACAAAATGGCCCGCACGTTGGCAGCTCAAACGGGAGAGAAAAAACTAGAAAGTTTTGCGGACGTGGCCGAGGCTTCCCTGCGCGCGAAGCGCGGCGAAAATACCGACGCCTTGCCCCTTTACCAGATGGCACTGCGACTCGACGAAGGCATCGGTGACCAGCACAACCAAGCTGTCGATTGGTATCTCTACGCGATGTTCTTGCGCAACGCAGGATTCCCGCCGCGCTTCGTCTACGCGAGTCTGCTCAAATCGCAGTCGCTTTTTTCTTCAACTTTACCGTCGGATTCCCCAGAATATGAGAACGCCTCAGCAACGCAGATCCGCCAAGACTTGGAACACCAACTCGGTCCCGAAGCTCCCGCGATCAGCCGTAATCTCGACTCAACCCTCGCCGAAGCGCTCGATCTCAAGCAGTAACTCTGGTGGGCCCACTAGGATTTGAACCTAGAACCAACAGATTATGAGTCTGCTGCTCTAACCGTTGAGCTATGGGCCCACGCATCCCATATCTTACACATTTCACCACTCGTGTCGTTACCATCGTCACGCGAACCCCCTGCACAGCGGGGGTATGATTACGCCAAGGACTCCTGGCATGAAAAAGTTGCGCTTCTTGCTCTCCCTGACCAACGACGACAACGATTATCAGGTTGAACAAACGTCGGCCGCCCAGCAGGCCGCCCGCAAACTGGGAATTGAGCTCGATATTGTCTATGCCCGCAACGACGGCATCGTACAAAGCCAGCAACTTTTGTCCTGCATCCAATCAACCACGGCGCTTCGCACCGACGCCATCATCTTCGAACCCGCCGGGTCAACCGCTCATCCGCAAGTAGCTCGCGCTGCGGCGGCAGCTGGAATGGGCGTAGTTCTACTGAATCGCGATGCCGACTACATCTCCGAGCTGCGCCGGGTTTTTCACGTTCCAGCATTTGCCATCACTTCGAATCACGAAGAAATCGGACGCATTCAAGGCCAGCAACTCGGCAGTTTGTTGCCGAAGGGCGGAAATGTTCTCTACGTCCAAGGTCCCGCCGAAAGCCTCCCCGCCAAACAGCGCTACACCGGCACGCTCGAAACCAAGTCAAACGCAGTGCAACTTCGCGTCCTCAAAGCTCATTGGACCGAGGCCAGCTCTTACAAAACCGTCAGTTCGTGGCTTGGTCTTTCCACGTCGCGGCAGGCAAAGATCGAGGCCGTCTGCGCACAAGACGATTCCATGGCGATGGGTGCCCGCAAGGCCTTTGAGGAATGCAGCGACCTCCGCGAGCTGGTGCAAAAGATGCCGTTTCTAGGTTGTGATGGCCTTCCAGCAACCGGGCAGGAATGGGTGCGCCAAAATCAATTGACGGCCACCATCTTCATTCCGCCAAATGCCGATCTTGCCATCGAGATGATGGCTCGGTCGATTGCCTCCGGCACACTCCCGCCCGAGCGCACCTTTACTACCGCCAAATCGATCCCCGCACTCGACGCGCTAGCCCGGCAATCGTCGTTGCGCGCCCGCGCCGCCGCCCTCTGATTCATAACAGTTCGACGGAGCGGCCGCCGCGCCTACTCAAAATTGGCTGTCTTTGAAGGAAGACCGGCGAAAGAAGATCGTCCGCAGAAAAAACAAACTGCGGAGCCGCGACTCGTTTCGCAGCTCCACATTTGGCTTCTAAACTAATGAGCAACTGGCGGGGCAGGTGGTGCAGGCGGCGTTGCAGGTGCAACTGCTGGCGTCGGACTGTTATTCACTAAATCCTTCAGTTCCTTACTCGGCTTGAAAAACGGAATCTTCTTCGCCGGGACTTCCACGCGATCGCCCGTCTTCGGATTTCGTCCCACCCGCGGTTTCCGCTGTCGTGTGCGGAAACTGCCAAAGCCTCGTATCTCAATCTTGTCGCCCACGCGCAGCGAGCGCACCACACTATCAAAGATCGTGTCCACAATCACTTCGCTGTCTTTGCGGGTCAGTTCCGCCAACCGGGATACCTCTTCGATCAGATCCGCCTTAGTCATAAGCCTCTTCGCTCCCTTGTGGCCTGATCCCTCAGCTGGGATCCCGTAGCCGGGCCCTGTCGTTCCCCGCTCGTCGCCTGCCTATAACCTTCTCAAATTTAAGGGGTTCTATGCAAGTGCAGTTTCCGGTTCCACTTTATAACTCGAGCAGCCCGCTGTTTCCCAGAACTTAAGGTCGAATCCGGGAACAAAGCTACTTCCACAAATAGTAGAACCCGACCTGCTGTTCCAACAGCTTCGCCCGCGATGGCAAATAATCGGAAACATCCCCAAACAGCAAATCCAGCCCCGACCGCCGTTCTTTCGGCGGATACACCAGCGTTGGCTCCCCCGAAATATTCACCGCCTGCGCCGTATCCTTAACCGCTCCCTCAAAATCCGTGACCTGATCGACGAGTTTCAAATCGAGCGCCTGCTCGCCCGTCCAAACTTTTCCATTTGCGATCGAACGGATATCCGCTTCCTTGGCGTGGCGCCCATCCGCCACCGCCTGTATGAACTGCGTGTGCATGTTGTCGATCAAACCCTGCATGTACTCGCGTTCCGCCGGAGTCATTTCCCGCGTTGGACTACCCGTATCCTTAAACTCCCCCGCCTTCATCGTTATCGGATTAAGCTTCGCCCAGCGCATTAGATCGCCATAATTTACCCACTCGGCAATCACACCAATCGATCCCACGATGCTGCCCTTATCGGCGTAAATCTTGTTCGTCGCCGAAGAAACGTAATACGCGCCGCTCGCTCCTACCGTCTCGATCGAAGCCACAATCCGTTTCTTTTTCTCATCGCGAATGCGCTTCACTTCGCGGTAGATCTCCTCCGACGCGGCGACCCCACCGCCGGGAGAATTCACATGAATAATGATGGCCTTGACCGAGTCGTCGTCGGCAAACTTCTTCAGTTGAGGGACGACCTGCTTAGGAGAGAAAATAACGCCGTCGAGTTCAACGACCCCGATCTTCGATCCAAATCCCGAAAACGATTCTTCGTCGTTCCCGCCAAAACTGAAATACACGAGCGTAAACACAGCAACCACGAACAGCGCAAACACCCCGCCGCCCACCAAAACCCAAATCCAAACTCGCGAACGCCCTTCAGCCATAATCAAAGAAGTGTAGCACCGCATCGAGGAGCGGTCGCGTTTCGAAACTATTCAGGTCCACATAGTGAGCAGATGATACTTTGAATAAGCTAAAATAGGTTTACTTCACCTCAAAATTACGCGGGTCTACTCCCGCGTTGTTCGATATCTCCAATTGTTTCAGATCCCAATCCAAGAGCGTCGTCTTTCCGTTCTGAAGTTCTTGGGAGAATTGAATATCGTAATGAGTCGGCAGAGTTACACCGTCTACAGTCTTAAAGTCGCTGAATTTTTCCTGCAGCCGATAGCGATTTGGCACCTGTCTCGCCGCCGCCGTTTCCGCCGTGCCCCCCGAGTTGCCAGCGCTCGGAGTTCCGCTGCCCGCACCGGAAGTCGGCCCTACCCCGACCGCTGTCGAAGGGGCCATATCTGCGAAACTTGCCGAAACGCTGTAGCTGTACGTTGTCTCGATATGGCGGTAAGTTTGGGGGTCAAAATAGAAGTTGATCTCCAAATCCGAATTCTTGTGAGGACGATAACGAAGCTCATAAAGATCCTGACCGTCCATTTTCTTCAGGCCTCCAAAGCTAACCTTAGCTTTGCGATCACTCAGATTCAGCAACGGCCACGCCGTCGAGAGCACCCCGCCCAATATCCCCTCGCGTATCGTTGCATCTTGAACAAACACAAAATTTCCCAGAGGAGAACGCGTTTGCTTGGAGCTAGAAAAGGCAACCTTATCCTTGTCGCCATCGAACACAAATTGTTCGCCGTGGTAGTCGTTGTTGGGCAGTTTCATCATCATTTGAAATTTTTTGCCGTCGGAAACTAAAAAAGCTTTCCCATCCAAAGCTCCCGCGCCGCCAACCAAAATCGTGTAGCGCACCGCCCCCTGCGCAACTCTGGTCTTGAGCCCAGCTCGAACCGCGGGACTGGCAATCGAATCCAGATGCTGGGCTACGAGTTCGTCTGCGTTGGTCACAGGGTTCGATGCACCGACTTTGCTCGCAAGACTGAGAACTGTCCCTAGAAGCACCGCGATTGCCGGATTCTTGCCTTTTCTGATCATCATTGTTTGGACCTCTTGATTGATGCCACAAAAGCCGAAAGGCGGCGCGACTCCCAATCGACGCTAAACACGCTCACGGCGGGAGTGTACACCTTTTGAGGAAGCTTTTCACACCCAAAGCCAGTCTCTCGGACAGTTGTTTTTCGGCCTGCCACCAGGAAAACAATCGAACGCCCAGATCCCAAAGGCTGTACAATGTTTGATGCCGTGTATTCGGGTCGAGCTTTTCAGATCTGGTTCTGTGGACAATCCCCCCTCTCGATCCCGTTTTTGTCGTAAATCAAGCAGTTGCAGTGCATAGTTCAAGCTTAATTGTTATTGGCCCATGCTTAAAATCGTTTCCTTTGCGGCGCTACTCTGCCTTGCCTTGAGTGTTTGCGATTCTCAGGACAAACCGTCTTTTCGCTCCGAGGCTCGCCCTGATAGGCCTCTCCCTTCGCCTCAGGAAATGGACAATCGAGAAAGGCAATCTTCAAACCCTGATATGCAGGCAGAGGATTTAGACTTCACCATCTCCACCCAAGCGAATGAAGTAAATCTGATTCTGAGTATCACCGATTCGAAGGGGCGATTTGTAAACAATCTAACTGCCGAAGACCTGAAATTGCTCGACAATCGTAAGTCGCCAGCGAAATGGAATTATTTCCAGGCTCGCACCAATCTCCCCTTGAGCATCGTTTTGGCGGTCGACGTTAGCAGTTCAGTCCGTGATCGGTTGCATTTCGAACAACAAGCAGCCAGCGCCTTCCTCAAACGAATCTTGCGCAAAGAAACCGACGAGGCAACCATCCTCGCGTTTGGCAGTACCGTGCAAGAAAAGACTGAGGGCATGACGAGCAATCCCAAGGCTCTCGACCTCTCCATCCACAACCTCAGCGCCGGGGGCGAAACCGCAATGTATGACGCGATCGTTCTCGCCAGCAATAAGCTTCGCGCCCATGAGAGAAAGGGTGTGGTCAGGCCGGTGATCATCCTTATCACGGACGGTGACGACACTGCCAGTAAAGCCACGCTTCGCGCGGCGGAACAGGCCGCCTCTCGGTCCGAGGCCGCCATTTTCGCTCTGGACGCGAACTCGATTTACGAAAAAAATCCTAAGGGCCGGCTCGTGCTCGAGAAGTTAACCCATGAAACGGGAGGCTTCGTCTTGTCCGCGCGCGAGAATTCTGACCTGAAAGACTCCTTCAGCAAACTTGAGAAGATTCTGCGCAATCAATATGCTCTTGGCTATCCGCCTCCTGAGTTGGAAGCAAATGGAAAATTTCGGTCCATCGAAGTAGTTTCCAACAAGCCGGGGTTGCGGATACACGCCCGAAACGGATACTACGCACCCAACAAATAGCAACCTCGAAAACCGAGTTCAGACGATAAGCATTCTCGAGTCTGCTACCTTAACGAACTGATATAAATGCGTATCGTAGATGCCCGACCCCGTCGAACTCGAGGTCTTCAAGAACCTCTACCATTCCATCGCCGAAGAGATGGGAGCCACCCTCCGCCGCACCTCGTTTTCTCCTAACATCAAAGAGCGCCGCGACTATTCCTGCGCCGTCTTCGATTCTGCAGGACAAGTCATTGCCATGGGCGACCACATGCCCGTCCACCTCGGATCCATGCCCATGTCCGTCGCCGCCGCCATCGCAGCGGCTAATGAAGAACAATCTCAGCTCGGACCAGGCGACATGGTCATGCTCAACGATCCCTTCCGCGGAGGCACCCACCTCCCCGACATCACCTTGGTCATGCCAGTCTACCCGTGTGGTGAAGGGGCTCCGCCCCGTCCAACCCGGAAAAAACTCGGCTCCCTACCCACTCCCGACTTCTACGTCGCCTCTCGCGCCCATCACGCCGACGTCGGAGGCATGTACCCCGGCTCCATGGGCCCCTGCCGCGAAATCTATCAAGAAGGGTTGCGCATCCCTCCCGTCAAAATCATGCGCGCTGGAAAAATAGTTCCCGATGTTCTGGCCCTCCTCCTCAACAACGTCCGCACTCCCGAAGAGCGCGAAGGCGACCTGGGGGCCCAAATCGCCGCCTGCCAAACCGGAGCCACCCGCCTCCACGAAGTTTGCTCCCGCTACGGACTCGCCCGCGCCCATCAAGCCGCCGCCGACCTCCTCATCTATTCAGAGAAGATGATGCGAGCCTTCCTCGCCACCATCCCGCCCGGCCGCTACCAGGCCGAAGACTTCCTCGATGACGATGGCGTCGATGACCAGGCTGTGCGGATCGTAGTAAGCATTGAGATTTCCGCTGACACCGCCAAAGCCCGAAAGCGACCGGCGAATCGCGAAGGACGAACAGCACCAGTAACCATCGACTTCACCGGCAGCGCCCCTCAAGTTCAGGGCGCCATCAATGCCGTCGAAGCTATCACTTACTCGGCCTGCTTCTACGTATTTCGCTGCCTGCTCCAGGAAGACGTTCCCGCTACCTCCGGCCTCATGCGCCCCATTCGCGTCATCGCTCCCTCCGGAACGGTAGTCAACGCCAACCCTCCCGCCGCCGTCGCCGGAGGCAATGTCGAAACCTCGCAGCGCATCGTCGATGTCCTCCTCAAAGCTCTGTCGCAAGCCATCCCGGACAGCATCCCCGCCGCCGCATCCGGCACGATGAACAACCTAACCATCGGCGGCCTCGATCCTCGTTTCGGCGAGCCCTTCGCCTACTACGAAACGATCGCCGGAGGCATGGGCGCGCGCCCCACCAAACACGGCGTCTCCGGCATTCACACCCACATGACCAACTCTCTCAACACTCCCGCCGAGGCCCTCGAATACGCCTACCCGTTCCGCCTGCGCCAATATTCGCTGCGCCCCAACAGCGGAGGCGCCGGAAAATACACCGGCGGCGACGGCATCGTCCGCGAAATCGAAGTCATGACCGACGCCCAAGTCACGCTCCTCGCCGACCGCCGCACCCGCGGCCCCTATGGCTTAGCAGGAGGACTCGACGGCGCCCCCGGCCGTACCTCCATCATCCGCCACGACGGTGCAGTCGAAGAACTGCCCGGCAAGACGAGCGTAGCCCTCCGCCCCCGAGACCGCATCCGCATCGAATCCCCCGGCGGCGGCGGATGGGGCAAGCCAACTCCCGAATCGAACTAACAGAGACGCTCCAGCTGAGAATGCTCTAGGCAGCAGCACCCTAAAGACTGTCTAGAATGGCTTTCCTCCGTGTACCTTCGTGTACTCCGTGGTCAAAGAATTTCTCCGCGCGCTCCGCGTCCTCTGCGGTAAATGCGACTTTTTCGCTAGAATCCAGTTAGCGGACTTTTTCGGATAGGTTTCGACGACCAAGGAAGACTCATCAATGAGATTCGCGCGCCCTTTTATCTTCGGCATTCTTCTCGCATCTGCCTTCTTTTACTTCACCACCTACCGCCACGGACTACTCCTCTCACTCTCCCGACTGGATTAGCCACCCCGAGCACGTGGAACTTACCGAGGCCGCCGGAGGCGAATCCCTCGACACCGAAGAGCAGAACAACATCGGCGTCTACCGTAAAAACATCGCCGCCGTGGTCAACATCACTTCCAAGGTTCAAGCTTTCGATTTCTTCTACGGCCTCTACTCGCAGGAAGGTCAGGGCTCCGGTTTCGTCATCGACAAAGAAGGACACATCCTCACTAACTACCACGTCATCGCCGACGCCCGCGAAGTTTGGGTCACCCTCCACGACCGCAAGAAGTACAAAGCCTCGGTCGTCGGTACCGACAAGGCGCACGACCTGGCCGTCCTTCAGATCAAAGCTTCCAGTTTGCAGCCCATGACACTCGGCGATTCCACGAACCTCCAAGTCGGCCAGAAGGTCTACGCCATCGGCAATCCCTTCGGGCTCGCCGGAACCCTCACCCGTGGCATCGTCAGTTCGATCCGCCAGGTGCAAGAGCCCGACGGTATGGTCATCGACGACGCCATTCAAACCGACGCCGCCATCAACCCCGGCAATTCCGGAGGCCCGCTGCTTAACTTTCACGGTGAAGTCATCGGCATCAATACGATGATTGCCTCCAACGTCGGCCAAAGCGCCGGCATCGGATTCGCCATTCCCATCAACACCGCCAAAGCCGTAGTCAACGACCTCGTCACCCTGGGACGCGTGCGCCGTCCCGCCCTCGGCGTTCGCACCATCCCCATCGATCCCGAACTGGCCGATGAACTCGGCCTCGCCGCCGACTACGGTCTCCTCATCGTTCAAGCTGTTCCCGGAGGCTCCGCCGACCGCGCCGGCCTGCGCGGCGGCACCGAACGCGCCTATCTGGGCAATACTCCCATCATGATCGGCGGAGATTTAATCGTTGCCATCGACGGAGAGCGTCTCGAAAGCCAGCAGACTCTCGCCCAAATCATGAACAAGCACCGCGCCGGAGACACCGTAAAAGTAACCATCTTCCGCGGCAAGAAACAGCTGGAAGTGAACGTAGTCCTGGGCGAAGCCCGCGACCAAGTCTAAGTATTTGTCGTGAACGTGCCCCGTGTGAACGTCTGGCTGTGAACGTGTGGCGCGCGGGCATTCCTGCCCGCGTGCTTTTGTTCTTGATCTTCCTATGGAGTGCCAGCCGTCCTCGCTCGGCCTTCAAATCGTCGCGGCCTGATCTTTCCGCCACTTCACGGCCTAATCTCAATCGTCGTCCCCACCCGCACCATCTTCCAAATTTCATCCATCTCTTCATCCGAAACCGCGACGCACCCGTCCGTCCAATCATGCAAAGCTTGCGACTTTCCCACCCACGCGTACTCCTTCGGAAGCCCATGCAGCATAATGTCGCCCCCCGGCACCTCAGATAAGGCGTTTACCCAAGTCGAAGACTTGCGCCCTCCCGTAAACTGGGCTGTCGATTTATAGTCTTGTGTGGCGCGGGCATTCTTGCCCGCGTGTCACTGAGAACCTGCGGCCATTTCATTCCCATGAAGAGCCAGCGGGTTACGGAATGGCAAGTCCGATGGCTTAAGGGCGGCAAGCGAACTCAGTCGAGTATCACGGACTTCATGAAACATCCCTACGAAGCTGTTCCTTAACGGAATCCATTTACGCGCTATCATCTCCCCCGTGCCCGACCTCGAATTCATCCGCGCGCTCTGCCTCTCCCTCCCCGACACCGCCGAGGACATGCCGTGGGACGACAACCTCTGCTTCAAAGTACGCGGAAAAATCTTCACCGGCGTCGTCCTCTCGGACGGCCGATTCCCGCGCCTGACCCTCAAAGTCACAGCAGAAGCCTTTCACGACCTGCTAGAAATCGAAGGCATCTCCATCGCCCCCTACGTCGGACGCTACAACTGGATCGCCCTCGCCAACTCCAACGTCCTCCCCGCCCACGAACTCGAATCCCTAATCCGCCAATCCTATGAACTCGTCGAAGCCAAAGCGCCAAAATTGAAAACGCCCAGGAAAGGAGCGACTCGCAAAAAGAAATCCAAGAAGCTTTCCGAAAAGTGATAAAAGCCACGTACCCGTGCACAACCCCATGAACCCCGTGGTTAAGCCTTTGCTTCTCGGCGTCCTCAGCGTCTCGGCGGTGAAACGGTTTGACTCCCCCCAACCCCCTAGACTAGCCTCGTATTTCGCCCAATTCATGCGCATTCAACGTAGTGTTCTCACAGTTTGCGTTCTCACTCTTCCGCTAGCCGTCACGGCATCCGCCGCTCCCTTGCGCCCCACCCACGCGCCTCACGCCCTCGTCACCAGCGTCCACGAACTAGCCTCGCGTGCCGGAGTCGAGATGCTCCACGCCGGTGGCAACGCCATCGACGCCGCCGTGGCCACCGGATTCGCTCTCGCCGTCGTCCATCCCCAAGCCGGAAATCTTGGTGGTGGCGGTTTCATGCTCTTCCGTCTCGCCGACGGCAAAACTCACTTTATCGACTTTCGCGAAAAAGCTCCCGCTGCTGCCACCGAAAACATGTACCTCGACGCCCAGGGCAACGTTCTCCCCGACTCCGACAAAAACTCCAGCGTCGTCGGATACCGCGCCGTCGGCGTCCCCGGCTCCGTTGCCGGTCTCGTCTATGCCGAAAAACAATACGGCAAACTCTCGCTCGAAAAAGTAATAGCCCCCGCCATCAAACTCGCCCGCGACGGATTTCCCCTCGCCTACGAAGACGCACAAGACCTGAAAGACGACGAGCATCTCGCCGAATTCCCCGAATCCAAACGCATCTTCCAGCGTGACGGAAACTTCTACCATCCCGGCGACGTATTCAAACAGCCCGAATTAGCCCGCAGCCTCGAACGCCTCGCCAAAAATCCTGACGAGTTCTACCACGGGGCCATGGCCCGCGAACTCGCCACCGCCATCCAAAAAGGCGGAGGCCTCGTTACCGCCGCCGATCTTGCCGCCTACGAAGTCAAAGAGCGTCAGCCCATTCGTGGCTCCTATCGCGGATACGACATCATCAGCGCTCCCCCTCCATCTTCCGGAGGCGTCGCCCTCGTCGAGATTCTCAATATTCTCGAAGGCTTCGATCTCGCCAAACTTGGCAATCGCTCCGCCGACGATATCCATCTTGAAGTCGAAGCCTTTCGCCGCGCCTTCTATGATCGCGCTGACTTCATGGGAGACCCCGACTTCGCCAAAGTCCCCGTCGCGCAGCTCATCGACAAGAAATACGCCGAAGCTTGGCGCGATTCCATCGACCCAAAACACGCCAGCGTCAGCCAAGATCTGAAGCGCCCTTCCTTCAGCGAACTCGAGCGCGTCGCAAATTCGCGAACCATCGCCATTCATGAGCCCGAAAACACCACGCACTATTCAGTCGTCGATGCTGCCGGCAACGCCGTCGCCGTCACCACTACGCTGAACGACTCCTTCGGATCCCGCGTCACCGCCGCCGGCCTTGGTTTTCTCCTCAACGACGAGATGGACGACTTCGCCGCCAAGCAAGGCGTGCCGAACAATTACGGACTCATCCAGGGCCCAGCCAACGCGATCGGCCCCGGCAAGCGTCCGCTCTCGGCCATGACGCCCACCATCGTCCTGAAAGACGGCAAGCTCTTCTTAGTTCTCGGCTCACCCGGCGGCCCCACCATCATCACCACCGTGGCCAACGTCCTCATCGGCGTTGTCGATTTCGGCCTCGATATTCAGGAATCCGTCAACGCCCCAAGGTTTCACAACCAGTGGCTCCCTGATGTAATTCTCGTCGAAGATCGCCTCTCTCCCGATACAATGAATGTTCTGCGTTCCAAGGGTCACAAGCTGACCACCAGGCACTTTTGGGGAGATGCCGAGTGCATCATGGTTGACCCCAAAACCGGTGAACGTCTAGCCGGAGCCGATGGACGCAACAATGGGAAGGCGGTAGGTTACTGATGCAGAGGGCGGTATCGACATACGTCTATGTAAAAGAACGGCTCCATCCGGGCTTGCTCGATGAACTCGTCAAAGCGGGAGCCCAGTCGATCGAAATCTTCGCCGCCCGCCAGCACTTCGACTACGCCAACCGTAAGCAACACGTCCGCGAGATCGCCGAATGGTTCAAATCCACCGGCATTCCACTCAATTCCGTCCACGCACCTTTGTATTCCGACTATGAATGGGGACGCACCGGAGGACCGCCCGTCAATATCGCCTCCACCGACCGCGCTGGACGCATCGATGCCATGGACGAAATCAAGCGTGCTCTCGAAGTCGCCGAGCATATTCCATTCCGTTTTCTCATCCAGCACATCGGCAATCCCAACGACGCCTTTGACGAAAAGAAGTTCGAAGCCGCGATGACCTCCGTCGAACATCTCCGCGCCTTCGCCAAGCCGCTAGGAGTCAGAGTCTTGGTCGAAAATATTCCCAATGAACTCTCCACTCCCGATCGCCTCGTCGAGTTCATCAAGACCATGCACTTCGACGACATCGGCGTCTGCTTCGATTGCGGGCACGCCCACATGATGGAAGGCATCCCCTCAGCTTTTGCGACTTTAAAAAATCACATCTGCTCAACGCACGTGCACGACAACAACAAAGACAAAGACTCGCACCTTTGGCCCGGCAACGGAACGATCGACTGGAAAGAAACCATGGAACTCCTGCGCACCGCCCCGCAGAAGCCGCCCCTGTTGCTGGAAATCGACGGCGAAGAAAAGAAAAATCCCAGCGAAGAAGTGAGCACCACCTTCCAGAAGCTGGAAGACGAGTAATCGCCGCCGAAACGCCGAGATCACCGAGCTAACATAAGATTTGTCATCCTGAGCGAAGCGAAGGACCTGCTGTTCACGGTGCATCAGAACACTGCAGTCGAACTCGCGGTCGAGTCCGCACGACCTAAACAGGAATTCGCTCTTCTCGGCGTCCTCGGCGTCTCGGCGGTGAAAAAATATGCAGGAAATTGACAGGCTGGACCAAATCTCACGCCGCATCATCGGCGCCGCCATCGCGGTTCATCGGCATCTCGGCCCCGGGCTTCTCGAATCGGCTTATCAGTCGTGCTTGGCATTTGAACTGAAGCAGCTAGGCCTCCGCTTCGAAGAGCAAAAACCATTGCCAGTGACCTACAAAGAAGTGAGGCTCGATTGCGGCTATCGTCTCGATCTAGTCGTCGAAGACGAAATCATCGTAGAAATTAAGGCCGCCGAAGCACTCTTGCCGATTCACCAGGCACAACTGCTTTCCTACTTGCGGATAGCCCATAAACGAGTCGGCCTCCTGATAAACTTTCATGTCCCGATTCTGAAGAACGGCTTGAAAAGAATCGTGAACGAATTCCCAGATACGCGCCTGGCAACGACTGTATCCAAAGTTCCCGAATAAACTATAAGAATTCGCTTCTCTCGGCGCCCTCGGCGGTGAAAAGGTTTGAACTTATGTCCACACCCATCAGCACTACTGTATCCAAAGTTCCCGAATAAACTATAAGAATTCGCTTCTCTCGGCGCCCTCGGCGTCTCGGCGGTGAAAGGTTTGAACTTATGTCCACACCCATCAGCACTACTGTATCCAAAGTTCCCGAATAAACTATAAGAATTCGCTTTTCTCGGCGCCCTCGGCGTCTCGGCGGTGAAAAGGTTTGAACTTATGTCCACACCCATCAGCAACGACTGTATCCAAAGTTCCCGAATAAACTATAAGAATTCGCTTCTCTCGGCGCCCTCGGCGTCTCGGCGGTGAAAAGGTTTGAACTTATGTCCACACCCATCAGCAACGACTGTATCCAAAGTTCCCGAATAAACTATAAGAATTCGCTTTTCTCGGCGCCCTCGGCGTCTCGGCGGTGAAAGGTTTGAACTTATGTCCACACCCATCAGCACCATCGCAGAAATCGGCAAGCACGAAGGCCAGTCCGTCCTCATCCGCGGATGGCTCTATAACCTCCGCGAAAGCGGCAAACTCCTCTTCCCGCAATTTCGCGACGGATCCGGCGTCATCCAGGGAGTCGTCCCCAAAAATGCCGTGCCGCCCGAAGTTTTCGAAGCCATCAAAGGCCTCACACAGGAATCAAGCGTCATCGTCGAAGGCAAAGTCCGCGCCGACAAGCGCGCTCCCGGCGGCTACGAACTCGACGTTTCGAACATCGAAGTAGTCCAGCGTGTGCCCGAGTCCTCGCCTTATCCCATCACACCCAAAGAGCACGGCGTCGATTTCCTAATGGAGCATCGCCACCTTTGGCTCCGCTCCCAGCGCCAGGCATCGATCCTTCGCGTCCGTGCCGAAATTATTCGCGCTGCCCGTGATTTTTTCGACAACAACGGATTCACCCTCACCGATCCGCCAATTCTCACCCCAGCGGCGTGCGAAGGAACCTCAACCCTTTTCCCCGTCGACTACTTCGAAGAGCAAGCCTACCTCACCCAATCCGGCCAGCTCTACATTGAAGCCACAGCCATGGCGCTCGGCAAGGTCTATTCCTTCGGACCAACCTTCCGCGCCGAAAAGTCGAAGACCCGCCGTCATCTCACCGAATTTTGGATGGTCGAACCCGAAATCGCCTACGGCACCCTCGACGACCTGATGCAATTAGCCGAAGGCCTGCTCACCTTCCTAGTGAAGCGCTGTCTCGAACGTCGCCGCCCCGACCTCACCATCATCGGACGCGATCTCACGCGGCTCGAAAAAATCGACGCACCATTCCCCCGCATCACCTACGACGAAGCCGTCACAAAATTGCAGGAAGGCCACGCCGCCGGCAAGCTGGAAAACAAATTCGAATGGGGCGGAGACCTCGGCTCTCCCGACGAAACTTATCTCTCCTCTTTATACGATCGCCCCGTCATGGTCCATCGTTATCCCGCCAGCGTCAAAGCCTTCTACATGGAGCCCGATCCCCAACGCCCCGACCTCGCTCTCTGTGTCGACGTCCTCGCCCCCGAAGGCTACGGCGAAATCATCGGAGGCTCGCAGCGTATGGCCTCCCACGATCTGCTCTTACAACGCATTCACGACCACAATCTGCCCGAAGAAGCCTTCAAGTGGTATCTCGACCTCCGCAAGTACGGCAGCGTCCCCCACTCCGGCTTCGGCATGGGAATTGAGCGAGCCGTAGCCTGGATCTGCGGCCTCGAACACGTGCGCGAAACCATCCCCTTCCCCCGCATGCTCCACCGCCTTTACCCGTGAAGATTAATTTTTGCCCGTGTCCGCTTGACGACCCACGATACAATAGAAGTGTCGGGGAAATTTCAGCCAGCTAATTCTCCTTACGCCTCCCAAGAGGCAGCACGGCGGTCTTTGACACTTTTCACCACCGGGATGGGAACGTGTTGGTCCGTTGCCAAGTGCGCAGGGAAACCAAGCCCAAGTTACTTATTTTGAATACTTTGCGATTTTCGATCCTTTCGAATCAAGACTTTGGAAGGCAAACACCCGCAAATCCAACAAAAAGGGCAACAACCCTATTCGATTGAAGACTTTGCCTGCAACTCCTTTTCGTTCAAGACTTTGCGCGGGAGTCTATCGCTAAGTGCCTGATTCCAATAGACCGCGCGTTCCAAGAGGGGGAGGGGGTCGCACCTCCCGAGAGTGAATACACGCCGCCCAATTTTATGATTGCATATCTGCCTGCACTGCCTACAATAAATGCATGCAGTACACCATCCGAGACATTCCCGATCATCTTGACAAAGCCCTTCGCCAAGCCGCCCGTGAACAGGGCAAGAGCCTCAACGAAGTGGCCATTGAAACTCTGGCTCGCGGCGCTGGCATTACCGGAGAGCGCGGCCGTCAACGCGATCTCGCCGACATTGCCGGCACCTGGCGCAAAGATCCCGTGTTCGATTCCGCTCTCGCCGCCCAGGACGCTATCGACGAAGAAATGTGGCGATGAAACTGGCTCTGGATACAAATCGCTACACCGACCTTTGCCGCGGCGATGCTTCTGTCGTAGAAATGGTCGAGCGCGCTGATGAAGTCTGGCTACCGTTTATCGTCCTCGGAGAATTGCGCGCCGGATTTGCCGTCGGCACTCAGGGACCGCGCAACGAAGCGGTGCTCCGCCGATTTCTCCTGAAACCCGGCCTCGGGGTGCTTTACGCCGACGACCAGACCACCTACCACTACTCCACCGTCTTCCGCCAACTCCGGAAACAAGGCACTCCCATCCCCACTAACGATATGTGGATTGCGGCACTCGTCCTGCAGCATTCCCTCGTGCTGTGCGCGCGCGACGCGCATTTTGACGCGCTTCCTCAACTCACGCGCCTGTAGGGCAATACGCCTGATGGTTTGTCACACATCGCGCTTTTCGAATCTGGGCGGATGCACACTCCCTCAAACTCTGGTTCTCGCTTCGCCCTCCGCGTCTCTGCGAGAAAAACGCCCGTCGCATCCCTACACTCTTCCAGCTAAAATAGATTTGTCTCCACCCAATCTATGCCCCTGCGAACCACGACGTTCAGCAGCATCGCTTCGCTCCAGGTCCGCGTGCCTCGAGACTTTAAGGATTGCCTATAAGCGACTAGGCTTACTAATGAACTTTCACGTCCCAGTTCAAAAAAGCGAACTGAAAGGAATAGTCAACGAATTTCCGGAGCCCGCGCGGGAAAGAGGCTGGCACCTAAAACAGAGTGATAAATAGGTTTTTAGCTTTTCTCGGCGCTCTCTGCGTCTCGGCGGTGAATAGGATCTTATGCCCCTGCGAACCACGACGTTCAGCAGCATCACTCCTCGCCAGATCCGCGTGATCGGCGTCCCCCTCGATCTCGGACAAAATCGCCGCGGCGTTGACATGGGTCCATCCGCCGTTCGCGTCGCTGGACTCGAAGCCCGCCTCGAAGCCATCGGACACAATGTCGAAGATGCAGGCAACATCACCGTCGCCATCCCCGAACAGAAAAAAGAAGGCGCGGCCAACTCCAAATATCTCAAGGAAATTACCGCGACCTGCACCAAGAGCGCCGACCTGGTCTTGAAGACGCTCGAAGCCGGCAAGATCCCGCTCATCCTGGGCGGAGACCATTCCGTGGCCGCCGGTACCGTCTCCGGAGTCGCCGAATTCTATCGCCGCAAGAATCAGAAAATCGGTCTCATCTGGATCGACGCCCACACCGACATGAACACGCCCGACTCTTCTCCCAGTGGCAACGTCCACGGCATGCCATTAGCGGCGCTGATGGGACTCGGCCCCGCCGAACTCGGCAACATCTACGACTTCTCGCCAAAAGTCCAGCCGGAAAATTGTGTCCTCGTCGGCATCCGCGACGTCGATAACTTCGAAAAAGAAAACATCCGCCGCGCCGGAGTCGAAGTCTTCACCATGCGCGACATCGACGAGCGCGGCATGCGCAACGTCATGGAAGAAGCCCTCCGCATGGCCGGACACGGCACCGTCGGCTATCACGTCTCTCTCGATATGGATTGGATCGATCCCGAAGACGCCCCCGGAGTCGGTACTCCCGTCTGGGGCGGCGCTACTTATCGCGAAGCGCACCTCGCCATGGAAATCATCTCCGACCATGGACGCATGTTGAGCCTGGAAATCGTGGAAGTGAATCCCGTAATCGACGAACACAACCAAACCGCCGACCTGGCCGTAGAGCTGGCACTCTCCGCCTTCGGCAAAAAAATCTTGTAGAAGTCTATCGAAAGCCAAAAAGTTTTGTCATCCCGAGCGGAGCGAGGGATCTGCAGTTCGCCGCAAGATGCAGATTCCCCGCTTCGCTCGGGATGACAATGTACGAAAGGTATTACTTAAAGGCGCTCTTACTGCACGTCCGAAACCTTCCCGTTCAGAAACGTCACCTTAATATCCTTGTAAACGAAAATCTGTTTCGCTCCGAGATTAATAATCTTGTCAGGATTTCCAATCGCCGCCTTCACCTGATCCGGCGTCTGTCCTTTCTCAATCTGCGCCGGCTCCGGAGGAGGTGCATTCTGCGCCTGCCCGCCACCACCACCTTGATTATTCCCGCCGCCCTGGTCGTTTCCGTTGCCCTGCCCGTTGCCATTTCCGTTCCCATTGCCGTTATTGCCCTGATCCCCGCCGCTGTCATCGAGCGCCAGCAACCCCGCGATCGCGTCCTCAATTGTCGATGGATTCGCACTCGCGAGCGACCCCTTGGCAAACTGAAAAACCACATCCGCCTTATAGAACGTCTTCGGATCGGTGTTATTACACGAGTCGCACGCCACAATCCCCATCACCACTTGATCTTTTGCCAAGTTGACCGTGATCTTAGACGGATAAACCTTTGTGTCTTTCTGGAAAAATTGCGTCGTCGGCGCCGGTCGGCCTAATTTTCCCAACCCAAAGCCCAGAGCCTTTGACGCCATCGGATTCGGAGAATGCACCGATCCGTTCTCATACTTGGTCGCAAAAATACTCTGGTCAGAGTAAGGAACCCCGAGGATTCCACCTTTCTTCACTACTAGAATGGTCCCCTGCTCTACCACCGCTGCCCCGCTCGAATCCTCGCCCATCTTCACCAGCGTGTACTGCGCCTTGAGCTGATCTTCCAGCGAAACCTGCGCGACCGCAAGTTGCGACCCCATTCCAACCGCGATCAACGCCACCACCACTAAGCCCATCTCAATTCTCTGACGCATCGCAACTTCCTCCTGTGAAGCCGCTGCTCCCCAGCCATCCGCCGGGCGCATGGATATTGACACTTTCCTATTTGCTTACACTACAGAAACGACGGCCATCAAAGCGGGGAGCGCCGCCGCGTCGCACATTCTTGTTGCGGCGCTCCCGCATTCCTGGTCAATCGGCTTGCGTCAGTTGTTCGCCTGCTTCGCTTCCGCTTCCGCGGCGTCCGCGTCCTTTTGTTGTTGTTGCAGATCGGCTGCCACGCTCGTATCCGGAGTCGGTGCTGGCACCTCGCCAGTCGTCGTCTTCGTATCAGGAGCCGCCGGCAACCCATTCTTTCCTTGCTTGTCCGCCAACTCCTTCAAACCGGCATCCATCTGGATCCGCAGTTCGTTGTGCATCTCCTGCAGATCATCAACCGCGACTCCAACGGTTGCACCCACAGCGCACTCGTCTTTCTTGCTGCTCTTCACCAGCGCATCCACCATGTTGTCGTCGTCCGGTTTGTCCGTCGTGCGCGAGATCACGTCTCCCGCCGTCAGGGCGCATTCTGTCCCGTCCGACGTTGTCAGATCTTCCTCGCTCGACACCACAAAGATTCGAACTTTCGGATTCAGCGCTGCTGGTATTTCATCTCCACCCGAACTCGTGGAGTCTTTCTTCGACGCCGCGTCTTTCTCCGCTGCGATCTCGCTCTTCATCTCATCCGAGATCGCGTTCTTGATTTCTGGAGTCAGCTGCGTGCTCTGTGCCGCTCCGCCGCCGCCCAGCATGTAGACGCCGTACGTTGCCTGCAGTTGTGCCGCGACCAGAGGATCCGTTGACCACAACGCCGCAATCTCGTCACCAGAAGCATTTTCGATTGCCGGTGGCACCAGTTGTCCGTTTCCATCGCCGCCATCCCCGTTATCTTGCTGCGCTGCATACGCCGCTTGCAAACTCGCCGCCAGCAAATAATCGGTCAGCCAGAACGCCGCCGTTGGATACACCGGATAAGGTGCGTAGTACGCGCCATAGTATCCGTACCACGGTGCTCCGCCCCAGCCCCATCCGTAATAAACCGGCGCGGGCCACGGATTGTAAGCCCAACCGTAATAAGCCGGCCCATAGTAGTACGCTGGCGCATACCCATAATAAGGACGCCCGCCGTAGTAGTAGTTGCGATATCCGTAGGCATAATAGTGCCCGCCCCGGTAGTAGGTTCGCTGGTAATACGAGTGCCCGCCGTGGTTGTAGTACGCCCGTTGGCTGTATCCACCATGCCGTCCGTAGCTAACAACCGTGCGGCCGTTGTGCACGCTCCGCACTTCCCGCCCGCCACGCACTCCGTGATTGATCGTCATCCCGTGCGTCTGAATCGAGCGAACTTGTCCGTTCTTCCGGAAGGTCGCGCTGCCACCGTTCTTCATCGAGACGGTCTTGCTTCCGGCCGGCTGATGGTGATTCGCAGCCCCACCCGCTCCTCGATTACCCGCGTTAGCGTTGCCGCCCCGGTTGTTTCCGCCATTGGCTCCGCCACGATTCCCGGCATTATTGTTCGCCCCGCCGCGGTTCGCTCCGTTGTTCGCCCCGCCACGATTCCCAGCATTATTATTGGCGCCGCCGCGGTTGGCAGTATTGCCCGCTTGCCCACGATTATTATTCGCACCCGCTTGTCCACGGTTATTTCCCGCCGCCCCACCCGGCCCGCGGCTATTCGACATGTTTCCACCCTGGCCGGAACGATTCGATTGCGCGCCACCAGGTCCACGACTCGCCGAACCGCTCCCGGCTCGGTTCCCCTGCGCTCCGCCCGGTCCGCGATTTTGGGCTCCATTGCCAGTTCCGCCCGGACGGCTAGCCCCTGCTCCACCACTCGGACGTGCAGCCGGTGCGTGCGATGCCGCAGGAGCATGACTCGCTGCCGGCGCGTGAGAAGCGGGCGCCGATTTCGGCGGCCCTCCGGCCTTCGCAACCACCGGCAAAGTTGCCGCTAGCGCAAAAAGCATTAGCATTACGGACCATTTCGGCAGGACATTCTTTCGTGCAATCTTCGAGTTCATAAACTACTCCTGTGAGATGTAAAGCTCTTTGATCGGGTAACCCGCTAGCGGGTGCTGCCATTAGACTGATTTCATCGAGACGCACTCCCGCTACCAAGGTTTCTTCGTCGAGAGCTTTCGGGTCCGAGTGCCATAGGGGAAGGGCCGGGCACCGGCCTTCTGAGTCCGAATAATTTCACACCCGTTTCCCCACCATGTCAAGCGAAGCAGTCTGAATTTACATCTCCCACTCCTGGTCGCGTCCCCCGCGTGGCGGATTCCCACCAAGCAGCTCGTTCCCAAACGACCCAATTCGAGTCTTCTTGCGGCTTGGCAGCGAACCTCGCAAAGGGACTTGCTCGCCGTTTCTTCCCATCGCTCCGCTATCCTTCTGGTCACCTCTAAGAGTCACCACAGTAAGTGGGGAGTGTTCCATCGTTCGCCGATGAAGCGAATGGAACACAATGTTTCCCCATCACCCAGTTCGCTCGCTCCTGTTCGCCCTCGTCCTCTTCACCGTAACCTCGGCCGCACAGCCATCCGAAAACGTCGTGAACAGATCTTCTTCTTTGCCTACGTTCCACAGTACCGTCTCCGAAGTACGTGTCACCTTTTTCGCGACCGATCAGGGGCGCACTCTCCCCACACTCTCCGCCAGTGACTTTGCCATCGTCGATGGCGACCGTGTCGTCCGCAATTTTCGCAGTTTCAACCACTCCGATGAAACCTCTCTCGACGTAGTCGTGCTCGTCGATATGAGTGAATCGATAGCGCCTCGATTCCGCGCCACCATTCGCGACGTGCTCCAACTCCTTGCTCGCGAGCAATCGATTCCTGACGACAATCTTTCCATTCTCTCCTTTGGAGGTTCCTCCGAAGCTACGCCGCCCGACAACTTGGCGCGCCCGTCGTCGACAGCAACGACTTCCTCAGGCACAACGGCGCATACCTCCGCTACGTTGGTGCCCACCGTCCTCTGTTCAGACGGTTGCCGCACCGCGGACTCGGCAAGCAGAATCCAGTCGGCTAAGAGCAGCGGCACGACTCCGCTTTATGACGCTCTGATCTTCGGCTCCGACTTCCTTACCCGCCAGCACCGCTCCCCCGCACGCAGTGTCCTGATCTTGTTCTCGGACGGAGACGATACAATCAGCCTCCATTCCTCGCACGATGCCCTTCGCTCCGCGCTCGATTCAGGCGCTTTGATCTACGCCGTCGATATGGGAAGTACGCCCAGGCAATCCAGCCATCATCTGGCCGAAACCTACGGTGCCGATTTCCTCCAGCAACTCGCCGAACAAACCGGCGGCCGATATTTTTCTCCGCAAGCCTCTCAATCGGACGGCGCCGCTACGGTGTTAACCGCTGTCCTCGACGATCTCCACGCCTCTTACGTCGTCACCTACGAGTTACCTACTCATCAATCAGGATTCCACTCTCTCCGCCTTTTGCCTACTCATAACCTCAACCTGACTTTCCATAACCGGACTGGGTATATCTATGAATCCAGCCTTCGCTAAGCACGGACCGAATACGACACCAGAAGCTCGACGCGCGTTCCCGGAATATTCCTCACGACGAAACGATTGGAGACTTATGAAATCCCCCTTGCTCTCGGCAGTTGCGCTAATCACGATCCTCGCCAGTGTTTCGATTACCTCGGCCACACCCATCGGTATCTATCAACACGGCACAGTCATCCGCATGCGCATGGGTGATTGCATGCTTACGCACGGCGGATTCATCACCGCCTTCGGTCCGCCACAATCCCAGGTCCCTGAAGGGAGCTGCCCGGAATACACGCTGCTAACCGATAAAGTCGTATTTGTGATCGTAGGAAAGTCTTCGAACCAACTGGTACCTCTGGCCGAAGTTATCGATTTCCGTTTTCAGAAGAAAGAATTAGCGGTCCGCGTCGATGACGCCCGTCACGAATCCAAGTTCATCATCAAAGAAATGACGCTCCGCTCCCAATGGGAGCTCCTGCAAAGACACATCGAAAACGAACTCAACGAGTCGCCACGCCACGGGATGGATACCGCTCTCGCCTTCCCAAGCCGTGAGTAGCACCGCACTGTCGGCAAAACTCTGATTTCAGCTGCTCTTGGGAAGGGCCCGAGTTCGACTCGGACCGTAATCGCCGCGAAATCAAGAGCGGCTTCCAGCCGCCGGGGGAATGCTGCCATCAGAAAAGACTTCTGCCCAACAGCTTCGCTACCAATAGCAAAGCCCCCTCGAAAGGGGGCTTGGATCAATCTCTTCCTGGCTGTCTAGCTGTCGCCAGCTACAGTCCGTACTTTCCCGGGCAGGAAATGATACGGTGGCCACGGCCCTGTTACCACCATCTGGCAGTTCTTCAATTGCTTCGCGGCCGTGCTGTACCGGTTCTGATACTTTTCGATCGACTTCGTATCGATCAAATGCGCGATGTCCAACAACATCCCGTCCGCATCCACCTTCTTGCAACTAACTTCTTCCTCGAGCGGATTAAACAATTTGTGTACCTGGACCGACAGCGCACGCGCCTTGGTCTGACGTTCCCGCTCCCGCGAGGCTTTCTCCCGCAGCTTCAGCAGATACTCCCGGCCCACCGTGTCCGGAAGCACAATCTCTTCCATATTTCCGCGCAGCGAGCCATCCCGCACCGTCAGCTTGATCCGCATCTCTGACTTACCGCGAAGCCGCGCCACACTCTCGCAGAACGTGCGCCGGTTCGACCGCACCGCCTGCCGTATCGCATCTTCCGTATCAAAAATTGTTCCGAACCGGAAGGGAAGCACCGTGGCCGTTCGAAAACTCTGACTTACCACGCGGGCATGCTCAAGAACTGATTTTTCATCCAGCTTCGAGGTCGCGCGATCAAATTCGCTGACAATAACTGCGAACTCTCCACTCGGATAACTCATTACGGGAGCGGCATTGACTCCCTGAATTCCTTCAAGCACAAATGGGCGGCGGGCTCGGACACCGTTCGCAAGCGTCGGGTGTTCCGAAAGGCAGTACGCGTACCACGACATGCATTCTCTCCGAATTGCACCGGGGCTTTCAGCACCCCTTTAGATTTTCGTGACGAGCTTAGGGCTGCGTTTCTACCTGGAAGTTGTGGTTTGTTGAAACAAGATGAATGCAAAACTCCGCATCCAAGGCCATATTACTTCCGGTCCTCGTAATTTGCAACCTTTGTTATGGTCGCTGCATCGCCCGAATGCTATTTTTTTGCGAGAGACGCTCTGAGCGCCCGCCTCCTGGGTCTCGCTCGACCCGAAGTGCGAAATAGTTTTCACTCTCGCCCAATCTTACTGCTCGTCTAACCTTCAGCAATAGATCGAATGTCGCCAAGGGTCACAATTGAATCGATTGAATGCCCAGGATTGAACACTTAGGATTTTTGCTTCGCCGCCGCCCGTTCCTGCAACGCAATCGTCACCGCGCGCAGCATGTCGCCCGCGGGCGCGGGCTTTCCCGTCCATATCTCAAATTGCCGCGCCGCTTGCTGCACAAACATCTCCACTCCCGGAATCACCGCAATCCCCTTCGCTCGTGCCACCTGCAGCAAGTGCGTTTCGACCGGGTCGTACACCATGTCGAACACCACCTTCGCCTGGATCTCCTCATCCTTTAGAGGACAGTCGCGCGTGTTCCCCATCCCCACCGGCGTCGCATTCACGATCACATCAAAATTGACCTTCTTCAGGTCAGCCCGTTTGATCGTGTGCGCTTTCGCCTGCCGCGCCAGTTTCTGGCCTTTCACGGAAGTCCGGTTCATTACCCACACGTCCGCCCCACGCTCTTTAAGCCCAAAGACGGCCGCTCGAGCCGCGCCTCCCGCTCCCAATACCAAAACTTTCGTCTTCTCAATCGTCAAACGCTGTTCCAGTGGACGCACCACTCCGGCAATATCCGTATTAAACCCGTAAAGCTTTCCTTCCTGTCCGCGCACCACCGTATTACATGCGCCAATCTTCGCCGTGTGCGCATCCGTATTATCCAGATACGGAAGTATCGCCTGCTTATACGGCATCGTCACGCTCAGCCCATGCAGCGGAATCTCCCGCACGCACTGCATCAGATCCTTCAGCGTCTTCGCGTGCAGCGGCAGATAAACACCATTCACATTCTCGCGCCGCAGCGCCGTGTTCATGATCACCGGCGAAAGCGAATGCTCAATCGGATCCCCCGCCACTCCATACACCCGCGTCGCCGCGTCCACCTGCTCGATCCGGTAGATGCTTCGCAAATCGCGCGAACTCACCTGCCCTGGCGCCGTCTTCAGACCAATGCTCGGATCCACCGCGCCAAAAGTAAACGCGCTTCCCGCCCGTACCCCAAGCACGCGGCTGATGATCCCCTGCTCACCCATGCACAAACCGACCATCGCTTGCTTGTCACTCTCGGTCTGCAGGAACTTCATCATGGTCACATTGTCCGCGAGAGTCGTCGCCGTCGAAACCACCTTGTAGTAATCCGCCGGAATCCTCAACATCTTCTCCAGCGTCTCCTCCAGGTTCTTCGTTGCTCGAAAATCATGAAACGAAAGGATCACTCCCGCCCGGCTCCGCAACCGGGCAATCGCTTCCGGCTTCGACTTCAGCGCGCTCTCCAACTCCAGATCGACCAGCTGGCATCCCGCCGCATGCGCCTTCGTCAGCACTTCCAACTGCGAAGCCAGCGAGCCCTTGAACTTACCCCCGTTCTCGACTCTGCGGCACGTCCCAATCGCAGTAACGTATTGATGGGTCTCAAGAAAGCGGTGCATCTTCGGCAGCGCGCTGAGCGGCTGTTTCAAGTAGTCCAACCGAAACTCAAGAAAGGGATTATCCCGCGCCATCGATTCGGCCGTATTCAGCATTTCGTCCGTCGTCTCGCCGCTCAGGGCCAGACAAACCTTTGGCAAGTGCTGAGGCAGGAAGCGCGGCGCGACCGTAGAGGAAAATGCCAAGGCCATTGGTTTCAACAACTATTTCGAACAACGGCGCGATATTACAGGGCTGCAAGCCCAGATGCAACCTTCATACACCGTTGACGGCCATTCGGCCCTCTCAAACACTTAGGGAGCGGAGGGTTCCAACACCCTCGTAACCTTGACCATGACTCCCCCGCTTGTTACTTTTCGGCTGTAACCCTTTTCTTCCTAAACAGATAGGCAGAGATCGCTGGGCATCCGCGGAGCGGACGGGAGTCGGAGCTAACATGAAGAAAACAGGATTGTTATTGCTTATCATCACCACGATAACGGTGAGCTTGGCCATCGCCCAACAGGCGGGCACGGCTACCGCCACGTCCACGACCGATGCCGCCGGCATCGTCGAAACCTCCGTTAACATGCCTTTCGTGCGCTACCAGACGCCTACCGCAGCTGACATGTACTGCGCCGGCTTTATCACTAAAGATCGCATTCCCGACGCCAACTACGTAAACGGCGGAATTGAAACGCCGATGTCCACCAAGTACCAGCGCGGCGAGATCGTTTATCTCGCCGGCAGCGGCTATCAAGCCGGACAGCTTTATTCCATCGTTCGCGAAATGCGCGACGTCAACGAATACGAGATTTATCCCGGCGAGAGAAAATTGCTCGCCGCCACCGGACGCCCCTACGGCGAGATCGGCCGCGTCCGCATCGTCGATACGCGCAGCCATAGCGCCATCGCCCAAGTCGAATTCAGTTGTGATCCCATCAACCCCGGCGATGTCGCACTGCCCTTCGTCGAGAAACAGCCCATCACCTTCCACGTCCCCGGACACTTCGACCGCTTCGCTCCCGCCAACGGCAAGCTTAGTGGACGAGTCGTACTCGGCAAGGATTTTGACAGCGTTCTCGGCACCGGCATGAAACTCTACCTGAATCTGGGTGCCAACCAGGGAGTGAAAGTCGGCGACTATTTCCGCATCGTCCGCTCTTACACCGAAACCTTGAACAATCCGGTCGACTCTCTGTCCTTCAAAGCAAGAACTTCAGAAGACACCCAGGCCCGTCCGCCCAGCTTTGAAGCAAACCGTTTCACCAGGACCAAAGGTCCAAACATCCACGTTCGCGATCTGCCTCGCCGTGCGGTTGGAGAAGTCGTCATCGTGAATGTCACTCCGACCTCATCCTCGGCCATGATCGTCTTCGCCCTCGAAGACGTCTATGCCGGCGACTCCGTGGAACTGGACCAATCAGAATAGGATCGCAATCGCCGCTTCACTAGAAATAAGTAAGGGAGAGCCAAGCTCTCCCTTTTCTTTTTACCAACGGAAAGAATTGATCAGGGAAGAAAATCGTGTGGAGGCGGACATTCCTGTCCGCCCTGCGGGCATCGCCAAATTCCGCCGCTCAACAACCCCAACTCACCGGAAGAACTGTATCTTCGAATTCCCCGGAATCATCGAGCCCGCAATCACCAGCACCACAATCACAAAAGCAATCTCCATAAGCGCCCCCGCACCAAAATTCGAACTGCCAGCGCTCAGATTACGTCGCCCCGCGAAGAACACAAGTTACGCAAGTGTGGAATAAGTTCCACCCGACTCGCGCAGCCGCTTTGCGAAAGTTCTCCCTTCGTGACCCTTAGTGCCCTTCGTGGTAGAGGGTTTTAACAAACTGGACCGCACTCGAACCATCCCTGCGATTGACGGAAATCCCCCCGAGCGCCAGACTAAAACGTCATGGCCAAAGCAAAAATCCGTGTCGGCATACTCTTCGGCGGACGCTCCGGAGAGCACGAAGTCTCTCTGCTCTCCGCCGCCTCCGTCCTCAACGCCATCGATAAAACAAAATATGAAGTCGTCCCCATCGGCATCACCAAAGAAGGACGCTGGCTCACCGCCGAAAACGCCGAACGCCTGTTGAAAGGCACCGCCTCCGCACCTCCCGCCGCGCCCACCAACCTGCGTGCCGGCGATCCCGAAGCCACTCCCGGAGCCGCACTCCTCGCCGCCGGAGAATCCGTAGTCGTCCCACCCGAGCCCGCCCGCCGCGATGCCGGACTCACGCCCTTCCAGACCGACGCCTCCAATCTTCGCCGCGCCTCCGACCGCGCCATCAACGTCGATGTCATCTTTCCCGTCCTTCACGGAACCTTCGGCGAAGACGGCACCATCCAGGGCCTTCTCGAACTCGCCGACATCGCCTACGTCGGTGCCGGAGTCCTCGGCTCCTCCGCCGGCATGGACAAAGACATCATGAAATCCCTCTTCCGCGCCGCCGGACTCCCCATCGTCAAACACGTCGCCATCCTTCGCCACCAATTCGAAGCAACGCCCAAAAAAGTTTACAAATTAGTCGAAGACAAGCTGAAATATCCCGTCTTCGTAAAACCCGCCAACCTGGGATCCTCCGTTGGAATCTCCAAGGCTCACGACCGCAAAGAACTCGGCCCCGCCATCGCCGAAGCCGCGAAGTTCGATCGCAAAATTGTCATCGAAGAAGGCGTAGGAGGAAAGAAAAACAAAGCCCGCGAAATCGAGTGCGCCGTTCTCGGCAACGACAATCCCCAGGCCTCCATCGCCGGAGAAATCATTCCCATCAAAGAGTTCTACGACTACGACGCGAAGTACTTAGTCGAAGGCTCCAAGCCCGTCATCCCCGCGAAGATCACGAAGTCAGAAATGAAGACCGTCCAGAAACTAGCCATCGCCGCCTTCCAAGCCGTCGATTGCACCGGCCTCGCCCGCGTCGATTTCCTGATGGACCCCAAATCCCGCAAGATTCTAGTAAACGAAATCAACACCATGCCCGGATTCACCGCCATCAGCATGTATCCCAAAATGTGGGCCGCCACCGGCCTACCCTACCCCGACCTAATCGACCGCCTCATCCAATTAGGCATCGAACGCCACGAAGATAAAAAGAGGAATCAATACACCCGGTAACCGTCGCGGAGGAGCCTTTCCTGATGGCTGATGGCTGCCCCCTGCCGGCTAAAAACCCTTGACAGACCACTCGGTCGGTATTACTATCGCCTACAGCTTGCTCTAATCGGCAAGCTGGAATTTCATGCAGAGTGGCTGAGGGACGAGCCCTAGGACGCCACGGCAACCGGATCGGGATCATATATCTCCATCGCAGGTGCCAACTCTCGCCCGGTAACGGGGACCATGAGATTCGGGTACGCGAAAATTTGGATTCGCACTTCCCGAGCCTCTTTTCCCATTTTTAGGAAAAGGGGATTTCTATTTACTGGGGTATTTTTTTACCCGGCTCGTCCCGCAGTCACAGAAAGAAGCAGCAGGATGAGCACGCACGCACTGACGAACACCTACGAATTACGTTGCCGCGAATGCGGTAAGGCTTGGGGTAATCAGGCACGCAGCATCTGCGAAGATTGCTTTTCCGCCCTCGAAGTCACCTACGATTACGATTCGATCCGTCCGCGAATTTCGCGTGACCTGTTTGCTTCGCGTGCCGCCAACATCTGGCGTTATCGCGAGTTACTGCCGCTGCCAGCGGAGTTTCAGCCCTCCCTCCCAATTGGATTCACTCCGCTGGTCAGCGCGCCGCGCCTTGGCAAGAAGCTCGGATCGCGCAAGCTCTTCGTCAAGAACGACGCCGTCTGCCTTCCCACGTTGAGCTTCAAAGATCGCGTCGTCGCAGTCGCCCTCGCCAACGCACGCAGCTTCGGATTCGACACCGTGGCGTGTTCCTCGACTGGCAATCTCGCCAATTCCGTCGCAGCCCAAGCCGCTCGCGAAGGCTTCAAGGCTTGGATCTTCATTCCCTCTGACCTCGAGCCCGCCAAGATTCTCGGCACGCAAGTCTTCGGAGCCGAACTCGTCCGCATCAATGGCAGCTACGACCACGTCAATCGCCTCTGCTCGCAGATTGCCGACGAACATCGCTGGGGATTCGTCAACGTCAACCTTCGCCCCTACTACTCCGAAGGCTCGAAAACCGTCGGCTACGAAATCGCCGAGCAACTCGGATGGCAACTCCCCGACAACGTCGTGGTTCCCATGGCTGGAGGTTCGTTAATTACTAAAATCAAAAAGGCTTTTGACGAGCTCATCCTTCTCGGCCTGGTCGATCCGAAGCCCGTGAAGTTCTTCGGCGCGCAAGCCTCGGGATGCTCGCCCATCTCGACCGCGGTCAAGCAGTACAGCAGCGAGATCGAACCACAGCGTCCGAAGACAATCGCCCGCTCGCTCGCCATTGGCAATCCAGCCGACGGACACTACGCCATCAAAGCCATCTCCAAGAGTGGAGGATGGTCCGAAGACGTTTCCGATCCCGAAGTCGTCACCGGTATTCAGTTGCTGGCCGAGACCGAAGGTATCTTCACCGAAACCGCTGGAGGAGTCACCGTCGGAACCGCGCGCAAACTGATCCAGCAAGACCGCATCCTGCCCGATGAAACCACGGTTCTCTGCATCACAGGAAACGGCCTGAAGACGACCGACGTATTGACCGATCGTTATCGAGTCGAAGTCCCAATCGCCCCGAAGCTAGCCGAGTTCGAAGCGTATCTTGCGTCGAAGGCAGAGAACCTGCCAGCCGCGTTTGCACCAGCGGCAGAAGATTCGTCGGCCGCTGCCGTAGCTTAACCGCCGCTGGTCGTTTGTCGTTGGTCGGTCGCAGATCCGAAATTGCTGGCCGTTCCGAAGTCGCTTCTCTACCGACCGACGACGAACGACTCTCACATTAAGGCCTCGGGCCAAGGAGGTACTATGAGCATCACCGTTCAAATCCCCACTGCGCTCCGCCGTCTCACCACCGGAAAGCCATCCGTTATCTGTTCCCCTTCGAATCTCAACGAACTGTTCTCGGAACTCGACTCACAGTTCCCCGACCTCAAACCTCACCTGCGTGACGAAGCCGGGGAAACTCGCCGCTTCCTGAATATCTACGTCAACGAAGAAGACATCCGCTTCCTCGGAGGTGCGTCGTATGCCTTTCAAGATGGCGACGAAGTCTTATTAGTCCCATCAATCGCAGGCGGATCGCACTAAAGCGAAGTTAGAAGTAGCAGTAATGAAGCGCCGGGCGTCCTCGCCCGGCCAACGCCAAAATGCAAAGGCGAACAAATGCGCTAATGCGCCGAGATTCTCTGAGCGAGTTCATCGACCAGTTTGATGTTCTTTTCCAGACAGCCTCGTAAAACCATCGCCTGCTGTTTCGCGGTATTCCAATCTTTCTTTTCCACCGCCTCGGTCAATCCCGGAAGTTCCAAATGCGCGTAAGTGAAGCGTGCTCCATACAACGTGTGCTTGAACCATGGACGCCCTGGAATCCCATCTGGATTCAGCCAGTTGCGCTCCACCTGCATCATTCCTGAGTTCATTTCAGACGCGAGTTTGGCATCGACTTTGCCTGAAGCGAGCGCTTGCTGCAGCGCGGCATTGAGCTTCTTCCCGGAGTTCAGGAATTGTTGGATTTGATCCAGCATCGGAGCTACCTCGACTTGTCTCATATCTTTCCCCTTCGACAGTTCGTCCACAAATTGCCGAATGTTATCCGCATAACTGGCAAAGTCAAAGGGAAGAAGATCGGCGTTCGCCAAACGTAAAGCTAACGTCCCCCAGAGTTGTGACATCAACACGTGGTAGCGATATCCGGGATCGCCGAAGTGATTCATCCAGTAGAAATCGTCATACATGGAGTGGTAGACGCCGTACGGTCCCACAAAACCGAGCCCCATCACGGGCATGCCGACAAAATTCAGAAAGACGGTGTGGTCCGATCCGCTTCCGATCCGCGTATCGGCCAAGTTTCCATCGGTAACCTCACGATCATCCTTCGCATCTTTTCGGCTTTGCACGGCGCTCAGCTTCCAAGCTTCGTAGAGAGACTTGCCCGACGGATCCTGCAGGCTGCGCGACGTTTCTACCAGCATGGGCTCGAGCGAAGCGACGGTGCTGCCCTCGAAATCAGGCCCCGACGTTGCTTCGTCCACATTTAGATAAGCGACGGCCTTCTTGCGCAGCTCGTCCGCGTACTGCTCGCCCCACTCCGTCGAGCCCGTCAACCCCACTTCTTCGCCATCCCAGCTGCAAACGATTATCGTACGTCGCGGGCGCATCCCATTCTTCTTCAGTTCGCCAAGCGCCCGCGTCATCTCCATCATCGACGCTGTGCCGCTCGACGGATCGACGCCGCCAAAGGCCCATGCATCGCGATGATTGCCGAGCACGACCCATTCGTCCGGCAACTGCGCGCCTTGAATGCGGCCTTCGACCACGTAGTAGGGCTTGATCGAATTGTCCATCTCAATCTTCAGATGAACGCGAGCTTGCTCGCCTCCCAAGTGATACTCAAATGGAAGCCCGCCCTGCCAAGCGGCCGGAGCAACCGGACCACCAAGATTCTGCAGCAGCGGCGTCGCATCTTTGTAAGAAAGCGGCAGCGCCATGATCTTGGGGGCTGAGACGGCTTGCTCCAGCGGGATGCGCTTCGCTCCGGGAACTGATGCCCACCCAGGCGTAAGCGGGTCGCCCGGAACCATAAAGTCGTATGTAATCGCTCCCCGTTGTATGTGGCTCTCTGGACCCCACGGTCCATCGGGAAACACTTTGCCCTTCTTGAAACCATCTTCAGCGGGATCGCTGTAAATCAGGATTGCCGCCGCTCCCTCATTCTGCGCTGTCAGAGCTTTGAATCCGCGATAACTGTAGGGGTTCGAATACCGGACCAGCACAATCTTTCCCCTTACGTCGATCCCCTGTTTGCGAAGCAAATCGTAGTCTTCCGGATTGCCGCTGTGCGCGTAGACAACGGGCGCGGTCACTTCTCCCGAGATCGACATTCCGCTCCATGCAGAACTCACGCGGGGATTCTTCGTGTCGGGATCGACACTATAGGCTTCTTCTCGTAGTCCGGCGCGGTACAGTACGGGCGCGACCATCTCGAGCGAGGCTCTCTTTGGCATCGTCGCATACACGTCGTACCGGTGGATGACGACATCCTCTAGTCCCTGCTTGCCCCATTCGGACGCGACGTAGCGAGCCAGGTAATTGTTACGTTTCGATCCTGCAAGATGAGGCTCGGCGGTGAAAATGCGATGCTGCCGGCGCGCTTCGTCCGCTGAGGGAATCGCTTTGAACTTCTGCTCGACTTTGAGTTCTTGCGCAGCCGAGGAGGAAGTGAAGCCCGAGATACTGTCCTGGGAAAAGACACTCGTAGCGCTGCCGAAGAAAAGGAAAAGGCAAAAGACGTGATGTTTACAAGACATAATGCCAGCCCCGGGCCAAGCGATCGACTCGCGCGCCATTATAGACCGCGGGTCGACGAGACGAGATCATGACCGCATATCCAGCAGGCGCATCTCTTTTTTCGGCTTGCGCTCGTGCCAACCCAAAGACTAGAATCTAACTAACCGGTTAATTACATGAAACAACTCACGGATCGCAGACGGATGGTCGCAAGAAAGCGCTCGTCCGCTGCTTTCATCGATGTAGCCCGGCTTGGAACTCGAGGGCGCCCCGAAGAAAGTCGCGCGGCCATCCTGAAAGCCGCCGTCGCGGAATTCGCTGAAAACGGTATCGCCGGAGCTCGCACGGACGCGATCGCGCGAGCCGCCAAAGTTAACAAGGCGCTTCTTTATTACTATTTTCAGGACAAGGACTCCCTTTACGAGGCAGTGCTGGACCATGTTTTTAGTGGGATGCTCGCTCGTGTGATGCCGGTGCTCGACAGCGACCTATCTCCCCGGCGCAAGATCCTGGAGTATCTCGGAACCTACTTCGATTACATTGCCGCCAATCCCCGATTTCCTCGCGTCGTGCAAGCCGAGTGGATGCGAAGCGGAAACCGCTCCAAGCATATGCAGCGGGTGGCCAAGCGATACTTTCGTCCTGTCTTTGAAAAGCTGGTCGTCGTTTTGCGAGAAGGAGCGGCCTCGGGCGAGTTTCGGACGGTCAATCCGATGGACTTCTTGCCTTCGATGGTGGCCGTGGTCATTTTTTATTTTAATGCAGCCCCACTCATGAAGACTTTGATGAAGACAGACCCGCTTTCAGAATCGCGAATTCGCGAGCGGCGTGCGTTTGTTCTCGAGTTCATTTCAGCGGCGCTCTTTCGGAGCAATGAAAGGACGAGCCCGGACGCCCGTCGAGGCGGTGTGAGCATGAAAGGAGAGCTTCAATGAACGCACGCAACAAATTCCTAATCGTGCTCGGCATCATACTGTTGATCGCCTCGGCCTACTATTTCTTCTCGACGCCGGGCGGCAACGACCTGGTTCTGATCGGCACGGTGGATGCGAACCAGATCGTAGTGAGTCCGCAGATTCAGGGGCGAATCCAGAGGCTGCTGGTCGAAGAGGGATCGCAGGTTAAGCAAGGTGACTTGATCGCGTTACTCGATCCATCCGAGTTAGAGGCGGAAGAACGTGCCGCCGTGGCCACAATAACCAGCATGCGATCGAAAGTCAGTGAGAGCGAATACACGCGTCAGTCAACCAAGGGGTCGACTTCGGGTGACGTTGAGAATTCCCAGGCGAAACTCGCCGCGGCTCGGGCGCAGTTGGCACAAGCCGAGGCAACGCTAACCCGCGTGGAGAGCGATAGCCGCCGAACCATCGGATTGGCACAGGCGGGCGTTGCGTCTGAGCGAGACAGAGTTCAGGCCGAGATGAACCTTAAGGCGCAAGAGGCCAGCGTGCAAGCGCTCAAAGACCAAGTGACGGCGAGCCAGGGAGACTTGAATTCGGCACTGGCACGTACCAATCAGGCAACCGCGGCGCAAAGCACGGTGGCGTCAACACGTGCGCAAGTCGATAACGCCGTCGCTCAGCTAAAGGAATCGGAAGTGCGATTGGGCTACACAAAAATCTATTCACCTGTGACTGGGACGGTGCTCGTCCGCGCCGCTCGCGAAGGGGAAGTGGTCAATGCGGGGCAAGCCATTGTCACCGTGGTGGACTTCAGCGACACTTGGGCATTTGCATCGATTCCCGAAACTGACTCTGATCACATCGGAATCGGCGACACGTTGCGGGTCCGGTTGCCCGGAGGAACTGTCGTTCCGGGAAAGGTCTTTTACAAAGCAGCGGAAGCTGATTTTGCCACGCAGCGCGACGTTGGTCGCCGGAAAAGAGACATCCGAACGATTGCTTTGAAAGTTCGGCTGGAAAATCCAAAAGGAGCCTACGTCCCGGGTATGACGGCCGAAGTTCTGGTCAGTCCCGCACAGCTAAAGGGTACAGCCGGGGCGGGTCCAAGCAGTGCCGAAGCGGCGGCAAAGCCATGACTTCTGACGTCGATCAACCAAACGGCACAACCACGGCAGCCGCTGAGTTTAGCAAAGCTGAAGTTGCCACCGGCGCTCCCAACGCAATCGAAGTCGATCACATCGTCAAGCAATACGGCTCGTTCACCGCGGTCGACGATATATCGTTCATCGTGAAAGAAGGCGAGATCTTTGGATTGTTAGGCCCGAACGGAGCGGGAAAGTCCACGCTGATCCGAATGATGACTACCCTCATTCCTATCTCCGGAGGAGCGGCGCGAGTCGCTGGACACGACGTCGCGCGCGATCCCGATGCCGTTCGTCGGACCATTGGCGTGATTCCTCAGGCTCTCACCAGCGACCTTGATCTGACCGTGGAAGAGAATCTGAATATCTACGCAAAGCTTTATGACGTCCCAGCAAAGCGCCGGAAGGAGGCGATTGACGAACTTCTCGAAACAGTAGACCTCACAAAATGGCGCGGCGCACAGACAAAGACTTTATCGGGCGGCATGCGGCGGCGCCTCGAAATTGCACGCGGACTGGTGCACAGCCCCAAGATTTTCTTCCTGGACGAACCCACGACCGGCCTTGATCCAGTGTCGCGCGTTGCCGTTTGGGAGATGCTGACCAACATCAAGGCCAAACGAAAGCTGACGGTGCTGATTACGACTCACTACATGGATGAGGCCGATCGCCTGTGCAATCGGATTGCAATCGTCGATCACGGAAAACTGGTGGCGCTCGACACGCCAGAGGCGCTCAAGAGGAGCGTGCCGGGATCGAACGTGATCGAGGCGCATTTCGAGCATCCGCCGCCTAATTGGGAAGAACGGCTGCGAGCTTTGCCCGGCGTCACGTCGGTCCAGAACGAAAGCGCAGGCATGTTCCGTGTGCTGACCGCGAATGGATCAGGCACCACGACCGATCTCGTAGAAATGTCGGTGGTCGCGGGCGCTGCACTTAAGACGCTTACGGTCCAGAACACGACTCTGGATGATGTCTTCGTCTACTACACGGGACGCCAGTTGCGCGATGAATTGGTGAAAGCGCATGCCTTCGTCATGCCGCAGAGTCCGGGGTTGCGGCCATGAACCGGATGATGGCGATTATCGAGCGCGAAATGCGCAAGTTCTTTCGTTCGCCTGCTCTGATGATGGCGTCGATGATTTTCCCTCTCGTACAGCTGATCGTGTTGGGAAATGCCTTCGGAGGAAAAATTCGCGAAGCAAAAATGGGCGTAGTAGATGAGGACCATGGCACGCAGGCGATCCGCATTAAGGAGGCCTTCGATGCAGTGCGGGCGAACGCAGGGACGTTTGTCGCCATCCCCTATGACAACGAGGTGCAAGCGCGAGAAGACGTGCGCAACGGAAAAATTCAAGGTGCCGTCATCATTCCAGCGCAGTACTCGAAGATGGTGTACGAGAAAAATCATCCTCGAATTGCGCTCATCGTCGACAACTCCGACAATTTCATGAGTTCGACCTTCGAAGACAAGATGAGCGAGGTCACCGACGCCTTGAACCAGCCCGATGTCTCGCCACGCCTCTTGCAGCAAACTGCTCTGGAAGTGGTGGAACTTTATCCCTATATCGAGTACATGAAGTATCTGCTGCCGGGATCCATCACGCTGGCGATGTTCGTTTCCGTGATGATCGGCGGAGGCATGCTCTACATCGACGATAAGGCCCGCGGCGTACACGAGGGATACCTTGTCACTCCGATCACGAAGGCAGAGTTGGTATTTGGTTTGAACGGCGCGGGTGCGATCAAGGCCGTCATGACCGGCGTAGTTATTACCGTCGTGGGATCGCTGTTGGCTGGAGTGGGGACTATTTTCAATCCAGGAACGATGCTCGGCCTTCTGGTCTTGATCGTGCTGACCTCAGTCGCGTTCAACACGATGATGTTTTTGATGATGGTCAGGATCGAAGATCCACTCGTTCCCCGTGCGATTTTTGGAATTCTGAATACGCTTCTCTTCTTCCCGAGCGGATCGATTTATCCCGTGGAAGCCTTCCCGGTGTGGTTGCGTGCCATTGCGAAAGTCGATCCATTTACCTATGCCGTGCATGGATTCAAGTCACTGCTTTTGAAGGAAACGGGACTCGCGGCGATTGTTCCCGACATGATTTACTTGTCGATCTTCGCCTTGATCACTTTGGCACTGGCGGTACCGTTGTTTAAGCGGACACTGTAGCTGTCCCTGACCGAAGTTTCTTTCGGTAGTGCGTCCCGAATTGGTTCATTCTCCTTTAGCATCCGGGGAGTTCGCTCTTCGCTTCCTCGATCCTTAGTGAGTCGGTGAAGCAGCAGCGAGATCGCGGAAAGGACGCGCAAAAGACATCGGACGGGACGACTCGTCGGCGAGCCAAAACACCAGATTGGTCGTGATAGAGCGCGACCTTGAGTGCATCCGAGCAGGGGGTATCGTGAACCGGGTGCTCATCCCGTCGGCACCAGGACTGGACCCGATATCCAGACGAAGCCAGATGAAGCGTCCGATACGGCTAAGTCGAACCTGTCCGGGGCTCAGTCTCGAAGTGTAGCTTGAGGCGATTCGTGCCATCTCCGCGAGATCGTTGATCGGACCGAATTCCACATCGCCCGGGCGATGCATCTGTCGCAACGAGTCGAGTTGACGAGCGATTTTCTTATGTTCTGCGACGCAAGGTTGCGTCCGACAATCCAGCATCTTTTCAATGGTATAAAGCGCAGCGTGATCAACCCGTTCTCCGAAGGCGAGGTAGAGAGTATTGGTCGAAGCAACGAAATTCAGCGGCAGCATTTGAAAAGTCTCGAGGATGGAGAGCGGGATGCTCCCTGGAGACGGGAGCACCGAAAGATCGTAGGACGTCGCAACCGGGCATCCCCATTGCAGAGCAAGAGCCGTCGTGACTTCCTGTTCCGTCGCGAAACCAAGTTTCTCGATCCACTCTCCGATTTTTCCGTAGCGTGCCCGGCGCTGCGCTTCGAGAGCGGCGCGAACCTCCGTATACGTAAGTTTGCCGCGCGCCACCATCAGCAGCCCTAACGGAATACGGTTCGGCGGTTGCGGAGCGGGGGCGAGAGCCCGGAGGTGGGAAAGTTGGCTCATGAGCGCCGTCTCCAAACATTGGGGATGGCAATAGAACACGCCTTGCAAGAATGTGCCGGTTTGGCGATACCGGTCGCGAAAGCGCTGCCAGCGCGATCGTGAACGCGAGCAAGTCAGCAATCCACAAGGCGGCTGCGAAGTGTCGAATTTGTAGCGATTGATCCAATGGGCGGACCAAGAGAGCGATTTGAGCAAGTTGGCCATCGAAGATTGTCCTCGTAATGTTGTCGAAACTCATCGGCCGCAACGGAGCTACGTTGTGGCACTTACACTTGGGGACGACTCAACAACTTCGGTGATACGGAGTCCATACTTGCCGTCAACGATGACAACATCGCCTTGGGCAATGAGTCTTCCGTCGAGCAACAGGTCTACCGGCGAATGGAGCGCATTATCGAGTTCGACAACAACTCCCGCGCTCAGGGCTAGCACATCCCGGAGCAACATTCGTCGAGATCCGAAACGCAATTTGACATCCAGACCAACGTCCATGAGCCTTCGGTAGCCGGCATCGGGCGATGAGGAAGCAGACAGCGAGGACGCGGCGGGAGCTGTGATTTGCGTCGCTGGGGATGCTGATGGGACACGCGGCTGAAGTTCAGCCGCCAAAGCCGGACTGACCTGCAGTTCAACGGCTATGGAGGTTCCGGCTTCGCTTCGAGTTTGCAGGCAGGCAACGGCATCCGACTTCCAAGTAGGAGGCGCCGCGGCGGGAGCGACCGAAAGCTTTACTTCGCCGCCAGCAGTAGCACCTGTCGCCGTCGCCGCCAAGCCCGCGATCTGCCGCAGGAACTCTTCCAAAGCTTCCTTGTTGTCGGAGGTGATCTCGACCGCCACAGTCGGTTCGCTGGGCGCTTCCGGAGTCGCAGGCCCGGCCTCGCCGAGGAACTTCTGCGCGAGACGAGTACCGGAGTCCGCGGTTAGGTGCAAGAGCATTTCGCCGTGTAGTGCGCCTGCCGCAACGACGGTGTACCAGACATCCGAAGCAGCGGCATCCAGCGGCTGCGCGGAAATCTCGAAGACGCTGGGCTGCCCCGAAACCTGTGCCAAGACGCTTTGAAGACAGGCCCTCCAAGCTTCGTACCATTTCAGAAGTTCCGGACGAAGCTCCGATTGGACGCTGGACGCGATGATCGAATCTTGCGTGTCAGTCAACTCTCACTCCCCTGTCCGAGATCCACTCTCAATCGAGAGAACTCGCGCCGCTCGCCGAGCCTCCACCCGCACCGGCGTGGCGGAACATAGGTCCACTTCGCCCACCATCACGGTCGCCAGAGCAGAAGCGTTCTGGTCGAAAACCAGTAAGTCTCCGTGAACCATTTCCCTAATTTTGTGCAACGGCACTTGCAATCCGGGCATAGAGAGTTCCACCGGGAAAAAGCATTTCAGCATTTTCTTCTGAATTTGCTGGCGCGACTCGATGGGGCTGCGAGGGCGCTGGTAATTGAAGTCCGCGGAAATTTTCCGAAGCAGTGCGTTCGAGACGACAGCGGGTACGGCGATGTTGAGAGTTCCTCGAGTTTCCGCCATTTTGATTTCAAAGCTGAGACAGAGATTTTTTTCTTCCGGCGGCATTAGGCGTTGAGTCTGCAGCATCCGTTGGCGTTGTCCAAACTTAAATTCGAGTGCAATCGCGTTCCAGCTGGTCTGCAACTCTCGGCACATGATACGAACGATGCCTTCGAGAACCTGCTCTTCGATCTCGGTAATGTCGCGTGCCATTTGGGTCTCCTTGCCCTCTCCTCCAAGCATTACGTCGATAATCGGGAAGGCGATAGCAAGATCGAGTTGCAAGACTGCGCTCACATCGGCTGGCGCAAGGTCACAAGATGCGATGTAAGTTTGCTCAGGAATGCGCTGCAAAAACTCGCGGAAGGTAAGATGTTCGGCCGATACTAGGCTCACATCGAACACAATCCGCAAATAACCGCCGACCGAAGTCGTCAGGTTACGGGCAAACAACTCGTGGAGCTGGTTTATCGCGCGCAGTTGTTCGCGACCGATCTGGCCCGCCTGGCGGATGTCCCAAGGCTGAATGACGGGGCCGCTCGCGCTCGCGGCGGTGTTTCCGGCACGGGCTTTTCGGACCATGTCATCGATTTCTTCCTGATTCAGAACCTTTTCCATGTGAGCCTCGATGCTATATCCCTTGTGTTGACTTTTCGAGCAGCGTTGCCGCCCCTGTCTCCAAGGAGATGTTTAGGAGGTGCCGGCGGCGCTGCCACGAGAGGCAGGTGCCGAGGTCACATTCAGATAGTTGAGCCGGGCCCGCAGGCGGACCATAGCGAGAGAATGGATCTGAGAGACACGTGATTCGCCAATGCCAAGAGCGGCCCCGACTTCCTTCATGGTGAGTTCTTCGTAGTAATAAAGAGCCAGTACACGTTGTTCTTTCTCTGGGAGTTCAGAGATGGCTTCTGTCAACAGATTCTTCATCTCCGACCGTAGACACTGGAAGAACGGCGTCTCTTCGGCTTTGGACGGAACGTAGTCCGTCAGGTCTTCTTCTTTGCCGTCGCGGGAAGACTCGATGCGCAGACTGCCGAGTTCAAGGCCGTCCAGTTCGGCGAGAAGAGATTGCAACTCTTGAAGGTTGATATCCATCTCATGCGCAATTTCGCTCTCGGTGGGGGCTCGCCCCAACTTTCCGGAGAGCTCGGCGTATGTGGAATCAACCAGGCGCCCTTTGCGCCGCAACTCGCGCGGACTCCAATCCAGCTCGCGTAGGCTGTCCAGAATGGCACCTCGAATACGGAACTTCGCATAGGAACTGAACTGCACCTGCTTCGACAAGTCGAATTTGTTCAGAGCATCGATCAATCCAACCACACCCGCGTGAACCAGGTCTTCGAAAGGCACGTGGCGTGGCAGCCGCTCATGAATACGGCGGGCGATGTAGCGAACCTGCGGAAGTTGTTCCATGAGAACACTCTCACGTTCAGCTTCACCCTGGATGCGTTGATAGGCTTCGGCAGCATGCTTGGTCATTGAGCGGACCTGCTTTCGTGGCATCGATCCTTCGTCACTGTGCGGAATCATTAGCCCTGTCTTATTCCCCAGATGAAAGGCTGAATTTCTCTGCCGGATTTCCAGTGGGGTTTCGAGTGCTATCAACTCGGTGGCATCCTATGGGCCTAATGAGGGATCACTAGAGACTTACGATCTACACCGAGAGACAGAAAGAGTTCATCGCACCGTGCCCATCGACTGCACCGAAACCATGGGAGGAATCTCCAGCGGGGAGAGCACCACGATCTTGGGCAGAAACGGCTCCAAAAGTCGGCGAAGATGGAAACGCGCCGGGGTCGCACATAAGAGGATGGGTGCAGTCTGCGCCACCTGATCTCCGCCTAACTGCCGCAAGCTGTCGAGAATCCTCCGTACGAAAGAAGGCTGCAACCCGCTGTTCGTCGCCGGGGCTGGCTGAGGACTGAAAGCGAGGCTCAGCTCTTCCTCAATATTGTGATCGAGCGTAAGCACCCGCAAACCTCCGTCCTCGGAAAGCAGGGGCCGCACGAGGGCGCGCCCGAGCGACTGGCGGGCGGCCTCCACCAGCAGCACCGGATGCTTGTTTACGGCGGCTGCATCCAGCAGTGCCTCGAGAATGGTTGACAGATCTCGCACCGACACCTGTTCCCGCAAAAGTTGTTGCAAAACTTTCTGAACTTCGCCCAGACTCAGAATTTTAGGAACCAGCTCTTCCACTAGTTTGGGGTGTCCATCGCTCAAGCGATCGAGCAACCGCTTAGTCTCTTGCCGCGTTAGCAATTCATACGCATGCTGGCGAATGATCTCCGCCAGGTGAGTGGAAAGCACGGACGTCTGGTCGACAACGGCATAGCCTGACGCCAACGCCTGAGATTCGAGGGCACGGCTAACCCAAAGCGCCGCTACTCCGAAGGCGGGTTCGCGCGTCGGAATGCCCGCCAGCGGTGGGGGCTTGAGATCCGAACTGATGGCTAGCACTTTGTCTTCGACCATCTCCCAGCGCGCAATTTCTACGCCGCGCAACGAAATCACGTATTCCCGCGCCTTGAGCCGGACATTGTCCGTGATGTGAATCGGAGGAACGATGAACCCCAATTGCACTGCCAAGCTGCTCCGCAAGGACTTGACGCGGGCGAGCAGTTGTCCACCTTGCTTCACGTCCACCAGGTTGACCAGCGAATAGCCCACCTCCAGCGATAGTTCGTCGAGTTTGAGCAGATCTTCAATCGACTCGGACTTGGCTGCCTTTTTATCTTTTTCTGTGACGCCGGCCGCCGCGGCGGGATCAACCGGTGCCGCGTCGATGACTTTGCCATCTTTATCTTTGATCTGCGGAATCCGTGCCGCCAGCAACCCGACGACGCCCGCAACCGCGAGAAAAGAAAACTTGGGCAGCCCCGGGATTGCGGCCAATGCCACCATGACCCCGGCGGCAATTTGTAGCGAACGACGGCGTGAGAGCAGTTGCGTTCCAAGATCGCCCGACAGCGTTGCATTCGATGAGGCACGGGTTACGATCATGCCGCCTGCCATCGAAACCAGCAACGATGGGATCATCGTCACCAGGCCGTCCCCCACGGTCAGTACGGTGTAAGTCTTGAGCGCTTCGCGGAAGGGAATATCGAGCTGAAAGACGCCAATCAAGAAGCCGGCCAGAATATTGATCCCGGTGATTAAGATGGTTGCGATCGAATCACGCTGGTTGAAGCGGGCAGCTCCATCCATCGCCCCGTAGAATTCTGCTTCCCGCGCGATCTGTTCGCGGCGCGCCCGCGCCTGATGCTCGTCGATGAGTCCAGCATTCAGATCGGCATCGATCGCCATCTGCTTGCCCGGCAAAGCATCGAGAGTGAAGCGCGCCGTAACTTCGGCGGTGCGTACTGCACCGTGGCTGACGACGATGTACTGAATCGCAATCAGGGCAATGAAGAGGACGAATCCTACAACGTAGTTTCCCCCCACCACGAATTGTCCGAACGCTTGGATGACGTGCCCCGCAGCGGCCGCCCCTTCATTGCCGTGCAGCAGAATGCGGCGGCTGGAAGCAAGGTTCAGTGACAGGCGAAATAGAGTGAGCAACAAGAGCAAGCTCGGAAAGACCGAGAACTGTGACGGACGTAGAATCTGGAGCGCGGAGAGCAGCACCAGCACAGAGGCGGCAAAACTCGTGGCGAGCAGCAGATCAAGCACCACCGCCGGCAGAGGCACCAGCATGACAAAGACCAGACTGACGGCCGCGATCGGCACAATCCACTCGATGAATTGGTTGCGCGCGGGTGCGATCACCGAAGCGGTAAGCGAAGCAGGCATTAGCTCGGCCATCCAACCGCCGCCGCGCCGGCTGCGGCCTCGGCTCGAGCTTGCGCGCGGAACACGGCCGCCAGAATCTCAGCGATAACGGTATAAAGTTTCGGGGGGACGCTCTGGCCAACCTCAACCGTGCGATAGAGTTCGTGCGCCAGCGGCTTGTTCTCGACCATGGGAATGTTTTCCCAGCGTGCGATTTCTTTGATCTGAATCGCAAACAAGTTGCGCCCTTTCGCCACCACGACCGGTGCGAGCATGTCAGGACGGTACTCGAGCGCGATAGCATACTCCGTCGGATTTGTGATGACGACGTTGGCTCGCTTGGTATCCTCCAGCATGCGGCGGCGGCGCACCATCCGCTGCAGGCGCCGAATACGTCCCTTGATTACGGGATTGCCTTCCGTCTCCTTATATTCGTCGGAGATTTCTTGCCGGCTCATCATCAGCTCGCTCGAAAGATGCCGGCGCTCGAAGAGATAATCGAGCACGGACCAGACGAGCAGGACGAGCGCCGACTTCCAGGCAATTTCGAAGACCCGGCCAGCGGCAAAGCCGAGCGCGCCCCGCGACGAGCGGGAAGACAAAGCCATCAGGTCGGGCCAGTCGCGTCGCAGGCAACCGATCGTGAGATAAATTACAGCGCTCGCCGGCAACAATGACTTGATCAGTCCGCGTAGTGCAGTGATCGAGAAAAGCTGGCTGAGCCGGGCTGCTGGGCTCATACGCGAGGCCGTCGGCAAGAGCGATGCGGGAGCAAAGACGAGCCCGCCCTGGGCAACGGCTGCACCCAGCGCGACGAGCCATCCCAAACCAAGCGCGGTCAGGGTGGCCATGAACAACCTGAAATGATTGAACAGGAGGGCCGTGCCTTCCATGCGAAGGCTTCCCGAAACCGCACCATTCAGGCAATCCCGGAACAAGCCCTGCCAAGCCAGGGGGAAGCTCGATATCATCGAGAACAGAACAAAAGTAGCGGCCATGCCTGCAGCCGCGCCAATCAAATCGCGGCTGCGCGCTACTTGCCCTTTTTCACGTGCTTTCTGTTGCCGGCGTGGGGTTGCCTGTTCAGTTTGGTTGGATTGCGGCATAAATACACTGTTTCTGGGTGGTCAATGCGCCAGTTTCAGTATCCTTTCCGAAGCGTCGAGCGCGCGCCCGAAACGTGCGTCGAAAAAGCGCGGCCAGTAGGCAGCGGCGCCACACAGAAGGAATAGGCCTAGCAGGTTCTTGATCGAGATCCCCACAAACAGCACCGGCAGTTGCGGAGAAGCTTTTCCGATGAAACCGAGAGCCACATCGGCAAACAAGCTCGCAACGACAACCGGCGCGGCGATCTGCAAGCCGGAGACAAACATTCCTCCGGCAAACCCGAACAAGGAATGCACAGTGGGCCAGACCAGGCAAAAGTGGCCGGGCGGGATGTACTGAAAGCTGCGCCCCAGCCCGCGTAATAGGAATTGCGGCACTCCCAGCTGAATGAAGAGCAGGAGCACAATCAGTTCATAGAGCGTCGAAAGGACCGGCGAGTCGGCCTGGCTGTTGTCGGGATTGACGATGCTCGCGAGCGAAAATCCCATCTGCACTCCGCACACTTGCCCGGCGAGTTGTCCCGCCTCGAAGATCAGTTGCAGTGTTAACCCCAGCAGAAAACCAGTCGCAAACTCACTGGCCAAGAGTGGGATCACCACGGCCCGGCTGAGAGCGAACGAGGAAGCCGGAACGAGCGGCGCGAGGAATAAAGTCAGAAGCAATGCAAATCCAATCTTGATACGAGGGGGAACGGCAGCGCTCCCAAGAAAAGGTGCCACGACGAGCAGGCCTGTCGCTCGTGTTCCCGCGATCATCCATGCTGAAACCGCTCCTTCAACCGGAAATACCATCGACAGCGATAACACGATTGCCTCTCGTTTATCTCAATTCGTGCTTGCTCATGCCAAAAGCCACAGTCTTGCCTAATTCATCGCACAAAGGGATGCAGGTCACTCCACAAACCGACGGTAAAGAACATCAGTTTTCGCAACATCCATGGAAAGAGCACCAGAATCGCTCCCGCCATCACCGCCAGACGAGGGACCGTCGAAAGTGTCTGATCCTGTAAAGAAGTCAGCACCTGCACCACATTGACTAACAAACTGACCGCGACGGCGATCAGAAGTAAGGGAGCTCCCATGACGAGAGCCATCTCCAGCGTGTGGCGAAAGAGCGCGACGACTTGCTCCGTTTCCATGGCACCTTTCAGGAAAAGCTTCGCATCAGCGATCCCACCAGCAGATTCCATCCATCCACCACGACGAACAAAAGAATTTTGAGTGGAGTCGAAATAATCACTGGCGGCAATTGCATCATTCCAATCGACGTCGTGATCGCCGCCGTCACCATATCGATTACGAGAAAAGGAAGGAACAGCGCGGCGCCGATGCGAAAGCCGGCTTGCAGTTCGCTCAGCAAATAGGCGGGCGCAACGATCCTCATACTGAGATCTTCCGGACGCGCCGGACGCGCTTCATGCGCCAGTTCCACGAAGAGCGCCAGGTCTTTTTCGCGAGCATACTTGAGCATGAAATGACGCATCGGGATCGACGATCGGTCGAGCGCCGCCATCATCGTGATGTGTCCGGCGTCCAGTGGAACGATGGCGTCCGAATAGATGGCGGCCCCGATCGGCTGCATCAGAAAAAAAGTAAGCACGAGCGAGAGCGCGATTAACGTCTGATTGCTCGGAGCGGTCTGCGTACCCAGCGCCTGCCGCAAGAAGTGAAACACAATCAGCAGGCGCACGAACGGAGTCATCGAAAGCACGATCGCGGGGATCATCGTGAGCAGCGTGAGCAGAATGACGATGTTCCAGGACGCGTTATTGCCCGGCGCCACACCCGGCAGTCCGGGCAAGGGCAGCGACAGCGATGAAGAAGAAGAGCTGGTTGCGGCGTGCGCGCGCGCCCACAAGGGTGCACCCGCGAACACTATCGACAGGAGCGCACCGCAGCATCCGCGGAGCCATGAGATCCGAAGGCACACAAGTTCAACTCCCGAATTCCGAAAAGCCCCTGTCAATTTCTCCCACTCTTTCTCGTGCATCATTGTCGTGGTCGCGCACGACCGGGCGCGGTCGGCAATTGCGCCAGTAAGGCGACCGACGACGGGCTCGACCCGATGAGAAAACGCTGTCCTTCGAACTGGATAACCGACACGAAACGGCGGTCCCCGAGAGCAGTTGTTTCTTGAACGATCAGCTCTTTGTGATTGGTGCTTGCGTGCACCATTAAGAATCGCCACACACGAGCGACCCCGTTGGCAGCGAATCTCGACATAGCCTGCCAAGTGAAGCACGGGTGCTCTCCGGCCGCTGCCCCACGGACCTCTATCCGCTGCATACCAACCATCGTGACTTTGTTTTCCATTCAGGACAACTCCGTCAATCGCACTGCCAGGCGGTTCTGCACTACCTCAAATTCGCTCCACGCGATCAATTCATCGTTAATGCGCAAGGGCACATCCTGTCCCACAGTCCATCGTGTCGAAACGATTCGTCCGTGCTCGAGACCTACGAGATCGGCGACCTTAAACCCGGGCACGGGTATCTCGATGGTTAGTAGACACGGCAAAGGCTCGACGCGACGCCACTGTTCCGCGATGGGATCGGGCGCGGACGGCTCGGGCTTGGTTTGAGCAGCGGTCGCCATTACATCTGCACCAGAAATTCGGTGAAATAGACATTCGTGACCCCGATTTGCGGTACATGTTCTTGCAAAGCTTTTAGAACCTGCTCCTTGAGCTGGTGCTTGCCTTCCACTCCCAATAATGTTTCGGGCTGCGCTTCGGCGAGCACCGATAGAATCGTGTCGCGCACCAACGCTGTCGGCATTTCTTCCCGCTGGATACGCGAAAGAGGATGCTCCAGCCCAAGCGTGATTCCCGCTCGCAGGTAAGCGCGCTGTCCAGATCCACCGAGGTTGACGACAAATGTCTCTAGTGCGAGGGTGGATTCCGCAGTACGATCTGTCTCATCCATCGAGCGCCACGGTCCTCGCCAGAAGACAATGCCTGCCGTAACAAGTCCGATGATCGCGACCGCTCCCATCCATCCCCACCTTTTCTGCGGGATGCCCTTGGGTTCATCTCTCGAACTTTCTCTGGATCCGAGAATCTCTTGCGCGTCCGGCATGTCGACGAGGCTTGCAAACTCGACGCCGAAGCTGTTTCGCGGAGCACACCAAAGGGACGTAGCTGCCGATGGCTTGGAATCAAGCCATTACAAGGACTGCGGATTTGTGGTTTTGTACTGTGTGGAATTCAGAAACGGAGCAAGGTCCACTCTAACAAGAAACTCATGAAGAAACTCAGAAAAGGGCTGCGATATTTTGCCGCAGCCCACCCGAGTATCGTTTGTTTGTCCACCAACTGGAGGTATCCACCTTGTCAAACCTGGATGGTTCGCCTCCCTGCCCAAACCTTATCCTTGTTTCAGCGCGATCGTGTCTTGCGCAATCGTGTCAAAGGTTGTGACCACGCGCGCATTCGCTTCATAGCTGCGTTGTGCCACGATCAGGCTCGCGAACTCGGTAGCAATATCCACGTTCGACTGCTCGAGCGCGCCACCAGAAATGCTCCCTAATCCGCCACTGGTGGGCGCTCCCACCGTGGGCTGTCCCGACGCAAGAGTGGGAGAGTAATCATTGTTTCCCGTTCGGGTGAGCCCTTGTTCGTCGGCGAAGCTAGCGAGTGCAATCTGTCCGAGTGTGGCCGTGGTTCCATTGCTGAAAGAGCCAGTAATGGTTCCGTCCGAACCGATGTTGAACGTCTGGAGGGTGCCGCTGCTGGCCCCATCCTGTTGAATAGATGCAACGCTGTTTGCTGCTGCCTCTTGGGTTAGCAGACCCGTACCCGAGGGGCTGGTCAAATGCCACGTGAACGTTGACTGATTGGCACCGTCCGCGTAGACGGAGCCGTTGGGTGGCACGGTGATAGTTGGGTTGGTAAGTGAAGCCGCACCCCCGTTGGGAGCCACGCTCTTCAGGGTTCCGTCCCCATTGAAGACGAGCGTACCGCTAGCGAGGGTAACAGGCGCAGCGGTGGCAACACCGCCGAGGTCAGCGGCGGGAATCGTAACCGAGTAACCCCACGTGTTGACTACGCCGGGAACAGCGGCAACCGCCGCAGTACCGTTTGCACCCGCACCGGTGTTCCAGGTGAGATTCGTGGATCCTGTGCCTGCGCTGGTCGCCGCGAAATCTCCCGAGGTGCCGGCGACAGATGCGGTGAAGTTGATTACGCCATTTCCAGCGTCAACCGCCGTGGCGGCTGGGTTCGTCACCGTCCCGGTTCCGTAGCCGCCGGGCGATGCCGTTCCGGCAGTGTCCGCATAATTGCCGTTGATGGCATTCGCCAGATTTGCCGCGGTTTCTGCAATCGTTGTGCCTATATAGACGTCGTTGCTTCCTGCCGCAGGGGGGCTTGTCGTAAAGGTGTACGTTTGGCCACCAACCGTCACCGTTTGGGTGGCAACTGGTAGCGCAGTCATTGTGAGTGTTCCGGTCGCGGCTTGTGCCGGAGCCGCCGGGATTGCAGCAACGCCTTCGTTGGTGTAGGTGAAGGTGATGGCGTGGCTACCACCGAGCGAATCGTAAATAGTCGCCTGGGTAGAATATGTCGAACCATAAGCGGCGGCAGCGTCGAGGTTCGAGGTTAAGCTCACATTGCTGGTGACGGTCGCGGGACTGCTAGTTCCCGCTCCGAGCGCCAGCGTGCTGAGCCCCCCACTGGTATTAACAACTCCGTTGGTGGCCGGGTACCCCAGAACTTGTTGGCCGTCGGTTGTTTCGAGCAGGTTGTCGGTGCCAACTTCAAAATTGCCGGCGCGGGTGTAACTCTGCACACCATCTTGCTGCACTACAAAAAAGCCATTGCCGTTGATAGCGACATCCGTATCGATACCATTCGAGGTGACGTCTCCCTGAGTGAAGTTTGAGGGTTGTGCGGCGACCTTTACGCCTGCACCTTGCTGTATCGGATCGCCTGCGCCATCCGATCCCAGATTCTGATAGAACAGGTCGGCGAACTGAATTTGCTGGTCCTTGTAGCCGATTGTGTTGAGATTGGCCAGATTGTTAGCCGTGGTCGAAAGCGCAGCAGAACTGGCCTGCAATCCGGAAAGTGGCACTGAAAAATTAGGCATACGACTCCTTTAGCTAAAAATGGTATTGAGAACTGTCGCGGAACTTCAACGGTTGCTCGCTGCTGCGGAGGCACCAGAAGTGGAACTCGCCGTGGAAGTGACATCGTTCACCAGGGTTTGCATAGATTGTTGAATTTGAGTCAATTCGCCAAGCGAATCGAACTGCGCAAGCTGGGTAATAAAAGCGTTCGGATCCAGCGGATCGAGGGGACTTTGGTTTTGCAACTGCACAGTGAGCAACTGCAAGAAAGTGTTCGTCAAATCCAGTCCCGGGTTCGTGGTTGATGAGGAGGTGGAACTGGATGCCGGAGAAGACGAGGACGCCGCTGCATTCGCCCGCGATGCTGCCGGAGCAGCCCCCTGAAACATTTGCATAAGTGACATTGACATGAGGTTATCTCCTAGATGTGAATGCTGACGTGACTCCGTGATGTTCCATGGACTACGTCCGACGGCAAAATGTCGGCGTCCACACTTTTTAACACCGTCTTTTCTTCTGGGAGGGCCTCTCCCGCGTTTCTCAACGACGAATTCTGCGGTTGAGAGAAGCTTTGCCGTGATTGCCCTTGCTGAAATCCTGCCGATGACTGCGCCGAACTTTGAAAATCAACCCCGGTTAGGTTCAAGTGGCTTTTGTTCAGCCCTGCTTCGAGCCCGGGCACTTCCGAAGTGAACCAACGCGCTATGTCGCGGTCGCCATGAACGGTGAGTCCAATTTGGCTGTGTTCAACAACCGTATGGATTTCGACTGTCCCGAACGCATCGGTCCGAATCCCAACGTGCATCTGGCCGCTCATCTCCGCATCCGTGGCCGGCCCCGATCCAGAGCTTGTCACGTGCGAAGGAGTAGTTGCCGTCGGAGAATCCAGCATCTGATGAGATTTCGGTAATTCTGGCGCCCCGGCGGACACCGTTTGTGGCGCCGCCATTGAAGCGGGCGGCGCTGGAAGCGCTGCGGGAGCATCTTTGCCCCCGGTTGCAGGCAAAACAGTGGCTGCGGCAGCCCCGCCGGAGGATGGGAGATTCGACCCTACAATGTTCCCCAATGTGACAGTTGGCGAAACCATGGGAGGAGATTTCTTGTCCAATTGGTTTATCGACGAGCCTGTTGCAGGAGTCGATGAGCTATCAACAGCAAAATTTCCGATCTTGAAACTACCGCGAGGAACGGAGCCTTCGACCGGGGAGGCATCCGTTGCTCTCGCATTGCTGATATCAACCGTCACATCGTTCGTTGCGGGAACAGTCCAGGAATCGCTCTCCCCAACCGTCACAGAGGAGATCGGATAGCTCTTCCCTTCGAAACTCGATGCGTCTTTCAACAGCTCGATCGTGACACCCGTATTTCTAAATTGTGGAATAACCGGCGTCGGAATCGGCCCGCGGCCTTCGTCGCGCTCCTGTCTTACGGCGCCTGCGGCTGCTGGCGCGGAGCCACGAGGCCTCAAAAACGGTTGTATCTGTAGGTTCCGGAGTGGGCCGGCGCCTGGACCGGAATCAGCCCCTGACGCGGTACCCGCGACACTGTCTGATCCCGGGAAACTGACGAGGGAGCCGGCCCGCGGAACATCGACGGCTGGGAAATCGAGGAATGCGGCCGCCGGAGAAGGCTGTGCAGCCGCTGGTTCCGGCGTCGCGTCATCCTGATTGTGCTCATACGATGACGGCACGGTTCCAGATCTAGCCAAGAGTTCGAAACTCGCAGCGGTTTTTTGCAGCGCTTGGGTTTCGATCATTGCCGAATTCGCATCGAGCGCCGACAAGGGTGCGACTGCAGTCGCGGCGTTGGCGGAGGGTGTCGGTACTTGGGCGTCGCTCATGGCGGTTCCAATGATCGGATGCAAAAGAGTATCCGCGACGGATGAAGAGGAAGGGATGGACAGGGATTCTGGGGAGACTGAGGCATTGCCGGTGACTGGACCATCAATCGCATTCCGAACTGGCAAATCCGCAAACGACGCTCTCGTCAACGTTTGTATGCTCGACAATGTGGGAACATCAGAAGACGCTTGCATTCTGCTGCCATGGACTGTCGTTTGCGAGGATGCCGCGTCAAGCGACACTGTAGTCGGCTGCGAGGAAATTACTTCAGGCCGGGTTAAGAAGGACGGCTCAGCGCTGGGGCCAGACGTATTCTGACTTTTGCTAAGCTCATCCGCATCGGCACCTTCGCTTCGTGACGATTGGAGGCGAGGCTGAGTCGAAAGCTCTCGCGCAATCGCCTGGTCGGAAGAAATTGACAATTCGGCTGTCACAAAAGTCGCCGAAGGAGAGGGCGGCAGAGAAATCGCCGACTGGGCTACCGCCCCCCTAGCCGCGCTCGCCGAAGACGCAGCCAAGTTCGCCTCGGTAATTTCTGCAGTCGCCTTCGCAGCGCTCCCGATTGCATCCGATTGTGGATCACTCCATCGGTTTCCCAGATTCGTTACAGAAGTTGATCCCGTTGGCGACGCGACGGCTTGCGCGACTGGAGCGAGCGTTGCTGCCGTAAACAGAATTCTCACTGCCATGTTCGCCGGAGCCTCGCTGGGCAGTGGAGTAACTCCGCCCGAAGCGGCGGCTCCTGCGTCGACTGGAGATGGGCTTCGTGTTCTGGAGCGGGGTCGCACATCAGATTTCAAGACGTTCTTTACAGCCAGATTTCGCAAATTGCCACTCGTCAAGGTCGGTCGTGCGCTGGTATTACTGGCGACTTTGACTTCATCAGGCTCAGTCCTCAAGTCAACCTCGCTTTCGGAACGGGCACCAAACTCCCTTTCGGCACTCAAATCCGCCGCCACCGAAGTTTGTTTGCTGGCATCCAGCCCGGAAGAATTGGACAACTCGGACCCAGACACGGCGATCGACGAAGCAAGGGTCGCGCTGAAACTCGGAATAACTGGCGTTGAACTCCTGCTCGCGCTTGGAGCACATGGGATCACCGCCGGAATCAACACCGCGTCTACCTGCATCAGAGCACCGCAGCTTCATATGCACTCGATGCGCCAATGTCAGCTCTCGTCCGACATGCCGTTTCAAGGAGTTAGTCGATGTTTCCGGCACGCCAGGGAAAACGGCTACCGTCTACGACGGCGGTGCGGCAAGGATTGCCGGGATCACCCGGAAAAAACAGCACTCCCCACTAATCGCGACGATGCCAGCGTTGCAGAAGGTGGGCGGCATCCAGTTCCTGTTGCTGGCGGCGAGACTCTTCCTGTTGATAAGCGGTGCGTTGGCGGGCTCGCAAGGTTTCCAGCACTTCCCGCTCCCGGAAGGCCTGGTGATAGGCGGCAAGCGCTTTCTGTCGGTCGAGTTCGAGCTCGCTAAGACCGGTTTTCAATTGCGCGCGATAATTCTGCGCCTTCTCTCGCAGAAGGATTGCGAACTGAAGCTCCGCTGATGTGCGTCCAGCGGCCAGCCCCGACTCATCGGATTGAGCCATTTCGTTCATGAAGCGCTCCAGGTCGGTGAGTGTTTGACGGGCGCGCGCAACGCGCAGAACGGCTTCTTGCAGTTGCAGCGTGTGCTGGCGTTCGATACTTTGACGAAGTCGCAGCAGCGGCGCCAGGGCAAACTGAAAAGCCATAATTTCCGCTTCTATAACTCGGCAGTCAAAATGAGCGTTTCGAAAGGGCTCTATCGACAATTTCATTCGCCCGTATGCTGACGGCCAACCCTTGGGCTAAACCGGCAGCGCCATCAGGCGAGCCAGAGAATCTTTCATTCCGGCAACTTCCCGCGAGTTCTGCATGAGGAACTCCCGCAGCGCAGGCATTAGCGAGATGGCTCGATCAAGCTCGGGATCGCTGCCTCTCTGGTATGCCCCAATGCGAATTAATTCCTCCGAGGCCTTGTACGCAGCAAACAAGCGGCGAACTACATTGGTTTTAGCAAGATGCTCGGCGGAAATCACCGCCGGCATGATGCGGCTGATACTGTCGAGTACGGAAATCGGCGGATAGTGACTCTGCGCTGCCAGCCGTCGATCCAGCATGATGTGTCCGTCGAGCAGGGCACGAACTGCGTCCACCAAGGGGTCATTTTCATCATCCCCTTCCATCAATACCGTATAGAAGCCAGTGATTGTGCCTGAACCGAACGACCCTGCCCGCTCGAGCAGACGAGCCAGCATGGTAAATACCGAAGGCGTGTAGCCTTTCGCCGTCGGAGGTTCGCCGGCAGCCAGTCCGATTTCGCGTTGCGCCATTGCCAGACGCGTGAGCGAGTCGACAATGAGCAACACGTGTTTTCCGCGCGCGCAAAAATACTCTGCAATCGTCGTCGCGGCAAGTCCAGCGCGAATGCGCAGCAACGGATCTTGATCCGAGGTAGAGACCACGACCACAGAACGTCGCCGCCCGGATTCGCCAAGCGATTCCAAGAGTTCACCAACTTCTCGCCCGCGCTCGCCAATCAACCCCAGCACCGTAAGGTCCGCATTCGTGTTGCGCGCCATCATCCCGATCAGCGTGCTCTTGCCCACTCCGCTGCCCCCGAAGATTCCCACCCGCTGTCCGCGCCCGCAGGTCAGAAAGGCATCAATAGCGCGGATGCCGCATCCCAGAGCCTCGCGAATTGGAGTGCGGTCGAGAGCGAGAGGAGCTTCTCGGTCGAGAACGCAGCGTTCGCGGCACACCGGGGTCGCCCGGTCGTCGATTGGATTCCCAGCGCCGTCGAGTACCCGCCCGAGCAGGTGCTCGCTTAGACGTAACGAGGGCCGTCTTCCCCACGCCACGACTTGGTCGCCATACCGTATTCCCGCCGGACGGCGTAAAGCCATCGAGAGCACGGTGTGGCCGCGAAATCCAACGATCTCCCCCGGCCAGCGCTGGCCGCGCGAATCGATAATCTCGCAGCCCTCACCGACGGTGCAGAATGGACCTTCGGATTCGACTAGCTGTCCCACGACCTGCACGACTCGACCACGCCAGCGTAATCCCGATGACGTTTCCAGATGCGAGAAGTAGGAGGAAAGAATTGGCGAAGTCATTCTAGTCTTTCGGCGCCACGCCCGGCGCGGGCTGAGGTTCCAGCCCGCTTTCCCTTCCTGGTCTTTCGGCAAGCAGGTCGAGCAATCCCGTTTCAATTTCTTTCAGCTGGGTTTCCAGGCCCACATCGGTCGAGCCCATTGAAGTTTCGACCCGGCATTCCCCGGGGGCGAGCGACCCATCTTCATGGACCTCTGGAGCCGGCGCATCCCCTATCTGGCAGGCAAAATAGTGACGCCAGTCCGTGGCCTCTCGCGGATGAACCCGCAGGTCAACCTTGGATCCGTTATCGAGTTTTTCCAGTGTCACGCGGACGATCCCGGCCAACGCCCGCGGATCGATCTGCACCTCGCGATGCAGGATCTTGCGAGCGATCGCCAGCGCCAGTGCCACCACCTCTCCTTCCACGCGGCGATAGTAGTCTTTTCGTTCTTCCGCGAACTCGCGCAGGGAACGCGCCACTTCCTCGTGCTGCTTCGCAACCACAGCCTCGACTTCGGATCGCAACTTCTGCTCGGCCGATTGTCGCCCACGCTCGAAGGCTGCGGCTTGCAATTGTTGATTTCGCTCCTCTGTGGTGGGACCCGTCGCGGTCTGACCCAGAGAACCTTGATTTGCGTTAGATGCATTCCCTGCCGCCCCACTCGAAACGCCTGCATCGACGTAGCGAAAGGGCTGGGCTTCCGCGACTGGCTGGCGCTTGGGAGCGCTAGACGACATATTCCTCCTGCGACTCCGCGCTCAACACCAGTTTCCCCTCCGCCTCCAGCCGGCGCGCCACCTCCACGATCTCGCGTTGTGCCTGGTTCACGTCCTTGGCCCGGACTGCGCCTAACACTTCCATGTCTTCCTTCAACATATCGACGGCACGCGACGACATGGACTTGAAAATGAGATTCTTGAGCTCTTCCGTCGCCCCCCGGAGCGCCAACGCCAGGGTCTTCTTCTCCAGTTGCCCCAGTAATTCCCGGATTCCCGCTTCGGGCACGCCGAGCAGGTCTTCGAAGGTGAACATCAGGTTCCGGATTCCGAGCGCCATCTTGGGATCGTCTTTTTCAATCAGCTCCAAGATACTTTTGCTCTTGATTGGTTCCAGCTGATTCAGCAAGTCCGCCGCTCCTTTGAACCCTGCGTAGGCCCGCCGGCTCTGTTCGCCCACCGATTCCAGCTGCTTGTTCAACGCCAGCGCAACTTTCTTCGCCACGTCAGGAGAGAACTGGCGCAACTGTGCCAGTCGTTTTACGGTTTCCGCACGGACCTCTTCCGGCAGCCGCATCAGCAAGGCCGAGGCCTGACGCGCATTCAGATGCGCGAGGATCAGGGCAATCGTTTGTGGGTGTTCCACTTCGAGAAACTTCGCTAATTGTTGCGGATCGGCTTCCTGCAAACTTTCCAGATGTACTGCATTCTCTTCCATCGAATTCCGCACCTGGTCCAGTAACCGGCTTGCGCCCGCTTCTCCAAATGCCTTTACCAGCAGCTTCTGAGCGTATTCGGGGCCCCCTTCTGTCAGGTAACTGTGAGTCAACGTCAGCTGGTAATACTCCTCCAGCACGGCCATTCCATTCTCTGGCTTGAAATGTTCAAGCTCCGCGATTCGCCGCGTCAGACGCTGCACGTCGAGTTCTGGAAGATTGCGATAGATATTGCTCGCCGCTTCCTCGCCCAACAGCACCATCAGGATCGCTGCCTTCTGTAAACCGGGGTTTGAGGCTGGAGCCGCCATCTACTTCCTTTTCTTTTGCTGCTAGCTTTGGAAAGCGCACCGAGTTTCGTTGGTCGTCGAAGAATTCCCGGGATATTTCGTTAAGTCACACAGCCTGTCAACGGAAAGGTCGATGAAACACGACATTCCGCATAATTTCCAGCAGGCGTCGAAGATCACCTCGGTTTTTCATCCCGGATCCAAGTCTGCACCAGCCTGCTGGCTGCGGCGGGCTCCGCCTTGATTTTCTCTCCAATCTCCTTCTTCAGGATTCCAGCACGAGTCCCTTGCTCGCTGCCAGTGGGGAGTTCCATCTTCCCTAGGCTGCCTCCAGCAACCGCGGGCGTCAGATTTGTCGAAATCTGTCGGAAAGCGGAGATGGCCTGCTTCTTCACGGGCCGCAGCACCATCGCATATACGACCAAGAAGAGCAGCGTGATCCCCACATAGCGCAAAGCACCTGCCCAAGGTTGCAGCAGGAGACGCCATTTCTCCAGTTTGCCAGGCGCGGATGGAACTTCCACCGGAGCGCTTTGAAAGGACAGGTTTTCGACCGCCAGCAGATCTCCGCGCTGGTCGTCGACTCCTATCGCGGCGCGCGCGAGCTTCTCGATCGCCGTCATCTCCTCGGGAGTCCGCTTCCTGTGTCCCGTCGAGGGCTTGCCGTTCTCCTGCTTGCTCTCGGAGGCGTCATCGATCAGCACCGATGCGGTAATGCGGCGCACTCGGCCCGCGGGATTTGTGATATGCCGTATGTTTTTGCTAACCGCGAAGGTCGAGCTGTCGGACTTGGAGCTCTGGTTGTCAAGCGTCGCGGCTATCGGCGGCACAGCAGTTGCCGCCCCCGGCACATTGCTCGCCACCCCCGGTACCCCGGCTGGATTCGCGCCGCCCGCCAGTTCCTCCGAATGTTGCTGCGCAATGGTCGCCGCCGTCTTCGGATCGTAGACCTCCGAAGACTCTTCGCTGCTGCTTAGGTCATACTCGACGTGGACGCTTGCGCGCACGTGTTCCGGCCCAACCACCGGTTCGATGGCATGTACGGCCGCGGCCGCCAGTTCATCGTCCGAATCGAAGGACGCTCTTCCTGATGGCCCCCGGCGCGCCAGAAAGGGCGTCGCTGTCTCGGCATCCACCACCGTGACATTCTCCGCCAGTAATCCGTCGACGGCGCTCGCCACCAGTTGCGGAATCGCCTGCTGCGCCTCCCGCGAGAGCGTTCCACCGCGCGTCTTCACAATCACCGCCGCCTTCGCCAGACGCTCCTGCTCGGTAAACAAAGACTCGCGCGGCAATACAAGATGCACGCGTACCGCTTCAACTTCTGCTAGTGTTTGCAGCGTACGTTCCAGTTCTCCTTCAAGCGCGCGCTGGTAATTTACCTTCTCGCTGAAGTCCGAGCCTGCCCAATTGGGGGTATCGAACAATTCGAATCCCAGCCGGGCGTTGTGCGGCAGGCCTTGCGCAGCCGTTTCCAGACGCGCCGCGTCCAATTTCTCAGAAGGCACCAACAGGCTTCCTCCGTCCGGAGAGACTTCATATGGAATACCCTTTGCCGCCAGTCGCGCTCCCATCGACTCCGCATCCTGGGGCTTCAACCCCGAATAGAGAACTACGTTCTTGCCGCCATCGAGCAAGATCACAAACAGCCACAGGATCAAACCAACTGCCACCGCTCCGCCAGCCAGCAGCGCTTTCTGCTGCAAGCTCAAGCCGCGCAGAAATTCCTGGATCTGCTCGAGGCCCTTATTCAAGTTGCCACGCTCCTAGGTTCCGCGACACGGCCTCTGTCAAAACTGCATACTCGATATCTGCTGGTAGGCCTGCACGATCTTGTTCCGCACCTGCATCATCAGCTGAAACGAAAGATCCGCCTTTTCGACGGCAATCATTGCGCTGTGGAGATCCGCTCCTTTGCCATTGAGCAATTGCGCGACCTGGGTTGCGGCCTCGCCCTGCGCGCCTTCCGCCCGATCTATCGATTGCTGTAGCGTCTCTAGAAACTCTCCGCCCTCACCCTTTCCCGTAGATATGCTTCCAATATCATTGCCTACATCGGCCGGCACAATACGGATGGACGAAATTGAATTATTCATCGCAGGCCTCCTTTATTCCGTTTTTCGACCCGTGGCACGACAACCACCGCTCGCCACCAACTCGAACGATGCCATGATCCGCACATGACGGGTTCCTCGCTTCGGACTTGGTGGTACCTCCATGGTGCACACCGCGCTAGCGCAGCAGCTCCAAAGACTGGGAAATCATGTTCTTCGTCGCCTGTACCGCCGACGCGTTCAGTTCATAGGCGCGAACCGCGCCCAGCAGATCCGTCATTTCCTCAATCGGATCGACCTGCGGATAGGCCACGTATCCTTGCGCATTCGCGTCCGGATGTCCTGGCTCGAAACGCAACACTGGAGGTCGCTGATCCGGTACGACGGCAGCCACCCGCACGGCCGACGCGCTCTGCGGATGCAGTCCAGCAAGGGCGAGTGAAAAACGCGGCGCACGTTGCGCTTGAAAAACGACCAACTGCCTTCGATACGGGCCTCCAGTCGCCGTGCGAGTGGTTTGCGAATTTGCCATGTTGCTCGCCACCACTTCCGCCCGTTGCCGTTCTGCCCCCAGTGCCGAGCCACTCAGTTCCAGCATTCCCAAGAGATTCATGCGCTCGTTCCTCCTCCGTTAATCGCGCTCGACAACCGGTGAAACTCCGCTTTCAGAAATTGCACCGCAACCTGAAAACGCAGTTGGTTTTGCGCCAGGAGCAGCGACTCGCGCTCAACCGATACGTTGTTGCCATCCGGACGTTCGAGCAGTCCGTGAATTTCGCGCATCACGGGCGCAAAGTTCGCTTCCTCTCCATCCTCGTCCGCCATCGACCGCTCGATCTCATTGGCAAAAACGCGCACATCCTTCGTCCTGAAGCCAGGCGTATCAACATTTGCAAGATTTGTGGCGATCACCTGGTGCCGGAAGGCGCTCACGTCGAGGACACGCTCCAATCCCCGCATCAGCGGACTATCGATCATGGACATGGTTGCTCCTTGGTACGCGGAAAACTGCTGGAGTAACTGCTCCTTTGCGGTAGGCCGAATTCGCGGACTTTGTTACGCACCGTCCGCAAACTGACTCCAAGCAACTGCGCTGCCCGCGCGCGATTTCCGCCGGTGGATTCCAGGGTCATCGCGAAGAGCTGGCGCTCCATTTCTCCAAGCGACAATCCAGGCTTCCAAACAGGCAGCTTCGATTCTGCGGAACTCGATTCCGGCAAGCAGGGTGCCGCTCGTTGACTGTCATTCGCTGCGGGTTGCTTGTTGCCGTTCGAGTTTTTACCGTGCTCGAGAGCCTCGACTCCGATCTCTCCCCCAGTCGACAAGGCAACCGCGCGCCGCACAAAGTTGGCAAGCTCCCGCACATTGCCCGGCCAAGTACGTTCCTCCATCCGCGCCAGTAACCCTCGAGACAAACGTACTTCCGCTCTCGCTGCAGTTCGGCCTTCGTGACTTCCGAGTGCGGCATACATCTTCACAAAGTATTCCGCCAGTTCCGCAATGTCACCCGCGCGGTCGCGTAACGGCGGCAAAGAGACTGGAATCACATTCAACCGATAATAGAGATCGGCGCGGAAGCGGCCTTCTCCGACCGCTGCTTCGAGCGAACGATTTGTCGTGGCGATGACACGTATATTGACCCGCACCGTCTGGTTCGATCCCAGGCGATCAAACTCGCGCTCTTGCAGCGCCCGCAGCAACTTCGGTTGCAGCGCCAGAGGCATCTCACCCACTTCGTCGAGCAGAAGTGTGCCTTCATCCGCCATCTCAAATTTACCGGGCCTCGCGCCGACCGCTCCCGTGAATGCACCTCGCGCATGTCCAAACAGTTCGCTTTCGAGCAAGGCTTCCGGAAATGCGGTGCAGTTTATCGCTACAAACGGTCCTGTTTTGCGGCGGCTGAGCCGGTGAATGAGGCGGGCAACCAGCTCCTTGCCCGTGCCGCTTTCCGCTTCGATCAGGATGTCGGCATCGGTCGCGGCCGCTTGCCGCGCGCAATCGAGCGCCTGCTGCCACGCAGGAGAGTGCCCAATCAGTGACTCGGTATTTCGACCGGCATCCTCGGCGCGCAGCAGCACCTGCTCGACGGCCCGTTCGAGTTTCTCAAAACAAACCGGTTTCACCAAGTAGTCGCATGCTCCGTTGCGCATCGCTTCAACAGCATCGGGCACGCATCCGTACGCGGTCAACAGGATTACCGCCGTCCCTGTCGACGACGTCTGCACCTCGTGCATCAACTCAAAACCGTCCCGGCCCGGCATCCGCACGTCGGTGATCACAAGCGAATGCACACCAGCGCGAAATTTCTGCAGCGCTTCCGTGCCATTAACTGCGATATCCACCAGCCATCCACGGCGCACAAATCTTGCTTCAAGCGCCGCTCGCATTCCCGCATCATCGTCAGCGATCAGAAGCCGCTTCATCGCTCCCCTCGTAAATCGCATTCAGTCGACGCGAACGGAGCTAGGATGTTGGCCACCTCGCTTGCCGGCTCGGTCGTCGCGACAGGCCGGGCACGCCGAGGGAGCCGCAACCGGAAAGTGGCACCGTGACCAGCGCGGCTCTCGACTCCAATGGAGCCGCCATGCTGCTCGAGAATGCGTTGACAAACTGCAAGTCCAAGGCCGGAACTTCCAGCACGGGTGCTGAATCCCGCCTCAAAAATCCGGGGCAGATCTTCCGCCATTATGCCTGGGCCGCTGTCGCGCACCAGGATTTCGACCGCGTCTCCTCCCGGATCCAGCCCACGAATACTCAACCATCCCCCGCTTGGCATGAAGCGAAATGCGTTCAGCGCGAGATTCAATAGAACCTGCTCCAGCCGATGCCGGTCGGCAGCAATCACGACGCCACTGAGGCCGTTGATGATCTGCATTTCGACACGCGCTTGTTTCGCGAGTGGCAACAGGAAATCGTAGGCCCAATCGAGCAATTGCCCGGCATCGATCTCGGCCAGTTCCGGTTGCGGCGTGTTGTGGAGATGAAGCACGTTATTCACCGTGGCCGAAAGAGTGCGCAGTCCAGCCTGCACATGCTCAATCCATCGCCGGCTCTCGCCCTCCAGATTCGCCTCGGCAAGAAGACCGGCAAAGAGCTCGAGACTTCCCAAAGGATTACGAATCTCGTGCGCCAGCAATGCTGACATCTCCACCAGCGCCTGCTGTTTCCGCAGATGCTCGCGGTCGTGCTCGAGCTTTTTCACCTCGCTTACGTCGCGCAGAATAAATATCGAGGTGGCTGCCGCTTGATTTTGTTCCAGCCACGCGTGGCGGATCGCTACCCATCCCGCAGATGCGGGAATCGGCAATGGTTGCTCCCCGGCTGCCGTCAGATCGCCGAGCGCCAATTCCGCTTCTTGGTCGGTAGCGCGTGCTTGATCCAAGACGACCGCAAGGGTCGCGGGCAGCGTGGACGCCGTCTCGAAGGTTCCATGCAAGAGACGGGCCGCCTCTGGATTCAACGTCGAAATCCGCCCATCGGCTTCAATCACCAGAACGCCACAGGGCAAGCCTTGCACAATCCGTCGCAACCGCTCGCGAATCCGGTGGTTTTCCTCCAGACTCGAGACCAGATTACGGTTGGTAACGTCGAGTTCATGGCGCAAGTGAGTTACCTGTCCTTGCAATTGCCCGTAGGTACGCTCGAGCGAACCAGCCGCCTCTGTGAAGGACGCAAACGCCCGCGCTAACGGATGCTCAGGTTCATACGCGGAATCGTGGGCCGAAGGAAAATTGGTCGACATGCAAATTGCCTTGCAACAGCAATGCCAGCCCGGCATAAATTGCCTTACAACGTTCTTATGCCGACCTCGAGTGAATATGACCCATTCACTCGCCGCACAATAGCGACGAAACTGTTCTGTCACTCGCCAGCATCAAATGTTCCGGCCACACCACGCCCTGTTCCTCAGAGAGAATCAGCGCGCGCTCCATCACGTTCTGCAACTCGCGAATGTTGCCCGGCCATGGCTGTACTTTCAACATTTCCAGTGCAGCAACGGACATTTGCGGCACGCGTCCCGCCGCTGCGCATTTTTCCAAGAAGTGTGCGCTCAGTTGCGCGATGTCTTCCACGCGCTCGCGTAACGGCGGAATCTCGATTGGGAAGCCGCAGAGTCGGTAATACAAGTCCTCACGAAATTTCCCCTCCCGCACCAACGTCAACAGGTGCGCGTTTGTTGCCGAAAGTACCCTGGCGTCAACCCGTACAACTTCGGCGCTGCCCAGCCGCTGCAGTTCTTTCTGCTCGAGAAAACGCAGCAGTTTGGGTTGCAGGCTCAACGGCATCTCGCCGATTTCGTCGAGAAAAAGCGTCCCACCTTGCGCCGCTTGGATCCTCCCCGCATAGGACTGCGTCGCCCCAGTGAATGCACCCCGAGCGTATCCGAAGAGTTCAGCTTCCAGCATTGTTTCTGGAATAGCGGCGCAATTCACCACTGCGAACGGACGCTCCGATCGCGGGCTTAGGCGATGCAAAGCGCGCGCCACAACCTCTTTGCCGCACCCCGTCGGCCCGGTGATTAGAACCGTAGTATTGCGCGGCGCCAACAACCGGGCTAGCCGATAGACAACCTGCATTGCGGGCGAGTTCCCGATCATTCCGGGCAGTGGTGCTGCGACTGGCGCGGAACTGGGAAAGGGAGGGAGTCCAAAGATGCGATGGGGGGGTTCCAGAAAGGCTCGTTCCACCGGCGTCGGACCCTGCGCGAAGAGCCCCGAATCGAGTACCATATCGTCGCGAATTTGCGAATAGACTCTCGAATCGGAACAGGACTGCCGCTCCAAGGGCGGGGCTTCCCCCGGCTCGCAAGAGTCGCTGGCGTCATTTCGCTCGACGTCAAGGAACACCACTTCGATTTCCGGAAAACGCTGCCGTACTGTCTCTCCCAGTTCTTCGGCGTCTAGATCAGGCAATCGCCGGTCGAGAAAGAGCATCTGCCATCCTCCACTTTCCAGATGGACGAGCGCCTCCGCACCCCCAGTCGCTTGCTCGAAACGACGCGAAGGGGATCGCAGACTTTTGAGCACTCTTTCTCGTACCACTGTACTGGGACTGGCTACCAGAATGTTGTCTGCATAACTCGGTTGAATCGGGTAAGTCGTCATATTCACGATTCAAAACCGATTCGATTAGAACGACATTAGATCTAAGTTAGAAAACTCTGCGAAAGGGGAACCGCGGTGTAGTGCGCTCGGCAAATTTTGCTTTACAACCTGATCAAATTAGGAGTGCGGCATTTTCTGCAGGGTGATTCTTGCGGATACTCGCATCGCGTTCAAACTATTTCTCCTCAAGCACCAGCTCGCCATTTTCCACCTTGATACCTTTGACGTTGTTTGGAAGCTTGAGTTGTTCGCGCTGCTCAGAGAGTTTCTTCTGTAACACCTCGTTCACTAGCGAAGTAGGCACACTGAGATCGCCGATTTTTACCTCCGTCGCATCGAACGTTGCATATCCATCTTTCGACCCGAGATGCCCGCCGAGTGTGAGGTAAACATCCTTGCCCGCGATCTGCGTGAGGAATTGACCGCGAACGATATCCCCATCCATGGAGACCTGGTAGTCCTTGATATTCGGGACGGCGCCGGGAAACTCCAGCGCCGGATTGGTGGTCGAAGTACTGGGCGCTGCCTCGCCGGAGTGATTTCCGGAAGAAGTCGCGACCACGGTGTTTGGAGTCGCAGACATCATTCCGGAGGCTTGCGAGAGCGCAGCGGATAATTCTCCTGGTGTAACGCGAATCTCGCTAGCCGCCTCTCCAAGCGTCTTCGGTTGTGCGAGTTGGTTCACCTTCTGCTGAAAGGACTGCGCATTGGCAACGACCGCAGCCGGTGCAAGTGGCGCCGCTACAGGTGCCGGACGTTTTAGAACGAGCACCAACGTGAGAATCGAAATTGCCAAGGTCGCGAAACTTATGAAGCGCTGCAACGTCAAAATGCACCCCGGAACTCTTAATTAATAGTAGGCGCGAGCGGCGGCTATTTCAGATGACTTAGGTACTCGATTCAGTGATTACCACGGTTCGATCGCAGCGATGATCTACGACGCCTGCACCGGGTCCCACAATCAACCGTCTCATTCGACAATCGCCAATACATCGCCCGGGTTCACTGCCGCGCCGGCGGTCGCCGAGATCTTCTTCACAACGCCCTTTTTTGGCGATTTGATTTCATTCTGCATTTTCATGGCTTCCACTACGACGATGCCCTGCCCGGCTTCGACTTCGGAGTTTTCTGATACCAAAACACGCACAACCCTCCCCGGCATGGGAGCGACTATCTTCTTCGGCCCCGCGTCTTCTCCCGTCGTTTGCATGCGCGACCGTAGCGAACGCGGATCCCTCAACTCCACGGCGAAGCGACTACTGCCCACCCACATGTGAAGGTCGGTTGCGGTCTGCTCCCGTTTGACCTCATAGGCCCGTCCGTCGACCAGCAGTGACAGTACGTCGCGGCGTGGAATCAATGCATCGATGGGAACCACCTGCCCATCGAAATGGCATTCCCATCCGCCGATTGGACTCTGCTGCAGTTCGAGCCGATGCGCCTTACCGCCGACGATAACTTCGTAGACCATAAGATAAGTGGTGGAACTCTGCTTCTTGGTCCTGTCCGAATCAGCGCAGTGGATCCGAGCGTCCCTCCCGCCTCCAATTCGAAACCGCGGGCGCCGCCGTACCCATCCCGCTCGCAGTCCCGTTCTTGCCAACCGACGATGCTGGATCCAAGACCGCAAACATTCCCGCCGCAATCGCCGCGATCTTCTCCAGCGCCTCGATCTCTTCTGGGGGCCTACTCGAATTTACCGCTGGATCCGCTTTTGCCAAAAGACGATCGAGGAAACCAGTGTCCACTCTTGCAGCCTGAAACTCCGGATCGCCGAGAATTCGTTGGAAGAGGGAAATGTTGGTCTTAATCCCCGCGACAAAGTATTCGTAGAGCGCACGCTGCAACCGCATGATCGCCTGTCGCCGGTCAGTCCCGAAGCCAATTAACTTGGCCAGCAACGGATCGTAATCCATCGGCACATTCCAGCCCTCATACATTCCGCTATCTCGGCGAATCCCTGGCCCAGATGGTTGCAGCAGTACCGTGATCTTGCCGGGGCTTGGGAAGTAATTATTGTCGGGATCTTCCGCGTAAATGCGGCACTCGATAGCATGCCCCCGAATCCCGACATCTGCCTGTGAAAACGGCAGTTTCTCGCCAGCGGCAATGCGAATCTGCAGATGCACCAGGTCGAATCCTGTGGTCAACTCGGTCACCGGATGCTCGACTTGCAATCGTGTGTTCATCTCAAGAAAATAGAAATTCTTTTGCTGATCAACCAGGAATTCAACCGTTCCAGCATTGGTGTACTCTGCGGCCTGAGCCACTTTAACCGCAACTTCCCCCATGCGCCGCCGCATCTCGGAATCGACAATCGGCGACGGTGCCTCCTCCAAAACCTTCTGATGACGCCGCTGGATCGAACACTCCCGCTCGCCCAGCCACACCGTGTTGCCATGCTCGTCGGCCAACACCTGCATTTCGATGTGGCGAGGATTGACGATTGCCTTCTCGATATAGACTTCACTGTCGCCGAAGGAACGCTGCGCTTCGCTCTTCGCGGACTCCAATCCCGAGCGAAACTCCTGCCGCGAATGCACCAGGCGCATGCCCTTCCCGCCTCCGCCGGCCGCAGCCTTCAGCATCACGGGATAACCGATGCGTGCGGCTACTTCTTCGCCTTCCTCCGACGACTCGAGCCCACGCGATGTGCCAGGAACAAAAGGCACTCCTGCCTTTTCCATCTGTTGCCGTGCACTCGTTTTCGAGCCCATTAACCTCATGGAGTGCGATGTTGGCCCAATGAATTTGACGCCTGCATCGCCGCACGCCTGCGCAAACTTCGCGTTCTCCGATAGAAACCCGTACCCGGGATGAATCGCTTCCGCACCCGAGCGCTTCGCCACATCAAGGATCCTGTCCATCCGCAAATACGACTCTTCCGCAGGCGCCGGACCGATGAGGTACGCTTCGTCCGACTTTCGTACATGGAGTGCCCCGCGATCGACATCCGAATAGACCGCGACCGTCGCGACGCCCATTTCGCGACAAGCGCGAATGATGCGCACCGCAATCTCCCCGCGATTTGCAATCAGAATTTTCTTAAACATCCGGTCTTGGCCCAATCTCACATAGGGGCGGACAGTCGCCACAGTCGCGCCGCACTGATTCTACCTGCGATCGTAGCGATATGTATGACGTTAATCACTTAGGACAACGAACGCGTCACCAGCCTCAAAAAAGGAAAAGGCCCCGCGCTGAGGAAGCACGAGGCCTTTGTTCAAAGTTAGAGAGTTCCTATTGCTTTTGATCCATTACGATTCCACCTGCGCCAGGCTGTTTTTCCGCCTTAGCTTTTTTTGTGGCCATCGTCTTATCGACCCACTCGTCTGCCGTCTTCAAATCAGTCGAGCGCGCCGCCGGATCATCGCATTCGATATCAGCACGTTCCCGATACATCAGGTTCATGTAGGCCATGGCATCATCGTAATCCGGACGAAGCTGCAACGCCTTATTCAAGTTATCAATGCCTTCCTGCACGTTAGCGGTATTATTCTCCCGCATCGTCGCGCAAACTTTCTTGTCTTTGGCTGGAAGCGAATCGTCTGGCTTCATGCCAAGCTTCGCGCGCTCTTCTTGGCGAGGCACATAGGTTTGTGTCCAGTCGATAACCGCGACCGAATAGTACGGCTCGGGATCGTTCGGATCCACCTCCGATGCCTTCTTGTAATACTCCTTTGCCAGCGGGAATTTTTTCATCTGCAAATACAGATACGCAATCCCTTTAATGCTGTTCACATTTTTGGGATCGACTTGTAGCACTTCTTTGTACGAATCGATCGCCTGCTCTGCAAAATGGTTGTTGTCCGGAGTATCCGCGCCCGGAATGTACTGCTGCGCATAGGCGGTTGCCAGATACAGACGTGCGTTGATCAGCGAAGGATCTAGAGCGACAGCCTTTTGGAAGTGGCCGATCGCATCCTCGAACTTTGAGTTCTTGTAAGCCTGTACACCCTTGTTGAGATGGTCTCGTGCCTGAAGCTTACTGCAAGCAGTGCTCGACAGCAGCGCCAGGGCCGCGGCAATCACCACCAACAGTCTTTGCGTAGTTTTCATTGCTTTATGAATCTCCTCATTGCGGAGTAAAACAACTGAAGAGCGGACACGTATGCCCGGCACCTTCATCATCAATCCAAATTCTAGCCGCCTGCCTCGATTTTCGCTGTGATCAATCCCACTTTGTCGACGCCAGCCGAATGCGCGATATCAATAACGTTGGCGACGTCCGCAAAAGGTACATTATCGTCACCCTTCACAAACATCACCTTCTCCGCGCGCGTTTTGAAAATATCTTCCAAACGGCCCTGCAGCGTCTCCCAAGTCGCCTCGTCCTGGTTGATTTTCAATCCGGGAGGATTGCCGGCTCCGTGATCGATCAACTGCACTACGATCGTTCGGTCCGGAGTAGGAGGCGGCTGCTTCTGATTGGGGGGCGGCGGCTGTGGCACCAGCGCATCCAGTCCCTTCGGCGTCAGCGGCGTGATCACCATAAAAATGATCAGCAGTACCAGCAACACGTCAATCAGCGGCGTAACGTTCATGTTCGCGCTTTGGCCCCCTTTGGGGCCGACTGCCATACCCATAATCGATCTCCTGTATTGCTACTGCCCTATTATGGCGTGCTATTGTCCGCCCGTAGGCGCCGGTGTTGTTGCGCTCGGTGGCGGAGTAAACGACCCGCTCTTTTTCTGTTCCGTTAAGAGCCCAAGTTGATCTACGCCCGCTGCTCTGACATCGTCAACGACCGTGACCACCCATCCGAACTTAGCCCGGGCATCCGCCTTCAGGAAAACTCTTTTATCAGTGCGGTTCGCTAATTTGTCTTTGATCTTTTGGGTCAGATCATCCGGATTAATCGGGTCGGTTCCTAGGAATACGTGATCGTCGCGAGTCACCGCCACTTGGATCGCATCTTCCTTATCCGCGTCGTGCATGTCCTCAGGATTGTTGACCTGAGCCATGTCAACCTGCTTGCCATGTTGCAACATCGGCGTGACGACCATGAAGATGATCAGCAGCACCAGCATCACGTCCACCATGGGCGTGACGTTGATGTCGGAGCTGACGTTCGCCCCCTCATTGCGCTTCGCTAATGACATTGAATTTAATCTCCTGCGATGCCTCGCACTTGGCGACGCAAACCTGCGATTCCCAACTCCCACGCTGCTCGGAGGAGCGCCGGGCGTTTCCGCCCGGCCTACCTCTACTCAGCAACTCATGGGTGCAAGTACGGCGTCGGAACGGAACTAGGACCGGCGCATGCTCCGGCGCTTCAGGAAATAATCGATCAGTTCGCTCGACGAGTTATCCATTTCCACGTCAAACGCTTCCACGCGACCGGTCAAATAGTTGAACATCATGACAGCCGGAATCGCCACGAACAAGCCGACTGCGGTGGTCACGAGCGCTTCGGAAATACCACCGGCGACCGCTGCCAAGCCAGTAGCCTTTTCCTTCGCGATACCATTAAAGGCGTTCAAAATACCGACCACCGTTCCGAAAAGCCCCACAAAGGGAGCCGTCGAACCGATTGTCGCCAAGCCACCGAGACCGCGCTTCAATTCGGCGTGAACGATCGCTTCCGTGCGCTCCAAAGCGCGCTTCGAAGCTTCAATTGTCTCGCCAGGGATTTCGCCGGGGCTGTCCTGATGAGCCTTGAATTCCATCAGGCCGGCGGTGACAACCTTAGCCAGATGGCTCTTCTTATTGCGCTCTGCGACTTTAATCGCTTCGTCGATCTTTCCCTCGCGTAGCGCTCCCGCGACTGCCGGAGCGAACGAACGGGACTGATTGCGGGCGGCATTGAAAGCCATCCAGCGGTCAATCATCACGCCAATCGACCAACCCGACATGATGAACAAAATGATAACCACGACCTTCGCCAGAATGCCCATCTGCTTCCAGAGCGAAATCGGGTCCCAGCCGACTGAGCCCTGATCCTGAAAGAGCCAAGCGGCGAAAAGATGGAAATTACAGAGTGCGACTGCTGCCAGGTTCACTACCATGAGTTGCTTCTCCTCCTCAAACTGTTTCTAAAACTTGTCTCTAACTTCATTGCAAAAATCGTGCGTTCTCTGGTATTGGACACCACAGCGAACCGGCCTGCTGTATGTCGCTCAGCAGAGAATGGACCTTCTAAGCCACCGGCCCGAATACCATTTGATGCAAAGAAACAAAAAGTGTGCAGGATTGCCCTTCGAGTGTTAAACCACCCAAGGCTCCCGTCTAGGAAAAGGTAGGACGGGGAGGGCCGAAAGCGCCACAAGACCTGCGACTTTTTCCAACAAAGAACGGCAATTCTAAACCAGCAAGAGCCGATCCGGAGATTCTAGCCCCCAGACAAGCTGAAGTTCACTACCACCTGGGTTTCCACGGCCACCGGCTCACCATTGAGCAGGTATGGCTTATAGCGCCATTGCTTAACGGCTTCAATCGCCGCTGGCGCAAGCATGGGATGCCCACTGATCAACTGCAAATTCTGAATCGTGCCATCTTTGCTGATTTCCGCCTGAAGCACAACTGAGCCCTGAATTCGAGCCTGCTTTGCAAGCGGCGGATAATTCGGTGTGACCTTGCGGATCAGAAGACCAGTCGCTACCCCCGTTGACACGCGCACGCGCTGCGGGGTCGCAACTTTCGGAACTGCAACTGGCGTCGAACTGATGATGCCGCCAATCACGCCGCCCGCCGAGCCTCCGGGAATGCCGCCCGGCACACCTCCCGGGACGCCTCCGGCGCCAAGATCGGGTGGAGCTTCCTCTTCTTTAATCATCTGAACTTTGTCCGGAATCTTGGTCGGCGCACGCAACTGCCCGTTGACCACTTCGCTCACCATCTTCACGACTTTCACGGGGGCTGCTGCCGGAGGTGGGGGTGGCGGAGGTGGCGGGGGCGGAGCCACCAGGAAAGTCATTAACTGCGTTTTGGGCAGAGCATCTGTATAGATCAGAGGAATCAGGATCAGAACCCCGACCAGACCGACTTGCAGCAGAAAGGAAAGGATCGTCGTACCGAGTCGTTTGGTCTTGAGTTTGTTGCCTGACTCAATGAGGCTGTCTTCAAACATAGGCTTCTCCTACACCGGACCTTAAGACAATTTAGACACCGACCGCATCCTCTTTGCTCCCGATCTTTTCATCTTTCCCACTGTAAAATCCTGCCTCTTCGGGCAGGTAGAAGATTCTACGCCAGATGGGCCGAATCAGACCCTGACCTTTTCCTTTGGCTGCGGGCCGCCCGATCGCAGTGGCATTGAAATCGGCGCCTTGCCCCGCTCCCCGCGCCATTCCTGATAGGCAACGAGAATCGGCGCGGCAATCGCGATCGACGAATACGTTCCGATCAGGATGCCGATAACCAGCGCAAGGCTGAACCCTCGCAACACCTCGCCGCCGAAAAGAAACAGAGCAAGCACGGTAAGGAAAGTCAAGCCCGCTGTCAAGATGGTTCGACTTAAAGTCTGATTAATACTCTTATTGACGATGTCCGAAAGCCTGTCCCGCCGCAAGAGCTTGATGTTTTCCCGTATCCTGTCGAAAACGACAATCGTGTCGTTATTGGAGTATCCAATCAGTGTCAAAATGGCGGCGATTACCGTCAGCGAGATCTCCCGATCCAGCAGCGAGAAGGCTCCCACTGTGATCAGCGTATCGTGAAACACCGTTACCACGGCCGCAACTCCATAGATCCATTCGAAGCGCAGCGCCAGATAGATCAACATCCCGCCCAGCGAATACAGCGTCGCCCACATGGCCTGGTTGCGCAGTTGATGTCCAACTTGCGGCCCCACGATCTCCACGTTCCGTATGCCGAAATCCGAAACAAAGAAACTATCCTGCAGCGACGAAACCACCGCCGGATCGGCCACGCCCTTCAATTCATCGATCGAGCTTAAGACTCCGCCCTTCGTCTTGTCGCGATAATCGACGATGGCCTGGGCAATCGTCATGTAGCGCGGATTCGAGTCCGACTCGCCGCTGAGACGCAGCGGGTCTTTATTCAGCAACTCGTTTCCAACCGTGATCGAACTGGCGTTGTTCAGGTCCTGCTTACCCGGCACCGCATTCTTCTCGAGGGCCTGAATGATCTTCAACTTGCCGTTGTCCAGCGCCTGCTCACTCGTCTCCTGAATGTCGAGACCGATCAGCACCTCGTTATTCGACACCGGACCGTAGCGTTGCACCCGCGCATTCTTTAATCCCGCGCGTTCCGCCTCTGCGCTGATAGCGGCCGTATCGGGCGTGTGCGAGTACTTCACGTAAACAAGGGTCCCGCCGCGGAAGTCGACTCCAAGGGGGATTCCATGCCAAAAGGCCATCGACAGCACGCCAGCCACGCTGAAGATCAGAGAAAAGACGAGAAAATACCACTTTTTCCCAAGGAAGTCGATGTTTGTATTCTTAAAGAATTCCACGTTTCTTACGATCCCTTCAAAACGCTATTCGCTACTTGTCGTTCGCCGTTCGCATCTGGTTCGCGAACAGCGACAAGCGAACGACGAACAGCGCGTTCTAGATGCTCAGCGCTTCGCCGCGCTGCTTCCGGCTCAGCACCCAATCAAAAATCACGCGCGATACAAACACCGCCGTAAACAGGTTCGCGGCCAGACCAAACACCAGCGTCGTAGCAAACCCCTTTACCGGACCGGTGCCGAACAGGAACAAAATCATGGCGGAAACGATGGTCGTGACGTGCGTATCGACAATCGTGATCCAAGCGTGACTGAATCCCTGCTCTACCGCCGACGGTGGCGTCTTACCATTCCTCAACTCTTCTCGTATGCGCTCAAAAATCAGCACGTTCGAATCGACGCCCATGCCAACCGTCAGAATGATGCCGGCAATCCCCGGCAGTGTTAAAACTGCCCCAACATAACCCATGAATCCCAACAGGATCACCAAGTTCAGGATCAGCGCTATGTCCGCATTCACGCCCGCCCAGTGGTAGTAAACCAGCATGAAAATAAGCACGACGGCCATGCCAACTATGGCCGCCTGAACGCCGGAATGAATCGAATCCGCTCCCAGCGACGGCCCTACGGTCCGCTCTTCCAGATACTTGATACCCGCCGGCAGCGCGCCCGAGCGCAGCGTCATCGACAGGTCCTTCGTCTCCTGATCCGTAAACCGTCCGCTGATGGTGCCAGTGTCCCGTATGGCATCCTTAATCGTTGCCACTTCCTGCACCCTCGGGCCCCCACCACTGTCGAGGACCACTGCCAGCAAATCGCCGACGTGAGCTGAGGTGAAAGCGTAAAACTTCTGCCCGCCCTCACCCGTGAGAATGAAGCGCACCGCAGGCTGACCGTTCTCGTCGGTAGTCGGCTCCGCTGTCCGAAGATCGCTTCCCGATACCGCCGAAGACCGCGAAATCAAATACCATTGCTCGCCGCCTTCGCTGTTCCGCGAGCCAATGCTCTTGCCCTGCATCAAAACTGCATCTGGGGGCAGCACTCCGCCTTTATCCTGCAAGGCCGCTTCCTGGCTCGGATATGGGCCACCCAGCGATTGCTTGATCTCAAGCATCGCCGTCGACTGCATAATTTCCTTCACCCGCGCCGGATCGTCTACACCCGGCAGTTGCACCAGAATCTGATACTGCCCGAGCCCGTGCTCCTGAATCACCGGTTCGCTCACGCCCAGTTGGTCGATGCGATTCCGGATGGTCTCGATCGCCTGCGTCACCGCTCGATCCTTCAGGTCTTTGAGGTTCTGCGCTTTCATGGCGACGGTGAAGGAATTCTCCGCCCCAGAAGTCACGTCATACTCCGGCAACCGGTCAGCGACAATGCTCTTGAAGTCGCTGCTTTGGTCGGGGGTAATGCCCTTCACCAGTACGGCCTCGGGATGATTCACCGGATCAGGCTTCAAGATATCCGCGTAGTTGATCTTGCGCGCCCTCATGTCCGTCTTCAGTCGCGCAATCGCGTTATCCGAATCTACGTTGACCGCATCGTTCACCTGCACTTGTAAGATCAAATGCGTGCCGCCGCGCAGATCGAGCCCCAAATGAATGCGGTCGGTAATCGACGCGACCAGCCCCTTGCCTGACCAATCCTTCGGAACACCGAAAATCCCGAACAAAAAGACCAGAAGGATCCCGAAGATCACAACCAATTTCCAGCTAAGATTCTTATTCATGAAAAACCCGTCGATCGTCGTAGGTCGTTTGCTAACCACCCGGACCCGCCGCTATCCGAACCACTAACGACAAGCGACCAACGACCGAAAACTACTTTCCTTCCTCTGCCGTCGTCACCGAGACTACCGATGCACGGCTGATTTCAAGCTTCAGATTGTCGGGCGGCACGCGTAGAACCAACGCATCGTCCTTTAGATTGACGATCGTCCCGCGCAGGCCGCCGCTGGTTACGATCCGGTCCCCATTTTTCAAATCGCTCAGCATCGCCTGCCACTTTTTCTGTTTCCTTTGCTGCGGCAAAATCAGCAAAAAATAAAAGATGGCAAAGATAAATAGCAGCGGAGCCAGTCCAAGCAGACTCGTGCCCCCCGGTAGTTGCAACCAAAACGCCAATCCGCCATGCATTCCAACCAACCAACCAGACACTATGATTTCTCCCGCCAAGTCGATCCCTTACAATGAAATAAAGATCAAGCCAACAACCCGCAATCCGCCCAACCCGATACCGTTATTCAGGCCACACGACCAAAACTCAGCACAAGTTTGCTTCTTTTCACCGCTGAATCTTCCGTGCGAACTTGCGGGAATTTTTCTTCTTTGGCCGGAGGACCCTTCCACCTGCAGGCTAGAACCGGCGATGCCCCCTCCGGTTTCCATCGGAACGGCACAGAAAAAACAGACCTTATCCCTAAGCTGAATAGCATGCCGGAGCGTTCGCTAGGTGTCAAGTTGGGTACAGCGAATTTACATCTTGAATCCCTTCGCCATCGGCTTCCATCCGCCACCCACCACGCCTAAGCCTCACGACCCGCCCGTATCCACGCCCGTACAGTCCGCATCGTTGCCAGATAGTAGTGCAAGTTGTGGACGGTATTCAAAACCTGCGCCAGCAACTCGTTCGCCGCATAAAGATGACGCAAATAGGCTCGCGAATAACGCGCACACACGCGGCACTCGCACGCCGGATCCAGCGCTCCCTCATCCTGCGCATACCGTGCCTGCTTGATCGAGACCTTCCCCTCCGACGTGAACAACAACCCATGCCGTGCCGCCCGCGTCGGCAGCACGCAGTCCATCATGTCCACGCCCGCCTGCGCATACTGCGCAATCTCCTCCGGAGTCCCCACCCCCATCAAATACCGCGGCTTATCCTGCGGCAGATGCTCCAGCGTAGACAAAACCACATCCCGCGTCAGTTCCCGCGGCTCACCCACACTCAGCCCCCCAATCGCATATCCCGGAAACCCAATCTCAATCGTCCGTTCCGCCGACTCCCGCCGCAACTCCCGATCCATCCCCCCCTGCACAATCCCAAACAAAGCCTGCGTCTGATCTTGTGCATGCCCTATAAAATTGTCATCCTGAGCAGAGCGAAGAGCCTGCCCTGAGCTTGCCGAAGGGACACGCTTTTCCTGATGGCTGATGGCTGATGGCTGACGGCTACCCGCCCACGGCACCTCCTCCTTATGCGCCTCGAAATACCTCTTGCACCGCTCCGCCCACCGCAACGTCATCTCCATCGAACTGCGCATCCGCCCCGCGTCCGCCGGATACTCCGTACACTCATCAAACGCCATGATGATGTCAGCTCCCAGCCCAATCTGTATCTCCATCGATTTTTCTGGACTGAGAAAATGCGCCGAGCCATCCAGATGCGACCGGAACGCCGCACCCTCCTCGCTCACCTTCCGCAACTCATTCAAACTGAAAACCTGAAATCCGCCCGAGTCCGTCAGAATGGCCCGATCCCACGACATGAACCGGTGCAGCCCGCCCATCTTCCGCACCGTCTCCATCCCCGGACGCAAATAAAGGTGGTACGTATTCCCCAACAGAATCTCGACGCCCAACTCCTCCAGCGCATCCTGCGAAATGCCCTTAACCGACCCCACCGTCCCCACCGGCATAAACACCGGCGTCTCCACCGCGCCATGAGGAGTGATGAGTTTCCCAGCGCGCGCCGCGCCGCGAGTCGCTTCAATTTGTAGTTGGAAACTCACCGCCGGATTGTAACGGAAGGACGCTTCATTATCTTGTTAGCCCACTGATTGGCTAGACAAACTGATTAGAAACTCCCGCCCCCCGTCCAAAAACAATGGCCACGCCGCATGGCGTGGCCATCACTAAAAACACAGAAAAATCAGATTCCCCTTGGTCTATTTCCTCGATCCTGTCTTTCTGCTCGCGACCGTCGCCTTGCCGAGCGAATACCCCGCGGACGCGCGGTCGCCCCCCGGTATATTCGTCGTCAGGATACCGGCGTTGTCGCCAATTATGTACCCGTTGTAGCCCGCGAGCCCGATCCATCCCTGCTTCGGATGTTTTCCACTCCCCGCTTTCGTCTCCGAAATCAAAAACCACTGCTCTTGCGTATCGGAGCCGTAAATCGCATCGTAAAGGTTATCCGCCATCCCATAAGCGAGCCCTGTTTGCCCCAGATTGGCATTCTTCGGGACGCTCGTCTTCGCGCCAATCAACACCGCATTTCTCGGATCACCGCAGGCCTGCAGGTTATCCACCCCCGCCACGAGATATCCATCGTTGTAAAGCGTGAACGTTTCATAATTGCAATACAGAGTCGTGCCGCTGTAGTTCTCAAATCCGAATGTGTAACTCTGCCCGAAAGCGGCGCAGCAACCTAGAACGAGCAACGTGGTCACAACGTAAGCGGTCCATCTCATAAGCAGAAATCCTCCTGGTAGTTCGGTCTGAAGATATTGTTCGACAGGGCCCTCGGCTCGGGGGATCGTATCCTGATAGCCCGCCGCGACGCGGAATTGTAGCACCGCTCTGTCAGGGGAGTAACCACCGCTAACTCGCCACGCAACCCCTCTGCAATCTGAACTCGAACCTCCGACTTCATTACTTCTCATACGAATTCCTCACCACCTCTCCGCCCTTCATCACAAACTTCACCCGCTCCAGCGTCGTAACATCGGCCAGCGGATCTCCATCCACCGCCACCAGGTCCGCCCACTTTCCCGCCTCAATCGTCCCCACCTTGTCCGACCATCCCAGCAGATCGGCGTCGTTGACGGTCGCCGACTGGATCGCCTGCAACGGGGTCAGCCCCAACTTCACCATCACCGCGAATTCATGCGCATTCAGTCCATGCGGATACACCGCCGCATCCGTTCCAAATCCGACCTTGACTCCCGCCGCAAACGCGCGCGCCACATTCTTGCGCGCCGCCGGCATCACCTCATGCCCCTTCGCAATCAGTTCCGCCGGAGTGCCAATCTTCTCCGCATTCTCAAAAAACCAGTCCATCAGATAAAGCGTAGGCACCAGATACGTCCCATTCTTCTTCATCGTCGCAATGGCCGCATCGTCGATATACGACCCGTGCTCGATCGAATCCACGCCCGCCTCCGATGCCCACCGGATCCCCTCCGCTCCATGCGCATGCGCCGCGACTTTGCGCCCCAACCGGTGCGCATCGGCCACAATGGCCTTCATCTCTTCTAGCGTGAACTGCGAAGCCTGCGGATTATCCCCATGTGACAGCACTCCGCCCGTCGCGCAAATCTTGATCAGGTCCGCGCCGTACTTAATGATCTCCCTCGTCTTATGCTGCACCGCCTCGACTCCATCGGCGACCCCCTCGTTCTGCACGTGCCACTCGAACGGCAGCATATTATCGTCGCAGTGCCCTCCAGTAATGCTCAGCGGCGGACCACTCACCAGCATCCGCGGCCCCGGCACATCCCCCGCATTGATTGCATCGCGCAACGCAACATCCGTAAATCCGTCGGCTCCCACATTCCGGATCGTTGTGAACCCCGCATCCAGCGTCACCCGCGCATTCCGCGCCCCGTTCAGCGCCTCCCGCGGAATCGAAATCCCCAGCCGCGAATAACCAAAATTTGTGGTGAACGTGATGTGCGTGTGTGCATCAATCAATCCTGGCAGCACCGTCGCATTCGGAAGATCGATCACCTGCGCTCCCGCCGGAGCCGCACTGTCCGATCCCACGCTCACAATCTTGTCGCCCTGAATCACGATCGTTTGGTTCGCCAGCGTCTTGCCCGTCTTCACGTCCAACAAATGCCCGGCATGCACCACCACCGTCTTCGCACCCATGGAAGGCTGCGCCCCGGCAAAACTGACACAAGTAAGCGAAAAGAAAACGACCAGCAGACCGCGGCAGATTTTCATCCGATCCCCCAGTTGAGATTGAATCCTTGGCCGAGTACCTTACAGCCTTAGCGCGAGAACGGCAACTTCGATTGCCTTCTTTAGCTGGACAGCTGGTTGAAAAGAATCGCTGGGAACGTCGGTCGAAAAACCCCGCCCATTAATTTTCTGTGAAATTCATTTCTCGCGGATTGACCCGGCACGTGGCCCGCATTAGTCTCCAGCGCTATGAGCAAAGAGGATCTCGACCAGCTGCGCCTTGACTACAAAAAAGCCGTCGACGAGTGGGTCGATGCGATTCGCGCCGAAGAAGCCTTAGCGACTCCCGATCATTCCATGACTGCGATGGAGCACTGGGATACCGCCCACTTCAAAGAACACGACGCCCACGAAAAAGCCACGGCAGCTCGCGAAGCCTACAAAAACGCACTTCGCAGCGTGAATTACGGTATCTAGCCGACCTCTTTAACCATTTCGGCCACTGCTATCCCGAGCCTTGCGCGGAACCTCTAGTTCGCCGCCGCGTGCCAATCCTTATAAGATGGCAAAATCTGCTGCCTGCCGAACTCATGCCCGACAATCCCTCCAAATCAACCCCGGCTGGCGTTCGCGCCGTCGCCATACTCTTCGCCCTCTGCGGGCTCTACCTGGGTGCCATTGGCGTGATCCGATTGATCGATCCCGACGCCATCTCTCTCACCGCCGGGTCCCCGCTCCTCTTCGGACTCGAGCTCGCCGGCCCCTACATGTTCCTTTTAACCGCCGCCATCTCCGCCGGAGTCGCGTGGGGCCTGCTGAAACTCGTCAACTTCGTCCGCCACGCCGCCACCTTGATCGCCATCACCGGAATCGTCATGCTGGTCCCATCCGTCTCCTCCGCCACCGTCATGGTTCAGCCCAAAGCCCTTGCCATCGGCGGTCTCGGCATCATCGTGCGCGTCATCGTCGCCTGGAATCTCGCCCGCGAAGAAGTAGCCGACATATTCAAGCCCCCCTCCCCGCCCGCCTAGCGTAAAAAACTCGCCGCCTTTCAGAGTCTCGTGTGGTGACGGGGCTCTGCCCCGTCCCGCCGACGGCAATTCCCGCTCCCCACGACTGCCGTGCCTCGCCACACTACCCCCCGCTCGATACAATCGCGTCCGCCACCCGCGCCGCCTGCACTGCCAGCTTCACATCATGCGTCCGGATGATATGCGCGCCCTTTAAAATGAGCGCCGTTTCCGCCGCCACTGTTCCATACATTCGCTCCGACACCTCCACATCCTTTCCATCGACCGCCATCATCCGCCCGATAAATGACTTCCGCGAAACACCCGCCAGTAGGGGAAATCCCGTTTGCTGCAACTCCCCAAAATGCGCCAGCAGCGGATAATTCTCCTCCAGCCGTTTTCCGAATCCAAACCCGGGATCCAGCACCAGCCGATCCCGCTTGATTCCCGCCAGCGTCGCCGTCTCCGCCCACTGCCGCAAATCCCTCTTCACCATCAGCACCGGATCGCCAATCGGCGGCAGCGTCTTCCACTCCTCAGGACGCCCCCGCGTGTGCATCAGCACCGCTCCCACCTTCAATTCCGCCACCGTCTTCGCCATCTTCAGATCCCACCGGAATCCGCTCACGTCGTTTACAACCTCTGCACCCAGTTCGACCGCCGCCCGGGCAACCGCAGACTTATGCGTATCCACGCTCACCACTGCATCCGGACGCCTCTTCTTCAAATCCCGAACCACCGGCAGCACTCGCCTTCGTTCTTCTTCTTCCGAAACCGAATCCACCGCAACTCCCGGACGCGTCGACTGCCCTCCCACATCGATCAGCCTCGCGCCTTCGTCCAGCAGCTGCTCGGCGCGGACCACGGCTTTCTCCGCATCCAGATAGTCGCCGCCATCCGAAAACGAATCGGGAGTTACATTCACAATGCCCATGATTAAAGTGCGCCGCCCCAACTCAATAAAGCGCGACCCTAAATGCCACTGAAAAATAGCTCGCATCGTGCCGCTATTCTATGCCCCTGGCGTTCGTCCAATAGCGGGTGCCACAAGAACAAGTCTAAAACTGATGAACCCCGCCCTTGAGCTACAATCCACTCCATGCTTCGCCGGCACGCGGTCGCGCTTGTGTTGCTCGTCGCAGGATTACTTGCGCCAATGCAAGCCGCTCCGGTTAAGCCTCTGGCAGACCGCATCGCCGCCGTACTCGGCTCTCCCGACTTGGCCCACGGTTTCTGGGGAATCGAAGTCGACTCCCTTACCACCGGGAAGACCTTGTATCTCGAAAACGCTGACAAGCTTTTTACACCGGCCTCGAATACCAAACTCTTCACCACCGCTGCCGCGTTGGCGTTAATTGGTCCCGATTACAAATTTCGCACCACGGTAGAAACGACGGGCACTCTAGACCGCTATGGGCGCCTCAACGGAGATTTAATCCTCGTGGGCCATGGCGATCCCAACCTTTCTGGGCGCGAACTGCCTTATGATCTTAAAACCCAGCGCAATGACGATCCCATCCAGGCCCTCGAGTCCTTGGCCGACGCACTGGTGCAAAAAGGCGTGAAGTTCATTGACGGTGACATCATCGCCGACGACTCGTACTTCGCCTTCGAACGCTACGGCGAAGGCTGGAGCCAGGACGATCTCGTCTGGGCCGACGGCGCTCCCGTTTCCGCTCTCGCCATCAATGACAATGTCGTCTTCGTAAACATTCTTCCCGCCGACCGCCCCGGCGAGAAAGCCTTCGTCAGCGTCAAACCATTTTCGGATTACTACCGCCTCGACAATCGAATCATCACGACTCCCGCCGGCACGCCACGCAAACTTTCCATCGATCGCCAGCCCGGCTCCATGGTCCTCACGCTCTGGGGCAACATGCCGCTCGATGACGCGGGAGCCAACGAGGGTCTCGCCATCGAAGATCCCGCCGAGTTCGCCGCCGGCCTTTTCCGCCAGTTATTGGAAAAGCGCGGCATCATCGTTTACGGGCACGAGCGCACCCATCACACCGAACTAGCCACTTTGTCCACATTCAGCGTGACTGCCATCGCGCCCTCCCACGGAGATGGCGACGGCCCGTCGCGTCCGCTGAAAAGCGATCAGCCGTTGCAGCTGGCCAGTTACGAATCAAAACCTCTCCTGCAAGATCTCCGCGTCATCAACAAGGTCAGTCAGAACTTGCACGCCGAAATTCTGCTCCGCCTTTTGGGACGAGAGCGCGGCACAGCCGGAACCATCGAAGGTGGACTCGAAGTGCTCCGCGGATTTTTGACGCAAGCCGGAATCGCGAATGACCAGTACGTCTTCTACGACGGCTCCGGGTTGTCGCGCCAGAATTTAGTTACGCCCCACGCGATCGTCGAATTGTTGCGCTATTGCGCTGCGCAACCGTGGGGTGCTTCCTACAAGGCGACGCTTCCAGTCGCTGGGTTGGATGGCTCGCTCACCGAACGCCTGACGAATCCCCGCCTTCAGAACCGGATCATGGCGAAAACCGGCTCCCTGGGCGGAGTGAAAGCTCTGTCCGGGTACGCCTCAACCGACAGTGGGCAAACTGTCGTTTTTTCGATCCTGTCCAACAATTTCAATGTTCCCGCCAAACGAATCACCGACGCGATCGACGAGGTAGTAACGGCAATCGTTGACGATGCCCCACCAGGACACGAGTAGACAATGTGGCGATGGGCGACTCGGTCGTCCAACTCAGTCTCGGGAGATGCTCGGCAGGTGGCTCTTTCTAGGCCGCTCTCTTCAATTGGCTCGATATCTCCACGCCGGCCACATCTCTGGCGCGAAGCTCCGATGCAACGCAGATTACAAAGGAAATCACGCTCGCCTCGAACAGATTCCGCTGCGTGAGTTGCAGCGACAGAAAAAGGCTGCTCGCGATGTGCAGATGATCCAAGCCGCCAGCCAATAGCGCGATCCAGCCAACGTAATACGTGACCCTTCCAATCAAATGCAGACGCACGAAGTGACCCATTCTTTGCCTCCTAGGCTTCGAGGGGATGAATGCCTGAAATCATGGCATTCGACGAGCGGGCGGAATTATACACCGGATACGCCTCGCCGCAAGTGGTATCATTCCGTCGCAAAATGTCCCACGGAGGCTCTCGAATGCTCGCATCCAGTAAGGTAATCGGCTTCGTTCCCACCAAAGATTCCATCCGAGCCCGGGTCTTCTACGAAGGCAAGCTGGGATTACAATTCTTGAACGAAGATCAGTTTGCCCTGGCCATGCGGGCCGGCGAGACGATGATCCGCCTGGCCAAAGTGAAGGACTTCACTCCGCCTCCCTTTACCGTGCTGGGTTGGGAAGTGTCCAATATCGAAGAAGTAGTGGGCTGGCTGCAGGAGCGCGGAGTCGCTTTTGAAAAATATCCCTGGGTCGCCGACCAAGAACTAGGCATCTGGACCGCTCCCACCGGCGACAGGGTAGCGTGGTTCAAAGATCCCGACGAAAACGTGCTCTCCGTCAGCCAGCACGTGTAGCTAGAAAGCAGCTTCATTTACCCGCATCATCAGGAAGATGCGAGGACGAGACTACCCCAAAATCCCCATCCTTTTTCCCACCCTCCCGAGCACGTCCAGCGCCTGCGTCAGTTCTTCCTTCGTGTGCGTCGCCGTCACAATCGTCCGCACCCGCGCCTTCCCCTCCGGCACCGTAGGAAACGCAATCCCCGTCCCCAGCACTCCTTCCTTGAACAACTCGCGCGAAAACTCCATCGTCTGCCGTCCATCGCCAATAATGATCGGAGTAATCGGCGTCTCGCTGGCCGGAGTCGTCTGCCCTCCAATATTGAAGCCAAGCAACCCGAGCTCTTTCTTCCAGAATCGCGTGTTCTCCCAGAGTTGCTCCATCCACTGCGGCTCGGTTTCGAGGACATCGAACGCCGCAATGCACGTAGCCGCCACCGATGGCGGATGCGAGGTCGAAAACAGAAAGGGCCGCGCCCGATGATAAAGAAAATCAATCAAATCGCGCGTTCCGCAAACGTATCCACCCAGAGCGCCGATCGCCTTCGACAACGTTCCAACTTGAATGTCGACGCGCCCATGCATTCCAAAATGGTCGATCGTGCCGCGCCCTTGCCGTCCCAGCACACCGGACGAATGCGCATCATCGACCATCATGATCGCGCCATACTTTTCAGCCGCCTCGCACAGTCCGGGCAGTGGCCCGATGTCACCGTCCATCGAGAAAACGCCATCCGTGATCAGCAGTTTCTTGCCCGGCTGATTCTTAACACTCGCCAGTTGCTCCTCTGCGTGAGCAACGTCCTTATGTCGAAAAACGAGAATCTTCGCCCGCGAGAGCCGGCATCCATCGATGATCGAGGCGTGATTCAGTTCATCGGAAATGATGAAGTCTTCCTTCCCGAGAAATGCAGAAACCGTTCCCGAATTCGCCGTGAAGCCCGACTGAAAGACCACGCACGCTTCGACATTCTTGAAGCGCGCAATCTTCTCCTCCAGTTCCATGTGGATCTTCATCGTCCCAGCAATCGTCCGCACCGCGCCCGATCCAACGCCATATTTCCGCGTAGCCTCCAGCGCCGCCTCGCGCAGCTTGGGATGCGTCGTGAACCCGAGATAATTGTTCGAGGCCAGGTTGATGACGCGTTTGCCGTCGAACGTACAGAGCGCAGCCTGCTCATCATCAAGCACACGCAGCTTAAAGTGCGTCCCCTTGGCCTTAAGTTCATCGAGTTGATCAGTCAGAAACGAGAGCGGGTTGGTGCGGGTAGCAGTGGGCATGTCTTACCTCAAGTTCGCAGTTGATCCATCTACAGCGTGTTTTTTAATCCGTTTTGGGTCGGGCGCGGCTTCAGCCGTGCCGTGAGGGCCAGACAGAAGTGCGGCTTTACAGAGTGCTGAAAAACTCGATCTTGGTCTCGCTTTTGGCTCTCGCTTTCAGGTCTCGCTTTTGGCTCTCGCTTTCAGGTCTCCCTTTTGGATCTCGCTTTTGGGTGGCGCTTTTGGGTCTTGCTTTTGGATCTCGCTTTTGGGTGGCGCAGCGGTTTACCGCTGCGATAAATACCTCATTTTGAGCCAAGGCTTTAGCCACTGAGGGCACGATACAGCCTGCGAATGCCTTTTTCCGCACTCTGTTTAGCCCCCGAGGGACAGTCCTTTTCGGCTGAAAAGCAATTGCGCCTGGCCCGTCGAGACCTAGTAAACACCCTGTCTACAGCCGAACTCCTGTAGTTTACCTTGACAGAATTGTTACCCAACCTTCGGCTGCCCGAGCCTCGCGATCACGCCTTTCGTCGCGCGCACATAATCCCCCGTCGCCATCACAATTTGCGTCCCGCGTACTCCCGCCGAAACCGAAATCACCTCAAACAGCTCAACCGTCTCATCCACGAATACCGGATACTCGCGCTTGCCCGCCAGTGCCGTCACTCCTCCACGTATATAGCCCGTAAGCCCAATCAGTTCCTTCACCGGCACAAGTTCGATCTTTTTCTCCCCGGCAGCCGCCGCCAGTGCCTTCAAGTTCAACTCCTGATCACCCGCAATCACCGCCATCACCACCCCGTTGCGAGCGCCTCGCGCCACCAGCGTCTTAAAGACCTGCTCTGGCGGCATTCCGATCTTCGCCGCGACGGTCTCCGCAGCCAGATCCTCGGGATCCACCTCATACTCCCGCAACTCGTACCCAATCCCCATCCCATCGAGCAAACGCGCCGCATTGGTTTTCTGCACCGTCTTCACGTTGTATAGTGTCCAATCATCGGGTAATCGCTATTTTATAAAGGAGTCTCGCCGTGCGTCTTCTGTTGCATTGGATCTTAAGCGCGATCGCCGTCTGGATCGTGGCTCACGTCGTCCCCGGCATTTACGTTACCGGACCCCTCGCAGCTTTGATTGCTGCCGCGGTCATTGGCCTGATCAACGCGACGCTGGGCTTGGTTCTCAAAATCCTCACCTTCCCTCTAACCATTCTCACCCTCGGCCTGTTTTGGTTTGTGATCAACGCCGTGATGTTGGAACTGGCTGCGATGTTCGTACAGGGTTTCTACGTTCGAAACTTCATCGCGGCGCTCATTGGAGCGGTCATGCTCAGCCTGGTCAGTTCCGTGCTGCAGTGGATCTTCATGCCCAGCCGGAAAGCGAAGTAAGAAAGGTAAGTTTTGAAAGAGCGTCGCTTCAGCCATGCCGCTAGAAACCGCTAGACACGCGGCTTTACAGTTTGCTGAAAAACTCGATCTTGGTCTCGCTTTTGGGTCTTGCACTTGGGTCTTGCTTTTGGGTCTTGCACTCGGGTCTTGCTTTTGGGTCTTGCTTTTGGGTCTTGCTTTTGGGTCTTCGCTTTTGGGTCGTCGCTTTTGGGTGGCGCAGCGGTTTACCGCTGCGATAAATACCTCATTTTGAGTCACGGCTTTAGCCGCTGAGGGGCGCAACGCAGCCTGCAAATGCGTTTTTCAGCAATCTGTTTAACCGCTGACGGCCTCACCCAACTCAGGTCTTTAGATTGCACAACCCTGCCTGGGCTACCTTAGAACTCTACGTGGCATCCCGCCGCAATGCGCCAAATATCTCCTTCACCCGCTCCGCCGTCGCATCGAGCGAACCCGAGTTGTCGATGACGAAATCGGCAGCCTTGATTTTTTCATCGTCTGGAATCTGCGCCGCCATGCGCCGCTTCACCTCGCCGCGAGCCGCCTCTTCCGAGATTCCCAGCCGCGTGGCGAAACGCTCCACGCGTTGTTCGGGACGGCACGTCACCACGATCAGCCAATCGAAGCGCTCCGTTGCCCCCGATTCCAGGATTAATGCCGCCTCCACAATAGCGATTGCGTCCGGCTCACGTCGCCCGATCTCCTCCATCCAGGCATTCTCCTCGGCTATCACGGCTGGATGAACAATTTCATTCAGTTCCTGCACCCTCGGAGACGCGCCGCCACGCTTGCCAAACGCGGCCTCCGCGAGTTTCGGACGATCGATGCTCCCATCGCCATTCAGAATTTCGCACCCGAAACGGCGCACCACTTCGTCGTACACGCGACGCCCGGGCATCATCAGCGCATGCGCCACCGCATCCGCCTGAATCAAGTGCGCTCCCAGCGCCACAAACATCGCGCCCACCGAAGATTTGCCGCTCGCGATGCCGCCCGTGAGTCCGACCCTTAACATGCTAGTTCGCGCTGAACAGTTCGCATTGCAGACAAAGTTTGAATACCGCTTTGAACACGAAAGTTTTGAGCATAAGAAAGAAGAGAAATTCCCGCTGGCAACCGGCTCATACCTTTGCGCGCCTAAGCCCGAATCAATTCCGGTTGCTTCATCCCACGCCGCAGCATCGCGGCCTTCACCGTGTTCGCCATCAGCATCGCAATCGTCAGCGGCCCCACTCCGCCCGGCACCGGCGTAATGGCTCCCGCAACCTCCCCAACCTCCGGATGAACGTCGCCGACCAGCGTCGATCCCTTCGCCAAAAAATTCTCTTCGCGTTTCTTGTTTTCCGGCTTGCTCCCAGGAAAGAAGCGATCGAATTCTTTCCGATCGGTGATCCGGTTGATTCCCACGTCGATCACCGTCGCTCCCGGTTTCACGTAATCACGCGTAACCAGGCCCGCGCGTCCAATCGCCGCCACCAGAATATCCGCCCGTCGGCAAACCTCCCTCAGGTCTCGCGTCTTCGAGTGGCAGACCGTCACCGTGGCGTTCTCATTCAACAGCAACATCGCAACCGGCTTGCCCACAATATCGCTGCGGCCAATGACCACTGCCTCTTGCCCACCGACCGGAATCCCACTTCTTTTCAGGATTTCCATCACGCCCGCGGGCGTGCACGGCACCAATCCGGGACGCTGAGTTGAAAGATAACCCACATTCATCGGGTGAAAACCGTCCACGTCTTTCGCGGGATCAACAGCCAGCAGCACTCTCTTGGAATCGACATGCGGAGGCAACGGCAGTTGCACCAGGATTCCATCGATTTCGTCGCGGCGGTTCAGGTCGGCAATCAGCGCCAGCAGTTCTTCGGTCGTCGCCGTCTCAGCAGGAGTGTGCTGCTCGCTATAAAGTCCCACCTCCTGCGAACTTTTTACCTTGCCCCGCACGTAAACCTCCGAGGCGGGATTGTGCCCGACCAGCACCACCGCTAGACCGGGACGAACACCCTCCGCCACCAGGCTCCTGGCTCGAGCCGTAACTTCAGCTCGAATTTCACCCGCTATTTTCGTCCCGTCAAGAATTCTGGCCTGCATTAAACCTCGCTGCTTTTCGCTCAAAATGAAATGCGATTTTATCTCATAGCAGATCGCCCGATGTGCGTTTTCCACAAATCGTACAGAGGAGTTTTACCTTCGACCATCGACCTGGACTGTGACTTCCGCCAACCGCTACGGAGTTCGCTGTAGAATAGCGCCCATGATCTCGCAAGATTTGCTCGACATCCTGGTCTGCCCGGTCTGCAAACTGCCGGTTGTCTCGCATCAAGATGGAAAAAGTCTCAAATGCGGCCACTGCCGCCGCGTTTACCCAATTCAAGACGATATCCCCATCATGCTGGTAGATGCTGCCAAAATCGACCCAGCGTGAACCGGACCTCTGGCAGACTCTCGACAAAGTTCGGTTTCCCCCCATCGCGAAACGACATTTAGTGTCAATCCGGCAACAGATTCTGTTGTTATGTTTTTCGCTACCCTGCCGATGATATCCTCGCAACCTTTTGGAAACTCTCGGGTTCTAAATGCCTGAGGTCGTTGATAAGCCGCCTCTGCAGAAGCACTAAGGTTACGGCATCAAGATTGCATGTAACGGATCAGGTTGCCGATGAATCTAACCGTGCAACGGTAGGGAGGTCGAAGGTGAGAATTGCGATGAAAGAACGATTTACGGTGACTGAGCTATGCGCCCTGCGAAACGACCTGATTCAGGGCGGCATGGTAGATTCCCGCGAAGCAGCGGAACTGCTTCAGGTTTTTCTGGCGGGCCGGGGATATGGGGTCTCGCAGACCGCAGCCATTGATGCCGCGGGCCGCGTCGAAATGGCGGGGTGCTCCCTCCCTGTTCTCGAGCGTGAACTGGAAGGTCTTGCGCTTGTGATGTGATCTGGAATCACTCCGGCGCTATGGGAGGGGATACGCGCGAGTAAAGCTTACGAATTAGTTTCTACAAACGAGGTTAACGGAGAACTGATCCAATCGACAGTCTCTCTGTACGAAGCGCCGGGCCAATCGCCCGGCCTTTGGCTTTTTAGCATGCTGATTTCGGGGAAACAGCACGACGTGCCAAACCGCAAGATCGAATCTAACAAATTCGGCGCAACCCGATCCGGAAACTGCCAATTACCGGTGCTGAAACTCCGGCGATCCAATCACCAGCGCCGTCATCGTATTCAACGTCTTCTTCGTGTCGTCCAGCGCATGCGCCGCCACCTGAGGATCGTCCAACTGCCGCCGGATCGCCCTCTGCGTCGTAGCCGACACTTCTCCATTCAGTAACGCATTTTCCAGCAGCAGCAACGCCGTCTCTTGCCCACGTCCAGACTCCGTATCCGCCGGATTCGCTCGCGGAAAGCCGCGGCTCGTCAACGTACCCAACGCCAGCAACCGCCCCACATCGAAGTTCGTGCCACCAATCTTTCCATTACTCAGATCGAGTGCGAAATTCATCCGATCGATCAGCGCCTCCGAATTCATCCACGTCGAAGCCGTCATCGAATATCCCGTCGGCGGCACCATCTGATACAGCGGCATCCCCATCCGGTTCAATGCGCCAACCAGCGGTCCGGGATTGTTCAAATCCGTGCCGGTGGCCCGCAGGGACGAAACCGTAAATTCAAACGGAGTCTTAACCTTCCCCCGGTAGCTTTTCGCTGACCAGAACTCCGGCGACTTGAACATCGCGCGCAACACCTCACGAATGTCGCCGTCCGTTGTCAGAAATTTCTGTGCCATGCGGTCGACCAGCGCCGCTGGAGGATCATCCGCCACAAACCGCATCGCCAGCTTCCGGCAGATAAACTTCGCCGTACTCGGGTGATGCGCCAGGATGTCGAGCACCTGCATTCCTTCGTTAATCCCATTCTCTGGAATTGTCTGCCCGAGCACGAACTTGTCCCCCGGCTCATGCTTCTTCGCATCAAACTGAAATGCCGCGCCTTGCTCCAACGGCTGAATCGTCCATCCCGTCAATACCCGCGCCACTTCGGTCACGTCATGCTGCGTGTAGCCGCCGTTCACTCCGAGCGTATGTAATTCCATCAACTCCCGCCCGTAGTTTTCGTTGAGTCCCGCCGCTTGCCCAGGCTTGCCCTTGTTCGCCGCGACAGCCTGCGGAGACTTCGGCCCCATGCTCAACCAGTTGTCCAGATAAAAGAGCATCGCCGGACTCTGCGCCGTCGCCACCAGCAGATCCCTGAACTTTCCCAGAGCGTGCGAGCGAATCACGTCGCGCTCGTAAGCCGTCACCAGATATTGATCTGCATCTTTATTCAGATAAATATTGAAGTGATTGAACCAGAAATCCGTCATCACCTCCTGCAACTGCCGCTCGCCATATACCGCACGCAGCAACTTCGACTGCTGCAACTCGCTATCAATCACGCCCACCGGCCCGCTCATAGCCAGAAAGAACTCTTTCTGGTCGGCGGGAAGATCCGCCAGTAAGCGGTCCCGCTGCCCTCCGTGAAGATTCGTAACAAAAATCCTGCGTTCGTCGGGAGGCAAAGCCAGAATCGCCTCCATGCGTTTCTCTTTGGCAAGCGCCAGGATGCTATCTGCCTGCGCCGTCACCGTATCCTGATTCTGCTTGTCGATCTTGGCCTTCGTCTCTGCGTCGGGAGCCTTACCGTCCCGAGCCAGTTGATCTTGCTTCTGCCGTTCCGCCAGAATGCTGATTTGCACCTCATAGATCGACCTCTTCATTGGATCCGCAGGCAGCGGATTCTTGCCCTCCGCCGCGGCCTTCACCAGATTATTGTTCGGAAAAGTCTGCACCAGATCCCGCGTCGACATGCGCAGCGTCCGAAACGGCCCCAGCTTTCCGTCCAGCACGCTGTCGGGGATCTCCTCCGGATGCAATTGCTGCTCGACCCAGTCATCCACATCCATATTCATGACCTTCTGCAGATCGCCCGGACGCGGTCCATAAGTCAGCCGGTTCAAAGCATGCAGCGCCCGCTGTTCTTCGGTCAGCGTGGCGGACGCGGCTGCGCGCTTCGGTGGCGTGGAGCGGTTGGAACTGGCCGCCGACTTGGGAGTGCTCGCCGAGCCTGCTGGCGGCTGACCAACTGTAGGGCGCGCGAGGAGCATTGCAAGGCAGCAAATGCAGGAGCATCTCATCACTCTGGCTTTCGTAAATGCGCCTTTCATAACCGACACACCTATCACGCTAGTTCTAACACGGCTTGTGCGCAAAGGCTCCTTACTGTCTGTTCACCCAATTACTTTGGTCGCCCCACTTTTAGCCCTTACCAGAGTGGCCTCGTGTCCCAGACAATAGTCTTAGAGAAAACAATCTGCCAAACGGCTCCGAATGACTCGTTCCGCCAAACTCGGCATCGTGGTGATGTGCCTGTTCGCTCTGCCCTTCGCGATTGGTGGACTCGCGGCGATTTCGAAGGCAGTCCAGATCGCGCAATCAGACCACGGCCATTCCGCCGTCTGGCCCCTGTTTCTCATCGGCACCTTCTTCGTGCTGATCGGCTTCGGACTGGTTTTTGCCACGTTGTATGGCTCAAAGCTGAAGCAACGGCAGCAACGGCTTCAGGTCGAACACCCCACAGAGCCGTGGCTTTGGCGCGAAGACTGGGCCCAGGGCAAGGTCCAAAGCAAGACACGCGGCACTGCGATAGCTGGCTGGATCTTCGCAATTTTCTGGAACGTAGTATCGATGCCCGTGGCATATCTCTTCTTCACTCAGCCGGCCAAAGTGAAAGGCCCGGCTGTCTTTTTGATCCTCGTCTTCCCCGTGATAGGAGTGTGTCTTCTCATCCGTGCCTTCCGGCAGACGATCGCTCTCCTCGAATTTGGCAAGACTTGTTTCGAAATGTCTTCCGTGCCCGGAGTGATCGGCCGCGAACTGACAGGCCAGATCCAGGCTCGATTCCCGCATTCCCCCGACCATGGCATTCATCTGCGGCTTTCGTGCGTCCACCGTGTAACGACCAACTCCGGCGACTCCAGCAACACTTCCGAGAGGATTTTGTGGCGCGATGAGGCGGAGCTTTCTTCAGTCCAACTGTTCCCGGGACCCAGCGGAACTACGATCCCAGTCGCGTTCCGTCTTCCGCTGGACGCGCAGCCTACCGAAAAACGCAATCCTCGCGATGAGTTTGTGTGGGTGCTGGAGGCGCTCGCCGATGTGCCCGGCGTCAACTATCACGACATTTTCGAAGTCCCGGTTTTCCGCACCCAGCAGACTCCAGCGCAGCCGGAAGCGCAAACGTTTGTGGCCACCCAGCCAACGCTGGCGCGGCCAACGATGATGACCGTCGAAGTACGCCAGAATGCGGAGGGAACCGAGTTCTATTTTTCTGCGGCGCGCAACAAGAAGCTTGCCAGCTCGGTGGCGGCGGCGTGGGTGATCTGTAGCGTCATCACCTACTCCATGATTCACCACGCACCGTTTATTTTTCCTGTCGTTTTCGGCTTGTTCTCGCTGCTTCTCTTCTACAGCACCGTTCAACAATGGCTGAGCACAACGCGAGTTGTGGTCGGGAGCGCCGGCGTGGCTGTGCAGTCCGGCTGGCTGGGCAGCGGGAAAATGCACCGCATTCCGCCCCAAGAGATCGCTTCCATTAACACTAAAATCAGCGCCCAGCAAGGCGGAGCGACTGGCACCCCTTACTACGACATCGGACTCACCCTCCGCAGCGGAATAAAAATTACCCTCGGACGCGCTGTTCGCGAAAAGCACGAAGCCGATTGGATTGCGCAGGAGATGCGGCGTCTGGCAGGCTTGCAAGCGAAGAGCGTCACAGCCGGTATGGGATGAGTGTCCATTCCGTTGCCGCACTAGATTTCCTTGACCGCCTTCTGTAGCTTCCGCGCAATTTCCTCCGGATCGCTGTCGCCTGCGAGCTGCACCAGCTTCCCGATGTGCACCTGAATTTTTCCGGGAGCTGCAAACCTCCTTCCCGCCTTCTTGATCTCAAACAAACCGTCGATCCGCATCGGCAGAACGGGAACCCGCAGATTGTTCGCCAGCAGTCCCACCCCGCTGCGAAATATCGAGATCGTGCCGTCTTTGCTGTGCATTCCCTCGGGAAAAACCAGAATGCTATATCCGCGGTCCACCGCCTCTCCCGCATAACCGAAACTTTTTCGGAAACCCGAATCGCGCGGCAGGGGAAACAAATTCAGTAACGATACGCCCAGCACCCACCGCAGCCGATCGTAAGCTCCCCCAAACAAGCCTCGGTCCGCAGCGGGCGAACGCAGCCGTTCGAGATCTTCTCCCCGAGTCGCAGTCGCCAGCCTGTGCCGTAACCGAGCCGGCAGTGCCGCTTGGATAAATCCAATATCTACGTCGGCAACATGATTCGAAACTACGAGCAGCGGTCCTTGCACCCCGCTCAAGTTCTCTCGCCCGATCACCCGAGGCCATCCCAGAAGCAGCATCGCCGGGCGCGCCAGCCCGTAATGAATGACGAGACGCAACCACGTCGTCGGCCGGCGCAGGGTCCATCGCGGATAATGAAAGCCTCGCTGTCGCACATCCCCGCGCTCTCGCGTCACACCTTGCACAGCGCGCCCGCCTGAGCCGATGTCCTGTTCGGCCACACCGCTTCCGCGTTCGCCCTGTAGCAGTTCTTCCAGATCCCCGACCGTCGCCACGTTGGCGAAACTCGTTTCGCTCAGATCGATCTGATACCGGTCTTCGATCGCGCTCAAAAGCTCCACCCGCTCTAGCGAACTCAACCCCAGGCCGCTCTCCAAATTCGCGTCCGGAGAAAGATTCTGCGATGCGCGTCCCGTAATGCGTGTTAGCAGCTCCCGGAGCGGACTCGCCGTATTCTCCACTGGCTGCCCCGCCAAACTAGCTTCTACCGCAGCCGCAATCGCGTTCCGCCGGGGCTTCTGCGTTGTACTCCGCGGAAAATCCTCCTCCGGCCAAACGAACCAGCGACGCATGCGCTGATATTCCGCAAGCGTTGCGTTCGCCCGCGCGACGATTTCCTGTGCCTCGGGTGCATCCGCTTCGGCTGTCCGGGGAGGCCCCGCAACAGAACCATCGCGCAGAATCAGCACCGCGCAAGCTTCGGTATTCCCCCCGCGCTCCAGACCAACCACCACGCAATCCCGAACCTCCGGCTGTTTCCGCAATGCCGCTTCCAAATCCTGCGGATAAATATTCATCCCGGCGGGCGTGACGATAACTTCCTTCTTGCGACCCTTAAAAAAAAGATTCCCTTGCTTGTCGAGCGCACCCAAATCGCCTGTTCGATACCAGCCATCGTCCTCTTCGTTCGCGACGGACTGCACTTCACGCCCATTCCAGTAGCCACTCGCGACGCCGCTGCCGCGCACGAGGATTTCGCCATCATCCGCCAGTTTCATCTCACGACCCGGCAAGACTTTGCCAATCGATCCGCGACTCGTATGAAACGGATGATTCAAGCTGATCAATGAAGTTGTTTCCGTTAAGCCATAGCCTTGCACGACCGCGTATCCCAAACGGTGCCAAAATTCTTCCGTCTCCCGATCGAGCGCCGCGCCTCCGCTGATCATGGCCCAGAACTTCCATCCAAAGCGTCGCCGCACATCGCGAAAGCTCCACCACCTCCGCAAAAAGTGCTGCCCGTCTGAGGCGGATAGCCGCTCGGCCAAGCTCGTGTAGCGGCGAGACTGTTTCCCGCTCGCTACAGAACTTCTCTCCAAATCCCGTTCGACTTTCTGCTTGAGCGATTCGATCATCCGCGGTACGGCCACCAGTACCGAGACGCGTTCCCGGCGGATAGTCGCCATCACCTCGGTCGGGTTCAACGTGTCTGCAAACACAACGGCGCCACCCAGCAGCGGAGGAAGAAAAATTCCCAGAAATTGCCCGAAAACGTGGCTGAGGGGCAGCAGGTTGAGGAACCGAATGGGATGCACGAGTCGTTCGTACTTCAAATATTTTTTGATTTCGGTTTCAATCGGAACCAGGTTGCCGACGACATTGGCGTGCGAGAGCACGACTCCCTTGGGCTCGGCCGTGGCGCCCGAAGTAAAAACAATCTCCAGGGGATCGGAGGGTGATATCTCCGCTGGGCGAAAACGTTCGCTCGAACGCTGCGCGATGGCCCCTGACAGTTCGCGCGGATCGATGGTCGAGATCCCCTCTGCCCCGCAGAAATTCACTGCCCGCTCACGTCTACAAATCACCAGCCGAGTTCTTACCTGGGCGCTCACCTTGCGCGCGAAGTCCGGTGTGGCAGCGTCGTCGACGGGGACAACAACTACGCCGCAAAGGGTGCATCCGAGAAAGGCCGCGACCCACTCGGCGCAGTTCTCGCTCCACAGCACAACCGAATCTCCCTTCGCGATCTGGCGCGCTTCCAATTCGCGCGCAAACTGGTACGCCGTGACTACGACGCGTCGGTAGCTCCATCGCTCATGCCGGTACCCTCGAGGAAAGACGTAAGCACACTCCTCGCCCCAGCGTTCGAAATCGTACAGAGTATCGAGTAGACTTGCCCGCACACCCTGTTTAGTAGCACAATTCCCACAACTTTACAGGGGCCATCTGTTGCAGATGCGAAAGTGTACGGTGCCGAACCGGGAAATACTCGTGAACCGAGAACTAAAGGACGGGAAATTCCGCGCGACTTCATGGGTACGATTTATGCGGAGCGCTTTAGAAATTCGCGAGCCGGTTCTTCGCATACTCCTTCGGCTCGTTTTCGCGGCCAGCATCCTTGCCCAGGTTGCGTGTCAGCCCTCCGCGGCTCCGAACAACGTCGACACGACGCGATCGTTCTATTCGAATTCCAAGTCCGCGCAGAACTCCCCAAGCGCGACCAGCGGCCCAGTTCGAGATCTCCGGCGAGACGAAGCGGTCGGCGGCCACATCATCCGCAAGCACATCGGCCAGACCGAGCAGCAGTTGCGTGAGCGCCTCGAGCGTGAGCCCAACATCACTGGCGCTTCTACCTACACCGATCTTTCTACCGCCGAACACGTTGTGGGAGCGGCCATCGCCCAGTCGCGCGGAGAAATCGAGAACTGGTTGATGCGCTCGGGCCGGCATCCCAACCTCGTGCTCGACTACGACAGTCCCGAACCGATCGGCCGCACCATGAACCGTGGCGAAAATCAGTCCCGCGTTTGCCAACATGCCGTGGTCGTACTGAAGTACGCCAGGCCCAACCGTTATTATGTTCTGACTTCCTACCCGGAGTGTCGCTGATGAGCTCGAAACCGGAAATTACCACTGCCAACTTTCTCGCGCTGCATACCTTTCTACGCGGCTACTTTCATGAAGATGTCGCCGACGAGTATGGAACCGCCCCTGAGGCCGCCGATCAGTTTTGCGAAGACGCCGACACGGACGAACGGGTCCCGGTGGCTCGCGAGTGGCAGCAACTTCTCGATCTCGCGGGAGCGCAACCCGCTACTCTAAATCCCGCTCTCAAGAAATTGGGTAGCGCCATTCGGTTGACGGAAGCGGATATTCCGCAAGTCTCGGCGATTTTCGCGCGCTGTCTGGCAGTCAAACCCCATCGCCGGGTCGCCAACGAGTGAGAGCGATCTGAACGAATGGATGTCGCAGCACACCGCCGCATCCCAGCTGCGACTAACGTTGTATCCTCACCAGGGCGTAACTAAAATGCTCCAACCCTTAAGGTTCTCGCCCCACGCCCAGCGCGTCCGCGACCCGATTGATGTAGTTGAACCACGACGCAATTAACGTAATTTGCAGGATCGCTTGATCGTTAAAGCCCGCAGCCCGCAACTTCTCATGATCGTCTTTCCACACCTTGGTCGCGTCTTTGGTGAGCTTGACCACGTAACCCACCATAACGCGCTCCTCGGGAGTGATGGGCGCAGTCGTGTAATCGTGCTCCAGCGCTTCAACCAGTTCCTTATCCAGCGTGACTCGACGCAGAAACTCTGCGTGCGATTCGATTCAATACACGCACCGGTTGGTCACCGAAACCATGGTCGCGATCATCTCGTGATGGCGCCGCTGCAACGGCAAGTCGGGAGACATGAGCGCGCCGAAAGTCGAAAATGCATGGTAAAGCGCCTGCGGAATCAGCGAGTGCGACTCCACAATTGACGAGCCACCGCCCTCCACGGGATGGACTGGAACGGCGTATTCCTTAGGATAAAGCGGCCTCTGCCCCTCCATCGCCTGCCGTAGTTCATCGTCAGCCTCCGAGAATGGAATGGTGCGAATCCAGGTCATAGTTGCCACTTGCCTCCCGGCTGTCCCACCGCATGGGGAGGGCGGCGGGGAACGTTCCCACACGCTACACGATCGCCGGCGCCACTGCCAATAATTCGAAAAGGCTACCGGATACGCAACCAGCGGCTGTTGCTGATAGCATGACTTGCGGCGTCGCGATCCGCCTGCACACGACTTTGTGCTGACGATCACATCGCCCGGTGTCGGCCTTTGCTACAGTTGGCGCCGCCATGGCCACCGTACTTTTACCGCTTGCTCGTAATTGCTCTCAGGAGGGCTCGATGCCCCAGAATACGTTAACCATCACCGACAACCGCACCGGACAAAACTACACCGTTCCCGTTGAAGACGGAACCATCCGTGCGATGGATCTTCGCAAGATCAAGACCGGCCCCGAAGACTTCGGCTTGATGACCTACGACCCCGCATTCACCAACACCGCATCCTGCCGCAGCGCAATTACCTATATCGACGGCGATCGCGGAATCCTGCGCTATCGCGGATATCCCATCGAAGTTCTCGCCGAGCACTGCACTTATCTTGAAGTGGCCTATCTGCTCCTGTTCGGGGAACTGCCGAACGCGAGCCAACTGAAAGACTGGGTCTACGAGATTACCCACCACACCATGCTCCATGAAACCACCAAGAAATTCATGGAAGGTTTCCGCTACGACGCGCATCCGATGGCCATGCTCGTCAGCACCGTAGCCGCGCTCTCCACCGTGTATCCCGATGCCAAGCATGTGCTGGATCCCGAAATTCGTTTGCTCCAGATCAAGCGCCTGATCGGCAAGATGCCTTCGATCGCCGCGCTAGTCTTATCGCCACAATGTCGGTTTTCCTTACGTCTATCCCGACAACGACCTTACCTATCCCGAAAATTTCATGAACATGCTGTGGAAGATCGTCGAACCGAAGTATGCGGCGAATCCCGTAATCGCGCGCGCGCTCGACGTCCTCTTTGTTCTGCATGCCGATCACGAGCAGAACTGCAGCACCAACGCCATGCGCGCCGTCGGCAGTTCCCAGGCTGATCCCTATTTGGCCGTCGCCTCCGCAGCCTCCGCTCTCTCTGGACCTTTGCACGGCGGAGCGAACGAAGAAGTGCTGCGTATGCTCGATGAAATTGGATCGAAAGACAACGTTCCGGCCTATATCAAGAAAATCAAAGACGGCAAATTCAAGCTGATGGGTTTCGGGCACCGCGTCTACAAGAACTACGATCCGCGCGCCAAGATCATCAAGTGGGCCGCCGACCAGGTCTTCGAAGTCACGGGACGCAACGCGAAACTTGAAATCGCCTTGGAACTCGAACGCATTGCCCTCGAAGACGACTATTTCGTGCAGCGCAAACTCTATCCCAACGTCGATTTCTACTCCGGCATCATGTATCAGGCGATGGGCTTCAAGCCGGAAATGTTTACCGTCCTGTTCGCGATCCCCCGCACGATTGGCTGGCTCGCCCAGTGGCAGGAACTGCTGATGGATCCCGAGCAAAAAATCGCTCGCCCTAGGCAAATCTGGATCGGCCACGACACGCGCGAGTTCGTTTCGATGGACAAGCGCGGGAAATAGAACTCGGATTTATTGACTGGATTTTGACGGGTTATGGAAGCGAGGCGGCCCCCTCCAAACCCTCGGGCGCGGACTCCTCGACATCGGTCTCCCGCGAATGTATCGGAAGACGTGAGGGCTCGGTACCTATGAACCGAAGCGACCTGTCCGGAATGCTCATCGGTGCCGCGGTGATGTTCGGCTTCGGCATAGCGTGGCTGCTGATCGGATTGCTTCGCGGCCGTTCCTCGCTGCTCTGGCCACGGTTAGTGCTTCTTTTCGTCGGCTCTGTTCTAGCAGCGGCACTCGTGAACTTGGACCTCCGCGTCACTCATATGCCGCGCGAGACCGCTTCCATAGCTCCACAACAGGCGGCAACCAACCGCGAAATCGACCGTCACTTCTATGTGATTTTCGGGGCTGAACTGGCGGCGATTTTCCTGGCAGTGGCCGTCCTGAAGCTCTTGCGGTATTCCGATTACATCTTGTCGGGGATCGCGTTCATCGTGGGCGCTCACTTCATTCCTTTAGCCGCGTTGTTCAAGGCTCCCGTCTACTACGCGACCGGAATTCTCGGATGTTTAATCGGCCTGGCTGGATTCCTTGTTCCCGACCTCGCGCTCCGTCAAAAGATAGTTGGACTCTCGTTCGGACTAGTGCTCTGGGCGACCTCAGCCTGGATAGTGTTCGTTTGTCTTTCCGCGTTTCCGGTGTGAGACTACGGGCGAACTTCAGCGCGAACTCTGCCCGAGACGCTACAGCGCCGCCGCCTGATCGCGCTGCCGCGACTGAATCTCGATGAAGACATTGATCAGCGAAACTGCTGCGGGTGTCACTCCGGGAATCCGCGAGGCCTGGCCGAGCGTCTGCGGCACTACTTTTCCCAGTTTCTCTTGCATCTCACGCGACAAGCCGCTGACTGCGCTGTAATTGAACCAATCGGGGATTCGGCGCTGCTCGGCCTTCTTCAACCGATCGATCGAACGCTGCTGTTGCTCCAGATATCCCGCGTACTTGATTTCCGTTTCCACGGACTTCAGCTCGTTGCGGATCTCGGACGAAAGATGAAGTGGAGAATTAACCGGCGAGTTCGCTGAGGAATCTCTTTCAAAAAACCTGGGGAAAACATTCCGTAGAACCGGCGCCAGTTGCTCGATGATCATCTCAGGACGCTTCAGCAATTGCGCCAAACTCTGGCCAATTGCGGAGGAGAGATCGAGTGCAGCCGTGCCGTCCTCGGGTCCGATTGCCGAGGGCTGCTCGATCTTGTCTTGCGCGATCTTGGCGGCCATCTCTCGGGTGAACTTTGTCTTTTCCAGGGTTTGCTTTACGTTTTCCAGCCGCTGCTGCTTGGCTTCGAAATCGGCCCATGACTCGTCTGAGATCAGACCCACGCGACGGCCGTGTGGAGTCAGGCGACGGTCAGCGTTGTCGATCCGCAGATGCAGACGAAACTCGGCGCGCGAAGTGAACATGCGATATGGTTCGTTGGTGCCCTTCGAAATCAGGTCGTCAATCAAAATCGCAGTGTAAGCCTCTGTGCGATCGAGGATGAGCGGAGCTTCTTTCTTTACCTTGAGCGCGGCATTGATTCCCGCCATCAGTCCCTGGCACGCTGCTTCTTCGTAGCCGGATGTCCCGTTGATCTGGCCGGCGAGAAAAAGTCCGGCGATTTTCTTGAGCTCCAAGGTGCGATTCAATTCGGTCGGATCGATTGAGTCATACTCAATCGCGTAACCCGGCCGCATCATCTCGGCTTTTTCCAAGCCTGGGATCGACTTCAAAATCGCCAACTGCACGTCGATCGGCAACGAGGTGCTCATGCCATTGACGTAAATCTCATGCGTGTTCAAGCCCTCAGGTTCGAGAAAAAGCTGATGGGTCAGCTTGTCCGGAAACTTGACGATCTTGTCTTCAATGGACGGGCAATATCGCGGCCCAGTCGATTGAATCTGTCCGCTGTACATGGGCGAACGATGAACGTTCTCGCGAATAATGCGGTGCGTCTCTTCCGTGGTGAACGCGATGTAGCAAGGCACCTGCGAATCGTGATGCGCGACGCGTCGGGTACGAAAACTAAATGGCGTCGGATCGACATCGCCTGGCTGGCGGTCGAAGCGCGACCAATCGATGCTGCGGCCGTCGAGACGGGGAGGCGTTCCGGTCTTGAGACGGCATCCGCGCAGACCAAGCTTCTTCAGCGACTCGCCCAGCAAGACCGCTGCGGGCTCTCCCGAACGCCCCGCTGGATACTGCTGCTCGCCGCAGTGAATCAGTCCATTGAGAAATGTACCAGTGGTGATGATGACGGCGTCGGCCGAGACGCGGCGCCCATCGCGGAGCAGGATACCGGTAATGCAGTTTTCAGTTCCCAGTTCTCGATTCTCAGTAACTTCAGGTGTTGCTGATGGCTGATGGCTGACGGCTGACGGCTGCTCCTTCAAAATCACATCGGAAACTTCGGCCTGCTTGATGCTCAGGTTCGGCTGCGACTCTAGGACTTCGCGCATCTTCAGGCGGTAAGCTTGCTTGTCACACTGCGCGCGCGGCGACCAGACAGCGGGTCCGCGGGAAGTATTGAGCAGGCGAAATTGGATTCCAACAGCGTCGGTGATTTCGCCCATGATGCCACCGAGAGCGTCCACCTCGCGCACCAGATGGCCTTTGGCGATGCCGCCGATTGCCGGATTGCAGGACATCTGCGCGATCAGATCGACATTGAGGGTAAACAGCGCCGTCTTGAGGCCCATGCGCGCGGCAGCCATCGCAGCTTCGCATCCGGCGTGGCCAGCTCCGACAACGACTACCTCGAAATGTTCGTCAAACGGCTGCATGTGCGTGTTATTCGACCCACGACTACAAGGAGGGTGACCGCTACCTCGATTGTAACAACCTTCTGGAGAGCGGGGGAGACGGGCGGGAGCGCCCGTCGCTCCATGATGAATTAACGGTAGGACGGCGGCAGCGGATTGCGAATCTGGAACTGCCGCTGGTGCCAATACGGATAGGCCACTTGCGGGGCACTGGCTTCATCGAGCTTGGCAACTTGCTCGGGCGTCAGCGTGAAACTGGCGGCGGCGAGGTTGTCGCGCAACTGCTTTTCGTCGCGAGCGCCGATGATCAGGCTGGCAATGGTTGGTTTGCGCAGCAGCCAGTTCAAAGCTACTTGCGGGACCGTTTTACCCGTCTGGGCGGCGACCGCATCGAGCGCGTCCACAACCTTATAGAGGTATTCATCGGCGACAATGGGGCCGCCGTCGGCTGCTTTGTGCAAACGGCTTACCTCGGGCAGTTTCTGGCCGCGGCGGATTTTTCCTGTCAGGCGTCCCCAGCCCAGCGGACTCCACACCAGGGCGCCTAGACCCTCCTCGTACGCCTGAGGCATCAGTTCCCATTCATAGTCGCGGCCCACGAGCGAGTAATACACCTGATGAGCAACGTAGCGCGCCCATCCATACTGCTCACTGATGCCGAGGGACTTCTGCATATGCCAGCCGGAGAAATTCGAAGCGGCGATGTACCGCACTTTGCCTTCGCGCACGAACTGATCAAGCGTGTTCAACGTCTCTTCGATCGGAGTGAGCGCGTCGAAGCCGTGCATGTGGTAGACATCGATGTAGTCGGTCTTGAGCCGCTTCAAGCTGCCCTCGATCTGTTGCGTCAGGTGAAAACGCGACGATCCGGCATTGTTAGGACCTTCGCCGAAAGGAAAAGTGGCCTTGGTCGAGATCAGAACTTTGTCGCGTGATAGGTGCTGGATAGCTTGCCCTAGGATCTGTTCGGAAAGCCCATCGGAGTAAACGTCTGCCGTGTCGAAAAAGTTGACTTCCGCTTCCATGCACTGATCGATCAGACGGGTGGCTTCCGCGACGTCGGTGGCGCCCCACGCGCGGAAGAACTCGTTACCGCCGCCAAAAGTCGCTGTGCCGAAGCACAGTACCGGAACCTTCAATCCACTCTTGCCAAGCTGTCGGAATTCCATAAGGTAATTGGACGACCCGCCTTTCGCTGAGGTCGCAACGTTTTTAAAGAATAGCGCATTTGAAAAACGGTAGGCGAAGGCCGAAAGGCGCCAACCACAAAGGTCACGAAGGTACGCCAAGGAAAAGGTTGAAACCGGAATTCTTCGTTATGCTTCTGGAGTTTTCGTGGTTCATGGTCAGTGGCTGACCAAAGTAATCCGTAGCATTAGTTTTTTCTAAGGTTACGAAGAATCTTCAATTAGATTTTCAATCAGGCGTGCGATTGATTTACCGGCCCGTCCCCGCGGGCTGCGATCACCTGAAGAAGTTCTACGGGTGACAAAGGCATCACGAAAATCTCAGTTCAAACCGAAATTTGTCGGTGTGGACGTGTGGGCTGGAAGGTCCGCCCGGCAGTGCGCCGAGAAGCTGATTTGCGCAGTTCATCACAAGTTTCATCCAGGAGAAAGACGATCATGAAGAAGCTATTCACACTGGCTGCTGCGTTCGCCGTCACAACGCTGGTAGTCGCAACGACAGGCTGCGGAAGCGATTCTACCCCGAAACCGTTGATCACGTATGTTGCTCGTTCGAGCAGCGACGGTTATGCGCCTCATCTTTTCACGTTGAGTACAACGACAGCGACGCCAACCGCAGTAGCGATTTCCATCCCGTCAAGTAGCTTTTTTGTAGCGCCGAACACCGCCGCTACAGCTGTCACCTACAGTCGTCCCGACGGCAATGACGACGAGAGCATCGATGTATTTCTCATGGGAACGGATAACCAGGAGAAAGCACTAACCACGGACGGCGAAAGTCTGGATTCAGTATTTTCCCCGGACGCGAAAACGATAGCTTACGTGGATGAGTCCAACGACGGCGACCAGATATTCACAATGAATGCAGATGGCAGCAACCAACTAGCGTTATATGCGCCCTCACCTGATGTGGCGTACGCTTACTACCCAGAGTTTTCGCCTGACGGCAAGTCGATTGCTTTTTATATTGAGGTAACTGGTTCCGGAACGCCGGCGCAGAGGCGCGGACCGGGCCTCTCGGGAGTGTCTCCCCAAAGGTACTTCCATAGCAGGCACGTTGGCGCTCATGTGCGCCGGTCTGGCAATCCGCAAGTCACGGACCCCACGGTCAGCGGTTGGTACATGATGGCGCTTACCGATCAGACGCCGACGCTGGTCTACGCGACCGACAACGCGTGGGGGCCGGCGATTTTCGCTGCGAATGGAAAAGCGTTGTTGTTTACCGTTTGCGGCGACACGGCTTGTAACATTACGAGCACCGACTTCAATGGAACTCTGACGCAGCTTACGACGAGTACCGATACATACGACTATGCCGCTGTACCGTACATGAATCAGATTCTATTCAGCCGATATAACAGCACGAGCACGTCCTATGACATCTATGTGATGGGCCAGACCGGCGCAAACCAGACGTTAGTAAACAGCACTCCGAATACCGAAGAATTTCTCGTTGACGCTTACGGTGACTAAGCGTTAATGACCAGAGTGGGCGGCACAGTAAGTGCCGCCTTTTTTTGCCCACGAGAATTGTCGGTGTCGTTTGACGGCGCAATCCCGGCACCTGTCATCGTTTCCCTTACAAACTTTGGAACATCCCGATTGGACTTAGACCAAAGTAATCTCTCGCAGGAGTTTTCTGCTTTTGCGCAATCCATCTTCGAGTAAGGTCTGCATCAGTGTGCAGTGGATGTTCCATCCCGACTGATGATCTGCTGATTTCCTGAAGTTCCCCGATGCAACCACATCGTGCAATTTCTGTACAGATTGAGAGTTTGGCGTCGACCCCGCAGGGGCGAACTGTCCATTTTTTCCGAAACAACACCGATGTGTGCAGTTCACTCGAGATCGATTTCAAGAAGGAATAAAAGTCATGAAGAAGCTAATCATCACACTCGCTGCCGCGGGATTGGCAGTAGCCTTGACGGGCTGCGGATCCGATTCAACGCCGTCTCCGACAGTCACCTACGTTTCGCGCGCGTCATCTGACGTTGCGGCCGCTCCCCAACTGTTCACCCTGAACGAGTCAACCAAGAAGTCCACCGCGGTAAGCATTCCGATTCCCGCGACCGCGTTTTACGTGGCCTCTAACAGCTCGGCGACAGAGGTGGCCTATTACCGCGAGGATGACACTAACTACGACATCTTTACGATGGGCACGAACGGTACGGAGGCGCAACTGACTACGGGCGCTAACGCCTGGTCGCCAACCTTCTCAGCCAACGGAAAATCCATCGCGTACGTCGCGGGCAACGAAGAGATTTTCACCATGAATGTCGACGGTAGCAATCAAACCGCGCTGTATGCGGCGGGGTTAGGCGTAGTTGATCAATACGCGCCGAGTTTTTCACCGGACGGCAAGTCTCTGGTGTTTTACATCCAAACAGATGACTGCTGCTTGTCGCGATCGGGGCAGAAAATCAGCCACCGCGCGGTGACGCCGCCGAAGGGCTTTCCGCGCGCTGCGATTCACGCCTCGAGCCACCCGCAAGTTGGAACGCCGACGCAAAGTGGCTGGTACACCATGGCGCTTACGGATTCCAGTCCGACCTTGGTGTATGCAACCGATGAGTGGTGGGGTCCGGCAGTCTATTCCGGCGATGGTACGAAACTGTTGATTTCGGATTACGATGGCACGGAATGGAACATTCTGAGCGTTAATCTGGACGGAACAGGCGCAACACCGCTTACGACTGGCGTCACCGCTCAAACCCTGTCGCCCGTACCCTACAAGAATCTGATTCTCTATAACGTGGTCAATAATCCAAACTCGTCCTGGGATATTTATGTGATGAGCTCGACTGGAACGAATCAGACGTTGCTCAGCAGTACGGCGGGCACGTTTGAGATTTTGATGGACTCCTACTGGGGAGACTGAATCGCAAATTGGATGTCGCATTGTGGGGCGGTGCAAATGCGCACCGCCCTTTTTTATTGGCGCGGGGAAACAGCGATTCGTAAACGGCTGGCAACCGGCCGACCCACTTTGAACGCGGGGATGAACTTCCACGTTAATGGCGTTTTCATGCGATTCGGATCGCTGACTTTCGTCTTCTCGGAGGGCTCGGCCGTTCGAGCTCTCACCCGGCATCGAAAATTCGCGTCCGCTTTCTCCTTCTAGGTTTAGGCTGGCGTCCTTGTGATCCTCCGTCGGCGACCGTATAGTTGAGACTCCAAGCTAATCATCTTTGAGGGAATTATGACGACCACTCCTAAAGAAGCAAATCCATTTTTATTGCAGTTGGAAGAGCGCATTCATCCGTATGACCTGCTCTGTCATCCTTTTTACCAAGCCTGGTCGGCGGGCAAGCTGACTGGCGAGGATCTACGTACGTACGCCGAGGATTATTTTCCTCACGTGGAAGCGTTTCCCGGCTACCTGGCGCAATTTGGCGTCCGACTGGAAGAAGGGGAATTACGGCGCGCAGTGCTGGCAAACATGACAGATGAAAAGGGCGGCGAAGATTCTTTTGGTGAGCCGGAGCGGTCGCACTCTGAATTGTGGCTCGATTTCGTGGAGGGCGTGGGCGGAAGCCGCATGCCGAAGCGGCGGCCGCTTGCCGAAGTACGAAAGCTGATCTCATGGTTTCACCGCGTGGCGAGCGAAGGAACGCCGGAAGAAGCGCTGGCGGCTTTCTATGCCTACGAATCGCAAGTGCCGCGGATCGCGGCGGAAAAAGATCGCGTCCTGCGCGAGCTTTACCACGCGGATGCAAAGACACGCGGCTACTTCACTTTGCATTCGGAAGCGGACGTGCATCACGCGAATGTGTGGCGCGCTCAATTAGAGAAGCGTGTTCAGACGAACCCCGCGAGCGCGAAGAAAGCCCTGGTAGCGGCCGAGTCTGCGTCGAAAGCGCTGTGGCAAGTGCTGGACGGTTTCGAGACTCGCCGGCTGGAACGAGCGGGGACTCTCGCCGTAAGCCAGAATTAAGTAATCAGAGATGAGGCTGCTTTCACCGGATTTGAGACGGGTGCCCGTCTCGAAAAGTGGCCTCGTCTCCTGGTCTACAATTCTTTTCGAGAGAAACTTTTCTAGAGAAGCTTTTTACAGAGAACATGGCTCGACCGATACCGATCCGCGCCCAAGGTGAGGCGTCTGAGACTGTTGAGCTGAAGCACACGCTCTCCGCGCATCATCCCGAATTGCCGCCTGTGTATTCCACTCCGGATATGATCCGGCTGATGGAGACGGCGTGCTTCCATGCGCTGCAACCATTCTGTGAAGAGGGTGAAATTACGGTGGGAGTGTCGATCCACGTCGAACACCGCGCCGCGACTGGAATTGGGATGAAGGTGCGGGCCGAGGCGGAATTGGAATCGTTTGACGGCCGGTTCTACATTATGCGCGTTCGCGCAAACGATGGAACGCAGGAGATTGGCCGGGGCACGGTCGGACGGGCTGTCGTGCATGTGCCGAGTTTCATGCAACGCATGCGGGAAAAAGCTCGCGGCCGGTAAAGACCTATGAATTTGCAGCTCGACAAAGCGACGCAGTTTCGGCAGCTCCATCGCGGACCGGGCATACTGATCCTGCCGAATGCCTGGGATGTGGCGAGCGCTCGCGTCTTTGAGGAGGCAGGTTTTCCCGCGCTGGCGACAACTTCTGCTGGGATCGCATTTTCGCTCGGGTATCCGGATGGGCAAAAGATTCCGCGGGAAGAAATGCTGGCCCGCATCGGCCGCATCGCGCGCGCCATGCACGTGCCGCTTACTGCCGATGTCGAGTCGGGATATGGGTCGACTCCCGAAGATGCCGCGCAGACGTCACGCGAACTGGTGCAGGCTGGGGTGGTGGGGATGAACATCGAAGATGCCAGCGACCGCCGCGATCAACCATTGATCGACTTGCACCTGGCCGTCGAAAAAATCAAGGCGGTGCGCGAAGCGGCGATGCAAATGGGATCGCAAATTGTAGTGAATGCGCGGACAGATGTTTACTTGCTGCCGGGAGGAAATCCGGATGCGGACTACTCGGAAGCGTTGCGAAGGCTGATTGCGTTTCGCGATGCGGGCGCCGACTGCGTTTTTGCTCCTGGGCTTAAAGATCCAGAGACGATCGAGAGGCTGGTGAAAGCGGTGGGATGTCCGCTGAATATTCTTGCGGTGCCGGGAGCGCCCGTCGATTCCGGAACTGGCGAAATTGGGAGTGGCACGTGTGAGTGTTGGGTCGGGCCCGATGCGCGCCACGCTCGGACTGCTGGAGCGAGTGGCGGAGGAGTTGAAGACTACTGGCACTTACGACACGATGACGGGCGCGATGCCTTATGCCGCTGCTAATAAGCTTCTGGGCGGTTAACGATCCGCTCGGCAAACCCTCGAACCAACAAATCTCAGCCGTTAATCAGACTCATCATGTGTTCGGGATAGCGCAGGCCAGCCGCTGCGCCAGAGGGAAATATTCCGTTGAGGCGGCGCAGTTCGTCGGCTGTGAGTTGCAGGTCGACAGACACGACATTTTCTTCCAGATATTTGCGCCGTTTGGTGCCAGGGATGGGGACGATGTCGTCGCCCTGAGCCAGCACCCAGGCGAGCGCCAGTTGTGAGGGTTCGCATTTCTTCTCGCGCGCAATGGATTGCACTTCGTTCACGAGGTCGAGATTTTTCTGAAAGTTTTCGCCCTGGAAGCGCGGGGAGAAGCGGCGATAGTCGTCGGAAGCGAGATCTTCGAAAGTCTTGAGTTGTCCGGTGAGAAATCCGCGTCCGAGCGGACTGTAGGCGACGAAGCCGATGCCGAGTTCGCGGCAGGTAGCGAGAATCTCGTGCTCGGGATCGCGCGTCCAGAGCGAATACTCGGTCTGCAACGCTGCGACGGGATGCACCTTCACGGCGCGCCGCACAGTGCTGGCGCTTGCTTCTGACAATCCGATGTGACGAATTTTGCCTGCGGTGACGAGAACGGCCAGAGCGCCCATGGTTTCTTCAATGGGCGTGTTGGGATCGACACGGTGCTGATAGTAAAGGTCGATATATTCGACATTGAGGCGCTTCAAGCTTGCTTCGCAGGATTTCTTTACGTATTCGGGACGTCCGCTCACTCCACGAAGGTTGGGGTTGGAGGGATCGCGGACGATGCCGAACTTCGTGGCTAGGACCACCTGATCGCGTTTGCCTTGAATCGCGCGGCCGACCAGCTCTTCGTTCTTGTAGGGTCCATAGACGTCGGCTGTATCCAGAAAATTGATGCCGAGTTCGAGGGCGCGATGGATCGTCGCAATGGATTCCTCGTCGTCGCGTCCTGAGTAAAACTCCGACATGCCCATGCAGCCCAGGCCGAGAGCGGAAACTTTAAGACCGGATTGTCCGAGGGTACGCGTTTTCATGCGGGGATCCTTTCGCAGAAAGACTTAAGATGACTGGCGATTTCGTTTATAGATGCGGCAGTTACGGCGAAGGGTGCGGCGCTAGTTGAATGGAAGTGCATCGCCTGGGGTGGATTCGGCATCTGTTGGGAAGATCGAGTTTGATCCGACTTCAGTTTTTAGCCGATTTCCTTCATCAACTATGAATCGACCGCCGCTTTGGTTTGAACGGAAGTTCGACTTCAACTTCCCTGTGGAGCTGTATCCCAACCTGTGTGCCCGTCTGCGAGGAACGCCGGCGCGTTTGGAAGAGAGCGTTCAGGGTGTTGCTCGCGATGTACTGGCTCGGCAGCCACCGGAAAGTGAAAAGTGGTCGGCGCAGGAACATGCCGGGCATTTGCTGGACCTCGAAACATTGTGGAGAGTACGGGTTGAGGACTACCTCGGCGGAGCATCCCAGCTCAGCGTGGCCGACCTGAGCAACCGCCAGACGTTCGAAGCGACCTACAACGATCGGTCGATGCAGGCGATCATGGCCGAATTCCGAAGCGCGCGTTCTCTCTTGATGAACACCGTGGAGGAACTCGACTCCTCGGTTTTTGCACGAACTCTTCTTCATCCCCGATTAAAAACGCCGATGCGTCTGGTGGACCACTTGTACTTTGTGGCTGAGCACGATGACCATCACCTGGCGACGATCTGGGATCTGATCCATAGCGCGTAGCGGCGAGAGTGAGCCACCGAATTAAGCGACTCGAATCAACGGTTTCGTCCGCGGTATGACCTCGCCGATTTCGACGGCGGGAACGCCAGCAGCTTGCAAGGCTGACGTCATGGAGTCGGCTTCGTCGACTGCGATCGAGATCAACAATCCACCGGCAGTCTGCGGGTCGAAGAGCAACGTGCGGAGATCGTCGACTACCGACGCATCGTAATCGACTGCACATTCGGCAAAGTCACGATTTGCTTTCAGGCCTCCAGGAATATGGCCCGCTCGAATGCACTCGAGAGCTCCGTCGATCACGGGGATGGCGGCGGAGTGGAAGATGAGGCTGACATCCGAAGCTAACGCCATCTCACGGGCGTGGCCGATCAGTCCGAATCCCGTAACATCGGTTAGAGCATGGACGGCGAAGGCGTCGTCGGTCGTTCGTCGTTGGTCGTTCGCGACTGCAGGTGCTGCGGAGCTTCGCTCTGCTTGGACGGGCGAGACGCCCGTCACCACACTGTTGCCTGTCTTCACAAGACCGGTGGTGATAACTTCGGCGGCGGTTTTGTTCAGCGTGGTCATCGACTTTACGGCGGCGGCGACCCACTCAGGCTTGGCTACTCCTTTTTTTATAGCGGTCGAAATTACGCCGGTGCCCAAGGCTTTGGTGAATAGCAGCTTATCGCCGGGCCGCGCGCCTTGATTCGCCAGGACGCGTTTGGGATGAACGATTCCGGTGACGGAATAGCCAAATTTTGTTTCTTCGTCGCGGATACTATGGCCACCCACGACTGTGCATCCGGCTTCCATCATTTTTGACAAGCCGCCGGCGAGAATACGCTCCAGAATTTCGACGTCGGCTTTTTCAGGGAAGCAGACGAGGGCGAGAGCGGTGAGCGGCTTTCCGCCCATCGCGTACACATCGCTGAGCGAGTTGGTCGCGGCAATCTGACCGAAGGTATAGGGGTCATCCACGATCGGGGTGAAAAAATCCACTGTCTGGACGAGCGCCGTCTCGGGCGTGAGGAGATACACACCGGCGTCGTCGGCATGATCGAAGCCGACTAAGACATTCGGGTCGTGTTGCCGGGCTAATTTCCCAAGCACCGTGTCCAGCACCGCCGGACTCAGCTTAGAAGCTCAACCCGCGGCCTTCACAGACTCCGTGAGACGGAATGGTTTTGGCTGATCCACGAGAAGATTGTAACGGACGGGTTCGAGGGCAGGGGTGAGAGGTCAGATTGCAGAAGTGAAAACCGTCGCGCGCCTTCATGCCTTCAACGCTGCAATTGCGCTTCGGTCTTAACTTCCCCAATTTGACCTCTGACCTCTCACTTTTCGCGGCGGCGAAATGCGTGTGCACTTCATCGGTTCTGTCTGGTAGGCTTTCGGAATTATGCGCGCAAACCACATTTTGTTTTTGATCGTTGCCGCCTCAGGATTCGTCCTTGCCCAAAACGCCAAGCCAGTTGCCGACCGACTTGCAGCGCAAAATGCGCTGTTCGAAGAGCAGTACGAGTCGGATCTCCGCAATTTTCCGGAGCGGGCGACCGCGTTTGGCGATTACCGCTATAACGACAAGCTGGGGGAGTACTCGCTGCAGGCGATTGCCGCGCGGGAGAAGATCAATCAGGAATTTCTGGCGCGCGTGCAAGCGATTTCCAGCACAGGGTTTTCAGACCAGGACCAGCTATCGCACGATCTCATGATCCGTGTGTTGCAACAGCGGATCGCTGACTTCAATTTGAAAGAGTACGAGATGCCGATCAACCAGCAGAATGGCATCCATACGTCGCTGGCGGACCTGCCTTTGTCCGTTCCCTTGGATTCGGTGAAGCACTACGAGGACTACATTGCGCGGCTGCGGCAGATTCCACGCGTGCTGAGTCAGACGACCGAGGTGTTGCGAGCGGGCATGAAGGACAAGCTAATGCCGGTGCGATTCCTGGCCGAGAAGTTGCCGGTACAGTGCCAGGGGATCATCGATGCCGATCCGTTCTTGATTCCGACGAAAAAATATCCTGCAAGCATTTCGACCGATGAGCAGAAACGTTTGACGCAGCAGATCACGGATGCGATCAATAACGACGTGATTCCGGCCTACAAGACTTTCGCAAACTTTCTGAGTACCGAATACGCTCCGGCGGGGCGGACGACACTTTCGATTACTTCGCTGGCAGACGGCGAGAAGCGTTACGAAAACGATATCTACGGGCGCACGACCACTCATATGACGCCCGACGAAATTCACCAGCTCGGTCTGCGGGAGATCGCGCGCATCGAGGCGGAGATCACGATGATCGCGAAGAAGGAAGGCTTTGCCGACATCGCGTCATTCCGCGCATCGGTAAAGACGAATCCGAAGTACATTCCGACTTCCGCGGAACAGATTCTCGACGATTTCCGGCACTACATCGCGCAGATGGAGCCGAAACTTCCCGAGCTCTTTACGCTGCTTCCGAAGTCGCCGGTGACGGTGGAGGCGATCCCCGCGTTTCAGTCAGCGGCGGCAACGCACTACATGATTGGCACTCCGGATGGGAAACGGCCCGGGCGGGTGGTGGTCGCGACGTCCGACTTTGCACAGCGTTCGCTGGTTGACGCCGAGGCGACAGCGTATCACGAAGGCATACCGGGACACCACATGCAGTTATCAGTGCAGCAACAGCTCACGGAATTGCCGAAGTTCCGTCTCCATGGGCTCGGCTTTAATGCGTACACCGAAGGCTGGGCGCTGTATGCAGAGCAACTCGGCAAAGAGGTTGGCTTCTACCAGGATCCGGTGTCGGATTACGGGCGATTGTCTTCGGAGCTTTTTCGAGCGGTGCGTCTTGTGGTGGATACGGGAATTCATTCCAAGGGATGGAGCCGCGAGCAGGTGGTGGAGTTTTTCCGTAAGTCGGGGGCGGTGGATGAGCCGACGATCCAATCCGAGACCGACCGATATATCGCATGGCCGGCGCAGGCACTGAGTTACAAGCTGGGACAGCTAAAGATCCGGGAACTTCGAGAGCGGGCGCAGAAAGAGCTGGGACCGAAGTTTGATATCCGGAAGTTTCACGACGAGATCTTGGATGGCGGAACCTTGCCGCTTGATCTTCTTGAGGCGCGAACGGACAAATGGATTGCAGAACAGAAGTGAGGGAGTCGGTGGCGTCCCTGACAAGACTCGAGTTGTAAGCTAAGTGTTCCCGGCACTTGCGTGCCGGGCTTTCTTGTGGCGCCGCTGCTCGGCTGGTGATGGGAGAGTTCCGGTTCTCGATCGAACTCTGAGCTCCAAAAGCGAAATTCTGCTGCGAGCTGACTTATTTCTGATTTTTATCTTGTAGCGGCTTGCGTGATCTGAAGCTCGGGATACGCGTGATTCCACTGCGCGGAGATGTTCTCGAAGGTCAGGCGGAAGGGTTTGCTCTCTCCGGGCGCGAGCGGGGACACAGTCAAGTCGACAGCCTCGTCGTAAGGGCCACCGGTGCGCAAGACGTGGATGGGAAGTTCCTCGCGCTGCGCAGTCTGTCCTAATTCATCTTTGAAGGTGACCTGGACCACCGCGTGGATTACGGTCTGATTACCCGTGTTGGTGATTGAGCCATCAAGGTAGCTCACGGTGGCGCCTACAAAATTCTGTGCGGCGCTTGCCTTCAAATCCGAAAATTCCAGGTTGGCCGCGTAGGGTGGAGGAGGCGCTGGCTTCTTCTGTTCGGTGCGCAGCAACAAAGCAAGGATGCCGACCACAATTCCCACGACGACGATGCCGGCCACAATGGGACGCAGGCTGGATTCTTGCGGCTCGGTCGTGGGACTTGAATTCGGTTCGATCAGGCTGTCCATCATGTTCCATTCATGGGGAATCGATCTACGGGATTGTACTACTGAGGTTGCCAACGCTTGGCGGGATGACGAATGCGTCCGCCCCTACCTGAGCGTTGCCTGAGGATGAGGTGCGTTTACTGTTTTCGAGCGTCGTTCACTTTGTAATCGCTGTATTCGATGGTCAAAGTGGCGCGGCCGCCCAAGCGTATGTAGCTGATGGATTCGTTGCGGCGGGGAAGCCAGAAATCCTGCACTTTCATGTAGTCGTGATGGATTTCACTTTTCTTTGTCCAAAAGGAGGGATTCTGCGCAGGCTCGGCCTCGATTCGGGTGACGGCGAAATCGGTTCCATCGACCCAGACTTTTCCGCGATACAGATACTTGTTTTTCGTCTTCGGATATACGGCAAGCACGTATTGGCTGTCCTTGTGCGAACTGGCGTCCGGTGGTTCGAAGGCAACCAGTGCCATGTCGTAGTTGTCACGATTGAGAAGAGTCTTGGTGTGCACGTCGGGCTGGGCCGCTTCCTTTTCGCTCTCCAGTAATCGCTTGAACACGCGGTCGATCACCAGCTTCGAGCCGGATTGGGAGATGATTTTGAAATTCTTGGTCGCTGGACTGTCGTAGGTGGCTTGGACTGTCATTTCGGCGTCGCGATCGCCGGGAAAACCACGGTAAGCGAGACGGTAAACGCGATTGCATTCGTAGTGGCGGAGGGTGTTAGCCCGTTCGCGATCCTTAGCAATGAGATTGTTGACCACTTGGTCGACCCTGAGCGGCGCGGTCGTGATCGATAGTGGAACCGAGTCAGAGTTCGCCTCAATGTGGATGGGTCCGAGAAAGACGAGCGCCAACATCAGGGAAAATCGCAATGTGTTCTGCATGAAAGCCCGTATTCCTCTTTTAGCGGAGTCCATCCATTATCGTTCGTGGAAGCCAGAATTGACTATCGTCAAGCGCTGCTGGAAGCGACGGCGTAGTGCAGTGCTGACAGGGTTTAGGCGAGGCATTCGCAATCCGCTGAGCAAAATCTCGATAGCGTCGGTATTTTCACCCAGCGAAGCGGCGGCGGACAGATTTCAAATGAATATTTTCTATCACTTGCAAGAAGCAGGAAACGGGCCGATAATTGCAACCCGACAAGTGAACGAGGAGCCCTCCCCCATGTGGACTCAGGACAGTGATCGGTCTGTTCAGTGGAACTGGATTGCGATTTTCTCTTACTCGGCGTCGCTGATCGTCAGCCTAGCGATTTGGCGAGAGCTGTTTCTGGCCGTGCACCTCTTAGTTAAATAATCGAGCGTAATTGAAGCGTCATCTGGCGCCAGGAGGACTTCTGCGGCGCGCTGTGAGAATACTGTCGGTATAGGCGTCCTACAGAACCGATCAGTGACATTACCCACAATAACCATTAACCTTCTGATTCCATTAGCCAGTAGTGTCGGCATCTGTCCGTGCACTGCGAGTTAGTGGTCGTAATGGAGGAGCGAAAAGACGTCGTACCCTTCCAGCTTCTCCCGACCGTTGAGGAAGTCGAGTTCAACAACAAATGCCATGCCGGCGATCTTCGCGCCGAGACGCGTGGCGAGGTCAGCGGTCGCTTTGGCTGTTCCGCCCGTAGCAAGAAGGTCGTCGACGATCAGAATTCTTTGCCCCGGGTTGATGGCGTCGCGATGCACTTCCAGGGCGTTGCTGCCATATTCCAGCTCGTAGCTGATCTTGAGCGTTTCAGCGGGAAGTTTTCCTGGCTTGCGGACAGGAACGAAGCCTGCGTTCAGCCTGTAGGCTAGAGCGGGACCGAAGATGAATCCGCGCGCTTCCATGCCGAGCACGAGGTCAATTTCTTTGCCGATATAGTGTTCCGAGAGAGCGTCGATGAGACGGGCAAAGCCAACCCTGTCTTTGAGCAGGGTGGTGATGTCGTAGAACAAAATGCCCGGCTTGGGAAAGTCGGGGACCTCACGGATGAGGAGTTTCAAGGCTTCGCAACTGACGGGCTTGACTGGATTTTGTGTGGACGGGGCGGAGGTGGGGTTCTGCGACATGCTTGGGTTAGGCTCCTCGAACTTGAAATGAAGTGAGTCCGGCTCCAGGCTCGGCATCGAATTCCTCAACTGCATCGACGCGGGCGGCACGCGGACCTTCCTGCAGACGCGATCGCAATCCGCTCAGCTGATCGCGCGTTCCGACCGCCAGCACTTCAACGCTGGCATCGGGATTGTTGCGCACCCACCCGGTAATTTTCAGGATGTGGGCTTCGCGCTCGACGAACCAACGAAAGCCGACGCCCTGGACGCGGCCACGCACGAGAAAGCGGCGAGCCTGGGAAGCAGATTGATCTTTAGCGGAAGCCATCGTTTTTGATTGCAGAGGGTCGAGGTAAGATCGCAGAAGTCAGAACCCGTGACTTGGCGCTCTACTACTGCCGTCTGACCTCTACCTCTAACCTGTGATCTGCCTTAACTTCCAACCTCGCTCTACGCTCGCGACAGATAGGTGCCTTCCGCCGTATCGACTTTGATTTTTTCGCCTTCGTTGATGAACGGAGGCACTTGCACGATAAGCCCGGTTTCGGTCTTCGCCGGCTTGGTGACGCTGGAGGCGGTTGCGCTCTTCAGCCCCGGCTCGACTTCCAGCACGGTGAGGATGACGGTCTGGGGCAACTCGATGCCAACCGCTTTGCCATCGAAAAATTCAACCTTGATCTGCAGGTTCGGCGTCAGGTATTCGACAGCGTCGCCCAGCGTATCGCGGTTGAGCTGAGTTTGCTCGTAGTTCTCGGTGTTCATGAAGTAGTAGTCGTCGCCGTCGCTGTACAGAAACTCCATGCTTTCTTCGTCGACGACGACCTTCTCGATCGGGTCGGGAGAGCGAAAGCGTTCCACGAACATCGCGCCCGTGCGCAAGTTGCGCAGCTTGGCCTGGATGAAGGCGCGGAGATTGCCGGGAGTGCGGTGCTCGACGCTGAACACGGAGTGCAGATCATCTTTGTGCTTGATGATCATGCCGGGGCGGAGTTGGGTCGCTGGAATCGACATTGCTCGTTTACATCTCCTTACGCTGTGCTAGGAATGCTCGGCAGCTTGGCACATCCGGGTCCCCGGCTGGCCCGCGAGGGCACCCGGGGTGGAGGTCGCCGGAGCTTCCGCCACATTTCGGATTAACAGCCTATTTTACACAGGCGATGCGGATTCTGGGAACAGCCGAGGGCACTCGAGTCTCCCAATCACAGGAGCCGTACTATTCCCCTACGGACTCTGGGGGCTAGAATGTAGAGACGGGAATGGGTCCGTGTGCCACGATTCTGGTTCGGCTATTGATCTCAATACTGGAGGTTTTATGCGTATGGGCAAATATGAAAGTTCGGAAGGAAAAACAGGAACAGCGGTTACTTATCTGCTGATTGGTTTAGGCATCGGCGCGGCGGTGGGTCTATTGCTGGCTACGAAGCCCGGGCGTCAGCTGCGCAAGGATTTGCGGCGAACTTACAACGATGCCGTGGAGACCGCGTCCGATTGGACCGAGGAAGCGAAAGATCGTTTGGAAGATGTAGTCGAAAAAGGCAGCGATCTCGCCGAGGAGTTGCGCAGCAAGGCGAAGCCCTTTAGCGATATGCTGCGACGGTCTTAGCAAGGTCTTTGGCAAGGTCTTTGCTCGGGAGAGTTCTTGGACGGGCAGCGTTGCCCGTCCCCAGCCTCCCCATTCCTGCGCGACCGTCTCAGTCCACTTGTCCCGACCCTAAGTTCCTACGCAGTTACGGTTCTGGCTGACTTTCGTCTTCCAGCTTGCGCTTCTTCTTGCGAACGCTGTGGATCACAACCCCGACTGAGACGCGGAAGTTATCCTGCTTCTTTTTCGCGAACGTCGGAAACTGTGACTGAGTTTGGAAGTAATCGGCCTTGATCCGCAGGCCGAAACGGGGATTGATTTTGTAATCGAGACCGCCGCCAGCGACCAGCACTCGGCCGGTTCCGACCTCGACATTGGTGCTGCCGCCACCTGTGGCCAGACCCCGTGTACCACCATGTCCGTAGAGAATTTCGCCGATCGGCGTCCAACGCTCATATTTGCGGCGCGCAAACTGTCCGCCAAAGAGAACGTTGTACTCGCGCGTCTGCACGTCGAAAGTAGGGAACCCGCTGGGGCAGAAAATGTTGGGGCAAGGAGGAAAAGGTGCCGGCGAACTGGTGGGAATCTTGGAGGTTCCGAAATACTGGCCGCCCTCGATGACGAAGCCGAGCCAGTGCGTGGCGTTCAGGGCTAAAGAGGCATCCCATCCCGGTAATCCGGCCCAGTGGCCGGCATTGAAAAGTCCGGCCTCAGCGTAGGAGCCGCCGGCAAAGACCTCGAAGCGTGGATATTGGATCCCCGTCGCGACAGCAGTCTTTTCGCTGGTAGCGGGGATCGGCTTGGCTTCGGGGACGGGTGTCTGCGACGGAGTTTGATCCGCTGGCGGAGCCGGCGTGGGGGCCTGCGCCCATGAAGTCACGCACAGCACGGCCACAGTGGCCAAAACTCCGAGGTATTTCCTCACGATTCCTCCTTCAAGTGCATCCGGTGCCATCGCAGCCCCCAAAAGGGCAACTGGACTTAAGCGGGTTGCGATCGCTAAAGCGATATCTCGATACAAAGCAAAGCTGTACGCCTGGTGCAAATCCAAAGCGCTGCCCTGATTCGAGTCTGTCAAGGTCTCAAGCTTTGGAACGCCGCGGCGATCTGTCAAAACTGACTACTGGGCACTGGATACCGGTTTACCGAACACCGTGTTGTAGTGAAGCTCGATATCCCCGCAAATTCCCTGCTCGGGCGAATAGACCACGCAGGTATCGAAGGGACGCGAATAAACGTGCAAAGTCACAGCCCGCTGATTCGTTTCCCGCGGATTCATGACGCGATGTACTGGCTCCCGTGGATCGACCGCGCAGGGATGTTCTGCCGATAACTCCACCGTGTTAGATGCGTGCAAGCGGCACTTCCCCGCCTCAAGGTCCTGAAATCCGAGATGAAAATTCTCCACCCGCAGCTTTCCGACGGGCGCGGCCATCCAGCAGTTCTGGTCGCGATGATTGTGAACCGAGCTGCTCTGGCCGATATCCCAGCAGATGGCGAGGAGTTCGTAGAGTTCGGTCTTGTCGATGAGGTTGCGCGTGTAATGCTGGCGGTCCCAAGTCAGATAGGGTGCGAGACTCGCTTCGTCGACCGGCATTTGTTCGAGCAATGACCGGACTTGCTCGGTTTCGTCAAAAGCCGACCGCGGAAGCGCACGAAGCTTCTCGACCAGGCTCCCGATGGCCACGCGCGGTGGAGCTGCTACTCGATTCATAGACCGATCCGATTCGATGAGTTCGACAAACTATTGAGTATACCGTGTGCCGAGGCAGAAGCTTTGGAGACGGGCTGAATTGCAAGGCAGTTGCTCCGCCCGTTTTCCGGTGACTGTACAATCGAATGCGGCTCACGAAAGCATGGAATACAGACTGACCGAGAACGAGGTGCGCGTGTTGGGCTCGCTGGTGGAGAAAGACATCACCACGCCCGAATACTATCCCCTGTCGCTGAATGCGCTGATGAACGCGTGCAACCAGAAGTCGAATCGCGATCCGGTGATGCAATTAGACGAAGACGCGGTACGGGACGCGCTCGAGGGACTGCAGCAGCAACGAATGGCGGGGCCGGCTCGGGGCGCCGACAGCCGCGTAACGAAGTACGAGCAGCGACTACAGGAAGTATTCAACTTTACGCGTGCTGAGACAGCGGTTCTTTGCATGTTGTTGCTGCGAGGTCCGCAAACTCCTGGCGAGCTGCGGGGACGGACCGAACGGTTGCACCACTTCGAGACGCTGGACGACGTGCAGTCGGCCCTGCAGAAATTGATGCAGCGTGAGCCGGCATTGGCGATGGTGCTCCCCCGGCAGCCGGGAACGAAAGAATCGAGATACGCGCATTTGCTGGGCGGAGATGTGGTGGTTCCAGAGGCGCCGCTACGTGCCAGCGCCTCCGTAGAGCGCAATTCGGCAGATGCAGAGCGTATCGAGCGCTTGGAAGAGGAAGTGGCGGAACTGCGGCGGGACGTCTCGGAAGTGAAGGATCAGTTGGAGCGATTTCGGAAGCAGTTTGAGTGAGGTCCACCGCGAAAGAAGCGAGAATCGCTGTCGCCGCAGACTGTCTCGGTTGACCGACCTTGAATTTCCTTACTCCAGATGACTCGTTGCAACGCTCGCTGCAACGTTAGAGCACACGTTCCTGCGCGTAGCCGGCGGCGCCTAAGGCAGAGATGATTTCGGCGATGTGGTCGGGGCCGCGGGTTTCCATGGTGATTTCGATCGCCGTCTCGCCCAGTCCGACTCCGTGATAGGCGCGGTCGTAATCGGTCTCGACGATGTTGGCGCGATGCTGCGCCAAGATGGATGTGAGCCGATTCAGGGCGCCGGGATAGTCGGGGAGATGAACGCGCAGGCGCACGAGGCGGCCGTCTTTGACCAAGCCGCGTTCGATGATACGGGAAAGCAAGGTCACGTCGATATTTCCGCCGCAAACCAGGACCGCAACTTTCTTGCCTACCAGCGGCAGCTTGCGGTTGACGAGCGCTGCGACGGCTGCCGCACCGGCGCCCTCAGCCAGAGTTTTTTCGCGCTCCAAGAGCAAAAGAATGGCGTTGGCGATTTCTTCTTCTTCGACGGTGACGATGTCATCAACGTACTTTTGCACGAGCGGCAAAGTGCGCTCGCCCGCGCGGCGTACGGCAATCCCGTCAGCAATAGTCGAGGCTGCCGCGAGAGTTACCGGCCGGCCTTCGGCCACGGCTACTTTCATCGAAGGGAGACGTGAGGGTTGCACTCCGAAAACCTGAATTTTAGGGTTCGATTCTTTCAGGGCGCAGGCTATCCCACCGATCAAACCACCTCCGCCGATGGGCACGACCACTGCTTCTAGATCCGGATGCTGCTCAAGAAGCTCCAATCCGATGGTGCCCTGCCCAGCGATGACTGCGTCGTCATCGAAGGCGTGAACGAGGGTGAGATGGTCGGCTGAGCTGCGGCGCAGAGATTCGTCGAAAGCTTCGTCGTAATTTGCACCGTGCAGGATGACGTCTGCCCCGTATCCGCGGGTCGCCGAGACCTTGATCAGCGGCGTGGTCAGGGGCATACAAATCTGAGCGCGGATGCCGAGCTTACCGGCGTGGTAGGCCAGACCCTGGGCGTGATTTCCGGCGGAGGCCGCGATAACCCCCTGAGCCCGTTCTTCTGCATTCAGCGAAAGTAGTTTGTTCAGCGCGCCACGCTCTTTAAAGGCGCCCGTGCGCTGTAGGTTGTCCAATTTCAAATAAACGGTGTTGGCGGTGGACTCAGAAAACGTCTCCGAACGCGCGCAGGGGGAAAGATAGATAGAGGGACGAATACGGCCCAAGGCCGACTGGATGTCGTTTCGAGTGATCATTGACGGACTGCCGCTACGGAATTCAAGGTTGGCAACATCTTACCTGAGCAAACCAAAGGAACCATTGAGTAACCGGTCCAGGTACAGTTCGCGTAATGGACCTTTAGGACACTGACCCGGTCCTTTCGAAACCTGTACACCCGCGAAATCGGGCGTCAGAATAGGGTTTTAGAGGAGTTACTCCCCTGGGACTCATGTCAACTATGACCGCTACTGTGCCCACTGCCCTCTCTGTTCCTAGAAAGATCGCGGCTCGCGTTGCGCTCTTTGACTTGCCGGATACCTCGGCCCAACTGGTGACGGAGTGCTTTCGTCAATTTGGGATTGAAACAACCTTAATTACGCGCGCGCAGTCCGATCGGTTGGGACGTGAAAAGTTCGAAGCGTGCGTTCTATCGCTCAAAGAAGATTCCGGCAGCATTATCGAAATGGCGCGTGCGTCGGCCTCCAACAGCCGGATGATTATTTACGGCCTGGGTGGAACCGCGCAAGATGCGATGCGTCATTCGAAGTTGTGCATCAATGCAATCTTTCACGAACCGCTCGAGCGATCGGCGGCAATGAAGCTGGTGCGCTCGACGCAAAATCTGGTTCTACACGAATTTCGCCGCTATGTCCGCATTCCCGTCATGACCGAGGTTGGCCTGGTGATGGGCGATGGCAGCCGCTTCACGGCCACCAGTCAGGAGATCAGTTCGGGAGGAATGTCTCTGAAGGGAAACCATGTACCGGAGAAAGGCAGCCAGGTGGAAGTGTCGTTTTCGTTACTGACCTTGCCGCGCGTATGGGTGCGAGGCGAAGTGAGCTGGAAGAAACCCAACAAGACCTTTGGAGTTCGTTTTGATTCCACGGATGATCGCCGGCAGCGTGTGAAGGAATGGATCGTGGCGCATCTCGACGGATAGGTGGCCAGTTTTCGGCCAATCGTCATCGGCTGTCAGTTAAAGTTCTGTCCCCGGCTACAATATCGGCGTGAGTTCTTCTTCCGCAGCTATTGAACCTCAGCCGCCTGCTGTTGTAGGAACCCGCGGATTCTCGCTGCGCGAGCGAATTCTCTTGTGGCTCATCAGTTGGGCCGCCTATATCGCGATTACGTTGATCGGCCCCACCTTGCGGTATTCCATCTCCTGGGAAGAATTGCCTTCGCCCCCAGATGCGACCCACGAAACTCCCGTGATCTACTCTTTTTGGCACCGAGCGGTCTTCGCCGCCGCGTGGCTGTGGAGGAAGACAGCGATTGCGGTGATAGTGAGTCGCAGCTTTGACGGCGAATATATTGCCCGAACCATTGAAAAGCTGGGTTTCGGAGTGGTGCGGGGATCGAGCAGTCGCGGCGGCGCTACCGCGCTGCTTGGTTTGAAGAGCCAGTTGGAGAGCGGCGCTTCGGTGGCTTTCACGATCGATGGACCGCGCGGTCCGAAGTACGTAGCGAAGCCGGGGCCGGTACTTTTATCGCGGGCGAGCGCGAGGCCGATGGCGGCTTTCTATGTTGCGCTCAGCGATGTCTGGGTTTTGAAAACCTGGGATGCGTTAATGATTCCGAAGCCGTTCTCAAAGGCGTTGGTGCGTTTTAGCGCGAAGATGCGCGTTCCGTGCGCGGCCGACGCGAAGCAGATGGAAGAATTTCAGCGGCAGCTGCAGTCGGCGCTGGAACGCGTGACTGAATTCGCGGAAGCACATGTTGCAGAAGTCGGATCGAAGGAGTTCCCGATCCTGCAGAAAAAAGCTCGTGTTTGACTTCGTGTCGTCGCCACGGGTAAATTTGCGGGACTGCTGTTTTTGTTCTTTCTCAATCTTTGGTTCGCGCATGATCGTAGGCCGGCGACACGCTGGGCTATGGGAAGCGGGTGAGAATCCCGCGCTGCCGCGCAACTGTAAGCGAGGAAACCGCAACCGGTCACTGGGGATTACAAAGCCTTGGGAAGGCCGGTTGTAGTAGCCGAATGCGAAGTCAACGCTCGTATGAGCGGGGCGGCATTCTTACTCGCGAAGCCAGGAGACCGGCGTGAACCGCCCACACAACCCTTTCGCGTGATAAAGGAGACGTGCATGCGCTTCGCCCGTGTTTTTGGCAGGATTTTCATCCCTCTTTTTTTTCTGATCTTGTTTTTTCTTCTCTCCAGCGCTTCGGCTGAAATCAAGATTAAAGTCGTGGATCCGCAGGATGCGGCTGTAGCCGGCGCCCAGGTGCAATTGCTGGAGGCAGGTAAGTCCGCCCCCGTGGCGCTGCAGAACACGTCCGGTGAAGGCGTGGTTACGTTTCGCGAAAATCCATCGAGTTCTTATCGAGCCGTAGTGCTGGCGCCGGGCTTCGCCGAAGAGACCAGGGATCTATCGCAAAAGGACGACGCGGTCACTGTGAAACTGCGGTTGGCGACGGCGGCAGAAACCGTGGTGGTGACGGCGACACGCAATCCGGTTGCGAGTGAAGTAGCGGGCGCAGACGTTTCCACTTTGAGTGGTACGCAGTTAGAGAGTATGAATTCGGGCGCGGGCAATGATGCTCTACGATTTCTGCCGGGAGCCGTCATCAACACTTCGGGGCAACTGGGAGGACTCTCTTCGCTTTTCGTGCGCGGCGGAGATTCCACTTACAACAAAGTGATTGTCGATGGCGTGACCATCAACGAACCGGGCGGCACCTTTGATTTTGGGACGCTGCCGATGACGCAAGTGGATCGTGTGGAGTTCGTGCGAGGTGCGCAGAGCACACTCTACGGATCGGATGCGATGACGAGCGTGGTCCAGATGTGGACGCGGACGGGAAGTACGCCGGTTCCCGAGCTGCGTTTTGGCGCGGATGGCGGAAACTTTGGCACGGCGAATGGCTATGCGTCGCTCGCGGGAACGCACGGACGCTTCGACTACAACCTATTCGGCGACCAATTCAATACGCACGGCCAGGGCATCAACGATTCCTATTCCGATTCGCTGCAGGGTGCGAATGTGGGAGCGGCGATCAACGATGAAGTTTCATTGCGGCTACGGTTTCGGCATTCCAATAGTCACACGGGCATTCCGGGCGAGTGGGACTTCAACGGCGATCCGTTGCAGCCGCCCGATCCGAGCGAATGGTCGCAGTACAACAACCTACTGGGGAGCGTGGAACTCGCGGTTGCTGAACCTTCCGGATGGCAACATCACTTCACCGGTTTTGACTACCTGTATCGGTACAACGAATTGAATTTGAATGGCGATCCCAACCGGATCGACGATTTTCAGTCACATGAGGTTGACCGCATCAACCGTGTCGGATTCGAGTATCAGGGGGATTATTCGGAGCGGACATGGGCACACACAACCTTTGGATATCGCATCGAGAATGAAAATGGTTTTGTGGGGGATGTGAACTATGGCCAGACGCACGGCCGGAGACTGAACAACGATCTGTATGTTCAGCAGCAGGTCACGCTTGGCCGGCTAACTGCAATCGCCGGTGGACGCTTTGTCCATGACAGCGCTTTTGGAAGCACGGGCGTTCCGCGCGTTGCGCTCACGTTGTTGGCTCTGCGAGGCGGAGACACTTTTTCGGGAACACGCCTGCGTTTTTCGTACTCGACGGGGTTCAAAGAGCCGCGACTGGAGGAGACCTTTGCCGGGCCGCCCTATTCCGATCCGAACCCTGGACTCAAGCCGGAACGCGTCCGGGCGTTTGAAGCGGGGATCCAGCAGGAGTTGTACAGGGGGCGTTTCGCCGTCAGCGCAACTTATTTCAGTAACCTGTTTCACGATCAGATCAATTATGAAGAGATCGATCTGATCAATTTTATCGGCGAGTATCTCAACGTCAACAAGGCGTTCGCGCAAGGCGCAGAGGTTGTGTTGCAAGGCAAGGTGTGGAAGAGGTTGATGCTGAATTCTGCCTACACATACACCTCGACCGAGATTCTGGACAATCCTGCGCCGATCGACCCGCAATACAACCCGGGCATGCCGTTGTTGCGACGTCCGAAGCATTCGGGCACGACCTTCTTCTCGTACGCGAGCACGCGCTGGGGAGGAAATCTTGGGGGCAGCTTTGTGGGACGGCGTCCCGACGACGATTTTCTGGGTTTCAACATCGATCACGCGGCAGGCTACGCGCGGGTTGATCTCGGCGGATGGTATGCCATCAATTCACGAGTCACGGCTTACGCGAATATCGGAAACGCGCTCAACGCGCATTACAACGAGGTGGTGGGGTATCCGGCGTTGACGGCGAACTTTCAGGGCGGGATTCCGGTTTCGCATCGGCGGCGAGTAAGTGGATGCCCGGATGTAATGACGAAACTGCAGATCCCTCGCGTTGCTCGGGACGAGCAATTCTTGAATCTTATTCTTGTGAACCGCGACAGGAGAATCTAGAGGACGCCCGCTACCGGCGGCTGCCGGCGGTCTCTTTGGAATCGAGCTGCGGCTGGAGGTCTTCGGTCGCAGCGGGTTTGCGGGGCGAGGCTGAAGTTCCGTTGTAGCGATGGCGTACTTCGTGGAGTTTTGCTACCTCGTTGGCACCGAGCGGCTGTTCGTTGCCGAGAAGGTGCGTGACAAGCGCGATCTTGGCGAAGTGCTCGACGGTTTCCATACGCATGTAGGCGCTCTCGAGCGATGATCCGAACGTGACGACACCGTGATTTGCCATGAGGATGGCGTCGTGGCCCGGGATCAGGGGTTCGAGGGCGTCGGTAAGCTCTGGCGTGCCGGGCGTGCCATAGCGAGCCAGCGGAATGGAGCCGAGTCCGACGACCACTTCACAGACGAGTGGGCGATTCAAGTCGTAGCCGGAGGCGGCAAAGCCCGTAGCCGTCGGTGGATGAGCGTGAACAATCCCGCAAACGTCGGGACGCAGGCGATAAATCAGCAGGTGCATTCCGATTTCGCTGGAGACGCGACGCTTGCCGGCGAGGCGCTTTCCGTCCATGTCAACGATGACCATGTCGGAGGTCCGCATACGACCTTTGCTGATACACGTAGGTGTGACGAGCAAGCGTTCATCGTCGAGGCGGACGGACAGATTGCCGTCCGTAGCCGCGACAAAACCGTTTTGGTGTAGCAGTCGTCCGAACTGCACAATCTCGAGACGATGCTGACGGTCGCTGGACATCGGAACTCCTGCCAAACTCCTGCGCCGTCATGGTACAGCACGCCTCCGAAACCTTACAACCACTACTTGGGTCAAGTTATGTAAATAGTTGAAGTCCAATTCTCCCGAAAACGGCCCGAGACCGGGCGCAATCGTGGAAACCCTATAATCTTCTCGATGCTGGTTTCAGAGTTTCACTACGATCTGCCGGCCGAACTGATCGCCCAGCAGCCGTTGCAGGATCGCGCAGCGTCGCGGCTGCTGCATCTGCACCGGGCAAGCCCGGATCAAGAGTTGGGCAGCTGGCAGGACCGCGGTTTCCGCGAGTTTCCGGGCTTGTTGCGGGCGAATGACCTGCTGGTGCTGAACAACACTCGTGTCTTTCCGGCGCGGCTGTACGGCCATCGCAGCGGGCATCGTGCCAAATTCGTAATCCCCCAAAATCCCGCAGCGCGCGATTTTCTCCGCGGGCGGGTGGAAGTGCTGCTGACACGCCAGATCTCGACCGATCCGAATGAATGGGAGTGCCTGGTGAAGCCGGGGCGGAAGATCGGAGTGGGGGAGAAACTCTATTTTGGATTGAGCTCAAAGGTCGGCTCTGCAGGCGGTTCTCCTTCTGGCCTGCCCTTGGATCTTCAAAACATGGAGTTTGAGTCCGAACTGGAAGCCGAGGTGACGGAGCGCGGGAGCTTTGGCGAGCGGCACATTCGGTTTGCTCCTGTCGCCGATTTTTTTGCCCGTATCGAGCGGATTGGGCGTGTGCCGCTACCGCCTTACATACGACGGGAGAATCGCGATCAGGGCCGCACCCTGGACGGTGGCGAAAGAAGCGTGCCTAACGACGACGATCGCGCCCAGAATGACGATAAGGAGCGCTACCAGACGGTTTACGCGCAGCCCAGAGGCTCTGTGGCCGCCCCGACCGCTGGTTTGCACTTTACTCCCGAGATCCTCCAGCAGATTCGCGATCGCGGAATCGAGATTGCCGAGATTACGCTGCACGTTGGCCTGGGGACATTCCAGCCTGTGCGGGTAGAAAAAGTCGAAGACCACAGACTGCATCGCGAGTGGTATGAGATTCCGGAAAAAGCCGCGCGCGCCATCAACCGGGCGAAGGCTGAGGGACGGCGCGTGGTTGCTGTGGGAACAACCACGGTTCGAACGTTAGAGTTTGCGGCGAAGGCGTTTGCGGACAAGCACGCATCTGAAGGAGCGCGCGTGGAGGCGGGACAAGGCGAGGCGGATATGTTCATCTATCCCGGCTATCGCTTTCGGATTGTGGATGCACTCCTGACAAATTTTCATTTGCCGCAGTCGACGCTGTTGATGCTGGTTTGCGCGTTGGGTGGGAAAGAGCTTGTGATGCGTGGCTATCAGCATGCGGTCCAGTCGGGCTACCGGTTTTATTCTTACGGAGATTGCATGTTCGTGGAGTAGCACTCTGGCGCTGCTACCATGGGTTATGCGTGGTTTGTGGATCGTGGCGAGGCGAGTGGGACCTGGAGTCACTCCCGCGATTGTTTTGTCTTTAGCATTCGTCTTTTTGTTCTTAACTCCGATTCTGACGTTGACAATCCAGGCGCAGAACAAGACGGCGCCCGTCGCAAAGCCGACGGCGAAGCCAGCCACTCCGAACGAAGACCCGCAACTCTACCGCAACGCGGCCTTGGCCTTCCGTTATCAAATCCCTTACGGCTGGGTCGACCGAACCAAAGCCATGGAGGAAGGAAACGAGCCTGGTAAATCAGCGGTTCTGCTCGCGGTCTTCGAGCGCCCGCCGGAATCTACGGGAGACACGGTCAACTCCGCCGTTGTGATCGCCCGGGAGAGCGTGGCCAGCTTCCCCGGGTTGAAGAAAGCCGAAGACTACCTTGGGCCACTCAGTGAACTCGCGGCCTCCAAGGGGATGAAGCCCGTTGGGGAGCCATACGCGCTGGAAGTCGAATCGCGGGAACTGCTGCGCGCGGATTTCAGCAAACAGCTCAACGACAAAGTTACGATGCGGCAATGCACGCTGGTCCTGCTCACGAAAGGCCAGATCGTCTCGTTCACCTTTATCGCGGCGGCCGAAGACGAGCTTGATGACATTATGGACGGGCTGCATTTCGTTGGAGCTAAACCACTCGCGCACTAGCACTAGGCTCCTGCTTCCGCAAGCCGAGTTCCCGTCGCGACCGGAAAATTGAGAGTCGAGCTTCAACTTCAAATTGCCATCCCTAAGCGCAACAAAAAGCACAGTTTGTGCTCTTGATTCCGCCTCAAAAACCGTCCGATTTGTGTTAAAATGACAACAGCTCAGGTGAGACGTAACTAGCCGAAAATTCAATAAGTTGAGCTCACCTCGGCACTCCCGGAATCGTTCCTCCAGCCAGGTACCCGATCCGGCTTTTCTCTACGGAGCAGAATGGCCACAAAAGAATTGCAAGCTGAACTCGCCGACGCTAAGAACGTCGATGCGAAGAACAAGAATGGCAAACCGGACGGCGATTACACCGCCGATTCCATCAAGGTCTTGGGTGGCATGGAAGCGGTGCGTAAACGCCCCGCCATGTACATCGGTTCGACCGGAGAACTTGGACTTCATCACCTCGTCTACGAAGTGGTGGATAACTCGGTTGACGAAGCGCTTGCCGGACACGCCGATAAGATCGACGTCACGATCCATCTTGATAACTCGATCACAGTCATCGACAACGGACGCGGAATTCCTGTCGACAACATGGATATTGACGGCGAGAAGATTCCTGCCGCGCAAGTAGTCATGACCACGCTGCACGCGGGTGGTAAGTTCGACAGCAACTCCTACAAAGTCTCAGGTGGATTGCATGGCGTGGGCGTGAGCTGCGTAAACGCGCTCAGCGAAGAACTGGACCTGGAAATCTGGCGTGACGGTTTCACGTGGGAGCAGACATACTCCGAAGGCGTGCCAACCAGCAAGCTGAAAAAAGGTGGGCCCACCAAGAAGCGCGGTACCAAGGTTCACTTCGTTCCCGACAAGACAATTTTCACGACCACTGTCGAATACAACTTCGACACGCTCTCCCAACGCTTGCGCGAGCTCGCGTTCCTTAACAAGGGGCTGGTCATCACACTGACCGATGAACGCCACACGGACTCGAAGACCAACGAAGCCAAGCATACCGAGTTCAAGTACAACGGCGGCATTGCGGAGTTCATTAAGCATCTGAATCGCGGCAAGCAGACGCTGCACGACAAGCCGATCTACATGGAGGCCGATAAGGATCAGGTCCACATCGAAATCGGAATGCAGTACAACGATGCCTATTCGGAAACTGTGTTCAGCTTCGCCAACAACATCAACACCATTGACGGTGGCACTCACCTTTCCGGTTTCCGCACCTCGCTGACTCGCACCATCAATTACGCGGGACAGCAGATGGGGCTGTTTAAAGACGTAAAGGAAAATCTCAGCGGAGACGACGTTCGCGAAGGTTTGGTCGCGGTGATCAGCGTGAAGCTGCCGCAGCCGCAGTTTGAAGGACAGACGAAGGGCAAATTGAACTCCGACATCGCGGGCACGGTGCAAGCCGTGGTGAACGAGAAGCTGGGAGCATTCTTCGAGCAGAACACGGCGGTCGCCCGCAAGATCATCAACAAAGCAATCGACGCTGCGCGAGCCCGAGAAGCTGCCCGCAAAGCGCGGGACCTGACTCGCCGCAAAGGCGCGCTTGATGGCGGAGGATTGCCGGGGAAACTGGCTGACTGTTCCGAGCGCGATCCGAACCGCTGCGAGTTGTTTCTGGTCGAGGGTGAATCGGCAGGCGGTACGGCCAAGCAGGGCCGGGACCGGCGTTTCCAGGCGATTCTGCCACTCAAGGGAAAAATTCTGAACGTAGAGAAAGCGCGCTACGACAAGATGCTGGCGCACGAAGAAATCCGCGCCATGATCACTGCGCTCGGCACGGGGATTTCGAAAGAGGATTTCGATCCGACGAAAGTTCGCTACGGCAAGATCATTTTGATGACTGACGCTGACGTCGACGGATCGCACATCCGCACACTTTTGCTGACGTTCTTCTTCCGTCACATGCAAGAGCTGATCAAGCGCAGCAACGTGTATATCGCGCAGCCGCCGCTCTTCGGCATCAAGAAGGGTAAGACGCATCAGTACATCAAGAATGAACACGACTTCGTAAAGGTCATGGTGAAGCGCGCTTCCGAAGGACTGACGGTTCGTTATGGAGAAGGTGCCGCCAAGATTGAAGGCGCGGCGCTGACCAAGTTCATTACCGTGCTGAACGAGTACCTCGGATTTCTAGACCGGCTGAACAAGCGCATCCGCGCCGAAGAAATTACTTCTTTGTTGCCGAAGCTCGACTTGGCGAAGCGCGCCGATTTTGAGGGCGATAAGAAGACTCCGCCGAAGAAAATCGAGAAGCTGGAAAAAGAGCTCAAGCGGCTGCAAAAAGATTTGAAGCTGAAGAGTGTGGAGAGCCGTTTCGACGAAGAGCACAATCTGTGGGCAGTCCACTTTGTGAACTCGCAGGGAGCGGAGCACGTCATCAATTGGGAACTGGCCTCGAGTCCGGAGAGCCGGCAGTTGCTTGCCAAGTTCAAGCAGATTGAACAGTATCTTGAGCCACCCTTCGTGGTCGAAAGCGTACCCAGGGCGGCTAAGTCGGCAGCCGGCGCAGCCGATAAAGATAAGAGCGACGAAGACGACGAAGCTGGCGAAAACAACGATGAGACGGACGAGAACCTGAGCGCTTCCGAAAAAGAAGAAGCCGAGAAGGCGCAGAAAAAATCAGGCAAGCCCGCGCGGCGTGGCAAAGAGCCGGAAATTGTCGAGAAAAATACCGCTCGCGAACTCTTCGACTACGTTCTGAACGAAGGTCGCAAGGAGTACATCGTCCAGCGCTATAAGGGCCTTGGTGAAATGACGGCAGAACAGCTCTGGGAAACCACCATGGATCCGGAGCGGCGAACGCTGCTGCAAGTAAGGCTGGAAGACATCGCGGAGTGTGAGACGATCTTCACCACGCTCATGGGCGAGGACGTGGAAGCGCGAAGAAAGTTCATTGAAGACAACGCGCTCGACGTGAAGAACCTCGACATCTAAATTGGGTGGCGGGCGCTCGCGCCCGCCGCTCTTGTTCCTACCTGACCGGGTCGTACCGAATCTCGGGATACATCCGGCTGAAAAAGAAACACAGTGCTGCGATCAGCAGGAAAACAAGGTAGCTTCCCTCGGGACCAACGGAGCCGCCGGTCAGCCAAACGGGGCCTTGCAAGCTGGATTTGAGGAGATGGCCAGGAAGAACCGAGCCGCTGTCGGGGACGGAGTACAGGAAGGTTTCTCCCCAATCCCACGCCATGTGGAAGCCGATACCCCACCACAAATTGCCCGTCCGGCGCAGCGTGAGACATAAGAAGAAGCCAATCAATCCGGCAGCGACAAGCCCTGTCTTTGCCTCGCCAGGATTGTTGCCGTGCATCGAGCCAAACACAATCGAAAGAAATATCGCGGTGGGCCAGAAATTAAACCCGCGACTGAGCACCCACTGCGAGTAGCCGCGCAAAAGGAACTCTTCGAAGAATCCTGTGAGGAGAAAAAACAGGGCGTAATAGGCAGCAAATTTCCAGATCCGAGTGCCGTGTAAAGCTAAACTGCCGAAGTAGAAGGATCCGGTAGCGCGGAGGACCAGCATCAGAACGGTGAGTGCAGCGAGTCCCCAAAGTGCGCCGACCCAGAAATTTCTGCCAAAGGCGGGACGCGGAGGCAGTCCGAAGCTAGCAAACGGCTGCCGTTCGATACGGACCATGACGAAACCGGGCACGATCGCCGCGACTGCCATGCTCGCTTCGACAAGCAGACGCCACCAGAGCGCATTCGGACGGGTGTGTAGCGACGTCAGCAACCAGCCTTCGATCTGAAAAACAAGCCACGCCATGGCGAGATAGAGCAGCCATTTGGGGAACGCGTAAACTCCGTCGGGACCGATGAAAATAGCGCGAAGCGAATTGCGGGGACTGCTTGCTTTGGGCAAGTTCGCTGGCGACAAGGGTGCGGGCTGGACGAAATCTGAGGATTCAGAAACGATTACGGCGTCCGCCGTCACAGGCGAAAGCGTTTCCTCGGAAGTTGGGGGCAGCGGTTTGTTATCCATCCTCGTCTCGGACATGGTAAAACACTCGGTCTGCCTTGTTGTCTGAATTTGCGCCGACTTTCCCATTCCGAGGCCATTCGCACGCCGCAAGTCATAGCGGCGGGGCTGCTGCTGATCTATTTTTTGCAGTGTCTCTGGCTCGTGCGAGCGCGAACACTCCAGGCGTCAGTCCCGGAATCCGACCAGGCGTTGCGCATCTACGCGGGTCTGGAGCAATGGAAGGGTGGGGCGATCGCGGGCACTCCGGAATCATTGCGGTCCGAATCCGCGACAGGAGTGCCTTCAGCAGGACGCGCCGGGCATCTGCGCGTGCGGGACGGCTATGATCAGGACCGATCGCCACTTTACTATTTGGTCGCGGCGGCGCCGCTTCTGGTGAATCCAGCATCATGGCTGCCGGCAACGATGCTTCCGCTGGTCTCTGTAATTCCGTATTTGTTCTTTGGCGTGATGCTGGGAGCCTCGCTCTGGTACGTTGCTCGCCGTCTTTATGGCAACTCGGGCGGATATATCGCACTGGGACTTTACTGCTTTTCGCCCGGCATGATTGTGAACGTGGCGGGCACGCAGAGTCTCGGCGAGATGGGCGCGGTGTGGGGAGCATTTGGAACCGTGTTCACAGCGATTGCCGTCGCACACACGCTGTATGCGCCGCGCGAGGTGGTGCTTTGGAACTGGCGACGCACCATGCTGTTGGGCTTGTCGCTCGCGCTGGCGGCGGGCGATCAGTTTTCACTGGGCGTCTTGGCGGTCGTGATCTTGCCGTTGATGTTTTGGGTGGCGCCCGTGCGTCCGCGCGCGGTCGTGGCGATTTGGCTGACGGCGGTGTCGGTCGGCGCTGTGTTGGTGTTAGCCGCCTACTTTTTTAACCCAGCATTGTTCTGGAACGGGATGCTCCATGGGCGATGGATCGATTTCGATCCGTCTGCTTTTCGACTGCTGGTTTCGTATCGAAATATTGCACAGGTGATTTTTGCGGACAGCCCTCCGCTGATGATTGCGCTGCCGCTAGCGCTTCTCGTCTATCTCAGCTGGAAACGCTCACGATATTTCGGGAACACGGCGCCGCTGTTGATTGCGGGGCTAGTGCTGGTGCTGGCGATCGGAGCCCCGTCTTTCTCGGGACAGGGGTTTCATCTAACCGCGCTGGTTTTTCTTTTTGTTTTCGTTAGCGGGGTATTGGCTGATCTGTTGGAGACCGCGAACGGCGCATTCGTTGCGGCCGGGGTCTGCGGGTTAATCGGGACGTCGGCGATCTTGAATCTGTTGCGGTTGTGGCGCGCTTGAAAGTGGCTCAATAGAGCTGATTCCCGAAAATCCGCAGGTTAAAATAAGAGGTGTGCAAACGAGTGAAACTGAGTAAGGACTGATGATGACTGAAGCGACTCCGACAGCAAAAACCATCTATGTAACCCGTACGGGCCTCCCCTTGAGCTTCAAACTGGAATGGCCTTTTCGCCATGCGACGTCGGGTGCGGATTTCGAGGTGCTGCACACTGTGATCACCCTGGAAAATTCAGAGGGATTGCGCGCTCTGGTCGCAGTCAATCTTTCCGCGACGTTGCGGGAAGTATTGCCTTCCCTTGAAGCGAAGGACACAGAGGGGCCCATCATCAATGCCCTGCGCAAGGAAGTCGATCATAAGCAGACCGAGTTTGTGAAGTCGGGCAAGCTGGTGCCGCTTCCATTTTCGAGCCGCCATTACAGCTTCAAACAGAACAAATGGACGTTCGGCAAGGCCAATGACGAAGAGATCGCGACGCAGATCTTACGAAAAGTGTATTGGCAAACGCGGCTCGTCGACGGTGAGGTGTGGCTGGCCGATCCAACGGAAGCGCTCTATCTCGACACTCCTGTCGATCATCTGGTGGAAATTGCCGGCGGGCTTGCGCAAAAGGGATTTTTCACGATGGCGCGGCGTTACGGTTCGGCGCTTCCGGCGTTGCTGGATCAGAAAGAGCGCTTTGAGTCGGAGATGGCTGGCTCGCTCCGCGAACTTGAGGAAAAGCACGCGTTTGAACGGGGTTAGATGTCGACACAGAGAGACGGGGCAAGCTCCGTCTCTTCGATGAATTGCTCGCCCTTCTACCAGACGCGGCAGGAGTTTTCGCGCACCATCGGCTGGCCTGGCTTGCAATGAAACGCGGCGCGGAATTCGCTCATGTTTGAAACCACCCCGTTAGCGCGATATTTGTCGGGCGAATGTGGATCAACCGTGGCCCGCAGCCTCTTGGTCTCGTCGTGCTCGTTCGTGCACCAACTCTGCCCGTAAGCCACGAAGAAACGCTGTTCGGGAGTGAGATCATCCAGCGTCTCGAGCTTTTGATTTTTCGTCTCTTCTTTCCACGCCAGATAGGCTAAAAGTGTGCCGCCCAAGTCGGCGAGGTCCTCCCCGTTGGTCAGTTTGCCGTTTATTTTGATGTCGTCGATGATGGTGTATCCAGAGTATTGGTCGACAACACACTGAGCGCGCTGTTCGAATTCCTTGCGGTCGGCGTCCGTCCACCAGTTGCGTAAATTGCCCTGGGCGTCGAACTGACTTCCCTCATCGTCGAAGGCGTGGGTGAGTTCGTGTCCCATGGTGGCACCGGTGTCGCCGTAGTTGGGTGCGGCGTCGGAGGTAGCGCTGAACAAGGGAGGCTGAAGAATTCCGGCGGGAAAGTTAATGTCATTTTTCTGGGGATCGTAGTAGGCGTTTACCGTGGGAGGCGTCATTCCCCACTCTTTGCGGTCGACCGGTTTGCCGATCTTGGCCAGCCACCGATGGAACTCAAACCAGGAGGCGCGTTCCGAGTTGCCGATTTCGTCTCCGCGAACGATCTGCAAAGAACTGTAGTCGCGCCAGGTGTCGGGATAGCCGATTTTATTGGCAATGGCATGGAGCTTGTCCAACGCCTGTTCTTTGGTCGTTGCTCCCATCCAGGGCAGGGCCTGAATTTCGGATTGCATCGACGCTTCGACTTCCTGCACGATCTTTAGCGCGGCTTGCTTGGCCTCTGGACTGAAATATTTGCTGACATAGGCTTGGCCGAGAGCTTCTCCGAGGTCGTTATCTACATCGTTTGTACAGCGCTTCCATCGAGGCGGGAGTTCCTGCTGGCCACGAAGAGTTTTGCCATAGAAGCTGAAGTTCTCTTTTACAAAAGCGGAAGAGAGGTCGGCTGCCGCATCGTGAGCTGCGTGCCAGCGCAAATAGGTTTTCCAGTCGGCTAACGGCTCGTCCTTGATCTCCTGGCTCATGGCATGGAGATAGTCGGGGGTTACCACATTGAGCGAGCTGAGCGATCCGACGCCGGTGGTCGCGAAATATGCATTCCAGTCGAAGGTTGGAGCCAGGGCCTGAAGCTCTTGCAGGCTCATCCTGTGGTAGAGCTTCGGGGGATCGCGCCGTTCGACGCGGGTCATCTGTGCCTTGGCCAGCGCGGTTTCGATGCGCATGACGGTGACCGCTTCAGCGGCAGCGCGTGACGGTTTGTCGCCCAGCAGCTCAAACATTCTGGCTACGTGGGCGACGTAAGCTTTTCGCAACTCTTCAGACTTGGGATCGTCCTTTAGATAATAATCACGATCCGGCAGGCCGAGTCCGCCTTGGTCGGCTTCGGCGATGACCTGGCTCGAATCCTTAAAGTCTTGATTGGAGCGAAAGGTGAAGAGCGTGCCTCCGCCTTCGAGTGATGGCGGAAAGTCCGTAGAGGCAACGTATTTAGCCAGATCCTGCTTCGACCGTAATCGTTTAATCCGCGCTAGCTCTGGCAGCAGCGGTTGCGTTCCAAGTTTGTCGATCGCGGCTTCATCCATGCAGGACGCGTAATAATCGCCGATCTTTTGCGTTGCGTCTTGGGTCGACGCGTTGCGCGCAGCGCTCGCCTTGGAGGCGTCCTCGAGAATTGATCTCAACTGCGAGCGGTTCTCGTCCTCGAGCTTGCCATAAGTGCTCCAACTGGATTGGTCCGGCGGGATGGGATTGTTCTTGACCCAACCACCGCAGGAATAGCTGTAGAAGTCCACACAGGGATCGATCGTCTGATCCATGTCAGAAACATCGAGGACGGGCTCGGACGGAAGGTGCTGTGCGAATAGTGGCGGCGTGGATAAAAGGCCGAGGAGAACGATCGCGTAGATTTTGCAGGTCATAGAGTTCGGAACCGTGAATTTCGTTATTTAGACTATCTCTTCGTCTAAAGGTTATCCATACCCAACACCGGCGCAGTGACGGGAATCGTCGAGGGCGATAGCTCGCGTTAGGCTTCCATCCCGATGTGACAAACCCTCCCGACAATGTGCCCGCCAGGTTTTTCACCCTCCCCTAATGGAATAACGTCGATCGGATGGTCCGAACTTTGCGGGCGCAGGATCAGCTGATTGCCTACCTTTTCAACGTAACTTATTTTGCAAACCCCATCCTTCCGCATGGCGTACATGTTGGCTTCTGCCTTGCGATAGGGAGCGAGTGAGTTGTAGTGCCGGTCGAGAAGTAAGATTGCGCCGGGCGCGATGCGGGGATACATTCTCATTCCCTCTTGTGGGTCTGCTTTGATGGCTACGAAGCGTTCCCATGCGCTACGATCCCCTTCAGATTCAGGCTTTAGGCGCTTCAAGAAGCTCTTCTTGAACTTAAGCACGTCCTTTACATGCATAGTCATAATTACAGCTTCTGCAGCCGCGATGGCGGAGTCCGCGACGGCCACATTCTCGAATTCATCGGTGGTTGGCGGGAGAATTGAAGCGCGCTTGTTGACCTCTGCGGGGTCGATCAGGTCGAGAACAGAAATTTTTTGCACGCTCAGGACTTTGTCCATGCCCTCAAGGCTCAACCCCCTTTTGTGGTTCAGAAAGTTTGAAATGTGGGCTTGTTTGAATCCGGCTTGTTCCGCCAGCCGTAAGCCGGTCAGATCACCAGCGTCGATTCTTTGCCAAAGAATATTGCGAAGATTTTCTTGAAGCATGCGGAATTTCATGAACCGAAGTATAGCATAAACAATAGCTTTGAGATATTTATTGTTATATTATTGCCCCTAAAAGGTAATATATGTCTTGACTTAAGAAATCACGATCTATAGCATCATGGAATCATGTGACTCTCAGTACACTTACTCTGCAGGAGGGCAAGTTATGACGGAAATGCAGTTATGCAATAGTGAAGAAAGAAGCTTTGGAGAGTTCCGCCGAAAGGTGAGATCGGCCGAGGTGCTTTCCGCAGCGATGGAGCGGCTCTTGCAGACAGTTCGTTTCACGGGCCGTTTAAGCGTGGTCGTGCAAAACGGCCGTGTTCTCAAGTCCGGATACGAGGAGAGGCATTTCCGGCGGTCGGAATTGAGACTGACTGCATCTGGACAGTAACTGCAAGCTTCCTAATTAAATAGAAGAACAGGTCACCGTAAAACAAACGCGCCCTGGGCCGAGAGATCGGCACTGGGGCTTTTTTATTTATGGATCGATAACTCTGAGGAAAGAGAGGCAATCATGGAAGTCATAGACGGGATGCAAGCCGGAGAGATTCTAGTGGAACTGAAATACTGCGAACGCTGCGGTGGATTATGGTTGCGACCGGAGGGCACAAACGGGGTGTTTTGCGCAGGTTGCCACGCGATACTGGCCGCCATGCCAGACCCCGACGAAATGCCGGCGCCCAAGCCGACAGGCCGTCGCAGAGCACGTCTGCCTAAAGGCCGCAAGCTCAGTACTCTAAGTAACCCCGCTCAAATCGGCGCGTTACAGGGCGTGGCTGCGATCGGAGTCTGGGCATGAGCACAGCACTAATCAGCGTGGGGCGATCGCATAGGTTGATGGGACAGGCCGACCTGCCGCCGTCGGTGCTGTATGCAGAAGCCGAAATGGAGTTATGGCCCTATCGCAGACGCACCGTGGCCTTGTTACGAAGGTACGGTCATGCTTCCGTCGAGGTAGGCAAGATACCCGCACTGCTTGGACGCGAGTTTTTCAGGACTCGAGTTACTTCGTACACAATGAGAAACTTCGAGGATGTCGTGATCTTTGTAGCGGACATGGAGAAAGCGCTCGAAAGACTAGGTGCTCTGGAAAAAAAACTATTGGCCATGAATATCCTCGAGGAATACACGATTTCCGAAGTTTCGCGTCTGCTGTGTTGTAACCAGAGGGCAGTGGAGCGATCCCTGCAGAATGCATTAGACCAACTCTCAGAAATCTTGTTGGAGGAGGGGATTTTGGAGAGGGAAAACGTGTCAAGAGGGTAAAAATTACAAATCGGGGATAAGTGGCTCAAAGGAAAGGAAAAATAAAGTTGGGAAATTTGTCGGTACACCCCCCTCTGATTTGATATCCTAAACTTAAGAGTCGAGAAAAAATTAAAACTCTGGAAGGGCGCGACGCAATCGCGCCCTTTTTCTGTTTCTGACGGATGCCGGGACCGGTAACGTAGAATCAGAATTATCCTCGGCTGGGTGGAAGAGACGAGACACGGGACGCGGCATGGATATGAGTTGGGTGACCGAACGGATCGCGCTGGGCGGCGGAATCTGGAACGAGCGGAATATGGCCGAACTGGTGGAGGCGGGGATCACCCACGTCCTCAACATGCAGTTGGAGTTTGACGATCGACCGCTGGCGGAGCGGCATGGAGTCGACGTTTTGTGGAATCCGACGGACGATGATTTTTTGCCGAAGCCTGCGGAGTTGTTGCAACGGGGGGTTGATTTTGCGGTGAAGGCGCTGACGGATGAGGGAGCACGGCTTTATGTGCATTGTGCCGCGGGGGTTCACCGGGCGCCGATGATGACGCTGGCCGTAATGTGCGCGATGGAGTGGGAAATTGAAGCGGCGATGGTGCGGATTGAGACGCGGCGGCCGGTGGTCGATTTCGCGGACGTGTACGTGGAGAGCGTACGGCGGTTTCTGGAAACGCGGTCGGCGAGAGGGTTGGGGAGTTCGAGTTAAAGATTTGAATTCGATTCAACAATTTATGAAAATCGTGCCGCTCAATCGAGCGGCTTTCTTATTGGCCCCAGGCAGGGCTGTTGTCTTACGAGGAGAAATCAAGATATGCCCAGATTTTTGGCGATGAAATGCAAGCGCCTTCCGGCGGTAGCAGAGATGGCGATAGCGATGATTTGCCTGCTATTGCTCTCACTGACTTTGACGACGGCGTCGGAGGCACAAGGCTCGCCCGCACTGACGACAATCAGCGACACCATCTACCGGGCGGATGGGAGCGCCGCTTCGGGCATGGTGCTGATTTCGTGGCCGTCGTTTCAGACCGCGGAGGGCGACGCGGTGGCGGCAGGAAATCTGAGTGTGGCGATTGGACCGCAGGGGGCTTTTAACGCCGAACTGGTGCCAAATGTGGGGGCGACTCCGACGGGAACTTTTTATGTCGCAGTTTTCCAGTTGGATGATGGAACGGTGCGGACGGAATACTGGGCGGTACCGACCACAACACCGACGACGATCGCGGGTGTGCTGACAGCGCCGGGAACCGGATTAGGAAACCTGGCTGCGACACAGCAGTATGTGGCGGCGGCGGTGGCGAATCGAGCGCTGGATTCGGCGGTGGTGCATCTGGGAGGAAGCGAAACGATTTCGGGGGCTAAGCAATTTGCGGTGCCTCCGGCGCTTCCGGCTCCGGCTGGTGCGACCGATGCCGCGAACAAGGGATATGTGGATGCGGCGGTGGCAAATGTAGGTGCTGGGGCCTACGTTTCGATAGCGGGCTCGACCATGACGGGCCCGCTCACGCTGCCCGCGGATCCGGCGTCGCCGAACCAGGCGGCGGATCGACATTATGTGGACACTGGTCTGCAGGCAAAAGCGGACTTACTGAACGGGACGGTAGTGACCAGCGAGTTGGGGACGGGAGTGGCGAGTTCGTCGACCTGCTTGAATGGTAACTCGACCTGGGGATCATGCGGCGGGGGCGCTCCGGCGGGAATCACGTATGCGACCACGGCGCTGAACTGGAGTCAGACGCTATCGAGTCCACTGGTGGGTGGGACGCTCGCGACGGTGACGCTGAGCCCTTGCCCGGTTGGAATTGATACGACGACTGGGGATGGCTACCAGGTGTTGCTGACGGGAGGCGGAAACAGCGAGGCGGTGAATGTGGTTACGGCAGCGGGCTCCTGTACGTCAGGAGCGCCCTCGGGGACGATTCAATTCACGCCGTATTACTCGTACGCCGCGGGCTACACAATCGGGTCGGCATCGTCCGGCATCCAGGAGACGTTGAACGCGGGTTGCGGTGTGGACCCGTCGTACTGGAGAAACAGCCAGTGCAATGTCATTGTTCCGGCGAACGGACCGAACAGCACGGTCAACACGTACAACGTTGCGGGAACAATTTATCTGCACTCGACGCAATCGGGCTTGAGCGGGTACGGGACCTCGCTGAATTGCATGGGTCGCGGAGCCTGTATGCAGGTTGGTGATCTCAAAGGCTCGAATGACTCTTCGGATATTACGATTTCCGGCTTTAGTTTTCGAAGTCCGGTGAATCTGACGGCAAACCCATCGTTTGCCGGAGTGGCGGTGACGCAGACGCAACGAACTTCTCAAGTAGCAACCATCACGACGTCGACGCCACATGGTTTCAGGGTTGGGGATATGGTGACGATCCTGTTTACGGATAGCGCCGCCTATTGGGGAGACGCAGTCGTTACGGCCGTGCCGAATTCGACGACGTTCCAGTACTCGCATGCGGGCGGGGATATCGCGGCACAAGCAAGTCCCGGAGTGGTGGCGCTGGCTTACGTCGCGGTATTGGACGACGCGCAAAACACCCACCTAGTGGACATCTCTTACGACAAAGTTTACGAGCAGGGACATTTCAATAATTTTTTCGACTTATGGGACGATGAGAACGTAGCGATTGACCATTTTAATAACCAGGGGATCTCGTTAAACTTTGGTGCGAACTGGACGGGGTCGTTCGTATTTTCCGCGGGAAACCAGAATATGCAGATTGCTCCCGTTATTACTTTGCGGGACTCGACGATCACGGCCAACGGCGCGAATGGAGTCACGGTTTATAACTCGAACGGAGTGTACATCGAGAATACGATTTTGCAGGCGACTGGGCCTTGGGAGGTCTATGCCTCGAATACGACGGGGAACTACCAGGGAGCGTATCTCAAGAACATTTACTCGGAGAGCAGCGCAGCACTGAACCCGCAGTCTCCCGCGAAATCTCCTTTTCCGGGACTGGGGATTTCCGGACTCATTGCGGGAACGTCGACGGGCGCGGCATATTTCGAGATTGCGGGAAGCGGAGGAATGATCGGAGCGTTTCCGAGCGGGGGCACCGGCTCGATTCCCTACTCATACTTTATCGTCGCGAATGACGTTACTGCGGGAACACAGACTTCTCCCATGGAGATTCTGAACTGGCTTTCAACCGGGAGCGATTCGATTCCTGTGCGATGGCCGCGGGTCGCGAATGGCGCGGATACGATCACTTATGACGTAATTCGTACGACAACGCCGGCGGGAGTTGGCGGGGTATTTCCCTATAACGGTGGTTGCCTGGGCGGACAGGGCGGAACGTGTGGTTATGTGGCCCGGGGACTTACTCAGGCGGCGGCATGCTCGGGAGGACTGGTATGCACGTTCACGGATTCGGGATCGGCCGCGACCTCGAGTTATACGGTCAAACAAGCGAACTATGTGGGAAACCTGGCGTTTTGGCCGGGCACGCTAGTGTCGGTGAACAGAAGCATTCGGGTCGACGTGGAGCAAGCTGGAGTGGTGGGAGTTGGAATGAACGGGAACCCGCTACAGATTGCGGACCAATGTTCGAGCTATGGAGCCGGGTCGGCGGGCGGATATACGGCATGTCTGGCGAGCGTAACAGCGCCCAATAATAGCGCTCCGAACCAATCGGCGACGATCGTAACGGACGGGCCCGCGAGCGGCGGGACGATGCTGTTATCCAAAGGACGGCTGAATTTCTCCAGCACGCCGATGGCGCCGCTGACTCCGCATCACATCATTACGTTGATTGATTCGCAACCGGGGCTAACTCAAGCCACGACGGGATACCGGCCGCCGGCCAGCGTGAACGACACATGGATCGGAACGGATGTCCCGAGCAGCGGAGTGGGGATGCTATCGGGGCAACTTGCGTTCGGTTCGCCGGTTTCGATCTCGAATTACATTGCGCAAACCGGGGATGGAGTGCATGCGAACTGGCTGGAACGGCTGAGCGCGTCGGTGAAGGAGTTCAACGTCCCCGTCAAGTTCGACCAGAGTGTTACGCTCGCTGGGCTAACGAATGGTTGTCTGAATGTGGTGGCGGGCGTGATCGCATCCACGGGAAGTGCTTGCGGATCGGGTGGCGGCGGTGGAAGTGTGAGTTCGATATTTGGGAGGTCGGGGGTAGTGGTTGCAGCGAGCGGCGACTACACGGTGTCGCAGGTTACGGGGGCGGCGGTGGATGCTGCTGTCGTGCACAACACGGGGACAGAAACCATTGGCGGCGCGAAGACGTTCACGAGCAATGTAACGATGAGCGGCAACCTGGTGCTGCCAGCGGGACCGGGGCTTGTACCCGCCGCCGGTGGTGTCGGGCTCGATACGACAGCGGGATTGCCGGTGATCAACATTAATGGCACGACGAGCCAGATTGCGCTGACGAGCTCGAATATAAGCGGGCAAGCGGGGAGCGCTTTGGCGCTGGCGACGACGCCGACACAATGCAGTGGATCGTTCGCGACGGGAATTGCGGCAAATGGAAATGCGAATTGCACGGTGCCGAACGTGATCCAGTTATCGGAGACGACTCCGCCGACGGGGATTCCGGGATGGGGAGTGTTCTGGTTTGACTCGCAGCATCACGCTCCTTATGTGATCGATAACAATGGGCAAGCTGTGCAGCTAGGACTGACTAACTTGTTCAATTCGGATCCAGGGGGCGACGCAGCGGATAATGTTGAAGAAAGAAACGGAAGCGCGGCACAGAATTTGAGGGTGTACTCGAGTTATACGAATCCTACGACATGGCAGCGGACGTCACTGGGATTTGATGCCGCGGATGGGGCGGGTTATGCGGTGCTGCGAAGTGAGAACTCGACGTCTTCGTCAGCTCCGGGACTGGGATTGTGGATTGGGAGCGGATTGAAATGGGTGGTCGATAGCGCGGGCAACCTGAAGCCGTGGGCTTCTCCGGGAGACAACCTGTTTAATGTTGGCAGCGACAGCGGCAATGCGGTGAAGAGCGTTTTTGCGAAGACGTCGTTCAATACGGTGCTGTACGGGCGAAATGACTTCGAGATTCCGAACGACACGACAACCGGGACGGGGTCAAATCAACTTGCGGTCTTCAATACGAGTAGCCCTTCGCAAGCGGTGCTGGCGAGTACATCTTCGACGAACGGGGTGATCGGAGTTGTGGTTCCGGGTAGCGGGGGTAAGAGTGGAAGCGCGATTATCACGTGGCGCGGCTACGCTTACTGCGTCTTCGATAATGCGACGACCGCGGGAGACGCAGTGATTGCGAGTACCACGATTGCGGGCGACTGCCACGACGCTGGTTCCGGTGGACAAGGTTCGGCACAGTTAGTCGGGTATGTGGATGTGACTAATTCGGCGTCGGGCCAGACGAATGGAATGCGGGTTAGCTTGCAGTCTCCGCAGGGCGGTGGCGGCGGGGCGGTGGCATCGGTCTTTGGGAGAACAGGAGCGGTTGCAGCAGCGTCGGGTGATTATTCGGTGGCACAGGTAACGGGTGCAGCAGCGGACTCAACGGTCGTCCACTTAGCAGGCGCGGAGACGATTACGGGAGCTAAGACGTTTACGAGTAATGTGACGCTCAACGGGAACCTGAACGTGCTGGGCACTATTACGCAGACAACAAGCGGACCTACGCAGTGGTCGGGGCAGGCGTGGACAGGGACGACGGTGACGGTGCCGAGTGGGATGGCATTCTCGCTGGGGGTGGGATCGGATAATACTTTCCGGTGCCAGTTAGTAAGTGGTGCGTCATGCCTGACGGCGGGAGCGGTGAGCAGTGTGTTCGGACGCATGGGGGCGGTGGTGGCTGGAAGTGGCGACTACACGGTCGCCCAGGTCACAGGGGCAGCTCCGCTGGCGTCTCCAATCTTTACGGGGACGCCGGCGGGACCGACGGCGGCGGCGGGGGATAATTCGACGAAGCTGGCGACGACGGCTTACGTAAAGAACGAGGTCTATCTAAGTTGGACTTGCCCGGTGGCGGGATCGACGTCAGTTTCGCAAAATTGCAACTGGACCGCGCCGGCTGGACTTACTATTACTGGATTTGATTTTGCAGCGAATACTGCTCCCGTTGGATGTACGACATATCCGGTGGTGCAGGTGTGGGATGGGACGTCTGGGGCCGAAGTCGGGAGTTATTCGATCCCGCTTTCGTCGGGAACAAATTTCTATCCCCAGGTATCAGGCAGTGTGAATCTTGCGACGGGACATCTATTGAGGGTGAAAGTCACGACGGCTGGTTCGGGCTGCAGTACGAACGCCGGCGGGATGGTAGCGACCGTTACCTATCAGATGCAGAACTAACCAGTTCGGCAAATCAAGGAAGACAGATGAAGAGACTGATGTTGCTTCTGTGCCTAGGAGCGCCGCTGGCGTGTGCCTCGAATTATTACGTGGATTGTAACTATGGATCGAATGGGAATGCGGGGACGAGTCCGCAACTGCCGTGGCGGACGTTGCTCGAGGTGGGGATCTCAAGCTTTCAGCCGGGAGATACGGTCAACCTAAAGCGGGACTGCACATGGAACGAAACCTTGACACCCCCATCGAGCGGGACGAATCCGGCGACTGGGGGCGCGTTGATCAAGATTGACAGTTACGGGAACGGGCAGCCTCCGCACCTGACGGGGTATTTGCCGGTTGCGGCGCAGTGGTGGACGCAGGTGGGAAGCTCGAACGTCTGGTCGGCGACGCTGTACTCGGCGACGAATGGACAGCCGGGAGTGGTGCAGTGCGGCGTGCGCGGATTCTACTGCCTTACGCAAGCGCCCACCCAGTTAGAGTATGTGCGCTTTGGGACGACCTGGGGGAATGCGCAGGGGAGCGAGGCGAGTGTTAGTCGGGATCGGGACTTCTGGTATGACTCGACTCACTACGTGTTGTATGTCTACAGCGCTGAGCGGGAATCCTGCGACGCATTATGGGACGGTTGCGCCGATTGTGATGAGCGGCGGCACGCTACTGAATTTGAATGGAGTGTCGTGGCTCGAGATTCAACACTTGCAGATTGATTGGTTTGATGGGTATGGAGTGCAGGTCCAAGGAGCGAGCGATCATCTTTGGCTGGCTAACATGGCCGCGAGCAGTGAAGTTGAGAATAGCGCAGTGCCGCTGGGATTCTATGTGCATCCTAGCGGGACGCCGGTGGATATCCATCTGTATAACACCGATGCCAACATGAACTATGTGGGCTATCACTTTGATGGGTGCAGTGGCGGCGGGTGCGCCTTTGAGATCAAAAACTGCCGGGCCTATGGGAATCGGACTTACGGGATTATGGATAACACGCCGGGGTCGGTTGCCTACGACTACTGCCATCTTTATGGGAATTATTTAGCGACGGCGATTCCGGTGGATGTGGCGGGGGCGGCGGGGCCGACGGCGGGGACGCATAATGTGGCAGCGCAGACGCCGCCGTGGATCCGGGAATGGCGGCGTTGGCCGGCGTATACGACGGTGACTTATGACGATCCGGGGCTGGTGCTGGGTAGCGATACTTATGTTAATGCGCTGCTGCCGATTATGACGGCTAAGGCGATTCCGTTGTCGATTGCGGTGGTGACGGGCGGGACTTATTCGCAGGCGATTCTCAACGAAGTGCAGGGATGGATCGATGCGGGGTGGGATATCAATACGCATTCGGTGTCGCATCAGTATTGGGGTCCGCCATCGACGGCGACGTGTAGCGATGTAGCGGGGCCGATCCCGTGTGATGCGTTTCTGCTGGCCTATGTGGGGCCGGGGAGTTACACGATGAGCATCACGCACAATGGGGCGGGCGGGAATCTCACGCTGAGTACGACGCCTTATGATGCGACGTGTTATCACTCGTGGGATCTGACTCCGGTGGCGCCGGGGGGGACGGCACAGCCGGGGCAGATTGATACGCTGGCGAATATTGTTCCGACGCTGGAGGCGCAGCCGGAGTGTTATGCGGTGGATGCTACGGCTTATAACAATCAGTTTGCGAAGGGGCGGGCGCATGCGTATTCATTGGCGGATACGTGGGCGAGTCCGGGGGTGGCGGGGGTGATGACGCTGCCGAGCGTGCTGCCGGCGGCTGCGAGTTGCAAGGCGGTTCCGGCGACTCCGGGGTGTGTGCTGTTTGATGAGACGAACCTGGAGACGGACGAGATGGGGTGGGCGCTCGCGTGGTTCGACCAGAACCTGGCGGGGCTGTCGGGATTGAATCTTAGTAACTTGGTGTATGTGATGCCGGGGACTTATGGGGACGCGGTGACGGAGAACATCGCCAGCGGGCTGGGGTTCCAGGGAGTGCGCGGGACGGGATCGCTCAGTTCGACATGGGTGTTAGGAGGAGCGGATGCGACGCTGGCTAAGGGGTACGACGTGTTTAATATTCTGAGCCAGGGGGTGGTGCCTAACTATCAGGGGCTGAGTTATGAGGAGATGAGGAGCCTAGTCGGGCAGGATTTGTTCAAGAATGCGCTTTGGGGGCGGCCGATTGGGTATTTCTGGCATGTGAATGAGTTGCGTCCGGATGAAGTGGCGAACTTTATGGATGCGCTGGTGCAGGAGGGAGCGACGCTGGAGTCGAACACGGGGATGATGAATCTGCTGAGGGCGTGCTCGGCGAATGATTTGATTCCGGCGGGGTATGTGGCGGGGAGTTATTTTGTGTGTCCGTCGAATGGGGTGGAGGCGGATTTTCGTCCGACGGTGAATTCTCCGGTGAAGGATGCGGGGGCGAATCTGGGGGCGGAGTTTCAGTTTGATTTGTTGGGAGTGAATCAGAATTTGTATGGGGCGGGGTGGGAGATTGGGGCCTACGTGTATGTGCCGGAGGATTTGAGCGCGGCGCACTGAAGCCGGCAGCCGTCAGCCGTCAGCCGTCAGGTCAAGCGGGGGGGGCTCAGGGTCGAGATGAGGCCCTTTCGCGAGTGGCAATCCTCGCTCAGGATGACTGGGGGCCTGTGCATGGAGATGAAAACTTTACTTTGCGAAGTTTCTGCCGGGCTCAGGATGGCAGTGGGGTTGGGATGAGAATTGGGGACGAGAAAGTGGGGGGCGGGTCAGTTGGGGAAGAACGGATTGGGGAGGGGCAGGGCACTGGGGCGGAATGGGGAATCGGGACGGGGTGAGGATGAGGCGACGAGGTGGAAACGAAAATTAGACAGCCTCATCGATCTTGGCAAGGGGCTGGGCTGTCCTACGAAGAATGCGAATTTCTGGCGGGAGGTTCGAGGGAGGGTGGAACCCTGGAAGATGCCGGAAGGGGATGTGTGGATTGAGCAGCATTTGAAGATCCGGACGAAGCGAGGGGAGATCAAATTCCTGCAGATGAATGCGGCGCAGCAGGCGTATTCGCGGGTGTGCGCGGAGAAGCAGGCGAAGCAGAACATTGTGCTGAAGGCGCGGCAGATGGGGATCACGTCGTATATCGCGGCGCGATATTTTGTGCAGACGATCACGCGGCCGGGAACGCTGACGATGCTGGTGGCGCACGACCGGGAGGCGGCGGAGGAGATTTTCAGGATCGTGCATCGATTCTGGGACAACCTGGCGGACGAGTTGCGGAAGGGGCCGCTGAAGACGTCGCATTGCAGCGCGCGGGAGCTGGTGTTTCCGCGGCTGGACAGCGAGTTTACGGTGACGTCGGCGGATGAGAATGCGGGGCGGGGGAGGACGATCCAGAACCTGCATTGCACGGAAGTGTCGCGCTGGGGGCGGGACGGGGAAGAAGCGCTGGCGTCGTTGCGGGCGGCGGTGGTTCCGGGCGGCGAGATTGTTTTGGAGTCGACGGCGAATGGGGCGTGGGGGCAGTTTTACCAGGAGTGGCAGCAGGCGGAGGAGACGGGATACACGAAACATTTTTTTCCGTGGTGGTATGAGGAGAGTTATGTGGCGGGGACGGGGGCTCCGCTATTGCTGCTGACAGAAGAAGAGACGGCGCTGGTGAATGAGCATGGGCTGACGGCAGGGCAGATTGCATGGCGGCGGCAGCAATGGGCGTCGATGCGGGGGATGGCGGCGCAGGAATTTGCGGAGGATGCGGTAACGTGCTTCCGGGCGTCGGGAGAATGCGCGTTCGAGTTGGAGGCGGTGGAGGCGGCGCTGGCTGCGGTGAGTGAACCGGTGGAGGCGCGGGAGAATGGGCGGTGGGCGATCTGGCTGCCGGCGCAGGCGGGGCGGAAGTATGTGATCGGGGCGGATCCGGCGGGAGGAGGGGTGGAGGGAGATTACTCGTGCGCGGAGGTGATCGATCGCGAGACGGGGATGCAGTGCGCAGAGTTGCATGGGCATTATCCGCCGCGGGAGTTTGCGCAGAAGCTGATGAAGCTAGGGAGGGAGTATAACTCGGCGCTGCTGGCAGTGGAGCGGAACAATCACGGGATGACGGTGCTGGCGTATCTAGAGACTTGGGGGTATTCGAATCTGTATCACGAGGGTGGGCAGGTGGGATGGCCGAACAATGTGCAGAGTCGCCCGGCGATGATTGCGGGGCTGTCGGAGGCGCTGGTGGTGGCTCCGAGGATGTTTCGGAGCGAGCGGCTGTTGCACGAGTGCCGAACATTTGTGCGGGACCGAGACGGTAGAGCGGGCGGGGCGCAAGGAACGCACGACGATTGCGTGATGGCGATGGGGATTGCGTGGGCGGCGCGGGAGTAGTGGATCAGGCATCAGCGGTCAGCCATCAGCCATCAGGTCAAGCAGGGGCTAAAGCCCGCTCATTCTGGAAGCTTACGCGGCCCTGAAGGGCCGCTCTTCCACGGTCGGGCACGCGTTCAGGGTCGCGCACGCGTTCAGGGTCGCGCACGCGTTCACGGTCGCGGTCGCGCACGGTTCACGGTCGCGCACGCGTTCGGGGTCGGGCACGCGTTCAGGGTTGCGCACGCGTTCGCGGTTCACGGTTGCGCACACGTTCAGGTCCGGTCGGGCACGCGTTCGGGGGTCGGGCACGCGTTCACGGTCGGGCACGCGTTCAGAGTCGGGCACGCGTTCAGGGTCGCGCACGCGTTCGTGAGTTTTGCGGAGGTAGTTCGGCCACGGAAATCAATGGATGCGGGCGTTTGTGGAATCACCCTAGCCGTAAAAACGGGGCTAGGATGGGGCACGCTCATGTCTCGGGAGGGGAAAACTGAACATTATTGATGTAGCGGCGGTCACAGGCGGGCGGAGACGTAGGCGGTAGATTCGAGGCTAGAGGGACCTGCGGTGGTTCGGTAGGGGTCCTTCGACTCTGCGGGAACTCACTTCGTGAAGTTCTCGCTGCGCTCAGGATGACGCGTCAAATCGGGACGACAACTTGAATCGGGGTGACGACTCAATTCAGGATGACATCTCAAATCAGGATGACGCCTCAAATCAGGGTGGCAGTCGATCAGGGTGAAGTGAGCCAGGTTTCGAACGATGCCGACTACGGCTGTGCAACATGTTAAGAGGATGCGGGGTGGAGCGCAGGGGCATCTGATGCGCTGCGACGACGGGCACTTTTATGTGGTGAAGTTCAGGAACAATCCGCAGCACGAGCGGGTGCTGGCGAATGAGTTTCTGGCGACACGGCTGGCGGAGCGGGTGGGATTGCCGGTGCCGGCGGCGGAGGTGGTGGAGGTTCCGGCGTGGCTGGTGGAGCATACGGCGGAACTGACAATCGTGCTGGGAAGCCGCACGATCCAGGTGGAGGCAGGACTGCAGTTTGGGTCGCGGTATGTGGTGAGTCCGGTGGAGGGGCAGGTACTGGATTACTTGCCTCCGGAGATGCTGGACCGGGTGCGGAATCTGGATACGTTTGCGGGGATTCTGGCGCTGGATAAATGGACTTGCAATGCCGATGGGCGGCAGGCGGCGTTCTGGCGAAAGATGCGGGAGAGGAAGTATTCGGCGGCGTTCATCGACCAGGGATATTGCTTTAACGCGGGAGAGTGGACGTTTCCGGATTTTCCGCTGCGCGGGGTGTATCCGAGGAACGAAGTTTATGCGCGGGTAAATGGATGGGCATCGTTTGAGCCGTGGCTGTCGCGGATCGAAAAATTGGAAGAGGATGCGATCTGGCGGGTGGCGGGCGAGATTCCTCCGGCGTGGTATGGCGGGTCCTGGGATGAGTTGGAGGGGCTGGTGCAACGGCTGATTGAACGGAAGGCGATTGTGCGGGAGTTGATTTTGGCGTTTCGAGGGTCGCCGCGGAGGCCGTTTCCGGAATGGATGGAGAATTAGCGGCTGGCGCCGCTTTAGGGATCAGCCGTCAGGTACGGCGGTTGGGTGTCGGCATTCTGGGCAAACTTATGAGGGTGGAGAATTAGGGACTGGCGCTGCTTTAGGGATCAGCCGTCAGGTATCAGGCATCAGCCGTCAGCCATCAGGTAAGGCGGTTGGTGTCGGCATTCGGAGAGGGAATTTATGAGGGATTTTCGGGAGCTTTTGGTTTGGCAGAAGGCGCATGCTTTGACGTTGGATGTTTATCGCGCTACGAAATCGTTCCCTCGCGAAGAGTTGTATGGGCTTACCCGTCAGATTCGGAGGGCGGCGGTTTCGATTGGAGCGAATATTGCGGAGGGGGCTGGGAAGAACTCGACGAGCTGAGTTTGGGAGGTTCCTGCAGATCGCAAGTGGCTCGGCTAGTGAGCTGGAGTATCACCTTTTATTGTCGCGTGACCTGGAATACCTTGCGCGTGAAAAGTGCTTGAGTCTGTCTAAGCAGGTCGTTGAGACGAAGAAAATGTTGGCTGGTTTCACACAATATCTGGGCAAGGGCAGGACGGTGGAGCTGAAGGCTGAGAGCTGATGGCTGATGGTTGATGTCTGAAATCTGATGAGTGACAAGCGCAAACTTGAGCTGCTGTTGATGCGGATGCTTACGCATCCGTTGCGGGAGGACTTTGTCACGATTGGGTTGGCGTTGCTGGAGAGCGACGGAGGGTTTGCCGAGGTGCGGTTTACGCGGGACTTGCGGATGCTGCAGTGTGTCGCTCCTGATTTGGATTTGGAGTGGTTGCGGGCGGTGGAGAACGAGATTCGTGGCGAGCTGGGAAAGTTGAAACGGCGCGAAGATCTGGATCGGTTCGTGAATGAGAGATTCGGGACGGTTCTTGAGGTGGCGCCGGCGAAAGCGGTGATGACGGACGATCCGGTGAAAGAGATGGAAGTGCTGGCGGGGATTTATTTACTTCCGTTAGCGCGAAGCGGGCGGTTGCAGGAACGCACGGGGCGGGGGGCGATTGTGGAGTCGATGCGACTGGCGTTCGAGAGTGCCGGTGTGCTGGAACTGATGCAACGCAATCTGGACGTGGACCAGTACACGGGGATGGGGGATCCGTTTCGGATTGATTTTGGGTATCGAGTAGGGAGTGAAGTGAAGATGTTCCAGGCGGTTTCGGTTGCAGCGAACGTAGACCAGACCCTGGCGTTGGGATATCGCTTTTCACGAATTGATGCCGGGATGCGGCGAGAGCAATTGGAGGCATCGTTGACGGCGGTGGTGGAGCAGGAGTTGGGTGCGCGGGACGAACGGACGCGATTCGCGATGAGAATGCTGGAGCAGAATTCGGTGCGGGTGAGAACGGTGAACGAAATGGTGGCGATCGCGAGCGAGGTACGACGGGAGTTGCGGGCGTGATCAGGGTACGCGGGGAAAACTCGCACGGGGGCTAAAGCCCTTGGTGGTTGTGGGGAGCGTACGCGGCCCTGAAGGGCCGCTCTTCCACGGTGGTGTAGGCGTTCACGGTCGCGCAGGTGAGAACGGTCGCGCGGGTGAGAACGGTGGCGGAAATGGCGGCAAGCGCGAGCGAGGGACGAGGGGAGTTGCGGGCGTGATCAGGGTACGCGGGAAAACTCGCACGGGGGCTAAAGCCCTTGGTGGTTGTGGGGAGCGTACGCGGCCCTGAAGGGCCGCTCTTCCACGGTGGCGCACGCGTTCACGGTCGTGCGGGTGAGAACGGTGGCGGAGATGGTGGCGATCGCGAGCGAGGTACGACGGGAGTTGCGGGCGTGATCAGGGCACGCGGGGAGAACTCGCACGGGGGCTAAAGCCCTTGTTGGTTGTGGAGAGCGTACGCGGCCCTGAAGGGCCGCTCTTCCACGGTGGTGTAGGCGTTCACGGTCGCGCACGCGTTCACGGTCGTGCGGGTGAGAACGGTGAACGAAATGGCGGCGATCGCGAGCGAGGTACGACGGGAGTTGCGGGCGTGAGAACTTAAAGCCGCACGGCAGTACGGAAATCTTAGTGACGGATCACGGCACGGCGAAAGCTGTGCCGTTTTGTTTTGGGGCGGCGTTGAGTTTGGATCGGCCGGCGGGGCAGTCGGTAGCAGCTTCGATGGCGAGACACCGGACAAGGCCGGAGAAGTTTAGCGAGATTGTCCGAACGCATTCTTGAGGGATTGGGGCCAGCAAACATTTTCGATGCACGCTGTTCGCGGGCAGGAATGCCCGCGCCACACGGGATGAGGAGATCAATGGACATTATTAGTCGGGTGCGCGGCGCTTTGCGGCGGGTGGGAGAGGTTTCGGAAGCAGCCATCAGCCGTCAGCCGTCAGCTTTCAGGAATGCGGTGGCGATGCTGACGGGAGGTTTGCTTGCGGGTGGGCGCGAGGGGCGGCGGACGGCGGGAGCGGGGTCGAACCTGGCCCCGTTCGCTACGCCGGGATTCGGGAGTGGAGTTATCCCGGGCGGGGGATCGCGGACAGGGGCATGTCGGCGTCGCACAACCTGATACCGAAACCGAGTCCGGCGAATTTGCGGCGGTTTGCGGAGACTCCAGTGGCGCGGCGGGCGATCAACGTAATTAAGGATCGGATCGTGGGGATGCGGTGGAGGATTCAGCCGCGGAGTGGGAGAGTGCTGGCGCAGCTTCCAGATGGGGCGGCGCGGATCGCGGCGCTGACGCGGAACTTTGAGGCTCCGAATCCGGACGATTCGTTTCGGTCTTTGATCGAGCAGGTGCTGGAGGACGTGATTGTTGGGGGATTTGGAGCGATCGAGTTGCAAACGGCGAGCTATCAGCCGTCAGCCGTCAGCCATCCGGCAGTTCTCGGTGATCAGTCTTCCGTTCTCGGCGAACAAAAACCACAGCCTCCTTTATTGATGTGGCCGGTGGATGGGGCGACGATACGGATCATCACGGATTGGGATGGGCGGCCGGATTCTCCGAGATATGCGCAGGTAACTGGGTTATCGGGGGCGGCGGGGCTGGTGTTACTCAACGATGATGAGTTGAGTTACATACGGCTGAATCCGCGGACGCACACACCGTTTGGGCTGGGGCGGGTGGAGGTTGCGTTCGAGACGATCAATGCATTCTTGAGCGCGAACCGGTATGCGGGGCGGCTGGCTTCGAATTCAGTGGTGCAGTATGCGCTGTGGGTGGATGGGCTGACGCCGGCGCATCACGAGCGGCTGATTCGGTGGTGGCAGGATGAGATTGAGGGAACGGGACGGGTTCCGATTCTCTCGGCGGAGTCGAAGCCGGAGGTGCTGCGATTTGCGGCGGGGAACGACTCGGACCTCCGGCTGGCGTGGCAAGAATTTCTGATGCGAATTATTGCGGATGCGTTCGACATTCCTGCGCAGTTCCTGGGGCTGGAGCAGGATGTGAACCGGTCGACGGCGGCGGAGATGAGCGAGATGGCATTCCGTTCGGCGATTGTTCCAACCGCGCGACTGGTGGCGGAGTATCTGACGCGGGACGCGATTGCGAAAAAGTTAGGTTGGGACGATTTGGAATTTGTGTTCACCGATGTGGATGCGCAGGACGAGATGGAACAGGCGCAGATCGACGAGATTCTGCTGCGGAACGGGATTGTGACCGTGGCGGAGGTACGGCGGGCGCGGGGGCTGGCGGAGATTTTGTAGCTATTAGCCGTCAGCCATCAGCCGTCAGCCGTCAGGTACGGCAAGGCGGTGGTTATTTGATTTGCGTGCCCGCGGGGGACTGGGTCTGGGTCCGGCGAACAACGAAAAGCGAAGGACTAACAACCACAGGGGAAAAAAGGATGGGATTGGCACTGGATTCGATGGCGATTGAGATGCCGACGGTACATGGGCATCCGAACCGGACGGCATTTCGGGGCGTGTTGACGACGGTCGATGCGGCGTCGGATAAGTCGCCGTCGGGAGCGCGCGGGCATCGGGTGTTACTAACTCGACGGGCGGCGGAGGCGGCCATTCCTTCTTTGATGGGGATGGGGCTGGATTACTCGCCGGCGCTGGATCGACATGATGCACGACGGAAGATTGGGGTGATCACGCGAGCGGAGATTGTGGGACATGCGATCGAGGTGGGCGGGTTTCTCTATGCGCGGGATTTTCCGGAGATTGTGAAAGAGATTGGGGCGACGAGGCGCCAGGGTTCAGCCATCAGCCGTCAGCCATCCGCCGTCAAGCAACGCGAAGCGGGCAGGAGTGCCCGCTCTACACGGGATGGATTGGGGATGTCGTATGAGATCGCGGATGCGGTGGTGGAGGACATCAAGGCAAGTGTTTGGGTGTTGAATCGAGTTACGTTTACGGGGGCGGCGGTGTTGCGGCGCGATAAGGCTGCGTATGGATCGACGTGGATTGAGCTCGAGTAAGTTAGGATTAGTGGCGGGGGGAACTCAGTTCGCGGCAGTGGAATTTGAAGAGTTGCTTTACAAAGTAATCCTGGGCAAGGGAAATGAACGGAGAGATGGTGCAGCAGATGATGGCGGCAGCGGAACGGCTGGCAGCGGCCAGGAGACGCTGGATCGGGTACTGGGAAAATTGGACGCACAACAGGAAATGCTGAATGCGAAGGTAGAGCGCATTGTGGCAGCGGTGGAAGAGAGCGTGATCAAAGCTTCCTCGCAGGAGCGGAAGGAAGGAGTTGGAGACGGCTTGCAGGAGCGGGTGGTGGAACTGGAGAAGTCGAATGCCGATTTGAAGGCACAGGCGTCGCGGATGGCGCGGAAGACGCTTTCTCCGGTGGTATCGGCATTGATTGGGAAGAATGATGTTGAAGGGGAACGGATGGATCCGGCGGTGCTGAATAAGACGCTGTCGGCACTGAGCGTGGAGCAGCGGATCGCGGTGAAGTCGGAGTTAGCACGAGCGGGGATGATCGAGTAGCAGCCGTCAGGTATCAGCCATCAGTATGCCGTCAGGTAGCAGCCGTCGGGTATCGGGGGACGCGAGTTTGTTCGCGTCCTTTTTCTTTTGTGGTGCCGGCTTTACGTCGGGGCACACGGCGCGTGGGGGAGTCGGGGTCCTTCGCCTGCGCTCAGGATGACAACGGGATGAACAGTAATAACTCAATTGAGGAGAAGACATGAAGGCGAATTTTCTGGATTTGCATGCTGCAGCGGACTTTCTGGGGCCGGGCGCGATCGAGATCGAGCGGTATCAGACGGAGATCACGGATATTGTGCGGCGCCGCGGAGTCTTTGGGCAACGGGTGAAGCAGGTTCCGGCAACGGGACATCCGTCGCGGTTCTTTGAGGAGACGGCAATTCCTTCGCCGACAGCGGCGCAGGCATTTGTCGATCCGCGAAACATTTCGCCGACGTTGCAGGTTCCGACGCGAGTGGAGCGGAGTGTTCCGTTGAAGGCGCTGGTTTCGCAGATCAACTACAACCTGTTTGACATGGAGGTGGGGACGCAGCAGAGCCAGTTTGCTTATTTGCAGGCGAAAGACCTGGCGGATTCGGTGGATGGACTTCTGCGGACGCACGATGTCGCTCTGTGGAATGGAAACGACACTTCGCTGAGCAATCCGACGACACCGCAATATTTTGGCGCGATTGGGCAGATCGAAGCGGGCGGCAACAGCACCACGATTGCGGCTGGGGCCAGCATCGTGGATGGGCTGAAGAGCACGATTGCACAGATGGTCTCGAGTTCGTCGTATGAGGTGAGGCCGACGGCGATTTATGCGAATCCGGTGCTGCTGGATTTGATCGATCGCGAGATGAAGGCGGAGTACAACGTTGTGCTCGCGACGGCCGAGATTACGGGCGGGCTCACGGTGAAAACTCTGAGCACGCAGGCGGGGAATCTGCCGCTGATTCCGGAATGGACTCTTCCTTATACGGGGACGGGTGGGCCGGGCAGCGTGTTGCCAGCGTACATCGTGACGGAGGACATGATCGAGTATCACTGGCTGACGGATCCGAATCCTCGGGTATTCAAACTCGGATTGCCAAACACACTGATGACACAGAGTGTCGTGGTGAAGTTTGGAGCCGTGGTAGTCAAGGGTGCGTCGTATGCGCACTACGAAGTAAAAGTGGACCGGTAGGAAAGGCAGTTGTCAGTTGTCAGTTGTCAGTTCTCGGTTGTCAGTTCTCGGGTCCCTGTTATCGGTGGAGTAAGTCTGCGGATATATGGGGACCGGGGAGCTGAAGACTACTTATTGGAGCTGAAGACTACTTATTAAGGATGGGAAAAACGCCAATGAATTATTTGCAGCCATCGGAATACGAGTCTTACGGGTTGGAATCGACAACGGCTTTGTCGTGGGTGACGGTGGCCTCGGCGATTATCGATGGACACTGCCGCAGGGCGACGCTCGCGGTTGCGCAGTATACGGAGCGGATGCGGACGGACAGCGAACAAAGGCCGGTGCAGCTTACGTATCTGCCGCTGGCGGCGGTGGCTCCGGCGACTACTCCGCTGGTTTCGGTGCAGGCGCGGTATGCGACGCCACGGCGGGGCGAAATGGAGTATGAGGCGCTGGGGTGGGATGTCGGCGCTAGCGTTTGGGCTTCCGGGAACGTGGGTTGATCTGGATGTGGCGGACCTGGATGTGGCGATGGATACGGGGGAAGTGACGCTTCCGGTGAATGTGCTGGGGTGGACGTTTACGGAGCTGCAGATTGTGTATACGGCGGGACTCGATCCTTTTCCGGATGCGGTGAAGGTAGCTTGCGCGCAGCTGGTGAAGAATGCGCAGGCGACTCCGGCGCTGAATGTGAAGAGGAATGTGGTTCCGGACAGGATGCAGTTGATGTACTTCTCGGATTCGCTGCTGGACGCGACGGTGCAATCGCTGCTGGCGCCGTATGTGGCGCAGAGAGTGGGATAAGGATGACGGGAATTTCTGGAGCGGCGGCGGCACGGGCGGCGGACGCGATGTTGCGGACGCTCGGCGGAACGGAAGTCATTTTACTGTTTGCGGCTGCGGGGCTGCCGGGAGATGCGGTTGCGGACCTGGGGTTGGTGGATCCGGGCGTGGTGCAGGCGACGATTGGTCCGGTGATTGTGCGGGAGTTGACTACGGAGACGAATGGTCCGCGGCGGCGCATTGAGTTGCTGGCGGGACATGCGGCGATGGCGGCGCAGGTCAGTCAACGGAATGTGGCTTGCGCGGATGTGCTGTTCGAGACGGCATTGGGAGTGCTGTATCGGGGCGTGATTTTCCATATTGAGGGGTTTGTTATCGAGCGGCTGGATGGGGTGGCTTATTTGTATAAGGTGGCGGCGGTGGCTTAGTAGGCGTCAGCCGTCAGCCATCAGCCGTCAGGTAAAGCAAAACCTTGGTTAGCCGTCAGCCGTCAGCCGTCAGACGTCAGGTAAGGCAAAACCTTGGTTAGCCATCAGCCGTCAGCCGTCAGGTAAAGCAAAACCTTGGTTAGCCGTCAGCCATCAGCCGTCAGGTAAAGCAAGACCTTGGTTAGCCGTCGGCCATCGGCCATCAGCCATCAGCCATCAGGTAAAGCAAGATCTACTGACCGATCACGAACTACTTAGGAGAGATATGCAGGGGGCTAAGGATAGTTTTTATATGGCGCTGCGGAGCCGGCTGGCGGGATTGAATCCGGCGCGGACCATGGTGATTGATGGGGTTACGGTGCCGGCGATTGTGGTCCGGGAAAATTTGGAGCCACGGTTTGGAGAGGCACAGGCGGGGATATTTTATTTGGATTTTGGAGAGGTTCTGGTCGCGGAAAGTACGCGCCCGATGCTGGGGCTGGACTGCCATATCTGGTATGCGAGCGAAGGAAGCGTTGGTGGAACGGGAGTGGACCGGGGACGCATGTTGGCGGAGATGGACGTTGAGCTGTTGGGGATCTGCGATCCTCCGCACACGGAAATGCAGGATTACAGCCAGAGTCCGAGTGCGGATTTGGGGTCGGGGATTTTCTGGACTGTACCGGTGATCGGGAATGCTCCGGGGGACGTTGCGATTCAGAAGTTGCAGCGGAGTGCGGGAGCGGCGCGGGTGGACCGGTATGCGCAGGTCCGGATCTATTTCTTTCTGCCGGAGGTGCAGGCATGACACGAGCAGGGTTGCGTCCGGTGACGCGGCAGGTGCGGGCGTATTTTGCGCCCGTAGATCGAGTCAATGGGCCGACGGCAGTATTTGATCCTTCGAAGGATTATGCGTTTGAACTGGACGCTCCTACGGCGCCGTGGATTGATTTGGGATGGATTGAAAATTTTCAGCGGACGAGTACGTCCCAGATTGAGTCCCTGGTTGGCGGGACGGCGGGTGCGGTAGCGGCGCAGGCTCGGCTCGGGCTCGGAGCGCGGAGTCGATTTTGAGTTTCGGGAGTGGGGGAAGTTGCAGATGGCGCTGGCAGGCGGGGCGGAGCACATGAATGTGCTGGCGACGGATCCTAGCGCGACGCGAGTGGGGTCGGGGGGAACAGCGCTGGCCGCGGTGCCGGTTGTTTCGGGCTCGACAGCAAACGAACTGATTGTGGGTGAAGGTGCTGTCGCGGGATTCGCGGCAGGTGAGCTAGTGGCGTGCGACGTGGATTATGCGCAGCAAGTTGGGTACATCGGAACGGGGATTGCAGCGGCGTATGTGACTACTCCAACGGATGTTGGAGGCGATCCGGACTATGTTCGACGCGTCACCTTCAATGTCGGACGGATTGCGGAAGTTACGACGACCAGCTTGCTTCTGACCCAGGCCTTACCGGGGGGAGTTCCTGCGGCCGGGGCCGCGGTGCAGCAAGTGATGGCGTTTGTTGATCGCGAAGGCGGGTCGTTTCTGCAACAGTGGTCGGGATTGTTCGTGGCGGAGGATGAATCGGGGGGCCGGGTTTGCTTTTTCTATCCCATGTTGAGTCCTTGCACGGCGAAGAAGGAGTGGGCGCGGGAGAGCATGGTCGAGATTCAGAAGCCGATCGGGGAATTGGCGCTGCAGGCGTCGTTTGCGGCGTTGCCGACGGTGGATGAGAACGATGGGGCGACGGTCCTTTGTTATAGGAGTTATTTTCCGGCTGGTGGTGCGGCGGTTTATTAGATCTTCTGTGAACGGTGAGCCGTCTGTGCGCCGCTAAACAGGTTGCTGCGAAATTCGGCTGCACGCGGCATCGCCACTCCAGCGGCTAAAGCCGTTGGGGGGTGGTGGGGGTGTGAACGCAGCGCTGAAAGCGCTGCGCCACCCAAAGGGCCTCCTGGGCAATGCAGGCCGGCATCCGCTGGATGGCTTACCTCAGCGGCTAAAGCCGTTGGGGGTGGGGGGGGTGTGAACGCAGCGCTGAAAGCGCTGCGCCACCCAAAGGCCCTCCTGGGCAATGCAGGCCGGCATCCGCTGGATGGCTTACCTCAGCGGCTAAAGCCGTTGGGGGTGGGGGGGTGTGAACGCAGCGCTGAAAGCGCTGCGCCACCCAAAGGCCCTCCTGGGCAATGCAGGCCGGCATCCGCTGGATGGCTTACCTCAGCGGCTAAAGCCGTTGGGGGTGGTGGGGGTGTGAACGCAGCGCTGAAAGCGCTGCGCCACCCAAAGGCCCTGCTGGGTTAGCGCGAGGGCTGCGGCAGGCAAAGGCGCTCCTGGGTTAGCGCGAGGGCTGCGGCACCCAAAGGGCGTCCTAGGTTAGCGCGAGCGCTGCGCCGCCCAAACGCAAAACCAAAATCGAGTTTTTCAGGGGATGTAAAGCCCCGTTTGGCGAAACATTTGCCAGGCTGCGCGGCTGTGTGCTTTGCCAAAGCTCGAGGGAGAGAGATTCGACTTGAAATTACTGATTGATAATCTCGATGGTAACGGGGCGCTCGATTACACCGCATTCCTTGATGCGAGTGCGAGTCCTAACGTCGTGCGAAAACTGAATGCTCCGTCTGCATTGAAATTTTGCTTGGCTGCGGGGAACCTGGCTACGCCTGTTATGGGTGGCCGGGTTCAGTTGGCTTTGAGCAATGGCACCGATTTGTTTACTGGGTACGTTGTCGCGACCCCGACATTTCAATATCTCGGCCAGTCGAGTGAGGGAGCGGTTTACAAGTGCGAGGTAGAGGCGCTGAGCGACGTCATGCTGATGGACCAGAAGGCGCCGCCAGCGCATCCTCCGTTTGTAGACCGGAGTGCGGGCAGCGCATTCGATCAGCTTACGGCGGAAGCGTTGCCAGGATGGTTCGATACGAGCGGAGTGGAAGCGGGTGATGCGATTCCGTATTACAGCGTGAATCCGGCGAAAACGTGGACGGCGTCGGCGGAGGAAATTGCGCTTTCAGCGCGATGTGCTTATCGCGACGACAACGGGAAGCTTTTATTCGCTCCCCTCGGCGCGAATACATACGCGCTCGCGGAGAGCACGCCAACCTTTTCGCCAAGTGACTTGAAGCTGCAAAGCGTGAATCGCCTGGTGAATGACTTGACGATTCTGGGTCCGTTGGAGCCGGATGCGCATGTAAAGGACTACTTCGTCGGCGACGGAGTGACGACCTACTTTTACCTTTCGGAAAAACCGTTTACGCGGAGCAGCCAAGTTGCGCTGTATAACCGGACGATTCTCGACGAAACCTACACCACGTTGGATCCCACGCACTGGATCGTGACGGATCCACGAGCGGCGATTTCGGTGAGCAACGGGCAGTTGAATGTTGCGGGAGGAACTGGAGTTGACGGGCAGACGCTGCTGCAGTTCATTGAGCAGGTCGAACTGGGTGGAGCGACGGTGCTGGAGCACGGAGACTTCGTGTTCAGCGGGAAGTCGAGTGGGGTGATTGGCGGACTGTACGCAGGCGGCATCGCGATTGGAACATGCCTGGCGGGATTTCGGCTGACGGCTTCGGGCGGCAACTCTGCGATTCAAGCGCTGATCGGAGGAGTGGCTTCAGGCGCAACTCTGATAACAGAGGCTGGGCACCGGTATGTGTTCACGACGCGCGTCTATCCGACGGAGACTTACCGAATGCAGCAGGTATTTCATTCTTCCGTGCATCCGAGTGGAGCGCCGCGTGGGGGAAGTGCGGTGGCGTGCGACGTTCGAATTGTGCTGGCGGTGCATGATATCGATCCGACGAACCCGGCGACGCAGGTTGCGCCGGCGACGGTTCTTTATGACGGGGTGATTCCGAACGCACCGGGGTTCTGCAGCTACGCGCTGATCAACGCCGAGAGCATGGATTGCGCGATTGCCTTCACTTACTTGTGGCTGCCGATCGATGCGCTGGTACGGAGCACGATGCCGGGGGGCAGTCCCGCGACGGTGTTGACGGGATCGTTATTGGATGGCGCTGCGTGCCAGATTACGACTGGATCGGAGCTGGAATTTTATGCAGAGTCGGCGCCCGCAGCGAACGAGTTACTCGAAGTGAGTTATCGCGGGCAAAGTCACGCGATGGCGCGCGTGATTGACTCGGCCAGTATCACGGCACACCAGCACGGCGGCGATGACGGAGTGCGCGGAAGCGTGCGAGAGATTGGGTTGCCGGTTCCGCGAACTGCGGCAGATTGCGAAACGGCCGCGCTGGCTCTGCTGGATGACGCAGGGCAGGGATGGTCGGGCGAATACCAGGCATGGAGCCGGTTCTTACCGGGCGGCGCGGCGGACATTTTTCCGGGCGATGGGTTGGCGGTGAATGTGCCGTCGCGGATGGCGAACTTCACCGGGATCGTGCGCGAGGTGGATGTAGAAGTCATCGATATTGCGGGCGAAAACAGCCGATATACGCTGCGGTTTGCGGATGCGGGAGATCCTTCTTTGGATTTTGCTTTTGTGACGGCCTTGATGAAACAGACCGAGGTGCTGACGCCGATTGACGTGACGCAGGTTGGAGATGTTTATCTGGCGGACTTCACCGAGGCGGGGGTGTCGAATGTGGGTTCGACCACGGTGACGATTGACGTGGGTTTTGTTCCGGTGGCGGGAGGCGGGATTGAAGTGCGGTACACCGACGAAGGCTGGGGACAGGGGTACAGCGGAAATTTGATTGGCCGGTTTACGAGCGAGAGTTTTACGGTGACGCGTTTTGCGCGCGCTCAAAATTATTACCTAAGGAGCTATGACGGCAACGTGCCACCGAGGTATTCGAGGCACTCCACGAAATTGCACGTTGATTATCCGCTATGAGAAACGATGAGATTGAGGCAATCGAAAAAGTAATATGCCGGCGCGGCAGCGATTTTCAGCAGGAGGTGCTGGAAAAACTGGGACGGCTGGAAGCGAAAATGGACATGATCGTGGGAAATGGCCAGCCGGGAAGGATGAGCCTTGCGGAAGACAGACTCGCTTCGCTCGAGAAGAACGACCTGCGGCGAACGGTTTACGACCGGATCGTGATTGCGGGGATCACGTTTGCACTTACGGTTGCGATCAGCGCAATGATGGCGTGGCGATCGTATTTAGGGATGAAGTAGAGCCGGCTGCGGGCAGGCGCAGCTGGGCTTGGTGGGGGCGGACGGTTGGCGTCCGCCCCTACGCGTTTAGCCGACGTCTTCGGTCCAGTTTTCGAGCGACTTTTTGACGACGACCATGAACTGGTCGGCGAGAGCGCCGTCGATGATGCGATGGTCGTAGCCGAGGGTGAGGTGAACGACGGAACGGATGGCGATGGAATCGGCTCCGTCTTTGTCGGTGACGACCATGGGCTGCTTGGTGATTCCGCCGACGCCCATGATGGCGACGTTCGGCTGGTTAATGATGGGCAGGCCGAACACGGCTCCGAATTGACCGGGGTTGGTGATGGTGAAGGTTGCGCCTTCGACGTCGGCGGGCATGAGCTTCTTGGTGCGGGCGCGCTCGCCGAGGTCGGTGATGCCGCGCTGCAATCCGAGGAAGTTGAGTTCGTCGGCGCTTTTAAGGACGGGAACGATGAGTCCCCAATCGAGGGCTACGGCGATTCCGGCATTGACGTGTTTGTGATAGCGAACGGCATCGCCCTCGAGCGAACTGTTGACGATGGGATATTGCTGCAGGGCGATGATGGCGGCGCGGACGAAGAAGGGCATGAAGGTGAGGCGCGCGCCGTGGCGCTGCTCGAATCCGTTCTTAAGTTTGTTGCGGAGGTTGACGATGCGGGTCATATCCACTTCGAACATGCAGTGGACGTGAGCGCTGGTGCGGCGGGACTCGATCATGCGCTGGGCGATGATTTTGCGCATTTGCGACATGGGGACTAAGTCGCCGGAAGCGACGGCCGACGTGGGAGCCTGACGAGGGGCTGGAGTCGATGCGGCGGCTGGTGGCGGAGCGGGAGCGGCGGCGGCTGGAGCGGCGGTGCGGCGGTCCACAAAATCGAGGACATCTTGCTTGGTGACGCGGCCACCGGTTCCGGTGCCAGAGACCTTGGCGAGGTCGACGTTATTTTCGCGGGCGAGTTTGCGAACGAGCGGGGAAGAGCGAACATCGGAATCGTCTTCTTCGGCGTCGCGTGCGGCGGCCGCGGGCGGGGCGGCAGGGGGAGCGGGGGCTTCGGCTTTTGCGGCAGGCGGAGCGGCGGGAGCTGCGGCGGGTGCGGAAGACTTTGCTGGGGCGGGAGCGGCGGCGGCGACTACAGTGCCGTTCGCTTCGCCAATGATGCCGACGATGGTGTTGACCTGAACAGTATTACCTTCGGTGACCTTGATTTCCTGAAGGATGCCGCTGGCGGGCGCGGGGATTTCGGCGTCAACCTTGTCGGTTGAGATCTCGAACAGAGGCTCATCCCGCTGGACCTTATCACCGGCTTTTTTCAGCCATTTGGTGATGGTGCCTTCAAAAATTGATTCGCCCATTTGGGGCATGACGACGTCGGTTGGCATAAATAATTCCTTCTCTCCATGAACCTCGCCAAAAAGGCGAGGTGAACGCAAACAACCATTATAGCGAAGCGCGGCGCGACTTCGGGCGCGAAGGGAGAGATGCGCGCCTGGGTGGGGACGAGAGAGAGCTGACTTTTGCAAAACGAATCTGTTGGGAGTGGAGAGCAATGAAGAACGTGCTTTTAGCAATCCTATGCATGACGCTGCCTGGGTTTGGGCAAGCGGTGTTCAGCGGGGCGGGAGCGTATTCCGGGGCGTTGCAATTCGCGGTGGGCGGGAGTGGAGCAGCGCAGAGTTACGGGGCGCGCACGGATAACTGCGTGACGGGAGCGGAGAGCGGATGCGTGCCGGGGGCACTGACGGGGCGCGCGGGAAGTCCGATGAGTTTTATGCTTCGGAATGCGGACGCGATTCCTTTTTCGGAGGAAGCGTCGTATGGGACGGCGGGGTCGGATCCGGATTTCGGTTCTTACTTAGTGCTGGCGACGGATCAGACGACGCTGAATTCGGGATCGAGTTATGCGTCGTCGTGGCATATGGGGTCGGACGGCGCGTGGGATGCGTTCTCGCAGGATGAGAAGTTGCTGCTGGTGCATAACTCGGGCGGCGGGGCGACGATTCTGTATGTCGATCCGGCGGCGATTCACGCGCACACCTGTACTGCGGCGCCGACGTCGAACTGCGTGATCGAGAGTGGAATCTATACGGGAAGCGGCGCGGGGAATCTTGCGGCGGGAGGAAGCTTCTCGTTTAGTCGAGTGCCGTCGGAGACGAACATACTGTACGAACTGGCGAATCCGCCAACGCAGATTAACCGGATCACGATTTGTCGGTATGCGACTGATCCGGGATGCGCGGGGCAGGCGGCGAATACGATCATTCGCGCTCCTTATATTGATTTCACGTCGAATAACTACGGCAATTGCAATGTGCTGATGGGGGCGCTCGGCAACGGGACGCCTTATAACGCGACCTGGACAGGATCGTTTCAGATTGCGAATGACGGGTCGGTGTCGTATGGGATGGGCGGTGGGATTGACTGGGCTCCGGCGTGGACGCCGACGGTAAATGAGTCGTTCATTCTGCCGACGGTGGGGAATTCTGGGAACAAGGGATTTCAGGCGACGGCGGTGACGGGTCCGACGGCGGGGACGGAGCCGACGTGGTCGACGTGTAGTGCGAGCGGATCAACGTGTACGGATGGCGGAGTGACCTGGACGAACATCGGCGGGCTGGGAGGGCAAGGTCCGGGATTTGACTATGTGGTGTACCGTCCGACGCAAGGATGTACGCGGGTGAACACGCGGCTGGGGAAGATTTATCGCGGGTATCACAACTCGGCTCCAGCAGGGTTGATGACGACCAATGATGCGATTGCCTGCACGCGGGCGGGGAGCGGGCCGCCGTGCGGGCTTCCGGATCGATTTACGCTGCACGAAGTTGAACAGGGGATGAATGGACAATATGTGACGTTTTCTCCGACGGGTGCGAATGCGGCGAATGCTGCCGGGAATTGGAATTCGGGGACGCTGACGTGCCAGGTGTCGTCGGCGAACTGGATTGGAGCTTACTCGGCGACAACAACTTATGCCGCAAAGAATGTGGTTAGTTATGGCGGGTTGTATTACACGTCTTTAGTGGCTGGGAATGTGGGGAACGAGCCGGATATCTCTCCGTCGGATTGGAGTAATACGGAGGCGTATTGCCTGAATTACATTCTGGATACGACCAGTACGCTGGTGGCTCCGTGCTCGGATTTTTCGAACTGTACGGGACACAACGCGGCTGGATATCTGCGGAAGTATTACGGGAAGCACTATTCGGATGCACTGTATTCGGATCCAGTGATAAACGGGGTTATGAATCCTGGCACGAATATCTTGAGCGCTTCGCTGCCTTGTGACGATCATGGGACTTACCGAAATGCGGACAGCAACGACGATCAGCCGATCTTTTCGTCGACGACGGATGTTCCGGCGTGGCCGACGAGTTATACAGCGTCGGCATATGCGGAGATTATCGCGGTGAAGTCGGATGGCAGTGGGCTGGAATACCGGTTTGGCCACGATTGGAATACGGGGTCGGTACAGAATTTCGCAGTGCAGAATGCGATCGGAGTCGTGTCGCCGCTGGGGGATCTGGTGGCGTTTGGCAGCGACATGATGGGCACGCGGGGATCGAACCTGGCGGCGAACACGATGTGTCAGAAGTTGCGGGGCATGTTTTCTCCGGCGGCGGGGATGGTGCTGTATACGAGTGATCCGGCGAATGGGGGGATGGCGGATACGGTTTATCCCGTGACCGGCAATACTGGGGGATTCATTTATCAGACGATTGTTGCGGGGACGACGAGTGGGTCGACTCCGAGTGGCGGGTGGTGCCAGACGGGGCCGACTGCGTTGGGAGCGGGGAATGGCTGCACGCAGGCGTGGGGGACAGCGACGGTGCAAAACATCGGGTCCAGCGACTGTCGCGGGGATGTCGTGATTATGGATGCGCTCTCGGCGCATCAGTAGGAAATCGACGGCGGGAATCCACGGTAGGAAATTCACGGTAGGACATCCATGAATATTTCAGAGCATTTCAGTCTGGAGGAGATGACTTTCTCCGAGACGGCGGCGCGGCTTGGAATCGACAATGCGGCGAGTCCGGAGATTGTTGGGAATTTGAAGCGCGTGGCGGCGTTGATGGAGGAGGTGCGGAGTTTGCTGGGCGGGAAGGCGATCGACGTCCGCAGCGGCTATCGGGCGCCGGAGGTGAATGAGGCGGTCGGGGGCGTTGCGTCGAGCGCGCATTGCTTCGGATTGGCTTGCGACTTCGTTTGCTCGGAGTACGGCACGGCGGCGGAAGTTGCTGAGGCCGTCTTCAGGTCTGAGCTCGAATATGACCAACTGATTCTCGAGTATGGGTGGGTGCATATCGGGTTGGCGAAGGACGGAATGAGGCTGCGGCGGGAGGCGCTGACGAAGCGATCGCCGCTCGCGCCGTATGAATTGGGGATTCGGGCGGTCTAGAAGGAATGAGTTTCGTAATAATTAAGGAGGAAATCGTGAATAAGTATGCTGCTTATCTACCGACTGTCATTTTAGTTCTCACTACACTGGCAAATGCGGCAACGCCGGCGATTGCTGCGTTCTGGATGAACCATGCATCCGCGGCGGCGATTGTGGCGCCGCTGGCTGTGGTTGTCGCGCATTGGCTTCCGTCGCCTTATTCCGCTGTTAGCTCGAAGTAACTCGGCCGCCCGTCTGGGGTGGATTTTCGGGACGTTGCGCGGCACGGCATTCCCTCACCGCTCACTTCTCACGCAAACACGGAGATCCACATCTTTGTCGAGTGGGAGAGGCATGGCTGGAAGTCGTGCCCGTCCCAAAACGATTTTTGAAACGAAGTCTTAATCAGGAGAGATTGCTTATGAAAAAAGCTCTTATCGGTGTGTTGTTTCTGGCTGTGACTTGTACCGCTTGTTCGACGGCGTGGGTGTCGACGCTGGATTCGATTCTGGCCGCTGCGGCACCGGCGCTTATCAACATTCTGCAAATTGTGGCTGTGGCAAATGGGCAGCCGATGAACGCTGGTCTGGCCGCAAAAATTAATAGCGATGCCGGGGACATCAAGACCCTCGCGGGTGATTTGGCAAAGGTCTCAGCGGAAGTCTGGGCCGGGGGTGTGTCAGCAATTGCAGGCGGCAATTGGCGCATACCAGGCGGACCAGCAATTGGTACTTCAAGTCGCGCAAGTGAGCGACGCCAATACGCAGACGAAAATCACGCTGCTTTCTGGTTTGGTCGCGGGGACGGTGGAGGCAATTACGGCGGTGATTCCGTCTTGTCAAAACGAAAGTCTGTCACAGTCACGAAGGTTCGAGGCTGTTCCGCCTTATCGAATCTCATCTTTCGCTGATCACTACAACGGCGTTCTTGTGGCGAAGACCGGGAATGCGGCTGTGGACGCGGCTACTCCAACAATGAAACTGCAGGGGCATTCGAGGATCGTCCGCATGTTGACGTTCGGGCAACTTCAATGACGAACCGCAAATTCGGAGCGCTGCGGGACACTCATGACGTGCGGGATCGTTTGTATAGGGCTTCGCGACGAGCGGAGCCCGTTCCACTTCAGGTGGATTTGCGGGGGTGGGGCGGTCCGATCAAGGATCAGGGCGAGGAGGGGAGTTGCACGGGCCATGCGTTCTCGTCGGCGCGCGAGTGGATCGCACGGAAGTATGAGAAATCGTCGCCGATCCTGAGCCCGCAGTGTCTCTATGTGGAGGAACTGATTGCGGACGGATCTTTTCCCCACGATGAAGGGGCGATGCCGCGAACAGGGTGCCAGGTTTTGACGGCGAAGGGATGCTGCGAAACGGCGCTTTATCCGTATGTTGCCGGAACGTTTACGGCACCGACGGCGGCGCAAGCGCAGAACGCGCTCAAATATAAGACAGGCGCTTACCATCGGATTGTTACTTTGTCGGATTTTCTTGGGTGTCTGGCCGATCCGACGCCGTGGCCAGTGACGGTCGGATTCACAGTGTACGAATCGTTTCTGTCGCAGGAGGCTGAGGACACGGGCATCATGCCCATTCCGCAATCTGGCGAAGAACAACAGGGTGGGCACGAAGTGCTTTGTCTTGGCTACGACATGACGAAGCAACTCGCGCTGATGCAAAACAGCTGGGGTGAGGGGTGGGGGCAGCGGGGGTATTTCTGGATGCCATTTCGCGTGATTCAGTCTGCCGAGACTGACTTATGGATGGTTCATACGGGTGGGCCCTGGAAGTAGTCGGGCTGGTTGCGATCCGCAGGTTGATTTTGGGACGGCTGTTCCTCTATCGGCCTGCGGGTTTTTTTGCGTCGTAATGATTGCGAGCCTGTTGAATCTCTTCGCGATTGTCTTGCGCCCATTTTGCGAGCGTCTGGATGGGCTTTCGCAAGGTGCGTCCCAGTGTGGTCAACTCGTACTCGACGCGCGGTGGGATGGTGGGAAAGACGGTTCGGGTAACCAGGCCGTCACGCTCGAGACCGCGCAGCGTCAAGGTCAGCATGCGCTGCGAAATACCGTCAATGGTGCGGCGTAACTCGCTGAAACGCTTCGGACCATCGGCGAGAAGCTGGACGATGAGCACGCTCCACTTGTCGCCGACGCGATTCAGGACCTCTCTGACGGCAACGCACGAATCATGCTTGTGACTGAGTGACATAAATGTGCCTGCTTGCGCTTGTGCTTCTCGATCTCTATTCTAGTGCTAGTTCCCTTATTATACCTAACACCAAATGGGAACCGAGAAGAGGAAGATTATGACTGTGCAAGAGAGCGCCAAAACGACCGAGCTTTCCAGCGAGGCCCTGGACCAGATATTCCGAAACGCGCGCACGCATTCCGCATGGCTACCCAAGCGGGTTCCAGTCGAGAAGCTACGTCAAGTGTATGAACTGGCGCGGATGGGACCAACGAGCGCGAACGGCAGCCCGGCCCGCTTTGTATTCGTAGAAAGCGAGGCGGCCAAGGCGCGCCTTCTGCCGGCCGTCATGCCGCTGAACGTGGACAAGGTGAAAGCCGCGCCAGTCACCGTGATTGTCGCGTGGGATACCGAATTTTACGAGAAGCTTCCGAAATTGTTTCCGCATGCCGATATGCGATCCTATTTCGTGGGTAACAAGCCGTTCGCGGAAGAAACAGCGTTTCGTAACAGTTCGCTACAGGGCGCCTACTTCATCATTGCGGCGCGGAGCCTGGGGCTGGATTGTGGGCCGATGTCAGGTTTTGATGCGGCGAAGGTGAATGCTGAATTTTTCCCCGATGGAAAATGGAAAGCGAATTTCCTGTGCAATTTGGGTTACGGCGATCCGAGCAAGCTGTTTCCGCGCAATCCACGGCTGGACTTCGACGAAGCTGCGCAGGTGCTGTAAAGGTCTTCGGCTATGGAGGGGAGACGCGGGACACGATGCTAAGACTGATCTTCGGAAAACCCTGAATATAAAGAGCTAATAGCGGCTTGAATGAACTCTTGGAAAAGTTCTAGTTTTTGCATATTCTTGCCCGTCGGATCGAATACCTCGGTAATCATGCACCGGCGGGCTTTATCTGGCATCTTAAATACTGTGATCACCCGGCCCAAACCGCCGCGTAGTACCAAGGGGAGCCAAGACGTGCAGTTTAATGTCGAAACTGAGCGCGAAACTGACGGTCGCTGGATCGCTGAAATTCCCGAAACTCCTGGCGCGTTGGCGTACGGCAAAACAGAAGAAGAGGCTATTAACAAGGCGTACGCAATCGCGCTCCGAGCGGTCGCGGATGAAGTAGAGAATTCGCACCAGGACCCGCCCAAATCTATTCGGTTCGAACGCGCCATTGCTTGAGTCACTGGCCTAGCACCAAAGCCAAGTTCGTATACAAGGCGCTTCTCCGCATTGGATGGAGTCCTGCCTCTACTCAAGAAGGTTCCCACCTTAAACTCCGCAACCCCAAATTTTCATATCACTATACGTGGGCGTTTGCCGACAGCGAAGAACTTGGCTCGAAGATGTTGTCTCGCATCGCGAAGAAAACTGGCCTGAAGCCATCAGACCTATAGCATTCACGGCGGTGCTCAACGCCTTGGATGATGACAGCTCCTCATTTGCATGGTCCAGCATATGTTGGCAAGGTACGTTTGCAAATCCAACGCCTCTTAATTACTGGACGAAGGGCTACAATAGCGGCGTGAACGAGCCTGTTCCGCCGAAGCCCGTCAATGCCGGCCAACCTTCGGAAGCTGCGCATACCGACAAGGAGCACCAGCATCGCCATGCTGCGTACGCCGCCGAGGCCACCGGTTTGCTTCTGATTGCAGGACTTCTGCTTCTGCTTACGATCATCCGGTACTGGCGAGATATACCGTGGAGCGCACGGTAATAAGTTGACGCAGCCGGAGGTAGTGGGTCAGTTTGAACAATACATTCCCTCAGCGGCTAAAGCCGGATGAAAACGGGGAACTTGCGGCACGGCTGAAGCCGTGCCCTTTCAAAGCGAATGAAGCTGAGGCCTACCCTGTCGGACCATCCCTTGACGAAGCATCCCTCACAGAGCCAGAGCTTGCCGAGCCAGAGGAAGTTGGAGCAGGAACCGCTGGTTGTGGTTGTGCTGGGACCGACGGCCAGCGGAAAAACGGCGCTGGCGCTCGAGATCGCACGCCACTTTGATGGGGAGATCGTGAACTGTGATTCGGTTGCGATGTACCGTGAATTCGAAATTGGCACGGCGAAACCGAGTGCGGAGGAGCGCGCGGAGATCCCACACCATCTGGTGGATTGCGTCGATCCTCTTTCGGATATCAGCGCAGGCGAGTATACGCGGCAGGCGCGGCAGGCTTTGCGCGAGATCGAAGAACGAAAGAAGTTGCCGATCGTCAGCGGAGGGACAGGGCTTTACTTGCGGGCGCTGGTGGATGGGCTTTTTGTGGGTCCGCAGCGTTCGGAGGAGTTGCGCGAGAGACTTCGCAAGCGCGCGGAGAAGAACGGCGCGGAATATCTGCATCGGATTCTGCGACGACTGGATGGTTCGGCGGCGCAGCGGATTCATGCTAATGATCTTCCCAAGGTGATTCGGGCAGTGGAGGTGTGCCTGCTATCACGGACGACATCTTCGCGGCTGGCATCCTCTGGGCCGATCCCTCCTCGTCAGAGCATGACCCAACTCTGGCAAGAAGGACGCGAGGGGTTGCGCGGGTTTCGCATACTGCGACTGGGGTTGAATCCGGAGCGGGAGGCGTTGTACGTGCGAATCAATCAGCGGGCGGCGAAGATGTTTGCGGACGGCCTAATCGAAGAGACTAAAACACTGCTGGCAAAATATGGGGAGCAGGCGCGTCCTTTGATGTCGCTGGGATACAGGCAGGCGATGCAATTCCTGAGAGGCGAACTTGATCGAGACGCGGCACTGCTGGCGGCCCAACAGGCGCATCGGAATTACGCCAAGCGGCAGATTACATGGTTCCGGCGGGAACCGGAAGTAGTCTGGCTGGCGGGTTTCGGAAATGATGCCGGGATTCGCGCGGAGGCGATTGCCACGGTGCGCAATCGTCTCGGTTGAAGCTGGCGGGCGCCGCGTTGGTGGATACAATGCGTCGGTCTTCTGACTTCAATCTCTTGTCTTCAATCGCCACACGTCCGTCTTCGATCTTCAGTCACGGGTACCGAAGAGTCTGATTGCCACTGAGAGTTGTGGGACGTTCCTTCGTGTTTTTGCTATTGTCAAAGGCATGCTTCGACATCTTCTGGTGATCACACTGCTGTTTGCGGCTGCGTTCTGCTCCGCGAAAGAAAAAGAGAAACACAACGACCGATTTTTGCCGGCTGGTCCTATTCATCTGGATAAGGCGGGGCAGAAGTGGGCGGACAAGACGCTGCGGAGGATGTCGCCGGAAGAAAAAGTTGGGCAGCTGTTTTCGACATGGGTGCGGGTGCAGTTTCTGAACGATGCCGATCCAATCTTTGTGAAGTTGCGCGATAACATTCGCAAATATCATATTGGCTCGGTGGTGATGAGTGTTCCGGTCGATGGTCCGGTGCTGCTGAAGAGCCAGCCATACGTTGCGGCCGATCTGCTGAATCGTTTGCAAAGGTCTTCGAGGTTGCCGCTGCTGGTGGAGGCGGACTTTGAGCGCGGACTGGCGATGCGGCTGAACGGGGCCACGGAGTTTCCGCATGCGATGGCATTTGGGGCTACCGGGAAGCCAGAAGAGAGCGAGGCGTTTGGGCGGATCACGGCGCTCGAAGCGCGCGCGATCGGGGTGCATTGGAATTTCTTTCCGGATGCGGATGTGAACTCGAATCCGGCGAACCCCATCATTAATACGCGGTCGTTTGGAGGAGATCCGCAGCGGGTTGGCGATTTCGTAGCGGCGTATATAAAAGGAGCGCACGAGGGCGGGATGTTGACGACGGCTAAACATTTTCCGGGCCACGGCGACACGGCGTCGGATTCTCATCTGGGGATCGCGCATGTTACCGGGGATCGGGCGAGACTGGAGGCGGTGGAATTGCCTCCGTTCAAGCGGGCGATTGAGGCGGGAGTGGATGCGGTGATGGTGGCGCACGTGACGGTTCCGGCGCTGGATTCTGAGCCGAACCGGGTGGCAACGACTTCGAAGGCGATTGTGACGGGGCTGCTTAAAGAGGATATGGGGTTCAAGGGAGTCGTCGTTACGGACGCGCTCGATATGGCTGGACTGACGAGAATGTATGCGAAAGATATCGGCCGGGCCGCGGTGGAGTCTTTCAAGGCGGGGAATGATCTGCTGATTATTCCGGCGGATCTGGATGCCAGCTACCGCTCGATGTTGCAGGCGGTGCACAGTGGGGAAATCAGCCGGCAGCGGCTGGATCAGTCGGTGAGGAAGATTCTGGAGTTGAAGGCTTCAATTGGGCTGAACAAGGCGCGATTGGTGGATCTTAGCCTGCTGTCGAGCGAAATTGCCAAGCCGGAGAACCTGGAAGCAGGCCAAAGGATTGCCGACGAGGCGATTACGCTGGTGCGGGATAACGGGAAGGTGATCCCACTGGCGGCGACTCCAATTTCTCCTGGAACTCCTGAGGTGGCTCTTCCGTATCAATCGTTGACAGAGGTGGGCAACCGTCTTGTGGTGGTGATTTTTTCCGATGACCTGCGGACTGACTCGGGGCGGATGCTGGAGCGGCAGATTCTGGCTCGAGTTCCGGATGCGCGGATGATTTATGTGGATGCGCGTTCGGCGGCCGGGATGGCACCCGCGGTGCTCGACTCGATTGCAGCGGCTGAGCACGTGGTCGCGGCAATCTATGTTGTGCCCGTGGCGGGCAAGGCGATGCGGGGCGCCAAAGGCGGGTTGACGAATACGGTGGCGATGGATCCGGCGACGGGAGCGCTGCTGAGTTCGATTCTGGACAGCGCCGCGGAACGTACGGTGGTATTGGCGATGGGCAATCCGTATACGGTGCAGGATTTCCCGGCCATCCAAAATTATGTGTGCGCGTTTTCGAATGTATCGGTATCGGAGACGGCGGCGGTGAAGGCGATATTTGGGGAGATTCCGATCGGCGGTCACTTGCCAGTGACGATTCCGGGAGTCGCGAATCGCGGCGACGGCTTGGAACGGGCGGCGCAAGCAAAATCAGAAGGAGTTCCGAATGTTCAATAACGACAGGTTCGAAAGCAAAACGGTGGGTGGGCGGAGGTTGAGCCGCAATGTGATGGCAAAGTTCTCTCTCGCTGCGGTGCTGGCGGGAATCTGGATTCTTCCGGCTTGCAGCATTGACGCCCATGACAAGAACAAAGATGGCGAGGCGAAGGTCGATATTAAGTCTCCGATTGGAGATTTGCATGTCAGCGAAGAAGCGGACATACACGATTCCGGGTTGACACTTTATCCGGGGGCCAAGCCGGCTCCGAAAGATAGTGGCGACGACAAGAAGAGCGCGAATGTGAACCTGTCGTTTGGTGGATTCTCACTGAAAGTGGTGGCGGCGGAGTTTACTTCGGACGACGCTCCGGAAAAACTCATCGCATATTATGGCAAAGAGCTGCAGAGGTACGGTAAGCCGCTCCAATGCCGCGGGGAATGGAGCGGCAGCGGACACGTGAATGCGTCAACCGATCACGACGATAAAGATACAGATAAGCCGGTCTCGTGTGGCAACAACAGTGGCAGCGGGGACTCGGTTGAGATCAAGGTGGGGACGGAGGGAAATCAGCACCTGGTTTCGGTGAAGCCGAACGGGCATGGGACGCGCTTTGCGCTGGTTTATATCCGGATGCACACGGGCAAGGACGAAACGATCTGAGAAGCCGGGCGTTTTTCGCTGGCAATGAGCGCGCTAAGAGGGTGGGAGGGGCGGCAGGCCCAATTTATCGATCAACTGGCGGAAGGCCGGTTCGTTATGAAGGCTTTGTAGCGCGAAGTTGGCTTCGATGTCGATGACGCCGTCGGAACGATTCTCGTACGCGATCTTAATGTATTGCAGGGCCTCTGCTTTTTTGCCGATCATCGCGCAGGTTTCGGCGAGTTTATAGGGAGAGAACGTACCGTGCTCGTATTGTTTCTTCTGCTCGCGGAGGAGGGTCTCGAGCATAGCGTGCGCGCCTCCTGTGGCGAATGCCTTCTGGGAGGCTTCGGCCACGGCGAGCGCCGCGCCGTCATGCATGAGGCCGGCTTCTTTTAAGGATTCCGTCAGATAATCGCGGTACTGCCCGTCGTTGAGATAAATGTATTTCAGGTAACGATGAGCCGAGACTGAGTTGGGCTCGTTTTCTTCCAGCTGTTTCAGCAAGGCAATGGCTTCCTGGTGTCGCCCGGTCTCGGCGAGGAGGATACTTTTGTCCGCGAGAATCGAGCTGGAACTGGGATCGAGAGCTCGCGCTCGTTCGATCTCGTCTAACGACTCACGATCGCGGCGAAGGCAGATCAGATAAGTCGCATACCAATGGTGGGCGAGGCCATTGTTGGGGTTCAATTCAATCGCACGGCGAAATTCGCGACCCGCCGTGGCGACATCCCACATTCCGAAAAAGGATACGAAGGCTAACGAGGCGTGGGCCTCGGACGACTGCTCGTCGAGTTCGACGGCTTTCTTGGCGGCGGCATAGGCGCGGGGATAAGCCTCCGATGCCGGCATCAGAGTATATTCCCGCAGCAGGTTGTAGCAGTCGGCCAAGCCCACATAGGCGGGAGCATAGTTGGGGTCATGCACGATGGACTGGGTGAAGGCGTCGACGGCTTTGTCGAGGCTTTCGGGAGTTCGCTTGTTCCAGTAGAAACGTCCCTTGAGATAGAAGTCTTCGGCTTCGTGATTCGCGGCGGCGCGCGGCAAGCCGGTATTGGCCCCGTTATAAATGGCGGGATTTGAATTTGAAGAGGAAGAGGATCGCGTTTTTGCACTTGCCTTTGTCCAGCGAGCGACGGGGCGCGCCATCCATAACGCGAGCAGCGCTGCGACAATTGGCAATGCAATTAGAAGAGTCCACCGGCGCCAGGCGTTGGGCGAAGGCTGCACAGAAACTTCTTCAGACTTGATCTCAGTTCTCGCAAGGTTTACCGGTTCCGGGATGTGGATCGGCGCAATCCAGCGATAGCCGCGGCGTTCGACCGTCTCCACAAAAATCGGGTTGTCGGGAGAGTCGCCGAGCGCGTCTCTCAGGCGCTTGACCGCGCTGCTGATGCCGCGATCGAAATCGACAAAGACGTCGTCGGGCCAGAGCGCCTGGCGAAACTCTTCTCGCGTCACTACCTCGCCTGTACGGTTGATGAGAAGGATTAGTGTGCGAAACGGGAGGTCCTGGATCCGAACTTTCACCCCATTCTTCCGCAGCTCGTGCGCCGACAGGTCGGCCTCAAACACTCCGAAGCGAACAACCGCAGTCGAGGCGAGTTTTGACACGCTAGTCGAGCCCATGGGAGGAATAAGTAGCCAGTCTGGGGGGAGGATTAATCTTACCATCTGCAGTTAGTTCCGGGACGAACAACTTACCCACCGCCGACACGATTTTTCACAAATCGCCTACGCCTCTGACAGTTTGGTTCTATGCCATCTACCTCATGGCGCAGACTCGATGCGGCATCTCTGCGAAACAGATTCAGCGCGAGACGGGCGTGACCTATAAGACAGCTTGGCGCATGTTCAAGCAGATTCGTTCGATGCTGGCTGATGAAAAGAGCGGCCCGATTCGTGGATTCAATCGCAAAGTTGAAATGGACGAAACATACTATGGAAGCCGATCCGAAGGGAAGCGCGGACGCGGAACCGCAAAGACTCCAGTAGTTGGCATCGTGCAGCGCAAAGGACAGGTTAGGGCATTCGTCGCCGCCGACGTGAAGGCCGAAACATTGAATGCGCTGATTAAAGAGCATGTGCTTCCGAAGTCCGTTGTGTTCACTGATCACGTTCGCTTCCTACAACGGCCTTAATGCTCGTGATAAACAAAATAATAAAAATTCGCATGAGAGGACTTATCGGGATTCCACATCCCGGCGCGCCAGACAATAACTGTTTGTATCCGACTGTTGAGAAAAGACTTAGCGCGTCGCTTCGAATGCGGGCACTGGTTGCACCCGCGCTATTGACCTCTCGACCTATTTGGAGGCAATGTGAGCGGCGGGCCCGGATGTAAGTTTCCATCCGTCGTGCCTGACGTCGCGGTGGTAACAATTACAACCCGGGACAGAGAAACAATAGTTACGTCAACTATGCGTCCATGATGCTGAACAGCACGCGGGCGGTGGCGACGCGGGCGACTTCAGCGCGAAGTCGACTTGCGGGACGAGTTGCAAAGTAGGTTGGGATCGCACCATCACAGTGACTTTCACTCCAGCGGTGGCCGAACCGCGGAGTGCAACCTTATCGATTAAGGATGGGGTCGGCACACAAACCGCCTCTCTCGCGGGAATCGGCAAGTAGGAAGCAGAGCTTACCAGATCACCGTGGAACTGGTCTGCTGGTTCTCGGTGCGGGGCGCGGAAAAGGGGATGCCGCGCCCCGTCTTTTTTGAGGAGCAAGCCTTTTTTTTCGAAATCCTACAATGTAACGAATAGACGCGGAGCGACTGCGAAGCAAGCGATTGGGTTGCTCTCCGGTTCGTAGTGCGCTAGCTTCAAAGAAGTGGAGCACCCCTGCCAACAATGTGGGAACGTGGTCGAAGATGGGCGGCCGTTTTGTCCACAATGCCGCGCGCCTCAAATTTCCGTGCGGTTGGCGATTCCGGATGAGATTGCGGTGGACGCGGCTCGGGATGAACTTTCCGGCGCGATCTCTCGAGGCGGAGATTCTGATCATTCAGACGGTTTCGCGGGAAGAACAGCAACAGGAAGCTTATCGGCCGAAGGTCAGGAGAGCGGAAGCGCTCGGGATTCTGGAATTGCCGTTCGTGCGGCGCTGAAAGCTGGACTGCTTGGCGTAATCATCGGCATCATCCCATTTCTCGGGATCTTGCTAACTGGAGCGCTCGCGGTTTTTTTCTATCGTCGCAAGAAGCGTTCCGATGTGCCGGCGGCCTTAGGAGCGCGACTGGGAGGCGGAGCGGGCTTTGTCGTTTTCGCCGTTAACGCGCTGTTCACGATCCCGATTATTATGTTTCACGCGCAGCAGCAGTGTGTGGATAGCGTCGTTCAAGTTGCCCAAAAGTACGGAATCGATACCGCCGCACCCCAATTCCAAGCCAGCATCCGCAGCATTTTTACACCATCTGGTCTGGCGACATTTTTCATTTTTGCGGTGGCGCTGGCTTCCTTCGGAGGCGTGCTGGCAGCGACGTTGTTTCGATCGGGCAGTTCACGTGGCTGATTTCTGCGAGCGAGAATGAAAATTTCGCTGTCCTTCGCGGAAATTTGCTGCCTCCTTGCCCTGACCTTGTTTGCACGCGTATGATGCAGCGTTTATGAATTCACGGATGCCAAAACGACCGTTCGAGATCCTCCAGAAAGCGCAACTCATGTCGGCGTCCGAAGTGGAGCGCACTTTAATCCGGCTGGCGCACGAGATGCTTGAGAAAAACAATGGCATCGAAGACCTCGCGCTGGTCGGCATACGGCGCCGCGGAGTGCCGCTCGCAGAGCGACTGGCGAAGATTATTCAGCGTATCGAAAAGAAGCCAGTACTGGTGGGAACGCTCGATATCACGCTTTATCGCGATGATCTTTCCACGGTTGACTCCAAGCCGGTGGTGCACAAGACTGAGTTGGAGATTCCGATCGAAGACAAGTCGGTGGTGCTGGTGGATGATGTACTTTATACCGGCCGCACCACTCGCGCGGCCATGGACGCACTCTTTCGCGTGGGACGTCCCAGGCGCTTGCAGCTATGCGTACTGATCGACCGCGGGCATCGTGAGTTGCCGATTGAGGCCGCTTTCGTCGGAAGAAAAGTGCAGACGACGGAGAATCAGATTATCGAAGTGAAACTTCGCGAAGTGGATGACGCGGAGAAGGTTCTACTGATGGAGAAGCAGATGGCTATTGCGTAGGAGTTGTTTGTGCCGGCCCCGCAGACAGTGGCCGATTTCTAATTGACAGACTTTGCCATCCTTAAAATGAAACTGACCACGTAGGCTGTAAACGCAGGTTGCCGGTGATTATGAATCCAGCGCGCGGTTCTTTACTGGGCATTGAGGGCCTGGAAGCATCCGAGATACTGAAGCTTTTGAAATTTGCCCGGAGTATGAATCCGGACAAGCCGCGGCCTTTGCTCAAAGGCAAGCGGGTGCTGTTGCTCTTCTACGAATCGTCCACCCGGACGCGGAGTTCGTTCGAAATTGCCGCCAAATCGCTGGGCGCACACACCGTTCTGATCCAGGCCGTGGGTTCGAGCATCGAGAAGGGTGAATCGCTGCTGGATACGGGATACACCGTGCGCGCGGTGGGCGCGGACATTATCGTCATCCGTCATCCGAACGCGGGCGCTCCGCATGTGATGGCGCGGCATATCGATGTGCCGATCATCAACGCCGGAGATGGATTGCACGAGCATCCTTCGCAGGCGCTGCTCGATGCCTTTACCATTCTGCGAAACAAAAAGTCTCTAAAAGGATTACAGGTCACGATCGTCGGCGACATTTTTCACAGCCGCGTGGCGCGCTCGGCGTGTCACCTGCTCAGCAAGTTTGGGGCGAAGATTACGCTATGCGGTCCTCCGGAGCTGGTGCCTGACATTGCGATCACGCTCGCGCCGGGCATTCGCGGGACGCGCCATATGGAAGACGGGTTGCGCGGCGCCGACGTGGTGATGCTGCTGCGGGTGCAGAAAGAGCGGCTGGCGGGATTGCGGATTGATCTGTCGGAGTATGTGGCGCGCTACCAGATGAATACGGCACGGTTGAAGATGGCGAAGAAGGACGCGATCGTAATGCATCCAGGGCCGATCATTCGCGGATTGGAACTGACCAGCGAGGTCGCGGATGGTCCGCAGGCGCGCATTCTGGAAGAGGTGCGGAACGGAGTGCCGACGCGCATGGCGATTCTGGCGCGGGCGATGGGGAAGATGCGATGAACGCGGGAAAGAATCGAGCTGCGGCAACTCCGAGCCTGTTGATCAAAGGGGGCAACCTGATTGATCCGGCGGCGCGAATCGACGCGCCGATGGATGTGCTGCTGAAGGACGGACGCGTGGCCGAGGTTGCTGCTGCTGGCCGGATCAAAGGTGGCGCGGACGAGACGTTCGATGCTCGCGGACTTGTCGTTGCCCCGGGCTTTATCGATCTGCATGTGCATTTGCGCGAACCGGGACAGACGCACAAAGAGACGATTGCAACGGGCACAGCGGCTGCGGCGGCGGGTGGATTTACTTCCGTATGCACGATGCCGAACACGATTCCGGTGGTGGATTCGGTGGAGTGGATCGAGTGGCTGCGGCAGCCGGAGCGTGAGGCCTTGGTCAATGTCTTTGGCATCGCCTCCGCTACGATGGGGAGCAAAGGCGTGGCGCTCACCGATTTTCGCGCGCTGCAAACGGCTGGCGCGATCGCGGTGACGGATGATGGCAAGCCCATCCTCGACGATGCGATCATGCGCGAGGCGCTGGTGCTGGGCGGAGAGCTGAATTTTCCGGTGGTGCAGCACGCCGAAGACACACGGCTGACGGAAGGATGCTCGATGCACGCGGGGGCGCAGTCGTTTCGTCTCGGCCTGCGCGGGATGACAGCGGCGGCCGAGGCTTCGATCGTCGAGCGGGATGTGGTGCTGGCCATGCAGATTCCGAATGCGCGTTTGCACGTGGCGCATCTTTCCACGGCGGACGCGTTGAAGAGCGTGCGGCGAGCCAAACGCGCGAAGGCACGAGTGACGATGGAAGTGACTCCACATCATTTCGTGCTGACCGACGAAGACATGCGCGACTACGACAGCAATTACAAGATGAATCCGCCGCTGCGGTCGGCGTCGGATCTCGAAGCGCTGCTGGTGGCGCTGGCGGACGGAACCGTGGATGCGATCGCGACCGATCACGCTCCGCATGCCGCGCACGAGAAAGATATGGAATTTGAGCGGGCGGCGTTTGGTATCACCGGGCTTGAGACCGCGCTGGCGTTGGCGATCACGCGGCTGCACCGCGAGAAGCGCATCCCGCTAACGCGGATCGTTGAGCTCTTTACGGCTGGTCCTGCGCGGTGTTTCGATTTGCGGGGGCGGGGTTCACTGGCGCGCGGCTCGGTGGCCGATGTGACGATCTTTGATCCGAAGAAGAAGTGGAAATTTGAGGCGGCCAAGTCGCACTCGAAATCGAAGAACACGCCTTTCGATGGCTGGCAAATGACGGGAAAGGTCCGGGCGACGATTGTTGGCGGGAAGATCGTTTACGCGGATTGAGGCGGGCCCATCTTTAGGATGTCAGACAAACATGTTAAAATGTCTGACACCATGTCTTCACAACGCATTACCATCCGGGTTTCTGAGTCTCTCGTTAAACGGTTGAAGAAACAGGCTGGAATGAGCGGCCGTCCTGAGTCTGTTTTGGTGCGAGAGGCATTGGAGAAGTATTTGAGCGAAGAACCGCCTTCCCAGTCCGCTTACTCTCTAGCCAGAAACGCGGGGTTGATCGGCTGCGTGCGGGGTGGGCCAACGGACCTTAGCACGAATCGAAAGCACTTCGAAGGTTTTGGCAAGAAGCGATGAGACGCGTGCTGGTGGACACGGGGCCGTTGGTGGCGATCATGTCGAGCGCCGACGAGCATCACGAGAAATGCGTTGAGACGTTGCATGGTCTGCCGGGACCCTTGTTTTCGTGTTGGCCGGTCATCACAGAGGCAGCTTGGTTGTTACGCCGAGATGTCAGGGCCGTACGACAACTTCTCGGCAGTATTTCAGACGGTTTCATCGAACTTCTCCCGATCGAAGGTAGCGAGGCGGCGGATATCGTCAGACTGATGGAGAAATATAAGAACCTTCGGCCACAGTTGGCGGACGCTGTGCTGGTCTATTTAGCGGGTCGCGACGCTTTCGACGTGATTTTTACTCTCGATCGGCGGGATTTCTCGGTGTACAGCGCCGAGCGTAAGCACGGATTCCACATTATTCCTTAGGTGAGGTTGCGACCTCCTCGCCGTGGGACGTTTGCTTCCGAACTAGGCGCTCTTGATCAGAGGATTTCCAGGAGAGGTGAAAGCGGCGCGATGCAGTTTGGCGGTGAGGCGCTCTTTGTCGGCCGAGGTGGTGGCAGTGGAGAGGCGCTTACGAAGTTTGGCGATTTTTTCGGCGCGGGTGCGACGGCGGCGAATTTCGGGACGACGGCTGGGTGCGGACATAAAGTTCTCCTGATGAGTTCTTGAGGTGATCGGTGAAATCACGGGTCGGTTACGCGGACGGCTCCGTGGACTCGTGCCGAAGCTCAATTATAGGCCAAGATGGCGTGCCCGGGCGATCAGGGGACTCGGGCTTCCGGGGTTGGTTCGGCTTCTTTGGGCTTGTAACCTACGCAATTCAAGACGGGCAGTGGCGGATATTTCGCGAATCGCGAATCCTCAAACGAGAGCTTGCACATAAGAAAGACCGATCCACGATCGGACTCCATGCGGCGCGAATGCTGGCAGGTCTGGCACAGGCCGGGATTGAGAAGGGTTGGTGTGCCGAAGCGCAACATGAGCTTTCTCCGGGTCGGCTAGAGAGTGTGGGAGGTGTAGAAGAGATACGCGATGAGGATCACGCCAAAAGCGGCGGTTACGGTTCCGACGATCGTGATGATCCCGCTGGCGGGCTCGAAATGGCCTTCGTCCAAGTTGCGGCGAGTGCGGTGGTAGCGCACGAGTGAGGCGGCGGCCATGAATATTCCAAAGAGCATGAAAGCCATGCCGATGGCGAGAGACATTCCGACTTGCTGCCCGACCTTTTCTTGGACGCGCAAGAACTCGCGCAGGGTGATGCCAAATTTCGCCACGACAAAGCCAAAGACAATCACGCTAATGCTGGTGCGTACCCACGCTAAATAGGTGCGTTCGTTGGCTAGATGATCGGAAGCGGTAGATGGCATGGGCGTCTATTGTAATTTCAGAGATTGTGGCAGCCGGACCTGTAAGCCGAATTTTGTCCGCCTTGCGGCGGGACGGTCATTCCTCTGGGCCACGCATTACTGCGGGGCTCAAGCGACCTACCCGGAGGTTGTGGCGCACCGAGCCGGCACGCGTTTCCGGCGAGCCCGAAGGCGCGCCAGAAAATCCCTCCCTATTTGGTCTTGCTCCGTGTGGGGTTTGCCCTGCCCGGCGCATTACTGCGACGGCGGTGCGCTCTTACCGCACCTTTTCACCCTTACCTGAGCCTTGCGGCCCGGGCGGTATGTTTTCTGTGGCACTTTCCGTCGAACGATCCCGCCTGTAGAAGCGCGGGGGCCCTCCCGGACGTTATCCGGCACACTGCTCTGCGGAGTTCGGACTTTCCTCCCGTCAGTATTCGAAAATATCGACGAGCGACCGTCCGGTCCGGCTGCCAACCAGATCATTATATAGGGCGCAGGGGATGGGCTCGGTTTTAAGGGGGCGCCCAGGGTTGGGCTGCTAAACTGATTAACAATCTGAGCCGGAACCGGCAACCTCGCATCTGTTAGATGAGGCCCGATAACTGCGGCCTTAGACCCGTCCATGCATATCTCCGAGGCGATCAAAATCGCGCTGCTATCGTTGTGGGCGAACAAACTGCGCTCCGCGCTCACGTTGCTTGGCGTCGTGATCGGAGTGGCCGCTGTGATTGCCGTCGTGACGTTTGTCAACGGAATCAATGGCTACGTCGCCGACAAGATTCTGAACCTGGGCGCGGACGCGTTCATCATGTGCAAGGTTTCGCCGGCCACGACGAACATCGATCACTATATCGAAGCGATGAAGCGCAAAGACCTGACCATGGACGATTACCGCGCGGTGCGGGATGGGTGCAAGCTTTGCTCGTACGTGGGAGCGTACGCTTACAAACAAACCGGCCATGTGAAATACGGCGAGCACTCGCTGAGCGACACGATGGTATGGGGGATGACCCCGGCAGTTGCGGTGACGCGGGACATCGATATCGATGCGGGCCGGATGTTCGGAGAATCGGATCTGGAACATGACGCGCCCGTGGCCGTGGTCGGCACCGACGTTGTAGACAACCTGATGCCGGGCGTCGATGCAATGGGTAAGGAAATCCGCGTGGATGGATGGGTGTATCGGATCGTTGGCGTGGGGAAAAAGAAGGGCTCGACGCTCGGGCAAAGCCTGGACAACTATGTGTTCCTGCCCATGACTACGTGGACGAAACAGTACGGCGCGCGCGACATGAATATGCGCATCTCGGCAAAGACCGCGGGCGAGGGCGCGGCGATGGATGCAACCATGGACGAAGCGCGAGTGATTCTGCGGGCACGGCGGCACGATCCTCCGGGCCAAGATGACTCGTTTGACATGGAAAATAACAGCAACCTGATGAGCATCTTCGCCAACCTGACGGGGACCTTCTTTGCGGCGATGATTGGAATTGCCGCAATCTCGATGGTGGTCGGCGGCATCGTCATCATGAACATCATGCTGGTCTCGGTGACGGAGCGGACGCGCGAAGTGGGTATTCGCAAAGCTATGGGCGCGCGCCGTTCCGATGTGATGCTGCAATTCCTCATAGAAGCGGTGATCTTGTCGTTAGCGGGAGGCATCGTGGGCGTGCTGCTCGGAATCGGCGTGGCTAAAGGCGTCACTCTCGCCGTCGGCATGCCCTCTGTCATCAAGCTGTGGGCAGTGCTTGCGGGACTGTTCGTCGCCGCCAGCGTCGGCATCTTTTTCGGCGTGTACCCGGCGAGGCGCGCGGCAACGCTCGATCCCATAACAGCACTGCGCTTCGAAACATAAATCGTCGAACAGATAGTTCTTGTCGACGTGCTCCGCGTCTCTTCGGTAAAAGGGTTCTGATTTCAGGTGACTTCGAATGTTAGGCAGAAGTGAATTCGGCGAAATCATCGCCATGTCGCTGGCGACCATTCGCGGCAACAAGCTTCGCTCCGGATTGACTGTGCTTGGCATCGTCATCGGGGTGGCTGTTGTCATCGGAATTTCATCCGTCGTTCGCGGGCTCAACGACAATGTCAGCAGCATGATCAGCAGTATGGGCTCAAATATTATCTTTGCCTTCCACATGCCCATCACCTTCGGGCGGCCTACGGAAGAGTTACGAACCCGCAAAGAATTGACCTTTGACGACGCCGAAGCGATGAAAGATCTGCCGCACGTTAAGGCGGTGTCGGCCGGCGTCCGCTATGTCGAACCGCAATTTGGCAGCGGCACCTATGTGGTCAAATATGGCACCCGCAAAGCGAAGCAGACGATTCTGGAAGGCGACACGGCCTCGGCCAAGGACGTCTTCGATTTAGATCTGAAGTCGGGCCGCTGGTTCAGCGAGATCGACGATGAGCAGCGCGCCTCGGTGATAGTTCTGGGAGCGGATACCTCGGACGAACTTTTCGGCAACTCCGATCCCATCGGTAAAGAAATCAACATCGAAGGCCAGTTGTTTACCGTGGTCGGGGAGATTAACAAAGTAAAAAGCGCTTTCGGGGGTGGCAAGAATCCGGACGACAACAAGGTTTATTTTCCATTGGCCACTTTGCGTAAGCTTCATCCTGAACTGAAGCAACACTTCATCAGCGTGAAAGCAACGTCGCACGCGGATATGCCAAAAGCACAAGACGAAATGCGCGAACTGTTGCGGCGCCGTCGCCGCGTGCCTCCCGACAAGCCCGATAATTTTTCCGTATTCACGCAGGATTCGCTCTCGGATATCTGGAGCCAGATCACCGGAGCCGTGTTCATTTTTATGTTCGCTGTTTCCAGCGTGGCCCTGATTGTCGGGGGCGTCGGAGTGATGAACATCATGCTCGTCTCGGTCACCGAACGTACACGGGAGATTGGCGTTCGCAAAGCTGTCGGCGCTCGCAGAGGCGACATCCTGCTGCAATTCACACTCGAGGCGATCACGCTCACGGCGGTTGGAGGAATCATTGGCGTCCTTGTGGGCGCAGTTCTCACCTACGCGATTCGCATGATCTGGGATTCCTTGCCCGCCTCCATGTCGGTGTTCTGGGCCAGCTTTGGTTTCTTTGCCGCTGCCGCCGAGGGATTGGTGTTCGGTATCTACCCGGCATGGAAGGCGGCGAATCTGGATCCGATTGAGTCGCTGCGCTACGAATAATAACGTCTCGGGTACCATCGAACCATGCCGCCATTGACAGCGAGATTTGTGCTCGAGGTTGTGGCCGTAATTGGAACCGCCGGCAGCCTTTTTTTTTATGGATTGTCAGCGGCGGCGGTAGTCAGTTTCTTGAGTTTCCGGCGCGCGAAGCTGCGTCAAGCTCCACTTCCTGATTCTGAACTGCCGCCGGTTTCCATTCTTAAACCATTGAAGGGTGTCGATCCCGAGATATGGGAGAGTTTTTGCAGCCACTGTGACCAGGATTATCCCGAGTTTCAGATCATCTTCGGTGTAAGCGAAGGCGACGATCCGGCTGTAGAGTTCGTGCACAAGGTGCAACTGAAATATCCAAAGTTTCCGATTGAATTGATCGTGTGCGAACGCACGCTGGGCACCAATATCAAAGTCAGCAATCTGGTCCAGATGTTGCCTTCGGCGCGCCACGAAATTTTGCTGGTGAATGACAGCGACATTCGCGTTCCGTCGGATTACTTGCGGAAGGTGGTCACGCCGCTGGCCGATTCGTCGGCGGGTTTGGTGACTTGTCTATACCGCGGAATCGCTGCGCCAACTCTCGGATCGCGACTGGAAGCGTTGGGCATCAGCACCGACTTCATTCCGGGAGTTTTGAGCGCGCGCTTCCTTGAGAAAGGTTTGCACTTTGGACTGGGCTCAACGCTCGCCTTTCGCCGGCGGGATCTACAGGCAATTGGTGGCTTCGAAGCGCTGCTGGATTATCTGGCCGACGACTATGAGTTGGGTCGCCGGATCGCCGCGACAGGCAAGAGAGTGGAACTAAGCGTGGCCACCGTCGGCACTTTTCTGCCTGCCTATAACTTGGCGCAGTTTTTGCGTCATCAGTTGCGATGGTCGCGAACCATTCGTGACGCTCGCCGCTGGGGCTACGCCGGACTACTGTTTACTTTTGGGTTGCCCTGGGCGTTGCTCGCGCTGCTGGCGGCGTGGGGCGCGACTTGGGCCTGGATGCTGTTTGCGGCGACGCTGGTGATGCGATTCGGGGTTGGCTTGGCGACCGCGGTGGGCGTGCTGGGCGATCGTCAAATCGCACGCAACATCATTTGGTCGCCGCTGCGCGATCTGCTCGCGCCGTTCCTGTGGGCGGCGAGCTTTACGGGAAACCGGATCGACTGGCGCGGGGATGTTTTCAGTTTGAAAGATGGGCGTTTGACGATTGCAGAACCGGCTGATTCGGCTGATTCGAGAAAATGATCTTGCCGCCGCGCCGGGCGACGATATACCGGGTCAATCCCTGCAACGCCGGTGGATCTTCTTCTTCGGCCCACAAGAAGATGCGGTGCGGGCCATTCCACATTTCGACGAAAGAAGCTTCAGTCTCGAAGACTCGCGGCGCTCCCGGGAAATTGCGTGCCGTACCACATGTTGCCGCCCGGCGTGCGCAGACTGTGCAGCGGAATATCGGTATAGAAATTCAGCGTGGAGGCATTCTCGTAAAGCCCGATCACGACGATCTGATCGCCAGGTTTGTACTGTTCTTTGATCGCGAGAGCGAGATCTTTTGACGAGAGAATCGGCGAAAAAATGCCGAACGCCAGACGCACGCAAGACAAGACAACGATCATCATTGCAACCAAGGCGACGTTTCCCGCGCCTGCCTGGTTGCGGCGGCGGAGAATCCAGTTGGCCAGCGTACCGAGCAGGAAGGCGAGCGAGAATCCGAACAAGGGCAGACGGAAGACTCCCATAGCCTGCGGAGTCAGATCCAGAAAGTGCCCGAAGGAGAGCGCATAATCCTGAGGATTTTTTCGCAGTAAGTCTGAAAGGTCGGTGCCGGGTGCGGGGGCCTTGGAGAAGAACAGCAAGGCAAAGCCGGCGACCGCGATGATCACGCCGACTGCGAGCAGAATCGCCGAAGATGTGCGTCCGCTGCGCCGTTCTCGGCTAGCGGCGGCCGATGCACGTTCCCGTTGCAGCCATCCACCGACTAAGAGCGCCATCCCAGGAATTGCAGGGATAGTGTAGTACTCCTGCCGAGTCGAGAGGCTGAAGAAGCCGACGATCACGATATTCCATAAGAAAAACAGAAGATAAGCTCGCTGGCGGCGAGTCATCTGCGACCGGAACTCGCGCAACCGTCGCGGAATTTCCCGAAGCGATTGCGGAAGAAAGAAGGTCCAAGGCAGAAGCCAGAGGACCAGCAAGGCCCAGAATAAAAGGAGCGGTACGGTGTCGTAGTCGCGGGGGACACGTTTGTTCAGGAACCGCAGTACGTGCTCATTGATGAAGTAGAACCAGAAAAAGCCACGGACGTGACCCTGCGCAGGATTGCGCAGGCCCGCCAGGATGTGCCAGGGAGCGGCGATGGCGAGAAAGACCAAGGTGCTCGAAACCAAGTGCAGTTTGAGGAGGTGGCGCAGATTTCCCACGAGTAGCAGGTAAAGTCCAATGGCGGCGATGGGGAAGACGAGGCCGATCAATCCTTTGGTGAGCACATTGAGGGCGCAGACGGCGGCGAGACCCCAGCACGTCCACAGGGCAGGCTTTACTTGTTCAAGCGTGATGAGGAAGAGCCAGAACGTCAGTGTGAGCCACAAACCGACGGCGACGTCGGGAATCAGGAAGCGGGTAAAGAGAAAGGGGCCGAGCGCGGTCGCAAGCACCAGCGCGGAATCGAATCCGCCCTCGCCGCCCAGCGTCCAGCGGCCCAATCCATAGGTGGAGAGAATCATCGCCAGTACGCCGAGCATGAGTGGGAGGCGCGTGCTCCACTCGCTTATGCCGAATATCGAGTAACTGGTGGCAACGCCCCAATACATGAGCGGCGCTTTTTCGAGGTAGCGGATGCCATTGACGTACAGGGTTACCCAGTCATGACGCTGCAGCATTTCCTTTGCGGCTTCGGCGTGGACGGTATCGGCATCGTCGAGTAGCGCCGGATGGCCAAGTCCCGCTAAGTAGATGACTGCCCATAGCGCAATCAATGCGGTTAGAGAAACCCGCCAATCAGCGAATAAACGGCTGGGACGAACCACACACGGCTCGGTTGGTATTGAAGGCTTCGCGAAATTTTTAGGATGATCGATATGGGTCGCGGCGGCGGAATTCATCGTGGAATTCTCAATTATACGGGACCAAGTCGCCGGAACGCCTGAACGGTCAGTCGGCAGCCGCTCCGCGGGAGATGCGCTGGCCCGCCACTTCACGGTAAATTTCCAGGATTCTTGCCACCGAGGTGGTCCAGGAGAATCGCTGGGCCTGCTCATACCCGCGCTGTTTCATACGCTCGCGCAACGCCGGATCGAGCAAGGCGCGTTGCAGGCCGCGGCGGATCTCAAAGACGTTTTCAGGATTCACGAGTAATGCCGCGGCTCCGGCCACTTCGGGAAGGCTCGAGGTATTGGATGTGACTACCGGAGTTCCGTGCGCCATTGCTTCGAGCGGGGGCAGACCGAAACCCTCGTAGAGCGACGGAAAGACAAAAATCTTGGCCACGTCGTAGAAAATTCGCAGGACGTCGATGGGCACGAACCCGAGGAAGCGTACGTCGTTCTGGACGCAGCTGCGGACGACGGTGCGCCGCAGGCGTGGATGGCTGGAAAGATCGTCTCCGATAATGATGAGTTTTAGATCCGGATACTGATCCAGCTTTTGCAGTTCGCTCTTCAGCGCCGAAAACGCTTCGATGATTCGAACGACATTTTTGTGCGGTCGAATGGCGCCCGCGTAGAGGATGAAGGGGTAGTTCACCAAGTAACGCTGGGCGATCAGTTCGCGGTCGGCGTCTGTGGCGTGGCCGTGGAGAAAACGCTCGTCAATCGCGTTGTAGACGACCTCGATTCGATCGTCTGAAATCGCCAGTAGTTTTTCAATTTCATTCTTGGTGAATTGCGACACGGCGATCACCCGGGCCGCTTTACGCAACACGCGACGCGTCATATAAAAATGCAGGCTACGCCGAAAGCTGGAGGCATCGCGCGATCCGTACATGTGCTCCAGCAGATCGTGGACTGTTAGAACGTAGGGGCAGCCGAGTCCGCGAGGAATCCAAAAAAGGTGTGGGATGTGCACCAGGTCGCACTGCAGGCGCCGCACGATCGCTCGGAAATCAAGATTGCCCTTTAGCGTGGTGTCGCCGCCCGCGAGCGGCAAAGCTTTGAAGTTTGGGGGTAGCGCGCCACACTCCGCGACTCTGTCGAGCGAGCCGATGAGGAAATACTGGTTGTCACGGTCGAGGCGAGCGAGGGTACGAACAACGTTGCGGATGTAGGTGCCGACTCCGAATTCCGTCATGCGACGGATGTCGATGGCGACTTTCACAGGCTGAATTTAATCACAGAGCGCACGGGGAACACAGGAGAATCATTCGGCATCTTCTTTGGCGCTTCGCCGCCCACCAAACGTTACGCCCTAACTTCTGACTGCGCTTTGGCGCGACGCTCCGCGTACAGGGGAAACTCTTCGGCCAAGCCGAGCACTTCTTTGCGAATTTTGTGGAGCACCGCTGTGTCCGTGCGGTGATCGAGAGCTTCCGAGATCCAATGCGCGATCTGGCGCATTTCGGGTTCCTTCATGCCACGGGTCGTGACCGCAGGCGTCCCGATGCGGATGCCGCTCGGCTTCATCGGTGGATTCGTGTCAAAGGGAATTGCGTTCTTGTTTACCGTGATGCCGGCCTCGCCGAGAGCTTTCTCGGCCTCGCTGCCCAGCATCCCCTTCGCGAAGACGTCGACCAGCATCAGGTGCGTGTCCGTTCCTCCGGAGACGATGCGATAACCATCCGCCGCGAGCGTTTCGGCCATCACCTTCGCGTTGGCTACGATCTGTCGCGCGTAGTCGCGGAAACTGGGCTGCGAAGCCTCGAGGAAACATACGGCCTTGGCGGCAATGATGTGGACAAGCGGCCCTCCCTGCATTCCCGGAAAGACGGTCTTGTCGATGGCCGCGGCAAATTCCTGCTTGCTCAAAATCATTCCGGAACGCGGTCCGCGCAGCGTCTTGTGCGTGGTTGAAGTCACGATATGCGCGTGAGGCACCGGTGAAGGATGCGCTCCGCCAGCAACCAATCCTGAGAAATGCGCCATGTCGACGAGGTACAGAGCGCCGACTTTGTCGGCAATCTGGCGCATGCGGGCGAAATCGATGATGCGTGGATAAGCGCTGCCACCGCCAATAATCAACTTCGGACGCTCGGCTGTGGCGATCCGTTCCAATTCGTCGTAGTCGATTGTCTCCGTTTCCTGAGTCACGCCGTAGGGGACGATCTTGTAGGTTTTACCGGAAAAATTCAGATGGTGGCCGTGAGTGAGATGGCCGCCGTGAGCCAGATTCAATCCGAGGATTGTGTCGCCGGGCTGCAAGATGGACGCATAGGCCGCTTGATTCGCCTGCGAACCGGAGTGCGGCTGGACGTTGGCGTTCTCCGCGCCGAATAGCTTCTTGGCCCGCTCGCGCGCCAGGTTTTCGACGACGTCGGTAAATTCGCATCCGCCGTAATATCGCTTGCCGGGATAGCCTTCCGCGTATTTGTTGGTGAAGACGGATCCAGCAGCTTCGAGAACTGCCTCGCTGACAAAGTTTTCGGAGGCGATGAGCTCTAACCCTTCGTGCTGGCGGCGAGCTTCGTTGTCGATGGCATTCGCGATCTCTGGGTCAACCTCGAAGAGCGGGCGGAACATATCGGCGTTTTTCATAGTTGGGCTACCGGACGCTATTTTACCGGATGGAGGGAAAAGTGGAGCGCGTTCCGTCGTATCGACTTGGGCTGAGTGGCCGTGCTCGCGAAACATACTAAGGGATTAACTTTTGGCCATCACCAACCAGATCGGGCGGAATGTCATCCAACGTGGTCGGAAGAAGCTGACTAAAATGAACATTAAGAAATATCGCTCAATCGCCGCAATCTTCGCTCTTTTCGCCGGCCTCACCGCCTGTACCCAACAGCAGCAGAGCCCACAAGAGGTCCGTGAGAAGACAGCCCAAGCGACCGCCGAGGCTAAGAGTGACGTCAAGGCCGTCGCCGAAGGCATCCGCGAGGGGTGGGACCGGAACAAACCGCTCGATATCAATGCCGCTTCGAGAGATCAGCTCACAACTCTGCCGGGAGTGAGTGGCGGCGAGGCCGATCGGGTAATTGCGGGACGTCCGTACGACAGCGCGGGAGACTTAGTGACGCGCCACATCATGTCGAAGACCGAGTACGACAAGATTGCGGATCAAATCACGGCGAAGAGATAATCGCCGACTTAGACAAGGAATTCGGCGGGGGCAACCGAATCGGAGCAACAGCCTCAGTCGAACGCCGTCCTGAGAAAACTCACCAACTGCCATCCATCCATGTATTTGTAGGGCGTCTCGCCCAAGGTGTAATGCCCGCAGGGCAGGATGACGGCTTTGTGGTCGAGGTTGTGCTTCTTAAATTCTTCGACGACCTGCTCCGAGAACTCCGGCAGAAAGGTCATGTCATACTTCGCATAAATGATCAGCGAGCGGCGGGGCCAGCGGGAAAATTTGTCGAAGTAAACCATGGGGCTGACGGCGCGCCACACTTGGCGGAGATTTTCCAGGTCAATCGAAGTTTCTAGCCCCTCGCGAACGTGACGGGTGGATTGGCCATGCCAGACGACGTCGGCAAAGTAGGTTGACGCGTGATTGAAGGCCGCGACTTGTATGCGCGGATCGTGCGCTGTGGCGATGAACGCGTAGCACGATCCGAGGCTCGTGCCTACGATGCCCAGCCGGTTGTAGCCCTGCGATTCCAGCCAGTCTAAGCAACAACGGGAATCGATAACTCCCTGACGTACGGAGTCGAGCGTGCGTCCGATGTTGGCGGAGACCGCGTAGTCTGCGCGATCGATTTCAGCCGGACGGCGTATGTCGTGATAGGGCATGCTCAGGCGCAGCACCGCGATGCCCATGTAATTCAGGACCTGGCAGAGACTGTTGTAGGCAAGCGCGTCGGAGTTCCAGTGCGGCAAGAGAACGATGGCGCGGCGTCCTTGGGCGGGAAACCAGCGGGCGTTGACGAGATTGTTTTCGGGAAACGGCGTGACGACCGGTGATGTGAAGCGGAGAAAGTCGGCGTAGGTGCCTTTGACTTTCTCTTCCAGGCGCAGGTCGGGCACTTCTCGAGTACTGAAAACCTGCACCTCACGGCGCTCCAGGCGAAAATCGGACGGCTTTGTATACGAATAGAAGTTGTCGCTGTCGGCAATGATGCGGTCGTTAGAGCGTGAGAAATACTCCAGTAGATCGGCGGAACCGCTACTCTTGGGGCCGCCGTTCCGGCCGGGCCAGGCGTGCGACCAATCCAAGCCCCAGTCGAGGGGACGGACGACGCGGTTGTTATCCACGCGTGTGAGGCGAGTCTCCCAGTCGTACATCCATTGCGCGTAGCGTGAAGGCATGAATCCATAGCTTTTATAACAAATTGGCGCAGGGAAGGCTTCCAGACTGCAGTCAACGGTGCGAGAAGCCGTGTGGAGCGCGAATGTCTCCGTGCGAAAGGGGCGTCAAACTCCGCCCCCGAAAGAGCGGAGCTTGACGCTGTGACCTGGCTGGTTATGGGCAGGACGATTGAGCGATATCCGCCCGTTTACGGGAAACTCACCACTGTAACCGGAGTGTCCGGATTGGCGATGGTTGATGATCCTCCCGTGTTGTCGATTACGTTCTCGATTCCGCCAAATCCCGCCGTGCTGAGAAAGATCGTGAGCAGATCATTCATGCTGCCCGGCGGCAACGTGGTTGGAACCTCGAAGGCGTTGGCGGCGAAGATGTTTACTCCCTGGTTGAAGAAGCTATAGCTGCCCATGCCGTAACCGTTGAAGCTGGTAACGTTGTCGGCAACTTTGAACGCGGCCCAACCGTCAACGCCGGGAGCCTCCATCCACGCGGCCTGGCTTGGTGGATCGTAGGGCATTTCGTTCTGGAAGAAGATGTCCGTCCCGCCGTTGCCGTTCCAGATGACTTCGTATTGCTGGTAGTGCTCGATGAAAAGGCCGTAGGCGGTTACGTTGTTGCCATTGACGATCAGACCGGTATTGGCGGTATTGCTCTTCCAACCAACGCCGTTGCCGTGGTCGGCTCGCCAAGCCCAGATGTCGTCGAGGATGACGTAATTGCTGTTGACCTCGAGGCTGACCACTGCTTTTCCAGCTTCGGCGCCTCCGATACGGAAGAAGACGTCAGAGATGACTGCCGGATCAGAGGCCACACCGTCGCTATGGCCACAGCCGCCGGGACCACAATTGCTGCCGACTTGCAGGAGTATGGCAGATTTTCTCGGGCCAGCGTCAATGATGAGTCCCGAAATCAAAGTTCCTTTCACGTTGGTGACAGTCAGGGCCGCATTCGCGTGTTGCGGGATGAGCGTCGGGAACCCGATGCCCAGCACAACCGTGTCGGGGCGAATGATCTCAATGTTGCGAGTCAGGTTATAAACGCCGGGAGTAAGAATGAGGTTGTAACCTTGGAACAAGGCTTCATTGATGGTCTGCGCTGTATCCGTAGGCTGAGCAATATAGAACTTGCTGATGGGAATCGAGGTGCCGGGCGTCTGCCCCGCAGACCACGTTGTGCCCGAAGAGTTTGTCTGCACCGAGGGGATGAAGACGTTGTAGTTCCCGTTGGCGTCGGTGTAAAGGTAGGGCGCTTCTCGTGTCACCGGGCTGGTGGCTAGCGTCGTGTAGGGACCTCCGCATGAACCGGCGGGAAAACACTGGGCAGGCGCACCGATAACTCCGGAGAAGACCTGGTTCCACACACCATTGCTCCAACCATCGATATTGCTATTCCGCGTGAACCACTGCTGCTGCGATCCGCTGACGATGGAGCCGCCCGCAAACTGCGAATCGGCAACGAAGCCTCCGCTCGCGTAGGACGGGCCAGTGCAGTAGTCCATGAAAGTGGCATTGCCGTTGACCAGAACGCGGCGAACGGGCGCGGCTTGCGAGACTGCCCAAAACTCGCCACTGTAGCAGCCGAAGCTGGAGTTGGTTACGTTGATGGTCAGGTTCGACAACGATCGCCAGAAGTTATCGGAGGCGATGCAACTGCCGCTGAAGCATTGGTTGTAGACGTCGACCGATCCGTTGATCACGACGTCGTTGGGAGATTGTCCGAGACCAGCGACGGTGGTGTAGTAGCCAACCTGAAAGTTGAGCGGTGTATCGCTGGTTCCGTAAGTGCCTGGTGCAAAGAGCAAGGCGTAACGTTGGGTTCCGAATTGGTTGGAGATTTGTTGGGTAGCGATCGAGTCGACGGTGGATTGAATCTGACTCAGCGGGGTGGAGGGAGTGAAGATATAGACGTTCGGTCCAAAGTTGGGTGGGGTGGTGGATTTTTCCGCGATAGCTAAGGGAGCTAACGCAAAGCTGATCGCTAAGAGGACCATCGTGATGATCAGAAGGGTCGATGTTCGTTTGCTTGTGACAAGCGGCCGAGTTTGCCTTGGTTCGGCCGTAACGAGGAAATATTGAGCAACATACGACATGGTAGTTTCTCCTTTATCTCGTCGAGTTGATTTGGGTCCAGCAGGCTTGACCCACCGGAACCTCCCTGGGGTCTTAGTAGGTAATTAGGCAGAAGACTTCGCACGTTCTTGTACGTCGTGGCGAAACGATTTTACACCCGAAAGGCGCGTTGGACGGGACAACTACAGGCCGTTGTAAACCCGGGGCACGCGTTGGGAGAGGCCGCAAAGAATTTCGTAAGGGACGGTTTCGCAAAGGCGCGCGAGTTCAACCGCGTCAACGATTTTGTTGGTGGTTTCCGTCGCGCTACTGCCGATGAGGATGACTTCGTCTCCTACGGCAATGCCGGGAATTTGCGTAACGTCCACGATAGTAAGGTCCATGGAGACGCGGCCGACGACAGGTGCGAATCCTCCGCGGACGATCACGCGGGCGCGATTGGAAAGCAGGCGTGGATAGCCGTCCGCATAACCTACGGGCAGCACGGCGATGCGGCTTTGCGTCGGCGTGACGAAGGTGCCCATATAGCCGACAGCTTCTCCGGCGGCGACGTCTTTCACGGTGAGGACGCGCGTCTTCCACGAGAGCACGGGGCGCAGCGCCAGCGGAGGAATATGCGCATCCTGGCCGCCGCGCGTGAACGCGAGCGAATATCCGTAGAGTGCGATTCCGGGACGCACCATCGTCTTCCAAGAATCGGGACGCGCGCTCATGGCGGCGGAATTCCCCATGTGAATGAGCGGAGGATGCAGGCCGTAGCTGTGCAACACGGCGAGACCTTCATCGAACCGCTTCATCTGGCGCACCGCGTCTTCCGCATCGAGAACTTCGGCGGACGCGAAGTGTGTGCTAACGCCTTCGAGAGTCAAGTTCTTGCATTGCGCGAGCATCTGGCACAACCGCGGCAATGCTGCAAGCGGCGCGCCGAGGCGGTTCATGCCCGTGTCGAGTTTCAGATGAACGGGCAGAACGCTCTGCGTCTGGCGAGCGGCCCGTTCCAGCGATTCGATGTGCCATGGCTCCCAGATGGTGGGAGTGAGGTTCTGGACGACGATGGCGTTTTCCTCGCCCTTCCAGATTCCAGTCATGAGCAGGATGCGGGCCTCGACACCAGCGTCGCGGAGAGCCAGGCCTTCGGCAGCGTCGGTCACGCCGAGCCACACAGCGCCTTCGGATTCGAGCGCGCGGGCGCATTCGACGGCTCCGTGGCCGTAGCCATCGGCTTTGACTACGGCGCAGATCGTGACGTCGGGACCGACATGTTTTTGTACGGTGTGAAAGTTCTCGCCGAGCGCGGCAAGAGAAACCTCTGCCCAAGTTCGACCGTCGAGAATCAGCGAGCGGATTTCAGGCAGGTTCGATCGATCGGGGCGGGGCGCGTTCACGGAACCGATTATATCGACCGCATCGCGGCTGCCTGTTAACTGCTGTTGGGAGAGCATCAACCACCAAGGTCACGAAGGTCCACGAAGAAAGGCTTGGAAAGCCTTCGTGGATGTTTCGTGGCCTTGGTTTGAACGGAGCCGCTGCCATGGTTCGGATGCCTTTGCTATTTTCCCTTCCTACTTGTCCGACAAAACGAAGTTTACGGTGATTTCAGTCTCGACTTCGATGGGCTCGCTGTTGAGGAGGTAGGGGCGATAGCGCCATTGGCGGACGGCTTGCACGGCGGATGCGGCGAGCATCGGGTGTCCGCTGACAACCGTGAGATTTTCGATTGTCCCGGTCTTGCTGATGATGGCGCGCAATTCGACGGCCCCTTGCACTCGCGCCTGCTTGGCGAGGATCGGATAGGTCGGCTGCACGCGGAAGACGAGATTTCCTTCGGCCCAATGCGAGACGAGGAGTGGTTTGACTGAAACGGGGCGGGATGGAATCACGACCGGGAAGCCGGATCCGATGCTATCGCGAATTCCTCTCAATGTTCCGTTATCGGCGACGTCGATCGAGGGAGCGCCGGGAATACTCGGCCCTGAAGCGGTGTCATTGGTTCGCGGCGCTTCAGGCGACACGTTGATTGGCCTGAAGATCTGCAACGAATGAGCGCCGGTTGTGGGGGAATGGTTGCCGTGCACGGGCTGTGGTTCGGCGTGAGGAGCGTATGAACTGGGAGCCGAAATTTGGAGCCAATGAACCTGCGGCGGCCGCTCGACCCACAGCATCGAGATGGCGACGAGCAAGCTCAGGCAGAAGAGTTGCAGTGTGAAGGAAACGAACGCGGCCCGTCCACGATGGGCAGAGTTGTCCCAGTTGCTTTCCAGTGTGCTGAACATTTGTGTGTCCTCCGGACGGGCCCGTTATGACCCATAGACACCCGAGGGGCTGGATTTGATCCCGGGAAAAGCAGCTTTCAGCTTTCAGCTATCAGTTGTCAGTTCTCAGTCAAGGGGAGAGCGGATTTGACGCCAGCGTAACTTGGGTTTGGCTCATCCATTCCCGGATCGTGCCGATTGATTACCAGTGCACGCAGGGCGGGCAGGAATGCCCGCCCCACATGATCTGTTCTTTTCAAGCTGTTCTTTTCAAGGAAAAGGCCGCGCTTGCACGCGGCCTCTTAACTCGTATTTTCTAAGTGACAACTGCCTCTAGCCGAGGGGTCTTACTATTGTTTCGGGGTCGAGGGCGCGGCAGGCTTGGTGGCCGGCTTCGGCTTCGGAGTTGTGCTGCCGGCAGCAGGAGCGGGTACGCCGGACTGGGCGTTGTAGGCTTCGACGACCGGTTGGGTGATGTCGACGGCGGGTCCGTACCAGATCACGGGACCACGGGGCCACTGTTGTGACGTGTCGAGGATCATGCCGTAGCCGTTGTCGCTGGCGTACTTCACGATGAGCGGAGCCATCTTGGTGAGTACTTTATTGCCAATTTCTCCCTGCTGGTTCTGGAAGTCTTCCTGAGCGTCCTGGGTGGCGCGGTCGAAGCTCTTCTTTTTGGTCTCGATCTGCTTCACGAGTTTGTCGCGGGATTCTTCGTTCAGCTTGTCCTGTTGAGCGCTGAGCTGCTTTTGCAGGCTATCGAGTTCGTCGGCGGAAACCTTCAGCTCGTTCTGCTTGGGTTCAAATTTCTTTTGCAGGGCCTCGGCATCGCGGCGGCCTTCGTTGGAGGCGAAAATTGCCTGTTCGATGTTAATGGTGCCCACTTTGGTGCCTGTGGCCTTGATAGTCGCGGCAGCAGCGGCGGAGGGGGAATCAGGGGCGGCAGCCGCGGAACCTGTTGCTGGAGCAGCCTGGGCCAGAGCGAAGACGGAAAGGCCAAATACGACGGCCGTAAAGACGAGGGCGCGGGACGACTTGCGAAGCGTTAACTTACTGATCATTGGATCCTTGTACTCCTTCAGATTTTTCGGAAATGCTGGAAGCTCCAGCGCGCTGGGCTGATCGAAAACGGATCGCAACCCGAGCCTATCAGTTCATCAGACCTGAAACCTAAAACCGGAGCAAGGCACATACGATGCCCGGTTCTCTTCACGCAGAACAGCACGCGTGGTGATCAGGGTGTGGACGCTCTGCATTATACGGAGCGCGGCGGAACAGCGCAAACCCTTATAGCCAGCCTGATCCCTACAGGTAGTTGGATGCGGGTGGATCGAGGAGATTGGGATTTTTGAAGGATGGGAGGCATTTTGGGGCTAAGAAACGGGTCTTGGACGGAGGCGGCTTCCGGTTCGGCAAAAAGACAGGAGGAGAATGTTGACCTCAGCGCCTAAAGGCGCAGTCAAAGAAAGCAGTATTCGCAGCGCTGAAGCGCTGCGCCACCCAAAAGCGAACGACCCAAAGTGAACGAACCAAGAGTGAACGAACCCAGAACAGACACAAACGGGCGTTTAAGTTAATAGGTGCCGACACCGTTGGCGTTGCGGATGCGGAACCAGTCGTAGGCCATCTTGTTGCGGTTCCATATGGCATCACAGCGGACTAGAAAGAAGGCCTGCTGGATTCGCGTGATCACCATGTAGTTATCCTGATTGCTGCGCGCGTCACTGCGCTGCGCCCACATTTCACTGAGTTGGCGCTCGCGCATCCTTGTATAGTCGCTGCTGTCGTAGCCAGTGTTGTAGGGGTTGCCGTATCCGTATCCGTAGCCGTCCTGCGCGGCTTCCATCTTGACGCGATTGTGTTGGGCGAGCCGGTTGTTGTTGTCGATGGCGTCGGAGAGAATCTGCGACTCCTCGTCAAACCAGGCGTGCACCATCTGCTCGGTCGCGGCTGCGTCGTGCGTGCTCTTGAACTCATGGAGCGCGTCTAGGATGAGCTGCGTGTTTTCGACGCCGACGAGGGCGATAGGCGGGATCGGACTTTTGCGGACCGACATGTCGTCGTCGGTGAAGATGTGTTTGGGCGTGGCCTTGTCTTTATCTTTGGAAACGTCCTTGTTTTTCTTGGCCACATCGCCGAGCGGAGGCGCGCTATTGTCGGTACTCTGGGCAAAAGACAGCGCCGCGAACGAAAGAAGGAGAATGAGCGTAAGAAACCACTTCCAACGCATAAGACCTCGTCGCGCGGTAAGGGGAGACTTACGATTTCCGCACCCTCGATGATACATAGGCAGGAAGAGTGGGGGCAGTTACGTCCGTTATAAGACCTGAGTGTCTAAAGTGGGAAGGGCGCGGTTTGCGCAGGCCGCCCCTCAGCGGCTAAAGCCGCCCAGAGTTTGGTGAGCTTTCGGCGCAGCTGAAGCTGCGCCCCTTCAAAGCCTATTGCAACTGAGCTTTTCGCAGTCTGTCGGAACGAGTTATCGGGATGGGGCTGGAGACGCGGAGCGGGCTACGTTTCGTGTGGTGGCGAAGAGTTCATCCCACGTCCACTCGGTGGTCCAGAACTTGGCGGCGGTGCCATCGGGGGCGATGACCGCGACGCGCATGCTGTGGACGATCTGGTCGTCTTGTCCTTCGTAATGCAGGCCAAATGTATCGGCCAGGCGCTGCATCTCGGCGGGCTTGGCGACGGCAAAATCCCAGTGGGAGAATCCGCTGGCGTCGCCCTGCAGATAGCGGAGTCCGTACTCGCGCAGGACGGCGGGCTTATCGTATTTCGGATCGAAGCTGATGGTCAGCAGGTGGGTCTGGCTGTAGTCCGCGGGATTCCTTTTGAGTTCGTCGTTCACTTTCGCAAACTGGCTGCTGAGGCGCGGGAAAATTCGGGCATGGGACAGCGGGTGTAGATAAAGGTGACGAGCAGGGCCTTGCCGGCGAAGTCGGAAAGGCGGATGGTCTTGCCGTCCTGATTGGTGAGGGTGGCGTCAGGGACGCGGTCGCCGGGCACGAGCATTTGCGGAGCGGTGCCGATCGCCGGCTTGTCTTGCGTGCGGGAGGCTTGGGCGGTGATGCGAACGTCTTCGAGCCAATAGTCGCTGCGGTCCTGTCCGAACGCAAGGTCGGCGGCGATCTTGTCGCCAGGTTGGAGTTCGCGGACCACGGCGGGATCTTTGATTCGGTAGGGCATGGTCATGGCGGGCATGAATCCAGGAATGTCGCCATGCTTCAAGGTTATTTCGCTCGTGTTCAGGTTTGTGCCGATGACTTCGCCTCGAACTAGATATTTTCGGTGGCGGTTGCAGGATGTGGAGAAGAACAGGAGGACGGCGAGGATTGCGATAAGTTTTGCGGTGAAGCGATGTGTTGGACGCATAGGTCGTTTAAGAATTTTTGCGAAAAGAGATTGTAGGCTCGCTTGTGGTTACCAGCTACTAGCACTGAGCAGAGAGAGTTCCTGTGGTGCCTGCCGCCGTGGTTCCCACTCTTGCGCAAAGAACGCGCAAGAATGGGGCACCCTCGGTTCGGTGACGCTTGCACCTTTTCACGACTAGTAGTGGAAGCGGTAGCGAATCTGCACGTAGACCTGGCGGGGCAAATCCCAGTGGTATCCGCCGAAGGTGAGGCTGTTGTCGTATTCGACGCGCTCGTTGGCGACGTTGAGCGCGGTCACGCAGGCGCTGAAACGTTCGCCGAAATCTTTGCCGAGCGAGAGGTCGAAGGAGGTGTGGCCGGGAAGATAATCGCCGGGATAAGGCGCTCCCGGAAAAGCGTTGCTGAAGCCCGAGCCATAGTAGACGTTGGTCGACGCGTAGGCACGCCTGGGGAGATTGACGTCGCCACCGAAGTTAAGGGTATTGCGCTGATCGTGATCAAGAGGGCTCAGTCCCGGTGAGAGGGTGAAATCGGTGAGTCCTCCGGTGATGGTACCGCTGCCCTCTGCGATCTGGTTGGAATAAGACAGATGCAATTGCCCGCGATGCGCAATGCGCGGAGATCGTAGCGTCAGTTCCCATCCGCGAATCAGGGCTTGCGAAACGGTGATGGGGAAAAAGATGTTGGAAGCGCCGATATTGTTGTGGTCGAGAAAATTGGCGACGTTGGTTTGGAAGTTGTCGGCGTCGAGCACCCATCCGCGGTAAGGGATGGTGACGCCAAACTGATGTTCTTCGTCGCGCTCGCCGTGGAGCGGAAGGAATCCGCAACTGGGCGGTTGACATTGCGAGAGGAGCGGGCCGGACACGGTTTCGATCGGGGGTGCCTGGTAATAGTGGCCGTAGAAGCCGCGGAATGTCCAACGAAGTTTTGGCACGGTGACGGTGGCGCCGAAACGTGGGCTGATCGCCGATTCAGAGATGGGCGACTCAAGCGCGGTGGGGGTGAAGTTGCCCTCTGAGAACCACGTCGGGCGCATTCCGGCGGAGAGTGTGAGCCAGGAAAAGGGTTTGAATTTTTCGTCGATGTAAAACGTTTCAACGTTGGCGGTTGGATGCTCGCTATCGATGAAGTTGGTGCAGACCCCCGTCGGATCGGCCGGGGTGACGCACTGAGACTGAATGATTGGATTGAAGATCGCGCCAAAGCGTTGGTTATCGCTTTGATAGAAGCTCACGAATCCCACCTGCAGATCATTTTTCTTGTAGTTCGCCGAAAAGGTGCCCTGGCCCCCGACATAATTGGAGCTGCGATCTTCGGTGCTCGCGATCGGAGTGTCGTTGGGATTGCTGGCGTAGTCTCCGCTGTTGAAGTGGTAGAAGGGCGAAACCGTGGTCAAAAGATGCGAATTGAAAGTGTGAACCCAACTGAAGAGGACTCCGGCATCGGCTTCGCGCTGGCCATCGCGTAGACCGATGCTGGGCGAGTATTGTCCGCTGCTGGGATTGTTTTCGATGTCGTTGGGGAACGGGTCGTAGGGAATTTGAAAGTAGTCGCGGCGGAGTGAGGTCACGAGGCGAAGCTGGTTTGAAGGATCCACATTAAAGATAAACGACCCGAAGCCGCCGACGCCGTTCTCGGCATCGTGGACAACCTGCGGAACAGGCGGCTGGAGGCCGAGATTGCTGCGATTGGCGTTGACGCTCGCGTAGTAAGCGAACCGATCAGTGTGGCTGCCGAAGCTGAGCGCATCGTCAGTCTGGTAGAAACTGCCGGCGGTGAGGGTGAGTTCGGCCTGGTTGTTACGCTCGAATCCGGTGCGGGGGACAACGTTGAAGACGCCGTAAGTGCGGTCGCCAAATTCGGCGCTGTAGCTGCCGCGATTGACCTCGACGTAATCCATATCTTTGGGATCGAATTGCGGGCCAAGATTCTGGGCGATCGCTGTGTTGATGACGGGGATGCCATCGAGGAGCCAGGTGGTCTGATGGCCTCCGCGCATGTGGAGCATGTCGTGGGTGACGTAGGCTCCGGGAACGTAGTCGGTGATCATGGCGAGGCTGTTGGTCTGACTGGCCCCGGGAGTGCGCTCGATATCGAGGCGGCTAACGAGAGTGGTGGGAGTGAAGCTGTCGGTGGCCACGACCGCGGGTTCGGCAGAGACGGTTACTTTCTCGTTAGCTGAGGCGAGACGCAATTGAAAGTGGACGACGGGCACGGAGCCAGAGAGGACTGTGACATCCTCGGCGGTTTGGGCGAAGCCTTCGCTGGCTACGCTGACGGAATAATCGCCGAGGGCGACGGCGTTGAACTGGAATTCTCCGGTGGCGTCGGTGGTAACGCTTTTGGCCAAGTCTGAAGATTTGGATTTGAGCATGACCATGGCGTTCTGAATGGGACGATGCTGGGGATCGTGCACGACGCCGCGGACTGCTCCGTAGTCGTTGGCGAAGGCGGAGAGGGTGAACAGGATCGTGGCAAACGCGATCTGGGCCGGTCGTATCTGAGCAGAGCGAAGAGCGAATTTTGCTAGCCGGTTGAGGCGAGTCATGATCTCGAATCCTTAGGGGCTGCCGATAGCCCGAGCCGTGAAGGCGACGACGTCGGCGGTTGTCGCGGAGTGATTCCTCGCACGATCGGAGGGCATTCATCTCTGGAATGACCTTGCGATCTGCGGTGACGCTGCTGGCGGTCACGCGGACAGGAATGTCCGCATCCACACAAGCGCGGCGCCACTCTGAGTTTTGCGAGTTAGCTGCGGGGCGGGGCGCGGGCCGAGTCGAGGCCGGAGATCAGGGTCGAACGAAAGACTAGGCTGGGCGAGGAGTGCGCTGGCTCAATCTGGAGAATGACGAACGAGAGCAGGCCGGAAGCGGGCTGAGCCCATTCCGAGGTTCCGGCACAGCAGCAGCAACTGTGATCCTGGCAGCAGTTGTTAGCGGCGTGGAGAGAAACTTCGTTTGGGTCGGGCGCGGAAGACGTGGCTTTGGATGGTGACGGCATCGATGCTGCCATCGCGTGATGGCACGACATCGAGGACATTGTCGGCTGCGGCTGATGTTCGGACGCGCTCTGCTCCGGCGTCGATTGCGACGGCATGGAGTGACGCATGCAGTGCATAGTTTCCGTCTGGACGGACGTCGCCATCGCGATCGGTCCGAAGGCCGGAGCGAGCATGGCGAACAGCAGGAATCTAGCGGTCCAGCGCGAAACACCCCACATTGCGGGATAGCTTATCAGAAAGAGCGCCGTCAGTTGTCAGTTATCAGGTTTCAGTAAATGCCAGTGCGGCTGGCAGATGGACCCTCAAGACAGGCCCGGAGGGACTCGGGAATGAGAGCTGAAGACTGGGCTTCCTGTACCATTTCTTCGTGCATCGGCTGGCTGAGTCGCTGTTGAAGACAATTCGAAATAGGGAGTCGATTCGGGCGGGCGACCGCGTGGCGGCGGCGGTTTCCGGGGGAGCGGATTCGGTCGGGTTACTGGGGCTGCTCGTGGAATTGCGGGAGGAACTGGGGATCGTGCTGTCGGTGGCGCATGTAAACCACAAGCTGCGCGGAGAAGAGTCGGACGAGGACGAACGGTTTGTTGCTGATCTGGTTCGGAAATATGGAGTCGAGTTGCACCGATGTGATGCTCCGGTTGGCGGAAAGAGCCGGACCGAGATTGGTTCGGGAGCGGGATCTGGAATCGAGGCGGCGGCGCGTGAGTTGCGCTACGAATTTTTTCGCAGGCTGGCACGGGAGGGACGCGTCGACAAGATTGCGACGGCGCACACACTTGACGATCAGGCGGAGACGCTGCTGTTGCGAATCTTTCGTGGGACGGGTATTCGAGGGCTGGCGTCAATTCATCCGAGGATCGTGTTTGAAGAAGAAGGACGGCGGATTGGCGAGGTGAGCCGGCCGCTGCTGGGTGTGCGACGGGCCGAGGTACTGGAGTTTTTGCGCGAGCGCGGGCAGACCTGGCGGGAGGATTCGTCGAACCGGGATGTGAGTTTCCTACGCAATCGGGTGCGGCACAAGCTGCTGCCGCTGGTGCAGGAAGAGTTCGGCGAGGCGGCGATCGAACATATGAGTGAACTGGCGGAGATTGCGCGAGCCGAAGAGGAGCACTGGGAGTGCGGGCATCCGGAGATCGGGGACTTGGTTGGCGGAGCGCGTGAGCGGGGGCGTGCCGCGTCGCTGCAGACTGCCTTACTGATGGCACTTCCTCTGGCGGCGCAAAGGCGGCTGGTGCGAGCGTGGCTGGAGGCGAATGCTGCAGAGTTGAGTATTTCGTTTCGACTGATTGAAGAGACGATTGAGCTGGCGCGGGGACCGGCAGGGGGGAAGGTGGAATTAGCGGCCGGCCTGAGCTTGCGTCGCGGACGGCACGCGTTGATTCTGGAGAAGGCGACCAACGGGGCGTCCGATCAGGCTACAAAGAAGAGAGGCGAGCTTGGGGATTACGAATACATTCTAGCGGTGCCGGGCGTGGTGCAGATTCGGGAACGAGGGGCACGCGGATCGAGGCGTGCGTGGTTGATGTTCGCAATGTTACCGAAGGCGAATTCGGACAATTGCTGGACGCGGAGAAGATTCCGAAGGAAGTTGTGATTCGCAACTGGCGTGCGGGAGATCGGTATTGGCCGGCGCACACGGCGGCCCGTAAAAAGGTGAAAGAGCTGTTGAGCGACCGGCACGCGACGGGCGCGGAGAAGAAGTTGTGGCCGGTGGCGGTTACGGAGAATGGAGAGTTGGTGTGGATGAGAGGATTCGCCGTTCCAGCCGCTTTTCGAGCGCGGGAAGAAGCCACGAAAGCGATTTGGATTCGTGAGATTGCAGGGATGATGTAACATGCCCTTGGTCGTGTTTGAGCAGTGGGTGCGCAACTGAATTCCAGATTTACGCTGACTCTTTGCGATAGCCTGTTGCGACACCGGAGGCGCCACTTCCGTTATGAATGTTTCGTCGAATACCGGGTTACGGCAGGTGATCTCGGCCGACCAGATTCAGAAGAGAGTTCGTGAACTGGGACGCCAGATCTCGGACGACTATCGGGGCCAGACCGTGATCGCGCTCGGCATTCTGGAGAACAGCTTTCTGTTCATGGCCGACCTGGTGCGGGCGATCGACGTTCCGATTGTTTGCTCGTTCATCAAGCCGACTTACAAACAGAGCACCCAGGGCGAGTCTCCGCTGCTGGAAATTCTGTTCAGCCACGAACTGGCAATTCAAGGCAAGCATGTGTTGCTGATCGAGGGATTGGTACACAGTGGGGTGACCACGGAATTTCTGATGAACGACCTGCGCGGACGAGGCGCCGCCTCGGTAAAAATGGTGACGCTTCTCGACCGGCAGTCGGCGCGGCGGGTGCCGTTGCAGCCTGACTATTTCGGATTTCTGGTGGATGACGCGTTTCTCTGCGGGTATGGGTTGGGCAGTCCAGAGCAGACGGGGCGGAACCTACCATACGTGGCCGCAACGACGTAGAACTCGTGTCGAGGGTTGCGAATCTTGGCCTTCAGGAGTTCGCAGCGGGGCCTTTCCTGTGACTTCTGTCACTTTCCTTGGGTTTCCCGTTTTCGCGGGAAAAGGTCTAGAATTGCAGAGCGAGTCTTTCTCCAGTCGAATTTCCGTCTCCGGCATCTAATACCAGCGAGGGCGGTATATCGTATTGGCAGGGATGGCTTCCACTTAAGAGGAGTTTTAGGTGAATTCAACAATCAAAACAGTACTTTTCTGGGCGGTTATCGTGGTTTCGGCCTTCCTGCTATGGCAGGTCGTGCGTACCGGCAGCAATGCCCAAAAAGAAAAAGAAATCGGCTTTTCTGAGTTCATGGCATACGTGGACCAGGGCAACGTCCAGGATGTGCTTTTCACCGGCCAGGAAGCCAAGGGAAAGATCAAGAATCCCGACTCGCTCTTCCATACGACCGTCCCGCCGGGCAGCTATCCCGAGATGTATAAGAAGTTGTCGGACAAGAACATCCCCTACAGTTTCAAAGACATCAGCAATGGCACGTGGCCGAGTTGGATTCTGAACCTGGCGCCGCTGGTACTGCTGGGTGCGCTCTGGTTCTTCATGATTCGGCAGATGCAGACGGGTGGAAACAAGGCCTTGTCGTTCGGCAAGAGCCGGGCGCGGCTGCTCTCGATGCAGCAGAAGAAGATCACGTTCAAAGACGTGGCCGGCGTGGATGAGGCCAAAGAAGAGCTGCGCGAGATCATCGAGTTTTTGCGTGAGGCGCAGAAGTTCCAGAAGCTGGGCGGACGTATTCCAAAGGGCGTTCTGCTGGTTGGACCTCCGGGAACGGGCAAGACTTTGCTGGCGCGAGCGGTTGCGGGCGAGGCGAATGTTCCCTTCTTCTCGATTTCTGGTTCGGACTTCGTGGAAATGTTTGTCGGCGTGGGCGCGAGCCGCGTCCGCGATCTGTTTGAGCAAGGGAAGAAGAATGCTCCCTGCATCATCTTTATCGATGAAATCGATGCGGTGGGACGTCATCGCGGCGCCGGTTTGGGCGGCGGACACGACGAGCGCGAGCAGACTTTGAACCAGTTGCTGGTCGAGATGGACGGCTTTGAATCCAACGAAGGCGTCATTCTGATGGCGGCGACGAACCGTCCGGATGTGCTTGATCCCGCGCTGTTGCGGCCGGGACGTTTCGACCGGCGCGTGGTGGTGAATCGTCCGGATGTTCGGGGGCGCGAAGAGATTCTGCGGGTTCATACCCGCAAGATTCCATTGGCAGACGATGTCGATCTGTCGGTACTGGCGCGCGGAACACCGGGATTCTCGGGCGCGGACCTGGCCAACATGGTGAACGAAGCCGCATTGGCGGCGGCGCGGCAGAACCGCAAGGCCGTCCTGCAATACGACTTCGAAGTTGCGAAAGACAAGGTCCTGATGGGAGTGGAGCGCAAGTCGCTTCTACTCACCGACGAAGAGAAGAAAAATACCGCGTATCACGAAGCTGGACATGCGTTGGTAGCGGCGAAATTGCCGCACGCCGATCCGGTCCACAAAGTGACGATTATTCCTCGCGGCATGGCGCTGGGACTGACGATGCAGTTGCCGACCGACGATCGCCACAACTATTACAAGAACTATCTCGATACGCAGATCGCCATTCTGATGGGCGGGCGCATTGCGGAAGAGCTGTTCCTGAACCAGATGTCGACAGGCGCTGGCAACGACATTGAGCGGGCCACGGAATTGGCGCGCAAGATGGTTTGCGAGTGGGGCATGAGCGATCTGGGACCGCTGACCTTCGGCAAGAAGGAAGAGCAGATTTTCCTGGGACGCGAAATTGCGCAACATCGCGACTATAGCGAAGCGACAGCCATCCAGATTGATGAAGAAGTCAAGAAGATGGTAAGCATCGGCTACGCGACGGCGAAAGGGATCCTGTCGGAGAATCGCGAGACGCTGATCCTGATCGCGAAGGCGCTGATCGAGCGCGAAGTGCTGGACGCGTCGGAGATCAAGATGCTGGTTGATGGCCAGAATCTGCCGCCGATCAAGCCGCTTCCGGCGAAGACAGACGATGGCGTGCAGCAAGTAATCAAACCGGATCGTGTTCCGGCGAAGGGTGGGGAGCGTCCGGCGACAGCATAAAGATAGTGGTCAGTGGCCGGTGATGAGTGGTCAGTGACGAGCGATTCGTTCTAGAAGGGGCGGCCAGAAATTGGCTGCCTTTTTTTTCACCAGCTAATGGATCGGTTTTCTCTGCCCACTAATCACCGGCCACTGACCACTATCTTTGATCACGGCGACCACGGCCAAAATCACGAAGAAGGGGTCGATCGGGCGTCGGTAATAGACTTCGGGACTGGTGATGTAGTAGATCAGCGGAAACGAAAAGAGGACGAGGGCATAAGGCAGAGTGCCCGAGAAGTCGCGGCGTAGCGCTTTCCAAAGGCCGAACAATGCCAGGACGGTGAGAGTGGTACAGAAAAAGATGTTCGGCGGATCCAGCGGCTCTTCTTTCAGATATTCGCGGTCGAGACTCCAGTAGCCTGTCCACAAGAAGACGGCGCGCCGTAGATTCATCCACATGTACCAGCCGGGATTGGCGCGGATAAACTCCACCGCTTGCTGCTTCTTGTGCTGCATGTAGCCAAATTCACCCAGTTGCTGGAATTCTTTCCATTCGGCGTCGTTGTGCCAGGGGCCGAGTTCGTAGGCTCCCCAATGCTTGGTGGTGCCCTTGGTTCCCAGTCGCAAGACGATTCCCATGTTGTCGCGGAAGGGAACGAAGCGATGAAAGACCTCGTAGTTGCGGATGAACCAGGGCGCGATCACGACAAAGAACGCAATGCTTGCGACGACGTTGAGGGCGAACCAGTGCTGGCCGCGGCGATGGCGGCGATAAATCACCCACAGCGCCAGAAACGGCAGAACGGCGAGCATGGACGCGCTCGTCAATGCGCCTACGCCCCACAGCAAGCCAAAGAAAATCCAGCGCGAGATTCGGTTTTCATTTTCCAGGTTCAGGGTGATCAGGAAAAGTATCGCCAGAAGCAGAGTTGAAAGCCATGTTTCCCAGATACGCTCGACTGGGAAATAAATCGCGTAGGGACAGAAAGCCCAGGCCCATCCAGACCATTTTGCGATGCGGTCTCCGAAACTGATGCGGGCGATCAGGAAGACCACGACGCAGGTCAGCGCCGACATCAGGGCATTGAGCGAGAGCAGGATGATGGCCGAGGTTTTGGTGTACACGCCGAAGACTTTGAAGACGCCCGCGACCAGGTAGGGATAGACGGGAGTCATCCAGGCGGTGGGGCCGGTCTCGGCGAATAATGGACTGCTAAAGCCGCGGCCCTCAACGATGGAGCGCGCGATTCGGCCGGTTTCGTATCCGAAGTGCCAGTGATCTCGTTGCGGCTCGAGTTGTTCGGGCAGCAAAAAGATCATCACGAGCAGGCGGATGGCGAAGGCCACGAGGACCATCCAGAGCAAAAAGGTTGGGAAACCATGGGACACGGGGATTTCAGAGGCCGGAGTCGGGTTGGAGGCGGATGGCAAAGGATGGCGATTTGGGCTGCGGTTGATGATAAAGCCTCCGCTTCGTGCTGACAATTTGCTCATTCTCGCGTGCGATACTTGTCCGTCATGAATCTCACGCTCAGCTCTAAAGTCGCGCTCATTACCGGAGGGTCGCGCGGGATTGGCGCGGCGGCAGTGCGCTTGTTCGTCGGATCGGGCGCGAAGGTTGTTTTCAACTATCAGATGGCGAAGGCGCAGGCGGACGCGCTGGTCCGGGAATGTGGGGCGGAGAATTGCCGCGCCATTCAGAGCGAACTTGCGACCGCTGCGGGAGCGGGAGAACTGGTCGCGGGAGCGATCAAAGAATTTGGACGACTCGACATTCTGGTGGCAAACCATGGCATCTGGCCTCCTGCGGATGTGCCGATCGATCAAATGTCGGATGAACAATGGCGGCGGACGATCGCGGTGAATCTGGACAGCGTCTTCGGCCTGGTCAAGCATGCGGTTGCCCGGATGAAACAGCAACAAGTCGGCGGGCACATTGTGCTGGTCAGTTCGACGGCGGGGCAGCGGGGGGAGGCGTTCCATTGCGACTACGCGGCCAGCAAGGGCGCGCTGATCAGCATGGTGAAGGGCCTGTCGACGGAGTTGGCGCGGGACGGGATCTATGTGAATTGCGTGGCTCCGGGATGGGTGGAAACGGACATGTCGAAGGCGGCGCTGGAGGATCCGCCGACGAGGGAGAAGATTTTTCGCACGATCCCGCTGGGGCGGGTAGGCACGCCCGAGGAGATTGCAGCGCCGATTTTGTTTTTATGCACTCCGCAGGCTGGATTTATTACGGGCGAGGTTTTCAACGTGAATGGCGGGGCGGTGTTGGTGGGGTAACGCCCGAGACCGGGCGGGCGGACGGACGAATGCGTCCGTCGCTTCGTGCCTGGTCGTGCAGCTAAAATGGTAGGAATGGCTTCTAACCGAGTATCCATGGTCCGACCTTTTGCCATTCTGCCCTTGTCTTCCCTGTTGCTGCTGTCCTGCTTGGCGTTTTCGCAGGAGGCACAGGCGCCTCCGCCTAGGGCTGCGCTGCCGGCGACGCCTTCCGCGCCCGTCAATCTGAACGACTCTGATAACGCGCGCAAGGCTCGGGCGGTCCTGGATCAAACGGTGGACGCGCTGGGCGGCGACATCTACCTGGAGTATGCCAACAAGGAGGAATCCGGACGCTACTATCCCCTTTATCACGGGCGCACCAACAGCACGGGAATTCCTTACAACTACTACACCGAATATCCGGATAAAGACCGGTTCGAGATACTCCACACCAAAGACATATTTTTGATTGAGGGATCCATCGGCGACGTCAAGACCAAGAAGGTCGAGGTTGCCTTGATCCACAATGGAGACAAGGGGTTCGAGACTTCGTACAAGGGAACGGCGGCGCAGGAACAGGAAGATTTGCAGAATTACCTGCGGCGGCGTCCGCATTCTCTGGAATGGATCTTCCGGAAGTGGATGAGGGATCCCGCGGTAGCCCTGTTTTATGAAGGGCAATCCGTGGTGGACGGGAAACAGTGCGAAGGGGTGAATCTGCTCAATAGCCAGAACGATTCAGTCAGCATTTATGTCGATGTGAACACGCACTATCCGGTGAAGATCAGCTATTCGTGGCGTGATGCCAAAGATCGGCAGAAGAACGTTGAAGAAGAGGTGTACGACAATTACAAGATCGTGCAGGGCATCTGGACGCCGCACTCCATCACGCGCTATTTCAATGGAGAGACTTCGCAGCAGCGGTTTGTGGCGGAGGCCAGCTACAACCAGAAGCTGCCCGCATCGATGTTTGAAGCGACCGTGACCTACGACCCGAAAGCTCCGCCAAAGAAAAAGCGGTAAGGAACGGCCGTTTGTCGGGCGAAATCGGGCACCCACCTTACGAAAGTACTGCAAAAGCACGACATGTTCTTCTCTGGATACTCCCAAGCATCTCCAACTAACTGAATAAGTTAGCGACTTTTGCAGGCAAGCTAGCCACGCACTGTGGCTATTTTGCCACAGCCGGAAGATCAGCCCGCGCTGTAAGCTTATAGCTCGTCGAGAGTTAGCGACTTCCCCCTTTGACCTACGAGCAAACAATTCGCGAACCCGTGACATGTACGGGAGTAGGACTTCACAGCGGAGCTCCAGTCAACCTTAAAATTTTGCCCGCGTCCGCGGGAACCGGAATCGTATTCCAGCGCACGGACCTTGATGGTTTCCCGATCGAAGCGAGCGGACGCAATGTCGCGCGCGTCAGCTACGCCACTAGTTTGATGAAGAAGGGCGTACTGATTTCCACGACCGAGCACCTGCTCTCGGCCTTTACGGGCGTCGGCATCGATAACGCGATTGTCGAGCTCGACAACCTGGAATTACCGATTCTAGACGGCAGTGCGCGTCCGTTTGTGGAGATGATTCAGAAGGCTGGCATTCGCAAACAACGCAAGGCCCGGACCTATTTGCGGATCGTGCGCGATATCGAGTTGCGCGAGGGCGATAAATTTATTGCCGTTTATCCTGCCGACGTTTATTCAGTATCGTATTCGATCAATTTTCCGCATCCGCTGATTGGGAAGCAGAGTTTCGGCGTGCGGTTGACCAACGGAAGTTATCTTAAGGAAATAGCGCCCGCCCGAACGTTCGGATTTCTGCACGAAGCCGATGCCATGCGCCAGCAGGGGTTGATTCGGGGAGCGTCTACCGATAATGCGATCGTGCTGAATCGAACGGATGTTTTGAATCCACCACTGCGGTTTGCGGACGAATTCGTCCGGCACAAAGTGCTGGATTTGATTGGCGATCTTGCCCTGATCGGGAAACAAATTCTAGGGGCGGTAGTTGCCGACCGTGCAGGCCATGCTATGCATACCGCGCTGGTCTCCCGCATTTTGCGCGACCGTTCGTATTGGGAAGAGACCGTGCTTGAGGATCAACCCGCCGTCCCCGCGCTCGCTTCGGCGGCCACTCTCAGCGTGTGAGATGTGGCGCGGCTGAAGCCAGCCCCCTCAACTCAAGATCAAAATCCGAGTTCTACCACATCCCCATCTCCCGCATCCATCTTGCAACTTGATTCCTGGCAGCGTTGTGGCACTGTAGGGACGAACCCACCTCCCCAAACATGATTCCATTGGAAGAGAAAATCGCTCGAACCGAGAGGTTGCTGCGGCGCCTCGAAGAGGATCAGCCCTACCTGGATGCGCGCCTGTCGGTGCTGGGTGCCGAATCTCGCGAGAGCGCGGCGGCCTTCGCGGATCGAGTGCGGGCCGTAGCCGAAGCCGAGCTGCAACGGCTGATGGCGGAACGTCCGTTGCCCTATGAATGGAACATGCCGCAGCCAGCCGACTGAAGTTAAAGGTGTGAGTTGGTGCCCATCCGAAAAGTTCTCAGCCTGAGAGCTAAGACCTATACCTAGATCCTGTCAGGGAAGCGTGACGTAGCCGTGGAGTTGCTGAGGCATTTCTTCCTGCAAGCGGTCGGTCAGCCATTTTTCGAGCTCGTATTGCGTGCTTTGCGGCACGGAGACGAAGCGAACACCGGCGCGTCCACTTTGGTCGGACCAGGCGACCTGGCCCTCCAGTTCGAGCGCGATGCTGACCTCGGGCAGGGTGAAGCGAAGTTTAACTTGGGAATCCTTGGGCAACTTGGTGGAAAGCCTGAGCGCCATGCCCCCCTCGCTGAGGTTGGTGGCGGTGGCGGTTATTTCCTGATCATTGGGAAGCCCGATGCGCATGGGCATCTCAAGGGGATGCCGGAAGTAGCGCCGGCGCTCTCGCACCATGAAATTAAGAGCGGCATTGAAGCAGCGTGCGGCGTGCAGGGGAGTGACCGGTTTCTGCAGAACGAAGTTCGCGCCTGCCTGAAATGCGTCTTGGGTGGTTGTCTTGCCATTGACCACGGCAAAGGCGACTGCCTTGGCGTTGCCTTGGGTCTGGCGAAGACTTTTCAGTAGGTCGGAACCATGCGGAAGGTCGTCGCAGTCGATGATGACTGCATCGAATTTGCGCTTCGACAATAGGTCGTGGCCTAAACGGAACTCAGGGCAAACTTCAATATCGACCGAAATCTTCTCCAGCGCCGGACGCAACACTCCGAGCAAAGCAGCGTCGCGGCTGATCAGGAGGGAGTCGAGATTCATAGCGTTTCCATATTATCGACAGGCAGAAAGTTAAGAAAGTAACCTTGGTACCGGGGGCAGCGGTCCTTTTTCTAAAGTTTCTAAACTGATCGTCGCGCAGCCTGAGCTAGGGCCTCACTACTATCGTCCATCAAAGCGTAGGTCTTTTTTTTGCTGGATTCTCGCGGCTTTCCCCGCGAAACTGGAATGGTGCAGGAAACGGCCTACCTCTCGATTGGATCGAACTTGGGAGATCGCGCCGCCAATCTGCAAGAGGCCGTTGCGCAGATGGGATTCGCTGGGCGGGTGCGCGCGATTTCGGGTTTTTACGAAACTCAGCCTGTGGATGTCCCCGATCAGCCTTGGTTTCTGAACTGCGTGATGGCGATTGCGACGGAAAAGACGCCGCTGGAAATGCTGCAATTTGCTCTGCAGGTAGAAGAGGGAATGGGGCGTCTACGCATGACTCGGAAAGGTCCGCGCAATATCGATATCGATGTGCTGCTCATGGGAGATCAGGTGATCGATGAGCCGGGCTTGAAGGTTCCACATCCGGCGATGCATGAGCGTAGATTTGTTTTGGAACCGCTGGCCGAGATCGCCCCTGATGTGCTCCATCCCGTACTGGGAAAGACTGCGCGCGAAATGCTTTCGGAATTAGCGGATGGCCAGACCGTGCGACGGCTTTAGTCCCCAACCGCTACGGAATCACAGTCCGGCTGGGCGCGTCTTGAGGGTTCGCGAGTGCCGACTGCTTTTCGGGAAACTGGGCAAACAGAAAGTCGATGAAGGCTCGGGATTTGGGGCGGCCCGAGGTTCGAGCAAGCGCCATGCGCAGCAAGAACGCCAACGCCTTCAAGATGTCGGAGTCGCGCAGTCGAGTTTCACCGATATGCTGCTGCTCGGCGGCGCGAAATTCGCGAACCATGGTTTCGACTTCGTGGGCGACGGCCTGGTGGGCGAGATTCGCCGTAGCCTCTTCATAGATCAGGCTGGAGTTCACGCGGGTGGCATAGCTTTTTGCAAGGGAGCTCAGCGCCGTGATCAGGTCACGATCCATGAGCTCGCGGTCGCTGCGGGCGCTCTTGGCAAGAGCGAAGCTGAGTCCAAGGATTAATTCTTCGCGTTCGTAGAGAAACTGTTCGGGAATCTCAATCTTGGGGATTTCGATATCGGCGTAGAGCGCCGCATGACCGCTCCAATCGGTGCGGTCGTGAGCGGCGTGCTCTTCAGCCTGCTGCCGGGCCTGTTGCAGATAGGGACAATCACTGGGGCAATCGAGCGTCACTTCCCGTTGTTCGCCGCAGCACTGAGGACAGATTCTGCCGTGCACGGCGGGACAAAACCGTTTCTCCTTCCGTTGCTCGCAGATAGCGCAGCTCAAAGTAGGACTCCTCGATCTTGATTATTTCACGGAAAGCAACGTGAACTGGCGCGTCGTCGAACCGTTCTGGCTCGAAATTGCCCTATTCCTGATGCAATTGGAAAAGCTGATGGCTGCTATAACCGATTTCTATTTGTGTGCTTGCCCACGACGCGTTAGCCTGTCATGTTAACCCCTTGGTCATTTAATCCCCGGGCAGCCCACAAACTTTAAGGAGAGGCATGTCAACTGAACTTCGGAATTTTCTTGAGATCCCCTACGACGAACTGCAAGAGCTGAATCTGGAGGCGAAGATGCAGCGCCTGGATCGCGTCTCCCCCGACAAGATCCAGGAAGAGCGCCTGAAGTATCTCCTGGAGGAGTCGCGCATCAAGGCCGTGACAGTGATGTTCAGCGACCTTGAAGGCCGGCTGCACATGCTCGACTACGACAAGAAATTTCTGGTGAAGAGCTACGACAACCTCACTTTCGACGGTTCGTCGATCCGCGGCTTCACGGCGCAGCGCGAGAGCGACCTGCGTTTGGGCATTGACTGGTCGGCATTCTACTGGGGGCCGGCGGACATATTTGGTCCCGGCAAAGTGATGGTGTTCGGTGAGGTCATCGACAAGGGCGGAGAGCCATACGCCGCCGATATGCGCGGCGTGTTGAAGACGTACGCGGAAGGTCTCTACAAGAAGCAGGGCTACACGCTGAATGCAGCGAATGAGATTGAAGGCTTCCTGTTCAACGGACCGGATGCGGAACGCACTTATCACGAGACGGGGAAATTTGAGTACGTTAACACCGGCGGATACTATCACTCGTTACCGGGCGATCCGCTGCGAAACTTTATCGACACGACTGCCGAAGTGCAGCGCGCGATGGGATTCCAGAACGAGAAGGATCATCCTGAGGTTGCGCCCTCGCAGTTCGAAATTAATTACAGCTACGCGGAAGTTGTGGCGGCAGCCGATCACATCCAGCTTTACAAACTGATCTGTCGACAGGTGGCGCGCAACATGGGGCTGACCGCATCGTTCTTGCCGAAGCCAGTCGTGGGCGTGAACGGAAGCGGCATGCACACGAATGTTTCGATCAGCAAAGCGGGCAAGAATCTTTTCTGGGATCCGAAGGGTGAAGAAAAGCTGAGCAAGATGGGCTGGGAGTTTGTCGACCGCATTCTGACGCACGGCAACGATATCTGTCTGCTGCTGAATCCGAGCGTGAACGCCTATCGCCGTCTCGACCCGCACTTTGAGGCGCCGAACCAGATCAAAGCCTCGGCGGTCGACCGCGGATCGATGATTCGTATTCCCATTGGCAACGAGCGCAGCATGCGGGTGGAAGTACGCTCGGTGGCTCCGGATGCGAACCCTTATCTGGTGATGCTCTCGATTTTCAAGACGGGGCTTGATGGCCGTACTTCGAAGATCAAGAACCTGCGCCAGGCCGAGCGCTATTTGCCTGACAATATCTACAAGGCGCTCGCGGACTTCAAGACAGCCGAGTGGACTTCGAAACTGATGGGCGAGGATGTAAAAGGACGTTACGCCGACCTGAAGGAAGGTTCGGCGGATCGCTGTCCGCGGCTGTTGGGCACGTTTGTAAAAGCGCCCGAAGTACAGTACCACCACGACGTCTACAACCAGTACCTCTGGAACAAGTTCTAAAGCGAATCTCGAGTGGGGACGGGCGTTTCGCCCGTCCCAGCCGAGCGCCAGCTCGGTTGCGAGTTCCCTTCGAACTCTTTCTCATCACACAGTCACACTTCCGGACAACGTTTCAGAACGTGGGCTTTTGTGCGCTCGAAAGGCACATGATGTGGATGATCCTTTTGTGGACTATGGTTCCTCGTTCCAACTTGCGATAATGATAGCTTGCAATGGAACTAACACTCTTTGAAGAGCGCTGGCTGCCTAAGTCCGTTCTGTGCCTGCGCGACTACAGTCTGAATAAATTTCTGCGCGATCTGGTTGCCGGCATCACCGTCGGCCTCGTGGCTCTCCCGCTGGCTATGGCGTTTTCGATCGCTTCGGGATTGACGCCGCAGGCGGGAATTTATTGCGCGATCGTGACGGGGTTTCTGATCTCGGCGCTCGGCGGATCGACGACGCAAATCGGCGGTCCCACGGGAGCATTTGTCGTCGTCATCTCGGGCATCGTCGCTCTCCACGGCGTCGACGGGCTCTTCATGTGCACGGTGATGGCGGGAATCATTCTCGTGATCATGGGACTCGCCGGGATGGGGTCGGCGGTGAAGTTTATTCCGCGGCCAATCGTCATCGGCTTCACGAACGGGATTGCCATCCTGATTGCCAGCACGCAGATCAAAGATTTTTTCGGATTAACGCTGGAGAAAGTTCCGGGCGTTTTCTGGTTGCGCATGGAAGCGCTGGCGCAGAATTTTCACACCATCTCGCTCGAGACGACGGTTCTGGCTGCCGGCACGGTCGCGATCATCCTGATATGCCGGGCCGTTTCGAATCGCGTTCCGGGCGCGATTGTTGCATTGGCGCTGGGCACCCTGGCAGTTTGGATTTTTAAATTGCCGGTCGAGACGATTGGTACGCGCTTTCATGGAATTCCGAGCGGACTGCCGCATCTGCATATTCCAGTTTTCCGCACCGACCTGATTCACGGACTGCTGGGGCCAGCGCTAACGGTCGCGATGCTGGGAGCGATCGAGTCGCTGATGTCGGCTGTGGTCTCCGATCGGATGAGCAATAGCACTCGAGTCAGCGATCGTCACAATCCGAACGTGGAGTTGGTAGCGCAAGGGATCGCTAATGTGGTCTCGCCGATGTTTGGCGGTCTGCCGGCGACGGGAGCCATCGCACGCACGGCGACCAACATCCGGGCGGGCGCGAAGACTCCGGTTGCGGGAATGATTCATGCTCTGACCCTGCTGGCGATTCTGCTTTTTGCCTCGAAGCTGGTCAGCTTCGTGCCAATGGCCGTGCTGGCGGGAATCCTCATGGTCGTGAGCTACAACATGGGAGAATGGCGCGAGATTCCCTCACTCTTGAAGTTAACGAAGACCGATGTCAGTGTTTGGCTGGTCACGTTCGCGCTGACGGTGTTTGCCGACCTGACCGTTGCAGTGCAGGCGGGCATGATTCTCGCGGCGCTGCTCTTTATCAGCCGGGTAGCCGCCACGACCACGGTTTCGCAGGTCACTGACGACTATGTTGAAGATGGCCGCGTCCACATTTTGCAGGACAAAGATATTCCCTACTACGCGACGATCTTTCGGATTCACGGACCGTTCCTGTTTGGCGCGACTGACAAGATTGACGCCGTTACCGAGAACCTGCACTCCCTGCCGCCCGTGGTCATTTTGCGTTTGCGCAATATGACGGCGCTCGATGCGACGGGACTTTTTGCGTTGGAAGAAGTCGCACGCACTTTGAAAGCGAGCGGCCGCGAATTGATTCTGTGCGGAGCCCGCGAGCAGCCGCTCATTCTGATTCAGCAATCGGAATTTGAAAGTCTGATTGGCCCCGAGAATATTTGCCAGAATGTGCAGGATGCGCTGAGCCGAGCGGAAGAGGTATTTGAACGGCTGCAGCCGGCAGGAATCGGAGCGACGTCGAAGTAATTTGCTCGGAACTTAGTGCATTGCGACCGCGTTCACCAAGTTCGCATTAAGGTAGCGGCTCATCGCTAAGTCCACAATGGATCCGATGAGTTCGGTGTAGGTCAACCCTGAAGCTTTAGCGGCCATGGCGAATTCCTGGCGGCTCGCCAGCCACGGATTTGGATTCGCCTCGATAACATAAACATCGCCATTCGGAGCGAGGCGCATATCGATGCGTCCATAGTCACGCAGTTTCAACGCGCGGTACGCGGCGAGGGCGGTATCTTCGAGCCGCTGGCGCGTCGCGTCGTCGAGATCTTCGGCAATCGCCGATTTCGTCAGTTTGTAGGCCTCGGTGTTTTTCTCAAACTTCACATCGTAGCTCGCGATTTTCGGCGTGCCTTCAGGCAAGCGCGAGAGATCGAGTTCGATCAGCGGCAGAACCTGCGCCCGTTCGTAGCTGCCGAGAACCCCGGCGTAAATTTCGCGGCCTTCGATGTACTCCTCGATTAGAGCGGGAGAATCGAATTCGTCCTGGATGTATTCGACGCGCTCCATCATTTCTTTAATGTTGCGGACGACCGAACCGGCGTCGATGCCGATGGATCCATCTTCCCAGGACGGCTTTACGATGAGCGGGAAAGAAATATCGTGCGCGTGTTCGATGCGGCCGCGATACGAAGTCGCAAAGAACGGAGTCTTGATCTGATGGAAGGCGAAAATCTTCTTGGCGATCGCCTTGTCCTGCGACATGAAGAGAGCATGCGGTCCGGCACCGGTGTAGCGCAGGCCAAGCAAGTCGACGTAGGCGAGAACGTTCATTTCTTTCGTATCGTCGCCACCGAAGGATTCGGTCAGGTTAAAAATTAGATCGGCATCGCAGCGCGAAAGCGAATGCAACGATTGCGGACGCCCATCAAGCTCGAAGTAGGACGGTTCGTGACCCAGCTTCTGGAGCGCTTCGAAGATTTCCTCTCGGTCCGTCTTCTCTTTCTTGATTTTCTTGTGTTTCGTGCGAGGCTTGGGCGCTGGCTGCGCCTCTTCTTTCGCGGCGGCCGCGACCGGATCTTCATTCCACAGGTCATAGAGCAGCGCGATTTTGAGTTTAGCTCCGATCATTTGTTCCCCCGGAAATGCTTTACGGCTGTATAAATTTTCCTTTCGCAACGTACGTCATCACGAGCGCTGTGGTATAGGCCGTAACCTCAGCCAGATGCTCCGCGCTGCGCGTTTTGTCGGCGCGCAAGTCAAGTTCGCCGGCGCGTCTTTCAATCGAGTCCATCAAAGTCTTAATCAGCGGACGCTGCGCCCCCGTCCACTGCGCCACTTTGTCGATCACGGCCTTGCGATGCTGGTGTAGAAATTCGTGTGCCGGCAAGGCTGTCTTGCGACGCTTCGATACAGAAAAAAGATCGCGGAGATCCGTATCGGGCGTCAGCTCGGTGACCGCAATCTCTTCGCGCGCTTCCTGCTGAAACTTGTAAAACTCGGCCACGGTTGCTTCCATGTCATCGACCGTCAAATCAGTCTGGCCGCGCCGCCGCGGAGGATCGCTCTTCCCGAGCTTACGGGCCACGCGATTCATATATTGCAACTTGGCCATCGCACTCCAACCTCGATACCGCTTGCGCCAGTTCGACCGGGGGGTTAGCCACACGGCAAAAGTTTCGGCAAAATCCTCGTCCGGATGCTTCTGCGCGTACCATCCCGGCAAATGCCGCACGTATTCGCGCGAGAACGGCGTAGGCCGGTAATTGTCGCGATACGGACGCCGAAACGGCCCAAATATCTGTTTCCACTCCGGCGTATTGTGCAACTTGTAGGCGTAGGTGAACGCGTGCCCCGCCTCATGCCGCAGATACATCATGATTTCGCGTGCATCTTCAAGGTCGTGCGCCTCTTTTTCCAATTCCGCTAGCGCCGAATGCGCCAGATAAAACGGAATGCCGATAATCGGCTCACCGGATGGGCATCCCCATTCATCGGTCAAGTAACAGGCCGGACGAAACTTCGTCAGGCCCTTGGCGTCTAGCTCGCGATAAAGCTGCTCGACAAAGCGCTCGACGGGAGAGGCCGCAAGCACCAGGCCGAGGTCACGAATCGGGCGGCTGAGCAGTTCCAGATACGCGGGTTCAGTTTTCGGGTTATCGACGCTCTGCACAAAGACTCGCCTGAAAACGGTCTGCAACCGCGCCAGCACACACGGGGAGTAGTGTCACTACAATTAACGGTAACCGAAAGAGGGGTTAGTTTGAAGTTACTGGGGTAACGAGCATGGGCGACGCCACCCGTGCCGCGCGCTGAACCGTCAAGCCAGCTTGCCGGTTACGATTCGGATGGGAGCGAGAGGACTTCCTGCTTTGTTTCGACTGAGTTGTCCGCGCTTTTCGTTAACGGGAGGTCTTCGACCCCGAGCACTTGGCATCTCGTCAACCATGCCTCTTTCGAAATGGCGCCATCGGAGAGTTGCGTCATCAATTTATATGGATCGAGTTGTTCATCTCCGCGATCCAGATGGAACTCTCCCGGACGAGAATGGAGCTTCCAACCGTTATTGACGAGCGCCAACGCGAAGGCGGTGCTGAGGAGATAGCGTGCCCGTCCGATTCTCTGTTCCGGAGTCAGAAGCATTCCCTCCGGATCCCGCAACTGAGGCGCAATCTGGGGCAGCTTGCCCAGCGACTCCGGCAGGTTTCCGACGGTAAACCCTTCCAGAAGAGAAGAATATTCGGAGACAAACGCCGACCAGCCTGGGATCAGGACTGACGGCCCCTGCTCTTCCCACGTAACGCGTTTCAAGGACTTCTGGATCAATTCCGGGTTCACTGCTTGCAAGAATCGCATTTCTTCATCGTCTATGTTGTCGAGTAACTCAGTCGCTGGCCGGATATCGATTTCGTGCGATGAAGTTGCCAACCGTTGGGCGGCAGCGACGCGGTCACGGAGTGGCGGATGGCTGTCATAAGGCTCGCTTTTGCCTTCGCGCATCTCCGTTTCGATGCCCTCCAAAACTTTCTTGGCAACGACTGGAGCGGCCAGAAACTGAGCGAAGCCGTCGGTAATGGAGGGCAGAAATCCTTTGCTGAACATCGGGGACAACTCGGCCTTGAGAAAACCCGGCCACGCGAGAGAGGCTCCGTGAATCGTTTGAAGTCCGCTGATCAGCGACTCCGGTCCGGCGACGATGCAGGCGAGCTCGTCGGCGCGAAATTCCTGGCGCCGTGAAACCATCTTGATCGCCCGGAGAAAAAGCTTCCAATAGAACTTAAGGATCCCGAAGACGACCATATACAGAACTTGCATGAGTGCAACCCGCATCGCTCGTCCGACCGACCCCATGTTCTGGAAAGTACGGATCATTCCCATTTGCGTGCGGTGCAGCCAGGGGCCGAGCTTTGTGTCTCCGCCATAGTAGTGCGCAAATTCGTGGGCGAGGACCGCGCGAAATTGGGAAATGTTCAGTGCCCCCAAAAGTGGAAGACCCAGCCCCATGACTCGACGGCTGCCGAATCCCATGAAGCCGCCGCGATCCGCGACCCAAGCGTTGGGTTCGCCGATCAGATACACCTCGCGCGGCAGTGGTTCCTGCAAGGCGGTTGCAATGCGATCGAGTTCCGCAAACAAGCGCGGATGCGCGGCTCGATCAAGGGGTACGCCGGGCGGCACGAATTTGTCTCGGCGCGGAACCATCGACCATAACATGGCCCCCGCGACGATGACTCCCGCCAGAAACAGAGCGAGGGTTTGGAAGTTAGCCACGTTCGAAATGACTAACCACGGGAGATAGACGCAAGCAACGGCCAAGGCCAAGATGAAAAGATACGAGAGTGCGACCATAACCATTGCCAACAAAGCAAAGAACGCCAGCGAGCGCCGCGGCGGGATAACCAGTGTGAGAGGCTGCATAACCGAGTGAATATACCAGTAAGTGGAGTAACTGTCAGTCAAAGAAGACAGAGTCGCTTGCTTCGTGAGGTGGGAGAGACCGCAGAGGGGAATTGCAGAGCTTCTTTTTGGACTTTACCGGCTGGCGGCCCTGAACGTAGCCACAATGGCAGCACGGCGGCACAGTTCTCGAAGTCGTGATTGGTGGTGGAAGTCCTCCATCCCCGGCCTGGGAGGTTGCACAAACCAGGTAGTCTTCGACCCCGAATGACTGCTCAGGCAAGGCGCGCAAATAGCACCTGCATCACCAAGGCAACATCAAACAGGCGACATCAGGCTTGGGGTGGCAGTCCTACTTCGGAGAGCAGGCGGCTGAAGGCTGGATCTTGATGCAGATTGTCGAAGGCGTGATTGCAGGCGACACCAGGAACTCCATCGGCATGCTGATCAGAAGCGATTTTGAGATATCGGAGCGCTTCTTTGTTCTTGCCGAGGAGGGAATAGCTCTCTGCGAGATAGTAGGGCGAGAAAAGTCCGCGGTCGTAAAGCTGTTGCTCTTGCCGGTTAAGAGCTTCGAGGAGGCCCCTCGCTCCCGATACGTCGAAACCGTGTTGGGTCGCTTGCGCGATCGCCTGCGCGGAGGCGTCATGCATCAGATCGGCTTCGCTTTTGGCTTCTGCCAGGTAGTGCGGATAGTCACGCGTCAGCAGATAGACGTTCTTCAGATAGCGGTGAGGAGAAATAAAGTCGGGCTCGTTGTCTTCCATCTGCTTGAGCAAAGTAGCAGACTCTTGAACCTTGCCTGCGTCGAAAAGAAGAAAGCCTTTGTCGGCCAAAACAGATTTGGAGGAGGGATCGAGGTCTTGAGCGCGCTGGATCTCGGCAATCGCCTCGGGATAACGCCGCAGACACATGAGGTAAGTGGCATACCAGTGATGGGCAACGGCATTGTTGGGGTTGAGTTCAAGGGCTCGGCGGAACTCGCGCTCGGCAGCCGGTATATCCCACATGCCGTTGAACGAAACGAAGGCCAGAGAAGCATGAGCCTCAGACGACTGGGGGTCGAGTTCGACTGCTTTTTTCGCAGCTGCCAGGGCGCGCGGATAGGCTTCGGAAGAAGACATCGCAGTGTATTCACGCAGCAGGTTGTAGCAGTTGGCGAGTCCCACGTAAGCCGGAGCGAAATTGGGGTCGTGAACGATGGCCTGCGTGAAGGAATCGACGGCTTTGTTCAGGCTGTCGGGAGTGCGTTTTTCCCAGTAATAGCGGCCCTTAAGATAAAAATCTTCCGCCTCGCGGTTGGCGGGGTGCTGGACCGAAGAGGGCAAGGGCGAGGTCGAGATAGATGATGGATTCGGGCGGGAGGAACCTGCAGTAATCAAATGGGTCGCCGCATCACGCCGCCAGCGTCGTGTCGAAAGCAAGAGAAGCACGCCGAGCAGAAGAACGGATGCCACAACCCAGCGGAGGGAATGCGCTCGCTGCGGCGGGCGGAATTCGTTGGCGTCAGAGGTGGTTTTTGGCGGAACTGGGCCGGTCTGGATAGGCGCGATCCAACGATAACCGCGACGGCCAACGGTTTCGATGAATACCGGGTTGTCGGCGGATTCCCGGAGCGCCTCCCGCAGACGGTTGATCGCGCTGATAACGCCGCGATCAAAATCCACATGCACACCCTGAGGCCAAAGCTGCTGGCTGATTTCTTCGCGACTCAAGACTTCATGGGGACGACTGAGTAGGAGCTTGAGAGCTTGGAAGGGCAGTTCCTGAATTTTCACACGGACGCCAGAGCGTCGCAATTCGCCCGAACGCAAGTCGACCTCGAAGACGCCAAATCGCACCACGGAATTTGAAGACACATCGACTGGCATAGGGCGAAAGCCAAGGGAGGAACTCCAGATTAACACATTCAGCTCGGCCTATGCGCCCGCGAAAATCGCGTGATTCATCACTCCATGCCCTTGCATATTAACAAGTTACGGCGTTACCGGGGTTTATCTGAGAGGTGACGGTACCGGCATTGACGGTGGCGCGCGTTTCGGCGAAAGTGGCGCCGTACCTGGAACGATTTAGTCGTCTCTAATTGGAAACCCAAAGGACCCTTCCCCCCGGTTCCAGGACAACGGCAAAAAACTCATTTCCAGGAGATCTCTACGCCCATGAATCGCATTCACCAACCTCTTAAGACATTTGGTTCGGCCGTCTTCGCAGCGGCAGCACTTGCACTCTTATTCGCGGGACTCTCGACCCCGGCGCAGGCTCAAGTTCCGAATCCGACCGAAATTTATAACTTCCAGGGTGGAGGAAAGGATGTCTGCTACCCCGAGGGGAACATCGTGCAAGGCCGTGATGGCTATCTCTACGGAACCAGCGAGAATTTCATCTATGGCGGCGGAAGCGGGTGCGGCGGCGCTAACGGCCTCGGAGGCGTCTTCAGGATCTCGCCTAAGGGAGAAGAAACCCTGTTCGCCAGCGTCCCTGCTGGCTTCGATAACTGCGGCGGAGGTCTCACGCTAGCCTCGGACGGAAATTTTTATGGCACGTGCATCTTCGGTAATCCGGCAACGGGTTTTGGCAGCATATTCAAAGTTACGCCCGAAGGAGCGTGGAGCGATTTCCATGACTTCACGAATACGAATGGTGATGCGTATCCGGAGTTTCCCCCGATCCAGGGTGTGGATGGTAATCTCTACGGCCTGACAGGGATCTCCGGTCAGCCCGGCGCAGGAAATATTTACAAAATCACGCTCGCCGGAGTTTACACGAACCTGCATTCATTCACGGGAGGCGACGCGTATCCCTACTATGGCAACCTGGTGCAGGCGAGCAACGGAAAGCTTTATGGCACGATCGCGAGTTGCACAGGAGGCGGAGGTTACGGCTGCGTCTTTCAGATCACGACAAAGGGCGTTTACAAGGACTTGTACGTTTTCACCGGCACGCCTACCGCGTCTCCAAATTCCACTTTGATCCAGGGCTCGAACGGTTTGCTCTATGGAATTACCAGAGGCGGAGGCGCCAACGGCCAGGGAGTCATCTTTAGTTTGACCGCAGCTGGCAAATTGAAGGTGGTATACAACATCAATGACTCGGTCGATGGCCAACTCACCACCATTCTGCAAGCAACTGACGGCAATTTTTACGGTACCGCCAACACGGGTTTAGATGAAAATGCCGGCGCTCTCTACGAGTTGACGGCCAAGAAGAGTGTTATGTCCGTATTTTCTTTGCCCGGCGCTGGCCAAGACGGATACCAGCCAAATCCTCTCCTCCAGCACACGAACGGCGCTTTGTATGGTACGACACAGACGTGTGCGGATGGCTGTCCCGACTACGGCACGTTCTTCAGCCTTCCGATCAATGCGAAGCCGTTTATCACCTTGCAATTCCAGTCAGGCACGGAAGGTACCTCGATAGGAATCTTTGGCCAGGGTTTTCAGACCTCGCCAGCCACCGAAGTCTCGTTTAACGGAAAGACAGCCAGCTTCGAAATCGTCTCCGATACGTATATGACGGCAACAATTCCCGCCGATGCGACCAAAGGCTATGTAACGGTCACGGAAGGTTCGGCGACTTTGCAGAGCAACATAAAGTTCACACCAAAAAAATAAGCTGGATCAATTCGTCAGTTAAACTTCACCGCGAAACCAGTCTCCTGGGTTGGCGGTGCCGGGGCGCGGGAAATCTTCCGCGCTCCGCTCAATCTTCACCGTTTTAGCCGCGCTCGCGGAGCGCCGCCAATATGAATTTTCGTTCTGCCCTTGACAATCGCGCGGGATGCATGGAAACTGCCGACAGTCGGACGCCGTCGTTTTTTCCTTCCCCTCTTCGGTCCGTCCTGGGTCACACCTCTACAGAAAGCCCCGCCGCTTGCAGTTTTCTGCAAAATTTAACGGTAGGGTCCATTTGTGCGTATATGAAAACTCCTTTTCGCTATTGCATCTCATCCTTATTGGCGCTCCTCCTGATGGCGCAAAGTCCATTTGTCCTAGCAGGTAATCTGGTTGCAGGCGTGGGCGCTGTCAGTAACGTGGGGTCATGGTCAAACTACTCAGCGATCAACATAATCGCTGGATCGACACTCCTTCCCTCCACCAGCAAAACCACCGTTCTATACATCGCCTTCACCGCGGGTACCACGGCGGATATTGGGAATATGGTGATTTACAAGACGACGGCGCACAGTAGCACGATCGCGTCGGTCATCCCAGTCACACTCGGCGGAGTTTCGAACCCGACTGTTGATCTAACGAACAAGAAAGTTTGCAAAACCCAACCGGTCTCGGCCACCGCTCCCTGTGTGGTCCGCCTCGATCCCATTACACTGACGCTCGCATCCGCGAACGACTACTACTTTGTGATGTATTTCTCCAGCAACGGCAATAATGGCCCTCTCGGCGGCGCGAGTCCCGCCTTCCCGACCAGTACCTTGACTGGCTTTTATGCGGGAGGCGACGACACTCAACTGAAAGTTGGAAATGCCGTGCCTTCTGGCGGCGCGAACGCACCCTATTTCCTGGTGGCCGTGCAGACCAGCTAGCTTGATCGAAATTGAACCTGCGCCCGCAAGGCCGGCCGTCGCTTGCACTCGCTGCAAAATCTAAACGACCGCTGGGAACTTGGCAGAGATTATGAAAACAGTTTTTAGATTTACGACGTTAACAATTGTCCTCATGTGCGCTCTGATGGTGCAAAGTCAGGCGCAAGCGGTAGAAAACAGCGCAGACGACAGCCCGAATGTCGTTCCCTTCAATCTTGTAGAAGGCGTTGGGCACGTGGGCACGACAGCTAGTTGGACCGGATATTCCGCCCTGAGCGTGATTGCCGGTCCGTCGGTTTTGTCGAAGACCAGCAAAACCACGGCTTTCTATATCGGATTCACCTCCGGAACCACTGCGGTCGTCAGCCATATGGTGCTTTACAAGACTCTTGCTCGAAGCAGCAAAATCACGGCCGTGACTCCGGTGACTCTCGGTGGTATTTCCGATCCGACGATCAAGATTACGAGCACATCGGTCTGCCCGTCGCAGCCCGTCTCAGTGACCAATCCGTGCATCGTGCGGCTCGATCCGCTCACACTCACGCTTTCCGCGAAGGATGACTATTACCTCGTGATTTATTTCACGACCGGTACCGACATCTCGTCAACGGTTGGTTCGTTCCCTACCACTGGGCTCAGCGGATGGTTCATCGGAGCCGATGAAACCCAATTGAAGGTCGGGCAAGCAGTTCCTTCCGGCGATGGCGGAAGCCCGCCCTACTTCCTCATGTCGGTCATGAGCAACTAGCGCACGCGTCAGAGCGTGTGACAAGCATGAGAGAAAAAATCGAAACAGAAAAGGCGCTCGTTTGCAGGAATTTCTGCAAAAATCAGAAACGAGGCCTGAGAGTATTGGACACTTATATGAAAAAGAATTTTGCTTTCGCGACCGTGCTGCTGGCGATCGTTGTGACATTTGTTTCCGCCGCAGGCGCCGCTACTCCCCAGGAAAACCTGGTAGCCGGCGTTTTCAACTTGAATACCAGCACCAATTGGGCCGGATTTTCGGCGGTGAACCTGATCTCGGGGGCGAGCCTGTTGCCCGCCACCAGCAAGCAAACCGTTCTCACCATCGCCTTCACCGGCGGCTCAATTGCCGACATCAGCAACATGGTGCTCTATTCGACCACCGCTCGCTCAGGGTTTACGGTGGGTGCGGTAACGAGCGTAAAGCTGGGAGGTGTCTCCAATCCCAGCATTAACCTTACCAACACCAAAACTTGTCCTAACCAGCCGGTTTCCGCTACCAATCCGTGCATCGTGAAGCTCGATGCGATCGCTCTAGTGTTGTCACCGTTGGTCGACTATTACTTCGTAGCCTATTTTGCGAATGACACCAACAACCAGACCGTCTCGGCGGGAGTACCCTCGGCCCGGACCACCAGGCTTACAGGCTTGGCCGATGGCCAGGATGATACCCAACTAAAGGCGGGCCAGACCCTCCCGACCAGTAATAATGGGCATCCGTACTTTCTGGTGGCTGTGATGAACGAGTAGAAGTCAAAGAGAGTAACAGAGAAGTAAGTAACCGGAAGAACCATTTCAGGATGCTCCGGCGGATGCTGTTCATCCGCCGGAGCTTTTTTGTGTCAGCAACCTTACTGAATCAGCGTTCCGTTCGTCGGCTCATCCGGAGGAATCACCACCGCTGCTGCGACGCGGTCGCCAGGCTCAATGTTCAGTAGCCTTACGCCTTGCGCCGAGCGTCCTGATTCGCGGATGAACTTCGATTCGATGCGGATGATCTTGCCGTACTGGCTGATCAGCATCACTTCGGATTTCTCCGTTACCTGCGAGATGCCGACAACTTTGCCGTTGCGCTCGGTTGTCTTGACGTTGATCACGCCTTTGCCGCCGCGATTGGTGAGGCGATAGTCGTCGGCGGGAGTGCGCTTGCCATATCCGTTTTCGGTGACCGAAAGAATCAGAGAGCCTTTCTCGGGAATCAAGTCGGCGACCTCGGGTGCAACATCGCCTTCTTTCGCGATAGCCTTCGCCTCCGGCTTGATCGTGGTCGCCATGCCGACGATGTAATCCTTCTCGTCGAGGTTCATACCGCGCACGCCGGTGGCGTTGCGTCCCATAGGGCGGACGTCGTTCTCATCGAAGCGGATCGCCTGGCCGTCGTGCGACGCCAGGAACACGATCTGGTTGCCGTCAGTGAGCGAAGCGGCGACCAACTCGTCGCCTTCTTCGATGTTGATGGCAATGATGCCGCGCTGCATCACGTGAGAGAAGTCTTTCACCTCGGTCTTCTTCACCGTGCCATTGTGCGTGGCGAAGAAGACGTAGCGGCCTTCTTCTTCGAGGTCGCGAACCGCGAGCATGGTGCGGACGGTCTCTCCCGCTTGCAGTCCGACGAGATTGCCGACGTGCTTGCCTTTGCCGGCGGCTGCGATGTCGGGAATCTCATAAACCTTGAGCCAGTAGACGCGTCCCGTGTTGGTGAAGATCAGAATGTAGGCGTGGGTCGAGGCAATGAAGAGATGCTCGACGAAATCCTCGTCGCGCGTCTTCATGCCCGTGCGGCCGGTGCCGCCGCGGCGCTGCATGCGGTAGGTGGAGATCGGCGTCCGCTTCATGTAGCCGGAGTGGCTCACCGTGACCGCGACCTGCTCGTCGGCGATCAGGTCCTCCAACATGATCTCGGCCGCTTCATCCTCAATCACCGTGCGGCGAGCATCGCCATAGAGTTTTTTGACTTCTTCGAGCTCTTTGATGATGACCTTGCGCAGCTTCGCCTCCGAAGCCAAAATCGATTCGTATTCGGCGATCGCTTCGCGAACCGACTTCAACTCGTTCGAAATCTCATCGATCGAGAGCTTGGTCAAGCGATGCAATTGCAACTCGAGGATGGCGTCCGCTTGCTTCGAAGTGAAAGGCCTGTCGGCATCGAGCTTCGGAGTGCGTCCGGTGGTGTTGATGTCGATCTTCTTGCCGCCGAAGTAGGCGACCAAATTTTCACGGGCATCGGCGCGGTTGGCGCTGCCACGGATGATCACGATCACGTTGTCGAGATGATCGAGTGCGGTGAGATAGCCCTCTAAAATGTGCTCGCGGTCTTTGGCCTTGTTGAGCAGATACAGCGTGCGCCGCCGCACGACATCAACGCGATGATCGATGAAGTGCTTGATGGCCTGGATCAGCCCCATTTCTTTCGGCTGCTGGTTGACCACGGCCAGCAGGATCATGCTGAAACCTTCTTGCATCGACGTGTGCTTGTAGAGCTGGTTCAGGACGATCTGCGGTTCGGCTCCGCGCTTCAGCTCAATTACGATGCGCATGCCGTCGCGATCGCTCTCGTCGCGGATGTCGGAAATGTCATCAATCGTCTTCTGATTGACGAGGTCGGCGATGCGCTCGATCAGACGTGCCTTGTTCACCTGGTACGGAATTTCGGTGACGATGATCGCCTGCTTGTCTTTGGTGACGTTCTCAATCGCGGCGCGGGCGCGCATCATGAAACGTCCGCGGCCGGTGCGGTAGGCTTCGAAGATTCCAGCGCGGCCATGGATGATTCCGGCGGTCGGGAAGTCTGGCCCTTGCACGAATTTCAGAATTTCCGGCAACTGCGCGTTGGGATTGTTGACCAGCGTAATGGTGGCATCCACAATCTCAGTCAAATTGTGCGGCGGAATCTTGGTCGCCATACCAACTGCGATGCCGTCGGATCCGTTGACCAAGAGATTGGGATAGCGCGCCGGCAAAACAGCTGGCTGCGTTTCCGTGCCATCGTAGTTGGGATAAAAATCGACTGCTTCTTTGTCCAGGTCTTCAAGCAGCGCCATGGAAACGCGCGTCAGCCGAGCTTCGGTGTACCGATCGGCCGCGGGAGGATCGCCATCGACCGAACCGAAGTTGCCTTGTCCGTCAACGAGCGGGGCCCGCATGGCAAAGGGCTGCGCCAGTCGCACCAATGCGTCGTACACGGCAAGGTTTCCATGTGGATGGTACTTGCCCATCACTTCTCCGACGATACGAGCGCACTTACGGGTGGCGCGGCCGGGAGCGAGGCCCATCTGCTGCATGGTGTAGAGAATGCGGCGATGGACAGGCTTCAAACCGTCGCGAACGTCGGGCAGCGCGCGGCCAATGATGACCGACAGCGAATAGTCTAGGTACGACCGCTTCATCTCCTCTTCAATGTTGACGGGCTGCATGTTGAGGGCGCCCGGTCCGGTAGGACCGTCGCCGCCCGGAGGAGGAGTTAGGGGAAGCTCAGGATTTGGATCGTCAGCCATTATTTAGGTCTCAGTTCTAAGGTGTCAGGTCTCAGAAAAAACAATACGTAGCGACGGACGCATTCGTCCGTCCGAGCAGCAGAGACTCAGCGCGTTGCTTCCAAGTACAAACCTCGCTAAGTTCTTGCATCTACAGGCATTATCTGTGTAAAAGTACTCTCAAATTATACCACGTTCAGCGCCCGATTAGTGCGCTCCTTGGTCCCACCGAAGCGGGAGTAGAATCACTTCTACGAGGGCTTCCGATGATCACAAGTGAAAAATTTCAAAAGGGAAGAATGTGGGCTTATGCGGCCGGAGCGGTGATTTTTGTCGTGGTGGTTCTGGTAAAGTTTGTCGTTCGCTAAAACCCCGGTAACGGAGTTGTCGCCGCCCAGGCAGAAGTGTTTCTCACGCCTTCCGCAAAGTTAGCAGCGTGATCTCCGGAGGAACGCCAATGCGCACCGGGAATCCGAATGTGCCGAGGCCGCGATTCACATACAGCGCAGCTTTCTGCGAGGCTTGATTATTTCCCGGAATCGGCAACCGATATAGCCCCGCAACGAAAGGCGAAATCAGTCGAGCGGGGCTGACGCGGTGATCCACAATCTCTACCTTCACTTGCCCGCCATGCGTGTGCCCGGCCAGGCTCAACTCAATACCCAGTTCGGCGGCGCGATGAAATGAATTTGGATTATGCGATAGCAGAACATTCGGCATGTCGCGCCGAATCAGCGGTTCAATATCGGCAAGCATCGGGCCGGGACGCTCGCCATCTGCGTTTGTCATGTGGTCACGCTGGTAGTCGACGCCTATGAGGTTGAATCGGCCGCCGTTATGCTCGATCACTTCATTGCGGGAGCGTAGCAGGCGCATTCCGTTTTCGTGAAACAGCCGTTCGGCATCGTCCTCCACGCCCGCATAGATTTCGTGATTGCCGTTGCATCCCCAGACGCCGAGCGGAGCACGAAGCCGGCTCAATTCGTGAATACATACATCCAGCGGATCGCCTTCGCTCGAAACAAAGTCTCCTGTGACGAATGAAATGTCGGGAGCTAAAGCGTTCGCCATGTCCACCGCTCGCCGAATTTCGTGCGGTGGCATGTAATCGCCGATATGGATGTCGCTCAGTTGCGCGATGCGCAGTCCATCGAGTTCAGGAGGAAGATTGGCCACCGGAACATCGACGCGTTCGACGGTGAAACGCAAACGTCCCGAAGCGAATCCGTAGGTGGCGGCGAGAAAGGGAAAACCGCCAGCGAGCACCGCCGCGTAGCGAAAAAAAGTGCGACGCGCGGGACTGAAGCCACTTGTAGCGCCAGAATGAGCGAACTCCCCCGAGTGAGGCAGAAAGCGAGCCGCGACGTTCGTGAGCCACTCGATGGCGCCGACGAATTCGACGGCGAGAAATCCGAAGAAAGATGTAACGAGCCAGAGGCGGGCAACGGTGGTGAACACCTTGCCAAGACTAAACCGGTCGAGACTCGCGCCGTCTAACGCGCGAGAGACTCCGTGCCCCAGCAGCGGATCGAGCAGCGTGGCCAGCAGAGTGAGCGACAATGCGATCAGCCCCACATGAAGGCCGAAACGCCAGTGGGAATTCGACAAACTCGCGATCCACGTCCAGGCGCGCATAAACCAGAAGCGCTGCACGGCGTAGATGGCCGCCAGAAAGAGTGCGAAAAAAAGAATACGAGTAAGAATCAGGGAAATACTCCGTTTTCGGGAACTTTTACTTTAGATGCGTCACCCAGCCCAGAAGGCTCCCTCGTCGTCATGAGTCGTCCGCTGGCATACTCGTACTCAATGCTTCGATCAGCACTGATTCTCACCATCCAGTTGCTGCCCTGTTTGGGCCTGATCCTGTTTGGGTGGGGCTTCGACAGTTTGCCAGCGTTCTTGATGAGCGCTCCGCGAGCCGGGTTGGTGGTTGTCACCCTCACTGCCGCAACGGTCGCAGCATATTGGAAGATCGATTTCAATCCACTGCGAAAAGGAACTGGGACTGTTAGGGAGCAGAGTCGGCAGCTTGGGGTTCTCTTACTTCTCTCGCTCGCACTGTTGTGGTTCTTGCCCTTCGCTGAGCAGAAAGAAATTCTGAGGCTCAGAGGCAGCTACTGGCCGTATGTGGGCTTGTTGCTTTTCACCGTTGGAGTAATCGTTCGCGTTGCCGCGCTCAAGGCGCTCGGAGAGAATTTCAGCGCCTACGTCACCCTGCAACCGAATCATCGGCTCGTGCAGAACGGGATCTACGCCTGGATTCGACACCCGCTCTACTTAAGTCTGCTGCTGATTCCACCTGGGATTGCGCTGGTGTTTGCCAGTTTGCTCGCTGTCCCGATTCTGGTTCTCGCACTGGCGTTTGTTTCTGATCGAATGCGCCGAGAAGATCGCTTGCTTGCGTCACACTTTGGAACGGAGTTTGAGGACTACCGTAGCCGCACTCGAAAGCTGATCCCGCTTTTGTTTTAATCGCACGCTCGTCCCTGCAGACGACCGCTCGTCAACATTCTTACTGAAAAAGACGAGCTAGCGCACGGTCGACTGCTCTGTCGTTTTGCCGGCGCCCTTTGTCGTCGGATCCGGTGTGCGCAGAGCCGCTACGCGTTCGCGAGCGTTCTGCAACGCGCGCTTCACGTGGCGAGGCGCCGTGCCTCCCGGGACGTCGTGCAGCGCCAGCACCTCGACGAGTCCGAGGCTGGAGTGGAAGGCTGCATCGAAGCTTTGATGAATAGTCTGCAAATCGGCAAGAGGCAGCTTTTGCAGATCGCATCCGCGTTCGATGGCAAGCGCAACGGCTTTGCCAACCGCCTCGTGAGCCTGACGCGAAGGAACACCGCGTTCTACGAGATAGGCTGCGGCCGCCCACGCATTCATAAATCCAATTTGCGCCGCCTGGTTCATCTCGTGGTCGTTGAACTCGACGGTATTCATAAATCCGGTGACGAGCGGCAGCAGGCTGACCACAGTATCAGCGGCGTTGAACAGCGGCTCTTGTGTTTCCTGCATGTCTTTGTTGTAGGCGAGTGGAAGGCCTTTGACCAAGGTTTGCAACGTGGTCGCGCAGCCCATGACGCGGGCGGCTTTGCCGCGAACTAATTCGAGCAGGTCCGGATTTTTCTTCTGCGGCATCGCGCTGCTGCCCGTGGAGTAGGCTTCGGGCAATTCTACGAATCCGTAAGCGGAGGTGGAGAACAGGATCATCTCCTCCGCCCAGCGGCTCAGATGAAGAGCGAGCATGGCGAGTGCGTCCGCAAACTCAATGGCGAAATCGCGATCACTGGTGGCGTCGATGCTATTCGCAGTCGGGCCGTCAAAGCCGAGTTCTGCGGCCATTGCCTGACGGCTCAGTGTGAGGGTTGCCCCGGCAACCGCGCCCGATCCCAAAGGACAGAAGTTCGCGCGCTTGCGGCAATCGGCAAGGCGCGACGCATCGCGGAAAAACATCTCCACATAGGCCAGTAGCCAGTGCGAGACGAGCACAGGCTCAGCCGGCTGCAGATGCGTGTAGGCCGGCATGGCGGCGTTGCCCGCGGCCTCAGCGCGGGTGAGGATCGCCTCAATCCAATCGGCGAGCTGAATTTCTAGGGTGTCGATACTCGCACGGACAAAGAGCCGAAGGTCAGTCGCAATCTGTTCGTTGCGACTGCGCCCGGTGTGCAGTTTGTATCCGGTGGCGCCGATCAGCGTGGCGAGCTTGTTTTTCCACGAAGTGGTGAACGTCTTCAGCCTCGGGATCGTTCAGAAATTCCGGCGAAGACACGGCGCGGCGGCCGATTTCGCCTAGCGCCTGGATGATGTCAGAGAGTTCTTCGGAGGAGAGTACCCCCGCATGTTCGAGGGCATTTGCGTGCGCCCGGCTGGCAGCCAGTTCAAAGGGCAGCAGGCGTTGATCGTAGGGAAACGAGCGCTGCCATTTTTCGAATTCGGGATCGAGCGGCTGCCGGAAGCGGCCGGACCACATTTTCACGGTACGACCTCAGGGGCTAAAGCCCTCGGGAACAACGAATCTTTCGCAGCGCTAAAGCGCTGCGCCACCCAAAATCAGCGCTTGTGCCGGCGATCTTCCTTGGTCAGCCCTCGCGTGCAAACTTCTGTGGCGTGAGCGCGCGGTTGGCGGAGGCGGAGGACAGCACGTCCTTCGCTTCGCTCAGGATGACAATCTTATTTTGACGACAAACAAATTTTCATTCGGATCCCAAGCTTACTTATTTCGATACCTCGTGCAGCGTGTCTGCCGTCGACTTTCCTTTTTGCGTTTGCGCACGACAACGCGAGGGCAATCCCAGAATGCGGATGAAGCCTTCCGCGTCTTTCTGATCGTAGCTTGCGTCCATGGTGAATGACGACAGATCGGTGCGGTAGAGAGAGTATTCCGACTTCCGACTGATGATGCTGACATTGCCTTTATACAGTGACAATGTGACAGAGCCAGTGAGATTCTGCTGCGTGGTTTCAACAAAAGCATCGAGCGCTTCGCGCAGCGGAGTGAACCACAGTCCGAAATAAACCAGTTCGGCGTATTTGAGTGCGACGTGCTGTTTGAAATGTACCAGGTCGCGATCGAGGCACAGGGCTTCGAGTTCGTTGTGGGCGGCCAGAAGCAGCGTGCCGCCGGGGGTTTCGTAGCAGCCGCGAGACTTGATGCCCACGAAGCGGTTCTCGACAAGATCGATGCGGCCAATGGCGTTGCGTCCTCCGATTTCGTTAAGCAATTCCACAAGCGACACCGGATCGAGCGTCTGCCCGCCGACAGAAACGGGAACACCCTTTTCGAAGCCGATTTCGACGGTCTCTTCTTTATCGGGAGCCTCTTGCGGAGACTTGCTGATCTGCCAGGTGCTGGCGAAGGGCGCGTTGCCGGCGTCTTCGAGTTCCCCGCCCTCGTGGCTGATGTGCCAGAGATTACGGTCGCGGCTGTGAATCTTTTCGCGGCTCGCGGAGACGGAGATGCCGCGCTTCTCGGCGTAGTCGAGACAATCTTCGCGCGATTTCAGATCCCACTCGCGCCACGGCGCGATCACTTTCAGTTCGGGAGCAAGCGCCTGATACGCCATCTCGAAGCGTACCTGATCGTTACCTTTGCCGGTGCAGCCGTGGCTGACCGCCGATGCGCCTTCGCGCAGCGCGACTTCCACCTGATGTTTAGCAATAACGGGCCGGGCCAGTGAAGTGCCGAGAAGATATTTATTTTCGTAGACGGCGCCGGCCTTGAGCGCGGGCCAGACGTATCCGGTAAGAAATTCTTCGCGCAGATCTTCGACAACGACTTTGCTCGCGCCGGTTTTGTACGCTTTCTCGACAACGGCTTCGACGTCGTCTCCCTGACCGACATCGGCAACCATGGCGATCACGTCGTAGTCATAATTTTCTTTGAGCCACGGAATGATGATCGAGGTGTCGAGTCCGCCAGAGTAGGCGAGAACAATTTTTTCTTTCTGGGTCGGGTCTTGCTTAGGCATGCGCGCTCCTGGCCGGGAAACGGCCCACGCCGCTACCCAACAGCCATACGAGGATGGCTTTCTGAATGTGCAGGCGATTTTCCGCCTGATCGAATACGACTGAATTTACCGAGTCGATGACCTGATCGGTGACCTCGCAACCGCGATGAGCCGGCAGACAATGCATAAACAGCGCGGTCGGCTTGGCCAGTTGCATGAGCGCGGCGTTGACCTGGTAAGGAGCGAAGATCGGGGCGCGTAGTTCCGTCTCGTCTTCGTGACCCATGCTGGCCCAGGCGTCGGTGTAAACGGCGTCGGCTCCCGCAACGGCCTTCTTCGGATCAGTCATGATGCGCAGCGTGGCTTTGGTCTCTTCGGCAATCGCTTTTGCCATGGTGACGATCACGGGATTGAGAGTGTACGCTTCGGGCGTCGCGATGGAGACTTTTGCGCCCACCGAAGCTCCCGCCAGCAGCAGCGAATGCGCCATGTTATTGCCGTCGCCCACGTAGGCGAAATGAAGTTTCTTCAGGTCGCCGAAATGTTCCTGCAAGGTGAAGAAGTCGGCCAGCGCCTGGCAGGGATGCTCGAGTTCGCTGAGCGCGTTGATAACAGGCACGCCCGCATAGGTCGCCATCTCTTCGACGACAGCATGGCTGAAGGTGCGCAGGACGATGAGATCAATCCAGCGTTCCAAATTGTGCGCGATGTCATAAAGAGATTCGCGGGCATTGAGCCGGCTGGCGGTCTGGTCGATAAAGAATGTGCTGCCGCCGAGGCTGTCCATGCCGGCCTCGAAGGTCAGACGCGTGCGCAGCGAGGGCTTCTCGAAAAACATCACCATCTGCTTGCCTGCGAGAATTCCGCGGAATGATGCTGGCCGCTGCTTGAGCATGGAGGTGAGGTCGAAGAGCGAGAGAAGTTCCGCGGGCGTGAGATCGTGGATCGAGACAAGATCGCGCGGCGCGGAGGACTCTTTCGGCAGGATCAGCCGGTTCTTCGCCAGTCCCTGCGGGTCAATGGATGCCACTGGTTCAGTGCTCATTTAAGACTCCTGCGTTTCGTTCCCAAAAAAGTTCTGATGCCAGCCATCGGCCCTGCGTTCCCGGAAATCTGCTTACGATAAATCGCGGATCCGTTGGGCCAGCGACTGCGCTTTTTTCTTATCCGTGGCAATGACGAGCACGGTGTCGTCGCCAGCAATCGTGCCCACGACTTCCGGCCAGTGTGACGCGTCGAGCGCCGCGGCAACGGGCTGCGCACTTCCCACGGTAGTTTTTACGACCAGCAGGTTTTCCGCCTGCCGGATTTCAATGACGAACTGGCGAGCCAGGTGCATCACCGAGGGCAAAACGCTATCCGCATTCAAGGTCTCGCCGGCGCGACGGTAGCCGTCGGGTCCCTTCACCAGTTTCAGTTCGTGAATATCGCGGGAAAGCGTTGCCTGCCCGACCTCGAAGCCCTTGCGTTCCAGCCGCTGCTGCAAAGAATCCTGGCTTTCGACAGGGCCTTCGTCCAGCAGGTTGAGGATCGCTTTATGGCGGGCTGTTTTGGACATGAATAAAAATGCACCGTAATGCATAAGTATCCATTTATCACGGTGGATATGTCAAGCGGGAAGTCGGCGAGGAGTTACCGGCGACGCAACTTGTTAGCAGGCGAGATGACGCTGTTTTTCCAGCCTTTTGTTTCCGTGCGTTGTCGCGTGCTTACTTCCGGGCCGCGCTCTCGGGGACCTGAAAATCCACGCCGCGGTCGTCGTTGGCTTTGCGGGTCGCGGGCAGATCGAGATCCGCGAGAAGAATCTTATGGGTGCGGTCGGTCCCTAGATCGAAGAGGGTGTCGCCGACGACCGCGTAATTCAAAATTTCAGAGCGATGGCCGTCCCTGAAGATCAGTACGGTGGAGGGTTGGGCGACGACTGGTTCCTCTTCACGAAGGGGTCCGATGTATTCGGATTTGGCGGTGAGATCGGTTCCGAGGATGGGTTTTTGGCCCCGAGAACCATGCGGAGGGCCCGCGCTGGGCATGCCAGCGCTGGAGACGTCGGCCCCTTCAGGGCCGTCATCGGCGTCGTTCGCATCAGCAGCGTAAGGAACGCCGTAAGGAATATAGACCGGCTCGACGACGCCGACGGGGAAATCGGAACCCTTGTCTTTATCCTTGTCTTTCCTGTGATGGCGGTGTTCCGGATTCCGCGCTGCGTTCGGGTCGGCCGGCCTGAAAAAGTCAACGCAACACGCGCCATAGACCGGCCAACTGTTAGGGTAGCCGTTTGGCCCGAGAGAGGTGACGCTGGCGCGAACGCCGTTGGGCGTGGTTCGTCCGCCGAATCCTAAAGAGGTGACAGATGCGGGGACTCCGTTAACCTGCGCCGGAGCGGCGACCAGAACAGCGAAAAGAATCATCAAGAAAAGCAGGAAACAGGATCGCATACCGGCCAGCATGGCAAGCCTCCCCGCGTTTAGCGTACACCAACTTTCGCAGTTACTCATTAGAACTAAAAGGGGAGGCGCGAAGTTGCGTTAAAAATTTAACGGTGGGCCGCTATGCCGACACCGCTTATGCTGCCGTCAAAGGAGCCCGCGAAACCAGGCGCCGCAGCTCGAGCATGCGGTGGCGAACGTATCCGTCTTCGGTCAAGTGCGCGGAAGCAATGGGTTTACGGCTACCGCTGACCATCTGATCGAGGGGACGGCGATGCGGGAATTGCGGGTCGAGCTCCTGACAAAATTCGCAGGGTCGGCTGGAACGGGGTGTGTCGAAACGATAGATGACGGCTGGGTCAACATGTTCCACGGGAAGGGCTCCTGGATGGCGAAAACGGATTCGCCGGTTACGGGGCTGCGACAGCAATCCAGCCTCATTTTCGGTTAATTAAGTCTGGGTTGATTATATGAGCGACGCCTTTTTACTACAAGCAGGGGCGACTCGACAAGCCCCTGCCGTGCGGAACCAAATCTTTGTGTTTTCTGGACGCGCAATCCTCGTTTACCGAGTGAACTCGGACTGGAAGTGCGCGGCGTCCGTCCGTAATTTCTGGCATGATTAGTTCCACGTACAGCTGCCGGCTCGAGCTGCTAAGAAAATTCTGGAGATCTTGTGAATCCGAACGACTCCAACGCGCGCACCGTTTTCTTTTTCGATGTGGATAACACGCTTCTCGACAACGATCACGTCGCACAGGATCTGAAGCGGCATTTGATCGAGAAAGTGGGCGATTCGAGCGCTGGGCGCTATTGGGAAATCTTTGAGCAGCTACGCACCGAGCTCGGCTATGCCGACTATCTCGGTGCGCTACAGCGCTACAGAATCGAGCGGCCTCGCGAGTCGAAGCTGCTGGCGGTGTCGCACTTCATGATCAACTACCCGTTTTCCAACCGCCTTTTTCCCGAGTCGCTGGATGCAGTGCAATACGCGGGTAACTTGGGGAAGCCCGTAATCTTAAGCGACGGCGATGTGGTATTCCAACCGCGCAAGGTCGACTGCTCGGGCCTCTACGAAGCTTTCGATGGTCATGTTCTGATCTACATCCACAAGGAACGGGAACTGGACGACGTTGAGGCAAAATATCCAGCCGCGCATTACGTGATGGTCGACGACAAGGTGCGGGTTCTGGCCGCCATCAAGAAGTACTGGGGGACGCGAGTCACCACGATCTTTCCGCGGCAGGGACACTATGCGCATGATCTGGCCGAGGTGGCGAAGTATCCCAAGCCGGATATCACCATCGAGAGGATCGGCGAGTTGCAGAAGCACTCGCTAGACGAAATGTTGGCGGCGTCAGGCTAGGGAAGAAGGAAGATGACTTTTCTTCAACAGTTTTCTTCACTCTTGAGACGCGCCGCCCTGAATGAGGCATCCGAGTTCGCGCTTTAGATTGGCGCGGCTGTCCTCGGACAACTCCAAATAACGAAAGGGTTGCAGGCATCCATTCGTCGCCCACATGGGAAAGAGCATTTGGGCACGGCAGCGGATGCTCGTGACTCCGATATGAAACAAAACTGTGACGCGAATGCTTTCGTCGAGCGGTTGCTCGAGCGAGAGTAAACCTCCATTGATGGACAATTGACTCACGCGGCTCCGAATCTGGCGTCCGTTTTCGAGCACCAGCAAGGCGAGGATCGACCCGCCGAGCTTGACGCGCGAGCCGCGTTGTCCTTTATGCGTAATCGAGCTAGAGGGCATTCTCACTCCAATTTTGCCTCAGGCGGCGGTAACTTGGCAGATTACCAAAGTCAGCAGTCCTCGCTTCGCCGCCAAGGCCGTTTGCCGTGCCTATCGCCCAATCGCGCATGCCGCCCCCCAAACGCCTTCCGCTTCTCACTGGCGGGACTGCGCCCGGCGTGCGAGAATGCTCACCGTTTGAGGAGACCCATGAAATGAAACGAATAGCTGTTCTGGCTATGGCAGTTTGCATCTCGGTTGCCGGTATTACTCAAGCCGGTTGGGGACAAAAGGCAACCGCAAAGAAGGTTTCGAGCGGCAACGGCGCGGTGGACAGGGCTTTACTGCAGAAGGTCTGGAACGGCTGGGCGACGCTCGACGCTGCCGGACAGAAGCAGTTTTATGCGCAGGGGCCGCACGTCTTCTTCGATGTCGCGCCCCTGAAGTATGACAACTGGGATGAATATCAAGCCGCAGTGAGCAAAGAGCTGGCAGAGTACACAGCGGCGAAATTTACCGTGAATGACGACGCCCAAATCCATAAGAGCGGCGACGCTTACTGGGTAACGGCAACGGTGGCGTCCGACATGACGCAGAAATCAGGCAAGCGCGAGATGGCGACGTTCCGCTGGACCGCGGTGTTCGAGAAGCAGGATGGAAAGTGGCTGATCGTCCACGAGCATGTGTCGGAACCGCAGCCTCTATAAGATTTTCAGCCGGGGGTGGCGAGTGGCCTTCCCCCCACACCTCGCTCGCAACCACACTATGGCTAGGACGCGTGCTCAGTGATAGCCCTTCCAGAAGAAATAAACCGTCATCCCGGTGCCGACGAAAATCACGAAAGCTCGGATCCAAGCCGCTGGGAGTTTCTGCGCATAATGCGCCCCAAGATATCCGCCTAAGACTGCGCCCGCGATCATCACTCCCGCAGGCTTCCAGACCACGGCACCAGCAATGACAAAGGTGATGACGGCGATGCCGTTGATGATCCCTCCCAGAACCGTTTTCAGGGCGTTCATGGCGTGGATATCGGTCATACCTAAGGCAGCCAGCATCGCGAGATTCACAATCCCCACGCCGCCGCCAAAGTAGCCTCCATAAACAGCAACGACGAGCTCAAAAACGGAGGCCACGACGAGAGCGGTGGTGGATGCGTCCTGCGCGACCGAACCGCCGGAGGTGCGGGCGAGATGCTTGCCGAACACGAAGAGCAGCGTCGCTCCCAGCATGAGCCACGGCAAGACACGAAGAAAAGTCTGCGCTGGCGTGTGCAATAAAAGATACGCGCCGATGATGGCGCCAATGACACTGGTGACGGCCAGCGGAAGCATGACGCGTCGCGAAATGTTGAGATGCTTGCGATAGGCGCCAGTGCTCGCGGTCACACCGACCCAAAGCGCGACCGTATTAGTGGCGTTGGCGGCGATAGGCGCGACGCCCGTGAACAGTAGCGCGGGAAAGGCGATGAAACTCCCGCCGCCCGCAACAGCATTCAGAGCGCCGCCGAGAGCTCCGGCGAAAAACAGGAAGATTGCAATTTCAATGCTCAAATATTAGGTGTATCACGGGCCTATGGATTCTGAGTAGGTCCCGCGTCACACGTGCGCCTCGGCAATTCCCTTTTTGAATTATCTCGATTGAACCTTAGCCAAGCCCGCGTCGTACATCGCGCCGTATCCCACATACTGTTGGACGGGATCTTGCAAATAATTAATTTCGACCTTCTCGACCTTGCCGTTCTTGGCGAAAGTTGCGGTCAGGTGGGCATTCATCCCTGCAAAGTATGACGGCAGGTTGAGCTTCTCATAGCGCGCCACAACTTCGTCGCGCAGCGCGGGATCAAAATGGACGCCGTATTGATCGACCAAAGACTTGATAGCGTCGTAATCGCCTTCGGCTTTGATGCGCATCAGTTCCGCGAGCAGCATCCCAACGCCCTGCCGCATTTTCTGATAATCGACGACTCGGACATAAGTCTTGCCGTCGCGTTTGAACTGTTCGATCGACCCTGGAACTTTATCCGCGATGTAGTGAGCGATCAGCTGGCGGTCGCGTTCGTGATCTTCTTCAATGGTGTTGCCGTGGGGAATGCGCTGCAGTTGCCGAAGCGCGACGAGGGCCGTGGCATCATACATTGCCTTCGCGACCTCTTCCTGATTGGAAATCAGCCCCAATTCTTTCAGTTTTGGATCCCACACGTTCCAGAGCGCCATCAAATCAGCGCGGCCTTCTTCGAGAGTCGAAAAATATTCTTTCAGGAAGGGCTGCGCCCCGGCACTCACCCGGTCGCTGAGCTTCCCCGAGCCGTGTCCAATCACCTCGTGCATGGCGACGAGAATGTCGCTCGCTTCCGTTCCATATTTTGAAGCGCGTTCGACTTCGGCTGGATTGGATGCAAACTCGGCGATTGCGGCTTTGCCGCTCGCATCTTCGAGAGCGCGCTTGCTTCCCATGAAAAGAAAATTCTTCGAGCCGTACTTTTCGTGGATTTCGTTTTCGTTGGGCAGGTTGTCCCCAATCGTGCCTACACTGAAATCGCCAGTTTCGATCAGGGTTTCGACCGCCTTGACTACCGGAAGCTTGAATGACTGGCGTTTGTACTTCGCATCCCACGGGGCTTTTTCTTCGAAGTAGCCGGCATTCTCTCCGAGTTTTTTCATCGCCGTGGTTACAGGTTTATCGGTGATGGTGACGAAACTCTGCGAGCTCCCCTTGGCGCCGCGGGCATCGCGGTAGACTTCGATGAATCCGTTGTCAAAGTCGACGGTCGCATCGTTCTGCACCCAGCCCGTGCCAAACGCAACCCACTCGGAGTATTCGCCCGTCTGGTAGTAGCGAATGAGATGTCCGATCGCCTCGGCCTGCGCGGGTTCAGCATTCTCGCGGGCTTTTTCGAAGTATTCGTTCGCCTTCTTAAGATAGGTCGCGTAAAGTCCCGGAGGAACCTTGCCGTCGGGAGAGCCGGCGCGATAAACCTCTTCACTGAGGTGTCCGTTCGCGTCTTTCACGACACGGGAGTTCAACCCAAATTTATCCTGAAATCCGTTCAGGTCGGCGAGGCTGACGTTCTGATAAAAGGTGTTTGAACTGGCTTGGATGGTGTCTTTTCCTCCCGTAGGACTCTTGGCGGTGATCATCGGTTCGAAGGCGGGATCGAACAGAGAAGGTCTCAGCGACTCGACTTCACGGGCTACGTCCGCTGGCTTTGGGAGCGGGGCAAGATCGCCGTACGAAGTGCGGAAGGCCCCGTTTTGCTGAGCGATCAGTGCCGCTTTCTCCAGTTCTTCGAAAGTGAAAGAGGGCAAGAACTTCTGCGAGGTCAAGTCGTTGTGATTACCGCGGTTGGCCCAGAAGAGTTTGGTGAATTCCGAAATCTTCGCCATGGCCGCGGGGTCGATTCCTTTCGGATAGGCGGAGATTTCCTCGAGCAGTCTTTTTTGCCGCAGCCCGTACGCCGACAGCTGATCGTAAAAGATAGGGTCAATGGCGATAGAGGCCTGGGTGAGCCAATAGGCGAGGGCTTGCTGCCGAGGCGTGAGCGCCTGAAAGCTGGGAGCGTGGATTTGAATGAAAGCCGTGTCTCCGACGCGCTCAACAATAACTTTGCTGGCACTATCTTCGGAGAATGCTGCCGAGGCGAGAGCGAGGAACGTTATGAGCAGAACGATTACGAAACGCGATGGTTTCAAAGATTGCCTCCCGGTGGATTGATCCGAACAGGACCAAACTTCGCAGGCTACCACAAACGGCCCTGCCCTATGTTGGACGGGAGCCGAGGCCATTCGTTTCTTTTCGAGGACTTCTAAGCTTTGCCCACACCGATTCGTCCGGCGTGCCTGCGAATTTCCTCAAGGATGGCGAGCCCAAGTTCGAGCGCACGGCGTCCATCTTCCAGCGAAACCACGGGACGCGAACGATCGCGCACCGCCCGCAAAAAGGCGTTGATCTCCGCCAGCAGCGGTTCCTCGGCTGTAACCGTCGGCTTCGTCATTTGGATCTGCGGATTCACGCTGGGCTGGCTGCCAGCGGATTTTGCAGACGCGCTTCCAACCGAGAAGACCAGCACATCCTGACGCCCGTAATCGATCGAAATATATTGACCCGGCTGAAAGAAGCGCAGCTTGCGCACGCGCTCGGTGGAAACCCGGCTGGCCGTAAAATTCGCCACGCATCCCGATTCAAACTCAACCCGAACATTGGCGATATCCACTTTGCCGGACAAAATCGGCAGGCCGACGGCTCGAATTTCTTTCACTGCCGAACGGACAAAAGTCAGTACCACGTCGAGATCGTGGATCATCAGGTCGAGCACGACGTCCACATCGAGCGCACGCGGAGAAAACTCGCTGAGCCGGTGCACTTCAAAAAACATGGGGTGATTGATCAGCGGCAAGGTCGCCCGGACGGCAGGATTGAAGCGCTCCAGATGGCCGACCTGCGCCACCCGCTTGTGCTCGGCGGCGACGCGAAGTAATTCGTCGGCCTCGGCCAGTGTCGCCGCGAGCGGCTTCTCGATGAGGACGTCCACACCCGATTCCATCAGCTCGCGTGCCACTTCGAGATGCAAAACGGTAGGCACAGCAACAGAGGCGGCCTGCACTTCGCTGTGGGTGGTCAACATCTGTTCGACCGATCCAAAAGCCTTGCAGTCAAACTCGCGGGCGATAGCGTCAGCGCGCGGCGTATCGGGATCGACTACTCCCACCAGTCGCACGGCACCTGCCTGCTGCAGTTGCCGGTAGACACGAGCGTGATTGCGCCCGAAGGCGCCCACGCCAATCACTGCTACATTGATCGGGAATTCATTGCTCAGAAAGAAGACTCCGGAACTGCATTCAAAAGGGCTATTGTCGCAGTTCCGGAGGTAGAAGGGAAAGTCGCAAGTCAGAGTACTGCTTGATCGAACCGTATTGTTCGATACCAGACGAAAAGCAGTCCCGATTAAAGTCCGGAAGTCCGCAGCCGACGATTGTGGATGATGTACCCAACCCAGAATCCCAGGGCCGCCGCCCACGATGCCATCGCCATACTGGGACTGTCCCGAATCACCATCCATTGAATGTGGCCCTTCTCAAAGATGAACGAGAGCGGAAAGAGGGTGAAGGCAATGGCCAGGCCGAGATTCCAGCTGCGCTGAGCGATTGTGCTGCGTGTACGAGCCAGAGTTTGTGTCTCATGATCCTGCGGTAATGACATGGTGGTTCCTCCTGTAAGTATTTGTTTTAAAGAATCCGACTTCAGCCGTTCGATCTCGGCCGCCAGCGCCGCATCGCGCGATACAAACTCTTCGACGGCAGCGCGCGTTTCGGGACTAACCGCTCCGGCGACATAAAGCGGGAGCAGATCTTGAATGATGTTGCGAGTGAGTTCCACGTTCACCTCCGTGTTTACCTTCGTGATTACCTTCGATGACTGCGTGCCTCGTCTAACTTGAGGCGGGCACGATGAATTTTGGTCTTGACTGCACCCAGCGACAGGCCAAGCGTTTCCGCGATCTGCTCGTACGACATATCCTCAGTTGCCGAAAGCAGCAGCGCCGTACGGTCCACCTCTGGCAACTGTTGCAGATCGTGCATCACCTGGCGCAACTCGTCGCGTTGTTCGGCGGAGTCGTGAAGCTCCTGCCGGGGATCGGCAAAGTCCTCCTCCAACGGCGCGTGCCGCCCGCTGCGTCGCAAACTTTGCAGGTAGCAATTGCGTGCGATCACCAGCAAATACGCCTTCACCGTGACTTGGCGAATTTCACCGGGAGCATTCCATGCGCGCACGAACGTCTCTGACGCGATGTCTTCGGCATCAGCCCGATTGCCGCTCAGAAAGAAGGCGAAGCGAAAAACGTCGCGCGCGTATTTTTCGTACAAGGCCTCAAAGTCGGTCATGCAGCGTCCACAGAGAATATCCCCGAAGGCGAGAAAAGTTTCAGAGGACCGGAAATAAGCGAAACCTGGTTGGAGCTGGGGGTTACTGCGAGAGTTTCTTCAGCAGAGCGATCTGTCCAGCGTGGTAGGCTTCATGCTGCGCGACGCCGTGAAGCATGTAATAGAAGGTGTAGTGCGGACCGTGCTTACCGGGAACGACCTCGAAGAGCCGGGAATCGGGTAGAGCGACAACGGCGGCGATCAAGTCCTGATGGGTATTGCGCACCTGTGCCGTCGCTTTGTGCCATGCAGCATCGCTGGCATCTGAAACGACGGGGAAATTTTCCGCATCGGCAAGCTCAACTGCGGTCCCTCCGATGCGGCGGAGAGCAGCGCCATCCCATGCCGCGATGTGCAACACGAGTTCCCAAATCGTATGCGCGTCTGGGATGCGGCGCGCCGCAGCCTGCGCGGCGGTTACGCCTTCGAGAATTTCGAGAAGGGAATCGCCATGCCACGCATCCCCATCAAAGGCGCGCCGAAGTTGGTCCGCAATACGAGTTGCTTCCGACATATTTAGTTTTCCTTGGTGAACCTTAGTGCTCTTCGTGGTGGACGCCTTTTAATCGACCATCACTCTGCACAAACCGCGATAGCGGCCTCATCCGCCGCTCGCAGCATCGCGTCCCCATCAAGCAATAAACATCGCCCCGCGTCGAGCGCCAGACAACTCGCTCCAGCCCGGACCATCGTTTCAATCGTTTTGATGCCAATCACCGGAACGTCGAAACGCATATCCTGTTTCGGCTTCGCAATTTTTACGACGGTCAGAGCGCGGCTGAGCGTAGAAGCGCGGCCCTTTTCGTCGTCGTTCTGACTGTCTTCAGCCTCCAACGATTTCATGAGCAGACCCGCGCGCTCGATCGTCGCGTCGGTGCCTTCCATGGCCTCGACCGCAACGCACGCAGCTTCGGCGATCACAACCGTTTGTCCAATGTCGTATTCCGCCAGTTGCTGCGCGACCAAACGGCCATACGCAATATTCTTGCTCTCGTTTTCATTCGGACGGCGCTTGCCGAGCGTACCCGATTTCGCCAGCAACGGTTCGAGGAGCGAGGTCGAGTTTTCCAGCACGATGCCTTCATCCGCCAACACCTTGGCCACCGCGCCAAGCAGTGAGTCGGTATTGCGCGTGCCCAGCGAAAGCAGCAACTTCGCGAGCCGCCAGTCTGGCCGGATCGCAGAAAATATCTGCTTATGCTTCACCTGTCCCGCCATCACGGCGCGAGTCACACCTTCCGCTTTAAAAGTATCGATGAGCTTTGAAAGTTCGCCGAGCGAGAGCCAGTGCACCGACGCGGCGCCACGCGACGCAATCTCAGGAGAAGCTTCTTCCTTGATCGCGGCTACAACGACGTCGAGTCCCTGTGCCCGAGCGGCATCGAGCACAAGAAAAGGAAACGTCCCGTTGCCCGCGATTAATCCCAGTTTCATGTTGTCAGTTTCGAGTTTCCAGAGATCCCATCAGACCATTCAGTACGCGGCCAACTTCAGTGGAGCGCATTAGCGGGGCATTCTCGCGGTCAGCCGAACAATAACCAAGCCTCGCAGCTAGTTGTAGCTGCGTCTCCAGTTCCAGCAGGGAGCCTCAAGCGTGCCCAAGAAACTGTTTAAACTCCCCCGGCGTGGTGCGTCCTTGCCCTTCGGCGATATTGCTTGGTACAGACACCGCACAACGCCGCATCTGACTGGTCAGCCCGTAAATTTCCTCCCGCGGAAAGTCTCTTGTGAGTTGGTAGATCGCTTCCGCAAGGTCCATAGCCTTCTGCCACGCGATCAAATCCTTGTAAGAATAACTCACGTTGCTCGACCTTCGATTGCACTTGCATTCAAGATTTTGAAACTAGAAACTTGAAACTCAAAACTATTTAATCACTCCGCGTTCAGACTCTTCGATAAAGCGAACAAGCATCTCGACGTCTTCTCCGAGGTCGCCTTCGGATTTCAATTTCTCCAACGCCTGCGAGGTGTTGAGCTTCGACGCCAACAGCAAGCGATAGGCATGATGGATTTTCTTGATTCGATCCTTCGTGAATCCACGCCGCTCCAGCCCCACAGCGTTCAGTCCATAGGCATGAGTTCCGCGTTCAGCAGACGTCTTGGAAAAGGGCAACACGTCGCGCGTAATCGTCGTGCCTCCCCCGATAAAAGCGTGAGTCCCAATCCGCACAAAGTGATGCACCGGGCAAAGCGCGCCCACGTTAGCCCAGTCGCCCACGATGACGTGTCCGCCGAGGGTTGCGGCATTGGCCATGATGATGTGGCTGCCAACCTGGCAATCATGCGCAATGTGCGTGTAGGCCATGATCAGGTTGTGACTGCCAACGCGCGTGCATCCGCCGCCCTTCACGGTGCCGCGATTGATCGTCACAAATTCGCGGATCTGATTATGGTCGCCGATCTCCAGCCGCGTCGGTTCCCCCGCGTAAGTAATATCCTGCGGAGCCATGCCAATCGAAGTGAAAGGGAAAAAGCGGTTGTCGGCGCCCATTCGAGTCGGGCCACCAATCGTGACATGAGAAGCGAGACGGCAGCTCTCGCCGATCTCGACCTCGGCTCCAATGACGCAATAAGGCCCGATGTCGCAGGAGGGATGGATCTTACTTTTCGGATCGACAATCGCCGTGGGATGAATAGACATTATGGACGTTCGTCAAATACCAATTCCCATGTCATCCTGAGCGGAGAAACCACTTCGCGGAACGCGAGGTAGTTTCGCAGTCGAAGGACCCCTACGGACTTCCAATCTCCAGCGCCGCCGCAGCGCGCGTTCTCCGGATGCAGCAAGCCTCACACTTCCTCGCCCGAAGCTTCCCCCGCGCCAACATTCCTCGGCACCAACCGGCACGTCACAGTCGCCTCGCACGCCAACTTTCCGTCCACGTACGCCTTGCCTTCCAGCCGAGCCGCCGTCACCCGCCACGCTTTCACGGTCACTTCGATCCGCAACTGGTCTCCCGGCACGACAGGACGCCGGAAACGCGCCTTCTCAATGCCGGTGAAAACCATCAGCATCTCGTCGCGGTTAGGAACTTCCGTCAGCAGCAGCAGCCCACCCGCCTGCGCGATCGCTTCCACGATCAAAACCCCCGGCATGATCGGTTTTTCGGGAAAATGTCCCTGAAAAAACGGCTCGGTGATGGTCACGTTCTTGAGCGCAACAATGCTCTTCATCCGCTCCAAATCGATCACTCGATCGATCAACAGAAACGGAAAACGATGAGGCAGAATCTTGAGAATGTCCCCAATATCCATGCCAGTTTTCACCGGCTCAAGCTCGTAGGGAGTAGGTTGTGGATGATCAGTCATGTAGTTTCGTTCAAGCCTGCTTTCCAGCCGACGATTATACTGTAGCGCACGTGCGCAGAATGACACTAACGTCCCAGCGGGGCGTGTGAAAATAGCTCGGCGCTTCAGCGCCGGGAATCGTCGCAAGTAATCACCAAGTCCCAGCGGGACGACTGAGAAACAACCGGGCGTTGATTTTGGGTGTCGATTTTGGGTGTTGATTTTGGGTGGCGCAGCGGTTCACCGCTGCGATGAAAGGCTCGTTTTAACCGCGGCTTTAGCCGCTGAGGGTGGACGCTAACTTCCGCAAAAGGACCTATGAACACCAATCGATCTTTCCGACACCATTTCGCGATCTTAATCTTCCCGATTCTTTTCGCCTTCACCCTCTTCGCGCAACAAACGTCGCCCTCCGCCGCCCCCGCGCTTCCCCCTGACATTCCCCCCACCGCCGAACGCTACTCTCTCCTGGTGATGGGGAATGTTGCCGGACAAGAAGCCGATTGGACCGCCACCGATGGCACCCTCCACATATTCTTCCAATTCAACGATCGCGGACGTGGCCCCAAAACCACCAGCATCCTCAAGCTCGATTCGCGCGGAATCCCTGTCTCCGAAGTCATCACCGGTAACGACTACCTGAAGTCTCCGGTCGACGAGCACTATTCTCTCGAATCTGGCACTGCGCGCTGGAAGAACACCGCCGAACAAGGCGACAAGAAGGTTTCCGCCCCGGCCTACTACTCGCCCCTCAATGGAGGCCCGTCCGAAGCCGCGCTCCTCGCCCACGCCGCTGTTCAGAATGGAGGAAAGATCGCCCTGCTCCCTGAAGGCGAGGCCCGCGTCAGCCGTATCACGGAACTCGAAATCGATTCTCCTGCGAACCAGCCGGCCCGACACAAGAAGCGAGTAATTCTCTATGCTCTCTCCGGCCTCGACTTCGCTCCGACCTACGTCTGGCTCGAAGTGGGAGACAAATTCTTCGCCTCGGTCGATGAGTGGGGCTCTGTCGTTCCTGAAGGATGGGAGTCTGCTGTTGCACCACTACTCGCTGAGCAAAATAAGATCAAAGAATCGCGCGCCGCCGAACTGGCTGCGAAACTCGCGCATCATCCTCATCAGATTCTCTTCTCGCACGCTGACGTGTTCGACTCCTCCACCGGCAAGATCATCCCCAATCAGGATGTCGTCATTGCCGGCAAGCGAATCGTCAGCCTTGGCCCTCCCGACACCAGCCGGTTGCCCGACGTCGAAGTCATCGATGCCCGCGGCAAGACGCTGCTCCCCGGCCTCTGGGACATGCACGCTCACGTGGCCGACAACGACGGCCTGCTCAATCTCGCCGCTGGAGTCACGACAGTCCGCGACCTCGCCAACGATACGGATTCGCTCCTGGCGCGCCGGCAGCGCATCATCGACGGAAAAGAAATCGGCACCCGCATCGTCCTCGCCGGAATCATCGACGGCAACGACGCTTTCCACGGACCAACCAAGGTTCTCGTCTCCACCGAAGCCGAAGCTCGCGCCGCTGTAGACAACTACAAAAAGCTCGGCTACGTGCAAATCAAAATCTACAGTTCCGTCCCGCCCGCGCTCGTGCCCTTCATCATCGATGAAGCTCACAAAAACGGCCTTCGCGTCAGCGGACACATTCCCGCCGGGATGACCGCCTCGCAGTGCGTCGAACTCGGCTACGACGAAGTCCAACACATCAACTTTCTCGTCCTCAATTTCTTCCCCGAGATTAAAGACACCAACACCATCACGCGCCTCACCAAGCCTGGAGAAGTCACCGCCGGTCTCGACCTCACTTCGCCGCAAGTCCAGTCGTTCATCAAGTTGCTGCAGGATCACCACACCAAACTCGATCTGACGCTGAGCGTCTTCGAGGATCAGTACATGGCTCCTCCCGGCCAGATCTCTCCCGGATTTCTCCCAATCGCCAGCCGCCTCCCCGCGCAGGTGCGTCGCGGACTACTCACCGCAGGCATGACTCCGCCCAAGGGCATGGAAGAAACCTACAAGAAATCTTTCGCCAAGATGCTCGACTACACAGGTCTTCTCTATCGCAGCGGCCTCGGCATCGAAGACGGCACCGATAGTATGGCCGGGTTCGCGCTCCACCGCGAACTCGAACTTGATGTTCAGGCTGGAATCCCCGCTGCTCAGGTTCTCCAGAACGCCACCCTGAACGCCGCCCGCATCATGAGTCTCGACAAAGAGCTGGGGTCGATCGCCCCGGGCAAACTCGCCGACGTAGTCCTGGTCGACGGCGATCCTACCAAGAACATCAGCGACATTCGCAAGACATCGCTGGTCGTGAAAGATGGAGTCATCTACAAGCCCGCCGAACTCTACACCGAGCTCGGGGTCGCCCCTTAAGTCGAAGGGTGAATGGCTGGCTGGCGGCGGGAGAGAATCGTCTTCCGTCGTGACCTCCGAGGGCCGAGGACGCATCCCGAAGTAACTCTCGACTGTGACGGATGACCTGGACTCCGCTCCTTAGATTGCCGATGATCCTCGTAGAGAGGAATTCGTCCCCACTCTCGGGAGTATGTTATGCCTTCGCCCGCCGCCGAAACTGGTCCGTCCGCCGCAACCGAACCCGATCGCCGCCGCTATCCACGCGTCGGCACTCAAGTCCAGATCGAGATTCACGAGGAAGGCACCGACGTTCCCATACGGCTGGAAACGACCGATCTCAGCCGCGGAGGCTGTTATGTCCAGCTGCTCATTCCGCTATCCATCGGCATTCGAGTTCACCTCACTCTCTGGCTCGACGGCTACGCTGCCGTGATTCATGGCATGGTTGTCACTCGTCATCCTCAATATGGCAACGGCATCATGTTCGTGGATTTCGAGGGCGAGGCAGACCAGCGGCTGAAGCGCTATTTGGAGGTTGCATCCCAGGCTTGAACGGACAAGGTTTGAATCAGCTTTCCCATTCGGATAATCGTTAAGCTCAATCCGTCGCCGAGCGGAACCTCGGACTTATCCACTTCCGTATATCCCTTCGCCCGATAAAAAGGGACGCCCGTCAGCGTCGCTCCCATTTCCAGGCGCCTGAACCCCGCAGCGGCAGCCGCGCTTTCGCACGCTTCCAGAATCATCCCGCCAATCCCGCGCCGCGCCCATGCTGGATGAACAAAGAATGCCCGAATCTTCGCCGCCTCCGTCGCCGGATCGAGGAACGAATCCTCCCGCCCCGCAAACTGATCCCCGCCGTACAAAGTCTTGCGCCTGCTCCACCCGCCGCAGCCTACCAGCACCGTTGCCCCAGTAGGCCCCGTCTCTTCCGCAGCGAAGTAAGTCCCATCCGCGATCAGCTGTGTGTCCACGCCATAAACCGTACGCAGCGCCTGCTCCAGTTGCGCCGGAGAATAGTCTCCCGCCTGCAATCCGCGCACAGAAGCGCGAATCAATTCCCGCAGCACCGAACGATCGCGATCCAGCGCCAACCGAATCTGAATGTTCATCTCGATGTATTGGCAGCGGTTTACTGATGGCTGACGGCTGATGGCTGATGGCTACCCCGGCACTCCGCGCACCCGCAAACCTCGCGAAGATAAAACCACGAATAAATCCCCAGATCGTGCTTATCGTTCCAGGAAAACTTCAGCGCATACTTGCCGACTGCCTCTGCCGCCAACGCTTTCACCAGCGGCTTGAACATCGGGAGGGCCCCAGGAGCTAGTTTGGCCGGTTCACCCGCCTTGCGCCCCGCTTTTGTTCGCTCATCTTCGCAAAGTGCACAGGGGCAGGCGTCCCGCAAGAACGGAAACGTGTAGGCAGACCGGTGACCATCCTTCCACTCGATCTCCATCCCCGTGCCCGTCGTCAAATGAATGACCACAGACTTGGGATCGTTCCCTACCCGAGGAGTGAAATCCGGCTGCGCCATGAATTTCAGTATCGCACGGGGAGTGCGTCGACGTTCAGGCCGCCGCGATGTGCCGAATCAGATCCTCTTGCTCGCGCCTGCTCTCCGCGCCGATCGTAAAGGCGTCGAGCACTCCGAGCGACAGCGCATACCGGAGCGAGTCATCCACTCGCCCGCGGAGGTCGCCTTGCCCCAGAATCTTCATCCCAATAATTCCCTTGCCCGCGCCTTTCATCTGCCGCAGAACGGCGACAACTTCATCGGGCGAAGCGTCCATGTGCGAGCCAATCGGATTGACCCGTGCCAGGTCCACATCGACCCACGGAGACTTCGCCGCGGCCCTCAGCGCCTCAATCGAGTGGCACGAGCAGCCATGGGCGCGAATGATCCCTTTCTCTTTTGCCTCCGAAAGCACGTCCATCACTCCCTTGAAGCGCTCCGTCCAATCACCTTCCGTGAGGCAGTGCATTAGACACACATCGATATAGTCGACGCCGAGTTCCCGGCGAAAACGGTCGAGATCCTCTCGCGCAGACTTGGGATCACGCGAAAAAGTCTTGGTCAGCACCGTAACTTTGTCGCGAGGCACATGCTTGAGTGCTTCGGCGACATGCGGATGACTTCCATAAGCGTCGGCCGAATCAAAAAATCGCAGACCCTTGTCGTAGCCATTCAGCAAGAGATCGGACAATCCCTTGACGCCTAATTCAGTCTGATTGGAATGATGACCAAAGCCGACAGTGCCGGTTCCCATCGCGAGGCGGCTAGTTCGAATCCCGGTGCGGCCCAACTCCACCGTATCGAAAGCCGCAACTTTCTTCGTCAAAGGCGGGGGCGGGGCGAATGTGTGGGCGAATACTCGAGAGCCAACCCAGGCCCCCGCAAATCCTGCTGAACCCGCAAGAAGGAACTTTCTGCGATTCATAGTGCCCTCCGCTATGTCTTTTATAGACCGTTAGACGCGCAGAGGAAACGGTTGGTTATCGGCCCAGTTCTACATGCGGCCCTAAAACATGTGACGGAATCCCCAGAACAGGAACCCGGCCAGCATCATCGAAGCGGGTAGGGTCAGAACCCATGCCATTGCCAGGTTACGGACCGTCGACCATTGCAGTCCGGAGTGATTCGCCGCCATCGTTCCTGCGATGCCCGATGACAGCACGTGCGTGGTACTGACAGGAAGCCCGAACCAATCCGCGGCTCCGATGGTAAACATGGCCGTGATTTCAGCAGCCGCGCCCTGCCCATACGTCAGATGTTCTTTCCCAATCTTTTCGCCGACCGTCACCACGATCCGTTTCCATCCGACCATCGTGCCCAGACCGAGCGCCATGGCAACCGCAACCTTGACCCATCCTGGAATGAATCGAGTGGCCGCATCGACGTGCTTCTTGTAATTATTCAGCCCTTCCCAATCGGAAGCCGAAATCACCGGCTGCCCACTCTTCTTCATCAGGCGCAGCGCTTCGCTCGCGATGTACATGTCGTTGCGGAAGTTCCGCACCCGGTCATTCGGAACCTTCGACATTTCTCCAAACAACGCCGTCTCGTTGCCGATTCCGCTCACCAGTTGCCGCAGTGCCAACATTGTGTTGGGAGTGAATTGCTTCGTCCGAATGTAGTCCGTAACTTCTTCGCGATCGTCTCCAATCACGGCATTCGGACTCACGTAGTTCGACAAAATCCCTGACGCCTGCTGTGACACCGCAATGAAGTCGTCGGAATCCTTGCGGGTAATCGCATGGTTCAGAGCGTAGGCCGTCGGCACCGTCCCCACCAGAATCAGCATGATCAGTCCCATGCCTTTTTGGCCGTCGTTCGATCCGTGCGCGAAACTCACGCCCGTGCAGGTCAGCAACAGGAGCGAACGAATCCAGAAAGGAGGTGGTTCGGTTCCCACGGGAGCTTCATACAATGCCCGGTTCTTGATTACCGCTTTCATGAGGTAAAGAAGAAGGAACGCGCAGACAAATCCGACCAGAGGAGACAAGAGCAGCGACTTCCCGATATTGGTAGCTTGTCCCCAATCCACCCCGCTGGTGCCGGTTTTCGGGGACATGAGTTGATTGGCTATGCCCACGCCGATGATCGATCCAATCAGGGTGTGCGAACTGGATGCCGGCAGTCCGAAATACCACGTGCCAAGGTTCCAGATAATCGCCGCCACCAACAAAGCGAAGACCATCGCGAATCCTGCCTGGCTTCCAACCTGCAAAATCAGTTCCACGGGTAGCAGAGAAATAATTCCGAAGGCGACCAGGCCGCTGGAAGTAAGCACGCCGAGAAAATTCCAGAATCCCGACCACACCACTGCAATGTGCGGCTCTAGCGAATGCGTGTAGATGACGGTCGCCACCGCATTCGCCGTGTCGTGGAACCCGTTTACGAACTCGAATCCCAAGGCGACCGCCAGCGCCAGCCCAAGCAGAAGATAAGGCATGACTGAGCCACTGTGAACCGTCGAAAGGTCGGAGAGAAGATGGTAAGCGGAATAAATGATGCCGATGATCAGCACCACTCCAAATCCCAACATCCCAATCTTTCCTGGACTCCGATTCAGTTTCGATTCCAGCACAGGCGTTGCGGTAGCCATATCGATCGCTCCCAAGATGAGGTTGGGAAACTATAAGGAAGGATTGTTAACCGAGTGTGAAAATGGCGTTTTGGTAGCGCCCTAATGAGCGCGCTTAAGAATTTCTGTGGCGGAAGGCGAAGTAGTCTGAACCAGCGCAATAAAAGCTCTGACAGTTTACATACAAAAATCTACTTTAAGTTCGGCGAGTTTTTCAGAGGTCGAGTCTCAGGAGTCTTGCTGCCATCTTATACTCAGCGATTCGCTTATCCCGCGCAGCTTTTCTCTGATCGCCGCTCAGATCAAACGTACTGATAACCACAAAGAAAATGGCTACAAATATGGCGCAAATACTGCTATAAATCGGGCGGCTTGCATGTCAGTCTCCTACGAAAAGTTTACACCTTCCAAAACTCGGACGGGAGAGCCCGCCACTACCGAGTTCCTGCTGCGCTGTTCGCGATAGGCCAGCAGCGGAAAGCCCGGAACCGGCACGACCACTTCATTTGTCCCAACGATCGGCGAGAAAACGCGGATTGCATCCTATTCACAACCATTACAATCGAGATAATAGACATGCTCGCAGCCCAAGGTTCTCTCGCCGCTTTCGATGGATAGCTCAGTTTGTCAATGGAGGGGTGGGCGGGCGATGCTTACCGGCCGCCGCCTTCCCACCTGCCGCTCCAGTGGTCGTTGCCGTTGCCCCAGTCGCCGCGGCCCCAGCCGCGAAACTGCGCGCCATCGATCACGCTGCCCTCGCGATACTCGAACATCTGTTCGCGACCATTGGGCCCGCGAGCATAAATCCGCAGCGTCTTCACGACACCCGGATCGGGATCGACGCCGAACGTGCCATTGCCCATGCGGAAGAGGCGATCCTGCCGGGCCGCCTCGCGCAGACGCTGTGTCACATCGACGTGATGAGGACCGGTACCATATTGCGCGCTGAGAATCACATAATCGCCCGGCGTCGCCGCCGCCGTTCCAGTTCCCGCTCCAGCCGCTTCCCCACTCTCCGCGTCCCCAACCGCGAAACTGCGCGCCATCGATCACGCTGCCTTCGCGATATTCAAACATCCGCTCTTGCCCGTTCGGACCGCGGGCATAAATTCTCAGAGTCTTGACGACGCCCCGATCAGGATCGACGCCGAAGGTCCCATTGCCCATCCGAAAGAGTCGGTCGTGACGCGCCGCTTCCCGCAACCTGTCTGTCACGTCAACATGATGGCGCTCGGTGCCGTATTGCGCGCTCAGAATTACGTAGTCGCCTGCGTCGCGATCCTGGGCCGCAGCGATTCGCGGCAGGACGGAAAACACCATCAGCAAGAAAACCGTAAATGCAGTTCGAGACATGAGATTCTCTCCTAATAAATTGAAAGTAAAGATCCAGACGAGTGAAGTGTGCGCTCCTGTATCCTATAGCAAGCAACAAGACATGGACACCGCTCGCGTCGCAGCCCTGCTCGCACCCTTTCTGGCGAAGCCCCTCTCGCAGTCGCAGCTCGATCAGATATCGACATACATTGATTTATTGCTGCGCTGGAACGCGCGGATGAACCTGACCGCCATCCGGAATGAAGAGGAAATCGTAACTCGTCATTTTGGGGAGTCGTTGTTCCTTGCCAGGCATGTGTTTCCAGACAAACCAGTAAAACCCGAATCTACGCCGGCGCTCATTCCCTCTCCGCTGGCCTCCGCCGAGCCTTTTCGCGTCGTAGACATCGGTTCCGGCGCAGGATTTCCCGCGATCCCCTTGAAAATCTGGTCTCCCGAAATCGATCTAACCCTGATCGAGTCCAATCACAAAAAGGCTACGTTTCTCCGTGAGGTAGCGCGAGCGCTGGCGCTGAAGAGCACAGAAGTAAGGACCGAACGCGCCGAGGCATTGGCCGCCGACCCCGCTTTTCCCCGAACCAAGTTAGTAACCCTCCGCGCCGTGGAGCACTTCGAGTCGATACTTCCCCTTGCGGAAGCATTCTTGTCCTCCCGAGGGACCTTGGCGCTCCTCATCGGATCGGCCCAGCTTCCTATCCTAACTCGCTCGACGGAACTCAGCTGGAACGGGCCGATACGAATCCCGCATTCCAAGACAAGGGTGTTATCGATTGGGATACGTCACGTATAAGTGGGAATCTACCGCGAAGTGTTGCGTCGAAGTGGAGTAATAATGCAAAAATAGCCGATGATTCAATAGGTGTAGCCATCTTCTTCCAAAGAAGTGGGAAATTATGCAACGTCTCACTGTGAGACGTTACTTGCATATCGCCACGTTCCACGTGGAACACTATGCGAATCACGGGAAGGAAGGGCAGGCGGATTCTCAGGTCCTTACACCGATTCCGGCAACGTTCCACATGGACATTAGGGGTTGTCTGCCCTAGCCGCGTTCCCCGCGCAGGCCGTTCCACGTGGAACATTGCTCCAACTTGCACCAGAAACTGGCATTGATTTCAACAATGCTTTGGAATATTCTCCGCCCAATACAGAAAACTTAAAATCATGGGACGCGTAATCGCAGTCGCAAACCAGAAGGGTGGCGTCGGCAAGACCACGACCGCCATCAACCTAGCTGCATCCCTCGCCGCCGCCGAAGTCAACACGCTCCTCGTCGACTGCGATCCGCAGTCGAACTCCACCAGCGGGCTGGGGCTCGTGAAAAATCCCGAGCGCATCAGCGTCTACGACGTGCTCATGGGAGTGACCTCCGCCGAGGAGGCGTTGCAGCTTACCGAGCTCGAGCAGCTGTGGCTAATCCCCTCCCACAAGAACCTCATCGGCGCCAACATCGAGCTTGTGTCGGCCGAGCGGCGGGAATACCGTCTGCGCGACGCACTTCTACCCCTACTCGACCGGTTTCAGTTCATTGTCCTCGATTGTCCGCCAGCGCTCGATCTTCTAACTCTGAACGCGCTCGTTGCGGCCGAGGGAGTCCTGATCCCGATGCAAGCAGAGTACTTCGCGCTCGAAGGCGTCTCCGAGCTGCTCGATACGATCGAGAGAATCCGGGCGGAGTTGAATCCGGCGCTGGCGGTCGAGGGCGTCGTTCTGACGATGTACGACGAGCGGACGAACCTGGCGCAGCAGGTCTCGGACGAGCTCAAGAAATACTTCGGCGACAAGCTCTGCACCACCACGATCCCGCGAAACATACGACTGGCGGAAGCTCCCAGCCACGGCCAGCCGGCTCTCCTATACGACGTTCGCTCGCGCGGCGCGGAGAGCTACATACGGTTGGCGAAGGAGATTCTGGACAGGCGCGCGGCGTTAGAGAGCGGGTCCGGAGAAGCCGCGTAGCGCTGGAAAGCGTCATCGGCGGTCAGAAGCACCCGTTTTCTTGCATCATGACATTACATCTTAAAGCTATAGTTATTATAATGGAGATTGCTTAATGAATACACAGAATGCGGCGGCAGATCGATTGGCCAAGCCTCTGGCAGAGAAGGGGCACGAGAAGCTCGCCGAGAAGCGCCGGGCTTTAGGACGAGGCCTGGAATCTTTATTGCCCGGTCCGCGAGCCGTCGTGGCAATTCCCACCGTTCCGCAAAGTGCGCGAAAGGATGTCGATCCGGCGGCCTCGTCTTCGACACCTGTTTCCGTTGCGCCAGGAGCGGAGGTTGCTCCCCGGGACGCGGTTGCACCGGCGACACCGGCGAACGTTGCTTCTTTGCAGGCGGCCGCCGAGCCGCTTGCCGATGGAGCGGTATTTCAGCTGGATCTCGATCAGATCGATCTCAATCCGTACCAGACCCGAACCGAGTTCGAGCCCCGGGCCATGAACGACCTGGCGGGATCGATCCAGATGCAGGGAGTGCTGCAGCCGATTGTGGTCCGGCCCCAGACGCGGGAGGCGCGTAGCGCCGATGGCAAAGAACGGTTCATCCTGATTCTGGGTGAACGCCGCTATCGCGCGTCGAAGCTGGTGGGGAAGACGACAATCCCCGCGATTCTAAAGCGAGTTTCAGAGCAGCAAGCAGCGGAGATGACGCTGGTAGAGAACCTGCAGCGTGAAGATCTCGACTGTCTGGACCAGGCGTCGGCCTTTGCCAAGCTCGCCACCGAATTCAAGATGACACAGGAAGAGATTGGCAAGCGAGTGGGCGTGTCGCGCGAGCAGGTATCGAATTATCTGCGCTTGTTGAGGCTGCCTCCGGAAGTGCAGACGATGCTGCGGCAGAAAGAACTTTCGTTCAGCCATGCGCGTCTGTTGCTCTCGCTGAATGACGAAAAACAGATTTCGAATGTAGCGCGGGTGGTGATTGCGAAGAAGATGTCGGTGGCGCTGCTGGAAGAGATGGTGGTCGACAGCCATGCTCCCAAGGGAGAGCCGGGCGATAACAAACGGGGCGCAGGACGGTGGGTCGATCCGAATGTGAAGGCAGCCCAGCGCAGTCTGGAGGCGATCCTGGGAATGAAAGTGAGCATTCGCGATCGCCGCGGCCAGGGCAAGATCACGATTGAGTACGGCACGCTGGAAGATTTCGATCGGGTGGTGGGGATGTTGAAAGGGAAGTAGGTTTCAGTGAGCAGTGGTCGGTGGCCAGTCAAACGGTTCTCAGCGCGGGGAGAACCGTAGGAGTAACAAGTGGGACGCGAGTCGGGAGTTGAAGCTCCTTTTGTTGGGGAGACGGGACCGGTGAGGGTGAAATTTCAGGGGAGTGGCGCTGGAAATCAAGCGCCGTCCGGTCGAGAGCCTTGGCGCAGTCGAGAACCCACTCATTCGCAAAGAACGCGAATGAGTGGAGCACCCGCATTGTCTTGGGCACCCGGCATCCGCATTGTCTTGGGCACCCGGCAGCCTGGTTCCCAAACGTCGAATATTAGGAATCCCATCGGCAAGAATCGCCAGCACCTGCCTGGTGCCCCAGGTTCGCGCCCTGGGTTTGGGCGCTAACCTGGGATCACAGACAGCCGGATGCCCCATCCTAACGGCGCGGATTCTTGCGCCGTTAGGGTGGGATTCCACAAATCTCGTCCCCTTCCCGCAATGACAGTTAGGTCAGATCTGCGCTGCGAATAACTCGCCAGTTCCTCGTCGGAGTCCGGCCGCCCGCGAAACACTTTGACGTAACCCACAACGCGTCGCAAAATAGACCTCGGGATTGGGGCAGTTCAAGACCTTCCGTTCAATTCGCGCATTCTTCGAACAGAAATGGCTGACGAAACAACCACGCTCTACCGCCCTGTCGGCCAATCGGAACTCGACCTAATCCGCGCCTCCAGCTTTCGCCGCTTCCCACCGCGCCTGCCAGAGCAGCCCATCTTCTATCCCGTTCTCAACGAGCAGTACGCCACCCAGATTGCTCGCGACTGGAATACCCGGGATGCAGCCTCCGGATTTGTCGGTTACGTCTTGCGCTTTTCCGTTCGCAACAACTTTCTCGATCGCTACCACGTGCACACCGTCGGCAGTTCCGGTCATCGCGAATACTGGATCCCCGCACCAGACCTCGAAACCTTTAACGAAAACATCGTCGGAGCCATCGAACTCATCTCCGAGTTTTCATCACTAACATAACCAAAAGTCAGAAACCAGCTCCCCTTTTTCCCAAAAAAGGGGAATTGCCAACCTCGAAACAGCCGCCCTCACGAAAATGTAAAATTAGCAGCATAAATTTACGGTTGTGCCCAAATAACCACACAGATCCATTTTTAGTTTCTATCACTTACAGACCATCCCTAGACAAAATTCGCCCTACTCCTCCTTGTTATTTGCCGAACAAACAGCGAACCTTTCCGTCACTTACGGGCGGATAGGACCTTCCCTTTCGATCGCGCTTTTGCTATCGAATGGACCCTTCCCCTCCAAACCTCTTTCATCACCAACCCACATGCGTACAATCACAGACTTCCCCACCCCAATCGGCGAAAATGAGTCGACCTGTTTGCCAAGGCCGAAGTGTCTCCGTCTCAGGACGGCTCCCAACTCCCGGCCTCCAAGCCGTTTTTCTTTGACAACCCGAGCGACTCAGAACTAAGCCAGATGCCGCCAGGCATCCCCTTGAACGCGCCTTTCCTGATGGCTGACGGCTGATGGCTTACCGCTAAGCCCTTATTCCACAATATTTTACAAATAAGTCCTTTTAAACTCAAAGATCTGCAAGATCGACCCGTCCCAAATCCATGATTCTAAAAGATCGGGGGAGGGGGGAGGGGGTAGTCAGTTCTGGTTCGGATAGATCAGGATTTTGCTGGCTTGGCCGGTCTTCAGGCGGTCCATCGCCTTGGAGAAGTCTTTCATCGGAAGGTGGTCGGTGATTACGGGACGGAGGTCGAGGCGTCCAGTCTTCAGCAAAGCGGTCATCTGATACCAGGTCTGATACATACGGCGTCCGTTGATGCCTTGAATGGTGATGCCTTTGAAGATGATGTCTTCGGAGAAGTTCAGTGGGATGGGTTTCGACGTCAGCCCGAGAAGAGAGATGCGGCCGCCACGGCGGACGACGTCGAACGCAGTGCGAATAGCGTCCGGATGTCCAGCCATTTCGAGGACGACGTCTACCCCAAGACCTCCCGTTTTTTCGGCAACGATGGCGCGCACATCTTCTTTGGATGGATCGAGGGCGTAGTCAGCCTGCATCTTGGTCGCGAGTTTGCGGCGGTGTTCGTTGACTTCGATCGCGAAGATGGTGGATGCGCCGACGGCTCGCGCTACGGCGATCGAGAAGAGTCCGATCGGACCGCATCCGGTGACGGCTACGGTTTTGGCGGCGATTTCTCCGGCTAGAACGGTGTGGACGGCGTTGCCGAGCGGGTCGAGGATGGAGGCGTATTCTTCGGGGATGGCGGGATCGAGTTTCCAGATATTCGATTCGGGGATGACGACGTACTCGGCGAAGGCTCCATCGGTATCGACGCCGATAATTTTTACGCTCTGGCAGATGTGAGCTTCGCCGGTGCGGCACTGCACGCACTTGCCGCAGGCCACGTGCATTTCGGCGGAGACGAAGTCTCCTTCTTTGACGCTGGTGACTTCATCGCCGAAGGCAACGACCGTGCCGCAGAATTCGTGTCCGGGAATGAGCGGAGGATGAATGCGTCCTTGAGCCCAGCGATCCCACTCGTAGATGTGAAGGTCGGTTCCACAGATGGACGCGACTTTTACCTTAACCAGAACATCGTTACGGCCGTAGGCGGGAATTGGGACTTCGCGGATCTCCGCGCCCGGCGCGGCTTCTGGCTTGACCACGGCGAGCATGGTCTTGGGCGTACTGGGCATGGAGCCCCCTTATGAGTACGGAATGAGAAGCACAAACGGTCTATTCTACACTGCGATTTGTGGGCGTGCTGACGGGGCGGAAGGCGTCAACGACCAAGGACACGAAAATCCAGGAATGAAAATATCGCTTAAAGACTTCGTGGTGATTGATCGGTCCGGAGACGATCCAGAAACTACTTTCCGATGTCGGTTACTTGTTCGGCTACCAAGAGCCACTGACCGTCGCGTTTCACGAAGACGTCGGTTTGGCGAGTTACGCGACTCTTGACTTGTCCAGCCTCGCGCACGCGGATGGTGAACTTGGCGTTGGAAACGGCAGTATCACCGTAAATGTGGATGAGGAGATCGGCCGGCTCCATTTCCATGACGATGATCTTGCGCTTGATGTCGCGCAGAGCGGCCATTGTTTCTTCTTTGTTCTCGACCTGTCCGTTGTCTCGCGTGTGCAGGAAGTCGGAGGCGAGATGCTTGGCGTATTCGTCCCAGTTGGCTTGAACGATTAGGTCTGGGAGCTTTGACTCCAAGGCTTTGATCTCGGCGTCGGCGGAGGGAGTTGCGTCGGAGCGCGCGTCGGGCTGCTGCGCGGCGAGCGCAGCGCACAAGGAAAATAGAATCGCGATGGTGAAAATAGATCGCATGTCGTCTCCGGATTTCCCTCGCTTACTCGCCAGCTAAGTCAGCCTGTCGCTGGAGCTAAAGAGAAGGTGAAGCGGATGCTGGGAATGAAAGGTCGGGCTTCAATTCCATCCGAATGCCGCCGATTCTTCGAGCGATCAAGTTATAAACCCACGCTGTGAAGGCTCCCGTAAGAAAACCCATAACTCCATAAATAATGGGTGCGAGAAGCGCCAAAAGCAACAGCGCGATTCCCGGCGCTTTCGCTGAGTTCTGGCCGAACATCAGGCTGCCGAAGCCGCCCAATAAGAGAAACGGCAAGAAAATCAATCCAAGGCAACCGTAAATGGTGCCCATCATCTTGGCGCAAGACATGACATCGACTGAGCGCAGCGAGTACATAGATTCCTTTCGCGACAACGCTCAATAATCTACACGATCGCCGAATCGCAGGCGACGCGGAAGCCGTAGTCGGCGTATTGAAATGACGGAGAGATGCTCGAGCGGGCGGCACAGCGCGACATTTTGATGTGGTGGCGCCAGGAGCCTCCGCGGGAGGCGCGCCGGACGCCAGTTTCGGGGCCGCGAGGATTGCGATCGGGCGAGACGGCGTAATAGTCAGGAGCAAACCAGTCGCTGCACCACTCGTGTACGTTGTCGCACATATTGTATAGGCCGTATGGATTCGCACGGTCGCGGCCGACGGGTTCGGGGCCGGTACTCCAGAAGCGAGCACAACGCTCCGCGTATCCGGGAAGAGATGACGGAGGGTCGTTGCCCCACGGGTAGAGCGCAGCTTCTTCTTCGTGACCGGCGCGGGACGCCCGCTCCCATTCGGCCTCGGTTGGCAGACGAAAGTGTCTGCCGGAAATCGCACCGAGCCATTCGCAATAGCGAACTGCCTCGAACCACGACACTCCCACGACTGGTTGCTCCGGATGACTGAAAACGGGGTCGCTCCAGAAAGGCGGCGGTAGTGAGGCGGTGTCGCGCAGGAAGTGGGAATAGAGGGCATTCGTGACTTGGGACGAAGCGAGCCGGAATTCGTCGATCCAGACGCGATGGACGGGTTTCTCGTTGTCCTGTCCGGAATCGCAACCCATCAGGAACCAGGAAGCGGGAATGCGGACGAGGGTCGGGATGCATCCTTCAACGGGCGGACGGGGATGGAGAACGGTTGGTTGCATCGGATCAAAGCGCGCGCAGGGCACGGACTACGTCATCGATTTTATTCTGCTGGAACAAGCGGATGGCGGCGATTCCGGCGGCTCCGGCGCGGAGACAGGATTCGGCATTGTCGAGCGTGACGCCGCCGAGACCTAGAACTGGGATCTTGGCGCGGCAGGCCTCCTGCAACGCAGCGAGGCCGGTGGGCCTGGTTGCGGGGAATTGGTGCTTGCCGAAGACGGGAGCGAAGACGGCGAAGTCGGCCGCTTCGGACTCGGCGCGCAGGACATCTTCGATGCAGTGGCAGGAGGCGGAGATGAAGAAGTGGTCGGTGGGCAGTGGTCGGTGGGCAGAAAGGCTTATCAGGTTTCGGACAGCGCTAGGGGATAGATCGTCTGCGCGGAGGTGGACGCCGGCGGCGGAAGCGGCGAGAGCAACGTCGGTGCGGGAGTTGATGAGGAGGCGAGTTCGCGGATTCGTTTGCAGTTCTCGGGCATCAGTTTTCGATGGTACCGAGCGCAGAACGGCGACGGCCTCCTTCGCCAACATTTCCAGGTCGCGGGCGCTTAAATCTTTTTCGCGGAGTTGGATGTAGTCGACTCCTGCGTGGGCTGCCTCTGCAATTTTTTCGAGCAGAGCGCGGCGACGCTCTGGTTCGTCGCCGCGAAACTGGATGCGGTCGGTGATGTAGTAGAGCTGACAGCGATTCGACATCGCTCCCAGCGTACTACGGCAACGTCGTCATTTCTTCTCGACGACTGCTGGTGTGGCTGCTGTCGATGCGGGCGAGCCTTCCGAACTTTGGGAAAGACTAGGCTGAGGCGTTGCGAACAATTTCAGATTTTCGGCCTTCCAGCGCATGGCGGCGAAGATGCGGTTGCGTCCGCTGGGGTGGTCGAAGAAAACGAATTCCTCGATTGGGCCGGGATTCATCTTGCGATATTCGCCGAGATGGATGGCGGCCTGCGCGAAGCCATCGGGCTGGCGGCTGGTGTTGAGGCCGTACATGTCGGCTTCGTATTCCTGGGTGCGGATGAAGGTGTTGGATACGGGAGTGGTGACGAAGCCAGCGATCGAGAACAACAAAACTACCAGGGGGAGAACAGCGGTATCGCCCACGCCGCGAATCTGCCATTTCTCGCCCCAGCGTTGCAGAGACCAAGCGAGTCCCAAATTCAGGTAGGCGAAGGCCAGAACAATCATGATCGAGAAAGACATGATGAGCTTGTAGATGTGATTCATCACGTAGTGGCCCATCTCGTGTCCCATGACTGCCTGAATTTCTTCTAGTGAGCCACGCCGCAGAAGGTTGTCGTTGAGCGTGATGCGCATGGTACTGGCGAAGCCGCTAACGTTGGCGCTCATCTTGGTCGTTTGCTTGGAAGCGTCGATCTCGTAGACATTCCTCGCGGGGATTCCGTTGGCGCGGGCCATGCTCAGGATGGGGTTGACGATCTTTGGATCGTTGAGAATCTTCGGCGTGTTGAAGATGGGAATGATGAAGATCGGTGCAATGAGAATGCCGAATATCGTGAAAATGATGGTTACACCTGCTCCCCAGATCCACCAGGTGCGTGGAAGGCGGCGGACAACGCCAAACAGCAGCACTACCAGGATGCCGCCCAGCACCAGGTTCACACCAAGATTCTTCAGTTGATCGCTCATCCAGGGACCGAAGGTTTGCGTCGCGAGTCCGTATTTATGTTCGCGGAAATAATCTTCGTAAACGCCTAGTGGAAATGTCAGGATTGTTGTCAGTACCAGATATTGCAACCAATAGACGAAGGTGTGCACGGGCTTGAAGCGGGTGACGCGTTCGGAGAGATCGCGCATGCGGGCCGACCAGCGCAGATTCAGCAAGAGCAACGCGACGACGACGCCATAAAGGAAATCCCAGAGGATCAGCCAGTAGCCGCCTTCGAAATAGGCATCGGAGCGGGCGGTCTTGTCCGCGGGAATTTGCGCGAGATAGGCATTGGTCGCGGCCGTGGCATCGAAGTGCGCTGAAGGTTGCGCCTCGGGCGGCACCTGGACGACAGAGGGCATCTCGTTCGGCCCGGGGGGCTGAGCGAAGGCGGAAGTTGTCAGGGAAATGACGCAGAAAAAAGTTAGGCAGAAAAAGGCTGCAAAGAGCGTGCGAAATCGCATCCTGATTGTCTCCGGAAAAGCTTGACCGTAAGTGTATACGGGACTGAGCAGTAGAAGGTTCCGTCGAAACTGCGAACCGGACGGCCGGTTACTTCGCTCTTGGAAGCGGAAACGCGGGCAAGTCGCCCGCGTCCACACGATTACGGGCGGGTTCTGGCGATTTCGGGGACGGCGGCTTCCCCGTTTCGCTTGGGCTGTTGCGAGCCCAGATGATGACGGGTGAGACCTTCCTTCAAGAATTCGAAGCTTTCTTCGGGCGAATCGGACATCTTGAAGAGGTCGAGATCGGACGCCGAGATCACGCCCGAGTCGACGAGGGCATCGAAATTGATGATCTTCTTCCAATACTCGCTGCCGTAGATGACGATGACAATTTTCTTGGCGAGCTTCTCGGTCTGGGCCAGCGTAACAATCTCAAAGAATTCGTCGAGCGTGCCGAAACCTCCGGGAAAAATCACGAGTCCCTTGGCAAGATAAGCGAACCAGAACTTGCGCATGAAGAAATAGTGGAACTCGAAATTGAGCGAGGGCGTGATATAGGGATTCGGGTTCTGCTCAAAGGGGAGATTGATATTGAGGCCGATGGTTTTGCCTCCGGCTTCGTGGGCTCCGAGATTGGCAGCTTCCATGATGCCGGGACCGCCGCCGGTGGTGACAACGAAGCGATGGCGCTTGGCGGGAATCTGCGTGGACCATTCGGTAAGAAGGCGAGCGAGGCGGCGGGCATCTTCGTAATAGCGAGCCATGTCGACAGCGGCTTCGGCGCGTTTCATATCCAAGGCCTGCTGAGACGCGGAAATGTCCAAGCCACCGCCGCGTAATTCGGTCAAACGGCTGGCGGCTTTCTCCCCGCTCTGGATTCGGGCGGATCCGAAGAAAACAACCGTGTCTTGAATCTGCTCGCGGCGAAAGCGCGAGAGAGGCTCGCTGTACTCGGACATCAGGCGGAGGATTCTGCCGTCAGGGCTGTTGAGGAAAGCCTCATTCTGATACGCCAACGGAGCGGACTTGAGTTTTTGATCAGACATAATTTATTGAGCGATTGAATGATTGAGACATTGAGCGATTGAAAATGTGAAGCGTTGAATCATTGGATATATGGACAATGCTTCAATGGCTCAATGATTGAATGATTCAATTAAGATTCAGTCTTCCCGATATTGGATCGCCTCCCAGAATCCGATCCAGACGTTGAGCACTCCGAGGCCCGTGGCAATGCCACGCGCGAAGCCGCTGCCGACGAAAGCTCGAAGCGAGGGATAGGGCAGGAGCAGAGGATTGTCCGACCAATCGGGACGCCACGGCACAATCATCAGCATGACTCCGAGAGTGGCGCAGAGGAATACGAACAACAGCACCCCCACGCGGCGAAGCCAGAGGCGAGCAAGCGATAGGGGGGGAACGGGAACCGGGGCGGGGCCGCGCGGGAGTGAGACGTCCGTCGGCGATCGGAGTTCCGGAACGCGGCTGGCGTCGCTGGCAAAGGGGAGCTTAGGGTCTGAAATCATTGCACGTGTCGTGTATTCGTAAGGCCATGTCGATGTGGCCGTGGGAAGGGCGCGGGATCAATCGCATCCCGGGCACTAATTTCGAACCCACTTCGTGCATTCTACGACTTCAGAGCCTGTATGCGCTCGGAGACATCGCGATAGTCGATGTTTGCGCCGTAAACGCTGGTGAAATAACGCAGAGCTGCGGGCTTGTCATCGGCAGTTTCGCAGGCCGAACCTAATTCATAGTTGATCGCCACCCGCGCTTCGTCATCGAGGCCCGGTAGCGCGAGCGCTTTTTCATACCAGGGAATCGCCGCGTTTGGAACCCCCTTATCGAGGAAACACTGGGCTAGCCAGGTATAAGTCTGGACAGGTTGGTCGAACGGCTTGCCACGTTCGATGGAGTTGCAGACCTTCTGTAATTCCGCAATCGCCTCATCGAGCAGACCCATTTCGCGGAAGGCCACTCCAAGGTTGTAATGCGTTTCGGGATCGTCGTCACCCGCGGCAACCTCTTCTTCCAACTCCTGTTTCAATTCCCCGAACATCTCCGAGAGATCGACGCTGTCGGAGGCGTGCATGGCCTGCGCACCGGCACCCAGAGGACGCACAGTCGAAGGGCTGTAGGTCATGGCGGGGGCGGTGGCTGCTGCCGCTCCCGTGGAGGATGCTGCGATCACCGGCCGAGCAGCAGGTGGCTCGGGAATTTCAATGTGGGCCACGGGCTCGAGCACCGGTTCGCGCTTCTTTGCAGGTGGTGCAGGCGGCGGAGCAGTGGCGCGTTTCGGCGCCGCAGGGGCCGGCCAACTTGGCAAGGGTTGGCTGACGGGCGGCGCGGGCGCATGAGTTTTAGCAGGCGGGCCGGCCAGCGGAGGTGCTTCCGGAAAAGCATCTCCTAACGAAGCTTCCAGATCGGCAACCAGTGAATCGAGATCGCCGGGTTCTGGGTGCGCGAGTTCGGCGTGAGCAGGCTCCGCGTGAACTGGCTCCGGCTGTTGAATTTCATCGTAGCCCGTTTCAAGGGCGGCCTCGGCGGGAATCTCGTCGTGATGAATTTCTTCGTCGCCGGCGTGTTGATAACCACCCATGAGATCGGGAGAGGAAGCAATTTCAGAGTCATGCGAGTTATCCAGCTGGACTTCAAACTCGCTGGGCTCGTCGACAGGGGCGTCACTAACATGAAGTTCGGCAGCACTGATCTCGTCCGCGCTAATCTCGTCCGCGTTGATCTCTGCAATTTCCGCCTCGGGCTCAGCGGGAGGCTGTCCGGCAGTCGCGAGGGCAGCACGCAAGGGGTCGAGAATTTGGGCATCACTGGTTAGGGATTCGAGCTTTTCGATTCCGGCGCGAGCCTGGTCGATCATGAAGTGCTCGAGATAGAAGCGCACCTCTTCGGCCGTCTCGGCAATCTCAGGATTCTTGGCGGCATCATCACTCGAGCCAGCGGGGCTGGAAACCTCAACAGGCGCAACTGGCGCCGGCTCGTCGATGGAGAGCGAATCCTCCCACTCCGATGCCAGGTCGGTAGAGGAATCGTGGGCAGCGGGCGAGGAATCGGGTTCTATCGCAAAATCCTGCGTGTCGGAAGGAGCGTGCACTGTCATCTCTTCGACAGCAAACTCAGCGGGCGCGGACGGAATGGCGGAATGGGAGTCGGCGGCGACAGCCGTTGGCCATGGAGCGGCGGGTGCGGTGGCGCGCGGCGAAGGTTTCGGAGAAGCGCCCGGCGACGGAGTGGATCGAGCGGACTTAGGCGAGGGAACTGGCGCGGGCGGAGGAGCTAACGCCGCCGGCGATGGCACCGCGTCGGCAGTTTGCTCATAGCGGCCCGCTAGTTCTCCGTAACGTACGGCCTCATCCGGATAACCGGCGTCATGGTAGACGCTTTCCAAGGTGCGACAGCAAACAGCAGCTTCGGTAAAACGTTGGAAGCGCGTATGGAGCGCGGCCAGCCGCTGATTCAGGCGGGCATCGCGAGGAGCAAGAGGCAGAGCCCCGAGCAGCGGCACAACTGCCTTGTCGGGCAAATTGTAAGACAGAAATAAATCCGCATCGGTGACGGCCGAACGCACCGCGATGGCGACGTGGTCGGGATAAAACTGATCAATGACGGGGGCCGTTGCCTCCAATTCATCGACAATCACCGTGCCCTCTTCGGCGGTGATGCCAGTGGCTGGCGCATCGCCTGCCATGCGCGCCACGACCTGCTGATAATTCTGCTGATGCAGCTGATTCTGCGGTTCAGTGGTGGCCAGCATCTGGTAAAGATCACGAGCGCGGGCCAGATTGCCATCCTTTACTGACGCATGTGCAAGGAGCTCACTGACTTCGTTGACATGGGTGCTTTCGCCGGCTTTGTTGAGCAGCAGCAAGAGCGTGTCGAGCGCCCCCGCGTCATCGCGCAGGTGAGTGATCATCGAATGCAGGCTGGAGAGGAGTTTAGTGGAATCCGTCGACAGCAAGCGATCAGCATGCCGGGTATAGATGTCGAGCGCTTCGTGATACTGACCGAGCCGGGCGCAGCCCTCCGCCATGGCAAACAATCCCTCGGGATCGTTGTGAACGGTAAGCAATTTTTCTGCGATCGGCGCGGCTTGTGTCAGGTTGCCGATCTGCAGATACGCCTTCAGCAAATCGCGCAAACCTTCGGGATGAGAGTCGAGGTCGGCAGCCTTTTCTAGATATTCGATGGCGCTCTTGGGATCATCGGCCTCGACCGCAGCCTTCCCGCGCAGCAGTAACACGTAGCTATTGCCGGGATCGAGAACGAGCATCCGTTTCAAAACGTCTTCTGCAGCAGGGAGCGATCCACGGGCGCGCAACGCTTCCGCTGCGGCGCTGAAAATCTCCCAAGCCTCTTTCTTTTTCCCTAGCCTGACATACACCTCGGCTAGCTTGATGCGCATGGGCACATTTTCCGGGTCCATTTCAAGGACCTTCTGGAAAAGGCGGACGGCCTGATCGAGGTCGCCGTTCTTCATGAAGTCTTCCGCGACTTGCAGGTACTGGGCGCGGGCGTCGTTAAACAAACCTTGCTGGGTGTAGAGTTCGGCGAGTTTCAAAGATCCATCCACGCTCGGATGCAGCTTGGTGATCTTCTTGTACATCGCGATGCCCTTAACAGTGAAGCCCTGGGCGGCATAGGCATCGCCAACCTTCTTGAAACTTTCGATAGCTTTGGCGCTGTCGCCGAGACGGGCGTAGAGATCGCCGATGGTGTTGTTGACGGTGAGATCGTTCTCGTCGTGTTTAAGGATCTTGTCGTACTCAGCAATGGCGTTCTGCAGTTTGCCCTGCTGGACAAACTTTTCCGCGGCGCTGAGCACCTTCTGTTTATTGAAGCCAAAACCAAACGCCATAAGGTTTGCGGACTCCAGCCTATTGCCGCCGGGCGCGTGCGATTTACGCAAGCGATCCCGAGCGGGCCGATCTACGCCGGGAGATTCCCAGCGAAACCCCACAAAACCGCCCAAGCAGGATGGCGAGGTAATGTGATTGTAAGGCCGGGTACCCTAAGTCCGATGGTTACTGACGATTACCGGAGGTTATCGAAAGGGAGTGTACGTCCGGTTTGGGGAAAAATCCCACCCTTCTTCCGGAAGCGACCTTGCCGGGAGGCGCCGAACCCGCTCTTTCTTCTCCGGCGTTCGACAAGGCAGCCTGATTTCCTGTCGCGAAGCGCGTTACTTCGTTCGCGAAGGACGACTGGGAGATGCGGGCGCCGTGCTTTCCAGCCACCGTTGCCGCACTCCGGCCAGGAACTTCTCTTTGTCGGCCTTCATGAGTTGGACCAGAGCCTGGTTCCCCGTCTCTTCGTGGGCGGCGGCCCAGAGGACCATCTCGGTCAGAACCGGAGCGAGATCGATTCCTTTAGCGGTGAGGGTGTAGATCAACTTTCGCCCGTCGGTTCGGTCGTGAGTGGCTTCGATAACCCCGTATTCCATCAGCTTGCGCAAGCGGTCAGCGAGAATGTTCGTCGCGATTCCCTCATAACATTCCATGAACTGTGTGTAGGTTCGAAATCCTCGGAGCATCATGTCGCGAATGATCAAGAGCGACCAGCGATCGCCCAGCATCTCAACCGAAGCGTTGAGGGGACACTCGGACCGGCGTTTCACATTTTGTGAGGGCATGTCTTTTGAAAATAACTTGCATTATGCAAGTCATATGCTTCATAATCGCACGCGTTGCAGAGTTTCTCAATGAGTTTTGTGAAACTCCTCTGAACAGATTGGGGATGGCATATCTCCGGAGCCACGAATGAAGCGAATGATCGTCAGGATGATTGCATTTCCGATTTTTGCGGTGGTTATCCTACTGAGCGTGGCCTGGAAAGCGCGGGCAGAGGACGCCCAAATCCCGTATCCGAAGATGGCGCCGATTGACCAATATTTGATGGCGGATCGCAATGCCGAAATAGCCTTGGCGAGAAGCGCTGCCCCTCAGTCCATTTCACGCGACGCAGAGGTCCTGGTGCTTGGACGGCACGGTTACGAAACCGCGGTTAACGGCAAGAATGGTTTCGTGTGTATTGTGGAACGCTCGTGGATGTCTCCTTTCGACGACCCCGAGTTTCTGAACCCTGATCAGCGGCTTCCACTTTGCCTAAATGCGGCGGGCGCGCGATCTCATCTGCCGCTCACTTTCAAGACGACAGAGTTAGCGCTGGCCGCGGCATCCAAAGCTCAGATTTTCGACGCCATCAAAGCGGCATTTGACAAGAAGGCACTGCCGCTCCCGGAGCCCGGCGCCATGTGCTACATGATGTCGAGGCAACAGTACTTTGGATCGAAGTACAAGAATGCCGATCCGCATCTGATGTTTTGGTTTCCAAAGACGACAGATAGCTTTTGGGGCGGGGGTTTCGCGGGTTCTCCGGTGTACGTACATCAGTATTCTCCGCAACCCATCACCGAGTTCATCATTTCCGTCTCTAAATGGTCAGACGGCACAGCTGCTCCCACCCAATGAGCGCGGATGCTTTTACGGTAGCAGCGAGCAAATTCCGCTAGGAGGAAAGGAAAAGAACTGTGCAAAAGATCACTACATTCTTATGGTTCGACGGCAAGGCCGAAGAGGCCGCTGATTTTTATACCTCTATTTTCAAAGACTCGAAGATTCTGGACGTGGCCCGTTATGGCGACGCGGGGCCCGGGCCGAAAGGTTCGGTGATGCTCGTGACCTTCCAACTCGAAGGGCAGAAATTCATGGCCTTGAATGGCGGTCCGCAGTATCCCTTAACGCCCGCGATATCGCTGTTCGTCGATTGCGATTCCCAGGCTGAAGTCGATAATCTTTGGGATAAACTCACCGCCGGCGGCCGAGAAGTACAATGCGGCTGGCTACAAGACAAGTTTGGTCTGTCGTGGCAGATTGTTCCCCGGGCTTTGATGGAAATGATGCAGGATAAAGATCCCGTGAAATCGCAAAGGGCTTTTAAGGCCATGCTGGAGATGAAGAAAATTGACATCGCGGGTCTGCAACGCGCCTTTGGCGGCGAATGAAACCAATATCAGGAGTCCGGCATGAGCCAGGTACGAGTTCTGGTAGGGACACGTAAGGGTGCCTTCGTTCTTACGGCGGATGGTAAGCGGGAAAAATGGGAGGTAAGTGGTCCCCACTTCGCGGGCTGGGAGATGTATCACCTGAAAGGATCGCCTGCCGATCCGAACCGCATCTACGCTTCACAGTCGAGCGGATGGTTTGGGCAACTGATCCAGCGTTCGAACGACGGCGGCAAGAGCTGGGAGCCGGTGGGCAACGAGTTCGCCTATGACGGGGTTCCGGGCACGCACCAGTGGTACGACGGCACGGCGCATCCGTGGGAGTTCAAGCGCGTGTGGCATCTTGAGCCGTCGCTCACCGATCCAGAAGTGGTGTATGCAGGGATCGAGGATGCGGCGCTGTTTCAGTCCTCGGACGGGGGACAAAACTGGCAGGAACTTTCAGGATTGCGCGGACATGGGTCTGGACCGAAATGGCAGCCGGGGGCCGGTGGCATGTGCTTGCATACCATTATTCTCGATCCAAGTGACCCGGCGCGGATTTTCGTCGCGATCTCGGCGGCTGGAGCGTTTCGTACTGACGATGGTGGGGCGACCTGGCAGCCCATCAATAAAGGGCTCTACTCTAAGTACATTCCCAACCCGACGGCCGAGGTTGGACACTGCGTGCACCACGTTGCGATGCATCCGTCGCGTCCAGGGGTGCTCTTCATGCAGAAGCACTGGGACGTGATGCGGAGCGACAACGCGGGAGATTCGTGGCAGAAGATCAGCGGTAATCTGCCCACCGACTTCGGATTCGTGATCGACGTTCACGCGCACGAACCGGAGACGATCTATGTGGTCCCCATCAAGAGCGATTCGGAACACTATGTGCACGAAGGAAAGCTGCGCGTGTTTCGCAGCCGCACCGGCGGCAACGACTGGCAGCCGCTGACCAAAGGCTTGCCGCAAAGCAACTGTTACGTCAACGTGCTGCGGGATGCGATGGCGGTCGATGCGATGGAGGAGTGTGGCATCTATTTTGGAACGAGCGGCGGGCAAGTGTATGCTTCCGCCGATGCGGGAGATAGCTGGGCTCCGATTGTGCGGGATCTGCCGGCGGTGCTGTCGGTTGAGGTGCAGACGCTGGGGTAAGTCGGCGCGAGCAACTTATGATCCGAGTCGTCCTGCCGTATCACCTTCGAATGCTGGCGCAGGTTGGTAACGAGGTGGAACTTGAGGTGAGTGGCGCACTCACGCAGCGGTCGGTGCTGGATGAGTTGGAAGTACGGTATCCGATGCTGCGGGGAACGATCCGGGACCAGACTACGCAGCAGAGGCGTTCGTTTCTTCGGTTCTTTGCCTGCGAAGAAGATCTATCGCATGAGTCACCGGACGCGCCGCTGCCAGAGGCGGTTGCGAGTGGGGCCGAACCTTTCATCGTTATTGGAGCGATTGCGGGCGGGTAATCTTAATCGGCAGATCCTGCCCCCTGCAACTGGCGAGTAGTCCTCCGCCCCACACTGCTGTTCTAAACTCTCGCCCTCCACAGCCCGAACCTTCCACCCGGCTAGCGGGCTGCGGCTTTCTGGAGGGCGGATCGCAAGTCGTCGTAGGAAAGCGCGCCGGGATGATACATCTCCACTTGTCCCGCGCGATTTAGGACGACTAGTGTAGGAGTCGTGCTCGCTCCGTAAGCGTTGAAGTTCTGATTGCTCACCGGAACCGGCATGTCGAGCAAGCTACCGTAGTAACGGGAGCGAACAGACTCGATGTAGGCGCGCTCCTGTTCTGGAGAGGCATCGGCTCCCTGGGCAGCGTAGCCGTAGAGCCTGGTAGGTCCGATGACAGCCAAGCCTTGGGAGGCAAACTCCTGGCGCAGGCGGGCAATCACTGGCACTTCGGCTTTGCAGTCCCCACACCAGTGCGCCCAGAAGAAGAGGAGGACTGGTGAGCCCTTGAGCGCATGCAACGTAGCGGGTTTGGGGCCAAGAAACTCAGTCTCCTGCAATGGCGGCGCAGGCTGGCCGACGAGCGTCAGAAGGTTGAGATTCTTCTGCAGGCGCGGTGCGATGGAGGTCTTGCCGTAGCGGGCAAGAGCCGAACGAAGCAATTGCAGGGCAGCGGCATGCTGTCCTCTGGCTTCTTTTTCTTGTGCGAGAACCTCATAAGCAGCGCCTAAAGCTATGGGCAAATGGGGCTCGGCATCGAGCTGGCGCTTGGCAAGTTGCTGTTGGGAGAGCGTGCGCGTTTCGGCGGCGTAGTGATCGGCTTGCTCCCACTTTTTCTCGGAAGCGGCGGCACGCGCCATCCAGGAGAGCGCTTCGAGGTATTCCGGCGTGACGCCGTGCTTCGTTTTGTAACTATTGAGCTCCGACTCGGCGGTAGAGAAGGAGTTCTGCGCGAGTTGGGCGCGAACATCGCCGATCAAGTCGGCTTGCGACGACAGAGGGGCACCGATCGATAGGCAGAGGAGGAGACCGCAGACGAGTCGACCGGCTGGCAGTGAAGTGCGCATCCATTGATGATGAAGGAGGCCCGCAGAAGTTGCAAATCTGCCGGCGGACTCGGCGCACTGCTAGGGAGTGGACTTGCCTTGCTTAAAGCATCGGCCGCCTTTAGGCGGCATAGGACTGGCGATGCGGCGTAGCATTCGCACGACGGCTGCGGGACAGGATGCTCATCATTTCGTTCAGGTTTGCGATTTCTAAGCCGAGCGTTTCGCGCGTGCGCTGTAGCTCGTCCATCACGGGCTGCGATGGGGTGAAGAGCTTCAGTTGGATATCGTGGTCCGTTGCCCATTGCTGAAGGAAGGCCAGCATGCCCAAACCGCCCCCGCCCATAGCCTCCACATCGTAGAGGTCGAGGGCGATGATGCGGGCGTCTTTTTGGGCCATCACGACGTCACGCAGCTCGAAAACAGAGTCGCTCTTGACCAAGCGGCCTTTGCAGTCGATGAGAGCCAAGTCGCCAAGTTTCTCTACGTGTGTGGCCAACATAATTTCGACCTCCCGCGTTGCTTATGTTATGGAGAGGCAATAAGCGTACCAACATGTATACGGTCTATTTTCATAAACATACAGCACGATCTACCGTCCAGCCCTTAGAATTTTCGACTGGACGCCGGGGAAAGAATTCATAGGGACTCGCCAGTAGATTCGGTGCTCCCGGGACCGGAGGTTGGGGCTTAAGGGTTACCGGAGTAAGCCAAAAATTTCTAGCCAATGTGTCCGGAATATGTACAATCTAGGTGCGTTTGGCTTTGCGGTTGTCAGCAGTACCCTGCTCTACAGCGTGACCTGCCTCACAGCGTGACCCTGCCTGAGCTTGATCTGCAACACGTGCGATTTCCAGCGCATACCTCAACAAAAGGAACACGGCAACATCATGGAAACAGGAACAGTAAAGTGGTTTAACGATGCCAAGGGCTATGGGTTTATCAGCCGCCAGAATGGTGAAGATGTATTCGTGCACTTCTCCGCCATTCAGGCCAACGGCTTTCGCAGCCTGCAAGAAGGACAACAAGTTCAGTTCGACGTAGTCAAAGGGCCGAAAGGCTGGCAGGCGGAGAACGTGAAAGGCGTCTAAGACCACTTACAATTCGGAAAAGACAAAGCGGCCTGAAAGGGCCGCTTTTCTTTTTGGCTGCTCGCTGCTGGCTTTTGGCTTCTAGCTCTTGGCTCCTAGCTCCCAGCTTCACTCTCGCCGGCTTGTATCTGGTCATGTTGCGAACTTTTTTATTTTCCGATCTTTTGGAATCATCGGGTTAGGAGGGTATTAAATCACTAGACACACATGTCAAAATGGTTTACCCTCGCTGAATCAAAGACTTGGATTAGAATCCGGGAGCGGCAGGGGTGTGCCTCATGTTCTCCGTTAGTTTGGCTTTCGGGCTTGCGTTGTTGTGGATGGTATCTATCATTCTCGGCGAGATGTCGTTTAAGTCCGATCCACCTCCGAGCGGGGAACCAACCAACTGGCAGCGCTTCGTGGGTTTTGTCGAACAGCCCCTATTCTTGGCTCCTATCGGGATTGTGGGGGGTGTTGTGGGCGTAATCCTCTACACTCCTGTCTGCTTTATATGCGGCGCGTGCATGCTTTTGGCGCTTCACCGCTCTCGTGCGGTAGCGGATAAGACAATATCCGTTCAGGCCTTTTGCTATACCTTTCTGTTTGTCGTGATGACTTCAGCGCTTCTAGCCGTTGGCGTTCTTGTGAAAGCCAGCAGTCAGACATTTACCAGTGACCTTGCCCGTTCTGTTGGGGAATATCTCAAACCACAACTAGGTAAGAATGCGGTCGTTTCTCCCATGCCAGCTACTCCGGCATCGGCTCCCCAGCAACCTACCCCAGCACCGGAACCTCCCAGAAGCTACCTCGTCTCAGGTCTTCCTGGTGGACCACTGACGTTTTGCCGCGAGGGTCCGGGGGATCAGAATCTCAGAGTCGGAGATGTGCTAGCGTTCAATTACCACTACCACGTTCTAGGCCCAAACCCAGTGAAGGAGCTAATTACCGGACAACGGCTCTACTTGGAGCCAGACGCGACATCGCAAACACAAGAGCGCATCCTCGCTGATTTCAAGTTTAACGTGGCGATGGATTCGAAGAAGATTAAATTAAAGCCGCACACCCTCTCTCCGGGATTAGAGGCTTGGAATTCTGTCATCGCGTATACCGCAGACAAGCGCGTTCGATACGTAACCCAAAAGGATTTGGACGAATTGCACGCAGGAACTACCATAGCTTTTGTAGTGATCGATATGGCCTACCTAGATAACAAGAAAACGCATCATTTCCGTGTGTGCGAGTTCCTGCAACCGCCAGCTTATGCACCGGGAGTATGGCATGATTGCGAAGGATTCGATTCAGATTAGAGGCTCGAATATGAAAGAACGCGAGTATCGAGAAGGCACGAACGTAGCCGAAAAATTCGAAGAGGCGATGAAGATTCTTTTCCAAACACCGAAGCTAGAGGTAGAAAAAAAGCGGCCTAAGAAGACCGCCAGTGAATCTAAAAAACCACGAGAATAACCAGCTTTACTGCCCCAACCTCGCCAAGCTTGATAGCCGCACTCCTTCTGGCGGGAGATTGGAAATCACACCCGGCATCGGCTCGAACTTAACAACCGGGACTCCCGTCAATGGAACCGATTGGACTGGAGGAAGGGACTGGACGGGGGGAGGCCGCACGACCGCGAACATTAGGCGAATGGTGACAGTAGCCCCCTTAACGACAGGAACTAGAAGGGGACTTGAGTCTTTTCCCCCGCCCCTGTCTTGGACGAGTGTAACGCGTCGGCGTCCTTCCCTGTCAGTTCGGCATAGGTGAGGCGCTTCCCGCCGATCTGAGACATAGCCAAAGCGAAGCGTTGTGCATCTGTGATCCCCTTGCGGTTGTTGTAGCGGAATACCTGCTCATCGACATAGCGGAACAAGTGGAATGGTTCGACCGCAACGTAAGTCCCGCGCAATCCACGCTTCAACAAACTCCAAAAGTTCTCTAGTCCATTCGTGTGGATGCGCCCGTCAACGTATCTTTCGGCATGATTCACAAACTCATGCACGAAGCGATAATGCAGTTTGTCGTATCCAACCGCGTTGTCGCTGTAAACCTTGGTGCCGTGTTTAACGTTCCTTAGGACTTCGTTCTGCAAGACCTCGCGAGTCGTATTCGGAACTACCTTAGCGCGAATCTTGCGAAGATCGCGGTCGAGGATACCTTGCACTACAGCCTTGCCGTGGTGACCGCCCAGTTGCTCGTATCGGATGCGGCGGTCTTTGTGCATGTTCTTCGCTTTTCCACCTACCCAAGTTTCATCTACTTCCACTTCGGATTCTGGCGTTCCACCACCCAATTTCGTAGTTCCGAATGAGCCGCTATGCAGAGCCTTGCGAATTCTTTGCAGCATGAACCAAGCTGTCCTCTGCGTCACGCCAATTGTTTTCCCTAACTCATAGCTGCTGATTCCGTTCTTGCAAGCGACCAGCATCCATACCGCGATCATCCACTTGTCCAAGGGAACTGCTGAATCCTCGAACACAGTCTTGACCTTGACGGTAAACTGCTTCTTGCAGCCATAGCAGAACCAGATGCGGCGCGTCTTGATGAACGAGTGCTTCTTGGAACCACAGCGAGGACAAAACACCTCACCATCTGGCCAGCGAAGGCTAACGGCGAAGTCGAAAGCGCGTTGCGGATCGGAGAAGTAGACGATAGCTTCTTGAAGCGTTTTCGGTGTCTTGAGTGCCATGCAGAAATACTATACTAAGAGCACATGTGCGTCAAGTGATTTATTGCCGTTAGGAGGTGCTCTCCTCCTAGATCTCTGAGTTTAAAGTACTTATATGCAAAATATTATGAAATAAGGACTTGGGAGCAGCTCTCAGTTCCCAGCCCGGTAAAGGCATTAACATTTAGGGGGGTGGACCGACGGATTTCGTGGATTTATTTTCGCTTCGGATACATCGGGTTGCGGTCGTCAGCCCCTAAAGGGGCGTCGGAAGACAGTTTCGGTATCGCTGAAGCGATACCCTGATACGAGTCTCGCATACGGAGCAATCAGACTCGCCGGCAGTTCAGGTAAGGGGTGTCTAAGACAACGCGGCTTGTTCGGCTTCGGCGATGGTGGGAAAGAAGCGGAAGAAGCCTTCAACTCGGGTGACTTCGAGGGCGTGGTGGATGCGCTGATTCACGGCGACGAGGGCGAGGCTGCGATTGTCTTTCTGGCGGGTGACGTAGGCTCCGACCATGGCGCCGATGCCAGCGGAATCCGCCAAGGGAACGTCGCTGAAATCCAAAATCAGGGCGCGCGCCGTGTCGGCGCGGAGTTTGGACTGAAATCCGAAGACATTGGTCAGTGTCAGCGGGCCAGACAGATGCCAGATTTTGATTCCTTCGTGCGATCCGGCTCGCTCTTCAATATTCAATGGCGGTTCAGGCATGCCAAAAATGTTAATGGCGAAAAACGGGCTGAATGTTAAAAACAGGTTAATTCCCTTGGGCCTCAGGCGAAATCCCGCTGTGACGCGCGAGGAGCCACCCCTTCTATAAAGACGGCGAGCGATGTCGAACCATGGTGAAGTGGCTATTCGAGCGAAGAGTGATTTCGAGGTTCTTCACTACCGGAAGATGCTGTCGCTGGTTTTTCGGGCAGCAGATGAGTTCGACAAAATACCAATCGTTCCTAGCCATGTCTCCACCAACTGAGGCCATCTCGTTACGGGAAGTTGCGTAGGCCGCAAGCCAAAGGCGTGACCGCCGTGCGCGTAGAGATGCATCTCCACGGGAACACCCGCATTCTTCAACCCAATGTAGTACACCAGCGCCTGGTCAACCCCGTCTACATGGTCATCTTCGGCCTGCAACAGAAATGTAGGCGGGGTCTCGCGAGTGACGCGAACGTACGGATTCAACTCAAACTTGTCTCGCGTCCACAGATGCCCGGGATAAATTGCGATTGCGAAATCGGGTCGGCAGCTTTCCCTGTCTGCGGCGTCGACAGGTGTATACCGGCGGTGATCAAAATGTGTGCTCACCTCTGCCACTAGATAGCCGCCGGCAGAAAACCCTAGCACTCCAACCTTGTGAGGATCGATATGCCACTCTTCGGCATGAGATCGCACGAGACCCATGGTTCTCTGCGCATCTTCCAGCGCAAGTGTCGATTCAGCAAGCCCGTTGGGACGGCACTTGCAGTGCCAGTCATAAGGCCGGCTCGGTACGCGATATTTGAGCAGTATGCACGTAATGCCTGCAGAACTTAGCCAGTCGCAAACCTCGGTACCCTCGAGGTCGATGGCGAGTTCCTGGAAGCCGCCGCCGGGAAACACCACGACCGCCGCGCCCGTACTCTTTCCTTTCGGCGGATAGACGGTCATCGTAGGTTGGCTGACGTTTGACACTCCCGTAACGTGCCTGCCCGCAACGAAAAAGGCGGAATCAATTTTCGTCGTCTCGGGCCCAGGGACCGGCTTTGCATCTGGCACGCGGCCCGGCCATATCGGCGCCTGCGAGCGTCCTGATGATGGTTGCCAATCGGCGCCTTGCGCGCTCACGGCGAGAACAATCGAGACAACGAAGAGAGCTAGAAACGGTGGCATCGAACTTTATATCCTCCACGGATTCCTATGTTCAAAGTAAACAGTCTACGGGTCCCAGGCTTTTCTCCACAGACGCTGGAATCTAGACAGTCAGATTGCAAGAGTTCGATTGGAGTAGGTTTGTCGTTCGCATGTTTGCATCCGCGGGCGCATTCCCGGGCCACGTTCGGCCTGCCGTACAATACCTGCAATGATCGCGCATCTGCGTGGAACGTTGCTGTCGAAACATCCCAACCAAGCTATCGTCGAGACGCACGGCGTTGGATATGACGTGGCCATCACCGTCCCAACGTTTACGGAGATGCCGGCGGCGGGAGCAGAGGTCGCGCTCCATATTCATACACATGTTCGGGAAGATGCGCTGAGCCTGTATGGATTTTTGCGGCTGGCGGAGAAACATCTTTTTGAGAAACTGCTGACGGTGAGTGGCATTGGTCCGACGCTGGCGATCAAGATCTTGAGCGGCATGCCGGCCGATGAGATGGTGGGCGCGATTCGCGGGGGCGATCTGGTACGGCTGACTCGCATCCCGGGGATCGGGAAAAAGACGGCAGAACGCATGGTGCTGGAGCTGCGCGATAAGCTGGCAGCACCAACGGCGATGTCGGAGACGAGTCCGAGTCTGGCAAGTCCCGTGGAAGAGGACGTGATTTCGGCGCTGGTCAATCTCGGGTACCAGCGACCGGCGGCGGAGAAGGCTTTGCTGGCAGCGCGTGGCGCAAAGAATGGACAGACCTTCGAGGCGCTCTTTCGCGAGGCCCTGGGGGCGTTGTCGAAGTAGGGATCTAGCTTTTGGCTCTTGGCTTTTAGCTCTTGGCGAGAGCTCGAGGATTAAGTCGTGCTGCAAATGAAGGATAACGAGCTACGAATCCCTACGGTGAAGGACCGCGTCGACCGAGCGCAACGACGGGTGAAGCGGTACATAAAACCTGGGAGATCGCTCGCGGATGAATTCATAGCAGAATGCCGCGAGGCGGGATACCTTGAAGCCGTCTCCCTTGGCGACGTAAAGAGTTTTCGGAAATAGTCGGAGTTCGGGCAGGCAGTCGCTCAGCGGCTGAAAGCCGCTCAAGATTTGGTGACAGTTGCGGCGCAGCTGAAGCTGCGCCCTTTCAAAACGAGGTCATATCGAAGGGTCACAGGGGGTCACAAGCAGAGTTCTTTTTCAAGGCGTGGGTTAGTTGCCGACGAAGCGGAGGTACAGGTCGCGATCTTGACGGCAAGTCTCCGCCATGGTCTTCACTTTTTCCCAGGCCTCTAACTGGCTCTCGTCGCGGGCGTGATCTTTCGCGCGATCCCATTCGCAAAGAAAAGTTTCCATCTGAAGATGATTGAAAACAGTCTTGCCGAAGGGATCGATTCCTTTGAGCAGCAAGAAATCCTTGTGGTCCGTGGAGGGGATCACGCCGTGGAGCATAACCCACTCAGCTCGTTCACCGAGATCGTCTTCCAATTTCACAACCAAGGACATCGTCAGCCTTCCGGCGAAAAATTCACTGCTGGCCGCAATGTAGCAGCCCGCGAGGCGCTTGTCCAAGGCCGCGCAGGTATCGAAAGTAACCGCTGATTAGTCTCTTGGGGAGAGGTTAGGCTTCGCCCACGTGCGTGCCGTGCTGGAAATGGTATTGGAGAATCTTCGCAGCCAAAGCAGGATTCACGTTCGCACCACGGGGCGTGACGGAGCGCACGATTTCTCCGCGGCAGATGACTTCGGTGGAGGCCAGGCCGGCGATTTCCGCCGGGAGCACGAGGCTGATTTCGAGTTGGGCGTTGGGGTGGAGAGCCTCCTGCGCCTGGAACAGCAAGCCGGAGCGGCTGATGTTTTCGGTGGTGCCCGGGCGCCAGCTTTTTTCGCCGAGTGGACGATAGCGCAAGGGCAGTTGGAGATTAAAGCGGCGGGCGCGGAACGGTGGCACCTTGCTCCCGAGCAGGCCAGAGGCCGCGCGAGTGGCCATCGCGACCTCCGCAGGAATAGGCTCGGAATCCAGGACCTCGCGAACACGGTCGCGCAAGACGGGAAGTCCGAATGGTTTTTGTAGAAGGTTGATGCCGGCGTCGAGCGTGCCGTCGTGCCCGATGGCGTTCTCGGTATAGCCGGACATATAGAGGACACGGATTTCGGGGAGTTGCTTGCTGACTTGCACCGCCAGTTCGCGACCATTCATGCCGGGCATGATGACATCGGTCAGAAGCATATCGATCGTGCCGCGGTGTCCTTCAACGATTTGGAGGGCGGCGGCGCTGTCTTCTGCTTCAAGAATTTTGTAGCCCTGCGTTTCCAGATACTGACGCGCGAGTCGTCGGAGATTGACTTCATCCTCGACGAGCAAGATGGTCTCTTCGCCATTTTCGGCTCGGGGCAAAGTCAAAGCGTCCTGCGCGACGATGGCGTCTTCTCGGCCATCGATTCGCGGAAAGTAGGCACGGAAGGCAGTGCCACGTTGCGGCTGGCTATCGACAAAGATGAAGCCGCCGCTTTGCTTCACGATGCCGTAGACGGTGGAGAGTCCGAGGCCGGTGCCTTTGGCTCCCTTAGTAGTGAAAAAAGGCTCGAAGATCCGCGACTGGGTGTCCGTGTCCATGCCAACGCCAGTGTCACTAATGGTAAGCATCACGTAATCGCCAGCGGTGAGGGGCGCGTGAGTACGGGCGAAGTTCTCATCGAGATGCACGTTGGCGGTTTCGATGGTCAGCTTGCCGCCTTGGGGCATGGCGTCGCGGGCGTTCACGGCAAGGTTCATGATGACCTGATCGATCTGGCCGGGATCGGCTCGCAGGGCGCCAAGACTGGGACCGGGAACCATGACGAGATCGATATCCTCCCCGATCATGCGGGTCAGCATTTTGAGGTTTTCGGCAACGACTTCATTCAGGTCGAGGACTTTGGGGGCGAGCATCTGCTTGCGGCTGAAAGCGAGCAATTGCCGGGTGAGGGAGGTGGCGCGCTGGGTCGCATTGGAAATTTCCTGGGCAGGCCCGCGAAGACGGGGATCGGGTCCGATGCGCTCGAGCAGGAACTCGGAGTAACCGGAAATGACCATCAGTAGATTGTTGAAGTCATGCGCGATACCACCGGCGAGGCGGCCGATGGCTTCCATTTTTTGTGCCTGGCGAAGTTGCAGTTCGAAGGTTCGGGTTTCGGTTACGTCTTCCATAAAAATCTCGAAGGCTCCACCATCCTTGCCGTTAGCGATCGTGCGGCCGGAGATCCGCGCTACGATCGCGGATCCGTCCTTGCGGATGCAGTCGGTGGTCAGGTCATTAAATTCTTTGCGCGAGTGAAAATAGTCGGCGGTTTGAAACCATTGTTGGGCATCAGCGTAGAGGCCTCCGAGATGCTTGCCGGTAAGTTCGGCGGCATTGGAGTAACCGAACATGGCGACGAGCGCGGGGTTGGCGTCCTGAAGAATGCCGAGGGAGTCGCAGCGGCAGATGCCGTAGGGGGCGTTCATAACCAGCGAACGGAAATTGCTTTCGGAACGGCGCAAGCTTTCCTGGGTAGCGCGCAGAGCGGCGTTGAACCAGCAGATGAGAAGAGCGACCGCGAAAAACAGAGCGAGGTGCGCGATGGCCTTGTGATATTCGCTCGGGGTTTGATCTCCATTGAGTGAGAAGTAAGCGCTGACGGTCAGAGCGAAGGAAGTAGCGGCGAGGCCGGGCTTCCATCCGCCATACCAGGCGCTGACCATGACGGCGACGGCGAAGACGACGAGACGGCTTTCCGCGAGGTCAGAGAAGAATAAAGTGGGAATCAAGGCGAGTAGCGTACTGAGGAGAGCGACTCCGTAGCGCAGGATGGGAGCGCGCGCGGGAGCAACTGCCAGACTGCGGATGAGGGGGATTTTCATTCGCATAGGGCACATCTTAATGGGCCGAGGAGCACGCACAGCGAGTTACGGCCGTCCACCGCGTTTTCGCGGCACATCCAATATGGCCAGAGGTACAGTGCAAGACACGAAGAAGGCAGGCGCAGGACATGACAAGAGCTGTGTCCACAGCCTAGTCTGATTCGATGCGTTCGTAAAACTCAATGGTACAAAAACGTGAGGGAAAGAAGAAAAGAGAATACAGTCGTGCAATAGCGCCCGAATAGCCGAGCTACCGGGTTGCAACAATGAGGGGAAAACAAGAAACTAGGCAGTCATCCCGATGAATGCCGTAAGGGCGCTCGGCGAAACTCTAACAGAGATTGCTAAATGAATATCGCCATATTTGGCGGCACGTTTGACCCTATTCATCGAGGGCACATGGCATTGGCGCAGGCCGCCGCCGAGTCTTATTCGCTCGGACAGATCCTTTTTGTTCCCGCGAATGTTCCTCCGCATAAACAAAAACATCCGCTCACAGCGTTCATTCACCGGTACGCGATGGTGACTCTGGCTACGCAGGACGAAAAGCGGTTCAAGCCATCGCTGCTGGAGGCGCCGGAGTTTGACGTCCAGCGCGGGGGAAAGCGGATCGGAGTGCGCCAGCTGCGAATTATTCGATCGATACGGTGCGGCGGCTGAAACAAACGATGAAGAAGGCGGACCGGCTTTTCTTTCTGATTGGAATTGACGCGTTCCGTGACATAGCGAAATGGCGAGAGGCGCGGGCGCTACTGGGAGAGTGCGAGTTCGTGGTGGCGAGCCGTCCTGGATATTCGCTGCGCGAGGTGGCGGAGTCTTTGCCAGAGGATCTGCGTCCGCCGGGGGCGGTGACGCGCCCTTTTCACAAGCAACCGGCCGAGGGCGATCTGGTGCTGAAGGGGGTGACGCTCCGGCTGTTGCAGGGGGTGGAGCAGAATGTGTCGGCGACGGCGATTCGGGAGGCGGCGGCACAGGGCAAGACCGCTGGTGACGATGGTTGGATCCGCGAGTGGCGGATTACATAAAGAAGCAGGAGCTGTATCGGCTGGCGTCGCGGGGTACAATCAAGCATCCCGTATGAAAAAAAAGAACGACCTTAAACTCCAGGTAAGCGAAGCGATCCTGGCCTGCGAAGATAAACAAGCGGAAAATGTGACGGTTCTGGAACTCGAGAAAGATTCGGGTGCGTTTACCGACTTTTTTGTGATGTGCAGCGGCACGAATTCACGGCAAGTTCAGGCCATTGCGGACGCGGTGGATGAACGGCTTGAGGCGTTGGGCCTGCGCGTGACGCATTCGGAAGGCTACAAGCAAGCGGAGTGGGTGCTGCTTGATTATGTGGATTTTGTGGTCCACATCTTCTCGGAGAAGGCGCGACAGTTCTACGATCTGGAACGGTTGTGGAAGTCGGCCAAACGGTTGGAACCTTCGGAATTGCTGGCCAAGCCCAAGGCACGGCGAGCGGCGAATGCCAAAGTGACCACTATCGAGAAGGCGGAAGGCGCGGCTCCCAAGAAGGCGCGGAAAAAGAAGGCCTGATTCGCGCATCACGATTCACAATCTCCTGTGAAAATTAAAGTTGCATGGATCGGTAAGACGAAAGAGCCGGCCATTCAGGCTCTTACCGATGAGTATCTGAAGCGCATCGCGCACTATACCGAAGTCGCGGGAGTGGCGCTGAAGGATGAGACCGCGATTTTATCGTCTGGCGAGTGGCGAGCGGCAGCAGAAGCGGCAATACAAAAATGACCGGCACAAGCTGGTGCTGCTGGATGCGCGAGGGAAGCAGCTTTCGTCGGAAGAACTGGCTGAGTTTCTGGAGCGAGAACAGATGAATGCCATATCCGTATTGTTTGCGATCGGTGGAAGTGATGGGTTTAGCGAAGAAGCACGTCGGCAAGCCGCCTTTACGCTGTCGCTGGGCAAAATGACGTTGCCGCACGAGCTGGCGCGGGTGGTGCTGGTGGAGCAACTGTATCGGGCGTTTCACCATCCTGAAGAAGCATCCCTATCATTTGGGACATTAACCGATCTGATAACGGGACAGGGTCCGAGCAGCCTTTTGTTGAGAAGACCGATTTCCGTGCACGATGCACCTCCGGCAGCTTCCCAGTAACGAAAAATATGTTTACTGTAGTTTCAAGACCAGACGAAGCCCGTCTGTATTTGTTTACTGAGGCCCTCCCCCAATGAAGAACCCGTACGACGTATTACGAATGAAAGAACAAGAATTGCTGCGCGTCCGCAAAGAGATGGATGCTTTGCGGATTGCAGCCCGTTTGCTGGGCGCCGAGGATAATGGCGCAGCGAATGGGGAAGCGACTCCGAAGTTGCAGCGTGTTGTCGAAATGCCGTGATGGCTGAGTTGGTGGAGACGGGCGAGGTCGCCCGTTCCACACGACCTGTTTCAATCCACACAAACCCGTCTCCCTCCCCGCGTCTGGCTTGACTTTCCTGCCTTAAAATAGGAACATCCTTCCCTGTATTAAACGCATTTAATAGGCCGTCCCCCCTCGGCCTGGAGTAAGCCATGGTGTTCCTCGATCGCGCTTCCGCCCGTTTTTCGTTTATTTCGATAATCAGCCTCTTGCTCGCGGTGTCGACGCTGGGTCCGCAGGCGCTGGGCCAGTCCGCGTATGTGCGGGTCAGCCAGGTCGGATACGAGGCTGGTGCGGCACCATTTCGTGCGTATTTGATGTCGCGGACGGCGGTCGACGGAGCGACGTTTAACGTCGTCAACTCGAAGGGCGCCACTCGATTTTCGGGCCACGTCGGTTCCCTAGTTGGCGTGTGGGCTCACAGCAAAACGGTTAGTTACGACGTCTACGCTGTGGACTTTCGGGTTCCGGCGGGAGATCTGTACACGATTTCGGTTTCGGGTCCCGTGCAGGCTACCTCGCCGCGCTTTGCGGTCGATGAACCGGAGAATCTCTATCCCGGCCTGCTGCTGAACACGCTGTTTTTCTACCAGACGCAACGCGACGGTGCGAACTATGTACAAAACGCGTTGCGCAGCGCTCCCGGACATTTGAAGGACAAGCATGCGCGGGTGTACGACACGCCTCCGCTGGATGGCAACGATCTCATCGATAATGTGCCGCCTGCGCTGCCTTTGATTTCGGCGAATCTGCCCGCGATTGACGCGTCAGGGGGATGGTGGGATGCGGGCGATTACGAAAAATACGTGGAGACGGTCAGCTATACGGCCGCGCTGATGCAGATCGGGGTTCGCGATTTCCCCGAGCAGATGGGAGCGAAGGCGGCGTTAAATCCTGCCGCGCCACCGGGAGCGGTTTCGTATGCGGGTGACAGCGGTTTGGGGGCTCCGGCGTCGACGGACTTCACGGATGAGGCGCGGTTCGGCGTCAACTGGCTGATGAAGATGTGGGACGACAAAACTCAGACCCTCTATTACCAGGTCGACAACACGCAAGATTGGGACTACTACGGCGAGGGTGATCCTGCTTCAGCGAGCGGCAATTGCGGAGGAACGTATTCGACGCCGTACTGCCTGATCACCGAATACGACATATGGACGCTGCCGCAAGCGGCCGACAATTTCCAAGAACAGGGAGATCCGGAAGCCTGCGATCCCTACACGACTTATTTCATCTGCAACCGTCCGGTTTACCTCGCGGCTCCCGCGGGAGCGCCGATTAGTCCGAATCTGGCAGGGCGGTTAGCGGCGGATTTCGCGCTCTGCTATCAACTGAATCGCGGAAAAAATCCGACTCTGGCGAACGACTGCCTTAAGAACGCGGAGGACGTTTTTGCGCTGGCGGATTTAACGTATCCCGATCCTGCACCCGGCGTGGGATCGGGCACGTGCGGCAAATGCTTGCTGACGATTGCTCCGTTTGATGGATATGGCGAAAGCGTTTGGGACGATGACATGGAGTTGGGCGCGACCGAACTTTATTTTGCGCTGGAGTCGGCACAGCAGGCGTCGGGCGGAGAGCAAGTCCTGCCGGCCGGCTTGCCGCACACCGATCCCATGGATTATTTGTTGGCGGCGGCGCGGTTCGCCAAGAACTACGTCACGAACATCTATAACACCGGCCAAACCGACACGCTGAATCTCTACGATGTCAGTGGCCTCGCTCATTTCGAGCTTTACCGGGCGATCAAGATGGCGGGGAATCCGAAGGGTCTGGCAATTTCGCAGTATGGCATTCGGCGGCAATTCCTGCAGCAGGTTGACGACGCGATTGCGCAATCCGCGAGCGACCCATTTGGTTTCGGATACCCATGGGTCTATGGCGATACGACGTCGCACGGGGCTGGGTTGTCGGTGATGGCAAGCGAGGCGGCCTCGATTACGAGTGCCAAGAAGTACGACCTGTACGCGCAACGATGGCTGGCTAATATTCTGGGAGCGAATTCGTGGGGGTCGTCCTTCATCGTCGGAGACGGAACGACGTTTCCGAACTGCATTCAGCACCAAGTGGCGAATCTCGCGGGCGCGCTGAACGGGACGTCGGGTGGTACTCCAGTGCTATGGGGCGCGGCGACCGAGGGACCGGACAGCTACACGACTGCTGGGGCGCTTTATGGGATGATCCTCTGTCCGGCGGATGGTGTGGATACTTTCAAGAAATTCAATGGCAGTCCGGGCAAGCTTGACCGCTCGCAGTTTGCGGTTTATCAGGACAATATGCAGTCGTACAGCACGACCGAGCCGGGAATCGACCTCACTTCTACATCGTTTCTGATGTGGTCGTGGAGAATGGCCAAGCGTCCGGCGTTTTGAGGGGTTGCAGCACGGGATCGTGCTTCGATTTGTGAACTGCTCTACCACCAAGGCACGAAGGCACACGAAGGAAATCGAGGTCACAACTAACCCCAGCGCCTGTGGCAGCAGGATTCGCATCCGCGTACAATTAGGGATTCGCCTCTATGTCAGACGTGCGCCGCGGGCTGATCATCGTGAATACTGGTCCCGGCAAGGGGAAGACGACCGCAGCCATGGGAACTGCGCTACGCGCGGTCGGGCAGGGGATGCGCGTTCTGATGCTGCAATTCCTCAAAGGTTCGTGGCATTACGGCGAGCTGGATGCGGTACAGGCTTTCGGCGACAAATTCATCATGAAACAGATGGGCCGCGGCTTTGTGAAGGTCGGGGCGGAAAAGCCCGATCCGGAAGACGTACGCATGGTGGAAGAAGCCTGGGCAGAGGCAGAGAAGGCGATCTTGTCAGGAGAATGGGACCTGGTGGTTCTGGATGAGATCAACTACGCCATCAGCTACGGTATGCTGGACCCGGCCAAAGTGGTGGAATCGCTAAAGAAAAAGCCTGAGATGGTGCACGTGATCCTGACGGGGAGAAGCGCCCATCCGTCGATCATCGAATTAGCTGATACCGTCACTGAGATGCGGCAAGTAAAGCATGCCTACGAAAAGGGCGTGATGGCGCAGAGGGGAATTGAGTACTAGCTTTCAGTTGTCAGCTATCAGTCGTCAGTAAAGCATTCGCAAGAAGGTTTACTGACCACTCACAACCGGGAACTGAGAACTGCCGTTATGACATGGTTTAAACGACAATCGGGCGAACTGGATACCTCGGGCGAGAAGAAAGTCCGCACCGAAGGGCTGTGGGTAAAGTGCGACGGCTGCCGCCAGATCATCTGGAAAAAAGATCTGGAAGACAATCTCAATGTCTGCCCGAAGTGCGATAAACATTTCCGAATCGACGCGCGAGCCAGGCTGGCGCAACTCCTCGACGACAATCAGTACGAAATCTTCGACAGCAATCTGGTCTCGACCGATCCGCTGAAGTTCGTCGATCTGAAGGCCTATTCGTCGCGGCTGAAGCACGCCAAGTCGGACACAGGGCTGAAGGACGCGATCATTAACGCCCGTGGCAAGCTGAATGGCCGTCCCGTAATAGTGAGTTCGATGGCCTATTCGTTCATTGGCGGCAGCATGGGAGCGGTCGTCGGCGAGGCAATCACCCGGGCGATCGAGAAAGCGATGGAAACGCGGACTCCGATCATTATCGTTTCCGCTTCGGGCGGGGCGCGCATGATGGAAGGCGTGATCAGCCTGATGCAACTGGCAAAGATTTCGGCGGCGCTGGCGCGGCTCGACGCGGCGGGCGTCCCTTACATTTCAGTTCTCACCGATCCCACGACCGGGGGGGTGACGGCTTCTTTTGCGATGCTGGGTGACCTGAATATCGCCGAACCGGGAGCTCTGATTGGATTTGCGGGACCGCGGGTGATCGAACAGACCATCCGGCAGAAGTTGCCGCCCGGGTTTCAACGCTCGGAGTTTTTGCTGGAACACGGAATGCTGGATGCCGTTGTCCCCCGCAAAGACTTGAAGCCCTACATCGCGCGCGCTCTCGACTTCATGGTGCAGGCAGCCTAGACAGTCCTCAGCTGTCGGTTGGCAGCCATCCGCTTCAGTTCTTGTTTCTGACGAGCTGGTTTTGGAGCGCCCGTTGGAATGCAAAACTCTGACGCCTGTCGGCTTTGGCTATTCCCTGTTCAGTGCACCCTTTGGCGGTTCGGTGTCGTTTTCTGGCTGGGCTGGATATAAAGAGAGAGACTGGAAAACAACGGCCGAACGGAGGCCGGACCTACCCTTGTCTTACGAAACTGCAGTTGCGCAGATGTACGCGCTGGGCCACGAGTTGGCGCAGACGCCGTCGCACAAGTTTGACCTGGCGCACATGCGCGTCCTGCTGGCGGCCTTGGGGCATCCGGAGAGGCGCTTTCCGGCGGTGCTGATCGCAGGAACCAACGGCAAGGGTTCGACCGCTGCAACGCTGGCGGCCATCCTCGAAGCTTCTGGGCTGAGGACGGGACTTTACACTTCACCGCATCTGGTTCGCATCAACGAGCGCATACGGTTGGACGGGCATGCGATTGGGGATGACGATTTCGCCATGCTGCACGACGTCGTCGATCGTACGGCCGAGCGACTGGTGGCGGAAGGCGATCTGCCGTGGCATCCCAGCTTTTTTGAGATGCTGACGGCGATGGCGTTTGAGTATTTCGCCAACGGTCGCCCCGATATGGTGGTCCTCGAAGTGGGGATGGGCGGGCGGCTGGATGCGACCAATGTGGTCGAGCCGCGGCTGAGCATTATCACCGATGTTTCGTTGGACCATCAGAAATATCTCGGCGAAACCATCGCCGAGATTGCGCGAGAGAAGGCTGGCATCATCCGGTCGGGCGGGGTTGTCGTCACGCTACCGCAACTGGCGGAAGCGAACGACGTGATTGGCCACGCGATTTTGGACGCCGGCGCGCGCGCCGTGAATGCGGTTCCCTTTGTTCCTCCTATTTCGCCGGGAAGCGCCAGCAGTTTGAGTGCGACGGAGAAGCAAACTGGGGTCCGGAATCGCTATCCGCTGGAAGTGATGGGGCAGAGAATTCTGGTCGAGTCTCCGTTGGTAGGCCGTCATCAGCTACGAAACTTGGCGTTGGCGATTGCGGCGGCAGAGGAGCTGCACGAGCAGGGGATAACGCAAATCACGCCCGAGACAATTGCACAGGGGATCCGCAAGACCAGGTGGCCGGGACGATTTCAGGTCATTCCCGCCGCAGAGGGGAATCCCGAATACGTGCTGGATGTGGCGCACAATCCGGCGGGGGCGTGGGCCCTGCGGTCGACTTTGTCGGCATACGGCGATTCTGGCAGCGACCGGGAGATCACGATGATCTTCGGCGCGATGCGCGACAAAGCGATCCGAGAAATCGGGGAGATCCTTTTTCCGATCGCAAGCCATGTCATTTTGACGAGCGCCAATAATCCGCGGGCGGCGACTGCGGAAGAGATTCGAGAGGCAGCTGCGCGGGTGGCGACCGGAACCGATCTCCAAGAGGCAGAAGATGTAGCGGCAGGGCTGGCAAAGGCCAAAATGCTAGCCGGTCTGAATGGGCTAGTGGTGATTACCGGCTCGATTTACATCGTAGGAGAGGCGATGCGAATCCTGGGTATCCGCATCTAAGATTTGGTGTAGGGAGTAATGTGGCGCGGGCGATCCGTCTGCGAAGGGCAGTAAAAAAGTCAATCGTGAATAAGATCGCCTCCACTATCGAGCCAGCGCCCCGGAACGACGAGGCGCGCCAGACCGAATCGTCAGCATCGGCCGTGCCCGCGTGGTCGGAACGTGGAGCGCAGGCTCAGACCAAACCGAGCCATGGATGGCCGAGCCGGCTACGCTCTCATTTTTTCATCGATCCGCTGGTGTGGGCCTACACCATTATTCTGGGCACGTTGTCGCTGATCGCATCGCTGTTCGATCGCAACGGCCGGATACAGCACAAGTTTGCGCGGGCTTGGTCGTGGCTGACGATGAAGACGATCCTGTCGCCCTTGACGGTTGTGGGCGCGGAGCATCTGGGCGTGAGCGGTGGCGCCAATGCGAAGCCTCGTGTTTATGCGGTGACGCACGCTTCGGCGCTGGATATTCCGATCCTGTATGTCTACCTGCCATTTCAATTCCGGATTATTTTTAAGAGCGAGTTGCTGGCCTATCCCTTTGTAGGGTGGCATTTGAAGCGGTCGGGGCAAGTCTGCATCAACCAGCAGAATCCGATGGCGTCGATTGGAGCGGTCAAGTCGGCGCTGCGAAGCTTGCGAGCGGGGATGCCGCTGGTGATCTTTCCGGAAGGCGGGCGCACGCGAGATGGAAAGCTGCAGGCCTTTCTGCCGGGAGCTTTCTTTCTGGCGATTAAGGCGCAAGCAGACATCGTTCCCATCGCGCTCGTGGATACGTTCGACCTGCTGCCGATGAACACGTATCACGTCAAGTGCCAGCCGCTTGAGATGCGGGTTGGCGAGCCGGTATCCACGGTTGGGTTGACGTTGCGAGATACGGAAGTTGTGTCGGCGAAGGTAAAGGCGGCGATCGAGGATCTGCGGACGGCGCCGAGAAGTACGTAGCAAGTTCGCATCGTTCCCACCAGCCATTTCGCCTTCCAACCTGATGATAAACTTAGCGGTTCTGCGGAACACAAAGGTCTATCTATGTCTGACATTCATATCACTCTTCCCGACGGCAGTGGCAAGGATGTACCCAAGGGCACGACTGCGCTCGAGGTTGCCAAGTCCATCAGCCCCCGACTTGCCGATGCCGCGTTGGCGGCGAAAACCAATGGCGATCTGATTGATCTGGCGCGTCCGCTCGACCACGACACCGATCTGCGCATCCTGACGGAGCGCGATCCCGAGGCGCTGGAAGTGTATCGTCATTCGTCCGCACACCTGCTGGCCGCAGCGGTGCTCGAACTTTTTCCGGAGACGAAACTTGGCCACGGGCCAGCGACGGAAAACGGATTTTTCTACGACTTTTATCGGCCGACTCCTTTCACGCCCGAAGACCTGGAGAAGATCGAAAAAAAGATGCAGGAGCTCGTCCAGCAGAACTTGCCATATGCCCGGGAATTCCTGCCGCGTAAAGAGGGGCTGGAAAAGTTCAAGGCGGAAGGCGACTTCATGAAGTGCCATTTCATAGAGCAGTTCACCGAGCCCGATGAAAAAATCTCGATCTACCAAACTGGCAAGTTTCAGGATTTCTGCCGCGGGCCGCATATTCCATCGACCGGGAAGATCAAGGCGTTCAAGCTGTTTAATATCGCCGGAGCGTATTGGCTGGGCGACGAAAAGAATCCGCAGCTGCAGCGTATTTACGGCACGTCATTTTTTTCCAAGAAAGATCTGGACGCTTACCTCCACGGAATTGAGGAGGCGAAGAAGCGCGACCATCGCGTGCTGGGCAAGCAGCTGGATCTGTTCTCGATTCAGGAGCTCGCCGGGCCTGGGCTCATCTTCTGGCATCCAAAGGGCGGGATCATTCGCAAGGAAATGGAAGACTGGATGCGCGAAGAGTATCTGCGCCGCGGCTACTCGCTGGTCGTCACTCCGCATGTAGCGCGGCGACAACTGTTTTTTACGTCGGGTCACGAGGGTTATTACTCGAACAATATGTTCGACGTGATGGAACTCGACGATGCCGAATACCGGCTGAAGCCGATGAACTGCCCGGGGCATATCCTGATCTATCGCGACTCGCTGAAGTCGTATCGCGATCTGCCGGTCCGGTTGGGCGAACTGGGAACGGTCTATCGCTACGAACGGTCGGGCGTGATGCACGGATTGCTGCGCGTACGTGGATTCACGCAGGACGACGCGCACATCTTCTGCACTCCCGAACAGATCGAATCGGAGATCGTTGGTTGCCTCGACTTCGCGCTCGAAGTACTGAAAGACTTCGGCTTCGACAAGTTTCAGACCGAACTGTCGACTTGGAATCCTGACGATCGCAAGAATTTCGTCGGCAGCGATGAACAGTGGAAGCTGGCTACCGATTCGCTGGAGAAAGTACTCAAGGAACGCAATATCGAGTACAAGATTATTCCGGGCGAGGCGGCATTTTACGGGCCGAAGATCGATATCAAGCTGGTCGACGCCATTGGACGGCTGTGGCAGCTCTCCACGGTACAGTTTGATTTCAATCTTCCACAGCGTTTTCAACTGGAATACGTGGCCGAAGATGGCACCCGGAAGCAGCCACTCATGGTGCACCGCGCACTCTACGGGTCGATCGAGCGCTTCTTCGGCGTGCTGATCGAACACTATGCGGGAGCCTTCCCGGTGTGGCTGTCGCCGGTGCAGGCTGCGCTGATTCCGATCGCGGAGCGGCACGTCGAGTACGCCCAAAAAGTCGCAGCGCTATTGAAAGCGGCGGGAGTTCGCGTGGAAGTGGATTCGCGCAACGAAAAGATGAACGCGAAAATCCGCGAGCACGCGATGCAGAAAGTACCGTTTCTGCTGGTGGTGGGAGATAAGGAAGCCGATGCTAATAAAGTCAATGTCCGGACCCGCGGCAAGGAAAAAACCGAGGATATGGATACGACGGAGTTTGTGGAGAAAGTCAGAAAGTTGATTGCGGAGAAAAGCGCTTCCCTCTAACGGTCATCCCCCGTCTGGTAACAAATGTATACCATGAAAATTGAACGGTGAGCGTTCAAATTTCATGGTATATAATAGTGACCATGATCGTCAGGATGGCCGACATCGTATTGGTACGAACTGCTCTGCGGCGTAGCCGCGTCGTCGCCCTGCTGGGACCTCGCCAGTGCGGCAAGACGACACTCGCACGCGAGATTGTGCCGCCTGATTCGCTCAACTATTTTGATTTGGAAGATCCACGCAGTCTAGCCCGGCTCTCGGAACCTGACACGGCTCTGCGCCCGCTCAAGCGGTGGGTCGTGATCGACGAGATCCAGCGGCGACCCGATCTGTTCCCGCTATTGCGTGTTCTGGCTGACCGGCGACCGCTCCCGGCTCGCTTTCTGCTCCTCGGCAGCGCTTCGCCCGACTTGCTCCGCCAGTCTTCGGAGACGCTCGCCGGCCGTATTGAAACGGTGGCTCTGGAGGGGTTTCGCTTATCGGATCTAGGTGAGGATGCGCAGGCGCGTCACTGGCTGCGCGGCGGGTTCCCTCTGGCATACACGGCACGCACCGAGGCCGATTCCATGGCTTGGCGCCGACAGTTCCTTCAAACTTTCATTGAACGGGACTTGCCGCAACTCGGCATTACGATTCCAGCAGCGGCTCTGCGGCGTTTCTGGAATATGGTGGCACACTATCATGGCCAAGTGTGGAATTCGTCTGAACTGGCCCGAGCCTTGAGCGTAAGTGAACCAACCGTGCGCCGCTATCTCGATTTGATGGCTGACGTCTTCATGCTGCGGCAATTACCTCCTTGGTTCGAGAACCTGGGCAAGCGGCAAGTCAGGGCGCCGAAGGTTTACGTCCGTGACAGCGGTCTTTTGCACGCGTTGCTCGGAATCAACAGCAAGCACGACCTCGAGAATCACCCGAAGGTTGGCGCTTCGTGGGAGGGCTATGCTGTCGAGGAGGTTCTCAAGTCGTTTCGGCCCGACGAAGCGTATTACTGGGCCACCCACAACGGGGCTGAGCTTGACCTTCTTCTTTTCAAGGATGGCCGTCGCATCGGCGTTGAGTGCAAGCGGGCGGACGCTCCCGTTCTGACGCCCTCCATGCGAATCGCACTCTCGGATCTCAAACTGGACCGGTTATGCGTTTTGTATCCCGGAGATAAGGCCTATTCGTTGGCAAAGAAAGTTGAGGTCATTCCGCTGGCGAGATTTGTGAATGCAAAATAGCTCGCCGGAATCGGCGCAGGGCCCGGAAAATCAACCTGAGAATCGCAGCCCATCCTTTCAGCCGCCCCACTCTCTGTGTTAGCATCGGGAGTTTCGCAGGCAACGTGGCCTGTACCCGTACTCATAACATCCCGGGCCATACCACCCTTGCCGCAAGCCTGCGGAAGGAGATAACCCGTGAAAGTCTACGAAGCAACCCAACTCCGCAATCTTGCCTTGGTCGGACACGGCCACGCCGGTAAAACGACGCTGGTGTCCGCCATGCTCTATACTGCCGGCGCTGCGCCCAGGCTGGGTCGTGTTGATGACGGCTCAGCCATCACTGATTACGACGAAGAAGAAGTCGCCCGCAAGATGTCGATCTCGACGGGACTCGCGTTTGTCGAGTGGGGCAAGACGGACGCCTCAAAGATCAAAATCAATTTGCTCGACACCCCGGGCTTCAACATGTTCGTCCACGAAGCCAAGATGATGCTGCCGGTGGTCGACGCAGCGCTGGTTGTGGTGGACGGCGTCGCCGGAGTTGAAGTGGTGACGCAGCGGGTCTGGAATTACTGCAACGACGTCGATCTTCCGCGCATGATCGTGGTCAATCGGATGGACCGCGAGCGGGCCGACGCCAATCGCGTCCTCGAATCGCTGACCAACGCCTTTGGACGGGCGGTTACTCCATTGCAGCTGCCGATCGGAAGTGAGCGAAGTTTCAGCGGCATCGTCGACCTCGTCCGCATGAAGGCCTATACGTACGACATGGGTGGAAACGGCAAGGGCAAGGAGGGACCGATCCCGGCCAACATGGCCGATGTCGCGAAAGAAGCGCACGAAAAACTGGTTGAACTCGTCGCTGAAGGGAAAGATGAGTTGATGGAAGAGTTCTTTGAAAAGGGAACAATACCCGAAGAGGATCTCGTTCCGGCCCTGCACGAGGCGATTCGCGAAGATAAGTTGTTTCCTGTGCTCTTCACCTCGGGCCTGGGCAACATTGGAGTCGACGAGCTGATGGATTTCATCGTCGACTACACGCCTGCCGCCAGCGAACATCACGCCATCACCGAGTGGACGGCCGAGGGAACGACCAAGCCTGCCGACCGCAAAGGCACCGACAACGAGCCTGCTTCGGTCTATATCTTCAAAACCATGTCGGACGCATTTGCGGGACGCATCTCGTACTTCAAGGTTTTTTCGGGAGTGCTGAAAAACGATGCGTCGCTGCAAAATTACAATCGCAACATCCAGGAAAAGTTTGCCCACATTTCACTGATCCAGGGGAAGCAGGCAGTTCCGATTCAGGAGTTGCACGCCGGAGACATCGGCTCAGTGGCGAAACTGCGCGAGACACTCACGGGAGACACTCTCGGCGACAAGAATTCGCCGATACGCTATCCCGCTGTGCAGCTGCCTGAGCCGGCTATCACGTTTGCGATCGAACCGAAATCGCGCGCCGATGAAGACAAGCTCGGCGTCGGTTTGCACAAGCTGATGGAAGAGGACGCGATGCTGCGCTTCTTCCGCGATCCGCAGACCAAAGAATTTCTGATCGCGGGAACGGGACAGCAACACATTGAAGTTGTCGTCTCGAAGATGAAAAAGCGGTACCACGCCGAGGTCGTACTCAAGGCGCCGAAGGTTCCGTATCGCGAGACGATTCGTGGCAAAGCCGACGTGCAGGGACGACACAAGAAGCAGACGGGCGGCCACGGTCAGTATGGCGATTGCAAAATCAAGATGGAGCCGCTTCCGCGCGGCGCCGAATTCGAATTCGTCAACGACATTTTTGGCGGATCGATCCCGCGCAATTTCATTCCTGCCGTGGAAAAGGGAATCAAAGACGCCGCTGCGCGAGGCTATCTGGCAGGGTATCCCGTCGTGAACTTCCGCGTGATTCTCTACGACGGCTCGTACCACGACGTCGATTCGAACGATCTATCGTTCCAGATGGCGGGACGCATCGCCTTCCGCAAAGCGATGGAAGCGGCTAAGCCTACACTGCTGGAACCGGTCATGACGGTTGAGATCACGATTCCCGACGAGTTCGCGGGAACCATCATGGGCGATCTGAATAGCAGACGCGGGCGCATTCAGGGGATGGATAACAAGGCCGGAAACACGATTGTGAAGGCGGAGGTTCCCATGGCCGAGATGCTGACTTATGGCGCCGATTTGACTTCGATGACGCAGGGACGCGGCAGCTTCTCGATGGAAATGCATCACTACGACACGGTTCCGCAGCAGTTGCAGGACAAGATTATAGAAAAGGCGAAGGCGGAACGGGGCGAAGTGAAGGAAGAGGAAGAGTAGGGAGCTCTTATCAGCTAAGGTCTTCTCGCGAACGTCCTTTATTTGACCGGACTGTTTCCCCTCACTGATGGAGCGACTACTTCTTTATATTCGCGAACCTTCGGTCGACGCCAGGACAGAAATCTCATTGCAGTAATTCCACGTCGGTAAATCGAAAATCCTCTCCTTTGGCCAACAACTTCTGGCCTGAGTACTTGGCCAATGCATAGGCAAGACAATCCCCGAAGTTGAGGCTGGCGGCGTGCCGTCCCTTGCCGTACTTGCGCCATGCGGAACGCGCAATCTCGGTTTGATCGGCATCCACCGGAACCACTTCCAAATTCGTCCGAACTACGAAGAGATCGAATTCTCGACCGGCGGTCTCGCCGCGCCGCGCTTCGAGCACGATTCCCGTTTCCAAGAGATTCGCGGCGGAGATAAGCTTCGTGTCCGCCGCGAGGATGTGCCGGAGGAACGGTTCACGCTCCGCTTCGCCGAGGAAAATGGCCACCAGCGCCGAGGTATCGACAACCATTAAGAAAAGACCTACTGAGGAACGCCGTCTTCGCCGTAGCCGAGGATTTCTCTTTCTGAACGGGAATCCAGATTAGGAAGCGCATCTACTCGACGCAACAAGTCCTCGACTTGGGCGCGTAAGACGTGAGTTTTGCGATGCTGCTTCAATCGTTCCAAGCGCTCTTCCAGCGATTTTCGAATGGCGTCCGTAAGAGACTCACCAGTTGCGCTCGCCACTTGACGGGCGAGCCGTTCTGTCACATCGCTCTTTATGCTGAGTGCCATACTATATAGCTATATACCACATTCTACCTTATATAACACTCCGTCCAACCTAAACATTTGTCGCTACTTATTCGTGACTCGTTGGTGTCGATGGCACGATCGGCAGTATCAGCGCAGAGGGATGCGCCACGTCGTGCACGATCGTATTCGTCGCGGGAATCCATTTCGTGGATGTTGCCGCCGTTTCTCCTGTATTCAAATTGCGATCGAAGCGGGGGAAATTGCTGCTGGAAACTTCCAGGCGTATGCGATGTCCGGCACGAAACAGGTTGCTGGTCGCCACTAGATCGATAGTCAGCGGATAGACTTTTCCGGGCACAAGCCCTTCGGCGCTGGCCTGCGAGTTGCGATACTTCGCGCGCACAATTCCTTCTGCCAAATTGAATGCGGAGCCGTCGGGGTAGACGTCGACCAACTTCGCCGTGAAGTCGGTATCGACGGCGGAAGAGGAGGCATACAACTGCAGTTGAACCGGGCCCGTAACTTCCACGTCATGATCCAACGGCGGAGTGGAATAGATGAGAACATCGCTGCGATCTTCGACGGTGCGCTGGTCTTTTGGACCTGGGGCCAGATGCTCGGGGTCGCAGCATAGCGGGCCGCCAATCGTAGGAACGGGCTTCGCGGGATCGTAAGTGAAAGTGTCGGCCGACTCGGCGCTGGGAGATGTTGCGCTGAGCGAGCCATCACCGCGAACGGAGTTGGCGGCTCCGTGGGAATTCAGAAAATATTTCGTGGACTTGGCACGGGCGAGGGGCCATTCGTCTTCTTCGCGCCATTGATTCAGTCCCATTACAAAGATCTTGACGCGCTTACCGGCAAATTCGTTCTGCACTCCTTTGAAGAGAAAGTCGTACCAGCGGAGGGTCGTTTCGGTCTCGCTGTATTTCGCAGCCTCCGGACCGAAATCGAGATCGCCGATTTTTCGTCCATCGCCGGCGTGACCTCCGATGGCGATGACGAGATGCTGCCCCTGGCGGGATGCGTCGGTGCCCCCTGCCGTCTTGATTCCGGCGTAATTGCGTAGAGTGCCACGGAGAAAAATGTCGTGCCACGCTCCAATATGCAAGACGGGAACGCGAAAGTCGGCGTAATGCTCTTCGAGGCTGATCCGCTTCCAATAGTCGTCGTGGGCCGGATGCGCAAGCCAGTCGAGAAAGTAAGGTGCGAGGGTTTGCGTCGACGTGTCGAGGGCAGCTGACTTCGGTAAATTGAACAGAGGATACGCGGTGAGAGGAAGGGCATTCTCGCCTTCTCGCGTATTTGTGGCTTTGAAGACGGCGCGATCGAGCGTGTCATGGGCAAGCCCCGAGGTCCAAGACTCGCTGAACCATTGTTCGAACGCTCCGCCCTGATAGACCCAGCCGTCATGATAGTCGCTGGCAGTGACGCTGGGACAGATTCCCGCGAGATGCGGAGGGTGCGCCGATGCTGCGAGCATCTGAGTCGCCCCCACATAAGATTCGCCGAACATTCCAACTCGGCCGTCGGAGTACGGGAGCGATGCCGCCCACTCGACGCTATCGTAGCCATCTTCCGCTTCATGAACGAAGGGATACCACTGGCCTTCTGAGGTGAAACGTCCACGGACATCCTGCACGACGATTACGTAGCCTTGAGCGGCCGCCTTGAAAAAGAAACCGTTATCCCAGCCATTTATCTTGCTATAGGGAGTTCGCTGCAGAAGCACGGGGTATTTGCCGGCGGCGTCGGGGCGATAGATATCCGCGCGAAGGGTGACGCCATCGCGCATCTTTGCAGGGACGTCGCGATCCAATTTCACGGCATAGGTCTCGGCGTGGATGAGCAGCGAGAACGCTACGATCAAGAACAGAACGACTGTCGGTGGGCACGAGGTAAAGCGGGCGATCTTCATCAGTGGTGTCTCCGTTGCCACGGCAAGAGATTCGTGGCGAATTTCGCAGGGCATAGTCGAACTAGGGATTCTACTCGTGAGCGTCATTCTTTGTTCACGACCCGCGAGAGATTGGTCCACAGCCGCTGAGTCGTGTGTCACTCCCCGGACCGTCCAACTCAATGGGCAGTCCTGGCAAGGGCGTGCATCAGTGCTCCGGGGGACCCGCCGCACGAAATCATTCCCTGATCGGGCTTTCTGGCGTACCATTCTATTTCTTCTTTTAAGGAGGCACGCATGTCCGAGCGGGGATCCCCGATCTGTAGCCGCTTGTTCTTCGCGACGCTCGTTCTTTTCTTGATACCACGACTCGCCATGACGCAAGACGGCAAAAGCGTAGTGCTTGAACTTGATCACGCTTCAATTTGCGGCTCGAACCTCGACGCGCTGCGCCAGGACTTCACGGATATCGGCCTGACTCCCGATCTCGGGGGGCCGCACGGGAACGGTATTACGCAGATGGCCAGCATTGGCTTCGATGACGGCACTTACATTGAACTGATCGCGCCGATCAAGCCAGGGGTGACGGCGGGATCGGACTGGTCCAAGTTTATGGCGGATGATGCGGTGACTTGCGCCTGGGCCGTTGGCACGAACGTATTGCTCCAGGAAGTCGATCGCCTGAAGAAAGCGGGCGTCGCGGTAAAGGGGCCCGACTCCGGAAGCCGGAAGCGTCCCGACGGAATGTCGATTGAGTGGAAGACCGCCGATGTGGGTAACGGAACTCCGGGTTCGACGCTGCCTTTCGTGATCGAAGACGAGACGCCCCGCGCGTGGCGAGTGCAGATTTCGGCCAGTGTACAGGGATCGCCGCTGACGGGCGTAGAGAACGTAGTTTTGGGCGTCAACAATCTTGACGCGGCGATTGCGTTGTTCAAAAAGGCCTACGGCTGGTCTGACCCGCTGTTGGAGACACAGAAAGACGTCGGCAAGCTGGCATACTTTCCTGGGGAGCCCGTAATTCTGGCCGCTCCGGCGGGAGGAGGCTGGCTGGCGGACCACCTTGCGAAGTATGGGGAGACTCCAGTGGCCTACCTGCTGGCGCCGCGGGATTTCGCGGGAGCGGTGAAGAAATACAAGCTGAGCGGAAACAAGAGCTGGTTCGGACAGAAGGTTGTGTGGTTTGAAGGGGGAAAGATTAAAGGCGTGCGGCTGGGAGTGATTGGGCAGTGATAGCGACAATCTCCATTAATCCATCGTAACGAAGTTTGCACCAGATGCCCCGTCAACTCACGATGCGGGGCTTGTTCGGACAATTGCCTGATTTGTGTTTTCGCTTTACCATCGCCTTCAGTGTCTTCGGCCAAAGACAATCCCGCATTGCGTTCCCACGCGCTCAATAATAAAGACCGCCTCGTGTCGGCTGCGCCGGTTGAGGATGATTCTTCTTTTGAACTCAAGCTGCGGCCGCAGCGGTTGCAGGAGTTCATCGGGCAGAACAAGGTTAAAGAGAATCTGGACGTCGCCATCCAGGCGGCGAAATCGAGGGGCGAAGCGCTGGATCATGTGCTTCTCTACGGGCCGCCCGGACTGGGCAAGACAACGCTCGCCAATATCATCGCCAACGAACTGGAAGCTGCTTTCCAGCAGACCTCAGGACCGACGCTGCAAATTAAGGGTGACCTGACCGCGATCCTGACCAATCTGCGGGATCGCCAGGTACTCTTTATCGACGAAGTGCATCGCTTGCAGCCGGCGCTCGAGGAGATCCTTTATTCGGCGCTGGAAGATTACAAACTCGACATCATGATCGGGCAGGGGCCGTCGGCTCGAACGCATACGATGGATGTGAAGCCGTTCACCTTCATTGGCGCTACGACCCGCGCGGGGCTGCTCTCGGCTCCGTTGCGCTCGCGCTTTGGGCTGTTGTTGCGTCTCGAGTTTTATACGCATGATGATCTGCGCGTGATCGTCGAACGTTCCGCCGAGATACTTGGAGTGGGCATCGACCGCGCGGGAGCCACGGAAATCGCGAGCCGATCCCGGGGAACGCCGCGCATCACGAACCGCCTGCTACGCCGTGTACGCGACTATGCGCAGGTGCGAGCGAACGGGACGATCGATTTGCCGACTGCTCAGTCGGCGCTCAGCATGCTGGAGGTCGACAAGTACGGCTTCGACGAAGTCGATCGCAAGCTGCTGTTAACCATTATCGAGAAGTATCAGGGCGGACCGGTGGGCTTGAATACGCTGGGCGCGGTGCTCGCCGAAGAGCCCGACGCTATAGAAGAAATCTACGAGCCGTTCCTCATCCAGATCGGATTCTTGAACCGTACGCCACGAGGACGCGTTGCTACGCAATTAGCGTATGAACATTTCGGAATTACGCCCACGCGGCGGCAAAGCTCCCTGTTCTAACTTGGTCGAATGATGGCGGCTCGCGAGGGGCAGCTCTTGGGCGGGTTGACTTCGCTGGCTTCAATCTGCGTTAATCGCTCTTCGCCGTCCATCTTTATTCGAAGCAGTCGACAGGAGGATTCATGCGTGAAGTCATCGCGACCGACCAGGCTCCCAAGGCGATCGGGCCCTATTCGCAGGCCATACGCGCTCAAGGTTTGATCTTTACGTCTGGACAAGTTGCCATCGATCCGGCGACGCAGCAAGTGATCACGGGCGACGTGAGCGCGCAGACGGATCGCGTACTGCAAAATCTAGCCGCCATCCTGCAGAAGTCAGGCAGCGGGCTGGAGAAAGTTCTGCGCTGCACTGTTTTTCTGAAGAACATGTCGGACTTCGCCGCGATGAACGAAGTGTACGGTCGGTACTTCAAGGACGCTCCGCCGGCGCGTTCGACGGTAGAGGTGGCGAGGCTGCCCAAGGATGTGCTGGTGGAGATTGACGTGATCGCTCTAGCCTAGGCGTTTGTTGGATTCGGATATCGAAAAGAGATATCGAAAAGAAAAGAGGATTCATGAAAACTGCACTGACAATCGGAGCCGCGTTCCTGCTGACGATGGCGAGCCTGGCGGTGGGTCAGACGACACCCGCGAAAAAGGCTCCGGCAAGGCCTGCAGCCGCCGGCCCCACAAAGGTGACGGGCGAGCCCACGAAGACGGCGAGCGGCCTTGAATACTGGGACATTAAACTGGGTACCGGGACAACCGCCCAAATCGGGCAGCACGTAACGGTCGACTATACCGTCTGGCTATCGACAGGAAAGAAAGTCGACAGCTCAGTCGGGACAGGGCAGCCTTACGAATTTATGTTGGGAGCGGGACAGGTGATCAAAGGCTGGGACGAAGGAATCGCTGGAATGAAGGTAGGGGGAAAGCGGCAGCTGCGGATTCCTCCGGATCTGGCGTACGGAGCCGCGGGTAAGCCTCCTGCGGTTCCCGCGAACTCGACGCTGGTTTTTGACGTCCGGCTGGTGAACGTGAAGTAAGGGCGGGCTGAACGGACTTGGTGTGGGATTGAGCCCGACGGCTGCGGAGCTTTCGGTGGGGCTGGACGGGCAGGAATGCCCGTCTCCACACTGGTACGCTCCAGACTGTCGTATCTTTAGGCTTTGACGACTTTGCCGCTACGCAGGCAAGAAGTGCAGACGCGTATATGCTTGGTCGCGGCTCCCACCTTGGCGTGAACCGGGCGCAGATTGACGTTCCAGCGCCGCTTGCTCACATTGTGGGCGTGACTGATGGTATTTCCAAACTGCGGCCCCTTGCCGCAGACATCGCAAACTCGTGCCATAACTCTAGATTCCTTCCAGGCTGTTGCCGAAACTTAGATTTTACAGGAATTCGGTAGATTTAGCCAAGCGGTCGGCGAGCGCTTTGGTCGCCCCAGCTAGGAACCCGTTTACCACCAAGGTCACAAAGGTCCACGAAGGAAAGCATGCGAGCAAAAGCTCTTCTCGCTCTTGCTTGGCTCGACAGCGCTCGCATTTTGAACCTGGCTCACGCGAGTGCCTCAAATGGTGCTCTGAGTGGCCCTACGGCTCACTACGCAGCCTTCCCCAAGACGGGCTCGGCGCAATGACTGCAGCGCCGCGCTTCGATCGGAATCTCGCTCAGGCATTCCGGACACTTCTTGGTCGAGGGCGGCGGCGGGGTAGCGGCCTTGTGGGTGCGAGCGATGAGCGCATTGATGGGAGTGACGACAAAGAAGTAAACCGCACCCGCTACCAGAACGAACGAGATGAGTGTATTCACGAACTCGCCGTAGAGGAAGGTGCTGCCGTTGAGAGTAAATTTCAGCGCCGAGAAATCCGGGGCCTTGACGATAGCGCCGATCAGGGGGGTAAGGAGGTCTTTGGTCAGGGCGGCGACAACCGATCCAAAAGCAGCGCCAATGACCACGCCCACGGCCAAATCCACAACATTTCCACGCAGAATGAATTGCTTGAAACCGGATAGCATACGAATCCCTCCGCTTAATAGAATGGCCGACTAATGTAAATGCTCGCGCGGCACGGGTCAAGTTTTATGAATCGGCGCTGGGGGCTGAATCTACCCGACAAGCGACGAAGCAACGAGAGTGCGCAAAAGGCTGGTGAGTGACCCAGGTATTCCGGGGACTCTTGCGGGTGTCAGATCCGCATAGGCATGACGATGTAGCGGTACTTGTAGTCTTCGCCCTCGGCGGGACGAAGTTGGCCGGCGGACTGAGCGTCTTTCAATTCCAATTTCACAGCGCAGGACCCGGTGGCTTTGATGAAGTCCATTAAATACTGGGCGTTGAAGCCGATGGCCATGGGATCGCCGTCGTAGACAATTTCGATGGAATCTTCGGATTCGCCGGTCTCGGTTGAGGAAGCGGAGAGCTTCAGTTCGCCTTTCTCAAGCTTCAAACGAACGGCACGCGAGCGCTCATCGGCAAACTGGGCGACGCGGGCAATTGCGGCTCCGAGTTCTTCGCCTTCGAGCGCAATCGACTTTGTAACGTCCTTGGGCAATACCGCTTCGTAATTCGGGAATTGTCCGGTGAGTTGCCGTGAGGTCAGCAAGCGCGGCCCAACGCGGAAGAAGAGAGTCGATTCGTCTTTGGCGAAGTCGATCGTCTCTACTTCGGAATCGAGGAGAGACTTCAATTCGTCCATCGCCTTTTTCGGAATTAGCGTCTTCATCTCGCCCGAAACGCCTTCGAACTTTTCTCCGACGCGCTCGACGTGGGCGAGACGGTGACCATCCGTCGCAACCATGGTGATCGACTCGGGCTTCAGCACCATCAGGGCGCCGTTCAGTGTGTAACGGGATTCTTCGCTGGCAATGGCGAAGCCGGTCTTCGCAATCATCGACCGCAATACGGCTGCGGGAATCTTGATCGCGCCAGCCGTCGGAAAAACAGGGAGACCAGGGAAATTCGACTTCGCCATCCCGACCATCTTGGTGTTGGACCGTCCACAACGAATGCTGACCCAGTGGTTCTCAAGAAGTTTGATGGTGATATCGGCGTCGGGCAGCAACCTTACGTAATCATAAAGTTTGCGTGCCGGAATGGTGCAGGCACCTTCCTTTTTCACCTTGGCATTGCAAGAGGTGCGCAAGCTTAGGTCTAGGTCGGTTGCCGTGAGAGACAGTTTGTCTCCCGAGGCTTCGAAAAGATAATTGGAGAGGATGGGAATGGTGGTCTTGCGCTCGACGACGCCTTGGGTGGCAGTCAATTCGCGAAGCAGTTCAAATTTGCTGACCGTGATTTCCATGGTCGTAGTGGCAACGGCAGGGGCGACTTCCACCGGCATATTGGGTCTCCCGACTCTGTACTTCTGTTCTCTCTTATATCAAATACAAAAGCAATTAAACCAGTAGTAACCGTAGGGGCTTCGGAGAAGTGGAAAATCGGTCCAGATCACTGCCCTTCAGCAAGTTGGCGATCGATCCCTCGTGTGAAGAATCGCGGCTTGTTGTGGCGGAGAGCGAAGCATCCTTCGCCGCACTCTACACTTTGCTGCCGGTCTCCCACAGTTTCCACAACCACTCCACAGCGTGCCCGCCGGAAGACTAGCCGAAAGAGTGAATAAAGCGTCCGAAACCGCGTTTATGCGCCCAATTGCTCGGTCAATTTGTTGAGCAGCCTGTTTAAATCTTTGTCGTTCTTACGCGCCTCTTCGATCTTGTCAACCGAATGGAGAACGGTAGTGTGATGCTTTCCGCCGAACTGTCGGCCAATTTCAGGAAGAGAAGCCTCCGTCAGATGCTTGGCCAGGTACATCGCAATCTGACGAGGATAGACAATGGAGCGCGAATTATTTTTAGCTTTGATTTCCACCAGACGCAGGCCGAATTGCTCAGCCACGGCCTTCTGGATCGATTCAATCGTGACCTTCCGCGCCTGCGAGTCGATAAAATTCTTAAGAACCTGCTGGGTATAGGGAAGCGTAATTTCGGCGCCAATGAGCGAAGAATGCGCTACCAAGCGGATCAGAGCGCCTTCGAGTTCGCGGACGTTCGAGCGAATGTTCGAAGCGATAAATAAAGCGACGTCCGTGGGCAGCGTCACCCGCTCCTGCTCAGCCTTCTTTTGCAGGATCGCGACCTTGGTTTCAAGATCGGGTGGTTGGATGTCGGCGATGAGGCCCCACTCGAAGCGGCTGCGCAAGCGATCTTCGAACTCCGCCAATTCTTTCGGCGGACGGTCACTGGCGATGACGATCTGCTTCATGGACTCGTGCAGCGCGTTGAAGGTGTGGAAAAATTCTTCCTGCGTCCGCTCTTTCTGCGCCAGAAATTGGATGTCGTCGATGAGCAGGACATCCATGGTGCGGAATTTGTCGCGGAAGCTGATCATCTTGTCATAGCGGAGCGAGTTGATCATCTCGTTGGTGAACTTTTCGCTCGACACGTAACAGATGGCAGCCTGCGGGGTGCGGCGCTTGATCTCGTGCCCGATGGCTTGCATCAGGTGCGTTTTACCCATGCCAACGCCACCGTAAAGGAAGAGAGGGTTATAGGCCTTGGAAGGACGCTCAGCCACCGCCTGGCACGCGGCATGGGCGAACTGGTTGCCGCTGCCGATGACGAAGGCGTCGAAGGTGTAGCGGGGATTCAGTTGCGCCGCGCTATCCCAATCGAACCGCCCCTGGGAGGGATGGAGCCCGGCCACAGCTTGCGGACCGGAGGAATTCGCCTCGGGACGCATGCCGCCGCCGGAGATGTGTCCAGAGAGACCGCCGTTATGGCGAATGGGGGTGTTCGAGGGATCGTCGTCGGCGGTAACAAACTTCACTTCCTCGTATCCCAAACCGAGGTTGTCGACGGCCTCCTGAATCAGGTCAGCGTACTTGTCGCTGACATGGCGGAACTCGGCCGTGGGAATGCGCACAAACAGGACTCCGTTGCTGGCGTGACTGTAGCGCGTGGGTTTCAACCATGTGTCGTAGGAGTGACGGTTGACTTTCTTCTCCAGTGCGTCAAGAATGCGCACCCAAGGATTCGGAATGATGGCGGAACTGGTGAGGGACATGATTTACCAGAAAAACGACTTACCGGAAAAATGGATCTAAAAATCTTTTCAAACGACCAAAAACCCCCAAAGCAAAATGCCAGGGGAAATGCCAAGCGGAAAATTATGAGTTCGTCGATTCCTGCAGAGCAGCGTCTGTTTTGCAGTACGGGTTATCTGTGAAATTTATTACGAGACGAACGGGATAGTAGCACAAAAAAATTCACTGGTCCGTGAGTTGTAATAAAAAATATTTCGCATGAGAGCCAGCAGCAACCGCTATTTCAGGCCGCTGTCAAGTGTCGAGAAACTAACTGCCGCAGAACTTGTGCAAGAAAACTTTTGTAGAACGGCGGCAGCGATTCGTCCGCTATTTCGCCGCCGTCATGTGGTAGCAACAACGGTTGGGCTAGTAGTTCGGCCGCCGTTCGCGCCGCTCGCCCCGACCCGTCGGCGTCGGCGTGGTCTTATAATTGCCGGGATAAACGACAACCGATCGGCGACCACCTTCGCCATCGCTTTCCGTACGCAGATCTTTTTCTTCGCGCAGGGCGAGATGGACGATGCGCCGCTCGCGCGATGACATCGGGCCGAAGCGGTAGGGCTCGCTCGTGCGACGAACTTGTTCCGCCGCGACACGCGCGGCCGTCTGCAACTCGTCGATCCGCAACGCGCGAAAATTCTTGCAGTCAAACCAGACACGCTCGTGCTCGTTGCCTTGCAGGTGCAGAACTTCGGAAGCAAGCAACTCAAAAGCGCGCAGCAATTCGCCGCTGCGCTCGAGCAACAGGGTTGAGTCGGGACCGGCAAACTCCACCAGAATTTCGGGGTGTTCCCACTCGCGATTCTCGGCGATGGGAGGATCGACGGTGATCCGGTACTTCAGCTTGAAGCCGCCGTGGGAAATGACCGCCTGCAAGAATTCTCCAATTTGTTTCGCGGCTACAACTTTGTCGGTAATTGGCATAGGTAAAGTCTCAGGTGTCAGGTCTTAGCTCTCAGGTCTTACTGAGAACTGAAAACTGAGAGCTGACAGCTACTTCTCTTTCTTCCGGGCACGCTTGGCCATCATCTCTTTCATCTCACGGCCGAGCGAACTGCGATTCAGGGCCGCCTGTTGCACGATGCCGATGAGTTGACCCATGGCCCAGTACAAGCTCAAGCCTGCGGGAAGATTGAAGCTGATGTATCCCAACATGGCCGGCATCATAAAGTTCATCATTTTCTGCTGCGAGGGATCCATACCCGCCTGGGGCGTCATGCGTTGCATGAAGAACATCGTGACCACGATCGCAATCGGCAAAACGTAACGTGGATCAGGCGAGGACAGATCATGGATCCAAAGCCACGGAGCGTGCCGCAGATCCATGGCCACGTTCAGCATGCGGTAGTACGCGAAGAGAAACGGCATCTGGATGACGAGCGGCAAACACCCGCCGACGGGGTTGACGCCTTCCTTCTTATAGAGCGCCGAAATCTCGTCGTTCATTTCGGCTTTCTTCGGATCGCGCAGCGTGTACTTCTTATATTTTTCCTGGATCGCCTTGATCTGAGGAGCTACGCGTTGCATCTTCAGCATCGACTTCATCTGCGAGAGCCGCAGCGGCAAGAGCGCGAGGTTAATGACAAGCGTCTGCAGCAGAATCGCCCAGCCCCAGTTGTGGACGATGTGCACGTACATCCACTTCAGCCATAGAAACAACGGGCGCGCGATAATGCCCAGCCAGCCGAAATCGATGACCGCACGTAGATCCGGCTCCGCGCCAGTAATTCCGGGCACGTGTACTGATTCAAGATCCGACAGAGCCTTGGGGCCCACGTAGAGACGCGTCTCAGTCGGACCATGCAGGTTTCCGACGGCTGCGCCCAGAACGTCCACCTTATCCATTTGCTTGTCGGCAGGATCGGTGGGTTTGTGGCGGATTTCGATGCCGTTGCGAAGGGTGACCAGGGCGGAGTTTTGGGGGTCTTGCGGCAAGAAGACAGCGGCAAAATATTGATCGGAAATTCCGGCCCAGTTAAAGGGGCCTGGGAGAGTTCCGCTGCCGCTGATCTTCTTAATCGCCAGGCGTTCCACTTTGTCGTCGTACTGATAGACGACTTGTCCATTCGCGTACTGCGGCGCCGTCAGGTCCGCGCCGAATCCGCTCGGCCACATGGGAAAGGCCGCGACCTGGGAGCCTTTTACATAGACAGCGACGCGCGCCGTGACCACGTAGCTGTCGCGATCGAACGAGAATGTTTTCTGGACGGAAAGGTCGCCGTCGTCATAAGCAAATTTCAGGTCAGAAGGCGCCGTCTGGGCAGCGGTTGCGGTGTTCGCAGCGGCGGCTGGCGAGGCCACATATAACGCAGTATTCAGCTTGTCCCGTAACGCCCCGTCGTAAGACCAGAGCATCAGCGGATAGCCATACTTGTCGGCTGCTGCCATGTTGACGAGTTCGAGCGGCGCGTCTTTGTCGTCGGTATATTTCTTCAATACCCAGGACTTCACGCGGCCGCCGCGATTGGTGAACACAATGCGGTAGACGTCATTCTCGATCACTGTCTCGGATTCGCTGGCAGCCACTTGCGGAGTTGAGCTCAGGGGTGGAGCAGACGCGTGCGAGGATGGCGCCGAGGTTTTTCCTGAAGCGAGCGTGACCGGAGCGGCGGAATTGGAAGCGCTGGCAGCGGAGGTTTCCGCCGGATTCGCCGTCGCCTGCTCTTGTTTCGATGGAGGCGCTGGCTGCGCTCCGTACTTCTTCAAGAGTGGCTGAAACAGCATGATAACCAGGAATGTCAGCGCGAAGACAATGAGTAGCCGCTTCTCCATGCCGGGTTCTTGGGGATTGTTAAATTCAGCCAATTCGTCAGCTCATCATTTCTTCGTAGAAGTTAAATGTAGGACCAACCGCCTGCGGCGGTGGCATATTCATCAAAGTGAGTGCCCCATCGTTCGCGCATTTTGCGAAGGGGCGAGATTCGCCGGAGATTTCACCACAGGATCCAATCCACCGTGGGCAAAAGGATGGCAGCGCAGCAACCGCCATGCAGCCATTCCGAATCCGCGCATCACGCCGTACCGTTCGACCGCTTCCATGGCGTACTCAGAACAAGTCGGCACGTAACGGCAAGAAGGAGGAAAGATCGGCGAAATCCACCGCTTATATCCCTGCAACAGCGCGAGCGCGACAGACTTCACTTTTCCACCGACTTCTTCACAGGCGTATTTTTCACGCTCGTATTTTTCGCAATCAAGGTGAGCGCCCGTCCCACTTCCTCGAGCACGAGAGTAAATTCTAATGTCAGCACCGACTTCTTCGGGTTAATCACCACGTCCACTGCGCCCGAACCCTGCAAAACAGAACGCTGCATCCGAACCGCTTCGCGCAGGCGGCGCTTGATGCGGTTGCGCACAACGGCTCCGCCCAAAACCTTCCCCACTGTCAATCCGACGCGCGCCATGGCGGTTGGCGATTCATCGCCCGCCGTCTGCCGCAGGTAGAACACGGTCATGTGCGAGGAAAAGTGCCGCCGTCCCTGCTTGTAAACGCGCTCAAAGTCGGAGTGCTTGAGCAGTCGCGCCGAACTCGGAAACCCGAAACTCGATTTCACTGCTACCTGTCCCACGGCCGGTTCCGGAGCGTCTACTCTGACCGCTTCACCATTTTGCAAGGCGTTATCCATCACTCAGCGGCCTGTGAACTCAGCGTCCTTGTGCCGAGCGATCATGCTTAGTCCCGCTTTTTTCTGGCAAGTGGGTACTGGCAACAACTTTACGGTGGGAAAACTAGTCGCGGAAACCCGGTGCTACGGCAACACGCTTGCGCCCTTTGGCACGACGGCGCGACAGCACGGCAGCCCCGTTTTTCGTCTTCATGCGGGTGCGAAACCCATGCTTTTTAGAGCGCTTGCGCTTGTTAGGTTGAAATGTACGTTTCGGCATCGAAAATCCCTGCTCCTGATCAATTCAGCTGGCTAAAGGCAAACCGTAAGTATAAATGACGGCTGCGCTCTCCGGCAAACGCTTCTATCTCGCTACAATAACTCTGCTTCGAGTCAGTCCCCACAGAATGAACTTAGACGACACCATCGTCGCCGTCTCTACCCCTCCCGGCCGGGGAGGCATTGGAGTAGTGCGTCTAGCAGGGCCTCAAGCCAAAGCCACAGCCGAGACGATGTTGCGAAGAACTCGCGAGCTGGAGCCAGGGCGAGCCGTGCTCTGCGATCTCATCGACCCGAAAACAGCCGAACAGTCCAGGAGTGGCCGAAGTGACCACTTTCCACCTCACTCTGGCCGCATCGACGAGGTTGTGGTCACCTATTTCGCGAAACCCCACTCCTACACGACGGACGATATCGTAGAAATTTCTGCCCACGGCTCTCCGGTTGTGCTTCGCCATATCGTAGAGCTCTCTGTTGCGGGAGGCGCGCGCCTGGCTGGGCCGGGTGAATTTACGATGCGGGCCTTTTTGAACGGACGGCTTGATCTGACACAGGCGGAAGCTGTCCGAGACCTTATCGACTCGCAAACTTTATTCCAGGCGAAAGTCGCGGCGCAGCAACTCGATGGAGCGCTCTCCAACCGCCTGAAACCCATCAAGCAAGGGCTGATCAACCTGATTGCGCTGCTGGAAGCCGGCATCGACTTCGCGGAAGACGACATCTCGGTCGCGCCAGACGTGACCATTCACGAGCACATCGCAAAAACCCGAGTCCCACTCCAACAACTGGCCGCGACCTTTACTTACGGCAAGTTGGTTCACGAGGGGCTGACCCTGGCAATTGTCGGTCGCCCGAACGTGGGGAAATCCAGTCTCTTTAATCGTCTGGTGGAACGCGAGCGGGCTATCGTCACGGCGCAACCGGGCACCACGCGAGATTTGATCAGCGAGACTGTCGCCATTGGCGGAATTGCTGTGGAATTGGTGGATACCGCGGGCATTCGCAAGGCGCCGGAAGGTGAGGAGGCCGAATCCATCGGCATTAAGAAGTCAAAGGAGGCGCTGGCCGACGCCGACCTCGTGCTCGTGGTAGTGGATCGGTCGCGTCCGCTGGCCGAAGAAGATGAAGACTTGCTTGCTCACGTGAGAGATCGTCCGGCGATTGTGGTGGAGAACAAATCCGACCTTGCCGTTAGCAGTTCACGCGATCCCGAAAACGCCAGTGCCTCTGATAACCATCCTTCTGCTCTTGCGCGCTCAATCTCGAGAATCTCCACGTCTGCGCTAACCGGCGAGGGCATCACTAAGCTCCGCGACGCCATACTGACTCACGTCGCGGGCGACAGCGCCATTACCCAGGATTCCGGATTCCTGACAAATGTTCGCCATCAGAAACTGGTTAATAGCGCCCTGGCTGCCCTGGACGCCGCCGCCCGAGCCGTGACCACGAGAGTTCCCCACGAAATGCTTCTCTTGGACCTTTACGCGGCCCTCCGCCTGATCGACGAAATCACCGGCGTTACTACGACGGATGACATCCTCAATTTAATCTTCAGCAGTTTCTGTATAGGAAAGTAGTTTCCCGAAAAATTTGGGAACGATCTTCTGATGAGTGTTGCGCTGTGATTCGAGGTTAATAGCTTCTCTAATAAACAGTGTTCTCGGCGCGGCTCGTGTGGATTTGCCCGGCATCCACCGAGATCGTATAAGATTGGCCGCCGTCACCCGTCCACTGTTGTACGTAGAAGTGAGCTCCCGTGGGCGCTCGGTAGGCCGCAACATTGCGCAGAGTTAGCGGTTGCCCCAGCTTACACAATTCGGGTGCTTCGGTGACCTCCAAAAAATAAACGCCGAGCCCCGTGCCCACGATTTTGCCTTGGCCGTTCGGTTCGAGGAGCAGAGCTGATGCTTGGTCGATGGCAATTTCGCGCGGAGCCTTCGACCATCCATCGGCTACGATCCGCGCGAGAAATCCGAGGCTTCTGCCCATGCGGTCGCGTTTGGCGAAATGACTGTCGGTAAGGATGTTCTCTAATCCTGGGATTTTCAGAAAACCACGAATGACAGTGACGCGTTTGTTGTAGGGGTCGGAAAGCACCTCGCGCGAAGTAAGGTCGGCGTCGTCCGGTTTGTCTTCAAGGCAGGCGTAGACAAATTCGCCGAGCACGGCGAGTCCTGCGCTGGTCCCGCCGATGGGTTTCCCTGCAGCCACGTGCGCATTGAGAGCTTCCAGCACAGGAGTGCCTTTCCAGAAATTAACGTAGCGCGACTGGTCGCCGCCGGCGATGAAGATCGCCTCTGCGTGGCGAATGATCTCTGCCACGCGCGGCTCCTGTGCCGCCTGGCGATTCGGAATGACCAACGTCGCCACCGAGTTTGCTTTGCACAATCCGTTCACGTACGGGTTGTACTCGTCGTTGCCGCGCGCTCGCAGGATGACGAAGTCCCCGCCATTCGCTTTGCCGCAGAGCCAGCGGAACGCTTCGTCGAGATCGTCGCCTCCGCCCATCATCGCGACTCCACCTTCGGGCTTGGTCACTGCGTCTTTCGGGTTGCCGAGGCGCTTGTATTGGTACGACGCCGCAGAGGCGAGCGAGCAGCAGACTCCGAGCAGCACAAGGATCAGAACCAGAGAACGTGGCGGTTTCATAGTGCACGACTATAGCGCAATAAATGCGACATCGGATTTCGGCGCCGGCGGTGGATCTTTACTTTCTGTTCTGCCGTGTTCTCTTTTTCGCTTCAGGAGACTATTCTGCCGATCATGAAAATTGCGGCCAGTTTTTGGCGTTGCGCCATTGTCGTGTGGGTTGCAGTTTCTGCGGCAGCTCAGGGATCGAAAGTGGGTCGAACCTCCGAAGAAGCCGACTCTGTCGACGTCTACGTTCGTGCCGAAATGACGAAGCAGAAAATTCCGGGACTTGCTTTGTTAGTTTCGCGTGGAGGCCGAGTCGTGCGCTCGCAAGGGTATGGCATGGCGAACGTGGAGCTGCAGGTCCAGGTCAAGCCGGAAACAATTTTTCAATCTGGATCGGTAGGCAAGCAATTCACAGCAACCGCAGTGATGATGCTCGTCGAAGAAGGCAAGATGGGGTTGGACGATCCTCTGACGAAATATTTCGCCGACGCGCCGGCCGCGTGGAAGCAGGTCACGATTCGCGAGCTGCTGAGTCACACCGCCGGATTCACCGACTACCCCAAGAGCTTCAATATGCGGAAGGATTACACCGAGGCGGACCTACTCAAAATGGTTGAGAGCACGCCGCTGGCATTTTCGCCCGGCACCAGTTGGAGCTATAGCAATCTAGGCTATCTCACGTTGGGCCTCGTAATTCACAAAGTGACAGGCGAGTTTTACGGCGACTTCCTGCGAGAGAGAATCTTTCGGCCGCTCGGAATGCGCGCAACTCGTATCATCAGCGAGGCCGACATCGTCCCCAATCGTTCTGCGGGATACCGGCTTGTAAAAGGAGAATTGAAGAATCAGGAGTGGGTTTCTCCTACCGTAAACACGACAGCGGATGGCAGTCTGTATTTTTCGATACTGGATCTCGCCAAATGGGATGCAGCGCTCTATACCGAGAAGCTGTTGAAACGATCGAGTCTGGACGAGATGTGGACCGTGGCGAAGTTGAAAGACGGAAAGCCCAACTCTGGAGAGTACGGCTTCGGATGGTTTATCGAGACCAAGAAAGGGCGTCACGTGGTTGAACACGAGGGCGCATGGCAAGGCTTCGAGACGGAGATCTCACGCTATGTGGACGATCAACTCACGGTGGTCGTCCTCACCAACCTGGATGGGGCCAAACCCGAGACCATTACGGATCACGTGGCTGAATTGTATTTGTCAGGAAAAGTTAAATAAGAAACGGCGCGAGCTCTGATTCTGTAATTCCCTCCTTGCGCCGCCGCTGGCGCGCCCGAACAATATAGCTAACAAAAAGCAAAGGCGAATGTGACTGAGAGTTGAGTCGTACATTTTCGTTTAGATAGTCGCCAGAGTGAGTGTAGACTGGGCGGCAACAAAAACGGCGACCGACAGAACCGCGACTCGCCGTCTCACCCAAACTCAAGCATCACGAAACAGTTCGGCGCGTGTGAGCGCCGAAAAGAGATCTTTTATGCGAAAGAGTTTTCTGGGGATCCCGCGCCATCGCGCAACTTCGAGGAGATCGATGAAACCGCTAAGAATCGGGCTATCTGCATTCGCCATGTTGTTCCTGATTTCATCCATGCGTCCGGTTCAAGCACAGACACCGACGAGGGTCGCGCCGGTGCGGTACGACGTTGCCGACGAAGTGACGGTCTCAGGCACGGTATCAACCGTGTTATCGAGGGCGACGGCAGGCATGATGCCCGGTTCTCACCTGTTGCTCACTACGCCGAACGGCACCGTGGATGCGAGTCTAGGCCGATTCGGTTTACACGGCACAGGCGCGGTCTCGGTGAGCGCCGGAGAGCAGGTTGAGGCGACGGGCGTCATGAGAACGATCAGGGGAAGGTCAGTATTTCTGGTGCGCAGCGTGAAGTCGAACGGTGAAATTTATTACGTTCGAAACCAGCATGGCGTGGTGTTGTCGCCACACGCGCGCCAGCGCACCGGCCTGAAAACCGTTTCGAACGGGGAGGCGCAATGACAATCATAACGAGCCGCCGAAATCATACTGGCATCCTAATATTTATTTTTCTCTCCGTATTTTTGTGGACGAGTTGCAACAGCTCGAGCTTTACTGCGCCCACAGAGACGATCACGGCTGCTAGCGGATCACCGCAAACGGCAGCCGTTAACACCGCGTTTGCCGCTCCGCTGGTGGCGAAGGTCATGTTGGGCAGCACGCCACTGAGCGGAGCGTTTGTAACCTTTACCGCTCCCGCGACGGGAGCGAGCGGCACATTTGACGGCGGCACAACCACGGAAACGGATACCACCGACTCAAGCGGCACGGCCACTTCGAGTACATACACGGCCAACGGAATCGCCGGAGCGGACAACGTGACCGCCTCCGTCGGCGGAGTTATTGCCACCGTTACTTTTAGTCTCACGAACTCCTCAGGCCCGCCGGCATCGATTACGGCGACAAGCGGATCCTTGCAAGACGCCACGATCAGCACCGCATTTGCAGTTCCCTTGGTAGCGACCGTTGTAGACGCGAACCAGTATCCGGTAAACGGTGCGTCGGTAACCTTTACCGCCCCCACATCGGGAGCGAGCGGCACATTTGCGAATGGCACGGCCACGGAAACCGACACTACCGACGCCAACGGCGTTGCTACGTCCTCGACATTCACCGCGGACGCGGCGGCTGGCGGCTACACGGTGACGGCTGCGGTCGCAGGCGTCTCATCGGCGGCTAATTTCACGCTTACAAATATCACCGGGGCGCTGGTTTCGATCACGGCGACCGGCGGCACGCCGCAAAGCGCATCGGTCAATACGACCTTCGGAGCGCCTTTGGTTGCGACCGTGTTGGACGGCAGCCAGCATCCGATTAGCGGAGTGACGGTGACATTCGAAGTTCCGTCGACCGGAGCGAGCGGCACATTTGCTGGCGGCGTTAACACTGCCACGACGAATGCAAGCGGCGTGGCCACATCCGCGCTATTCACCGCTAACGGATCGGTAGGAACGTACACCGTGACCGCAACCGTAGCGTCCGGTTCAGAGCCAGCCAACTTCGTCCTGACCAACAACCCGCTGAATTACGCCTTCTACTTAAGCGGGCTGGAGGCGATCGACGCAGGCCCCAACTATTACTCGGTGGCGGGTTCGATCACCATCGATGGCAATGGCAACGTCCTCGGCGGAGAGCAAGACTACAACGACGGTTTGGGTCTCAACTCGCCGGAACCGTCTCCTGACAACATCTTGCCGGGAGCCGGAGCGCTGGTGGTCGATCCTACGACCGGGCAAGGGACGCTCACGCTTACGACTGACAACAGCAGCCTGGGCCTCGATGGAGTCGAGACACTTGCGGTTCAGTTTGTAAATACGGGCCATGCGCTGATCATGCAGTTTGACGGCACCGCAACTTCGAGCGGAAGCATGGACATGCAAACTCTGTCGAGTGCGCTGAACGACGGCAATTATGCGTTCACCCTTTCGGGCGTCGACGTCGATTACTACTCTAGCGTGTGGGGCGGAGTGTTCTCGATCTCGGGTGGTGGTGCGGCTCTCTCTGGAACCTACGACGTTGATGACACCGGGGCCACGAATACGCCGACCGTGGGGACGGCGTTCACTGGAACGATCACCGCGCCCGATAGCTTCGGACGAGGGTCCATCACCAGTTCGGCGCTAGGCATTTCGCTCAACTACTACATCGTGGGTCCGGAGGTTCTACGGATCATCGATGTGGACGCAGGGCTGGGTGACGCCGCGATAGGCTCGGTGTATGGCCAGGGATCCGGAACATTCAGCAACACTTCGCTGGGTAACTCCGTCTTTGCCGTCCAGAGCAATTCGTACGGAAGTCTTTTTGGGGCTGTGGGCATGTTCAGCACCGATGCGCCAAACGGCACATTCAGCGGCGTTGCCGACGACAACGAATATGACAACGGCGCGATTGTGACAGCGGCTCCAATCGATGGCACGTATTCCGTAGGCAACAACGGCTACGGAAGTTTGACCATCACTGAGGGCGAACTGGGAGACGTCAGCGTCCTCGGGATCTACATGACCGACCCGGCGCTGAATCTGAACGATCCGAATAACACATCCGACGGCTTGGGTGGGGCTCTGGTTGCCGATCTCGACAGCTTCACTTTAAACGGCACCGGCGTTTTTGTTCCGCAGACAAACACTTCGACTGCGAGCTTTGTCGGCAACTACGCCTTCGGAGCTCAGGCCGGCAACAACCCGCGCGGTCCGGCCCTCGGTTGGGAGTTCGATTTTGTGGGGCAGGGAACGGTGAGTGGCGCAGCTTTGAGCGGCGCTGGCCTGTTGAGTGATCCTTTCTTCATCTTCGACAACACGCCTCCCGAGGGTACGGATTTTGCGAAGTTCTCGGGAACGGCGACTCCGGATCCCGCGAACGCCGGGCGCTACACCATGAGCCTCGGCGTGACCATCACGGCGGACCCCGCTTATACAACCGCCATCTACCAAGCGGACGGTGGGCAGTTGTTCTGGCTCGATGAAAACAAGAACGGCGATAGCGTGTTTCTTGGAATGCTGCAGCAACAGGGGTCGCTGGGTGGTCTACCCGCACTGCGAACCCAGGCGAAGCGAAAAGCAAAACATAGATAAGAGCCAGCGATCGAGAGGAGGCGTGGCCGACGGCTCCATGCCTCCCTGAACGCAGGCGTTGGCTCGTATTCAGAGTTTCTTCAGCGTTAGAAAGTGGTTGATTACGGAGATAGTCATGAAAGTTCCGCGGGTCCTGTTGTTCCTTTTGGTGGTGGCGATCGTGCCAACTCTATCTTCGGCTCAGGATGCGACGGGAAGAATTTTCGGAACGGTCTACGACCCCCAGGGCGCCGTGATTCCCGATGTGCAGATCACGGCGACCAACACAGCAACACAGGAAACGCGCACCGCGACGACGACGAAAGACGGATCGTTCCAGGTGCTGGCATTGCCGATTGGCACTTACAAAGTCAGCGCCGAACATTCAGGATTTCGAGGAGTAGTAAGCGGAGAGCAAAAGCTGCAGATCAACCAGGCGTTGCGCGTCGACTTCAAAATGCAGGTGGGAGCAGAAAGTCAAACCGTCGACGTCGGAGCCGAGGCCGCGCCGGTTGAAACCGTCAATCCGACGCTAGGCCAGTCGATCACTGGGCGCGCACTTACCAACATGCCGTTGAACGGACGCGACATGCTTGATCTGGCGTTGCTGCAGCCCGGAGTCACGGAGAGCAACGACGATAACGCCGGAGCAGGCAATTACAGCATCGCTGGCGGACGCTCTGACTCGGTGACCTTCCTGCTCGATGGCGGGAATAATAACGACCTTCTGGATAACAGCAACCTGCTTGATCCCAATCCCGATGCGATCGAGGAGTTCCGGCTTCTGACGAGCGATTACACGGCGGAGTACGGCCGCAACGGCGGTGGCGTGATCAGTATCGTTACTAAGTCTGGCACGAATTCGATCCACGGCAGCGCCTTCGAATTTTTGCGAAATCGAGACTTCGATGCCAATGACTATTTCAACAAGCAGTTGGGAATCCCAAGGCTCGACCTGAAGCGCAACCAGTTTGGAGCGACGTTGGGCGGCCGAATCGTGAAAGACAAGGCTTTCTTCTTCGTCGCCTACCAGGGACAACGGCAGGTGCAGGCGGTTCCAGACGACTTCATTCCTGTCTTCACGCCGGCCGAGTTGAACGGAGATTTTTCGAATGGCGGTTCGCCAGACCCGGGCGTCGTGGCTTTTCTGGAAGCGAATCCCTATTTTGCGGCGACTACCAACGGAGGCGCGGCCAATGCTCAGATTGATCCAGCAAAGTTTGATCCCGTCGCGAAGGCATATATCGGCGCTGGATTGATTCCAAGCGTGGCGGGCGGCCTGTACTCCGCCTCGCTCGGGGCAGTTGACAATCGCAATGAAGTCACAAGTAAGTTTGATTACAACCTGAATCCGAAAGACAAAATTTCAGCAACGCTTGGTTTGAACCGAACCTCTCAGCTCGCGCCGCTTGACGCCGCAACCGTGGCTGGATATCCCAGTCTGAGCACGGCAAAGTATTACTTCCTGAATCTTGCGTACACGCGGGTGATTTCGCCAACCCTGCTCAATGAATTTCATTTCGTGGCGCACCGCAGCAACTACTTGGCAGATGTCACGCAGAGCCACAAACCCACGGGCCAATCCCTTGGCGTTGTCGGCGTAACTCCTGATCTCGTCACGGGTCCAACCAACATCTGGTTCGATAACGGCTTTCAGATTGGACCCAGCGAAAACGGTCCCACGCGTTACCTCGAAAACACCTTCTCATGGACGGAGGCGCTCACCTGGACGCATGGGAAAAACAATTGGAAGTTCGGCGCCGGATTTTCGCCCTATCAGCAGAATCTGAGTTATGGCTTTTACTTGAACGGTGAGTTGGATTTCTACACGGGCACGAGCACAGGCTCAGGGAACGATTTTGCGGACTTTCTGCTCGGCGTTCCGGACGCCTTCTTTCAAAATGCCCTCGCGCCTTCGACCATTCGAAGCAAGAGCACGTACGTCTTCGGTCAGGACGAGTGGCACCTCAACAAGAGGCTGGTGCTGACCCTGGGACTGCGCTACGAATACAACACTCCAAAGTTAGACACAGAAGGGCGCAGTTTTTCGGTGATTCCGGGATTGCAATCGCAACGATTCCCTAACGCGCCCGAAGGCCTGGTATTTCCCGGCGACCGCGGCGCACCCCTCGGCACTAACTTTCCCGACCAGAAAAATTTTGCGCCGCGCTTCGGATTTGCCCTCGACCCAACGGGCAGCGGCAAGACAAGCGTGCGCGGCGGCGTCGGGATTTTCTATGACATCCTGAAGGGCGAAGATAATCTTCAGTTCAATGGCCAGCCACCGTTCGTGGGCTCGGCGGGACTGTACTTCAATCCCCCAAATTTTTTGCCGAGTTGCTCGAACCCCAACGGGTGCCCCGTGACCGCTCCGCTGACTTATATGAGCCAGCCCTTCCAGAACGCCTGCAATTTTGATCCGAATGGCGATTGCATCAGTTTGGGCGTCCCCAACAGCTTTCCATCGAAGCCGCCTGCCTCGAACATCGATTTCACGCCGTTTCTCCCCGTCAACACAACCGGCGCCATCTTTCTGGACGACCCGCACCTGCGCACTCCCTACGTCTATCAATACAACCTGAGCCTGCAACACAATCTTTTTGCAGACATGGTTCTGGAAGCGAATTATGTCGGAAGCACGGGACGCGGACTGACTTCGCTCAAAGACATCAATCCGATGGTGCTCGGGACGACCAACCGGTTGCTCAACAGCAGCAGTGGAAACTGCGGACAGTACGTCGGTCTCGTCTGCTATGGGCAGCTGCCTGAATTCCAGAACGTGTCGAATGCCAACTACAATGCGTTTGAGGCGAGCCTGACGAGGCAACCGAAAGATTCAAAGTTAGGGACGGTTTATTACACGGTCGCGTACACCTACGGACATAACCTCGACAACGCCTCTGGATTCGAACAACGCAACTCCGCTGTGCCGACCTACAATCCGCGTCTCTTCTATGCGTCCGGAGACAGCGACGTGCGCCATCGCATCAGTATCAGCGGAGGATGGGATCTGCCAATCGACCGAGCATGGGCCGCGGGACCGAAGCGCCTCACTAAGGGCTGGAGTATTTATCCCATCTTTACTTATCGAACTGGATTCCCGATCGACATTCCGGCCCAATTGCCTGACTTCTCCGATCCAGCGAATCCCGGCAGTTCGGGTGCAGGCGACCCCTCGCTCTCTCGCGCCGCAGTCGTCGGACCGATCAGAACCTTTGATCCCCGCCATCAGCGCACGATTAATGAAATCACTTACGGTACGAATCCCATCACGGGCGGGTGCCAGGTCACGACACAAGCGGTGACTGGGAATTTTATCTTTGATCCCAACAGTTTTTCGAACGTGCCCCTCGAGAACAATAACTACTTTGACGATGGGGATCCCAACCCGTGTTTCCCGCAACTGGATCCGGTCAACAACCCAGCGGACCGAACGTACGGCCTGGGGCGCAATGTGCTGCGTGGCCCCACGCTGACGAACCTTGACATCGCGGTCGCCAAAACGACTGCGCTCACGGAGCGCTACAAGTTGGAGTTCCGCGCCGAGTTCTTCAATGCGTTGAACCATCCCGAGTTTGCTCAGCCGACACTTTCAGACGGCGCCACAAATCTCGATAGCCCAAACTTCGGCCAGATCACGACGACAGGAACGTTTCGTGGGGCCACGCCGCGGATTGGGCAGTTCGCATTGCGGTTGACGTTCTAACTCACGCGAACTTGTGCATGTATTCGGCGTCGATCTTCAAGGCCTCCATGGGAGGCATATCGAACTCTTCCTGTTCCACAAAAGCGTGTTCAATGTGCGCCTTCTTTGCGGCTTCGAAGATGGGATGGTAATCGATCGTGCCGTGCCCCATCTCGGTTGATGGCGGAGGTGCAGAGGCCGTCGTCGCGGCTGAGATCTTGAAGTCTTTCACGTGCAGCATGGAGAAACGTTTGGGATAACGGTTGAGATAGTCTGCGGGATTTTTGCCGCCGATCACAACCCAGCCGCAATCCATCTCCATCGACACTTTCGCAGGATCGGTCGCGCGCAAGACTTCATCATAAAAGACGACGCCGTTTTCTGAGCGGAACTCGGCGGTGTGGTTGTGATAGGCAAAATGCATACCGGCTGCGTTCACGCGTTCGCCGATACGGTTGAACTGCTCTGCATTCCAGCGCCAATCGTCGAGCGTCATCGCGTCTCGAGCTGCGCGCGATCCTGGATCCTTTACGCTGGATGGATCTTTCAGCCATGGGGCAGCGCAGACGATGTAGCTGAGTCCTAAGTCCTTTCCAAACTGAATGACTTCATCGACTTTCGGCAGCAGATCCTTCAAAGGATAGTGGGCACTTACGCAGCGCATACCGGCATGATCCATTGCCAGTCGTACCTCTTTGGCGGAACGCCCGAAAAAGCCCGCCGCTTCCACTTCTTGATAGCCAAGCCTACCCAGTTGCCGCAAAGTGCCGTCGTAGTCGATCGGCAGCAGATCTCGAACGGAATAGAGTTGCAGGCCAATGGGCAGGCCCAGAGCATTCGCCACCAGGGGCGGAACACTTTTCAAGAATGCCGCACCGGCGATAGACGCAGAAGCGGTCTTCACGAATGTTCGTCTCGAAATCCGAATCATAGAAATGTCCTCAGTTCCGACTCATCTTAAAGTTTGTCGCGCGCGCGTGGGAGTGCAAGACTAACCTCGAATTGTGTTTTTCACGGGATCCCACGTCGCAATCGTCTTCTTGAAATAAGCGTAGTTGGCCAGGTGGCAGCCGATCGCAGTATGATTGCCAAACTCTTCGTTCTCCACCGTCGGCTTGCGAGTTCGCACCGCGTTGAAGAAATTTGCCTGATGAGCGGCCACATCGCTGTAGCCTTCCGGTGCCGTGAAGGTCTCGGCCTCGACTGCCTGATATTCGAGCGGGCCGGGAAGCGGATGGTCTAGCTTCCACTGCGCCGCATATTCCTTCCGCAGGCGTGCCGGCCAACCTAGCACAGAGTAAGTCTCGGGCTTGGGACTTATGTCTTGCGGGATGAAGGTCATTGTCTGGCCGATAATTTCCATCGTGCCCTTGGTGCCATGGAACCGGATCGGCTCGCCGCCGGCATTGTTCAAATTGCAGCGTAGTGCGACTCGGAACTTCGGATAGTCATAGAATGTCTCGATCAGGTCGGGGAAATCGCGTCCGTCTTTCCAGCGAAACAGGCCGCCGCCGGACTGAGCACGCATCGGCGCCTCGTTGGTTCCGGAAATGAAGTGGATTCCGGACAACAGATGGACAAAAAGATCGCCGGCGAGTCCTTCGCCATAGTCAGAAAAGCAGCGCCAGCGGAAAAATCGCGCCGCATCAAACGGGCATTTAGGCGCGCCTTCGAGAAAAGCGTTCCAGTCGATCGTCTGCTCGCTCGCGTCGGAGGGAATCGGATAAACCCACGCGCCGCTCGGCGAGTTTCGGTCGGACGAACCCTCGATAAAGAAAACTTCGCCGAGCGCTCCCGAGGCGTAGAGTTCGCGCGCCTTCTCATAGACGATGGAACTCACGCGCTGGCTTCCCACCTGCATGATGCGATTCCCTTTTCGCACTGCGTCGACCATGGCAAAGCCGTCCTCTACGGTGTGGGACATGGGCTTCTCGCAGTACACATCTTTGCCTGCAGCACAGGCATCGACGACGATGCGGCGATGCTGGTGATCGGCAACGGCCACAATCACCGCGTCGACATCTTTGCGATCAAGGATCTCCCGATAATTGCGGGTCGCCGGAACCTTCGACATCAGGGTCTCTTGCGCGGCTTCGTGCCGGCTGTCGTAAAGATCGCAGACAGCGACACATTCGATGCCCGGAACCAGCAGAGACGCCTCGAGAAGTTGGCACCCGCGCGTTCCCGTTCCGATCGCAGCGAACCGTACTCGATCGCTCGCCGCCACTTCACGGCCTTCGCCCCAAAGTGCAGCCGGCGTCAGCAGAGTCATCTTTGCGGCCGCTCCCGCAGCCACCGAGCCGGCGCCGAGCCGCATGAAATTTCGACGTGTTAAAGACCGCATGGGGTTTTCTTCCTCCGAGTTCTCGTCCGAGCCGCCGGGGGCAGCGTACGATCAGTTTCGTAACTCTGGAAGCATACGCCAGATTGCAGCTGTTGTAATCGACGCCGCGGTGACGCGCTAGATCATGTTTGTTTCTTGTTCTATGGGACCACTTGTCTCGCATCGAAGAGGCTGGCAAACGTGCGATGATACTGCGAAGCAAATAGATAGATGCCTCTATACATATTTTAAAGGAGCCTCGAATGGCCGAAAATTCTCCCCAGAGTTTTTCTCATCATGCCCGTTACGATCCGCCGTTTCATTTCTTCGTCCTGCCAGTATTCGGGATCACTTTAATTGCCACGATCTATCATCTGATCCGCCGTCCTGGCGTGCATTCGGCATGGCTGGTCGTCGTTGCCGTCGCAGCTCTGCTCGCGATCGTCAGAATTCGGATGAACGCTCTGAAGGTGCAAGACCGGGTGATCCGCCTGGAGGAACGGTTGCGCCTGGGCGCCTTACTTGATCCAGCTCTTCGTCCACGGATTGCGGAACTGACGGAATCGCAGCTCATTGCATTGCGTTTCGCCTCAGACGCTGAGCTCCCAGCTTTGGCCGTAAGAGCGATGAACGAGAAGCTAGAGCGCCGCGACATAAAGCAGGCCGTTCAACACTGGCGCCCGGATGAGTGGAGGGTGTGACAGCATCCACCCCAACGTTATGCCATCCGTAGGCCACCCAGTCCTGATCGTAACCGGCGCCAGCCGTGGTATTGGGGCCGCGACCGCGCGACTCGCTGCCGTCCGCGGATACCATATCTGCGTCAACTACTTCCGCCAGCAACCAGCCGCCGAAAAAATAGTCGAAGCAATTCGGCAAGGCGGGGGCAAAGCGGTCGCCGTGCAAGCGGATGTGAGCGACGAACATGCCGTGGTGCGTCTGTTCGATTCCGCCGAGAAAGAATTAGGCCCGATCACCGCGCTCGTCAACAACGCCGGCACGGTCGAGCGCCAATCGCGTCTCGAGCACATGGATGTCGCCCGCCTTCAGCGCGTTTTCGCGACAAACGTCTTTGGAAGCTTCCTCTGCGCCCGAGAAGCCGTCCGCCGGATGTCGACGAAACACGGAGGCCAGGGCGGCGCCATCGTCAACATTTCCTCAGGCGCCGCAAGCGCCGGATCTCCCAACGAATACATCGATTACGCAGCCACCAAAGGCGCAATCGATACATTCACCGTAGGATTGGCCAGAGAAGTAGCGGAGGAGAAAATCCGCGTCAACGCGGTTCGCCCCGGCTTCATCTACACCGACATTCATGCCCAGGGAGGCGAGCCCAACCGTATCGAACGGGTGAAAGTGCAAGTTCCGCTGCAGCGCGGTGGTCAGCCGGTTGAAGTCGCTCACGCCATCCTGTGGCTGCTTTCGGAAGAAGCCAGTTACGTGACCGGAGCGATACTTGACGTAACCGGCGGAAAATGAGGAGCCGTCCGTTCTGAGCTTTCAGTCATCAGTGAAACCAAGATCTGTTCATGCCCGAAATAGAACCGACACCCGTCCCTACGCCTTCAGATACCAAGGCACATTAATAATATTGATTCGCTCATCCCCACCCAGCAGCAGGAGCGCCGTAAGCATCTGTCCGCGCTGGTTGTGTAAGAAATAGTGATACCAGTGGCGCTCGACCATGGAGGCAATTACCACTGACACCGTTCGCGTCGGATTTTCCTTTTCGACTTTCAAGACGTAGTCCACTATCGGATGCACCACCAGTCGAAACGGGGAAGGCAGCGTCACCAGCTTCGGAGTTCGCGTTCCCGGAGGCGGTTCCTCCGTCCACTGCCACGGTGGCTTCCCGTCATCCGCCTCGCACGTTACATGCACCGCCTCCACATCCGGACTTAGCGTTAACGCAAACTGGAGAGCCTTCTCGGTGGCCGCATTCCACCGATCAACCGGAACCAAGACGATGGGCGGCGCCAAATTCTCCGCACTCAAAACGACTCCACCCTTGAGGGCGACCTCTTCGTTCGCGATTTCATAATGACGCCGCACCCTCCCCATAAAAAGAAGCGCCGTCGGCAAAAGCAAGACAACCACCCATGCTCCCTCGGCGAACTTAGCGACGATGATTACGCACAAAGTGATTCCCGTAGCCAGCGCACCGATCCCATTGACCGCCATTCCGTGTGCCGAACCAAATCCCTTGGCATTTTTCCGCCAGTGCTCGACCATCCCAGCCTGCGAAAGCGTAAATGCTAAGAACGCACCGACGGCAAAGAGAGGAATCAAGCGGTCGGTCACGCCGCCAAACAAAATCAGCAACAGCGCGGCCAGAATCGCCAACGCCCAGATGCCCTGCGAGTACACGAGCCGCCGTCCTTTGGTCGTCAAGGAATGTGGAAGATAATCGTCGCGCGCCACCATCCGGCAAAGCCGCGGGAAATCCGCAAACGAAGTGTTCGCCGAGAGGCAGAGCACAAGTAAAACCGAGAACATCGTCAGATCGTAGAAGATTCCCTTACCTACTACCGCAGCGGTCACGAGCGACAGCAAACTCTGATATCCTGCCGCTCCCGGGTCCGTCGCCATTATGTCGTAGAATTTCACGACGAGAGCAATGCCGCCCAGCAGCACAATCAGGATCGCAATAATTGCCGTTAACGTTGCGCGTGCCGCCGGAACCACGGGTTTACGAAAAGCCTGAACACCATTGCTCACCGCTTCTACGCCAGTGAGCGCCGTACATCCTGAGGCAAATGCTTTGAACAAAATCCAGACTCCCACCGCCTGCAATCCGACTGGAACGGCGCCCGCTTGTGCCAACGAGACCACCGCGACTGGATGTCCCCCCGACATAACCGCCTTATAGAGTCCGATCACAATTACGACGGTGAGCGTGCCCACGAACAAATAGGTAGGAGCGATGAAGGCGGATCCTGCCTCTTTCACTCCGCGCAGATTCACCACCGTCAGCAGTACCAGCACCGCCAAACACATTGCCAAGGTATGCGGCTGCAAGCGCGGCACCGCCGAAACTAACGCTCCGATTCCCGCCGAAATTCCAACCGCAACATTCAGCAGGTAATCGATCATCAAGGCCGCCCCGGCTAAGAGGCCCGCCCGAGCGCCAAGGTTTTCGCGCGCGACGGTGTACGATCCGCCTCCGTTCGGGTAGGCCGCAATCGTCTGCCGATAACTAAAAAACACAATCACCAGAAGGCCGATGATTGCGAAAGTTAGCGGCACGATGTAGCGAACGCCAATCAGTCCTAAAGGCAGCAAAATCGTCAATGCCGCCTCGGGACCGTACGCCGCCGAGCTCAAGGCATCGAGCCCAAACGTGGGGATCCCTTGCATCGGAGTAATCCGCTCACCCTCGTCTTCCGAAGAAGCCAAGGGCCGTCCGAACAAAACATTCATGAATCCCATAGTTCAATCCACCCACACCGACAGTATCAATATAAAGGGTAGGTAGGATGCCGTTTGGAGACATTACAGCCGAGTAAAGGCCAGTCTCCGCCATGGCAGTTTCGATGTGGCAGACTGGCGTGATCGTCCTGCAGGAATTTGCGGGCGGAAATTTCACCCGTGGCGCGAGAAGGTTATTGCACCGACGCTAGCGCCCGGGCCTTCGGCCAAAGGTGTCTTGCAGAACTTCGGTCGCTACGGTTTTACCACGAGCTCAGACGGATGTAGCGTTTGGGGGCCATCATTATTCTGCGCAGCATCGAAGCACAAAGCGGCGCCGCCGGCGATTCCAGAATCCTCTCCGTAGCGGGCACTGACCAGGGGAATCTCCTGACAACGCTGGTTTACCGAGAACTCGGGCAAGCGATCGCGAATCTCTCCCAGGAAGGGTTTCATCATCGACGCCACACCGCCGCCTACGATCATGACGTCGGGCTCGAGGAGATCGATAATATTTCCAAACCAGCACGCCAGCAGGCCCACAGTCTCATGCAGTGTCTCACTTGCCACCGCGTCTCCTGCGGCTGCAGCTTTGCCGACCATCTGGCTGGTAACGGACCCCGGCTTTCCTCCAGCTAACTCCAGCAGGCTGGAGGTGCTACCGCTTTCCAATTTGGTTCGCGCGCGAAGAGCGATTGCCGGTCCGGACGCAAGGACCTCGATGCAGCCGGGTTTACCGCAGCCGCAGTGGGGTCCTTTATAGTCGATGCTCATGTGGCCGCCTTCACCCGCGGCGCCGGTGCGGCCGTGATAGATGCGTCCCTCGAAGACAATCGCCGTGCCGATTCCCGTGCCGAGGGTCGCGTAAAAAACATTGCGGTAGCCGCGTCCGGATCCCCACAGCGTTTCGGCGAGTCCGGCGGCATTCGCGTCGTTGTCTACTTTGACCCGTACGCGATAGATTTGCGCAATCTCGGCAGCAAGTGGGAAATTTCGCCAGCACGTCAGGTTTGGAGGATTTACGACCACGCCCGTCTTGGGATCGAGCGGGCCAGGAGAGCAGATCCCTATTCCGCGGATTACGTGATGTTCGCCCGCCGCGGTAACCGCCTGGGCTGATGTCGTCTCAATGGCCTTGACCACCGACGCCAGTCCGTCAGCCGCGGTGCCGTCACTCACCATGGGGTTGCGGTTGTGGCACAAGATTTCGCCACTCGGATCCACCAACCCCGCTGCTACTTTGGTGCCACCTACGTCCACTCCGATTACCAGATCGTCCCGCACTGCCGCCAAAGACATAACTACCCTTTCGCTAGTCTAACTTGCCGTAACGGGAACTGGCTTTGAGCCCCGGAAAGCGTAATAGACGATGTAGAGATAGCAAATAACTGGAAGAAAGAAAGCGTGGTGAATCCCGATCCGGTCGGCAATCGCGCCCTGTGCCACGGGAATGATCGCGCCGCCGACAATCGCCATGACCATCAAACCGGATCCGTCGCCTGTTAGCGGACCCAACTCGGCGATGCCCAGCGTGAAGATGCTGGGAAACATAATCGAGTTAAAGAAGCCGACGAGGATGATGCTCCACATTGCGAGGTGCCCGGTAGTGAGCATCGAGACACAAACCAGAGTTGCTGTGCAGATGCCTGCGAGTCCGAGCAGATGGCCCGTTTTCATGGCAACGCGGCCGCCCGTGAACGCCGAGGACAATGCCAGCATAGCCAGAGCTACGAAACATAGAGCGACAAGAGGGCGTCCTTCGACCAACACCCCTATGAGTGCTTTCACAATTCTGGGAGAAGAGTCGGAAACGGACGCGCCACTCAACAGGTAGGACGCAATCAGCAGGACTCCGGCGATCGCGGAACAGAGGACCATGTGAATCGTCTTCACGCCATGCAGCAGAGCCGATCCGATGAATCGGCCGATCATCGCGCCTCCCCAATAAAAAGCCACGTATCCGGCCGCCACGACTGCCGATAGATTTCCGATCTCGCTTTGACTGAAATAGTTGATCAGGAAACTGCCAATCGAGACTTCTGCTCCGACGTAGACAAAAATCGCGACTGCGCCGAGCACCAGATGAGGATAAGACCAAATACTTTTTCCGACGCCCGTATCACCCTTGGCGCGCTCGGTTCCGGGAATCGCCGGAAGTTTGAAGAGGGAAATCAAGACACCGAGCACGAGAAGCGTGAGTCCGATAACCAGGTAAGGCAACTTAACCGACGATGCTTCCTGAATCCGGTAAGCCTGCTGTGCGTCGGCCGACATCTGCCGCACGACTTCCATGGTTTTCGGTACCGCCGTCAAAATCAGCAGGCCGCCGAGGTAGGGTGCGATCGTGGTGCCCAGTGAATTGAATGCCTGCGCTAAATTGAGCCGGCTGGATGCCGTCTCCGGAGGACCGAGTACGGCCACATAAGGATTTGCCGCGACCTGCAACGCGGTGATTCCTGCGGCGAGAACGATGAGCGCCCCGAGGAACAAGGGATAGGAAGGCACGCTTGCGGCGGGTATAAAAAGAAACGAACCCAAGCCCATTGTGCAAAGTCCCGCTACCATCGTCTTCTTGTAGCCGATCCAGTCGACAATCTTGGCGGAGGGTATCGAGAAAATGAAATATGCGGAGAAAAAGGCGAATTGAATCAGCATGACCTGGAAATAGTTCAGGTCGAAAATCGATTTGAGATGCGGAACGAGAATGTCATTCAAACAGGTGAGAAAGCCCCACATGAAAAACAGGGTCGTCACCACCCATAAAGCCGCTCGATAGGTGTTTGTAGGAGAGGAAGAAGAGAGAGATTGGGGGGGTAGATTTGAACTCGGGACAGGCGGCATCGGCCTCCAGCTTTCTGGGCTGCATCAGAGCAGCAAAGGGTGTGTCGTGACACCCAGTTTACGAAAGGATCATACCATCGCGAAGTCGGAATTGACAGAATCGAAAGACGGGATTTGTAGGCTAATTTGCAATAGAAAAACGTTAACCTTGCCGACGGCACGAACGCGGTTACGGCTTCGCCTGCCCCGAGGATTCTCGCACGACGAGCGTGGGTTCAATCGCAATTTCAGGAACCTGTTCGCCGCCCTGTTCGATGATTCGGATCAACGTTTCCGCAGCGATCTGGCCCATGCGCTCGAGCGGCTGCCGCACTGTGGTCAGGCTCGGAGTGTGAAATGCAGCCCACTGTATGTCATCGAAGCCGACGACTGAGACATCTTGCGGAATGCGCCGCCCTTCTTCCTGGATGGCGCGGATCGAGCCAATAGCCGCGATGTCGTTATACGCGAAGAGCGCGGTGAACGGTTTCGCGCCGGCCAGCAGTTTCTTAACGTATGTATAGCCTAACTGCGGCGAGGGATCGTCAAATTCGAGGTGAACGACGAGATCGGGGTCCATTTCGAGTTGTAGTTCTTGCGCCACTTTGCAGACGGCATTCCAGCGCTGTTCCGTGTCTGAACTGTTGGGCTGGCCTTTCATGAAGGCAATCTTGCGATGGCCCAACTTCGCCAGGTGTTCCAAGGCAAGCCGGGCGCCGAGTTCCTGATTAAGGACAATGTTGGTGACACCCTTCAGCGCGCGATGTCCAGCCACGGAAACGGTCGGCAGCGGCGGGGCCTCCGGGAGAGTCGTATCGACGGTAATGAAACCTTCCGCGCCGCGCTCCAGCAAGAGCTGGGAGTGATCTCGTAGCAAGGCCGCGTCGTGACGGTGGATGACGGTGAGAAAAAAATAGTTGTGCTGGCGGAGACAAGCCTCAACACCGCTGATGACGAGGGAGCCGTAGGCATCGCCAATCTCCTCGACGATGAGACCCACTGTGTAGGTGCGCTTCTGGCGCAAGGACCGAGCGAGGAAGTTGGGACGGTAGTTCAGTTCCTCGGCCGCTGTGCGAATGCGTTGCCGTGTGTGTTCGGGAATAGCGCGCGCCGAGGGAGCATCATTCAGGACCGACGACACCGTACCCGGTGCGAGACCAAGGTGAATCGCGACGTCCCGTAGCGTGACCTTCCCCGGCTGACTGATGCGCGACTTTTTCTTTTTTTCCATCCCGCGGCGTTTATCGCAGACCGGACATCATACATCTCTCCCCAAGTTGATGCGTGAATGTATTTCAGCGGCGATTTGCAAGACTCTGCCGATAGTGCTGGTGGACGGAACGCGCCTTCCCCTTCCTCGGAGAGAGTTGCAGGGGATACGGGACGCTCTGCTATCCTAAAATCAGAGCTGTTCCGGATTTCGGCGGTGCGGAGAGGTGGCCGAGTGGTTGATGGCTCCGGTCTTGAAAACCGGCATACCTGAAAAGGTATCGGGGGTTCGAATCCCTCCCTCTCCGCCATTACTTTCGTTATCTAGCACTTACGTTGTGGTGATACCTACACTGATACGAGAATCAGTGAAAGGTCATCATCATGAATCGCGAAGTCAACGTCACCAAACGAGTTCAAACCAGCAAGGGCCTTCGCTACTGCCCAGTAGTAATGTCCGCCAATGGCCGCATCAAGCCCGAAGTGGTCCTGGTGAACGACAAACCAGAACGCCATACCGAAGGTGCTTACTACTTGGAATGGCATGAAGGTTCGAAGCGTGTGCGCTTGTCCGTTGGCAAGGACGCAGCCGACGCCGATGCGCGACGGATGCGCAAAATAGCCGAACTCAATGCCGTGAACAATGGCGCAGTGATCGTGCCTGAGAAAGGCAACGGGCAACGGTCGGTTGCCGCGTCGGTTGCGGACTACCTTGACGAAACGAAGCTCACGAAGAAGCCCAAAACCTATGCCGCGTACAGCACCGCGCTCTCGTATTTCACTGAATCCTGTCACAAACTGAACATCGAGGAAATCGACCGCAAAGATTTGCTCAAGTTCTCCGCGTACCTGCGCGACGAAAAGGAGCAGGCACCGCGTAGCGTCTATAACAAGTTCGAAAACCTCATGTCATTCCTGAAGGCGCAAGGGATTCGCGGGCTGGTGGGTAAGAACGATTGGCCGCGCTTCACCGAAGAGGAACCTGAGATTTATGAACAAGAAGAACTGGATAAGCTGTTCGCGAAATGTGATGCGGAGGAACGTCTGTGGTTTGAGTTTTTCCTCATGACTGGGGAGCGTGAGCAGGAAGTCATGCACACGTACTGGTCGGATATTAACCTCGCCGCATCCACTGTGAAGGTAAGCCACAAACCGGATGCGGGTTGGACGCCGAAGGCATACAAAGAGCGGGAGATTCCGATACCGTCGAAACTCGTAAAGAGTCTGAAGGCGTGGCAGAAGAAGTCAGCTAAGGATTGCAGTCTGGTTTTTCCTACTGGGGGATGCAGACCTAAGCTAGATTTCTTGGATTGCCTGAAGGCCATAGCGGAACGTTCGAGGCTAAACGCCAATGGATTCTGGCTGCACAAGTTCCGCGCCACGTTCGCTACGCGGAACCTGTGGGCTGGCGTCGATCTCCGTACAGTTCAGGCTTGGCTCGGGCACAGGGACATGGAAAGTACGATGCGTTATCTCAAGCCAAGTAGGAGCGAGAAGACGCACGCCAAGGTCAATGGGGTTTGGGCTTAAGGTGTAGTTGGTGTAACTGCTAATTTCGCCAACTGACGAGAGGCTCAGCCACATTCAGTGGCGACTGGTGAACGGATGCCGATGGTCTGGTTCAAAGCAAGCCCCTCAGTCGCCATCCTCTCCGCCAGGGACAGTTCCGCAATTCGCGCTTGACTCTCCCGCGCGAACTTTCGAATCCGGCCTATTATGGTCGAAAAATTGGACCTCCGCGCGCGGCAAGATCGAGCACTTTGAAAGTAGCTCGGGGGGGACTCTTCGCGATTGCGCAAACACGTAACTTGAAAAGTTATTGTACGTTGGCAGCAAATTGATCCAGCAGACTGACTACGCGCTCTGCCGCGTCTGGTCCAGCCTCCGCAAGGTCCAGCATGTTCAGAACTCCCTGTGCCCCTGGGACTGTCCACTTACGATAAACGCTTAGAAAGGCTATCAGTAAGCGGGCGGTTTCATCTCCCTGATGCTTCAAAGCGTTAATTAACCTGTCGAGAACATTGGGAAAATCTTTGATGACGAGGTGTTCAGCATCCGCAGGGAAATGAACTCGATCGAGAGAAAGACCACGAAACTCGACGTCGCGAAGTTCTGCACGCCTGAAATCAACATTCACCATTTCGTTGGGAGGAAACGCGTCTACCGCAAAGCCGCGGGCAAACAGGTCGGATCGCCAGAATTGAACCTGGCGAAGTTCTCCTGCAAACCTGCAATCTGAAAAAGTGCTTGTTCCGAACGTAATATTCGCTAATTTTGCATTACTAAAATCGCAACGCTCAAAGGCGGCTGCAACATATACCGTGTCCCTGAGATCGGCACCAGATAAGTCAACTCCAACAAAACTGTTCCGCTTCCCAGCGAAAGGACCTGTGACGGATGCTGCGCCGAGGGCTATCCCCCGTAAATTAGCCTCGCGAAAGCTGGATTCGCGAATGGCTGTGGCGCAGAGCCGCAGGCCCGGCATGTCACATCGATCAAAACAGCAGTTGCTGATTTCGCAGTCCGTGAAGTGGACTGATGGCAACTTGCTCCCTGTCAGGTCAAGATTTTGTAATTTTGCGTTGCGGAAAACCGCAGTGGGCTCAATCCGAGCGATGTCCGCCAGCGTCGTTTGCCATCGTTCTCGGACTCTCGGATCGGCAAGCGCCAGTCCGCTGAGGTCGATCCTTCCTGCTCTCGTGGGCAGAGACAACCCGTCAAGCGAATCACCCGTCACCAATCTTCGCCAAACTTCCGTTTTGGACGAATCGAGAATCATGGGTTCGGAAGAGGACTAAGAAATAAGTTGGTCCGATTATAGAACAATGGGCTTCCGCTACCATATCCCGGGGTATATTTGAACACGTGTCCGTTCCATTGGCCGGGCGTCGTGACATCCCACCACCTGCCTGTTCCCGTGTCGTACACGTCGGGCCCGAACCTGAAGCGAGGCGTAACTTGGAGGGTATTCGGTAGCTCGCCAGTCGAAATAGCAGATTCTACTTCAGCCTTGAAAAATGCATCTAGCTGGCTTCCTGCCATTCTAGGGATAGCTGTCGGGTCCTTGGCAACCGCTAGCGACTGTGCCGGTGTGAGACCTACGACATTGAATCTCTGAATGGCACGACTGAGACAGCCCGTGAGGCATGCATCCACAGTATTGACTGGACCAACGGTGGTGAGCTGAGGAATTTCGAGACCCGGCCCGCTCACAGAAGAGAGGCCGCTGGTCAACCCACCGAAGAATGCGCCGCCCAGAGTCGAGACCATATTAAGTCCTGTCATGTCTCTATCAATTTGCTTTAAGTCGCTGGATGACATCTGGCTCGGATAGAACGTTTCGGTTGTTCCAGGGATACCCATCTGGGGGTCACCAGGGGTAGAAATCACTATAGGTTCCTGATAGGAGGTATTTGTTGCGGGCGGTGCTGTGAGCATTTCAGGAGGAACTTCGAGTAGAAATGCAGTCGGACCCCGTATAGTTTCTCCATACCACCCGTTGTAGTTATTGTAATTAACTTCCTCCCCGTTGTAATAAAAGGTGTAGCCAGTCATATCAAGCATCGGTTCTCCAGTGTCGACGTCCAACAGAGATTCGTGCCCACTGGGATCGGTCATGCTAGTCGGCAGATTGTTCACATAAGCGTACGCGTTAAAAGATTGTGGATCATAAAGATCAGGAATACGGTCATCTGGCGACTCCCATCTTCCTTGAGACGCATGATATCTGCGAGATTGTGACGCTAACTCGGTGCCACTTGAAATGTCGCTCGTAAGGCCCGCAAACTGCTTGGTGGCATTCCCGCTGTTCCAGTACGGCACGCCAAATGCATCATAGGAAATATCGTCTAAAGCGTTCGCCCCCAAGTTGAAGACACGCGAACAGTGTTCTGCCAGTCGTAATGATCTATGTGATCCAGCGCAAGCGCACTTCCCGTATATACCGCCCTAGATGCTGGAAGAGAGATAAACAACTGTGAGAAGGCGTGACTGCTTCCTGACAAGGTTCCGATCAGCGATCCGTCTGGAGCATACGCATAGGAGGTTGTGACTCCCGCAACTGTAGACGATACTGGGCGATCAAAGCGTCGTACTGGAATGTGGTGCCCGTCTGAGACACAAGGTTGCCGTTAACATCCCATCCCAGAGTGTCGAATGTATCGTTTAGTAACCTCCCGTTGGTGTCGTATACAAAAGGGTTCCCTGACGCTTCGTAGTACTGATTGTTGGAAGAGCTGTATGTTACTCCCAGTGGCGGCCACGGCGAAGAGCCAGACTTAGTGATGTTCCCAAATGGGTCATAACTTGACGATTCATTCCAGGGCGTACCGCAATTATCGGTGGAGATCTCATCAGATCGTCATAAGAAAAAGTGCAAGTTTGCGAATTCACAGAATTGAATTTGTCGACTGTCTGCAGCGAGCGCACAGTTCCGTTCGAGTTCCATTTAGGCGTGTATACAATGGTGTTATTCGCTGTTGTCCCAATCGTATGCGTTTCGGTATTGGGTGCAAAATTCGCGTATTCCGTGTAAACGGACTTATCTCCGTTACCGAAGATAACTTTGTTAGTGCCGTTGTTGAGGTAGTAGGATGTGCTGCTGACCAAAGTGTTGCCACTGCTGTCTGAAGCGGAATACGGCCTACCCATGGGGTCGACTGTGTAACTAATCGTCGGAGGTGTCGGAGTCGGCCAGCCACTTGCCGCCCAAGATATTCCGCTGGGCACGCCATTTGGGTAGTATGTCTCGGAAATGTGGCCATATGCGTTGTAGCCGTTGGAGGTCCACAGAAAGTTGTCTGTTTTCCTCCCAACTTGGTCATAACAGAAGAGCTCGTCCGTAGCGAGAGGGCCAGATCCCAAACCACCGGCTGCACTAAACGAGGGCGCAGGAAAAGTGCTCGGTTGGCTGGTTGAGGAACCCCAAGTGAGCGAGTTCAAGGTTGCCCCAGACTTTACGACGAGACTCAAAGTGTCATTGGAAAGAGTCGCGGTTACCGGTAATGCCAAGTTGCCATTGATTTCGTTCACCAGAGCGGTCGCAACAGTGCTTGCGGTGGAGTTCTGTCCGTAGCTTACCGAATTCTGAACTCCATTGATCGTTATCCACACCGTGCCAGTGTCATAGTCAAGGGTGCCACCTGTGCCGCCGGTCATTGTTGAGCCGGATGTCGTAACGTAGCTAGAGCATGATGACCCATTAAACAGTTGGCAGGTAGCTGACAATGGATAATTAGTATTCGAACCGTTAGTTTTACTGGTCAAATAGACAGTACCAGGACCCGTACCGCTTCCACTGGACGTCGATGTAACAGGAGCGTTGGGATTATCATCAATGTTACTTGAAAGAAACGGGGCAATCTGCCCTCCAGACATTCCTGACGCGAAATTATACGATCCAGCTATGCTGTTATTGACGTTGATAACAATTGTTCCCGGAGAGTTAAAGCCATCTGCATAAATGTTGATATTGACATTCCCGGTACTTGGCGTGCCAGTTGCGAAGCTTTGTTCACTGCCTCCTATTGTCACAGATGCAGTAGTTGAAGTTCCGGTAGAGATCTCCACCAATTTCCCAGCACCGTTGGTCTTCGTGCAAGACAAGTGTGAATTGCTTGATACGTCGTACACGAAACTCTTCGGTGCTGTAACCTCGGAGTTTAGGCCCAGAAAGGTCTCAGAGATCACTCGGTCCGCTGAGTCGTATTGGAAACAAGCTGTACCCCCCGCGTTATCGACGGTTCTAACAGCCATACCAATAAAAGAAGGACACAAGCCACTCGGATCGGAGTCATAAATCGTCGTCGAAGTTCCGGACTCGGGAGTCGTGGTAGTCAGCGGCCGCCCGGTGTTGTTGTTGTCGTACGTGAATGAGCGAACTTGCGGAGTGCTCCCATTTGAATATTGCGTGACATTCTGCAGCTTGCCTCCGGGATAGTACTTATACGTAGTAAGAAAACCTGTGGCGGAGGTTGACTGCGCGCAAGAAGCACTCCCAGCTATCGTCGTCACCTCGCATACCGATATTACTTCCCCTAAACCATTGCGCTCGGTCTGTCGTGCTTTTGCGTGTTCGCCTGCTGGTGCAGGAGATTGGGTAACGAGAACATCGTTTGCGTTATACGAGTATGAGAGTGTCGAGCCGGGGATCGTTCCGGTATACGCGGGTCCGGTGACGCTCAACTTACGCCCTAAGCCGTCGTAAGTGGTTGTCGTCCCATCAATTGTCGAATTGGTTGTGCCTACTATTCCTGAGTATGGTAGTGTCACTCTCTTAACTCGCCCGTCGGAGTCGTAATCTGTTTCGGTAATGGTGTACTGACTACTGGACGGGCCTTGCCGAACCTGGGTCAATTGCGTCCGTCCCATCGAATCAAATTGGGTGAGCGTTTCCTCGGACGAACCCGAAGCTATAGTTCGCTGAACATCTACTGTTGCCGGACTTGAACCACTCGCCGGAGTGTACGAGTAATTGGTGACGTTGCCTTCGGCGTCCGTGGTCGATCGCGGACGCCAGAATGGGTCAGTTCCGTAGTTTACGGACGATTGATTAAGATTTGAGTCTGTTGTGATCGTTGCTTTCTCTCCAACACAATCGTAGCCGGAGTACAAAGAAGTCAGGGTTGCTCCAGAGCCGTTGGTCTCGGCTGCAGCAGACGACAACTGTTGACCTGAACAGTTGGCATAAACCGAAGTAGTCGCTTCTCCGTTGGGTCCGTACGAGGTTACCACTCGACCGAGATTGTCATACGTTCGCCTATCCACGGTGACAAGGTTGCCTCCAAGAGTTTCCTGCTCTGTGACCATTTCACCGAAATTGTTCCCAGAAGTACCGTAGGTGTAGTAGCTAGTGCTGACTGGTGTACCGCTTCCGCTAATGAATGTCTTCTTGTAGCACACTCGATCCATTAGGTTGTATGTACCCCAGTTCGTTAGGGTGTTTGTAATATTTGTGCACGCGTTCCCATTCCACGAACCGTAGGCTGTCTGAACGTCTGTGTCGTAATTGGAGCCCCCGACCGTCCCGCCAAAGCCGTAGGTTTTGACATCCGTAACCCTCAGGTAGGGATCAAAGAGTTTGACCTCCAACGAAGGACTCGTCACGCCCGGTACATATGTCCAAGTGTCGATCTCGGAGGGAGCGAACCCCGGTGCTGACGGGGGATTTGCGCAAGAAAGCGGGGAAGCCGGATGATTCCCGCTGTAGCAGAAATACTTACTCGCCAACAGAGTTCCGGTGTTGCTGTAGGATAAGGTGGCCACAGTGGACGTTTGGGGAATGATGAAAGGCGTTTTTGGGTTCGGCGGGATCGACACTAGCGTGTCAACGGAATAGTCTCCCGAAGGAGCAGCGATGGTGGTAGTGCTCAAGTTTGTACTGCCTGAACCCGCCGTATGGGTCAGCGTCCAAGTACCATCCGGAGTAACCTTCTTAATTCCGGAAGTTGTTCCGTCGGCACAATTAACACCGTTCGTCCCGCCTACGTAGGTGTATCCGATGGTGGCTCCGGTTGGCAGAGTGATAGATGCGATCCGTCCAGTTGTCGTGCCCGCGTGCAGGGAATTAGATTCATACGTGAAAGACGCTGCGGAGCCGTCAGGGTAGCCCAAAGCGGTTAGCAAGTACGTCGTGGATGCGGTAGGAACAGTCAATCCACAGCCGAAATCCTGGTTGACGGTGTATGTCGTGAACGTGAGCTTATATTCGGGCGTTGTTGCGTTCGGTCCTGGATACTGAAGGAGGACGACGTTGTTTTGACTCAGGCTTGCGGTCACGACTTTGTTACCGGCGGCATCGGTGACACTTCCCGAGGCTTGCGTGACCGCAGATGCCGTACCACTCCAACACAGGTCGTCGCCGATTACGTTACCGTGTAGGTCCGCTACGGCATATGGCGTACAGGGACCGGTTCCCTGAGGCGGAAACACTGTTCCGCCATATAAGCCCGACGGGCTGATCGCCAGTCCGTAAAAAATCCAATATGGAGAGTACGGGCTACTTGCCAACGCCACTCCCAGGGCCCACCCATCACCGTTCTGTCCTGGTGGATCTAGCGTACTTCCACATCCGACAACCCCGGCAAGAGCCGGATGAAATGTTCCGCTACCATCGTAGACAGGCCATGCAGAAAGCTCAGGATAAGGCCCCGTTGTGCAACTACCGCTTCCTATGATGAAAGATGGGAAGCTTACACTCCAACGAGCGCTGGACCGAAACTGAAAACTGCCGTTCGTGAAAATCTGATTTCCGGAGCCCGAATTGTAGTTATACAGATAAGTCCGGCTATCCATGTCGAGAGATGTGCCGATGGGCGGGCCATATGATCCTTTGGTCGCGACAGGAATAGAGACGTGGACCGTCAGATCTCCCGTGTTTATCTCATCCACGCCCCCGCCCACGTTGATGTACTTTTGCAGAGCGGGCTGGCCCAGCACAGACCCCGTCTGCTGGGCTAGGCTTAAGCAGGCTCCCATGAGAACAACGGTGAGTATTCCTGCAATTTGGCTGAAGGCTCCTGTCGACCAAAGACTCGGAGAAAACGAAGAAGAGTTGCTGAAAGAACCGAGTAGACGCGAGAGAGAAACCACAAGACCAGAGCGAGCCACGGGCCCACCTCCAGATGGTTTTCGGTTCGCCCCCTCAGGAAACCGTTGCGCGACTTTAAAGAAGGGTCCTATTTATTGTCAAGCTGAAAACGAAAACAAAATAACCCCTACCACCGTCGACCGACCAAACTGTTCCCAAAATCCCGAGGAGAACCTCCTCCCCGTTGTCAGGGGCAGTTGGCGATCTCGTCGACTCATTGGTTGCTTGTGGATTGAGACTGGTTTCTGAAAAATCGGAAATCCCGGGAGCGCGTGCCAGCAACAGCAAGATTCGTTTGTATGGCCCTAAGGCTGTAAGTTATTTGGGGCGACTCGATTTGCCCTCACGAAGCGTCTCTCATGCCATCATCACGCTTGCCGAAGAACGCCAATCGCAAAGCAGCGGTGCCTGCATTTCCCCCATTGAGCCAGTATCGAAGCGTCTGAATCGGTGAAGAGTTTTAGCTAGCAGTTTTCCAGTGCATCAATCAGAGTAATTTTCATCGCGCATCTCGCACCCGCATTACTCCATCCGGCTGCGGAAGAAGTTCTCGGTCGCCCGATCCTGGAAGTAGACGTAACAGCCCTTCATTCCGCGACTTAACAGCACGCGGTACGTATTTTTCACATTTCGCATGAAATCCGCGTGCGATCGGCGAACGATCGGATCGGCGGAGGCGGAAGGATCACCCTTCCATTCCGCGATGCTGGGATCGAATACAAGGTCAGTACCAAAAATTACACCCGCGTAGTCAAACTCAAAGCCCTGCGCCGTCTAAATACAGCCGACTTGGTCTATACCACCGCTCTGATAGGCCCACAAACTCTCGCGTGGAATTCCCTTTGCGAGATGCCCGGCCTCCGACTTTGCGTTCCAAGGTCGTGCGTAATTTCCGATTACAACGTCATCAGCCAGCGCTCCGTCCGATCGTGGGTCTGACCATTTCCAGCAGAATCCTGCCGTCATCCGCGCCGTAAAACCTTGCTCACTCTTGTTACGAATGGCGGTGTCGAGCTCTAGCGGAGAAGAGTACATCTTGAAATCGAAGGTCTGATTGTCTCCATTCCACAGCACATTAGCCGTGCGCTTGATCTGAAGCGTGTTGTTGATCCAGTTTACAAAGGCGTCCGAGCCTGCACAGCGGAACTGCGCTTCCAGTTCATAGTCGAAGATCGTACAGCCGATTTGCTGGGCGTAGGCGCGGATGTAATCGGACGAACCGATTTCGTTTGATCGAACGACTTGATCGTCGTCGATGAAAAAGACCGAGGTCTTGCTAGCGTTTATAAGTTCGCTGATCTGGGGATCTTTGCTTCTCTTTGCGCGAGGAGTGAACCGTGAGTTGCTGGTTTCCCGAATCCGGTGCGCCTCATCGCAGACCATCACATCAATATCGTTGCGCTCCGCATTTGCATATCCGTTAAAGTACTTGATTTGCTGCGAGGCGCGGCTTCCGACGATTTCGCGAACCGTGGTCGTAAAGGCTCGTGATCCAGTTACATAGTGCGTGTTCATTCCCTTGGCAGACAAATCCCCCAACAGATTCATTGCAATGACCGATTTGCCCGTGCCCGGTCCGCCTTTGACAATGATCACGTTTTTCTTTTTTGCTTTGACTCCATCCGTGGCTGCCTGGAGAACGCGGTCGTAAACCACGAGCTGCTCATCAAGCAGGACGTATTTCGAATTGCCTTTCACGACGGCGCTGACGTGGTCCAGTAGTTTTCGAGAAGCCTTGTACTGGCTTTGTTCAATGGTCTTAACGATCTCGCCATCGTCTCCACAGGCCACGTGCTGGCGCAGAAACTGGATAAGCTTCCCAACATCGTCGCCGGTAAATAGGGGAAATGACTCCAAAAGGCTTTTGAATCTCTCTGCGAACAAGACGTCGGAAGCATCGTAGGAATAGTTGTGGGGATACGAGCAGGCGTTCAGCTGAATACCTGAATCACCCTCAAATGCCGTGTGGGCGTCTTCCAGGTAGGTTTTATATTGGCCGACCTGGGCAGAAGGGTGAAGCACGTCGCGGAGGCCACCGCCTACCCAGGTTGATAGTTCGTTGCGTCCACCGCCATCTTGGCACTTGTCCCACTGTTTCAGTTCAATGACAACGGAGTTCTCCCGGCCGAAATCGTTGTTTCCTGTAACTAGGCAGTCCAGCCTTCGGGATGTAAGGGGGAGCTGGAACTCCAAAATCACTCCATTATTAAGAAGCTCGCCCTCTTGGAAGACCTGCGATACGGCGCGAAGCGAGTTGCGCCACGAATTTACCTCACTGGGACCGGGTTGGAACCGAAATTCGTGAAAGAACGAGTCGCTCAGTTTCGTGGCGATTCTGTTCTGCGTCGTATCTTCGATGAGACTCGCGGTGGTTCCTGAATACAGTCGCATGGCAGGAGCCGTAGCTTTCTTGAGAAGGAATCAACTAGGGATCCGAGGTCTCACCCTCGCTTTGCACGCGCGTTACGTATTTAAAAAATTCCGGGTGCGATAAAAACTCGGGTTGCAAAGAAGGCCATTCCCTTTGCAAGAGCGGGCTGCGAATGATCCTCTTGAGATCAGCCTCCCAGATGTTCCATACGGATTTAGACAAATGGCCGTGGGTTTTCAGGTAAAACTCCTCCGAACAGAGGTTGAGATATTTCAGTACACACAGCCTCAGCTGCGGACTTTGAGGTGGGAGAGCTTTCGCATCAAACCGCGCAGTTAAAGCGTCCTCAGGGAATTGTTCCAGAATATGCTCGTACCTCTCACAGTATTTCATGAGTATCTGACGTTCATCTGCTTACGATAGTTGTTCGTTGTGATGATTAGACCAACGAAGCCTACAGCCATCGATATTAGCGTTGCGATCTGAATCGCGAGTTGTAGCGTCGTATACACGTTTGTAGGAGCTTGGCGGCCAACCGAGCTTACCGAATCATCTGTGCACGGGCAAGTAGCTTTTGTTGGAATACATGAACGCACGTGTTGTAGCAATTCCACCTGTCAGCCCGTTGACCAAAGTCATTCCCCGAAATAAAGTATTGCGAGATGCGAAAGTATTTGCTCTCTTTGCAGCTTCGGTTAATACGTCTGCATCGCGCGGGTCAGTATTGAACCGGCCCTGGAAATCGACATGCATCGCCACGACAAAGATGTCCTTATCGGTTGCCAGGTTGGTGAGGGTGACTTCAACGAAGACATAATTATTTGCCATCGCACTCCCAAACGCATCTCTGGTCTCATTCCATCCGAGAATTGATGCCGAGCAGTACACATCCCCAGCGCTTATAACGTTATCCGGTGAAAACGAAGTACAAGGTGCAGGTGGTACGACACTCAAGGAGCCGTTCTTGGCAGACACACCAAGCGGATACCCTGATTGAGGCGTCATTGTAAGAACATAGTTGCCAGCGGGTGTCTTTGGGCCCGCTATGGTCAATACGGCTAGCTAGAGTATCGGCACTCCGCGCTTGAACAATCACTTGGGGGCAGGGAAAGGATGCCGTGTCACAATTGTGGCTCACACGAGATGGTTGTGCGACGACTTGAGAAAACTTGTCCAGATTTTCACCTTGCAAGACCACTCGGGTAGCCTCCGCACTATTAACTGAAAGCGGATCTACACTCATGACCTTTATCTGAGATGAGCTCTGTTGCTGAGTGGGGGAGTCCTGCTGACTATCAGCCGGGTTTGATTGTTGGTTTGTTGGGGGATTTTGCTGATCGGATATTTGTAAATCAGACGGCGAAGTAGACTGCTGAGCAGCGGCACAAATCGCGACGAGAAAAACAGCAAAACATGAAACAAGATGCACGATTCCTCATTTCGCCCCCTCTGGCGGTTCAAGGTTTGTAACAGGCTTTTCCGCACACGTCAACATCTTCGCCTTTTTGGGTAAAAGGCTAGGACATCCGTCATCGCGGCTACTCACTCCACGGAGATCAGGAAACTAACAAACGAACGGAAACACAAGCATGAGCCGTTTCGACAGCTTGCAAAGCAATTTCACATAAGCGCTTGGACGGCTCACTACTTGTGCGGGGGTGATTATGAAAAGGAGAAGGTTAGAAAACCACTCAATTCTAACGTCATGTATTGAACGAGAGGCCGTCATCACGAGCTTTGACGTCAAGAAGTCTGAGCAGGTGTTTCTCTTTAAACGTCTGGCGTCATGGCAAGCTGTGAACCAGTTTCCGACATTTATGGGCGTAGAAGCGCCACGTTCTGATCCGCGCACTCGCCGGCGTGATCGCCGAGCTAACGATCCCATCCTCCCGTTTTTCTAGGACGAAGGTGGGAAGCGGAAGTCGGGGCCTTACAGTGTTTAGGGGCTATGACCGTTCTCTATCTCTACCCCTAAGTTGTACGGTCCTGTGAGCCGCAGATCTCTCTTGACTTATAAGTCTTCTCAGGGCAAACTTTCGACGCAAATTCGCCTTGGCAAAGAGTAATTCCCACCGAGGGGGCAGGAACAGAATTTCCTGAGGCGATTCGGGCCCCGCAGTCAGTTCATAACAGGTAAGAACGAAGGCATTCGTGTGTGCAGAGTCAGAACCTGCGCACGCGTAGCCCATCAACCTATCGAGGAGGCTTTTTCAATGTGGACATGGATGGCGAGGTCCGGGTAGTCCCTGATGTGCGGCTCTTTTGTGCCGGAGCGAACCGGGAAAACGCGCAGTCCCCGGCCCGCGTTGCGAAGTGCAATTTCTAGAAAGGTGGACATCTATGCGCACCTCTTGCGCCGCTGCGGATGGATAGAGGTACCTGCAAGAGCACCCGCCATCGCCCAATAACCTCGCCAATCAAGTACCCAATGTTCCACGCACTCCATGCCACCCCCCTCGCCGTGCACCATTTCCCATGTGGTCGCGGAAGGACGCGCGCCAAATAGGGCAGCATGTGGCGGATCGTAGGGACTACCCGCTGCCATGAACTCATTTCTTGGGGGGCGCGCAGACGCGAGGTTCCAAATCGTCACACCGAAGTCTTCAACGCGCTCCACATTCTGCAAGAACACGTCCAGCTCATGACAGCGAGGGCAATCAACATGGCCACACTGAAAACTGACACGGAAAGTTGGTCTTAGAAAATACTCAACGTTGGGATGATATTTCCAAGTCCATCCCGCGAACGTGAAGAACCAAGCCCATTGTTTTTCTAACCTCGTCATATTGCAAACTCCATTTCTAAAATTCGAGAAGTTCATATTCTGCCCCGATGAGCCAGCCATTTTCCAAGTCCGCAACTAGACCCACTTTATTGTTTCCGATCTACTGACGCAATGTGCTAAAGTGTGACAAACTGTGACAGTCCCAATCGAGACCGACCCCTTCGCTTTCAACTGGTTAGTGGATGAGCAAGGCTATGAGTGGGTGCAGGGGCTCGACTCCGAACCAAGGCTTGTCGCTCGATGGAGTTCGGGGGAGGCCGAAACTAAGCTGCGGATTTACGCGCCGCTCAAAGATCAGCGCCTGTTTCTAAGATTCGCTGCGGTGGGAGCGCAGCGTGCCGACATTGAACGTTTTGCCAACCGCTACGGAACTCTTTTCGATTACTACAGTGATCTGACGGCGGTGCAAAGAGCTCCCGGATCGTATCGCACTGCACAACTGCACGGGCCTTCGCTTCGCAAGTGGCAATTTGAGATCGGATATATGCGAGCGCTCGTCGACATCTGGAAAGCAACAAAAGCGGCCCGGAGGGACGCCCTGAAGGACGTGATCAGCTGGGACGGCAAGGACATGGTGAGTTACAGGATTGAGTTGCCATTAGGGATGGCATCGTGGAGATTACTGGCCGCCCCGAGTGTGAATCAACATCTCCTCGCGCGTTTCAAAACGGGGGATGTTCTTAGGCCCGCGCGGTACTTGTTACAAGCAGAGATCAACAAACGAATAGCTGACATCAATAGCTCGAACCATCTCGCAATCATCCCCCGACTCGTGTGGTGCCCAGGACCTCGAATTGAGGGTGTTGCGAGACCTGATCATCACCAAAGGATCATTTTTGAGCCCACGAACCTTCTCGCAGCTATGTGGCTACAATTTGCGCGAGCTGTGACCGAGGAATATCAACTCCAGATGTGCGAAGGCTGCGGAGAATATTTTCAGGTGGGCAAAGGCGCGCGGCGATTGCACACCAAAACATGTGGTAGTCGATGCCGCCAACGCGCGAGCCGGAAAAAACGCGGAAACTGCCCCGAATCCTAGCGGTGACCCTGACTCTCCCACGAGAATGCCACGACCGATACCTGTCGAGGAGATATGTCGCTGTGAATCGAATGAATGCGACCCAATCTCGAAGGGGCTCAGGCCGAATCGTGATCGACGAGACGAATCAGTTGACACAAGCTCGTTACTTGTGTCGGCGTGGCAGCGTTCCTGGGCGCGAACAGTGCGACGGGTGGGAGTAGTTTGGGTTCCCGCACCGCGATCAACCGAGAATGAGACGTTTTAGTTCGTTGCACGGCATATTAGATATGGCGGCTTCCCTTATGTATTCAATTCGAACCCCGACGCCTCGCTGTCTGAGGTTTGTTTGCGCCTTCTCTCGTAGCTCTTGAACCTTCGATTGTTGGGATACTTCCTCTACAGACAAAATCACAAGGAGCAGTGGAACGGTATGGCGCTTCAATCGCGCATCGTACAGTTGCTTTGCGAGGGCGAGTCGCATAGCGCTTTCGCGTAGCCACGCATATTTGAATCCGTGTCGAATGTACTTGATATCAATTACGATATCGGGATCGGTTGAGCCTAGCGCTTGCAGAATCGCTTCATATTCCGCGGTTCCGAGCGTCTGGTTTAGCAGCAGTCGATGTGAAGAGGTAAAGCATTCCCGCACTTTGTCGACGCCCTCGGAACTTCGTGGTCGAATTCGCGAAGGCCGCCGACCGCATCCACGGCACTGGCGAGCGCTGGCGAAGCCGGTTGGTGCTTCTGCGAATGGCTGATAGTCCAGTGGGTTGACAGTCAGGCTGGGAGAGTGCATCGTTGCGAACGACTCGCTCTCCCGAAAAACCTCAATCTGGCGTGCACTTGGCAGCCGATTACGGTCCAAAACGGTCCAATTCAGACAGGCTCGCCGGGAGTTGCCTCTCAACTTTCCCGCTTTTGACATTCACGACAAGCCGCCTCTTCCGATTCGCCAGAGACATCAGCGTGGTTTTAGGGGATTTTTGGCAAGTCATCTACAGGGCCGAAATAGACAGAATTTACTTCCCCTCGCGGGATGAACAGGGCCTTGCGCTTGCCGGGGGGCAGCACGTAATAGCCCTGTTCGGTCTCATCCAAAAGCGATACTTCGAAAGTCGTAGCGCCGTTGGAAAAAGAAAGGGGTTTGTTGAGACACATGACCGCTGGCACAGGCGCGCCGCCCCCGAACTTTTGCTGCATGTGCCCCATGATCGTAGTTACGTAGATTGAAACGCTCAACACAATTCCAGCCCATATACGAAAGTCTAGCGCGTATAAGATTCTGTTTTCACTGTTACGCACCATGAACCCGAACACTGCAGCCGTCCAGAACCACCCCATGAGACCGGCGAGTTCCTCCGGCCCCATCCAAGAGACCGCGCCAACAATAGCCAGCGCGGCAAGTGCCGCTAGAAACGCGCTCTTCGTGGGATGCTCGATAAATCTCTTCGCGATCCAACTGTTAGTGATGTAGAACGCACAACCCCACTACAAAGGCGAGAACGCGTATCCAAAAATGCCGGATCGGCATCTTCGGTACGTCGTAGACAAAAAGAAATAAACCAAAAACTGCTGCCATCCAGTACGCCGTGAACGCGAATCCAAACGCCAAGACCACGCCCCGCTCGAACCGCTTGGCGGGGTCCGCATTTTCTCTCACTTTACTGAGCGGTCCAAAGTAGGCAAAGCCGTATTGATGTGCGGCTATTGGAAACATCAAAAGCGCACTGAAGACAGCCCCAACCAAGAATATCCTTGCGCGGAGTGGGCCGAACTGGGCGACTCCGTACTGCGCTTCGTAGGCAGACAGAATCACGAACCCCACACCGTATACGACGAGTAGCAGGGTCGCGGTTGAACGAGCAAACACATCAAGATAGTTAGTGAATAATGGCTTGTCGGGCACCGCGAGTTGGGAGGTAGACATTGGTTTAATTATCTAGCAACAAGCGGATGTCACTGAAAATCGGCTTTAGTAACTTGGTAGTTCGCGCCAACGGATCGCAAAACCTATCGCGGATTAGGGACTTTCGGGGCCTGCGGTCGGCGGTGCAATCGCATGTCGTTCAAACCAACAAGAGCGGAAACGAGCAAACTGGGAATCGCTACCGTATGACCGAGCACTGCTGCTAGATCAGGCCAGATGCCCGCCAAGCTAGCGAATACGCCAAGAGTCGCTGCGAGTCCGACGAAAATCCAAAGTAAAGTCATCCATCTTCGGTTGCTTTGAAGGATGGCCCACGTCACCACGGCTAAATAGACGGCAGGAACTAACGCAGTCATCCGGTTTCTTCTTCCATCTTCGCAAGTGAATCCCGGCAAGGTTGGCACATGCCTCGCTCCGATCCGGGAATAGGAAGGTCGCGATTTGTTGGATCGGGAACGTGCTGAATTGGCCAGACGGATTCACTCGGACATCGATACCCCGGCTTATGATGACCACACGCATCACTAACACAGAAACATTGGACCATGACAGCCGCATACTAGCACACACTTCCCGTCGGTAGTTACGGCGATCATGGTCAGCGACCTAACGTTTGTGAGTCGGTAAACCGGGCACATAGATGGGTTCATCCAGCTTGGGACCTCCCACCATTGTGTAGGTTTGTTCGTATGTTCGCCCTGTAATATCGTGGAATGACAACGTGAACTTGGTTCCTTTCTGGCGCGGAATCAGGTAATTGACATCCTTCAATTCGAAAAATATCGCGCCGGATTTCGCCGCCCCCCTTTCAACCGCCGTCTCAGATGTTTTCTCTTCAATATCGTCAGTGCTGTGGAAAATCATCTCAGCGTCTCTTTTGTGATCATCGGCGGAGTAATTCATAGACCCGAAGGAAGGTATCACTTTCCTCCCCTGATGGACCGATCCATCAGCAAGAGTCACTTCCAGTTTCCATCCTTGTGTGATGCTGGGCGCGCCCAAGTTTTCTAAGCGCAACATAATTGTGACGAAAGTATCGTTCGGGAACTTGAAGGGACGCGCCACCGAGGGCGAGTAGTAGAACACGGGCCTAAAATCGGGTTTTGCGAGGTCATCGATCTGTTTTTCCAAGCGAGTGACGTTTGTGGTCATATCCGAAATCGTGACATCGCGCTTGGTCACGGCTTCGTGTTCATCGGTCCATGCGCTATAGAAACCGTAGAAAACGAATATTACGCCTATCACCCAAAGTAGCGGCACGTACCTCTCTAAGATCGGAGTGTCTTTCAGTCGTCGCCGGATAAATGGTATCTTTTCGACGAAGGGCAGGATGGTCAACACAATTCCCACCTTTTCGGCCCACGACGAGAAAACGGCAGTTAGAAACTCCCAAACCATGGGTACATTATGCATGGGTACATTCCCTTCGAAAGAAGTCTAGCAGTGGCTCAACCGCCATGCCCCCCGCCAGAAAATCAACCGCGAAAAAGTGATGGCGTCATTCGCCACGCCCTGCACACAGTGCGGATATCGGATTCCGCCAGGAGAATTGCAGCGGATCAGTACGACTCAGATACGCTGTCCGAAGTGCGGAGTCATTTTCACCACGAGGGTCTCGGCTTGAGAAAACCGAAACCCTACGCGCGCGGAGTGGACCGAGGGAGTCACCCCTGTTGCATATCCTCCGGTCCCATCGCATTTCCACGAACCCTACCTTGCTCGTGGAAATACCACTCGAAGAATCGCATTGCGACGAGTACTTTAATTTTCGTGTCTAGAGGCCAAGCGGGGCGAAGGCCGTCCTCCTCTTTTTGGTTTTCTAACTCTCGAACACACTGTTCGATAAGCCTCCACTCCTCACGTGCTTTCGTGGCCTCAGGGTAAGTTCTATCGTAAAGTTGCTAAAGCTAAAGTTCCATCGCGACACTGCGCGGTGGCCCCCTTTGGCGCCGCGGAACAATTCTCAGGTCTAGGGACAGTCTGCCCTTTGCTGTTCTTGTACGTTCCGTTGTTGTCGCAATTTACCTTGGCGGTATTTGGCTTGGCATTGCTTGCGGCGGTCGAGGCGGTGCTTTGCTGGGTTGAGGATTGAGTTTGGGGAACAATTTGCTGGGAAAAGAGGATTAAGGCTAGAACAGCGTAGACCAACAGGCGCGAGGGGCGCATGGCTTGCATAGTTCTCTCCCAAAGTTAGATCGACTCGCTCCCCCTCGAAGCAAGTCTCGGGCAGTCTTTGTCAACGGCCCTGCGCCGGAATCATACATTAGGACGCTTCCGGTGCAATAGCACTTGCGTGGTGGGTCGCATCTGCTCAGACGCGTTTTCGTAGAAAGTTTGCAAGTTATAATGCAAACTCGTTCTAATATCGGAAGACCATAAACTGCGGCAGTCGCATGTTCTGAGCTTTTGGAGGCGACAACGATGTCAAGGCGCATCTGCTTTCTGTCTTGGACTGTGTGCTGTTGGGCGGCGTTGGTGGCGGCGTCCGGCCCGGATTCGCAGCTTCCTTCGATTGGTAACCTTGAAAAGCTTACCTTCGCCGTCGGATCAGGGCCGGTAGTTGCTCCGCCCCGATTCTCGGAAACGTCTGAGATGAAAAACCTTTTCGTCGCTTATGGTGCGCAATCCAAGGCGCTGGCCAGATACCGTGATCCCGTACCGACCAGAGGTGCGCAGGGCGAGGCCGTGTTTAGAAGTGTATCGCCCGCGGTCGTCGCAGTGATTGTTGGAAGCGTTAATAAAGACGATAATTTTGATCCGGAAGGTCTCGGCACAGGGGTCATTGTGGATGCACGTGGTTACGTACTAACCAATTGGCACGTAATAAACGGCTATCGAGGTGCGATCATATTTCTCAAGCCGAGCGGCAATCCTGGCCTAGTACAGGCCGAGGCATTTGGCGCAAAGGTCATTTACCAGGATTCGACCATCGATCTTGCTCTGCTCAAAATGATCAAACCTCCCGAAACGCTCCACGCACTCCAAGTAGGTGAAATAGGCAACGTGCAAATTGCGGAAGACATTCACATCATTGGACACCCTCACGGTAACTTCTGGTCGTATAGCACCGGCGTGGTGAGCCAGGTTCGGGACGGCTACACGTGGAGTTACAAGGACGGTTCAAACCATACGGCCAAGGTTTTGCAACTTCAGACCGCGATTAATCCGGGAAATTCTGGCGGACCGGTTGTAGACGACTCGGGTAAGATTCTTGGTCTAGTGGCCATGAGCGAGGAAGGTCAAAATCTCAACTATGCTATCGCTGCAGACGTGGTGAAGCGTTTCCTCTCCACCGGCATGCAGATGAAGACACGTGGCGCGCAATCTTCAGAGCCTTCGCCACCTCCCCAACAGGTTCTCTCGGGCAAGTTATCTGGCACCGGGTTAGTTTCCAAGGCTGTGTATCCCGACGCAGTACTGTACGAAATTCGAAGGCCCGACGGGATTAGTCTCGGGATAGTCACAAAGTTTGGCGACGGTACCATTGTGAGTGCTTGGCAACCGGACATAGATGGAACCTTCCGATCTTGGTCCGCGGATCTCCCAGACGGTAGGCACCTCGTCGCAACAGCATCGAGCGGATTCTTAAGCGACATGTCTCAAAGTCAGACTACGGCTTCTCTTCCCCATTAAGACAGAACGTTGATAAGTCGTTCAGAGAACCTGCCGCTGGGCGTGTTCAGAGACTTCTATCAACTGTTCAATCCAGATTCCGATCATGAACGGAAGAAAATCCATCTGAAATAAGCCGTAGTAAATCCCCAAGAAACTGGCAACGAAAACTAACCCCAAGAGTAAGAAAATTCCAGCGCCCGCCCAAAGTGGCATCAAACGAGTATTCAGCCAAGCAATTGCCAGCGCTAGTAATACCTTCAATACCCACCTGCTCCATCCGTAGACTCGCCATACTCCTGATTCGCCCGTCAACTCGTTCTCCACTGCCGAGGCTGTTAGCTCAACGCCCAACTTCGGGCCAAAAGGAGTGGAATGAATATCGCTGAACTTGGCTCCCACGAGGACGATGTCTCCAAGTTCGCCGGCGCGCGGTTTTGCACTACCACCCTCACTCATTAGGTCGGAAAGCGGAACAGAAGGAAAATCCCAGTCGACACGGGATTCCCTTGTCGCTCGCTGGTCATCTGCCTGCCTTTCTTCCGTGCCCGTCGCAGTAGCAGAGTGAATGAGTCCACACGCTTTTTGCGCACCTGCATCGCAAAAGGCTCGAATAGTGGCCCAGTGGAGTGATTGTGTGTTTGCGTCTATTGGCACAACACGCTGGAACCCGCGGATCACCAAGTCCGGATCCTGTGGCAATAAAGGTGAACCTACGTATTCGGGCTGATCCCCTCGATTGCCTAAAACGCTCCCAGTCTTCCAAACATAGGAACGCCTTCGATCGCCCGGTACGAATTTCTCCTCCTGGTGCGATACGCGTGCCCATACAATCTTTGACTCACTTGTGGGTATTTTCAAATATCGGAAGCGCGGGGCTGACGTGTCAATATCAACCACCACGACCTTTGGCTTATACGCCACGATCACACCTAGCACGTTTGCGAGCTTTTCCGGCTGCAACCATTCACCTAGGTAGGTTTCGAACTCGTGTTCGTCGATAGTGACGACTCGACAGTACCGTGCGGGTTTAGAATTCGTTACACTGAGCAAGACATCCGATCCCGCCAGCGCCCCTCTCTCGAACAGCCACCGATGTCCAAGCCAATTAGTAAAAAACAATAGTGGCACTAGCACCACTATGAATCGCCAACTCGCGACCGTCGCTATAAACGGGTGAGGACTTGGTTTCCAAACACGACTCCGCCCCTTTGTCGGTTGTCGCTCAGAACTGGCTTGAAATTTTCGTCTTCCCATGAAGTTGGTACTAACGGTCCTGCAGCACATACAAATACGCGCGGCGCAAGGCGGGAGCGGTTGGGTCGGTTGCGTCCCAACTGCGCGTCGCATCCAACACTTCCTGAAAATCGGTTACTAATCGCTGAGCCTTCGGCTTTTCAGCAACTAATATTTCAGCGTACTCGGAGGTTCTGACAGGGATTCCAGAATCGAGATCGCATAGATATATTCGGTAAAGTCCCGAATGCAAATTGCTCGCAGGAAACAGAGCCTGCCTCTTGGGATTCCAGGAATACTTGACCGTGACATTGTCCTTGGGACATCCGTCTCGATCGCTGTCCTCCAAGCGGCACAATTGCAGCAAGTATTCCCCGGCGTCCCAACCAGCCAGAACGTTTTGCAAATCCAGACCGCCCTCTCGGCGCTCCACGACCGCATCTGAAAGAGGACGCCAGTCCGATCCTCGAGTTAGAATGCCCTGGCTGAGGTTGTCATATACTTTCGGTCTATCTGCAGCGAGTTGAAGGACAGCGTCCAAGAAGGCAGTGATAGCGTTCTTTTCCTCAACGGCCGGGACGAGACGACCGAGGTCCAGAGGGTCTTTACACCCCAGTTCGCGAGGCATTGAGCAGTCGAAGCTCTCCAAGATTCCCGACCGAGAGCGAATTGCGATTGACTCTCGGCCAGTAGTGGGACCAACGCGAATCAACCTACTGTCGCGTCGAACAGGGTACATTCTCCAGAGACCCCGACCAGCTCCAGAGTGGCATTCCTGGTGGCTTGCATCACACCAAATGCCTTTCGCGTTGACAACAGCTCCAATAATTTGTGCGTGCCCCGCCGATCCGACAAAAGCGAATAGAACTACCCATCGCAACATCTTCACGGAGAGTTTCTCAAGAGAAGACACGCGACGATTGTACTATGCAAGATGACGGTGTCCTTATTCTCCTGTCAGGATAAACGGAGCCCAAAAAAAGGGATTTTTGTAGCCTTTCGCGACAAGCGTCGTGCGTGCAGCGGCTAACGCAGCTGCCTTCGACTTTCCTGCTACGAGATTCCTATAGAATTCCTCCATCAACTCCGCGGTCGAGTCGTCTGCTACTTGCCACAAGCTGACCGTGACGCTCGAAGCCCCAGCGGCCAAGAACGCAAGGCCCAAGCTTGAAAGACCTCTCAGCTCGTGTCACGTTGAATACCCAGTATTGCAAGCTGAAAGGGCTACCATATCGGCTCGAATTTTGAATTCAAGAATCTCCGAGAGTGTTACAGAACATGTCATCTCTACCGTTGCCATCATAGGAGAGAACGAGCGCCGGCTCTTTTATTCCCGATTCGACAGGAAGAATTCCGTGTGTAGCAAAATGTATGAATCTGTAGCGCGCTAGATCCGTTCGGAGGAGTTCTTGTTTCGTTGCCTCCATCCCGGTGCGGGTTTCTGTTTTCGACGTAGTCGATGCCAAGAGCTCCGCGATGCCATGAACCTCCTCGGCTGTTCCTGGCAGGCGCTCGAGCGAGAAGCCGCGAGAGACGATCTTGTCCACTGACGCAGACTTGCTGATTTGACCCGATCCGGTTTGCGATACGGGATCGGAAAGAACGCTAATTGCTCTATATCGAGGATCGTCGGAAGAGGTGATCGGGTCCGCTATACCTATAAAGCTATTCCTCCCCAGTCCCCACTGGGATGGATCGAGGTCCTGGCGAACCGCAAAGCGGCGGACGACGGGAAATATTCAGTAGGGACACCGAGCAGCGGGTATTGTCCGCGTGTCGACAGCATCTCAAAAGGGAGAAGGAAAAACACGTCGTCCGGCACGAATATGATGGCTGTTGCGGCTGTCAGGCTTTGGAGGGCCGAATCCGGAAACAATGAGCTAAAAATCTCATCCGTGATCGCTGAGTCAAACCGTTCTGGATGCCCACCATTAAAAGCATCCCTAATCCTGACACACGATCGGCAAACCACTGTCTGGACCGATCAACTTTGTAAAATGCGGCCAACGTCGTACCTCCTTTTGTCCCGGCGAGCAACCACACTAGTGTGGATTCGGGAAGGACTTTGAACTGCACCAATAGTTCTCCAGGACGTAACGGTATTTCCGCAATGTGCAATACCTCTGGATAGCGTGCCTCGGCGTAAGCCGGACTGGTTTGCCGTAGTTGGTGTTCGAGTTCGGTCTGTTTTTGTCGGAGTTGTGCCAGTTCATCTGCAAGCTGTTTTATCGGTCGGCCCCCTACTCCGTGATTCGCGTTATCTAGTTCGGATTGAAGGGCAGCGCTCTCGGTGGTAATCCGTGTTTCTTCGTTCTGCAAAGACGTCGGAACTTGGCGCCTCAGGACGTCAACAATGCACGCCCCCACGAGTTGGCGAACGCCCGAGCTTTGTTCAATTCGGCATATTGCAAAGCCTTATCAGCCGATGATCGCCTGCTTTGCTCATCACCTCGGCCCAGCGCGTAGTACGTTTCAATCAATTCGTCATATATGAAGTCATACTTCTCGGAGACCTTCCTTCGATTGTCCACATTGCTGCTCGACTTAAACTGCTCGAGAAAACCGACAACTTGTTCATATTGCCCAATTGATTCTTTGAGACGTCCTTGGGACCTGTAAAGGCGAGCTTGGTTATAGTAAAAAGTCCCCGTGATGTAGAAATTCTTGGAGCCCATTACTAGTGGCCGCGCAAGCTGTAAGCTCTTCTCAGCGGCTCGCAGATCACCGTCGGAGCGTTCCGCCTCAGCACGGCTGATAAGTGCTGCGGCCTGATCCGGTTCATCCTTTATTTCCCTGAAGTAATCCAACGCCTCATTTGTCTTTGAGATCGCATCTTTGAATCGCCCCATTCCCCAGTAGATCTCCGCGACGTCCAAATTGAGGCTTGCAGCGCGCTCTGGATGACTCTTCATGACAAGTGCGTATGCCTTCTGATAGAAAACAAGGGCTTTATCCAAATCCTTAAGTTCCGACTCCCGCTCTCCATATATCGCAGACAGTTCCGTATACGCCACGTATTCGCTTTCTGCATTCTTGAACTTTTGAAATACCGGAATAGCTCGATAGACTTGGTCGAGGGCTTCCTGCCAGCTGCCGACTATCTCCAAGTCGCTCGCGAGAGCCAACGAAGCCCATGCAGACTCTAGCGGTTGATTAGCGTCGTCGCTAATCTGCTTCGCCTCCTGTAAAACGACCAGACCCGTTTGGTACTGTCCTTCACGGCCATAGTTTTCGGCTAGGACTCTTCGGACCGAATAGCGAGGAGCCCACGAATTGCTCAAGTCTGCGACGGCCTTTGCTTTCAGAAGGGTTTCTAGAGCTTCTTCTTGCTTATGCCAGAAGATTAGGATATTTGCCACATTCTTCAGCCGAAATGCTTCGTTAGCTGGATCGTTGAGTTGTTTATCGATGTCTGCCGATTCTTGATAACTCTTAATCGCGTGGGTTAGATCGCCGGACGATTCGTAAGCCAATCCGACTTGGAACAATACATTAGCTTCAAGGTTCCCTTTCTTATTGTCGCGAGCGATCGTGATGGCGCTTTCGAAATACTGGTGCGCTTTTATCGTGTTCTTTTGCCCGGAGTAGTAAGTTGCAAGAAGCGTCTCCGCTCTGATCTGACCTTCCGCACAGTGCAGTTGCCGATAAAGCGCATCCGCGGCCTCAAGGTGTGCTCGCGGCTCCTCCGACTTTGCGACGGCCCCTGAAGTCAGGAGAGTAGCTAATGCGAGGTGAGCATCGGCCGCGCCAATCGGATTTGTGGACCCATACAGCTGGATAGCCCGCCTCCAAGCATCTGCTGCCCCGATTCTGTCATCTTGTTTCGCTTTTAGCTGCGCTAATTGCACGTATTCGAGGGGATCATCCGGCTTCTGATCGAGCAGGAAGTCAATCGATTCTTTCGCCTCATCGTGTCTCCCCGCAGCATCTAGGACCCAAACATTTGTCTGATGTGCATGTTGTAGGAGCTCCATGTCACCCAGTTTCTTCGCACCTGCCATACACGGAGTCAGAACCTGCAGCGCGGACTTCACGTCTGTTTCGACTGACAGCGCAAATGCTAGTTCACACGCCATCGCAACGTCCCATCGAGTGGGATTATCATTCTCACCGAGCTTGAGATGCGGCAATGCTTGTCTTGCGAACTTCACAACCATGTCGAGGCGCTGCTTCGTCATGTAGTAGCTGGTGAGGAGTCCCAAATTTGACAGTCTGATTCTTTCGGCTATTGGACCCATGTCCTCGATGTTTTTCGATAGGATCTCGGCTCCGCCGTCTTGAGAGATGATCTTTTGAGAAATCGGGAACAGTCGGGCAAGTGTGGGATCGTTGTTGAGACTCTTTGTGTATTCTTCGTACTTTCCTTTCCACCCGGCATCAGATTCTTCGAAATATTGGAGAATCTCGAAGTCCACCAGGGCGTCGCCGAAATTACCGCCGGTATAGGCCCTTTCGCCCGCGTCTCGAAAGTTGTATTCCGGAACTCTTGCTTCAAGACGTTGGAAGACCAAAATAAGCGGATTAGAGTTCTTGGTGCCGTTGGTCGCATTTGCCAATGCGCGAGCAGGAGTAATGGCTTTTTCCAAAGCCAATACTTCTTGTTGATCGTCTTTCCGACCCCTATTTAAATCAGCGAGTCGTAAATAGAGCTCTACAAGATAATTGGGTTCTACGCCGGGGACCGCGATATTGGAGCCGACCAGGGACTCCGCGTCTTTGAGTGCGCTTTCGGTCCGTTCCGCACGTTCGGTACCATCCAACGCTTCCGCCGTCGCAAGATCCACGATGAATTGGAGGCGTATGTTCTTCGTAGCCTTAACCAACGGTAGAAGTTCTTCGTGAACCTTCAGCGCCCTTTCTTTGTCCCCCTGTTGAAAGAGCAGAGCCGCTTCCGCTGTTAGATCTTCAATTTTAGAATGTTCATCTCCTCCGCTTGCTGATGCTTCGGCAGCGAGAGCGTAGTAGTCAACGGACTTAGCAAACTCCTTCTTCGCTTTGTAGAGGTCGGCCAGGTGACGCGCGCCCTCCGCTCTCGCCAACGTGGAGTTTGAAGTCGCAGTTGCGTCATACAGGTCATGCCAACTCTTCAATGCGTCGTCGGGACGTTGGGCAGCTTCGTATGCGAGACCGAGGGCCTCCAAGAACACAACCTTCAGATACGGTCGCGAAGACGCTCGCAAGTACCCGTCGGGAGACTTAAAAAGCGGATTGTTTTGCTCCGAGACTCCGTTTCTCGCGAGTTCCAACGTCCGGATTCCTTCATCCGCCCTGCCTGTATGCACGTATGCGAGACCCAGAAATTCCGAGGCCTGAACGAAGGTCAGGTAATTCTCGCGCTTGACCGCCAGATCTCGCGCAGAAGTAGCGAACTCTATGGCCTTATCGACTTTTGATTCGGATGCATTTAGCCATGCCATGTACAAAACGTGACCAGCCTCCCAGTCGTATCGATTGACGCGGTCTATCTGGAGGGCTTCTTCGATCGATGCGCGAGCCTCTATTTGTTTGCTGGCTAGAAGTTGCAGGCGGCTTAACTCACCCAGGACCCGCGACTCCATGTACAAGCTCTTGGCTTTTCGCGAAAAATCTAAGGCTTGGTTGACTGTGCTCATCGCTTGATCGAGATGACCACTGGTTTGTTGGAGAGCTGACAAAGCCACCATCACATCAGCTTGCAAGACCAGATTCGAGACTGCTACCCCGTCGGACAGCGAGTTGACCCAATGCGATTTTGCGGTTTCTATATTTCCTTGGGTGAAGTAATAAACTGCGAATCTATCCTCGACGATTCCCCTATCTGCGACGGACTTCTCTTTCGTCGCGAGTTCCAGTGCCCTTTGAAGAAATGTTAGGCACTCTGCATCGTTACCGAGTTCCGCCGATCTTTCCGCAGAATCCAGGTACGCTTTAACGTCGGGCTCGGCAACTTGCAGTTCCGGGGGCACGTAGCGTTGATGATTTGTAGTTGCGGAAGATGTTTGCGGGAGTGCGAGAACTTGTCGGGAAGTCGACAAGAAGACAAGAAGTAGCAGGAGCGATAGTCTCGAAAGTTGTGCCCCGGCGGCGCGGGAACTCGGTCTTTGTTTTGACATAGTCGCTTTCACTTGGCCAGCGGTGAGAACGCGACCCCGACAAAATTGTACTTCGAGTACAACCAACATGCTATCCCTCTGACCTCCGGCCATCCGCACTCCGTTACTTAGGACGCGGGAAAGTTTTACGGAGCCACCATTTATCAATCGGGAATGAAAACATTTTAGAAACGCACCACCTCATTATTCCCTCACTGGATTGACCGGACTTTTCAGGGGGCCTGTGAGTCTAAGACGGCCGAAAGAGGCGCGTTGTGGAGATGCAAAATTTGTTGGCGATATGCTTCGCACGCTTTAAGCGGGAAAGCGCGCTATCGCCAGAGAGAGTTGATACTAGTGATACCGCTTTCTCCGAAAACACAGCCACTAGGGAAAACTGTGGAAACTGCACCCGAAGACAGGAAACCCTTGTAACCCGAAGAAAAACAAGGTATTATGCGGTAAGTCTAGGTTTCACCACGACTTGCAGATAACGGCGGTAATCGAATCCCTCCCTCTCCGCCATTACTCACGATCCTGATTGCGTGAGTCTCCAGTGAATTGTGATTTTGTTCCGCTTCGAACCTCTTCAGTAGAATTCAATCGGCACGTATCAGCGCTTTCGCGCGTATGCCTCGCGGGCGTTACGTTCGTGGCGTAACCTATCTCTATCACCGCGATCTTTCCCATCAAGTGATCAATTCTGCACAGACTTGTCTTATCCGAACCAATTACATCTAGTAATGCTGCTTCCGATGCTCTCCGTGCAGTGCAGTAACTCCCTCTCGAGTAAAAAAGGATGAGGTTATGTGCAAACCCAGTAATCGACAGGTATGGTACACGGCATTCTTACTTCTTATTGTAGGCATCGGATGCGGCGATCCGGACAAGTCCGGCAATAATCAAACTGTCACTCCTCCTACAGTGGCTTCCGTAGGCCCGATTGCTGGTTCTGTCGGGACGTGCCCCAACACGATCGTTACAGCTACGTTCGACAAACCGATGAACCCCGCGTCGATCACCTCCGCCACGTTCACCTTGACCGGCCCAGGCGCCGCGCCGGTCGGCGGAGTGGTGAGTTATGACGTTCCCAGTAACACGGCGATCCTCACGCCGTCCGCTACGCTTGCACTGAATACTCCTTACACTGCAACCATAACTACGGGCGCAAGAGATATGTACGGCAATGCACTTACAGCTAACTTTGTATGGACCTTCACAACCGGTAGCACGGTTTGTCTTACAGGCCCACCGACAGTTATCGCTGTGCTGCCACCCGCGGGCGCGAATGGGGTATGTCAGAACACTGTTGTTCTCGCGACCTTCGGCGAAGCGATGAACCCCGCAACGATCAACACAACCACCTTTACCCTGGCTGGTCCCGGAACCACGGCCGTGACCGGGCTCGTCTCTTACGATGCCGCTGGACACACCGCAACCTTCACCCCAACCAGCAGTCTCGCGCTGAACACCGTTTACACAGCCACCGTCACTACCGGAGCCCAGGATCTTTATGGCAACGGTTTGGCCAGCGACTTTACTTGGACCTTCACAACCGTCACGGTAGCCTGCACCGGGCCGGCAGGTCCGCCCATGGGTTCGGCTGCGAGCTTCGAGATTCTTGCTGGATCCACGGTCACAAACACCGGGCCGACCATTATCACCGGTGGAGACTTGGGATTGAGTCCCGGAAGCGCAGTGACCGGCTTCCCACCGGGAATACTCACTCCGCCGGCCGTGATGCACGTAACAGATCCCACCGCGGCACAGGCGGAGCTCGATCTGACGACCGCATATCTCTACACCGCTGGATTGCCTGGAGGCGCGGTTCTGCCTGGCGATATGAGCGGCTTGACCTTCGCGCCGGGTGTCTACACGAGTTCAAGCACGGTTGAGTTATCGGCCGGAAGCGTGACGCTCGATGCCCAGGGAGATGCGAACGCTGTTTTCATCTTCCAGGTGGGATCCACGATCACGACCCTGCCGGGCACGCAGGTGATCCTCGCCAACAATGCGCAAGCGAAGAATGTCTTTTGGCAGACAGGAAGTTCCGCCACGCTGGGGACGAATTCGATCTTTGAAGGGACCATCATGTCTCTCCAATCGATCAGCCTGAATACCGGGGCGACAATCACCGGGCGGGCTCTGGCGCGAAACGGAGCAGTCACGCTCGAAAGCAACATCGTCACCGCTCCATAGATGAGCACTGTTCGACAGAGAGCGGGCTATCCGAGTCCGTTACCGCTTTGATGAAGTGCGGAAAATTGATTTGTCAGGTTATCAGGAGTTGCGTATGCCATCACATGATCAGAGGTCGCGGGTGAGAGTTGTTGCCTTAACAGCGGCGTTCATTGCCGTGGTTTCTGTCGTTCTCCCGCTCGCTACGGCGCAGGCTCCTCCACCACCCAAATGGGAGTTGTTCGGCGGCTATTCATTTGTCTACCCCGGCACCGATGTCCATGGCTTGCTTCCGGGAGGGATCCTGCCGGCCAGCAGTCCTTTGGAATCGAATCCGCGCGGCATCGGCGCCAGTATTACGTATGACTTCAACCGCTGGTTCGGCCTGACAGGGGATATCAGTGGGCAGTGGGGAAGTGGCGAAAAAGGAATCCCGGCAAAAATCGATGACGCAGATTTCTATGGCCTGACCGTGGGTCCGAAGTTCACCTTACGCCGGCGTCATTTTTCCCCGTTTCTCGAAGCCCTGGTTGGCGATGATCGCATGGCATCGGAAGTCTTTGGGCGTGACGACCGCTTCGGCTTTATGGCGGGCGGTGGTCTCGATTTGGACGTAAGTCGTCACTTTGCTATCCGGCTGATCCGAGCCGACTATCGCTTCTCGAACCATCAGTTCGGTCCAGATTCCACGGTTCCGGCCACCGACGAGCGTGGCGTGCGACTGCAGAGCGGAGTCGTTTTCATGTTTGGCGGGAAAGAACTTCAGACGGTTACCGCAGCTAGTTGCGCGGTCAGCCCGGGCGAAATTCTTTCGGGAGAGCCGGCAACGGCGACCGCCGTGCCAAGCAACTTCAATTCCAGGCACACTCTGGACTACTCATGGAGCACCACCGGCGGTCAACTCAGTGGTAAAGGCGCTACCGCGAGCATTAATACGAACGGGTTGGCTGCACGAAGTTACACGGTCACCGCTCACATTTCTGACCCCAAGATAAAGAATGGTAGCTATGCAAGTTGTATGGCCGCCTTCATTGTGAAAGAGGTTCCGAAGAACCCGCCGACGATTGCATGTTCGGCGAATCCGCCAAACCTGCAAAGCGGCGCGCAATCCGCGATCAGTTGCACTTGCAGCAGCCGTGACGGTGTTCCTGTTACAGTCGGCGGCTGGACTTCGAGCGGCGGCAGCGTTTCTGCCGGTTCCAATAACACGGCAGTTCTGGCGACGGCCGGTGTGTCACCAGGCTCCATCGCAGTCAAAGCAAATTGCAGCGATTCACGCGGACTGAGCGCTGACGCAACCGCGATGGTGCTGGTCGATAGTCCTCCGCCGGTTTCGCAGGAATTCCTGCAACTCGAGAATCGGCTCGCGCTGCATAGCATTTATTTCCCCACAGCTCAGCCTCGAGTCTCTCTTCCGGATGGCGGCCTGCTCGCCAGTCAGGAACAAACTCTGGTTTCGCTCGCAACGGATTTTCAGAAGTATCTTGAGACGAAGCCGGACGCGCATTTGACCCTCGAAGGCCATGCCGATCCCCGTGCCTCCGTGGAATATAACCAGGCACTGTCTGAACGACGAGTTGACCGAACCAAGCGTTTTCTGGTCGAGCACGGCGTTCCCGCCGCAAACATCGAAACCAAGGCGTTCGGCGAACAGAAAAATTTAACCGAAGAGCAGGTGAGAGAAGCGGTCGAGAAGAATCCTGAGTTGACTGCCGAAGAGCGGCAAAGGGTTTTGGGTCATATGCAGACGATCCTCCTGGCAAGCAATCGCCGCGTAGACGTCACCCTTAATAGCACAGGGCAGCGGTCGGTGCGCGAATACCCATTCAACGCATCCGATTCTCTGACTCTAATCCGGCAGGAAGGAACCAAGAAAGCTCCACGCCACGCGCCCCCGCGATGAACCCGGCTGATAGAATTTCTTCCGCCGTTATTTCAACGAGTCAGTCCGGTAGAGCTGCCCAGTTTGCGTTTTGTAGGTGAACGCTAGCCAACGGCCGTCGGGTGTAACGGCCACTGGACTGTTCAGGGGCCGCAATCCCACCTGTTCTTTCGGTTTCAGCGTCTGCCACAACTCGCGCTGCCCAGAATTAAAATCGACCTTGTACAGGATGACCCCGGTCGCCACGGGCGCCTGCACGAATAAATGTTTGCCATCGGGCGACCAGCTGACGGGAAATTCATTCTCATGAATGCCGGCAATCGGGTGTTGGACATCATTCCCGGAAATCGACCGCATCAGCCAGGCACCATGCTCACGAGCGGCAAACCAACGTCCGTCCGGGCTCACTCCCGAAGGTGGAACGCGATCCGGGCCGATTAATTTCGGTGCCGCTCCCTCTGCATCGGTGAGATAGAGTGCAGCCGCCTTTCCCGGTTCACTGGCATAGAGAAGTAAATGCTGTTTGTCTGGGAACCAATATACCCAGACTGGCTGAAAGCCATCCCAGTGCAGCACGCGCGCCTGGCCCGGCCCCACCGGCACGACCTGAACCTGAGCCTTCGGATCGCCCGGAAGCAGAATAAGAGCCCACTTCCCATCGGCGGTGATATCGGTCCCGAAGCCGCCGCTGCCGATGCGCACCGCGGGCGAACCATCCGTTTTTCGAACGTAGACGGTATAGTCGTGGCCACCCTGTCCCGATTGATCGGTGAACAGCAACGTGCTTCCGTCGCTCGATAATCTTGGCCAGTAGGAATTGTCGAGCCAACTCAAGTCACGCTCTTCCTCCGGAGCCGACGCGTTCTCTTTTGCGCCGTCCGCGCTCGACTCATGCTCTACCACCGCCATCGTCACTCGGCTCTCTTCGGTAGAGACCAGCGCAGCCCCCGACGACGAAATGTCGAGAACGAGCGTCGCCGCCGTGCCACAATGCACGGTCCGCTGCTTGCCCGCCAAAGTCACAGCGTGGACGCAATACTGTTCGCCCGCCTCTGCCGCCGAAAACCAGAGTTCCTTCCCGGATGGCGACCACGCCAGCCCTTCCAGAGATTCCCATCCCTGCGAGAGCGTTTGCACCTTCCCTCCGCGATCAATCACCAGAACATCGCCGCGATCATCGTCATTGGGAGGATGTTTGAACACTGCGACCTGCTTTCCATTAGGAGAAACGCGTGCGTCGCTGATCCAATTCTCCCCTTCGAGCAGCACTTTCCCCAACGGATACTGCAGCCGCCACTTCAGGTCCACCCGATCAATCACGGCCATCTCGTTCCCATCGGGTGACCAGTCGGCGTCGAACACGTTCTCCAGCAGTTCGCGAGGCGCACCCCCACCCATGGGCGTGGTCGCCAGCGTTCCATTCCACGTCTCGTGTGCGTGGTACGTCGGATTGACCAGGACCGCCATCTGGTTCTGCTTCGAAATCGCCAGCAGCATGGCCCCGTGCAGTCCGGCGGGAACCGATTGCGGATAATCGTCGCGAATGACGTAGGTGTCAGCGGTTCCGCCGTTGAGCTTCGCGCTATAAAACACTGTTTTGCCGTCTGGCGCGAAGCGGGCTCGAATGACTTCGCCGCGATCGAACGATACCCTTGAAAAAGTCGGCGGAGGAGCCGCAGCGGGCCGTAGATACCACGCGACCGCCAGACCGACAGCGAATCCCACCGCAAGAGCCGCCGCCAGGAAAAGAGGCCAGCGCGTTTTCTTAGCCGAGTCAGTGATCGCAGCATTGGCCGCCGTTCTCGACGAAGTGCCAGTTAACGCCTCGAGCGCGAAGGCGAGATCTTTTGCGGATTGAAAACGCTGTTCCGGCTGCTTCTCCAGGCAACGTCGAACAATTCGCTCCAGTCCCGGCGAAACCGATTGCGCCAAATCGTCGAGCTCGGGCGGTTCTTCTTTCAGGATTGCCGTCATGGTCTCCGCGGCAGTATCACGGCGAAAGGCCCGCTTGCCGGAGATCATTTCGTAGAGCACGGCACCAAAGGCAAAGATGTCGGTTCGAGAGTCTACGGCCGCGCCGCGCACCTGTTCCGGCGCCATATACCCTGCCGTGCCCATCACCATTCCGGCTTCCGTCGGAGAACTGGTAAGCGTCAAGCCATCCGATGGGCCCTTCGCTCCCGGCTCTTTCGTTGTGAGCTTGGCCAGTCCGAAATCGAGAATCTTCACCCGTCCGTCTTTGGTGAGAAAAATATTCTCCGGCTTCAGATCTCGATGGACAACTCCCTTGTCGTGGGCCGCCGCGAGTCCCTGTGCGATCTGCGCCGCATAATCGGATGCCTTGCGCGCCGACAGCGGGCCGTGTTCCAGTTCTGCTCGCAAGCTAGTGCCCTCGAGGAGCTCAGACACAATGAAAGGCGCGCCGGCGTTCTCGCCGATGTCATGAATCGCCAGAATATTGGGATGATTGAGAGCCGCCACGGCGCGGGCCTCTTGCTCGAAACGCCGCAAGCGATCGCCGTCCTTCGAAAAAGATTCCGGCAAGACTTTCAACGCGACTTCACGACCGAGGCGGGAATCCCTCGCGCGATACACCTCGCCCATGCCGCCAGCACCGAGTGGGGCGAGAATTTCGTAAGGTCCTAGTTTTGTCCCAGGCGCGAGCGTCATACGTGCGCGCAATTATAGCGTGTGCATTGTTGCCGCGAGCGGGGTGGGAGTTTCACGCTACATCGGCTGCCTGGAAGCATGGCTCCTCGTAGGTTTTATTTTGCGCCGTCGAGCTTTCGTAGATAATCTCCCCACTTTCCGTCGTAGCCGGCGGTACGGTTTTCTAGGCGCGCGCCCTCGTTCCACCAATGCGCCTTATCCCGTCCCATGCTCGCGCCTCTTCGTGTGTGCAGGTCGAGCATAAAATCCTGCACTTCCACTTTGCGCTCGCCGCGCGCTACCACTGCGCACGTCCAGCCAGCGAGTTCCATCGACATATTGTCTTTTTGTGCTGTCGCTAGGACGCGGACCGCATGGGCACAGTAGATCCAACGGTCGCCGCGCTTCGGCATACGCTGTCGCTGCTGGTTCAAGGCCTCGATAATTGCCGGCGCGCTTGGCAGGCCGAGTCCTACATCTTCGGTCGCGACAATTTCAAGACGCCGCCACAAGACTTCTTCCGTCTCAGCTCCCGAGGAAAAAAGCTCGTAAGCCGCGAGTGCCGCCTCTTCCACCCAGCCGCGCCGGATCGATTTCTGCAGGACCGAGCGCAACTCGTCGACGCTGTATCCGTTGGCGCTCGTTGTCCGACTCCAGACGTCCTGACTCTGATAATTCGGTTCATTTTCGGATGCTGCTAACATGACGCTCCTTATTGTTGAGGCTTCAGAATTAGTTGTAATACTTCAGGATTGCTCGCTCCAGGAGCGAAGCAGATAAATAAAATGTCAGCGCAATGAAGATCGTTACCGCAGAGGCGGCCAGCGCCTGCGCCATCGCGAGGTCGGCGATCGAGGTCGCGATGAGAAAGCCCAGACCACTCGTTTGCATGAGAAACTCCGCAATCAGCGCGGAAAGTACGCTCTGCACCGAAAGCACTCGCAGCGCAACGGCAAGGCTGGGCACGGCCGCCGGCAACGCCAGACGCGTGAGGAGATGCCAACGCCGAGCGCCCAGCACGAAGAAATATTCGCCAGCCATGGGCGGTAATGATTTGAGTCCGGCGCTCGCGAAGACGAAGCCCGGAAGGAAACACAAAATCAAAACGGCTGCGAACACAGTGCGATCGTCATAGCCGAAAAGACGCGTCAGCACCGGGATCAGGCAGACCACCGGAATTGAAGTCAACAAAAGAGCAACCGGGGTGGTGAGTCCGGCGAGGAGTCGCGAGACCCACGTGCCGATGGCAAGCAGTAGGCCGCAGATCAGACCTCCTACCATGCCGAAGACTGCGACCGCGATGGTGTGCAGAGCCGGCTGAAAGTATTGCGAAGGATTGTCGAACAGTTCGCGCACCACGGCAACCGGCGTGACGATAACAATGCCGTTCAATCCGCTGCGTCGAACCCACAAATACCAAGCGACCAACAGCAGAATCACCGCCCAGCTTTGCGCGACAGCCTGAATAACCGCTTGAGCAAGCAAAGTTCGCGTGAAGTAGCGTCTCATTGACCGAACCTCCGCGCCACGGCGCTCTCGAGTGTGGCTGCAATCATGAAACCCGCTAGGGACATCAACGCTGCCATGGTCACGGCCGCCCACATGAGCCGAATCTGAAAGTTTTGCATGGCGTTTAAAATGACCAAGCCGAGTCCCTGCGGGGCGCCGAACCATTCCCCCAAAATGGCTCCGATAAAAGCTGCCGGAACGGCTGCCTTCAATCCGCTGGCGAGGTTTGGCAAGGCCGAGGGCAATTCGAGATGTAGCAGTCGCCTCCACGGGTTCGCGCCAAGGGCCGTCATCACATTACGCACTCCAGGCGGCGCGCCAGCCAGTCCAGAGGAGGCTGCAACATAAAAAAGAAAGAAGACCTGGATTCCGGCGAGCACGGTAGGAGTCTGGCTGCGGCTAAAGATCACGATCAAAATCGGCCCGAGGGCGATCGGCGGCGTGGCATTGACCAGCAGAGACAAGCGATCAAGACCTGGTCGCAATGGTGGTAGCAAACGCATCAGGATTGCGAGCGCCCCGGCAAGAACGCTGCCGAAAAGCAGTCCTCTCCCGGCCGATAAGAGCGTGGCCAGAGCCGAGTGAGCCAGCAACGTGAAATTTTCGGGAGACCACAGTGTGAAAGCGACGTCACTTACGGCGGGAAGCACGGGACCCGCCACGTCTGTCTTTCCGGCCAACTGCCACAAGCCGAGAAACAGCAGGATTCCGAGGACCGAATAGATCCTGCTTGTTGCGTCCGGATGCCGAGCCGTTTCCATGCCCAATCCTGTTTTTACGGTTGAAGCCAAAGTGTGATCTGGTCGGTCAGGTGATGAAACTCATCGCGTCGCAACAGGTCGGGAGTGCGAGGCCGTGCAAATGGAACCTCGACGATTTGAGCGATGGCGCCTGGCTTTTCCATTACGATGGTCCGATCGGACAAAAATAACGCTTCTTCGACCGAATGGGTCACGAGCAATGTGGTAATCGGACGGTCGCGCCATATGCGTTCTAATTCAATATTCAGCCTGCGTCGTGTGACGACGTCGAGTGCACCGAAGGGCTCGTCGAGCAAAAGTACGTCGGGCTCAAGACAAAGTGAGCGGGCAATTGCCGCCCGCTGCCGCATCCCGCCGGAGAGTTGACTTGGCCGCATTCGCTCGAATCCCTTGAGGCCCACCAAGTCGATCAGGCTCGAGACCCGGTCACGATTCACGGGCAAGCCCGCGAGTTTGAAGGGCAGGGCGAGATTGCTTTCTACGGACAGCCAGGGCAGCAACGCGGAATCCTGGAAAGCAATTCCGAGCCGGTGGTGCCGCGCCACCTCTTCGGGAATCGCCGGACCGATGTGAAGGCCGCCGCTCGAAGGCCTCTCAAGACCGGCGACCAAGTGGAGAAGCGTGCTCTTGCCGCAGCCCGAAGGGCCTACGATCGCCAAAAACTCGCCCGAGCGGATCGTCAGGTTCAAATGGCGGATGGCTTCCACGACCACACCGCGGCGTGCGGCATAGCGCTTGCTGACGTCGCGGATTTCTATGGCTGCACCGCTCATTCAGTTCGTCGTCATTCCGTTGGTGCTCATCCGAGTATTAATTCATGCGCCAATCACGCCATCGAAGCGATTCATGATGCTTCCATACTGTTTCTTCAGGTGCTCTCGCATCGGACCGAGGTCCACGGTGAGCAACTGGCGGTCTTTCATGACGATACGCCCATCGATAATGACCGTTTGAACATCCCGGCCCACGGTGTGCTCGGAGGCTGTAATGGCTGGATCGAACATTGGGTATTGATCGTAGTCGCCCGTCCCAATCAGAATGAGGTCGGCGAGTTTCCCCGCTTCGAGGCTGCCAATCTGCGTTTCCAGCCGGGCGGCCCGTGCACCGCCGCGTACTACTTGGCGGAGCATATCAGCGTAGCTCATAGGCGCGGACCCGTGGAGAGGAGTACCGTCCAGTATCTGTTGGCCTAGGACAGCGTAATGCGCTACTTGGAACAGGTCGAGCGTGCCGCGCGTGGCAGCGCCATCGGTCCCCAGGCCCACCCGCACATTGCGTCGTACCAGTTCGAATAAATGAGGTGCACCGATAGTGAAATTGTTCATCGCGCAGTGGCAAGAGCTCACATCGCGCGCAGCGTAAAGATCAATTTCCTTGTGACTCATCAACACGGAATGAGCGCAGTGCAGCCGGTCGTTCAGTACGCCAATGGCATCAAGGTACTCTGCTGGACGCGCTCCGAACTGATCGATCGTGTATTCAACCTCATAGGTGCCTTCGCACAGGTGAGTGTGAATATGCGTGTTGAGTTGCCTGGCCAGTGCATCCATGTCGAGCCGGAGCTTCTCCGAATTCACGATGATCTGGCGCAGCGCCAGCCACGCGTTCACTCGCGGATGCTTTTCCCAGCGCTTCACCAGGGCCTCGCTGCGCTGTAACGCCTCGCTCGTCGACAGGCGAAATCCTTGTGGCAATTTCTCGTCAATGTCCATGGTCGACATTGCAATCCGCCCACGCATGCCGATCTCATCGGCCGCGCGGCCCATCTCATCCGGGTGAGGGCCGCCCGCTTCGAGGAAGCATGTAGTACCGCAACTGATCATCGACGAGTACGCGCTGAGGCCGCTGCAATAGACGTCCTCAGCTTCCAGCCCGCTTTCGAAAGGGATGAGATAACGCTTCCAGATAGGCTCGCGTAGATCTCCCATATTGCCGAGAGATGCGAGTTTGCCACGCAAGAACTGCTGCGCCGTATGAACATGGCAATCGATCAGCCCCGGCATAGCGATCATGCCGCTGGCTTTCAGAGTTTCTTTTGCTTGCAAGCGGGCGGTGTCTGCGCTCTTGCCGAGCCAAACGATCTTATTACCGGCAATCCCGATGGCTCCATCGCGCACGACGGTATTTGCGTCATCAAACGTGAGAACTTCCGCGCCGGTAATGAGCAGGTCTAGGAATGTGTCCGCGCCGCGCTGCTCCGTTGCGTCTTGTCTTCCAGTTTGCATAGCTACGACAGTGTCAACCCTTTATAGGCTTCGGCGAGCAGACTCAAATCCATGATCCGCGCGGGATCGGGCAGATTGGTGCGTCCCGTAGCTCGCGCCACATCGTACATGGAGCCACGCAGCTGTTCGTCGCTCACCCAGTAAGGACCCTTCGTGCCGGGTACTCTCTCAAGCTCCAGCTGCAACTGGTTCAGGCGGGTTTGTTGATGCAGGGTGAACCCGTAGTCACGCCCGTACCTGGAAACGACGAGTGAAGCGGCATAGCCCGGATCTTTCTTGTTGTCGATGTAGCCCTGCAACAGTGCACGCAGAAACGCAACGTACGTTGACCGGTCCGCTGTCAGCCGCTTTCGATCGACGACCAGCAATTGAGATGGAACACGAAAGCCGAACTGGTCCATGCGTGCGACCAGAAAATCCTTCCCCGGCTTGAGATTCATATCTTCGAAAATTACCGGCTGGTTCGTGACGAAGCAGAAGTAGGCATCCCCCGCGCCCGCCAGCAGCGCGTCGGGCGAATAGCCCGCCGGAATATAGCGGCGTTCGGGCGCAAGGTGGTTGATCTTGAATACGGCGTCAAGCACATCGCGCTCCGCCGGGCCTTGCACCAGGAAGCGCGTACCCGGGAGGTCGGCAGGCTTCACAACCGGGTGTCGCGGCAGAGAAATCAGTCCTTCGGGTGTTACGGGAACCATTGAGGCGATGATCACAAAGTCATTGCCATGCGACGCCGCGTCCAGTAACTGGAGCCAACTTGTGCCGGCGAGATCGGCCTGCCCAGCTGCAAGAGTCACCAATGACACTGGGGCGTTCGGCCCTCCGCCGAGATATTTCACGGAAAGACCCGCGTGGGCGAAGTGCTGATTCTCCATAGCCACGAAAATGTCCGCATATTCGCTGTTCGGCACCCATCCAAACGCGATCGTCAGCGACCGGCTAGATTCGGCCATTGCTAGGCGCGGACTGGCAATCGAAGTGATTCCGCACGCCGCACTGCCAGCGAGAAAGCGTCTTCTGGTAAAAGTTTCCATGGTTCTGCAGCTCAGTGAGTCGATTAAAAAATGTAGTGCAACAAAAGTATGCCGGCGAGAACATATGCCAGAGGCCTCACCTGCCGCGATCGACCTAAGGCTGCCAGCAACAGAATATTGGTGATAAAGCCCAGGGCCAAACCGTCACTGGCCGACGCCAGCAGTGTCAGCATCACGGTGATCAGGGCGGTAGCCGCCACGATGCCGTCGCGCAAATCAAGGTCGGCGAAGCCTTCCATCATAAAGATGCCGATCATCACCAGCGCCGGAGTGGTCGCCACCGCCGGCACGATGGCGATCAAAGGATTAAGAAATAACGCCGCCAGAAAACATAATGCCACGACGATGCTGGTCAGCCCGGTCCGTGCACCCTGCTCAACTCCGGCTGCCGATTCCAGATAGATGACGGTCGTCGTGGTGCCTAGCAGCGCGCCTCCAGCAGCGGCGGCGGCATCCGCCGAGAGGGCCTCGCGCAATTTCGGCAGATCGTCATTCTCATCGTTGAGATGCGCGCGAGCGCCGATGGCCATTAACACCGCCATCGCCGAGAAAAGATCCGCGAAAAGCAATGCGAAAACAATCGGAATGCTCTGCCCGGGATGCTGGATCGGATAGGCCAGGTCGAGCTTGAGAAAGAGCGGAGCAATCGAATACGGCCAGTCGAAAAAATGATGCGGCAGTGGCGTAAGTTTCGCGCCCGGAGTGATTCCCGGCAGAAACATTCCGATAACGGTGATCAAAACGATGGAGATTATCAACGCTCCGGGAACGCCGCGGTTTACCATGACGATCGTCAGCAGAATGCCGGCAAATCCCAATAGAACTCGAGCCGAACCGAAATTTCCCAGCGCCACCATCGAGTGGGGATTGGCGATGATGATGCCCGCATTTTTAAGTCCGATGAACGCGATGAAGAGGCCGATGCCAGCCCCCACCGTCTTTTTGAAACTGGCGGGGAAAGACTCGATGAGTTTACGGCGAATCCCGGTGATGGAAATCAGCAGAAATAACAGTCCGCTGTAAAATACCATGCCGAGCGCGGCCTGCCAGGGAATGTGCATGCCCTGGCACACCTGCACGGCGACGTAGGCGTTGACTCCCATGCCGGGCGCCATGGCGAGCGGATAGTTTGTCCGCAGGCCCATGATCACCGTAAAAATTGCGGCTGCCAAGGCTGTCACTGTGATCAGCGCGCCTCGGTCCATCCCTGCTTCGGAGAGAATCAAAGGATGAACAACCAGTACGTACGACAAAGTGCTGAAGGTTGCGAGTCCGCCCAGAACTTCTGTCCAAAACGTCGATCCGCGCTCGTGATATTGAAAGAAGCGCTCGAATCGGCTCGCGGGGGGATCAGCGATCTCGGGTGGATTCCCAATCGGCGGGTTCATCGGACTGGAGCCACCTCGGAACGTTTCGATCTCTCTACCTCTTCAATTGGCGCGTGAACGGCCGTATTTCGTCCGCGACATGTCTTCGCGCTACCAAATCACAGGATGCGTCTCGCCCGTGCGGACATTCACGAAGCCTTCGGGCAGCGCATCAGTCGGCGGCATGAACGTCCATTGCCATGGAGGGCAAGTCAGAAAGGCATAGCAGAGGGCCTCGGTCACGTGATTCACGCCGAGAAATTCCTGAATGCGCGGCACCGGCTTTTCCATCCACTCCAATTTTTCCATCTCGGCGCGCATGGCTAGCAGGTCCGCCGCAAGTGCTTCAGCCGGACGCGCCGTCATCAACCCGCCAATTTCCAGACGAACACGCGCCGCCAATTTGCCTTCTCGAACCAAAACGAAACCACCATCCATCTCGGCCATGGCATTGACCGCGAGAGCCATGGCTTCATCGCTGCTTCCGATCGCCCATGCATTGTGATTGTCGTGCACGATGGAGTAAGACATCGCGGAGTCGCGTGTCCTCATTCCCACATCTTTCCAGAACCTACGCGAAACGCGCGCTCGCCCGGAATAACGGTCGAGCAAGGCTACTTTGGTGATGGCGCGCGTTTCATCCCGCTGCACGAAACCGTCCTTTACCGTTAACTCCACCGTAAAGAAATCTTTCTGATGATGGAAAGGAGGGACCACCGCTGCCTGCACCGTGGTGCGTCCGAGAGGGGCAGCTACTGCGAAATCGGCTGCTTCAATCTTCCGTCCGAGATTCACCGTCTTTGTCGCCCACTCCGGCCATTCGATATGGGCAACGGGAACCAGCATTTTGTAATCTTCAGAAACTTTGATGCCATCGGAATAGACGGCTCTGATCTGTACTCGCTGTGGGTCAGACAACAAAACCAGGTCGGCGTAGCGACCGGGCGTGAGCGAGCCGACAAGATGGTCAATGCGGAAATGACGTGCTGTATTGTAGCTACCCAAAGTGTAGGCAACCTCGGGGGCTACGCCGTTTTCAATCGCGCAGCGGATGTTGTGGTCCATGGCGCCGCGTCGCAGAGTCGTTTCGGCATTGCGATCGTCGGTCGTGACCGCGACATTCGACCAGTCGCGCAGGCCCTTTTCAGCCAGGTATTTCAGTACGTGGGCGGCGTTCGGTCGTATCTCGAGAAAGATTCCGCGTTCGAGTTTGTCCCATGCTTCCTGCGCATCACGCATTTCGTGGTCGGAACTGATTCCGGCCGCAGCGAAGGCGCAGATTTCACCAGGCGATACGAGTCCGGCGCCGTGACCTTCGACGACTCCTCGGGCTTGCAGGGTGGCTTCAATGTTTTCCCAAAGACGTTGGTAGCCTGGATTTTTTGGATTCACGACGGCTGACCAATCCATCACCTCATCGAGACCTATAACCCAAAGATTACGATCGATAAAATCGCGGATCTCGCCGTAGCCGTAGTAACCACCCGACTCTTCCCATCCTGTCGGCGGGGTAGCCGAACCGAGAGACGGAAATATCTTGAATGGACTGCCGTGGTCGCGTGCCATCAGCCAGAATTCCACGTTGCGCGCGCCGTTCACATTCGAGAACTCGTGCGATGCCTCGACGTTCCAGGTCGTGCCCATGCGCAGCACTAAATCGGCTTCATATTCCGGGCTTAGCATCGTGCTTTCGATGTGCTTGTGTGCCTCGCCAAATCCAGGCACCGCCCACAGTCCGCGAACCGAAACCTTGCCTCTCGCCTTGCCGTGCCACTCGCCATGCGGGCCCACCCAAGCAATCCTCTGGCCCGATACAACGATGTCCCAGTTCTCTTTCCACCCCAGAGTGTGGACGTTCAGCAGCGTCGCGCTTTCCAGCACCAGGTCCGCCTCTTGCTGTGCCAGCGCAACGCTCACAAGGCGCTGCCGGGTGAGAATTTCTTCACTAGATGGGTGGGTCGACCGCGTGTCAGGCACCAATCGTGTGCTCCCAATATTGGAATCGAATGGATTGCTCTTTTGCTTTTCTTGACCGCTGGCTCTACGAGGAGATTTCAAATCTTTCATACAGCCAAAAACCGCGCAAGTGTAAACTTCTGATGTCGGCCATACGGTTTTTCGCCCAAGACCGGAGCCGTTTTTGCGGGTTCTTGCGCCGCCTTTTGACACTGATGAACGCCTACGAGTTTCCCGGATTGATCGACTCCTCCACGCGTTCTCGCGCGGTCCTGGCCGCGCAGGGTAAAGTCCCCTTTGATGTTCTCTTCGTCGGTGGCACGGTGGTGGATGTCATCACCGGCGAGTTGCGCGCTGCAGATGTCGGCGTCGTCGGCGCGATGATTGCCAGCGTGCATCTTCCTGGTACCCGCGCCGACGCGGCGACAACTTACGATGCTTCAGGAAGGTGGATCAGTCCCGGTTTCATCGATACTCACGTTCATTTTGAAAGCTCGCATATGTTGCCGGAACACTACGCGGAGCAGGTCGTTGCTCAGGGCACGACAACCGTCTTTTATGACCCGCACGAACTGGCGAATGTTCTCGGACTCGCAGGTGTGCGCTACGCGATCGAAGCCAGCCGCGGATTACCATTGCGCTTTCTTTGTGCCGCGCCCTCTTGCGTACCGTCGGCGGAAGGTCTGGAGGTTGGCGGTGCCGACTTCGGCGGTCCCGAGATGCGCGAGATGCTCTCGTGGGATGAAGTTGCTGGTGTAGCAGAGGTGATGGATATGCGCGGAGTGCTGCAGCAATCTCCGCGTATGAAGGAGGTCATTGCAGCGGGCTTGGACTCGGGCAAGCTAGTCGAGGGCCACGCGCGGGGACTGAGTGGCGCTCCGTTGCAAGCCTACCTTTGTGCTGGCGTGACTTCCGACCACGAAATCACGTCGGGCGAAGATGCCTTGGAAAAATTGCGTGCCGGACTTTCAATCGAAATTCGCGGATCCCATGACTACGTTCTTCCCAGCGTCGTTGCAACTCTGCGTGGTTTGCCACATCTCTCCTCGCAGGTGAGTATCTGCACAGACGATGTTCCGCCCGACTATCTGGTAGAGCATGGCGGAATTCGAGATGTTCTGCGCCGAGTCGTTGGCTATGGCATGAACGCTGTAGACGCGATCCGCTGTGCCACCCTCAACGCCGCGCTGCGATTGCGCCGCTCCGATTTGGGTGCCGTTTGCGCCGGGCGCATCGCCGATCTCGCAGTGCTCAGTGACCTCAAAGAGTTCCGAGTCGCCGGCGTTTTTGTAGCCGGAAGACACGTAGTGGAACATGATCGTTGGCTCGTGCCGCTGAAGACAAATTCTCTGTCCGCGTTGCCCGGCACTGTGAAACTGCCAAAATTGACAGAAGATGACTTCCGTATCCGACTGCCTCAGCCTGCGTTGGGATCCACCAAAGTGCGCGCCATCTTCGGCATGCGCTTTACGGAATGGCGGGAGTTGGAAGTCAGAGTGAGCTATGGCGTCGCCGAGATCCCGGCAGACGCGAGCCTGATTTACGTGCAGCACCGGCATGGACGACATGCCGCCCCAGGCCAGTGCGCCATTCAACAAGGCATCGGGCACATCCGAGGCGCGATTGGCACAACGTACTCCCACGACGCGCACAACTTAGTCGTGCTCGGAGGCTCGCCTAGAGACATGCAACTCGCGGCCAACACCCTGATCGATTGTGGCGGAGGCATGGTGGTCGTTCAGGATGGGGCGGTGCTTGCGCTGCTGGAGCTTCCGATTGCCGGAATGCTTTCCGATCTCCCGCCCGCGATACTGGCAGAGAAATTCCGAGCACTGCGCAGCGCAGCCAGTCAGATCACCGACTGGAAACCTCCCTACTGGACCTTTAAAGCAATCGAAGGCACATGCCTCGCGTGCAATCCTGGTCCGCACGTCACCGACCTCGGTCTTACCGATGGCACTTCTCAGACGCTGGTTGCGATGCAGCCCCCAATTCCCTGATCGAGAGCTTGCCTTATACCTGGGTATAGGGTTCACAATGGCGGCATGCATATTGGAGAGCTGGCCTCCAAGGCGGACGTAAACATTCAGACCATTCGATTTTATGAACGGCAGGGACTGGTGCCTCCGCCTCTGCGAAACCGCTCCGGATATCGTTGTTATAGCGTGATGGATCTGGAACGAGTGACGTTCATCAAGCGAAATCAACAGTTAGGCTTCACGCTTCGTGAAATCCTGGAGTTGCTCGAGTTGCATCGAGTGGTCGCGTCCATGCCGCTTCCCATGCGACGCAAGCCCAACGAGTTGCGCGGAATTATTGCGATCGGCCACGAGCGTCTCGGCGCGATCAACCAGAAGTTGAGAATGCTGCACAGCGTTCGCCGGCGCCTCAAGTCGATGCTGCGGCAACTGGAAGCCGCCACGGTGGTTACGTGCCCGGCATCCGTGGCCCTTCGGCCAGACTCCGCGCCCAAAGCAGATGCGGTCGCGCGAAAGAGAGCTGCGAAGTCCAATGGAACAACGCACGACGTGCGTACCGTCTCAGCGCGTCGCTAAGAATTCGACCTGCTGCTCAATTTCTGCAATCGCAATTGATGAAAGGTTCGCTTCATGAAGGCGCCGGTTGAGTTCCGGCAACTGCGTTTGCTTGTAGGCAGTCCATTCTGCGATCGCAGCCTTTACCTGCGGACTAGACTCCTGATAAACAGCGACAGCCTGCGACGGTACTTCGCGATCCCCACTCTCGGCCACTTGCAACGCAGACGCCAGGCCCGTGTAGGCGTTTTGCAGTCCCCCCGTCGCCGTGCCTGCCGCACCCTTCTTCGCGAGGATCTGTCCGATGTCGGTTTGAGCTTTGCTTATCGCCGATTGCAACTGTGTAGGTTGTGCGTCCTCTGTCCGTTGTTTCGGATTCCGTGGCATTAGCTTCTGCTGAGTATCTGCCAACTGCTTCTGGACCGAGGCCATTTCAGCGAGGGCGCGTCGGGCGTCGATGGTTTCAACAAAAATCTTATGACCAAACTCGAACTGCTGCGCTAGCACCTGCGGAGTAGCCGGTGAGCGCGGATCCATTTCGATCTTGAGGGGGGTTGTCTGCGTCTTGCCATCGACCGTCAGGCGGATCTGATACAGGCCAGGCACTGCTTTGGGTCCGCGGGGATTGCGATACTCCGAATCCTCGTCTGCCGTCGGCCCTCCTGAGCTCCTCCATGTCAGGTCCCAGACGAAACGGTGCTGCCCCGCAGTTTTCTCCAGCATGGGCGGTTTTGTGAACCATCGTTCGGCCACGGGAAGCGGCTGGTATTTCGGCGAGTTCTTTTCTTCCGAAGGATGATCTTCGGAAGAAAACATCCGCACCAGACGCTGTTGCGCGTCGAAGATTTCGAGCCTAACCGAGGCGGCAGCCTTGGCTGCAAGAAAATAATCGATCATCGCGCCGCTCGGAGGATTTGGGGCAGTTGGTTCCTCGGGCGGCAGCGGGGTCCCGGAGAAAGAATCGTTGTCAACGCGAATCGCCGTGGCGGGGCGGTAGAGCGTGGGCGCGCCCGCCGATTGGGCCTCCCGCGCCTGGCGCAGCGGACTTATGTTGTCGAGCACCCAGAAAGATCGCCCGAACGTCGCAATCACCAGGTCATCCTCGTGGATGTCGAGGTCGCGAACTCCTGTTACCGGCAGGTTCAGTTGCAACGATTGCCAGTGGTCTCCGTCATCAAACGAGATAAACACTCCGAATTCGGTTCCCGCAAAAAGCAGCCCTTTGCTCTGCGGATCTTCGCGAACAGCACGCAGAAATGCAGGAGCCGCGATCCCATCGGTAATGAGTTTCCACGAGGCACCATAATCGCGCGTCCGATAGATGTATGGAGTTTGATCGTCGAGGCGTGAGCGATCCACAGCTGCATACGCGACGCCAGGATCGAAATGCGAAGCCTCGATCATGGAAATCTTGCTCCATTCACTGAGTCCAGTCGGAGTGACATCTTTCCATGTCTTGCCGCCGTCGCGGCTCACATGAATCATTCCCGAATCACTGCCTGCCCAGATCAGATCGCGGTTGAGCGGAGATGGCGCAATCGCAAACACCACCCCATAGCCGAGGCGTTTGGCATCTGCGAGCGACGGGGAATTTTGACCGTGCGCGACAGCAGCTTTTTTGTCTGAACCCTTTGCATCGGTTCGTTCTTCGCTGTGTTCACCCATCCTTGCACCAGTCAGGTCGGGACTGATCGTCTCCCAATGCAGCCCGCCATCCGAAGTCTTCAAGACATATTGCGTTCCCAGATAGAGAGTCGAAGGTTCGGCCGGAGAAGCGACGAGCACCGGCGTCCACGGATCGCGATACTTGCGTTCATGAAGTTCCGACTCCCAGGAAAATGCCGGCCACGGCGTGATGTCCTGACTGAGACCGGTGCGCTTGTTGAAGCGCGCAATGGGGCCGTAGGTTCCGCTCACATAAATGACGTCTGGATCTTTGGAGTCGACCACCATCGATCCACTCTCGCTCGGACCGGCCGGAAACCAATCCCGCGGCGTGATGTTGTCGTGGTCGGTCCGGCTCACGACGGCCGCGCTGCCGCTGTCCTGCTGCGCTCCATAAACCGTGTACGGAAAATGGTTGTCCGTCGTGACGTGATAGAACTGCGCGGTCGGTTGGTTGTACCAACTGCTCCACGTCTGCCCGCGGTTCAGACTGATGGTCGTCCCCTGGTCGGTTGCCAAAACCATGCTCGCGGAATTGCTGGGATCGACCCAAAGTTCGTGATAGTCGTCTCCCCCTGGCGCTCCTCGCACTACAGAAATCGTCTTGCCTCCATCTTCCGAGCGATAGAGCGCGACGTTCGGCATGTAGATCACGTCGGGATTCTTTGCATCGATCGTGATGCGATTGAAGTACCAGGCGCGGCTCGTAAGCCGAGCGTCAGAATTGGCGAGCGTCCACATCGTGCCGCCGTCGTCTGAGCGATACAGTCCGGAATATCTCGGTCCATCCTTCTTAGCCTCAATGAGCGCGTAGACGCGCTTGCCATCAGGAGCGACAGCAACTCCCACGCGGCCCCAATCGCCCTCTGGCAGGCCGTTCCCGCCGATCCGAGTCCAGGATTTTCCGCCATCTTGCGAACGGTAGAGCGCGCTGCCCGGCCCGTCCGTCGGAGGATAGTTGCTCCAGGGTTCACGGTGCGTTTGCCACGCACCAGCAAACAAGAGCTGCGGATTGCTCGTACAAAGAGCCAGATCAGAAATGCCAACTTCAGAGCCAAGGTTGAGAACCCGCGCCCAATGCGCTCCCCCGTCAGTCGATTTAAAAACGCCGCGCTGGTCGTTCGGCGCGTAAGCGTGTCCCAGCGCGCCCACGTAGACGACATCAGCGTTCTGCGGATCGATAAGGATCCGGCTGATCTGGCGCGTATCCTCGAGGCCAATGTGCTTCCAGGTTGCGCCAGCGTCTGAGGATTTGTAGACGCCATTCCCCGAAGAAAGGTCTTCGCGAATGTCACTCTCGCCCGTTCCGGCATAGATCACCTTAGGATCCGAAGGAGCGACGGCCAGCGCGCCAATCGAACCCACCGGTTGGTCATCGAAAATAGGCGTCCACACCACGCCGGCGTCGGTCGTTTTCCAGATGCCGCTATTCACGCCTCCAAAATAAAAGGTGGTCGAGTCACCCGGCACGCCAGCCGCAGCTACGGCGCGTCCTCCGCGAAACGGGCCGAGCAGTCGCCACTTCAGGGCACCCATGAATTCGGCAGGAACGGGCTGAGCCGTCGCGGCGACGTTCAACAACAGAAACGCGAATGCAAAAATAGGACACGCGACCGCAGGCCGCAGCAAAAACAATCTGAATTTACGCAAGAATCAGGCCCTCGTAGTTCGTAACCTAGTTCGTACCCCAGCTCGATGACATATTATGCCTGACTTGAACAGAGTGCCGCAGGTTGAGTTCATCCCGACTCTGAGAGTGGCTGCGGTCCTAAAACACTGTCGCGAGACGTGCACACCCGCGAGCTTTTGCGGTCTAATAGTCCATGCTGAACGATGCGGTCGTTCTTTTTCTGATTCTCGTAGTCATGATGGCAGTCCTGCTGGCGCTCTTGCATCGCACGCGCCTCGGCGCCCTGATTCACGAGCACATTGCCGACCGTCCTCGCCGCAGGCTCTTTCTCGCCTCCATCAGCTTCTTTCTCACCTTCGCCATTGTGCGCGGGATGGTCTATTGCATTCGCCATCAGATCCCGCCGTTTCACTACATTCTGATGAAAGGAACCCATATCCACCACTTGGTCATCGGAATCCTGATTCTCTTGGCTGTGGGATACGGCTGGCTCTGCGAATTCGGCAACGGTAGCGATACTTCGTCGATCCTTGCGAGTCGTTTGATGTCGTTGCTCTATGGAGTCGGCTCGGCCCTTACGCTGGACGAATTCGCCCTGTGGCTGAATTTGAAAGACGTTTACTTCGTGCGCCAGGGACGATCGAGCATCGACGCCGTCTTTCTGTTCGGCTCGCTTCTCGCAATCGGCGGGTGGGGCGCGCCCTTGTTCGCTGTCCTGGTAAAAGGACGCACGAAACCGAGTTCCTGACAAACTCGCGCTGACCCGGTTCAAATCCAACTGCGGTTCCTCGCAGTTTTCGCCTTTTGTGGTGGTAGGATTACCTGCGTCAACGAGGCTTTGACGGGCATTCTGGCATGACTCGATCATCTTCTTCCCGGCGCTCTGTAGCGTCCCCTCGCGTCGTCTGCATTGCCGACCTGCGTCAGATTGCGGAGCGACGCATCCCCAGCGCGGTCTTCGACTATCTGGATGGAGGCGCCGAGGGCGAAGTTACATTGCGGGAGAGTTGCCGCGTGTACGACGACATCACCTTCCGTCCACGTCATGCCGTAGCCTTTGCCGATTGCAACCTGTCCACGCGCGTTCTCGGCTTCGATCTGGCTCTCCCTTTCCTTTTGGCCCCCGTCGGATATAGCCGACTGATGCATCCCGTGGGCGAAGTGGGCGCTGCACGGGCTGCCGGCAACGCTGGTACGGCTTATATCCTTTCCACAATCTCCGGATATCCCCTGGAAAAAGTGAAAGCGGCCTCCTCCCGTCCGGTCTTCTATCAGCTTTATTTGCTCGGCGGACGAGGCGCTGCCGAAGCCGCAATCGAACGTGCCCGCAAGGCTGGATTTTCCGCATTAGTCGTGACTATCGATACTGCAGTCTCCGGAATCCGTGAGCGCGATTACCGCAACGGAATGAAAGAACTCATCTGCGGCAGCATCTTCGAAAAACTTCCTTTCGTCCCTCAGATTCTTTCGCGCCCCGGCTGGCTGGCGAGTTTCTTAAATGATGGCGGCTTGCCCTCACTTCCCAACGTCGTGCCACCCGGCGCCGGACCGATGCCCCTGGTTGACGTGGGCGCCGGCCTCGCGCAGTCGGCCGTGATGTGGAGTGACTTCGAATGGATTCGCGAATCGTGGCGCGGTCCCATCGTCGTCAAAGGTGTGCTCACTGGCGACGATGCACGGCGCGCGGTCGATGAAGGCGCCGCAGCCATCTCCGTCTCCAATCACGGCGGACGCCAACTCGATTGCGTCCCCTCATCACTGCGGGCGTTGCCAGAGGTTGTCAAAGCCGTCAAGGGCCAAGCCGAAATTCTGATGGATGGCGGCATTCGCCGCGGAACCGATATTGTGAAGGCGCTCTGCCTGGGCGCGCGCGCCGTAATTTGCGGACGCGCCTACGCCTACGGCCTCGCCGCTGCCGGCGAAGCCGGCGTCGATCGCGCGATCGAAATTCTACGCACCGATCTCGATCGCTCGCTGCGACTGCTCGGCTGCGCGTCCGTCGCCGATCTTGATCGGTCGTATGTCAATGTTCCACGGAACTGGGATATGGACTGATCCGTATCTAAAATTGCGTATTTGAAAGAGTCCCAGACAATCGGTTCAGAAATCCAAGCGTCCAAAATCCTCAGGAGTTACGCCTGTGCATCGTCGCGAATTTAACGTTGGCCTTCTAAAGATGTCTGCCGCCGCCGTCCTCACCCCGCGCCTGTTTGCGCAACCGCAACCTCCGACGACTGACATTTCCGCGCCAATCGCCGCACTCTACCAGAACGCCATTGTCATCGATACCCTCTGCAGCCCTATCGATCTAACGCCGCCACTGAAAGACGACGATCTCGCCGCTGCCCGCCAATCCGGATTTACTGCGGTCAACTGCACCGTCTCGCAGACGACCTTCGATGACACAGTCGACAACATCTCCGGATTCGAGCAACTCATCGACCAGCATCCCGAGTCTTTTCTGATCGTGCGCCGCCACTCCGACATCGCCCGCGCCAAGCGCGAAAGCAAGATCGGCGTGATGTTCGGTTTTCAGTACACGTCGTTTCTCGAACAGGATCCCGAGCGCATCGACATATTCCGCCGGCTCGGCGTACGCATCATGCAGCTCACCTATAACAATCGCAGCATCTTCGGCGATGGATGTCTCGAGCCCGGCAACGCAGGTCTCAGCAAGGCAGGCGTCGCCGCCGTTAAAAAGATGAATGACCTCGGAGTTGCCGTCGACCTGAGCCATAGCGGCTACCGCACGACTTCCGAAGGCATAGCCGAATCGAAAAAACCCGTACTGATCTCACACGCCGGATGTGCCGCCGTCTACGCTCATCCGCGCAATAAGCCCGACGAAATTCTGAAACAACTCGCGGATCGCGGCGGCTACTTCGGCGTCTACCTGATGCCGTACGTGGTTGCATCGCCCACGGTTCCGACGCGCCAGCACGTGCTCGATCACATCGTGCATGCCCTCAATGTCTGCGGAGCCGATCACGTCGGAATCGGTTCTGACGGCGCCATTCAGAAGACGGTACTGACCCCGGAGCAGAAAGCGGCTTTCGATAAAGACATAGCCCGCCGTAAACAGCTCGGCATCGGAGCGCCGGGAGAAGACCGTTATCCCTACGTGCCCGACCTCAACGGTCCCGACCACATGGAAGTGATCGCCAACGAACTCGCCAAACGCGGCCAACCCTCCGCCGTGATCGAAAAAGTACTAGGCGCAAACTTCCAGCGAGTGATTGGGGATATCTGGGGCACGGCCTGACATCCCACGACCGCAGAGGGTTCGAGCACGTTCTAATTGACTGCGCCAGCGAACTGTACAGTTAAACTAATTAAACTGATGAGTTCGCTATGTTGAGAACCGATAAGAACGATAGCATTGTTGTCTCCACCCTCCACGCTCGTACCAATTTTGGCAAGTTGTTGCGCCTGGTCGAGGATGAGCGTCGGTCCTTGGTCATCGAGAAGCGCGGCACGCCGAAAGCCGTGCTCATGAGCATTCGAGACTATGTGCGGCTTGCCGCTCCTGAGCCCGATGTTCTCAAGCTAATCGGGCAAGAATCTGAGAAACGAGGAACTCACAAGCTCAGTTCACACAAGATCGATCAGATAATCAAAGCGTCTCGCGCCAAAAAACCGCCGCGGGTATGATTCCGCTGCGCCTCGTTGTCGACACGGACATCGTAGTCTCAGCGGCCCTCAAGCCGGATGGATTACAACGAACCGTCTTCATCCTCGCCATTGCCAAGCCCCCCACGCTTTACGTCACCCACGAGATTCTTGTGGAGTACAGGAATGTTCTCGCGCGTCGGGAGCGCAAAATTCGCCAGGGGCTTCGGCAGCAACTCCTCCAACTCTCCAAGAACCGCGGGCAGTTAGTTCGTCCGACCCGCACAATTCAAGTTGCCAAAGATGTGGATGACAACAAATTTCTAGAATGCGCCGACTCCGCTGGAGCCGACTACCTCATCACAGGAAATACGCGGCATTTTCCAAGATTCTGGAAGAAGACGAAGATCATCACTTCGCGCGAGTTCATGGACGTCGTCGCTCCCCATCTCGCACTTTAATCTGACGCATTACGTAACCTTATTCCCGCATTCCGGACAGAACTTCGTTCCCGGCTCGAATTTCGTTCCGCACTTTGAACATTCATTCTTGGCAACAAGAGGCTTGCCGCACTCCGGGCAGAATTTCGCTCCCTGTGTATGCGCGCCACAGGCAGGACACAGCGCCACCGCCTCTTTCGTCACATTGATGCCCTTCGTCATGTCCTGCTCGTGAATTTTTTCTTTCATCTGCTGCACCGTCTCCTGCACCTGCGCGGCGGCGAGTTCGGTATCGATGTCAGGAGCGCATTCGAAACACAGCGATCGTCTCCGGTTCCAGCAGGTCGCGATACATGCCCACTTGGCGCACTTCGGACACTCTCGAAAGTTCGGCTTTGCTTCCTCAATCGCGTCCCGGTATGCCTTGTCGTGCGCCGGGCCCTGGATCGCCCGCTCGATTTCATACGCGCTGTTACCCGCCGATCCTAAAAATCCGCCAAAGAGCCCACCCGCCGCTCTCAGCGCGCTGGCCGCCATTCCCGTCGCCGATGGCCGGAACTCCGTCGTAAATCCGTTTCCGCAGCGGTCGCAGAAAAATTCGAACTGGTAGCCCTTGTCGGTGGAATGATCGCTAAAGTTGCGCGTGAACTGGATCAGCGGCATCGGAAACTCCCCGGAAATGAAATAGACGCGAGATGGTCAACAATGGCAGAGACTACTGTCTTTCGCTTGTCTTTTGCACCACGAAATCTGCCGCGAAAGACTGGCCATTCTATTCAAAGCCGACGCTTGGCGTCTACTCAAACCAGTTCTGGATCCCCCGCCCCTCGCGTTCCAGCCAGCGTCCCTTCTCGCCGGAAAATGTCTCAATCTGGGTGTGATAACGGTCACTGCAAGTCGTAAGCCCCGGCGTAGATTTAGGGGGATAGGCGCACCCATGAAAAACGAACGTTCGCAATGGCTCCAGGGGCCTCCAGCCAGGTGTTCAACCCTCCCCGATTGCGCATCCGTCTCCGCTGGACGCAAGGGACCATGGCGGTTAGTTCTCCTCGGAGCTCCCGGCGTCGGCAAAGGCACGCAAGCCGAGTATCTGACCGATCATTTAGGAGCCTGTCATCTCTCCACCGGAGACGTCTTTCGCGCCGCCAGCAAACGCGTTGATTGCGATCAATCTCCCGCGATGAAAAAAGCATTGGAGTTCATGCGTCATGGCGAACTGGTGCCCGACTCCACCGTGTGGGAGATGGTGCGTGAGCGCAGCCATTGTCTGCTGCATTGCGGCGGCTTTATCCTCGACGGATTTCCCCGCACCATCATCCAGGCTGAGTCGCTGCAAAACCTCCTCGAAACAGAAAGTCTTTCGCTCACCGCGGTCGTCGACTATGAATTGCCCACAGCGGAGATCATCCAGCGCTTGAGCGGCCGCCGCACCTGCGAGGGATGCAAGGCAGTTTTCCATGTCACCGAACGGCCTTCGAAGGGCAAGAGCATCTGCGATCGCTGCGGCGGTCGTCTGTATCAAAGAGAAGATGATCAGCCTGCATCGATCAACGTGCGGCTGGACGCCTACAAGTTGAGCACCGCGCCGCTCATCGAATTTTACAAACGGCTGGACTTGCTCGTGCCGGTCTCCGCCAAGGGATCGCCCGACGAAATAGCAGCACGAACCCTGCGAAAGCTCGATGCGTTGAATAAAGTGGCGAACGCTGCTTCAAGAAGATAAGCTGAACCGGCGGCCCCAGCCCAACCTCAGCCGCAATCTGGGCTGCCGGCCTCGCCTCTTGACGCCCACTCAAACATGAAGATGGTTTCCGAAAAAAGGTCCACTCGCCCTACCCCCGAAGCGCAACGTCGTCTCTCTTATTTCACCGAACGCCGAGACGCGATGGTTTCGACCATTCGCGAACTGGTCGAAATCGAATCGCCCAGCGACAGCAAACCAGCCGTCGATCGCGTTGCCGAAGCCGTTGCCGAAAAGTTTTCGCAGCTCGGCGGCGAAGTCCGTTTCCACCAGCAGAAAGAGTTTGGCAGCCACCTGCAAATCAATTTCGGTGGAAACTCGGCCAAGCCGGTGCTTCTGCTCGGCCACTACGACACTGTCTACCCGCTGGGAACGCTGGCCACGATGCCATGCCGCGTGGAGCGCAATAAGCTGACCGGCCCCGGCGTCCTCGACATGAAGTCGGGCATCGCCCTGATGCTGCACGCTCTGGCCGCTCTCCAGACTTGGCATAAAGAAGATGGGCGCGACGAACTCCCGCGTCCCGTCAACGTGCTGCTCGTCTCCGACGAGGAAATCGGCAGCGACTCCTCGCGCGCCATCACCGAGGCTCTAGCCAAACGCGCCGCCGCCGTTCTGGTGCTCGAGCCTTCCTACGGCCGGCACGGGGCGGTGAAAACGGCGCGCAAGGGAGTCGGCGAATATCGCGTCGAGGTCACCGGCAAAGCTTCGCACGCCGGACTCGACTTCGAAAAAGGCGTCAACGCCATCGGCGAACTGGCGCGACAGATCGATAAGATCTCTGGCTTCACTGAGATGAAGAAAGGTCTAACCGTCAATGTCGGAGTTGTCAGCGGCGGCTCGCGCACGAACGTCGTTCCGGCCAATGCATTCGCGCAGGTTGACGTGCGCATCACACGACTTAAAGATGCGGCTGGGATCGACAAGAAAATGCGCGGCTTGCGTCCCTTCCATCGTAACTGCAAGATCAACGTCAGCGGCGGGATCAATCGTCCTCCAATGGAACGGTCGGCCGGAGTTGCCGGCCTCTATATGAAGGCAAAGACCATCGCCCGCGATCTTGGATGGCAATTAGACGAAGCTGCGGTGGGCGGCGGATCCGACGGCAATTTCACCGCGGGTCTCGGTATTCCGACTCTAGACGGTCTCGGCGGGGTCGGTGACGGAGCGCACGCGGCCCACGAGCATATCCTGATTTCAGAGCTTCCAAGACGAGCGGCGTTACTTGCGGGACTAATCGAAAGTATATGATTCGATTGGACTAGTCGGCATTTTGTGATGTTTTCACCGCCCATTGTGACCGTAAGCACAGGAGATCTTTGACCTTGGGGTTCAAACTAACCTAGAATTCAGTTTGAAGCAGTTCGCAGGCTCTCTGCGCCTCGTCGGGCGTGGGATGAGCTTCTGGAGGATTTATGGGTGAAGGAATATTTCAGCCGCTGCACATTCTGTTGATCATTGGAATTGCGCTGCTGCTTTTCGGGCCAAGTAAATTTGCCGACCTCGGCAAAGGGCTGGGCGAAGGCATACGGAACTTCAAGACGTCGATGAAAGATCCGGAAGAGAAGCCGAAAGAGACACCGAAGCCGCCTGCGGCGTAGTGAACCGTGTGGCGCGGACACTCCTGTCCGCGAACCGTTAGCACCGGGGCAACTCTGGCCACGTGTCTAGCCTAAGTGGTCTGCGCTTGCTGCAGCATTTTCCACACCAGCGCGACCGGCAATCCCACCACATTGCTGTAATCCCCTTCAATCCGAGGAATCCATCGGGAGGCGATGCCTTGGATGGCATAGGCCCCTGCTTTATCCATCGGCTCGCCAGTAGCCACATACTTGGCTATCTCTTCGTCGGAAATCTCTGACATCGTCACCGAAGTCGTTTCACTGGCCACCGACCACTGACCACCAGCCACCAGACAGACTCCTGTAATCACTTCGTGCCTCCGTCCCGATAGCATCCGCAACATGCGCGCCGCATCAGCGGCATCGGCAGGCTTTCCAAGTATTTCGCCATCGATGACTACAACCGTATCCGCTCCCAGGACGACGTCGGCCGGTCTGCGACGAGCGATCGCCATCGCTTTCTCGCGGGCCAAGCGCTCAGCGAGAGCTTTGGCCGCTTCTCCGGGCAGTGGATCTTCGGGGACGTCCGCTGGCTGGACCTCGAAAACGATGCCCGCATTGCGCAGGAGTTCGCTGCGACGCGGAGAGGCGGAGGCAAGGATCAACATGCAGCACCGATGTTAAATTGAGATGGTTAAATTAAGTCGGTTAAATTAAATCACGCAGGCTCGAATTTCCTTCGCCCCGGCAACCACGCGATCAGGAGAAGCACGCAGGTGAACGCGCAACCGCAGGTGCTCGACTTACTCGCCGCCCAGCGCGGCCACTTCCTGTTGGAGTCCGGCATCACGGCGAGTTATGGCTCGATCTCGAATTGCTGTGCTCCCAACCTCGCCGCCCGGTTGTCGAAGTACAACGTCGATGTCGTCTGCGGCCCGCTCGTCGAAGGAGCCTTTGTCGGCTTGATGGTGGCCTCAGAACTCGGCGCCCAATTCTCTTGCTCCGAGCGATTCATGCGTCCGGGACACGAAGGTCTATTTCCCGCCCGATATCGAGTTCCAGCGTCCCTGAGGCCGACAGTTAAGGGAAAGCGCGTTGCCATTGTCAATGACGTGATCAACGCCGGTTCCACGGTCAAGGGCACCTACGCGGATCTCACGGAGTCTGGCGAGAGCGCCTGTGGCGCGAATGTAGTCGCGATCGGAGCCTTACTGGTCCTGGGATCAGCCGCCTACGAATTTGCCCGAGCCAAGGGACTAGAACTGGAGAGCGTCGCGCAACATCGTAATCGTTTGTGGGAGCCCGCGACGTGCCCGATGTGTGCTTCTGGGATGCCGCGGGAAGATATTGGAGGATTCGCGATCGGTCGCGGGTGAGATATCTGGGATTTTGTGTTGCCTGACGATTCCGATTTGGGGCAGAATGGCGGCGTCCAATATGTCTTCCGGAACTTTTCGTCTCGCATTTCTCATTGTTATAGCAGCCATCCTCTCTTCCCATATAGCGAGTCTCGATGACAATGATCCGAAGCTCATTCGTTGGAGGATGCAGCAGATTCTGAAAGATGTGTCTCAGACCGTTGAGAAAAACTTCTATGATCCAAAGCTAAACGGCGTCGATTGGAAAGCAAGCGTTGAAACTGCGCGCCAGCGCATCGACAAAGCGGATCACACCGGCGAGATGGTGGCTGCGATTACTGGGCTTGTAGCGCGGCTGAACGATTCGCACACGGTCTTTATCCCGCCGGGTCGAACCGAACATCCATTTTTTGGCTTTGACGCCAAGCCCTTTGGAGACGACATACTGGTCTATGACGTTATGGCGCGAGGACCCGCCGATGCAGCAGGGTTGCGGGTTGGCGACCACATCCTGGCGGTGAACGACTTCAAGGCGAATCGCGGCAACATCGACATGATGATGCGGTATTTTCGCCTCTTAGATCCAACGAAAACACTGCGTCTGAAGGTGGCCGGTGAGGGCGCCGGTATTCGGGATGTGAACATTGAAGCAACTTTGCGATCCGATTTCTCGAAGGATTTTTCCCGCCTCTACAGCAGCTACATACGTGACCGGGATGAGGAAACGGAGCCTGCGTTTAAGGAATTCAACTCTGGAGTTTTCTATATCCGCTTCCCGTCCTTTATGGCGGTGCCGCATGACGCTGGGACGCTCGTTCGGAAGGCGGAGAAAGCCCGCGCCGTCGTTCTCGATTTGCGGGAAAACGGCGGAGGCCGCATCGAGACTCTCGAGGAACTGACTGGGCACTTTCTAGACCGGGAGGGGAAGTTGGCGGATTCGATCGCTCGGGAAAAAACTCTCAACCTCAAGATCAGTCCGAGAAAACCCGTCATTGCGGCCCCACTTTTTGTGTTGGTGGATAGCCATTCCGCGAGCGCGTCTGAGATTTTCGCGCGTTCGATTCAACTGAATCATCGCGGCACGATCATCGGTGATCGCAGCAGTGGTCGCGTAAACGAGGCACGAATATTTCGAGGTTATGTCGGCTCGGTTTACAGCGTTTTCTACGCAGAGGAAATCGCGGTCGCGAAGGTCGTGATGCCCGACGGCCAGGGATTGGAAGGCTCGGGAGTTATTCCTGACGAGTTCTGCGTCCCGAGTAGGAGCGACCTGCGTTCGGGCAAAGACCCGTGTTTGAAGAAAGCGCTGACCTTGGCAACTGCGACTTCAACGGATGCGAGCACGACGGCATCGCCCATACCGTAGTAATCGAAGCGGTACGGAGAACGTTTTGTGGGTCTGTCGTTGGCTTGCACCAGGAAGGTCAAAATCTCCCTCCCTCCGTGGCAAAGTGCGCGACGGTAGGATGGGGCACCCCGACTACTCCAGCGCTTCCGGCTCGATCGAAATGTTCTTCTCGCCGGCGGCGCGCTTTTCCCAGTATTTCTTCACCCAGGCTTCGTAGCTTTTGCCGGCGGCGGTGTCGCGTCCGGTGAAGGCGATGGCGGCGATTTCGGAATAGGCAATCGCAGGACGTTCGGTGCTATTTGCCAGAATCAGTCGCACGACGGAGTTGTCGAGAGTCGAGCCGATGCGGCGGTCGAAGAGGTATCCCGTGACTTCGGAAGCGGCTTCGTTCCGGCTGCCGGGCCTCGTCTTGCGCGTGATGGTTACGTCGCCGCGGTAGTCGAAGGCCTTCTCGATGACGGCACGAATGTCGGCTTCGGAAGCTAGCGCAGGGATCCAGCCTTGCAGATTTTCTCGTTCGAAGCCAGGGACAACTTCCAGTTCATCATTCCGGTGCAGATCGTTCGTGCCGAGGTCGCGCCCATGCAGGTCGCCGCCGCGCAGAGCTGTCGCATTCCCCGCAGTCGCTACGCCCTGCGCGCTGTGTTGTGGTGCCGAATCGTGGCCGTGTTCGCGTCCGCTCATACGCGGCTCGCTTCAGCTTCGTTCATGTGGGGACGGGGCTCCGCCCCTTCCACGCGGGGCAAAGCCCCGCTACCACCACGCGATTCGATCTGCACCAACGGATTGTACGAGTGCACCGGCCGCACTTCCTGATCGAGATCCGCGAGCGCGCTCTTATCGGGATAGAGCGAGAACGTGGCCTTCACCGTATCCGCAAATCCGCGCAGCGAGCCGAACGTGTCATCGACCGACGAAGGCTCGTAGCCGCAATGCACCATGCAATTCGCGCACTGCGGATTGCCCGACTCGGTGCCATAGCTGGCCCACTCCGTCGTCTCCATCAATTCTTTGTACGACTCGGCGTAGCCGTCTTGCAGCAGGTAGCAGGGCTTCTGCCATCCGAAGATGTTGTAGGTAGGCATTCCCCACGGCGTGCATTTGTAGGTGCGTTTGCCCATCAGGTATTCGAGGAAGAGCGGCGACTGGTTGAAGCGCCAGGTCTTCTTTCGATTCGAAAGCATGGCGCGGAACATGCGGCGAATGCGGGCCCGTCCCATGAAATGTTTTTGGTCGGGCGCCTTGTCGTAGGAGTATCCGGGCGAGACCATCATGCTTTCGACGCCCACTTCCATCATCTCGTCGAAAAACTGCCGCACGCTGTTAGGATCCGCTCCGTCAAAGAGCGTCGTGTTGGTGGTGACGCGAAAACCGGCGTCCACTGCCGCCCGAATCCCATCAAGCGCAATCTCGTATCCGCCTTCGCGGCACACGGAGAAATCGTGGTGCTCTTTTTGTCCATCCACGTGGACGGAGAAGCTCAGATATTTACTGGGCTTGAAGAGGTGGAGCTTTTCTTTGAGCAGGAGCGCGTTAGTGCAGAGATAGATGTATTTCTTGCGAGCGACCAGGCCTTCGACAATCTTTTCGATCTGCGGATGCATGAGCGGCTCGCCGCCGGGGATGGACACCATGGGCGCTCCGCATTCGTCGACGGCTTTGAAGCAGTCTTCCGGGCTGAGGTCGGTCTTGAGGATGTGGGCAGGGTATTGAATTTTGCCACATCCGGCGCAAGCGAGGTTGCAGCGGAAGAGCGGCTCGAGCATGAGAACGAGCGGGTAGCGCTTGTTGCCGGCCATTTTCTGGCGCAGGACGTAGGAGGCCACCGTCCACATTTGGGAAACAGGAACTGCCATCGACCCTCCGGAGGAGATGTCTCTCTATTCTACTGGAAAGTAAGGCAATCAGCTCTTGGCTCTTGGCTTTTCGCTATTGGTCCTCTAGGCGCGGGGACGGCGGACTGCGCGACCGGGCTGAAATCGCGTGGAATGGGATTTTGCACTATTGATCTTGTAGAATCATATGTTTAGAAACAGTACGCGATAAGGTCGTCGCGCCTTTTTATTGCTGACCCTGGCACAATTTCTTCCCCGCTGATGGATAGCGCTACAATGACACGCGTCACGGAGGCCGCATGAAGTTCAGGACTGCGCCACGGCTACTGCTGGTTTTGTTCCTTGCGTGTGCACTCACAGGTTGCGGACTCTACGTCGTGAAGAAATCGACCCCCAGTGGCGATCCGCAAGGCATTCCGTTTTACGTGAAGACCGCCGGATGCAAGCGCGAGATTGTGCGTCTCAAGCCTTATTACCTTCTGACCCTGACCACGAAAACGGGCGACAAAATCAACGAAGTCGAGAGCACAGCGGTCTGCGCGGCGAATGCCACATCCTCTCCCTTCGAGGCGGTTCTCGACGCCGCGCGTACAGGCGGCGACATCACGAAGGCGTGGCCAGCCCTGAAAAGAATGTCGTGCGATCTGGCTGCGGAACCGGCCAATGGATCGACTGAATGGCACCTCACCTCCGACACGATCTCGGCTTACACCTATGTGGATTATGCGACTCCCTATACGCTGAACGTTCGCCGCCCCATCATTGGCAGCGCGTCGGCAACCACGAAATTGGCGTCGGACGGCACGCTCACCGAAGGCACCGCGCAGATGGAAGACAAAACCGGCGCAGCCCTCCTTGGCGCGATCCCCGCGGCGGCACTTGCCACGCGTGAGGTCGGTCCCACGAAGCCGCCAACAGCAGCCTTGCCCTACGAACTCAAGATCGAACTCAAAGGAATGAAGTTCACCGCAACCTATCGGGACCCGCTGGCGCACGGAGGATGCGAAAAGGATCCGCTGCTGGTGAGTGATCCTCCGAACACGGGCAAACCCGATCTTTTGATTGAAGATGCCAGCGGTGGTGACAAGAAAGCATCCGACGATGGCAGCGCCGTGAAAATTAGCGGCACGGTACAGCTGCCCAAAGCGAAAGACAGCGATGCGGGGAAGTGAGTTTTTCCGGAAAGGAACGAAACCGAAGTCGCGTTAAATCTTCTGCAATCTCTGTACGTCGTGCACGCCCGGAATCTGCCGCACGCCATCCATAATTTTTTGCAGGTGCTTGAGGTCGGCAATTTCGAGGACAACGTCGACGCTGGCCTGTCCATTCTGGCTGCGCGCTTCGATGTTGCGGATATTCGTATTCGTATCGCTGATGACGGCGGTGATTTGTTTCAGCATGCCGAAGCGGTCATCGCACAGAAGCGTGAGTTTTACAGGATACGAAACAGGCTGGCCATCTTTTTCCCCCGCCCACAGGACGTCGATGCGCCGATCCGGTTCATAGAGAAGATTCGTCACGTTGGGACAATTGACCGAGTGGACGGCGACGCCTTTACCGCGGGTGACGTAGCCGACGATCGCTTCTCCGCGAATCGGATTACAGCATTTGGCGCGATAGACGAGCAGATCGCCCGCTCCCCGAACCACGATGGCGTTGGTATCGCCGCCAAAGACGCGCCGGACAACACTGGAAATACCACTCGAAATGCCGTTGGTGAATCCCCCAGACGCCGCTTCGGCCTCGGTCTCTGACAAGGGGCGCACGCCGGGCGGCGCGAATTTTGCCAATACCTGGCGCGCGGAATACTTGCCGTATCCGATGCCGGCTAACAGGTCGTCGGGACGCCCGAGCCCATACTCGGTCGCGGCGCGCTGCATGTCGGCGTCTTTGATTTCCTTCAGAGAGATGCGATACTTGCGCGCCTCTTTTTCGATCAGCTTTTTGCCAATTTCAATGGCGCGTTCGCGCTGGTGGACGTTGAGCCAGTGCTTAATCTTGTTGCGCGCGCGCGATGACTTGACGATGGCCAGCCAATCGCGGCTGGGCTTGTGTCCGGGCTGGGTAATGACTTCGACGATGTCGCCGGAGTGCAGCTTGTGGCGCAGAGGAACCATGCGTCCATTTACCTTCGCACCAGTACAGTTGTGGCCGACTTCGGTGTGAATGGAGTACGCGAAATCAATGGGCGTCGACTCGCGCGGCAAGACCAGAACTTTGCCCTTGGGAGTGAAGGTGTAAACCTCTTCGGGATAGAGGTCGACTTTCAGCGTCGAAAGAAATTCGTTGGGATCGCTGACATCGCGCTGCCATTCCACGACTTGGCGCAGCCAGGCGAGGCGCTGCTCGTCTTCCGCGGAGACCGGCCCATCTTTGTACTTCCAATGCGCGGCGATACCTTCCTCGCACATCTTATGCATTTCTTCGGTGCGAATCTGGATTTCGAAAGTCTCGCCCGTTTCGGTGATCACGGACGTGTGCAGCGACTGGTAGAGATTGGGCCGCGGCATAGCGATGAAATCTTTGATCCGTCCGGGCACCGGGCGCCAGAGATTGTGAATGATGCCCAGCACGGCGTAGCAATCCTGCACCGAGTTGGTGATCACGCGCATGGCGTAGAGGTCATAGACCTGATCAACGCTGATTTTCTGCCGGATTAATTTCTTGTGGATGCTGTAAAGGCGCTTGATGCGGCTCTCCACGCGTCCTGTGATGCCGGCCTCTTTGAGTCCATCGCGCAGCACGGTTTCGACGCGGGCCATGAAAGCTTCTCCAGCCTTGCGTCGTGACTCGACGGCGGTGCGGACCTGCTCGTGCGCGATAGGATCGAGATACTTGAAGCCAAGGTCTTCGAGCTCGCCGCGGATTTTTCCCATGCCCAGGCGGTGCGCGATGGGCGCGTAGATTTCGAGCGTTTCTCGGGCGATTTTCTGCTGGCGCGCCGGATCAAGATGCTCGAGCGTCCGCATATTGTGCAGGCGGTCTGCGAGCTTAATGAGGACGACACGGATGTCGTCGACCATGGCCAGCATCATCTTGCGCAAGTTTTCGGCCTGCGCCTCTTCTTTGGTCGAGAAATCAATTTTGCTGATCTTGGTGACGCCCTCGACGATGTGCGCGACCTGCTCACCAAATTCAAGTCGGATTTCCTCGGTGGTGACTGACGTGTCTTCGACGGAATCGTGGAGAAGCCCGGCGGCGATGGAGACCGAATCCATTTTCATGTCGGCGAGAACGTTGCCGACTTCGAGAGGATGGACGAGATAGGGCTCGCCCGAGGCGCGGGATTGCCCGGAGTGATGCTTCTGGGAGAATTCGTAGGCTTTTTTGACGAGGTTGAGATCGTCGTTGGGACGGTTCTCGCGGAGCTTTTTCATCAGCTCGCGGAAGCGGGTCACCGTGAGCACGTTGGTCGCAATCTGTTGACGCAACGTCGCCATAATCGATTTTATCCTAGCAAGAGCGGTTTCACCGCCGAGACGCGGACGGCGCGGAGACGCTTCTGATTTCTAGCTCGCTTTCTATGGGGTGCGCACGCGGCTCGCGATTTCGTGGCCGCATAAAGCGTAGTGACGCACGTTCCAGCTGTAGATCGTCTGCGCTTTCGACTTGAGGGCGCAGTGCGCCAGTAGGGAGTCGTAGACGGCGCCGCCTACGATGCCCCGCGCGGCAGAAGTCTGCATCGCTTCCGCGTATTCCTCGCCATCGAGCGCGACAATCGACAGGCGCTCCCGGATGTTGCCGACGAAAAGCATTGCCTGTTCGCCGCTGATGCGGCGTTTCCCGGGCATCCGAGTCAAAGTGGAGTAAACCTCGGCCAAACTGTGCGCTCCGCAGCAGCCATTGGACTTGTTAAATTGAACAAAAAGGTCCTGACTTGGGAAATGATGTACGTGGTCTCGGTAGAACAACGGAATTAAGACGGAAGTATCGAAAAAGCCTTTCATCTTGTGCTTCTGGCTCTACGTCCAGGTGGATGAGCAGTCTTGGTTGATCGGGGACGCGCATCTTCAACGAAACCATCCCCCAGGTTCGCCAGGTCGCGCTCCTCGCGGATCTCGCGGAGCAAGTCATCGGTGGCAGAAGCCGGCAGAGGCTCTCCAGTACTTAATACCCAGATGCCATGTTTGTTCTGGAGTGGCCCCGTGCCGCGGGCCGGGCGGAGGGTCATCTGTTCGCCGCCGCACTCCAGTTCCAGCGCGTCGCCGGGCTCGAGATGCAATTCCTCCCGCAGGGGCTTGGGAATGACGACGCGGCCTGCTTTGTCCATGATGAGACGCGTGTGCATAGTGGTATTCTATTGTGGGTTGACCCACAAATCAAACCCATTTCCGGGCGCTTGAAAGGCATCACCTATGGACCGCATTCTGATTTCTGGGGCTTCGGGCCCGATAGGGTCCGCTCTGCGGGCGTCGTTCGAGCGGGAGAACGTTCACGTAGTCAGACTGGTACGCGGCGCGCCCAAGAATACGCACGAGATGCAGTGGAATCCAATGGGTCCGGTTCCAGCCGCGATGGTTTCTGGATTCGATGCGGTCGTGCATTTATCCGGCGAAACCGTGATGGGGCGCTGGACCGAGGCGAAGAAAACGGCGATCCGCGTGAGCCGCGTTACCAGCACGAAAAACCTTGCGACCGCGCTGGCTAAAACAGATCGCACGCCGAGCGTTTTGGTTTGCGCGTCCGCAATCGGCTTTTATGGCGATCACGGCGACGAAATCCTGAACGAAGACAGTCTTTCGGGGCCAGGGTTCTTGCCCGAAATTTGCCGGGAGTGGGAACAAGCCAGCCGCATAGCGGCAGACGTGGGCATTCGGACGGTGAATGTGAGGATCGGGTTGGTCTTGAGCCCGAAGGGCGGAGCGTTGAGTGCGATGCTGACGCCGTTCAAGCTGGGAGTCGGAGGCCGCATTGGATCCGGAAAGCAGTGGTGGAGCTGGATCCACGTCGACGACATTATTGGCGGGATTCGTCACGCGATCGGGAACGAGTCCGTTTCCGGACCGATAAATCTGGTTGGGCCGAACGCGGTGCGCAATGCGGAGTTTACGAAGGTGTTGTCGTCGGTGTTGCGGCGTCCGGCAATATTCCCCGTGCCTGAGTTTGCTGTGCGCCTGGCGTTTGGCACGCAGGCGGCGAATGAAATGATGCTCGCAAGCCAACGCGTTGTGCCGGCGAGGCTCGAAGCAAGCGGATACGCCTTTCGTTACGGCGAGTTAGGGACCGCGCTCGAGAATCTGGTGCGACAGCCTTAATCTGCCGCCCAGAATCCCCTCACTCTGTGATCCGGGTCACAGTCGACCGGGCGCTTCGCTGCCACACTTGTTCCAGCATGGTAAGGAAATCCATTGCGGCGGCGCTGCTCTTCTCCATGATGGCTTGGGCCGAGATCATGATGGCGCCGATGTTGGCGATGCAGATTGGGCATTCGCATCACTCAGCAATGGCTGAGGCGGTGGCCGCTCATCACGCCGCCATGCCTGCCGATCACGCGTGCTGCCCCAGAATCGGCCGGAAGGAGAATCCCGTGCTCCTTGAGTTGGCCGCCATCAGCCAGCCGTGCCATGAAGAGCATCGGTGCTGCTTCCGGCAAGGCCCGCAGGATTCGCCGGGTCCGGCCAGCATCGGCCACAGATTCTCGCGCGAGATCGTTTTGTTGGAGGTCATCGAACTTCATCCCGATCGGGACAAGTCGGATTTCCCTCCGGTAACTGCGGTTGATCCTGGCTCTCCACCAGAAATACTTAGCACCGTTTTCCGCGTTTAAACCCTCTTCATTCTTCTTCTGGATGGTTGTCCTGCGGCCAGTAACACGGCCGCGTGTCTTAGCGTTCTTATAACTTTCCTCACCCGATAAGGAGCTTTTATGAAATCGAAACTGTTTGCATTGCTGCTCACGTTATCTCTCTCAATGTTTGGTTGGGCGCAGGATGCGCCAAGCACGTCGGCGGCGCCGAATTCGACGCCCGCTCCGCAAGCGCAAGGTTGCTGCCATCACGACACAGCGATGAAGGACGGCAAAAGCTGTTGCCATCACAGTGCGGCCGACTCGAAGGATGCCGCGGCATGCTGCGGCAAGGGCAAGTGCGAGGCGAAAGACGCCAAGTCTTGCTGCCAAGGCAAGGATATGAAAGCTGCGATGAAAGAATGCACGAAGAACGGCTGCTGCAAAGATGGCAAGAGCTGCGGCGAAGCCAAGGGTGACAAGACTGCTGCGAGCTGCTGCGGAAGCGCGAAGTGTGAACGTCATCCGCAAACGCAGGTGGGCAGCTAGTTGAATCTGGTTGACTGAAGGAAAAAGGGCCGGACGGTTTGCGCTGTCCGGCGTTTCTTTTTGGTGTCTGTCCCGTCCAAGACCTTCGAAATGAATCGACGGTTACGCTAGCGGATTGCGGTCTCTTCTTTTAACTTCGCTTTTAAAGGCGCTGGCACCACGTGCGTGCGAGTGATGCGGTCGTGCCAGCACAATCCATCCTCATCGAGCGCGCACCAGATGTATCCGAGTCCCATGGAAAGGACCGAGAGAAAGGACGCCAGCACGCGCCAGCGGCGCAGGCTCCGCGTGAGCGGCGAGCCGTCAAAAGTGGCGAGCTGTAAGCGGACTGCGCGCAATCCGAGGGTCGAACCGGTGTACACGACAAAAGAAAATTCGTAGGCAGCCCAAACGCCGGCCGCGACTACAATGAGGCCGACCGCCGGCAAGAGCAACGATCCGCGAAGGTTCTGAATGTTCGGAACGAAACTGAGGTTCAGCCGAAAAAAAATCGCGGCGAAGATTGCCGAGAACGCGGCCACCGTCGCGCCATCCACCAGAGCAGCGAGTCCGCGCTGGCCGATCGATGCCGAGGGGCATGCGTACGGACTCTCGGCTCGGCGGTCTGCCGCTTCCTGCTGCACACCTTCAATCAAGATGCCGCCCAACGCTGGCGGAGGCGGCAAAATTTCAGGAGCCTCGACGATGCGCGGCCGGTCAAAGATCGGATCGGCCAGGGCATTCCCGCGAAATACTGGAATTGCCGCTGAGCGCGGGAACTCGATCACTTTCGCGCTCGCTTCCGGAGCCGGATCGGCCCGAGTATACCGAACGTCCTCGGGAGCCTCCGCAGTCGAACGGCCTAGAGGTTGCCGGTCTCCTTCGAAGCAGTGCTCTTCCTCAAAGTGGTGCTCATCGCATGCGGGCGCAGTTGCCAGAGCGTTCGAACCGAGATTCGTCGAACTCAGATTCGCCGAGCCAAGATTCGTCAAGCCGAGATTGTTCGAGCCGAGGTTCGACGCCGACGGCGTACTACGAGTCCAGCTCTCGGGCGCATCAAACGGTAAGAGCAACGATGGATAGCGAGGACTTCGAGGTTTGCGCCGTGTGCGATAGCGCTCAAGCCGCGCGGCGAGCTCATCGCGCCACGATTCGGCCGCCGGGCTCGCGACGTTCCCCTCGGAGGAACTCTCGACCTCGACAGCCGGATCCTCGGATTCCAACGAGGGCGGCTCAGCTGAGTTTGGAGTCGACCCGGGTTCGTACGCTTCGTTGGAGCTGGAGCAAGGAATGGCTTCAGGCGCGCAATCGTCGCCGGTCGGACGGTTTGTCAAGCCACTCGTATTCATTCGTTACTTAGATGCCGTGACTCCATTACAAGCCAGTAGCTATTTCAATCATGCTTCACGCAAATCGTGCTCAAGCCAATTGCCCGCCCCCAATACGGCATCTTCCGCCATCCGGGGGGGCGGGAAGCAACTAGTTAGAGCGAAGTCGCGAAGAATGCCAGCGCCAGAGCCAGGCCGGGCCGGGCATAACCATCGGAGACTACAAAGTGCGAAGTTTTGCTTCGTCTGCGGCTCGCGTGCTAAGGTCAGTTCGTTCCCGTTGGCAGATCGGCTCGCAAAGCGCACGCGCGCTTACAGATTACCCGTTCATGATCACCCGCTTTCGAATCTTTATCACGGCAGCCTTGGTCTGTCATCTGCTTCTCGCTTGCCGGCTAGTAACCAGCCAGACGCTGCCCCCTGTTGCGGCGAATCCATCCACTTTCCCGGTCCCCGCCGCCTCCTCAGAACTGCCGCCCGCGCCCGGCAGCAAAGTCGAAGAAGAAGTCACGATTCAAGCCGAGCAGCAGGAGAAAGATGGTTCGATCTTTCACCTACGCGGTGGAGTGATCATCCTCTACCTCAATTACATCCTCAGCGCCGACCAGGTCACCTACAACTCCGATACGGGAGACAGCGAACTCGAGGGCCACGTCGTTCTCGACGGCGGCCCGTACGACGAGCACATTGAGGCCAGTCACGGCACCTACAACATCCACAGCGAGACGGGAATCTTTTACAGCGTCGTCGGCACCGTGGGTCTGAAGCTGCGCAAGACCCGTTACATGCTGACGACGACCAATCCATTTGCCTTTACCGGGAAAGTTGTCGAGAAGCACGGTCCCGACAACTATCTGGTGCGCGAGGGTTCGGTGACGACCTGCGAACTGCCGCATCCGAAGTGGCAATTCAACGCGCGACGCATGTCGGTGGATGTCGATGGCTCGGCGAAAATTTACAACAGCGACTTTCGCCTGTGGAGCATCCCAGTTTTCTATTTTCCGTATGTGACCCATCCAGTTCAGAAAGAGCAGCGCCAGAGTGGATTGCTGATTCCAAGTTTCGGTACCTCGTCGACCAAGGGATACATCGCCGGCGACTCCGTGTACTGGGTGTTTAACCGGAGCACCGACGTAATGGCCGGCGCGGAATACTACTCGAAGCGAGGCTGGTTTCAGCGGGGAGAATTCCGCGCTCGTCCCAGTGACAATTCCTTCGTGTTCTTCAACTATCAGGGGATCGCCGATCGGGGCACGGGCTATCCGCCCCAGGATCAAGGCGGCGAGGACGCCATCTTCATGGCCGAGCGCCCCTTTGGAACTTTTCGGGGCGTCGCGAATGTCGATTATTTGAGCTCGTTCGTCTTCCGTATCGCGTTTACCGACGTCTATACGCAGGCGATCGACTCGGAAGTCCGTTCGCAGATTTTTCTTGCCAACACCACGAACGGATTCCACTTCGACGTATTGGCCGAACGCTACCAGAACTTTGAGATCTGCAATCCGCAGACGGAAACGAATGCCGGATGTACTACCCTTACGCAGACCGAGCTCATCCGAACGCTGCATACGCCGAGTTTCTTTGTTTCAGGCGAGGAGCGGCAGTTGGGGAACACGCCGCTCTACTGGTCGTTCATGACTGCAGCCGAAGGCCTGCAACTTCGCGAAGGGTCACAAGGAAATGGGAACGTCGGATTTCGCACCGCCGACCTAGTAGGACGTTTTGATTTTGCCCCGTCGCTTTCCATGCCGTTGCAATTGCGAGGATGGTCGTTCCGTCCCGAGTTCACCCTGCGCGACACGCTGTACACGGAACAATACGACGCCGCACTGGCTGCGTCGACCGGCAGAGCGGCCGATGACAATCTCAATCGCAAGTCGCTCGAAACCTCGGTCGAGGTGCGGCCTCCGGCGTTGTCGCGAGTTTTTGATCATCCCTGGCTCGGCCGGAAGTGGAAGCATGTCATTGAGCCCCGCATGCGTTACGACTACGTGACCGGCGTGAACAACTTTGCCGATATTCTCCGCTTCGACGCCTCCGACATCCTGACCAATACCAATGAGATGGAGTATTCCCTGGTCAACCGCATTTACGCCAAGCGGGTTGATCCCAACGCGAAGGACTGTGATGTGCCTGGGATGTACGCTCTCAATATCGGTGGCGCTCCGCAAGTCGGCGCGGTACCGTGGGAACAACCGCAGAACCCAGACGCTCCGATATGCGCTTCGGGACCACGCGAGATTCTGAGCTGGGAAATCGGCCAGAAGTATTTTTTCGATCCCACATTTGGCAACACGTTGTTGCCGGGTCAAAGAAACGTATTTGCCTCGACAGCAGATTTCACCGGCATCGCGTTCCTGGATTCGGCACGGCGGTTTGCCCCCATCATTTCGCGGTTGCGCGTCCAAACCAGTCCTCGCACCAACACCGAGTGGGACGTGGACTACGACTTGAAAGCCGGCCGGATCAATTCCAGCATGGCGTTGGTGAATTATCACTACGGCCCCTTCACGATCGGCGGTGGTGATGCGTTCTTGCGCGTGCTTGATACCATCGCGGGATCGTCACCAACGGCGTCCATCAACTGTGCTGCGCCGGCAACTTCGAGCGCGAGCGTTTGCGAGTTCCACCAGTTTCGCGTCTTGTTTGGCTACGGCCAGCTCAACAAGAGCGGACTGAGCGCCGCCGCTAGCTTTGGACTCGACGCAAATCTCGGGTCGCTGCAGTACGCTTCGGCCCAGACGAGCTACAACTGGGACTGCTGCGGCTTGAGTGTCGAATACCGGCGGTTCGCGCTGGGATCGGTGCGCAACGAGAATCAATATCGTTTCTCATTCTCACTCTCGAATGTTGGAGTTTTCGGCAACCTGAAGCGTCAGGAACGGCTCTATTAGCCGGATGGGACGCGCGCAGCATCCAATTGGTATTCGAAGTAAGATGGTTTGAGTTCGTGGTTTGAAGCGAACCGCGTTTCCTCATTTTTGGATGGAATGGACTTTGTGACAACGGCGAGCACTCTCGATCAAAAAACCGATAAGTTGCGCGAAATCCTGGCCGTGCGACCGCGCTTAGTCGTCGCGTATTCCGGCGGCGTCGATTCCGCTTTTCTGGCGTGGATGGCGCACGAGGTGTTGGGCGAGAAGATGCTCGCCGTGATTGCCGATTCCGCCAGCCTGGCGAGAACTCATCTGGAAGACGCGTTGGTCTTCGCTAGGGAACGTGCGATTCCGGTCCAGGTGATCGAAACGCAGGAGCTGGAAAATCCGGATTACGTGCGCAATGACTCCATGCGCTGTTTCCACTGCAAAGACGAGTTGTTTACCGTGCTCGAGCGCTATCGCGAGGCCCTCGGTTTCGATGCCATCGCTTACGGCGTGAATGCCGATGACGCAGGTGATTTCCGCCCCGGCCAGCAGGCCGCGCACCAGCACCATGTGCTCGCGCCGCTGCTGGAAGCGGGATTGAACAAGGCTGACATTCGAGAACTCGCTCGCCGGGCCGACTTGCGCGTGTGGGATAAACCCGCATCCGCGTGCCTTTCCTCCCGCATGGAATATGGCCGGCCCGTCACTCCCGAGGCATTAAGTGTCATCGAACGCGGAGAAGATGCATTGCGCGCCATCGGTTTCCGTCAGTTTCGCGTGCGCCATCACGGAGACATCGTCCGCATCGAAATTGCGCGCGAAGAGCTCGCCCGCGCTTTGACTCCTGAGATGGCGAGCGAGTTCACCGCCCTATTCAAGCGATTAGGATTCAAGTTCGTGACCCTCGACCTGGAGGGCTTCCGCTCCGGCTCGATGAACCAGCTGTTAACGACCGAAGAATTGCTTCGCGGACGCAGCTGAGAACCTTTCTGTCTGTTTGCGAGCCGGCCCGCTCCTTCATCCGCAATCCGCCTCATGAGCTCAGCGCCATGAGATAATCAAGCGAATTCCGCATGTTCAGGTGGTTTCTATTGATGATGGTTCGGCGCGCGTTTGTGGCTCTGCTGGTGATTTGTTTGGGCTGTTCGGCCCAGTCCCCTCCTCCCTCCGGAAGCCCTGCCGCTGGTTCTCCTGCCGCCGCGTCTGCTGCTCCCGGTTCTGACCTGACCCGCTCCATCGAACGGCAGGTGCGTGCGCATTATTCTCTTCCACCCGATGTAAAAGTAATTGTGGGCGCGCTGCGTGCAAGTGAGTTTGCGAACTACGACACGGTGACGATCACGTTTGCCAGTCCAGACAAGAAACAGGATTTCGAATTTCTCTTGGCGCGCGATCACAAAAGCCTGTTGCGCATGACCAAACTCGACCTCACCGCCGATCCCTACGCCGATATCATGAAAAAAATCGATGTCAGCGGACGGCCAACGCGCGGCAACAAGGATGCCAAGGTGACGGTCGTCAACTACGACGATTTCGAGTGTCCGTATTGCGCTCGCATGCACGCGACTCTTTTTCCGGGGCTTTTTAAGGAGTATGGCGACCGCGTGTTGTTTATCTACAAAGATTACCCGCTGGAAGAAGTTCATCCCTGGGCAATCCATGCAGCAGTCGATGCCGGCTGTTTGTCGGCGCAGAATAACGACGCTTATTGGGACTACGCCGATTATCTCCACGGCAATCAAGGGTCGATTAAAGAAAAAGGCCGTGACGGTTGGAACCCCGAACTCGACAAACTGGCGATGCTGCAAGGGCAGAAGCACAATCTGGATGCGACAAAGTTGCAGGCTTGCATCAAGGCGCAAGACGACAAGAGCGTGCGCGCCTCGATGCATGAGGGAGACGAGGTCGGGGTCGATGCGACTCCGACTATGTTCGTAAACGGGCAGAAGCTGGATGGAGCGGTCCCCGCGGAGGACGTGCGGATCGCTTTGGATCAGGCGTTGCGGGACGCGGGAGTTGCGCCCCCAGAGCACAAAGCTGATGCGCCGGAAGGGAAGAACGCTCCGCCATCGAAGTGAGAAGCCCATCGTTTATAGAAAAATACTTTGAGATTACGCACGATTCGCCGTTCCGGCGGAGGGGAAGACTTGAAAAATCGTAACTACGTTGCGCGAACGGCAGTGCTCGTCGCTGCCGCGTTCCTGTTGATTGGATTCTCGGCTTGCAACCGCAATAGCAGCGGAGGCGACGTCATGGCCTCCATCAATGGACGAAAAATCTATCGCACCGAGGTCGACAAATACTACGCCAACCAGACTTCCGGCTCCGATCAGCAGCCGACCGGCGAGCAGGCGGTGAGTCTTCGCTTAAGCATTCTGAACGAGCTGATCGAGACCGAGATTTTGATGCAGCGCGCCGAAAAGCTCGGGCTGCTGGCCACCGACGAAGAGGTCGATCGCAAGCTGACCGAAGCGAAATCTCCCTATACAGCCGAAGAATTCAACAAGCGTCTGCAAGACAAGAAAATCACGCTCGACGACTTCAAGCGCGATTTGCGCCGCTCGCTGACCCGCGAGAAAGTCTTGAATAAAGAAATTACATCGCGCATCAACATCACCGACCAGGATGTTTCGAGCTACTACAACGATCACAAGTCAGAATTCAACCGGATCGAGGCGCAATATCATCTGGCGAAGATCATGGTGTCGGGAATGGGCAACGGCCAGGTGCACAACCTGCAGAACAGCAAAGCGCAGAACGACGCCGAGGCGCGCAAGAAGGTCGAGATGATCTCGAATCGCCTGGACAGCGGCGATGACTTCGCGACCATGGCGATGAACTATTCGGAAGACCCGGATACGAGTAACAGTGGCGGCGATTTGGGCATGGTGCCGGAATCACAGCTGACAAAGAACCCGGATCCCGTGGCTCGGGAAGTGGCTGCGTCCGTCATCAAGTTGAAACCGGGCCAGTACACGCCGGTGATTCCCATCGTCGATCCCACCAATCACCAAACGGTCGCCTACATGATCGTCAAATTGATCTCGAAAGAACCGGCGGGCCAGCGCGATTTGAATGATCCGCGCGTGCAGCAGCAGATTCGCCAGCAGTTGCGCGACCGGCGCGAGCAGTTATTGAAAGCGGCCTACTATGAGACGCTCCACGACGATGCCAAAATCAAGAACTACTTCGCGGAAGAGATCTTGAAAGATCCGGGACCGACAAAGTAGTGGCTGACCGGGCCGCGAACGGCTCGTTAAAAACTAGCCTTCCAGTTTCTTCGTCAAGACTTCATTCACCAACTGCGGATTCGCCTGCCCCTTCGACGCCTTTATCACCTGTCCTACGAAAAATCCGATCATCGTCTTCTTGCCCGCGCGATACTGCTCGACCTGCTTCGGATTCGCCGCGATGAGCTCATCGGCAATTTTCTCGAGCGCAGATGTGTCCCGCGACTGCTCGGGAAGGCCCTCCGCTTCATACACAACCGGAAAGTCCTGATTGCGCTCGAAGCAAAGATCATAGAGGTCTTTCAGCATCTTCCCTGAGATCGTGCCCGACTCCACCAGATCAGCCGAGGCCGTCACGCCCGCCATCGAAATCGGCGATTGATCCAACTCCAGCCCCTTCACCTTCAAACGCCCGAGCAACTCGCTTTGCACGAGATTCGCGACGCGCTTGGGATTCTTCGCCGTGCTCGCGGCGCGCTCGAACTGATCGGCCATCTCCCGGCTAAGCGTCAGCGTGTGCGCATCGCCAGCCGTGATGCCATATTCACGGATCATCCGGTGGCGTCGCGCTTCAGGAAGTTCCGGCAGTCCCGCCCGAATCGCCGCCTGCCACTTCGTATCAACCACCAGTGGCAGCAGGTCAGGCTCAGGAAAGTAGCGGTAATCGTGCGCCTGCTCTTTCGAACGCATCCCATACGTCCGGCCTTCATGCGAGTTGTAGAGCCGCGATTCCTGCGTGATCTTGCCGCCCGATTCCAGAACCTCGATGTGGCGCTCAATTTCGTAGTCGAGCGCCTGCTTCACGAAGCGAAACGAGTTGACGTTCTTGACTTCGGTTTTCGTACCGAATTCCTTCTGTCCGCGCGGACGCACGCTGATGTTGGCGTCGCAGCGCAGCGAGCCCTCTTCCATATTGCAATCGCTAACACTGGTGTAGAGGATGATTTCCTTCAGGCGCGTGAGGTATTCGTACGCCTCCTCGGGCGAACGCATGTCGGGCTCGCTAACAATCTCCGCCAGCGGAACGCCTGCGCGATTCAGATCGATGGCGGTCTTGTGTGCCGAATCCGCGAAGCCCTCATGCAGGCTCTTGCCCGCATCTTCTTCCAGGTGCAGACGCGTGATGCCAATCTTTTTCTTCCCGCCAGCGGCGTCAATATCGATAAATCCGAACTCCGCCAGCGGCTTGTCATATTGCGAAATCTGGTAGCCCTTGGGCAGGTCGGGATAGAAATAATTCTTTCGTGCAAAAATGGACGTCTCGTTGATGCGGCAATGCAGCGCCATCGCCGCCAGGGTTGCGAATTCTACCGCCTTGCGATTGAGGACGGGCAGAGCTCCCGGTAGTCCGAGGCAAACCGGGCAGACGTTCGTATTCGGCGGAGCGCCGAAGGCCGTCGAACACGAGCAAAAGATCTTCGACTCGGTGAGCAGTTGCACGTGCACTTCGAGTCCGATGACCGGCTCGTACTTCGCGAGCAGAGCCTCAGAAACGGCTGGGGTGGTCGTCATATCGACAGATTATAGCCGTCTAGTCCGATGGGGGTGGTACGTGGTAATCCTGCCAGAGTAGTTCCGCCATTCTTGGAATAACCGACGGGATCGATCCTTGCGCGATCAGACTGTCGAACCCGTTACAAATACATTCAAAAGTGGAGTCGTGGAACGCAAACACGAGGTGCCGAAGAGACCGAAATGAATCCGGACGGTGAGATCTGTGAATTGAGTTCATGCTTTCTAATTTTCGAATCCAGGATGAGTCTTGTATAAGAAACGTTCCGTAGGGGTGAAGGCCTCGGCTCGCGAGAGGATGGCCGGCAAACGCTTCGTTATTTGGCGGACCAGACATGTGAGCCCTGCACCCGCTGAATCGTATGATGGCAATAGGCTCATCACTGCTAGTCGGACCGACAAGCCTAATTTCTGAACCATCCCATTGAGGTGGACGATTTTCTACGTAGTAGGCAAGTACGACGCGATGTTCGTCAGCCATAACGAACGGGATAGGCGCACCAACGGATGACTGTGGTACGTCCTCCAGGGGGACAACCCGGTCTCTGGAATCAACCTGATACATCTATGGGTTCTTTGCTTCCGGCGCGCTTAAATATTTCTCCATCGGAATTTCAAAATACATCAGCTCGTTCCCCTTCGCGTCGTTGACGCCCATCAGGTAAAAGCTGGCTCCCGCGAGAGGATGCGAGATGTCGGCCACATCGAAAAAGAGAAAGCCGCGAGCGGTGGCGTGCGGCTCGACCGCCTGCGCGGCAAACTGTGCCGCCTCGATCTCGTCCCATGTCTTGCGGTTCACGCCGCCTTTCACTTCCTTCTTCGGCAGCGGGATGGGCAGCGTATTTTGGTGATCGTTGCGCGAAGGGTGCGAGAGGCGGCGTAGCAAATCGTCCATGCTCGCCGGAAGCAGCTTGCTGCGATCCTTCGTATTCAGCTGCGCCTTCATGCCCACCAGCGAAATAGGCTGATCGCCGTCATTGGTGATCACAAAGAAGACGGGCAGGTAGCCATTGTTGCGGTAGTTCACCGTAAAGATCGAAGCTTTCTCCTCGACGTCATAGGGGTCAACGGCGACGACAACCTTTTCCGATGGATGATCGTCGTGCGCCGGATACACGCGTGCCGCCTGTGCCGTCGGCATGATGAACTCTTTGGCTGCGAACGCTGCAAGGCCGGCGAGCAGGAAAAATGCGCAGACAATCGCAAAACGTGGCACCCACGATCTTTTCGAGCGAGCCGGCCCTTTAAAAACGGTGAAAATTGCGGAATTCATAAGTGAATTATAGGTTGTCGAATTATTGGATGCCGACCGCAGAGTTCATGGCATCGTTTTCGCGCGAACTTTGCCAAAGAAGCAAACAAAATGGGCAAATCAGGAGAAGACTTTGCTTCCCGTTTAGAATGGGACGTTCTCATCCATGTACGCGCTCTACAGTGCGCTGCTCGCTTTCTTTCTGCTGCTCACGCTGCCCTATTGGCTGGTGCAGATGATGCGCCATGGCAAGTACCGCGTCGGCCTGCGGCAACGCTTTGGCGCGGTGCCTGCCCATCTTGCGAACCGCAGCGAAAAACCCTCGATCTGGATCCATGCCGTATCGGTAGGCGAAGTAGTCGCCTCGAGCGCGGTCATTGCGGCATTGCGTCAGAAATTTCCCTCGCACCGCGTTCTGATTTCGACGACCACCAGTACTGGCCAGAAACTCGCCACGCAACGTTTCGGCGCAGAGAACGTCTTTTATTTCCCGGTCGATTTCGCGCTCGCCATCCGTCCTTATCTTGCGGCGGTGCGTCCGGAACTCGTCGTAATCGCGGAAACGGAATTCTGGCCCAACTTCCTGCGGCTAGCGAAGGGCAGCGGAGCGCGCATCGCCGTCATCAATTGCCGCATCTCCGATCGTTCACTCCCCGGCTACAAGCGCTTTCGTCTCTGGCTTCCCAGCCTGCTAGAGAAAACACTGGCGAATGTCGACTTATTTCTGGCGCAAACCGAAGAAGACCAGCGCCGGCTGGTGGAAATTGGCGCCGCACCCTCCAAGGTCGAGGTCGCCGGCAACCTGAAATTCGACGTGCTCGCGCCCGCTTCTCCGAAAATTGTTGCCAGCCTGCGCGAAGAATTCAGCCGCTCCGGCGCGGGCCCGATTCTAGTCAGTGGCAGCACCCTTGAAGGCGAAGAAGGCGCGCTGCTCTCGGCCTTTCGCAACATTCTCGTCAATCATCCCAAGGCCGTGATGATTCTTGCCCCGCGCCATCCCGAGCGCTTTCAGGCGGTCGCGGAACTCGTGGAGCAACTCGGCTTCGTCTTGTGGAGGCGCTCTTTGTGGAGCGGCGATGCGCTCAGTGGTGGCGTTTTTCTGGTCGACAGCATCGGAGAACTGGCGTCGATCTATTCGCTCGCAACGGTTGCTTTCGTTGGCGGAAGTCTTGTGCCGCGTGGCGGGCACAATATTCTCGAGCCCGCGCTCGCCGCCGTTCCCATCGTGACGGGCAACCACTACGAAAATTTCCGCGATGTCGTCAACTTCTTTGCCAGTCGCAATGCCGTTCGCATCGTCGGACTCGCCGAACTTCCACTCGTCCTGATGGAGTTGATCGAAAATAGCGGCGCGCGCGCCTTGCTCGCCAGGAACGCGCTGGCAGCTCTCGACTCTCAACGCGGAGCGACCGACAGAACGGTCGCGGCTCTCGTCCATCTGATGAACGCAGAACCAGTGAGCGGCAAGACGCCGCGAGAAGAACACCCAGTGCGTGGTTCCGCATGAATCCTCTAACTGGACTCTACGCAGGCGCAACCGCGATTCGAAAGACGCTCTACGACCGCGGCGTGTTGGCGACCCGACGGCTCGAACGCCCAGTCGTGAGCGTGGGGAATCTATCAGTCGGTGGCTCGGGCAAGACGCCCTTCGTAATCGCCCTCGGTGAGCTTTTACAGGCGCGCGGCATTCGCTTCGATATTCTCTCCCGCGGATACGGCCGCAAGAGTCGCGGCGTTCACGTGGTCGGAGCGGGTGGCAACGTACCCGAATGTGGCGATGAACCGCTGCTGATCGCTCGCCGGTTGGGTGTCCATGTGATCGTCGGCGAGAGCCGTTACGACGCTGGCCGCATCGCCGAACAGAAGTTTGACTCCCAGCTCCACATCCTCGACGACGGCTTCCAACATCGTTCCTTGGCGCGCGATTTCGATATCGTTTTGATGACGGCGCACGACTTCGACGATCGTCTTCTGCCCACAGGGCGATTGCGCGAGCCGCAATCCGCACTGGCCCGCGCCGACGCGATCACCTTGCCCGACGACTTTATAGGGCAGAGTTTTTCTGTGCATGAACTGACAATCGAAGATCTTCGACGACAAGGAAAATTGATCTGGCGAATGCAGCGCACGCTCACCGTGCCACCGGGCGTCGGATCTCCCGTTGCATTTTGCGGGATCGCGCGGCCGCAGCAATTTTTCGCCCAGGTGCATGATGCGAAAATCACGCCAGCCGCCGAAGTCGTGTTCCGCGATCACCATTCCTATCAGAAAAAAGACATCGACCGTCTTCTGTCGATGCGCCGCAAAACTGGCGCCGTCGGTTTCCTGACAACCGAAAAAGACGCGGTCAATCTCGGACCGCTGCAGTCTCATCTCGATCCCTTCGCCGTGGCGACGCTGCGTCTCACCCTCGACACTCCAAACGAGATTGTCGATGCCATCCTGGCCAGGACCATTTTTCGCAAGAAATAGCGATGGAATGCCTCGCTCGTGAGAAAATCTTGGGTTAGCCACGATCGACTGAGAGTTGATGACAAAACACATTCGAGATAACGACCGCCTGCTAAAGATCGTCGAATCTTTTCCGAAACTGACGGTAACTGTTCTTGCCGACCTGGTCGCCGACGAATTCGTTTTCGGCGAAATTTCTCGCGTCTCTCGCGAAGCGCCCGTGCTCATCCTGAAGCACCAGGACCGCAAAGTAGTTCCCGGCGGCGGCGCGAATGCTATCTATAATCTCGCCGATCTCGGGGTCAATGTTCTGCCCGTCGGAATTGTGGGCGACGACGATCCGGGCAAGATGTTGTTGCGCGCCTTCCGCCACAAGCGCATTCCGGTGAGCGGCGTTTACAAAGAGAAGGCTTATCCCACCGTCACCAAGACGCGCATCCTGGCTGGCTTCGCGCACACTGCCGGGCAGCAAGTCGTGCGCCTCGACCGCGAGCCGACGGAGGGTCCAAGCGCCCACCTGCGCCGCGAACTGGTGCTGGCCGCTCGTGAATATGGACGCGCGTCCGATGCCTTGCTGGTCTCCGATTACGGATACGGCGCGGCAACTCCGGCGCTGCTGAGCGTGATTCGTGAAAAGCGCGGCATCGATAAAGTTCCCGTCACGCTCGATTCGCGCCACCGCATGTTGGAGTTTTCTGGCATCACGGCCGCAACGCCGAACGAGTCCGAGATTGAAGAAGCGCTCGGCATCAAAATCGGCAACGACTGGGAGCGGCTGCTCGCCGCGGGCGATCAAGTCGCAGGCGCGATGGATTTGGAATCGCTCCTCATCACGCGCGGCAAAGATGGCATGGTGGTTTTTCCGCGCCGCCACAAGCCTGTCGATATCCCGATCTACGGCAGTGATGAAGTCACCGACGTGACCGGCGCCGGTGACACCGTCATTGCCACCTTTACCGCCGGCTTGGCCGCGGGCGCCACCGCCGAAGAGGCTGCTCAGCTTGCGAATTACGCGGGCGGCATCGTCGTCATGAAACGCGGCACCGCGACCGTCAGCCAGAAGGAATTGCTGGACGCTTTGGCGAAAGCGCCGCCGGCTGTCCGCGAGCATTAGTCGCGCGACGATATGCCGCGACTGAAGCGTGTGCGACGCAAACTTTTTGCCGACCATCGTCGGCATCTGCAGCATCGAATTGAGATCCTTGAATATTTTGCCTCTGCCTCATCGAAAAGTGGTTTCGCGCGAGGAACTTCGGCAGCGCGTCGCGGATTGGCGCCACGCCGGCAATCGCATCACCTTGGCCAACGGCTGTTTCGATCTGTTGCATGTCGGCCACGTGCGTTATCTGCACGCCGCCCGCGAACTCGGCGGCAAATTGGTTGTCGCCGTCAACGCCGACGCCTCGGTGCGAGCGTTGAAGGGGGAAGGCCGTCCAGTAATGCCCGCCGAAGAACGCGCGGAAATCCTGGCAGCCTTGGCGGACGTCGACGCCATCGTGGTTTTTCCCGAGCATGACGTGCGCGCAATCATTCGTGAAATCCGCCCAGATTTTCATGCGAAGGGCACGGACTACGCCCCCGAAACCGTTCCCGAACGTAACGAGGTCGAAGCTTGTGGAGGCCGCGTTGTGATTGTTGGCGATCCTAAGAACCACTCCGCCACCGAGATCATTCGTTTGCGCCTGGAGCCGCGAAAGTCGTGACGCATCGCGGACGGAACTCCAAGCCGCCAGAGACCATCCCTCAATCAGAATGATCGACTCCGCTTCTCCTACTCGCCCCGCGAGCACTCCGCGACTGAATCGCCTGCTCATCGTTCGCCTCGGCGCCATGGGAGACATCATTCACACCCTGCCCGCGGTCGCGGCGCTGCGCATGGCTTTCCCCGAAGCCACTTTGGGATGGCTAGTCGAAGAACGCTGGGCGGAACTGCTCTGCACTCTGCGCTACCCGCGTTCGGGAGCGCGTTCGCCCGAGCGTCCGCTGGTCGATCGCGTTCATACTGTGAAGACCGCGGCTTGGCGGCATGCCCTTATTTCATTCAATACTTGGCGGCAGGTTGCAGTCAGCTTGAGCGACCTGCGCGGAATCCGATACGATGCGGCCATCGATTTTCAGGGCGCAATTCGCTCTTCGTTACTAGCCCGCTGGTCGGGAGCGCCCGTAATTTACGGGAGCGCGCAGCCGCGCGAGAATGCCGCCAGCATGTTTTATACGCGAAAAATATTTGTGAGAACCGAAGGTACGCACGTTGTCGAACAGGCGCTGGCGTTGGCGAATGCAGTCATAGCAACAGCAAACCCCTCTGCGTCGAGGGACCGCGCAGTGCTTCAGTTCCCTTTGGATTCTGAAGCAGAAACCAAAATTGCGGAAGTCACTCCAAGCGGGAACAGATTCGTGATTCTGAATCCCGGCGCCGGTTGGGGTGCGAAGATGTGGCCAGCCGAGCGTTACGGACAAGTAGCGAAGGAACTTGCGAAAGATGGCTTGGATTGCCTCATCAATTACGGTCCCGGCGAAGAAGAAATCGCTCTCGCCGTCGAAGCGGCCAGCGCTGGCGCCGCGCGCAAAATCTCGTGCTCGATTTCCGAGTTGATTGCCGTGACCCGTAGCGCTCACCTTTTTATCGGCGGCGATACGGGCCCGATGCATATGGCGGCGGCCTTACAAATCCCGGTGGTAGCGATTTTTGGTCCCACCAATCCTGTGCGCAACGGACCGTTTGGTACGCAATCGATCGTCCTGCGGAGTGCCAGCAGTCTGACCGATCACACGCGCCATCGCGAACCCGACCAGGGCTTGCTCGAAATCACCGTTGACCAAGTTGTCGCGGCGGCGCGCAAACTCTCGCAGAGCTCGACGCCACAGCCTCGCATCGCCGCGCCCAATGCTGCGAATATCGTTGTGAACACGGACCGAACAATGCCCGCGGCGAATCGCCATGAATGAAACTCCCCAACCCGAATCGCAGCCCCTGCCCACCGCTCCAAACCGGCGCGACACCTGGGCGCGTGTGGCGCGGCGCATTCGCATTCCCTTGGGATTTCTCTTTGCCATTGTGTTCGTTCTGCTGGCGCGGCCAACGAAAACTTCGATCTTAGTCGGCGGATTGGTCATGATTCCGGGACTCATCTTGCGTGCCCTCGCCTCCGGCCACGTGCAGAAAGACAAGCAGCTCACGACGAGCGGTCCCTACGCGTATACGCGCAACCCTCTCTATCTAGGCTCGCTACTCATGGCTGCGGGCTTTGCGCTCGCCGCGCGCAGCTGGTGGATCGTTGTCATGATGCTGCTGATGTTCGCCGTCATTTACATCCCCGTGATTGCGGCCGAAGAGCGTTATCTGCGGCAGACGTTTCCTGAATATGAGGACTACTCCCGCCACGTTCCCCGCATGTTGCCGCGGCTCACGTGTTATGGAAGCCAGCAGAGCGCCTACTCTTCCGAGCGCTACTGGAAACACCGCGAATACGAGGCAAGCATCGGCTGCGCGGCTGTACTCGGCATTCTCGTCGTCAAATTGATTGTCGGTCATTGAACCGCAAACCGTTCGTTTCGTCGCTCGTCTATTATTCGTTCGAGGTTCGTTGATCGGAATCGCTGATCATCGAAATGCTCATCCTTGAATCGCTGCCCCCGAATCGTGGATCTTCGGAATCGTCGTTCTGTCGGCCCCTGTGGTAGTCTGCGTGAGGTTTCGATCTGTCATAGCTTCGGGAAGAGGACCGCAATATCCGTGTTGAACTTCCGCCGACATGGCCGCCTGGTAGTTGCGCTACTGATTGCGGTCACGTTGTCGGCGCAGCAGGGCCGGAACACATCCACCATCGGCGCCGCTAAAGCCCAGATTGCGCCGCCTCGTCCCAACTATCCTTTTCCCGACGGACGCAGCTACGTCTATGCGGCCGAGTGGCATCTGATTACAGCCGGCACCGGTACCGTAAGAATGGACGTCGCGGGCAACGACCGGAAGGTGACTGCAACGGCTGAATCGGCGGGCGCGGTCAATGTTTTATTTCCCGTGCACGACCATTTCGAATCGCACTTCGACCCGCGCACGTTTTGCTCGCTTTCCATCACCAAACATAGCGAAGAGGGCGCGCACAAACGCGAGACGACAATTCGCTTCGATTACGCGCGCAAGAAAAGCACGCTGGACGAGAAAAATCTTAAGACCGGCGAAACCAAGCACGTCGAAAACGACCTTGCCGGATGCGCGACCGATGTCATCACCGGCTTTTATTACCTGCAATCGCTGCCGCTGCAGATGGGCGAGACTTATGAATTTCCAATCAGTGACGGCAAGACAACGATGGTCCGCGCCTCGGTCGAGAAGCGGGAACAGGTTCGCGTGCCGGCCGGTTCCTTCCCCACGATCTTAGTGACAGCCGAAGCCACCTCGGGCTCGTTGCAATCTAAGGGCAAAGTTTGGGTTTGGTATTCGGAAGACGCGAGTCACACGCCGGTTCAGATGCGCGTGAAACTCGGATGGGGAACGCTCTTGTTCCGGCTGCAAAGAGTCGACAAATAAATGGCTTTTATTTCTGGGCCACGATGGCCTGCTTCGCCTTCGCAAGTTCGGGCCGCGCGGAATTCGATCCGTCGCAAGTCTTCAGCAACACCGCATAATATTCGCTCGCCTGCGAAGCCTGTCCCGCCATTTCCGCCGCTTGCGCAGCGCCGTAGAGCCCGTTGAAGCGTTTCGGATTAATCTGCAAGTCGCCTTTGTACTCTGCCAAGGCCTGATCGGGACGCTTCATCTCGAGCAACATTTCGGCAAGCATTTCCCGCGCCGGAGTTGACGTCTGCTCTTCGCCCACAGCATCATCGTGATCGGCAACTTTACGCAGAGTCTCGGTTGCCTTGTCATCTTTTCCTTCGCCGTGCAGCACCCACGCCGAGGCTTCCTTCTCGACCATCTCCACATATTCGGCGGCATAAGGTTTGCCGCGAGAGACATAATCGGCGTGAATCTTGTCCAGCTTCGCCAGATCCTTCTTTGCGGCGGGCAGATCGCCGCTGCGTGCGCTACCGATGGCGCGGGCCCAGTAGGTGAAGGCCCGGTCTCCCGGATCGGCTTTCGCAATCACCGGCAGCTTTGACGCGTCCGACCAGTGATGCAGCTCCAGCGCGTACATCGCCGGAAATTTCGACATAGCGAAAGCCTGCATGTCGCGATCCATGCTGCCCATGTGCATCGGATGCATAGTTCTGACTTCGTCGATCACTTTCGCCGCATCCGCCTCACGCCCGCTTTGCAAGTAGGCATAAATCAAAAAATCCATGGCGTGGAACTGGTGCCCTTCCCCGCCCATGTTCATCGCGGTCGCCTTGCGGGTGGCGGCAATCGATGCCAGGTTCGACTGAATCGAATCCTGCCAATCTCCCACGCGCGCGAAAATGTGCGAGGGCATATGCACAGCGTGCGGCGCGGAAGGCGCAATCTGCGCGTAACGGCGGGCAGCGGGCAATCCCAATTGCGCCAATTGCGGCTTGTCGTAGGTGTGAATCAGGTAGTGCGCAATCCCCGGATGATTCGGCTCCAGCTCAAAAAGTTTTTCGAGGATCGCTCCCGCCTCTTTGCGGTTGGCGAAAGTAGTATCCCCGTCGGGCTCCGAGGCGAGCAGTGAAAGCGCGTAAAATGCGGCGGCTTCGTGGTCATCGGGATACTTCTCATAAACTTTTTTCATCGCCGCGCAGTAAGCTCGCGCGCGTGTCTCGTGATCATCCTTGTCGCTGTCGGAATAGAAGGCTTCCAAAGCGTGGATGTAGTCGTGTTCTCGCTCGGTCTTAGCGTTCGCCCCGTCCGCCTTCTTCAACGCGGCTGAGGCCTTCTTGATGGTCGCTGCTTTGGGCTGATCCCAGAGCTGATGCCACAGGCTCATGCCCTCGCCCCAATACGCCATGGCGCATTTCAGATCCTGCTTTTCCGCTTGAACGAACGTCTTCTCGGCCTCCTCGTACCAGAACGAGTGCAACAGCGCGACTCCTTTTTCAAAGGTCTTCTGCGCCTCGGGAGTGCAGGACACGGGAAAATGCACCGTGCCTAACTGGCCGGGTGCAATCTCGTCATGATGCCCTTCGTCAGCCGTTGCCAAGACGGAAAATGCCGCAGCAAGAAACATGATCCAAATCAAATTGCGCATGGGACACCCCGGGAAAGTTTATTTTGCGAGAAGAGAGCGGTCAAGGCGACGGCCCAATTGGAAGGCTTCTGGTTCAGTCGCTGATCATGACGGGCGAGGTCACCCGTCCATCCGCACATGGTCGCCGACCTCAACCAAACGTAGAAATCTTCAGGGTGCAACTTCTACTTTGCCGCAGCCAGGAGCGCTTCTGCCACGAGCTTCTGCGTCGCCTCATCCATATCGGTCGATGCGGCTTTCAAGCTCGCTTCCTCGGCCAGCTTCTTGTTCTTAATCCCGATGTAGACAGCCGTGTACGAGGTATCACCAAGGTTTTCAACCTTGTGCTTGAACGGCGGAAACCAGCGCGGCTCGCCAGGTTTGGCAAACACTTCCTGAACCTTGCCGTTTTCATCGGTAAAACGAAGATGTCCCGCGGAAAGAACAACTACGACCCCACCCATGTGCGCGTGGAGATTCGACTTTTCATGCGGCCCGTAGTGGACGTTTACCACCTGCACGAATTCGTTCTCAAAGGCCAGCTTATAGTGCGAAGGCTCAACCTTCGTCGGGTCTTGGGCAAACAACAGGGTGCAGCCAAACAGGGCCAAGGTCACAACGCAACACGGCATTATGGACTTGCATCTCCGCATGAAGAGGATCTCCGACTTTGGCGTACAGGTCGTCGTACAGCTTAACCCGCTGCAGGCCACTGTCAACCGTCAAAAACGAGCCTTGGACCAAACTGGTAAGAAGTGTGGGGCGAAGCGAACGTCGCTACTGCAGCCGGAAGCGTTCGTTCATCAGCCGCTGGAGCCGCGGCCGATAGAGAATATCGTAAGCCAGCTCTTTGTCGGGAAACATAGTCAGTGCTGCGCGCCGGGCGCCGGCTGCCATCTCCGCCGCTTCTTCAACGGTCAAGTCAGGATCCTGGCTGATCACCGACATCACCATGCTCATCATCACCTGCAATCGCCGCAGCCTTCGAGACTCTTCCATCGGATCTTCATTTTCTCCGCCAGACTCGGCCCGCTGAAGTTCCATATCCGCCCCCGATTGCCCTTCAAATTGGATGTCGAACGCGACCCCCAAGTTGCGCCGTTCTCGCCATTGTGACAGCTTTCGCTCGCGAATCAAGCCTCCTTTGCGCAAAAAATTTGCGCCCGGCAAGACAGACCGCTAGCGACTACCGTAATCTGTTGAAAGCCAATATGGAGGATGCATGACTGACCCGAACTCGCAAACCAGGCCGAAGCCTGAGCCCAACGAAGAACTTGTGAAGATTTTCGATACCGAGCAAGAGACCGAAGCCATGGTCGTAAAAGGCTTGCTGGAGTCTGCGGGCATCGAGTCCGATTTGAAATCGCTCGACGCGGTTCAGGATGCCTTTCCAGGGGTCGGCGGATCGATTCTTCTGGTGCGGGAAAAGGACGCGCTCGAAGCAGAGAAGATCATCGATTCCTATCGGAATTCGCCGCCCCTCGACGACGAGACAGCCGAGATCGGCGGGTAAGGGTCGCGAACGAGCCGTTCTGCCGCGGGTTCAGATGACGACAGGTCAGTGCAGAATCGCGACGTCCGGCGTGACGGATTTTCCATCCAGGAAAAAACTCACTGCTCCCTCCTCGTCGGTGCGGTAGGTCTTTACTCCCGCCTGCTGCAGCCGCTCCAACACCTCGCGCCGAGGGTGTCCGTAAACATTTCGCACCCCAACAGAAATGACGGCGTAACGTGGATGAACGGTAGCCAGCAGATCATCCGAAGTTCCGCTGGCGCTACCGTGATGCGCAACTTTCAACAGCATCGCCTCCGGATGTTCTTCGACAACACGACGTTCCGCCGGACGCTCCGCATCGCCCTCGAGTAAAGCCGTCGTGGCGCCCACGGTCAGAGTAAACACCAGGCAATCATCGTTGGGCCGCATGGAGCCCGTAATCTGATCACGCCCGGGTGCAAGCATATGAAAGTGCGCGCCGCCGTAATCGAATTCATCTCCTTCTTTCTTCACTGACACTTGCATGCCCGCGCGCTGCGCTTGGGCAACGATGGGCGCCAGTTCGCCGACGGGATGGTCGATGCTGATCCATAGTTGTCGAGGATGAAAATTCGCAATCACCGCCGGCATTCCCCCCAGATGATCAGCGTGCGGATGCGTGATCGCCACCACATCCAGGTGATCAATCCCTCGATTCCATAAATAAGACGAAACCACCTGCTCTCCCAGATCGAAGTCCGAGTGCATCCACTTCGGAAGCCCTCCGGCGTCGACGAGCAGCGTGTGCCCGTCAGGCGCGACCAGCAAGATGGAGTCGCCTTGTCCCACGTCGATCGTCGTCATCTCGATCACGCCCGGTCGCACGCGAGGATGGGAAGGCACGAAAGCGATCCACGTCGCCACAGCAAACAACAGCGCCACGGATGCGATCGAGGCCCAGCGCGCGCGCCGCGCAGCCACCATGGCGAAGGCGAGCGCCGCAATCGAAGCTAGGATCATTGCGCCCGAAGGCATCGCTACTCGCAAATCGGCGAGCGGAGTTCCGATGCGATGAGCTCCGCCGAGAAAACTCACCGTGCCTGCGATGCCTTCGAGCGCGAATCCCGAAACCCATACGGCCGGCTTCGCGAGCGTGATCGAGATGGATCCCAAGCCGATGGCCGCCGCGGCCGCCGGCATGAGCACCTGCGTCAACGGAATCACCGCCAGATTCGCTGGCATTCCCATCGTGGTGGCGCGATGAAAATGGTATGCCATCAGCAGCGCCAGGCCCGCCTGCATTAAAGCCGAGACGAAAACCAACTCCACCGCGGCGATGCTCACGCGCATGACGATTGCGGGCAGAGCCAGCCCCAGGCGCGTGCCAATGAATCTCTTGAGCCGCCCCGCAATCATTCGCAAATCCAGCCGAAACTGGGCAACTTTGGGCGGAACATGAAAGTCGTAGCTCGTCACTCGCAGCAGGCGTAATCCTCGCGCGTACGGCAGCGTCGTTCGCTCCAGAATGGGCGAGCCGATTCCGGTGATGACGAACACCGCAAGAAAAGTAAGCTGAAAACTGGCACCAAACAACGCTTGCGGATCGACAATCAAGACTCCCAGCGCGGCCGCTCCGATCGCATTCATCATGTTGCGTTCGCGATAGAGGAGTCGCGCGCCAAGATACGTAGCCAGCATCAGAGCCGCGCGCCACACCGGCGGCCCCACGCCCACAACGAAGGCATAAGCGAACGAAACGATCACCGTCGCAACGGCCGCCACCGCCGGATCCAATCTAAATTGCCGTAGCGTCCAGAAAATCGAGACCGCCAGAATGCTCAGGTTCATCCCCGACACAACCAGCACGTGATAGGTGCCCGAGCGCTGATACTCGGTCCGCGTTGCGTTCTGCAGAAAAGATTCTTCCCCCAGAACCATGGCGTCCATCAGCTCAGCTTGCCGCTCGGGCCACAATTGATGGATCTTTGCAATGATGCTGGCATGCGTACACGCCCGCCAGAGTTGCACACGGCTGCCCGAAAATCCCGGCAATGTTTCGATGTCGGACGCTTCCGCCGATCCCAGCACGCTGATGCCGTCATCGCGCAGGTAGCCCTCGTAATCGAACGCCCCCGGATTGCGATAATTGCGCGCCGCATGCAGTTTCGCGACGACCCGCAACCGTCTGCCATAACTCAGCCGCTCCAAGCCAAGCATGGAGTTCGCCGCAGAACCAGGTGTCGGGACAGCCAGTGTGGGGACGGGCGACTCGCCCCGATCAACGCTCGCATCCCCCGCAACATCATGCCCAGAAGACGACGCGGTTCGTTTCGCAACTCCGCCAGCGTCTAATTTCTGATAGATCGACAGGCGCACCCCCGTTCGCACCGGCCACGTTTCTCCCCCGCTCGCAATTTCCTCTGTCTCCACATCAATCGACTGCCGAATCGAGCGCGGCCCGGAACTGTGCGCGTACCCTTCGCGAATGACGTGAGCTATGAGCGTCACAGGACGCCCGTCCGCCAAAGTAAGCAAGCGAGGATCTTCCGCCGGTCGACCTCGCACCTGAATCAGAAATGCGCCAAGAAGAAACCACGCCCCAAGGGATAGACCTTTCGCCAGCCAATCTCGTTTTCCGAGAAACCAGAAAGCCGCGATTAAGAAGACTGATACCGCGACCACCCACCACGATGGCGGACGCCACGCGCGCACCCCGGTCCACAAGCCGAATGAGAACGCCAGGGCGGCCCAGAATAAAGGATGCCGAGGTGGCTTCCGTTCTCGCATTGTGGGTGTTCTCCGGGCGGGCGAGACTCTCGGCGTGAGCCCGGCACCTCACGCCACGCCTGGTGGACGGCGCCAGTATATAGGGACGGGATGGGCCCTGCCGCGTCGCTCAGCCGTAGCAGGACCTTCTCACCACCCGTCTTCCAGGAGGAACTTGGACGACGTGAAAGCGGTCAGAGTGCCAGCAGCATCACCGATTCGATGTGAAATGTTTCAGGGAAGAGATCGAATAAGTGCGCTTCCTCAATGTGATAGCCAACCGCCAATAGGGGAGCAATATCCCGCGCCAGAGTCGACGGATCACACGACACATATCGAACGAGGGGCGCTTTGATTTCCACCAGAAAGCTTGTCACCGCTTTGCCGATGCCGCTGCGCGGAGGGTCCAGGACGACCAAGTCAGGACGTATTCGCAGCGAACGGCTTTCCAGGTAGTCCTCGGTTTGCGCTCCAACCGCTTTCACGTTCGCAGGCACATTCTGCAACAGGTCGATATGCGCTGTCTGTGACGCCTCAACACTGAAAATGTGATGAAAAAATGGCGCCAGCTCCACCGAAAATAACCCCACTCCAGCGTAGAGATCGAGGGCCAACTCACCCCGCGCGCCCGCCGTCACCACCGACACCAATTCATCGATCAGATTGCGGTTGACTTGGAAAAAAGAGCCGGCGCTCACCTGATAATCATGGTTCTTCGTTCTATACAGGATAGCGTTCGCGCCCGCCTGCGCCCGAATTTTTGCATTCAGCGGCTCGTCGTCGTCCATGCGTTTCCGCGAAGAGAAAAATGTCATGCCCCCGATTTCCGGCATCTCGCGCTCCAATTCGCCCGCCCAGCGCATGAGATCTTTTGGATCAGCCTCGGGCCGGCAAAACGCCCACGCCAGCACGCCCTCATCCGCCGCGTCCGCGAACAGCTCAATTTCTTCGACCACCGCCGGACAGTTCGCCCCACGCAACTTGAGCAGTCGCCCCAACACCCGATTGAGCAACGGAGAACTAATAGGACACTCACTCACAGAAAGAAAATCGTGCGACCCAAATCGAAAATATCCCAGCGCGAACTCAGGCGCCGTCCGCACCTGCAATCGCGTCCGGTTGCGATAGTTCCACGGAGGCGAAGCGTGCAACCGGATTTCCGACTTCAATTCAGCTTTTGCAATCCGCTGCAACGTCTCCCGCAGAATCGCCGCCTTAAACTCAAGTTGCTTTTCGTAAGGGATGTGCTGGTAGTGGCATCCGCCGCATTTTTGAAAATAAGGGCACACTGCCGCAACACGATCCGTCGACGCTTCCACGATCTGCGAAACAAAGCCGCGCGCGAATCCCGCCTTCTGCCGCCGGATGTCGGCTTCAACTTTTTCTCCCGGCAAGACAAACGGAACAAAAACAGCCATGCTGCGTCCGTCGTCGTCCGGTGCGGTGCGCGCCAGCCCATCGCCCCCGTAAACCAGTTTTTCAATAGAAAGCTGCATCGAGTTCGAAGTTCAGGAACTACTTTGCTAGGCCCGCGTCGGGCGTCGCCACTAATGCATATAAAACAAGCTCAGCCGCGGCACGCCACACTGCTCCAACAGCTGTTTATGAACATACTGCTTGTGCAATTGCTCGATCTGCGCCGCCGTCATATTTCTTCGATACGGAGCCAAATCCCGCTCCGCTTCGGCCCGAACCTCAACCAATTTTTCATCCGCAGTCGCTGCCATCAGCACGGCAAATAGCTTCTCTTCAAGAACGGTCAAACGCCGCTCTAGATCTTCGAGGCGTGGAAGGTCGCTGCTGCTCTCGACGGTCTCCGCCATTTCGCGCAGAGATGCCGCTTCTTCGCGCGCCAAAGCTCCAATTGCGAATCCCGCACGCTCGGGCAACTTCGCCTTTTCAAGCTTGTCGGCATTCTCGCGCAAGAAGGCGGCAATCTGCGCCGCTTCGAATCCAGGCTCGCGCTGCGCTTTCTCTTCGCTCGACGCGCCCACGGCCGCTTCTTTCATATCCTCCGCGGCGGTCAGCACTGCTTGAGAGCAATACGTCAGGCTATTCACTTTTTTCGATTTCGAAGGACGCTGTTCGTACTTGTCGAAAGCGTCGTCGATGCCGCGCAGCACCGCCTCCAGCGGAATCCCCGCGCTCTTCCACGTCTCAATCAACGCCCAGTCAAGAGTCGAGAGCAGCAGATGCGTTCCGCGCCGCCGCAGATAGTGCTCTTCGATCTCCGTAAAATAGTTAAAGTAATTTTCCACTACAGGCAAGAATTGTATCGGTCAGCGAGACTTCGGAGATTTCTCCGAGGGCCAGGGTTTTGCCGCTACATCAAGAGCCTTCGCCGGCGCAGATGTCTTTGCCGGCTTTGGCACGGCTTCGCGCCGGAAGCTCTGATTCCGATCCCAAATAATCCGCAGCCCTTCCAACGTGAGAAACTCGTCGACATCTTTAATAAAGCGCGACGCGGTGCCGATCAACGATCCCAATCCTCCCGTCGCCAGCACGTGCGTCTCCTGGCCCATATCGTCGACCAGTCTTTCGAGGATGCCATCCACTAACCCGAGATAGCCGTAATACAGGCCCGATTGCAGGCTGCCGACCGTGTTGGTTCCAATCACGCGCGCAGGCTTGCGAATCTCCACCCTCGGCAAGCGCGCCGTCCGCTGAAAAAGCGCATCGGCCGAAATCCCAATGCCTGGGCAGATCACTCCGCCCATGTACTCGCCTTTTTTCGATACGCAATCGAAAGTAGTCGCCGTGCCGAAATCCACGATCACGCAGGCCCCACCATATTTTTCGAATGCCGCCACCGCGTTCACGATGCGATCGGCACCGACCTCAGCGGGATTGTCGTAGAGCACCGGCATTCCCGTCTTCACGCCCGGCTCAATGAACAAAGGCTTGGTATTGAAATAGCGCTCGCAAACCAGCCGCAGCACCGAATCGAGCGGTGGCACAACCGATGCGATGATGATTCCCTGAACGTCGGAAACCTCCAGGCTGTCCATCGAGAAGAGATTGCGGAAGATCACGCCATATTCGTCAACCGTGTGGTTCAGGTGCGAGCCGACGCGCCAGTTCGCGACCAGTTTTTCGTAGCGCGCCACCTCCGACGTCACATCGTCGCCGGAACGGTGAGCCACGCGCTCAAACACGCCCAAGACCGTATTCGTATTGCCGACATCCATCACGAGAAGCATAGGTAATTTGTAATTGGTACTTAGAAATTTGCAATTGGAAACCGGGACGGCCGATTACCAGTGCCGAACATAGACCGTCGTTCGCAGCCTCAGACTACGATTCTCAGGCGATCATTCTTACCGTCCCGCTGACTATGGTCGTCAGGCCGTCGGGAGTTCTTACGCGCAGAAAGCCGCGCTCGTCCAATCCCTCCGTGACGCCCGCCAGGTTGCCATTTTCTTCGACGCTCACTTTTCTGCCGCGCACCGACGAAGATGCCTCCCCGAAACGCCGTATGATCGATGGCCTGACGTCCCGGTTGTCGACCAGATTGCGATACTCGCGGTCGAGCGATTTTAACAAAGCGGCAAGAAGCTCCACGCGCGACCATTCGGTGCCCGTTTCGCACCGCAGCGAAGTCGCAATCTCTCGTAGTTCTACGGGAAACTTCACCTGGTTCACGTTGATCCCGATCCCTACCACCAGATGCCGCACACGCGTCGCCTCCGCATTCATCTCGATGAGGATGCCACAGAATTTCTTGCCGCCAATCAAAAGATCGTTCGGCCATTTCAGATCGACCGCAACCTGCGGCGCGATTTCAGTCACTGCCGCACGGACAGCAAGCCCTGCCGCCAGCGAAAAAATCAGCGCATCGGACGGCGGCATGGCAGGCCTCAGAATCACCGAGCAGTAAATGCCCGAAGACCGCGCCGAATGCCAGTTATGCGCGCCGCGCCCGCGTCCCGCGAGCTGTTCTTCCGCAAGAAAGACGCTGCCTTCGGGCGCGCCCTCAGCCGCGGCGCGCATCGCTTCGGAGTTCGTCGAGCCAATCTTGTAATAGTGGTGAATCAGCTTGGTGCCGCCAAAGATCGTGCCCTTCAGCGCCGGAGCAATCATCTCCGGCAGCAGCAAGTCCGGAACCGCTCGCAGCTGATAACCCGTCGCCGCATGCCCCGCAACATCGACTCCAAGCTCGCGCAGTTGCTGAATCAGTCGCCACACTTCCGACCGGCTGGTGCCAATCTCCTCGGCGATTTTGGTGCCGCTGGCGACGACCGTGGCATGGCTCATCAAAAGCCGAACGATGCGTCCCAGACGAACATCCGTCGCCTTATGTACGGATGGCAGGCTGCGAGTTTGAGGGGGACTTGTGATGAAGGGATTATAAATAGTCGCTGGTCTTTGGTCGTCAGTCGTTGTCGAACCCCGACGGATTAGCTCAGTAGGGAGCGAACGACCAACGACCAACGACCAACGACGAACGACCAGCGACGTTGCCTATGCTGGCATCACCCGCAAGCTCATATCCACCGACGTCAGCGACTGCGTCAGCGCACCCACCGAAATAAAGTCGACCCCGGTCTCCGCGTAGGCTCGCACATTTTCAAGATTAATGCCGCCCGCGCACTCCAGCGGAATCCGCCGCGAATGCCGCGAACAAATTTCAACGGCCTTGCGCACATCCGCGACACTCACATGATCCAGCAGAATCGCCTCGGCTCCATGATCGAGAGCCTGCTGCAATTCTTCCAGCGACCGCACTTCAACCTCAAGGGGCTGCCGTCCGCGCCGGTTGCGGATCGCGCGCTCCAGCGCCGGTATCGCGCCTCCGGCCAGCGTGATGTGATTGCCCTTGATCAGCACACCATCCGAAAGATCCAGCCGGTGATTCTGCCCGCCTCCGCAGCGTACCGCGTACTTGTCGATCACGCGCAGGCCAGGCGCAGTCTTGCGCGTATCCAGAATGCGCACCCGCGTGCCCTCGACCGCGTCCACAAATTGCCGCGTCGTAGTCGCGACGCCAGACATCCGCTGCAGAAAATTCAAAATCACTCGCTCGCACGATAAAATGACGCGCGCATTATGCTGAATCACCGCAATCTGCTGCCCCGTCTTCATGCGTATGCCGTCAAAAATCGACGGATGGCTCGTCACCTCATAATGCGAAGTCACCGCCCCATCGAGCGCCGCATAAACGTCAAGAATCCGCGGCACGCATCCCAGTCCCGCCAGCACGCACTCCTGCTTGGCAATGATCGTCGCCGACGCCCTCTGGTTCGGATCAATGCACGCGTAACTAGTCGCATCGCTAGTCGCGCGATCTTCCGTGAGCGCATTCTCGAGAATCGCGGTAATCCGTCGTGAATTCCAGTCCATAAAAATCAGTGGTCGGTGGCCAGTGGCTAGTGGTCAGTCGCGGATAGGGGCAACGCCAGAACCACAGCATCGTTCTCATTGGCCACTGCCCACTGCCCACTACTCCCCAAGTTCCTTCAACTGCCCCAGAATCTTCTCTCGCAGGATCGTCATCTCCTCCACCTGCTTCCGCAGTCCTTCCACCACATGCCCCGGAGCCTTGCTCACAAACTGCTCGTTACCCAGCCTGGCGTGCGCGCCCGTAAGCTGCTTCTCAATCTTCTCCAGTTCTTTGTTTAGACGCTCCCGCTCCGCCGCCACATCAATCTTTTTTTCGTAGATCGCATGCACGTCAAATCGCGAAGTGCTGCGCGCCCCCGGAAGATTCGCCAGCGAGCGATCGACGAACGTCACCGCCTCCACATTCGCCGGACGATCTTGCAGCACCGCACTCAGATTTTTCTCCAGCATCCCGCGAATCGCCGCATCCGGCGCAAACACCTCGACCGGAATTTTAACCTTCGGCTCAACCTTCAGCTCCGCCCGCAAATTTCGTATGCTCACGATCAGATCCTGCAGGATCGCCATCTCCGTCTCCGCAGCCAGATCGATCTGCCCCTCATCCGCCGCCGGATACGCCGCCAGCGCTATCGACTTCAGCGGAGGCTTGCCATCATAAATAGCGTGCCAGATTTCCTCCGTTATAAACGGCATCACCGGATGCAACAGCCGCAACGACGCCTCATAAAGATTGACCAGATTCGCGCACGCCGCCCGCGCCGCCGTCTTGTCCGCACCCTCTTCAAAATTCAGCCGCGACTTGATCAGTTCCAGATACCAATCGCAGAACTCGCCCCAGAAAAAATCGTAGATCCGCGTCGCCGCCTCATCAAACCGGTAGTTCTGCAGCGACTCGTTCACATCCGCCGCCGCCCGGTTAAACCGCGAAAGAATCCACCGATCCTCCAGCGTCTTCGTCGTAAACCCGGCCACACCCATGTGTGTGTGGTGACGGGGCTCTGCCCCGTCCGTCCCCGGCCGCAGGCTCGCATCGATCTGGTCCACATTCATAAACATCAGCCGAGCCGCGTTCCAGATCTTATTCGCGAAGTTCCGGTATCCCGCCGTCCGGCTCTCGTTGAACGCAATATCTGTCCCCGGAGCCGCCATGGCCGCCAGCGTGAACCGCGTCGCGTCCGTCCCGTACTGCCCAATCACTTCGATCGGATCCAGCACGTTCCCCTTCGTCTTCGACATTTTCTGCCGGTCCGCATCGCGCACCAGCGCATGGATATAAACTTCGCGAAAAGGAACACTCTCCCGCACCAACTCTTCTTCCTCGGTGCCCCAGGTTCGCGCCCGTTCTGTGGGCGCTAACCTGGGATCCTCCCCAGACCTCGCACCCGGTTTATGCGGCGGCATCATGAACCAGCACCCCAGCATGATCATCCGCGCCACCCAGAAGAACAAAATGTCAAAGCCCGTGATCATCAGTGAATTCGGATAGAACGTGGCGAGATCCGGCGTCGCCTCCGGCCACCCCAGCGTCGTAAACGGCAGCAGCCCCGACGAAAACCATGTGTCGAGCACATCCGTATCCTGCTCCAGCTTCCCGTCGCACTTCGCGCACGCCGCCGGAGCCTCCCGCGCCACCACCACTTCCTTGCACCCTTCATTCCTGCAATACCACGCCGGAATCCGATGCCCCCACCACAGTTGCCGCGAGATACACCAGTCGTGGATGTTATTCATCCAGTTCAAATAAATCTGCCCGTAATTCTCCGGCGTAAAACGGATGTATCCCTTCTCCACCACTTCAATCGCCCGCTTCGCCAGCGGCGCAATCTTGATGAACCACTGCGTCGACCGCCGCGGCTCCACAATCGTCCCCGACCGGTCGCACTTCCCAATCGCAATCGTGTAGTCCTTCGTGCCCACCAGAAATCCCTGCGCCCCGAGATCCTCCACAATCCGCGCCCGCGCCGCAAAGCGATCCAGCCCCGCATACGGACCCGCATTGGCGTTCATCTTCGCGTGCTCGTCGATCACCTCAATCTGCGGCAAATTGTGCCGCAGCCCCGCCTCAAAATCATTCGGATCATGCGCCGGCGTCACCTTCACCGCGCCCGTCCCAAATTCCGGCTGCGCCAACTCGTCCGCAATAATCGGAATCTCCCGGTTCATCAGCGGCAGCATCACCTTCTTGCCATGCAGTTGCAAGTAACGCTCGTCCGTGGGATTCACCGCGATCGCCGTATCCCCCAGCATCGTCTCCGGGCGCGTAGTCGCCACCGTTATGTATTCCTGCGTAGGGGCGGGCGACTCGCCCGTCCCGCTTACCACCGGATACCGGATCTCATACAGCTTCCCCGCCACGTCCTCGTGCTTCACTTCCAGATCCGAAATCGCCGTCCCGCAGTCCGCGCACCAGTTCACGATGTACTTCCCGCGATAAATCAGCCCATCTTCATACAGCCGCACAAAAACTTCTTTCACCGCCCGCGACAGCTTCTCATCCATCGTGAAGTACTCGCGCCCCCAATCCACCGAAGCGCCCAGCCGCTTCATCTGATCGAGGATCGCGCCGCCATACTCCCGCCGCCACTCCCACACCCGCTCGATAAACTTCTCGCGCCCCATCTCGCGCCGCTTCTTGCCTTCTTTCACAAGCTGGCGCTCCACCATCATCTGCGTCGCAATCCCCGCATGATCCGTCCCCGGCAGCCACAGCGACACAAACCCGCGCATGCGATGCCACCGCACAATGATGTCCATCTGCGTCTGGTTCAGCATGTGCCCCATATGCAACCGCCCCGTCACATTCGGAGGCGGCAACAGCAGCGTAAACACACGTGTGGTGTCGGGACTTGGGTGGCACATCCTAACCGCTCCGGTTTTTGGAGCGGCTAGGGTGGGGATTTGTGGCGTCTCCACCCCTCCCGGATCCCTTTCCTGACCACCGCCCACCGGCCACTGCCCACTGCCTTCCGGCGTCCCCACATGAAACAGTTTTTCCCGGACCCAATATTCCGCCCAGCGCGCTTCAATCGCGCCCGGTTCGTAAGCTTTCGGCAATTCGTGCGGCATGTCTCTCCCGATCCCGTAGGACCACCCTCCCCCGAAGCCTCTCCAGCCCGATCCCAAAGGATCCGAGCCCGAGCATCCTCAGCAACTCCACCACGAAAGAGGGAATCTTTGATCTTACAGGCGCAAGAAAAGTAGGGTCAAACGCGCAGAGGGGTTATACGCACTCAGGGGAAAATGCTACACCCTGACCGCAACAGAACTTGAACTTGGGGTGCGGAAGCGCTAGCGGGCTAGAGTGAGGCGAGCATGCATGGGACACCCATCTGTCCATATGAGCGCGGACTATTTCCTAATGAGCATCGCGGCACCACCTAGTGCAATACCAGCGAAAATTATTCCCGCTACAAATGCGATGTTCGCTGGAATAACCCCTTCGAATAGAGCGGCGGAGCTCCCGTGATGCTGCTGCGGAGAAACGTGAAAGATCCCCACAAGCCCACCACCATGCTGGTGCTGCCGAGGAGTCTTGTGGCTTCTGATGAAAAACCAATAGTCGATTGGGTCAACTTCCCGGAAGGAATTCCGACGTTTAGTCTTTGGGATGCGCTGCATGATGGTGACCTAATTTCAATCGAGTCCGACCTGTGTGCTCGTACTGTTACGTTGCGATTGATGTCGATTACGTTAAAAATTTCCACCATCTCCCGGAGGCAACCCAATTCGTCATAATCGTGAATGGCGTGCAATCCGTCCGTTCGCTCCGCAGCGTCCCGTGGCCGGGCGGATGCCCAATTCCACCGGGCACGCCCAACGAACAGCAGAGCCTCATCATTTCTGAATACCATCGCAAATGGCGTGAAGAGTCGCAGTCTTGGAATGGCTTCGAGCAATTGGTTAGTGACGGTTTAAGAGTGTCCAATGCGACCCTTGGCCGTGGTTCTGATGTCGTCGCCTTACAACTGGGCTTAATGGTTGAAGGGGATTTCTACGTGGAGGCGTACATTCGGGGAGACGGAGCCACTTTCCACGTCGGAGAGAAGTCGGTCACGCTCGAGGGATTCTTCGCGTTTGGCGAGGCGTACTGGAACGCGTTTGCGGAGAGGGCGGAAAAAAGACGGACCCCTGCTGAGTGATAACTGACGAAACATCGCCTCTCTAACAATGTCGGCGTTGTAATCAGTTTTTGAGCGCACGACTCCGTGCACTCCGAAGAGCGCGCCATTTCGCTCTCGTAGAATCTCTTGCTCGTGCTTCTGCTCGACCAACCAAGGCTCGCTCGGGACCCGATCTCCGCGCTTTCCTAACAGATCTGCCTCGCACCGGATGCTAGAATCCGTTCACTAGACCAGTCCTTTGTTTCTTTAATGGCTAAATCGACCTCAAAACGGCCAGTCAGAAAACCTCTCGCGCGTAAACCTCGACCTGAATCGTCTGGCATTGATCACACCCTGTTGGATGCCACGCAACGCCTGGAATCGATTCTCGCCGCCAGCGAAGTTGCCACCTGGAACTGGGATGTCGTGGACGACCGGGTGATCGCAGACAAGAATCTGGCTCGTCTTTTTGGGCTCGCCTCTTCCGAAGGACCAATCCAGGTCTTCCTCGATGCCATCCATCCCGACGATCGTCCCAAGGTTGCAGCGGCCATCTCTGCGACTTTAGAGGGCCAGAGCGACCGGTATGCAGTCGATTATCGTGTCGTCAGGCCCGATGGCGGCATTTCCTGGCTCGCGGCTCAAGGAAGGGTGGAACGCGACAAAGAAGGAAAGCCCAGATATTTTCCCGGCGTTGTCATTGATATCACCGAACGAAAATCTTCCCAGGCAAAAACAGAAGATCTCCGTTTTCGCCTGGATCGACAAGCAAAACTCTTCGACATCACCCTTTCCTCCATCACAGATTTCGCTTACATCTTCGACCGCAAAGGATGCTTCGCATTCGTGAATCAGGCCCTGCTGAACCTCTGGGGCTTGAAGCTCGAAGACGCAGTGGGAAAAGACTTTTTTGATCTGAAGTATCCCCCTGACCTTGCCGGCCGGCTGCAGCGGCAAATTGAACAGGTATTTGAGACCGGCGAAGGATTAACCGACGAGACCCCTTACACCAGCCCCACCGGAGCCGGAGGCTATTACGAATATATATTTACTCCGGTATTTTCCCGCGACGGAAGCGTTGAAGCGGTCGCAGGTTCCACCAGAGATATCACTGAGCGCAAACGGGTCGAAGGCGAACTAATCAAGAGTCAGCAACAATTTCGCTCCCTCGCTCAAACCCTTGACAGCCAGGTGATCGCCAGAACCGCCGAACTGGAACAACGCAACGATGAGGTTCTCAAGCAAGCCGAACTGCTGCGGGAACTGTCAGTCTCGTTGATGGAAACGCAAGATCGCGAAGGCCGCAGGATCGCGCGCGAATTGCACGATAGCGCCGGGCAAATCTCAGCCGCATTGTTGATGAAGCTGGCCGGCATAGCGGAGAAGATCAAAGTCGCAAATCCCGCCCTTATAAAAGAGGTGCAAGAGGCGCGCTCTTTTGCCGACGAGTTAGATCGGGAAATTCGCACAACTTCCTATCTGCTTCACCCGCCGATGTTAGACGAAATCGGTCTCGAAGCCGCGTTGCACTGGTACACCGAAGGCTTGGAGGAACGCGCGGGTCTGGAAGTGCAGTTACATATTCCCGATAATTTCGAACGACTCTCTCGCGAAATGGAGATCACCATCTTTCGCGTTGTCCAGGAATGTCTCACCAATGTGCACCGGCACTCCGGCAGCAGATCTGCCCACGTTCGCCTTGCGCGAGAGCAAGGAACCCTGCGCCTCGAAGTTCGCGATGCCGGTCGCGGAATCGCTCCCGACAGGCTCAATATCCTCCGCGCTAGAGGTGCCGGTATTGGCCTCCGAGGAGTGCGCGAAAGAGTGCGACAGTTTGCCGGCGAAGTCCGCATCGACTCCGAGCTAGGATCAGGCACCACGATTTCCGTCACCTTACCCGTGCAGACCGGCTGAGGACGAATGCGCACAGTTTCCACGCGTGGCCCACTCCTCCGCCGCGACCAGAGCCGCTTTGTGACCCAGGTAACTGGATTGTCTCTATCACCGCCGACTACCATCACTTCGTCCCCCCCGCCATTGATGGAGGCTCTTCTCGGATGTCGGTCCCCGTTTCAACCGCGATTGTTGGCCGCAAGTTCCAATCACTCGATGGCCTCCGCGCAATCGCGATTATCATCGTCTTCTTGCATCACATGCAGTACCACATCCCACCGCTAAACCTGCCTGCCGTGGTTCTCAGAGCGTACGTGAGCCAGGGCTGGATGGGAGTCGACCTTTTCTTTGTGCTCTCGGGATTCCTTATCACCGGCATTCTGCTCGACACCCGCGAAGCGACCAACTATTTCCAGGGCTTCTACCTGCGCCGGGTCCTGCGAATATTCCCGCTCTACTACCTCGTCCTGATCGCCGTAATTGTCGCCGGCATCCTGATTAACAATCCCGCACTCACGACCAAGCTTCCCCTGCCCCAAGATCGCTGGCTCTACTTCTGTTATCTAACCAACTGGCTTGCCCTCTGGAAGGGCTACTGGGGGCCGCAATACGTCAACTATCTCGCCCACTTCTGGTCGCTTGCCGTCGAGGAACAGTTCTATCTAGTTTGGCCCCTCGTCATCTGGCTGGTTCCGCCCCGCGCCATTTCTCGGATCGCCGTCTCCCTGGCCCTCTTGTCAGCAATGATTCGTTTGCTCTGGGTCGCTCACACCGGCCCACAGATGGCCATCGCATTCGCTACCGTCACCAGAATGGACGCGCTCTTTATCGGAGTCCTCGGCGCAACTCTCTTCCGAGATCCTGAACGCATGTTGGCAATCCGCAAGTGGCTCCCGTGGATCGCCAGCCTCGGCGTCGGCTCATTCTTCATGGCCTTCTCTGCCCTCATCTTCTTTCCGCGGCGCGCAGCACTACTGCTCTACGGCCCAACTCCCCTCCCTCACGACCTGGGGGACGAGGCCCTGATGCTGGCCCAATGCGGAGGCTACACTCTACTCGCCGTGGGATTTGGCGCCTTGGTTCTCCTTGCTGCCTGCACCGAAGCCGAGAGCCGATGGATGCAAAGGCTTCTTAAATCGCCGCTGCTCGCCCCGATTGGCGTCTACAGTTATGGAATCTACGTATTCCACGTCCCGATTCTGGGTGCGGCCCAGCTCTTCATCTATCCCAGAATCTTCAGGAGCATGAGAACTCCAATGGACGCCGTACTCAAAGAGGGAGTCTACTTCGTCGTCCTGGCGGCGGTGACTTTCCTTATTTCTGCATTCAGCTACGAGTTCTTCGAGAAAAAAATCCTCCGCTTCAAGCGTTACTTTGCCGCGAAGTATCTTCCCGCGTCCTCCGACCCAACCCCAGACATCCTTGCGGTCGCTAAGGCCGCCGGCTCTTAGAAAGTCAGTCACCGATCGGGACAGAGGAATACCTGAGGGTGCGCCCATTCTCGCGCTTTTCGAGAAGGGGGCCTTTCTCCGCAGTCGATGGACGGAGTTTTTCGTCACCGACCAATAGTGTGCGACGTCAACGCATGAGTTTTGTCCCGCCGCTAACCTGTGGAAATGCGGCGCAATCTAGACCGATATTACGGAGCTGGAGAACTTCATTTCATCACCTGCAGTTGTTATAAGCCGCAGCCATTCCTAGGCAAGGCGCGGCGCATCCACGCGCAGATGGTGGTCACTCCCCACCCCAATCGGCGAAAATAAAGTCGATTTGTTTACCAAGCTAGAAGTGTGTCCGCCTCAAGACGCCCGCCAACCTCCGCCCCCCAAGCCGCCTTTTTGGACAAATTCGACGGCCCCGGAAGCAGGATGCCGCAGGCATCCAGCCCGAATTTCCTGACGGCTGATGGCTGATGGCTGGACCGTCGCCCCGTCTCCGTACATAAACCTGATTACAAACGACAAAATCGCATCAGTGTGCCGAAGACCCAAGCCGCAGCAGCGCCTCCCGCAGCCGCCCATGCGACTGAGTAAGGCGTAAAAAAACCATTTCATCCGGATCAGCCTTCGCCCGAATGATCGCAACGAGCCCTTCTTTTTCCTGTCGCGTCCACTGACGTAGTTGCGCTAAGTTCCCCAAGATCAGCGCAAAGTTCCCGAAAGCCTCCCGCTCCAGCGGATTCCACGCCGCAACCCGGCAACCCAAAGCCTTCATCAGCCCCCGAACCGCCTCTTCGCGCATACGAACAACATCTCCCCGAAAATCCCTCCCCATCCGCTCACAAACCCCCACCCCAATGTTCCGCGTAGAGAAACGCTCCCACGCCCCCACCCCGCTTCCGGTGAGCTCGTAGAAAACGTGTCCAGCCGCGAGCCGCTTCAACGTTCGCGCAGGCGTTCGATACTTCGGATCGGCTGCAATTTTCTCTTCTTCCCGTTCCGCCAGTTTGTGCAGATCTTCGCGTCCGGGTCGAAAGCCGAGTTTGCGGTAGAACCAAAATGCGCCTGACTGGATTGCCTCCTCGTTCTCATGGCCCAGTTGATACGGATAGACCGAAACACACGTCGTGCCCATGAGATGACAGAGGCAACGCAACACTTGCGCATAGATCCATCCCGCTTCGCCGCCGCGGAATGTGTAGAAAGTGTTGAAGCCGACCTCCATCCACTCGCAGAGCGCAATGGCCTCGATGTAGTTGATCGGCACGCCGTTCTTGAGCGTCAATCCCGCGACGTAAGAACGCAGCGGAAGTCGCCGATCAGCCGGAAGGCTCCAAAGATAGATCTGGACACCGCGTCCAACCTCAGCTTTCACAACCGAACGCGGATCAGCCAACGTCGTACCGTACAGTTCGCGATAGCGCACCAGCATCACCTCACGGATCAGCTCGACGATCTCGCCACCCTGCCGCCGCGAAAGCTTCGTCAGCTTCGGAGGACGTCGCGCCAACTCGTCCACCAGAGAAACTTGGCTGCGGCTGATTAACGGCTCGCTGTGATAGAAAATACTGCGCGGCGGTCTGCGATTGCGCGTGCGCGTAATGGAGGAATTTCCCAGAGTCCAGCGCAAAGGCAAACGCAACGCTTCGTACAGCTCAGCCTTTTGCGGACCGGACAACCGCAACTGTTCGAAGCGCTCGATGAGCCACGCTGCGGTGGAACGCTTTGTCTTCTTGGACTTGTTCTTGGATCCGCTGCTCGCGGCTCGCAGCCATCGATGCCAAGGCGTATCGGCCTCGACAAACGCGTCGTCTTCGAGCAGGGGTATAAACCGCGGTCCAGTGTTGCCTAACTCGCGTCCCGGATCGTAGTTCTCCCAGGCGATTTCGAGTTCGGCTGGAAGCCGATCTGCGTGAACAAGCCAGCGCGCGACGTCGAAGCTCAGCGTGTCTTCCATTTGAGTGCCCGCAATGCCCGAGAATTCGAAGGTGTCGAAGGTGTCCATATCAGCGCCCGCGGTACGCACGACTTCGACTTTCTTGTAGAAACGATCGAGCGTGCGCTCAGTAGCGCGAACCACGTTCGGCCCTTGTGGAAAAGCGCGCAGAAAGAGCAGAGTTTCGTGGAAGCGGATCAACTGAGCGGGATCGGGGAGGTTGATTGCGTCGAGCCGGTCGATGAACTGTACAACTCGAACCTCTTCGTTGCGGCCAAAGTGGTAGCGGAAAGCTTCGAGTTCGGAGAGCAGGCGATCAAAAGATTGGTTGGACATGTTTCGAGCCAACCAAGCCTATCGCATACTGGCGATTTACGGCAGTTGAAGCGCTGCGTCGCTGACCTCGATTCCCGAAATCGACGCCGCAGCGCTAAATAGAGTTGTTGGCCGTTGTAGGTAGCCGGAAAGTTAGAGTTTCACCGCACAATTTTCGCCGCGGTATTGCAGAGTTTGCCAAGCGAGGTTCTGTTGCGGATGGAACTTACTTGCCTGCTAACTTCTTGGCGATCTCTTCTACGATCTTCGGGCGGAGATCGGCCATGACACTATCGACGATGCTGGCGATCGTGCTTGCGTCAGTCGACGAAGACATACTAGAAGATCCCTCAGCGGCGGCAGCGGCTGCCATCGCCTTGGGAGCCTCTTCTGCGGCTTGTCCAGCAGCCTGTTTCGCCGCTTCGACCGCGTCTGGGCCAGTCGCTGTAGGCGGCGGTCCTGTGCGAATTTGATGCCAAGTCGATTTTCCGGACTTCGATGCCATGTCTTCACCCCCAACGTCTGAAGTTAACTCCTCATTCTCCTGAGCCGACGGTGCTGCACTCATCACGGGCGTCGAGTCCTCTGATGCAACTGGCTGGCCCACGGACTGAGCGACTGCGTCAGTACCAACCGCGTCCGCAAATGTGCCGCCTGCAAACTCTTCGGCCTGCTTTTCTCCCGGCATCTTGGCCGCTAGATCGCTCGTTGTCACTTCAGAAACCGGAGCGAGTTCGGCTGGCTCGGATTTTTTCTCTGCGGAAGCGTTACTCTCTGAAATCGTCTCGCTCGATTGTGAAGCGGGAGATTCGGGCGCAGATATTTCTACCGCGCTCGGTTCTTTTGAAGCATCCTGCGGAATTTCTGGCGATCGTGCGTTCACCGGGGACGCTGAAGGAGCGGCCTCAGCGGCAGGCTCGTCTTGGAGCTTCGTTTCAGCCACGTTCTTGTTCCCCAGTTCCAACGTTGCCATCCGGCTTTCGACTGCGGCCGTAATGGCGGAGATTCCGGTCATAGGGGCTGCTGTCGTCTCGCCTGCTGATGCTCCGATCGGCGCGACGGCGAAAGTCTGGAACATTTCCGCTTCGAGCGAAAGTCCCGATTCTTCTGCGCTCAAAGCCATCGGCTCCGCGACCCATCGCGGATGCGAGGACTGGCGAGCCACTTCTTCGGCGAGTAGTTGTCCGGCCGCGACGAGCGTGCCATGTGAGGGAAGCGTACTTATCTCTGGGTTCGAGGTCGAAGGAGTCAGTAAGCGCAAAGCTTCGGCGAGTTCCTCATCGCTCGGCGCCGTCTCTTCTGGTTCGATTTTTTCCGGCACAGCTGCTTCGACCACTGTTTCGACCACGGCCGCGGGTGGCTCAATCTTGGCGGGCTGTGGCTCTTCCTGCGTGGCGACAGGCTCAGCTTTCTCGTCTTCCACAACGGACGGCTCCGCAGAAACGGTGGCTTTCGTGGCTGGCTTTTCGGTTTCGGCAGCGGCCGCTACGGTCGGTTCTGTCTCAACTTCTGTCACGGAAATCGTTGCTTCGGCGTCCTGTACTCCAGGCTTCGCCGCGGTATCGAACATCGGCTCGTCGGTCCGATCGATAGGCGCAGGCGCCTCGGCCAGAGAAGACGCTACTACAGGAATAGAGTGTGCGACAGCCGGAGTAGCGGTTTCCTCGGCTTTGGCGAGATCTGGTCTTGAATGGTGCTTTTCGGCGGAATCCGATTCGGCAACGGGAGCAGGAATTTCTGGGGCCGGCTCGGTATGCCGAACTGGAATCACGACCACGCCGTGCGCTTCAGCGGTCGACAACGTGGCTGGCGCCGCAGCTTCCACAACTGGTATGTCGGCCTTGGTTGCTCTCTCTTGCTCGAGTGTTTTCGCTTGCGGCGCTTCTGCTTCCGCTATGTTCGATGTTTCTATCGGGACAACGGGAGTTTCGCCTTGCGCTGCCGCCACTTCGGTCTTCACTACTTCAGTTTTTGCTGGAGATTCGACAGCAGCGAGTTTTGCTTTCTCGGTCTTCTCGGCTGCCGACACATTTTCCGTGGCGGCAATCGGTCCATCGAGTTTCGCGGCTAATGCGCTGAGAGCATCGAGTTCTTCAGGAGTGATATCGCGGGGAATATCCGGAACCAAACCCGGTTCTTGTCCTGGTGGCGCTGGCTCCTTGACGGTAAAAGCAAGACCAGAACCAGATTTTCCTTTTGTCTTTCGGAAATCGCGAAAGGTCGCAGCTGCTGCGATCTCCTCCGGTTCGGGCTCGGGTTCTTCTTTCTTTTTCTTCGAGGGAAAGCGGAGTCGGCTCTTCCACCCTGTGTCGGAGTCGTCGGCGCCTGGATTCTTCTTTCCAACCTCTTCGCCACCAAAGCGCTCGACGCCGGAAACTGACGTGGCGAAACGCGAGCCATCCGCTTGCGACGCAACCATGCGGTCTTCCAGACGAGTGATCGCGGTGAGTAATTCGCTGGCCTCGAAGGGTTTTACGATGTGACCGTCAGCGCGAACACGCCGCGCTTCTTCCGGTTTGAAGGGTTCCAGTTTACCTACCGTTAACAACACGGGAATATGGGCGGTCTCCGGCGAATCCTTCAACCGCTGGCAAACTTCTAAGCCGCTGTAGCCGGGCATGTAGACATCGAGCACAATGAGATCGGGCTTGATTTCTGTAATCCGCTTGAGGGCCGCAGATCCGTTATTGACCGTGACGATTTCGTACCCGGCGTCGGCCAGGATTTTTCGCCCCATGTTCTGGGCTGTCACACTATCATCCGCGAGCAGTATTTTCCGAGCCAAGCGTCGTCCTTCGGCAATAAGGAGAGATAACGCGAAACTACCTTGTCCTCAGAGCGAAGTCAACGATTCCCGCGCTGGTAACAGGTTACGTCCGTTCCGGGTCCCTTGGGGAGCGCCACGATGGGGAAATTTGAATGTGTTTTCTGGCGTTAGGCGGGAAGAAAGTTTATCGGGACAGCCGAAGGTGGCTGTCCCGAAGTGGCTCAACCATTAGAACGGGTTGATCTTTGCAATTCCTTTTTTCTTTTTCTTCTTGCTGGAAGAAATGTCGGCCATCTCCTCGGTCTTCGCTGAGGTGCTCGAGGACGCGGCGGAAGAAGTGCCTGCGCTCGTGTCGATCTGGTTGCTCTGCTGTAAGGGAGGCAGGGCATTGGGATCCTGCTCGACGTTCGGCTTCAGTTCGTTCGGATCGGCAACCGTTGGCTTCAGTTCGGCGGCCGGTGACGCCGTATCCGGCGTGGTGGCGGTTTGATCGGTAGAGGCTGCAGCGGCATCGTCGGTCCCGGCGGCCGGCGCATCGGATCGCGGTGCGGCCTGGTTCGGTGCGACCTTCCCATTGATGGTTTGCACGCCCAGTTTGTTATCAGCGGCCATCGAGTTGGTCACGCTACGGACCACATCGCCCGCGGTAACCGGCGGCGGATCGATCATGGTCGGATCGCCCTGTGTCGTAGCTTTTGCCACATCAGGATGCCGCTCGAAACCTCGAAGCATGGTCGATACCATGGTCGCTTCGTGCCGGCCTGCGACCTCCTTCTTGTTTTGCTCAAGCATCGCCCGGGTTGGACGCGGCACGGGTTGATGCAAGGCCTTCAGGCGATCTTGGGCGTCGGCGGCGGCATCCATGGCGGGGTAGCGCTTGATGATCCTGCCGTAGGCATCAGCAGCTTCTTTGATTAAACCGTCGATCGCTTTGCTCTTCGCCACTTCGTTCATGCGGCCGTTCCTGCGGACGACCTCTATTTCAGCTTCGTACGATTGTCCGATCAGGTAGAGCGCCTGATCCGCGCCGCTGTAAAGCGGGTAGCGATCGACCAAGGTCTTGAGGCGTGCGATTGCCGCCGGATACGCCATCCGCAGATAATAAAAACGCCCGATACCGAATTCACGGTCGGCCAGTACTTCCTGCACTTCCCGCAAGCGCTGCTTCGCTTCCGGTACCAGCTTGCTGTCGGGATACTCCTGAATCAGCGAGCGGTATTCCTCTTCGGCGCGCATCGCGTGGGTATAGTCGCGATCCGCTTTTTCCATCTCCTGATAGTGGATGTTCGCGACCTTCAACTGGGCCTCGGCCGCTTCGGGCATGTTGGGGAAAAATGTGCGGAAATCCTTATACTCGATCTCGGCCTGCTGCATCGCGGTCGAGCCGCCTTCGGCGTACCACGAATCGGCGACGGCGAGCTTCGCGCGCGCGATGAACTCCGAATCGGGGTAGGTGTTGATCAGAGTTTGCAAGGTCATGCGCGCGACGTCGAAGCGGTTGTGCTTCATGGCATCCATGGCGCGGTCAAACAGCACTTTATCGGGCTGCTTTGAGCCGACGTTGGCCAGCGGGTTGACTGATTTCTTGTTGGTGCAACCGAGGGTCAGCGCCAGCAGCATCGCGAGAAGAACGAAAATAGAATTTCGACGCATATTAAAAGACCTCAAATCTTTTCACCATGGAGGCAGAGAGAAACGCAGAAACTTCTATCTTGTTTTCTCCGTGTCTCTGTGACTCCGCGTTAGATTCACGCTAGACCCGCTGCAAACTGGCGCTCCGCGCCGCTTCCAGCAAGGCTTCGGCATTCGCTTTGGCATCGCCTTTGCCGAATACGGCGTTGCCTGCCACCAAAATTTCTGCCCCAGCCTGCACAACTTGCGCCACGGTTTCCATCGCGATGCCGCCATCGACTTCGATACGGTATTGGTAGCCGCGCTCCGAGCGTATTTCTGTCAAACGGCGCATTTTATGGAGTGTTCCCGGAATAAATTTCTGCCCGCCAAATCCTGGATTCACGCTCATCACGAGCACGTAGTCAACAATATCGAGCACTTCACACAATGTGTCCACCGGAGTGGCCGGATTGATCACAACCCCTGCGCGACAATCGTGCTGCTTGATCAAGTGCAGCGTGCGGTTCAAGTGCGGACAGGCTTCCTGATGCACGGAAATCCAGTCTGCGCCAGCTTCGGCAAATTCCGCTATGAACTGATCTGGGTTGTCTATCATCAGATGGCAGTCGAGCGGAAGCCGGGTTGCCCGACGCAAAGATTTAACTAGCGGAGGCCCCATGGTGAGATTCGGCACGAAGTGCCCGTCCATGATGTCGACATGCACCACGGCCGCTCCCCCTGCGGTGGCGCGCTCAACCTGATCGGCCAAGTGAGCGAAATCCGACGCGAGAATCGAGGGTGCGAGTTCGATGAGTTGGCCGGTCAAAAAAGGGTCCAGGGAGTAGGGTCCGAAGCTGTGGAAATTCTAGCACGCGGTCGTTAACAGCGGCATTCTAAAGGGGAGTTCAATCTATGTGCTCGGGGGGAGAGATCGTCGCTTCTTCCGGATGCGCCGAGAGTTTTTTCCTTACCTTTTCGACTTCCTCGAGCATCGCGTACTTCAGCTTTTCAATTCCCTCACCCGTCACCGCCGAGATCGGATACAACTTTAGCTTCCTACGCGTGCACCACTGCTTCAGCTTCTTAAGCTTTTCGGGACTCGCCACGTCGATTTTTGTGGCCACCATCAAAGTCGGCTTCTTTTCCAGTCCGGCTCCAAAGCTCGCCAGTTCGCCGCGGATCACCTCCACGTCGTGGATCACGTCGGGACGCCCGCTTCCGTCGGAGACGTCCACCATGTGCACGAGCAGGCTCGTGCGCTCGATGTGCTTAAGAAACTGCGTGCCTAGGCCGGAGCCCTCGTGCGCGCCCTCTATTAATCCGGGAATATCGGCGACGACAAAGCTCTCTTCTTTTCCTTTTTCGCCCGCGAGCACCACGCCCAGGTTCGGCTCCAGCGTGGTAAAGGGATAATCCGCGACCTTCGGCCGGGCGGCCGAGATCCGCGAAATCAGCGTCGACTTGCCAACATTTGGGTAGCCGACGAGTCCAACGTCGGCGAGTAGTTTCAGTTCGAGGCGAAAGTTGCGCTCTTCGCCAGGGCGCCCTTCTTCGTGCTCGCGCGGCGCCTGATGGGTTGAAGTAGCAAACTGCGCATTACCGCGTCCGCCGCGTCCGGCGCGCGCAATCACAACGCGCTCGTCGGGACGCGAAAAGTCGTGGACTATCTCGCCTGTATCTTCGTCGTAGACGATTGTGCCGACGGGAACTTTCAGGATGATTCCTTCGCCGTCGCGACCCGTTTTCTTGTCGCCTTCGCCGTGGCGTCCACGCTCGGCTTTGTATTCGGGATTGAAGCGGAAGTGCACCAGCGTGTTGTGGCGTTCGCTCGATTCCATCCAGATGTCGCCGCCGCGTCCACCGTCGCCGCCCGAGGGCCCACCGCGAGGAATGAACTTCTCGCGCCGGAACGCCATGCAACCGTTGCCGCCATCGCCAGCCTTCACTCGAATTTTGGCTTCATCGATAAACATAGAGTTTTCGGTTTCTGCTCTACTTGAACGGCGGGTCGACCGTTACCACAGGACGGAAAAGTCCGGGCAACGAAAAAGCCTCGACCTGAAGCCGAGGCAGGTACCGCCGCAGCCCCTAAAGGGGCGTCTGATTTCGACTGCTTATGGCGCCGACCGAAGCCGCGCTCTTCAAAACGATGTAAACCGCGACTCTTGCGCCGTCCCGATCGGACGACGAACCGAATCTACTCCGCTTCGACAGCTTCCGGTTCGACCATGACGAACTTGCCCATCGATCCCTTGTCAAGGAACTTGATGCGTCCCGTAATCTTGGCGAAAAGGGTGTCGTCCTTGCCGCGGCCCACGTTCAGCCCCGGCTTCACCCGCGTTCCGCGCTGCCGGACGATAATCGTCCCGCCCGGAACCAACTGTCCGCCGAATGCCTTGAAGCCAAGCCGCTGCGCGTTCGAGTCGCGCCCGTTTCGTGAAGTGCCCTGTCCTTTTTTATGCGCCATAAAATCCGTTCCTAGTTTCGAGTGGCCGGTTGCCAGTTGTTCTGAACGCCAAATTTGCGCCTTGTCGTGCTCAGTCTCAGCCGAGCAGACGATGCACTACTTCTTTTTCTTCTTCTTTGGGGCTGCTTTCTTGTGTGACTTTTTCTTGGCGTGCGCGTGCGCCGCAGGCTTTGCCTTTTTCCCAGGCCGTTTCGAGGTCTTGACTTCGTCACTGCTCTCGGGTGCCTTTTTGACTTTCTTCTCTTTTTTCACCAACTCGGGGGCTTTGAAGGACTGCCCGTCGTACGCAATCTCGGTGATGCGGACCGCGGAATAATTCTGCCGGTGTCCGCGCAGCTTCTTGTACTGCTTCTTGCGCTTGTAGTGGAATACGAGGATTTTCTCGCCGCGTCCCTGCTCGACGATTTCGCCGCTGACCAGCGCTCCCGAACCTGGAGGCAGAACACTGCCCGCTTCGGCCGAAACAGCGAGGATGTCGCCAAACTCGACTTTGCCGTCTTTGTCGTCCTGCGTTTCCACACGGATCACGTCGCCCGGAGCGACACGATACTGCTTACCACCAGCGCGGATCACCGCGTACATAGACTCTCCTTAGAGTGCCCCGTTTGGGCGGGAACATTGCACATACTCTTATATCTTTTGAAATTAATGACGCACCAAACCCGTGCGCGTGGGGACAGCCGCCCTCGGCTGTCCAGCCGAGCAAATCTCGGCAAGTATCTAATATGCTTGCTGTTTTTCCCGCAACGGCTTCTGACCGGAAACGCGGCGCGGCCCCAGAACGGGTTCCGCAAGTACAGGCAAACTCAACTAGTCTATCGTGCGCTGTGGAAATCGGTCAAACGAAAGATGAGGTTTCATTGTGGAGCCAGAACGAAGGCTGCACGATGGCCACCGGCTTGACTCCTGCCGATGCATTTTGTTCAACCTCTAGTTCGCCAATCCGAGAAACGCGACCAGCACTCCAAAGGTATCGATGAATCCGTGCGCCAGAATGCAGACCCACAGATTTCGTCCGGACAGGAGAAACGCAGCGCCCAAAACTAGTCCAGCCATTCCAGAATCCACGATCCCGGACGGACCTTTGTAGTAGTGGCCATATCCAAAAAGGACTGACACGAAAAGGACAGCAATCCAGTATGCAACTTTTGTTCGGTTACCCACTTCGGCCGCACGAGTGACTAAGTAGCCGCGGTAGCTGATTTCCTCTCCAAAGGCCGCGAAGGTCCAGACCAGCAAGAGCCATTGCAGCGCCACCATCCAATGGCCGGTAATTTGTTCGGATCCGCTGGGAGCAATCGCCGGAGGCCAGAAATGCGCTGTGATCGGATCCGTCACAAATTGGCCCAACAGGATTCTGGCCGCAGCAGCCGCCAACGCAAACAGAACGGTATTTCTCCAGGAAGCCGGCAAACGTAGCCCGATCACTCCCCAGCCTCTATTTCGGACTCGCAATGAGATCAGTCCGAGAACGAAGAGAATCGGCACTTCGTTCGGAATCACGTGATAGACGTTGTGGCCGATTACGATGGCCGCTCCGAGCAGGAACTCGGCGCAAGAAATCCAGCGCTGACCTCCCGTGAATCGGCTTTCGGCGATGGCGCTGGAGGGAGACGCATCGGGCGTTACATCCGGAATCGCGCTGATCGATTGGCCCATCTATGCCTCCCTTCAAAATCGAATGTCAAGTTTCGTCCGGTGGAATCACCGGCTAGGCAACCCCAGCGATCGCCGGTACTGGTGCACAAACCAGACTGCGATGTACGTCGTCAACATCACGAGTCCTCCGCCGCCTAACCAGCCAATGGGGACGATCCACCACCCCAAAACTTCGCGGCCACCTGGGGGCACGCTCGCGAAGCCCATCCGAAACGAAAATTCGAAATCATCATCGGCGTTGGGAAAGATCCACAATCCCGCCGTGTGCGGATGAAACAACTTCGCGACCGCAACCAGCATGAAAACGACACCAAGGAAATAGCCGAAGATCGCGCCGAGCAGAATAAAAAAACCAGCGACGCTCAAACTTCCCCAGCGGAACAGGCCGCGTAGAATCTGCAGCGGCGAACGGCTAGTTTCCGCGCGAGCCAGCAGGTTGTCGGTCACGTACTGGTCCGCCAGCTCCTCCGGGCTGCCTAAAGCGGCGAGCGCGGCGTCGATGACCGCAGGAGTGACTTCAACGCTCGTGTTCCCGGGCTGCGCGGCTTTGTCCAGGATGTGACTGCGCAGTTCTTCAACGATCTCGCCGACTGCCGAGGGATCAAAGCCACGCAACCGCGTGCGCAACCTGTCGAGATAGGCGTCGATCTTTCGTTGTTGCTCCTGCTGTGCGTTGGCGGTGAGTGTCATCTCGTCTCCTTAGCGAGTGGGGCAAGCAATTTGCTCATGCTGGAGGAGAACCGGACCCAGATCGTAGCCATCTCTAACGCTCTCCGTTTCCCGTCGGCAGTAAGGGCATAGTATTTGCGGGGATGTCCGCCATCGGACTCGACCCACTCACTGCTCACCATCTCCAAGGCCTTCAGCCGGCTGAGCAAGGGATAGACGGTGCCTTCCGAGACGATCAAGGCGGAATCGCTCTCCAGTCGCCGCAGGATCTCCAATCCGTATCGCCGGCCGTCCCACAGAGTCGCGAGGATGGCGAGTTCGAGGCAGCCTTTGCGCAGTTGCACTTCCCACTTGTCAGCAGCGGTCGAGGAGAGCGCATCCGACTCTTTCATCTCCGATACTATGTAGTGCAAGGTATCGTGTTGTCAATCATAAAATCGGCCGCTCTATTAAAGCGAGATGAGGTGATGGCTTGTCCTGTTTGGACGGGCGGGCACGCCCGGCGCTGCAACAGTCGGGCTTAGAACACTTTGGCGGAATCGAGCAGGATCGTGACTGGACCTTCGTTGACCAGTTCCACGTGCATCGTCTCTTGAAACTTTCCGGTCTCGCAACGCAGGCCGGACGTGCGCACTCGGTCCACGAAATACTCGTAGAGTTCCCTTGCCACCGCCGGCGGTGCCGCAGAGTCGAACGATGGACGCCTGCCGCGGCGAGCGTCTCCGTACAGGGTGAACTGCGAGACGACAAGGAGCGAGCCGCCAACTTCGGCCACGGGTAAATTCATCTTGCCGGCGGCGTCTTCAAAGATGCGCAGGCCGATGATTTTCTCGACAAGATAATCGGCGTCAGCGCGGGTGTCTCCTGTGCTGACGCCCAGAAGCACTAACAAACCCAATCCGATTTCGCCGGTGATTTCGTGGCTATCATTTTCGCCGACGGTGACGCGTGCGCGGCTAACCCGCTGTACGACCGCGCGCATTTAACGGCTCGCCGCGCCAAGAAGCGATTCCTGACCGACAAGGGCCTGCCAACGTCCGTCGCGATAGATGAAAACGTCAGTGAAGCGAACGCGCGCCTTCACATTGCCGGCAGCATCAACGAGAGTAGCGAGGCCGCGGGTATAGCCCATGTTGCCATCGACGTAGGCGCGCATCTCCGAGAGTTGATTGGTGCCGGGCTTTTTGTTGGGAATATGTTCGAGCGTCTCTTTGCGGCCATGCAGGGAGCCGTCAACGTCCGCATCTTCGAATTCATCGGCCAGCAGACAGGCGACGGCGGCAACATCCTTTCGATTAAGAGCGGTGGCCCAAGTCTGCTCTTGTGCGATTAGAGTCGCTTCGTTATTCGGTTGGTTCTTGGGACAATTGGCGGTGAAAGCTGTCTCTCCCAGCGCCAGCAAAACAACCAAGCCAAACAAATTAGTAGTTTTCACGTCCAAGATCCTGACATGAGTTCGGCAGAATGAGCAAGGATTGCCAGAATAAAGGACGAGAGCGGTCTCGGAGCGCTGGTCCGCGGTTATAGATCAAAGCGACTAGAGGGCGCAAAAGTGAAACCATCATTCAAATCTGTTTTGATCGGGCCCGACGGAATGCTTCGCCCGATCTGGCGTGCTGCGATCTTCTACGCAGTGGGAACCTGGCTCATTTTTCCCGTCCTCGACTATTTGTTCAACTTTGTGGCGGGCTCGTTGCATCTCCACGCGGGATTCACCGCCGCCAACGTTGGATTAGGAGAATTACTGCTGAACTTCACCGATGCCCTGATTTGCACGGGCGCCTTCGCGCTTTATGAACGCCGCCGAATCGACAGCTACGGCCTGCCGCTCAAACGCGCACTCGGATGGCAGACATACGAGGGCGCGCTCGCCGGACTGATCATGGCGGGCGGGGTCGCGCTCGGAATGATCGCCCTCGGCGGTATGCAGGTCGAAGGGTTCAATGGCAGAGGCACGGAAGTCATACTGTCCGCGTTAGCGTGGATGGGTGCCAATATCTGTGTTGGCCTCGCCGAAGAATTCTGGTTCCGGTCATATCTTCAACAGACGCTCTGGAAAAGCATTGGCTTCTGGCCCGCCTCCACTGTCATAGCTCTCATCTTTGCCGCCGAACACTATTTCTTTAAGACAGGTGAGAACATTTGGGACGTCATCACTCTCGTCTCCATCAGTCTGCTCTTGAGCTACAGCCTGTTGCGGACCGGGACTTTGTGGTTCGCTGTCGGTTTTCATATCGCGTTCGACTACATGCAGCTCTTCGTCATTGGGTCACCGAATGGCGATCGTGTTCCCGTCGGCCGACTGCTCAACGTACGTTTTCATGGGCCCGCGTGGCTCACCGGCGGAGTGCTTGGCACTGAGGCGAGCTTCCTCATGTATCCCGCGATTGCGCTTCTCTGGCTTTATGTTTGGCGGCGCTACCGCAAGCGCCCACAACTTCAACCATAAGACCAATGGGCGCGTGTAGCCGATGGAACGTTCAAGGACGAGAGCTTTAACATCATTCAATCCGATTTTGCGTTGACCCTGCTCGCCCGCTAATCCTACAATCCCCTATTCACTGCAACGCATTTCTTTTCTGGGGCTCACACATGCAGCAAACCGCACCAGCAAAATTCGCGCTTCTCTGCGTCTGTCTGGTCACGATCGTCACGGGCGCTTTTTCTCAGACCGCACATCACGATGTCGTGATTAAGAACGCCACCGTCATGACGGTAACGCACGGCAACATCAAGAACGGGTCGATTTATATCAAGGACGGGAAAATCGCGGCGGTAGGTGAATCAGTGAATGCGCCCGCCAGCGCTACCGTTGTCGATGCGGGAGGAAAATATCTGACGCCGGGCATCGTCGATTGTCACTCACACATCGCGCTCGACGATGACGTCAATGAAGCGACCAGCCCGGTTACTCCCCAGATGATGATGAAAGATGCCTTTGATTATCAGGACAAGGCTATCTATCGCGCGTTGGCTGGAGGCGTTACGACGTCGTTGCTGCTGCATGGCTCGGCCAACATGATCGGTGGGCAAGCCATCGTCATCAAGCACAAGTACGGAGACGGCCGCGACGCGCTTCTGTTTCCGGACGCACCGCGGTCGATCAAATTCGCCAGCGGAGAAAACCCCAAACGCGTTTACGGGGGACGCGATCAACTGCCCTCGACTCGGATGGGCAATTTCGAAGTGCAACGTGAAGCGCTAGTACAAGCGCAAGACTACAACCGAGAGTGGGACGCCTACAACGCCAAGGTCAAACGCGGCGACAAAGATGCTTCGCCTCCGAAGCACGACTTGAAATTGGACGCGTTGAGCGACGTTCTGAACCGCAAGCTGATGGTGCAGATTCATTGCTACCGCGCTGACGAAATGCTCACCGAGATGGCGATGGCGAAAGAGTTTGGTTACAACCTGCGAGCGTTCCATCATGCCCTGGAGGCTTATAAGGTTGCCGATCAGCTGGCTGCCAACAACGTCGGCATTGCGACTTTCGCGGACTGGTGGGGCTTCAAGAATGAGGCTTGGGACGCGATTCCATGGAATGCAGTGATGGCGATGCGCAAGGGCGTGCGGGTCGCGATCAAGAGCGACTCCGAGGATTACACGCGCCGGCTGAATCAGGAGGCTGCCAAGACGATGCGTTACGGAGGCGCGACTGAAGAGGAGGCACTCAAGATGATCACGCTGAACGCGGCGTGGATTATCGGCGTTGACGATCGAGTCGGTTCGATCGAAGTCGGCAAAGACGCTGACCTCGTCATTTGGGACGGTTATCCGCTCTCCACTACCGGAGTACCAGAAAAAGTTCTGATCGATGGCGAAGTTTATTTCGATCGCACCCAGCCGGGTCTGGGAACAACGCATTATAAGGAGGGAGAGTAATGCAGCCTTCAGCCATCAGCCATCAGCTTCCAGTAAAGCCTCGGAGGAGCGGTCGCCCAAACCTGAAACTTTTGATCCTGGGTCTCGGTTTGCTGTCGACCCTGACATCCGCTCAACAAACCCCTGTGGCACTGAAAGGCGGCAAGCTCTTAACTGTGTCGCACGGTGTAATCGAGAACGGCGTAATCGTCATGCAGAATGGCAAGATCACGGCGCTAGGGGTAGCCGGTTCCGTTAACATTCCAGCCAATGCCCAAGTGATCGATGCCGCCGGCGAGACCATTTATCCCGGCTTGATCGATTCCGAGACGCAATTGGGGCTCACCGAAATCTCGGCCGAGGCTATGACCAACGATCTGGTCGAAATGAGCGACGAGATCATGCCCAACATGCATACTGCCGATGCCTTTCACGCGGAGTCAGCGCTCATCCCGGTCGCACGCTTGAACGGGATCACGAACGCCATCGTCGCTCCCGACGGCGGCGACACGTTGCCTGGGCAGGATTCTTTTATTCAACTCGCTGGAGCCAGCGCGCCCGAGATGTTGTTGATTCGCGACATTGCGTTGCCTTTGAATTTCACTGGTGATGAGCGTCGCAACAAGGGCGGCTTCGACAAGCGCAAATTTCCGTCAACTCGTATGGGTCTCGCCACTCAGCTGCGCCAGGCTTTTATCGACGCGCAGGATTACAAGACGAAGCTGACCGATTACGATCAAAAAAAGGCAGATGCGGTTCGCGACAAGAAGCCCGAACCGCTCGCGCCTAAGCGCGATCTCAAACTGGAAGCGTTGATTCCCTACCTCGACGGCAAGAAAACCGTCGTGCTAGCGGCCGAAAGCTCGAGCGATCTGCAAACTGCCGTGAGTCTTGCCAATGAGTTCAAGCTGAAATTCGTGCTCAACCACATCAGTCACTCGCAGCCTGTTCTCGACTACGTGGCCAGCCTGAAAGTCCCAGTCATCGTGGGTCCGATCTACGAGGCTCCGAAAGAAGACGAGCGCTATGACACCGTGTATAGCCTGCCGGCGCAACTCTACAAACGAGGCGTGAAAATTGTCTTCGCCTCCTACTCTGCTCACAACGTGCGGAACCTGCCCGATGCGGCCGGATTTGCGACCGCCTTCGGCTTGCCGCCTGACGAAGCGCTGAAGGCCATCACCCTCAACGCCGCAGAAGTCTGGGGAGTGGCGGATCAACTGGGCTCTCTCGATACCGGCAAAACCGCCAATGTCGTCGTCGCGAACGGCGATCCGTTGGATGTGAAGACTGACGTAAAACAGGTTTACATTCAGGGACGGGCAATCCCGATGACCAGTCGGCAGACGCAACTCAGGGATGAGTATTCCAAATAGCGTTCTCGGTACCTGATTCCAGTTCTCAAGTCACGGCGTGAGCTATGGTCGAAAATCGGGGATCGCGGCATGGGAACGGGTTTGACCACTCTTCCCGCTGGCAGTTAGGATTGTTGAGTGCGTCCCGCGCAAATCAGTTTTCTAACTGTGTCTGCTTTGCATACTTTTCCAATCCCTTTTAGACTACTAGTCTCGACTTCATACGATTCGATGAGCACCATGCAGTCGTAAATAGCAAACGCAAGGCCCGCCGTCGGACCTGCGATCCAAGACCTGATCACGAGGAGAAACAATGGCAGCCGTTGATGAAAAAGTGAAACAGATTATTGTCGAGCAGTTGGGCGTCGATGAGGGTGAAGTCACGCCAAGCGCTTCATTCGTGGACGACTTGGGCGCCGATTCGCTCGATACGGTTGAGCTTGTAATGGCCTTCGAAGAGGCTTTCGACATCGAGATACCCGACGAAGACGCCGAGAAGATTCGTACCGTCAACGACGCCGTCGACTACATCGGCAAGCACGCTAAGGCGGGCAAGTAGTTCGGTAACAACCATCTCGTAAACTCGGTCTTAGGCAGAGGATCCGGTATATCGCTTTTGATAACGGCGCCTTGAAAATCCGCTTGGATAGGGAACGTCGTCAGCCGTGCCGCAACGAGCCAACAAAAACGAGGGGTATGGCCCCTAAGGGATGTTGCGTCCTGTCGGCCCGATTGATGAGAACCAGCCTGAGACAATTCGGAGAGTACTCTGCCAATTAGCGAACAAAGAAGAGTTGTAATCACGGGAATCGGCCTGATCTGCTCGGTAGGACACACCACCGAAGCAGTATGGCAATCCTTACTCGCAGGCAAGAGCGGAGTCGATCGCATCACTGCCTTCGACGCCTCCGCATTTGCCTGCCAGATCGCGGCAGAAGTCCGCAACTTCGATCCCTTCCAATTCATCGAGAAAAAAGAAGTGAAGAAGATGGGGCGCTTCATTCACTTTGCTATCGCCGCGGCCGACGAAGCGATGAAAATGTCGCAGCTCAAAGTGACGCCGGAAATCGCCGAGAATGTTGGCGTCCACATCGGCTCGGGCATCGGCGGATTCGATGTGATCGAACGCGAACACAGCGCGCTGATCGAAGGCGGCCCGCGCAAGATCTCGCCATTCTTCATTCCTGCAGCCATCGTAAATCTGGCAGCTGGACACGTCTCCATGCGCTTTGGCGCTAAGGGGCCGAACGAAGCCACGGCGACTGCCTGCACCACTAGCGCACACTCCATCGGCGATTCGTTCCGCATTATTCAGCGTGGCGATGCCGATGTCATGATTGCAGGAGGCTCCGAGGCCGCTATCACTCCCATGGGTGTTGGGGGATTCGCCGCGATGCGGGCACTGTCGACGCGCAATGACGATCCGGCGCATGCGAGCCGGCCCTGGGATAAAGACCGCGATGGCTTCGTCATGGGCGAAGGCGCCGGCATTTTGATCCTCGAAGAACTGGAGCATGCCCGTCGCCGAGGCGCTCCGATTCTCGCGGAGTTAGTCGGCTATGGAATGTCCGCAGACGCCTATCACATGACGCAACCCGCTCCCGAGCATGAAGGCGGATTCCGCGTGATGCGTAATGCGTTGCGCGATGCGAAGCTCGATGCCAGCGTCGTCGGATATCTCAATGCACACGGTACCTCAACGCCCATCGGCGACACGCTCGAAGCACATGCCATCCGAAATTTGTTCGGAAAGAAAGTTCCGGTAAGCTCGACGAAGTCGATGACCGGGCATCTGCTCGGTGGCGCAGGGGGACTGGAAGCAGGAGTGACCGTCTTAGCGTTGCGCGATCAGATTCTGCCGCCCACGATCAATCTGGAGAATCAAGATCCCGAAACCGACAATATGGATTTCGTTCCCAACGAAGCAAGAAAAGTGAGCTTCGATTACGCCATGTCGAATTCGTTTGGCTTCGGCGGCACCAACGGGGCATTACTCTTCAAGAAATGGACCGAGTAGCCAATCTGACCTCAAACCTCAGACCCCTCTTCAGTCTTTCTTCATCGCGTCAATCATGACGTAGAGCTGATTGGTATCCGTCACTTCGACGTACGGCTTGCCAGTGCGTTTGCTGCTGACAATCCAAATCGTCGGTGTGTGGTCGATGTGCAGACCGAGGCCCACCTCTTTATCGGCCCGTACCAGGCCCGCGAGCTTGCCGTCGGGATCGACCACAAAGGGCAACGAAATCTTGTGGTCAGCCGCAAATTTTTCTTCGAAGGCGCGCAAGCCCTGAGGACTGATTTCCATCTGGTGCGCAAACACCGTCTCCCGAAATTCGTTTCCCAGTTCTTTGGAGTGGGTGTCGAAATAGCGCGCCATCACGGCCGCGTCGAACGACCAGTTATGCATGGGCAGAGGGAAATCGTGCTGCACGAGCGGAATCTTGTATGTCCGAGAGGCTTGGGCCAACAACGGAGCGACGCGTCCGCATTGTGGACATTGCAAGTCTTCGAAAACCACGATCGCCACCGGCGCCCCTTTGGGCGGACGGAGAGCCTCCGGAGCATCTTGCGCGAAAAGCGGTAGAGAGCAAAGCACCAGACTCGACAAAACTGCCAAAGCAAAGAACCGCAACTCTTGTTGAATCTTCATAGTTTTATTTGGATGCACATCGAACCGCGAATATCTCCTATGTTAGCGAATTCAGAGTCTTCGCGCATCTGAATCAACCCATCCAAGTAATAATTTCTCATGCGCCCCGGGGTACTCTGACGATCATGTCACGTCTCTTGGAGATCGGCGTTCGAGACCGAACCGAGCAGTCGTTTCGCCGGCAACAGCAGGTATCTGTGTTGTTTCTTTTCGCCTTTCTGGCGAAACTTCTGAAATAATCAGCCCCCGGAGAAAAAGAAAGACCTATGACGCAACTGCGGATCTTCATCTTCACTTTCGTTCTTGTTAGCGTGCCGTTGACGGTCGCCGGGGCGCAGACCGCGTCTGCGAATACTCCGGTGCCCGCGACGGCGACGGAATTCAAAACAACCGAGCCTGCTCCGACTACGATTGTCGAATACGCGCCTCCTCCGGCGGAGTACGCCCGCGCCAAGGCCTATTCCAGCGCCCATTACCGACATGTTTTCATCGACGCTCTTTATGGTTTTCTATTGTTGCTCGTGCTCTTGCGCTGGCGAATCGCGCCAGCCTTTCGAAACCTCGCCGAGCGTTTCTCGGCAAATCGTTTCGTGCAGTTGATCATTTTCGCGCCCCTCGTCCTGCTCACCCTGGCCGTACTCGGAATTGCCAGCGACATTTGGGATCAATCATTGGAGCGGGCTTACGGCCTGTCGGTGCAAGGCTGGGGACCCTGGATCCGCGATTGGCTATTGAATCAAGTTCTGACGCTGATCGTGGGAACCATACTCGTCGGCATTCTTTATCTCGTGATCCGTCTCAGCCCGAAGCGCTGGTGGTTTTACTTCTGGCTCGCTTCCATTCCCATCTTGCTGGCGATCTTTTTCCTGCAGCCGATCGTGATTGATCCGCTCTTCTTCACATTTAAACCACTCGAGAGTGTGCAACCGGTCCTGCTCTCCGAGATGCAGAAAGTTGTTCATCGCGGCGGGATGGTGATTCCCGCCGATCGCATGTTCGTCATGAACGCCAGCTCGAAAACAACGGGTCTCAACGCCTACGTCACAGGCTTCGGGGCCTCCAAGCGAGTGGTGGTTTGGGATAACACGATCGCCAATGCGACGGTGCCCGAGACGCTGTTCGTCTTTGGACACGAAATGGGCCACTACGTCTTGCATCACATACCAAAGGAGATCGCAATCGATGCGACGATTCTGTTGTTTTTGCTTTATCTCTGTTATCGCTTTTCGAATGGGATGCTGGCTAGACGGCGCGTGCAGTGGAGCATTCGAGACTTGCAGGACTGGGCGTCGCTCCCAGTGTTGCTCTTCGTGATTACGCTGCTGGCATTTCTGGCGACGCCCGTCTTCAACGGAGTCAGTCGGCATTTCGAACACGAAGCGGACCGCTATGGCCTTGAAGTTATCCACGGAATCGTGCCGGACCCGAATCAAGTCGCCGCGCACTATTTCCAGAAGAGCGGCCAAAAGAATCTAGCCGATCCTGATCCCAGCACGTTTATCAAAATCTGGTTCTTCGATCATCCGACCAGGCCTGAGCGGGTACACTTCGTAGCAACGTACAAACCCTGGGCGGAAGGCCAAGAGCCGAGATATGTGAAGTAGAAATTGGGGGAATTTGTGAGGCGGCCCGACGATCTACTTCAGATCCTGGCCGGGTTCGAGATTGTAGAAGTAGTAGAAGCGAAGGCCGAGAATCTGCCCCGGAAATTCTTTTGGCAAAGGCGGCAGTGGATTCGATGCAGTGATACTTCCCCACGCGGCTCGATCGAGGGCCACATCGCCAGACGTTGTGTGCAAAGTCATGCCGCTCACTTTACCGTCTTTCAGGATGACGAACTCAATCGCCAATTTTCCCTGTTTGCGAATCGGCGGATAGACTGACTCGGGCATGATGGCATACCAATTCTGCCGCACTACCTGCAACACGCGCGTGATGTAGGGCCCGAAATCCACACCCATCGTGTCAGTGAGAATTTCCGCCTGATCCATAGCCTTGGCCGATCCGCGGCCTTGGCTCAATCCGTAATCGCCGTTATTTCCCGATCCGCCGTAATGGCCGCGATTGGCGGCAGCTGCATCGAGTGCCTGTTGGATTGCTGTCCCGGCCGTCGTCGTCGTATTAAAGTTCGGGATGGGCCGATTGGTTCGGGGAGGCGTCTGTAGTTGCGACGTCTGGTCACTCGGCTGCGGCTGGGATAATCCCTGGTTCTGCTGTTCCTGTGGCGCCAGCGGCTGTTGAGACTGCGCCTGACTCTGGGACGGTTGACCCTGTGCTGGCGGTTGCGGCGTGCTCGCGCCTGCGGGTCCTGGGCGCCTACTTTGCAAAAGCTTCTTCAAATCTTCGCGATTGATCTGCGGTGCTTTGCTGGTCGCAATACGGTCTTTGTCAGAAGCGACCTTTGCATCGGGACGGCGGGTCAGCTTCTGTTCGTCCGGCGGCAACTCGAGATAGGTGGCATTCTTGTCGCTTGCATCTGTTTTGATCGCCAACTCAACGGGATGAGTCCACAACCCCATAATCTTTTCGGTATTCCAGAGCAAAATGATTACGAGGAAATGCAGAATCACCGAGAGCCAGAGTGCCTCTCGCTTCCGCGCCCGTGAAAGGTCGTCTTGCAGCTGGATGAGGAGATATGGAACGTCGTCAGGATTGAAGCCGCGATACGCCGTTTCCCAGTGCTGGGCTTCAAAAAGATCGCGCTGTTGCTCGGGCTGCTCCGGTGGCGAGGACAAGGGATCACTCGGCGGAATTTGGGTGACTGGCATCAGGCAGCAACTACAACCTTAGAGCTACGGCCAGCCTACCGGGTTGCGTAAGCTTACGGTGAAACTTATTCGTAAAGTTACGTAAATTAAGGAGGTGCGACCGTTTTTTCTATTGTCGCATTTTTCGTGGTCGCCGAGAAAGTACCAGGGTAATCCCTCCGAGCAAAAGCCAAGCCGGATCACCAATTTCAATTGGTTGGCATCAGAATTTATACGTTCCTGTAGCGCGCAGCTGCCTGGTTCCTATCCTAAGATTCATTTAAAGACCTAGTCACTAGAGAGTGGGTCATGTTTTCGGACAAAGCTCAGAATTCTGACAACGTGAAGTTGGTTGGCTTTACGCCCCGTCTATGGACTCGTCGCGCTGTCGTGCTCCTTGCTGGAGTCGTCCTGCTCGTCGGCCCGACTTCCGCCGTCGCCCAACATGGCGGCGGCGGAGGAGGAGGTGGTCGCGGTATGGGAGGCGGCAGTGGCGTAGGCGTAGGTCGCCCCGATGGAGTCAGCGAGAAAGACGACCTAAAGGATTTTCACCGTGCCCTCGCGCTGCAGGCCACCCCTGAGCAAATCGCCGCATTCCGCAAGGTCGCCCAATATACTCAGACCGCCAGCGATCAACTGCAGTCTTTTCGCGAATCGCTACAGAAGGCGGTGGCTGCTCCGCCGTTGGCCGAGCGGTCGACCACTGTGAGTGAATCTCTTCAGAAAGCTCGTGCCGGAAACCAGAATTTTCTTACTTCGTTTTCGGACGCGCAAAAATCCGGATTGCTGGACTTAAGCAAGAAATTGGCAAAATCGGACGCCGAGCTGGACAAGCAGAGTAAGCTTCTGGACGAGGCCGGCAAGAACGGTTCCCCGGGTACAGAGCCGCTGGCCGGCGTCGCGGCCGCGCTCGAAAAGGACCTCGCCGTTTTCCAAAACGAGCAGCTGGCACTGGGACGAGAGATGGGGATTCTCCTCTCCGACGACGGCGTAACGTTCAAACTTCCTGCCGTGACGAACTTGATCAATGTTGCGGGTCAATCGATCTCGCTACCGACTTCCGGCGCTGCATCGCGAGTTCCCGCCGAAAATGACCAGAACGTCTACAGTCTCGAACTAACCAGCGATTTATCGGAATTGCAGCAGAATATTTTGGCGATTCTGCGTCCCGGCCTCGCTCGCAGCCCGCACTGCGGCGAACGCATACAACTGCAGGATGCGAGTCTCACCCCCGCCGTTCCAGCCGTTCTCGTCATTGCCACCTTGCACTATGAGCGCTGGGCCTGCGCGCTCGGCTCCGGTCAGGCAGATCCGACGGAAGTGGCCGACGCGGAAGCCACCATCGAAGTCAAACTAACTCCGGTTGTCCGTGACACAGGAGTGGCCTTTGTCTCGGAGATTACACGAGTGCAAGCCGAGGGTCTCCTGCGCAACGCACTCCGCTCTGGAGATTTGGGTATCGCCTTGCGTGAGCAGATTGCTGCATCGCTTGTCTCTATCCTGCAAAAGGCGGCGGATTTCAAAGCGACACTTCCTCCCACGGCGCAGCTCTCGGCCACTCTGCAAAAAATTCAGTTCCAGGATGCTGGTGCGGACGAACTGGGCCTGATCGTCAACGGTCGTTTGCAATTATCTGACGAACAATCTAAGCAGTTTGCCGTCCAGCTAAGGCAAAACGTCTCCGCGAGAAACGCCGCGGCCCAATAGGTCTTCAGGTCTTCGCACAATGGGATAGCGAAGCGGGCAACTTGGTTATTCCGGCCAAAGTTGCCCCGTTGCGGTCGCGGTATCGTAAGAGTGGCCAATCAGAAGCTTTACTTCGTAAAGTTTTGCAAAGTTTCGTCTGATTCCTGTCTCATTCGCAACTTTCGTCCCGCAAATCCATTCATACGTGCATAGACCTTGCTCTGAAAGATAGTTTCGAGAAGTAAAGATCGCTTAAAAAGATCGCTTCAAAAAGGAGACTTACCATGCTCAAGCAATCCCTGATCGCGCTCATTGCGGCCGGCGTCATTTCCATCGCCGCGCCATACGCGGCTGCGCAAGACAGTTCTTCGATGTCGAACGGCCAGTCGAATGGACAATCCACCGACCAGCAAGCTCCACAGGCGCAAGGCAACGGGCGCCGGCATCACAGTCCGCTCGATCCCGCCATGCGCACGCAGGAGCTGACCAAGAAACTCAAGCTCACCACCGATCAGCAGACCAAGGTCCGGGGCATCCTGGAAACCGAGAAGTCTCAGATGGAGGGTTTGCGCCAGGATACGTCCTCTTCGCAACAAGACCGTCACGCGAAAATGATGGACATCCGCCAGACCAGCGATGGTCAAATTCGTACGCTTCTGGATTCAACACAACAAAAGAAATGGGATGCGATGCAGGCGAAGCGGGAACAAAGGATGGAACACCGTAGAGGAGGGCCGCCCAACGGCGGAGACCAGCAGGCTCCCCCGCCCCAGCAGTAAGCCGCCGAAGGCCTAAAGAGTTCTGTGAATCCGATAGGGCGCTGCTAAGGCGCCCTATTTCTTTCTGGAAAATTAGCCGAAAATTGCGACGATTTTCGGCCTCGAAATCGACTGAGGTTCGGGAGCGTGATATTTTGGGCAAACGATCCTTAGGAGACACTTGCCCTGAAGCGCGAGAAAGGCATCTGAGGACGGGGCCGCCCGCGTGCTAGAATCGATATTGTGAATCCCCGGACCGATGCTTCCTGATATCGAAAAATTGCTGGAATTGCAAGTAGCGGATAAAGAGATCCGCAAACTGCAGGAAGAAGTCGCTGCGCTGCCGAAACGCGTGGCTGTGATTGAGCAAAAGCTGGCTGGAACGAAGGCGCACCTCGAAAAAGTACGAGCGGCGGCCAAGGGCGACGAGGCCAACCGCAAGAAGTTTGAAGCCGCAATCAAAGATCTGCAAAGCAAAATTTCCAAGTATCGCGACCAATCCCTCGACGTAAAGACCAACGAACAATACAAAGCGCTACTGCACGAGATTCAGTTTGCCGAGCAGGAAGTGCGCATGAACGAGGACCGCATTCTTGAAGTAATGGTCAACGTAGACGCGCGCGATAAGGAAGTGAAGGCTGCTGAGGCCGTGCTGAAGGCAGAGACCGCCGAGATCGAGCGAGAGAAGGAAGAAGCGCGCCGGGTCACGGCGGAAGATCAGAAGAAGCTTACCGAGTGGAACGCGAAGCGTGACAGCCTGCGCCACGGCATTTCGGAAGACGTGCTGCGGCAGTACGAGCGTGTAGCGAAGTTCCGCGGAACTGGTCTGGCGGAAGTGCGCGACCAGAAATGCATGGGCTGCCAGGTGATGCTGCGTCCGCAAACCTACAACGAAGTGCGGAACGGCGAAAAAGTAATGGTCTGCGAATCCTGTTCGCGCGTCTATTACTTCAATCCCGCCAACGAAGTGAAGCCTGAACAGGAAGTCGTTACGGTGACTGGGCGTAAGCGGGCGCGCCCCAAAGCCGACGCTCCCCAGGCTTGGTTTTATCGTCCTGATTTTGGTGAGGAAGGCGAGGTATTGCTGGCGTTTACCAATAGCGGTGGCAACTCGACACGCCGCATTTTCGAACTACATACGGGTCGCCAGTTCGGCGAGGTGTTGCAGCGCGAAGGTAATTACCGGCAGGCCTTTCCTGAGGATCTGACCGAGGCAGCGCTTCGACTCAACGGCCACTGGGACGAAAAAGAGATTGACGAGTGGGGAGCGGAAATTCCGTCGAATGTACTCGATCTGCTGCAGAAAGATCTGCTGGCGATTCGACGTGAGCATCGAGCCACTCACAAGGACCATTCCGCCTCTCCGGCGGAACATACGGCAGCGCACTAATTTCGAGTACCCCCGAACGACAGGGCGCTTCTTCCAGGAATTCCTTCTACCTTCCAACTATTCCGAGAATTACTCGCCCTTCTAGCCTAGAAGTGCAAACATTACCGTTGATTGCACAAACGCGTTTTGTGATCGTTCGGGGCGTAGCGGTCATGCTATGGTCGGCGCGACGCCATAATTCAAACTGCAATGACGGTCGAATTACTAGAGCGAAAGGCTGATGAAGTGGAGGCGGAACCGCGCGCCTTTCAGTCCATTGAAGCACGCAGATTTCTCCTTGGCTTACTGCTCGTGCTGCTGACGATCGCGCTTTACAGTCCGGTGGCCCGCGCGCCGTTTCTCAATTACGACGACGCTTTGCATGTCACAGACAATCCGCATGTGCGAGCCGGGCTGACGTGGAAAACATTCGTTTGGGCGTTCAAAACAGGGGAGACTTCAGACTGGCATCCCATCACCTGGCTGTCGCACGCGTTCGATTGCGAACTTTTTGGGGCGGGGCCGATGGGTCCGCATGTGATCAACGTGCTGCTTCACGCGGCGAATGCGCTACTTCTTTTTCTACTTCTCGAAAATGCTACAGGCTTCGTGTGGCGCAGCCTGGGAGTGGCATCTCTTTTCGCGTTGCATCCGATCAACGTGGAATCCGTGGCGTGGATTTCGGAGAGGAAAGATGTACTTAGCATGTTCTTTTTTCTGCTCGCGTTGGGAGCGTATGGGTGGTACGTGCGCCGGCCGGGCATCGGTCGATATCTGCTGGTGACGGTTGCCTATGCTTTGAGTTTGATGTCGAAGGCGCAAACGATCACGTTTCCATTTGCACTTCTTTTATTGGATTACTGGCCACTGCGAAGGGTTGAGCTAGTCAACTCTCGATTCTGGAAGCTGGTTCTCGAGAAGATTCCCTGGTTTGCCTTGTCCGCGGCGAGTGCGCTGATCACGATCAAGGTGGAGGCAGACGCTACGCAATCGAGTCTTCCGCTCTGGGCGCATCTCGCGAATGCTGTCGTCTCCTACGGGAAGTATCTCGGCAAGACTTTTTGGCCAGTTAATCTTGCGATCGTTTATCCCCACCCTGGGCTGGCGATCAGCGGTATCGCGGTAGCTCTGGCCGGTTTTGTAATGGCCGGAATTACGACTGCGGTCATTGTTTTCCGCAATCGGCGTCCCTTCTTGGTGGGATGGTTTTGGTTTCTAGGAACGCTGGTTCCGATGATTGGACTGGTTCAGATCAGCGTTCACGCGATGGCCGACCGCTATGCGTATATTCCGCTGCTGGGAATCTTCGTGATTGTTTGCTGGGGCGCGGCGGAGTTGGGTTCAGCTTGGCATGTTCCCCATCTCGTGTCGGTGGTTGGCGCTGCGATCATCTTTTTGGCATTGGCGATGGGCCTTCATCGGCAGGTGAGTCTTTGGGATGACAATCTATCGCTCTGGAGTCATACCCTGGCCGTGACGACTGGGAACTACACTGCAGAAGACCAGTACGCCACAGCGCTAATCGCTGTGGGCAAGGTGGAAGAGGCGATGCCGCACTTCCAGCGAGCCCTGTCGATTCGTCCGGACGACGCAATGGCCACATTGAACCTGGCTACATATTCGCAGATGATGGGCAACTACCCAGCGGCACTCGAAGGCTATGGAAAGGTGCTGCGATTCACCAAAATTCCATACATGTTACTCAACGCGAGAATCAACAGTGGATACGCGCACTATTCACTGCGGCAGTACGACTCCGCGAAAGAAAATTTCGAAGCGGCGCTGCGGACGCAGCCGGGAAATTGGTCCGCTTATCGGGGGCTGGGACTGGTGGCGCAGAGAGCCGGCAACCTCCCTAGAGCAACGGACGACTATCTGAAATCGGTCCAGTTGCTGCCGTCGCCTGTAGGCTATCTGCTTTTGGCGCAAGCCCTGCAACGCTCCGGGCAGCCAGACGCCGCCAGTGCAGCCGAAGCGCAAGCTGCCCAGATGAGTGGTGATTTCAACGACGACGTCGCGACGGCGAGGCAGTTGCTCGCGTACTAGCGCGTCGTCATCCTTAAATTTGCTGTTCACACCAGGAAATGCGGTCCCTGCGGACGTCTAGGGCAAGAGCCCCGCTGGGACTAGCCGCTACTTTGTTCCGTAGGGATTCGCATACCGCAGCACTTTTGACAGATCCTTGCCACGGATGATGCCCGCCGAGTGATAGGCCAGTCCCCACGAATCGATCGTTGACATGTCGGGGAAGATGCAGGCTTCGAGCACGGTGTCGATGGTATCGGATTTCTGCACCCAGCCTCCGCCATTGGCGTTAATGCCCCCGAAGAGATCGCTGCCGCCAAGTTGCGAGCAGTAGCAGGACGCGGGATTGCCGTTGCAGCCGCTGCCGAGCGGTACCTCTGCGTAGTAGGCGAGAGCGGCGAGGGTGGGCTGATCGGTGTAAAGGGTCGAGAGTTCGACGTGGATTCGCGATCCATCTTTCTTCAGGGTGAACTTGCAGAATTGGCGCGCGCCCGAGAGCTTGAACCAGTTCTGCTCGTTGTCGTTAGTGTTGAAGTAGGGTTCGCGGACGTCGACCTCTCCGCCTTTCTTGACGCAATAGTCTTCGGCCTTGCTCAGATCCTCAGCGGCGAGAGTCTGTTTGTTTCCGGCTTGCACGGTATTGCCGGCGGGAAGGATGATAGCCACAGCAAGGGCGATACAAAACAGCGCGAGTAGAGCGACGAGTGAGCGTTTCAAATGGAGCCTCCTGGAAGATGCGGCATCGAACTCTCGCCGACGGTCGTTCGAATAGCCTCAATCTTTGGCGATCGGTTTTCGCGGCGAGCGAATCGAGGCATGAACTTTAGCATAGAAAGCGGCCGCGGTTTCGGGTTCATTTTGCAATCGGATGTGGCGCGGAGTCATGAGATTGGCCCGCTTCTGGAAGCATTCTTGCGATAAGATGGCCTGCACGAGGTGGCCTGTGGCGAAATCATTTCAAGACGATTTGACTGTGTCCTCCGCGTCGCGGCGTTCGTTTCTCACTCTGTCCGCGGCTGCGTCAGCGGCATGCGTGCTGCGTATTGTGACGGAACCTATGCTGGCCAACGCCCGCGTGCACAACGCTCCCAAGGACGCGGTGCGTATCGACGCCAATGAAAATCCGCTCGGCCCGTCCGCGTCGGCGCGCGACGCAGCGGCGGCCATCATTGCCCAAGGCGGTCGCTATTCCGATTGGTTGACGGACGACCTCGTGAAAACGCTGGCAGAGATGGAAGGCCTAAAAGTGGAGCAGGTCCGCGTCTATCCCGGATCGAGCGAGCCTCTGCATCACACCGTAGCTGCTTTCACTTCGTCGCGGCACAGCTATGTCACGGCCGATCCTGGCTATGAGTCGGGAATGTTTGCTGCGGATGCCCTAGGTGCGCGCACTGTTAAGGTACCCCTGACCAAAACATATGCGCACGATGTGAAGGCGATGGTAGATGCGTCTCCAGACGCCGGGGTGTTTTACGTTTGCAGCCCCAATAATCCGACTGGAACCCTTACCAGTCATTCCGATATTGAGTATCTGGTGGAACACAAGCCGGCGGGGTCTGTGGTTCTGATCGATGAAGCGTATATCCATTTTTGTGATGCGCCTTCGGCCATGGATCTTGTGAAGGCAGGCAAGGACGTGATCCTGCTGCGAACGTTTTCAAAAATCTATGGGATGGCGGGCCTGCGTTGCGGGGCGGCGTTTGGGCGTCCAGACCTGCTGGAGAAAATCGAGAATTACGCGGGCTGGAATGCCATGCCGATTACGGCCTTGGTCGCGGCATCGGCAAGCTTGAAAGATTCGCACCTGGTGCCCGAGCGGAAGCAGATTAACGCTCGCGTGCGCACGGAAGTTTTCGCGTGGCTGGACATGAACGGATATTCGTACATCCCGTCCGAAGCGAACTTTTTTATGCTCGACACGAAGCGTCCAGCAGAACCAGCGATCGATGCCATGGCCAAACAGAACGTCTATATCGGACGTATTTGGCCCTCGATGCCCACGTATGCGCGGGTGACGATCGGAACAGCCCCGGAAATGGAAGAGTTTCAGACCGCGTGGCAAAAGGTGATGACAGGGGCGGTCACCGCCAGCGTTAGTGGAGGTCTTGCATCGCGCAGGCGGAATTTGGATGGGATTGTGGTTCCAGCCTAATGCGGTGGCGCCGCGGCTTCCACATGCTCCGCGCATTCCATCTATCATTGGGGCATGCCTAAGAAATCTATTGGCCTAGTTCAACATGCGGGGCTGTCTGTAAAACTCTCTGTGCGCGGCTCCGAAAGGTTGCTGGCGCGCCATCCCTGGGTTTATCGCTCGGATATTGTGGGTGCGGAAGGCATTCCTCCGGGGGCGGCGGTTCGTGTACAGGATTCGCGTGGGAAATTTCTTGGAACCGCGCTTTATTCCTCTTCTTCGCAGATCGCGATCCGAATGATCTCGCACGGATCGGTCGAAGACCTCCCCGCCCTCATCGCGGAGCGCGTCCGCGCTGCAATTGCTTATCGAAAAGAGCTGGTTACGAATACGAACGCCTACCGGATCGTCTTTAGCGAAGCGGACTTTCTTCCGGGACTGATCGTCGACCGCTATAACGATGTTCTTTCGATCCAGATTCTCACCCAGGCGATGGACGCTGCTCCAGTGCGTAACGCCATCCTGAAGACGTTGCGGGAACAGCTGCAGCCAGCGGGGATTGTGGAGCGGGTCGAGCCCCGAATCCGCGAATTGGAGCAGTTGCCGCCCCGGGCTTCGGGTCTGCTGTGGGGGGACAAGAGTTCGACCGAAATTGCGATGAACGACGTGCGGTTTTTTTACGACGGCCTGGAGGGACAGAAAACGGGCGCATTTCTCGATCAGAGGGAAAATTATGCTGCCGCGGCGCAATATGCCCACGGGGAGGCGCTCGATGCCTTCTGCTATCAGGGCGCGTTTGCGCTGCATGTCGCTGCGAAATGCTCAAGCGTGACGGGAGTGGACAGTTCACGTCCGGCGCTGGAGATGGCGGACAAGAATGCCACCCTGAATGGGCGCGAAGTGGAGTGGCTGGAGGCGAATGCGTTTGATCTGCTGCGGGACTATGCGGCGGCGAATCGGCGGTATGACACGGTGGTGCTCGATCCTCCCGCGTTCGCGAAAACGAAGCGGGACTTGGACAAGGCGCTGCGCGGATACAAGGAGCTGAATCTGAGGGCGATGAAGATGCTCCGGCAGGGTGGAATTCTCGTCACATGTTCGTGCTCGTTTCACGTGAGCGGGTCAGATTTCCTGAAAGTCGTCGCGGATGCCGCGCAAGACGCCCATAAATCGCTGCGGGTTCTGGAGAATAGAGGAGCGGCAAAGGATCATCCGATCTTGCTGAATGTGCCTGAAACTAGCTATCTGAAGTGCCTGATTCTATCCGCAAGCGATTGAAAACAGGATGAATGTTGTACTTGACAATAACACACTCAGGTTTTATGCTGTGTCTACACTAATCAGAAGACGGGAGCTTAGAATGCTCTCACTGAATTTCAAGTGTAGGAGGATTCAAGTTATGACTTTGATTACGCGTTTCGATCCCTTTCGTGAGTTTGTGACCTTGCAAGAGCGCATGAATCAGCTGGTTCGCGCAAACCGGGGTGGGGAAGGCCAGGACGAAGCTCTAACCACAACTGGATTTGCGCCTCCGGTGGATGTGTATGAAGACGAGCACAGTGTCACGTTGAAAATTGAAGTGCCGGGAATCGACGAGAAGGACATCGACGTCCGCATTGAAAACAACACACTTACGGTCCACGGCGAGCGCAAATTCGAGAAGGAAGAGAAAGAAGAGAACTACCGTCGAGTGGAGCGGCAGTATGGCAGCTTCACGCGGACTTTCACTCTCCCGAACACGGTCGACCAGGAAAGCGTTAAGGCCGACTATGAAAAGGGCGTGCTGAAGATCAAGCTGGCCAAGAAACAGGAAGCGAAGCCGAAGCAGATTAAGGTAAACGTCGGCGGCGAAAAGCCGGGTAGCGAAAAGACGCTGGAAGGCAAGGAGCAGAAGGGCGTCACGAAGGCTGCGTAAGCTAGGTTCGTGTGGTGACGGGGCTCTGCCCCGTTAAGCTCGGCCGATGTAGACTCAGCGGGAGGCGAGAAACTGCGCCTCCCGTTTCATTTGTAATTAGCAATTTGTGATTGGCAATTTGAACATCACAGCGTTTTGAAGCTGAAGCAGGAGTGGAATCCATGGCAATTCGTTGGGACAAATTTACGGTTAAGGCACAGGAAGCCGTGCAGCGGGCGAATGAGCTGGCTTCCGAACACGGCAATCCGGAGATGATGCCGCTGCATTTGCTCGCGGCGCTGGTTGAGGACAAGGAAGGTATTGTCGCGCCGGTGCTGGAGAAGATCGGCATTGGTCCGCAGGCGGTGCTGAACGATCTTTACAAAGAGATCGAGAAACTGCCGAAGGTTTCGGGAAGCGGCGGAGCGCAGCAGCCGGCGATGTCTTCGCAGATCAATCAGGTGCTCGAGAAGTCTTTTAAAGAGGCCGACACGTTTAAGGATGAATACGTGTCGACCGAACACATGCTGCTGGCTCTAACCGATCTGAAGCGGGATCCGGCGCAGGAGTTGATGGCGCGGCATGGAGCGACGCACGATGCGATCCTGCGGGCGCTGACGGCGGTGCGGGGATCGCAGAGGATTACGGATCAGAATCCGGAGGCGAAGTACCAGGCGCTGGAGCGCTATGCTCGCGACCTGACGGAACTGGCGCGGCGCGGGAAGCTGGATCCGGTGATTGGGCGGGATGAAGAAGTTCGGCGCGTGGTGCAAGTGCTGTCGCGCCGGACGAAGAATAATCCCGTGCTGATTGGCGAACCCGGGGTGGGAAAGACTGCCATCGTCGAGGGGTTGGCGCAGCGCATTATTTCGGGTGATGTGCCGGAGGCGTTGAAGAATAAGCGCGTAGTGTCGCTGGATTTGGGCGCGATGCTGGCGGGCGCGAAATATCGTGGCGAATTTGAAGACCGGCTGAAAGCGGTGCTCAAGGAGATCGAGGATTCCGAAGGGAAGATCATCCTTTTTATCGACGAATTGCATACGTTGATCGGCGCCGGCGCGGCGGAAGGTTCGATCGATGCTTCGAATATGTTGAAGCCGGCTCTCGCTCGGGGAGAGCTGCGCGCGATCGGCGCGACCACGCTGAACGAATACCGCAAGTACATCGAGAAAGATGCGGCGCTTGAACGACGCTTTCAGATTGTGTTTGTCGGAGAGCCGAACGTGGAAGACACGATTGCGATTCTCCGCGGGTTGAAGGAAAAGTACGAAGTGCATCATGGCGTGCGCATTAAGGATTCCGCCATTGTGGCGGCGGCGACGTTGTCGCATCGCTATATTTCGGATCGATTCCTGCCCGACAAGGCGATTGACTTGATTGACGAAGCTGCGTCGTCACTGCGCATCCAGATCGATTCCATGCCGACGGAGATTGATCAGCTGGAACGACGGGCCACGCAACTTGAAATTGAGAAGCAGGCGTTGAAGAAAGAGGATGACTCGAATTCGAAAGAACGGTTGGCTCTGGTTGAGAAGGAGTTGGCGGGGATTCGGGAAAAATCGAACGCTTTGAAGGCTCGTTGGAAACAGGAGAAAGATGTCATTGCGCAGGCCCGCAGTCTGAAAGAAAAACTGGAACAGCTCAGGGTTGAAGAAGCGGCTGAAGAACGCAAGGGGAATCTGGAGCGAGTGGCGCAGATCCGGTACGGGCTAATCCGGCAGACAGAAGACGACTTGAAGAAAATCACAGACAAGTTGGCGGGCGATGGTCCCGGCTCCGCAAAGCGCATGTTGAAAGAAGAGGTGGATGAAGAGGATGTGGCTGGCATCGTTTCGAAGTGGACGGGGATTCCGGTATCGAAGATGTTGGAAGGCGAAGTCAAAAAGCTGATCAAGATGGAAGACCGGCTGCGACATCGCGTGATTGGGCAAGATGATGCGCTGGAGCGGGTGGCTAATGCGATTCGTCGATCGCGGGCCGGGCTGAGTGATCCCAAACGGCCGATTGGATCGTTCATATTCCTAGGCCCGACGGGTGTGGGAAAGACGGAGTTGGCGCGGGCTTTGGCGGAATTCCTGTTCGACGATGAGCGGGCAATGATTCGGATCGATATGTCCGAATACATGGAGAAGCATGCGGTGTCGCGGTTGATCGGCGCGCCTCCCGGATATGTAGGGTATGAGGAGGGAGGGCAGCTCACAGAGCAGGTGCGGCGGCATCCGTATGCGGTGGTGCTGTTTGACGAAATTGAGAAAGCGCATCCCGACGTTTTCAATATTCTGCTGCAGATCATGGATGATGGGCGGCTGACGGATGGCAAGGGGCGCAAGGTCGATTTCAAGAATACCGTGATCATCATGACTTCGAACCTGGGATCGGCTTACTTGCAGTCAGAGAATGTCCGCTCGGAGGCCGCGTTTGAAGAGGCATCGAAGCAGGTACTGGGCGCGCTGCATGGACATTTCAAGCCAGAGTTCCTGAACCGCGTGGACGATATCGTTATCTTCCGTCCGCTAGGTAAAGAACAGCTGGTGAAGATTGTCGATTTGCGGCTGGAAGACTTACGACGACTACTCGCGGATCGTAAGATCTCGCTGGAGCTGACCGAGGCGGCGAAGGAAGCGTTGTTCACGGAGGGATACGATCCGAATTTTGGAGCGCGTCCGTTGAAGCGAGCGATTCAGAAATTGGTGCAGGATCCGCTGGCCATGAAGATTCTTGATGGAGAGGTTCTGCACGGGGATCACGTCATCGTCGACGCGGAGAAGAAGACGGGAAAGATGACGTTTGCGGTAAGCGAGCGGCTCGGGGCTGTGGGGGCAAAGAAAGTGGGGGCTAAGAAATGAGAAGAATGCCACGCTGCAGCACGCTGTCAGGCACGGGCCGCTTCTGACAATAAGAGGGTGGCTTTCAAGGCGGGGAGGCGAATATCAAATACGGCTCCCCCTTCGGGACGGTTGAAGCAGGTGATTTGTCCTTTGTGGTCGAGAATCACGCCATAGGTTGCGCTCAATCCTAGACCGGTCCCCTTGCCGACTGGTTTGGTGGTGTAGAAGGGGTCGAAGACGCGCTCGGGATCGCGCAGACCTGGACCGGAGTCGGCGAACTGGACGACCACCTCGTTGGCTTCGCGCCAGAGAGAAACCTGAAGACGGCCTCCGCCGATTTCCTGCAGAGCGTCAACGGCGTTCTCGATGATCTGGAGAAAAGCCTGCAGGAGCTGGTTGGGGTTCCCGAGAACGCGGGGCAACGGGTCGCTGCTCTCCACGGTCAAGCTAATCTTTCTATTTTCGAGTTTGAATCCTTCCATTTGAACGGCGCGCTGCAAGAGCGGTTTCAGCTCGAGTGGATTTTTCTCTCCCGGTGTCTGCTGCGCGAAACTGAGCAGATCACTGACGAGTTCGCGAGTTCGACGCGCCTGCTGGCCAATCTTCTGCGCGTTCGAGAGTTGTTCGCGGCTGAGGTTGCTGCTGGCGGCCATGCGCTCCGAGCTGCTCAAGATTGACGAAAGTGGAAACTCGAGTTCCCCGGCGGCAAGCGCCACCAGTTCTCCCAGGGACGCCAGCTTGGCCTGTTGCACGACTCTTCCCTGCAAACGTTGCAGGTTGTCGAAACTCTTGCGAGAGTGATTCAGTAACTGCAGGAGCTTTCTGTCTAGAAGGTGCTGTTTCAAAAATACCGCGAGTGCGAGGAGAGCGACTCCCCCCATTGCGACGGCAAAACGGACCTTCCTGAGATAGGGCTGATCATTGCTCAGAAAGAGTGCCCAGTATCCCATCATCGGCAGGGAAAGCAGCGCTAGCTTGGCCAGCAAGGGAGCGACCGGGCGACTCTCACGCGTGATGGATGGCGTCATCTGCGTGTCGCGAAGGCAGCGGCGGCCGGCAATGCCAGCCCACAGAAACCCGGATGCAGCGGCTAAGAATGGAAGATCGTAAAGGCTGCCCGTTTTGTAGGTACCACGGGCTATGGCGGTGTTCAAGGTTTCCGAGGCGAACGTGTAGAGGGCGGCAGCGAAGAAAATGTTGCGATAGAGGTCCCGCCAGGCGCCCGAGCTGTAATAGAAGGCCGAGGCCGAAACCGCAATTAGAATCACGCCTTCGACGAGATACAGCAGATCCCACCGGGGTTGTATACCGACGCATTGTTGATCAAATACTCATCGGGAAACACGAAGAAGGCGTAGACGACGATCCACCAGACCAGCAGGATGCAGACATTCAGAGCGCTCAACAACATGCCTTCGCGCTCGTCAGCGCGGTGGGGACGAATGGCGACGGCTGCGGTGAGTGGGACCATGTGGAGAAACAGTACGATATCCCCCGGAAAGGGATCGGGCAGCGGTTTGTGAATGACTACCTCAAACCATGTCCAGCAAGCCTGATTGAAACACCACATTCCCATCCCTGCGGCGATGAGGCTCCAGAAGAGGCGGGTATGACCTCGGCTGTCGAACGCGTTTCTGGCGGAGACAAAAAAAGCCGCGGCGATAATCACCTGCGGAACCAGATCTCCCATGACAATTCGGAAAAAAGGGTTGGGAAATACGAGCGGCGCCAGCGCAAAACCCGCGAACAGAGCCATTCCGCTGACAAGCGCCGAGATTTGGAGCCGAGACACTGCTTGGCATGATAAGCCGTTCTCGCGATTCTGGTTAGATCACGGCGCGGTTACAGTTGGTTACCGAAGTAATCTAGGGCCCGTTCTGCCCTCGTGATGCAGATCACATTGATCGGTGATCTACTAGCTCGCAGCCTCGCTACGGGCTGCTAGAATTGCGAATCATGGCATTTCCTGTTCATCGCCTGCGTCGCCTGCGGCGCACTGAAACGCTGCGCTCCCTGGTTCGAGAGACGCGGCTTACGCCGGAATCGCTCGTCTATCCACTGTTTATTTGCCCGGGAAACGGCATACGGAAAGAAGTGCGTTCGATGCCGGGAGTATTCAATCTATCGATCGATGAGGCGGTGAAAGAAGTACGTGCGACGCGAGCGTTGGGAGTACTGTCGGTTATTTTGTTTGGCCTTCCAGAGAAAAAAGACGAGGTAGCCACGGGGGCTTGGGCGGAGGACGGGATCGTGCAGCGGGCAACGCGCGCGATCAAGAGCGAAGTCCGCGACGTGATCGTAATGGGTGATGTTTGCCTCTGTGAGTACATGTCGCACGGGCATTGCGGCATCGTGAAAGCGGCACCGCCACAGTCTCTGGGCGCGGCCGCAGCAGCTCCGCCGGCAGCGGTTGATTTCGAGATCGTAAACGATGAGAGCCTGGAGTTACTGGCGCGGACATCCGTTTCACTGGCCCGGGCAGGGGTGGACATCATTGCACCCTCCGACATGATGGACGGACGGGTTGGGGCGATTCGCACGGGCTTGGATGAGGCCGGTTTCGAAAACACGCCGATTCTTTCCTATGCAGCGAAGTTTTCTTCAGGATTCTACGGGCCCTTCCGGGAAGCGGCAGACTCGGCGCCACAATTCGGCGATCGGCGTTCCTATCAGATGGATCCCGGAAATGTTCGCGAGGCGATGCGCGAGATCGAGTTCGATATTGAAGAGGGCGCCGACATGATCATGGTAAAGCCGGCGATGCCCTATCTCGATGTGATTGCTGCCGCCCGCGAGCGTTTCGACCTGCCGCTGGCCGCTTATCAGGTGTCGGGTGAGTACGCGATGATCGAAGCGGCTGCTCGGAACCAATGGATCGACCGCGACCGCGTGATGATGGAATCGCTACTTTGCATTCGCCGGGCTGGAGCGAGCATGATCCTGACCTATTACGCCCAGGAAGCAGCGAAATTAATGAGTTAGTCCGGCAACGGAGCTCTGTTGCGCGATATTTATCGCGGATTCGTCCTCAATTTCGGCATTTCGCGCATGGCAAATTTTTTAACAGTAATGATAACCATTGTGTTGTAGAATCCGCCGAACGTGGAGTAATCCGTGCCGCGTCACTCGGACGTCTCATCGACAGAATTGGTAAGGGCCTGCGTCGCTTCAGCCGACGAATTGGCGTGGACAGAATTTATTCGTCGATTTCACACGGTCATCGCTTCCACGGTGCTCCGAACGGCGCGCCAGTGGTGCGAGCCGTCGCGCGCGCAACTGGACGACCTGATCCAGGACACATATCTAAAACTCTGCGAAAACGACTACCGGCTACTGCGTTCGTTCCAGCCACGGCAGGAAGATTCGATTTACGGCTTCCTGAAGGTGGTAGCGGCCAATATAGTCCATGACCATTTTCGATCAGCGAAGGCTGTAAAGCGGGGTACGAATCTGACGGCTGCGATCCCGGAAATGAAATCTCTCGAACTGCGCGCGCCAGGCGATTCTTTTGATGGGATGAGCCACCGTCTTCAGATTGCTCAAATCGACAAGGTTCTTGTCGAGGTTACGGCAGGAAAAGATCAAGGGAAAAAGTGCGCTATCTTCTGGCTCCGGCATCGGCATGGCTTTACTGCCAGCGAGATAGCGGCTATAGGCGAGTTTGGACTGACGACGGAAGGGGTCGAGAGTCTATTACTCCGGCTGGCGCTCACGATTCGCAGTCACTTTGCGGAACTCGAATCCAGCCGAGAAGTGAAGGTTTTGAAGCGGCAAAACCGTTCTAAGAGAATGGGGCGCTAGTTTTGAACGAAAATCCTGGCGAACACATCGGCGCTGCAGAACTTGCGAGAATGGCGCAACGATCTGGTCCGCATCCGGGATCGACTCTTGATGTGGCGGATCTGCACCCGCATCTTGCAGTTTGTGCTACCTGCCGTGACGAATATCGAGGTTTGGTTATTTTGGATAACCGTCTCACACATATGCGATCAGCAGGGACCGGGCTGCGACGAGGGGATTGCCCTGCTCCGGGGGTATGGCGGGAGATTGCAGCGGGCTTGACGCCGCCCGGCCAGACGCTCGCTCACATCGAACACGCCAGCTGTTGCGAAGGCTGTGGTCCCTTGCTGCGAGAAGCGGTATCTGAAATGGGGGATTTAAACGGAGAGATCACCGAGGCCGAGCAAGAACACATTTTGTCGCTACAGAGCGCGAGTGTGGAGTGGCAGCGGAAGCTTGCGCACCGGATCGCCTCCATGTCCGGTGCTGAAGCAGGCCGGGAGTTCATGCCCCGGAGATCGAAGCCTTGGTGGCGCTACTGGGTAGCCGTCCCACGGCTGGCGTTGGTGGGGGCAGCTGTCGTGGTAGCGGTGGCAGTCGGCTCGTGGATTGAAGGCCAGCGGCACCAACCCGCGGCGGCCGAGCGCCTACTGGCTCGTGCTTACACCGAAAAGCGCACCTTGGAACTGCGAATCGCAGGCGCTGACTACGCTCCTTTACGAGTGTCGCTCGGGGCCGCCGCGTCGTTTACCAGCCGCCCGCCGGCCCTGCTGAAAGCGGAGGCATTAATTGGCAGCCAACTGCAGTCTCATCCCGCCGACCCAGCCTGGCTAGAGGCAAAGGCGCAGGCAGACATGTTGGAAGGCAGGTATGACGCGGCGGTCGAGTCGTTGCGCCACGGGTTGGAAATCGAGCCAGATACACCGGTGCTCTTAATTGACTTAGCGACCGCGTACTTTCAGCGCGCCCTGCAGGAAGACCGCAAGGAAGACCTGGGCTCAGCCTACGAAGCCCTGAGCCTGGCGTTGAAACAGCGGCCAGATGACCCGGTGGCGCTGTTTAATCGTGCCATCGTCGCGGAGCACCAGTTTCTGTATCAGCAGGCGCGAGACGATTGGGAACACTATCTGCGCGTGGATTCGGGTTCGGAGTGGGCGGAAGAAGCGCGGAACCGGGCCGACGCGGTGCGCGAAAAGTTAAAACAGCATGAAAGCAAAGCGGTACCTCTGCTGTCTCCCGAGGAGTTTGTTGCTTCCGCAAGACATACCGATAAGGCCTCCGGAGTTGATGATCGAATCGATGAATATTTGAATCAGGCAGTCCGCTCCTGGATCCCTTCGGCGTTTCCTGGAGTGAGCGCCACCGCGAACACAAGCGCCTCTGAGGCGCTTTTTTTTTTGGCGGAGCTGACAGCGCAAAAACACGGCGATCCGTGGTTGTCTGACTTTTTACGAGGTTCTTCCGCGCCCGGTTTTGCGCGAGCCGCGGGAGCTCTCTCGCGTGCGCTCCGTTCCAATGAGGCCGGACAGTACGATGGCGCGCTCAAGCAGGGGAGCCTAGCCGAAAGATTGTTTCTGCGATCCGGGAACACAGCCGGCGTGTTGCGCGCCGAGTTTGAGCAACTGTTCGCTACACAGCTGTTACACGGCCGCAACGATTGCCGTCCGCGCGCTACGGTTGCTCTAGCCGAAGCAGAGAAGACCTCGTACGCCTGGCTTCAGATTCAACTGGGACTGGAGAAAGCCGTTTGCTCGTCTTCGCATGGAGACATGGGAGCCGACGAAGAGGCCACGAATCTTGCGATGCAGCGCGCTCAAAAGAGCGGATTCGGCGCCCTCTATCTTCGAGCTGTCATGTTTGCGGCGGATGATAAACATGATGTCGGGGATCAAGCTGACGCGATTAGCTTAGCGGAGGCGGGCCTCGGACGGTATTGGTCGGGCCAGTTTCCACCCGTGCGCGGTTACAGCCTCTATACGGAACTGGCCGAGGTTGCCGGATCCGCGGGCGTGAATCGGCCCAGTTTGCAAATTGCAAGTTGGCGCGAAGCGGTGGCCCTCGTCGATTTAGACGAAGACCCGCTGGAACGGGCGATGGCTCATAAGTCGATGGCCGACGCAGCCATCAGCGCAGGGTTGCCTGAGATTGCCGAGCAGAATTATGCCAAGGCTAGTCGGCTTTTCGCGGCAGCTCCGCGCAACAACGCGAATCGCGTGGCTGCCGTCGAAACCGAGATCCGAACCGCGCGACTCGAAGCCCGGCTCCGACACTTCGACGATGCGATTGCCCGGCTGACTCGCATACAAGATCAAATTGGACCGCTCTCCGATCCGTATCTTTCGCAGGCCTTCTATTCCACCCTTGGGGAATTGCAGCTCGGCAGACATCGGGAGTCGGAGGCCGGAGAAGCGTTTCTTCCGGCGCTGCGGTTAGCCGAGCAAAAACTCGCTTCGTTGTCTTCGGAGACGGAACGAACGAGTTGGAGTCAAGAGGCAGCTCCGGTGTACCTGGGTCTTGCCGAGTCGGAACTCTTAGAGGGGCGCCAACAGGACTCGCTCAATATGTTTGAGTGGTACATAGGAGCACCCGAGCGGGTTGCGATTCGCGGACGCGAGGGCGCTCAGCCAAGCCGTAAGCCGTCGTCGTCGTTTCCGGATCCGAACCGGCTAGAAGCTAGACTTCCTCTCTTAGCGGATCAAACAATTCTGGCGTATGGAGTGCTCCCCGATGGGCTCGCCATCTGGGTCTACGACAACCGCGGGGTGAGTGCGACCTGGATACAAGAATCACCGCAGGATCTGCGGGATTTGGCGTCGTCATTCTACACCGAATGTGCGGAGCCCGATTCGGACCCGAGTGTGCTGCGCCGCGACGGGCAAAGGTTATATTCGGCGCTCATCGCGCCGGTCGAGCAGCGCCTCGACTCGAGGCGAACTCTGGTGATCGAAGCAGAGGGGTTCTTGGCAAGACTGCCATTTGAGGCTTTGGTGGATGCAAACGGCCGTTACCTGGTGCAGCGCGGATCGATTGTCCATTCGCCGGGCCTGTACGCGGAAGCGCGGATGCATCCTGAATCTTCGGTGACGCGCGATTCACCGGCGCTGGTCGTGGGCAGCGACGCCTCTTCGCCAGAGGCCGGACTGTTCGTGATTCCGGATATTGCAGCGGGGACGGACGCAATCGCCAAGAGTTTTCATGCGTCGACGGAACTCAACGGCTCCGAAGCGACGCTCGAGGCGGTAACCCGGAGATTGCCGGAGGCCACTGTTTTTCACTTTGCGGGGCACGCTACAGATAAGTTGAGTCACGCGGGTTTAATGCTGCTGCGTGGGCAGGCAACGACGGTTCTGAACTCGCGACCGTCTTCGACGCCCCCGGGAACGTCATCACCAGATCCGGTTTTTCTGGATGCCACGGTGGTACGCAGTCTCGATTTGCAGAAGATGCAACTGGCGCTTCTTGCGGCCTGCAGCACGGATGCGGGAGTAGGCGGGTCGCGAGGACTCGACAGTGTGGCGCAGGCGCTTCAGACGTCGGGAGTGCCGCATGTAGTGGCAAGCCGCTGGGCCGTTGATTCGGTCGAGGCGCGGAAGTTTGCAAGTGGTTTTTACGCCGCGGTCTTTAGCGGCGAGCCGGTTTCCGGCGCAACCCGACTCATGTCACAGAAGATGATGTCGAACCCGCAGACAGCCCACCCATTTTATTGGGCGGCGTTTGCGGCTTACGGGAGACCCTGATCCGATCGCAAAGGAGAACGGAAGATGAAAAACCGCCGCCGCTTCGCACGTATCCCGGTCACGCGGACGGGTATCGCGCTGCTAAGTCTCTTCGCCCTCACCTTGCTGGTTGCGTGTAATCAATCGCCATCGCCCGCTGCCGCGCCTATGGCGTCTACCCCGAAAGCGGCACCCACCAAGGAGGTTTACGTCGTATTCGAAGGCCCTTGGGCGGTGGTTCCCGACCCAAGAGATGCGAACAGCGTTCTGGTTCTGGCGCCGAAAACGAAAATCCACCGCGATTTATTCGTGGCGGCATCGAATGAATCGATGCTGGTAGCCGGAACTTACGATCTCTCGGTTCCGGCGCATGGTGCGGCGACGTCGGCATCGCTCGATCCCAGTTTTGCGCAGGTGAACATTGACGCCAAGAGCCTGCAGCGCGCTTTGGATGACAAATCGAATCGCTATGTCGTTCGGCTTCCGAAGCCTGAGGCTTACGTGGCGGCGAGGCGGTACCGTACGCGTCTGGGGCCGAGTTATCCTCCCGATGCTTCTACGGAGCAGAATTACGCCTCTTCCGTTTCGTTCCTTTACACCGTCAACTCATTGAATGGATTCTCGCTGGCGGGAGCGTCGGATGCGGGGACATTCAATCCGCTGCTGTTCCAACTCGACACGCCTACGATTCGGTTCGCAATTGAGCCGGTTCAAGCCGACGATCCGAAGGACTTGTGCAACATGCACTCGCGCGAGGCATTCCGCGATACCACGAAGTTCCTGGGCTTAGCCCTTTTCCTGGATTTTCCAAATGACCCCCCTGGATGCCACGATAAAGATCCGCAGAAAGTTCGTTCTACGAAGGCCGAAGCGGGCGCGGGAGTTCCGCGCTACCCTCTGGCTGCGATGTACCTATACCTGTTCTTTCACGGCTCGGCGGTCGACTGCCACCCGCCAATCCTGTTCTTGAATCCAACTACTTCTTGAATCCAGCTACGTGGGGAGCGCACACTTAGCAGAAGCGTGACGGCGCAAGTTTTTAGTAAATATTCGAGGCGGGAGCAAACGATCGACAGCCCGCCCGGTGTTGCCTTCAGTAATTGAGCCTTACGATTGGATGGGGTAGGCCATGCGGATGAGCGTACGCTCGGAGAAAGGCACGTAGAGAAGGGCTGCGGTGGTGGCGAACGCCAAGCCTACTCCGATTTTTGGCAGTAGCAGAAAAGGCGTGATCGCCCACAGCTGATCGAGCGCCAGGACAAAAGGAAACAGGCGCCGGAATGTCTCGCCGAGCCTGCGGAAATCGAAAGCGATCGAAGACAGTAAATAGAGCCGCAACGGAATTCCGACGGCTCCCGTTATAAATACCACGCCCACGATGGCTAGAGCTCTCCCTCCGGGTAGGAAACTGGTCGCGATTCTCTCCACGCCCTGCAGGTGCGCCAGGCCACTGACATAGAAGATCAGATACATCACTTGGACGAGCGCGAAAAGCGAACGTACCACGCTACGCCTGGGAACGGGCACATGTAGCTGGGGATGGAGCCGAACGTCTATCGGCGGAGACTCAGGCGAAGAGCTGATCGATGGAGAAACCGACGATTGATTGAGGCCGTCGGGAGAGTCGGTGTGGGATGGAATGCTATCGCTCGGGCCGTTCGGTGCCGCCACGATCCCAACCCCGACTGTTTCGACAGGCGCAAGGAAACGATACCCGCGACGGGCTAAGGTTTCGACGAAACGCGGGCTCGAAGCGGAATCTCCGAGCGATTCGCGAATCTTATTTACCGCGGTATTCAGGCTGTGATCGAAGTCGACGAAGGTGTCGGCGCGCCAGATGGTTTGTCGAAGGCTCTCGCGTGTCACAACGCGTCCAGCGTTTTGCAGCAACGCGATCAGAACCTGGAAGGGCTGCTCCTGCAGACGAATGCGGGCGCCGTTCTTGCGGAGTTCTCCAGCGTCGAGATCAACCTCAAAGACGCTGAATCGCAACAGCTTGGCCCCACGGTTGGGCGTTGGGATCGACATGATGGCGCGCCCGTAGTTTACACCTCTCGAAAATGCAGAGTTTTGCTGGGGCTGAGTCTTACTTCTTCTCGTTTTTCTTCTCGAGTTTGGCCCAGGTGTCTTTCAGCGCTACGGTCCGGTTGAAGACGAGATGTCCCGGGCGGGAATCCGGGTCTACACAAAAATAGCCCAAGCGTTCGAACTGGAAACGGCCCTCGATGGGAGCGGTCGCGAGCAACGGCTCCAGCTTGGCTTGCGGAATCACCTCGAGGGACGCCGGATTCAAGTTCGCGGTGAACTCCTGGCCTTCTTCGACCTGGTTCGGGTCTTCTTTAGTGAAGAGCCTATCGTAGATACGGACTTCAGCGTCGATCGCGTGCGCGGCCGAGACCCAGTGAATGGTGGATTTCACCTTGCGTCCGTCAGGCGCATTGCCGCCGCGAGTCGCGGGGTCGTAGGTGCAGTGTACTTCGACAACTTCGCCCCGATCGTTCTTCACCACGCTCTTCGCCGTTATGAAGTAGCCATAGCGCAACCGCACCTCGCGTCCGGGAGACAGGCGGTAATACTGCTTGGGCGGATCTTCGCGAAAATCGTCCTGCTCGATGTAGAGCACCTTGGAGAATGGCACCTTGCGCTTGCCAGCGCTCTCATCTTCCGGATTATTGACGGCATCAACCTCTTCGTTCTGACCTTCGGGATAGTTATCGATCACGACCTTTAATGGACGCAACACGGCCATCACGCGCGGCGCGCTTTTGTTCAGGTCCTCGCGCACGAAGTGTTCGAGCATGGCAAGTTCGAGAGTGCCATTCGTCTTTGAAACTCCGATCGCCGCACAGAAATTGCGAATCGACTGGGGTGTATAGCCGCGGCGCCGTATGCCCGAGAGTGTGGGCATGCGAGGATCGTCCCAGCCGGTAACGTAATTTCCCTGCACCAGCGTGAGAAGCTTGCGCTTGCTGAGGAGCGTGTAGGTGAGGCTGAGTCGGTCGAACTCCATCTGCTGCGATGGAAAAATGCCGAGCTGCTGGATAAACCAGTTGTAGAGCGGGCGATGATCTTCAAACTCGAGCGTGCAGATCGAGTGAGTGACATGCTCGATGGAATCGGACTGTCCGTGCGCGTAGTCGTACATGGGGTAGATACACCACTTATCGCCGGTGCGGTGGTGCGTGGCGCGCACGATGCGATACATGATGGGATCGCGCAGGTTTAGATTTGGAGACGCCATATCAATCTTGGCACGGAGTACGCGGGATCCGTCAGGGAACTCGCCCTTGCGCATGCGCTCGAAGAGGTCGAGATTCTCTTTGGGATCCCGGTTGCGGTACGGGCTCTCCTTGCCCGGCTCAGTCAGCGTGCCACGATGCTGGCGAATTTCATCGGCGCTTAGGTCGTCGACGTAGGCTTTTCCGGCGTTGATCAGCTGGACCGCCCACTCGTAGAGGCGATCGAAGTAGTCGGAGGCGTAGTAGAGGCCGTCCCAATCGAAACCCAGCCAGTGAACATCTTTCGAGATGGAATCGACGTACTCCTGCTCTTCTTTTTCGGGATTGGTGTCGTCGAAGCGGAGGTTCGTCTTGCCGCCGAACTCGTCTGCGAGTCCAAAGTTCAGGCAGATGGACTTGGCGTGGCCAATATGAAGATATCCGTTGGGCTCGGGAGGGAAGCGGGTCTGGATGATCGCTTCGCCGAACCTCTTGGTTTTGATGTCTTCGATGACAGTGTCGCGGATGAAGTTGGAAGGGTGCGGGTCGGAGGGCGGCGAACTCATGTCAGATTCGTCGGACTTCGACGACGATAAATTGGCAGTGTTCATGTTGTTTCTATTTTATATGGTGTAGATGAATTCGCGGCTGATTCGGCGCCGGAAGCTGGACCATTTCGGCATTGGGCGACGACTCGAGAGACGGGACCTTCGGCGGCGAGAAAATCGTCGTGATAATCTGCGTGGTGAGGCTCCGCGCAAGTTCTGATGAAACCAGCGAACCTCCCTTCTAATTCATGGCAAATTGCATTCGATGTGGACGCGAACTTCCGGGGCTAAGCTTCGGCAAGAAGATATGCCAGTGGTGTGTGCAGCACGAAGCGGCACAGCGTGGCGAAGATTCTCCGGTACAGCGAGTGGAGACGGTTCCGTGGAAGCAGAGCCAGTCCAGTACGATGCTGGTGACGCAGGCGCTTCTTGGCATTAACGTCGTGGTGTTTATCGCGATGGTGATGGGCGGCGTTTCTCCGATGGAGCCGACGTGGCAGCAACTGGTAGAGTGGGGCGCAAATTATGGGCCTGCCACCATCGGAGGCCAGTGGTGGCGATTGTTGACCTGTGTTTTCGTCCACATCGGTGTCATGCACATTGCGCTCAATATGTGGTGCCTCTGGGGTTTGGGAAGACTGGCCGAATCGGTCTACGACCGCTGGACCTTCGGAGGCCTCTACCTGATCACAGGTTTGTGTGCCAGCGTCGCCAGCCTCTTTTGGAGGCCAATTGGCGTTAGCGCGGGAGCATCTGGAGCGATCTTCGGGATTGCAGGTGCGCTTATCTCCGCTTTTTATCTCGGTGAATTCTCGCTTCCCAAGACGGTCGTTTCGGGACTTCTTACGAGTGTGTTGAAGTTTGCAGGTTACAACCTCGTGTTGGGTGCGTTTTTGGGACGCACCGACAACGCTGCCCATGTTGGCGGGTTGGTGTCGGGATTGATTCTTGGGGCAATGATCGCGCGCTTGGCGCCTCAGCGAGAGGCCGCAGGCGGCAGGGTTCTGATCCTGGCATTCGGAATTTTTCTAGTTCTGGGCGGAGCGGCGTGGCTGCGGCATTTGCATCCTGAGTTTCTGCAACATTTGTCCTAGAGCTTGCTCACAGCCTGGTCGATTCTCTCCAACGTTGTTTCCTTCCCTAAAACCTGTAGCGTTTCGAACAGCGGAGGTGCGTTCTTGCGCCCGCAGACGGCGACACGGATGGGCTGGAACATTTGGCCCGCTTTTAAGCCCAATTCCTGAGCGGCGGCGCGCAGCGCATGATCGAGAGGATCGTGGGTGAATTCGGTGTTCGGGAGAACCTCTTTTGCGCGCGTAAGAGCTTTCAGGGCCATGGCGGCGTCGCCCTTCTGCGGGATGAGTTCGGCCGCGTCGTAGGGCGGAAGCTTGTCTACAAAAAAGAAGTCGGCAGCGGTGAGAACGTCGCGCAAGAGCTTGATGCGCTCGCGGATTAGCGGCGTGACGGCTAGCATCTTCTCGGCCGAGGCTGAAAATCCGGCCGCTTGCACAATCGGCAGCAAAAGAGAGCTTAACCTGTCAACCGGCAGGGTTCGAATATGCTCGGCGTCGAGCCAGAGCGCCTTGGGATCGAAGGTTTCGTCCGGCGTGGCGGCGGGTTCTTTGAAATTCACGACGGCATTCGAGCGGTTGATGCCCTCCAGCGAAAAAACGTCGATCAATTCCTGGCGGGTCATATTCTCGCGGTCATCTTTGGGAGACCAGCCGAGTAGGCAAAGGAAATTGATAAAGGCCTCGGGAAGGAATCCGGCATCACGATAGGTCGTTACGCTGACCACGGGGCCATGTTTCCTCTTCGAGAGCTTCGACCCATCGGGCGCAACGAGCAATGGCAGATGCGCAAATTGTGGCGGCGGGGCGCCCGCGCCTTCGAAGATGAACACGTGCTTGTATGTATTCGAGAGGTGATCTTGCCCCCGGATAATGTGGCTGATGCGCAGGTCGATGTCGTCGGCACAGGAGGCGAGATGATAGGTAGGCATGCCGTCAGAACGCAGAAGGGCGAAGTCTTCAATGTCGTCCGCCAACTTGACCTGCTCTCCATAGACGGCGTCGTTGAACCGGACCGACTCATTCGTTCCGCGGGGGACGCGGAAACGGAGGGCAAAGGTCTCTCCGGAGGCGGCTCGCCGGTCGCTCTCTTCGCGAGAGAGTTCGCGCATCCCGGGATTAAACAACCAGGTTTGACTGGCGCCGGATCGTTCAGTGTCGCCAGTGTGGGCGGGGGTGAAGTCGCGATAGGCAAGTCCTCTCTGAAAGATGGCATCGGCGACCTGGCGGTGCAAGTTTAGTCGCTCAGATTGTTTGTATTCCTCGTCCCAGCCGAGATCGAGCCAGCGCAGGCCCTCAAAGATCGAGTTGACGGAAGCGTCGGAATTGCGCTCGACGTCGGTGTCATCGAGGCGCAGGACCATCGTTCCTCCATTGCGCCGGGCGTAGAGCCAGTTGAAAATGAAGGTGCGGGCACTCCCAACGTGGAGAAAGCCGGTAGGCGACGGGGCGAATCGAACTCGAAGCATAATTTGAAAGTATAGCGGATCGTTTTCCTCTTCTTGCCGGACGAGAGAATGGCCGAAATAATGCGCCTTCGGACCTCCAGGCGTGCTCAAAGTAAGAACAAAAAGGGAAGATTCGCGCGTATTTTGTGTCTCAGTGTGTCGATTCTGGGGGCTTGGCGCGCGCTGCTTACCCGAAACAAATCGTGACTTAAGTTCAGCAGCCAGCGTTAGGTACTAACGCGTTACGAAGGTAACCTTTCCCCAGAATATCCCTGTATTGGGGTGGCATCTTATAAGAAGATACTCATTGGAACGCCAATCCCAAGGCCGAAATGGAGCAAATTTCGAGTTTGGGAGTGGAAATCCGAACGACAAGCTTAAGCGTCGAAACGGGGAACGACGCGGCAAATTCACGTTAATCGATCGAAGATGACGACTGTAGCAACAGGTTTGGTGGTAATTCCCGGAGCCGTAGCTCTGCTGGTGATGCTCGTCTTCACTTACCTGTACGAGCAGAATCGCCACAATTATTTTCGCGCCTGGCAGTTGGCCTGGGCCTCATACACGTTGTACTACGTGACCCGTGCGGCGGAATATTTTCGAGGGCCGTCCGCGCCGTTGTTTTTTCTGGGATCGCTGCTGCTGATCGGCATGGCGATGTGTGTTTTTGTCTCCACCCGGTTGATGAAGGAAGCCTTTCAGTTGAAGTGGTACGACATCGCGCTGGCGGTTACCGGGACTTTGTTAGCCTACGCTGAATTGCGCGCCCAGATGGCGACCGGAGTATTCATTGCGAATGAAAGCGCCGCCCCAAGATATCTGCGCTTGGAATTCGGGCTGGCGGCGATCTTGCTTTATTGTTCCTTCCATTTTTACCGCTACGCCTTTCGAAGAAATTCGGTAGCGTTTCGCGCTCTGGCATTTGCGCTGGCGCTGTGGGCGGCCCTGATCGGTGTCGGACAGATGCGGCAACCATTTCTGGACGTCGTTGGCCAGTTGGGCGGGTTTCTCGGGCCGATCCCGCAAATGCTATTGGCCATCGCGATGGTTGGCGTGCTCTTCGAGAACGAGCGCAATGCCGTCCAGGAAAACGCACTTACCTTCTCGACTTTGGGCATCGACCCGCGAAGGCTGCTTTCCTCATCCGATCTCATTCCTAGCTTGCAGACTTTTGTGGATCGGTTAGTTGCTCCCTTGCCGCAGCGTCGAGCAATATTTTTTGTGGCCGCGCAGTGGCGGAGTGCCCTACCTTCGGTCCAAAAAGGATTTTCGGCCGAGTTCCTGGAAAAACTACAGAAGACTCACGCCGGCGATTACATCGGCGAACTGGCTTACCGCCGCGGGGGAGTCGTAACTTTCAGGGGCTTGGCGGATCTCGAAGAGCCGCTCCCCGCACTCTCGGGAGGGAAGTTCGCGGCTTGCAAAGAAGTCCTGCTGTCCGAGGGAATCACCGATCTGATGGCGGTGAGCCTGCAAACACGCGAGCACAACTTTGGCGTCTTGTTGTTTCCGCACGCGGAACGCCGGATGTTCGGTTCATCAAACCTCCGTCTGCTGATAGGTCTCGCGCTACAGATTGCGCTGACGCTCGAAAATTACGTTGTGATGCATGAAGCGCAACGGCGCACCAAAGAATACAAACTGCTCACCGAGATTGGCCAAGCCATTAGCTCCCACCTCAATCCGGAAGAGGTACTCCGAACGGTGCAGGTCGAACTCGGCCAGATTTTCGACACCAGTAATTTCTATATAGCCTTCCAGGAAGAAGACGAGATTCATTTCGAACTGGAGGTTGAAGGCGACGTTACTCTGCCTAAGCGTTCGCGCAAGATCGCAAATGGGTTGACCGAACATATTTTGCGAACAGGCCAGCCGCTGCTGATTGAATCTGACCTCGAACAGGTCAGGTCAAAGCTGGGAGTTAATTTCGTTCCTCCGCAGCCGGCGCGGTCATTTTGCGCGGTACCAATTTTTCTCGGCGGTAAACCGGCTGGGGTGATGGCTGCGTTGAGTACGACGCGAGAATTGCAGTTTCAGCCTCGGGATCTCGAGGTCATGCAGACGGTAGCCCGGCAGCTAGGCGTGGCGATCGAGAATGCACGGCTCTTTACTGAAGAACAACGACGCGGACGCCATCTTGCCTTCCTGAATAATGTTTCGAAAATGGCAATCTCAAGCGAGGACGCCGAGCAGATGATGGTTGACATCGTCCGCGAGATCCAGAAGAACTTCCATTACGATCACATCGGGATCGGCATCGTGGACTATGCGACCAAGGATATCGAGATCAAAGCGGAAGCGGGAACGACCTCGGAAACTCTAGGCCGCAGGATCGCATTGGGCAGCGGGGTTCTGGGCAAGGTTGCGCGCAGCGGTGTCAGCGCTCTCGTGCAGAATGCCGGCTCGGGCCATCTTGCGGGAGTGTTGCCGGAATCGCGGGCCGTGCTTTGCCTTCCCATGAGCTACGGCGAAACGTTGCTCGGCGTACTGAACATCGAGAGCCGCGATGAAAATGCATTTGCTCCGCAGGATGTGTCTGATCCTGAATACTCTCGCCGACCTGCTGGCAACGGCTTTGCACAATTCGTTTGTCTTCCAAAAACTGCAGCAGCAATCGATTACGGACGGCTTGACCGGCATCAAGACGAGGCGCTTTTTCTGGGAGGCGCTTAGTTCAGAGTGGAAGCGCGCGTCGCGTTCGGGGCGCCCCTTCTCCGTCGTCCTGATCGATCTGGATAAATTTAAAGAAGTGAATGACTCGCTCGGCCATCTCGAAGGCGACCTGGTGCTGACCCGCGTAGGCCGATTGCTCGAACAAAAATGCCGGCAGTCTAATGTCGTGGCGCGTTATGGCGGAGACGAATTCATCATCCTGATGCCCGAGACCGGAATCGAGCAAGCGCAGGCGCTGGCCGAAAGACTGCGCGTGTGGCTTGCTACCGACACCATGCTGGAAGAGCACGGCATCACGGGTAGTTTCGGAGTTGCCAGCTTCCCCGTCCATGGATTTGCGATGGAAGACTTAATCCGCGTGGCGGATGCCGGGATGTACGTAGCCAAACACGCGGGCGGCAATCAGGTCTCAACCTCCGATGCTTTCGGTGAAGGCTCGGCGGTTCAGCGCCAGCTTATTTCCGGATACATTGAAGGATTTCTGCAGCGCGAGCACAACGGCCCCGAACATATGGAAGAACTGGTCGCCACTCTGCGCAAGTTCTGCGCATCCGCGGAGGGAACTGATCGTGGTTCGGATGCTCACGGTTCGGCGGGCGGGAGTTTTTCGGGGCGCGGGGCTTCCCCACAGAATTCGATGAAAGAAGTTGTGGAGGCACTATCTCGCGCGGCTGAACTTCGCGAGCGCAACGCCTCTGGACATGGCGACCAATGTGGGCACTACGCTGGCATTATCGCGCGTGCGCTCAACCTCTCGGAGCAGGAAATCGAAGACGCTATTTTCGCCGGACGAGTGCACGACCTGGGGAAACTATTTATCCCCGATCGCATTCTGAACAAACCGGTGGCACTGACGGACGAAGAACTCGCCATCATCAAGACTCACCCACGACTTGGCGGCGATCTGCTACGAGCGATCCCTGAAGTGGAGCGTATGGCGCACGCGGTCGAGGCCCACCACGAGGCGTTCGATGGCAGTGGTTATCCTCTTGGACTGAAGGGTGAAGATATACCGCTACACGGCCGCATCATTGCGGTTGCAAACGCATATGTGAATATGACGAGCGACCGCTCTATCGCTCCGCCCAAGACCGATGAACAGGCATTGGTTGAACTTGGAAAGCTGAGTGGTACGCGCTTCGACGGCATGATCGTCCGCTTGCTTTCACGCCTGCTCAAGATGCAACCGAAGATGTAACCCCATCCTCCGTTCTGAACCGCGCTTGCTTCTCTGCCAGTCCCACCGAAATTACTTAGCGCTCGACCGGCGTGAGTACCAGATGCGCGTCTTTGGGCAGATAAGTCTTGCGGCGAAACCAATCTTCCATCGCGTCTCGTAGCTGATCAATTCGAACGTTTTTCCCAATCTCCAGAAACCCATCACCCACGGGAAGAGTATCGTCAAAAACCGAGGCGTTCGTGAAATTGCGCATGCTGAAATTGTCGAGCCACTTCAGAGGACAGGGCTGAAGCTTGCCTTCCTGCCCGAATTCAACGCGGATTTTGCGGGCGAACATGCTTCGATTTAAGCACAGACCAGAACGACTCACCGCCGAGACGCCGAGTGCGCCGAGAAGAACCTTTTGGAAGCGGAAACCCCCTAAGAATTGTCGGAGACAGCGGCGATAATTACCGCGTCTTCTCTTTCGCATGAAGCAGCCGGTCTTCCAGATCGACCAGCTCCTGATTCAAGCCTTGGGGAAGATGTTTGCCGAACTTTGCGAAATACTCACGGATCAGCGGAACTTCGGCAAGCCAGCCGTCGACGTCGACGCTGAGCAATTTGGCGACGTTTGCTGGAGGAAGCTCCAGCCCCTTGGTATCGATATCGGAGGGCTCGGGGAGCCTTCCAATTGGCGTGTCGACGGCGTGCACCTGGCCATCACAGCGGGCAAAGATCCATTTTAGTACGCGGCTGTTCTCGCCGAATCCGGGCCAGAGGAATTTACTGTTTTGATCGGTACGAAACCAGTTCACATAAAAAATCTTGGGAAGCTTGGCACCCGCCCGATCACCCATGCTTAGGAAGTGCGCAAAGTAGTCGCCCATGTTATAGCCGCAGAAAGGAAGCATGGCCATGGGATCGTGGCGCAGTTGACCGACTTTGCCAGCAGCTGCGGCCGTCGTTTCACTGCTAACCGTGGCGCCCATAAACGTACCGTGCCGCCAACTAAAAGACTCAGTAACCAGAGGAATAATGCCGGCTCGGCGTCCTCCGAAAAGAATAGCGTCAATGGGTACGCCCTTGGGATCTTCCCACTCCGGAGCAATTACTGGGCACTGCCTGGCAGGGACGGTAAAGCGGGCGTTAGGATGAGCAGCTCGCCGGTCCGACGCCGGAGTCCACGAGCGACGCAGCCAGTCGATCAGATCGGCCGGCCTTTCTGGAGTCATTCCCTCCCACCAGATGTCACCCTCGGGAGTGACCGCGCAGTTCGTGAAGATGGAGTTCTTGGTCGCCGTGAGCATGGCGTTGCGGTTCGACTTCATGCTGGTTCCGGGAGCCACGCCAAAAAAACCGCTCTCGGGATTGATGGCGTAGAGGCGGCCATCGTCGCCGAACTTCATCCAGGCGATGTCATCGCCAATCGCTTCAATCTTCCATCCCGGAATGGTGGGAATCATCATCGCGAGATTGGTCTTGCCACACGCTGAGGGAAACGCGCCGGTGATGTACTTGACCTGGCCCGCGGGGTTGATGATTTTGAGGATGAGCATGTGTTCCGCCATCCATCCTTCGTCGCGGGCCTGCACCGAAGCAATGCGAAGCGCGTGGCACTTCTTTCCAAGCAGTGCGTTTCCGCCGTAGCCAGAACCGTACGACCAAACCTCTCGCGTTTCAGGAAAGTGGCAGATGTACTTATCCTGGGCGTTGTTGGGCCAGGGCGAATCGGCCTGGTTTGCGGATAGTGGCGCGCCTACGGAATGGAGTCCGCGAACGAACTCACCATCGCTCCCCAAAACCTCGAGCACGCGAGTTCCAACGCGGGCCATGATGTGCATGCTGGCCACAACATAGGGGGAGTCTGTGATCTCGACTCCAATATTGGCGATCGGAGAGCCGACGGGGCCCATGCTGTAGGGAATGACGTACAACGTGCGACCCGCCATGGCGCCTGTAAATAATCCCTTGAGCTTCTGTTTCATGGTCGCGGGATCTTCCCAGTTATTGGTGGGACCTGCTTCCTCTCGCGTGAGAGAGCAGATAAAAGTGCGGTCTTCGACGCGAGCGACGTCGCCGGGACTGGAGCGCACCAGAATGCTGTTGGGGCGCTTATCCGGCGAAAGCCAGATCGCGCTACCGGTCAACACCATGAGGTGAAGCATGCCCTCGTATTCCTCGTCCGAACCGTCGCACCAATGAATTCGATCGGGTTGGCAGAGACGGGCGACTTCGTCGACCCAGGCATGCAGTTGCTGGTGCTTCTTTCCCGGATTTCCTTCGGCTATGGTTTCCATATCGGAGATCAGGCTGGACATGAAACGCCTCTTTCAACGATTACACGACCCTTTAGCGAGCCGTGGAGAATCGGCGGGCAGAAAGTAAGGTCTGCGAATTAGATCGCCCTGCAAGGTAGGGCAAACTAACTATTCTCCCTCATTTCAAGGCTTCTGGCTAGCTTCGGAAGTATTACGTGGCTGCGACCGGGGGTTCAACAGCGGATACGACTCCGTCGAGGTGTTTGAGAGTTTCGTTGATGGTGAGTGAGTACATTTCGCGGCCCAGGCCTTCGCCGGATTCCAGAGAGGATTTAAGAAAATGGCCTGCGATTTCTTTCGCCAGGGAATCGGTGATCATCTTCCCGGTCCGCTTTTTATATTCCACCCAGGCAGGATGAGGAAGTGCGACCCACACGGGCCGTCCGTCGACGAGGAACTTGATATCGACCGCGTCGGCGTGGCGCGTGGCAATGGCCACGATCAGAGCCTGATAGAGGCAGTGCATCGGTTTCTTCGTCCAACGGTCGGTAGCGGTGAAGTCAGTGAACATAAGAAATGGGACCGCACAATCGGTAAAGGTCTAAGAACAAATATATCGTTCTCGGGAGGCGGGGAGCAAACCTTCCATTCCAAATATTGACCCGACGGGCCTACAAAGAACCTAAATGCTCTGCTAGCCTATCACTATGCCCCTGTCCGTAAAAGAACGTGTTGGAAAGCTAAGAGAAGAGATCGCCGAAATCAGCGAGGCGAACCGCCTGTATTTGGCGGGTGGAAAGAAGATGATTGGAGCCGCCGATCAGGAACGGCGTCTGCAGCGACTGCAGGAAATCATGGATGAGCTGATGTCACTCACTGAATGGAAGAAGACCTAAGGCGAAGTGGCGGTGTCCAGCGGCCCTCAGTCCACTGGGTCCTCAATCCGTGGACTGCACTTGCATCGTTTCCGTAATCCAAAGCTGAGCTGGCGCACCCTTCGTGGTGCGCGTGGCGGTCGCGCGAAAGCTGTTTTCGGTGGTCTGAATATCGTAAATATAGGGGTTCCGATCGCCTTTGAACGTGAGGTAATTTCCAGCGGTTAACTCATCCAGAGAACCGTACTTCCCCTGCGACGCCAGATAGCCGCGCTCGGCGTTGGCAATGCCAATCAGATCGTTCTTCACGCCGGTAATAATTGGGACCTCAGACGCGTTGCTGGGACCGGCTGCAGGGGTCAGAGTCTTGATCTGCAGAGAGTAAATGTACATGCCGATCGCCATGGTGATGACGGTCGCCAATATTCCAAAGGCCGCTCTCATATCTCGCTCCGAAAGGCTATTGCATCGCGAAATCAGAGTGGCAGCAAGTAACCAGAGTGCTGGCTCTAGCGGCGGAGTCAGGCGGAGGCGAGAAATCGGGCATTTCTCGCAAATGGTGACCCCGGAGGGAGTCGAACCCCCAACCCTCAGATTCGAAGTCTGATGCTCTATCCAGTTGAGCTACGGGGCCGTGTCGCCGAGGTTGATTTTACACTGTGGCTGCCTTCGCGTTGTAACATCAAAACGAATGTCTTTCGTTCGCAATCCGAATTCGTTCGTCCCCGATCCAATGACCGACAGCAGTTCGCGGCTGCTTGAATTCGAAAGCCTGCGCGAGCTGATCGGAGGGTATGCGTCGTCTCCTTTGGGCCGCGGGCGCGTCGCAGAGCTTGTGCCGTCGGTTGATCGCGCATGGATTGAAACGCAGCAACAGCTCACTACGGAGATTCGCGAATATCGACGAGCGGGCGCCCGCTTCGAATTTGTGGGCTTGCCCGAAGTCCGAAAGCTGGTGGAAAAGGCTCGCATCTCGGGAGCGGCGCTCGAGACCACGGAAATTCGCGACATTGTGCTGGTCGCGGATCGAGCTTCGGAATGGCGCGAGATCGTCAGCCAACCGCCTGCGGCAATGCGCTCGGATTGGGCTGCGGTGAAAGCTCTTTCAGCTGGCATACAGGATTTCAGTGCCTTCTTGCGCGTCTTCCAGAACAAGATCTTGCCGGATGGGACGCTGGACGACCGTGCTTCTCCCGAACTTCATCGTGTTCGACGCGAGATCGAACGGCAGAAACGGCAGATTCAGGAATCGCTGCGCGGTTATCTACGCAAACTCGCCGAAGGTGGCTCGGTTCAAGATGAGTTGATTACTATACGCGGCGAGCGCTTCGTGATTCCGGTAAAAGTGGAGCAAAAGCGCCGCGTGCAGGGAGTTGTGCATGGTGCGAGTTCCAGCGGGCAAACCGTATTTGTTGAGCCGCTCGAGACGATTGAGCAGAACAATGAGTTGGTCCGTCTGCTGGATGATGAGCTGGCGGAGATTCATCGTGTGTTGCTGGAGATGACGCGGCAGATCGGAGCGAATGCCGAAGCGGTTTTGGCAGCGGCGGAAGTGCTTGCCGAATTGGAGTTGCAGTTTGCCAAGGCTCGCTTTGCGGAAGACTACAACTGCGTTGCGGTGACACTCTCGGCGGGAAAATCTGACGAGCCGCGAGCACCAAGCGAAGCGAGGCTGCTCCTTCATCAGGCGCGACATCCCCTGCTGGAGCGCAATCTAAAGCTCAAGAAACTGAACATTGTTCCAGTCAGCATTGAGCTCGAAGGCGCGCAGCGGCAGCTCGTCATCACGGGCCCAAACACGGGAGGAAAAACAGTTTCCCTGAAGACGCTGGGACTGTTGGCGCTGATGGCGCAGAGCGGAATTCCCGTTCCGGCGGATCGGGCGGAGATGCCCATTTTCGACTCGGTGCTGGCCGATATCGGCGACTATCAGTCGATCGAGCAAAATCTGTCGACGTTTTCCGCGCACGTTACCAATATCGATTTCATCTCGCGAACTGCGACGGCAAACTCGCTCGTGTTGCTGGACGAACTGGGATCGGCGACTGATCCGGAAGAAGGCGCTGCGCTGGCGGTGGCAATTGCCGAGTACTTTCGGCGCGTGGGATGCATGATCGTGATCAGTACGCACCACACTTCGCTGAAGGTATATGGAGCAAACACTTCGGGTGTGATTAACGCATCTGTCGGATTCGATGAAGCGACTTTGCAACCAACGTATGAGCTGAAGATCGGAGTTCCAGGAGCTTCGGCGGGAATCAACATTGCGCAAAGGCTCGGGTTGAATCCGGCGATCATCGAGTCGGCGCGTTCGCGGTTGGGCTCGCAAACGCAGGATGTCGGACGCTTTCTGGATCGATTGCATGCCGATCTGCGGGAAGTGGAAGCGGAACGAATCCGCATGAAAGCGCGCGAGCAGGAACTCGACCGCGAGAAGCAGCACTTGGCGAGTGAAGGGCGCAAGGAACAACAGACTAAGATTCGCGAGATGGAGAACAAGCTGGAAGTGCTTTTCCGCGACTTCGAGTATCAGGCGCGCGAAACGGTGAATGCGGTACAGGATCGAGCAGCGGCGCAGAAGCTGTCGAAAGATGCCGAGCGGCGGATTGCGAAAATGCGGCGCGAATTCCGCGAGCAGTTCGATGCGACGGTTGTGGCGCATCATACGGGAGCGGATCGCGGCGATCCGAATGCGCAACCGAGTCTGGTGAAGCACGTCAGCGAAGGCGATACTGTGAAGCTCAAGTCGATGGGGCGAGCAGCGGTCGTCAAAAAGAAGATTGGCGATAACCACTTCGACGTGGAAATCGGGTCGATGAAGATGCGTATCAATCGCGAAGATATTGCCGAAGTGCTGACGAGCGCGGCGAAGGCGCAGGTTTCTCCGGTGGAAGCGGCGCGATCGCGAGGGATCAGCGTGAAGCTACAAAACGAATCGAGTGCGGCGACGCCGACGGAGATTAACGTCATCGGGCGGACGGTGGACGAAGCGACGAGCGAAGTGGAAAAGTTTGTGGATCGCGCATTCGTGGCGGGGATGCCGCGGGTTCGCATCGTCCACGGGAGCGGGATGGGCATTTTGCGGAAGGCGCTACGGCAGTATTTGCAGAAGCATCCGCATGTGGAGTCAGTGGTGGAACCGCCGTCCAATGAGGGTGGGGGCGGGGCGACTGTGGTTGAATTGCGGGTTTGAGACTTATGGGCAAGTCGTCAGTTGTCAGTTTTGAGTAGAGGCGGAACGATTTGATCGAAGCCGTTTTGCTGGGTGCGCCGTCGGGCTTCAATTTTTTGGCTCGCCCCTTTGTGGTCGTCTCTTTCATCGTCGAACGGTGTTAGGGCTAAGTCAAATGATTTTGATTGGATTACAGGACGCCCCGATTAACTGGGCAGACACAGCGTGCCTGTCAAAAGCCTTGCGATGGGGATGGATCGTCGAGGTCGATGACGACCGCTGGGCCGCCGACAAAACGGGAAACTTCAAGACCCGGCAAAAAGTTATCTCAGCACTCAAAGGTCGCTGCGTTATGCGGGGCTGGCACAAAACCCTGATGCCATAGTTAGTGAAATGGCGATTTTTCGCCAGTTACGGATATCATTTTGAAATGGGTGTCGATTATCGCGTATGGCTGGTACCGAAGGATCGCGCATTTAAACCTCATGCAGAACAAATCGCGGCGCTAGCCAATGCGCTGCGGGAGGGCGGATGGGTTCCGCAGCCCGATGCAGGCCCGCAACGATCGAATCTTTTGGAGTTGTTGCCGGGAGGAGGTCCGATAGAGGGAACGCCCTTCCGTCCAGAGCCGTTTCAGAAGACTCCCTTTGAGCCAAGCTGGGTAGCCTTTCATTCAGATCATGAGCTGGTTTTTGAATGGTGGGTGAACGACGCCACAAAATGCCACGTGCAATTCCCGTTCACCTTTGTTCCATATCCTGAATCGGGTTTCACTTATTTCGGAGTAAGTCTCATCATTGGGCCTGAGTATTTCTACGAAACGGCTGAGAACGTGACGCCTTTCCCCGAATTGGAAACACAGTGCCACTGCGGCGAGCAACTTGCTTACGAGACGGACGACCTTAGCGGCCTTCCATCGCAGCGCATTCGCCCAAAATGTCCAAAGTGCGGGAGTGCTTTCGACGTTTCAAAAGCAAACTCTGAAATTATGGACGTATTTACGGGAGAGCGCCGTTCCGTGGCAGGCGGATTGGCCTTTCGATTCTCGTTGCTGATAGATGCTCACAAGAATTTCCCTAGCGAAGAGGCAGCGTTCAGGCGGTATCAACTCAAGGACGGCATCCACGAGCTCTGGAGGGCCCACATCGCGACTCCCTACGAAATAATCGACACCGCTAGCGGGTGGACGATCCCGCTTGAGTCGTGGTCCCCCGTGGAATCTTGACCCGGAAAGCAGGCATCAGTCTTCCCGAGGAATTAACAATGCCTGTGCGGCTATTCCTGGTTTGGTTAACAGTTATCTGGAGCAGCGCGATGCTGATACGGTCGCCATTACGGCGGGTGCTTGATTTTGCGTGGGGTAAATGTTGTAACCAGCGATTTCGCTAGGTGAGATCAACCTTCGAGAGCGGCAGGGACATGGCGGTGGAAGGCCACTTCTCAAGAGCGAGAAGTGGCGCATCCCCAGTTGTTTCTGTGTCGACAGTGAAGGACGAAGCTGGTTCTGGCGCCGGAGAAGTGGCCCACCCGCCCTTGTCCCGACACTGTCGGTTGTTCACCCACCAAGGCTGTCTACTTTTGAGATTCGTGATGTGCTTAGGGTCCAACTACGCTGGTCAGTTTGTTGTTGAAACCCATCACCACGCAGATGACCTCGCCGGTGCCTAGAGGCGCGCAGCGGGGGACACCGACGCCGGCGCCACCAGCCACTCCCCAGCCAGTCCAACTGGAGCCGTTGTAGGCATTCGCGTAGAGCTCACTGTTGTCGGGGCCGACGCCATAGGCTCCGCAGAGCAACTCGCCCGCAGCCTGGGAAGTGCAGCTAGCGTTCGCGTTGACTTCTCCGCCGAGGCCGCCGCCATAGGGCATCCAATCGGCTACGGCCCATCCGCTCGCGTTGTAGCGGGTGGGGTAGATGGAGGAAGAGTAACCTTCGGCGAAGCAGACGATGTTTCCGGCCTGGTCCAAGGAGGTGCAATCGGGCGTGCCGCCGGCGATTCCGCCGAGGCTCAGGAAGCCTTCCCACTTACCGGCCGCGAAGCGGTCGACCAGTGTCACGTAACCGTTGGTGTAGACCGCGCAAACGACGCCAGCGTTATTGTCGGTGGTGCAACTGGGGGCCGAAAAGGCTTTGGTGTTGAGATTGGCGAACGCGCTCCAAGAGGTGCCGTTGTAGAGGGACCATGCCAAGCCACGGGATTTCTCCCATTGAAAACGTGCCGGCTAAGACCGGTCGTGGATTGCGGGGCCCACAACGATTTGGGGAAGTGCGGGGAAGAACGCAACAACGATTGCGAAATGCTAGCCTGACGCTCGCGAGGTGTCAACACATCCAGGTGATGGCGGACGAGGACTGGCGGTAGTTTGCGCTACGGCGATATTTCGTGAGTGGCTTTCGGAATCATCGGTACAAGACAGCCAAGATAAAGAGAACGACCCAGCAGAGAAGCCGCAAAACTGGGGTCAGTTAGGGCAATCGATTTCATGACAATGTCGGCTCCTTTCTCCCGAGCAGCGCTTGGTTGGTTTCGTGGCCACCAAGGTCTACTCGGCTACGGGAACCGACATTGTCATGGAATCAATTTCTCGGCAAGCATTACTCTATACGGTCAAACACTAGGACGTATTGCGGCTGGCGTCGTACAGTCCCGCCCTTCTCGATGTAGCCTCCGACCAATCCCGTGTTGCTCGGGTCCACCTGCCTAAGGCAGATCTCGAGCGGGCTTGGTTCGTAGAGTAAGAGCGCGACTGGCGTTCCCGTCGTGTGCCGAGTCAGTTGAGATCGAACACAACGGTTACGCCGCCGGTAGACGGCCAGTTGACTGTATCCTTCGTTGGGAACGTATCGAAGCTCAGCAAGGCAGTTACAGGCGAGAAGATGTTGCCCTTTGCGTCCACAAATGCCCCGCTGAACTGGGCGGCGACATGTTGGTAAGTACCGCCAGCGCCGACTTCGGAAGTAATTAGCAATGAGCCTGGAGTTAGAGTTCCCAGGTAAGTGCACTGACCCTCAATGCCAGCCTTCGCGCTACAGACATCGTGCGAGTCAGCAAGATAAAGCTCTGTGATGCCTTTTACCGTTGCAACGTTCACAGCATTAGACGCGCCGAATGCGAACTTAGTCGAATGTCCCTTCGGATTCCAGAAATCGAATGGGCTGACTGGGAAAGCGTACTGCATAATCTGTCCCTGAAAATCCGGGAGAACGGTTGCGAACGTCGTGTAACCCGAAAGCTGCTGAGCGCTTGCAGAGCAACAGCCGAGCAACAGTAAGAGGGGGAGAAGATATTTCATGTTAACCTCGCTTGGATTTTTGATCACGATCTATGCGAGAGATGCATCCAACGGGCCAGTCTTTGTCGAATATCTCTCCTGTTAGTACACAGCAATCAGCACCTTACAACTGAGGCTTTTCAATGCATTGCTTTTAAGGTGGAATTCCCGATTGCGAACTTTCCCAAAACGGGTCTAAATCGACTTCTGCGAGCTGCCAAAGATTGGGCTAAGTGCCGAACACCTATCTCGCGTCTCGGGCGAGCTCGAGAGACTTCAAAGCGAAACGAAAGGAATTGTGAGGTTGGTGTCAGAGTAACTGATCCAACATTTGTGGCTCGAAGAGCGGGGCGTCCACGTAGTCGGGATTCAAACGTGGTGACCGATGGAGAGCGCTTGTTTCGTGCGATTTGTACCGCGTCGCAGACTGTTCTCGCGCTGAGAGGGCACTCGTTGTCATCAGGATTGCTGGCCTGACCCGTCGGTTTACCGGAGTAACTGGCGTTGCGAAATGCCGGGACAGATAATTGAGTCGGGAACGCGGAATTCCTGGTGAGGGGGGCCGGACGTGACGCTAATCGTGGTGATCATCGGAGTGCTGGGGCTTGCACTGACGTTTTGGAACGGAGCCAACTGGTATCTGTTCCAAAGCGGCTATCGATATAACAGCGAATTTCTGGGCAAGCGCTACGAGTGCAGTTTGAAGTTTGTGAATGCGGAGCACAGCAATTTGTGTTTTGTGGGCGCCGATGGGGCGGGGCTTTACTTGTTGTCGCATCCGGATGGCAAAGGGTGGTGGTGGCGGTATGGAGTGGTGGGGTTCAAGAAGAATCTGCAGATTCCATGGAGCGACGTGGAGTATCGACCAAAGACTGTGCTTCTGAAAGAGTGCATGTGGTTTGAAGTTGCGTCGCGAAAAATCTATTTCTACATTCCCCGAGAGATTGGCGACAAGTTAATGATCGACGCGGGACGGAAGAGCGGGGCTGCGGAGGTGGGGATGAGTGAAAATTCTAAGGCGACCGCGGCGCACACTTTTCAGTCGTGAGAGAAGGCCCGGTGGTGGGGGATCCCGTAGGCGGCAAAACCTATGCGGTAAATCTTTAGCGGCAAAGCATGAGCGGCGAATCACAGCGGCAAATCCCGCGGGACGGTTATTCTGAGGTGTGGCGGGAACCGTAGGCAATCCTCAATCGGCGCGGCGCAAGCGGTTACTCGGATTATCCGTTATAGGGCTTGTTGTCAGCTTAGCGCTTCTTTGGTTGCTGGCGGCTGTGACTCTGCTGGCGGCGCGCTGGATTGATCCTCCGACAACCGCGGTGCAGATGCAGCGCCAGTTGCAGGCCTGGGTTCACGGCACTGCGTATCACAAACACTATGAATTTGTTCCGCTGAGCCGGATCTCGCCCGATCTTCAGCATGCGGTGGTTGCGGCCGAGGATGCGCGTTTCTATGAGCATAACGGATTCGATTGGCACGAGATTGAAATCGCGGCCGAGGATGATTTGGAAGGTGGCCGCAGTCGCGGAGCGTCCACGATTACGCAGCAGTTGGTGAAGAACTTATTTTTCGGAACGGGGCGATCTGTGCTGCGCAAGGGGGCGGAGTTCACGCTGGTTCCGGTGGCGGAAATGGTGCTTGGCAAGCGGCGCATTCTGGAGATTTATCTCAACGTGGTGGAGTGGGGACCGGGTATTTATGGGGCAGAGCGGGCGTGTCGTTACTACGACGGAACGGCGGCAAAGAATGTCGACCGGCAGCAGGCGGCGCGGATGGCGGCGATTTTGCCGGCTCCGTTGAAGAGACGGCCGGAGCGGATGAATAGATACAGCGGACTGATCCTGGAGCGGATGCGGCAGATGGGCTGGTGATCACGTGGCTTCGCTCAGATGCCCGCATACCAGGCGTAGCCTGAGTCCGCTCCCGAACCACCCTTACCCTTGCCGAACGGTTTGAGATTGTCCGTCAGTGTCAGGTGATTGATGTATTTCACGTTCTTATAACCGAGTTGGCGCGGGATTCGCATGCGGACGGGGCCTCCGAAGGGGACGGGAAGCTCGGTACCGTTCATTCCGAGGGCGAGAAGAGTTTGCGGATGCAGGGCGTCGGACATGTCGATGCTCTCCCACCAGTCGGATTGGATCGAGCGGTAGACGACGTAGCGCACTTGCGGGAGGGGGCCGACGCGATCGAGGATGTGAGAGAGGGGGACGCCGGTCCATTCGGCGATGTAGGTCCATCCTTCTTCACAGCCGATCATGGTTGTTTGCGTACTGGTGGGGAAACTTCTGAGCTCGGCCAGCGAGAACGCAGCGGGGCGCGCCGCCATGCCGTCGACGGTCACGCGCCAGTCGACGAAACTCGCGGACTGAAGCCGGTTGAACTCGTCGCCCAGGGGATCGACTTCATTGGCGAAGGGCTTTTCGGAGATTTTGGAGTGGGGGAATTCACGTGCCATCGCATGTCGACCCAAGAGTCGCTGCGCCGCGTAGGTCAGAGATTCGCCGGGGCCGTAAAGTCCTCCGGCGTCGGGCGGGATGAGTCCATGATGCCGGGCGACCTTGGTGGCGACGGCGATTCCAGAGGCGCCGGCGGCTACGGCGAGGCCTGTGGTGATGAATTTGCGGCGAGATGTTTGGCTCATAGCGTCACTCCGTCACTTCGCTCCGTGGGTGGTTCCGCACGGGCGGAAATCTCTGTTTGCGAAATCGTGGTTTCCGGAATTACGGTTCCTGAGATCATGGCGCGCATACGGCTTCGAAATCCGGCGAGAAAGACCATCAACACATGGACGAACAGGAATAGCACTAGAAGGATGGTCACGAGGAAGTGGAGGCTGCGTGCGGTCTGCTGGCCTCCCAAGAGCCGAACGGCCAAGGGAAATTCGGCGTCGAAGCCTAAGGACATGGCGAGGCCGGTCCAGATCATCAACGGGAATAAGACAAAGATTACGACGAGATAGGAGAGTCGTTGCAGGACGTTGTAGGACCATGCTTCTTCGGCGGCCGGGCGCTCGAAGCGCAAATGACGAATTATCGAATTGGCTAAATTTTTGAGGGAAAGGTCGGAGGCTGCGGGAAAGAGGTTGCGGCGGAAATGTCCGGCGAACAAGCCGAATAAGAGGTAGAGCAAACCGATCCCGGCCAAGAGCCAGGCGGCCTGAAAATGGAGATAGCGGCTCCAGCCGTTTTGATCGGGGAGCACGTATCCATAGCCGGTGGGGACGGTGTCGCGAGAGGACGGCAGGTGCAGATTGAGCCACGGGCGCATGTTTACGTTGCCGGTCTCACCCCAGTAGAAGCGGGGATGGGAGAGGACGATCTCGGCTCCGCTGACGAGGAGGGCGAGAAAGGCGAGCGTGGCAATCCAATGGGTGATGCGGACGAGGGCGGCGTGGCGCTTTGGGTGCGCGGCGGTCGCTACGGAACGCGGCTGCGCGGAAGACGGCAGATTGCGCGCATCGAGATTTTGGCCGGGATCGCCACCATGAGCGGTGATTGGCAGGCTTGCATTCATAAGGAGGACCCCATCCCCGATGCTGGGGATTTTACAGCAAGGGCACGGTTAGCGCCGCCAGCGTTGTCCTTCGTGCGGCTCGGCCGGGCGCAGAAGAAAGCGTTGAAACGATTGTTGTTGAACATTCCTTTCCGTGTACTCGTTGGCCGGGACATCTCTTTGACAGTACGAGCACAAGCAGCGCAAGATTCCACCTGAGGAGTACGTCAGTGAAAAGGCTTATCCCGTGTTGGATGGTGGTGGTACTTGTGGCGATTATGAGCTCTCCAGCGCTTGGACAGGATCTCCCCAAAACTCCCGCTGTGAATGTTTCCGCACCAAATCTGGTTCTTGATTTTGAGGCGGGGGACGACGTGTGCGCGATCGACTTCCGAAACGTCCGCATGTTCGGCGCGAACGCGAACCTGAGCGCAAAACTTAAGGATGGAAAGTATGAACGCCAGGGTTACTCGAAATATGAATCCGTCAAGGTGAACGACGTTTTCTGTTTCAAGCAGGAAGGAGGCGGAGGACATGCACTGGTCATCACCACGTGGGCGAGTTGCGGTGACGGTTGTACGAAGGTGGGCATCGTCCAGGTGTTCGAAGCACGGGCGAGCCAGCCTGTTATCACGCAACAATTCGTTTTTGGCGCCCATGCGGAGGGGACACATGCGACCTTCGACGAGAAATCTCTCACGTTAACAATTACGGGACGAAGCGACGACGGAAGTCCGACATGCTGCGTGCGTAATCTTGATGTGGTGGCTTATCGCTGGCAAGAAACCGAGTTTAAGCAGGCGAGCTATGAACGAGTGCCGGCTCCCGGATTACGAATTCTTGCTATGGTGGAGTACGACAATTTCGATCCCTCGAGTGGTCACAGCACCTGTCTGGTCGTCTTCCGTGACGGCCGGTTTCAGATGGGTCAAAATATAATCGCTCCGACTGCCGGGATACCGAAATTCGTCGAGGACTCGTTGCCGGACGAAAGTCTCAACACACTTCACACAATTCTCGAAGCCCAAGAACTTAAAGATCTTGGGACCGTTCATACGGCTCCTGTCGGAATCAGACAGGGAGAATCAATCTTTGCGCACATTTATCGCAGCCAAACAGAGCAAACTATCCAATATGCGGCGGTCCAGGCCCCGGCCGGACCGGGCCCAAAAGTCTTTCCAACACCCTTACTTCCGTTGGTGCAATGGATTCAAGCGACGAGCAAGGCGATCAATCAGAGAAAGCTGTCTCCCATTAAGAATATTAAGTCCTCGGGCGATTGCTGGCGCAAATAGACTGCTACGGTTTTGATCAAGCAGTTGTCTGTATCAGGTGATCGTTTCTCGGCAGGCTGGACATGAAAATCGCTCTTATTGTGCTGCTTGGTGCGGCATCGATTTGTGGGCAGGTTGCGAAAAGTCGTCCTTTGACTGGCATCGCTAAGGCGGCGTGCGGGTCGGAGTATGTCACCTTCAAGGTGAAGCTTGATAAATCCCAACATGCTGTGACCCAGCCGGAGGCGGGAAAGGCGCGAGTTTACTTTTTTCACGATGCGGGCACCGATTCTTTGTTGGGGTATCCGACGGTGAAGCTGGGGATGGACGGAGCGTGGTTGGGCGCGAATCATGGCAATTCTTATTTCTCGGTGACGGCGGAGCCGGGAGAACATCATGTGTGCGTCACCTTGCAGTCTTCGATCGTCGACCAACGTGTGGAACTCGCGCATTTTATGGCTGAGGCGGGAAGGATCTATTACTTCCGTACACGACTGGTGATGTCGCGAAGTGTGGAGTTGTTGGAACTGGAGCCGATCGACAGCGATCAAGGCCAGTACATGATTGAGTCGTCGGCGCTGGGCGTCTCGAGCGTTAAGAAATAGAGAAGTGACGGCGGGAAGCGCCGTACGTTGGACTAGAGTCGACAATGCTCTGCCTCGCGGGCGACCTTAGACTCCAATATCAGAGGTGGTTTTCCACGCTGGTTCACGATTCTGCTGGCTTTTGCACATGTTTTCCGAAGTGGGGCACTTTCTGTGGCTGGCTACTTTGGGCAACATCGTTCACACTGAATATTCATGCTGGCCACCGACAATTTTAAAGAGACGCTGAAGCAGCAGGCGGATATCGTCCGGGTGATTGGCGATTACGTGAAGCTGAAGAAGGCGGGGGCGCAGAATTTTTCAGGGCTGTGTCCGTTTCATGCGGAGAAGACGCCGTCGTTTTCGGTGCATGCGACGCGGCAGTTTTTTCATTGCTTTGGGTGCGGGCAGTCGGGAGATGTTTTCACTTTCGTGCAGAAGGTGGAGAACATTTCGTTTCCGGAGGCAGTGCGGCTGATTGCGCAGAAGCTGGGCGTGGCGATGCCGAAGGTGGCATTTTCGAGTCCGGCAGAGGCGCGGGATGCGCAGGTTCGGATGGCGCTGCTCGATGTGCATGTGCGAGCGACGCAGTTTTTTCAGGAAAGCTTGCGGCGATCTGAGGGGGCGAGCGCGCGGGAGTATTTGAAAGAGCGCGGGCTGGACGAGGAGACGATCGCGAAGTTTCGGATTGGATTCGCTCCGGACTCGGGGTTTGTGCTGCGGGACGCGTTGCGGCGGGAGTTTGACGAAGAGGTGTTGCGGGAGAGTGGGCTGTTCTCGTGGAAGGAGAGCAGCGATCAGCCATCAGCCATCAGCCGTCAGGAAAAGCAGGTCCTTCGCTCCGCTCAGGATGACAAGTCTGGTGGGGATGACAAGGCCGGGGAACATGGGATTCCTCGCTCCGCTCGGGATGACAAGCAGAGTGGGGTTGTGCCGGCGGCGATTTATTCCAAGTTTCGGAATCGGGTGATGTTTCCGATTTGCAATGACCAGGGGAAGGTGATTGCGTTTACGGGGCGGACGCTGGCGACGGACGAGAAGGCCGGTCCGAAGTATTTGAATTCTCCGGAGACGGCGACCTATTCGAAGTCGCGAGTGCTGTTCAACCTGGATGCGGCGAAAGAGGCGATACGGAAGCTCGAATACGCAATTCTGGTTGAAGGGCAGATGGATTGCATTTCGGTGTATGCGGCCGGATTTCATAACGTGATTGCGAGTTCGGGGACGGCGTTTACCGAGATTCAGGCGAAGCTGCTGGGGCGGTTTTCGAAGAATGTGGTGGTGAATTTCGATCCGGATACGGCTGGTGCGCGGGCGACGGAGCGGACGCTGGGACTGCTGGTTGAGGAAGAATTCAACATACGGGTGGTCACCCTGGAGACGGGATTTGATCCCGACCTGTTTATACGGCGCAAGGGGAAAGACGCGTACGGCGAAGCGTTGAAGCATTCGCAGAAATATTTTGATTATTTGATTGACCGGGCGCGGGCGCAGTTTCCGGCGCGGAATGCGGACAGCAAGGTGAAGGCGGTGAATCATCTATTACCGCATATTCAGCGGGTTCCAAGCAGGATTGTGCGGGACGAGTTGGCGATGGAGATTTCGCAGAAGCTGGGGATCGATTCGGCTGTGCTGCGGCAAGAATTGAAGAATGTTGCGGGAAACCGGTCGGCGACAGAGGTGAAGGCTCCCGCGGAGATGCAGATTACGGGGGCGGAGCGGGTGCTGATCCGGGCGCTGGCGTCGGGGAACCAGATGCTGGCGGGGGAGGTGCGGAGTTCGGCGCGGGAGGGGACGGATGAGGAGTTTGACCCGTGCCGGCAGGCGCAGTTTGCGCTGCAATCGGAGCATTTGTACGAGGGGCTGACGTCGCAGTCGCTGATTGAGGCGCTGCTCTTGTCGGGCGAAGCGGCGGCGGATGTGATGACGCTGCCGAAGACGGAAGAGGACCGGCGGTTGCTGGCGTCGATTCTGATGAGCGAGGCGGAGGAGTTGACGCCGGAGACGGTGGAGGGTGCGGTAAAGGCGCTGCGGCGGATTTATCTGCGGCGCAGGCTGGAGGAAGCGCAGGGGGCACTGCAGCGTCCGGGAGTGTCGGCGGCGGAAAAGCAGGCGTTATTGCAGGAAAAGGTGAGGTTGAAGAGGGCGTTGATGGATCCGGGGCTGGGGGAGGGGGCTTGAGGGTGTCGCGGATCGCGAAGGCTTTCCCTCCGGAAAGCCCGGGTTTTCGCGTCGCGCGAGGTGCGAAATCCCTTGCTGCGCGCTTTCGGCGAAGGAGTAGGGGTCCTTCGACTACGCGGCGCTGCGCTTCGCTTGCTCCCGCTACGCTCAGGATGACAGGCTCTTTTCCTAGCTGAGACATCTTCACCCAGGATTCTTTAGCGGGACTTCTTTACTTTGATTTGGAACGAAAAGGGTTCGGGGGACATCTAAATGTCAAGCGAAAAAAGAGTTAGGGCGGCGTGGTGACAATTCGGCGTGCTATACTTTTAAGGTTTGTGCCTCCGCGCACAACTCCGTTCCAACTCCCACCGCTCAATGGTTTGGCGTGCGCTTACCAGCGGACGCCTTGAAGGATAATCTGCATTGGCACTAGACGACAAGTACGACGACATAAAAAAGCTGATCGACGCAGGCAAAGAGAAGGGATATCTGACCTATGATCAGGTCAACGACCTTATCCCGCACGATGTGCACTCTCCTGAAGACCTGGAAGATCTGCTAACCACGATCGGAACGCAAGGAATCGATGTACTCGAAAGCTCGAAAGGGCCGACGACCGATCTGGAAAAAAAATTCGAGGAAGTTGATGATGCTTCGGACGATGTCGAACTCGACCTCACCCCCGGAGCTCTGGAAAAAACCAATGATCCCGTCCGCATGTATTTGCGCGAGATGGGAACCGTGCCGCTGCTCACGCGCGAAGGCGAAGTTGAAATCGCTAAGAGGATTGAGCGGGGGCAAAACCGCGTTCTGAAAGCGCTTTCGCGCTCGCCGATCGTGATTCGTGAACTGCTCGCCCTGGGCGAGGACCTCGAGAAGGGCGTCCGCTCGATTAAAGAGCTGGTGACGTTCGACGAAGAGGAGATCACGGAAGAGATTGTCGACAAGCGGCTGAAAGAATTTCTGGCCAAGATCCACAATCTTGACAAGCTCTACAAGAAGATCATGCCGTTCGTCGAAAAACTGGCGGCGGTGAACCAGAAGAAGCGTCCGAAGGATCACCGGCGATATCGTATCCAATTGGCGCGTTCGGTGGTTCGCACTTCGAACGCGGTGCGGAAGCTGGGCTTCACCAACAACGAGCGCAAACGGCTGATTGACCGTGTGAATCGCACGGTGGACGGCATGCGGTCGTTGGACCGGCAGATCCAGAATCTGGAGAAGCGGGCCGAGGCGACGCGCAGCGAAGAGCAAAAGAAGGAATACAAGAAGCAGTCACGGGCGGTCCGCGGAGAGCTGGAAAAGCTTGAAGTGGAAGCGGGCCTGTTGTTCCAGGAGCTCAAGCGCACACAGCGCGAGATCATCCAGGGCGACATGGACGCCGAGCACGCGAAGCGCGAGCTGATTGAAGCGAACTTGCGACTCGTCGTTTCGATTGCGAAGAAGTACACCAATCGTGGATTGCAGTTCCTCGACCTGATTCAGGAAGGGAACATCGGCCTGATGAAGGCGGTGGACAAGTTCGAATACCGCCGCGGCTATAAATTTTCGACTTATGCCACGTGGTGGATTCGGCAGGCGATCACGCGTGCGATTGCCGATCAGGCGCGTACGATTCGTATCCCGGTGCACATGATCGAAACGATCAACAAGCTGATCCGCACATCGCGGCAGTTGGTGCAGGAACTGGGACGCGAACCGACTTCCGAAGAGATCGCGAAACGGATGGACATTCCGGTAGCGAAAGTGCGGAAGGTGTTGAAGATTGCGCAGGAGCCGATTTCCCTCGAGACGCCGATTGGCGAAGAGGAAGATTCGCACTTGGGCGACTTCATCGAAGATCGCGCGGTTGTGTCTCCGGCGGAAGCGGTGATCAACGTCAACCTCAAAGACCAGACTTCGCAGGTGCTGCGTACGCTGACGCCGCGCGAAGAGAAGGTCATCAAGATGCGCTTTGGGCTGGAAGATGGTTCGGAGCACACGCTTGAGGAAGTCGGGCAGTCGTTCGCGGTGACACGCGAACGCATACGGCAGATTGAGGCCAAGGCGCTGCGGAAACTGCGACATCCATCGCGCTCGCGGAAGTTGCGAGCGTTTATGGATGGAGTTAGGGACTAAGGTTAGAGGTAAAGAGGGTAGATTGCAGAAGTGAGGGGGCGCGAGAGATCGCGCCCTTTTTTATTGCCCAGATGTGAGTGGAAGAACCGTAACTGCTTGACCCTCTACTTGGGTATAGGGCTGAGATTTGTGTGCAGACTTGGACCTGAGGAGGGTGATTTGTGATGGCAGCTTGGGCGAATTCTTCACGCTCGACTCGAATCTGGATTTTGGTGCTGATCGCGTTGGCATTTTTTTCATTTTTTGCCATGCGTCGCTCGATGGTGAAGGCCATGGGGATGAAGGCCGAGAGCAGTGTTGGTGTTGCTCCGCAGCAGTTGAAGGTGGGCGACGAAGTGAAGATCGTGTTGGAAGTTACTGGTGTGACTGAGGCGGCGAGCGTGGAGGGGAATGTTCCCGAGAAAGAGAGCGAGACGGTCTACCGGCGCACGAGCAACAAGGTCAGGATCGCGTTCGACGGGGAAACTCCGGTGGTGATGGGCAACGCGGCCGACATGCATGCGGGTGCTGTTGTGCATGTTTCCGCGAAGATGGGTGGCGATCGCGTGCTGCATGCCTCGAAGATCGTAATCCTTACGGGGTATGTGAAGGTGCAATAGAGACGATGCTGCGATTTCTGCTGGTCGGCGTTACGGGATGGATCGCTGTGCTGGCGATCGGCGTGGAGGTGGCGCTGCCGTATCTTCTGCGGGAGAGCGTGCGGAAGCAATCGGCGACGTCTTGCGCTGAGCGAGCGGGCCGCCTAGTTAGTCTGCGTGAGAAAATGTGGCCGCACTACTGGCTGGGCTATGGACTGGCGGCGCTGGTGCTGGTGCATTCGTCGTCTGTGATGGGTCCGGCGATGGGACGGGCGGATGCGGTCGGCATCTGGGCGGCGACGCTGGGACTGTGCGCGCTCTTTCTGCAAATTGGGCTGGGGCTGCTGCTGAGGAGTGGAGGCGATAACCAGCGGCAGACACGGCGATGGCACTTCTGGAGCATGCTCGGGTTGGTCGGGATGGTGGCGGTGCACTTGATCCAAAACAGTTATTAGTCAGGAAACTGTTCAACGCGATGCTTTGAGGCGCTGCTGACGGTTCGCGGACAGGAATGTCCGCGGCCACACAAGCACGGCAGCCACACCAGCGCTGCAACCCCTCAAGCATTGCAGCCATACCAGCGCTGCGGCCACACGAGCACTTCGCTCTTGCCTGCTAGAATCTTAGTATCTTCATGGAAGCCTCTCGCATTCGTAATTTTGCGATTATTGCGCATATTGACCACGGAAAATCAACGCTGGCGGACCGCCTGCTGGAGTTGACGGGGTCGCTTGCCATGCGCGAGATGCAGGAGCAGGTGCTCGACTCGATGGACCTGGAACGCGAGCGCGGCATTACGATCAAGGCGCATGCGGTGCGCATGTTGTACCCGGCAAAAGACGGGCAAATTTACCAGCTCAACCTGATTGATACGCCGGGACACGTGGATTTTTCTTACGAAGTGTCACGGTCGCTGGCGGCGTGCGAAGGCGCGCTGCTGGTAGTGGACGCTTCGCAGGGAGTGGAGGCGCAGACGCTGGCGAATTCCTATCTCGCCATCAATCATGGGCTGGAAATTATCCCGGTGATCAACAAGATCGATCTGCAGAGCGCGGATATTCCGCGCACGAAAGAGATGATCGAGAGCGCGGTGGGACTGGACGCGACCGATGCGTTGCTGATCAGCGCGAAGACCGGACAGGGCGTGCCGGATGTGCTGGAGGCGATCGTGAAGCGTGTGCCTCCGCCGAAGGGCGTGCCGGGACGGCATCTGCAGGCGCTGCTGTTTGATTCGTGGTTCGATCCGTATCGCGGAGTGGTGGTGCTGGCGCGCGTGTTCGAGGGGACGTTGCGCAAAGGTCAGAAGATTCGGCTGTGGTCGAACGGGCGTGTGTTCCAAGTCGAGGCACTGGGAGTGCTGACGCCGAAGCCTGTGGCGATTGATGAGCTGGTGGCGGGCGAGGTGGGCTTCATCATCGCCAACATCAAGAATGTCGCTGACACGAAAATTGGCGACACGATTACGGATGATGAGCGTCCGGCGATTGAGCCGTTGCCGGGATTTGAAGAGATCAAGCCGATGGTGTTCGCGGGGCTGTACACCGTGGACGCGCACGAGCACACGCAGCTGCGCGAGGCGCTGGAAAAATTGAAGTTGAACGACTCGTCGTTTTTCTTTGAGCCAGAAAGCTCGGTGGCGCTTGGATTCGGCTTCCGGTGCGGCTTTCTGGGGCTACTGCACATGGAGATTATTCAGGAGCGGTTGGAGCGGGAATACAATCTCGACCTGATCACGACGGCTCCGGGGGTGCGGTACCAGATTACGAAGACGGATGAAACGGTGATCGAGGTGGATAATCCTTCGCGCTGGCCCGATTCGAGCGAGATCGCGAAAGTGGAAGAGCCGGTGATTCTCGCGGTGATTTTGACGAATGAGGAATATGTCGGCGGCATTCTGAAGCTGGTCGAAGAGAAGCGCGGGAAGCAGAAGAGTTTCGAATACGTCAGCGGGTCGCGGGTGATGCTGCAATATGAGCTGCCGCTGAATGAGATTGTGCTGGATTTCTACGATCGGCTAAAGTCGGTTTCGCGCGGCTACGCTTCCCTCGATTATCACTTGTCGGGTAACTGGACTTCTCCGATGGCGAAGCTCGACATCATGGTGGCGGGAGAGCCGGTGGACGCGCTGTCGACGATCATTCATCGAGACTTTGCTTACGATCGCGGGCGGCTGCTGGCGGCGAAGATGAAAGAGCTGATCCCGCGGCAGATGTTTGAAGTGGCGATTCAGGCGGCGATTGGGGCGAAGATTATTGCGCGCGAGACGGTGCCGGCGATCCGGAAGAATGTGATTGCGAAGTGCTACGGCGGCGACATTTCGCGGAAGAGAAAGCTGCTGGAGAAACAGAAGGAAGGCAAGAAGCGGATGAAGCGGATTGGGCGCGTGGATATTCCCCAGGAGGCATTTCTGGCGGTGCTGAAGGTGGGCGAGGGCAGCAGCTAGGTTGGTTAGCCTGGCGAGTTTTGGAGGCGGTATGTTGCGAATGGGGACGATGATCGCATTGCTCGTATGCTGCACTTTTGTTGTGTCTGCGGTTATGTCCGCGCAAACTAGCGTTCCCGCGCGAGTGCAGGTTTCGAACGAAATCATGCTGGGACGCGTTGAGCACAAGACGATGCCGGTGTATCCGGACGAAGCGATGAAGAAGGGGATTCAGGGCGACGTCGTCTTCAAGATCGATGTCGACGAAACAGGAAAGATTACGGGCAGCGTGCCCGTCTCGGGGGATCCGCTGCTTACCGCTGCCAGCAAGGAGGCGCTGCGGACGTTCAGTTTTCATCCTTACCTGGTTGATGGAACTCCGACGGCGGTGGAAACCCAACTAGGGTTTCACTTCGCGGTGCAGAAAACGGCGGACGGAGCGAACGGACACGTGGAGTGCATGGCGTCAATTCCGAATCGGCCCTGAGCCAGCGGACCTTGCAACCGATTTTACCGGCCTCGGACGTCACATCGACTTGTGACAAAAGACCGCTATTACAGAAGAGTAATAGCGTGAGCTAAGCACTGTTGCTAGGGACTCCTAAAGTCTACTGTTTTGGCAGGTTTACGTGGGGCGATCCCAGGGGACGCGGGCAAGAGCGATTCGATTTATGTGCAAATCTCAAATTTTGTGACGAAAGTGCTGATTTGCAAGCAGATGCACGGAATCCCCCGGAAGTGCTAAGTAACCAACTTAGAAACATAGTCTTAGCGGAATTACAAAAGTTCTCTAGCGTACAAACCAACCGGTCGGTGAGGTGAAATTTCGAAAGGCGGTCTTTCCATCCACAACCTTTTCCACAGGGAAATGGTGTCTCAGAGTTGGATTCGCACGGATCCGCGTTGTAGCCAGCACGTCTGCTTTGAAAGATACACTTTGGGCTACTCGCCGGGTTCGTTGTTGCCTTCGAGCATGTTGGCAAAACGCGTGGAATTGTGCAGAAATGCGAGGTTGAATTTGCCGATGGGGCCGTTGCGCTGTTTGGCGATAATGATCTCGGCGCGGCCTTTGAGGTCGGGATCGTCCTGCTTGTAGATCTCTTCGCGGAAGATAAACATAACAACGTCGGCGTCCTGCTCGATGGAGCCGGATTCGCGGAGGTCGGAGAGTTGCGGGCGATGGTCGCCGCCGCGGCTTTCGGGAGCGCGGCTTAACTGGGACAAGGCGACTACGGGGACTTGTAATTCTTTGGCGATGGCTTTCAGTCCGCGGGAGATGGACGAAACTTCCTGCGTGCGATTTTCGAAGCGCTTGCTGCCGCCGGACATCAACTGCAAATAATCGACAACTAGTAAATCGAGACGGCCTTGCGACTGTTTGAGGCGGCGGGCCTTAGCGCGCATTTCGCTGAGGGAGATGCCGGGCGTGTCGTCGATGAAGATGGGAGCATTGGAGAGCTCTTCCATGGCCCGCACGACTTTTTTCATGTCGTCGCCCCAGAGGGATCCAGTGCGCATCTTGTGGGCGTCGACGATGGAGCGGGAGCACAGCAGACGCTGCAGTAGCGCCTCACTCGACATTTCTAGAGAGAAGATGCCGACGACTTTGCCATCGTCGATAGCGGCGTTCTCGGCGATGTTCATGGCGAAGCTGGTTTTGCCCATGGAGGGACGAGCGGCGAGGATGACGAGGTCGGATTTCTGAAAGCCGCTGGTCATCTCGTCGAGGTCGGTGTAGTGGGTGGCGAGTCCGGTGATGCGCTGGCCGCGTTGCAAAAGGGCGTCGACGGAGCCGAAAGAGTTGCGGACGATTTCCTTGATGCCTTGAAAGCCTTTGCCAATGCGCTTTTCAGAGAGCTGGAAGACGGCGGCTTCGGCTTCGTTGAGAATTTCGTCGGCCGGATCGGCTTGCTCGCTGGCCTTGGCGATGGCGGCGTTGGCGACGCTGATGAGCCCGCGCAGGATGGATTTATCGCGGACAATGCGGACGTAGTGCTCGATGGAGGGACGGTCGGGAACGCCGTCGAGCAATCCAGAGATGTAGCCGACATCGCCGACGGCCTGGAGATCTTTCTTTTGATCGAGCTCTTCGACGAGGGTAATGATGTCGATCGGACGGGAAGACTCGTTGAGATCGAGCATGCGCGAATAAATGCGGCGATGCGAGTCGATGGAAAAGTCTTCGGGCTTGAGGTGCTCGGCGGCGTCGTTGAAGGCGGCGTTATCGAGGAGGACCGCGCCGAGGATGGAGCGCTCGGCTTCGATATTCGCCGGCATGCGGCCGATGGTGGTTTCGAGAGTTGCCACAATGTTTAAGTGAGTGCGCTGCATCGTAATTGATTTCCGCCTGTGGACGTTTGAGGGAGCGGAAGGAAAACGCGTCCGAAATGAAAGTAATTACGGAGGTCGAACTGCCGCAAGTTTTCCCTGGTCCCAGGCGTCCTGGACGGAGTATGACAATGGGGCGAACAAAAAGCAAATATCGAAGTTGATTCGGGCGGGCGGCTAGCTGTCTTTGCGGTAGAGAAGGTCGCGCATGGCCTGGCGGCGAAACTCGTTGACTTCGCTGTCGGATTTGCGGTCTCCGGTTGGGCTGGAGCCGGCGGGAGTGTCGCTGGATTCGGGTTCGCTGCAGGAGGGGCAGCGATTGGCGAATCCGGGCTTCCCTGGTTTCAGTTCGAATTCTTCGGAGCAAACGGCGCAGATTTTGATGGGAAAAGGCATGGCAGCTCGCTGAGGTAATGATATCGAAATTGGAGGATTTTTTGGACGGCTTTTATAGCACAGGGAGGGAGCGGATCTGGTAGCGACAGAGGTTTAACGCGACTGCTGGGGTGAGGGACAAGCAAGCCTGCCGAGCGTTGCTCGGCTTGGACGGGCGAGACGCCCGTCCCCACAATAATGCTTAGGCGGCGGGAGCGTGGGAGATGGGGAGAGTGGCTACAACTTTGGTTCCAGCGTCGGAGTGGATGTCCATCTTGCCGCCGAGCTGAACGACGCGCTCACGCATGCCGCTGAGGCCGACGCCGATCGATCCCAGACTCGCGAATTGTTTTTCTGCAGGAATGCCTTTGCCGTTATCTTGAACTTCGAGGCGGACCTCGGTGCCCGATCGGGATAATCGAACGACGGCGTTAGCGCTGCCGGAATGGCGGTGAACATTGGTGAGGCATTCCTGGACGATGCGGAAGACAGCAATCTCGCAGTCGGAATTCAAGCGGCCGAAGTTCTGGGGCACCAACTCGAGAGTGGTGGCGATGCCGCTGCGCTGAGCGAATCCGTCAACATACCACTCGAGCGCGGAGGCGAGGCCGACTTCATCGAGCAATGGGGGGTGCAAGAGGTGCGACATGGTGCGCAGGTCGCGGCTGAGCTCTTGCACTAAGCTTTCGCTGTCCGAAAAAAGACGTTCCAGGTTGAGGTTTGTGCTCGCGAACTCTCGAAGTTGGGAAAGATTCATGATTAACGCGACGACAATCTGCCCGACACTGTCGTGGAGTTCGCGTGAAATTCTGCGGCGTTCTTCGTCCTGCAAGTGAAGGAGGCGCGCGCTGAGGTGACGCGTGGAGGTTTCGATGGCCTTACGGTAAGTGATGTCACGAATCGCACTGGTAGTAACTGTGCCTTCCTCGGTTTCGAGGGGGCTAAGGCTGATTTCAATGGGAATTTCGTGACCATCCTTGTGCAAGCCGTGGAGTTCCATGCCCTCACCCATGGCGCGGGGGCGGGGTTGAAGGTAGAAGTCCTGGCGGTGTTCAAGATGCTTGTCGCGAAAACGCTCGGGCAAAAGCGTTTCGATCTTGCGGTGAAGCAATTCGTCGCGCCCGTAACCGAAGAGCTTTTCGAGTTGGGCGTTGACGAGAAGAATCTGGCCTTGCTGGTTGGTGACGACCATGGCGTCGGGCGCAGTTTCGAGAAGTTGGCGAAATCGGGCCTCGGCGCGGGCGAGTTCGAGGGTGCGCTGCTGGACGCGGTTTTCCAGGTCGGCGGTGACTTTTTGAAGAGCGTCCTCGGCGCGTTTACGGTCGGTGATGTCGAAGGATTTTCCGCCCAAGAGCCTGGTGCCGTCGGCATCGATCACTGGGAATCTGAAACTGAGCCAGGTATGTTCTCCGTCGGCTTCGATCGTGCGCTCGATAAACTCTAAGGCCTTGCCCTCGTGGAAGACACGGGCGTCCCGCTGACGAGATTCCGCGGCAATTTCCGGCGAAACGAGGTCGGAGTCAGTCTTGCCGAGAACGGAGGGCAGCTTAAAGCGGCGTCCGACGGCACGATTGGTGTAGATGAACTTCCCGTTTTCGGTTTTCAGATAGGCGAAAGCAGGACTGTTGTCCATGAAGGTTTCGAAGAGAAAGCGGGAGCGGGTGGCTTGGAGTTCGGCAGCTTCTTTCCGCGCGAGAGTTCGACGGTTGGCTTCTCCCATGGCGACGATGACACTAGAGAGAAGAACGTACCCTCCCATGGTATAGATATCGCTGCGATCACGAATGCGCCAACTGAAGGCGGGAGGCACAAAGAAATACCAGACGCCCAGCCATCCAATGACGACAGTGGCGATGGAGGGCCATAGGCCACAGTACCAGGCAGAAAAGGCGATGGCGACCCAGATCGTGTGATACGGATTGGAATGGCCGAAGATCGGATTCAAGAGCCAGCGAAGGGCGAGGGCGGCAAATGACACGCCAATCGCCAGAGCGTAGAGGGGAAGTGTTCTCGCGTGAATGGGGGCGGATTGGGTCGGATTATCCATGGATGGTCTAGCTCAGATCAGTTGAACTCGCCAGTCAGAGAGGGCAAGGCAACTCACTGCATACTTCACGCCTAAACGAGGCCATCCCACGACGCAGGATCGGAGGCGCATAGCCGGATTCTTCGGTACATCGTCTCACTTTCCGAGCGCATCCGGACCCTTCGATGCGAACGGTACTTTGAGCGTTGCAAGGTGAGCGGCGAGATTACTCTCAAGACAGTATCGGGGGGCGAAACCAATCTAGTTCAGAGGGATCACCAGAGAAGGCAATTGTTCGATGAAGAACAATTGCGGCTCGGGCCAGCCACCCAAGCCGCATTGTTATCGCGAATGTTCTGACTGCCATCTTCCGCCGGAGCGGAAGATCATCGTGCAACGGCGCTCCGTGGGAGCGCTCTGCGGCGATGCGCGCCTGAGGCTTGCGCATCAGGCTGATTCAGCGTTTCCATTCTTCTCGTAAGAAGAATTTCCAGGAGGCCGCAAAGCCCGGGCACCGGCACACTGGACATGCGCCGAATTTCCCCCGGTGACTCACTCTCGAAAAGCCACCGGCAACGCTGAATCTTTGTCGAAACAGACTCAGAACAATCTCGCGCTTTTCACTGTAAGCACAGTGCGGCAGAGGAGAAATTAACGCAACGGCAAACTGGGCGGGCGTTGTGTAAAAACTGTGGAGCGGAGAAACTTCCTGTGGAAAGGGAAGGAAAAGGGCGGCGTTAATTGGTGCGCGGCGGAAAAGCGGCAGCAGCGGCAGGAGTCAGTGAACCTTGTCGGGCGCGCGTGTCGTAAGGAATGCGAGGACAAATAAAATCCCGAAAAACAAGTCGACAAGGGCGAAGACAAGATCGGAGCTGTGCAGGCGGCCTTGCTGAAAAAGGGCGATGAGGGCGGCGGCGTAGGAGAATTTTTCGATCGCGGAAGCGACGATGAGAGGGCGGAAGCGCACGGGATTGGTGGCGATGATCAGGAAGGCGATCTGCCATGCGAGTCCGGCTCCGACGAAGCCGTAGTAGAAGGCGGGATGAGTGATGGGCGGAGGGTCTTTCCGGCCGATGAGGTCGAAGATGAAGTAGAGCGGGGTGAGGACGAGGATGCCCCAGATGCCGGCGATCCAGAACGTGACCTTGGCGAATTTCATTGGCGATAGTTTACGCCAAGGTGATGGGCCGCGGACGCCGTCTTGCGTGGCTTTTTATTCGATTACTCTCCGCCGACGGTTAAGCCATCGATGCGAATCGTAGGCGAGGCCATGCTGCCGCGAAATTCAAGGTCGGTTCCAATCTCCGAAATGTTGTTGAACATTTCTTTGAGATTTCCGGCGACGGTAATTTCTTCGACGGGATAGGCGAGTTCGCCATTGACGATCCACATGCCGGAGGCGCCGCGAGAATAGTCACCGGTGACCAGGTTTGAGCCGTGGCCCATGAACTCGGTGATGTAAAGGCCATCTTTGATGTCCGCGATAATCTGCTGCGGGGTTTTCGTGCCGGGCTGGAGAAAGTAATTGCCGGGGCCGATGCCGGGAGTGCCGGCGAGTCCGCGCGAGGCGTTGGCCGTGGTTTCGAGGCCGAGTTTTTTCGCGGTGTAGGTGTTGAGCAAATAGGACTTCAGAATGCCGTTTTCGACGACAACGGTGCGGCGCGTAGGAATGCCTTCTCCGTCGAAGGGCGCGGTGCCGAAGCCGCCGGGGATGGTGCCGTCATCGATGATGTTGACGTTTGTTCCGGCGATTTTTTCGCCGAGCTTGCCGGCGAGGAAAGAGGCTCCGCGATAGACGGAGTCCCCGTTGATGCCCTCGAAAATGTGCTCGAGCATGGAACTCGAGACCATAGGATCGAGGACGACTGGAACTTGCGCGGTCTTGACCCGGTGAGCACCGAGACGGCGGAGAGTGCGGCGAGCGGCTTCTTTACCAACCTGCTCGGCAGAATCGAGCTTCGCGAGACTACGCGCGACGGAGTACCAGTAATCGCGCTGCATGCCGCCATTTTCATCCTGCGCGATGGGAACAACGGCGACCGAGCAATAGGAGCGGCGATATTCGCCGACGAAACCGCGGGAGTTGGCCAGCACTTTTCTGCCGGTGGCGGCGTCGAAGGATCCGCCTTCGGAGTTCTTGATGCGCGGGTCGGCGTCGAGGGCTGCTTTTTCTGCGCGGCGTGCGTACTCGATGCGTTCGGTGCCGGGCAGCGAGTAAACGTCTTCGTGGTAAAGATCGAGATCTCCGGTGAGCGAGCCAAACTTGCCGGCGCCGGGAATTCCAGCAAAGGGATCTTCCGAGGTGATGCGCGCGAGTTCGAGGGCGGACTTGAGCATGCGCTCGATTCCGGCGGGAGAAAAATCGCTGGAATAGGTGCTGGCGGCGCGCTGTCCGAAGAAGACGCGGACGCCGATGGCGCGCGATCCGGATTCTTTGAGAGTTTCGACCTGGCCGAGGCGAACGACGGTGGAGAATTCATCGCCCTCGCGGGCTACGCACTCGGCAGAGGTTGCACCGCCCTGCATGGCGCGGGCGACTACGTCGGTGGCGAGTTGCTTGAGGTCGGTTGCGGCGATGGGTGCGGAATTTTCGAGAGTCGTTGTCATTATTGAAATCAGAAACCAGTATCTACCACGGAGGCACGGAATCACGGAGAAAAGCGAGTTCGAGTTTTTGAAGTTCTCTGTGCCTCGATGTTCCTGTAGCTCGCTGGTGAAAACTTTGTTATTGCATGAAGCCGCCGGATTCGCGCTTGCCGGTGCCGCCTACGGTCATGCGGTCGATTTTGATGGTTGGGATGCCGACGCCGACGGGAACGGCTTGGCCGTCTTTGCCGCAGGTGCCGACGCCTTCATCGAGTTTCAAATCGTTGCCGACCATGGAGACGCGAGTCAGGACATCGGGCCCGTTGCCGATGAGAGTTGCGCCTTTGATGGGAGCGGTGACTTTGCCATCCTCGATTAGGTAGGCCTCAGAGGCTGAGAAGACAAATTTTCCGTTGGTGATGTCGACTTGGCCGCCGCCGAAGTTTACGGCGTAGATTCCGTTCTTCACGGAACGAATGATGTCTCCGGGATCGTCTTGTCCGGCGAGCATGTAGGTGTTGGTCATGCGAGGCATGGGAATGTGTTCGTAGCTCTCGCGGCGTCCATTGCCGGTGTCGGCGAGGCCCATCAGCTTCGATGACAGCTTGTCGCTGAGATAGCCCTTGAGAATGCCGTTCTCGATGAGGACGGTTTCTTGCGTGGGCTGACCTTCGTCATCAACGTTGAGGGAGCCGCGGCGCCAAGGCATGGTGCCGTTGTCGACGACGGTGCATTTTTCGCTGGCAACGCGCTTGCCGATGAGTCCAGCAAAGGCAGAAGTCTTCTTGCGATTGAAATCGGCTTCGAGACCGTGACCGACGGCTTCGTGCAGGAGGACGCCGGGCCAGCCGGGGCCGAGGACGACTTCCATGTCTCCGGCGGGAGCCTCGCGGGCGTCGAGTTGCAGAATCGCCTGGCGGGCGGCTTCGCGGGCAAAGTATTCGGGAGTCTTTTCGCTGTTCTCGCCGCCGACAAAGAAGTCGAGGGCAACGCGACCACCACCGCCGGAGGTGCCGCGTCCGGAAAGGGTTTCGGTCTTCGCGATGCAGGAGACATTCATGCGGGCGAGAGGCTGGGAATCTTCGGCGAAGGTTCCGTCGGAACCCACGACGAGAATGTTGCGCAGTTCGTCGGAGTAATTTGTGCGGACTTCTTTAATGCGCGGATCGTAGGCGCGGGCGGTGCGATCGGCCCGCATGAGCAGATCGACTTTGATGGCGATATCGGCGTCGACGGAGGGCAAGGTCACGGGATAAAGGCTACGGGCCGGCTTCTGCTGGAACCCGGCAACGGTCGATTTGGAAGGCGCGCTGGCGATGAGAGCGGCGGTGCGAGCCGCGTGCAAAATGCGCTGCGGAGAAAGATCGTCGGTGTAGGCGTATCCGGTGCGCTCGCCGGAGACGACACGCACGCCACAGCCTGCGGAGATCCCCTGCGAGGCGGACTTTACGAGCGATTCGTCGACCATCAGAGAGGTCGAAGTCAGGTATTCAAAATAGAGGTCGGCGTAGTCACCACCGGCCGAAAGGGCCGCGGAGAGGTAGCTCTCAAGGTCGTGATTGGTAAGGCCGTAATGCGAGAAGAAGAAACGTTCCTGATTAGCAGTCACCATAATTTGGATGCTTTTGACCGTGAAAAGACTCGGAGCGGCTTAAGGCATTATCCCATGATCGGGGCGTCATTGCAGAGGGAGAACGATTACCGAAGTCAACGGGGAATGGGCCGCACGGAAAACCAAACAATATGCGCGGCCAACCATCACAGACGTTGGCGGGAGAGGGCCGAATAATGGAGACCCGTGACTCCCGAATCACTCAGTCAGATGCTCTCCGAGTTTCTTGAAGGGGCGCGCGCGGCGGTTGTGGTGGAAGAAGGGGCGATCGCGTTCGACCTGGCAGAAGCGAAGTATGCGGTCTCTGGTGAGCATCACAAATGCCTGCTGCATCTGTGGTCAAACGAGCGGAACTCAGTACGGCGCGTGCTGGACGCCGAGGTAAAAGGGACGACGCTGCGGTTGCAGGTGCAGCGAATGGGGCAGAGCCGTCCGACACGGCTCGACTTTTGCCGCGATCGGGATCTGCGTTCGCCCGCCGCGCGCCGGTCGGCCCGGGCCGCGTACGAAGCGAGTCTGCGGCGAGCGTTGGAACGCAATTTTCACGAATGGACGATTGTGCGGCTGACCACGAGCGTTGATCTGCAACGGTCTTTTGGTCCGGCATACTTGCGCGGCCTGCTTCGGCGAGGGCAACGGGCGCTGGCGATCGTGGGAGTGAACGATCAGGAGACGCAAGCGACGATCGATGGCGCGCTGACCTGCGGTATTCTTTGGCTAGAAGCTTGCCGGATGGCGCAGCAAGAGCGGCGGGTGGTGGAACGGCTTGCGATGATTGTGCCGCAAGGTACAGCGACGCTCACGCGGCAGCGCATGGCGCATCTGCATCCGACAGCGGCGAAATGGGAGCTGTACGAGTTTGACCAGCGGCAGGATGCACTGTGCGCCTTGGACATCGGCGACTGCGGCAACCTGGCGACTCGGCTGGTGCAGGCGACGGATGAGGATGCGGCGCTGGCGCGGTTTGCGGTGTCAACGGTGCGGATCCGCGAAATTCTGCCGGAGGTGCAGGTGGTGGCGCTCTCTCCCGGATCGGTTTCGTTTCGCTGTCTTGGGTTGGAGTTTGCGCAGGCGCGAATTTCACATGATCCGCGAAATTTTGAAAGCACGGAAGAGATCGTTTTCGGTCTGGGGCGCGAAGAGCGCGTTCTGGATGCGGCCAACGAAGAGCAGTTTGGCGATCTGGTGCGATTGGCGTCCGCGATTCGCTGCAACATCGGGCAGAAGAATCATGCGCTGTGGCGGATGTGTCCGGAGCGGTGGCTGGAATCGCTAGTCGCAGGGAATGTCGCAGAACTCGATGGGCGTCTGCGTCCGGAGCGTGTTTACGCGCAGGTTCCGGCATTCGCAGCGGCGGATCGGGCGATGATCGACATCTTGGCGATCACGCATGAGGCTCGGCTGGCGGTGGTGGAACTGAAGGCCGACGAGGATTTGCATCTTCCGCTGCAGGGCGTGGATTACTGGTCGCGCGTGGCGTGGCACCAGAGCCGGGGAGAGTTTGCGAAATTCGGGTATTTTCCGGGGTGGGAGATCTCGCCGCAAAAACCGCTGCTGATGCTGGTTGCGCCGGCGCTGCACGTGCATCCTTCGACCGACACAATCTTGCGGTATCTGTCGCCCCAGATCGATTGGGAACTGCTGGGGATTGATGAACACTGGCGGGACGAGATCAGGGTCGTGTTCCGCAAGCGTCCGGCACGGACGCCGGTTCGCGCGGCCTAGTTAAATCTTGTCACCGCCGAGACGCCGAGAGTGCGCCGAGAAAACCTAGGGCAAAACTTGAGTTTCGCCGGAGGCGTTTTTTCTCGTTGTGTTAAGCCCAAGAAGTTTTTCTCGGCGCACTCTCGGCGGTGAAGATCTAGATTCCGATGCTTTTGCGCAGCATGACCAGTTGTCCTAAGTGATACGAGTTGTGGTCGGCTACGAGAAGGATCTCGCGCAGGATGGTCTGCCCCTCTCCCCAGGGAATTCGCCAGTTGAGATCGGTTTTGGGATTGGTGACGAGAGCCTCAACGGTTTTCAAATCCTTCTTGAAGGATGCGATGCTTGCGTTCCAAGCCTTCTCCGAAGGCGGGGCTTCGGATGTGGGCCAATATTCTTCAGGCCATTTGCGGGCAGCATATTTTGGGTTGCGGCTGAACTCGAGGAGGTCCCACTGTGCGAGACGCATGTGCTCGAGGAGCATCCATGCGGTGTGGGGGAAGTTAGCGACTTTCACTCCGGCGAGTTGAATCGGCCAATCTCCGATGGAAGAGTCAAAATCGGCGTGCGCCTGATCGCCTTTCAGCAGGGCGAGGAGTTGCTGGCGCAGGAGTTGATCGGAAGACGCCGACGGCGGCGCGGCTTTCTTTTTCGCGGAGGAAGTCTTGATGGCCCCGTTCTTGGATTTCGATTTCAGGGTGGCTTTGCGAGCGGGAGTTTTTTTCTTTGTCTTCTTGGGCATGGTGCGTCCATTTTATTGAAGTCGAATCGATATTGAAACTTTGGTCGACGGAATTGGAATGTAGAGAGTTTCAGGCTGGGGGTTGGGGAGTGGGTTCCGGTTGCGCTGGCTCGCCTCTGTAGACGCGCCCGATGCCTCGGACCAGACGACGCATCGGAAGTTCTCCTTTGGCGTCGGCAAAGAAAATCTCTCCAGCGCGGCTGCCGCGGTAACACCAGCGTTTGAGGATTGCGAGATGCTCCATGCGTTCGATCGCGGCGGACGGGGTGTACGGGGGGAATGCGGCGAGCGCCGATTCGATCCGCGCTTCCATCGACTGCGATTTCGTGTGTTCGGCGCCCGAGATGGGGAAAGCGAGCGGGCCGGCGATGCAGCCAGAGTCGACGCGGAAGAGAGCGACGGTTTCCGGTTGTTGCGAGTGTTGTACGACTATCGCGTGGGAGCGGTCGAGGCGCTGAACGAACTCCGGCAATTGCTGGAGCACGGGGTTGAGCTTTTCGAGCCGGGCGTGGATGGCAGCGGCTGTTTCGAATTCCATTCGGGACGAGGCGTCATCGCGCTCGACTTCCATTTGCCTGGTTAACGATTCGCCGCGGGAATCGAGAAAAGTTTCTACGCGCGCGATCTCGCCGCGGTATTCGTCGTCGGTGCAGCCGCGGAAACAGGGAGCGAGACACATCTTCATTTCGGAGTAGACGCAGCCGGCGAATGTGGGATCGGGATGCAGGTCTTCGACGCAGCGCCGCATTTTGAAAAAATCGAGGGCGTCGTTCATGAATTTTTCGGCGGCGGTTCGCGATGGGAAGGGTCCGTAGTAAATGTTCTTCCCGGAGAGCCTGCCCAAGCGCGCGGTGATGGAAGCGCGGGGGAATTCGTTTTCCAGATGCAACTTGACGAGAGGCGCGAAACGGAAGCGGAGGCGATTGGCATAGGTCTGGGGGAAGACCGAGCGTAGCGTCTGATAGAGAACCGATCCTGATTCGAAGTCAGAGCCGGTGAGAGTGTACTCGATTGAGTGAACGCGATCACGCAAGTTGAGGCGTTTGGTGCGCTCTTCGGGAGCGGAGAGCAAGCGTTGCAGGCGCCGGCGCAGGTTGGCCGTTTTGCTGATGTAAGGTTCGGAGTTGGCGTCGTCTCCGCGAAGAAGGAAGACGGCGGGGGCTGCCGCTAGAGTCGAGAAGATCTCGGCATCTGCTTCGGGATGAAACTCGATGCGGTTGGTCAGCACAGTTGCGATTGTAGAGCGTGCGCGCTCGCGGATGCAGACCCTCTTTTACACTCTGTCATCCCGAGCGCTGTTCCGAGCGAATGCGGGGGCAAGTCGAGGGACGACAGTTTAGGGGAGGGTTCGAAGATGTTGAACGGATGTTTCAATATCCGTCTCTTCTGGTAATTATCCGAAGCTGGCGCTTTTGAATTTCTGGCGGAAGTCGGGGCCGTCCATTCTTACGATGCGGCACATTTCCTGGAGACGGGAGCGCATGCGCTCTCCGATGCGATCGCCAAGGGTTTCTTCACGGGCGGCGGCGCGGGCGGGCGAGATCAAGGATGAGGAGCGAGGCGTGCCGCCAGCGGGTTCGTCGGCGAAATTTGTGGTGATGATGGTCGTGCGGTTGTCGTTATAGCGCGTGTTCAAGATGAGGCTGACAGTATCCCACACCCACTCGCTTGGCTTCACGGCGCCGAGTTCATCGAGCACGAGCACGTCGGCCTCGAACACGGGGCGCAAGACTTGCAGTTCAGTTGCCTGGACAGACGAGTTGTAAGAATTCTGAATCTGCTTGAGGAGTTCGCGGTAATCGCAGAAGAGGCAGGCGCTGCCGCGAGAAATAATCAGTTCTTTGAGAATGCCGACCGCGAGGTGAGTCTTGCCAGTCCCTATGCCGCCGACGAGGAGCAGCCCTTTGCCTTCGCGCGGATCAAATTCCTGGACGAAGCGCGATGCGCTAATCTGCGCCAAGGAGATTGAGCGATCGGCTCCGGGGAAGTCAGTGGTGAAGTTCGAGAGCTCGCAGTGCTCGTAACGTTTTGGGATGTGCGCGGCTGCGATCAGTGCGCTGCCACGGGCGCGAAGGCGGCAATCGCAGCGAGTGACGCGAGCATCTGCGGCTCCGGGAACCGTTTTCCATCCTGAGCCCGCGCATACCGGACAAACTTCAACTGCAGTTTTCATAAATTGTGTATATCAACTTTGTACCCGAAGCCGCTTTCGCCGCAACTCAAAACCGAAGAGTATCTGTGTACATCCTGTGGAGCGGGCGGCACGTGTGTGGAGAAGTGGATAGAGGAAAGAAGACCGAGATACATCTCAATTTCCGGATGGAAGAGGCGATTTCGGAATTATTTCCGCTTCGTTGTAGGAGTTCTGCCTACACGCCGTGTTAAAAGCGGCAACTGGCACGTGTTTCCCATTGACAATCTTTTTACATAGAGGAAAATGGCCATCGCTGGTGTTCGCGCATTGAGCCCTCCTTCCCCAGCTGAAGGCGCGAGAACCGTAATGAAACGTGTCAGGAGAGAGCATGAATAAAGCTGATCTGGTTGACCGGATCGCCGGAGCCTGCAACATATCGAAGGCGCAGGCGACGACCGCGATCGACACAACAGTGGACAGCGTTACCGCTGCCCTTCGCAAAGGGGACCGAGTAGCTTTGATCGGGTTCGGTACGTTTTCCGTCTCGCAGCGCAAGGCCCGCAATGGCCGAAACCCGCAGACGGGTGCCACGATCAAAATCGCTGCCCGCAAAGTCGCCAAATTTACTCCCGGGAACGAATTGAAGAAAGTCGTGAATAAAGGTAAGTAAGGGGCCCCAGAATTTTTGGATTCGAGCGAAACGGCAGGGAGGTCGGACCTGCCGTTTTGTTGTTCAGCGATCAGCCATCAGCCGTCAGCCATCAGGAAAAGCACCCGCAGCCCAACGTCTGAATATCCGAAAACTTAGCAGCCCCGGCGTTTTGGCCTGACGGCTGACGGCTGCCTTGCTGAATCGTTCCTGGTTCCGGTAGAATCAAATATCTGAATCGAGGATTTAGGAACCGCCATGAAAGCAGCTATCCATCCCAATTACACTGAGATCCGCGTGCATTGTGCGTGCGGTAACGCATTCGTCACCCGTTCGACCCACAAAGGCGATATCAGCGTGGAAATTTGCGCCGCTTGCCATCCTTTCTTTACCGGTAAGCAGAAGCTAATGGATACGGCCGGCCGCGTGGAGCGTTTCCGGCGGAAGTACGCGAAAAGCGACGCTGGCAAAGCCGAAGCCGCGAAGCTGGAAGCGGCCAAAAAGTAATCTCGCGGATCAGCGCGTTAATTTGAAAGCCTCCTCGAGTGGGAGGCTTTCCTTTTTGCTCGTGGACTCCGGTTTCGAGGGGCCGAGATAGGCGTTTCGGGAAAGAAAGTGGAATCAGATTGTGAAGAAATTCTGGGACAATCCGGGAGGGGGCCGGACGGGGGAGTCGCCCGTCCCCACATTGCCTGCGTCTACACTTTTTCCTGCTGCGCTGACGATCGGGAACATTCGGATTGCTCCGGCCACAGTGCTTGCGCCCATGGCGGGGGTGACGGACACGGTCTTCCGGCGGTTTATCAAGAATCTGGGCGGATGCGGGCTGATCATGACGGAGTTCACGTCGGCAGATGGATTGCTGCGCGATGAGCGGGTTCGGGGACGGTACCTGCACTTTTACGAAGACGAACATCCCGTTTCGGCGCAACTGTTCGGGAGCAGTCCGACGGTGCTCGCCGACGCGGCGCGGATGGTAGAAGACTTTGGCTTCGATCTGGTTGATTTGAACCTGGGGTGTCCGGCAAAGAAGGTTGTGAAGTGTAACGGCGGTTCGGGATTGCTGCGGGATCTTCCGCTGATTCAGAAGATTTTTGAGGCAGTGCGAGCTGCTGTGAAGATTCCCTTCACGGTAAAGTTTCGCGCTGGATGGAACGATGACGAAATCGTTTGCGTAGAGCTGGCGCGGATGGCCGAAAGTTGTGGGCTGGGCGCGGTGGCGCTGCATGCACGGACGCGCGAGCAAGGCTATAGCGGGAATGCACGGTGGGAGTGGATTGCTTCGGTGAAGCAGGCGGTGAAGATTCCGGTGATTGGAAATGGAGATATACGTTCGCCGGAGGATGCCTGCGCGGTGGTAGCGCAGACGGGATGCGACGCGGTGATGATTGGGCGGATGGCTCCGGCGAACCCGTGGATTTTTCGACAGATTGAGCAATATGTGGGCCGGGCGGCGCACGCCGCGAGCGGGACAGAGCCTCGTCACCACACCGGCACGCTTTATGACGAGCCGACTGAGGCGGACCGCTACCAGATGATACGAACTTATTTTCAGATGCTGCTGGAAGAAGAAATGCCGGGGGCGGAAGGCAAGATGAAGCAGTTTGCCTCGTGGTTCACGCATGGCATTCCTGGCGGGGCGGCGCTTCGAAAAGCGATATACGACGCGAAGAGCGGAGCGGAGATTCTGCGGCGTGTGGAAGAATTCTTCGAGGCTCGGCAGCAGGTCACGACGGCGTTGGGGTGAGGATTAATTTGCCGCGATCGCTGCGTTCTACGTATCCCCACGGTGTTTGGTGGTCGTGCGTGAAAACGGTCAGCCATTTTTCGGGAATCGCCTGCGCGTAGTATTTCTTGCGGCTTTCGATGGTTTGCAGGGGGAAGAGATCGAAGGCCATCGCCCATGTGATGTCGAGATGGTTGCTGGTCGGGATCAGGTCGGAGATGTAGCAGGCTTTCTTCTTCCCGGCATGTTCTTTTTCTTCGCCGCTTTCGATGACTACTGCTTGCATGCTGGCGGTGTGGCCGGGGAAGACTTTGACGGAAATGCCCGGCGAAATTTCGCGGTCACCGTCCAATAACACCATCTGGCCACTCTCAATCAGCGGATCATAATTTGGGCTCATGTAACTGATGGCGTCGCGTTCGAGTTGCAGACGGCCGTGCTCCCACTCCTGCCGCTGCGCGTAATATTTTGCCTTCGGAAATGTCGGTACGATCTGATCGCCGCGGCGCATGGTGTTCCATCCGCAATGATCGAAATGAAGATGGGTGTTGATCACGATATCGATGTCTTCGGGAGCGACTCCGGCGGCGTGGAGGTTGTCGAGCAACTGGGCAGGCTGTTTGTAGATTTGGGCCAATTTCTCGGGGAGCTTGTTGCCGATGCCGGTCTCGACGAGGATGTTCTTATCGCCGGTGCGTACGAGGAGCGAATTGAGTCCCGCGTCAACTCGATTTTGTTCGTCGGCCGTGACCCGCTTCGACCACATGGTCTTGGGAACGACACCGAAAAAGGCTCCGCCATCGAGGAAGTAGGTTCCGTCGGAGACGATGGTGAGTTCGAAATCGCCGAGCGTTGTCCGATGCATAAAAAGCAGAGTTCAGCCGTCAGCCATCAGCCGTCAGGTAAATCTCAAGTTCGACGCGTCGCTGCTTTACCTGAGGCTGAGGCTGATGGCTAAAAGCTACTTCAATTCTTTGTTCCAAAAGTCTTCCATCATGTGAAAGAGCTGGGTGCGCGTGCCGGAGCCGGAGATCCCGTGGGTTTTGTCGGGATAGATCATCAGGCGAAACTGTTTGCCAGCTTTGATCAGCGCATCGGTCATCTGGATCGTGTTTTGAAAATGGACGTTGTCGTCACTCGTTCCGTGCACCAGCAGCAGCGATCCATGGAGGCTGCTGGCTGCGCTCACGATGGAATCGTCGTAGGCGCCGGTATTGTCCTTCAGTTGTCCCATGTAGCGCTCTGTGTAGGTGGAATCGTAGTCGCGCCAGTTGGTGACGGGCGCGACGGAAATTCCGGCTTTGAAGCGATCGGAGTGGGTCAGGGAATAGAGCGTCATCGAGCCGCCGTTCGACCATCCCCAGATTGCGGTGCGAGTGCCATCGAGTTGCGGGAATTGTGCGTATAGCTGATCGAGGGCCGTGGTCTGGTCTTTCAGTTCGACGGCGCCAGACTGGCCGCGAATGGCGTCGGAAAATTTCTTTCCGCGGTTGGGCGTTCCGCGGTTGTCGACGGAGAAAATCGCGAAGCCCTCGTTCGCCAGGATCTGATGGAACAATGCATTGCTGCCTCCCCATGCGTCTTGAACGGTCTGGCCGGCCGGGCCGCCGTAGATGTAATCGATGAGAGGAATTTTCTGATTCGCATCGACGTTGCGAGGAAGAATCACGTAGCCGTAGAGGACGGTGCCGTCGTCTGCTTTGAATTCCAGAGGCTGCGGCTGAATCGGTTGGAAATCGGCGATGCTGTGGCCCTCCCAAATTTTGAAGCAGTCGCCGCCGGGTTTACATACGAGAATGCGCGGAGGCGTGAGGGTGGAGGAACGGGTTTCGACGTAGTGTTTGCCGTCGTCGGCGAATAAAGCCGTGTAATTGCCGTGCTCGGACGAAATGTCACGCATTTCGGAACCGTCCAGCTTTACGGAGAAGATCTTTTCTTGGCGCGGATCGTCTTTGTTGGCGGTGAAAAAAACGGTGGAGGACGGCTTATCGACTCCGTCGACCGAGATTACCTCGTAGTCTCCGCTCTCGAGTTGGCGTTCGAGCTTGGCATCGGCGGACGCGGGGTCGGCGGGGTTGAAGCTGTAGAGATAGAGATGAGTGTGGCCGTCGCGCCAACTGCTCCAGAGAAAGCGATCGCCCGATTTGAGGACGCGGAAGTCGTCGTTAACGTTAACCCATGCGTCGGGAGAGGACTCGGTCAGCACTTTGCGTGAGCGGCCCGACTTCGTGTCGATGAAATAAAGGTCCATCACGTCTTGCTTTCGGTTTAGTACTTCGGCCCACGCCCAATTTTCGCGAATCCAGCCAAAGCGCGGGATGTAGGTGTCATCGTCGTCGGTGAGTTTGAGCCAGTGCGGCTTACCGCCATTGCTGCCGACGACTCCGAGGCGAACGGCAGGATTCGGATCTCCGGCCTTTGGATATTTTTCCTGTTCGACGCGCGGGTGGGTGGGCAACCAGTCGGTGATGGGATAGGTGGGGACGCGAGTTTCGTCCATCTGAAGAAAAAGAATTTCGTGGCCTTCGGGCGACCAGAAAAAATTGCTGCGGACGGCGAGTTCCTCGGCGTAGAGCCAATCGACTTCGCCATTCAGCAGGTTGTCTTCTTTGTCTTTGTCAGGGCTCTTGTCTTTCTCTTTTTCGTCGCGGGTTAAAGTGCGCTCGCCTTCTTCGCCGGAGACAGGATGAACGTAGAGGTTGTGTTTGCGGACATAGGCGAGGCGCTTGCCGTCCGGAGAGAACTTGGGATCTTCGCTCGCTTCGGGCGACGAGGTGAGTTGGACGGCCGTTCCTGTGTCGAGGCTGAAATACCAGAGTTGACCCTGTGAATCGAAGAGCAGGTGCTTGGAGTCTGGCGACCACATGTAGGCGGCAACGTGGTAACGACTGACGCGTTCTTTCTCGCGTTCATCGTGAATGTGGCTGGTGGGCGGGGCAAGTTGCGAGAGCTTGGTCTCGCTGACCAGAATTTTTTTCTCGCCGGTGGTCGCGTCCACGTACCAGAGTTCACCGTGTTCGCCAGTCTCATCGCGCTGCACGAAAGAAACCTTGCTGCCATCGGGACTCCACTTGATGGTCTCGGGGGCGCGGCTGGTTACGCCGCCCTCGGCGAAGATCTGTTCGATGGTCAGCTTTTTGGGCGCGGCGGGCGGCGTTTGCGAGGTAACTGGAGAAAGAACGAAGAACACATTCACGGCGAACAGGAGAACAGACTTTGTAAGAAGGTGGCGTCGATTGAACATAAGGTGTCCGGGCGCTGCTCGGGCGGGACTCAGAGAGTGTACAACTTGCGGCGTTTTTCGTGGTGCGGACGAAACACAAGGTCCCTCGACTTCGCGGCACCTTCCCTTCGGGAAGGTCCGGCTACGCTCGGGATGACAATTCTGATAAAGCCTGAGAAGTCCCTGATCAGGGAGCGAGGATCGCCTTCATTTCTTCACGGGCGGGATGGTTCGTCTCGTAGCGGGTGATGTCGGCTTCGTGTTGGAGGGTGAGTCCGATGTCGTCGAGGCCGTTCAGCAGGCAATGACGCGAGAATTCGTCCATGGTGAAGGTTGCGGTGAAACCCTCGGTATCTGCAATGCGCAAGTTTTCGAGATCGATGGTGAGTTGGTAGTTCGCGATTTCTTTGGAACGGCGCATGATTTCCGCGACCTGGCTATCGGTGAGGCGGATGGTCAGCAGGCCGTTTTTGAGGCTGTTGTTGGAAAAGATGTCGCCGAAAGACTCGGCGATGACGACGCGGAAACCATAATCGGCGAGGGCCCAGACGGCGTGCTCGCGGGACGATCCGCAGCCGAAGTTCCTGCCGGCGACGAGGATTGAGGCGCCTCGGTAGCGCGGGTTGTGCAGCACGAAATCGGCAATTTCTTTTCCGTCCGCCGCGAAGCGCCAGTCGTTGAAGAGGAATTGTCCGAAGCCGGTGCGCTCGATGCGTTTCAGAAACTGTTTCGGGATGATCTGATCGGTGTCGACGTTGACTTTGTCGAGTGGAGCGACGATTCCGGTGTGGGTGCGAAAGGGTTGCATAGAAGCCTCGTTAGAAAATGTCGTTGGTCGGTCGTCGTTCGTCCTTAGTCGTTCGCAATTCTTTAATCGACGTGTAGGCGCGAACGACTAACGACGAGCGACCAACGACCTAATTAAATCGCCAATTTCTTATATCGGTGAAATGCCCGGCGATGGCGGCGGCGGCGGCCATCATTGGGCTGACGAGGTGGGTGCGTCCACCACGGCCTTGGCGTCCCTCGAAGTTACGGTTGCTGGTGGAGGCGCAGCGTTCTCCTGGCTGCAGGATATCGGGATTCATCCCGAGACACATCGAGCATCCAGACTCGCGCCATTCAAAGCCGGCATCGAGAAAAATACGGTCGAGCCCTTCGAGTTCGGCGGCGTGCTTGATGGCTTGCGATCCGGGCACGACCATGGCGCGAACCTTCGGATTGACATGCTGGCCTTTGGCCACGCGGGCGGCAGCGCGCAAGTCTTCGATGCGCGAGTTGGTGCAGGATCCAATAAAGACGCGATCGATGGCAATCGATTCGATGGGCGTTCCGGAGGTGAGGCCCATGTAGGTAAGAGCCTGTTCGACGGCTCGGCGGTCTGATTCCTGCGCGAAGCTCTTGCTCGCGGGAACGTTGGCCGTGACCGCGGCGACCATGCCGGGATTCGTCCCCCAGGTGACGAACGGGGCGAGCGAGGCGGCGTCGATTTCGATGATGCGATCGAAGTGCGCGCCGGGATCAGTCGCTAGCGACCGCCAATGGGCAATGGCGGCGTCCCAATCTTTGTCTTTGGGGGCGAAGCGACGGCCGTGAACGTAGGCGAAAGTCGTTTCGTCGGGAGCAACGAGTCCGGCGCGCGCGCCCGCCTCGATGCTCATGTTGCAGAGGGTCATGCGGCCTTCCATCGAGAGCGCACGGACGGCATCGCCGGCGTACTCGATAACGTAGCCGGTCGCGCCATCGGTGCCGATTTGGCCAATGATGCCGAGCGCGAGATCTTTCGCGGTGACGCCCTCGGCCAGCTTTCCGTTGACGCGGACCTGCATGGTCTGTTGCTTCTTCTGCGGTAAGCACTGGGTGGCCAACACGTGTTCGACTTCGGAGGTACCGATGCCGAAGGCGAGGGAGCCAAAGGCGCCGTGGGTTGAAGTGTGGCTGTCGCCACAGACGATCGTCATGCCGGGAAGCGTGATCCCGAGTTCCGGGCCGATGACGTGCACGATGCCCTGATCGGGGGAATCCATGTCAAACAACGGAACACCGAATTCGCGGCAATTTTTCTGGAGCGCCTCGATTTGCTTGGCGGCGATCGGGTCGGTGATGGGCAGTCCGCGGGGAGTGGTGGGAATGTTGTGATCGACGGTGGCGATGGTGCGCAGGGGCTGGCGGACGCTTCGTCCATTGGCGCGGAGGCCGTCAAAAGCCTGCGGCGAGGTCACTTCGTGGACGAGATGCAGATCAATATAAAGCAGGGCAGACTGGCCCTCGGGAGCGGCGACGACGTGGGCGTCCCATATTTTCTCGAACAGAGTACGTGGAGACATGCATCCAGTTTCGCCCATGCGGTGCTTGAAGTTCAAGGGCGGGAGGCTCGCGGGGAAAGCTCGATGCGCGGATTGGGCAGCGCTGGGTAAGTTAAACCCGGTGGGGGAGAGACTTTCGTTTCAGTGCTTTTGCCACCATGAGCCAGCATTTCCATTTATCATAAAAGCAGTAACTTCGAGGAAAATACTGCATGATCAACGGCAAACGCATTGCCGTGGTGTTCCCCGCGTACAATGCGGAAAAAACTCTGGAAAAAACGGTGCGAGAATTGCCCGACCTGGTCGACATCCGGATTCTGGTAGACGATCATAGCTCGGACCGTACGCTTGAAGTTGCCCACCAGCTTGGTCTGCAAACATTCGCGCATGACCGCAATTACGGCTACGGACGCAATCAGCAGACGTGTTACCGGGAAGCGCTGGCGGCGGGAGCGGACGTGGTGATCATGGTGCATCCGGATTATCAGTACACTCCATTGCTGGTGACGGCGATGTCGAGCATGATCGCGTATGGGGTCTACGATGTGGTTCTGGGCTCGCGCATCTTAGGCGGGACGGCACTGGGCGGCGGGATGCCGGTTTACAAGTACATCGCCAACCGGCTGCTCACGGCGTTCGAGAACCTGTTTTTGCGAGTCAAACTATCGGAGTATCACACGGGATACCGCGCTTTTAGCCGCGAGGTGCTGACGCGCCTGCCTCTGCGTGAGAATAGCGACGACTTTGTTTTCGACAACCAGATGCTCGCGCAATGCGTGTATTTTGGCTTCCGCATCGGCGAGGTTTCCTGTCCGACCAAGTATTTCGAAGAAGCTTCTTCGATCAACTTCCGGCGCAGCGTGCGGTATGGTCTGGAAGTGTTACAGACGACGGTGCAGTTCGCGCTGCAGCGTGCGGGGGTCATTCGTAATCCGATCTTCAATGAGCACGGTAAGACGCTGGAGAGCGACGGCGAGAGTTATTACGAAGGACGGGCTCGGGCGGCAGCACAACGGCATTAGAACGGCGTCTACCTGTGCGGAGACGTGAGACCCGCGTGGAAGAGGTTGCGCGAGGGACAAGAGGCATTCCCTCAGCGGCTAAAAGCCGCTTTTTCAAACCCATTTACGATGCACCTAAAGCTGCATCCTTTCAAAGCACAGGTCGAAGCACAGTCGAAATCCGAGTCTTAGCGACTTAGCGTTTCCGCGATAGAAAACCTAAAATTTTGCTGGCCAACTCATCGGAGAAACCGAAGCGGGCTTTGGCGCGCGAGTAGAGGTCGACAGCTTCTTTGTCGAGCCAGATCATGCAGGACTTCAGAAATCCATCGGCGGGCCGGGAGCGGTAGTTGGTGGAGCGCGCTTTGATATCGGTGCCGTCTTCGATGGTGTAGTAATACAAAGCCAGGCTCTTACGGGATTCTCCCTCGGGGCAACGCAGAGGGTCGGGAAATCCGTGATAGGAGATTTCGTCGGTGCGGAAGATGAGCGCTTCGTTAAAGAGCGGGGGCACTTTCGCGACACATTGGCGCACGTCGCGGTCCCAGAGTTCGATGGCGCCGCCCCACTCGAGCTGCCAGCCGGGATTGAGATAGAGAATCAGATTGACCTGACGGCGCCAATGCTTGTGATAGTGGTGGGTGCTGAAATCGGTATGGACGTTGAGAAATCCGCCTGCGCCGGATTGATGGAGCCCGCCGCCCTCGAGCATGTCGTCGGAGACGAGACCGGTGATGCCGGTAAGTTGGGAAAGCCAGTCCACGAAAACCTCGCAATTCAGTTCGTCGACGATTTCGCCGAGCAGAGGTGGAAAGAGTTCGCGTTTGGCAAGGCCCAGCTTATTTTCATTTTGATGTTTGTAGCGAGTCCATGCGTCGGTCGCCATGTCGGGAAACTCGTTGGCGGCTTCGCGGGCGACGTCCGGGTCGAGTAATTGCGTCAGGTGAACGTGCGGATAGGGCTTGGCATCGCGAAACTGGCGGCGCAGGGTGGAAAGTTGACGTGTCCACTTTTCATAGGGGAAAAGTGACCGAATTGCGGGGGTAACAATCGGATTCGCCATGTAGTCTGGGTTTGTAGATGTTATGTCTAGGCTAACACAAGGTACGCACCGACCGCTGAAATTGCATATACCGGTTCGATTGAGAAGTCTTAAATCTAGCGCTTGAATCTAACTTAAACAGTTAGACGTTCATTCAGTTTCAAGGAACGCGACAAACGCGGACCGCTGAATTCTCGTAAGGACAGTCGAGCGCCAAGTTGTTTTTTTGAGCCGCCGCTTGCTGGACCGCGACCCAACTGACGCCGTATTTCTTTCGCAGGCGCGCGAAATCCTCGGCCCCAAAGTCTTGGAAATTCTTCTCATCCGCGATTTGCTCTGCCCACTTTACTGAGAGCGGAGGGAACATTGAACAGGCGCCCTTGTCTTTGACCAGATCGGCCAACATGCCACGCTCGGAGCGGGCACGAAACCCGTTTTCGTCTTCGCCGGGGAGTTCCATGTGGCGCGGGTCGACAGCAAACAGGGCATCGACGGGGGTGTTGCCGCGAATCCACTCAAAAGCTTGCGCCCACTGGTTGCGAGGCGCGGCCCAAGGCCATTCGATGGAGGCACTGGCGGGAAAGACCTGGCTTTGCGCAAAATGCATTCCGAAAGCGAGAGGAAGGAACAAGGCTGCCCAACGCCAGGTGTGGCGTTGCAAAAGATACTGGCCGATCAATCCGCCGCCAACCACGACGAGCACCATGTAGCAGAGCGCGAGACAACGCAGGGGCTGAAGGCGGGTAAGTGCTTCGAAGCGGGCCGGGATTCCGAGACCGATCGCAGCCAACATGGCGACGAAAACGAAGGGTGCCATGGCGCGAGAGATTAATTCCAGATTCGCCAGGCCGCGGCGGCGGGCCCAACTGGCGATCCACCAAAAGACGAGAACAGGGCCGATAACGCCCAGCCATTCGTACCATTCCCAGCGCAGGATGAAATGGGAGGGTTGCCGTAAGGCGACTTCGTGATACTGCGGCGGAGGAGGTTCAAAGGTGATGCCGAAGGGGAGAGCGAATGCGACCAGGACAGAAGGCTTGGCGGCGAGGGGTAGCGCGTCGCCGGAAAAGCCCAGAAAATGCGGACGGAAGTAATTCAACAGTGCCAACCACACGCAAAACATGATGGCAAAGATGGCCATGAACGGATGCATTGCCGCTGCGAAAAGCAACCAGAGTGTGGCGCGTCCATATTTTCGGTGAAGCATCTCGGCGATGGCGAAGAGCGCTGCGAAGGCGGCGAGATTGCGGGGGTTTAAATACTGGTCGAGGATGAGGAGCGCGGATCCGGCAAGAGGCAAGGTGAGGAGGACGGCCATCAAGCAGACGGCGGCCCAACGCGCGCGTTCGTCTATAAACAAGGCGGTTGCGAGCTGCCAACTCGCCGCCAGTAGCAGGAAGATCGAGGTCAAATGCCAGAGAAAAGCGGCCCACGGCAAGGGGAGGCGGGTGGCGCGCACCGAAAAGGCGATCAGGTTGGGATATAGGGTGTGGCCGGCGTGCTCGCCAAAAAATTCGGAATTCGTGGGAAACAGGGCGGGGTTCAGAATCTTGAGTACGCCGGGCAGATAAATTTCGGAGTCTTCGGCGTAAGGATGATAGCCGTGAATAACCAGAGCGAGGGCGGTGAGCAGCAGCAATCCGGTGACGCGCTGGAAGATGAGTGCGATGCGGTTTGTCGGACGAGCGAGTTGATCCATTGTCTCGGACGAAACTGTTTCGAGGCGAAACAGGATTACAACAGAAAAAAGCTGTGGCAGGAAGCCGCTACGGCGCTTGCGGGTCGGCGTGAAGGCCCGTAGCATCTAATTTGAACGCATGGCAACGAGCACTCAAACGACCGCACTGGCGCAGAATGGACGATCACAGTTAGCCATTGGTGAGATCTTCACTTTTGCATTCGAGACGTTCATGAGCAACAAGATTCGATTCGCTTTGACGGCGCTCGGCATGGTGATCGGGACGGCGTCGCTGATCCTGGTCACGACGATTGGGTTGACGGGCAAACAGTATCTGCTGAATCAGATTCAATCGATTGGCTCGAACTGGATCTACGCGGAGTACGAAAGCGGCGGCGGGCGCATCAGTGATACGGGGAACGATTCGCTGACGATTCAAGACATGGAGGCGGTGCAGCGCGAGGTTGGCGGTATTGTTGCGGCTTCGCCAGTGCTTCCGCTGAATGAGCGCGTGGCCGTCGGCGACGGCAAAGAGCGAGACCTTCAAATCATGGGGGTTTATCCTGAATACGAGCAAGTTCGGAACCTCGTCATTCTTGAGGGACGGTTCTTTGATCATCAGGATTCTCAGGCGCATAACAAAGTGGGCGTGATCACTCCGAAGCTGGCGGTGCAACTTTACGGGTCGGAACTGGCATCGCTGGGGAAAACGATCAAGCTGAGCGGATTGCCATTCACCATCATCGGGACGTTTCGGGAGCGGGTGGACACACTCGGACAGTCGGAAGTAACGGATAACACCATGCTGATTCCGTACACGGTGATCCGATATTTCCAGGAGACGCCGACGGTGAAGCAGATTTTCTTTTCGGCGGCCGACGCCTCGCTGGTGGTTCCGGTGACTGCACAGGTGGCGCGGGTGATCCAGTCGCGGCACCGTCCGGAGTCGGTGTACAGCGTGCGCAATCTGACGCAACTGGTCTCGATGGCCGACAAGATCACGACCTCGATGACGATGGTCCTGCTGGCGGTGTCGCTGGTGGTGTTGCTGGTGAGCGGGATCGGGATTATGAACATCATGCTGGCTACGGTGAGCGCGCGTATACGGGAGATTGGTATCCGGAAAGCGATGGGCGCGACGAATCGGGAGATTCGCTTTCAGTTTCTTTCGGAGGCGATTCTGATTTCGCTGATCGGAGGGGTGCTGGGCATTATTTTGGGCTTAGCGATTCCCTTCTCGGTTCGATTTTTCACGGAATACCGAATTCCAATTTCGGGGCTCTCGGCGATAATTGCGATCGTGGTTTCATCGCTGGTGGGAATTTTATTTGGTACAGTTCCGGCGATACGGGCTGCGCAGCTGGACCCGGTGGAGAGCTTGCGGTACGAGTAGAATTTCTGCGGAAGCCAAGAACGTGGTTGTGAAAACTCTGGATACTCGAACGCTAGCCATCGTATTACTGAGCGGTGGAATGGATTCCTGTGTGTGCGCCGCGCTGGCGGCCCGGGATCACCGGGCGGCGGCGGTTCATGTCAGCTATGGGCAGCGTACGGAAGAGCGGGAGCGGCGTTCTTTTGAAGGGATCTGCGACCGGCTCGGGATTCGGGATCGGCTGGTAGTCCGCAACGAGGCTTTGCGGGCTATTGGAGGATCCGCCCTCACCGACGAAAAGATTGTTGTCCCCGAGATGCACGCGATTGGGGCGAGCATTCCCGAGGGGGTTCCTGTGACCTATGTTCCGTTTCGGAACGCCCATTTTCTGTCGGTTGCGGTGAGCTGGGCTGAGGTATTGGGAGCGGAGAAAGTTTACATCGGGGCTGTAGAACCGGACAGTTCGGGCTATCCCGACTGCCGGCCGGAGTATTATCGAGCGTTCAACGAGGTGGTGAAGGCGGGCACGAAAGAAGGGAAAATAGAGGTGGTGCCCCCCCTGATCGCGATGCATAAACGTGAGATTGTGACGCTGGGCCTTGAACTGGGTGCCCCGTTGGATTTAACGTGGTCCTGCTATCAGCGCGAAGATCGCGCCTGTGGTGTCTGCGACAGTTGTGTACTTCGCCTGCGCGCGTTTCGCGAGGTGGGCGCGGAAGATCCGATTCCTTACGCAGAAACCGCCGCCCGATCCATTTAGCGTTTGCGTTTTGCCGGCAGTGCGCCTGGCGCATCCGGTTGAAATGGAAACGCGCCTTGGTTCCGAATTCAGAGAGTAGAGTCGATAAATTTAAGCCGTAATGCCGGGAGGCCAAATCATGACGAAATATTTCATCCTTCCCCTGCTCCTCGTTCTGGCGATGGGGCTGTGCGCTCCTTTTGCCGCCGCGCAGACCACGGGCACCGTTAAGGGAGTTTGCAAAGACTCCGATGGAAAGCCAATCACGCAAGCCGAGGTGGAGTGGGTGGGTGTCGAATCAGGGCACACATACAAGCTGAAGACGAATAACAAAGGCGAGTATTTTTCGCTTGGGATTGTCCCCGGCAAATACAACGTAAAGCTGAGCAAGGATGGGAAGGAACTTTTTCACGTCAATGGCGTGACGGTGGGTCTGGACGAAACGGAACTGCCATTTGATCTGAAAAAAGAGGCGACCGCTGCGGCACAGGCACAGGGATTGACGCCGGAACAAGCCAAGGCGCGGGCAGATGCGGCGGCGAAAGCTGCCAACGAGAACAAGACGGTTGGAACGCTAAATGAAAAACTGAAGGCGGCGGCAGCGGCGACCGATGCGAAAGATTACGACACGGCGATCTCCACTTTGAACGAAGCGAATCAGATCGATGCCACGCGCGATTTGATCTGGTTCAAGTTGGGCGACGCTTATCGGCTGTCGGCGGCAACTCAAACCGATCCTGCGGAGAAACAGAAACGTTATGAATCGGCGGGCGCGGCGTATCAGAAGGCCATTGAACTCCGCACGGCTTCGGATACGGCGGCCAAGGATCCGGATAACGGTGCAAAGATGGCGGCGTACTACAACAATCTTGCGGAAGTGTATGCCAAGTCGAACAAGACCGAGGATGCGGTCACGAACTACAACAAGGCAGCACAGTTGGATCCGACCCATGCCGGGACATACTACTTTAACGAAGGGGCGATTCTGACGAATACGGGCAAGGTCGACGAGGCGATTGCGGCCTTCGACAAAGTGATTGCCGCCGATCCGACGAAGGCTGTCGCCTATTACTGGAAGGGTGTGAACCTGATTGGCAAGGCTACGCTCAAGGGCGACAAAATGGTTGCGCCGGAGGGCACAGCCGAGGCGTTCCAGAAGTACCTTGAGCTCGAACCGGACGGGAAACTTGCTCAACCCGCCAAAGACATGTTGGCCAGCATCGGGGCAACGATAGAAACCGGGTTTGGAAAGAAAAAACCGGCGTCGACCAAGAAGCAGTAAACACCGCTCTCAGGTGTCAGTTCCCAGTTCCTCAGGAAAACTTTCGTGGTTGTCTGAGGACTGGGGACTGAGATTTTTTGACTTTAGTTACCGAGGTTGCTGTCCTCCTTGATCTTCGTACTTCCCCTCTTCCGCGTTACATTCATTACATAGATCTCCCCGGCTTTGCGAAGGTTCTCCCCTGTGGTGTCAATACGATAACTGGGAGTGTATGGAATGGCTGCTCCGGGGAGTTCCCCGATTGCGATCGCCTTCGAAGGCATAAATGGGACGGGCTCGATTTCGACGTCCGTGTTGCTGGCGGGTATGTTGCGTGCTTCAGAAAAAGTCAGCGACCTGATTTTTTCTCCGGGACGGCCGCCCCAGGTTGAGATTCACGGGCAGCTCACGCCGGTAGAAATTGGCGGGACCGGCATCCTTTCGGCAGACGATACGCGGCGCATCGCCGCGGATCTGATCGGCGCCAATAAGCAGGCTATCAATACCTTGCGCGAGCAGGGTTCCTGCGACATTTCTTACGGATTACCGGGAATGGCTCGCTTCCGCGTTAATGTTTTTATCCAGCGCGGCAGTTGTGCCATCGTGATGCGCGTTATTCCGACTGTCATCCCGACGTTCCGTTCGTTGCATCTGCCGGCCCAATTGGATGAGGCGGCGAAGGTGCGTAACGGGATTATTCTGGTGACCGGCGGTACGGGGTCGGGCAAGTCTTCGACGCTAGCCGCGCTGATTGACCGTATCAATAGCGAATATTGCTATCACGTTTTGACGGTCGAAGATCCGATTGAATTTCTGCATAAACACAAGAAATCAACGGTGCACCAGCGCGAGCTGCACAGCGACGCTCCAAATTTCGCGCTGGCGCTGCGAGCCGCTCTGCGACAGGCGCCTCGGGTGATTATGGTGGGGGAGATTCGCGATCGCGACACGCTGGAGATACTGTTAGAGGCGGCGGAAAACGGTCACCTGGTTCTTTCGAGCTTACAGACCGTCGATGCCTCGAAAACCATCGATCGCATTCTGGGCCAGTTCTCGGTAACGGAACAACAATCGGTGCGTGAGCGGCTGGCTAAAACTTTCCGCTACATCATCGCGCAGAGATTGATTCCTAGGACCGATGGGGGCGACCGAGTTCCGGTGGTGGAGATTCTTAAATCGAATACGCGCACACGCGACTGCGTGGAACAAGGCGAACGGCCGGGACGCACGCTTCTAGATGTGATCAAAGCCAGCGAAAACGAGGGGATGCAGCATTTCGACGGGGAGATCGCTAAGCTGGTCCGCTCAGGACTGGTCGATCTCGAAACCGGGCTTTGTTTTGCGAGCAACGCGACGGTGCTGGGGCAGGAACTGGCGCGGTAGACAGTGCCCAGTACCCAGTAGCCAGAACAAACCCGGGGCCAGTCTCCAATTTCTAAGAAGCAGTCATTCATTTTAGCGCGGTATGATTCGAACGTGCCTTTATCGAATCCTTCGTCAACAGAAGCGACTCCAGCGCGCGTGCTGAGCTTCGAAGACGCTCGGCGGGTGGTGGAGCAGCATGCTGCGCAACTCGCTCCGGGCGAGCCAGAATCCCTGGATTTATTGGCGGCTGCGGGGCGCGTCTTGGCGGAAGAAATTGTGGCGGACCGCGATTTTCCTCCGTTTGATCGGGCGACGCGAGACGGCTACGCTGTGCGGGCAGAGGACGTGGAAGCGATTCCGGCGCGGCTCGAGGTCGTGGGAGAAATTAAAGCTGGCGATTTGCCCGACAGTCTGACGGTGGGTCGTGGGCAGGCTGTGTCGATCATGACGGGCGCGGCGATGCCTGCAGGGTCCGATGCGGTGGTCATGGTGGAATACACGTCGGCTCAGGAAGCAGACGGTCGCGAAATTCGCGATTCTGAAATTCGTGTTTCTGGAGATGCTCAGCGGTCCGCTGTCGTTGTGTCCCACCCTAACATCGCAAAGAGCACGACGTTAGGATGGGGCACCCGCATTGTCGAGGTTCGGCGGGGTGTAAAGTCGGGCGAGAATTTTGTGCCGCGCGGGGCGGAGGCTCGGGCGGGTCAGGTGCTGCTGGGTCGCGGACGACGGCTGGATCACGCGGGGATCGGGATTTCAGCTTCCGTGGGAAAAGACCGTTTGCAGTTTTTTCGGAAGCCGCGCGTGGCAGTGCTTTCGACCGGCGACGAACTGGTGGAGATCGGCGCGACGCCGGGAGCGGGACACATACGGAATTCGAATTCCTATTCGCTGGCGGCACAGATTCAAGCGGCTGGTGGAGAGGCGGTGCGGCTGGCGGTTGCTCCGGACGAACCTCGAAGGTTGCGTGCTCTGATCGAAGAAGGCCTGGTGTGCGATTTGTTGCTGCTGACGGGCGGCGTTTCGATGGGGAAATACGATTTGGTGGAGCAGGTGCTAACCGAGTTGTCGGCGGAGTTTTACTTTACGGGAGCGGAGATTCAGCCGGGGCGTCCGGTGGTGTTTGGGTCGTGCAGCGCGGGCGTTGATGGCAAGGCTGGCAGTGGAGACGCCGCACGCACGCGGGCAGGAATGCCCGCGCCACACGAGACATATTTTTTTGGATTGCCGGGGAATCCGGTTTCGACGATGGTGACGTTTGAACTTTTTGCACGGCCGATGATTGAGGCGCTGGCGGGATTGACGCCGATGCCGCTGATCTTTCTTCGGGCACGGCTGAAATCAGAGATCAAGACGAAGACGGGACTCAAGAGATTCTTGCCGGCAATTCTTTCGGGTGAGTTTGAGAATGCCGAAGTCGAGTTGGCGCGGTGGCAGGGGTCGGGTGACATTGCGACGCTGGCACACGCCAATTGCTATGTTGTGATTCCTCCGGATCGGGAGCGGATCGAGGGTGGAGAGTGGGTGCCGTTGTTGATGCGGTGAGCACCCAGACTCCCAGAATCCCGCGAGCGGAGCTGAGTACGATACTCTGTTTACAGATGGCGAAAAAACGCTCTCAGCTTTCTCCTGAGATCTCGCATCAACCTTCGCGTCAGCTTTCGCGCGGACTCTCGCACTATGACGCAGATGGCCAAGCGCGGATGGTGGACGTGTCGGCGAAAGCGCGGACCGCGCGCGAGGCCGAGGCGAGCGCGTTTGTAGCGATGTCTGAGGAGGTGTTGCGGGCGTTGCCGCAGAATCCGAAGGGTGATCCGCTGGAGGTAGCGCGAACGGCGGGAATTATGGCGGCGAAACGGACGTCGGAGTTGATTCCGATGTGCCATCCTGTGCCGCTGTCGCACATTGCTGTGACCTTACGCGTGTGCGAGAATGGCGTTTCTGTTGCCACAAAAGTAAAGACCACGGCAGAGACGGGTGTAGAAATGGAAGCGCTGGTCGCGGCGACCGTGGCGGCACTGACGGTGTATGACATGTGCAAAGCGCTCGATAAGGGCATCGAGATTCGGGAAGTTGTGCTGGAGCGCAAGTCGGGCGGCAAGAGCGGAGATTACAAGCGAAAACAGCCGTAGGTAGCGAGTCGATCATGGCAAGCGACGTCAAAATTCTGCTGGTGGATGACAACCCGATGGTCCTCGGGATGCTTCAGCAGGCGCTGGCAACGATGGGCGTGGTCACGGTGGCGACCGACGCTGCCGATGCATTGCTGAAGGCCGTCGATGATCTGCCGGATGTGATGATCTGCGACTACCGCATGCCTGGCATGGACGGACGACAGTTGCTGGAAAAATTGAAGAGCCGGCCCGCGACGTCGGGGATTGCTGTGATTCTGATGGCCAGTAAGGCCGACATCAGCGAACGGCTGTCGGTGCAGGATGCAATTGAAGACTATCTGGAAAAGCCGTTCTTCCTGAAAGACGCCACGCACAAGATCAAGCGGGTTATCGACCGGATCGCGCTGGAGAAACTAAGTAAGGCGGCGTCGACGGACGGCATCCTACGAGGCAGTCTGTCGCAGATGAATGTGATCGACCTGGTACAGTCGCTGGAAATGGGGCGCAAAAGTTGTTCTCTGACCATGACCAACGGCGACGATAAATGCGAGATCTACTTCACCCAGGGGCAGGCGAAGCACGCCGTTTATGGATCGATTACAGGAGATGAAGCAGTCTTCAAAGTGCTGCGCTGGACCGAAGGAAATTTCCAGGTAGATTTCAACGGCAAGTCGTCGCAGGAAACCACGAATCTCAACACCCAGGGACTGCTGATGGAAGGCCTGCGGTTGCTGGACGAGGCGCAGCGCGATGCGGCGAACGAAGGTGAAGATGTCCTCCTCGACACCTGAGGCCGGTGCCGTCGATAAGGCTGATAAGACGCGGGCGGCGGTGTTGACGGTGAGCGATTCGTGTTCGCGCGGCGAAAAAATAGATCTCTCGGGGCCAGCCGTGGCGGAGACGTTGGCCAGTCGCGAATTTCAAGTGGTGGTGCGCAGTGTGGTCGCCGATGAGCGCGCCGCGATCCAAAACAAACTGATTGAGTTATGCGGCGCGGCCCGGCTGGTGGTGACGACGGGCGGGACGGGAATTGCTCCACGCGACGTGACGCCAGAGGCCACGATGGCCGTTTGCGAGCGCCTGGTCGAAGGGATTGCGGAGCAGATGCGCTTGCAAGGAATGCAGAAGACGCGCTTCGCTGCGCTCAGTCGTGCCGTTTGCGGAGTGCGCGGGACGAGCCTGATTTTGAATCTGCCGGGAAATCCTGCTGGAGCAGCCGAGTCGCTGGAAGCCGTGATCGATCTGTTGCCGCATGCGCTGGAGTTGATTGGGGGAAAGACGGCGCATGGGTGAGAGGACACGTCGTCGGTCTTCGTCGCTCGTCGCTCGCATAGTGCACACTGAAATCTTCGACAGCCGATCGAGAGATTTTGCCAACGACGAACGACCGGCGACAATACCGATATCCAGTAAACTGACCTTACCGATTTGAACAAGATCAAACATTTCATCCACGCGTACGGCGAATGGATCAAGCACGTTCTGGCGCCGCTCGGCCCGTGGGGAATGCTCGCGTTTGCGGCGGTGGATGGCTCGTTCATGGGCATGCCGCTGGACGCGATCTTCGTTGGCTACGTTTACAACGACCGGGCGCGATTTCTGCTGTACGTCCTGCTTGCCTCGGCCGGGTCGGCGCTTGGCAGCATCGTGATCTACGCGATCGGCTACACGGGAGGCGAGGTGCTGTTGCGGAAGCGGCTTTCGCCGGCTCGCTTCGAGAAAATCCACGAGTCATTCGATCGTCATGAATTCTGGGCGCTGATGTTTCCGGCGATGCTGCCGCCGCCGACTCCGTTCAAGGCGGTGGTTCTGGCGGCTGCAGCCTTCGAGATGAATTTCGGGCGCTTTCTGCTGGCGATTTTTGCGGGACGGTTTGTGCGTTTTCTGATTGAAGCGTTGTTGACGATCTGGTTTGGTCCGCAGATTGTGACGGCGACGGGCAGTCTCTTCGCCCACCATTTTGTGTGGATTTTGCTTGGGCTCGGAGCGATCGTGCTGGGCTGGGCGATCTGGCGGCGGAAGAAACGCCGACGCCGAGCCGCGCTCGGCTTGAACGGCCGAGACGCCCGTCCCCACACGACAACCTAGCCCAGAATCTAGTCGGCCAAGTTTATGCGGCGGCGGTACCTTGCGGCTTGTGAGCGGACCGGGCGAGCGCTGTGGCAAGGGCGGGCAGTCCAAACATGACGGCGGTGAAGAGCAAATCGCCGGCGATTCCGCGGCGGAAGAAGGGGACTCCAGCAGCGTAGCAGGTGATCAGTCCAGCGAGCGTCTTGGGATACATGGTCCAGCAGGCCCAGACGGCAAAATTACTGACTACAAAGAAAGACGCAGAACTTGCTAAAGCGGCTCCGGCGACGCGCAGCCAGCTTGAGTTTTCGCGCAGCTGTGTGCCGAGCCAAAGAATCGCGGCATACCACGCCCAAGTAACGAAGTGATCCCACGAAAAGGTGTACGAGTAGACGAACTTGGTGAGGATCACATCGGAAACGGCCAGGAGGGCAAAGGGGATCCAAAGCTGGCGTTTCGAACCGCGCGCTCCGAAGTAAAGCAGGGCGGCGGCGACGGGTGTGAAGTTCCAGGGATGCGGCATAAACGGCATGCGCGCAATGACGGCAAAGATGACAAATACATAAGCCAGCATGATCACCTCGAATAAGACGTAACTAGGATTGTTGCGCGAGCCGATACTGCTGGTCAAGCGACAGTCTCACGCAGATTCAGTTTGAGTTTCTTCCGAAAGCGCGCGCCGCATGCGCGTATCAAAAGTGGCGATTGACGGCATCACCGCGAACCCCTAAGATGGGTCGCCTCGGCTTCCCCCGAAAACGCTGGGTACATAGTCGGAACGTGCCCCAATCACGATGATCGGAAAAACGGTTTCCCATTACCGCATTCTGGAATTGCTCGGCGGCGGGGGAATGGGCGTCGTTTACAAAGCGGAAGACACCGTGTTGGGTCGCTTTGTCGCGCTGAAATTTCTTCCGGAAGAGGCTTCGCAAGATCCGCAGGCGCTGGAGCGATTCCGGCGAGAAGCCCGCGCCGCGTCGTCGCTGAACCACCCCAACATTTGCACGATTCACGAAATCGGCGAGCACGAAGGGCATCTGTTCATCGTGATGGAGTGCTTGAGCGGCCAAACCTTGAAGCATCTCATCCAGGGCAAACCGCTGGAATTGGAAAACCTGCTGGGCTTGGGCATCGAGGTTGCAGATGCCCTGGATGCCGCGCACAGCAAAGGTATCGTCCACCGCGACATCAAGCCGGCAAACATTTTTGTGACGGATCGCGGGCACGCGAAGGTGCTCGATTTTGGATTGGCGAAGATTGCCCGGCCCAGCCGATCGGTTCTCGATGATTCGCAGACGCGGGCCGACGTGAGCGATCTGGATTTGACGAGTCCTGGTACTGCCGTGGGTACGGTGGCCTATATGTCTCCCGAGCAATTGCGCGGGAAGGAACTCGACGGGCGCACGGATTTGTTCTCGTTTGGTGTTGTGCTTTACGAAATGGCGACCGGAGTGGTGCCCTTTCGCGGCGAAACCTCGGCGGTGATTACGGACGCGATTCTGAATCGCGCACCGACCGCATCTACGCGGTTGCGACCCGAAATTCCTCTGAAGCTGGAAGAAACGATCAGCAAGGCGCTCGAAAAGGATCGCGATCTGAGATGTCAGAGCGCGGCTGAATTGCGCGCGGACCTGAAGCGTTTGAAACGGTCGATCGATTCATCCCGAACGTCGGTGGTGACGGACACCAATCAGGAGTCTTCGTCCGCGACCCGCGCGTCGTACTCTTTGCCCTCGTCTTCCTCGTCCGCGTCTTCGCCTCTGGCACCGGCCGTTGCGGCCGATCATGGGAGGTCCCCGCGCACGCGGGTCCTTCTCCTTTCCGCAATTTTGCTGGCCTTGGGAGTGGGTGTGTATGGGGGCAAGATCTATTTCGCGGCGACACCGTTGCCGCCGCCGATCTACCGCCAACTCACATTCCGGCGAGGCAGTATCCGTTCCGCGCGTTTCGCTCCGGACGGCCAGACGATTCTCTACAGCGCCGCTTGGCAGGGTGGGCCGGTCGACGTGTTTACCGCTCGCCCCGAGGCTCCGGAAGCGCGTTCCATGGGGTTGACTCGTACCCAACTCGTTTCGGTATCTTCGGCGTCAGAGATGGCCGTCCTACTGAACAGCAAAGCGATTGGAACGTGGGTCAATATGGGGACGCTGGCGCGTGCTCCGTTGGTCGGTGGCGCGCCGCGTGAAGTGCTGGAGCAAGTGCAGTGGGCGGATTGGGCGGCGGACGGCAACAGCCTGGCTGTGGTTCGCGACATGGGCGGACGCAACCGGCTGGAATATCCTATCGGCCACCCGTTATATGAAACCGGCGGATGGATCGGCCACCCCCGCGTCTCTCCGAAGGGCGACATGATCGCGTTCATCGATCATCCGGTGCAAGGGGACGACAGCGGTTCGCTCGCGGTAGTCGACATGGCGGGCAACAAGAAGAATCTGTCGGGGGAATGGTTCACGATCCAGGGCGTAGCGTGGTCTCCGGATGGTAAGGAGGTCTGGTTCACGGCGAGCAAGTCTGGCGTTGACCGTACTCTGTACGCCACCACGTTGGGCGGCAAAGAGCGCATGGTACTGCGGCTGCCGGGCGCGGTCATGATCTTCGACATTTTCAAAGATGGACGAGTACTGCTCATGCGGGCGAGCTGGCGTCGCGAATTGATCGGCATGACCGCTGACGATTCGAAACAGCATGATCTCTCGTGGCTCGACTACACCTATCCGGCCGATATTTCGGCGGACGGGAAGACACTGCTGTTTGATGAAGAGGGGGGCGGCGGTTCACTGGATTATTCGAAGTCAGGCGGCTTGTCGTATGCGGTCTACGTTCGCAAGACTGATGGATCTCCGGCAGTGCTGCTGGGGGAGGGGGGAGCGGTCGCGCTGTCGCCTGACGGTAAAGCGGTGATTGCACAGACCCAGGATTCTCCCTCGCAGCTGAACCTGCTGACAACGGGCGCAGGTGAGGCGAAGAGCATCACCAAAGACAATATCAATCACTCGTGGGCCCGGTGGTTTCCGGACGGGAAGCGAGTTTTGTTTTCTGGCAATGAACCTGGCGAGGGTGTAAAACTCTATGTTCGCGACATGGCGTCGGGGAAGAGCGACCCGATCACGCCGGAAGGTGTGAGTGGTACCTCCTTCGTTGTTTCCCCCGATGGACAATTGGTGGCTGCAATAGGGCCCGACCAAAAAGGATATCTATATCCGGTCGCGGGCGGCGAGCCGCGCATGATTCCGGGCCTGAATCCTGGAGAGCAGCCAATTACGTTCAGCGCCGACGGCGGCTCACTCTACATTTATCAGCCCGGCGAGTTGCCGGCGAAGGTCGACCGTCTCGATCTGCGCACCGGGCAACGGACCCTTTGGAAGCAACTTATGCCTTCCGATCCGGCTGGTGTCGAAACCATTGGACCTATCCTCATGACGCCGGACGCGAAGAGTTGTGTCTTCGGTTACCACCGGATGCTGGCAGATTTGTATCTGGTCGAGGGGCTGAAGTAGTAGGCTTGTTCTTGCATAGGCTCAGCCGCAAACTTACTTAGCACTTCGACTGCTGCTTCCCCCTCCGACTCGTTCTTCCACCACTTTCAAATCCTGCGTCAGAAAGACGACGGCCCCGAGGGTGGTGCGCGTGCTTCCGGGGTAGGCGTACCGCAGATCACGGAAGTGAACGGCGTAGGCGGCATGGGTGTTGTTTACGGGATCGTGGACGAGTTCCTCAGTTTCGACCAAGGGATAGGCGGCCCAACTCAGGTAGACGCGTCCGAGATAGGTTTTCTTGGCAGCGAGCGAGACAGGTGTCTCTTCGGGCTTGTAGCGGACTTGCATTTTGGCCGCGGGGTCGACCTCGGGCGTGAGGGAATCGACGTCCATAGTGGCGAAGAAAGCGTTGGTTTCGACGACGCCGTGCCAACGAAAGGGGTTGGTGATGTAGGGATAGGCGGAAACGCGGAGCGCGTCGGGTCCTTCATACTCGCGTGAGGAGAGCGCGGCCAGGGCGCGGCGATGCTCGAAGTCACACAGACCCCAGTAGGCGAAGACGACGAGGAGAGCGAGAGTGGCGGCAAGCTTTCCCTGCAGCGGGGCGTTTGGACCCTTGTTGCGGGCGCCGATTTCTTCGTTGATCAGCGAAAACAGGCTGGGAACGATCAACCCCAGAACGAGAGCGACGAGAAGAATGGGCTCGACGATGAAGACAATGTCCCAGGAGATCCAGCGCTCGGAGAAGGGCCAGAACGGGCGGACTCCATAGGCGGTGGTGTAGTCGAGCAGAATGTGGCTCACGCCGGCGAGGCAGGCGAAGGCAAAGAGCACTCCCCAGCGCGGAGGCAGATCAGGATTGCGCGTTTTGCGGTCCCGCAAGCGCCAGATCAAGTAGATAAAGGCGACGACGGCGGCGGCGACTAACGGAACTCCGAGGAAGGAATGGGTAAAGCCGCGGTGATGATTGAGGCCGAAGGCGGATCCTCCGAAGCGGCTAAGGACGTCGAGGTCGGGCGCTTCGGCGGCGAGGGTGAGCGTGGCAGTGGCGAGCGCGGTTTTGCGGTTGAGCCCAGCGCGGCCCATGGCGGCGCCGAAAAGAAAGTGAGTGACGGGTTCCACGAGAGGTTAGAGGTTAGAGGTCAGATTGCGGAATTGAAGAACATCGTTACCGCTGCAGATCTGACCCCTAACCTTTGACCTCTAACTTTCGATCTCTAACTTCTTACCGAATTTTCCAATGCCGGATGCACACTCAATGTCGGACTCGACCATTCGTTCATGGGGTGCATTTCGCCGCAATCGAGGCATTTGGTTGCTGCATATGATGTTGAGCAGTGGGGGCAGACTGCTCCGGTTTGGAAACTGTCGAAGGCCTGGCCGCACTTTCCGCACTTCCAGTATTCGCCGATGGGCGGGCTGGCTTGGCAGGACGGACACGCGAATCCGAATCGGCGAGGCAGTTTCGCAAATTTTAAGAGAGCGCGGGCGTGTTGCAGGCCGCTCCAGCAAACAAAGAGCAGATAAAGGGAGATCGCTACCAGCCAGCTATTGTGGGTCCAAATCGCGCGGAGGATGAATGCGGCGAGTCCAATGAATCCGAGGATTGTGGCTGCCATCAGACTGCGCGCCCGACCGAGCGGGAACCACAGAAGAGCGCGAAGAATCTGACCGCCGTCGAGCGGATAGATAGGCAGAATGTTGAAAATCAGCAGTCCTAAGTCGATCCGCCAAGTCAGAACCCACAGCAACACGCGCAGATCGTGAGAGGCGAACGACCATCCCGAGGAGAGGCTCGAGAGCACTAACAAGATCGGGAATAGGGCGACATTTACAAGTGGGCCCGCGGCAATGCTCCACAGCGTCGCTCGCGGGCGTTGTGGCGGATTCACGTAGGCCACCCCACCGAATGGCCAGAGGACGATGCGGTCAGCCTGGCCGCCGACTTGGCGGCATGCCAAAGCGTGGCCGAATTCGTGAAGCAAGACGATTAGGAAGAGCCCGATGTATTCCGCAACATTCCAGCTTATCGATGAATACATTCCCTTGCGGGCGTTGATTTCGTAAAGTGCTACGAAAAACCACGAATAATGAAGGAAGACGTCAATTCCTGCGAATCGAAATAAGCGAATCGAGTTTTGGCGGCCCGTAGCCATGAGCGAAATTCATAATACCGCGTCCCCGACAAAGCGGTTTGAGTTAGGCGGAGTTTAGCTCCGCTGGACGGGCGAGTCGCCCGTCCCCACACTTAGCTCGTTTCCGAGTTTAGGCAGGGACTACCAGCGAGAGGGCATCTTGCTGCATGGTCATGCGCGCCGGCAGGCGGCCCAGGAGTTCTCCATCGGCTTCGACGTAGACTCGAGCGCTTTTTTGCGGGCGCGTTTCGACTCCGGTGGCGTCTTTATTCGGCGGAAGCTTGCAGGCAATCTCGGAGCAGCTGACGAGGTCGATGCCTTTCACGTTCCAGTGGCGGCCGATGAGGGCTCCGGCGACGTATTGCAGGTAGGCGTTGCGGCTGGCGGTGCGGCACATGACGGCGCGGAGATCGTTGCAATCGAGGGAGGCTCCGGGAACGAGTTCGCGGAGGATGTTTCCGAAGAACCGGATTCTCACGGCGAGCAGTTCGGTGAGTTGCGCCGTCTCTTTGTGGCCAGAGCCGTTGGAATATTCGACTTCGAAGCGGGGCATGTTGTAGGTCGCCCAGAGTTGCCACGCCTTGAAGTAGTAGGCGGCCATTCCGCCGCGTTTCTTGAGATGGGCGTTGAGGTTGTAGAAGAGGTGGGCATCGACTCCAATACCGGCGGCGACGGTGAAGTAGCGGGAGGCGGTTTTGCCATGGAAATCTTCGTACTCGACTCGGCCGAGGGAGATGCGGCGGACTCGGCTCTTCCCCTCGATGGCCACTTCCGCGGCGGCGGAGGGGCGGAGGGAAATCTTCAGATCGTGCGCGAGGGCGTTGGCGGTGCCGAAAGGGAGAATGGCGAGGGCGACGGGAGTATTGGCGAGACCCTGGATAACGTCGTGGATGGTGCCATCGCCTCCGCAGGCGAAGACGGTATCGCTGCCGTCGGCGACGGCGCAGCGAGCGTTGTCGGTGGCTTCCTGGCTGGAGCGGCAGACGGTGAGTTCGGTGCGGACGCCGGCGGACTGGATGATTCCGATAGCGTGGTTGAGCTCGGCGTCGCGACCGCGGCGTCCCGAGTTGGGGTTAAACAAAATTGTCGCCTTGCGCATGCTGCGGAGTGGCCCCGGTTCGAGTTTATCGTACGGCGTGGGCGTGCGCGGCGGCGGGGGACACGTTTAACCTGTGAGTAATAATTGGTTAGTAACGAGATACCTCACAAATCCCGGCCCCAGGCCGAAGGATAGTCCGGAAGAGGCAGATCAGGGGGCAAAGAGTCTAAGCTCGATGCGCCATGGCGAGGGGCCTGGCTGACCCTTTCTCGGAAACGCTGTTGGTGGCGCCGGCCGTAGCCGAGTCCAAATCGACAACGTCGTTCCAGAACGCCGCGGCGGGATTGACGGCCGAAAGACCAACCTGGCCTGCCTGAGAAGTGTGCTCTGCTCCGGCCCACGCGACAAGGAATTTTTCGGTTTTGTTGGAACGGGTTAGAGAAATGTAGCTTCCTTGCCGAAGCTTTCCGCGGAGTCCAGTGAGGAGCGCTCCGGAAGTGCTGACATTCACGACCATGACTTCCTGTTCAAGGGGCTGGCCTGAGCTGTCGGTGGCTGTCAGCTTGACGGGGAGAGAGACTTCGATGCGCCGGGCGCGCTCAATCTTGAACTGGCGCATCAGGGAGCTCAAGTGCGAAGCGACCTCAGCCAATTCCTGAGCAGCCTCTTCGGAGTCATGGGCGCGGGTTGAAGTGCCTTCAGCCGCTTGCGCAACCGAGGAGATATTGGCAGAAATGTCCGCAGCGCCCGAGGCAGCTTCACCGGCGTTCCGCGTCATTTCGTTAGTAGTTGCACTCTGCTCTTCGACAGCGGCGGCGATGGTTGAGGAAATGTCATTGATCTGGTTAATGACGCCGCTCACGGTGGCGATGGCAGAGACAGCGCCTTTGGTGTCTGCTTGGATGGCGGTGATTTTGTGGCTGATGTCTTCCGTCGCTTTGGCGGTTTGTTTAGCGAGTTCTTTAACTTCATTGGCGACGACGGCAAAGCCTTTGCCGGCCTCTCCGGCACGAGCCGCCTCGATGGTCGCATTCAGGGCGAGCAAGTTGGTTTGCTGGGCAATGGAGGTGATGACTTTGATGACTTCGCCAATTTCCGCGCTGGAGTGGCCGAGTTTGGCGACGGTAGCGTTGGCGGTCTGGGCGGCGCCAACGGCAGAAGAGGCGACGCGGGCCGCTTCATTGGTGTTGGCCGCGATGCTTTTGATGGTGGATGTCATCTCCCCGGCGCCCGCCGAGAGGCTCTGCAGGTTTTGACTGACTTGTTGGGTAACGCGCGAGACGGAGTTGGACTGTGTGGCGGTCTCTTTGGAATTGATGGTGATCTGCTGGCTCGCTTCGAGTAATTGTTCGCTGGACGCAGCGAGTTTGTGAGTATGCACCGCTACGCCGCGGAGAATTTCCTGCAATTTATCCATGAAGAGGTTGAAGAGGCGGCTGACCTCACCGAGTTCGTCGTTGCCGAAGCTGCCCGCTGCTTCCAGACGCTTGGTAATATCGCCTTCGCCTTCAGCGATATCCTGAATCATCAGGGTTAACCGAGAGAGAGAACGGGCGATCGCGCGTACGAGGGTAAAGCTGCCGACGAAGAGCATCAGCAGCGATATCCCACAAATCAAGAACATGGAGCGCGTGGCGCGAGCTGCTTTCTGGCTCGCGGTGATTTCAGCTTGATTCGCGCTCTTGCCTAGTTGATCGCTGGTCTCTTCGATTTTGCCTTGCAACTCTTTGTAGAGACCCATGTAGGGACCGAGCAGGCTGGGGGCGTTAGCAGGATTATGAACGATGGCGTCGCTGAGAGAGGTTCCGGCAGCGACGTAGTTTTGGCTCAATTGTTTTTCGTAATCGAGCATGGACTGGCTGGCTGGGTCGGTGGCAAAGTCGCGAGCTTTGGCGATGCGGTCGACTAAAAGCTTGCTGTGCTGGGCAAATTCCTCGACGGCATTCTGCTGGTCGTCGCCTTTGCCGGTGAAGACGGCGGAGATATCGGCGCGGGTCAAGTCGTTGTAGACCCCGGCCTCCATGTGATTGCGGATGGCGGAGCCGGTGGAAGCAACTTCAACGGTGGTCTTCTCAACTGAAGTGATGCCCCAATAGCCGGTGGCGCTGACGGCTGCGACAAACATCAACCCGCACAAGGTTAGACCATAGAGCTTGATTTTGATTGTGATTCGCATGTTGCTGCCTTTCCCATTCCAGTGCAGGCGCAGGGGTTGTTACATCCTCAATTTGTAGCCGGCGTCGCCGGCTGGGGAACCGTCGATCTTGATCGCTTTAATTCCGCCATCGCTGCCATCGCCGTGAAAATCGAGGGCTTTGACGAAGCCAATGGCGCCCGGAGAGGAAGCGACAAAGCTTTTGACTGCGCCGGCGCTGCCAACCTCTTTGGGAGGAGTTGCGGACTTGCCGGTAAAGGCGGCCTGCATGAAGTACTTTCCGAGTTCGGCGTCGTTCATGCCGCAGACAGTTTTGAGAAAGGCCACGCGTTCGGGCGCGCCGGGGGCAACTATGACGGGCGCTACGGCTTTGCCCGTGTCCCAGCGGCTGCGATCGGAGAGAAAGAGCTTCTTCAGTTCGCCGAGGCTGAGGCTATCCACTGGATTCGAGGCGTTGACGATCACGACGATGGGATCGCCAGCGGCTTCGGCGGGAGCGGCGTCCGTCGTCATCCATAAGGCAGCCGCGAGCGCCAGGATCGCAACGCTGGCGATTGCCAGTGTGGTCGACAGAGAAAGAGTGCCTATGTATTTTTTCATCGCGATCTCCGTTAGAAAGTGAATGCAACTTGGGTGGTAAGTCCGTTTTCCGTTTGCAGACCGCGCAGGGAGAAGCGGTCGTATTGGACTTTGATGGCGGAATGTTCGGTGAAGTCGTAGCGCACGCCGACCGACGGTCCGTTGAGCCGTCCGACAAACGAGGTGACATTGAGCGGCACGTAGGCGTTGGGCGAGGCGTAAATATAGACTGGGTCGTTACTCGCGGCATTGAAGTACTGGTAACGGGCGTATGGGCGCCAGGCATGGAACTCGCGCGAGAACTGCGTGTAGAAGGCGGCGGTGTCGAAGACCAAGCCGCTGGACTCCTGGTCGTGCCTGACGAACACTGCTTCATTCAGAAACTCGTAGTGGCTGTTGGTAAAGACGCCGTGCGCGGTCGCAATCGTCTCGTTGATCGCGGGGCCGGGGACGGTGAGATTGTCGTGGCGGACGGAGAATCCAGCTTGCAGTCCCGGAATCGCTTCGGGCCGCATGAAGAGGCCTCCATTGATGGACTTGCTATTGTTGCCATCCTGGTTGTTCTGCGCGGGCTCTGCATCCGGACCCCAGGCGCGTCCGTTGCCTGCCTCGACAACGTAGTTGAGTCCTAACTTGCCGGATGGGATCTTGCCGGTTACATTGACGCCAACCTCTTGCATGGGCAGAACTCCACCCTGATCGTCGAAGGAGTAGATAAAGGGACGATCGGTTGTGGTTTCGAGGAATTCTCCCTTGTTGAAGGCGGTGTTGTAGTAGCCAATCCAGGTGTGATAGCGGCCGATGGATGCGACGAGGTAGTCGCTCTGCCGGTACTGCAGGAAAAGACGCTCGACGTCAGGCGAGACGCTGTTATCGTTTTCGGCGGTGAATAGTATTTCGCCGAGGACTGAAACCTTGTCCGAGAGGCGAGCGCGCATGAAAAGGTCGAGGGATCCGAATTCAAAGGTATCGGGGATGTGGGTATAGCCTCCGGCTCCGACATCGCCGAAGATCGCGAGTTTGAGGCGAGGAGCGACCTCATTGACTGTCGGCATTTCCACGGGAACGGGAACTTCGGGAGCGGGAACGACGGCGACGGGCGTGGGTGGCGCGGACTGCTTTTGCTCGAGTTGCTTGACCTTTGACTCGAGATCGTTGATCCGTTGTAACAGTTGCTGATTAATGTCTGGCTGAGCCGAGGACGCGGCGGGAGCGGATTGGGCATATAAAGCGGGTGGCGATATGAGACAAGCTGCAAGGCCCATCCCCGCGAATAAAGTTAGAGCCGGTAGTACGAAGGCGCGTTTCATTTTCCCTCCAACGAAATCTGAACCAGCGAAATCAGGACGTCACGAAATTTGAACGAACTCGCGGCGTGCTGATTCTTTTCCGCAAATCATTTACTTCGGGCATCCGGCGAAGGAACTTTAGGTTTTTGGCTGGGGAAATAGGGCGTAGCGAGAGTGCGGGGGGCGGGTGGCATCCGGAGCCACGGAGGAGGGCGGCGCCAAACCACGCGCCAGGTGGCTATTTTGCGATGGAATAGACGTCGTGCGGGAGACCAAAGAAGGTTACTTCTTTCCAGAAGGACATACCTATCCGTTCGGCCACGCTGCGTGAAGGAAGATTTTCGGGACGAATCAGGGAAACGAGGCGATCGGCTTGAAGATGAGCGAAGGCCCAGTCGCGGCAGGCGCTGGCTGCTTCGGTGGCGTAGCCGTGGCCCCAGCGTTCACGGCGGAGGTGGTATCCAATTTCGTAGAGCTCGTCGCCGTCGATTTGCTGGCGGACGATGCCGCAGTCGCCGATGAGTTCGTGGGTTGCGATCAGTTCCATCGCCCAGAGCCCCACGCCGTCGCTGCGACAGCGCTCTCGGTTGCGGGCAATCCATCGCTCGATTCCAGCCCCGTTGAGAGCAACGGGATAATAGCGCATGGTTTCGGGATCGCCCAGAACTTGTACTAACGGGTCGGTGTCCGCGGGAGTGAACTCGCGTAGGATCAGGCGTGGGGTTTGCAGAATCTCCATGGCTCGGCCTTATCGGTCGATCCTGAATATATTAAGTTGGCGAAACACTTTCGTGATTCAGCGTGGCTTCCAGCCCAACCAATCGAGCATCCAGCGCCAGCTGGCTTCCTGGGTACGGTTGGCGGGCGGCGGGGGCAACTGCTGGTTCGGATAGACGACCGGCTTGCCGCGGTACGTGTCCGCGAGTTGCTTAAAGACACGCCCTTGTTCTTTGACCTTGCCGTCGTTGGTGAGCAGGCCGAGGCCGTATTCCAGGGGATTGAAATCGAATTTGCGATCGACGTCGTGGCTATCCCAATAGGTAAACCAGCCGACTCCGGAGGCAATTGCAGCCTCAACGGCCTTCTCCAGCCATTCCGCATTCTGCTTTTGATCGAGAGATTCGATGCAGGTGTTGAACTCTTCGGCCCAGACGGGCTTGGACTGCGCATTCGAATTCATTCCGGCATAGGAGCGGATCAAGCTTGCCATGGCGGCGGGCAGTTTGAGGCTGGGTGGGTCCATCGGACCGCCGTACTTTAGCGATCCCGACCAATATGGATAGCAATGCATCACGGGCAGCGGGCGGGCGACGAGCGCCTGCGGCGAGAAAGTGTTGGACTCGAACCAGGGCAGTTCATCGACTCCGTTGACGTGAAGGCCTTGGGGATGGACCTCTTGCATAAGAGCGAAAAGCTTGGCCATCCACGCGTCCCCGGTGGCGGGGTCGGTGCTCCAACAGGTATTGATTTCGTTGCCGACATCGAAACCGATGACGTTGTCTCTTGAGGACATCACCCGGCCCAGTTCGCCAATAAAAAGTTCTTGTGCCTGCCACAGGATGGGGTCGGTATAGAAGGCGGTCGCGGGCTTGTTGAAGGGCGGAAGGAAATACCAGCCGCTGAGTTGTCCGGTAAAGACGGTGACAACGGCATCGAGATGGCGCTCGGCCATGAGGCTGAGCAACTGGTCGAGACGTTCGAGATGAAGCGGGCTGACCCACTTGGGATTGGGTTGAAAGTAAGGCCAGATAAGGAGGATACGAAGATGATCGGCGCCGAGTGCGGCAATGGCATCGAGATCGTGCCGGATCGGATCGGCGTTCCAGTCGTTCCAGCAAAACCACCAGTTCTTGGAGGGTGTGTAATTCACTCCGAAGCGGTGGCAGTTGAGGTCGTGGCGCGGATTGGAAACGGCGAGTGACGCGAAGGTTGGTGCGTTGGCTAAAGCTTGGACGCTTTCGGCCAAGGCGGAACGCTTGGGCGCGAGCGAAGCAATGGCAGCCGTGCGAAGGGCTCCGGAGAGGAAATGGCGTCTATGCATGGTGTCTGCCTAGCAATATACGCGCGGATCGCGGTGATGCGCGGTGATCTGGGTTCTGACCGCACCCTCACATTACCGTCGTTCAGCCAGAATTTGGGTGCGGCGGGCCATTTGTTTTCGCAAGAGAAGCGTGCAAGCAGGTGGAGGCGTGGAAAGAAAAGAGAACCGAAGACACGGTCGAAGGCGGGACCGAGGTTACTTGAGGCGGATCGCTCGGAGAACGTAAGCTGCTCGAGGAATGTAAGGAGCGACCTTTGGATTTGCCAGTAAGCCCAGTAGCTACCAAACCAGCTTCTGCCGCGGCTCCCGCCGTTGTGAAACAAGTGATTCCGACACACGGATTATTGCTCGCCATGCTACGCGTTTCGCCGCGGGTGAGCGATCTGATTCTTTCGCCCGGAAGTTTGCCGCATGTCGAGGTGAGCGGGCAGTTGATTCCGGTGAAGATTCCGGGACTGCTGATGCTGACGCCTGACGACACACGGCGGATATCCGAGGAACTGATTGGGGTGAATCCGCAGGCGACGGAGACGTTGCGGGCGCACGGATCGTGCGACATTTCGTACAGCATTCCCGGCAAAACGCGCTTTCGCGTGAACGTTTTTGTGCAGCGCGGAACGTACGCGGTGGTGATGCGGGTGATCCCGAGCGGTATTCCGACGTTTGAAGATTTGAAGCTACCGCCGCAACTGGCAGAGGTTGCCAGCGTGAAGAACGGCGTGGTGCTGGTGACGGGACCGACAGGATCGGGAAAGTCGTCGACACTGGCAGCTGTGCTCGACCGGATCAACGAGACGAAGGCCTATCACATCCTGACGATTGAGGATCCGATTGAATTTCTGCACCGGCACAAGAAGTCGATCATCCACCAGCGAGAGCTGCACAGCGACACTCCCAGTTTTGCGCTGGCGTTGCGGGCGGCGCTGCGGCAGGCTCCGAAGGTGATTTTGGTGGGCGAGATGCGGGACAAAGAGACGATTGAAATCGCGCTGGAAGCTGCGGAGACGGGACACCTGGTGCTTTCGACCTTGCACACGATTGACGCCTCGAAGACGGTGGAGCGCGTCGTCGGCGTTTTCCCGATGTCGGAGCAAAACGGGATTCGAGGGAGGCTGGCGAAGAGCTTCCGCTACATCATTTCGCAGCGCCTGATTCCGCAAAAAGAAGGTGGCGGACGGGTCGCGGCGATCGAGATTCTGAAATCGACGTTGCGTACGCGCGAGTACCTGGAGAAGGGCGAGACCGAGGGCAAGACGCTGCTGGAGGCGATGATCGACGGGGACACGGAGGGCATGCAGCATTTCGACGGAGAAATCGAGAAGTTGGTGCGGGCGGGGATAGTCGATTTGGAGACGGGATTGTCGTATGCGACGAATCCGGGAAACTTGCGCTTGCAGTTGGCAGATATGAGTGAAGATGCTCCACATAAGCAGATGCCGAAACCGGTCGCACAGCAGACGCGGGTGACGAGGCCGGTAGCGCCGGCGGCAGGGCAACCGGTACGGACAGAGAAGCCGAGGGCGATGGCCGAGCCCGAACTGGAGCTTGAGGTCGAGCGCTAGAGGACTAAACTCGAAGCATGATCGACTTGGGACGCCTGCTGATCGGGCTGGGTGTGGCGTTGGTGGTGATCGGCGGGATTGTCCTGCTGGTGGGGCGGACGGGAGTGCCGCTGGGACGGTTGCCGGGGGATATTCTTTACCGCGGAAAAAACACAACATTTTATTTTCCGCTGGCGACATCGATCTTGATCAGCGTGGTGCTGTCGCTGGTTTTGTATTTGATTGGGAGATTGAAGCGGTAGACGAGCTCTCGCCATCCCCCGAAATAACAACGATCAGCTTTTCCCCATATGTCGCTTGTACGGAGCCGGGCAGGGACTGAACAGGTCCTGCGCTTCGCTCAGGATGCGAGAGTTTCATTTATTCTGGCTGCATCAGCCTGCGCATGTGAGCGCTGGTTTCGTAATTTTCCATGGGAATCTCGGATCAACTCGGCTTTCAATTTCGGCCTCCGGAACGCCGCGTATGGACGGTGCGGGCGCTGGTGTTGGCGGTGCGGTCCCATATTGAGCGCGAATATTCGGATTGCTGGGTGGAGGGGGAGATTTCGAATCTGCGGATCCCCGATTCGGGCCATTTGTACTTCACGCTGAAGGAAGAAACGTCGCAGATTCGGGTGGTGATGTTCCGCTCTTCGGCGAAGTTGCTGCGGTTTCGTCCGGAAAACGGACTGCACGTAACGGTGCGCGGGCGCATCACGGTGTACGAAGATCGCGGAGAGCTGCAGATTTCTGCCGAGTTCATGGAGCCGAAGGGCGCGGGCGCGCTGCAGTTGGCGTTTGAACAGTTGAAGGCGCGGCTGGCGGCGGAAGGATTGTTTGAGGCCGCGCGGAAGAAGGTGATTCCGCCGTTGCCGATGAAGATTGGGATTATTACCTCTCCGCAAGGAGCGGCGTTGCGCGACATTTTGAATATATTGGCGCGGCGGCATCATTCAGCGAATGTGTTGATTTATCCGGCGCAGGTACAGGGAGACGGGGCTGCAGGCGAGGTGATGGCGGGGCTGCGCCATTTTCAGCAGGCGAAGAGTGGCGCGGCGGTTGAGGTGATCATCATCGCGCGCGGTGGCGGGTCGGTGGAGGATCTGGCTTGCTTCAATCACGAAGGTCTGGCGCGCGCGGTGGCGGATTCGCGGATTCCGGTGATCTCGGCGATCGGGCACGAGACGGATTTTACGATTGTGGATTTTGTGGCCGACTTGCGGGCACCCACACCGTCGGCGGCGGCGGAGTTAGTGATCCGGTCGCGGCAGGAGATTGAAGGGCAGGCTGAGGAATTGCGGCGGCGGCTGGAACGCGCGGTTCGGTATCGCTTGTTGATGGCGCGGCAGGAGTTGATGGAACGGGCGCAGGCAGGGACGTTTGCGCGGATGATGGATGGGATCCACCGCAGGTCGCAGAGAGTGGATGAATTGCGGTATCGGCTGGAGAAGGCGGAGCGAGCGCTGTTGGAGCGCTGCCATCGGCGGAGTGAGAACGCGGCGGCTGCGGTTCGGCACTACGATGCACGGCGGCGGCTGGAGGGGATCCGGCAACAACTGGAGGCGCAGGTGGCGAGTCTGGCAGGGGCAGCCCGGCGGCGTTTGCTGGAGAGGCGGGGAGCACTCGAGCGGCGGACGGCGAGTTTGGAGGCACTGTCTCCGCTGGCGATTTTGAATCGTGGCTATGCGCTTGTGTTTGACGCGGAGGGCAACCTGGTGAAAGATGCCGCGGTGTTGAAGGCTGGGGATGAGATGTCGGCGCGGGTAGCGCGCGGAAGAGTGCGAGCGCGAGTGACGTCGAACGAGGCATAACGGCAGCGGGAGCGCTGCTCAACGTGTGATGACGCAGAAAGTTTCTCGCTCGTCCTTCGCTGTCCCAGGATGGACAAATTAGAAGGAGGGTTAGGCACAAGAGGGCGATGACCGAACTTTACTTAACTTAATAAGTCGAAGCGAGCACCGTGCATTAGAATGAAGTCAAATCCAAATTGGGCGTGAGGGTCGCGTGACGCCGTCGGTGGTTTGGTCGCACATCTCGACGATATCGGTTATATCGGTAGTCGATATCGTGTTGGTTGCGATCCTGATCTACCAGTTTTTGGCGTTGGTGCGCGGAACGCGTGCGGCTCCTATGCTCGTGGGTGTCGCGACGCTGGGCCTGGCGTTTTATTTCGCGCGGCTGGGCGAGTTACGGACTCTGAACTGGCTGCTCAGCACGCTGCTTCCATACGTCGTCTTCGCGTTGATCGTGGTTTTTCAGGTGGAGATCCGGCACGGGCTGGCGAATCTGGGAAGCCGGATTTCGCTGATGCGGTCCTCAAGTTCGGTGGCCGACGTTTACGATGACATTGTTTTGGCTGCCAATCTTTTCTCGCAAAATCAAACAGGGGCGCTGATCATCATCGAACGCGAGATCGGGCTACGCACTTACATTGAGAGCGGCGTGTCGCTCGACGCGCGGCTTTCCTACGATTTACTGGCCACGCTATTTCGGCCCAGCGCCCCTTTGCATGACGGGGCGGTCATTGTGCAGCGGGACCGGATTGCGGCGGCGGCCTGCTTCTTGCCGCTGTCGATGAATCCCGTGCTCTCGACGCAGCTAGGGACACGGCACCGGGCGGCGATTGGGATTACCGAAGAGACCGATGCAGTTGCCGTGATCATTTCGGAAGAGACCGGCACGATCAGTATCGCGGTGGCGGGCAGCATTGAACGCGATTTGTCGGTGGAGCGGCTGCGGGAGCGATTGAGTGTGCTGCTGCGGCGGTATGCGCCGGCGCCGTCATTGCCGAATCCGGTGGAAGAAAGCTTTGTTGAAGAGGAGCCACCGAGTTCGCAACTTTCGCGCCGGGAGGATGCAGGACTGCGAACGGGGAAGGACGACTGATGCCGAGTTCTGGGCAAGCCAGCTTTTTCCAGCGGGTGGTCCTGCACAATTTCTGGCTCAAACTCGTGGCTTTGGTCATGGCCGTCGGGCTTTGGCGGGCTGTGGCGCGCGATCCAATCGCGGAAGTTGAAATGAGGGTGCCGATCGAGTTCAGGAATCTTCCCGAGAATCTGGAGATCGATTCGGCGAGCTTTACCGAGGCGCAAATCCGGGTGCGGGGCCCGGAACGCATCATTCATCGACTGGAGCCGGGCGATGTGCGGGCGGAGATTAATCTGGCAGACGTTCGGCCAGGAGAACGGACGTTCGAACTTAGCGGCCGGCAAATCCACATGCCGCAGGATCTCGATGCGGTGCAGATCATACCCGGTCAATTCCATCTTTCGTTCGACAATCGCGCGACGCGTGTCGTGGATGTGCGGCCGCGGGTGACGGGGACGTTCGTCAGCGGTATGCGGGTGGCGCAGGTGACGGCGGACCCTCCGAGTCTGGTGATCACGGGTCCGAGTCGTCGGGTCGAAGCGGTGGAGGCTGCGACGACGGATCCAGTGGACGCGAGCGGGACCATGACGCATGGATCTTTTGTGACGCAGGCGTATGTGCCGGATCCCTTGATTCAGATTGTGCACCCCACGCCGATTCGGGTGACGGTTATCATGGAAGGTTCGGTAGACGGAATCGCCCATTAGCTTCGACGATTTGTAAACGTTGCCCGACGACTAGCGGCAAGCAACATCAATTCATGACACAAATCAGACAACTTTTTGGGACCGATGGGATTCGCGGGGTGGCGGGAGAATTTCCGCTGACGCGCGACAGCGTGTATTGGATCGGGCGCGCTCTAGGGCACGATCTACTGCGGGGAAAGGCCAAGGCGCGGGTCGTCATCGGGCAAGATACGCGGGCATCCAGCCGATGGATTGCCGACCGATTTCTGCAAGGGCTTGGTTCCGTGGGCGTGGAGGCGCGCAGTGCGGGAGTCATTACGACTCCAGGAGTAGCGTTTCTGGCTCGTTCGCAGGGCTACGATGCGGGCGTGGTGATCTCTGCGTCACATAATCCGTGGACGGATAACGGGATCAAAATTTTTTCCGGAGATGGTTACAAACTGCCGGACGCACACGAACTGGCGATCGAGAAAGAGATTTTTGCTTTGCTGCAAGCAGATTCCGTGCCGGTCCCCGATTCGGCTGCCGAGGTGTCGAGTTTGCCCGGGGAAGAGAGCTTGCGGCGGGCGTATGTGCGCTGGCTGGCGGACAGTGTGTCGTCCGACTTGAAGCACTTGCGGGTCGCTGTCGATTGCGCCAATGGGGCGGCCGCGGCCGAAGCTCCGGAGTTGTTTCGCGCACTGAAGGTACAGACCACGTTCCTGCACGCGTCGCCAGACGGTCAGAATATAAATGAGAATTGCGGGGCACTCCATCCTGCCACGGTTGCGGAGGTTGTGGCGGCACGCGCTCTGTATGGGAAGGAGGAGGAGCGTTTTGATGTGGGCGTCACGTTTGATGGGGATGCCGATCGCGCGCTGTTTTGCGACGCCCTCGGGAATGTAGTTAATGGAGACGCGGTGTTGCTTCTCGCAGCACGAGAAATGAAGTCCCGGGGCACCCTCGCCAAAGACACGGTCGTGGCGACGACCATGTCGAACATGGGATTGGAGTTGGCGCTGAAGCGGTCGGGCATTCAGATGCTACGCGCGAACGTCGGCGACAAGTATGTATTGGAGGAAATGCAACGCGTGGGAGCGACTCTAGGTGGCGAACAATCCGGCCATATTCTTTTTCGCGATGGGGACGCGACGACTGGCGACGGTTTGATGACGGCGCTGCGACTGCTCGAGATCATGGTTCGCACGGGGATGCCTCTAAGCGGACTGGTGAGCGATCTGAAGGTGTTTCCGCAGGTCATTCGCAACGTACGGGTGACGAAGAAGACTCCTTTTGCACAGATACCAGCGGTGCAAGCGGCGATCGAGGCAGCGCAGCGCGAACTGGAGGGTATCGGCCGAGTCGTCGTACGGTACTCGGGCACGGAGGCGCTGGCGCGGGTGATGATCGAGGCGGAATCGAAGGAGCAGATGGATCGGCTCGCGCAGTCGATCCTCGCGGCGATTCAGGCAGCGCTGGGAGCTTAGTCGAATCGAACGGCGTGCATGCTGCCAATCGCGGGAATTTTCGCTGGAGAAAAGAAGCATTCGTGGAACATCATCTCGGCGCCTCCTGTCCGAGGATTTCGCGTCCACCAAAGTCAAAATTCCCGCCTCGTCCTAGAAGCGCGATGAGTGAGTGGCGCGCTCCAGTTACTACCAGCTTCTCGCGTATGTGAAATCTCCCGCCGTTGCGTTGCCTTTGTTCCAATTCCGGAGTACGTCCATTAGTACGAGTGGGTTATCTTGTGCGCGGAGCGATGTCAGCCGAGAATGAGAATCGATTCAGAAACCTGGCGGTGAGACGGATCTCATGAGAATTCTGATTGTGGAAGACGATGCGGCGCTTGCGAGTTTCATACGGAAGGGCCTGGAAGCGGAATATCACGCGGTTGACGTTGCTGTGGAAGGAAACCACGGGCGTTCGATGGCGGTCGAGTTCGACTATGACCTTGTGGTGCTCGATTTGAATCTTCCGGGGATGGATGGGCTGTCGGTACTGAAGAATTTGCGGCAGCGTAAAGCGAATTTGCCGGTCATGATTCTTACAGCGCGCAGCCGTGTGGAAGACCGTGTTGCCTGCCTGGATGGCGGGGCGGACGATTATCTGGTGAAGCCGTTTTCTTATCTGGAGTTGGCGGCGCGGGCGCGGGCGTTGCTGCGCCGCAGCCATCTGCCGTCGGAGTCGGTGCTTACTGTCCGCGATCTTTGCCTCGACCGGGTCGAACGCAAGGTAGCCCGCGCCGGCCGCCAGATCGAGTTGACGACCAAGGAATTTGCGCTGCTCGAGTACCTGATGCGGAATGCGGGGCGCCGTTTGACGCGGGCGATGATCATTGAACATGTCTGGAATTTAAATTTTGATTCGACGACGAACGTGGTGGATGTCTATATCAACTATCTGCGGCGCAAGGTCGATGACGGATTTACGCCGTCGTTGATTCATACCGTGCGCGGTGTCGGCTACCAAATGAGTCACGAAGGGGCGCGGGCCGTGGGAGCACGAGCGTGAGCGGGGGAGCGAATTCCTTCCCGCAGGTTCCGCATAGCCCGGATGTACTGGACTTATTGCTGCATTCGGTAAGCCAGCCCTTGACGAGTCTGAGATGTTCTCTAGAAATGGAGTTGGCGCATTCGGTGGAAGGTTCGACCTACGAAGCTGCCCAGCATCAACAGGAGAGTGTTGCGAATGCCTTGCAGCAGACGGAAAGCGTCATTGGGATGATCCAGTTGATGCGGGAGTATCTGGAAGCAGAGCGTCCCGGGCCGGAGGCCGGGTGTGCTGCGCTTTCGCCCGTCTTAAAAAGTATTGTTGAGGACTTTGAGTCGATTGCAGCGGTACAAGGGATTGCGTTGATGATGGTCGGCGAATGTTCTGCGACGCTACCAATGTCGGAGGTTCACCTGCGGCAGGCTTTGCGATACTTGATCGCGGCGGCGCTTGACGCGCAGTTGCTCGGCGGCAGAGTGACTTTAAGGCTCGAAGAAAATGCGGCCGAGACTGTGCTTTCGTTTATCGGCGATGGCGGAAACTGCGATCGTGATACCGGAAAGCGGGCCGTACACGGCGAGCATCCCCACGGGAACCCACAGATAGATGATCGAGAGTTTCCGCAAGCGATCTCGACTCTGTGCAAAGTACGGCTCGCAATCGCCACGCGGATGTTCGAGGCAGCCGGGGAATTGCTCGGGATTGGCCGCCGCGCGGGAGATTTCGTGCTGCGAATTCCGCGCCATGTAGAGCTCTCTTGTCGCTAACTTCTAGCGTCCCAATTTTGGGGTACCGTTCTTGGACGAAAAGCTGTCCCACTAGCTGAGGCCTGATTCTAAACAAACACCTCATCGATGCGGAGAATCGACGCACGACTCGACGGCAGACCTGAGTTCGAAACTGCTGCGGCACCCAGGCGTGCTCGGGTTCCCCTCAAGCAGGTAGTAGTACAATCCAGCCTTTCTGGGAGGTACTCCGTGAAAGCCGGAATCTTTTTGTGGATAGTGGCGGCGAGTTTACTGGCGTTGGCCTCTGCGACATGGGCGGAGAATGCTTCTGCGGCGTCTGGCCCCGTGACGATGATTCGGGCGGGAGTTCTGATTGACGGCGTTTCGAACACTCCTAGGCGCAACGTCATTATCACGGTTCGGGGAAACGTCATTACCGATGTGGCCGATGGCGCAGTCGTTATTCCCGCGAACATACCCGCGGGTGTTACTTTCATCGACCTCTCCCAGGCGACCGTGCTTCCGGGTTTGATCGATGTCCACACCCACATTTTTCTGCAGGGAGAAGTTCAATCAGAGGGTGGCTACGATATCCAACTGTTGAAGTATCCGCTGGCATTTCGGGCGGCGCGGGCGACCGTTTCGGCGCGGCGGGCGCTGGAACAGGGATTCACGACGCTCCGTGACATGGAAACGGAAGGCGCGGGCTACGGCGACGTGGGGATCAAGGAGGCGATCGAAGGAGGATACATTCCCGGTCCCAGGTTGTTTGTATCGACGCGGGCAATTTCGACGACGGGAGGGTATTCGCTGGACGGATACGCGCCCGAGATCGAAGTGCCGAAGGGCGCGCAGATTGTGGATGGTCCGGTGGAGGCGCGGAAGGCGGCGCGCGAGCAACTGGATCATGGCGCGGACTGGATCAAGGTCTACATGACGCATCGCTCGTGGGTTCGTGATGCCGGGCCGGGGAAAAATGTGGAGCTGGTTTCGCAACCGACGTTGACCGTGGAAGAACTGGGGGCGATTGTGTCGGAGGCGCATGGGTGGGGGAAGAAAGTGGCGTGCCACGCCTATGGCGGCGAAGGGCTACAGCGAGCGCTCGACGGAGGTTGCGATTCGATTGAGCATGGGCTGCAGTTGACCGACGCGCAGGTGGCACAGATGATCCGGCAAGGGACGTGGCTGTGCGCGACGTTGAGTGTTTACTACGGCGACTGGGCTCCGGCAGACACGGCGGAGGGCAAACGCGACCGGATGCGCGCGTCGGAGCACGAAGTGTCATTTCGCAAAGCGCTGAAGGCGGGCGTGAAGATTGCGTTTGGCACGGATATGGGCGGGATTCCGTGGACAGAACCGATTGCGCAGGAGTTTCCGCGGATGGTGGAGTTTGGGATGACCCCGATGCAGGCGATCCAAAGTGCAACTTCGCGGGCGGCGGAATTGCTCGAGATGACTGGCCGGTTGGGAGTGATTGCGCCGGGGGCGTACGCGGATGTGGTGGCGGTGAATGGTGATCCGATCGCGAATATCAAGGTGTTGGAGAGTGTCGGATTCGTGATGAAAGACGGAAAAGTTTTCAAGAACGAGTTTTTATTGGCGAAATGATGGCGGCCTGTCTTGCTCGACGAGTGAATCAAAATACCCGTCCCAAGCGGAGATTGGAAGGCGTACCTCGGTTTAGAAATGAAGGGACGGACATGAATATTTTGGAAATTTGCGATTTGGAAGCGGCGGTGGTTCCGTTGGAAGCGACGGTCGAGATTGCGATCCGGACAATGCTGGACCGGCATGTCGGCGCGGTTGTGGTGATCGACGAGAATCAACGCGTCGCGGGAATCTTCACCGAGCGCGATGTTCTCCGCAAGTTCGCGCTGGGCGAACACGATCCTGGAAAAGTTTCGGTGCGCGAGATTATGACGACGCCGGTCGAGATGGCGACGCGCGTGACAACGGCAGGCGAGGCGCTGGCGACGATGGTAGAGAGGCATTACCGTCACCTGCCGATTGTGGATGACGACGGGCGATTGCTGGGGATGCTCTCGATTCGGCATGTGTTGGAGTCGAAGATCGACACGCTGACGGCGCAACTCGATCAGGCGCGGGCGGTGGTGCTGTAGCGCCAGTTACTGGTGGGCGTGGGGACTTTGGGCGGGATTGCTGTGGGCTTCGGCAGGGGCCTTGCCGACCTTCACGTCGAAGCTTACAGGTAGCTGCTTGGGTGGATAACAAGCGGAATTATCACAGGCCTGATATTTCAAAGTTCCCCGAACGATGTATTTGCCGGGTTGCACAGAGCGCAGCACGCGAACGAGCACATCGACGTTGAAGTCTCCGGTAAAGACATTCAGTTTTTCGTCGGGCGCGAAGGGGAAACTCATGTCTTGTCCGTCGGGGTAGCTGGTTTTTCCGATGATGATGTCGGTGGTAGCTTCGACCTTGAGGACGGTCGGAATCAGGAATTCAGATTTCGGCTGATTCGAGTTGATGTGGTATCCGTTAGCGACATGGAAGGTAAGCGGGATGGTCGCGGCTTTGCCCTGCACGGCGGTTATCAATGGAGCGGGAGACATCTTGACGACCGGGCCTTGCGGGCCGAAGTTTTCCTGCGCAACAGCCAGCCCTGAAAGCAGGAGCAGGGCGCTGGCGAGAAGAATTTTCATTTTTGGCGGACCCCTTTTTCGCGGGATAACGCATCCGGCCCCTTTTAAAGGACCGTTGAATCTCGAAGCTTTTAAGGCGCTCGAGTGCCCCCGCAACCCGAACTTTCGTTGATTCCCCGACGACGTGCGACTTCCTTCAGAGTACGCTGCGGACGGCTTCGCTCGTAGTTACTTCAGAGCCTGTACGGGATGGCCCTGGTTCATGGCCTGTTTGATGTGGTCGACGAAGACGCTGCGGCTTTGCAGGCCGAATTCGCGGGCGATGATCTTACCGTCGCGGTCCACGAAAAAGGTGGTGGGCAGCACGCTAACGCCGCCGTAGCTGTCGGCGACCGAGTCTTTGCCGATCAGAATGGGGTAATTGATGCCCATATCCTTGGCAAATTTGGCGATATCGTCGGTGCTGGCATCGTCCATGGCTACGCCGACGATCTGGAATCCATTGGGGCCGTATTCTTTTTGGAGCTCGACAAACCAGGGCATCTCGATCTTGCAGGGACCGCAGTAGGTTGCCCAGAAATTGAGCAGGACGGCTTTGCCGCGCAAATCAGAGAGTTTGACGCTCTTGCCGTCGAGCGTGGCAAGTTCGAAATCGGGCGCGAGATTGCCGATGAGCTTCCCCTTGGGAGAGCCGCCGTCGGCGGCAGTCTTGTGGGTCAAGCGCACTCCGGCGAAGAGCATGGCTGCGACGAGGGCGGCGATGAAGAACAGGATCAGCGGATTTCTTTTCACAAGTGAACCCCGGCAGCTTAGGCCGCCATTTTAGTTTTGATGCGTTCTTACCACTTCGTTAGACGCGCTAGAGGGCAAAGCGGTTCAGGAACGAAAAATAGCCGGAAATAAGGGTAAAACGGCCCATGACCAGCAGAATGCCCAATGCTATCAGTAGAACTCCGCTGGCAACTTCCACGGCGTGCATGTGGAATTTGAAGCGGTTGTAGAACTTCAGAAAACGCTCGATGCCCAGAGACGTGAGCAGAAACGGAACAGCGAGTCCGGCGGAGTAGATCGCCAGAAGAAATATTCCCTTCCAAACTTTATCTTGATCGGCGGCAAATCCGAGAACCACGGCGAGAATCGGGCCGACGCAGGGTGTCCATCCAAAGGCGAAAGCGAACCCGATGACGAAAGCGCCCCAGGCGGAGGAGCTGCCCTTGAGGTTGTGGAGACGCGTGTCGGCGAGAAGCCATTTGATCTGAAAAAGGCCGGTGAGGTGAATCCCGAACAGAATGATGATGACGCCGGCGATCCGGGAGAGTAAAGACTTGTACTGCGCCAGGACTTGGCCGACTTCAGTCGAGATGGCGCCGAGAGTGATAAAAACAATGCTGAAACCGATGATGAAAGCGGCGGAGTTGAGCATCACCTTGCGGAAAAGTTCGCCTTCTTTCATCTTCAGCTGTTCGACGCCCACGCCGGAGATTAATGAAACGTATCCCGGAACCAGTGGAAGGACGCAGGGAGACAGGAACGAGATAAGTCCTGCGACGAAGACGGCGAGTGGTAAGGGCAAACTCGTCATAAGGTTGAACTCTGGTTTGTATTCTAGCGGCCTCTATTGTAGCGCGGGTGAAAAGCAACGTATTCCCATAGGCGGTCGGCCTAATTGCTATCGTGACTTAGGCTTCGCGAGATGGTTTGATTTTGAGGGTGCTTCGGATGGCTTCGCGGGCGCAGTCGCTGTAGGCGCCAATGGAGCGACGGTTTCCGGCGGAGCTTCGGTGAGTACCTTCTTGATGAATCCGGGCGGAACGGTAGCGGTCAGGATGGCGCGATTTCCCGACTGTTCGACTTTGAGGCTGTCGAAGAACGACTTCACGTCGGCATCAGTTCCCTGGGCTCCGACACTCACTTCTGTGGCGTGAAAGAGGCTGAGAAACGTCGAGGTTTTTTCCGTGACGGCGTGGGCGTCGTCTTGGCTATCAGTGAAAGCTTCCACACGAAGATGCAGCGCGCGCAGATAGCGGGCGGAAATGACTGCGACGGCAGGTTTCGGAAAGAGGAGACTCCAGTTATCCAGCCCGGCGACGGAAGTCATCTCGGGCCGCACCCGAAGCACGGCAAAGGCAAGACTTGCCAGGGGAACCTTGCCGAAGAACTGGCGAAGCAGGCGCGGACCTCCGAAGGGAGAAGCCAGTTTGCGGGAGCGGTCGAGCATGCCGCGAATTACGTCGGGATCGGGGTGGTTGGAGACGGCGACGCTATCGTAGGAAAGGATGACGACGCGAACCGTGCGGCCTTCGAGCGGAATGCTGTAGATGTCGAAGCCGCGGTAATCTTCGACGGATGAAGAGAGTTTCTTGAGATAAGCGGTGAGGTGTCCAGAATCGAATTTGCCGACGAAAACTTCGGAGAAGCGGGGCTCGGTAGCCGATCCGGCGGTGCCGTTCCCCCAACTTTGGGGATAGTGAATCGCGAAAGCAGCCTTGTCGAGATCGCGCTCCCATTGGAAGCCGGTCTCTTCCACAAATTTCTGATAATCAGGATCGTGCGAGACGGGCGGCAGTTGGCTGCTGGCGTTGAAAGTCCGAATCCACTCGAGGTTCACGTAAAAAAAGCCATCCGCGCCGGGGAGCAGGCGGGCCGCTTCCGGCGGGGCGTGTTTGCGGAGAGTGACAATCAGCGCGACCGCCGCCACAATCAGCAAGACAGCCAAGGGGATGGGGAGGCGGCGTCGAATGCGCATCGATTTCGGCGGGTGCCGTACTGACCGCAGGGAACACGGTCAGCGGACAATGATAGCATCGGTTGGCCTTTCCTGAGTTGCGGATCACATCGGTGGAAGCGGCGATATGTCGAGGTTGAAGCGGGCTGGAATCGCTGAGTGGCTGCGGTTGCGTGTCAATAACCCTTGTGGTAACTTAAATAATTGTCCCGGATTTCAGGAAGGGATCGGGGAAGTATTGTGCCCGCTTGGACTTGCTTCCACCCGCTGGCGTAGCTCAGTTGGTAGAGCATCTGATTTGTAATCAGAGGGTCGGGGGTTCAATTCCCTTCGCCAGCTCCAGATAAATAGATTCCGGAAACAGAGAGGTTTTGCGCGGCGACGCGCGCTAGCGGCACGGCTCGAACGGCACTCCTTCAGTTTATTTTCCGGTGAGTGTGGTTGTCAGGCGGGAGTTCTCGCATACAGTTTTCCCGAACTGAGAGACGAAGTGCGAATGCAGTCTGGTGTTGGTTTTCGCGCGCGGGCAGTGTTTTCGGATTTGCACAGGTGGGTGAGTGGTTAAAGCCAACAGACTGTAAATCTGTCCCTCTCAGGAGGTACGGAGGTTCGAATCCTCCCCTGTGCACCAGAGTGAGGTAAGGCGGAAACGGCAAGCTTCGGTGACTGATGGCCCGAAGCGGCCGCAAGAAGTTCGCGGATCGTACTTGAGTAAGGCGTGGTAAAGCAGAAGTTGTGATGAGTCAGTTGTGACGATCAAGAAGAAGTTCGTGCTGGCTTTGATCGCTTATGTGGTGCTGGGCGTTTTGGCCTGGACCACATTGTCGGACGATCCGATTCAGATTTTCAACGCGAACATACGGTTGCGAACCGCAACCCTGATGATTCTGGGATTGTTCGCTTTTCGCGGAGCGCTGTTTTTTTGGCGCACCCGCATCGAAGAAGAGCAAGAGCGGTCGAAGACGCTGGAATCCAAGAGTTGAAGGTTTTGGCAAGTTAAGAATTTAGGTGGGCCGATGTAGCTCAGTTGGTAGAGCACTCCCTTGGTAAGGGAGAGGTCATCAGTTCAATCCTGATCATCGGCTCCAGGAAATTGGCAAGGTTTTGCTGACGGCTGACGGCTGATGGCTGACAGCTGGTTGGGCGGGAGTAACTCAGTGGTAGAGTCACAGCCTTCCAAGCTGTTGGTCGCGGGTTCGATCCCCGTCTCCCGCTCCAGAGTTTGAGCGTTGCGTTAGAAATAGGAATTCGGGTGGAAACAGTGAGTTTCGAGCAAGGCGTCCTTAAGGTCGAGAAAGAGCGCGAGTTTGGCGAACTGAAGTCCTCGATCGAGAAGGCGTTTGCGGCGGATCGAGTTCACAAAGTACTTGAAAGTGCTCGCCAGCCGCGGGATTCGAGTGCGCGATCTGGACGCGGCGTTTGCGGCGGACGCGATTGACCGCGCGAATGGCGACATCGAGTGGAACGGCCCGGACGTTGTATAGCTCGCTACCGGTTTCGGACCAATCTCAGATTCGTGAGTTTTATCTCTCGAAGCTGGAAGAGGTCGATACCGCGGTGCGAGCGAAGTTTCAGAAGCTGTATCAGTATTACTGAGTGGATCTCAGGACGAGGACTGATTTTCGAAACAGCCGGCGGTGCCGGCGCTACAAAGGAAAAGGAAAATGGCCAAAGAAAAGTTTGAGCGGAATAAGCCGCACTGCAACGTTGGGACGATTGGTCACATTGACCACGGGAAGACGACGTTGACGGCGGCGATCACGAAGGTCCTGTCGAAGCACAACCCGAAGATTCAGTTTCGGTCGTTTGATTCGATCGATAACGCTCCGGAAGAAAAGGCGCGCGGCATAACCATCGCCACGGCGCACGTGGAGTATGAGACGCCGAACCGGCATTACGCGCACGTCGATTGCCCGGGTCACGCGGATTACATCAAGAACATGATCACGGGCGCAGCGCAGATGGATGGCGCGATTCTCGTGGTCGCGGCGACGGATGGTCCGATGCCGCAAACGCGCGAGCACGTGCTGCTGGCTCGTCAGGTCGGTGTGCCGTACATCGTCGTTGCGCTCAATAAGTGCGACGCAGTCGATGATCCCGAGTTGCTCGATCTGGTGGAGCTCGAAGTGCGTGAGTTGCTGAAGGCGTATCAGTTTCCCGGGGACGACGTGCCGGTGATCCGGTTGTCGGCTCTTGGCGCGTTGAATGGCGAAGAGAAGTGGGAGAAGCAGGTTGACGCGTTGATGGAGGCGGTGGACAAGAGCGTTCCGCAGCCGGCGCGTGATCTGGATAAGCCGTTCCTGATGCCGATCGAAGACATCTTTTCGATTCAGGGACGCGGCACGGTGGTGACGGGACGTATCGAGCGCGGCAAGATCAAGGTCGGCGAGGAAGCAGAGATTGTGGGTTTCCGCGAGACGCGCAAGACGGTGGTCACAGGCGTCGAAATGTTCAAGAAGCAGCTCGATGAAGGCATGGCGGGCGACAACGCGGGACTTCTGTTGCGCGGCATTGCGAAAGAGGACGTCGAGCGCGGCATGGTGCTGGCAAAAGGCGGATCGATTACTCCCCACACGAAGTTCAAGGCAGAAGTCTACATCCTGACGAAAGAAGAAGGTGGACGTCATACGCCGTTCTTCAAGGGCTATCGTCCGCAGTTTTATTTGAGGACGACGGACGTGACGGGGATTGCGGAGTTGCCCGAGGGCACGGAGATGGTGATGCCGGGAGACAACGTGAGCCTGGTGATTGAACTGATCACTCCGGTCGCGATGGAAAAGGGATTGCGGTTCGCGATTCGCGAAGGCGGCCACACAGTCGGCGCCGGCACGATTGCGGAAATTATTAAGTAGCTTTCAGCCATCAGCTCTCGGGAAAGACGGAAAGAGCTGAAGGTCGGATGCGAATGAAAACGGGTCGCGGGCAGGAATGCCCGCGCCACACGAGCTAGGAGTCATTTGAAATGCCCCGAGAAATTATTACGTTGCAGTGTGGTGATTGCAAGGAGCGGAACTATTCGAAAACGAAGAACCGCAAAACGACGCCGGATCGTCTGGAACTCAAAAAGTTCTGCAGCCGGTGTCGCAAGCAAACGACTCACAAGGAAGTGAAGTAAGGCGATTGAGTCATTGAGGGATTTTGGTATCGAATCATTGGGGCGTCAAGAGATGTGGAGTTCAATTGTCTCAATGATTCAACGACGAAATGAGTCAATAGTTTTAGGGGCGTAAGCTCAACGGTTAAACTGTCGGTCTCCAAAACCGAACTTGGGGGTTCGAATCCCTCCGCCCCTGCCAGAGTTTTGAGACGGAAGGAAAAGGCCAGGTCTGTGATGGGAGTAGAAACGAAGAAAATGGCGAACTCAATCGCAACAACGAGCGGCGACTTCGGCAATCGGCTCAGATCGTGGCCCGATCGAATCAAGACATTTTACGGCGACGTGCGCACGGAGATGAAGAAGGTGACGTCTCCGTCGCTGAAAGAAGTGCAGGCGACGACGACGGTCGTGATCATTACTGTGTTCCTGTTCGCGTTTTACTTCTGGCTGGTGGATCTCGCGATCAGCAACAGCCTGGAGCGGATGCTGCATTATTTCTCGCACCGTTAGGGTGGCGAGCGAAAGAAGCGATTGAATGGCGGAAAAAGAAAAGATCGAGAGCGCTGCGGCAACTGGAGCCCCTGAGGGTTCTCCGGCAGCGCCCGCGGAAGCAGTTGCGGGCGAGACGCCGCGCAATCCGAATATGAAGTGGTACATCATCCACGCCTATTCGGGATTTGAGCGCAAGGTGCGGGAGTCGCTCGAATCGCGCGTGCAGGCTTTCGGGCTGCAGGACAAAATCGGCAAGGTGCTGATTCCGACTGAGTCGGTAACGGAAGTTCGGGGCGGAAAGAAATACACCTCCGAGCGCATGTTCTATCCCGGCTATGTGCTGGTCGAAATGGACATGGACGATCACGTATGGCACGTGGTGAAGTCGACACCGCGCGTCACGGGATTTGTCGGCACGGGGCAGCAACCGACCCCGCTCTCGGATGAGGAAGTCAACCACATCGTTTATAAGGTTGCGGACAGCCGCGAGAAGCCGAAGCTCAAGGTCAAATTTGAAAAGGGCGAAACGGTGCGGATTGGCGAAGGTCCGTTTGCGACGTTTACCGGCGTGGTTGACGATGTCAATGAAGATCGTGAGACGCTGAAAGTGATGGTTACGATCTTCGGCCGCTCGACTCCGGTGGAATTGGAATTTGGGCAGGTAGAAAAAGTAGCGTAGGTTGTAAAACGCTGAGCCGAAAATCCTAGACTCGGCGCGGGACGGGGCAAAGCCCCGTCACCACACAAGAAGGTAATTGGAAAGGCATCATGGCTAAGAAAGCTACAGGATCGGTAAAGTTGCAGATTGCGGCGGGCAAGGCGACACCCGCGCCGCCGGTTGGTCCAGCGCTGGGACAGGCGCAGGTCAACATCATGGAGTTCTGCAAGCAGTTCAACGCACGAACTTCACAGAAGGAACTCGAAGGACTGATTGTTCCGGTAGTGATCACGGTCTACAGCGACCGCACATTCACATTTATTACGAAGACGCCGCCGGCATCGGTATTGCTGAAGCGCGCGGCCGGAATTGCCAAGGGTTCGGGCGCTCCCAATAAAGATAAGGTTGGCAAGGTCACGGTGAAGCAGGTTGAGGATATCGCTAAGCAGAAGATGCCGGATTTGAATGCGGCGTCGGTGGATGCGGCCATCAAGAGCATCCGCGGTACGGCGCGGTCGATGGGCATTGAAGTTGTAGGATAACCAGCGCGCGGAAAGTTTTCAAGTTTTTGTCACAAATACCACGGCTCCTCAGAACAGCGATGAGCGGTGGGAGACTGAGGGAAAAATGAAGAAGTCAGGGAAGAATATTGAGAAGTCGCGGAAAGCAGTTGAGCCGCGGCCCTATACGCTGCAGGAAGCGGTTCCACTCCTGCAGAAAGTGAAATACGCAAAATTTGACGAGACCGTGGAGATCACGCTGCGGTTGGGCGTCGATCCGAAGCATGCCGACCAGATGGTTCGCGGCACGGTTGTGCTTCCGCATGGACTGGGCAAGTCGAAAAAGGTTTTGGTGATCGCGAGCGGCGAAAAAGTTCGCGAAGCCGAGGCGGCTGGCGCGGATTTCGTGGGTGGCGAAGACATGGTCGAGAAGATCACGAAAGAAAACTGGACCGACTTCGACGCGCTGATTGCGACTCCCGACATGATGAAGTCGGTGGGCCGTCTGGGTAAGGTGCTCGGTCCGAAGGGGCTGATGCCGAATCCGAAGACGGGTACGGTCACGATGGACGTGGCCAAGGCCGTGCAGGAAGTGAAGGCCGGCAAGGTCGAGTTCCGCACGGACAAGACGGCGTTGGTGCACGTTCCGGTCGGAAAGATTTCGTTTACGCCTGACAAGTTGATCGACAACGCGACGACCGTGATTACGAGCGTGATCAAGGCGAAGCCCTCGGTCGCCAAAGGCAAGTACATCAAGGGATGCTTCCTGAGTTCGAGCATGGGCCCGGGAATTTCGCTGGATACGGCTCCGATTGAAGCCGCGTCGAAGGCATAGGCATTAAAGTTGCCGGGTTGGCCCGGCGGGACGGGGCAAAGCCCGTCACCACACGAGACTCTGAAAGGGTTCAAGATGGCGGTTACTCGAGCTAAGAAAGTTTCGCAGGTTGAGAAGTTGGGCGGCGAACTGAAGTCCGCTACCAGCATGATTGTGGCTACGTATTCGAAGCTGACCGTGACGCAGGATTTTGAGTTGCGCAAGGCGTTGCGTCCGACGGGCGCGAAGTATCGCGTCGTCAAGAACACGTTGGCCGAGCGCGCCGGTAAGGGTACGAAGGTTGAGGAGGCGCTGAAGAATCTGCAAGGCGTGACTTCGATCGCGTACACGGAAGGCGATCCCGTGGCGCTGGCAAAGGCGCTGGCGAAGTACGTGAAAGAGAATCCGGAATTCGGCTTTAAGTCGGGGATTGTCGAAGGCAAAGTGATTTCGGTCAAAGAGATCGAGTCGCTCGCGACCATGCCGTCGAAAGAAGAGCTGTATTCGAAGCTGCTGTTCCTGTTGAATGCTCCGGCGCAGCGTCTGGTCACGACGATGAATGCCGTGGGACGCGATCTGGCGGTAGTGATTGGCCAGGGCGTGGAACAGAAAAAGTTCAAAGAAGCATAAAACGCTGTTGGCTCTTAGCTTTTAGCTCTTAGCCAAAAGCGAATGGCCGGCAGCGGGTTACACAAAAGTTTCTGAGCAGCAAGTCTGCTCGAAAAAAGATTGAGTTATCGCAAAGGCAGGGGTGGCGCGGTCTGAAATTCGGGCGTTGTCTGGCGCTGGAATGGACGACCTGGTCGCACTGGAAACCTGACAGAGCGATGGCAAAATCGTAAATCTTACATAAAAGTGGAGAGTTTCACATGGCGGATCTACAGCAGTTAGAAGAATCAATCGTTGCCCTGTCGTTGCTGGAAGCGGCAGAGCTGGTAAAGAAACTGGAATCACGTCTTGGCGTTTCGGCGGCGGCAGCGGCCCCGGTTATGGTGGCTGGCGGCGGTGCAGGCGCAGCGGCGGCTCCGGCGGAAGAGAAGACCGAATTCACGGTCGTTCTGAAGGAAGTCGGCGCAAACAAGATCAATGTAATCAAGGCAGTACGCGAAGTCACGAGCCTCGGCTTGAAAGAGGCGAAAGACTTGGTGGACGGCGCTCCCAAGAGCATCAAAGAAGGTGTCTCGAAGGAAGAAGCCGAAACGATCAAAAAGAAGTTCACGGAAGCTGGCGCTGTGGTCGAAGTCAAATAGTTTGGGCAGTGCGGGGTGGTTTTTGTGGCTGCGGGGCAGTCTGCCGCTTGGAGCGGCCAGGTCGCCTTTCCACAAGTTTTCCACACAAAAGGCCATCCCGCCTGCAATTATTTGACCGAACACTAGCTGAATCCTATTGAGTGGTGTTAATATCTAACAAATAACCCGCTATCCTGGCTTCACTGCGAGGCGACAGCGACTCGAGTCCTCCAAATATTCCCAGGAAGCGGATGGAACAGAGTCGCTGGAATTGAAGTTTGGCATCCGATCCCGCGGGCGGCGGGATGGAACAGGCCTTTTGAACTGGCACGGAATTTTACAAGTTACTCAAGAGTAAGCGTCGCGTACGGCGCCCGCGGACAAACATGTCCTTGCGGGTGCCTGTCTGTTTTCTTCGCGTACCCCGCCCGAGTTTGGCAAGCATCGCAGTAATTTCGGCGCCGCATTTTCGCGCCCTCATTCCGCGCTGTACGCAGCCCCAGGCTGCCTGAAAGCAGGAGTCTCCGAGAATGGCAAAGCAAATCGTCCACCGCAAACGTTTCGATTTTTCCAAAATTCCAGCAACCATCCAGATCCCGAACCTGATTGAAGTGCAGAAGCGTTCGTATGACCGCTTTCTGCAGATGGACAAACTGCCCAGCGAGCGCGAAGACGGCGGGCTGCAGGCCGTGTTTCAGTCGGTGTTTCCGATTACCGACTTCCGCAATGTCTCGCAGTTGGAGTTTGTCGACTTCGCAATCGGCAACTGGGAGTGCAAATGCGGCCACCTGAAAGGGCTGCATCACTTGCGCACCACTTGTAAGAACTGCGGATCGACGGTGATCACGGACCCGTTTCATCCCGGCGAAGTTCTGTGCCACAAGTGCGGCACCTACAACGCGAACACTCCTGACTTCTGCAACAAGTGCGGCGACCCGGTCGGATTGCAATTGAAGTACGACGTGGCCGAGTGCGAAGAGCGCGGCATGACCTATTCCGCTCCTCTTAAAGTCACCATGCGGCTCACCATCTGGGACAAAGACGAAGCCGGCAACCGCTCCATCCGCGACATTAAAGAACAGGAAGTTTTCTTCGGCGACGTTCCGCTAATGACGCAGAACGGCACCTTCATTATTAACGGGACCGAGCGCGTCATCGTCAGCCAGTTGCATCGTTCGCCTGGCGTGTTCTTCGAGACCGCCGCGAACCGCACCTATTTCCTGGGAAAGATCATTCCCTACCGCGGATCGTGGGTTGAATTCGAATACGACCAGAAGAACGTTCTGTATGTGCGCATCGATCGCAAGCGCAAATTCCTGGGCACGATTTTCCTGCGCGCCCTTGGCTTGCGTTCCGGCGAAGACATTCTGAAGACCTTCTATACGACGGATCGTTTGGTGGTCCGCGACAAGAAGCTGTTCTGGACGCTGGATCCGGCGAGCGAAAAGCCCACGAACCTCTTGGGCATGAAGCTGGCGCACAGCATCAAGTCGAAGTCGGGAGACGAAGTGGCGCACTCCGGCCGCAAGATCACGGCTGCGACGCTGAAGGAAATTCAGAAGGCGAAGATCAGCGAAATCGAGATCGACATGACGGATCTCGAAGGCGCGTGGGCGGCGGGCGACATCGTCGACACCACGACCGGCGAAGTACTGCTCGAAGCGAATTCGGAAATCACGGCCGACAAAGTTTCCAAGATTCTGGAATCGGGCGTGGTCGAGTTGAGTGTGTTCTTCCCCGAACGCGACGACGTGGGCACGGTCATCAGCCAGACGCTGCGGCGCGATTCGGTCGTCAGCCCTTCGGAAGCGCTGATCGAGATTTATCGCAAGCTGCGTCCCGGCGATCCGCCGACTTTGGATACGGCGACGGCTCTGTTCCAGGGCATGTTCTTCGATCCGCGGAAGTATGACTTCTCGCGTGTGGGCCGCCTGAAGTTCAACATCAAGCTGTTTGAGAATCAGGAAGCGACGAGTCTCGAGCAGAGAACGCTCGATCCGAACGATTTCTACGCGACGATCAAGTACCTGCTCAAGCTGCGCAAGAACATTGGCGCGGTGGACGACATCGATCATCTGGGCAACCGCCGCGTCCGCGCGGTTGGCGAGTTGCTCGAGAACCAGTTCCGCATCGGCCTCGTCCGCATGGAACGGGCAATTAAAGAAAAAATGTCCGTCTACCAGGAAATGTCGACGGCGATGCCGCACGACTTGGTTAACGCCAAGCCGGTGATGGCCGCGATCCGCGAGTTCTTCGGATCATCGCAGCTGTCGCAGTTCATGGATCAGACGAACCCGCTGTCGGAAATCACGCACAAGCGGCGTCTGTCGGCCCTTGGCCCGGGCGGTTTGTCGCGAGAACGCGCAGGATTCGAAGTCCGTGACGTTCACCCGACGCACTACGGGCGTATCTGCCCGATTGAAACGCCGGAAGGTCCGAACATCGGACTGATCTCGTCGTTGAGCTGCTTTGCGCGTATTAATGACTACGGCTTCATCGAGTCGCCCTACCGCAAGGTCAAGGGTGCGCGCGTGGTCGACTACGTGATTGTGGTCAACGCGGGAGACAGCACGTTCAAAGTCGGCGACTACGCCGAAAAGAGCGAGATGGAGAAGATCAACGCCGACCTCAAAGAGCGCAAGAAGAAGCTCGTCGAGGTTGAGCCGTTCTCGTTCTATCTGTCGGCGTGGGAAGAAGACCGTCACACGATTGCGCAGGCGAACATAGAACTCGACGACAAAGGACGCATCGCCGGCGAGCTAGTCAACGCTCGTAAGGCGGGCAACTTTGTTCTCGTGAATCGCGATGAAGTCGATTACGTCGACGTCAGCCCGAAGCAACTCGTCTCGGTGGCCGCATCGCTCGTGCCGTTCCTCGAGCACGACGACGCGAACCGCGCGTTGATGGGCGCGAACATGCAACGTCAGTCGGTGCCGCTGCTCCGTGCGCAGGCTCCGATTGTCGGAACCGGCATGGAAGGCGTAACGGCGCGTGATTCAGGCGCAGTGATCCTGGCCAAGCGTAACGGCATCATCGATTCGGTCGACTCCGAACGCATCATCGTTCGCGTCGAAGGCGAGCATCATCCGATGCAGCTTTCGCGTGAAGTGGGCAGCGACATTTACCAGCTCACGAAGTTCAAGCGCTCGAACCAGAACACCTGCATCAACCAGAAGCCGATCGTGAAGAAAGGCCAGCGGGTGATCAAAGGGCAAGTTATTGCCGACGGTCCTTGCACGGATTTCGGCGAGTTGGCTCTGGGACGCAACGTGCTCGTCGCCTTCATGCCATGGCGCGGCTACAACTTCGAAGACGCGATCCTCGTCTCTGAAAAGATGGTGAAGGAGGATTACTACACCTCCGTCCACATCGAAGAGTTCGAACTGGAAGCGCGCGACACGAAGCTCGGTCCTGAGGAAGTAACGCGCGACATTCCAAACGTCAGCGAATCGACTCTGCGCAATCTGGACGAAGCGGGCGTCATCCGCATCGGCGCCGGAATCAAGCAGGGCGACATCATCGTCGGCAAAGTGACGCCGAAGGGTGAAACGCAACTGACGCCGGAAGAGAAACTGTTGCGTGCGATCTTCGGTGAAAAAGCCGGCGATGTTCGCGACGCTTCGCTCTACTGCCCTCCTGGAATCGAAGGCATCGTGGTGGACGTGAAGATCTTCTCGCGCAAAGGCCAGGAAAAGGACGAACGAGCCAAGGCGATCGAAGGCAACCAGATCGCGAAGCTCGAGAAGAACCTTTCGGATGAAATCCGAATTCTGACCGACGAGCGGTTGAAGCGTTTGGAAGGCCTGCTGGGTGGCAAGGAAGTGCAAGCCGATCTGCACGACGAGCGCACCAACAAGCGGTTGCTGACCAAAGACACGATTCTGGACCGCGACGCGATCGAACGCATCTCGACCCGTAACCTGAAGCGCATCAAGTATGCGGATAAGGATCCGCGGGTAAATGAGCAGATCGACGAGATCGAGGAAATGACCTCGCGCCAGATCGACGTGCTCAAGAAGATCGTCAACGAGAAGAAAGACAAGTTGACCAAGGGCGATGAACTGCCACCGGGCGTGATCAAGCTGGTGAAGGTTTACATCGCGATGAAGCGCAAGCTGAGCGTCGGCGACAAGATGGCCGGACGCCACGGTAACAAGGGTGTGATCGCGCGCATTCTGCCCGAAGAGGATATGCCGTACCTCGAGGATGGAACGCCGGTCGAAATCGTCCTGAATCCGCTGGGTGTGCCGAGTCGTATGAACGTCGGCCAGATCCTCGAAACCCACCTGGGATGGGCGGGCGCGGAACTGGGCAAGAAGATCACGGAGCTGCTCAAGCAGAACACTCGCTCCGAGGCAATCCGCCGCGATCTGAAGGCTCTGTTCAAAGATACGGTGCTCGCCGACACGATCAGCGAGATGAGCGAAGACGAGCTCGAAGCCGTGGCACCAACCCTCGCAAAGGGCGTGTTCATGGGATCGGCGGTATTCGACGGCGCTCGTGAAGAAGAGATCAAGGCGTTGCTGTCGAGCGCGGGACTGCCCACATCGGGCAAGACCAGTTTGCGCGACGGCATGACGGGCGAGATTTTCGAACAGCCAGTCACCGTCGGCTATATCTACATGTTGAAACTGTCGCACTTGGTGGACGACAAGATTCACGCGCGTTCCATCGGGCCGTACTCGCTGATCACGCAGCAGCCGCTGGGTGGCAAGGCGCAGTTCGGAGGCCAGCGCTTCGGAGAGATGGAAGTCTGGGCTCTGGAAGCATACGGCGCGGCGTTCATCCTGCAAGAGTTGCTGACGGCGAAGTCGGATGACGTGTACGGGCGCACCAAAATCTACGAGGCCATCGTCAAAGGCGAGGCCGCGATGGAGCCGGGCGTTCCGGAATCGTTCAACGTGCTGATTCGCGAATTGCAGGCGCTTTGCCTGGATGTGGAATTGATCAAGGCCACGGAGAAAAAGCCGGTGGCTGTGGCAGCAGATTAAGGAAAATGTCGTCGGTCGCTAGTCGTTGGTCGTTCGCGGCTAGCGCGCTGACTCAGTTCTAAAGAACAGACCCGCAGTCTTCGCTCTTGAGGCTCCGGGTCAGAAATTTCGCTAGCGACTAACGACCATCGACTAGCGACTGTTTCCGAGAGCCGCGTACGGCGGCGTACAGCCGTAGGAAAGCGGAGGAACATGTTTCGAGCGAGCCCGTTTGATATGGCAAATCCCGTGGCTGATTTCGATGCCATTCGCATCAGCCTCGCATCCCCGGAAAAAATCCGGAGCTGGTCGCATGGTGAAGTGACCAAGCCGGAAACCATCAATTACCGCACCTTCAAGCCGGAGCGTGATGGCTTGTTTTGCGCGCGCATCTTCGGCCCGGTCACCGACTGGGAATGCCTCTGCGGCAAATACAAGCGCATGAAGCATCGCGGAGTGATCTGCGACAAGTGCGGCGTTGAAGTCACATTGTCGAAAGTTCGCCGCGAACGTCTCGGCCACATCGAACTCGCGTCTCCGTGTTCGCACGTCTGGTTCTTCAAAGGACTGCCGAGCCGCATCGGGCACTTGCTCGATATTTCTCTGCGCGATCTGGAAGCGATTCTTTACTTCGAAGCCTACGTGGTTGTCGATCCGGGCGACTCAACGGCTAAAGAACGCGAAGTCATCAAAGACGAAGCGAAGTACCGCGAACTCGATCAGCAGTTCCGTCCCGCCGGCTTCAAGGCGATGATGGGCGCGGAAGCGATCAAAGAACTTCTCAAGCGCATTGAAGTCGATTCGCTCTCGGTCGAACTGCGCGAGAAGATGAAGCACGAAACTTCGCTGCAGAAGCGGCTGAAGTATGCCAAGCGCCTGAAGGTAGTTGAGGCTTTCCGCAAGAGCGGCAACAAGCCGCAGTGGATGATCCTCGACGTGCTCCCAGTGATTCCACCTGAGCTACGCCCCCTCGTTCCATTGGACGGCGGACGTTTCGCTACCTCCGATTTGAACGACTTGTACCGTCGCGTCATCAACCGCAACAACCGGTTAAAGAAGTTGATGGACTTGCATGCTCCCGAAGTCATCGTGCGCAACGAAAAGCGCATGTTGCAGGAAGCAGTTGACGCCCTGTTCGATAACGGACGCCGTGGACGCGTGCTGCGTGGCGCGAACAACCGTCCGCTGAAGTCGCTCTCCGATACGCTCAAGGGCAAGCAGGGGCGCTTCCGTCAGAACCTGCTCGGCAAGCGCGTCGACTACTCGGGACGTTCGGTCATCGTCGTCGGTCCTGAACTCAAGCTTCACCAGTGCGGCCTGCCGAAGAAGATGGCGCTCGAATTGTTCAAGCCGTTCATCTATCACCGGCTGGAACAGACGGGAAACTGCACGACCATCAAGCAAGCCAAAGAGATGGTCGAGCAGCAGGATCCGATTGTCTGGGACATTCTGGAAGAGGTCATCAAAGATCATCCGGTAATGTTGAACCGCGCGCCCACGCTCCATCGCCTCGGTATTCAGGCGTTCGAGCCGGTGCTGGTGGAAGGTAAGGCAATTAAGATCCACCCGCTCGTTTGCACCGCATTCAACGCGGACTTCGACGGCGATCAGATGGCCGTGCACATTCCGCTGTCGCCTGAGGCGCAGGTAGAAGCCAGCGTTCTCATGCTGTCTTCGCACAACATCCTGTCTCCGGCGTCGGGACAGCCGATCACCGTTCCTACCCAGGACATGGTGCTTGGCCTGTATTACCTGACAAAAGCGAAGCCCGGAGCGAAGGGCGAGGGACGCTCGTTCGCCAACATCGACGAAGTGGTCATCGCACTCGAAATGGGCGAGGTTGAAACGCTAACCCCGATCCGTCTGCGCTACACGGGCGAAGTGATCGACCTGACGCACGCTTACGATGATCAGGACGTGAACCACACGGAGCCTATCCACATCGTGCGCGAGTATCTGAACACGACCGTGGGACGCGCAATTCTCAACGACCACCTGCCGAAAGCGGTGCCTGGCGTCAACATGAGCATGCCGTACATCAACGGTCTGCTCAAGAAAAAGGGCATCGGACAGCTGGTCAATTATTGCTATCTGCGGTTCGGGCTTGAAGTCACGGTCAAGATGCTGGACGAGATCAAGTCGCTGGGCTTCCGTTATGCCACGCGCTCTGGTCTTTCGATCGGCATCGACGACATGGTCATCCCGGATAACAAGAGGACACTTGGTCAAGGACGCCGACAAACTGGTTATCGCAGTCCAGCAGCAGTATCTGGACGGCGCGATCACCAACGGCGAGCGCTACAACAAGGTCATCGAAATCTGGTCGGCGATCACGGAAAAAGTTGCCGATGAAATGTTCGGCCAGATGCAGCGTCGCGACAAAGAAGGCGGGCTCAACCCGATTTACGTCATGGCCGACTCCGGCGCTCGAGGATCGAAACAGCAGATTCGCCAGCTCTCCGGTATGCGCGGACTGATGGCGAAGCCGACGGGTGAAATTATCGAGACGCCGATCACGGCGAACTTCCGTGAAGGTCTCACCGTTCTCGAATACTTCATCTCGACGCACGGCGCTCGTAAGGGCTTGGCGGATACGGCTCTCAAGACCGCTGACTCGGGTTACCTGACGCGGCGTCTGGTCGACGTGGCGCAGGACGTGATCATCAGCGAATACGACTGCGGCACCGTGGACGGAATTTTCGTCTCCGGTATCGTGGAAGCCGGCGAGATCATCGAACCGCTGCGCGACCGCATTGTGGGCCGCGTATCGCTCGAGAAGATCAAAGACTACGAAGGGCAAGTCGTCGTCGACATCAATCAAGAGATCACCGAAGATCTGGCGGGCGCAATTCAGGCTGCCGGAATCGAGCGAGTGAAGATTCGCTCGGTGCTCACCTGCGAATCGAAGCGCGGCGTTTGCGTCATGTGTTACGGACGCAACCTGGCTTCCGGACGTCTCGTCGAACTCGGCGAAGCGACCGGAGTCATCGCGGCGCAGTCGATCGGCGAACCTGGAACGCAGCTCACCATGCGTACCTTCCACATCGGAGGTACGGCATCGCGAGTTTCGGAACAGTCACGACTCGATGCCAAGAGCAACGGCACCGTGCGCTTCATTAACCTGCAGACCGTGAAATCGAAGACTGGCGACCTGGTGGTTATGAATCGTCAGGGCTCGATTGCAGTCGTCGACGAAAAGGGCCGCGAACGCGAGCGCTATGCGGTCGTCTACGGCGCTAAGGTCAAGGTCACGGAAGGCGGTCCGGTTGCGCTCGGCGAAGCATTGGTCGAGTGGGATCCGTACACCTTCGCGATCCTTACCGAAATCGGCGGCACGGCGCAGTTCAAAGACTTGCAGGAAGGCATCACGCTGCACGAAGAAGTCGATGAAGTCACTGGATTGTCGCGACACGTTGTGGCGGATTCGCCCGACGAGAAGCGCCAGCCGGCGATCGTCATCAAGGGCAAGGCGAGCAAGCGCTACTTGATGCCCTCGCGTGCTCACCTCATGGTGCAGGACGGAGATACGGTGTTCCCGGGCGACGTGCTGGCGAAGATCCCGCGCGAAACCACCAAGACCAAGGACATCACAGGCGGTCTGCCGCGTGTGGTCGAATTGTTCGAGGCTCGCAAACCGCGCGAAACCGCAGTCATCAGCGAAATCGATGGCGTGGTTCGGTTCGGCGAAGTGGCCAAGGGACAACGCAAACTCTACGTGGCAGCCGACAACGGCACGGAAAAGGAATATTCCGTACCGCGCGGCGTTCACATCAACGTGCAGGAAGGCGAGCGCGTGAAAGCTGGCGAACCTTTGATGGACGGCCCGCTCAACCCGCACGACATTCTGGCCGTGCTCGGCGAGAAAGAGCTGCAGTCTTACCTGGTCAACGAAATCCAGGAAGTCTACCGCTTACAGGGCGTGAACATTTCGGATAAGCACATCGAAGTGATCGTCCGCCAGATGATGCGCTGGGTCAAGGTCGAGGACGTAGGCGACACCCAGTTCCTCCTCGAACAGCAAGTGGACAAGTTCCGCTTCCACGAGGAGAACGAGCGTGCAATCGCGAATGGTGGCAAACCGGCCACGGGACGCCCGTTGCTGCTCGGTATCACGAAGGCGTCACTCTCCACCGATTCGTTCATCTCGGCTGCCTCCTTCCAGGAGACAACGCGTGTGCTGACCGAAGCTTCCATTCAGGGAGCGGTCGATCATCTGCGCGGGCTGAAGGAAAACGTCATCGTCGGCCGTCTGATTCCGGCTGGCACGGGCATGGAATACTACCGCAACGTCCGGCTCTCTCCAGAGATGGAAGAAGCGGCGAGCAAGGTGCAAGAGGAAGTTTCGCAGGCGTACGAAGATGCCGAGCGCGCGCTCGAGCTCATGCGTCACGAAGGCGAGACAGAAGAGCTTGCTGCGGAGTAAGAGTGTACGAAATCAACACAGGGGCGACGATCAGTCGCCCCTGATTTTCTTGCGGCTGACTTTTGTCGAGCGTCTTATCGGGCGCTGTGTTCAGCACTTTCTTTAGCACTTCGTTTAGCACTATGGTTTGGATACGGTTTTGACTAAAATCCCGTTAACCCGATGGTCTTAGCATTGGAGCCACAACGCATCACAGGGCCCCCTCCGGACCGCAACGCCCCCCCGGAACCGATTCCTGGCGGGCTGGTCGTGGCCCCGGCGCTGGGGCGCTTCTGGCGGTTATTTCGCTTGTCGATCTGGCGCGCTTTCGAACATGATGCTTTCGGAACCGCCAAAGCCTCGGCCTACTCCTCCATCTTCACGTTCTTCCCGGCCTTGCTCGTCCTAGGCGCGATTCTGGCCACTTTGAATCGAGGAGAAGTTTACCTGCGCGAAGTTTCCTACGCGTTGGGCACTATCCTGCCGGCGGGCAGTTCCACGGTGCTCGCCTATCTGCGCGGCAGTGCCGACCGTCCTGTAGGACTTCTCATCTCCTCCTCCCTACTCACGATTTGGAGCGCTTCGGGCGTCATCATCTCCTGGATGGATGGTTTTCGCCGCGCCTACCAGTTGCCAAAAACCTGGGGAATTGTGCAGGAGCGTGTAATCTCGATTTCGCTAGTCTTAATGGCTGGCCTGCCGCTCACCTTCGCCACAATTCTGGTCGCTTTCGGCAGCCGCATCGAGTTGCGGATCCTGTTTCTGATGGGTCACGAATTCGGCCCGCTGATTCTGCTGGCGTGGGGCGCCATCCGTTGGAGCATTGCCATTCTTACCAGCATCGCAGTCATTCAACTGATCTATCACAATGCCGTGCCCCGTACGCAGCCCTGGCACAGTGTTTTGCCCGGTGCAGTTCTTGCCACCGCGATGTGGTTGATTTCGACCGCGCTCTTCGGATGGTACCTGCAACACTATGCGGACTACAGCGTGATCTACGGTTCGCTGGGCGTGGGTATCGCTTTGCTGGTGTGGATGTATCTCATCTCGCTGGTCGTGCTGATTGGCGCGGAGTTCAACGCCATGTTGTTTCCGAGAGGGCTGACGAAGGTGCCAAAGAGCCGCGAGGTTGCGGAAATTCGTTAAGTCTCGGCTCCCGCGAAGCAGCCAGACGGTCGATGTGCCCACATAGGTTCAAGCTCTCGGAAAAATAGGAATGACGATTTCTCTTTCGTTTTAATTCTCTTCTGAACAGTGCTTTGAAGACCGCTGAAGAAAGGATCTGTAATTGACGAAACGCAATCCTAATTTAATTGAAGCAGACTTGGCGGCATCGACTCCTCCTCCAGAAAGAGCGGCACAGCGGATGAGGCGCGCCAAGATCGTCTGCACCATCGGTCCCGCCTGTGATTCGGAAGAGATGATTCGCGAGTTGATGTTGACCGGAATGGATGTGGCGCGGCTCAACTTTTCTCATGGAACACACGCCGAACATGCAGGAAGGATCGAACGCCTGCGTAGCGCCGCCCACCACTTGAATCGAACCGTTTGCATCCTGCAGGACCTGCAGGGCCCCAAGATTCGCACTGGGCGGCTCAAGGATGGAGAAGCTGTGCTGCTGGAAACCGGCTCCGTTTTGACGATCACATCGCGCAAAGTGGCGGGAACATCCAAGCTTATTTCCACGGACTTCTCCGGCCTGGCACGGGATGTGGAGCCCGGGTCGCGCGTGCTTCTGTCCGATGGGCGTATCGAGCTCAGAGTTCGCGCGGTGCATGGCGACGATGTGGAATGCGAAGTGGTCAACGGAGGCAGGCTGGGTGAGCAGCAGGGGATAAACCTGCCGGGTGCGGCTGTGGCGATCCCGTCGCTTACCGAAAAAGATAAGTTGGATCTGGAGTTTGGACTGAAGCATGGTGTCGATGTTTTGGCTTTGTCGTTCGTGCGTTCCGCGGACGATATCCGCGAAGCGAAAATCCTGATGCGTAAGTTCGGGAAATCGGTCCCGATCATTGCCAAGCTAGAAAAGCCCCAAGCCATCGAGCGTTTGGAAGACATCATGGAGGCGACGAATGGCGTGATGGTCGCGCGCGGTGACCTGGGAGTAGAGCTGCCGCCGGAGCGCGTCCCGGTGATCCAGAAACTGGTGATCCAGCGCGCGGGAGTGTGGCGCAGGCCCGTGATTACAGCAACACAGATGCTCGAATCGATGACCGACAGTCCGCGTCCGACGCGGGCCGAGGCGAGCGACGTGGCGAACGCCATCTTCGACGGAACCGACGCCGTCATGCTCTCCGGCGAGACGGCGGTCGGAAAATATCCACGCGAGACGGTGGCGATGATGTCGCGCATTATCCTGGAAGCGGAGGCGAGCATCGCACAATTGCCGCAAGCGCGCCGCCGTCGCCGTGAGGAGCATCGGTACTCCGTTGCAGAGACGATTTGCGAGTCGATTGCGCATGCGGCGCAAGATCTGCCCATGCGGGCGATTGCGGTTTTTACTGAGAGCGGCAACACGGCGCGCATGCTTTCGAAACATCGCCCGAAAGTGCCGGTCTACGCCTTCAGCCGGAAGCCGGAAGTCTGCAATCGCATGAACGCGTTGTGGGGCGTAATTCCCGTCCACAAGCCCGGGTGGGAATCAGCCGAGGATATGCTCAAAACCGCTGAAGATGAAATGCTCCCCAAGGGCTTGCTGCATAACGGCGACGTCCTCGGACTCGTAGCTGGAACGAAGCTGACATCGGGGGCGACGAACGTGATGCGCTTGCACACGGTGGGAGAGAGCGAGCGGCCGGTGCACCACACGACGCCACGGAAGAAATAAGCGACATGACGGACTCGGTTGGTCCATTCTCCGAAGATTCTCTTCAGCCAGCTGTGCGCGGCTTTCTGCATTCGCCTGCGATGGCCAACGGAAATGCCATTGTCTTGACGCACGGCGCGGGTGCCGATTGCAATGCCTCTCTCCTGGTCGCGGTCAGCGAGGCCTTTGTCGCGCAGGGATATCTCGTCCTACGCTGCGATTTGCCCTTTCGGCAGGAGCGCCGCGGGCCGCCTCATCCCGGGATTGCAGCACGCGATCGCGCGGGATTGCGAAATGCGGTTTCAGTCTTACGAAGCCGAGTCGCGGGTCAGGTTTTTCTGGGCGGCCACTCCTACGGAGGACGCCAGGCCACGATGCTCTGCGCCGACGAGCCGGAATTAGTTTCTGGATTGCTGCTGCTCTCGTATCCGTTGCATCCTGTACGCAAGCCCGAGCAACTTCGCATTCAACATCTGCCCAAGCTGCGAACGCCGAGTTTATTTGTGCATGGGACGCGCGATCCTCTGGGAAGCATCGAAGAGATGATCGGAGCCCTGCAACAGGTTCCCGCCAGAAAAGAATTGCTGGAAGTCGAAGGTTCGGGTCACGATCTGGGATTCAAGGGTAAAACCCGCGCAGAACAACTACCTGCCCGTATTTTGGATGCATTCGAAAAGCTCATGCTGTAGGTCGTGTGGCAGCGGACATTCCTGTCCGCGCCACATAAGCAGTTCTAGTTGACCCATCCTGATTTTGATCCGCCATTGGGTTTGTCGGTGTCGTCGGGAGGGATGTAATTTCCGTGTTCGTCGAAGGTGACTTTGCGGTCATGGTCGCGCATGTAGACTTCGAATTTGCGTGCGGCGCGCTTGCGCTTCCAGCGGTAATAGGAGTTGCGAATGCCGAAGTAGCGCTCGGAGGCCACGAAGCCAACTCCCTTGGAGGGCATGAATTTAACCCACAAGAAGCCGAAAAGCAGCCCGCCGAGATGGGCGAACACGGCGATTCCGCCTTGAGAAGGTTCGAAGACGCCGATGATGGTGATGATGACCAGAATTCCAACCATGTATTTGGCTTTGATCGAGAAGGGCAGCGGAAAGAGAAACATTTCCTGATCCGCGTAAAGAATTCCAAAGGCCATCATCAAGCCGAGAATGCCACCGGAAGCGCCTAAGGTTGCGGTGCGCGGGCTTGTGCCGAGAAAGTGCGTATAGGAAACGGCCACCGTGACCAGCGCCGCGCCGACAACGCAAAAGGAGTAACATTCGATAAATCGCCGCGGTCCCCAATCGCGTTCCAGATAGGCGCCGATAAACCAGAGCATGAGCATGTTGAAGAAAACATGGCTCAAGTTCTCGTGCAGCAAGGAATAGGTCGCCAGTTGCCAGATTTTGCCTTGCATCACTTCCACCGGAATCAGCGCGAACCACTCCCGCATCACGCCGACGACATCCGGAGAGAAGCGGAGCATGATCACCTGAAACAGGTAAATGCCGGTGCACGTGAGAACGATGCGCTTCACCCATCCGGCAAACGGAGGGAAGCTGAACGAAATGGTTTGTCCGCGAGGCACTTGATTTATCTTTCCGGCTCGGGCACGACTGGCAGGCTGCGATGTCCAGCCGCATCGACCGCGCGCACTGCGAATATCACATTATCCTTCGAAACGGGCAGGGTTGCACGCGTACCCGAGCCAACCGTTTGGACGTACTCCCAGTCAGCCGCATTCGTCGCCCGCCACAGAATCTCGTAGCCCGTCGCCCCAGTCGAAGATTCCCAAGTCAAAGTGCTGTTGTTATCGAGGTCTTTCGTCACAATCTTGACCATGCTCGGCGCTGCCGGGGCAGACGCCAACGAGGCCAGGGTCGCGGCGTTGAGCCGGGCGACGTGCGCGACGTAATCGAAATTCACGAACTTCGATAAGTCCCCATACTCGATGCCGTTCTCGGTGCGGACGTTCTGATGCTGGTGGTTGAAATCTTCGCGAAACTCGGTGAAACGCACTGCAGCAAATCCCTGCTGGTTGAAAGAATAGTGATCCCCGCCGCGCAAGAAACGATCGAGGCGGAAAATCAAAAGTGGTTTCACTCCGGCATCGTACGAGCGGCCGATGTCGGCAATGTAGCGAGCCAGTTCGCGCGAATTCGAATCGCTCTCGCCGCCGAGCATGCGAATGCGCTTGAGTTCAGCCTCTGTCGCCGTGACGGGCACGCCTTCCGAAAACACGCGCACCTCGGTGGCGTCCTGCCCGGCGCCGAGATTGCCTCCGACAATATCGTTGTTCAGGACTGCATCGATTTTCCATTCCTGCTGCTTGGCCATCTGCGCGAAGTGTTTGCTGCCGTTGAGACCCTGTTCTTCGCCAGCCACGGTTAGAAAAATAATCGTCGCGGGGAATTTCGCCTTAGCTGCCGCCTGGCTCAAAACGCGGGCGCACTCAAGGCTCACCGCCGTACCACTGCCATCATCGTTTGCACCGGGCGCGGCATCCGTGACATTAAATGTGTCGCTGTTTCGCGAGTCATAGTGTCCGGTGACAAGTACGATGCGGTCGGCCTGTTTCGGATCGGAGCCGCGCAGCACCGCATAAACATTAGTGATTTCGGTTGCTTTCGGAATACGATCGGCAGGCTGTTGGGTGAACGCGTCGGTCTTCACTTCGAGGCAGCCGCCGCAATCTTTGGAGTAGCGCTCGAACTCAGCCTTGATCCACTCACGAGCTGCGCCAATTCCCTTGCCTGCTTTGATCGATTCCTCGTCCTGGGCGGAAATCGTCGAGCGGTTGTTGAAACTGACCAGTTTCTCAATCGTCGCCCGGATGTGGTCGGCGGAAACGTGGCGGATCGCTTCCGCGATGCGCGGATCGGCATGTGGGTTCGAAGCCAAGCCGGGAGCGGCATCTGGTGCGGCTTCCTGCGCCTGGCAAGGCAAAGTGTAATATGTGAGCGCCAGTGAGACCGCGAGGGCCGCTGCCAGCCTCAGGGCGAGGCGAATCGGGACGAATTCGAGGGCAACTGGAGAATTTTCTTGGTTAGCCACTTGACCTTTTCCTCACGAAGAAACTAAATATAACAGGGTACCCCGAACGTGGAGGAAATCATGGTGTACTGTCCTGAATGCGAGACGGACCTCGACATCGACGAAGATGAGGTCGATGAGGGCGCGGTCGTCTCCTGCCCGGAGTGCGGTACGGACTTCGAGGTAATTACCGTCAATCCGGTGGAACTGAAAATAGTCGGCGAGGACGAGATCGAAGACGACGAAGATGACGAAGAAGAAGCCGCTGACAAAGAGGATGATGACGAGGAATAGAATTCCTGAGAATCTCTGAACCGATCCGAACCATTCGAAGCTCCATCGCCATCCTCACGGCCGTGGTGTCCCTCACCATGGCGGCGTCGTTGCTGAGCGCGCAGGGCAAGCCAGGTGAGAAGCCGAAGCCCTACGCCTTGATATACGGAACCGTATGGGATCCCGATGGCCATCCCTTGTACGGCGTGACGGTCAAGATTCGTCCGACCGACCAGAAGAAGGCGCGATGGGAGCAGTATTCCAACCATACCGGCGAGTTTGCTCAGCGAGTTCCGGCAGGCAAAGCCGACTATATCGTGTGGGCTGACACCAAGGGCTACAAGTCGGAATCTGGCCGCAAGTTTAAGCCCGGAGGCGAAGTGACTGTTCATATCGATGATGACGAGCGCTCAGACATCGGTCTTCATTTAGACTGGCAGTAACCGCCTGGGGTTCGAGCGTCCTCGGAATCAGTAGCACGAGAAAATTCATGAAAAATGCGATCACTGCTTCGCTGCTGATTGTCCTGTTGGCATCCGTCTTTCTCGTCGTGGCACAGCCGTCGGCGGCGCAATTGTTCGGGCGTGATCCGAAAAAAGAAGATAAAACCCGCCTGCTCACAGGCAAGGTGCTGGACGACACCGACACTCCTCTGCCCAACGCGGTTGTGTACCTCACCAACAGCCATACGCGCGCAGTGAAGACTTACATCGTGGGGCCCGGCGGATCGTATCGTTTTCCAGGTCTTCTGCCGACCATCGATTACGAAGTTTACGCCCAGTACGACAAAAGCAAGAGTGGCACCAAGACGGTCAGCCAGTTCGACGATCGTTCTGAGGTGTACATCGATTTGAAGATCAAAGATCTGAAAATCAAAAGAGAACAAGGCAAATAATATGCCAGATCGTCGTGAGTTTCTCCGTTGGTCGATTGCTGCCGCTGGCGGCGTGGCTGCTAGCCGAATTCTTGACGCAGAGCCGCATTCCCCGCGCTTGGTGCGCGATATCGGAGTGCAGTTATATACGGTGCGCGACGAGGCTGAGCGCGACTTGCCCTCGGTTCTCGCGGCCATCCGCAAGATCGGATACAGAGAGGTTGAAACCTACTGGAACATCTATAACCACCCCGCACCCGAGTTGCGCCGGATGATCGAAGACCACGGGCTGAAAGTCCCCAGCGGCCATTTCAATTACGACGGACTCGAAGGCAAACTCGACTACGCCAAGACGCTTGGTGTCGAATATGTGATTTGTCCCATGCTGCCCGAGAAAATGTGGTTCACTCTCGACGGCTACAAGCGGGCTGCAGAACAGTTCAATATCTGGGGAGAAAAGATTCATCAAGCGGGCATGCAGTTCGGATTTCACGACCACAATTACGAATTTCGCAAGTTTGGAGACACCACCGGCTTCGAAACTCTGATGAAGCTTTCCGATCCGAAACTGGTTTGTCTCGAGATGGATTGCTACTGGATCACGCAAGCCGGAGGCGATCCGTTGCAGATGTTTGAGAAATATGGCAACCGCATCAAACTGATCCACCTGAAAGACCGCAAGCCTGGCTTCCCGACGAACCAGGTCATGGGCGAGAAATCAGAGCATTTCACCGAAGTTGGAGCGGGCACGATTCACTGGCACGAAGTTCTGGCAGCGGCCGAGAAAAACGGCGTGAAGCATGCGTTCGTGGAGCGAGACTCCGGCGACCTTCCCGCTATGGAAAGCCTGCGCGTGAGCTACCAGAATCTGCAGAAGATATAGCCTCGTTGTCAGCGCAAAAAAAAAGGCCACCGTTTCGGGTGGCCTTAACTTTTTGCCGAGCAGAACGGTGGTCAGCTAGTTGCTGTCCCCGCCCGCGCGCTTCCACGAAATCAAGTCGCCGATCGTCGTGCTCTTCGATGAAGACGAGGACGGCTGCTTATACGACTCGACTTCCTGACGCGAGGCTTCTTCTCCGACCGCCTTGATGCTCAGGCCGACTTTCTTTTCTTCCTGATTCATCTTGATGATCTTGAAGTCGAACTCAGCGCCCGGTTCGAGGTGCATGGGCTGTCCGTTGCCATCGACGGCTTCGGAATTGTGGCACAGACCTTCGATACCCTCGGCGATTTCGACGAAGGCTCCAAAGTTCGCCACGCGCAGAACCTTACCGTGGACAATGTCGCCGATGCGATGCTGGGCGAAGAACGAATCCCAAACATCCGGCTGCATCTGTTTCACTCCGAGAGAAAGACGACGCTTATCAGGCTCAATGGCCAGAATCACAGCCTTCACCTTGTCGCCTTTTTTCAGAACCTCGGACGGATGCTTCACGCGCGTCGTCCAGCTCAAGTTACTCACATGGACTAACCCATCGATACCGTCTTCGATTTCGATGAACGCTCCGAACTCGGTCAGATTGCGTACGCGGCCTTCGACCGTCGCTCCCACGGGATACTTATCGTGGAGAGAATCCCATGGATTCGACGCCAGCTGGCGCATGCCGAGAGAAATCCGCCGTTCGGTCGGATTCACACTCAACACGACGCAATCGACTTCGTCGTTCACGTTGACCAGTTTCGACGGATGCTTCATCCGTTTCGACCAGGTCATCTCGCTGACGTGAACCAGGCCTTCGATGCCCTGTTCGAGTTCAACGAACGCTCCGTAATCCGTGACGCTGATGACGCGGCCGTGGACGTGCGCGCCCACCGGATAGCGATGCTCGGCGTCGAGCCACGGATCAGGCGTAAGTTGCTTGAATCCGAGCGAGACGCGCTGCTTGTCTTTGTCGTACTTCAGCACCTTGACCTGAATCTGGTCGCCGACGTTGACGAGGTCGCGCGGGTGCGTCAGACGCCCCCACGACATGTCGGTGATGTGCAGCAGGCCATCGAGTCCGCCCATATCGACGAACGCGCCGTATTCGGTCAGGTTCTTGACGATGCCGGTCAGGATGCTGCCTTCTTCGAGGTGCTCAAGCGTCTTGCCGCGCTTTTCGTTCTGCTCTTCTTCGAGAAGCTGTTTGCGCGAAACGACGATGTTGCCGCGCTTCTTGTTGAGCTTGATGATGGCAACTTCCATCGTCTGGCCCTTCATGCCATCCAGATTGCGGATGGGGCGCAGATCGACTTGCGAGCCAGGCAGGAACGCGCGAGCGCCATTGATGTCGATGGTCAGGCCGCCCTTGATGCGCTCGACAACGACGCCCTTGATCGGCTTCTTCTCGTTGTAAGCACGCTCAATCTCATCCCAGGAACGCAGGCGCTGGGCTTTGAGGTGCGAGAGGTTGATGTATCCCTCTTCGGTCTCGCCCTTGTCGCGCATGACGTCGATTTCGTCGCCGGCTTTAAAGCGAGGATTCCCCTCATGATCGAGAATCTCGGCGATCGGGGCCATGCCCTCGGACTTCGCTCCGATATCGACGACGACGTGGGTCGCGGTCAATTTAATGACGGTGCCCTTGATGACGTGGTCTTCGCCAACCGCGTCCTCAGTCTCGGTTTCGAAACTCTGCAGGGCGGCGGCGAAATCATCGCTGCCAACCGAAGCATTTTCCTGACTCGAACTGTCACTCGAGCTCTCGCTGGATTTCTCGTGATCCTGGTGAGTGGGCTCGTCGTGATGCGAAGCCTCGATCGAGTGCGTGGTCGCCTGTTCCGTGGCGTCGTGCTGGGTAGCGTCAGGGGCGGAGTTTGTTTCCGCGGAAGAAGGTTGCGCGAGTTCAGGAGCGTCTACTACGGCTGAACCGCCGGTGTGGTTGTCGTGTGCAGGTGTCATGGTTTTAAGGCTGGTTTCGAAAGTGGATTCAAGGTTGCGGGCTGTGCTGTCGTCGAACAAATTCTTAGCCTCGATGTCGACGCGTGTGTGCGCGACTGGTGCGGGACGTGGTGTAGCGGACTGCTGGCGTGGTCTTTAGGTTGCGTTGAGGCCGACCTGGCGGACGACCCTAGGACAATTCCAGCTGGTTCGAAACCTCGTCCAATAGGGACTCTTTGACTATAGCAACCGCTTTGGAACAGTGTCAAACGCGATTCCGGCCAATGGCCCAGAATTTACCGGCCCGTCATACAAATATACAAATACAGAGCATCTTTTATCGGGACCTATCACGCGATCATAGTTAGGTCTGTAGCCCACCGTGGTTCTTGCCAGAAGCTCGCGACGACCGCAAGATTTCTGCTACCCTGCCCCCATGGACCGTCTCTGGACTCCGTGGCGCTACGCCTTCGTCACCGGCGCCGATCTGATCTCCGGATGCATCTTCTGCGACGCGGTGCAGATGAGCGACGAAAAGGCGCGCATTGTCCATCGCGGAACGCACTGCTTCGTCATTCTGAATACCTATCCCTACACCAACGGCCACGTAATGGTCGTGCCCTACGCGCACCTCGACGAGCTACGCAAGCTTCCGCCCGACGCCGCGCAAGAGATGATGGCGCTGACTCAGAAGATGGAGACAGTTCTGCGCAAGCTCTACGTCCCAGACGGCATCAATCTGGGCATGAATATCGGGAAGGCAGCAGGTGCGGGCGTGGCCGGACATATCCACATGCATGTCTTACCGCGCTGGGTCGCCGACGCGAATTTTATCAGCGTGATCGGCGAGACCCGGGTGCTGCCCGAGACGTTGGATATGACGTGGGAGCGGATCAGAAAGGCATTTGTAAATGGTGATTTGTAATTTGCAATTTAGAAGTCAAGTGGAGGCCCGACATGAGATTTTGCACGATTTTCGTCTTTTCGGTCTCGCTTGTATGTCTGGCGGTCGGGCAAGAGTACCGACCGAATGAGGGTTACGTACCGGACTCGACGACTGCGGTGAAGATTGCCGAGGCAGTGTTGACATCTGTTTACGGCAAGGACCAAATCGCTTCAGAGCAACCGTTCAATGCCAAACTGAAGGATGGCATATGGACTGTCTCTGGCACTGTGCGTTGCCCGGATGACAAGGGTGGAATTAGCACACAGTGCGACGGCGGCGTCGCGGTCGTCCGGATTTCAAAGGTCGATGCGCGTATTATCTCCATGACCCATTACAAATAAGCACAACGATGGACTAGTTTGTTGCTCTCAAATTCCAAATTACAAATCACAATTACAAATCGCCTCACCTCATCTCTCTCCCAAAAAACTCCTCCGTCGCGCCATAGGCCCTAATCCAGCTCTTCCACATCAAGAACCCGTGAATCTCATCCGGAAAGACCAACTCCTCAACGTGAACTTTTTGCGCTCGCAGCCGCTGCAGCAAATCCACCGTCTGCGAGAACGGCACATTGCGATCATCATCGCCCTGAATCAGCAGCACCGGTGATTTCCAGGTGGAGATCGCCGCATTCGGAGACGATTCGAACGCGAGCTTCACAAAGGCGTCGTGATCGGACGCATCTGCCGGGATCTCTTCTTTGAGGTCAGACCAATCGTGTACGCCGTGCAGGTCGACTCCGGCGGCGAAGAGATCGGAGTTGTGCGCCAGCCCCATCGCCGTGAGATAGCCGCCGTAAGAGCCTCCCCACAACCCGATGCGCTTCGCGTCGACACCGTGCAAACTCTGCAGATACTTTCCAGCCGCCACGATATCGCGATATTCGCCTCCGCCGCGCGGGCCTCCGTCGACGGTCTCGCGGAAGTTGCGCCCATACATGATGCCCGTTCGGTAGTTGACGGCCAGCACCACATATCCCCGGCTGGCGAGGTACTGATTCATGGCGTAAGCATTGTGGTAGTAGTCCATGTAATGAAAGCCGAGCATCATCTGGCGTATTGAGCCGCCATGGATGAAGATCAGCGCCGGACGCGGCGAACGGCTCGCATCTTTCGGCTCGAAGAGCTGGCCGTGAATCTCCCATCCGTCGGCGGCTTTGAAGATGACTTGCTTGGGTGTGATTAATTGCGATGACGGGAAGTCGGCGGGCAACGCGCTCTTCGCAATCATCTCGCGCCCATTCGCAGTGGGAACGTAGGGCATCGCGGGACTGGTCGCCGTCGATCCCAGGCAAACGACCTTGCCCGCGATTTCGAGCGGCGTCCATTCCATCGTCTCGCCGTGCGTAATCGCCTGCGGCGTCCCGCCCTGCACGGCGACGCGCCACAAGTGGCGGCGATCGACATCTTGAGCATCACTCCCCGCCTGATTCGAGGAGTAAATAACCGAAATCTTATCGCCACTCAGTGCGACGTCCTCAGTCTCAAATTTTCCCGGCGTCAGAAGTGTGGCTGGACCGCCGGTCGTCGGGACGGAGTAAAGATGATTCCATCCGTCTTGCTCGGACGAAAAAGTGACTCGATTTCCGGCCGCGAATTGAAAGGACGCATCCTCCGTCAACAATGGCAGCGAATCGTCGAGCGCCGGCCCGCTCTTCCAAATCTCCCGCGCCGCATCGCTCGCTACGTCATAAACCAAGATCGACCAGGGCAGCGACAACAGTGGAATCAGTGGCTGCTTCATCTCCTTGCCGACCAGCCGCACGAAAGCGATCTGGCTGCCATCCGGCGACCAGCGCGGAAAAAGATCGCGGTCGGCGCTCGGGGAGATGTACTGCAGCGTGTTACGTCCGAATTCGTAGATCACGATAAAACTGTGGTCGCCGCGATCGCTGACGAACGCAACCTTCTTTCCGTCGGGAGACCATTTCGCTTGCGAACTGCTGCCGCGCACAAAGGTCAGCGCTTTGGCCTTATCTTTCCCTGAGAGCGGCGCGATCCAAATCTGCTTTTTCGCCGACCATAGGGCGAATTCTCCATTCGGCGAAATCTGGATGTCTTCGCATCCCTCCTCGTCGCACCCCATGTCGCCGAGCAGGCGCGGCTCACCGGAATTATGCTCGCCTTTGTCGACGTCCGCCGCCCACACTTGCTGCGTACGTTTCTCGACGCCGCTGGTCGGGTCGGCCGTCTCGCCCGCACTGTTCGCCTCAGTGCCGCGCGCGTAGACCACCGTCCGGCCGTCCGGCGTTAATTTCAGCGCTGCGAGCGGCATCCCATCGTCGTCCATGTAGTGCGTGACCTGCCGTGCGTCGAAGTTAGGAGCATCGGCCACCCAGACGTTGCGCGCGCCCTTCGCCGCAAACACCCAGGCAATTCGGCCGGAATGTTCAGCGGCGACTAAATTCGTCGGGAACGGCGAACTCAACACCTGTTCAAGCGAAAAGGACGGAGCTGCACCCTGCGCAGAACAGAAAACTGCGAACGAAAAGCACAATGTGACGCAGGCGCACGACAAGACAGAGAGGCTTCGTTTTCCCATCGCGGCAGAGTACGTGAAAGGTGACGCGATTGACAACTCTGCTCGCCGCGTTTTGAGGTTAGTACCCGGCGTCGCGAAGAATTTCTTCTGGTCGAATCCGATCCGAACGCAGCGACAGCGGCCTGTCTGTGTGGAAATACTTCTTGTAGGCAGCAATCCAGTCGGTCGAGATGTCGCGCTGGGCCGTCGCCAAATCGAGTTGGCCCGCACAGACCATTTCGTGCAGGTGTTCCTCCAGGGCGTCTTTGACGTGCGCATTCCACACCGGAGACGTGTAAGGTTCCGGCCACAGATTGTGGATGTCTTCCGTCCCGCCCAGTCCCGGGGCGATCAGGTAATCGATTTCATAATCATTCGCGCGGGCGTTCACGATTCCGTACTCATGAAAGACTTCCTGACGCAACGACGATGAAACTTCTCCCACCACTTCCTCGTGCACCATCGAGCAAACATCACCGATCGCGACCCTTCGCGCGGCCCCCGGCGTAAGGCTGGGATTTGGCTCCGATTCGCGCTCCGACGAAGCGATCGCCAAACTACGGTGGGGAGAGTAATGCCAGAGAATCTTGCCTAGCCCCGCAGCGATAAGCAGCGTCGTGACAACGAACGCCGCTGCCCGCAGGGGCGACCCGAACTGAAATAGCGCATGCCGCCACGGATGGGGTTGAGGCTGGGACGCGAGCTCGGCCAATTGCGCCCGCAGCAGCGCCCGGGGTCCTGTGATCGGCGGTAGTTGCGGATCGAGCGTCTGGCGATGAGCTCGCGCGAAATCAGTGATTGTGCCTTCGATCTCCGCCATTCTCGCGCGGCAGTCCCAGCAAGCGGCGAGATGGGCGTGAACCTGGGCCGAACGGCGGCCCGGAAGTTCGCCGTCCGCGGCCAGAAGCAGCTCCTGATCGGATAAGTGCAGATCTTCGCTCCGCATATTTCTATCTCCCCTCCGCTCGCATCAAGCGCGCGAGTGAACGTGTCAGCGATATCGACACAGCTCCCAAAGACATGCCCAGCACCGCTGCGATTTCCCGATAGCGGAGGCCTTCGGCCCGCAGCCGGAGACATCCCTGATCGTCGCCCGGAAGTGCGTGAACGACAGCTAGCAAGCGGCGCCGCTTTTGCGCCGACGACAATTGCTCTTCCGGATTCGGCGACGGATCCGACTGGCTTTCCAGAATCCCGTCGTCGGAAGTTGTCTGGTCGCGCAACTTCTGGTTGGACCAACGCCGTTTCAACGCCAGGTTGTGCGCGACGCGAAAGATCCAGCCCCGCAGGTTCTTGCGCGACCGCCGTAATTGGAGATGCCGGAAGAAGGCCAGGAACACTTCCTGGATCACCTCTTCCGCGTCATGTACGGGTATGCCGAATGAGAGCGCATACCGCAGCAAGGGATTGCGCAACTCCTCAAAGAACTCCATGACCTCGCGCTCAATCTCCGAGGGCTTCGCCACCGACGCAGCCGTCGTGGAGGAGAAGGGCCGGTCGTTCGTCGAGCCAGCGGTCGAGTCGAAAGTCGAGTCAGGAGGGGGCATGCGCTCTATTCTTACCTATATATATTCCTCGGGATGCATTCCTGTTCAAGGTATTAGCGGGCTTCCGTTCGACCCAAGGCCTCGCAGAGGAAAAACCATGAACGGAACGGCACCGCGAGGAATATCTAGGCTGACGGGCAGAAGTTAGCAACTCTTCATCCTTCCCAAGGTAACCGGTGGAGGGAGAGGTTTGCCAACGCCTGCCCTCGCAACCGATAGACTGGAAACACTGACCATTCATGAACCGATTCGCCGCAATTCTCGTGCTTTTCGTCTGGCCGCTCTTCGGCCAGAGTAATCGCGGAGAACTACGCCTCAAAGTTATCGATCCCGCCGGATTGGGCGTGAAAACCTCGGTGCAAATCCTCAGCCAGGCGAATCAGTATCGCAGCACTTTGGAAACCACCGACCAGGGCAGTCTTGACGTTCGGCGCATGCCCTACGGTATCTATCAACTCGAGATCCGGCAGCCGGGTTTTACGGCGATTGAGGAGTCGGTCGAAATCCATTCTTCAATCCCCACGGAATACACGGTCCAGTTGAAACTCGGCTCGGTGAGCGAGTCTGTGACCGTGACCGCGCCCGATACGCTCATCGACCCCGATCGGGCCGGTGCGATCAGCGAGATTGGCTCCGACATTATCGAGAACCGTCTCAGTTCTGTACCGGGGCGTTCCATACAAGATCTCGTGAACTCGCAGCCCGGATGGTTGTATGAGGGCAACGCCGTTCTGCATCCGCGTGGATCGGAGTATCAGACGCAATTTGTGGTCGACGGCATCCCGCTGACTGACAACCGTTCCCCAAGCTTCGGCCCGACGATCGAGGCGGACGATGTGCAATCGATCAGCGTCTACACTGCCGGAATTCCCGCGGAATATGGCCGAAAGATGGGAGGCGTGATCGAGGTTAATACGCTGCAGGATCCGCAGCCAGGCTTTCACGGGCAGGTCGCGCTCTCCGGGGGCAGCTTTGATAGCGCCGGAGCGTTCGGGCAGGGACAGTCAGTTTGGGGCAAGAATACGCTGGGCGCCAGCGCTAGCGGCAGCCGGACCGACCACTACCTGAATCCAGTCGTACCGCAGAACTATTCGAATACCGGCACGCTCGGAGATTTTTCCATCAACTACGAGCGGGACGTCACGGCGAAGGATCGCCTGCGTTTGATCGTCCGGCACGAGTTGTCGCGTTACGACATACCGAACGAGCAGGTGCAGCAGGCGGCGGGGCAACGGCAGACAGCCGACAACATCGAGACGATGGGAATCGCCTCCTACACCCACTCCTTCTCATCGAATGCTCTGGCTGACTTTCGCGCGATGGTTCGTAACAACGCCAACGATTTCACCTCGAATCCCAACTCGGACCCCATCGAGGTCTTCCAGCAGAATTTCTTTCGCGAGGCATACTTCAAAGGCAGCGCCACCATCGATCACGGACGCCATGAAGTGAAGTTCGGTCTAGAATCCGACAACACGTTCCTGAACGAAAATTTCCGCTACCACATCACCGATCCCACTCAGTTCGACGGCGACACTCCGCCCGACTTTGCTTTCCAGGCCAACCGGCCAGATCTCGAGCAATCGGCATTCGTGCAAGATCAAATCAAACTGAAGAACTGGACCATCAGCGCCGGGCTTCGCTGGGATCACTACCAGCTTTTCTTGAACCGCGACGCGGTCGATCCTCGGTTCTCGATTTCACGCTATGTCCCGGCCGCGGATCTCCTCGTGCATTTTTCGTACGACCGAGTTTTTCAAACACCCTCGTTCGAGAACATATTGCTGTCGAACTCGACGGCGGTGCAGTCCATCGACCCGACCAGTTTTCTGCGGCTGCCAGTCGAACCTTCCGAAGGAAATTACTATGAAGCAGGCTTGACGAAAGTTTTTAATGGAAGAATCAAGCTCGACACGAACTATTTCCGGCGCCTGGTCGCCAATTATGCGGACGACGATCAGATTGCCAATACCACAGTCAGCTTTCCGATTGCCTTTCGCAAATCCGTGATTTACGGGGTGGAGGCAAAACTCGAACTGCCCGACTGGCATCGCTTTTCGGGTTTTGCCAGCTATTCTTACGCCGTGGGTCAAGCTTGGTATCCGGTCACCGGGGGCTTGTTCCTTGGCGGCGACGCGCAGGGCATACCGACCAGCGGGCACTTCCCCGATTCGCAAGACCAGCGCAACACGGTTCGCGGACGTGTTCGCTATCAGGTCGTCAAGCGCTTTTGGATCGCCGGCGGAATTCAATATGATACCGGTCTTCCCTTCGAGTTCGATGGAGATCCAGCCGAAGTTCTCGCCCAGTATGGGCAAGCTGTTTTGAATCGCATCAACTTTGCCCGCGGCCGAATTGACCCCGCCTTCCAGGTGAACGCTTCGGCAGGCGCCGAGGTTTACAAATCCGACCGCATGACGATGCGCTTTCAGATCGATGGGCAGAACCTCACCAACGTCCTTAACGTGATCGATTTCGGCGGACTCTTCTCGGGCAATGCCATCGGGCCTTCGCGCAGCGTCGCTTTGCGCCTGACCACCAATTTCTAGCTTGCAGTTGCCGCAAAGCTCAGCAATAATCGGCAGCCAGCAAAGCAAAAAAAGAAGGCCACGTTCACGGTTATGAACGCGGCCCACCGCGACTGCAAGATTAGTAGTGCTTTGAATCCAAAAAAGCTGGTAAAGAGCCAAGCGCCCCCGCGTGTTCTCTACCTTTGGATTCCTCCCACAGCCACGATACTGGTGCGCGCTGAGGCGGCCTCAGGCGACGATCCTGGAAAAATTTTTATTTCGAAGTTGTCTGCGGCGGCAGGGCCGGAATAGCTGCGTTGCGCCCGTCACAAATTGCCGGACGAACCAGACGAACCGATTGGTGGCGTGCTCTTTCCCGGGGGATTAGGTGAGCAATACTTCCTGAGTACGGTTGCCAGCGCCGTCAAAATGCGCGAGCGGTCTAGTCCATGGGGCGTGGAATAGTCCGAAAAATCAGCTTGGAAAGCGCTCGAACTCGGAGTTCAACAAAAAGCATTTTGTTGCCGCTTTTCTCTTAATTCCAGTGGTCGGATTCTAGGCGGAATTGCCCGAGCCGTCAAGCCCGTTTTATCGATTGGAGGAAATCGTCTGCCGCATCGTCCCCAGGCCTTGACGAGGTGACCGGCCGGCGGGCGCCAGCCGAAGTTTTTAATGAAGCACCGACCGCAGGGCGGAATGATGTTTTCTGCATCCAGGCCCATGCGCTCGAAACCATATCGTCTAAGTTGCGCCGCGCCGTCCATTCCAGGATTCGCCGCGCCTTCGTGGGGTCGGCAACCAGCGCCGGAGGATCTCCCTCGCGCCGCGCATCCAAACTTCGGCGGACAACACATCCCGTGGCGCGTTCTGCCGCCTGAATGACTTCCAGCACTGAATATCCTCGTCCCGTTCCAAGATTGATTGCCAGCGACCCCACGTCGTCCGCATTTGCCTCACCGCGTATTTCACTTCCCGTCCGCTCCAGATATCGCAAAGCGCGCACATGTGCTTCCGCGAGATCGTTGACATGGATGTAGTCGCGAATGCACGTCCCATCGGGAGTCGCATATTCAGAACCGTAGATGCTCAGAGGCGACCCATGCTCGCAGCAAGCCGCGAGCGCCAGCGGAATGAGATGCGTCTCCGGCTCGTGCAACTCGCCGCTCAATCCCCCTTCGTCGGCTCCTGCGGCATTAAAGTACCGCAGCCGCACCGAGCGCAATCCATAGGCGCGGCTATACCCCGCGAGCGCGTGTTCGAAGAATAACTTCGACGCGCCGTAAGGATTCACCGGCTCCCGCGCCGTCTCCTCTGTGATGGGCACTCGCTCCGGCACGCCATACACCGCACAACTCGACGAAAACACGAACCGGCGAATACCCGCGTCCACCACGGAGTTCAGCAGACTCAGCGCCGCGACCACGTTGTTTCCAAAATATTTGCGCGGAGCCGCGACCGATTCTCCAACATAGGCGTGAGCCGCGAAGTGGAGCACCGCATCCACGCGCGCCAGCACCGGCTGCAGCCGCGACTTGTCGGCGATATCGCCCTCGACCAGCTCGAAGCTCCTGGCGAGCCGCCGGAAGCCCGTCGAGAGATTGTCATAGACGATGACCTCGTAGCCCGCGCGCCGCAGCGCATGCGCCGCGTGACTGCCGATGTATCCCGCTCCGCCGGTGACTAAGATGGCCAACCGAAACGCCACCCTTTCCTGGTAACTCATGTTCGAGCCACAACGAGTTATAGGTCTGTGACGCTGCACACCAAGCTTTTGTGATGAATGTGATAAAACAGTTTGTCGAATCGCAGGCGGATAGCGTGGGCAAGTGCCCCCGGCGTCGGTCTGCATATCTCCTCCAAATAGAGGATCAGGTTAGACTCTGCGATGAAACTAAAATTCTTTCTGTTACTCGTTACTCTCTCGTTCCTCTCCTCGCATCAAGCCTGGGCGCGTAAACTTCCGGATGCCTGTGGCGATGACAAGGTCAAGTTTGACCTCAAATTGCAGAAGGATCCGCCCGCCGCTCCCGCACCCGCCGAAGGCAAGGCCCAAATTTTCTTTGTGGAAAGCAGCCAAAAACCGATGGCGCTCGGCTGCATGGGGCGTTGCGGCAATTTCACCCGATACGGAGTCGACGGCACCTGGGTTGGCGCGACCAAAGACAATTCTTACTTCCTGCTAACGCTCGACCCCGGAGTGCACCATCTGTGCGCCGTTCAGGGCAAGTCGATTTATGCCGAGGCTCTCACGGTCGAAGCGGGCAAGGCTTATTACTTTCAGGTGAACTACAACGCCGAGGGTACGCAGTACGGAGACTCGCAACATCCGAATTATCAGATCAAGAATCACGTCGATTTTGCGCTCCTGTCCGAAGACAAGGGGAAATATCTGGTAAAGGTGTCGGAACTGAGCACGGCGAGCATGAAATAGCCGCGCTAGCCACAGTATGCTTTGTCATCCCGACTCCTTTGTCATCCCGAGCGGAGCGAGGGATCTGCAGTTCCAGCCCTCATCCTCGCCCGGCACTCGCTGACTGGTGTAGAATCTCTAAGTCGAACCCCACGTTGCCTTCTCGGCAGCGGTTCCATCGGGACGTAGCGCAGCCTGGTAGCGCACTTGCTTGGGGTGCAAGGGGTCGCGAGTTCAAATCTCGCCGTCCCGACCAATTTCTCAGCCCGTCACAATTCCGGCAGGGCAGGAACTCCGAATTCTGCCAGCTCTCGAACTCCGCCAGCTCTCCAACTCCGCGTCACCATCTGGCGCTGTGCTGCACCCACGCGGCGAAAGCCTGCCACGCGTGGTTCGCTCCAATCGGCCCACGAATAAGCTGCATACCAAGGAACCATGCTCCGCCCCCCAACGTGGCTCGGTGAATTTTGCGGATCGAGAAAAGGTCATACGCGATCAGCGCCAGCAGAAACGCATCCGTCGCCCATTCCGCGGGATGCAGTCCCCACCACGCTTTGGGAAGCGGCCAGCGCGCCGTCGCCGCGTCGAGAATCGCGATCGTCGCAATCAGGATGAGCCGCTTATGCGCTGCCGCATTCGAGCGATACTTCCAGGCAAAAAAGATGACCGGCGCGAAAGCAAGAATGTCGAACGTAGGAACGGCAAAAAATGCGCGCGCCCCCGGACGGTCCACATGCCGCACCAGCGAATCGACCGCCGCCAGGATCGCCAGCACCGGCATCGTGCACGCGAGCCCGAAGCCCACCAGCCCCAGCTTGCGATGGATGTCCACGCGCCCCGCCGAAACCAGCAGCGTCTGCGTCAGCAGCAGCAGGATCCAGGCGGTGAACACCGCTCCGTGAATGTGAACCAGCCGGTTTGGCAGCGGGGCTCCGAAAACTCCGGCCAAGTAATAGGTTCGGGCGAAGCCGGCAAACACCGTCAGCAGAATCAGGATGACCATCGTCGTGAAAAAGACGTGGTCGTAACGGCGTCCGGGGGGGGTTGATCGGGTGGGAACAGTTTGAACGACGGTCGTGGCCAACGTCCCTCCAAAGAGCGAGTGCGATTCTTGGCAGGCTGCGAAGCGCTCTGGATTGTATAGGGAGTCGAGGATTTGTCCAGTGTGGGTGTGTGGAGCGGGCGCCCCGCCCACTGCTTCTGGCTCTTCGCTGGTAAAGACCCCCACCCCCCTCCCCCCGATCTTGTGGAATCATGGGTTTAGGCGGGCCACCCTCGTCAGATCTTTGAGTTCAAAGGACTTATTTGCAAAATATTGCGGAATAAGGAGTTAGGGAACGGTTCTCAGTTCTCGGTTCTCAGTAAGGGCCTGCCGGCTCCGGGCCTTATGCCTCAAATTGTCGAAGAGCGGGAATACTTTTTGGGGCTGCCCCAAAACCCATCTTTTATCGTCCCGCTCGACGAGGCTTAAGTCAATGGATTTCGCGGTTGCTGCTGGCGTCCGTTCAGGATCGGCAACGATGAACCAACAGTGCGGACTTCGGCGGGGCGGCAAAGCGGTTTCGAGTTTTGGTGGTGCGTGCGGGGGGATTTGTTGAAGAAGGTGGGGATAGGAACCGATCGACTTATCCGTTAAAGCTTCCGCTCTCGATCAAGAAGGCGGTGCAGCGGCTGGCGAAAGAAGATGGCGTGTCGTTGAACCGGTGGATTGCGGCGGTGGTCGCGCAGAAGGTGGGAGGAGTGGAAACGGCGGCCGACTTCTTTAAGAAGCGTGCGGGCGAGGTCTCCGGCGAGGGAGTGATGAAGTTTCTGCGAACTGCGCCGGAGGTAGAGCCTGAGGCGGAAGATGGCGTGAGGTGAGGTGGTGCTGAGCTGCCTTTGAATTTGTTTTCGTGGTTACTCACCGCGGGGTGCGCCACACATTCGCGCACTTTGCGAATGTGTGGGCTGCTGCGGACGTCGGTAATCCCTCCTCTGGAATCGTATCGCTTCTGACTGCAACGAGAGCACGGAAAACGGAGTTGGTTTGTGGTCCCGCCACATCCCGATCACGTAGAAACCCACACATCGCAAAGGGCGCGATGTCTGGGGCACCCGGCAGTTTTGGTTTGTCTGCTGGTTGGCACTCTGCCCGCTCGGTGAGGTCCTCACTGTGCCAATCTCAGGGTGACCTGCAACTGATATCTGCTGACCCCTGTCGGAACAAGCTTGAGCGCGAGTCGGTCCTCAGCGCCAGGTGTGTAAATCTCAAAAGGAAGGGCCAGTTGCTGCAGAGGACTGCTCTGCTTGTCCTTGTACTCTTTACGCCTACTGATCGCGCCACCAACAAATTTTATTCCCGAATACGGAATCGAAACATGGTACCTGTCATACGCCAATGCCACTGTTCTAAGGCAGGGCGTGGTACGGCCACTGAGATACTTTTTCAGAGCCGGTTCGGTAACGCCTAGTCCCTTCGCAATTTGCTTCAGAGAGCGCCCATTTCTTTTCTCGGCTATAACGTGGGGCCGCAGGGCATCTGCGAAATCTCCGGCAAAACGAAGGTCTTCTGGTGTTTGCTTCATAAAATTAAGTGCCGAGGGACACAAGATAAGCTATCATCAAACATAAGTATTTCTCAAACATATGTTTGAGGTTACCAAGGGGACGGAACTGTCGCATCACCGTGCAGATCAGCCCTGCAGCGCTGCTGGGCGTAAGATAAACAGTTCCCCTTATTACTGCTGGCGGATCAGACCCTTCGGAGCTCGTTGAATGGCGGAGCGGATACTTCCGGATTACGACAACCCCCCTGCACAAGAAACGTGGATGGCCTTCGCTTTTGCGCCGCTTAAGTGGAGCATCCCGCATTTTGGTGCATTCTGGAGCGAAGTCCGCGCCGATTATCCCCGGTTTGAGGTGCACCCGCCGATCGGGGAGGTTAGCTTCGAGTTCAGCGGAAAAGGGCCCGAGGCTATCGTCAACCTCCCGGTGCGTTGCTGGTTAATCAACGATGTCAGCAACAGACTGATTCAGGTTCAAAGCAATTTCTTTTGCCACAACTGGAGACGCCCGGATCCAGCCGCGCCGTACCTGCACTACGGAGAGCTGAGGCCTGACTTCGAGAAAGAATGGCGTCGATTCTGCGACTTCGCGGGCCGCCATGACCTGGGCGTTCCCAATGTGCTCTCATGCGAGGTTTCCTATATCAACCACTTGGATCGCGGTGTTGGCTGGCAGAATTTCTCGGAACTCTCGACGGTCTTGCCGTCTGTCGGTAGCTTTCAGGGTAGGGATTTCGTTGGCAAGCCGGAGACTGTCATCATCAACAGTTCCTACGTCATGCCATCGAACGAGGGGCGACTCCGGGTCCAGGTCCAGCCAGCGATTCGCCAAAAAGATGGCAAGGAAATTATCCAACTGACGATCACTGGCAGTTGCCGACCTGGCTCGAGCGATACAACTGAACTAATGCACTGTCTAGATTTCTGCCGAGAATGGGTTGTGCGCGGGTTCGACGATCTTACTTCATCCGAGATGCACAAAATCTGGAGGAAAAAATAATGGCACACGCGCTATCGCTGCCTGACTTTGCAATGGCACGACCACGCCGTGAAGAGGAGTATAACCGCAGGCAATGGTCGGAGGTTAGAGGTCTGCAAACGCCAGCTTGGTTGAAGGAGGTTTACGACAGAATTTCGACTCTTGCCGATCTAAAAGAGAACTGGGATAGTCATGGCGGTCTACCCGTGGCAGCGGGAGCCATTTCGAGGACTCGGATTTTGCTGTCAAACTTGATGCTTGAGGATCTCCCTAAGCCTCACGTCGCTCCGGTCCCCGAGGGTAGTGTCGGTCTTCATTGGAGGGTCGCGCGACGGGATTTGGAAATTGAGGTGGGAGCTGACGGGGCGGTCCACTACCTCAAGACCTATGTCGGAGGCGACTCGTCCGACGGTGATGTTTGCAGTTTTAAGGATGCCCAGGATGTCCTCGACTGGGTCCTCGGAAGGTGACTAACGGCTTTGCATGGATGAAACACACCACGACGCCGCAGACATCCGAGACGATGACCTGCTGCTTAGGCGCATAACGCCATCCCACCACAAAGCTTTGCAGCCGGACGGCACGAGAATCCTTATTTCGTTTGCATTTCGCGATCGCGGTAATGAGTTTTCGATGTACCTAGCCAAGGAGGTTAGCCGTGAGAAGGTGCTGGCCTGCGGGCTGCCGACTCAGGAACTTATCGAGGTCACCGCTGGCGATGTCCGCAGCCTTGGATACATCATCGTCCGTGAACCCGACGGGTGTGACGATTCCCACGTCTTTGCCAAGCCTTGCGTTCCCAAATCCAAAAAGCAGATAGTTAAGGACTGCAAGGCGCTGGCCGAGCTTGTGAACGCGAGGAATGCCGCGCAAAGGGCCGGCGAGTAACCCTCAACGAGAACAGTCGTAGCGGTTGAGTTCCTTGCCGAATTTCTCAAGGACGCCTGATCAAGAGCGGAGCCGGTTGGGCCGGCGAAATCCTTATCGCTTAGCCCCCACCGGGCCGGGAAATAGAGTTGGGATTGGGGCAGTTTCAAGATTCGTCCGTCAACCACGGACGCCTCTCGAAGCCATATTTTCCCCGCCCTTTCAATTTGAGGCGCGCAGCGGGGTGAGCTAAGCGGAGTTCGCTGCCGGAATCCTAAGCGCGGCGGATGGACTGTGGCCGGCCCTCAGCGGCTAGAAGCCGCTTGTGTGGCGGGTTCTAACGGCATGGCTGAAGCCATGCCCTTCCCTTTCGTTATCGAGCCTGAAGCCATGTCTTTCCTTTCGTTTTCGAACATTGTTCGTGGGCGGCGCTAGACGGGGCAAGCCCCGTCCCTACGCAGAATGCACGAAGCGGAAAACATAAGCGGGCGAGATTTGTGGAATCCCACCCCTTCGGCTTCGCTCAGGGCAGGCCCTAACGTCGCAAGAATCCGCGCCGTTAGGATGGGGCAGCCGGCATCCGGGTGACTTAGAAACCCACACATCGCAAAGGGCGCGATGTGTGGGGCACCCGCCTAATAGCCAACAGCTAAGAGCTGATTGTCAAAAAATTTGCTACTAACTTCTTCCCTTCATCGGTCAGCACGCTCTCGGGATGGAACTGGACTCCTTCTACGGGGAACTTGCGGTGGCGGAGGGCCATGATGACGCGGGTGCCGTCGGCGTCGTGGGTCCAGGCGCTGACGGCTAGATCGGCGGGGAGATCTTTTTCGGCGACGATTAGGGAGTGATAGCGGGTGGCGGTCATGGGCGAGGCGAGTCCGCGAAAGATAGTTTGGCCGTCGTGCTCGACGGCGCTGGTCTTGCCGTGCATCAGGTTTTTGGCGCGGATGACTTGTCCGCCAAAAGCGGCGCCGATGGCTTGGTGTCCGAGGCAGACGCCGAGCAGGGGAACTTTGCCGGCGAAGTGGCGGATGACGTCGATGCTGATGCCGGCGTCCTGCGGAGTGCAGGGGCCGGGGGAGATGACGATGCGCTCGGGATGCATGGCGGCGATTTCGGCGACGGTCACCTCGTTATTGCGGCGCACTTCGACGTGGGCGCCCAGTTCTCCGAGATACTGGACGAGGTTGTAGGTGAAGGAATCGTAGTTGTCGAGGACGAAGACCACAGAGTTATTGTAATTCGCGGCGGTGGGACGGGCGAGGACGCGTCATTTGTTATTCATCTGTTTTTCATCCGTGGGCGGTGTGGCGGGCGTGGTGGGGCAGTGAACTCAATTTGAGCGACGATATTCCCTCAGCGGCGGGAACAGGCTGCGGAAAAAGTCCGTTAACACGCTAAAGACGACCACAGGGGCTGAAGCCCGGATTGATCCATGTGCTTTACGCGGCCCTGAAGGGCCGCTCTTCCACGGAACGAGAGTAGTCCGAGTTGTTTCTGCAGCCTGTGGAAGCCGCGGCTGATTTTGCGGAAATTGCGGCACGAGTTGAAGGCGTGCCCTTGCAAAACAGCGTCGCTGCAAAACAAGCTCCCCCAAAACAAGCTCCCTCCAAAACAGCTCCCTCCAAAACAAACTCCCTCCAAAACAACCTCCTGCAAAACAACCTCCAAAACGCCCTGAGGCAGGGCTTGGTTCGGCGACGCCTTGACAGGGGGGGTGCGACTTGACATGCTTACAGGCAATTTGCCGGAGGTTTGAATGGCCGCTCCGCTGCACGAGAAGGATCAGGATAAACGCACGACACGGCGGTTCGCGCTGCGCCTGCCGGTGAGCGTGCGATATGGCGCAGAGGAAAAAGAACACGACGCGCAGACACGCGACGTGAGCGCGCGCGGCATCTGCTTCTTTGTCGACTCGGCGATACAGGCGGGATCTCCGATCGACTTCACGCTGACGTTGCCGCCCGAGATCACGCTCACCGAGAGCATACGGGTGCGCTGCAAAGGGCGCGTGGTGAGGGTCGAAGGCGGGGCTCCGGCGGCGAAGATGGCGGTGGCGGCGGTGATCGACGAATACGAATTTTTGGCCGACGGGAAGTAATCTCGAAGTAGTGTTGAAGTAGTCTAGTTCCTGCATACGATCTGAATCTCCTCATCTCCTCGCTTTCTCTCCTCGCTTTCTTCGCGGAAGGCGCGAGTGGTATCTTTTCCTAACACTCGAGTTTTCTGTGAAACAGTTCTTGCGGGTTCCCGCATTCCGATGGAGACATGCGCGTCGCGGCGCTGTGCCTGACTTGGGAGCAGTAAATTTGCGGGCAGTTCTCGCGGCGGAAATCGCGCTGGCAGCGCTGCTGCTGCCAGTACCAACTCTTCTGGCGCAGGCGGCGAACACGGGTGGGGCGCAGAGCAATCCGCAAAACGCTTTGAAACCTGCGAGATCCGCGATCGCCGTGGTGAAGAGCTTTCGCCTGGTGCAGGAGAAAGATGGACAGGCGGTCGAGATCTTGTCGACCAAGCCGCTGGTGCCCATCAATTCAGGCAATCAACGATCCGGCGCGGATTGTGATTGACCTGCCGAATGCGACGCTCGAAGGGCAGGCGAAGGGCGTTCTGCAACGCGTCGAGGTGAATGCCGATCAGATCTCGGCGCTGCGCGCCAACCAATTTCAGGCGAATCCTCCGATCACGCGGATTGTTGTCGACCTGCAAGCGCCGCGAACGTACACATGGGACGCGGCGGGGAACCGGCTGGTGGTGCATCTGGGGAAGAGTCCTGGCGAAGTTGCGGCGGCGGTTGCGGCGCCGACGGTTACGGGATTGCCGACGGGATCAGCGCCGGTTGTGGCTTCGGTGAGGGCTGCGGGTCCGCTGTCGCTGATGGGCGATGCGGGAAGTGTCGGATCGACGATCGCGGCCGCGGCGGATACGGCGATTGTGCGGTTGTCGAGTGGCGGCGAAGTGCGCGTCTGCCCGGGAACGACGGTGTCGGTGACTCCGTCGCAGAACCGGCATAACCTGATGCTCAGCATGAATGCGGGAGCGATGGAGGCGCACTTCGCGCTGGATGCGTCGTCGGATACGGTGATGACGCCGGACTTTCGCATACAGCTCGTGGGGCCGGGCGAGTTCCACTACGCGTTCAGCGCCGACGCGCAAGGCAACACGTGTGTGCGCGCGCTGGCGGGAAACACGGCGTCGGCGATTGTGTCGGAGATGCTCGGGGATCGTACGTATCAGGTGAAGGCGACGGATCAGCTGGTGTTTCGGGCTGGTCGACTGGATCGAGTTGATATGGCGGTTCCGCTGGAGTGTGGGTGTCCTCCGCCGCATGATTCGCCGACGCGGGTGACGAGCGCGTTGCCGGTGCAGACGCAGGGGCAGGCGGGAGCGGTGCAGATGGCATCGACGCAGACAGCTGAGCCGAGCATGACATCGACGTGCGGAAGCTGCGCCTGCGGTTAGCGCGGCTCCGCTACAGGCGTCTGTTGCAAACCCACTACAGGCGTCTCCTGCGCCCAACAATCTTCCGGCGAACGACCTGCATGTGCAGGTTGAGGCGCCGTTTGTGTTTCACGCGGAGGGACCGGCCCCGGTGGCGAAGGCGGATATCGCGGCGCTGCCTGTCGCTACGCGTTCGGGTGAAGCTCCTGCTGTCGATGCGGCGCTGCCTCCTGCAGCGAAGGATGCGAAGTCGTCGGCGGATGGTGCGGCGGGGAATAAACCGCCGTCTCGGGGATTCTTCAGGAGACTGGGCGGATTCTTCTCGGCGTTATTCCACTGAAGTTGCGACTGACATGGCTGGCGTTGGGGCGCGGTGGGGGCGCAGCGGTCGTGCGTTCGGCGCATTGCTCTAGAATTTCGGGGACTTCGAACAGGGCGCGGTTGGAATACTCGGCGGCTTTTCGGCGGAAATCGTCGAAGGTGGGGCTTTGCAAAAGGCGATGGACCGCGGGAGCAATCTTGGCGAAGCTGGGGACGACGATGCCGTAGCCTTTTTCGGTGACCCACTGCGCGTTGTAGCGCTCCTGCGGGAGCGTCTTCGCATTGCACTCGACGATCACGGGCAGGTGAAGCTGCAGGGCTTCGCTGATCGAGCCGGGTCCGGGCTTTCCGATGAAGAAATCGGCGAGCGCCATGTAGTACTCGACGTTCTGGGTGAATCCTACGACTGCGATTGGTTTTTGCGTTGGCAGCTTCTTTAATTCGGCTGCGAGTTTCTCGTTGTGTCCACAAATCAGAATTAACTGCACGCCGCTGCCCGACTCGTTGAGGCGTTTGGTGATGTCGACCATGACCTGGGAGCCGTGGCCTCCGAAGAGAACGATGGCGGTGGGGCAATTGGGCTCGAGGCCGAGTTTCTGGCGTTCGGCGACGCGATCGACTTTTGTTGGTTCGTAGAATTTTGGCTTCAGGATCATTCCCGAGGTGAGGAAGATGTGGTCGGGTTTCAGGCCGATGGTGAGGGCTTGCTGGCGGGCGCGCTCAGTTCCGGCGATGATGTATTCGGATTCGCGCTCGATCCAGAAGTGGGACGGGTAGTCGGCGAGGTCGGTGATTAAGGTGACGAAGGGAACTTTTGCGGCGGATCGGTTTGCGCCTGCGACATTTTTGCTCTCGGGGCGCAGGCTCTCGGCGATTTCGCGATTGAAGTGCGGGATGACGGAGAGGACGAGGTCGGCGGGATGTTCGTGCCAGTAGTCGCGCAGGAGTTTGACGATCGGGGAATGGTAGAGGTGGATGGTCGCCTTCAAGACGGCCAGCAGTTGGATGGAGAAGCGCGTCCATCCTTTGCGGAGAATCATGTTGTAGGTGTCTTGAATGCGCAGGCCGGTGGCGCGACGAATGAGGTCGAGCGGGTCGAGGAGCTCCTGGATGTCGAGGAGGGTGACGTCCCAGGGATTTTCTTGCGTAGAGAGGCGGGCTTTGAGGGCGGTGGCGGCGTTGAGATGTCCGCCGCCGGCGTGGTGGAAAACGATGGTTAGTTTACGCAAGGTCTGAGGCACCTCAGTTGGATCGCGATGCTTGTTCGACGCTTTGCTTGGGCAATCTGTTTCGACACTTTCTATCGATAATCTGTATCGACACTTAAGTTGCTACGCCCTGGTATTCGTCTTCTTCGAACAGTCCCGTGTCATCGGCAAAGTCGGCTTCGGCATTCGGTGACGGCTGATCTTCGACGGTGTCGCGCTCGGCTTGTTCAACGTATTCGTGGATCTCGACTCCCTCGTCGCCGATGGTGATGTAGGTGGGATGGGCGTCGATCCAGGCGCCGCAGTTGTAGTAGTCGACTCCGTGGACGACATCGTGTTTGTGCATGGCGGCGTGAGTGTGTCCGCAGAAGATGCGAGCGGCACCGTGGTGAGCCGCGTGGGCTAACGCTCCGTCGGCTACTTTGGGAGACAGACGGAGCCAGCGAGTGTTGAGGCGGTCGAGAAAACGAGTCAGGGTTTTGTTCTTCGAATCCCACTTTTGCAGTTGCAGGTAGAGGAGCGTTCCGATCAGATAACTGACGCGAACGTTGCTCACGACGAAGCCGTCGAACTGGTGTCCGTGGACTGCGATGTGGCGCAGGCCCTGAAATTCCCATTGATATTCTTGGTACACGCGCACACCCACCAGATGCGACATAATTTGCGCGAGTCCATGGTCGTGATTGCCTTCGACCCAGACCACTTCAACGTGACGCTTGGGATTGGAGAGCTTGCGAATGTAGCCGAGAAATTTCCAGTGCTCTTTTTTGAGGCGTCCAAAATTGAGGTCGGCGAAGATGTCGCCGAGCAAAATCAGACGGCGATATTGGACTTCCCGCAGAACGCGGAGCGCTTCGCGCGCGCGGCTCATGTCGGCGCCGAGGTGGAGATCCGAAAGGATCAGCGTGTCATAGAGCTGCGTCCCCACGTCTTCTATTGTGGCGGGTGCGTGTTACATGGTGATGAATTGTGCACCAAATCTGGGGCAGGGGTAACGAGTGGGTAACCGACTCGGTGAAGAAGTCGGAAACTGGCGCAGGCGGGCAGAAGGCTTGCTCCGCAAGGGCGGCGGCAATTTCTTAGTGCGCGGGAGGAACGTATTCGGCGGGACGCGAAGCTCCCTCGCCAAAGAAAAACTGTTCCATCTGTTTGACGATGACTTCCTGATCCTGTTTGCGGGCTGGGTTCAGGCGGTATTCGTTGAGCAACATCTTGCAGTGCTCCATCCACTGTCCCCACGCCTGTTGCGAGACGTTGTCGTAAATCTTTTTTCCGAGCTCGCTGTCGAAAGGAGGCTCGGGGAGTCCAGGTAATTCCTGTTTCAGTTTGGCGCAAAAAACATTGTGATCAGACATAGATTTTCTTCTGAAATTATCGCATAGGGGCGGCGGGTCGAGGGGTGCCAGACACCGCGATGGAGAGCGGCGCGGCAATTTGAAGCACGGAGCCGGAGCAAACTTGAGCGCGGCCTCAAGCACGCCTCGCACCAAAATCGTGCGCTCCATGAATATTTTCATTGACAAATTACATACTAGTGGCAATATCTTGTGGTAGGACAGTTGCTCATACCACAAGTTGAGTAGCTTGGGCATCAAGGTGCCCTGTCGAGAACCTTGGGAGAACAAATCGTTCAACGGAGGAAATACTTCATGGCAACCAAGAAGAAAGCCGCCAAGAAAAAGAAACACTAAGCGGACGGATGCTCGTTCAAGAAATCCCCAAAGCCCTTCAAGAGAAGCACCTCTTGAGGGGCTTTTCCTTTTGCGAAAATTTGCTCGCCTACGCCGGAATCTGCTTTCCTTCTGAAGATGCTTTCCACCGAGCTCTTCTGCGAGTCAGGGTTCCTTGGCAGAAGTCGCAGAGCGCATAGAGCGAGGCGCATACTAGCACTCCTATCACGAATACCGTCAACACTTCCGCGGCCGAAGAACTGAGATATTCGAAGCTCGGGCGGTTTTCGAGTGCAACGCTTGCCAGCACAGCGCGTGTTTGGTCTGCCGCCGTTAAAACGCAGAGCAAAAAAGTCAGCACGACGGATCGTTCAATGGAGCGTACTTTCGCCGAACAGGTGTCGTAAACGCCGAGGAACCTTGTGCGCAGTTCCGGGCCTTCAGGTCCTTCCTGTTGCCGGGATGAAAGACTCCTCAAAAGCCAAAGATTCCGGACCAGGCCGGCAGTTCTGACCAGGGATATTCCGATGACAAATAGCAAATAGACAAGAAAGAACCTCGATTGCCAAGGGACTTGGTGATCGATAGTGATGGGATCCCAACCGACCGACTGTTCTTGCATCCAACCCTCCGACGTTATGGTTCGAGTGCGAACTCGGCGCTTCTAGGATTAGACACCAGCAGATCACTTGGTGTGTCTAAACCTCCCTGCGGGCGGCGCATCCGTACTTTTGGGGGTTGTCGCGGGGCGCTGGTCGTGCTAGAAACGCGTATAGAGGAGTAGAAACGTGACCGGAATGAGCGTCCGCAAGAAGGTGACGAAGAAAGCGGCTCGCAACAGCGAAATCATTATTCCGGACAAGCTCTATTTCCGCATTGGTGAGGTCGCTACTCTCTGTCGTCTTCCGGCCTACGTGCTGCGGTTCTGGGAGACGGAATTTCCGCAGCTGAAGCCGGTGAAGAGCAGCACGGGGCAGCGCATGTACCGCAAGCGCGATGTGGAATCCGTGGTGCGGATCAAGAAACTGCTCTACGAAGACGGATTCACGATCGCGGGCGCGCGCGCGCAATTACGCGAAGAGACGAAGTCAGAACGAAGCCAGACAGCGCTTCCGTTTCCTATGCCTCCCAGTGTCAACGTGTCTCATCTGCGGAGCGAGCTGCAACAGATCCTGCAGATACTTTCGCCGCGGCGGTAGACTCTCGCGGGTCTCTACTTTCCAGCTCAAACGGATTCACATCAAAAAGAAAAGGGATCTGCATTTGGGCAAACTGCAGATCCCTCACTTCGTTCGGGATGACAAAATCTGTGGAGCTACGCGCGCCTGCAACGAACGGCTTACGCTGACTTGCCGATTGGCTCGGCTTCGACCAGCGGGGCATCGACCAGATGCTCGCTGGTAAACCAGATTTGCAGTTCGTTGACCCGAAGCACATCGCTCACTACCAGGTCGTTGGTTCCGGAATCGCCGAGTTTGTCGGCCCGTTCTGCCAGGTCGCGGCAATAGGTGACGATGAGCTCATGCGCGTCGAGCAAACGGCCCAGTTGGACGGGAACTTCTTCGCGGCCTTTCGGAGGACGCGGGATGCGAGTTGTCTCGGCGACATCGGCGGCCATCGCGATGCTGATTCCGCCTAGCAGTTGAATCCGTTCGGCAATCGTGTCGACGATTTCGCTCTGTTCTTCATAGTGCTTGTCGAAAAGAAGATGGAGTTGATAGAAAGTCGCGCCCGATACCTGCCAATGCGACTTCTTGTAGAGATCGCGAAGCGTCATGGTGTCGGCTAGAAGTTGGTTGAGCTTTTCGGTCATTTCCAGCCGAATCGGCTGCTCCAGTTGCAAGGGCAGCGTGCTGGTCACGGTACCGAAGGCCTGAAGTTCACGAGCGGACTGGTGATAACGAGGTTGCGCGGAAGCTTTGTGCGAGTTTGTGGAGACTGGTTTTTTGGCCATGAAGTTTCTCCTGCTGTGCGAATTTGAGGCAATCCAGAATCGAAAAGACAGAATTAGAACGGGTTTCCGTCCGGGAGCTACTTGCCGTTTTCAGTTGTTTTGGATGCCAAATGCAGGAATTCGATGCCGTGGCGGGGAAATTAAGACAGACCTATCCTGGAAGTAGGTGCAAAGGCGGGCCAAGTGGCGTGCGGCGCGCTTTGAAAACTCTAACGGTCAGTCGGCGGAGCTGCGACGGAGGTTGTGGACCTCATTCAGGAAATCCACCCGGGGCGCGCCCTTGACGCCGGCGATTTGCATCTTCGCTTTCAGTTCGTCCGAATCGATGAAGGCGCGTGCTTTCTCGAGGCTCTCCCACTCCATCAGAAGGTTGACGTCATTGGCCTTGCCGGCGCCCTGGAAAATGCGGCAGCTGCATTCTCCGTTTTTTCGCCGCCAGTCGAGGGTCGAATCGAATACCGTTTTCCAAGCTGTGTAGCTGGCCACTTCGTGGTGGATGAGCAGGCTGACCGTCATGATTGCGCACACTCCTTTCGCTGGGGAAACGTTGCTCCAATCGCGAGAAAAATGCAAGGGCGGGGATCACAGCGGGCGGCGATTTTTGGAAGGCTTCTGGAAATCGAAGCGGGCGGACCAAAACGGGGCTGAAACCTCGATCTGGCTAAGCTTTTCGTCTTCAGAAAGTTAGTGTCGAAAAACAGGAAGCGGGCCGAATCTGCGGGGCGTTTCTTGAATAGTAGTGAGCTAAAAAATTAATGAGCTGCTACGGTCTGCCTGCTTGGGATTCTCTGCGAGCTAGCGGAGTCGAAGGGAGACCGCGAGAAGCAGAGCCATGCCGATGGCGGCCAGGCTGTGGGCTCGGATGACGCGATAGCTGGCGGCCCAGGGGTACATCAGGATTTCAAAGATCGGCATGAGCTTGTCGGGGAAGAGGAGGCCGGCTAATCCGAAGGTGAGGCAGACTTGGGCGATGACGCAGAGGAGAGTGGTGTTGGCGGCTAGAGTCATGAGTCGGAATCCAGAGGGCGCATGGAAACGATGATTCTATTGAAGCTTGAAGGGGCTGAGTTGCAAAGGTCACGGGGGTAACTTTTGCGGCGACGGGGACAGAGTGGACTCAATGCGAAAGAGCTCGCCGAGCTTTGCTCGGCTGGACGGGCAGGAATGCCCGTCTCCACACGTGTCCACACGCTATGTGGATCTTGCTAGTTCGACCGCGCGGAGGACGGCTTTGGCTTTGTTTTCGGTCTCTTCGAATTCGCGCTGGGGATCGGAGTCGGCCACGATTCCGGCTCCGGCTTGGAGGTAGGCTTTCTTGCCTTTCATCAGGAGCGTGCGGATGGCGATGCAGGAGTCGAGATTGCCGGCGAAGTCGGCGTAGAGGACGGAGCCTCCGTAGACGCCGCGGCGGGTCGGCTCGAGCTCTTCGATGATCTGCATGGCGCGGACTTTGGGGGCTCCGCTGAGAGTGCCGGCGGGAAAGCAGGCGGCGAAGGCGTCCATGGCGCTGAGATCGGGGCGGAGCTGGCCTTCGAGGGCGGAGACGAGATGCATGACATGGGAGTAGCGCTCGACGTACATCAGGTTGCGGACTTTGACGGAGCCGTAGTCGCTGACGCGGCCGAGATCGTTGCGTCCGAGGTCGACGAGCATGACGTGCTCGGCGCGTTCTTTCTCGTCGGAGAGCATCTTCTTTTCTAGAGCGGAATCTTCGGACTCGTCGCGGCCGCGGGGATGGGTTCCGGCGATGGGACGGTATTCGAGCTTGCGGCCTGCGGCCGCAGCGCGGACGAGCATTTCGGGAGAGGAGCCGACGACGTGGAGGCTGGCGTTTTTTTGAGCCCGATTCTTTCTAGTGCCTGGCCGGGCAGGAATGCCCGGCCCACACGGTCCGAAGCGCAGGAAATACATGTAGGGCGAGGGATTGACGGTGCGCAGGGAGCGATAGAGATCGAGGGGAGCGACTTCGGGCTCGAAGTCCCAACGCTGCGAGAGGACGACCTGGAAGATGTCGCCGGCGGCGATGTAATTTTTAGCTTTGCGCACGGCGTCCAAGAAGCTGGCCTTGGTGGTAAGCGGCTTGACCTTGAGCTTGCGGGTCAGCTTCGACTTGGCAGCGGATTTGCGCCAGTGCGAAGGATTCCATCCGGCGGCGAGCTTCTTTTCGATGCGAGCGATGTCGCGGACGGCACGGTCGTAGGCGGCTTTCGGGCTTTCGCGAGTGACGTCGGCCGAGGCGACGATGTGGATCTGGTGGCGCAGGTGATCGAAGGCGAGAAGGCGATCGAAGAACATGAGGATGCAGTCGGGAACGTCGAGGTCGTCGAGGGCATGGTCTCCGATGTTCTCGAGGCGGCGAACGATGTCGTAGGCGCAGTAGCCGACAGCTCCGGCGGTGAAGGGAGGAAGTCCGTCGATGGTGGCGGGGCGGTATTGCTGGAGGAGCGTCTTGATGACGTCGAAGACGTTGCCGGTGCGATGCTCGAGAGTGCGTCCGCGCTCGATGGTGATGTTGGCGCCGCGCGACTGAAGACGGAGGAAGGGGCGAACGCCGAGGAAGGTGTAGCGTCCGATCTTTTCGCCGCCTTCGACGGATTCGAGGAGGAAGGCGTCGGGTTCGTGGTCGGCGATGGCGAGGAAGGCAGAGACGGGAGTGAGCAAGTCGGCGGAGATGGACTTGGCGACGGGGACGAGTGTCGCTTCGCGGGCGAGGCGCGCGAACTGCTTGTAGTCAGGACGGATCATAGAGGCGTGGAAGCCATTATAAGGAAGGTCCGCAGCGAAGTTGTCAGCCTACCGACCCGTCGGTACAGAGGTGCCCGATTCGTCACACCGTCGCTTGCCTAGCCTGCTAGGCGGCAATATACTTTGCGAGGCTCGGCAGAAAGCTGGAGAAGCCCCGGAAAGCAATCATATGGAGACTCTTATGACGGTAGTGGATCTTGAGCAGGAGACGAATCCTTGGCAGGCGCAAGCGGCGCGCTTTGATCTGGCGGCGCGCAAACTGAATCTGGATGACGGACTGTGGAAGGTGCTACGCAGTCCGAGCCGGGAAATCATTGTTCATATCCCCGTGATGATGGACGACGGACACCTGGAGGTGTTCACGGGATTTCGGGTGCAGCACTCGATCGCGCGCGGTCCAGCGAAAGGGGGGCTGCGGTATTCGCCGGATGTGAACCTGGACGAAGTGCGGGCGCTGGCGAGCTGGATGACGTGGAAGTGCGCGGTGGTGAATATTCCGTTTGGCGGAGCGAAGGGCGGGATCATTTGCGATCCGCATAAGATGTCGCAGGGCGAACTGGAGCGGATGACGCGGCGGTACACGGCGGAGTTGTTCGAGTTCATCGGGCCGGAGAAAGATGTGCCGGCTCCTGACGTGAATACGAACGAGCAGACGATGGCGTGGATCATGGACACGTACTCCATGCACATGCGGCAGACCGTGACGGCGGTGGTGACAGGGAAGCCGATTAATATTGGCGGGTCGCGCGGGCGCCGTGAGGCCACGGGACGTGGCGTGTTGATGGTGTGCGAGCAGGCGATCAAGAAGCTGAAGCTGAACCGGGAAACGACTCGGGTGATTGTGCAGGGATTTGGGAACGTCGGGTCGAATGCGGCGCGGTTGATGTCGGAAGCGGGCTACAAGGTGATTGGGATCGTGGAAGTCGGCGGCGGTTTGTATAAGAAAGAAGGGATCGATTGCGAAGCGCTGTGGGAGTTCCGGCAGCGGAATGGGACGATTCATGGATTTACGGGAGCGGGGGCGTACGATCCGGCGGACTTGTTACTGATGGATTGCGACATCCTGATTCCGGCGGCTACGGAGAATGTGATCACGAGCCAGAATGCGGACCGGGTGAAGTGCAAGATCCTGGCTGAGGGGGCGAATGGTCCGACGACGGCGGCGGCAGATGACATTCTGGCGGAGAAAAAAGTTTTTGTGATTCCTGACATTCTGGCAAACGCGGGCGGAGTGACGACTTCCTACTTTGAGTGGGTGCAGGATCGCCAGGGATATTTCTGGAAAGAGTCGGAAGTGAATGAGCGGCTGTCGGACATCATGATCACGGCATTCGACGATGTGGTGCGGTACGCCGAGACGCATGCGGTGAATAACCGTATCGCGGCGTACATGCTGGCGATTGATCGCGTGGCATACACGATCAAGCAGCGCGGGATTTACGCCTAGGAAATATTTGCGAGGAAATATGGATCGAGCTTGCCGTCGACTCTTTTCGTGGGTGCCGGTGTGTGTCTTATTGCTAACGTTGACGGGGGGCGTTTCGCCGGCATTGGCGGTGGCGCAGGCGAGCACGAATAACATGGGTTCGGCTCCGGCAAAAGGGTCGGATAGCCCGAACGCAACTCCGCAAGCGGCGCCCTCGGGAAACATGGCTGCGCCCAAGGCTACGACAAAGACCGCGGGCGCGGCTTCCAGTCAGGATATTGCGGCGGCGAAAGCGAGCGGCAAGGTCTGGGTAAACACCGACAGCGGCGTGTATCACAAGGGCGGCCGCTGGTATGGGAAGACGAAGGCGGGAAAATTCATGACGGAATCGGAGGCGAAGGCCGCCGGGTACAAAGCAGCGCATAAGGAATAGGGAGAGCCATGATAAAGAAAATGAGCTTTAGGTCGGTGATGTCCGGGGTTTTTGTTGCCGTTTTTGCCTTGAGCCTGATGAGTGGGGTGGCGGTGGCGCAGGCTGGCCAGACGATGGCGAAGAGCTCGGCGACCGCCAAAGCCGATTTGGTCGACATTAATTCGGCCACGAAAGATCAGCTGATGGCCTTGCCGGGGATCGGACCGGCGTATTCGGAAAAGATCATAGGTGGGCGTCCGTACGCGAATAAGAGCCAGCTTCTGAGCAAGAAGATTGTTCCGCCGGCGACGTATAACAAGATTGTAGACAAGATCATCGCGAAGCAGAAGTGATGTTTCACGAGCGATAGGGCGATTGCGCGATGGCGCCGAGTCCGTGCAGATTGTTGGAGTTCAGCGGTCCCTACGGGACTTGATCATTTTCTTTACGCGGTTCCCGGTGCGGAAGTGCGGGGCGGTTGTCAGGCGTCGCTCCGGGACGCGAACCCATCCATTTTCAGACTTGTATTTTCGGACTTACATTCCATTTAGGGCGCACCCGCGAGTTTTGTAAATCCTTTTGCTTGCGTTGCCTTGGTCCCGGATGTAGAGGATAATCGAAGTTGTCCGCCTGCCGCGGCCCTGGCCTATTCATCGCGTGAACCTTCCCAACTCCATCACGCTTACTCGTATTGCGGCCATTCCCCTGCTGATATGGATTCTTTGCACTCCGCGGTTCGCGAACGAGCGGACGGGGGAGCGAGAGCTGCTCGCGTCGGCGGTCTTTATTCTGGCTTCGATCACGGATGGGATTGACGGGTATCTGGCGCGCAAGCGCGGGCAGATCACGACGATGGGGATGCTGCTGGATCCGTTGGCGGATAAGTTGTTAGTGGCGGCCGCGTTCATCACGCTGGTGCAGTTCAATCCTGTGTTGGTCCCGGCATGGATGGCGGTGGTGGTGATTGGGCGGGAATTTCTGGTCAGTGGGCTGCGATCGATCGCGGCGTCGGAGGGATTCACCATCCAGGCGAGCGAACTGGGCAAGTTCAAGATGCTGGTCCAGATTATTTCGGTCGTGGCGGTGATTCTGGCGCGGCGCTGGCATGAGTGGCCGGTGTATGGCGCTTACATTTTCCCGGTGTACTGGATCGCGTGGGCTGCGATCTGGTTCATGATCCTGCTGTCGCTGGTGTCGGCGGTCGATTACTTTATCGCTTTCTGGTCGCGGATCGATCGCAAGTCGGAAAAGCGACGGCGCCGGAGCTTCGTCCTTTCGCGGCGGAGAAAAAGCGATGTTCAAGCGGTCTGAAACGACGGACCAAGAGACTCTGAGTGGAGCCGGGGTTGAGGCTGATGGGACGGTTTCGTCCCCTGGCGAATTTTCAGCGGAACAGCGGGCAACTCTGCTCGGGATCGCGCATGAGGCGATTCTGGCGGAGGCGGAGGGCAGAAGCGTTTCGGGCCTGTCGTCCGACATTGCTCCGTCTTTGTCAGAGCCACAAGGGGTTTTCACCACACTTTATCTTCAAGGAAACCTTCGCGGGTGCGTCGGTTATGCGATGCCGGTCGCGCCGCTGTATCGAGCCGTGGCCGAGACGGCACGGGCTGCCGCGTTCGAGGATTCGCGCTTTTCGCCGGTGACGAAAGAGGAGGCTCGCCAGCTCGGTATTTCTCTGAGCGTGCTCTCGCGGCTGGCGCCGATTCGTCCCGAGGACGTGGAGGTTGGGCGTCACGGGTTGGTCATCTCCGCGGGAGGCCGTCGGGGTTTGCTGTTGCCGCAGGTTCCGGGTGAGTACGGGTGGGATCGGGCGACTTTTCTGGAGCAAACGTGTCGCAAGGCCGGGCTTCCGCCGGATGCGTGGCGTAAGAATGCCACGATCGAGGCCTTCACGGCGGAGGTGTTTTCGGATGGCGGGGTGAGGGACTGAGCGTTTCCGAAGTCGAGGCTTCCCGATTCATTCACAGAGGACTGACGCTCGGTTTTGATGAGAACCCAGGTTAGCGCCCAAAGGACGGGCGCGAACCTGGGGCACCGCCAGGAGCGGGGTGCTGCGCGGAAGGACGGGCGCGAACCTGGGGCACCGAGTTTTGCTGGCAGTGAGTTCCTGAGAATTTTCACGAAGGTGCAGGATTCTGCATCTGGGATCACAAATGTGTGTGACTTGGATCAGGGTTGGCGTGTAAGGGAAACACCCTAAAATCCTCATTTTGAACACTTTCCCGAAATGGTTTCTCGATGGAGATAATGTTTATTAATTTGGTGCGGGAAATGCTCAGTTGGTAGTTAAGGAAGAGGCCGCAACCGTTGGAACAAACTTCACTCTCGATGTTCTCGACATCTCACTCTGTCCGCTTCCACTCCCCGAAGCGGCGCCAAATTGATTTCCTCTGATACCCGCCAATTAGCCTCTTTGAAAGGGTGGCCCCGAAAGGGGCCGCTTTTTTTGTTGGGTCCGGTCCTGTAGACTCACGTTTTCTAATGAAAATTCAAAAAGCTGTTGGCCGCCGCGTTCTGCTGGTCTTTCTTGTCTTGGTGGTTGCCCGGTCCGGGACGCCGTTGAGCGCGCAAAAGTCCAAGAACTCTCCCGCTTCCCTCCCATCTGCCTCTTCTGACGATCTTCTTCTAACCACGATGGAAAGAGAGTTGCACCGGGGGCAATCGGAGCTGTCGAAGCTCGATCCGGCGCCGTATTTCGTGAGCTACGACGTAACGGAGGGGGAATCGCTGGCGATCATGAGCGCGCAGGGCGCGATTTTGAGTTCATCGCTGACGAATCACCGGTCCGCCGACGTCAACATGCGGATCGGAACGGCGGCGCTGGACAATACGCACGGGCAGGACCGTGCTTCGGGGATAACCTCGGGCGCGTTGCCAGAAAAAGACGATGCGGACGCCATTGCCCGAGTGTTGTGGAAATTGACCTACCAGGAGTATCGCAAGGCGCAGCAGTCGTTTGCGAATGTGAAGACGAAGAGCGCGGTAAGGGCGAAGGACGAGGACGATTCTGCTGACTTTTCGCAGGAGAAGGCGTCGAGCTATGTGGAGAAGGCTTCGCCGGTGAAGTTTCCGGAGCAGAAGGCCTGGGAAGAACTGGCGCGGCGCTATTCGGCGTGTTTCCGGAAGTATCCGCAGGTGGAAGATTCGCTGGTGTATATGGCGGCGACAAAAGGCAGCAGTTACCTGGTGTCGACGGAAGGAACGAAGGTCGTCACTTCCGACGCCATTTTTCGCGTGATGATTCAGGCGGACACGCTGGCGAACGATGGGATGCAGTTGATGCGGGTGGAGACGTTCCAGTTTACGGATCCGTTGAAGGTGCCGTCGCAGGCGGAAGTAGAAGCGAGCGTCAAGAAGATGGCGGACGATTTGAGTGCGCTGAAGGCGGCTCCGTTGGCGGAGCCGTATAGCGGGCCGGCGTTGCTTTCGGGGCGGGCGGCGGCGGTGTTCTTTCACGAAGTGTTGGGGCATCGAGTCGAGGGTCAGCGGCAACGCGGGCGGGATGAAGGGCAGACGTTCACTAAGAAGATCAATGAAAAGATCCTGCCGGATTTCTTGAGTGTGACGGACGATCCCACGATGCGCAGTTTGGGCGGGACAGAGCTGTCGGGATTCTACCGGTACGACGATGAGGGGAGTCCGGCGTCGCGGGTCGAGGTGGTGCAGGACGGGATTCTGAAGAATTTTCTGATGGGGCGGATGCCGGTGAAGAATTTCGGCAGCTCGAACGGACACGGGCGGGCGCAAGAAGGAATGATGCCGGTGGGACGGCAAGGAAATCTGATCGTTACTTCATCGAAGACGATTCCGGATGCGCAGTTGCGTACGCGCTTTATTGAAGAGATCAAGAAGCAGGGTAAGCCGTATGGGCTGTACTTCGAAGACATACAGGGCGGCTTTACGTTGACGACGCGGGAGATGCCGCAGGCGTTTCAGGTGCTGCCGGTGATGGTGTGGCGCGTGTATACGGATGGGCGTCCGGATGAACTGGTGCGGGGTGTGGATATTGTGGGCACTCCGTTGACGGTGCTGACGCAGATTGCGGCGACGGGGGATACGACGAGCGTATTTAACGGAATATGCGGCGCGGAGTCGGGGAGTGTTCCGGTGTCGGCGGCGTCTCCGGCGATGCTGTTTTCTGAGATGGAAGTGCAGAAGAGGAAATATGGAGATACGCGGCCTCCGATTTTGCCGCCTCCGCCGGGGGCGATGGATGGAGTGGGAGGTGAGCGATGATACGGCGACCCGTGTTTGCGGCCATTTCTTGTGGTGTGCTGGCTTGCCTAGTTTCAATTTCTGCGCACGCGGCCGATGCTAACGGAGGCGATGTTGTGCTGCGGGCGATGCGGGAGGAGATGGACCGGTCGAAGGCGAAGCTGAAACTGGATAATGTGGCGGCTCCGTATTACATCGAGTACCGGGTAACAGAGATCGACCAGATGGAGGCTGCTGCGGTGTTTGGAGCGCTGCGCGCGCAGCAACGAGATCACGGGAGGCTGCTGCGGGTGGTGGTGCGGGTGGGCGACTACAAGCAGGACAGTTTCTACGGTACGGGGGAAGGGACGGTGGATCTGGTTGCGTCGGACAATGACGTATTCGCGATCCGCCAGAGGATCTGGCTGGCGACTGATCGCGCTTATAAATCGGCGACGGAATCGTTGTCGGCGAAGCAGGCGGTGCTAAAGCAATTGAAGGTGGATGTGCCGGTGGATGACTTTGCTAAAGCGGATCCAGTGGAAGATATTGGGCCGTTGGCGCGCTTTTCGACGAATGACTTTTCTCCGTGGGTTCGGTTGGTGGAAGAGGCGTCGGGGGAATATCGCAGCGATCCGGAGATCGAGAGCTTCGACGCTTCGCTGCGCTTTATGGTTGAGAACCGTTATTTCGTGAATTCCGAAGGGACGGTGTCGCGTTCGGGAAACACTCATTATGTGATTTCGGTTTCGGGCTCGACGCAGGCAGCGGACGGGATGCTGTTGCAGCGCTCGCACGCCGACCAGGGAAACGATCTGAAGGAATTGCCGACGCGGGCGGAGTTTCTGAAGACGACTGACACGCTGCGCGATTCGCTAAAGATGTTGCGGGATGCTCCGGTGGCGGATGAGGAGTACCGGGGGCCGGTGCTGTTTTCGAATGACGCGGCGGCGACGGTGGTCAGCGATCTGGTCGAGCCGAATGTGCTGGGGCGCAAGCCGAAGCTGGGGGAGAACGCGCGCACGACGGGGCTGTGGTCGAGCAGCTACAAGTCGCGCGTGTTGCCGGAGTTTATCAATGTGGTGGACGATCCGACGATTGCGACGATCGCGGGGCAACCGCTGTTTGGGAAGTACACACTGGATGATGAAGGTGTGAAGGGGCAGCGCGTCTTGTTAATCGAGAAGGGTCAACTGGTGTCGTATCTGATTGGACGGCAGCCGATCCGCGACTTTCCGGCTTCGAACGGGCATGGACGGGCGGGTGCGGCAGGGACGCCGGCGCCGCATCCGGGAAACCTTATTTTGGAATCGACCGATCCGGAGCCGGATGCGGAACTGAAGGCGCGGTTGATCGAGCTGTGCAAGAAGCGGGACCTGCCGTATGGGTTTTATGTGGCGACGATGGGTCCGAGACTTGAGCCGCGACTTCTTTATCGTGTGTGGACGAAGGACGGGCGCGAAGAGTTGGTGCGGGGCGGGGTGTTTGGGGATCTGGATGTGCGGTCGCTGCGAGGTGACCTGATCGCGGCGGGGACGGTTCCTGCAACCGATGACCGGTCGGAGCCGGTGTGGTTCAGCGTGGCGAGTCCGGCGCTGCTGTTTGACGAATTGCAGGTGAAGCGGACGCAGGCGGCGAAACAGAAGTTGCCGGAGTATCCGGCGCCGGGGTTGAGCGGGAATAAACCCTAAAGCCGCGACCACTAAGGGCACGAAGGAAAGCAAGCCCGACACCTCTGAAGCACATGCGACCGCGGAAACGGCCAGCCATTTGACGCCTGATCTTGTTGGCGCTTACGATAATTGTTTGGCTTCAAGAGCATGTTGGAGTCTGTGGGGCGCGACTTTGCATCTTAAGGTTCGCGGTGGTCAGGTGTTGATTTCGAGTGAGCAGTGTGTGGGTTGGCAATCATGGATAAGAAGAAACTTGAAGCTTTTCGAAAAAAACTAGAAACCCGACGAAACGAGTTGCGGACAATGGTGGTGCGCAACCAGCAGGACGGGCGCACGGCGGACGATGAGGCGACTCAGGATGTTGCCGATCGCGCGGCCAGCTCGTACAACAAGGAATTTCTCTTCAGCCAAAGTAATAATGACCGGCAGTTGCTGAATATGGTCGATGGCGCGCTGGCGCGGATCCGCGAAGGAAGTTTTGGGGAATGCGTCTCCTGCGGAAAAGAGATCAATGCCAAGCGGCTGGACGCGGTGCCATGGACTCGGCATTGCATCGAGTGCCAGGAAAAGGCCGAGCAGGGATTGCTGGAAGCGGCGCAGTAGGGTCCTTCGCCGGGAATCGCATTGGTTGGGGCAGATCGTAAAGCCAGATCAAGCTGCAAAGACGAAAAGTCAGAGCAAAAAGCAAAGTCAAAGGCGCGGGCGAGACGCCCGCCACCAACACCCCCACACGTTTTCTCTTCTGTTTTATTCCTTCGGCGGTAATCGGTTACAAGATGTTTACAAACCACTGACTTCCCCCTGACAAGTCAGCCGGACTCTCCGGCTAACGTTCTTGAGCCGCATGGATCGGTTCTTTCTTCGGTCCTGCGCGGGCAGGCGGGGCGCTCAGCCTTGCCGCCAATCAAGTTCTGAGGAGAGGTTCTATGTCTCGATCGTTATGCAATCGACTATGCGCTGGCGCGCTCTTTGTGCTTGCGTTGTCGCTGGTGTCCGGGACCGCCATGGCGGTTTGCGGCCAGTCGTATGAAGCGACCACACTGGTGAAAAACACAGGCAAAAAGGGCGATACACAACTCATTAATCCGTGGGGATTGGCCGCTAGCCCCAGTAGCCCGTTCTGGCTGAGCGACGAAGGCACGGGACTGTCGACGCTCTATACAGGGACGGGAGCCAAGCAAAGCCTGGTGGTGACGGTTCCGACGGCTGCCGGTTCGGGAGTGGGCACGCCGACCGGCATCGTCTACAACGGGTCGACGGAATTTCAAATCGATAGCTGGACGTCGGCGTTCCTATTCGCAACCCTGGATGGAACGATCAGCGGGTGGTCGCATTTTGATCCGAACAACGCTTTGATTGGGGTGAACAACTCCTCATCGGGCGCAGTCTATACGGGATTAGCGATCACGAGCCATTCTTCGGGCAACTTTCTGTACGCGGCCGATGTGGCCAATAACAAGGTCGACGTGTACGACGGCAAGTTCAACTTTGTGATGTCGTTCACGGATACGAAGCTGCCGGCGGGCTTCGCTCCGTTCGGAATTCAGGATATCGGCGGCCAGGTATATGTTGCGTTCGCTTCGACGAGCGGCAAATCTGGCGGGTACATCGACATCTTTACGGAGGGTGGGGCGTTCGTAAAGACGCTGATTCACGGAAAACCGCTCAACCAACCGTGGGGATTCGCGGTGGCGCCTTCGAACTTTGGGCCGCTGAGCGGGACACTGCTGATCAGCAACAACACCAACTCGGGGACGATCAATGGATTTAACCTGACGACCGGGGCTTTCGTGGGAACGCTGCTGAACTCGGCGAACAAGCCGATCCATATTAACCAGCTGTGGGGGATTGAGTTCGGTGGCGGGACGTCGTCGAACGGCAATACAAACCAGCTTTTCTATACGGCCGGGCCGAAGAACAACCTCAACGGGATCTTTGGCGTCATCAATAATCAGTAACGCCAACCACCCTTCGCGGCGGCTGCGGAGGGTGGATTTTTCTATCTCCATGATTTGATTCGGTTATGGCGACGAGTGTGGGCCGGTGGCAAGTCCTTGCACACTGCCCTAATGGGCCATGCTGGGAGCAAGATTCCGGGATGATTACAACCCGGCGGATGGTATCATTCTCTAACTCGACATGCCGACGCTCGTGGGCCCGGCAAGGAAAGAAATCTCGAACTCAAGGTGAAGATCATGGCTTGGACCAGTCCGGTATTCGAAGAAGTTGTTCTCTGCTGCGAAATCAATTCCTACGTGAGCGCAAAACTCTAAACTAGCTGAATGCGCATTCGGATCCTCGGTTCTGCGGCCGGGGGCAGGTTCCCGCAGTGGAATTGCGGCTGCGGAAACTGCGTAGCCGTGCGCCAAAGTGGCAGCACTGCGGCGAGCGCAGAGGCGTCCGACAAGAAGTTCTCTGGCAAGGCGCGCACGCAAGCCCAACTTGCGGTCAGCGCCGACGGGTCGTCGTGGTTTCTGGCCGGGGCGTCTCCTGACCTGGCTTCTCAGATTGAAAACTCCCCTGATTTACATCCACGTGGGCTGCGGGATTCTCCCATTGCCGGCGTCGTTTTAGGAAGCTGCGATCTCGACCATGTGGTGGGGCTGCTTCTTTTGCGAGAACTGCAACCTTTACGAGTGTATGGCGCGGCTTCGGTGCTGCGCATTCTGCGGGATGAGAACAGTATGTTTGGCATGTTGAACCGGGTGGATCCGCAGGTGGTTTGGACCGCGCTGGATGCAGGGGAGCCGGTTGCGTTGCTGGCGGCGGATGGGATGGACTCGGGGCTTAAATGCGAGGCACAGTATCTTTCAGGGCGTTATCCCAAATATGTGAAAAGCGACCAGTCCGGGCTTGGGCGAGATGAGGCAACGGCCGCTTTGTTCTTTGAGTCCGCCGGCAAGCGAGTCGCCTACATTCCTGCCGTCGGCAACCTCAGCGACGCGCTGCTCGAGAAAATCCGTGAGGTCGACCTGCTTTTGTTCGACGGCACGTTTTGGAGCGACGACGAGCTCGTGCGCTTGCAGGGAAGCAGCGAGACCGCGCACCAGATGGGGCACATTCCGGTGGAAGAAAGTCTGCGGCTGCTGAAAGATATTCCAGTTAAGCGCAAAATGTTGATTCATCTCAACAACACGAATCCGCTGTTGAACGAGTTGAGCGCCGAATGCCGGCTTGTGCGCGACGCTGGTTGGCAAGTGGCGGAGGACAATTGGCAGGTCGATCTGTGATCCCGCAAAACAAGTCGTCGAATGACTCGAAGCTTAGCTTTGACGAACTGCGCACCGAGTTACGGCGCGTAGGCGAAGACCGCTATCACCACAAGCATCCTTTCCATCTGCTGATGCATGAAGGCAAACTTTCGCGGGGACAATTGCAGGCCTGGGCTTTGAACCGTTACTACTACCAGTCGATTATTCCGATGAAAGATTCGATCATTCTTTCGCGGGCGACGGATCCGGCGTTTCGCCGGGTGTGGCGCAAGCGGATCGTCGATCATGATGGGGACCGGACGCGGCAGGGCGGGATTTTGCGTTGGATCAAGCTGGCGGAGGCGACGGGACTGGATAAAGAGCGGGTGGTGCGCGGGGAGGAAGTGCTTCCGGCGACGCGATTCATTGGCAATGAATATTTGAACCTGGTGCGGACGCGTCCATTTACGGAGTGCGTGGCTTCGTCATTGACTGAGCTTTTTTCGCGCGACTTGATTACGCTGCGAATGGAGAAATTGCGGGAGCACTATCCCTGGCTGGCGTCGGGGCTGGATTATTTCGAGGCGCGGTTGACGGAGGCTCCCGAGGACGCGGCGTTTGCGATCCAATATGCGTTTGACCACGCGTCCACGCGAGCCGAACAAGAGGGCGTGATTCAGGCGTTGCGGGATAAGTGCGACATCCTGTGGGCGCAGCTCGATGCGCTTTACTTTGCCTACGTCTCGCCCGGATGGCCGCCGCCAGGCGCGTTTCGCATTCACGATGGAGGCAAGGCTTAACGTGGCTGAACTGCTGGAGACAAGTGTTCCGAAGTTCGCGGCGGGATGCCGGTGGGGTGGCACGACGGAGGCCCCGGTTGTGCTGTTTCCGGAAGGTGCGATTCGTGTCGAGGGCACGGGCCGGATTATCCTCGAGTTGTGCGACGGCCATTTTTCCCTGGCCGAGATTGTGCAGAAGCTGGAGACACAATTCATGCTGGCTCCGAAAGGAAAGATTCGAGCGGATGTGCTGATCTTTCTGGAGCAACTGCACGAGAAGCGAATTATCGATTATTGAAGCATTGAATCATTGAGGTATTGAATCATTGAAACCTCCCAATGAGTCAATACCTCAATCTCTAAATGAGTCAATGAATCCAATGTCTCAATGCTCGAATCCGCTGGCGCTGATTGCCGAGATTACGCATCGCTGCCCTCTGCATTGCGTGTATTGTTCAAATCCCCTCGAACTGACTGCGCGCGCGGAAGAACTTGCCACGGCCGATTGGTTACGGGTTTTTAACGAGGCAGCGGCGCTGGGAGTCCTGCATCTTCACCTCACTGGCGGTGAGCCGCTGGCGCGCCCCGATCTCACTGAGTTAATCGCCGGAGCCCGGCAGGCGCGCCTTTACACCAACTTGATCACCTCTGGAATCGGCCTTTCACGCGAGCGGCTGGCGCAGCTCGTGGAAGCTGGCCTCGATCACATCCAGCTTAGTTTTCAGGATTCGAACGAAGGCCAGGCAAACTGGATCGCCGGAACGCGCGCGCATGCGCATAAGCTTGAACTCGCTGGGTGGATTCGCGAACATCGACTTGCGTTCACGACCAATCTGGTTGTGCACCGGCAGAACATCGATCACCTGGAAGAGATGATTGCGGCCTTGGAGGCGCTGAATCCGGACCGAATGGAGATTGCGCATGCCCAGTATTACGGGTGGGCGCTCGAAAACCGGTCGGCGTTATTGCCGACGCGTTCGCAACTCGATCGCGCTGTAGAAGTCGTGGCGGCCGCTTCCGAACGGCTGCGAGGCAAGGTTCGGATTGACATGGTCGTGCCGGATTATCATGCGCGCTTTCCCAAGGCCTGCATGGGCGGATGGGGACGGCAGTTGCTGCTGATTGATCCGGCGGGACGCGTGTTGCCCTGTCATGCGGCGGGAGTGATTCCGGGGATGCAGTTCGATAACGTGCGGGAACGTGCGCTGGGTTGGATATGGACGAACTCGAAGGCGTTTCAGAAATTTCGCGGCGAGGCGTGGATGCCGGAGCCTTGCCGGTCATGCGATCGGCGTGGGGAAGACTTTGGAGGATGCCGGTGCCAGGCGTTTTTGCTGACGGGCGATGCGGGGGCGACGGATCCCGTGTGCGAGTTGGCGCCGATGCACCATTTGATTGAAGAGGCGGTTCGGGAGGACGCGTTTGCGGGGACCGCTGCGGAAGTGCGGGAGGGATCGTTTCATGTTTTGCAGGAGAAGATGGCTGGGTTTTGGAGGTACCGGACGGATGCGAAGTGAGGAGGGAGTTTAGCGCGACTCCAACAACTCAGAGTCGCTCGGTCGATGCCTTTTACTTGTCAGTGCGTGGAGCTAGAACAGGTGTAGCTGGTCGGAAATCGAGCAGGTCTTGTAAAGCAGATGGAAGCGTCTTCAGATCGCGTTCCGCGGCCAGATCGGGTTGTTTCGCGGCTGGGATGAGACCGCGACGGTCCTTGGTGGAGAATACACAATGAAAAAGTTCAGAAACGTAGGTGTGGGACATGGGAGTTCAGTCGCCCCTCCGGGGCTTTTCTTCTCTCGGTCCTTTACCCAGCGCTGAAGCGCCGGGCTATTTTCAGACGCCCCTCCGGGACTTTAGTTGCAGTGTGTCCGGGACGTGACTGCTGTGCGTTCGGGACTCGATTACCGTCAGTCCCGGACTTGCTTGGCTCACTTCGGCCTTCACTACCACTTCTATATTCTACGTCTCCGGTCGGCGTATGCTGTGACGGGCGCACACCGGTTTTGTGGCAAACTTTTTTGGTTCGGCGAGGGTTAATCCTGGAGAAGCAGGGGCGCTTTGACGCTCTGGAAATTAGGCTGTTAGACTAGTTAATTGTCATCCTACCTTTAAGTTAAGAAGGACATTCGTGCGCGCAGAGACTCGGCATCAACTGAAACAAGATCGTTTCAGCAAAGTTACGTTCGAAGCAGCGGGAAACGCTGCCCATTGGAGCGAAGAGCATAAGGGAACGCTTACCGCCATCGTGGCGGCGGTGATTGCGATTGCGGCGATTGCCTTTGGCGGGTGGTATTACGTCAACTCGCAGGATGAAAAGGCGAGCGCGGAGCTGTCGACGGCGGTGCGGACGTTTGAGACGCCGCTTCGGCCGGCGGGCACTCCGGCGCAACCGGGGTATGACACGTTCGCCTCGCTGCAGGAGCGGGCTACGACGGCGCGCAAGCAGTTTCAGGGGATCGTCGATAAGTATCCGCATACGCACACGGCCGACATGGCGAAGTATTTTGTGGGTCTGGCGTCGTTGCAATTGAACGACAATGCCGCCGCGGAGCATAGTTTGCAGGAGGCGGCGGGCTCTTCGAACAGCGATTTGGCGGCGCTGGGGAAGCTGGCGCTGGCGTCGTTGTACCGGTCCGAAAATAAGGATTCGCAGGCGGCCGAGCTTTACAAGCAGCTGATTGACAAGCCTACGATCACGGTTAGCAAAGCGACTGCACAGATGGAACTGGCAGGGTTCGACGAGTCACGGCAGAAGCCGGACGAGGCGAAGAAGCTCTACGAGCAGGTGCAAAAAGAGAATCCGTCGACCGAGGCGGCTTCGCTGGCGCAGCGCAAGGCTGCGGCGCTGAAGCAGTAGCATGATGATGGGCCGGTATCGACTGAGCCGGCAGAGTTCGATTCATTCCGTCCTTAAGCTTGGTTACACGCAGGATCGAAGGTTTGCTGAAGTAGCAGGGTTCGCCCTCAGCGCCTAAAGGCATGTCAAAGCAAAGCTGTTTTCGCAGCGCTTGAAGCGCTGCGCCACCCAAACGCTTCCAAGCAATCTCAGACTCCGGCTCTAACGGCAAACGGACGCAGGCTTGTGATCAGGCGGTCGCAATCTGCGGGAGTGTTGTAGATGTTGGGAGTGACGCGGATGGAGCTTCCGCGGACGCTGACAAAGACTTTCTCTTTTGCGAGCGCTACTGGAAGCTCTTTGGGGATCGCTTCTTTCCTTCGCAAACAAAGATAGTGTGGGGCGCGCAGCGGTTCGGCGGCGCTGGAGAATCCGAGGTCGGCGGCGACGCTTGCCAATTGACGATTGAGCGCGCCGGCGGTTTCTGCAATCTGCTCGACCTTCCATTCCTGCACTTGCTTCATGGCGTGCACGGCGGCGGGTAATAATCCGAAATTGGCGCGCTCTCCCATATCGAAGCGTCGTGCGCCGTGGTCGTAATGTTCGGTGTATAGAATGAGGCTCGTGAAATCGCGGGCGTTGGCGCGCTGAATCCAGTTCTCTTCCAGAGGCAGTCCACTTTGCCATTTCGGAGCGACGTAAAGAACGCCGACGGAATAGGGGCCGAGGAGCCATTTGTAGCTGGCGGCCACGGCGAAATCCGGCTGCACGTCTTTCACGCTAAAGGGCAGCGCGCCGAGCGACTGGGTCAGGTCGAGAGCGAGGGCGGTTCCCTGTTTGCGGCAGGCTTCTCCGATGCGGACGAGATCGAGGCGGCCACCGCTGGTCCATTGGACGTGAGGGAGAGCGGCGATGGCCACTTCGGGGGTTAGCGAGTCGAGGACAGCGGCGGTCCAATCCTGGTTCTCTGGCCAAGGGACGACTTTTAATGAGGCTCCCGTTTCTTCGGCCTTGCGCTGCCAGGAATAATAGTTGGAGGGGAACTGCTCGGCTAAAACGAGGATGCTTTGTCCTTTGTGAATCGGCAGATTGCGCGCGGCGGTGGCGATGCCGAATCCGGCGGAGGGGACAATGGCGATGTCGTTGGGCGAGGCTTCGAGAAGCGGGGCGGCGGCGGACCGAAATTCTTCGGCTCCGGTGAAGAACTTGTCGGAGATCAGTTCCCAAGGATGCGTTTTGCGAGTGAGACCGGCGATTCCGGCGTCTAGCGAAGACTTCATGAGCGGCGACATGTAGGCGCAGTTGAGGTAGGCGACGTCGCTGGGGATATCGAAGAGATGGCGCTGAGTGGGGAGCATGGTGTCGTTGGTCGGTCGTCGCTGGTCGTTCGCTGTTCGGCGCTCGCAAATAGTGTATCAATGGGGGATGGATTGGTTGTGGGGAGTGGCGATGAGGATTTGTCTCGCGAAGTTCGCGGTGGTGGTCGTGGTAGCGTCTATCGCGTTGGCTGGTCGCGCGGTTGGGCAGACGGCAGATCCGAAAGCCTCGCTGGCGTTTGCGCGGGCTGAGAAACTGAAGCATGGGATCAATACCAGCGGGTGGTTTGCGCAGGTGTATGACAAGCGCGGCTATACGGTGGAGCATTTTCAGGCTTGGACTACGGCGGACGACATCGCGCTGATCAAGTCGATGGGATTTGATCATGTGCGGTTGGGTGTGAATCCGCAGCCGATGTTTAATGAGCGCGAGCCGAATCTTCTTCCGGCGGATTATATGGTTTCGCTCGACGCGGCGGTGAAGATGATTCTCGATCACGGGTTGGCGGTCGTGATCGATTTGCATCCGGAGAGCGATTTCAAAGCGCGGCTCGGGAAAGACGATGAATTCGTGCAGCGGTTTGCGGATTTTTGGCGGGCGCTGGCCGCGCATTATTCGACATGGGAGGCGGACCGAGTTTTTCTTGAGGTGATGAATGAGCCGGAGTTCAGCGATCGCTACAGATGGCTGGGCGTGCAGATGAAGCTGGTGGCGGCGATCCGGCAAGGTGCGCCGGGGCTGACGATTATCGCGGCGGGGGCGCGGTGGTCGAATGACGATGAGTTGGTGTTTGAGGAGCCGCTGCGGGATCCGAATGTGATCTACAACTTCCACTTTTATGAGCCGTATATTTTTACGCATCAGGGGGCGAACTGGAGCGCCTATTACTGGCATTGGTTGCGGGGAGTGCGGTATCCGTCGAGCGAGGACTCGGCGGCGCAGGCGGCAGCGCTGGTGCCGGACGAAGTCGACCGGTTGCAGGTGATCCGGTATGGGCGGGAGCATTGGGATGCGGGGCGGATTGACGCGGAGATGAAGCAGGCGGCGGAGTGGGCGCGGCGGCGCGGGGTTCCGCTGGTGTGCAACGAGTTTGGGGTGTATCGGGATTATGCGGATCCAGCAGATCGGGATGCCTGGTTGCACGATGTGCGGACGGCGTTGGAGCGCAATGGAATTGGATGGACGATGTGGGACTATTCGGGATCGTTTGGGGTGGTGACAAAGAAGGATGGGAAGACGGTGCCGGATGATGGGGCGGTGCGGGCGCTGGGGTTGAAGTAGTGCGGTGGGACCTCGTTGGACTCGGAAAGCGCGGAAATCAGGGAGCGCGGGCTAGAGTTTTCGTCCTTGCAAGAAAAAGAAACGAGACATTGACTAGCGTGCTAGCAATATTCGGGCCCGTCAGTTCTGCAAACAATGAGCCAAGTCTAGGTTCTGCCTTGTTCCTTCTTGGTCTTGGGCTTTACGTCTTGATCCATCTCTGGTATCGCTACTTTACCGCTCAAGACGACAACCCGAAGCCACCTCTTGAGAACATGATCTTCATAAGCCTTATTGCATGTGGATTCATCGGTACAGGTATTTGGGAATGGATTCGCGTTCTGAGGATTTCAAACTGAGGCACTATCCCTCATTCCGCTTCCTTGACACTTGGTTTTTCGGGCTTTATTCTTAGATATTGCTCCCTGAGAGACTTTCGTCTCTGTGCGCACTTCCGCGGGCCTTTGCGGTAATTTGAGTGGGGGCGGCGGAGGTTCCGATGCTCATCGAACTGAAGGATCTGGAGATTAATCCTGTCGATTTCCGGGAGGAGTACGGCCCGGGTGTGATCGATTTGGGCACGGAAGTCGTGCAGCGGTCGCCGCTATTTGCCGAAGGGCGGGCGGATCTGGTCGAAGAGCATCACGGCAAGCACGAGATCGTGCAGGATATACGGATCAAGGGCAAGCTGGAAACGAGCCTGGAAGTGCCTTGCGCGCGCTGCCTCGATCCGGTGGTGCATGACGTGGAACGCAGTTTCGATCTGCTGTATCGTCCGCTGGGAATTGATTCGGGACATGCCGAACTTTCCGTGACCGATGCGGAGGCCGAGATTGGGTACTACGAAGGCCAAGGATTGCTGCTGGAAGATACTTTGCGCGAGCAGGTTTTGCTGGCGCTACCGTTGAAGTCGGTTTGCCGTGAGGACTGCAAGGGCTTGTGTCCGCATTGCGGCAAGAACTTGAACGAAAATGAGTGCTCCTGCGTGGACGAAGTTGAGGATCCACGGTGGTCGGCGCTGAAAGAGATACGTACCAAGTTGAATCAATAGAAATTCAGGTCTCGGGTGTCAGGTCTAAGGTCTCAGGAAAGGCAGCTTTTACTGGGAACTCAGAACTTGGAAACTTAGAGATTACGAGGAAATCATGCCGAATCCGAAACGTAGACATTCTCAGAAGCGCACGGCGACACGCCGCGCCCACGACTCCTTGTCGAAGCACTCGTTGTCCGAGTGTCCGAACTGCCATGAGCAGAAGATGCCGCATCGCGCTTGTCCGAAGTGCGGAACTTACAAGGGCCGCGAGATTTTAGAGGTCGCAGAAAAGTCGTAAGGCGAGGGCGCAAGCCGCCTCATACGGCTTGCCAACGGCGCGGCTGAAGCGCGCTCTTCAAACCATCTTTTCAAAGCACAATTTATGAAAAGTGCTCTCAGTCCGTCTCCCTTCATGCCTAGCATAATCGCGCTCGATGCGATGGGGTCTGACAAGGCGCCCAAGCCGGAGATTGAGGGCGCCTTGCAGGCGGCGCGCCATCACGGCGTGCGTGTGCTTCTGGTGGGTCCCGAAGAACAGTTGCGGGCGGACTTGGCGCGCTATCCCGGCGCGCGTCGGTTGCCGATCGAGGTGGTGCACGCGAGCGAAGTCGTCACCATGGACGACAAAGTGGACGCGATTCGCGGCAAGCGCGATTCGTCGCTACGGGTCGGCTTGCGTCTGGTGCGCGAAGGGCATGCGGCTGGATTTGTGACGGCGGGAAATACGGGCGCAGCCATGGCCACGGCAAAAGTTGTTCTGGGCGCTCTGGCTGGCGTGGATCGTCCGGCGCTGGCAGCGGCGTTTCCGACTGTGCTGAATACGGCGGCGATTCTGCTGGACGTCGGTGCGAATGTCGATTGCACTGCGATCAACCTCGAACAATTTGCGGTGATGGGCGATATCTATTGCCGGTCAATCTTCGGGAAGAGACATCCCCGGGTGGGGCTGCTTTCGATTGGGGAAGAAGAAGGCAAAGGGAACGACCTGACGCGCGAGGCGTTTCAGTTGCTGAAGCGGCTTCCGATCAACTTTATTGGGAATGTGGAAGGGCGCGATCTATATAACGGGCACGTGGATGTGATCGTGGCGGATGGGTTTGTGGGGAACGTGGCGTTAAAGACTTCGGAGGGCGTGGCGCGGCTGGTGCGCGCGGTGCTGAAAGAGACCTTGAAGTCGACGATCACGCGGCAGGTCGGCGCTTACATTTCGCGCAATGCTTTTACGGATTTTAAGAAGCGGCTGGATCACACGGAATATGGCGGCGCACCGCTGCTGGGTATCAAAGGTGTTTGCATCATCACGCATGGATCGTCGAACACGAATGCCATCAAGAATGCGATACGGGTGGCGGACGAATTTGCCGAGGGCAAAGTGACTGAGACGATTGAGCGGGAGCTGGCCGGGTTGAGCGTCGCGGTAACGACGTAACATCGGACCTGACTTCTGACTTCGGAATTACGATCTCCTAATCTATGACAAACAATTCTTCTCCAATTGCTTTTCTTTTTCCGGGCCAAGGTTCGCAGGTGGTCGGCATGGGAAAGGAACTGGCAAATAACTACGCGGTGGCGCGGCAAACCTTCGAGGAAGCCGACGATTGTTTGGGCTATAAGCTCTCCGAGATTTGCTGGGAAGGCCCGGAAGAGAAGTTGCGGCTGACGGAGATTACGCAGCCGGCGATCCTTGCGGTGTCGGTGGCGGCCTGGCGTGTGTTGCAGGAAAAAGGGCTGGAGCCGGACTATGTTGCGGGACACAGTCTGGGGGAATATTCGGCACATGTGGCGGCTGGAACGCTGACATTTGCTGAAGCTGTGCGCGCGGTCCAGAAACGGGGCCGGTATATGCAGGAAGCGGTGCCATTTGGTATCGGGGCCATGGCAGCCATTCTTGGCTTGCCGATCGAGAAGGTACACAAAGTGGCGGACGATGCGGCGCAGGGCGAGGTCTGCCAGGCGGCGAATATCAATTCGCCGGAACAAATCGTGATTTCGGGACATGCTGGCGCGGTGGGTCGCGCGGTGGAAATGGCGGCGGAACGCGGGGCGAAAAAGGCGGTGAACCTTCCGGTGAGCGCTCCTTTTCACAGCTCGTTGATGCAGCCCGCACAAGATCGTCTGGCGAAGGATTTGGAGACGCTGAATTTTCTGGATCCGAATTGTCCGGTGGTGGGGAATGTGGATGCGGCGGTAGTTGAGACTGCGGGAGCGGCGCGCGATGCGCTGATTCGGCAGGTGACGGGCACGGTGAAGTGGGAACCTTCGATGCGGCTGCTGATTGCTGAAGGCGTGAACCTGTTTATCGAGGTTGGTCCGGGACGGGTACTTTGGGGATTGATGCGGCAGATTGACCGGTCGCGGACTTCGGTCACGGTAGGGGATGAAGCGTCGTTACAAAAGACGTTGACGCAGATCGAGGAGATGGCGGCCTAGTTTTTGCGGATTCCGCCGTCGGTCCGTAGTAAATCTTAAAAAACAGGAGAAGTGGAATCCCAGGTTAGCGCCCAAAGGACGGGCGCGAACCTGGGGCACCCGAAGGTTTGCAGAACCTGCCGAACTTCGCTCGGCTTGGATAGACGCCCGTCACCACACTGAAATAGCTTTCCGCACTGAAACAGGCTAGAACAACCCATAATTAGAACGGGTAGACGGTGATTGTCTTGTCGGATTTTTGGACGAACATTCTGGCGTGTTCGGACCGTTCGTTGATTACGACTTCCACGACAACGCCGCCGCCGCCAAATTTCTTTGTGTCGGCGGTGCCGTAAATGCTGTGCGATTTGATGAGTCCCCACTCACCGCCGGGCCCCCAGTCGCGATAGAAATCGGCGTAGGTGTATTTCGAGTATTGCTGCTGATGCTGGCGCCAGCCGGGATCGTGAAAATAAATGCCATAGGCCGTTTCGTAATTCTGTTGCTGCAAGGCGTCGAAGAATTTGTTGACAGTGTGCTCTTCGGGCCAATTCCGTAAAAACCAGCCGAGTGCGGCGAGAGCGATTACCAGGACGACGATGACGGTAATTTTGATTTTCCGCCGCCGGGCCTTCGCGGGATCGTAGAGTGGAGCGTCGAGCAGCGTCATAGGTCTCGATTCAGGATAACGGATTTCGACGCTACTGAGGTAGGGGGGGTTGCCACGGATAGCGGCCGTTTCTGACGGACTGCCTAGGACTGGGATTTTCCCGACAATTTGCGGTCGATTTGCGTTGTGATTTCCTGATATTTCGAATCACCGTGGAGATTATTGAAGTCGGGATTGCGGGTGATGTAGAGCAGGCCGGTTTCGCGCTTTTCGAGGGCGGTCTGCAGATAATGCAAGGCTTCTTGTTTGTTGCCCAATACCGAGTAAGTTGCGGATACGTCATACGCCGACCCAGTACCACGGTCGAAAGCGTCTTTTTGGATGGGGAGCATGCGCTCGCGCATCGCCCTAACGCCACCCGAGTCGAATCCCTGTTCGGCGGCATTAATTACAGCCAATCCAATCTCGTCATGACGGAGCTGTGCGGAGAGGCGGGATTCGGCAAAGAAGTCTTCGTAGTCATTGCGGTCGAGGTAGATGGCAGACAAGTAGGTGTGGGTGGTGGCCAAAGAAGGATCGGTGGTTTCGAGTTGCTTGAGCAACGCGAAGGCTTCGTTCTTGCGGCCAGCGTTATTGAGGATTAAACCTTTATCGGCTTGGATGGTTGTCGACGAGGGATCGAGTTTGCGAGCCTGTTCGATTTGTTCGAGCGCTTCGGGATAGCGTTGGGTGGCGAGAAGGAAAGTCGCATACCAATGATGTCCCTGGACGAAGTTGGGATCGAGTTCGAGAGCGCGTTTATATTCTCGTTCAGCGGTTACGGGGTCCCAATTCCAGTAGAAGGTGGCGAAGGCGAGAGAGTTGTGGGCTCCGGCGGAAGTGTCGTCGAGTTCAACGGCTTTTTGTGCGGCGGACAGCGCGCGCGGGTAAGCCTCTTCGGCGGGCATGACACTGAATTCGCGCAGGAGGTTGTAGCAATCCGCCAGCCCAACGTAAGCCTGGGCATAACTCGAATCTTTGACAATCGCCTGGGTGAAGTAGTCGACGGCTTTGTTCAAGTCTTCGGGAGTGCGCTTAGTCCAGTGGTACTCGCCTTTGAGATACAACTCCTGGGCTTCGGCGTTGGGCGTGTGGGGCGCGGCGAGGGCGTGCTTATAACGAGTCTCGCGGTGACTGAACGAGAGGACAAAGATGAGTCCGGCAACGGCGAGCAGAGGTACGAGCCAGGCCAAGTTTCTGGCGGCCGGGGTCTTCGCGGGCGAATTGCCTGCGGGCCGGATTTCCAGAACGCGGGCGAGTTCGGGCGAGTTTGTTGTGGGTGAGGCTGAAGCACTCTCGGAACTCCAGTTTTCGCTCCCCTGACCGGCGCTCGGTAAGGTATCGGAAGCAGGGTTCTCGAGCGGCGCTGGGACTGCTTCGGAGGCATTGGCGTCTAAATCGCTGGCTCGGCCTTTGAGCCAATCTTTCAATTCACTGGGGTAAGCGTAGACGCCGCCGCGGCCTCCACCGGGCACACGGTGGACGGGTAAGGCGCGCTCCTTCTCCCATCGGCGAACGGTACGCTCGTCGCGGTCAAAGAAGGCAGCAATCTCCTTCCAGGAATCAAGCTTCTGGGGGGTTAATTGGTGCGCGGAAGTATCGCCCATCCTGTAATACCCACTAATGTCCGTTGTTGTCCGTTGCCGGGGAGGGCGTGTTCCACCATTATACGCACAGTTCGGCGGTCAAACCCCCTTGACCGAGGCCGGGCTAAATGCAATGCGCCGGGTGTAATGCAGAGACCGAGATCACCGCGAATGGCGCTTGGAGCGGTTCGTTACTACACAAAAGGTCGGCAACCTTACTTCCAGGAGACTATCGATGCAGTCAGTTCAAACTTTCCTACGCCGCGTGATGGGGCCAATGGCACCAGCCGCGATTTTTCTAATCCTCATCGGAGCGACGATTCAGGTGGAAGCGCAACCGACGCCGGTGACTTTTGTAAATCCGTCCTTATATCAGGCAGGGAACATTCTGGCTAATTACAGTCCAATCGGCGTACAGGAACTGGCGGCGGGCGACTTCAACAATGATGGATTTCAGGATGTTGTGGTCATCGACAGCAATGCCAATGTGAACGGCTTCGGAATCCTGCTGGGTGTGGGCGACGGGACATTCCAAGCGGAGCAGTCGATCGCGGTAACGGGATCTTACGGCAATGTGGACAGTATTGTGACGGGCGACTTCAATCGTGACGGAAATCTCGACTTCGCCGTGAGCTGGAATGGGAACAGCAGCGTCGTGCAGATTTTTCTGGGCAATGGCGCAGGTGGATTTACTCAGGGCGCGACTTATACTCTGCCCGTTCCGAACTACTATCCGATGCCCAACGGACTGGCGACTGCCGATCTTCGAGACAACGGACACCTCGATCTAATCGCGATCGATGGTCACAACGTGGAAGGGTCGATCGAGGTATTGCTCGGAAACGGGGATGGAACATTCCAGGCTCCGGTGACTGTGGCATCGAGCATCGCCAATCCTTTAGGCGGCGTTGCGATGGCGGATGTGAATCATGACGGAAAAATCGACATGGTGGTGGGGTCGGATGACCAACTCGACGGGATCTACGTGGTTCTTGGCAATGGCGACGGCACCTTCCAAACTCCGGTGTTTTACCAAGAGGGCGACAACTCGGGGGTGACCGGAATTGCGATCGGATCATTGACCACGAAGAAGAACGCAGACGTCGTGATCTCGACGGGCAATGGCGCGTACGTTTACCTCAACGATGGCAAGGGCGTGTTTGCGAAGCCGGTGCAGTATGGCAGCTCGGCGAATGCGAGTTCGGTGGTGATTGCCGATGTGAATGGCGACAAGAAAAACGACCTGGTTGTGTCGTCGTCATCTTCGGGCGCGGTTTGGGTGCTGCTGGGCAAGGGCAACGGCAAGTTTACGGCGGACACGGCGGTGAATGTTGGCGGAGTCGCACAAGCGGTGGTAGTGGCGGATTTCAATGGCGATAAGAACCTTGATTTAGCTACCGCAGCCAACGCCCAGTTTCTAACCGTTGTTCTCGGGAATGGGGACGGAACTTTCCGCAGCAGTTCGCAATATGGAGAGACCAATTCCACCATCCAGGCAATCGCGTCGGCCGATTTGAACGGCGATGGATATCCCGACATTGTGGAAGCGGGCGGCGGCACGGGGGTAGGAGTCACGATCTTGCTGGGCAGTCTCACATGGTGCGTTGGGAGCGCCTTCTTCGATCGCAGTCGGGTGCGGGGAAGCAAATCGCAGCGGTGTGAATTCGATCGCACTGGGGGATGTGACGGGCGACGGAAAGATCGATATCGTCGCGACGAGTTATGACGATCCTTATAACTGCTACGAAAATGTAATTGGCGTGTTGGCGGGTCTGGGCACGGGCAAATTCAAGAAGCCGGTTTACTACTCCACGGGAACGACGCAGCAGTCCTACAACATCACGTTGGGAGACTTCAACGGTGACGGCAAGCCCGACATCATTGTTGAGAATTACGACGGCAGTCTCAGTGTGCTGCTCAACAAAGGGAAAGGCGTCTTTGGGACGGCGATTGTTACCTCCGGCGCCAGCGGAGATGTCGGCACCCTGGTGATTGGCGACTTCAACCATGACGGGAAGCTGGATGTTGCGGTCACCGACTACGCCCAACAGGAAGTGTTTGTGCTGCTGGGCAAAGGGGACGGAACTTTTGGCTCTCCGATTATTACGCCCTCTCCACTTTATGGGGACGCGATGACGGGGGGCGATTTTAACGGCGACGGGAAGATGGACTTGGCGGTCAGCAGTTTTCAGGCCGGTGGCAGTGTTTCGATCTTGACCGGCAACGGCGACGGCACGTTCAACCTGGGTAACACTTACGTGATACCGGCGATCAGTTGCCAGTTCGGGGATAGCAATCCTTACTGGATGAGCGTGGGCGATCTGAACCAGGATGGCAAGCAAGACATCGCTATCGCGCTGAATGAGAACAACTGCGCGACGCAATACAACGGCACGGAATTTTTTGGAGATGCGATGGTCCTTCTTGGCAATGGGGACGGCACTTTCGATCTGGATGAAGGACCGTGGATCGGCGCTGGCAATGGCGCGGTCGGCTCGGGGAATGGAACGAGTGGAATCGCACTGGCTGACTTTAACGGTGACGGCATGCCGGATATTGCTGTGGCCGCCTTTGGGAACTCAACGGAAGAGTGGGTGAGCGTGCTGCAGAACAACACGAAGGCAATCAGCGTTTCGCCGCTGAATCTTACTTACCCGGCTGAAAAGGTCGGGTCGAGCAAGGTCGAAACCGTAATCGTGACGAACGATCAACGAACTGCTCTTGCGATCGACAAGGCGGTGCTAGGAGGAGCGGACGCGGGCGACTTCATCCTGAAGAATGGATGCGGCAGCAGCGTGGCGGAGGGCGCGAATTGCGCTCTGACCGTCACCTTCAAACCGACGGCCACGGGAAAACGGACAGCGACGTTGTCCATTACCGATGGGGATGGAACTCAGACCGTTTCGCTGACTGGTACGGGAAAGTAGCGGAACGGCACAAGGTTCGCTGAGAGCGGGAATCGCCGGGAGCGGGTTGGGGACTCTCTCCTGGGATCGGTTCCCGCACAGCGAGCGTAAACGTTGCAATTGTGGATTGGATCGATGCTTGGGCCGCGAACTCAGTTCGCGGCTTTTTTATTGGATCGGGGTTGGACTCGGGAGGTACTAAGCGAACGGCCGGGTCATCCTAAAGCGCTGCTTTGGAGTGCCGATGTACATCAAGTCTGTCTCCTAGAAACTGCGCCAGGGCTGCGGGGTGGTTTGATCCAGAGCGGGGCGCCGATTGGTGGGAGGAACACGCCCAACGTGAGGTAAAGAAACTATGAGTACCGACAACGCATTTGCCCGACGAGCGCACGATGAGGATTGGCTGCCTACGCTTGAACTTGCGATTTTGGAAGTGTTTGAGATCATGATGGGCCGCAAGGTGAAGGCATCGGAAGAATCGGTGCAGCATTCGAAGGGCGGGTTTACGGCGATAGTCGGCCTTGCCGGGGCATTGTGCGGGGTGGTAACGGTTTGCTGTTCGGCGGAAACGGCGGGGCATCTCGCCAAGGCGATGTTGGGCGACGCGGCGAAGTCGGAGGATGAGGTTGTGGACGCGCTGGGAGAAATTTGTAATATGGTCGCGGGAAACTTCAAGAACAAGCTTGCGGGCACCGACGAGAAATGTATGTTGAGCGTGCCGAGCGTGGTGAGCGGAGTGGAGTACAAATTTCATTCGCTGGCCGACGGGACGTCGCTGGAACGAGTGGTGATCTTTGAGGAGGCTCCGGTGACAGTTCGGCTGCAATTACAGGCGTAAAAGAGGTCCTTTTCCGTTCTTTGTCTTGCTCTATCTTGCGATTTCGGGTTTGTGATTTGTTGTTTTCCTCCCCCAGCAAAATCTGCCGGGCGCACGACATCAGCCCGGCAGGGTTTGCCGCTCTTCGCATCTCGTCCCTCCGAAATAAATTTCTTCCAATCTTGCAGCTCCGGTCGGCGTGCATAAACGGCGTAGAACGGGTGATTGGCGTAGGCGTTGGGAAGTTTCCACATGGCTATCCGTTTGCATTGTTTCTATCGGACAAAAGGAGCGCCTGTGGACAGTGGATTTTACGCGGCGTGCGCGGGGTTGCGGGCGCAGAGCGAGGCGCTGGAAGTTTCAGCGCACAATCTGGCGAATCTGAATACGGCGGGATTTCAAGCCCGGCGCATGCAGTTTCAGGATTTGATCTACCAGAACATTGTGATGCCGGGTGCAGCCGCGTCGCAGCAGACGACAGTTGCGGCGGGCTTGCAGGTGGGGTTGGGCACACGGTCGTCCGCCTCCGAGATCATTCAGACGCAGGGGGACTTGAGCGCGACGGGCAACCCGCTGGATCTGGCGATTCAAGGGCAGGGATTGTTTCAGGTGCTGTTGCCGACGGGCCAAACGGCATATACGCGCGGCGGTGCGTTTCACGAAGACGCGCAGGGGAACGTGGTGACTGCGGACGGAAATCCGCTGCAGCCGGCGATTACGATTCCGGCGGGCGCGACCTCGATCACGATTGCCTCGGACGGCACGGTTTCGGTCACGCTGGCGGGACAGACTGCGGCGCAACAGGTGGGCAGCATCCAGTTAGCGCTGTTTCCGAATCCGGGAGGGTTGAACAGCGTGGGGCAAAATTTGTACCTCGCGACCACAGCCTCGGGCGATGCGACGGTAGGGACGCCGGGCGGGTCGGATGGTTTGGGGCAGGTCGAACAAGGCTACCAGGAGCAGTCGAATGTGAGTGTGGTGGATGAGTTCATCAACATGATCGTGGCACAGCGCTCGTACGAGGCCAGTTCGCGCGTGGTGCAAGCCGCCGATCAGATGTTTCAGCTGGTCAACAATCTGGGTAAGTAGAAGGACAGGGAATGAGCCGATTTGTGTTCGTCCGGTGCATGTTCTTCTTGGGAACAGCCGCCAGCGCTCTCGGCGGAGCTCGTCTTTGGTCCCAAGCTCCCGCCGGGACTGCGACTGCGACTTCGGCAACGACCGCGGAAGTTCGAGCCACTCCTGTGACGCGGCAAGAGGTGTGGCGAGCGGTGGCGACAGCGCTTCGCGAGCGGGGACTGGACGAGCAGGAACTGCCGCGCATGGAGGATCTGGATGTGCCCGTTACCCCGCCCGCTGTCGCCGGGAGAACGTTGCGCGTGGCGTCGGCCTGCTGGGATGTCGATCGGCACCACGCGCAATTTCGTTTGGAATGCGGCGCGCCGGGGCAGTGCCTGCCCTTTCTGGTGTATCTCCCGAACTACGTGAGGGAGGCAGTTGCCGTGGACGTGAGCGCCCACGCCGCGTCTTGCCGCACGGCTCAGTTTGAAGAGCGACTATCGGTTCGAAGGAAGACGGAGGGGCGAGCGGATGCGGCCGCGGGATTGGCTGTGCATTCCGGGGACCGGGCGACAGCGGTTTTTCTGGCGGAGCGCCTGCGCATGACGGCGAGTGTGACGTGTCTCGAACGCGGCCGCGCTGGAGATGTGATTCGTGTGCGCGCGCCGGACGGGCACACTTTCAGGGCGCGGGTGTCGGGTCCTGCGATGCTCGAGGCCCTGCCGTAATAACGGACGATGCGGAGCAAAAGGCGCTAAGAAGGGCGCTCTCGGTTCCTGAAGTTGGCAACTACTCGGTCGGATGCGGAGGCGTGTGTGAGGAGAATGTTGTATGTCGTGCTGCTGGTCGGGGCAAGTTGTCTGTATGCGTCGAAACGGGATACTCAGTCGGAGAATTTAGCAAAGTACCTGGTTCGCGAACAGCAGACGCAGGCACCTCCGGCGCAGTTGTCGCTGGGGAGCATCTGGGTGGATTCGGGCAAGATGGCATCGCTCAGCGCCGATTACAAGGCGATGTCGGTCGGAGATCTGATCACGATCACCGTGGTCCAGGGGCTGACTTCATCGAACGCTGGCGCGGTAAGCACGGCCCGGACGCTGAATACCAGTTCAGGCATCAGTGCGCTGCCGGGAAGAATTAAGGTTTCGGGAGTGACGAACCTGCTGGGGTTGAATTCTTCGGAGACGTTATCGGGGAAGAGCCAGGCGTCGTCCGCCACCAGTGTAACCACAAACCTGTCGGGCCGCGTGGTCGCGGTGCTTTCGAGCGGCAACCTGGTGATTGAAGCGGAGCGCGTCATCAACATGAGCAACGAGAAGCAGACGATTGTTTTGCGCGGGGTGGTGCGGCGGGGCGACATCGGACCGAACAACGCGATCGCCTCCGACAATATTGGCGATTTGGAGCTGGAGATCAGGGGTAAGGGCGTGATCTCGGATGGAGTGCGTCCGCCGAATCGCATCGTGCGCACGATTCTGCACTTGTTGGATTTCTAGGAGAGGGTCGGGATGAAAGGCATTCGTGCGGTCGGTATCCGGAGGGTGGGATTGCTGGCGGGTGTCCTAGTGTTGACGCCTATTCTTTCGACGCTTTTATTGGCGAGTGAGCCTGTCGCCATCAAGATTCGCGACCTGACCAGCGTCGAGGGAGTGCGGGAGAATCCGTTGATTGGTTATGGCATGGTGGTCGGGCTGACACGGACAGGGGACAGCCAGCAGACCGTCTTCACCATGCAGACGCTGGCTAACATTATGCAGCGCATGGGGGCGCAGGTTCCGGCAGCCACGGCCCGGGTGAACAATGTGGCAGCGGTGTTTGTGACAGCGAGTTTGCCGGCATTCGCTCGTCCCGGGACAGCGTTGGACGTGACGGTTTCGTCGGTGGGGGACGCCAAAAGTCTCGAAGGCGGCCTGCTATTGCTGACTCCGCTTTATGGGGCGGATGGGCAAGTGTACGCGGCCGCGCAGGGTCCGATTGCGGTAGGAGGGTTTGCGGCGGGCGGCGCCGGCGCCACCAAGCAGATGAATCACCCGACGATGGGAAGGATTCCGGCAGGAGGCCGGGTCGAGCATTCTTTGGCTTTCGATTTTAACCGGGTAACTCCCGTGTCGTTGCTTTTGCGGGAGCCCGATTTTACGACCGCGGGCGAGATTTCGGACGCCATCAATCGCGAGTTCGGGCATGCCATTGCGAGCGCGCGGGATGGAGGTCGGGTGGAGTTCGATCCTGCTGCGACGGGCGTGGTGAACCTGACGGAGATTCTGGCGCGCATCGAGAATCTGACGGTGGACGTACACCGCCGGGCACGCGTCGTGGTCAACGAACGCACGGGAACGATCGTGATGGGCAAGGATGTGAGGTTGGGAGCGGTATCCATTTTGCACGGTGGCTTTTCGGTCCAGATTTCGACAGAGTATGCGGTATCGCAGCCGACAGCGCTCTCCAACGGAAAGACGGAGGTGGTAGGGCAGACGGAGGTGCAAGCGAAGGACAGTCCTACGAAACGCCTGGAGATTACGGAGGGCGCAAACATCGAGCAGTTGGTCGGAGGATTGCAAAACATGGGTGCAACGGCGCGCGATGTGATTTCAATCTTGCAGGCGATTAAGGCTGCGGGAGCGCTCGACGCCGATCTGGAGGTGATCTGATGCGGAGCAATGAGGAACGAAGGGCCGGGGGATCGGACGCAAAGATGATTCGGGAGTAGCGAAATGAGCGGCGTAGAAAAGATGAGCATCTCGCTGACGTCGACATGGAGTGGGATGTCGGCGGCAAAGACTCCCGCGGCGAAGGCGGTCGCAAAGAGCGATAAGGCGGCGCGCGACTTTGAAGCGCTTTTGCTGACTCCGGTGCTCGAGTCGCTACAGAAGACATTTTCCGCAACAGAATCGGATACGCAGAGTGTGGGAGCGGATGATTATCGGCGTATGAGCATACAAGCGCTTGGGCAGGCGATTGCGGACCGGGGCGGAATCGGCATCGCGAAACTTCTCCGGCAGCATCTGCAGGAGCAGCCGCGGGAGCCGAGCCCTTGGGTATCCCCAAAGGTATCGGGTGGAAGGTGAACCGAGGGTTGATTCCGAGGGCTAAAGTTTTCCCAGACTCTGCCGATCTTAGAATTGGGCCGGAATGTGCCGTCGGGGCAGGCCGACCCAAGATTAAGATTTCTTAAGTTTTGCCGATGAAAAAAGGCAGCGGAGATTGGAGGTAGTTCCTTATGAGAGTTGATTATGGGCGGGTGGGGGTGGATCTCCCGGAACAAGGAAAGGCGGGCCGGGCTGGGCAGAATAGTGCAGTTGACCAAGCCTCGAGCAATGGACCGACTGCGTACGAAACGGGCCTCACGTTCGATCAAGCGAAGGTGCAATCCTTGCAGACGCATGTTCTGGCGCAGCCGGAGATACGCCAGGCGAAAGTGGAAACATTGCGGCAGTCGATCAGTAGCGGCGAATATTCGGTTCCCGCGAGCCAGATCGCCGATGCCATTGTCGGTGAGGTTGTTGGAGGGTAAGGCCAGCTGTTTCGCGCGACCGTGCCGAACCGAGGTGCGGCGAAGAGTGCTGCGGTGAAGTATGGACCCGCTTATCACAAACGCGGTCGATCCCGCGCTAATACGGGTTTTCGAGAAGCGGGGCGCTGCGGGCGAGGCGCCGCCCCGTCGCAAGCCCGTTCGTCCTGTTGGCCGCTTACCAATTACCGCTGAAGATCGCGCCGCCGATACGGAAGCAGGGGAAGCCGCGGAAGAAGCTGCGGAAGATGCGAGCTCCGGCGAACCAAACCACGCGCTGGACGACTTGGCGTAGCTGAAGGCGCGTCGGGAACAGACTTTTCAAACGGGTTTCTGGGAGCAATCCTCACACGCAGTGAGGCCAACCGATGAAGAATATCGACAGCTCGCTGCCCGCATTGAGTTTGCTGATTGAACAGCGGCTGGAGCTATTGCGCTCGCTGTCAGCGAGCCTGCAAACCAGCAGCCTGGCGCTGGTGCGAAACGATTCGGATGCAATCGCGCGTGGGGCGGCGCATCAGGCTGAATTGTGCCGGCAGTGGAGCTGTCTCGAAAGCGAGCTGCGGCGGAAGACAAAGGAAAGGGATGACCGGCCATCCGTGCAGGGTGGTCAGCTAGCAGCGGCGGCCGATTCGATGCGGCTGCAGGAGGAGTGGGAGGCGCTCGCGCGGAGAATCCGATATCTCACACGAGTGCACTGGTCATTGTTACGGCATCTTGAGCGCAGTCTGGCCGTGATGCGGCGGGTGGTCGACAGTTGCGCCCCTACTTATTTAGAGTCTGCCATTCTGACTCGAGATCCGCGTCGCGGGTCGGCGGTGCGAGACAGTGCGGGGAGAGGAGAATAGACAAGATGTCGGGTCTGTTCGGAACACTTTCGGTGGCGTTGAGCGGACTGTCGGTCAGCCAGCAAGAGATGGAAACGACGTCCAACAACGTGGCGAATGCCAACACGCCTGGGTACACACGGGAGGTAGCGGACACAACGCCGGGGGATCCCATCGAGATTGGGTCGTTGAGTGTGGGCACGGGCGTGGTTTCGCAGAAAATCGAAAGCTTGCGCGATTCGATGCTGCAGATTCAGATTAATCAGGCCACCCAGCAAAACGGCTCGCTGAACGCTTCGCTGACGCAGTTACAACAGATTCAGACGCAGTTTTCGAGTGCCACCTCCGGCATCGGCGCCGATATCAGCAATTTCTTTAACAGCCTGCAACAGCTCTCGCCCGACCCCTCGAGTTTGACCTTGCGGCAAGCGGTATTGACCGCAGCGGGAAACCTGGCCACGGACTTCAATGGTGCAGCAGCAACCTTGCAAACCCAGCGCAGCAACATTGACCAGAACGTGGCGCAAACGGTCACGCAAGTGAACAGCCTGACGTCGCAGATCGCAAGCGTGGACCAGCAGATCAGCGACATCAAGAGCATCAATCAGAATCCCGGGACCTTGGTCGACCAGCAAAACAACCTGATTCAACAGCTGTCCGGATTGATCGACGTGCAGGTGATTCCGACCGATCAGGGGGTGACGCTCGCGACGTCCGACGGAACGACGCTGGTCTCGGGGTCGACGAGCTACGCGCTCTCGACTGAGGCGGGAAGTAACGGTATGCAGCAAATTTTTTCCGGGGGGCACGACATCACGAGTTCGCTAACTGGAGGCAGCCTGGCGGGGCTGATTCAAGTTCGCGATCAGGAAATCCCAAGCATCAGCGCCAGTCTCGATCAACTGGCCGGAGGTTTGGCGACCTCATTGAACGCGGCGAATGCACAAGGCACGGATTTGAACGGCGATGTAGGTGGCAACATTTTTCAAGTTCCTCCGGCAAACGATGCGGGTGCCGCAGCGACGATGACGGTAACGATGACCGATCCGTCGCAGCTGGCCGCAAGCTCGGACGGTGCAGTGGGCAGCAATGGCAATCTCGCGAATCTCGCAGCGGTAGCGAATGCGGCCCTAGCCAACGGACAGACTCCGGTCGAGTCCTATGCCACGCTAGTTGGGGAGGTGGGCAGCGAAGCGTCCAACACTTCGGCGGACGCGGATGCAGCGGCGATGATTTTGCAACAACTGCAAGACCAGAACGGAAGCGTATCGGGAGTATCGCTTAACGAAGAGGCATCGAATCTGATCCAGTATCAGACGGCGTATCAAGCGGCGGCAAGGGTGGTCTCGACCGTAAACTCGTTGCTGGGCGACACCATCAATCTCGGTATTGATGCGGCGGTGTCGTAATTGAAAGAAGGGAAATGAGAGCATGCGAGTCAATCCCAATCCGATGCCTGACTTACTGGCTTCGCTGAATGAGACGCAACTGGACGCCGAGGTGGCGTCGCTGCAGATTTCGACGGGGAAAAGTGTGAACGAGCCGTCGGATAATCCGACAGCAGCGGCGCTTTTGGTGGAGAACAACGACCAAGCCACATTTACGAGCGGCTCGTTGCAGGCCTTGAGTGCGGTACAGGGCCAGCTTTCGACGGCCGATTCGACACTCAGTTCGATTACAACCGCGTTGCAGCAGGCGGTTAGCCTCGGGATCGAAGGCGCCAACGGAACGGAATCGGCGAGCGACCAGGCGGCCATCGTGGTGCAGCTGCAGGGGATCCAAACTCAGCTTATTTCTCTGGCAAACACGACTTACGAAGGCAACTACCTGTTCTCGGGAACGGCGACCGGCACGGAGCCCTACACGGCGGACGCGACCGACCCCTCGGGCGTGAGTTATGCGGGCAACACGGGCAGCAATCAGATCGTGGTAGGTAACGGCTGCCAGATCGCGACCAATGTTCCGGGATCGCAACTGTTTTCGGCACCGGGCAACGACGTGTTTCTAGCTGTTAACAATCTGATTACGGCACTGCAGACCAACACCGGAATTGAGACGGCGGTGAATGCGTTGAGTTCGGCTTCCAGCAATCTCTCGGCGCAGCGCGTGTTGTATGGCAACGCCATGAGTCAAGCAACTTCCGAAACGAACTACCTGAACACGGCCAAGCTGCAGATCAGCCAGCAAGAAACCACCCTGGGAGGCGCCGACGTGGCTGCTGCGGCGACCAATCTTTCGCAGGCGCAGACCGATACCCAGGCAGCGCTCGCAGCCATAAGCAAGATGTCGCAGGACAATCTGTTCAATTACCTGACGTAGGCCAGGTGCCGGGCTGCGGCGGTGTCCAGGCAGTCGCGCGTCTTCGCATCGCGCAGCGATCTCTGCCAGTCGTAGCGGCAAACTGAAGTTTAATTTCAGAGCGTATTCTTTCGAGCATCGGCCCAGTTGGCGGTGGACGCCAACCGGTGGCGTACCGCTTCCAGACGCGTTTTTTCTGCGAGCAGACGCAAGTGCAGGTCAGGTAGGCAGCGCTTGAGCTGTTCCAAATGTGCACGAAAGGCAAGCGCTTCGGTGACGAAGGCTGCATCGGCCGGAGCACTGGAGGGTGGCTGGCGCAGGTTTTCCGCTCCACGGAGCAGCTGCGCGAGGATATTTGAGAAGTCGTGCGGCCGGATCGACGAACATTGAGTATGTTCGGGACGCAGGCGAACGAGCGCGAGACGCAAATTGTCATTCACCTGGCGTAGGGTTGCGACCACGTCGACGGGCATCACACATTCCACTCCAGGCGGGGCTGCTCGTCATCCGTAGAAAGGGTGGCGGGAGCACGGTTTGTGGCCTCGGAGGGACCAACACGAGTGCCAGCCGAGGAATACTCCGCGCGCTCGACCTGGATCCAAGCCTCCCGTACTGCCAGCAAGTCGGTAATGAGCTGGGCGACGCCACGACCGGTGGGGCGGACTTGCAAGGCGACGAGACGCTCTCGCAAGGTGTTGTAAAGATTTTCGAGATTGCGAGCGACTTTCCCTCCCTGGTTAAAGTCGAGCGAGGATTGCAGGTGCCCAAGGATCAAGATCACATGTTTGATGCGTTCGGTACGTAGGCGAATGTTTTTCTGCTCGATGGCTTTCGCCACCTGGCGGAGATCTTCGATCATCTGTTCGTAGAGCCGGACGACCAGTTCAACGGGATTCGCGCCCTGGACGGCTGCTTCGCGATACGATTGCTGGATGCTCATAGCGGAAAAATTCTCCCTAAATTAGCTAGTGGTGCCGCTGGTGCTGTTACTCGATTGAGAAGTACCAGAAGTCGGAGTGGTGTTCGTGCTCGGGGTCGTGCCGGTGATCGAGCCGCCGGAGGTCATGGATCCGAGCACTGCAGTGACCTCCTGCAGCAGGAGGGGATACTCTTCGAGGGAAGTATTGACGTTGTCGAATTCCTGATCGAGCTGGATTTTTTGGGCTGCCATTTGCGTTTGAAAGTTAGTGATCTCGGTCGTCAGATCGTTTTGCTGGTTCTGGTTCGAGTTGAGATCCTCATTGAGTGTGCCCGTGGTTGGGTTGGTGAGGTTGTTGAGGTCTGCGCTGAGGTGGTTGGCGAATCCGGTGGAGTTGGAGTTCTGGAAGAAATTCAGCAAGGCGCTTGGGTTCGAGGCAAGGGCATCGGGGAACGCAGCGGCGTAATTGGTGGAGGTATCGACTGCGGTCTGGTTGACGGTCAATGTCCCATCGTCGTTCGCGACGATGCCGATCGCTGCCAAGTTGGTAAATCCACTGCTGATAGAGGTCGCGTCAGTGGTCTGGTAACCCAAGTCTGAAAGCAAACTGGATTGCAGGTTGTGCAAGTAGCTATCTGCGCCGAGAGGTCCTTCCTGGTTGGTGGAAGGATTAACCGTGAACTGAGTATTGATGTCGCCAATGACTGTGTTGTAGGCGGTAACAAAACTAGTAATGGCCGTCGTGATGTTATTTGGATTCGTGGAAACCAAAATCTCGACTGGCGATGTATCGGTGCTGATCAGGTTGAGGGTGACATCCGCGATCGCGCCCGTAACGGTGTTGGTTGAACTCGAATACGGGATACCGTTGAGGGAAAAAACAGCGTTCGTTCCACCCACGGGAGGCTCGAAGGTCAAGCTGGTGGTGTTGGTATTGTCAGGGATGGAGAGCGCACCCGCGCTGCCCGTGGACTGGCTGTAGATGGCAAGACGGGAGCCGCTAGCGTCGGTTAGCACGGTGGCGGTAACGCCCCATTTATTGCTGGCGCTCAGGGTGTTAATCGAATTGGCGAGGGTGGTGAGGGTGTCGTTGCTGCCGGCTGTAATGGGAATGTCGGCAGTAGTGCCTCCGGTTCCTCCAATTTGTACCTGGAGATCGCCGCTGCTGGCGTTTGCGGGAAGAATCGAAGTGTCGGCGCTGGCGACAGCGTCGGTGTAGAGAGTGCCGGCCGATGCGAGCGTAGAAACGGTGATGTTGTAGATTCCGGCGGTGGCGCCGCTTTGCGCGGTTGCGCTGACGACGGTCGGTTCGGAGGATCCGGCTGACAATTGCGTCAGCACTCCGGTTGGATCGGCCAGGGCCTGCACCGCCGTCTGGAGCGCGGATAAGTCTGTACTAATGCTGTTGATGGCCGTGGCCTGCGTTTTAAGGGTGGTGACATCCGATTGCCAAGCCGTCAGTTGCCCACTCTGGGACGCTTGAATTTCGGAAACTACGGAGTTCACATCGATGCCGTTTCCGCTTAATAACGCGGCGGTGTTAAAGCTAATTCCCATGGTCGATTTCCTCTTTGCTGCCCCGTCCCGCGGTGCCTGCGCTCGCGTTTAGTTTCGTATGTTGCAGATCTTGCTGCTGCAACTCCTGGGCAATACCGCGCTCGACCGCGAGTTCCTCGCTGCTGGGCACCTGTATGACGACTCGTTTGGACCGGTCGAGATATTCCGCGATTATCTGACCCTTAACATCAGGATCTTGATGCAATTCGACAACATCTTGCGGTGATTCGTAGCTTGAGGAGACCTTTGATGTTTCGGAAACGGTCGGTCTTGGTACCGTTCCCGAAGCGGACGTGGTGGTGTGTGGTGTGGTGTCGGCGTCGGGTAGAGAGGACGAGCCGCGGTCGGAAGATAACAATCGCGGTCGCTGCCTGGCCGCTCTCGACGAGCGGAAAGCTGTCAACGGTTGGAATTTCATGGCGCGTTTACCTCCGGAATAGCAAAAAGGAGGCGGTTGGTTGTCCGCCTCCTATTTGCCAAGAATCCGAACTACTGCAACAGCTTCAATACAAGTTGCTGTTGCTGGTTAGCCTGGGCCAGAGCGGAAACACCGGTCTGCTCCAGGATGGAGTACTGGGAAAGGCTGGCCACCGTCGAGGGAATGTTCGCGGCAGTCACGTCGTTTTCGGCAGCTGTCAGGTTCTGCGTCTGGTTGGTGATGACGCTGGAGGCGGCTTGCAACCGGTTTACTGTGGCGCCAAGATTACCGCGTAACGCGGCGACCTGGGCAACTGAGTCGTTGATGAGTGTCAGCGCCGCTTGCGCATCGGCGCTGCTAAGCAGATCGTTGGTTTGCGTGCCGCCTCCGGTGAACAAGGTGGACGTAAACTGGTTGTCACCTCCGGTGGTTGTAGAAGCAATTTGGTCTCCGGCGGCGCCTCCCGTGAGGGCGGTGAAGGTAACCGCAGTGGCAGACGCCGATGCGGTAGCGGACGTGTTGGCCACCGTCCCCAAGCTGTAGTTAATCCCCGCTCCCGTCGTTCCGTTCACCGCCGCAGCCAAGTTCGACAAGCTGGCCGCTTCGTTCACACCGACCAACACCTGGTTCGGCACGGTCGGATTGGAGCTTAGAGCGCTTACGAAGCTATAGGTCTGTGTGCCGACAGTTACGGTGTCGCCAGCGGTAGCGGGCCCTCCGCCAGCAACCGCCGGAGCGCCTCCGGTGAAGGCTGTGATGCTGCCGACACCTCCCGTATCGCCGGTGGCGAGGCTGTTTCCAGCAACGCCCGGGGTCACAGCAGTGAAAGTAGCGGTGGTTGGGGCTGCAACTCCCGTAGCGGTGGTGTTCGCCACCGTGCCGGTCCCATACACAGTTCCAGCCCCGCCCGCTCCGTTGACTGCAGCCACCAGGTTGGCCAGGCTGTGTTGTTCGTCCGCTCCCACCAGCACCTCGTTCGCCGTCGCACTGGGGCTGAGCGAGTGGACAAATTGGTAGGTTGTATTTCCCACCGTAATCGTATCGCCGTTGGTGGCTCCGGAGAAGGTTGCGCCTCCGAAACTGCCCCCGCCCGTGATGGTCGAAACGACGGAATCGCCGATGGCGGTGCCGTTATGCGTCGCTGTGAAAACCGCGGTGGTGGATCCCGCGACACCCGTAGCAGCAGCGTTAGCAACGGTACCCGCACCGTAGGTGGTTCCGGCAGCTTGCCCGCCCGTAGTTGCGGCGTTGACCGCGCCGACAAGATTGGCGAGACTGGTCGCTTCGGCACCTGGTCCGGTGCCGACCAGAACTTCGTTTGCGGCTCCGGAGAGCTGGTCTACGAAGGTATAAGTTGTAGTCCCGATCGTCACCTGGTTGCCCAGAGCGCCGCCCGTGAAGTTGGTGGTGGAGAAAGAGCCGACACCTCCCGTGATCGCCGTCGAGAGATTGTTGCCGTAACTGTTGCCAGCGGCTGGATTCTTGGCCGTAAATGTGGCCGTGGTTCCGCCACCGTTCGCAACTCCTGTGACATTGGCGTTGACGACTGTTCCGTTACCGTATGTGACTCCGGCACTTTGCCCACCGGTAGTCGCGCCTGTAACCGCACCGACGAGGTTTGCCAGGCTGGCTGCTTCGCTGACCCCGACCAAGACTTCGTTCGCGGCGCCAGAAAGGGCGGCGACGAAGTTATAGGTTTGCCCGGCTATCGTGACGCTATCGCCAGCAGCGCCACCCGAGAACGACGCTGTACCAAAAGTGCCAGCTCCGCCCGATATGGTCGAAACCACACCGTTGCCGTAGCTGTCGCCAGAGTTCGGGTTCTTGGCAGTGAAGGTGAGGGCACCGCTTGCTGCTGTGCCCGCGGACGCGGCTGTGTTAGCCACGGTTCCGAAGCCATACGTGGTTCCGGCAGCCTGCCCGCCGCTGCTGGAGGCATTCACTGCGCCAGCCAGATTGGCCAAGGTGAGGGTCTGGGAGCCGCCGACCAAGACTTCATTGGCCGCGCCAGTCAGGGCGCTCACGAAGGTATAGGTTGTGGATCCAATCGTCGCGGTGGTAGGAGCCGCGCCGCCGATGAAGTTTCCGCTAGAGAAGACGCCGTGCCCTGTCGTCGACCCAGTCAAGTTGTCGCCATATCCGTTGCCGACAGTCGGAGTTTTGGCTGAGAAGGTAATCGTCGTTCCGGTGGATGTTCCCGCGACAACGTTGGCGTTGACGGGCGTGTTAGCGCTATAGTTCCCGCCTCCCGTGTTGTTAACCGCAGCTTGGAGGTTCGTGAGACTGGTGGCTTCCGCTCCGCCGCCGGTTCCGACGACGACTTCGCCGGCTGTGGGAGTGGTGCTGAGGGCGGAGACGAAGGTATAGGTTGTACCCCCAACCGATACCGTATCACCGGCGACAGCTCCACCGATTGTTCCCGTACCAGTTGCGGTGCCGGTGTAAGTGATGGCGCCAGTGTTGCCGGCGACGCCATCGACCTTCGCCGTAAGAGTGACTGAGCTTGCGCCCGCCGCCGAGGCAGTGAGGTTCGCGTTCGTAACGGTGGGGGCGCCGTAGTTTGTTCCAGCACCGGCCGCGCCATTGATGGCGGCCTCGAGGTTTGCCAGGGCGTTGGTGTTGCTGCCGCCAATCAAAATCTCGTTTGCGGAACCTGCGCCACCGCCGTTGGTGAGAGTGGTCTTGAAGGTGTAGGTCGTGCCCCCGAGTGCGACTGTGTCGCCGTCGCTGATGGTTCCAGCGTTGATCGTGAGAGCGCCAGTAGCGGCGGTAGCGCCAACCCATGAAGCGCTTCCCGTCAAGGTGTCGGTGGCAGCGACGACGGCCGAGATACCGGTGGCGGTCAAGGTATTGGTGGCAGCGGTGACCCCGGTGAACGCGCCGCCGGTCAATGTATCGGTGGCGCCTGCTGTACCGCTGAAAACGCCTCCGGTTAGAGTGGCGGTTGCTTCCGTCGATCCGACGAATGCGCCACCAGTCAAAGTAGCCTGGGCAGCAGTGGCGGGCACTGCGGACTGGCTCAAAACGGCGGTTGCCGGGGTGCCTCCTAGGCCGAGGCTGGTGGAGGACAGAATGCCGGTCGAGACGCCGATGTTGCTGCTGCCGCTCGTGCTGCCGTCACTCAAGAAGACATTGAGTGTGTTATTCGTGAACACCTGCCCACCGTTGTAATTGGTGGTGGAACCGATACTGTCGATTTCCGCCTTGATCGATTGATATTCGGTGTCGATGGCAGTGCGTTGCGAATCGGATACGGTGCCGGTGGCGGCTTCGGTCGCCAGCGTTACGGCGCGATCGAGGAGTGTGGTGACTTGGGAGAGCGAACCATCGGCAACCTGCAGTTCGCCGACGCCATCGGTGGCGTTGCTGGCGGATTGTGTCAGGGCGGCGACGTTGGCCTCCAAGCCGTTGGCGATGGCGAGACCGGCGGGATCGTCCGCGCCACTGTTAATGCGCGAACCGGAAGACAACTGCTCCAGAGTGGAATTGAGATTGGTGCTCGTGATGTTCAGCTGATTTTCCGCAGCCAGAGCAGCAATATTATTCAGAATAGTAAGTGCCATTGAATTGCTCCTTCTTGGTTCCGATTTTGGGATCCGTCCCCGAAACCTTCCCGGAGCTCGTTCCGTTTGTCCTGCGGAACCCAATTGCGTTTCACTCTGGACCATCGGCGCGTGGTGTCCCGGCTTTATTTCCACAAGTACCGAACGGCATAGACCCCTGGTAACCAACGCGTCGGTTCGTCGCCGATTGGCCCGGATACCTTTACTGCCGATCTTCCTTAATGGAGCCTTGCGCGGACAGGCTTCTTTCTGAGGAAGTCGCGGGATTTGGAGCCAAAAGTTGATTCAGCTCACGCGCCTAAACAATCACCCGGTGGTGGTGAATTCGGACTTGATCAAATTGGTCGAGCAGGCTCCGGACACGGTGCTCACGCTCGTAAATGGCGACAAGATTGTGGTTCGCGAGAGTGCGCGAGAAGTGCTGGAACGCGTTGTGCAATTCCGGCGCGCTGTGCTGCAGGGAACGACGTTTTCGCCAGGCAGTAGGGTCGGAGCTGAAGCTGATGTGGGCGGCCGATCGCTTGGCGAACGTTCTGGGGACGAGAAAAAAGAGCCATGGTAGACAAGGCAACCGTCGGCGGTTTGTTACTGGCGATTAGCGGCATCCTGCTAGGCCTAATGCTGGAGGGTGGCAATCTGGCGCAGGTGTTGCAGCCGACGGCAGCGATGATCGTGTTCGGAGGAACGTTGGGCGCGATCTTGATTCAGTATCCATTGCCGGTGGCGGCGAACGCCTTTCGACGTCTGGCACAAGTTTTCGTTGAGCCATCGACCAACGCGCGGGGGACCATCGATCTGCTAGTGAAATATGCCAACCAGGCTCGCCGGGAGGGAATCGTCTCGCTCGATCAGGAACTGGTCACGATCCAGGAACCGTTCTTGCACCGATCCTTGATGCTGGCGATCGATGGGACGGATCCGGAGGAACTGCGCAAGATCATGGAGCTGGAGCTCGACAATAAAGAGGAGCAGGAAGAAAAGATTCCGCAGGTTTTCGAATCAGCGGGTGGATTTTCTCCGACGATTGGGATTATTGGAGCGGTGCTGGGGTTGATTCAGGTGATGCAGCATCTGGACAAGATCGATGAGGTGGGAAAAGGAATCGCCGTTGCCTTTGTCGCAACGCTGTACGGAGTGGGGGCCGCGAACATTTTGCTGCTACCGGCGGCGGGCAAGCTGAAGATTCGCCTTCGCGAAGAGCAGATCATCCGTGAAATGACGATCGAAGGAGTGGTTTCGATTCTCGAAGGGATGAATCCGCGAATTCTGGAAGAGAAGCTGCTTGGGTTTCTAACCGAAGCTCATTCGGTGGACCGAGCAGCGGAGGTCTCTTACCAATGAGGAGGCGTCGGCGTCGTGTCAACAGAGTGAATCACGAACGCTGGTTGATTTCGTATGCGGACTTCATCACTTTGTTATTTGCGTTCTTCGTGGTGCTGTACGCCTCCTCGCAAGTCGATAAAAGAAAAGTTGGAATGTTGGCGTTGGCGATCCAGGTTGCTTTCCAGGAGATGGGAGTTTTCGAGGCTTCGACCACTGAGGTGCCGATCGATGTGGCAAAGCCAATGCCTTTTGCCACGGCGCAAGCGGTCGAGAATACGGAGCGGACGGCGAGTTTGGCGCGCATCGCGTCACATCCTGAGGGAGTTTTGGGGACTGGGGTGGAAAATGGGGACTTGGCCAGTCTGCAGACAGAGTTGGAAAGCGCGCTCGCCAAAGAAATTGAGCGGAAGGAAATCGCCTTGCATCGCGATCCCGACGGTCTGGTGATCAGCCTGCGGGAAGTCGGCTTCTTTGCGAGTGGCGCGGCGGAAATGAAAGCGACGTCGCAGGACGCATTCGACCGCATTGCCAGCATTCTTCGGCAGGGTGACTACCGCTTACGGATTGAAGGGCACACCGACGACACTCCCATTCACAACCTGCAGTTTCCTTCAAACTGGGAGCTTTCGGCGGCACGGGCTACGGAAATAGTCCGGCTTCTCATTGTGCGCGACGGATTCGCGCCCGAACGATTGAGCGCCGCGGGCTACGCCGAATATCATCCGGTTGCATCGAATCGGACTCTGGTGGGGCGCGGCGTAAACCGGCGGGTTGATGTGGTTATCCTGGGGCACACCTTGCCCAACATCGAATCGACTCCCGGCGTTGCGCAAAATCAGGCGCTGGAGCCAGGCACCAAGCAGCCATCTGTCGACAAAACGGTTAAGCCCTCCGCGATTGTCAAGGCTGCGCCGGATACCGTTCGCGGAGTGGATGGGCCGTTACAGCAGTAGTTCCATCCAGAGCGCACCCTTGACCGGTATGGAGGAATACGGCGGAATTTCTCTGAACCCCAATCTGCGATAGAGGGCGATTGCGTCTTGCATAGCCGACCCGACGGTATCGAGACGCATACGCTCATAGCCGATGATGCGCGCTTCGGCGATGAGGGCCTCCACTAGTATTCGGCCAAGCCCCCGGCCGCGATCAGCAGGGCGCACGTAAAGGCGTTTCATCTCGCAGATGCCGGTATCGAGTTTGCGCAGCGCGATGCATCCTGCGGCGTGATTCTCGTATTGTGCGAGTAATAACCTTCCACTGGGCGGACCGTAGGCGCCGGGGAGGCTTTTGAGTTCTTCGTCGAAACTCTGGAAACAAAGGCTGAAGTTGAGGGACGCACCGTACTCAAGGAAAAGTTCGCGAGCCTGCGCAATCTGCTCCGGGAATGAGGCCTCGATCAAGTTGACGGGCCTGGCTTCGTTTTTATGTTTGTCCGCTGGCGACTTTGTCATAGTAAACCCGCCGTGTTTTCTGACCTATCGATAGTAGCGCTGCCTCGGAGATTGCGCAGGGGGCAGAGGACGATTAAGATTTCAGCACTCCCATGTCTGAAGTCACTGTGACCGATCCGATTGCCACGCATTCCGAGTCTACAAAAGCCGCTCAACCTTCCGTCGAAGTATTTGCCGTTTATGGCGTTGAGCCCGAGATCCAGGCGTATGCGATGGCGAAGTATTCGCGGTCGTCGCTGTCGATGAAAGAGTCGTTGAAAGAAATTACTCTGCAGAAGGCGGAGAAATTTCTTAACACCTTCTACTTTCAATACGGACATCGGTCGATTGCGGATTTAGCTCACATCGCGCTGGCCATTGAACGGCTCTCGATTCTTGCGGCCATCGCCGTGGCCGACGAACAGCGCTGGGACGGGCAGGAGCGATCGACGCGCTACCAGGATTTTCGGCGGAGCGGGTACTACACTCCTGCATTTTCGGATCCCTCGGCAGAGACGCTCTATCGCGAAACGATCGAATCATTGTTCGCGACCTACGAGGCGATTTCGCAACGGACGTTTGAATACCTTGCCGGGATCACGCCGCGTCCTGCGGAGATGAAGCCAGAGGCGTATGAGCGCACTTTGCGGGCGCGTGCTTTCGACATCTCGCGCTACCTCTTGCCACTTTCAACGAACACTTCGTTGGGAGAGATTGTGAATGCGCGCACGCTGGAGACGCAGGTGTCGCATCTGCTGGCGCAGCCGCATAAAGAAGTACGGGATCTGGGAGCGCTGCTGAAGCAGGCGGCGGTTTCTCCGGCGTACAACGCGAATGAAGAGTCGCTGCGGGCGCTGGTGGCCGAGATTCGGGAAGTCTCTCCAGCGCTTGGCGATCGGGCGGAACGCGAATTGCTGCGAGCGGTTCGGGTTGCGCCCACGCTTGTGAAGTATGCGGATCCGAACACGTATGAAATCGAAACACGTCGCGAACTGCAGCAGGCGGCTGCTGAGTTGATGGGGAATGCGCCGATCGACGCTGCGCCGCTGGTTGATCTGGTTGATTACGAGGCTGACCGAAAGTCTGGGAGCGGCGATTTGCTGGAGATCGAACTGGCTGCGACGCTTGTTTACGGGCACTGTCATTATTCCTACCGGCAGTTGCGCGGTAGCGTTGCGGCGGCGGGCGAGGCGCGGCGGCAGGAAATCATTGATCTCGGGCTGCGCCATCGCGGCAAGCATGATGAATTGCCGCGGGTGTTTTCGGCGGGGCAGCAGTTTCAATTCGACATCTTGATGGACATCGGCGGCTTTCGCGACATGCACCGGCATCGGCGCTGCGTGCAAATCATGCAGGATTTCACGACGGCTCATGGCTTTGATACTCCGCCGGAAGTGGAGGCGGCGGGAGTGCGCGCGGAGTACGAAACGACCATGAAACGTGTCGCGGGGGCGGTGCAGAAGCTGTCTGCGAACGGCGGTGAAGAGGCGGCGCAGAACGCGCAATACGCAATTCCCCTGGCCTTCCGCAAGCGTACGCTTTTCAAGATGGATTTCGCCGAGGCGGTCTATATTTCCGAACTGCGTACGACTCCGGCGGGGCACACCTCGTATCGCAATGTGGCGTATGCGATGTACGAAGCGGTGGCAGCGAAATATCCAGCGATGGCGAAGTATTTTCGCGTCCATGATGTGCGGGAGCCGGTGGATTTGTTGAAGAGATGAGAACCGTTCCAAGATTTGTACACTCGCGCAAATTGACGATAATCATTGCTCCCCTCTAGAATCAAGCGTACACATGCCTCTCTACGAATACCTGTGCAAGAAGTGCGGACACCGCTTTGAAGAAATCAAGAAGTTCTCTGACAAACAACCCAAGAAGTGCCCGGAATGCGGCGGCGTCATCGAGCAGCTGATTTCGGCTCCGACGGTGCAGTTCAAAGGTTCGGGCTGGTACGTGACGGATTATGCGAAGAAGGGCTCGGGCTCTTCGGCGTCATCTTCTCAATCGTCGGGGTCGTCGGAGGGTGACAGCGGCGGCAGTGACGCCAAGGAATCGAAAGACTCGAAGGAATCCAAGGACGCCAAAGATTCTAAGGATTCCAAAGACTCGAAAGAGAGCAAGAAAGACAGTAAGCCTAAGTCGGAAAGTTCCTCGAAGAAGCAAAAGAAGAATTAACCGCTTTCATTCGCGATCCCAACTTCCGACATCCCAATCTTCTAGCATCTCAGCTTCGAATTGTGCTTTCGGGCATGCCGACAACGACGGCTCGCCGGCGAGGTAGTTCGGTGTCTGGGATCTCGGCTTGGAATGGCAGGTGAAGGTCGAGACTCTCGCTGGCCTGGTAAGCGGCGTCGTTGAAAAAGTAGACGATGTCTCCTCCAAAGCGATCTTTGAGGCGGCGTCGTTCTTCGAGATCAAATGGGCTGGCGGAATAGACCTTGATCTCGGGGTTTTCGCTCAGGACGGCGCTTAAGTCGCGCTGAAAGTTAAGCGCGCCCAGCCGCACCTGCGCCATCGTATAAGCAACAATCCGGTATGACATGTTGAAGTCAGGGTGGATGGGCGAGACAAGCCATCGTTCCGACCATCGCTCCACTCGAGACGAAGCATAGCAGCTTTGTCGGCTGAAGAACCACGGCCAACGGCAGTTGAGCCACGACGGTTGGCCGGGGATTAGGCCTGTGATCCGGCCCTCTGAATCCTTCCTTCCCGCTGCGCATCTAAATAGTCGTTATAACGAGGAAAAGGAGAAAAACCCTTATGATTACGATCCGTCCCAGCGATGAACGAGGCGGGGGTGACTACGGCTGGCTGAAAACACGCCACACTTTCAGCTTCAGTGATTACGCGGATTCGAAATGGATGGGCTTTCGGTCGCTGCGGGTGATCAACGAAGATTGGGTTGCGCCGGGTGGTGGATTTCCGACGCATCCGCATCGCGACATGGAGATCATCACCTATGTGCTTTCCGGCAAACTCGAGCACAAAGACAGCCTGGGAACCGGTTCGGTGATTCTGCCAGGTGATGGACAGCGGATGACCGCGGGCCGCGGCATACGCCACAGCGAGGCAAATGCGTCTCCGACGGAAGCGGTGCACCTCTTGCAGATTTGGATCTTGCCGGATAAATCCGGACATGAGCCCGGTTACGAGCAGAAGAGTTTTCCGGAGAGCGAGAAGCGCGGCAAGTTTCGACTGATTGCGTCGAACGACGGCGCGGAGGGCTCGGTGAAGATCAACCAGGATGCGAAACTTTTCGTTACGCTGCTGGCTCCTGGAGAAGAAGTGACGCAGCCCCTTACCAGTAAACGGAGTGCTTGGCTGCAGGTGGCTAAAGGCGAAATCGAACTGAATGGCAAAAGGCTGAGGCAGGGCGATGGCGCGGCCATCAGCGATGAAGAGAAGCTGAAGGTCAAAGCAATCGAAGAAGCGGAAGTCCTGCTGTTCGACCTAGCGTAAGAGCATCGTGTTGGGGGCGGGCATCTTGGTCCGCCCCGATTGGGCGAAGCGACAGTCGATGATCAATCATCGGCAATCGAGACCTATGCTGGCTTGATCGCCGCCGCGGCCATCATTCTTCCGGTAATTCCTTTTTCTGCACGGTAGCTGAACAGCAGGTCTGTGTGGCACGCAGTACAGGGCGCGGAAGCGTCGATATTTTTCGCGAGCACGCCCGCATCGAGTAGTTGCCTGCGGTTCGCCTCGACGAGGTCCAGAAAAAGATTGACTGGTAATTCGCTGTGTCCGGGAGCGCGGGCGGTGAGAAACAGCAGCGGGTATTTTTCGCGAACCGGGTCCGACTCTTTCACTTCGTGGAACAAAGTGCCGGCATAGGCAAACTGAGATTCGAAGCTGGTTCGGACTTCCTCTCCCACGTCGTAGCAACACTTTTGAACTCCGGGTCCGATGGCAGCTACGAGATGGCGCGGATCACTGCCGAAGTGCATGCGCATCTCGCCTACTCCCTTTTCTACGATACGTTTTACGGTGCCGCGCCACCCAGCGTGGAAAACGCCCACGGCACGGCGCTTCGGGTCGGCGAGAATGATCGGCAGGCAATCAGCGGTCTGCACGGCTACCACGAGGCCGGGAGTATCGGTGATAAGTCCGTCGGCCGCCAAAGGTTGCCGGGAGACGGCGTCAGCGTCGACGCAGTGAATCAGGTCAGAGTGGATCTGGCGTAGCGAAACCAGAGGCCACGTCTTGCGCCCGGTCACCGCGCCAAGTTCCGCTAGGAATAGTTCTCGGTTGCGCTCGACAGCCGGCCTGGAGTCCTGTTTTGTGACGCCCAGATTGAGCGCACTTCCACCGTAAGCGCGCGAGACTCCGCCCTGCCGTGTGGAGAAGCCATGGGTAAACCAATTCAGTTTACCCAGTTTCTCAGAGTGCAAAAGTTTCAGTTTGTTCGTTGCGACGTTCTTTTTCACCACAGTTCGATCATACGCAGACCATTGAGGCATTGAAACATTGAGGTATTGAGACATTGAATCACGGGGACGCGATTTGAGCTTCCTAAAATGGTTCAATGCCCAAATGACTCAATGCCTCAATCAGATTCACTTCTTCTTGACGATCTCCGCGTCGATTTGAATTTTTACGATATCTCCCACGGCCGCTTCACCAGACTTGAGAAGGTTGCTGTAGAGGAGATTGAAGTCTTTACGGTTGATGGTCGTGGTGGCCGAGATGCCACGGCGGGAGTTGCCCCAAGGGTCGGTTATCTCGGGCGTAGGGCCATCGACATCGAGGGTAACCTCGTGGGTCGTTCCGTGAATGGTCAGATCGCCAATCACTTGTAATTTTCCGTTGCCGCCTGAAACCCGTTTTGACTTGAATTCGATGGTCGGATATTTCTCCACATCAAAAAAATGGGGACTCTTGAGATCCTTGTCGCGCATCTCGACTCGCGTATCGACGGAATTCACATCGATGGTGGCGGAAACCTGCGACTGCGCCATGTCTTTTTCATCGAGAACGACGCTTCCGGCAACCTTCGTAAAACTGCCTGTGACGTTCGAGATGCCGAGGTGACGAACGGTGAATTGGGCGGTGGAGTGGGCGGGATCAATGTTCCAGGTTGTTTGCGCGACGGCAGCCAGGGCTGAAACGAGGCAGATCGTAAGAACGGCGGCAATCCTCTTGGCGGTTGGCATAACGATACATTTCCTTTCGCGGCTAGTTTTCGACGTCGAAAAAAATCTTAGTGGTCGCGCGGTATTGCACAACCTGGGCTCCATCCAATTGCATGTCGAGCGAATCGACATGGGCCCACCTGATGCCGCGGACGGTTTTGGCCGCTTCCTTAACGGCGCTTTCCGCGGCTTTGGCGAAGCTTTCCTCGGAAGTCCCTATTACCTCGATAATCTTTTGGGCCATTGGCTGCTCCTTCTCAACACTCGAAAATTGTACGCGATTTCAGGGCGGAAGCGGTTCAACAGGAAAAAGGGCCACGCGATACGCTCGCGTGACCCCGTTTCATTCTTCTTAAAGGTACCAATTACTTCTTGCCGCTTGTGCTACTGGGAACGGTGTCAGCGCCGGCAGCGATCGGGTTGACGATCTGCGCGACGGGTTCGGTCTCGACGGGATTGACTTTGACCGTGGCGAGAATCTTCTCGAGTTTGGCAAAAACTCGCGTCGCGGTTGACGTGCTGGATGTTGCCTTCGGTGGTGAATCCTTCGGTGCTGAGGCCCAGGCTGTACTCGTAGCAGGAGCCGTTTACGTAGTTGTGATAGTACTGCGTTTCGACCTGCTTGATGGCGCTGGCGGTGAAGTTGGAGGTCGTCTCCATGTCGTTGGCACCGATTTTGACTTTCTCGGCGTCGACGGGTTCGCCGTCAGCGTTGCGTGTGTCGACCAAGGCGAAGTGCGAGCACTCCTGCTCGGAGATGGCGCGATTGACGCTGACATTGAAGAAGCCGGATGCGAAGTCGGTACCGGGATAGGCATTCGCAGGCAACGCTATGGTTGTGATGGCGACTCCGCCGGGCTGCACGAAGTTCATTGGCACGTCACCGACGGCGGCAAATTCGGCTTGGGCGCTATCCCCTGAGATCACCGAAAACTTGCGAGGGTAGAGGAATGAGAGGCCGGAGCTCGCGTCACTGTATGTGACATCCGCGGGACGCTTTTTCGGCGCCTTCTTTGCCGGCTTGTGGAGCGGCGCTTGCGTGTCGCCGATTGTTGACGCAACGGGTGTTGGCGCAACCGTAGGCAGTGCTGGTGCTGGCGCGGGACTGGAAACGCTGACCAGCGCCGGTTTGGCCGATTGCTTCGAGCATGCGCACACGACGAGGGATAAGCCGAGAACCGCAAAGCCCGCGATCATGGCCAGTTTCTGTTGCTGTGACCAGGACGAAAGCGTCGTCCCGGAGATTGTGTTGTTCGTTGTCCGATTGTTGAGTTTGTTGTCACCGGATTTCCAAGTAGTTGTCATTGTGTCACCTCCTCTGCGGCTGGCGCAGTTGCACTTGGTATCGCAGGAAAGTGGCCAATGGCTCGAGTGTTGATGGAGCGAGACTTAGGGTCTCGCACCGATGAGAGCCGTGTGTGGTGGCAGATACGTTGTGTCGGCGAAAACACAATGCTGGGTCAGGTCGATACGGTGGAGGCTGCCGAGCTTTGCTCGGCGTAGACGGGCAGAATGCCCGTCACCACACGATCATGGCCCGCTTAGAATGCTCTTGTGAATTTTGATGCGGCTCATCCATCCGGTTATCGGGGACGTCTGGCTCCCTCACCTACCGGGTTATTGCATATCGGGCATGCTCGAACTTTCTGGATCGCTGCACAGCGGACGATCGAGAAAAACGGAACGCTGATCCTGCGAAACGAGAACTTGGATCCGCAGCGCTCGCGCGCGGAATTTGCGAGCGCTATGATCGAGGACTTGCGCTGGCTGGGAATTCGGTGGACTGAGGGACCGGATTGCGGCGGTCCGTACGGTCCTTATCTACAGAGTGAGCGGCGGGGGCACTACCTGGCAGCTTGGCGTCGGCTGCGCGAGGGCGGGTTCCTGTATCCCTGTATTTGTTCGCGCAAAGACCTGGCGCAATCGGCGGGCGCTCCGAACGATATGGATGATGAACCGATTTATCCCGGGACGTGTCGTGAGCGCGCAGAAACGGCGGTGTTCTCGGAGCCCGCGGGCATGAATTGGAGGTTTCACGTTCCGGACGGGGAGGTCGTTGAGTTCTTGGATCTAAACCTAGGCAGCCAGCAGTACGTTGCGGGAAAAGACTTCGGGGATTTTCTCGTCTGGCGGAAGGATGATATTCCGGCGTATCAGCTGGCGGTTGTGGTTGACGATGCTGCGATGCGGATCAGTGAAGTGGTGCGGGGTGAGGATCTGCTGAAATCAACGGCGAGGCAACTGCTGTTGATGCGTGCTCTGGGATGGGATCCTCCGCAGTATTTTCACTGTGAACTGGTGCGAGATGCGGCGGGCGTGCGCCTGGCGAAACGGCACGATGCTCTCAGCGTCCGTCAATTGCGGGAGCGCGGCCTGACGCCGGCGGAGGTTTTGCAGATGGCCGGTTGGCCATGATGGGCTGACACTTTCGTTTTCCGTTAGTGGTACCAAAGGCTACGCGGGATCGTTTGGAACAGGGTTAGCATTGATAGTCGGCATCGAGGCGCTAGTTCAGAAATGGATTTCGAGCCGTGCAGTTTGAGAGGCTTATGCAGCGAATGTCCTTACGAATTCTGGCTGTCGCGTTATTGATGAGTGCCGTGAGCTACGGTCAGTCGCTCGGCGATGTGGCGCGCGAGAATCGGGAGAAAAAGGCGGCGGATGCCGCGGCGGCGTCGTCGAAGGTGATCACGAATAAAGACCTTCCGAAAGATCCGGCCGCGAGCGAAGACGGGTCGCAGACACCGCTAGCGGCGTCCAAGGCGACTGAAGAAGATTCAAACTCGGTTGCAGAGGAAAAGAGTCTTGCTGCCCGGCGAGCGGCCGATAATCGTGCGGCGCATCGTTCCATGCAGCAACGAATGGCGGAGCAACGAACCGCGCAGCAGTGGAAGACGCAAATTCTGGCGCAGAAAGAAAAGATGGCGGCCTTGCAATCGCGCATCGATCAAATTCGCGCGTCGATTCGCGCTGCGTACGGTAACGTACAATACCAGGAACCCTACAATCGACCCGAGGCTCGCCAACTGCAACGCATCGAGGAAATCCAGCTACAACTCGATCAGCAGCAGCGAAGGCTTGATCAAATGCAGGAAGCAGCCCGGCGCGCGGGCATGCACTCGGCCGTATACGATCCGTAGAATTGGGCCGTCGGCCCGCACCTCTCGGCTCTTCAGTTCCTGATTGATCGCTTCGCAAAGTAGATGGCCAATCCCTACCGAAATGAATCAGACCGATCGCCGCGACCATCTTAAAGGTGTGGGCGACGAGCGCGTCTTTCTGTCCGCAGAGTGGCGGCACTTGGCCATGCTGAATTATGAAGTAGACGCTCGTCTGCTTCTTCCCTTCGTTCCCGCGGGTACCCAGATCGATTGCTGGCAGGGGAAAGTGTTTGTGAGCCTGGTTGGATTCCGATTTCTGAAAACGAAAGTGTTTGGCTGGGCGTCAATTCCGCTGCACGCCAATTTCGACGAGGTAAATTTGCGTTTCTATGTGCGCCGGCAAGAGGGAGACGAAGTACGTCGCGGCGTGGTGTTTGTTCGAGAGATCGTCCCGCGGAACGCGATCGCATTTGTAGCGCGCACTTTCTATCACGAGAATTATGTGTGCATGCCGATGGAGCACGATATTCGACCGATCGCCGAAAACAATTGGAAGGTCGAGTATCGCTGGCGATGTGACCGGAACTGGGCAGAAATCAGCCTCGAGACCGAGGGAAACGCCGCGTTGCCTGCCGAAGGTTCGCGAGAGCAATTTATTACCGAGCACTACTGGGGATATGCCGCTCAGCCAGACGGCGGTTGTGTCGAATACCGCGTGGAGCATCCGTCGTGGAAAGTGTGGCAGGTGCGGCAATCGGCATTCGAGGGAGATGCGGAGAAACTCTACGGGAAAGAACTGGCGGCAGCGCTGCGCGGCAGGCCTGACTCCGCGTTTCTTGCGGAAGGATCGGCGGTGAGCGTGATGCGAGGACGCAAATTGTGAGTACTCCGGCGAACGTTGGAGATAGTGTCGGGCCTGGTGGGACGGCGGATCGCGGCGTGATTCTCTATGACGGGCAGTGCGGGGTTTGCTCGCGATGGGTGAATTATTGGGCGGAGACGCTCAAGCGACACGGATTCAAGATTGGCGCGCTGGATGAGGCTTGGGTTGCGTCACAACTCAAAATGCCTTACGAGGAACTCGTCACCGATATCCGTCTGTTGACGGTCGATGGACAGTTGGTTTCGGGCGCCGACGTTTACTTGTATGTGGCGAGACAAATCTGGTGGGCGTGGCCTTTTTATGCGGTCTTCAGTTTGCCGGGATTTAATTGGCTGATCCGCACAGGATATCGATGGTTTGCGCGGAATCGATATTGGTTTTCGCGTTCCTGCAGGTTGCAGCCACGCTGATTCTGAAGGGCCTGCATGACAGAGGGTCGCCGAGCTCTACCCGGCAGGGACGGACGAATGCGTCCGTCCCTACGTAGACACTTTAGAACAGAGCAGTTGGCCTTCTCTTCCAACTCTTGCCTTTTTCCTTGGATACGTTTTCGATGTCGTTCACATAGGCTCCGGTCTGCGTCAGGATGTGGTGCAGGTCGTTGCCCACGCTGACGAAGGTGAAGCCTTTGTCGAGGAACTCGCCGACCCGTGCTGTGCCGAAGAGGAAAATGCCAAGAATGACGTTGTTCTTGCGCGCGTGGTCGATCAGTTTCTGGGTTGCCGCGTTGAGTTCGGGCGAAGTGTACATGTGCGGGAACTCGTACTTGTTGTAGAGGCCCATCGACATGCAGAGATCGTTTTGTCCGAGAAAAAGAATGTCGACGCCGGGAACGGCAGCAATCTCTTCGATGTTTTCGATGCAGGATGCAGTCTCAACTTGCAGGGCGACGATACCCTCGTTGTTCCAGTTGCCGGCATAACCGAGCAATCCGCCTTTATTCATGCTGCGCTGCGGGAAGTACACGGAACGGGTTCCGACGGTCGGATACTTCATGCAACTGACGGCCTCGCGCGCTTCTTCGGCGGTGTTGATGTAAGGGACGAGAACTCCATCCGCGCCCAAGTCGAGGGCTTGCTGAATGCCGGGACGGTCGTTGTATCCGCCGACGCGAACCAAAGATTTTGCGCCGCCATTCGAAATGCCGCTGAGCATGGCGGAAAGTTTTTCGTAATTCATGGGGCCGTGCTGGCTATCGACGAGCAGCCAGTCGTATCCGCTGTGCGCGAGTTGCTCGGCAACAGTGGGGCTATGCGAATTGAGAAATAAGCCCATCTTGGGCGCTCCGGCGCGCAGTTGTTTTTTGAACTCGGAGCCAGTGAGTGCGGCGTCTGCCATGGATAAAATCCTCCTCGAAATCTTTTTGGATCGCTTCGGAAATGGTGTTTAGTGTAACCAAGGAACGCGGTGACTAGCTAGCGCGAACCTTGTTTTTTTCTAGTAAGTGACTGCAGGGCAGCCGTCGGTGTAGGGCTTTGGACCGTCGGTCTTCATCCGGGGGCACAAGCCCCTTGCCGGATGAAAAATGAAATCAACGCGAGATTTTGCTCCATTTGGGCTATTTTCGGGACGTTTGACGGCAAAAGGCCCATTTTATGCCGATTTCGCTGGGGGTACCTTACTGGGAACCGCATAAAATCTGCATAAAATGCTTCTTTTCCACAGCGCAGTGCGTTAGTATTCGCTCGATACAAGCAAATTAGTAGGTTCCTGAAGGAGGAATTCATGGCTTCTGGTATGACTAAAACGCAACTGACTCGGCATCTGGCCGAGAAGCTCGAACTCAACAACAAGACGGCCGCAGCTTTTCTGGAGAACCTGGCCGACACAGCGATCAAAGAAACGAAGAAGAACGGTGTATTCGTAGTGCCCGGTCTCGGCCGCCTGGTGAAGGCGCACCGCAAGGCCCGTATGGGACGCAATCCGCAGACCGGCGAACCGATTCAGATCAAGGCAAAGACGGTCGTAAAGTTCCGCGTAGCGAAGGCTGCGAAGGACGCGATCGCGCCGAAGAAAGCATAGTTGTATCAGAAGCGGGCGCTTTTGCCCGCGAGAAATTTAGCGATGAAGAAAGGGCCGGCTTTCGAGTCGGCCTTTTTCATTTTTCCGATGTCTTACTGCAGGATTTCAATGAGCTCTGCCCGCACTTCTTTTCTTTGAATGATTAACCTCCCGACGCTTACCGGCAGGTGAAAGCGCCGCGGTCCGGCGCTGCCGGGATTGAAGTACAAGACGCCGTTCTTCTCTTCGATGCTTGGTTTATGGCTGTGTCCGTAGAGGACGACGCGAAAGCCGGCGGCTTCCGGCTTCAGGTCGAGCTGGCTGAGATTGTGCAGCATGTAGATGGAAATATTTCCGGCCTCGACCACCTCGGTCTCGGGCAGCGTGCGCGCCCAAGGCTCGGTGTCGACGTTGCCGCGGATGGCGGTGACAGGCGCGAGCCTCGCTAACGCGTCGAGAATTTTAGGATCTCCGACGTCGCCAGCGTGGAGGATGCGATGCGATCCACGCAGAGCTTCGATGGCTTCGGGACGCATCAAGCCGTGAGTGTCGGAGATGGCACCCACGAGCAGTCTTTTGTTTGCGTTCTCAACCATCGCGTCCGCCGCTACACGAGTTGGCGTTGATTCATCACAATTCTGAAGTGATGCGCTCACACTTCCCTCGCGACTCTAAGGCTATACTGCCGAGAAGGACTCCGCGAACAAAAACCGAACGCCGGACGCTGCGACCTGCATGCCCCAATCGATGCCAAACTTGTCGGAGATCTTGCGGCGCTACTGGGGATATCACGAGTTTCGTCCCAAACAAGAGAACGTAATCCGCAGCGTGCTGGCCGCTCACGACACTTGCGTCGTGATGCCCACCGGAGGCGGGAAGTCGCTCTGTTACCAGCTTCCGGCGGTGATTTCGGGGAAGACGGCGGTGGTGGTTTCTCCGCTGATTGCGCTGATGCAGGACCAGGCGGCGCAACTGGCACAGATGGGAATTCCCGCGGCGGTGATCAACAGTTCGCAGACTCCGGCGGAGCGAAGAGCAGTGATGGAGAAGGCTGGCCGGGGCGAGTATCGTCTTCTTTATCTTTCTCCCGAACGCCTGGCGGTGGGAAATACCTTTGAGTGGCTCAGCCGAGTTCCCGTGGGCTTCTTTGCGGTTGATGAGGCGCATTGCATTTCAGAATGGGGGCACGAGTTTCGTCCGGAGTACCGGCAACTCAGCCGGTTGCGCACAAGTTTTCCGGGGCTTCCGATCGCGGCGTTTACGGCCAGCGCCACGCGGCAGGTGCGGCACGACATCTTGAAGCAATTGCAGATGCGCGAGCCCGACCTCTACATTGCGAGCTTCCATCGCAAGAACTTGAATTACGTGGTGCATGAATGCGAGGCGCGAACTCAATTGGAGCTGTTGGTGCGCGCTTTGCGACAGTACTCCGGCGCAAGCGTGATCGTGTATTCGCCGACGATCAAACGCGTTGAAGAAACGGTGGAATACCTGGAGGAGAATGAAATCGCGGCGGTTCCCTATCACGCGAAAATGGAATCTCCGATGCGCCAGCAGAATCAGGAGCGCTGGATGTCGGACGAGGTGCGCGTGCTCGTCGGGACGATCGCGTTCGGGCTGGGCATCAACAAACCCGCAGTGCGGGCGGTGATTCACCTGTCGCTGCCGAAATCGATTGAACAGTATTACCAGGAGGCAGGGCGCGCGGGGAGGGATGGGCTTCCGGCGGATTGCGTCTTGCTTTGGCAGAAGCGCGATCACATTTTGCTCGATTATTTCATTGGGCAGATTACAGATGACGCGGAGCGCGAGCGCTCGGTGCAGCGCAAGCGGGTGATCAGCCGCTTTGTTGATTCGCACAATTGCCGGCATCGGCAAATTTGTCTGCATTTTGGAGAGACTCCCAAATGGGAGAGCTGCGGAAGTTGTGACAACTGTGCGAGCAAACCAGAGTGGCTTAATAAGGAAGTTGTCCGTGGGCGGCGGCCTGAAGTCGCCGCGCGGAAACGGTATGCGCCGCAATTGGACTCGGATATTTTCGATTCGCCAACGTTGGGCGCGTCGTCTCGGCGGCGTGGTCGCGAGGTCACGGAGGAAGCCGATCCGCTGCTGGCCGAGTATCTGCGGGAATGGCGGCGCAACATGGCGCGGGAAAACAAAGTTCCCGCCTACATAATTTTGCATGACAGCACGCTGGAAGAGTTGTGTCGCAGAAAGCCGATGAACCTGGGACAACTGAGGCAGGTTGCGGGGATCGGCGAGAAGAAGGCAGAAATTTACGGAGCCGAGATTTTGCAGGCGCTACGGAACTTTGACTCCGGAGCGCGGGCCGCTCCGGTTGCAGCAAAAGAGCCCGCTCCTGGGGAGCAGACGCTACGGTTGCTGAACGAAGGTCGCAACTTCGAAGAGATCGCGCGCATTCGGGCACGGCAAGTTTCGACTGTGGTCTGCACGGTGGCGAGCCTGGTTGAAACGGCGCAGGTGAAGCTGGATCCGAAGTGGATTTCTCCCGACGCGCAGCCTCTGATAGAGGCTGCTTGTTTGCAGCATGGCGTCGAGCGGCTCCGAGATATTAAGGACGCGGTTCCACCGTACGTGAGTTTTGAAGATATCCGCTTGGTGGTGGCGCATTTGCGGGCGGAGAATCGGATTCCTGCGAAGACGGCGTAGGGAAACTGCACGCGAGTAATACATCGATGCCGTGATAAATTGTCATTCCTCGCTGCGCTCGGGATGACAAAATCCTTTGCGGATTTCTACCAGATTGGCTTCGCTCAGGGTTCGGAGCGATCTCTGAGCGGGTGCGGGGCGGCACCCCGCCACCACACAAACCACTCTAAACGCCCTTGGCGGCGGGATCCCAGATGAGTTTGTGGATTTGCAGGCTCAGGCGCGCGGGAACATTGTCTTCCAGAATCCACTCGGCGAGGGTTTGGGGATCGAGCAGGCAATGGGTGGTGTCCCGCGAACCGGTTGCGGTCTTCGCGAACGCTGGAGAAAACAAAATCGCGTGCACACGTTCGGCGAGGTTGTTATTGATGACGAAGTTGCGCGCGAACTCATAGTCGGTCCGATCACTTAAGACAAACTTCAGCTCATCGTGAGGATGAAGGGCCTTGAGATTTTCGAGCGCGAATGTGTCAGGCTCACCCGAGTGCGGACACTTCACGTCAACGATCTTGATGACCTGCTTTGGTACTCGCGAGAGGACGCGTTCACCGCTCGTCTCGAGCAGAACCTGATAGTCGGCTTCGAGAAGCTGTTCCATCAGCGGTATGACTTCACGCTCCTGCAACATAGGCTCGCCGCCCGTGATTTCGACGAGGCCGCCCATCGGGCTTAGGCGCGCCACTTCAGTTAGAACGTCCGGAAGCGACATCTTGCTTCCGCCCTGAAAACTGAATTCGCTGTCGCACCAGGAGCAGCGCAGATTGCATCCGGTCAAGCGCACGAAGACACAGGCGAGGCCGGCGTGTGTCGACTCGCCTTGCAGCGACTTGTAGATTTCAGAAATCTGCACAGAAAAAACCTATTGAATCATTGAGTGATTGAGGCATTGAATCATTGATTCAAGGTTAATCCTCGCTGTAGCGGGCCGTCGTGATATCGGTTTCGAAGACGGTGGCGTCTTTTACTTTCACCCTGCCATTGGTCACGGCGGCCAGGTGCTGGTTGGTTTCGTCGTAGAAATACTTCGCCAGGTTTTCCGCAGACGGATTGATGACGGTAAAGGGCTCGATTTCGTTGATCATTTGATGATCGAGGCGTTCGATGGCGTGCTTCATCACGTCTTTCAGATCTTTGAAATCGAGCAGCAATCCGGCCTTGTCAAGCTCCGCTCCGGCGAGGGTCACACGGATCTTGTAGTTGTGGCCGTGCGGATTCTCGCACTTCCCTTTGTAGTTGCGGAGGTAGTGTCCGGCGGCGAATGTGTCTTCTACGGTTACTTCGTACATGAAATCGGATGGCCTCGGTCTTTGATTATTGTACATTTTGAGAGCGCGGGGGACACGGCGTGCTCGGTGCTAGGGCGAACTGCAGATCCCTCGCTGCGCTCGGGATGACAACTTGTAAAGTGGGTGCAAGTCATGGATGGGAAGCAAGCTGAGATCACGATTCGAGAGGCCTTGGCCAGCGAGTCCGCGATTATTTTGCATCACCGGCGGTCGATGTTTCGCGATATGGCAGAGGGAACGGTCGAGGAACTCGATCGCATGGTCGAGGTTGCCGGACCATGGCTGGCGCGGGCGATGGCCGATGGTTCGTATCATCATTGGCTGGCCGTCAACGACTCGGGGCAGTATTGCCGGAGGCGGTGGAGTGCTGTTGTGTCCGTGGCCGGCGAATCCGCACGATCCCTGCACGCAACGGGCGGTGATCTTGAACGTCTATACGGAAATCGAATTTCGGAAGCGCGGCATAGCTCGCCAGATCATGCTGACGATTCTGGAATGGATTAAAGCGCAGGGTCTGCGAGGTGTCAATTTGCACGCCAGCGCCGAAGGGCGCGGCTTGTACGAGAAGCTGGGATTTGAGGCTACGAACGAAATGCGGCTGAAGTTTTGAGGCTGTGTCTAACTCTTTTCTGAAAGTTGGTGAGGTACCGCAGCCGAGCTTCGCTCGGCTTGGACGGGCGAGACGCCCGTCCCCACACCGCAGCACACAGCCGCTGTTTCCCACTGTCAAGCAAACGAAGGGCCAACTCCTTATAATTTGCTAACGTTTAGGGGACTGGCTCGTCTATTTCCTCGCAAGGCAAGAAGAGGGCTGAAACGCTTGTAGGGGACAGAGACAGAACATGCCGGCCGATTCACTCGCAGTAGCATTTCCGGTTGGCGACAATTACCGTCCTGGTTACGCACAAAGACGGGCACAACAGGATAGCGGCATCCGGAACCCCACGTCGTACAGGAGTATGAGGGGCTCTTTGGCAGCACAGGGCAACCGCATTGACGATACCGGCCTGATCCGGGAGGCGCAGCAAGGCAACCGTGCCGCCTTCGAGGTATTGGTGCGTCATTACGATCAGTCGGTGCTGCGGCTCGCGCTGCACCTGACGGGCTCGGAGTCTGACGCGCAGGACGTCTATCAGGAAGCCTTCCTCAAAGCCTACAAGAATCTCGGCAGCTTCCGGTTTGAGTGTTCGTTCTACACCTGGATCTACCGGATCGTAACTAATCTCTGTCTTGATCACCTGCGAAAACGGAATGTGCGGAAAGAAGACGCTCCGGTCGCGGTGGATTCATCGGGCGAAGAGTACAGCCGGATTGAGCAGTTCGCGGATGCGCGTTCTGGGGCGAATCCTGAGCGGGATCTGATGCGCCGCGAGCTGGGGCGGAAGATCGGCTCTGCGTTAACGCAACTTACGCCGCGGGAACGCATGGTGTTTGAGCTGAAGCATTATCACGGGCTCAAGCTGCGGACGGTCGGCGAGATGTTGAATACGACGGAAGAGACGGCGAAGAACACATTGTTTCGAGCCACGCAAAAACTGCGGGCAGCGCTGTCGGAGATGCGATGAGCGGTACTTTGATTTTGAATCAGATCTTGAATTCGATTTTGAAATTGGATCCCGCGAAGGGACACGAACATGAAATGTGATTGGGTACGACAAAATATTCTGTTCTACGTTTACAACGAACTGGAAGACGACGCCCGTTACGAGGTCGAGCAGCATCTCGGGAGATGTCCCGAGTGTGCAACCGAGTTGAAGGCCACGCGCAAGTTCCACGCGACTCTTTCGGAGAATGTGCAGGAGCCAAGCCCGAACCTGCTGGCGTTGTCGCGCATGCGTTTGCAGGAAGCGCTCGAAACGACGCGGCAGGGTGGCCTGTGGCATCGCATGATCCTCGAGCCGGCAGCGTGGCTGCGGCAAATTCGCATGGCTCCCGCGCTGGCGGCCGTGATCTTTATCGTCGGCTTTGGCGGAGGGATTGGCGCAACTTACAACTATCTGGCTGCGGGACGGGAAAGTAGTGGCGGCACCATCACGAGTTCGATTACGGGAAGCAAGAGCCCAGCGAATCAGCCTCTGGAATCTTCCACCATTACCGGCATCCGCTCGGTGACGCAAGAGCCCGGATCAAATCAGGTGGACATCAAGTACGACACGGTTTCGACTCAAGAGGCGCAGGGGTCTTTAAATGATCAGCGCATCCAGCAGTTGCTCTTGTTTGCGGCGCATACCAACTACAACTCCGGAGTTCGGATGGATTCGGTGGATGTGCTGACCCAGGCTCCCGATGATTCCCGGGTGCGCGAGGCACTGCTCTATGCGTTGCAAAACGATACGAATGCGGGAGTCCGGCTGAAAGCTCTCGATGGGCTGAGCGGATTTGTGCGGCAGGATCCGACGGTGCGGGACGGAGTATTGCGCGCGCTGATCAGCGACGAAAATTCCGGAGTCCGCATGCAGGCCTTGCACCTGGTGGAACCGATGAAGGCGGACAGCAACGTGCGCTCGGTGCTGACGCGGTTGTCGCAGACGGATCAGAATCCTTCGATCCGTTCGCAGGCCAAAGCAATGCTGGCGCAGATGCCAGAGATGGATTGAGGAAGAGTCGCTGGTCTTTGGTCGTTGGTCGCTGGCGAACACGTGGACCCGCGATGAATTGCGAACGACGAACGACTAGCGACGAACGACGAACGACGTATTACTTTAAGGAGAACATTCATTGAAGCACGCAATCAAACTCGCCGGCACCGTTGCAGTCGTGATCGCGCTGGCATCTCTGGCGATTGGCCAGGAAACTCGGGTGTATCGGGAAGGCAGCAACTGGGTCCAGGAAATGACCGGGAATCTGGGCGCGGCTAGAAATCTTCGGGTCAAGCTGGCTGCGGGCTCGGTCAAAGTCGTGGGAGGTTCGCAGAGTGGAATCACCTACGTCATTCATCGCCGGGCGTATACGTCTTCGGAAGAGCAGGCGCGGCGCGAATTTGAATCGTATCGGGTCAGCGCCATGATCAAGGGAGACACGGCTTGGATCGTGGCGGAGTCGGGCGGACGGGATCGTCGCTGCTCAGACGATCTTGTGGTGAATGTGCCTCGCAATATGGATGCAGCCAAAATCGAAACCGGAGGCGGCACCATCAACGCGTCTGGGATCGCTGGACGAGTCGAGTTCGAAAGCGGGGGCGGCAGTTTGCAGTTAGACGATATCGGCGGCGAGATCTCCGCAGAGACGGGCGGAGGCGCGATTGAAGTTGGGAACGTGGGAGGCAATGTAAGCCTTCGCACCGGCGGTGGAAGTATCAAGATTAAGTCTGCAAAGGGCGAGATCAAGGCCGAGAGCGGCGGAGGAAGCCTGGTTGTTCTTTCGGGCTTGCAGGGTGCGGTGCTGGAGACGGGAGCCGGAAGCATCCGTGTCGAGAAATGCGGCGGGACGGTGAAGGCCACGACGGGGGGCGGCAGCGTTGACCTCGGCGACATTGGAGGGCCGGCAGAAATCGAGACTGGGGCCGGCAGTATTCGGCTGGCTTCCTCCAAGGGACGGGTGCAAGCGCAGACAGGTGGCGGAACGATCCAATTGGATGGTGCGACCTCGGTGCGAGCGGAGACGGCGGCCGGTGGAATCGTTGTGAAACTCCTCAAGGGTGCCGACCATCGCAGCGATTCCACGCTTGAAACTTCGGCGGGCGACATCACGGTTTATCTGGCGAACGATCTGGCGATCTCCGTTCGAGCGGAAATTGAAGCTGCAAGCGGCCACACGATCCATAGTGACTTTTCCGACATTCGAGTTTCGACAGCCGGAGGACAATGGGCGCCAAAGACAGTGACCGCCGAGGGGCAATTGAATGGCGGCGGGCCCGTATTGAAAGTGCGCACGATTTCCGGCAACGTGAATTTTCGTCGAGTCAGCCAGTAGAACAGTTGCTGTTCGATAGCCGTTTTGGTTCCGTCGTTCCGAATCAGCTTGGCCCTACAAGGTCGAGCGACTAACGACGACGATCACCAACCAGTTTTTATTCGGGAGGAGCTATGCTGCATCGCTTCCTGCTTTGTGTATTTCTTTTTGCTCTGGTCGTTTCCCTCGTCGCGGTGGCGCAGCCAGACGAAGACTATAGCCGCGCTGACGACAGCTGGAGTTGGACCTCTAGTTCAGATGAGGGGACTGGCGGCTCGTCGTACCTCGGAGTCGACATTGCCGATGTTTCCGCGGAACGCCTGGGGGAGCTGAAGCTCAAGGAAGAACATGGAGCCGAGATCACGATGGTTGATCAGGACGCTCCCGCCGGGAAAGCGGGCCTGCATGAGCATGATGTGATCCTGAGCGTGAACGGCGCGGCCGTGGAAAGCACGGCGCAATTGCGCCGCATGATCAAAGAAACGCCACCGGGCCGCGTCGTGAGTCTCGGTATCAGCCGTGACGGTCAACCCATGACGATCAAGGTTCAGCTCGCCGACCGGCACAAAACGATGACGTGGGAGCCGCAGGTTCACGTGGACATTCCCCATATCCCAGAGGTGCCAGCTCTGCCGGACTTCGATCTTCCTGTATCGGTGATGATTGTTCACCAGTCGGCGCGGAGCGGCCTGATGGTAGAAAACCTCTCTCAGCAATTGGGAGAGTTTTTTGGGGCGAAAGATGGGAAAGGCGTGCTGGTGCGCTCGGTTGAAAAAGGAAGTCGCGGCGAGAAGGCTGGATTTCGCGCAGGCGATGTAGTCGTCAAGGTCAATAACGAGGCGGTGCACGATACTTCGGACTTCACCCATGCCCTGCGTTCCGCTTCGAACGGATCGATTGGCGTGACCGTGTTGCGCGAAAAGAAGGAACAGAATTTGAAGCTGATGCTTCCGGAGAAAAAAGATTCCGGCACTTTGCAGGAGAACACCTTCGATATCCAGAACTTCAACGCCCAGACCGAGGAGGCGATGAGTCACGTCGATGAACTGGCTGACCTTGGTCCGGCGATCATGGAGAAGGCGGAGGATTGGGCACACCATTGGCAGGACATGCAGGACAACCTCAAGGAAAGACAGCAGGAATGGAAAGAACGCGAGGAAGAAAGACAAACGGAGATTCAGGACCGGACGCGCGAAATGCAGGAAGAGCGTCAGGATCGAGAGCAGGAAATGAAAGAGCGGCAGGAAGAAATGCAAAAGCAGACGCAAGAGCGGCAGAAGGAATTCCAGAAGCGAAGCCAAGAACTAAGGGAGCAACTGCGCCATGGTCTCTCCCGACAATGGGCTGAGATCTGACTGACATTCGAATCCAGACTAGTAGTTACTTAAGTAACCAACTCCTGAGGGATCCCTCCACTTAAGAGGGGTGCCCGAATTCCCCGGGGATGAGTGCACGCTGGTTACCTGTCGCGGTAACGATAATCCCGATAATCTTACCGCGATGGCCTTCCGCGCCCTTCTGTTTTCAAAGAGTCCCGAGACGAGCACGACCATGACGACGGCCTGCGAAACTACAGGCATTCGCTGTGATGTTTGCTCGGACATATTCGGAGCCATCGAAAAAGGTAAGACGCGAGCCTACTCCTGCGTCATTGTGGATTGGGCCGACCAGCCGGAGGCAAGTTTCCTTCTCAAGCGTGCCCGCGAGTCGACGCCGAACCGGCAAACGGTAGCGATTGCCATCGTCGATCGCGAACCGTCCGCTGCGGAGATGAAAGACAACCAGCTCGGCTTCCTGATTTATCGCCCCATTTCGGTTACGGAAGCCGAGGAAGTGCTGGGGAAGGCGTCTGAGAACATGCCAGCGGCGAGGGCCGACGATCCTGCGGATTCGCCCCAGCAAACAGCGTCAAACGGCGACGGCATGGCCTCGAGTGAGGGCCCCACAGGGCACGTGCAGCACGCCCAAGATGCAGCGGCCGAAGACGAGGGATCTGAAGGTCCACATACTGAATACGAGGAGCCTGTACGGCATAGTCACCCCGGCGGGTTCCGGCAGGCTCTTGCCGCGGTGCTGATCGTGACAGCGGCTTTTTGTCTGTGGAGATCGCGTGACGCGGTCGAGTATCTCGCGCACACACGGGAGGGCAGAGTCCATGTGTTGCAGGATTCATTCGCGGCTCTCTTTTACATCAACCAGACTGGAGCGCAACCAGTGGGTTCGGCGGGGAGCGACGCCCAGCAAGATGCGTATTTCAGCCGAAGTGCGGGAAGTGCAGGCACGCAGGATCCGACGCTAGGTGTGACGGCGACGGAGTCGACGCTGACGGAAACGCGCCTGCCAAAGGCATACGATTTTCCGTTGCCCGCTCCGGTATTTGAGCAACAAGAAACGGCGCCAGTTCGAGTGCAGCGGGCGGCAATCCCCGAGAGTATGAGGAATTCGCCGCCGATTGAACGGCCGGTTGTCGTGACGGTGAATCCCGCACAAATGATGCCGGTTTCTACCTCGCAACCTCAAGGCACGACGCAAAGCAACGAGCCAGTAGCGGTGAGCGAAGCGGCGGCCCGTGCGATGCTCACTCACACGGTCGATCCGGTGTATCCGCCGGAAGGTTTGGCGCAAAAACTCCAGGGACCAGTTGTGCTGCAGGCGCTGGTGGGACGCGACGGCAGCGTCGAAGACCTCAAGATTGTTCGTGGATATTTCGTTCTAGGCCGTGCGGCGATTGCTGCGGTGAAGCAATGGCGGTTTCAACCCAGCACGCTCAATGGCCACGCGGCGTCCATGCAGACGGTCATCACGATCAATTTCAGCTATCCGCCTGGATAGGGTCGACCGAACTCCAGTTGGACACGTGATCCACCTGTCGCATTCCTATTTGTGATCGTGATCGGCGTGATTCTCTTCGCCACCGACCGGAGGCGCTACGCCGCTGGATTTCTTCCAATAATCCTGTACAGCTGGCGGCAGTTTCTCCACTCGCACCAGAAACGCAGTGACCTTCCAAATGTCCGCATCGGAGAGTGTTTTGTCCCAGGCGGGCATCCCGGTATAGCGAACGCCGTTGCGAACGACATAGAAAACGTGCCATTCATCATCATCAGGCGGGTGAAGAATCAGCGCGGGGACCGGCGGATAGAACGATTTCTGGAGCGTCGAAGGTTGCCGGTCGATTCCGCCATGGCAGGTGGCGCAGTTCATGGTGTAAATCTTCAGGCCATCGATAAGGTTGGCGTCCGTTGGCGGCACTGGATTATTTACGCGGGGAGCGTGGCGCTCCACCGAATTATCGAGCGCGCTCATGGCGAAGTGGACTTCCATTTGCGGAGGAGTGCTGTTGGCGCGCGTCGGCAAGAAGCCGAGCAGAGCGAGGCCAGCGCCTCCGATCAGCAGAACCAGAATGGTGACGACAATCCCTAGAACAAAGTTGCGCATTTCAGGCCCTCGGAGCAACTTGTGACGAACTCCCACATGCCAAGTTGTTCCTCGATTCTATCCGCAAGGACAAGGAAACGGCTCAGTATGCGTGCAGACGACGGGCTTCGCGCACCAGATCGGAGATTTTGGGGAGAAAAAATTCCTCTTGCGGGGGCGAAAACGGAACCGGCGTGTCGAGCGATGTCAGGCGCACAATAGGTCCATCGAGATCGTCGAAGGCCTCTTCGTTGATGATCGCGGAAATCTCTCCGGCGAGTCCTCCGGTGCGGGCATGTTCGTGAAGGATGATTACTTTGTTGGTCTTCTTTACGGTCGCGGCAATTGCCCCGCGATCGAGCGGTGAAACTGTACGCAGGTCGATCACTTCGAGTTCGATTCCCTCTTTACTCAAGATCTCAGCGGCCTCGAGCGCGATATAGAGCATCGCCGCGTACGTAATGACGCTGAGATGATGGCCTTCGCGGGCGACGCGCGCTTTTCCGATAGGGACGATGTAGTCGGCGTCGGGAGAATCAGGTCCGGGAATTTCTTCTTTGATTCGGCGATAGAGATATTTGTGTTCGAAGAAAATCACGGGATTGTGATCGCGAATCGCTGCTTTGATCAGTCCCTTGGCGTCGTAAGCGGTTGCCGGGCAAACCACTTTCAAACCGGGCGCGTGGACGAACCACATCTCCGGATTCTGCGAATGGAACGGACCGCCGTGCACATTGCCTCCGCTCGGGCCGCGTATGACGATTGGAGCTGGCGCTCCCCACCGGTAGTGCGACTTGGCCGCCATGTTGACGATCTGGTTGAAGGCGCATCCGATGAAGTCCATGAACTGGAACTCCGCCACAGGACGCATTCCGGTGAGGGCCGCGCCGAACGCCGCGCCTACGATGGCTGACTCGGCGATGGGCGTGTCGATCACTCGCTCGGGGCCGAAGCGGTCGATAAAGCCGTCGGTGACTTTGAATGCGCCGCCGTAGATTCCGATATCCTCGCCGAGACAGAAGACGGTGGGATCGCGCTCCATTTCTTCCCAGATTCCCTGGCGGATGGCTTCGAGATAGGTGACGAGGGCCATGAACTGGAAGTGTAGCAAGAGACGGCTGGCGGCAGCAGCCGTTCGCGGCCGGTTCAACCCAAGCCTGCTACTTCGAGCCAGTTACTGATGTTGCTGGGCGGTTGCTCAGGAGACTATGAGCTTGGCACTGGGCCTAGTAAACTCAAAGCAGAATGAAGCGCCTCAAACCCAGCGTTTTCCTGCTCATCTTCGGCTTGGGCTTGTCGCTTGCGAGCGGCAGCCTGTGGGCCGCCGACCCACTTTGGCAATATGGCAGGATCGTGTCGGTGAAGAAGTCGGTGAATTCGACGACGAAAGCCTGGGTGGTGAACACGCCGCTCGAGGAAGAACACACGCAGTACACGATTGCGGTGCATGTGCAGGACAGAATTGTGGTCGGCACTTATGAATTGACTCCGACTACTTCGGAGCCTCCGGCGGAGTGGACGTCTGAGCATCCGGTGCAGGTCGAGATCAGCGGCGATTCTCTCTACTTACGATCGCCGACGGGAAGTCTGCGCTTGCATGTCACCCAGCGCAAGACGGCGGGCCCGATGCAGGCGATTACCGCGGACGAAAAGAAGCAGCTTGCGGCTCTCGATGCCGCGCAGAAATCTGCCGAGCCTGAATCCATGATCGGCTTTTCGAAACCGAGCGACAGAGCGGAGACGCCGGAACCCGCTCCAGCGCCGGCCCCAGCCGCCGCTCCTACGACCGGCTCGGTTACGGTGCGTTCGACTCCCTATCTTTCTGAGGTCTTCGTAGACGGCGATTCGATGGGATACACACCGGCGAAGATCGCGCTCGTCCCCGGGAAACATACGTTTCGGGTCGAGAAGCCGGGTTACACTCCGTGGACCAAAGTGATGACGATTACAGTTGGATCGGAGCTGACTTTGGACGCCACGCTGGGAAAGAAATAAGACTTGCCGGTGCCCCAGGTTCGCGCCGTTTTTTGGGCGCTAACCTGGGCCAAGTCGAAGCCGAGTTCTTGGGTCTTCATTCCTCTGGCCCACCCAAGTAGACTGTCCGGCCGCATAGGGAACCTGCGCGCCGCAAGTTGTCCGCTGCACTGCACTATCTGAAATTGTCATTCTCGAAGGGTGTGCGTGGGTTAAGCTTCCGATCGGCCCAGGCACCGTTCAAAATGACCCAGTCTCTGGAGACAGGCACACTTTTTGATGATGAACTAAGGAAATTCTCGCAGGGTTACAGTTCGAAGTCTATGATGGCGGTACGGGGAAAATGTGATGAAAACAGCAGTCATCAGCCCTCAGCCACCAGGAAAAGAAAGTCCCTGTCAGCTTGAGCACGAGTATATGACGTCTCCCAATCGCTTGCTGCGTTGCCCAATTATGTGAGATACAATGTATCTCAGCGGAGATTGACATGGCGACTACGGAAATGGTCCACGTTCGGATCGACAAGCGAGTCAAGGTGCGGGCTGCCAAAGCGCTCGCGAGCATGGGGTTGTCGGTTTCCGATGCGGTTCGTGTTCTGCTGACGCGGGTCGCGGTGGAGAAAGTGCTGCCCTTCGAAGTAAAGGCGCCTAATGCTGTCACGACGGCTGCGATGCGGGAGGCGCGCAAGGGAGGACTGCCATCGTTCAACAAGGTCTCCGACTTGATGGCTGACCTTAATGCGGAGGATTGAGCGAACCAACGCCTTTCGCCGCGACTTTAAGCGCGAGAAACGGGGGCAGCACCGGCGCGACATAGAAGCCCTGCTCATGGTTGCTGTTTCGCTGCTGGCGGATGACCTGCCGCTGCCCGAAAAGAATCGCGACCATGCCCTGGCTGGCGAATGGCGCGATCATCGGGAGTGCCACCTCAAACCCGATCTCCTGTTGATTTATCGGAAACCAGCCGCAGACATTCTGCAGCTTGTTCGTCTCGGTTCGCACAGCGAGCTTTTCGATTAAGAGCGTAGCCCGCGAAATTCGATACAATTCCTCTTCCATGACAGTCGCGGTTCGTTCTTTTGCCAAGATCAATCTCGGGCTCTACATCGGTGGTGCGCGCGCGGATGGATTTCATGATCTGCGGACGGTGTACCAGACGATCGCGCTGCATGACGTGATCCGAGTGACGATCGGGCGCGGCCGCGGGATTGAAATTCTGTGCCAAGACACTCGGGTTCCGCTCGATTCTTCGAATACCTGCTATCGCATTGCTGCGCGCGTGATGTCCGAATTGAGCGCGACGGGGCGGGTTCGGATCGAGATTGAGAAGCGTCTTCCGGTGCAGGGTGGAATGGGGGCAGCGTCTTCGAATGCCGTGGCGGCGATGGTCGGGCTGGAGACGGCGCTCAAGAAGAAACTATCTCCGGCGACCCGGCTGAGAATCGCGGCTGAGGTTGGTTCCGATCTGCCGTTGTTTCTGGTGGGTGGGACGGTGCTTGGCGTTGGGCGCGGGGAAGAAGTCTATCCGCTGCCAGACCTAGCTTCGCTGCCGGTGGTGATTGTTACTCCGGAGATTGGGGTGTCTACTCCCAAGGCTTTTGCCGATTGGGATGCGCTAGCGGGGCGATTGACTCAGTGCTCGCCGCCGTCCGATAGACTGTTGGAGGTCGGTCGCGTGCTTTCGGCGTGGCTGAGTGGTTCACCCAAGTTTTTGGTTTACCCATTGTCACCCAACACCGGTGCTCCTGCAAAAGGTGGGAGCCGGGCCGAGAAATTGCTTCTCGACCTTGTCCGTACCGGGATTGAAAACGACTTCGAGCGAGTCGTCTTTCCTAAATATCCCGAATTGCGAGACATTAAAGGTGAGTTGGAGCGAGCGGGTGCGCGCTATGCTTCGCTCTCTGGTTCCGGGTCGACCCTGTACGGGCTGTTCCGGTCGTCCGCCGAAGCCGCGAAGGCGGCAATCCGTCTGCGGGAGCGGGGGCTAAAGGCGGTGGCGACCCGGACGTTGACGCGCCGGCAGTATTGGAAAGGGCTCGTCATTCGTCGCTCGTCGTTGGCTCAAGGGTAGCTGGAAATTAGTTCGAGTTTGTTGTTTGCGGCGAGTGCAGACTTCGGCATACTAGGATCAGCAAAAACACTGGGCCGTCGACTAATGGTAGGTCAAGTGCCTTTGGAGCACTTTGTCTAGGTTCGAATCCTAGCGGCCCAGCCAAGAAATACAGGTCTCAGATGTCAGGTAGCAGGTCTCAGGAAAACCTGACGGAGCCCTCTGAGATTTGAGAAGTGCGACCTGAGACCCGACACCTAATACCTGAGACCTAACCTATGGCCACAGTTGCGACGACCGCTGAGAAGACGACCGTAGAAAAAGCGTCCCCGGAAAAGAAGCCAACCGCGGATGAAAAAACGGAACGCAAGCCGCAACGCGCCCGGGTCGATGACCGCTTCAAGGTATTTTGTGGAACTGCCAACGAGGCGCTCTGCGATGATGTTTGCAACTTTTTGGGGCTGACGCGCGGTCAGGCTCTGGTCACGCGCTTTAAGGATGGCGAGGCGTACGTCCAGATCCAGGAGAACGTGCGCGGCGCCGATGTGTTTGTGATGCAGCCCACCTGCCAGCCGGTGGACATGCATCTGATGGAACTGCTGTTGATGATGGATGCGCTGAAGCGAGCTTCGGCACGGCGCATCACGGCGGTGATTCCGTATTACGGTTATGCGCGGCAGGATCGCAAAGATAAGCCGCGGGTTCCGATTTCGTCGAAGCTGGTGGCGGATTTGCTGACGACCGCCGGGGCGGATCGGGCGCTGGTTGTCGATTTGCACGCGCCGCAGTTGCAGGGATTTTTTAATATTCCGGTGGACCATTTGTTCGCGTCGCCGGTGCTGGTGGATTACTTCAAGAAGTTGAGCCTGCCCGATCTGACGGTGGTTTCGCCGGACGCAGGCGGCGTGGAACGCGCGCGCTTCTTCGCGAAGAAGGTCGATGCGGCGCTGGCGATTGTCGATAAACGCCGCGTCGAGATGAACGTGGCGGAAGTGATGCACGTGATCGGCGATGTCAAAGGCCGGACGTGCTTGATCATTGACGATTTGATCGATACAGCGGGAACGCTGGTCAAGGTTGCGCAGGCCCTGGTGCGAGAATGGCGCGGGCGCGGTGTACGCGTGCTGTTCGCATCCGGTGCTGTCGGGGCCGGCGGTAGAGAATCTGGTGAACTCGCCAATCGTCGAGGTGGTGGTGACGAACACGATTCCGCTAAGTGAAGCGGCAAAACAGGTTTCGAAGATCAAAGTGCTATCGATTGCGGGGCTGATTGGACGGGCGATCCAGTCGATTCACGAAGAGACCTCGGTCAGCAGATTATTTATTTAAGAATGTCGTTCGCTATTCGCTGTTGGCTGTTCGCCCCTGGTTAAAGGGTTGCGAACGACGATCCGCGAACGACGAAGAAGCGAAAAGGACGGAAACGGAATTATGGCTACAGCAACGGATATCAGCATTCTGGAAGCGCAGAAGCGTGAACCAGGCACAAAGAACGCTGCTCGGCGCGTGCGCGTTGGCGGCAAGATTCCAGCGGTGGTGTATGGCGCGGGAAAAGATGCAGCTTCGGTCGCGGTCGATCCGCGGCAGGTCCTGCGCATTCTGAAGTCGGAAAGCGGCCACAACACGATTTTCGATCTGGCACTCGACAGCGATCGCGTCAAGGCCATGATCGTCGACTGGCAGTTCGAGCCCATCAAAGGGACGCTGCTCCACGTCGATTTGCAGCGCATCGCGATGGATAAGAAGTTGACGGTGACCGTTCCGGTCATTCTCAAGGGCGAGGCCATCGGCGTGAAGACCGAGGGCGGCATCCTCGAGCATCTGTTGCGCGAAATCGAGGTCGAGTGCCTTCCGGCGGACATTCCGAAGAACATTGAAGTGGACGTCAGCCATCTGGTGTTCGGGATCGAAGTGCGCGTAAAGGATCTGCCGCACAGCGACAAGCTGAAGTTCTTGACGGATGAGAACCAGATGATTGCGCACATCACCACGGTGAAAGAGGAAGTGGTTGCGGCTCCGGAAGCAGTGGCGGATGCGGCAGCGACTCCGGCTGAGCCTGAAGTTATCAAGAAGGGCAAGCAGGATGCCGAGGGTGAAGAGGCTGAGGGCGATGCCAAGGGCAAAGCCAAGCCTGAGAAGGCCGAAAAGAAAGAGAAGAAATAGTTTTGGCGGGGGCACGTCGTTCGCTGTTCGCTTTTCGCCTGGGAATGTTGATGGCTTGCGGAATAGCGAACGACGGACAGCGAAAAGCGAAGAGTCGATCTGCGTGAAACTGATTGTCGGTTTGGGCAACCCTGGAATCGAGTACCAGTTCACGCCGCATAATCTTGGGTTCCTGACGGTCGATCGGATCGCCAATGACCTTGGGATCGAAGTAAGAAATCGCCAGTGCCGGGCGCTAACCGCGCGGGCAACGATTGCCGGAGAACCGGTGATCCTGGCCAAACCCGAAACCTACATGAACCTGAGTGGGCTTTCGGTCCTGGAACTGGTGGCAGAACATCAGGTGGAAGTGAGTAAAGACCTGATTGTGATTTACGACGAACTGGATTTTCCGCTGGGAACGATTCGCATACGGCAGCGAGGCAGTTCGGCGGGGCATAACGGGATGGAGTCGATCCTGAGTGCTTTGGGCACAGACGAGTTCTTGCGGATTCGCCTGGGAATTGCTCCGGATCACAAAGTGGATGGCGTGAAGTATGTTCTGACGCCATTCCGCAGAGCGCAGGAAAAGGTAGTCGACGAAATACTGGATACGGCAGCGCAGGCGGTCGACGTGATCTTGAAAGAAGGTCCGGCGGCTGCGATGAACCGGTTTAATCGGAAGAATGACGCGGCAGCAGAGTGATTCTCAGTCGGCGGCTGGTCGTCATTGGTCGTTGGAAAACAGTTGCGGCGGGAGATGAATCCCGAACGACGAACGACCACCGACGAACGACAGTACTTAGAGATTTTGGAGATAACGAATGAATCGTAACTATGAATTGATGTTCATCGTCCGACCTGACATGGTGGACGAGGAGTTGACCAAACTGATTGCTACCCTCGAATCTGCTGCGACCGCCGCAGGTGGTACGGCGAAGACTGAGATCTGGGGCAAGCGCCGTCTCGCGTACAAAGTCGGCAAATTCAACGACGGCATTTTTGTGCTGATGATTATTGACGCTGGTGGCTCGGTGATTCACGAAGTCGAACGCCGCCTGCGTGTGACGGAACCCGTTATTAAGTTCCTGACCGTTCGGATGGACGAAGAGTTGAAGCGGCTGGACAAGATCAAGAAGCTTCGTGACTCCAAGAAGAAGGCCAGCGCACAGCCGGTTCCAGTGGCCGCGCCCGTAACGCCAGCGACGCCGACAGCGCCGGAAGCGGTGACGGAAACTCCGGCGTCAGCTCCGGTTTAGTCGCATCAGTTTCGTACGGGTATTGCTTGCGCGATACCGAGTCATGAAATCAGTGGCCCCTTGAGGGCGTTGCGAGAGGGGCGTCAGTATCGCGCCCTCCGCGAACAAAATTGAGAAAGCAGGAGCACTATGGCAGATGAAACGAAAGCACCCGTGGCGGCGTCGAGCCACGGCGAAAGCCGTCCAGAACGCAGTGCAGGCGATCGCCCCGAACGGAGTGGCCCGCCACGCGGTCCGCGTCCGGGCGGAGGTCCTGGCGGCCCACGTGAAGGCGGGCGTAAGTTTTTCCGGCGCAAGAAGGTGTGCAAGTTCTGCGTCGAGAAGATCGAGGCAGTCAATTACAAAGATGTGCGTCTGCTGGCGCAGTTCGTAGCGGAAAGCGGCAAGATCACTCCGCGACGCCTGACCGGCGTATGCACACCGCATCAACGGCGTTTGTCGCGAGCGATCAAGCAGGCACGCAACATCGCGCTGCTGCCATTTGCAGGACGCGCGCTGTAAGACAGAATTGGCGTTGGCGTTCGTCGTTCGCAGTGCAGAGCTAGAACGACGCTGCCTGATCCAGTGAGCGTTCCGAACGACTAACGACCAGCGACTGACAACGATCTCAAGGAGTCATCATGGAAGTTATCCTGAAAGAAGACGTGCCCAAACTGGGCAACCGTGGCGAAGTGGTGAAGGTCGCCGAGGGATACGGGCGTAATTTTCTGCTGCCCAAGAAGCTGGCGATTCAGGCCACCGCAGCCAACAAGACAGTCATCGAGCAGATGAAGGCTGCCTCCGTGCGCCGCTCGGCCAAGGAAAAGACTGAAGCCGAAGCGCTGGCAAAGCAGTTTGACGGGCTGGAAGTGAAGTTCCTGCGCAAGTCGAGCGAAACCGATCAGCTCTTCGGATCCGTTACCGCTGGCGATATTGCGGAAGCACTCGAGAAGAAGAGCTTCCACATCGATCGCCGGAAGATCCAGTTGCACGAGCCGCTGAAGACCGTGGGCGAGTTCATCATCCCGATCAAATTGCATAAGGATGTGACCACGCATCTGAAGGTTATTGTCGACAAGGAAGCAGTGGCAGAGTAATTCTTGCTCTGAAGTGAGGATGGTTCTGTGCCCATCCTCATTTTTCTTCATTATTCTTCTGTGGCTCCTGCTCCAAAGAACGCTTCCACTTTCTTCATATCAGTCGTCCGACTGTACTTGGGCAGGCTCTCTACAAAAATTCGCCCGTACTGTTTCTTCAGGATGCGGTTGTCGAGCAACGCCAGCAACCCGCGATCATGCAAAGATCGAATCAGTCTTCCGAATCCCTGCTTTAGGGTAATCACTGCGCTCGGCACCTGGTAATCAAAGAAAGCGTTGCCGCCTCCGGCGTCGATGGCCTTTACGCGCGCCGCGACCACGGGATCGCTCGGCACCGCGAAGGGCAGGCGGTCGATGATCACGCAGCTGAGTTGTTCTCCCTGCACGTCTACTCCCTGCCAGAACGACGAAGTGCCGAACAAAACGGCATTGGGCGTCAGCCGGAACTCCTCGAGCAGCGCCGATTTCGGGGCGTCGCCCTGCTTGAGCATTGGATAGTCCAGGATGCCGAGCAGTCGCTCGTAAATATCGTTCATCTGCGCGTAGCTGGTGAAGAGGACAAAGGCGCGTCCGCGAGTAATCTCCAGCAGCCTCCGGATGACTCCGGTGGCTTCTGCAGCAAATTGGGGTGTGCGCGGATCGGGCAAATTCGGGGGAACGTAAAGAATTGCCTGGCTCTCGTAATCGAAGTGCGAAGGGACGACTAATTCGCGGGCGTGATCGAGTCCGAGCCGCTGGCGTATGTATTCGAAGCCTCCGCCGACTGCTAACGTCGCGGAGGTCAGAACAGCAGTCTCAAGCTTCGACCAAAGGCACTCACGCAGGATCTGTCCGACTTCGATGGGAGTGGCTTGCAGAAAGACGTTGTTTCGTCCGGCTGCAGGTAACTCGGCCGAAGATTTGCGCCGCGATCCTCCTGCGCCACGGAATCCACGGCGTTCGATCCAGAAGACTGTGTTCGGATCTTCATTCTCCATCACGAAACGAAGCTGCACCTGTAGCTGCTGGGCTCGGCGGGAAATCGCAAAGACTTCTTCTGGCTTCTGCGGAAGCTGCTCCAGTTCCGCGCCTAGCCGGTTGAGCGACTGATTGAGTGCGATAAATTCTTCGCCATTCTCCTCCAGGAATTCGCGGCGAGAGTCGAAGGCAAAGCGGCCTTCGCTGGCGGGCAGAAGAGAAAAGAAAAGTTGCGAGCGCTCGCGGACCGACTGAATCGCTCCCGAGATCTGCGGCGTGTAGAGTTTTTCGCGCTGCATCAGGTGCTCGACATCGCGGGTTAGTTCGTCCATACGCAGGTTGCTGACCGAGATTCCGAAGTAGTTGCCGGCGATGTCTTCGAGTTCGTGCGCTTCGTCGAAGATCACCGCCCCGGCCTCGGGAAGCACGCCGGCATCAGGAGCGCCTTCGGCCTCAAGCTTGATAGCGAGGTCGGCGAAGAAAAGGTGGTGATTGACGATGACGATGTCGCTCTCGGCAGCTTTGCGACGCATCTCGGTGATGAAGCAGCGGTCGTACTCTTTGCATTTCTGGCCGAGGCACGTGTCGGCACGCGCGTCGAGTTTGTGCCAAACGGCGCTCGCTTCGGGGAGTTCAGCGAGTTCGGCGCGATCTCCGGTGCGCGTGGTTTTTTCCCAAGCGGCGATGGCGCGATAGTGCTCAACCTCTTCGAGTTCGCTGAGGACGGGCTGATCGGTGAGGTCGAACAGCTTCTTGCGGCAGAGATAGTTGTTGCGTCCCTTCATGTAACAGACGCTGAGCTTGCGGTCTCCGTCGGGAAAGAGCGCTTGTTCGAGCGCAGGAACGTCTTTGAAGAAGAGCTGCTCTTGCAGATTTTTCGTGCCAGTCGAGATGATCACGCGCTTGCCCGAACGAATCACGGGCAGCAGATAAGCCAGCGTTTTGCCGGTGCCTGTGCCCGCTTCGACGATCAGGTGGCGACGCTCTTCCAGCGCTTCTTCGACGGCTTGTGCCATCTGCAATTGCCCGCGGCGGAACTCATATGCCGGATGAGTCTTTGAAAGCAAACCTCCGGGCGCGAAGAACTGGTAGAGCGAGAATCCCGCAGGACGAGTGTCGGACGCTACGGGATGGGATGAGGGGGGCACTGAGTCTCTATAATAGCTAAGAGTCCTAGTTCTCAGTTCCCGGTTCGCAGTCAGCGCCTTTCCTGAAGTCGGGATAAGAAAAGACATACCTTGAGTAAACGGAAGTTATTGCCTCTCGTTGCGATTGTCGGACGGCCGAACGTCGGCAAGTCGACGCTCTTCAATCATCTGACTGGATCGCGGCGCGCGATTGTGGGCGATGAACCGGGAATCACGCGCGACCGGCTTTATGGCGAAGTCGAGTGGCTGGGACACGAGTTTCGCGTCGTCGATACGGGTGGAATTATTCCCGATGACAAGGACTTCATTCCGGCGGAGATTTTTCGCCAGGCGAAGGTTGCGTTCGAGGAATCGGCCGCGATCATCATGGTGGTCGATGCGAGAACGGAGATTGCGGGTCCGGATCGCGAACTGGCTCGGCTGCTGGCGCGAACCGGGAAACCGCTTTTTCTGGCGGTCAACAAGATGGATTCCGACAAGCAGGATTCGCTGCTGAGCGAATTTCACGTCCTTGGCATGCGGAATATGTTTCCAATTTCGGCGGAGCATGGACGCGGAGTCGACGATCTGTTGGATGCAGTTCTCAAGGTGATTCCGAACGTCAAGAGCTCGACTACAGAGGACACGAAGACCGCGAAGGAAGGCGAAGATGGCGAATCGGAGACGCCAGCGACCGAAGAGCCGCATGAAATCAGGGTTGCGATCATAGGGCATCCGAACGTCGGCAAGTCGACGCTGCTGAACCAGTTGGTTGGGAAAGATCGGGCGATCGTTTCTCCCATTGCGGGCACGACGCGCGACTCGATCGATGAGGTGATTCGCTATCACGGACGCGACATTCGCTTCGTCGATACGGCGGGAATCCGGCGCAAGGGCAAGACGCGGTTGATGGCGGAAAAGCTTTCTGTAGTTTTCTCGCGCAAAAACATCGAAGATGCGGACATCGTGCTCTTCATGGTCGATGCGACCGAAGGAGCGAGCGGCCTCGACGCGAATATCGCAGGTTATGCCCATGAAAGCGGACGTTCGGTGATCATCCTCGTCAATAAGTGGGACCTGATCGCGAGCGGCGAAAAGCGCGCCATCAGCCAGTCTCGAACGGCTCGCATCCAGGATGCGAAGCGTCCACAGGATCGCGTGCTGTATGAAGAGCGACTGCGCTACGGACTTAAATTTCTAAGTTATGCTCCAGTGCTGTTTCTCTCGGCGAGTACGGGCAAAGGAACGGAAAAAATTCTGCCGCTGATCGAGAAAGTTGCCGCCGAGCGCCGGAAGCGCATTCCCACGGGCGAGATGAACCGGTTCGTGAAGCGCATTGATTTCGACCGCGCGTCGGTGCCAGTGAGCAAGCGCGTGAAGATCTACTACATGACGCAGGCAGGAATTGCGCCTCCTACGTTCGTGCTTTTTACCGACCGCGCGGTCAAGTTGCACTTTTCGTATCAGCGCTTTCTTGAAAATCAGATTCGGGAGGCATTCGGATTTATTGGCTCGCCGATTTGGATTAAGAACCGGGCGCGGGATTGAGCCTGCGAAACATGCCAACTGGCAAACCGTGACAGATACGCCAGGAGGATCCTTCCAGGCGGCCCTTGTACTTTTTCCAGCAGATGAAACCTCCAGCTTCCGCTCAGAGGAGCCAGAGGCAATAGACCGTTATAGCGATGGATCAACCTTATCCGTATGAATCCACAGGCCGACATAGAGAGACACCAAGGACGGCTCGGGTAGCTAGTTGGAGCGAGATCGAGTCCCACTGTCAGGAGGTAGAAAAATAGCGCGAATCCCCCAAACGCTTTGGCGGGAACCGATCCAAATCTAAAGGGAACCGGCTCCGGCCTTGTATTCTTCCCTGCGACCCATGAACTGGGTAGCAGCGCGATGACGATAGCGGATCCGCCTACCGCTATCAAAGCAACAGGAAGCAGGTACCACGAGATGGGCATGGAGTTCCCGGAAACAAGGGGTCTAAGAAACAATATTGACCTATGCAGGTTGCCCAACAGCACCGTCACCGCACCGCATATGAAAAGTATGCAGCGGAATGGTACTCCTATCAGCCTCTTACCCATGTGGGGGATTTTAGCAACTGAACGCAATTGGTGAGGTAGGCGCTTTATCGTTGTCTTTCCGTTAAGGTAATCCTGCAAATCCCTCCTACCCCGCCACCGGCACATGCTTCCCATCCTCAGTTAGCAGGCCTACGCGGTCTACGCCGGCAGTGCGAGCGATGGCGATTACGTCAGCTAAGTCCTGGAATTCGATGTCATCGTCGGCTTTGAGATAGGCGACGCGCTCGATGCGGATGGCGTAGATGTCGCGCAGGCGGTCGTGGAGATGATCCCAATCGATGGCTTCGTCGTTGACCATTACCTGCGGATGCTCCGGCTGCAAAGGATTGGTTCCGAGCTTTGCGTGATGAATCTGAATCACGATGGTCGCTTGCGGCGGCGGGATCCTGTTATCGGTTGGCTTGGCCGGCTGCGGAAGTTCGGTCTGCAATCCAGTGGGCTTTTGCTGGATGACGACGATCATGAAGACGATGATGAGAACGAGCAGAACGTCAATCAGGGGAGTGACGTTCATTTTGGGTCCAGTCGAGAACGAGCCACCGCCTGCCGTGGAGAATCCCATACGAATTTCCTCTCTTCTTGCAAATCGGAAATGGAATCGGCACGCGCGTGTCTTGCATGCTTTGACACCCGCGTGGCGAGAGTAGTTCCCGGCGCTTGCATGTGCAGCGATCTAACGGGGTTCGCTTTGGTGCCATTTCTGAGGCCAAGAGGGCCTCGTGGGCGCGAAACACAAGGTCCCTCTCCTTCGCTTCGCTCCGGTCGGGATGACAGGCGGGTGGCGGGGTCTTGCGGCTTTCGACAAATTGCGGATCCCCCGTTATGCTCGAAATAAGAAGTGTTTTGCAGGTTTCACCGGGCAAGTATGTTGAAACAGTTCTCGCGAGTTTCTCTCGGAACGATGGTCGTCCTGATCAGCCTGCTTTTACTCGCGCGGCGGGCAAGTGCGCAAGATAACTACGAAATCCAGGTCTATAGCTCGGAAGCGACGCCAGCGAAGTCGACGATGGTGGAGATCCATTCGAATTTCACCGTCGACGGATCGAAACAGGTGATCAACGGCGTTGTGCCCACCAATCACGCCGAGCACGAAACTTTGGAGATTACGCAAGGCTGGACGGACTGGTTCGAAACCGGGTTTTATGTGTTCTCGAGCATTCAGCCGGGAAGTTCGAACGATGCGGGATGGAACTGGGTGGGTGATCATATTCGGCCGCGGTTTACGGCTCCGAAGTCGTGGCACTGGCCGGTGGGTGTGAGTATTTCGCAGGAGATCGGGTACCAGCGGCGGCGGTTTTCAGAAGATACGTGGAACTACGAACTACGACCCATCATCGACAAGCAGTTAGGGCGTTGGTATCTGGATTTCAATCCGGCGTTTGATAAGTCGCTGCACGGGCTGAATGCGAGCAAGGGGTGGGAGTTTTCGCCGAATGTGAAAATCAGTTTTGATTTCACGAAGAAGATTTCGGGTGGCGTGGAATATTACGGGGCGATTGGTCCGGTATCGCAATTCGATCCGATCGATCAGCAGTCGCAGCAGATTTTTCCGGTGATTGACTTGAATTTGTCTCCCAAGTGGGAAGTGAATTTCGGGGCGGGCGTGGACGTGTCGAACGCGTCCGATCATTTAATCGTGAAGGGGATTATTGGGCGGCGGTTTAGCTGGGGGAAGGGGCACAAGGATCCTGCGCAGTAACCTTTGCTCGTCTCCACACGGACAGTCCGGCTCACCGATGGACCAACTCTTATCCGATCGGCTCCGGGGATGGTGGCAGCGGCGGCTCGAAGGGCGGTGGTGTCTCTGGGAGCGGAGGCGGCTGTGGAGCCGGGGGCGGCGGCGGAGCGGGGTGCAAAATGGCGTCCAGCGCGGGATAGCGGCCGGCCAGAAAATGCATGGCGTAAGCCGGAAAAAAGACAGTGGCGGGCACGCACACCAGCGCGATCAGATAGAGCAGCAAGAATAAGAGAGCAGTTCCCAGGATGATGGCCAGGCTGATTGTGGTGACGCTCCATCCCACGCCGGCGGCCCTCGCGGCTAAGAATGCGATGACAGCCGGGATTGCGATCAGAAGCGCGGGAATGATGGCGAGAATGCTGAAGATGATTCCGGCTGCGATCGACAGAACCAATTTGAGCAAAAGATAAACCGCGAAGGCTCCTTTCTCGCGGCCAAGGATGGCGAGCAGGCGGTGCCATCCGTCGGCGAAATCGAGATCCTCGAGAGCCATGATGGGCACGAGAAAATCTCGGGACAACACTTGAACAACTACGGCCGCGACGATAAACACCAGGAACAGGCCTAACAGCAGAACCACGCCCCCGATCATGCGTCCTATGTGTTGCTGGAAGTCGTTGGCCCAACCGGCAGCCAGCGCGAGCGCGAGCGGAATTCCGACTAAGACCGCAAGGAATAGAGACACGGCAATCTGAAAGACGATCTGCCATAGAAAAAATCGCCCGCCGGCGCGACGCCATCGGGTCCAGTTCTCGCCTATCGAGCAATGGCGATGCAGAACGGAATCGAAGAGGATGAAGCGGAAGACACTGCTGATGTAAAGGAAGATGAATCCAAGAACGAAGATCGCAAACAGGCCAACGATGATCAGTGCCAGGAACTGCGCGATGTGCTCCGACATGTGCGCGGAGTTGAAGGGCGGCACGCCGAATGGAGAAGCCGACGAGGGAATAAGACTGCTGCCGTCCTTGTGCGGAATGTGAGGCCAGTGGTTGCCGAGGTTGCCGAAGCCGCATCCGCCGACGTGGAGTTCAGCCGCGAGAATTCCCACCAGCGCCAAGCGCGACCACTGGCCCCAACGAAAGGGCGAGAAGAGTTGCTGGCGTGTATGTTGCAGGGCGGGTTGAACGCAATCAACGGCCGAAACTGGCAATGGATTCCCCTCGCGCTATTGCGTCAAGGTATCGTGCGGAGAGCGTGGCGTCAATCGTGAAGGATTGTTGGGTGTTCATTGAGACTGGGGTGGAGCGGGCGAGGACGCCCGTCTCTCGATCGTTGTTTATTCGTAGCGGAGAGCTTCGACGGGGTCGAGATTTGCGGCGCGGGATGCAGGAATGACGGCGCTCAAGACTCCGATGAAGAGCAGCACGACGGTGGAGATCATGACGGTGAACAACGAAATCTTGAGATGAATGTCGGCTTTGCCGGAAGTGTCTTCGAAGAGCGGGCCCATCAGCGGGAGCGTGCCGACCGCGACCGCAACGACATAAGAGACGATGATGCCGATAGCGCCGCCGAGCAGCATGATGAGCAGCGTCTCCGCGAGGAACTGGGCTTTGATGTGCCATTTGCGGGCACCGAGTGCGCGGCGCAATCCGATTTCCTTGATGCGCTCGTCGACCGAGACCAGCATGATGTTCATGACGCCGACGCCGCCGATGCCGAGCGTCAGAATCCCGATGAAAATGAGCAGCACTTGCAGGCCGATTGTGATGCCGTTGATGACGGGACGGAATTCTTCGCGTCCGAACATCTGCACCGCTTTTTTGTCGGTGGTCGAGAATTGCTGGCGCGTGCCGAGGGCGGAAAGCACCTGCGCTTCGGCGCGAGCTTCGTATTGAGGCGCGATGGGCTCAAAGACCAGGACGCTACCGTATTTCGCATCCCATAGATCGCTGGCGGCCGAGTAAGGAATCCAGGTCGATTCGTCGTCGCTCGAAAAATAGTTGCTGAGCTGGATCTTGCGATCCATGGTGCCGATGACCGTAAAACGCACTCCGGCGACGACCACCGTTTCGCCGACGCAAGGTCGTCCGCCGAAGAGTTGTTCACGCACGCGCGCACCGAGGAAAATAACGCGGCGGCGTTCGAGTTGATCGAGAGAGTTGATCCAGCGACCCTCGGAAGGCTCTTCGTTGCGCATCTCGCCGTATTCGGGGCAGACTCCGCGAACAGGCGCGGTACCCACCATGCGGTCTTCGTAGGCGATGCCGGGACGGCGCACGGTTTCGAGGCAGGCGTAGCGAACGTAGTTGGCCGTCTCTTTGATCATGTCGATGTCGGCCTGCTCGAGCACAACTTTTTTCCCGGCACGCTGGCCGCCGGGCTGTTCGCTGGTTTGCTGCGGCCATAGGATGACCGCACCTTTGCCGAAAGCATCGAAGCCGCCGACCAGAATTTCGCGGAAGCTGCCGCCGTACGCAATCAGAAGCGTGACGGTCGCGATTCCCCACACGATGCCGAGCATGGTGAGCGCGCTGCGAGTCCGGTTGCGGCGAAGGGCCGTCCAGGCTTCGTTCAAGATTTGAAGAACCATGTTCATGCTAGCCGCCCGCCTCGTGGCGCAAGGCTTCGATGGGATCGATGGCGGCGGCGCGGCGCGCCGGATAAAGCGCGGACAGAATCGCGATGCTGCCGAGGACGGCGAGGGCCAGGGTTCCGGTCTGCCATGTGGGCAAGAGTCCGGCAAAAAAGTCGGGCATGGGCAAAAGATCGACGAGCGCACACAGTCCGAAGGCGATGACGAGGCCGATGCCGCCACTGATCATCGCAACCAGCAGGGCTTCGAGAAAAAACTGGCGCAGGATGCTGTTCGAAGGAGCGCCCAAGGCTTTGCGCACTCCGATTTCGCGGGTGCGCTCGCGAACGGCGACGAGCATTACGTTCATCACGCCGAGGCCGCCGAGGAAGAGCGTGACGATGCCGACAGCGCCCAGAAAATATTTCATTCCATCGGTCATTGTGCGGAAAGCCTTTGCTTCTTGAATCGTGTCCCAAATGGGGCAAGCTTCCTTATCGGACGGGTCGAAACCGTGGAGCCTGCCTAATACGCGGCGAATCTCTCCTTTGCATGCCTCGTGGTGCTCGACCGAGCGCGGGACGACGAGCAACTGATCGAAAGTCTCGGGAGTGCCCGGCGGCTTGTCGGGAAAGTCGCGGCGCATCGCCGGGAACGGGATGAAAATTTTGTTGATGTCCCAGCCGTCGTAGCTGGAATCCTGCTTCTTCGAAGACATGACGCCGACTACGGTGAACGGAATGTCGTTGAGATAGACGAACTGGCCAACGGCGGGCCGGCTGGCAAAGAGTTGCTTCTTGGCGTCGGAACCGAGGAACGCGACGCGCCGTCCTTCGGTGATGTCATCTTGATCGTAGAAGCGGCCTTCGCTGACGCCGAGGCTGCGAATCTCGGCGAACTCGGGAGTGGACCCCGTGACGGTGAAGGCGGCCGAATTATAGGCGGTGTGCGAGAGAACGGTATTCTGCTCGAGTTCGGGGATCGCGTACTGGCAATCGACGGCTTCATCTTGAAGATGGGGAAGATCGGAGTCGACCCAGTGGACGAGGCGCCCAGCGCGGGTTCCGCCGGCTTGGAGACTGGTGCGGCCGTGGAAGACGATCATCAGATCGCGTCCCAAGGTTTGGGCCTGTTTTGCCTGGCCGACGCGCAGGCCCTCGCCAGCCGCGACCATGAGGACAATCGAGACAACTCCCCAGGCGATTCCGAACATGGTCAGGAGCGTGCGCACGCGGTGAGCCCATAGCGTACGGAAGACGTCCTGCATGAGGTCGCGAAATGACATCTGCTATTTCGACGCGGCTAGGCCTGAAATGAAAGCGCAGCCGGGCTCCTATCGGGATGTACGTCAAATGCGGCGTGTTGGTTCCGAGGATGTGAGGGATTTGGGGCGCGCGCGGCGTTCTGGGCGGTCGGGTGAGGCTGCCCGTGCTCCATTGATGGATGGTTAACTGATTGCGGGCTGCAAAGCTACATGACCGAGCCAGTCGCCGAAATCGCGAAGTGCCAGTTCACATTGCAGGCGATGGCGTTCCTTGCGATCGCGAATTTTTTTGTCGAGGGCGGGAAGCAGATCGAAGGTGATGTTCGCGGGCTGAAAATGCTTGCTCTCGGCCTGGGTGATGTAGTGAATGAGCGAGCCAAAAGCGCTAGCACGCGGCGGAGGCACGGGCTCGGCACCGGTCGCGAGAGCCGCCGCGTTGACGCCGGCCATCAACCCAGTGGCGATCGATTCGACGTAGCCTTCGACGCCGCAGATTTGTCCTGCGAACAGAACATGCGGATGCGCTTTCATCTGGAGGACCGAATTTAAAAGCGTGGGCGAGTTGATGTAGGTGTTGCGATGAATCTGTCCGTAGCGAAGAAAACGCGCGTTTTCGAGGCCGGGGATCAGCCGGAGCACATGAGCCTGCTCACCGAATTTCAGATGGTTTTGAAAGCCGACGAGATTGTAGGAGTCACAGCGCAGATTTTCCTGCCGCAGCTGTACTGCGGCATAGGGAATTCTGCCGGTACGAGGGTCTTTGAGACCGACGGGCTTCATCGGGCCGAAGCGCAAAGTGTCGCGTCCGCGCCGGGCAATTTCTTCGATGGGAAGGCAACTTTCGAAGTAGTTAAGATTCTCCCAATCTTTCTGCTCGACCGACTGCGCCGCCAGTAGCGCATCGTAGAAGCGGTCGTACTCCTCTTTCGACATTGGGCAATTAATGTAGTCCGCAGAGCCTTTGTCGTAGCGCGCGGCCAGGTACACCTTGTTCATGTCGATCGAGTCCGCCTCAACGATGGGGCTGATCGAATCGTAAAAATAGAGACTAGTGTTTGGGACGGGCGGCGCGGGTCGCGAAAAATCCGCGTTCTCTTCACTCACCGAACCGGTGATTGAGCTCAAGCGTACGATTTCTTGCGAAAGTGCGTCCGAGGTTAGAGGACCCGTCGCAATGATCGTGAATTGCGCGCCGGCCTCTTGCGAGTCTTCGATTCGCGAGACCTCTTCGCGGCGAACGGTAATGAGCGGCTCCGCCGAAATCACTTCCGTTACTTTGCGCGAAAACTCGGCGCGATCGACGGCCAGGGCGTGTCCGGCGGGCACGGAGGTTTCACGCGCGATCTCAATCAGGCACGAACCGGCGCGCCGCATCTCTTCTTTCAGCAGCCAGGGAGCGGTATTCTCGCTTTCGGATTTCAGGGAATTCGAGCACACGAGTTCGGCGAAGTTGCCGGTTTCGTGGGCGGGAGTCTTACGCACGGGCCGCATCTCAAACAATTCAACGGCGACGCCCCGCCGCGCACATTGCCAGGCTGCTTCCGATCCCGCGAGGCCTGCACCGATGATTTGTACGGGCCTCAAGAAGCTTTCTCCACCGCAGTGCGATCGGCGAGTTTGCGCAACCCGTCTCCTTCTAAGAAAACGTCACGCCATTCGTCGAGAAACTCGCCGCCGAGATTTTTGTAGAGATCAATTGCAGGTTGATTCCACTTCAAGACCGACCACTTCATGAAGCAGCGGCCTTCTTCCGCAGCGATCTGCGCGACGCGAGATAGAAGCGCCGTGCCGATTCCATGCCCGCGATAATCGGGGCGAACAAAAAGATCTTCAAGATAAAAACCGGCACCGCGCCAAGTCGAGTAGTAGCCGAAGAACAACGCGAATCCGGCGGGCTGCCCGTGCCATTCGGCGATCAGGGTGCGAAACTCGGGAACGGCGCCGAATCCGTCGCGCGCGATCTGCGCCTCGGTGGTGTGGACCTCATCCGGCGCTTTTTCGAAATCGGCGAGTTCCCAGATGAATTGCCGGATGAGCGCAGCGTCAGCGACGGTAGCGGGACGAATCGTGAGCATGAGCAGTGAGTGAGAAGAAGTCCTCTGCGATTATTGATTATTATAGAGTGCCGTGGGAGGACATATGGCTCGGATCAGTTTGATCGAACCTGCGCAGGCGAGCGCGGAGGTCAAGGAAATTTATGACGGCAAGCTGAAAGGCAAGCCCGGCAATATTCAAAAAGCGCTGGCGCATCGTCCGTCGATGCTCAGCAATTTTCTCGGATTTTATGCAAGCGTCGGGCGTTCGCTTGACCGCAAACTGTATGAGGCCGTCTATCTGCGGGTCTCGCTGATCAACGGCTGCGATTACTGCACGCAGCATCATATTCAAGGTTCGAAGCGCGCGGGGCTCACTCCGGAACAGATGAAGGGTCTACAGCGGGGCAACTATTCTGGATTCAGCGCGCCGGAACAAGTCGCGCTCAAGTACGCAGAGAAACTGACGCGGACGCCCGATGGCGCGTCCGATGCCGATTTTACTGAGCTCAAGAAACATTTTTCTGATGATCAGATTGTGGACCTGCATATGTTGATTGGGCTGGCCAATCTGACGAACCGGGTTACTGGGCCGATGGGGCTCGAGGTGGAATTTCCGGAGGAGAAGATCTAGCGGAAGAAGTTGAGCGGTCGGTTTCGCAGCCGGTGCCGAGCTGTGCTGGGACGGACGAATGCGTCCGTCCCAACGTGAATCAGAGAATTACCCGCTCGTCGCCTACACGGCGGGTGACGCGCTCGCGGTCTAAATATTCAAGCAAGGGAATGGCGTACTTGCGGCTGACGCCGGTCATGTCTTTGAAGCGGGCGACATCGATCTTGGGAGTTGTAGTTTTCAGAAGGGCAAGTTTTTGACGAAGGTCGACCAGGGCGCTCTGGTGGAAGACGAGTTCTTCTGAAACTTTGATTAAGATTTTGTCACGCAACAGCAGGGTGACAATTTTCTGGGCTCGAATTTTATCGACCTTCAGTCCCGCGAGCACCTCGCGCAGCGATGGAACCTTCAATCCCGCAGAAGCAAAAGCCTGCTCGATAATTTTCTTGGATTCCGTCTCTTCGTCTTTCATGACCACGCCGCGTCCGGACAAATTTACAAGTTCGCCAGCGACTTCCATTTTCTTTTCTGCCCCCAGCGTTTCCAGGATGCGAAGAAATACCTCGTTGCCCAACTTGGCTCGATCGCGAAGTTCTTCTTTGCTCATTCCGGCGACGAGCGGGTTTGCGTCGTGAAATTTCTTCAGAGTCTGAATAACATTTGCCTTTGCTTCGGCAAACGCCGCTGGTGCGACTAACACCGGCCCACACGTCAAAAGGCCGGCCTTTGCCGCCAGTCGAGTCGCGTCTTCCTTCCGGATGTTCATTTCTCCCGGAATCTCGTCCAGCCTCAAGCCAACAGATCCGCGCCGCGCCACCCGCGCCGAAAACACTTCGGCTGGGGAACCATTCCTCATCACCTGGAGAAACGTGACCGCGTCATCGGCGCGCTGCTTGCGGCTGGCGGGCGATGCGTCGAGCACGATGCCTCCGCCGATCGTCACGACCGGCGAAAATTGGCGGACGATGAAACGATCTCCGGGTAAAAGGAGCACGGCTTCCGACAATGTGAGGCGCGCGTAAGATTCCCCTCCCGGTGTGAGTTGCTTCGGACGTTCTTTGGTCCCGTACAGCCGAACTTCCGCGATCGTTTCGGTGCTGTACGCATGAAAGTGAACACGGGCGCCATCTTTGAACGCCTTCGCCGAGGGCAGAAGATTGAGAAGGACATCGATTCGTGAGGTGGAATGAAACGTGTCGCTGGCCGCGAGCGTCATGCCGCGCGCCATGTCTTCCGTGGCAACTCCCGCGAGGTTGAGCGCGGTGCGCTCTCCCGCTACCGCAAATTCGGCGGGCGTGCCGTGAACCTGCACTCCACGAACTCGCACACGCTTTCCGCTCGTAAATAATTCGAGTTCGTCTTCTTTGCGGATGGTTCCCGCGACGAGAGTGCCAGTGATGACTGTACCGAAGCCCTTCATGGTGAAGACACGATCGATAGGAAGGCGGGTGAGGGCTTTGGAGTCTTTGGCAGCAATTTCGGATGCGATCCTCGCCAGCGCCGATTTCAAAGCTTCCAGTCCGGCCCCGGTCAACGAACTGACTGCGATGATGGGCGATTGCGCAGCGATCGAGAAACGACCCGCGAACAAAGTCCTCGACCTCGAGGCGCACGACTTCGAGAGTTTCCGCATCGACGGCGTCGGATTTCGTGAGGACGGTGATGCCGCGACGGATTGCCAGCAAACGGCAGATATCGAAGTGCTCGCGAGTTTGCGGCTTGATGCCTTCATCGGCGGCAATTATGAGCAGGACGAGGTCAATTCCGCCAATGCCAGCGAGCATATTGCGCACGAAACGCTCATGGCCCGGAACGTCGACAAATCCGATACGAAGCTGGGTTCCGTCTGCAGCGGGCAGGTCGAAGTGGGCAAAACCAAGATCGATGGTGATGCCGCGTCGCTTTTCTTCTTCCAGGCGGTCGGCGTCAATGCCGGTAAGGGCTTTGACCAGCGATGTTTTGCCGTGGTCGATATGCCCGGCGGTGCCGACGATGACGGACTTCATCGGTGTCAGTATAGACGGGGGCGCGAACAATTTTTATCGGTGCCATTCATGCTTTCCCCATGCGAAAACTCGGGGGAGATGCGACAATAAAGATTCCCCGATGACCACCTCTGCGATCGCTACTATTACACCGGAGATGATCCGGGAACACGGCCTCACTCCGGAAGAATTCGAAAAAATCAAAGAATTGCTGGGCGGACGCGAGCCGACTCGCACCGAACTCGGCATTTTCAGCGTGATGTGGAGTGAGCACTGCTCCTATAAATCGTCGCGCGTTCACCTGAAGCGGCTGCCCACGCGTAGCAAGCTGGTGTTGCAGGGTCCCGGCGAGAATGCGGGGATCGTCGATATTGGCGATGGCTGGGCGTGTGCGTTCAAGATCGAGTCGCATAATCATCCCTCGTTTATTGAGCCATTTCAGGGCGCGGCCACCGGGGTCGGCGGAATTTTGCGCGACATTTTCACCATGGGAGCGCGGCCGGTTGCGGTGATGGATTCGCTGCGGTTTGGGCCGATTCGGGGAGTGGAAGAAAGAGATGCAGGGCATAGCCCCGCCACCACACAAGCTCAGCCTACACAAGCCGAGATTCATAAGAACCACTCGGTGATGGAAGGTGTCGTCTCAGGCGTTGCGTCGTATGGCAACTGCTTCGGAGTGCCGAACCTCGGTGGCGAGGTTAAGTTCGAATCCTGCTACTCCGGCAATCCGCTGGTGAATGCGTTTGCGCTTGGCCTGGTGCGCCGCGACCAGATTTTCTATGGACGCGCTTCGGGCGAGGGCAATCCCGTAATTTATGTGGGATCGAAGACCGGACGGGACGGCATCCACGGCGCCACCATGGCGAGCGAGGAATTCAGCGAAGGTTCGGAAGCGAAGCGGCCCAACGTGCAGGTGGGAGATCCGTTCCTCGAAAAGCTGTTGCTGGAAGCGTGTCTGGAGGCGATGCAAACTGGCGCAATCGTGGGCATTCAAGACATGGGCGCGGCCGGCCTCACCTGTTCGACCTGCGAGATGGGCGCGCGTGGCGGCACTGGCGTTGAAATTGAACTGGATCTCGTGCCGCAACGCGAAACCGGCATGACTCCCTACGAAATTATGCTCAGCGAGTCGCAGGAGCGGATGCTCCTCGTTGCGCAAAAGGGCCGCGAAGACGAGGTTTTCCGCGTTTTCAAGAAGTGGGGACTCGATGCGGTCGAGGTGGGCCAAGTCACCGCCGACGCGAAGATGCGAGTGCTGGAACACGGCAAGGTTGTCGCAGAAATTCCGAACGCCGCGCTTACCGACGACGCGCCGGTTTACAAGCGTCCGCTGGCGCGCTGGGAGCCTCCAGTCGATCGCGAGAAGCCGGAGCATATTCAGTTTGCGAACGGCGCGGATTTTACCGAGTCAGCTTAAGCGCCTGCTGGCGAGTCCGAATATCTGTTCGAAGCGCTGGGTGTGGCAGCAATACGACCACATGGTGCAGACGAACACGGTTGACGCGCCGGGAGCGGGCGATGCGGGCGTAATCCGCATCAAAGGCTCGAAGCGCGGACTGGCGATGGCGCTCGATGGTAATGGGCGCTGGTGCTATCTTGATCCGAAGTTGGGCGCAATGCACGCGGTTGCAGAAGCGGCGCGCAAAGTGGCGTGCGCGGGCGCGACGCCGATCGGCGCGACGAATTGTCTGAACTTCGGAAATCCCGAGAAGCCGAATATCATGTGGCAATTCTCGCAGGCGATTGACGGCATCACGAAGGCCTGCGAGGAGTTGGACACGCCGATTACAGGGGGCAACGTCAGCTTCTATAACGAAACTCTCGGCGAGGGAATTTATCCGACGCCGGTCATTGGAGTCGTTGGAATTCTCGAAGACGTGCATAAAGCGGCGAAGATGCACTTTGCGCAGCCGGGACGAAAGATTGTGTCTGCTGCGCGCAAATGAGCCTGGCGACGCAGGTCGATGCCGAGACCGAGTTTGGCTCGTCTGAATACGCGAAAGAAATTCTGGGAGCGGTCTGGGGCTATCCGCCGGCGCTGGATCTCGAAAAAGAAGCCACGCTGCAACGTGCGCTTGGTTTCCATGATTCAAGCAGGATTGGTTGATTCGGCACATGATTGCGCTGATGGCGGGCTGGCCGTGGCGCTGGTGGAAGCGGCGCTGCCGGCCGGAATCGGACTGACGGCGAAGCTGCCGAAACAGAAATTTGCGCTGGAATTCAGGCTTTTTGCGGAAGATGCCAGCCGGGTCGTGGTTAGTTGCGACCCAATGCACTTGGCGCGAATCCAACAAGTAGCGGAAGAGTTCGACGTCATAGCGGAAGTGTTGGGCGAGACGGGGTCGGATCGAGTCGAGATTTTGGCCGGACGATGAGCCGGTGATTTCGGCGAGTATCGAAGAACTGCGCGGGGCCTATGAGGGGGCGCTGGAGAAGGCGTTGCGGGCGGATCCGACGGTGGGGGCAACGAACTGAGATTCAGCGGGCTCGATAAAAACTAAATGGTGATGTCCGATAAATTTCGTGATGAGTGCGGCGTGGTGGCGATCCATGCGCATCCGGAGGCGGAGAAGCTCGCCTATCTCGGCCTGCACGCGCTTGCAGCATCGCGGGCAGGAATCGGCGGGCATTGTCACTTCGGACGGCGAGCGGCTGCGGCAGCACAAGTCGATGGGATTGGTCGCTGACATTTTCGGACACGACGTGCTGTCTTCGATCCGAGGCGTTCTGGCCATTGGGCACACCCGCTATTCGACAGCTGGTGACTCCGCGCTACTGAATGCGCAGCCCATCATGGTGCAGTCGAACAAAGGGACGATTTCGATTGCGCACAATGGCAATCTGGTCAACGCGCAGGCGATTCGCTCGAAGCTGGAAGGCCAGGGATCGATTTTCCAGACCAACAGCGATACCGAGGTGTTGGTGCACCTGATCGCACTATCTCGCGAGCAGACCCTGCCCGACGCGATCGCCGATGCGCTGCGCCGCGTGGAAGGCGCATTTTCGCTGGTTATGCTCAGCCGCGACCGCGTGTTTGCCGCCCGCGATCCGCGAGGATTCCGTCCGCTCGCGATGGGCCGCATTCCGGCGCTCACCAGCGAAAAGAAAGATACGATCGTCTTTGCCTCCGAAACTTGTGCTTTTGATTTGCTCGGGGCGACCTACGAGCGCGACGTCAAACCGGGCGAACTGGTGATCGTCGGGCCAGAGGGCATCAGCTCTCGCTTTTATTCGCCGTCCCCGTCGCAGTCGAGCTGCATCTTTGAGCATGTTTATTTTTCGCGTCCCGACAGCCTGGTATTTGGCCGCTCGGTCGATCAGAGCCGCGATGCCATGGGACGCCAACTTGCGCGGGAAGCTCCAGTAGACGCCGACATTGTGGTGCCCGTGCCCGACTCGGGGAACACCGCGGCGATTGGATACGCCGCCGAAAGCGGCATCCCGTTTCGTTTGGCCCTGATTCGCAACCACTACGTCGGGCGCACTTTCATCGAGCCATCGCAGTCGGTGCGCGACTTCGGCGTGAAGTTGAAGCTGAACGCGGTGCGCAGCCTCATTGAAGGCAGGAAAGTGATTCTGATCGATGATTCCATCGTGCGCGGAACAACCAGTAAGAAGATCGTTCGCATGATTCGGAATGCCGGCGCCAAAGAAGTCCACATGCGGATCTCGTGCCCGCCAACGATCTCGCCGTGCTTCTACGGAGTCGACACGCCCTCCAAGAAAGAGTTGATTGCCGCCAATAAAACGGTCGAAGAGATTCGCGACTTCATCGTGGCGGATTCGCTGGCCTACCTTTCGCTAGCCGGGCTGAAAAAAGCTTGCGCGGACGGAGACAAAACTACGTACTGCTCGGCCTGCTATACCGGCAATTACCCCACGAAAATCGATGTGGAAGAGATTTTGCCCGTGACCGTATCGAGATAACGCCTCACCGGTGCACGATGTGTGCAAAGGTTTATCCTCCCCTGCCGAACGGGCCGTTCGGTGCCCCAAATTGCCGTGTGAATAAGCCCCTGGGATGGTATTCTCTTCGAACAGATGGTCGACGGGCGCGCAGCGTGTGCTCTCAGCTTCATCTTAGAAACTTGAAATGACCAAAGCCTTTTCCATTTTCGGCTCAAGTTCGCGGCCTCAACTCGGCCCCTTCGAGCAGCAGGTGCTGCAAGAACTGTGGACGCATGGCAGCGCGACAGTTCGCGAATTGCTTGCGGATGGACGAATCCATCAGGCTTATACGACGGTAATGACTACTGCGGATCGGCTCTACAAGAAGGGTCTGCTGGATCGGGTTGCGGAAGGCCGGGCGTTTCGCTACACGCCTCGGCTGAGTGCGGAAGAGCTGCAGCGAACGGTTGCGGTGGAAGGCATCCAACAACTCTTGGGATCGGGAGACGCGGCTTCGCTGCCGCTTTCGTATCTGGTAGAGGCTTTGAGTGCGCATGATGCCAAGTTGCTCGACGAGCTGCAATTGCTGGTCGAACGCAAACGAAAAGAAATCAAGGACCACCGCGAGAATAAGGCCCCGGAGCAGCAATAAATGTTTGCCCTGCGCGGAATTGCCGTTTCGCTGACATTTTTTGTTTTGTTTTACTGCCTCCTGTCGGCGCTGGTGGCGGTGGGATGGCGCTCCCTCAGGTTGTTGCGTGCGACAGATCGCACCCTGGTGTCTCTGCTCTTCGCTCTGCGCGTTTTTCCCTTCGTCGCCTCCGTCCTCCTCACTTTTGTTTTCGTCGTGCCTTCGTTCCAATTGCTTGAACCGCATTCGGTGGATGAGGGGATGGGCGCGATGCCGTTCGCGCTGGGCGTGTGCGCTTTGCTATTGATTGCCTGGGGATGCTACCGCGTGATTACGGCGCAGACGGCAACGTCTCGCGTGGTGGCGCGTTGGCTCGAGGGTGCGCATCCTCTCTATGTGGATGGCACCTCGCAAACAGTTGCGCCCACCGTGACCTTCCAGTCGAGACGCGAGGCTCCGCCGCTAACCCTGGTCGGTGTCTGTAAATCGAAGGTGCTGGTTTCGGAATCCACCGTTTCGATTCTGACTCGCGACGAACTGCACATCGCGCTCAAGCACGAGCTCGAGCACATGCGGTCGCGCGACAACCTGAAGAAGTTATTTTTCCGTTTTTGCCCCTTCCCTGGAATGCGCAAGCTGGAAAGCGCGTGGTCGCAGGCAGCGGAATTGTCTGCCGATGATGCCGCAGTTTCGAGCCCGGACGATGCGGTGGATCTAGCTGCTGCTCTGGTCAAACTCTCCCGCTTGATTCCAGTCGAAGCGGCTCCGGTTTGCACCGTAGGGTTTGTCACGGGATCGATCAGCGCGCGAGTATCCCGCTTGCTGGCGTGGAGCGAAGCGGGCAACGCCCGGCAAAATGGAATTCGTTTTTGGCATGTCGCGCCACCACTTGTTGTCGCGATGATCTGCGCCTTTGTGACCTACGGACCAGCGCTGTCTCTGACCCACGAAGTTACGGAGTGGCTTGTCCGCTAGTTCCGTGCCACTCTTGCCGTTCTTACAGGCCTCTTCAAGCGACTATCGCTGGTAGTAGAACGACCCCACCTTTATTCTCAATAAGCTAGTCCGCCTCGCCGTGCGGGCCACCCCCGTAGAAAATTTTGAAGTTTGAATAGCGGCAATCCCTTTGTCTTTGGACGGTCCTTGCATGTTCGCGAAGTCCCTTGTTTCCCCGTCGTGCAGACGGAAGTTTTGGTCCTGCGCCGTGGTCCTGCCCCTGGTTATAGTGAGTTTGGTCTGCCTCCCGGCACCGTTGAACGCGCAGAATTCGAATGGCGCTCTGCGAGGAGAAGTGCAAGACGTCAGTGGCGCGCGGGTGGCGGGCGCCCAACTCACGGTCCAGTCGGCAGGTTCGTCGGTGACGCGCGAAGCGACTGCCGACAGCAGGGGAGAGTTTCGCATTGAGGGACTGCTTCCAGGCGCCTATCGAGTGACAGTTACGGCCAAAGGATTCGCCGCCGCCGTTGCCGAAGTCAATGTGGCCGTCAGCGTGGTGCGCGATATTAACGTTACGCTGAAACCGGCAAACAGCCGCGAGACGGTCAGCGTTCAGAGCCAATCGTCTTCCATCACTGCCGAGTCGATCGACACATCGAGCGCAGAGCGTGGCGGAGTCGTCGGCAGCCACGATCTCGAAGCGCTGCCGCTGCCGGCGCGCAGCTTCGCCAACATAGCGTATCTCGTGCCGGGTACTGAGCCCGTGGAGCCTTCCGATCCAACGAAGGCCCGCATCACCGCCGTTTCTACCGGAGGAAGCTCGGGCTTAAACAACGAACTCTCGGTCGATGGCGCCGACGACTCGGATGACTGGATTGGCGGTTTTCTGCAGAATTTCTCGCCCGACGGCATTCAGGAGTTTGCCGTTCGCACTTCGAACGAAGACGCCGACACGGGCTGGACCACCGCCGGCTCGGTGGTGATTACAACCAAACACGGGACGAATGAGTGGCACGGCGACGCCGCATTTTACGAGCGCGCGGCCGACCTGAATGCCCGGTTTCCCATTGAAAATCCAGCCGAGACTTGCACCGATGGAACATGCGTGCACAATCCCAAGCAGCCATTCTCACGGCAAAATTATGTCGGAACCATCGGCGGGCCGATCGCCAAAAATAAGCTCTGGGTGTTCGCTTCATTCGAGAATGTGCATGAGAATGCCAGTATCGCCTACAGTCCGGCGAGCCTAACGCAATTCGACGCGCTCGCGCAGTTGGCAAGCGAGGGCTTGATCACCGGTATCTCGTCGATCCCCGTGCCGCCGAATGTGCCGATTCCCTTTCGCGATTACCTCGGATCGGTTCGCTTTGATTGGGCGCAGTCGGCAAAGTCCCAGTGGTTTCTTCGGACCTCGCAAGATAGCTACCTGACTCACAATGCGCTGGTGCAGCAGGCCACACTGCCTTCGACTGGTCTGACGACGCATAACAACTACTGGAACGTTGCCCTGAGCAATACGTACACTTTCAGCCCAACATGGCTCGGCAACCTGGTGCTGGATGCGAGCTTGTTGCACCTTACGCAGACACGAAATTCGGATCTCGGATTCGCGCTGCAATTTCCCTTCAGCGTGACGGCGCTCACCGTCTCGGGCTTCGAGACTTTTGGAGACAACCAGTTCGCCACCCCGATTACGCTTTTTCCAGATCTGCGCAATCAGGATAAATATCAGCTGCGCTACGACCTGAGCCACGTTGCCGGCAGCCACGCCCTGCGGTTCGGCGTCGATTTCATTCACGAGCCGGTGCTTGGCGGCGCTTTCGCGGCGACGGCAGAGCAGTTCATTACTTATCCGTCGGACCCGGACTATTATGCCGCGAATCCCTCGCAGTTTTACTATGTTCCGCCGAGCGCGCAGTGCAACCCCTCGCCAGATCCCACGTCCGGCATCGGTTGCGCTTATACACCCGCAGGCGACGGCAGTTTCTCGCAAAACGTACAGCGACTCGGGCTTTACGCAGAAGATTCGTGGCGCGTGTCGCACCACCTGACGGTCAACTACGGATTGCGGTATCAGACGACATTCGGTCTATTCGAAGGTTCGGGCCGTAGCCAAGCCGAAAACAATGCGTTTATTACGTTGCAGGCCTTGCAGATTCCGGTCGCGCCCAGCGTTCCGCACGACTACCGCAAGCAGATCGCGCCGCGTTTGGGGGTTGCGTACTCCCCCGGCGGAAGCGAGAAGACCGTGATCCGCGCCGGTTTCGGCATGTTCTATAACGATCTCGCACAAAACGGGTGGGCCACCGCATTCCAAGGCGTCAATAACACGAATGCCACGACAGGGTCATGCGCGCTCACCGGAGGCCCTGGAACTTATGCGCTCGCCGGCAGCGGTTGCCTCGTTGGGGGTAATACAGCCGGTGGCAACCTCATCACTTCGAATTACAAAACGCCGTATGCGATTCACATTACAGGGGGCGCCCAGCATGCATTCAATGAACATTGGATGCTAAGCGCCGATTATGTTCATGAGCAGGGCAATCACGGATACCGGGGCTACAGCTATGCCGCCGATGATGGCAGTGGGAACGGCGACATTTTCACGCCGCTCATCCCAACGTCAGATCCGAATTACGACGCTGACCAGGCTGCCGTGGTTCCAAATGTAAATGTGTTTCGATCGGATAATCGTTCGAGTTACAACGCCCTGATGTTGCACGCGCAAGGCAATATGCGCCGTTTTAACCTAGTGGCGAACTACACGCTCTCAAAGGCGCAAACATGGGGATGCCTGCTCGGCGAGCTATTCGACTACGTGAATGGCGTGTGCAATCCGAACAATGCCTTTGGACCCGGGGACTACGGCCCGTCAGGCGAAGATGTTCGTCACCGCTTCGTGCTCGCGGGGACGGTGCATATACCCGGCGGTTTTGAGGTGAGCACCATCACGCAGGTCGAAAGCGCGCGACCCATCACGATTACGAACCTGGACAATACGGGGCGGATTTCGGTTCAGCTCAATAATGGTCCGGTGCAAGCGACGAGCCTTGATGAATTTCGCGGTACGCCCTACATCCAATCAGATCTGCGCGTGACTCGTCCCATCAAGATCGGCGAGCGCTGGCAGATTAATCCGTTTGCTGAGTTCTTCAACGTCTTCAATCGCAATAATCCGGGAGCAAATTTTGCGGTCAACGTAGGACAGCTGCCGGTGCCTTCGGAACAGCAAGCGAGTGGAGTGGTTTCGCTGGTTTGTCCTGGGGCAACGCCGACGACTTGCGCCGACGCAAACGCCATCCCTTTGACTAGCCTGAAGCAGCTGGAAATACCCGAGGGCGGACTGGGAGATTTCTTTGGGCCCGGAACGACCGTTGGAATTCCTTTTGCCGCGCAACTGGGAGTACGGGTTACGTTTTAGGGCTTTCTAGCCAGCGCAACACGCGGGATTCCTTGCAAGTCGTTTCGGATCTCAACTTCATCCCAGCCTCCGAGCAGATCGCGGACGCGGTCCGCAATCGTGCCGCTGATCTCGAACGCCAGCCAACCGCCGGGAACCAGCGCTGCGTTCGCTTGCGGAATGAGGCGCTCGATTACTTCGAGGCCAGTCGGTCCGGCAAACACAGCGTTTCGAGGCTCGAACTTGCGGACTTCCAGCTGCACGGAATCTTCTTCAGACTTGCCGACGTAAGGCGGGTTGGAGACGACGAAATCGACTGAAGCCGGGGGAAATCCAGCAAGCAGATCGCCCTGCCGAAATTCGATGCGCGATCCCAAATCGAGGCGGGCCGCGTTGGCGCGAGCAACTTCAAGCGCCTCGTTTGAAATGTCGATCGCCTGAATATGGGCGCCGGGCAACTCTTTCGACAGTGCCAAGGCAATCGCCCCCGAACCGGTCCCGACATCGACGATGCGCAGCTGCCTGTGTGGCGCGGACATTCCTGTCCGCGGCCTTTGACCTTGTTTTTTTTCTTTCTCTCGGACCAGTCTCCGGGCAAGCTCCATCACCGCTTCCACCAGATGCTCTGTCTCAGGACGCGGAATCAGTACGGCTGGAGAGACGATCAAATCCAGTCCCCAAAATTCCTGATGCCCCGTGATGTACTGCGCGGGCGTCCCAGCCGCGCGCCTGGCCAGAGCTGCGTCATAGCGCTGGATTTCGTCGGCCGTCAAATCGCGCTCAGGGTGAGCATAGAGATACGCCCGGTCGCAGCCGAGTGTAAACATGATCAGGAGTTCCGCATTCATGCGCGGAGAAGGGACTTGCGAGGAGGCCAACCGCTCGATAGCGGCATTCAGAGTTTGGCGAAGTTGCACGAGTCTATTCCACCACGGAGGCACACAGACACGGAGGAAACAAAACTACAGAGAAAAAGCACGGCAAATTGGCCAAACAAGCAGTGACCTGATTAACTCAAACCGCTGCCAGGGCGCCCGCTTCGTTGTCGCCCTTCATCTTCTCGGCCTGGTAATGCGTGATCAGGGCGTCGATGATGGGCTGCAGCTTCCCGTCCATCACTTGCTCCAACTGGTGGATGGTGAATCCGATGCGATGATCAGTGAGGCGGTTTTGCGGGAAATTGTAGGTGCGGATCTTCTCGGAGCGATCGCCGGAGCCCACCATCTGCTTGCGTTCTTTGGCGAGCGCGTCGGCCTGCTTCTGCATTTCGACTTCGTAGAGCCGCGAGCGCAACACGCGCATGCCTTTTTCGCGATTCTTGATCTGCGACTTCTCGTCCTGACAGCTCACGACTGTGCCCGTCGGAATGTGCGTGATCCGCACAGCAGAATAGGTCGTATTCACCGACTGTCCTCCGGGCCCGGACGAACAGAATGTATCGATACGCAGATCTTTCGCTTCGATTTTTACGTCGACTTCTTCCGCTTCCGGCAGCACGGCAACCGTGATCGCTGAGGTATGCACGCGGCCTTGCTGCTCGGTTGCGGGCACGCGCTGTACCCGGTGCACTCCGCTCTCGTATTTCAGGCGGGAGAAGACGCGGTCGCCTTCGATCAAAGCGATCACTTCCTTCAGCCCGCCAACACCGGACTCCGAGGTGGAGAGCACTTCTACCTTCCACTTCTGCGTTTCGGCATAGCGGTTGTACATGCGAAAGACCTCCGCGACGAATAAAGTAGCCTCGTCGCCGCCCGTTCCCGCGCGAATTTCGAGAACGACGTTCTTCTCGTCGTTGGGATCTTTCGGCAACAACAACAGCTTGAGATCTTCTTCGACGCCGCCTACCCGCGCTTCGAGCTTGGCCAGTTCTTCTTCAGCGTAGGCGCGCATTTCAGAGTCGGTTTCATCGGCGAGCATAGCTTTGCTGTCGGCGATTCCCCGCTTCAAATCTTTGTACTCGCGATACTTTTCGACGATTTCCGAGACTTCGCTATGCGCCTTGGCAGTCTTCTGGTAGTTCGCCGAGTCGTTGGTAATCTCCGGCGACAACAGTAGGCGCGTCAGTTCTTCGTAACGAATCTCAATCTGATCAAGACGTTCAAACATTGTTTTTACCCGTAGAGACGGGGCTCGCCCCGTCTAACTGTGTGTCACGAGATGCGTAAATCGCACCTCCGCTCTTACTCTATCGATTTTAGGAGGAATGAGAAAGAAAACAAGAGTCCGCGGTGGGCACCGCTAAGCAATCACTAATTCGCCGCCACGCTGTTTTTCCAGCTTCATGGCTTCGTCGAGAGCGAGAATGGCGCATTCTACTTCGCGGTCGTCGGGAGGCTGGGTGGTGATCCGTTGCAGCCACAGTCCGGGCGCGGTCATCAGGGCAAAGAGCGAGCCGCGATGCTTGGCGGCGAAGCGAATAATCTCGTAAGAGACACCCGCGATGACGGGCAGCAGAATGATCCGCTCCGCAAAGCGCGCCCAGAAGGTCGTTACAGGGATGAACATATACACGACCATCGAGATGATCATGACGGTCATCAGAAAGCTTGTCCCGCAACGGGGATGATACGTCGTGTACTTCTGCACCGAGGCGGTATCCAGCGGATCGCCGTTCTCGAAGGCAAAAACCGTTTTGTGCTCGGCGCCGTGATATTCGTAAACGCGTCGAATGTCTTTCCAGAGCGAAACTCCCCACACGAAGAGGAGGAACATCGCGATCCGGATCAGCCCGTCAATCAGGTTGAACAGGAATTGCTGCCCGAAGACCGGATTGATTTTTTTCAACTCCGTCGCGGCGAGCAACGGAAGGTATTTGTACATGAAGATGAAAAAGGCGATGGAGAACGCCATGTTCAGGCCGGCCATCCAGCCCGTGATTTCCATCTTTTTTGCAGGATCTTTCGTTGCCGAGCCAGACTGTTCGTTGCTGCCGTCTTCGCTTCCTGTGATCTCGCCCAGAGCTGCATTGGCGGAAAACTTCAAGGCGCGAAAACCCAGCGTCATCGCGTGTCCGAGCGTCATTACTCCTCGAATAACGGGCCAACCCATCCACTTGTGTTGTTCCGAGGGGCGCTCCAGCGGCTCGCTGTGCGTCACAATCTCCCCCGACGGCTTGCGCACGGCAATGCCCCAGGCATGGGGCGAACGCATCATGACGCCCTCCAGCACCGCCTGCCCGCCAACGAGGGTCTCCTCGCCACTTTCCAGAGCAGGGAGCAACTGGACAGCTGTTAAAAAACGCAGGTATTGCCGCAAACGTCGCATAAGCATTGGATGATGCTCGAGAAGAGAAGACTCCGATGGCTAGAATACCACAGTCGAGTTCGCTGGAGAGTTTTGCGAGTTGGTCGAGAAATCAATAAACGTCCTTTATTCAATGGCTTACGGAGGGTCAAATGGCCGGCCGCCCCACTCGGCCTTTGTGCGCTTCGATGGCTGGGCGAGGACTCTCGGCGCTCGACGATCAAGCGTTGGAATATCGCGATGGAACCGAAGTCGCGAAGCCGCGACATACAATCCAAGAGCAATGCTGGGATTTGCGAAAACCTGCGAGGCGATTGCGGCGACCACGAAGAAGTTGGAGAAGATCGCCTTGGTCGCGAGCTATCTGAAGTCGGTGCCGTTGGATGAGGCGGCGATCGCAGCCCTGTTTCTCTCAGGACGACCGTTTCCCGCCTATGAAGAGGTGACGCTGCAAGTCGGAGGCGCGTTGCTATGGCGGGCAATCGGCGAAATATCCGGGAAATCCGATCACGAACTGACCGAGATCTATCGCCGGACGAGGTGATGCCGGATCGGTCGCGGCCGACGCACTTCCGGAAAGATCCGATTCCGGCCTTTTGCTCAGCGAGGTGCAGCGGGTGTTTGTGGAGATCGCGGCGGCCCGCGGTCCGGCGGCCAAATCCGCGCTGGTGCGAAAGCTTCTTGAGCAGGCGACTCCGCTCGAGGCCAAATACATCGTGAAAATCATCACCGCCGACCTGCGCATCGGCCTCAAAGAGAGTCTTGTCGAGGAGGCTATTGCGCGCGCCTTCGACGCCACCCTCGACCAGGTGAAACGCGCCAACATGCTGCTCGGCGATCTGGGAGAAACGCTGCGTCTGGCGTCGGCACACAAGTTGGACGAGGCGCACCTGCGCTTGTTTCATCCCATCGACTTCATGCTTGCGAGTCCAGTGGACTCGCCGGAGGAAGCGCTGAGCTACTTTCAAAATGCGGCGGTCGAAGACAAATACGATGGCATCCGAGCGCAAGCTCACATCAGTCGCGGCGAGGTGCGCCTCTATTCGCGAACGCGGGACGAAATTACCGAGTCGTTCCCCGAGTTGGCGCCGGCGCTTGCCGGCCTTGCCTTCGCACAACTCGGCAAGGACGCAATCTTCGACGGAGAAATTGTGGCGTGGGAGGCGGTCGAAAAGGGACGGGAGACTGGCCGCGCCCTGCCGTTCAGCAAACTGCAGCAGCGTTTGGGACGTAAGAAAGTCAGCGCCAAACTTATGCAGGATGTGCCGGTGGCGTACTTAATTTTCGATGTTCTCTACGTGGACAGCGAGCTTCTACTCGACCGTTCCCTCCGCGAGCGAGCAGGGATTCTCGACCAACTGGTGGCTGCCGACTCTGGCTCATCGCCATTGGGGACGGACGGCTTACCGGGATTCATCTCAGGATCGCATCCTGCCGAGCGAGGTCGAACCGTCGCGAGAGTCTCCGCCCAATCGACCTTCGGATTCGCGACGCCTGAACTTCCACAAGCTCCCGTGCTCCGGGCCCCCGTCGCTACCGCGAATTCGGCGGAGGAGCTGGAATCTCTGTTCGCCGCTGCCCGCGCTCGAGGCAACGAGGGGCTGATGATCAAGAATCTCGACTCGGCCTATGCGCCCGGCCGTCGCGGCAAATCGTGGCTCAAGATGAAGAGAGAACTGGCCACGCTCGACGTGGTCGTGACCGCAGTCGAGTACGGGCATGGCAAGCGGATCGGCGTTCTCAGCGACTACACCTTTGCAGTCTGGGACGGCGAGCGACTGGTCAACATCGGCAAGGCCTATTCGGGACTGACCGACGTCGAGATTGCCGAGATGACGCAATGGTTTCTGGAGCACACAATTGCCGACCACGGTTTACGGCTGGAAGTCGAACCGACGATTGTGTTGGAGGTGGCGTTCAACAACATGATGCAGTCCACGCGCCATGAGAGCGGATACGCCCTGCGCTTTCCGCGCATCGTCCGGCTGCGTCCTGACAAGTTGGCAGCGGACGCCGACACAATCGAAACAGCGAAAGAGATTTATGAGCGGCAACATGCCCAGTGACCGGAGCCGGAGGCTGTCGCTGGTCGCTAGTCGTTAGTCGCTGGGAACAACGACATCTGATGTTGGACGAGAGGGTTTAGCGAACGACAAAGAAGAAACGACGAACGACCAACGACGCTCCTTACCGCGCGTGATCATGTCCAGTATGACTATGCCCAGCGTGCGCGTCATCCGGCACTGCGATCACGCAGCTATGAGCGGTTTCGCACACTTCGTGTTCCAACTGGATGGTCGTGTGGTGGATGCCGAATCCCTGCCCGAGCTTTTCGTTGATTTCGCGCAAAATCGTGTCGCTCTCGGAGGTTGCCATATCGGCGATCTTCACATGCGCTGACAGAGCATGATTCTCGGATCCGATGCTCCACAGATGCAGGTCATGCACATCGCTGACGCCGCTGATCTTGCGCATCGTCGCTTCCACCGCCTCGAGGCTCATACCGCGGGGAGTGCCTTCCAGCAGGATGTTCAGCGTCTCGCGTACGATGCCGATGCTCGACCACAGAATCAGAGCGCCAATCGCGAACGACAGGGCCGAATCGATCCAATATTGTCCCGTCCAGAGAATGCCAAATCCGCCAACGATCACCGCGGCGGTTGAAAGCGTATCGCCCACCTCGTGCAGCAAAGCGCTGCGGACATTGACATCTTTGCCGGAGCGCCACAGCAGAAGGGCAATCGCTCCGTTCATAACCACGCCCGCTGCTGCCACGCCAATCATGACGCGCGCCTGGACGTGCTCGGGATGCTGGATACGCTGAAACGCCTCGTAGAAGATGAAAAACGAAACGACGACGAGCGACAGCGCATTGACCAGCGCGGCCAGTACTCCGGCGCGGCGGTATCCGTAGGTCTTGGTGGCAGAAGGCGGCCGGCCTTCGAGGAAAACCGCAACCAGAGACAGCAGCAAAGCCAAAAAGTCGGACAGGTTGTGCCCGGCCTCGGAGAGTAGCGCTAACGAATGCGATCGGATGCCGGCGACGACCAGCAGGATGACATACAGCATGGTGACGCCGAGCGAGATTTGCAGCACCCGCCCCGTCCCATGCGAATGTCCGTGCCCGGCGTGCGAATGCATGCTACTAGGATAGCGCAACGCCGCCACCGTGGGGTGCGGGCGCCCTCGCCTGCGGCCGGTTGCTGGAAAGCATCCCGCCGCTGGCGCGAACTGCACTGCCCGCGCTATCCTTCTTCACGCCGCTGCGTCTTACTCATGGAGAACAAAATGACACGAACTTTTCTGCTCTCAGCCTTGCTGTTGTTAGCCGCGGGCGCGCCCGCACAAAACTCGGCAATGGCGCCGTCTCAGGCGACGCCCGCGACCTCCGCTCCGACCCAAACCAAGAATCCCGTAAGCAGCGCTTTGCGCGATGCCCTACCCGGCCGCCAGAAGAATACGATCGCCGCCGTAGAAACGATGCCCGCTGACAAGTTTAGCTACAAGCCCACTCCCGACCAGATCACTTTCGGACACCTCGTCGCTCACATGGTCGAAGCGAATTACCTGCTCTGCAGTAAGTCCGCTGGCGTGGCCGCTCCGAAAGTGGACGAGGTGAAAGACACGGATCCGAAAGACAAACTCGTTCCGGCGCTCAAGGCCTCATTCGATTTCTGCGCCGACACGCTCGCGAAGATGGACGATTCGAACCTCGGCGAAACCACCGTGGGATTCGGCGGCCAGCCCTACTCGCGCGCCCGCTTCGCTATGGCTCTCGCCTCCAATTGGGCGGACCATTACGCCGAGGCGTCGATGTATCTGCGGCTGAATGCCATCTTGCCGCCGACCGCGAAGAAGTGAGCCGCACGAGAAGCGAGCGTTGGAGGATTATTCAGCTTATTGAATTCCCTAAGCTGTATGCCACTAAGACTGCGGCCGCTACTTCTATTGCCCCGGGATCAAGCGTCTGTTTCGCTTGTTCGTCGTCGAAGAGTTGGGGCGGCGGCTGAATCTGCGCGGCGCTATTAAAATGCGAGCGCCGCGGACCTTGAACAAGCCTCGGATTAACATCTTGAATGTGAATGACTCTGCCAAGAGAGATTCCTGCAGCCTGCGAATAGGTTAAGGCCTTTTCTTTTGCCGCCTTGATCGCCAGTTGTCGCGCTCGTTCGCGTAAATTCTTCAGCTCTGAAGTTTGAAACTCGATCGGGGCAATCTGGTTCGCGCCTGCTTCGACTATCCCGGAGATCACCTCCTCGAGTTGGGCGAGGGAGCTGATCACGATCGTAAACCCGACGGTTGCTTTATAGCCCAGGTATCGAATCTCGCCATTCATGATGCGGTTTTCCTGTGCGAGCGAGATGATCGATGTGCCGAACTCTTGAATTCCAGATTGGCGCAAAAACTCAGTCACCTTGCGCGCTCCTTCCTTCGTTTTGGAAAAAGCGGCAGCCGGTTTTTCTTCGACTCGAGTCAAGAGGGCGTTGATCAAAGCGGAATCGGGTGAAATCCTCAGGCGGGCGGAGCCAAAGACCGATATACCGTACGGATTTTGGATAGTCAGCGTACTTTCCAACATGCTCGATCGCTCCTTGATTTGACCTGACGGATTTGTCCGGACACTTAGCTTTATATAAAGCGCTGCTCGATATTACGGGAGGCTATTTGATACCGGAGATTCTAATTCAACAGCGTTTCCAGTTCTCCTTCTCCGATCACGGCGACTCCCAGCTCGCGAGCTTTGTCGAGCTTCGATCCAGCATCGCTCCCTGCCACTACGTAGTCGGTTTTCTTGCTCACCGACCCGGAGACGCGTCCGCCAGCATCTTCAATCATCTTCTTTGCTTCGTCACGGGTGTGGCGTGCGAGCGTGCCCGTCAGGACAAACGTTTTGCCCGCCAGCTTCGTGCCTTTTTCTTTCTTCTGTCCCGCGAACGTTAGACCTGCCTTCCGCAGATCATTCACCAGCTTGCGATTATGTTCATCGGCAAAGAACTCGACGATGCTTTCGGCGATGCGCGGCCCGACTTCGTTGACTTCCTCCAGTTCTTCCGCGCTTGCGTTCATAATGGCGTCGAGCGAGCCAAAATGCTCGGCCAGAAACTGCGCCGTACGCTCGCCGACAAAGCGTATGCCGAGGCCGTAAATTACGCGCTCCAGCGGCAGTTGTTTCGAGGCGGCAATCTCTTTAAGCACGTTGTCGGCCGACTTCTCGCCCATGCGCTCAAGCTTGAGCAAGTCGTCTTTCGTGATCCGGTAAAGATCGGCGACGTTTTTCACCAAGCCGTGCTCGGCGAGTTGGTTGACCAATCCTTCGCCGAGGCCGTCGATATCCATCACATGGCGCGAGGCAAAATGCAGAATCGTGCCTTGTAGTTTCGCGGGGCAGTTCGCATTGACGCAACGATGATCGGCCTCCCCCGGGGTGCGCACGACATTGCCGCCGCACACGGGACAATGCTCGGGCATGACAAAATGCTTCTCGCCCCGAGGATGCGCGTCATCCTCGACCACCTTCACCACTTTTGGAATGACATCGCCGCCGCGCTCAACCTCAACCCAGTCGCCGATTCTTACATCGAGCTGGTCGATGAAATCCATGTTGTGAAGGGTGGCGCGCGAGACGGTCGTACCGCCAATCGGAACCGGCTTCAGCCAGGCGACGGGCGTCAGCTTTCCGGTGCGTCCTACCTGAGGAACGATGTCTTCAATTTGCGTGACCGCGCCGCGCGCGGCGAACTTATAAGCAATCGCCCAGCGGGGAGCCTTTCCCGTGAACCCCAACTCGCGCTGCCACGAGGTGAGATCGACTTTGATGACGATGCCGTCGATTTCATAAGGCAGCGATTCGCGCTTGGACTCCCACAACTGAATAAACTTCCAAACCTCGCCGAGATTTTTCACCAGCTTGCGATTCGGATTCACTTTGAAGCCCGCGGCTTCAAGCGCGTCCATCGTTTTGGACTGCCGGTCGAAATAGGTTCGTCCATCTTGCAAGAGCATGTAGGCGAAGTAATCCATACGGCGCTGGGCAGTGATGGAAGGCTCGAGTTGACGCACTGTGCCCGCCGTAAAGTTGCGCGGATTGGCGAATACAGCAAGGCCTTGCTTCTCGCGCTCTTCGTTGAGCTTGCGAAACGCGGCAAGCGGCATGAGCATTTCGCCGCGCGTTTCGAAATCCGCAGGAATGCCAGCCTTCTTCAATTTTTCTTTCGCAACCGTCAGAGGAATCGAACGGACCGTACGCACGTTTAGGGTCACATCTTCGCCGACCGTGCCATCGCCACGTGTAATGCCGCGTTCCAGGCGTCCATCCTTATAGATGAGAGCGAGCGACATGCCATCGAGCTTGAGCTCGCACATGTATTCGAGATCGGTGCGGCCGCTGAGTTCGTGCACACGGCGCTCCCAGTCGCGGAGTTCTTCTTCGGAGTAGGCGTTGTCGAGCGACAGCATGGGAGAAGAATGCCTGGCTTTGACGAATCCCTCGCGCGGTTTGCCGCCTACGCGCTGCGTTGGAGAATCGGGCGTGATCAGCTCGGGATGCGCCGCTTCGATTCGCTTCAGCTCATTCATCAGCACATCGAATTCGGCGTCCGTGAGCTCCGGGGCGTCGAGCACGTAGTAGAGGTATTCGTGGTGGCGAATTTTTTCGCGGAGGGCTTCGATCTTCTTACCGGAAGGCGGGGTGGGCATGACTGGGGAATTATAAGAGAGTTGGGTGAATCAGTTTTCAGTTCTCACTTCTCAGTAAAACAAAGCGCGGAGGCAGCTACAGCGGTTGGAAAAGCTGAAAGGTCTTACTGACGACTGACAACTGAGAACTGACAACTCTCTGTCACACCCGTTTCGCCATTCGAATCCGGCCACTTCCGGCCACGCTTCGACCCACGCTGGATGGCGGCTTGGGCATCCCTTCGAGCAGTTCTTTCAGCACCGTGGCGTTATTGAACTCGCTATTTCGCGATGCATACAACAGCGTGACACCCCGCTTGCTTTCGCCTAGATGATGCAGCTTTTCCAGAGCGACGGAAGCCTCGGCGGTGGCGAGTTCTTTGAAGTAGCGCTTGCGAAACACGCGCCATGACTCCGGATTCGCATGAAACCACTTTCGCAGCTCGTCCGAGGGAGAGAGTTCGCGCATCCAGAATTTGACCGCCGCTTTTTCCTTCGTCAGCCCGCGCGGCCATAGACGATCAACCAGCACGCGTACGCCATCGGACGAAGACGCGGCCTCATAAACGCGTTTGACCGCAACAGCCATCACTTCCGTATTATCCTACCTCTGCGTCCGCATTGCACGGATGCCCCGATCCTCATGAGCAGTTGGAACTGGATTTCTCTCTCGCTTCGCGTACCCCTGGCGGTCGTCGCCCTTCTTGCCCTTACGGGATGCGATGTTGAGAGGCGCAAATCCGACGCCGAACTCGGTCTCAATCCGCAACAGGCTGCGGGTCGAAAGCTTTACGACAATTACTGCGATCGCTGCCATGAGCCTTACTCAACTAGCGGCAAAAAGGGCCCGGGACTAAAGGGTGTCTTCAAAAATCAATACCTGCCCCTGAGCGGACTGCCCGCCAACGACGACCGCGTTACCGACATCGTCAAGTACGGTCGCGCCAAGATGGAAGGCTTTGGCCAGGTCATGACCGACGAGCAAGTGAAACAATTGCTGGCGTATCTGCACACGTTGTAAGCCTGGAGGCCTGTGTGGACGCGGGCGTTTCGCCCGCGCAGTGCTGGCTAACCGCACCGCTGTAGGATCTGCTCACCGCCACGCGGGCGAGCGCGCCCGCGCCACACGGCCCTCTCGATATGGCATAATCGGCCCCAGTGTCTGCCGCCAATCAATCTGCGTTGTTCCAAAAACTGCCTTCCACTGACGAACTTCTGCGTCAGCCTGAGATACAAACTCTGGCGGAGCGTGAAGGCCATTCGGCCGTTGCCGAGAGCATTCGCGTCGTTCTTTCGCGTTTACGTCAGGAGATCGCCGGTCGCCAACTGGACGAGAAGTCTCTGAATCTGGCGCTGGGTGGCCTGTCTGAGGCAATCGAGCGCCAGTTGCGCCAGTCGCTCTCTTATTCGTTGCAGCCTGTTGTCAACGCGACCGGGGTGATTCTCCACACGAATTTGGCGCGTGCGCCTTTAGCCGCTTCGGCCTTTGACCATATCCGCGCCACGGCCGGCACTTATTCGAATCTTGAATTCGATCTGACGACGGGCGAGCGCGGCAAGCGCGACATTCACGTCGATCGCCTCTTCCGGAAGCTTCTCTCCGAGATCGGCGAGGGGCAGCCGGGGACGATCGTGCAGCCACGAAAACCGCTCCCGCCTCGTCCGGGCCTATCTCTACGATCGTGGTGAACAACAACGCCGCCGCGGTACTGCTCGCTCTCAATTCGCTGGCCGAGAGCGGCGAAGTAATCGTGTCGCGCGGAGAACTCGTCGAGATCGGCGGCTCGTTTCGCATCCCCGATGTGATGTCGAAGTCGAACGCGATCCTCCGCGAAGTGGGCACCACGAATCGCACGCGGATTGCCGACTACGAGCGCGCCATCAACGATCGCACGCGGCTTTTGCTGCGCGTGCACCGCTCGAATTTTGAAATTACCGGTTTTACCGAGCAGCCCAACCTCGATGAACTGGTCGAATTGGCACGAAGGCGCAGCATCCCGCTCATGGAAGACCTCGGCAGCGGAGCCCTCATCAATTTGCGTTCTCTAGGAATCAGCGGAGAGCCCGGCGTGCTCGACAGTCTGCGCGCTGGCGTCGACGTCGTGAGCTATAGCGGCGACAAATTGCTCGGCGGTCCGCAAGCTGGACTGATCAGCGGCCGCGCCGATCTGGTTGCGCGCATGCGTTTGAATTCGTTGTTCCGTGCCCTGCGCGTCGACAAACTCATCTATGCCGCGCTCGAGGCGACGTTGCTGGCCTATGTGAAACATGATCACGAGGCCATTCCTATCCTGCGAATGATGCGCATTTCGAAGGATGAGATTGCGCGCCGGGCAGAAGGGGTCGTTTCTCAGGCAGCATCGGCGCCGGGTAAGTCCGCCTCCCTCAAGCTCGAACTTCTCGACGGCGAATCTGTAATCGGAGGCGGCGCGGCGCCCTCGGCGGTATTACCCACCCGCCTCATCGCAGTCACGCATGACAAGCTGAGCGCCGACGAAATCACAGCGCGTCTGCGAGCGAGCGAACCGCCCATCATCGCGCGCGTGGAAGATGGCCGAGTGCTCTTCGACCTGCGCACAGTTTTTCCCGAGCAAGATGCAAACCTCTCCGCCGCGCTCGCATCCTTAAACTAAGAGCCAAAAGCCAAGAGCTAAGAGCTAAGAGCCGAACACCGTGGCAACCCTCTACACCATCGGCCATTCGACCCGAACCGAAGCCGAACTCGCTTCGGCTTTGCAGGCGCATGGAATCGAGACGTCTGGTCGATATTCGCGCCTTTCCCATGTCGCGTCGCCTGCCGCACTTCAATCGCGAAGCGCTCGAACGCTCGTTGCCCAAGCACGGGATTCGCTACATCTGGATGAAGGCTCTTGGCGGATATCGGAAAGCGACGCGACAGGACTCTCCGCATACGGCGTTGCGTAATGCCAGTTTCCGCAACTATGCCGACTACACGCTGACACCGGAGTTTGAGCACGCGATTGCCGAACTCCTCAGAGCTTGCGAGCGAATCACGAACTGCATATATGTGTGCCGAGCGCGTTTACTTTCATTGTCATCGCATGATCGTTTCCGACTGGCTGGTGGCACACGGGCACGAAGTGTTTCACATTGACGGCGAAGGTCCGGTACGTCCGCACAAACTTCTCAATGAAGCGCGGGTGGTCGAGGGGCAGCTGATTTATCGCGGCGATAGTCTTTTCTGACCTCGCAGCAGGTCATCCAAAAGTCAGCCTCCAATTGCAAATTACAAATCGTCAATTAACAATGTCTCTATGATTCTGGGCACGGGAGTCGATATTGCCGAGGTTCCCCGCATTCGCGAGAGCATCGAACGCTTCGGAGACCGTTTCCTGCGCCGCGTGTTTACCGAAGGCGAAGTCCGCTATTGCGAGCACAAAGCGACCCGCTACGAAAGCTTTCGCCGCCCGTTTTGCGGCCAAAGAAGCGGGCATGAAGGCTCTGGGCACAGGATGGAGCCGCGGCGTCCGCTGGCGCGACATTGAGGTGGTGCGGCCGAAAGGCCAGCGCCCGACCATCCAGTTTCACGGGGAAGCGGCTGCGATCGCGGCCCGCCTGGGTACAAAGAACATCGCGCTCTCGATCACCCACACCTCCGAGCAGGCGCTTGCCCACGTCATCCTCGAAAGTTAGCCCGTTTCAGCGTCCTTATATACCGTTCTTGCGGTTCTAGCCCCGAAAGTCTCCGAAGACCCCTAAACAGGGCCGCCAGACACTCCACCAGCAAGTTTGTTTGCGATCTCCGAAAAAACCGCACAACCTTTGCTATGATGTTGTGTCGTTAACGGACACCATTGCCTAGCCAAAAACAGCTGAAATGGTCGCAGCTTCGCGTCGGACTCACCGTCCTGTTCGCGACCATCACTCTCTGCGTTCTCATTTTCGTCATGAGCGGCACCGGCGGGTGGTTCACCCGCAAAATCACTATCCGATCGTATTTCGATAATGCCGGTGGCCTCCGCGAAGGCGCGCCCGTACGTCTTGGCGGGCGTTGACATCGGCAACGTGACGCGGGTTCAAGTCGTCCAGGGTCAGCCCGCGACTCCCGTCGAAGTCACGATGAAGGTCAATACCAAGTTCTCGTTCAACCTAAGGAAAGACTCCGTCACCGTGTTGAGCACCGCCGGAATTCTCGGCGAAACCTACGTGGATATTGACAGCTCAGTGGCCAAGGGACCCGAAGCCGCCGATGGCGATACGCTCGCGGCTCGAGGCCAGCCCGATATTCAGGACGTCGTTCGCGCCAGCCAGGGCACCCTGCAAAATATGGATGCCCTTCTCAAGCGCCTCGACCGCATTCTGGCCTTCGTCGAAAGTGGCCAGGGATCGATCGGCAAAGTCATTTACAGTCCCGCCTTGTACGACCAACTCAATGCCACCGTCGCTGAGTTCAAGGGACTGGTTGACGATGTACAAAGCGGTAAGGGCTCGCTGGGCCCGTTGTTCACGAGTGACGAGGCGTACAAGAAGGTGATGACCGCCATCGACAAGATCAATGTGATGGTGGACGATTTGCAGGCAGGCAAGGGCACCGCGGGCAAACTTCTGAAGGATCCCGTGCTCTTTGATAACGCCAACAAGACGATTGCCAACGTCCGCCAGTTAACCGACGAGATCAACGCCGGCAAGGGTACGCTCGGCAAGCTATCGCACGATCAAGAGTTTGCCGACAAGTTGCAGGTCACGATCAACAATCTGGCCGCACTGTCTGAGAGTCTTGAAAAGGGCGAGGGAACGGCTGGGATGTTGTTTAAGGATCCAAAACTCTATAACAACAGCAACGAAATGCTGGTCGAGACTCGCGAACTGGTCAAGTCGATCCGCGAAAATCCCAAGAAATATCTGACGTTCCACGTCAAAGTATTCTGAGGGTCTCGGCTGGTCAGCAGCGCCTTAAACGATTTCCGGTTGACCATCTTCGTACGGAAACGTCTAACAGTTTGTCTCACAGTGTTTATTGGCCGTCCTGACGGCTCTACATCTCGACCTGAGGAACCAATGCGCAATTTCCTGAAAATGCTAGCTGTAGCCCCGTTGCTCGCCTGCACAGTTTTTGCCCACGCTCAATCCGCAGCCCCCGCGAAGGCGGAATCTGCGAAGCCCGACGTGCGTTTCTCCGTCGACATGCTCGATAAGGACATCGATCCCTGCAACGATTTCTACGCCTACGCCTGCAGCAAGTGGAGTGCGAAGAATCCCGTTCCTGCCGACCGTCCGGGCTGGGGACGATTCGACGAGTTGCAGCAGCGCGGGGAATACATCGTCCGTGAAATTTTGGAAAAGGCAGCGGCCGGCGCTGCAAGCCGCAGCGCCAGCGAGCAGAAAATTGGCGACTACTACGCCAGTTGTATGGACGAAAGCGCGATCGAAAAGGCAGGCACCCAGCCGTTGCAGGCTGACTTTGAAAGTATCGTGAAACTTAAATCAAAAGAAGACCTGCCCAAAGAAATCGTTCGCCTGCATGGCGAAGGCAACGACGTTCTCTTCGGCTTTGACTCCGGCTCTGATTTCAAGAACGCCAGCCAGATTATCGCCGAGGTCGATCAGGGCGGACTTGGCCTTCCCGACCGCGACTACTATTTCAAAGACGACCCAAAATCCGTCGAACTGCGCAAGAAATACGTCGAGCACGTCGCGAAGATGTTTGTCCTGCTGGGCGACGACGAAGCCAAGGCTGCAGCTGAGGCCAAAGTTGTCATGGACATTGAGACGGGCCTCGCCAAGGGCGCGCTCGACCAGACCAGCCGCCGCGATCCGCAGAAGATTTATCACAAGCTGACCGACAAGGAACTCGCCGCGTTAAGCCCCGCTTTCAACTGGACGGTCTACTTCGCCGGTGTCGGGGCTCCGCAATTCGATTCGCTCAACGTGGTCGAACCGGACTTCATCAAGAACATGCAGCAGGTGATCGACGCTCACTCGCTCGACGAGTGGAAGACCTATCTGCGCTGGCACACGGTGCATGCCGGCGTGGCTTTGCTGCCGACGGCCTTCGTCAACGAGAACTTCGACTTTTTCAGCAAGACCATGCGCGGAACCAAAGAATTACGTCCGCGCTGGAAGCGCTGTGTGGCTTATACCAACAATGACCTCGGCGATCTCGTCGGACAGATCTACGTCCAGCAAACGTTTGGCGCCGAGGGCAAAGAGCGCACGCTGGCGATGGTCAGCGCTCTCGAAAAATCGCTGGGCGAAGACATCAAGAATGTTCCTTGGATGGGTGCCGACACGAAAGCTCAGGCGTCTAGTCAAATTGCAGGCGATTACGAACCGGATCGGCTACGCCGACAAATGGCGAGACTATTCGGCGCTGCAGATCGTCCGCGGCGATGCCTTAGGCAACTTGCAACGCGCGAATCAAAACGACATGCAACGTCGTCTGAACAAGATTGGCAAGCCGCTCGACAAGCGCGACTGGCCCTATCCTCCGATGACGATGAATGCGAGCTACAATCCGTTGGAAAACAACATCACCTTCCCCGCGGGAATCCTGCAGCCTCCGTTCTACGACAATCAGGCTGACGACGCGATGAATTTCGGTGGCATCGGTGCCGTCATCGGTCATGAACTGACCCACGGCTTTCGACGACCAGGGCAGCCAGTTCGACGCCGAAGGGAATCTCCGCGACTGGTGGACGGCGAACGACAAAAAGCAGTTCGAAGAACGCACGGGATGCATTAAAGACCAGTACGCGAGCTTCGTCGCGGTCGACGACCTGAAGTTGAATGGCAAACTGACGCTGGGCGAAAATACCGCCGATAACGGTGGCCTGCGGATCGCCTACATGGCCATGCTCAATACCTTTGCTGGCAAGGAACCGGCTCCCATCGACGGCCTCTCAGCCGAGCAGCGCTTCTTTTTGGGATGGGCCAACGTCTGGTGCCAGAACCGCACCGACGCATACGCCAGAATGCTGGTGAATCTGGATCCCCACTCGCCCGGCAAGAATCGCGTGAATGGAACCGTCTCGAATATGCCGGAATTCAAAGAAGCGTATCACTGCGCCGCGACCGCGCCGATGGTGAATCAGAACGCGTGTCGGGTGTGGTAGAGGAGCGGTCGTTTGAGCCCGAATCGTCGTGGGCTGTGGGTGAACGCTTCGTTCGCTCTTCGTCGTTCGCGAATCAATGTGGGGTCTGTATTTTGCGAACCGCGAACGACAAGCCGCGAACGACGGCTTAGCCTGCCGCCACATCCGCCTGTTCGTGCGCGTGATAACTCGACCGCACCAGCGGACCCGATTCGACGTGCTTGAATCCAAATCTCTGGGCCTGCTCTTTGAGCGAGACGAATTCGTCCGGAGTGTAGTAGCGCGTCATCGGAAGATGATCTTTGGACGGACGCAGATATTGGCCAATCGTCAGAATATCGACGCCGCGCTCGCCCAGGTCGCGGAAAACTTCAATCAGCTCCGACGTCTCTTCGCCAATGCCCACCATCACGCCACTCTTGGTAACCGTTGAAGGATCCCACTGCTTGGCATTCGATAACAGATCCAGTGTGCGCTTGTAACGGGCGCCCGAGCGCACCGCGCGATACAGTCGCGGGACTGTCTCGGTATTGTGATTCAGCACGTTCGGTTTGGCGTCCAGCACGATCCGCAGCGGTTTTTCCAGCCCCTGAAAATCAGGAATCAGCACTTCCACACGGCATTCCGGCACAGCTTCGCGAATCTGCCGGATGGTCTCGGCAAAAATCTGAGCTCCGCCCACATTGTCATCGTCGCGGTTGACGCTGGTCACGACCGCATGGCGCAAACCCAATGTGGCGACCGCCTCGGCCACGCGCCTCGGTTCATCCCAGTCGATCGCCTCGGGGCGCCCCTTCGGCACGGCGCAGAATCCACAACGGCGCGTACAAATTTCGCCCAGCAGCATGAAGGTCGCCGTGTGATGGTGCCAGCATTCTCCAATATTGGGGCACTGTGCCGACTCGCACACGGTATGCAGCCCCAACCCGCGGGCCAGTTTCTTCAAATTATGGAAGTTATCCCCGACGGGGGCCTTGGCCTTGAGCCAAGACGGCTTGGGAGTGAGAACCTTGGGTCCGAGATCAATCTGGATCAGCTGAGAGGAGGCCGACATGACTGGTCCCATTTTATCAGCTGGCGGCCAAAATGCTCCGATCGACCTCACGCGAGTGCGTCGGCCGTTATTGACACCCCTTCGACCCCATGCTATACCCTCTTCTTCGACTAAAGCGATTTAGTTAAATCGATTCGTTATAATAGTGACCGGAATTCATGAGAACCAGGACGTCCATGAAAATTAGAATCAAGATCGAGGCGCGCTTCGTTTTGCCCGTCGTGCTTTCACTCGCGTTCTTCGGAGCGCAGGCTCTGGGGCAGAAGCCAAATCCAGCAGATACGCGTGACGGCGAAGTCGTCGTCGATGCCACCGCTCCTGCCCGGCCCTTCCCTCATTTCTGGGAACAAATGTTTGGTTCGGGACGCGCCGTCCTCTCCTTGCGCGACAGCTATCGCCAGGATCTGCGCGACGTGAAGCAGATTACGGGCTTTGGATACGTGCGATTCCACGGCATTTTTCACGACGAAGTCGGGGTCTACGACGAGGATGCGGCGGGTCATCCCATCTACAACTTCTCCTACGTCGATCAGATTTATGACGGGTTACTCGCCAGCGGCGTGCGTCCTTTTGTCGAGTTGAGCTTCATGCCGAAGAAACTCGCTGCGCGCGATGTGCTTCAGTCTTTTTGGTATAAGCCGAATGTTTCTCCGCCAAAAGATTGGGAGAAGTGGGACGATCTGATCTCCCAATTTACCAAGCACCTCGTAGATCGCTATGGCATCGACGAAGTCTCGCAGTGGTATTTCGAAGTATGGAACGAGCCGAATCTCGACTTTTGGGCTGGCGATCCGAGGCAACCGACCTATTGGGATCTCTACGATCACACCGCCCGCGCCGTGAAGCGAACCAATGAGCGATTGCGCATCGGTGGTCCGGCGACCGCGCAGGCAGCCTGGGCGGATGCGTTTCATCCGGCATTGCTCCGACAGCAAAGTTCCCGTCGATTTCGTCTCGTCGCATGTCTACGGTAACGATAAGGCGCAAGATATTTTCGCCACCGATGAGAAGATTCCGCGTGACCAGATGGTTTGCCGGGCAGTGAAAAAAGTTCACGATCAGATTCAGTCTTCAGCCATGCCGAACCTTCCGCTCATCTGGACTGAATACAACGCAAGCTATTTCAACGAGCCTGCCATTACCGATTCCGTCTATATGGGGCCGTGGATGGCTGACACTCTTCGCCAGTGCGATGGCCTGACGCAAATGATGTCCTATTGGACTTTCTCCGACGTGTTCGAAGAACAGGGCGTCGTCAAACAGCCCTTCTATGGCGGCTTTGGCCTGATTGCCGCTGGCGATATTCCCAAGCCCGCCTACAACGCCTTCAAATTGCTCCACGATTTGGGGGACGAGCGGATCGCCGTTGATTCATCCTCTGTTCTCGCGACGCGCCGCAAAGACGGCACGCTGGTAATTGCGGCCTGGAATTTGATAGACCCGGATCAAGTGCCCGGAGGCGCAACAACTCCAAACTGGAGCGCCGGAAGCAAAACAATTCATCTTCGTTTCGAACATCTCCCGAAAAAACATACCGTTCGCGTCTCGCGTCTCGACCGCGACCACGGTGACATTCACCCGTCCTATGAAAAGATGGGACAGCCTCCCTACCCGACCCAGAAACAGCTTCATGCGCTGCGCAATGCCGCACAACTCCCACCGCCGGAAAATCGCAAGCTGGCCGCTGGTGAACTAACACTAGACATCCCTCCCGATGGTTTGGTGGTCATGGAAGTGAAGTAAGCCTGAATTCAGGTAACGTGCACTCGCTGAACGCTGGTAACACGTTTTAGTTGTGCCATGACGCTATAATCGCGGGAGTTTTGCATCCGGAGCGCGGAATAATAATGGATGAGTCGTCCGACCCAAACTAAGCCGTTAACTCGCCGGGAATTTCTTGCCCGGCTAGGGGGCGCCGCCTTAATCGCGCCGGCCGCGCTCGACATAGCCTTCCTCACGTCCTGCGGAGGATCGCAGCTCGACAATTCTCAAACACCTCCCTCCTCCGACGACCAGTTTCTCGACGAACTCGAACGCGCCATTTTTCTCTTCTTCTGGGAACAAGCCAGCCCCACCACCGGCTTAGTTAAAGACCGCGCCTTGGCGGCGGGAAACGATATTCGTACCATCGCCAGTACCGCGGCCACAGGTTTTGGACTCACTGCGCTCTGCATCGCCGATCAGCGCGGCTATTTGCCCACCGCCAACATTCTCGCCCGGGTGCAGACGACGCTAAGTTTTCTTCTGAACCAGATGCCCAATCAAAATGGATTCTTCTATCACTTCATCAACATGAATACCGCGCAGCGCGTGAATAAGTCCGAGCTCTCTTCGATCGATACCGCGATCCTGCTCTGCGGCGTGCTCACTTGCCGCCAATACTTTTCGGATCCTCAAATCACCAGGCTGGCGACGCAAATCTATCAGCGCATCAACTGGCCTTGGATGTTGAACGGTGGCAAAACGTTTTCGATGGGCTGGACCCCCGAGAACGGATTCTTGAATGCTCGCTGGGATACCTATTGCGAACTGATGGTGCTCTATCTGCTTGCCATTGGCGCAACGAACCCTATCCCAGCCAGTTCTTGGGAAGCCATCTCACGGCCGACACTGACCTACGAGGATTTGACTTATATCACGGACCGCGCACCTCTGTTCACCCACCAGTTTTCGCACGCTTGGGTCGATTTTCGTAATAAGCAAGACGCTTACGCAAACTACTTTCAGAATTCGATCGTCGCAACCCAGGCCCACAAGATTTTCTGTTCTACATCGCTGGCCAGCCAGTTTTCGGATTACTCAGACAATCTGTGGGGAATCTCGGCATCCGATTCGGCCAATGGCTATGTGATTTGGGGCGGTCCTCCGCCCATCGGTCCAATCGATGGATCCCTCGTTCCTTGCGCGACGGGAGGGTCGATACCTTTTCTCGCAGCCGACTGCATCTCGGTTCTGCGGAACATACAGAACTGGTTTCCGAGATCATGGGAGCGTTACGGTTTTATCGACGCCTTCAATCCAATTTCTGGCTGGTACGCGACCGACGTGATTGGGATCGATGTCGGCATCATGATGTTGATGGCCGAGAATCATCGTTCGAATTTTGTTTGGAACACCTTCATGAAAAATCCCGAGATTCCCGCCGCCATGGCCGCCGTCGGCTTCCACTAAACAGACGTCCAGAGAATCAAGGCCGCGGATCCGCGTCCACCGGGACGAGGAGGTTGAACTCATCGCCGACCGCGCGGCCTATTGCACTTTTCCGTCCGCGCCCATCAACCGGAACTCCCCCAGGTCCAACTCGCGAACCCCTGCTTCGATCTTGGCGCGGTCGCCGACTACGATCCAGATCAAATTATCGGGACGTACGACTTCCTTGGCGGCTCCGTTGACGTCATCCGTCTTGAGTGCCCGGACTTTCCCCGCGTAAGTTTCGTAGTAGTCATCCGGCAGGCCAAATTGCACGAGATCGGTAATCGACTGCGCCAAAGAATCCAGGGTTTCGCGTGATCCCGGTAGCTTGAGCGTTTCGTTCGCTTGAATCTTCGTAAGCTCTTCGACGGTCACGGGATGATCGCCGACAAGTCCGCGAAACTCCTTGTTCATTTCCACGAGGGATTCCTTGGTTTTGTCGGTTTGCACTGGAGCGACCGCATAGAATGGCCGCTGCGAGCGCGCGTCGCGCAGAACGGTTCGCGCGCCATACGACCAGTGCTTGTCTTCGCGCAGATTCATATTCAGGCGCGCTCCAAACATGCCGCCCAAGCTGTCGTTCATCGCTTCAATGGCGATTTCTTGCGGATTCGCCCGGGGCGGCGCAACGACTCCTGCGATGATCACCGACTGCAGCGCTCCCGGTTTGTCGATGAGGTAGACGGCCGGCTTCGACGCGACCGCAACTGTCTTCAAATCCTTTGTAGGAACCGTGCCACTCTTCCATCCGGCAAAAAGTTTCTCCAGCTTCGGAGTCACTTCGGCCAGCGTCGTGTCGCCCACCACAATCAACGTCGAATTATTAGGACGCAACCAGGTGTCATGAAACTTCACGAGGTCTTCTCGTGTGAGCTTCGCCACGCTCTCCTTGGTTCCCGATCCGGTCAGTGGGTTTCCGTAGGGATGGCCCGGCCCGTACAAGAGCCCGGGCAAGATTCGCAGAGCCATCGTCGCCGGCGTATTTTCTTCGCGATCAATTCCCGCTAAAACGAGTTTCTGTTCTCGCTTCGCTTCGTTCTCGGGATAAGACGGATGCAGCACAACGTCCGCAAAAAGGTCGAGCGAGGGATCAAGCTTTGTCTTCAGCGCCGAAAGTGAGACGAATGACAGGTCAAGATTCGAAGATCCCTTCAGCGTAGCGCCGAGCATCTCCAGTTCGTCGCTGATTTGTAAGGAGTCGCGCGTGCGTGTGCCATCCGTTAATACCTGCATGGCGAGATTGGCCGTGCCTGGCGTCGAAGTGGAGTCTGACGCGTATCCCGCATCGGCCGCGAGCGAGAAGTTCACCAGTGGAACCTCATGCCGCTCCGCCAGAATGATCTTCAGGCCGTTCGATAGCTTCGCCCGCTGCAACTTCGGCAATTTCAATTGTGGAGGAGTACCCGTGTCCGGCGCTTTGCTGCGATCGACTGCGGCCGCGGTTTTGTACTCAGGGAAGGGGTCGACCTGCAGAATGTAGACACCATCGGAAAGCCACTTCTGTGCCGCTGCCCTTAGATCCTCGGCCGTCGCCAGTTGCACGCGCTTTAGAGAAATTTTGTAAGCATCCGGACTTCCCCGGTACACCTGGCTCTCGGCCAGTCGGTCTGATTTTCCTCCGAAACCCCCAATACGCTCGGCGCCGCGAATCAAATCTGCCTCATACTGCGCCTTTACCCGTTGCAACTCGGCAGGCGTTGGTCCTTGTTTCATGAAGCGAGCCAGTTCTTCATCCAGCTCTTTTTCTACCTGCGGAGTGCTTTGCCCTTGGCGCACCGTCGCGCGCACATAAAACTGCCCACCAATCTCGCGTGAGTCGGTATATGCCAAAGCATCCGTGGCAACCTGATCTTCGTACACAAGCCGCTTGTAAAATCGCGACGATTTTCCCGAACTCAGACAATCGCTGACCAGGTCGAGGTAATCCGCTTCCGCGCTGCCGTATTCCGGAATGTTCCACACTTTATAGATTCGCGCCTGCGGCACGCGGTCTTGCACCACTTGCCGGTGGGTGCCCGTCATTTTCGCAATCCACACCAGTTGATGCGCCACCGGAGGTCCCGATGGAATATCGCCAAAGTATTTCGTCACTTTTTCGCGCGCCGTCTTGGCATCGATATCGCCAGCCAGCACCAGCACAACATTCGATGGACCGTAGTAAGTCTTGAACCAGTCTTGTACGTCTTTCATCGAAGCTGCGTCGAGGTCGGCCATGTCCCCGATCGTCGTCCACGAATAGGGATGTCCCGCCGGATACGTATTCTGTGCGAGCAGTTGTCGGGTCACGCCATAGGGTTGATTTTCGCCTTGCCGTTTTTCGTTCTGCACCACCCCGCGCTGCAAGTCGAGCGTCTTCTGATCGAGCGCACCCAGCAGGTGCCCCATGCGATCCGATTCCATCCACAAAGTAAAATCGAGCGCCGATGTCGGAACATTCTGAAAATAATTAGTACGGTCGGGATTGGTCGTGCCGTTGAGATCCGTCGCTCCAATTCTCTCCATGGAATCGAGGTAGCGCCCCGCAGAGTGTTCGCTTCCTCCAAACATCAGGTGCTCGAACAGGTGCGCGAATCCTGTCTTCCCCGGCTTTTCGTTCTTCGATCCCACGTGATACCAGATGTTGACCGCGACGATCGGAGCCTTGTGATCTTCGTGCACGATCACCGTCAGCCCGTTATCGAGCACGAAACGCTCGTAGGGAATGTCGATCTCCTTTGACGCCGTCTGTGTCGACCGTTTCGCCAACCCGTCTGTGCCGAACCCGTTTTCGCGGAACTCACGACCATAAGTCCGAGTATAAGGAACAGAACTACAAATGCGGTGCGCATCGTCAAATCCTCCGAGCAAATTTCGCGGGAAAAAAGCCAGATCTTCAAATCTCTTTGACTTGGGAAACGGAAAATAGTTTACACCCCGCCGTTTGAATTCTTTTGAGACGGTCCGCGCCCACTCCAGGCGGGTGCCCGGCAGTGTTATCCTAAGCGGGATCACGCCGCAGGGGCTTTCACCTTTCATGTCCAATCCAGAAACGTCTAATCTAGAAACGTCCGATCCAGTAACGTCTGATCTGAAGCCTAAGACCACAGTCTCTGAACCCACCCCACCGAATCCCGCCGCGCCGGAAGCTGTCTCTAAGAGCGAGCCGGCCGAATCGGCACGCGCCGAATCGTTCAAAGACATCTTCTCCGCCTACGAGCAATCGCATTCCCGCAAGTCCGAACCCGGCACCCCGAGGCGCGAAGGAACGGTGATCACTGTTACCGCCGACTCGGCCGTACTCGACATTGGATTCAAGACCGAAGGCGTTCTCCCGCTCACCGCATTCCCCGCCGACAAGCCGCCGAAGCCCGGAGACAAGATTCAAGTTACCGTGAAGGGCCGCGACCCCGAGGGCTACTACGAACTCACGCGCGGCAAGGTCGAGCGCCCCACCGATTGGGCCTCGCTGGAAAAGGCCTTCGCCGAGAAATCAACCATCATCGGGACCGTCACCGGACTCGTCAAAGGCGGCGTCAGCGTAGATGTTGGTGTACGGGCCTTCATGCCGGCCTCGCGCAGCGGAACCCACGATGCCGCCGAACTGGCAAAGTTGGTCGAGCAGGAAATTCGCTGCCGCATCATCAAGCTCGATGTCGCAGATGAAGATGTGGTCGTTGACCGCCGCGCCATTGCCGAAGACGAAGAGCGCGCCGGCAAAGAGCGACGCTATTCCGAGCTCAAAGAAGGCGACATTGTGCAGGGTGAAGTCCGAGGCCTTACTGACTACGGTGCCTTCGTTGATATCGGCGGCGCGGATGCCTTGCTGCATGTCGGCGAAATCTCGTGGCATCGCGTGAACAAGCCGTCCGACGTGCTTTCTCGCCGGCCAGCAGATTGAAGCCAAGATCATCAAAATTGATTCCGAGAAGCGCCGCATCGCGATCAGTATGAAGCAACTGCAACCTCATCCTTGGGATGCTGTCGCGGAGAAGTTCAAGCCGGGAGAACGCGTGCGCGGCACAGTCACTCGGCTGATGGATTTCGGTGCCTTCGTCGAACTCGAGCCGGGTATCGAAGGTTTGATCCACATCTCGGAAATGTCGTGGGCCAAACGCGTACGAACGCCAGCCGACGTGGTCAAGACAGGCGAAACCGTGGAAGCCGTGATTCTCGGAGTTAACCCTGCGGAGCGCCGTTTGTCTCTGGGCCTGAAACAAGCGCTGGGCGATCCCTGGGCGGCGGTGCCGCAGAAATTCGCGCCGGGCACCGTCATCGAAGGTCCCGTTACAAGTATCACGAAGTTCGGAGCCTTCGTGCAGTTAACCGAAGGCGTCGAAGGTATGATTCACGTCAGCGAAATCAGCGCCGAAAAACGCATCAATCATCCGCAGGATGTACTTCGCGTGGGTCAGATCGTAAAGGCGCAGGTGCTTGCGCTCGACGCGGAAAAGCGCCTCATTCGCCTGAGCATGAAGCAACTCGTGCCCACCGGTCTGGACGAATATCTCGCCGATCATAAAGATGGGGATACCGTGGCCGGGCGCATCACGGAAATCTCGGGTGGCACCGCTCGCGTGGAACTGGGCGAAGGCGTGTTCGCGACCTGTCGCCTTCCTGCAGAGGGCGCGAAGAAGGCGAAAGAAGAAAAGAGTTCGGAGCCGGCGGCTTCATCTAAGCCTGATCTATCCTCGCTCGGCTCCATGCTTCAGGCACGCTGGAAGAGCGGTCCGCCTGCCAGCGAAGCAGCCCCTGATTCGCTGCGTGCAGGCCAGGTCCGCGAATTCCGCATCGCGAAACTCGATGCGGACAAAAAGAAAATCGACTTGGAATTGAAATAGCCGAGCAGCACTTCGCCGCGTCGCGCGGCGGTCAGCAAGAAGGTTCAGACTTCGATTTCGCCTTCGAGATAAAAGACGCACGCCCCCTCGAGTTCCACTCGATTGCCCACGAGCCGGCAAATGATTTCTCCTCCGCGCCGCGAAGCCTGGAAGGCCCGAAACTCCGACTTGCGCAATCGTTTCGCCCAGTACGGCACGAGCATGCAGTGCGCAGCACCGGTCACGGGATCTTCGGGAATACCTTTCGCCGGAGCAAAATAGCGGCTGACGAAGTCGTAACTTTCATCTCCGGGCGCGGTCACGATCACACCCGGGCGATTCATACGGGCGAGCGCCGCCATATCGGGAGCCACCTCGCGCAAGACCGTCGCGTTCTCCAGCAACGCCATATAGTTAAATGCGTTCACTGAAACCTCGGCCGGAACGACGCCGAGTGCTTCGGCCAATCCAAGGGGCGCTGGGACTATCTCAGACGGGCGCATGGGAAAGTCCATGACATAGCCGGCCGACGCTCGATTCACCGTTAAGGGCCCGCTTGCCGTGTGAAACACCACGTTGCTCCGTCCCGGTTCCAACCGTTCCATGACCACCGCCGCGCTCGCCAGCGTGGCGTGACCGCAAAGAGGAACTTCAATCAGGGGAGTGAACCATCGCAGTCGGTAGTCTCCGTCCGCGGCGACCAGGAACGCTGTCTCAGCCAGATTGTTCTCAGCGGCAATCGATTGCATCACCGCGTCATCCGGAAAGGCGCTCAGCGGCACTACTGCAGCAGGATTTCCCGCGAACCGGCGAGTAGTAAAAGCGTCAACCTGAAAGATCGGATATCTCATCCGTTAGGGTGATCGTTACAACGAGTGGGTTAAGGATAACAACGGCCTACGACCTAAGTTACTACCGGCTTACAAGAGAGTTAGCCATCATCAGCGCAAAAAGCGCTGGCAGATAGATGATCGTAGCGCGCAACAGTTTTCGCGCCGGAGCTTTGGAAGCCGGTGCCGTAGCCGGCAATTGCGGATATGCCATTCCCATCGAAACGCGGAATAAGGCCGCACCCATCAAGACCGCGCCCACGAGGTAGAAGCGGCCGGCCATTCCCAAAGCCACCGGCATTACGCTCACCGGAATCAGCACCGCGGAATAAGCCAAAATGCGCCACACCGTGGATTTTCCGTCAGAATCAACCACCGGCAACATGCGGATGTCGCCTTGTGCATAATCTTCACGATAAAGCCACGCGATGGAAAGAAAATGCGGAAACTGCCAGACAAACATGATGGCAAAAAGAATCAGCGTCTCGATTTCGAGTTTTCCTCGTACCGCAGTCCATCCCAATACCACGGGCATCGCTCCCGGGAACGCGCCAATAAATGTGCACACAGGAGAGACTTTTTTCAGTGGCGTGTAAGCTGCGAGATACACGAGCGCTGTTAAGAACACTAATAGCCCGGTTAGTAAGTTGGCGTAAATCGCCAGATAGGTTGATCCGCCAAGAGTAAGTGCCAGTCCAACTGTCGCCGCGTGCAGCCGCGTCATCCGTCCCGACGGCAGAGGACGCATGGCAGTACGCCGCATCCGGGCGTCAACCTTCGATTCCATCACTTCGTTCAGCGCAGCCGTTCCGCTCGAAACAAGGGCAATCCCCAGCAGCGCGTGAAACAAGCCCAGCGACCAGGATGGAACTCCCATCCGGTGTGCGCCAAAGAAATAACCGCACCACGCCGTGAGAACGATCAATGTCGTAATGCGAGCCTTGGTCAGTTCGGCGTAGTCGCGCAACTGAGAAACAAATTTTTGTAGCATGGACCCCACACTCAACCAGTTGCCCCTTCCGCCCTCATCCGGCGGTTCAGTTTAAACCGGCAGTTACTGATTCGGCAGCGATGCCAAAAGACAGCATTCGTATCCTGCGACTCGTGCAATGTCAAGCCAAAATTTTCGGCCGGATGGTTCCCACTATCAGGTGCCCGCGCTAAATCTGGCAGGTTCTAACTATGATCTCACAGCTACTCCAAGGTCAATGACCACCTGCAGGTGCTGGCACTGTAAATGTTTCTGGAGGATCAAAATAACACTGATGCCATAACGCCGCATCGGTCAGCGTTCCCGCCTTCCACTGCCGAACCGTCGGGACGGTGGCTGCAATCATCCCTCCATCAACCGAATCGAAAATCAGGACGACTCCGGCGAGTTCATGTGTCTTGGAAGCCAGTTCGCCGTAATTCTTGTCGAACAGAGACTTGGCATATTCCAATTTCGCTTCCGCACCGCTGTCCTTTTCGCTTTCCTGGACCTTCTGCACCGAGATGATCTTCACGTTCTTGCCCCGAAGAGGCGCCCAGTCTCCAGGAAACGGCGCCGTCTCCTCCCGCGTCACCTGAAACAAATCAGCCGCCACCGGCTTGGCGTTCGGATTGTTCGTCGGAACATCCGAGATGCCCTCCGGCATCTCCAGGCTGGTGCGCCAGATCCAGCCCCGCGACAATCCAGATATCCGCACGTGCACCCAATCGGTGCTGTAATCCAGCATCTCAAATTCATCCTGTGCGCTAGCCAGGAACAGAGTCTTCGCAGTCAAACTCGGGCTCTCGACCACCGGCGTTCCCGTCTTTTTGATGGCTACAAGATTTTTCGGATGCGCCTGGTTCCGCAAAACTTCCTCCAGGCTACTCGCTTCCGCCTGCAGTTCGTTGGCAGCACGATCACCCGGGTTCTTCGGTGCGTTTCGGGTCTCTGCCAGTTGCCGCCCCGACAATTTTTGCTCCGAAGACGAGAACGGACGGCCGCTGTCGGGCGATCGCGGCATCGGTGCAGAGAGGGTCGGCTCCGAATTTTGGTCGGCGCTTGCTTGGCCTGTGGCCGCCCGCTTGCCAGTTGGCGGCGCCTGGGTCACGGGAAAAGCTTCTCCTGAGCCTTGATTCGAAGTTTGTTTCGAACTTTTCGCCAGCAGATCCGTTAACTGGTCTAACAGATCGGCCTCCAGACGGCCGTTCGAATTCAGCAGTTGGTATCCCGAGCGCGACGAACTTGCGTCCGCATACCACGCTGTCACTTTCGTGCTGACCCGCACCACCGATCCGCCGTTAGGCGAAGATTTCACTTGCACTGCGGATTGATAAAAGGCGCGTTGGTAGTGATTCAGCGGATGCTCGCCTGCCACAGCAAAACCTTCGAGCGCCGGAAGGTGTCCACTCATCACCGGTTGTAACTGTTTCAACGCGCTCTCTACGACCGCTTTCGACTGACGATAAGTGCGCTCGTATCCTCCCGACTCCCCAGCCACCTGAGCGAACGCCGCAGGAACCAGGCAGAGCAGAAAACCGTTTGCCAAGGCGATGCCTGCAATTTTTTTCCAGATCCGACGATTTCGATTCATCACGGCATCGGCTCCAGTTGATCGCGACGAAGCCATCCGTGATCGCCCTCGTGGGTCTCAACCCCATACCAGTACGTGGTCGTAATCAGGATCAAAACTTCAGTGCCCGGATCTAGCGACTTCATCGTGCTGGCGGTGTGGAACGGGGCCGATTTCAACGGTGCACCTGGTTGCTTTACGCGGCGTCCGGCTTGCCGGCGCAGGTCGGTCACGTACTGTTCCAGCGTTTTGCCCGATTGTTCGAATGACGATGGCCCGTTTCCGAATCCCGGCGCCGTTCCGCCGCCACGGTTCGCGTCGCCAACGCCAGCGACTTCGCTATCCGAAGGCGTGGCCGCTGGGGTCCCGAGCGTTTCCTGATTGTTGGAAGCGGAGTTTTCCGTCCGTTTCTGCGCTGTGCGTCGGCGGATCGGACATTTCAGGGTCACGGCTTGAACTAAATGCTTGCTGGGCGCGGTGTTCTTTTTTCGCTTCGAGGGCGTCTTCCGTTTCTTTTTTCACCAGTTCGACGGAAGCTAGACGGTCTTGGATGTCTTTGTACTCGGCGCTCTCCACCGAGCCATTCGATTTGTGCACGATGTGGCGAAAATCCTCTACGAACACAGCGTCGATTCGCAGGACCGTGTTCTTGTCACCCTGCGGTTGCACGACATAGCGCACCGCGAGCGTTCCTACATCCGAGCCGTTTTGGAAGTTCAGCGGGTCCAGCGCCTGCTTTCGAACTTTGTAGAAAACCTTTCCACCCTCCGTCCAAGGCTTAAATACGGGGGTAGAAGTGGCCGCCACGGCTGCAGCGACATATTCGTCTTTGTTGTATTCCTTGGTTCCGCGGATGATGGTATTTTGCGCCACATCGTCGACAACCTGAGCCACTTCAGGCTCGGGAATCGGGATATTTACGATCAGTCCTTCGCCGTACTGCAGAACATTCTTGTCGCGACCGTGCGCGGAAATCGTGCAGGCGAGCAACGCCAGCATCGTCGCAAAACCCGCATAACGCGAGAGATAAACCCTGTGATCTAGTTGAAATTGATGGGGCTCGGTGCTCGGTTTGCTACTCCTACTGCGACAAATTCTGTCCCACATCACAACCTGCTCCGCTCTTCCTGTTGCAAGAGTGTCATACGCTCGGCCCTTGCTGTCAACTTGGCGCCTTCCGCACTCCGTGCGCCATCTCACGGTCACACTTTTTTCCGCCGAGTAAATAATTTGTAAAAAAATCCTTCAAACCCTATTGCACTTCGTTAACTCCGGTAGTAGTATCCGTCGGCGAGTGAGTGGTAGGACCACTTCACCTGATCAAGTTTAGTTTTGCGTGGGGACCGCAGTTCGCCTTGCGAAGATTTAGCGGATCGCCGGGGCAGCTGCCGTTTGCGATGTGGTGGGTAGTTTTTGTGTTTCCAAAATATTGAGCTTGTCTGAGGAGTGCAGCATGCGTATGTGGGCGCAATCTCATCTCTGTCAGAAAGCGCAGCGGGTACATTCAGTCCTCGCCGCTGCTTTCGCCTTGGTTTTCCTGATCCTCGCTTCCAGTCAATCGGCAAACGCGATTCCCGCCTTTGCCCGGAAATACGGTCTTCGCTGCTCCGCCTGCCATGAAAGCTGGCCCATGCTCAACTTCTTCGGCCAGAAATTCAAAGACAATGGCTACCAGTTGATGAACGATCGTGACGCACCGATCTGGCAGAACCCCGGATATTGGCCCGTCACCTTCCGCATCCTGCCGATCTGGCATCGCGTCAGCACCAATAAAGTTCAGGCAGACTCCGTTCCCGGCAATGGAGACGGCGCTACCGAGCAGAAGATTACTTCATCAGGCTTCGATCTCAGCGGCCTTGACTTCCACACCGGCGGCACCTTAGAGAAGAACTTCTCGTTCTACGTACTTCCCTCTTCCGACGCCACCGGCGCATTCCACTTTGAAACCGTCATGGCCCGCCTCGACAACATCAAAGGCAGCCCTTGGCTGAACGTGAAACTCGGCAAGTTCGAACTCGACAACCTGCTTTCCGAGAAGCGCATCTTGACCCTCACCGGAAACGGCGGAATCTACCAGCTCTATCACTTCATTCCGGCAGGCGATGGAAACATCTTCGGGCAAATGGGTGACAACCAGCTCGGCGTCGAAGTGATGGGACACTCGGCCAACGATCGTACTCGCTATTCGGTGGCGCTCCTCAGTTCCAACGACGGATCTGTCGGACTTCCCTACGGGGCTGAGTCCTACTCCACGTTTATTACCGGCAGTCAGGCCTTCGATGTCGGCAAGCTCGGCGTCGATCGCGTTGGCTTCTACGTGATGGCTGGAGAAGCGCCGATCAGCTGGCAAACCAACGGCGGTGTCGCCATTGCAGGATCGGGCGGCAACAACAAGGGCTACAGCCGCGAAGGCTTCGTCGGGCAGTTCTACTTCGGCAACCACGCCGATGTCACGGTGGTCACGCAACACGGCGAAGACAACGCCTGGTTCGGTCAAGGGTACGGAGACTACATCGATGGCGTCGCCCCGAACAACTACATTCCTGGCGTGTCGGTGTTGCCCTCCGGTTCGCGGAACCCAACCTGGAACGGTGTCCTGGTCGAACCCCACTATGTCGTCAGCCCGCAGATGATCTTGATCGGGCGCTACGAAACGATCCGGATGTCGCAGCAGTCGACGCCGGGCACTGCTTCGAGCCTGGGCAATGTTACGAGCTATACGACCGGGGTCCGTTACAACCCGTTCATGACGAGCCGCGCCGGTATGGCCTATCACGCCGAATACAACTGGTGGCATCAGGACGGAACTTCGCCCGTCTCCGCCACCAATTTAACCAGCAGCGAAGTGTTGCTGGGTATCGACTTTGACTTCTAAACATCTGACATCCGCTGGCGATCGCAAGTCGCCAGCGCTGACTTTCGGTGCAAGGTGCTGACTATGAACAGTTCGAAGCTCATGCGTTGTATCGGCGCGATTCTATCCACGGCATTTCTAGGGATGGCTTGCGCCGCCTGTCTCATTGCCTCGGCCTTCGGCCAGGATGTACCGGACGTTGGTCCCAAGCCGCCTGTCGTCGTCAAGCCCATGGAGAGCCATATCGGCAACATCACTGGGCACGCCGTCGACGCCAAGTCTGACTACCGTCGCTATTGCGCCGGCTGTCACGGCGACTACGGCGATGCCAACGGCGAGAATGCGATCTGGCTTGACCCAAAGCCCCGCGACTTCACCATCGCCACCTTTAAGTGCCGTTCGACTCTGACCGGAACCTTGCCAACGGACGAAGATATCTTCGACACCATCAAGCGTGGCATCGTCAACTCGAACATGCCGATCTGGAACACCTTCTCGAATCAGCAGCGCGCCGACCTTGTCGCCTACATCAAGATCTTCTCGCCCCGTTGGGAAAAAGAGAAAGCCGGAACGCCCATCAAGATTCCTGAGGAGACGCCAATAACCATTGAAAGCATCGCCCACGGCAAAGAGCTGTTCACGAAGCTCGAATGCTGGAAGTGTCACGGCCCGCACGGCGAAGGCGATGGGCCCTCAGCCTCGACGCTGACCGACAGTAAGGATCAGCCGATTCGTCCCTACAACTTCGCTCTCGGAAAAGATGACTCCCGCTTCAAGTGCGGCGTCACCAACCAGGATGTCTACAAGATCTTCATGACGGGCGTCGACGGCACACCAATGCCCTCGTTCGCCGACGTCATTCAGCCGAACGATGCCTGGGATCTCGTTCACTTCCTGCGCACGCTCCAGGTTCATCGCCATAGTAAAGAGAACGATGTTCTAATGGCTGCGCACGGAGTCATTCCTCCGTACGTGGATAAGAACCCACCAGCCGCCGCCCCTGCCCCCGCTGATAAGGCGCCCGGAGGCGGTCAGTAATTCAACGAATGCCGAATACCCCGAGGAGGGAGTTACTAGAATGCGTACCAAGCAAATACAGTTTGTTTTTGTGGCCTTGCTCGCGAGTTCGTCTCTGATGTTCGCGGGAACGGTCACAGGAAAAGTGACTTATACGGGCACGCCCGTGAAGCCGAAGACGATCGACATGTCAAAGGAACCGACCTGCGCGAAGCAGCACGCCACTCCAGTAACGACTGAGTCGGTTGTAACCGGGCCCAACAACGCTCTGGAGAACGTCGTGGTGTACATTTCATCGGGCGCCCCCGATGACGGTCAGGTTCCAGCGCAAGCTGTCACCTTCGACCAAAAAGGCTGCCAGTACATTCCACACGTTCTGGTCATGCACACCGACCAGGAACTCAAAATCGTCAACAACGATCAGACCTCCCACAATATCCACCCACTGGCCAAGATAAACCAGGAGTGGAACAAGTCTCAGCCCCCCGGAACTCCTCCGATCGTTACCAAATACGACAAGCCGGAATTTATCTCGGTGAAATGCAACATTCATCCGTGGATGCACGGTGAGTTCGCGGTTCTCAAGACGAATCACTACGACATCAGTAAGGGTGCAGGCGACTTCAAATTGCCGGACCTGCCTCCCGGTAAATACACCATCACCGCGTGGCAAGAGGATTACGGCACACAAACCGCTGACGTCACCATCACCGGCAACGAAAGCAAGGAAGTCAACTTTACCTTCAAAGCGAAAGCTTACTAACAGACTGAACCGCGGCGGAGACCCAATTCTCCGCCGCCGTTTTTTCGGGCCCTGAAAGCCAGTAACGCAAGAACCAAAGGAACAATCAACATGGCGAAGCTTTTTGCTGTCACCATTATCGTAATCGCGATTCTTTCGGCCATCCCGATTCTGCGCCACACTTGGGATGCGCCCGAAGACATCTCGACCCATGGCCGCCTGATCGACGAACAGATGACGGAGACCATGGCCGAGGCGGGAATCTCCTTCCTCGCCGCGCAATTTATTTTGGCGATCTTCATCTGGAAATTCTCCAACCGCCCCGCTGACGCGAAGATTACGAAATTCCCCGGCGGCGCGAAGGGCTTGGTGATCGCTGCCATCCTTGTGGTAGGCATAGAGGTCATGGCTCTCGGCGTCTTTGGCGTTAAAGCCTGGGCCGACGTTTATCTTGTCGCTCCGGCCGCCGATGCCATGCCCATTCAGGTCCAAGCCGGTCAATTCGCCTTTTACTTCCGCTATCCCGGCCCGGATGGAAAATTCGGCGGTATTCATCCCGAAATGGTGAATGAAGGAACCCAGAACATCTTTGGTCTTGACCCCGAACACGATGTTGCCGCCCGAGACGATATTGTGGCCGCCGAAATGGCGATTCCCGTTAATAAAGAAGTCCACCTTCTTATGCATTCGAAAGACGTGGGACATTCTTTCTACGTTCGAGAACTGCGCGTGCAACAGGATTTTGTTCCCGGGTTGGATGTCTCTCTTCACTTCACCGCTACGAAGGTTGGGAAGTACGAGATTGTCTGTACCCAGCTCTGTGGTCTGGGGCACTACAACATGAAGGCGTATCTCGAAGTGATGTCGCAATCGGATTTCGACGCCTGGCTGAAGCAGCAAGCAGGGCAATAGTTCGAGAGAAGGTTCAACAGAAAGTTCGAGACAAAGATCGACAAGAGTTCAGAAAGTAGTTCGTCCATTCGCGTCTCGACGCGGCTGGAAACATTCGACCCATCTCTGAGGTGAGGGATTTATGCACGATATGTCAGTGCACGCGGTACATCATGCTCCTCCGACGACGTTTATTCGGAAGCACGTCTTCAGCCTCGACCATAAAGTAATCGGCAAACAGTATTACGCTCTGGCGTTGGTCGCCGCCTTTATTGGAATGTTCCTGTCCTGGCTGATGCGCATTCACCTCGCCTGGAACAACGCGGCAATCCCCGGCTTGCAATTGCTTTCCTCGACCGGAGCTCCCGGCGGAATCATGACGCCGGAATACTACCTGCAATTGCTGACCATGCACGGCACCATCATGGTCTTCTTCGTGCTCACCACCGCGCCTTTCGCTGCCTTCGGCAATTATTTCCTGCCGATCCAGGTGGGCGCCGAAGATATGCCGTTCCCTCATTTCAACATGATGTCGTTCTGGGTCACCTTCATGGCGTTCCTGGTCCTGATGTCATCTTTCTTTGTGAGTGACGGACCGACCCTCGGCGGCTGGACCCAATACGCCCCGCTCAATGCCATCGGCTCCGTCGGCGGCCCGGGTCAAGGCACCGGTGTGGTGCTCTGGGCGATTTCCATCGGATTATTTTGTGTCGGCCAATTGTTAGGCGCGTTGAACTTCATTACGACGACCCTCGACCTCCGCGTTAAAGGTATGAGCCTGATGCGCCTGCCGCTCAGCGCCTGGGCCTGGTTCATCACCTCGTGCATGGGCCTCACTGCTTTCGCCGTTCTCATGCCGGCATGCATTCTTGTGATTCTTGACCACGTCGCGGGCACCAGCTTCTTTGTCGCTTCAGGCCTCGTGATCAATGACCAGATGTTGCCCCACTCCGGTGGTTCAACCCTTCTTTGGCAGCACTTGTTCTGGTTCTTCGGACACCCGGAGGTCTACATCGCCATCGTGCCGGGCCTGGGTATCGTTTCGCACATTTTGCTCGCGAACATGCGCCGGCCCATGCTGAGCCAAAGAGTGCTCATCTATTCCATGGGCGCCCTCGCCATCCTGAGCTACATGGTGTACGGCCATCATATGTTTGTCAGCGGCATGAATCCGTTCTCTTCGCTGGCATTCTCGTTCCCGACCTTGGTTATCACCATCCCGTCCACAATCGTGGTGCTGATCTGGACCTTCAGTCTCTACGGTTCGAAACTGCGCATTAACTCCGCATCTTTGTTCGCGCTCGGCTTCATTTCGATGTTCGTCAGTGGCGGCGTCAGCGGATTCTTTCTGGCTCAACCCTCCATCGACATCATGCTCCACGCCACTTACTTCGTGGTGGGCCACTTCCACCTCGTCATGGGCGTCGCCGCTATGTTCGGCATCTTTGCCGGAACCTACTTCTGGTTCCCCAAGATGACTGGAAGAATGATGAACGAGACCCTCGGCAAAATTCATTTCTGGATGAGCTTTGTCGGAGCCTACTGCATCTTCATGCCGTTCCATTATCTGGGCATGGCCGGAAACGTCCGACGCTACGCGAGTTTCGTCGATGACTACCTGCAGCCTCTGATTCCCGTTCACCGCTTCATCACCTACGCCGCCCTCTTTACGGGCCTGGCGCAAATAATTTTTCTCATTAACCTGATTCACAGCCGCTTCTGGGGCGCGGCCGCTCCTGACAATCCATGGGAAGCGACCTCGCTCGAATGGAGCACGCCCACGCCGCCTCCCTTCGACAACTTCGGTGGGAAGCACCCCATCGTTTATCACGATCCTTTTCAATACGGGGTGAAGAGTTCGGTCGGCGACTACGTGATGCAGACCTCGCCCGAGCAAGTCGTGACGGAGCACGAAGAAAAGTAGTTCGCCCGTAATTTTTTGAGTACCCCCATTTGATACGGGTGCTCCGATGCGGCCCAGCGCTTGCGCTGGCGGAAGTAGAAAAGGAAGTCAGCAGTTATGGCAACAACGATTCCAGAACCGCCGCAAATCGATCGCTTGTCAGACCACGGCCACCCGGGTAATGGCAACGGCAACTGGGACAATCTTGTTCCAGCCGATGGCAATCTGCGCGCGGTGATGGATTATTCCCCGCCTCCTTCCTCGACGGCGATCTGGGTTGTTCTATTCGCCGTGACCATGATGTTTGCGGCGTTTACCAGCGCTCTCATCGTCCGCAAAGGATCGTCGCAGGACTGGCAATCCTTTACTTTGCCGTCGATCTTGTACTTCAACACGCTTTTGTTGCTCGTCAGCAGCGTGACCCTCGAAATTGCGCGCCGCCGCGTCGCAGCATTTATGGGCGCCCTGAAAACTCACGTTGCAAGCCCCGTCGCGAGTCCGGCGCGCTGGCTTTACGTCACCTTGTTTCTGGGATTGCTCTTCGTGGCTGGCCAGTACTTTGCATGGAAACAGCTCGCTGCTCAGGGCCTTTATCTCGCCACTAACCCCAGCAGCTCTTTTTTCTATCTATTGACGGCAGTCCACGCCTTGCACGTCCTCGGCGGTTTGGGTGGGCTTATTTACTGCATTCGCAAGTTGCGTAAGTCGACCCTGCGGAGAAACGCTCTGGTTGCCACCGCGCGCTACTGGCACTTTATGGGCGGACTCTGGGTTTACTTGCTTGTGCTGCTTTGGATGAAACTTTAACCGACACAGGAGGCGCCGTGAGCCAAGCCGATTTGACCATGGGAGGACATCCGACAAGCGTGGTGACCGAACCACCCTTTTCGATTCCTACCAAGAAACTCGCGATGTGGCTTTTCATCATCGCAGACACCATGACCTTTGCCGCTTGCCTGGTGGCTTATGGTTTCTTGCGCAACGGCGCCCCCGACTGGCCGCGACCTTTCCACAGCATCACGAACGTCGCACTCATGACGTTCATCCTCCTGACCAGCAGTTTGACCATGCTGATCGGACTTCGCGCCGCGAAGGCTGGAGATAAAGCCGGCGCTTTCCGCTGGACCATGATTACCGCGGCTCTAGGCATCGCTTTCGCACTCCTGCACATTCGCGAATGGTTCGGCCTTATCGACGAAGGCATGACCATGTTCAAGAATCCTTGGGGAACGGGATTGTTCGGTGCTTCGTTTTTCAGTATCACCGGCTTACATCTTACTCACGTCGTGAGCGGTATCATCGCGCTACTCGTGGTTGGCGTTCGCTACCGGTCCGGTCGCTACAACTCCGATGACATCGAGATCCTCGGCCTCTACTGGCACTTTGTGGATCTGGTTTGGATGTTTGTCGTTCCGCTAGTCTACCTTTTGAACTTGAGCCACTAGACCGAAAACTTGGGGAGCCGAATGCCATGACAACAGCCGACGATCACAAGAGCAGCGGAATCGGAAAAGATCTCATCATCTATATATGCCTGCTCGCTCTCGCGGGCGTGCAATTTCTCATTGCCTACCAGAACATCGACATCGCGCAGAAATTCACGCGCATGTTGGCTGTCGCTTGCATCGAGGCGAGTCTCGCGGTCCTCTTCTTTATGCATCTGTGGACAGAAAAACGTGCCTTCCTCGTTTTTGTCGTTGTTTTTACGATTTCTGTCCTGCTCGGCATGCAGTATGGTTGGACGGATAGCACCCGCATGCTGGTGGGGGCCCCGTTCTCGAACCTGAAGTAAGAAGTGCGAAGTAAGAAGTGAGAGGTCCAGAGTTGAGAAGTAGGTTGAGAGGCGAGTTTTTGCGGTCGCTGTCGCGCAACAGATTCGGGTTCCGCAAGCCGGCTCTGCTGGTGGGGATTGCGCTTGTGGGATTGGCCCTCCTCAGCCCTCCCCCAGCCTTCTCGCAAAGCTGCGCGCTGTGTTATACCCAAGCCGCTTCCGCCGGCGTTCGCATGATTCAAGCCCTGCGTAGCGGAATCCTCATCCTCATCGTTCCGCCTACCTTCATGTCGATCTGCATGGTCTTTATTATTAGCCGCAAGCGCAATCAGTTCCGACAAGAAGAGGACGATCAGGACGCGCCCGACTCCGACGTGAATTGGTAGAACCTACGACACGTCTCTCAGCGGCAGTTGCTCGGCGCATTGTCCCCCGCAAACCGCGCCCTAATCCAACTAATCTGGTCCGCGGTTGACGCTGCCATCACTCCGCTGGCGTCGAGATTCGGGTAGCGCAAGAAGTCGACTCTGTCTCCTGCCTTGCACATGCGGCCGACGGTCGTCGCCGACAACTCCGCCGGGATGACCGTATCCGCTCCCCCGCTGATCACCAGGATTGGCCCATGAGCTACCCTCCGCCCCGGAGTGTTCCCCCTAAAAAACTCCTTCACGAAGCGGTCGTCTTCCCAGCCGGATTTAAGCATCGTGCTCTTGAGCTCCGAAGGTACGGCTCCTTCACAACTCGACGTGAAGTGCTCATACGCGGGAAGGGCCTCGCTGGTCAACACGCTACTCAGAGAAAATTCCGGATATAGGGTCTGTACCGTCAATGCCAAGGCCAGCATATGATCGGGCGACTGGACCGCGAAACGTCGATAGGCCTCTTGGGCATCCGATAGCCCCGATACGGCCACGCTGCCCAGGTAGTTAGGATCGTGTACATCGCTCTCCGCCACGGCAACTGCGGCGAGTGCTCCTTGAAACGTTCCCAGGGCGATCCACTTTGACCCAATTTCTGGCACGGCCGCGCGCGCCGCCGAAACCGAGTACATCACGTCCAACGCATTCGACTGCATGTCTTCCACAGCCGTGCCCGAATCCGATCCCAATCCCGAATAGTCCGTGGCCACCACTGCGTACCCGAGGCTGGCATACATCGCGAGAATCGGACCGGCGCCAAGGTTTTTCATCAACGAGGGCGCGCATGGCCGCGCCGCACCTCTGAATTCGTGCGCCCATGCGATCACCGGCCATCCACTCGCCGGCGGTTTTCCATCCGGGATCAGAACCACCCCTGAAACGGCTACATCCCCTCCCTTCGCAGTCCGCGAGTGGTAGAGAATCCTCAATGCCGACAATTCGAAGGGAAGGCTGTATTGCCGAATCGCTTCCGAGCGTATCAATTCGCCAGCCTTGCCCGGCGCCAAAGGGCGTGGTGTTTCGTAAAACTTGGTCAGCGGAAGAGTCGCGGGCGTCCGAAATTTCTGAGCCGGCCGCCCCGTCTGCGCTTGCGCGACTCCGCAATAATTCGCCAGTCCATAGGCAAGCAGACCAATCGCGACCATTCGGATGGTTGTTCCTAACTCACAACTCGATAGCCGAAACAAGACGAGCTTCTTCATGTTTTGTTTAGGGGCATGGCGCGTGGGGATCGTATCATCGAAAGATTCGCAAACGCCAAACTGCCGGGGTGCCCCGATTCTTAGCGCTACTTATCGCCGGATTGAAGGCAGATCGCAATTTCTTGCACACTTGTCTGCGTAAGATGGAGCTAAAGTTGTGACCCGGCGAATAACTCTCTACTCAACTAAGACCGCGAGTCAAGTCGAGCACGGGACGCATTCTCGTCTCTTAATAACGCTGCACTTTGTGCTTGTTAGGCGTCCGTTCGATTTTCGGACGCCTACTTAGCCACATCCCCTGCCCAGAGCCGGATCTCACTCAAATCGGGAATTTTTCCCTTCTTACGGAGTCTCTACACTCAAGAATTGTTTGGCGATCGACTTTCAGGTGATAAAATCGCTTATGGCAAAAACACTTATTCAAACCGTAGTCAAACAACTGCAGCAGGAACGTTCGCGGCTCGAAGACGAACTCCACCGCGTCACCGCTGCTCTAACTACCTTCGGGAAAGTTTATATGCAGGGCGGTAGCAAGTCCGTTGCAAGCGCTGCTCCGAAGAAGCGGTTCATCTCCGCCGCCGGACGCAAGCGAATTGCAGCCGCGCAGCGCGCTCGATGGGCAAAAGTAAGGGCCGGCAAAAAGTAAGTGAATCCGCCGATTCCCTCTACTCGGCAGAAAATCACGTCGGCCCCAAATCAGTGTCTGGGCAAACGATTTTCGTTTGCCACCTCCCCCAGTACTGTTCCCACAAATTTAGTAAATTCCAGAACGTCCGTTTCCGTCGTGTCGAACGAGCACATCCATCGCACCACCGATTCCTCCTCGCTCCACACATAGAAAAAGTAACGCTCCTGTATTTTCTCGATGGCCGCTGGTGAAATCTGGACGAAGACCCCGTTCGCTTCGACCGGATACACAATCTTGAGCCCCGGAATTTTCTTGACCTCGGCTTCCAGCAGCCGCGCCATCCGATTGGCGTGCTCTGCGTTCCGGCGCCAGAGCTCATTCGTGAGCAGCGCCCCCATCTGCGCTGACATATAGCGCATCTTCGATGCCAGCTGCATTCCCTGTTTCCGCACAAACAGAAAATCTTTCGCCAGTTCCGGACGAAAGAAAACTACAGCCTCCACACCCATCAAACCGTTCTTCGTCCCGCCAAACGAGAGCACATCCACTCCCAAATCACGAGTCGCCTGCCGCAAGCTAAGCTGTTGGGCAGCGACCGCATTCGAAATTCGCGCCCCATCCATATGCAAGAACATGCCTCGCTCGTGTGCGAACTGCGCCAGCGCTTCGATCTCTCCCGTCCTATAGACCGTTCCCATCTCAGTCGATTGCGTGATCGAAATCACCCGCGGCTGCACATGATGCTGGTCGCCGATTCCGTGATACGCCTGCGCGACCGCGTCCACGGTGAGCTTTCCCGACGGTGCGGGCAACGGAACCAGCTTGCACCCGGTCAGTCTCTCCGGAGCCCCACATTCGTCCGTATAAATATGAGACAGCTCCGGACATAGGACAGCGTGATAGGGCCGCGCCAGAGCCTGCAAACTCAGCACATTCGCCGCCGTCCCGTTGAATACAAAGAAGACAGCCACATCATCCCCAAACTCGTCCCGAAATTTCCCCACCGCCGACTCCGTATGTACGTCGTCCCCATATCCCACGGCGTGCCCCTCGTTCGCCCGAAGCATCGCCTCAAGCACCTCCGGATGCACTACGGCATTGTTATCGCTGGCAAAACTGCGGCTAGGCTTCATGACAAAACAATCTAGCAGAACTGAAAACTCTTCGGACCTTTACCGCACTCCCGCGAATCTATATGTTTGATCTATCATGAAATTGAGTTCAAGTCGCCTCTGCGAGTGTGCGCAAAAAAGTATCCATCGCCTGCCATTTTCGGCAGGGGACCCCGGTACCCGGGTTTAAGAGTCTGTTGCAGATCCAAATCTTTTGGAAGAAACCGTGCCAATTTTGACAAACTTTATTGAACGGGCAAACCGAATGCTTATGTATCCAGACTTTAATCGAAAGAGCTGTCTCGTTCCCGCTGCCGCGCTTATGGCGGCTCTTCTACTGACCACCGCCTGTAGCAAAGGCAACGAGGCCAAGGCCGCCGCCCCTCAGGCAATGCCGGTGAAAGTTCATACCGCGACGGCTGAAAAGGTGAACGACACCACCGATTACGTTGCCACGTTAAAGTCGCGCGACTCCGCCGTCGTCATGCCGCAGGTCGAAGGCATCATCACGCAGATTTTTGTCCACTCCGGCGAGCCGGTTGCTGCCGGAGCGCCAATGATGCAGATCGATCCTGCCAAGCAGGAGGCAACCGTTAAGAGTCAGGACAATGCTCGCGCCGCCCAGGTTGCGCAGCTCACGTGGGCCAAGCAAAATTATGAGCGCGTGAGCGGGCTCGCAGCCGCCGGTGTCGTCAGCAAGCAGGATCTCGATCAGGCCCGCAGCACCCTCGACGCCGCTCAGGCCCAACTCACTTCCCTCGAGGCACAGGTCAACGAGCAGCAAGTCCAATTGCACTACTATCGCGTGGTCGCGCCCCGCGCCGGCATCGTTGGAGATGTTCCCGTCCGTGTCGGCGATCGCGTTGTGACTACGACCCAGCTAACCACCGTCGATCGCCCGGGAAGCCTCGAAGCCTATATTTACGTACCCATCGAGAAGTCTGCCGAGTTGAAAATGAATCTTCCCGTCCAGATCGTCGACGGCCAGGGGACCTTGCTGGCGCACAGCCGTATCACTTTCATCTCGCCACAGGTCGACAACTCTACCCAGACGATTCTTGCCAAGGCGACCATCACCAACTCCAACGACAGTCTGCGCACCGCTCAGTTCATTCGCGCCCGCGTCGTCTGGGGCAGCGAGGATAAACCCGTCGTCCCTGTCGTCGCGGTTTCTCGACTCGGCGGCCTCTACTTTGCCTTCGTTGCCGAGCCGGACCAAAAAGGTGGATACGTCGTCCACCAGAAACCACTCCAGATCGGCGAAATCGTCGGCAACGACTATGTCGTCCTCGACGGGATTAAGCCAGGAGATAAAGTCGTCATCTCTGGCACGCAATTCTTGGTCGATGGCATACCCGTAATCCCGCAGGAAACGGCAGCGAGTTAAGTCCGAAAATAAATTTCACCATCTCGTGGCAGGGAACGAACGTCGGCAAACAGCTCTACTAGAACAGCTCTACACTGAGAACTGCAAAACCGAGAACTGAGAACTGTTTTCTATGGTCGATTTTTTTATCAGTCGTCCCGTCTTCTCCACTGTCTGCGCCCTGCTCATCATCCTTTCGGGTGCAGTCTGCATTCCCACGCTGCCCATCTCGCAATTTCCCGACCTCGCTCCTCCCCAAGTGGGTGTCACTGCCGTCTACACCGGAGCCAGTTCGCAAACTGTCGAAGCGGCCGTCACCACGCCGCTCGAGCAGCAGATCAACGGTGCCGAGGGGATGAAGTACATCACCTCCTCCAGCACCAACAACGGGGTCAGTACGGTTACCGCAACGTTCGACATCACGCGCGACCCCGATCTCGCCACGGTTGACATCGAGAACCGCGTCAACACCGCTTCCGGACGCCTTCCCGCCGCCGTCAAGCAGATCGGCATCACCGTCGCCAAGACCTCGCAAAACTTCGTTTTCGGCGGGGCGGTCTTCTCGCCCGACGGCCGCTTCACGACGCTCTTCATCAGCAATTATCTCGATGTTTATGTTCGCGACAGTCTTAAACGCGTCCCCGGCGTCGCTGACGTCCTTATCTTTGGCGAGCGCAAATACTCCATGCGCCTGTGGCTCGATCCCGTTCGGCTCGCGGGCCGCTCCCTCACCGCTGACGACGTCGTCAATGCCCTCGCAGAACAGAACGTCGAAGTAGCGGCCGGCAGCGTGGGCTCGCAGCCTTCCGTGCCTGGGCAGAACTTCCAGATCAGCGTCCGCGTCGTTGGACGTCTCTCAGAAGCCGAACAGTTCGATAACATCATCCTCAAAAGCAATCCCGACGGAACTCTGGTTCGTCTCAGAGACGTGGGCCACTCCGAGCTTGGCGCCGAAGACTACAGCACCGACCTGGATTACAACGGCAGCGAGGCGGTCGGCATCGCCGTCACCCAGCTCTCCACCGCCAATGCCCTCGACGTCCACCAGAAGTGCGTCGCCGAACTCGATCGTCTCTCCAAACGCTTTCCGCCGGGAATGAAGTATGAGATCGCCTTCGATACCACCGACGCTGTCGGCGAATCCATACGCGACGTCGTCTTTACGGTAGGTTCCGCGATCTTCCTGGTCATCCTGGTGATCTTCGTTTTCCTCGGCGACTGGAGAACTACGATCATTCACTTCATCGCCACTCCTGTTTCGCTGATTGGCACGTTTACCTTCATCAAGCTGCTTGGCTTTTCCATCAACACTCTGACGCTCTTTGGCATCACGCTCGCAACGGGTCTGGTTGTCGACGACGTGATTGTCGTGATTGAAAACATCGAGCGGCACTTACAAGAAGGCGAGCCCAGCGCAGCCAAAGCCGCCTCTGACGCCATGCGGGAAGTTACCGGCGCGGTCATCGCGACCTCTCTCGTGTTGGTGGCCGTCTTTGTCCCGGTTGCATTCTTCCCGGGCACAACCGGCATCCTGTTCCGGCAGTTCGCGTTAACGATTGCCTTCTCGATCTCGATTTCTGCCTTCAACGCTCTGACCCTGGCCCCTGCCCTCGCGGCAATTCTGCTTGGCCAGTTGCACGGAGAAAAGAACCGGTTCGCCAAATTCGTCGATCGTGTAATGAACGCTGTCACCAAGGGCTACGAGCGGGCTCTTCGCGCTTTTCTGCGGATTGAAGCTGTCGCGCTCGTTCTTTTCGTCGTCGGCCTCGGTCTCGCTTTCTTAGTCTTCCGCAAGGTCCCTCAAGGCTTCGTGCCTACCGAAGACCAGGGTTATCTTATCGTCGCCATCCAGGCTCCATCTGGGGCGTCGCTCGACTACACCCGCAATATCGGCCGGCAGGTTTCGGCCATCACAAAAAACATCCCTGAAATTCGAGGCACATTCTCGGTCGCCGGCTTCAGCTTTGGGGGTGCTACTCCCAACGCGGGACTCGTCTTCCTGCCTCTTCGACCTTATGGGAAGCGCGAAGGCGAACAGCATACCGCCGCTGCCATCTTGAACCGTCTTCGCGGACCGCTTTTCAGTATCTCCGGCGCCATCGTGATCCCCTTCGAGCCTCCGGCCGTTCAGGGTCTCGGCCAGTTCGGCGGCTTCCAATACGAACTGCTCGATCAGGGCAGTCACACCTTGCAGGACCTCGACAAAACCACTCATGACCTGATTCGTGCCGCCATGACTCGCCCCCAGAAAGATCTGACTGGACTCTTCAGCACTTATACTGCGAACGATCCGCAATATGTCGTCACCATCGACCGCGAAAAAGCCAAGAGCCTGCACATCCCGCTCGGCCAGATCACCGATACCCTGAGTGTCTACATGGGTTCGTCCTATGTGAACGACTTTGATTTCAATAACCGTTCCTATCGCGTCTACGTTCAGGCCGACAAACAATTCCGCTCGCATCCTCAGGATATCGGCCAGTACTACGTGCGCTCCGATTCCGGCAGTATGGTCCCGCTCCAGAATCTCGTTACCGTCACCCAGACCCCCGCGCCGCAGGTCATCAATCACTACAACCTATTCCGCTCGTCGGAAATCAATGGTTCGGCCGCTCCAGGATTCAGCTCGGGGCAAGCCATCAACGCCATGCAGCAGCTTTCTACCAAGCTCCCTCAGGGCTACACCTATGAATGGTCGGGCATCTCGCTCGAAGAGTTGGCCGCAGGCTCGACCACGATCATTCTTTTTGGTCTCGGAACCCTCGTCGTCTACCTCACGCTCGCGGCGCTCTACGAGAGCTTCGTGCTCCCCTTCATCATCCTGCTCGCAGTTCCCATGGCCCTGCTGGGTGCGCTAGGCGCACAATGGATACGCGGCCAACAGAACGACGTCTACTGCCAGGTCGGACTCGTCATGCTCGTCGGCCTCGCGTCCAAGAACGCCATCCTGATCGTCGAATTTGCCGAGCAGCTCCGCGAGCGTGGCATGACCATTCTTGAATCTGCGATTGAAGCAACCCGCATCCGTTTGCGTCCCATCCTCATGACGTCGTTGGCCTTCATCATGGGCGTCGTTCCTCTAGTCTTCGCGACCGGAGCCGGCGAGAACGGACGCCACTCGGTCGGCACCACCGTCTTCGGTGGCATGATCATGAGCACGATCCTGAACCTGTTCTTCATTCCGGTTCTCTACTTGTTGGTGGAAGGCTTCCGAGAGCGTCGCCGCAAACCCAAAGCCGTCTAAGTTGCGATTACGCGGAGCGACGGGCGTCCCCGCCCGTCCCGCCCCACTCTCGGCCCACACCGAACCCCGTAGCCACGGCCGCGATCGTCCGCACCCCAGGCAACCCCCCGCCCCTTCGAAAAAAAGCAACTAACCCCGCAGTTAGAGCGTCCTATGAAGCGAATTCAGTCCGATGTCAACGGCCATTACTTCACGACGTGTGAAAAATTTCCGTGAGGTCCAGCAAAATGAAAAACAAATTGTTCGCCGTACTTGCTCTTCCGCTGATCGCTGTAACGATTTTCTCGATGGTGGCCTCTGCCAGTCCCACCACCCAGGACAACCAGTCCGCTGGCGCGCTCAACCAGAAAGCCTACGAGCGTATTGTCAAGGAAGTCCGTCATGAACTCGTGATGCTTCCGTTTTACGGCGTCTTCGACAACCTTTCCTATAAAGTCGACCCCGATGGAACCGTCACTTTGATCGGCCAAGTCGCTCGCCCCACCCTCAAATCCGACGCTGAAAACGTGGTCAAGAAGATTGAAGGTGTCGAGAAAGTCGTTAACAATATCGAGATCCTCCCCACCTCGTTCAACGACGACCGAATCCGTCGTGACGTCTACCGTGCCATCTACGGCAACAGCGTCCTGTCTCCCTACCAGATGCGCGCAGTTCCGCCCATTCACATCATCGTCAAGAATGGACACGTCACCCTCGAAGGCGCCGTAGCCCGCTCCATGGACAAGCAAATCGCCGGCGTGCAAGCCAACAGCGTTTCCGGAGTATTTTCCGTAGACAACAACCTGCTAGTCGACGAACCCGAAAAGAAAGACGACAAAAAGAAGTAGAAGCTCGTGCGGGATGGGCCGTGTGGGACGGGCTAGTGTGGGGACGGGCGTCCCGCCCGTCCAAGCCGAGCGAATGCTCGGCAGCATCGACACCGCTCATAATCTTGGGATGGCTGAGCCGCCAGTCCATTCCAAGGTTTTTCAAATTTCACGCAGTCCGCGAATCCGTCGGCCAGCAATCTACAATGACCTGTGCCGCCAATGGCTCAAGGGTCCCGCCGAATGAACTCGCCCGCGCCGCCGCACTTCTCCGCGCCGGACGCCTCGTCGCCTTCCCCACCGAAACCGTCTACGGACTCGGCGCCAACGCCCTCGACCCCGAAGCCGTCGCCCGCATCTACGCCGTAAAACGCCGCCCCGCCACCAGCCCCCTAATCGTCCACGTAGCATCAGTCGACATGGCCAAGTCCCTGGTCGCCGACTGGCCAGAAACCGCCGCCCTCCTAACCAAAAATTTCTGGCCCGGCCCCCTGACGCTAGTCCTACCCGTAGCTCATGTTGAGAAGCATGTTGAGAAGAAAGACAGTGTGGATACCGGAGTTCGAGGGGAGCTGGAAGTTCGTGTGGGGACGGGCGTCCCGCCCGTCCAAGCCGAGCAAAGCTCGGCAGCGCTCTCCTCGCGAACGATTCCGCCGCATAGTCACCGCCGGACTGCAAACCGTAGGCCTCCGCATGCCCAACGCATCCCGTAGCTCTAGCCCTGATCGAAGCCGCCGCCCTCCCGCTAGCCGCTCCCAGCGCCAACCGCTTCACCGAACTTTCTCCCACCACCGCCGACCACGTCCGCCAAAGCCTCGGCTCCGACGTCGACCTCATCCTCGACGGAGGCCCCTGCACCGTCGGCATCGAGTCCACCGTCCTCTCCTTAGCCGGACCGAATCCCGTCCTGCTCCGTCCCGGAGGAATCTCGCGCCAGCAACTCGAAGCCCTCATCGGCCCCATTGCCACGCTCGCCGAAGCTCCCGCCGGAGCGCACCCCGCCCCCGGAATGCACGCCCGCCACTACAGTCCCCGCACCGTTCTTTATTTAACTCAAAAAGGACAAGTGCCCGAACAGGGCCAAGGAATCTACCTACAACTGCATCATGCGCCGACCCGCACCAACATCACCGTCCTTCAAATGCCGCAATCCGCCGCCGAATACGCCGCCAAGCTCTACGACGTTCTCCACAACGCCGACGGCAATAATTATTCTTGGATTGCTGTAGACTCCCCGCCCACGACCCCCGAATGGGAAGCCGTCCACGATCGCCTAAAACGCGCCGCCTCGAAGGAATTCCAGAAAATCAGCGTCAAGTGATTTTGCTCTAATGCCCCATTTCGTCAGTTATCATCATCCCGAGATAAAATCGCCACGACAAAGTTTGGGCTAGGTTCGGCAATGAACTATTTTAGTCTAGGTGCACAGGTTGGGGGCCGTTTAGCGAAAGACGCCAGCGCTCAGGAACAAGAACTGAGAGACATGTTCAATGAGTGGACTGGCGATTATTCAAGTGCCGTTAGAGAGTTCGCGTTCATTTTGAGAATTGACGGCGAATTTCACAGCTATACGGAGATGTGGAGCATCTGTGGAGCGCAGAAGGCAAAGCGAAAACGCGACTGGATTGAAGTCGAGATAGGAATACCAGAGCGCTGGTGGCGTTTGGCGCACTCCGACGGATACAAGAAGCGTCTGGCAGGCGAAGTGGAAAAGGGCTTCATCTCAATGATTGACTTACTTCGCAAGAACCGGAGGGAAATCAAGGCTGAGGCTCTACTGAACGATTGGAAGCGTATCAAGACCGACTTCCTGGCACCCAAAACCAGACTACAGTAAATAACGCCGCCGCTAGCTGTTGTAAAATCGCGACACCACCAACGAAGTCTCGGCACAGTTCGGCCCCCACCTCTGCAATCTCACCTCTACCCTCTGCACTCCCCCGGCACTCTCACCCGAATCGTATTCGGAATCGCCCTCAACTTCCCCAACAGCGCCGCGTCGCACTGCTGGTTGATGTCGTAGATCGCATAGCCGATCGGACCACGCGTATCCAGCACCTGCCGTTCAATATTGATTCCGCGATCCGCCAGAATGTCGTTGATCGCGCGCAAAATTCCCGGCACATTATGGTGGATGTGCATCAGCCGGTGCGGCCCGTTTTCCGCGTGCTGATCGGCATTCGGATCAAAGTCCAGATGGCATTGCGGCAAATTCACGCTCAGCAACGAATTTCCGCTGGCAAAATAATCGATCATCTTCGCCGAAACAAATTGCCCGATATTCTGCTGCGCCTCCTCCGTGCTCCCGCCAATATGCGGAGTCAAAATCACATTCCCCAATCCCCGCAGCGGACTCACAAACTCCCCGCCTGTCTCCGGTTCCGCCGGAAACACATCAATCGCCGCTCCTCCCAGCTTGCCACTCTTCAAATGCCGCGCCAGCGCCTCATGATCGATCACAAACCCGCGGCTCAAGTTGATCAGGCACGCCCCATGCTTCATCGCTAGAATTTCTTCTTCGCCAAACAGACCCTGATTCGACGCCTTCCCATCGACATGCAGCGTGATCACATCCGAAATTTCGAGCAACTCGCGAAAGCTCACCGCCCGCGCATTTCCCCGTGCCAGCACGTGCGCCACATCATGAAACACCACGCGCATCCCGAGCGCCTCGGCCAGGTCCGAAACCTGCGACCCAATCTTCCCGTAGCCCACAATCCCCAGCGTCAGCCCGCGTACCTCGTGCGATCCCGCCGCAGATTTATTCCACTCTCCCTTATGCAGACGCGTGCTCGCCTCAAACGTCCGCCGCATCAGCAGGATGATCTCGCCCATCGCCAGCTCAGCCACCGACCGCGAGTTCGAATGCGGATCGTTAAACACCGCAATCCCGCGCTCACTCGAAGCCGTGCGATCAATCTTGTCGACGCCGATGCAAAATGCCCCCACGGAAACCAGCTCCGGAGCCGCATCCAGCACCGCCGCCGTAATCCGCGTCTTCGACCGCACCCCCAGAATCGAAGTCCCGCGCACCTTCTCAATCAGCTCAGCCTCTTCCATCGCCCCCTTGTGCGACTCGACAGAAAACCCCGCCTCCCCAAACTGAGAAGCCGCGACCCCACTAATATTCTCCAGCAATAAAACCTTCAAAGACCCTCCCGGGAACTCCACCGCAAACGATGAACGAGAATTATAAAGGCCGGGCTCTCCTCGCGTTAGGGACAGCCGGGTCCCTATCCTAACGTCATGGTTCTCGACGTTAGGGTGGGATTCCCCTGCTGCGTTAAGCGTGGGATTCCCCTGCTCCATTCAGCTAGGGTGTTGCATGTGATTTTGGGTGGCGCAGCGCTTCAGCGCTGCGGTAACCGCATCGATCTAGATTCGGCTTTAGCCGCTGAGGTTAGAGTTCCCGTCCTGGCAGCGGCAGCGTGCCCGAGTTCACTCCATTGATGCGACCATTATCCAGAACGTCAGCATGCACACCGCGGAAGCGGGCGCTCTGCTGCATTAAGCTAGGGTGTTGCATGTGATTTTGGGTGGCGCAGCGCTTCAGCGCTGCGGTATGCTCTCTATTCTCTCCTCCGAAATGTTACAAATATAACGGGTCGCCGGGACAACCACCCCCGCCCCGCCTGAATCTTTCCTCCACGCCCCGTCATCATTAAGACTTTGGAGGACAAGAAATGGCACAGACTTTGGAGGAAGTAAAAATGGCGCACGAACTGCCCCCTCTGCCGTACGATTACACGGCACTCGAACCCACCATCGATGAAAAGACGATGCACCTGCATCACGACATGCATCACGCCGCTTACGTCAAGAATCTGAACGCGGCGCTCGACAAGCACCCCGAACTGCACAAGAAATCCGCCGAAGACCTGATTAAAGACCTCAACGCGATTCCCGAAGATATTCGCGGCGCCGTCCGTAACAATGCCGGAGGCCACGTCAACCACACCATGTTCTGGAACATCATGAAGCCCCACGGCGGAGGCGATCCCACCGGCCCCATCGCCGACGCGATCAAGAAAACCTTCGGCGACTTCAAAACCTTTCAGGAAAAATTTAACGCCGCCGGCGTAGGCCAGTTCGGCAGCGGATGGGTCTGGCTAGCCGGAGACGGCAAAGGCGAAGTGAAAATCGTCAGCACCCCGAATCAGGACAATCCCATCTCGCAAGGCCTCCATCCCATCTTCGGCAACGATGTCTGGGAGCACGCCTACTATCTGAAATACAACAACCGCCGTCCCGAATACCTGCAAGCCTGGTGGAACGTAGTGAACTGGGACGAAATCAACAAGCGCTTCGCAGCCTCAACCAAAAAGTAGCAACAACTGTGTGAATGAGAGAATGTGGGGCGGGCATCCCTGCTCGCCCCACGTTTCCCTGACTCCGACAATCATCGCTCATTTCTACCAGACGTAAGATAACGTTCGCGTTTTTGGGTGGCGCAGCGCTTCAGCGCTGCGGTCAGAGCCGCCCAAATACAGCGGCTTCAGCCGCCGAGGTCCTGAACGCCGGGGACCACCGTGGAAGAGCGGCGCTTTAGCGCCGCGTTCGCCCCATCCAAAGCCAGGCCTTTAGGCCCTGTGGCCGCCATTGTTGCCTCACAAGTGATATCCCCCGCCGCTGAACTCCCGGCGTAAGATAAGCACCAGATCCCCAACCGTCTTGCACTCAGGAATTTGCCATGCGCAAGCTCGTGCTAACTCTTACCCTGTCCCTGCTCACTTCAATCTCCGCCTCAGCCCAAGAAACCCAGCCCGCTCCCAAGACGTCCTACCGCCCCGTTCCCGTCAAGGACGCGCCCTAGCCCAACCCCGTCAAGCCCACTCCCGAGTCCATCGCCGAAGGCAAGAAGATCTACAGCTACGATTGCGCCTCCTGCCACGCCGCAACCGGAGACGGCAAAACCGACGTAGCCAAAGATCTGAAAGTCCCCGACCTCACCGACCCCGCGCTCCTCAAAGACCAGACCGACGGCGAAATCTTCTACATCCTAAAGAACGGCCACGGCAACATGCCGCAAGAGGAAGATCGAGCGAAGCCCGAGCAACTCTGCGATCTGGTCAACTAGGTCCGGTCCCTAGCAAAGAAGTCGGCTCCCGCCGAAGCGAAGCCACCCAGCTAGATCGGCGTCCCTTAACGGTGATTTGTCGGAAGCCCCCGTCTGCCTTGCGCCTAGATAGTGACATTGCGATTTTGCGACGGTCGGGTCACTTAGCGAATATAGAATGTTCGCATTCCAAGAAGGTGCGAATGAAAATCATTCTGGCGTGGTTCCTATTTCTGACGGTTCTTTGCTGCGCATCGTTGGCTCAAGAGCAGTCTCCTACTGCTGGAGCCGTCCCGACCTTCCGTGAACCATTTACGCTGAAACTACGGGTTGACAAAGAACACTACTACGAGCAGCACTTCGACAAAGTCCCCTACGTCGCAGGAAGTGACGTGTACCTTTTTGTTGACGATCATTTCGGCGTGAATCTTACCGACACGAAGGCTGAATTCTTAACAGTGACCTATCAGCCAGACGGCGGAAAGGCCGATATATTGTTCTCATTCACGCAGGAAATCGACGGAAAAGGGAACATATTTATGATGTTGAGCGTCCAGAACAAGTTAAATCACGGATTTTCTTATGATGCCCTCATGACTGTTCCTACACGAAAGGAAATACTCGACACCCACGTTCTGCCCGTAGAGGCTCGTCTCAGTAACTATGAGTCTTGGCCTCATCCCATTGTGCAGCTTGTATTACGAAATTTCCGATTTTCTGATAGCCCAGCCAAAAGCGGTGGAGTCAAACCAAAGTAAGGCCGTTTTACACTAACTGGCTGAAAGCCCCTTCAGCTCTCAAGAACTCCCGAATCCCATTCCAATACTTCCGCACAATCAAATCCGTACTCAAGTGCCCACCGCGTTTGAACAGTTTCAAGCGCACTCCCGTCTTCCGCGCGAACTTCACGACCGACCGATAAGGCACATAAGGATCATCCTTGGCATGAAACATCAGCACCTTCGCCGAGTCGATTTCCTTCGCATGAAATAAAGGACTATAAAACTTCCCATCCTTCAGCTTCCCCCAGTTCCGCGCCGACAGCCGGTATCCTTCGCCAAACGCCTCCCGAATATAAGCCGCGTAGTTCGGATTCGAAGTCTCTTTCCTCTCCTCGCCTCCAAGAATCGCCCAATCCACCACCGGACAATTCGCCACCACTTTCTTCACCCGCGCATCCAGCGACGAAAGCAGAGCCGCCGCCCCGCCGAAGCTCCCGCCGATCACAAACACTTCGTCCGCACGCACCCGAAACCGCCGCCCAAATGCCAGCTCGCGAAACTCCCGCGACAGTCCGCCAACCACATCCAAAATATCCAACTCCGGAGACCGCTCCAGAAACCTCCCGCCACTCTCCCACGATCCCCGATACCGCGGATAAAACACCCAATACCCCTTCGCCGCCAGAAATTCCGCCAGACCCTGCTTGCGCGGCATCGACGGCATCCCGTCGCACAGCACAATCACCCGCTGCACTTTTCGCGCGCGCGCCGGCGGCAGAAACTCCGTAACAATATCCCGCGCAAATCGCGTCCTATACATGTGCATTTTCTGACCTCCAACCTCAATACACTCCCAAATCCTTAGCCGATACCCACGTTCCCGAATATTCCTTCCCAATCTGCTCCACCAAATCCGCCTCCGGCAATTTCTCCAGCGACTGGTGATACACCACCAGCAGCTTCGGATGCGCCCGCCGCGCAATCTCCCCCAACTCCGCCGGAGAAGTATGAAACGTCGCGAAATATTCCTTCCAATGCGCGTCCTTCAACTCTTCTCCATGCGGATTGAAAACTTCATGCAGCAACACATCGCACCCATCGCAAGCCTTCACCACTTCGTCCGTCGGAGCCGTATCTCCCGAAAGCACAATCTTCCGGTCCCGTGTCTGGAAAATATATCCATACGCCTCTTTCCAGATTCCATGCTTCACCGGGAACGCCGTTACCGTCACGTTCTCGTCGCGATACACCACTCCCGGCCGAATCTCATGCACATCCACCTTGTATCCCGTCGCGTTCGCCTGCTCCAGCCCATTCCGCCGCACGCGCACATCTTCCACCCACGCCTTCTCAATATGCGCCGTCATGCTCTTCAGCCCATGCGGACCGTAAGCCTCCAGCGCCTCTTTTCGCCCCAGCACCCACGGCGAAAAAATCAGGTCGGGATACCCCAGCGTGTGATCGGAGTGCAAATGCGTGAAGAAAACGATCTTCAATTCCTTCGCCTTCAGCGCCGCGATCCCGTTCTTCTCCGCCGCCGCTGCCCGCCGCACCACGCCCGGGCCGCTATCCACTAAATAAGCGCGATCATTCACCACGATCGCTACCGCCGGTCCCCACCGTTCCGGATCCGCGCTCGGATTCCCCGTTCCCAGCACCACCACCCGAGTCGTCGAAACGCCCGCCGCTGGCGCACCAACCTCCGCGCCAAATCCGGACTGACACAAACCGCATTCTGCGATCAACGCCGCGATCAAAATAGCTAACGTTCTCTTCAAACAGCCCTCCGTCTCCGCCCAAGGCAGCCCTTCGCGAACCCTCGCACCCTTCGCGGTGAACGAAGTTGAGGGCGTCCTAATCCTTGACACCATCCTCTAACTGCCCTAAACTCCTCTCCCATCGCGGCTTTTCGCCGTGGAAGACCACGCTATACCCCGCAAAATTTCGCATTTGATCCAGGAGGACCCCCAGTGACCACTTCCCAGCCCACGAAGTTTGCCATAACCATCTTTTCGCTGCTGATTTTGCTGTCCGCTGTCGCCACCGCTCAACTCAAGATTGGATCCGGCAATACCGCAACCGCCGATCCCCCCGTCCCCCACCCAAAAACCACGCCCTGCACTGTCGTCCTCTTTAAGGGGTTCATCTTTAATAATTTCAACGCTCAAAGCTTCCCCTATACACCGCCCGCGGCTTGCCCCGGCCCCTGGGGCGCGGTCGTTCTTACCGCCGATTTCTCTATCAGCGCCGGTATTCAATATGACCGCACCGCCAACATCTGGCTCGGTCCCACCAACATCTATTTCGGAACCACCGCCGAAGATCAGCCCAACGAAGGCCGCAACTGGCACATCGAACGCGACCTAACCGACTACAGCGCCATCCTTACCACCACGCAGCAGGGAACGGTCGATCTCGGCAACCTCGTCAACCAGACCTATACGGGCGTAATCCACGGCTCCGCGAGCCTTCAGTTCTATCCACCCGCACCCAAGCAAGCCGCGCCCCGCGTGCCAGACCAAGTCATCGGCTTCTCCGCTGGCTCAACCGGCGGCACCGTCGGACTCGGCAGCACCTCCAGCCTGCTCGAACAGACTCTGACCCTGCCCACCAACATCACCTCTCTTTTCTTTGACGTCTTCGCGCAAAGCCAGTCCGGCGACGAGTTCTGGTACACCTGCGTTCCCAACGACGTTGCAGCCGAACTCGAAAGCTGCAGCGGCACCCCCTTCCGCGAATCAGAAGTCACAATCGATGGCAATCCCGCCGGAGTCGCTCCCGTCTACCCGTGGATTTACACCGGAGGCATCGATCCCTTCCTTTGGATCCCGATTCCCGGCGTGCAGACCTTGAACTTCAAACCCTATCGCGTCAACCTCACCCCCTTCGCCAGCGTGCTCGATGATGGACAGCCTCACACCATCGCTTTGAGCGTCTACAACGCCAACAACTATTTCTCCGCTACCGCTTCACTGCTCCTGTATCTCGACCACGGTGCCACCCAAGTCACCGGAGCCCTGACCGAAAATACCCTCGCCGCACCAGCGCCGGTTTATACCGAAAACATTCACGTCGGGCCGACCGGAAATATCAGCGGCTCGGTCAGCGCGAAGTCATCCCACGACTTCCAGATCTCGGGATACGTGAACACCTCCTACGGTCCCGTCACCACCACAGTCGCTCAGAATATCGCGTTCTCGAGCGTCGAAACCTTCAACATCAAGTCCGCAACCTACGTTCAGGACATCAACCAGGCCACCAACGTCCATTCCGTGGTCACCACCAAGAACTCCAGCGGGACCCACGTCAACACCGTCAGTCGCGCCTGGCCCATGAAGATGGATATCTCCCTGATCTTCAATCCGGACGGGTCTGCCAGCCAAACTACCGACGTCAACCAGTACTTTCAAACCAGCCAGCAGGCCAAACTCAACGGGCAGCCCACCACCTCCGCGCTGCTGCAAGATCGCGTCATCAGCGCCGATACGCTGCTCATCAATTCCGCCGGACAACTCGCGGGCAACGAAAATCAGTCGAGCTCCCAAACGTACTTCGGCTCCAACTCCACCGGATATTGTTACAGCGAGGCCATCACGGGCGCTGCCAATGTCCTGACCTCCATCACCACCGGCACCGGTTGTAACTAGCAACGTTGTAACTGGCATCAACGACAGCGGGCGCCTTTTCATCGCGAAAGGGCGCCCGTTGCCCACTCAGCGGTCGCGCCTTACGCTGGCCCGCTTAACTTTCAATCCCAACTAAAGGAGGAACCATGTTCAAGCCGTTTTCGACCGGGTCTCTTGCTATGGGTATCGCTCTTCTGGCGTTCGCCATCCCGCAAATCGCCAACGCCTCCACGCCTCCGATCACGGGAATCTATTCCGTCTCCAGTTACGTCGCCTCGGCCGTCGCCACCAACGGTGGAACCTGCGGAGCTCCAGCCGGCGCCTACCTTTCCAGCTACTTCTACTATCCCGGACCGTCAAAAACGGGAGCGGTCGAGCGCCACTCCATCAACGGATCGCAGGGAAACTTCATTCAAGAACTGGATTTCCCCGAAACCCCCGCGACAAAAGTTGATACCTGGTCGGGCGACTACACCGCAAATCGTCTCCCCGGCGGCTCGCCCGAGAGCGCAACTTTTTCCACGACTTTCACTTTCATCGATGGAAATTCGTTTCTCGCGACCACAACCTACAACTATTCGGTCGGCCAAGACAGCGTCTGCACTACGGTTTTTCAAAACACCTACATTCGAACCGGGAAGTAGGTAGGGAAAACGCGCGACATGAAAGTTGTCATCCGAGCGAAGCGAAGGACCTCATGCAGCACGCATTTGCCGCCACAAAATCTTTCGCTTTGCTCCAACCTCGATAAAAGAGCCCTTCTGGAAACTGACAATTGTTCCAATCCTGTGCATCCGTTGTGCAAATACCGTCCCCTTGCCAATTCTCCAACGAACCGCAATCGAAGAACGACTCGCTCAGTCGCTGATCCACTGTGGATTGCGCTCCATCCCCATTCCAGTGACCGCTCATTTCTCGGTGTCCAGTACCCGACCACGATTTCCTCGATTGCACAATTAATGTGTAATTGACCCGCCCATCCGCCACGCGTACAGTCACTGAACTTGCAACCTGCAATTGGCCAGAGCTGCCACCGTGCTCGGCCCAATTCAAGAAGCTGAAGTGGAAACGGAAATTGAAAAGTCATGCCCCTCCCGCGGTATCGACCAAAGCGGGACGAAAGATATATTCATGAATCTCGAAACGCAATGGACTGTTTATCGCACTCGATTTCTGGTGCGCGCTCGTCAACTCACCGAACCTCTCGTCTTTACCGACATTCTCGGCCGCGAACAATCCGGCCGCCCCGGCGATTACCTGGTCGAAACTTCCGAAGGCGTGAAGCGCATCACAAGCCAGGCTCTTTTCGAAGACATCTACGTTCCTCTACTGCAGCAAGAACTGGAAGATCGTGGAGCGCCGGGCGTCATCGCACGGAACCCCATGAAAAATGCGCCGGAGATTCGAGCCCGCGCAACAGCCTGATTTTGGCGGTGATTCAATCGGTTGGTCGTGCGCCGAAACACGAAAAACGCAAGTAGCAACTGAGGCAATTTGCGAAATGAATACCCGTAACACTTTCGAGCCACCAGATGTTGTGTTTATCTCTTGACAGGCACCATATACGGGAGTACGTTAAGCATCCCAGAACACTTTTTTCAGACCTCCACTAAAGGAGGCCACGACCATAAAACACCGGGGCGAGACTCAAAGTTGAGGTGACTTTGCGTCCTCCCCTTCACGGAAACCATCCCTCCTAAGAGGATGGAAACAGATCCGTTAGCGGTGACTCCCCCCCCGGTCTGACCCCCCAGTCAGACCTAACCGGGATTCTCCGATCGACTTGAACTTTCGCGTCCGAAGCTGCTCCCCGAGCCGGTCCAGCTTCCCTCGCAATTACTTTGAGGAGCCCCGATGGAAGAATTGATCGAACTAGTAGCCGCCTCCTTAGCCCGCCATGGCGTCGAATGCCCCGCCGAGGATTCAAAGTTTGTCTGGGGACGGGCCACCTCACCGGCCAGCCTCGACCCCAGTCGCAGGGCCCAATCCGAGCCCATCGCGCTCCCCGAACACAATTTCCGGAAGAACCTGCAGGGCGACCCAGCCCCGTAGCCTTTCCGGACCGTCAGCCGTCGCATTACGCAGCACTGCGTCGCTTGAGCGATGCCAAAGCTCTTCGAAAATCTGATTGCCTTTGGGCCTCCCCGCCCGGCTGAACCATCCGCCGGGAAGGGCCAGCTATTCGCATTGATATTGATAGAGATAAAGATAGAAGTCAGGACCCGATACACCCGAACCACCGCAATCGCAACACCGACCGCCATCATCTAATAGGAGAAGGAAATGGAAGTGCGAGACCAGATCAAAACTCAACCCGCTACCAGCAACCCCGCAGTCAATACGGCCAAGAAGTCGAAGGCCCAGGGCCTCACCTTCCGCCGCCTCTTCACCAAGGCCGGCGTCTCCCCATACAACGAGGTTGAGTGGGAGCTTCGCAACGCTCAGATCACCGACTCCCAGGGAGGCATGATCTTCGAGCAGAAGGACGTCGAAGTCCCCAAAGACTGGTCCATGACCGCGACCAACATCGTCGCCTCCAAATATCTTCACGGACAGATTGGCACCTCCGAGCGCGAGACCGGAGTGCGCCAGCTCATCGCCCGCGTCGCCGAAACCATCCGCGACTGGGGCATGAAAGACGGATACTTCCGCACCAGCGAAGACGCCGCCACCTTCCATGACGAGCTCGTCCATCTCCTCGTCCGCCAGCATGTCGCCTTCAACTCGCCCGTCTGGTTCAACGTCGGATGCGAACGCGTCGAGCCGAAGTCCGACGGCACCAACTGGCACTGGAACTACACCACCAATCAGGTCGAATTCGGCGTCACCGGATACACCCGTCCCCAGTGCTCCGCCTGCTTCATCAACTCGGTCAAAGATTCGCTCGACTCCATTTTGACGTTAGCAAAGACCGAAGGCATGCTCTTCAAGTGGGGATCCGGTACTGGAACCAATCTCTCGCCCCTGCGCTCTTCCACCGAAGTGCTCAGCGGAGGAGGCACAGCCAGCGGCCCGCTCAGCTTCATGAAAGGCTTCGACGCCTTCGCCGGCGTAATCAAGTCCGGAGGCAAGACTCGCCGTGCCGCCAAGATGGTCATCCTCAACATCGACCATCCCGACATCCTCGACTTCATCGATTGCAAGAGTAAAGAAGAAGCCAAGGCTCACGCCCTCGTCGCCCAGGGATACGACGGTTCGCATCCCGACTCCGATGCCTACAGCTCCATCTTCTTCCAGAACGCCAACAATTCCGTCCGCGTCACCGATGACTTCATGGTCGCCGTCATGCGCGACACCGATTTCTCTACCAAAGCCATCGTCGACGGCCGCGTCGTCAACACCTACAAAGCCAAAGACCTGATGACCAAGATCTCCGAAGCCACCTGGCATTGCGGAGACCCCGGTATGCAGTACGACTCGACCGTCAACCGCTGGCACACCAGCAAGAACACGGCCCGCATCAACGCTTCGAATCCTTGCAGCGAGTACATGTTCCTCGATGACTCCGCCTGCAACCTGGCGAGCCTGAACCTGCTCAAGTTCGCGCCCAACGGAACCTTCGACGTCGAAGCCTACCGTCACGCCGTCGACGTCACCATCACCGCGCAGGAAATTCTCGTCGACAACGCCGGATACCCCACCGAAGTCATCGGCAAAAACTCGCACGACTATCGTCCGCTCGGTCTCGGCTACGCCAACCTCGGTGCGCTCCTGATGTCCGCCGGCTTGCCCTACGACTCCGATGCCGGACGCGACTATGCTGCCTGCGTCACCGCCATCATGTGCGGCGAAGCCTATCTCCAGTCTTCAAAGATCGCCGAGCTCTGCGAGCCCCTCTGCCCGATCACCGACACCGTCCAGAATCGTCTCGGAATCACTACCAAAGAAGAGATGCCCGGAGCGGCCTGCCCCGGCTGGTACATCAACCGCGAGCCGTTCCTCGACGTCATCCGCATGCACCGCGCCAGCGTCAACAACATCGGCTCGAGTCTTCGAGTGTCCGCCGGAGATCCTGCCCGTTCCGCAGAACGCAGCTCTGCCGCCGCGCAACTCCCCGATCTGATCGACGCTTCCAAGCAGTGCTGGGACGAAGCTCTCTCTCACGGCGAGAAGCACGGCTACCGCAATTCGCAAGTTACCGTCTTAGCTCCCACCGGAACCATCGGCTTCATGATGGATTGCGACACCACCGGCATCGAGCCCGACTTAGCCCTAATTAAATATAAGAAGTTAGTTGGCGGAGGCATGATCAAAATCGTCAATAACACGGTCCCCGCCGCTCTCTTCAAACTGGGATACACCCACGAGCAAGCCGACGCCATCGTCAGCTACATCGACGCCACTGGAACCATCGAAGGCGCTCCGAACGTAAAAGAAGATCACTTAGCCGTCTTCGACTGCTCCTTCAAGCCCAGCAAAGGCACGCGCTCCATCCATTACATGGGCCACTTGAAGATGATGGCCGCTGCTCAGCCCTTCATCTCAGGAGCGATCTCGAAGACCGTCAACCTGCCCAACAACGCGAGCGTCGACGACATCTCCGAGACCTACATCCAGGCCTGGAAACTCGGTCTCAAAGCCGTAGCCGTCTATCGCGACGGATGCAAACAAGCCCAGCCTCTCTCCGCCGCCGGCTCGAAGACTGCGAACTCGACAAAAGACGATGCCGCCCGCAACGCCGCCGCGTCTCACGCCCAGGTCGAAGAAGAAAATCTCAATGCGCCGCCCCGCGCCGTCCGCCACAAATTAAAAGACGAGCGTGTCTCCGTCACCCACAAATTCAACATCGGAGGCCACGAAGGCTATCTCATCGTCGGTCTCTATCCCGACGGACAACCCGGCGAGATCTTCATCAAGATGGCGAAAGAAGGCTCGACCGTCTCCGGCCTCATGGACAGCTTCGCGCTCGCCGTCTCCATCGCGCTGCAACACGGCGTGCCGCTCAAGATGTTCTGCGAGAAGTTCGCCCACACCCGCTTCGAGCCCAGCGGCTGGTCGCAGAATCCCGACATCGGATTCGCCAAGTCGATCATGGATTACATCTTCCGCTGGCTCCAGCTCCGCTTCATGACCGGACAGCAACAGTTCCTCTTCGAGAACCTCAGGCCCGAAGTCCGAAGCCGGACGCGCGTCCTCGCCCGCCGGAGACATCAATCGGCGATCTCAACGCCTCCGCTGCCATGACGCCTGAGAATCGCGACCTGAGAACCGGCTCTGTCCACGCCGCCGACGCGCTCTCCAGCCTGATCGACATGGGAGACGCCCCCAGTTGCCACGTCTGCGGCTCCATCATGGTCCGCAACGGCAGTTGCTACAAATGCATGAGCTGCGGCAGCACCAGCGGCTGCAGCTAATCCACTAACGTAGGGGCGGACGCATTCGTCCGCCCGCCCCACCCCCACGTAGCGACAGCCGCCCTCGGCCCCAGTTCGCGTGTTGACGGGCGTCTCGCCCGTCCACTCCCATCTCATCCTCGTGTGGAGCGGGCATTCTTGCCCGCATCCTTTGACTTAGATTCTTGTTTGTTCAGCCCCACCCCCGCCGTAACCCACTCTAGTCGTAACTCACCCCCGCCGTAACCCACCCCCGCCGTAACCCCACCACCGTCGTTAAGGCACCCCCGTCGTTAACTCATCCCCGTCGCCGTCGTTAACGCACCCCCGCCGTAAGACCCCACCGTGGAAGAGCGGCCCTTCAGGGCCGCGTCTCCTCTCCTACAGATGGGCCTTTAGGCCCCGTGGTCCCACTCCACCGGGGCTAAAGCCAACTCCTCATTCCCGCCGAGACGCCTGCCGAAGGCCGGCTCTTCCACGAACCCCATCGACAACTCCGAAATCGCCCCAACTCCTGACCACCCGACTCCGACAAATCGAACATTTCCGACGTGAGCCCACGCACATCGTTCCACGTTATCCAAATCTATTCTTCATTCATGAACCGCACATTCTTCATCACCTCCGTCGCCGCGCAACGGAGATCCATCTTCCACTCCGCCCGTGCCGCCGACTTACTCCTCGAAACCTTCCTTACCTATCGCGATCAAGCCAAATATCTGCTGCATGACTTCGTCATCATGCCGGACCACTTCCACACACTCATCACCCCCGCGAATGAGATTTCGCTTGAGCGCGCCGTCCAATTCATCAAGGGAGGATTTTCCTTTCGCCTGCATTCCAAACTCCCGGTCTGGCAAGCAAGCTTCACGAATCATCGTATCCGCGATGAAGCCGACCGAGTGCACCACAGCCAATACATTCGAATGAATCCCGTCCGCGCTGGCTTGGTCCGCGCCGCAGAGGAATATCCCTATTCCTCCGCCAACGGAAAATACATCCTCGACCCGATCCCACCAGATCCGATCTCCTGTGATCCCACCAGATCCGATCTCCTGTGATGCCACCAGATCCGATCTCCTGTGACGACTTGGGACGAGCGCATCAGTCCCCAAAGCACCCCGATGTCGAGCACCGTCGCCGCCGCTACGCACCACCGCGAGGCACCATCGTGAGGCACCACCGCGAGGCATCACCGTGAGCATCACCGCGACGCAGCCCTGTGAGGCACTGCCGCGACGCACCACCGTGAAGATCCACCGCGAGGCGGCACCGTGAGCATCACCGTGAGCACCACCGTGACGCAGCCCTGTGAGGCACTGCTGCGACGCACCACCGTGAAGATCCAGCGTGAGGCAGCACCGTGAGCATCACCGTGGAAGAGCGGCCCTTCAGGGCCGCGTCCGATCGCCTACAGAGCGGGCCTTTAGGCCCCGTGGCCCCATTCCAGCGGATCGAAACAGTTTGTGAAGAGAATCCCCTTAGAGACGGGGCTTTGCCCCCGTTGCGGCCCACACACAAACCATGTTCGAAGACGAAAGGGAAGGACGCGGCTTCAGCCGCGCCGCAACCAAGAGAACTTAGATCGGCTTTAGCCCAGTGTCGCGGACTTTCTTGCCCGCGGTTTACGACCTTAGTGCTTCATAAACTGCGAGATGACACTGAACACCTTCAACACCACGAGAAAGATAACCCACGCGTATACCCAAACGGCCCGCTTGGTCTGTCTCGAGACGTTGGGGCTTCGCCGCACGACGATCATCCGCCAAATGAGAACCCCCCCAAGGGCGGCGGCCAACGGAAACACGATGCGCGGCGAGGTAGACCAGAGCATACCAAGAAAACCCACTCCAAATGCGGCTGTGATCAAATTCCTAAGGAGGTATTGATCACTGGCGTGCTCCGTGACTGGCGCCAGCTGTCCTATCGTCTGCCACACCTCGTCGAATCGTTCAATACCGTGCGGAATGCCAATGATCTGCATTCGCTTCGTACCGATCACGCGCACGTATTCGTCGGGACGGCGCTCAATGCGTTTGATTTCAGAGAACGCCAATCGTAGGTCGGGCGTGTCCGCCTGCTGACGCAGTAGATAGTCAGGGCCGATCTCAAGCGCGTAGCTGCTCCAACAACGGGATAGAACTCGCCGGGTTCGGCGCGGAACGATGAAGAAAATATAAGTCAGAAATAGCCCGGTGATAATGGCCGACACAAACACATTGTTACCTCCACGAAATCCCAAAAAGGTGGAGATCAAAATGAGAGCCGCGACGATCACCAGATAAGGAACTAACTGTCGGTTCCGAACCATTTGTTCCGCCGCAGGTAGACTCTCCGGAGTAAGTCGATAGCGGCGCACGGCTACCGGCGCAAGTGTTTCCATGGGGGAAGATTGTACAGCCATGGGGGCCGTCCAAGGACTCTCTGAAAGAGAGATTTACGGCCCGATCCGTTGGCTGGAGCCCCTTCCGGTCGATGGATCCGGGTGCTGCAACGCTCAACCAAAATCTCAACCCCAGGGAACAATCCCCCCTCCCCTCACGTACCACTCTCATCACAGAGGTGTCTCCATGCTCAAGCTCTGGCAGTTTTCCTGTTGTTGGTCGGTTACGGTTGCCCTGGCCGAGGACCCCGCGGTCACAGTCGAGAAGAGGTCGAGAAGGGAAAAGACCATTTCCAAACTGAGTTTGTTCCCGGCGGTCGTCTCCAGCTCGAAGTCCGGTCCGGCGCCGTGCGAATTTCCGGAACCGATCGCAATCTCATCTCGATTCACTATGAAGGCCGGAACGAGGACGACATTTCCGACGTGAAGGTGCAGTGCCGGAAGTCCGGAAACACTGCCCGCCTCGAAATCTCCGGCGGTCCGCGCAACGACTTTCAGATCTGGATCGAGATCCCCCGCGAAACCGAACTGAAAGTCCGCATGCCCTTTGGAGATCTCGACATTGACCAGGTACGCGGCGGCAAGGACGTCGAGCTGCACGCCGGCCAGCTCTCCATCGGAGTGGGCGATCCCAAAGACTTTTCCCAGATCGAAGCCTCGGTCTACACCGGAGAGCTGAATCTGAGCGCCCTCGGAGTCGACAAAGGCGGCCTGTTCCGCTCCTATAAGAAAGACGGCCCAGGAAAATACCGCCTCTACGCCCACGTGGGCAGCGGAGAGCTCGACCTCCGCTGATCGTCTCGCTAATCGTCCCGCGCCAAATCGCGCGCCTCAAAGAACATCACAAGTTGGTTGACTTAAGAACCGATCGGCAGGACCATTGTTGTAGGTGTGTCCCCCGCTGAGCCGGGTCAGTCAAGAGTTCTTTGAAAATCAGGGTCGGCGGTGAGTCAGCCCCGCCGCCAGTTAGGAAATTTGAGATGATTTCTCTTCCCAGCAGAGAGACACTAAATCCAATGTTCTCAAGATTTTGCCTCTAAGCCATTTAAACTCAAAGATCTAGCGGGGAGCCGGAGCGTAACTCTCTGATTCCACAAGATCGGGGGGGGGAGGGGGGTGGGGGTGTACCAGACAGTAAACAAGTTACCCGGGGCGCTCCAAAAGAAGCTACGACCCCGCGTGAGTCATCGGAGTCGCATCCGTCGCAATGCAAATCCACGATCCGTTCTTGTAAATCCAGGTGTCGATAAAGCGCTCGCGATGCGTCACCGTTTTTCCACCCTTCGCTTCCTTCACCGCAAGCACTCCAATCGAGATCGCAGTCGTGCCGAACACGCGAACGGTCAGCGATTCCGGAGCGACTTGCTCATCGTTTCCCGTGGAAGCCTTCACCGTCGCTAGAAACTCGGATTTCGTCTTCAGCGATCCATCATCTTCCACCAGTACCAGCGAGTTATCGAGGATCGCCGACAGGGCCTTGATGTCTCCCGCTTTGTAAGCCTGATTCCAAGCCTTCTCCAGTGCAAGAATCTGGACGCGAACCGAAGCCTCGTCATCGGCCGCAGCGGCCCGAGAGACCAGCACCGAAGTCGAAACCGCAACCGCCAAAAGAATTACGACCAGCAAAATAGCATTGGAGCGGCCCATTGAGCGCATTCGGCAAGCCTCCGCACACGACGTTGTCGTTCCCCGCAACATAGCAGAAAACAGCGCACTCGCTCAGTCCCACAGTTGGTACCGAACCGCATCTGTTGCTAAGCTGGTTGCAAATGAAACCTGAACTGAATCGTTCGCGTCGCAAACTCTTCTCCCGTTGGTTCGTGATGTACGTTGCGATGTACTCGGCAATGCTCCTAGCGTTCGCACTGATCACTTCGCCAGCCGCGTATTCACAAGCGAAGCAAGAGATTGTCTGGAGCGCCGAAGAAAAGCCCATCGCCGATCAGATTCACGGCCTTCGCGCCTTGCCCGATGACGTCCGCGCAACCACCACGAAAGACTTGGCGCTGAAGATCCGCACTCTTCCTGCGACCGAGAACAAGTTGCGTTTAGCCGTTGGCTTGGCAAACCTCTCCACCGAAGGCGATTTCGGACACGCCGCTCTTCAGGAAGTTGCCACAACCCTAGCCGAAACCCTCCGCGAACGTCCGCTTCCCTGGACCGAAACAACGCCCGAGCCAATCAATCAGGCGAAAGCAGGAGCTAGCAGCAAGTCGGCGCTTGCCAAGCGCGAGCCAGCAGATCCCTATGTCGAGCTCGCAACACTGGTGCGCTACGAGCACGTCGAGTTGCTGACCGACTTCACGAACGACGACGGGCAGTTTCACGCCGCACTGGCGCAACTGGAAACCGACGACCGCAAACGAGAGCATCTCGATTTCAGCCTCAAAGACCTCTCCGGTAAGACCTGGACGTTCTCGGACCTCCGCGGCAAAGTCGTTCTGGTAAACTTCTGGGCGACTTGGTGCCCTCCTTGCCGCAAAGAGATGCCTGATTTGGAAGCGCTCTACGAACGTTTCGAGACGAAAGGATTCGTGGTGCTTGGCATCTCCGATGAAGAGGCCGCGAAAGTCGAGCCGTTTATCAGCGAGCGCAAAGTGACCTTTCCGGTGTTGCTCGATCCGGGACGAAAGGTTAACGACCTGTTCATGGTGGAAGGCATCCCGAAGAGCTTCGTCTACGGCCGTGACGGAAAGCTGGTAACGCAGTCCATCGATATGCGAACGCAAAAGCAGTTCCTGGAAATGCTGTCGAAAGCTGGCTTGCAATAGCGAACTTGAAGCAGACAATTCAGAAGTGGAAATTCTTCGAGAGGAATCGACTCATGACTAAGCACATCCTCACCGCCGTCCTGGCACTCTTTGTCGTCGTCACTGCCGCGTCCGCGCAAGACGCGATGAAGAAAAAGGCTGAACCCAAACCGGCGGTTAGCCCCTCGCGAGCGTTGCTGGATAACTGGAACGATGTCGGCCGGAAGTTGATCGCCATGGCAGAAGACTTCCCCGACGATAAATACGACTTCAAGCCCGTTCCCGCCGAACGCAGCTTCGCCGAGCAACTGCTGCACGCTGCGAACGCCAACTACTTTTTCATCAATCCGGCGATGGGAATGAAGCCTCCCGCCGAAGAAGATCCCAAACGCTCCGCCTACAGCACGAAGGCAGCGGTAGTTGAGTTCGTCAAAAAGTCCTTCGCCGATGGAGCTGCCGCGATCCAGAAGAAAGGTGATAAGGGACTCAACGATCTGATCGTCGACCCCTTCGCGAATCAGAAAACGCGCGTTTCTGACATGGCTTGGGGACTGCTCGAGCACTCTGGCGAACATTACGGCCAGTTGGTGGTCTATTATCGCGTCGCGGGATTAGTGCCTCCGGAATCGCGCCCGAAGAAGTAGTCACATTTTTGCGAAGGTGCGAACGGACCGGCGAATCGGGCGTTCACGGCTGATACCATACTCTTCGTGCGCCCGTTGCTAGACGTCCGCGATCTCACCATTCAGTTCCCGCGATCGCGCGCTGGACGAGCGCCTGGCCCTGAAAGTGAATCGCCGGTTGCCGTGCCTGTAGCCGCTGTGCGCGCGCTCTCGTTCTCCATCGCTCCCGGAGAAGTTCTGGGATTGGTCGGCGAATCCGGCTCGGGAAAGTCCATCACTTCGCTAGCCATCATGGGCCTGCTTCCGCCCGCTGCCATGGTTCAAGGCGAGATCACCTTCCAGGATGGAGACGGTTCCGCAAGCTCTCTCACTCATCTTTCCAACGATCAGCTTCGCCAACTGCGCGGCTCGCGCATCGCGATGATCTTTCAGGAACCGATGACCGCTCTGAATCCTGTCATGCGCGTGGGCGATCAGATCGCGGAGGCCGTCCTGGCGCATCATCGCGTCTCGAAAGCAGAGGCGATGCGCCGCGCCGTTGAAGGCATGCGCGAAGTCGCCATCCCAGATCCTGAGCAGCGCGCCCGCAGTTATCCCCACCAGCTCTCTGGAGGCATGCGGCAGCGCGTCATGATCGCCATGGCCATCGTGAACCGCCCGCAACTTCTGATCGCGGACGAGCCTACCACCGCGCTCGACGTCACCATTCAGCAGCAGATTCTCGACCTGCTCAACGAGCTTCGCCGCAAGTTCTCGCTCGCGATGCTCTTCATCTCGCACGACCTCGCCGTGGTTTCGCACGTCGCCGACCGCGTCGCCGTGATGTACGCCGGAAACCTGGTAGAACTTGGGGCGAAGTCCGATCTCTTTCGCGCGCCCGCGCATCCCTACACGCAAGGACTGCTGCGCGCGATTCCGACCCTCGCGACCGACCGCTCGACGCCCTTGGCTACGATCGAAGGCAGCGTCCCGAACCTCGCTCAGCTTCCTGCCGGATGCCCGTTTGAGCCGCGCTGCCCCGCGCGAATCGCGAGTTGCGCCGTACAATTTCCACCTCTGGTCGAAGTGAGCGCCGGACATTGGGCTCGCTGTCCAGTCGTGAATCCACCGCGCGCTTAGGTTTTGGAGGGGAGAGAGCTTGGAGATTGCGCTACCCGCCGATGTGCACCATGGTCCGCGAGGCGGGCACAAATCCGGGCTCGCCGATGTGGTGGCGTTCTTCTTTTTTCTCGACGACCCGCAAAATGAACTCCGCCAATTTCTCGTCGGTTGCGCCACGCCGCATCAATTCATGCAGGTCGTGATCCCAACAGGAGAATAAGCAGGTGCGCAGTTTGCCGTCGGAGGTGATGCGGATGCGGCTGCAGTGTCCGCAGAAAGGACGCGACACGGGAGCGATAATCCCAATCTCCCCAATGCCATCGGCAAAACGGTAGCGCCGCGCCGTCTCACTGCGCTCGTGCTCGATCTGATGCAGGGGCAGATATTCCGACATCCGCGCAACGACCTCATCCAGCGTCACGACAATCTCTGGGGTCCAAACGCGATCTTCTTCCAGCGGCATGAACTCGATGAAGCGCACGACCACGCCCTCTTCGCGCGAGAACATGCCAAAGGGGATGATCTGATCTTCGTTGAAGCCACGCAGCAGCACGCAGTTGATCTTTACCGGATCGAGGCCGGCTCGCCGGGATGCTCGCACGCCCGCGAGAACACTCTCATATCCGTTGGGTACGCGCGTGATGCGGGCAAAACGTTCGGGATCGACCGCGTCCATGCTGATGGTGACCCGATCGAGGCCGGCGTCTTTGAGCGGCTGCGCAATCTCCGCGAGTAAGTGGCCATTCGTGGTCAGCGCGATCTGCGGTTTCTGCCCCTCGACTGTCCGAAGCTTCGCCAGATCGCGAACAAACTCAATGATCCCACGGCGCAGCAACGGCTCGCCGCCAGTCAAGCGAATCTTCGTGATGCCAAGGCCGACCAGGATTCGTGCCATCCGCAGATAGTCATCAAACGGAAGCTCGGCAAAGGCCGCGCCGCTGGTTCCGGTCCGGCAATAAACGCAGCGGTAGTTACAGCGGTCGGTGATGGAGATTCGCAGGTCGTGGATGGAGCGGCCGAAATTGTCGATGAGTGGCATCGGGTGATTCGCTGTTGGCCGTTAGCTCTTAGCCTTTACCTCTCGAATGCCGTTGGTAAATCTACGCTACCGACAATCGACCGAACGACAAACCGCGAACGGGTGGAACGCACTCCTGGCGAGCGCTTCGCGAGACTTGGTCCTCATTATAGATGCCAGAAGCGGGCTGCGCGAATCATACGTCACAGCGCTATCGCCCTGGCGCTGCTAAACTCTCCGCATGAAGGCCCTGGTCATCACCCGCTACGGCGGTCCCGAAGTTCTCGAAGTGCAACAAGTCTCTGAGCCCCAGCCAACGCCTGAACAGGTTCTGGTCAAGGTCGAAGCGGGTGGGCTCAACTTCGCCGATCTCATGACCACGCAGGGCGGATACGCGGGCACGCCGAAGCCTCCGCTCACGGCCGGACGCGAATTTGCCGGTGTGCAACTCTCCGGCAACGGCGATGGCGCGGGGCGCCGCGTGATGGGTTACACGCAGTGGGCGGCCTTCGCCGAAAAAATCGTGGCCCATCGCAACCTCCTCTGGCCGATTCCCGAAAGTTGGACTGCCGAACAAGGCGCCGCGTTCCCCGTCAACTTTTTCACCGCCTACTTCGCTTACTGGAAGGCCGGTCTACTCGAACCACTCAACGCCAAACCTGCGCCACGCGTCCTGATCCACGCCGTCGCGGGAGGCGTTGGAACCGCCGCGGTACAAATCGGCAAACTTCTCGGAGTAGAAATGTACGGCACTTCGTCGTCCGAAGAAAAGCTGGCACGTGCGCGCGAGCTCGGGCTGCAACACGGCATCAACTACAAACAGCGCGACTATCAGGAAGCGATCAAAGAGTTGACTCACGGCGAAGGCGTCGACGCCGTCTTCGAAATGCTGGGCGGCGAGCACGTCGCAAAAAGTGTACGGTGCCTGCGCGATTTTGGACGCGTCATCGTTTACGGTGCCGCCACCGGCGAAACCCCACAACTCGATACGCGCATCCTCTACGCCAAAGGCGCCAGTATTCACGGACTGTGGCTTTCGTACATGAGCCTCAACCGGCCGCTCATGGAGATGGCATGGAAGCAACTCTCCGAGTGGCTCGCCGCCGACAAGCTGCGTCCCGTGATCGGAAAGGTGTTCCTCCTCGAAGATGCGCGCTCGGCGTACACGCTCATCCAGGAAGGCAAGAATTACGGCAAGATCGTGCTGAAGATTGCCTGATCGCTTTAACTGAATTCGTTAGCCCAACAAGACACTCAGTCCCTGTTACCGCTCAAACGGTCATCCAGCCTTGCTAACGCGCTGATCCCGAGCCCGTCCAATCACCATGCTGAAAAGAGTTAGGCTTCGCGAAGAAAAAGAAATCGGGAACTTACTCAAATCGAGATTCGTATCCTGTAGCGAGCCAACGTGGGGTGGACGAAAAAACTTTTCGATCCACTAAGAAGGAATTTCGCAGCAAAAGAGAATTTGCAGGGTGACGGGACGGGCGCAATCATGGTTTGGCGGCCCTGGATGCGCCGGTCCCAGTAAAAAGAACGAGTTTGAGCCCGCGTCTTTTTGCGTCACCCTGACACGCGTATTGTAGGACTTCGCAACAAAAACGCAAGCCCTCAGTTACACCACACCAGCCGCCCCTGACATCCCGGTCACCCCGGGTAGAAAGCGAAGGAGCAAATGAAACTCACAAATTTGGCAAAGACGGTTGTGCTCGGATTGGCTGTGTTGCTGGCGTCGAGCGCGTTCGCAAGTAACCGGGGTTCGTTGCAAGATCCGCGAGGCGTGCGAGATCAACGGCCAGCAACTCGCTCCCGGAGACTATCAGGTGCGCTGGGAAGGCACTGGATCGAACGTCGAAGTCAGCTTTATGAAGGGCAAGAAAGAAGTAGCGAAAGCGACAGCGAAACTCGTGAACCTTGAACAGGCGTCGCAGTACGATTCATCCGTACTTGACCACGCCAGCGGAAAAACGACCGTGTCCGAAGTTCGCTTCGCCGGCAAGAAATACGCGCTGGCTCTCAGTGGATCAGAGATGAGCGCGAATACGAATAAGTAACTGGGTTAACAATCGAGAGGGACGCGGGGAGCGAAAGATGCTCCCCGCTTTTCTGTAGAAGTATTGAAATCGCAATCAGTTTTTTACTGTCATCGCCTCGGAGTCGACAGCCTTCTTGCCAGTTATGCCTTCCAGGCCAGCCAACACTCCGCGGTAGTCGTTCTTGTCACATTGCATCGCGAAACCTCCCTTTTTGTCCCCGTCCGCCCACGTTAGACCCACATAATGCTTCTTCGATTTAGTGAGCGCCATGAGAGCACCGATACCCAACGACACGACAGCTAATCCGATAGCAGCACCGATCCGTCGATGCACATCCTGGCCGTAACTAATTTCGGTTATGGATGATGCAGGAATCGTAATTATTTCGGTTTTATCTTTGACAAGGCGAACCTGAGCTGCCTCAACATAGAGTTTCATGCCGATACCGGCTTTGAGGTCTGGGAGAGATCCACCGTCATAAGTGACCTTATAGCTGTTGTCGCCAGCGATGGCCAGCGTTGGAATTGCAAAGCAGAGAATTATGACAACGAGTGTTTTCATCAGACCTCCTTGAGATCGCTAGGGAGGTTACCACAGATACGTACAACCCGCCGTGACCAATAACCCTGGTGGCGGTAACTTAGGGAGCAATAAAAAGGAGCGCTCGTCGCGCTCCTTAAGAAACTCAACTTGGAACTAACTTCTTCAGTACTTCGGCATCTTCGGATCGATCCGCTCGGCCCAGGCAGTGATTCCGCCGGTCAGGTTCTGGACCTTGGTAAAGCCGGCCTGTTTCAGGAAGGCTACGGCTTTCGCGCTGCGTCCGCCCATCTTGCAATGGGCCACGATTTCGCGGCTCGAGTCGAGTTCGCCAATGCGCTTGGGCAGATCGCCAAGGGGGATGAGATATCCACCGAGGTTGCAGATCTGGTATTCATGCGGTTCGCGCACGTCTAAAACAAAGACATCCGCTTTGGCATCGAGTTTCTTCTTCAGTTCTTCTACCGAAATTTCTGACAATGGGCCTCCATAGACGGGCGGTTCCTGACCACGGATTCCGCAGAATTCCTCGTAGTCGATCAGCTCTGTGATAGTACGATGGGTGCCGCAAACCGGGCAATCCGGATTTTTCCGTAGCTTCAGTTCACGGAACTTCATGCCCAAAGCATCGACCAGCAGCAAGCGGCCAACGAGCGAGTCGCCTTGCCCAAGAATCAGCTTAATGGTCTCGGTCGCCTGAATCACGCCGACGAGCCCCGGAAGAATCCCCAGCACTCCACCTTCGGCGCACGACGGCACTAGGCCGGGAGGCGGCGGCTCGGGATAAAGGCAGCGATAACAAGGTCCATCTTCGGTGGCGAAGACGCTGGCTTGGCCCTCGAAGCGAAAAATCGATCCGTAAACGTTGGGCTTGCCGGTCAGCACGCAAGCGTCGTTCACGAGATAGCGGGTCGGGAAGTTGTCGGTTCCGTCGGCCACGATATCGAATTCGCGGAACAACTCGAGAGCATTAGCGCTCGTCAGCTTGGTGTCAAAGGCCCGCAGATTGAGAAAGGGATTGATGGCCTTCAGTTTGTCGGCCGCTGAATCGAGCTTCTTGCGACCCACATCTGCCGTGGTGTGGATAATCTGGCGTTGTAGGTTGGTGTAGTCGACAATATCGAAATCGACGATACCGAGCGTGCCGACGCCCGCCGCCGTAAGGTAGAGCGCAAGCGGCGAACCGAGTCCGCCCGCTCCGATGCAGAGGACCTTTGCCGCCTTTAGCTTCTGTTGCCCCTCCATGCCGACCTCGGGCATGATTAGATGGCGCGAGTAGCGCAGGATTTCGTCGTTGCTGAGAACGGCGTCTGGCTTGGTTTCGACGGGTTTGACTTCAGAAAGCGTGGCCATGGAATCCTCGTGAAAGCGTAATTCGAAATTGTAAATCAGCCGGATTAAAGAGAGCGCGAACTACCGACAGCGGCGACAATGCGCGGGATGGGTCCTGCGATGATCGAGCACTTGAGTTATCGTCTGCCGCCGGCGATCGATGGGACGATGGAAATCGTATCGCCATCCTTCAGCGCGGTCGCTTCTTTCTGCAGGTAGCGCATGTCTTCGTCATTGACGTAGACGTTTACAAAGGCGCGCAGTTTGCCGTCGTCGGCATAAAGATGACGCTTGAGTTCGGGATGCTGCGAAACCAGGCCGGCCAAGGCTTCCCCGACGGTATTTCCGGGGACATCAACCGAGGCCTGCTTTCCCGAGTACTGGCGCAGCGGAGAGGGAATCTGAATCAGAGGCATATCAATAAAGATGCTATCGTTTGGGCGGAAGATGCAAGAGGAAAGCGCTAAGCCAGTTCAGTCGGCTCATCGATCAGGCTTTTGGCCTCTTCCGTCCCCGACAGTTCGAAGGCGTTCGTCAGGCCTGCCTTACCCGTTTCCACGCTGGTAATCACGTACGAACAGCCAAACCAGTGCGCTTCCGCCAGGTCGGTGACCGACCAGTGGGCTGGATGATCGGGATGGGAATGGTAGAAGCCGACGATGTCCTCGCCCCGATCACGCCCTTCGCGCTGAATACGAATGAGTTCCTTGGGATCGATGTGATACCGGTTGTGGGGTGAATCGTCGCGTGTGTTCCCGCAGCGGATAGTACGCGTAACGGTTTTCGAGCCATCATCGGCGAAGTGCCCGAGCAGAACGCCGCAGCATTCGTGCGGATAGGTTTCCTCGCCGTGCCGGCGGAGCGACAAATAATCGGCTTGAGACAGTTTGAGCAATGAGTGAAGTCCGAGATGCGAGACCAAGTTGCAGAGGTGAAAGTGCCAGGCGCAATCACCTGTGTAACTAATTCCTTACTCCTCCATTATTTTTCATGCCAGAATTTTTCGCTTAGATATTTTTCGCCCGAGTCGCAGAGAATGGTTACGATGGTCGCGCGATCCTGTTCACGAAGGCGTTCGGCTACCTGAAGGCTCCCAACGATTGCAGCCGCTGACGAAACTCCCACCAGCAAGCCCTGTTCGCTGGCCAGTCGCCGCGCCATGGCGTGAGCGTCTTCTGTAACAATCTCGAGGTTCTCGTCGGCCAGCGACGGATCGTAAATGCGCGGGACGATCGCCGATGGCAAGTGCTTGGCTCCTTCAATGCCGTGGAATGCGGAATCGGGCTGCAGCGAAATGCAGCGAATCTTGGGATTCAATTCTTTCAACCGGCGCGTCGTTCCGACAAACGTTCCGGTGGTGCCAAGCATGGCGACGAAGTGGGTGATGCGGCCTTCGGTCTGCTGCCAGATTTCGTTTGCGGTGCCTTCGTAATGCGCGCGCCAGTTGGCGTCGTTCGAATATTGATCGGCATAGAAATACAGATCGGGATGGCGCGCGGCGAGCTGGCGCGCAATTTTGATGGCGCCGTCCGAACCTTCCGCCGGATCGGTATAGATGATATTTGCGCCGTATGCCTGTAGAATGCGTTTTCGCTCGGGAGAAACATTCTCGGGCACGCAGAGCGTGACGGGAAATCCTAAAGCTGCGCCAAGCATAGCGTAGGCGATGCCGGTGTTGCCGCTGGTGGAATCGAGCAGAATTTTTCCGGGAGCAAGTTTGCCGGAGCGGCGAGCTTCTGTGACGATGTTAGCTGCGGCGCGATCTTTAACTGAGCCGCCGGGATTGTGCCATTCGGCCTTGCCCAATAGTTTCACGCCCGGAATGTCGGCGGTTAGGGCATCGAGAGGCAGCAACGGCGTATTGCCAATTTGGGCGAGCACAGCTTCTCCGCGCAAGCCAGACGCGGCATTTGCCGGGAACTGGGAGCGTAACGGCGCGAATCCTGGACCGGCTGGTGTCATTCTTCGCAAATGCCCTTATGACTAGAGTAATGTGCCCACGAGCATAAAAAGGTATATCTATACTAGCGTTACTGTATCGCTGGGAGGTTAGATTCCCGGCAGGCTGTTTTGGTTCCATCGAAACTGCGGTAACGGCATCCAAACAGGTGTGGTCAGCAATAGTGCAGCGACATTTATAAAAAGAATTGAGTTGAGAATGACAGCGAAAGTTGAACAACGGACCTACGAAGACGCGGTTGCCTGGTTTAAGGATCACGGTTTTGACCTGATCGAAGCTCCCGGCGCGCAAACCCGCGTGTTTCTGAAGAAGTACAACTGCTCGGCGGCCATCCAGAAGACCGAGGATGGCGGCGTGAAAATCTTCGCCTATCCTGGCTACATGATTGGTAGCGAGATCTCGAAGCTCATCAACAAGGGATATCAGCAATTCCTGAAAACGACGAAAACCGAAGTGCCGGCCTCGGCCGACCATCTGAAGGCCCTGCAACAGTTTTCTGAAGAATTGAAAGAAGGCTTGGGACTGCCCAGTCTCTACAACGAATCGCTCGGGACCGTGAGCGAATCCTACCAGTACGATCGGGTCAAGGATCGCGATCAGCCCAAGGTCGATCGTCCAAAACGCCCGTGGGAGACGGTGAAGGTAAAGGCAGCGGCTGCGTCGAAAAAAGGACGAGCATAAAAAGGCAGCCGTCAGCCATCAGGTCCCAGGATATCCGTTTCTGAATTCGTCGAGCGAGCCGCGAATGTTTCGCGGCTTTTCTATTGAACAAATTTCAACGCCCCTTTTCCGGCCAATAAAATCCAAACCGTTTATGATGCGACCTGGTGCAGGAGGCGCGTATGAGAGCTTTCGTTCTGTTAGGAGTGATGATCGCGGCATTGGCTATCCCTGGTGTTGCGGGCGATGCCGACGAGAGTGCGCGCGCCGCGATTCGCAAAGTGATGGAGGACCAGCAGGCCGCCTGGAACCGGCAGGATCTCGAAAGCTTTATGGCGGGATATTGGAAGTCTCCCGATTTGACGTTCTTCTCGGGCGGTCACGAATCCCAGGGTTGGCAAGCAGCACTCGATCGCTATAAGAAGAACTACCAGGGCGCCGGACACGAGATGGGCAAGTTGGAATTTACCGACCTGCGAATCGAGGTGCTCGATCCCAAGGCGGCTTTTGTTCGCGGAGGATTTCGCCTGACAATGTCAGATGGCAAGACTCCGCACGGCCTGTTCACCCTCGTTTTCCGCAAATTTCCCGAGGGCTGGAAGATTGTGCACGATCACTCGGCTGGAGACTGAAAGATTAGAGGTCAGTTTGCAAAACTTTAGGAACCACAAGTCGGCAGTTCTTGTTTTTACCTCTGCAATCTCATCTCTGAATTCTGACCTGTCACTTCTTACGTCTCACCTTCGTCCACGATCCATGGCTTCGTTGGCCAGACGGTCGGCGGTTTGATTTTGTTCGCGCATCGCGTGGCGAATCTCGAAGTGCTCAAGGCGCCGCACCAGTTGTTGCGCTTCATCGTACAACTTCCGCAGTTCGGGGTGCTTCACCTTGTAGATGCCTTTCATCTGGCGCACCATCAATTCTGAGTCGCTAATCACTTTCAGTGCCTTGATCTCCTTTTCGGCAGCGTAGCGAAGCGCTGCGATGAGGCCCTGATATTCAGCATAATTGTTGGTGTGATGTCCGAGGTACTCGCTGAGCTCCGCAACCGGATGTCCGGCAGCATCCTGAATCGCTACGCCATAACCGGCAGGCCCCGGATTGCCGCGAGCTCCGCCATCGACGTGAGCTGTGTGCGCGGCAGGGACGGATTTCGGCGCAGAAAAAAGATTTGGCGAATCGGAAGAACGGGAAGGCGAAGGCATAGACGGAAGTTTACAACGCTTTGGGACGACGAAATTCCACAGGAGTGATCTATCGGCCTGTGGCGAGCCGGGTCGCGAGCCGCTGTGGCAAATTGGCGGCAAGGATTTTCTCCTGAGCGACTCGCAAGTTGTAAGGCACGCGATAGTAAGTGACGATCCAGGTCTCCGTATCGAACATCGCAAAAGCGGCGCGCCAGTCGCCGTCGCGAGGCTGTCCGACTGAGCCCGGATTAATAAGGTAGCGCCGGTCTTTGCGCAAAGGCCAGTCCGACGACTCGGGCTGTCCAACGGTGCGGTATCCCGGACGGTAGGACTCGCTGATCTCACCTGAAAGCACGAAGCCGCCCTGAAGGTGAGTGTGTCCGAAGAAAGTCACCGGAACGGGGATGGTGATGAGCGGCTCAATCGCATCGCGCGCGCTCACCATGTATTCGTCTTCGTCCAGCGGCGATCCATGCACGAACTGGACACCGGGAAGTTCGCCAACTTGGATGGGGCCTTGCGGAAGGTTGCGCAACCAGTCCAGATTCTCGGCAGAAAGCTGTTCGCGGGTCCAGAGCGTTGCCAGCCCGGCGACGGGATTGAACTCCTCAAGATTCATCAGCCCGCTGACGGCCTTGTCGTGATTCCCTCGTACGAAGACGCGTCCTAAAGACTGCACTTTTGCTATCACTTCATTGGGATTGCCGCCGTAACCGACTGAATCGCCAAGGTTGATGACCAAATCATGGGCGGGCGCAGCCGCGAGACAAGAGTCCAGCGCTTCAAGATTGCTGTGAATGTCGCTGAGAAGAAGGATACGCACAAAGCGAGGATTATAGCTTCTTCGAGGGCGAACAGCGAGGACGCGAGTTGATGCTCATCGCCGAAAGCGAACATTGCTAGAATAAGCGGCCATGAGGACGTTGGTCTGGATTGCGCTTCTGGTTGTTCTCAGCGCTCCTGTGTGGTCGCAAGCCAACGCCTCGATTGGACGTGAAAATACATTTTATCTGGGCTTTGACCGCAACGAATACCCGGGTGATCAGAACCTGAAGCAGTTGCGGGCGAGTTTTGCTTACGCGGGTTACTGGCTAAACAAACCTCCCGGCAGTAGTTCGAATAGTTGGGCAGGCAAGCGCGCCCAGTTAGAGGCCGCTGGCTTTGGATATCTAGTTCTGTTTAACGGACGATTGTTTCGAGAACTTCGAAATGTGGAGTTGGCCGCGGAGTTGGGAAAGAGTGATGCGCAAACTGCAGTGCGGTCTGCCGGCGCGGAAGGATTTCCGGCTCGCACTATCCTCTTTCTCGATCAAGAAGAAGGCGGGCGTCTGTTGCCCGAGCAGAAAGCCTATTTGTTTGCCTGGGTCGACGGAGTACGTCAGTCCGGGTTTCGCGCAGGTGTGTATTGCTCGGGAATCACAGCCATTGAAAAAGGCGGCGAGAGCGTGGTGACAGCAGAAGACATACGGCAGAGTTCGGGCTCGCGCGAGATCACTTACTGGGTGACAAACGATGCATGCCCACCCTCGCCGGGGTGTTCCATGCCGCGTCATTCGCTACCGGTTGCGAACAGTGGAGTTCCATTTGCCGACATCTGGCAGTTCGCGCAGTCCCCCCGACGGAAGGATGTGGCCGGTGGTTGCGGGAAGACTTACGCGGCCGATGGCAATTGTTATCTTTCCGGCGCGGCTGCCGGACTTCATCTGGATTTAAACACATCGACCTCAGCCGATCCGTCGCATGGACGGACGCGGGAGTAGAGAAGAGTTTGGCAGCGGGCGAACCGATATCTCATTCTGTTCGCAACGATGGGGATAAAGAACCGGGCTTTGCCCGAAGATGTTGTTAGTAGAAAGAGTCGTACTTCGTAACCGTCCAACCTTCGTCTTTCTTTTCTTCGGTCACGGTAAACAAGTCCTTATAAGTAGAATCTTGCGCAGGCGTGCTGTAACGTTCGCCCTTGTAGTGGAGAATCACGAGCGGCGGAGCATCTTCCCATTCCACCAAATTCCACGAGATCAGGGGATGCTGCACTTCAGAGCTACATAGGAAGTCGGCGCGTTTCTTGCGGTAATCCTTTTCCCATTGGGCCAACAAGGTGCGGCAATTGCCGTCTCGCATCTGTGCGATGAAGGTGTTCGCCGTGCGTTCGATGGTGCGATCGCGAAAGGGGTTCATTGTGATGCTAATCGGCATCTGCGTGAGCGGATCCCGCTCAACGGAGCGCGAGAGCACAGGCGGCTGACTACTAAGCCAATACAAATAGCCGAGAAACACCAGCACCAGCAGGCCGGCAGAGCCGAATGCGATGGCGAGATGGGCGCGCGAAGGCTGCATCACAAAGAAGTTTGCGGGATTAGTAGTACAAGGGCAAGGTTACTTCCCATACTTTCGTAACCCAAGCCGCACGCATCTGCGGATTGCGCAGGGCAGCGTTCGGAACGCAGATCGGTCTGAAACCAGCGGTGGTGGCTGATACGCAGTCGGGTGGTGTTTGAGTGCCTTGCGTGAACTGCATCGAGTGAGTAAGCAGATTCCTGTTTCAAATCCGTCGGCCCCTGCTATTATGCTCGGTCCAAATTCCTTAGACCAAAACCTATTGTTAGCGTGGAGTCTCCCCATGAAGAACGTTCTTTTAGTCGTTATATGCGTGTTTGTAGGACTGCTGGCCGGATGTAGCAGCGGAAGCTCGAACTCGAAGTCAGCTCCCACCCTTTCCGCCATCACGGTAACTCCGGCGTCTCCGTCGCTGCCGGTAGGTCAGACGCAACAATTCACAGCGGTTGGCACTTATAGCGACAGCTCAACTCAAGATCTTACTGCTTCAGCGACATGGTCCTCCTCATCTGTGAGTGTGGCGACGATAGCCGCGGGTGGATTGGCCACAGCCGTGGCCCCGGGAACGACGACGATCACGGCGAGTGTTGGTTCAGTAACAGGCACGGCCACTCTGACCGCAACACCGACGCTGACCTCGATCGTACTTTCTGGAGCACCTACTGTGACGATTGCCAATGGCACCAGTTACCAGTTCATAGCCTATGGTTTTTATAACGACGGCAGCCGGCACAACATCACGACGCAGGCAGCGTGGTCCTCTTCAAATACTGCAGCCGCGACAGTTGGAGCAGCAAATGGACGCGCCGTGTCGGTCGCCCCCGGGTCGACGACAATCACCGCCGCGTTCGATTCCGTGAACGGAACGGCAACGCTGACGGTGACGAACGCGACGATTGCATCCATTGTGGTCGGGCCTTCCACCACAACGATTGAGCCGTCGACCGTGCAAGCGTTTACGGCGATCGGTACTTTCAGCGATGCCAGCACCCAAAACATTACGCACGACGTGACGTGGGCCAGCACGAACCCGGCCGCAGCGACGATCAGTAACTCGTCCGGCGGTGTGGGGGTTGCTACAGGAGCGGGTGCGGGCTCGACGACGATATCCGCTACGTTTGGAGGTGTCAGCGGAACCGCTCCGCTGGCTGTTGGCTCCGCTACCCTCAGTTCAATCACGGTTACGTCTCCGAGCGCGGGTATGGGGGTCGGGTCGCAACTGGCTCTGCAAGCCGTGGGTAACTTTAGCGATGGCAGCAGTCAGCATGTCGAAACTGTAGCGACTTGGACCTCGTCCGATACGAGCTCAGCTACGGTCAACGCAAATATTGTCTCGGGAGTGGCGGATGGTCCTGTCACGATCACCTGCACGCTCAACGGAGTGAGCGGGACCGCAGCTCTGACGGTGGAAGGGTTTACCGGCATCACCATTTCGCCGGCAAATCCAACTGTGGCGGCCGGAACGTCTACCGGTTTGACCGCAACGGGAACGCTGACGGACGGGACTACCCAGGACATGACGAATTCGGTGGCTTGGACATCGTCGAGTTCGACCGTGGCCACGATCAGCAATGCTTCGGGATTGTTCGGCATGGTGGCTGGGAATGCCCCCGGGACCGCGACAATCACGGCGTCTCTGGGCGGAGTCGCTGGGACGTCCACTTTGACGGTGACCAACGCGACTTTAACTGCGATTGCGATCACGCCGGCGAATCCGAACATCGCGCTTGGAAGCCGGCAATCGTTCTCGGCGAAAGGTACGTTCAGCGATGGTTCGAACGAGAATCTCGGTTCGCAGGTGACTTGGAGTTCTTCGGATATTACCGTAGCGATTATCAACAGCAACGGCTCCGCATTGACGACTGGAACCGGCACCACGACGATCGAAGCTATATTAGGAGGTGTCAGCGCTACGACGACCCTTACGGTGCACTGAGTCTCGCGGGACAGTAGGCGCGTGAGCCGCATCGCCATCGAGACCCATCGACCGATATAGAAAGCGCGCTGATAGAGGCTTGACCATCGTTTTTGGGGCGCCGCTCGTTTGTGTTTTCGAAATGGGCGGCGTATAGTTGCTGATGAAAACTGTTGTGTCGTAGTGCAAGGGATTGTCGAAGCACACCAGTGGGCGAAAGCCCACTTTTTAGTTTGGGCTGATGGGTGGGGATGACTGGCGCTGCGGCCTTGGGTGTAAATCGCTGAAAACATGGCTCTTGATTTAGATAAGGTCCGGCAGATTGCCGAGCGCATTGCGGGCTCGAGCGGGCTGGAAGTGGTCGAAGTAGAAGTGTGCGGGGCGGGCAAGCACCGCATGCTGCGGGTTTTTATTGATCGGCCCGGAGCGGTTCCGGCAACAGACCGTCCGGATGGTGTAACGCACGAAGATTGCTCGAAGTTCAGTCGAGAGTTTGGCACGATCGTCGACGTCGAAGATGCGGTGCCAGGCGGATCGTACGTACTCGAAGTTTCTTCTCCGGGGTTGGATCGCAAGCTGAGTAAGGCTGCAGATTTTGAGCGCTTTCGCGGGCAGCGCGTTAAGTTGATGACGCGGGAGCCGGTCAACAACAACCGGCACTTCGAAGGCAGGCTGGAAAGCTTCGAGAACGGAAAGTTGTTGCTGGATCTGAGTGCAGCGCGCAAGAAGATGCGCCCGAAAGACGGCGCGGCGCCGAAGATTGAGATTGAGTTTGGGAATATAGAGAAGGCGAATTTAGTGCCTGAGATCTAAGTGCGCGGTTTCAGTTGTTCGGTGTCAGGTCTCAAGGGAGACCAAACACAAGACCTGACGCCTGGCACTTGAGAACTGAAATTTTATGGCTAGCGAGCTTTACAACATTATTGAAGGGGTCAGCCGGGAGAAAGGCATTGATCCGCAGATTGTGGTGAGTGCGGTCGAGGACGCGATTGTTGTCGCGACGCGCAAATACTACAAGACGCAGGAGAACTTGCGCGCCGTCCTGGACAAGGACAGCGGCAAGATCAACGCCTATGCGGTGAAGTCGATCGTCGAAACAGCGGAGCAGGTGGAAGATCCGAATTTGCAGGTCACCGTCGAGCAGGCGCGCAAGTTGGATCCGAGCGCGGAACCTGGCGGAGAGTTGCTGATTCCGAAAGTTACAGAAGGAATTCTGGGACGAATCGCGGCGCAACTTGCCAAGCAAGTCATCTTTCAGAAAGTGCGCGAGGCCGAACGCGACACGGTTTACAACGAATACATCGGGCACGTGAACGAGATCGTGAATGCGACTGTGAAACGGCTCGAAGGCCCGGATGTGATCCTCGATATTGGCAAGGCCGAAGCCCGCATGGGACGCAAGGAACAGTCGCGGCTGGAATCGTTTGCGGTAGGCGAGCGGATTCGCGTCGTCATCGTGCGCGTGGAAAAGGCGACGAAAGGCCCCGGCGTGATTGCCTCGCGCTCCGCGCCGGAATTGGTGCAGCACTTATTTCAGACCGAAGTGCCGGAGATTTATGACGGTACGGTGGTGATCCGTGCGATTGCCCGCGAGGCGGGCGAGCGCACCAAGATCGCGGTCATGTCGAAGGATAAGGACGTAGACGCGGTCGGCGCCTGCGTAGGCATGAAGGGAATGCGGGTGCAGTCGATCATCCGCGAGCTGCGCGGAGAGAAGATCGACATCATCGAATATCACGACGATGCAGTAACGTTCGCGGAGAAAGCGTTGCAGCCGGCGAAGGTCAGTCGCGTCACGATTGTCGACGCGGGGGAAAAGCATCTGGAAGTGGTGGTCGACGATACGCAGCTTTCGCTCGCGATTGGCAAGAAAGGCCAAAACGTACGTCTGGCGGCCAAACTTCTGGGCTGGAAGATCGACATCAAGAGCGAAGAAGAGAAGCGTCAGGAAGTGGAACAACAGATGTCGGCGCTTGTCACGCAGACGGTCACGCCGCTGGAATTGGTTACGGGACTTGGTGAGGGACTTGTCGAGAAGCTCAAGGAAGCGGGTGTAAATACCGTGGAATCGCTTGCCGATATGACGCCGGAACAGCTGGAAGCGATTGAGGGCATTGGCCCGAAAACGGTGGAAAAAATCAGTATTGCGGTCAATAATTACTTTGCCACGCTGGATGGCGGCGAAGCCGTAACTGCCGCTGAGTCGGAGGCCGGAGAATCGGCCACTGAGGCGGCCGGCGATGCGGTAGTGGACGAAGCGTCGCTGGAAGAAGGCACGGTAGAAGCGGACGCATTAGTGGGAGATCCGGAGAATACCGGAGAAGCCACATCGCCGGGCGACGGCGAGTTGGATGCTGCGAGGTTGGCCGCCGAAGCGGATTCGGCAGCAACGGAAGCAACCGCAGATGCGGAATCAGCGACTGAAGAGGTCGCCACCGAAGAAGCCCCGGAAGACAAACAGCGCTAAACTGATAGATGGCGAGTTCGGAGTCAGGTCCGGACCGATGGCGTGGGGTTCGTCAGGCTGAAGTGAAATGGCGGGAAATTTCATGAGGTTAGATATGCGAGCCTAGAGATACGAATACGCGGGACAAGAAGAGGAACGAGAGCGGATGAGTAAGATTCGAATTAACGATTTGGCCCGTGAGTTGGAAGTCAAGAGCAGGGAAATTCTTGACTCTCTGACCACGGTTGGTGTCACGGAGAAGAAAACGCACTCTAGCTCTCTGGAAGATTTCGAAGCAGATCTGGTGCGGAAGCATTTGCGCGGCCGCTCGGATGCCGCGTCCGGTTCGGCAAAGCCTTCTTCGCGAGCGGCTCATGGCGAAGAAGAGATCAAGACCAAGATCGACCTCTCGCACATTTCACGTCCCGGAGACGTGCTGCGCGCCATCACGCAACAAAAGGGAGCAGCCGAGCAGCCAGCTCCGCGTCCCGTAGCGAAACCACCGGTGGCGACGCCGAGCGTGGAAGCGAAGGCGGAGGCTCCGGCCGCGACCTCGCCAGCAGCGCCGAAAGCCATGCCGCCGAGGCCTGCGGTTGAAGCTCCAGCAGCTACCGCTACTTCTTCTCCGCCATCTGCGCCACCCGCGCCGCGACTGGTTACGCCCGCTTCTGTGGCAGCGACTTATCGGCCGCCTTCGGTGGTCGTAATTCCGCCGAAAGCGCCAGTTCCGCCTCCTGCTGCCGCCACACCGCCAGCAGCGACTGCGCCACCTCCGGCGATTGCAGTTCCGCCGCGAGCGGTTCCTCCGGCCGCTCCGACAGCGACTGCCAGCGCGCCTCCGGCCGCACCTCCGCCGCCAAGTAATGTGATGCAGATGCAACCGGCTGCTCCGGCTAGGCCAATTGCGCCGCCACCGCGCATGATCATGCCGCAGACGGGTCCGCGTCCTGTGTACAAGGCTCCGATTCCGCCTCCGGCAGCGCCAGGCGCGCCGCGTCCGGTACCGGGAAGACCAGTTCCGGGACAGCCAATCTTCCAGAGAACGGCGCGTCCGCTTGCGCCGGGACAGTCGCGTCCCCCGCTGCGACCGGGCGAACGTCGTCCGATGCATCCGACGCGGGTTGCGCCTGCTGGATCGCGTCCGTTGGGCGTTGGACCGGGAGCAGGAATGGCCCCTCCTGGACCGGTGCGTCCTGGTGCGCGTCCGGGGGCTCCATCACGACGTCCGGGACAGAGATATGTACCGCGAGGTGTGAAGGAAGGCCCGATGAAGGGCTACACTCCGCCGCCGCGCATGTCGCTCAGTAACGAGCCGGCGCCGATCACGCGGAACATCACCATTACGGAAGGCATTTCGGTAAAGGATCTCGCCGAGAAGCTGGGGATTCGCGCGAAGGATGTGATTGCGCGACTGGTGGTTCGCGGCGTATTCGCAACCATCAACCAGACGCTCGATGCCGAGTTGGCGAGCGAGATGGCGCGCTTCTTCGGAGCGGATACGGAAGTGATCACCTTCGAGGAGCAGGCTTCCAAGGATACGACGGAAGCGATGGAGAGCAGCGAGGAAGGCGTGGAAGCGATTCCGCGTCCTCCCGTGGTGACCATCATGGGCCACGTCGATCACGGCAAGACGACGTTGCTGGATTCGATCCGGTCGACGAATGTGGCTGGCGGCGAAGCCGGCGGAATTACGCAGCATATCGGCGCATACAAAGTAGCGATCACGGACAAGACGTCTCCGGCATTTGGGCGGGAGATCGTGTTCCTCGATACTCCTGGTCACGAAGCGTTCACGCGTATGCGTTCGCGCGGAGCGAAAGCGACTGACATCGTGGTGCTGGTTACGGCTGCGGATGATGGTGTGATGCCGCAGACGGTGGAAGCGATCGATCACGCGCATGCGGCGGAAGTGCCGATTATTGTCGCGGTCAACAAGATCGACAAACCGGGCGCTTTGCCGGAACGCGTGAAGAAGCAGTTGGCGGATCGCGGTCTGGTTCCGGAAGAGTGGGGCGGAAAGACAGTGTTCGTCGATGTGTCGGCGAAGCAGAAGACGAATCTGAATCTGCTGATGGAAATGATTCTGCTGACGGCTGACCTGCAGGAGTTGAAAGCGACTCCGGGACGAGCGGCGAGCGGGCTGGTGCTGGAAGCGAAGCTGGATCGCGGACGCGGTCCGGTGGGAACGATTCTGGTGCAGAACGGTACGCTGCGCGCCGGCGACAACTTTGTTGTCGGCAACGTGTATGGAAAAGTTCGCGCGATGTTTGACGATCGCGGCAAGGCGCTGAAGGAAGCTCCTCCGTCGACGCCGGTCGAGATCATTGGACTCGAAGGATTGCCGCAGGCGGGCGATCAGTTTGTGGTCGTGACCGACCGCGAGAAGGCGCGCGACATTTCGGAGTATCGCGAGCAGAAGTTCCGCGAAGCGACGCTGGCGAAGAGTTCGCGTGTGTCGCTGGAAGGTTTGGCGGAGCAACTGAAGACGGCGGGGATGAAGGAGCTGAACGTCATCCTGAAGGCCGATGTGCAGGGCTCGGTGGAAGTGCTGGGCGATCTGCTAGGCCGCTTGTCGAACGACAAAGTACGGCTGAAGCTGCTGCGGTCGGGCATTGGCGCGATTACCGAAACCGATGTGCTGCTGGCTTCGGCTTCGAATGCGATCATCATCGGCTTCAACGTGCGTCCTGAGCGCAAGGCGCAGGAACTGGCGGAGCAGGAAAAAGTCGATATACGGTTGCACTCGATCATTTACGAACTGCAGGACGAGATCAAGCGCGCCATGACCGGACTGCTCGAACCGACGATCAAAGAAACCTATCAGGGCCGCGCGGAAGTGCTGGAAACGTTCCGCATCCCGAAGGTGGGAACGATTGCCGGTTGCCGCGTGACGGACGGGCTGATCAAGCGCGACTCCGAAGTGCGATTGCTGCGGGACGATGTGGTCGTCTTCAAGGGCAAAGTCGGATCGCTGCGACGGTTCAAAGACGATGCTTCACAGGTCACGAGCGGGATGGAATGCGGTATCTCGATCGCGAACTACGGAGACATCAAGGCTCGCGACGTAATCGAAGCGTTCGTGACGGAACGAATCGCGGCGGAAGCGATTAAGTAAGCTATCAGCCATCAGCCATCAGACGCCAGGAAAAGCGTGACCGGAGCCGCGGCGCCTTACTCAATTGTAAAATATTGCGGGATAAGGGCTTAAGGTCTCAGATACCGGTTGATGCTTTGGGGCGTAGGCGGCCCTGCCATCCAAGGCCCAGCAAAATCTTAGGGGGAACGTGTCCAAAAGAAAAAGGACGCGGGAGCGGTCCGCGTCCTTTTCCTAAATTTCTTTGGCCCTGCTTCGATTATATCAATTTGGGGCGGGGGGTTGACAAGTTTCTGCGGCTTTCCCGTTGGGGCGGCATTCTCGGGAGGCCGGGCGGGGACGCCCGGCGCTCCATCGAACTGACGAGTTGTTCATGAAGAGTGGGCTATTTGGATTTGCGCTTTAGGGCTCCGTGGGGATGAACGATTGGGTGCATGATAGCCATATGGGACTGGGCTACGGCTCCCCCGGCGGACGATTGCAATTCGAAAGTCCCTACTGTAGCTTGTTCGCCGTCGACCTCGATCACCAGCGCTGTGGATGAGCTGACGGTGTAATACTGCAGGTTGAGCGTGCCGATGAGTGTTCCGATCGTGGGCACGGTGATCGAGCCACGTCCGGTTGCGGGAGAATCTGGAAGGTATGTTCCGGATAAGGGTATGTTTCCAGCAGGCCCGCTAATATCGTTCTCGTCCAATATGCCCGTCACGTTGGTGCTAGTGGCATCGAACTGGGCGATGTCGTCAACCTCACCGTTGATATTACTGCCCGTCAGATTAAGTCCATAACCTGCGGAAGAGGCGAACGAGGTGGCGGTTTGAGGATAGGCTGCGCCAGAGGTGATTCCCAGGCTATCGATTTCGAGCAACTGGACTCCACCGCTGGAGGGGTATGCGGCGAATACGAAGTTTCCAAACACGCCGTTGCTAAAACCGGTCAAAGCGAGGACGCAGCGTCCCGCGACGAAGGTGGTGCAACTGCCTGTAAAGCTGGGCACAGTATTCGCAGTACCGGCGTCGTTGTAATCTTCGACCCCAGCGGAAAGATTGCCGTTGACGTCGGTTGTGGCGAAACCACCCGCGACGAATGGATTTTGGCTCGAGTCGAAACCGGCGATGGTGAAGACTAACTGGCCGGCAGTGAAGGTGGTCTGTTGCGTAAAGGCGTCTCCGGACAAAGCCAATCCGGTTGCATCGGTTTCGATCAGCTTGAGGTGAGTTGAGTCAATCACCCAAACGTCAAAGCCGAGCGAACCAAAGGTGCTGTTGAGTTGCGCGGTTCCGGAAGTGCTAGAAGTTAGAGTTAACGACCCGGTGAGCGGGAGAGCGGTGAGTCCGGCGGAACTGCCCGCGTCGTTGAAATCCTGGGAGCCGGAAGTGATTGCGCCGGATGGATTGAGCGTGAATGCGCCGACGGAAGCCAGAGGACTTTCTGAAGAATCCGCGCCCGAGACCGAGAAGGCCAGGGACGTGAGCGAAGTTTGAGTCGCGGAACCTTGAAGGTCGAGTGTTCCACTACCGCTACCAAGGCCATCGAAACGAGTAATCAGGCCGTGACTGTCCGATGTGAGAACAAAATCGATACCGAAGGTGAGAGCAGGCGTCACGATCTTGCCGGTGCCGCGACCGTCGGAGCTGATGCTGTAGGTGCTTGCACTGACAGTTTGGGCGGCGAATATGCCAGTTCCCCCTAGAGCAAAATCGTTAATATCCAGGGTTCCGCCGGAGATGTTGCCTTTACCGTCCGCCGAGATGGTTCCGGCGATGGCGAAAAAGGAGCCGTTTCCGGTGATGTCCGTGCCCGCTATCGAGACGACGTAGGTACCGCTCAGGTTGCTGTTAGTGAAGCCGCCGCTATTCGGCGTCGGTGAGTTGCCGGAGCCGCAGGCGGCGGAAAGGGCGATGAGGGCTAGGGCAGAGATGAGGGTGAGCACACGCCGGACAGGCTGGGTGGACGCAAGGGGATTCATGGATGCTCCTGGTATTTAGGTAATAAGATGCGCTAACCCGGGTGGCGGAGAAAAGTTGCCGTGAAAAAAGTTGGCGGGAAGCGCGTGAATTGAGTTCGATTTGTGGACGTTGGGCGGAGTGAGGGAGTGAGAGTTCGGTCGTCCCTCCGGGACTCGATCTTTCCTTCGGCAGATTCCCAGCGCTGAAGCGCTGGGCTATTTTCGGGTGTCTCTACGGGACGGGTTTTCGCGTAGCCTCCTGGCGGCACGCGGCTGCGGATCTCGAAAACTGGTTCCCTAAGACAATGGGCTTCTCGAGAATTCAATGAAATTTGTGTCCGGCGAAATGCGAGAAATAACCCCAGCGCCTAAAGGCGCGTTGCTGATGACTCGGATGCGGCACGCCTGAAGGCTTGCCCTTCCACGTTTCATGTTGCTCTGAGCGGCAGGGCTGCACAGATCGCTGAAAGACTCGGTCGCAGGGTCGCGTCGCGCCCTCAGCGGCTAAAGCCGACACCGAAAATGAGGCATTTATCGCAGCGGTAAACCGCTGCGCCATCCAAAAGCAAGACCAAAGTCGAGTTTTTCGACCCAAAAGCAAGACCAAAATCGAGTTTTAGCAAACTGTGAAGGCGTGCCCTTCCCGTTCGTGCACGAACATTCCTCTGAAATCGATTGAAAGAACCCTAGCTACCCGCATCGGTGATTCCCACCCTGCGCAGAGAACGCGCGAGGATGGACCACCCGCGGGACAACAATTCCTTAGCGCTCCCAGAAATGCGCGGAGAGAACCCCTATGATGCTGGCCGCTGTGGTTCCCACTCTTGCGTAGAGGACGCGCAAGAATGGGGCACCCTCGGATGGGTGATGCACAAGCGAAGGCGGTGCGTGCTGCGTCATGAGGGGAGATTGTTTATTGAGTGTTAGGAACGTGCGGGGATGGGACGCGGGGACCGGGATTCGGTGATCCAGAAAATCAGGCGGTAGAGGAGGAGGATGGTCAGGGCGATGGCGTATTCGATGGGTTTGCGGTGGTCGGCTTTGACTAGCCAGTAGTAATGGATGACTCCGAGGATGGCGGTGAGGTAGATGAGGCGGTGGAGGCGTTGCCAATTTTTGCCTCCGAGGCGGCGGATGGACCAGGTGGTGGAGGTGAGGGCGAGAGGGATCATAAGGATGAAGGCGGAGAATCCGAGCGTGATGAAGGGGCGTTTGAAGATGTCTTTCCAGATTTCGTGGAGGTCGAAGAATTTGTCGAGCCAGATGTAGGTGAGGAAATGTAAAGTTCCGTAAAAAAAAGCAAAGAGGCCGAGCATGCGGCGGAGGGAGATGAGCCAGTATTGGCGGGTGATGCGGCGGAGGGGTGTGATGGAGAGAGTGATGAGGAGGAAGAGGAGGGTCCAGTCTCCGGTGGAGTGAGTGATGAACTCGATGGGGTTGGCGCCCAGCGAGTCGTGGAAGTATTTCCAGAGGAGGCGGGCGACGGGAAGGAGGGCGGCTAGGAAGACGACGAGTTTGGCTATGCGAAGGGGCACTTTGCTTTTGTAATTTCGTAATTGGGTAATTTAACGGCGCCACACTTTTGATGGCATCGCCTGTGCGGGGATTCTCTCGCTGCGAGAAGCAGGTCCTTCGCGTTGCTCAGGATGACAAATTCATTCTCAGGATCACAAAATCAATTGCAGATCCCTCGCTTCGCTCGGGATGACAAATTCATATTAGGGTGACAGATTCATTACAGGATCACAAATTCGCTAACATGGGACAAATCAATTACGTGTTTCGCTCAGCATGACCAATCGATTGTCTGAACGAAAAACTAATGAACGGTGGAGCTCACAAGAGTAGAGCTTACAAACTACGAAATTGCCAGATTACAAAATCACAAAATTTCTAGAAGTTCCTTTTCAGGTCCATGCCGGTGTAGAGGCTGGCTACTTGATCGTAGCCGTTGAACATGAGGGTGGGGCGCTTGCGGAATTCTCCGAGGCGGCGTTCGGTGGCCTGGCTCCAGCGGGGATGGTCGACGTTGGGGTTCACGTTCGAATAAAAACCGTACTCGCGCGGCGCTGAAAGTTGCCAGGTGTTGACGGGCTGGCTTCCGGTGAAGCGGATGCGGACGATGGATTTGGCGCTTTTGAAGCCGTATTTCCAGGGGACGACGATACGGAGCGGGGCTCCATCTTGATTGGGGAGAAGCTCGCCGTACATGCCGAAGCAAAGCAGAGCGAGAGGGTGCATGGCTTCGTCCATGCGAAGGCCTTCGACGTAGGGCCATTGCAGGACGTTGGTGCGCTGGCCGGGCATTTGCTTGAGATCGTAGAGCGTGGTGAATTCGACGAACTTGGCTTTGGGGAGCGGGTCGACGCGCTTGATGAGTTCGCTGAGCGAGAAGCCGATCCAGGGTACGACGATGGACCATCCTTCGACGCAGCGGTGGCGGTAGATGCGCTCTTCGGGAGCGGCCATTTTCATGATGGTGTCGATGTCGAGCTGTTGCTTCTTCTTGACGTCGCCATCGATGGTGACGGTCCAGGGACGAGTCTTGAAGTTCTTGGCTTCTCTGGCGGGTCCTTCTTTGTCGGTGGAGAATTCGTAAAAATTGTTGTAGGTGGTGACGTCTTTGTAGGGCGTCTCTTTTTCGGTGGTGCTGAAGGGACTCTTCTGAATGCCGTCGATCTTGGTGTTGGCGCGCGCAGAGTGAAAGGGGTCGGCGAGGTCGCGGAGGGTGAGTCCGGTGACGGCGGCAGCGGTGGTGAGGGCAGCTCCGGTGAGGAAGTTGCGGCGGTTGAAGTAGGTGGAGCGCGGGGTGATTTCGGAGGACGGAATGGATGGGGGTTTCGCGATCGACATGAATTTACCTTACTCGAAGTACGCGCGGGGCGCGGAGGCGGATTGCTTCCGCGCCAGCGCCTGCCGCTATGTATAGGACGAGATTGGCGGGGAAAAGTTGCAAGAGGAAACGGCGATTCGTACGGACACGCGGGAGAGATTCGACACCTTTCACTACCAAGGGCACTAAGGGGCACTAAGGAGACGTTAGTTGGAGGCGGCTTTGGCTTTTAGTTTCGGCGAGGGTGGAAGGGTGCGGTCGCGGAGGACTTCGCGAACTTTCTTGGCGAGATTCTGGAGGGTGAAAGGCTTTTGCAGGAAGGCGGCAGAGGCGGAGGCGGCGCCTTGCGTGATGACGGCGTCTTCGGTGTATCCGGAGAGATAGAGGACGCTGAGATCGGGACGCTGCAAGAGGAGTTTTTTGGCGAGCTCACGACCTCCGATGCCGGGCATCACGACGTCGGTGATGAGAATGTCGATGTGATCTTTGCAAGCCTCGGCGACGCGCAGGCCGCATTCTCCGTTTTCGGCTTCGAGGACTTGATAGCCGCGGGAGACGAGCGTAACGCGGACGAGTTCGCGAACGGACTCTTCGTCTTCGACGAGGAGAACGGTTTCGCATCCACCGAGTTCGTGGGACTGGACTTTGGCGGGAGTGAGTTCTTCGGCGGTGTCTTCGACGCGCGGCAGATAGACGTGGAAGGTGGTGCCGGTGCCGGGCTGGCTTTGGGCGAAGACGTATCCATTGCTCTGCTTGACGATGCCGTAGACGGTGGAGAGGCCGAGTCCGGTGCCTTTGCCTTTTTCCTTGGTAGTGAAAAATGGTTCGAAGATGCGGGATTGCGTTTCTTTGTCCATGCCGTGTCCGGTATCGGAGACGGAGATTACGGCGTAGCGGCCGGGATTAATAAAACGGTGAGCGCTGAAGCTTTGATGGACGCTCACGTCGGCGGTCTGGAGAGTGAGCTTGCCGCCGTCGGGCATGGCATCTTTGGCGTTGACGACGAGGTTCATGATGACTTGTTCGAGTTGTCCGGCGTCGGCGCGGGTGTGTCCTGTGTCGGTGGAGAGGTGCGTGATGAGCTCGATGTTTTCGCCGATCAGGGGGCGGAGCAGACGTTCCATATCGCCGACGACGGTGTTGACGTCGACGACCTTGAGTTCGAGGAGCTGCTTGCGGCTGAAGGCGAGGAGCTGGCGAGTTAAGGTGGCGGCACGATCGGCCGCCTGCTGGATGGACTGGACTTTGTGGTGCATGGGATTGCCGGGCTCGAGCTGACCGAGCAGGACCTCGGTGTATCCGTTGATGACCATGAGCAGGTTGTTGAAGTCGTGGGCGACGCCACCGGCGAGGCGGCCGACGGCATCCATTTTTTGAGCCTGGCGAAGTTGCTCTTCGAGCTGGCGGCGGTCGGTGATGTCTTCGGCGATGAGCTCGAGAACTTCTTCGGGCTCGTCGGTGATGGTGGAGGCGCATCCGCTCATGCGGACGGTGATGAGGCGACCGTCGCGGCGTTTCCACTGGACTTCGACGCCGCTAAGACTGCCGGTGCGGCGATAGTCGTCGGCGAGACGATCGAGTTCCTGAGGAGTGGAGAAGACATCACGGCGCACGTTGAGTTTGAGGAGATCTTCGACGGAGTTGTAGCCGAGCATGTTGATGAGGGCGGGATTGACGTCGAGGAAACGTCCGCCTAAGGTGCAGCGGCAGATGCCGAAGGCGGCACTCAAGATGAGGGAACGGGAGCGGGCTTCGGACCGGCGGAGAGCTTCCTCGTAGCGCTTGTGTTCGATGGCGGCGGCCAGTTGCTGCGAGACGAATTTGAGGATTTCGCGGTCGCGTTCGGCGAAGCGAGTGTTTTCGCTGTAACTCTGGACGACGAGGGCTCCGATGCAGTGGGTGCCACTCTTGAGAGGAACTCCCAGCCAGTCGACGGACGGAGCGCCGATCAGCTCGACTTCGCCGAGGCGGACAAGTTCGTCAAAGACTTGGGGCGTGGCGAGCAAGGGTTCTCCGGAGCGTAGAACGTATTCGGTCAGGCCGCGGCCGAGGCGCTTGGGAGTGGGAACGGTGTCGGCTTCGTCGACGAAATAAGGAAAGCTCAAGAGCTGGGCTTGCGGATCGTAGAGAGCGATGTAGAAATTGCGGGCGTTCATGAGCTGCCCGACGATGTTGTGAAGGGCGGCAAAGAACTGCTGCAGATCTTCGGCGGACTGGCTGCGGGCGGCGATGGCGTAGAGGGCGGCGTTTAATTCTTCGGCGCGCTTCTGCTCGGTGATGTCGCGGTAGGAGGCGTAGGATCCGACGCGCTTGCCGTCGACGGTGACAGGCGAGGCAGAGAGCATGACTTCGACGAGGGAGCCATCCTTGCGCTGCCGGCGAGTCTCGAGAGTGAGCCGGGCTTGCGCTTTGAGACTCTCGGAGATCCAGGCGGTTTCGGCATAGCGGTCGGGCGGGACGATGAGCTGGTCGAGGCGCTTGCCCAAGGCTTCGGCTTCGGTGAATCCGAATAAGCGGGTGAACTCGGTGTTGATGCGGGCGATGCCCATTTCGTCGTCGATGATGCTGATGGCTTCAGGGGCGTTCTGAATGATTTGTTCGTAGTAGGCCCTCGCAGTGGTGAGAGGCGGCGGGGAGGCATGGCCGTTGGCGGGGGCGGAGATGGGGTCGGCGATGCGGGCGAGCAGGGGTGGACGAGCGCGCTGGACTGTGTCGGAGAGCGCGTCGTTGATTGGCGGTTCGGCGATTGGCAGTTCGGCTGGAGTTTCCGCCGGGCCGACTTTCTCACCCATACGGTTCTTTCTCATCTTGACTGGCGATGCTCCGATGGTAAGCGGGGTAGGTTGTTTAGAGTTAGTTACGGCGGTAATGGAAATTGTGGGGAAATATTGGGGAAAAGAGGTGGTTTTGGGAGTGATTTGCAGGGCGGGTCGGATCACGCGCGCTCATTCCCCAGCGGCTAAAGCCTTTGTTTGTGGAGCTCGATGACCGCAGCGGTGAACCGCTGCGCCACCCAAAACCAGAGAAGGGGTAGAGAAGTGAGCGGCTGTGCCATCCAAAAACAGAGACGGGGCAGAGAGTCAGCGGCTGTGCCACCCCAAAACTGAGATCGGACGGGGTGGACCGAAGAGGCGCTCAAAATCAAGCGCAATTTTATTTCTAGCTGGCGTTGGCCAGGACTACGCAGAGCTGGCGGAGGATCAGGCGCTGCCCTTCGGTGACAACGAGGAACTCGAATCCGCAGCGGAGACCTTCGCTGTAGCGGACGACGGCGCGCAGCTTGGTGATGTGGGGTGCGACGGGAATGGGAAACTCGAGGGAGACGACTTCTCCGGGTTGCATCTCACCGCTGAGTGTGGCGCCGATGCCGTCTAGGCCCAGTTCGCTGGTGCGTCCCCAATAGGCGGCGGTGTGGCCTTCGCGGAAGACCGAGACCTGGATGCGGACGTCAAAACGGTATCGGGAGTAGCGACGCAGCCTCTTTTGGGCTTTCGCGGCCGCTTGGGAACGGTCAGTCAATCGGAACTCCAGTTTGAAGCGTTCGCGAAACACTTTTGCAACGGCCGCTCGCGGCTGCGGGCTAATCGCTTTGATTGTGCTTGATGCAGGCGGCGGGGCTCAACGGCATTAAAGTTCATGTACTTAGGGAAAGATGGCGGCGATGGAGGGTGCGCAATGTTTTTCCGTCGGGAAGGAGCTTTCGGGGCGTTGATTGAAGAAGCGTAAAGGTGAGTAAATGAGCGTGACAGGGGGATGGCGGGCATCTAACATTGAAGGTCGGGGTTTTGGGAAGGCCGGGCGAGGACGCCCGGCGCTCCATCGGCGAGGCGCTCCATCCAACGGCCCTCCGCAGGAAAAGGGAATTTAAGTTATGGGTTATCGGTCGAATGCGGCTGAGGCGTGGTATCCGGAGGGGGAGCCTTCTCCGATGGAGGGGGAGATTCCGCTGGATTTGTTACCTCCGGCGAGTCTGACGCAGCCGTTGTGGAGGTCGCTGGTTGGCAATCTGCGAGATACGTTCGCGCCGACCAAGCTGCCGCCTCTGCAACTGACGTCGCGACCGGTTTATGTAGGGCTGTCGCTGGGCGAGCGTTTGCGGCTGCCGTGGTTTCGAACCGTATTCACAAATATTGGGGACGTGCTTTCTCCGGAGGTGCTCCCGCCGTTGGAATTGGAGTCGCAACCGGTTGATGTTGGCGAACTGATTACGGATCAGCTGAGCCATTTCTGGTGGGGATCGCTGTTGCGAAATCTGGCGGATCGAGTTGCACCGGAGAGCCAGGCGGCGCTGCAGCTGACGGCGAAGCCGATTCTGGACATTATTCCGAAGTCGTGGATTTTGCTTCCGATGTGGTCGGAGGTGGTGGATACGCCGAAGGTGTTTTATCCCGACAAGCCGAAGACAGCGGCGCCCCTACGGCCGGTGAATCTGCAGCCGGTGACGGTTGCGGTGGAGCGGGAGCTTGTAAAGGGTGAGCCGACAGCGGCGGACTTGATGCGGGATATACGGCGATCGCGAATCCGGCAACGGATTTGGATTGGTGTGGCGGCAGTGCAGATTGTGTATATGGTCGCGCTGGCGTTGGGGAAGCTTTGAGGTAAGGGAATTTCCCTCGAGTGTGAGACGGCCAGCGGGGACGTCTGGCGCTTTATCGACAACCGCTGGTCCATCAAAATTATTGGCGGAGACCCATCCAACTTTCGGAGATGACCATGGAATTTCCGGGGTTGCGAGCGTCATATTTTACAGAGGTTGGCAGGCCCAGCCGGCACGAATGAAGATTGATCCACTGGCGTAGATAAGTCACGTCCTGCGAAGCCTCGTAGGAAACTCCCGCAACATCATATTGATAGATGAGCATGGTCGCTGGACGATTGAGGGCGGTGGTAATTTCCTGCACATCGATGACAGTGCCATCGGTGATGCGGCCGACGGTATTGAGCCAGACGCGACGTTCGTGTTCGATCTCAATCGCGTTTTTCGGCTTGCGGCGCAACATTGCGTAGCTGGCGAGGGCGATGCCTGCTACTCCTAAGAGCACTGTGTAGATGCGAAGCGAATTCATCGGCAGACGGAACCTGAGCCTTTCGGTGTACTTCCAGAATAAGCCGGATTGTGTCGCAAGGCCAAGAGCACCAAGGTGCGGAAAGCTGGACAGGGATTGTGGAAGTTTTTTAAATCTCTTGATTAGCGTGGCTGGGCGTGGAGAAGTTGAGACCGAGAGTGTTCTTGCGAACAGAAGATTTGATTGGGAAACGAGCTTTGATACGGAGAATGGAATTGACAAGAAAGTGACAGATTCTTGACAACCCAACCGGGAGCGCATTCTAAATTGCGGCTTGTTTTGAAAGGGATTCTCAACAAACTCAACGCGCCATGCAGCGTCAATGCCGGAGTCGGGGGCGACTATACGGGGTTACGGCAGTGCGATGACGAAGTGAGTTTGGAGAACAGGGGGCCGGATTCGCGTCTGGCCCCTGAGTTGTTTGCGCTTGGCGTTGCCCTGCGCGAAATATAGGGACTAGTCTTTCGCCTCGAATCCCCACGCTTCCAGCAAATCCTGGGGAACGAATTTGCTGTCTTTGTGCTTCTTCGCCCATTCCTTCAATGGAATCGAATTGCGATATTCTTTTTCGGATAGCTGCAAACCTCGCACCATCTCTTCAAATGAAGTCGGCGTCTTGGGGATGTCTCCGCAAAGCTTGCCCCAATTTGGATTCCCTTTGTTTCGCAAATGTGCAACCTCGTAGATATCCTAATCTGAGGGGAGAGGTGTTCGCACGAACGAAAGTCACCGTGGGGAGCGACTTCTGAACGGGCATCGAATTTTCTTGCCTGCTAAAACGAAAACGCCCAACGACTGTTGAGAGTCGCGGGACGCTTGCCGAACAGCCCTCCCCTGAAGCCTGTTCGATTTCAAGGATCTCCTGCTTCGCGGTCTTCGACTATGGCTCCGACGTGCATGTTGGCGGCACCAGGTGCTTGTCTCCGGAGCATAGAGCGAGTGGGAAGATCGGCGCGGGCATCTTGATCAGGCCCACAGCCTATTCAGTCGATTGTCACCTTGGGAGATTATCGCGGATCGGATAGCGTCACGATTATGGGGGTATGGTCAGAAGGCTTTTCCAGGGCTCGCGGCCCTTTATCGATTTCGCAGCTTTCGAGGCGATCTGCCAGCGCTGGGGATAGTAAGAAGTGATCGATTCGTATGCCGCGATTGTTTTGGAACGCCTGCCGAAAGTAATCCCAGAATGTGAAGTGTCCAATTTCACCGACATGCAGCGACCGGAACGCATCCGTATATCCCATATCGAGCATCGCACGATAGCGGGCTCGCGGCTCCGGCTGAAACAAGGCATCGCGCTCCCACGATGACGGCTTGTGACAGTCGATGTCCTCGGGAATCACGTTGAAGTCGCCGCCGATAAGCGTCGGCACATCGTCCTGCTTCCAGCTAATCATTTGCTGATAGAGTCGATCCATCCAAGCCAATTTGTACGCAAACCTGTCGCTCCCTACCGGATTGCCGTTGGGAAGATAAATATTGACGATGCGGATGTTCGTGATGATTACCTCCAAGAACCGCGCATGGCTGTCGGAATCGTCTCCGACGAGAGCCTTCGCAATCGTCGTCATTGGATGTCGCGACAGAACGGCAACGCCGTTGTAGGCTTTCTGCGTGACCGCGACACTCTCATAGCCGAGCGACTTGAATTCGTCGGAGGGAAATTCCGTGCCCTTCAATTCTTGAAGCAAGAGGACGTCCGGTTCGACGAGCCTTGAGCCATGTCGTGACATGGGTCAACCGGGAGCGAACAGAATTCAAATTCCAGCTAGCGACTTTAAACATCCATCTACATTTTAGCGTTGCGAGAGAGGTACTGCCGCTTTCAACTGGCCGCTGCAAGAATAGGCTAGTTTGAGTCTCAGCAAACTCCGCGAGCGACAGTCAGCGGCATCGTCGGTTCACTGGTCACTGGTGGACTGTCTGTTATCGTCTGCGTCGATGATATTCGCCGCCGCTAAGGCCGCCGAGATCAACCACAACGGTGATAACCAGAATCAGCAAATTGATGCCGGCGATCGGCATGCGTGAATTTGCCATCCAGGCATAGACCAGTGTGGTGAGCGGTAAGAACAAGAATCCTAGTACGGGCCAAATCAGACCGTGGTAGGCACGTTGCAAATAATTCGAGAACAGGAATAACAATGCGAGAGCGATCCGAGGAAAGGCGAGGAAGACGACTAGTAGAAGGCAACCCAAGAAATTCTCCTGGCGCATCGTACACTTTTTCCGGCTCGGGGCACAACGAGATCGAAGGCCTTTTCCCACTTTTCTGCGTCGATTCGCCCCTCTCCAAAAGTTCACAGGAAGCTGACGTGCTTGAAGAATTCCTCGATCCACGAATCGCGAATTGACGTTTTATCATCGAAAGCTGGGATCGGCATCGAGCACAGAGGTGGCTGTGTCAGAACATTGTATCCGCACAAAAGTGCTGGAAATCGCATTCGAGCAAGGCGGCTCACAGAACGGTATACCCGTGGTTTTGCTACACGGTTGGCCCGATGCGCCGTGCGGTTGGAATGCGGTGGCGCAGGAGCTGCAAGCGGCAGGCTACCGCACCATTGTCCCTTACCTTCGAGGTTCGAGTCCCACAGAATTTCTGTCACCGGAGACAGCGCGAGTCGGTTCTGGCGTGGCTTTGGCGCAGGATGCGATTGAATTTGCAGACTCGCTCGGCCTGAAGCAGTTCGCTGTGGTGGGGCATGATTGGGGCGCTCGTGCGGCGTACATTCTAGCTGCGCTTTTTCCAGAGCGGGTTAAGGCGATAGCAGCCTTGGCGTTGGGGTATCAACCGCGCGGCATCTTCAACGTTCCGTCTTTCGAGCAGGCAAGGCGGTTTTGGTACCAGTGGTTCTTGTGTACTGACGGGGGAGCCGAAAAAGTGCGGAAAGACCCTGTGGGGTTCGCTCGGATTCAATGGGAGACGTGGAGTCCAGCTGGATGGTTTGATGAGGCGCAGTTCGAACGAGCGTCCGAAAGCTTCGCCTCGGCCGATTGGGTTGCCATAACGCTGAACGCCTACAGATCGCGCTGGCTACAAGATGAGGCGGCGGATTCACGGGTTGACGTTCTTCAGCAACGACTGAGCGAAGTCGAATCTTTGGCTACGCCGACGCTCATGATTCAGGGATTGTCTGATTTCTGTGATCCACCCAGCGAATCAAAAGGGCAGGAAGGATACTTCACGGGCGGGTATGAACGAATTGAGTTGGAAGGCGTGGGTCATTTTCCCCATCGCGAAGCACCGAAGGTGGTTGCGGAGGCAGTGCTGCGTCATCTTCGTGATCGTGCAAAGTTTTAGAGGCCTGGTGCAGGTGACACCATCCGCCTCTGGCTTCTCGTAGGGCTGGTCGGGAAGCCTTTGTTCAGAGGTTGATAACTGATCTTAGCAACTGGGGCCTGGTGCGGGGCGATACGACTCGGGCTACAACACGTAGAGCCGGAGCATCCACCAGACCAGGAAGATGGCGACAATCGCCCCGGCGATATGAACGGTCCAGTCTGCCGGCGTTTGTGGGCTACCGAAGTTGAACACCAGGGAATCGTAGCACGGGTAGGGAAAGAAAGCCGATGACGTTTTGGTTCGATTCCTCCAGGACCGCGGAAGGTGGCAACCTAGGAAAGCGAAATTCTCGCCGCGATCAACAACTAAAATCGGGGCGGACGAATGCTGCCGCCCTACGCGTGCGGTGGAGTCAGGTTGTGTTGTCAGCAACTGCTCGCGGGCGAGGGCACCCGCGCCACGCTGGATTCGTTAGGAGCGGCGGCGGTAGTAGATGTTGAATTCGAATCCGGGATTGGGGGGGAAGATTTCGGCGACTTTGCGGAGGCGCTCGGCCATGGCTGCGGGGGCGAGGAGCGGGTAGTCGCGTTCGCGGAGATCGTAGTAGTCGACGTCGAGATACATGGAAAGAAGATAGATGGAGATGGCGTCGGCGAAGCTGGCAGTGAGGAATTCGTTCTTAAATTTTTCGGCGTCGGGACCGTGGGCAGTGGCGAACTTGCGGGCCTCCCAGGCGTCGAGCGAAGTTTCGCCGCGGACGCTGGCTTCGACTTGCTGCCAGGCGAGGTCGGCGAAATTCTTGGAGACTCCAGCTTTTTCGACTAGGGCGTGGCCGACGTTGATGAAGAATTCGAAGGCGACGGAGAATTTGTCGTCCATTAAACGGGTGGAGATGAAGACACACTGCGCGTTGCCGAGTTCGAGGTTGCGGTGGCAGACGGCGTTGTCGCTGAGGGCGACGTCGTAGCGGTCGGCGATAACGGTTTCGTCTCCCTGGGTGACGGTGAGCGGGACAAAATAGTAAGCCTTGCGGGTAAGCGCGGCGGCGATGGGCACGGGAACGGATGCGATCATGCGTTCGAGATCGTTTTCGGAGATAGTGATTTCTCCGGAACGCGCGTAGCAGATGCCGTTGGGCGCTTGTGAAACCGGGCTATTCTGAACGATTTCCGCGGGACTGCGGGTGATCGCGGAGGCGGTTTGAGACATTGGGTTATTGTAGCGTATGGCGCTGCTCAGGAAAGTATTAACCACTAAGGGCACTAAGGTTCACTAAGGAAACGTGTTGGACGCGGCGTCGCGGTGGCGGGGCGGGATGGTGTAGGTTAAGAGTATGGGAAAGGCGAAGGCGGACGGGGCGGGGTGGATTGGCATTCCGGTGCGCGTAGTTGCGATGACGTTTCTTCTCACGGTGCTGTCGTTTGCGGTGGCGCTGCTGCTGAGCATCCTGGGAACGGTGGTGTATTCGCAGGTGAAGCATGTGGCGCCGAATTTGACGTTTGCGTACCGGCACGTGGCGTTTCCATTTGCGATTGGGGCGGGAGCGATTGTGCTGATGGTGTCGATCGGCATGGAGATACGAAATTACCGGCGCGGGAAGGTGTTGGAGAGAATTGAGGGGGCATCGCTGGCGGGACGGCGGTAGTGGTTCGGTCGTTGGTCGCTCGTCGTTAGTCGTTCGCGCTAGGCGCTCGGAACTCCGTGGATTTGGTGAATATTGTTTATGAAACGTGAAGGGAAATTGCCTCGGATTGCGATTCCGGTGCCGCATTCTGGGGATACGGAGTATGCGGAGCGGGCGCTGCCGGTGTACCTAGAGGCGGTGCTGGGAGCGGGCGGAGAGCCGGTGCCGATTGAGTTGGGGCTGCCGGCGGCGGAAGTTTTGCGGCAGATTGAAGACTGCGATGGAGTGTTGTTGCCGGGGAGCCGGGCGGACGTGGATCCGAAGAAGTATGGGGCGGAGCGGGATCCGAAAACGGACGAGTCGGATGTGAAGCGGGAGGCGGTGGATGAATTGTTGTTGCGGGACGCGTACAAGCTGCGGAAGCCGGTGCTGGGGATTTGCTACGGGCTGCAATCGTTGAATGTGTTTCGCGCGGGGACCTTGGTGCAGGATGTTCCGACGGCGAATCCGGAGTCGAAGATTGATCACAGCGCGGGGCGGGCGGTAGCGAAGGCGCATCATGTGTTGATCGAGCCGGGATCGCGTCTGGCGGGGATTGTGGGAACGGGGGAGACGGGCGCTCCAGCGACTGAAGAGGTGGCCGTAAATTCTTCTCATCATCAGGCCGCGGATCGGGCGGGGAAAGGGCTGCGGGTGGTGGCGCACTGCGCGGAGGATGGAACGCTGGAGGCGTTGGAGGGTACGGACGCGGGACATTTTGTGGTGGCGGTGCAGTGGCATCCGGAGCGGAGTGTGAATGACGATCCGGAAGTGGCGGAGCCGGCGAAGGCAATTTTTCGCGCGTTTATTGCGGCGGCCCGGGCGCGGCAGGCCGAGTTGGCGGGAGAAGCGCAGACGGTGGGGTAGGGCAGGGCGGGAGTTTCGTAATCAACGAAAAATTTAGTCGGGCGAGGGCGCTCGCTGCTCCACGGACAAAACCTTGACGGGCGAGACGCCCGTCTCCACACTAGCAAAACCTCCCCTCGCGAACACAACTCATCCCCACTAGCAAACCTAAAGCTAGATTCTTTTTAGCAGGACGACTACGTTTGCGATGGCGGCGTTTTCGGTGGGGACACCTTCGGGAGTTTTGGCTTTGATTCCTATGCAATCTTGGGGAATCTGGCAGAGCTCGGCGACTCTTTGGCGAATGGCAGAGGCGTGGGGGCCGATTTTTGGAGTTTGCAGGATCAGGGTGGAATCGAGGTTGACGACGGCGTAGCCTGCGGCTTTTACGCGGGTTAGGGCTTCCTGCAGAAAAATGGCGGAGTCGGCGTTTTTCCATTGCGGGTCGGAGGGTGGAAAGAGAGAGCCGATGTCGGGGCCGGCGATGGCTCCTAGGAGAGCGTCGGTGATGGCGTGGAGGAGGACGTCGCCGTCGGAATGGCCTCCGAGGCCATGAGTGTGGGGCAGGGTGATGCCGCCGATTTTGAGGGGGATGGCGGGTTTGAATTCGTGGGAGTCCCAACCGTAGCCGATGCGCATTTCTGGTTTCAATTTCTGTTTCCGCTCCAGGCCTTGAAAGGGCAGGATTAGAGTTTACGGCATCCATCAAGAGGGTGCGGAAAAAGTCGCTTGCCGGTGGAGAGTGCGGCCTCGGCGCCTAAAGGCGCAGTCAAAATAAATTGTTATCGCAGCGCTGAAGCGCTGCGCCACCCAAAAACAAAGATCCATCCCCAGGGTGACCCAAAAATGCATCCCCTGGGTGACCCCAACTAGAGAGGTCGTCGCACTCAGAGAGGCGTGGACCCAAAGGACGTTCTCTTTCTCTCTCTGGCAGTGGTTTCCACCTTGTGTCGAAAATAGGGCATCTTGAGCGCAGGCCGTGCGCGGGCAAGAATGCCCATGGCCACACGAGTGTTGCCAGCTCACAAGCCGAGATTATCCGGTTGTGTTTTTCAGGTAGAACTCGGCTAGGTCCAGGTCGGCAGGGGTGGTGATTTTGATGTTGCGCGGAGAGCCCATGACGACGACTACGGGGGAGCCGGCACGTTCGATGAGGGATGATTCGTCGGTGCCGAGGAAGCCGTCTTGGGCAGCATCGTCGAAGGCTTTCTTCAGGAGCGGATAGCGAAAGCCCTGGGGAGTTTGGGCCATGACGATGCTGGCGCGCGGGATGGTGGATTTGATCAAGGCTCCGTCGGCGGTGCGTTCGACTTGTTTGACGGTGTCGACGGCGGGCCAGCCGGCGATGGCGGCTCCTTGATGATGGGCGGCGTCGATGACCGAGGCGATGATTTCGTGAGTGATGAAAGGGCGGACGGCGTCGTGTACGAGGACGATGTCGTCGGGATCGGCGGCGATGTGGGCGAGAGCGCTGGCGACGGAATCCTGACGATGCTCGCCGCCTTCCACAAAATGCAGAGGCTTGGCGAGGAGGCCGGGATATTGCTTTTCGAGTTGAGTGCGAAAGCCTGCAATTTCGTCGGGACGAAGGGCGACGATGATTTCGTGGACCGCAGGGACGGCGGCGAATTTGCGGAGGGTGTGGACGAGAATGGGGACGCCGTCGAGTTCTTTGAACTGTTTGCTGGGTGACTTCTTGCTGGACTTAGCGGACGAGGGCGAAGCCATGCGAGTGCCGAGTCCGGCGGCGGGAATGATGACGAAAACCTTCATAAGGGCGAAGAGTATAGTACAGCGGCGGTGGCTCAGAGTGCCACAGTGCGGCGCTCCAGCATACCGGTCGTGATGTCCAACCGTGATTGGGGTTAGTCGGCAGAGCGCTCGGTGACCGGCTTTTTCAAGGGGTCGGAAGGCGGCCCGGGGATGGGGATGGGGATGGGTTGCGTCGCGCTGATGGGCGCGGGAGACGCTCCTTTGGAGTCGTGGCGACCGGTGGCGCGTTCATCCCATTTGCCGAAGATCATTTTTCCGGCGGTGGTTTGGAGGACTGAGGTGACGGAGATGTCGATGGTCTTGCCGATCATCTTGCGGGCGTTGTCGACGACGACCATGGTTCCGTCATCGAGGTAGGCGACTCCCTGGTTGTATTCTTTGCCTTCTTTCAGGATGAAGACTCGCATAATTTCGCCGGGGAGGACGATGGGCTTGAGGGAATTTGCTAGTTCGTTGATGTTGAGGACGGCGACGCCCTGCAGCTGGGCGACTTTGTTCAGGTTGAAATCGTTGGTGATGATTTTGCCTTCGTAGAGCTTGGCGAGTTCGATGAGCTTGAGGTCGACTTCGCGAACGCTGGGAAAATCGTCTTCGACGATCTGGATCTGGACGGAGGCGGTTTTCTGGAGGCGCTGGAGGATGTCGAGACCGCGCCGTCCGCGATTGCGTTTGAGGGAGTCGGCGGAGTCGGCGACGAGTTGGAGTTCGCGAAGGACGAATTGCGGGATGACGATGAGGCCGTCCAGGAATCCGGTTTCGGCGATGTCGGCGATGCGGCCGTCGATGATGACGCTGGTATCGAGAATTTTGAAGCTCTTCTTGCCGGACTTTTCGCCTCCGAAGATGCCGCCGAGGGCGGCGAGGTTGAGCAGGTCGCCCTTGTTGGCGCCGACGGCCAATCCGACGTAGGCCATGATCATCATGACCATGATCTGAAGGAAACTCTGGACGGGTCCGGCAGGAATGCTGTTGCGGATGACGAGGGCGAAGAGATAGGCACCGATGATACCGAGAACGCTTCCGATGGCAGCGCCGATTAGCCGCTTCAGACTCATCACGCGCAACCGCCACTCGAAGACAATGATGGCGGCGCCGATCAGAAGACCGACGGCAGCATCCAGGTGCGAGGGCAGGTTAAAGGGACGAATCAGCGAGCAGATGATACCGACAATGACAACAAATAGAAGACGAATAAATATGACGTCCACGAGTAGAGACCTCTCTCGGGAAGAATCGTGAAACGATTCCTGCCCCCGCCGACGGTTGGGGTAGGTAAGAGTTAAAGTCCCCTAAGCCAGCGTTCTATTCACGGAGCGGAATGAAGTATGAGAATGTGCTCCGCGCCCGGCTTATCGCCGGGTTACTGCAAAAAGTATCGCGAGCAGTATATACCGCGGTGGAGAGGGGCGGCTAGCGGAGTATGGGTTCCGGGCGGCGATACGGGCAGATTTGAGGAGGATCCAGGTTAGTGTCCTGAAGAACGGACACGAACCTGGGGCACCGAGTCCGGATCCATTCTCTACATGCCTTCGTAGTTAGGGCCACCGCCGCCTTCGGGGGGGACCCAGGTGATGATCTGGTAGGGATCCTGAATGTCGCAGGTTTTGCAGTGGACGCAGTTGGCGGGATTCAGGCTGATGCGCCTGCCGTTGGGAGCGGAGGAGTCATCGAGCATCTCGTAGACGTTGGCGGGACAGAAATTCTGGCAGGGGCTTCCGAACTCTTTTACACACCGGCTATTGCAGATGTCGGTGTCACGAATGAGGAGGTGGGCGGGCTGATCCTCTTCATGTTTGGTACCGGAATGATAGAGGTCGGTGAGTTTGTCGTAGGTGAGCTTGCCGTCGCCTTTGGAGGGACCGATAAGGCGGGCCTCGGGACCTCCGTCGGCAGGGAGGTTGGCGAGAGGCTTCATGTTCTCGTAACCAGAGTGGGATGGGGCGCGATCGCGGAGGCCACCGTTAAAGAGTTCTTGCAGGGCGGTGTTGAACATGCCGGCGATCATGCCGTTTTTGAATCCCTGATGGAAATTGCGGACGGGCCAGAGTTCGTCCTGAATCCAGCTGGTTTCGACGCGACGCTGGAATTTGCCGAGAGTTGCGGTCGAGGGATCATTGTTCAGCAGAGCTTCGAAGGCGGTCTCGGCGGCTAACATGCCGCTCTTGATGGCGAGATGAATGCCTTTGAGGCGGGCGGAATTCAGGAATCCAGCGGAGTCGCCGATGATCATCCAGCCGTCGCCGCCGAGCGGAGGGAGAGACCACCATCCACCGTAAGGGAGAGACTTGGCACCGTAGCGGATCATGTGGCCGCCTTGGAGAAGGCTGGCTATATAAGGATGCTGCTTGAAGGTCTGGAGAGCGTGTTGAGGATCGAGGCGAGGGTCTTGATAGTCGAGTCCGGTGACGAAGCCGAGGGAGACGATGTTGGTGTTGGGAGTGTCGCCTTTTGAGCCGTAGATCCACGCACCTCCGTATTCTTTCGTGGTGAGCGGGTAGCCCATCGTATAGATAACTTCGCCGGTATCGATGCGGCCGGCGGGAACCTCCCACAGCTCTTTTACGCCGACGCCGTAGGTCTGCGGGTTGCGGTCTTTCATCAGGTCAAACTTCTCGACGAGTTGCTTGGTGAGAGATCCGCGAGTGCCTTCGGCCAAGACAACGACTTTTGCTTTGACGTCGTAGCCGGGCTCGAAATTGGATTTAGGCTGATTCTGTTTGTCGACGCCCTTGTCGTCGGTGCGCACGCCAGTGACGCGATTCCCTTCATAGAGCAACTCCGAGCCGGCGAATCCGGTGAAGATGGTAATGCCGGCTTCTTCGACTTTGTTGGCCATCCACTTTACGAAGCGGTTGATTGAGATGACGTAGTTGCCGTGATCCTGGAGTGGCGGCGGGGTGAGTGGGAGCTTGTAATGGCCGCGCTGGGTGAGGAAATAGACAGCTTCTTTGTGGACCTGAGCATCGAGAGGGGCTTCGGATTCGAATCCGGGAAGAAGTTCTTTCATGGAGCGCGGATCGAGAAGAGCTCCGGAGAGGCAGTGCTGACCGGCTTCGCGGGCTTTTTCGAGGACGTAGATATTTTCTTTGCTTAGGAGAGCCTCGGGATGACGGGCGTTGTGATCGTCGATTAGTTGCGAAAGGCGTAGGGCACAAGCCATTCCAGCAGGTCCCCCGCCAACGATGACGACGTCGGCGGGCATCTCGGGGTGGTCGACGTTGGGGAGCGGCTTGCGGAAGATGAGCATGGGGCTGGATCTCAGTTCTCAGTTCTCAGTTCTCAGTTCTCAGTTCTCAGTTCTCAGTTCTCAGTTCTCAGTTCTCAGTTCTCAGTTCTCAGTTCTCAGTTCTCAGTTCTCAGTTCTCAGTTCCGGTGCGCGTTTGGTGGGCTTGGTTGCTTAAAAGTTCCGAGTTGAAAACTACTCATGATACGGGAAAGAACAAATATTGGTGTTGGCGTTGTAGCCGGATTCGGATAACGAAGCATCCAAAACGGCGGGTCAAGCGGTGCCGTGATGCACTGCAGCTCCGGATCACTCCGAAGAGTGAAGACGCATATGGCTTCCAAAGTACAGAACCCCTCGCTTGCGAATCAGCCGGTGCATAAGAGGAGGGTCGTGGTGGTGGACGATCATCCGATCGTGCGGCGGGGATTGACGCTGATCATCAATGAGGAAGAGGACTTGATGGTGTGCGGCGAGGCGGAAGAGGCAACAGGAGCGATTCATGTGCTGGCGTCGGCGCGTCCGGATGTTCTGATTCTGGATATCTCGTTGAATGGACGGGATGGCTTGGACCTGCTGAAACATTTGCGGGCAGCACATCCGAGCTTGCCAGTGTTGATTCTCTCAATGCACGACGAGTTGATGTATGCGGAGCGGGCGCTGCGCGCGGGAGCGAATGGCTACATCATGAAACAAGAAGCCACCGAGAAAGTGCTTCTGGCGGTGCGCCGGATCTTAGCGGGTGAGATTTACGTGAGTGACCGCCTCGCGAATCACATGTTGCAGCACTACATCACGGGTTCGGGCAGCCTGCGAAATTCGTCGATTGCGAAGTTGAGCGACCGCGAACTGGAAGTGTTCCGGCTGATTGGGGACGGGCATGGCACGCGGCAGATTGCGGAGGAATTGCACCTGAGCGTGAAGACGGTGGAGTCGTACCAGGCGCATATCAAGGAAAAGCTGGCGCTGCGGAGTTCGCGGGAATTGATGCAGCACGCGATGCAGTGCAAGATGAAGGAAAAAGCGGCATAGGCTGACAAGCGCAGCGGCGAAGCCCTTTGCTGCTGAAAAACCCGTGCTACCTTTCTGCGCATCCCCAGAAATCACCAAAACTAGCCTCACGTCTCTCTACTATTTGCCTTATTATTTGCCTTCCTCGCGTTTTGACTGCGGAGGTACGCGGATTGGGGCGCGAGTGTGCGGCGGAGCATACGATGAATGCGGATCAACCATGAAATTGGAGGAAGAGAAAACCTCGCCGACGAGCGCGTGTTTGATTCGAGTGACTGGCGTGGTGCAAGGGGTTGGATTTCGTCCATTTGTTTATCGGCTGGCGTGCGCGAACAGGCTGGCGGGTTGGGTGTTGAATGGCGAAGAAGGCGTCGAGATCTATCTCGAGGGTAAGGAGCAGGGCTTGCGGAGTTTTGTCGAGGGCCTTAGGACGGAAGCGCCTGCGGCTGCGAGCGTGGTTGCGGTTGAAGTCGAGCCGACTGTGCCGCGCGGGGTCAGCGAATTCACGATTCGCGAGAGCGAGCGCCGGGAGCGGCCGACGGTGCGAATTTCCCCCGACCTTCCGGTGTGCGATGAGTGTTTGATCGAACTGTTTGATCCGGCGAACCGGCGTTACCTCTATCCCTACATCAATTGCACGAATTGTGGGCCGCGCTACACGGTGGTGCTTGGGCTGCCTTATGACCGGCCGGCGACGACGATGAAGGATTGGGCGCTGGACGAGTATTGCAAGGCGGAATACACGGACCCGGGGAATCGACGATTTCACGCGCAACCAGTGGCGTGCCCGGAGTGCGGGCCAAACTATTTCTTGCAAGGAGCGGTGGCTGACACGGGCAGCGTGCCGCCTGATGATGCTGGAATCGGGGTTAAGGAAAGTGTTCGTGGCGCTGCCGAACTTCTGAGCGCGGGGAAGATTGTTGCGGTTAAGGGATTGGGCGGGTATCACCTGGCTTGCGATGCGCGGAATGCGGCGTCTGTGGCGGCTTTGCGAGAACGGAAATTCCGAAAGGAAAAGCCGTTTGCGGTGATGGTGAGGGATTCGGATCGGGCGCGAGGACTGGTGGAGCTTTCGGCTGAGGCGGAAGCGCTGCTGACTTCGACGGCGCGGCCGATTGTGCTCGCTCCGGCTAAGAGCGGAGCTGGCAGCGTGGGCTTGGTGGGAGTCGCTCCTGAGAACGACGAGTTGGGTGTGATGCTGCCGCATACGCCGTTGCAGCATTTGCTGTTTGCCGCGGGGGCTCCGGAGGTTCTCGTGATGACGAGCGCCAACCGTTCGAGCGAGCCGATTGCTTATGAAGATGAAGATGCGCTGGAGCGTCTGTCGGGGATCGCTGACGCGTTTTTGGTGGGCGAGCGGCCGATTGCGCGGCGCGTGGATGATTCGGTGGCGCGAGCGGGCGTGATGGGGCCGGTTATTTTGCGGCGCGGGAGAGGATACGCTCCGGGCGCGGTGGCGCAGTTGCCGGTGGAGCGACTGCCGGGTGGGGCGGCTGGAAGTCGTCCGATTCTGGCGCTGGGAGCGGATTTGAAGAACGCCATCACGTTGGTCGTGGAGGGACAGGCATTCGTGAGCCAGTACATTGGCGATCTCGAACATGCGGAGGCGTTTCGGGCGTTTCGGGAGACGATCGACGATCTGATGGAGATGTATGAGGTGAGTTGGGACGATGTGCTGGTGGTGCATGATGCGCATCCGCAATATGTTTCGACGGCGCATGTCGTCGCGCTTCGGAGTTCGCGAAAGATGGCGGTGCAGCATCATCGTGCGCACATTGCGTCGGTGCTGGCGGAACGCGGCGAGTTTGAGAAGCGGGTTTTGGGAGTCAGCTTCGATGGAACAGGTTATGGAGACGATGGAAATATATGGGGCGGGGAATTCTTCGTGGGCAGTGTTCGGGAAGGATTCGAGCGGGTCGCGCACTTGCGAACGTCGGCGCTTGCGGGCGGAGATGCGGCGGCGCGGTATCCGGTGCAAGCTGCGGCAGGATTTCTTTCGCAACTGGATGGCTTAGAGGATTTGAGTGGGGCGCCATTTTATTTTTCGGGACGATATCGAAGCGCGGTGCAACTGGTTCAAAAGAATGTGAGGACATTTTCGACGACCTCGGTGGGGCGGTTGTTTGACACTGCGGCGTCGCTACTGGGGTTTACAAGGGAGATTACGTTTGAAGGGCAGGCCGCAATGTGGCTGGAGCAAATGGCGCGGCGGGCGCCGGAGGTTGAGGCGTATGCGTTTCCGTTTGTGGATGGCGAGCTCGATTTTCGTCCACTGCTTGGAGCGGTGGTTCGAGATCGAGTTGCGGGACGTGGAGTTGCGGAAATTGCGCGCGCATTCCAAGGTGGGATTGCCAAAGGGTTGCGCGATGCCATCGTCGAATTGAGCGACGTACACGGACTCGACACGGTGGTGCTTTCGGGCGGTGTCTTTCAAAACGAACTCTTGCTGCGAGATGCGAAGGCCGCGATGGAGCACGATGCGATTGTCATTTGGACGAATCACGCGGTGCCTCCGAACGATGGGGGCATCAGCCTGGGACAGGCGGCGCTGGCGGCGTGCGCGTTGCGCAGAGAGAAAACGGACTGAGCCGGCGGGTTGACGAGTAATTCCACCACGGAGACACGGAGGCACGGAGAAAAGCAAAGCTTTTCATAGAACCTGCTTGCTGTGCCGCGTCCCTAGAGGAGATTATTTTTTCGGATAGCGGAAGCATTCGACTACGTGGTCGTTGACCATTCCGGTGGCTTGCATGAAGGCGTAGCAGATGGTGGAACCTACGAAGTTGAAGCCGCGTTTCTTCAGGTCTTTGCTCATGCCATCGGATTCGGGCGTGCTGGCAGGGAGTTTGTTCCCTGCTTTCCAGGAATTCACACGCGGTTTGCCTCCAACAAATTGCCAGACATAGCGATCGAAAGTGCCGAACTCTTTCTGCACAGCTAAGAATGCTTTCGCGTTGCTGACGGCGGAGGCGATCTTGAGGCGGTTGCGAATGATTCCTTCATCGCGGAGGAGTTGCTGCGACTTTCGCTGGTCGTAACGCGCGACTTTGTCGGGATCGAAGCCGTCGAAGGCTTTGCGGTAGTTATCGCGCTTGCCGAGGATGGTATCCCAGCTGAGGCCGGCTTGCGCGCCTTCGAGAATCAGGAATTCGAAGAGGGAGCGGTCGTCGTGTTGTGGGACGCCCCATTCGCGGTCGTGATATTCAATGGCGAGATCGTTGCTCGCCCAGGAGCAACGGACGATTGGCTTATTTTGCTTTTTATTTTGATCGGCTGATTTCATTTGGTCGCGAGAATGTCGTCGATCTTCTTTAGTTCGTCGGCGGAAAATTTAAGATTCTTCAACGCGGCTACGTTGTCGTCCACTTGCGAAACTTTGCTGGCACCGATGAGGGCGCTGGTGACGCGAGGATCGCGCAGAACCCAGGCTACGGCCATTTCGGCGAGAGTTTGTCCGCGCTGCGCGGCAACTTTGTTGAGAGCGCGAATTTTTGTGAGCGTATCTTTGCCGATGTCTTTTTTTTTCAGAAAAAAATCGCGAGCGGCACGGGAGTCGCTGGGAATGCCTTTGAGGTAACGGTCGGAGAGCAATCCCTGGGCGAGCGGGCTGAAGACGATGCAGCCGACGCCTTCTTTCCCGAGGACGTCGAGCAAGCCGTGTTCGGGATCGCGGACGAACATGGAATATTTGGGCTGATGGATGAGACAGGGGGTTCCAAGATCGCGGAGAATCTTCAGCGCCTGGGTGGTTTGTTTGGGATCGTAGGCGGAGATGCCGGCGTAGAGGGCGCGTCCGGAGCGGACGGCGGTGTCAAGTGCGCCCATAGATTCTTCCATCGGCGTGTCGGGGTCGGGGCGGTGATGGTAGAAGATGTCGACGTAGGGGAGACCCATGCGCTTCAGGCTCTGGTCGAGGCTGGCGAGCATGTATTTGCGGGAACCGAAGTCTCCGTAGGGGCCGGGCCACATGTCCCATCCGGCTTTGGTGGAGATGATGAGTTCGTCGCGGTAGGGGCGAAAGTCTTTTTTGAAAATCTGGCCAAAGGTTTCTTCGGCGGAGCCATAGGGCGGGCCGTAGTTGTTGGCGAGATCGAAGTGGGTGATGCCCAGATCGAAGGCGCGGCGGAGCATGGCGCGGCCGTTCTCGAGATTGTCATCGCCACCGAAGTTGTGCCAGAGGCCGAGAGAGATGGCGGGAAGTTGGATGCCGCCGCGGCCGGAGCGGCGGTATTGCATGGAGTCGTAACGCTTTTCACTTGCAACGTACACGATCGATCTCCTTCGGCGCCTAAAGGCGCTGTGACTCTTTCAGACCGGCAATTCTACTAGTTAGTCGTATTTTTCGTAGCGAATGGACTTGCGGTCCCAGCCTAGGGTTTTGAGGAGGTCACGGTTGGCTTGGACCATTTTATCGAGGCCGCAGATGTAGGCGTGCATGTCGGTGCGCATGCCTACGATTTCTCCCAAGTGTTGCTGGACGTATCCGCGAAGGCCCTGCCAGTTTTCAGGAGCGCGGCTGAGAGTTGGCTGGAAGTGAAAGTTGGGGTGCCGGGCGGCGAGTTGTTCGAACTCGTCGCGGTAATAAATGTCTCGAGACTGGCGGGATCCGAAGAGGAGCCAGAATTGGTGATCCTGGTGGCGTTCTTTTTCGGCGAGAAGCCAGTGCAGCATGGAACGGAAGGGTGCAACACCGGTTCCGGTGGCGATGAAGACGGTGTCACGAAGGGGCGGGCGGAGAGTGAAGTCTCCGAAAGGGCCCTGGAAGGTGATGGTCGCGCCCGCTTCGAGATTGCAGAGATGGTTCGACATGAATCCGTCTTGAACGCGATTGAGGCAGAAGGCGACCTTCCCATTTTCGGTGGGCGGCGACGCAATCGAGTAGGCGCGTGTGATTTCTTCGCCTTCGGGCGTGGTCGCTTTTACGGAGAGCCATTGCCCGGGGACGAAGCCGAAGTGGGAGGTTCCGGCGACTTCGAATTCAATGTGCTTGGTGAAGTCGGAGAGCGTGGACGAATGGAGGACGCGAGCTTCGAGAGTCTTGAACTGAGGCATCGAGTATGTAGATGACTTGGGAGGAATGCTGGTCGCTAGATTTCCGCGGGACGAGATTTGTGACCGATAAAAGCAACTTTGGGAGCGCCGGTTCGACGGGGATCAACTCTTTCTCTTGAAAATAAGGATTTCGTATCCCGGGTGATGATGGGCTTGCGACTGTCCGCCCCAGTAATAGTGGGATTCCGGTTCCGTGACGTCCACCATCCCGACTTGATCGAAGCCCGTAGAAACATATTGCTTGATTGAAGAGCGAATCGCGGCGGCCTGCGGAGATCGTGGATTGAGCAGCCAGGAGTACGAGATATCTACCAGGACCACATAGGTCGGGCGGTTAGCTTCGACCTCTTGCATCATTTGTTTTTGCATGGTGGGCCAGTAGGGCTGATCTTCGCCGAGGCTGTAGGTGTAGATATAACCGCTGGCAGAATGGCGCTGAGCTTCGAAATAAATTTCGGGTTCGGAGCCAAACACCATGATCTTATCGGCGGGAGAAGTGTTCTGCCGGAGGTACTCCGCGACCTGCACGGCTTCGGGAAATGGATTCAGGGAGTAGCACAATCGAGTCGCTTGGAGCGGCGAGAGTTTGAAGTAGAACTGTGCGTTATGTTGGATGGCGAGCGCGCAGGCTGCGGCGAACAGCAGTACGGGTAGAAAGCGGAGGCTGCTGGGTCCGAGGCGCACGCTGAGAAAATCAATGCTGGAGGTGACCGCGAGCGCGATCAAAAGAGCGACGGCGGGCAAGAAGAGAATGAAATAGTGCGGTCGGAAATAAAGACCGGGACACACGGCGGCGAAGGAAAATATCATCAATCCGAGGATGAAGGTTCGACGCTGGCGGAGATTGGGATTGAGGAAGACGGCGAGAAGGCCGAGGAGCGCGATGATCCAGAGCCAAGGGGTCGTAAACCCAAGGATGTAGAGAGAGGAGGCTTTGAAGAGTGCCCATGCCTCCGACAAAGAAACTGCAGAGGCATACTGGCGAGCATAAGAGAAAGTCCAGAACCAGAAGTTATGGAAAACGCCGGCCCGAAGAAGAAGCAGGCATGTCAGACCAAAAGGTAACGCGGCGGCGAACAGGAATGACCCCAGTTGCTTTGCCCAGTTCTTCCAATCGCGATGGCCTGCAGGCCGATTGCGAACAGCCAAATAGAAAAACGCGAACAAGCCGAGAAAGATTCCGGGTTGCTTCATGAGGAACGCGGTGCCGAAGGCGAGGCCGGAAAAGAAAAACAGGGGCAGTCTTCTGGTTTCTTCGGCGCGCAGGAGGAAGATGAGTCCGATGAGAGCGGCGAAGACGACGAAGTGAGTAGCGTGGGCCGCGAATCCATAGACGCCGGGCTGGGTGGAGAGAAAGGCATAACTCGCACAGGCGACAACTCCGGCCAGCGGTCCGAAAAGGCGGGTTGCGATGAGGTAGAGCAGGAAAAGGGACGCGGCGTTTACGAGCAGCAGGCCGATGTGAATTCCGTGCGCGGCTTGGCCAAACAAGGCAAGAATCGCGGCGTAGGCCGCGTAAGTGCCGGGCAACTTCATGTTGTAGGCCAGTTGATAAGGAGGAATGCCCTGGAGTATCAACTGACCAGCATAGGCATATTCGCCCTCGTCGCGTTCCAAAGGCATGTCAGCTAAACGCCAGCGAATGGCTCCAAAGAAGACGATGATGGCCAACACGATGGCAATGTGCCAGTTGAAGGCGCGGAGCCAGGTCTCGCGGGGATTTGTTTCCAACACAACGAGCGCGACTTGTTCTGAGGGCGTCATGGTCTGATGAGGGGTATGGTGGCACGTTAACAACTCCGATTGATGGGAGCAAGGATGAAGGTTAGCGAGTTGGTAACGTCAGTGCTAAACCGCGGGCTTGCAAATCGCTGAAAAAAAGACAAAGAGGTGGTTAGCAATAGCTAAGATCCCTGATTGACATGGTGGGAATGCTCGCTTATCTTTTCCGAATCGTAAATGTGGGAAGTGGGTTTCTGAAGCTCTCTTGGAGTTGTTTTTCGAAAGGACGAACGAATGAGCGATGATGCGAAAAATGAACCGGTGTCGCGTCGGGGATTCCTGGGGATGGGGTCGGCGGCGCTAGCCGCGGCGGGAATGTTGTCGGCGGAAGCGGCAGGGCAGGAGCAGAAGCCTTATCCGACAAAAAATGATCGGAGCGCGAGCGCGCCGGGACCGGGTAATCCGCAGATCGATGCGCAAAACCCTGATTCCTTTCTGCCGCCGCAGACGGACGCGGGGGGCGTACAGGCGTTTAAGTATCCGTTTGGGCTTTCTCACAAACGGATGCAAGAAGGAGGATGGTCACGGGAGGTGACGCTGCGCGAGCTGCCGATCTCGAAGACGATTGCCGGCGTGGATATGAGGTTGACGGCGGGAGGGATCCGCGAACTGCACTGGCACACGGCGGCGGAGTGGGCATTCATGCTCTATGGCAACGCGCGTATTACGGGGCTTGATCTTGAGGGCAAGAGCTTTGTCACCGACATCACCGAAGGGGATCTCTGGTATTTTCCGACAGGCATTCCGCATTCGATTCAGGGATTGGGGCCGGACGGCGCGGAGTTTTTGCTGGTGTTTGACGATGGAAATTTTTCGGAATATGAGACGGTGTTGTTGACGGATTGGATGGCACACACTCCGCATGACGTGTTAGCGGCCAATTTTGGAGTGAGCCAACAGGCGATGGAGAAGATGCCGCGGCGGGAAAAATTTATCTTTCAGGCACCAGTGCCAGGTTCGCTGGCAGCGGATCAGAAAGAGGCGGCGGGTTCCTTGGGCAAGTCTTCGCAGGACTTTGCGTTTCGGGCGGCGCAACAGGTGATTTCGAAGCGGAGTAAAGGCGGTGAGGTGCGGATCGTTGACTCGAATACGTTCAAGGTGTCGACAACGATTGCGGCGGCGATTGTGACGGTCCATCCGGGCGGTATTCGCGAATTGCACTGGCATCCGAATGCGGACGAATGGCAGTACTACATCAGCGGTACGGGAAAAATGACGGTGTTTGCCACGGGAGGCCGGGCACGCACGATGGATTTCGAGGCTGGCGATGTTGGATATATACAAAAGACGTTGCCGCACTACATCCAGAATACGGGAGACACGGACCTGAAATTTTTGGAAATGTTCAAGAGCAACGTGTATCAGGATCTGGCGCTATCGGAGTGGCTGCAGCATACTCCGTCAGAACTGGTGCTGGCTCATTTGGGGATTGATAAGGTGACACTGGAGGCGATGCCCAAGGAGAATGTTGCAGTGATGCCGCGGTAGGGGTGAGTGGGTTCGACCGCTCTGACAGCGTTTGGGGGACCCAGGTTAGTGCCCTGAAGAACGGGCACGAACCTGGTGCACCAGATACTTGCTTTTCTTCTACTCTTTATTCGACGGTCACGGATTTGGCCAGGTTTCTGGGTTGGTCTACGTCGCAACCTCTTCTGACGGCGATGTGATAGGCGAGGAGTTGTAAGGGGACGATTTCGAGAATTGCGGATAATTCTTCGGGAGCGGGTGGAACGTAGAGGACGTGGTCGGCTTCCTCGGCAATTTCTTTGTCTCCCGTGGTAGCGAGGGCGATGACGATGCCGGAGCGAGCTTTGACTTCTTTCAAATTGGACATCGTTTTTTCGTAGCGGGTCATCGACTGGGGGCTCTCGACGTCGCGAGTGGCGATGACGACTACGGGAAGATTCTCGTCGATGAGGGCATTGGGGCCGTGCTTCATTTCTCCGGCAGGGTAACCTTCGGCGTGGATATAGGAGATTTCTTTTAGCTTGAGCGCGCCTTCCAAGGCGATGGGGTAGTGAATGCCGCGTCCTAAGAATAAGAAGTCCTGGGCGCGGACATAAGTCTTGGCTAACTCGTCGCAGGCTTCATCCTGAGTCAGAATCTGTTCTAGTTTGCCAGGAATATGAGTAAGTTCCTGAACCGCGGCCTTGGCTTGCTCCGGAGTCATGGTGCCGCGGACTTGCGCTAAGTAAAGCGCGAAGAGATAGAGCGCGGTAAGTTGTCCGGTGAAGGCTTTGGTGGAGGCGACGCCAATTTCAGGGCCGGCGTGGGTGTAGACGGTTCCGGCGGCTTCGCGAGTGATCATAGAGCCGACGACGTTGCAGATGGCGAGAGTCTTTGAGCCCTTCGACTTGGCTTCGCGCTGGGCGGCGATGGTGTCGGCAGTTTCTCCAGATTGCGAGATGAGCATGGTCATCGTATCGGGGCCGAGGATGGGATCGCGATAGCGCCATTCGCTGGCATAGTCGACTTCGACGGGGACGCGGGCGAGATTTTCGATCATGAATTTTCCGGCGAGTCCGGCGTGCCAACTGGTACCGCAGGCGGCGATATTGATTTTCTTTAGCGCCTGGAATTCGGCATCTGGGACCTGCATTTCGTCGAGGAAAATCCTGCCGGTATCCTGGGAGACGCGGCCGAGGGTGGTATCGCGGACAGTGCGGGGCTGCTCGTAGATTTCCTTGAGCATGAAGTGCTTGAAACCACCCTTTTCGGCCATGATGGGATCCCAGGTAATGCGCTGAGGTTTACGCACGACAGGATGGCCATCGAAATCGGTGACTTTGACGCCATCCTGAGTGAGGACGGCGAGGTCGCCATCGCCTAAGAAAAAGAGGTCTCGGGTGTGATCGAGGAGGGCGGGGACGTCGGAGGCAACGAAGTATTCGTCTTTGCCGATGCCGATTACGGCGGGCGGTCCGTTGCGGGCCGCGACGATCTTGTTGGGCGAGTCGGCGGCGATGACGACGAGGGCGAAGACTCCGGTTAGTTCTTTGACGGCTTGGCGGACGGCTTCTTCCAAGGACGGCTTCGGGCTCGATTTGAGGTAATGCTTCTCGATAAGGTGGGCAATGATTTCGGTGTCTGTTTCAGTGGTGAAAGTATGGCCTTCCGCAATGAGCTTCTTTTTGAGTGATAAGTAGTTTTCGACGATGCCGTTATGGACCACGACGATCGTGCCGGAGCAATCGCGATGGGGATGAGCGTTTTCTTCGGTGGGGCGGCCGTGGGTCGCCCAGCGGGTGTGACCGATGCCGTAGGTACCGTCCAAGGGCTTTTGGCGAATGACTTCTTCGAGATTGCGAAGTTTGCCTTGGGCGCGGCGAATGTGGAGACCAGCGCCGTTGCCACCGACTGCGATTCCTGCGGAGTCGTATCCACGGTATTCGAGCTTGCGAAGGCCTTCGATGATAACGGGGACGACTTCTTTTTTACCTACATATCCCACAATGCCGCACATTGGATAGAGACTCCTTGATAACTCGGTGGGGGTCCGGTGGCAGCCCCTAAAGGGGCTTTTATTTCGAAGAACGGCGGTATCGCTGAAGCGATACCCTGATACGAAACAGCGATCCGCTGATACCAAACTACGAACGGTGGTATCGCCAAAAAGCGATACCTTTACACCCGGCGTTTAGTCTTCGAGGGAGAAGCGATACTCTTCGATGACGGGGTTGGTCAGGACTTCGCGAGCGATGCGATCGACTTCCGCTTGCGCTTCGTCTTTTGTAATGCCGCCGTTGAGAGTGATCTCGAAATACTTCCCTTGCCGCACGTCCTGCAAGCTCTGATAGCCAATTTTCTTAAGCGCGCCGTGGATGGTTTTGCCCTGGGGATCCAGAACGCTCTTCTTGAGGGAGACGTAAACGTAGGCTTTCATCAACCTGTCGATTATACGTCAGCGGGAAGTGAGCGGGACCGCGGTTTTCGTTATAGCGGGTATACGTCAGGCCAATTACTTGGGTGGCTTGGACTCTGGAAATTGCTCAAAAGAAGAGAGTTGGGTGTCCACCTCGGCCAGGGCCTGCTGCAAGATCTGGCGATGGCGGGGATTGGAGGCGGCCTGGAGTTGTTGGGTGAGTCGCTTGTGGGAGAGGAGGAGGCCGTCGCGTTTGCGGGCTAGGAGTTGCTCGGCGGGTGAGGCCGACGAATGAAAGGCATTCCGGCGGTCTGCCATTTCTTCTTGTTGCTGTTCGATGGATTTGCTCTCCCAACCGCGGGCCATATAAGAATGTTACCTCAGGCTGAAGGAACGTGTGGCCTTACCGAAACCAGGACGACCAATAGGGATTGGCGTGCGGCCAACTTATCGCCGCGAATCGGGCAATTTCTCAGCTAAAGATGACGATCGTTATCGACCATCCATGTCGCGATGACTCCCACGGTGGCGATTGTCCTAATTACTTGAAGCGAGCCAACTACAAAGGATTAGTAAGAAATGGCTTGCTTGGGGGGGGCGAGCGGAGTAGAAATGTGCTGGCCGGATTGTAACAATCCGGTTGCCTCGCAGAAGAAACCGATGGCCTCCCAACCGGGAGAATACGATTGGTTCCCAGATGAGGAGCCGACGCCTGCGACTGGACCAAGGACGAACTTAAGTCCCGCAGATCAGACTGCGTTGACTTCCGTTCCTGCTCAAGACGAACTGCCTAAAGCGATTGCACGGGCAGGTGCGGGAGAAGGTTTGAATGCGCTCGAATCCACTCGAGTCCTGGAACGATGATCCGTCTGCGCAACCCCGATACCGGCTCCTACTTCAAATAACAGACTTAGTCGATCAATCGAAGGGTCTGTCGGACGCGTTCCGGGAATTCGCTCCGCCGCTGTTGGATTTGACGGGCAGCGACTTTCTAAGTGTTTCTCTGCACGACCCCTACCACGATTGCATGCAGACCAATTATTGGAAGAAGAACCGCGAGACCGGAGGGTTTGATGACTTACCGGTGGACACAGCGGCGAGTGGATGGACATGGAGGAATCAAGAGACGATCACGATTGACGATGTCGAGCGGGAACGACGGTTTCCGGGATGCACGCCGCTTTTGCTGAATCAGGGAGTGCGATCGTATATGTTGCTGCCGATGAGCACGCGTTCGCGGCGTTTTGGTGCACTGGGACTGGGACGAAGCGTTCGAGAGCGGGTAAGCAGTGATGACGTGGAATTCTTGTCACGGGTTGCGCTGCTGGGGGCCAGCGCCCTGGAGAAGGAAAAAGCCTACGAATCTTTCGAGGAGCAGCGAAGCCTACTGGAAATCAGCCGGGAACTGAGCTCGAGCTTGGAACTGGAAAAGCTATTGCCGGCGTTGCTGGCAAGCGTCCGGCACATTGCACGCTACGAAAAAGCGGTGCTTTCGCTACTGGACGACGACGGCAGGAAAGTCCAGCTGTTTGGAGAGACGCGAGAGTGGGAGCCGATCATCAATCACGGAACGGTGGTTCCGATCGAGCAAGCGCTTTCAGGTCAGGCGATTCAAACCAGGAAGGCAGCATTCTTCAGGGCTGCGGACTTGAGGGAGATGAGGGCACCGCTGGCGAAGGCGATGTATTCGATGGGGGTTCAATCCGTTTGCAGTATGCCGCTGGTAGCTGGGGATCGGGTGTGGGGCGCGCTGAACGTAAGCAGCGAGAAGGATAAGACATTCGAGGCGTCTGCAGTTGAATATCTTGAGCAGGTGGCAAGGCTGATTGCCGCGGCACTGCGAAATGCCAATGCCTATCGCGAGATCGAGGTATTGAAAAACCGGCTGGCGCAGGAAAAGCGATACCTGGAGAGTGAGCTGCGCGGGGCGACTCCTCCAGAGGGAATCATAGGGAGCAGCGCCGCATTAAAGCGGGTACTCGACCACGCTGCAATCGTCGCCGATACGGATTCCACGGTTCTGATCACAGGCGAGACGGGGACGGGCAAGGAACTAGTAGCAAGAGCGATTCATAACATGAGCGGCCGGAAGGGTCGCAACTTTATCAAGTTAAACTGCGCGGCGATTCCGATGGGATTGCTGGAAAGCGAGCTGTTCGGCCACGAAAGAGGCGCGTTCACGGGGGCGGTGAGTCGAAAGCTGGGGCGGTTGGAGCTGGCCGATAAAGGGACGCTATTGCTCGACGAAATTGGAGAGATTCCGTTGGAGCTGCAGCCGAAGCTGCTGCGCGTGCTTCAGGATCAGGAGTTTGAACGGCTGGGGGGGACAAAAACGATCAAGGTGGATGTGCGGCTGATTGCTTCCACAAACCGAAATCTGGCACGGGCGGTGGAAGAAAAGAAATTCCGGAGCGATTTGTTTTATCGCCTGCACGTGTTTCCGGTGCATGTCCCAGCCTTGCGCGACCGGAGGGAGGACATACCGGCGCTTATGCAGTATTTCCTGGAAAAAAGTTCAGCGCGTATGCGGAAACAGATCAGAACCGTTCCAGATGAAGTGGTTCACGCCATGATGAATTGGAAGTGGCCGGGAAATATTCGAGAGCTGGAGAATTTCATCGAGCGTTCCGTGATTCTGTCGGATGGTCCGCGGCTGAACGCGCCGCTGGGGGAGTTACACGAGAGGAGCGCCCTCCCGGGACCAACCGAACGGGACGAGACTTTGTGGGAAAAGGAGCGGGAACACATTATCGAGATTCTCCTCCAAACGCGGGGAGCATTGTCGGGTCCGCAGGGCGCGGCGGCGAGACTAGGGTTGAAGCGCACTACCCTGCAATACAAGATGAAAAGACTGGGGATCTCGCGGAAGGATTATCTCCGTTAGAAAGAGGTATGCGGCCTGAAAGCTACACGTTTTGTAGGCGCCGGACTTTCGGCAAGCGCGCCGTCAATCTGGCGTCTCCTATCTGGTGTATCTTGTGAATCCCAAATAAGTTCTTATTCCAGTTTGAGTTATCCGTAGGCGCATGGATGGCCACGCGCGTGCATCGTGATGCGAGGAAGTACCCCCACTTCCCGAGCGGAATACTGCTCTACAGAGGAAGTTCAATCTCCAGGAGATGGCATGGGTGTGCCCCGGCGTTTTTCCATTACGAACGACTGTCTAAGCTGCACGCTGAAACAGCCCTACGATATCTGCGGCCTACCGCAGCCGGTGCTGGAAGAATTTAACGCGATGGGGCATGTGACGCTCTATCCGACGAACGCAACTTTACTGACTGAGGGCGAAATTCCGCGAGGAATTTACGTTGCGTGTTCGGGACGTTGCAAACTTTCTGTGCAGGCGAGAGATGGCAAGACGATCATCCCGAAAATTGAGAGTGGACGGAAGATGCTGGGGCTAAGCGCGGTTTTATCGGGCGGTCCATCGCTGGTTACGGTCACGACGATCGAACTCTGCCAGGTTAAGTTCATTGAACGAGAGAGCTTCCTGCGCTGGATTGAGCGTCACAGCGAGGCGGCTCTGGCGTGCGCCAAAATGCTGGCGCACGAAGTGACGACATCGTTTGAGGATGTTCATGATTTACTACTGGCGCGGAGTTCGACGGAGAAATTAGCGCGACTGTTACTGTCGTGGGTTTCCGACGAGCCGCGGAATCGCGAGTTACGAGTATCGACGGAATTCACTCATGAAGAAATTTCGCAGATGATCGGATCGTCACGGGAGACTGTGACTCGATTGTTGAGCGATATGAAACGAAAAGATTTGATTCGGCTGGAGGGCGCGACGCTGGTCATTCCGAATCGGATTGCCCTGCAAGCTATCGCTTCTTAAAGGATCCCTCCCCCGGGCGGACGAAGCAGTCTCTGCGTCCGCCCTTTTTTCTCTAGAGCCAATTCACCACGGAGGCACCGAGGCTCGGAGTAAACCTTTGTTGGCGGTCGAAGGCTGGGAGCCTTCCAAGCGGCGGATCCACTGCAGCGGGCTAGAGCCTGCGATAAAAACGAACCATCGAAACCCAAAAGCACATGCAGGAGTTACCGATGAATAGCCACTGCGCGTTCAAGTTTTCTGCAGGATGCTAGAGGTTGAAGAGTTCGCGGAGGCGGCGGGTTTGAGCGCGGCTGACGGGGATTTCCGTCTGTTTCTTGTCATCCATGCGCAGCTGGTAGGAGCTCTTGAACCAGGGAACGACTTCGCGGATGTGGTTGATGTTGACTAAAAAAGAGCGGTGGGCGCGCCAGAATAAAGCGGGGTCAAGATTTTCGAAGAGCTCTTCGAGAGTACGGCAGTTGGAATGGCCTTCCATGCCGGCGTGTCCAGTGGTGGCGACGGTGATGACGCCGTCTTCGATGGTGGCGTAACAGATGTCCCTGGGATCGGTGAGGAAGAGCCGTCCAGCGGCTTTGATCAGGATCTTTGCGGTCTGAGTCTGGGACTTTTGCGACTCGAGCATCCGCACCAGCGCGTCTAATTTCTGCTCGGGGCCGGCTCCGGCTTCGATCTTCATCCTCGCTTTTTCAATCGACTGGACGACGCGCTTCTTATCGAAGGGCTTCAGGATGTAGTCGACAGCATTCACTTCGAAAGCCTTTACCGCATATTGATCAAAGGCGGTCGCGAAAACAATTTTCGGGAGAGCGACCTTGCGGTCGAGAAGCTTCTTGATGACGCCGAAACCGTCGAGGCCGGGCATTTGGACGTCGAGGAAAACGATGTCAGGGTTGTGCTCGCGGATCAGGTTGACGGCTTCGAGGCCGTTCTTGCCCTGGGCGACTACATTGATGTCGTCCACGCTTTTGAGCAGGTAAGCAAGTTCTTCGCGGGCAAGTTGTTCGTCGTCGACAATGATGGCAGAGAGAGGCATTGGGGTGCGAGCCGAACTGGGGACTGTGGCTGCGGCTGCGATCGCCATATCTCTAGTTAGTATACGAGGGCGGGGGGTGCGTTGCTAGTGGGGTGGAGGCAAATCTGGGAGCGAAATTGGGCATTCTCGCTCGGCACGGAGTCGCGTTAGATGGGCGCCGATGCCCGTCGCTCCATAGATTCTGTTAGACAGCCTCTATGGCTAGCGTCATACCCATGCCGCCGCTTACGCAGAGAGTCGCGAGGCCGCGGCGAGCTTTACGTTTCAGCATCTCGTGGAGAAGAGTGATGGTAATGCGAGTGCCAGTGCAGCCGATGGGATGGCCGAGGGCGATGGCTCCGCCATTGACATTGAGCTTGTCGCGATCGAAATGAAGTTCGCGGTCGCAGGCCAAGACCTGAGCGGCGAAGGCTTCGTTGAGTTCTACGAGATCGAAGTCGGCGAGTTTGAGGCCGTGTTTTGCTTCGAGTTTGCGGATGGCGGGAACGGGGCCAATTCCCATGAGGCGAGGGTCGACTCCGGCAGAGGTGGCGGCGAGAATTCGTGCGAGCGCCCGGAGATGGTTTTGTTGGACAAATTTTTCGCTGGCGAGAACGACTGCGGCGGCGCCATCCGTGATGCCGGAGGAATTCGCGGCGGTGATGGTTCCGGACTTGGAAAAGACGGGCGAGAGTTTGGCCATCTTTTCTAGAGTCGCATCGAGAAATAAGTGCTCGTCGCGCGCGAAGACGGTGGTGCCTTTCTTTCCTTCGATGGTTACGGGGACAATTTCGGCGTCGAAGCGTCCGGCGGACTGGGCGGAGGCGGCGCGCTGTTGCGAGGTCAGGGCGAATTGATCCTGCTCTTCGCGGGTGATGTGGTATTGCTCGGCGAGGAGTTCAGCGGTCTCGCCCATGAGCATTTTGGCCATGGGGCAGAAGAACCCATCACGGTACATGCCATCGACTAGTTCTTGATTGCCGAGACGATATCCCCAGCGCGCGCCTTCGAGGTAATAAGGAAGGCGGGACATGGATTCGGTGCCTCCGGCGAGGACGCAGTCGAGGTTGCCAGTGGCAATTTCCTGAAAGGCGAGCGCGATCGACTTGATGCCGGAGGCGCAGGCCTTGTTGACGGTGTAGGCGGGGACCTCTCTCGGGACGGCGCTGCGGATGGAGATTTGGCGGGCGGGGTTGGGACCGCCTCCGGCTTGGCGGGCGTTGCCGAAGATGGTTTCTTCGATTTGCGCGGGCGCGATGTGGGCGCGTTCGATCGCGGCTTTGGCGGCGACGACTCCCATGTCGGCAGCGGAGAGGGAAGCTAGAGAGCCTCCGAACTTGCCGATGGGGGTGCGGACGGCGGAGAGGATGTAGACGGTGTTCAAAAGTATCTCCCGAACATTGGAGTCTAGCATTCAGGAACTGGCGCAGAAAAACTAGGGGAGCAAATCCAGGAAAGCGCTGAGGCCCCGTATCCACAAAGCTGAAAAATTGTCGCGGAGGTTGTGAGTGTAACGAGGATATTACTCCAAGTGTGCGATCTCCACGGAGAAGCCTTTCAGCCCGGCATCTTCAAGAGCGCGGTAGGTTCGCTGCGAAATGAATATCAGCGGTGTTGGTCGCAGCAGGTTTCGGCCCTGTCCAAAAAGGTCGCTGGTGATGCCAACGTCTGAGCCGTCCCAACCGTTTCGGTCCAAGTATGTCTCAGACAACATCTGCGCTACAACCGAGTGTCCTAGAGGACACCGCCAACTGACGTGGGACGGACTGAATGGATCCTTGCCAAGTCTTGTGGACCAGGACAACTTCCCGGCGCGGCCCGTGACACGCAACTGACTCCATACTGGAGAATGCTTCGTGGGATTCTTGAGCTCAAAAATCGGATTGAAAACGGCCCCTGTCAGTTCGTTCTCCGCGAAGATTCGCGTGAACGTCGGAGAAACAATCCATTCAACCCACGCGATGGTCTCGGATATATCCTTGTGTTGTGGCACTCGACGCACGTCCAGAATCAGGTCCGATAGCTGGAGTCCCAGATTGCACTCATCGCATACTGTTTCGTAAATCGTTCCGCATTCTTCCCCGCTCGGCTCAAAATGAGCATCGATATTGAGACGAAGAATTTCCGCTTGGCGCAGTTGTGTTTTCGTGTATTTCCGCAGGTAGTGTCCGATCGTAAAATCAGCATATCCATGAAGTCCCTGCAGTCTTCTCTCGCTGATGAACTGCTTGATTTCTTCAAATTCAGAAGACGTAGGAGATACACGCACCTCGACGCATTCCGTGCCCTCAGCTACGACTCGACCGATGGGCTTTGTAATTTGCGGGAATCGCGTCTTTAGGAACGCAACCAAGTCTGCTTGATCCAAGGTTTCAGAAGCTCTCACATTTACGTATTCGGCCATCGCAGTGTTCATTATCGCAGCGCCAGCCGTCGTGGCGTTATCTGATGTTCCTATCCGCGCGATTACGCTAAGCAGCGACGCCGGGCGCGGTAAACTACTGGTCGTGAACATACTTTACGGAATTAACACGGTTACAGAGGCGCTTAAGGCGCGCGGGCGCAACTTCGAGTGGGTGGGAGTGGCGAAGGAGCGCAAGGACATTCGGCTGCGGCGGGTGATTGACGAGTGCCGGAAGATTGGGGTTCCCGTGCGCGTGTTGACGCGCGAGGAATTGGACGAGATTGCGGGAAATGCGGCGCATCAAGGATTGGTCGCTTCGACTTCGGCAAAGCAATATAGCGATCTTGAGGATATCGTCGCGTCGCGGCGTGGCGAGCACTCGCTGGTGGTGGTGCTGGATGGAGTGGAGGATCCGCACAACCTGGGGGCGATTTTGCGGACGGCGGATGCGGCGGGAGCGGATGGCGTGGTGATTCCGGAGCGGCGGTCGGCGGCGGTAACGGCGGCGGTGGCGAAAGTCTCGGCAGGCGCGAGCGAGCATCTGCCGGTGGCGAAAGTGACGAATATTTCGCGCGCGCTGGAGGAGTTGAAGGAGAAGGGACTGTGGGTGGTGGGGCTGGATGAGCGGGGTCCGCAGACCTACGACGCGGTGGATTACAAGATGCATTGTGCGGTGGTGTTGGGCGCGGAAGGTAAGGGACTGCACGATTTGGTGCGGAGGCATTGCGATTTTCTGGTGTCGATTCCGATGCTGGGGAAGGTGCCGTCGCTGAATGTGTCGGTGGCGGGCGGGATTGTGTTGTTTGAAGTGGTGCGACAGCGGCGCGCGGGCGCATCGAAGCAAGTATGAAGAGTTGGGCGATACGGGCGATTCTCCTTGCGCTTCGGTGTTTGGGCGTCGGAATTGGCCTGATGGCGGGATTGTCTGGTTTCGCGGCCGGGTTGAATCGCGAGGCATTCACAATTACGAAATACGATCTGCAGGTGCAGCTTGAGCCGGACCAGCAACGGCTGGGGGCTCGCGGGAAGATTACGTTGCGCAACGATTCTGCCTCGGAGCAGAAAGTGGTTGCGCTACAGATTTCTTCTTCGCTGAATTGGCGCTCGGTGCGGGTGGACGGCAAACCTCTCCAATTTGTTTCACAACCGTATGTTTCGGATATCGATCACACAGGCGGATTATCGGAGGCGATCGTGGCGCTGCCGGTTGAGATCAAGCCGAAGGATTCGGTGATCGTCGAGATTGGGTATGAGGGCGTGATTGCGCTGGATGCGACGCGGCTGACGCGGGTCGGCGTGCCAGAAGGAGTGGCGAAACATACGAGTTGGGATCAGATGAGTCCCAGGTTCACGGCGGTTCGCGGGGCGGGTTATGTGGCGTGGTATCCGATCACGACGGAGGCGGCAGATTTTTCGGAGGGGAACAGTTTGTTCGAGGTTGGAGACCGGTGGAAGGCGCGGGAGGCGGGGAGTGAGTTTAAAGCGCGCTTGACGCTGACTGGCTCGGGCGGCGATAGGCCTGCGGTTTTGTTATGTGGGGCGAGCGGCGGAGGCACTGCGGATTTCGGACGGGACTGGAGTTTGACTTCCGAGTGCGAGTGGACGGCGCTGGGCACGGTGGCTCCAACGTTTGTGACGGCGGATTACGTTGCGCTATCAAAACCGCCATTGAGTTTATTTAGCCTGGCTGGGGATGAAGCGGGCGCGACGACTTATGCGAACGCGCTGGAGCCGGCGATGAAGTTTGTGAGTGGATGGTTTGGGAAGCCGAGCGCTCCGATAGCGGTTGCGGATTTTGCGGACGCGAATTCGGCTCCGTTTGAATCGGGGACGTTGTTGATGGCGTCGATGGCAGCGGCGGATTCGAAGTTGGCGGGGATCAATTTGGTTCACGAGTTGGTACATTCGGCGATGCCGTCTGCGCGTCCGTGGGTGTATGAGGGGCTGGCCCATTTTGCGGAGGCGCTGTACAGGCAGGATCAAGGCGGGCGGCAGGCGGCGCTGGATTTCTTGGGAATCCATAGAGCAGCGTTTCTGGATTCGGAAAAAGAAGTGACGGTGTCGGCGGGGAAAGATGCGGGGCAGGCTTTAGCGGGCACGTTTGACGAGACTTACTATCGCAGCAAGGCGGCTTACGTCTGGTGGATGTTGTGGGATATGGTTGGCGATGCGGCGTTGAAGCAGGCGATCGGGAATTATCGGGCGGATGAGGATCGGGATCCGAAGTATGTGGAGAAGTTAGTGGAGGCGGCGGCGAAGCGGGATCTGGGCTGGTTTTTCGACGACTGGGTGTATCGGGACCGTGGGTTGCCGGATTTCAAGGTGCAGTCGGTGCATCCGTGGCAGACGGAAAAGGGAGTGCAAATTGTGACAGTGACGCTGGAGAACAAGGGCGATGCGGGAGCAGAGGTTCCGTTCAAGGTGGTATTTGCAGAGGGCGAGATTACGACGCGACTGGAAGTACGGGCGCGGAGCACGGCGACGACGCGAGTGGAGACGCCTAGCGCGGCTACACAGATTGTGGTGAATGATGGGAGCGTTCCCGAGGTGGATTTGACGAATAATGTGTATACGATTTCGGCGGCTACTCAGTAGTGTGGTTGACTGACGACGCAGGAACAGCAGGTCTTCGCTGCGCTCACGATGACAAATTTGTTTTTGTTGTGAACGCAATTAGAGCTTCCAGCTTTGCGGCGGCGGCGCCGGAGTCGATGGCTTGGGTAGCTTGGGGGACGGCGTCGCGGAGATGATCGGCCTTCCCTGCCGCTACCAAGGCGGCGGCTGCGTTTAGCAGGACGATGTCGCGGCGTGCGGATTTCTTTCCGGATAGGACTTCACGAATCAGATTGGCGTTGGTCGCGGCGTCTCCGCCGGCGATGGCTTCGAGACTTGCTCGGGGCAAGCCGAATTCTTCGGGGGTTACTTCGTAGGTGTGGACCTGGCCGGAGCGGACTTCTCCGATGCGAGTGGGCCCGGTGATGGTGATTTCGTCGAGGCCATCGCTGCCGTGGACGACGAGGGCGCGATGAAGTCCTAACATGCTGAGGGCTTCGGCGAGCTTTTCAACTAATTCGGCGGAATAGACTCCGACAACCTGACAGGTGGCGCGGGCGGGATTGGTGAGCGGGCCTAATAAGTTGAAGACGGTGCGCAGTTGCAAGGCGCGGCGTGTGGATTGGACGTGCTTCATGGCGGAGTGCAGCGCGGGCGCGAAGAGAAAGGCGATTCCCACCTGATCGAGGCAGGCGGCGAGTTGGTCGGTAGGCAGGTTGATGTTCACGCCGAGCTCCTCCATGACATCGGCGGAGCCGCATTTGGAGGTCATGCTGCGATTGCCGTGTTTGGCGACACGGACGCCGGCTCCGGCAACGACGAAAGCGGTTGCGGTGGAGATGTTGAAGGTGCCGCTGGCGTCGCCCCCGGTACCGCAAGTGTCGACGAGTGCATCGCGTTCCGTACCGCTGGCATCGAGAACGGAAGTGGCGTGAAGATCAAGTGGGATAGCGGCAGCCCGGATGGCCTCCGCGAATCCTACAATTTCTTCGACGGTCTCGCCCTTCATGTGCAAGGCGACGAGGAGAGCGGCGATTTGCGGGTCGGAGCATTGACCGGATAAAACTTCGGTCATAACGGCGCGGGCCTCTTCGCGAGAAAGGGACTGGCGGTGATTAGCGATGCGATGGAGAGCGTCGAGGATCACAGGATCAAGCTACAGGAGACGGTGGCGGAGTATCAAACGAATTAGGGGGCGGCGGGCCGTGATCACCTGTTAATTGGCTGATGATTGATCTCGTCGAGACGGGCGCGGAAGCGGAGACGCCAGCTTAAGGGAAGCAATTCGAGGTCGAGTGACTTTTGCAAGGTTTCGCGGTCGGGGGACTTCGAGGTGTAGATGACGGTACACCTCGGCGATCGAGAGAGTGAAGTTTTCGCGGGAGAGGAGTTTGAATTCGTCGCCAGCGGCGACTGCCCCTTCTTGATCTACGGCGAAATAGAAGCCGCAGCGTTCGCTGCGGAGGAAGTGTTCGATGATACCGGTCGCTCTTGAACTTTGCGGCCAGCTTGAAGCAGGGCAGGCGGGGCGTGGTGACTCGGAGAATCGCGGAGCCGAGACGATAGCGATCTCCGATGAAGACGGTGGATTCGCTCATGCCTGCGGTGGTGAAATTTTCGCCGAACGCTCCCCAGGTGCCGACGGGATGAGGGAGTTCGGCGTTCCAAGCGGGATAGTGTTCAGAGGGGTATCCGTAGACGGCTTTGTTTGGGCCGCCGTGGACGGTGAGATCGGCTTGGCGATCGCCGTCGAGATTGGTGGTGCGGACAGGAATTCGGCCATCGATCGGATCTTTGAAGATGCCGGTCTCGAAGGTGTCGCCTTGCCAAGTAAGGAGACGTGGGAGGCCGACGTTTAGGGAAACCAGGTGCATATTCGGATCAGAGTACGGCGACGGTTGGGACGATGCAGATTTCTGCGGGAGGGGCCGCGTTCATTTCTCCCCGAACACATTTGTGGGTGGCGCAAGACGGGGCAAGCCCCGTCTCTCACGGCTACACGACTACACGAACAGCAATGTGGGCCGAGTGGCTTTGCCGATTGTCGCCGCGTCTTATAGAATCAGAAGTTTGCTGGACTGCACTGCAAGCCGCAAGCGTGTCTCTTCCAGTTTGGAATCGAATCAGTAGACGAGTTTGAAATCATTATGAAAATTCATGAGTACCAGGGAAAAGCAATCCTGAAGAAGTATGGTGTCGCGGTGCCGCGCGGGGCGATGGTGACTACCCGCGAAGAGGCCGAGGCGGTAGCGAAGGATATTTTGGGTTCGGGTGCAACGGGCGTGGTGGTGAAGGCGCAGATTCATGCTGGCGGCCGCGGTAAAGGCGGCGGAGTGAAGATCGCGAAGTCGGTGGAAGAAGCGGGCGAACTGGCGGCAAGATTCTGGGTATGACGCTGGTGACGCACCAGACGGGGCCGGAGGGACGGGTCGTCCACCGGTTGCTGGTGGAAGAAACGCTGCCGATTGAGAAAGAACTTTATCTCGGCATCCTGGTGGATCGCGGTGAAGGCAAGCCGGTATTTATGGCTTCGGCGGCGGGTGGGATGGATATTGAGCAGGTCGCGGCCGAGACTCCAGAGAAAATTTTGAAGCAGTATATCGATCCGGGGATGGGGCTGGAGCCATTTCAGGCGCGAAAGATTGCGTTCGCTTTGGGGCTGAAGCCGGCGCAGATTAGTGCCGCGGTGTCGTTTCTGACGGGGCTCTACCGGGCATTTCTGGATACGGATGCTTCGCTGGTGGAGATCAATCCGTTTGTAAGTTGTACGGATGGACGGCTATTTGCGCTGGATGCGAAGTTGACGTTTGACGATAACGCGCTGTTTCGACACAAGGATTTGCACGAATTGCGGGATGTTACCGAGGAAGATCCGCTGGAGGTTGAGGCTTCGAAGTATGGGCTCAACTACATCAAGCTGGATGGCAGCGTGGGATGCATGGTGAATGGGGCTGGCCTGGCGATGGCGACGATGGACATCATCAAGTACGCGGGCGGAATGCCGGCGAATTTTTTAGATGTGGGCGGCGGCGCGAATGCGGAGCAGGTGGCGCATGCGTTTGAGATCCTGCTGAGCGATAAAAGTGTGCGGGCGGTGCTGATCAATATATTCGGCGGGATTCTGCGGGTGGACACGCTGGCGCAGGGAGTGGTGGAGGCGGCGAAGAAGACGAATCTGCAGCTTCCGGTGGTGCTGCGACTGGAAGGAACGAATGTTCAGGAAGGCAAGAAGATCCTGATGGAGTCGGGGCTGAATTTTGTTGTGGCCGAGACGATGAAGGATGCGGCGGACAAAGTGGTGGCAGCGGCGAAGGCTTAGGTTCGAGGGCACGGGGCAGAGCCCCGTCACACGAGCTTTTACATACGAGCTTTTTTGAAAGTGAGCAATCATGGCAATTCTGGTTGATAAGAAGACGCGATTAATCGTGCAAGGGCTGACGGGGCGTGAAGGAACGTTCCATGCGAAAGCTTGTGCGGCTTATGGGACGCAGGTGGTCGGGGGCGTGACGCCGGGCAAAGGCGGAACGACGCACGAGGGCTGGCCGATTTTTAATACGGTGCAAGAGGCGGCGGACAAGACCGGTGCGAATGCCACGGTGATCTTTGTACCTCCTCCATTTGCGGCGGACGCGATCATGGAGGCGGCGGATGCGGAGATTGAATTGATCGTGTGCATCACGGAAGGCATTCCGACGCTGGACATGGTGCGGGCGTGGGAGTTTTTGCAGGACCGGCGGTCGCGTCTGATTGGTCCGAATTGTCCGGGGATTATTTCGCCCGGGAAATGCAAGATTGGGATTATGCCGGGAGCGATCCATAAAGAGGGGAATGTGGGGATCGTATCGCGCTCGGGAACGCTGACATATGAAGCGGTGCATCAGTTGACGCAGCGCGGGATTGGGCAATCGACGGCAATTGGGATTGGCGGGGATCCGATCATCGGAACGAATTTTGTGGACGCGCTGGATTTATTCAATCGTGATCCGCAGACGGAAGCGGTGATCATGATTGGCGAGATTGGCGGGAACGCGGAAGAGATTGCGGCAGAGTTCGTCAAGACGCACATGAAGAAGCCTGTGGTGGGATTTATCGCGGGACAAACGGCACCTCCGGGACGGCGGATGGGACATGCCGGAGCGATTATTTCTGGCGGAAAAGGGACGGCGGCGGAGAAGATTGCTGCAATGGAGAAAGCGGGACTGAAGGTGGCGAAATCGCCGGCGGATATTGGAGAGACGCTGGCCTCGGTGCTGGGAGTGAAGGTGTAACAGCTGTCAGCCATCAGCCGTCAGCCATCAGGTTGTTTTGGTTGGCGGAAAATGGATTGCTGAGACCTGAGACCTAAGACCTAATTTATGAAAACACTGGAACGCACTTTGACGATTGTTAAGCCGGACGCGGTCAAGAAGAACGCGGTCGGAGACATTATTGAGCAGTTCGAGAAGAATGGGTTTCGCATTCTGGCAATGAAGATGCTGGAGATTTCGCAGCATCAGGCGGAACAGTTTTATGCGGTGCATGCGAGCCGTCCGTTTTATCATTCGCTGACTGCATTCATGTCGAGCGGGCCGATTGTCGCTCTGGCTTTGGAGAAAGAGAACGCCATTGCCGATTTGAGGAAGCTAATGGGGGCGACAAATCCGGCGAGCGCCGAAGAGGGGACGATCCGCAAGAAGTGGGCGAGCGATATCGAGCACAATGCGATTCATGGCTCGGACGCGGATGATACGGCGCGGTTTGAGTTGAGCTTTTTCTTTGCGGGATACGAGTTGGCGAAGTAAGAGTCGTCAGTTTTGAGTTGTCAGTTCTCAGTAACGGCCGATCTGGCGGCTTCTGAGAAGTGGATACTTGGAACTGAGAACTTGGAACCGGAAGCCGAGGATCGAGATCTTTATGCCTTTAGTGCAAGTCACAATGCTGCAGGGGCGCACGGTGGATCAGAAGCGAAAGATTGCGTCGCGGATTACCGATGCCATGGTGGAAGAGGCGGGGGCGAAGCGCGAGGCGATTGTGGTGACTTTTGTTGAGGTCTCCAAGGAGAGCTACGCTTCGGGCGGCGTGCTGATGGCGGACAAGTAGTCGCGCCGTGTCGGACGAACTGACGAGGCGTCGGGACATCAGGTCCTTCGCTTCGCTCCGGATGACAAATCAAACCAACGCTAGCCGAGCGGTTCGAAGAGGTGGCCTTCGGTGCGGTCGGCGATTTTGGGCAGATCTTTTTTGGCGAGTTGCAGAAAGTGCGAAGAGGTGCGGTGGGCCTCCATGGCTGCGTCGTCCTTGTATTGCTCGTAGATGAAGAAGCGACGCGGATCGGTCTTGTGCTTGTGTACCTGATACATGAGGCAGCCGGGTTCCTTGCGAGATTCGGCTGTGAGTTTTTCGAAGATCACGGCTACATCGGACTCGTGTCCGAGTTTTGCCATCCAGGTTACGGCTAACACCAGCATCCGTTACTCCCTCAGGGCTAAAGCCCTTCGTTATTTTTGGCTCTGTGGCACGGCTGAAGCCGTGCCCTTCCCATGCGTGCTCAAACATCATTCGCGGTCGGTGCAAGACCCGTCTCTACCCGGTCTGTGAAACCTTGCGCACTCCCAGAACTACTAATGTGTTCGGCCCCAAAATAATTCTAGCGATAAACTAGCCGGTCTTCAGTCCCAACGCGCTCACGAATTCGGGAAGCAAAATTGTTTGCTCGCGATCGGGGCCGGTGGAGATCATGCCGACTTTTGCCCCAGTTTCTTTTTCGATGAAGTTCATGTAATCGCGGGCAGCTTGGGGCAAGGCTTCGAAGGTGCGAATCGATTGCGTCGAAGTCGCCCAGCCGGGCATATTGCGGTAGATGCATTCGAGTTTTTCGTATCCGGACGATTGGGCCGGGATCTCGTCGGTCGATTTGCCGTCCACCTTGTAGCCAATGCAAACTGGAATTTCCTTCAGATGGTCCAACACGTCTAACTTGGTCACGACTAACCAAGAGATTCCGTTAATCATGCCAGCGTAACGAAGGAGAGGCAAGTCGAGCCAACCGGTGCGGCGAGGACGTCCGGTGACAGCGCCGAATTCATTGCCACGCTTGCGGAGGTCATCGCCTTCAGCACCGAGAAGTTCTGTGGGGAACGGGCCGCTCCCGACGCGGGTGCAATAGGCCTTGGTGATGCCGATGACGGTGTCGATCGAGGTCGGCGGGACGCCGGTGCCCGTGGCAGCGCCTCCGGAAGTCGCGCTTGATGAGGTGACAAAGGGATACGTGCCATGATCGATATCGAGCATGGTGCCCTGCGCGCCTTCGAAGACGATCGACTTACCTTCGGCGAGGGCGCGATTCAAGAGAAGCGCGGTGTCGCGAACGAAGGGGCGCAGTTGCTCTGCGGCGTTGGCGTATTCGCCAAACATTTTATCGGGATCGAGCGGATCGGAATTGAAGAGTGCGTGCGCGATGGTATTTTTTTCGCGGCAGGCGTTCTCGATGTGAGTGCGCAGCAAGGGAGTGTCGAGGAGGTCGGCGACGCGAAGGCCGCGTCGCCCCATTTTGTCTTCATACGAAGGGCCGATGCCACGCGAAGTGGTGCCGATTTTGACGCGGCCGGGAGCGTTTTCGGAGCCGAGTTCCATCATGCGGTGGTAGGGGAGAATGACCTGCGCGCGGTTGGAGACGAAGAGGTTGCCGTCGACTTTTACTCCCGCGCTGCGGAGGGAAGCAACTTCTTTGAGGAAGGCGATGGGGTCGATCACGACTCCGTTGCCGACGACGCTGATGCATTCGGGGCGCAGGACGCCACCGGGTACGAGTTGGAGAATAAATTTCTTGCCGTTGATGATGACGGTGTGTCCGGCGTTGTGGCCGCCAGCGTAGCGCGCGACTACGGCGAATGTTTTGGTGAGTACGTCGACAATTTTCCCTTTGCCCTCGTCGCCCCATTGGGCTCCCACGATGACCGCAGTTCTGCCTCTGTTGCTTGGGCTCAATTCAAACTCCAAGTGGAATATGCGCGGCTGTTACACCGCCCCAGGGTCGTACACACGGGTTGCGCCGGATGCCTGAGTAGACTGGAAAGCTGGGAGTTCGGCGGTACTGGGTGTGTACTCCATAGCATACCGAATTGAGATGGGGAGGGGCAAGGGAAGTAGCTGTCAGCCGTCAGTTATCAGTTGTGAGTTTTCAGTTTTCAGTCAAAACCGACTGCGCGCGTTACGACGCCTAAAAACATCTTGTATTCTGAACAACGTGCCGGAACTTCCTGAGGTCGAGACGATTGCGCGCGGATTGGACAAACGCGTTGCGGGCGACATTATTGAATCAGTTTGGATCGGGTCAAAGAAGCAGGTGCTTAAGTCTTCGGCAGTGGCGATAGCTTCGTCGATCGAGGGCAAGCGGATCTTGCGGGTGCATCGGGCGGGGAAGCACATCGTGTTCGATCTGGAGGCGACGGGGGAACGGGCTTCGGGGAAGAAACGCAAGGGCGGTGGTCCCGGCGAGACGCGGCAAGCCGCGTCTCTACAGATGGCGCAGTGGATTGTGCATTTGGGGATGACGGGGCGGATGGTGGTTTGCGACGCGGCCGAGGAAGTCGCCAAGCACACGCATTTGATTGCGAAGCTCGCGTCTGGACGGGAACTGCGGTTTGTCGATCCGCGAATGTTTGGAAAGCTTAGCGTTCACAAAGGGGGATTCGATCCGGGGGGAATTGAGCCGCTGGAAGCGACGGAAGAGCAGTTTGTTGCGCTGTTTAAAGGGCGCAAGACTCCGATTAAGAGTGCGCTGCTGAATCAGAAATTACTGCGTGGTGTGGGGAATATTTATGCGGATGAATCGTTGTTTCGAGCGGGGATTCGCCCACGGCGAAGGGCCTCAACGCTGACGTTAGCGCAGTTGAAGAAATTGCATGGGGCAGTGCAGGAAGTGTTGCGGGAGGCGATCGCGCTGGGAGGATCGTCGGTATCGGATTATGTGGACGCGGATGGGAAAGAAGGATTTTTCCAGCTGCAGCATCGAGTTTATGGGCGCGAGGCCGAGGATTGTCTGGTGTGCGGGACGACGATCCAGCGGGTGGTGCTGGCAGGACGCAGCAGCCATTATTGCGCGAAGTGTCAGAAATAGAGTTCGATAAAGGCTAGTCGCGCTTGCGCTTCTGGAAGTGCGGCGGTTTCGAGCCGGGTTTACGAGCTGGGCTCGAGGGCTTCGGGGAGCGCGAAAAAGATCCGGTGGGGTGCGACGAAGATGACGGTCGAGGCGGACGAGATGACGATGAGGGTCTCTCGGAACGAGATGACAGCGACGGCCTTGCGGAACGGAATGAGGGCGAAGGTCTTTCGGGACGAGATGGCGACGATGTCCTTTGGGGGCGAGATGAAGACGAAGGTCTTTCGGAACGCGCCGTCTTATTTTCCGTGTCTGATTTTTTGAACGGACGCGTCGAGAATTTCGGTCTGTCGGAATGCTCTGGTCTTGCGGGCCGAGGCCTAATGGGAAATTTGGATGAGCCTGGCGCGGTTGATGGCTTGTGGACGAATGGCTTCCTCGCCGGAACCTTGTTAGCAGGGGGCTTTGAGGGACGGAGTTGGATGGGCGGAGTGGGGGGACTGGCAACGCGAACTCCGGCAGCCGCGCTCTTTAATTTAGCCACTTCGAGCAACGTGAGATTCCGCCAGTCGCCGGGCGGGATGTCGAGGGCGAGTGGGCCGTACTGAACGCGGCGAATTTTTTCTACGTGGTGTCCCACTTCTTCGAACATCTTTCGGACCTGGCGGTTGCGGCCTTCGATGATTGTTACTTCGAGCCAGGGATTGTCACCTTCACGGATCAAACGAATTTTGGCGGGAGCGGTGCGAACGCGGCGTCCGCCTTTTTCTGCGATGGAGACGCCACGACGAAGTTTGTCGAGCTTGGCTTCATCGGGCTGTCCGGCAACTTTCACAACGTAAACTTTGGGAACGTTGGATGAGGCCTTCATCAGACCGTTGGCGAGAGCGCCGTCGTTGGTCATGAGGATGAGGCCTTCGCTAGCCCAGTCGAGACGGCCGACGGGATAGACGCGGCCTTTGACCTTCTCTACGAGATCCATCACGGTGGGACGTTTCTTCTCGTCGCTGACGGTGGTGACGTATCCCTTGGGCTTGTTGAGGGCGACATAGACGAAGCGCTCAGGACCTTGGAGAAGCTTGCCGTCGACACGGATGTGATCTTGCTCGGGATCGGCTTTGGAGCCGAGTTCGGTGACGATCTGGCCGTTGACGACGACGCGGCCCGAGGTGATGAGCTCTTCGGCCTTGCGGCGGGAGGCGATTCCGGCGGCAGCGATAATTTTTTGCAGACGTTCGACGGGCATGGCTACTCCGGTTTGATGGCGGCAGGTGTTTCGTTTTCGGCGTGCGTGTCTGTTTCGGAATCGGCCAGTTCGGGCTGGGAGGCTTCGGCTGCTGACTCAGTTTCTGGAGCGATGTCGGCCGATTCTCCTTCCGCAGAAGTTTCGACAGCGGTCGTTTCCGCGTCGGTTAAGGATAAGGACGACTGGTCGGCTGGAGCGGCTTCGCCGGGGATTAGGTCGCTTTGGAAGGACTCGGCCAACAATTTTTCGAACTCTTCCATGCTGGGGAGTTCGTTGACGTCTTTCAGTCCAAAGCGCAGGAGAAATTCCTTGCTCGTTTTGTACAGAATGGGACGGCCGATGACGGCTTTACGTCCGGCGGTGGTGATAAGTTTGCGGTCGAAGAGGGTGGCAATGACTCCGCCGGAATCGACGCCGCGAATCTCGCTGATCTCGGGGACCGTAACGGGTTGCTTGTAGGCGATGACAGCGAGCGTTTCGAGCGCGGGCAGCGAGAGGCGGAACGGTGGCTTGAGGCTTTTGGCGAAAGCGCGGACTACGTCGTGCTGCTCAGGCTTGGTTGACATGCGGTATCCGCCGGCAACCTGGCGGATCTCGATGCCGTGGGTAGGGCCGGCGTATTCGGAGACGAGTTCTTCGAGAGAGGCGCGGATGCGCGACTTGATTTCGGCAGGCTCGATTCCGGGAGTTTCGCCGAGGATCGAGTCTTTCACGAGCGCGGAAATCTGGTCGAGAGTGATGGGAGTCTCGGCGGCGTAAATGATGGCTTCGAGTTGGGGTTTGAGGCTCATAGAAAATCGTCGTTCGTCTTTCGCTATTCGTCTTTCGCCGTCCGGCGCCGAGCTTGACCCCGGCGGAAGAGGCGAGTCGCCCGTTCCCACACCCGCCAAACGGCGTTTGTATCTCCAATCATTTATCGCCAATCATCGCGGACGGCGGCTTGTTCGGCCATGACTTCGTCGAAGTGGGAGTGTTTCCGAACCAGGACTTCTCCGAAGACGTGGTCTTGGCGCACCTGAATGGCCTGCAGGCGGACCAGTTCCAACATCGCCAGGAACATGCAGACCAGGGCTTGCCTCGAGGGTACGTTACGGAGCATTTGTTTCAGGCGAATGGGGCGATCTTCTAACGAAAGTCGGCGATGCAGGTATTGGATCATCTGACCGACGGTGACGGTTTCTTCGTCGACCTGGAGGATCGGGCGTGTGCGGGCGCGATCCAAAATCTGCTGAAAAGTCTTGACGAGATCGATGACATCGGCGGCGAGTTCGGGCTCGGTGCCTTCGGCGTCCATGAATTCTCGGATGGACGGATTACTGAGGACCGCATCTTCGATTTGCTGTTTTTGCAGGAGCATTTGCGCGGCAGATTTGAATTTCTCGTGCTCGAGAAGTCGATTGACGAGTTCGTTGCGCGGATCTTCCTGGGCGTCAGCAGGAAGGAGCGGATCGCGCGGCAGCAACATCTTGGATTTAATGTGGATCAAGACCGCGGCCATGTAGATGAATTCGGAGGCGACGTTGACGTCGAGTTCGCGGATGCGTTCGACGTAGGCGAGGTATTGGGCCGTGATTTTCGCGATGGGGATGTCGTAAATGTTGATGTCTTGCTTGCGAATGAGATCGAGGAGCAGGTCGAGGGGGCCTTCGTAGATTTCGCCGAGTTCGATGGCAAAGGGGAAGTCGCTGGCGTCGTCTTTTCTGGAGGATTTGGATGAGACGTTTTTTGGCTCAGCGATCTTCGATCCGTCCATCTTCGGCTCGGCGGGCGGAGACGCGGCTAGCCGCGTCTCTACGGAGGGCGTGTTGTTTTCGGTCACTTCGGGGAATCCTTCGCCGTTTGATCATTCGGCTCGCGGTTCGGACGGTAGTCGAGTCCCATCGAACTGCGAACGTCGTCCATGGTGGCGCCGGCGACTTCGCGGGCGCGGGCTGAGCCAGCTTCCAGAATATCCCAGGCGAGGCGGGGATTGTCTTCGTATTTTTTGCGCCGCTCCTGCATGGGGTTGAGGATCTGGACGATGGCGTCGGCAGCCCAACCTTTGCATTCGATGCAGCCGATTCCGGCGGAGCGGCAGCCGTCGTAAACCTTGGCCAAGGTTTCTTTGGTGCTGAATATTTTGTGCAGATCGCCGACGGGGCAGACATCGGGATTTCCCGGATCGGTGCGGCGGACGCGAGCCGGGTCGGTGACCATGGTCTTCAATTTTTGGCGAACGAGCGGCTCGGGATCGGTGAGCATTACGGCGTTGCCGTAGGACTTGGACATCTTCCGGCCGTCGGTTCCGGGCAGGCGGGGAGCGGGCGTGAGGAGGGCGGCCGGCTCGGGGAAAATTCCATATTGCAGAACATATGCCGAGTCAGGGGTTATCTGTCGCCCCTGCTGAATGAGCCAATTCCTTTGCTCCTCCGTTAACCGCGAGGTTTCGGTCTTGACCGTTGTCAGGTAAAGCGAGTTGAAGCGGCGGGCGATTTCGCGGGTCAGTTCGACGTGGGCGACTTGGTCTTCGCCGACTGGAACGACATCAGCTTTGTAAATCAAAATGTCTGCGGACTGCAGAACGGGATAGCCGAGAAATCCGTAGGTGTCGAGGTCTTTCCCTTTGATGTTGTCTTTTTGCTCTTTGTAGGTGGGGACACGCTCGAGCCATCCGAGCGGAGTGATCATGGAGAAAAGGAGATGCAGTTCGGCATGCGCGGGAACGTGGGACTGGATGAACATGACGCACTTGGCGGGATCGAGTCCGGCGGCGAGCCAGTCGAGGAGAACCTCGACGGAATTTTGTTTCAGGCGCGAAGGATCGGCGTAGTCGGTGGTGAGGGCGTGCCAATCGGCGATGAAGAAGAAGCAGTCGTACTCATCCTGCATGCGAACCCAGTTGAAGAGGGCGCCGACATAATTGCCGAGGTGAAGTTTGCCGGTGGAGCGCATTCCGCTGAGCACGCGCTTCTTGGTGTGAATGGGCATGATGGGTGAATCTTTGATTCTAACAAAGTGGGAGGATGGGGAGGGTGACACGGCCAAGGGCGTTTACCACGAAGGACACGAAGGGGGCACGAAGGAAGAGCGAACTGGGTCTCTTGGGCGAGGGCATGGGAGATCGCGGCGAACTGCGGATCCCTCGCGTTGCTCGGGATGAAAAGATTTTTATAGAGGAGCAGCGTGGGGGGTTGCTACTGTCCGGCGCGGACGGGGGAGACCATGAGTGGGCTTCCGGCGCGTTTCTTGGTTTCGCCTTTGTCTTGCTGGTAGAGCAGAGAGAGAGCGCCTTCGGAGGAGGTGGCGCCCGCCAATTCGGCGGCCAATCCTTGATAAGAGCGGCCGATTTCGTGATTGCTCTGCGCGGCGACGGGGCTGCCCTTGTCGATTGCGGGTCCGATGATCTGGAAGTTGTTAGGGATTTTCCAGAGAACTTTGCAGTTGGTGGCTTTTTCCACGTCTTCATCGGTGAAGCCGGGAATTTTTTTGTAACGGTTGAGGACGAGGCGGAGGCGATCGCGGCCCGCTCCCTCTTGCAAGAAAGCTTGGATGCGGCCGGCGCTCCAGAGCGAGACGACATCGGTTTGCGCGACCATTAGCACGGCGTTCGACAGGTCGCAGATGGTTTGCATGGTGCCATCCATACGTCCGGAGCAATCGAGCACAACAAAATGGTACTGATTGACGAGAAGGTCGAAGAGGCGTGCGAGTTCGGAGGCGGTTGGAATGTTGTTGTGAGGCTGCTGCGCTCCAGCCAGCAGATGGAGACCGTTGCGATAGGGCGTCATGAGGCCGTCGAGCAGCGAACCATCCATGCGGTGGAGATTCTGCAAGGCATCGATCAGCGTGAATTGGGGCCGCAGATTGAGTTGGAGCGCGGCGTGGCCAATAGGAGCGAAATCAACCAGGACGACACGACCGTGAGCCTCTTGCAAAGCGACGGCGGTATTGACGGCGGTTGTGGTGGCTCCGGCGCCGCCCTTGGCGTTCAAAAAGGTGAAAACGCGGGCCTTGCTGGCACTGCGCTGCGCGCGGCTCAGGGTGGCGGAGAAGCGAGCAAAAGCCTCGACCAAAGCCTCACGGCTTGAGGCGTGATCCAGGAACTCACGGGCTCCGGCGCGCATGGCGGAGACGATGCTGGTAGGCTGGCTCATTTCGCCCACCGCAAAAATCGTGACGTCCGGTGTATTGGAGTGGATGAGTTCGATGGCGCGAATTGCGCGCTGAGGATTGTGCGAATCGATGCTTACGAGGACGACTTCCGCGTGCTGATCTTGAAGTTGGCGCAAGACAGCGTCATTGGGCCCGGTCGGGAACCCGACGTGGCTGAGTACGGCGCGAGCCAAGTTGGTGCTCTCGACCCGGCTATTGAGAACAACGGATTGTTCGCGATCCTCGGTAAGGAGGGCGACGGCGATCCCGGGCATGACTCGATTCTCAGTGTTCATGGCCATGCTACGAACTTCCAGCGCCGGAGCCAAGTGACCTTCGTAACGAAGGACGGAGGCGAGGCGGCCAGTTTCGGGCGGCTTTGGGGAACTGGTGCGAGAGATCCGCCAGACTGTTGTTGGACCTGATTGTAAGGCAAAGCGCGGAACTTGAAAAGATGGCCAGACCCGGGAAATCGCCCGCTGAAGGGGCGCAATGGGTAGAAGTTAGCGCGGAACAGTTAGCGAGGATTCCGCGACGGTCGCTCCGCTGGAGACGCGAACGAAAGGAGCAGTGCGCTGATCGTGAGGCAAAAATTGATAGGAATCGAGTTGAACGGCGATTCCGGTTCGCTGGGCGGCGGGTGAGGGCGTGGACTGAGGCGCTGAAGAACGCAGTACACGGCCGCGAGACCGGACCGGCATATTTTCCGCGAGGGTAATTTCGGAGGGCATGGTAAAGGTCAATTCGACGACTGCGCCTTCGGGAAGAGACGCTTCGGTGTAGAAGAAAATTCCGCGGCCACTCAAGTCCTGCGTAAACCCGGGTACCGTTCGTCCTTCAAAATGAACTGACAGGGGCAGGTGCACTTCGAAACGCTGCGCGCCTCGGCGTTCGACGCGATTCGGATCTGTGCGCATTGTGCAACCTCCCGATGTAGTAGTGATTCCGAGTTTCGGTTTCTAACTCTATCGCTTATTGGTGCGTTGGGGAAGTTGCAAATCAACTACAGAGGAGAGAGCTGTGGAAATCTTGGATTCAATGGAAAGGCGGCAACGAAGCGTTCTATGCTCGGTTCAGCATCCCGAATGCGACACCAATCGTGACGGTGCACGGTTGCTGTCATCCTGAAGATGTGAAAAGGTTTAGTGAGTGACTGACGAACGAAATTCCGGCGCGACTCGAGGGACTGAAATCCAAGCGACGGCCGGGCCGAAGTGGGCGACCACCCTCCGAGCGTTGCGGCACCGAAACTTTCAGCTCTTCTTTGGCGGCCAGTTGATTTCGCTCATTGGCACATGGATGCAAAGCGTCGCGCAGGCATGGCTGGTTTATAGCATGACGAAATCGGCGCTGCTGCTTGGGAGCGTCGGGTTTGCCAGCCAGTTTCCTGTGTTTCTGGTCGCTCCTTTCGGGGGCATAACCGCGGATCGCATGAACCGGCAGCGGTTGGTGATTGCAACGCAAATTGCGTCAATGATCCTGGCGGGGATTCTGGCCGCGCTCACGCTGACTGGGCGGGTTCAGGTATGGCATATTTTTGCGCTTGCCGGAATGCTCGGTGTAGTGAATGCGTTTGATATTCCGGGAAGACAGTCTTTTCTTGTGGACATGGTGGGTAAAGAAGATTTGATGAACGCGATTGCGCTGAATTCGTCGATGTTCAATGGGGCGCGCGTGATTGGTCCGGCGATCGCAGGAATTCTGGTGTCGAAAATCGGGGAAGGCTGGTGCTTTGCCGCGAATTCGCTCAGCTATATCGCTGTGATCGTCGGCTTGTTATTGATGCATGTACACTCGCCAGCGCGGGTGAGCAAGCATTCTCCGATTGAAGATATTGTCGAAGGATTTCGTTGGGTGAACCAGACGCACATTATTCGAGCGCTGTTGCTGCTGATTGGGCTGGTGAGTCTGGTGGCGATGCCGTACACGGTGCTGATGCCGATCTTCGCGGATAAGATTTTGCATGGAGGGGCGCGCGGTCTGGGCATTCTGATGGGAGCGACGGGAGTTGGTGCCTTGTTTGGGGCGTTAACGCTGGCGGCGAAGACGGGTGTGAAGGGCCTGGGGCGATGGGTCGCGTTCAGTTGTGCGGGATTGGGGATTAGCCTGGTTTGCTTTTCGTTCTCGAGATCGTTGTGGCTTTCGGTAGCGCTGCTGCTTCCGGCCGGGTACTCGATGATGTTGCAGATGGCCTGTTCGAATACGTTGATCCAGACGATGGTGCCGGACCAATTGCGCGGGCGGGTTATGTCAGTTTATTCGATGATGTTCATGGGAATGGCTCCGTTTGGAGCGTTTTTCGGCGGAGCTTTGGCGCATCGAGCGGGAGCGCCGTTGACGGTGGGGGTGGGCGGGGTTGCGTGTTTCATGGGCGCGGTATGGTTTTGGCGAATGCTGCCGGAACTGCGAGTTGAGGCGAGGCGATTGATCGTAGCGCAGGGATTGGCGGGCGGTGAGCCTCCGCAGGAATTGAATGCGGAGCCGGTGGAAGAGGCGGGGAAGACGAGTTGAGGGGGCAGCAGTGAGAACCGCAGATCCCTCGCTGCGCTTCGGGATGACAACTTCTATAACAGCACAAAACTCGGCAGACTGCCTAGTCGATCAGTTTTTTCTGCTGTAGAAATTCTTTTACGACTTCGACGGGATCGCGGTGTTGGCCATCCACGGCGTAGTTGAGTTGGCGCATTTCGTTGTCGGAGATGACGTCTGCCAGGGCGTCGAGGGCGGTGCCGACTTCCGGATGATTCTTTAACATTTCTTCGCGCATGACGGCGACGGCTTCGTAGGGCGGGAAATAGTGGTGGTCATCCTGCAGGACGAAAAGATCGAGGGCGGGAATTAATCCGTCGGTGTTGTTGCCGGCGATGATGTCGACCTGATGCCCTTTCAGGGCGCGGGTGACGAGGCCGAGGTCCATGATGCGTGGCGGTTCGGCGAAGCGCAGGCCGTAGCTCGCGACGAGACCTTTGTATCCATCGGGACGCTCCATGAATTCGTAGCCGAAACCGGCGCGCCAATGGGGCGTGAAAGCGGCGGTTTGCGACAGTGTTTTCAGTTGCAAGCGGCGGGCGTCGTCGCCGCGGATGACCATGGCAAAGGTGTCGTCGAAACCTAGAGGCGGACCGAGTTTCAGAGAAAACTTCGTTTCGTAAGCATCCTGCACGCGCCGGTAGACTTCCTGCTTATCGCTGCTGGGTTGCTGTTTTAGGACGGCGGTGAGGGCGGTACCGGTGTATTCGGGGTAGAGATCGATGCGTCCGGAGAGAATCGCTTGCTGGCAGATGAACGTTCCGGCGAGGTAGAAACGGCGTTCGACGGGTAGATGGGTGCGAGCTTCGATGACTTGGGCGAACATTTCTCCGAGAATGAGTTGCTCGGTGAAATTCTTGGAGCCGACAACGATTGTATTGGCTGGATGCTGGCAGCTCGTAATCGACAGGAGGAGCAGGATGAGAGGCAGGAGCGAAAGGCTTAACCACAGAGGACACGAAGGGACACGAAGGGAAGGCGTTACGAGTGACGATGTTCTGGCGGTTCTCTGCTCTGCAGTTTGATGACTGCTTTTTCTATTGGCCGATCTCACTCTACGATCCCTCATTATATTTAGGACCTTGCGCGGAGCGAGCCTAGGCGGCGCTCGAGGCGTCCTAGCGCGAAATCGGCGATGAGTGCGAGGAGGGCGGCGGGAATGGCTCCGGCGAGGATGACTTGGTTGTTGACCATGGCCAATCCGCGAAAGATGAATTCGCCAAGACCGCCCGCTCCAATGGCGGCGGCGATGGTTGCAAGTCCAATGGAGAGGACGGTTGCGATCCTGACTCCGGCTACGATCACGCCGGAGGCCAAGGGCAGTTCGACTTGAAAGAGTAACTGGCGGTCGGTTAGGCCCATGGCGCGTCCGGCCTCGACAACGGCGGGGTCGACGCTTTGGATGCCGGCATAGGTGTTGCGGATGAGCGGCATTAGGGCGTACAGGGCGAGGGCGAGAATCGCGAGACGGCTGCCGCGTTCGCCGATCCAAGGGGCCGGAAGAAGAAAGCCGAAGAGGGCGAGGCTGGGGATGGTCTGGATGACGTTCGCGCCGCCGAGGATCGGCTTACTCAATTGCGGAACGCGGGTGATCAGGATGCCGAGCGGAATTCCTACGAGAGCTGCGATGAGCGTGGCCACCCCGGCGAGAGTGATGTGTTCTAGGGTGAGTTCGAGCACTTGCTGCCGATTAGCCATTATGAACTGCAAGAAATTCATGGCGATTCCTCTTACGTGCGTTTAACAATTCCGGATGGTTGCGGATCGGGCGAGCCGGAGAAGGCTTCCATGTAGGCGCGCACGAGCGGATCCGGTGAACGCTTAAATTCGGATACTGGAAGATCGACAACGAGTCGGCCGTCTTCCATGAGCGCGATGCGATCGGCCAACAACAGGGCTTCGCGCAAATCATGAGTGACGAAGATGACGGTTTTTTGCATGCGTTGCTGAAGGGCACGAAATTCCTTCTGCATTTCGGAGCGAGTGATGGGATCGAGAGCTCCGAAGGCTTCGTCGAGAATCAGAATGGGAGGGTCGGCTGCGAGAGCGCGGGCGACGCCAACGCGCTGGCGCTGACCTCCGGAGAGCTGGCTGGGATAGCGGGAGAGGAGATCCGGCTTCAGTCCGACGGTCGCAAGAAGTTCACGGGTTCGCGCCTCGATACGTGGCGACGGCCAACTTTCGATTTTTGGGACGAGAGCGATGTTGCGCTCGACGGTGAAGTGCGGGAACAGGCCGCCGTCTTGAATGACGTAGCCGATGCTGCGGCGGAGTTGGATCGGATCCCAATCGGCGGTGGAGCGTCCGGCGACGCGCACAGCACCTTCGGTGGGAAGCAGCAGGCGGTTGATTAATTTGAGGGAGGTGGTTTTTCCGGAGCCGCTGCGCCCCAGGAGTACCAGCGTTTCACCTTTGTTGACTGAGAGAACGAGATCATAAAGCAATGGACGGCCGTTCAGGCGGAAGGAGGCATGGTCGAATTCGATGGCCGCGTTGCTAGGGGGAGCGTTCATTTGGAGGTAGCTCGCACTTCTAACGAGATTGCACGATCAATTTGTCCGGCTGAACCCTTCGACTTCGCTTAGGGCAGGCTCACGAGTCGCCCATCCCGCACCGCTCGTCCTCACATTTTCATGTTTTGTATGCAGTGTCGGGGAGGCCGGTGATGCGGATTCCGCCGTGGCCTTTGTGACGAATGTTTAGACCGATCAGCAGAGCGGTAATTTGCTCGACAATGCGCGCGTTTTCGAGCTTGCCACCATCGATCGAACGGACACGTTTAATTTTGGCGGCGAGTTCCATCGTGATCTGAGTCGCGTTGGGATCGTCGCTGCATACGAGGACGTCACAATCTATGTCTTGGTTGCTGTCGCTGTTGAGAATTTCGGCGGAAACATTTTGAAAAGCGGCGGCCACAGAGACGCCCTTGGGGACGAGTTCAGCAGTTTGCTGAGCGGCGGAGCCTTGCCACACTCCTAAGGTGCGGCTGGCGCGTCCACCGATGCTGGCGGCGAGAGGGACTGTAGCGTCGATCAAAATGCTGCCAGGGCGCATTGCGGGCTTCAACTGTTTGAGCAACGTAGCCTGGCTTTCAAAGGGGACGGTCAGCACGAGCAGTTCAGAGGCGGCGCAAGCGGCGGAATTTTCCATGCCTGAGACTTGAGCATTTTCACCGGCGCGTTGGCGAATGGTGTCGGCGGTGGCCTCTGCGCGGGCCTTGTCACGGGAGCCGATGATGACGGTTTCTCCGGCACGCGCCCAGCGGAGGGCCAAGCCGCTACCGGCGGGGCCCGTACCGCCTATGACGGCGATCGGTCGGGTCATGCGAACTCCGGGAATTGAGAATATTCGATTCCGAAATCGGAATTGCTTTCGACGTTCGCCGCCGAGATTTGATTGGGTTCGATTGGCGAGGACGCGCGTTCGTCCACAAACATCGGAGGAAGCTTGATCTGCATGCGGGAATATTTTGTGTTGCGCTCGGCGGGGATGCGTCCGATTTCGAGAATCAGGGACTGGAAATCTTCGGGACTGGTGTACTGGCCGGCAGATGCGCCGGCTTCGCGGGATATATTTTCTTCCATGAGAGTTCCGCCGTAGTCATTGGCTCCTGCGTGCAGACAGAGCTGGGAAAGTTTGCGGTTCAGCTTCACCCACGAGACTTGAATGTTGTGGATCGATCCCGCGAGCAAAATTCTGGCGAGGGCGTGAATCTTGAGGTGCTCAGCTAGAGTGGGGCCGGTGCGCGCTAATCCTTGTTCGAAGAGAAGCGTGTTCTGGTGCACGAAGCCGAGTGGGACAAATTCCGTGAACCCGCCGGTTTCGGATTGGATCTGACGAAACAGATTCAGCTGACGGACCCAGTGGTCAGGCGTTTCGCGATGTCCATACATAAGAGTTGAAGTGCTGGGGATGCCGCACTGATGGGCAGTCCGGATGACGTCTTGCCATTGCGCGGAGGAGAGCTTGTTGCGGGAGAGGACGTGGCGAATTTCGTCGTCGAGAATTTCGGCGGCGGTGCCGGGGAGCGTGTCGAGTCCGTTATCGCGCAGCATGTTCAGATAGTCGCGGAGGGTCATGCCGGTCAATTCGACCCCGTAGACGATCTCCATGGGAGAGAAGGCGTGGATGTGCATTCCGGGAACAACCTTCTTGATGGAGCGGAGAACATCGCGGTAGTAAAACGGCGGCAGACCGTGAGGAAGGCCGCCCTGAATGCAGACTTCGGTCGCGCCGATGGCCCAGGCTTCTTCGGCTTTTCGGGCCATATCTTCGAGGGAATGGAAATAAGAGTCGGCCTCGCGCGGTCCGCGACTGAAGGCGCAGAATTTGCATCCGACGAAGCAGATGTTTGTGAAATTCATGTTGCGATTGACGACGTAGCTGACGATGTTGCCGACCATGTCGCGACGAAGAGTGTCGGCGGCTACCAAAAGGGCGACGAGATCGAGTTGTTCGCTGTTGGCGAGGGCATAGCGTTCGGAGTCACTAAGGCAGGCTCCGTCTTGCGTTTCAAGGACGCGTTCGAGGGCGTTACGAATGGGGGCAGAGGCTTGCGGTGCGATTTCTTCCCAAGTCACAGCGGGGAATAGTTCGAGTTCTGAGGAGTGCCAGGTCATGATTTGTCTCCTAAATAATATGTAAGAAAAATATCATCGAAAAAGGTCCTTTTTTGCGGGACGGATGAGTTCGTGCGCCGTGCCGCTTCCGCGCGTGTACGAATAGCCTCTTATGATGCAGGCGGGAGTGTTAGCGAGTTTGCCACAAACTAATCCGGCGGCGCAGGCGAGTTCGTCGGCCACCGCGTCGATGGTGGCATGGAGTGAATAGCCATGCGGGTCGCGGCGTCCACGATAGTCGACCAAGGGGCGCATGCCGGAGACGCCAATAGCAACTTCGGTTAATCCTTCGCGCCAGGGACGCCCGAAGCTGTCGCTGACGATTACAGCGATTTCGATTCCTAATTGCTTCTTGAAGTCACGCCGCAATTTGGCGGCGGAGCGATCGGGGTTCTCGGGCAGCAGGACAGCGTGATGGCCGCCATCGACGTTCGAAACGTCGATTCCGCTGTTGGCGCAGATGAAACCGTGTTTGGTCTCGGTGATCATGATGCCGTGTTTCCTGCGAACGATGCGTCGACTCTCGTGTAGGGCGAGTTGCGTGACGCGCGCGTCGAGCCCATAGCTCCTGGCCCAAGTCTGGGATGCCCTCGAGGTACGGATCTCATCGAGCGCCACAATTGCACCTTCGGACTTGGAAACAACTTTATGCTTTACGACCAAGATGTCGCCATCCTGAAAGCTCAGATTGTGTGCGCGCGCCGCTGCCAGAATTATCGCGCTTAAGGATTCTCCGGCGCGGATCTCTCCGCGAACGGCAATCGGGAGAATACGAATTTCGCCTGGCTGGTACTTTTCGGGTAAGTGCTTTGCGATGCTCGACCTGGTGCGGCGTTGCTTCATTTAGCGGGACGCCAATTCCCTACGGTTGATGTTCCAACTGCGGAGCAATCTTTGCGACAGCCGATCTCCATGGGCAGCGGCGACTTCGAGCAGATCGTCAGGGCGGTCGACATCGCGCGCGATGCTGGGGAGATCCAAGACGATACAGGGCTTGCCGGTTGCTTTCGCCGCGGCCCGGTGCGGCAAGAAACTATCGTTGCCGAAGCGGAGGGGGAAAAGATCGGCAGGCGATCGCCAAGCGGCGTTAGTGCCGCGTCCTGCGGCGTCGGGAACCAACACTGAGCCGGTGGAGGGAGCGACATCGACGATCTCTTGCAATTCTCGCGCGTCAATCAGCGGAATGTCGGCCGGAATCACTAACGTGTGCTTCTGTCCTCGCGCACGACATAACGTAGTGGCCGTTTCGATGGCGCTGGTCTCGCCTGAATTGTCGTCGGGGATGACCTCGAAAGCGAAACTTGCGGCCAGATCGCCTGCAAATGGATCACTGGTTACGACAGCAACGGGTGGGCGCCTGTGCCAATGTGCCAGAGTTTGTAAAACGTCTTCGCACATGGCCTGAGCCAATGCGACGCGCTCTTCGGGATTCAAAACGGCTGACAGGCGCTGCTTTGCATCAGAAAGAATCTTGACGGGGACGAGAATCATGCTCGCTCCATCTCGACCTGCGTGGAGGGAGGCCGCATCGCGGCGTCGAGGACGCTCTGGGCGAGGGCGATTCTGTCTTCTTGTTTTCGCATGATGGTCGGGGTGCAGTGAACGCGCATACCAGTGTTGCGCAGTCTGTCGGCAGCCACGGCGTCCTGGGAATCGACGACGAGAAGATCGAGAAAATCGTGATAGCAGTCGGCGACTCCCGCGATGGAGACGGCAAATCCCTGGGCGGCCATGAGTGCTCCGGCGGGACCGTTGACGGCGCCGCCGCCGACGATGGGGCTGACGGCTACGGAGCGGGCACGGCTTTCACGTAAAGCCTCGCGAATTCCGGGGACGGCGAGAATGGGGCCGATGCTGGTAATCGGATTACTGGGAGCGAGGAGGACGAGATCGGCGAAACGAATGGCGTCAATCACTCCGGGGCCGGGTTCGGCGTCGGAAGCACCGGCGAAGCGAACGGATTCGACGGGATCCTGATACCAACGCTGGACGAAGTATTCTTCGAAGCTCAGTTCTCCTATGGGGGTCAAGACGCGAGTTTCGACGCGGGAATTGCTCATGGGAAGAATGCGGGTCTTGACGCCCAAGTTTCCGGCGATTTCGGCGGTGGCGTCGCTGAGAGTCTTGCCGTCGGCGAGTAACTTGGAGCGGAAGATGTGAGTCGCAAGATCGCGGTCGCCGGCATGAAACCAGATGGGCTGACCCATCTGGCCCATGGCATTGAGGCAGAAAAAAGTATCGCCCTTAACGCCCCAGCCGCGCTCCTGGCTGAGTTTGCCGGCCAGCATGTACATGATGGAGTCGACGTCGGGAGAGACGTAGAGACCCCACCAGAGCAGATCGTCGCCGGTATTGACGATGATGGTCAGGTCTTCGGGGCGGACGATGTGGCGGAGTCCGTCGACGAATTTGGCGCCACCGGTGCCGCCGGTTAGGACGGTGATCATGCGGCCCTCCGCGCATAACCTGCGGCGTCAGAAGCAGTGGCTAGGCGCTCGCGCGAGCAAGTGGGCTATGAGCCGCGGCCGACTGTGCGAGCGTTTCAAGGAATTCGGGGTAAACGGGGAGGCGCTGACGCAAGGCAAATCCTTTCGCGTTGGTGCGCTGTTGTAATTGCTGAAGATGCGGCCAGGGTTTTTCCGGATTAATAAAATCTGGAGTCAAAGGTGAAATGCCGCCCCAGTCGTTGATTCCGCCGTCGAGAAGATCGGAGTAGTGCGGGTCAGAGAGATTCGGCGGCGCTTGAATATTCATTTTCGGCATGAGCAGGCGAGCGACGGCTAGGGTGCGAAGCATGTCGGCGCGGTCGGGTTCGGGCGAGTCGGCCATCGGAGTTGCAGGTCTTGGCGCGAAAATTCTGCACGATCACTTCCTGGATATGTCCATATTTTTCGTGCAGATTGCGAATGGCAATCAGAGTTTCAATTCGTTCTTCCAGAGTTTCGCCGATGCCGATCAGAATTCCGGTGGTAAAAGGAATCTTCTGACGGCCTGCGTCTTCGATCACGCGCAGGCGCTTCGCGGGATCTTTGTCGGGAGCGTTGTCGTGGGCGGCGCCTTTCGCGAGCAGTCGCGTGCTCGTCGTTTCGAGCATGAGTCCCATGCTAGGAGCCACACGGGAAAGGCGATTGAGCCATTCGGCGCTCATCAGGCCGGGGTTGGGATGCGGAAGCAGAGTCGATTCGCGGAGGACTTTTTCGCACATCGCTTCCAGATAGTGGAGTGTGGATTTGAATCCGAGGTGGCGCAGGGTATCGCGCATCTGCGGAAAAAGAAGTTCGGGTTTATCGCCGAGGCTGAAAAGAGCCTCGGTGCATCCCATGCGCTCACCCTGGTGGACGACTTGCATGACTTCATCGGGCGTCATGGTGTGCGCGCCGGGTTGTCCGGCATCGCGGCGGAAGGTGCAGTAGCCGCAATAATCGCGGCAGAGATTGGTAAGGGGAAGAAAAACTTTGCGAGAGTAGGTGATCACTCCAGGTTTGAACCGGTCGCGGGCGAGTTGCGCGGCGGCGAGCAGGGACGGTAGCATGGCGTCGTCCGCTCGCAATAGTCGGCAAGCGGCTCCGCTCGAAATCGGGGCTGTGGTGAGGTCCGACAGCGTTGGTTCGGTCGCGGACAGCGCATCTCGGGAAAAGGTCGCCATGCTTTCTTAGATCACACTGTTTAGGCCATACGTGCTTACTTCGATGTTCGTTGGATCCGAATCGACCGCAAATGTCGTTAACAATCGTACAGGCAAAGATGATAGCGGACGCGGGGAAATCCTGCGTCACGCGGACAATGGAATGGACGAATTCACGACATCAAGAGCGGCGGGGATGGGCATGAGCCTAAGTGGCAATGATTTTCGCAGGGCGATGGGGTGCTTCGCGACGGGAGTGACGGTGATTACCGTCGACCAGGATGGCGAAGTCCATGGCATGACGGCGAATGCTTTTACTTCTGTTTCGCTCGATCCGGTGCTGGTACTGGTTTGTGTGGATCATCGAGCGCGGACGCACGCACATCTGCATGCGCGCAAGCGATTTGGAGTGAACGTGTTGCGCAACGATCAGCGGGCGATTTCGGAATACTACGCTCGGGCGACGGAGACGCCGCAGCATCCGGATGAGGCCGGGGCGCGATTTGATCGTACGGCGCATGGAACGCCTGTGCTGCATGGTGGGCTGGCTTACCTGGAGTGTCGCTTGCATTCGGCGCAACCGGCGGGCGATCACACAATATTTATCGCGGAAGTGGAAGAGGTGGTGGTGCGGGATGGGGAGCCGTTGTTGTATTTTCGGAGCCAATATCGGGATATGGAAGGGCTGAAAACATAATCTATTATCAGCGAGAAATTGCAGAGGTCAGAGGTTCGATTGCAGAAGTAAAACCAAAGACTGCATGTGAGCCGTGCAATCTGACCTCTAACCTCTAACTTCCGGCCTTATTTTCCCATCACCAGTTTGGCGATGGTTGCCAGTTGCATGTTGGAAGTGCCTTCGTAGATTTTCCCGATCTTGGCGTCACGCCAGTATTTTTCTACCGGATAATCTTTGGTGAAACCGTATCCGCCATAAACCTCGATGGCTAGCGAGGTCACGCGTTCAGCAACTTGCGAGGTGAAGAGCTTCGTCATGGCTGCCTCTTTTACGAAATTCATGCCGGCGTCTTTCATGCGGGCAGCGTTGTAGACCATGAGGCGGGCGGCTTCGATCTCGGTTGCCATCTGAGCAATCTGAAACTGGATCCCCTGAAATTCTGAAATAGGTTTGCCGAACTGAGTTCGTTCCTGCGCGTATTTCGACGCGTATTCCCATGCGCCGCGCGCGACGCCAAGCATTTGCGCGCCGATTCCAATGCGGCCTTCGTTGAGGGTTTCGATGGCGATTTTGTAGCCTTTACCGACTTCTCCCAGGACATTTTCTTTGGGAACGCGACAGTCTTCGAGAATGAGTTCGCAGGTGGAGGAGGCGCGAATGCCGAGTTTGTCTTCTTTCTTGCCGACGGTGAAGCCAGGGAAATCTTTCTCAATCAGAAATGCGGTGATTCCTTTGTAACCCTTGGAGGAGTCGACGGTAGCGAACAGGATGAAGAGTCCGGCTTCTTTGCCATTGGTGATCCATAGTTTCCGCCCGTTAAGAACGAAGTCGGAACCTTTGAGTTCCGCTTTGGTCTGGAGGGCAAAGGCATCGGAGCCGGATCCAGCTTCGCTGAGGGCGTAGGCTCCGACGGTGTCGGCTGCCATTTTTGTGAGGTAGCGTTTCTTTTGGCCTTCGGTTGCCCAGCGCAGAAGTGCGTTTGCGACCAAGGTGTTTTGTACGTCGACGATGACACCGGCGGAGGCATCGGCTCGCGAGAATTCTTCGACGGCCAAGATGGATTCGAAAAACTTGCCGCCCGCTCCGCCGTACTGCTCGGGAATCTCGATGCCCATCAGGCCGAGCTGGAAAAATTGTTCGAGCAAGGCGTGATCGAACACGGCCTTTTCGTCCATCTCTTTGGCGAGGGGTCTGATCTTATCGTCGGCGAACTGGCGGACGCTGTCGCGAAAAAGAATCTCGTCTTCGGTGAGAGTGGTGAGCGGCGCGGGGTTTGGGAGTTGCAGCGTTTCGGGCATACGAGACCTCTCTACGGAGACGCGTGCTAAGTCGCACCTAGTTGCAGGATAGCGAACCGAAAATTGTAACAGTTGCCGCCGAAGCAATAGGACCGGACGGTTGGTCGTCTTGGGCGAACCCCCAAGAGTTCGACAGGGACGGGCATTCCCTGATGTTTTCCCTCGGGTTGATTCTGTAATTCAAAACGAATCCACAACCGAAAAAATACGGTTCGCATCTACCTCGGAACACTTTGGAGGTGTTTGTATGTTCGCTGATTGTCACTTCGTCGGAAGAACGAGGGCGAGTGTGCCCGCTCGGCTGATGCGTTTCGGTTTTCTGCTGGCAACGGTTTTTGGCGCGGCAACTTTATTAACCATTCCCGCACAAGCGCAAGTCAACTTTAACGAAACTTTAATTGATTCTGGGGACACGGGCACAAGTTCGATCATTTCCGGGGATTTCAACAATGATGGGATCCTAGATCTCGTGACGGTTAACTTTTCAAGTTTGTCGTTCTACAAGGGCCTGGGCGGAGGTCAATACGCAGCGTCCGTAAACCAGCCACTCGCGCAAAATCTGGGACAGGTCTTAGCCGCCGATTTTAACGAGGACGGAAAGCTTGACTTGGCGATTGCCGGGGTTCCGGGCGGAACCGCCGGAGTGGTAACGATTCTGATGGGGAACGGCGACGGTACATTTAAACAAGGGACGAATTTAACGGTCTCTGGAAATGCGTCAACCATCGCATTGGCTGATTTTAACGGCGATCATAAGCCGGACATCGCGGTTTCAGACGCGGCCGCCTATATGACATGGATCTTTGTAGGGAAGGGAGATGGCACGTTCACTTTGTCGCAGACGGAATACTATGGCGGCAACACGCTGGTAGCTGGCGATTTCAACGCGGACGGCAAACAGGACCTGGCGTTTGCCTCCGGTGATGGGGTGGGCCTGTTTTTGGGTAACGGGGATGGCACAATTTCGGATCTGATCATCGCCCCGCTTAGCGATGTCGAGTCGCTAGCGGTCGGCGATTTCTATGGCACTCGGATTCAAACCCTGGCAGCTGAAGTCACGGTCAATTTGGGAGCCGAGTCGTACGACACCTACGTGTATTCACTGCGCTATGCAAACGGGGAACTCTATGTCGAAAATCAGAATATGATCGGTGACGGAAACGCCATTCTGTATTCGTACCTCGCGGGCGGAGATCTGAACGGCGATTTCAAGACCGACATCTTCCTTTCGGGAGGGTTCGCGATGACGGGCGGCCTTTCGAGTTACATGCTGGGCAACGGCAAGGGGAAGTTCGGGGCGCTCCAAAATGTTGGAAATGATATAGGAACAAATACGGCGTTTCCGTTGATTCGAGATCTCAATCTGGATTCGCGGCACGATGTCGCCGCAGCGTGGAACAATTTCCTGTTTCCCGGCGGTGGTCCCGAGGTGCTGATCAACACTAATGCAACGTTGAATTGCGATCCCCCTCCGGCAAATAAACTGAGCGTGAACATTTGCTCGCCAAAAAATGGCGCGACAGCGGCTAGCAAATTTACATTTAAGGGCGCGGGCAACGCATTCAACGGAATTGCTAAACGGATGGAACTTTGGATCGACGGCAAGAAGGTCGCCCAGGATCTGGAGGACCAGTTGAAAGCTACCGTATCTCTGAGCGCTGGACCGCATACTGCGTCTTTTGTGGTGGTGGACAGCTTTGACAATTACGCTTCGAGTTCGGTGAACTTCACGGCGCAGTAACTTGCAAACTGACGAGGCGGCCATCAGCCAGGGGGTTCAGTGGCCGCCTTGCCACAGAACGCTCAACGCGTCGAAAGCCGCGCTGGTCAATCTTTTCGGAATGGTTAGAGTTAAACGCATGCTGAAGGGGACTTTCCCCGATCTTTCCCCTCGGGTTCATGCTGTAATTTGAAGGTCTCACCGCAACCCAGCGAAATCCGGCACGCATCTATTGCGCACCGGAGGATGTTTTGTATGTCTGTAGCTCGTCACTTCTCAAATGGGGCGCGCACTCGCGCGTCATTGTTGTTTAAACACTTCACATTGCTAACAGCGGGAGCCACGATGGTTGGGGTCCTCTCCCCGGCGATGTTATCGGCTGCGGTTAAAACTATCACTTTCACTGAAGATCAGATCCAAACTAGCTCGGGTGCCGGCGCGATTGTGTCGGGAGACTTCAATAACGATGGCATTCTCGACCTGTTAACGACTAATGGCTCTAGCGTGACTTTCTATAGGGGGCTGGGGGCGGGGAAATATGCTGCGCCGGTGACCCAAGCCTTGTCTGAGGGAGGGGGACCACTTTTTGCTGCCGATTTTAATGGCGATGGCAAACTCGACTTGGCGAGTGCCTACGGTCAGGCCTGTTGCGGAGAGATTGGGCCGGTGACAATCCTACTGGGGAATGGCGACGGAACGTTTCGGCAGGGTACCAATATCACTGTGACTATGGACGGGGTTACGAGCAATGCGGAGACCATTGCGCTCGCTGACTTCAACGGTGATCACAAGCCTGACATCGCGGTTTCTGACAGTGGAAACACCTGGATTTACTTAGGCAACGGTGACGGTACTTTCACGCAATCGTACGCGACATCCAACGGCGGTGGCGCGTCGCTCGTGGCTGGAGACTTCAACGCGGATGGCAAGCAAGATCTGGTGTTTGGTGATACCGATTATGCTGGGCTGCTTCTGGGAAATGGCGATGGCACGATGCAGTATCCAATCGAATCGCCGCTGAGTGGCGTGACCTCCCTGGCGGTAGGGGACTTCTATAACAATCGAATACAGACAGTAGCCGCTTTAGCGGGATCCGGAATCAGCGAGGACAACGGGGAGTACATTTACCTTTATACGCTGCGCTATGAGGACGGCGGGTTGTTTGTTGAGAATCCAAACCTGGTCGCCGGTGGAGTTGCGTCGGGACCTTACTATATTGCGGGCGGGGATTTGAATGGGGATTTCAAAACCGATATTGCGCTCACGGGGGGCAGCTACATTGGGAGTGCCGATCCTGAATATATGCTGGGTAACGGAAACGGGACATTCCAGTCTCCGGTGAGCATTCCCTATGACAACCATGCCAGCGTTATGTCGTTTCCGTTTGTTCGGGATTTGAATCTTGACTCGCGTCACGATATCGGGGCTGCGTGGCTAAGTCTTGCGGACAGCACCGGTGGCGCGGAGGTATTGCTCAATACGAGCGCAACGAAGAACTGCGCTCCGCCGCCAGCGAATAAACTCAGCGTAAATATTTGCGCTCCCAAGAGTGGGGAAACAGTAGCGAGCAAATTTACCTTTAAAGCGGCTGGCAACGCCTTCAACGGGATCGCCAAGCGAATGGAACTGTGGATTGACGGCACGAAAGTGGCGCAAGATTTGGAGGATCAATTGAAGGCGACAGTTTCGTTGAGCGCGGGGAAGCATACCGCATCGTTTGTGGTGATCGACAGCTTTGACGAGACGAGTTCGAGTTCAGTCACGTTCACGGCTCAATAAGTTAATAGTTTTGATAACTGGAGCGAGCGGGCGTTTTCGGGGAGGAGTTCCGAAAGTGCTTGCTCCTTTTTGTGTTCCAAGCCTGGCGGCGATGGTGTGTAACTTCGAATCCTAGGCTGGCGGCCTGAGAGTGAAATAAAAAGTCGCGCCTTTTTCGACCGCGCCGTCCGCCCAGACTTCGCCTCCGTGACGTTGGACGATGCGTTGCACGGTAGCCAGTCCGATGCCATCGCCGGGAAATTCCGCGACCGAATGAAGCCGCTGAAAGGGGTGGAAGAGACGATCGGCCGCGCGCAGATCGAAACCTGCGCCATCATCCTTCACGAAATAGACGATCTGGTCTTCGTTTTTTTCTTGGTCCTTGTCTCTGCTGGCTAATTCTCCAAATTCGATTCGAGCATGATCGTGGTGGGAGGTATATTTCCAAGCGTTTCGCAAGAGGTTGTCCATCACAATGCGGAGAAGACGAGCATCGGCAAAGACTTTCGTGCTGGCAGGGGCGACGAAGTCCACCTTGCGTTGAGGAGCTTCGTGGCGAAGCTCTTCGAGGATCGAGCGCGCGAATACGCTCAAGTCGATTTCTTCGCGATGCATGGCGCTGGTAGTGACGCGAGACAGATTCAACAGGTCTTCAATCAGCTCAGACATGCGCTTGGCGGCGCCGCGGATACTCTGTAGCGACTCTTTACCGGTCGCATCAAGCAAATCGGAATAATTCTTCTGCAGGATGTAGCTGAAGCCGTTCACCGCGTCAAGTGGGCCGCGCAAGTCATGAGAGACGGAATAAGAGAAGGTTTCAAGCTCGTGATTGGCAGAGACAAGCTCGCGGGTGCGCTCGGCGACGCGAAGCTCTAGCTCAGCGTGTGCCTTCTGAAGGGCGCTATCGCGCAGTTGAATTTCACGCAACATTTCGTTGAAGGAATTGATCAATGTCGTGAGTTCGTCCCGCTGGTCTCCGGGATTGAGGCGAACGCTATAGTCGCGGTCGCGCGAGACCTGACGCGCAATTTCGGCCAGCGCGACGATCGGTTCAGCCAGGGACCGCCGGAAACGAGAGGACGCGATCAAAGAAAAGATCAAGGAAACGAGAAGCACGACAAAAGCGATGAGCGCATACCGCCATAGGCGGTCGTCGAGTTCCCGCAGATCGGCGCGAATATAGACAAAGCCGACGTTCTTTCCCTGGAAGAGGATACTTCGCAGCAGGACGACGTGCGTTCTTCTCAACCAGTATTCTTCGACGCGCCCATTCTCAATTGTTGGGATGCTTTGCATATCAACGCCACCTTGTCTGACATAAGTGGCAAAGAGGCGGCGGTCCGCGGTCAAAAGGCCCGCGGACTCGATATGGGGAGAGTTACTAAGAGCGGCGAGAGTGTCGGTTGCTGATTGCGCATCGTTGAAAAGCAAGGCGGAAACACTGTTTGAACCAATGATCTCTGCTTGCGCTGAAAGTGTTCGCACGAGACTGTTGCGAAAGGTGATCTGATCGTAGGCGAAAAATGCCGCACAGGCGAGAAGCAACGCGGTAATGCTCACGAGCAAGTTCATCAGCGTGAGCTTGGTGGAAATCGAGTGCGGGGTCGGCGTGTTCATGGCTCCGACCCCTGGGGTGGCGTTGATTTAGCAATTATCTGGCTTGCGACTTTCAAGAGTTCTGAGCTCAGAGTGAGCCGCGACCGCTCGGCGGCATCACGATTCACTTCGAAGCGAATGCGGCCTTGCAAGGTCACGAACCCGATAACGCCGCCATGCTCGGCGAAATGCGGTATGTCGCTCACCGTGAGGACGCCGTTCTGCTGAGCGATCTTAAGAATTGGTCCTAGCTGATTTTCTTCTGACAAGCTAACGAACACGATCGCGCAGGAGGCCAGGTCTTGCGCTCGGAGGGTTCGTCGTACTTCGATCGCCCGGCCCGCAATGGTTTCGCCTGCCACGGTGGAGTCGAGAACAGGGCCAAACGGGTCTTTCCCGAGCACGCACATTTCCATTATGTCGGAGCTTGTGGCGCGATCCACTGGCCAGCGGACGAACTTCCCGAAGTTGAAGAGATAGGCGGCCTTGACTTGCTGCTCAGTGGGACGCGCTTGCTGGGAAAGTGCGAAGTGCGAGAGCGACAGGGCAATCGCGATTAACGTCGCCAACAATCGAGAAAGCGGGTGTACACGCAAAGAGCCAAATCGAGACGGAGACAGAAATCCCGCGTCCGAACACGATGAACGCGTGGTGTTCATTGTTTCCACGTAATCTGCCCGTAGACGCTCCTTTTAATCCCAACCAGAGGACCTGGATCGCCGGCAGCCTCGTCGTGGTGCGGCTGCAAGAGATTCTGTCCGACTACGGTGAGCTGAAAATGATCGGCCAGTTGCCAGGAGAAACGGGCGTCGGCGCTGGAGTAGGCTTCTACGGCCTCTTTGGTTAGGGCGCTAATGTAGCGATAGGTGAGGTCGAAGCTGAAGCGTTTGGCGAAATCGAAATCGGATTGCGCGGAGACCTGATGGCGAGGACTGGAGCCCTCGATGACGGGTCCGGTACCCACGTCTAAGGAGTTCGGCGAACGTCGCAGCTGCATTTGCAGGAACGAATAGGAAGCGCTCAAGCGCCAGGAGCTTGTCGGTTTCCACTCGGGAGCGATTTCTACTCCGCGCGTCGTACCGAGAAGTCCGTTGCCGAAGTCAGCAGGAAGCAAGTAATGAGGTGGTGGCGGATTATTTTCAAGAAAAGTCGTGCCGATGATGTCTTCGCTCAGCAAGTCGCTGTAGTGGTTGTAGAAGAGCGACAGATCGAAATAGGTTTTTTTCGTGAGCAGCTGGCGATAGCCCAGTTCGTATCCATTGAGCTCTTCCGATCGGAAGTTGGGATTCGGATTGAAGCGGGCGAAGTAGGGCAAGCCCTGATTCGTGCCGATGTAGCCCAACAGGTTGAAATTTTCTTCAGCGTCGGAAGGTGTGCGCAAAGCGTGGGTGAACGCGGCCCACACACTTTGTTTGTCGGTCGGCGTCCAGAGCAAGCGGACGCTGGGCTCCAATTGCAGCGGAGTAAAGTTCGTGCGGAGAAACTTGGTGCCAAGCGACAGAACGAGCTTGTTCTCAATCAGGCCGACGTCATCCTGCAAGAAGGCGGTAAGTAAGCGGTCGGTTCGTGTCTCAGGAGTGAAGGTGAGTCCTGAAACTACAACTGGATTTCTACCGCGACTGGCGCGGGCTCCGAAGCCCCACGAAATCTGTTGCCGCCAAGGCAGGCGCAGGCGATCGAGGAAATCGAAGTCAAATGTATCGCGAAGGTCGGTGAAGTTTGGATCATGGCGGTTGGTGCGGTCGTAGTAAGCCTGAAACTGCAGGTCGTTTCCTTCAGAGAAAACTCTCTGCCAACGACCCAAAAAATTGCCACCAGAAAGCCGCGAGGTACCATAAAGAGTTTGAGCGTAAGGCGGGGTATAGCTGGTCGCGCTGGCGCTATCTCCGGCCCCCTCGTCATATAGGTCGCCTTGGAAAGTGAAAGAGTTGTTGGCGCTTTCTGCCCAGTCTGTGCGAAAGCCGGCTTGGGCGGAGCGCCAGCGATCAAAGTTTTGACCGTCGGGGTGGTATTCGGGGCCGCGATCGAATCCGAGGGCGTAGACGCGGTAGTTAAGGCCTTTACCGTTGCCGCCGCCAAATCGCGTATTGAAGAAACCCTGCTCCAGATCTCCGCCGCCAGCGCTGACGAAAGCGCCCTTTGTATCTTTGCTAGATTTTGTGATGATGTTGATTACGCCATTGAGGGCGTTTGGACCCCAAATCGTCCCGCCCGGTCCGCGAATGACCTCGATGCGGTCGACATCTTCGAGGAGCACGTTTTGGACATCCCAATAGGTGCCGGCCACCAAAGTGGTGTAGACGCTCCGGCCGTCGATGAGCACCAACACGTCTCGCGAATTTCCACTGCCGAAGCCGCGAATTCCTACCGACCACTTACTGCTATCGATGCGGGCGACCTCGACTCCGGGAGCCAATCGCAAAGCGTCGGCAATGTTGGTGACGCCGGAGCGCTGAATGTCTTCCTGTGTGATCACGAAGATGGCCGCAGAGGTTTTCCAGACCTCTGAGGGGGATTTAGAGACGCTGGTTACTTCGACGTTTCCGAGTTGCTCGAGAGTTAATTCTTTGACGGGATTTTCGGTTGCGGTAGTGGTTTCGGTGGAGGACGCCCATAGAGGTGTCAAGAAAGTGGCGAGAGTAAGAACGGAGCACACGTATCGGAGAAGAACAGACGAGATTGTTGCTCCAAGAGTCTTCATTTAGGAAAAGGCTTTGTGGTATCGGTGCGAAAACTGATCATGCGGTTGACGCAGTTCACAATCTCTTCAGGCTCGGCCTCACCTTTTCGAAGCCATCCATCGACGACAACACCCTCTCCGGGCAAAGAGGAATAACCGGAGAGCATGACGATCGGTATTCGCGGCTGCAAGCGCTTCATTTCTTCGGCGACCAAAGTACCGTTTCTGTCGGAGAGCCAATAGTCCAGCACAACGGCATCGACGTGCTGGGACATAAAGAGTTCGAGGGCTGCGCTGGCCGACCGCGCTTGTACGACGATAAAGCCGGCTGATTCAAATAGAAGCTTCCTGAGTTGAAGCTCCATTGGGTTGTCTTCCACGCAGAGAACGGTTCGCCGAGAAGTTGGTTCCTCCACGGAGGGGCGACGCGGCCGAGCCAGGATTTCGGCCACCGCAGATAGAAGAGTCTCGGGATCGTGGCCCTTTTGAACACGGCCATCGACGGCCTCCAAGAACGCGGAGGGGAGTTGGCCGACTGCGGACACGGCGATGAGGCGCACCGAGGGATATTGTTGCCGCAATTTGCGGGCGAGTTCATCGCCATTCATGCCGGGCATTCGATAGTCCAAGAGCACGAGATTCACGGCATCGTCCGTGGCCATCATGGCGAGCGCCTCCGTGCCCGAAGCGGCGGTCCGTACTTGGTAACCGGCGGTCTCAAGTAAAAACCTGCGGAGTTTTAGAGTGTCAGGATCGTCATCCACGCACAGGACGCAATGAGGGCCAGTATCCACGTTAGTTTTGGTCGGTTAGGTTAGAGAAACGAGTTCCGACGAAGTGAATCATCATTTCAACCTTGGGAAACAAGGGCCATACAGGGTTTACCCGATGGGAAGAAGGTAAACACGGGCGCTTAACTCGGTTTTGGGTGCGGCTATTCTTAGGGCCGAGAGCAAGAACTCGGAGTGAGCCATACTGCACAGTATTCTTCGAAAGAATCAAGCAAGCTTGTGGGGTTGAAGAACGAATGATGGCCAACCCTGGGGTTTACGGTAACTGCCGCGAATTCTGGCCCCGATCATTCGACGCCCGCAAGGAGTGCTATGGCACAGGCTGTTCGAGTGGGAACGATTCTGGTATCGGGATGGCCACCGCTTTTTGACTTGGAGACGGAGGCTTATTCGGGCTCGTGGAGCCGAGTCAAGCTATTGGACGGGACCGCTTTGGATCGCAAGGTTCGCGCTGCCGGATGGAATTTATTTTTCATCGCGTCGGAAGCGAGGGCGATTTTCGTGGGAACGATCGAGGCGAAAAAGCTCAGGGGCGCATTAAGTCGCATCTTGGTCAAACTCAAGTCCGAAGACTTCAATAGTTTGGAAGTCACTGGGATCGTTCGCAAGAAGTTCATAGGTTTTCCGTACACCGTCGTTTCGGCGCATTCGCGTCATCTGCAATCCAGCTGCTACCTTCATGGACCCGAGGCTCGGCGACTGTTGCGACGAGGGAAATAAGGGTAGAAACGAACGCGCTCCGGGGCGTGCGAAATGGTTGCGGAGGTAGGCCGTCCGATCTCACGTGAGGCTTGATATCAGTATCGGGCGAATACTGGTCAATTTTGATCAGTGTCCGCGAGCCTTTTCGATGAATAATAACTAGAAGCAACCCCATTCTGACAAGAACGGCAGGCTCGAATCTGCTGGGCATCTCTGCCAACCCCAGGATTTCAACGATTGCTCGCAGGAAAGTGAGGGAGTCGTGTCGCCGCCGATCGCGTTGTCCTCGAAAGGAAGCCTGGAGGTAGTCTCTCCGCGCCTCGTGGTGCCGGAGATTGGGCCAAAGCCTCGCGCGAGAACCCTCGCTAAAGTGTCGTTACCCAGTCGAATCGCGGTGATTGGCAATTATCTTCCACGGCAATGCGGAATCGCGACGTTCACCACGGATCTGTGCGCGGCCATAGCGGCCGAATACGGAGCCGCGAAGTTATTGGCTTTGCCGGTGAATGACACCGAACAGGGATATGAGTATCCGGCTCGGGTGCGATGGTCGCTTGCGCAGGACGATCTGAATTCCTATAGCGACGCGGCCGAATTCCTGAATTTCAACAACATCGACATGGTGTGTCTGCAGCACGAGTATGGAATCTTCGGCGGTCCGGCAGGAAGCCACATTCTGGAGCTGCTGCGCGGGTTGAAGATGCCGTTGGTGACCACGCTGCATACCGTTCTGCGAGAGCCGAATCCAGATCAACTCATGGTCATGAAAGACATCGCAGAGCTTTCCGATCGACTTATTGTCATGAGCGAGTTGTCGTCGCAGTTCTTGCAGGAAATTTTTAAGGTACCGGGCAGCAAGATCGACATGGTACCGCACGGAGTTCCGGACCTGCCCTTTCTGGATCCGAATTTCTACAAAGATCGTTTTGGAGTCGAGGGGAAAGCGGTACTGCTGACGTTCGGCTTGCTGTCCCCGAATAAGGGGATCGAAAACGTCATCAAGGCGCTACCGCAGATTTTAACGAAGCACAAGAATGTCGCTTACATTGTGGCGGGCGCAACTCATCCCCACGTGTTGCGCCGCGACGGAGACCGGTATCGCGCGAGCCTGCAAGCACTGGCAAAAGAAGTAGGAGTGGAAGGGAACGTAATCTTTTACGACCGCTTCGTCAGTCCGGAAGAAATGGCGGAGTTCATTGGTGCGGCGGACATTTACATCACTCCTTATCGATTCGAGGCGCAGGTAGTTTCCGGAACACTGGCGTATGCGCTGGGGGCGGGCAAGGCGATCATCTCGACTCCGTATTGGCATGCGATTGAGTTATTAGACGATCGCCGGGGTGCGCTGGTGCCATTTCAGAATCCGGACGCGATCGCACAAAAGACGATCGAGCTTCTAGATACGCCGGCAATTCGACATGCGATGCGGAAACGCGCTTACCTGTTTGCGCGGGACATGGTTTGGAAGCGAGTTGCCCAAGGCTACATGGAAAGTTTCTCGCGAGTGCGCAGCGACCGCATGGAAAGTCCGCGCGTTCAGTTCGCGGCGCGCGCCATTCCGAAAGTACTCGACGAATTGCCGGAATTGAAGCTGGGTCACTTGAACGCTCTAACCGATGACACGGGTATTCTGCAGCACGCGATTTTTACGATTGCCAATCGGGCCGAAGGGCACACCACCGACGATAATGCGCGTGCACTGATCTTCGCGATCATGCTGGAGCAATTTTCGGGCAGGCGCGGAGCATCGGATTTTCTTGCGCCAGATTTCTCGGCACGCTACTTGTCGTTTCTCGAACACGCATTCAATCCAGGGAATGGCAGGTTTAGAAACTTTCTGAGCTATGACCACCGCTGGAACGAGCCGGTGGGTTCGGAAGATTGCCACGGGCGCACGCTGTGGAGTTTGGGAACGGTCCTGGGCCGCTCGACGGATCAGGGTTTGAGGAGCGCCGCCGGACGCTTGTTCGAGTCTTCTCTGCCTGCGGCGTTGGAGTTTCATAGTCCGCGAGCGGCTGCCTACACGCTGCTCGGAATTCAGGAATATCTCAAAGCATTCCCGGGGGATCGGGACGCACAGCGATCAAGGTCTGTGCTCAGCCGGCGCCTGCTCGAAATGTATGAGTCCGTCCGCAGGCCCGATTGGAAATGGTTCGAGAACGTCGTCGCCTATGGCAACGCCAGACTGCCGCAGGCATTGCTGGTTGTGGGATCGGCGAGCGCTGACGATCCCATGATAGCTGACGGTCTCGAAGCGCTCGATTGGTTGATGAAAGAGCAGCACTGCGAGACCGAGGACCACTTTGTTCCGATCGGATCGCAGGGCTTCTACCGGCAGGGTCAGGAAAAAGCGCGATTCGATCAGCAGCCAATCGAAGCGGCGGGAGCGGTGTCTGCTTGCCTTGAAGCCTACCGCATCACGGGAGAGAATCGCTGGCGCAACGAGGCGTGGTCGGCGTTCAACTGGTTCCTCGGCGATAACGACCTGCAACTTCCACTTTACGATTCCGTTACCGGCGGCTGCCGCGACGGATTGCATCCCGAACGCGCCAATCAGAATCAGGGCTCGGAATCGACCCTATCGTTTCTGATGGCGCTCCTGGAAATGAATGCACTGCGAAGTTCCGAAAGGCTGGAAGGCCCATCATGAGTGCTCCCGACACAACGATTTTGAACGTTGAAAGTTCGCGATACCCACCGCTCCTCGTGCGACACGCCGGCAACCCGATCCTGACGCGCCAGGATTGGCCGTACTCCATCAACAGCGTCTTCAATGCGGGAGCAACCTTACTGCCGGACGGAACGACGTTGCTCTTGTGCCGCGTAGAAGACCGCCGCGGCTTGTCGCACCTGTGTGCTGCGCGCTCCCGAAACGGGGTTGACGGATGGGAGATCGATCGCGAACCAACGTTAATGCCGAATGCAAAAGAGTATCCGGAAGAAATCTGGGGAATCGAAGATCCTCGCATTACCTTTGTTCCGGAGTTGCAGCAATACGTCGTTACTTATACGTCGTATTCGCGAGGAGGACCTGGAGTGTCTCTAGCGTTGACGAAGGACTTCCGACGCTTCGAGCGCTACGGGGTGATCATGCCTCCTGACGACAAGGATTCGGCGTTGTTGCCGCGAAGGATTGATGGATATTGGGCGCTGATTCATCGACCGATGACGAACCTGGGAGCGCACATGTGGATCTCGTACTCTCCTGACTTGCGATACTGGGGCCGGCATCGACTGATGCTAGAGGCGCGCCGGGGGGCATGGTGGGACGCCAACAAGATCGGTTTGTCGCCCCCGCCGATCGAGACCTCGCGGGGCTGGCTCGTTTTCTATCATGGAGTACGGCACACGCCGTCGGGTTGTTTGTATCGGCTTGGGTTGGCTCTCTTCGATCTGGAGAAACCAGAAAAATGCCTGCTGCGCGGAGATCCGTGGATGTTTGGGCCAGAAGCGGAATACGAGATTCACGGAGACGTGGATGACGTGGTCTTTCCGTGCGGCTACACGATGGAGGCCGACGGCGACAGCCTCAAAATTTACTACGGAGCCGCCGATTGCTCGATCGCTCTGGCTCGAGGTAGCGTTCGGGCCTTGCTGGCGTGGCTCGATGCCAACGGAAATTCCGAGCGCCGGCAACGAGTGGAAGATTTGTGAAGTCTCTTATTGACGTTCTGAACTTCTTGTTCGGATGCCGGCACCGTCAGAAGAGCGGAGTATTCACCATCAAGAAGAGGAGCTATCGGGTGTGCTTGATGTGTGGACAGGAATTTGAACGTGTCCCGGAGACGGATCGATCCATAAGGTAGAGCGGCCGGCGGATTCGGACACGACGCTGATTTTGAATTGTGAGCTGTATTGCTCAGACGCGAAAACTCATATCGTGTCACTCTTTGACTCCCTGAGTGTGTAGACGGAACTGCGGGCGCCGATTCGCAGCTTCCATCCAAATTAGGTTGTTCGGCTCCGACCCTAGATCGAGTTGACAACCACATCCAGCCAATCGGCCTTCTGCCTTCGCGTGCCGGCTGCGAAACTGCGACATGCCGCGATTCGATCCTAAGAGCCTGACATCTCGAGTTTTGAGTTAGCCCCTGCAAGCGGAAGAGAGGCGTCAGTTCGTAACAACTAAGGAAGGTCCAAGATCATGCCCTTAATACAACTGCTGGAAGTTCTCATTGTGGTGGGCGTTCTTCTGTGGCTGGTAAACCGATTTATACCCATGCAAAGAACCATCAAGTCAATTTTGAACGGCGTGGTCTTGATTGCGGTCGTTTTGTGGCTCTTAAATGTTTTCGGCTTGTTCCATTCGCTTTCGCGGATTCGAGTCGGAACTTAGAGGGAATTCTCGGAAGCCTGCCAAGATGGCGATCCAAACGCACAGTTCGTGCCACTTATAGCAACGGTCTGGCAGATTCTTGCCAAGGAGATACTTTGAAAACCAAGTGCCTGTTAGCAATCGGAATCACCCTCACCGCGAGCGTGTTTGCTCAAACAACTTCTCAAACAACTACTCAAACAACCATTGTCGTCGAGCCGATGGCACACACTACAACGTTTCGTGTGAACGTAGTCAGCCGCAGTGTAGACGCGGTCAACTACAGGCATCGCAGCGGATCGACTAAGCTCGACTTCGCTGGAACGTCTTTGATGCCCTCGGCCAATGGGGAAGCGAAGGTGAACAGCAAGAAGGGTTCGATTGAAATCGAGGCCGAGTTTGGTGACTTGGACAAGCCGACCAGTTTCGGCAACGAGTATCTTACCTATGTTTTGTGGGCGATTTCGCCGGAAGGAAGGGCCGTTAATTTGGGCGAGGTGCTGGTTGGAGACAACCATCGCAGCAAAGTGCTGGTGACTACGGATCTGCAGGCGTTTGCACTGATCGTCACTGCGGAGCCGTATTACGCGGTACGTCAGCCGAGCAACGTGGTCGTGCTCGAGAACGTGGTTCGCGACGATACCAAAGGAACGACCGAAGCGGTTCACGCAAAGTATGAACTTATGGAGCGGGGCGGCTATATACCCACCGGCTATAAGTTTGATCCGGTGATTTTGAACGCGCGCTTGCCGCTCGAGTTCTTTGAAGCGCGCAATGCGCTGCGGATCGCCCAATCGGAAGGAGCCGAACAATATGCTCCTGACAGTTACCGTCGCGCGGTTGCCCTTATGAACAACGCCGATGAGTATGCGACGAGAAAACATATCGAAGAGAAGCCACTGATCGCGGTGTCACGGAACGCAGTCCAAACTTCAGAGGATGCGCGCGAAATTGCGGTAAAGAAGCTGGGCGAGATGCGTCTGGCCGAAGAGCGCCAGGCGGGAATCGACGCACAGGCAAAGTCGCAAGGGCAAGCGGACGATGCGATGCGTCAGAAAGAACAGGCGCAGGCAGACACGCGGAGAGCGCAGGCGGAACGAGCCCAGGCTGAATCGGATGCGGAAACCGCGCATGCCGCCAAACTTCAGGCTGAATCGGACGCAGCAAAGGCTCGCGCCGATGCAGCGAACTCGCAATCGCAGATGGCAAGCAACCAGGCAGCGTCTGCCAGTGCGATCTCAGCCGCGCAAGCAGATGCAGACCAATCGCGGTTAGCCGCCCAGGCGGCGCAGGCGAGTGCGCAGCAGGCGGAAGCCGATAAAGCTGCAATGCGAACGAAGCTGTCCGAACAGTTGAATTCCATTCTGCAGACCCGCGACAGTGCGCGCGGGCTGATTGTCAGCATGTCGGATGTTCTGTTTGACACGGGACAATACTCGTTGAAGTCGGGTGCAAGAGAGAAACTGGCGAAAGTTGCCGGCATTCTGCTGGCGTATCCGGGCCTCAACATCGAGGTCGGAGGCTACACAGACAATGTGGGGAGCGACGGCATGAATCAAACCCTATCGGAGAACCGCGCTCGGTCGGTCCGCGACTATCTGGTGCAAGAAGGCGTGCTGACGAACTCAGTGTCGGCCAAAGGCTTCGGCAATACCCTGCCGGTTGCCTCAAACGACAACTCTTCGGGGCGCCAGCAGAACCGCAGGGTAGAACTGCTAGTGTCGGGTGAAGCGATTGGAACGCCCGTGAACGCGACCACAGGAAGCTTGCGCTAGAGAGAACGCGCGAGTAGGCGCATAAGTGGCAATGGAGGCAACAATTATGAAAACACTTGGATTCTTAACCAGCGCGGCTCTGTGTTTCACCATGGTAGCGGCTGCCCCTGCGTTCGCACAGGAGCAGCACGACCAGAAGGAAGAACAGAAAGCCAAGCCTGAAGAGAACGAGAAGAAGGCGCAACCAGAAAAGTCTGCGAAACCAGCGGAAAAACCTACGGCGCAGCAGCAGAAGAAAACCCAGCCCGCGACGAGGAACGCAAACCAAGCGAACAAGGGGGCGAGGCCGGTAGCGAAGAAGGCGCAGCCGCAACAACGGGCCAGCAATGCTCATGGCCGGATTCCCGACGATAAGTTCAAGGCTCACTTTGGACAGGACCACAGGTTCCGGGTCAGCCAAGCCGATTACCGTAACCATCGTTTTGCCTACGGCGGCTACTCATTCGGATTCGTCGATCCATGGCCGAGCAACTGGCTGTACACGCAGGACGTTTATGTTGTGGAGATCGACGGCGTGTATTACTTGTGCAACGCTTCGTATCCGGGCGTGAACTTGACGCTGAGTTTCGCGCTTTAGGGAACTGCACGGCAGAGGTTACCGTTCTTGGCGCGGGCCTGTTACTTAGGCCCGCGTTTTTCTTTATGGAACGCAAACATCAGCGGGGATCGATGCCGTTTCGGTGAAGTAGGTAAGGGTTAATTCAAAAAAGAATTTGGAGCCGACGACCAGAGTTGAACTGGTGACCTGCCGATTACGAATCGGCTGCTCTACCAACTGAGCTACGTCGGCCTTCTCATCGATTCTAAGAGACGGCTGCGATTCGCGCAATCGTTGCAAGACCTCAGCATAGCGCAGACTGAATGGATTTCTTGCGGGTTGGGCGGGCGAGACGCCCGTTTACGCGCGGCAGTTCCCTAGGAAGACTACGCGGCTTGGGAGATAGCGCGATATTCTTCATCAGAACGAGAGGGTAAAAGCACCCACAGAGTGTAAACACCCAGGGCGGTTCCGACTGGAACGCTCAAGAGCGCCACGAAGCCCATCACCAGCGCTACGGTGCGAGCCCAGTCCTCGCGCTGCAGCAATCCCCAACCCGCGAGAAATCCGGCGGCGGCTTTGGCTAGGATCAGCCATCCGAAGAAAGTGATGAGCGGGCGCAGCCAGACTGTGACTTCTGGCGGAGGGCCACCTTGCAGGTGGATCGCGCCTCCGAAGATGGTCTGCGCGACGACAATCGCGCCCAGGCCGAGAACGACGTGCAGGGCAGAGTAGGCCATCCAAAGGATGCCGACGAGCCGGATGTGGTCGCGCACTCGACTGCGGCGAAGTTCGACGAGACCAAGAACAGTCTTGCCACACCGTAGACAACTCGTCAGTCCCGCATGCAACTGCGCGCCGCATTGATCGCAAAACATTTAGAACACCCTCCACGCTCACGGATCTGTACTACAAGTGATACGGATCAGGAGACTGAACAGTTTCAAAAAGAGTTGTTGGAACGAAGCAACGAACTCGTGCGCAAACGAAAAGGCCACCCGGCAACAGGGTGGCCTTTTCTTTCAAGGGAGAATAGTTCCAACGGAGGTTTAATCCATAAGAACTTTCTGCGGGAATCTTATGAGTCTTAAAACCATAGTGTCAAGCAAAATTTGTGACTTAAATAGTCTTATTTTCAATAACTTAGGCGGCGTGTCCACAAGTCGGCAAACGACTCCAAAATGGGCCAAAATGCCCTATTCCTGTTGCTAACGACATTCGATTGAGGTACTTACCGTTCGCGAGGGGAGCGGACAGCCTCGTCCTCTAGGTGTAAAGAGATGAAATCCACAGCTTCGGTGCGGTCGAAGACGGAGTGAGGAAAAAGCCTCCGAACGAGGATTCGCAGGCCCCCAAAAGCGACTCCGGCGACCAAGGCAAGGCCAACCACAATTCCGCAAAGGATAATGGCATTAAAAAGGAAGTTGGCGAGGTTGTCTTTCTTGCTGACGTAGGTGTTTTCGTTCCAGGTCACGTCGGCGTCGTAGCTGATGGAGGACATCAACGCGCGGGCTTCGCTCTTGGAGAGTGGTCCAGCCGCAATCACCAGGATCGGGCCGGTGCGAGTGTCAAAAAACGGACCGACATCCACAATCGACGCAACGCCCGGCTTCTGCTCTGCGACTTGATGGGCTGAATCAATCTTGCGCAACTGTTCGGCGGCAATCTGCGGGGTGGGATATTCAACCAACATCAAAGTCGCGTCGCCTGCGTGGGCGGAGTAGTGACTGATAACGACTTCCGCGCCGGACTTGAAATCGATCTCGGATGCGGGCAGTGGCGAACCGATCTGCTCAAGCGCGACGGGGCCAAGAATATATTTCGTGGTGTTTTTCTCAAGCGTCGGTGCCGAAGCGCGTTTCGGCAGATAGTTGGGCAGAGAGGGCGGATTACCCTTGTTGCCTTCGGCTTGGGGAAGCGATCCGGCGAGCACACGCAATTGCGCGGCGGACATGACGCTCATGCGATCGAAGCTGGCGTCGACCAGAACGTTGCCCTGGTAAAAAAGGACGCGGTTGTTCTGGAATGCCCCCTGCGCGCCGATGCTTTCCTCGCGCATGTCTTCGGAGTTGTAGTAAGTGAAGGCTCCGTAGGCGCCGCTGGCGTCGTCAAAGACGGCGGCTTTGATAGTCAGGTTGCGACCATCGTCGCGAGTGTAGGAAGCCTTTTCCGTCCGCTGAAAACCATACTCCTTGAGGACTTGAGCGTTCGCGGGATCGGCAGATGCGGGGTCATCGTTCTTCGTGACATCGCCCTTCAGTTGCCATCCGGCAAAGTCGGTTGGGAGAGTGGTGGTGGAGAGCGACTTTGAAGAAACCTCGGGCGTGGGAGTTTTCGCCGGAATTGGGGTGTCCGCAGAGAAGACGGAGACGGAAACAGATATCAGGAGGACTAAAAGGCGTAAATATTTCATTCGGAAAGGGCACACCCGCATTACCTACTTAGACTACTGGGAGGGTCAGAAAGTTTCCAGTGTAGGCGAGCGTCTGAGGCGGGGACGGGCGAGTACGCGCGTCAACCCATCCGGCACAATCACGAGACAACGCTTGCCCGGCTCGGCGGGCGGCTACAGACTGGTTTCGGTAAAGGTCACGATGGGGTGGCCAAGACCGAATGGGCCTTCCGCTGTGACGTGGACGGCTCCCGCGTTGGGCGGCAAAGTAAGCACAACGGCGGCGTTGCCGGAAGCGTCGGTGGTGACAATTCGGCTGGAGAGAGTTCCTACATCGGTGGTGAAAAGAACGTCGGCACCAACTCCCGAGGTGCCGCCCGATTTACCCGGCTGCAGGGTTACGGAAAGATTCAGGGTGGTGCCAGGCGCTCCGCTCTGATTGTTACCGGTTTGCGCGAGTGCTGCCGACGGGTTGCCGACCAGAATGTATCCTTCCTGTTGTTGGGTTACGCCGGAATTGTCGGTGCCGGGAACCGAGTAGTGGTAGAAGCCGGTTTTCTTTCCGGCGGTGACAGTGATGGCTCCGTTTTGCGCCGAGGTGACGGTGCCTTGGGTGACCGAGAGAGTGATTCCGGTGTCAGCCTGGGGAGTTCCGAGGGTTACGGTTCCGGAGCCGGAGACGATCTTCGGGGCGAGGGTGACGGTGCCGCCTGCTGCGACCATGGTGGTGTCAGGATTCAAGTCCCATTCCGCAGTGGGAGGTTGCGCGGTGGTTCCAGTGATCACGAGCAAGGTTGCCGTGTAGGGAGCGAAATTCATGCTCGATGTCCATGCTTGAGTGGATGAGGCGACGATGGTGGTGGGATTCTTCGGGCCGAGGGTGTAGCTCGTCACCTGCGACGGCGTGAATCCGCTCAGTGCAAACTGCGCTGCCAGCGTGGCTCTCGGGGATTTATTCAAGACCATGACGGTCACGGCGGTTCCGGTCGAATTGATCGCCGCAAAGCTGCTGACGAGATTCTTGCTACCGTCGTTCGTATCGGAAACTGAACGAGTCGCGAAGCCGTGATGCTGTCCGTCGTAGTTGGTGTAGAGCTTGAGTCCAAGATAGTTGGGATTGCCGGTAACGGGAGCGACCCAGCGCGATGCGAGATAGGCACGTTCGCGACCAAGAATTCCGTAGGCGTCAGCATCGGAAAGCGCGGTGGAATAATCGGACTCGCCTGCAATCGCAGCGTTCCACTCGGTAACGCTCAAAGGCGTTCCGGGATAGATGCTGTTCACGATCGCGCGCATGCGGGGGATGCGGAAGGGGATCGTCTTTTTCGGCTGGATGAAGGTTGTCCAAACCTGATTGATGTCACTCGATTCGCTGACATAGGTGGGATCCCAATAATCGCGAAAGATGCGCAGCGCGAGCGCGCGTTTTTGGGCCAGCGTGTAGGAGGACGTGTCGGGCGTGTCCGGATAGGCGTGAATATCGAAGACATCGAGCGAGCGCGTTCCGGCAATCTGATCTTCCCAATAAACTTCGTTCAGCCACCAAGGTAAAAAGTCGTTTCCAGCGTGGGCTGCTTTGTCGTTATTGTTGGCGCCGTTCCAGTAGAACCACCAGCAGCAGGAAACTGGTCCAAAGCGAATGGCAGCGGGATCCCACCCCTTTAGAGCGCGGCTCTCAGCGAGGAAGGTGTCGCGCAACTCGTTGTAGCCGGAGGGTTGAGGATGCACGTCGCGATGGGTGCTGCCCCAGATGTCGATTTCGTTGTCCATGTCGTAGAAGTGCGGGGCGCTGCCAAATGCGGTGGCGAGTGCGGCCGTCCATTGATTGCGGTACAGGGTGTTCGGGGGATCCCCCTGCTGCGGCGAATCTTGTAGCGGGAAGTTGGCGTCGTTGGGATCGTTGCCGGTGATATCAGAGGAGCAGTTAGTTTCGACGCCATCGCCGTCGTCCGAGTTATAGGGATTCACTCCGCACTGGGCGCCGTATTTCGCAACGGAGAAGCTATAGGCGCTTCCGTCCGAAACGTTTTTTGCCACCCATCCAAGCATCACCATGGTCATCAGCGGATTGCTGCCAGCGGCTTTGACGTCCTGAATGAACTTAGAAGAGTCACTGTCGCCGATCTCTGTATATCCGTAGTCGCCAAAATACCAATCTGCCGCGGAATTCTCGGTACCGGCGATCCAGTTGTAGCGAGAGGTCGCGTTGCCGCCCCAGCGCACGACACTGAGGCCGCTATCGGTTATGGTGGCGGCATCCTGGGGATAGGCTCCGCCATAGACGTAAGGGCCAATCAAATGTCGGTTGGTCAAGGCATCGATCGTGATATGCACGGTCTTCGCGGAAGCCTGAGCCAACTGTGATTCTGTGGGAACCGGTGCTGTCGTGCCTGTGGGGAAACTCGACGTAGCGTAGCTGCGGCTGGGTGCGGTCGCCTCGGAAGCGCCGGCCGTCATGGGGCCAGAAAGTCGCCCGACAAACGAGGGGTTCGAGCTGAGAAGCAAACCTGTAAGACTCGCAGTGATTCCGTAACGGAGAATTCGGCGGGCAATCGGGTGGCTCATGGGGGAGGGCCTCCTGAGTGAAGATCTTACTGCTGGTCCGGAGTGAGTACGGCACTCGTAAGTACACGCGGACCGCGTGAATTTTCGCGAAAAAGATGGGCTGGATGGACAGTAGTCGCGGTCGGGAGAAGAGAGGGAGTCCCGGACTAGGGGCAGATAAGAAAGAGGGTCGCTACTTTTTCATGAGGCTGCTGTGGCTGGCGACGCAAAGCCACTTGCCTTCAGAATAGACCCACGTATCGGTAAAGCGGCCGAAGTGCTCATAGGGCTTTGCGTTGTAGGTGCCCTTGGTGTGATAGGTCCCGGTGACGATCGCGGTGGTTGAATACATAGCCACCTTCACGTCATCGATACTCATGATGCTGGGTTGAAACTTGGGGTCGGCGAAGTCCGCGAGAAATTTTCCGCGGTCACTGATCTCGCCATCCCATTCGGTGTCGAGGAAACGATCGCCGATCATGCTCGCGACAGCGGTCGAATCGCGCATGACCTGGGCCTGATTCCACATGCGCTCAAGAGCAATAATCTTGGCGGGTTCATTCGACAACTGCGAAAAAGCTGAGGAGACCGCGATGAGAAGACCCAGCGCCAACGTTGTTATGGTCTTTCTGCCCTGCATTACCAGCCTTTCCAGTAATGAAATGGGTAATCCCAGATCGCTGGAGAATATCGTGAGCACAAGTTCCGATCTAGAAAAATTACGATGGTGAGATTACCAACGTCACGAAAAATGGCAGGTATCGAACGGAGTTTGCGAGAAGTTCCGGGGACCTGCGTCACTGCCCTTCGGGCTTGTCGATTTTACTGGCCACTTTAATGCCGCTGAGGCCGCTGCAATACTTTGAGACTCCGCGATAAAGCGATTCGGCAATGCGCTGACGGTGCTCGGAGGTCTCCATTTTCCGTTCGTCGGTGGGATTAGAGACAAAGGAAATCTCGGCGAGGATCGACGGCATGTTCGCTCCGATCAGCACGATGAACGGAGCCTTCTTGACGCCGCGATTGTGGATTCCGGTATTGTTCAGGGAGAGCCCGCCGTAGAGCGATTCTTGCACGTCGCCCGCGAACTCGCGGGATTCTTCGATTTTTTCCTTGAGGGCGATCTTCTTCACGAGGTCCTGAAGTTGATGGATCGATTGTTCCGACACCGCATTTTCACGCGCCGCGACGTCCAATGCGTCGGGGGACGAGGTGAAATTCAAGTAGTAGGTTTCGACGCCACGCGCGTCGGGGTCATGGCTTGAATTCGCATGGATCGAAATGAAAAGATCAGCTCGTTCGCGGTTGGCAATCGCGGTGCGGGTTTCTAGCGGGATGAAGGTATCGTCCTGCCGCGTATAAACCACTTCAGCGCCGAGTCGGGTCTCGAGCAAACGACCGAGGCGTTTGGCCACATCGAGCACAACATCTTTTTCGAGCAGTCCATTGGGGCCAATGGTGCCAACATCGTGTCCGCCGTGGCCAGGGTCAATTACGATTTTGCCGATCTTGAGGCCCAGCGCGCGGATCAACGAACGATCTCCGGCGGCGGTGGGACGCGCTTCACGAGCTTCCAAACGCAAATCCGAAGTGTCGGACGCGTGTGTTTTCTTGCGGCGCGACGAGGACTTTGAGCTAAGCGAATCTGATTTCGCCGGCTGGGTCTCGTCGCTGTCCGGGATCCTGGGGATGTCTTCCGAGTTTGCCTCCGGACGAAGTTTTTCAGGAGTGAGTGTGGCAACTTTAGTTGGAACTTTATCTTCCGCCTCGACAATCGTCTTCGGGATTCTACGGCTTGAACCTTTGACGGGGACGGTGGTCTTGATTACGCCAACGCCGTTTGCAGGATTTGCAGCGTCGGGCGGTTTCGCGTCAGTCATCGCGGAGTCGGCGGGCAGGTCGGTCTCAACGCCGGACTTCGAGAAATGAACTGGATTCTTGACAGGCTTCTGCCCTGTCTTTACGGGTGTTGTGTCGGCAATGTTGGGGGTTCGGTTCGGCTCGGCGTCCGCAGAATCGTTGTCTGCTGGAGGCAATGACGGTCTCGCTGGTTCCGCGTCTGCCGTTAAAGAGATGTCGGAGCGGGTCGCGTCGCTGGCGGAATTGGCTTGCGCGAGGTATGAACCGCGTTTCTGTTTGCCGTGGATATCGATGATGATGCGGTACGGGTCGGGCAACAGAAAAGCGTCATAGCTGGCAAGATCGTCGACTTCAAGAACGATCCGTGTGCGGCCGGGCTGAAATTCGGCAACGCGGATCTTTTTCAGGAAACCGTCGTCTACATCGAAAGTTTTGCCGACGAGCGTGGATGCCAACCGTGTGTCGCGGAGGTCAAAGAAAATACGATCAGGATGCGAGATGCGCTGCGAACCGAACTTGACCTCCTGCTCGACGTCAATCGCGACGCGAGTGTAATCAGGCGTCGACCAATGACGAACACCGGTGACGCGTGGCAGGTCGCTGCGGCGATCGCTCGCGGCCGTGACGGGTGCTGTTATCTGATCTGTATCGGTGGTTTCGCCTGCATTTTCCTTTATCGCGGGGGCGTTGGAGGCTGGCTTGGAGTTCGAAGGCCGCCGCTTGCGCGCTACTTTTTGCGGCATTCGTTCCATTTCGTCCGCCGCGTCGTCGATTTCTTTTACCGCCGCGCGAGCATCGTCGGCCAAGTGATTGCGAGGATAGCGCCGGGCAAAGTCTTCGAAGGTGGAGCGAGCTTCCTCAGGATCGTTGAGATCGTCTTTGTATATCTCTGCAATGGTAAAGAGGGCGTCGAAGCGGTACTTGCTGCCGGGATACTCCTTGCGGAGGAAGCGATATTGTTCGACGGCGCCGCGCAAAATCTTGTTGTCGTCGAAGCGGCGCCCCATTTCGACCATCAGCTCAGCAGTAGCCACGACGCTCGGATCGGCTTTGGAAGACGCGGGAGAACCGAAGTAAACGCGGCGATAGGAGTCGATGACGCGCTGGTATTCGTGGCGAGTGCGCTCGGCGAGAGGACGGCCGTTGAGGGCTTCGCGCATCCGTTCAGCTTTGGAAAACTGCTGGCGGGCCCATGCGTCATCGTGGCGAACGCGGGCAGAGGCGGAAACCAAGGGCAGCAAGGCGAGGAGAAGCGCCGTGCTGAGGCGAAAAATACGCCCGCCTCGAATTAGGGTCGAAGAAGCCTGGGTCTTCACAAAATCCTGCTACTCAAACTTGCGCGTCATCTTGGCGCAAACTGGCCTGTCGGCCCAGCCCATGCATAGGGGCATACTTCGTCCAAGATGACAGTTCTTTAGCGATACCCCAGAGTGACAACCCGGAATCGTCATCGAAGTTGCTGCGAAACTGCCAGCCGTCTGCGAGAATCGGTCCTATTCCAAACGAAGTGATCGCTACCACAACGATGACTCGTTCTAGTCCGTGTTGCTCATGGTAAGTACGCCCCGTGCATCCCGTTGCATGCGAACGGGTTCGCGCGACACCCGTTCCATCGAACTGGCCAACGACGAGTTGCCCATCAGCGAGGGTCCCGCCTCGCCCCCGCTATATAAACTTGTGATCCGCCGAACGTAGTTCTGAGTTTCGCGAAAATGTGGAATCCCGGCACTCCGCGCGACCGCTCCGGCTCCAGCATTGTAGGCGGCCAGACTGAGTTGAACGTTCCCGCCATAATTATCCAGCAGTTTTCTTAGATGCCGGACCCCGGCGTCAACGTTCTGGGCGGGATCAAAGGGATTGGAGACGTTCAGCGAACGGGCCGTCGAGGGCATGAGCTGCATCAGTCCCATCGCCCCTTTGCTGGAGACGGCGTTGGGATTGAAATTCGATTCGACTTTGACGACGGAGCGGACCAAGCTCGGATCCACATTGTGACGAGCCGCCGCCTCGTCAATCGCGGTATCGATATCTTGTTGAGAAAAAGCACGATTCAGAGTCTGGTGAGAGTGCCCGCCGCCGTCGAGATAGGTATTTACTTCAGAAGCTGCCGAGCGGGCAGCGCGCATCACAGCTCCGCTGGTGGGAACTGGTTTAAAACGATGCTCGGTAACGCTCCAGTACTCGAGAGGGGATCTCCTCGTGGTGTAAGTGCTTGATCGGGAAGGGGCCGAAGGACCATCGCCGTTCACATAAATGGTGCGGCCCGATTCATCGGTGGTGGGGGTGATCGCTCCCAAGTGCGAAATTGATTGCGCGCTCGACGAGGTCGAAGAAAAGAGCGTGAGAAGAAAAGAGGTCGCGGTTAACGCGGTCATGAGGGCGAATTGCAGGCGTTTAGACATACGGGTTCAACATCGGCCGAAAGACACACTTACGCAAGGGCCAACTAACCCAACCACCTGCCAAAGAATCAGAACCAGAGTGATGTCAGTATAGGGTGAGTCAAGGGTGAGGGGCAATCTATCCAAAGGGTGTAGAACCACTGGAGTAATCGATATAAATAACTGAAAACAATGAGTTTTTATGGCCGCCTCGGGTCTGGCCGACGGGCGGGACGGCATCCAGGTAAGATTACTGAGGCAAACCGTTGGTCGAGTTCAGCAACAGAGTTCAGGCCGACGTTCCCAGTTTCCCGAGGTATTCGATTGAATTCAGAAGGTCTGCGCAAGCTTTTTGACGAAGTCCGAAAGAAACGGCTCTCTCCTGATGAGGCGGTCGAACGGCTCCGCCACCTGCCCTTCGAGGATCTCGGCTTCGCGAAGGTGGACCACCATCGCGCGCTGCGGCAGGGGATGCCGGAGGTAATTTTCTCGCAGGGGAAAACGCCGGACCAGGTTGCTGGCATCTTTCGCCGGCTGGCCGAGCATGGCGGAAACGTTCTGGCGACCCGTGCGACTGAAGAACAGTTTGCGGCCGTGTCCGCCACGACGCCCGAAGCGGAGTACCGGACGCTAGGACGGGCGATCGTCCTGAAACGCGATCGTAAGCGGTACGGCAAAGGTGTGATCGCGGTGGTATCGGCCGGAACCAGTGACATCCCCGTCGCCGAAGAAGCTGTGACGACCGCGGAGATGATGGGGAACACGGTGCAGCACATTTACGATGTGGGAGTTGCCGGGATTCATCGCTTGCTGGCGCATCGGGAAGAACTCGGAAAGGCACGAGTGATCGTGGTTTGCGCGGGAATGGAAGGCGCATTGCCGAGCGTGGTCGGTGGGCTCGTGGGGGTTCCGGTGATTGCGGTACCGACGAGTGTTGGTTACGGCGCGGCCTTTGACGGATTGGCCGCGTTGCTGGGCATGATGAATTCCTGCGCCTCAAACGTTAGCGTCGTCAATATCGACAATGGTTTTGGCGCCGGCTATGTCGCGTCTCTTATCAACCGGCGGTGAAAAATCTGGTCTCGGCGTTTGCGCATCTTTGAGAATTGCTTTCCTGTGGCCGACGAATGGGCGGCGACGTAATAAACTGATAGAGAAAGAATGCTCACTTCGAAAGATCCTCGCCTTGCCGGGCGGGTGGCGTTTCACTATCCCAATTTTGTTTCCTATACGTTTGCGCGCTTTTTTATCGTCGTCGCCCTCGAGATGCAATCGGTCGCGGTGGCGTGGCAAGTTTACGAAATCACGCGGCGACCGCTCGACCTGGGATACGTTGGGTTGGCCCAGTTCGCTCCCGGCTTCGTTTTGTTTTTATTTGCCGGACACGCTGCCGACATTCTCGATCGCCGCAAACTGCTGATGTGGTGCTATGCCGGATTCGGACTTTGCTCGGCACTGCTGCTGGCCATCAGTTGGCGCGCACCTCATTCAGTACATGCCATCTATGTCGTCTTAGTGCTGTTGGGAGTGTTTCGCAGTTTCAGTTTCCCGGTGAGCCGGGCGTTGCTACCGCAATTGGTGCCCGAGGAGCATTTCTCGAACGCCGTCGCGTGGAACGCCAGTACATTCCAGATCGCGACCATAGCGGGTCCAGCCATCGGAGGGATCGCGTATGCGGCATTTCGCGGCCCACATGCGGTCTATGCGCTCGCTTTGACCGTGTCCGTCATCTCCTCAGCGCTCACATTCCGCATCCACCCGCTACCCGCATCGCGCGAGAAGCAACTCGCCGAGAAAGCGCCGATCAGCCTGCGCACGGTGCTGGCAGGGTTTCATTTTATATGGGAGAAGAAACTGATTCTCGGTTCCATCTCGCTCGATATGTTCGCGGTGTTGTTGGGCGGAGCGGTCGCGCTGCTGCCGGTCTACGCGCGAGAGATTCTGCACACTGGTCCCTGGGGCCTCGGATTGCTGCGGAGCGCTCCTGGCGTAGGTGCTGCGCTGATGGCGATCGTCGTCGCGCACCGCCCGATCCGCCGCCGTTCGGGGCTGACGATGCTTTTAGCGGTGGCGGCGTTTGGCATCATGACCATCATCTTCGGATTCTCGCACAGCTTGATTCTGTCGCTGATCGCCCTCTTTCTGTTGGGAGCTAGCGATATGGTGAGCGTGATCATCCGCGCGACGCTGGTGCAAGTCGCCACTCCAGACGAAATGCGCGGGCGAGTGAGCGCAGTGGACATGATGTTCATCGGAGTTTCGAACGAACTGGGAGAATTCGAGTCGGGGCTCACCGCGCAATGGTTCGGAACTGTTCCGGCGGTGGTGTTGGGTGGCGTGGGCACGCTGTTGATTATTGCGACCTGGGCGTGGCTGTTTCCGGAGTTACGACAAGCCGATCAACTCACCGTCGCAGAACTGATGCCGAAGTAAGTAGTTGTTTATAAGCCTCATGAAATATGACGCGATACTCGTGACTTCATTCGGCGGACCCGAAGGGCCTGACGATGTGATGCCGTTCCTCGAGAACGTCCTGCGGGGGAAGAACGTTCCTCGCGAGCGGATGCTAGCGGTTGCCGAACACTACCATCACTTTGGCGGCAAGAGTCCGATCAACGATCAGAATCGCCAGTTGATCGCGGCGCTCGAAGGGGAGTTGTTACAGCACGGTCCACACCTGCCGATTTATTGGGGCAACCGGAACTGGCATCCGATGCTTGCCGACACGATGAAGCAGATGAAGGCGGACGGGGTACAACGCGCGCTGGCGTTCGTGACCTCCGCGTACAGTTCGTATTCCAGTTGCCGGCAATATCGAGAAGATATCGCGCGTGCGCAAAGCGAAGCGGGCGACGGCGCGCCAGTAGTGGATAAGATTCGCGCGTTCCATAATCATCCGGGCTTCGTTGAAGCCGTCGTGGATCGCGTGCAGAGTGCGCTGGCGAAATTTTCCAGCGAACGGCGTGGAGCGGTACGGTTGGTTTACACGGCACACAGCATTCCAGAGGTTATGGCGGCGGGGTGCGACTACGAAAAGCAACTCAAAGAGACTGGCCGACTGGTCGCGGAGCGGTTGGGACGCAAGGATTGGGAGTTGGTTTATCAGAGCCGCAGCGGACCAGCTTTTCAACCTTGGTTGGAGCCGGACATTCTCGACTGTCTACGCGGAATCAAAACGCGAGGAGAGATTTCAGATTTGGTGATCGCGCCGATCGGCTTTGTGTCAGACCACATGGAAATTCTGTTCGACTTGGATACGCAGGCGCGCGAGCTTTGCGAGGAATTGGGCCTGCGAATGGAGCGAGCAGAGACGGTGGGAACACATCCCAGATTCATCCGCATGGTGCGCGAGTTGATTTGCGAACGTCTGGACGACAGGCAACCCAGGCTCGCTCTCGGTAGTCTGGGGGTTCGTCCTGACTTCTGCGCTGTGGATTGCTGCCCCATGCCGCGACGAGGCTAAGGGCTTCACAATCCGAAGCGGGTCAGCGAAAGAGTACGCTAAGAACGAGCCTGCTATATTTGTCTCGCAATGAGCGCTGCCGATTCTTAGTTGAGAATATGCGAGGTGATCGCGATGAAAATTTGGAACTCAATATTTGTTATCTTAATCACTGTTGGGTTTTGTGCACAGTTTGCCATGTCTGCTGATAAATCTCATTCCGTGACAAAAGAAGCCTTTGGGTCGATGGACGAGGGTTCCGTCGAACTCTATACGTTGACTAATAAGCACGGAATGCAAGTGCGTGCCATGAATTTTGGCGGCATTATTGTCTCGATCAAAGTGCCAGATAAGACCGGGCACTTCGATGACGTCACGTTGGGCTTCGACAAACTGGACCCATACCTCGTTAACAATCCTCACTTTGGCGCGCTCATCGGACGATATGCAAATCGTATTGGAGGCGCGAAGTTCACACTGGATGGCGTGCAATATAAGCTAGCTGCGAATGACGGACCCAATACCCTGCACGCCGGCATCAAGGGATTCGACAAACATCTGTGGAGTGCGGCAACGTTTAAGACCGAGCAAAGTGTGGGGATAATTTTTACCCGCGTGAGTCCTGACGGAGAAGAGGGTTTCCCGGGCAATCTGAGTGCGAAAGTGAAATACACTCTCACGGATCAAAACACGTTAGTGTTCGATTATGAGGCGACAACCGACAAGGCTACGCCAGTCAACTTGACCCAGCACACCTACTTCAATCTGGCGGGAGATGGCCACGGCAATATTCTCGGGCATGAACTTACCCTCAATGCAGATCGATTTACTCCCGTCGACAAAACGTTGATACCCACGGGAGAGCTTCGTCCGGTCAAAGACACACCGTTGGACTTCAGCAAGACGACCACGGTCGGCGCCCGAATCAACGATAGATATGAGCAGATGGTGCTGGCGCGCGGATATGACCACAATTTCGTGATCAATCGGACTGGATCTGGCGTAGTTTGGGCGGCACGGATGCATGATCCGCAGAGCGGACGGACGCTCGAAATTTCGACCACAGAGCCTGGAATGCAGTTTTATTCCGGCAATTTTCTAGACGGAACGATTACGGGCAAAGCAGGACACGTATACCAACAGCGCGAGGGATTTGCTTTCGAGACGCAGCATTTTCCGGACTCGCCAAACCATCCGGACTTCCCTTCGACAATATTGCGGCCGGGAAAAGTTTATCGGTCGCAAACGATCTATAAGTTTTCGGTTGAGAAATAGCTGAGCTGAGGAATTCTCGACTTCCGAGGAATTTACTGTACGGCGGGAGTTGACTCACTGATGCCTTCTTGCGAAGACTGCACATCGGGCATCGGGAAAACGAAAGAGATTGTGGTGCCTGTACCGTCGGACTGAATGTTCATCACGCCTTCGAATTGCCGTATGCGTTCGCGCATTCCTCGGATGCCGACGCCGGAGCCCTGCGATTGGATCTTCGCTAGTTTTTCCGGCGAAATTCCCTTGCCTTGATCTCGAATCTCGATTGAAACGGTTTTTCCGGCACGCAAGAGAGTAATGGCTGCGCTCTTGCTATCGCTATGGCGATGGATATTTGTCAGACATTCCTGCACCAGACGAAACAATACCAATTCCATCTCGCGAGGAAGTCTGCCGAAATCGTCGGGAATGTCCAGCCGAACTTCTAAGCCGCTACGCTCCATCAACCCCTCTGTATACCAGCCGAGAGCCTCGGAGAGACCGACTTCGTCGAGCAGCGGCGGATGGAGCAAATAGGACATGGTCCGGATTTCCTGGCTGAGTTGTTGCACAAGTTGCTGACTGTCGTTCGCTTCTTTGGTGACTAGCGAGGCATTCTCGGCTGCCCGTTGTGCAATGCGGGCGAGATTGATCCCGAGAGCCGTCAAGAGTTGCCCGGCGCTGTCGTGCAGTTCGCGCGCGATACGACGCCGCTCTTCGTCCTGCGCTTGCATGAGGCGTCCAGAAAGATCTCGGAGTTGTTCGGACTGCTGGATCACCTCGATATTTCGTTTCTCAAGTTCGCTCGTTCGCACGCGTACCTCGGCGTCGAGCGTTTCCGCCAGCGTTCGGTACTTTTCCTCCGCCCGCTTCAGTTCGGTGATGTCAACGCCGGTGGGGTGAAGAAAAAGAATGTTACCGTGATCGTCGAGGATGGGATGAAGTCCAAAGTCCACCACGCGCTCTGTCCCGTCGGCCCAGTTGTAGGTGAGAATCTCCTGGTACGGAATTCCTCGAGCAGCGCTTGCGGTGGCTACTTTGATTTTGGCTTGTGCTTCCGTCGAAAGACGCCACCAACCGCACTCCCAGAAGTAGCGTCCCAGAACATCTTCTTCGAGATAGCCGCAAGCCTGAAGACAGAGCTGGTTGGCATCCAGAACTTTACCGTCGGAGGACATAATGCCGGCAAAGACGGGGGTCTGCTCGAAGATAGCGCGGAACTTCGCGGTAGCGGCCATTGACTCGGCCGTCAGTTCACGTTCGCGTTCTCGAGCCTTTACCTGAGCCGAGATATCCCGGAAGTAGCACACGACACCGTGGCGGCTCTCGGGCAGCGGGATGCGGTGAATCTGCCACTCAGTAAATTTCTTGCCTTCGTCGTTCAGGCGTTGTCTGCTCCACTCGGGTTCGATATGTGGAACGCCGGTTTCAAGCGTGTGACGGAATTGCCCGAGGATCTCGTCTGCCACGGGCCGCGGCCAACGATCGCGGATCCATTGACCAAAGTCGAGGCCGATGAAATCCGCAATGTTGCTAAACATCTGGAGAGCGGTGGGATTCATCGCGCGCAGCTTGAAGTCCGCGTCTACGAGATAGACGCCTATGGGAGCCTCGTTGAGCAGGGTCTCAAATTGCGCAGTGCGCTGGCGCAGAGCTACTTCCGACTCTTCGCGAATTCGCGCCATCTCGAGATGGGTTTGCACGCGTGCCAGCAGTTCGCGGGCGCTGAAGGGTTTGATGAGATAGTCATCGGCGCCCTGCTCCATGCCCTCTACGCGCGACTCTTCGCCAGCGCGGGCGGACAGCAGAATGATGGGGAGAGTTCGCGTCGTGGGATCGGATCGCAATTCGCGAAGCAGACCGAAACCGTCGAGGTGGGGCATCATCACGTCGGTCAGAACTAGCTTAGGTGGCTGCGTCCGTACGGCATCGAGAGCGGCCTGCCCGTCTGGCACCGCTTCTACTCGATAGCGCTCTGACAGAAGGCGAGTTAGATATTGGCGCATATCCGCGTTGTCGTCAGCCACCAAAATGTGGGGACGATTGGCCGACCCGCCTTCGTCTCGCTCAGCCGCGGCATAGGGAAGAGGCATGAGTTCGTGATCTGGGAGAATTTCTTCTCCGAGATCGTTCTGCTCGTTTTCGGGAAGCCAACGCAGTGCCTCTTCAACAAAGGGAGCGGCGCCGATCGCGGTTGAGGCGAGGGTGCGACTTCCGTTGATCCTGTCCGAAGGCAGGTGCGCGGTTCCAAGGGGCACGCTCACAATGAAAGTGCTGCCCTGTCCATATACGCTTTCGACCCGCACTTTTCCGCCATGAAGTTTGACAAGTTCCAGAACCAGGGCGAGGCCGATGCCGCTGCCTTCGTGGGTGCGGCTTTTGGCATTCTCAATGCGATGAAAACGGTCAAAGAGGCGAGGTAGTTCGTGCTCAGGTATTCCGACACCCGTGTCGCGGACACGCAACTCAACATCGCCGCCGACGCGTTTTAGCGATATGGATATTTTGCCGTCGAAGGTGAATTTGAAGGCGTTGGAAACCAGATTAAGGACGATCTTCTCCCACATACCGCGATCTACAAAAACCGGCTCGGCGAGTCTGGGACAATCGATTTCGAGTTCGAGCCCGGCCCTTTCCGTGGCCGAGCGAAAGACACTGGCCAGATCGATTGTGAATGTAGCGAGATCGGTAGGAAGATATATGGCCTGCATGCGGCCAGCTTCGAGTCGCGAGAAATCGAGCAGCGTATTAACTAACCGAAGAAGGCGCGTGCCGTTGCGATTTACCAGTTCGAGTTGTCGTTTGGCGGCGGGCGACAAGTCAGTCTGGCTGCGGGCCAACAGTTCTTCCACCGGCCCCAGCATCAATGTAAGGGGAGTGCGGAATTCGTGACTGACGTTGCTGAAGAACGCAGTTTTCGCACGATCGATCTCGGCCAAAGCCTCGATCCGTTTTCTCTCTTCTTCGGCGGCCCGGGCGTTCTGAATGGCAGTCGCGATTTGGCCCGCAATTAATTCATAGAACGTTCGATATTCGACATCGAGTTTGCGGGCGGCGTTGACGCCTGCAACCAAAATCCCGAACATCCCACCCTCCCCGCGCGAGGTTACAGGCAGCACCAACGCTTGCGACAGACGTTGCTGCGCTAAACCTAGAGGCAGCCCCTCGATATTATCGAGAGAGACGACTTGCGACTGGGCAGATCTTGCAACTTGACTCAGTGGCCATAAGCAATCTGAGTTTTCAGCCGACAGGTCGATCGACTCAGGAGTAAGAATGCAGACTCCTTTGGGGATTCCGCAGGTTTGCTCAAGGCGGGCCTGATCGCTGGCTCCGTCGAGGAGATACAGAACAGCGAAGGGAATGTCTTCAGGATTCTTTGTCAGAGTCGCGGCAACAGAAGCGCACGCAGCATCCGTGGTCTTTTGCAGCAGGGCATTCGAGGAGAGTTCCGAGAGCGTGCGCAGCCGGCGTGCGTTGATGACCTTGGGTGTGACGTCGGTAGTCGGACAGAAGAGCCCCGCAACCGCACCGGACTCGTCGCGAATGGGGCTGTAGGAAAACGAGTAATAGGTTTCCTCGATAAAGTCGCCCCGGTTCATCAGGAAACGAACGTCATCTTGGAAGGAGGCCTCGCCTTTGTGGTAGACCTTCTCTATAAGAGGGCCGATGACATCCCAGACTTCGGGCCAAATTTCGGTGGTAGGTTTCCCCAGTGCTCCAGGGTGTTTGGCGAGACTCAAAACTTGGATGTAGGCATCGTTGTAAAGGAAGACAGCGTCCTTGCCCCAGCCGATCCACATGGGGTGGCGAGCGTTGAGGATGAGATTCACCGAAGTCTTTAGACTCTGGGGCCACGTGTCGATCGGACCGAGGGAGCTCTGGGACCAGTCGCGGTTTCCGATGAGTCGTCCCAATTCTCCGCCTCCTGCAAGCCATTCAGGCGTAGGAGCGGCGGGTGCGGCGACATCCTTCTTCGGCGTTGCGGATGATTCGGACGTCAGCCGGTCTAGCGTCGGTAGGAGTTCCGCCAGAAGATTACTTTTGGAGACAAAGGCCGCGGCATTGACCTCCCGAGCCTGACGGCGAGCGATAGCGGGATCGTTCTGGCTGACGATCACAACGTTTGAGTCGGGAAGCTCCTTGCGAATCGCCCGGGTCGCCTCAAGTCCGTTCATCCGGGGCATGGAGATATCCATTAGGATGACGTCGGGCCGAAGAGATCTTGCCTTTTCAATCGCTTCGATCCCATCCACCGCTTCGCCGCAGATCTTCCACTCGGGGCGAGTCGAAAGCACGGAGCGTATTCCACTTCGAACGAATTCATGGTCGTCCACGATAAGGATCTGGCCAGACATTTTGAGTCACTTCGAGACGAAGAATTTGAATATGTTGAACATCCACGCCAAAAGCATCAGCGGGAAAAAATTATTCTGTGAACCCGCAGCAAGACCTACTAACGCAACGGATTATGAATGCTAGCTAGTTCGGCGAGGAATGGCATATACAGTACTTGCTGTAGATTCCCCGCTGTATTGACGAAATCGCGCTAGATTCGTGTGAATCCGATTCTGGTTCAAGAAACGCTGGCATCTCCCTAGGGAATGGATAAGAAGTAGCGGAACTTCATCCTCATATGTCAAAAAAGCACGAACCCAGGGCAAAACAACTATTTCCGGTAGTAATGCCCCTTGTCCGCGCCGCCTATTGTTGAGACACAATGAATTTGCTGTATCGCCGTTGACTCTCGGACCGCGGCCCCTTAAAGTTTCTTTCTAGCTGTCAGAAATTAACCGATCTGCTTTTGCGAATCGAAATGCAACCGCATTCATTTGAAGGTGCCGGCACGTCTCACCTTGGACCGCTTGAGCGGCAGGTTCACAGCGCTGTGTGGGTTCGAGGCAGTGCCACCGTCCGGGAAGTGTTGGAGGACGGCACAATCTGGCAAACCTATTCCACCATCATGACCACGATGGACCGCCTGTTTCGCAAAGGGCTCTTGGGACGCGTTCTCGAAGGGAAAGCGTTTCGTTACTCGGCTTTGCATAGTCCCGAGGAGGTGGAACGCGCTGCTACGATGAATGGGGTCCGGCACCTTCTTGGGTCCGAGCGCGCCTCCCTACACCTTTCGTATCTTGTAGAGGCTGTCGGCGAACACGACGAGAAGCTGCTCGAAGAGTTGCAGGGCTTGGTGGAACGCCAGCGCGCGGAGCTGCGATTAAAAAAGGGGGAACAGCGATAATGTTTGCCGCGCGTGGAATCGTGGTTTCTCTCGCCTTTTTTGCCATGGTGTACTGCTCCTTGTCGTTGCTCGTGGTGGTGGCGTGGCGCGGTATATTCCGCGTGTCACGAAGTTCGACTCTGAAGTCAGCCAATTTCTTATTCGGGTTGAGAATATTCTCCTTCGTGGCGTCGGCAGTAGTCGCCCTGTTTTTCACTTTCCCGTCGTTTTGGTTGATGGAGAGGGCGTCTCTTGACGAGGACGGTGCGACATTTGTTCTAGCTGCGTGTTCCTTGATTATTCTGGCGGCAGGATTGTTTCGCGCATGTCGAGCTCAGATAGAGACGAAGCGCGCCGTGATCCAGTGGCTTTCGGGACACGGCGGCGGGGCCGGTTACCCGACACTGAGAGCGTCGCGCGGGGCACCTGCATTGATCCTCGTGGGTGTCCGGAGGCCGAAAGTTATGGTCTCCGATATGGCGACGCTTCTGCTTAGTGAAGAGGAACTGCGGGTAGCGGTCCGGCATGAGTTGGGGCATATGCGCTCCTACGACAACCTAAAAAAAGTTCTCATCGGTGCGACTCCGTTTCCTGGGATCAGCAGTCTCGACAATGCTTGGCGTGAGGCAGCCGAACTGGCGGCGGACGACGCAGCTGTTGCGAATCGCGAGAATGCACTGGACCTGGCGGCAGCGTTGATCAAACTTTCAAGACCGTCGAAGCAGTGGTTCGAACCGGCGCTGGCCAGCGGACTCGTAAGTGGCTCATCCTCGATCAATCTACGCATCGAACGCCTGCTCGAGTGGCGCAGGGATAGTCCTCGTCTTCGCCGCTCTTGGCTAGGTACCGTTTTTCTGTTTCTACTGGCGGACGTTATTGCGAGTCACTATGGAGCTATTCTGGTGCTGACCCATCGCCTGACAGAAATTCTTGTGCCCTAATGTGGCATTTCCTACTGAGCTGAACCCGCGGGACGAAATTCCTACGCTGCCAATTTCTCAGCCGGGGTGGAAGCGGGAGTGTGATCGGCCTCGATCTCTTCCAGACTCTTGCCCTTGGTTTCGGGAAGCATAGTTAATGTGACAAGCAGCCCCAGCACGCTTGCGATCGCGGCAGCCGACTCGGCCCCCAAGAGTCCCTTCCAATTCAACAAATAGGGGAAAACGAAGACGCCGAAAAATCCGCCCAGCTTACCCATTGCAGCCGCGATGCCATGTCCCGTCGTCCTCACTCGGACCGGGAACACCTCGGAGGGGTAAACGAAGGTGGTTGCGTTCGGGCCGAACTCGGTAAAGAAGAAGCTCAGTCCATAGATGACGAGGAAGGGAACCACCATTTTCTGCAGGTTGGGAACCAGGGCAAGCGCGAGGAAAGCGACGGCCATCATGCCGAATCCGAGGGATTGAATCGTCTTGCGGCCGAGGCGATCCATTGTGAATGCCGCGACCGCATAGCCTGGAGCGGCAAAGATGGCAAAAATGCCGAGCTGCGTGAGCGTCTTCTGCAGCAGCGTATGGTCGCTGTTCAGCGCCGACAAAACAAGGGGGCTGCAAACGGTGTTGCCGTAGTAAGCCGCATCCATCAAGAACCAGGCGGCGCTGGTGCCGACGAGGCGCAAAAGCAGCCGGTTGTTATTCGCCAAGCGGTGAAAGCCGTCCCAGAAAGAAACCGAGTGCTTGAACTGGTCGAAATGTTTCGCCCTGGACATCCGACCGTGTTCATCTTCTTCTTGCCCTGTTGCCGCCAGAAAACGGGGCGTTTCCCTGAGATGGCGGCGTTGCCAGTAGACGGCGAGAGCTGGAACAGCGCCGAAGGCCACGAGGATGCGCCAGATCAGATCGTGCGACAAGTTCGTTTTCAGAAGTAGAGCGGCAAACAACGGCCCAAGAATAAGGCCGGCTGCCTGCATGGTAAACACGAGCGTGACGAGCATGCCCCGCGAGGCCTTGCCGGCGTATTCGCTCATGATGGTCGCCGAGACGGGATAATCTCCGCCGATGCCAATACCGAGAATGAAGCGCAGACCGATCAGCCACCAGATGTTCGGAGAGAAGGCGCAGCCAATCGCTCCCGCGGCGAGAACTAGCACTTCGACGCCATAAATGCGTTTACGGCCGAGCATATCTGCGACTCGTCCAAAAAGCAGAGCACCGAGCGCGGCTGCGAGCAGAGCGGTCGAATCCACCAGGCTCTCCTCGACCTTGCCGATGTGCCAGATCGGCTTGACCAGCGACATCACCACGCCAATCACGAAAAGATCATAGGCATCGGTAAAAAATCCCATGCCCGAGATCAGCATGATTTTCCAGTGTTGACTGGAGACCTTGGCGTTATCCATTTCGCTGAAATCGTGTGCGTAGGCGTTCGGCATGGGGTTCCACCTCGTGGCAACGTAGATGGCAGGAAGACGGGAAAGGCTCGATTAAGGTTGTGTTAAAAGAATTGCAGATCGGAACTGACGGCGCTTCTGTAAAGTCGCGTCTCCGGCCATCGGTTCTTCAAACCTCCGGCCCGCTCGATGGGAAGCTGCATGGTAAACTGCGGGGCGTGGCCCCGTCGTTCAACGGATAGGACATTTGCCTTCTAAGCAAATCATGGGGGTTCGATTCCCTCCGGGGCTACCAGACGTCGGATTAGCGAAACGTTGCCCGCTGGATCCCGGGTGTTAGCGTATGGCAGATAATCCAATTGTTGCAATGATTTACGTCGTCCTCGCGGGATCAGCGGCTTGATTCTCGGAATCACCCGGGGCCCACCATTGTCCTATTCGTGTCCCCCGTTCGTGCCATTCCAAGCTCTAGAATCTAGTCGTAGAGTAGTTCCTGAGCAGACTTCGGGGGAGGGCTGTTCGACGAGCGTCCGATGACTCTAACTGAGTCCGGGCGCTTTCGTTTTTTGTGTAATGGTTCCCCGGGCCCGTACCCAAGCAGCATGACCTCTATGTTTTGGCCGGCATCTTCTTCGGCTTCATCTTCTCCCAATCCTCTTTCGTCAGGTCGCGCCCAAGGGAAGTGAATTCGCCCGCACCTTGCAGCCATTCACCGCCATCCATGGTGACGATCTCTCCGTTGATGTATCCGGAGCCGTCGCTCACTAGGAACGCAGCCAGATTCGCGAATTCTTCCGTCGTCCCAAACCTCCCGATGGGAATTCGTTTCTTCGCAGCCACTTCCAGCTCAGGACGCGGAAGAAGGCGCGAAAATGCGCCCTCGGTCGGAATCGGGCCGGGTGCGATCGCGTTCATGCGGATACCACGATCGCCCCATTCGACGGCCAGACTGCGCGTGAGAGCCTGCACCCCAGCTTTCGCGACGGCAGACGGAACTACGTAAGCTGAACCGGTGGTTGTGTATGTCGTGGTGATATTCAAGACCACGGCCTTATGCTGCTCGGCCAGCCAGCGGCGTCCACAAGCCATGGTCGTGTGCAGAGTGCCCATCAGAACGATACCGATCACGGATTGAAACGCTCCGAGGGAAAGGTCCTCGGTGCGCGCCAGAAAATTTCCCGCCGCATTGTTCATGAGAACGTCGAGCGGTCCTGCCGACCAGATTGAAGCGATCATCGCTTCGACGGCGGCGGCATCGCGAACGTCGCAAGCGTAGGACTGAATCTTGCCGCCAGTCTTGGCATGGAGTTCCTTCTCGGTCGCCATCAGAACGTCCTGGCGACGCCCACATATGTAGACATGGGCGCCCAGTTCCAAGAAGCGTTGCGTCGTTGCCCGGCCCAAGCCCGTGCCGCCCCCGGTTATAAGGATGCGTTTGCCTTGAAGCAGATCATTCCGGAACATAAGGAAACCTCCGCCGCGCTTGACCGACGATTGTAAACGGACAATGCTTTACGCTCGATATAATCGCTAAATCGGCAATGGATCGCGCCATTCCACAACAACTGGGTTTCCGTATGAAACTGAAAATTGCCCGCCGCTGGCTTGCGATTGTGGCGCTAGTGGCTGCCCAGGCGCAAATGCTCGTCGGACAGTCTTCGCACTCCACCTCTGCGAGACGCCCAGCAAACTATACGTTTCAGGTTGTCCGAATTTTCCCGCATGACCCCACGTCTTTTACACAAGGTCTTGCATACCGGGATGGCTTTTTATATGAGGGTACTGGCCTTAACGGCAGATCTCGACTTCGCAAGGATCGTCTTGAGACTGGGGAGGTCATTCAACAAGTCGCCTTGGCTCCAGAGTATTTTGGCGAAGGGATCGCGCTTCTTAAGAATCGGGTTGTGCAACTCACCTGGCAGTCACACGTGGGATTTGTTTACAGCTTGACTGACTTTCGCGTGCTGAGACGTTTTTCGTATTCAGGTGAGGGATGGGGGCTAACCGCGAATGGTGATGACATTTTCATGAGTGATGGAACGTCCGAAATCCGCGTCCTGGATAGTGGCACATTCGCGGAGAAGCGGCGGTTCGCGGTGCACGACGGGAGTGCTCTCATCGATCAACTGAATGAACTGGAGTGGGTTGAAGGAGAGATATTTGCAAACGTGTGGCAGACAGATCGAATAGCTCGGATTTCGCCGCAGAGTGGAGAAGTGATCGGATGGATCGATCTTAAAGGATTGCTGAGCCCAATCTATCGGCTTGAGTCAGGCTCAGTATTGAATGGGATCGCCTATGATCCGGATCGAAAGCGCCTTTTTGTTACTGGCAAATTGTGGCCCAGCGTTTTTGAAATCCGAATTGTTCCGAACTTGGCCAAATAGCCGTTCACTTTGGCATTATCGATCTAAGTCGAGGCGCTCAGGTCATTCGACATCGCCGAAGGATCAAGTCTTGTCAACGCCCAGCGGGCGTGATCCGCGACGACTGGATCAGAGTCGTCCGCTAGCTTTCTGAGCGTTGGTACAAATTTCCGATCTCCGCTATTCCCCATGGCGATAACCGCATTCCTACGCAGGCCAGAAAGTTTGGCGCGCCGGATTGGCGACCCCCGAAATACGGAACGGAATTCGTCCTGCTGCATTTCAGCCAGCCAAACGAGCGCCGGATTGACGAGACCTTCGCGCGGCGTGAACTCGGGCGCGGAGGTTGCGGAAGCTTTGCGATTCCACGGGCAGACGTCCTGACAGATGTCACATCCGAAAACGTGGCGGCCGATTCCTGAGCGGAGTTCTAACGGAACGTCACCGCGCTTCTCAATCGTCAGATACGAAATACATAGTCGTGCATCCAGAACACCGGGAGCAGTGATCGCCTGCGTCGGACAGGCGACAATGCAGCGAGTACAAGTTCCGCAGCGATCTGGAGCGGGCAGATTGGGAAGTTGCTCATCGTTGGTAAATTCCAGCGAGGTAAGAATGACCCCGAGAAACAGCCACGAGCCAAGCTTCTGGTTGATGACGCAGGTATTCTTCCCCAACCATCCAATACCGGCATATTTGGCGTAAACACGTTCGATTAGGGGTCCGGTGTCGACATAGGAACGAAATTGAGGCCGAGCGACAGTCTCCTCTTTCGAATCAGTCGCGATGAGTGTACGTATTTCGCCTTCAAGCTGACGAAGGCGCCGCAAAACAGCATCGTGATAGTCCTCGTGGCCCCACGCGTACCGGGAAATCCATCCTCGGCTGGCGTTTGTAGATTGGTCGTTATCGGACCGCGATTGATTCGAATACGGGTTGGCGGTGTTGTAGTTGATGGCGCAGACGACGACGCTGCGCGCCCACGGAGCGACGCGCGCAAGAGATGCGCGCTTGAGGTCTCCGTTGTCATTCCGAACTTCCATGTATTTCATCTCGCCGTGCTTGCCATCGGCGATCCAGTCTGGGAATGCCTGCAATTCGGCAAAATCGGCGACGGGCACGATGCCGCAGAGATCGAATCCGACATGGCGCGCGCACTCTTCAATTCGAATTGAAAGGCCGGATAACAAAGTAGAGCAAATCCTCGCGGGTGAGACTGCGACCATCATAATTCGTCAGGCAAATTCGAAGATCAGCGTAAGTAAATCGATCTTTCGATGGCCGACGAGTTCGAAAACGGCCGAGCATGGGTTGACCGGAACTCCGCCGACGGCCTAACATTACCGCCGACGGCACTGAGGCCTTCGGAATGATCGGCCAGACAGTCTCCCACTATCACATCGTTGGAAAACTCGGTGGTGGTGGCATGGGCGTAGTATATGAGGCGGAAGATACGCGCCTGTCGCGTCACGTCGCTCTCAAATTCATCCCCATTGAAATGGTCCACGACAAGAAGTCGCTGGATCGTTTCGTGCGCGAGGCGCGCGCCGCATCGCAACTGAACCATCCCGGAATCTGCACAATTCACGACATCGACGACAACGACGGGCATCCGTTCATCGTCATGGAGAAACTGGAGGGCGTGAGCCTGAAGGAGCGGATTCGCGGCAAGGCCATGGAAGTCGACGAGATTCTCGACATTGGAATTCAAGTCGCGGATGCGCTGGCGGCGTCGCATGCCAAGGGAATCATTCACCGCGACATCAAACCCGCGAATATTTTTGTGGCGCAGAGCGGGCAGACGAAGATTCTGGATTTCGGTCTAGCCAAGTCGGCACGCGATCCCAACTCGAGCGAGGCGGCGCTGGAAGATTCTTTGACGGCGATTGGGGTGATTCCGGGAACCGCGGTTTACATGTCTCCAGAGCAAGCGCGTGGGGAAGAACTGGATCCGCGCAGCGATTTGTTTTCACTGGGAGTTGTGCTCTACGAAATGTCGACGGGCAAGAAGCCCTTTGCCACCGGCAACGTAATTACCACGCTTGACGCGGTGTTGAATCAAAAGCCCGTGTCTCCGCGCAGTCTGAACCCATCGTTGCCGCCGGATTTGGAAGGCATCATCGGGCGAGCGATGGAAAAAGATCGTGGCCATCGCTACGAGACGGCTCTCGCGATGAAGGGCGACCTGCAGTCGTTGCGCAGAGAAACGGAATCGGGCCAAACCAAGAGTGGAGCCCGGCGGCCCGCTCTTCCCTATCGGATCGCCACGAACACATTCAAGGCAACGAGCACATTTTCGACCTATCTTCTTCTTGGTGTTAGCGCTCTGCTGCTGACAGTTTTGATTGCGATTGGGGCGTGGTGGTTTAAACAGAGGCGGATCGCTGGCAGCGCTGCTCCTAAAAATACAATTGCCGTCTTGCCATTGCAGAATTTGAATGGTGACATCAGCGTCGAGTTTCTTCGCTTCGCGTTGGCCGATGAAATCGCGAATACGCTCACTTACACGCGCACCCTCGATGTTCGTCCCTCGGCGATGACCAGGAAGTTCGTTGGAAACGATGTCGATCCGCAGACCGCGGGCAAAGAAGTGCATGTTGCCAACATTCTCACCGGACACTTTCTCAAGCAGGGCGATCGCCTGCTGATTACGCTCGAAGCGATTCAGGTGGAAGGCAATAAGCTTCTATGGCAGGCGAATATGACCGCCCCGGCGCAGGATTTAATTGCCTTGCAGGCACAGATCGCGGCTCAGATGCGCCAGGGCTTGCTGCCGGCCCTCGGCGCTGCCGGAGGTTTTCTGGAAACCAGCACGCGGCCGAAGAGTGCCGAGGCCTACGACCTCTATCTTCACAGCCTCGCTCTACCGCATGACGCAGGACCGAATAAGGACGCCATCGCCGTGCTCGAGCATGTCGTCGAGGTCGATCCGACCTACGCACCTGCCTGGGAACAGCTTTGTGTTCGCAGCTACTATGACGCGGACTACTCCGACGGCGGAGAGCCGATGTTCCAGCGTTCGAATCAGGCCTGTGCCCGTGCAGTTGAGCTCGATCCGAATCGTGTCGTTGCGGCGGGTCAGTTGATCAACAACAGCGTGGAGCGGGGTGAACTGGGCAAAGCTTACGTGGCCGCCCAGGCTTTGGTGAAGCGCCGGCCCGAGAGTCCGCAGGCTCACTTCACGATGGGATATGTCTACCGCTACGCGGGTATGTTGCAGCAGTCCACGGATGAGTGCAACACGGCGCTGGCGCTGGACCCGGGCAACTATACTTTTCGGTCTTGTGCCTGGGCATTCATGGAGTTGGGTAAGACGGACCGCGCGGCTGATTTTATCCGCCTGGATGCGGGATCGGAGTGGGCCGCCTACGTGATGCCATCGTTGCTTCTGCGCGAAGGCAAAATTTCTGAGGCGCGTGAAGCGGTGAAGCGGATGCCAACGACGCCGCGGTACCACCGCGATCTGCTTGAAGCTTGTCTGGACCTGCGGCCCGTTGCGGAACTCGACCGGATGGCGCAGGAAGCGGAGAGCAGCCTGCCCACGGAGCCCGATCCGGAAACATGGTATTACCAGGGCGCTCTGTTCGCCTACTGTGGCAAAAAACAAGCAGCGCTTCATCTGTTGCAGAGCGCGGTAGAGCAGAATTATTGCGCCCACGAAAATCTTCTCGCCGACCCGCTCCTGGCCAAACTTCGCACAGATACAGCATTTGACAAAGTGTTGACCGCCGCAGGAACGTGTCAGGAGTCAGTGCGGGCCGCCGGAAATTCGAGCGAGTAAGCCGCAATTAGTTACAAAACGCGAGCCTTCAAGCTGGTACAATCACGCTTGCCAAAATGTTCGTTACTCTTCTTAGAAAGAGCCACACCAAACCTGCCACGGGGACCCCGATGATTCTTACTCGTAAGCTTTTCGTTTGTCTGTTCTCTGCTTTCGTCATCAGTTGCACGTGCCTCGCCTCTGCGCAAGAGACGCAAGAAGGCCGTCTGCTGCGATTTCCCGACATCTATAAAGACAAGGTTGCATTTGTATATGGAGGAGATTTGTGGCTCGCATCCAGTTCCGGAGGGATCGCTCGCCGTATTACCTCGCACCCCGGACGAGAGCTCTTCCCTAAGTTTTCTCCGGACGGAAAGTGGCTCGCGTTCACGGGACAGTATGACGGGAATTTCAATGTCTATGTCATGTCGTCAGAGGGCGGCCAACCAAAGCAGCTGACTTACTATCAAGGCGCCGCGCAGCCCCTTAGCGATCGCATGGGAATTCTTAATCAGGTGATTGGATGGACCCCGGACGGTCGCAGTGTCGTATTCCTTTCCCGGCGTGATGCCTCAAACGGCTGGACGAAACGTCCATACACGGTGAGCGTTGATGGAGGCTTGCCCCAACCGATGTCAATGGACGAAGGTGGCCTGCTCTCCTTTTCGGCCGATGGAACGAAGATCGCTTACAACCGAATCTTCCGGAACTTCCGGCAGTGGAAGCGGTATACGGGCGGTCTGGCACAAGACATCACTATCTACGACATCAAAAACAATGTTGTGGATGCCGTGATCCCGCACACCGAGCACGGCGACACTTTTCCCATGTGGCACGGCAATACTATCTATTTCGCCTCGGATCGCGGTCCCGAGCACCGGTTCAATCTCTATAGTTACGATCAAACAATTAAGCAGGTTGAGCAACTTACTAAGTTCAGCGAATTCGATGTCATGTGGCCGAGCCTCGGACCCGACTCTATTATCTTTGAGAACGCCGGCTATCTGTATAGCTTTGACTTGCAGTCGAAGCAGCCGAAGAAGTTATCCATTTATGTCGACGGAGAGCGCGACCAGGCGATGAAGCACTGGGAAAGCGCGGCCCACCACATCACGGATTTCGATATAGCGCCGGATGGTAAACGTGCTGTAATCGCGGCGCGCGGCGAGGTCTTCACAGTTCCGGCAAAAGACGGCAGCATTCGCAATTTGACACATTCTCCCGGCGTTCGCGAACAGAAAGTAGCTTGGGCGCCGAACGGGCAATGGATCGCCTACATCTCCGACCGTACCGGCGAAGACGAGATCTTTATTGCTCCGCAAGACGGGCTTGTTCCTGAGCAGCAAATCACGAGCGGCCACAAGGGATTCATGTTCCAGCCCGCATGGTCCCCCGATAGTTCGAAGATCGCGTGGGCAGATAAGGACTTGAAGCTCTGGTATGTCGACATTAAAGATAAGAAGCCAGTTTTAGTCGATCAAGCGAAATATGGCGAGATTCAGAACTACGCCTGGTCGCCAGATAGTAAGTGGTTGGCCTACGACAAGAATCTGGATACTGGTTATTCCGTAGTCTACTTGTACGCCCTCGTCGATCGAAAGATTACCGCCGTCACTTCGTCTCTAGAGAACAGCTATGGAGAAGTATTCGATCCTGACAAACGGTATTTGTATTTCCTCTCCGATCGCGATTATAACGAGGTGCTGGGCAATATCGATTTTGAGTTTGCAAATCCAAAAACGACTCGCGTATATGTAGTTACGCTGACGGCCGACGAGCCGTCGCCTTTTCCGGCTCTGAGCGACGAGGTGAAGGTGCAACCCGAGCAGGCGGCGGAGGGCGGTCCCACGCCTGAGGCAGACCAGTCGAACAAGAAAAACTCGAAACAGCCGCCTAATAAGAAGGCGGAGAAACCCGCAACCGACGAGAAAGCCGCCCAGACCGAAAGCAAAGAGCCGCCCAAAGTTTTCAGGATCGATCTGGACGGTATTCAGAACCGGATTGTCGCTCTCTCCGTTCCGCCTGCGGTGATTCGTGGATTAGACGCTTCAAAAGATGCGATCTACTACTCAACTTCGCCCGTGCAAGGGCTCTCTGGTCCGCTTGCGGGCGAGACGGCGGCGATTCACGCCTATGATTTGAAGGAACGCAAAGACAAAGTGTTGCTGGATGGAACGGAACATTTTGCGCTTTCGCGCGACGGTTCGAAACTGGCTTATCGAGTGGATGGCGACGGGCCGGTGGGAATCATAGACGCAAAACCCTCGGATAATCCTCATAAGGTCGGGGACGGCGCTCTCAACCTCGCGAGCATGCGGGTTGAGGTCGATCCTCTGCAGGAGTGGAAGGAAATCTTCGACGAAGTCTGGCGCCAGGAGCGGGATTATTTCTTTGAGCCTTCGATGAATGGAGTGGACTGGCAGAAGACGAAGGACCAATACGCTCAGTTACTGCCCTATGTGGCGGACCGCTATTCTCTTACTTACATTATGGGCGAGATGATAGGAGAGTTATCAAACTCGCACACCTATGTTGGCGGAGGCGATCTTCCTGAACTTCACCCTGTGCATGTTGGATTGCTTGGCGCGGACTATGAAGCGGATAGCAGCGGAACATATCGGATCAAAAAGATCTATGCTGGCGAAAACTGGGATGCTCACACGCGATCTCCTTTAACCGAGCCCGGCGTGAACGTGAAGGAAGGCGACTATCTGATCGCGATTAACGGCCGCGCGCTGCATGCTCCGCAAACACCCGATGAATTGCTCACGAACACCGCCAATGAAGTGGTCACTCTGACGGTTAACTCGAAGCCGACTGCCGACGGTGCTCGTAAAGTTGTGGTAAAGCCCATCGGCGACGAGTTCAGCTTGCGCGAGTTGAATATGATTGAGACGAACCGAAAGAAGGTCGACGCGGCTAGCGGAGGACGGATCGGCTACGTTTATCTTCCGAACATGGGTGACGAGGGCCTCAACCAGTTCGTCAAGCAGTATTTTCCGCAGATTCGCAAGGAAGGAATCATCTTCGACGTTCGCTATAACGGCGGCGGTTTCGTCGACCAGCTTATTTTCGAACGGCTCCGTCGAGTGCTGGTCGCGATGAATCCGGCGCGCAACTGGGAGCCGGGTACGACTCCGCCGAATGTTTTTTACGGTTACATGGCATGCGTGACCAACCAATACGCTGCGTCCGACGGAGATTTTTTCAGCTACTTCTTCAAACAGTACAAGCTGGGGCCGCTCATCGGCGAACGCACCTGGGGTGGGGTGAGAGGTATTCGTGGCGAGATACCGCTGATGGATGGCGGCTATATCACACGCCCCGAATTTTCTCTGTCATCGCTGGATAGCAAATGGCTGATCGAGAATCGCGGCGTGCAGCCCGATGTCGTCGTCGACAACCCACCAGACTTGGTTCTGAAGGGACAAGATCCGCAACTGCAAAAAGCGATCGATATGTTGATGGAGCAGATCAAGGCCAATCCCAAAAAACTGCCGGCGCGGCCTCCGGATCTGCCGACGTACCCAGATGGTCCGGGGATGTAGTGAAATCGGGTCGAGGTGTGGGACGGCACTCAAGTTCGTCCACGCCTCGATCTGCTGGTTCACCCGATGACTTCCATCAAATCGAGCCAACCTCGCTATCGGGCAGCTCGGATAGTATCCCCGATGTAACGTCGAAGCTCATTTTCCAGCTTGCCAACCGACCGGTCGGATGGTTAAGATCATTAGACTTTCTCAGCGCCGCCCACGACGAACGGGATAGGTTTTCGATGATTTCCCGTGCCATCCTCAGAGTTTGCGGGAAAGCCGTTGATTCGGCGGACGGGGAACATTCAGGCTCGAGAGAGTTTTTGCAGGGAGAACGCATGATGGACGACACGACGCAGAAAAGAACGACTGACGAGGCCGGTTCGGATCACCAGCGCGCGCCACAGCCGAAACTCAAAGTAATGACCGGCGCCGGCATTCTCTGGGAGTGCCTGGAACGCGAAGGAGTGAGGGTCGTTTTTGGGTATCCGGGCGGCGCAATTCTGCCGGCCTATGACGCGCTCAAGCACAGCAAAATCCATCACGTTCTGGTGCGCCACGAGCAGGGCGCTACCCATATGGCGGATGGCTACGCGCGGGCTAGTGGAGAAGTCGGGGTTGCCATCGCAACGTCGGGCCCGGGCGCGACGAACATGGTTACGGGCATCGCTACGGCTATGCTCGATTCGATTCCCATCGTATGTATCACTGGGCAAGTCGGTAGCAAGCTGATCGGATCGGATGCCTTTCAGGAAACCGATATCACCGGCGTGACCCTGCCGATCACCAAGCACAATTACCTGGTGACGCATGCGAGTGAGGTCGCTCGCACGGTCCGCGAGGCATTTTATGTTGCGCGTTCGGGACGTCCCGGTCCGGTTCTCATTGACATCACAAAAGATGCGCAGCAGAGCACATGCGAATTTGACTGGGAAAGTGCGCGCCCGCAGTTGCCAGGCTATCGTCCCGATCTCTCGCCAGAACCCGCTGAATACGCGCAAGCGCTGGAGCTAATCCACAATTCGAAGCGCCCCGTGATTCTTGCTGGTCATGGAATTATCGTTTCAGGAGCGATGCGCGAAGTTCGAGATTTCGCCGAACGCGCCGGCATTCCAGTTGCGCTCACGTTGCTCGGACTCGGGGCATTCCCGGCATCCCATCCGTTGAATCTTGGCATGATGGGCATGCACGGAGAAGCTTGGGTCAATCACACGATCCAGGAAGCGGACCTGCTGCTTGCCTTCGGCATGCGTTTCGATGATCGCGTGACGGGCAATCTGAAAACCTACGCCCCCAATGCGAAGAAGATTCATATCGAAATTGATCCTGCGGAGATTAATAAGAACGTCAAGGTTGACGTTCCGCTGGTCGGCGATTTGCGGGAAGTCTTGCTGGAGTTGATGCCGAAGGTCGAATCGATTGATCGGAGCGAGTGGCTGGATTCGATCGACACGCTCAAAGGCGACTCCGCCGTGCGGGACATTCAGAACCTGCCAGACAGCGGCCATCTCTATGCCGCTCACGTGATCAACGATTTGTGGCACGAGACGCGCGACGGAAAGACCATCGTTGTGACCGATGTCGGTCAACACCAGATGTGGGAGGCGCAGTACTACAAGCATGAGCATCCGCGCACTCTCATTACTTCTGGTGGGTTGGGAACGATGGGATTTGCCCTGCCGGCTGCGATCGGTGCCAAGGTCGCCTGTCCCGATGCGGAAGTTTGGGTGATTGTCGGTGATGGCGGATTTCAGATGACGATGTGCGAGCTGGCCACGCTCGTCCAGGAGAATCTGAAAATCCACATCGCGATCATCAACAATGGATTTCTCGGCATGGTGCGGCAGTGGCAGGAATTCTTCTACGACCGCAACTATGCGGCGACGCCTCTGCTCAACCCCGATTTCGCCAAGCTAGCCGAAGCTTACGGCATTCGGAGCATGACCATCTCGGAACGCTCGGAGGTCGTGCCCGCAGTGCAATCGGCTCGTAGGTACGATGGCCCGGTGCTGATCAATTTCAAGGTGGAGCAAGAGGATACGGTCTACCCGATGGTCGCGGCGGGCGCGGCTTTACACGATATGATTCGCCGCCCCAGTCCGATTGTCGAAACAGCAGAGGACGAATAACTATGCTGAACACATTCATGGTGTACGTCGAGAACAAACCGGGTGTGCTGACCCGAGTGGCCTCGCTGTTTCGCCGCCGAGCTTTCAACATCGACTCTTTGACAGTCGGCCGCACCGAAAAACCGGAAGTGTCGCGCATGACCATCACGGTCGATGCTGATTTCGATCAGGCACGGCGCATCGAAGCGAATCTCTACAAATTAGTAAACGTGTTGCTGGTGGAAAACATCACGAACCAGCCTGCGATCGTGCGCGATCTGGCTATGATCCGTGTGGCGGCGAGTCATGAAGCTCGGTCCCATGTTCTGGAGCTCGCCAATGTGTTTCGCGCGCGCGTCGTAGATGTCGCCCCCGAGTCGTTGACGCTGGAAATCACTGGCGCAGAAGAAAAGATTGACGGTCTCCTCGAGCTACTACGTCCCTACGGCGTACTCGAGATGGTTCGCACGGGGATCGTCGCCATGCGGCGGGGCAGCAAGACTTCGGGCGTTGCCTCTCCCAAGGAGACCACCATGCACAGCGACGCCAGTGACAATGTTTCTTACTCAGTGTAGGAAAGTCCTTGTGTGTTCCGACCGTAGTAAGCATTTCTCTTTTTAATTTCGTAACAACTGGCGCCAATAAAAAACGCTCTGAGCGTTTGCTCAGAGCGTTCCTGGCAGCCCTCCCCCAGAACTGCCAAACTACCTGCTCATCCTATGTCCCTTAGGGCAGAGTGTAAATGTCACTTTCGTAATGATGGCGTTGGAAAGAAGTACCTCTGGACATGCCCGAAGGTAACCAAGTGTGCGGTCCTGACAGCGATATTCCTCTGAAGGTGCGAAGGAAACTTCGAAGTTACTTTTTCGCCCAGGTCTTGCCGCCGTCCGAGGTGGTCCACCGCTCGTTCGTACTGGTAGAAACCTCAATAGCGCCGAGGCCGGCCGGAGCGATCGAAGTTACGTCGGATATAAGTGCTCGAGTGCCGATAAAAGGTTGTACTCGCGCCCAAGTGAGCCCGCCGTCAGCCGAGTGGTACAGAGCCCCGGCCTGACCGCCAGCCCATACATCGGCCCCGTGGTCCAAATAACAAGACAACGGGTGATCGACACGTAAAGCCTCTTGCCAGCTCTGGCCGTTATCCGATGACCGTTGCAAGACTCCCGTTTTAACCATCCACGTAGAGATTGCCCGCGAAAGCGAGGCCGGCCGGGGAAGAGACTCTGGTGGCATAAGGAGCTTTCGAGCTTTGCGTCCCGGCGAGGGGAGTCCCTCCGCCGGCTTCGTTGTTTCCTTGGTTTAAAACGTTGGCAGCTTCGTTCTGCAGAGAGGAGCCTTGCAGAGCAGGCTTTGCCTTCTCAATTGGAGGAGAATCATTGAGGGCGAGCAGATTATTCGCACTGGAAGGTTGGGAATCTACTGCGGCATTGGCGCCCGAAACCTCCACGGCTTCGTTCGTTGCCCGCAGGCCCTTTGCGTCGCGGTTTGACCTGGCAGTTGATGCTAACGACATCGACGAAATATTTGACTGATCCGAATCCTTACGGTTACTCGCGAGCAGCGTTTCGGACGTTGGATGATCCATCGTCGCAACGTGCTTCTTGAGCGTCGCCGAAGCGAACCCTGATTGATCTTTGTTTGCTAGATCGACATTCGATCGAGCGTCAACGGGAGACATCGTCGAAGATTCGGATGCCGCGGGTGCTGCGGTCGGCGAACTTGCGCTGGGCAAAGTTGCGACCTGTGGATTGACCACAACTGTCGTTGGGCCATTCAGCTTTCCCGGATGTATCAACATCACGGATGCGACTACTACAACCGCCGCAGCCAGAGCAACCCAGCGCATTGTGGATCCGAAAAGGCCTGCTTTGCGCGGCGAGAGTGCCCCGGGAACCGAGACCGGGGTGGAACCCGCATCTTTGCCTACTGTATTCGAAGCACGGGCAACATCCGCCGCCGGAAGAGCCAGCGCGACCGCCTCGCGACAGTTCTCGCACAGTGCCAAGTGCGTGAGGACCGCTTCGCGTTCAGGACTGGGGAGTGCTTGCTCGCCAAAAGCTGTGAGCAGATCCGCATCGGGATGCGCCTTCGCGGATTCCGCTTGCGCGGGGGGGCTCGTCCGCAGACGGTCGTGCACGATTTTGGGGACTTCAATCATTCGTCACTGCTTTCGTCTTACATTCGCCTGCATCCTGCGTTAGTCGGAACTTTCGGATGCTTTGTCCTGTGTCGGAACTTTTCTACTATCAGGGAACGTCTTCAAGTCCGAATCTTGCATCAAACGAGACCGCAAATTCAACTGGAGATCCCGCACGTCGGTCTCCAAAGCCTCGGTCGCTTGGGCATGGCTCATGCCCTGCAAGCGCAGACCGGCTAAGATTCGCTTTCGCAAGCCGGTGGAAAGACGATCCAGTCGGCGGCTCACGCTGGATTCATGCAACCCCAGCATTCTCGCGATTTCGGCCAGAGTCCGGCCATCTAAGTAATACGAGGCGAGGGTGAACCGGTCTTCGGGCGAAAGCTCCGCCAGCGCCTCGTCGGTCGCCGCTTCCAGGCGTTCCTCGGCGGGTCGATTCGACGTGAGCGCCGCATCGGCCTCCGGCGAGGCAAACTGGACGCCTTCTTCGGTCTGCTCTTCCAGGCTGACGGTGCGCTTCTGTTTCCGGTAACGATTGATGAACTCCTGCGCCATGACGGTGCGCAACCAGCCTTCGAGCGAACCACGTCCTGTATAAAAGATGAGCTTTGAACTACGAACTCCGTCGCGAGAGTTCACGCCGTAGAGATCGGCAAAGAGCGAATCCGCGAGTTCCGCGGCGTGAGCGCCGTCGCGCGTAATGTGCAGCGCCATGCTGTGTAATTTCTGGCGGTAACGGCTGATGAAATCTTGCCAAGCGCGTTCGTTTCCGTGTGCGCAGGCGCGCGCTAGCGCCAATTCCTCGAGGCGAAGTCCAGAACAGAAGTCCGTTCTCTGGCTGGCCGAATCGGAGCGGAAATACTTCTGAAGAATTTCTTCTAGAATCGCCGCAAATTGCGTGACGCTCATGCCATACGCAGCACCCCCACTGCGTTCGTAGAGAGAGGCGGCAATATCCTTTGCGTCCCCGATCTGGTTTGTCTTTGGCATTACGTGCGGCTTACCCAACTGATGCTAGCAACTTTTTAGACGCAAGGAATAAGAAATCGTACGTTCTTTTCCCAGCGAGCAAAGAAACACCTCCTGGAAGACTCGCGGTTGCGCAACCCCGGCACGCTCTATCTTGGCGTGCCGGGGGAGCGGCGGCACAAGAATCGTTGCGCCTACGCGGACGCATTAGTGTCTTCGGTTTGTTGTCTGATCGAAAGAATGGGATTTAGAGTTCGGCTTTCAAGGTTGCTTTTCAAGTTCACTGCGGGGAGGCCCGGTTATGCGGCTAGTCGTCGTGGTTCTTGGGATTACTTTGTTAGTTGTGCCTGTGGCTATGGTCCCTGGCTTCATGCATGCCGGTGAGTTAACTTCATCATCTGTTTATTCTCTTCTTACTCCGATTCGCAGCGGAAACCTTACCGTCTTTCCCGTCGCAAGCAATCGCTCTTACAATACGGTGGAGTTTCTAACATTGGATGAAGGCCTGCGCAGTGGCGACGTTGTCGTGACGGAAGCAGGGCAGACACGTGGCCTTCTCCGACGACGCTCAGGCGATCCAATCATCATCCATCCCACGCAGAGTGCCGAAGTGAATCGACTGGTGCTGGTGAATAACTCAAAGCGACCCTTATTACTTCTCGCTGGCGAAATCGTAACCGGAGGCAAGCAAGACCGCGTGATCGGCAAAGACCGCATCGTGCCGGCGGAGAGCGACCCGGTCGATTTGAGTGTCTTTTGTGTTGAACCCGGGCGATGGGTGGCCGCAAACGGTCAATCCGATTTTCGCAACGTGACGGCCGGAGCAAGCGGCGGAGTCCTTGCATCTCCGGTGGTTCGCAGCAAAGCGATGGGCGCGAAAGATCAACAGCAAGTGTGGGACAGCGTTCGCAATTCGCAACTTGCTATGGCGAAGAGGGTCCAGGCTACAGGTGCTGCGCCCGCGGTCGAGGCGACCACCTCTTACGCGCGGGTTATGGACAATAAAGAAGTTCAAAAACAAGTGGATGCGGTCGCGGAGCCGATGCAGCGCAATTACGAAAGCGTCATTCGCCAATTACGCGATAAGAATGCCGTGGGAGTCGTCGTCGCTGTGAACGGAGAAATTGTTTGGGCCGATCTTTTCGCCAGCACGCAATTGCTACAGATGTATTGGCCCAAACTCGTGCGCTCGTATGCGGCGGAAGCGGTAATCACAAGGGCAAAGGGCGCCGAGGTAAGCACGACAGATGCACAGAAGTTTCTGGACCATTTGCAGGGCCGGCACGAAACCGCTGAAACCGAACCCGGACTTTATCGCCAGACCGAAATCACAGGCGATGGTTTTAAAGTGTTCGAACTGATGTCTCTGTTGCCGAAGACGGGCTTTCCGTTGCATCTAGCCAAAATGAAAGACTAGTGCTCCGCGCGGCGACCCCGCCAACCTTGACTAGCAGCAATAACTATCCGGACTGCCGAGCCAGTCCCCTGTGCACCACGTCGCTGGCGTCATACGCCAAATTGAGCGCGGGTAATTCGTCGCGCGTAAACCAACGAACATCGGCAGCATCCGTTCCGGCCTGAAGATCTCCGCCGACGGGGCGACACAGGAAGTCGATCAGCACGTAGTGATATCGCACTCGCCCTTCGTCGCCGCGGATCACTCGCTCATATACGCCCAGCATGTCGGCCGTTTCGATCGACAGTCCCGTTTCTTCGAATGCTTCGCGAATCACGGCCTCGCGTAAAGTTTCGCCGCATTCGAGGACGCCACCCGGCAGCGACCACTCCCCCAGCAAAGGTGCGGTTCCTCGGCGAATCAGCAGGACACGCGAATCCTTCACGATCACTGCGCCAACGCCGACGAGGGGCGACTCGGGATATTCACGTTTCATAAGGATTTCTCGGTCGCAAAGCTGAATCTCCCCCAGACCGCAACAGTATACTTTGGCATCCTGTCCCTGCGGTTCCTGGACAACCGATCGAGGACTCGACGCAATCTTAAGGCGAATCGTTCGGCGTTCAGACAGCGATCCGGAAGTACAATAGCCAGAATGTCACTCGACGAATACAAACGAAAACGGCGCTTTGAAGAGACGCCGGAGCCCGCTCCGAAGCTGGAAAAAAAATCGCGGCATCGCTTTGTGGTGCAACGGCACGCGGCGAGCCGTCTCCATTACGATTTCCGCTTGGAGATGGAAGGAGTGCTGAAATCATGGGCCGTTCCCAAAGGACCGTCACTCGACCCTGCCGATAAGCGCCTGGCGATGCAGGTCGAAGACCATCCCGTTTCGTACTACGATTTTGAGGGCACGATTCCCGAAGGCAATTACGGGGGCGGCACTGTCATGGTATGGGAGACCGGCACGTGGGAGCCGTTATCGCCCGAACCGGTTGATAGCGTGTATGTGCCAGGTACGGATAAAGAAGCTGCAGCGATGCTGGCGAAAGGGGATCTCAAGTTCCGCCTGAAGGGCAAGCGGCTCAACGGGGACTTCGCGCTCATCCACATCAAAGGGCGCCGACCGGGTAGCAAAGGAAATGAATGGTTGCTGATCAAGAAAAAAGATGACTACGTCGTTCCCAGATTCGACATCGATGTCTATGACACTTCTGTTCTGACCAATCGCACCATGGCACAGATTGCCGGCGATGCAGGATCGGCGGAATGGAAGAGCAGCCGTCCTGCTTCGGGAGGTAAGGTGAAGGCCTCGTGGTTGGCGGATGCCATCGCCCGTGCTGATTCGAAACGAAAGGCCTCTACAGTAGATAGCACGAAGAGCGACGCAAAAAAAAAAGCAAAAAATCAACCGATAGCGAAGAAGAGCCAGAAGAAAAAGTAGTCCCGCCAAGTCGCGCGGCTGCCGCCAGCAGTTCGCTGAAGGTTCCGAAGACCGTCGAAGGCAAGACGCAAAGTAAGGAATCCGCTGCGCCCTCTGCGTTGAAAGCCATTCCTGGTGCTGAGTCGAAGCCAATGCCGCAAACGATTCGTCCCATGTTAGCGACGTCGGTTGCCGATGCTTTCGACAGTCCGGACTGGCTATTTGAAATCAAATGGGACGGCTATCGCGCGGTTGCGTTTATCGAGGATGGGAACGTCCGACTCGTCTCCCGCAACCAGAATGATCTCACCGCGCAATTCTCCGAACTCAGGCGGATAGCACAGTCTGTGCAAGCCAAACGCGCAATTCTTGACGGAGAAGTCGTTGCGCTTGATGAAGAGGGGCGCCCCTCCTTCAGCCTGATGCAACAACGAACCGGAATGCAACCGGGAAAACGCCACTTGCCCAGGCGGGAAGGTGTGCCGGTCATTTATTACGCCTTCGATTTGCTGTATCTCGACGGTTTCGATCTGCGGCGTGTTCCGCTGGAGCAGCGGAAACAATTGCTACAGGATCACCTCAAACCCAGCGAGTTCATTCATTTTTCCGATCATTATCCTGAGAAAGGCCTCCAGCTTTTCGAAGCGGCCAAACAGCGAGGGCTTGAGGGGATTCTCGCCAAGAGGCGCAACAGTAAGTATGAGGAAAAGCGCACGAGCGATTGGCTCAAAATCAAAATTACGCGTCGTCAGGAGTGCGTGATTGGAGGCTACACCGATCCCGAGGGCAGCCGAACCTACTTTGGTGCATTCGTCCTGGGCTTATACGACAACCGGAAGCGGCTCATTCACGTCGGCCAGGTGGGAACCGGTTTCGATCAGAAAACGCTCAAGGAGATGTTTGATCGGATGCAACCACTCAAGACGAAGCAGAATCCGTTTTATGGCGAGATCGGTGGATTACGAGAAGTTCAATTCGTGCGCCCAGAACTGGTAGCTGAGATCAAATTTGCCGAGTGGACTCACGAGACCGCGGAAGGCGGCGTGAAGCTCCGCGCGCCTGTGTTCATGGGGCTTCGAATCGATAAAAAGGCCGAGGAATGCAAACTCGATGAAGCATTCCCGATTCGAGTTCGTGCGACTTAAACGAACGGGGGCATGGCAGGCACTGCCGATGTTCTTAAGTTTTTCCAGAACGCTATTGCTGCGGAGCGTAGTATCCGCGCCGGGCACGAACTTGCAGATCTTTCTTCACCGCTGTGATTTCGATGGAGTGGTAGCGTCCGTCTGTATCGAACTCAGAAGGTTTGTAAGACACCGCATACTGGCTGCGCAATTCGTCTTCGATTGCGGCGAAAGAATGGGTAATGTCTTTCATCTTGTAAGGAAAGAAAGCGCGTCCGCCGGTGGCGGCAGCAATATCGTCGAGAACCTTGTCCCCACGCAGGATCAGGCCGCTATCGTCCGTCGAAATGGCGTAAACGAGAACCTCGGCGCGCTGCGCCATCTCGATCGCTTGAGCGCGCGTGTGCTCGCTCTGATTGTCCTCGCCATCGCTGAGTATGACGATAGCCTTGCGGATGGGATGATCGGAAGAATCGTGGAGCAACTTTAACTTACAAGCGTCGTAGATGGCGTCATACAAAGCCGTGCCGCCGCCGTTGCCCAAGCGCTGGACTCCGGCGGAAAGCAAGGGGACCTGATCCGTAAAATCCTGCGTAAGGTGACTGTCTTTGTTAAATCCAACGACGAAGGCCCGATCAAATCCCGGCCGAATAAGGTGCTGCAGAAATCCGGTGGCTGCTTCTTTTTCGAATGCGAAGCGGCCCTGCACGGAACCGCTCACGTCCATGAGTAATCCAAGTTCGATGGGAAGGTCGGTTTCGCGCCTGAAGTTGAGGATCGATTCGACCGGTTTATGATCGTCAAAAATCGAGAAGTCGCTCTGGTTTAAGTTGCGGACGAACTTGCCATGACGATCCGTGGCGATGAAAAGCACGTTGACTTCATTGACGCGCTTTTTGATGGTAAGAATCGGCTCGTCGGATTCATCTTCGGCGGTGGCTGGTAGGGCTGAGCCTGTTGAGCCGACCGAAACAGCAGAGGCGGCCACAACGAGAGGTCCAGTTTGAGCGCGTCCGGAATCGGAACTTGCAATCAAAATCGCGAGCGAGAACAAGAAGAGTGAAAAACCCTGAGCCCTCACGAATTTGCCGCCTTCTTCATTTCCCGGTCGCCCGAACCTTCCCCGCGCCATTCGTAAGTTCGGCCCGAAGCCCAACCCACATCGGAGCCTTCAACTCATTCGATGCACGCCGGGGGCCGAAGATTGAACGTATGGTGATTTCAATGACTGTAGGCTGAGGTTGGGTGGCGGTCCAAGTTACAAAAGGAGTACGCAGTCGGTGTGCCGCTTAACCATAGGCCAATCAACAGGTTGGAGATCTGCATCGGCCAAAATTTTCCCATTTGTTTGGACCGGGTTGTCGGGGAACTGTTCTCCCCTCGCTTTGTTCGAGTTCTCACATTAACAAACCCTCAGGATATTTTTCCATTTGTACGTCGCCCGCTATGCAAAAACTTCTGCTGGTCGAACGTGCTCTGGAACTGTTTTTTCATATGGGATAATCTGGCGAACGCCGGGAGTGTCTGTCCGGTTCGGAGTTACGAATGTATTTTGAGCAGTTTTACCTGACCTGCCTGGCGCATGCTTCCTACATGATCGGATCGAGCGGCGAGGCAGCGGTCGTCGATCCGCAACGCGACGTGGAAATCTATTTGAAGGCCGCCGACGAGAATAGTCTCAAAATACGGCACATATTCGAGACCCACCTGCACGCCGATTTTGTTTCTGGACACAAAGAACTCGCGGCACGAACTGGTGCCCAAATCTATATCGGAGCACAAGCACATGCGGGGTTCCCGCATGTGCCCCTCACCAACGCGTCGGAAGTGAAGATGGGCGCGGTCAGAATTCAGACGCTGGAGACGCCCGGTCATACGCCCGAAGGCATCTGTCTCGTGCTCACAGACGAAGAAGAGTCGCCACACCCCTGCGCGGTTTTGACGGGCGATACTCTTTTTATCGGCGATGTCGGGCGTCCTGACCTTTCCCCCAGCTACACGTCGAAAGACCTTGCCGGACTGCTCTATGACAGCCTGCATGACAAACTGTTGAAGTTGCCCGACGTGGTGAAAGTCTATCCCGCGCATGGAGCGGGCTCGCTTTGCGGCCGTTCCATGCGCGCTGAGCGCTCCTCAACCATCGGGACCGAGCGCCTCACGAACTACGCTCTTCAGATCGCAAGCCGCGACGAATTCATTGTTCAACTGACCACGAATCTGCCGACGCGTCCCGAGTATTTTCTGGAGGATGCGGAGATCAATCGCTCCGGCGCGTCTGCATTAACCGACCTTCCGCCGCTCTCGCCAATCTCCCCGGCCGAATTGAAAGAGTTGTTGCAACGGGGCGCAAATGCGCTGGATGTTCGTTCGGGTGAGGCGTTCGCGGCCGGACACGTGCTGAGGGCGATCGGAATCGCCCTATCCGGACAATTCGCCTCATGGGCAGGCGGTGTTCTCGGGATTCACTCGCAGCCGGTGTTGATCGGCGACGACGATTCGCAAATAGAAGAAGCGCGGCTGCGACTGGCTCGTGTCGGTATTGAAGATCTGCGCGGATACCTGAAGGGAGGCGCCGCGGAATGGCAGAAAGCGGGTCTACCAATTGTCAAGATGCGCCAGATCTCTCCGCAGGAATTGAATCGGCAAATCAACGATGGCGAGCTGTCGTCCGAAAATATCCTCGATGTGCGTCGCGAAGGCGAATGGCAGGCCGGACACATCGGCGGCGTTCAATGCCATGCGCTTGATTCGTTTGCCCGGGGATTGCCCGAACTTGATCCGGATCATCCGGTCGCAGTTCACTGCAAAAGCGGATACCGCAGCATGATTGCTTGCAGTCTGCTCGAGCGCGCAGGCCATCGCAATGTGATCAATGTTTCCGGCGGATTCGATGCTTGGCAAGCTGCAAACTTGCCCGTGGTCGTCGAGCAAGTTGCCGAGGTCTAACGCGTGTTTGTCAGTCGGCCGAGGCGGCCTGGGCTTTTCTAAGATGCGCTTTGCGCCCGGCAGGGAACTTCGGCAGCGCAGCCATGAGCCGACGAGTGTAAGAGTGCCCTGGCGCCGTGAAGATCTGCTCCGTAGTGCCACACTCGACGATCTCTCCCTGATGAAGTATCGCAATGCGGTGGCAGATTTCCGCCACCGACGGGAGATCGTGCGAGATGTAGAGAATTGACATTCCGGTTTCGCGGTTTAAACGAGAGAACAATTCCAGAATCTCTGATTGCGTAATCACATCGAGCGCGCTGGTCGCTTCGTCCGCAATCAAAAGCGCGGGCCGGTGCAATATGGCCATGGCGATCAGCACGCGTTGCGCTTGGCCGACGCTGAGCTGCGAAGCGCGCTTGCGCAAGAAGTCTTTAGCGTCGTCGTCGTTGCCACCCGGCAGACTCACACTCTTCAATGCAGATTGGATGGCTCGGTCGCAATCGTCGGCTACAGCACGCCCGTCGCTATGTGCTCGCCAGGCTTCCCTGAGTTGTGTGCGAATCCGAAGCGCGGGATTGAGCGATGCCAGCGGACTTTGCAGCACGAGACTCAAAGAGCGACCTCGCAGGCTGCGCATTTCGCTTTCGCGCATGGCCAACAGTTGAGTGCCTTGAAAAAGAATACTGCCCTCAACGATTGCGCGCTGGCGTCCAAGCAATCCCAGAATCGCCATGGCCAGTGTGCTCTTGCCCGAGCCGCTTTGCCCGACCAGTCCAACGATCTCGCCCCGGCCAATGTCGAGTGAAACTCCGCGCAGGACCGGCTCTTTGCCTGGGTAACGCACGGTCAACTGGGCCGAAAGCAGAACCTGCGAGGGATCGGGAGCGGCTGGCGTCATGGCAATTTTGCTATCGGCTCGCCCGCGTGCTGGGGTTCACAGTCAGGCGTTCTGCGTTCCAGAACGTCTGCGGAGAAAGAATTCCGGGATTGGCTCCGGCGACCGCAGTTGAGACGGCGGACAGCGCGTTCACATTGACGAGATAAATGAACGGCGCTTGCTCGGCAACAATCTCCTGCACGCGATCGAAACTTTCTTTGCGTTTCTTTGGGTCGGATGAGGATGCTTGTGCTCGCATCAATCTGTCAATCTCAGCCTCCCACGCGGTTTCAGGAGCCTTTTGCTTGGGATTCCAGGCATGTTGCTCGGCCGAACTCAACCATATATTCATCTGCCCGTTGGGATCGAGATCGACGTTGCGGAATCCCAGCATGGCCGCTTCATAATTAAATTTCTGAGAAATTCGTTCGAGCAGCGAAGGAAAGTCGAGTGTGACGACGTTGACTTTGATGCCGAGCTTCGAGAGATCTTCTTGGACCATGACGGCCATTCGCTCTCTCGGCTTGCTGCTAGCGTTGGTCACGATAGAAAATTCGACAGGATTCCCCGCCTTATCGAACAATGCTCCGTTCCGCAATTGAAATCCGTCGGACTGCAGGCGTTTCAGCGCTGCATCCGGACGGTACGCCTCCGCCTTAAGCTTGCTGTCAAACCAAAACTTATTAGCCGGCGAGATTGGACCGACGGCGGGCTGCGCGTGTCCATTGAAGACGACGCGGCTGAGGTCGTCGCGATTGATGCCCTCTGAAATGGCCAGTCGAAAATTAGTGGAGCGAAACCACGCTCGTTTGTACTCGAGTATCGGAGCGCTCGCCACCTGATTGAACCATAAAAAGTCGGAATCAAGTGAGGCGCCAGCGTCATGTGCGACTCCCGCAGAAGTTGCCGCCAAGCGATCAAAATAATCGCTGTCGATGACGTTGATGAGGTCGAGTTCGCCGCGTTTAAAGCGCAACATCTCGACGTCACGGTTCGCCTGGATGTCGAGCCGTATGGAATCGAGATACGGTAGTTGCCGACCTGAAGAATCTTTCTTCCAATAGTGCGGATTGCGTTGCAGTAGCAGTGTCGAGCCAGCCTTATACTCCGCAACCATGAACGGCCCGAGCACCGCGGCTTCTTTTCGTGGCGAATGCGCGGACATGATCGCAACTTGATCGAAGAGTCGATCCAGCCCAGCGATGGGCGCAGGGAACGTAATCAGGACCTGGTCGGGTGCAAGCACCTTGCTCGTGACTGCGCCACTGCCGGACCGAAAAGCATCTCCGGTCGAAGAATGCAGAGCCGGATCCATAAGCCGTTGAATGGTAAAAACGACGTCTTCCGCAGAAAACAGGGTGCCATCGGAAAAAGCCACGCCGTGCCGCAGCTTGAACGTGATCTGCCTGCCATCCTTCGAAAGTTTCCACGATTCCGCCAGTTCCGGTTCGAGCCCTTGCGTGTGGCGATTCACCCGCGCGAGCACGCCACCCGTAAGGTAACGGACGGAAAGAGAAGAGTCGTCGTCGACCAGTAGCGGATCAAATGTCTTCGGTTCGGACCGCAGGCAGAAACGCAGTTCGCCGCCGTTTTGCGCTTGAGCCGATCCGAGGACAAGCGGAAATAGAAAACAAAGGAGCGCACAAGGAAAAAGAAGACGTTGGAGCATGCTGCGAAATGTCTGGCGGCCGTTCATGCGGTCACCTCCTCATTCGACAAGAGCAATTGGAACGACGTCATCACAACGATTAACAACACGAGCGGCACCAGTCGCCAAGGTTCGTCGCGAAACGAAATCATGCCTTCCAGTTCTCGCAGCAAACTTCCCCAGGAAGGTAGTGGCTCGGCAACACCCAATCCAAGGATGCCCAGATTGGCTTCGCTCAAAATGAAAACAGGAATCGAGATCCAGAACTGCGCGTACAGAACCGGTTTCAGGTTGGGCAAAACATGAATCAAAAAAAGTCGCGGCCCATACAGGCCTGAAGCACGAGCCTGAAGAACAAAGTCAGAATTGCGCAGCGCATCGGCACTGGTCGAAAGCACACGCGCCGACGCGGCCCAGCCCAACAAGCCTAGAATGAGAAAAGTAATCAAAACAGAAACTAACGGAGAAACGTTGAGTGGCATCAGCGCGCGAACCGTAATCAGCAGAAAAAGCCACGGTAAGGAAAGAAAGAGATCCGTGAAACCCCTCGCCGCCCGCAGCCAAACTCCGCCGAGGTAGCCCGCAAGTCCGCCAAAAATTGCCGCCAATCCGGTCGAGACCAAGGCAGCGGCCGGCGCGAGCAGCAGAGAGATGCGCGTCCCATACAGCAGGCGCGCGAAACGATCTCGGCCTATGTCATCGGTACCAAGAAGATGCTGACGGGAAGGCGACGCGCTTGGAGCATCGCGGAATTGCTTCGCGTATCCCTCCGGTGCCAGCCAATTCGCAGACAGCGACAACACGCACACAGCGAGCACAACGATACACGCGAACGTACGAGCGGCATTCATGCAGCACTCGTGCCACGATTAGGCATCGCGGAATCCCACCATGTAAATCATTACATCGGCTGCTGAGTTGGCCAGCAAGGTTACCAGCGTAACGATCACGGTAAGATTTACGAGCAAAGGAAGGTCGCGAGAGAGTGCGGCTTGCCATGCGAGTTGCCCAATACCCGGCAATCCGCACAAAGCCTCAACGGGAATCGAGGCACCGATCGCAATGCTGACGGTGATGCCCGCCAGCGCGATCATCTGCGGACCCGCCACGGGAAGCACATGCCAGGCCAGAACGCGAAGATCGCCCAGTCCGCGAGCGCGAGCCGCCGTAATGTGCGGCAGATCGTAGGCCTTCGCCAACAGGTTCCGCGAATAGCGATAAACCTTGGGAAAGACAATCAGCCCGATCGCGAGATATCCCGGCGCGTTGAGGATGACCGAAAGGAGGGCTAGCGCCGCCGCGGGGATGCACAGGAAAGCTCCGCTCAGCGTGATTCCGAAAATGTCATACGCCGGACGACGCCAGAGGCATGCGGTGAACGCAAGCGTTGCGCCCAGTGTCCATGCCAGTAATAGCCCAATGCCGACAATGCGGGCGGTAACCGGCCAGCGCTCTCGGAGCAAGCTTTGAACCGGTTGCCCGAGGGCGTGGGAAATACCGAGATCGCCCTGAATTGCTCCGCGCAGGTAGCCGTAATAAAAGCGGAGGATGTTGTGCTCGCCCGCCCGCGCCTCTTGCAGTGCGTGCACGCTCTCGGCGCTTAGGCTGGGATCGAGTTCGTGTTCGTCGGCGTCGAAGCCGGGAGCCATCCGTACCAGCGTCGCCGAAAGAAGTCCCCCAAGCAGAACGAGCGCGGCGATGGTCGCGAGTTTTCGAGCCACATGCCTCGCGACTTCCGACTGCCAAACTTCCAGCAACATATCTTTATCTTCGTTGAACGGACTTGTGCAGCCGAGTCCTAGTTCACCGTTGCGCCTCTGCTTCGCGTCGGCGGAAGGGAATCGCGATCCGCGTGCGGTTCCGAGTGATGGACCTTTTTCATCGAGTACATGCGGCGATCTGCCTCGGCGAGCAGACGCTCGACGTCGAATCCATCCTCGGGACAAAAGGCCGTTCCTACACTCATTCCGACCAGATCGCGGCCCGCAATCTTCTTGCCGGCCTCCATGGCGAGTTGATTTAGACGGCTTGCCTTCTCGTTTGCAGCCTCCTGGCTAAGGCCCGGAGCTACGATAACGAACTCGTCTCCGCCCATGCGGGCAACGTAATCGTAGCCGCGGCAGCTCTCCTTCAAATGCAGGGCGAAGTCCTTTAGCAGGTTATCTCCCTCAAGATGTCCGTAGAGATCGTTAATCTGCTTAAAGTTGTCCAAGTCGCAGACCATGACGGCGAGCGACGTACCTGTCCGCCGGCAGCGCGCCAATTCGCGCGACAGATGAACAAACAACGAGCGTGCGTTCGGGAGCCCGGTTAAGTAGTCGGTGGTCGCCGAGTCTTCGGCCTGCTGATACTTGAGAGCATTTTCGACCGACAACGCGATCTTGGAACTGACCGCGAGCAGTATGCGCAGATGATCGGCCGAGAACGCTTCGGGATCGGAACGATACATGGCCAGGACGCCGACTACGCCATTGAGTCCTTCCAGTGGAACCGCGAGGGTCGACCGCAACGGGGTAAATTTCTTGGGATCATTGGCATATCCCGCCTCAATCTCGGGATTGCCATTCACGATCGGTTTTCGATTCTCAGCGACCCATCCGCACAGGCCTTCGCCCAGACCGATGTTCAACGATGAGAGCAGTCTGAAATTATCGCCGCTCACCAGTTCCGGCAGCAGCCGACCTTCTTTCAAGAGAAATACGACCATGGAATCGTAAGGAATCATTTTGCGGAGGCGCATGGAGAGAACGGAAAGCGTTTCGCCCATGCTTAACGAATTGCCCAGATCTTGGCTGAGTTCGAACATCGTCTGCGCTTCCTGACGGGCCGAAGCGATCGAAGACAGGAAATCCGAATCGTTCGCAGCGACAGGAACCGGCGAAGACTGCTCAAATCCACCCGCCGAATTTTCCCGAGTTGGCAGCACCGCTTCTTTCAGAGCCGATATGCTGGTTTCTTCGGCACACGGGGAATTGGTTTGTACGATGTGCTCGAGTTCCCGATAACGGCGTTTCAGGACGTCGACGATGCGCGGTTCGAATGCCGAGCCCGACAACGATACGACCTTCTCCATAGCCGCATCGAGCGACATGGCACCCCGGTATTGACGATGCGACGCCAATGCGTCGAGGCAATCTACCGCTGCCAGAACGCGCGCCCCCGCGGGAATCTGTTCCGCTTTCAGTCCGTCGGGATAACCGGCTCCGTCCCAACGCTCGTGATGCGACCGGACGATCGGTGCGACCGGATACGGGAACGCCACACGTTGCAGAATTTCCGCGCCCACCTGCGTGTGAATCTTCATCTTCTCGAATTCTTCCGGGCTCAGCCGCCCCGGTTTGTTGATGATGTGCTCTGGAATCGCCAGCTTGCCGATGTCATGTAGCAGCGCTGCGGCGCGTAATGCCTCGATTTCGTTTTCGGAAAAATGCAGCTCTTTCGCGACCTCGACCGCGAAGACGCGCACCCGCTGTAGATGCTGATGCGAGGTGTGGTCTTTCGCTTCAATGGCCAGCGCCAGAGACTCAATTGTGCGCAGATGGAGTGCCGCAACTTCTTCTGCATTCCTCTTCTCGACTTCGACCTGTTCTTTTTCCTTTGCCAGTTTGGCGAGATACAGGTGATACGAGCGATAGACCCAATAAACTAGCGGCAATACGAGAAGCGAAGTCTGCCATCCTACATGTCGGCTGAGGAAGCCAACCGCAAACACCAGCGCCGCTCCGACCATGTAGAACGGGAACGACCAGAAATGGCATTCACCCCAGACTTTGCGGGCGGGTTTGCCTTCGGTCACCGAGATAATGACCGCGACCGGAACCGTGTTAGCGACAAAGAAAATCAGGGCTGTGAGCACGAGAAGCGGCAGCGAGCCCGCGCCCAGCACCCGCTGCAAATCGTGATAGGCCAGATACGACAGAACGATGGCATTGGCCATCATGCTAAAGACGTTAAAGATTACTTTTATCGGATCCGGTCTTTGTTTCGTTCCGAAAAGGCATTGTGCCAGCGTCGCGGTGCAGCCGAGCAACAGCGTCTCTGGCAGGCTCAGTTCCAGTACGCCTAAAAGAATGAAAAGAAAGTTCACCGACATGGTGCCGTCGATGCCGGGCAGACGAATCTTCAGACTCGAAGCCAGAACGGCGACCAGAAGATAGCAGACGAATCGAGGGAAGTCCGTACTCTGGTAGTGCCAAAGGGCGTGGACCAGAGCCCACATGCCCAGACCCGCCGTCACCCCGATAAACAATCTCGCCCGAATGGACATAAGTCAAAGAAACAGTCCGACCAGGAACTTCCTTACGTCCTATTTGCGTGCAAACTTACAGCCACGCTCCAGAAACCCGTTACCTTCGATAGAGCCTTGAATCTGCGTCACTTAACTAACTCTGGCTCCTGCCGTTTGTACTTTCAGCCGGGTCTTGCGTCAAAGGAAGTCCTGCGCCAGCCAATTTTTGGCGCGATCCCAACCCTCATCACGCCTAAGAATCTGGAAATTGCATTCTGTCGGATACTAGTTCAGCACATCGAAAATCACATGCTTACCGAGGTAACAAAGAATCGTCGAGGATTGCCAACCAAGAGATGAGTTCTCGCCCGCGGATTCGTGTCGACTAAAGCGAGTTACTTTGGTGCGCAGGGCACGACCCAAGCAGCCGCTAGAATGACGATGACTGTGGCAAGATCTTAAGCTGGAATGCTCTGTTAGAAACGGTAGCAGGGTGGCCGTCGTTGCCTTGCCCGAAACTCTCGACGCAGCGCGATACTTCCCCTGGATCGCAAACGCTGAAAATACCAATGTCATCGAAGACTCCGCCAACGGTAAGAGCCTCGAAGTCCGCGAACGGCAGCGCAGTCGGCGCCGCTGTCGCCCCGCGACCTGAACTCCTGCTCTCACCCGGGATTTTGGATCAGTTGCAAGATACGATCTTCACCGCCGATCTTGGAGGAACCTTCACCAGTTGCAATCAGGGCGTGAGCCGGTTCGGCTTCACCCCGCAGCAGGTCGTGGGACGCAAGATCGCGGACTTCTACAGTGGCGGACTGCAGACAACCGATCCCCCACAGGCCTTGGCAGCAGCCCTCGAAAAAGGACGATTCGAGGGTGAATTCCACTGCCGCGCGAAATCCGGTCCCGATGTTTATGTTCATCTTTGCTTGACGCTCCTTCGCGATTCCATCGGAGAGCCTGCGGCCATTTTGGGCACATCGATCGCGATCGCAGCAACGAGTCCTCTGCAAAGCCAGCCTTCGCACAGTCCGTCGCTGCCTGCAAACGCGCCAGTCTCACCCCCCCCCCTTGCGAGACGTGAAATCGACGGCACTCAGTTTCTAATCGCGAGCCCGTTGATGCATAAGTTCATGGGCATGGTAGACCGCGTCGCCGGCCACACGGAAACGGTTCTCGTCACAGGAGAAACCGGCACTGGCAAGGAATTAGTGGCGCGTACAATCCATAGCTCCTCCTATCGTTGCAAGAAGCCGCTGGTGGATATCAACTGCGCCGCCTTGCCCGAGCACCTGGTCGAAAGCGAACTGTTCGGCTACGAGAAGGGAGCCTTCAGCGGCGCCGACTCCTCCAAGCCGGGCCTGTTTGAGATGGCAGACAAGAGCACGATTTTTCTCGATGAAATCGGAGAGTTGCAACCGCAAATCCAGGTCAAGTTGCTGCGCGTGTTAGACGGAGCTCCCTATTACCGCCTGGGCGGAAATCGAAAAATCACAGTCGATGTGCGCGTCGTCGCCGCGACTAATCAAGATCTTGAACTTGCGGTGAAAGAAGGCAGGTTCCGCAAGGATCTGTTCCACCGCCTGAGTCAGTTCCAGTTGCGCGTTCCGCCCTTGCGCGAGCGTCCCGAGGATATCGCGACCTTGGCGCGGCATTTTCTTACGCTGAAGTCAGCGCACAAAACCCTCACGCCCGACGCCATTACCGCTCTGCAGGCGCATTCCTGGCCGGGCAACATTCGCGAACTCAGGAACCTCGTGGCGAAACTCGCCATGGCGAACGAAGAGAAGCAAATATCGGGCGGCGATGTTCTCGCCCACTTGTACGGCGAGTCTTTACCGAACGAACATCGCGCCCTTCGCGGCACAGGAGCGGTTCCGCTCGGCAATCTCGAGAACATGGAAGAGCAGATGATCATACGGGCGCTCAAGCAAACCGGAGGTCATCGTTCCCAGGCTGCCGAGCAACTCGGAATTTCCCGGCGCACGTTGAGCCGGAAACTCCGCGAATATGAGATCGATTGCGACGGCGAGTCTAGACTTGGAGTAATCAGCGAAGACCAGCAGAAGTTCTTCCGCGCCAAAGTGAATTGTTCCGTGACCCTGAAAAACTCGCAGGGCAAGGAATTGCCGGTGCAAGCAGTCAATTTGAGTACGGGTGGGATGGGTCTCGAAGTCGTACGAGATCCCACCGGTTTCGCGGGGCTTGTGGACGTAAGTTTCCTGTTGCCGGAAACAGAGACTGTCATTCTTGCCAAAGGCCGTTTGGTATGGGCCGACGGTGGGGGCAGAGCCGGCTTGCGCTTTGTCGTCGTCGAACCCGAACTCTTCGAGAAACTGCAACACTGGACCAACCGCAAGATGAAGGACGAAGGTTGGGAGATTCCATCGTGATTTCCGCGCAGACAGCCAGCAGTCAAGAGCTTCCAGCAAACGGACACACCCTTCAGTAATCTGTCGTAATACGTCCTTTCGTGCGATTCTCTGCTTGTCTTTCGAAAGCCTAATGACCGCTGCCGCCGGGCAACCACCCGCGGCGCGGAACCCAAGTGAGGTCCATTCATGTTGCAGTCTCCGGAACCGAAGTTCTCTCCAAACGCAGCTCCATCCCCGAGCAGTTACACTCCGGTTAAGCCGGCCACCTCACCCATGGACCAGGCCCATATCGGACGTTCGCTCGTTATCAAAGGTGAAGTGACCGGCTCGGAATCGCTATTTGTTGACGGACGCGTGGAAGGCACCATTAACTTTCCCGAAAATCGCGTTACCATCGGCCGCAACGGCAACGTTGCTGCCAACATCGTCGCCAAAGAAGTTGTGATCATGGGCAAAGTGCAAGGCAACGTCGATTGCGCGGACCGCTTGGATATCCGCAGCGAGGGCACGCTCTCGGGCGACGTAATCACGCACCGCATCAGCGTCGAAGAAGGCGCCATCCTCAAGGGCGGCGTGGAAGTACGCAATCCCGAAAAGAAGGATCAGAAATCACAGAATAAGCAGGAAGCACCCAAGGCGATGGCTGCGGTTGCGGGAAACGCTTAATTCTCGAAACAAACTACCGACGTTAGAATTCGAGGTTGGAATTCAAGAGTGACGATGGAGGGACAGGCGCCTCGCCTGTCCTGCTGGGACTCAAATCCTGGCACTCCATCGTTCTTTTTTTGCGTAAGAGGAATCCCGATTATTTCTTCGGTTTGAAATCGAGCGATGCCGAGTTCATGCAATAACGCAAACCTGCCGGTCCCGGTCCGTCGGGAAATACATGGCCGAGGTGAGCATCGCATTTGGCACAACGCGCCTCGGTCCGAGACATGCCGTGACTGGTATCGGTGATCTCGCTGATATTCTTCCGGTCGGCGGCAGCAAAAAAGCTGGGCCAGCCGGTTCCTGAATCGAACTTGGTGTCGGAACCAAAAAGCAGTGTGCCGCAGCACACGCAATGGTAGGTTCCGTCGTCGTGCTTGTTCCAGTACTGCCCGGTAAAGGCGCGCTCGGTGCCAGCTCCGCGGGCCACCTGGTACTGCTCGGGAGTGAGTTGTTGCCGCCACTCGGCGTCGGTCTTCTTAACTTTGTCCTGGGTCGCTTCCTGAGAAGCAGTCTTGTCAGTCATCTCGTATTCTCCAGTTTTTCCAGAATTATCCAGACAATAAGATGTGGGAAATACTCGAAAGTTGCAACGCTCCTGATGAAGTCGCCCGTTGGAATGACGAGGCGCGCTTGGGCGCCAGAGCACCTTTCCAGGGATTGAGCCGGCTGGTTGAGGCTGGGGGCTGTTAGTCCGCCAGGGGCTTGTGGACGCTGAGGACAGGGCCGATCCCAGCGCGCTTCCGTAACTCCGACAACAATGCATTGGCCGCGTTCAGATACGTCGTGTTCGGATCCGAGGTATCTGCCCAAACGGCCTCGTAGACAATCTTCGCCGCTTCTTTCGCATCCATGTGAAGGGCAGCCTCAAGCCGGTCCGCCTGCTGACGAACGTCGCCATAGCAACTGTGGCAAACGGCGGCCGGTTCCGCTGATCCGCTGTGCTGGTGTTCGAGAACGCAGCGAAAAGTTGCCGCGGCGTTGATTTGTGTATGCGAAGCGAAGGCCTGCGATTTCAACTCTTTCAACTGGCGCTCGCGATCCGCATCGATCTGCGTGCCCGCTGCGGTAGGCGCCGGAGTAGAGACCATGGAATGCATCACCTGTGCGGTGGGAGAAACTCGCTCCGGCGACTTGCAGATGGGACAGGCATGCATGTCGGCGGGATAGTAGGCGTGGCACCGAGAGCAGGGAAGTCCATAGCCGACGGCTCTTTTCTCAACATCCTCGGCCGCGGACCCATTTGTTCGGTGCGGTTGCGGTGTAGATAGAGCGGCAGGGCTGACAGATTTTTCCCGAGCTTGCCGGGCAGCTGTGGCTTCCATCGATGCTTATCCTTAACTTCATAATCTCGGCTATGAGCGTTTCACGCGACGATCAACAAGCAACAGTCAACGATCAGAGCGCCGGGTTTCTTTTCATATTTTAGGGTGGTTGATCGCAGGAAGCGACGCACGACAGTTCATAGCAGGCGAATGCCCGAAGGTGCATCTCTGCCCCGGTTACTTGGTCGCGGTGATCAGCCGCACGACCTCTTGCATGCGCGCGCGATAGAGGTTCTGGCTTGGGTCCAGGCGCGAAGCGACTTCAAGTTCTCCCAGGGCCTCGTCTAATTGATTGAGCGCCATCAGGCAGGCGGCCAGGGAATAGTGATTTTCAGCGCTGGGCTCAAGCCGAAGCGCCTCGCGAAATTCTTTTGCCGCTTCGGAAAGCTGCTGCGTGTTCACCAGCGCTGTTCCCAGATAGTGATGGCCAAGCGCCGACTCGGGATTGAGCGCAATGGCCTGGCGCAACACCTCGACCGCTTCCTGATCTTTTCCCGAAAGCAACAAAGCTTGGCCGAGCACGCGGTGTTCAGCGGCTCCGGCGGGGTTGGTCACGATGGCGGCTCGCAACTCGCGGATGGCAGCGGGATAGTCGCTTTTCGACATGTAGGCGCGAGCCAGGCAGTTGTGTCCGCCTTCCCAGTCCGGATTCTGCTGATAGAGGCTGGTGAATTCCGCGATCGCGCCGTTAAAGTCTTCTTTGTCGCAGAGGGTATTTCCAAGGTTGTTGCGAACACTCGCTTCGTCTGGCTCAAGATGCTTGGCCGCGCGATATTCCACAATCGCGTCATCGAGTTTGCCTTGATCATGCAACACGACACCGAGGTTGCTATGCGCTTCCCAATAATCAGGACGCAGGCTCAGGGCATGCCGGTAGGCGATGGCCGCACGGCGAAGGTCCCCTTGATCGCGGTGCGTGATTCCCATGTCAAAATAGACGTCGGCGTTGGCGGGCGAGTTCTCCGGTTCATGAGCAAGCGCTTCCTCGAACGCGTGCAGCGCGGCATCGTATTCTCCGTCGGAATAGAGCGCAAGACCAAGATAACGATAGGCCTCCGCATTCGCGGGATCCATGCTGAGTGCGGTGCGAGCCTCGGCCAAGGCATCCTCAGAGTTGTCGGTCCGGTAGAAGAGGTACGAGAGCTGGCTGTGCGTTTCGGGGAAACCTGGGTCAAGGCGCGAAGCTTCCGTGAATTCGTCCAGAGCCTCGTCGAAGCGGTCGCGTCTCCGCAAAACTGTTCCGAGCACGAAGTGCAACAATGGGTTATTCCCGTCATCGCGGAGCTGGGTGCGGAGACTGCTTTCCGCGCCGTCAAAATTCTTGTCATGAATCAACGCGGCTGTTTGCGCGGGGGCGCCATCGCAGGCGCATGAAGGCTGCGATTTTGACTTTCCTGGGGCGGTCCAACCCAGACGCTGGATCAGATTGGCGTCGGCTCCCGCTTTCTGCAAGGCGCGAGAGCATTGCAAAGTGGCGTGGCAAGAAAGAGTCTTCGAATTTGCAGACGCTTCACCGCGGGATGATGACTTGCCTTCGGCCGCCAGACGTTGGATGCGCGCGTTCGAGAGCCCTCCAGCCAGCCACAAGAAGACGGCGTCGGAAGTGGGACTGGACTGCGCCTGTTCAGCCTGCACCGAACCCATTGCCAGCAGGAGCAATAAACATCTCAGAACACAACGCTTCACGAAGCCTCCAGCGGTTGGCGGTTTTACACGCGAGAACTGCTCTCTAGGCAAAATAGTCTGGCTGCGATGTTGCCGATAGGTCACCGAAGTAATTGCGCGCGATATGCACTACCGCGCGTCGAACCCGCACGGCCTGAAGGCATGCCCCTGCCCGTTTGGCGTAGAGACGAGCTTGCCCCGTCTTTCACTCGGTCACGAACTACGTTTGGGAACGATGCATCTCCGAGACTCGCTGGGATGCCCTGGAGTACACTAAAAGCTGGCTGTGCCCGGTGTCTTTGCGGGTGCTCCCGATTCGGAGGCGCTATGTTTGAAGGTCTGTTTCAGCCCATGCACTTGCTCATCATCTTCGCCATTGCTCTGCTCGTATTTGGTCCCAAGAAACTGCCGGAGTTGGGCAAGGGTCTAGGCGAAGGCATTCGTGCGCTGAAAGATGGAATGAAAGATCACACAAACGACGCCAAGGTCGAGACCAAGCCGGAGACTCCGCCCGTGATCACCAAAGACAACAATCCGGAAAATAAAGCCTGAACCAGTGGCAACTTGGCGATAAGAGACCGCGTCGAAGCCCTTTTTCATTCGATATAATCCATGCATCCTAAATAGCTGAGTGCTGCAGCGGGAAAGTTCTGTGTCGCGCTTCGTGCTTCGTGCTTGTGTCCCTTAGCCGCTGTCTTTGAAGTTGCAGTCGGCCCCCATTCTATTTGTGAATCCTTAGGAGGTTTTGTGCGAAACAAATTCGTTGTCAGTCTTCTTTTCTTAATGACCGTACCGTTATTCGCCGATCAGATCGTCCTGAAGAACGGCGATCGGCTAACCGGTTCCATCACGAAGTCGGATGGCAAACAACTCGTCATCAAGACGGACTATGCCGGCGATGTAACCGTGAAGTTTGACGCCATCCAAAGCATTACCTCGGCAGGCGATCTGAACGTGACGCTCGGTGGTAAGACCGTTGTCGGGCCAGTTACTACGGATGGTGACAACGTGGTCGTGACCACGAAGAATGCTGGACCCGTTGAGGCGCCTAAGGCGTCCGTGACCGTGCTGCGCAGTCCGGCCGAGCAGGCGGCATACGAGAAGACGCTCCACCCGTCACTGCTGGAAGGGTGGAATGGCGGCCTCAATGTAGGGTTCGCGATTACGGCGGGGAACAGCGAGACCAAGAGCCTGAACATCGCGTTTAACGCCATACGCACAGGACTCCACGACAAACTGCTCCTCTATACCAATTCGATCTACGCGACAACTTCCAAACCGACAGAACTGACGACGGCGGATACCAATGGCGGCGGCGCTCGCTACGACCACGATTTTTCGCCCCGGTCGTTCGGATTTGTGAGTGGCGACTTCTTTTCCAACTCTCAGCAAGACCTTAGCTTGCGCTCGATACTCGGCGGCGGAGCTGGCTGGCACGCGATCAAGAAGCCTGCGACTACCCTCGACGTGTTGGCCGGATTGAACTACACCCGTGAAAGCTTCGCCGATGTTCCGAATCCAAACCAGCCGGTGCCTCCTCCTCCGACTCCGGCAACCTACTCTCCTTCTTATAGCTCGGCGGCGTTGAGCCTGGGGGACAACTACACACACAAAATGGGCAAGAGCACCTTGCTGACCCAGAGCTTCTTGTTCTATCCGGGACTCACCAAGAGCACCATCGACATTCCCGGCGGCCTTACGGAAAGCGTGCGGGAGTATCGCGGGTCGTTCAGCCTCGGGACGGTCACGAAGCTGAACAAATGGCTCGGATGGCAAAATACGTTTGGCGATGTCTTTGTCACCCATCCGCCGGCCGTCGCTCCGGGAACGCCGAGGATTGAACGGAACGACATCCAGTTCGCGACCGGACTTACTGTATCCTTCACTCATTAAATATTCCTTCGGCGAGGGATGGGGGCTGTTCGGTAGCGCCGGAATTCTCGTCAAGCCCCCATTTCCGCCGTTTTCCCCTTAGTCGCTGCACAAGCGAGGACAAAATTAGGTGCAGTGGGCGTGGCCAAGCGGATTCTCGTCTGGCCGCCTCGGATCGGGTAGTCCCCTTCCAACGCCGACGCTGCTTTGACTGCTATGCTAGGCGGCGTGAAACGCGTCTTTCTGATCGATACCGACACGGCTTCCGACGATGCGGTGGCACTGATCATGGCGCTGCGTGCGCCTGATGTTCGGGTCGCGGCCATCACCACGATTGCTGGCAACGTCCCGGTCTCGCAATCCACCCGCAACGCGCTCTATACGGCTGAGCTTTGCGGAGCCAGCGTCCCGGTCTTCGCCGGAGCCGATAAGCCGCTGCGGCGCAGCTATCAAAACGCCACATGGTTTCACGGTCGCGACGGACTGGGGGATCATAACTATCCAGCCTCGGGTCAGGCGGCGGAAAGCCAGCACGCCGTCGATGCGATTCTCGAGGCGGTCGAGGCCAATCCCGGACTCGTCATCGTCACGCTAGGTCCGCTTACGAATATAGCTCTGGCGCTGGCGAAGAAACCGGAGATCACAGGGAAGGTGGGCCGCTGCGTGATCATGGGCGGCGCGCCCTGCTGCGAAGGCAACGTGACGCCCGCGGCCGAGTACAACATTTGGGTCGATCCCGAGGCCGCGCGCATGGTGATGCGTAGCGGTATGCCGGTCGAACTCGTTGGATGGCAACTCTCCCGGGGAAATGCGGTGCTCAACGAAGACGATATCGCGCATATTCTCAGATTCGATACGACACTGGCAAAGTTTGCGATCGAGTGCAACAGTCACGCTCGCGCGGCTTACAAAATTCAAACTGGAGAAGATGGCATCTCGCTGCCGGATCCCGTGGCGATGGCCATCGCGCTTGACCCGACGATCGGCACGGGCTGGAGCGAACATTTCGTCGACGTGGAAACGGAGAGCGATTTGACCCGGGGGACGACAGTAGTTGATCGTCTGAACGTGGTGGCCGATGAGCGGAACAGAGACGTCTGGGCAGACGTTCTAGATAGAAAATCGAAAGCGAAAATCTGTTGGACGATGGACGACGCGCGCTGGAAAGAAGCGCTCTTTGCCGCTCTGCGGAGCCCGACGACTAGCGACTAGCCGCTGAGAGCCCCGCCTTCTTTCTGATATATTGAGCGCTTCCTCGGAGGTTCGTCTATGTCTCGAATCGTGCGCTGTGGATTGATTCAGGCAAGCAACGCGCTCAGCAACAACAAGTCGCTGCCCGACGTGAAGCAGGCGATGATCGACAAGCACCTCAAGCTCATCGAGCAGGCTGCCAAGAAAAAAGTACAGATTCTCTGCCTGCAAGAGCTTTTCTACGGCCCGTATTTCTGCGCCGAGCAAGACATCCGCTGGTACGACCTGACCGAGCGCGTTCCGGATGGACCGACCGTGAAATTGATGCAGCAGATCGCGGCCAAGCATGGCATGGTGATCGTGGTTCCGGTCTATGAAGAGCAGATGCCGGGCTTGTACTTCAACACGGCTGCGGTGATCGACGCGGACGGGAAATATCTCGGCAAATACCGCAAGCACCACATCCCGCACGTGCATCCGGGATTCTGGGAGAAGTTCTATTTCACTCCGGGGGATATGGGGTATCCGGTATTCGAAACGAAGTTTGCCAAGGTCGGCGTCTACATCTGTTATGACCGTCATTTTCCGGAAGGAGCACGCGTGCTCGGATTGAATGGCGCGGAGATTGTCTTTAATCCTTCGGCAACCGTCGCCGGACTCTCGGAATATTTGTGGGAGCTCGAGCAGCCAGCCCACGCGGCTGCCAACGGATATTTCGTCGGGGCGATCAATCGCGTCGGACGCGAGAAGCCTTGGAACATAGGCGAGTTTTATGGCAAGAGTTACTTCTGCAATCCGCGGGGCAAGATTGTCGCGCAGGCCAGCCGTAATAAAGACGAAGTGCTGGTCGCGGATCTCGATCTGGGCATGATTGAGGAAGTGAGAAGAGTTTGGCAGTTCTATCGCGATCGCAGGCCGGAAACCTACGGAGCGCTGACGACACAGACAGGACAGACGGCAGAGTAACTAGTTTTCATTGACTGCCAATGCTGACGGACGACGGTGACAACAGACAACTGAGAGTTGCTTCAACGCAACCATGATCTCTACTCCCATATCTTCGCGGATCGAATCCAGTCCGCTCTACAATGCCGACCTCGCGCCGGCGAGCCCCGAGCGCCGCACGTGGGGAACGTACAACTTTGCTGCGCTCTGGGTGTCGATGTCGGTCAACATCCTGACCTACATGCTGGCGGCGAGCCTGATCCAGGGAGGAATGAACTGGAAACAGGCAGTCGCGACAGTATTCCTGGGCAACACGATCGTCTTAGTTCCGATGCTGTTGAACTCCCATCCGGGAGCGCGGTATGGGATTCCGTTTCCCGTGCTGGCGCGCGCGTCGTTTGGTGTGCTCGGCGCCAACATCGCGGCCGTTTTGCGCGCGCTCGTGGCATGTGGATGGTTCGGCATCCAGACATGGATCGGCGGGGAAGCGATCAACACGCTGGTGGTGACGCTCGCCCCGGCATGGGGACACGTCGCGCACGGCGCGGCAATCTGCTTCCTGGCGTTCTGGCTGATCAATCTGGCCGTGGTGCTGAAGGGCATCGAATATATTCGTTTTCTTCAGGGAATCAGCGCGCCGGTTCTGCTGGCGGTGGGTCTCTTGCTGCTGGGGTGGGCGTATAAAACTGCCGGTGGTTTTGGACCGATGCTGTCGGCGCCGTCACGGTTCGTGACTTTCTCCGACTTCTTAAAATTTCTGATTCCGGCGCTCAATGGCACAGTGGGATTCTGGGCGACGGTGTCGCTGAATATTCCAGATTTCACGCGCTTCGCGCGCAGTCAGAGGCAACAGGTCATCGGGCAAGCGTTGGGCTTGCCGACGACGATGACGCTGTATTCCTTGATTGGGATTCTGGTCACGTCGGCGACGGTGGTGATTTATGGAACCGCGATCTGGGGTCCTGTGCGATTGCTGAGCCGGTTTCATTCGCCGGTCGCGGTGGTGATCTCGCTGCTCGCCATTCTTTTGGCGACGTTGAACGTAAATATTGGAGCCAACGTGGTTTCGCCCGCCAACGACTTCTCGAATCTGTGGCCGCGCAAAATCAACTTCCGTCTAGGAGGCGTCATCACCTGCTTCATGGGCATCGCGCTGATGCCGTGGAAACTGCTCTCGGATTACGGGACATTCATTTTCGGCTGGCTGGGGGGGTATGCGGCTTTTCTTGGTCCGGTGGCGGGCGTCATGATCTGCGACTATTTCGTAATCCGGCGGAGAGTGTTGATAGTTGATGATCTCTATCTGCGAGATGGAGTTTACGAGTATAATCGTGGATTCAACTGGTACGCAGTGCTGGCTCTGGTTTTGGGAGCGGCAGCGGCTCTCATAGGATTAGTGGTTCCCACGCTACGCGTGTTCTATGACTACTCATGGTTCGTAGGATTTGTGGTGGCGTTTGGGTGTTACTATCTGGCGATGTGGAAGGGGACTGCCGTCAGAACGACGTAATTCATTCCGTCTTAACAAACGCAAGGGCTAGCTCCAGCATCCTAAGTCAACGAGGTGAGTGTATGAAGACCGCAGCGATTTCGTGTCTGTTTGTTTTCGTGATGTTCGGAACAGCTTTGGGACAAAACACAGACAAAGACTCAGAAGGCCTTACGACCGTGCGGGGCTGCATGCAGCACGCGCGACAGAATTACACGGTCGTCGACAGCAAGGGATTTGCATACGTTCTAGAAGGGGTTGGCGACAAACTGAAAGGTGAAGTCGGGCACCTGGTGGTCGTGAAGGGAACGTTGATCGACGATACCAAGACAGGTGTGCGATCGGAAAAACAGGGCAGCAATCCGACGGACACGATGCGCGCCTCCGAGGGAGCCGCGACCCTTCGCATTGCCAACGTGGCGACGGATGTACGCCGAGTGGCAGACAAGTGCCCGTCGCGATAAGAGAGAGCGGCGGTCTTTATCGCGTGGGTCGGTATCGCGCGGGCCGGTATTAGGTATTCATTCCTGAAAAGTGACGCAGACGCCGTTGGGATCGATGGCTCCGAACTCCTTCGTGCCCCAGGGCTTGGTTTGCAGGGGACCATTGGGATGGACCTTGCCGCCGCGTTGCTGAAATTCCGCATAGAGCGCCTCGATCCCCTGGACCGCAATGCGCACCATAACCTGGTCGCCGACCTGGCGAGCGAAGGTCTTGTCGTCCATGCCGGCAATGTGCAGGTAAGCCTTGCCGCGGTTGATGCCGGCATAGTGGGGCGGAGTCGCATCGCGAAAGGTTTCCTGGAAGCCGCAGATTTCGGTCCACCATTTGAGGGACTCGCCGGTGTCCGCGGCGGGTAGCACGGGGATCGCGCCTTGGATGACGATTTCCATGTCACCTCCTCAAGTGGTGTGAAAGGCTGGCAGTACCTCTTGTTTGTATTTCTCCAGGGTGTCTTCTTCGTCGCCGCACATCAAGTAAATGTTGAATTGCGTGACTCCGGCGCGCGCAAGAGCGCGGATCTTCTCGATGTGCGCCCCGGCCGGGCCGAGTAGGCAGAAACGGTCGGTGACTTCGTCCGAAACGAAACTGGCGTTGCTGCTATCGACTTCGCAGTGGTGCAGATAATCGTACTCGCCACGATTGCGAATGTATGAAGTGAGGGCGGGCGGGAGTTCTTCGGGTTTGTAGCGTGAAACCAGATCGACGACATGGTTCGAGACGAGCGCGGGAAACCAGCGCACGCGCTCGCGACCAATTTTGATGTCGTCGGAAATCCAGACGGGCGCGGCGGCCATGATCTCGATCTTTGAGGGGTCGCGACCGGCGGACTCAGCGCCCTTCTTAACGAAGCTGACACACCACTCGATCAAGTCAGGATCGGCAAATTGCAGGATGACGCCATCGCCGAGGCGTCCGGCGAGTTCGAGAACTTTCGGGCCATATCCGGCAACCCACACCGGAGGAATGCCGCCGGTCGCCCAAGGAAGCCGCGCTTTTCCGCTTTCGTATTCGATCTCGCTTCCAGCGGTGAGGTTGCGGAAATCCTTGATCGACTCTTCGAGTTGCGCAACGGTCACCGGCTTCTTGCCGAGGACACGGCGCGAACTGTCGCCTCGTCCGATGCCCAACTGCATGCGGCTGCCGGAAATCAGGTTGAGGGTCGCGAACAAACTGGAGGTTACGGTGATGTCGCGCGTTGCAGGATTGGTCACGCAGGTGCCGAGGCGCATGTTCGTCGTATTTGTCGCCATCAACGTGAGCATGGGGTAGCACTCGAGCCATAGGACGTGGGAATCGAAGATCCAGCCATATTCAAACCCGGAAGCCTCGGCTTGGCGAGTTAATGCGACGATGCGTTCCACGGTCATGTCGGGCTTGATGGTGATGCCGAAGTGCATGTGATCTCCAAAACACCCAAAGAGTGTATCGTCACCGGCGGAAAGAGGTCAGCATTTGCCGCGAACTACAGATCCCTCGCTCCGCTCGGGATGACAACTCTATTGATGACAACTCTATTAAGGTTCCGGGAGTTTAGCATAAAATCTCTACTTCGCCGCCGAAGGAGAATCCACAAATGGGCTTTGACACGATCATCGTGAACGGTCGAGTAGCAACCGCGACGGATACGTATACGAGCGACGTTGCCATCAGCGACGGAAAGATCGCTGCCATCGGCCAAAGCCTGCCGCGCGACAACGGAAAGCAGATCATTGACGCGGCGGGAAAGTACGTTTTTCCTGGCGGAATCGACGTGCATACACACCTCGACATGCCGTTTGGAGGCACGACCAGCGCGGACGATTTTGAAACCGGCACGCGGGCTGCGGCATTTGGCGGTACGACGACGCTGATCGATTTCGCGATCCAGTACAAAGGACAAACGCTGCGCACGGCATTCGATACGTGGATGCAGAAAGCTTCGGGCAAGGCGGTCTGCGATTATGCGTTTCATTGCATCATCACCGATCTGGCAGACGCGCAACTGGGCGAGATGAACGCGCTGGTGAGAGAAGGCGTGACGAGTTTCAAGCTGTTCATGGCCTATCCGGGCGTATTCATGCTCGACGACGCGAGCATCTTTAAGGTGCTGCGCGCCACCTCAAAAAATGGTGGATTGGTTTGCATGCACGCCGAGAACGGCGGGGCGATCGATGTGATCGTGCAGCAGGCGCTGGCGGAGGGGAAGAAAGCTCCAAAGTATCATGCGCTGACGCGGCCGACGACGGCGGAGGCGGAAGCCGTTTCGCGTGCGATTGCGCTGGCGGAGATGGCGGGCGCTCCGGTTTATATCGTCCACCTGAGTTGCAACGATGCCTTGGAGAAAGTGCGCGAGGCGCGCGATCGCGGGCTTCCCGTTTACGCCGAGACGTGTCCGCAGTATTTGTATTTGTCGCTCGAAAACATGGATGCGCCGGGATTTGAAGGCGCGAAATATGTTTTCACTCCGCCGCTGCGGGAGAAGTGGAATCAGGAAAAATTGTGGAACGGATTGAAGACAGATCATCTGCAAGTTGTCTCCACGGACCATTGTCCATTTTGTTTTAAAGAACAGAAGGAATTGGGGCGGGATGATTTCACGAAGATTCCGAACGGAGGTCCAGGGATTGAGCACCGGATGAGTCTGATTTATTCGGGCGGCGTCGCGGGGGGACGATTCAGCGTCAACCGCTTTGTGGAGTTGGTGGCCACGACGCCCGCAAAGTTGTTTGGGCTTTATCCGAGAAAGGGCACGATCGCGATTGGAAGCGATGCGGATCTCGTGATTTTCGATCCGGACCGGAAACACACGATTAGCGCGAAGACGCACCACATGCGGGTGGACTACTCGATGTTTGAAGGAATCAAAGTGACAGGAATGCCCGACGTGGTCCTGTCTCGCGGGCGCGTGGTGGTGGAGAACGAGAAATTTCTGGGACGCGCGGGCACGGGAGAATTCCTGAAGCGCGCACTTTATTCGCAGCCTTAACGTCCTCAAAATCAGTCTGCGGTAGCTACTTGTCCTTCTTGTCATCGCTGTCTTTCGCAGGTTCAACGGCGCCGGGCATGACCTTCAGCGGAGCAGAGAGTTGCTCATCGAGTTCCGGATGCGGCAGCGGCTTGCGGGGCAGCATTTGGTCGCGCATGGCCGTGTTGTAGACGAAGATGGCTTCGACGGTGGCCGCTTGCGCGAGGTCGGCGGGTTGCAGACGTTCATAGGTGTCCATGTTGGAATGGTGCGTGCGCGTTGAGTAATCCATACGGTCCTGAATAAACTGAAAACCGGGAATACCCACGGCATCGAAGGATTCGTGGTCAGTACCGCCGGTATTGCGTGCGGTGATGGTTGTGACGCCGAGATCTTTCAACGGCTCGATCCACTGCGAAAAGATGGGAGCGACGGAAGAATTCTCCTGTAAATAAATTCCCAGGATTTTGCCGGTGCCGTTATCCACGTTGAAATAGCCAGAAATTTTCGGCTGCTCCGGCTGGAGGACTACCGGTCCGGCAGGTTTGCGCAGAAATTCGGGCTTCGCCAGTTCGTCGGGAGTGGTGGAGAGCGGGACGTATCCGAAATGCTGTTTGACGTAACCTTCGGAGCCAAAAAGTCCCTGCTCTTCGCCAGTCCAAAGGCCAATGCGAATCGTCCTACGCGGCTTGACCTTGAGGGTATTCAAAATCCGCATGACTTCCATGGCAACCACGGTGCCCGCGCCGTTGTCGGTGGCTCCGGTGGCAGAGGCCCAGGAGTCGAGATGGCCGCCTACCATGACGACCTCGTCCTTTAATTTAGGATCGGTACCCGGAATCTCGGCGATCGTATCGAAGCCGTGCTCGTGATCGCCGAAATATTTGACATCGACATTCATCTCGATCGAGACGGGAACATTAGCCTGAAGCAGGCGATAGACGCGTCCATAATTTTCGATGGCCATGATGACGACCGGTATGGCGTCGGCATGTTCGCGTTTATAGGTGAACCATCCAAGGCTGCCGTCGTCGAATATCGTGCCACCGGAGCCGCCGTTATCGCGTCCGTCGCGGCTGGGCATGATCGCCGCGAGGGCGTGCTCGGAGGCGAGAAAGTTTCCTGTTTTCTCCAGCAGCAGACGCCGCTTCACATAATCCGGAACGCGCTCAGAAAACGATTTGGGTTTCTCGATCGGATAGTCGACTGTCTTCGCAAGATCCTTGTCGTCCATGCGGGTGAATAGCGGCTTATCGACCGGATTCACATCACGCATTTCTCCCAGCAAAGCGATCTTGCCGGCGAGTTTGCCTTTGTACTTCTCGAAATCCTTTTCGTCGGTGATGTGGACCCAGATCGCTTGACCGGTTACCGGTCCGTTGGTGGAAGGAGACCAGGGTGCGGCTTGTGCGATAAAGACTGCAGTATCGGGAGATGCCATGCGAGCCCATGTATTCAGTTGCTGCCAGCCCATTCCGAACTCGCCCCAGTCTTCGAGATGAGCGTTGGTGCATCCCATGGCCGTCAATTGATCGCGAGTCCACTCGTTGGCCTTGCGAACGTTGGGGGAGCCGGTGAGGCGGGGGCCGATGCCATCGGCCAATGCGGAGGCGAATTCCATGACGTGGGAATGGGTGAGACCTTCGTCGCGAATCCGAAGATACATGTTGGAATCGAGAGTCTCTCTTGCGGGTTGCGGTAGGTCGTAGGACGGCTTCTCACTTTCGGACGCAGCCGTTTTTTCTTTGTTGCTACGGCCGTTATTTTCGGCAGCAAGCGACAGGGGCAGAACCAAGCAGAAGAGCAGCGCCAGTTTGCGGGCGGTAATCTCGCGAAATCGCATGGGTCGTTGTTTCCTCAAAAAGATCCAGAGCAGATTAGCAGATATCGCGGGCGGCAAACAGGGCGAGAGTGACTATGTGAGCCTGATGGGAGGAGACGATCCAGCGCGAGCAGGTTCGAAAACAAACTAGCTAGCTACCTCTCAGGCCTGCTGCAGCAGCTGCGGATTCCACCACCGCACCAAACTGAAGTAGCTCCAGCCATGCGCGTCCGTCGCCACGGTGGAGCTGTGGCAACGGCCGCGCCATCCATGCCGGACGCCGGCAGACGAGCAACACCAACCCCAACCACAAGAGCAACCCCACGCGCCGACGCGCTCAAGGCTAAGTCCAGCACTCTCACGCCCGGCTTCGCCGTGCGTGTTCGCACCGGCCTTAGCAACGTGCGCCTCCACTCCACGGCCGCAAAAGCGCGGCCGCTCCGTTCCGGCGATTGTTCGTCCGCTCGCGCTCCAAAGCGCGGGGCAGCTTCGCCGCCCCGCACAACTCCGCGCATCGCTCAGGGGCTACGCGCCCCTCGCACCCCCGCCGCGCCAGGACGCCCTCGCCCCCCCGCCGCGTAAGCACTTACCCCGCAAAAAACGCGGGCTAAGTGCAACGCTCTGGGGGGCAAGGTCAGGCGCGGGGCCGCAACCCCCCCACTCCCATCTGCGGCAAAAAGCAAAACCAACACCAACCCCAACCCCCGCGCGTCCACACGCGCCCACGAGCGGGGCCAGCCCCGCACCCCGCTGGGGGCTGTCTGCCCCCAGTCCCCCGAGCAATTACCTCAAACAAAACCGAGTTAGTAGGTGTCCAAGCAGGGAAGACAGAAGCCGCACTCAAACCGGAGGGAAAAATCCGTCGCTGGCAATTCTCACTTAGTGAAATCGTGTTCTCGACAGTTAAGACAGTGAGTGTCATCATGCTGTCCAGACAATGGCACCGAATCGACTCATCTCGCGGATAACAGCGGCGCTTTTCATCGTTGGGGGCGGGTGTTTGACGCTGGCATCACTCTTGGGTGCGCCCAGCTTTTGGTACATCCCGTGCCTATGTGCTCTGATTCCGCTGGGCTTTGTGTGGTGGCTCTGTCCGCCTCCTCTTGCCGCTGGACTCAGTGTTGGACCTCTCGTTGCGGCAGTGGCTTTGGTACGATACCTGTCGGGCATGTGGCTCGCGGTTTTGGTAGCGTGCCTGATAGCTGCCGTCACTCTTATCCTCGCCGGACTGCGTAGCAGTGGTGGTTGGAAACTGCCACTGATGATTTCTCTTGTATTCCTCGCTGCTGCATTCCTAACTGACCGACTCTTCACCAGCAGAGTGAAGGTGAAAACGTTTCAAATGAGCGTCGCATTGGACGGCAAGGTGCCTTGGGGTAAAGTCGGTCCCGAATGGGACAATGGAACGCCGCCACTTGTGCTCTACCGAGATTTAAGCGGGAGTTACTGCTATACGGCATTCAGATCTCAGGAATTGCGCGAGCGTCTCGCGCAGAAACGTGGCAACACGGTTAGCGTCGAATACAACGTGTTCAGTGATTTCGGTCGTACGCGCAGCTACAATGTGCGCTCCGTAGACGGGCTTCTCCTCGATGATGGAGAGCGCGTAGTCAGAGACGCCGAACGATTTAGCGGGGAAATGCGGATGGACAATTTTTCCGGTCGCTGCTGGTAGTTGTTGAAAAATCGCCATTTCACTCAAAACGCCGTCGGAGAGATGGTTGGACGCAATGGATGCTATCTACGAATACATGCTGGATTGGTCAAAGGGAAGCAAACGGCGTCACGTTGACGGCGAGCGAAGCTTCATTGAGCGCTACATCCGGCGAGACGAGTTCGAGACGCTTTTCGGAGGCGAGACGCTCCTGACTGACCCGAGTGGCAAGTCCGAGTTCATCGGCATCTGGGGTCGGAAAGCGATAAGCGATTTCAAGAGAACTCTTAGGGAACGAGGTGCCGAGTTCGAAGTGCTTCCCGTGGATGCCAGCAGTCGAGTGTTCAAGCGTTATTCGCAGTATTACCGCCAAATCCAATTGGACCGGGCACGGTGACTGCTGTCAAGATCCTTAACTGTTGCAACATCCCCATTTCACTAACTGACCCGCTGCTCCCCAGAAAACACCCACCCCCCACCCACGCGCCGCGCGGCGCAGCAAACAAGATTTTTCGCTGCAAATTCCGTCCCAGCTGCTAAGCTTTCCTCGACAGTTGGATCCCCTGTCACCGCTGGAGCAGGCGCGGCAAACGCCACACGAAGGCCGCTCTCATAAATTCATACGGGCCACACGTCACCGAGCGCCCGCGCCGCCCCAGCGCAATTCGCATCACTGGACACCACCCGGATTACTGGACACCATGCTCCCCGACCGGAAACCTCTCTAGAGCATCACTCAGCACAACCTCAAACAGCACCCCGAAATCAGCGAATCGCACCACCACCGCGAAAAATCCGCGAACATAGAGCGCAAAAACCGCGAAGATCAAGCACAAGAAACACCCGGACGTTGTCCAAAATCGTAACCCAAAAATGCGCCTATTATTTCCGCGCAAGGGTGTCCAATCGGAAGTGGACACCACCCAAAAATGGCGGTATTCTGACCTGAGTGAAGCGGACACCACAACGCCGATGCGTTGCAAGCAAAGGGCTTCCACTGAAGGCGCGTAGCTCAGTTGGTTAGAGCGCTACCTTGACACGGTAGAGGTCAGGAGTTCGAGTCTCCTCGTGCCTACCATTTCTTTCCAATGGTTAAGCGATTCCCGGCTGTGGTCCCTTTCTCCAAAGGGCGCTACTAGCGGCCTAATTGGTTTCTTCTTCTAGCGCAAGCCAGTCCCCTCCGATCATGATCCTGTCCGAGAGACGGTGCCGAAGTCACCACAATTGTGAATACTCGTGGCCCCAGACGGCAAGACTTATGGCTATCCGTTCTCCAGAGAGTTGTCCCGTTTGTTCCCGGTAGACAAAGTGCGGTAGTCGGGCCATCGTGTTGCAAGCTTTTGTTTATGGAGCATTCACATCGCTGCAATACACGAGCATGAATACTCTCGTCTTCGCCGACATCGATGAAAAAGACGCGGGCAGTGCTAGTTCCATCGCAAGCACGATGCAACAGATGACATGTGCTTATGGCCACGTCCTGATGCGTCCTGTTGCGACGCAGACTCTCCCGCTAATGGGTCGCCACCATGGTCTCGGCCAACTTATGCAGCGCGTCCTGATTCACCGGACGCGTGTAAAACATGTGCCCGCCCGGAAACTCGTGGACCTGCACCCGGTTCGCATCCCCCATGATCGGCATCTGGTCTACGCTCAGTACCGATCCCATGAACGGGCACGAGAGGTCGTTCCATCCATGCACGATCAGCACGCGCAGCTTGGGATCGGCGGCAACCGACTCGCGCAAGTCTTTCACCGCACCCTCCCGCAGGTCGTCATTCCGATCCCATTGCCGGTTGACGTCATACGATAGGGCTTCATAGCGCGCATCGGTTTTCCATCCAACGGTTCGCGTGATGAAGTCCACCATGGCCGTGGTCGTCGGCGCGATGATGCTCTCCAGAATCGGATCGCCCGTCTGTTGCGTCGGAGCGTAGGGGAACGGATCGGGCGCGGTCACATTCGAGTCGTACACACTGCCGATCAATCCCTGCGTCCGGTGCACCTCGCGCAGGTACGCTCCAATATCCAGTCGCCCGCCGGCAAACTTCACAAACTTCGGATCGAGCCCCGTCATCTCGGTGACATGGGCAATCATCGCGTCACTCGCGGCCGGGTCGCTGCGACCTTTCAGCAGCGCCTGGGCGTAGTCTCCGCGCGTGTACGCCATCACCTGCTGCATGGCCGCGTCCGTAAGTTTCCCTTCGGATTCCAAATGTGCGGCCGTGATCGACGGCAGGTCGATCAACCAGGGAATCGGCGAAAGGTTCCGATCACCTTCCTCCGGGTTTAGATACGGACTCACGAGCACCAGCCCATTCATAGCCACGCCGAGTGTTGATTGCAGATAGTGCGTGATCAGTGGCCCGCGATATCCGCCATAGCTCTCCCCTGCCAGATATTTCTTGTCCAGCAAGCGATCGTTTTGCACGAGCCACTTGTAGATCACAAGGGAGAGATACTCGATGTCCGGCTTCGGCGCGTAGAAAAGCTTCTTCGTCTCCGCCTCGTCCACAAGAGAACGCGAGAACCCCGTGCCGATCGGATCAATAAAGACCATGTCCGTAAAGTCGAGCCATGTGCCGGGATTATCCGTCAGCGTGGCGGGGTCCGAAGGCGAGTCTCCCTCATTCGCAAACGCAATATGCTTTGGCCCGATCGCGCCCAGGTTCAAATAGACGGACGACGCCCCCGGCCCACCATTCAGCGCGAACAAGACAGGCCGGTGCGATCCGCCGTCCTTGCCTTTTGCTTCGTCCAGCGTGTAGGCCGTATACATCACCACGCCCGTCGGCTTGTCCTCTTTGCCTTTCAGCGTGATCGTGCCGACCGTCGCTGTGTAGTGGAGTGTCTTGCCGTTCACGGTGATCGTCTGCCCCACAGACTTGTCCGCGGGTAGAGGATTCTTGATCGGTTCAGCCGGCTTTGGTTCGGCGGGTTTCGCATCCGCAGATTTTGCCCCTGCTGGATTTGCGCTGGCATCGTCCGACGGCTTACTGGATTCTCTATGCTGGGCGAATACGGGAAGGGCGAAGAGCATGACGCATGCAATAACAAAATGGGTGCGAGTCATCCGAATAATGTAATCCATCCGCACGGGGACGCAAAGTTTCAATGGCACTCAGCGAGTCCGAATCTGAGTGGCCCTCTTGATGTAATATCGAAACCAAAATTGCGTAGCAGCCCCGGATCGTGTTTCCCAAGCCTGAGGCAGGTAATATCGGGAGAGTTCGATGCACAATAAGGCCTTCGCCTACCTTGCGTTAGCATTTCTCGCGCTGGGCGTCCTAGCCGGCGCGACCTGTCAGGCACGTGCGCAGGCCGAGAAAGCGTCCTATCCCGCAATGGCCCCCCTCGATCAGTATTTGATACCCAACGGGAATTCTGAAATCGCGCTTGCGCGGAGTGCTGCCCCGTCGTCCATTTCGGACGAAGCCGAAGTGATGGTGCTGGGACCGAATGGATACACTACCGCGGTGAAGGGGACGAACGGCTTTCTTTGCCTTGTGGAACGATCATGGGGCGCCTCCACCGATGATCCTGAGTTCTGGAATCCCAAAGTGCGCGCCCCGATTTGCTTTAATCCGGCAGCCGCGAGGACCTTTGTGCCCATTTTTCTGATGAAGACCAAACTGGCAGTGGCAGGAAAGTCGAAGATGGAAATCGTCGAGGCGACCGATACGGCACTCGACAAGAAAGAACTGCCGGCACTGGAGCCCGGAGCGATGTGCTACATGACGTCGAAGCAGCAATACTTGAGCGATCGCGGCATGAACTGGCATCCACATCTGATGTTCTTTGTTGCGGGCAAGGCGGCGAAAAGCTGGGGAGCCAATCTGCCGGGCTCGCCGGTTATTGCGGCTGATGACCCTGAAGAACGAGTGACTATTTTCCTCGTCTGGGTTGGCAAATGGTCCGATGGAACGCTCGCTCCACCGATTGCGCACTGAATCCGAGCTAGGCGGGATGGTGTGTGGCAAACGCGCAAGATGGTCCGAACGAGTTCAGAAGGCGCTGCCTGAGCCTGCCTCGTGCTTGTCGTTTATATGTCGGGAATATGTCGGGCGTAAACGGAGTGGAAACAACTGGTTGCACTTGGTAAGAATTATCCTATCTCAACATACTTATCTGGAGTTACGAAGACGCGGCCCAGTTGTTACCGAGTGCCTAGCGGTGGGCGCTCGCGGCCGCGTTGACGAGTCCCGCTCAGCCTAATGCATGTTTGTTATGAGCGTTATCGATCCCCTCTACGCGGTTTCGCCCGTTTCGTTTGGCTCGATAGAGTGCGGCGTCGGCCCGGGACAGTAGCTCTTCGATTTCGGTTGCTTCCTCCGCAACGGCTACCCCCATGCTCACCGTGATTCGATTCTCTGATGCGTCCGGGCTGGATTCGCTGAGGGCGAGCCTAATTTGCTCTGCTCTCCCGATGGCCATGTGGGGCGGACATCCCGGAAGCACGATCAGGAATTCTTCGCCTCCGTAACGCCCGACGAAATCGTAGCTTCGGATAGACGACTTCATTCGTTGCGCTGCCAAGCTCAGCACTGCGTCTCCCGCCAGGTGACCTTTCGTATCGTTGATCTCTTTAAAATGGTCAATATCCACCAGAACAACACTCACGGGCTTTTCTTCCCGCAAGGCGCGGTTCAATTCGTTCTGCAAAATATCCAAAATTGCCCCGCGATTGAACAGCGTAGTCAGGGTGTCGTGGGACGCCTGAAACTGGAGAGCCTGATTCGCACACACGAGTTGTTCCTGCAAATCGAGGATGCGCTGACTGGCGATCAAGCGGGCTTTGAGCTCCTGGGCATCAAACGGTTTGGCGAGATACTCGTCCGCCCCCGCCTCCATGGCCGCCACCAGATCTTGTTTGCTGTCTCTTGCCGTTAGCAAGACGATGTAGATGTACTTCTGGTCGGTGTCTTTCCTCAGTTCACGGCAGATTCTTAGTCCGTCCATGCCGGGCATCATCCAGTCCAAAATTGCCAGGTCCGGACGATTCTTACCTTGGAGTACAGACCACGCCTGTTCCCCGTCAGTGGCGACGACTACTTCATGGCCCCAACGTGTCAACAGGCGTTCCAGCAATCTCCGCTGGATCAGTTCATCTTCCGCAACCAAAATTCTCATGGGGCGGTAGTCCTTGCGCCATTCAAGCTGATCACCGCAAGGGCGGATTGCAAACGATCGATTTCGCCCTCCAGTACCTTGTAGGCCTGTCGTGCCCCGCCAAGCTGATGTTCACGGCCCATCATTTCTAAGCGCAACGCTGCGTCGAAGCATGGTTTCGCAGCAAAGGTCCCAATCGCTCCTTTAATCGCGTGCGCCGCGAGATCCAGTGAGTGCGCATCTTCCGCGGCAATTGCCTGCTCTATCTTGCGTAACAATCTTGGGCAATCCAGACGAAACAGTTCGATTAACTCCTGCAAGATTTGGTCATCATTGTCGGTTTTATAGCGTAAAGATGCCTCGTCCAGGACGCTGCTTGAGTCTATGCTTTCACTCTGCTCGTAGTCTTGCGCGCGCTCAGGAACCAAGTGGGTGATCGCCGCGAAGAGTTCTTTGATGATAATTGGCTTCGAGATATACCCATCCATCCCCGCAGCGAGACACCGCTCACGATCGCCGTGCAGCGCATGAGCGGTGACCGCAATGATTGGCACGTGCTTGCCGGTCGACTTTTCTTTCTCGCGAATTGCAGCAGTGGTCTCGCTTCCATCCATCTCAGGCATCTGGAGGTCCATCAGTATGACGTCGAAAGACCTCTTCTCAAGCGCGCGGAGAACCTCTCTCCCTGTCCATGCCGTTTCCACCACACACTGCCGTTTCTCCAGGATACTGAGCATGAGTTTTTGATTTACAACGTTGTCGTCAGCCAGCAGCACCTGCAAAGGAATACGACGTGGAAGCCAATCAACGGGGTCAACTCGACTTTGAGCCACCGCGATTGGGGATGGCCCGTCTACTGCGGTGACGATGGCATCCAGCAAAGCGGACTGCTGCACGGGCTTGGTCAGGTACGCGGCAACGCCTAATTCCTTACAGCGTAAGATGTCTTCTTGCTTGCCAGAGGAACTTAACATCATGATGGCCGCCCCCGCTAAATGGGGATTGCGTCTGATGCTATCCACTACAGCGAAGCCATCCATTCCCGGCATATTCCGGTCGACGATAATTAATGGATACGGGCTTCCAGTCCCCCGGGCCCACTCCAAAGTGGATAGCGCTTCCTGCCCGCTTTCGTTCACCACGGGTTTCATGTCCCAATGAATCAGCATGTCGTACAAAATCCGCCGGTTCGTGGCGTTATCGTCGACTACGAGTATCGGCAGGTCCTTGAGACTGAGTAAACTGCGAATGGCGGGACGACTTGTTGAGTTTTCTGGCAGACCGAAATTCGCTGTGAAGTGAAATTCGCTGCCATGCCCGAGATCGCTGACGACCCAAAGGCGGCCTCCCATCATTCCAACTAGTTGTGAGGAAATGGCTAAACCGAGTCCAGTCCCACCGTAAAGGCGCGTGGTCGAACTGTCCGCCTGTCGAAAAGCCTCGAAGACTCCCTCTTGCTTGTCTTTGGCTATACCGATACCCGTATCTTTGACGGTGAAATGCAAAACAGTTTGGTCAATGCTCCGCGATTGAGTCGTGATGCCCACAATGATCTCGCCCTTTTGAGTGAACTTGATCGCGTTGCCCACTAGGTTGAGCACGATTTGTCGCAACCGTCCTGGGTCGCCAACCAGTTCGTCTGCGGAATCACTGGATATGTGGCAAGCCAGTTCCAGACCTTTTTGTTCGGCGCGTAGCGCTAGTGTGTCCACTGCATTTCCCAAGCTGCGGCGTAATGAGAATTGCACCGGATCGAGTTCTAGTTTTTTCGCTTCAATTCGTGAAAAATCAAGAATGTCGTTGATTACCGTTATCAGGGAGTCAGCCGACGCTTTCGCGCCCTGAAGGTAATCGCGCTGTTCCAGGGTCAGATCGGTGTCGAGCGATAGTTCGACCATCCCAATCACACCGTTGAGAGGAGTGCGGATTTCGTGGCTCATATTGGCCAGAAACTCACTCTTTGCCCGATTCATCTGGTCTGCGATCTCGCGGGCGTCTCGCGCCTCGGACTCTAGTCTCTTGCGTTCGGCGACTTCACTCTTCAACAGTTCGTTAGCTTCCGCGAGTTCGCGGGTTCGTGCAACGACCCTCACCTCCAGGCTTTCCCCGGCTTGACGAGTGTCTCGTAATGCCCCCTGAAGTTTGGTTTTATATTCGATGGTGAAAACGGATAACACGCCATTGATCAGGAAAGCCGCGCACACGGCGCAGGCGGCGCGGAAGAACTGAACTGGAATTCCAACAACGTCGATAAATGTTTTGTAGTTAAGCACGGACGCTGGAAAAAAAGAGGCTGACGGCACTACCCATCCCGCTAGAAAAGAATATGCGGCGAAGCAGCACGCCATTCCCATCATGCTTCTGCGAATCTTGGGATTAGAGGAGTCGCCGTTCTGAGACACGCTCGCATGTTCTGCAAACCCCGCCGCGGCGAAGACGGAGGCGGGAAAAACGAGCACGTATCTCATAAAGACATTGCTGTTTAGAAGCCAAACGCTATTCAGGTGATTCGAGAGGCCGTAAACAGTAATCAGTAGAACCAATACCGCCGAGCCGAGGCGTGAAATATTTCGGGGAGCGGTGTAACCGGATATCTTCGAGAACGCCGCGCTGACACCGAAGTCGAGTAGAAAAACAAACGAACTTAGGGCCAGATAAAACCCGGCGATGTTGATGACCTGTGACCCCGCGTGAGTCCAATAGGCGTCTCCGAAGAGCGAGAACATGTCGGCCCATTCGCTCATTCCGTGCAGGAAACCGAATAGCGCAAGAGCCCACAAGCAGTGCCGCAACTCGAACGTGCTGTCTTCGGTATGCTGAAGACTCGCCGTTAATCCGAGACAGAAAAATGCCAAGCCGTAAATAAAGAATACGGGGAGCATATGACCGTTAATGAGGGTGACGAAGCTCATAAGCACGCTGCCTGTCGTTACGCCTGCTTGCCGCTCGCTTGTGCCAGCGTTTTCGCTGCCTGATGGTCTTCTCGCAATTTGTTTGCAACTTCGTCGGCCGGTAGCGGTTTGCTGAAATAGTAGCCTTGGATCTCGTCGCACTGATGGGCTCGCAGGAACGACATTTGCGCTTCGTTTTCGACCCCTTCGGCAATCACTTTGAGCTTCATGCTTTTTGCCATGCCGATAATTGCGGCTGTGATCGCCGCGTCGTCTGGATTGGTGGCAACGTCGTTGATAAACGAACGGTCGATTTTGAGATTGTTGACATGGAACTGTCGCAAGTAGCTGAAGCTGGAATAACCAGTTCCAAAATCGTCAATTGCCAGCGTGACGCCCATAGCTTTTAGTTCCTGAAGAACTGGAACGGTTACGTCCGCATTTGCCAGCAAGAGGCTTTCTGTTAGCTCCAGTTCGAGATGTTGAGGGGCGAGACCCGAGTCTCGCACCACCTTTCGGACGAGTTCGCAGAAACCCGCTTGGCGGAACTGAACCGCCGACACATTCACTGCTACTGAAATAGGTGGAATCTCTTCGTCTTGCCATTTCTTTGCCTGACTGCAGGCCGTCCTCAGAACCCATTCCCCGATTGGAACGATCAACCCGCTGTTTTCGGCGATTCGTATGAACTTGTCGGGCGGTACAAGACCCAATTCTGGATGTTGCCAGCGAAGGAGCGCTTCGAGTCCAGTGATTCTTCCAGTGGCAATATCCATCTGTGGCTGATACATGAGAAAGAATTCTTTCCGGTCGAGTGCGCGCCGCAGGCCGTTTTCTAAAGTCAATCTCTCTGCAACCTGAGCATTCATGTCTCCTGTGAAGAACCGAAAGTGGTTACGACCACTTGTTTTTGCGCTATACATGGCGGCGTCGGCATTTCTGATGAGAGTTTCTTCGTCCGCACTATGCTCGGGGAAAATACTGATCCCGATGCTGCAGCTAACGTTGATGTGGTGTCCTTCCACTTCGGTCTCAGCCGACATTGCAGCCATGAATCGCTCAGCAGCTACTGCTGCGTCTGATACTTCTTCAACATGGGTCAACATGATCAGGAACTCGTCGCCTCCCAGGCGTGCCACGGTGTCCTGTTCGCGTGCGTATTTCTTAAGCCGTACTGCGACCTCCTGTAAGAAGAGATCGCCAACCGAGTGCCCCAACGAGTCGTTTATATCTTTGAATCCATCTAGGTCGAGGAAAAGGAGCGCGATTTTGTATTTTTGTCGCCGAGCGTCTGCAAGTGCCTTCGTCAGTCGATCCCGAAGAAGAGTGCGATTGGGCAATCCTGTAAGGGCGTCGTAGTAAGCCAGGTATTGAACCCGATCCTCCGCGACTTTGCGGGTTGTAATGTCCTCATTCGTTCCCTCGTATCCCACAAGCGCGCCGTCTTCGTATACGGCTTGCACATTCGCCGAGAACCACATCTTGCTGCCGTCTTTGCGACGGACCGCGCATTCGAAGTTCTTAACCGTCCCCCACTCTCTCAGCAGGCGCGCCAACTCTTCTCGGCTCTCAGGATCGACATAGACTTGTTGAGAGATATCAGTGACACTCGCTACCAGTTCTTGAGGAGAGTCGTAGCCCAGCATACGGGCCATCGCCGGGTTCACGTCGACGTACCGCCCCGCGGGCGTGCTCTGGAATATGCCAACCACGGCACCCTGGAAGATAGCCCGGTACTTTTCTTCCGCTTGCCGAAGTGCCTGCTCGATCCGCTTACGTTCAGTGATGTTATCGAAGGTAGCGACGAAGCACCGATTCCCTGCGCCATAGGCCGAGATAGAGAACCACATCCCTAGGGCTTTAATTTCGGTCTCGAACCGGTCCGGCTGAGAAGTTTGCGCCACGCGGCTGTATCTCTCAAACAGATCCGGCTGCGAATCTTTTCCCCCCGGTACAACTTCGCTGAATTTCTTGCCCACCACATTGGATAAGCCTGTCAATTTTGCAAATGCGCGATTGACTTCGAGATAGACAAAATCGATTGGGCATCCAGAGTCGTCAAAAAGCATCTCGCAATGGGCGAAGCCCTCCAGCATATTTTCAAACAGTGAACGATACCGATTCTCGCTTTCTTCGCCCGCTTTGCGGAGGGTAATGTCTGAAAGGAGACCCGTGGCAACGCGAAAGCCGTTCGAATCGCTAGTCACTGTCCCTCGATCATGCGCCCAGAACCATTCACCATTCTTTTTCCGCGCCCGACATTCGATATCGTAGGGTTCTCCCGAAATCATGAGTAACTTGAATGCCTCCTTCACCCTTTCTTTGTCATCAGGATGTACCAAGTTAAACCATAGGGAATCGCCGGTTTGGTAGAACTCGTCCGCAGAGTATCCGAGGAGGACTTCGACTTGAGGGCTCACGAAAATGACATTGCCCTTTGCATCGGTCTTCCACACAACCTCAGGAATGGTCGCCACCAAGAACCGATACTTGTCTTCGCTCTGCTGTAGTCGGTCCTCCGAGAGCCTGAGTTGTGCGAGATCAATGTCGTTACCGAGAAGTTCGGTTTTCTGCCCCCGTTCGGAGAACATGACGAAGGCCATGCCATCTGCAATGGCTCGTGCCGCGGGGCTAAGTGGCGATGCTTCGAAATTCGACTTCAACCGCAATGCAATCGTCAACAGCACAACCAAGGCAGCGTACAGCAGGGATACGGGAATATGAGATAGCAATGTGGAAGAACTGCTAAAGGCAATTTGCCGGAACTCGGCAAGAGTTACGGCAAGAAGAAAAACGATCGAGGCGCAGTCAATACCACAGCTCGGGGGGTACTGCAGGCGCATGATTCCTCAGTATGGCTGGCCGACATGGGGCTACCGCGTCTGGAGATGCATCTACGGGACCAACTCGAGGGCACGCTAAGCTGTTAACTTCAGTGATTCAGACTGCGGTTGAACGCAATCAAATGATCGCGATTGTCTCTGGCGTGGACACACTTCCAATATATGGACAATGGCCTAGGCTGCCATTTTTGGCAGGCATTCTTGGTAGAGCAGATTGGGAGCCAGTTGCGTCGGCGATTCTGAATCGCTACATTACAGCTTCCACGTTAAGTTTGCGCCATGTCCCAGTCTCCCAATCCAGCAGTGCCGCAACAGGTGACGCCTCTGCTCGCGTTAGCCACTCAGCTGCTCAGGGCGGGGCGGCCAGCCGAGGCGATCTCGCCTTTACGTGACGCTGCGCGGTTGCAGCCGACGAATTCCGCTATCCTGCACGATCTCGGCCTGGCCTGCCTTGAGGTCGGTCGCATACCGGAGGCGATCGCGGCACTGCAGGGGGCAGTCGCCAGCAATCCGCGGTATGCCGATGCGTATTTCCGGCTGGGAATCGCCTTGGAGAAAATAGGTGACATCCGCGGGGCGATCGTTGCGTACGACCGCGCGACGCAACTGCTCCCAACGCTCACCGAGGCGTGGTTTCGCGCTGGTGCGTTGGTCTACGAGCTTGGCCATCGCGACGAGGCGATCGGTTGTTTCCGCCGCGCGGCGGCGACCGGAGGTAAGACCAGCTTTGGCCGTCTTGGCAAGGCGCGGGCGCTGCTGACTGAGAATCGCAATGAGGATGCCGAAAAGGTGCTGCGAGAGACGCTGGTGGCCGATCCGGAAAACGCCATGGCGTATGACTTGTTGGGCAATCTGCTCTCTGAGCTCGGACGGTTCGACGAGGCGCGCGCTTGTTTCGAACGCACCATCTCGATTGCACCGATGCTCGCGGGATGCTACTACGATCTGGTCCGGTGTCGTCCGGTTACGAGCAAAGACGACGGTCTGCTGCAGCGGATGGAGGGTGCGCTCGGAACTCCTGGGCTGGAAGCGGCGCAACGTCTGCGGGTTCATCTTGCGATGGGCAAGGCTGCGGATGACCTTGGCGATTACGCCTTGGCCATGCGGCATTTCGATGCCGCAGACGAGGTTCGACGAGGCGCCGCGCGGTTCGACTCGGCTGCGTTCTCTCGCGAGACGGATCGGCTGATTGCGCGCTGCACGCCCGAATTGATGGCGCGAGCGACGGAACTCGGCAACTCGGATGCGACTCCGGTGCTGATCCTTGGAATGCCGCGATCCGGCACAACTCTGGTGGAGCAGATCGTTTCCATGCATCCTGACGTCGGAGCTGGGGACGAGTTGAATTTCTGGAACGAGCGCGGCGCGGCGTGGCACCGTTCTCTTGCTCCTGCGAATGCTGCGGATGGGCACGAGGCGTCGAACGTTCCTACAGAAATCGTAAGCAAGGAATTTCTGGCCAAGGCCGCTTCCGACTATCTTCGCGTGCTGCGTGCGATTGCGCCGAAGGCGGCGCGAGTGACGGACAAGATGCCGTTCAACTTCCTGTGGGCTGGACTGATCCACATGGCGTTTCCGCGCGCGATCATTATTCATTGCCGACGAGCTGCGGTCGACACGGCCTTGTCGATCCATCAAACGCATTTTCATCCGAGCCTAGCGTTTCCGACCGGAGGCGCCGAACTCGTCGCATATTTTCGCGACTACCAGCGGCTGACTGACCATTGGCGGCGCGTGCTGCCAGCGGATCGCTTCCTAGAGGTCGATTACGAGGAGTTGACCCGCGAGCCCGAACCAGTCATCCGACGAATCATTGCGGCCTGCGGCTTGGCTTGGGACGATGCGTGCTTGCGGCCGGAATCGAATCCGCGGGCGGTGAGGACTCCCAGTAAGTGGCAGACGCGGCAACCGATCTATCGTTCTTCGGTGGCGCGCTGGCGACGGTACGAACCTTGGTTGGGGCCGCTGCGCGCACTTCTTGACGAAAAATAATAGGGAAAATATTACTCGAAAATAAATTTTCGTTGGCGCGCCGGGACTGTCATGAAATTGCGGTGATGTTTACTGGTTAGTACCCCTACCCCCCTCCCCCCTGATCTTGAAGAATGATGAGGTTACGGGCCGTTTTCAGACTTGGTCTTTGAGACGTAAGGACTTATATCAAAATATTCCGGAATAAGGGTTTACGGGTTTGGGGCGGATTTTTGCTCTTGAACCACCCGCTTCGCCGCGATCCGTTTGTCAAGTCCGGATCGGCGGAATCCAAAATGTCAAAGAGCGCTTACTTGTCAGCGAGATGGACCGGATCGCCTCTGGAGGCGAGCACACGCTTCGCTAACACGATCTGAGAATGATTTTCGCTGAGCGCGGGAATGGTGTCAGTGATGGTGGACACAATGGGGATGTGATGAAGACGAAAACCAGCGTATGGACAGGATTTCACCCTTTCGCGTACCAACGGAGATGCTCGGGAACGTTCCGTCAGGTTCCTAAATTTCCCCGAAATTTCTCTCGGAGCCATACTTCGCAAAGCCAAGAGGTCCTAACAACCAGCGATGCCACCTTCCGGAATATGGCTCTCCGGGCCAGGTGCAGCACTTTCTCACATCGCTTCGAGTTCACCCAGACGAATATCTTCATCTCGCAGTTTCGATGCGCTCGTTTCGGGCAGAGGCTCTCTCAGAATTGATTGGTCAGATTATTGACAACCAGCCAGACGCTGCTCGCGTCACCTACCAAAAAATAGGAACTGCTTACCCGCTCTATCTGACTCGTGATCTTGCCGCAGCGAGGGCTTGGTTGCGTAGCCAAGCGCGCGGAACAGAGCGCTTTGGTTTGGTCGCGTCGTCGGGCGCACAACGCCTTCGCCCGGAAGGGATTCACATCAAAGCAAATCTCGAACCGGTCACTTGGTTTCTAAATGATAGGACCGATGTTCGATCCTCTTATTATCTAGAGGACGTGGCAAGTGAGTTTGCGGTGCAGGGCCTTGAACTCGAATGGGTCGGGGCGTGTTGGGACGGGGACTTCCACCACAAGGATAGCGCCTGGGTCTACCAGAGCTTCGAAGGTACAAAGTGGCGATCGATAGTCGACGAGTCGAGACGACTTTACCTCAAGAATGCGTATCGAGTAATTTTGACGCGGGCGCGGCAAGGGATGATCCTGTTTGTTCCAAATGGCGACCCATCCGATCACACACGTCCTCCGTCTTTCTACGACGGAACTTTCGAGTTTCTTCGCGCGTGCGGTATACCCGCGTTAGCCTAAATATCTATGAGCAATGAGGGGAGACGAAAAGCGGAGGCTGACAGGCCGGTCCTCTTTCGACCTTCAAAACATGGCTCATCCCGTGCGGTCGACATAGCTTGGGCATCCGGCATTCTTATACTCAGTGGCACGGCTTTTGGTAATAGGGGTCCTTCGACTGCGCGCTGCTGCGCTTCGCTTCACAGCGCTGCGCTCAGGATGACAAATTTAGAAGACTGCGCGCTCGGTCAGATTGTGACCAAGCCCACACATCGCAAAGTGCGCGATGTGTGGGGCACCCGCGGACGTTGGGATGCGGCACACGGCGTGTACCTCGGGGGCTAAAGCCCAAATCAAAGCGGGCGGCTTGCCGCAGCGGTGAACCGCTGCGCCACCCGAAGACAAAAGCTAAACGTCGTGAACTGCCGCGCTACCCAAGGAGAAAGACAATACCCAGAAAATGATTGGGTGTTAGGGGGCTACGTCGGCGGCTTTCTCGGCCAAGGGGCGGGCGTAGCGGACTAGCGAGAGGAGGAATTTTCCACGCTCCTCGGTCATGGGGATGTGCGCGGAATGTTCGAACCAGACTAGCTGTTTTTCTGGCGCTTTTACGGTGTCGAACCAGGCGGCGGCGACTTCAGAGTTCACGGTGCGGTCGTGACGTCCCTCGAAGAGAATCAGGGGAACTGAAAGCTGGTTAATCGTGGTGAGATTGAGCGCGACTACCTCGGGGAGAAGATAGGGAGTCGCGAACTTATTGCCGTCCCAGATGTGGCTGATCTCTTGATCGGTGTAATCGGGAGAAAGGTCGGCTAGATCGCCATCGGCAGAATTGTCCTGGCGATAGGCCATCAATCCGCCGTAGTAACCGACCCACTTTCGTTCGACATAGATGTTTTTGATGGGGATGGTCTGGCCAGGAGTGCCGTAGGGGGCGATCGACTCGAGTGCGCTCACGGCCTCGGTGTTTCCGGCGCGGCGCGCGGCGTCGATGGCGAAGCGCCAGCCTCGGCGCTCGCTCTCGGGTCCGTCGACCAACTGGCAGACGCCGATGTAGGCGTACAGCCATTCGGGGTGACGGTGGGCGAGCTGCAAGCCCAGAAAGCTTCCGTAGCTGTGGCCCAGAACAAATATCTTGTCTTTACCAAATTGCTGGCGAGCCCAGGCGGCCATCTCTTCGGCGTCGGCAATCATGCGCTCGTTGGTAAGAGTGGGCGCGATCGTGGCGGGATCGCTGAGGAGAAAAGTTTTGCCGGCAGCGCGCTGGTCCCACTGAACGATCGTGAAATATTCCTCCAAGCCGCGAGTAAACCACCAGCTCATGGGGATGGAGACGTATCCGGGGCCACCGTGGATATAGAGCAGAACTGGGTTCCGGCGATCGGCGCCGCGAATCGAGACCCATTGATCGATGCCCCCGATTTTCACTTTTTCCAAACGCTCGATCCCATTGGGCGTCACGATCTTGCGCGCATTGGCAATGATCGCGGTTGTTTTCTCACGGCTCGGGGGCTTGGCTGGTTCCTGCGCATGAACAGGCACGGTGGAGAGCAGCGCCAATGTGAGCAAGATCGAGAGCGGACTCTTCAGGGCCTTGATCGCAAAGTTCTGCCCGGCGCGTGAAGGCTGAGTTGTCCAAACGTTGTCCAGGATTCTGAGCATAGCGGTTTTCTTTGCCCCCAGTCTGCGCCGGCGAATCAGCGTTTTACTTCAGATGCAGTCGTCATGGTGAAGGGCTGGGCTTCGGCACGTCATCCTGCGCGAGAAACCACCCGCGTAAACCAGTTCAGATCACGTTGACGGAACTTTCACCTGATGTTCACAGAGCATTCACATCTGGACTGTTGGTGGAGTCTATTATCCCCGCTAAGAGGTTCACCCGATGTCGCGTGCTCGGCAGCGGCGAGTGACGAAATCAATTCAAGCCAGGAGAACGGTACATGTCTGGAAAAGCGTCTCGAAATAGGCCTCAAAGAAAGTATCGAAATAAGTCTCGAATCAACCGTCTGCGTCCGCTCGCGGGCGTACTGGCGGCGGGCATGTGCGTTCCGGGTCTCGCCGCTGCGCAGTCAAAAGAATATCCGAAATACGTCGCGGGCCCGCAGAAAAACGGCTCGTGGGTGGTGAGCAGTGGGCAAGTCATCAATCCGGCCGGTACACAGGTCAACCTCGGCATACGAGTGCGCGCGAAAGCTATCGCGCTGAACCCGAATACCAAGACACACACCGCCGCAGTGCTCACGATGGGCGCGTCGGAGGCAGTGGAAGTTTTCGACACCTACACGGGCGACGTGCTGCAGAACTACGTTGCGTTGGGACAGGATTCGCACGGCAGCTATAACGGCATCGCGTATTCGGCGGACGGCAACTACCTGGTGTTCAGCCAGGACAGCAGCAATGTAACCATCGCTGCGGTCGCTGCCGATGGCTTGCTGCAGGACGACGCCCAGATCAGTGTGCCACCGAACAATTCTTTTATTTCGTGCTTCCCGAACAGCCCTCCGGGGTCGTATGCGATACCTTGCGGGACCTTCTACACTCCGAGCACTTCGTATCCTGGCGGCGTGGCGATCTCAAAGGATGGCAAGAGCGCCTATGCTTTGCTGAACCAGAACGATACGCTCACCCAACTCGACCTGGTGGGGAAGGCGCAGGGAGCGCAAATCCGCGTGGGCAACGCTCCGCACAGCATCGTGATCAACAGCGCGGGCACGACGGCGTACGTCAGCAACGAAGGTGGCCGGGCCGCAACGCAGTCTGATTTCCAGATTTATTCTGCGGGCACGGAAATTGTCGCCGATTCAGTGACTGGTGGGGCGATCACGGGTACTGTTTCGGTGGTTGATCTACCGTCGATGACGGTGACCGCGAATATCTCGACCGGACTGCATCCGACGGGGTTGGCGTTCTACGGAAAGTACCTGTTGGTCGCCAATACTTACAGTGACACTCTCTCGGTGATCGACACGACCAAGAACGTGGTGGCGTGGACGATCAGCCTGGGGCTGCCGATATCGGTGCCGGGCGACACGGAAGCAGCGTATGGTGCCGCTCCGAACTCGATCGCGGTGGACGCCAAGAACGGCATTGCTTACGTCGCGCTTTATAACGCCAATGCAATCGGCGTGGTCAACCTCGCCAAGGGCGCGCCAAATCCGTTCATGGGAATGATCCCGGTGGCGTACGCGCCGAGTTCGGTCGTACTGGACCCGGCGACTCACTCGCTTATCGTGGCGAACGACAAGGGCATCGGCGCGCGTAATTCGTTCGAGTGCGACTACGGTGTCTGCGACTACAACACACACCAGGACAATGGCACGGTTAGTATCGTCTCGGTGCCGGATAGCGCGACGTTGGCGGGGATGACGAAGCAAGTCTTTGTGAACAACCACTGGGATCTGACGGAAAATATTCAGTCTGCCTCTGGCGGCAGTCAGAAGACGAAGCCGGTGGCAATCCCGAAGAACATTGGCGATCCATCGCTGATCAAGCATGTGTTCATGATCATCCGTGAAAACCGGACCTATGATCAGATCCTGGGCGATGTGGCCGCAGGTGATGGCGACGCTTCACTGGCAGTGTTCGGCTTCGACGGCAAGACGCACCTGGACACGCCGAACGTGCACGCGCTCGTGACGCGTTTTCCTCTCTTCGACAATTTCTATGATCCGAGCCGCCAGTCGGCGGACGGTCACCAGTGGATCACAGAGGGCATGGCTCCCTATGCCGACGACATCCAGTCGCCGGATTGGGTCCGCAGCTATCCGGGTGGGAACGCAGGCGATGCGCTGGCATATCAGAAAAAGGGCTTCCTGTTCTCGGAGGCCGCGGCCGCTGGGTTGCCGGTGAAGATCTACGGCGAATATGTTGAGTACGATACGTTCCTGCAGCCCAACGGGTCGACCAGCGAGCCGAGCTGGAGCGACTTTTACACCGACTCGCAAAACTTCGAGGCGGGGAAGGAGTCGACACTCTACTATCAGAATACGGTGCAGGCACACTCGTCAGTCCCGGCGGTGTATCAGCACCTCATCCCGAACTTCCCGATCTTCGACTTGGGAATCCCTGACCAGTTTCGCGTCGATCTGTGGTTGCAGGACTTCAACAACGACCTCGCCGCCGGCACGGTGCCGACTCTGAGCATCCTGTGGGTGATGGACGATCACACGGGTGGGCCTCCGACCCCGGACGCTGAACAGGCGGACAACGATTTGGCCATCGGGCGGATCATCGACTACATCAGCCACAGCAACGTGTGGTCGTCGTCGGCGATCTTCATCGAAGAGGACGACGCGCAGAACGGCGTCGACCACATCGATGGTCATCGCAGCCCGGGCTATATCGTCAGTCCGTACACCGTGCAGGGGGGACCGACCGACCACACGTACTACACGCAGGTCAACATGACGCGGACGATCGAACAAATCCTCGGTCTGCCGCCCATGAATCAGTTTGACCTGGTGGCGTCGCCGATGCGGACCGCTTTCGTCAAAGGCACTCCTCCCGCGGGCAACTTCGAGCCGTGGACACACGTACCCAACCAGGTTCCGCTGGACCAAGGGGTTGGACAGAACGAAGACCACTCGAAGGAAAGCCGAAAGGCACAAGCCCTGAGGGCGGCGTGGATGAAGAAGAAGGCGGAGATTTTCGCCGGCAAATTGACCAGGCCTGACTCGGAAGATCCAGACACCGTGAACCATTTCAACTGGTACATGTCGACTGGATTTACGCGGCCTTATCCCGGTGAGAAAACGGTTCGCCCACCGAGCGAGTTCAACAAGCCGGCACCTGCTGGCGAGGACTCGGACGACTAAAACACAACTTATCGAGTGCAACGGCCCTCTCTCCGGTGAAATGGGGAGAGGGTCTTTTGTTTAGACCGTCAAGCCCCGAGCGAAGATGATCCCGTTTTTGGTGCTGCGGCAGCTGCAATCTTCTTGAGCATGCCGCCGAAGATCCAGCGATGCACGGGATAAAGCGCGTACCAATAGAGGAGTCCAGCCAATCCGACGGGATCAAAAATGGCGGTCTGCCGGATAATAGAGCCTCCGCTGTTCGGTTCCACCTCGAACTGCAGCCAGGCGCGACCCGGCACTTTCATTTCAGCAACCAGTCTAAGTTCATGATCTGGCACAAAGGTTTCCACTCGCCAGAAATCGAGAGCATCGCCAGCAGAAAGTGAGTGAGGATCGCGACGGCCCCGGCGCATGCCCGCGCCGCCAACAAGGAGGTCTATCGCGCCGCGCAACCACCAGAGAGCATTCGCAAAGTACCAACCGTTCAACCCCCCGATGCGTTGAATCGGAGCAAAGGCTGAAGCTGGAGGGACCGATACTTGCACAGATCGGGAATCGACGAGCCGGGTGCCAAACTTCGCGCCACCCCAGGTCCGCGGCTTGCCCGCCGAGGACAGCGCGTCGCACCAACTCGTTTGAGCAAATTCCCGGTCTTCATTGCGAAGAGCTCGCTCGATTGCTACTCGCAGACCTTTCGGCTTGATGTCGAAGACGGTCAAAGCGGAGTGGTCGTGCACGAGAGTCGGGTGGCGCATACTATCGACGAGCTTCCGACCTACGCGGGCATAAACGGGCGTGATTAAGGCCAACCACAAACTGGAGAGGCGAGGCGTCAAGATCGGAACCGCAATCATCCATCGGCGGAGGCCAGATTGCCGCGCATATTCCTGCATGATTTCGCCGTAGCTGACCTGGTCGGTGCCTCCAATTTCGAAAACGCCGGACTGCTCCAGCGGCAATTTCAGGGCTGCGAGCAGGTAGGCAATGATGTCTTCGATCGCAATCGGTTGGGCTTTGACGGCAACCCAACGGGGGCAGATCATCACCGGCAACCGCTGTACCAGAGCTCGGATCATTTCAAAGGAGAGACTGCCGGAACCGATCACGATGGATGCGCGGAATTCAACGGTGGGGATTCCTGAACTGCGCAAGATGTCGGCGACCTCATGACGACTTCGCAGGTGGGCGGAGAGTGCCTGGTCCGACTCACCCAATGCGCCCAGATAGACAATGCGTTGCACTCGCGAAGCGCGCGCGGCGTCGGCGAAATTTTGGGCGGACTCGCGATCTTCTTCTTCGAACTTACCGGTGGAGCCCATCGAGTGGACCAGGTAATAGGCGGTGTGCACTCCCGCGAAGGCGGGATCGAGCGAACTTCGATCCAGGCAGTCCCCCTGCATGACTTCCGTGGAGGCGGCAATTTTTGGCTTGAGAAAATCCGGATGACGAGCCAGGCAGCGAACGGGCCAGTCGGCTTTCTCCAACTCTTTCAGCAGGCGGCCACCGATGTAGCCTGAGGCTCCCGTTAAGAGAATGAGCGGGCGATGATCCGGGCCCATTGAGGTCTCCTCGTTCGGCGTATTCAGTCAGGCTGGGTTGATCCTAGCATCTCTCGGATCACTCGGTTTTCGGGGAGGCCGCGAAGAGTGGAAATCCGAAACCTAATCTCAAAGAGGCTGTCTGACAGTTTTCTCTTCGACAGGCTCGCGACAACTGCAACCCCTGGCCGCGCATCTCAGTGGCTCGATTGATTTCATAGTCGTGAGCTCTGATAACAAAGGACAGAATTGTGCCCAAGAAAAAGCCGACCTCTTCCGCTAGACCTTCTCCTGCAAACGGTGGCGAAACGCATCAACAATCTTCCCGCAACGGCGTGATTCTGACGACGAATCAAGGATTGCCGATTTCCGATAACCAGAATTCTTTGAAAGCGGGGGGCCGGGGGCCAACTCTTCTTGAAGATTTCATTTTGCGGGAGAAGATCACGCACTTTGATCACGAACGCATTCCGGAGAGGATTGTTCATGCCCGCGGTTCAGCCGCACATGGCTACTTCCAGCCCTACAAGTCGATGAAGCACGTAACGAAGGCTGGCTTTCTGGCAGACCCAAAGGTGAAGACACCGGTGTTTGCGCGCTTCTCGACGGTGGCGGGGGGCGCTGGATCGGTCGATTTGCCGCGGGACGTGCGAGGCTTCGCCGTCAAGTTTTATACCCAGGAAGGGAACTTCGACTTGGTGGGGAACAATATTCCGGTCTTTTTTATTCAGGATGCGATTAAGTTCCCGGATTTAATTCATTCCGTAAAAATGGAAGCGGACCGCGGCTATCCGCAAGCGGCGAGCGCGCATGCAACTTTTTGGGACTTCATCTCGCTGATGCCTGAGTCGCTGCACATGATTATGTGGGCCATGTCGGATCGGGCGATTCCAAGATCTTTGCGGATGATGGAAGGGTTCGGAGTGAATACTTTCCGGTTAGTGGACTCATCGGGTGGAACGAATTTCGTCAAATTTCACTGGAGGCCGGTACTGGGCACGGCCGCCGTGCTGTGGGATGAGGCGGTGAAGATAAGCGGCGCCGATCCAGACTTTCATCGCCGCGATCTGTACGAAGCGATCGAGTCTGGAATTTTCCCGGAATTTGAGCTGGGCTTTCAGATCATCGACCAGAAGACGGCAGATGAGCTTCCATTCGACGTGCTGGATGCCACGAAGTTGGTCCCAGAAGAAGTTGTGCCGATTGAAATGGTAGGCAAGATGGTACTCAATCGAAATCCAGATAATTTCTTTGCGGAGACGGAGCAGGTCGCGTTCTGTCCCAGCCATGTGGTGCCGGGCATTGATTTCAGCGAAGATCCGTTATTGCAAGGGCGGCTATTTTCTTACCTCGATACGCAACTGAGCCGCTTGGGGTCGCCAAACTTCCACGAACTCCCGATCAACCGTCCGAAGTGTCCGTTTGCGAATTTGCAACGCGATGGCCACATGCAGATGCACGTTCCGACGGGCCGGGGGAATTACGAGCCGAATTCGATCGATCCGGCCGGACCCAGAGAGAATCCTGCGGTGGGATTCCGCACGGCCCCGATTCCGACGGAGGCAACTAAGGTTCGGCTGCGGCCAGAATCTTTCGGGGATCACTACTCGCAGGCGCGACTGTTCTATCGATCCGTTACTCCACAAGAGCAAGAGCATATCGCACAGGCGTTAACGTTTGAACTCAGCAAGGTCGATATCGTGGAGATCCGGCAAAGAATGCTTGGGCATCTCGATGTGATCGACGAAGGCCTGGGAAGCACCGTGGCGGAAGCGTTAGGAATGTCGGGCGAAGCGACGGCGGCGACTCCGGCGATCGAACCGATTGACCTGGATCCAAGTCCCGCGCTTCGACTGTATGGGAAGTACAAGCCAACTTTGAAAGGAAGGAAGGTTGGAGTACTCCTCGCGGATGGCTTCAATGCCAAAACGAAGAATGCAGTTGTCGCTGCCATCAAGAAAGAAGGAGCGACGCCGGCGATCATCGCGCCTAAGGTCGGAGGAGCAGTCGACTCAGCCGGAACGAAGACCGTGGCGGAGATGGCACTCTCGGGTTCACCGTCGGTGTTGTTCGATGCGGTGGTGGTGTTGGCCGGACCAGCAGGAGATGAGGCTTTGTCTGGCGATCCGAACGCAATTTCTTTTCTGATGGACGCTAATCGTCATCTGAAAGCCATCGGACTGTCGGGAGTTCCGACTCTGGCAGAAAAAGCACAGGTCACGGACGTTGTCGGCGTCAGCGATTTGGATTCCGGGAACGATATCGCGGAATTCATCAAGTTTGCGCGGAACGGCAAGGTTTGGGAGCGGGAACCTTCCTAGGCTGAGTTGGAAGTTTCGGGCTAAGCATCGAATATCCGGGATGTGGTCGATGAGCCTGCGGAGTCCTCGATTGTAATTGGCGAGAGCAAACCCCTAGCCTACCCCATAGGCTCGGGGCAACTCTTCACTCTTCTTTCTTCTGCGCCTGTCTCTTCCGCGTCATTGTGATGTATGCACGTCGCAATCTCTCTTGTCGTTCACTTCGCCAGCAAGTAACTTGTCGGGTCTAATGTCGAAGGTAACTCCGTGTGTTCTATATTGCTCAGATTCAGGACAATCGGAGTCGTTAGAGTAACGGAAGGGTCGCTGCCGGATGTGCGCCCGCTGAGAGGATAAATCTATGAACGGATTTAGGTTCCTAATATTAGCTGCTGTCGCCGGAGTTTGCTTGACGGTGACCACTCCGAGAACAGAGGCGCAAATAAGCGTCAATATCGGAGTTGCACCCGAATGCCCTTACGGTTACTACGATGCTGCGCCGTACGATTGTGCCCCTTACGGATACTATGGCTCCGAGTGGTTTAACGGTGGCCTGTTTATTGGTGCTGGCCCATGGTTTCATGGCTCGGAGGGCTTCCGAGGACACGTAAACAATCGCTACCATCCTGAACATGGTTACAACGGCGCAAGACCCAATCGAGGAGAGAAACCGGAGCCGCGAAACCGCGTAGACAAGGTATCCCACTTCAAAGGAAACGAAGTACGCGATGGCCGTGGTCACACGGTTGGAGGCAAGCGCTAAGCGAGACTTCTATCTTGTGGAACATTCCAACGGATAACGTATAAAAAGAAGAGGCAGTTGTCCACAGCCGAAAAGTGGATCGCTGCCTTTTCTTGCGGCTAGCGGAGTAATCGACTTAGGTGCGTCATTTCCCGAGGATTGCCTGGCCGAGATGATAGGAGATATGACCGGCTCGACTCAATAGAACCGAGAGCCGATTGCGGTGGGGTTCCCGCAGAAAATCCTCATCCGAGATAGCGGTATGCTTCTGCACCCAATCGGAGGGAGAGAGGGTGGAGAATGCCATCCACAGGAGCTGGTTTGTTTCGTCCCAGATACGTTTCAGCTCTTCTCCAGAAAGTGTGTTAGTGATAGCTCGGTCGGGATTTTTTACGAATATCGGATCGAGTTCCGGATGAAGTCTTTCGCCGAGGCCGAGAAGCGGGATCATGGCGTCATTGATGGCTGTTAAGTGACCCCAAAGGTAGATGAGTCTGTTTTTTCCCGGGGCAATCTCGCGGAGGAGTTGTTCCTCAGAGAGGCCTGAGAAAAATGCGTGGGCGCGATCGACATTTAATTTCCAGTAACGTAAGGCCGAGTCGATTAACAATCCTTCTGTTGTCATCTGGCTCCTCTACTATTCTTTTGCATATTATTCTGTCGCACTGGTACTACGCGGGCGCGAGGGCGTGCCCGATTGATCGATTGCATCCCGCGCAGGTGCGAAACTCGCCGCGCAGCTTCCTGGAGACAGTTGTCGCGGCGAGCTTTGCTTTTGCTTACTGGCGTCGAACTGGCCGGTTTATATCTGCGCCGTGCCGCCATCGACGAATAGTTCCACGCCGTTCACGAAACTTGAATCGCTGGAAGCGAGGAACAAAGCCACCGTCGCAATTTCTTCGGGACGTCCGATCTCGCCGCGCGGAACTTGAGACTTGAAAAATTCTTTGGCATCGGGACCAAGGGGATCGAGAATCGGAGTATCGATGGTTCCGGGACTTAAAATGTTCACCCGGATCTTTCGTTCCTTGAGGTCCACGAGCCAGGTCCGAGCGAACGATCGAACGGCGGCTTTGCTTGCGGCGTAGACACCAAAAGCCGGGAAGCCCTTGATGCTGGCGATCGATCCGTTTAAGAAGATGGAGCCGCCGTCGGCGAAGAGCGGCAGGGCTTTTTGCACAGTGAACAGAGTGCCGCGGACATTGAGGTCGAAGGTCTGGTCGAAGTGTTCCTCGGTGACCTCGCCGATCTTCGCCAGTTCGCCACGGCCGGCGCTGGCGAACAGGACGTCGATTTTTCCTTTTTCTTTCTTGACCGTTGCGTACAGGCGATCGAGGTCGGCGAGGTTCGAAGCGTCACCTTGTACGCCGGTGACGTTTCGTCCAATGGCTTTCACAGCTTCATCGAGTTTGTCTTGGCGGCGGCCGGTGATGAACACGTAAGCACCTTCAGCGACAAAGAGTTTTGCCGTCGCCAGCGCCATGCCCGACGTAGCCGCGGTAATGACTGCTACTTTTCCATCTAGCTTGCCCATTGCAATGTATCCTTTCGAATTCTTGTTCGTGGAGATTTTCTCAAGCTTGGCTCGCACCAAGATTCAGGTGATTTCTGCGAAATTAGCGGAGTCCTCCACCTGCCAGCAGTTGCTCTCCGGTAAGCCACGCCGAATCGTCGGAGGCGAGAAACACAGCGATGGAGGCAATGTCGGTGGGCTGGCCAATACGTCCAAGCGGGGTCTGAGCGGTGATTCCCTTTTCGAAATCAGAGCCGATGAAGCCCGCGGCATGCGAACCTTCCGTTTCAATCATGCCGGGATTTAAGGCGTTGACGCGAATCTTCTTCGGACCAAGCTCTCGAGCGAGCACGCCGGTGATGGCGTCGACCGCGCCCTTGGTTCCGGTATAGACGGAGCTGCCTGGAGGAGTAACGCGACTGACGACCGAGCCAATGTTAATGATGCTGCCGCCTTCGCCGATATGCTTCAACGCGGCTTGCGTGGTCAGAAGCAGACCCAAGACGTTAATGTCGAATAGGCGGCGGAATTGTTTTTCCGTGACAGCCTCGATTGGGGCAAATTCGTAGACGCCGGAATTGTTGACCAGAATGTCGAGGCGGCCGTAGTTCTTGATGGCGGCGGCGATGATGCCCTGGGCTTCCGCAGCCTTGGAGACATCACCACCCACAGCGAGTGCTTTGCCACCGGCAGCGGTGATCGCCGCGACAACTTTGTCAGCGCCGGTTTTGCTGGAGGCGTAATTTACGACAACGGATGCGCCTTCGGCGGCGAGCGCTTTGGCGATGGCGGCTCCGATCCCCTTGGATGCGCCGGTGACGACTGCGACCTTACCTTTGAGTTTGCTCATGATGTCTCTCCTGATTGGACGCCCTAGGCGTAAATGAATAGCTGCAACATAAGATGGGCAGGAGTCCGGAGAAGATTCATTAGTTCAGGAAATACGAACCATTGAACTATTCCCGGACAGCGCGTATGCTGAGGGGGTGAGGCCTCTCTTTCATCCCTCGATCGAAGATGTGACGGTTGAAGCGATCCTGCATGCCTTGTCCGATCCGGTGCGGGTGGCGATTTTTGCCGACATTGTCGGCTCGGGATGTTCGCAAACCTGCTCAAACTTCTTGAAGGTGAGCGAGCAGGCGATCCCGAAATCAACGCTTTCGCAACACTTCAAAGCGCTGCGAGAGGCGGGACTGATTCGGGGCGAGCGCCGTGGAGTGGAGATGCAGAATACGTCGCGCTGCGCCGAAATTGACAAGCGCTTTCCGGGACTGATCATGGCGATTGTGAAGGCTCACAATATCCAGTTGGAGGAGAGAATGCGCTCGGGCCATGCGCAAAAGCGGAAAGCGGGGAAGCGAAGAACGAATGGGAAATGAGGGCCTGGAGGCATGCCGGGTGCCGATTCCTCGCCGGAAGTTTTGCCATAAAAGTAGTAAACTATTGCTTCAGATAAAGTGCTCAGTTGGGGGGTGATGAGATTGGCAGAAATTCGATTGCAAGAGGGCGAGTCATTGGAAAACGCCCTGCGTCGGTTCAAGCGCAAGGTTCAGACAGAAGACATTATTAAGGAGGTCAAGCGTCACTCCTATTACCTGAAACCGGGCGAGCGACGCCGAGTGAAGCAGGCTTTGGCGCAAAAACGCGCGAGAAAGAAGATCCGCAAGGAAAGCGATTAAGTGACGTAAGTTGCAAAAGTAAAAGGCCGCTACTTCAGGTAGCGGCCTTTCTTTTTGTGCCGAGAAATGGTCTTCGACTGCAGACTGCGTCTCGTGTGGTTCAGTCCTCATTCCTCGCGCTTTGGAGTGCTCCAAGGTTGCGATAAGGTGCGCAGGCGCATCCTACTTCTTTCCTATTATTGACCTGCGAAATCGCCTCCCTATAATCACGGAACTTCGATTCGGGGTGAAATCTCTTCGCGCGTTGTTGACGCTGCGAGAAAAAGTGTGGGGAGCGGTATGGCTAGTCGGATAAGCACAGTGTGTGTGCTGCTCGTTGCGTTGGCCGGCGTGCAGGCCGCGGCGCAGCAAATCACGGGCAGCATTCGCGGTACAGTGACAGATCCTAGCGGCGCCGTCGTACAGGGCGCCATCGTAAGCGCCCAACAGACGGAAACAGGACTCGCGCGTACAGCTTTGAGCGATCGCGACGGGGGCTACATCCTTGTCGAGTTGCCGATCGGGCATTATCAAGTGAGAGTCGAGGCTAAGGGATACCAGAAATACCTGCAGGAAGGAATTACGCTGGATGTCAACCAGAACGCGACGGTCAGTATTCGCCTGAAGCTCGGCGCTGACACGCAGCTTGTGGAAGTGCAGGCGGATGCTCAGCTGGTGCAAACAACCACGAGCAGCCTGGGGCAAACGGTGAAGGAGCGCGAGATTCTTGACCTGCCACTTGATGGTCGAAATTTTTCCCAGTTGGGGCTTCTGCAACCTGGCGTCGTGCCCTTGACGGCGGGGCTTCTGGAGGCTGGAGGTCCGGCACGGGCGGGTCAGGCGTATTCGGTCGATGGGCAGCGGCCGGAATCAAATAGTTTTCTGATCGATGGGGCGGACAACGAGAGCGCGGTGGATGCCGGATTTGTGCTGAAACCGCCGATTGACGCGATTGCCGAGTTCAGAATTCTTTCGCATAACGCGAACGCGGAGTTTGGGCGTAATACCGGTTCGACGACGAATATCGTTACGCGAGGTGGGACGAATTCTTTTCATGGCGCGGCTTACGAGTTTTTGCGCAACGACGCGATGGATGCGACGGACTACTTCACCCATCAGGTTCGGCAGTTAAAGCAGAATCAGTTCGGTGCGACCTTTGGCGGCCCGATTTTCAAGGACAAGACTTTTTTCTTCGGTTACTACGAAGGCTTTCGCAACCGGCAGGGCGAGCCGGTGAACGCGACTGTGCCTTCGGCGGCGGAACGACAGGGGAACTTTGCGGAGTTGTGCGCGGCTCCCGCTTCGTTTGATCCGGGTACGGGGTTGTGCAGCAATCCGGCGGGGCAGCTTACGTATTTCGGCGGCCCGGTGCCATTCAATCAACTGACGCTTGTCACCCCGATTGATCCGATTGCGACGAATGTATTGCCGTTCTTTCCACTGCCGAACAGCGGCTCCAATGGATATATCGGCGCGGAAACTCTGAGCGCGAACAATAACCAATTTGGTCTGCGAGTGGATCATTATTTGTCGCACGCGGACACGCTCAATTTTAGATATATGTACAGCAGCGGGCCGACGACTGATCCTCTTTCTCCGGTGGGAGCGAATGTGCCAGGATTTCCGGTGGGCGAGTATGACCGGGCGCAGAATTTTGTGACGCAGGAGACGCATGTTTTCTCGCCGACTATCGTTGGTGTGGCGCGCTTTTCATTTCTCCGAAATACATTTCTGCTCGACCAACACCTGAACCACGAATCGTTGACGTCCTTGGGCTTTCAGTACGATCCAACGCTACCTTCAGCCGCTGGACCTCCGTTTATTCAGGTTGGGGGATACGCCTCGGTTGGCGATCCGATTACCGGACCGCGTAATACCTATCAGAATACTTTTGATGCCTCGGGCTCGCTGAGTTGGATTCGTGGTCGCCATGAATGGAAATTTGGCGGAGGTTACCGGAGAGACCAAATCAACGCGTTACAGGGGATCGCAACCAACGGATTTTTTGTGTTCGCGGGCATTCCGTCGGCAGAACAATTCCTCTACAACGACGGCTTTGCGAATTTTCTTTCGGCAAATCCGGTGGCATTCTTGCAGGGTGGGGGGGATTTCAGCCGCGAAATCCGCGACCGAGCGATGGACTTGTATGGGCAGGACACTTACAAAGTTACTTCTAATCTGACCTTGAATTATGGACTGCGCTACGAAATTCCTTTTCCCGCGACCGAGAACAAGAACCGCGTGAATCTGTTTGTTCCGGGAGCGCAATCGCAGGTTATTCCTACCGCCCCGGCGGGACTGCTCTACCCTGGCGACCCCGGCGTGCCGGCGGGTTTGATTCCGACGCAGAAGACTGCATTTGCTCCGCGAGTGGGATTTGCCTGGGATCCTCGCGGCGACGCGAAAACGGTGGTTAGCGCGGCGTATGGGATTTTCTACGAGCCTTACTACACGGGAGAGGGAGGGCCGCTGCAGGATCCGGTCAGCGCACCTCCTTATCTGAAGACGCTGCAGTTAGGATTTCCGATCCACTCGTTTGCCAATCCGTTTTACACGCCCGATCCGTTCGGTGTGCCCTTCCCGGAGCCGATGACGCTGCTGGTGACTGCGCGGAATCTGCATCTGCCGTACGCGCAGGATTGGAATCTGAACATTCAACGTTCGTTCGGTGCGGACTGGCTCTTTCAGGTCGGCTATGTAGGAACGACGGGGGTTAGGCTGCCGCGATTCATTGAGGGGAATCCGGCGGTGTTTGTGCCGGGTGTTGACGGCAGTGGGAATCCGATCTCGAACGAAAACAATGTAAACCAGCGGCGGCTCTACTCCGGATGTACGCTGGCGAATCCGAATAACTGCATCTACGGGTCAGTCGGAGAGATTGCGGGCATTTCCAACTCGAGTTACAACGCGTTGGAAGCCAGCTTGCGCAAGCGCTTCAGCCACGGGCTTTCCCTCCTGGCCTCTTACACGTGGTCTCACTCTATCGACGACGTGTCCTCTTTCAACATTACTGGGTCCGCCTCGCAGCCGGTCGCGGGGGAGAACGACCTTGCTCAGAATCCGTTTGACCTCGCGGCGGAGAGAGGGCGTTCCATGTTCGATGCTCGCCATCGCTTCGTGCTGAGCTACCAGTGGATGCTGCCCTTCCTGCAACATTCGAGTAACTGGTACGGAAAGGTGTTAGGGAACTGGCAGTTGAACGGAATTTTCACCGCGATGAGCGGCACGCCCTTCACGGTATTCGATTCCAACGATGTTTCGCTGCAAGGGCAGGCGCCTGAGATTTCAGGATTTTCGAGCAACCGGCCCGACGTGATTGGCAATCCGAATTCCGGACCCCGTACGGCAGCTGAGTGGTTTAACGTTAAAGCTTTCCAGCAGCTGCAGCCAGATCCTTTGGGACGGTTTGAAGTGTTCGGCAACGAAGGCAGAAATGCAGTCCAGGGGCCGGGATATATAAACTGGGACTTATCGGCGTTCAAAAACATTCGCCTCACCGAGTCGAAAGAACTGCAGTTTCGGGGCGAGTTGTTTAACGTCCTAAATCATACAAATTTTCGCTTACCGGTCAGCGACATCGAGTCGTCGACCTTCGGGCAAATCCAGTCGGATATTAGTCCGCGCGTTATTCAAGTGGCGCTGAAGTTCTTGTTTTAACGGTTGGCGTCATTAGCGTTGGATGCGGCCTGCAGTTTAGTTGTTGGTGATTTGAACACAAGAAGCAAATTCGTGAAGAGAGTGTTGCTAAGAGTTCTCGCGGTGACCGCCCTTCTCTGGGTCTTGGGATGTGGCGTGCTTTACCACATCATGCGGCAACCTCCGGAGACGTTTGGCCGATTTATGGCCAAGTTGCCTGGGCCTGTGCCGTTTCTTGTATTTCCTTTTGAAACGCTGTGGATGCAGGCGCGTGCCGGTTCGCTCCACGTCGGAGATCTAGCTCCAGACTTCGTCCTGGCGAAGCTTGATAAAACGGAACGTGTGCAACTCTCCGCGCTCACGGCGGCGGGGCAGCCCGTCGTACTAATCTTCGGCAGTTACACCTGACCGCCCTTCCGGCGGGAGGTGCCCGCTCTCAATAAGCTCTACGAGCAATACCAGAACAAAGTCACGTTTCTAGTCGTCTACATTACCGAGGCGCATCCGAGCGATGTCTGGCAGATGGAGAGCAATCTCAAGGACAAAGTTGTTTTCGCCAGCCCGAAGGATGAAGAGGGACGGGCGCTGGTTGCAGGGGCCTGCGTCAGAAAACTGGGGATCGAAATTCCGGCTGTCATCGACGAGTTCGGCAACTCAACCGAGCAGGCCTACACTGGATGGCCCGATCGACTTTATCTGATCGATGGCCACGGACGTATCGCCTACAAAGCGAAGCCCGGCCCGTTCGGATTTAAGGCGGACGATTTGAAGGCAGCGATCGGGAGGTTGGTAAATTAAGCGGCGCGCGTTGTATTCTCGGGGCGTGCCACACTCGCTTGCGCCTGCGTCTCACCGAAGTCCTACCACGGCGCTGTTTCTTGGATTGATCATTACTTTGGCCGCGGTCGTCGCATACTCCGGATACATCACTCGCCAAATCTCAGGCCTCCGCGATTTACAAAACAACCTGGTTGATCGCAACCGGAAAGACTCTCTACAGCTGTTACGGATTCAGAATGATTTAAATTCGCTGGCGCTGGCGATGCGGGACATGCTGGACAACGATGAGCCTTATCCTCTGACCGCGTGGTCGGCACAGTTTCAGCGGGTGCGCAACGACCTTGATGATGCACTGCACCGAGAGCAGCAGGTCGCGCCGGTGAATCGCACGCCGGACCAGGAACGATATCTGGAGAATTCGGTGGCTCAGTTCTGGGATGCGGCGGATCGCACGTTTGCACTCGCCCAGGATCCCAACCAAACAGAGGCGCGGACCCAGATTCGAATCTCGCTACGTGCTCGGCAGGAGTCCTTGAGCACGGCGGTTTCCCGCCTGCTGGTGCAGAACAACGAAAGTGAAGAGCAGGCGGCGCTGCGAATCCAGGAGATCTATAACCGCGTACAACGGCAGGTCTACATATTTCTGACGGCAACGCTGACGGCGATTCTTTTGACCAGTTTGTACTTGATCCGATCGAACCGGAGATTGTTCGCGCAACTGGCGGCGCTTTCCGAACAGCGCAGTGAACTCGCCCAAAAACTCATATCGACGCAGGAGTCGACGCTGCGTCACATCTCGCGCGAACTGCACGACGAGTTTGGGCAAATACTCACGGCGGTTGGGGCCATGCTTACTCGTGCGGGAAAACATGCTCCGGAAAATTCTCCGTTGCGCGCGGAACTGCGCGAGGTATGCGAGATTACGCAAAGCACGCTCGATAAGGTGCGTAGCCTTTCGCAGGCATTGCACCCAGTAATGCTGGAGGAAACGGGGCTCGAGAGCACGCTTGACTGGTATTTGCCGGTGGTGGAAAGGCAGGCTGGGATTCACGTATCCTATGAGAAATCTGGCGAGCCCTTTCCCGTCGCGGGCAATGCTGCCATTCATGTTTATCGTGTCGTGCAGGAAGCGTTAAACAACCTGACGCGACATTCGGGATCCACGAAAGCCTGGGTGCGTCTGCGATTTTCGCCGCAAGCTTTGCAGGTGGAGATCGAAGATCACGGCAAGGGATTTGAACCGCGGGCGTCAAGCCAGGGAATCGGACTGGTGGCAATGCGGGAACGCGCGGAGTTGCTCGGAGGACGGGTTGAATTTCTGCGGCCCACGCCGAGTGAGGGCGGTAAAGGAACGCTGGTGAGACTACAAGTCCCAAGAGAGAAGTTGGATTCCCATGCCGGATAAAATTTCAGTGCTGCTCGTCGACGATCATGCTCTGGTGCGCCGTGGCTTTCGCCGCATACTTGAAGACGAGCCCGATATTTCCGTTACGGGCGAAGCGGGCGACGGCGTGGAGGCGGTCAAGCTGGCGGATGAATTGCATCCGCAGGTGATCGTCATGGATTGCGCCATGCCGGAGATGAACGGACTCGAAGCCACTCGCAAAATTCTGGCCAAGCATCCGGAGGCGCTGGTGCTGATGCTGAGCATGCATCCCGAGGAAACGCTGGTGCGGCAGGCTTTGGACGCGGGAGCGCGCGGATACGTTCTGAAGAATGCGGTCGACCTGGAGTTGGGAGCGGCCATTCGCCGTGTCGTGAACGGCGAAACCGTGCTTGATTCGCAGCTCAAGCGACCTCCGGCGCTCAGAGGCAAGCGGAATGCGGGTCTCACTCCGCGGGAACTCGAGGTGCTGCAGATGATTGTGGATGGCAAGTCGAACAAGGAAATTGCCACAGTGCTCGACCTTAGCGCTAACACTGTCGCAGTTCATCGCGCGAACATGATGGATACTCTGGGAATCCACAAAGCTGCCGAGTTAGTCGTGTATGCGATCCGCAACGGGCTGGTCGACTTGCCGTGAAGCGTTCTGACGCGTCGCAATTTGTTTCGAACCCATCCAATCTGAGTCGCCGATCGTTCTTGTGGACGATGGCGGGCGCGGCGTCGGCCTGCTTGGCGAAATTTCCCTTTTACGCATTTGGCGCTTCGCCCGCGAGCAATCCCGGTTTTCGCCTGGCGGATGTAACTGCGCAGGCGGGAATCCATTTCCGGCACAATAGTGGGGCTTATGGCGGGAAACTGCTGCCGGAAACTCTCGGGTCTGGTTGCGCTTTTCTCGACTACGACCGCGATGGCTGGCAAGACATTCTGCTGGTTAATGGCTCCGATTGGCCAGGACATAAGCGGGAGCGGAGCACGCTCAAACTGTACCGGAATAATCGCAACGGCACGTTCTCGGACGTGACGCACAGCGCGGGGCTCGACGTCGAGGTGTATGGGATGGGCGTTGCGGTGGGAGATTACGACAATGACGGTTTTCCAGACCTCCTTATTACATGTGTGGGGCAGAATCGGCTCTTCAAGAACACTGGTAAGGGAACGTTCATCGATGTCACGAAGTCGAGCGGGCTCGGTGGACGACAGGCTCTGAGCACTTCGGCATTGTGGTTCGACTACGACCGCGATGGGCGGCTTGACCTGTTTGTGTGTAATTACGTCAAGTGGTCTGCGGAACACGACGTATTTTGCAGCCTCGATGGAAAGCATAAGTCGTATTGCACTCCCGAAGCGTATCGCGGAGAGACTTGCTGGCTCTTTCACAATCGCGGCGATGGGAGTTTTGAGGATGTGACCGCGACGAGTGGAATCTTCGACAGCAGTTCGAAGTCGCTGGGCGTGGCGATGCTTGACTATGATCGCGATGGCTGGCCTGATTTGCTGGTCACGAACGATACGCAGCCGAATAAGCTGTATCGGAACCAGCGGAATGGCACGTTCAAAGACGCGGCAGTGGAAGCGGGGATCGCGTTTTCCGCGGAGGGCAGAGCGCGCGCGGGAATGGGTGTTGATGTCGCTGACTTCGACAACTCGGGAAACTCGGGTGTTGCGATCACCAATTTCGATAACGAAATGACTGGGCTTTACCGGTTGTCGGATAGCGGAAACTATGTAGACGTCGCTACGCAGAGCGGAGTTGGGATGGCGTCGAAAGACAAGTTGGGATTCGGATGCATCTTTCTCGACGCCGATCTGGACGGAGCGCCTGATCTCGCGGTTGTGAATGGACATATTGATGACACGGTGCGCAACGTGAATGGGGTCGGTTATGCGCAGCCTCCGCAGCTTTTTCTGAATAGCGGGAAGGGAACTTTTGCCGATGTCGCGGCTGAAATTGGCGGAGGATTCAGCCAGGCGAAGGTTGGACGCGGATTGGCTTATGGCGATTTCGATCGCGACGGCGATTTGGATCTTCTTATTACAACGAATAATGGTCCAGCTTATCTTTACCGCAATGATCTGACGAACGGGAACAAGAGCATTCGTCTTCGGTTGGTGGGAACGAAATCGAATCGCGATGCGATTGGGGCGATGGTGAAAATATTTCACGGTTCGTCGATGCAGTCGCGGCTGGTGAAGGGCGGATCGAGTTATCTTTCGCAATCGGAGTTGCCGCTGACGTTCGGGATCGGAAGGCGCGACAAAGTGGATCGAGCTGTCGTGTATTGGCCGAGTGGACGGACGGAAGAGTTTAAGAATCTTTCCGCGGGACGATCGTACGAGTGCGTGGAAGAAAAAGGAATTTCTGCGATAGAGGGATTTTAGTCCCCCCCCCCCCCCCCCCCCCGTTTCCGCTAAAGTATTCAATCTAAATAAGTTATCGGTAAAGTCTTCCAAAATAGGGAGTTAGCCGTTCCGGCTCGTGTAAGGTGCTGATTTCAAAGAGCGTCCAGTGGGGCCGCAATTGGCGGCCTCGGGATTTAACCCGGTCGGTTCGTAAGGTGTAGTGCAAGTTGTGCTCCTGCAAAAACAAAACTCACGACACACCTATATTCAGGGTTTCAGTGCGACAGCGCTAAGTCAAGGATGGAATTTTCGTCGGGTCAAAGCTGGAAGTTAGTAAGTCGATCTCAAAATCGGGGCGCTCTAAGGAATACTTGGGTATGGAATTATTACGATCCGGCGTAGAGCTGGAACGGCGCCCAGTAGAAAGGGTTGCGGAAGTTACTGTTTCGCAATAAGGATAATTTGGCGTTGCGGAGGGCGACGTCAGGGGACGCGCCGTGGTTCAACTCGTCGTAGAACTTGTCCATCAGTTGTTCGGTGGAGGCGTCGCTCGCTTCCCAGAGAGCGGCAACCACGTTGTGAGCTCCAGCGAAAAGGAAGGCCCAGGAGAGGCCGACTAATCCTTCACCAGAGTAGGCGCGTTCGCCGGCTCCGTAGCACGCGGAGATGGTGACGAGATCGGCGTGGAGGGGATGGCGAATGATGTCGCGCGCGTAGAGCTTGAAGGTGTCGGTTTCGGCGGCGATGGCGGAGGGCGCGGTTGTGTTGGGCGCGGTCTGCGGCGGGTCGGTGTGGGCGAGAGCAGTTTTCGAAAGAACGATGGCGGAGTCGAGGGGGCTGAGGCGGCTGGCGGTTCCGTGGGCGACGAAGTGGATGTAGGAAAAGCGTTCGGGATGACCGTCGAGATAGGCGGCGGGAGTGGCTTGCTCGCGGGCGAAAATCTGTTCGGTGGTGGAGGGGAAATGGTGGGCGACGCTTTCCATTTGTGTCGCGGCTTTGGGGAGTTCGGGATATTTATTGTTGGGTGAGATGCTGTTGCCGATGAGGAGGAGAGTGCGGGGTGCCGTCCCTGACGGGACTCGCGCGGGGGGATTACCTTCCCCACCCGGCACTGCCGTGCCGGGCTTTCCTATTCCGCCGCTTCGCGGCTCGAGTCGGGCGGGGAGGAGTCTGCCTTGCCTTCGACTTACAGTTTCGGGGCCGGTGTCGTGGTGGCCGGGCGGGGACGCCCGGCGCTCCATCGATAAAGTGTCGGAGAGATCGTGCGAGAGATTGTGGGGCGGTCTGATGTGGGATGCGGCCAGGACCCGTAATGAGCTGGCGTTGGAGATGGTGACGTCTTCGATCCAATAGTGCAATTTTGGCGTGGACGAATTCGGGGCGGGGACGAGAAGGGTTTCGAAGTTTAAGTTGTTCAGGTTGCCATCGGGGATGATGAATACTCTGGCGTCTTTCGGCGAGGCACTCTGCGGCGATTGCTGCGCGGGCGCGATCAGGTTGCGATAGAGCCAGAGTCCATCGGGATCGGCGGCGGCTAAGACGTCTCGCGGTCCGGCTAGAGATTTGTTGTAGCGTTTGACTGCGGCTTCGATCTCTGCGCGAGGCGGCAGCGTAGATAAGCTGGTCTTCTGTGCATTGATAGCCCACACGTACGATTGCTTTTCGCCCAACCAATAGAAGAGAACGGTGCCGTTGGCCTGACGGGCGATTTGTTGAGGGTTCAGGGGCGGAGGTCCGGCGGCTGTCTTGTTGGAGAGTAATCCTAAGCCTTCGGCGAGGGTGCGGGCGCGGCTGTAGTCGGCCCAACGGAGAGCGTCGTCGGTCTTGGTATGCGCGACGAGAAAATGGATGTAGTCGTCGTAGATGCGGGAGGCGTTGTTGGAGAAGGGGAGTTTGGAATCGTTGCGCTGAAGGGATGAGCGAGCGGATTCGAAGGTTGCCAACGCGATGCGATATTCGCGTTCGGCGGCGTCGGAGTGGGCTTCGTCTTCGTAGAGCTGGGCGAGGGCATGCTCGGAGCGCCAATGCAGGGCAGCGTTGGCAGTTGAGTCGGTGTCGACTTCGCGGAAGATGCGTTCCGCTTCGGAGGTGTTGTGCTGGCGGGCGGCGATCATGCCTTTGACGAGGAGGGGGTAGAGTTCGTCGAGGCGGTTGTTGTCGGATTGGGCGATGGCGATGGCTTGATCGGAGTATTTGCTTGCGGCCTCTAGGTCGCCGCTTTCGACGGATACCAGGGCTAGGGCGCGAAAAGCATTGAAGACGTCTTCTCTACCGCCGGTTTGGTTTGCGAGTTCGAGCGCTTTCGAATACGCTTCTTTTGCGCCGCCAAGATCCCTACGGCTGGCATAGACATATCCTGTGTTCGTAATCCAAGACAGCTGCAGGATCACATTTTCCACTTGACTGGCGCGCTTCTCCGCTTCAAGAGATAACTCCAACGATTTATCGAAGTCGCCTAAATTGTAATAAGCCCACCCAAGATTGCCGAGGCAGGTTTGAATAATGTTACCGGCTTCCAGTTCTGATGCTGCTTGATACGCCGCGTTCGTGAAATCAATTGCTTCGTCGAAGCGCGCTTCCTGTATCGCTGCCAAGCCCAAGTTGAGCAGGGCCGAAGCTTCCAGAAAATGATTGTCGGTGGTGCGCGCGAATTGAAGTGACTGCTCAAAGAAAACTACCGCGGAGCCGATCCGCCCACTTTGAACAGCCAAAATGCCACGCGCCCGCATGACATCGCCACATTGTGGCGTGGGTGACGATTGGCAGAGCCGCACTGCTCGACCGAGAATGTAGTCGGCCTCGGCGAAATGATGAAGGCGGGCGTCGGCAACACCCTCGATCGCGAGGAACTCCGTCTCCAGGTCGATGTTAGCCGGGGCAAGCGCACCGAGAAGTGTTAGCGCTTGTTGATACATCCCTCGCCATAAAAGGGATTCGGCTTCTAGTAGTTTAAACTTCCATCCCCAAAACGAGTTTGGATCGGGTTGACGTTTGTATCCCTGATCGGCTTCTTCCTGGCTCCTCTTCAGATTGCCACGGACAAACGTCTCGTAGGCGTGGTCGTATGTCGTCTGCGGACTCTTTTGGCGATTGCAGCCAAGTCCGCAGACGACGATTACAGAGACCAGAACAGAAGATGCTACGGATTTGTTTGGCCATTGCCCGAGACGCCGGGGCCTTTGCCGCCGCCACCTACTGGGCAGCCTAGTTTCAGGTCGAACATGTTCAGGGTGAAATAGTTGCTGTCGCTGGGCTTTCCGGAAGGATCGTCTTGCTCGTGCGAGAAGCCGTTGCCATGGGTTGGTCCAATGCCGACTTCGAGTTCGGCCAGGGCCACCGTCCCGAAGTTCGGGATGAAGATGACGTTCCCGAAGGTTCGGACGCCGGGAATCGGGATGGGGCCGATGCTTTTGATCAGTGAGCATTGCAGCTTAGAGTAGCCGTTGCGCGGCAGTTTGGGATCTCCGTTGGCGCGGCGCTTCAGATCGTCGATGTAGGCGATTTTGGCATCGTACTGCTTCTCCAGAGTTTCGGGAAGGCCTTTGGTGTCGGCGGCGTGTTCGACTTGGCGCTCGACGCGATCGAGGAAGTCAGCGTCTTCGAGATAGGGGCGGTCGCCTTTCGGCTTGGCGCCACAGATTCCGAGATCGAGTTCGACCTCGACAGGAACTCCACCGATGCGGAAATTTTCGAAGCGCGAGCCTAAGAAGGTCACCTTCGGCACGTGGCCCTCGACCATCGGATGCTCGGTCGAAACCTGCGCGACGACGCGATCGGCCGTTATGATATCGACGACGTTGAATCCCTCTAACACGGCGGTGGATAGAGTTACCCATCCGGCGTGATCGTTGCCGAAGATATCTGTCTTGTGCTTGACTTGTGTGCCGACGACGCGGGTGTGTCCGCGGCGGAAGGTGATAAGGCCTTCGATGTCGGTCTCACCGACGGACTGCGTGATCAGGGTTTCGCGGCGGGTATTCTCTAACACGACGCGGCCGTAGGGCTGAATCGTCTGCTTGATCGGGTGCTCGAGATGTCCAGAGAAGATGGTGGCCTCGGCGTGGTAGATGTGCGACTCTTCCAACATAGGGCCCGCTCCCATCGGTAATTTCGGATTTGCAGCCATGTTGTTCGTACCTCCCCTTTGCACTCACAGTTGCTTAGTTGTACGGTTCTCTACTTCTGAATTTGCAACTCGAATGAGGCCTGACCGACTTCCTTACTATCGCCCGCCGTAGTAACGCCGCGGACCGAGAGAGTGTAACTCCCCGGCGGCAGATTTGCTCCAGAAATGTGGACGGGCCACTGGTCTTGACCGGCAGCCTTTTGCTCGGCGGTCACGGGGATGGCGAACGAACCTTCCAACTTTCCGGAGGGATTCCGTAACTCTGCCGTGTAGGACGTATAACTGCTTTCCGGCGGGATGCGGACAAACAGAAGAAAATCATGGCCCTGCTTGATTGCGATTACAGGTGCTTCCGATCCATAAGTGCCGACGTTAACCGATGCCCAAGGTAGAACCTGCGGCGTGCTAAGCGCCTGTTGCAGATGAGGATAGGTGACCAGATTCTGATATCCGATTACGGCGAAGAGCAGAAGCATGACAGGCGCGGCAATCGCGGGACGGAAGATGCTGTGCAGCGCGGCGAGCCATGCGGCTTGGGGTGGCGTGGACGCGATGACAGGGCGCGCAACTGCGGTGGGTTTCAACTCTGCCGCCAGCTCGATTTTGCTTTGTTCTACGAATAAGGCGCCGGCATGCACATCGGCCGCGCAATCCTTACAGTCGAAATAGTGCTCTTCAAACTCGTCTCGTATTTCAGAGTCGAGTTCGTTGAGCAGATACCGTTCCGTCATTTTTTGACGAACCACCGTATCGTGGTCCATGAAATGCCCCCTCATATAAATCAATAGTGCGCTGGCACGGCCTGGCGTTGCAGAACTCAGGCGGTATTAAACTCCGGCGCATCGTTATTCTTTAAGTACAGAGCTTTAAAAGACTGTTTGGCACGGTGGAGAAGCACGCGAAGGTACTCGCGATCGACGCCGAAATCGTGGCAGATCTGATCTTTGTCGCGCTCCTCGAGAAAAATCTCGCGCAGGAGGCGACGGTCGCGCTCGGGCAATTCCTCGAGAATCTCACGGACCTTTTTGGCCATCTCTTTCGCGGTGAGAACATCGAGCAAGTTCAAGTCGAGGGCGGGAATCTGGTTCTGATCGTCATCCTCGTCAAGCGGAGTGTGGCGTGCGCTCGAGCGGTAGTGCTCGAGCAAGACGTTGTTGCAGACGGAATTTACGAACGATCCGAGGCGCTCGGGGTGCAGGATTTTTCCGTCGCGCAGGGCTGCGTAGAAGCGGACGAAGGTTTCCTGACGAACGTCTTCGACGGCCTCGCGGGACTGGAGTCGAGAGCGCAGCTTGACGTGGATCAGTTTGCTGAAGTAGGCGCCAAAATGTTCTTGCGTACGAAAGTCTCCTGTGCGCAAACGCTCGACGTAAGCTTCATCGAAGGAGTCAAATTGCAAGAACGGCCCCCGGGGGTCGGGAAGTGGCTGACAGTGTAGCACCTGGGGCGCGCTTTTTGGGACCAGCGTTAAAGGCGGATGGGTAGGTCGTTTGATGGCCGTTGGGCCAACGAGACGGTGCCTAGCGAGCGGGTTTGAGCGGGCAGGATGCACGAGGAAGCCAAACTCCTTCAATGGGTTAGGGCGGAACGGCGAAAAGCTGCGCGAGGAAGGAAAGACAAAGGGCCGGAGCCGCTTCCCCGTCGGCTCCGGCACTTTATTGGATTCCAACAGGAGTTTCCTGGGAATCCTAAACTGTGGCCCACCGCCGCACTGCGCGATGTCTTCCACTTATTGGGATAGTGAAGAGGGAAGCGAAAGCGTTTCAAACATTTTTCGCGGGGGCTCGGGCGTGGGTTTCGGTTGCTACGTCATGCGTCCCGCCTACGCTTGAATGTTGAGGCTGTGACTTCCGTAAACCTGCTCCAAGACTGAGTTCGTGAGGTCGGATGTGGCGGAGGACGAAGTGTTTGCGTTTAAGGTACTGAGCAGTTCTGAAACCAGGTCTTCGGACTGCGAGGCGGCGTTCATTTCGGTGGTCTGGGAGGGGGAAGCGCTGCTTGCCAGGTCAGCCTGCACCGTGGAGAGGGCGGACTGGGCGGTGGATAGATCGCCAGAACTGAGTGCGCTGCCGAGGGAAGTCATGTCCGAGGAAAGTTGAGACTCGTTCGAACTGCTTCCGGCGGTGGTGGCCAAGCCCTGGTTGAGTTGTTGCAGATTCTGGAAGGCGGACCGGGCTCCGTTCAGATCGCCGGAAGACAAACTGTTTTGCAGGTTCTGCAGGGTTTGCTGCAGTTTGTTGGAGCTGCTGGACGAGAGAACGAACTGGGCAAGACTAGCGGCCGAGACTGGGCTGATGGACATGAGTTTCATCCCTCCGAAGCGGACCGATGGCCGCTTGTCTAGGCTATCGGCCGTGTCTGGAAAGACTTTAGGACGTAGCGAGGCGGCGGAGTGGAGGAGTTGTTCGAAGGTAATCCACCGACGTAATACTTGTCGTGATGCTGACTGGCGAAAAGTCCGAGCAGAGTTTCTCTAACCTCGCGGGCAGGCCGAGTCACTAGCAGCTCGAAAACGAATTCGTTTCTGCGAGACCGCGCCCAGTGCTTCATCCCGCAGGCCTGGTCATGCCTTTTTGTCCCTTCGACAAGAATTGTGCAAACAGATGACATGATGTAGACAAATTGCTGACGTCACGCTCTTAGGATTCGATTGCCACCGGAGCTGAAGAATGGCCGTTCGGCTCTGGGCGTGCATATTCCAAGGAGGTTCTGTATGCAACGTCACAAGATTGTTTACTCACTTTGTCTGGGACTCGCACTGACTTTGGTTTCGAGTGTTGCTCAGGCGCAGTATCATCTCGCAAATCTGGTTTCGAATCAGGCGAAGACGGCAAGACACATAGATCCGTTGCTGGTAAACGCGTGGGGACTCGCGTATGGCCCTGGGGGTCCGTTCTGGGTTAGCGATGCGGGTTCGGGTTGGTCGACACTGTACACGGGAACAGGGGTGAAGGAGGGCTTGCAGGTGGCGATTCCGTCAGCCTCTGGCGCAGGTCCTGGTTCGCCAACCGGAATCGTCTTCAACGGTTCGTCCGACTTTCAAGTGCAGGGATGGCCAGCGATCTTTCTATTCGCCAGTCTCGATGGCACGATCAGCGGTTGGGCGCCGCAATCCAATCCGAACGAATCGATTATCGCGGTCAATAATTCTTCGTCGAACGCGATGTATACGGGATTGGCCGTTACGACCAAAGCGTCGGGCAACTTTATTTACGCCGCCGATTTGAATAACAACAAGGTCGATATGTATGACGGCAGCTTCAACCTAGTCGGCTCGTTTACCGACCCGAATCTTCCGGCAGGGTACGCTCCCTTTAACGTGCAGGATATCGGCGGTTTACTCTACGTGGCGTTTGCGCAGGCGGATGAAGCTCCGGGTGGATACGTCGATATTTTTCAAGAAGACGGAACATTCGTGCGGACGCTGGCTCAAGGTAAACCGCTCAACCAGCCTTGGGGATTTGCAGTCGCGCCCAAGAATTTTGGGAAACTTAGCAATACCTTGTTGGTGTCGAACAACACAAATGGAGGAACGATCAACGCGTTCAACCTGGAGACGGGGGCGTTCGTCGGAACGGTCAAAGATACGAACGGCAAGAGCATCGTGATCAACCAGTTGTGGGGGATTGAATTTGGCGGCGGAACGTCGAAGAACGGCGCCACTAATCAACTGTTCTTCACGGCGGGTCCGCACAATAATCTGGCCGGAACTTTTGGCGTGATTTCCTACAAGTAGAAGCGGAGTTGTTTGCGAAACAGCCGTATTTATCAGGGGTGATGTGTCAGCGAAGAAGCGGAGGGCCGTCGCAACGGGGCGGCCCTTCTACACTGGTCGCAGTGGCACGTGGTTAAGCGAAGCAGCAGCGGTTGCAAAGCCTCAAATCGTCGATTAAGCTACGTTCTGCGGCTTTCTTCTGCAAGCCGGGATGGCGGAACTGGCAGACGCAGCGGACTCAAAATCCGCCGACCTTCGGGTCTTGGGGGTTCGACTCCCCCTCCCGGCACCAACCCACCAAAGCTCATAGAATAAGCGGCTAGCTGGTGCTAGCTCTCCCGCATGAGATGCACCTCTGGAGCAGACGCACCGGATTTCGCGTCGTATATGGTCACGAAATGAAAACTTATCACATTGAAAGTCATAGGTTTATGGACACCGGCCATAGTATGTGTGGCTTACACGTCAGTTACGCAGTTTGAGATTCGCACCGCCTTCCAAGCGAATAAAAATGGTGGGATAACCCTCAGGCTTGGCGGCAAGGGTTCACGGCTTGGCCGCCGATTTTTCGCCTGCTAAACAGATTGAGCACCACAGTTGTGGTTTGGACGCTCCTAGAACGATGAGGACGGGAGCCGCTGGTAGCGATATCCCCGAAGTTTGAGCTGCTGATTCACGTAGGTGCCTTTGGAGTCGGACGCGAGGAATGCGGTGTATTCCTCGGCGGGCACATCAAAGTATTGATAGACCTCGCCCGATTGACGAAACTCCAGTTCCAGCAAGTGTTCCTTGGGAGCGTAGCCGATGCTGGCGATACTGCTGGACTCTACCGGAACTCTCTGCATTCTCGAATCGAGCGCCTTCCGGGCGCGATCTCTCCTTGGATGCGAATGACGTCAAGGAAGGAACTCGCCCACTCGTCTGGACGGTCACAACGGGACGCTTCCACCTTCATCCACCGCGACCCGAGACCGCGAAAATTCGAGTCACGCCCACAAGCAGGAAATTGGCGCAGTAACGAGACGGTCGCCGAAGGGAACCTGCCTTCCGCCATCGTAGAGAACCACTCCCAGCTTGAAGTTATCGCCGCAGGCCTCTGCCAACTTTCGGAGTCCCTTGAAGTCGCCAGCATTCACGGTAGCGCTCGCTTTGACTTCGATACCGACCAATGCGCCACCTCCCGTTTCAATCACAAGGTCAACCTCGTCCTGGTCTTTGTCCCGGTAGTGGTATAAAGCGCAGCTCTCACCAAACCAAGACGCCTGTTTCAACACCTCAGAGAAAACAAACGTTTCCAGTAATGGTCCGAAGATTGTCCGATCTTTCGCGACTCGCTCAACACTAGCTCCTAAGAGTGCACCGAGCAGGCCGGAGTCAAGAAAATGCAACTTGGGAGTCTTAACCAAACGCTTCAACTGGTTCCGAAACCACGGTTCCACCCGACGAACGAGAAACAACTGCTCCAGAATGGCGACGTATTTCCTTGTGGTCTTGTCGTCAAACCCAACTTGGCCGCCTATCTGCGTGAAATTGGTGAGCTGGCCAGAATGGTGGGCAAGAACCTGTAGCAGACGCGGCATTTGGTCGAGTTTTTCCACGTCGGCAACCTCGCGCACATCCCGCTGCACGAGGGCTCTTACATAATCGCGTGCCCATGTCTGGCGTCGTTTCGGATCTTCACGCCGCAGCATTTCGGGGTAGCCGCCAGTCAGCACGGCCTGTACTAGGTCTTTGCCGATCATTGGCTCCGCAGGTTTGCCAAGCTTGCTATCGAACGCTGCTTTGAGGAAGCCCGGCTTCTTGCCTCGAATTTCAGCTCGCGAGAGGGGCAGAAGACTTACGATCTCCATGCGGCCAGCCAGACTCTCCGAGACTTGAGGCAGAGTGAGAATATTGGCTGAGCCTGTCAACAGAAAGCGGCCGGCCCTACGATCATCATCGACCGATTGTTTGATAGCCCGGAGAAGGTCGGGCACTCGCTGTACTTCGTCAATGGTCGTTCGGTCAAGAGCGCGTACCAACCCAGTTGGATCGCTGCGCGCTGCAGCCAGAACCGTGTCGTCGTCCATGCTGATGAATTCGCGTTTGCCCCCTACTAGATCGCGGACCAGCGTGGTCTTGCCGCACTGGCGTGGCCCCGTAACCATGACGACCGGCGTGTCCTTGAGCGCGGTAGCCACCAGTTCGGCGGAAAAGCGAGGAAAGAGGGCGTGATCGGTATCGTCCATACCGGGTAGAGGCTCCGTCCAATTCGGATTAATGTGACGTCTATTTCGGATTATAGACTCGTCTGATCCGGAATGCTGGACATGTACTGGGACTCATTCTGCATCCGAGCGGGGAAAGACGGTAGTTTGTTCCCGGTCCCTCGTTGGGAAATTGCTGCCAGATTTTTTGGCTTACGAGGAGATTCGGCCGCGGAACGGCGTAGCGGCGTCGGCCTCTTGCGATGACACATGAGAGGCGTTGCGCTCATCGGCTAACACGGTACTTACGCAGTCGGTCAGCCCCAGATCTCGGGACTCACCTCGTCTCCCGACTGACCCACTTCTCGACCCGCACCGGACGCCACTCTTCCAGTGCTTGCAGCAAGGCGGCAGCCGACTCCCGCGATAGCACCAGCGCACGATTCTCCGGTTTCAGGAATTGCTCGTTCACCGCATGATCGAACATCCGCAGTAGCGGAGTATAAAAGTCCAAGATGTTGAGGATGCCGCAGGGCTTCGCGTGCAGACCCAGTTGCGACCAAGTGAGCACCTCGCAAAACTCTTCGAGAGTCCCGAATCCACCCGGCATTGCGATGAATGCGTCCGACAAGTCCGCCATGAGCGCCTTGCGCTCGTGCATGGAACGGACGACATGGAGCTTCGTGAGTCCCTTGTGTCCGACCTCCCTTGCCACTAGGTTTTCCGGAATCACTCCCACTGCTTCGCCGCCAGCCTTCAACACCGCATCCGCAATGATCCCCATCAAGCCAACATTGCCGCCCCCATAGACCAATCCGATGTTTCTTTTTACCATCGCCACACCCAAATTCTCAGCGGCAGTGCGGTATTCCGGGCGGCTGCCCGAACTGGAGCCGCAAAAAACGCAGATTCGTTTCATACAGACATTGTAAGTGTCGGTGATGTCCACACGATCCGGCATGCTGTCAACCATACGCCGCGAGGGGATCGGTAAACCGGGGCTACAAGAATAATTGTCCCCATCCATTGTGCCTTTGACTTAAACTGAATGGCTTCGTTAGTCAGGAGAGTGCCGTGTCTGTCGGAACAGATCGTGAGATCGCATCAGGGTTGGGAACAGACACGCGCCACAAAAGTGCGGGGCTTGCCCTCCTGCTCTCGTTGATACTTCCGGGAGCGGGACAGTTATATTGCGGCAAGAGTTTTCGCGGTGTAATGATCCTTTGCTTCTCATCGGTCGGGCTAGTGCTTTGTTTCATGCGCCAGCAAGCAAGCCTTCAGGGTACGGGGTTGATCATTGTTGTCGTGCTTTGGGTGTTTTCGTTCCTGGATGCTTATTTCACGGCGACAGAGATCAATTCCGGGCAGGATTTACAGGTCGATGCGCAGAATCCGCGAGTGGCGGTTACCCTTAACCTGCTAACGGCAGGCTTTGGCTATTTCTATTTGGGCGAGCGAGCCAAAGGGATGGCGTTCTTTGTGGGAACCCAGATAGTCCGGTTCGGCGTCCCCCGAATGACCGGATACAAAGGCGGACTTGTTTCGGTAGTGATAGTTGTCGTGCAGATGATGATGGGGGTGGACGCATACTTCATTGCCCGCGGGCAATTGAAGGAAGCCCTCGGCCCCGCGCCTGAACATCCTAGTGTCATTAAACCTTCGCGTGTGCCTGCTGTTCCTCCCAATTGGACTAGCGAGCATTATTGGTGCGGGTTTTTTTCTAATAATGATCGTCGGACTTGCGTTTCAAGCGGCTCGTGGCGCCAAGGGACAAGCAGTATCTAACTTGGCGGTCCAGAATCGACTCCAAAGCCGAAGGAGAGGGATTGGTTATCAAAATGGATCAGTTCCTCCGGCAACCGATTTCGTCTCAGCAGTCGAAGCAATTCGAAAAGTCGAAAAAAGGACTCACCGAACCAAGGACGACCTGCAAGACTTGAAACGGGATGTGCAGATTATTGTGTCAGAGCTTCAAAAACAGAAACTAACCACAGACGACACAGCCGTGGCACATTTCTACAAGGGTCTGAGCTTGAGCCTGATCAATTCGATACACGAGCATGAAGGGGAAGCGGTCGAGATGGATGCGGCGAAGGAATCCCTGTCGGATTTCGACGAGGTGATCGCAGACAACCCGCACACCTACATCCCTGCGGTGAACGTTTCCAACGCGGAATATCTTGCCGGTTCGGTTGCTCGCAATCAATTACGTTCAGTTCCTCTCGCTTACACATACTGGGAAAAGTGCGCTTGGCAAGGGCACGCTGGGTGTCTGAACATCCTCGCGAATTCTCGGATCACCGGAGACGGAGGACAGAAAATGGATGTTAACGAGGCCCTCGACTTACACACGATGGTGTTCAACACTGGAACCACGTACAGGTGTGCGGGCGCCTTGTCGGCGATGAGTATCGCGAAAATCGTTCATTTCACGGGCGTGCGGCGAGTCGGGGATGATGAGTTGAAATGGGTAAAACAATCCTACAACCTAATGGACAAATTGGAAGCGGCTGAGGCCAATCGAAACCCGTGCGACCGGGCGCACGCAGAGGTGGAGGAGTTCCTCTTGCGGTTGAGTCGAGGACAACATAAACCGGACATCTTGCGTGATGCTGCGGCGAGACTGGGCGAAGAACCCCCAACGCTGCCCGCAGTCATTCGGAGATTGTCCGAGTCGACAAGCGACGAGGAATTTGAAGCTGAAGTCCAATCCGCTCAGCGAGAACAAGATCGCTGCTCAGCCTATTTTGATGCGATGTGGTATACGCATCTCATGAAAAAAGAGGTGAACGCAAGACATTATCACGACCGAATGTTGGAAATCGGAAATTTCCATTGCGGCTTGGATTTGGCATACGCGAGCAAGTTAAATTAATGACACGATCCAGGCCATGTGGACTCTTTTCCCGGAAGCCTTTGCAGCGCCCCAAGATTGAAACCTAGACATTAAGGAGCATGGGAGGGGAATGTATGACCTGCTGGCCTCTCGCCACCCGAGAGAAAAGCTCCGTGCGAGGATTCGGCTGCCCGGACGAGGTTAGGGAAGGCTCTTCTCTCTTGAAGCTCTGTGAGAACACGGGCGTCGAGGTAGAGGAGGTTCTGACGCCGACCCGGAGCGGCGCTGAGCACTATTGCACACTCTTGAGAGAAGGCACGGCAGTAGAATGCGAGAGAAGGTGAGGCTCATGCCAGTCTCCTCGCGTCCGAAGCATACCCATCATTGGAGCAAGAGTATTGCGGGAGGTTCCCGATGCGCTTGCGATGCGTGGCGCTGCGAATTTGCCGAAGGACCCGAGCAGTGCGAGGTCGCATCCGAACAGGGTCGTAGGTATTGTCCAGCCCATTCGGTGTCGCGCGCAACGAGTGAGAGTGCAGTCAAGAAACGGCGAACCTAGATCGAATTCTTCAGATCAATTCATGCGGCTTCAGCCCCGCTCCATGGAAGTTTCGTCGGAGCAGGAGCAAGATGGATTTCATTAAGCGGGTTCGCTGGTCGCACTCAATCGAGTTCGGCGAGCTTGGAATAGAGGGTTCGGGAAACTTGGGGAAGGTTCCCGAACCTCCTATTTCACTTAAAGAAAAGGGTTTGGGCTCGTCAATAAATGCTCGCACGTGGTTCCCGTCAAACATCCACACAAATCATGTCGTGGTTGCCGGGAAAGCAGATTGCGCTTTCGCTTGCGACCATCCCCATTACGAGTCGCAATACCTCGGGAATCCTCGGCCCCTGATCTACCAGATCACCAAGGAAGATTGCCTTTTGCCCCTCCGGAACGCCGACGTAACACCCACTGCCGTTCTTCTCGACCGAATAGCCAGGCCTTTGAGCAATTCCTGACAACGAGCGGTCCAAAGTCGCGATTTGGTCGAAGCTGTTTCCGTTCGGGTCAGACCTTTTCTGGGAAGTCGAAGACAATGGCGACCGGCATCACATGGAATTCACGCGCCGGCGCGACGCGACTAACGGCTTCCGCGAGTCTGGCTGTATGCGGATCGTTCTTTCAGTACGCAGCAGACGCACCACGCCGCGTTTACCTTCACTTGTCGGGTGTTCTGATTCGAGATAGGGCGTGGGGAAACTGCAGAAATCCTAGAATCTCGTCGCAAGGAAATTTCGGCTGGGCGGGAAATCCGAAGCCTCTTCTAGGCAAGAATAGAATCGTCGAGCCGCTTGCGATGGAAGTCGGCGGCATGTTGCACGAAGGCCATGATTAGAGGATGCGGATTGTCCTCGCGCGACGAAAGTTGCGGTTGAAACAAGGTCGCAATGAAAAACAGGTGAGCGGGAGATTCGATGGCACGACATTCTTCGTTCGAGCCGCGCGCCACGACGGGAAAGCCGGCTTCCATTGCCATCCATTCGAAGTCGGGATTCAGTTCGTAATTGCAGAAGAACTCTTCTTCGACCGATTCCTTGCCGTAAAACGATGCCAGGTAGGATCCCGGACGCAAATGGATCTGGGGGACGACTCCTGACAGTTTGGGCGCTTTGGGATCGCGGTTCGAAACGGCGCAGGCCACGGGATAGATGACGATATTTTTGGCCTTGGGATCTTCTTCGGCCGTAGTCGCGTCGCGGATGCCGAGTACATTCCGGGCGCACTCGATCATTGCGTACTGAAAACCTCCACAAGTGCCAAGGAACGGACGATCGTGCACGCGAGCAAACTCAATCCCTTTGAGCATGCCATCGAAGCTCTTGTAGGGACTTCCGGGCGAAGCTAAGAGACCATCGAAGGGCTCAAGCACGGCGGCAGCGCCCAATTCCGTGAGTGTCGGCGTCGGCACCCAGGACGACTCCACTTTAAGCTGGAGCTTCCGAGCCGCGTGCTGGAGGGCGTCGTTGGTCGCGTGATGAGAACGGAATTCCGGGTTGAAATCGCCAAGAATCCCGATCCGGACGGCGTCGGTCACAAGGAATATTCTAAATTAACGATTCCCGGTTGGAGTTAAGCAGTTGGCTACCGGCTAGTAACCGAGGTTCGATGGCTTTTGGGGCTAGTTACTACAGACTGGCATTTCGATGGTAGGAAGTTTGGCTATCGCAGCTTCATCTGGACCAGCAACACATAGAGGCCCAGCAACATGGTGAGGGTGCCAGCCGAAATCAAACCAGCCGCTTTCCAGACCAGCGCATGTGCCAATTCCTTTTGGTTCCGATGAGAGATTATAAACGTGGGAGTGTCCCCGTCTTTCATCAAGACGAGGGGTGGAACGACATTCATGTCGGCGGACTGGAACGCGCTGTTTTGGGCCGGCTCTGTGCCCGGTGAGAGTTCGCGCTGGAGCTGTTCGCCTCGCTCCGCGACTGCAACATTTTGATACGGGATTCCCGCGGCGGACCACGCTTCCGGTTTGGTGATGCCGGCGCGGGAGAGAGCGGCTGCGATTTTCCCCTGCTGACTCATTTCCTGAACGCTCGCCGGCGTGGAGCCGCTGGAAAGTCGAATGACCTCTTGAGCAGGACGAGGCTTACTTTCGTTGAAGGGTGAGGGTTGGCGAACATCGGAGTCATTCTGGTTATCGGATTTGGAACTGTGCAGCGCAGGATCGCTCGACGAAAAAGGTCGGACCTGGATGCCTGGATTTTCTGAAAGAATTCCGGCGATAAAAAGCGTGTTCTCTGGCTCGATCAGCGATTCTTCGACGCGCAAGTGGCGCGATGGAGCCACACCGTGGCGCATAAGAAAAGCACTCACCCGTGGCGGGATGGTCTCGCCAGTGTTCGAAGCAAGCAAGGCATCATAGTCTTTCTGAAAATCCAGATGTAGGTCGAGATCGGCGCCAAGAGGTTCAACGAGCATCTGGCCGGTGGAATCGGCGATAAAGAACGGAAGGTGCAGAGTCTCGTCTAGAATTTTTTCCCAGCCCTGGTTTCTGCCTTCACTTTTCCGCCAGGCGGTGGTGCGATAGAGATAGCACGCTTTGCCGGTAATCGGAGCTGGGATCGTGTAAGGACCTCCGGAATGGCCGGTGATTTGAACGAGCCCCGGAAGTGCGTCTCGAATCATGGAGGCGGGGACGGTTAGCAACACGCCCTTGCGGACGAGGATGCTGATTCCAGAAATGAAGAAACAGACACCGCCAGCCAGTGCGACGGACGAGAGAATCGAAAGGAGATTGATCGGAATGAAGAGTAGGAGGCCCACGTTCGCAGTTCTTGCCCAATGGGTCGGACGATCGGGTGACGAACTGTTATGAGAATAAGAAGTGTGCGTGGAAAGCACACGAGAAAACGGGGCGCTTCGGCTTACGGAGGTAAGTAACTGTTACTGGAGTTCGATCTTGCGGAGCCCGTTGGCTCTATAAGCAATTTGAGAATCAACCGGGGTGGTTCATAAATGCTTTTCAGCGCGGAAAGGACGTCAGGGGCTAAAGCCCGCATTCTATCGGGCCCTGAACGGCACGGCTGGAAGCCGTGCCCCACCCAAAACCGATTTATGAAACACGCTCTAGACAGTACAGCGGGCTAGGCAGTCACGGCGCGCGTCTTCAAAATGTCAACCACAGCGGACATGGCGGCATCGATCTCGGCGTCGGTATTGTAGAAATGCGGCGAGAAACGGACTCCGGCTTTGGGGCGCCAGTCGATCAAGATATCGCGGGCCAGTAGTTCTCGACTGACGGCTTCCGAATCGGGCATATCGATCGACACCGTGCCGCCGCGTTGTTCGGCGTCGCGAGGAGAGTTGACGCGCCATCCCTGGCGGTCGGCGAATTCGATCAGACGTGCCGTCTGGCGTTTCGACTTCTCGCGGATCTTGTGCACGCCGACTTCCTGAATGATTTTTACACCGGGTCTTGCCGCTTCGATGGAGGGAATGTGGGTGGTTCCGTTCATGAAACGCATGGGAGGATCGGCGTAACGGATGGGTCCGGTGGCGAAAGCGAACGAGTTTTCGTGGGCGAACCAGCCGGTAAGTTTGGGCTCGAGTTTCTTGCCCAGGTCTGGGCGGATGTAGAGATAAGCCACTCCCGGTCCACCGCACAGCCATTTGAGCACGCCGCCCACGGCGAAGTCGGCGTTCAACGATTGGACGTCCACGGGAACGCTTCCCAGAGATTGAAAGGTGTCGAGGACAACATGGGCCCCGACTTTGTGAGCTTTGTCGATGATGGCCTTGGCGTCATTGATATAGGAGCTGCGGAAAATCACATGAGAAATCGGGACGAGCAAGGTGCGCTCATCGATGGCGTCGAGCAAGCGTTCGGTGGGAACGGTAATGCCGTCGTCCGTCTTCACCATGTGAACTTGCGCGCCGTACTGCCGCTGCGCCTCCCAGAAATACATGACGGAGGGGAAGTTCATGTCGGTGTAGACAACCTTGTTGCGCTGGCCACTGAAATCGAAACAGGAGGCGATCACGGCCTGGCAGGTGGTAACGTTCTGATGGAGAGAGACGGAATCTTTGGGAGCGTTCATCAACGCTCCGATTTCGTTGCCGACTTCGAGAGCGAGAGTCCACCAGCGTTCCTGCCAGGCGCGCACGCCGCGAGTGGCCCAGACATCGGCGTAGGCGTGCAAGGCGTCGTAGACGGCGCGCGGCATCGCTCCGAGGGAGTTCGAGATCAGGTAGTTGGTGCGCTCGAGGATGGGGAATTCGGAGCGGTAGCGCAGCAGATCGTCGGGCATGCAGAATATTGTAATTCTGACGTGGGAAAACGTAGGGACCGAGTAGTCGAAGAGAGCCGGAGAGAAAAAAACGAGGGCGAGCTTTCGCTCGCCCTCGAACCGCTTTCTGAAGCGAAGTCTAGGCCGCGGATTCCTTCGATCCACCCGATCGACCAGCGTTCGCCTTTTGTGAGGATGCCCCGGTAAGGGCGGTGAGCAATTGAGTTCCGTCGGGACTGCCAAGTCCGGTGCACGCATCCCACCCCTTGGCCGCCTGGAACGAACCGTTGTTGCCCTTGGTGATGTCGCGGAATCCCGAGGCTTCGACGGGTTGCACATAAATCCGAGGATTGAGGAACCCGACCGGCTTCCCCATCGTTTGATTGATTCGTGCGACCAGCCCGGCCCACAGAGGTGCGACCGCACTGGTTCCTCCGAAGACGGCACTCTCTCCGTCGACCAGAACGTTGTAGCCGGTGTTGGGGTCGGCGTCGCCACTTACATCCGGAACGCCGCGTCCGCCGCCGCTCACCGTCGGCTTCGGAACATTGAAGCCGTTCTGGTAAGACGGAAGCGCGAAGACATTACTTACGCCGCCGCCACCAGCGCCTCCGTTCGGTTGATCGTTCCAAACGGTTTCGCTAACAATTTTTCCATTCGATGCTTGCAAGGAAGTTCCTCCACAGCCCGTTGCGAACGAACTGGACGCGGGAAAATCGACATGGTTGCTGCCGTCGCTCATACCGTCCGAAGAGCCGTTGTCGCCAGAAGCCACGCAGATGGTGACTCCCATCGCCCCCGCCGACTGGAAAGCTTCGTCGAAGTTCGTTAGGGCCTGGGAGGTCCAGTTTGCTTCGGCTGAACCCCAACTGATGGAAATGACCGAGGGTTGGTTTGCGCTGTCATGAACTGCAGTCGTTATTGCGTCCAGAAACCCCTGATCGGTATTTGGAGCAAAATAAACAACGATCTTGGCAGCAGGAGCGACCGCTCCCACCACTTCGATATCCAACATGACCTCGCCGTCGGCGCTGTCGGGCGTGGTGGGGCTGTTGCTGCCGCCATCGACCGATACAGAGATTACCTGCGGCGGCTTGATATTGAGTGAGTCGAAGTAAGTCGTGATGTCGCTAAGTTGAAAGCCTCCGCCTAACTCGATAAGACCGATGCATTGGCCGGTTCCATCTCCAGGTGGGTAATTGTAGATCTGCGCAACTTGATTGGGATCGTGTGCGCCCGAAGCGGCATGAGCTTTGATTCCGGGAGTTTTCGACAAGCGACGGAAATGCGGGTCTGCCTGCTGGCGGTTGTCGAGCCCAAAAACTCCTTTAATTATGTCGGCGTACTCCGAGGGCACGCTGATGGCGCCCGTGCGTCCACGAAAGTTGCCCTTGGGGTGGCTGTATTCTTTCAGTTGAACGTTAAACGCCTTCTGGAGTTGGCTCACCGTGCCGGAAAGCATGACGGTACGGCGGGCGAGTTCAGTGCCGGTTTCGCGCACGTGAAGGCTGTATTCTTTGGCAAATTGCTTGATTTTCTCGAGGTCGGCGGCGTCAGCGCCGTAGGTACCTTCAAAGTCGGCGCGCGACATGTGACGAAAGTCAGGTTTGACTAAGGCACCCTTCAATTCATCGCGCTTGGATTCGGATTTCGAGCGGAGTCGAACCGAAACCTCGATGGTTTGGTCGGGATGCGAATCATGCAGAAAGCGTGCACCGCGGACGGGTTGTCGTTCACTGCCAGAAATGATGCTGATTTTACGCACGGAAGTCACAAAGGCTCCTTCGTTTCGGGGGAACAGACCGGCCGGGAACTAGTCGCGACTGGGAGTCGCACAGGTAGGGAAGTCCAGATTCGTCCCGCCGTTCAGATGGGACCCGAAAGCTCCGCTGACTATATCAAAAAGAATTCGATGTTACCAACAGAAAGACGAGCTTGTAACTCAAAAAGGAAGAGACAAGAAGTTCCTCTCGGGGGTGGAGAAAATTCCCTGGCTCGAGCGTCTTGCCTGAGTCGCGGGGTTCGAAGCTTAGGAAGGTTCGGGTTCGGAACCTGGTCGAAGCAGGCAGTAGAGGACAGTCAGTCCGATCAAGAGGGTGAGTCCGGCGATCAGATTGATACGAGAGTCAAACCAGGTTTTGGCGACCGCGGCGAGGACCACGGTCAGTCCGACGATTGATCCCCATTTGCCGAGAGGCGAGCGGGCAGGAATCTTTGCGGTCTGTTCTTTTGTGAGTTTGCGGCGGAAGTTGATATGGGCGGCGAGTGAGACGATCCAGGAGAGCATCATCCCGAAGAAAGCGCCACGAAGGATGTATTCGAAGGCCTTAGCGGGCGCCCAGTGTTCCAATATCAGAGCGACGAGGATTCCGTAGGAAGAAACGAACAAGGCAAGCGTGGGGGTGCCACGGCGGCTCAGTCGGCCGAGTGCGCGGGGAGCCCATCCAGTGCGAGCGAGCGAAAAGAGCATGCGCGACGAAATGTAGAGAGCGGCGTTGGCACCCGAAAGGGCAGCGGTAAGAACCACGAAATTCATAAAGTGAACAGCGCCTGGGACATTGAAAGATCGGAACACGGTAACGAATGGGCTCTCGCTGACTCCGGCACGATTCCACGGCATGATGCCGACGAGGACGCTAATCGCTCCGAGATAGAGAAAGGCGAGCGCGAGGAAAGTCATGCGGACCGCCTTGGCGACCGCCTTTGCCGAGGTCGACTCGCCGGAGGTTACGGCCACGAACTCCACGCCCCCAAAGGTGTAAATCGCGAAAGTGAGGGCGAGGAGGGGGGCAGCTGCGCCCAGCGGAAAGAATCCGCCATGGGTTGTGTATTGCGGAGTTCTGCGTCCGGTTATCAGGAGGCTGGCGCCGAGAGCTATGAAGACAGCAATCACGGCGGTCTTGATCATGGCGAACCAGAATTCGAAGCGCCCGTAGCTGTGCACGCTGAGAAAATTGATGGCCAAAAGTAGACCGGAGAAGATAAAGACCCAAACGACGGCGGGCACGAGTGGGAACCAAAGCTGCATATAAGTGGCGGAGGCGACCATCTCTGCCCCGATCGACACAGCAATACCGAGCCAATAGCCCGCCCGCGAGACGAAACCCGCCCAGTCGTTAAGGTAGAGGTCTCCATAGACGCCGAAGGAACCAGCGGCGGGGTGAGTGCTGGCGAGTTCGCCGAGTGCGAGTGCGACTGTCCAACTGATGAAAGCTGCGAGGATAAAGCTAAGGATGACGGCGGGTCCTGCGAGTTCGATGGCGGCAGCGGTGCCCAGCAGAAGTCCAGTGCCGATGGAACCACCGACTGCGACCATCGTCATCTGTCCGGCTGTCAACTGGTGGCGGAGTCCGGACTCGGCATCTGCGGCGTGGCGATTCTGCGCGGGGTTTGGGGATGGAGCGGACATCAGGCTTCGTATTCGTATACCAGAAGTTGGCGGAAGTCGTCAGGAAAGAGCCGGGAGCTGAGGACGATAAGAGCGGATTTCCGAAACAGAATACCGAATCGTCTCCGATTCGATCGTGTCGATCCAATCCTGGAAATCTAAGCGACCGGGAGAGATGGGGTGTCGCTAAAATTCAGTTCTGGCAGAGCAGCGGCGGGACGTGCCACGACAACTCGGTTGCGTCCCGCGTGCTTGGCTTGGTAGAGAGCTTCGTCGGCGAACTTCAGCAGTAGATCCACGCGATCCGTGGTTTCGTCAAAGGCCGCTACGCCGATTGAGGCGGTGAGAGGATTCGAAGGCTCGACCTCGCGGTCGGCGTGGAGTTCATGGAGACGTTGACGAATTTCTTCCGCCCGCACGGTGGCCTGCCGAAGCGAACATTCCGGCAGAATGAGCGTAAATTCCTCCCCACCATAGCGGCAAGCCACATCTTCAGCACGCACCGAGCGCAGGAGAGTCTCGCCGACGGCAGCCAGGGCCTTATCGCCAGCCGCGTGTCCGAATTTGTCGTTGTATTGCTTGAAGTGATCGAGATCGAGCATTAGGACCGCCAAAGGACGGTGTTTGCGGCGCGCGGAATGGAGCTCGCGATCAAGAAACTCTTGCATGTAACGGCGGTTGTAAAGTCCGGTGAGCGCGTCGCGAACTGCTTCGAGGCGGAGAGATTCGCGCAGGCCAAGATTGGCGAGGGAGACGGCAATGTGTTCTGCAACCGCCGAGGCGAGTTGGCGACGGCGGGCCGAGGTGCCGGAATCGGAATCGAGTTCGGTGAGTGGAGTCAAAGTATCGTCGTTCTGAATCGACAGAATTCCGATGGCGGCCCCGTTGGCGATAAGCGGGATGCAAATCGCGGCACCGTCGCCGAGCAGATGCGAGCAGCGTGGAGAGGTGAGTCCACGGGGTTGGGAATGGGTGCATCCTCGCCGGAGGGCCCAGCATTCATCGGGAGCAAAAATCTGCGCCGTCGGGCAAATCCCCCATTCGGCGGCCGAATCTGCTCGGTTCCCCGAAGCACTGAGCAGAGCGACGCAGCCGGATGCCCCGGGGAAGAGGCGGCGTAACCGCTCGGGGATCAAACGAAAAACCTCTTCGCGCGAGGCGCAAGCTTGCAGAACGCTGCCGAGTTCGCTGATCTGTGTAATCTCGGCGGTTTGACGTTGCGCGTTGTCGAGCAGAAGGCCGACTTTCTCGTTGGAAGCGATCAACTCTTTCTGGGCGGCTTTGCGCTGAGCGATTTCTTGTTGCTGGTGAAATTGCGTGAGAGCGAGGCGGAAGGTGAAAGCGAGAAGAGAGGCGACAATGGCCGCATAGGTAAGAGCCTCGCCTTGACTCTCTTTCCAACGGTCAGTCAACAGGTTTACGCAGGAGAGCATGGCCACAAGAACAAGATTGGTGCCGAGAAAGCTGAAAAAATTGGGAGTTTCGACGGGTTGAGGGTCAGGGGCTGGCGTCCACGTGATCGCGATCAGCCCGGCGGCAAGTTGGGGCACTGCCCATCCCAAGTCGAACCAGTTGGCGGCCGTCTGGTTGTGCAGGTAGAGCCAGTCGCCAGAGAACGTCGCAACGGCACAGACAAGCAGGAATAGTGCGAGCCGGAGGAAGAGGTTGCGCGTACCAGGGGCCCGTGCGAATTGCAACCGCACGAAAGCCGCGACGAGAAGCAGCAGACTCTGCAAGTCGCTGAGGCTGATGCTGCGCACGAGCTGGGCATTGGGCAACATACGGCTCAGGGGGAGGAAAAAGAAAGTGGCGTAGATCAGGCCCACGACGACGGCGATCTGGAATAGATCGAGGAAGATTTCTGACTTTACGCGTGCGCTGTCGTAGGTGTTGGGGAGGAAGAGCATCATCAGGATGGGGGCGCCATAAAGGCAATAGAGCAGGGCGCGGGTGGGATCGGACAGGATTGTCTGGTTGCAGAGTGTGTCGTACGCCTGAAAGACAGTGGGAACGATCAAAAGAGCCAAGTCGAGGGTGAAAAGAAACCAGAAGATGGCCGTAACACCGCGCGCGCGGCGGAATGCAACCCAAGAGCATCCAAGGGCGAGAATACTTTCCAGAACCAGCGTGGATTCGGAGAGTCCAAGCCCCCACCGGTTCATTCCCAGAAACAAGAAGCCCGCCGCCTGAATAGACATGAATACCGCAAACAGAAGGGCGAGGAGCCACCCGGGACGATTGAGAAAACGTCGGGTTTGGCGCGGAAAGGAGTGCGAAGCGAGAGTGACAGTAGTTTCCATCCGTGAGAGCAGCCTGTTTCGAACTCCAATCTGTGAGATCGGCGCGATTCATTGAAAACTCTAGTGTTCGCAGTCGAGGCCGATGTCTATGTTGCGCTCGGCAAGCGGCTGCATGACCTTCGTAATCGCCGACCGGGGTACCGCGTTGCCGGTGTAGGAGGCGAATCCTAGAATCGAGGTGGGAACTCTCTATCCCCTAGACCGCCCATGGCTGAAAATCCGAATCGAGCCGAACTTGCCCGCCGCGTCGAAAAGGCAGAGAAGCTCTTGCAAAAAGGTAAGACGGCTGACGCTTTGGCGGAATACCTGCAAATTCTGGAAGCGGATCCCCAAAACGACAACGTGCGGCAAATGGCGGCGGATTTGTGTCTCTCCCTGAATAAGGGAGCGCAGGCGGTGCGTTTGCTCGGGGAATTGTTCGAAAGACAGGTCGCTGCGGCCGACGCAACGCGCGCCAGCCTGACCTATAAGAAGCTGGCCCGTTACACCAACCCCTCTTGGGAGCAAAAGGTGAGGTTCGGGCAACTGCTGGAACATTCGAACAAGAAACTGGCCGTTGGAACCTACGAAAATGCCCTGGAAGACTTGCAAAAGCAGGGAAAAAAAGAAGAGGCATTGCTCGTCGTCCGGCGCATTGTGGCTCTGGAGCCGTCGCAAGCCAATCACCTGCGCGTGGCAGAGTTGTCCGCCGATTTGGGCGAGCACGTAATGGCTTCGGCATCGTTTTTGCAATTGGCGGAGCTTGCGGAATCGGCGGGTTCGGATGCCAGCCAGTGGTTCGAGCGAGCTTACACAGAGAATCCCTCGGATTCGAAAGTGGCCATCGCCTACGGGAAGAGCCTGCTGGCGCGGGGCGAGGCGGGCGCCGCGATCTTTATCTTTGAGCCGCTGGTCCAGGCGGGAGATGCTCCGCTCGACCTCCGCGACCAGTATGCCCAGGCGCTTCTCCTGGCGGGACGCTGTGTCGACAGCGAACCTTTGATCTGGCAACTTTTCGAACAGAATCCGGCGCGGATGCATCAGGTGGTCAGCCTGATTGGCAAGATGATCGATTCCGAACTGGATGTGGAAGCGGTAGCGTTGGCGCGGAAACTGGAAGCCTTCCAGAGGCGCCGCGGAGAGCGTCGATCGTTTATCACGACGATGCAGGAACTTTTGGCATCGCACCGTGTCTCGGCCGACATGCTGGAGTTTCTTGCGGAGTTGTTCAATGCCTCCAACCGTGAAACTGACTACGCCCAAGCGCTCCTGAAGCTGTTTGATATCTACTGCACGAAACACGATTATCAGAAGGCAGGTGAGTGCCTGGATCGCGCGGCGGAAGTCGATCCGTATGAGCCTGGGCACCAGAAGCGGCTCGAGGCTCTTCGCGGAAAGATTGACGATCAACGCTTTAACGTCATTGCATCGCGCTTCACGACCGTCAAGAAAGAAGCGCAGACTGTCAAGATCGAAGAACCAACGCTGGGGGCGGCCGCGTTGCAGGATCTGATGTTGCAGGCCGAGATTCTGGTGCAGTACGGGATGCGTTCGAAAGCCATCGAACGCCTGCAGCGCATACAGGAATTATTTCCGCGCGAAGAAGAGCGGAACCAGGATCTGCAGCGCTTGTATATCGCGGCCGGCATCGAACCGCAGTATGCCAAGTCCGCGTCGGCGGTCGCGCCGGTGGCGATCCCAGTTGCCCCTACGAGCGAACAGGCCGCGCAATCAGCGTCGGCTACGGCCGCGGCGAACGACGCATCCGACGTGACGAGTCTGACGAAGGTGGCCGAAATCACCCGCAAGCTTTATCACCAGGGAAATGCTGAAGGAGTTCTGAAAACCGCGGCCAACGAAATCGGAGCGAACTGGAAGACGGCACGTTGCATCGCCGCCTTGCGCAAGCCGGGGCTGCCTCCGTCGAGCGTGCAGGAATACCACTCGGATGGTCTTATTCCGGCAAGTGCTGGAGCGCTGGTCAGCCTAGTCGAGGCTCTGCAGGATCTTGCGGTCGCGCGCGGCACGGTCACCATTGGAGACGCGAGAAACGCAGGCGAGTTGATGGGGGTTCGGCAGGCGATCGAGGAATTGCAGATTGAGTCGGTGCTGGCCTTGCCGCTCACCGAGGGCAATGACAGCAACGGTGACCAGATCGGTGTGCTGATTCTGACCCAGAATACGAGCCGGGTCTGGCAGCCTTCTGAGGTGCTGGTGATCCGGACCTTGAGCGACCAGGTTCTGATTGCGCTCAACAATGCCGGGCTGCGGCGGTTGGTCAAGAATCTCTCGGTAACGGACGAGAAATCGGGTTTGCTCAAGCGTGCTTCCTATCTCGATCTTTTACAGGCGGAAACCCGCCGCGGATTGCAGCAGGGAACGACTGTGACCGTATTGCTTATGCAGTTCGGACGCCGCAGCGCTCTGATCAAAGAATATGGCGAGCAGGCGGTAACGGCGGTGATGGAACAGATTGGCCAACTCTTTTCCGCGAACATACGCACCAACGATTTGGCTTTCCGCTATGAAACGACCACCGTGGCGCTTGTGCTGGGCGATACCGGAGAAAAAGAAGCGTTGCTCGCGGTCGAAAAATTGAAGCGACTGCTGGGGGAAGTGCGGTATCCGGGAAAAGATAAGGCTGTCGAGTTTAACGCCGGTTTGGCGCAAGCGGTCATGCGCCAACATTTCGATCCGGTGGATATCGTGACCGAGGTCGTCAACCGCGCCGATCACGCTCTCGAACTTGCTGTAGCGCAGGGCGTCGGCAAGATCGTGAGCCAGGCTCCGCAATTTGCTGCTTCGGCCGCTGTGGCTTAGAACTTTTTCACCGCCGAGACGCAGAGTACAACGAGAAAACCGTAGTGCTTCTTTCCAAGCTAGGGAACCTCATCAACAGGGGAGGTCTCAATCGCTCGGGGAACGACGAGCGGCCACCGACTCCCTTATCCTTGGTGCTCTTGTTCTCTCACTGTTAAACTCACACGTTGGCTTCTGGCCAGCCATCCTTAATACCTAGCGAGAGTCATGTTGAAACCTGGGGACATTGCCATCGTCAGCGGGGCGCGCACTCCTTTTGGGCGCTACTGCGGGAAAATCAAAGACTACACGGCGCAGGAATTGGGCGCGGTCGCTGCCAAGGCGGCGATCGAGCGGGCGGGGATCGATCCGAAGGAGTTCGATCACGCCGTGTTTGGGAATGCGCAGCAGACTTCGGGCGACGCGCTTTATGGAGCGCGGCACGTCGCGCTGCGAGCGGGATTGCCGATTGAAACTCCGGCGCTAACGGTGAACCGGTTGTGCGGGTCGGGAATGCAGGCGATTGTCAGCGCGGCGCAGATGATCCAGACGGATGAGGCGAAGATGGTGCTGGCTGGCGGCATGGAATCGATGTCGCAGGCGCCATTTTCGATCCGCGGAAGAGATGGATTCACGCTCGCTCCGGGCGGGAAGCTCGAGGATTCGCTGATGGTGGCGCTGCTCGACTCCTATTGTGGACTGTATATGGCAAACACCGCAGAGTTGTACGGCGAGCAACAGGGGATCACGCGACAGGCGCAGGATGAGTTCGCGCTTCGCTCGCAGCACAATGCCGATGAAGCTTATAAAGCGGGACGCGTGCAAGAGGAGTTGACACCTGTTCCGCTGCGCAATGCCAAGAGCGAAGCTACGGGAGAGATGCTGACTGAGGACGATCACAGGCGTCCGCAGACGACGATGGAGGGATTGGCCAAGCTGCGTGCGGCGTTTGGCAAGAACGGGACTGTGACTGCGGGCAATGCGAGTGGCATTGTCGATGGTGCGGCAGCGGTGGTGGTAATGTCGCTGGAGCAGGCGCAGAAAAGAAATCTCAGTCCGTTGGGAAGGATTGTGAATTGGGGAATTGCGGGAGTTGATCCGAAGATTATGGGGAGCGGTCCGGTTCCGGCGACGAGGATTGCGTTGCATCGGGCCGGGATGACTTTGGATTCCATTGATTTGATTGAAGTGAACGAGGCGTTTGCGGCACAGTATCTCGCGGTCGAAAAAGAGTTGGGACTGGATCGCGAAAAAGTGAATGTAAATGGTGGAGCGATTGCGCTGGGGCATCCGTTGGGAGCGACGGGGACGCGGCTGGTGATTACGCTGCTGTATGAGTTGCGGCGGAGGAAGAAGAAATATGGGCTGGCGACAGCGTGTATCGGCGGGGGACAGGGGATTGCTATGGTGGTGGAGAGCTTTCAGTGATCGAGGATGCGCGGTCAGGCGATTGCTAAGCCATGGCGCCGCCGTTCATGAAAATGCTGATTACAAGCCAAAGCAGGATATAGATTGCCCCTCCTGTAAGGAGCACATAGGATGATAGCCGACGGTGCGTAAGAATCGCGATGCACGCAACCATCCCCGGCAAGAATATAAAAAAGTCGTTGATCGGCCAGAAGGAAAAGACAGGGAACCTAAAGAATGGGTTGGGCAGGTACCTTAATAAGGGCCGCTGCGGCCCCATGTCCTTTAGCTGGGGAAGTAACAGCGTAGTGAGGATCAAAACAGCCCAGTGCTGCCAAGGAACTCGGTTCTTTCGCACCTCGGCTGCTGTGATCAGCCAAGCCATGATGACTGCAATTATCAGAATGTTCGGTGTTAAAACGAGAAAAAATAGTACCAAGTCGCGGTGTGACTCACCACCCCACATGGCTGCGATAGTATCACCCGAGGACAAATTCTAGCGGAGCTTGATTACCGGGGAGCGGGCTACATTTAAATTGTCCGTGCCCGAAACTGACGGAGCGGCTATAAGACGAGCACTTCGTTGCCTCGCGCCTGAAGGGCACGGTCGAAGGTGACGAACTTTAGACCTGCGGAGGCTGCGAAGGCGAGAAGGTAGGCATCCGCCCAAACTTTTGGGGATCGGCTCGACATCTTCGAGCGCGCACGAAATTCTTTTTCGAGGTGGTCGGGTTCGGGCAGAAAAGCGATGCGGGGATCGGCCCACACACGGTCCCAGAGGCGCCAGGCTTCGGACATGGACTTCGTTTCTTTTCCCAGAACTGAATCCGTCGTGAGCAGGCGGAGAACGGTGAGCTGCGTGAAACGGCAGAAAAAGAATTGTTCTTCCCCGGCTTCGACAAACCAGGATCGAGCCTTTTCGGAATGCGCGTGCCGTCCCCAAATCAAAGCCAGCCACACGTTCGAATCAGGGAAATTCAACGTGTTCATAGATCTGTTCGTTGGTGAGATCGACCTTGGGGCCGCTGGAAACGATCAGGGGAAACTGTACTCGCTTCGCACGCGGGCGCTGCCCTTGAAGAAGAACGCTTCGAACGCCGGCGAGAACGAGTTCGCGCACGGAGCGGCCGTTCGCGGAAGCTTGCTCTTTGAGCTTACGATAAAGCGGCGCGGGAATATCGACCGTGGTGCGAATGGAATCCTGCTTCATGAGGGGTATTATGGCATGCGTGCCATAAATATGGAACTCTTTTACTAGAGCCACGCCTAACGGGAATAATCATTCGCCAGTATGATCTTCTCGTGCGGGCGCTGGCCGTACATGGCCATTCGGCCTAGGTCATGTTAATAAATCGAGCGAGAGGCTAAGTGGAAATTAACGACAGAGTGTTTTAGTAAGAGAAAAGGTGGGGATATTGAGATTTGACGTCGATCGACTTTCCAACTGGCTTGTGATTCCCATAATCAGCTGGACGACAAGTCTTCTATCATTGTTCATTCCGTTCTTTCACATGTTATTGGGATTTTCGATCACCAAGATAGCGGTTTCAGCAGGCATCGGTTGCGCCGGGCACCTCGCCGTCACACCGTGGCTTTTTCCGCTCGGCCGACAGCGCAGAGTCCGGCTGGCAAGATCGCTCAAACCGCTGCGGCGGTGATTGTGTGGATTTCAATGAGCGGTTTGCTGTTCTTTTATTACATTAGCCGTGATTGGCCAAATGACGCGCACGGGGCGGAATTCAAAAGGATCTTGTTCGGCATAACAATTATCTTTGGTATTAGCTGCCTCATAATAGTCAGTCTGTTATCGCGTGGTAGTGGGAGGTCCTGAATCCATGGAAATTAAGAGAATTGGCGTTCTGGGTTGTGGGTTGATGGGGTCAGGCATTGCGCAGGTGTGCGCTACGGCTGGATTCGAAGTTGCGGTGCTCGAGGTTGAGCAGAAGTATCTCGACAAGGGGTTTACGGGGATTGAGAAGTCGCTGGCGAAGTTTGCCGAGCGGCCGGTTGAGAAGGGCGGGATTACTCCGCAGCAAAAGGATGAGATTCGGGCGCGGCTCAAGGGGACTACTAACAAATCCGACCTCGCCGATTGCGACATTGTGATTGAGGCCATCATCGAGAATGTTGAAGAGAAGAAGAAGATGTATGCGGCCATCGACTCTGTAGTCAAAAAGGAGGCGATTTTTGCTTCCAATACTTCTTCGATTTCTGTGACTGAACTTTTGACGGCGGTGAAGAGGCCGGAACGATTTATCGGGCTGCACTTTTTTAATCCGGTGCCGTTGATGAAGCTGGTGGAGGTGGTGAAGACGATTGCGACCTCTCCAGAGGTGTATGACGCGGCTTACGAGTTTGCGAAGAAGTTGGGGAAGGTTCCGGTGCGGACTTCGGATAAGACGGGGTTCATCGTGAACCGGCTGCTGGTGCCGTATTTGCTGGATGCGATTCGGGCGTATGAAGAGGGCGTGGGGTCGATCGAGGACATCGATCAGGCGATGAAGTTGGGATGCGGGTATCCGATGGGTCCATTTACTTTGCTGGATTTTGTCGGGCTCGATACGACTTACTATATTACGCACGTGATGTATGACGAGTTTAAGGAGCGGCGGTTTGCATCGCCTCCGCTGCTGAAGCGGATGGTGATGGCGGGGTGGTACGGGCGGAAGTCGGGGCGCGGATTTTACGATTATTCGAATCCGGAGAAGACGGTGGCGGGAAAGTTCTGAGAACCTACCACGGAGGCACGGAGACACGGAGAAAACCGAATTTCCCCCTTTTTTCTCCGTGCTTCCGTGTCTCCGTGGTGGGGTCGGCCTCTGGGGCGGCGAAAGGAAGTCATGACCTACGAAAATATTCTTCTCGAAAAGAAAAACGCGATTGCTTACGTTACCGTCAACCGTCCAAAGGTGCTGAATGCGCTCAACATGGCGACTATGGAAGAGTTGCGGGCGGCGTTTCATGACATTAAGAATGATGCGGAGATTCGAGTCGCGATCCTGACGGGCGCGGGCGAAAAAGCGTTTGTGGCTGGCGCTGATATCGGGGAACTGGCGAAGCAGGATGCGGTTTCGGCAAAGCAGTATGCCCATCGCGGACAGAACGTCCTCAACCTGATTGAGAATCTGGGCAAGCCGGTGATTGCGTGTGTCAATGGATTCGCCCTGGGCGGGGGATGCGAACTGGCGCTGGCTTGCACGATGCGGCTTGCCAGCGATAATGCGAAGCTCGGGCAACCGGAAGTGAAACTGGGAATCATTCCTGGATACGGTGGTTCGCAGCGGCTGCCGCGGTTGGTGGGCAAAGGGCTCGCCATGCAGATGGTGCTGGCGGGAGAAGTGATCTCGGCGCAGGAAGCGCATCGCATCGGGCTGGTGAATGAGGTGACGGCGGCGGCGGAGTTGATTCCGCGAGCGGAGGCGATTGCGGCGAAGATTATCGCGAACGCTCCTTTGGCGGTGCAGTATGCGATGGAAGCAGTGAATAAGGGGATGGAGATGCCGCTGGCCGAGGGGCTATTTTTGGAAGCGGCCTTGTTTGGAGTGTGCTGCGCCACGGAGGACAAAAAAGAAGGGACGGCGGCGTTTTTGGAAAAACGTCCGGCGCGTTTTAGCGGGAAATAGGGCAAGGCTTCACCACGGAGTCACAGAGGCACGGAGAAAAATTACGAAGGGAAAAATCAAAATCGAACAGACACCAGAACCAGATGTCCCTGCGATCGAAGGCGGACTCAGCGCGGCGGGCAAGCGCTTTGCTGTTGTGGTCGCACGCTTCAATTCGTTTATTACGGAGCGGCTTTTTTTGAGCGCTTACGATGGGCTGCTGCGTTCGGGCGCAAAGAAAACGGATATTGCGCTGGTTCGCGTGCCGGGGGCTTTCGAGATTCCGTTGGCTGCTCGCACGCTGGCCGAAACCAAGAAGTACGATGCGATCGTCTGTATTGGCTGCCTGCTGCGCGGCGACACGTCGCACTACGATGTGGTCGTGAATGAAGTGACGCGTGGGATTGGGCAATCGGCTCAGGAAACTGGCGTCCCGCATGCGTTCGGAGTGCTGACGTGCGAGAACCTCGAGCAAGCGATTGACCGCGCGGGGTTGAAGATGGGGAACAAGGGATTCGAGGCGGCGCTGGCGGCGGTGGAGATGGTGAATCTGAAGGCGGCCGTCAGCCGTCAGCCATCAGCCATCAGGAAAGGCAAGGCAAAGGCAGCCGTCAGCGGTCAGCCATCAGCCATCAGGAAAGGCAAGGCAAAACCAGATTCTGGAATGCGCGAACCTCGCGCTTAGTTCTCCAATTCCGCAGTGAACTGTCCTGTAGACTGTTGTCAGCCTCGCGCGTCAGACAGGTTTCCTGATGGCTGACGGCTGATGGCTGACGACTGAATGGGTACACGCCGCAAATCACGGGAACTGGTTCTGCAAATGCTCTTTCAGGCAGACATGGGGAAGCAGGCGCCGGACCTTGTCCGAAAGACGTTCTGGGCCGAGCGTACTAACGTCGAAGAAGAAGTTCGCGGGTTTGCCGATGACTTATTTCGTGTGGCCAGCGACCGCATGGTGGAGATCGACGGCTTGATTGGCAAGCATACGCAGCACTGGCGCATGGAGCGTATGGCGACGGTGGATCGAAACGTGTTGCGGGGCGCAGTCGCGGAGTTTCTGGCCTATCCGACGACTCCGCGGGCGGTGGTCATTAACGAGGCGCTGGAAATCGCGCGCAGGTTCTCCACTCCGGAGTCGGTACAGTTTATTAATGGCGTGCTGGATAGCGTGGGGAAAGAAGTCGGGTAGGGCAGGTCAGTTGTCAGTGTTTATTTCCTCTCTAGAAGGTTGCCTTCCGGCTGCCAACATTTTTACTCTCAATTCTCTTCTACTGCGGCTTCACTGTGGTCGGATCGCGATTAGATTCGGAAGACAGATTGGGGCAGTTCCGTTTCCTCCCGCATTGCACATGTTTGTGTTGTTGTCTTCGGCGGAATTGACGTAGGGAATCTGTTCGATGTCGCCTTGGCCGAAGGTGCCCTGACTCGTGGTATAGACGATGTGCACGGAGGCGACCGCGCAGGTCACTCCGTCTTTTGCATACTGATCACAGGCCTCGACGAAGACCTGACTGCCATCGGGGGACGACGTGGCAGGAGAAATCCCTTGCTGCGGCGTGCCAACGACGAGCGGGTAACTGCTGCCATAGCCTTCACGAGCTAGAGGGATCGAAGTCGTGGTCCCGTTGCTCAGATTAAAGAGAAGGACGGCGGGGACATTTTCTTCGATGAGGACCAGTTCGGTCGCGTCGTTCACCAACTGCGCGTAGAGCGGAGTGTTGGTCTGTCCAAGATTAAAGGACTGGCCCTTGGTGAACGATTGCAGGGTGGGAATCTGGCATTGAAAGTAGGGGTTCGCGTAGGGCAGTGGGACCTGAGTAAAGTTTGTTGCCGTGAGGAATTCAACGTTCGGAGGTTCGACGGCGATCAGGTTCTGGGTAATTCCATCGGAGCCGGGAGGAAGGACGGGCGAGGCGAAAATTGTCCACGGCACGGCTGTGGCGGCTACGCTGCCGATCGCCACGCTCGCCGGAGAAGGATTGGGATTCGGTGGCTGCGAGCAAGTTGAGTAGGCGGTGATGTCGCCCGCCGTATTCGGGACGTAGGCGAAACTTCCGTCGGCGGAGAAAAGAACTTGTGTGCCGGGAGTTGGAAGCGGGAGCAAGCCTAGGGCGTCGACGGTGGAATAGACATACATATTGCCGCCGCCATTGCCAAGTTTGGTGAGTATGAAGAGCTTGGACTGATCGGGAGAAAAGCTGGCTGCAGTCGCGGTCTCGGTTGGGTCGGAGAAGATGAGGTCGATCGGTGCAGCAGTGCTTCCAGAGTTGTAGATGTAGACCTGGCCGGGCGCAGGTGGTGCAGGTGGATCAGAGACGACGACCTGTTTGCCATCGTTCGAGATGGTGAGCACGGTTCCACACAGCGAAACGTTGCATGGGGTGGTCGCGTTCGAAATCAGCGTGGCGGAGGGGCTGCTGGCGGTGACATCCACGTACATGAGGCCTTGATCTGTGCCGAAATACACTCTTGGTGATGAGACGTGGTTGAACATCATGGAATTCGGCGTACGGGGCAGGCTCACGATCTGTCCGATGACAGTGTTGCCGGTCGTGACGGAGAACAGCGCACTGGCGCATCCAGGGGCATCTGCGCATCCTGTTGTCGCGGCCCAAGCGGTGTATGTCGGTTCTTTTGTGCTGGAAGAGAGAGTCACATCCACCGAGATCGAACCGTAAGCTTGCGTCTGAGAGTTCGGCAGCAGTCCATCGCTGGAGTAAACCGGAGCGCTATGCGGAACTCCGATGTTGCAGGAGGGTGGCGAGCACGAAGCGAAGAGAGTCGCGCCGCCGGGGTTCGATCGAGCCGTTGCGCTATTGGAATTCGACGTAGTCGTGGTGAGGGAACTGAAGGCCGCAACTTCTGGATTCGTGGTACTCCATGTGAGTGGGGCAGGATTCAACTCGAAGCCTAACGTGTCGACGACGGTTGCGGTAACCGGTATTGACCCGCCGGTGTTGACGGTGGTCGAGTTTCCGGCTCCAGCTTGAGCGCCAATTTGCAGGCGTATGTAGGAGACGAGGCAGGTGATGTAGGGGAATGCGGTGCTTGTTGTTCCGGCAACGCTGGCGAAAAGCTGCGTGATCCCGGGGGATTTAGCGGTGGTCTGTACCTGGTTAAGCGTATTGGGACTGCCAGTCGGAACGTAGGGGAGCGGGGTGACGACTCCTACATTGCTGTACGACCAGGTCATCGGGCCAACCGAACTGGTGATGTCAACGTTATTGCTGAAGGCAGTGGCCTGGTAAATCCAAGTCTGTCCTTGGGAAAAGCAGTTGTATTGGGGTTGCTGGCTCTCGGCGTTCGAAATCTTGATGCTGTCCACGTGCTGGTGGACGTAGACGGTGGTGGGCGGGCTGCTGACGCCGTTAATTACTGCGGTGACGAAAGCGATTCCGGGAGTTCCGGGGCTGCAAATGGCCACGTTGATGTCCCAAGTGCCGGCACAGGCATTGCCATTGCTGGCGACGGAGAGAGGGGCGCCGCCGACTGGATTTCCGCTTTGGACTACATATTGGATGTTAACGCCCAGAACCGCCCCACCTTGGGCGTTCTTGCCGGAGGCGCTAAAGACTTGAGTGGCGCCCACATCGATGGATAGGGTGGTGCTGGGGCTCAGCGTGACGCTCTCGACGCCTCCATTGCCGGCAGCTCCACTGCTCTTGCCGAGGCAACCAGTGAGTACGAGGACGAAAGCGAGCGCCGACGAAAATAAGACTGCGGGACCACAACGATGCATGAATCCTCCTCGCGTCTCTTTAGCAGGTAGCAGGCGCGAGCGTTATGTAGTTGAACGGAAAACTGTCAGTGTAGAAGGTAAGGTCCTATGGCGCAAGGTTTCGGGATTTCAAATTTCGCGGCTTGCGCGCGGATGGTGTTGATGGCAGATGCATGAACCGCCAAACGACGCCAAAATCCTTACAAAGGGCCGACACCTTGAACCTTCTTTACTCTCATCTTTCGATGCGTCGAAGAGCGGTTGACGATGTGCAGGGTAGTTGTTATTATCAAACAGTTCCGCGAGTTAAGTCTGGCTTGCCTGTATACGGCAGTTCTGTCGATAAGCGCAACCCGCGCTGCGGCAGGCTCCGGGAAGATTTTGGCTGAGCTTTGAAGAAATACGTACCCGGCTGGAAGTAGCGCTGGGAACGCCCTCGCTGAAACATCCTGCGAAAACCTTGGCGCCCAGGGTAAGAAGTAGAGTCTGGGAGACACGCGAGGCTATGCAGGGGAAGCAGACGAAACGGAGCGCCTCCAAACCTGAAGTTTGAGGTAAGGCGTGGCGTCACCGTCGTCGGCGATTAGTCTGAGCGGGAAATTGAACGAATTCTCACCGCCGTTTTGCGGGCGGGAGAGTATGGCTGGGCGCTACAGGCCTGTGCCAGAGCGGGGATGGGGCGAATCCTGTCTCTACGGGAATGTTGCGGCTCGCAAGCGTCGCGCGAAATTTGAAGTTGAGACGCGGATTACCGCGTCCAGGAGTGGCAAGAGTGCCTACTTTTAATCAGCTGGTGAAGTTCGGCCGCGAGCGGACGAAATATAAGACCGCGAGTCCGGCGCTGCAATCGTGTCCGCAGAAGCGCGGGGTTTGTACGCGCGTGTACACCCAGACGCCGAAGAAGCCAAACTCGGCGCTGCGCAAAGTGGCGCGTGTTCGGTTGACGAATGGAATAGAAGTGACGACGTACATTCCAGGCGTTGGCCACAATCTGCAGGAGCACTCGATTGTGCTGATCCGAGGCGGCCGCGTGAAGGATTTGCCGGGTGTGCGTTATCACGTCGTGCGCGGCACGCTGGATGCGACAGGAGTGGCGGGTCGGAATCAAGGGCGCTCGAAGTACGGAACGAAGCGCGCGAAGAAAGCATAAGAGCGGTTGCCAGTGCTGAGTGGCCAGTCGCCAGTGAAGCGCTGAGAAATTAGAAGCTGAGAGCTGACAAAGCATGCCAAGAAAAGGTCATACACCGAAGCGGAAGGTCGAGGCTGATCCGATTTACGGATCGGACCTGGTGACGAAGTTCATCAACTCGATGATGTGGCAGGGAAAGAAATCGACTGCCGAGGGCATCTTTTATAAGTCGCTCGAGAAGTTGCAGGAAAAAGGCGGCGACGAGCCTCTGAAGCTGTTCACGAAGGCGGTGGAGAATGCGAAGCCGCTGCTGGAAGTGAAGACGCGGCGCGTCGGCGGCGCGAACTACCAGGTGCCGATCGAAGTTGCGCCCGACCGTAGGACGTCGCTCGCGATCCGTTGGCTGGTGAGCTATGCGCGCGGGCGCGGCGAAAAGGGAATGATTGACAAGTTGACGAACGAATTGCTGGATGCTTCGAACGGTAAAGGCGCCGCCATCAAGAAGAAAGAAGACGTGCACAGAATGGCGGAAGCAAACAAGGCGTTCGCGCATTACAGGTGGTAGAGAATCGGTCGTTTGTCGTTGGCGGTTCGTCGTTCGCGATTCCCGGAAGCGAATGGCGGGTGGTTAGAAGGAAACGGTAAGAAACGAATTTCAGAGCCCAGAAAGAGATAGAGAGAGTCGTGCCCAGAACAGTCCCATTGGAACGCTGCAGGAACATCGGCATCATGGCCCACATCGACGCCGGGAAGACCACGACGACGGAGCGCATCCTGTTTTATACGGGAAAGACGCACCGTATCGGCGAGGTCCACGAAGGCACGGCCATCATGGACTGGATGGAGCAGGAGCAGGAGCGCGGTATCACGATTACCTCCGCTGCGACGACCTGCACCTGGCATGACATTCGCATCAACATTATTGATACGCCCGGCCACGTGGACTTTACGGCCGAGGTGGAACGCTCGCTGCGCGTGCTCGATGGCGCGGTTGCGGTGTTTGACGCGGTTCACGGCGTGCAGCCGCAGTCGGAAAAAGTCTGGCGCCAGGCTGACAAGTACGGCGTCCCGCGAATTTGCTTCATTAATAAGATTGACAAGATGGGTGCTGATTTCGAGCACGCCGTCGATACCCTCCGCAAGCGCCTCAGTGCCAAACCCGTCGCCATTCAAATTCCCATCGGACAAGAAGATAAATTCCGCGGAGTCGTGGATCTGATTGCCATGAAGTCCATCATCTGGCCAGACGACACGATCGGAGCGGAATATCAGGTTGGAGAGATTCCGGCGGATCTGCAGAAAAAGGCCGAGGCGTTCCATACGCAACTGGTCGAAACTGTCGCCGAAAACGACGACGAGATTCTGCACAAATTTCTCGAAGGCGAAGCGATTTCGGCGGAGGAACTCAAGGCGTCGCTGCGCAAGTCAACGATCGCGTTGAAGTTGTTTCCGGTGGTGGTCGGGACTGCGTTCAAGAATAAAGGTGTCCAGCCGCTGCTCGACGCAGTGGTCGATTACCTGCCTTCGCCGCTCGATACGAAAGAGACGCATGGCCTCGATCCCGACAACGGAGCGACGATCGTCCGCAAAGCCGACGACAAAGAGCCGTTTGCGGCGCTGGCGTTCAAGATTATGGCGGACCCCTTCGTCGGCCAGTTGACGTTTATCCGCGTGTATTCCGGACAACTGAAGTCGGGCGAGTCGGTTTTGAATTCGCGCACGCAGAGACATGAGCGCATCGGCCGCCTGCTGAAGATGCACGCCAATAAGCGCGAAGACATCCAGGAAATTCTGGCGGGCGACATCTGCGCCGTAGTGGGATTGAAGAACGTCGGCACGGGCGACACCATATGCGAAGAGAAGCATCCGATTACGCTAGAGTCGATTTCGTTCGCCGTGCCGGTGATCTCGGTTGCGGTTGAGCCGAAGACAAAGGCCGATCAGGAAAAGATGGGCATGGCGCTGGCACGACTGGCGCAGGAAGATCCTACTTTTAAGGTTCATACCGATCCCGACAGCGGACAGACCATCATCAGCGGCATGGGCGAGTTGCATCTCGAAATCATCGTCGACCGCATGATGCGTGAGTACAAAGTCGAAGCAAATGTCGGCAAACCGCAGGTCGCGTATCGCGAGACGATTCGCAAGCATTCGGAAGCGGAAGGCAAGTACATCCGGCAAACCGGCGGTAAGGGACAGTACGGTCACGCGAAGATTTATCTCGATCCTCAGCCGCCGGGTGTGGGCTACGAGTTCGTTAATGACATCACGGGGGGTTCGGTTCCGAAGGAATTCATCAAGCCGATTGATCAGGGTATTCGCGAGGCGCTGGAAGGCGGCATCCTCGCGGGCTATCCGATGGTCGATGTGAAGGCGACGCTGTATGACGGCAGCTATCACGATGTCGATTCGAACGAAATGGCGTTCAAGATTGCCGGGTCGATGGCGTTCAAAGAAGCGGCACGCAAGGCTTCTCCGGTGCTGCTGGAGCCGGTTATGGCGGTTGAAGTCGTGACGCCGGAAGATTACGCCGGGACGATTATGGGCGATCTGAGTTCACGTCGCGGACGGATTGAAGGCATGGAGCATCGTGCCGGTTCGCAGGTTATTAAAGCGATCGTTCCGTTGGCGGAAATGTTTGGCTACGCAACGCACATGCGTTCGTCGACGCAGGGGCGCGCGGAATACTCGATGCATTTTGCGCGTTATGAAGAGGCTCCGCGTCACGTGGCGGATGAAATTATCGCCAAGACGCAGGGCAAAGCAGCGCCCAGGTAGGTTAGTGGTGAATTGCTTCAGCACCCGTTGTCGACACGCTGACGAAACGATAACGAACATTCGGGTTGGAGTGACTTCGGCGGCTTGGAAACAGATTGAGCAGCTGATGGGTGATCCGAAGCCGATGATTGAGCGCTGTGTTTGGCGCTTTATCTGGACCAAGCATCAGGTCGACGCGGTAAGAGGTGAATCAGTCGACTTTACGTTGGATGCTGAAGAGATTTTGAAATTGTTCGCTGATATCAGGCGAATTGATTTGGAAGAGATGAGCAGTCGGCAGGAAAGTTTTGAGCTAGGAGCTAAGAGCTGAGTTATGGCAAAAGAAAAGTTTGATCGCAATAAGCCGCACTGCAACGTAGGGACGATTGGTCACATTGACCACGGGAAGACCACGTTGACGGCGGCGATCACGAAGGTTTTGTCCAAGCACAACCCGAAGAACTCGTTCCGGTCGTTTGATTCGATCGATAACGCTCCGGAAGAAAAGGCGCGCGGCATAACGATTGCCACGGCGCACGTGGAATATGAGACGGCGAACCGGCACTACGCGCACGTCGATTGCCCGGGCCACGCGGATTACATCAAGAACATGATCACGGGCGCGGCGCAGATGGATGGCGCGATTCTCGTGGTCGCGGCGACGGACGGTCCGATGCCGCAGACGCGCGAGCACGTGCTCTTGGCTCGTCAGGTCGGTGTGCCGTACATTGTCGTGGCGCTCAATAAGTGCGACGCAGTTGATGATCCCGAGTTGCTGGATCTGGTCGAACTCGAAGTACGCGAGTTGCTGAAGGCGTACCAGTATCCGGGCGATGATGTTCCCGTGGTGAGGCTCTCAGCTCTCGGCGCGCTGAACGGCGAAGACAAGTGGGAGAAGCAGGTTGACGCGTTGATGGAGGCCGTGGACAAGAGTATTCCGCAGCCGGTGCGTGACTTGGATAAACCGTTCCTGATGCCGATCGAAGATATTTTTTCGATTCAAGGACGCGGCACGGTCGTGACAGGACGTATCGAGCGCGGCAAGGTGAAGGTTGGCGAAGAGTCGGAGATTGTCGGCTTCCGCGAGACCAGAAAAACCGTCGTTACCGGCGTCGAAATGTTCAAGAAGCAGCTGGATGAAGGCATGGCGGGCGACAACGCGGGACTTCTGTTGCGCGGCATTGCGAAAGAGGACGTCGAGCGCGGAATGGTGTTGGCGAAGACGGGGTCGATTACTCCGCACACGAAGTTCAAGGCTGAGGTGTACATCCTGACGAAAGAAGAAGGTGGACGTCATACGCCGTTCTTCAAGGGCTATCGTCCGCAGTTTTACTTGCGGACAACGGACGTGACGGGGATTGCGGAGTTGCCCGAGGGCACGGAGATGGTGATGCCGGGAGACAACGTGAGCCTGGTGATTGAACTGATCACTCCGGTCGCGATGGAAAAGGGATTGCGGTTCGCGATTCGCGAAGGCGGCCACACAGTCGGCGCCGGTACGATTGCGGAGATTGTGAAATAGCCCTCAGCCCTCAGCCATCAGGAAAAACGGGATGGTTGGGCTAAAGATGTGGTGCTGCTGGAAGCCGGAAGTCGGAAGCTAGCAGCTCAGAAATTAATTCGCGGCTTGCAGCTTGCCGCCAGTTCTTTCCTTCCGGAGATGCCGGGAGGGGTAAAGAGAGAAAACAGTGACTGGAAAAGAAAGAATTCGCATACGGTTGAAAGCCTACGACTACCGCATTCTGGATCAGTCGACGGGCGAGATCGTGGAAACGGCGAAACGTACCGGCGCGCAGATTGCCGGACCGATTCCCCTACCTACGATGAAAAACAAATACTGCGTGCTGCGTTCTCCGCACGTGGATAAGAAGTCGCGGGAAGCGTTTGAGATCCGCACCCACAAGCGCCTGCTCGATATTCTTGAGCCGACGCAGCAGACCGTCGATGCGCTGATGAAGCTCGATCTGCCGGCGGGAGTGGACGTGGAGATTAAGGCGTTCGGTAAGGAACATAAATAGCTGTCAGCCGTCAGCCATCAGCCGTCAGGTATGGCGGAATGGTTGAGGGGACTGAGCAGGCACCCAGCCAATAGCCGTTGTTGAACGTTGTAGAAGATGGACGAGCCAAGCTGGGAACGGAGAAGGAAATGGCAAGAGTTACTGGAATCCTCGGGAAGAAAGTGGGCATGACGCAGCTCTTCGATTCGAAGGGCGATGTGCGGCCGGCGACGGTGCTGCAGGCGGGTCCGTGCGTGATCACGCAACATAAGACCAGCACCCGAGATGGATACGAGTCGGCGCAGATTGGCCTGGTTGAGTTTGTGAAAGAGAAAAAACTGACGAAGGCGATGCGCGGACATTTTGCGAAACACAATCTTCCGCCGGTCCGGTTTGTCCGCGAAGTCGGAATTGAAGTCGATGCTCCGGGAGAAACCACCGAGGGCGTGATCAAGCCGGGTGACCGGATTCTGGTTGATATTTTTGAGAACGAGCGTTTTGTCGATGTGATCGGAACGAGCAAGGGGCACGGCTTTCAGGGTGTGGTGAAGCGCCATCACTTTGGCGGCGGTCCCAAGTCGCACGGTTCGATGTTTCAGATCACGGGCTCGATCGGTTCTTCGGCATTTCCGTCGCGCGTTTTTAAGGGTATGCGGATGTCGGGACACATGGGCGATGCTCGCATCACGACGCGCAACCTACGGATCCTTGGCGTCGATAAAGAAGAGAATCTGCTGGTGGTCGAGGGCAGTGTTCCGGGAGCGAACGGCGGCTACATCATGATCAACAAGGCAAAGAAACCGCCCCGAGAGCGCCGTGGATTTGCGGGTTCGGCTACGGTTGATCCGTTGAAGGCTGCGAAGAGAGCGGCAAAGAAGGGGTAGTTCAGTCGTCGGCCGTTGGTCGTTAGTCGGTCGCTGGTTAGTAAGTAAGAATACGAGAGAAATATGGCAACTATTGATGTTTTCAATCTGAACGGAGCGAAGGCGGGAACGCTGGAACTGGCCGAGGAAGTTTTCGGGGCAGTGAACGAGGACTTGCTCTGGGAGGCGATCACGCACTATCGCGCCTCCGCGCGTGCGGGCACGCACGCTACCAAGAACCGCTGGCGCGTTTCCGGATCGGGCAAGAAGCTGTGGAAGCAGAAGGGCACCGGGCGGGCGCGAATCGGCTCCATCCGTTCGCCACTGTGGCGCCACGGCGGCACGGTTCACGGACCGCAGCCACGCTCGTACGACTATGCCTTCCCCAAGAAGAAGCTGCTGGGTGCATTGCGCTCGGCGTTGGCTTCGAAATTTGCCGATGGCAAATTGATCGTCGTGAATTCGTTCGACGTGAAGGAGCCGAAGACAAAGCTCTTTCGTGAGGCGCTCGACAAGCTGAAGGTCGATGGCACGACGCTGGTGGTGGATCTTTCGACGTCCGATAACAAGAACCTGGCACTCAGTTCACGGAACATCGATGGACTGGAACTGGTGCGGGCGAATGAAGTGCATCCGTATCACATCATGCGTTACACCCACGTGATCTTTGCGCAGCCGGCGCTCGAAAAGCTGCAGGATTCGCTGAAGAAGTCGGTTTCGCGGCGCACGCACGAAGCCGAGCCGGTCGAAGAAAAAAAGAAGAAGCCGGCGCCGCGTCTGCGTAAGACGAAAGCAAAGACGAAGACCAAAGCGAAAGCGGAGGTGGCCTGATGAAATCCGCTTATCAGATTATTCGTAAGCCGGTGATCACCGAAAAAGGTCTCGGAATTAAAGAGACGCAGAACACGCTGGTGTTCCAAGTAGCGCCGAAGGCGACAAAGACCGAGATTAAGGAAGCGGTGCAGTCGATCTTCAAAGTGAAAGTGTCATCGGTACGCACGGCGAATTATCCAGGAAAAGAGCGGCGGCGGGGAAAGTTTACCGGCTACCGTCCTGACTGGAAAAAGGCGTACGTGCGGTTGAAGAGCGGCGAAAAGATGCCGGAGTACGCGCAGAACTTGTAGTACAGCCGTCAGCCATCGGTCGTCAGCCATCAGGAAAATCGGGCCGACGAGCAGCAAGGGTTTACTGATGGCGGGAAGTGCTGAGAGCTGAGAGCTAATATGGCAATCAAAACTTACAGACCGACAACCCAGACGCTGCGTTATCGCACGTCGGTTACGACTGACGACATTACCTCATCGAAGCCGCACAAGGCGCTGGTTGAGGGCAAGATTCGTTCCGGTGGACGCCGCAATTCGGGCGACACGACGATGCGCTTTCGCGGGGGCGGCAACAAGCGCTTGCTGCGCACGATTGATTTCAAGCGCGATAAGCATGGCATTCCGGCGACGGTGGTGACGATCGAATACGATCCCGGCCGCTCGGCGCGCATTGCCCTGCTGAGCTATGCCGATGGCGAGAAGCGTTACATTGTGCAGCCGGATGGGTTGAAGGTGGGCGCGAAGATTTTGAGCGGTCCCGAGGCGGACATCCTCGTGGGAAACGCGTTGCCGCTGCGGAATATTCCGCCTGGCACGACGATTCACAATATCGAGTTGCGTCCTGGTAAGGGCGCGCAGATGGTGCGTTCGGCGGGCGGTTCGGCACAGTTGGTCGCGAAAGAAGGCGACTACGGGCTAGTGAAATTGCCTTCCGGCGAGACGCGCAAGGTGGCGCTGGACTGTCTAGCGACGATCGGGCAGGTTGGCAACACCGATCACGAGAACGTGACGTGGGGCAAGGCAGGACGCACGCGCTGGGTGGGGAAGCGTCCGCATAACCGCGGCGTTTCGATGAACCCGGTTGACCATCCGCATGGTGGTGGCGAAGGAAAAACCTCGGGCGGACGGCATCCTGTGACGCCGTGGGGACAGCCGACGCGCGGCTACAAGACGCGGAACAATAAGCGGACGGACACGTTCATCGTGAACCGCCGCAAGAAGAGCTAGATGAGCCGTCAGCCGTCAGCCATCCGCCGTCAGGAAAACCGGTTTTACCTGATGGCTGAAGGCTGATGGCTGACGACCGGAACTGAGAACTGACTTTATGGCACGATCGACAAAAAAAGGACCGTTCGTAGACGCGCACCTGGTGACGAAAGTCGAAGGCATGAATGCGCGGAACGAAAAGAAGGTGCTGCGGACGTGGTCGCGGCGCTCGACGATTATCCCCGAGATGGTCGGACACACGATTGCGGTGCATAACGGACGGAAGTTCATTCCGGTCTATGTGACCGAGAACATGGTGGGACACAAGCTGGGAGAATTCAGCTTCACCCGTCAGTTCAAGGGGCACTCGATGAAAGCGGCGACGGAAACGGCGGCGAAACCGGCCGGCATTCCGGGCGGGCCTGGAGCCATCAGCTCCTCGGCGCCGAAGGCGTAAGGAGCGCGGACAATGGAATTTCGAGCAGAAGCCCGATACATGCGCGTGTCGCCGCAAAAAGCGCGGTTGGTGCTGAACCTGATCAAGGGACGGCGCGTGGAAGAGGCGCGGAACACGCTGGCATTTACCAAGAAGCGCGTGGCAGCAACGGTCGCAAAGTTGTTGCAATCGGCGATCGATAACGCGAACTTCCTGAGCAACGAAAAAGGTTTGGATGTCGAGTTGGACAATCTGTATGTGAAGCATGCGGTGGCGAACGATGGGCCGCGCATGAAACGCATTCGTCCCGCACCGATGGGGCGCGCTTATCACTACGTCCGGCGCATCGCGCATCTGGAGATTGTGTTGGCCGAGAAAAACAGGAACGGCGCTGCGGTCGGAACGACGTCGACGGCGGACGGGAAAACGGCGAAGGGCGCCGCTCCCCGGCCGAAGACCAAGGCCAAAGGGAAAGCGCCAGCCAAGAAGAAGGCAGTCGGCAAGAAAGCGGCTGTGAAGAAGTAAGAAATGAAGTGTGGTGACGGGGCTGCGCCCCGTCTAGCGGGGCAAAGCCCCGCCGCCACACAAGCAAGCGGTTTAAGGCAGGTTTAGGAGCAACGATGGGACAGAAGGTTCATCCTTACGGATTTCGCCTCGGCTACACCAAGCCGTGGAAGTCGCGCTGGTTTGTCGAGAAGGATTACGACAAGCTGCTGCTCGAGGATTACAAGCTCAAGACGGAGCTGAAGGAAAAGCTCAAGTCGGCCGGCGTGAGTTCGGTGGAGATTGAGCGTCCAGGCAACAAGCTGCGCATCATCATCAAGACGGCGCGTCCGGGCATCATCATCGGGCGCAAGGGCGCGGAAATCGACAAGTTGAAGCAGGACCTGCAGAAGAAGACGACGCGCGAGGTCCATGTCGATATCCAGGAAGTACACAAGCCGGAACTGGATGCGCAACTGGTGTCGGAGTCGATCGCGCTGCAACTGGAAAAGCGCGTAGGCTTCCGGCGGGCGATGCGCAAGTCGGTGGATTCGGCGCTGCGCTTCGGATGCAAGGGAATCAAGGTTCGCGTGAGCGGCCGCTTGAACGGCAACGAAATCGCCCGTTCGGAGTGGTATCTGCAGGGGCGTTTGCCGCTGCACACGCTGCGCGCCGATATCGATTACGGCTTTACCGAAGCGCGTACCACCTACGGAGTGATTGGCGTGAAGTGCTGGGTGTACAAGGGTGAGATTCTTCCGGCAAAGAAGCGGGAAGCGACTCCGGCGCGAGAAGTGCCCACTACGGGAGCGTTCTAAGAAGTAGGGAGATTGCAGAGGTCAGAGGTCAGATTGCGGAAGTTTGGAGCATCTGACGGGAAGATTTCCCGAGAACTGACAGCTGAGAACTGAGAACTGATTCTTATGTTGATGCCGAAGAAAGTTAAGTTCCGCAAGCAACAGCGCGGTCGTATGACGGGCAAGGCGTGGCGCGGAAGCACGCTGTCGTTCGGCCAGTTTGGGCTGAAGGTGCTGGAGCCGGGTTGGATCACCGACCGGCAGATCGAAGCCAGCCGCGTGGCCATGACGCGTTTTGTGAAGCGCGGCGGCAAAATCTGGATCCGTTTGTTTCCGGATAAGCCGGTGACGAAGAAGCCCGCCGAAACCCGTATGGGAAAAGGCAAAGGCGCTCCAGATCATTGGGTCGCGGTGGTGAAACCGGGCAAGATTCTGTTTGAGATGGAAGGCGTGACGATTACGGAGGCGAAAGAGGCGATGCGTTTGGCCTCGCACAAACTTCCGCTGCGCACGACCTTTGTGAAACGCGAAGTGCTGTAGAGAGATTGCAGGAGTCAGAGGTCAGATTGCAGAAGTACCACGCAAGTTTGGAAGCGAAAAGGCTTTCACTGAGAACTGACAACTGAGAACTGAGAACTGATTTATGAAGGCAGAAAAGATTCGCAATTTAACCGATGACGAGCTCAAGCACCAGGAGCGCGATTTGGCGGACCAGCTCTTCAAGCTGAAGTTCCAGATGAATATGGGGCAGACGGAAAGCTTGAAAAAGATTCGCGGGTTACGCCGGGACATTGCGCGCGTTCAGACCGTCCAGCGCGAGCAGGAGTTGGCGGGCGCCAAGGCGACGACGGGCAAAGCGACGAGCAAGGTGACGACGAGCAAGACGGAGAAAAAATAATGGCGGAAACCACAGGCCAGAGCGAAAACGCGCAGGCTGAAAAACAGTCGCACCGCAAGGTGCTGATCGGCACGGTTGTCTCGAACAAGATGCAGAAAACTATTGTCGTGGAAGTCACGCGCAAGAAAGCGCACCCCATGTACAAGCGGGTCATTTCGATCCGCAAGAAGTTTTATGCGCACGACGAGAAAAACGAATCGCACACCGGCGATGTGGTGAAGATTGAAGAGTCGCGTCCGTTGTCGAAGCTGAAGCGCTGGACGTTGAAGGAAATCGTGCGTAAGACCGCGCTGGTGCCGGAAGTGGATATCGACGCCGCGACGGGTGTTTCCGCCAAGTAAGAGGTAGCGGTTGCGAGTGGCGGTAAGTGCGCGGCGGGAAGAAGGAGACTGAATATGTCTTTAATGATGAGATCGATGATCGAGGTCGCCGATAACTCCGGCGCGCGCAAGCTGCAGATGATCATGCCGCTCGGCGGTTCGACCGGAATGCACGCGGGAATTGGCGACGTGATTACGGCGGCCGTGAAAGAGGCCTCGCCGGACGGTCAGGTGCAAAAAGGCAAAGTGGTGAAGGCTGTGATTGTCCGGACGCGGAAAGAGCATCGCCGTCGGGATGGGACTTACATCCGTTTCGATCAGAATGCGGCAGTGCTGATCAACGATACGGGAGAACCGGTGGGAACGCGCGTGTTTGGCCCGGTAGCGCGCGAACTGCGCGAGCGGAAATTTTTGAAGATTGTGTCGCTGGCGCCGGAAGTACTGTAGTGCCCGGGGTGGAGACGCGGCTGGCCGCGTCTGAGATGGGGCGAGCCCCGTCTCTACAAAAGAGAAGGATTCGAAAATGGGAACAGCAACGACGAAGTTACACAAGCGAGTGGATATCCGGCGCAACGACACCGTGAAGGTGATGACCGGCAAGGATACGGGCAAAGAAGGCCGCGTCCTGCGCGTGTTTCCGGATGAAGGGCGTGTTCTGGTCGAGCACGTCATGACGGTGAAGAAGCACGTGCGTCCGAATCCGCAGCGCAATATCAAGGGTGGAATCGCCGAGCAAGAACGGCCGATCCGGTTGGCGAACGTCGCCCTGGTATGTGGGACGTGCGGTCCGGTGCGGATTGGGCATGAAGTGCGCGGCGAGCGCAAAGTGCGCGTCTGCAAGAAGTGCGGGACGACGCTGGAGAAGTAGCTCTGGTTTCTGGCTGCTAGCTACTGGCTCAACAACATGATTTGCGTGATGGGCAGAATCGCTGGTTAAAGATTTGAACGTCTCACGAACCGGTATACGTCGGCGATTGCTAGAAGCAAGTAGCTAGCGCCAACAGCCAACACTCCGAAACCGTGAGAGATAAGGTAGCAACGACAAATGGTAGACGAGCAGAAAAAAGCCGAGCAGCTGAAGAAGACGAAAGCCAAGGCCGATAAGACGCAGGCGGCCGAGAAGCCTAGCGCGGAAGCGCCAAGGCACGCGGCAAAAGAGCGTCCGCGCCTGAGAACGCAATTCGAGAAGGAAGTCGCGGTTGCGCTGATGAAAGAGCTCGACCTCAAGAACCCGATGGCGGTTCCGCGGTTGAACAAGATCGTCGTGAACATGGGTGTTGGCGAAGCGACGCAGAACGCGAAACTGATCGACCCGGCGGTCAACGAACTAGGTCAGATTACCGGCCAGAAGCCGGTGATCACGCGGGCGAAGAAGTCGATTGCCGCCTTTAAGGTTCGCGAAGGCATGCCAATTGGCGCGATGGTTACTCTGCGCGGCGACCGCATGTACGAATTTTTCGATCGCCTGGTCAGCATCGTGCTTCCGCGAGTGCGCGATTTCAAGGGAGTCTCGACCAAGTCTTTCGATGGCCGCGGCAATTACACGCTGGGCTTGCATGACCAGCTAATCTTCCCAGAGATCGATTATTCGAAGGTAGACAAGCTGAAGGGAATGAACGTCACCATTGTGACGACGGCGCGCTCCGACAACCAGGCGCGGTCGCTGTTGAAGCAGCTAGGAATGCCCTTCCGGGCAAATTAGGTTTTAACGGAAAGCCGGCGGCGGAAAGCCGGTGACGCAAAAGCGAGGAGCTAAGTTTGGCAACTACAGCAAAAAGAGTGAAGGACGCGAGGAAGCCAAAGTTCTCGTCGCGCAAGCACAACCGCTGCAAAATCTGCGGACGTCCGCGGGCCTTTTTACGCAAGTTCGGCCTGTGCCGCCTGTGTTTTCGGCAGTTGGCGCTGCGGGGCGAGATCCCTGGAGTTTCGAAGTCGTCCTGGTAGGAAACAGTTGTCAGTCGTCAGTGATCAGTTGTCAGTGCGCTAACGGCTAACGACGGAAGACTAACGGCTGAAAGAAGTAAGCTGCTGACAGGTTCTCCGCTGAATCGTGAATGACGATGCGGAGCGAACGAGCGGCTTTAGGAGAAGCAAACGATGAGGTTGACCGATCCGGTCGCAGACATGCTGGCGCGCATCCGTAACGCGATCCGCGCACGGCACCAGAAAGTGGATATACCAGCTTCCAAGCTGAAGACGGAGATTGCCCGCATTCTGAAAGAAGAGGGCTATATCGCGAACTTCAAGCCGGCGGAGGAAGAGGGTCACAAGGTCCTGCGCGTCTACTTGAAGTACGGTAACAACAACGAGGCGGTCATCACGAACCTGGCGCGCGTGTCGCGTCCGGGCTGCCGCGTCTATGTCCGCCGCACCGAGATTCCGCGTGTCCTGGGCGGGATGGGAATCAACATCCTGACCACGCCGAAGGGTGTGATGACGGGACGCCAGGCGCGTCGGCAGGGCCTGGGCGGCGAATTGCTTTGCGAGATTTGGTAGAGAACCAGCCGTCAGCTATCAGCCATCAGCCGTTAGGAAAGACGGTTTGAGCTGAAGGCTGATGGCGGACATCTGAGAGCAGAGAGCTAAGAAGCTATGTCACGAATTGGAAAAAAACCGATCGCGATCCCGAAGGGCGTGACGGTGAAGATTGAAGGAAATACGGTGATGGTCCAGGGCCCCAAGGGCAAGCTGGATACACCTCTTCCGTCCGGCATTACGATGGAGCAGAAGGACGGCAACCTGGTGGCGATCCGTCCGGATGACGCACATGCCGCGGTCCATGGATTAGCGCGCGCGCTGGTCAATAATGCGGTCGAGGGTGTGACCAAGGGCTGGACGCGCGAATTGGACATCGTCGGCATCGGCTACCGCGCTGAAATGAAGGGCAAAGGCATGGTGGTTTTCAGTCTGGGATATTCGCACCCGATTGAGTATCCGCTGCCAACCGGTGTTGATTGCGCGGTGGATGCCAAGCTGACTCACCTGACATTGAACGGCATCGACCGCCAAAAAGTTGGCCAGGTCGCGGCTGAAATGCGCTCACTGCGTCCGCCCGATCCGTACAAGAACAAGGGCGTGCGCTACGTGGGCGAGAAGTTGAAGAAGAAGGTTGGTAAGACAGGCGCGAAGTAACGGTTCTCGCTGTTCGTCGTTCGCTGATCGCAAGATGAAGCGATTGCGGGCGACGAAAAGCGAACAGCGAACGACGAGGCTTTTGAAATGCTAAGAATCAATTCGAAAAATCAGACACGGCAACGGGTGCACGATCGGATCCGAAAGAAAGTTGTCGGAACCCCGGAGCGTCCGCGGCTGAATGTATACCGGTCGCTGAATCATATTTACGTTCAACTGATCGACGATCTCAAGGGCGTGACTCTGGTCGCGGCCTCGACGGCGGATGACCGCAAGGGCGCGCGCACGACCGGGGGCAACGTCGCCTCGGCAAAAGGAGTCGGCAAGAAGATCGCGGAACTAGCCAAGGAAAAGGGCGTCACCAAGGTGGTGTTTGACCGCGGTGGCTACATCTACCATGGCCGGGTGAAGGCGGTCGCCGACGCGGCCCGCGAAGCGGGATTGCAGTTTTAGATCGAGCTACTGGCTTCTGGCTGCTAGCTCCTGGCGATCAAGAGCGGTCGCTAGAAGAGAACGGCTAGAAGCAAGAAGCCGAACAGGAAATGAGACTTAAGAATGGCTAGAGTCACAAAAAAACTCGATGCAGCTTCGTTCCAGTTAAAGGACCAGGTGGTCTCGATTAACCGGGTGACGAAAGTGGTTAAGGGCGGCAAGAACATGTCGTTCGCGGCGCTCGTTGTTATAGGAGATCCGTCGGCGGCGGTGGTTGGCTTTGGATCGGGAAAAGCGAAGGAAGTTCCGCAGGCCATCCGCAAAGGGATTGAGTCGGCGAAGAAAAACCTCATGCGCATCAACCTGACACAAACCTCGGTGCCGCACACGGTGCTGGGACGCTTTGGTTCTGGCATGGTACTGCTGAAGCCGGCTCCTGAGGGCACAGGCGTGATTGCGGGCGGAGCGGTTCGTGCGGTGATGACCTCGGCCGGCATCCAGAATGTACTGACGAAATCGATTGGCACTAACAATCCGCACAACGTGATTAAAGCGACCTTCGAAGCGCTCAAGAAACTCAAGAGCCGCGAACATGTCGCGGAGTTGCGCGGCAAGTCGGTAGAGGAGTTGTAATGACGACCAAGACATCGAAAGCGACGCCGAAGGGAACGATCCAGCTGAAGTGGGTTCGTTCGGCCATCTGCACTCCCAAGACACAGAAAGCAGTGGTCAAAGGTCTGGGCTTTACCCGGTTGAACCAGGTGATCGTGCGGCCAGACAATAGCGCGATTCGCGGCATGGTGGCGAAGATTCCACATCTGATTGCGATCGTAGAGTAAGCGTAGAGACGCGGTTCGCCGCGAGACGAGAGACAGTTATGAATTTATCGACAATACGGGCGCCCAAGAAATCGACGGAAAAGAAGAAGCGAGTCGGACGTGGCATGGGATCCGGCATGGGCAAGACATCCACGCGCGGACACAAAGGGCAGTGGTCTCGCGCTGGCGCACGATTGATCCGCGGATTTGAAGGCGGCCAGATGCCGCTGCATCGCCGGATTCCAAAGCGCGGCTTTACTAACATTTTCCGCGAAGAGTATTCGGTCGTGAACCTCGACCGCCTCGCCGAGCTGGGCGAAACTGAAATTACCCCCGAGGTACTGAAAAAAGCGGGTGTGGTAAATGGCAAGCAGCCGGTTAAGATTCTGGGCACCGGCGAATTGACCTCCGCGATTACTGTGCACGCGCACAAATTTTCCAAGACGGCTCAGGATAAAATCACCAAGGCTGGCGGCAAGTTTGAGGTCTTGCAGTAATGCTCGAAAAGCTGTCGAACATCTTCCGGGTTCCCGACCTTCGCAAGCGTGTGCTGTTTACGCTCGGCCTCTTGGCGGTGTATCGCATCGGTGGCCACATCCCGACGCCCGGGATCAATAGCGAGAAGTTCGCGCAATTCATCGAGCAAAACAAAGGCGGCATGCTAGGTCTCGTCGACTTGTTCAGCGGCGGGAACATCCGTCGAATGACGATCTTCGCTCTGGGCATCATGCCGTACATTACGGCGTCGATCATTTTGCAGTTGCTGACCGTGGTTTATGAGCCGCTCGCCAAGCTGCAAAAAGAAGGCGAGATGGGGCGCAAGAAGATCACGATGTGGACGCGATATCTCACCGTGATTTTGAGCGCAGTGCAGTCGTTCGGCATCGCCATCGGTCTCCAGAAAATGGGCGATTTTGTGAATGCGCCGGGGCCAGGATTCGTCTTGACGACCATGCTGACCATGACCACCGGCAGCGCCTTCATTATGTGGCTGGGTGAGCAAATTACCGATCGCGGCATCGGCAACGGCATGTCGCTCCTGATTTTTGCAGGTATTGTGGTCGGCTTGCCGCATGGCGTTTACGATCTTTATCAGAAAGCCAGCACCAACGTTTGGGGAGTTTTTACCGCTCCGGCCATCATTATGCTGCTGGTGTTGATGATTGCCGTGGTGGCGTTCATTGTTTATGTCGAACGCAGCGAACGGCGCATTCCGGTGCAGTACGCGAAGCGTGTCGTTGGACGAAAAGTGATGGGTGGGCAATCGACGCACCTGCCGCTCAGGGTCAATGCGGGCGGCGTGATGCCAGTAATTTTTGCGTCGTCGATCTTGGCCTTGCCGCAAATGTTGGGCGCGGCTTTTCATAACAACCGCGTCGTGGGACCGATTCTCGATGCGATGAAGTGGGGCGAGCCTCTTTACACTCTTCTTTATTGTCTCGGCATCATCTTCTTTGCCTACTTCTATATCTCGATCGTGTTCAATCCGAACGAGGTTGCGGACAACATGCGGAAGTGGGGCGGTTTTATTCCGGGCATACGGCCGGGCAAACGGACTTCGGATTTCATTAACGATGTTCTGACACGGATCACGCTGGTCGGCGCGCTCTACCTGATTTTGATTTCGCTGATTCCGGAGTGGATGATCGCGGGTATCAAACTCAATCACCTTCCGCTGCTGGGACGCATGTTTGAGAGCTTGCCCACCTGGGTGACGAACGGTTTAGGTGTCAATTTTTACTTCGGCGGAACTTCGCTGTTGATCGTAGTCGGTGTCGCCATGGATACGGTCACGCAGATTGAGGCGCAGTTGATCATGCGCCACTACGATGGATTTACGCCGAAGAGTGGCCGCCTGCGCGGTCGTCGAACCTGGTAGCGAAAGTTCTCAGCAAGCGCGGAGTGCGACGATATTTCCGCGGTAGGAAATACGAGTAAAAAGAAGCCATTTCGATGGCCAACGAGACCGCGCGAAATATTGGAACGGTGATTCTTCTGGGCCCTCCGGGTGCCGGGAAGGGCACTCAGTCTAGGCAGATTGTCGAGCGCTACGGCGTGCCGACGATCTCGACTGGCGATCTTTTGCGCGAGCACATCGCACTTGGCACTGAGTTGGGCCTTGCCGCCAAGGGGATCATGGCGCGGGGAGAGTTGGTTCCTGACGAGCTGATGTACGGCATCGTCGCCACGCGGCTGAGGGAAGCCGACTGTAAGCGTGGATTTGTCCTGGACGGCTTTCCCCGAACCGCCGCTCAGGCCGGATGGCTGGATGCCTTCCTGGAAAAAGAGGTCTTTGAAAATAAGGCGGGAAATGGCTCGCAGGCAGGCGCTGTGAAGACAGCTCAGCCCGGTTCTGGCGAGTCCTGCCAGTGTCCGCTAGTTGTGATCCAGCTTCTGGTGGATTATAATCAATTGCTGCAACGGCTTACCGGACGGCGTTCGTGTCCCACCTGCGGGCTGCTCTATAACATTCACTCTCAGCCACCTCGCGTCGATGAGTTGTGTGATGTAGACGGATCGAAGCTGGTGATCCGCGATGACGATCGCGAAGAGGTAATTTCCGAGCGTTTGGCTGCGTATGATCGCCAAACCCGGCTGGTGGCCGAGTATTACAAAGCCCAAGGGCGACTGGTTGCCATCAATGCCGATCGTCCGATGGCGGAGGTCACGGTACAGATTTTCGCGGTACTCGAAAGCCGCCGCGAGCAGGAATGTGTTCCGGGAAGTGGCGAAGTTAGGGCTCTGAAGTAAATAAATTCGTTATGAGTTTTGGAGAAGATCGCATCATCCGCAAGTCGCCCGAAGAAATCGAGAAGATGAGGCGAAGCGGAAAGATGGTTCGCCAGGTTTTGAACCACCTGAAAAGCATCGTAGCCGCGGGTGTGACTACGATGGATCTGGAAAACGCCGCCGCAAAGATGATCGCAGATTTGGGAGCGGCGCCGGCGTTCAAGGGATATTTTGGTTATCCCTGTGTGCTGTGTACCTCGATTAACGAAGAGATCGTACACGGTATCCCATCGGAAAAGCGGGCGCTGAAAACCGGCGACATTGTTTCCATCGACTGCGGTGTGGTTTGCGATGGATACTACGGAGACGCGGCCATTACCGTACCGGTGGGCGAGACGGTGACCGCGGAGTTGAAGAAGTTGCTTGAGGTGACCGAGGCCTCGCTGTACAAGGGCATCGAACAGGTAAAGATTGGCAACACGATCGGCCACGTTGGATCGGCGATTCAGAAGCACGTCGAGGCGAACGGGTTCAGCGTAGTGCGAGAATTTGTGGGCCACGGGATCGGAACGAAGCTGCACGAAGCGCCGCAGATTCCGAATTTTGGTAAGAAGGGCCAAGGCGCGGAGTTGACCGAAGGCATGGTCCTCGCGATTGAGCCGATGGTGAACTCGGGACGCCCCGAGACAAAGGTTTTGAGCGACAAGTGGACGGCCGTAACGCTCGACGGCAGTTACAGCGCACACTTTGAACATTGCGTGGCTGTGACGCGGCAAGGTCCAGTGATTTTGACGCAGTAGACGCTCTTAGCTTTCAGCTCTTGGCTTTTAGCTAAAGGCCCATAGCGAACAGCCAAGAGCTTCTTAAGGAGTCAATGAGTAAAGAAGACGCGATTGAAGTGATGGCAACGGTGGTCGAGCCGCTGCCCAATGCCATGTTCAAAGTGGAGCTTGAAAACAAGCACCAAGTTCTGGCGCACGTTTCCGGCAAGATGCGAAAGAACTTCATTCGTATTCTTCCCGGAGATAAAGTCGCAGTCGAACTTTCTCCGTACGATCTGAATCGCGGTCGGATTGTGTACCGCTACAAATAGGATTTTTGCTAGAGACGCGGCAAGCCGCGTCTCTACTGAGGGATTATGAAAGTAAGAGCATCGGTAAAGAAAATTTGTGACAAGTGCAAAGTCATCCACCGCAAGGGTGTAGTACGGGTGATTTGCGAAACGGCCAAGCACAAGCAGCGCCAGGGATAAAGCGGGTAGCTTTCGGCCTCCGGCGAGTAGCTGGGGGCCCGAAATAAGAAGCTGGTAACAGATTCCAGAAGGATTAGAAAACTATGGCACGTATTGCAGGCGTCGATCTTCCGCGTAACAAGCGAACGAACATCGCGCTCACCTATATCTACGGTATCGGGAACGCGCGCGCGGCGAACATTCTGGACGCGGCGAATGTCGACCCGATGAAGAAGATTTCTGACCTTGGCGAAGACGAGGTCAACCGCATCCGCCAGGTCATCGAGGCGCAAGGCTCGGTGGAAGGCGACCTCCGCAAGGACGTTTCGATGAACATCAAGCGGCTCATCGAAATCGGTTCCTATCGCGGATTCCGCCATCGCCGTAACCTGCCGGTTCGCGGACAGCGTACGCATACCAATGCTCGTACCCGCAAAGGTCCGCGCAAAGGTACGGTCACGATGAAGAAGAAGACGGCAAAAGCGTAGAAACCAGCTGTCAGCTCTCAGCTATCAGTTCTCAGTTAAACCGGAGAACGATCTTACTGAGAACTGAAAACTGAGAACTGAGAACTCTAAGACATGGCAAAACCAGTAGCAGCAGGCGGCGCCGCGGCGCCCGACAAAAAAGGCAAGAAGAAGACCTTCAAGAAAAAAGAGCGGAAGCACGTTCCTCACGGACTGGTGCACGTTCAGGCTTCTTTCAACAACACCATCGTGACCATTACCGACATGACGGGCAACGTCCTGTCATGGAAGAGTTCTGGCTCGCTGGGTTTCCGCGGATCTCGAAAAGGAACTCCGTTTGCCGCCCAGCAGGCCGCGTCGAATGCAGCCAGCATGGCGCGGGATCACGGTGTGCGCAGCGTTGACGTTCGCGTAAGCGGCCCTGGATCGGGCCGTGAATCGGCCGTGCGTGCGCTGGCTTCTGCTGGAATCGAAGTTCGGTCGATTAAAGACACGACTCCGATTCCGCACAACGGCTGCCGTCCGCCGAAGCGCCGTAGAGTGTAGGTAGAAAGACGGTTCTCAGTTCCCAGTTTTCGGTTCTCAGTGAGAGCCATAGAGAGTCTGGGTTTTTCTGAGAACTGAGAACTGATTTTCGTCCGGGAGGAAGGGTGAAGCCAAACCTGTAAACCGGTCATCGAATCAAGGAGAAATAATGGCTCGTTATACGGATGCAGTGTGTCGTTTATGTCGCCGGGAAGGCATCAAGCTTTTCCTCAAAGGCACGAAGTGCTTTAGCGACAAATGCCCGATCGAAAAGCGCAACTTCGCTCCCGGACAACACGGGAAAGACAAGAAAACCAAGGTTGTAGGATACGGCCTGCAATTGCGCGAGAAGCAGAAAGCTAAGCGCATTTATTTCACGCAGGAAGGCCAGTTCCGCAACTACTTCGAGAAAGCCGTTACCTTCAAAGGCGTAACCGGCGCGAAACTGCTCGAACAACTCGAGCGGCGTCTCGACAACGTAGTCTTCCGGCTCGGCTTCGGCATTTCCCGGCGACAGGCGCGCCAGTTGGTGCGTCACGGACACGTGCAGGTGAATGGCAAGAAGGTCAATATTCCCTCGTACGAAGTCACGGTTGGCGAAGAAATTCAGATTCGCGAGAGCAGCCGCAAGATTCCGATTCTCGAGACCGCGAAGGACTTTGCCAGTCATCAGCCCGCTCCGGCGTGGCTCGAAATCGATCGCGAGGCTTACAAAGGCCGCATCAGTGCGCTGCCGAAACGCGAAGATATCCAGTTGCCGGTTAATGAGCAGCTGATTGTCGAGTTGTATAGCAAGTAGTCGATTGTCGATGGTCGTTTGTCGTTGGCAAAATCATCAGCCCGCGAACGACCAACGACGAACGACCAGCGACTGTTTGGCCACTATTCGTGCCAGATCAGCCTTTCCCAGCTTTGACCTGAGTTGGCCACTCAGCGAGCGGGGATTGAGCCACATGGCCGAGAGGAGTAACACATGCTTTGGAGAGGTTTTCAAAAACCGAAACGTTTAGCGAGCGATCAGAGTTCGCTCACCGACAAATATGGAATGTTCTGGGCGCAGCCCTTTGAGCGCGGATTCGGCACCACGATTGGCAACGCACTTCGCCGGGTGATGCTGAGCTCGATCGAAGGCGCAGCCGTCACCGCCGTCAAAATTGAAGGCGTGCTGCACGAGTTCCAGTCCATTCCAGGGGTCGTCGAAGACGCGACCGACATCATCCTCAACATGAAGCAGGTTCCGTTTAAGCTTGCGGGGGATGGTCCGAAGGCGATTTATCTGCGCGCCGATCAGCCCGGAGTCGTGACCAGCGCCTCCATCGAAGCCGATGGCGATGTCGAAGTGCTCGACAAAGACATTTACATTGCGACGGTCAGCGAAGGCGGCAAACTCGACATGGAAATGCGCCTCAAGCGCGGCCGCGGGTATGTCTCTGCCGACAAGAACTTCGAAGAAGATCTCGGCATCGGATTCATTCCCATCGATTCCGTCCACACGCCGGTGCGCAAGTGCAACTACACCGTCGAAGCTGCTCGTTTGGGACAGATCACGGACTACGACAAGCTGACCGTCGAAGTCTGGACCAACGGTTCGATCACTCCCGGCGACGCGCTTGGACTTTCCGCGAAGTTGATTAAAGATCACATGAACATCTTTATCAATTTCGAAGAAGAAATTGAGACTGCGTCTTCCAGCGAAGAGCGCCGTCCGGAAATCAAGAACGAGAACCTCAACCGTTCGGTCGAGGAACTCGAGCTTTCCGTACGCAGCTACAACTGCTTGAAGAATGCGAACATTCAGTCCATCGGCGAGTTGGTGCAAAAGACCGAAGCCGAGATGCTGAAGACGAAAAACTTTGGCCGCAAGTCGCTGAACGAAATCAAGGAGATTCTTTCCTCGATGGGCCTGAGCCTCGGTATGAAGATCGACGAGCACGGCAATGCCGTCCCCGGACCGACTTCAAACCAGATTCTGCCGGCGTCGGCTTACGGCGATAACGATCTATAGAAACGAGTGATCGGTGGCCAGTGGGCGGTGGTCAGTCAAACTTGACCCGCGAAACTGGCCCCCGAGCACCAACCACTGACCACTGAGGTTTCCATGCGTCACAAAGTAGCAGGATACAAACTCGGACGAACCACTTCCCACCGCCGCGCGATGCTGCGCAACATGGTGACCTCGATCATCATGGAAGAGCGCATCGAGACGACCGTGATCAAGGCGAAGGCGGTGCGTCCGTCGGTTGAGAAGATGATCACCCTCGGCAAAAAGGGAGATCTCGCCGCGCGCCGTCAGGCCGCTTCTTACCTGATGACCCCGGAATCCGTCACCAAGTTGTTCGACACCGTAGCTCCGCGCTTCGGCGATCGCAAGGGCGGATACACTCGCATCGTTCGCACCGCTTGGCGCAAAGGCGATGGCGCTGAAAAGGCGTTCATCGAGTTGCTTGGCAGCGAGCAGGTTATCGACGAAAAGCGTCAGAAGCGCGCAGAAATCCGCGCCAAGCGTGCCGAAGAAAACCGCAAAGCCATGGAACATGCCGACCAGGAAGCCCAAGTGCAGAAGGACATCGCTGCCAATGAGGCCGAGGGGAAGACGGAAGGCAGCGACAAGAAAGAGTAGTCGGCTGCACCGTTTCGAGGAAGTGAGAAAGGGCGTCCAGTATTGGACGCCCTTGTTTTTTGGCAAAAACTTCGTCTAGTGTGCCAATGGACCGCTAACCGTCCCGATAAAGCCGGTCTTGTTATCCAACACGGCCAAACGAAGCTCAGTCCCGCCTGCGGGGATCTCCATATCGAGTGGCACCATCATGCCTTTATCCAGTATTTGCTGGTAGGTTGCTGCGTCGAAGGTCTTATCGACTTTAATCGTGTGAGCCCCCAGGCTTTTGTCACCAGACCCCCACACGGTTGCGTAGAAGTTGACGTTCATCTTGCGGCTGCCACCCGTGTCTTCAGCCGTCAGAGTGTGGGCGTCGACTAGAAAAACGACCCTCATTTTGCCTGGATCGGTGGGTTTAGCTTGCGCTTTGAACGTGATCTGGGTGGCGGGAGCGTTAAACAGAATCGCGGCGGCGACATCCGATTCGTAATTGGGATTTTTCTGTTGCGTCGTGTCAACGGCGAAGTAGCCTTTTCGGTACCGGACTTCAGTGTCTGCTTGCGACAGTTTGACTTTCAAAGTGCGGTATTTGCCGTCCCATTTTTTATTCTCGGGATAATAGCCAACTGCGTACGAGGCTTTATCGTCCGCCATCGCCAACGCAACTCCCTGCTTGATTTCGTTTTCATTCATGTAGGCTTTGCCGCCGGTTTCCTGAGCTACTTCTCGCATCGTGTCCTGGCTAGCGTTCAGACTTCCCGATTGCCGGAGGGCTGCATTGGCGAGGCCGGCTCCGTGAATGTCGCCGTTGTGCGCCTCCGAGCGAGACGCCAGCGATTCCATACCACCTACCAATCCGCGAAGATCCACAGGATAAATCGCGATGTTGGCACTTGCGAGTTGCGCCTCCGCGTCTTTGATTTCCAGACTGTGCAAGGTACGCGCTTCAGCCGCGAGTGAGCCAGCTCCATTCACCGACACAGACCGTTGCCGTCCCTGACCCGGAAGGTCGGCCATCAGTTCGGCATCCGTCACATTCCGGTCTTCGGGTATGAGATCGAAGGGCAGATTTGCAGTAAGCCACACCACGTTCTTTCGGCCCGGCAGGCCGCCCAGCGTTCGCGACAAGGTGTGCATGGCATCGATCGTGATGAGAGTGCGCCGCTCAAGGTCGTAGCCGATCTGTATGTTGGCAAAGCTCGCAATCTGCGCTCCCGCCGACGCGATCATCGCTCCACCTTGGCCACCCATCTCCGATACCGGAGGCGGAGGTGCCGCTTGCAGAATTCGGGATTCTGGCTTGAAATTCTTAATCGCCGTCAGAAGAATCTGTGGATCGGTGGTGAAATCCTGTAAAACGCGAAGCCGGTCGCTCAACGTCATTACGGCAATGGACTGCCCAGCATGACTTTGTTCACTCACATATTGCAGCATCTGCGATCGAGCGTAGGCTTGGTTCAGAAAACTGGAGTTCGCTGCATCCAGCAATAAGACGGTAGGAACTCCGGCAGGCGCTACACTTTCTGCGTGGTTGGACAATATGCCCGGCGTTACGGGGGCAGGCGCAGGCCGATTTTGAATTCCCGGCGGGACAAAGACAGACACTTTCTGCTTCTTCCCGTTTTCCTCGATCGTGAAGTCTTCCGGTTTCAGTCCAGGTACGGGCAGTCCATTCTTGTAAGTCACAACGACATCTACCACCACGAGCCGCGTGTTGGTCCGAATCGTAATATCAGGAAGATTGGCCGCTGCCTGCTGGGCAATGAGCAGCATCGGACCGCGCGCCAAGCTGGCAGTTAGGACGCAGGTAACCACGAAACGAAAGGGCATGTAACTCGGCATAGGAACTCCGTCGAGGCACGGGAGTGAAGAATCACCCGGAATGTACCGTGTTTCCCTAGCTTTTGCAATCAAAGTGGGAGTCTCGCTTTCCTTTGTCAATTTTCTCTTCAGGGTGGTTAAAAGACTCGGAAGCCAGCTTCTCAAGTCCCCATTTGCCCAATATCCGCCCGCTCCCTACAATAGAAGTTTCATCCAAAATTATGATTCATTTTCCGGTCCCTGAAGCCCTCACTTTTGACGATGTGTTATTGCTTCCCGCCCGTTCTGAAGTTGTCCCGGCCAACGCCAATACTCAGACGCAAATCACGCGCAACATTGCGCTGAATATCCCAATCATCAGCGCGGCCATGGACACGGTGACAGAATCGCACATGGCTATCGCGCTGGCCCAGCAGGGCGGACTCGGAATCATCCATCGCAATTTGACCATCGATCAGCAGGCGAACGAAGTCGACAAGGTAAAGCGGTCCGAGAGCGGAATGATCGTCGATCCGGTAACCATGTCGCCGGACGCAAAGGTCTCCGACGCGCTTGACGTCATGCAGAAGTACAAAATTTCGGGTGTCCCCATCACCCAGCGCGACGGAAAGCTCGTGGGCATCCTGACCAATCGCGATCTTCGTTTTGAAACGCGTTTCGATATCCCGATCAGCAAGGTGATGACGCAGAAGAACCTGATCACGGTTCCAGTGGGCACGACGCTTGAGCAGGCGGAAGAGATTCTTCATGAACATCGGGTGGAAAAACTTCTCGTGGTCGACGACAAATACAATCTGAAGGGCCTGATCACTGTTAAAGACATTCAGAAAAAATTGAAGTATCCCGGAGCTGCAAAAGACGCCCAGGGACGCCTGCGCGTCAGCGCCGCGATCGGTGCCACCGGCGACTTCCTTGAGCGCGCGCAGGAGATGGCGAATGCCAAGGTTGATGTGCTGGCCATCGACAGCGCGCATGGACATTCTTCGCTCGTTCTCGAAGCGGTCAGGAAGATCAAGGCGAAATTACCGGATGTCGATCTGATTGCGGGCAACGTTGCCACGTTTGATGGAGCGTGCGACCTGGTCAAAGCTGGAGTCGATGGTGTGAAGGTTGGCATCGGCCCGGGTTCCATCTGCACTACACGCATTGTCACAGGCGTTGGAGTTCCGCAGATCACGGCGATCGCTGAGGCCACCCGCGCACTTCGCGACTCCGGAGTTCCGATCATCGCCGACGGCGGCATCAAGTATTCGGGCGATGTCGTCAAAGCGCTTGCCGCTGGAGCTTCAGCCGTGATGATCGGCTCCATGTTTGCCGGAACGGACGAAAGCCCTGGCGAACTGATTCTCTATCAAGGTCGCACGTTCAAGTCTTATCGAGGTATGGGATCTCTGGGGGCGATGGCGCAGGGGTCGAGCGAACGCTACTTCCAGAATTCCGATGGAGATTCTTCGACCGGAGGATCGCCGGTGCTTGGCGAAGATTCCAACCGTCTCGGCAAACTTGTTCCTGAGGGAATCGAAGGACGCGTGCCCTATCGGGGCTCGGTAGCGATGATCGTTCACCAGATGGTTGGAGGCCTGAAATCGGGCATGGGATATTGTGGTTGCCCGACCATCGCCGATCTCCAGCAGAAAGCGAAGTTCGTCCGCATCAGTTCCGCCGGACTACGCGAAAGCCATGTCCACGACGTGATGATCACGCGCGAAGCGCCGAACTACGCCGCCGAATGAGCCCAGAAGGCCAAATAAGAGACCTATCCTTGACCGAAAATAATTCTCGTAATAACCCTCGTCCCAATCTTCTGCGAGCGTGGTGGCCCGCCATCGCCTGGATGGGCATCATCGCCTTTGAGTCCACCGATGTTTTCTCTTCAGAAAACACGGGCAGCATGCTGTACAACCTTCTGTCCCATTTTTTCGGCCACATCAACTTCTACAATTTCCTCGTCTTTCATCACTACCTGCGCAAGACCGGACACGTCATCGGCTACGGGATGCTTAGTCTGCTGATGCTGCGAGGTTGGCGCGCAACATTGGGCAGCGAATGGAAGTTATTCCTGCGCACCGCGCTCCTGGCCTGGCTCGGCACGCTCTTTGTGGCTGCCGCCGACGAATGGCATCAGAGCTACATTCCCTCTCGGACCGGCACGCCGAAAGATGTTGCTCTGGATTGCACCGCCGGCGCCATCTTCTTGTTGATCACCTATTGGTGGTTGCGTCGCAGGGAGCGACCGGCGTCGCTCGTTTAGGCAGGGAAGCCCAAAGTTCCGCATCATCCGCGCTTCGGAGTCCGATGTGCCAGCAGCGCAACTCCTGACACGCCCGCAATTGCCGCCGAAAAATAAAACGGAACCGCCGCCCCATAGCTTTTCCATAAGGCGCCGGTGATGATGCTCGAGAGCAGCGTAGTCACGCTCGTCAGAAATGAAAATATGCCGAGCGCGCGCCCTCGAACATCTTCGCTCACACTTTCTACCACCAGCGCCTTGAGCACGGGATTCGTCAGGGCATAAAAAAGCCCGTAGAACGCCATCGTCATCCAGATCGCCATCTGCGAGGGCGCCAGCGCGAAGACAAAGTAAACGATCGCGAAGACAAAGTATCCCGCCGCTGCGATCGTCGACCGCGAGAAACGGTCGCTGAATTTTCCAGCCGGCCACGACGCCAATGTGAATACAACGTTGAATACCAGTCCCAGCAAAGGCGCGCGCGAAGCGGGAATGCCAATGCTCCCCGCGCGGAGCACCAGGAACATGTCGCTCGAATTCGCCAGAGAAAATAACGTGACGATTGCTAGCACGTAATAAAATCCGCCCGGCAACCGCGGCAGCCATGATTCGTCAGTGTGGGAACGGGCGTCCTCGCCCGTCCGGGCCGAGTGAATCTCGGGGGTGGCCTCCGTTCCGGCCGATTCCATTGACTCGCTCGATTTCGTCCTCCGCCGACGTACCTCCTGAATTCCGACGCACGCCACTATCACGCATAGCGCACCGGGAAAGGCCGCTGCGGCAAAAACCCCGCGCATCCCGTAGCGCCCAATCACGGCCAACGCCAGCAGCGGACCTGCAATCGCTCCCGCCGAATCCATTGCCTGAATCAGTCCATACGCCGACCCTAGATTCGACCTATCCACCGACTCGGCGACCATCACATCGCGCGCAGTCCCCCGTACGCCCTTGGCAAAACGATCGACAAAGCGGATCCCCAGAATCTGCCACCACGATGAAACCAGCGCCAGCACAGGCTTTACACCGTTCGCCACGACGTATCCCGCAACCACTAGCGGCTTTCGACGCGAAACTTTATCGGTCACGTAGCCGGAAAAAAGTTTGACGAACGACGCGACACTTTCGGCAACACCTTCGATGATTCCCAACTGCGCCGGACCTGCGCCGATCGATGCCAGGAAGGCTGGCAACACCCAATACGCCATCTCGCTGGCCGTGTCGTTCAGGAACGAGGTCACTCCGAATACATAGACGTTGCGAGGAGTAGTTGCAGAAACTGCCGAGGTGGGTGCGTCCATATCGGTCAAAGGGTTCGCCGAGCGCGGCCGTTCTTCGAAAATATCACGGTCCACACTTTCGTTCGATCCGGCCAGCCTTCCTTCATGAGCGTTCGTGCCCTTTGTGGTTTGTGGTTTTGAACCTGGATGTTGAAATCGCAGACGACTTCCACGCCACGTATTTCCCAGCGGAATTCCGGTAGAATGGAAGAAATGTCCGAGCGCACTTTTACCCTGGACGAAGCCCAGACTCTGCTTCCCATCCTCGAATCGCTGCTTCGCCAAGCTATTAACGGGAAAAAGCTGATCGAAGAGGTCGACAACGAATTGCAGGAAACCGCGCACCGTGTTTTTCTGAACGGAGGCACGCTGCTTAACGTCGTCCATCTCGCTCGCCGCAAGGCCGAGCGGGAAAAGGCCATCCGCCGCATCAAAGATGCCCTGGCAGAGATCGACGCCACCGGAGTTCAAGTCAAAGATATCGACACCGGCCTCCTCGATTTCCCGTGCAAGGTCGAGGGCGAAATCCTCCTGCTCTGCTGGAAGCTGGGAGAACAATCCATCACTCACTGGCACAACACTACCGAAGGCTTTGTCGGACGCAAGCCCATTGACGACCGAATCGCGAATGCGGGGAAGAAACGGCCTAGGCAGCAGTAAGGCAGGTGTCAGCCATCAGCCATCAGCCCTCAGCTTTCTGTCGTCGGCAATCTGCCTCGAAGCAAACTGTCCTCTGTAAACTTCTGTCATGCGGAGCGAAGGAAGGGACCGATCCAACTCGCTCATTGCGCCCCAATCCCGGCGGCCTGCAAAAACTCCGCGCAAGTTCTGCGGCGATGTGCGTTCCTAACCGTTGAGAACGGCCCGCGCTAGAGCCACATCGGAAGGCACGACTCCAGCCATGCACTACCGGAGGTCGAGGAACGCGTCTCCGTTCTGCTAAAATTAGAAGTATCTGAGGCCATCATCTATGTTTACTGGACGCAAACTGGCGTTGTCGCTTGCCTTCACCGCGCTCGTCGCACTGGCCACCGGTGTCAGTTGCAAAGGGTTTTTCGTCCAGCCGACGCTACCTCAATTGCGGTCAATCCGCCTTCGTCCGTTAGACGTTGGGACCAAGGCTTATCCATACGGAACATACGATTACGGCCTCGCGACACTGCACTTATAGTGACGGCAGTACCGGTTATCCTGCGTTACGTGGAGCAGTCGGACGACAGTTTCGCTACGAATTTCTGCTCTCTGGGATGGCGACGTCGGTCAGCTAGGCCAGACGACGGATCACGGCGACATCCGTGCAGATGGCCGTAGCCGGCACAGCGTCTCGCACAGTCAGCACTGAGTTGTATCGACCCGATAGCTTTGACTCCGTCGAGTGCGAGCATCGCCTTGATCAGCAACGCAATCGTTACGTTGCAATGGCGACCACTGGCACGTGTCTCCGTCGACATTACATCGATTGCGACGATGGACCTCCAGCAATGACCAGCGTCGCTACCATTTCAGATGGACTGCCACCGCAGTCAGCGGTCGGTTCGGCAGGTATCACGGCCCAGGTTGGTAGCGTCATAGTCCCAGTGCTACCCTAAACGTTACCAATTAGGCGCGGCTATCCTCACCCACGCTGGGGGAGTACCTTCGGGTTCGTGCGTCACCCAAAGCCGTCGCCTTTTCACTCTTACCGTGTCGCGCTATAGTTAAGTTTCCCCGTGAAGTTCCTCCCAAAAAATCTGCCGCGCATCGGCCTTCATCGGAGTCTGTCTTGGCAGCGCGATGTTTTTCGTCAGTTGCAAGCGCGGGGGTGGACGCGTTCTCGAAATCGCCTACGTCTCGGGAATCCAAGCCAACCTGCGCGATCACGTTGCTGCTGTCTACGAAAAGACCGGGGTCATCAAGAACGGAGACCGCGTCGAAGTTCTCGACCACGATCGCCACTTCGTGAAGGTCCGCGCCGCCACCGGCGAAACGGGATGGGTCGAACAGCGCTACCTCGTCAGCCAGGATGTTTACGACCGCATCCAGAAATTAACTGCGGATAATCAAGCCGATCCCGTGCAAGCGCAGGGAACGACGCGCAACGACACGAATCTCCACGTTGAGCCAGGACGCGACACTGAACATCTCTACCAGATTTTGGCTGGCGAGAAGTTATCACTCTTGAAGCGCGGAACGGCCGACAAGCCCGGCGCGGTGATGCCCGCCTCGCGCAATAAATCGGCTGGCAGTAATAGTGACGATAAGAAGCCGGTTCCAGTTGTCGAAGATTGGTGGCTGGTTCGCGACTCGCATAATCGCGTGGGATGGGTACTAGCGCGCATGATCGATCTTGATGTTCCGCTCGACATTGCGCAGTACGCAGAGGGCCAGCGCATCGTCGCCTTCTTTGTGCTCGACCAGGTTGAGGACGTGGACAAGCAGGGCGGTGGCAAAGAGCCGGTGATGAAAAAGGTCCCGCAATACCTGACCGTCCTGACGGAACCCAAAGACGGCTTGCCCTTCGACTTCAATCAGGTTCGCGTTTTTACCTGGAACACGCGGCGACACCGCTACGAAACCGCTTATCGCGAGCGCATGGAAGGTGTCTTGCCGGTAACGGTAACGCAGGAAAATTTCGACAAAGAAGGTGTGCTTCCAGTCTTTGTTCTGCGTGTTCCAGATGACAGCGGAAAAATTATCGAGCGGAAGTACAAACTCAACACGCCGATCGTGCGGCGAGTTTTGGCTCCTGGAGAAGAACCGGTAAAAACAGCGCAGAAACGCGCCTCGCGAAAAAGAGCGCTAAGGCGTTCACCGCAGAGACGCCGAGGGTGCCGAGAAAAACTTAACAGAACCTTGTCATCCTGATTCCAGCAAAGGCCCCTCGTTGGCTCGCCGAAGGTCGTCGTGCCTACGGACTGTAGCAGGTCTAGAAAATAACTCAACTGTAAAAATCGGTAATGCAGTCGACGACGCGCCGAATCTCCACTTCCCGCAGCTCGGGGAACATCGGCAGGGCCAGCACTTCGCGCGCAGCTTGTTCGGCGACGGGCATGTCACCCGCCTTCAATCCGAAATAAGAGAAGACCGGCTGCAAATGCAGCGGCAGCGGATAGTAAATCTCCGAGCCGATTTTTCGCTCGGCGAGGAATTTGCGCAACTCGTCGCGGCGCTGCGCGCGAATGACGTACTGATGGAACACATGCTTCGCCCGCGAATCCCGCGCCAGAACACACACTGGCGCTTTAGTTTCCCCTGCGGGAAGATTCGAAGTCAGGCCGGCTTCCGCAAGCAGCCGGTCGTATGTTGCTGCATGCTGTCGCCGTCGCTCGTTCCACTCCGCAATATAAGGTAGTTTCACGCGTAGGACGGCTGCTTGAATCGCATCCAGACGTCCGTTCCATCCAAACTCGTCGTGGTAGTAGCGCTGCGGACTGCCATGATTGCGCAGTTGCCGCATGTGCGTGGCCGCTTCGGGACTCGTCGTGGTCACGATTCCCGCGTCTCCGTAAGCGCTCAGGTTCTTGGTGGGATAGAAACTGAAGGCAGCCGTCACGCCGAGCGATCCCGCGTCGCGCCCATTCCACTCAGCGCCGATAGCCTGGGCCGCGTCCTCAACAATCGCGAGTGAGACCCTGCGCATGCCCCGGAACGCGTTCTGCCGCGTGCTCGCGAGCTACGCTGCAACGCATCCATGTCGGCGCATTGCCCATAAAGATGAACGGGAAGAATGGCGCGAATCTCTCCGACCAAGTGGTGCCAGATGGCATTTTGGTGCCGACCTTCCATTTCGCGCAAGGTCCGCTCGACCAGCGCCGGGTCAAGGTTCAGCGTTCCGGGATCGACGTCCACAAAGACGGGCGTCGCGCCAGCCCGCACAATGGCGCTCGCTGACGCGAAGAAGCTGAAGGCGGTAGTAATGACCGCATCTCCTGGCTTGACGCCAGCAGCGACCAGCGCCAGCCAAAGCGCCTCTGTCCCAGAAGAACAGCCGACCGCGTGACCGGCTCCTGTGAGTTCGCCAATCTCCCGTTCCAAGGCTTCGACTTCTGGGCCGAGAATGTAGATCTGTGAATCACACACGCGAGCGATCGCCGCGAGCATCTGCTCGCGGAGTTCGGCGTACTGGCGCCGCAGGTCGAGCAGAGGGACGGAAAGGGGGACAGATTCGTCAACAATTCCGGGCGGATGATCGACAGAAGCGTTTTGCGCCGGAGTCGGAGACGATAAGGAAGACTTCACAAGAACAAGATTCTAGCAGGAGCATGCCCGCCGAGTGGCGACAGTAGCATCCACCAATCACGCTATGAGCGAAGCAGCAGAATCTTCGGCAGGGCTGGTGGAAGGACAGTCGCCTGGTCTTCGCTCCGATTTCCGGTTTCATGTCGAGTGTTCCCGAGGCCTTCCAAATACCGCAACCAGAAGTCACTGTCCTTTCGAAGCCGTGCAAAGTCAATTGACGAGAACGAACCCTCAGCGCCATTTAGATTTCGCAGTGAACGCGCCAGCACTGATCGCGCTCCTATGACGTTGCCAGTAGTCCAATGGTGGAATGCCACGGCAATCTGAATCAAGCCCTGCGTGTGCCGGCGCTCCGTCCGTTCGCGCGGAATATCGCGCCAAACGTCTTCCCAAACTTCATGGGCGTCAAAGAAGCGTCGGCGATTGAACAATTCAATACCGCTCCGGATGCTTGACGGGTTAGAGAGAGTCTTCACAGAACGACTAGCTCGGCTAGGAGTCATTTTACCGGGAGGCCACAATACGTGTTTCCATAGATAACGGAGGACCTAACTTTCCAAAAACCGTATACCGGTAGGTCCAAATTTCTATCTAGCAGATAAGTATAGGGTTGTTCGCGCCCGTTTTGGAATGCGGATTGCATTTGCCTAGCTGTCACGGTAAGCAGACTTGAGTACTGGGGATGCGTCCCGAATCATCGCTTCCCCGAAAACGCCATAACGTAAGTCGATTAGCACCGGACTTCCAGAATTAAACAGGAGAGACAGAAATGGTATCTGCATTCCGCAGCAATTGGACTTGTTTCCTGCTCGCGATCATGGTTCTAGCCCTAAGCGTAGGAGCCTTCGCGCAAGGCGGAAAGGCGAACTGACCGGCCAAGTGTCAGATTCAACCGGCGCCGTGGTTTCTGGCGTTGAAGTGAAATTGACCAACACTGCAACGGGCGAAGTACGCACGACCGTGACGACTCCGGCCGGAACGTACCGTTTCCCGGCATTGCCTATCGTGGGCACATACACGCTGGAAGTCTCGAACAAGGGATTTAAGTCGGTAAAGGTGCAGAACGTTATCGCAAGTGTGGGCGTTGTGACGACTCGCGACGTCAAGTTGGAGATCGGTGCCGCGAGTGAGCAGGTCACTGTCGAAGCCGGAGCTCAGTTCGTCCAAACCGAAGACTCGTCTCTCTCGCAGAATGTGGACCGGAACGTCTGGACGAATATGCCGCTTGAAACGCGCAGCCAGAACGAATTTATTGGGCTGCTTCCGGGCGCAGAACCGGCGGCTGAGGCGGGGCTTGACCACCGACCGTGGACGCAGCCGTCAACGGCACCCGCAGCGGCAGCGGCAACTTCATGGTTGAGGGCTTCGATAATAACGACCAAGGGCTGGGCGGTGGCGGTGCGTCTTATGGGCCAAGGCGGCGCTAATACCACAATTTCTCCGGATGCAATCGAAGAGTATCGCGTGATCGAAGGTACTCCCCCCGCAGAGTTTGGCAAGGCGGGCGGTTTCGTCACCGATACTGTACTTAAAGGCGGGACCAATCATGGCACGGATCTTTGTTTGAATACAACCGTATTCAGGCGTTGGCGGCGAATAGCTGGTTTTCCAATAATGCGGGACAACAGGATCATCTTATTCGTAACCAATTTGGTGGATCCGTTGGCGGTCCCATCGTCAAGGACAAGTCGTTCTTCTATTTTACGACCGAGATTCAGAGGTTGCGTACATCCAGCCCCTTGACGCGAACGCTTATCACGGACGTTTCAAAGTTCGTGCAGAGCGGTCAATTCGAAACCTTCATGGAAACGGACCCGAACGGTATCTGCAATGTGCTCACGGGTACATCCTGCCCCGGTGCGCTCCCGGGGAGTGCAACGCTCGGCCCAGTCTACACCAGCATGGCGGCGCAGCAAAAGCCAGCTCTTTGCGTCGTAGGCTCAGCCAACTGCACTAACCTCACTGCAAAACTCAAAGCCTATATACAGGATTGGTTGCGGGGATTATTTACCCGGTCGACATCTACGGGTCTCAAACGGTCAGCCAAGGTCAGACCACAAACCAGACCGGTATACGGGAAGTTTGACCAGAAACTCTCCTCAAGACCAGTTGAACGTCGCTTTCCTTACGATAATGCGGACACGACATTCCGTTGCGGGGGGAACGACACCCTCGGGCCGACTCTTTATGTCACGGTCGCGCCATGAATGCTGGCGTGACGTGGACTCACACCTTCACTCCTACGATTCTGAATCAGGCTCGCATGGCTATGTTCGGCATACCGTCGAATTTCCCGGATGCCCGCCTCGAGCACAACATGCCGTCGGTGTTTAGCTACTTCGATTCAATTACAGTGAACTTTCGGCAATGCCTCGAACCCTGCCACAGTTCTTTACCGAGAACGAGTTCGTCTACAAAGATGATCTTTCGGTCGCGAAAGGCAAACACAACTTCAAATTTGGCGCCCAGTATGCCGCACTCGCAACGGCAGCAGCTTTGATACCGTCAAGAATGGCCTGTCGCTTGCAGGGCGTACGGAAGATGTTTTGACTGATGGTACTTTCACGAATGAACTGGAAAACAATGTCTTGGGTGGAGGCTATGGCTACGGTTCGATCACCTACGCTGAAGCTTCCCTGAATCCGACTACTGGCCAATTGCCTGTTTACTACCGGGGATATCGCGCGAACGAAGTTGCTATTTATGGCCAAGATGATTGGCGCGTGAGCCCGCGCTTGACGATGAACCTCGGTCTGCGCTGGGAATACTTTGGACCTCCACAAAACTTCCAACCCGGTCTCGACGCCAACTTCTATCAAGGTGTTCCGGTAACTCCTATCGCCACGACCAGCACCAATCCCTTCTTCCCGTCAACAGTCCGTACATGGCTTTGTTCGCAACCGGATCTGTTCAACAAAGAAATCACGATCTGTGGAATAAAGATCTCAATAACTTTGGACCGCGGTTTGGTTTCTGCCTACGACGCATCGGAAATCAAAAATTGGTTGTCCGTGGCGGATTCGGTATCAATTACGACCGCCTGTACAACAACATTTTTGAAAATATTCGCTTTAATCCGCCGTTCTTTGCAATCGGATCTGCTAGGTGCCGCAGTCGGAGAGGCCCTCATTACTCCTGCTCAGACGGCTCCCTCTTCACTTTCCCGTTCATCGGGTACAGCCACCTTCGCCACTCACCTTTAACTCCTTCGATTCGCGCCATGGACCAGAATTTCGTAACCCCGTATTACGAACAAGCGCATTTGGGGTTTCAGTATGAATTGGGTAAGAACATGGTCTTGAGTCGAATTATGTGGGAACGTTCGGCCATAAACTGACTGACATCGAAGGCAGGAATACCTTCGATGGGCGCGAATCGGGCGGCGATTCGACACCGCTGAATCCCAATTACAGCAGATCGGCTTCCGTACCAACTGTTGCGACTCGAATTATCATGCGTGGCAAACCACCTTCAAGAAACGCTTCTCGAGCGGTCTCCAAACAAACGTCAACTACACGTTCGCAAAGGCGATGGACGATGTTAGCGACACGTTCACGACCAAGAACGCTGGAGCTAATGCCTATCCGACCGACAGTTGGGATCCAAAGCTCGACTACGGGCCCGCGGACTTCAATGTGAAACATCGCGTCGTTGCGAGTTTTGTATACGATCTGCCGTTCTTGAAATCGAACCGGTGGCTCGGCGGTTGGAACGTCTCTGGAATCGTTTCTGTTCAAAGCGGAGCTGACTTCTCAGTCAACAACAGCAGCGTCGATAGCAATGGCGACACCCAGAGAAACGATCGGGCCGTATTACATCGGCTCGGGAGCCGTTACAAGTGCTATCAACCACAACGTTAGCCCTGCCACGGCCTACTTGACGCCGATGACCAGACGCCGGGGCCAACGTTTGGTATACAACACCAGCTTCGGAATGCAATGGTCCGCTACCATGACCGCATCCCTTGCCCCGTTAGTGTTAATGGGGGAGCATGGTGCGAATCGGGGCGAAATGCAGCGCAATTCGTTAATTGGACCCGGATTTCTTCAATACGGATATTGGATTCGGAAAAGTCATTCAAGATCAACGAGCGGATGGGAATTGAAACTGGAAGGTAATTTCTTCAATATCTTCAACCATCCGAATTTCTTGGCTCCCTGATCCGATTTGAATGACGCGTCAATTCGGGCAAGTCTCATCTCCACCTTCAGCAACCAGCAAACTGGCGGACCGCGCATTACACAATTGGCGCTTCGGTTCGATTTCTAACTTCTCGGAGGACTTAAAAAAGGCCGGCCGCGAGGCTGGCCTTTCCTTTTTGGTTCACGGGATGGGTCTCTCGGAGGTTCGCGCGTCCGAAGAGCGCTGCCCCTGCATGTTAGACTTTTATTAAAATCCTATGCGGCCCGTCTGGCGGTTCCTGCTCGTTGTTTTTGTGCTGTCCGCTGATTTGGCCGCGACCACAACTCCAGTCGTTCCGTCCACGCCGCAAGAAAACAGACCTCCCAATATCATTTTGATCACCCTCGACACGACTCGGGCCGATCGTATGGGTTTTCTCGGCTCTCGACGCGGCCTCACGCCCAATCTCGATGCCTTGGCGCGTCAGAGCGTGGTTTTCACAAGAGCGTATGCCCAGGTTCCTCTAACCACTCCGTCCCACGCCGCTCTGCTGACGGGAACCTACCCGCAGTTCAATCATGTTGAAGTGCTCCGCGATCCTCTCCGCCCGGATTTGCCTTATGTGCCCGACGTTTTGCGCCAGCACGGCTATCGCACAGCGGCTTTTGTCGGATCGATGATTCTTGATCCGACGAGCGGAGCACCCGGGTTCGACCGTGGTTTTGATGTTTACGACGCCGGTTTTCATCTTCCCGTCGCCGGTGAAGACCGGTATCACAGTGTCGAGCGGCGGGCGGAAGATGTCGCCCGTCACGCAATCGGTTGGATCTCTGATCAGGCCCAAGACCCTTTGTTCTGCTGGATACATTTTTACGATCCGCACGATCCGTACGATCCCCCGGCGCGTTTTGAAGCGCGTTACAAAGGCGTCCCGTACGATGGTGAGATCGCGTATATGGATTCGGTGGTCGGTACTGTTATCGAAGCGCTGAAGGGTCGGGGTTTGTTTGAGAACAGCGTGATCATGGTCGCAGCCGATCATGGCGAGGCCTTTGGCGAGCACGGAGAAAAGCGGCATGGGCTCCTGTTATATGACGAGACCATTCATGTCCCCTTAGTCGTGAAGTTGCCAGCGGAAAAACAAGCTGGCTTGCGGGTTAACGCGAGAGTCGGATTGGCAGAGGTTGCGCCCACGCTCTTGGAGGCCGCGGGGATTGTTCCTCCGGCAGGCGTGCAGGCGCAATCGCTTTTTCCCCTGATGAACGGTACCGACGTTTTAGCTGCCCAAACAGGACAAGCTAAAAAGGCATTCGACAGTGGCGTGTATTCAGAAACGGAATATGCGCATCGCACCCTTGGCTGGAGCGAACTGCGATCGTGGCGGGCCGGGAAATACCTTTACGTCGACGCGCCGAAGGCAGAATTGTACGATCAAAACTCCGATCCCAACTCTTCGACAAACGCTGCTTCCGGGTCTGAAGCCGTCGTCCAAACGCTAGAAGCGCAACTCGCCAATTTCTGGAAGAACACTGCGAGTGATCAGACAGAAAAAACCATCATAGGTCCGGCGCAAGCGGAGAGCCTGCACGCCCTGGGATATCTCGGTTCAGACGCCAGCGCGGAGAATCGTATCGAAAAGCCTCGAGTGAACCCGCGAGATAAGACGGAGGTCGCCAACCTGCTGCAAGACGCGATAATCGCTGTCGAAGACCATCGCTACGGCAACGCCATGGCTTCGGCGCGAAAGGCACTCCGCGATCCGGATGCTGTCAATGCCTACCTGGAATTCGGCACCGACTTAGTGAGCCACAAGCGATATGAGGAGGCGGTGCCGCTCTTAAAAACGGCAGTGGAGAAGGTACCGGATTCGGCAGGTGCGCGTTATGAACTAGCAATCGCGCTGACAAATACCGGGCAATGGGAGTTGGCCCTACCGCAGATGCAGGCTGCGGTCGGGCTCAAGCCGGATTCTGCATCTTTGCACTTTACGCTCGCTGCGGTAGAGACGCGGCTCAAGCAAGTTTCCGAGGCGTTGGCAGAATGTGAGAAAGCGCTGAAAATCGCCCCAGATTACTTCGATGCCAATCTGACCTATGGCAAACTATTGCTGATGCAGGGTCATCCAGAGTTGGCGATCGCAAGCCTGAGCCAGGCTGTCAAACTGAAACCAGGATCGGCCGAAGCCCACTTCTTTCTCGGCGAAAGTTATCAAAAGCTGGGGGACGCTGAGAGCGCAAACCGAGAACGAGAGATCGTTCATGACCTCGGCGCGAAATCGCACAGGCAGTAGTCCTGGCGTTCCGCTCTCCTTCACCCTGCCGGGTCCGAATTGGCTAATGCTAAACTTTCATAATCTGCATGCTCAAAAACCTGGTTGTTTTGCTTGTGATCGCAAGCTCTGGAGTGGCCTTCGGCGTTCCACCGAACATTATTCTGATTACACTCGATACGACGCGAGCGGACCGCATGGGGTTTCTCGGCAGCAGCCGTGGGTTAACGCCGAACCTCGATATTCTGGCCAAGCAAAGTATTGTGTTTACGAGGGCGTATGCACAGGTTCCCCTGACCACACCTTCGCACGCTGCGCTTCTGACTGGGACCTACCCGCAATTCAATCATGTGGAAGACCTGGGTTCCCGACTGCAAGTCGAGATTCCGTATTTGCCGGATCTTCTCCACCGGCATGGGTATCACACAGCTGCATTTGTGGGAGCGCAAATTCTGGATCCTGCGTCTACCGCGCCCGGATTCGAGCGAGGGTTCGATGTTTACGACGCGAACTTTCACCGCCGCAAACTAGGCGAGGACCGTTATCAGAGTGTGGAGCGCCGCGCGGAAGATGTAGCCGACCGCGCGTTAGGTTGGCTGAGCCACAATCAGAAAGGGCCGTTTTTCATTTGGCTCCATTTTTACGACCCCCATGACCCCTATGATCCGCCCGAGCCGTTTAAAGCTCATTACGCCTCGGCTCCGTACGATGGCGAGATCGCTTATACCGATTCTGTCGTAGGAAGCATCATGGATGTGCTGCAAAGACACGGGTTGTATCAAAATGCCGTGATAGCGGTCGCAGCGGACCACGGAGAGGCTTTCGGCGAGCACGGCGAACAGCGACACGGCGTGTTTCTTTACGATGAGACGATCCATGTGCCCCTGCTTCTAAAACTCCCGTCAGGGAGACTTGCTGGCAAGCGGGTGGAGGACCGAGTCGCTCTAGCTGACGTCGCGCCGACTCTGTTAGAAGCGGCGGGAATTCCGGCCCCATCAACGATGCAGGCGCACTCTCTCTACCCGTCGACGGCAAAATCGGTGGCAGACAAAGGCCCTAAACCGATCGAATGGCCTGTATATTCCGAGAGTAATTACAGCCATCGTACTTTTGGATGGGCGGAATTGCGTTCATGGCGAACCGGAAAATATCTCTACGTCCAAGCACCACGCCGAGAGCTCTATGACGAATCGTCAGACCCCGGAGCAAACAAGAATCTCGCAGACGTATCGAAAGCTGTCGCCGATACCCTTGCAGCACAACTCGACGAATTTCGCCTCAAGACGCGCAGTCGACAAACAGAAGCTTTCAAGTTAGATCCCGCTCAGACGGAGAACTTGAGGGCGCTTGGCTATTTGGCAACGGATAGCGCCGAAACGGATAGCGGAACAAAGCCGACGATCGATCCGAAGGACCGGATCGAAGTAGCTGTGAGGTTTCACCGGGCACTCGCCGAAATGGAGGAAGATCGTTACGACGAAGCGATAGCGGAGTTCCGGGCAGTCGTTCGCCTGGAACCCGACATGGGTAGCGGCTACCTCGAATTGGGCCGGGCGCTGGTGCGGAATCACCAAGATGAAGAGGCACTCCAGACCCTTAAGGTGGCGGCTCAGAAACTGCCTGCTTCCGGGATGGCCCACTATGAACTGGGCCTCCTCCTGGCAAAGGAAAAGCAATGGGACGCCGCATTAAATGAGATGAAGGCAGCGGTCGCCTCGTCCCCCGGTTCTGCCTTGTTTCACTTCGACCTCGCGGTGCTGCAAACTCGGTTGAAACAAATTCCGGAAGCTAGCGCGGAATACGAGAAAGCGATCGCAATCGATCCCGACTATTTCGAAGCTTATCTGACATATGGGAAGCTGCTCCTGCTCGAAGGGCATCTAGATGCAGCTCTCGCGAAACTGAAAAGTGCGGTGAGGGTGAGACCGGAATCGGCTGATGGACATCGAGCGCTTGCTACCGCTTACCATCAACTTAGGCAAACGAAGGACGAGGACCGTGAATTGGGCAAGGCTATTGACTTGGAAGGCGAGAAGAGCGACTAAGATTTTTTCGTCATTTATTTTTGCGCGGCCTTTGTCTTCTCCCGCTTTGCATCTTCGCTTCGTCCGGCATGTTCGTAGGCGTCCGCTAGGGCGACGTGGGCGGGGGTGAAGGCCGGTAGTCGTCCCGTCGCAATTTCCAAGTGCACAATTGCGGTCTTGAAGTCTCCTGTTTTTAGCAGAGTGGCGCCGATTTCGTAGTGGGCCCAGGCGGAGTCGGGCTGCAGTTCGATGGCTTTGTGAAGGTGTTTTGCGGCCTCAGCGTATTGGCCTTTTCTTGCCAGCGCTTCTCCTAACGTGTATTGAGCGAGGTAGAGATTGGCGTCGGCGGCGACGATCGGATCTAGAGAAGCTATCGTGCGCTCGGGCTTTGACTGTTCGCGATCGGATCCGGCATCGATGACTTTGTTGGCGGTTGCGATCTTGTCTTTGGGATCGGTTCCGGCGACGGCAGCCGTCATTCCCGCAGATTTCTGAATTCCGATGTATCCCAGGGAAGCCAGTTTTTGCATCTCGGCGGAATTTAGATCGGCGGAGCCTTTGGCGGCCTCTCCGCTGAATCGGCGATCGAAGCTGTCAAGCTGGCCGGCCATCGTATCGAGAATGCCTTTGGAAGTCTGGGCGAGATTGTGGGCGGCGAGCGGGTCGGCAGTCAGGTCGTATAGTTCGGGCTTGGGGGCGCGGATGTAGAGATACTTGCTGGCGCGCCAGGATTCCAGCAGGCTCCAGCCGAACCCGCGCTGCGGCAGGTCGGCGCGCGAATAGACGGGTTGATCGCCTCCGGCGGCGCCCTTGGCGGCGCGCAAAAGCGACTGTCCGGGTAATTGTGAGGGCACGGGAATCGCCGCGATTTCAAGCAGGGTTGGGGCGATATCAACCAGCCTGACTTTCGCCGCTACACGGGTTGCGGGCTTCGCTGCGGTCTGACCGTCAGGCAATTTGATGAGCAGCGGAACGTGGATGGTCTCATCGTAGAGAAAAATACCGTGGCCTTCTTCGCCGTGAGCTCCGAGACTCTCGCCGTGATCGGCGACCACGACGACGGCAGTGTTGGCATAGGTTTTGTGCTGTTGCAGGGCGGCGATCAATTTGCCAACCGCGGCATCGGACGCGGTGATCGCAGAGTTATAGGAACCGTTGGGCGTGCGCGCGTCGCTGAGATTGACCCAGAGGAAAAATGAGCCTTGGTTGGGCGTCTTTTGGTCGAGCCACGCTATGGCGTGTGCGACGACCTGGGCTGCAGAGCGCTCGGTGACGGCCGGATGGGCGTCTCCGGGAATCGCGGGATGGAAACCTGCATCGTAAGTCTGAAAGCCGCGATTGAAGCCCTGGGCGAGTCCGTTCTGAGGATCGAGATCGATGGAACCAACAAAGGCGGCCGTCCTGTACGACTGGGCCTTTAGCAGCTCAGGCAGGTAGAGCAGAGAAGGGGCGAGAGTGCCGCCAATTTCGCTCGTCCCGGTGCTTTGGGGGTAGGCTCCAGAAAGTATTGTGGCGTGCGAGACGACGGTGCCGGGAGCCTGGGCGTAGGCATGTTCGAAGATAATGCCCTCTGTGGCGAGATGGTCGAGATTTGGAGTGACGGAGCCTTTAGCTCCCAAAAATCCCATGCGATCGGCGCGGGCGGAGTCGATGGTGATCAGGACCAGATTGGGTTTGGAGGCGGCGGCTGCGAACGGGATATTTAAGAGGATCAGGGCCAGTCTGAAAACGAACTTTCGTATCATGACAGTTAGTGTAAAGGGTGCAAGATGATTGATCAAAAGCCTCGGCCCACGCCAATCCGTTCTATCAGCAAGGGCGCGAAGGCCCCACCCACCTCCAGTCTTGACGTTCAGACAAGTCCTTGTACAATCTTAGGTACCTGCTCCTCGGGATCTCCTCCAGGGGTGCTGTCGTGACCGCCGCCCAGCGTTAGCCAGGAAGCCGGACAAACTTTTTGCAACCTTATTCTGAGTGACATGCCCTTGAGAAAATGTGTTTGGCTCGTGTGCTTGCTGGCCTTGTGCGCCGGAAGCCTGACCTTGCTTGTCTCCTGCCAACGGGCGCGGGACGGGGCAACATCGTCTCGGAAGATGATTATTCTGGGCATAGACGGGCTCGATCCCGACTTGCTTACCAAGTTCATGGCCGACGGCAAGATGCCGAACTTCGCGCGGCTGGCGCAGCAAGGATCGTTCAAGCGATTGACCACGAGCATTCCTCCGCAGAGTCCGGTCGCGTGGTCGAACCTGATCACGGGGATGAACGCGGGCGGGCACGGGATTTTTGATTTTATCCACCGCGATCCGAAGACGTTTGACTTGTATTTTTCGACTTCAAAGGTCGAAGGGCCGAAGCACAACTGGCATATCGGGAACTGGGTCGTTCCTCTCGGCAGCGGGTCGGCGGAACAATTGCGGCACGGCAAGGCATTCTGGGAATTTCTAGACGACAATAGCGTGCCCAATTATGTGTACCGGATTCCGGCGAATTTTCCGCCGATTCCTGCCAAAGGGAAGACGCTTTCCGGCATGGGGACGCCCGATCTGCGCGGGACTTATGGGACGTTTACGTTCTACACCGACGATCCTACAGCCGCCGCTGGCGAGGTGGAAGGCGGAGAAATTGTGCAGGTGGATGTGAAGAACAATCGGGTCGCGACGAACCTGATTGGACCCGCCAATTCCTTTCGCAAGAATTCGCCCCCAGCGACGGAGCCGTTCACGGTGGATGTCGATCCGCTGGAGGCGGTAGCGCGCATCGGTTTGCAGGATCAGCAGATTGTGTTGAAAGAAGGCGAGTGGAGCGGATGGATTCCGGTTGAATTTCAGCTCATGCCGATTATTGGCAACGTGAAGGGCATCTGCCGCTTTTATCTCAAACAGACGCATCCGCGGTTTCAACTTTACGTTTCGCCGATCAACATCGATCCGAAAAATCCTGCGCTGCCGATTTCGACTCCGACAAGTTACTCGAGTGATTTGGCCAAGCAGATCGGCGAATATCACACGCAGGGGATTGCCGAAGACACCAAGGCGCTAATCGCAGGCGTGCTCGACGATAAGGAATATCTGGAACAGGCGCATACGGTGATTGCCGAACATCGGCGCGCATTCGAGGTCGAGTTTCCAAAATTTCACGATGGGCTGTTCTTCTTTTATTTTTCGAGCCTCGATCTGAACGCGCACATGATGTGGCGGTTGACGGATCCGCAGCATCCTTCATATGACGCTGCGCTGGCGGCGCAGTACGGGTCGTCGCTCGAGGAGTTCTACGAGCAGATCGACCAGGTGCTGGGCGAAGTCTTGCCGAAGCTCGATGACAATACGACGCTTATGGTGCTGTCGGACCACGGATTCGCTCCCTACCGGCGTTCGTTCAACTTGAATACGTGGCTGCTGAACAATGGCTATGTGACGCGGAAAGAAGGCGCCGTTAGCGATCCCGCGCATCCTTTTTCGGATGTCGATTGGAGCCGGACGCGTGCGTATGGCATCGGGTTGAATGGACTTTATTTGAATATTCGAGGCCGCGAGCGCGAGGGAATTGTTGATCCCGCGCAGGCCGACGCGCTGCTACGGGAGATACGGCAGAAGTTAGTGGATGTACGTGATCCGAAGGATGGGTCGCAGGTGATTACGCGGGTCGACCTCGCGAGCGAGGTGTATCAGGGACCGTATGCGGCTTCCGGTCCGGATGCGCTGGTCGGCTACAACCGCGGCTATCGCGCGGGTTGGACGACGATCCTGGGAGCGTTTCCTCCGGACGTGCTCGAAGACAACGTCAGCGCGTGGAGCGGTGATCACTGCATCGACTCGACCAAGGTTCCGGGCGTGTTGCTGAGCAACCGGAAGATTGAAGCGGAGACTCCGGCGTTGACGGATATTGCGCCCACGATTCTGGCGGAATTTGGGATTGCGAAGACGCAGGAGATGAAGGGGCGGTCGGTGTTTGGGCATTAGCAGTCGTTGGTCGTTCGTCGCTGGTCGTTCGCGTTCACAAATTTTCGGCGGGTGCGGTTGATGAGCTTTTAGGGAGACGTGACTATGTTTGGTTCAACCAAAGTGAAGATTGAAGGCGAGTTGTATGACCGGGTGAAGCAGTGTTCGGACGCGGCGGGCTACGAATCGGTCGACGAGTTCGTGATCCACATGCTGGAAAAAGAAACCAAGAAGATCCTTCCCGACGAGAGCAGCACTTCGAAAGAAGAGATACAGAAGCGTCTGCGCGGACTGGGGTACATCGAGTAACTTGGGCGCTTTCTCCAGTTCGATAGCCGGCGGCCATGCGATGGCGCTGGCCATGTCTGTTTCGTCGGCGATGACGAGTCCGCTGGCGATTGTGATTGTCGTGTCGCTGGTCATTGGATCTAGTGATGGTCGTGTTGTTCGGCTACACCTCCGATCAGAAGGCGATCGGCATTGCCAAGGATCAGTTGAAGGCGCATCTGCTTGCGGTGCGGCTGTATCGTGATCAGATTCCAGTCGTGATGGGATCGTACGGGAAGATTTTGCGCGGGACTGGACGCTATCTGAAACTGGCGTTCATGCCGTTGCTCTATGTCATTATTCCGATCACGCTGCTCATGGTTCAAATCGATCGCTATCTCGGGCAGACGCCGCTGCCGCCGAATACTCCTTTCTTGCTGACGGTTCATCTCTCGGGTCAAGGCTCGGGCGTGCAAGCGGCGGGGCAACCGGCCGATGCGGATGCGCTGGATACGGTCATGCTCGATCTTCCGGCCGAGGTCACCATGACGGCGCCTCCCGTCCACATTGCAGCGGACAACGATGTTGTCTGGCGGTTGAGTGGTTCGCAGGAAGGTAAGTACGAGTTGAAAATCACGGATGGCGGCGAAAGTGTTGCGAAGACGGTTTGTATTGGAAACAATCTGCCGCGAATTTCGACGATCCGTTTACGAGGACAATTCTGGAACCGTCTCTTCTCGTCGGCGGAACCGGCGTTGCCGCAGACGAGTCCCATCGAGTCGATTTCGATCAACTATCCAGATCGCGACATCGATGTCGCGGGCTACGGGATGAACTGGATCTGGCTGTTCTTCATCCTGTCGATGGTCGCGGGATTTATTTTCAAGGAATTGCTGGGGATCAAAATATGAAGAATTTATGTGGTGCGGGTACCCCCGGCCGCCTGCGTGCATCGGCGAACAAGTCGCGGGAGTTTGTCGCTCTCGTTTCACAGCGTCTTGAGCGCACGCTTTTCGCGGGCAAGAATGCCCGCGCCACACGAGTGTTGCTGGTTGCGATGGTGTTCATGCCTGCTCTTGCCCACGCGTACGCTGGTCCGGGCGCGGGATTTGCGGTACTGTCTTCGTTTTGGGCCATCTTTGTTGCGTTCCTGTATTCGTTTTACGCGCTGATGACGTGGCCGTTCCGGCAACTGTTTCGTTTTCTGAGGCGGCGTAACGCTTATGGAAAAGCCACGTTTGAGCGGGCGGTGATTTTAGGTTTTGACGGGATGGATCCGGAACTCGCCGACCGGTTTATGAAAGAAGGCCGGTTGCCGAATCTGGCGAAATTGCGCGATCGTGGAACCTTCGCCAAATTGCGCACGACTTTCCCGGCGATTTCTCCGGTGGCATGGTCGACATTCATGACCGGAGTGAATCCCGGCAAGCACAATATTTACGATTTTTTGGCTTGTGATCGGAATAGCTATCTGCCGTATCTTTCGTCCGCTGAGATCAAGGGTCCGAAGCGGCATATCAAGATCGGCAAGTATTCGATTCCGTTCGGCAAGACGCAAATCAAGGCCATGCGCAAAGGGACGCCTTTCTGGCACTGGCTGGGCGACGCGGGGATTTTCAGTTCGGTGATCCGCGTTCCCGTGACTTTTCCTCCGGAGAAGTTTCAGGGCGTCATGCTTTCGGGGATGTGCGTTCCGGATCTAAAGGGCAGCCAGGGCACTTTCTGCTTGTGCACGACTCGCATGTCGAACGACAAGTTTCGCGAAGGCGGCGTGCGTGTGCCGATTGAACGCAAGAATGGTGTCTGCCATTCGTTTGTGCCGGGGCCGGAGAACCCGCTGATCGAGGGCGCTGGCGAAGTCCGGATGGCTTATGAAATCAAGCCGGATGCGGGCTCGAAGTCGGCGCGCTTTGTTGTTGGCTCGGAAAAGTTCACTTTGAAAGTAGGCGAATACTCCGAGTGGATCACGGCGGAATTCAAGGCTGGGATGGGGATGACGGCGCATGGTATCTGCCGTTTCTATCTCAAAGAAGTTTCGCCGGAGATTGAAGTTTACGTTACGCCGGTCAATATAGATCCTGGACATCCAGATCTGCCGATCTCGCACCCGGTTACCTATTCCATTTATCTGGCAAAACTTTTTGGACCGTACGCGACGCTCGGCTTGGCGGAAGATACCTGGGCTCTGAACGAGCATGTGCTCGACGACGATGCGTTTCTCGCGCAGGCTTACGGTAATCATGAAGACCGCGAGCGCATGTTGTTTGACGCGCTGGATAAAACGAAGCAGGGACTGTGCACCTGCGTCTTCGATACCACCGACCGCATCCAGCACATGTTCTGGCGTTATCTGGACGAAGATCATCCGGCGGCGCGCGATGTGCCACACAGCGAGCATCCGCAGGTGATTCAGGATCTGTATCAGCGCATGGATCGCCTCATTGGGCGCGTGATGGAGAAGATCGACGATGACACGCTGCTGATGGTGATCTCCGATCACGGATTCAAGTCGTTCAATCGCTGCATGAATCTGAATGCGTGGCTGCATCAGAACGGATATCTCACGCTGAAAGAGGGCAAGACCGAGAGCGGAGATTGGTTCGAGGACGTCGATTGGTCGCGCACGCGCGCCTACACCATGGGCCTCAACGGACTTTATCTGAACATCAAAGGCCGCGAGAAGCAGGGAACGGTCGACCTGTCGGAAATCGATGCGCTGAAAGATGAACTGCGTGAGAAGCTCGATCAGTTAGTCGATCCGTCGTCGGGGAAGGTCGGCGTCACGGGCGTGTTTCGTTACGGACGAATTCTATCGCGGGCCGTATTCCGAAAATGCTCCCGATCTGCTCGTCGGGTACGGTGCGGGTTATCGTGCGTCGTGGGATTCGGTGATGGGCAAGGTAACGAGCGACATTTTCGAGGACAACCTCAAGGCGTGGAGCGGCGATCACTGTATCGATCCGAGGCTCGTACCGGGAGTGCTATTTTCAAGCCACAAGTTCATCGAGGACCGGCCGGCAATCGTGGACATCGCTCCCACGATCTTGAAGCTTTTCGGGCTGGCGCTGCCCTCGCATTTCGATGGCAAGGCTTGGAACCTGGCGGCGAAAGCTCATTGACGGGGTTGTGAGTGCACTCCCCTGTGGCTGTTGAAAAACTGCTTCCCGGCAAATGCGCAAAAATGAAATTGCGCTAGAAAAATTGGTGTGATTCTGGACCGTTTCGAGCCTTATCTGATAAAAATCTAGAGCTTGTGGCGACGTATGAAAATTGTCGAAGAACCTGCACGATAACGACCGGCAGAATCGCACGTTGATCCACGGTCGCAAATCACAAAGGGGACGAACTTCATGAAACGAAATCTCTTCACCAGCCTGGCAATCGTCGGAACACTATGCCTCGCAGGCCAACTGGCGACCACCGCCGCACATTCCGCTTCAGGCACAAAAAATGCTTTCACCCCCGCGACTATTCCCTGGGGACCGCCACCCCCGTTCGTCGCCCCCGGTGCGCAACTCGCCGTGATCGAGGGCAACCCCGCCGGTTCGACCGGCGATTACACCATCCGTTTGAAGATGCCGGATGGATACAAAATCGCGCCCCACTGGCATCCCTACCGCGAGAACGTCACCGTCATTTCTGGCACCTTTAAGGTTGGCATGGGAGATGTCTTCGACAAATCAAAGCTAGGCACTTTCCCGGCGGGCAGTTTCGCGTTTCTCGATCCTGATATGCACCACTACGCCATGGCCTCCGGGGAGGTAATCGTGCAAGTCCACGGCCAGGCCCCGTTGCAATTTAACTACGTCAGTCCCGCGGACGACCCGAGCAAAAAATAGTTTCGCGCCCTACCGCGAGATAACGACGTTTAGTCGAATCCCACTGCGCCCGCCGCGCATCTCTTGTCGATAACATGAAAATCGCAGGAATGATCGGCGGAATGATCGGCGGGCTCGGCCCCGAATCCACCGTCGACTACTATCGCTCCATCATTGCGCGCTTTCGCGCCCGCAAGCCGGATGCCGGCTATCCGCACATCATCATCAACAGCCTCGATGTTGATAAAGGCATCGCGCTGCTGGACGCCGGAAAGCTCGCAGACTTCGCCGACTATCTCACCACCGGAGTAGAGGCGTTGACCCGCGCCGGTGCCACCTTCGCTTTCATCGCAGCCAACACTCCACATCTCGTCTTCGACGAAATCCAGCGCCGTTCCGCGATCCCACTCCTCAGCATCGTGCGCGTAACCTGCGACCATGCCAAAAACCTCGGCCTGACAAGAGTTGGACTCTTCGGCACCGGATTTACCATGCGAGCAAACTTCTACCCTGAGGAATTCCAGCGTGCCGGCATTGCCCTGGTTCGTCCCAACGAATCGGAGCAGGCGTTCATTCACGCCATGTACATCGGAGAACTGTTGAAGAATCGATTCTTGCCCGAAACCAGAACGGAAATCCTGAACATTGCCCAGCGGATGAAGAACGAAGACGGCATCGAGGCCGTAGTCCTCGCCGGCACCGAACTCCCCTTGCTCCTACGCGACGCGCCCAATCCCGGCATCGACTTCCTCGATACCACCATCATTCACGTCGAAGCCATCGTCGACGAGTTGCTGAAGTAAGTCTCTGAGTCGAGACCCGTACGCGTACCATCGCCACCGCGTTATAATCCCCGTCACCGATGCACTTAAGCCCAGGCACGAAACTGGATGGCTATGAAGTTCTCAGCCTGCTCGGCACCGGCGGCATGGGCGAGGTCTATCGCGCTCGCGACCCCGTATTAAAACGAGAAGTGGCAATCAAGATTTTGCCCTCCTATGTCTCGCGAAACCCGGATCGGCTGCGGCGTTTCGAGCAGGAGGCGCAGGCCGCCGCGTCCCTCAACCATCCCAACATTCTGGCGATTTATTTTTTCGGCGTTTTCGACGGAGCACCCTATCTCGTCTCCGAACTTCTCGTCGGCGAGACGCTCCGCCACCAACTCCAGCGCGGCCCGCTACCCGTGCGCAAGGCCATCGACTACGGAGTTCAGATCGCCCATGGCATCGCGGCCGCCCATGAAAAAGGCATCGTTCACCGCGACCTGAAACCCGAGAACCTCTTCGTCACTCAGGACGGCCGCGTCAAGATTTTGGATTTCGGTCTCGCCAAACTGACACAGACGCAAGACGAGATCGACCCGACCAGTCCCACTGTCGCATCCGCAACCGAGCCCGGCGTCGTGTTGGGCACCGCTGGCTACATGGCTCCCGAACAGGTACGAGGGCAGCCGGTCGACCATCGCGCCGACATCTTTGCTTTCGGAGCGATTCTCTACGAGATGTTGGCTGGCACCCGCGCTTTCCAGCGATCGACTTCCGCCGATACCATGGCGGCCATCCTGAATGAATATCCGCCGAGCATTTCTCAGCTGGCGCAGAACACTCCGCAAGGGTTGCAGCGCGTGGTTCATCGCTGCCTCGAAAAAAACCCCGAACAGCGTTTTCAATCTGCTTCCGACCTGGCCTTCGCCCTAGAAGCTCTCTCGGAATCGTCCCCATCGTCGTCCCAACCAGTCGTATCGCCACTTCGCCCTTCGTCGCGAAAAACTATCCTCTGGACTGCAGCTCTCCTCGCCGTTCTTGCGGTCGCGCTCGTCACTTACCTGCTGACCGCAAGCCGCGATGCATTCGCCTCCCTGCACATTTCCGACTACGCCCAGATTACTCACAACGGCCAAGCCCGCGCCCTTCGCGGGACCGATGGCACTCGTCTTTACACGTATCTGGGGTTCGGCATCGGGCAAGTTGCTATCTCGGGCGGCGACATCGCGCCAGTCCCCATCGGCGTTTCCGACCCCGTCCTGATGGACGTTTCCCCCGATGGCTCGAAACTTCTCGTCGCCTCCCTCACCGGAGCGACGAAGATCTCCCATCCTCTATGGACCGCAAGTATCCTCGGCAGCTCGCTACAATACCTCGCCGTAGGGAATGACGCTTCCTGGTCGCCAGATGGAAGTTTCGTTGCCTACTCGACCGCCGACGGAGATATCTTCGCGATTCGAAGCGACGGAACCGGCGCTCATAAACTGGCATCGGTCGGCGGTGTGGCCTACCTTCTCAGTTGGTCACCCGATGGCGCCACCATCCGCTTCACAAAAGACGACGGCCTTTGGGAAATTTCCTCGAGCGGCTCCAATCTCCACCCCCTTTTTCCCGGCTGGAAGGGTTACACCTGTTGCGGACATTGGACTCCCGACGGAAACCTTTTCTTCTTCAACTCCAATGAACAGATATGGGCGCGCGACGAGAGTCGCGGATTCTTTCATCGTTCCCCGCCAAAGCCGATTCAACTAACCTCAAGCCCAATCCATTGGGGAAATCCAATCGCCAGCAAAGACGGCAAGCGGATTTTCGTAACCGGCTCAACGCTCCGCGGCGAACTGGTCCGCTTCGACTCACAGACCAGACAATTTCAGCCCTTCCTCACCGGTCTTTCCGCCGACAATGTCGCCTTCTCGAAAGACGGCAAGTTAGTCGTATTCACAACCTATCCCGACGGAACCTTGTGGCGAGCCAATCTCGACGGCACCAACCGCATACAACTGAGCCACGCTCCCATGCAGCCAGTCTTGCCCAGGTGGTCGCCAGACGGCACGCAAATTTTGTTCTTTGACTCCCCAACCGTCGGCCCCAATAAGGCCTACCTCGTCCCATCTGCCGGAGGCAGTCCGCGACGTCTTCTCCCCGAAAACAATGGCTACGAATCGGATCCGAACTGGTCTCCCGACGGGACCAAGGTCGCCTTTTCTAGCAGCCCCGGTGGAGGCGCGGATCCAAATAGCGTTATCAACATTCTCGACCTGAATACCAACCAGGTTTCTACCATCCCCGGATCAGTCGGCCTGTTTTCGCCCCGCTGGTCCCCTGACGGACGCTCCATTGCCGCCGTGCGCATGAATTCAACCACCTTGAATATCTTCGACATCGCCACCCAACACTGGTCGACACACTACAAAGGAGTCGTCGCCTACCAGGAATGGTCCCAGGATGGTCGCTCCATCTATTTCATGAATTTTCAGGAGCACCCCGCCGTCTTCCGAATCCACCTCGCAGATGACAAGGTTGATCAAATCGCCGACATCAAAGACCTGAACTACACCGGCAACTCAGGCATGTGGATGGGCATCGACCCGACCGACGCCCCTTTGTTCCTCCGCAATCTGGGAACAAGCGACGTCTACGCCCTCACCTTGGAAACGAAGTGAGTTGATTTCTCGCCACGCCAGCCTTCTCAAAACAGCCGATGACCACGCACCGCGATCCCTCAAAACTCCCCACCAGCACCGCCGCCTCCCGTTTGTCCCCCGCCAAACCGAAAATCCGGACTGCTCGGTTGCGCGCTCGGCGTGATGGCCTGCGGCGATATCCGCCCGAGCGCGATCGACCCGACGTTCAGCCATTGTTTGTCTCTTCCCGATACCCGCGCAGCGGTAAAGCCGTTCGGACCACCAGCCAGCAACCGTCGCAGGAAAACCGCAACACCGGTCAACAGCACTCCCAGAATCATCGGATCCCACGTATGCCGCACCCAGCCGAGATAAGGTTTATTGCAAACCAGAGTCAGGACGGCCATGATTGCGCCTACCGCAATGACGAAGCGGTCTTTCTGCCGAATGCCTCGCACCAGGACGATCGGCGGCAGGCACCAGATCAGCACCCACGTTATCCAATAGAACGGCCTGGCGAATAATGCGGAGTCGTCCCAAGCGCCAATCGACCAACGCGCGGGCAGATCCAACGACAAAATCTTGAGATTGAAAGCCAAATAAATGCCGAGCCAGAGCAACGCTTCGGCCAGTGAATAAGCCTCATCCAGATAATCAAAGCGGTGGCGCGACCGTACCGCAACCACGACCCCCAGCGCGATGGCATAAAATCCAGCGATCAGCAGGCGCTGCGCTTCGTGCGACGAAGTCCAGTACCCCGGCACAAAAACAGCAAAGATCATCGCCGCCAGAAATGCATAGGAGAACCCAAAGCGCCGCCATATCCACAGCGAAAAGATGGCACCGACTGCAGGAACCACGAATTGAGCCGTCGAATAAGGACTTCCGTCAAAAAAAGCGCCTTGGATTCCCCCGCACAGAAAACCCACCGAGCAAACCGCAAGCGCCTCTTCGATACCGTAGCGATAGAGTCCCGCTTGAAAAACAGCAAACTCGGCACCGCCGTAGCAGAGCGCTGCAAACATCAGAAAGATAACCCCAGCCGGTTGCCCCGATGGCCCGAAAACCGAGAAGAACAGACCGACGCCCGCAGCCACGATGATCACCGTGAAGAAAAACAAAACCAGCCGCAGAAAAATATTCGTGGTGCGCAGCTCAGAAAGGGACTCTTTCGACAGAACCTCGTACTGCTCCTTGCTGACGAACCCCTCCCCGACCCATTCCTTCAAAAATTTCCGCGCCCGCAGCGTCTCTTCGCTCGCCGCACTGTAAATTCTCATGCGGATCTCCCAAAACGCCGTCCGATCCGGATCAGCGCCACCAGCATCGCCACGCCGCTCACCACGAAATAGCTCAGTATCGCGGTTGCATCGTGCATGTCACGAATGATCAGCGAACTCACCCCCACGTAGCCATAAACCGCCGCGTAAGCAACGAACACAAACTCCCGTCGCACCAGCCCCCACGCGAGCGACGCGCCACACGCGACCAGCAGACCCAGAAACCACACACCATACTCCTGCCGCTGGAACACTCCCGAAAGCACCGCCCAAAACAGAACATTCGCCACGATGTTCAGGTAAGTGCCGAAGAAATGCGCCTTTACGCCGCCCCGCTTCAGAAGCGCTCCACCCACGCCCACCAGCAAGCAATAGAGCAGCGCATACTCGCGATACTCATCATCCGGATGTGCCGACCAATGCGAGATCGTGAGCCCGAACCATCCCGCTAGCCCCGACAACCCCAGCGACAGCACCAGCCGATTATCGAAACGATAAGCCAGAAAGAAAAAAAGGACGGCGCTCACCAGCAGATAAAGATCCCATTTACCCGAAAGCAGGTGAAAACGGTTCTCGATGTAACCCAGTTCCACCGACCAGACCAGGCTGCCAAGATAAAGCACGTAATCAAAAATAGGACTCGACGCAGCCGTCTCCGCCACCGACCATGCGGGCCCACGCGCAAAGCAGTACCAGAAACTCGCCGCCAGGATAGCCGTCAACACAGCCAGCACGACCACATCCCCAAGTTGCTTCGACCACGTGCTCACCGTCCAGCCCAGTCCGGCAACGAACGCCAGCACCCCCGCATAGAGCAGAACGTTCAGCTCGAGAAAAAGCGAGAAGGGCTCTCCCCGCGAGAAACTCGCCAGATGCGCCTGCTGCTCGGGCGATATTTTGCCCTGCACCTTCCATTGCTCTAATCGCTCCAGAATCGTCACGAAGCCTTCGTTCTCCGGACTCGCGACACCCTGCGTAGCCCGGTCTTGAATCTCCTTCGCAGCCAACTGGTATGATACCCCTCGATATAAATCAGGTGTTCTCTTTCTGGATCACCTCTAAGTCCCGCCGCGCATCGTCATCGTTGTTCGAACAACGGAGGCTACTTTGACTGACTCAAGTCACCACGCGTTCAATCGTCGCGATTTCATTCAATGCGCACTTGCCGGAGCGGCTTTCGCCGCCCTGCCCCTCCCTGCCTTCGCTGCCGACAACCCCGACCTCCAGTCGGTGCTCAGCCAGATCCCCAAGCTGCATGACGAGAACGTGAAGCGCCTACGCGACTGGATCGCCTTGCCCTCCATCGCCGCCGAGAATCGCAACTATCCGCAGGGCCCTGAATACATGGCGCAACTCGCTCGCGACGCCGGATTCTCCAACGTCGAAATCATCCCCACCTCCGGCAAGCCCGGAGTCTTCGGCCTACTCGACGCCGGAGCAGCCACCACCGTCGGCATCTATTTCATGTACGACGTGAAACAGTTTGAGCCCTCCGAATGGTCTTCGCCTCCCCTCGAAGGCCGCATCGTCGACAAAGAAGGTTTGGGCAAAATCTGTGTCGGACGCGGTGCTGTCAACCAGAAAGGCCCTGAAACCGCCTTCCTCGGCGCTCTTCACGCTTTCAAGGCCGCGGGGAAAAAGCTCCCCGTCAATCTCGTCCTCGTTTGTGAAGGCGAAGAAGAAATTGGTTCCACCCACTTTCCCGAGGTTGTCCATCAACCCAAAGTCACCGCTGCCTTAAAAAAATGTATGGGTGTCTTTATCCCAGAAGCGGGTCAGGACGAAGACGGAGGCGTCCAGATTTCCCTCGGCGCCAAAGGTGTCGTCGAGCTCGAACTCGTTTCCAGCGGAGAACGCTGGGGACGCGGCCCCAAGCATGACGTTCACTCCAGCCTTGAAGCGCAGGTCGACAGTCCCACTTGGCACCTTGTGCAAGCTCTCAACACACTCGTCGAGTCCGACGGACACACACCAGCTGTTGCAGGATTCTTCGATCAGGCCAAGCCTCTCACTCCCGCACAAGTAAAAATGATTCAAGAGGTCGCCGGTCGCCGCAGTGAAGCTACCGCCAAGAAGCAGCTTGGAGTCGAGCATTGGGTGCACGATAAGAACTGGCTCGACTCGCTCATGCTCCTCGAGTCCAAGCCCACCATTAACATCGAAGGTCTAGTCGCTGGATACACAGGCCCCGGCGGCAAGACCGTTCTTCCCCATCGCGCCGTCGCGAAGATCGACATGCGCCTTGTGCCCGACATGACCGCGGCCGGAACACTCGCGCTTCTAAAAGACCATCTTGCCAAACACGGCTTTGGCGATATCGAGGTCAACATGAGTGGAGGCTACGACCCCACCCAGACCTCGCCCGATTCCAAACTTATTCAGGCGCAACTTGCCACGTACCGCAAGCTTGGTCTCGATCCCGTTCTCTGGCCCCGATCCGCCGGCTCATGGCCCGGCTACATCTTTACCTCCGAACCGCTCAATCTTCCCGCTGGACATTTTGGACTCGGTAACGGAACCGGCGCGCATGCTCCCAACGAGTACTACCTGATCGATTCCACCAATCCAAAAGTTGTAGGAATCGACGGAGCCGTGCGGTCCTTCGTAGAATATCTCTACGCCCTGTTGTAAGGCTCGTATGGTGGCGGGCATTCCTGCCCGCCCCTACGTGCATCGCCAGTCAAGCTCCAGGCACTCGCAACTCTCGCTTCACCCGAAAGTAAAACCTCGGTGCCCAGAGCCTGCCCTGAGCTTGTCGAAGGGTTCGTGCCCGTTCTTCAGGGCACGAACCTGGGTCTCCCAAATGCTTGCTCTTACGACGCTTCCTTCGGCCAGTACGGCTTATCCGCATCCGCCAAATATCCATTCTCATACCGATCGTGATGCCGAACCCACGCCATCGTGAACGGAAGCCGATCCTCATCCCGCCCTTTCGGAACAAGGTCGAGATAGTTATACGTGTTCACCATATTTTCCGTTCCGCGCGCATAAGCAGCATACGTCTGGAAGATCGCGCCCGACTTATCCTTATAAAACACACTGATTCCCGGCGCCTCCGCACTGGGGAATTCCACCAAGTCGAAGTTGTACTGCACTTTGCCTTTGGCCAGTTCTTCCGGGGTGAACGACGCGCGAAAGTCGTAGTTGAAATCCGTCCCAAACGACGAGACCCACGCGAATCGCCAGCTCATCCGCTTCTTGAACTCCTCGATCTTTGCCAACGGGGCGCGTGACACCGCCGCAAAAGACACATCGCGTTGCGCCAAATGCACCAACGCTCCATCCGTATGATCCATCCCGAATGAGCAGCTCGGGCATCCCTCTTTCCAATCCGGACCAAACATGAAGTGGTAAATGATCAGCTGGCTCTTGCCCTCGAACAAGTCGGCAAGATTTCTCTTCCCGCTCGGCGAATCGAAAACATAATTCTTTTCGACCTTCATCCACGGCAACTGCCGCCGTTCCGCAGCAATTGCATCGCGCTCATGCGTGTGTTGCTTCTCTCGGGCCAGTAGTTTCTTCCGAGCCGCCAGCCACTCCTCTCGCGACACTACCTTCGGATTGTCGACCGTACGTTCGCTAATTGTCTTCGACATTTTGATTCTTCCTTTCCTCTGAGTTTGGCAGGATTTCTCCTGCTCTGTTCTTGCGAGAGACTTTCACAACCAACGCCGCCAGCCCGCCGGTAGACACCGCTCCGGCAACGTAGAGTCCCATCATTGCAAAACAAAATGGACACATTGTTCACCTCTCTCGCGGCCACCGGGCCTGCGAAGCCGCCTCTATAGTGTTGACGCTTTAGCAGAGCCAAGTTCGACACTTCCATTTTTCTTTTTTCTTGAGCTTGCACCACCGGCAGCAATCAGGCTCCGCAAACTACCATTTATGTAAGAGCCCCATGCGTTCGAGCAGGCGCCATAGCATTCGCTGTCGGGCACCAATCCCAAATGCGTAAACCGAACCTCGGTTTTCCCGCTTCTTTTCCCGATTTCAAAAACAACTCTCGTCCCATTCCACTCGCTCTTATCCCGAACAAAATTAATCCGGCTTTCCAGAACGAGCCAAACCACCTTCTTCCCAGGAATGAGTTCCGTTATCTTTTGCCGGGTGTAGTGGTGCGGTTCGTAGCGATACGTAAACTCAGCACCGAGTTTGTCCGTACGTCCATGGATTCCCGGCTTCCCCGACCACCACCCTCGAACATTGTTGATGGCAGCAAAGGCTTCTTCCGGAGTTTGGTCTACTAAAAAACTAATTGTGAAGTTTTGGTCGCTCATCGTTTTTCTCCTTCACTGTGGTGACGGATCACGTGAGCCGATTTCGACAGGGCCGGTGGAAAAAATCAGCCCCGTCTTTGCAGTAAAAATTCCCTGACCGCCGGATCCTCCGCCAGCGCAATCGCCCGGTCATAAGCGTCTAAGGCTTCCGTTCCTTTTCTCAGCCGTTGCAGCAGGTGAGCCCGCACCGCCCAGTACGGTTGATAACCCGAAACATCCTCCCCCGCAATCGCATCGAGCGCTGCCAACCCTGCAGTCGCACCATTCGCCTCCGCCATCGCCGCCGCGTATCCAGTTCGCGTCCCGAGCGTCGGCGAGATCAGGATTAGCTGTTCATAGAACGTCGCGATGGCACTCCAGTCAGTCGCGCCGCTTCGCGCCCGCTCCGCATGCACCGATTGAATCGCCGCCTCCAGTTGAAACCGCCCCGCGCGACCGCGCTCAAACGCCTTACCCAGATGCCCTTCCGCCTCCCCAATCAACGCAACTGACCACTGCTCCGTGTCCTGCTCGGAAAGCGGCACAAATTTCCCATCGTTCCCTCTTCGCGCCGCCCGTCGCGCCTCGCAATGCAGCATCAAAGCCAACAGCCCGCGAACCTCCGCCTCCCGCGGCATCAACTGCAGCAGAACTCTCGCCAGCCAGATTGCTTCTTCCGCCAGATCGCGCCCCGGCTGGTCGACGCCCGCCATATCGTCCCAGCCAATGCCGAATGCTGCGTAAATCGCTTCCAGCACCGCATCCAGCCGCGCCGGCAATTCGCGATCCCGCGGAACCTCAAACTGAATCCCGCCATCCCGAATCTTCGTCTTCGCCCTCACCAGTCGTTGCCCCATCGTCTTCGGCGAAACAAGAAACGCCCCTGCGATCCGCGCCGCATCGAGCCCCAGCACCGTCTGCAGCATCAGCGGCGTGTGCATCGCCGGATCGATCGCCGGATGCGCGCACACAAACAACAGTTTCAACCGGTCATCTGGAAACTCGACCGCCAAAGTCGCCTCGTTTCGCTCCTCGCTCAGTAGCACCAGAGTAGGCTCGCTCGCTTCCACCACTTGCCTGTGACGCACGAGATCGATAAACGAGCGCCGAGCCGCCGTCATCAACCACGCCTCCGGATTCTGCGGCAATCCGTCCCTGGGCCACGTCTTCAAAGCCGCGACCAACGCATTGCTAAGCGCATCTTCCGCGCTCGCCACGTCTCGCGTGTGCGATGAAAGATACGCCACTAGGCGACCGTACGACTCGCGTGCCACCCGCTCGATCGCCCGATGTGTCTCCTCGCTTCCGTTCATCTGCTCTCGCTCGTTACGTGATCCGGTGTTTCGCCGCCGGCGCCAACGGACGCACCTCGACACATCCCGACGCAGCCGTCGGACAGCGCGCCGCCCAATCCAGCGCCGCGTCCAGCGACGGAAGCTCCATGATGATGAATCCTCCCAGCTGCTCCTTTGTGTCCGCGAACGGGCCATCCTGCACGCGCCGCTTTCCTTCTTTAATTCGCACAATCGTTCCCGTCTCCGGCACCTCCAGCGGATCGCCTCCGACATACGCGCCCGATTCCACCAGCGCCTTGTGGTAAGCCCGCCACGCCCCGGTATAAGCGTCCGTGCCATCGCTCTTCCGCGCCGCAAAAGCCTCCGGTGATTCGTAAACTAACAGGGCAAATTGCATTCGATCTTCTCCTTACGAGCCGTTTTTTTGGCAGCCATTGTAAGACTGCTCTTACCTCAATGACGGATGGGATGCCTCGAATTCGACAGAGTCGAAGAAGTTCGACAAATTTTGAGACGAACAATACTCAGGAAAGCAATCGCACCTCACCTGAAACACCGTCGCACCGTAACAGCGACCGCGCCTACGAATTTCGCTCGCGTTTCCCAGCCAGCTTTTGGCCTGGCTCGTCCTGCCCCCCTGGACGCAGCAGAGCCACGGTACCCGGAATATGCTTCTGCCCCCATCGCACCACGGCGCCCAGAACTTCACTCAGGCCTCTGCCCTTTTCCGTGAGTCTATAAATGTAGCGCACAGGATGCGCTTGATACGCAGATTTGGCAATGACTCCCGCCTCTTCCAATCTCTTGAGGCGGTCTGCCAAAATGTTGGTTGGAATGCCTTCCGGCGACTTCTGCAGTTCCCCATAGGTGACATCACCCCGCAGCAAGTCCCGCACCACGAGCAACGACCACTTGTCGCCAACCAGGTCGAGTGTGCATGCGATGGCGCAAGGCGAACGCCCAAATTCGGGCGCTTTCGTTTTCCGCTGCATCATAGGGGCTTCCTTCTTCGGACGAGTCACTTGCATACTGCAAGTTAGTATGCTACATTCTCCTGTAACTTGCAAAATGCAAGTGAGTCGAAAGGAGCTACGTTATGGAAAACATTCTCCCGCGCATTAATCACTCCAAAACTTCAATACCATCCGCCACTGGCCCTTACGTCGCAGCCTTCTTCCTGGCGTGGTTTGTATTCATCCTCATCCTCGGTGCGCGCGGCGTTTTCGTCGCGCCGCAAGGGGCGCCCCCGCTCGCTTTGCTGATCGGCCTTTTGGCTCCCCTCACTCTCTTCTTGCTTGCCTATCGGACCATCGCGCCACTGCGGCAGTTCATCTTATCCGCCGACCTTCGCCTCATTGTGGGCATACAGGCCTGGAGATGGGCCGGCTTTGGCTTTCTGACTTTGTACACCTACCGGATCTTGCCCGGGATCTTCGCTTGGCCCGCCGGGTTGGGTGATATGGCGATCGGTGCCACCGCTCCGATCGTGCTCGCGACGCTCCTGCGCCGTCCAGATTTTGCGGCGAGCAAGAGCTTTGTCGCCTGGAACCTTTCCGGCATTTTGGACCTCACCGTGGCCGTGACCATCGGAGCGGTCGTCCCGCTTCTCGCTCCAAATCTCTACGGACCCGTTACAACCTCGCCCATGGCGCGGCTACCTCTCGTGCTGATCCCCGCGTTCTTGGTGCCTACATTCCTGATGCTGCATCTGACGGCGCTCTTTCAGGCTCGCCGTCTCAACCGATAAAACGCCAATGACCACGCAACGGGCAACAACGCGGGTGCCGGAGATTTTGCAGAAGTGCTTAGCAGAGAACCCGGCACCCTTTTATAATCCGGTACGGATTTTGCTTGAGACGAATGAAGAATACCAAATAGCCACAGACCCCAAAGCCAGAAAGTCGACTTCGGATGAGAACAGACCTGCTGCGCTTCAACGGTGCCGTCGAGCACGATCCCGCCATCGACCGCTGGATGAAACAGCATCCCGGTGAATTGGGAGCCATCGCGCACGAGTGGTTCGAGGAAATGCGAAAATGCGGTGACGAAGTCCGTGAACTCCTGCACGATGGCTGTCCCACCGCGTGTCTCGGAGACGTGCCCTTCGCCTACGTCAACGTATTCACCTCGCACGTAAACGTCGGATTCTTTCAAGGAGCAGCCTTACCGGATCCCGCACGCCTGCTGCAAGGCACCGGCAAATTCATGCGCCACGTGAAGCTAAGACCCGAAGCGCCCATCCACTCCCGAGCCCTAAGCAGCCTCATCGAAGCCGCCTTCGCCGACATGAAAGACCGTGTCGAAAACGGCTAGCTCTGGTGCTCGCCAACAAATGAGGTAGAATTGCGGATTCGCGAGCCGCGCACGGCGTCAACATGACCGCATCAAAACCCGCCTCGAACCTCGGCCAGCATATATTCGGAGCGGCGGCTCTGGCTTTCGGCGTCATCGCCCTGCTCTGGCACGACTCCAGCGACCCGCATCCCCAGCGCTACCTGATCTACGCTGCATCCGCTGCCCTCGTCGTCGGCGGCGCTATCGTTCAGTATGCTAGAACCGCAAGAATCAGCGGAGCCATCCTGCTTGCGGCCTCTCTCGTGTTCACCTTACTTACCGCGCCAGGACTCATCGCTGCCCCGCGAATCTACAACAACTGGGGCAACTTCTTCGAGCAGTTCTCTCTTGTGGTCGGCGCGGGACTCATTTTTGCGCGCTTATCCTCCACCTCACGCGAAACACTGAATCGAAGCGGCCGAATTCTTTTGGCTATCTGCACCATTTCGTTCGCCCTTGAACAGGCGTTTTATCTCAATGCCACCGCTCAATTTGTTCCGAAGTGGGTTCCACCGAGTCAGATGTTTTGGGCCGTCGCCACTACCGTTTTCTTCGCACTCGGGGCTCTCGCTCTACTCGCGAATCAGATGACGCTTCTCGCCACTCGCCTGCTGATAATCATGGTTGTGGGATTTGGCCTGCTCGTATGGGTCCCGCTCTGTATCTCGAATCCCCACAGCCACACCAATTGGAGCGAAACCGCCGAAACCTTCGAGATCGCGGGAGCTCTCTGGATCCTCGCCGACCTCCTCCGCGCTTCGAACCCCAGCACCCATCCCTCGCGATGAGTTGAGTTGCGCCACCGGCCGCACGGATCGGCTTCCCCCCAACCAATACAAGAGTATCGCCAATACCAACGTCTAATTGTTCACCTTCCACGCTTCTGGTCTGATTTGTTCGTCGCATCTACCTCGAAACGCACAAAACAAACCTAGTCCCAAGGAGGACGCCGTGACCCAAACGCTCTCTGTCCAACAAACCAACCCGCAGTCCGCTGACAAGAATGCAATTCGTTCGTTTCATGTGAACGTTCCAGAAGCCGACCTCACCGACCTACGCGCGCGCGTCAACGCCACCCGCTGGCCCGAACGAGAGACAGTTACGGATGCAACCCAGGGCGTTCAGCTCGCGACGACCCAAGCTCTAGCACGCTATTGGGTAACGGATTACGACTGGCGCAAAATCGAGGCAAAGCTAAACGCCCTGCCGCAATTCATTACCGAAATCGATGGACTCGACATTCACTTCATCCACGTCCGTTCCAAACACGAAAATGCTTTACCCCTCATCGTCACCCACGGATGGCCCGGCTCGATCATCGAACAGCTGAAGATCATCGATCCGCTGACCAATCCCACCGCCCACGGCGGCAGCGCAGCCGACGCGTTCGATGTAGTGATCCCCTCCATGCCCGGCTACGGATACTCCGGCCGGCCCACCACCACCGGATGGGATGTTGCCCACATCGCCCGCGCTTGGGTCGTTTTGATGAAGCGTCTCGGCTACACGCAATTCGTGGCGCAAGGCGGCGACTGGGGAGCACTCGTCGTCGATCAGATGGGCCTCGATGCCGCTCCTGAACTGCTCGGCATTCACACCAACATGCCCGGCATTTTTCCCAACGACATTGATAAGGCCGCTTTTTCCGGAGCCCCCGCACCCGCCGGTCTCTCCGCCGACGAAAGACTCGCCTACGACCGCTTGCAGTTCGTCTATCAGAAAGGAATCGCCTACGGCTTCCAGATGGGTCTCCGGCCGCAGACGTTATACGGAATTGCCGACTCACCCGTCGGCTTGGCGGCTTATTTCCTCGATCACGACGCCCGCAGCTACGAACTGATCACCCGCGTCTTCGAGGGAAAATCCGAGGGCCTCACCCGCGACGACGTCCTCGACAACATCACCATCGCATGGCTGACGAACACTGGGATTTCCGGCGCTCGTCTCTATTGGGAGAATTGGGGCAAACTCGGATATTTCAATGCCAAAGGCGTCAACATCCCCGTCGCCGTCAGCGTCTTCCCTGACGAACTCTATCCCGCTCCGCAAAGCTGGACCGAGCAGGCCTATCCCAAACTCATCTACTTCAACAAGCTCCCCAAAGGTGGACACTTCGCCGCATTCGAGCAACCTCAACTTCTTTCCGAAGAGATTCGCTCCGGCTTCCGCTCGCTGCGCGATGTAGCAAAAGACAAAGCAGCCTAAGCGGGCCCTCAAATCGAAAAACCCATGTGCGGAGATTATCCTCCGCACTTTTTTTGCTCAACAGTCGAACGAGAGCACTCTCTGTCGCACTGAAGGAACTCCCTCTTGGACGTTACCGGCTGCCGGTTTGAAACGAACTGCTCGAATTCCGGACAACGTCTGAACTCCCAAAGTCGTCTTACCTCATCGTCAGGAGACTATGGGCGATGAAAAAAACAGACGATCCCAAGGTAGCCGCGGCTATTGCCGAAGAACGGCGCAAGAACGAAGAGGCTGTCGAGCGGCATCCCGTGGTGTCTCTAGAAGAATGGCTCAAGCAACGGTTGACGCTGATGGAAAAAGTAAAACGACACATGCGCGCCGGCGATGAACTGGCCGCCCAGGTGCGCGCGCTGCCTTGGTTCAAGATCGAGAAAAATTACACATTCACCTCTCCGCAAGGCAATCTGAAGTTCGCCGACCTCTTCAAACAACACAGCCAACTGCTCATCAAACACTTCATGATGGAGCCCAATCAGGAATGGCAATGCGAAGGCTGCTCACTGGAGTCTGATCACATGGACGGCTTGCTGCCCCACTTCGAGCATCACGATCTCTCCTACGTCGCCGTATCGCGTGCGCCCATCGACCAGATCGAAGCCGTACGCAAGCGCATGGGTTGGAAATTCTGCTGGGTGTCTTCGTACCAGTCCGACTTCAATTACGACTTTCATGTCTCCTTCCGCCCCGACGAGGTCAAGGCCGGAAAGACCATCTACAACTTCCACGAAAAGAAGATTGGGCCGGAGACCTACACGCTTTCCGGACACAGCGTCTTCTATAAAAATGCGAAAGGCGAGATATTCCGCACCTACGGCGCCTTCGGCCGCGGCAGCGAACAATTCATGGCAATCTACAGATTCTTCGATGTGCTGCCCAAGGGTCGCGAAGAATATGGACCGACCCACGCTCTTCCGGACTGGGCAAAAGTTCACGACCAGTACGAGAGGGATGGTCAAAACACGCCATGCGGATGCGCGTCTCATTAATGTCGCGACCCGTCGGGCAGCCGACATGACACCTCACATCTGTGAGTGTGTTTAAGATTCACCTCTGCCGACAGGGACGCGCTCAACGCCTCACTCTGTTCCCGCAACGCCTGCTAACCATTGCCCCCTCCGCCAGTCGAACCGAATAGCACTGAATAGGAAGAGAGACACTCACTCGCGGGTGAAGTCTCTGCTCCGCCCAGGATCCAGGATCGGGTAGCATGCGTCCCTTGCTCGACATCGTCGCACAGACCTTGCGCACCCTCTGGGCGCACAAGTTGCGTTCCTTCCTGACCATGTTTGGTATCGCCTGGGGTGTGGGATCGCTCCTGCTTCTCGCCGGAGTCGGCGAAGGCTTCCGCAACGGCAACCGCCGCCAACTCGAAACCTTCGGAAAAAATATCATCTTCTTCTTCGGCGGCCGCGCCCCCGCCGTCCCTGGCAGTTTCTCCTCCATGAAGTGGTTCAACCTCACCTATGACGACTACGTTGCCATCAAGCGCGAGTCCAAATTCGCCGTGAACGTTTCGCCGCTCATCGCCCGCGACGACATCCGCGCCGTCAGCGACTACACCAGCACCAACGGCCAGGTTTCCGGTGTTCCTCCCGTATTCAATCGTGTCCGCACCATCCCCCTACAAGTCGGACGTTGGCTCAACGACGAAGACAACGATCAGCGCCGCCGCGTCTGCGTGCTGGGCCGCGAAATGACGCGCAACCTCTTCGTGGGACGCCCCGCCGTCGGCAACACCATCCTCCTCAACGGCGTTCACTTCGAAGTCATCGGCATGCTCTCCATGATTGGCAACGAAGAGCAGAACTCCACCAACATCCGCATCTTCGTTCCCTTCAATACCATGCGCGAACTCTTTCCGCTTAAAGGGGACAACTCGAAAGAAGGCAACGCGATTTCCTTCATCAATTACCAGCCGCTGACCTTCGACGACAATGAACTCGCCAAAGATGAACTCCACCGTATCGTGGCTCGAAACCATGGCGGCTTCGATCCCACAGGAAAAGACATCTGGGAAGAGTGGGACACGGTCAAGAACCAGAAAACTATGGGCAAGATCTTCACCGCCATGGATTGGTTCCTCGGTGGTGTGGGCCTCGTCACGCTCGCTCTGGGCGCAATCGGCATCATCAACATCATGCTGGTCGCCGTCACCGAGCGCACCCGCGAGATCGGATTGCGCAAAGCCCTGGGCGCGACCAACCGCAACATTCTCTTCCAGTTTTTCCTGGAAGGCGCATTCCTCACCCTGCTCAGCGGCGCTCTCGGAGTCGGCGGCGCTATGCTCATCGTCCATTTGCTCTCGGGAATCAATCTTCCACAGGGCTTCGATACTCCGCGCATCGTTCCGGTTTCCGCCGTCGGAGCCGTGCTCTCATTAGCCCTCGCGGGCGTCACCGCCGGACTCTACCCGGCTCGCAAAGCCGCGATGCTAGAGCCCGTCGAAGCCTTGCGTCAGGAGTAATTCGTACACGCTAGCTCGCGCGCACTAACCCGCGGGCACTAACTAAATAAGGAGCACCTATGACCCGCGACCTGCTGAACGAAGCTTTCGGCGCCATGCAGTACAACCGCCGCCGCACCGCGCTCACCATGCTCGGCATGGCCTGGGGCATCGCCACCGTCGTCATCCTCCTAGCCTTCGGATCCGGCTTTGAGCGCGCCATCGGCGTCATCTTCAGCTCCTGGGGCATCGACGTCATCGGAGCCTTTCCCGGCCGCACCTCACTCCAGGCCGGAGGCTCAAAGGCCGGCAGTGAAGTCCGCCTCCAACTCGCCGACGTCGACTACATTCGCAACGAAGTGCCCATGGTCAAAAGTGTTACTCCCATCTTCGACAAAAACAATGGCGTAACTATCCAGCATGACACTCGTACCTTCACCAATCTTTTCCTCACCGGAGTCTATCCCGTCTACGAACGCATCCGCGGTTTCTCCGTTGCCACCGGCCGAGGACTAAGCGACGAAGATCAACTCCAGCGCGCTCGCGTAGCCGTCATCGGCGATGAAGCCCGGCGCCGCCTCTTCTCCGGCCAGTCGCCGCTCGGGCAGCCCATTCGCATCAACGGCATCACCTTTGAAGTCGTGGGAGTCTATCAGCGCAAAGTTCAGGACGGCGACAACAACGACAACAGCTTCGTCGTCATTCCCTTCAGCACCATGGGCGATCTCTACGACACCAAGTACATCACCGGCCTTTTCATGGACTACGAAGGCGAAAACCACCAGCAACTCGCTCGCGTCGTTCGTGCCGTCCTAGCCGGACACCACAACTTCCGCCCCGACGACCGCCGCGCCGTTTTCATCGCCGACTTCAAACAAGACTTCGACGAGTTCGCCGTCGTCACCACCGCCCTCAAAATCCTTCTCGCCTTGATCGGAGCGCTCACGCTCGGCATCGGAGGCATCGGCCTCATGAACATCATGCTCGTCTCCGTCCAGCAGCGCACCCGCGAAATCGGCATAGAGAAAGCCCTCGGCGCTCACAAACTTCACATCCTCTTTCAGTTTCTTGCGGAAGCTCTCGCCATTACCTTCGTAGGAGGCGTGGCTGGAATCGGCATCGCGTACATCATCTCCTGGGCCGTCGGTGCTCTCCCCCTCATGAGCGCCTTCGGCGACAACCTTCAAGCCGGAGACATTCATCTCCACATCAACCTCGGCAGCCTGTTCCTGGCAACAATCATCCTGAGTCTGGTAGGCATAGTCAGCGGCATGGTCCCCGCCATCCAAGCCGCGCATCTCGACCCAATCGAAAGCCTGCGCTACGAATAGGAGTGTATAAGTGGAACTCGATAGCGGCGTCCTTAGAAGTGAACAGTCACGAGCCAAAAAGAAGTGTCATCCCGACCGGAGCGAAGCGCAGTGGAGGGACCTCGTGTTTGGTTTTACTGCTTCGCCCGCGGAAACTCCTCAACGTGCATCTCGCCCTTCCGTCCGAAATAAACCACCTTGTTGCCCGTCAGGAATGCCCAGTACCCAATCACCCCCGCCGCCGTCGACCGCTTCACAAATTCGGGATACCGAATCGTGTCCGCCTGCGCCCCGCGAATCGCCGCGACAATTCCCTCGTTCGAAAACTCTTCCGCGACCGGGCTGATCGGCAAGCTCATCCTCTCGACGTGCGTTTGCCCGTCGCTCAGATAAAACGTTTCCTTACTCGACGCGAAATCGACAAAGTACGACTCCACCCCCACCGCCAGCAACCGCCGAACCACCTCCGGGAAGATCAGTTCCCCCGCCTGCGTCTCCTGCATGACGCTGTGCATTTCATTCGAATCCATATCGTCCCCCAATCGAGAACTTAGTTGCCGTGCGCCGTGCCCCACCCGAGGCGTGTTTCATGTGCGAGTGCGGCTGGCCCAGCCGAACGCGAGGGACTTAGCGCCCGCGTGCCTTCAGGACGGCGCAGTGCAGCAACTATTGGTCCCGAGCCGCTGATTAGGCGAAAAATTGGCCGGAAGCCAGAAGCTACGAGGCAACAGCCGAAGCTCTAGCTCTTCTCCACGAACACAGCCGTCCCATACGCCAGCACCTCGGTGACGCCTTGCATCACTTCGGTCGCGTCGTAGCGCGCGCCGACGACGGCATTGCCACCGAGTTCGGCCGCATGTTGCAGCATCAGGTCAAAAGCCTCAGCTCGCGTTTTTTCGCACAGGTTCGTCAGGAGCGTAATGTTGCCGCCAACCAGCGTCTGCAATCCCGCGCCGATAGTCCCGAAGATCGACCGCGAACGCACCACGATTCCTCGCACGACGCCCAGCGTCCTCGTCACGCGAAAGCCGTCCAGTTCAAACTGCGTCGTCACCATGTTGTGTGCCACCATCCGCCCCGTCGTGACCGCATAATTACCCATCATTCCTCCTCGTAAACGACGCTCCATTCTAATGCAGCCTCCCAAAGGAAGCGTGCATTGACGAACCGCACTAACTGAGAACTGACAACTGAGAACTGGAACCGCCTCTATATAATGTCCTCTTTCCGAGGAGCCCTCATGCTTTCGCGCCGTCACTTCCTTCAGACCGGTTCGCTCGCCGCCACTGCCGGCATCGCCTTGCCCGCGCTCGCCCACGCCGCCGAGAGACGATAAGTCTCTGCCGCCAGCCATTGCCGCTCTCCGCACTCTCCGCCAGCAAGCCACGCCGGTCACCGTCATCGAGCGCACCGAGCGTCAGGAGAAAGCCCGCCTCCTGATGCAATCCAACAACCTCTCCGCCATCTTCCTTCCGCAGGGCACCTCCCTCAACTACTTCACCGGCATTCGTTGGGAGGGTGGCGAGCGTCTCTTTGCCATGGTGCTCCCCGCCAAGGGAGACGCCTTCTACGTCGCTCCCGCCTTTGAAGAAGATCGTGCCCGCGAGCAGATCGCACAAGCCCCCGTCGTGAACAAGATCGATCTGCGAGTCTGGCAGGAAGATGAAAGCCCCTACGCTCGCGTCGCCGAGGGACTCGCCGACCGTCACATCGCGAGCGGCACCATCGGCGTGGAAGAAACAGCCAAATTTCTCTTCAGCGACAATCTTCGCAAAGCCGCGCCCAGCGCCACTTTCACCACGGCAACCCCGGTCACCGCCGGATGCCGCATGATCAAGAGTCCCCACGAAATCGAACTCATGCGCCTCGCCGCAAAGGTCACTCTCGCGGCGTACGAAGCCACATACCAGTCCATGAAAGTTGGGATGAAACAGACAGAGGTCGAAGAGCTCATCGAACAGGCACACCGCAAGCTGGGATTCGAAGGCGGCGCCGACGTCCAGGTCGGAGAATACTCGGCCTTCCCTCACGGCTCCGTCCAACCGCAAGGCCTTCGCGAAGGCACCATCGTGATGATCGACGGCGGCTGCTCCGTCGAAGGCTACCAGTCGGACATTACTCGCACCTTCGTCCTCGGCAAAGCGAGCGACAAGATGAAGCAAGTGTTTGACATCGTGCACCGCGCCCAGAGCGCCGCTCTGGCAGCCGCCCGCCCCGGCGTCGAAGCCGGATCGATTGACGCGGCCGCACGTCAGGTCATCACCGATGCCGGATACGGCCCCGACTACAAGCACTTCACCCATCGCCTCGGCCACGGGATCGGCATGGATGGCCACGAGTGGCCCTACCTCGTCCGCGGTAATACCACGAAGCTTCAACCCGAGATGACCTTCAGCGATGAACCAGGAATTTACATCCGAGGAGAATTCGGCATCCGCCTCGAAGACGACATGCACATCACAGAGAAAGGCGCCGAGCTATTCACGCCGCAAAGCCCGTCGCTGGAAGACCCGTTTGAAAGAAGTTGACCGGATTAACGCAGTGGCTCGCAAGAGTTGTGAAAGGGCATGGCTTCAGCCATGCCGTCAGACCTCGCTCTGTACGCGGCTTTAGCCGCTGAGGCCGCTGAGGGAAGATGCCCTACTCCACAATCCACGCCCGCACCCGCCGCACCATCGACGCCGGCGCGTCGGCTTCCAGCAGCACCATGCCATCCTGATATTGCCGCGAATAAACACGCGCTCCCGCTTGAAACTGAGCCAGAATCTTCCCCTCTTTTTGCGGGATCCTCAATTTCACGCGGCTCGGACGATCCTCATCCAGCAGCGCATCGACCCGCTCCAGTAGCGCGCCCAGTCCAATCCCTTTCGCCGCCGATACGTGCACCGTCCGTTCATCGTCGAGCAGCGACTCACGCTGCTTCGGAAGCAGCAGATCGATCTTATTCATCACTCGCAGGCGCGGCTTCTTGTCGGCTTCTAGTTCCTTCAACACACTCTCCACCTGCGCGTCCTGCTCCGCCGAAATCGGACTGCTCGCGTCCGAAACTTGAATGATCAGCGTCGCCCGCTGCACCTCTTCCAGCGTCGCTCGAAATGCCGACACCAGTGTATGCGGAAGATGCCGTATGAAACCAACGGTGTCTGAGAACAGGATCTTCCGCTTCGACGGCAGCTCCGCCCCGCGTATCGTCGGATCGAGGGTGGCGAACATGCGCGACGATTCCAGCACCTTCGAATGGGTCAACACGTTGAACAGCGTTGACTTTCCCGCGTTCGTATAACCCACCAGCGCCACCAGCGATACGGGAACGGACTCGCGCCGCTGCCGCTGTTGTGCGCGGATGCGCCGCACATTCTCGATCTGTTGCTTGACGTGCCGTACCCGCCGGTTGATCTTCCGCCGGTCCGTCTCCAACTGCGTTTCGCCGGGTCCGCGTGTCCCGATGCCGCCACCAAGTTGCGACATCTCAATGCCGTGCCCGGCGAGTCGCGGCAGCATGTATTCCAGTTGCGCCAGTTCGACCTGCAACTGCCCCTCTCGCGTCCGCGCGTGCTTGGCGAAGATGTCGAGAATGAGCTGAGTACGATCAATGACTCGCGTCTTGAGCACGCGCTCGACATTGCGCTGCTGCGAAGGCGAGAGGTCGTGATCGAACAGAATCACGTCCGCAGAAACCGAGGCGGAAGCCCCCGCAATCTCTTCCAGCTTTCCTTTGCCAATCAGGGTCGCCGGATCCGGACGGTCGCGGCGCTGCGTGAATTCCCCGGCGATTTCCGCGCCCGCGCTGGTCGCGAGCGTACGCAGCTCATCCAGCGATTCCTCGGAACTGAAATCAGGAGAATCCAGCCGCAATGAAGAAGATGGTGATGATGACAACGAGGCCGAAGATCCAGCGGATGCCGAGGCAGCCGTGTTCACGGCATGATCCCGCGCGGCCTGCGCTCCCGAAGGAATGGTCGAAGCCGGCTTTCCGGTCCGTCCGCTTCGCCCTTTTGAGCGGAACTCTACCCCCACCAGAAACGCGCGCTCTTGCCGGTCCGCTGGATTTTCGACGGTCTTCGGCGCGCTCCGCGAACTCTTGCTCGAATCATCGCGGTCGTTCAGTCTGGAGTCATCTCGGCGCAAAGAATCTCACTTCATCCCTCAGTGCCTGAGGCGGATATCGCCGCTCCGCTTGACGAAGCTGCGGCTGAACTCGCTGGCTTCGTTTCCGCATGGATGTGCGACCCACGTGAGATCACGACTGTCGATATCGCGTGCTTGAAAATCAGCTGCTCCTGATTGCTGGTCTCCAGGACTACGGAATACTTGTCAAACGATCGGATACGGCCGGTCAATTTTACTCCGCTGACCAGGTAGATGGTGATGTTGTGCCGTTCCTTTCGTGCCGTATTGAGGAAAGAATCCTGAATGTTCTGCTGTGCCGGCTTCGCTTCCATTTGCCGATCTCCTTCGTCCGATGCTGCGCCTTGAGCTTGGGGATTTGAGGACTGGCCGCAGCCCCGTTTCCATCGGCTCTTACAATACGGCCTCGCCCCGCCCTTTTCAACGTGCAGTCCAACAATATTCTCACGACTATCGCTGCCAGTAGCCCGTCCGGTGGTCATTTCCGGCTTTCGTAAAATCGTCCCGGTTTCCCTTCCCCTGCTCGTCCGTCTACAATCGTCAGTTCCACTATCTGTCTCCAAAACCGTTGGCGAGGGCAGGTCCAGAATCGGCCTTCCGATAGGAGCTCCACGTGATCGAGATCAACTTCCCGACCGACCTCAACACCAACCTCCTTATGCTGTTTCGTTGGCTGCATTTCATCGGAGGCATTACCTGGGTAGGACTCTTGTTCTTCTTTAATCTCGTGAGTGTTCCGTTCATGAAAGAGCTCGACTCGACGACCAGGGGCAAGGTACTGCCCGGTCTGATGACCCGCGCCTTGTGGTGGTTTCGCTGGAGCTCGGTCCTCACCGTCCTGATGGGACTCGCGTATTGGGGCAGCATCGTCGCCTCCGACGCCCGCAACGGCGGCTCTACCTCCGGCGTGGCGATGGGCACGTTCTTCGGCATTTGGACCGTCGCCTGGGGCCTGATGTACGCCTGCCAGATTCCTGGAAAAGGCGCTCTGGACAAAGGCCCGGTGCTGGCCTTCATTTACACCGTAATCGTCATCGCAGCCGCGTACCTGTTCCTTCGCTTCAACGATCATGGATGGGAGAGCAATCGCCTGCTCGCCATCGGCATCGGCGGCGGAATCGGCTGGACGATGATGTTGAATGTCTGGGGCGTAATCTGGCGTGCGCAGAAGAAGATCATCCGCTGGACCGCCGACAACGCAGCCAACGGCACCGCGATGCCCGAGAAAGCAAAGTACCTGGCGCGGCAAGTCTTCCTCACCTCGCGCTCCAACTTTGTCCTCTCGTTTCCCATGCTGTTTCTGATGGGCGCGGCCAGCCACTATCCCATGTTCGGACGCTAGTTCTCGGATGTTGGTGTCGGACTCTAGTGTTCGGACACTAGCCCGCCGCGCTTAGCCTCGCTCGAAGATGTTCGGCCAATGGCGCGGGACGCGACTTCAGCTTTCGGCCTGAGACTTCTGCCCGGAACGCAGCCGGAGTCGTTCCCGTCGCCTTGCGGAACTCCCGCGTCAAGTGGCTCTGGTCCGCAAAGCCTGTCGCCATGCTGATCTCGGCGAGCGATGCGTCTTCCGCAATCATCCACTCGCACGCCTCGCGGATTCGCAGTCGGCGCACATAATCGCCAATCCCCTCGTCGACCACTTTGCGGAAGACTCGCGAAAGATGGACGGCATGCACTCCCGCCTCGCGGCTGAGCTCGTCCAGCGTAAGCCGTTCGCAATGTTCGGCGTTGATCTTGTCCAGAACGCGCACAATCCAGCGCGGATGCCGATCGGTCTGCTCCCGCGGCATGCGCGCAATTCGCCCCAGCATTTCCGCCAGCAAGCTCTCCACAAACAGATCGTCGGCCGCCGGCCCCTGAAACTCGCGAAACATCTTCATTGCGAGCCAAAGCAGCGGACCACCTTTGCAGTCATCATGCGCAAGATCGAGCGCCACTGAACACTCCGCCAGCCGCTGACGCCAGCTCGGACGAACCTCAATCTCAAAAAACCGCACCCCTCGCGGACCCACTTCATCCTTATGGGGAACGCCCGCCGGCCTAAAATGAACCGTGAACGGACGGAACTGCATATCCTGTCGCTGGTAGCGTTCGCCGTACTCACCTTCCAGCAACAGCGCGAAGAACGCCAACTCGTGCGAATGCTCGGGAAGCTTTCTGGGCGTGGCGTGCCGCAAATCGGTGAAGATCGCGCCACACTGCTCGCGCTTCGCCTCAACCGCGCCGTAGAAACTACCGGCTCCTAGCGCCTGTCCCTGTTGCTGCCGCTCCTGCGAATCGTTGTTTGCCATCTCTGATCTTTCTCGGGACTTCCCTCGCGACGTTTATTACGACCTTGCTGGCTGCCGAAGTTGCCTTTGTTCTAGACTCGTCCTGCCGCCATTCGTTACCTTTGCCACAGTTTCGCGGACATGATGTGAATGCTTCAGGAGAACCTCTATGCTTCGTTGCTGTGCTCTGCTCTTCGTCTCAGCGTTCTTGCTGGCGCAGACCGCTCCGCTGCCGCCACAAAACACTTCCAGCTCACCTGTCTATACGGCCGACGGACGGCTGGTGTTCCCCACAAACTATCGCGAGTGGGTTTACCTCACGACCGGGTTCGATATGGACTACAACCCCGATCCTTCCATGGCAGGACATTCCATGTTCGACAATGTCTTTGTTAACCCCGAGTCCTACAGGGCTTTCGTCGCGACGGGCACCTGGCCCGACAAAACCATGCTCGTACTCGAAGGCCGCGTGGCAGCCAGCAAAGGCTCGATCAACAAGGCCGGACATTATCAGAGCAACGACGTTATGATGCGCTCCGTCCACGTCAAAGACTCACGTCTGCCCGGGGGATGGGCCTTTTTCCCCCACGACGAGAGTGGCCCCACCAAGGCAATCCCGACGACCGCCGAGTGTTACTCCTGCCACCAGCAGCACGCCGCCGTCGACACTTCGTTCGTGCAGTTCTACCCCACCTTGCTGGAGATCGCGAAACAGAAAGGCACTCTATCGAAGAATTATCTGAAAGAAGAAGCCGCCGCCGGACTGTCGACACAGAAGTGACGGCGGGAGCCAGCCTGGATTCATCGAGCTTACTGCCGCAACGGTCGCCGACCGCGCCCGCCCGTCAAGACCGCGCACCGCCGTAATCTCGCCCCTCGCGTCGCCGCTGCCTACAATTGGATCCATCATGTCCGCGCCCTTGGATTCAGTCGCAGAATGGTCGGGTTCCCGGGAAGACTGGCGTCCTATCTCGCGCTGGGCCGTATTCGGATGGCTCGCCTTCTACGCACTATTCCTGCTCTACGCTTTCAGCATGCACGGCGACTATCTGTTCATCGACTCCGCCAATCTCGTCGTCCACGAAGGCGGACACTTGCTCTTTCGCTGGTTCGGCCCAACCCTCTGTCTCTGGGGAGGCACGCTTCTGCAATGGCTCGTCCCGCTCCTTCTCGCAGCGTACTTCTTCCACGAACGCCAGCCCGGCGCGTTCGTATTCTGTAGCTTTTTCTTCTTCGAAAACTGGCTCTACACCGCAACCTACATGGCCGACGCCCGCGCCATGGTGTTGCCCCTCGTCACCACCGGCGACTCCGACTACATCGAGCACGACTGGAACGCGATCTTCTCGAGCCTTGGAATTTTACCCTACGACACGAAGATTGCAGCAGTCGTCCGTTTTCTAGGATGGTGCGGAATGCTCTTCAGCGTTGCCTGGCTGGCAAACCGCCTGCGAAGCAAACAGAATAGTCGATGACCAAGGGAGCTCCGGACGCTTGATGAAGGTTGAGAGCGATATCACGTCTATCCAAACCCGTGATTATCGTTCCCGAAGCCGTTGCAGCAATTGCAGTGAGCGGGGCTGTGCGGAAGCGCAAACGCTCGCTATGCTAACTTTGCTCGGTACGCCAACGAGAGTTAGGGTGGTCTATGTTACGCAAACTAGGCCTCACAATTTCGTATTTCATCGCAATCGTTTACATCGTCTCGATTCTGCTGCCTGCACTTTACTGTCTCCGCCAGGGGTGCAAGGGCCCGGGTGAGCTGGATGCTTTTATGCCAGCCTTCATGTTGACTCCGCTTGGGGCAATCGCTACGGCTTTCTCACTGCAAAACGCCATCCAACAGATCAGAAAAAGACAAGCATGGTTTTGGATTTTCTGGCCGCTGGCAATTGTTTTCGCGATTGTTCTGCTCGGCGTGATTTTTCTTGTCGGGTTCGTAATTTATCACACAGTTGTTCATCGCCGTTAAGGATGAGTGCCCCGTCGTTTCTTGCTGAGAGATGCACTTGTGTCCCAAACGGTCGGCCTGTTCCTCGCGCGTTCGGATTCCGAGCAACAAGTCTTAGGGAATACCGCCAGAGAGGCGTTATGCCCGATAGTTGCTGCAGGCTCGCATGTCGCTCATCGACTCGTCATAGTTTGCCTGCTTCCAGCAAGGCAGCGGTTTTGTGAAGGGCATTCAGGACTTTCTGGCGCTTCGGTTCTTCCAGAAGATACATCGGCAGGCGCTCAAACCACCGTTCCACTTCCCAAGAGCGCAAATCCCGCCAATCAGGACCGATGTCGGCAGCAATCGCCTTGGCGTATATTCTGCTGCTCGGTTGTATCTTTCGCTCGTAGTATTCGACGCAGTCTTGCAACTGTTTCGCCGTCGTGAACCGGAACGTAAAGGACGCAACTCGCACCAAGATCACTTCCCGAAGGATGAGATTCGCGGTTCCGAACGTCGTAAGTTTTTCCTTCCAGATGCGCGCCATCACGGACCTCTGTCTCTATGCAGACAAACACCAGTTCCAAATCCGGGCTTACTCCTTATATAAGGCGCCGGCGACTACGGCGGCGAGGATGGCGCCGCCCCAGAGGTCGAGCATCCAGCCGAGGGGCATGACGCGTGGGACGGGGGACCAGGCGGCTTGGGCGAAGTTGCCCGGGACTCCAGCGCAGAAGCCGACGATCATGCCGACTTTGAGAGCGGTCCGGAGACCGGGACCAGCGGTGGCGCGAGCCCAAGCGTAGAGGTAGGCGATGAGGATCGACATGATGAGGATGAGCAGGATCCATTGCCCGATGAAAAAGGGATAGCGCGCTTCTTTGAGAAACAAGCCGCGGCTTTGCATGGCGGCGTAGAAGGGGGCGAGGCGCATGCCCACGAGAGTGCTCCAAGCGGTCCAGGCGATGCCACCAACGATACCGCCCAGCCAGATCCGAGTTGTATTCAGTTTCATTCTGCTCTCCTGTAGGCGTGTCCAGAGGCTGCGGGAGAACTCAATTGGGCAGGCAGTGACCTCGGCGGCTAAAGCCGACGATGAGAAGAGCCTCTTATCGCAGCGGTGAACCGCTGCGCCACCCAAAGGCGAGCGCAAATGCCGAGTTTTCCGCAACCTCCTGGAATTCGCGTCAAGTGTACTACTGCGAGTCAAATTTGCGAATGAGAGGCTTTGCCCGACAGTCGGAAAGGCGCTTGGGGAAGGGTAGTGAAAATCTGGGAAAAAACTGCAAGCGAAAACTTAGCGAAAGTCAAATTTTGGAATATCTTTCGTAAACACAAGGGGGAGTGGTCATCTTTCTGGTTAACCGCAAGATGCTGCGGTTTGGGGAGGGCGAGGGTCTCGGGAGTCTCAACTTGAAACTTTGTTATTGACAACAAACGATTTAGGCGTAGGATGTGGACAAAAGTGGTTGAAAGTGGAACAAATATTAGAGGTCGTGGGAAAGAACGTTAACTTTCGAGGCGCCAGTGGGTTACGAGACTGACACCGACAAAAACGAGCCCAACGAACCCGGATCCACTGCAATTGACGCCGCTTCTACCTCCCTCGTGATCTTGGCTGTGGTAGCAGCCATAAATAAACGGAGCCCAGGACATAGCAGGGCACATGTTTCGCGGAAATCACCCAACGCGCGTCGACGAAAAAGGACGGTTAAAAGTCCCTGCGGAATTCAAGCGCGTGATCGACGAGAAATATGCGGAGAAATTCTACATCACGAGTCAGGACGGCGTTATTGCTCAAGTGTATCCCTTCGAGGAATGGGAGCGGATCGAGCAGAAGCTGGCGGCACTGTCGACGTACAACCCGGCGAAGAAAAAGTTTTTAACGCGCACGAATTATTACGGGCAGGTCGTGGAGATGGACGGGCAGGGGCGTCTGCTGATCCCACAGATTTTGCGTGAGTCGGCGCAGATTCGCGGGGAAGTGGCAGTGCTCGGAAATCTGACTTACCTGGAAGTACGAAACATGGAAGCGCTCGACAAGGAAATTAAAGAGCAAGCTTTCACGGATGAAGACATCAAGACGCTCGACGAATTGGGCATCTAGTGGGCGCGGAAGCGGATTTGAACAACACCCCCGAGTGGGGTGGGCATGGAGTAGTTGGCCATGTTCCGGTTCTTTTAAAAGAAGCGATCGATTTTCTAGCCGTCAAGCGCGGCGGAACTTATCTGGATTGCACGGTGGGCCTGGGCGGGCACAGTTTCGAAATCGCAAAACGCCTCGGCGCAGCGGGACATTTGATTGGCTTCGATAAGGATCCGGCAGCGCTGGGAAGAGCAGCCGTCAGCCTTCAGCCATCAGCCGTCAGTAAGGGCGCTGTGGAGGATTCGGCGGCCGCACAGCAGAAAGCGAATCTGGATTGGCCTGCGGTTTCGCTGATTCATGGGTCGTTTGCGGAAGTGGGGGAGCGGGTGGCTCCGGCATCTCTTGACGGAATTTTGGCGGATCTCGGCGTCAGTAGTTTGCAGCTGGGAGACGCTGAGCGCGGATTTAGTTTTCAGGCGGAAGGACCGCTGGACATGCGGATGAACCCGATGTCCGGCGAGACCGCCGAACAAGTGGTAAACCACATCGACGAGCGCGAGCTGGCTGATGTGATTTACGAATTCGGTGAGGAAAGGAGGTCGCGGAGAATCGCCAGAGCCATTGTCCGGTCGCGGCCGATACGCACGACGACGCAACTTGTCGAGGTGGTAGCGGCCGCGGCCCGGTCAATGAAACATGAGCGGATTCATCCGGCGACCAGAACCTTTCAGGCTCTCCGAATCTTCGTAAACCGTGAACTGGACGATCTGAAAGCATTGATGGAAGCAGCTCCCAAGGTGCTGAAGCCCGGGGGGCGACTGGTGGTAATCAGCTTCCACTCGCTGGAAGACAGGATCGTGAAAGATGCGACGCGCGAGGGCGCGAAGCAAGGATGGTACCAAGTGCTGACGAAAAAGCCGGTGGCGGCGAGTGAAGAAGAGATAGAGCGGAATCCTCGGTCGCGGAGCGCGAAGATGCGGGCGGCGGAGAGAGTTTAGAAGTTAAAGTTTGCCCCGGAGAAACTGCCGGGCGCCCGGTGCGGTCGATTTAGGACGTGCCGGGAGAAAAGTTTATCTGTGGTGGAGTTTCTTCGGAGCGGCTAAGAAGAAATAAAAAACAAGGTCGAGTCCGAAGAAGAAAAGTTGGAACAGGAAATGAAATTTAGCGGCAGCCTGATTGAAGATTTAATGGCGACGGTCGAGCGCGCAGAGCAGAGAGCGCAATCGGACGAATCGTTATTGGAAGCATTGGCAATTGAAACCATGGCCGTTCCATGGTTCGCGTCTGCGCAAGCAAACGCAGACTACGACACGAAACTTTTAGGAGTGGCATAAATCATGAGTGCTGTCGTGATACAAAGCGCTTCTGCTTCGGTACGCCGCCGTTCGTGCTGGTTGGGGACGCCCGAGATCTATTTCCGCAAGAACATCGACAACTCGCGGCTGGTGAAGGTGGAAGATCCGCGGCGAGAGCGGGAGATGAAATTTTTTGGCGTGGCCCTGTTTTGCCTGTTCCTGCTGGTGATGGGATATGCGCTGCAGCACTTCCGAGCCATTGAATATGGATACAAGATCGAGGCGTTGCGCTCGCAGCGTGACGGGCTGACGGAGATGAACCGGGCGTTGCGGCTGGAAGAGGCGTCGTTGCGGGATCCGGAGCGCATCGATCTGACGGCGCGGAAACTGGGGCTGCAACCTCCGCAACCGGGACAGGTGATTCGCATGGATGCGGGTTCGGACACGACGGTGCCGGTCATGGCGAGCATGACTCCGGTAGCGGTGATTTCGGCGAGATAGGGACGGCACGGGGCATAGCCCCGTCACCCCCCGGTTTTTTACGACGGCGGCTCTTCGGGGCCGCCGAAAGTTTCTGAGGGTTGGAAGTGGCAGCGAGTACTTCTTCGAACGGCGCACGATTCCGGCTGTACCTCTTATCGGGACTACTCTGTCTTTGGCTGCTCGCGATCTGCGGGCGGCTCGTCTACCTACAAATTTTCTGTTACGGCGATTTTGCGCGGCGCGCGCAACATCAGCAGCAGCGGAGCTTCGATCTTTCTCCGAAGCGCGGGGTGATTTTTGACCGCGCGGGGCGCGAACTGGCGATGTCAATCCAGGTGGACTCGGCGTTTGTGGTGCCGTCGGAGACTCCGGACCTGGCGAACACGTTGAGCCTGATCACACGCATAACTAAGGATGATCCGCGGATACTGCTGGCGGATTGCAGCGCGCACAAATTCTGCTGGGTTGCGCGCAAGGGCGACGCCGAAGTCATTGACCGGATACGCGCGCTGAATCTGCAGGGAGTGCATTACCAGAAAGAGGCGAAGCGGTTTTATCCGAAGCGCGAACTGGCGGCGCAGGTATTGGGTTATGTGGGCACCGACGACCAAGGGCTGAGCGGACTGGAGCGGCAGTTCAACCAGCAATTGAAGGGCAAGCCGGGGAAGCTGATGATCTCGGTGGATGCGCACAAGAAATGGTTTTCGAGCGTGGAAAAACAGCCGGAGTCGGGCGACAGCGTGGTGCTGACGATTGATCAGAATATTCAGTACATCGCGGAGCGCGAACTGCAGCGCGGGATGGAAGAGACGCACGCGATTGCGGGAACGGTGCTGGTGGAGAATCCGCATACGGGCGAGATTCTGGCGCTGACGAACCGGCCGACGTTTAATCCAAATCTGAGAAAAGAAATCACGAATGACGCGCTGAATGATCGCGCAGTGAGTGACATCTACGAGCCGGGCTCGACGTTCAAGATGGTGACGCTGTCGGCGGGACTGGAAGAGAAGGTGACGCGTCCGGACGAGATGTTCGACTGCCAGATGGGGTCGATCGTGATTAATGGAATGCGGATCCGCGACAGCAAGCCGCACGGCATGTTGTCGGTGGCCGACATTCTGGCGGAGTCGAGCGACGTGGGCGCGATCAAAGTGGCGCTGCGGCTGGGCGACGACCGAATGTACAAATACATCCGCGCTTACGGATTCGGACAGCGGACGGGGGTCGAACTTCCGAGCGAGACGGCAGGGCTGACGAAGCCGGTGAGCCGGTGGTCGAAGGTATCGATTGGCGCGATTTCGATGGGGCAGGAGATTGGGATTTCGGCGGTGCAGTTGGGGGCGCTGATTTCAACCTTTGCGAATGACGGGGTGCGAGTGCCACCGCGAATTGTGGCGGGAACGATGACGCCGCAAAGCGGGGCGCAGAATGTTCCACAGACGATTGCGTTTCAGCCGGTGGACGGGACGCGGGTTGTTTCGTCGCTAACGGCGGCGCAGATGCGGCAGATGCTGCAGGGCGTGGTGCTGCACGGGACGGGGCGGAAGGCGATTCTGGAGGGATACACGTCGGCGGGAAAAACGGGGACGGCGCAGAAGGTGGATCCGGCGACGGGGGCGTATTCGAAGACGAAATATGTGGCGTCATTTGCGGGATTCGCGCCGATTAATGATCCGCAGATTGCGGTGGTGGTGATTCTGGATTCGGCGGTGGGACTGCATCAGGGCGGGCAGGTTTCGGCTCCTATATTTCAGAGGATCATGCAGCAGACGCTGGAGTATCTGCACGTGCCGCATGATGTGCCGTTGCCGCCGAGCCGGCAGGTGCTGCTGGCGCGGCGCGATGTGCCGGAGGCGAGTTTAGAGGAGAGTTCTCCGGATCATTTGGGGGCGAGCCTGGACTTGGCGGATAACAATGATGTGAGCGATATTCCGAACGGGCCGATGTCGGCGAGTGCGACGCAGGACAGAGTTAAGGGAAAGGCGATTGCGGCGCAGGTGGTTCCCGTGGCACAGATTGCTAGAGTGATGGAGCCGGCACGGCCGGTTAACTCGATGACAAAAACGAGTTCGGGGAATGGGCAGCCTTCGCCGGTGATGGCTCCTCCGGTGGCTGAAAATTCTGCGCCGCAGAAGGGTCCGGGCATCGGGACTGTCGTGCTCGATGTGGAAGAAGGCGGGATTGAAGTGCCGTCGTTCCTGGGGAAGAATTTGCGGAACGCGATGGAGACGGCGGAGGATGCGGGGCTCGACCTGGATGCGGTGGGAAGCGGAGTAGCGCGGGAACAGACTCCGGCGGCGGGGACGCGAGTGGCGGCGGGAGCGCGGGTGGTGGTGCGGTTCGGGAGATAGGTAAGAAGCAATAACCACGAAGGACACGAAGGTCCACGAAGGAAAATCTTCGAAGGAAAATCTACGTATTTATAATCACTGCAATGACATTCCAACAACTGCTGCAGGGCGCCGAGGTTCTCTCGCAGAGCGGGAGTGCGGCGGTTAGCGGGGTGGAATACGATTCGCGGCGGGTGCGTCCGGGAACGGTTTTTGTCGCGATGAAGGGCGAGACGAGCGACGGGAATCGTTTTATCGATCAGGCAATTGTGGCGGGCGCGTCGGCGGTGGTGACGGATTCAGCAGCTGAAACGCCAAGAGCTGGCGTTGCGTGGGCACAGGTGGTGCATGGACGGCGGGCGCTGGCGCGGTTGAGCGCAAATTTTTATAAGCGTCCAGCGGAGCGGATTGCGAATACTGGAATCACGGGGACGAACGGGAAGAGCACGACGGCGTTTCTGATCGAATCGATTCTGCAGGCGGCGGGGCGCAAGACGGCGCTGGTGGGCACGATTGAATATCACGTGGCGGGGAAGGTGCTGCCCGCGCCGCATACGACTCCGGAGGCGCTGGAATTGAACCGGCTTCTGGCGGACGGACTGGGGCTGGGAGTGACGGAGGCGGTGATGGAAGTGTCATCGCACGCGCTGGAGCAGCAGCGGGTTTTCGGGATTCCGTTTGATGTGGCCGTGTTCACGAATCTCACGCGCGATCATCTCGACTACCACCACACCATGGAAGAATATTTTCGCGCGAAGCAGATGCTGTTTGAGGGCTGCGGAACGGAGCCTCCGCGAGCTGCTGTTTTGAATATTGATGACGAGCATGGGCGAGAGCTTTTGAAGTTCTGCAAAAAGAAAAGTGCGGTCGTGTTGTCTTACGGGATGACGTCGGGCGACTTCCATGCGGAGTCGGTGGAAATTACGTTGCGGGGCACGCGGTTTCAGATGGTGACGCCGGCGGGAACGATTGCGATGTGGTCTCCGCTGATCGGGAAGGTGAATGTGTATAACGTGCTGGCGGCGTCGGCGGCGGGGTATGCGCGCGATTGTCCGGCGGAGGCGATCGCGAAAGGAATTTTCGATCTTGCGCGGGTGCCGGGGCGATTTGAGCGCGTGGATTGCGGGCAGCCGTTTACGGTAGTCGTGGATTATGCGCATACGGACGACGCCTTGCGGAATTTGACGGCGTTGGCGCGTGAGTTTGTGACGCATGCGGGACTGAATGGAAAGGTGATCACGCTGTTCGGATGTGGCGGAGATCGGGATCGGGCGAAGCGTCCGTTGATGGGAGATGCGGCGGGCAGGGGAAGCGATTTTGTGGTGCTGACTTCGGATAATCCGAGGTCGGAGGATCCGCTGGCAATTATGAACGATGCGCTGGTGGGGCTGCAGAAATCGGGCGCGAAGTATGTGATGGAGCCGGAGCGGCACAAGGCGATTGGGGTGGCGCTGCAACATGCGGCGGCGGGCGACATTTTATTGCTCGCGGGCAAGGGGCACGAAAAAGTGCAGATCACGAAGGATGGGACGATTCCATTCGACGATGTCGAGGTGGCGCGGGAGAGTCTTGGGGAGTTGGGGTATCCCTGCAAGAACGCGGCGCCATTAGGAACGGCGGGGACGGCGGTATGAAATTGACGCTTGCGCGTGCGGCGGAATTGTTGCCGGCGGTTGGGGAATTTGATCGGCCGGGCACGGGCAGAAGGGTATTCGATCGACTCTCGGACAATTCAGGCGGGCGAACTTTTTTTTGCGGTCAAAGGGGAGCGGCTGGACGGGCACGATTTCGTGGAGCAGGCGTTGGGCCGGGGCGCGGTCGGCGCGGTGATTGCGAAGGAACACGAGGCGCGGTATCCCAGCCGGACGGGACTGCTGATTGTGGAGGACACGCTGGTGGCGTTGCAGGCGCTGGCGGCGGCGGTCCGAAAAATTTGGGGCAAGACTGCGATCGGCATCACGGGTTCGATGGGCAAGACGACTACGAAAGAGGCGATGGCGCACTTGCTGAGCACGAAGTACCGGGTGCATCGCACGAAGGGAAATTTCAACAATCATTTTGGCTTGCCGCTGGGATTGCTGACATTGGAGCCGGAACACGATATTGCCGTGGTGGAGATGGGGATGTCGCACGCGGGAGAGATTGCGGCGCTGGCTCACATCGCGCTGCCGAACCAGGCGGTGGTGACGAATGTGGCGCCGGTGCATTTGGAAAACTTTGATTCACTGGCGGGAATTGCGCGGGCGAAGTATGAGCTGATCGAAGCGCTTTCGCATGGCGGGTTGGCGGTGCTGAATGGCGACGATGAATATGTGCGGCAGTTTGGGCGCGACTTCAAGGGCAAAGTGGTGACGTTTGGCGTGCAGCCGACGGGCGCAGGGGGGCCGGCGAGGATTGCAGCCGATGTGCGGGCGGAAAATATCGAGGCGCTGGGAGCGGAAGGGACGCGTTTCGATTTGATCGGGCACGAGGTGAGGCAAGCAGTGCAGAGTCCGCTGCTCGGTACGCATAACGTCTACAACGTGCTCGCAGCGGCGGCCATTGCGCTGGAGCATGGGATTGCTCCGTCGGAAATTGCGGCGGCATTGCCGTCTTTCGAGCCGGCGGATAAGCGGGGACAGGTCGTCCAACTGGGTAACATCACGGTGCTCTACGATTGCTACAATTCAAGTCCGAAGGCGCTGATGGCGGCGGTGGATACCTTGGGCGCGATGCCGGCGCGGCGAAGGATTGCGGTGGCGGGTGAGATGCTGGAGTTGGGTTCGACTAGAGAAGAGTTGCATCGCGAGTGCGGACGCTATATGGCGGGAAGGAAGATTGATTTCCTGCTCGGAGTGCGAGGGCTGGCGAAGGGGATGGTGGACGCGGCTCGGGAAGCGGGGATAGCGGCGGAGTTTGTGGCGAGTCCGGAAGAAGCGGGAGAGTGGCTGGCACGGGAGACGCATGACGGGGATGCTGTTTTGTTGAAGGCCTCGCGCGGGGTGAAGTTGGAGAAGGCGCTGGAGATGTGGCGCGGGAAGATCGGGAAATAGTTTGAGAACTGAAGGCTGACAGCGGAGAGCTGACAGCGGTGTCGGAGGCGGATTGCTCTACTGGCTGCTCTACCTGAAGCTGTTTCATTACTTCCCGCCATTTCGTATTTTTCGTTACCTCACGTTTCGCACAGCGTTTGCGAGCCTGACGGCGTTGTTCACGGGGCTGATCGTGGGGCCGATCGTGATTCAGCGGCTGCGCGATTTTCAGATTGGACAATACATTCGAGAAGAGGGTCCGCAGGCGCATCAGAAAAAAGCGGGGACGCCGACGATGGGCGGGCTGCTGATTGCGATTGCGATCCTGGTGCCGACGTTGCTGTGGGCGGATTTGAGTAATCCGTTTGTGTGGATCGCGGTGTTTTCGACGCTGGCTTTTGGCGCAATCGGATTCGCCGATGATTATCTGAAGGTGGTGCATCGCAGGAATCTGGGACTGACGGCGCGGGCGAAAATCGGCTACCAGATTATTGCGAGCATGCTGATTGCGGTGGCTTTGATCGTCCTGCAGCATCGCGGGCAGTATTCGACGCGCCTGGTTGTGCCGTTCTTCAAACAGTTTCATCCGGATCTCGTGATCGAGCGATGGGCGGTGCATCCGGAGCTTTGGCCGCTGGCATTTTTGCCGTTCATTGTTTTCGTGGTGATTGTGATTGTGGGATCGAGCAATGCGGTGAATCTTACCGACGGACTGGACGGGCTGGCGATTGGATGTACGGTGATTGCGGCGGGGGCGCTCGCCGTGCTGACATATCTCAGTGGTCACGCCACGTTTGCGGCGTATCTGGAACTGCAGCGCATGCCGCAAATTGGCGAGCTGACGATTTTTTGCGGCGCGATGGTGGGTTCGTCGATTGGATTTCTGTGGTACAACGCGCATCCGGCAGAAGTGTTTATGGGAGACGTGGGATCGCTGGCGCTGGGCGGTGCGATTGGGACGGTCGCAGTGATGATTAAGCAGGAGCTGCTGCTGCCGTTTATCGGCGGCATTTTCGTGATTGAGGCGTTGTCGGTGATTTTGCAGGTTGGGTCTTACAAGTTGCGGAAGAAGCGGATATTCAAGATGGCACCGATTCACCACCATTTTGAGCTGCTGGGCTGGTCGGAGTCGAAGGTGATTGTGCGGTTCTGGATCGCGTCGCTGGTGTTTGCGCTTTTTGCGCTGACGACACTAAAACTACGATAGGGCACCCCCTACCACGGAGGCACAGAGACACGGAGAAAACCAAAACATTGTTTCTTTTCTCTGTGCTCCGTGACTCCGTGGTGAAATGTCTTTTATGGAACTGAACGACAAACGCGTGCTGGTGGTGGGACTGGGGAAGTCGGGCGTGGCTTCGGCGTTGTTCCTGAAGTCGCGCGGGGCGCGGGTTACGGTGTCGGACACGAAGCCGGAAGATCAATTGCGGAATGAGATTTTGCTGCTGCTGGAGCACGGGATTGCGGTGGAGACGGGCGGGCACGGGGATCGTACGTTTCGCGGACAGGATCTGATCGTAGTGAGTCCGGGGGTGCCGTTTGACGCGGCGCAACTGGTACAGGCGCGGAATCTGGGTGAGCCGGTGATTGGCGAAATCGAGCTGGCGGCACAGTTCCTGGCGGGTTCGATTGTAGGGATCACGGGGGCGAACGGGAAAACGACAACGACATCTTTGGCGGGAGAGATTGTGGCGGCGGGGAATTTTCCGACGCTGGTGGGCGGGAATATTGGGACTCCGGCGATCAGTTTCGTGGATCAGGCGGGGCCTGCGACTTGGACCGTGTTAGAGGTTTCGAGTTTTCAGTTAGAGACGGTGGACACGTTTCGTCCGCGGATTGCAGTAATTCTGAACATCACGCCCGACCATCTGGATCGGCACAAGACTTTCGACAATTATGTGAATGCGAAGGCGCGGATTTTTGCGAATCAGCGGGCGGACGATTTCACGGTGCTGAACGCCGACGACGCTACTACGGCAGGATTGAGCGGACGAACACGCGGGCAGTTGGTCTGGTTCAGCCGGAAGCACGATGTGGCGCGAGGCGCGTTCGTCAAGGGGCCGCAGATTGTTTTTCGCGACGGGCAAAGCGAACGCGAGATTATGCCGGTCGGCGAGATTCCGCTGAAGGGCGCGCATAACTTGGAGAATGTGCTGGCGGGGATTGCGATTGGGGCGCTGGTGGGATGCCATCCGGAACAGATTCGCGCGGCGGTACGGAATTTCAAGGCGGTCGAGCACCGTCTGGAATTCGTGGCGAAGGTTGCTGGGGTCGATTACTACAACGATTCGAAGGCCACGAATGTCGATGCGACGATCAAGGCGCTGGAGTCTTTTCCGGCGAATATTCATTTGATTCTGGGCGGCAAGGATAAGGGGAGCGACTACTCGGTACTGAATGATTTGCTCCGCGAGCGGGTGAAGAGGGTTTATACGATTGGGGCCGCGGCGGCGAAGATCGAGTCGCAGATTCAGGGCGTAGCCGAGGTGGAACACGCGGAGACGCTGGAAAATGCGGTGCGGCGGGCGGGGGAACTGGCGGTTGCGGGTGACGTGATTGTGCTCGCTCCGGCGTGCTCGAGTTTTGACCAGTTTCAGAGTTATGAGCATCGGGGAAGAGTGTTTAAAGAGATTGTGCATGCGCTGGGGGTGGTCAGGGCTGGATAGGAAGAAAGCTCTCAGTTGTCAGTTCTCAGTTTCCCGGCTCTCCGGGAATGTGCCGGCGAGGTTAGGGGTCGCGCGGCAAGAACTTGGAACCTAGTCAGTTATCACTCTTCGCTAATCCCGAGTGGAAAGTAATGTGCGCGTGGCGTGACCGTGGTGAAATGAGTTTGTATGGCTAAGCGGGTTAGTGTCGATCGCTGGATGTTTACGGTGACTACGATTCTTGTGTTCATCGGGCTGGTAATGATTTTCAGCGCGTCGGCGGTGATGGCGAAGGAACGGTTTGGATCCGCTTACGAGTTCTTGCTCAAGCAGTTGGTGTGGGCGGTCGCCGGACTGCTGGTGATGGTCATCGCGATGAAGGTGGATTACAAGCGGCTGCAGCATCCTGCACTGGTGTTTCTGCTGCTGGGATTTACGACGCTGCTGCTGATCTCGGTTTTCTTTCTGGATCGGGCGCACGGGACGCACCGCTGGTTTCACTTGGGTCCTGTGTCGATGCAGCCTTCGGAACTGGCCAAGCCGGCGTTGATTCTGTTTCTGGCATGGTTCCTGGAAAACAAAACGAAAGCGATGGATGACTGGCGGAATACATTGCTGCCGGCGGTTGCGCCGACTTGCCTGTTTATCCTTCTGATTGTTTTTCAGCCAGACCTCGGGACGGCGATCGCTTGTGTGGGAATTACGGCGTGCGTTTTGTTTGTGGCGGGAATCCGGTTGCGATATTTCGGGTACGCGTTTGCGGCGGCGGTGGTGCCACTTTATTTTTTGATTTTTCACGTGTCGTATCGCAAGGATCGGATTCTGGCGTTTCTGAACCCGTATGCGGACCCGAAGGGGTTTGGGTTTCACATTATTCAGTCGCTGATTGCGGTGTCGACGGGCGGAGTGACTGGGCTGGGGTTGATGGAAGGGAAGCAGAAACTGTTTTATCTTCCGGAGCCGCACACCGATTTTATTTTCGCGGTGACGGCGGAAGAGTTGGGGCTGGTGGGAGCGCTGGCGGTGGTTCTGCTGTTCGCGATTTTTCTCTGGCGCGGGACGCGGGCGGCGTTGCGCACGCAGGATAATTTCGGACGCTTCCTGGCGGTTGGAATTACAAGCATGATTGTCCTGCAGGCGTTCATCAATATTAGTGTGGTGCTGGGGCTGATGCCGACGAAGGGAATTCCGCTGCCGTTTGTTTCTTATGGGGGATCGTCGTTGTTTGTGACGTTGATGTGCGTGGGCGTGCTGTTGAATATCACGAAGCAGGCGGAGTAGTCCCTCCCTCGGTGGCTAAAGCCGCGATAATTTTGTGGATTTTGCGGCGCAGCTGAAGCTGCGCCCTTTCAAAACAGCGGCAAACTCGGAATTTTCTCCGCAACGACTGAAGTCGTGTCCTTCCCGAATTATCGTTACAAATCCTACGCGCTGACGCCCTTGGGAGGACCCAGGTTATTGCCCTGAAGAAGGGGCACGAACCTGGGGCACCGAGAACCGCTTGATGGATGTCTGGATAGTCCCCTTCAATTAAGATCAGCGTGATGGATCGGATCGTTAATAATTTGTGGCTGGGGAGCCAGCGGGATGCGGACGAACTCGTGCGCAAGAATCCTGAGGGGATTACGGCGATCCTGAATGTTCGCGGGCCGGACGCGTATGAGCCGCAGGGCAGAAACCAGTCGATCGAGCATCCTGGGAAGGCGTACAAGTGGATTCCGGCTCCCGATACGGGAGTGGTTTCGGCGAGGCACATAAAGGATGCGGTTTTCTGGCTGCGGGAGCAGACGGAGCGCGGGGCGCGGATTTTGATTCACTGTAAGCATGGGATATCGCGGTCTCCGGCGTTTCTGGCCGCTTTTATGGCGGAGAGCGGGATCTCGACGAGCCTGGAGGAAGCGCTGGCGACGATCTCGGCGCGTCGAGTGGTGCAGCCGGCGACGCAACTGGTGGAGCGGAAGGCGAAGCCGGTTTCGCGGGTTTCCGCGGTGACGGGATTGCCCAACCGGCAGGCGTTTGATGAAAGAGAAGGCTCGGCGTTTGTGGTGTCCGCGGATGTCGATTTGTTGAAGGTGTTCAACGACGTTTATGGGCACATCGCGGGGGACGCAGTATTGCGTCGAGTGGGCAAGATATTTGGCGAGGTTGGACTGGATGCGTATTACGACAAGGCGGACAAGTTTCTGTGCAAGGGAGAGTTGAGAGAAGAGCTAGAGGTGAAGCTTTTGCGAGCGCGAAAGATTTTCGGGGAAGCGTTTCCGGTTTATGCGGATGGGCGGATTCAGAGCGTGGAGGGGATGGATTTTTCGTACGGGATCGGTATGAATTTGGAAGAGAGTGAGGTCGCGCTGAAGGAAGCGAAGAGTGCGAGGGAGGGGAAGGGTCCGCCGGAGTGGGTGCGGAAGGTTATGGAGTCAGGGGATCCGGTGGGGCTGGCGGCGGTGGGGGCGAGATTTCGGGGGAAGAGGCGGTAGGAAAACTTCTACCACGGAGGGCACGAAGGGACACGAAGGATGGACCAGGCCCGAGTGGAAGGGGTTGCGAAAGAGTTTCCGATTGCAGCATTCCGCGAGCTGCTGGAAGCCGCGCTGATTCTGCGCAATAAGGCACGATTAACTCGTGCCCTTCCGCAGAATCGTTGCGAGTCGTCGTTTTTCGAAGCTCCGAAGATCTAAACGCCGGATTGCTTCTCCATGGCTAGCAATTGTTCTTTGCGGGCGATGCCCCAGCGATAGCCGCCTAGGGTTCCGTCGTGGCGGGTTACGCGGTGGCAGGGGATGGCGACGGCTACGGGGTTGGTGGCGCAGGCTCGGGCTACGGCGCGGGTGGCTTTGGGGCGTCCGATAGATTTGGCTACGGCGGTGTAGGAGCGGGTTTCTCCGCGTGGAATTTTCTGGAGGGTTTCCCAGACTTTGCGTTGAAAGGCGGTTGCGCGAATGTCGAGGGGGAGAGCGGGATTGGATTCGCGCCCTTCGAGGAGGCTGGTGAGGCTGGCTCTCCACTCGGCGAGGGCGGCGTCATCGCGGCGACGGGTGGCGAAGGGGAATTCGCGCATGAGGCCTTGTTGCAGTTGGGCATCGTTGTCGGCGAATTGGATGGAGCAAATACCTTTGTCGGTGGCGGCAACGAGCATGCGTCCCGAGGACGAGCCGGCGATGGTGCAGCGGAAGATGGTGTAGCGGATCACGGAGGCGATGGCTCCGCGGCGGTATTTTTCTGGGGTCATGCCGAGTTGAGCGGCGGTGCGTTCGTAGAGACGGCTGCTGGAGCCGTATCCGGCGGCGTAGAGGGCGGTGGTAACGTCGTGTCCAGCCCGGAGATTTTGTTTCACCTGACGCAGGCGGCAGGCGTCGATGTAAGCCTTGGGCGAGACTCCGAGAGCGGATTTGAAGGTGCGCTGGAGATGGAAGGGGCTGAGACGAAATTCCTTCGCGAGCACGCCGAGAGTAAGGCGGTCTTCAATGTGCTGCTCGATGTAACGGCTGATGGCGCGGATGAGCGCGGACTGAGGATTTCCGTCGATGGCTTTGGGGCGGCAACGGAGGCAGGCGCGGTATCCAGCACGCTCAGCCTGGAGCGGGTTGATGTAGAAGGTGACGTTCTCGCGGCGAGGACGCTTGGAGGGGCAGGAGGGGCGGCAGAAGATTCCGGTGCTGGAGACGGCGAAGACAAAGGAGCCGTCGTGCGTGGTTTCGCGGGCGAGGACGGCTTGCCAGCGGGTGTCGTCGGTAGGCAATGCGGTGCGCATCTCGGCGGGTTTCGGTTCGGCTCGCTTCGCCAGGGGTTGTGAACTTTGCTTCATCGCTTCGTCTGAAAGTATCGCATTGGTTGCCATGCAGGTAACATAGGGCAGTTGTGCCGTGGTGGGATATCCGGATGTTGCGGTCAAATGATTTTTGGAGGTTGTCGATGACGCGGAATTTGATGGGTAGTGGGAAGTGGAATCGCGTGATGATTGTGCTGGCGGTGTTGGCGGCGCTCGGGTCGGTGCGGGCTAGCGCGCAGATATTGACGGGAGAACAGGTAAAGAAACTAGCGCCGACGACTTATTATTTCGCGGGACAGAGCGCGGCGGTACAGACGCGGAATACGGCAGGGTTGAAGAACTCAGGCGGGAAAGTCGTGCTGGCGGGGTTGGTGGATACTTCGGGATATTCGACGGCGATTGCGGAGAAATATCAAGGCCTACTGATCACGGAGACAAAGCTCACTTTTGATGGAGCGACGCTCGATCCGGGAGAGTATGGATTTGGATTTCGAGAGGGAAAGTTTACGGTGATGAATGTGGCGGCGACGGATTTGTTTTCGGTGGCGAGCCAGAATGATGATGCGATCAAGCATCCGGTGCCGTTGAAGTTGGAGAAGGATGGGACAGGGTATCGGTTGTATGCTGGGAAGAAGTATGTGGTGATTAAGGTGGAGTAGGGGTGGTGATTGATTGTGCTGCAGGTACGGCGCGGGCAAGAAAGAGCGCGTGAGAATTTCAGTCGCCCCCACGGGGCTTGATCAGTGGTTTGCGGGATCCCGGCGCTTGAAACGCCGGGCTATTTTTCAGACGTCCCTCCGGGACGATCGCGCCAAGATCGAACGCGGACTCCCGCGCGGCAATCGTTCAACGCCTCACGCGAAACCATAACAGTCGATCAGACCTGGAGGACGTCGCCGTCGCGGGCTACCATTTCGTACAGGACGGGGTTGACGAAGAATCCGATGAAGAGGCGGGAGATGAGGCCGGCGACGATGACGATGGCGAAGGGGCGTTGTGTGTCGGATCCGATGCCGGTGGAGAGTGCGGCGGGAAGCAGGCCGAGGCAGGCCACGAGAGCGGTCATCATGATGGGACGCAGGCGGAGGAGCGACGCTTCGCGGGTGGCCGCGCGAATGCCCATACCTTCCTGACGCAGTTTGTTGATGTAAGAGACGAGGATGACGGCGGTTTCTACGGAGACGCCTAACAAGGCGAGCAGCCCTAGAATGGACGAGACGCTGAATGGGGTGTGGGTGAGTTTGAGAGCGATGAGAGCGCCTACGGGCTCGGTCATAATGACACCGAGAGCGATGGTGACGGGGAATTTGAAGTTCCCGTAGAGGGCGAAGAGGATCATGAATATGAGGACGATGGCGAGAGGCACGATGAAATACATCTGCGATTTCGCTTCCAGAAACTGGCTGTATTCACCTCCCCAAGACATGGTGTAGCCGGGCGCGAGCGTGACGACTTTTTTGACGGCGGCCTGACCGTCTTGAACGGCGCGTTCCAGGTCGCGGCCCTCGATGCTGTACTGGACCCCGATGTAGCGCGAGTTATTTTCCCGATAGATAAAGGATGCGCCGTTGCCCTGCGTGATGGTAGCGAGCTGACTGAGGGGGATCTGCGTCCCATCGGGCGTGCCGACGAGAAGGTTTCCGATTTCGTGTGCGCTGCTGCGAAATTGAGGCTGCATGCGGACGACTAAGTCGAAGAGCTTCTCGCCCTGAATGACCTGTGTAACGGCCTGTCCTCCGACGGCGGCGGAGATGACGGCTTCGACGTCGGCGACGTTGATGCCATAGCGGGCGATCTTGTCGCGATCCACATCAACGAGCAGGCTGGGCTGGCCGAGTTCGCGGACGACGGTCAGTTCGGTGAATCCGGGGACTTTGGCGAGGACGTTCTTGATCTGGATCGCTTTGTCCTGAAGAACGTTGAGATCTTCGCCATAAATTTTGACGGCGAGCGAGCTCTTGAGTCCGGTGAGGGCTTCGTCGACGGCGTCTTCGGCGGGCTGGGTGTAGTTGAAGATGATGCCGGGAAACGCCGTGAGCTTCTTGTTGATCGACTCGATCAGCGCTTTCTTGTCGCTCGCATCGCCGCTCCATGACTTGTCTTTGTAGGGTTTCAGGCCCACATAAAATTCGCAATTAAAGAATCCGGTGGGATCGGTGCCGTCGTCGGGGCGTCCTAACTCGGAGCCGACGACGGTGACTTGCGGGTACGACATGAGAATGTCGCGGATCTGGGGAGCGATGCTGCTCGCTTCTTCGAATGAGATGGTGTAGGGCATAGTGGCGCGGACCCAGAGCGCACCCTCGTCGAGGTGGGGCATGAATTCGCCGCCGATGAAGGGGACCAGGAGCAGGGTCGCTCCGAAAATGAGGGTCGCGATGAGCATGGTTAGCTTTGGGCGATCGAGCGACCAATCGAGCTGGCCGGCGTATTTCTGTTTCATCCATTCGAAGGCCCGGTTCTGTTTCTCGCGAACTCCGTTCTTGAACCAGTAGGAGGCGAGAACAGGGATGAGTGTGAGCGTGAGAAGGAGTGCGCCCACGAGCGCGAACGACATGGTCTCGGCCATGGGGTGAAATAGTTTGCCGGAGGGGCCGCTGAGAGCGTAGATGGGAAGGTATCCGGCTAGAATGACGGCGACGGAATAGAAGATGGGGCGATCGACGTCTTTGGCGGCGGCGAGAATGACTTCGTTGAGGTTGTACTGTTGGCCTTCGCGGAGCGCAAGTTCGCGGTAGATGTTTTCGATCATGACAACGGTGCCGTCGATGACGATTCCGAAGTCGATGGCTCCGATGGAGAGCAAATTGGCGGCTACGTCGTGGGCGTGAAGGACGATGAAGGCAAAGAGCAGCGAGAGCGGAATGGTGATGGCGACGATGATCGCGGCCCGGAAGCTAACGAGGAAGAAAATCAGGACGATCAAAACGAGGACCATGCCGCGGAGGAGATTGGCCTCGACGGTGTCCGTCGTGAGGTCGACGAGCTCGCTGCGATCATAATAAGGATGGATTTTGACGTCCGGCGGAAGGATCTGGCGGTTGAGTTCTTCGGTTTTGGCCTCGACACCTTTCAGGACATTTTGGGTCTGCTCGCCACGGAGCATAAGAATGACGCCTTCGACGGAGTCGTCATTTTTTTGGAAGCCAAACTCGCCGAGACGCGGGGCGTGGCCGATTTCGACAGTCCCGATGTCTTTGACACGGAGGGGCACACCTTTGTTGGCGCCGACGACGATGTTTCCGATGTCGTCGGTATTTTTGACGAGGCCGATTCCGCGGACGTAGTAGAACTGACCGCCTTGCGAATAGAATCCGCCGCCCGCGTTGGCGTTGTTGGCGGAGAGCGCGGTGACGACTTGCGGGATGGTGAGGTGGTATCCGTAAATGCGGGCAGGATCGAGGAGCACCTGATACTGCATCACGGTTCCACCGAAGCCCGAATCGTCGGCGACGCCGTGAACGGAGCGATATGCTCGCTCGACGACCCAATCTTCGATGGTCTTCAGTTCCTGCGGAGTGCGGTCGGGACTTTCGAGAACGTAGCGATAGACGAGGCCGCTGGGGCTGAAGAGCGGAGCGAGACTGGGAGTGACTGCCGTGGGGAGCGTGGCTTGAGCGAGGCGTTCGAAGACGATCTGACGGGCGAAATAATCGTCGGTGTTGTCTTCGAAGGTGAGGATGAGATCGGAGAGTCCGTAGAGCGAGATGGAGCGCATCACGACCATGTGGGGGACGCCGTTCATCTCGAGTTCGAGGGGCAAGGTGACGAGGCGCTCAACTTCTTCGGCGGCGTGGTCGGGCCACTGGGTGATGATTTCGACTTGAGGCGGCGCGAGGTCGGGATAGGCATCGACGGGCATGCGCTGGAAGGATAGGACTCCGCCAATGGTGATGAAGGCGGTGAGCATCAGCACGAGGAATCTTTGACGGAGCGCCGCTTGGACGATGCGATGGATCATGCGGGGAGGATTCCGAGTTGTGCGGTCGTCGGCATGGTTCGTGCTCTAGCGTTGTAGCGAGTTGGCGAATTGCAGGAACAGGCTGCCATTGCCTACGACTTGATCTCCCGCTTTCAGGCCGCTGGTAATTTGCGTTTGGCCGTTCAAACTTTCGCCCAGAGTCACGGCGCGCCGGCCAAACTGATTCGTGGCGGCCGCGGCATAGACAAAGGGCTGATTCTCGGTATCGCGGAGGATGGCCGCGTCCGGAAGCGCGATGGCATTCGGGATCGTTCCGGCATTCACAATGGTGGTGACGAACATATCTTTTTTCAGCTTCTCTCCAGGATTATTGGTCTCGATGCGCGCCTGGAGCGTGCGGGTGCTGGGATCGAGCGAGGCGGCAACGTAAGAGATGCGGCCGTGGAAGACGTCGGGATAACTATCGGTCTGGATGGCGACCTGGTCGCCGACGCGGATGTAAGGCAAGTCCTTCTGATAGACGTTGACCAAGACCCAGACGTTGGTGGTATCGGAGATCATGAAGCACTGCGTGGTGCCGGGCTGGATGAGTTGTCCGGCGGCTACGTCTTGTTCGACGACCTCACCGTTGATCGGCGCCCTGACAGGGACTTCAAAGGATGGAGGAGCTTTTACGAGCGCATCGGGGTCGGTGATGCCCATGACTTTGAGGGCAGCTTGTGCGGCGGCGAGATCGCCTCCGGCTTGGACCTCTGCGGATTCAGCCTGTTCGAGATTTTGCTCGGCGATGGCTTTGTGTTCGTAGAGGTCGCGGGCGCGGGCATAAGCCTTTTGGGCGAGTGCATATGCATCTTTGGCTTTGAGGTAATTGGTGCGGAGCTGGGAATAATCGGGGCTGGCCACGTACAACATCGGCTCACTTTGTTTGACGTGCTGGCCGGGAACGACGACGACTCGAGCAACGGGTCCGCTGACCTGGGTGATGACGGGAGTGGTGCGGAAACTGTTGTAGGCGACGGCTCCGGTGAGGCGGAGGGTGCGAGTGAGAGTTGTAGGTTGAACAGTGAGCACCTGGACGTGCGACATCTGCTCTTGCGGGATGGTGAAGAGTTCGGCGCTGTCGGAACTTTTTGCGCTGCTGGAATCGGCGGGGACTTTCGAGGCTGAGTCGCTACATCCGGCAAAAGATAAAAAGAGGAGCGCGATCGCACAAGAGGCAGGTAGGACGATCCTCCAGCGATGGCGATCGGGTCGGAGAGTCATAGCAGGTTCCTGTTCCTCATGTTCATGGCAGATTTCTGGTTCCCTCAGCTTCTTTCAGCTGTTCGAGCGCCGTCATGTAGGCGGCGAGCGCCTGGCGGTAGGCGAGTTGCACTGCGCGGTAGCTGCGCTCGGAATCGAGATAATCCAAAAGACTGGCTGCACCCCGCTTGTAAGCATACTCACTGATGTCGCGCGAGTCTTGCGCCTGCTTGAGATATCCGGAGGTGTAGAGCTGAACAACCTCTTCGTTGCTTTTGACGGATTCGAAAGCATTGGAGACGTCGGAGAGAACGGTGTCGCTGGCGGATAGTTGCTGTTCCTGAGACTGGGTTAAGGCGTATCCGGTGCGGGCGATCTCGCCTTGATTGCGGTTGAAGATAGGTAGCTCAAAATTGGCAAAGATGGAGGCGGTGTTTTCGCCGGAGACGTGGGTGAAATCGTAAGTGCCATTCACGTCAACCTTGGCGTTGGCTTTGGCCAGCGCGATTTGACTTTGGGCAGCGGTGACGCCGAGTTCCGCGGCGCGAAAGTCAGGGCGCTCGCGCAGGGCTCGGGCCTGAAGGTCTTCGAGATTGCCCTTGATGGGTTGAAAAGTCAGGTCGCCGACTACGTCGTAATCAGCGGGCACCGCGTTGTAGCCAAGAGACTCGCGGAGGGCGACGAGTGCCTGGACTTTGGCGAGCCGTGCTGACGAGACATCGGTTTGAAACTGGAGCAACTGGAGCTTGATTTTGAGGTAATCGCCTTCGCCGATGTATCCCGCCTTGAGTTGGGTCTCGCTGATATCGACGGACTGCTGAAAGCCTTTGAGGTCTTCGAGGGCGAAATCGAGGGTCGATTCGGCGAGCAGAACGGCAACGAATTGCTGGCCGACATTGAAGGCGAGGGTACGTTCAGCGTCCGCAACTTGGGCGCGGGTGACGGCGGTTTGATCGCGGGCGGCCTGGAGACGATGCTGCCGTTTGCGGCCGCGCTCGAAGAGGTAGGAGATTCCGACATCGAATTGCTGAGTTTCATCGAGGTTTTCGCCGGAAAAATCCTGGGGGCTGAAAAATGGGACGAATTGCGTGTCAGCGCCGAGAGTCGGGTTAGGACGGAGGTTGGCGGTGATCTCCTGAGCCTGGTTTTGAAGGATCGTGGTGCGGGTGGCGAGGAGCGAATGGTTGTGTGCGAGGGCGAGGTCGATGGCTTGGTCGAGGGTGATACGGGTCAGCGTCTGGGCGGGACTGGCGGTTATGCAGAGGAATAACATCGCTGTCGCGGCGAGGGTTCGACGCGAGAGCCGAGAGTTCCGAGACCGCATAAAGGTTGAGATCAAACTTAGCGACCGTGGCGTAACCGACCGTGCAGGAATAGTCGAAGACTAACGAGAACTCTGCTGAAACTGCGTGGCCGGTATTGTCCTCCTGTGTCTAAGAGTCCGACTCAGGGGTTAATGGATGTATTGTAATGCACCGTATTTGAGAAATCGGGGGGCGGGGACGATAGGGACAGCAGTTGGTCGATTCGAAACCAGATTTCCCCAGCGGCTGAAGGCCACTTCTTGTTCCGCGGCGGTTACGGCCCGAGTGGAACTCGGGCCCTTCCTTTATAGCACTTGAATCCAGTGTTTTTCTTCAGGTTTCTCTAGGTCGAGCACTTGTCGAAACATCGTTACTTCTTCGAACTCTGTATTTGTGTCTTCCCGAAAATGGCCCCTGACGGGCAAAGTTTGGAGGGCCCAGGTTAGTGCCCTGAAGAACGGGCACGAACCTGGGGCACCGAGCACCGAGGACGTGTGGTCTCAGAGCAACTAACCGCAATCCGGGCGGATTAGCCAGAATGGCCGTGGTTTCTATTTCGGGACGGATGTCGAAAGCAGTTCGCGAAGGGGCGCTCCTGCAAAATGCAGGGCTCGCTGCAAATTGCAGGGGTCTAAGTTGACCGCTGGTGGGATCTGAGGGCAGAAGTCTTTATCTTGCAACAAAAGGGCGACATGGTGGGAATTGCCCAATACGTGCACTTAATAAAGGATGCAAGCGGGCGCGGAAACGCGCCAGAGTTCAGAGTGGCGGAAAGAACCCGAGAGGAGGGTTTATGTCGATCCTGTTCGTGCTACTGATGTTTTTGCTGATCATCAGCGTCCGATATTTTATTGAACCGAAAAATGAGCCGGTTACGGAAGTGGAGATTTTAGCCAAGCCGAAAGCGGCGCTGGTGAAGCGAGAGTTTGGGTTCGAGATTCCGCAGAATTATTGCTTTCATCTCGGGCATATGTGGATGAGTAAAGAGAGCAGCGACGATGCGCGGGTGGGAGTCGACAAGTTCACTACGAATCTGCTGGGAAAGGTCGAACACATTGATGTGCGCGGGGCTGACCGCTGGGTTCGCCAGGGGCAAAAACTAGTGACGATCAGCGGGAATGGAGCGAGCATCGATCTGGTGTCGCCCGTGGAAGGCGTGGTGACGGCGATTAATGAGGATGCGCTGCGGGATCCGAGTTTGCTGACGAAAGATCCGTATGAGCAGGGGTGGATCGCGATCGTGAAGTCGCCCGATCTCAAAATCAACCAAAGGAATTTGATACAGGGCGCGATGGTAGCGCCGTGGATGCAAAACAACGTGACACGGCTGAACGGGATGTTGGCGGGTCCGGCGCCGGCGCTGATGCAGGACGGCGGCGATCCGATCCCGGGATTGATGGCGCAGTTGAGTGGGGAGTTGAAGCAGTCGGTGATGAAGGAGTTCTTCCTGTCGTAAACGGGTTTGCCACGAACGCGGGAAAGAGGAAGGGAGACGGCGATGGCATCGACAGAAGGAATGCAGAGCAGGGCAATTCTGATCGACATCACGAAGTGCATCGGGTGCCGGAGTTGCGAGCAGGCCTGCAAGGAAATACATGGCTTCCCGAAGGCGACAGAGGCGAAGCTATCGGCGACGGCGCTGACGGTGGTAGAGGATCATGGCGATCGGTACGTGCGGAAGATGTGCATGCACTGTCAGGATCCGGCGTGCGCGTCGGCGTGCCTGGTGGGCGCACTGAAGAAGACGGATGCTGGTCCGGTGACGTATGACGGAGCGAAGTGTATTGGATGCCGGTACTGCCTGGTAGCGTGTCCGTTCGGCGTGCCGCGGTACGAGTGGAATAAACTCGCGCCGTATGTGAAGAAATGCGATATGTGCGCGGCGCGGCAGGCGAAGGGGCAAGTGCCGGCATGCGTGGAGGCGTGTCCCGTGCAGGCATCGATCTCCGGCAGCCGCGACGAAATCATGGATGAGGCGCTGCGGCGTGTTCTGGGCGACCCGAAGTATGTGAAGCACATCTACGGCAGCGACGAAGTGGGCGGGACGTCGGTGTTCTTCATCTCGGATGTGCCGTTTGAAAAGCTGGGATTCGCCACCGTGCCGAAGCAGGCGATGCCGATTCTGACGGCGAATGCATTGGGCGATGGACCGACGGTGATTCTGGTAGGAGGCGCGCTGCTGTCGGGCCTCTACTGGATCACGCAACGCCGGGCGCTGGTAGCGCTGGCGGAAGCGCGGGAGAAATCTACCAAGGAAAGGGGTTGAGTTATGACTGGCCTGGGAGCGATTAGTATTGAAAAGACGGTTGCGGGAAAGTCTGCGGTACGGTTTCCGCAAATCAGTTTCTGGCGAACGGTGGTGGCGTTAATTTTCGCGGCTGGAATTTACTCGATGTACGCGCGGTTCGCACTGGGATTTCAGGCGTCGACGAATCTCACCGATCCGCAGCCCTGGGGGTTGTGGGTTGGGTTGGGAACACTGTGCGGCGTGGGACTCTCGGCTGGTGGGTTCGCCATCGCAGCATCGGTTTATCTTTTGGGACTGGAGCGCTACCGTCCGATTCTGCGCACGTCGGTGCTGATCTCGTTCCTGGGATATTCGACAGTCATGATTGGCATGTTGTATGAACTGGGATTGCCGTGGAGAATCTGGCATCCGATTGTGATGTGGAACCGGCATTCGGTGTTATTCGAGGTGTCGTGGTGCGTGATGCTGTACAGCACGGTGCTGGCGCTGGAATTTTCGCCGGCGCTGATCGAAAAGATACCGTGGGTGCGAGTGCGAGAGATGTATCTGCGCTGGCACCATAGCATCCTGATTGCGCTGGTGATGGCGGGCACTCTGCTTTCGTCGATGCACCAGTCGTTTCTAGGCGGACTGTACCTGATCACGAAGGGGCGGCTGGATCCGCTGTGGTACACACCGTACCTGACCACGATGTTTTATCTCTCGGCGATTCCGGCGGGGTTGGCGGTCACGATCATGGCGATTTACTTGTGCGTGCGGTCGCTGAATGCTCGCGTGGATATGAGCATATTGAGCGACGTGAGCCGGGTGATTGGGCCGCTGCTAGCGATGTATGGAGTGTTCCGCGTCGTGGATCTGGTGAACCGTGATGCGACGCGCTATTTGTGGATGTGGCGCGAGGAGACGCTGCTGTTCTGGCTTGAGATTGCACTGCTGGTGGTGATTCCGTTGGTGCTGTTGAACCAGGAGAAGGTGCGGAACAATCCGTTGTTCTTGTACTGGACGAGTGCGGTGATCGTGATGGGATTCATGACGAACCGGCTCAATGTTTCGATCACTGCGCTGCAGAGCAGTTCGGCGGTGTATTACACGCCGAAGTGGACGGAATTTGCAGCGACATTTGCGACGATCACGGCGGCGGTGGTGGCGTTTCGATACGCGGTGGTCTACCTCGATATTTTGCCCAAGAACCCGCCACCGCAAAGGTGGATGGTGGCGACTCCGCCGGCCGAAGCGTAAGCTCCTATCGCTTTCGACGGGCAGCCCCGGACAAACGGTTCGGGGCTTTTTTGTTGGGGTTAGATTCATGCGGGAGGAGTTGGAGTAAGGTCCGTCCAAGTTACTGAAACGAAGGAGGAAGAGGCACGTTCGTCACTTGCGGCTTGGGCTTGAGGTCAGGCATGCTCAGGAAAATGCGGGACATCGGGCATTTCGGGGAGTTGGGTTTGCCGGAGGGTACTCCCGAGTCGATTTGTGCCCAGGTCGCTGAGGTTTTTCGGGTGCGCGAGACGGAAGTTGCGCTGCTGGAACTTCACGGGAGGATGTTGAACTTTCTGTATCCGGCGGAGTTGAAAACGGCGGGAGCGATTCCTCTGGCGAGCGAGTCGGTGGCGGCGCGGACGGCACGGACGAAGCATGCCGAGCTTTTCAACGGGTTCGCCGAGGTGAAGCATTACAGTATTTTCGAACTGGTGAAGCTGGGAGATACGGGGCTCGACGATCAGGTCATTCAGAAGCTGATGTCGGCTCCGGTGGTGAATGCGACTGGAGAGGTAGTTGGAGTGATTCAGGTATCGCGCAAGGCGCCGCGTCCGGCGGCAGCGGGGCCCGATTTCACGGCAGAGGATTTGGAAAGACTGGTATCGGTGGCGCGGGCGGTGGGAAAGATCATGGGGAAGGGCAAAAGCGTGGGGCAGAGCGCCGGGTAAGAGTACCTGCTCTGGGCGTGTCTTCTGCCGGTGGAACGATCGACTCCGCGTGTCCGAATGCATCCTTGTAGCTTCAGATTTCTGCCGTGGGGGACTGGCGGCTCCATGGCAGACGCCAAACCGTTTTAGGCCACAGCTTCCGCCAGAGGAAACGCAGTATCCGGATGGCGATTGCTATCAGGGCAATAAGGGTCACAGCCCAAACCAAAATCAGTGGCAGATTGATGAAGAATGCGACGACAGAATCAGCCCAGTCTGCCAGTCCAGAGACCATCTCGCCGAACGCGACTTTGGCCTGACGGAGCGGTCGCCAACGAACCCCTAGCACGGCGGTTTCAGCGTCGGCGTGGAGTGAGACTTCGAGGGATGACATGTCAATCTGGGCCGTGAGATATTTCATCTCACCTTGTAACTGCTCGATCTGCCCTCGGACCTCGCTGATCTTTTCTGTGCCATCGAGTGTGTCTTTGACGGTCATCGCACGCTTTAAGATTTCGAGGTAACGCTGTTCTTCGGCCTGAAGATTGCGTAGCCGAGCATCCAAATCAACGTAGTCGCGAGTAACATCGCGTGCTTCGAGATTTTCCCGGTCGACGTTTAGGGCTGCGCCCTCGATTTCCGAAATCGCTCGGTCCAAACTGCCGGCGGGAACCCGAACGGTTATCACCGCGCTGTGGCCGCCAAGACTGGTCTGTGAAGACTTCTCAACGAATCCGCCCAATCTTTCGGCTATATCGCGAACCTTTACAGCGGCCTGACCGACGTCGCTCACAAGCAGTTCGAGTGACCCGTTCCGGACGATCTTCCGGCTTGCTGGAGTCGATTCTGTCTGTTCCGATACGAGTTTCAGTAATCCCTGATTGTTGGATTGATAATAGCCATCGATTGCACGGCCAGGCGCGTCGCTCGGTGCGACTAATGAAGTTACGAACTTTGCTTTCTTTTGGGATACCTGCTTGGCACAGGATGAAATGAGCAATGTTCCCGACAGAACGGAAGCGACCATAATGTGTGAAGTTACTATTCGCGAGTTCACAGTTCTTTCCTTTTTGCCGCGCCAGAAAAATGTTTCTGTTCTTGAGTAGCGAGAGTCGCCGCTAGAATACTCCCGGACTTCTTTCTATGCCAACACATCTCGTCCCTAGTCGAGCGCTTTGCCTTTAAGGCGGCGTTGCAGGGAGGTGGGATGGATGCCGAGGATTCTCGCGGCTTGGGTTTTGTTGTTTCCGGTGGCGGCCAGGACTTGCTCGATGTAGTTGTCCTGGAGTTCGCGGAGGCTTAGGAACTGGTCTCCGGTGGGCGAGATGTCGACTTGGGAAAAGACTTCGCCGGGCTTTTTTTCCGGATGCTGGTCGCGAATTTCTTCGGGAAGATGTCCGGCGTCGATTTCGCCTTCGGCGCTGAGAATCATGGTGCGCTCGATCACGTTGCGCAACTCTCGGATATTGCCGGGCCAGGGATACTGGACGAGTAAGTCGGCGGCGGCGGGGGTGAAGCCGGTGAAATTCTTTTTGAGTTCGCGATTGAACTGCTGCACGATTTCGAGAGCGAGCGGAACGATATCTTCCTCGCGGTCGCGGAGCGGGGGGATTTCGAGTTGGACGACATTGACGCGGTAATAAAGATCTTCGCGGAATCGTCCCTGGCTGACGGCATTTTTCAACTGGTCGTTGGTGGCGGCGATGAGGCGGATATTGACTTTGATTGTGTTGGTGCCGCCCAGGCGCATGAAGGTGCCTTCTTCGAGGACGCGCAGAATTTTGGCTTGGACGCTGGCGGACATGTTGCCGATTTCGTCGAGGAAAACGGTGCCTCCGCTGGCGCGTTCGAGCAAGCCTTCCTTGCGACGGCGGGCGTCGGTGAAGGCTCCGGGCTCGTAGCCGAAAAGTTCACTTTCTAAAAGGGCGTCGGGAAGGGCGGCGCAATTGAGTTCGAGCAAGGGCATCGAGGTGCGCGGGCTGGCGTAATGGATGGCCTTGGCGAGAACGCCTTTTCCGGTTCCGCTTTCTCCCTGAATCATGATGGTAGTGCGGTCGGCCTCGGCGGCTTTGCGAGCGACTTCTAGCATTTTGATGGTGGCGGGATTGTGGGTGACGATGCGTCCGAAATCGTAGCGGCCACGTTCGGACTCGACGGAGTCTCGCACGCGGACGCGGAGGGCGAGAACCTCGGCGGCGCGATGCAGGGTGTTCATCATGTCTTCGAGGTGGAAGGGCTTGATGAGGTAGTCGAAGGCTCCGAGTTTCATGGCTTCGACGGCGCGCTCGACGAGATGATAGGCGCTCATCATGATGACGATGGCGGTGGGATTCGAATCTTTGATCTGGCGGAGGACTTCGACGCCGTCGATGCCGGGGAGGACAATGTCGAGGAGAATCAGGTCGGGCTTCTCATCGTGGAAAAGTTTGAGACCCTCTTCTCCGGTAAGAGCGGTGAAGACTTCGAAGCCGTCCTGACGCAAGCCGCGCGAGATGGTGCGGAGCGTTAACTCTTCGTCGTCGATGATGAGTGCGGAATACGGCATTTGGGGTGAGGCGCTGTTGGCTCTTAGCTAGTTGGCTGTTGGCGAACCCTGAATCGGCTAGTTTCCTTTAAACCTGGTTCTTACATTACGATTTCGGACCTTTCTTCTTCTCTGGCTTTGTGAGAATCCTCTTGGCGGATCGGCAGACGGATGGTGACGGTGGTGCCGTGTTTTTCCACGCTGTCGATTCGGATGTCGCCTTTGTTTCTTCTTACGTAGGTGGCGCTGATGCTGAGGCCGAGTCCCGTGCCTTTGCCGTGCTTAGTGGTAAAAAACGGTTCGAAGACGTGCGGCAAAATGTCGGAGGGAATCCCGCATCCGGTGTCGATGACCTGGATCTCGACACTGTCGGAGTAGGCGAGTTGGCGGGCGGAGATGGTGATGCGTCCGCCGTTGGAGGTGGCCTCGGCCGCGTTGATCAGCAGATTCATTAGCACCTGGGAGAGTTGATTGGAGTCGACTAGGATGTGAGGCAGGTCGTCGGGAACCTGATTCTCGGCGTGCTTGCCGCGCAGAGCCGGTTGGCCTTCAAGGAAGCTGAGCGTGTCAGTGACCAGGCGGTGCAGGCTGAGGTTGCTGAGGACGAGAGGTCCGGGCCGAGCGTAATTGACGAGTCCGCGGAGGGTTGCCGAGATTCGTTTTGTGCCCGCGATGCATTGTTCGATCTCCCAACGCTGATCGGGGTCGCTAGCGCTTTTCATCTCAAGTTCGAGATGGGAAAGGATTCCGAGGAGGGGGTTGTTGATGCCGTGGGCGGCTCCCAAGGCGAGCTGGGCGAGGGTGGAATATTTTTCGTATTCAGCGAGTTGGGCCTGGAACTGGAACTTCTGCTTGTTGAGTTCGCGATCTTCGTGGAGGCGGCGAAAGACTTCTTCCTGAGCCTGATTGCGTTCGCGTTCTAGCTGACGCTGAAGATCGGACGAGCGCTTGAGGGCATCGCAGAGGCGGTCGAGTTCGATGCGTTGCAGGCGCCAGACCACGAACATCACGATGAGAGCGACGAGGGTGAGGGGAAGGTAGTAATGGGATGCCGAGGTTTCGAAGGCTGCAGCCGCTTTGTGGAGGACTTGGGAAAGAGCGGCCGACGTGGTGAGAAAGGCGGATCCCTCGGTCCAATGCGGATGCATGGCTTGCACACTCTCCCTTGTTACACGATGGAGCGGATGGGGGGGATGCGCAGTGATTGAGGTCACTCGGTTTGGTGAGGGGCTGAGCAGAGAGGGCCTGGTTTCAAGAACTTGAGACGAGTGAACGAGGGGCACAAGAGGTTGAATTTTGCTTTCTGTGGGAACGAGAGTCCCCAATTCCCCGCGTTTTGATTCCCGATGCGGGCAGGAATGCCCGCCCCACACAGGCAAATTACAGGGCGGCGGCCAGGCTGGTGCCGGCGGCTTCGAAGACGTCGGAGGCTTCTTGTTCGGCGATGGGAAGGAAGGCTTGAAGGACGCCGGGATCAAATTGGGTTCCACTGCTGCGGTTGAGGCGGGCAATGGCTTCTGACTGTGGCAGACCTTGGCGATAGCAGCGATTCGAGATCATGGCGTCGAAGGCGTCGATCACGCAGATGATGCGGGAGACGAGCGGAATGTCACTGCCCTTGAGGCCTGCGGGGTAGCCGGCGCCGTCCATACTTTCGTGATGGTGGAGGGCGTAGAGACTGGCTTCTTCAAGTCCGGGAAAGAGGCGAAGGATCGACCAGCTGTACTCAGGATGGCGATTAATAAGAGCGCGCTCTTCGGGCGTAAGCGGCCCGGCTTTTTTCAGTATGGCGTCGGGTACACCGATCTTGCCGACGTCGTGGAGAAGCGCGGCAACTTCGACTTGATACAGGCGCTCTTCGGGAATGTCCATTTTTCGGGCGACGCGCAGCGCCCATTCTGCGAGGCGGGTGCTGTGGACTCCGGTGTTGATGTCTTTCAGATCGAGCATCTGGTTGAAGGCGCAAACCAGCGAATTGCGGAAGGCGAGATGCTGCTCTTCGAGCTCCTTGATTCGGAGCAAAAGTCCGGGGACATCCACGGCCGGATTCAGGGTCGCCGCCATAGTTTGTGAACTCGCCTTCCGATCGATTTGCCTTTACAGCAAGGGGCGGCAGGACTGCAGTGCCTGATAAGTATCCAGTCGCCCGAAGCCGAGGTTCAGGTCGCCGGTGTAGTCGGCATTCGCCAAGCCAAGAGGAACGCTGCGGCCGGTGCAATAGCCGTTTGTTCCGAGCATCAGAGCTGCGGTTCCGGCGACGAATGGGGTGCTGAAAGAAGTTCCCCATCCGGCGGCGTACGTGCCCCAGGGGTAAGTGGTGACGACACCCTCGCCAGGTGCGGACATCCAGACGGGGGGCGCGCCGTAGTTGGTGAAGGAAGACTGTGCGTCAGTATTGGAGGTAGAGGCAACGTCAATCACGCCGGGCAATCCACCAGGGTACACGACGGTCAACTTGCCGTCGTTACCAGCGGAAGCGACGGAGATCACGCCTTTGCTATTCGCATACTGGATAGCTTTTGCCAGTTCGCTGGAGTAACTGGAGTAGTCAAAGCTCATGTTGATAACTTTGGCACCATTATTTACCGCGTAATAAATGGCGCGGAGGATGTCGGAGTCGTATCCGGTGCCGTTGGCGGAGAAGGCCTTGAGTGGCATGATTTTGGCTTGCGGAGCGACGAGATGAACGATGCCCGCGGTCATGGTTCCGTGCCCGAAGGACTGATAAGGCCCACCATCGAGGACGGCAACCGTACGCTGATCAAGAACGGCAACGGTGCGCTGATTTACGGTCGCTGCTGTCGCTTGGCTCAGATTGGGAGTCGTTGGGACATCGCCGAGTTCGGAGCCGCCGCTGACGTTGCGGGTGAAGTCGTATCCGTTGACGAGGACCTTCTGCAACACGGGACTGGTCAGATCGACGCCTGTATCAATCACAGCGACGGTGGTTCCTGCACCGGTTACGTTGAACGCCGATTGAGTCTGCGCGGTGCGAACGAGTTGATTCGCGGGCTGCGCCACATATCCATGCCATACGGTTGCGCCGTAATAGGCAGTGGGCACCTCGTCGGTCAAGTAATTGGGGTCGGAGAAGGCGTAAGTCGGCAGAGTGTTGACGGTCTGATCAATTTCAACCCCGAGAATGCCAGTTTGAAGATTGAGACGGAGCAAACTCGTGACGGGATTGAGGAGTGGGGGAAGCGTCACAAGAAATAGCTGTCCGTTGGGGTCTCCCAAGCCAGTAACAACTTTGCAGCCGGTGAGCAGGCAGGTAAGGTTGATACCGGGCAGACCCAGAGAATCGCGCACAATGAGGCGCGTTTGAGCTTGCGCAGCAGGCGCACAGAAGCTGGCGAGCAAAACGAGCAGGCAAGCGACCTTGGCGAAGCCGGCAGCGCGTGAGTTGATAGTTGTTTGACGCATAGTTTTCCCCATTTGGACCCCATCCCCAATTGCAAGTGTAGAGTGGAACTTTGGCGCTCGCCACTTACACCTGTACTCTCTCGGTAGTAACTCGTTTTGGTTTCTTTGGTAAGACATGTCCGTTACCCAAGTGCCGGGTTGGCCAGGGGGATTCGGACGGGGTTACGGCCCGAAATTTTGACGCACAGCCACAGCGGCCCTTTCTCTCTAAATTCGATATGAAATTCGCCCATAACCGTGATCGGACTGGTAGCAACCAGGAGATCGTCCTCAGTGGACAATTCAACGGTTGTGTCGTGGTGCAGCGCTTGCGCGGCATGCTTGTCTAATATCTGGCCGACGATGTAAACGACCTTGGACAGAGAGCGACGCCCGAAACGGAGGTCGACGGTGAGGCCTTCGGCTTCGTAAATTACCTGCCACACATTGAGGGTTCCGCTGGCAGTGGCGCTGCGATAGCCAGCGGGCAGAGGCTGGGTAAAGCTGTTAAATACGAGGTTGGCGAGGTTCCAGTTCGTGGGCACATCGGACCGCGCACGCTGTGTGGTTTGGCTGACGAAAGCAAATTTGGCCATACGAACCAGGTTCTCTGGAGGCGCATAGGCGTGCTCCTGAGCGGCGAGTCGGCGCACGTGACCCCAGGAGTCGAGAGCGGACTGGCATTTCGGGCAACCGGCGTCGAGATGGGCTTTGATTCCGCGGGCGACGGGGGGATCACAGACTCCTCGCACAAAATCGACCAGCGGTTGTTCGGCAAGATGCTCCATAGTGCCTCTTTCTTTCTCTGCTACAAAAGGGAGGGCAAGGGACGGAAAAATACAGTCATTTTGCAAAAAATCTCGAAATAGCGTTAACCCTTTCCTATCAATAGGAAAGGAGCCCAATGGTAGGGGTGGGGATGGTTTTCGCGGAGTCGAATGCAAGCGGTTTGCATGGCTTCCGCCTTCGGGCGACCGCGCTGTAACTCGGTGTAGAACTCGACCATGAATTCGCGGGTGCGATCGTCGTTAACATCCCACAGGCTTAGTACGAGGGACTGTGCTCCCGCCTGCAACAGGCCTCTAACCAGGCCGATCAACTCGTCCCCGGGGGTGACGACGTTTAATCCTGTGGCACAACCGCTGAGCACGACGAGTTCGGCGGGGAGGTGCAGGTGCTCCATGTCGTAGAGGCTGAGATGGGAGGTCCCGAGGCGGATCGAAGAAAACATCGGATTGTCTTGACGAAAATATCCATGGGTGGCGATGTGGACGGACTTACTGTGCGGTCCGTATTTTTTAAGAACGTCTTCGGTCGCTTCGTCGCCGAGAAATAGCCTGGAATGGGGAAGGATGCACGCGAGATCTTCGACCTCGGCGCGGATCGCGGGCGTGCGTTCGTCGGGAATGCCGAGGATGAGCGCGTCGCCGGTGGTGTTTACATTTTTCGTCTGGCAGTGGGCGTAGATGCTGGCGCTGGGCGCGTAAGAGATGGCGTACTGATCGATGAGGTAGGAGTCTCCGTCATGCAGGGCGTGGAAGGGCACGTAGTGAAGCAGGCCATGCTGTACAAAGACGACGTGACGGGCATTGAGCAGATGGCGGATGGGCGCGATGAGTTCCTGATACAGGCTCTTCAAGTGAGCTTGCGTCGACTCGAGCAACGGGCGGCTGAAGGTAGAGACGTATTCGGGGTCGAGGCGGAACTTCGATATCTGAAACTGGAAGAACTGGAGCAGCTTTTGAATCCGCGATTGCACGGTTACCGGACAGATATGTAAGTTGTCGCGGTTGAGGACGCAGGCGACTTTGCGGTCATGGGTGGAAAAATACTCAACAAGAACAGTGTCGGCGGGAAGCGCAGAACGGATCTCATCGAGCGATAGGGTGGTCGGGACCTGCAGTCCGGCTTCGTTCGCTTCGGCAACGGTCGCTTCTTTGACGGCGCGCAACAAGTCTGACTCGCGAGATCGCGCCTGCCCTTCGAGTTGCTGGAGGCGTTCCTGGGAGCGGTCTTCGGAACGCGCTTCGGGACGGAGTTGCTCGCGTTCGATCAGGTTGTAATACCAGTTCAATTCCTCGCGCAGATTGCGGATGGAACGGACGAGATCGCTTTGTCCGGCATCGGCGGCCACAGGCACGTGGAGGGGTTGATTGAGAAGATCCATCAGGGTGCGCGACTTCGCTTGCTCGATGTAAGCGAAGGCTTCGTCGAAGCTGTTCTGGCGGCGGAGGCAGATGTCGACGAGGCTTTCGTAGACTTCAAGTTTGTTTTCGAAGAAGGCGATCTTGAGCTCTTCTCCGCGAAGGCTGCTGCGCAAACGCTCGACGGCGATCCGAGCCCGACAATAGGAATCGTAGGCGGCGTCTTCGTTGCCTAGGGTTCGTTCGACTTCTCCCATCAGAAATTCCGCTTGATAGACAAGGGTGGGGGAATCGAAAGAAGAAAGATGATCGAGCGCTGACTGACAATGTTGCTTGCCAAGGGCGGTGTCGGCGAGACGCAGCGCGATGCGGGCGAGGAGGAGATCGGCGAGTACAGCTTTGCCGCGCATCGGAGACGTACGGAAGAAGGTGTGGGCGGCGAGGCAGAGGCGGCGCGCCTCGAACAAGCGGCCTTCGGTGAAGAGAACGAGCGCTTCGTAGAGGTCGATCAGCGAAGGCCAGACATGATTCTGGTCGCGGACAAACATTTCTTTGGCCTGAGCAAAAAGCTTGACGGCTTCAAAGGCCTGCCCCTGGCGACTGGCGGCGATGGCGGCGAAGCCCAAGGCTTTGGCGGCTTCGTATCCGAAACCCAATCCCTCGAAGCCTTGGTTGGCGGCGCGCCCCAATTCGCCGGCTTCGGCGCTGAGATTTAACTCCAAGTAGATTTCAGAGAGATCGAGATTGCAGAGCGCAAGCTGATAGGCGTCATTGGCTTTTTTCGCGCTGGCGGAAGCATCACGCAACATCTGGATGGAGCGGCCGTATTCTCCACGTAAGAAATAGAGGTAGGCGATGTTGTAGTCGGCGTAGGCGACGAGGATCGGCATGTCCTTCTGCTGGCAGTGGCGGCGCGCGACCTGGTGTAGTTCGAGGGCTTTGGGAAAATCATTGAGACTGATGTGACAGAGGGAAAGGTTGCTGAGAACGGCGGCCAAGCCTTCGGCATCGTCGTGCGCGAGCATTTGAGCGTAGGCGCGTTCATAGAAGGCGAGCGCTTCGGAGAAGCGATCTTGCCGGTGATAGATATTTCCGATATTGATTTCGAGGCGAGCCAGGCGGCGCGTGTTTCCTTGTTGGCGGAAGATATGCCCGGCTCGTTCGCCGGCAGCGAGCGCCTGATCGTAGCGGCCGAGCAACAGCAGCGACTGAATGGAACTGCTGAGAGTGCGCGCGAGTTCGGCGTCGTCGCCAACTTGGGCGAATAAGGCAATTGCCTGTTCGTGAAAGCGAACCGCCTCAGTGTGCTCATCGAGAGCGTATAAGGCGTTGGCTTTCGCGCGCAGACTGAGAGCGAGCAAACTGGGATCGCCGAGTGTTTGTGCGACGTCGAGAGCGGCATCCGCGAGGCGTTGGGCACGGTGAGTGTCGATGCGAACTTCCTGCCAAACTTTCTCGGTGAGCAGGAGGACGATTTCGGGCCAAGCGGATGTGGGGGACTCGGCGACGAATTGCGCGCGACTGGCCGCATTGGGCAGCGCGAGCAGGCGGTCGAGCAGGGCGTCGGCTTCGGTCTTCTGAGCGACACTCTTCGTGTCATTTTGTACCGCCTTCTGCGTGGCTTGTCCGGTCATCAGAAGCCTTTCTTCTCAAGCTGCTTCTTGAGCTGAGCCAAACAGCGGGCGCGGATGGCTCCGATAGAGCCGGTGGCCATGCCTAATTTCGCGGCGATGGTTTCGTAGGGTTGAGGAGGAATTTCGAAGAAAAGCAGGCGGACCATGCGTTCGCATTTCTCGGGTAGCTCCTGGAGCGCGTCGCGCAAAATCTGTTCCTGCTGAAGCTGCATCAGCATGTGCTGCGGCAGGTCGGAGTTGGCGTCGAATGCGGCGTTATGGTCTTCGGCTTCGGGATCGAACTCAACTGTTTTCTCGGCGGCGCGCTGATGGTGGAGGCACTTGTGATAGCAGGTCTGCATCAGCCATTTCGGCAAGGCGCGGTGTTCGCGAAGACGCGGTAACTCAGAGAGCAAGTCAACGCAGACGGACTGAAAGATATCGGCGGCATCCTGATGCATCCCGAGCTTGATGGGGATGGAGTAGATAAGATTTTTGTATTTGTCGATGAGGGAGGACCAAGCTTCGGAATCGCCTTCGAGGCAGCGGGCAATCAGTTTCTCATCGGAGGCGCGGAGCGCATTGGGACGCTCGGGCGCTCGTTTTGTAGCGGTGCCGGTCATCGCTCGCCTCGCCGGTTACTCATCGCTCTTTACACATCCTGTTTACTCAGTGCACCGCTCATCGGGCCATTCATCGCACATTTATCGCGCACCTGCGCGCTCCGTGGAGGGTCCGCGAACATAGAGTTCATCCGCGTTCCACAGCGTGTAGGGATCGAGTATGGCGGGACGGAAATTACCGACGCGGGCGCTGGCTCCGGCAAGAATATTGGGCGTGCCGAGGAAAATGAACGGTAGATTCTCGGCGATGATTTGCTGGGCCCGATCGTACAACTGCTTGCGCTTGCCGTAGTCGAGAGTGACCATCTGCTGTTGCATCAACTGATCCAGTTCACGCTCCCAACTGGTGGCGGGCTGAGTTTCGCCGAGGTGCCACAGGTGTGACGTACCCGTTGCTGCCCAGACATTCATCTCAGGATTCGGATCGGCATCGCCACCGCCGAGCCCCATCACGGCGGCGTCGTAGTCGAAGCTTTGAAAGACGCGGTCGATCAAGGCGCGAAACTCGAGCGGGACGACGTGGACTTGCATCCCGAGGTGAGAGAGATCGTCCTGGAGAAGCGTGGCCATCTTCATGCGCTGCGTGTTCGAAGAACTGGTGATGATGGAAAACTCGACGAGCTTGTGCGACGAATCGAGGAGCTGGCTGGAGGAATTCCAGGAATATCCCGCGGATTTTAGAAGCTGCCGGGCTGTCTCGAGAGACTGCGGAGTGTGCGGGATGGACTGGTTGATCCAGAGTTTATTGCCGGGACCGACGTTGCCCCAGAGCGGCGCACCGCGCGTTCCGTAGACGAGGCGCACGATGGATTCGCGGTCGATTGCCGCCGAGATGGCCTGGCGGAATTTCAAGTCGCGAAACCAAAGCTGTTTGCCGGAAACTTCCTCGAGTTTCTTGCCGCCGAGGTCGTTCAAGTTAAAAAGGAGAAAGTTGTATTCGAGACTGGGGCCCATGTCGGCCAGTTGCGAGCCATCGCGCGCCTTTTCGCGAGCGAGTAAGTTGTAGTTTTCGGAGCTGAGGCGGCTGATGACGTCGGTTTCTCCGGCCTCGAAGCGCATGACTTGCGCATCTTCAGTGCCCACAAAGAGAAAGACGAGTTCGTCGAGGAAGGGCAGGCGCTGGTTTTCGCGGTCAACCTTCCAGTAGTAAGGATTGCGTTCAAGAACGATGCGCTGGCCAGGCAGGTACTGCTTGAGGCGAAACGGGCCGAGTCCGGCGATGGCGGTGGAGGGAGTGTTTAATGCCCACGCCTGCGCGAAATGGCCTTCGCGATAGGGCTTCTCCAAGAGATGTTTGGGTAGCATCGCGAGGCCATCGAAAAGCCTTTCTGCGGCTGCGTAGGGGCGCGGCAAAGCGAAACGCACGGTGTATTGATTGAGTTTCGTAACCTGGATGGGCTTACCGCCAATAATGAGAAGGTCGCGCTGGGGCGAGTCGATAGCCTCATCCATGTAGACGGTGAAGGAGAAGACGACGTCGTCGGCATCGAAGGGATGGCCGTCGGAGAAGCGAATTCCTTTGCGAAGTTGCAGGGTGAAGGTGCGGCCGTCGGGAGAAATCTTCCACGACTTGGCGAGCGCGGGTTCGGTCTGCTGCGAAGAGCGGTTGATCTCGATAAGATCGCTCATCAAGCGTCCGATAACTTCGCGAGAAACGGCGTCGGTGGACGTCACGGGATTGAGCGTCTTAGGCTCGGAGCGTTGGCCGACGGTTAGATGGCCGCCATAGTGTCCGGAGACCTCGGAGAGGCGCGCGAGTTCTTCGCCCGGCTTTGCCGGATCGGGCGCGGGAGCAGCGGCAAAGCATACGCCGGCAAGAAGGCACACGAGTAGGGATAGGCGAGCGAACACTTTCATTCAAGACCCCTTACCCCACAGAACGTTTTTCTAGGTTGTTAGAGATTCTAACTGGGAATGAAACACGTCAGCTAGGGCACTATAGAGTACGGAAGTAACTACGAGAGCAGCGGCGGGAGCGAGAAGCCAGGCATAAGAAGTCAGCACGCTATATTGCTGCAGCGTGGTCAGCATGTTGCCCCAACTGGGGACGGGTTCGTTGACTCCGAGGCCGAAGAAAGACAGAGTTACTTCGGCAGCGATGTAGCGGGGAACAAGCAAAGATGCCTGGGTGAGCAGGACGCTATAAGTGGCGGGCAAGATGTGTCGTCGAAGGATGTAGAGATCGGATGCGCCAAAGCCGCGCGCCGCGAGAACATAGTTGCGGTTGCGCGAACTGAGGACAATTCCGCGAACCAAGCGGGCGGGGCGAGCCCACCCGATCAGACCGATCACGCCGGTTAGAAGAAAGAAAGTGCGTAGGGCGCTTAAATGCAGCGGCAGGAACGCCCGAACGCCGAGGAGAAAGTAAAGCCACGGCAGGGAGAGAAAGAGTTCCGTGACACCCATTAAGGATTCATCGACGAGGCCGCCATAATAGCCGGCAACAATCCCGAGAATACTTCCGGCAAAGAGAGCGATGAAGGTTGCGGTGATGCCGGCAGCGACAGAAATCTGTCCTCCGAAGAGAACGCGGGAGAATTCGTCCCGACCGTAACCGTCGGTGCCGAAGAGGAAGACTTTGCCCGGTTCAGCGACGCCAAAGAGGTGTAAGTGGGACTCGATAAGCCCAAATAACCGGTAATCTGAACCTGTTATGAAGAAATGCAATGGATAGCTGCGGCTCACGTCTTCTTGATAGGTGTCGGGAGAGTCGCTTGCGACTGAAGTTGTCCAGTTATAGACGTAGGGACGCAGATGGAGGCCAGCGCTATCCCTGAAATGGAGGTGGGTGGGCGGAGCGTAGGGAAGGTCACGGTTCTGCATGGTGGGATCGTAAGGTGCGAAGGAGCCTGCAAGGAGCAGAACGAGGTGGAGAGCCACGAGGGCAGCGAGAAGGGTGGCGGTTTTAGCTCGCATCCACACCCGACTTTCTAATACGAGGATCGACGGTGAAGAGCAGGATGTCGGCGAAGAGGTTGCCGCCTACCATGAAGAGCGCCGAAAGCATGATGCCGCCGATGACGAGAGATAAGTCACGGGATAGGGTTGCCTCCAGGATCAAAGGGCCCATGCCAGGCCAGCCGCAAACGACTTCGACGATGAGCGATCCGCTGAGGAGGCCGGCGAGAGAAAATCCCAGAAGAGAAATGGCGGGGCTCGCGGCAACTGGCAAAACATGACGAAAGAGAAGTCGAGTGCGGCTGACACCATAGCGGCGCGCTGCTTGCACATAGGGCGTGTTGAGCACTTCGAGAACGCTGGCGCGCACGTGGCGGACGATGACTGCAGTTTCGCAAAGAACGAGAATGAAAGCGGGGAGGGCGAGATGCAGGGCGACATCTTGTACGCGCTGGAAGGCGGAAAAGCCCTCGAGATCGGAGGATGTCATGCCACCGACACGCAGCAGATGCCAGCGCACTGACACGGCCAGGAGCGCCACCGCAATGACCAACTCAGGAACGGAAACTAGAAAAGAAGTGAGGAGGGTGAAGGTTTTGTCTAATAGACCGCCGCGGCGGCTTGCGGCCCAGACGCCCAGGGGTATTGAGATGATCCAGGTGAAAAGCAGGGCCGTTCCGGAGAGCAGTAGAGTATTTTTCGCGCGACTCAGCAACAGGGGGGCAACGGGCGTGTTGTAGGCGATGGAGTATCCGAGGTCGGCGTGTAGGGCGGATTTCATCCAACGTCCATAGCGGACGGCGAGTGGCTGATCCAATCCATATTGGGTGCGTAGACCGGCGATGGTCTCTGGAGAGATTTGGGGATTCAGGCGCATCTCGTCGAAGAAGCTTCCGGGCGCCATCTCAGTGAAGACGAAACAGAGCGCTGAGACTCCGAGGAGCAAGAGGATGGCACGCACGAGCCTGCGAACGAGGTAGCTCATGACGGCCTCGCGAGAAGGGCGAGCTGGGCGGCAGAGGTTCTCGCAGCGAACAAGAGGTTTTGAGTTACGGAGTGCGAAGGGTGCGAAGTGATCTGATGCGTGGGTCCGATTTCGACGGTTCGTCCTTCGGACATGACTGCGATCACGTCGGCCAACCTCGCCACAAGCGCCAGGTCGTGGGATATCAGAAGATAGGTCAGCGAGTGCGCCGTTTGCAGATCGATGAGCAGATTGGCGATTTGGGCCTGGGTTGAGAGATCGAGTCCGGAGAGAGCTTCGTCCAGGACGAGAAGTTTGGGGCGAACGATGAGGGCGCGGGCGAGCGCGAGCCGTTGCAGTTGTCCGCCGCTGAAGTGAAGAATTGAGCGGTCAGTCGAATCGGGAGACAAGCCGACTTCTGCCATCTGGCTGCGGATGAGATGGAGACGATCTGTGCGGCTGGGACGGGACGAAAGAGCCGAGCGCGCGAGCAATAAGGGCTCGTCTAGGACTTCGCGGGCTGAGAAGCGCGGGTTCATCGAAGTGATGGGATCCTGAAAAACGATTTGAACGGATGAGCGGTACAGAAGTAGATGACTGGAATCGGCTTGCGCGACGTCGGACTCTTCGAAGAAGATTTGGCCGGAGTCTGGGCGTTCAAGACGAGTGATACATCGGGCGACGGTGGATTTTCCCGATCCCGATTCTCCTACGAGTGCCAATGTTTGACCGCGAGGGATTTCGAAGGTCACGTCGCTGGCCGCTGCGATGGAAACGCGTTTTCGCCAGAGGCCACCTCGGACGTACTGCTTACTGAGACTTCTAACTCGCAATAAGAATGACTGCGACGTTATCGCATTCGGTGAGTTAGGGGACGAGTAAGTTGGCAAGTTACTCTCCATATTTGAAGCAGTTTACGGGCCGTGAGTGCTCCGGCAAGAATGAGCTGGGATAGCGGCGGGAACAGATCTCCATTCGCTCGGCGCAGCGTGGTTCGAAGCGGCAGCCGGGAGGGAGCCTGGTTGGATTAGGAGGATCGCCTTCGATGGCGGAGAGACGAACTCTGACTGCAGAGTCTTGGAGCACAGACGAAGCGGCGATGCGGACGAGAGCCTGGGTATAAGGATGCAAGGGACGGCCGAAGATCTGGACACTGGTGCCAACTTCGATAATGCGGCCGGCATACAAGACAGCGATTCGATCGGCGAAACCGGCCAGGAGGGACAGATCATGAGTGATCAAGAGAATGGCGGTTTGATCTTGCTGACGGATCCGTTGGAGGAGTTCGACAATTTCCACTTGCAGGGTGGCGTCGAGTTTGCTGGTGGGCTCATCGGCGATTAGGACGGGAGGACGGCACGCTACGGCCTGGGCGATGGCGATGCGTTGACGTTGGCCCCCGCTTAGTTGATGAGGGTAGGCGGAGTAGATTTCCTCTGCGTAATCGAAGCCGACTTCGAGAAGTAACTGGAGAACACGCTCGCGACGCTGAAGCGTGCGCAGTGGAAGATGGGCCCGAAGGACTTCGTCAATTTGCGATCCGGCAGTCAGGACGGGGTTCAAGGCGAGAGCGGGGTCCTGCGGGATTAAGGAGACTTCGCGACCGCGCAGCGTGCGCAGGTCGCGTTCGGATAATTGCAGTAAGTTGCGGCCTGCGAGGGAAATCGATCCGCCTACGCAGGCGGCATGAGGGGGCAGGGAGCGAAGAAGGGCGGCGGCCAACGTGCTCTTTCCGGAGCCTGACTCGCCGAGGATGCCGAGAACTTCTCCGGTGCGAAGTTGAAGGGTGACTCCATCGAGGGCGTGAAGGGGTGGAGCATTCCTGGAAGAATAGGTGACTGACAAGCTGCGGATATCAACCGCATGATTGCTCGTACCAGCTTTATCCAGTGCATCTTTGTTCGGACTATCCACGGCGCCCCCCACGTACAACGATATTAACCACAGGCAAACAAATCGCTACATGCGATGGTGTGGGTCGAACCTGAAGGGACAACGGCGGTTGAAGGACCGGCGCAAGGGATTTTCTACGAAACTTTACAGAGAATAAAGAAGAGAGTGAGAGTGGAATTGAACCGAGGTTCCAGATTCGGCGTCTAAGAGAAAGCTAGGATGAGTCCTTTAGAATGCGCTGTATTGCAGCGGTACGGATGAATTTAGGAAAGTTGAAGGAGTTTAGCTATGGTGGTGGCCGCATGCGTTTCGAAAGCGCCGAGCAGAGTGGCGCTTTCGCTGGTTGCAGTGTGTCTTTGCTGCTTGTTTTTCGCACGGCCGAGTGTGGCGCAAGAAAAGGGCGCTGGACTGCCGGCGGCGACTGCGCCCGGCGGCGAGACGGAATCTGGTGAAAAGAGCAACGCCATTAATGAGAAAGCGAAGCAGATGGGGACGCGGCCTGCGGAGCCGCCGCCCGTGTTGCAGCAGCTGAATTCGGCGATCGAGCAGTTGACGGCGAGAATTTCGCCAGCCGTGGTGCAGATTCTGGTGACGGGTTATGGCGCGGCGGAGGAGAGCAGCCGGGGGCAGACGGCGCTGATCTCGCGAGAGCACGCGATCGGGTCGGGAGTGATCGTGGATTCCTCCGGCTACATCATGACGAATGCGCACGTGGTGGCGGGCGCGCAGGATATACGAGTGGCGCTGGCGATGCCGTCGGTGGACCATCCCGAGCAGATCGCGCCAGCGGGGAAGCAGCGGGTGGTGGAAGCGCGGCTGATCGGCTTACATAAGGATACGGACTTGGCGTTGATCAAGATTGAGGAGACGAATCTACCGACACTTTCGCTGGGGGCGCGTCGTCCCGTGCATCAAGGGGAATTGGTATTTGCGATGGGGAGTCCGGAGGGGCTGGAGAATTCTGTGACGATGGGGGTGGTGAGTTCGGTGGCGCGGCAGGCGGATCCGAGCAAGCCGATGGTCTATATACAGACGGATGCACCGATCAATCCCGGGAATAGCGGCGGTCCGCTGGTGGATGCGGACGGGTACGTGGTGGGGATCAACACTTTTATTCTGTCGGAGGCCGGCGGGAGCGAGGGGCTGGGGTTTGCGATTCCGGCGCGGGTGGTGAGTTTTGTTTATGAGAGCCTGCGGAAGTATGGACACGTACACAAGATCGAGGTGCAGGCGGGGGCGCAGACGATTACGACGGAACTCGCTCAGGGGTTGGGGTTAGCGCAGAACTGGGGAGTGGTTATCGATGATGTGACGCCGGGAGGACCGGCGGAGGCGGGTGGACTGAAGATTGGCGACATTGTTTTGAGCGCGGATGGGCATCGTATTGGCACGTTGCCGGCGTTTACAGCAGCGCTCTATCTGCACCGGTTGGATCAATCGCTGAAGCTGGAAGTTTTGCGGGGCACCGAGCGCAAGACAATTTATATTGCGGCCCTGGAGATGAAGGATCCGATGGATTCGCTGCCGGATCTGGTGAATTCGCGGGACAACCTAGTGGCGCGGCTGGGCATATTGGGACTGGATTTGAATGATCAGTTGCGAAGTTCGCTGGGAACGTTGCGGAATCCTACGGGAGTGATCGTGGTGGCGCGAGTGGCCGAGTTCCGGAGTTCGGTTTCGGGGCTGGAGACGGGAGATATTATTCATAGCGTGAATCAGACGGCGATTGATTCTTTGGTGGCGCTGCGGAAGGCATTAAATCAGATCAAGCCGCGTGATCCGGTGGTGTTGCAGGTGGAGAGGGATGGGGGATACCGGTGGCTGGCGTTTGATATGGAGTGAGAGGTTCAGTGGACGGTGAAAATGGCGAGGGTTTGGGCGGGAAGGGATAGATGGACCCGGTTGGCTCGCAATTTCGGCGGGGGTGGTTCCGAAGATGGGTTCGAGTTGGTGGGCTGAAGCCAGCGGCGTGTTTTCGATGGGGATGTTGAGGTCTTGCGGTTTCTGCGAATTGTTGTAGACGATCACGAGTTTTTCTTCGGGAGATTCGCGGAGGAAGGCGTAGTAGTTTTCGCCCCATCCGATATGCCATTGTTTGCCGGTGCGCAGGGCAGGATGATTTCTGCGGAGGGTGAGAAGCGACTGCACATGGGTAAACATGTCTTGTTGTTCGGGAATGCGTCCCGTGGAGCTAAAAGCGTTTTGCGGATCTCCGGGAAAGCCTCCCGGGAAATCGCGGCGATTGTCGGGGTCGTCGCCGCCGGGTAAACCAATTTCATCGCCAGCGTAGATTTGCGGAATTCCGCGCAGGGTCAACAGAAGAGAGAATGCGGCTTTAAGTTTGGCGGAAGAACTGCCTTCTTCACTGATGAAGCGACGGTCGTCATGATTGCCGAGAAAGGTGACGAGCGTGTCGGGATGGGGGTAGAGTTCGTCCTGTTGCAGGACGTCGACGAGTTTTTCAACCGATACGCCTTTGATCACTACGTCGCGCAGGGTGTTGAACAGCGGGAAATCAAAGACTGTGGAAAGGCCGGAATCGATGCCATCGAACTGCTTGCGGCCTCCTGCGAAAAAGGAAGTGATGGCCGCGTGGCTGTCGGAGACTTCTCCGATGTCGAAGACTTTGGGGTAGACGACGCCGGGATAGACCTGATGGAGACGGTCGTGCCACCCGCTCCAGAACTGGCGGGAAGAGTAGGGAAAGGTATCGAGGCGGAAGCCATCGAGTTGCGCGATCTCGGTCCACCACATAGCGTTTTGCGCGAGATAGACGGCGAGTTTGGGATCGTCGGGATTTAAGTCGGGGAGTTTCCCGGCGAACCATCCGTTGAGAGTGTTGAGGTATTCGCGCGGAGAGGCGTGGGGATCGACGAGTCCATTGAAACTGTAGGAGGGCTCGAGATGGTGCGCAGGGGTGCCGTGAAACCAGGTTGGCGTGGGCGGATCGTTGGCCCAGGGATGATGCGGTCCAGTGTGATTGACGACGTAGTCGATGAGGACCTTCATGCCCAGTTTGTGCGCGTCGGCGACGAGAGACTGATAGTCGGCGAGCGAGCCCATGTGATCGTCGAGGGCGTAGAAGTCGATGACGTGATAGCCGTGATAATCCGAACCGGTATTTTTCCAGACGGGCGTGAGCCAGAGCGTGGTGACCCCGAGTTCATGCAGGTAAGCGAGATGGTCGCGGATTCCGCGAAGATCGCCGCCGTGATAGGCCATGGGATTGGATCGGTCGGCGACGGCTGGACTGGGCGATGCGGCGGACCTGTCGGTTTGCGCGACGCCATTTCCGGAAGTGTCGTTTCGCGGCGAGTCATTCGAGGGATCGCCGTCGGCAAAACGGTCGGGCATGATCAGGTAGATGACGTCATCGCGAGAAAAACCGTCGAAGGGATGATCGGCGTGGGCGCGGGCCAGGAGCGGAACTTCGATCGAGGTCGATCCGGAGGAGGTTTGCAGGTAGAGATGGGCGGTTTCGGGGCGCGTTGAAGAAATTTTGAGTTGGACGAAAAGATAGTGCCCGTTGGCGGAGGAATCGGCGGCAAGAACTTTGACGGCCTTGGTGGAACTGGTCACGCTGGCGGAGGAAAGATTTTCTCCAGTAAGGAGAAGGGTGAGTTCGGGAGTGAAGTTCACCCACCAGTTGGGAGGATCGATTTTGCGGACGGCGGGAGCTTGTGCGTGCGCCCACGTGGAAAGGCCGAGGACGGAGACACAGATTGCTCGAAATGCGCGATTCGCAAAGACGGATTTCATGGCCGCGGAGAAAGTAGGGAGAGCAGGATGACTGCTCTCCCAGAAGGCTAGAAGCTAATGCGCAGACCAGCTTGGATTTCGCGCTGGCTGTCGACGCGGATACTGGTGACGGTGCCGAAGGCTCCGCCATCATTCAGATTTCCGTCTGGCTGATTGAACTGGGGTGTATTGAATAGGTTGAAGAAATCGCCGCTGAATTGAACCCGGACACGTTCGGTAACGGCAAAGGTCTTACTGAGGTTCAAGTCCATTTCCTTCGTACCCGCACCAGTGAAGGGATTTCTCGGGGAATTGCCAGGGGCAACCGGGGTTCCGTTGTTCGTCGCCACTTTTTGAAAGGACGAGGTGTTAAACCAATCGTGGGGGCTGTTGTTTTGATGGAGGGGGCCGACTAGGTTGGGTCGAGTGCTCGGACTGTAGCAGTAAATACAGGTGACGTCGAAAGGAAATCCGCTGGCAAGCGTCAGGATTGGGCTGAACTGCCAGCCTCCCAGGATCGCATTCGTCGCGCCATTCCAATCGTGGCCAAAACTGCGACCGCGGCCGAATGGAAGTTCGTAGATGGCGTTGAACACGAAACGGTTTCTGACGTCAAGATTCGAATTCGCGCGCTCTTTGGTCTGCCATTGGAAGGGATCGACGACGTTGCCGCCGTAACGAAAATCGCTGTCGAAGCCAGCCTGCGTATCATCGATGGCGTGGGACCAGGTATAGGATCCGGTGAATTGGATTCCGTTAGTCAGGTGCCGTTCCAGTTGCGCGTGCAGGCCGTGATAGATGGAGTTGCCGCTGGTGTCGTTGACGGGAACTGTGCCGAGCAGCGGGTATGGCTTGATGCCGGTATCGTAGGCGGGGCGGTTCACATCATAGAAGGTGGAGAGATGTGTGCCCTTAGTGCCGACGTAGGCGAGGGTCATCGCCGTTTTCGAATCGATCTGACGCTGGACCTGTAAGTCCCACTCTTGTACGTTGGAGGTCGTATCCTTCGGCAGCCAGCCAGTGAGGCTAACGTTCGCGGGGTTCGTCAGATCCACAGGAAGCGTTTGCTTGCTGGGAAAACCCGTAGCGGTGATGGTGGCGATGATGGGAGCGCCGTTCGGACCCTGTTGAGCGATGCCACCGAGAGTGAGTAACCCGTTGCCGAAGAAGCCATTGGCGTAGGAGTACGACCCACTCCCTCCGTAGGGAGCGTTTTGGGACATCTGTTTGTCGATGCCTTCGCGGTCGATGAAGTAGAAGATTCCGTAACCCCCGCGCAGGGAAGTTTTCTGATCTCCGAAGAGGTCGTAAGCAAAACCGATACGCGGAGCAAAATTGTGTTTGGGGTTGGTTAACGTGCTGTCGGAAGCTCCGTTTTGACCGGCCAGGATGATCGCTCCCGTTGCAACGTCAAAATTCGCCATTCGATTGTTGACTTCAGTCGGCCAAGTGAAGAGGTCGTAACGGAGGCCGAGGTTGAGGGTGAGACGATTATTAACGCGATAATCGTCCTGGCCGTAGAAGCCGTTCTCCCAGCTACGAGTGTGGAAGGTGGCACTGGCTGGACCAACCTGATAGGTGTTCATCCAGCCAAACATCATGTCGGATTGTTCGAATCCCGTCGACCACGGCGAGCTGGAGTTAGCTTGGAAGAATCCCTTGCCAGCGATGGGGTTGAAGAAGTTGACTTGCCGCCAGATGATGTTGGCGCCAAATTTGAAGTTGTGGCGTCCGTGAACCCAAGAGACGTTGTCGGCGAGTTGATAGGTATCTTCGGGAACGAAATAGTCGCCGTAATCTCCGGTGTAGGAGATCTGGCTGCCGCTATTGCCGATCAGAGCGCCCCCGCCAAGTAGGGGGCTAGTGTTGGCGTTGGGGATGCCGAGATTGGCAGAGAGTGGAATGGCCCCATCGGGCGGTTGGTAGCCGAGGAAAGAGCGAACGTAGCCGAGACGAAATTCGTTGATGATACTGGTTCCAAAGGAGTGGGTTTCGCCAAGAACGATGCTGCGCGGATGCTGGAACTGGAAGCCTGAGCCGTAACCGGCAGGTAAGTTCGGCAACTGCGAGGTGGTGGTGTCGGTGTCTTGTCCGTAGCTGTAGCGGACGAAGATCTGGTCTTTCTGGCCGAGAACGTAATCCAAGCGGGCGTTGAAGTCGTTGTATTTCTGGAGTTGGACGCGAGCGGGCTGGAAGTTGTTCTCGAGACAAGAGTTGTCGGTTCCTGCCAGAGCGCAGCGCGGATCAGTGCCCGATAAGATATTGGGTAAGGGGAACGCGTTGAGATAATTCTGGCCGGCGGGAACGATTCCAAGGGCAGTGTTGAGATAGTTGTTGCCCGGTACGAGAACGCGTGCGCCAGTAGTCGCGGCTCCAGGATAGTAGAGTTGGAATGGAATTTGAGAAAAGTTTCCGGTGCGTTCTAACGCAGTCGGAACTGTGATGGGACCATCGTTCAGGGGCAATTTCTGACGCAGGGCCTGATAGTCGCCGAAGATGAACAACTTGTTCTTGAGAAGAGCGCCGCCGCCGGCGAATCCGAACTGATTGCGCTGAAATTCGGGCTTGGGCGATCCTGAGAAGTAGTTGGGGCTGGCGTCGGCGTCGCTGTTACGGATCTGCCAGAATCCGGTGCCGTGCCAGGTGTTCGTGCCGGATTTGTAGGTGGTGTTAATGACGGCGCCGCCGGCGCGTCCGTATTCGGCGGGGGCGACGCTGGTGTCGACGCGGAACTCCTGAATAGCATCCGTATCCACGAAGAAGACGATCGTGTTGACGAGGGACTCGTTGTTGTCGATGCCGTCAAAGAGGAAATTGTTCGCCTGTAAGCGGAGGCCGTTGGCGGAAATTGCACCACCGCCGCTGGCGGCGTACCGGAAAGTCTCGGCTTGATTGCCCTGACCGGATTGCTGATTGCCTGGCTGGCCGCGGGTGACGCCAGGAGTTAGGGCAGCTAATTGCGTGAAATTGCGGCCGTTAAGAGGGAGGTCGGTGATCTGGCGACCCACGATCGTGTCGCTTACGCCTGAAGTTGATGTGTCGACGATCGGCGTCGCCGCTGTCACTTCAACCGTTTCGCTGGTGGCGCCCGTCTTGAGGGCGACTTCCAGATTCACAACCTGGGCCGTTTGCAATGTGACTTGCTCGGTAGTCGTCTTAAAGTTCGGCACCTTAACTTCCACCGAATAGGGACCGGGGTCGAGAGAAGGCAGGCTAAAAAGACCTTCCGCATTGGACTGGATCACGACCGAACGATTTGTGCCAGCGTTTGTAATTGTGACGGAAGCGTTCGGAATTACGGCTCCCTCGGAATCCACGACAGTGCCTTGGATCGTGCCGGCGCTGGATTGGCAGAAGAGAAATGTTGGGAGCAGAATTAGGGCGACGAGGAGCGCAAAGATGTGCAACTTGGACATATTCCCTCTCATAGGTTGGGGGCTCGAGTTACGATGCGAAACTTGGGATCGTGGAGCCTGCATAAGCCTTATCGGTAGCCAGACGTTCTGCTAGTTGCAAGCCATGGTGCAAACGCGCTCGTGGCAGACGTTTCACTACGTCTTTAAACGGTTACCGTAGTAAAATGATGGTGTTGCATTACACTACGTTTCACTGTTACGTCGGTGTTAAATGGCTGTGACACGCACTTTCGCCGCCGGTCCGGAACGACTCTTCCAACAAATAGATAACATTATTAAAAGTCATAGCCTGCGCGGCTCGGAATCGCTCTGCAAGCTGTTGCAGTATCTCGCCAAGCAATCCCTCAATCATCCTGACTTGCCGGTCAAGGAATACCAGATTGCCACCGAGGTCTATGGGCGGCCGGCGGATTTTGATCCGCAATCGGATTCGACGATTCGGGTGCAGGCGGGACGGCTGCGACTGAAACTAGCTGAGTATTACGCGGGCGAGGGAGCGCGCGACCCGATTCTGGTGAAAATTCCTAAAGGGAGTTACCACCTTACATTTGAGGCGCGGACCGTCGACCTGCTGCAACCGCAGAGCGTGCCGCCGCGCGTCGTGCCAGCAGCCGACGTTGAAGGCTCTTCCCTGGCGAGGCGTTGGAAGATTGGGTTTGTTGTAATGCTGATTGGGTTCTTGGGAGCGATGATCGCGCTCGGAGGTTTGCTTTGGAGCCGAAGAGCGGAGACGGCTGCGGTATCGAACTTGTTGCCTTCTTCGGCAATGGCGTCGGCGCCGCGGGTTGCAGGGCCGTTGGGGACGTTTTGGAGACCGTTCGCGACTGGGATCGACGAGCCTTGGGTAATCTTCAGCAACGCGGCCTTTGTGGGACGTCCCGAGACGGGAATGCGGTATTACAAGTCGAGCCAGGATGCGAAAGCGACGGTGTACGACCACTACACAGGGGTGGGCGAGGTGCTGGCGATTCACGCGCTGGACGATGCGTTTGGGACGTTGGGTCGGCGGATTCGCGTGAAGCGTGGCAGTTTGTTCACACTGGACGACGTGAAAAACAACAATCTGATTTTTGTCGGGTCGCCGTCGGAGAATCTTTCGTTGCTGGATATTCCGGGGACACAGGAATTTGTGTTTCAGAGGGTGGCGTCGGGTCCGCGGCGGGGCGATCTTTCAATTGTAAGTAAGCATCCGAAAGCTGGAGAGGCTGGCGCCTATGTGGCGAGTCCGTCGGGTGAGCCGTTGACGGAGGATTATGCGGTGGTGGGACTGGTGCCGGGAATTGGGTCGGGGCAATACGTGATGATTCTGGCAGGAACGACCACGTTTGGAACGCAGGGCGCGGTGGAGTTTGTTTGCCGGCAGGATTCGGTGGAGAAGTTGCTGCGGGCGATTCCGGGCGTGGGCGGCGTGGGCGGAACGATCAAGCCGTTTGAAGCGCTGGTACGAGTGAAGATTGCGAGAGGGGTTCCGGTAGGATCGGAGCTAGTGGCAGTGCGCGGGCGGTGAGAGTTAGGACTTTGCGGGGAGTGGGGTGGGTTCGAGAGAGGAAGTGCGCTGCCTTACTTCGTACACGTCATCGACGCGTTGAGTTAGAGCCGCAGCTAATATGAAAAAGATGCCGCCTGCAACGACGGCGGCGATGCGGTTGTTGTGGAGCAGGTGAGACATCACCCAGCCGAATCCCACGGACGCGACGATTTCGGGAGTCACGATAAAGAAGTTGAAGATGCCCATATAGACGCCGGTCTTTTGCTGGGGCAGGGATCCCGCCAAAATGCAGTAGGGCATCGAGAGCGTGCTGGCCCAGGCGATGCCGACTCCCACCATCGAAAATAAGAGCAGATATTTATCGTGGATGACGGCGACGGAGAGAAGGCCGAGTCCTCCACAAATCAGGCAAAGGCTATGGGTGAATTTGCGGCCGAATTGCTTGGCGAGGGTTGGAAGGATGAAGGAGAATCCGAAACAAACGAGGGAGTACATGCCGAAGCAGACGCCAGCCCACTCCACTCCCGCGGAATATAACGGCGAACTCGTGTCGGCTGCGCCGAAGACGTTACGGGCGACGGCAACCGGGAAATAAAGCCACATACAGAACAGGCCAAGCCACGTGCTGATCTGGACCCAAGCCAGTTGGCGCATGGTATGCGGCATCTCGCGGATGGAGGCGAGGATTTCCTTTGCGCCCGCGGCGATGCCAGAGGCTTTATTCTTCTTTTGCTGAAATTCGGCGAGGTTGTCGGGTGGATATTCTTTGGTGGTGAAGATGGTCCACAGCACGGCGCCCATGAATGCGCCCGCGCCAATGTAAAACGAAAGACGGACAGTGAAAGGGATTGTCCCCGGGGTGGTCGATTGCGCCAGGTGAAAGACGTTTGTGAGCAAGTAGGGTAACGCCGAGGCGATGACGGCGCCGAGGCCGATGAAGAGGCTTTGCATGGCGAAGCCGCGGTTGCGCTGCGATTCAGGGAGCAGATCGGCGACGAAGGCGCGGAACGGTTCCATGCTGATGTTGATACTGGCGTCGAGAATCCATAGAAGACCGGCAGCCATCCAGAGAGCAGAACTGCGAGGCATGAGGATGAGGGCGATCGAACTCAGAATTGCGCCGGCAAGAAAGTAAGGGCGGCGGCGGCCGAGAGGTCCCCAAGTGCGGTCGCTGGCGTGGCCGATGATAGGTTGGACGAGTAATCCGGTGAGGGGCGCGGCGAGCCAGAGGATGGGAATTTGGTCGGCGTGAGCGCCGAGGTATTCGTAGATGGCGCTCATGTTGGCCATCTGCAATCCCCAGCCGAACTGGATGCCGAGGAAGCCGAAGCTCATATTCCAGATTTGCCAGAAGGTGCGGGGCGGCTTATCCATCGGGACTCCTGTTTTCTCGCAGCATCAAAGCTTCAACCACCAAGAGCACTAAGGTTCACGAAGGTTCTGGCTTAGATGTTCGTTTCCTGGACTTCGTATTCGTCGATCAAATTTCAACGGTCGAAGAGCGAAACTAGAGTGCGCAATCGCGTGCTTAATTCGGTGGTCAAAGCTCCGGGACGATAACGCCACTTCCAGTTTCCGCTGACGGTGCCAGGAAGATTCATACGAGCTTCGGTACCCAGGCCGAGAACGTCTTGCATGGGGACAACGGCGACGTTCGCGACGGAGGCGAGCACGGCGCGAATCATAACCCAGTTGATTTCGGAATCGTCCTGAAAGTTGAGGTAGGCGCGGGCGAATTCATGTTCTTTGCGAACGTCTTCGGCGGAGCGAGTGCTGTCGCTGGTGCCGGAACTGTTCCACCATCCGACGGTGGTGTCGTTGTCGTGACCTCCAGTGTAGGCGGCGAGATCGCGAGTGTAATTGTGCGGACGGAAGGATGGTCCCTGAGGATCGTTGCCGAAGGCAAACTGGAGGAGACTCATGCCGGGGAGTCCGAATTTGTGGCGAAGATTTTCGACAGACGGAGTGATGACGCCGAGATTTTCGGCGACGATGGGAAGCGGGCCGAAGGCGTTTTGCAAGGCGGAGAGAAAATTTTCGCCTGGGCCTTTGACCCAGCGTCCGTTGATGGCGGTGGTTTCGTTGCCGGGAACTTCCCAGTAGGCTTCGAAGCCGCGGAAGTGGTCGAGGCGAACCATGTCGAAGAGGGAGAGCGAGGCGCGAAAGCGGTCGATCCACCACTGATAGCCGTTGGCGGCGAGGAGGTCCCAACGATAAATCGGGTTGCCCCAGAGTTGGCCGGTGGCGCTGAAGTAGTCGGGGGGAACGCCGGAGACGACGGTGGGGCGGCCCGTTTCGTCGAGATAGAAAAGCTCGGGGTGCGACCAGACATCGGCGCTGTCATGGGCGACGTAGATGGGAACATCGCCCATCAGACGGATGTTGCGCTGCTGACAATAAGACTTGAGCTTTTCCCACTGCTGAAAAAACTCGAACTGCCAGAACTTGTAGGCCTTAATTTCGCTTGCGAGTTTTGCTGACCACTCGCTGACAGCTTGCGGAGTGCGCTGACGGATTTTCGGATCCCAGAGAGTCCACATGACTCCGGCGTGGGCGTCTTTGCAGGCCATGAAGAGGGCGTAGTCGTCGAGCCATGCAGTGCAATTTGCGCAGAATTGGTCGAAGGCGGGACGATCGGGGTGAGAGGGACTGGCGAAGAAATTTTCGGCGGCGCGACGGAGGGCCGACATTTTGAATTGGATGACGGGTCCGTAGTCGACGTAGTTTTCGGGAAAGCCTGGAGCTTGCGCGAAGTCAGATTCTTGTAGCAGGGCCTGCTCGCGCAAGCGCTCGAGACTGACGAGCATGGGATTTCCGGCGAAGGCGGAGAAACATTGATAGGGCGAGTCGGCGTATCCAGTGGGGTTGAGAGGAAGAACTTGCCAGAGTTTCTGTCCCGAGGCGTGGAGGAAGTCGGCGAACTCGTAGGCACAGGGGCCGAAGTCACCAATGCCGAAGCGCCCTGGCAGGGAGGTGAAATGGAGAAGAATGCCGCTACAGCGAGGGAACTTCACTTGGCTACGATACGCAGGTTGCTGGGGAGGAGGCAAGCCATCAGCCGTCAGCGGTCAGCCATCAGCCATCAGGTAAATCTGTTGTCAGTTGTCGGTTCTCAGTTGTCGGTTCTCCGGTTCTCAAGGAGAAACGCGTCGCGGCGGAGCGGGGTCACTGTGGGGTACCTTACCCCCCCTCCCCCCCTCCCCTGATCTTGTGGAATCATAGATTTAGCGAGGGTGCTCTTGCCAGATCTTTGAGTTTAAAGGGGTTATTGGCAAAATCTTGCGGAATAAGGAGTTAGGAGAGCAGCTATCAGCCGTCAGGTAAACCTAAATCTTCTTTGATTCTCATCGGGAGCGGGTGGTGATTGCTCGACCGGTTTGGTTTTCAAGGAGCGGTTCGGATTGGCTCCGGGCGGGAACGAAGTGGGGGTCTCTGGAGACTCGCACACTTTTTCCTGGGCCAATCAAAACCTATTTTCACCCATCGGGGGGTGGTTGTCTGTGATTGTGGTTACAGCGGGTTGTGATGAAAAAAGTCAGGGCGTTTTTAGGCTCGGATGCGTTTCAGGAACCTTCTTCTCGCTAAGAACGCCCGAGGAGCATCCGGGCTATGGGGTCACTTCCGCGATCAGTAGTCCGAAGGGTTCGAGGGTGACTTCGTTTGCGGTGGCGGAGGCGGCGGAGGAGATTACGGGTTTCAAGTTGGTCTTGCTGAAGCCTTCGTGAGAGAGATCGAAAGTTGCTTTTTGCGGAGTGTCAGACATGTTGAGGGCGACGAGGAGAGCTTTTCCTTTGAAGTTGCGGAGGTAGGACATGACGTGGGGGTCCTGCGGGTTGAGGGCGGTGTAGGTCCCGTCGAGTAAGGCTTGGTTCGTGTGGCGGAGGGCCAGGACTTTTTTATAGAGGCTGTAGATGGAGTTGGGATCTTTCGATTCGGCGGCTACATTGTGGGTGACGTAGGTCGGGGGCACCGGGAGCCACGGAGTCGCTTTGCTGAAACCGGCATTGGGGGCGTTGTTCCACTGCATGGGAGTGCGTTCGCCATCGCGGCCTTTTTCTTTGGGCCATCCGGTACGGCCGATGGGATCTTTGACGTCTTCTTTACGGGTCGGATCCGTATTCTTCATTCCAATTTCTTCGCCGTAGTACATGATGGCGGTGCCCCGGAGGGTGAGGTAAAACGCGCCCATTAATTTGGCGATGGCGTCATTGTTCTTGCCGTCTCCGTAACGGTTGTAGGAGCGGATGATGTCGTGATTGCTGATAACGAAGACGGGCCATCCGTGAGCGCTGTTGACGGCTTCGATCTGGGCGCGAAATTCGGGTGGGGAAAGTTTGTTGACCGTGGTGAACATGAAATCCATGGGCATTTGCAGTTCGTTGCCGCCTTGCCCGTAGTAGAGATCGAGTTGAGAGACGTTGGAGGTCCAAGTCTCTCCGATTAGGACGGCGTCGGATTCGTCCGCGACCTTACGGAGCTTCTGCAGTTCTTCGTGAACCTCGGGGAAATTCGTGTTGTATTTATTTTCGGTGATGGGATCGCCCTGAGCGTTCTTTCCGGGCAGAACAGGATTGTCTTTCAGTTCGGGATCTTCAAAGAGAGTATCGACGGCGTCGAGACGGAATCCAGAGACGCCGCGCTTGTACCACCAGCGCGTGGTGTCGAGCATGACTTTTTCGACGGCGGGGTTGCGCCAGTTGAGGTCGGGTTGTTGCGCGTAGAAGTAATGATAGTAGTACTGACTCGTGGTGGGATCGAAGGTCCAGGCGGAACCTCCGAAGATGGAGATCCAGTTGTTGGGCGGCTGTCCGGGGGCTTTGCCATCGCGCCAGATATACCAGTCGCGGTGCGGCGAGTTGCGCGAGGATTTCGAATCGAGGAACCAGGGATGCTGGTCGGAGGTGTGGTTGGGAACGAAATCCATGATGACGCGGACATTGCTCTTCTTGCCTTCAGCGATCATGTGATCGAAGTCGGCGAGGGTTCCGTACATGGGATCGATGTTGCGGTAGTCGGAGACGTCGTATCCGAAATCGACCTGGGGCGAGGGATAACAGGGAGTGATCCAGATGGCGTCGACGCCGAGGTCGCGAAGGTAAGGCATTTTGGAGCTGATGCCGTTGAGGTCGCCGATGCCGTCGTTGTTGCTGTCCGCAAAACTGCGGGGATAGATTTCGTAGAAGACGGCGTTCTGCCACCATTGATGAGCTTCGGGATCGGGTTTGGTTTGGGCGAAGAGGGATGGGAGTGCGGTCAGCAGAAAAAGAAAGGTTAGTGCGCGGAGGAGGGAGACGGACCTCGACGTGGAGAATCTCATGCGAGAAACATAATGGGAGGGGGAGGGTTCGGTCAATTTGACGAGGCGTTGCGTCAGCGGATAAACAGGTTGCTGAAGGACTCGGCCGCACGCCGCGTTGCCTCTCCGCGGCTAAGCCGGCACGGAAAATAAGGCGTTTATCGCAGCCGTGAACCGCTGCGCCGCCCAAAAGCAAGACCAAAATCGAGTTCGTGCTTTTCCCTGCCGTTTTCGAACACAGTTCGGGGTGGCGCGAGACGGGGCAAGCCCCGTCTCTACGGGAGATTTTCTGTGGTGTTGGGATAGACGGCCCAGGTTAGTGCCCTGAAGAACGGGCACGAACCTGAGGCACCGAGAATCGGAGGTTTCGGGATTATTTTGTTTTGTAGCTGAAGGTGACTTTTGTTTCTTCGTCGAGGACTAAGGGGCGGACGAATTGGAAAGAGGTGCCGGTGCGGGGGACTTCGATGGCGACGGGAAGGACTCCGGCGACGCGGCGTTGCAGGTTCATGACGTTGGCGGAGGCGGCATTTTGTTCCTGCTTTTTGGCGTTTGATTCTAGTTGCTGGAGTTGTGTGTAGTTACGGCCGCTGACGGGGGTTGAGAGGGTCGAATCCTCGGTATCGACGGCGCCGGCAGTGACCTCGACGGTTTCGGAGGCGGCTCCTAACTGAAGAGTGGTCGAGTAGTTCAGCGGTTGATTGGAGTCGTATGCCATGTCCTGGGCTGCGGTTTTGAAGCCTCTCGTTTCTACTGTCGCGTGGACTCGTCCGGCGGGGAAATTTGAGACGAGCCAACGCCCAGAGGAATCGGTCACGGTGCTGCTGGAGAATCCGGTATCGGAGTTGGTGACTGTGACGTGAGCGCCGGCAACTATGGCTCCGGAGGGATCGGTGACGACTCCGCCGAGTTGACCCGGAAGCATGGCCAGGCTCGCGCCGCCAGTGGCGCGAAATACGCCGCCTCCGGTGCCTCCGCCGCGGCCGGATCCGATGACTCCGTTAACAACGCCCACGTTTGCGCCGAATTCTGCGACTTCCTTATCTGCCCCGAAGGTTGTTGGGACTAGATTTGCTGCGAGGACGTCGCCGCCGAAATCTTTCACTTTGTATTGTTCGGGGAGAAAGACTTCCCATTGGAGGAGGTTGATGGGGACATCCATGCGGGGGAGAGAAAGTTCCGAGCCACCTTTTTTGGCGAAGGGGGTTCCGGCGTGCATGATGACGAAGGAGATTTCGTAGGCTCCGGTGGGACGAAAGCCGGGGCGCAGGAGGGGAACGCGGTCTCCGTCGGCGCCCGTGACGGGCTTCACTTTTTCTCCGGCAACATCGGCGGAGAGGATGGTCGCTCCGGCAGGAAGAGTGACTTTGAGGAAGGGCTGCGCCTGATTTTTGACGGTGAGTTTGATTTCGGTGAGGGAGCGGCCTTCGGAGGTGACGAGGGTGGTGACTTCGGCGTTTTCGGCGATGGCTGCGAGGACGCTGCTATCCGGAAAACGAGTCCACGCGAGCGCGAGGGTGGGAGTTTCATCGGGCTGGCGGTGGAAGCGGAAGGCGGCTTGCGGCGGATAGTGGGCGAGAGAGCGGAGGTAGGGATTGGTCTCGCGAACGTCCATGCGCTTGAGGCCTCCAGCCTCGGTGGCGGTGAGTTCCATGGTGCCGGCGCCTTCGATGAGCACTTCTCCGGTTTCGCGCTGCGCGTTCTTGAAAGAGACGAACGGGGCGCTGGCTTTGGAGTCGGTGATGGAGCGCTCCATGGAAATGAGAAATTCGTGGCTGCGAGCGCTGGCGGAGCGCACTTTCAGAGTTAGAACACCGGCTTGAGTCTCGTTCGAGTCGAGCGAAGGGCCGGTGACTCCGGTGACTTCGTAGCCTTCGGGAATTTCGACTTCGAATTGAGTGGGATCGCCCTGGACGACAGTGATGTCGGCGAGAGCGGCGATGCGCAGGTCGGCTTCGCTGACTGAGACTAACGTTTTCACATCCGACAGAAATCGCACTTCGTGCGGAACGACCGCAACTTGCGTTTCGCGACGAGCCCACCAGAGGTTGGCGGATTGTCCGGGAACGAGGGTGGCTTCGATGGTGGTGTGTCCACTCTCGGAGCGGCGATCAGTGATGAGGCCGGGGCTGATGTTGGCGAAGGTATTTTCGCCGGGGAGGACGAGAGTGAGTTGAACGCTTCCGGCGGAAGGAACGGGGAGGTTGAGAGTGGCGCGTCCGGCTTCGATGCGCAGGGGCATGCCAGCGTTGAGAGTGATGGAGAAGTCGGAGGGTCCGGTGAGAACGGCGGTCTGGACGCCGTTTTCCTGCTGCAACGGGAGGGGCTTGTTCTCTTGTTTCGCGTCGAGGATGGTGATGCCGGAGGTCAGAGGAATGCGGATGACGCCTTTTTTGAAAAGTTCTCCTTCGAGTTGAATGCTGCCGAGGGCGGAATCGTTTTCGACGTGAAGTTTGAGATCGGCGCGCTTGATGGCGAAGCTGAGAGGCGGCGCGTCGGGCTTTTTCGGAGTCTTGGCGGCTAACTCGACGAGGCGATTGTATTCGTCGAGCGGGAGGGTGACGTTGCCGGAGTCGGGCAGGGGCAGAGTGGTTTTTTGCTGGGCACGAGCTGATTGCGTGAGAGGCGCGAGGATGAGGATCAGGCAACAGAGTGAGAGTTTGGGGTGCTTCATTACTTTACTTGCCATTAATTTGTTCGCCATTATTTTGCCCCCTTCGTCTTTTCGCGCTGGAAGGTGAATTCCGCGGCGGGTGATTGGCCTTCGGCGGTGAGTTCGGAGATGAGGAAGATGGACGGGCCGAAAGCGGGGAAGGAAATTCCGATGGGGAGGATGCCGGCAACTTTTCCTTCTTTGGATTTGGCGCGGAATTTGTCGACTAGCCAGTGGGTGGCTTCGTCGTCTTTGGGCTGGTTGATTTTGGCGAATTGTTGGAGGCGGTCGAATTCCTTCGCCTGGGCTAACGGCGGCATGGGCGGCGGTGGTGGCGGGATGTTGAAAGCTTCCGAAGTCGGGTTGGCATAGGGCTCAGTTCGAAATGGGCCCGGTTCGGCGGAGACGTGGAAGAGCGGAGGGTAGTAGAGGAGAAGTCCGGTGCGGGAGATGGGGAGATCGAGGGCGGGAAGGGCAATACGCGTTTTACCTTTGTCTTCCCACGCGGGGCCGCGTCCGAGATACAGAACTTCGACGACGAAGGCGGGAGCATCTTCGCCTCCACGCGCTTTTTCGAGGGGCAACAAGATGCTGCCATCGGGAGATTGGCCGGGGCGCACGGGCTTGCCGGCTAGGGACGCGCTCCAGACGACGGCACCGGGAGGCAAGGTGATTTTGACGAAGGTGCGCTGGTTGTTGCGAATGGCGTAGCGCGCCTGGATGAGGTTCTTTCCTTCTTTGCTGACGAGAACTTGATAGCGAGCCTCTTCGATGTTGGCCATGAGGACGGCTTGCTGGGTGTAACGCGCGACGTTGACGGAGAGGGAGCGATTGGCGGCAGCTTCTCCAGCGCGGAAGCGGTAGGCGGCGAGCGAGGGAGACTGGCGGCTGGCGATGGTGTCGCCGAGATCGCTGGCGTCGGCTTCTTCCATGCCGTGTGATTTGACGTCTTTGATTTCGCCGGCGCCGAGAACTTCGACGGCAACGCCTCCGGTATCGCGTTCGGTGTTGAGCAGGCGGAGAAGCGGCATGGAGATATCGCCATCGCGAGGGAGACGGGATTCTCCATTGATGACGAAGCGGGAGTTTTGTTCGATGGGTTCGAGAAATTTGATGGAGAGCTCACCGGATTTTATTTCCCAATCGGCCACAGCTGCGCCGAGAACTTGATTGACGGTGATGTTGTCGGGAACCTGCACGTGAACTTCGGAGGCCGCGCCTTGAACGATTTCGAGGTTCACCTCGGCGTAGATGGTGGTGGCGTCTTCTCCGAGACTGACTAACTCGGTCAGATTGCCGCGCAGGCGCAGGGGAAGCGTGGTCCGGTGATCTTCCGTCTTTCTGTGCCAAGTGAAGGTGAGCGGGGTGGTGCCTTGTCCATAGGCGACCCACTTACTCTCGTCGGCTGTGTCGGATTGTTCGGACAAGAGTCCGCCGGAGACCTGGACGTCAACGCCATGGCGCAGGAGTTGGATCGAGGCGCGGGTGATGCCTGAGTCGGCGGGCGGAAGAGCGATGCTCTCGCTTCCGGCGCTGGAGGCGACGGGTAGAGCGATCTCGAGTACGAGGATGGAGCGTCCGGGATGAGAAAGAACGGCGGTCAACTGCCCGCTGTTTCTGCCGTGGGTATCGGGGACGAGGGAAACGAGTTTGTTGTCGAGGTGGGCTTCGCGGACGAGTAATCCGGAGGGGATGGGGACACGCACCCATCCGTCTTTGAGCACGTCGACGGTGAGGGCGACGCGGCCGCGGGCGACTTCGCCACGGATCTGGAGATCGTAGTCCACGCGCGTGAGAGTGGCGGAGACGGGGGAAGTTTCCGGCTCGGGCTCGGTGGGATAAGCCTTGGAGTGGAGGCTGCGATATTCGGAGACGGGAATGACGACCCATCCGGAGGAGCGCGCGTCTTCATTTCTGGCTTGGGCTTCGGCGCGGGCTGGGGAGATGGAGGTTAAGAAAAGGATACAGATGATGGTGCAGAGAAGAGAGAGGTCAAATGGGGAGTTAGTTCGCTCTGCATGGATCACACGGTTCGACAGTTTCATCGGCTGCCTTTCGGCTAACTTAGAAATGACGTACTTAGTAACACTGAAAGCAGATTGCGACGTGCGCTTCGAAAGTCATTGGTAAGAACGGTGGCCGGGGGCAATCTTGCGCGCCCATCGTGCGCTTAGGACTCAGACATAGCGGTCGGGCTCTTATGTGCAGCATTTTGCTATTCGGCAGCGAGCGAAGGCGCTCGGAGGATCCTTAAAAATCGTTGGATGCAGGAAGTTGCCTGGCATCGATGGGTGCGCGGAAAATTTCTGCATGGATTGGAGAAGCCGGAAAGCTGATTGTAGGGGGAATCGGGTGCGGTAGAGCGGGAGCTTAGGTACCAGGCGGATGCGACGGCGTTGCTTCTTCGTCAATTATGGGGCGAATTAGTGTCCGCTTCGATTTAGACAAGCGAGGACGGCCGGGGCTCCATTGGTATTGCGCGGCTCCGCTGTTCATGCGGGTTCAAGAGGGTCACACGCATCGGTGATTTTCATCACTGATTCGAAATACTAATCCAAGCGATAAACAATACCGCTGTCCCGGACTGCGATGAGCCACATCTTGCGTTCGTGGGAAGGGTGTATTTGGCTCAGGGTCTTGGGTAAATGCCGCACGCAGGAAGGCGCCAATGTCGAAACATCCAACGATTGAAGAACACCTGAAGGCTAGCGGAGTCTCGCGAAGAAGTTTTATGCAGTTGTGCGGCATGCTGATGGCGACGGCGCCGGTGGGATTGGCGTTGACGAGCAACAAGTCGGTGCTGCAAGTGGCGCAGACGATCGGAAAGACGAAGCGGCCATCGGTAATCTGGCTGCACTTTCAGGATTGCACGGGATGCACGGAAACACTGCTGCGAACGACGGCTCCCGATGTGGCGCACTTGATTCTGGATGTGATCTCGCTCGACTACCACGAGACATTGATGGCAGCTTCAGGCGCGCAGGCGGAAGCGGCGTTGCGGTCGGCGATCAGCGAGAACGCGGGCAAGTATGTGCTGGTGGTGGAAGGATCGATTCCAACGCGCGATGGCGGCGTGTACATGGAAATGAACAGCCGGCCCGCGGTGGATGTGGTGAGGGAAGTGGCGAGCCAGGCGGCAGCGGTGATTGCGATGGGCTCGTGCGCGTCATGGGGCGGCGTTGGTTCGGCGGATCCGAATCCGACGGGAGCAGTTGGGGTGGATTCGGTTGTGACGGGAAAACCGATCGTCAATCTTCCGGGATGCCCTCCGAATCCGTACAACCTGCTGGCACTGGTTCTGGAATACGTGACGATGGCGAAGTTGCCGGCGTTGGATGAGTTCAGCCGTCCGAAATACGCGTACGAGAGGGTGATCCACGAGAACTGCCCGCGGCGCGCGCATTTTGATGCGGGGCGGTTCGCGACTGCGTTTGGAGATGAGGGCCACCGCAAAGGGTGGTGCCTGTACAAGCTGGGCTGCAAAGGTCCGGTGACGCACGCGGCCTGTTCGACGCGGCACTTTAACGAAATTCCGGGAGTGTGGCCGATCGGCTGCGGAATTCCGTGTGCTGGTTGCACGGAAAAAGGCGTGCTGTGGCGGATGAGCACATTCGAAACGGTTCCGATTCATTTGGCGACTCCACCGGATACGTACCCTCCGATTTACAGTTCGGCGGGCGGAGTCAAAGTTGGGGCAGCGGCGTTGGTGGGCGTGGTTGCGGGGACAGTTGGCGGCGCGGCATGGACGGCTTCGCAGCGCTTTCAGAGCAGCCGAGAAGCAGGCGTGGAGCGGGTGATCAGCGATCGGGCTCTGGCGGACAAGCTGAAAGTGACGTCGGACAATGCGGCGGCCGAGCGTATGGCGAAGGCGAATTCGAGAGCGAGTGTGAATCCGAGCGTTGATCGTAACCTCGACCCGAATGTTAATCCGGGTGTGAATCCGCAAGAAAAGAAAGAGGACTGATGTGGCCATCACTCGGCGCGAACTGATCTCGAACATCGCCAAGACCGGAGTGCCGGTTGCCGTGGCCATGAGCGTGGGCGCGGAAACGCTGCACGCTGAGACGGAGAATCCTGCGCTGCCCAGCAACGCGGTGGGATTGCTGTACGACGCGAGCATATGCATTGGTTGCAAAGCGTGCGTGGCCGCGTGTGCCGAGGCGAATGACACGCCGCCGGATACGCGCGGAGATGGATTGCATCAGGCTCCCACGGATTTGAACGATGTCACGCGCAACATTATCAAGCTGTACAAGCCGGAGGACGGTTCGCCATCGTCGTTTGTGAAGCGGCAGTGCATGCAGTGCCTCGATCCGGCGTGCGCCGCGGGATGTCCGTTTCAGGCGCTGCATAAGGATCCGGAGACGGGGATCGTGACTTGGACGGCAGATAAGTGCATTGGCTGCCGGTATTGCACGATTACTTGCCCATATCACATTCCGCGTTTTCAGTGGCAGGGTTATAACCCGCGTGTGACGAAGTGCGAACTGTGCAGCGAGCGGCTGGAGAAAGGGCTGAAGCCAGGATGCACGACGGTGTGTCCGACGGGAGCGGTGATCTTTGGTCCGCGCAGCGTTTTGTTGTCGGAAGCGCACGAGCGCATTAAGAAAAACCCTGGCCGCTATTACCAGAAACGGGTGTATGGCGAATTGGACAACGGCGGAACGCAGGCGCTGTATCTCTCGCGTGTTCCTTTTGAAAAACTCGGTCTGCCGGTGCTGGGAACGGAGTCGGTGCCGGCAAGAACGCTGCGCTGGCAGCGGCGGCTATACCAGTACTTCGCGCTTCCGGCGCTGTTGTATGTGGGATTGGTGCAGGTGATCCGCAAGAGCCTGAAGGGGCACGAACACGAGGCGCACGAGCGCGAGAAGGAAACCGGCCTGAGAGCGCAATTATGAGGGCACAACCGAGGGTACAACTATGAGTACGGCAACCCTGAATCAGGCGCTGGGGGGCAAGACGCCTTCCATCGGCTCTGCGAGCCTCACTCCGAAAAACGCGCGTTGGGAACGAGCTGTACCAGTGTATGGCTTTCCGGTGGTGAACCGTTTTTTTCTGTTTCTCGTAGGAATGACTTTGGTGGCGTTTGGCTTGACGGCTTACCGGGAGCTGGCGGGACTGGGTCCGGTCAGCGGAATGAATGACGCGTACGGGTGGGGAATCTGGAAGACGTTCAATGTGATGGTGATGACGGCGCTCGGCTCGGGAGCGTTCGCGGTGGGAATTGCGGCGTGGGTGTTCCGGCGGAAGCGGCTGCATGCGCTGATGCGGATGGCATTGCTCACCAGTTTTCTGGCCTACGCTTGCGGGCTTCTGCTTTTGGGGATTGATGCGGGACGTCCGTGGAATTTTTATTGGATGGTATTCCCGTGGAAATGGAACATGCACTCGCCGCTGGCCGAGGTGGCGATTTGTATGTCGATTTACGCGATGATTCCGTTGGCGCTGGAGAACGTTCCTCCGGTGCTGGAGCGGCTTTGGTATTTCGATTCGCGGTTGCGTCCGGGAGTGGAGAAGCTGGAACGCGGGCTGCATAAATTTTTTCCGTGGCTGATCGCTGCGGCTTATTTGTTGCCGGGGATGCACCAATCTTCGCTGGGCGCGCTGATGTTGCTGGCGGGGGAGCGGGTGCATCCCTTGTGGCAGACGCCGTGGCTGCCGTTCTTGTATCTGGGCGCGGCGAGTTTCATGTCATTTGGATGTGTTGCAGGAACGACCATGTTGTGCTGCCTGGTGTGGAAGCGCGCCATGGACATGGAAGTTCTCGATGAAGCGGCGCGCATTACTTCCTGGCTGATATTTGGTTGGCTGGGCGTGCGGCTGCTGGACATCGTTTTCAGGGGAGCACTGGGCACGGCCTTTCACTTCGATCGTTTTGCGGGCGTCTTCTGGCTGGAAGTGTTGCTGACTTCAATCGGCGGGTGGTTGCTGCGGAGCTCGCTGAAAGACCACAGCACTCGATCGATGTTCCTGGGCTACATTCTGAGCTCGCTGGGTGGCATGATCTATCGTTTCAGCCCGACAACATTGGCATTCCGGCCGAATCCTGAGTCGCTGTATTTTCCGTCGATGATCGAGGTGCTGGTGTCGATTGGATTCATTTCGATGGGCGTAGCGGGGTTTCTATTGATTGTGAAGCGCTTTGGGATTCTTCCGGCGCCGCTTTCGGAATGGTACGACATGGCGAATTACTTCCGGTTCCGCAGACCTTATATACGCTGGACGGGCTATTTCAAGTACGGATATTTCGGCGAGAACGAACCAGACTCCGACTAACAGCAGGCACACATGGCAAACAGAATCACGATTGATCCGATCACGAGAATTGAAGGACACCTTCGCATTGATGTCGAGGTCGACAACAATGCTGTCAGCAATGCATGGGCGTCGTGCACGATGTGGCGCGGCATTGAAAAGATCCTGCGGGGCCGGGATCCGCGGGACGCGTGGCTTTTCACGCAACGTTTCTGCGGGGTTTGCACGACTGTACATGCGATGGCGAGCGTGCGCGCGGTGGAAGATGCGCTGCAACTCGAGGTGCCGCTAAATGCGCAGTACATCCGCAATTTGATTTTGATCGCGCATGCTTTACACGACCATATTGTTCACTTCTACCAATTGTCGGCGCTGGATTGGGTCGACATCATGCAGATTCCGAAAGCTGATCCTGCGGCGACGGCGAAATTGGCGGAGAGTTTGTCGCCATGGACGCGCAATTCGCGCAACGAATTCAAAGCGGCACAGGACCGCGTGAATGCGGTTGCGGCCAGCGGGCAGCTGGGAATTTTCATGAACGGGTATTGGGGGCATCCGGCGATGCGCCTTTCTCCGGAGGTAAATCTGCTGGCCTTCTCACATTATGTGCAGGCGTTGGAATATCAGCGCAAGGCTTTGCAGGTGGTGGGAATTCTGGGATCGAAGACGCCGCATATCCAGAACCTGACGGTTGGAGGCGTGGCGAACGCCATCGATCTGGATAGCCAGAGCGCGCTCAACATGGACCGACTGGAGATGATTCGCGTCCTGTTGGAAGACGTGGTGCGGTTCATCAACGAAGTTTACCTGGTGGATGTGTGTGCGGTGGCGGCCATGTATCCGGAGTGGTTCAAGATCGGCAGCGGCGTGCGCAATTATTTGGCGGTGCCTGACCTTCCGCTGGACACCCGAGGGTCGGCCTACGATCTGCCGGGCGGGATGATTATGAATGGAAATATTGCGGGTGTGCATCCGTTCAAAACGGCGTCAGACAAGGACTTTCGTCAAGGCGTGAGTGAAGATGTGGCGCATGCTTACTATCAGGGCGGCAAGCCGTTGCATCCGTGGATGGGAGAGACCGAGCCTGAATTTACGGGATGGAATGCGGAACAGAAATATTCGTGGGTGAAAGCGCCGCGATTCAACGGTCAACCGATGCAGGTTGGTCCGCTGGCGCAGGTGCTGGTTGGTTATGCGCAAGGGCATCCGCTGACGGTGAAACATGCGACCCTAGCGATCGGGAAGATCGAGGCGGTGGGTGGCATTCATGTGACGCCGGACATGTTGCACTCGACGCTGGGACGTCACGCCGCGCGCGCGATTCGTGCGAGCATGTTGGCAGAGCTGGCGCAGAAGCATCTGCAGTTGTTGACCGATAACATCGCGAAGGGCGATCTGTCGGTTTGTAACTCTCCGGTGTTTCCGAGCCATGAGGTCGAGGGCGTTGGGACACACGAGGCTCCGCGGGGTACGCTGTCGCACTGGATCGTGATTGAAGATGCCAAGATCAAGAACTATCAGGCGGTTGTGCCGTCTACGTGGAATGCGAGCCCACGGGATGCTTCGGGGGCGCATGGTCCGTACGAAGCGTCGCTGCTGCACACGCCGCTGGCGCGGCCAGAGGAGCCGCTGGAGGTGCTGCGAACGGTACACTCCTTCGATCCATGCATGGCATGTGCGTGCCATACGTTCGATGCGTCGGGACAGGAAATTGCGAAGGTGAAGGTGCTGTGAGAGGCCAGAGGGTTCTGGGAATCAATTGGGCGCGATGAAGAAGATACTGATTGGCGGCATTGGCAACGTCCTGCTCGGGGATGACGGCGTGGGGCCTTATGTGGCGAGGTTGCTGGAGGCGCGCTACGAATTTGACGAAGGCGTCGAGGTGATCGATCTGGGAACGCCGGCGCTCGATCTGATCGATCAGCTGTCGGGAAGAGATGGCGTCATCCTGATCGATTCGGTGAACGCGGAAGCTGATGCGGGAACGGTGATTCTGTATCGCAAAGCGGACATCATGCGGCAGAGGCCGGCGGTGCGTATGGATCCGCACGCGCCGGCGCTGGTGGATGCGTTACTGAGCGCGGAACTGTTCGGGGTGGCTCCGGTGGATGTGCTGCTGGTGGGGGTCAAGGCGGAGTCGTTTGAGCCGGGATGCAGATTGAGTGAGCCCGTGACAGCGGCCTTGGACGGGGCAATTGCGGAAGTCTTACGGGAACTGGATCGGCTCGGAGTTGATTACCGGCCGCGGGAGTGCGCGGGCGAGATTGATGTTTGGTGGACGAACGAGGGGAAGGTTGGAGGAAGAGTCTTTGAGGACGAAAGTATTTCCCTCAGGCGCTAAAGCGCCACGTATTTGAACGAGTTACTGCACGAGTGAACTCGTGCCCTTCCCGAAGGCGCTTGAATTCAGAGTTTTCCACAACCTCCGGAACTCGTGCCCCTCCCAAATGGTCCTTGCAAGGGCTCCTCGCTGTCAGGCAGCTTTTGGTGGCGACTTGACTGTTGATGCACGCAGGCGGGCAGGAATGCTCGCCCCACACGTGTCTTGCCACTATCGCGGCGGAGATTTCGAACCGTAACTCGAACGTCAGCTCACGATCTCTTGGGCGAGCGGTTTATGGGCGGTGCGGCGGTTTTCCAGCCATGTCATCCATTCATGCAGGCCGTTACCGGTCTGGCAAGAGACTTTGACGATTTCCATCCCGGGGTGAACTTTGCGGGCATTTTCTGCCGCGGCATTCATGTCAAACGGAACGTAGGGAAGTAGGTCGATCTTACTTAGTATGAGTAAGTCAGACTTGAAGAAGATGGAAGGATATTTTAGCGGTTTGTCTTCGCCTTCGGTTACGCTGAGGACAACGATTTTGGCGGCTTCTCCTAGATCGTAACTGGAGGGGCAGACCAGATTGCCGACGTTTTCGATGAACAAGATGTCGAGGTCCTCGAGCTTCCAGTCGGCGAGGTGCTTGTCGATCATGCGCGCGTCGAGGTGGCAGGTGCCTCCCGTGGTAATTTGTTTGACGGGAAAATGAAATCGTCTCAGGCGGTTTGCGTCGTTCTCGGTTTGGATATCGCCGGTTAGGACGGCAACACGGTCGTGACGAGGCAACGACGCGAGAGTGCGCTCGAGGAGCGTGGTTTTGCCGGAGCCGGGCGAACTGATGATGTTCAGGCATAATACGCCGTGCTCTTTAAATCGGGCGCGCAGTTCCGCGGCCAGGCGGTCATTCTCGTTCAGTACTTTTCGTTCCAACGGTACTCGGTCCATATTCTTCAACCTCCAGGTAAGCTAACTCCAACTCATCTCCGCTGATGCACTTGGTTTCGAAACTGAGGCATTGCGGGCAGCGGGAATCGTAATCGTGAACAGGGAACTCCCGTTCGCACGCTAGGCAGCGATGGCGACGCGGGCAGAATTCGATCGCGAGTTCGAGGGTGGCAAGGCCGGTATCTTGAATCATGGCGTCGAAGCAGAAGCGGAGAGCGTCCTGATCGATGGCAGTCATTTCGCCGATGCGGAGGCCGACCTTGCAGGGATATTTTCCTGGATAGCGGGTCATCTCGATGCGAACCGCGTCTAAAACCGAATTTGCGATTCCCATTTCGTGCATAGGATCTTAACACATCGTTTCGCGGGGCGACGCGAAACCAAGCAAGCCCCGTCCCTACGCTCAGCAGATGCGCGGTAATTGATCGCCGGAAAGCATGTCGACGATTCGAGTGGTGCGAAGGCGGTGCGCATCGTCACCAGGCCGGCGTTGTCATCCTGTACTTCTCCGATCAACTGCGCTTCTTCTCCTAGGGGATGTCGCTTCATGGCGTGCAGCACGTGTTCTGCGAATTCGGGAGCCACGATGGCGATTAGTTTGCCTTCGTTGGCAACGTAGAGAGGATCGAGGCCGAGGAGTTCGCAGGCTCCGCGAACCTGTTCATGAATGGGGAGGGAACTTTCGACGAGTTCGATTCCGACGTGGGAGCGGGCTGCGATTTCGTTGAGGGTGCTGGAGACGCCGCCGCGCGTTGGATCGCGCATGCAGCGAATGGCGGAAGGCGCGTCGGAAGTTGCGTCGAGCATTGCCGCCACCAAAGTGTGCAGAGCAGCGCTGTCGCTTTGGATTTGCGTCTCGAATTCGAGGCCTTCGCGTTGCGCCAGAATTGCGATGCCGTGGTCTCCGATGGAACCGCTGAGCAATACCTTGTCGCCGGGGCGCGCGCGGTCGGCAGAGAGATCGAGGCCGCCAGGGACAACTCCAATTCCTGTTGTGTTGATGAAGAGTCCGTCGCCTTTGCCTTTTTCGACAACCTTGGTGTCTCCGGTAATGATCTGCACGTTTGCGGCGACGGCGGCGATATGCAGGGAGTTGACGACACGGCGAAGGTCTTCGATGGAGAAGCCTTCTTCGATGATGAAAGCGGCGCTGAGAAAAAGCGGTGTGGCGCCGCCCATGGCTAGATCGTTTACGGTGCCGTGGACGGCAAGGGAGCCAATGTCTCCGCCGGGAAAGAAGAGGGGTTTGACGACAAAGGAGTCGGTGGTCATGGCGAGACGCTGGCCGTTCACGTTGACGATGGCCTGGTCGTCGAGCCGGGACAGGATGGGATTCTGAAAAGCGGGCAGGAAGATGTCGCGGATGAGTTCGGCACTGAGTTTTCCGCCGCTGCCATGGCCGAGGAGGATTGTGTCTCGGGCGGGAAGTGGCGTGGGGCAGGTGAAGTCGACGATGGTCTTGGTTGGCACGCGCTCTCCTAAATTGCGACGGCGTGGCGGCGGTAGTGGTAGTAGGCCGCACAGGCGCCTTCGGTTGAAACCATGGGTGCTCCCAAGGGATTTTCGGGCGTACAACGCATACCGAAGGCCGGACAATCCGTCGGCTTTTTCAATCCCTGCAAAATCTGGGCGCTAATGCATTCGGTGGGCTCATCGACGGCGAGTTCTTGCAAGTCGAAGACGCGGTTGGCGTCGAAGGCTGCATATTCGTCGCGCAGGCGCAATCCGCTCTGAGGAATCATGCCAATGCCGCGCCACTTCTGGTTCGCGACTTCAAACACCTCGGCGACGATTTTCTGCGCGGGAAGGTTGCCCTGATCACTTACGGAGCGCACGTATTGGTTTTCGAGGTGTGGTTCGCGGGCGGTCGATTGCATCGCTTCGAGTTGGCGGATCAACATGAGAACGGCTTCGAGAATGTCGACGGGTTCAAATCCCCCGACGACGATGGGCACGTGGAAGTCGCGCACCAGGTGCTCGTACTCCTGACATCCCATGACGGTGCAGACGTGGCCGGGAGCAATGAAACCCTGGACGCGGTTGGTGCTCGAAGTCAGGAGCGCGCGTATGGCCGGGGGCACGAGAACGTGAGAAACGAGCAGAGAGAAATTGTGCAGATCCTCGCGCCTCGCTTGCCAGGCGGCCATGGCGTTCGCGGGGGCGGTGGTTTCGAAGCCAATCGCGAGAAACACGACCTTGCGATCGGGATGGGCGCGCGCAATTTTTACGGCTTCAGTGGGGGAGTAGGCGATGCGAACGTCCGCGCCTTGAGCCTTGGCGCGAAAGAGGTCGGAATGCGAGCCGGGCACGCGCAACATGTCTCCGTAGGAGACGAGGATGACGTCGGGGCGGAGCGCCAAAGCAATCGCCTTGTCGACGGTCTCGAGAGGCGTGACGCAGACCGGGCATCCTGGGCCGTGGACGATTTCTATGCCACGGGGGAGAAGTTCATCGATGCCGTAGCGCATGATGGTGTGGGTCTGGCCGCCACAAATTTCCATGAGCACCCAGGGGCGCGTAACGGATTGGCCGATCTCAGCCGCCAAGGCGCGGGCGATGCGATGGTCACGGTATTCGTCAAGATACTTCATGAGGTGGAAGTCGGAGGCAAGCCCACAGGCACGACTTTAACCAGAGGGCAAGCGGCTATCGGTGACAAAGATCACAAGTTAATGTGAGCCAGGAGCGAGGGCAGGGCTTAGGAGCCGGCGGGCGGGAGTTCGGCTTCGAGGGCTCCCATTTCCTGAAGGAGCTGGTAAGTGCGCTCGGCTTCGACGGCATCGACGCGGCTGATGGCGAAACCGACGTGCACCATGACATAGTCGCCCGGAGTAGCGTCAGGGACGAAGTTTAGAGAGACCTGGCGCACGATCCCGCCGAACTGGACGCGAGCGGAGCGGAGTGGACCCTGCTCCTGGATGTCGAGAATTTTGCCGGGGATGGCGAGGCACACGGCGGCTTGTCTCCAAAAGGGCAGTACAACAGGTGAGGGGCGAGCGATCTGTGACGAGCGACACAGGGGCTTGTGACGGAGCATAATGGAGTTCTTCCCCGGGCGACCAGCGGTCGAGAAACACTGTCAACGGGCCCCGATAAAACGATCCAAAAGCAGCGGTGTAACGATCCTGGTTTGGGCGCCACTATTCATCAGGAATGGCAGGTCCGGCTATGGCAGCAAACACTTCGCCAACCGTCAAGGAAGTTCTCGATGAGGAACTGGAGCAGGTTGAGGCATCGCGCAATCTGAGACTGAACGCAAATTCGCCACGCCCGGCGGCACGAGAGAGTCTGATTGGGCTGGCGTTTTCCGGCGGTGGAATTCGCAGTGCAACGTTCAACCTGGGGATTCTGCAGGCGCTGGCGTGCTCGCGCTTACTGGGCGCGTTCGACTATCTGTCGACGGTGTCGGGCGGAGGGTATATCGGCGGATGGCTGATGGCGTGGATGCATCATCAGAAGATTGGCATCCACGAAGTAGAGAAAAAACTGTCGGCCGCGCCGGAGGCACCGAATGATTCGGCCGATCCTCCTGAAATTCATTTTCTGCGGGACTACAGCAACTATTTAACGCCGAGGAAGGGTTTGCTGGGTGGAGATTTCTGGGCGTTCGCTGCGAGTTATCTGCGCAACACGCTATTGAACCAGATCATTCTGGTGCTGGCGCTGCTGTCTTTGCTGATGCTGCCCCGGAGCTTTGTTTTTCTTCTGCACTTGCTGGAAAGCGCGGAAGCACCGATGCAGGCGAGGGTGCGCGAATCGCTGCAGGACTATTTCACTTCGCAATATTTTGCGCTGGTGTTGGGGCTGGTGTTTGCGTTCACAGCGGTCGCGATGATTGGGATGAATCTGGTATCCGTCGATCCGCGAAAAAGACGGAGAGACTGTTGGTTCACCCATCAGTGGGCAGTGCAGGCGTTGATCGTGATTCCGATATTTCTGTCAGGCGCATTCTTCACGTACGGCCTCGGCCAATTCTTTACGGACTGGCAAATTGTCACTCACCCGTTGTATCGGGCGCCGTTGCTGGGGATTGTCCTGTATTTCGGATTATGGGCAGGCGCGCTCGCGGTGCGCGCGGTGGTGCGCGCACTGATCAAGACGACGGGGGACGGCGGACCGAAGAATTGGCTCATTCTGACGACGGCCGCAATTACGGGCACGATCAGCGGATATCTGCTAGTGCCATTCGCGCGGGTTTTGATTCCAGCGGGAGCGATGCCGGGAGTCGCGTACGACAAATGGCACGTGATGACGTTTGGGACTCCGATTACGGTTGCCATGATGCTGCTGGCGGGGGTTGTGCATATTGGCCTGATGGGCCGAGGGATGACGGACGCGCACCGGGAATGGTGGGGAAGGCTGGGCGGGTGGGTGGTGATCTACGCCGTGTGCTGGTTCCTGCTGTTTTTCATCGCGGTGTATTTTCCGGCGGCGATGGGGGATTTTCTAAACTGGGAAGGGCAGAAGCATCCGGCTCACACGTACACGTCCGCGGCAGTGCTGGCGTGGATTGCGACAACGACGTATGGAGTTGTGTTTGGCAAGAGCGACCGGTCGGGCAAACTGTCGCTCGATCCGTCGATGCGGCAGAAGATTTTGTATTACATGGCCAAGGTAGCGCCCTATGTTTTCATTATTGGATTGATGCTGGGGCTTTCGCTGCTGGCGGCGACGATCAGCTACAAGATTAAGGGTCCAGACTGCCGGACGGGAATCGAACCAGCGATGCTGGCGGTACCGAGCGACGATTGTTTTCATCCTGGCGTGCCGTGGACCTGCTTTCTGTTGTTTGGGGCAGCGGTGATTGTTTCGTGGCGAGTGGACATCAACGAATTCTCGATCCACTACCTTTACCGGAACCGATTGATTCGTTGTTACCTGGGCGCGTCAGTGCCGGAACGGAGGGCGCAACCGTTCACGGGATTTGCTGATACGGATAATTTTCCGCTGGCGAGCTTGAGAATCCCGGAGGATTCGAAGGATCCGAAGGACGGGCGGCCGATTCCGATCGTGAATACAAGCCTGAACGTGGTGCGGGGAAAAGAGCTGGCGTTGCAGAGTCGGAAGGCGCGATCGTTTGCGGTGACTCCGCTTTATGGAGGGTTTACGCGGCAGTCGAACCGGACGAGGGAGTGGGAATCATTTTTTGGCGCGACGAATCGAGGTGGGAGCAAATTGCCGGGCTATGAAGACGGCATCACGCTGGGGACGAGCATTGCGATTTCAGGAGCGGCGGCCAGCCCTAATATGGGATCGTATTCGGAGCCGTCGCTGGCCTTCCTGATGACATTGTTTGATGTGCGGCTAGGGTGGTGGAGCGGGAATCCGGCGGGGAAAAAATGGAAGAATGGAAGTCCGAGAGTCGGGTTTTATTGGCTGCTCGCAGAGTTGCTGGGGTCAACGAACGACGACAGCGATTATGTTTATCTTTCTGACGGCGGGCATTTCGAGAATCTGGCGGTTTACGAGCTGGTGCGACGCCGGTGCAAGTTGATTGTGGCGTGTGATGCATCGTGCGATCAGGCACGTAAGTTTGCAGACTTGCATAATGCGATCGAACACTGCCGTACGGATTTTGGAGTGGAGATCGTGATCGATGTCAGCGACCTAGCCTCAACTCCTTGCCAGAACAGTGTTGCCGACCCTGCCACAGTGCGTTCGAAGGCGCATTACGCGATTGGCCGCATACGCTACAATCCGGCGGATTCGCGGCAGGATGGGACGATTATTTATATCAAGCCTTCGCTGGTAGCGGGAGATCCGGAGGACGTTTTAGCATACGCGGGGGTGAACCCGTGTTTCCCGAATGATACAACCGCGAACCAGTGGTTTGATGAAACGCATTTTGAAAATTACCGAGCGCTCGGGCAAGCGGCCGGAAGTTCGGCGGCGCAGGCCATACAGGATGTGATCACGCGCACTCTCGCTGCGCGAGTAGAGTTCTTGGAGCAGACGGGAAGCGACTAGTTCGGTGGGGAAGCGAGTTGCTTGATGGGTGGGAAGGAATTGATCTCGGAAAGAGTGCGGGGTGGGGGTTGCACCCCTTTGCGAATGGCTTGCGTCATCATTTCCAAAGCCAGTCCCATGAGTGGCGGTGTGACGACGGTCGCCGCCAGAAGTCCGCGACGCACCCATTCCTGGCCGGTCTTGGGTACTCCGTCGCAGCCCGTGAAGGGGAGTCTCAACCACTCTTTGCGAGCCTGACTATCGGCTACTTCCTCAAATGCTCGTCTAGCGCCGATGGCCATGGCATCATTTTGGCCTGCGACGGCGCGTATGTGCAGGGACTGCGATGTGCTCAACGCCAGCCATGACTTGACGGCGCGATACCCGCTCGCTTCTGTCCAGTCTCCCTTGAGCATTTTGGGGTGGATGTTTGGAAGCTTGGTGGATTGCATCCCGGCCGTGCGGTGCCGGGCTACATCGCCGCCCGAAGGTCCCTCGATATAAAGGACGCCCCCGCCATCTTTAAGAAGGGCCGAAAACTGTCGACCCTGGATTTTACCGACCTCTTCCTGGTCGGTGGTCAGGACGAAAACCGGCGCAGAACTTGTGCCGCGAAGTTTGGCAACGTAGTCGACTTCGCGATTGACGACTCCCCATCCGATGCCGGCCGCAACGGCCGCGCCTGCCACCTGAAGCATGCCGGTGCCGACGGGCTCGACAAGAATTGCGTCGGGCCGCTGCGACGGGTTCTGGATGGCCCTGAGCAATTGCTGGCTTTGATTGACAGCGTCGCTACCGGCGTACAGGATCTGGAGGTTTACGTCGAGGCGACGGGCAGCATCTTTGGCGGCGGCCGTCTGTTCCATTTGAAAATCGTTGTTGTCGGTTATGAGTGAAACTACAACGTTGAGCTGCGTCATCGGGGACCGGTCCACCCAAGGTTTCCGGTGCAATAGTAACCCTCAACCGGAGGATTGAGGGCTAACTATAGAGTTTCCGGTTACGGCCGTCACCACGCGTGGGGCGCGCGGTTTAGAGGCGTCCGGGAAATCGGATCAGGCTTTTTTTGAGGTGGTGGCAAACTGGCGCAAAACATCGATAAAGGCCGTGGTGGCGCAGGAAAGGGTGCGGTCGCGGCGGTACGCCAAGCCGAGTTCGCGAAAGAGATCGGCGTCTTCGATATCGATGAGTTTGACACGCCCCGCCACGACTTCATCGCGCGCGAACGAAGAACTTACGAGCGAGACGCCGAGATCGGCGGCGACGAAGCTTTTGATCATGCCGATGCTGGGGAGTTCCATGCGAACCCGGAGTTCATCGCGATGCGGGCGGAAGAGTTTGTCCATGAGACGGCGGGTGTGGCCGGTCTTGGGAAGCAGCAGAGGATGCTTGATGATGTCGCGAACGGCCGCGGTCTTGTGCTTGGCGAGCGGGTTGGCGGTACTAACCATCAGCATGAGCTTGTCGCGGAAGATGGGCTGAATCTCGAGGCTCGGGGACTGGATGGGCAGAGTGAGGATGCCCACCTCGATGGAGCCGTTCTCGAGCTTTTCAGTGATCTTGTAGCTAAAATTGCGATAGATGTTGATCTGCACCGGCGGATAGCGGCGGCAGTATTCGGCAAAGACCTCGGGTAGGACGTACAGGCACGTGGCTTCGTTGGCGCCGACCCGTAACGTGCCGCGGGGAGTGCGGCTGTGGTCGGCGACGGCCATGAGCGACTCTTCGCGCAGCAGTTTGAGGCGCTCGGCGTAGTCGAAGAGCACGAGTCCGGCGGGAGTCAATTTGACGGTCTTACCGGAGCGGTCGAGCAAGCGATCGCCATATTCCTGCTCTAACTGGCGAATTTGAGCGCTGACCGCCGATTGCGAGCGGAAAACCTTTTCGCCGGCGCGCGAAAAGCTGCCCTGTTTGGCGACTTCCAAAAAAGTGATGAGCTGATCGAAATCCATTGAATTTATAAGGTTGCCGCTGAGAGGCGATTATAACGGAAAGGATGGAAATCCCGGGATATCTGGGGGAGTTCGGGCGAAAGACGCGAGGTCCCAAATTTTATATCCGTAACATCGAAATTCTGAATTGTACTTTTGCACTCGTCAGGAAGTAAGTAAGAATGTATACAAGTGTGTTCCTGAGGTAAAGTGCGGAGCTGAGCGCCGGAATAAAGTGCGCGATCCCCTGCAGCCTATGCGGGGCCGAGTCTCAACTCAAGAACAACTCATGCGGCAGCGGCCGAGTCTGCCGCTAGTGCCAATGCTGGAAACGTGGCCATGACGACGCGTCGACAAAACACGAATGTACCTCCGACCGCGCAGGGTCTGTACCATCCTGCTCAGGAACATGACGCGTGCGGTATCGGATTTGTGGCGAACGTCCGAGGGCAGAAAAGCCACGAAATTATCTCCAAGGGAATTCAGGTACTGCTGAATCTGGCGCATCGCGGGGCTTGCGGATGCGATCCTGAGACCGGCGATGGCGCCGGCATTCTCCTTCAAATTCCACATCAGTTCTTCGCGCGCGAGTGCGGCAAGCTGGGCTTCGAGCTTCCCGGTGCCGGGGCGTACGGCGTGGGGATGACGTTTTTGCCGGTGGAGAAACATGCGCGCTTGCAATGCGAAGGAATTCTGGAACGCATTGTGCGCGAAGAGGGCTTGACCGTGTTGGGCTGGCGCGATACTCCGTGCTTTGCGTCGGCGATTGGCCGCGTGGCGCGCGGGTCGCAACCGTACATCCAGCAGATTTTTGTGGGATGCGGCGCCTTGACGGATGAAGACGCCTTTGAGCGAAAACTTTACGTGGTGCGGAAGCGGGCGGAGAGTGAGATGGCGGCGTCGGAGATTGAGGACGCGAGCGTGTTTCATATCCCGTCGCTCTCTTGTCGGACGATTGTGTACAAGGGGTTGTTGCTGGCTTCGCAGATCACGGGTTTTTACAAGGAACTGTCGGATCCCGATTTCACTAGCGCGCTCTGCCTGGTACATCAGCGGTTTTCGACGAATACGTTTCCGAGTTGGCAACGAGCCCACCCTTATCGCTACATCGCGCACAACGGAGAGATCAACACTCTCAAGGGAAACGTCAATTGGATGCATGCGCGGCAGTCCCTGCTGGAGTCGCCGCTGTTTGGCGATGACATCAAGAAACTTTTCCCGATTATTGCGCCGGACGGCAGCGATTCGGCGAACTTTGATAACGCGGTCGAACTTTTGTTGCAGTCGGGGCGGAGTCTGCCGCATGCGATGGCGATGTTGATTCCGGAGGCGTGGGCGGGGAATCCGCACATGAAGCCGGAAAAGCGCGCGTTCTACGAATATCACGCGTGCCTGATGGAACCGTGGGATGGTCCAGCAGCGATTGCGTTTACGGACGGGCGCGTGATCGGCGCGATTCTTGACCGCAACGGATTGCGGCCGGGGCGATATGTGGTGACGCATGATGACCACGTCATCATGGCGTCCGAGGCTGGCGTGCTCGATATCGAACCGGAGCAGGTGAAGACTAAGGGGCGTCTGCAGCCGGGCAAGATGTTTCTGGTGGATACGGTGGAAGGACGGATCGTTCCAGACAAAGAGATCAAGCATCGACTCGCTTCACGACAGCCTTATGCCCAGTGGCTGAAAGACAATCAGATCACGATCGACCAGTTGCCGGCGCCAACGCGAATGCATCATCCCGACGCGGAGACGTTGTTACGACGCCAGCGAGCCTTTGGGTATAGCGATGAAGATCTGCGGATGATTCTGGGGCCAATGGCGTCGAAAGGGCAGGAACCGGTTGGTTCGATGGGAACCGATACGCCGCTGGCGTGTTTGTCGGACCGGCCGCAGTCGCTTTTTAATTATTTTAAGCAGTTGTTTGCGCAGGTTACGAACCCTCCGATCGATCCGATACGCGAGGAGATCGTGATGTCGCTGATCAGCTACATCGGGGCTGAGCGGAACATACTTTCGGAAGCGCCTGAGAATTGCCACATGCTGAAGCTGGCGCATCCGCTGCTCACGAATCTGGAGCTAGAAAAACTGCGGCGGGTATCGACTGGGGATCTGCTGGCGATCACGCTGCCGGCGCTGTTTCGAGCCAGTGAAGGCGAAGTGGGACTGAAGCGTGGACTCGATGAGTTGTGCCAGCGCGCGTCACTGGCGGGGAAGGCTGGATACACGCTGCTGATTATTTCCGATCGCGGAGTGAATAAGGATTACGCGCCGATTCCGAGCCTGCTGGCACTGGCGGCGGTACATAATCTGCTCGTCCGTGAGGAGACGCGGACGCAGGTTGCGCTGATTACGGAATCGGGCGAACCGCGCGAGGTGATGCACTTTGCGCTGCTCAGCGGATATGGGGCGAGCGCGATCAATCCTTATTTGGCGCTCGAGAGCGTGGAGAGCTTGGCGCTCCGCGGAGACCTGGCTGAGGGAGTGACTGCGGAAATGGCGCAGAAGCACTTCATCAAAGCGGTGAACAAAGGGCTGCTGAAGACGTTTTCGAAGATGGGAATCTCGACCCTACAAAGCTATCAGGGGGCGCAGGTCTTCGAGGCGGTTGGGCTGAACCAGCAACTGATCGACGCGTATTTCGCAGGGACGGCATCGCGGTTGGAAGGCGTGGGGCTGGATGTGTTGGCGCGCGAAGCGCAGATGAAACATGAGTACGCGTTCCGCGAGTTGAGCGAGTCGGAGACGGAACTGGCGGTTGGAGGGCAGTATCACCAGCGGGTGAACGGGGAATATCACCTGCTGAACCCGCTCACGATCGGCAAATTGCAGCAGGCCGTGCGGCAGAACAGCTTCCAAACCTTTCAGGAATACACCGATCTGATCGACACGCAGAGCAGCAACATGGCGACGTTGCGTAGCTTGATGAAATTCAAACCGGCGGTGAAGGCAATTCCGATTGAGGAAGTTGAGCCGGCGAAAGAGATTGTGAAGCGTTTTACGACGGGAGCGATGTCGTTCGGATCGATCAGCAAGGAAGCGCATGAGACGCTGGCGATCGCGATGAACCGGATTGGGGGGAAGTCCAACACGGGCGAGGGCGGCGAGGACGAGGAGCGCTTCCAGCGGGATGCGAATGGAGACCTGCGGCGAAGCGCGGTGAAGCAGGTAGCGTCAGCGCGATTTGGAGTGACGGCGAATTACCTGGTCAATGCCGATGAGTTGCAGATCAAGATGGCGCAAGGAGCGAAACCGGGCGAGGGCGGCCAACTTCCGGGGCACAAGGTGGACGAGTTGATTGCGCGGCTAAGGCATTCGATTCCGGGCGTTGGATTGATCTCGCCGCCGCCGCATCACGATATCTATTCGATCGAAGATCTGGCGCAGCTGATTTACGACCTGAAGAATGTGAATCCCCAGGCCCGTATCGCGGTGAAGCTGGTGGCCGAAGTTGGAGTGGGCACGGTTGCGGCGGGAGTGGCCAAGGCGCACGCCGACGTTGTGTTGATCAGTGGAGATAGCGGCGGGACTGGAGCTTCTCCGCTGAGCTCGATCAAACACGCGGGGATTCCGTGGGAATTGGGACTGGCGGAGACACAACAAGTTTTATTGCTAAACGATCTGCGCAGCCGCATACGCGTGCAGACGGACGGTAAATTGCAGACGGGCCGCGACGTCGTCGTCGCGGCCTTGCTTGGCGCGGAAGAGTTTGGCTTCGCGACGACGCCGCTGATTGCGATGGGCTGCGTCATGATGCGCAAATGCCATCTGAATACCTGTTCGGTGGGGATTGCGACGCAAGATCCGGTGCTGCGCAAGCAGTTTCAGGGGCAGCCGGAACACGTTATTAATTTCTTCTTCTTCCTGGCCGAGCAGGTGCGGCAATATATGGCCGACCTTGGCTTCCGCCACATGGACGAGATGATTGGACGCGTCGACATGCTCGACGTCCAGCCCGCGGTGAATCACTGGAAGGCGAGCGGCCTCGATTTGTCGGCCATTCTTTATAGTCCGCCGCTGCCATCGCGCGTGGCGCGGCATTGCACGCAGGCACAGGATCACGGGCTGGAGCAGGCGCTGGATCACCAGATTCTGGCGGAATCGCAGGCGGCGATCGAGACGTTGACACCGGTGGAGATTAAACTTCCGGTGCGCAATATTCATCGATCGGTGGGAACGATGCTGAGCGGTGCGATTGCGCGGCGGCACGGGTCCGAGGGACTGCCCGAAGATACGATTCGCGTCGAATTGAACGGCTCGGCGGGACAAAGCCTGGGCGCATTTCTGGCGAAGGGCGTGACGCTGACGCTCGAGGGCGATGCGAACGATTATGTGGGGAAGGGCTTGTCGGGCGGGCGATTGATTGTGTATCCGCCGCGAAAGTCGACGTTTGCTCCGGAAGAAAATATTTTGATTGGCAACGTTGCACTCTATGGTGCGACGAGTGGCGAAGCGTTTTTCAATGGAGTTGCGGGAGAGCGATTCGCGGTGCGCAACTCGGGCGCGACGGCGGTCGTTGAAGGAGTTGGCGATCACGGCTGCGAATACATGACGAGGGGAACGGTGTTGGTGCTGGGCGCGTGCGGCAGAAATTTTGCGGCCGGCATGAGCGGCGGGGTGGCTTACGTTTTTGATGAGCGTGGGGATTTTACGGAGAAGAGATGCAATCTGGAGTCCGTGGATTTGGAGCCGCTGGTGGAGGATCCGCTCTTTGCGGCGCCGGACAAGTCGCGGGACGAAAGCCGTGAAGTAGAAGCCAAGCTGGTTAAGGATCTGGTGGCGCGGCATTTTGCATTGACCGCGAGCCCGCGCGCAGCGTGGATTCTTAACAATTGGACAGAGGCGCTGGCGCGGTTCATTAAAATTTTCCCGCACGAACACAAGCGGGTGCTGGGTATGACGCGACGCCGGCAGCCGTATATTCCGAGCGCTGTGCTCGCGGTTGCGGCCCAGTCAGAGCAGGTGTCGCATGGGTAAGGAAACGGGATTTCTGGAGTATTCGCGGGAGATGGCGCCGCGCCGTCCGGTGACGCAGAGAGTCAACGACTGGTTCGAAATCTATCTCGACTTCCCTGAGCCGAACTTGCGCACACAAGGCGCGCGCTGCATGGATTGCGGAGTTCCGTTCTGCCAGACGGGATGTCCGGTGAACAATCTCATTCCCGACTGGAACGATCTGGTGTATCACGGGCGGTGGAAAGAGGCGGTGCGGCAGTTACACGCGACTAACAATTTCCCCGAATTTACGGGAAGGATCTGTCCCGCGCCGTGTGAAGCGTCGTGCGTGCTGGGAATTAATCAGCCTCCGGTAACGATCAAGCAGATCGAAAAAAATATCGTGGAGCGAGGGTTTGCAGAGGGGTGGATTCATCCTGAGCCGGCGAAACATCGTTCCGGAAAAAAGGTGGCAGTTGTTGGCTCTGGCCCGGCGGGATTAGCGGCGGCGCAGCAACTTTGTCGCGCGGGACACGAGGTAACAGTCTACGAAAAAGCTGACAGGATTGGCGGGTTGCTGCGCTACGGAATTCCTCAGTTTAAGTTGGAGAAGCACATCATCGATCGGCGGTTGGAGCAGATGTCGGCGGAGGGTGTGCAGTTCGTGACCGGCGCGGAGGTTGGCAAGAACATAGCGGTCGAAGATCTGAGGAGCAAGTTCGACGCGATCGTGCTGGCGGGGGGTGCCGAGCATCCGCGGGACTTGAATGTTCCGGGACGGGAGTTGCAGGGAATCCATTTTGCGATGGAATTTTTACCGCAGCAGAACCGGCGCAATCTAGGCGACGCTCTCGAGAGGGATCCGGAAATATTGGCAGCGGGAAAACGCGTTGTCATTATCGGCGGCGGCGACACCGGTGCCGATTGCCTGGGGACGTGTCATCGGCAGAAACCGGCGTCGGTACATCAGTTCGAAATTATGCCCAAGCCTCCGGACGAGCGATCGCCGCAGACGCCGTGGCCGCTGTGGCCAATGCAACTTCGCACAGAAGGCGCGCATGAAGAGGGCGGAGTGCGGGATTGGGGTCTGGCCACGACCAAATTTACGGGTGGAAGCGACGGACGCGTGCAACAGTTGCATGGGGTGCGCGTGGGACCTCCGCCAAAGTTTGAGCCGGTTGCTGGAAGTGAATTTACGATGGACGCGGATCTGGTGCTGATCGCGATGGGATTTATGGGTCCGGTGCGGAACGGAATGATCGAGCAGTTGGGAGTGAAGCTCGATGCACGAGGCAATGTCGCGACGGATGCCAACTACATGTCATCGGTGGCGGGAGTTTTTGCAGCAGGCGATATGCGGCGCGGACAGTCGCTGGTGGTTTGGGCGATTGCCGAAGGACGCAAAGCGGCGGCGAGCGTTGACGCTTACTTGCAATCAAGTGACCTGGCAGAGGTTCGTGGGGCGCCGAGCGCCTCAGCGCGGCAGGACGGGCGAAGCGCTCGCCTCTCCATCGCGTAAGTCATTCGCTATCCAGCGATCGCTTCTTTATTTACCCATCCCATCCAGCTGACGAGCTGCCGATTCGATTTGTGACGAGTCGTCTTCGAGCGCTTTGGAAACACGAACGATTTCCTGCTCGGCTTCTCCGTAACGCTTCTGTTCGATTCCTTCTCTTACGCCGGGGACGGTTTTCACGCCGTAGCCGCTGTAAACGCCGGGTGCGTATAGCAAATGTTTGTACCAGGGACGGCGCGGAAGTCCGTCGGGATTGGTGAGGCGGCGCTCGGTTTCCATCAACTCGCGATTCAGAACACGAAGCTGGGCAGCAAAGTTTTCGTTATCCAAGTTCGGCTGAGCAGCCGACAACGACTGCTGGTAATGCTTCGAGGTGCGAGTGAGAGAGTCGAGAGCGTTCTGCATCGGGGCAAAATTCAGATGCGGCGGAACTTCTGCCTTCTCGGGTGCGACCGTTGGATGCCTTGGATCGAAAGTGGCTTTGAACATTCCTTCGTCGATTTCCTGATTGCGTTCGCGAATTTCGTCTTGCTTGTCGGCGAGCAATTTCTGCAGTTCTTTTGTGTACATGCCGACTGTGTCGGCGAAATCGGTGAAGTCGAAGGGCAGAATCTGCGCGTCGGCCAGGCGCATGACGGATGTGCCGACGGTTTGGGCCATGGCGCGCCCGTAGACGAAATCGGTGTCGGAGAAATGGGTGTACCAGTAGAAGTCGTCGTAAATGGAGTGGTAGATTCCGCTGTCGTCTTCGCCGCCGTAGGCCATATCGAGCGTGGCGACGCCGAGGTGATCGATGAAGCCGGTGAAGTCGGTGCCAGAGCCGAGGGCACCGATGCGCAAATCGGGGCGCTGGCGGATTTCTTTCTTGTCGTCGGCGGATTTCGCATCAGCGATGGCGTTGAGTTGCGCGCGCTGCCAGGCCGACATTTTGGTCTCGGGATCTTCGATGTCGCGTGCGACTCCGTTGACGAATTGCTCGAGACTGTGCGATCCATTCATGGTTAGAGGGCCGCGATCGTTGCCATCGGTATTGATGTAGACGGCGGCGTGCTCGCGCAATTCATCGGCGTGGGTCTCGACCCACTCGGTCGAGCCGAGGAGCATTGGTTCTTCACCATCCCAAGCGCAGTAGATGATGGTGCGGCGTGGCTTCCATCCCTGCTTGAGCAGAAGGCTTAACCCGCGCGCTTCTTCGAGGAGAGAGACCTGCGCGGAGATCGGATCCTCCGCTCCGTTAACCCACGCGTCGTGATGATTGCCGCGGATGATCCACTCGTCGGGTTCGACGCTGCCGGGAATTTTCGCAATGACGTCGTAGACGGGCTTGATATCCCAGTTGAATGCGACCTTCAAATGAACCTGCGCTGGACCGGGTCCGACGTGATAGGGAATTGGAAGCGACCCGCGCCAATCTTCGGGAGCCATGGGGCCGGCGAGGGCGGCCAGCAAAGGCTGCGCGTCGCCATAGGAGATGGGGAGCACCGGGATTTTCGTGATGCTTTTGGCATCTTTCACTGCGAGACGCTTGGCCTCGGGAGTGGCGCCGACTCCTGGAGTCAGCGGGTCTCCAGGACTGTTGGAAGCAAAATCCATAACGCTGCCGCGCTGGACTCCATCGGGGGGACGCATGGGGCCGGCCGGGAAGACGTTGTCGTGAGTGTAGCCGTCATCCTGCGGTTCGGAATAAATGAGGCAGCCAATCGCGCCGTGCTCGGCGGCCACTTTCGGTTTTACGCCGCGCCAGGAGTGGAGATACTTGGCGATCACGATTGCGCCTTTAACCGAAATGCCGAGGCGATCAAGCTTTTCGTAGTCTTCGGGCAGTCCGTAATTGACGAAGACGAGCGGGGCCGTCACGTCGCCATCGATGGAATATGCGTTGTAGGTGGGTAACTGCTCTGACTTCTGATTCGAGGTTGGATCGATGGCGAGGGCTGGCTCCTCGAGCTTGGCCATGAACTTCGTCGGTGACACCATTTCGAGCACGCGGATCTTGGGCGTCGGGAATAGCACATCGAATTGTTCGATGTGGGCGTCCAATCCCCATTCTTTGAAATGGGCGAGAATCCATTCGGCATTGTCTTTGTCATAGGGCGAGCCGACATGATGCGGACGGGCGCTGAGGCGCTGCATGTAGCTGCGCAGGTTGGCGGGATCGGGGATAGCTCGAAATTTGGCCTCCCAGTCGCGCTCGGCCTGGCTGCTGCGCGGCGAATAACCTGGGAGGGCCGTGGGACGGGCGTCGTCTTGATCAGTGGCAAGTAAGAAGGTGGGGAAGATCATGGTGAAGATCAACGCGACGGCGAAGAAATTTCGCATGCAGCTCCTTTTGAGAAGGGAGCCATTATAGCTGCATACGGCGGTCCCCGGCCGCGCAATCCGGCTTAAGAATTCTTTAGGCTTGCGCAGTTGTTATTTCACGAATGTCAGCCCATGCGGGACGAAACGGGCAAAGACGTATGCGTAGAGCATCACGATGATTCCCACGATAGAGCCGAGCGCAACCGAATGCCAAACTACGAAACGGAAAATCGTGCCTTCGTTGCCGACTTGCTCCGTGGCGGAAGTGGCAATCGTGATGGACTGTGCGTCTACCATTTTTCCCATCACGCCGCCCGCGCTATTTGCCGCGCACATCAGGACCGGGTCTATCCCCAGTTGCTGAGAAGTAATGCGCTGCAAACTTCCAAACAGCGCGTTCGATGATGTATCGCTTCCGGTGAGCGCGACGCCAAGCCAACCGAGAAAAGTACCGAAGAACGGATAGGCCCAGCCCGTTCGCGTGAAGGCGAGTCCCAGCACCGCATCCAGCCCCGAATAGCGTGTGACGTAGCCGAGCCCAAGCATGAACGAGATCGCGACCACCGCCAGCCTCATGCGAACCAAAGTTCGCCAGAAGGTCTTCGCGAGGCGGGACGGACCCATGCCAAGCAACAGTCCAGAGACGATAGCCGCCAGAAAGCAGCCTGTCCCAGTGGCGGAAAGCCAGTTGAAGTCATACCGCGCCGCCTCCGGCGTCGGCTTCGTGACCACTGGAGCAGCGCGATAGACCGCATTGTGCAGCAGCGGAACATCCCATCCAGGTGGCCCCGTTCGCACTTTCCCGTCGGGCAGCATCACCTTGAAGGCCGGCGTCGTGGCTTGGTTGATTGCGAGCTTGATTGAAGGAAGACCCCAAAGCAGAACGATTAAGGAGAGGATGGCGAATGGCATCCAGGCCTTCAAGACTTGGCCGAAGGGATAAACGCGTACGGTTCCATAACCATCGAACTCCTTTGCGGCCCATTCGCCTCCCACCTGATCTGAGATGCGGGCAGTCGGCAGAGCCACTGGCTGTGTCGCGAGATCGTAGTCAAAACGCCAGATTTTTTTCGGTTTCCAAAAGTGCAGAAAGGCCACGGTTGCGGCGATCGAGACAACGCCGCCCATGATGTCCACAAGGTTGCCGTCGACGAAGTTCGACCAGAAGAACTGAGTGATTCCGAAGGAAAGGCCGACCACGAGAATCGCGGGGAGCACCTCAAATGTATCGCTCCACCCCACCATTGTTCGTACCAGCCAGAATGGGACGATTGCTGCGGTAAAAGGAAGGATGCGGCCGATCATGGCGTTGAGGTCGGATTCTGGAAGCCCCGAAACCGCCGCGAGAGTATGGACGGGAGTGCCGATCGCTCCCCACGCGACGGGGGCCGTATTGGCAATCAGATTCAGTGCTGCTGCGTGAAACGGCCGGAAGCCCAGGCCGATCATGAAAGCTCCGGCGATGGCGACAGGCGCACCGAAACCGGCGGCTCCTTCAATAAATGCGCCAAAGCAGAAGGCGACCAGTAAGACCTGAAGGCGTCGATCGGGAGTGATGCCAGCGATCGACTCTTTCATGATCTCAAACTGGCCGGTTTCGACAGAGATGTCGTAGAGATAAACGGCGGCGAGCACGATCCAGGCAATCTTCAGCAGACCGAAGGCAACGCCGTATCCAAAGCTCATCGCTGCGAGCGTCACAGGCATTTTAAAAAACACGACCGCTACGAATGCCGCGGTGAATGCTCCGGCGATCGCGCATAAATGCGGCTTTACTTTGAGGCCAGCAAGCAGCCCGAAGAGAACGACAATGGGCAGAGCTGCAACCAGCGTAGAAAGCCACCAATGACCAAAGGGGTCATAGACTTGGGTCCAGTGCATGATGCATTCCTCGGACTTTCGTCCAAAAAATAATGCGGAGAAGAATCCACCAGGAGAACCCCAAAAGCAAGAGGAAATTCAGCAGTTCAGAAGGGGTTGAGAGCCCAACCTGTCCGATGTTGGCTCGAAGATGCTAGATTAGAGAGTTCATGTCTGCCCCTAATTCTCTATTTATACGCGCCGCCAAGGCTCAGCCCACCGAACGAACTCCGATCTGGCTCATGCGCCAGGCGGGGCGCTACATGGCGGAGTATCGCGCGGTTCGCAAACAATATTCGCTGATCGAGATCTGCAAGAAGCCGGAGGTCGCGGCACAGGTCACGATCGAGGCGGCTGAGATTCTTAAGGTCGACTCGGCCATCATTTTTGCCGACCTGCTGCTGCCACTCGAAGTGATGGGATTGCCTTTTCATTTCTCGGCGGGCGAAGGGCCGAGGATCGAAAAGCCGATACGCACTGCTGAAGATATTACCGCGCTGAGAACCGATCGCGCGGCTGATCTGGGCTACGTGGCGGAGGCAGTGAAACTGGTCGTGAAGCATTTTGGCGACAAGCTTCCTGTGATTGGGTTCTGCGGCGCGCCGTTTACGCTGGCGAGTTACATGATCGAGGGCGGAGGATCGCGGAATTATATTTTTACAAAGAAGATGATGTACTCGGCTCCCGCGGCGTGGAACGAACTGATGACGAAACTGGTCGCCGTGACGTCCGAATATTCGGCCGAGCAGGTGCGGGCGGGTGCCGATACGATCCAAATTTTTGATAGCTGGGTGGGGTGCCTGAGCGTCGAAGATTATCGGCGGTACGTGTTGCCGCACGTGACTGAGCTGGTGAAACGGTTGCGGAAGACCGGCGTGCCCGTTATCTATTTTGGAACGGACAGTTCGACGCTGCTTCCGTCGATGCAGGAGAGTGGGGCCGAAGTGATTGGGCTCGACTGGCGGATTCCGCTGGACACAGGATGGAAGAGCCTGGGGTGGAAAGGTGCGGTGCAGGGCAATCTCGACCCGGTGCTGCTGTTCGCCGACTGGAAGGAAATCAAGTCGCGCGCTGAAAATATTCTTCGGCAGGCTGCGGGACGTCCGGGGCACATCTTCAATTTGGGGCACGGCATTCTTCCGGAGACGCCGGTGGACAACGTGATTGCACTCTGCGCGTACGTTCGAGAGCACTCGGCGGAGTTCCGGCGTGAGGCCGAGGAACGGGCGAAATGACGGATTGCCCGCTGGGTCTTGCCGGGGAGTGTTACTGCGCCAATCGGGTGAGTTCGTTCGGTTCGGGAAAATTTCCGGCGAAGACGGCTGTGCTGCTACTGGCGCATGGGAGCCCGGATAATCCGGAGCAAGTTCCCGAGTTTTTGGATTACGTTACGGGCGGGCGTCCATTGCCTGCGGCGGTGGTGGAAGAGATTCGGCATCGCTATTCGTTGATCAAGTTCTCTCCGCTCGCGTGCTGGACTCTTTTGCAAGGCGATCAGCTTTCTCGGGCAATCCAGATGCCGGTTTTTGTGGGCATGCGGAATTGGAAGCCCTTTATTGGGGATGCGGTGAAGGCGGTTGCGGCCGAGGGCTTCGAGCGGGTGATCGGGATTTGCCTTGCGCCCCAGAACTCACGAACCAGCGTGGGGCTCTATCGCAGCGCGGTGGAGGCTGGCGGAACGCTTCCGTTTGAATTGGATTTTGTCGAGGAGTGGCATGAAGAGGCGCTGCTCGCCAAGGCGTTCGCGGAAAATCTTCTGTCCGGCTGGGAAAAGGCCAACGCCGAATATGGGGCTAAGCTTCCGATCATTTTTACCGCGCACAGCGTGCCGGAGCGCACGATCACGGATGGAGATCCCTACGAGCGGCAGGCCAAGGAAACGGCTGAGTTGGTGGCGAAGGCTGCGGGGCTAACCGACGAGGACTGGACGTTTGCATTTCAGAGCCAGGGGATGTCGGGAGGCGCGTGGATTGGGCCTACTGTGGAGGAGACGATCCGAAGTTTGAAGGCGAAGGGACATCGCGGTGTTTTCGTGGATGCAATTGGCTTTCTGTGCGACCACGTTGAAGTGCTCTACGATATCGACATCTTTTTCAAACAGTTCGCGGAGAAAGAAGGCATGCGGCTGTGGCGGGCTGAATCGCTGAACGGATCGAAGACGTTGACGGCGGCCTTAGCGGATTTGGTGCGCAGCCGGAAGGACTGTGAATGAAGAAAACGGTGCTGACTCTTCTGATGGGTGCACTCTTAGGTTCGGCATCGTCGTTGCAGGCTACGGACTGCAGCACAATGGCGGGAGGTATTCCAGTCGTCGTCCCATCCCCGGAGCAAGGATTTCCGGAAGTAGGCACAGAGAAGCGGGATTTCTTCGAATATATGGTCCCATCCGGTAACCGTCTCCTGTGCGCATTTGTGCCTGCTGAATTTTTGCCGCGCCTCAAAAATCCTGCCGGGGGGATGAGGCAGTATATGCTGGTGGAGCTGAGCCGCAAACTCGACGAAAAGAACACAGAAGTCACGTCCGCTATGTTTGAAAAGGTTGTCTTAGGTGTGAAAGGGCAGATTGCCGACCCCTCTTCACTGATGCAGACCGTTCAAACAACGTTGGAGGAAATCAACAGGAACCTTAAGCAGCTTGAATCGAAAGAAGTATCTGTCGACAAACCCACGCCTCTGGGCACTCTCTTTCAGACCTCCGACGCCTACGCGTTCGCTATACTCGCGCCCGTTTCATCCGGAGGAACCACGTCGCGAATAATCAACGCCTCGGTCCTTCTGAGGGTGAGAGATCGGCTGATATTTGCTTATGTATACGGCAGCTCCGACGATGAAAATTCTCTGAAATGGGTTGAAAAAACGGCTGAACAATGGACCAACGGAATTCTGATCGCTAATTCCAAATCGGCTAAATAGGAAGTCATCTGAACAGCTGGGAGCAAAATCGCCACTTACACGAACACCGCTCGCGAATGCCTATTTCGTGCAACGAGTTGTAGTTGAGCTAATGGTCCGAAGCGAAAGCTGAGGGCCTAGTCTCGGATCTCAAGGTTCATCGAATCGCAGCTTCTTCATGAAACGCATTGCCATCATCGGCGGCGGAATCTCCGGGCTTTCGGCTGCGTATACGATCGAAGAAAAACGGCAGTCAGGGACCGAGGTTGAGTACGTTTTGTTCGAATCTAGCGCGCGGTTGGGCGGAGTGCTGGTCACGGATCACGTCGATGGCTGCCTGGTTGAGGCTGGACCTGACTCCTTTCTCACGGAAAAGCCCTGGGCGGCCGATCTTTGTCGCAAGGTTGGATTGGGCGATCAGCTTATTGGGTCGAACGACTCTGAGCGCAAGACTTATATCGTCGCCAAAGGGAAACTAGTGGTGATGCCGGATGGGCTGATGTTTATGGTGCCGACGAAGATCATGCCCACGGTGATGTCGCCGCTCTTTTCGGTGCGAACAAAAGTGCGGATGGCGGCCGAATGGTTTCATCCGCCGCGTAAGGCTGAGGAAGACGAAACGGTTGCGGAGATGGTTCGCCGACACTACGGTTCGGAGATGGTCGATCTGCTGGCGGATCCGTTGCTTTCGGGCGTGTACGGCGGCGAGGCGACGGAGTTGAGCGTGCGGTCGGTGCTGCCACGATTTGCGGACATGGAATCGAAGTATGGAAGCCTGGGTCGCGCTATGCTGGCGGCGCGGAAGAAGGCGGGGGCGGCGGCGAAAGGTCCGGCTCGACCGCTTTTTACGTCGCTCAAAGATGGCATGCAGGCTATGGTCGATGCGGTGGTGGCGCGTCTGGACCGGAATTCGCTCAAGCGGTCAACGCTGGTGCAGTCGGTGATCCGGCAGAATGACGGATGGACGGTTTGCGCGGGATATCAGAGCGATCAGTTCGATGGCTTGATTGTTGCGACTCCGGCGCACGCCGCGTCAGAGGTACTGGAGAGCGCGGACGCGAATCTGGCGCGCGATCTTGGCGGAATTACTTATAGCTCGTCGGTGACGGTGACGCTCGGCTATGACGAAAAGGTGCGACGCTCGCTTCCGCCGGGCTTCGGTTTCCTGGTACCGCGCAGTGCAGGCCATCGCATGCTTGCGGCGACGTTCGTGCACAATAAATTTCCGCATCGTGCTCCGGAAAATCGGGCGATCATTCGCTGTTTTCTAGGGGGAGCGCGGGACGAGCAGATTCTGGAAAGCAGCGAAGCAGAAATTCTGCAGATTGTGCGCGCTGAATTGAAGAAGATCATCGGGCTTGAGGCGGAGCCGCTGTTTGCGCGGGTCTACAAGTGGAAGTCCGCGATGGCGCAGTATTCCGTCGGACATCTTGAACGGCTGCAGCGAATCGAGGCGGCGCGGCAGGCCTTACCGGGATTGACGTTGGCCGGGAACGGGTACAACGGCATCGGGGTTCCGGATTGCGTGCGTTCGGGGACGGAAGCGGCGAGCAAGATTCTGGCGGAGATGGGGATGTGGTCGTCGGCACAGGATTAAGGAATTGGTGACAGGCGGACCAGTGTCTCTCCGATCAAAATTCCACAGCGGCAGTTACGGCACGAGTTGAACTCCTGCCCTCCCGAAGCATTCTTGTGAAGGATCCACAAACTGTCTGTCGGCCCTAGGAGGGCCCAGGTTAGTGCCCTGAAAAACGGGCACGAACCTGGGGCACTGAGCCAAAGCGATATCCTGATACAACTCCGGATTTTTCACCGGAATTACCGGCGTAACGTCTCGGCGAGTTTCCCAACTTGCCGAAACTATGAAGCTGGGGCAGGGTTAGTAGAATCATTAGAATTGGGGTAAGGAAAACCATGAAAACTCTGCTGACGGTGCTTTGCCTGGCGGTAACTTTCGCTTTCGCGCAACAGAATTCGGCGCAAGACATGAAGGGCATGAATATGCCTGGGCACGACATGTCGAAGATGGCGGGGCAAGATTCGTCCGAAGATCCGGATGCGAGCATGCACGCCATGCATTCCATGGAGGGCCACATGGACATGGGCCCACACATGAAGATGACGGCGCTTCGAACTTTGCAACCCGGTGATAACGAGAGAGCGCAAAAGGTCGCGGAAACGGCTCGCGGAGTGATGGAGAAATATAAGGACTATCACGTTGCGCTCAACGAAGGTTTCAAGATTTTCCATCCCGAGGTACCGCAGAAGCAGTATCACTTTACGAACTACCGCTACGGGTTCGAGGCGTTCCGCAGTTTTAATCCTGAGCATCCGACCTCGCTGCTCTATGAAAAGGATGGCGAAGGTTATCGGCTCGTGGGCGTGATGTACACCGCACCCAAGCGCTTTACTGAGGACGATTTGAACGAGCGTATTCCGTTGAGCATTGCGCAATGGCATGAGCATGTGAATTTCTGCAAAGCTCCTGAGGGCAAACAGGACGTGATGGCGCCGAATCCCAAATTCGGTCTGCGTGGATCGATCACGACGAAAGAAGCTTGCGACGCGGCAGGCGGGGTGTTTCATCCTGTGATTTTCAACTGGATGGTGCACTTGTATCCGCTGGAAAAAGACTCGGCAAAAGTCTGGTCGGTGGACCGGCAACACGCCGACTGACGCCGGGAAGGCTTTCCCCTGTGCTCCTCTCCGCGCCCCGTAGTGAAGAGGTTCTCTTCGCGTCGTTTTGCACAGATGGCGCAGTAAGACCGTTCCGCCTTGTCGTACCGCCATCGCTGCTATCATGCGATCAGCATGAAAACGGCAAGGCTCTTTCTCTTTTTCGCGATAGCAACTTCCAGCTACGCGCAGACGGTCACATCCAAAGAAGTCGACGCCGTCTATCCGGCGGCCCACGAACTCTATCTCGACCTGCACCAGAATCCTGAACTGTCCTCGCACGAGACGCAGACTGCGGCGAAACTGGCCGCGCGTCTCCGGAACCTGGGGTATGAGGTGACTGAAGGAGTGGGCGGCACTGGAGTCGTGGCCATTCTTAAGAACGGCGCTGGCCCCACGGTCATGCTGCGCACCGAACTCGACGCGCTTCCGGTGGAAGAAAAGACGGGGCTCGCGTACGCGAGCAAAGTGCATGCCAAGGATGACGCCGGGCGGGACGTCCCGGTAATGCACGCGTGTGGGCATGACGTACACATGGCGGTGTTGGTGGGTACGGCCGACATCATGGCGCATACTAAAGCCAGTTGGCAGGGTACCCTCATGCTGATCGGGCAGCCCGCGGAGGAGACCATCTCCGGCGCGAAGCGCATGATTGCAGATGGCCTGTTCACGCGCTTTCCGAAGCCGGCGCTAGGGTTCGCGCTGCATGTGGGCAACGAACTTCCCGCCAATCAGGTTGGAATCACGCCCGGTATCTACAACACGAACGCCGATTCTTTGCGCGTCACGATCTACGGTAAAGGCGGCCATGGCTCTGCGCCGCAAACGGCAATCGATCCCATCGTGATTGCGGCGAAGACGATCCTGTCGTTGCAGACCATTGTTTCTCGCGAAGTGAAGCCCGGAGAAATGGCGGTCGTTACAGTCGGCTACGTCCGGGCCGGCACGAAGAACAACATCATTCCGGATCAGGCGGAGCTTGGGCTGACGGTGCGAACTTATAAGGCTGACGTGCGAAAGCAAGTTCTCGCGGCCATCACCCGCATCATCAACGCTGAGTCGCAGGCGGGAGGCGCTCCGAAGGAGCCGCTGATCGAGCATTACGAGTCGACGGATTCGGTTTACAACGACCCGGCTCTGGCGCAACGGCTGCGGGTGCCGCTCGAAGCCGCGCTGGGCAAAGAGAACGTGATCACCGAAGGACCGATTACTCCTTCCGAAGATTATGCCTTCTTCGTGGAACAAGGCGTGCCCTCGCTCTATATGAACCTTGGTGGCGCGAACCCGCAGAAGTACGCCGAAGCCAAGGCTGCAGGAGTGATGCTCCCGTCTAACCACTCGCCATATTTTTCTCCCGACGCGGAGCTGGCGATTCACACGGGTATCAAATCCGAGGTTGCGGTTTTGCGGAACCTGCTGAACGGGGCTTCGCAGTAAATAGGCAGTAAAGAGGCCGCAACCCGCGCTCTGATATTCTGATTTTTCCCCGTCATGAGCAGCGCTTCGTCCCCAAGCCGATGGAAGGTGATTACTGCTTTCGGGCTAGTCTACGTTTTTTGGGGATCGACGTATCTGGGAATTGGCATTGCGGTGGAGCAGATTCCTCCCGGCGTGGTTTGTGCGGTGCGATTTTTAATCGCGGGCACGACGATGCTGGCATATTGTGCGGTCAGCGGGCGCCGCATTCGCTTTTCGGCGAGGCAACTGAGCCATCTGGCCGCAGTCGGCATCCTGCTGTTGATGGGCGGCAATCTCACACTTTCCTACGCCGAGCAGATTGTCCCCACGGGCCTGGCAGCTCTCCTGATCGCGGTTACGCCCCTGTGGTTTCTGGTACTCGACAGCCTCTTGCTGGGCAACCACCACATCTCGCGGCGCGGCAAGATTGGGCTGGCGATCGGGATCGCGGGAGTGATTGTCCTGATATGGCCCGATCTGCGGAACTCGAATTCCATTGGACATCGTGAGCTGTGGTGGTCGCTGGGGCTACAGTTGGGATCGCTTAGTTGGGCATTTGGTTCGGTACTTTCGAAGAAGTGGCAGACAGCGGCGGCGGATCCGTTCAGCGCCATTGCGTGGCAGGTATTTTTTGCGGGGTTAGCGAACTTGATTTTTGCGCTGCTCTTCGAGAAGCCATTCAGCGTGAACTGGACTGTGCGGGGAGTCGGCGCCATTCTCTACCTAGTCGTATTCGGTTCGTGGATCGGGTACACGGCTTACATCTGGCTCTTGCAGCACGTTCCCACTTCGAAGGTATCGACGTATGCCTACGTCAATCCCGTGGTGGCGGTTTTCCTGGGATGGTTGGTTCTGCACGAGCGCATCGATCGCTACATTTTGTTGGGCAGCGCAATCATCATCGCGTCGGTGGTGCTCGTGACCAGCGCAAAGGTCTCGACGCGGACGGTGGCCGAGGAGATTCCTGCCGTCGAACCGGTTGGGGATTAAAGCGAGCTACTCGTCGGTATCCTCCGCGTCGTTGACGACATCGACCACGCGACCCCGTATCGAAAAGACAAGCTTCTGCTGACCATCGGGTTGGAAGGTGACGCGCATGGGACTGCGTTCCCAGGCGGGAGCGGGGCATTCGGAGTCGGGTTCGTCGGAGCCTGCTGCTTCGCGGACATCCTTTTTCAGAATGGGCTTACGGCGGCCCACTTGCGCGACAACGGCATAGAGCTTTTTCCCGTCCTCTGAAACGCCGCAGTAGGCGACGACATCGCGATACCAGCTCGCGGTCGAGTAAAACGGATCGTATTCGGGCAGATTCAGCTGCGAGATGTGTCCGTTGAGGCGGTCCACGAGGAGCCATCCTCCGCGCTGCCACTGCCAACGAGGCGAAGCGCTGGTTGTGGCTTCGGACGGCAATGCGTCATTCACGCGGAAGGCGCGCCGAACTACGAAGAGCCGATCCGTCAGATCATGAGGATTTCCGGTGGTGTACTCTTTTAGCCGCGTATCGACGAACAAAGGGCGGACTTTAAGCTCAAGGAGCTTCTGTCCGGTGGCGTTGGGCCACTTGGCAGAGATCCATTTACCGAAAGCAATGACATGCGGCTTTGGAGTGGCAGTGCAAGTGCTCAATAACAGGCAGAGTGTGCAGAACACGAGCGAAATTCTACGCAGTTTCATGCTCGAAGGTTGGCATAACCAACAAAACATGGCTATGACGCTTGACCATTGGAATTGTTCGGTTTTGGGGATAGGCGGGCCGGAAGACATTTGCGCGCGGGATACTCCCGCTGGCGCAGTTTACGGGGCTGTGGGAAACTGAAATATGCTGAGCTATCTGGTCCGGCCCGAGGCCGAGTGAAGATATGACCTATCCCCCACGACAGCGCCGGACAACCCTTTCCCCACATTCTAAATCTTATGCGGGTGTGGATGAGCTACGGGCCAGCCGCCGCAAGCAATCTATTCTGGTAGTTGACGATAATGCGTTAAATGCGGGTCTGTTGAAAGAGCTACTCGTCAGCCGTGGTTATCCTACCGTCGCCGTACAGAGCGCCGCTGCAGCCGAAGAAGAAATACGGCGTGAAGCTCCCGATCTGATTTTGCTCGACGTGATCATGCCCGACAAGACAGGCTATGAATTGTGCCGGGAGCTGAAAGATAAAGCCGAGACGCGGCTCATTCCCATCGTGATGATCACGGGGCTCAGTGCCCGGGAAGACCGGGTGAAGGGGATTGAAGCGGGTGCTGACGATTTCTTGACTAAGCCGATCAGTTCCGAGGAACTGTTTGCGCGAGTCAGTTCGTTGCTGAAGTTGAAAGAATTTACCGACGAGCTAGAAACGGCCGATTCGGTATTGTGTACGTTGGGATTGAGTGTTGAGGCGCGCGACCCTTATACAGAGGGCCACTGCGAACGTTTGGCACGCAATGCGACGGACCTGGGGCGTTATTTGGGGTTGGACGGCGAAAGTCTGGTGGCGCTGCAGCGTGGCGGCTACCTGCATGATCTGGGTAAGATCGCGGTACCCGATGAGATCCTCAAAAAGGGTTCTGATCTGACGCCGGCGGAGTGGGAGATCATGAAGCGCCACCCGGCTAACGGGCGAGAGCATTTGTCGGCCGTTGAAATCGTTGCGGCTGGTGTTGCCGATTATTCGGCACCATCACGAGCATTCGGATGGCAGTGGTTATCCGGATGGGCTGAGAGCCGGGGAGATTCCTCTGCTGCCGCGCATTTTGCAGGTGGTGGACATCTACGATGCGTTGCGCACGGCGCGACCGTACAAGCCTGCGCTGAGCCATGAGCAGGCCGCGATTACGATGAGAGCCGAGGCCGAGGGCGGGCTTTGGGATCCGGAGTTGGTGGCTGAATTCTTTGGCCTGCTCGATAAACGCCGGCAGGTGGCGTAAGTTCTACCACGGGAGATTGATCGTTTGACCTACAGTTTCGTCATTCCGGCCTATAACGAAAGCAGCCGCATACGGCCCACGCTGGACGCGCTCTTGCGCTACATCCAGGAGCAGAACTGGGATGCGGAAGTGCTGGTGGTCAACGACGGTTCGAAGGACGATACCGCGCAAGTCGTGCGGGAGTATGGCAAGCAGCATCCGCAGATTCTGCTGGTGGAAAACCCGGGTAACCGAGGTAAAGGCTACAGCGTGCGCAACGGAATGTTGCACGCTCGTGGGGACGTTTGCCTTTTTACGGATGCCGATCTTTCTTCGCCGATGACGGAAGCTCCGAAATTGTTTGCTGCGATTGCGGAAGGTGCGGACATTGCGATTGGATCGCGCTGGCTGCGAACGGAACTACAAACGGAACGTCAACCGCTCTACCGGCAGGCTTTTGGACGAATCTTCAACCTGGCGCTGCGGATCATCCTGGGCTTGAGTTTCGCGGATACGCAATGCGGATTCAAGGCGTTTCGACGCAGCGCTGCCCGGCAAATTTTTCCTCTGCAGAAGATTGAGCGCTGGGGATTCGATCCTGAGATTCTCTTCTTGGCGCGTCGCGCCGGCTTGAAGACGGAAGAAGTTCCGGTCGTCTGGGCGCATAGCGAAGGAACGCGGTTGAATCCTCTTCGTGACGGATTGCGCATGTTTGTGGAAGTGCTGCGGATTCGCTGGTATTCAATATCCGGCGAATATGAAGGCAGCCCTGTGCCTTCGCCGGGGAAGTTGTAACACAGTTGCTTCGATTGCGCGGCGGATTTGTGCACTCCAATCGGCCCAGAAATTAAATCCTCAGCATTCAATTTTGTGGCTTGCCGGCACGGCGGAAGAAGTCTGGTTGGCCGAGCGAAATTCCCCCAGCGGCATAGAAGCGCGCCTGATACCGCAGCAGTTACGGCACGAGTGGAATTCGTGCCCTTCCCGTGCGTGCTCGGACAGAACCCACGGGCTGAGCAAGACGGGCAAGCCCGTCTCTACGTGAGATTTTAGGATGCGAGCGTACTGTTTGCGCCAGCGGCTAAGCGAACAGACTCAGCGATCTGAGCTCCCATTTGTTCGGTCGTGACGGTCCGTTCGCCGGAGACGGTCAGGTCGCGTGTCCGGAATCCTTCCGTCAAAGTTGATATCACGGCGGCCTCAATGGATTCTGCTTCTTTGGGAAGATGAAAGGTGTGGCGAAGCATCAGGGCGATGGAAAGAATTGCGCCTAGAGGATTGGCGATGCCTTTTCCGGCGATGTCTGGGGCTGAACCATGCACCGGCTCGTAAAGTCCTACGGGACCTCCTATGCTCGCCGAGGCTAGCAGGCCTAGCGATCCAACGATTCCACCGGCTTGGTCAGACAGGATATCGCCAAACATATTTTCGGTAAGGATTACGTCGAAGTCGGTCGGACGCAGAACGAGGGACATGGCGGCGGAGTCGACGTACTGGTGAGAGAGTTGGACATCCGGGAAATCAGAGCCGATACGGGTGACCACTTCGCGCCAAAGTCTGGAACACTCGAGAACATTCGACTTGTCGATCGAAAGCAGACGCCGCTTGCGGGTGCGCGCGAGCGCAAAGGCGACACGTGCGATGCGCTCGACCTCTGGTTCGCTGTAGCGCATCGTATTGGTCGCTTGTCGCGAGCCCGGTGCACCGTTGATGGAGCGAGGCTCGCCGAAGTACAGTCCACCGAGCAGTTCGCGCACGATGAGGATATCGGTTCCCTTGACGATCTCGGGGCGCAGTGGTGAGCAATTGGCGAGGGCGGGGTAGAACACCGCGGGACGCAGGTTAGCGAATGCTCCAAGCTCTTTGCGGAGACGCAAGAGGCCGGCCTCGGGGCGAAGCTCACGAGGATTCGCGTCGAAGGCAGGGCTGCCCACGGCTCCGAGAAGTACCGCTTGCGAGGCGAGGCAGGCTTGAATCGTCGCGTCCGGCAACGGGTTGCCGAACTTTGTGAGGGCGGCGCCGCCGATCTCTTTTTCGTCCAGTTGGAGATCGTGGCCGAAACCTTCGACCACTTCTTCTAAAACACGGATGGCTTGGGATGTAACTTCAGGGCCAATCCCGTCTCCGGGTAGGGAAGTGACGCGGAGTTCCATGGAATCCTCGATTCTTTAGCAGAGAGATTATACGAGGAAAGGCTGCGACGGCAGGGCAGCTTCAGTACTCTTCGATTGCGCGGCTCGGGTTGCGCGTTGCGGCGCGGGGTGGTTATTTCCGCGCACGTTTTTGGTTACACACCCCAGAGATAATCTTCCTGTTCGCTGTGATGATCGCTGAAAGGAATGGACACGGTGGCTTGTCCGGCGCTGCCAGGGACGTGAGGGCCGTGCGAGTCGATCGTGTTCCCATGTGCGCCGGCAGCTGCCGAGACTGTGCGCGGGAAGGGCAGATTAGCCGTTGCCGGCGGGAATTTCTTGCTGTGCCCAGCGGCAATCTCGAGGTTGCTGGCGGTGCCGTTGGCGACATCCTGAATCAGTTCGAGCAAATGGCTGTCCTGCACCTTCTTGATGCGGTCGGCAAGAACGACGAACTTGCGATAGACCTCGTCGAGTTCGCGGCGCTCGAACTGATGTCCCAGTTGTTCGCAGCGCAGTGCCAGGGCGTGGCGGCCAGAGTGCTTTCCCAAGACCAAGCGCGAATCAGGCACGCCGACTGATTGCGGCGTCATGATCTCGTAGGTCAGGGGATTTTTCAGCATGCCATCCTGATGAATTCCGGCTTCATGAGCGAAGGCGTTGCGTCCGGTGATGGCCTTGTTAGGCTGCACGGGAACGCGAGTGATCTCGGCCAACATCTGGCTGGAAGGGAATATCTGTTCGCTGGCAATTCCCGTCTCGTAGGGATAACGATCCGGGCGAACCCGCATGGCCATCGCAATCTCTTCGAGGGAGGCGTTGCCGGCGCGTTCACCAATGCCGTTGATGGTGCATTCCACCTGACGCGCTCCGTTCTGCACGCCCGCCAACGAGTTTGCCACGGCCAAGCCAAGGTCATTGTGGCAGTGGGTCGAAATCGTAACTTTGTCGATGCCAGAAACTGTCGCGGACAGGGTGCGAATCAGATTCCCGTATTCCTCGGGCATGGTATAGCCGACCGTGTCGGGAATGTTCACTGTGGTTGCGCCTGCGGCGATCACGGCTTCGACTACCTGGCAGAGGAAAGGCACATCGGTGCGGGTCGCGTCTTCCGGTGAAAATTCGACGTCGGCGCAGAGAGACTTGGCGTGTTTTACGGCTTCGCGAGCCTGAGACAGGCATTGCTCGCGTGTGATCCGAAGCTTGTACTTCAAGTGAATGTCAGAGGTGGCGAGAAAAATGTGGATGCGCGGCCGTGCGGCGCCCTGCAGGGCCTGCCAGGCGCGATCGACGTCGCCCTTACAGGCGCGAGCCAGGCCGGCGATGATCGGCCGTCGAACGGAAGCGGCGATCTTTTGCACAGCCTCGAAGTCACCATCGGAGGCAATCGGGAACCCAGCTTCAATCACGTCCACGCCTAGTCGGTCCAGTTGTTGGGCCAGTCGCAGCTTTTCACCGACATTCATACTGCAGCCCGGCGATTGCTCCCCATCGCGAAGCGTGGTGTCGAATATGGTGATCCGTGGTCGATCCATGAAGTGAGGTTCCTCCGGTGAAGATTACTTTTGTAGTTTATCGGCGGAGAACATCCAAAGAAAAGGTTATTATCTTTACAGAAGCATTAGTTGTGTTGATACTATTAGATGTGCTTATGAAGTGTAGCAATTCCATAAAGGGTCGCAGATGGCAGTTCTCTGGTCTTGGGGACATCCATTCGTGGATCTAGTTCGAGGACTTGCGGCCTGACACTTGCGACGTGAAACGTGAGGGCTGATCCTATGGACCTTTCGCAACTCGAAGTTTTTCTGACGGTGGCGCGCGAAAAGCGGTTTTCGCGCGCTGCCGACAAGCTGTTCCGCACGCAATCGGCGGTCAGCCAGACGATCCGAAAACTCGAAGTGGAGATCGGGGAACCGCTGTTTGACCGTTCGTCGCGGGATGGCGTGCTGACCGATGCGGGACGCGTTCTGCAGGAATACGCGGAGAAACTGCTGAACCTGCGCCTGGATGCGCAGACCGCCTTGGTCGAGATGCGCGAGTTGCAGAAAGGTAAGCTGACCATCGCGGCCAACGAATTTACAGCGCTCTATCTGCTGCCAGTGCTGGCCGAGTTTCGGCGGTTGCATCCCACGATCAAGATCACGGTGCGGCGGTCTCTGGGAAGTCATATTCCGGATGACGTGCTCAAGCACAATGTCGAACTCGGCGTGCTCTCTTACGATCCCGAAGAGCCGCAGTTACGTTCGGCGGTGGTGTATCTGGACGAATTGGCGCTCGTGGTGCCTCCGGGGCATCCGCTGGCCTCTGCGGGCGAGGTGAGCGTGCGGCAGTTGGGCGCGGAGTCGTTTGTGGCGCACATCGTTGCGTCTCCCTATCGCGACAAGGTGATTGAGGCTTTTCACCGGCACAAGACGCCATTGCATATGGACGTGGAACTGCCCACGCTGCAGGCGATCATGCGTTTTGTGGTGATGGGAAATGGCGTGGCGCTCGTGCCCGAGATCAGCGTGGAAAATGAAATCAGCCGGGGTGAGTTGGTGCGGGTCCCAGTGCGCGATCTGCATTTTCAGAGGAAGTTGCGGCTGGTGTACCGGCAGGAATCAGCGCTCTCGCATGCAGGGCGGGCGTTCTTAAAGGTGGCGGAGCAGGTGGCGAAGGATCGGGGCGGACGGTATCGGTTTCAGCGGGAGAAGTAAGGGACCTTGTGGACCTGGCTGCCTAAGCGGAATGGATTTCTTCTTGCGTCATGGCTGCGACGGCTTCGGGGACGCTGGGGTAGATGTCGAAGAGCGAGACGAGATTGGTAGCTTCGAAGAGATAGCGAACGGATTTCTTCGGGCAGGCGAACTTGAGCCCGTAGCCCGCGGCCTCGGCCCACATGTGAGTGAGCACGAGTTCTCCGAGGCCGACGCTATCGATGGAATCGATGCCTGCGAGATCGATGACCATGCGGCGAGCGGAGGGCAGGACCTCGGCTACCAGCGTCGCGAGTGCCCGCGCCTCACTGTGGAACAGGATCCGGCCCTGGCAGTGCATCACCACGGCGCCGCCGAGGGTGCCAGCTTCCAGGGTGAGCTTGAGGCGATTCTCGTTTCTTCGAATTGCGCCGGCGGGGACGCGGGGCAGAGAAGCGTCCGGGACAGAAGGTTCGGGCTTCATGGTTTCAACCTAGACCGAGCAGCCTGGGAATGGGTTGCGGGGAGATGAATGTTCGATCAATTCTGTGAGCAAAACCTTAACCCGGGATACACAGAGTTGCACGGAGGGTTCGGGCAACTACTTTTGGGAGTCCTTGCGGCGGGGGGAATCGACAGTGGGGACGAGCGAGCGGCGTAGCGGCACGATCGCGCCTTTGGCGGGGTCGGCGGCAGCGGAGGCTCGGGCGAGCACTTCGTGCTGGATATATTGTACAAACTCCTGGATCTGGTGCTGCATTTCTTCCATCCGCTCGCGCATTTGCAGGATTATGGCAATGCCGCTGATGTTGACGCCGAGATCGCGGGCGAGGGAGAGGATGAATTCGAGGCGCAGCAGATCTTCGTCGGTATAGAGGCGGGTATTGCCGTCGGTGCGGCTGGGTTTAAGGAGGCCTTCGCGCTCGTAGAGACGAAGAGTCTGCGGATGGATTTCATACATCTCGGCGACCGCCGAGATCATGTAGGCGCCTTTGGATTTACGCTTGGTCATATTCCCTGAGCTCGTCCTGATCATTCTACTGCGGGATCAACTGTTTCACCGCCGAGACGCCGAGAACGCGGAGAAATCACAGCCTGGCTTGGTTTTGCGGCTGGTGAGGCGCCTGCCTAATTGGACTACCGTCGATTTTGAGTAGTCCGGAGTTAGGTCTCGATTTCTTCGATTTACTTGGCATATACTTTATGTATATGCCAAAGCCGAAACCGAAATCGCCTGCGCCCCGCAAAGCCCGAGTCTTCATGAACAATCGCAGCCAGGCGGTGCGGCTGCCCAAGGAATTTCAGTTCAACGTAGCGGAAGTCTTCATTCGCAAGGAAGGCAAAGACGTCGTGCTTTCGCCGCAGCCGTTTGACTGGTCGACGTACTTGGCGGAGGGGGCAGTCGCGTCCGATTCTTTTATGGAGGGGATTGAAGATCTCCCCGTGCAGGAGCGGGACGCGTAATGCCGCGCTACATGCTCGACACCGATACATGTTCCTACATTATGAAGCGCTCGAACGATGCGGTGCTCAAGAGACTCAGAAAAGTCCCTGTGAATGACGTTTGTATTTCCGTTATTACCAAGTCGGAACTGTTATATGGCGTTGAGTTGTCACCGAGAAGGCAGCAGGACGAAGCGGCGCTGGCATCGTTCTTGAGTTATGTTGAGGTTCTGGATTTTCCCGATCGGGCATCCGTCCATTACGCGATGATCCGCGCCGACCTCAAAAAGCGGGGGACAATGATCGGAGCTAACGATCTATTCGTTGCATCCCACGCCCGGTGCTTAGGCCTAACCTTGGTCACGAACAATACGCGTGAATTTCAGCGAGTGCGAAATCTGGCCATTGAAAACTGGGCTACAGGCGGTTGAGAGGTGTGCGAGAGCAGAAACGGTACAGTTCGAGAACGGTCATGGCGATTGACGAATGCAGTCGACACACGCGAGTCTTTCGACCGAGTCACACTCGATTTCTCCGTGAGGCCTTTAGGTCGCCTTGCCAGATGTCCCTGCCGAAATACTTTAGGATTCCCGAATTTCGATATAAGAGCCAACAGCCAACCAGCCAAGCGATGGTTCCCGGCAAATACCATAAGTAGCCAATCCCACCAAAACTATGAGCCCACGTCCAAACCAGCATGACGCCCAGCACAAACGCGAACGTTGGACTCCGCCAGGAGGTCGGATGATGCCAGTTGATGGCGACTGAGAAGCATAATACAAACGCTAGAATTGCAAGGCCGGGTGCCGCAAGGAAGAAGGACGTAATTGCATAGCCGAGAGCGTCCTGATTTTGGAATGCCTTCCCAAGCAAGAAATTTAGGGAATATGCAGCAAAGAGCGCGAATATCAGGGCTGCGCCGGCGGAAGCAAGAATAGCCAGAGGCATCGCGACGTAGCCCGGCATTCTCCGGTAAGCGCTCTGGATGCTCATGCTGAGACTAATGTAGCACCGCGAGCAGAGAAAAGCGGGATGACTGTTGTCATCCCGCCGTTCACATCGCGTGGTCGAGGCTTACGCGACCATTTCTGGTTTGCTGGGGGCGGGCGCCCATCCCGAGGGTTTTAGGGCGTGGTTGACGAGATAGGCGACCACGCCAGCTGCGATGACGAGCACGGCAAACGCGAAGGAGCTCATGCCGAGGACGACTTCGTGTTCGCTCCGCAGAATGGCAAATCCCAATAGCAAGATTGGGGGGATGCCAACTGCAATCACTCCAAACAGGCCGCCGGGCACGCGGAACGGGCGTTTCAATTCCGGTTCGCGGATGCGCAGGCAAATCAAGGCGACGAATTCGAGTGCCAGGCTCGCCCCGTAGATCATGATGTCAAGGGTGACGAGACGTTCGAATCCGAGGTTGAGAGCAAGGCCCCAGCCCACGGCCAGTGCCAAGATCGCGACCCACGGTGCCCGCGACTTACGATGCAGCTTGCCGAAGACTTTGGGCAACATACCGTCCTGCGCCATCGCGAGTGGAAGGCGCGAGTAGCTCATGACCAGGGCGTTGAACATGCCGAAGCCGCTCATCATCCCTCCTGCGACCAGCGCGATGCGAAGGACCGGACCGCCCATGAGTTGGGCGACGTCCGCCCAGGCGCCCGTTTCCCAAGCGCTGGCGGGAAGGCCGGTGATCCACATGGCGGCGAAGGGCAGCACGTAGCTGAAGGCAACAATCACGACGGCCCAGAGCATGGCGCGCGGATAGGTGCGCTGTGGGCGCTCGACTTCGGCGGCGATGGTGGAGGCGTTGTCCCATCCCATGTAGTTCCACATGCAGATGAGAAGGCCTCCGAGAATGTCGACGTTAGAGGTCGTCGGCTTGGTAACGGCGCTGGCGAGCGCGTGAATTTTAAAGGGCGCCAGCACAAAGATGGCGGCGAAGGGTGCCGAGAGGGCGAAGAACAGCCAGAGCGAGGTCGTGGAGACGACTTTCACTCCCATGATGTTGAGCGCGGCGCAGGCGATGACGACGCCGAGCGCAACCGCGATGCCGCGATGGTTCTCCTGAAACCAGGGGAACATGCGGGTGAGATAGGCGACGAAGAGCGTGGGATAGATCGCCATATCGAAAATGGACGCTACCAGCGAGAGCCAAGCTTCCTGAAATCCCCAGAAATTCCCCATGGCGCGACGCACCCAGGCGTAGTAGCCGCCCTCGGCGGGCAGAGCGCTGGCGAGTTCGCCGATCATGAAGGCAGTGGGCAGGCTCCAAAGAATCGGCGTGAGCAGCAGAATCAGGATGGCCTTGCCATAGCCCGCGCCATGCACGATGTCTTCGGTCCCATAGGTTCCTCCGGACACCATAAAGAAGGTGGCGGCGACCAAGGGCCAAAGCGTGAGGCGGATGGATTTCTTCTTGTTGGGGGGAACGACGGCGGAAAGAATGCCGTTCTGCGGAAGGTTAGTGGGTGCGGTAGCTGTTGCCAATTTCTATGGCTTCCTCCTCAAGCGACTCACTCTCACCACCGCGTCTCCCTTGTTTCGCTCTCGCGGCTCCCGGGTAAAAGCGATTCCCGGACATTCGGCAAAGTTAGTTCGCATTTGTGAGATTACGGCAAATTGCTGAAGATGCAAGATTATTTTCGAAATTTTATGGAAAAGTTTTGTCAACAAGGACAGCGACGGAGGTAATGAGAAGGAGAGCGCTTCACCGCCGAGCCGCAGAGGGCGCCGAGTTCAGTCTGATCACCGTTTCAGTGGGAGCCGACCGGCCCAGTGTTCGTGAATGCTGCTGAATCCTGCACTAGACTTGCTTCCACAATTCTTCTCGTGGATCTTCGGGATTTAGCTTCGCCAATTCGCGGAGTAATTCTTTGGTCTTCTCGTCACGGGGCATGGGGACAGTGATTTTTACTTCGACAATCTCGTCGCCGCGGACGCCGTCTTTTGTGGCGGATGGAACGCCCTTGTCGCGCAGGCGGAGCTTCTGGCCGGACTGGGTGCCGGGGGGAATCTTCAGCATGCTGCGGCCATCGATGGTCGGGACTTCGATCTTGGATCCTAGTGCGGCCTCGACGGCGCTTACGGGAACCACAATCTGGATGTCGTCTCCATCGCGGTGGAAGAGCGGATGCGGCTCGATGCGGATGATGACGTAGAGATCGCCGACTGCACCGCCGCGCAGACCAGCGTTGCCTTTGCCCGCAATGCGAATGCGCTGCCCGTCGCGGGTTCCGGCTTTGATGCGAATCTCGAGCGGATTGACACTTTCGACGCTGCCTTCGCCGTGGCATACCGGACAAGTGGAAATATTCTTCCCGGTGCCGTGGCAGCGGGGACACGTGACGTTGAACTTCATGCGTCCACCGGTCTGCTCGATGGTTCCCTTGCCGTGGCACTGCGGGCATTCGCCGGGAGCCTCGATGAATCCGTTGCCGTGGCAGTTCGCGCAAACATCGCGCCGGGCAATGTTCAACTTCATCACGCCCCCGCGGATGGCCGTCCAGAAGGGAACGTTGACCTGGTACTCGAGATCGCTTCCCGGCTCCGGACCTTCGCTGACGGACTCGCCCCGGCCGCCACCGGTAAAGATATTGGAGAAGATATCGCGGAAGCCGCCTCCGGATCCGCTGGTAGTCTTGCGTCCGCCCGCTCGCGCTCCCTCGAACAGGTCAGAGAAATCGAAGCCGCCGAAATCCACATTGCTGGGAGCGCCGGGCTGCCGGCCGCCTCCGGGAAAGCCTCCTGAAAAATCACTGGCTCCGGGTTGGCCGCCGCCGCGCGCGTAAGCGTCTGCTGTAGCAGCGTCGATGTTGTCGGAGTAGAAGCCGAGCTGATCGTAGATCTTCCGCTTCTTAGGATCGCTGAGGACGTCATTCGCTTCGGACAGAGTCTTGAACTTTTCCTCGGCCGTTTTGTCGCCAGGATTGACGTCGGGGTGGTACTTGCGCGCGAGCTTACGGAAGGCTTTGCGAATGTCGTCGGTGGAGGCCGACTTTTTTACTCCGAGAACGCCGTAATAGTCTTTATCTTTGGTTTGTGTGGCCATGAATTGCTATCAGCTCTCAGTTATCAACTCTCAGTCTTGCGAGCCAGAGAGGTTTCGAATCTGCCGCCAACCAGTTTCGCACACGAAATGATTTCCCTGAAAACTGATTCCTGAGAGCTGTCGGGGACTCTGTTAGTTCACTACTTCTTTCGCTTGTTCGTCCAGGGCTACGGTGTACGCCTGAAACGGAGAGGCATCCATCGAGACGGGGATTTTCTGCAGACCGAACGGAGTGGGCGCGTAGCAAAACCATCGTCCCTCTTCGGGAACGAAATTCACGAAGAACATCTGTCCATTGACTTCAAATCTCAATTCGTTTTCCTCTTTCCTGGCCCACACTATAGATCCCTCGGGATGACAAGCCGTTATTAATTTAGATGCAACTTGGGGGCGCTTCACGCGCCCCCAAGCCAGAAGCCAGCAGTTTGAAGCGACCTCACTTCTTGTCTTCAACATCCACGTATTCAGCGTCAATGACGCCTTCGTCTTTTTTGGGGCCGGCGCCGTTCGATCCTGGCGCCGCGTTCCCATCCGTTGGACCCGCCCCCGGAGTAGCACCGGGAGTTGCTTGCGTCGCTTTGTACATCTGCTCCGCGAGCTTGTGCGATGCCGCTGTCAGCTTCTCGCGCGCCGAGTCCATCGCCGCTTTGTCGCCGCCTTCGATGGCTTTCTTCGCGTCTGCTAATGCATTTTCCACATTGCCGCGTTCAGCACCGTCGATCTTGTCGCCATGCTCCTTCAGCATCTTCTCGATGTTGTAGACCATCGAGTCGAGCTGATTCTTGGCGTCGATCTCTTCGCGCCGCGCCTTGTCTTCGGCCGAGTGAGCATCGGCTTCTTTCGCCATCCGCTCAACTTCTTCCTTCGACAAACCAGAGGACGAGGTGATCGTGATCTTCTGATCCTTGCCCGTGGCGTTATCTTTCGCCGTCACGTTCAGAATGCCGTTTGCGTCGATATCGAACGTCACTTCAATCTGCGGAATGCCCCGAGGAGCAGGCGGCAATCCGGTCAAGTGGAACTTGCCCAGCGTGCGGTTCTGCGCCGCCAGGGGACGTTCGCCTTGCAACACGTGGACTTCAACCGAAGTCTGACTATCCGCGGCCGTCGAAAACGTTTCTGTCTTCTTGGTCGGAATGGTCGTGTTGCGCGGGATCATCGGCGTAGCTACGCCGCCCAGCGTTTCGATCGAAAGCGTCAACGGAGTCACATCGAGCAGCAACAGATCTTTCACTTCGCCGCCGAGCACGCCACCCTGAATTGCCGCGCCGATCGCTACGACTTCATCCGGGTTAACGCCCTTGTGACCTTCGCGTCCAAAGACTTCCTTCACGATCGCCTGGATGCGCGGCATGCGAGTCTGTCCGCCGACGAGCACCACTTCGTTGATCTTGCTGGCGTCGACGCCCGCGTCTTTCAAGCACTGTTTCGACGGGCCAACCGAGCGCTGCAGGATGTCTTCAACCATCGATTCGAGCTTGGCGCGTGTCAACTTCAACACCAGGTGTTTCGGACCGGAAGCATCTGCCGTGATGAAGGGCAGATTGATCTCGGTTTCCATGGTGGTCGAAAGTTCAATCTTCGCGCGCTCGGCCGCGTCGCGCAGGCGCTGCAGAGCCATTTCGTTGCCTTTGCCGCGCAGATCCAACCCTTCGTTCTTCTTGAACTCGTCAATGAGCCAATCGACAAGTCGCTGGTCGATGTTGTCGCCGCCAAGGTGCGTGTCACCGTTGGTGGCCTTCACCTCGATAACGCCCTCACCGACTTCGAGGACCGAAATATCGAATGTTCCGCCGCCAAAGTCGTAGACAGCGATGGTCTCGTCCTTACCCTTGTCGAGGCCATACGCCAACGCGGCTGCGGTGGGCTCGTTGATGATGCGCTTTACGTCGAGCCCGGCAATCTTGCCGGCGTCTTTCGTAGCCTGGCGCTGCGCGTCGTTGAAGTAAGCCGGAACGGTGATGACCGCTTCGGTGACCTTCTCGCCGAGATAGTCTTCGGCCGCCTTCTTGAGCTTTTGCAGAATCATCGCGGAGATCTCTGGCGGGGTGAATTTCTTTCCCTGGGCCAGCACTGCGACGTTGTCGCCATCGCGCTCCACTTTATAGGGAACCATCTTCAGTTCTTCGCTGACTTCGTCGTAGCGGCGTCCCATAAACCGCTTAATCGAAAAAACGGTGTTTTCCGGATTGGTAATGGCCTGCCGCTTGGCGACCTGCCCGACCAGTCTCTCGCCAGTCTTGGTGAATCCAACCACGGAAGGCGTGGTTCGACCGCCTTCTTCATTCGGTATAACCTTTGGTTCGCCACCCTCCATTACTGCAACGCAGGAGTTGGTTGTTCCCAAGTCAATTCCAATAATCTTTCCCATAGCACATCCTCCACTAAAATAAGTGCTTTACAATCAGTGCATTAATGATTACGTTCTGGGTCATCCTATAACCTGAGCGAATCACTGTCAAGGTTTAGATGATCCTGAGGGCCAAGAAGTTTCGGGTTGACAGAGCCTTTTGTCGGCCGTGGTTTGGGAGGGTTCCCGTCACCTTCCTTGTCCCTGACTTTGATGATTTACGATAGGCACGCTGCAAACCACATGCGACACGAAGATAAGGGATCCGGAAAAGTGACCTCGACCAGCACACGGGACGAGTGCGGCTGGGTGCTGTTGGCTACTGCCTTCAGCTGCGGCTTTCAGCTGATTTGGTTTGGCTCGCGGGCCTTTCATCAGATCGATATTGACGGAATCGACTACATCGGAATTGCGCGGCATCTTCGGAGTCATCAGTTCTACGCGGCGATCAACGATTTTCGCAGCCCGCTCTTGTCCTGGCTGATTGCGATCGGCTCGTTCTTTGGCAGAGACTGGGTGAGTGTTGGAAAAGTTGTGAGCATAGCCAGCTTTCTTCTGTGTCTGATTCTGCTTTATTTCTTCACGAGAAGTCTTTTCCATTCCGACGCGACCGCTTCATGGGCGGTTCTCTGGTTTTCACTATGCCGAGGGCTCATGGTCCAGTCCATCGACATGGTGACGCCGGATTTTTTGTTTGCCGCGTTGACCCTGGTTTATTTCATCGTGCTGCTGCGTTGTTTGCGCGGGGACGGCAAGAAACAATGGGTTCTACTTGGAGGCGTCCATGCACTCGCATTTCTTGCCAAGGGATTTGCGTTACCGTGGCTGGGAGTGGTTACGATTGCTGCGGTTTTGCTGTCGAGGTCGGTCCGGCAGTGGGCACCGCGCATTGCTCTTGCATTTATCTTGCCGGTGATCGTCGCGGCTGGCTGGGCTGGAACATTGCACTACAAGTACGGGACGTATACGACGGGTACGCAACTCAAATTCAACTACCTGCAGTGGAGCTCACATCCCGACGTGCCAGGACCATACGCCTTCCTCAAGGATACGAAACCGTACACTGACGAAGACAATGTGAACGATCCCATGCCGCCAGGGAACTGGTTGTGGCAGTATCGGATCGGGGTCAGGGAGGCTGCCCCTGAGCTGGCGAAGCATGAAGTGCAAAACCTTCCGAAGGCGATAAAAGAGTTGCTCATCGTCGTCACGCCGGGGGGATTACTGGCTTTCGGATTTGCAATCACGTTTTTGTTCAGGCGACGAGAGGAGTATCCCATCGAGCTCACGATGGCGGTTGTGCTGGCTTTTGCGATCTGTGTGATGTTGGTGACTTATTGCTCGTTGGTGTTCGATAGCCGCTATCTGTATCCGGTAATCCCTCCGCTGCTGGCCTTCTGCGTGTTCTTCTTGCGGCAGAGCGATCCGCAGTTGCGTGTTTGGCGGAGACTGGTTGGGGCTCTGATTGTCCTCGGAATTTTGTTCACGCTTGTTTATTCCTCCTCGCCTTTCCGAGTAATGACTCGCGATTTTCAGACTTTTTGTTACCAGACTGGCCAGCGACTGAGAGCCCATCCCGGTTCGACGGTGGTTAGCGTCGGTTCGGGGCCCTACCCAGAGCACGGCGTGGGATGGGAGGCCGGATACAAGTCAGCCTACTTCGGAGATCGAAGGCTGATTGGAGCGATTGAGACGCTGCCGGATGCGTCGCAGCTGCCCGGCTTAATGAACGACATTTCGAAGGCGAAGCCGGATGCGGTCCTGGTGTGGGGATCGGCGGGCGACGCTCGCTACGAAGCACTAACACGAGAACTAGCTCAAACCTACGGCGGAACGGCTCGCCAGGCGATTATCGATCCCGTCCACGGGGAGATCGGTTCCGCGTTGTACCTGAGTCAGCCGTGAAGATGTTCGATAGCTGACAGAATGCCGAACGGCTCGGGTCGATCGGTATAGTCCTCGTTGGCGGACGCGAACAAGATCGTGCGATCGTGGTCAAGAATAAATGTGGCCGGAATGGGTAATTCCCAGCTGGGATCGCCGTTGACATGGGGCAGGTTGACGAAGGTACTGCGATACAGGCCCTGCTGTTCTTCGGGGACGCGATAGACCAGTCCAAATTTGCGGGCGAGTTCGTTCTGCGCGTCAACCAGCATGGGGAAGGTGAGCTTGTGTTGATCGCGCATAAAGAAGGCCTGCTTTTCGGTCTGGGGAGAAACGGCGACGAGAGAAGCCTTGGCGGCGGCGATTTCGGGAACGATGAAGTTCATGGCTTCCATCTGCGCGACACAAAAAGGACACCAGCGGCCACGAATGAACATCAGGACCACGCGGCCATGGGAGAGAAGACTCGAGGAGGAAACTGGTTTGCCGGTGTGATCGGAGAGTTCGAATGAAGGGGATTTGTCGCCGACTTTCAGAGAGCGGGTGGCAAGTCCCATCGCCTGGAGTTCAACGACGGCTCGAGTGTGTACGGCTTGTACATCGTGAGGAACGTACTTCGCAATGGCTGCTTTGCGTTCGGCTAATATCTCGCGCAGCGGCCGCACGTCGCTGTACGCGCCGGATTCAGATAAAGAACGCCACTTCATAAGAACGATTGAATCACTAGATCATTCAATCATTGATTCAATGTCTCGATAGCTACATGCCAGGAAACTTCATCCCCGCCATGCGACGAGCGAAACTTGGCTTGCCCATCTGCTTGAACATTTTTCTCATCTGGGCATATTGGCGGAGAAGGTTGTTGACCTCTTGCACGCTGGTTCCAGATCCGCGGGCGATGCGCTTGCGACGGCTGCCGTTGATGACTTCGTGATGATTACGCTCGTGTCCGGTCATCGAATTGATGATGGCCTCGACGCGGTTGATCTGTTTTTCGTCGACTTTGTCGGCGGCTTTCTGCAGACCGGAAAAGGCTCCGACCGAGGGCAGCATACCGACAAGGCTTTGAATCGAGCCCATCTTGCGAACCTGCCGTAACTGATCGCGGAAGTCTTCCAGCGAAAAGCCATCGCCGCTCAGGGCCTTGGTCGCGAGTTCGCTGGCTTTTTTCTTGTCGATCTGGGATTCGGCACGCTCGATCAGCGATAGGATGTCGCCCATTCCGAGGATGCGGGAGACGATGCGGTCGGGATGAAACGGCTCGAGCGCGTCATATTTTTCGCCCACGCCGATAAATTTGATGGGCTGCCCGGTGACTTGGCGGATCGATAGCGCTGCGCCACCGCGAGCGTCGCCGTCCATCTTGGTGAGTACGACGCCGGTGAGCGTCAGCTTCTTGTGGAATTCGTCGGCAGAGTTGACCGCGTCTTGTCCGGTCATCGAATCGGCGACGAACAGGATCTCCTGCGGATTAAGCAATCGCTTCAGCGATTGCATCTCTTCCATGAGTTGATCGTCAATGTGCAGCCGGCCGGCGGTGTCGACAATCAGTACGTCGCAACCAGAATTGATGGCTTCACGCCGCGCTTCCTTGGCGAGCCGTTCGACGGTCGCCGTATTCGCTTCGCCGACGGTGCCTTCGTAAATGTTGGCCTTGATCGCGGCAGCGACAACTTTCAGTTGCTCACGCGCTGCCGGACGGTAGACGTCGACCGAAACGAGGAGGGGGCGATGTCCGCCATTCTTGAGCCAGTTGGCCAGCTTGCCCGAGGTTGTTGTTTTACCGGACCCCTGCAAGCCCGCCATGAGCACAACCGTCGGAGGCTGGGAGGCAAACTTTAATTTGGCGGTGTCTTGGCCGAGCGTAGCGACCAGTTCGTCGCGAACGATCTTAATCACCTGTTCGCCGGGAGAGAGCGCGGTCAATACTTCCTGACCGACGGCTTTCGCCTGAATGCGATCGATCAGTTCTTTGACGACCTTGAAATTGACGTCGGCCTCAAGCAGGGCCAGACGGATTTGTTTCAGCGCCTCAGAAATGTTCTCTTCGGTGAGGACAGCCTGCCCGCGAAGGGATTTAAAGGCGCGTTGGAGTTTTTCCTGAAGATTCTCGAACATATGGATTAAGGGGCTATTTTAGCAGCCGTTTCAGGTGTGAAACCGAATGCCCCGAGCCTCGACGTCGGCATCATGACGTTGTCTATGGTGACCGTTCGTTTCGTTTGCAGAATCTTAGTCCAAATCTTCGCGGCTCGTGATTCGATTCCCAAGCCAACGAAGTATTGTTCGAGCGCGTCGGTCCCCACTTTGTTGATTGTTTGCAACGCCCCGCCACTTGGGACGTCGATGTATGGGCGAAAGCCAATGCTGTATTGAGGTCCTACATCGGACTCTTTGCTGACCTGCAGACGACCCTCGCTTACTTCGCTCCTGACTTGGCGGTAGATCGCTTCCATGATCCACGCGTGACGAGAGGTGGGCAAGGGCCGACTTCTTACAGCGAAATCAATACCCTCAGAGAGTTTGGAGGGAATCCGCACGTTAACAACGTTTTCTTCTCTCGTTCCCACGAGTGTGGCCTCCGCATGGTCCGCGAATTCAGTATACCTTGGTCGATCCTAAAATAATACTATTTTAATACACAACACACATATTCTCATGGACATTTCGCCTAGTGATTCGAACCGGAACGCGATCAGACGGTCACAGCCGATCCTTCCAGTATCCGGGTTTTCGCTTGCTGTGAGCGATGGCTACGATACTCACTACGGAAGGTTCGTCCAGATAAAGAATGGAAAACGGAAAGCGCCACAGTATGAACCGCCGGGTTCCGTGAACATGTGTGGGCCAGCGTTGGGGCCAATGGGCAATCGTTTCAAGAGCATCATAAACAGCTGCCAGAAACCTGACACTTGCCTCGGGGCTGCGTTGCCGGTACCAATCGTCCGCAGCCTCCAGTTCCAGCCAGGCCTGAGGATCGAAGCGATACAACTTACTTTCCGGCATCCGCCAACCGGGCCGCCAGGCGGCGGCGCACCTCTTCGTACGGAATCATCTGGGTTTTGCCCGATTCAATGTCTTCGATGCGACGCTTAATTTCATTGGCCCAAGCCGCTTCCACTCCAGACTCGCCTGGACCTTCATTTGGTTCGCGGTCGTTTAGCGTGCCATCCAGCTTTGAGAACAGTGAGTTTGCAAGTGCTTCCTGTTCTTCTACCGACAGGGACAAAGCTTGTTCCAGTAACTTCGTAACTTCAGGGGTTAGATGTCCCATGTTTAACCTCGCCGTTGAACTATTCTACCTCTCCATATACCAACTGAGTGCGGATTCTAGCCGTTTACTCGCTACTCCGCCTTTGGCCTTATCATCTCAAAGCGCTGGGTGGTGCGGGTGTATTGCATTCCGCCCATGCGTCCGATCAGATCGAGCGAGTTTCGGTCGAGACGGCCTTCTTTTAGGTGCTGGTCGTCGATGTGAACCGAGACGATTTCGCCGATCACCAGGCTGCCCCCGTCGGGTCCGGGATTGAAGTCGAGAATCTGATGTAGCTTGCACTCGAAGCTCACGGGAGAATCCGCCACGCGCCGGGGCCGCACGACCTGCGAAGGCGCTGACGCCAATTTCGCGATTTCGAATTCGTTCGTGGAAGCGTCGTAGTCGCCGCTTGTCAGGTTCATGGCTTCGCCCAATCCGTAGGTGACTACGTTGATGACGAATTCTCGGGTCTCGCGAATGTTGCGGAGCGTGTCTTTCGGTGCGGCGGCGTTGTCTTCGTCCGGCCGGGTTTGGTGGGACAAGCGCAGCGCGGGGGCGAACGCCAGAAGTGGAGGCTTGGCACACACCGCATTGAAGAAGGAGAAAGGTGCGAGGTTGTGTTGTCCAGAGGCACTGATGGTGGATACCCAGGCGATGGGCCGGGGAGCCACGGCGCTGATCAGAATGTGATACAAGTCGCGATGCGCAAGGTGGGAGGGAACGACGTCCATATGATCGAGTATAACTTTGCCGGCCGCGCCGATTGGATCAGCGCTTTGTGCTGAACACTTCCTTGGCGGCGATTATCGTGTTGCTGTGGATGGTGACGGTGTCTTCCACTTTCACGGCGTAGCCTCCGGCAAACGTGACCATCACAGGGATGCCGCGCGCTTGGGCGACGCGAAAGACGAGTTCGTCACGCTTCTTTAATCCTTCGATGGTGAGGGAGAGTCCGCCCAGCTGATCTTCGCGGTAGGGATCGGCTCCGGCGAGGTAGCAGAGCAATTCTGGTTGAAACTTCCGCAGGCCGGAACTGAGAGCGTTGTCGAGCCATGCCAGATAATAGTCGTCGCCAATTTCGTCGGGAAGGTCGACGTCGATCGAGGAGGGCGGCTTTCGAGCAGGATAGTTGTTTTCCTGGTGCAATGAGACGGTGAAAACATCGCCCGCGAAACCGCTCTGGACGCGCGTTTTCGGGACGACCGGCGCCGCCGCAGATTGATGGAGGGTTGAGGGCGGAACGGAGGGCAGCGGTTCGCTGGTTGTTCGCGCGCCCGCAAAAATTGCGGCAGTGCCGTTCCCCTGGTGGACGTCGCAGTCGACCGTCATGGCGGTGCGAATCTTGTCGTCGCGCTGCATGCGCCGGATGGCGATGGCGACGTCATGGATCAGGCAAAAACCTTCGCCGTGGTCGGGGAATGCGTGGTGGAATCCGCCGCCGATGCTGATGGCGATGCCGTCGTTCAAGGCATGGTCGGCTGCTAAGATGGATCCGCCCGCGGCCAGCCAGAAGGCGCTTACCAATTCTGGCGAATACGGGACTTCCAATTCCAATTCTTCGCGAGCACTCAGCGTGCCGGTCTTGAGTTTCTCGACATACTGCGGAGTGTGAACCAGCAGCACGTCCTGATCGCTGGCGGGGCGAGGCGCGACAAAATCAGAGGGATCTGCAATGCCGGTGGCGAGCAAGCGCTGCTGTATGAGTTTGTATTTTTCGGCGGGAAAAACGTGGGAGCCGATCGGTAGATAGTAGTCGTCGCTGTAGACCAGCTTAAAAGGCAGCATTGAACCTCAAGACTCTCAACAGTCGGCACTCGGAGAGACGAGCGCAGAAAACTTCATATGATACGCGATTGGCATGATCGATGTTCGAGCACGGGTTCTTTCCCGCGATTCTCTGCTTTCTGCGTCCTACGATAGAGAAGAGTTGAAGCTGTTAAACTTTTCTAATTGGCTCCCAAGAAGAAAACGCCGTCGCAAGAGAGTGTCGCTCCGGACGCAGCCTCTGTTTCCGTCCCGACCAAAGGTAAGGACACAGCCCGTATTTTCCTGATCGACACGATGTCTTTCATCTTTCGCGCGTATCACGCGATGGTGCGGCAGCGTCCGATGTCGACAAAAACCGGATTGCCGACGGCGGCGACGTTCGTCTTTGTCAACATGCTGCGAAAGTTGCGCGACGATTTCTCGCCTGAATATATAGCGGCGGTTTTCGACGTAGGCGCTCCGACCATCCGTAACCAGCAAGCGGAAGCGATCACGACCATTCGCAAGTTCGATATCAAGACCCAGACGTTCAAAGAATCGCAATATGGGGGCTATAAGGCGAATCGTGCCGAGATGCCCGGCGATCTGGTGCAGCAGATTCCGTACATACGGCGCGCTCTCGAGGGATATCGCATTCCAATTCTGCAACTCGAAGGGTACGAGGCGGACGACGTGATCGGGACGCTGGCAAGAAAGGCGGCGGCTGAATCGTATACGGTTTTTGTTGTGTCGAGCGACAAAGACATGCTCCAACTGGTGAACGAGCATGTCTGCGTTCTCAATCCGCCGAAAGATAATTTGATTTGCGATGCCGCGAAGGTGGAAGAAATTCTGGGAGTGCCTCCTTCGCGAGTCGTGGATGTAATGGCTTTGCGCGGCGATTCGGTAGACAACATTCCGGGAGCTCCGGGGATCGGTGACAAAGGCTCGGTCGATCTGATTCGGCGCTTCGGCAGTGTCGAAGCGGCGCTCGATCGCGCGGCGGAGGTCGAGAAGAAAACGTATCGCGAGTCGCTGCAAAATAATCGCGACAACATTCTCTATAGCAAGCAACTCGTAACCATTGACACCGATGTGGCTGTCGAGTTCGAAGTGTCGGCGATGAAAGTTGGGGATCCAGATATCGTAGCGCTGCGTGAACTATTCGCCGAGCTTGAGTTCACAACGCTATTGAAAGAACTTCTGCCCGTTGTAGAAGTGAAAGATGGCGACTACCGGGAAATTCGTTCCAAGAGTGAATTCGAGGAGTACGCGGGAAGCGCCGACCACGTACCGTTGGCCATCGCAATTGAGCTGGAGCCCGAAAAGAGCATCGAGTCTGAAAGCAGTCCGCTGGAGTACGAAGAGGAGCCGGCGCCAGCACAGTCAGGATTTCTGGACCTCCGACCCGCGGATGCTGCGCCTGCGGTCGAGTCCCGCGAAGCGGTGGCGCCACCAGCAAAGCGCATCGCGATTTCGAATGCTCCCGGCGCCGGCGCGATGGTCACGCTCGAAAATCCGGCGCTGGCAGAGCGGGTGCGAAGGCTGCTGGAAGATGCTGCTGTGCCGAAAACCATCCACGATCTCAAGTCGGCGCTGCATTATTTTTCAGACCAGTTTGTTGACCGGCCAATCGCTCTCGCCGGGGTGCTGCACGATCCGATGCTCTATTCCTACCTGCTGGATCCGACCTATTCGTCACACGCGTTGCCGGAAGTTGCGCTGCGAAGGCTGAACCTGAAGTTGAGCGGCAATCTCGCGGAAGCGGCGGACATTACCGGCAGGCTCGCGGCGATACTCCGCAAGGAGGCCGACGAACAGGGGCTGACTAAGGTTTACGACACGATTGATGCGCCTTTGGTCCCCGTACTGGCCCGTATGGAAGAGGCCGGAGTAAAGATTGATCTGGCGGCGCTAGACGAAATGTCAGTCAAGTTGCAGCGGGCGGCGGCGGCAAAAGCGCGGGACATTTACGAACGCTGCGGCGTCGAGTTCAATATCAATTCGCCGAAGCAGTTGGGCGATGTGCTGTTCAATAAGCTGGCGCTTCCGATCCCAGTGAAATATGGGAAAGGCAAGAAGATCTCGACTGCCGTGGACGTGCTGGAGGGTCTGGCAGCGGAGCACGAAGTTCCGCGGATGGTGCTGGAGTATCGCCAACTCACAAAGTTGAAATCGACATATGTAGATGCCTTGCCCGCGCTTATGCGCAGCGGCACTGGCCGTGTGCATACAACGTTTGGGCAGACTGGAACCGCGACTGGCCGCCTTTCTTCGGCGAATCCGAATTTGCAGAATATCCCGATCCGCACGGAACTTGGCCGGGAGATTCGAGCTGCATTTATCGCCGAGCCCGGTCATGTGTTGCTGGCCGCCGACTATTCGCAGGTCGAGTTGCGGTTACTGGCGCATTATTCCAAAGACAAACTGTTGGTGGAAGCTTTTCGCCGGGGCGACGATATTCACACGCTGACCGCGTCGCAGGTTTTCGGCGTTCCTCCGCTAGCGGTGACGCCGGACCACCGCAGAGCGGCGAAGGTTGTGAACTTCGGCATCGTCTATGGCCTATCAGCGTTTGGACTCTCGCAGAATTTAGGCATCGAGCCGGGCGAAGCGCGAAAATTTATTGATGCCTACTTCGAAAAGTATGCTGGCGTGCGCGCTTTCATCGATGTGACTCTGGAGCAGACGCGGCGGGCCGGGAAAGTGACGACGCTCTTTGGGAGAATTCGTCCGATTCCTGATATCAACAGCAAGAATGCGACGCAGCGCGGATTTGCCGAACGGACGGCAGTCAACACTCCTCTGCAGGGAACCGCCGCAGACCTGATCAAGCTGGCGATGATTCGCATCGATGAAGAGATCCGGAAGCTCGGAATGAAGTCGCGGATGACGCTCCAGGTTCACGACGAGCTTGTCTTTGAAGTGCCGGAGAGCGAGGTCGACGTTATGAAGCCGCTTGTCCGAGAACATATGGAAAATGCTCACGCCCTCGAAGTCCCGTTGCTGGTTGAAATCGGAGTCGGTCCGAATTGGCGCGATATGGAATAAATGACGTGCTGAAAAATATTTCAGCACGTCGTCGGCTCGGATAGGCTCGGGCTCGGCTATACTTGGCGCACCGTTCCCAGGAAGCGTTTCTTTTGTTGCAAATTCCAGCCGCATGAAAGAGATTTTGATTCTTGCGGAGGCTGTCTGATGAGTGCAGCACCATCGCTGGCGTTGGAGTCAACGCCGCAGCGCGGTTTCCCCCGCCACCCTATTGCTGTCCCCCTAGACCTGATTGTGCTCCGTTCGGGCGTCCCTGAAACTTTACCGGGACGCTGTACCGACATCACGGAAACCGGCCTTGGCGCCGTGATCGCCGGAGAACTGGCAGCGGGCCAGCAAGTCGCGGTGGAGTTGCGTCTGCCGAACGTGGGAGTGCCGGTTCGAGCCCGAGCCATAGTCCGTTATCAATCGCGATATCGCTGTGGCATTGAATTTGTAGGGCTGTCGGCACAACAGCGGGAGATGATCCGCTACTGGATTTACCGGTGTGAGTCAGACCCGCTGGCGCCGAAGGTAAAGGCGACGATAGAAGACAGAAACGCGACGCTGGACTTCGCGCCGAGTGTGCCACTGAGTGTTGGTTCGCCAGAAACAAATGTAGTTCCAGCAAGGCAAGGCAGGCGCAGGATTCGAGTTGGGCGGGGTGGACTTTTGCTGCTCATCCTCGGAGCCTTGTTGCTGTTAGCCCTCTTAGTGTGGCAATGGCAGCGATCGTGGAACGAATTGGAAACGCGGACGCAGTCTGGGGACGCGAGGCTGCAAATTTCTTCTGAAACCATGGCGAAGCGGATATTGACGAAAGTTGATCCGGTCTACCCCGATGCTGCGCGAGCGGCCTCGACTGAAGGACTCGTCGTGCTGGACGCGATGATCGCACCCGATGGAAGCGTCGAACGCCTTCTTCCGCTCTCCGGTCCCGATTTGCTGGTGCAATCGGCGACGGAGGCGGTTCGGTCCTGGAAATTTGAGCCTTACTTGTCGAGTGGCAAAGCGGTGGGCGTTGAAACCACGATTGCCGTCGACTTCCGATTGAACTGATAGCGCGTTAGTCGAAGGTCTCGGCGTCATTAAAGGGCACGCCACGCTGGTCTTTGGGCGACACAATTGCGGAACTGGCGGGCTCGTCCGCAAATTCCCACGCAATATTCAGTGCGGGATCATTCCATAGAACCGAGCGTTCGTGCTCGGGCGCGTAAAAATCCGTTGTCTTGTAGAGCACGTGCGTGGTTTCGGAAACGACGCGGAAGCCGTGCGCAAATCCACGTGGAACCCAAAGCATGCGCTTGTTCTCGCCAGAAAGCCGAAACGATTCCCACTTTCCGAAAGTGGCAGACCTGCGGCGAAGGTCGAGGGTCACGTCAAGAATCTCGCCGGTGATCACGCGTACTAATTTTCCCTGCGGCTGTTGAATCTGATAATGCAATCCGCGGACGACATTCTTGGAGGAATAAGAATGGTTGTCCTGGACGAAAGGATCAGCAATTCCGAGATCAGCAAAGGTGCGCTGGTTATAACTTTCCAAAAAGAATCCGCGATCGTCGCCGAAGACACGCGGTTCGAGTAAAAGAATTCCGGGTAGCGTCGTGGGAAGTTGTTTCATGAAATCTGTGGTCGATTAGAACACAGGCTCGCGCAACAATTGCAGGAGATAAGCCCCGTATCCGTTGTTTCGCATGGGCTGTGCCAGGGCGTCGAGTTGCGCAGCGGTAATGTATCCGGATCGATAGGCTATCTCTTCCGGGCAGGCGACCATCAGGCCCTGCCGCTTCTCGAGTGTCTGGATGAAGAGTGAAGCGTCCATCAAGGCTTCGTGTGTGCCTGTATCGAGCCATGCGGTGCCCCGTCCCATCACGCAGACGTTGAGTTCGCCGCGCTCCAAGTAAACGCGATTCACGTCTGTGATTTCCAGTTCGCCGCGTTTGGAAGGTTTGAGGTTCGCGGCAATCTCGACGACTTGCCGATCGTAAAAATAAAGTCCTGTGACGGCGTAGCGGGATTTCGGCTGCTTCGGTTTCTCTTCGATGCTGAGTGCTTTTCCGTCCGCGCCGAACTCCACCACGCCATAGCGCTCCGGATCGTTCACGGGATAGGCGAAAACACGCGCACCGCGTGGTTGCAGCGTCGCCTCGCGAAGTTCTTTAACAAGATCGTGTCCGTAGAAAATATTGTCGCCCAACACGAGGGCGCAGCCGCTCGAGCCAATGAAGTCTTTCCCAATCAGAAAAGCTTGCGCGATACCCTCTGGCTTGGGCTGCATCGCGTATTGGAAGCGCACTCCGAAGCGAGAGCCATCGCCAAGCAGATGTTGAAAGCGATGCAAATCTTCGGGAGTCGAGATCAAGAGAATGTCGCGAATGCCCGCCAGCATCAGAGTCGACAGCGGGTAATACACCATCGGTTTGTCGTACACGGGCAGCAGGCTTTTCGGAAGCACGTGGGTCACGGGATAGAGGCGCGTGCCGGATCCCCCCGCGAGAATGATGCCTTTGTAGTTCGCTTGCGTCGTTTCGGTCATGTCGAGTTTCGGGGTCTTAGCGTTCCGTGGCGTAATTCTTTGCCATCCACTGACGATAGCTGCCGCTGGTTACATCGCGGACCCAGTCGGCATGCTCGAGGTACCAATGGACTGTCTTGGCGATCCCGCTTTCGAAAGTTTCTTCGGGCTGCCATTGTAATTCGCGCTCGATTTTACGTGTGTCCATGGCGTAGCGGCGGTCATGTCCGGGACGATCTTTGACAAACGTCACGAGCTTACTGTGCGGCATCACGGGATCATTCGGGCGTAACTCGTCGAGCAATTGACAGACCGCTCCGATGATTTCGAGATTCGTTTGCTCGCTACGGCCACCCACGTTATAGGTCTCACCGACGCATCCACGGGCGAGCACGGTACGGATGGCGCGGCAATGGTCTTCGACATAGAGCCAGTCGCGAACATTCTTACCGTCGCCGTAGACCGGAAGCGCCTTTCCGCTGCACGCATTCAGAATCATGAGAGGGATCAGTTTTTCTGGAAACTGGCGCGGGCCGTAATTGTTGGAGCAGTTTGTGGTGAGAACAGGCAATCCATAGGTATGGTGATAGGCGCGGACCAAGTGATCGGAGGCCGCCTTGGTCGCGGAGTATGGGCTGTTAGGAGCGTATGGCGTCGTCTCGCAGAATGCCGGATCGGTGGCTTGAAGTGAACCGTAAACTTCGTCGGTAGAAACGTGCAGAAAACGAAAGGCGGCTTGATCGGCTGCTGGCAGCGCTGACCAGTAGGCGCGAGTTTCTTCGAGCAGACTGAAGGTGCCATTCACGTTCGTGCGGATGAAGTCGTCGGGTCCGTGGATGGAACGATCGACGTGGGTTTCGGCGGCGAAATGGACGATGGCACGCGGTTGGTCGCGACGTAATAATTCCTGCAGGAAATCACGATCGACGATGTCCCCTTGGGTGAAACGATATCGCGGGTGAGCTTCGATCGTCCGCAGGCTGTTCAGATTGCCGGCGTAGGTCAGTTTGTCGAGGTTCAAAACTCGAGAGGGCTCAGAGGCGAGCGACTGCAGGACAAAGTTCGAGCCAATGAATCCGGCGCCGCCGGTAACGAGAATCAAATCTTCCATGTTGGATGTGCGGCATCGGAAACGTGCCGCACGTTGATTCTAACCGAAGGCCTCGGCGAAGGCAGATTCGAGTCCTAAACCCCTTGAAATGAGAGTGGGGGAAGGTCTGCTCCGAGAGGTGCTACCGTGCCGCCGAAACGTCAGCCCCAATCGAGTCGCAAGTCGCTTGCGCATTCGGTGCCCAACCCAGCACATCATAATAGGCCTCTTCGAGCCGCTGCGCGACAAAGGGCCAACGGAACTCGTCTTGAATCCGGGCACGTTCGCGGACCGCAGCCTGTCGCCGGAGTTCGGGATTGCGAATCAGAAGGCCAAGCATGCGCTCCAGGTCTGCCTGATCTCCACTCTTGAAGGTGAAGCCCGCGTCCTGGACTACTTCATTGTTTTCCGGAATGTCGCTGGCGAGAACGCATACTCCGGCCGCCATAGCATCGAGCAATGCGAGCGACATACCTTCGAGCGCGGATGGCAATACAAATAAAGCGGCGTTCGATAGCAGTTCGTCGAGGTCTTCTCCTGAAACCCACGGTAGAAAACGAATCCGGTCTGAAGCGTGGCTCCGCAAGGCCTCGGCGTAAGCGTTGGAGTGACTCGATCCGCCAGCGAACACAATCTTCAAATCGGTATCAAGGTTCTGAAAAGCGTTCACGAGGAGATGACAGTTTTTCTCCGGCGAAAACCTGCCCAAAAAGAGAATGTAGCCATCTGGGGTTAGCCGCCATTCTGGCAACTGCCGCGGCATGTGTCGGCCCCCCAGCTTCGCGCCATTTGGGACATAGATCGTCTCGCTTTGGTGTTTTTCTCGAAAATGTCGTTGCAAGGTGCGCGAAACAACCAGCGTGGCGTTGGGTCCGCGAATCGCGGCCCTTTCTCCTAACCGCAGCACTTGCGATGCGATCCGGCCCCACTTGCCGCGTTGCCAGTCGAGCCCTTGCACCGTCACTACTGTTTTTTTCCTGAAGAGGCGCGGAAGAAACGAAAATAACGCCGGCCCGAGACAGTGATAATGCACAACATCGTAATCTGACATCACGGCGTGAATAGTGCTGAGGGCCGTGTGGATCAAGGTTTCCAAGTGTTTCGAGCGGATGGTAGGGAGGCGGAGAACACGCATACCCTGGTAGCTCTCGATCGGAGGGGTGAAATAGCTGCGGCAATACAGCGTGACTTCGTGACCGAGTTTTGCTAACTCGTGGCCGGCTTGTTCGTAATAAGACTCAATGCCGCTGTACTTCGATACTACCCCTCGCCCACCGATGAAAGCGACTCGTACGCCGCGCCGCAGGGGCCTGCGCGCGGGCAGAGTGGGAAACGACAAGACCTTCTTCGTGGAAATGAGGCGCCGGTAGAGCTGCAGCATCTTCTCTATGTGTCTGTCGGGATCATGATTTGCGCGAACCTGGTCGCGGCCCGCGGCGCCCATCTTCTGAGTCAAGTCCGGGCGATCGAAGAGAAATCCAATGGAGTGCGCCAATTGTTCGCGGTCTCCGCCGGTATATAAGAAACCGGTGACGCCATGGCGCACGAGTTCGCGGCGAGAACCCAGATCGGAAGCGATCACCGGCCTTCCCCACGCGTACGACTCCAGAATCGATTTCCCCAAAGTTTCGTAAGCGTGAGAGGGAAAAATCGAAAAACGGCAGCCCGCGATGAGGCCTTGCAATTTTTCGCCGTGAACCATGCCAGTGAACGAGACTTGGTCCAGATGCAACTCTTTCGCGAGTGCCTCCAGGCGCGGGCGTTCGGGGCCGTCTCCAGCGATTACCAGCGGGATGTGGGGCAGTCGCACCATCGCCCGCAAGAGTTCGTAAGCGCCTTTTTCGGGCGAGAGGCGGCCAAAATAGAGCACATACCCACGGTCGGCTTCGAGTTGCTCGTTCCGCGGCAAAGCCTGGAAGTGGGGAAGTACCTCGATTTTTTGCGCGGGGAATCCAGCGTCGATCAACTTAGCGCGAACGAAATCGCTCGGGGCGAGAAAGGTGTCAACACAGCGCTGGTAGGTTTGCAGCCACTTGTGGAGGTATGCCTCCGCTGCCAGAACCATGGCGCTCGACGGCGGACCCTCATAGCATTGTTTCGTAACTACATTATGGAAAGCGCCGTTCTGGCAGAGCTCACAGGCGCGGCCATTAGCGACAAAGTTATAGGTCGGGCAGAGAATCTTGAAATCGTTCAAGTGATAAAGGACGGGGATTCCCTGCCTTCTCAATTCCCACAAGATGGAAGGCGAGAGATGATGGTAGATTCCGCGAATGTGTGCGAGATCGGGCGAAAAGTCGTCTATGCACTTTCTCATCGCGCGCTGGGTAGAAGGGGAGTAGATGGCATGCGCGGCCATTTTGACTTTCTTCAGAAAGCTGGCGTTCGGATCTTTAAAGTCGACTCGCGGGATGCGATAGGCGCGGCCTGCAAAGGCCGGGGTATGCCCGTGGTCCATGCTGAATAGTGCCGTTTCGTTGCCGCGTAAATCCATCTGGTGGATGAGGTCGAATAGGTACGCCTCGGTTCCGCTAAACGGATAGTCGAACTTGTTCGAATAAAGGATGCGCATGATTACCGTCCGATCGTGATATGCGGGTTAAGAATTCTTCGGCGAAAACGCGGAGATTGCGCTGGCGATTGTAGGAAACATCGATAGTGGCCGCTGCGGCGCGCTGCATTTCAGCCAGCGACGCGTGATTGTCGCGGATCCATTCGACGGCGTCGACGAAGTCGAGCAGGGATCCCGGTTCATAGAGAAATCCAGTACGCTGATGCTCTACCAGTTCCGGAATTCCGGTAATCGCTGGAGCGAGGACGAGCCTTTCATGAGCCATCGCTTCCATCAAAACGACCGGAATGCCCTCACTCCTGCTGGTCAAGACTGCAAGATCGGCATGGCGGTAATAGTCGGGCAAACGGGCGTGAGGAACCTGGCCGATCAGTTGCACGCGATTTTGAAGTCCCAATTCAGCGATCTGTTTCTCGAGCATGGCGCGCTCTGGTCCCTCTCCCACGATGGAGCAGACGAATTCGACGCCACGATCACGAAGCGCCCCACACCCTTCGATGAGAAAGCGATAGTCCTTCACGCCGTGGAGCCGCCCGACGGAAAGAATTCGGAACGGGCGGGAACAACTGTCGGCCGCCCCGGGAATTGGCCGAGTCAAGACCCGATCGACGCCAAGCCGTTGCACGGTAATTTTGGCGGCGGGTATCGAAGGATAGTTGCGCAGGATGTATTGGCGGTTGAACTCCGAGACCGTGACACAGAACTGGCACGCTTGCAATTTTGCTAGCAGCAAGTCGGCACGCTGCAGCAAATCGGAGCCGTGGAGGGTGAAACTGAAGCTGATGCCGAGCAAATTCGCGGCCGTGAGCGCCATCCACGAGGCGAAATATCCATGATGAGCGTGAATATGCTCGACATCGAGGGGCGCCAGTTGTTCGGCGAGCGCCGCACCCATGATGGTATGACCAATTCCGCGAATGCGGAGGCGCAACGAGCTTCCTGGTTGCCATAGCAAGGGTTTCAATAACTGCGCTAGCTTGTGGTGATCAGAGGCTAGTCGATGCAACGCTCGAAGTATTTCGTCGTCGCAGAGCGGCTGAAAGTATCGCGTCTCTTTCCACAGGGCGCGTTCTGACAGGCTGAGGTGAGTCGGCGACACTCGCTTGCCGCTGCAGCAGATCACGGTAATCCCGTGGCGACGTAGTTCGGCGATTTCATCCGCGACATAGGGCTCAACCGCCGAAGGGAACTCATTGGCGATGTACGCGACGGTCCTCATGCGAGCGTTTCCTCGGAGGCGCACAGCATACCGGCGACGGTGAAGAGAAGTCCGATTACGAATTGGTAGGCCATATCGACAAAAAATGCGTTGAAGAGGTACACGCTCAGCAGCAGCGGCCAAGTGCTGCGCAGGGCAGCGACGGCGCCAGTTTCGCGAGGAGGCTTGTGCCAGGTAAGCCGGAAGAGGTTGAAAAAGAGAATGCCGTAGAGCCCCAGGCCAGGTACACCGAATTCGACTAGCAACGCGAGGTAGGTGTTGTGTACGTAGAAGATGCGCAGGTGGTAACCGGACATGCGGCGGGCAAGTTCGGCATACATGCCACCGGCCGTCCACCCGGTGAAAGGGCGCTCGCGGAACATGGACCAGCCTGCATCGTAGACGGCCAGGCGTGCTTCGACCGGGCCGCGCTCTTCGGTGCGCTCCGATAAAGCATTTTTCAGAGATGTGTTGCCGAAACCGATCGCCAAGCCAAGGGCAATTGCCGAAGTCGCCAAAAGCGCGGCAATCGCCCGCAGGCGATGTTTGATAAGCCGGAATCCGAGCGCAATAGTTGAAACTGCGAACGCGATCCAAACGGCACGTGTCATCGTCGCCAGCACGGCAAACGGAAGAGCGAGCCAGAGCAGCGTCTGTACGATGCTGCGCTTTTGCGAAAGCCCGATCACCAGAATGCCAAGCATGTTCAAGGAGACTCCGTTGGCGACTGCTTGCAGAAACGGCCCGCGAGCCCGATCGGGATGGAAACCCAGGCTTTCGTCGAGAATGAAACGGGGATAGATGAGAGCGCGCGCATCCACCAGAAAAGCAATGGCAATAAAAACGAGGTAGGCGAGGGCGACTAGAACAAAGATCTCAAAATGTTTCCGTGGCTCGGCGCCTCGGAAGACCGATATCGCGATGTGAAAGAGCGCGAAAGGGACAATGTACTTGCTGGCAATGATGCTCCAGATTTGAGCATCGAACGGATCGCGGAGGGCGCGAAACACGGCAAGTGCCGTTAGCAACAGCATGGGGACACTTAACGAGACGACAAAGGGAATTCTTGCGTGACGCGCCATGGAACGGAGGACGACGAAGCAAACGAGAGCGCCAAAAGCGATCCGGTCGGCATAAAACGAAAACAGGTCGGGAGGCCGAAATAGGAAGACAGCCATCGCAATGACATAAAGGATGGAGGGGAACGCGATCCCAAGGTAGAGGGGACGAAGTGTCCAACTCGCGATCCGCCAGAGTGGGTTCGTATAGACATCCCAAGAAAGGGCGCGGCTGCTCATGGAAACAATCACGCCCCTTCCGGCGCAAACAAGACGCGAATGGTGCTGGCGAGGATGCGCAAGTCGAGGCCCAAGCTCCAATTCTCGATATAGGTAAGATCAAGGTGCATATTCAGGTCGAATGAGGGGCAGCCACGCGCGGTGATCTGCCACAGGCAAGTGATGCCGGGTTTTACATCGAGACGGCGGTAGTGTTGCAGGTCGTAGTGATTAACTTCGTCCACCGGATGAGGACGCGGTCCGACCAGGCTCATGTCACCTCGCAAAACGTTCCAGAGTTGCGGGAGCTCGTCGAGACTGTAGCGGCGAATGAATTTCCCGACCCGAGTGACTCTAGGGTCGTCGTCGATCTTGAAGATGGGACCCTGGCGCTGATTGCGAGCGCGCAGTTCTTCTTTCAGGCGGTCGGCATCTGTGACCATGGAACGGAATTTGTAACAACGAAAGCGGCGGCCTTTCGCGCCCGTCCTCTCCGCCGAATAGACGACAGGCCCGTCGGAGTCAAAACGTATGAGGAGGGCCACGACGGCCATGATGGGACTGGCCAATGCAAGTGCAAACGCGGCCGCTGTAACATCCAGCAAGCGCTTGAGAAGAAGCGCGGGTCCCGGCACGGGTTCGCGATGCAGTGTGACGACCGGCACGTCGCCGATACGATCTCCACTCGGATCGAACCACGGGGCCGCCGGCAGGCCCGGCACAGCGCGAATGTCCAAGTGATTGCGGTACGCAATCTCGGCCGCCTCTCGCGCTTGGGGCGGGTGGGTAGGAACAGCGAGGATGATCTCGTCGATAAATTGGGCGCGGGCAAGCCAATCGAGATCGGCGATTCGGCCAAGTACCGTAGGAGAAAGGGGAAGGTCGTCATCTACGAAGCCACAGACGCTGGCGCGTTGCGAGGGGTCGTTTCGTAAGGTTCGCGCGATCGATCGGGCAACCGGACCGCTGCCGACGATCAGGACCCTGCGCACTCCTGTTTCTCGTCGTCTCTTCCATAGGATTTGCTTCGATCGGCGCAAGCATACGAGCGCAGTCAAACTGCAACTCAGGATTGCGACAGCGGCAAGGGGGCGTCTACCTCTTTCCGAAATTAAGACCAGGCTCGTTGCAAACAAGGTCGAACGAAAAAGCAGCGGAAATAGGCCGGGGGGATAGGGATCCGCGTCACTTCTGTAGAGGCCTTCCGAGAACCCGAAGAGCGTTACCAGAACGGCGAAGATCGGCAGATCAACCGGGGGCAGTCCTAATTTAGGTAGAAAACGAGATACCACGCCGCAAGCGAGCAATAGAACAACTAAATCGGCGGCCACCAGCTTAAAAAGCAGAAATCGATCGCCAGTTGGATGGGGCAAAAGTTGTGCGAATCTTGTGTGCTTCGACGGTCGCTCACGGCCGTTGTCGCCGGCCCAATCCGCTGCTGACTGCGAGATTGCTGGGGCCACTGAACCATCCGCGTTTGCGATGGGGGAAGAGGTGGCCCCGCGACTGCCGAGAATCATTCGAGAATAGGGAGAAGAACCATCGAACGGCCTGCTATTCCACAGTCGATTTGAGACGAAATTTCCCATAGGACTCAAAGGTTCTTGTACAAACCTTGTGGTATGGGAAAGCGACGCTCGGCAAGAACGGTACCGAGGAGGGGAACTTGAGCAAGCTGCAGTTGACCTCGAACCTGCTTCGCCACGATGCGTCTGGTTTTGTTTGCAGCCAGAACCAGTACCAATCCGTCGCAAGTACGAGCGACACTTGCCGTGAGCCAAGACACGGGGGCGCACCATAGAATCGAAAAATCGAATTCCGCAGTGATTTCACGAAGTCTGGCCAAGTCGAGCTCCGTGGTTCGCAGTCCTTCGTCGTCCCGCAACCAGGACTGGCGAGGAACCATCCAGAGGTGCGGCGCCACCGGCCAGGTTGCGTTATCTCGACTCGGCGGATCCAACTCCAGTTGGTTCTGCAGCGGGATCGCCTGTATGTTTGCGTCGATCAAGCCAACGTCGTACCTATGGCTTTCCGCCAATGTTGTTGCAACTTCCAGGCATAGTGCCGTTGTCGAGGTCGAACCTTCAACCGGCGCAAATCCTACGTGTCGAACTGTCTTCGATCCTTCCGAGAAAAATAGCTGTTGTACCAGCGCACGAATTTGATCGTTTTGTACGGCGGCTGCGCGAGAAAACGCTCTTCGTTGGCCCAGTTCGCGAAGCGGCTCTGCGGAGTTCTGATCACTTTGGGATTGGCGGTCGATGATTTCGTGGGCAATGCTCATTGGAGTGCTACCTTGCCCGGTCCCCTGCGACTCATCGAGAAGCTGAGCAGCGATTGGGTCCGATCCTGGGCTGGCAGCCATGCGAGGACTGGCACGCCGAGCAGACTATAAGCTTCGTCGGGCGTGCGAATCGTCGAGTCGAAATACTCAGTGGTGAATGCGATTCCGACGCTGAAGGCTACGGCCAAACCGAAGGCCAGCAGAAAGTAAAGGATCATCGGGTGAGTGGGGAGTGCCGGGACCGCGGGTAATTCCACAATCGCCACGTTGAGAATGCGGCGCTCGTCGAGCGCGTCGCCGATCCGTGCCTCATCACGTTTGCGAAGGTAGAGCAGGTAGGCGTCTTCGGCGATCTTGGCGTCGCGCAGCAAGTCCTGTTGATCCACCGAATCCGCCTGCATTTTCTCGGCAAACGCCCTCAGGGACGCCACCTGCGTCAAAGCGTCCGCTTGCCGTGCCTGCAATCCATCGCGCTGCACTTCCGCCTTTTCCAGTTCCATGCGCGCCCACTCGTAGTTGGGATCTTTGTCGGTAGTTTCATCGCGGATCGGGGTGAGCGCTTCGGCGGCGATCGAAGTGCGCGTTTCGGCGATTTCCTGTTCCACCTCCTGTACGAGCCGGTAGGACGGTTGAAACCGGCTCAGAAGGTCGGTGCGTTTAAGCTGAAGCTCGAGTAAATGTGTTTTCATTTTCTCGAGAACCTCAGGATTATCTGCCCAACGATTCAGTGTGACCGATCGCGATGGAAACGACTTCAGCTGTTCGCGTAGGGAAGAGATTCGGCGCTCTGTCTCGATGCGATCTTGATCGGACTGGCGGTATGCCGCGTCTGCTTCGCCGAGTTTTTGCAGGGCGATATCCCGTTCCAGAGCCGCCGAAACCACCTGGCGGGCGCGGGTGAAGTGCACCAGATCGGCCTCCGATTGACGCAAGTGCTTTTCTTCTCGGTCGGTCTGCTGATCGAAAAACTGGGATTCCCCTGGCGGCCGCTGCAGGTTTGTGTGTTTCTGGACATACAGAGTCGAGAGCGCCGAAAGGACGCGGGCGGCACGCTCCGGGTCGGTATCCTTGTAGCTGACCTGGATAAGATTGGACTTCTTCAGCGCTTCTACATCCAAACGGCGAGACAGCTTTCGAGCCGCATGCTCGATTTCGGCGGACACTTTGACGCTCGGCGTATCTGCTGGCACCAGGGCCGCCATCTTTACAACCTGCTTTAACAGATCTTCGTCGCGAAGCAGTTCCACTTCCGAGTTAAGTTCTTCTTCTGTGATATCGGGACGAGTGAAGTCCATAGCGCTGGCGGGCTGTGACGATACGACGGGATCAAATCGTCCCCGTCGCAGTAGAACCTTGAAGTGGGACTCATAGCGAGGCGAGAAGAGGACTACGAGCAGCGTTGCCAGCACCACCACCCCGAAGGAAGACGCGACGAGCCGTGGACGCCGGAAAAGCGTCGCGGCCAGTTCTCTGGGAGTGGGGTTGGGTATAGCGGTCGAATTTTCGATATCTTCAGCGGACATAGGGAATCAGAAGCAGGCATTCACAAAGCACCATTCCGAGCCTTGAGAACAGACGCTGAGGCGAACGCCTCCGCTCCTTGTGGCTTAAGAATTGAGTCAAAACTGCAATGGATTCATGTACCAGCTCATAGAGTTGGTCGGAACATATCTGCGAATCTTTGAAACTCGACTCTGCGGCACAAAAATAAAATCGCCCGGCTGAAGATGAAGATCTTCACGAAGGTCGTGTGCATCCAGCATCTTTTTCACATCGATCACGTGCGACTCCGCGACGTCCGCGGAAATTCGACGAAACAACACCACCTGAGAATGCCGCGCCTGTTGGGTAAATCCGCCTGCGATCGCGACGGCTTCATTTACCGTGAGATCGCCACGCAACTCGTACTTCCCGGGCCGCGCCACCTCACCAGAAGCAAGAAAGTAAGGTTTATCGAAGTCTTTAAGAGTTATGGTCACTTCCGGGTCCCGCAGAAAGCTGCGATAGGCCGCCTGAACCGCTGACTGCATCTGCGGTACGGTAAGCCCCGCCGCCAGGAGGGTGCCAGCACCGCGAAGCGCGACGTAACCATCCGGCTGTACCGTCAAGTTTTGGTTGAAGTCAGGAGAAAAGGTGAAATTAACATCCACTGTATCGGACGTGCGGAGCCGGTAAAGCGGGTGGCGTTCCCCTCCGAATGCAGGATCTCCCTGGCCACCCACTCTGTCGGGCTGTGCGATCGTTCCGCTGGTAGAAACCTTGTCGGGGCGGTTCTGCCTCTGCGAGCTCTCCACAATCGCAATGTTGCCGGTTGACGGAGCAGAGGATCCAGAGACCGAAGTTGTTGACGGCAATGTTTCCTGGGCGGATGCGGCCGCGGCGAACTGCAGGATGAGCGCGCCCACAGCTCCCAAAATTACATGCTTATAATGCACATTCATCTCCGTACTCTCACCGTTGCTCTGAGCGGCGAATTAACCAGTTCCGACTGAGGAGCTGATTGCACGAAACTACCGTTGCGGCTCGAACGCAACAAGACGTGGAAGGTACCGTCCACCGTGGTAGGGGGCACAGTTCTGCATGTCAAAGTGTGGGTGCGGGTAAATAGGCTGACAGGGCGAGAGCTTTCGTCTCCCAGAGCCCTCTGGGCCTGGAATGCGCTAAGAGAGAAGTTATGTACGAGAGTAGAGACCCGAAAGTGGACTCCGAATCTAAGGATTCATCACGAACGGAGTGTGACGGAGCCTACATCCGGTCCGTGCGCGTTCGGGCATGATGGAGAGGTGAGAACCACAAACCAAGCCACACCGTCCCAGGAAAACGAACCGTCCCGAAGTGAAACCGTGCGAGTTCTAGTTGCTGACTCGGCCCCTATTCAATCTCAACTCTTAACCCGTGCTCTGAATGTCCGGCGAGACTTCGACGTTTTCGCAGTCGTCCCGGATATGTTTGCCATCGGTGAATTCATGAAGTCGACTCCCGCCGACGTGGTCCTTGTGGCGGGCAATTCTCTACCGGACTACAATTTGCTGCGGTTTCTGCGGGTTTCCTATCCGAAAGCTGCAGCGGTCCTGCTGGCGGAAAGCGACGACCGCGACGTCGTCCTTAGTGCCCTGCGGGCGGGTGCGAAAGGGATTTTCCTGTTTGCCGAGACTCCTTTTCCCATGTTGTGCAAGTGCATCGATTGCGTTTTTCGCGGACAGATCTGGCTCAACAGTCGGCAGACGAATTACGCGCTGGCGGCCCTGGCGGAGGTGCCGACGCTGCGGGTTGTCAATTCCAATGGGCGGTCGCTGCTCACGCCGCGCGAAGAACAGGTGGTCGCGCTGGTGGCCGATGGCTTGACGAACCGCGGAGTCGCCACCGAACTCGGCCTCAGCGAACACACGATCAAAAAATACTTGCTGCGCATCTTTGATAAAGTCGGGATCTCGAGCCGTGTCGAACTTGTTCTTTATGCCATGTCGCATGGCGAGCATCGGCCCTCCGAATGGATGCCCAGCGTCACCACGAGCGCAGATCCGAAGACGGGCGGATACAATGCCAGCATGCAGAAAAGAGCCGAGGTCGATCAGTGACCATTCCCGGTGGCGGATCCGAACCTGAGTCCGAGCCGAATTCCGTCCCGAGTTCTAATTCGAGAGTTGCGCGACGATGGACGGTGATTGCTTCCGGCCTGCTTCTTCTGGCGCTCGCGCTGGTTGTCATCTACACGGGACCTAACGCATTTCTCAGCCCGGTTGCGTTGGTCGTTGTTGCTGCGATTGGTTTCGCCGCTGTTTTGCTTCAGGTTTGGTTTCGCAACGATCTTCCGACTATTCGTTCTCCGCTGTGGCTCAATGTGCTCGGCATTGTTTTTTCGGTGGTCTCGATGTTCGCCGACTATCTCCGATTCACGCGCGGTACGCTCGATATGACGGCCTTCGCGGCCGTCGTCTGTTTCGGAATCAGCGGGTCTTTGATCCTCGCCACGCTACGTCGTCGCACCCGACCCGCAAAAGCCTCCGAAACAGAGTCGCATTAGGGGATTCACCCCGGCCCTGACGGCTGCGGATCCACACGAGCGGATAACCCGTAAGGCTTCCCAATTACAATGCACTTATGCGCATCACGCTTTTCGGAGCCTCCGGTCTCCTCGGCCAAGACTTGGTTCGAGAATTAGCCGCCGAGCAACTAACGGCCTTCTCGTCCAAAGATGCCGACCTCCGCGACCGGGAGCGCGTGCGCGAAGCGGTTAGTGAGAGTCGCCCTGATTGGATCATTCTCTCTGCCGCCTACACTGACGTCGATGGATGCGAGTCGAACCGCGACCTGGCTTTCGCGGTCAATTGCGAGGGAGCGATTCATGTGGCTGAGGCGGCTCGCGAGTCCGGATCGCGCTTGCTCTTCCTCAGCACCGATTACGTCTTTGATGGAACCAAACGTACGCCTTACGAAGTCAGCGACACCAGAAACCCCACGAGCGTTTACGGCGAGAGCAAAGCGCGGGCCGAGGAACGCCTTCTCGAAATTCTCCCCAAAGTTTGCATTGCCCGGACTTCCTGGCTCTTCGGCCACGGCGGCAAGTGTTTTCCGGCCACCATTCTCAAACTGGCGTCGACGCGTCCCGAGCTTTCGGTCGTCAACGATCAACGGGGAAGCCCGACCTTTACAGGCGATCTCGCATCCGCTCTCGCGCAACTCTGTCGCGCTTCCGCCGAAGGAATCGTGCACGTCACCAACTCGGGCAATTGCACGTGGTACCACTTCGCGACCGAAATTCTGCGCCAGTCGGGTTCGCCCACGAAGGTCAAACCTGTGACTACCGCTGAATTTCCGCGTCCCGCAAAGCGTCCCGCCTACTCAGTTCTCTCATCCGATAGCCTGCACGCCTACAACATCCACATGCCCGAATGGCAGGATGCCCTGCGCCGCTATCTCTCGACTGCGCCCGCTGTTGCCGCTTCCACCATCCGTTCAACTTAGCTACGTCGCTTTTCGCGAACCCCCTCGACGCGATCCTCGCTGTCCAATCGCCACCGCTGTGATTTATGCTTGCTTCTCTTTTCTTTGGTTTTTTGAGGGACAACCGTGAGCAAACATTTCCTGTTGAGCCTGTTAACCGCACTTTCCGTTTTTATTTTTCTCTCCGTCGCCTCAGCTCAGCAATACGATCCTGCCCTTTATCAGGATCTTCGCTGGCGACTCATCGGCCCATTTCGAGGAGGCCGCACGGTGGCCATCTCCGGCGTTCCCGGCCAGCCCAACGTCTTCTACATGGCGCCCAACAACGGAGGAGTCTGGAAGTCGACGGATTCCGGCAGGACCTGGAACCCAATCTTCGATCCTCAGAGTGATTCTGAAACAAAGGAAGTCCGGGCGAATGACGACCATCGTTCCGGCTCGATCGGCGCTCTCGCCGTCGCTCCATCAAATCCAGATGTCATTTATGTTGGCAGCGGAGAAGGCCTGCGGCGCCCTGATCTCTCCGTCGGCAACGGCATCTACAAGTCGACGGACGCGGGTGTGACCTGGCAGCACCTGGGTCAACAGGATGGCGCTCTGCGAGATGCGCAGCAGATCGCCTCGATCATCGTTGATCCCAAAGATCCCAACCGGCTTTTCGTAGCCGCACAAGGGCATCCCTACGGCCCCAACTCCGAGCGCGGCGTCTACCGTTCCCTCGATGGCGGCCAAAGCTTCCAGAAAGTTTTCTACAAAGATGAAAACGTCGGAGCGATGGATCTTCTTTTCGATCCGCGCAACTCGCAAGTGATCTACGCCAGCATGTGGTCGTCGCGGCGTCCGCCGTGGACCACCGGCGGCGGCTACAACGGCCCTGGCAGCGGACTCTACAAATCGACCGATGGCGGCGACAGTTGGCATCCACTCACGAAAGGGCTGCCTGGTGAGGCCGAGGGAATTGGCCGCATCGGCCCAGCAATTTCCCCATCCGATCCCGACCGAATGTATGCCTGGGTGAATGCCAAGAAAGGCAGCGGGATTTACCGCTCCGACGATGCCGGCGACAGCTGGCAGCAGGTGAACGACGAAGACCGGATTTACGGACGAGGGGACGACTTCGGCTGCGTTCGGGTCGATCCCAAGAATAAAGACGTGATCTACGTCGCTAACACCAGCACCTACCGCTCGACCGACGCGGGGAAGAACTTCACCGCGATTAAGGGCGCGCCGGGAGGCGACGACTATCACACCATCTGGATCAATCCCGAGAATCCAAACATCATCGCGCTGGCGGTCGATCAGGGCGCGACGATTAGCGTGAATGGCGGCCAGACCTGGAGTTCGTGGTACAACCAGCCGACCGCGCAGTTCTACCACGTCATCACCGACAACCAATTCCCTTACTGGGTCTACGGAGGCCAGCAGGAAAGCGGGTCAATTGGCACGGCGAGCCGCAGCGACTTCGGAGAAATTACCTTTCGCGATTGGACCACCGTCGGAGTGGAAGAATACGGCTACGTTGCGCCCGATCCACTGCATCCCAATTTGATTTACGGCGGAAAGGTCACCGTCTTCGATCGCAATACGGGTCAGACGCGCGATGTGTCTCCGGTAGTTCTACGCACTGGCAAGTATCGTTTCAATCGGACCGCGCCGCTGATCTTCTCGGGAGCCGATCCGCATGTTCTCTACTTAGGATCGAATGTTCTCTTCAAGACGATCGATGGAGGCAACAGTTGGCAGGTCATCAGCCCCGATTTAACCCGCGAAGATCCTGGAATTCCCGCGACTCTGGGGCCCTTTGTTGCCGACGATCCCGCCAAGGGAAAACATCGAGGCGTCATTTATTCGGTCGCGCCATCGCCAAAAGACGTCAACCTGATCTGGGCCGGAACCGACGATGGCGTAATCCAGGTAACGCACGACGGCGGCAAGAATTGGGAAAACGTGACTCCGCCAGAATTAACGCCCTGGAGCAAACTGGCGCAGATGGATGCCTCCCACTTCGATACGGCAACTGTCTACGCAGCCGTAAACCGGTTCCGTCTCGATGATCTGCATCCTTTTATCTATCGCACCCACGATGGCGGCAAAACGTGGCAGAAGATCGTAAACGGCCTGCCCGACAACGAACCTGTGAACACGGTGCGAGAAGACCCGATGCGCAAAGGGCTTCTCTTCGCTGGAACCGAACGTACCGTCTATGTTTCGTTCGACGACGGCGACCACTGGCAGTCGCTGCAGAAAAACCTGCCGCCGACTTCGATCCGAGATCTGGTGATTCATAAAGATGACCTTGTGGTTGGAACGCATGGAAGGTCATTTTGGGTTCTGGATAACATCTCGCCGCTGCGGCAGTTCACTTCCCAGATTGCGAATGCCCCAGCGCATCTGTTTACGCCGCAATGGACCTATCGCGTGCGTCGCAACAACAACACTGACACTCCGCTACCGCCAGAAGAACCTGCGGGGCAAAATCCTCCCGATGGCGCGATGATCGACTACTGGGTGGGAACGTCTCATACTGGGCCTGTCAGTTTAGAAATTCTGGATGCGGGGTCGGGAAAAGTCGTACGTCGTTTTTCGACCGATGACAAGCCGCAACCCGTCAATCCGAAAGAATTGAATGTGCCGATGTATTGGGTGCGGCCGGCGCGAGTGCTGTCGGCCGAGCCTGGCATGCATCGTTTCGTATGGGACCTCCACTATCCTGAGCCGGATGTGCTGGATCACGATTATCCGATCTCTGCGATTTATCACGATACCCCGCGACATCCGCTGGGAGCGGCGGTACTGCCGGGAAAGTACACGGTACGTCTGACGGCGGCGGGCAAGACTTATGATCAGCCCTTGGAAGTGAAGATGGATCCGCGGGTGAGGACTCCGCCTGACGATTTGCGGCGGCAATTCGAACTGGATCGGAAGATCGCCGATGCCTTGCATCGAGACTACGAAAGCCTGCAGCAGTTGCGCAGCGTGCGTGCGCAGTTAAAGACGGCGAGCGCGAACGCTCCCGATGCGATCAAGAAATCGGTCACCGAACTCGACCGCAAAGCCGCGTCTATCGCGGGCGGAGAAGGAGGGTATGGAGCGCGGTACCTGAGTACTCCGGACGGACGCAGTTTAACGCGGCTGAATGGCGGGTTGAATGCGATGGTGAGCGCACTCGATTCGGCAGACGCGGCGCCAACGACACAGCAGGTGGCGATGTTTGGACAGCTGGATAAAGCGCTGGGCGAGCAACTCGCGGCTTGGGCAGAGGTGAAAGGGAAAGATTTGGCCGCACTCAACGAGCACTTAAAGCAGGCGGGAATGACGGAGATTGATCCGGCGAAAGCGGTGCCGGGCGGGGCAGACGCGCTGACTACACAGGATCGGGATGAGGAGTAATTCAAAACTTCTAAGATTGAAGTTTTCGTGGAATCCCACCCTTGCACAAAGGACGCGCAAGGATGGGGCACCCCGTTTTTGTCGAGCAATCGTGGGAGACGCTGTTATTCGTCTCCCCGGTCTTGTTTTCTGATTATTTTTTCACGCTGAAGGTGACGGACACGTGGGTTCCGTCGTCTTGTGTTTCTATTCCGACTACGACGGTCCGCTTGCTGGTTTTGTCTTCCCCAGAAACCATCCCTCCGGTTTTTCCGTTGGAGTTCGTGGTCATGTTGGAAACGGTGAAGCCATTGGTTTTTAGAGAATCACCATACGAGGCAATAACTTTGTCGGCAGAGTCTTTGGTGACGAATCCGTACGACCCAGTCTGCTCGGTAGCAGTGTCGGCCGAGAACGTGCTTTGGGGAGTGGCTCCGGGATAGACAGGAACCCAATCGGGCGCTTTATCGGATCCGGTGCCGAGTTTCACCGTACTATCGGAGCTCTTCATCTCCATAGTCGCGCTCGCGCCCTCGCCTGACGTAGTCAACGACGAAGTCTTGCCGTTTTCGTCGATCACCGTCATCGATTTCTTTTGCGGATCGAACTTCATGGTCACGACTTTGCCGCTCTTCTTGTCGCGGACGACGATGGTTCCGTTGGAATCGTCACTCGAAATCAGTTCGGAGTCGGGGTTCATGGTAACGGCCATTTTGGCGGTCGCGAGGGCTGGATTTTTCTTCATCAGGTTGGAATCGAAGCCAGCCTGTTTGGCCTTGTGCATGGCGTAGAAGCCGAGGACGGCGCAACTGGCGAAACAAATCAAGAGCAGGACGGCGACGATGCCGGCGATCCAGAGAAGGATCTTGGCTCCGGAGCCTTGCGGTGCCGGCGGAACGGCTGCAGGCGGCGGAGGAGTCGGTGGGATAGTGGACATGGAAAGTCTCCTGGATTTTGAGATGTTGTGTGAACACAGCGACGGACGGGGGAGACGCCCGGTAAAGACCCGCAATTATACGCCGGAGGTCGGGTCAGCGACATTACTTGCTTCTTTTGAGGGAAAGCCTATAGGCTTCTTCAACTACTAACGCTCGTAGGCGCTTCGCGCGGGTTGAGAAGACGTGAGTTCAAGACCGTTGTGGGCAGTTTGAGGTTGTTGGTGGTTTGTTGCGGATTTTAGATACGGAGAATGAATGATGCCGCAAGTCGCTGCCGTAGCCGAATGGGATTCTTTGCAGACGCGGATGCGCGCGCTGATCCCGGAAGCTTTTAATAACGAAAGCCGCGTCCTGAATTTGCTGGAGGGCGAATGGAAAGAGCCGGGGTTCGGGCGGCACTACACGTCGGCGGTGGATGGGCGCAGTTTGGGACGCATCCCGATGCTGGAGTTGGATGCGGCGCGGCGGGCGGTGAAGTTTGCGAAAAACGAGGCGGCGGCGTGGGCGAAAGTTGACTTTGACCGGCGACGGCAATTAGTCACAGACTGCCTCCAGCAGTTGAAGAAAGAACGTGAGTTGATCGCGCTGCTGCTGATTTGGGAGATTGGCAAGCCCTACGCCCAGGCGCTGACGGATATCGATCGGTGTATCAGCGGCGTGGAGTGGTATGTCGAGAATATCGAGAGCATGCTCGCCGGACGCAAGCCGCTGGGGCTGATCTCGAATATTGCTTCATGGAATTATCCAATGTCGGTACTGATGCATGCTGTGCTGGTGCAGGTGCTGGCGGGGAACGCGGTGATATCCAAGACTCCGACGGACGGTGGGTTGTATTCGTTAACGGTGACGCATGCGCTGGCGCGGCGCTGCGGGCTTCCGGTTTCGCTTGTAAGTGGATCGGGCGGGCAGTTGAGCGAGGCGTTGGTGCGAAATGAGCATGTGGATTGTCTGGCGTTTGTGGGCGGGAAGAGCAATGGCGGGGTGATCGCATCCACGCTTTATGACGACCGCAAGCGCTACATGCTGGAGATGGAAGGCGTGAACGCGTACGGCATTTGGGATTTCTCGAACTGGGCCGACTTGGCGCAACAGCTCAAGAAAGGATTCGATTACGGCAAGCAGCGCTGCACCGCGTATGTGCGGTTTGTGGTGCAACGGGAATTGTTTCCGAAGTTTCTGGAAGCGTACCTGCCGGTGGTGCGGTCGCTGAAGTACGGCAATCCGGTATTGGTGGAGAAGGCAGATGATGCGCTGCCGAAGCTGGATTTCGGTCCCATCATTAATAGCAAGCGAGTGGAAGAACTGCGCGTGTTTTATACCGACGCGCTCGGCAAGGGCGCGGTCAGTTTGTACGAAGGAAAGCTGGACGACAAAATGGTCTTTCCAAATCAGGATGTCTCGGCTTATCTGGCTCCGGCGGCGCTGCTGAATATTCCGAGAAATTCGAAGCTGTATCACAACGAACCCTTTGGACCGATCGATACGATTCTGGTGGTCGATCATCTGGAAGAGTTGGTTTCGGAGATGAATGTGTCGAACGGATGCCTGGTGTCGTCGATTGCGTGTGATGATCCGGCGATTGCGCAGCGCGTGGCGAGCGAACTGAGGGCGTTCAAAGTGGGAGTGAACACGGTGCGGTCGCGCGGCGACCGAGAAGAAGTGTTTGGCGGGATTGGGCAATCGTGGAAGGGATGTTTCGTGGGCGGAAAGTATCTGGTGCTGGCAGTGACGCAGGGTGGCGCAGAGGAGAAGCTGTACGGGAATTTTCCGACGTACTCTCGGCTGCCCGAAGAGACTTCGGGGAAGGCGTAGAGGGGCGGAAGTTAGAGCGGAAATTCCTGGCGTAGGAAGTCGATTCCTGCCTCGCGTGATGTAATTCGGCCCTCGAGTTGGGCGTCTTCGATAGCAGAGAGGATTTCCTTGAAGCGCGGACCGGGAGCATAGCCAGCTTCGATTAGATCGCGCCCCGTTACGAGCGGCCGCGGACGAATAGCTTCGGGCGGAATTGCATGGAGCTGTTCGCGCGAATAATTGTAGGCGCTTAGATTGCCGTTGCTGGAGAGAACGTCCATGCGGTGCAACTCCAGGTGCTCGTCGAAGGCGGCCAGGCGCAGAAATCTTTTCAGCGTGGATTGCTTCATGCGCAATACATCCCCGAAGCGCATGTGATTGTCGACCAGAGCCAAAATCTGATCGGTTTCGAAATTGGAGAAGCGCAGGCGGCGGCAGATTTCGGCCGCCATTTTGACGCCCACCTCCACGTGTCCATCGAAGCGGATACGGTCGGGCGCCACGCGGAAGGTTGGCGGCTTGCCCACATCGTGGAGAAGAGCTCCCCAAGCCAGAGTCCTCGAGGCGCCCGTGGGTAGTTTTTCGAGCAGCAGCAGGGTGTGCACGAAGACATCGCCCTCCGGATGATATTGCGGGGGCTGTTCGACTCCTTTCATGACGGCGATTTCAGGCAGGACTTCGGGCAGTAAGCCGCTTTCGTCCAGCAATTGAAACGCTCTTCTGGCGCGGCCTTCAGTGAGCATCTTGGTGAGTTCTTCGCGAATGCGTTCGCAAGAGACCTGATGAATTTTGGGCGCCAGTTCCTGGATCGCTGCCATGGTGGCAGGATCGATCTGATAATCGAAGCGCGCCGCGAAGCGCACAGCTCGAAGCATGCGCAGTTTGTCTTCGGTGAAGCGACGTTCTGGATCGCCGATGGCGCGGATGATTCCGGCCGTGAGATCGTCGCGTCCGCCGACGAAGTCGAGGATCTCGTCGGTAACGGGATCGAGCATCATGCCGTTGATCGTGAAATCGCGGCGCTCTACGTCCTCGCGAGGATCCTTGCTGAAGCGGACTTCGTCGGGATGACGTCCGTCGGAGTAGCCGACGTCGGAGCGGAAAGTGGCGACCTCGATGGTGTGCTTTTCATCGGAGTTCGAGATGACGGACGAGGGCGGCCGTCCCTCCACGGGCACAGAAAACGGGACGAGCACGACACCGAATTGCTCACCGACCGCATAGGTTTCGGGGAATATCTGCATGACTTGGCGCGGAGTTGCGTCGGTGGCTACGTCGTAGTCGGCGGGCTCGCGCGCCAGGAGTAGATCGCGGACACATCCTCCGGCGAAGTAAGCCTGATGACCGCGTTCGCGCAGGGTGCGGACGATTGTGGCGGCGTGTTGTTTGGCGTTGGACAAGAAGCACTCAATATTCAGCGCCCGGCGCTCAGCTATCTCAACACCGCACGCTGAAGGACAACTCGAATCGTCTAAACTGAGAAGCTGTGGCGAAAAGCTAGAAGCCAACAGCCAGCAGCTAATTATGCCTGACGCGTACATCCTGGGTATCGAGAGCTCGTGTGATGAGACGGGAGCGGCGGTCGTGCGCTCGGGCGATCAGATCCTGTCGAATGTCGTGGCATCGCAGATCGCTACTCATCAGCCTTATGGTGGTGTGGTGCCCGAGTTGGCGTCGCGGGAGCATTTGAAGGCGATGGTCCCGGTGGTGCGACAGGCATTGGCTGAAGCTGGGCACACCTACCAGTCCGTCGACGCGATCGCGGTCACACAAGGGCCGGGACTGGCGGGCGCTTTGCTCGTGGGAATCAGTTTTGCCAAAGCCCTGGCTTTCGGTCTGGAGAAGCCGCTGATCGCGGTGAACCATCTGGAGGGACATATTCACGCCGTGTTGCTCGAGCAGAGGCAGAGTGGAAATGGCGAGCTCCAGTTTCCGGTGTTGGCGCTGGTGGTTTCGGGCGGACACACGCATCTTTACCTTGCCCAATTGCACGAGAATCTGTGGACTTACCGGAACATCGGGCACACTCGAGACGACGCGGCGGGCGAGGCTTTTGATAAGGTCGCCAAACTTCTGGGGCTGGGGTATCCCGGAGGACCGATGATCGACCGGTTGGCGCCACACGGCGATCCTTTAGCCGTCAAGTTTCAGATTGCACAAATGAAACATGCGGACCGACGCGATCACAAGGAAGGCGAAGCGAAGCGATCTATCCCGCCGGACGAAGGCGCGCATTTTGATTTTTCTTACAGCGGGATCAAGACAGCGGTTCTGCGCTATGTAGAAACGCAGAACTTGAAAGGTGCGATTGACGCTCGACGACTGGCGCTGGCGGAGATGCATGAGCCGAAAGTTGACGACATGCTTCGGTTGTGCGATCGGCAGACGCTCAATCTGGTGGCATCGTTTCAACGGACAATCGTGAACGATCTAGTGACAAAAACGCTGTCGGCGGCGCGCGAATATGACGTCCGGACTTTATTCGTGAGCGGCGGCGTGGCCGCGAACCGGGAGTTGCGGGCGACATTCGAGAGGGAGGCTGGGATGGAGGGTCTCCCGGTGTTCTTTCCATCGCGGGGGCTTTCGACGGATAACGCGGCAATGATCGCAGCCGCGGCGTTTCCGAAGTTCTTGCGGGGTGAGTTTGTGGGGATGGATTTTTCGGCGGAGGCCGGGCTGCGGCTGGTTTGAGGGCCGAATTCTAAGAAGCGCAAACCATCGACCACGGAGGACACGAAGGGTCACGAAGGAAAGCAGTTCGAGGCGATTTGACGCCCTGGCTGGGCTTCCGCTGCGTTTCGGGAGTGCTGGTTGTGAGTGAGCAGTGATCCCCGTTCGCTGGGGTTATCCAAATCGTCACATTTAACAGCTACAATGGTCGCGTGAAACCGACGATCTTTGTAGTGGAAGACGACCCGGATATTTCCCGCCTGGTTCGCCATCATCTGGAAGCGGCGAGCTTTAATGTGCGACTGTACTCCACCGGGAACCTGGTGGTGGTAGATGCGGAGAGGCAGCGTCCCGCGCTGTTTCTGCTGGATATCATGGTGCCCGGAAAAGACGGGCTCGAACTCTGCCGGCAGATCCGGCAGTCTGTGTCGCTAGCATCAGTACCGGTCATCTTTCTGACGGCAAAGAGTGGCGAGGCCGATCGCGTTCTCGGGCTCGAACTCGGCGCGGACGACTACATTCCCAAACCTTTTAGTCCGCGAGAACTGGTCGCGCGGGTCAAGGCAGTTATGCGGCGATTTGAGCGGCCGCTTCCGCCACTTCCGACCAAAATTGACGAAGTGCATATCGACCCAAGCGCGATGACGCTGACGGTGCGTGGGAAACAGGTGCCGACGACGGCGACGGAGTTCCGGTTGCTGGATTATTTCATGCGGCACGCGGGACGAGTGTTCACGCGCGACCAGTTGCTCGATTCGGTGTGGCGCGACACGGCGTACGTGACGCCACGATCGGTCGACGTGTATGTCCGGCGTATACGAGAGAAGATTGAGCCCGATCCGGAAAACCCGCGTTACCTGAAGACGGTGCGGGGGGCCGGTTACCGTTTCGAGGTTGCGCGTTGAGAAGTCGCATCTTCGTCAAATTGATGTTTGTGTTTCTGCTGGTGATCGGAGTCACCGCAATCACCTTGCAGTTGACCGTGCACCGGGTGTGGGAACGTACGCTGCGCGAACAGATCGAGCGCAATCTCAAACAGAAGACGTTGATGTTTGCCTACCGCGTCGATTCAGACCGGCTTCATTCGCTCGCCGATATAACAGCACAAGAAGGGCAAGCCGCGGGGGCTCGCGCCACCGTCATTGATCCGACGGGCAAAGTGCTGGCGGATTCAGAGACCGATCCCACAACGATGGAGAATCACGGCCGCCGCGGAGAGTTCGTGGCGGCGCTGGCGGGAAAACTTGGGGTCGAAGAGCGAAGAAGTCAAGCCCTTGCGATCCCTTATTTGTACGTCGCGGCTCCGGTTTCGGGAGGAGCGGTGCGACTGGCGTATCCGCTGCCAGAGATGGAAATCACGGATCGTCCGCTGGGACTGGCTCTGTTCTGGGGGTCGCTGAGTGCGTTCGTTTTCGCGATGCTGGTGGCGGCCGCCGCATCGCAATATGTGGGCGTCCGTCTGCAACGAATCGTGAACTTTGCGGAGCGCGTGGCGGGCGGAGACTTGACCGCGAGGATCGCGTCGACCTCGACGGACGAGATCGGTAAAGTTGCGGCTGCGCTGGACAAAACGACGCGTCGGGTAGAAGAAAGCTACGACCGTGTGCAGACCAGCCAGCGAGAGCTGGAAACTCTACTCAACAGCATGCAAGACGCGGTGGTTGCGGTCGATGCGGAAGGACGCATCCAGTGGGCGAACCGCAGCATGACTCGCCTGCTGCAGCGCGTTCCGCGGCTGAATTCGCCGTTAATCGACAGCGTTCGCGACCCCGATTTTCTGGCTGCGATTCAAGGCGCGGCACGCGAGCAGGCGGTCACTTCCGCACGCTCGAACACGATCGCCGCCGGCCGTACTTTCGACGTTACCGCCGCGCCCATGCCCGGCGGCGGCGCCGTGGCCGTGCTGCGCGATCTGACGGAAACCGAGCGGATGGAAAAGAGCCGGCGCGATTTCATCGCCAATGTCTCGCACGAGCTCCGGACCCCGCTGACTTCCATACAGGGATACACGGAGACTCTTCTCGATAGTCCGATCGAAGACAATCACGTGCGCGAATTTCTGGAGATCATCCGTAAGAATGGAGCGCGGATGTCGCGGCTGACGGAAGACTTGCTGACGTTGGCGCGAGTCGAATCGGGCGAGCAACGATTCGGAATTCAGCAGGTCAGCACTGAAGAACTCCTGCAGGACGCCTGGGAAAGTTTTCGGGAAGTAGCGCGAACTTATGGCGTGGACCTGGTCATCGAAAACTCGGTTCCGGAGAGTCGCGTGAACGCGGATCGCGAGGCCATCCATCAGATATTTTCGAACTTAATTGAGAATGCTTTGAAATATGCGGCTTCGGGAAGGAAAATTGTTTTGGGCGCGCGCGCCACGGAAGCCGGAGTCGAATTCTTCGTGACTGATTTCGGTCCAGGTATTTCGTCCGAACACCTGCCGCGACTTTTTGAACGGTTCTATCGCGTCGATAAAGCCCGCTCGCGGGAGTCCGGAGGGACGGGGCTTGGGTTGGCCATCGCCAAGCACATTGTTCTGGCGCATGGAGGAGCGATTCGTGCCGAGAGCGAACTGAATCATGGATCAAGCTTTCTGTTTTCGCTCACGGCTCCCGAGGGGTAACGCTCTTTTATTCGGCATTCGAGGCCATCAGCGGTCGATTGGAAGGTGACCGCAAATGGATGGAAAATTCATAACTCTGTAACCTCCCTCGAGAGCTGTGGAACTATGCTGTAACTGGGACTGTGTGCAACGTTTCGGTTAGTCCGTCTGGTTCCGGCGGAGTGGATTCGGCATCCAATCAAACGGGCGGATTTGCCTATGAGCACAGCCAGCGTGAAAACTCCGGCTCCAGAGCCTTCGCACTCTACCTTGGTAGCGCGAACGGTGGAGGCATGTGAACTGGCGCGCCAAGCGGCGGCCATCGCCGCCGAAGGAATCGCTACCGGATCCATGTCGCGGCTGAACGCCATTCGGCAATGCGAAAAAGAACTCGATGCCATCGACTTGGAAGTAGATACCGGCGTGACGACGACGATTACGCACGTTCCGGAGGCAGAAACTCGGCAGCTGTTGGCGTGTATGAAGGTCATGATCGGTCTGGAACGCATCGGGGATCTGTTGCTGAGTTTTGCGACAAGTGCGCAGGCCGCGGGGGCGCGACTCGATTCGCAAGATGCGCGTGATCTGACCCAGATGGCGACGGTGCTCGAGAAAATGCTGGCGGATGTGGGACTATCGTTTTCCCAACGCGACGTCAAGAAAGCGATTGACGTGCTGCGCGCCGACGCCGAAATGGACCGCTTGCGCAATATTATTTTTCTGCGCCACATCGAAAATCCAGAGAATGTGGCGCATCACTCCAGCCTGCAAGTCATCTTCATGACGCAATCTTTGGAACGCGCCGGCGACCACGCGAAGAATTTGGCAGAAGAGGTCTGCCACTTCGTCAGTGGACGCAGCATACGGCACTTGCTGATGGCGTACGACAAGCCGAAAGAACAGATGTTCATCGAGTGGCTGCGGCACAAGGAAGACAAAGCGCAGTAGTCTCTCCCGTAGCCGCGCTAGCCAACCTGAATTCCCGCGACGGGTGGACGTCTGCCCCTTGACAGCTGAAGTCTCCGAGGCGAGACTCGGTTCAGCCCCCTTCCATGTACGGATCTGCACAACCCGAAAAAGAGTCCCATACCACCCAGGACGCGGCGCCCGGCGTCGACCGGCCCTCGGTTGAGGGAGCCGCCGAGCGGGCGAATGGGAACCAGGTCTTGGCAGAAAACGAACTGGATTCCGCGCTCCAGTTGCTGGTGGAACGCGCGCAGTACATTACCGGAGCGACGGGCGCGGCGCTGGCCGTTCCGCAAGGCGAGGAGATGGTTTGCCGAGCGAGTGCTGGTGCGTCGGCGCCGGCGGTTGGAGCACGGCTTCAGGTTCGGTCGGGGCTGACGGGAGAAAGTATTGCCCGACGGCAGTTGTTGCGTTGTGACAATGCCGAGGCCGATCCGCGGGTGAACCTTGAAGCTTGCCGGGCGCTGGGGATTGCGTCGATTGTCGTGCTGCCGTTGCTGCGGCGGGACGGCGCGGTGCGCGGGCTGTTTGAGCTGTTCTCGGATCATCCGTATGCGTTTGAAGAACGCGATCTGATTGCGCTGGAACGGATGGCCGAGCTCACGTTAACGGCGCTGGATCTGGCAGAGCAGCGACAGATTTCTACACCGGCACCGGCAGCAACGCGAGCCGCGGAGCAGGTCGCTGCCACGTCCGCCGCGAGCAGTTTGCTTACAGTCCCTTTAAAGAATGCTTCAGCTTCAGTTGTTCCTCCTCCTTTCAAGAGTGAGGTTACTGTTCAGGGTACGGTTGCGCCGCAGCAAGTCGCTCCGGCAGTTCCTGCCGCCGAGCCGGTAATTCCCGTTGCATCCAGGCCAATAGCGGAAACGGTTATGTCGGAGCCGGTGGCGCCCGCGTCGATTCCCGCCGCGATGCTGCGCATACAAAAGTGCAGCTCGTGCGGGTTTCCGATTTCCGAGGGAAGAACGCTTTGCCTGGATTGCGAGAGAAAAGAAAGTTTGATCAAGGAATCCGACAAGAAGCAGCGACAAGCTGAGCAAGCCGTCCTCGAACAGAAGGCGGCGCAACCCGAGACCAAGGATCCGGAAATTACGGGAAATCATCAAGGGCTGAGTACTTCGACGAGTTCATTGCCCGCCTCATCGGCACCCGATACGCCCGCGGCCGCAGCCATTTCAAATCCGGAGGAATTTGTGCCTGCCTTTTTGGCGAATGCCATCCCCGTGAAGGAATCGTGGATGGCGAACCACGTGAATCTGCTGGCTATTATCGTGCTGATTCTGGGTATCCTGGTGGCCGTCGTAGTCTTTCGCTAACGCTTCCGCTTGGGCTGCAGCGATAACTATCCTTGCACTCGCGAGTGCCCGTTTCCCTTGACAAAACGCAGGTAGAACCCATACTCTGCGCTTGATCCTCGTTTTCCCAAAGGTGCCCAAGCATGAAAAATGTGTATGAAGTTTTGCGGCAGAAAGAACTGGAACTGACCCGGCTGGAAAAGGAAGTTGAGGCTTTGCGGGTTGCTGCTCCGCTGCTTTCGGACGAAAAAGAGTCGCTCGCGGAAGCGCCGAAGCCGAGCCTAACCGCAGCTCCGCCGCAACCGGTACGAATTCCGCCGGTGGTCGCCGCTCAAGGTTCGAATCCCCCGGCACGCGTTGCTGGATGGGAAGACGCAGCCAAGCGCTGGCCGTAGACTAGTTCTCGAGTTTTCGTGCCCGGAATTTGCAATCCTGACCCCGGCGAAATAATCAAAGCCCAAGACCGTGTGCGTCGGTCTTGGGCTTGTTTTTTGCCTCGACAGCAAAGTTAGTCCAGGGATGTGAAGGCAAGCGCCAACAGGGTTTTCTGCTCGACCTCATGCGCCTTGGCCGATCCAGTAGCGGGACTAGCGCTTCCGGAACGTTTCACCGAGTGAACCGGACGTTCGTTGGCGATCCGTTTCAAGCGCGGGAGCATGAAGGAAAGTCCACCCATATTGGACGGCTCCTCCTGCACCCAAACGATGTCGCGCGCAGTGGGGTGGCGCTCCAGTTCGGCGGCCAGTTCGGCTTCCGGGAACGGGTACATCTGGTCGACGAAGACGATGGCAGTGCTCGTGTCTTTGCGCTTTTCGCGTTCCGCGCGCAGTTCATGTCCGATCTTGCCGGTGCACAGCAGGATGCGTTTGACGTCGCGCGCTTCCGTATCGGGTATGACGGGCAAGAACTGGCGATGGGTGAGATCGTCCAGCGGAGACAGTGCATCGGGGTGCCGCAACATACTCTTCGGAGTAAATACGATGAGCGGCTTCCTCCATTTGCGGAGGGCCTGACGACGCAGGAGATGGAAATACTGTCCGGCATTCGAGGGCTGGCAGATTTGAATATTGTCGCGGGCCGCCAACTGCAAGAAGCGTTCCACCCGCGCGCTTGAATGTTCGGGGCCCTGGCCTTCGTAGCCGTGGGGCAACAGAAGGACGAGGCCGGAGAGCAGGTTCCATTTGTCTTCTCCAGCACAGACAAATTGGTCGATCACTGCCTGCGCGACGTTAGCGAAGTCGCCAAACTGGGCTTCCCACAAGACCAGAGCTTCGGGATAGTCGCGGCTGTATCCGTATTCAAATCCCATCACCCCGGCTTCCGAAAGCGTCGAGTTGTAGATATCGCACGCCGCCTGGTTGGGATCGATATGGCGGAGCGGAACGTATTCCGTTTCATCCTGAATATCGAGCAAGACAGAATGGCGCTGATTGAAGGTCGCGCGGCGTGAGTCCTGCCCACTGAGGCGAACTGGGATTCCTTGTTTGACGAGGCTGGCGAAGGCAAGAGCTTCGGCCATGCCGTAGTCGAGCGGCTTGTTGCCCGTGCCCATTTCCTGCCGCTGCTCAAGCAACTTCTTCACCTTGGGGTGAATGTGGAAGCCCTCGGGATAGGTCGTCAGGCGCTCGGTCAGTTCGGCCAACTCCGCGCGGGGAATGCCCGTGGGGAGCTCGTAATCGGGATTGTAGCGGCCTCCGAAGTATTCATCCCAGTATTTGGGAAGATCGCGCATAAGCGGCTTCTTGGTGAATTGCGTCGCTGTTTTCTGCGCGGCCTCGAACTCACTTTTGACGATGGTCGCCTGATCCGCTATGTTTTCGACTCCGATTTGCTTCGCGTAAATCTGATAGAGCGGGGGATGTTCTTTGATCGCCTTGTACATCAAGGGCTGCGTGACGGTGGGGTCATCGACTTCACTGTGGCCATGACGCCGGTATCCGACCAAGTCGATGACCACGTCGTTGCCGAATTTATAACGGTATTCGGCGGCGATCCGGGCGATGCGTACCACGGCATCGACATCTTCGCCATTCACGTGAAAGATCGGGATCGCCTGGCGGCGCGCGAGTTGCGCTGAGAAGCGGGACGAATGCTCTTCGCGAGCATTGGTCGTGAATCCGATCAGATTGTTGACGATGACGTGGATGGTGCCGCCGACGGTGAATCCAGCGAGGTCAGCGAAGTTCAAGGTTTCGGCGGTGATGCCCTGGCCGGCAAACGCGGCGTCGCCGTGGACGAGCAGCGGCAGAAACTTGGCATCGCCACCTTTTCCCGGCGCGGTCTTGTTTAGCGCGGGTACGTCCGACGGTGACTGGATCGACGGCTTCGAGGTGGCTGGGATTGGAGGCGAGGTGAATGTGGATTTTCTTGCCGCTCGCGGTCAAATATTCGCCAGTCGCGCCCATGTGGTACTTCACGTCGCCGGAGCCCAGAACGCTGCGCGGATCGACGTCTTCAAATTCGGCAAAGACCTGCTCGGGAGGGCGCTTGGCGACGTGAATGACCACGTTGAGGCGTCCGCGATGGCTCATGCCCATCACAAGTTCGACGGTGCCGTGCTCGCCGGCGACGTCCAGAACTTGGTCGACAGCGGTGAGAAGCGAGGTGTTGCCTTCGAGGGAGAAGCGTTTGTTTCCCAGATAACGCTGCTGCAGCGTCTGCTCGAACAGGTCGGCGCGCATGAGGAGATCGAGGGCGCGCTTTTGATCGACTGCGGCGGGCTCGGCCTCGATGCGCTCCTGAATCCAGCGGCGGCGCGCGGGATCGGCGATGTGCATGAATTCGACGCCGACACTGCCGCAATAGATGCGGCGAGCTTCCCGCGCCCACTCGTTATCGATCTCAAGATCGGGATGGGGTTGCGGAGGCAGCAGACCGAGCGGGTTGAGTTCGGCTTCGAGGTATCCAAATTGACGGAAGAGGGAAAAAACGCGTTCGCGTTCGTAGTTCTCTTTACCTTGATCCGGAATTGCGGGAGGTACGGTGGCTCGGGGCTTGGTCGTTGAAGTTGCCATAAAAGATTCTTCTATAGGATAACGGATGATTGGCATCGCGTGTCCGATTCAGCGACAGAAAAAGGGTTACGGGGGAACAGGGCGAGGCGGAATGAGACTGTATCCGCGATCACTGCGAGCCCGCTTCAAGGCGACTATGCTAACCCTAGTGTTTCTCGAAGTTGAAAGGCAAGGAGGATTGATATGACTCTGCGACCGGATGCGGCGAAACCTGGGTCTCCAGTGATTTTAGGGGTTCCGTTTGATGCGAATTCTTCGTGGCTAAGGGGGGCGGCGGGCGCGCCTCCGATTATTCGCGTGGCGTTCAATTCAAATGCAGCAAATTCGTGGACAGAGACCGGGGTCGACCTGAGCGCGGCTGGAACGTATTGCGATGCGGGCGATTTGAAATTTGATTTTGAAGAGCCGTTCGCGGCTGTCGAAAAAAGAGTTGGCGAACTGCTGGATAAGGGCTTGCGTCCGGTCTGCCTGGGCGGCGACCATTCGATTACGCTGGCGATAGTGCGGGCGTTTGGCAAGCGCGTTCCGGGTCTGACGATTCTGCATTTTGACGCGCATCCTGATCTGTACGACGAACTAGAAGGGAACCGGATGTCGCATGCCTGTCCGTTTGCGCGGATTATGGAGGAGGGAGCAGCGAAAAGGCTGATCCAGATTGGGATCCGGACGGCGAATGGACACCAGTGCGAACAAGCGAAGAAATTTGGCGTAGAAATGATTGAAATGCGGAATTTACCCGCCTTGGATCGTATGAAAGTTGACGGGCCGATATATATTTCTTTCGACATGGATGTGCTGGATCCGGCCTTTGCACCCGGCATTTCGCATCGCGAGCCGGGGGGAATGTCGACGCGGGAGGCGCTAGCGCACATCCAGGCGATCACCGGAAAAATAGCGGGCGCCGACATTATGGAATTCAATCCCACGCAAGACACAACGCAAATTACGGCAACGGTTGCGGCCAAACTATTGAAGGAAATCCTTGGGAAGATGATTTTGGGCTAGGATAATGCGGCGGAGCCGTGCGGGTCGCATGAGAACGCCGAGCTAAGTGCGACAGGCCAAGGGCATGTAGATTCCGAGCTACAGCAGGTCCTTCGCTTCGCTCGGGATGACAAAACTATAAAGCTATTTGGAGGGGTCGGAGATGGCCAACGGGGTTGTGGATGTGGCTAGCCGTTACTCGGTGCCGGAAACTTTGGCGCGGCTGCAGACGATTCTCAAAGAAAAAGGAATGACGGTTTTTGCGTTGGTCGATCACAGTGGCGAGGCGGAGAAGGCGGGGCTCGCGATGCGTCCGACGCAACTACTGATCTTTGGCAGCCCAAAGGGGGGCACGCCGTTGATGGTAGCGACTCCGAGGCTGGCGATTGATCTTCCATTGAAGGCGTTGGCATGGCAGGACGAAGCGGGGCAGGTTTGGTTGTCGTACAATTCACCGGAATATTTACAGCAGCGGCATGGATTTCCGGTGGACCTCATGAAGAACATCGCGGGAGTTGCTGGTTTGTTGCAGAAGGCTGTGGAGTAACGCGCGGACGGAGAATGGAGTAGGAAATCCATGGCCAACGAGAACGCAGGAAGTCTAGGCAGTAGTCGTGAGGATAAGGGTCGGGAAAAAGAGCTGGCGGGTCGCGCCGCGGCGAAACTGGTGAAGGACGGCGACGTCGTCGGATTAGGGACAGGTTCGACCGCGTACTTTGCAATCATGGAACTCGGCGAACGGGTAAAAGCGGGATTAAAGATTATCGGCATTCCGACGTCCACGCAAACCGGAGATTTGGCGCGAACTATAGGGATTCCGTTGACGACGCTGGATGAGCATCCGGAGATTGATATCACGATTGACGGGGCGGATGAAGTCGATCCGAAACTACGACTGATCAAAGGTGGAGGCGGCGCGCTGACGCGCGAAAAGGTGATTGCATCGGCCTCCAGGAAGATGGTCGTGGTAGCGGATGCGGCGAAGATGGTTGCTGTGCTGGGAAACTTTCCCCTGCCGGTTGAGGTGATTGCGTTTGCGCGGACCGTTGTCGAAAGAAAAATCGCAGCGTTAGGTGGGACGCCGAAGGTGCGCACGAAAAAAGATGGCAGCACCTTTCTCACGGACAACGGGAATCCCATTCTTGATTGTCATTTCGGCAGATTATGGACCCTACCGGGACTAGCTGCGGAGTTAAGCGGGATGCCGGGAATCGTCGAGCACGGACTGTTTATTGGGCTGGCGAAGGTGGTGCTCGTTGGCCGTGGGGACCACGTCGAAGAAATTCGCGGTTGACTCAGGCCGAACCGTCCATCACTAATGCTATCTTTTCCTCAAATCGTAGACAAATTTCATCTCCTCGATTGTCTTATTAGTTGAATCCCATGCAGCCCGAAAGTTCCGTTACAGAAATCGAATCGCTATATCGCTTGTGTGGCTCGGCGTTGCTGCTTTTTGCAACGGTAATCATCGGCGAGCGGGCTAGAGCTCAGGACGCGGTTCATCAAGTATTTCTTAAGCTAATCAAAGACGGAAATCTTGGCCACGCCGGCGATAAGAAGGGGTATCTGTTCGCTTGTGTGCGCAATGCCGCCCTGAATGAACTCAAACTTCAGCAGCGCAACGCGACTCTCGACTTAGAGTCCGTTTGGTTCAACCCGCCCACCCGAGATTATGCGGCAGAACTGAACCTTCGCCGCGCATTGTGTGCGCTGCCCGATGATCAACGGCAGGTTATTGTGCTGCATGTTTGGGGAGAACTAACGTTTTCCCAAGTCGCAGACCTTCTGGAGATCAGCTCAAATACTGTGGCGTCAAGATACCGTTACGCACTGAACAAACTTCGGCAATCAATGTGTGGGAAGGAGGACTCCTGTGTTATTACCGGGCCCTGACTGTGAGCGAGATGACCGATTCGAAGCGTACCTAAGAGAATTTCGTCCACTACCGAGCGAATCATTTCGAATGGAGAAACGCGGTGGTCGGGGCTTGCTGAGGTTTGCACTTGCGGCGTTTGCAGCGGCTGCCTTTGTCCTGTTCATATTCGCGAGGCTTACATTTTACACTCGCGCGGGACAACCACACTCGACGCCAACGGTTGGCGTTGCGCCGCGCGCGGCGCCGATAGTCAACGCAAGGCCTTTCACGCTTCGCAGCGCCAGCGCTTTGCTGGCAACGGCGCCCTCGTTCGAAGCAGCAGTTGACGAAGTAGCGCTCCCAGTTCAAGCGGCTCCGCTCCAGAAGTACGAACATAGTGCACTCGAGATGCTCGGCGAGGAGAAGATGAAACTATGAAGATTCCCTACCTAGTACCGTTAATCGTTCTGATTGCAACGCTCGGGGGCGATTCAGTAGGTGCCGAGCAAAAGATAAAGCTTGGCGACAATGCGGCTCTGCGCTATTGGTCGGCGTTTGCCCAAATGCAAGACGCGGCGATTACCACCCAACAGGGAAGGGAGTTGAGCGGGATACTTGACGGAACAGCGCAGTACGACGACCTGAAATACAAGGACTTGATTGAGAAAAACGAGGCCGCACTCGAAACGATGGGCCGCGGAACGTCCCTTGCAAACTGCGACTGGGGTTTGGACTACGATTTAGGCTCGGAGACACCAATAACCTACGTCGGAAAGTCGGCAGCGCTTGCCCGTCTTAACGTTCTTTATGCCTTCCATTTGCAGAGCATTGGCGACAGAGAAGGCGAACTGCGCACTCTGGTGGCCGGGCTACGGTTCTCGCATGACATCGCGAATGGTGGGTCGTTACTCGCCACGCTCATTGCGAAAGACGGTTTCACAAAGCACCTCAAAGCGATAGAGTTTGTGATGCAGAAAGAGGGACTTTCCTCAATGCAGCGGTCGCGCTTGCAAAATGCGCTATCACGGTTCGGCGCGGATCCACTCGACTGGAACTCAGCCATAAAACTGGAAATGGAGGTCTTGAGCGGGCAGTCTTGGCCGTCGTCCGTATCACCGACGCGCGTCACCCAGGCATATCTGATTGCACTCGATGATCCGTCCACGCTGACAAAGCTTCTCCAGATCGTTACATCTTTGCCGCAGCCACTCCAAAGGCTCATTCCGAATCCAACGCGTGTTCTGGACGAGAAGAAGGACTTAGATGATAGGATTCACCACTTGAATTCATTGCTCCGATGAGCGATGTAAGCTTGTTTCCAAATTTCTTACTCGCGGGCGGGTACGTTGTGAGTTTGCTTAACCCACAATCGCTCGCAGCGCCTCCAAGAATCTTTCCACTTCTTCCACCGTGTTGTAGTGCACCAGGCCGATGCGCAGGAATCCGCCGAGGCGTTCTACGTCGAGTTGCTCCGTGACGTTGATGGCATAGTAGTTTCCATCCCAGGTGAAAAAGCCGCGAGCGCCCAGTTTTGTTGCCAGTTCGAGTGGCGTGTGTCCGTCGATGCGGACCACAAGCGTGGCACAACGATGTTCGAATTGCTTCGGGTCGCTGATTCCGTAGAGTTTTAATCCAGGAATTTCTAGAAGGCCTGCCACCATCGTTTGCAGCAGCTCGCGTTCGTGCCGATGGATGGCTTCGTGAGCGGCGAGGATCGCACCGCGTCTGGATGTGGCGGCGGGATTTGCACGGCGGCCCAGGTCTTCCCAGTAATCAACGGTGGCTTTGATTCCAGAGATGCATTCGTGGTTCAGAGTGCCCCACTCCCAACAATTTGGAATTTCGTCAGTATTGGCGCGGACTTTGTAGGGGCGAAAGTTCTTCAGATGTTCCCGCTTTCCGTAGAGAACGCCCATGTGCGGTCCGAAGAATTTGTAGGTCGAGCAAACGAGGAAATCGCAGTCGAGCGCGCGGACGTCGATTGCTCCATGGGGCGCGTAGTGGACGGCATCGATGTAGCTGAGCGCTCCGGCTTGGCGCGCCAGGCGCACAACTTCGGCGACGTTGTTGATGGTGCCCACGGCGTTGGAGGCGTATCCGACGGCGACTAATTTTGTGCGGCTGCCAATCTTTGCCGCAAGGTCTTGCATGTCGAGCGTGCAATCGGATTCGTTGAACTTGACGGTGCGAATCGTGACACCTTTTTCTTCGAGCGCTTTCCAAGGCGAAAAATTGGCGTCGTGATCGAGCAGAGTTAGTACGATTTCGTCGCCGGGGCCGAGGTCTCGTCCGAGAGCACGGCTCAGGGCGAAGGTGAGCGAGGTCATGTTCGCGCCGAAGACGATTTCGTCAGCATCGCAATTCAGGAAGTCGGCCATGGAGGCCCGCGCTTCATCAACGATGCGATCGGTATTGTGGCTGGTCTGAAAGGCGCCGTGGGTGTTGGCGTTATTGCGAGCAAGATAGTCGGAGATGGCGTCGATCACGCGTTGCGGCACCTGCGTGCCGCCGGGGCCGTCGAAAAAGACGGCGGGATTTCCGTTGACGGTTTGCGTGAGCGCCGGGAACTGCGCGCGGACCCAATTTATGTCGAACGCAAGCGAGGCAGACGTAGGCGAGGTGGATTCCGCGATGGGCATGACAGACATTCTAATGCCGATGACAAATGTCGCGGAGTGGGATTTCCCGGGGCACAGAAGTAATGGAACGGTATCGCGAGCAAGATCTACGCTACGCGTTCCGGCTGCGTAGGCTGCCTGGATTTGGCTTTGTTGGCGTCTTCGAGACGGATACGGGTGACTCTCGTGGTTTCCTGCGCTAAGTCGTCGGTGGTACGAACTCCGTCGCCGGACATTACGGAACCGGCGGCTAACGCGAAGCGGAGGGCGTCCGCCTGGTCTTCAAAGTACAAAATGACTTGTCCCGACATAATTGCATCTCCCTGAGTCTCGGTTTGCAAAATACGACGCAGCCGGCGCGACAACAGACGAGTGATCGGGCTTTGTGAACCAGTTCCATTGATTGTCAAAGATGAATCGCCGAGGGGATAGTGCTTTTGTTGGTTCTCGCCCCAACGTTCGAGCCGGTGGCAATCTCGAGGAAGTCGGCCAACATGCCGTACGCGGTGGCATAGAGACCAGGATTTTCTTCTGTAATGGTAAGGCTGGGGAAGATGTCCGTTTCAAATTGGAGGATGGATGAGGTTCCGTCGACCAGGGCCATAGGATCGGAGAGAGCTATCTGCTCCGGAAGGACGCTGGCGCTGACGCCGGATTCACTGCGATGCGCCCGGCAAACCAGCTTATAGGGCCTGCCTGCAGCTCGGGCTGCCTGTACCGTGTCTTTCGTGAGTTTCCGAATACCCTCGCGCTCCACGTCTTTTGGCGACAACCGGACGTCCATAATGACGTTTACGAGAGCTGCGACTTTGACGGCCGCATCCCATCCGTCGATATCGAAACTGGCGTCGGTTTCCGCGATCCCGAGTTGCTGGGCCTGCCGAAGCGATTCGTCGAAGGTCAGGCCTTGCTCCATGCCCGTGAGGATGACGTTGGTCGTGGAATTGAGAATTCCTTTGAAACCCTTCACTTCTAAAGCCGGTAGCGAGTGCCGGAAAAGCGAGAAGATAGGGACACCGTCCATGACGGTGGATTCGAAAAGGAAGTACTTACCGCGCGTGAATGCCAGATCGCGCAACTCGCGATACGCGTGGACCACCGGCCCTTTGTTCGCGGTGACGGCGTGGGCTCCGTGTTCAAGCGCCTGGCGGATATGGTCGATCGCTGGCTGCCCGGATTCGACGTTGAGGGAAGTGGCCTCGAAGATGACGTCGGGCTGCGCGGCGACGAGCCAGTCGGCATACGTCGGACAGGTGCATCCGCCAATCTGTGCGTTTGTTTTGGTCGCAGGGCGAAGGAGATCGCCCACGGCGAAGCCTTCGGCATTCTCGCGCCAACCAATGCGCCGCGAGCCGACACCCGTGATCGTCCATTGAATGCCGTATCGCTCCAGAAGTTCTGAATTTTTGCGTTGGAATAGATCGACGAGGGTCCGATTGACATTCCCGAATCCGACAAAAGCGAGGCGAAAGAGACTCATGAGTAGGCGCGAAAATCAGCCGCTATCGTTGTATCATGGCGCGATTGTGAGCGGGTCAAATCGTGGTTGCAGGAGTAAAAAAGCAATGTTGCTAACAATTTTGAGTTTCGTGACTCTGTGGATGTCTCCTGTGCCAGCTTCGGGTCAGATACGGCGTGACCTTACTCCGGCAAAGGTGGGGAGTGTCTTGACTGATCCGTACGCGCCGCTTCAGTTGTACGACGGGAAGTGGGATTTGATTCCAAAGCCGGCGGATAAGCCGGGCGAGCCGATGCATATCGAAAATCGCTGCGCCAAGGTGGGCGAGTTCTTTTCGTGCAATCAATTTGTGAACGGCAAGAACACGGCGCTTGTCGTTTTTCTGCCGGTGCATCCGCTGGAGGGTGGCGGCTACGAGTATCGCAATCAAGCGCTGAGGGCCGACGCGGACGGCCCGGGTACCTGGGGCAAGCTGGAAATTGTGGGCGATCGATGGGTGTACTCGAGCGAAGAAAGCGACGGTGGTAAGAAGACCTATTGGCGGACGACGAATGTTTTCTCGGGGACGGATAAGATTCATTTTGAAGTTCAGAAGTCGATAGACGGCACGAATTGGATGACACAGATGAGCGGCGACGAAGCGCGCGGGAGGTAAGAGAAAATAGTTTAAGCCGGGCGAATCGCCCGTCCCTTACTGGCCAGTCGCCGTCCGTCGTAACACGATCTGATTTACGAAGAGCGCCATTTGACGATAGAATCGTCTGAAGCTAGGTATTTTGCGGGTCGGGTGTTCTTCAGCTATGAGGGAAATGGTCAATCGAGGTGTATTCGTCAGAGCCGTTTGCGTGCTCTGCATCGCCTTGATTTGCGTTCTGGGGATGGTCCAGGCGACTCACTCCCATGCCGAGGAGTCGACCGCAGCTCACCACACCTGTTCGATTTGCGCCACTGCTCACGCCGGAATCAGTACGCAGACCGTGCAGTCCGCTCCAGTGTTAGCTACGGCGGCCCTGGTCCTGCCGGTTACGGAAGCCACCGTCATCTTTCGACCGGCCACGACTGAGTTTATTCGTCCCCCTCCCGTTCTCTGATTTCTCTCCTATCCAGTAATCCATTCCTACTTCTAAGAGTCGGCGACGTCGATCTGCAAAAGGATCGCCGCACGCCGCTCACTCGTTTTTATTGGAGAAAATCATGCATTCCTTTTCTAAGAAGTGGCTCGCGGCCAGCGTGGTCGCGATTGCCTTGTCTTTCGGTCTTGCCGCTGCGCGAGCGCAGTCGGGATCAAGTTCGGGATCGATTAACGGCACGGTGCTCGATCCTTCGGGCGCCGTGGTTGCGAACGCGACTGTCGAGATTCACAATCCGGTCAGTGGTTATGACCGCACGACCACGACGGACGCAAAGGGAAACTTCAGTTTTCCGAACATACCTTTCAATCCCTATCACCTTTCGGTGAACGCACAGGGATTCGCAGCAACAGCGCAGGATGTGCAAGTGCGGTCGGTCGTACCGGCGACAGTTCAGATCAATCTGCAAGTGTCGGCTTCATCGACCACGGTTTCAGTCGAGGCGTCGGGGGACTTGGTGGAGAACGATCCGACCTTTCACTCCGATATCGATAAAGATCTGTTTGACAAAATGCCGTTAGAGAGCGCGTCGTCGTCATTGAGTTCGCTGGTTACATTGTCGACGCCAGGAATTGCGGCCGATTCGAATGGCCTCTATCACGGGCTTGGCGATCACGCGGAAAATTCGATTGTCACGGATGATCAACCTGACACGGACCAGCACAGCAAGGTTTTTTCCAACCAGATATCACTCGACTCGATTCAGTCCATGGAAGTGATTTCGGGCGCGCCTCCGGCAGAGTATGGAGGAAAGACCAGCGTCGTGATTGTCGCGACAACCCGTTCGGGACAAGGGGTAACCACCCCGCATGGGAGCGTGACCGCGTCTTACGGGGCGTTTGGAACTTCGACGATCGAGGCCGATGTCGCTTACGGCGGCAAGAAATGGGGAAACTTTATTTCCGCGAACGGGCTGAATAGCGGGCGATTCCTTGATCCTCCGGAATTCGCGGTGATCCACGACAAGGGCAACGAACAGAATGTTTTCGATCGAGTGGACTTTCAACTCTCTCCGGCGGACTCGGTTCACTTCAACTTTGCTTACAGCCGAAGCTGGTTCCAAACACCGAATTCTCTGGATGCTGAAAATGCAACCGCCTGGAGCGGACTGAGCGGCGTGTTGCCGGGAGTGGAAAACTATGGGGGTATTGTTCCCGGAACGGCGATCACCGAAGGAGCGACCGACCAGAAGTCCAAAATAGAGACCTTCAATATTGCGCCGTCGTGGACCCATCTAATAAGCACAAATTCTGTATTGAGTGTAGGAGGGTTTGTGCGGCGCGACGATTACAACTACTACCCCAGCGGCGATCCATTCGCGGATCTAGGTCCGCCGAGTCTGCAGCGAGAGTCAGTGGGGCAGAACCGCACTCTTATGAACACAGGTCTGCGTTCGGATATTTCGTATGTTAAGGGCATCCACAACATCAAGGCGGGAGTGACCTACGAGCAGACATTCCTGGATGAGAAAGACACGCTGGGGATTGTTGATCCTGCATACAACGCGCCTTGTCTGACACTCTCTTCGGCGGCGACACCAAATGTGCCGGTCCCAGGGCTCACCGATCCGTCGCAGTGCGGGACTGCGGGTTTTGCGCCGAATACGATCGCAAACTTGAATGCGCCGGGCTCAGCCTTCTACCCACTGTTCAACCCGACGCTACTTCCTTACGATTTGACGCGAGGCGGAACTCCTTACACGTTCAACGGCCATACCGATGTGAAAGAACTGGCTCTCTACATTCAGGATTCGATCACCAAAGGACACTGGGCCCTGAACCTGGGCATCCGCGGAGATCTGTACAACGGGCTGACGATTGCTAGCCAGGCCGAGCCGCGAATCGGAATTTCCTACAACATCAAGAAGACGGGCACAGTCCTTCGCGTATCGTATGCGCGCACACTGGAATCTCCCTTTAATGAAAACCTGATTCTTTCCAGTATCGGATGCAGTAACGCCGTGTTGAATCCCCTGCTGGCGTGTTCCGCGCCGAATGCCAATCCGCTGAGTCCCGGTTTCCGCAATGAGTTTCATGCGGGGCTGGAGCAGGCCTTTGGACGCTACCTGGTATTTTCCGGTGAGTGGATTACGAAATACACCCACAATGGATACGACTTCAGCGTGCTGGGGAATACTCCGATCACGTTTCCGATTGAATGGCACAACGCCAAGATTCCGGGATACGCGGGGAGCTTGAAGGTTCCGAATCTGCATGGGTTCTCGGCGCAAGTGGTGTTCTCGAGCGTGGCCGCGCGATTTTTCCAGCCGCAAATTGGTGGCGCGGGAGCGACGGTCGCGACCGGTGCAGGGCTGCCCTTTCGTATCGATCACGACGAAAAGTTCAACGAGACGACGCACTTGCAGTATCAGCCGTGGAAGAGAGGGCCATGGTTCGGTTTCAACTGGCGGTATGACAGCGGCCTCGTGGCTGGAAATGCGCCCTGTTACGGCGTGAATCCGAGCAATGACTGCCCGCAATCTACGACGATTGGCGGGCAACCGGCAGTCCTGCTGCAGGATGTTTTTGGAAATCCCTTAAGCGCGGATCAGGAGTACGAAGCGGGATTCAGCTGTAACGGCGTCCGTGCGACTCCTACTGTGCCGCTGCCTTCTCCCTGTTTAGCGTCACAGTTCGGGTCGAACCGGATTCAGGTGCCTGGAATCAACTCTGAGAATGACGACCACAATCCGCCGCGTATCGCATCGCGCAACCTGTTCGATGTGTCGGTGGGGGATGACGACCTGTTCAAGGGCGATCATTACAAGTGGAGTCTGACGCTCACAGCGATCAATATCGCCAACACCTCGGCGCTGTACAACTTCCTCTCGACGTTTAGCGGGACGCACTATGTGACTCCGCGGGCGCTGACGGCGCAACTAGGATTTCACTTCTAGGGGCGCTTGTACCAGCAGCGGAGAAGGGGCGGGCGAGCCGCTCGCCTCTCCACTTTCGGTTTACTGCAGTTTGGCGTATTCGGCTTTTGCGTCGCGGAGGAGCGGGATGTCGGCGTCAGCATCTTTCCATGCGGCTAGAAAATTTTGATAGGCGATTCGTGCTTTGGGTAGGTCGCCCTCTTTCTGAAAGAGGCGCGCTAATTGCAACTGAGCGACCTGCAGCATGAGGTCCGGTCCCATGCGATATTTAAAACTAAGTACTTTTTCGAAATCCTGCTGGGCCTCAGGGTAACGGCCAGCCTGCTCATAGGCAAGACCACGTGCGTAAAATACTCCGCTGTTGGAGCGTGCGTAGAGAGCGGCGGTGTTGAGGTAGTCGAGGGCCTTTGCCGGATCGGGCTTGCCCGCGTGGGCCGCCCGTAAAACAACGACTGCCCGGATGAGTGGAACGGTGACATTCACGGCCATGGTGTCGTTGGGATGAGTGCGCTGAATTTCGTCGGCCAAGGCCAAGGCTTTCTGATCCTCTCCGCAAAGCGCGAAAGTAGTAGCGGCGTTGCCCATTACAGACAGGCTTCGCGACACTTTGAGAGCCTGCTCGGTATCGCGAATCGCCTCCGCCTGCTCATCCAGGATCGCTTCGGCGCCGCCCATTCCGGCTTCGACCCCGGCGCGCCCTTGCAGATGAAGACGATCCAGTGCTTCCTCGGCTTCATGCATCGTCTGCCGCGCCAAAGTCAATTGTCCGCGAACGGTGGCCAATCCAAGGCGAAAGCCTAGAACATTTAAGGCTCCATCGGGAGTCGCGGACGCGGCTTGGAGTTCTTTCTCCATGCCTTCTTGGTTGCCTTCGGCCCAGTCGAGCGAAGCCAGAAAGCTGTGAAAAGTAGCGGTGTTTCCTTTGCGCTGAAGGGCGGCGTTCACGGTCGAGCGCGCTTCCTCGATTCGGTCGAGTCCGCAGTAGGCTACAGCAATTTGGCCATAGGCATTCAACATGTCGGGATCCAGTTCAAGGGCGCGCTTCGCGTTCTCTAACGCGTTGTCGTACTGCCCGAGTTGGTTATAGATCACGGCAAGATTGTTGTAGGCAGTCGAATCCCGGGGGTAAGTTTGGCGATAGAGTTCGTAAGCGGTGATGCCCTTGTCCAGTTGTCCACTGTCGGCGTAATAGTGGGAGGTGATGTAAAGTTTCTCGCGCTCACTGGCGCGGTCACGGAGTTCGAAGGCCTTCTGGCGATTCTGCTCAGACAGTTCGGTTTGATCGAGATTATTGTAGGCAGTCCCAAGCCGCGCATAGGCCATGGCGAAGTTCGGATCAATCTCGATGGCGCGCTGATAGTTCGGAATGGCGCTCAAATCGTCGCCCATGTTGTGCTTGGTGTCGCCAAGGGTAAATGCCTTGAGCGCATCGAGTGACGATGTGGTGGCCTGGGAGAGCGACATATCGTACTTCTGCACCATCGACAAAGACTCGCCGAGTTGACTGCGAAGCTTGGTCGCTGCTCCGTGGAGCGCATTGAGCACATCTTCCTTGCGATCGGCCTGCGCTTGCTGACGTCCGAGCGAATCGCCCGAGGAGACGTTGGTGGCTTCGAGAGTGACGACGTACTGGCCTCCGACGTTATCGATGCTGCCATTGAGCATGGCTTTGATGCCATCGCGCTGACAGATTTCACGCCCAACGTCGCTGGTGATGCGGTCGCTCGGGCTGCGTCCCATGAACTGTAATGTTTGGCGGATTTTCTGTTCGGGATAGACGTTCAAATACGGAGACTGCCCCAAGTCGAACGCGAGACCTTTTTTCAGGGTATCGTCGAAGACCGGATCGGCGGTGGTATTCACGAAATCAGCGATGAGGATCGAGTCTTTTTCGGTGAGGGCGTGTCCGCGCTTAAGGAGAAAGAAACTCGCGCTCGCGGCGACCATCGCCATGACGAGAGCGGGAATTAGCCATAGAGGCAGCTTGCGATTGCTCTTCGGATGTCCGGAGATCGGCGGAATGCGCAGGGAAGAACTGGAAGACGTGGCGGCGAGAATCGCGCCTGATTCCGAGTCGCGCCTCAGACGTTTCAAGTCTGAGCGGACGTCGGCGGCGCTCTGGTAGCGCAAATCCCGGTCTTTTTCGAGCAACTTGTTCAGAATGACCTCGAATTGCGGCGGCAGGTCGGGGTTCAAGCGGAGGGGGGCTACGGGTGGCCGATTCAGAATTGCGTCGAAAATAACAGCCGATGTATCGCCGCGAAACGGGATAGCGCCGGTGGCCATTTCATAGAGAACGGCTCCGAAGGAAAACAAGTCGGTTCGAGCATCGAGATCTTTGCCGCGAGCCTGCTCAGGTGACATGTAGGCCACCGTCCCGACGGTTGATCCAGGACTGGTCAGAAAAGGCTCATCAACTGTCGGCGCCGAACCCAGTGTTTCGGCGGAGAGCGGAGACGTCTTAGCGGTCCGCTTGGCCAAACCAAAATCAAGCACCTTGGCTTGATTGCGGCTGGTGACAAAAATATTAGCGGGCTTGATATCGCGGTGAACGATGCCCTTGGCGTGGGCGGCGTCGAGCGCATCGGCGATTTGCGCGCCCAAGTCGAGCAGTTCCTCCAACTCCATGGGCTGATCGTGACCCTGCTTGTGGATACGGCTTTTCAGCGTCTCCCCTTCCAGCAACTCCATGGCGATAAAGTGACGTCCACTCTCCTCGCCGACCTCGTAAATGGTGCAGATATTGGGGTGGTTCAGGGCCGATGCCGCGCGCGCCTCCCGTTGGAAGCGGTCGAGGGCAAGGGGATCCTTCTCAGTCTCGGGCGGCAGAAATTTGAGCGCGACGTGGCGACCCAAATTGACGTCTTCGGCTTCGTACACGACGCCCATGCCTCCTCCACCCAACTGGGAGAGGACGCGATAGTGCGAGACAGTTTGGCCGATCATTCGGGGGATCACTCCTGGAAGAGAGTCATTGATGTTAGGCCTGCGGGTTAGAGGGCGTCAAATTGGGGTCCAGTGATCAGTAGGATATACGACCCAAAGCACGAACAAGTTCACGATTCCAAGAAAGAAAGATTATCGCTTAGATATCTATGAGTTATGAGACATTCTTCGACGGTTCTCGAGGTTCAGAACCGGCAGAAAGTCACCCATTTTTGTTACGGAAGTTTGCCCATAAAGGGGCGAACGCTTTCATGCCCAATCCCCGCCTGTTATCAATGAGTGTTCCCGTGTTTTTACGCGGGGAGAGTGTGCCCTGGGCTTGCCGGGGAGGAGTTTGTCGGAAAATGAAAACTCGCCCTCAATCCTGGAGGGACATGAGCATCGCGCCGCGATTTTTCATCGCGGTGGTGGTGATTTGCGGGACGGCGGTGCTGACCTACTCGGTCCTGCACGGCAGGAGCGAGAATCCGCTCAAATTTTTCTGTTATCTGCTCATCGCATTGGCGGCCTCGCGCCTCAAAGTGAATCTTCCCGGCATTACCGGGACGATGTCGGTCAACTTCCTTTTTCTGCTGTTGGGCGTCCTCGAGTTGAGCCTTTCGGAAGCCATGGCGCTCGGCTGTGCAGCGGTGGTAGTGCAATGCTTCGATAAAGATCGGCCGATTCCGATCCAGGTCGCGTTCAATGTCTGTTCGACTGCACTCGCCATTGCCGTAACTTTCGCCTCATACCGGTACGCTCTGGCCCATCGGGCGGTGAATAATCCGTCAACGTTGTTGTTTCTTGCGGCTTGTGTTTATTTCGTAGCGAATACGATGCCGGTCGCCGCGGTTATTTCTCTTACAGAGCGACGGTCGCTGCGAAAGATCTGGGCAGAATGCTACTTCTGGAGCTTCCCTTATTACCTGGTAGGCGCGGGCGTCGCTGGGATGATGAGCTGGCTGCACGGCTTCACAGACTGGCAAACGTCATTACTGACGCTGCCGGTCGTCTATCTCATCTACCGGTCGTACCGGCTCTACCTCGGCAAGCTCGAAGACGAAAAGCGCCACGTGGAAGAGATGGCGGACCTGCACATGCGCACCATCGAGGCGTTGGCGCTGGCCATTGAAGCCAAGGACCAGACGACCCATGACCATCTGCAGAGAGTTCGTGTTTATGCGGTCGAGGTTGCGAAGGAGCTTAAGGTTGACGCCGAAGGAATGGCCGCTCTGCAGGCTGCGGCCTTGCTGCACGACATCGGCAAACTGGCGATTCCCGAGCACATCATCTCGAAACCGGGTCGGCTGACTCCGGAAGAATTCGAGAAAATGAAAATCCATCCTCTCGTCGGGGCGGAAATTCTGGAACGTGTGCGCTTTCCTTATCCGGTCGTCCCAATTGTCCGGGCCCATCACGAAAAGTTCGATGGCACGGGGTATCCCATGGGATTGAAGGGCGCGCAGATTCCAATTGGCGCTCGCATTCTAGCCGCAGTGGATTTTCTGGACGCGCTGGCTTCCGACCGGCAATATCGCCGCGCACTGCCTCTGAATGAAGCGATGGCTCGGCTGTCGGATGAGTCGGGAAAATCGTTCGATCCCCAGGTGGTCAAAGTACTGGAGAGAAAATATATCGAGCTCGAGCAACTGGTCCATCAGCGCACCGACAGCATGGGAAAGCAGAAGTTGTCGACCGAGGTAAAAGACCAGGATCCGAAAATGGAGCCGACGATCAAGCCGGCAGCGGGATTTCAGGCACAGGGGAAGCCGCAAGTGCAAGAGCGGAGTTTCCTGAGCTCGATTGCCGCCGCCCGGCAAGAAGCACAGACACTCTTTGAGCTTAGCCAGGATTTGGGAGCTTCGCTGAGCTTAGGAGAAACGTTGTCGGTGTTCGCCGTGAAGTTGCGGCGAGCAATGCCTTACGATGCGATCGCGATTTACGTCCGGCACGGAGAAGAGTTGGTTCCGGAGTACGTGAACGGCGATAACTTCAGGCTCTTTGCCTCGCTACGCATTCCGATCGGCCAAGGACTCTCAGGATGGGTGGCGCAAAACCTCAAGCCGATTCTCAACGGCAATCCTTCGGTTGAACCTGGGTATCTCAACGACGCTTCGAAGTACAGCACGTTGAACTCGGCGTTGGCGGTTCCGCTGGAAGGGCTGCAAGGCGTGGTTGGGGTGGTTGCCCTCTATCACGCGGAAAAGGACTTCTTCACATCCGACCACCTGCGTATTCTTCTGGCGGTCAGTTCCAAGATGGCGCTGGCGATCGAGAACGCGATGAAATATGAGCAGGCGGAGAGTTCTGCCGTCACCGACTACCTTACGGGCCTTCCGAATGCCCGCTCGCTGTTCTTACAGCTTGACCGGGAGTTGGCCCGTTGCAAGCGCGACAATAAGACCTTGACGGTAATGGTAGCGGACTTGGACGGCTTCAAGCAGATCAACGATCGCTTCGGCCACTTAGAAGGGAATCGGGTTCTGCGTCTCTTCGCGCACACGCTGAAAGAAACCAGCCGCGAGTACGACTACGTCGCGCGCATGGGCGGCGACGAGTTTGTGGTCATCGCGCCTGGCCTGACAGGCGAGGCCACGGCACGCAAGGCCGAACAAATGCGTGAACTGGCGAAACAAGCCGGTAAGGACATCTGCAACGAGGACATTCTGTCGCTCAGCGTTGGCAAGGCTGTGTATCCGGAAGATGGCATGGATGCCGAAAAGATCTTATCCGAGGCTGACAAGCGTATGTACCTACAGAAACAGAGCCAGGCGGTTCAAAAAAACCGGCGCCTCTACCCGCGGGTACGCGGGCGCCTGACCACGGAGATTTCTGGCGCAACCGTAAAGGGAGCGATGCTCGGCATCGTCACCAACCTCAGCCTGGGCGGGTGTTACGTCGAGACAGGGGGTCTGCTCTTGCCGGGATCGGAGTTGGATCTCGCATTCTCGCACGAACATACCAACGTTTCCATTAAGAGCGAGGTCGTGCGCATGGACATGGGCACAGGAGCTGCGTTGAAATTTCACGAAGCCACCCATGATGTTCGAGCGTCATTGCAGCGCATCCTGGAACAATTGGCGAGCGCGGAAGCGATTGTGGATCTGAAACGCAGCCACAATGCAGCTGCGGCCAGCAAACTCTAGGCAAGATTGCGCACAGGCAGCCGATGGGAGCGATCTTGTCTCAGGCCATTCCGCCTTTCGTGTCTCAGCAACTCACTCTAGCCGAAACAGCGATCGGGCGGATCTGGATCAACGATGCAGTCTTACTCGTTGCTGAGCCCGGTTTCGACAATCCCTGCTGCAGCATGTTCGCTGTCGGTACCCCGGTGCGATAGAAAGATTTTTCGCAGTCCGCGGTGGATGGGCCACGCATATTTCCCTCAACGTAAGCCAAGCCAGGACAGCGCGAGCAACTACTCACGTGCGAACACGATGAGCATGTGGTGAGGTGCTTTGCCTGGATCGATCGAACCTCATTCATCTCCGGCGAGTGATTCCAGATTTCCAGGAACTTCTGCTGCCGGATGTTCCCGGTCGGCAATGGAAACTGCACGCAGGGAAAGACGTCGCCGTACGGCGAGATGTAGCAGAAAGAATGGCCGGCGCTGCACGAATACCCTTCCAGGTCCTCTTCGGATGGTGGCTTCGGCGGAGCACAGAAGTCCTCCTGATTTCCAACCAACGCCGGATTGTTGAAGACCTCGGGTAGTTCTTCTCCCGGAATGCGCAGCGAGAGCACAGAGGTATCGCCGTCCATCATCGGTGTGATGGTGGGGTCGAGCGTGTAGTGCACGCCGAGTTCGGCGGCCAGTTGCTGCACGCCGAGGTGGTCGAAAGAATTTGCGGTCATCAACACGTTTGCGATTGTGACTCGCAAACCCTGGTCGCGCAGAAAACGGATGGCGTCGATGGTGCGTTCGAGCGAGTGCGGTAGTTTGGTAATGGCATCATGCACTTCAGCGCGATGCGAGTAGACACTGATCTGGATCGTATCCACGCCCAATTCACGGATTCGTCGCGCTTCTTTTTCGCGGATCATGACCGCATTGGTCTTGATCTTGACGTTGAACATGAGGCGACGGGCATATTCGAGAATCTCAAAGAAATCGCGGCGCAAGAAGACTTCGCCGCCGCTAAAAGTAATAAAGAAAACACCGGCGTCCGCGAGTTGATCGAGCACGCCTGTAATTTCGGCGGTAGTCATTTCGCCATGATCGTCGTGATCCAGATAGCAATGGATGCAACGTTCGTTACAGCGATAGGTCACATCCATGTGCACGGCAATCGGCACACCCAGGTCAAACGCCTTTTGGCCTACCTCGCTCATCAAGCTCATCGGGAAGCCTCTGCGGGAAGTGGTTCGCTGGAAACCAGGAGAATTCCATGGCTTGAGAGCTCGGCCACGAAATGTTCGGCATCGCTTAGAGCCTGCTCGGGATCAACGTCAAACTGTTCGCAAATGGTATCGCGGACAATCTCCCGAAGAGGTGTGCGTCCGTCGGCGGCCTGAAAAATGGCAGTCGCAACCTCGTTCAAGGTGAAGAATGTCGAGTTGGCGGAGTTCATGACCATCATTTCTCCAGCCAAAGCGCGGGCTGCGATCGCGGAACTGCGCGTTATGTAAATGCTACCCTCAGGCATTTGCCGCCACTCCCGGGAGTTCGCAGTCGAAATCACGTGCGAAATTTCGAACATCGTCCCAGACTCGAGCGTCTGGATAGAACGTCAGGCGACGAATGGGGACTTTCGCTACGAAGTCGCATGCGGTCGCAAGCAGCTTTTCCACCAGTGCTCGATCTTCGGCGAAGAACAGAATATTGCGCATTAAGCGGCGAACACCTTCTGCCTGAGATAGCTCGTCAATCCGGTTCTCAGGGCCCTGTTCAAGAAAAAAGAGCGCGCCCACAGGAGCCGCACAGTTCTTTCCAGGTCGTGCTAGCTCTCCGGCGAAAGGCGTGCCGAAGGCTGCGTAGCCGTCGGCGCGAGGTCGTAGATACGAGATCTCGTCGGTGAGAAGAGTAACGTCGGCGGGGGCGAGCCGCGTCATCGTCGTTTTCCCCGCACCGGAGACTCCAGAGAAGAGGAAGGACTGGCCCTCGCAAATGGCGCTGGCCGCATGCAGCAAAAATCCCCCACGTTGCGCCAGGATCAGGCTGTGCAAAATACGGAGCACGGAATCAAGAGAGTAAGGATTGGAGTTCTGGAGGACTGTACCCCGTCCAGTGCGTGGATCCCAACGCGCATGGAAGTCGCCGCGCTGCAAGAGCCATTCTTGGCCGTCGCGATGTACGCGAACGTCATCGTCCGAAACAGTCTGCCTGGCAGTGACGTCAAATTCCAGTTCGAACTCGGGTTGAGCAGCGCTGAGGAAACCGTCGTAGCGCTGATGCAAGAGATGCAGGAAACCCTCGTCCCCGGTGGACAGGGCTATCGGGATTCCTCCAATTTCGACACACGCGACCTTTTGAGTTGCCGCCATCACAAAGCTTCCGGTTCGGCCCCATTCTTGGAACAGCAAAAATTAGATGTCGACGCCACGCGGCCATGGATCCTCAACGCGATGCGCCTGGCGAGCCCGATATGGCAAAGCAGAAATCCGAGAGCGCGCGAGACCCTCGCGGACCAACCAGGGTGCAGAGCGAACGCTGAATACGAAGTACCCCAACTCGATTCGGTGCGACACACAAGCCGACCAAGCAGCGCTTCCGATGGGAACAAAGGGTCGACGCTTGGCATCGAATCGCCGCGGAGTACGAAGCTATCCGTTTCGCAAGGCGTCTTAAGACGATGCAAGAAAAATCGGCCATCGCGAGTTGCGAGCACGATTTCGCCTTTCCGGGCGTATTGGGCTGCGCAGGGCGCAATTTCGACGATGTCGCCCGGCCAAAGGGCGGGGAGCATACTTTCTCCGAAGACGCGCATCCGGATGTTCCGGGACTGCGCTAGTCCCTCACGACCGATTCCACGCAGAGCATCCGCTACCAAAGACGAGCGTTCAGCATTCCAACTCGCGCGCGGCGAACTGGCGGTCGTTTCAGGCATCAGGAAGTTTTGCGCGAGAACTGACAACTAGGAATGGTAGCCCCGATTTTGCCGCAAGCGAGAGCGAGCGTTTCGAAGACCCGCTCGTGGCGGAATGCCGGCTTCTGGTAAGGCTTCTTTGCGTTTCCCGCGGAACGCAACTTCTGCGGATTCTCGCGAGACGTTCGCTGGTCGTCCATAGTTGGTCGAGTCAGTTTCATAAACCGCGCTGACTTCTCCCCCAGTTTTGATAAGAGTAAGGGAAGTGTACTACACAGATTTGCTGTGTGCCACTCTCACGTGTTCGCAATCCAGAAAAGGAGCATCAGCATCCTCAATAGAATGATAGGGTTCCATTTTGCCGAGCGCGCCGCAAACTGAGCGACAGGCAGGCCATGGCGAGTGGGAGCAAAATCGCGGCAAATATCGCTAAAGTTAGTAAGGTCGGTGCGATCGCAGCTAAGCTCTGCCCATTCAAGAGCGCGCGGCGCATACCGTCAATTGCGTAGGTCAATGGGATGGCACGCGCCAGCAGTTCGAGCGGACGAGGCAAACTCTCCACCGGAAACATGGTTCCGCTTAGAAACCAAACCCCTGAACTGAGCAACCACAGAAGCGCTGCTCCCCGCTGAAACGCAATCTGCAACGTCGCGGCTGCGATTCCCAAGGCCAGAGCGATCGCCAGGGAACAGAACATCACCGCTATGGAAGAATAAAAGTTTGCGTGAATACCGGCGCGGAAAACAGCCACTCCCGCAAAAAGATAGACCAGCAGATTGATCAGATTTCCGGCAAAGGCTGAAGCCGAGCTGAGTATCAGCAGTTCGGTTGGAGCCGTCGCTGTTGTCATCAGTACTTCCAGCGTGCCGGTTTGTTGTGCCTCTTGAACCGCATTCACGAAAGACTGCGCGCTCATCACGAAAAAGGTGTAAACCCCTGTGCCGACCAGTAGAAATGGAAAGTAGGCGACGCCCTCGGGTCGAAATCCCGGACCAATGGCGCGGGATAGAAAATAAAAAGCCGCGAGTTCCGTCAATACTCCGACCATCGTTACGATGAACCCGCTGCGGTGACGAATGGAGGTGAGCAGGTCACGCCGGAAAATTGCGTACAGTTTGTCGAGAGTCGAAGACATGAGAAAACAAAATTTGTGGTTCCTGATCATTAATCTTGATCAGCTGTAACTACCCTTTCCCGAGAGCCTTCTGAATTAGAAATTACCAGCCACCAGTTACAGATCCTTTTCATCGATCTCGCCGGTTATTCGGAAATAGAAGGCGCGTAGGGCCTCTGCATTTTCTCCCGGTTGAATCGGGCGGTCAGCCAGCAATTCTCCGAAATGCAGCAGCAGGACACGATCGGCGACGACAGCGGCCTCCGCGAAGTTGTGGGTGGCGAGCAACACAATCGTATCCTGGCGTGCCAGGCTCCGAATCGTCATCCAAAAGTGGGCTGTCGTGGCGGCATCCAAACTGCGCGTTGGTTCGTCCAGGAGCAGCACTTTCGGACGCTTGACCAGCGCGCGCGCGATCCCGAGCCGCTGATACATGCCACTGGAGAATTTCATGACCAGCGTATCTGCTCCTTCGTCAAGGCCAGTTTCGTGGAGCACCTGAGTAATTCGCTGCGAGCGCTCGCGGCGCGGAACTTCGTCAAGTGTGGCAAAGAACTCGAGGTTCTCGCGCGCGGAAAGACGCGGAAAGAATGAGCGTTCCGTGGCCACCGCGATTCCAACCTGACGGCGAACATTCGCGGCATTGCGCCGCGCGTCAAACCCGCCCACCTGCACCAATCCTGCATCGGGCAGCAGGATCGTCGAGATCAGTTTAAGGGCTGTCGTCTTCCCACTACCGTTAGGACCCAGCAACACCAGCACTTCCGCGCGCTCGACAGAAAATGAAACGTCTCTTAGTGCTATGGTTTCCCCGCTTCGCTCCTGTCCGAACCAATTGAACAAGGCCGGGCGATGACGAAAGACCTTGCGAACGGATTGGAAGGCGAGCCGGCTCATGAAGTAGAGAACGAAGCGCAAACAAACCTTCGGATGCGCGCCGAAGACTCTGTATTATAGAGGCGATTCGCGTTCCGATTCGTTCCGGCCCGCAGCCGTGGCTCTTTATCCAATTCTGTTTCCATGACCGAAATCTATCCTCCGTGTTCTGCCACGAGCGCTGGGCTGCCGAACGAAGGCGAATTCGAGCTTCTCTGTGCGGTGGTTGGCACGAAGATTTCCGCCGAGCGGATCCAGATGATCGGCCAATGGAATTTTTCGGGAGTCGACTGGGTTGAATTTCAACGTTTAGCCGAATACCACGGAGTGCTTCCGCTCGCCGCCCGGAACCTGATTGAACATGGACGCGGTCTCCCCGTGGAAATTCAGCATTCCTTGCGATCTGCCTACCAGCAGAATTTGCAACGCAGTCTGTGGTTCAGCGCAGAGTTGTCTCGGATAACGCGGCATTTCGAGACCAGGAATCTCCGGGCAATCCCATTTAAGGGTCCGGTATTGGCGCAAGCGGTTTATGGAGATCTGGCGCTGCGCAGTTATTCAGATCTCGATTTCCTGATTACTCCCGACAATTTCGAGCGCGCGAAGCAGACACTTGCTGAACTTGGATATCGTCCAACGTCGGAACAATCTGCGGCGATCGAGCGTTTGTGGCTCTGGGCCGGATACGAGCGTTCTTTTGATGGCGCCGCCGGCAAGCACCTCGTTGAACTGCAGTGGGCCTTGCTGCCGCATTTCTACGGAATCGATTTGCGGGTCGAGGATTTGGCGACGCGCGCCGGAAGCATCAGCATCGGCGGCAGCGAGGTCGCCTGTCTGTCTCCTGAAGACTGTGTGATCGTTATTTGCCTGCACGCCGCCAAACATCTCTGGACGAGACTGATCTGGCTTTCCGACATCGCCGAAGCTGCGGCGCTGGAAACTGTCGACTGGTCGGCAGTTGGTACACGAGCCGAGGCGCTGGGTATTGCTCGCATCCTCGGCGCGAGTTTCTGGTTGGCCAAAAATTTGCTTCGCTCGAAACTTCCCGCAGCCGCGGAAGAAATAATTCAGGGCGACGCCCGGGTCGCCGCAATTGGCGCGGAATTTGCCGGACGTATCCGGCATGGCGATACCTATAATTTCGAATCTACGGAATATTTTCGTTTGATTCTGAAGCTGCGCGAAAGGCGCTCCGACCGTTTGCGCTACCTGTGGCGTCTGGTCTGGACGCCTGGCACAGGAGATGTTGCGGCGGTCCAACTTCCCGAATCGTTTTTTCCCCTTTATCGAATCGTCCGAATTGGCCGGCTGCCACGAAAGATTTTGCCGGGAACCCACAGCTAAAAGCTCCGGACCGGGTAGCCCGCCCGAACTCTAATGCAGTTCTCCGTCACCGGGCGCGACGTCCGGAGTATCGACCTTATGCGCGACCGCCGTGCCTTCAGATGGTGGCGGCTCGAATTCCCCCGGATCCTTGCCGGCCAAGGCGATGTTCATGAACTGCATCCAAATCGGAAGAGCCGCATGGGCTCCCGTCTCCTTGTCCCCGAGAGATCTCTTTTCGTCGAAGCCGATCCAAACTCCACAAGTCAGCGAGGGAGAAAAACCGACGAACCATGCGTCCGTGAAATCGTTCGTCGTTCCGGTTTTTCCCGCGAGCGGGTAGGGCATTTTCGCGGCTGCTGACACCGGTTCCGTGAAGCACGACCTCGCGCAGCATCGACGTCATAATACGCGCCGTGCGAGAACTCACGACATCTTTGATGTCAGAGAAATCTTCTTCCAGAATCCGGCCATCGTAATCCGTAACACGTGTGATGTAGCGCGGGGCAACCCGCACCCCGTCGTTGGGAAAAACACTGAAGGCTGAAGTCTGTTCCAGGGGCGTAATTTCAGCCGAACCCAGAGCCACTGGCAGGTAGGCGGGAATGTTGGCCGTTATGCCAAAGCGGTGCGCGTAGTCGATCACCGTTTTAATTCCGATGCGGTCGGCAAGTTTAAGCGCCGGAATGTTTCTGGATTGCGCCAGGGCTCGACGCAGCGTCACGGTACCTTCAAACTTATTATCGTAGTTATGAGGCGAGTACGGGCCGGAGGCGGTTTGAAAGGTGACGGGCGCGTCGAGAATGGTGTCGTCCGGGCTGCCGCCTTGATCAATGACGGCGGTGTAGACGTAGGGCTTGAAGGATGATCCCACCTGGCGCAAAGCTTGTGTGGCGCGATTAAACTTCGAGAGATTGAAATCGCGGCCGCCAACCATCGCCTTGATTTCTCCGGTGGCATTGTCGATGGCAACCAGCGCGCCTTCCGCGCCCGAATCTTGCTCGAGACTCACCCGCGCCTTTCCATCCGCGTCGAGCGCAAGCACCTTCACATAAATAATGTCGCCGGCACGCAGAATGTCAGACGGTTTACCTTTGAGCTTTGCCCAACTGATGTCGGCAGGCGACAACAGCGCCGTGTAGCGGCCGAAGCGAATTTCCGCGGCGCTGGCTGAGACCGCGGTTACGAGGGCATGCGTGTATCCGTTGATTTCTGGCTCTTCGTCCCAGTCAGGATCCACATATTTGTCGAGGCTCTCACCCTGGGAAATTACGTTGACGAGCTTCCCGTGCCATCCGTGCCGCCGCTCGTAGGCCGCGAGACCATCAAGCAGAGCTTGGCGCGCGGATTTCTGCAGATCCATATCGAGCGAAGTGTAGACACGCAGCCCGCTTTCATGGACCTGGTCGCTGCCGTACTTTGCTTCCAGGTAACGCCGAATCTCTTCTACGTAGTGGGGCGCTAGCGAATTGGGATCTTTTTGCAAGTCGAGCACAATCGGCTTACTCTTCGCATCCGCAGCCTGTGCTGCCGTGATTTTGCCATCCTCCAGCATCGCGTTGAGAACGAGGTTGCGGCGCTTGAGAGCACGGTCGGGATGCGTGATAGGCGAATAATATTGCGGTGCCTTCGGAAGTCCGGCGAGCAGCGCGGCTTCTTCAAGCTTCAGTTTCTTGGCGGGCTTACTGAAATAGTATTCCGAGGCAGACTCATACCCATAGGCGCCGTGGCCCAGGAATATCTGATTCGCATAGAGCGTGAAGATCTGTGGTTTCGTGAAGCGGCGCTCGATCTGGATAGCCAGGAGAGCTTCTTGCACCTTGCGGTAAAAAGAACGGTCGGGCGAAAGAAATAAATTCTTTGCCAGTTGCATGGTGAGGGTGGATGCTCCCTGCACCTTGCCTCCCGATTCGATGTCGCGGTAAGCGGCGCCTATGATGCGCCAGAGATTGATCCCAGAGTGCCGGTAGAAATCCTTATCTTCAATCGAGACCAACGCGTTGCGCAGTACCTCGGGATAATCGTCATACGTGGCAATCACGCGACGCTGCAGGGCGAAAGTACCAATAACGCGTCCCTGGACGTCATAGAGCTCCGTCACCGAACTGGGACGGTAGTGTTCGAGTTCCTCGACTTGGGGCAAATCGGTGGAGTAGACAAGAAGCAGCCCTCCCGCCGCGCCCACCGCTGCGGAGAGCAGAACGAGCATTCCGAACAAGAGACGCCCAAACAGCTTCCGATCGCCAATCTTGATCGTCGGTAAGTTTTGGTAGAAGGATCCCATCGGAGCGTGCACTACAAACGTCGAATGGTACTGCTTCGATGGTATCGCAGAAGGCGTCGAGCGAAATCAGAATGTGACCAGAGTTACGAGGTGTGCCAGAAATCTAACGCACAAAAAAAACCGCTCGCCGAGGCGAGCGATTTCGAAATTGAAGCATAAGGCTCTTAGCTCTTCGATTCTCTATTCTTCAACGTCTCCAACGCCTTGTTGAGTTGATCGTCGGGCTGATTCTTTGGCTTCTCATCTTTCTTTTCGACAGGCTTTGCGCCGGACGTGGCAGCGGGCTCATCTTCATCGGGCAATCCCGCATCGTCTTCGACCGTCGAGTCAGCGACCATCACGTTGGGCGTAACCGATGCGTCCTGAATAGCCTTTCCACTCGGCGAGTAGTACTTGGCAACCGAAAGAATCAGCGCGGCGTTGTCGGGCATCTCGATCAGCTTCTGCACCGATCCGTCGCCAAAGGTTTTATCTCCGACTACGTCGCCGCGGGCGTTTTCCAGAATCGCCGCCGCGACGATTTCCGCAGGGCCAGCCGTGCTCCGGTTCACCAGAACAGCTACAGGCAGCTTGGTGATTTCTTTGGCAGCGTCAGCATTAAAAGCCTGGCGCGGATACTTCTGTCCTTGTAAGTAGGTAATCGTCCCATGGTCCAGGAAAAGGTTGGCGGCGGCGATGCCTTCAGATTCTTCGCCTCCGGCACAGTTTCGCAAGTCGAGCACGATTTTCTTCGCGCCATCTTTTTGTACGTCGCGAATCTTGCTGGCAATCTCCTGCGATTCGCCCTGCGGGAATGAGTCGACCTTGATGTATCCCACATTGTCCGCTAACTCTTTGTCGGTGGCCGGCGGAATCGTAACTAAGTCTCGCGTGATAACAATCTTCTGCGGTTCAGCCCTCCGCGGGCGGACCACCGCCACGGTAATCGTCGATCCGACATCTCCCGACAAAAGGCTGCGAATCTCGGCCAGCGACATGTCGTGGGTGCTCTTGTTCTCGATCGACTCGATGATGTCGGTATTCTCGATACCAGCCTTGTCCGCCGGTCCACCCGGAATCACCGCAACCACGGCCGCGTATCCAAAGCGCTTCGAGACGTCGGCGCCGATATTCGCTTTGCCGCCATTCTTCGTCGTCTTATATCGCTTGTATTCTTCCGGCGACAGGTAACTCGAATTAGCGTCGAGCGATTCCAGCAGACCGTGCAGCGCGCCATCGGTGACGCCGGGAATATTCGGTTCCTCGACGTATTCCAAACGGATGCGGGACAGGACCTCGCTGTACACGGATAGCTGGCGATAGGCGCCATCGTTCGAAGAGGCGCGCACGTTTACAAAACCGCCCGCAATCGTGAACAGCAAAATGGCCAGCGAACAGCCAATCACGGTGACCTTCAACTTCGTCGACATAGATTCTTTTTTCTCGTTAGTCCTGATTCTGTTGGATCGGGTTCTGGATACGGCGTCCTGAGGGGACTTTCATAACATTATAGACGGTTTGATGCGCAGTTTTGATAGCAAGGTTCTGGAACCGTGTCGTGGGTAACGGCAGTCGTTCAAGCCTAATGTAATCATTAAGTTGGCTGGGAGGCTCGCCGCGGCTATGACCCTGACTGAAACAAACCGCCCGATCCAGGCAGTTAGGCCTCCAAGAGGGCCGCAATTTCGTGGTGGCCTTTGTCTCGCGCCACATCGGCAGGGGTCTTTGCATCGGCGTTGGCGATTTTGGGATCGGCTCCATTCTTCAGTAAGAGTTCGACCATGGGGCGGTCGCCATTCTGGGCGGCAGCGTGGATGGCAGCCCATCCCGATTGCTGGCGGGCGTTGACCGGTGCGCCGTGTTCGAGCAGAAGACGCACTGCTTCCAGGTTCCGCGCGGAGGCAGCAGAATGGAGCGGCATGACCCGCGTTGGATTTGCGGCCACGGCGTCGACAGCGGCGCCATTTTCGATCAGCATACGTGCGGCTGCGGGTTGGCCGAAATAGCTCGCGAAGTGGAGCGCGGTGAAGCCGTCTTTCGATCGGGCATCGATGGCGGCCAAATCGCGTCGGATTTCCTCGTCGATACTTTTCTTGAGATCGTCCAGACGGCCAAGCGAGGCCGCTTCGAACTGGTCGAGAGCCTTCTTCTTACTCGCAATCAGTTCGGCCAGTTCGCGTTGCCCGCGGTAGAGAGCATGCATCAGCAGGCTGACGCCGGCGGCATCGCGGGATTCGGCGGCTGCGGAGTCTTGCTCGAGAAGCTGGCGAAGTCCGTCGAGGTCACCCGACTGCAACAGTTCCGTGGCGCTCGGCGTGGATTCCATGATATTTTTCTCTCCGATTGCTTAGCAACGCTAACGAAGTATAAGGCGTTAATGTGGGTTGTCAAGAATAATGTTGAGTGATGCTAACTGTTAGCCATGCTAAGCTGTGCGCTATGCGTCGTTCAAAAGAGACATTGCGCGTGCAGGTTGCGGACCGTCTGCATTCGGCTGCCATTCATCTGCTGCGGCACGCTCGCCAGCAGGATGGGCTGGCCCTCCAAGGTCCTGCGCGGTTGTCGGCGTTGTCGGTTCTCGTGTTCGCTGGCCCGATGGCATTGGGGCAACTGGCGGCCGCGGAGCAGGTGAAAGCTCCGACCATGAGCCGGATAGTCGCCGGTTTGAAGCGCGCCGGATTAGTGAAGATTGAAACTGAAGTAAAAGACGCGCGGCGGATTCGGGTGACGGCTACGCCCAAGGGCCGGAACTTGCTGCAAAAGGCGCGGCTGCGGAGGATTCAGCTTCTGGCGGAAACGCTCAGCGGCTTGGGAGAATCGGAATTGAAAACGTTGCTCACAGCCGCAGATTTGATGGAGCGGGCGGTGCGGCGAGAATCGCAAGTGTAGGGGCGAACTGGGCCGTAGTTCGCTATTTCGATCGAGTCGTCCGCCTCCACAACTTCACCGATCGAGTGGGGTCAGGACTCATCGGCTACCGGATTGCGCAACTGCCCGATGCCTGCGATGGAAACTTCAACGACATCTCCTGCAACTACCGCGCCGACGCCTTTTGGAGTGCCGGTGGCAATCAGATCGCCGGGTTGCAGCGTCATGACCTGCGAGATGTAGCGGATGATGACATCCAACGCGAAGATAAAATCGCGCGTGTTTCCGGACTGGCGAACTTCGTCATTCACTCGCGTTTCGACCTGGATGCCAGCCCACGGATCGAGCCCGTCGGCGACAACTGGGCCGACTGGACAGAATGTGTCAAAACCTTTGGCGCGCGTCCACTGGCCGTCTTTGTTCTGCAGATCACGCGCGGTGAAATCATCTACGCAGGTGTAGCCAAGAATGTAGGGGCGAACTTCATCGCTGTCCGTGAGTTTGTGGCAGCGTTTGGCGATCACGACCCCGAGTTCGCCCTCGTAATCGGTACGCTCAGAAACTTTTGGACGACGGATGGTTTCGCCGGGCGAAAGCAGGGAAGAGGGCGGTTTGAAAAAGATCAGCGGTTCTTGCGGAACGTCGTGTCCGAGTTCGGCGGCATGTTCGCGGTAGTTTCGTCCTACGCAGACGATCTTGGAAGGCTCGACGGGCGGCAGCAGCGAGGCCTCTGCGATGTGGATGCGGTCCATGTGGCGGCTGGGCAGGCCTTCGACGTCTCCCTCGCTACTTTGCGGAGACTGTAGAAGCAATCGGGTGATTTCGTCGTGACCTGCGACGGATTCGACCAGTCCGTAATGAGCGGAGCCGTTGAGATTGAAGCGACAGTATTTCATCTGAAGAATATCTAAACACAATTTCGAAAGTGCGAGGGACGGAAAGTACTCGAAACCTCTGGCAGTTACGGAACAGGCTCGCTCGCGGTATCGCTTCGTTGGCTCTCATTGCCGCGGACGTCAACCGCCGAGACAGTATAGGTGTAGGTTTTGCCCGGTACGATAGCGCTGTCGCGATAGGACGGCGATTTCACCAGGTCTTTATTCAATTTCTCGTAAGCGCGATTCGCATCGCTGCGATAGACGTTGTAGCCCGCAAGATCGGCATTGGTGACGGGCGCCCAGACGAGGTCGATGAATGGTTTCTGGCCTTCGCCGGAGTAGGCCGCTTGCAGCCCGTTGGGAACCGAGGGTGGGAAGATGTCGTGTGCGACGACTTGCACGGGCGCGCTGTCGTCGCCTTCCACCTGCACTTCGCTGTCGAGGCGCCGCAACTGGCTTACAGGGGTCACGCGGTAGAGATAGGTCTTCTCCCATTCGAAGGTCGAGTCGGTGAACTGGGTGGCTTGCGGTGCGCTCGCCGGGACGGGAATTTCGCCCGCAATCGCGTATTTCCCCGAAGTCTGATCGCGGCGATAAATGCGGTAACGATATTGCACTGCGTTCGCGGTGTCCGCGGAATTGGGCGGTGCGGCGGCGCTCGTCCACGACAGGATGACTCCATCGGCGGTGAGTTTGGCTGCGAGGTCGTTCGGCGCAGGCAAGGTGAGGATGGCGGGAACATGGACGCGATTCGACAGTCCTGCGCCGCGCGCGTTGCGGTTCAAGACTTCAACCGCGTAGGTGATGTCGGCGGCTGGATCGGGCTGCAGCATCGCGGCGGAGAGAGTGTCGGTATAGATTTCGGGCGCTTGGCGCTGCGCGGCTGACTTCTTCTGGGCAGGCTTCTTCCGGCCCTGAGCTGGGAGAGCGCTGGGGGGAGCAGATAACTTAGCGGCGGGAAGTCCGCAGGCGGTCATTTCGGGAGCGAGATCGCGGCAGACTAAAGTTGGGCCGAGGAAGCGGACGCTCTGGCGATCGGTCGTGAGTGTTGGTTCGGTCCAACTGAGGGTGACGTGACTGCCTTTCCGGGTAGCGCGCAAATCTCCGGGTGGTTTCGGCAGTTCGAGCGATGGCGGCAAAGGAGGTCCAGTTTGAGCGCACGCGGCCATGATCAGGCAGAGAGCCAACATGGAGCTCAGTCGGGTTTGCTCGAGTGTCATGCGAAAGGGAAAGAGTATCAGAAGGGTAGCCGCAGTTATGCGGGCGACTCGCTCCGCTTCGTTTGCTTCCACATCAACTTAGCCCATCAATTCGCGGATGGCTTCGCGGAAGACTTTGCTGTGGTAGTCGACGTCTTCGGGCGCGGTCGCGGGAGACATCAGGGCCATGTTGTGGAAGGGCGTCAGCAGGATGCCGCGATTCATGGAATAGAGATGAAGGAAACGTTCGAGTTCGAAGTCCATGGCGTTGTGGGCTTCGGTGCCGTTGGCTGGCTCGTCGGCGCAGAAGAGGTATTCGGCACGGCATCCGAGGCGCGTCACGTGCCAGGGGAGACCGAAATCGTCGATGACTTTTTGAACGCCGGCAGTCCAGCGCTCCGCCATGGGGATCATGCGGTCGAAGGCTTCTTGAGTGAGAACCTTGGTGAGAGTGGCGCGCATGGCGGCGAGAGAGAGGGCGTTTCCGGCGAGGGTGCCACCAATGCCTCCGGTATCGCAATCTTCGAGGCTGTTGCGTTCCAGAATCATGTCGGCAACTTTCTGAGTGAACCCATAGGCGGCGCCGGGAAGGCCTCCGGCGATGGGCTTGCCGAAGACCAGGAAATCGGGATCGAGCTTTTCGGCGCGAGTGTAACCTCCTGGGCCGGCGCAGATGGTGTGGGTTTCATCGAGGATGACAAGCGTGCCGTATTTGCGCGTGAGTTCGCGCAGGGCGTGGTGGTAACCAGGGAAGGGATGGACGATTCCGACGTTGGTAAGGGCGGGCTCGGCAAGGACGCAGGCGACATCGCCCTGGGAGAGCGCGTGTTCGAGGCCGGCAACGTCGTTGAACTCGACGACGCGAGTGGTGATGGAGGGATCGATGGGCGGTCCGATGTTGCCGCGTCGCGGGCTGGTGGTTCCGTCGGGATTCAGGGTGATGAAGGTCTCATCAACCGTGCCGTGATAACACCAGTTGAAGACGAGGATCTTCGGACGTGCGGTGATCTGGCGCGCGAGGCGAATGGCGAAGCGGTTGGCGTCGGTCGCGGTGAGGGCGAACTGCCAGTAGGTTAGCCCGAAGCGCTGCTGCAGTTCTTCGGCGACGAAGACGGCGTCTTCAGAGGGCAGCATCAGCGTAATGCCGCGCCTGGCTTGCTCTTCGATGGCTTTGACGGTGGCGTGCGGCGAATGGCCAGTCATGGCTCCCGTGTCGCCGAGACAGAAGTCGACATAGCGGTGGCCGTCGACGTCGTGGAAGTGGGAGCCTTGCGCCTCGCGGACGACGGGAGGAAAAGCGCCAGGCCATTTCACCATCCAGTTCATGGGAACGCCGGAGAGCAAAGACTTCTGGCCGCGTTCGAAGAGAGTTTTGGATTTGGGCCGCTCTTCTACGAAGCGCTTCTGCTCGCGGGACGCGAGGGAGGCGAGGCGGGTGCGATCAATGGACATGGTGACAGGATTCTCGCAGAGAGAGCCGCGTTGCGGTGGAACTCGTTTGGCATTTTTTTGCGGATCGGCCTTCTCGGCGTGAATTTTTAAATTCCGATCTCTTGGAATCATGGGTTTAGGATGGGTGTTCGCTCCATATCTTTGACTTTAAAGGACTCATTCGTAAGATATTGCGGAATAAAGATTTAGCCATCAGCCCTCGAGAGCGATTGACGAGGCTCATGCTCTTCCCGGAGCGAAGCGGCACACGCCCGTTCTCTACACGTTCGGGCAGAGGCGTTTGTACTCTCGTCAAGATCCGCCACCCATTGCGTAGACTGTTCCTATCGGACCTCTCATGACCAAGCGTGTTTGGGCAGTTCTCGTCTTCGTTTTCGCGCTTTTCGGGTTTCTCGTCCTGGTGCGGGCGCAGCAATTTCCCTGGTGGGAACGGCTCTTGCAACACTATGGCGGAAAGAACGACCTGACCCCGGTTTCCTCCATGAAAATGGGCGATCACATGCAAATGTCGATCAAGGGACCGTCCCAACCGGGGGACGACCAACACGCGCAGCAGATCGTCTCGACGGCTCGGGAAGTGATTGCGCGCTATGCCGACGTGAATAAGGCTCTCCACGAAGGCTACAAGCCGTTTTATCCCACGGGAAAAATGGGCGAGGAGGTTCACTACACGAACTACCGCTACGCCCGGCTCGAGCAAAAAGGAGTGAACTACGAGCACCCGGGATCGATCCTCTACCAGCGGACGCCCGAAGGCATGAAGGCAGTTGGGGTGATGTACACCGCTCCACAGAATTCGACTCCCACAGAATTGAATGCGATCGCACCGCTGAGCTACGCCACATGGCATCGGCACGTCGACTTTTGCGGCGCTCCGCGAAACCTGCCGCTGGCGGAGCAGTTTGGCCCACATGCCCGCTTTGGACCGCAAGGCAGCATCCACAGCGAAGAGGAATGTAACCAGGCCCATGGATTGTGGATCCCGGTCGTCTTCGGCTGGATGACCCACGTTTATCCCACCGCGCAATCCTCAGCCGAGATATGGGGCGGCATGGATATGCGCATGGAGTCGAACACAGAGACCGAGCAGACGACAAAGTAAGATTCCACGGCTTTCCCTCTCATCGCATCCGCATCGCTGATCAACACCTGCGCAGTCGTGATGACGTCGGTCATCTCGGTAACGCTGCGACATTGATTCCATGCCAATGTCGGCGCCCATTCTCGACTATGATCCTAGTAAGAAGCCATGAGCAGGATTCGTACCGACGGGAAGAGTCTCCCAATTGCGCGAGGGGTGTGCCGGCTGTTGAGCCTGGGGCTGGCACTCGTTCCGTTCCACGCGGCCGCGCAACGATTGCAACCGGAACAACAGCAGGAACAGCAACCGCAGGAACAGCAACCGGTCATCCGCTTTGTGCGCGATCCTGATTCTGCGCCGGACCTCAAGGTCAAAGACCTCGAGGGAAGAGAACTCACCCTGCAGACTTACAAAGGCAAGGTGGTGCTGCTGAACTTCTGGGCCACGTGGTGCGGGCCGTGCCGCGCGGAAATTCCCGGCCTGATCCGAATTCAAGAGGAATATAAAGACCGCGTGCAGATTATCGGCATGGATGTCGATGATGAGGACCCCGAGCGGCTACGCGCGTTCGTGAAAGCCAAGGGCATCAACTATCCGGTGGCGATGACCTCGGTGGCGGCGCGCATTGCGTACGGAGGCATCAGTGCGCTGCCCACGCTTTTTGTCATCAACCAGGAAGGCAAAATGGTGCAGAAGCATGTGGGGCTGTTCGATCCGGCGCTGTATGAGATTGAAGCGCGCGCCCTGCTGAAAATGCCGATTCCGGCGAGAGTAGAAACCTTTGAAGACACCGGGGAAGTCTCTCTGAAGCACGCGGACCGCGCGACCATGCTGCCGGGAATTGACACATCCAAACTGACGCAAGAACAGCGCATGGCTGCGTTACACAAGCTCAACGCGGAAGCCTGCGATTGCGGATGCAAATACACGCTCGCGCAATGCCGCATCTCCGATCCGGGATGCAAGATCAGCAAAGAACGCGCTGCCATCATCGTGAGCGAGGCCGCAAAATTACCGCCCAAGGATGGGCATGGAACGACCGGCGCGCCGACTTCGCCCGCACCATCAAAATCTGCCGATCCACCGATGCCACGCGGGCAAAAATAGGTCGCGAACGCAAGAAAAGCAAAAAACAGATCACAGTCTGTGATCAGCGCTGCCACTGCAACGGGAATACTCTCGATAACGCGATGCTGGCGACATAGCAAGCCAGAGAAACGCTGACGCCTGTGAGAGGCGCACTGAAAAAATAAACCTTGCAGAGCACAACCAAGCCACCAAGCATTGCCAGCCCTACAGCCAGCAGGAAGGGCGACTGAAAGAGGAGTTGGCCGTGGGCCAATGCCAGAAAACCGAAAACCAATCCGAATAAGATAAGTCCTAGACTGTGGCTGGCGTTGAAGCCCACCCAACACCTCCACATAGTTGTTTCTTTCGTAATCACCGGTGAAACCTGGCTCATGTTAATTTGCAGCGCGGGGTCACGGGGCCTGAGATTTGGTCCCCAGAACGTATACACCAGGTGGGTTACGCCGAGCGTAAAGATAATGCCCGCACTAAGAGCCATGAGGAGTTTTGCGGCCAAGACTGTTCTCCTTACGATCGATATTGTATGCCGCATCGGCAATGACGGGTCAACGATCCTATCGCCTCATATCGTCAAGCCGCCGGGTCTACGAGTTCCCGAGGGTTAAACGCAGGCTCTTCTGAGACTTTTTATGCCCCAGCTTCGTAATACGTAGCAGCCGGAGGCATCGCCGATGAAACCAATTTTGACCTTGGTCGCGGTAGTCCTACTGCTGGGCCTTCTGGCCCGATGCGCGGAAAACCAAGCGCGGGCGAGTTCTGAAAACGGGCGAGTTCTGAAAAAAGGATCGACCCATAGCCCTCGCCCTAAACAGCTATCTACGCATAAGAGAATGGCCGATGGCGGTGGCTTCTCCAGAAGTAGGCAAGGATGATCACACTCGCGATGGCGGCGTAGGCACACCAAAGCGAGGTGAAGGCGTAGCGCTTGACCTCCATGACAAGCAGCAATATGAGAAGATTTGCGGCGCCGAAGATCACCATCATCCTGATCCTCGAGAAAAACAGCGAACCGCAGGTTGCAATCACGTAGAACACGGCAACTGCGGTGTTGTTGGTCGCCTGATTGATGTAGACGATGCTGTTTCCTCGGACAAAAAGCTGCAAGGGGAAGGCAGTGAGCGCCCACAGGATGTAGAGCGTGGTGGCGGCGCCGAGAACGAGAAAGGGCAGCATGCGCTTGCGGCTGGGTCCGTTCGGTTCGAAGAGCAACACGCTGAGCGGCAACAGGAAAGGCAAGAGGCCCTGTGCGTAGAGCATGAAGGCTGCGCCCATGTCATGCGCCACGGCAGGGGAGAGAATTCCGTCCAGTCCCAGCCAAACGAAGCCCTCGATAAACTGATGGATGGCGAAAAGCAGGGGCAGGGAGGCGAAGAGCAATTCGCGGCGATGTTTGACTCTGGTCAAGGTGACGACGCCGACGGCGCCGAGAACTCCGCTGCCGACAAAGTTCGCGGTGGCTGAAAAGCACATGGTGGGGGTCTCCGTTGGGAGATTACACGAATTGCGGGGGAGTGCACTTTGCCGCTTCCACACTTTACACACTTTTCTAAAAAACCGGGCGGGCAGGAATGCCCGCCCCACACTTGTCTGCTACTACACTTTTCAGATCGTCCTCCACACACAACTTCTTAGAGGATGTAGCGGGACAGATCCTGGTCCTTTACGATCTCGCTTAGCATTTTTTGAACGTAGGCGGCGTCGACTTTGTACTCCTGACCTTTTTTGTCGGAGGCCTCGAAGCTGATTTCGTCGAGGACGCGCTCCATGATGGTGTGGAGGCGGCGGGCTCCGATGTTTTCCGTGCCCTCATTCACTCGAAAGGCAAAGCGGGCGACTTCTTCGAGAGCGTCGGGAGTGAATTCGAGTTTCACTCCTTCGGTTTCGAGGAGAGCGATGTACTGGCGAGTGAGCGAAGACTTCGGCTCGGTCAGGATGCGGACGAAGTCTTCCATCGTCAGGGACTGGAGTTCGACGCGGATCGGGAAACGGCCCTGGAGTTCGGGGATCAGGTCGCTGGGCTTGGAGACGTGGAAGGCTCCGGCGGCGATGAAGAGGATGTGGTCGGTGCGGACCATGCCGTAGCGGGTGTTGACGGTGGTGCCTTCGACGATGGGCAGGATGTCGCGCTGCACGCCCTCGCGGGAGACGTCGGGGCCGTGGCCACCTTCGCGTCCGGCGATCTTGTCGATTTCGTCGAGGAAGATGATGCCGGAGTTTTCCACGCGATCGATGGCGGTGCGGGTGACCTGCTCCATGTCGATGAGGCGCTGCTCTTCTTCCTGAATCAGGTATTCGAAAGCCTCGTTGACCTTCATCTTCCGCTTCTTGGTGCGCTGACCGAAGATATTGGGGAGCATGTCTTTGAGGTTGACATCCATCTCTTCGACGCCCTGGTTGGAGATGATTTCGAAGGACGGGAAATTGCGTTCGCGGGTCTCGATTTCGACGGTGCGGTCGTCGAGCTTGCCCTCACGAAGTTGCTGGCGGAGTTTCTCGCGGGTGCGGCTGGAGGATTCGGTCAGAGTGGTGCTGGCGTCGATGATTACGCCTCCAGTGGAGGTTGAGTTGGAGTCGGTGCGCGGGGTGACGGGCGGCAGAAGGATGTCGAGGAGGCGCTCTTCGGCGTTGAGTTCGGCTTTATCGGAGACGTCTTCGAGCTTTTCTTCGCGCACCATTTCAATGGCGATTTCGACGAGGTCGCGGATCATGGATTCGACATCGCGTCCGACGTAGCCGACTTCGGTGAACTTGGAGGCTTCGACCTTCATGAACGGGGAGTTGGCGAGCTTGGCCAGACGGCGCGCGATTTCAGTTTTGCCGACGCCGGTCGGTCCGATCATGATGATGTTTTTGGGAATGACCTCTTCGGCCATTTCTGGGGCGAGCTTCTGGCGGCGCATGCGGTTGCGCAGTGCGATGGCGACGGCGCGCTTGGCGTCTTTTTGTCCGACAACGTATTTATCGAGCTCGGCGACGATTTCGCGCGGGGTGAGTTCGTCGAGAGTGACTTGTTCTTCTTCGGCGGTTCCGGGTAAATAAATGGCCATAAAATTCGTGGTTCGCTATTCGTCGTTCGCCGTTCGCTGAAACCTACGCTTTTTCGCGGACCGCGAATAGCGAATGACGAACAGCGGTTTTCTACAACTCCTCGATGGTAATCCTGTCATTGGTATAGATGCACATGCGGCCGGCAATCTTCATTGCTTCTTCGGCAATGATGCGGGGGCCGAGCTGGGTATGGTCGGCGAGGGCCTGGGCGGCGGCTTGGGCGAAAGGGCCTCCGGAGCCGATGGCCGCAATGCCAGTGTCGGGCTCGATCACGTCTCCCTGGCCGCTGAGAAGGAAAGTGGTTTCTTTGTCGGTAACGATAAGCAGGGCTTCGAGATGGCGGAGGAACTTGTCGGTGCGCCAGTCTTTGGCGAGCTCGACGGCGGCGCGTCCCAGGTTGCCGTGGTATTGCTCGAGTTTGGCCTCAAAGCGGCTGAACAGGGTGAAGGCGTCGGCGGTAGAGCCGGCGAATCCGGCGAGAATTTTGTCTTGATAGAGGCGGCGGATTTTCTTGGCGCCATGCTTGATAACCGATTCGCCGAGAGTGACTTGGCCGTCTCCGGCCATGACGACTTTGTTGTCGCGACGGACGCAGAGGACGGTGGTGGAGCGGATCAGGCGACGAGTGGCGGCTTGGGGATTGTCGGGGGATGCGGGTACAGATGAGTTCTTTGTCATGAGCGCAATTCTTCATTATACAGCTCATCACGTGTGGGGTGGGCATTCCTGCCCGCCCTGACTTTCTTCAACCCAGAGCCACTCGTATTGTTCGGACACGGTCGTAAGGCCACGACGAACCGGATTTTGGCGAATGTATTCCAGCTTCTCGTCAAAGCTCTCATTTGAACGCAGAACATGATCGAAAGACTCGTCCTGCCATAACGCCCCGCGAGTTCGGTTGAGCAGATTGACGCTGCGAGCCGACGGACCCTTGATGAGCTTGAGAATATCTTTCAGAGGAAACGGCCATCCCGCTGCGTCTCGCATCGGTGTCAGCAGCAGATGTACGTGGTCCGGCATGACCACGACGGCATGAAGGTGCATTGTCCGATTATTTCCCTGGAGGCAGTGCCTGAGCACAAGGGAGCGGTCCGCAGGCGAGAGTAGTTCCTCAGTGCGTTTACAAAAGGTCACGAATATAGCGCGATCAAACTTCTGATAGTGTGGCAGCTTGCGCCGGTACTGGTACGGGTTAGATTTAAGCTGAATCATAGCTCGATCATCATGGACTTTTAGCACGCTGGCTTCGGTGATCGCGGTACGTCAGTTTTGTGAGGAAATATAGGCGGGCAGGAATGCCCGCCCCACACGAGGCCGCCCCACACGAGGCCGCCCCACACGAGCCTGACCCACACGAGCCTCCTGTAAAATTCATTCAGCGCATTCGGAGCTATTCTCTTTTGTCGTTTCTGGACGAACTTAATCCGCAACAACGCGAGGCGGTCGAAACTACCGAGGGGCCTGTGCTTATTTTGGCGGGGGCCGGCAGCGGGAAGACTCGCGTCATTACGTTTCGGATTGCTTATCTGATCGAGAAGCTGGGGGTGATGCCGGAGTCCATTCTGGCGGTGACTTTCACCAACAAAGCGGCTTCGGAGATGGCGGAGCGGGTCGAGAAACTGGTCGGCGGCCTGAGCGTTGCCAAGCCGGTCATTTCTACGTTTCATTCTTTTTGCGTGCGGGTGCTGCGGCGGGATATTGAGGCGTTGCGGATCCCTTCGACGGTGCCGGGACAGCCTCCGATTGGATTGACGAAGAATTTCGTGATCTATGACGAGAGCGATCAGCAGCAGGTGGTGAAGGGGATCATGCGGCGGATGGGGCTGGATGACAAGCAGCTCACGCCGCGGAATGTGCTGTCGCGAATCTCATGGGCCAAGAATCACATGCTGGATCCGCAGGAAATCTATCTGCAGTCGGCGGATCCAAAGATGGAAAAGATTGCGCATATTTTCGAGGAGTACCGGAAGGAATTGCGCAAGGCGAACGCGATGGACTTCGATGACTTGCTCCTCGAAGCGATGCGCTTGCTGAAGTCGGTGGCGGCGGTGCGGGAATATTACAACCGGCGGTTTCAATATCTGCTGGTGGATGAGTATCAGGACACGAACCGTCCGCAGTATGAGTTGATGCGGTTGCTGGCGGGGGCGGGGCATAACGTGTGCGCGGTAGGCGACGAAGATCAGTCGATCTACTCGTGGCGCGGAGCAGACATTCGCAACATTCTGGAGTTTGAGCGCGATTTCCCCGAAGCGAAGATTGTGCGGCTGGAGCAGAACTACCGCTCGACGCAGAACATTCTGGAGGCGGCGTCGGTGGTGGTCGCGAACAACGTCCGGCGCAAGGGAAAGAATCTTTGGACGTCGCGGCAGGGCGGGGCAAAGATCGGGTACTACGAGGCTCCGGATGGAGAGAATGAGGCCCTGTTTGCGGCCGACACGATCAATAAATACATACGGACGGCGGGGGAAAGTGGCGAGACTCCGCGGGCCGCGGTGCTGTACCGGACGAATTCGCAGTCGCGATTATTTGAAGAGGCGATGCGGCGGTATGGGCTGAAGTATCACGTTGTCGGCGGGTTTTCGTTTTATGAACGGGCGGAGATCAAGGATCTGATTTCGTATTTGAAGGTGATTCAGAATCCGGATGATTCGGTGTCGCTGCTGCGGGTGATTAATACTCCGGCGCGAGGAATTGGGAAGACGACGATTGAGACGATTGAGCGGCTCGGTCTGGAGACTGGGCTGTCGATGTGGGGAGCGCTGGGCGAGGCGATTCAGCGGCAGTTGCTGCCGGCGCGGGCGCTCGCGGCGCTGAAGAGTTTTCGGGATGTGATTGAGGATGGCCGGGCGATGCTCGCCGGGAAGTTTCGGGAACGGGTGGAGGAGACGGCAGGAGAGAAGTTGGATTCGGAGGAAGCGGCCGAGCTCCGCTCGGCTTTGGCGGGCAGGAATGCCCGTCCCACACAAGACGTTCCCGCACAAGCATCCGATGCGACCGCGGACGACGAGACGGATTTTGATCCATCCAATTTTAGTTTTGATTTTGCGGCGCATGATCTCCCGGAGCAGGGAACGACTGGCGAGCACGCCCGTCTCTCCATCGAAAATATCGACAATGCTGTCGATGCATCGGAGGACGAGTTGGGCGACACGAGCTTCTCTCCCGACGCGGGCACGGCTACTGGACACGAAGCAGCGGCTGATTCTGGAGAACCGGCGTCTGCAGCTCCGGTGGAGGGATTTCGGGCTCCTGGCGAAGCGGCGCATACAGGAGAGCTGCTGAAGTTTCTGATTGATCGGACGGGGTACATCAAGATATTGGAGGAGGAAGACACTCCCGAGGCGTATTCGCGGATTGAGAACCTGCGCGAGCTGGTGAATGCGGCGATGGATTCGAAGGATCGCGGGGAGACGCTCGATCAGTTTCTGGATCACGCGGCGCTGGTGAGCGATGCGGACCAGTATGACGAAGGCGCGCAGATTACGCTGATGACGCTGCATGCGGCGAAGGGATTGGAGTTTCCGCTGGTGGTGCTGGCCGGGATGGAAGAGGGATTGTTTCCGCATTCGCGGACGTTGCTGGAGCCGGATTCGATTGAAGAAGAACGGCGGCTTTGCTACGTGGGGATGACGCGGGCAATGGATACGCTTGTTTTGTCGCGGGCAGTGTACCGGCGGCGGTATGGCACGGACATGCCGGAGGCGAGCGTTCCCTCGCGGTTTTTGGAGGAAGTGCCTCCGCAGTTGGTGGAGGAGATGGGGGGATCGCGGCGGCGGGCGGCTACTTCGTCTTCTTATTCATCGTCGGCATATCCCACCGGGTCTCCCAATTTCTCCGGCCGTTCGCGGGCAGGAATGCCCGCGCCACACAAGCCGCACTATTCGTATGAGGATGAGGATCAGAGTGCGACTTGGGATCCGGAGCGAGTGAAGGCGAAGGCGCCGACGCCGGTTAAGAATTACAACTCGATCGACAATATTGCGGAGTTCTTTGCCTCGCGGGGGAAGAAGTTCAGCCTTCCGAAGATGCTGCCGGACGAACCGGCGGGGAAGCGCGGATTTCGTCCGGGGCAGAAGGTGAAGCATCCGAAATATGGAGAGGGTACGGTCTATCAGCGCGAAGGGGATGGGGAAGATGCCAAGATTACGGTACAATTCCCTCGCTTCGGTTTGAAGAAATTGGTGGAGCGTTACGCGCAGCTGGAGAAGGCATAGCGCTCCTCGGCAAACCGAAATCACCTTCCGGGAGAAGTGTTATGGGGAGATCCAGAGGTTGGGCGTTGTGGTTGATGGTGGGGGTGTTGGCGGTGGTACCGGCCTTCGGCCAGAAGAAGGCGATGCGGACGGAGCGGCGTCCGGCGGCGAATACGCCGGCATCGGATAAGGCTCCAGTGAAGGCGCAAGACGGAACGGGGTCGTATTACATTCTGGACGGGCTGCCCGTGTTGCTCACGATCCATCACGATACGGAAGTTGGCTCGAACAAGCCGGTGGATGTGTATGCCTTCGTGATCGAGTTGCAGGTGATGAATTCGGATGGTGATCTGGAGCCGGAAGGGTTGCAGATTTTCAATTTTTATACGAAGTTTCCGCGGGACGCGAAGAACGATGTGAATCCGCATAACGCGAGGGACTGCAAGATTTGGGACAAGTTGCAAACGGAAGCGCTCGAGACCCGGAATCCGAAGGACAAGACGTGGCCGTATGTTGAATTTGTGACGGCGGTAGGGGCGCGGGTTTTGCAGACGAATGAAGATGGGGCGGTGTGGTATAGCGACGATGTGGAATGTTGGGGAGCGTCGGACCGGTTTTCGCCGTTCTGAACTTTAGCCCTTACCGAAAAGTCTTAGAAAAAGTTTCAAGCAAAAAAGAAAAAGAGGAAATGAAACGCAATTATGGCAAACACTGAGAAGTTAACAAAAGAAGAACGGAAGAAGAGCAAGCGGGCATCCCGCAAGAAGGCGAAAGCGGAGAAGCCGAAGAAGCCCCGTGACTACGCGCGCGGATCGAAGAAGCCGAAGGTAAAGAAGTTGGCGCGCGGCCAAGCCAAGCGGTAAGGCGCGTGCACTGAAGATTCGGGCATGGACGAGTTCCGGCCACGAGCTTGTTCATGCCCGAGTTGTGCTGTGAGGAGACAACGAACTCTTGTCGCAGTCATCCACTGAGCCTCCCGCCGAAGTGATTCGAACGTCAAGCAGTCAGGCGTTGTGCTGCAAATCAATCGACAAGCTGATTTCGGAAGCGGACGATCCGGCGCACCGGCTGAGCAAGACGCTGGGGCCGTGGTCGCTGACGGCGCTGGGCATCGGCGCCATTATCGGCTCGGGAATTTTCGTCCTGACGGGGACGGCGGCGGCGGGAGAATATTTCCAGGCGCCTTCGATTCTGCACGCGCAGGCGCTCGACGTCATCGTAAATTTTTTGCGGACGGGCAGCACGGCGGGCGCGCTGATGCATGGGCGGCCTCCGGCGGGGCCGTCAATCGCAATTTCCTTTCTGCTGGTCGCGGTCGCATGCAGCTTTGCGGGATTGTGTTACGCCGAACTGGCGTCGATGATTCCGATTGCGGGCAGCGCTTATACCTACTCCTACGCGACGCTGGGCGAGATTTTTGCCTGGATTATCGGCTGGGATTTAATTCTCGAGTATGTGGTCAGCAACGTCGCGGTTGCCGTGGGATTTGCGGGTTATACGAAGGCGCAGTTCGCGGCGTTTGGGATAATCCTGCCGGATAAGTGGGCGAGTCCGGTGTGGGCGGGCGGACAATGGACGGGCGCCTATTTTAATCTTCCTGGATTTCTGATCGTCTTCATTCTGACGCTGCTGCTGGTACGGGGTGTGAAGGAATCGGCCGAGACCAACAATATTATGGTCGCGGTTAAGATCGGCGCGATTCTGACTTTCCTGGTGGTAGGCGGAATGCTGGTGAAGCCGGCGAATTGGACGCCGTTCGCGCCATCGGGATTCGCGGGAATTGTGACGGGCGGCGCGATCGTCTTCTTTACGTATATCGGGTTCGATTCGGTGTCGACGGCGGCGGAGGAGTCGCGAAATCCGCAAAAAGATTTGCCGTTCGGCATCATCATGTCGCTGGTGGTCTGCACGATTTTATATATCGGCGTGGCGCTGGTGCTGCTGGGCATGATGAAGTACACGACGTTTGTTTCGGGCGAAGCGGCGGACGCTCCGGTGGCGTACGCGATGAAATATCTGGGCGTGCATCCGTTTTTCCGGTCGGTGATTGTGATTGGCGCGCTGACGGGGATGATCTCGTCGCTGCTGGTGTTTCAATACGGGCAGGCGCGGATCTGGTATGCGATGTCGCGGGACGGCCTGCTGCCGAAATTGTTTTCGAAGGTGCATCCGAAATATAAGACGCCGCACTGGTCAACGTGGATTGCGTGTTTCGCGGTGGGGATTCCAGCGGGGCTGGTCGATATTGGGGATGCGGCCGATCTCGCGAACATCGGGACATTGTTTGCATTTGTGCTGGTGTCGCTGGGCGTGATCTTCTTGCGGCGCAGGCAGCCGGACCGGAAACGGGCGTTTCGAGTTCCGTTTGTGCCGTGGTTTCCGCTGCTGTCGGTATTGTTCTGCGGCGGCCTGATGTTTGGTCTGACGCTGATTACGTGGCTGCGGTTTGTGATCTGGCTGGCGCTGGGACTGCTGATTTATGTGTTCTATAGCCGGCATCATAGCGAGTTCTGCAAAGAGAAGAAAATCGGGTAATCGACTTTTGATTTGTTGTGTGGTGACGGGGCTTCGCCCCGTTTAGCGGGCAAAGCCCACCACGCGACTCAATCCTTTAGAATCGTTGCATGGCTTCCGCGCCATCTTCGTTTATACGCACACTCCCTAAGGCTGAACTCCATTTACATCTTGAAGGGTCGATTGAGCCCGGCACGTTGCTCGAGTTGCGGCAGCGGCATGGGATGGCGGGGGCATCACTCGCCGAAGTGGAGGAGCTTTATCAGTACAAGGATTTTGCGGGATTTCTTTCGGCGTTTAAGGATGTGACGGGGCATTTGCGCAGTCCGGAAGATTATGAATTGATCACCTACCGGTTGATGGAACGGCTGAAGGCGCAGCATGTGCTGCATGCCGAGGTGATTGTTTCGGTTGGAGTCTGTCTGTGGCGGAAGCAGGATTTTGCGGCGATTTTCGAAGGGCTGGAACGTGGGCGGGCGCGGGGCGAGAAGGATTTTGGAGTTTCTCTGCTGTGGATCTTTCGATGCGGTCCGGCAGTTTGGAGCGGAGAAAGCGCTGCCGGTGGTCGATCTCGCGATCCAGTTTCGTGATCGCAATGTGGTTGCGTTCGGCATTGGCGGAGATGAGAAGGCGGGGCCTCCGGAGTTGTTTAGTGCGGTGTATGCGCGGGCGGCCGAGCATGGGTTGCATCTGACGGCGCATGCGGGGGAGAGTGTTGGTCCCGAGTCGATATGGGGCGCGCTGAATCTGAAGGCGGAGCGGCTGGGGCATGGGCTGACGGCGGGTCAGGACGCGGAGTTGATGGAAGTACTGGCGGAGCGGCAGGTTCCGGTTGAGATTTGCGTGACCAGCAATTTGCGGACGGGAGTGTGTGCCGGAGTTGGCGCAACATCCGGTGCGGCGGTACTTCGATCAGGGGCTGATGCTGACACTGAATAGTGATGATCCGGCGATGTTTCGGACCTCGCTGGTGGCGGAGTATGCGCTGGTGCAGGAGGCGTTCGGATTTACGGACGAGCATTTACGAGAACTGGCGCGGAATTCGTTTGAGGCGTCGTTTCTGGCGGCGGAGAAGAAAGTGAAATTCCTCGATCTGTTTGATTCGGTGGCGCGGACGTAGAGCGCCGTTCGTCGTTCGCGGTTCGCTGCCGAGTCGCGCTCGGCCCCCTCGCCCGCCCCTGCACCGTCCCACACCATCTTTGCCCGCCTATAATGTTCCCCTATGAAACTTGAAGAGAAGATTGCGGAGCTGAAGAAACGCGACCAGATGGCGCTGGAGGGCGGGGGCGCGAAGCGGCGCGAGCGGCAGCATAAAGAGGGCAAGATGTCGGCGCGCGAGCGAGTGGAATTTCTGCTCGACGAGGGAACGTTTGAAGAGACCGACAAGCTCGTCACGCATCGTTGTAACGATTTTGGGATGGCGGAGCAGAAGTATTACGGCGATGGATTTATCACGGGCTATGGGCGCGTCGAAGGGCGGCTGGTCTTCGTTTTCGCGCAGGATTTCACTGTGTTTGGCGGGTCGCTATCGGAGTCGAATGCCGCGAAGATCGTAAAGATTATGGATCTGGCGGCGAAGATGGGAGCTCCCGTGATTGGGCTGAATGATTCGGGCGGAGCGCGCATTCAGGAAGGCGTGATGTCGCTGGCGGGATATGCGGACATTTTTTTGCGCAATACGCTGTACAGCGGAGTGGTGCCGCAGATCTCGGCGATTATGGGGCCGTGCGCCGGCGGCGCGGTGTACTCTCCGGCGATTACCGATTTCATTTTGATGGTCGATCAGACTTCGTACATGTTTATTACGGGTCCGGATGTGATCAAGACGGTGACGCATGAAGAGGTGACCAAAGATCAGTTGGGCGGGGCGCACACGCATAACGAAACTTCGGGCGTAGCGCACTTCATGTGCCGCGACGATGCGGAGTGTTTGTCGATGGTGCGGGAGTTGCTGAGTTTTATTCCGTCGAACAATGTGGATGATGCGCCGCGGAAGGCGTGCAACGATCCTATCGACCGGCTGGACGAGAAGCTCGATACGCTGATTCCGGATCAATCGAACATGCCGTATGACATGAAAGACGTGATTCATACGGTGGTCGATGACGGATATTTTTTCGAAGTTCACGAGCATTATGCGAAAAACATCATCGTGGGATTTGCGCGGCTGAATGGGAAGCCGGTGGGGATTGTGGCCAATCAGCCAGCGATGCTGGCGGGGACGCTCGATATCAATGCTTCGGTGAAGGGCGCGCGCTTTGTGCGGTTCTGCGATTGCTTCAATATTCCTCTCGTGACCTTTGAAGATGTACCGGGATTTTTGCCGGGGACGCAGCAGGAGTATGGAGGGATTATCCGGCATGGAGCGAAGCTGCTGTTCGCGTTTGCGGAAGCGACAGTGCCGAAGGTGACGGTGATTACGCGGAAGGCCTACGGCGGCGCATATTGCGTGATGGCGTCGAAGCATATCCGCACGGATGTGAATTATGCGTGGCCGAGCGCCGAGATTGCGGTGATGGGTCCGGAGGGCGCGGTGGACATTGTTTACAAGCGCGAACTGGATGGTGCAGAGAATCGAGAGACGGTGCGGGCGGAGAAGATTGAAGAATTTCGGGAGCGGCTGGCGAATCCGTATGTGGCGGCGGAGCGCGGATTTGTGGATGCAGTGATCCAGCCGCGGGAGACGCGGAAGAAACTGATCCAGGCGCTGGAGATGCTGGAGAATAAGCGAGACAAAAATCCGCCGAAGAAGCATGGGAATATACCGCTGTAGCCTAATTCGCTATTGAACGTATTTCAAGAGTGTGGCAAGCTGGCGTAGCGAATAAAAAGCGAAAAAAAGGCAGTTTTGAATGACAAACGAGATCGTGCCGTCGAGCGACGACAACTTGGTCTGTCCGGAGGTCGGTAGTTGGACGGAGGACAAGCACAGGGTCGTATCGTTGTACACAACTATGTTTTCGAAGGGAATGAAGGCCAAATGGGATAAACGTGTATATATCGAGCTTTATGCCGGCGCCGGCTATAGCCGGATCCGAGGCACGCGGAAGATCATATTGGGATCTCCGCTTCAAGCTTTGGCCGTAGAGCATCCGTTCGACAAGTACGTTTTCTGCGAAGCGATCTCGGAGAATCTTGAAGCCCTAAAAATACGTGTAATGCGCCACTTCCCCGCGGCAAATGTCGCATACGTAAAAGGGGATTGCGATCTCCGGGCCGCTGACGTTCTGGCGGAAATCCCGGCAGGATCGAAAGAGAACACCGTTCTAACGCTGTGTTTCGCCGATCCTTTTGACATCGGACTTAAATTTGACACGATCAAGACCTTCTCCTCGCGATTCGTGGACTTCATCGTGTTATTGGCCGTCTACTCAGATGCGAACCGAGCTTACAAGCGGTATGTCATGGAAGATGCCGTCAAAGTCGACCAGTTCGTTGGGTCAAGCACGTGGAGGGGCCGATGGAGAATTGCCGAGGCGGATGCCATTGCGTTCCCGAAGTTCTTAGCGTGTGAGTTTGCCGCGAGCATGGAGGCATTAGGATACTTGCCAACGCCAATTCATAAGATGAAGAGAATACGTTCAGACGAAAAGAATCTCCCCTTGTACTACATCGCTCTCTTCTCGCGAAATCGGCTCGCGCTCGACTTCTGGGACGATGCATTGAAGTATGGTACCGATCAAACTGGATTCAGCTGGGACTAAATATTTGTCGCTAAACTCTCATATCGAATGGACCGACGCCACGTGGAATCCCGTCCGCGGCTGCGTCAAGATCAGTCCCGGGTGCAAGCATTGCTATGCCGAGACGTTTGCGGAGCGGTTTCGCGGGGTCAAGGGACATCCCTACGAACAAGGATTTGATCTGCGGCTGGTGCCGGAGAAGTTGACGGAGCCTTTTTCCTGGCGTTCGCCGAAGCTGGTGTTCGTTAATTCGATGAGCGATCTGTTTCAGTCAGGTGTACCCGATGATTACGCAGAGGCTGTGTCGCGCGTGATGGCGGCAGCGAATTGGCACACGTATCAGGTACTGACCAAGCGGTCGGAGAGGTTGCTGCAGTTACTTTCGGGGCGGTTACGTTTTGCAGCGGATCAGGAGAACATTTGGTGGGGAGTCAGTGTTGAAGATCGGAAGCATGGATTGCCCCGGATCGATCATCTTCGGCGGGCTCCCGCGAAAGTTCGCTTCTTGTCGATTGAGCCGCTTTTAGAAGACCTCGGTGAAATCGATCTGTCTGGTATCACGTGGGTAATTGTTGGCGGTGAGAGCGGGCCGGGGGCGCGCCCGATGAAGCGAGAGTGGGTCGTCTCTATTCGCAAACAGTGCCGCATGCAGGGAGTGCCTTTCTTCTTTAAGCAGTGGGGCGGGGTGCGGAAGGCTAAGAACGGCAGACTGCTCGATGGCCGAACTTACGACGAGTATCCGGATCGCGTGGTAGCACCGGTTCCAGACCGGGCAAACTGTTTGAGGTATGCCGACGAGTTCGTGCGGTCATTCAGAATCGGGCGGGAAGCGCCGGTACAACTCCCAGCCTAAAAATTGAAAGACCGGCCGTTTTTCTTGTCGCCCCTGGTCCCCCGAAGCCACTTTTGTCAAGATTGACTTTTCAATCGGGACGAAGTGGGCTCCCACGGACGTCCGCGAACTAAGTCCTTATTCCACAATAATTCGATAAGCCGTGCCTCCTCCGAAAGTCCGGATGAGCCTCAAATCAGAAAAATATTTTCGGAGAGAACAAAAAGCGGAAATCCTGGGAGGGTGAGTAGAAGAAGGTGAACAAAAATAGAGAGTCCCGAGGTGATGTTGATCTCATTCGTCTCGGCCAGTAGCTCGCGTTTAGACCCTTGCTGACCTTTTCCTATAACTCCCTTGCGGGTTCATTACAGGACGATCTTTGCTCGGGCTCCGGGCTCACCGCCAACCGGATAAATCAGTTCAACGCCTCGGGACTCTATCCTGCCTTTAACAGAGGCTCCTGTTCTCCTCGACCAGCGCTTAGCTATAGACCCTTACTTGCCCTCTCAAACTCACCTCGCGGTTGTTTGAGTGACTTCGCTTGAGCCCCGGACGCCGCACCAACCGGAAAAACTTCAGAACGTGTCAAAGAACGATTATGGTTTTAACACGTCTGTTTTTTACGTCAACGAAATTTACGCGTCTGTAACTTCTTATTCATCAATCGAGTGCAGGGCGTGCACAGGCGGGTGACCGGAAATAGTGCAATGAACGCCCTACTACCGTGAAACCTGTAGTGTTTATGCGGTTCGGCGCGCCTTCCAATCGGCCACGTTTGGAACGTGCGCTAGGAAGCACGTGTGCAAATCGAAGTTTCATATGCGTGAAATCTGTGTTTTCGAATGATAGAGGCGGAGGCGCAATTGACAAAAATCCTATTGACAAAAATCCTCTGCCACAACGGGGACGGAGGAACGCGAACGAGAGTTCCGGCTTATAATCGGGCTTCTCTAAAATCCAGAAAAGTGATTTTTTTGCCCCAGGAGGGCGTTCTTGATGCGAACCCGACGTTTCATAGGGCTGGTTGGCTTCTGGACGGTGCTTGGCTTCGTACTTATCGTCAGTCTTATCCTGGCCCCGGTTTGCCGGGCACAAGGTTCCGAGGAGAAAGCCGCGAAGTATATGGAGTCGGTGCGGCATCAGCCGGGATTGCTGCTGGCGTTTTTACAGCAGATGCCGAAGGGCGGGGATTTGCATGTCCACTTGTCGGGGGCGATTTACGCGGAGAGTTTTATCGACTGGGCGTCGGAGAATGCGCTGTGTGTGGATCGCAGCACGTCGAAGCTGATTCATGCGGCCTGCGATTCCTGCGAGTCTTATAAGGTGAAGCCGTCGGTGCGGTGCGCGTATAAGGATCCTATTCTGTATGACCAGTTGATTGATGCGTGGTCGATGCGGAATTGGCATGAGGCGGAGGAGTCGGGGCACGATCATTTCTTTGGGGCGTTCGACAAGTTTGGTCCTGCAATGCAGAACCATGTCGGGGATGCGTTTGCCGAGGTGGCGTCGCGCGCGGCGGCCGATCATGTGCAGTATGTGGAGGTGATGCATACGGCGGACGGCGGACAGGCAGCGATTCTGGGGACGAAGACGATTGGGGCCGACTTCCAGTGGGACGGGAACACGGACTTTGGGAAACTTCGCGAAACTTTGCTAGCCGGCGGAATGGCGGAGGTGGTGGCGTCGGTGCGGAGCACGCTGGATGCGGACGAGACGCGTCAGAAAGAAGTGTTGCATTGTGGTACGGCACAGGCTGCGCCGGGGTGCGCGGTGACGCTGCGGTATTTGTATCAGGTGCTGCGAGGGTTGCCGCGGGAGCAGGTGTTTACGCAGATCCTGTTGGGGTTTGAGCTAACGAAGGCGGATCCGCGATTTGTGGGATTCAATTTGGTGATGCCGGAAGACACTTACGTTCCGATGCACGATTTTGATTTGCATATGCGGATGATTGAGGCGCTGCACAAGTTTTATCCGGCGACGCATGTGTCGCTGCATGCGGATGAACTTTGGATGGGGCTGGTTCCTCCGGAGGGGCTGCGGTTTCATATACGGGAATCGATTGAGCGCGGTGGAGCGGAGCGGATCGGGCATGGGACGGCGGTGATGAGCGAGGATGATCCAATTGGTCTGCTGAAAGAGATGGCTCGAAAAAATGTGCTGGTGGAGATTTGTCTGACGTCGAATGATTTGATACTGGGAGTGAGTGGAGAGCGGCATCCGCTGACGACGTATATCAAGTATGGAGTGCCGGTAGCGCTGGCGACGGATGATCTGGGCGTTTCGCGGAGCGACATGACGCACGAGTATTTGCGGGCGGTGGAGGAAATCGGGTTGCCGTATGGCGAGTTGAAACGGATGGCGCGGGAGAGTCTGGAGCATAGTTTTATTCCCGGGGAGAGCTTGTGGAGCGACGGGCGGGAGTTGCGGAGAACGGCGGTGTGCGCGGAGGATCGTCTGCGCGGGATCACACATCGGAAAAATGTGAGAAGTTTATACGGGAGAATGAGCGGGCAAGGCTGCAGTGGGAGTTGGAGAAGGCGTTTGGGGAGTTTGAGAAGAAGTACTAGAGTGGAACGTTATCTTCAGCGAAGCCAAATACCCTTATTCCCGGTATTCCCGGAATGCCTTTTCTGGAAGTAGGGGTCGTTCTCTTCGCTGAGGATGACAAATTTTTTTGTGACAATGTGTGTTTATGACTCAAGACTTATTTACTCGGGCTGAAGCGGCGGCGGGGTTTGTGTTGTCGCAGACGGAGTTGCGTCCGCGGATTGGGCTGGTGCTCGGATCGGGGCTGGGATCGTTTGCGGATGATCTTACCGACGCAGTGCGCATTCCTTATGGCGACATTCCTACATTTCCGCGATCGACGGCGGTGGGGCATGCGGGACAGTTGGTGATCGGCAAATCGGGAGATGTGCCGGTGGCGGTGATGCAGGGGCGGGTGCATTTGTATGAAGGATATCCGGCGGCAGAGGTTGCGTTTCCGGCGCGGGTGTTGGGGCGGGCTGGCGTGCGCGCGCTGATTCTTACGAATGCTGCGGGTGGACATTGATGTTGAGTACGGGCAGGGAGCGCTGGTGATTCTGCGGGATCATATTAATTTGCAGGGACAGAACCCGCTGACCGGGGCGAATGATGAACGGTTTGGGCCGCGCTTTCCAGACATGAGTTATACGTATGCGAAGCGCTATCGCGAGATTGCGCTGGAGGAGGCGAAGAAGCTGGGCATTTCTCCGCGTGAGGGAGTGTATGCGGCGCTGGCGGGGCCGAGTTATGAGACTCCGGCCGAGATTCGATATCTCAGGGCGATCGGGGCCGACCTGGTGGGGATGTCAACCGTACCGGAGGCGATTGTGGCGCGGCATATGGGGATGAATGTTCTGGCAATTTCGTGTGTAACGAATATGGCGGCGGGGATTCTGGATAAGGCGCTCGTCCATGAAGAGGTGTTGGAGGTGGGGCGACGCGTGATGGGGCAATTTATTGCGTTGCTTCGAGCGGTGCTGCCGCGAATTGCGGGGGAGTTGAATAAACCGGGCTAAATCGGCGAGATGAACGGAGGAGTGCTTGTGAAATCGATCAGTTTTGTAGTCGTTTCTATGATCTTTGTGATTTCATGTGCTCTTCAAGTTTCAGCTGAGCCACACGTCCAACATAAAGACTATCCACTCTATCCGCCGCTCGCGTGGCAAGCGTCACTTCAGGGAACCGTCACAGTTGATATTCAGCTAAGTACTGATGGAAAAGTAGTCTCTGCGAAGGCATCGGGCGCCCATCCAATGCTTCAACGCGCCGCCGAGGAGAATATCCGTCAATGGACTTTTTCGGATGTCACGGACGATAAGCACGCGCTGACATTTACTTACATCTACCGGATAGTGGCGCCGAAAAGGGGACTCTACAACACTCGTCTGCCGGTGAAGTTTGATTTGCCACATCGAAGGGTCGAGATTTCGGTTTATCCAGTGGAACTGAATGAGTGATGTCGCTCGGAATCTCCGGGGCGATCAACGCCCTTTGCGCGGAACAAAGATCGGCTGCGGCGGGTCGATGCCATACACGGCCGCGAAGCTACCCTGGTTGACGGCGAAGCTGGCTCTGCCTCGGGAGTCAATAAAGAGCAGTGGTTTTTTCAGCGGGACGTCGCTGAAGGTGTTGACGAAGGGCAGTTCGATTTCTTGGCCAGCAATTTTTACTCTTAATTTGTCTCCCCGGCGATAGCCGAGCTTTTCGAAATTTTCGGCACTGATGTTGGTGACCAGGTTGCCGAAGGGGCCATCGAGGGCAATTACTTCTCCGGTGAGGCCTTTGTCGTCGACTGTGGCGGGCTTGAGATCGAGACGAACCAGGTTTTGGACGATGGGGCCGACCTGAGTCCAGTCGTCGCCGCGGGCGATGTGCGCGCCTACTGGAGAAAAAATATCGCGGCCATGGAAGGTGGAGGAGATTTTCGCGCCCACCATCCAATCGGGATTGGTGATTTCGCGGATGCTGTCGATGCCGTCGCGGTCTTCGACGAGAGTCATCAGTCCGTTGTCGGGGAGGACGAAAAATTGGCCGCGCTTCGATTTGACGACGACGGCTTTGCGGGAGCTGCCGACGCCGGGATCGATGACGACGACGAAGACGGTTCCGGCGGGGAAGTAGGGCGAGGCTCCGAAGAGATAGAGGGCTCCGTCGCGAATGGAAAATGGCGTGACCTGATGCGTGAGGTCGACGATGCGGAGGTTGGGGGTGATTCCGTACATCACACCTTTGCAGAGCGCGACGGAATCGTCGATGATGCCGAAGTCGGTCATGAAGACGACGGTGGGCGGCTGGATCGCTGGCTGCTGAACCTGTGTCTTCTGGGCGAAAGTGAGATGGGCGAAGAGGAAGAAAGAGGCGAACAATAAGGCCAATCTGCTGGTGATTTTGCCGGCTGTGGCGTGGTGAAGGGACATGGGGGATGGAAGCCTCCGAAAGACTGTTAGATTACTAGGGATTTGGAAAAAGGCAATGGGGGGATTGGGCGCGATGTGCCGCGTGGGCAGAGGTCGGATTGCGGAAGAGTTTTCAAAAAGCGTCTACCACGGAGGGCACGAAGGTTCACGAAGGAAAGCGGCTGTGGTTTGTCGAGGTGCCGCCGTGGATTTGGAGGGAGTTGGAAAATTGAGCTAGAAATGCAGAGCTTTGCTCGGCTGGACGGGCAGGAATGCCCGTCCCCACACGGCCTGTCCCTACACGGCCCGTTCCTACACGACGGCCCGTTCCTACACGGCCCGTCCCTGCGCGGCTTGTCCCTACGCTCCTCCTCTGGCATCTATAATTGGGGCGGCCATTTTTAGTTAGGAGATGATGCGAAATGTCTACCGTGATTCCTGAAAAATACGTCGATCTTTTCCACAAAAAAGCATTTGCGAGCCTGGGTACGTTGATGCCCGATGGAAAGCCGCAGGTCACTCCGGTGTGGGTGGATTTTGACGGTAAGCACGTGATTTTCAATTCGGCGCGAGGGCGGCAGAAGGACCGGAATGTGCGGCGCGATCCGCACGTGGCGCTGGCGATTATCGATCCCGACAATCCTTATCGCTATCTCGAGATTCGCGGGACGGTGGTGGAGATTTCGGAAGAGGGCGCAGCGGAGCACATCGACAAGATGGCGAAGAAATATATGGGCGTCGATAAGTATCCGTATTCACAGCCGGGTGAGGTGCGGGTGCTATACAAGGTGCGGCCGGAACATACAACGGTGATGGGGTAGGATCGGGCGCGATATCGCGCCCTGCGTCGTTGGTCGCTCGTCGGTGGTCGTTCGCAAATATCGCGCGACCCGGTCGTGTGACCGACTTTCTACTCTCGGCCGGTGGCGGGCGGGTCGCTCGCGGCCAGACATCCAAGGCCACTCTTCGCGGCCGCATGGGCTTTCTTTTCTCCGGTGACCTTTCCACGGCGGATGAGTCCAACTCATGACGGAACTTAATCCAGGTGTTTCCCGTATTAAACGGGAGAGCGCTGAAGTTGCGTCATGGTTGTTTCCGGGGGAATGATATGGACGTCCAAAAGAACAACGGCGATGGCTTGCTCACGATTGATGCGCAGGCGAATAGCGTTTCGGCGCAGCAGGTGGTGAAGGCGGCGCATGAGGAACTGCTGCAACTGATGCGTCAGCGGGCCGAGATTATGAAACGCATCGGCACGGTGAAACAGACCATCGCGGGACTGGCGAATCTCTTTGGGGACAGCGTTCTCGACGACGACTTGCTGGAACTGATCGATCGCAAGCCGAACGGACGGCAACCCGGGTTTACAAAAGCTTGCCGTCGGGTGCTGATGGATGTGAGGCGTCCGTTGGGAGCGCGCGAAGTTTGCGTGGAGTTGGAGCGGTATGCTCCGGCGATTTTGGCGCGGCATAAGGATCCGCTGGCGTCGGTGACGACGGTATTGAACCGGCTGGTGGATTATGGCGAGGCGCGAAGTTTGAGCAACGATCGTGGGCGGCGGGTGTGGGAGTGGGTGAGCGAGGTTGAGGCGGCGGAGAATGTGATGACGGTGCGGCGAACGGCGTAGAGTGGGTTCGCGATAGCCCTCAGCGGCTGAAGCCGTCGGGGAATGAAGGTGATTACCGCAGCGGTAAACCGCTGCGCCACCCCAAAGCCATCAAGATCAAAGGCAGATGCCTAGCTGAAGCAGCGTTCCTTCGATACAGATGGCTAGCTGAGGCAGCGTTCCTTCAATACAGATGCCTAGCTGAGGCAGCGTTCCTTCAATACAAGATCGAGAATAACAGTTTGGGTTACGGCAATAACTGCGGATCCATCGCTTCGCTCGGGATGACAAGACTTAGAAAGTCTATGCTGGCAGTAGACGTCCTTTCTCGAGGTGACGGGTTACGTGGGCGTAGCTGGCGGCGTGGGGATCGTGGGTGACCATCACGATCGTTTTGCTGAAGCTTTCGTTCAGGCGCTTCAAAATCTCTAAAATTTCAGTGGCGGAATTGCTGTCGAGGTCGCCGGTCGGCTCGTCGGCGAGGATCAGCGTGGGATCGCTGACGATGGCGCGAGCGATGGCGACGCGTTGCTCCTGGCCTCCGGAGAGCTGCTTGGGAAGGTGATGGACGCGCTCTTCTAATCCAACCAGTTTTAATGCGGTCATGACGTGCTCGAGGCGTTGCTGCTTGGTCATCTTGGTGAGTAGCAGCGGCAGTTCGACATTTTCAAAGGCCGTGAGAACCGGGATCAAATTGAAAGTCTGAAAAACGTAACCGACATGCGTGTTGCGCCAGTGCGCGGACTGCGCGTCGTTCAGCTTGGAAGATGTTTTCGTTCATGACCAGCAGTTCGCCAGAGGTGGGGCGGTCGATGGCGGCGATCATGTTGAGCAGGGTTGTCTTGCCCGATCCGGAAGGGCCCATCAAGGCAAGAAATTCTCCGGCGGCGATGTCGATGGAGACATTGTCGAGCGCCGTCACCTGGAAAGCGTCGCGCTTGAAGATCTTGCTGACGCCGCGAGCCTGCACGACTTTGCTGCCTGCGGCGGGTTGGGTGGATGGCGATGTCGTCGAGGTCGATGGCATGGCATTCATAGTTCGGATTGCCCCTTTGTTACTCTTTGATCCTTGTCAACTGCCGTTGCTTGACTTGCCCGTTGTTAACTCTGGCCCTTGATGCGAATCTTTTGACCGTCCTGCAGATCGGCGGGACCGGCCGTGATTACGCTCTCGCCGCCGACAAGTGAATCCACGAGATAGCCGCCGGAACGCTGGCCTTCGACGTGAACATCACGGCGGAGAGCTTTTCCGTTGAAGGCGAGGAGAAGGAATTTCGCGCCGTCTTTATCGCGCAAGGCGGCGGTGGGAACGAAGACGAAATTTTGTTTGGTGGCGGAGTTCGCGTTGTCCGCGGGCTTCGCCTTGAACTGGACAGTGGCATTCATTTCCGGGCGGAGGTAGGAATCCGGCTGCAGAATCTGAACCTTCACCTGGACGGTGGCTTTCTGCCGGTTCGCCTCCGGAGACATCTCGGCGATTTCGCCTTTGTAGGAACGGTCTTTGAAGGCGTCGAGGGTCACGGTGCCTTCCTGTTTCGGAGAGAGTTTGGCGAAGTCGTCTTGCGCGATATCCAGTTCGACCTGGATGTCGTTCAGGTCGGCAAGGGACACGACTGACCCTCGCGGGCCGCCTTCTGCGCCGCTGGCGAATTGGGCGGTGACGAGTTCACCTTTTTCGGCAGTGCGATCGAGAATCGTGCCGCTGACCGGTGCGCGGATGACAGTGGCGTCGAGCTGCGATTTGTAATATTGCATGGCGCCCTCAGCTTGCAGAAGGTCGCCTTTGGCGCGTCCTATTTCTTCAGAGCGTGGGCCCAGTTGCATGAGGCGGAAGGCGCGCTCGAGAGAATTCATGCGCTGTTGCGAGGCGTCGTACTTGGCGCTGGCGTCGTCCAGATTTTGTTTGGACATGACGCCCTGATTGAAAAGATCGCGAGTGCGAGCGAGATTGATTTTGTCGTTCTCGGCAGTGGCGCGGGCTTCCGAGAGATTGTGGTCGGCCTGCTGAATTTCTTCGGGACGCGATCCGTTTTGCTGTTCGAGAAGCCGGGCTTTGGCGCTCTCGTAGGCTCCGCGGGCCTGTTCGTATTGGGCGCGGTACTCTTCGTCTTCGAGGCGGACCAGTACTTGGCCTTCTTTTACTTTGTCGCCTTTTTCAACGCCGATCCAGGCGACGCGGCCGGTGACTTTGGAGTTCACACTGATTTTGTGGTGGGCGACGATGTATCCGCTCGCGGAAAGCACGGTGCTGCCGGCGACGTCGCTGTCTTCGGCGGTGGCGCGGGTAACTTCGACCTCGGGAGTTTCGGAGGCGAGTGCGCGGTAGGCGAGCGCGGCGATTCCGAGCAGGACGACGACAGCGATTCCGCCGAGGATGACGCGGCGGGACCAGGCGGGCGGTTCTCCGCCGCCGTCGCGCAGGGAGTGGTCGATGCGGAGGCTGCGGAGGTCATCGTGCTTGGAATCGCTTTGCTCGATGTTCAAGGGCATTGCTTTAAGGTACGCTCGCGATCGGTTGATGGTTCAGGATCAATTTTATAAGAAGTTCGGTGGTGACCTCAGGGGCTAAAGCCCCGTCTTTTGTGATTCTAATTGGCACGGCTGAAGCCGTGCCCTTTCAAGACCAGCAAAAACTGTGCCCTTTCAAAAACAAGAGCAGGATCAGGCCCTAAGCGACGTTAAGATATCCTGCCGGGCGGCTTGCCAGGCGGGGGCGAAGCCTCCTACCAGGCCCATGACCAGGGCGAAGGCGACGGCAACCAGCACGACTTCCAAGGTCAGGTGCAGGCTGAAGACGGTTTCGCTGAAGGTCAGGGAGTTGCCGATGCCGGTGCTCATGCCGTTGAAGGGCAGGATGAGAACGATGCCTACGATGGCTCCGAGCAGTGAGAGCAGCAGCGCTTCAATTACGAAACTGGTCAGAATGCTGGGGCGCGAGAAGCCGATGATGCGCAGAGTCGCGATCTCACGCGACCGATACGCGACGGCGGCATACATGGTGTTCATGGCGGCGAAACTCGATCCGATGGCCATGATGATGGCGACGAAGGTGCCGATGTATTTGATCGCGCCTCCAGAGCTGGTTTGCTTCTCGTAGTATTCCGTTTCGAGCGTGCCTTCGAGTTTGATGCGCTGGTCGTCACTCACGCGATTCTTGAGAGCGTCCGCTGCGATGGGATCGGTGGCACGCAGGTAGGCAGAGGCGTAGCCTCCCTGGCGATCGAAGTCGGCGGCGATCTGGTTGACGTCACCCCAGATTTCGGAATCGTAGGCGGTGCCGCCGGAGTCGAAGATGCCGACAACCTTCCATTTGCCCTTGGCGAAATCCATCGTGTCGCCGACGTTCGCTCCCGAAAAACGGTTGTGGATGGAATTGCCGACGACGACTTCGCGCTGTCCGGTCGTGAACCAGCGGCCTTCGATCAGTTTTGCGTTGGGGCGGAGAGTTAACCCGGCCTGCATCAGGCCGCGGACGGAAACGTTGACTTCGCCCGTGCCATCTTTGCGCGGAAGCACGACGACGACAACCCATTCACCGGAGGCGATGGGCTCTCCTTGAGGATCTTTGGCGATGCCGGGCAGAGTCTTCAACGTTGGAAAGAGATTGGCGTCGAAGCCTCCGGAAAGTTCGGCGGTGGATCCCTTCCGCATGACGAGGACGTTGAGGGGATCGCCGCTGGAGCGAAACGCTTTCTGAAGACCGGCAAGCAGCGCCATGAGAAACACAGCCGTCGTCACCGTGAGGGCGATGCCGAGGGCCGTCATGATGGTGAGGCCTTTGCGAAGTTTCAGATTGCGAATGTTGTAACTGATCGGAATTGCCATGTTTTCTCGTTGCTCGTTGTTGCTCGTCGTTGGTCGTGTGTCTTTGGTCGTGCGCTGCTCGTCGTTCGCATTCGGCGACTGAACCGATGTCCTGATAAGAGTCCTTTTAACCTATGTAGCGGAGTCCCTCCACGATATCTAATTTTGCGGCGTGATAGGCGGGCAGGATCGCACTGAGCAGCCCGACTAAGGCAGCCACGAAAATCGCGAGTCCAAAAGTTGGAAATGTGACCGACATTCCAGATAGGAACAATGCCATGCCGGGCGCGTGCGAGAGCGCGGAGACGAGCGCGACGGCCAAGAGGCATCCCACGATGCCGCCGGTCAGGGCTACCAGCACGGCTTCTCCCATATAAAGGCGGAGGATGGATTGGCGGGTGAAGCCGAGAGTTTTCAGGACGGCGACCTCGCGGGTTCGTTCGCGGATCGACATTGCCATGGTGGTGGCGGAGACGAGGAGCGTCGCGAAGACGACTGCGAAGCAGATGCTGAGGATAAACGCTTTAACGTTTCCGATGCTGTTGATGAAGCTCAGCTGGAATGCTTTCTCGCTCTCGGTCTTAGTCGGTGCGGGAGAGTTGCGGAACATGTCGTCGACGGCGGTGGCAACTCGCGAGACATCCGCGGGGGAATCGGCAAGGATGTCGAAGGTGCCAGCGGTGCCTTTGGCAAAGGCAACGGCTTCTTCCACATATTTCTCGTTAAAGTAGACGGAGTTAGTGGCTTGCGGGCCGGTGTAGATGCCGCGGATGGTGAGTTCGAGATCGACGGGATAGATCGTGCCCTTGAGCACGATGCGGTCGCCGAGCTTCCAGCCGAATTTCTTGGCGAGCTGGCTGTCGACGATCACTCCGGCGCGATCACGCTGCCAAGCCTGGAGTTGATCGGCGGGCAGCGCGAAATCGGTGAAGATCTTCAGGATTTCGTCGGGATCGGTGCCGAACTGGGCGAAGAAGTTTTCGGGCTTCTGGTCCTTGTAGATGCCGCCAAACCAATTCACGGGAGCGACGGAGACGACTCCAGGGATGGCGCGAATTTTTTCCCGGTAAAACGCCGGCATGGCTTGGGTCAGGGAGACGCGATGGCGGGTGACGAGGCGCTGGGCGGATTCGCTGCTGCCTTTATCGATGTAAAAGGCGTGCCAGATGGTCATCATCACAGTCAGCAAAAGCAGCGAGAAGGCAATGCTCAGCACGGTGAGAATGCTGCGCCGCTTGTTGCGAAACGCGCTCTTGGAAACAAAGCGAGTTAATGTCATGCAGACTCCGACAGACTTCTGGTTGAAAAGCAGCGAGCGAATGCGGTTAAGCCAAGCCCCAAGTTCGTTAGCTGTGAGGATAAAGCAGGCGTGGCGTATGGACAACCGTTTAGGGGGCACTTTCGCAAATTTTTCGCTACCGTACCCCAAGGCACGATTGCTTGGACCGCGGTGAGACAAGACAAGCGGCGAGTGTCTTGAGGGATTGGCATTGGGGATTGTGCGAGCAAACGTCTACTAAGTGTGCAGCTTGTACTTGGATACAAGGTCAAGAGAGAGCGTTTTGCGCTACCATTCCATGGCTTGAATTCTCGCGCGTCACGAACGTCTTTTAGGGAGTACGGATGCTAAGAAAACCTGATTGTCGGTGGGCACACATTGTTGCGCTTTTCCTGACACTTTCGATCGTCTGCTTGGGTCCGGGTCTTGCCTGGGGTCGAGGCCGCAATGCGGCTGCTGACGGTCAAGGCGCCGCGCAAGGACAGATTCACGCGCTTAAGGTGACTCTGCTTTCGACCATGCTAGTCGGTAGTCAGACAGGGCTTGGCGAGTGGGGATTTTCGGCACTGATTGAAGCGGATGGTCACCGGATTCTGCTGGATACGGGAGCCCGTCCCGATACGGTTTTGCGAAACGCGCATGATTTGAAGATTGATTTGTCGGACGTTCGAGAAGTGATCCTGACGCACAATCATTCGGATCACGTCGGAGGGCTGATGACGTTGCGGCGAGAGATGATGAAGAAGAATCCGTCGGCGTTGTCGGTGGCCTACGTGGCACGGGGTATTTTTTACAGCCGCCCCACAGCCGAAGGCGAAGACAACGACATGATCGCGCTGAAAAAAGAGTATGAAGCGACGGGAGGAAAATTCATCGAAGAGGATGCGGCGGCGGAAATCTTTCCCGGCGCGTGGCTCTCGGGTCCGGTCCCTCGCAAATATCCAGAGCGCAATTGGAGCGCGAGTGGAAAGGTGCAGACTCCGACGGGCCTGGTCGAAGATACGATTCCCGAAGATCAAACGCTGGTGCTTGATACTCCGAAGGGGTTGGTGGTTGTGACGGGTTGCGGACACGCGGGAATCATCAACATTCTTACCTTCGCCCACGAGGAATTTCCAAAGCAGCCGGTGGAGGCCGTTATCGGCGGCCTGCATCTGTTTCCGGCGACCGATGAGCAATTGGATTGGACAGCCGACAAGATGAAAGAGTTCAAGGTGTCGAACCTGATGGGCGCTCATTGCACAGGCATCGAAGCCGTGTACCGGATTCGGGAGCGACTGGGCCTGCCGCGATCGGCGGCGGTTGTCGGGAGCGTGGGATCGAGCTTCGTACTCGGCGACGGTATCCATCCCGGTGCGCTTGCCAAGTGACAGAAGGCCGGTGCGATCTGCCATAATCTCCTCATGTGCGGACGGTACCGGCTTTCGCGGAGAAAGCAGATTATCGAAGAACATTTCGACGCCATCTCAGGCGAGGAAGACTGGGGCCCGCGATATAACATTGCGCCCACGCAGCCGGTGGTGGTTATCCGGCAACACCCGAAGAAACCTATACGAGAGTTGTCGCTGATGCGCTGGGGACTGGTTCCGAGCTGGGCGAAAGACTTGTCGGGCGCGGCAAGAATGATCAACGCGAGAACCGAGACGGTGATCAGAGAAGCCGGCATTTCGCGATGCATTGAAATCGAGACGGTGCCTACTTCCGGCGGATGCGATTTTACGAGTGGATGCGAACGGGCAGGACGAAACAGCCCTATTGTTTCGAGGTCAACGAGGGGGAGTTGTTCGCGTTCGCGGGGCTGTGGGATCGCTGGCGAGATGGCAGCGGCAAGGTGCTCGAGACGTGCTCGATTCTGACCACAACACCGAATGGAGTGACATCGGCGGTGCATGACCGAATGCCAGTTATTCTCGAGCCGGATGACTACGAGATTTGGCTCGATCCCGGAATGCGGGATGTGGAGACTGTGGCTGACATGCTGAAGCCTTACGATGCGCGGCTGATGCGAGGATTTCCGGTGAGTTCGCGGATCAATTCCGTGGTGAACGATGATGCGGCGTGCTCGGAGCGGGTGGAAGAGATGCAGAGTTCTTTGTTTTCGTAGGCCGCTTTCATGACGAACTCGCGGATCCTCGAGTTTTACAGCGGTGCCGAGCCGGATTATGCAGGCCGCTATCTGCGCGAGATACAACGCTGGCCCGATGAGCCACTGGAAGGGGTTCATGACTACATTCAATGGCTATTTCCTTTACCGGAGCGGAGCGGGTTCAATGTAACGGCTCCGATTCTGACGCCTGAATCGATTGAGGAATTCAGGATGCGACCGGAACTCCTGGAGAATTTGCGAGTGTCGTTTGTGCGCATGCTGCACTTCTATGGGTTTGAGGCTCGTTTTGACGAGCGGATTTCGGTGGCTCGTGCTGCTGATTTTGCGGTAAAGGCGGCGGGCTGGCTTTCTTGGTCGAACCACAACCATTTGCGGATCACGAGAATCCTGCGGTGTTTGAGCGTGCTTGGGCTGGATGCGGAGGCGGCCGCATTCTTCGACTGTTTGAGTGAGATCTATCAAGAGGAACAGAAAAAAGCGGAACCCGCGATCAGCGAGGAAACGATGTGCTACTGGGCAAAAGCTGTCCGTGGCACTGGCAGGAGCGCGCAGGCAGATTAGAGGATGGCGTTCGAACTCGGGTTGGCGCGGGCGCATTCGTGGCGATGCAAATGGGTGATTCAGTGCTCAGAATTGCACATCTTCTCTTCGCGCGATGTTGCATGATCGAGGACGGCAGTTACAGGTAATGAGAGTAGTGCGAGCTTGCTGCCGGACAAGCTGGCGTGAAGGCGTCCGATTATGAGAAGGATCTGTTCAGAATGTGCCGAGTTCGAAGTCCCTGAAGAATGGCTTGGCGGCGATGCGCGTCTTCGGCGTGAACCGGACGACGAAGAAGATGAGGAAGACGACGAACGCAAGAAAGAAGAAGATGATGAAGAGAATGATGACGCGGAGACGGACGACGGCTACTCGGAGTGAAGCGGAATGAGTTTGGCGGTCCTATTTAAAAGCCTTTCATTGCGGTAATTTCTCACGACTTCCTTGGCTGGAAGATGAGACAAAAGTGGTGAGCCGAGGGTACCTTCGTAACTCTCCTTTGTGCAGTTGAAGGCGGTATTCTAAGGTCGCTTCTCCCCCAAAGTGAGCCAATTTCTGATTCAAGGGTGAAGTGCGGGATACCTGCGCGAGGCGACTGTAATGGCGACGATGTTTGGCCGTTTTGAAATTCAGAGTGAACTTTCGAAGTCCGATACCGCCATGATTTATAAGGCGCTGGACACGGAAACGAACCAGGTCGTGGCTCTCAAGGTCCAGAGTCTGGAGCCACTGGGCGAGGGCGCGGACGCGTTTGTGGAGACGCTGGTCGCCGAAGGCGAGAGCACGCGCGAACTGGCGCTGCAGAACATTGTTCTGCTCTATGGCGCGGGCGAAATGGATGGCCAATTCTGCGCTGCCATGGAATACATACAGGGCAACAGCATCGCGACGATGCTGTCGCGCAAAGAAGGTTTTTCGATCTGGGACTTGCTCGACATTACGCGGCAGGTTTGCGCCGGGTTGGAGCACGCGGCTACGAAGGGGGTGGCGCACAGTTCACTGGAGCCAGCGAAAATCATGGTGCAGTGGGATGGCATGGTCAAGATTCTGGGCTATGGCATCTCGAACATGAGCCTGATTGAAGCGGAAGCAGGAAAAGGACTGGGACGGCTGATGCCGTATTGCTCTCCGGAACAGATTCGCGGCGAAGCAATCGATCTGCGGTCGAACCTGTATACGCTGGGCACGATTTTGTACGAAATGGTGGCGGGACGACAGGCGTTTGACGCGGCCGATCCGGTGACGCTGTTGAGCCGTATTGAAAACGACATACCTGCGACGCCGGTGTCAGTGAATCCGAAGATCAATCCGGCGGTGAGCGCACTGGTCATGAAGGCGCTGGCGAAGGATCCGGCAGAACGGTATCAGACTGCGCGCGAGTTGTTGGATGACCTCGAGCTGTGCAAAGAGACGAAGAAAACTGCCCCGGAAGCCAAGAAGTCGGGTGCGGTGCCTACGGTGGCGGTAAATGCCGCAGCCCGCGCGGCCGCCGCCAGCAAATTTGTATCATCGGGATCTGCTCCGGCGAAGGCTGCGCAGCCAGTCGCGCCGCGAGTCGCTGCCCCCGTGGCTGCGCCTGCCTCCGCAAAGACGAGCGTGCCCGCAGCTTCGCGCTTGAGTGCGCCGTTGAATGGGCCTAGGAACGGCGCCAAAGCCGCCGCGGTTGCCGCTGGCGCTGGAATCGGCGAAGCTCCGGTGTTTGAGGTTGCTCCCCAGTCGGATTTCGGCGCGCCTGGGAACTCTTTGAACTCGGCAACCGAAGCGGATGCTGGTGAGCCCGCAGTGGGCGAATATGGCGGCGGCGCGCCGAACTTTCAGTCCACATTGAGTCCTGTGATGTCCGCGGCGGTCGAGGAGCCGGAGACGCAAGAAGAATCACCGAATGTGAGCGGGGATCCTATGATGTCGGCGCCGGCGCCAAGTTCGGCGGGAACGAGTTTTTCCGACCTCGCGGAAATGCCTCCGTTGAAGGAGCCGGTGTATGTGCCGCCCATGCCGGAGCCGTCGCAGTCGGCGGGTACGATCATGAAGCTCAATCCGCGGCAGGAGGAGAAGCCGAAAATCCAGCCACGCGAAGTCGCGCAAAAGGCGATGAAAGAGATTTCGACGATTCCGCCGCGGCTGATGCTGTTTTCGATTCTTGGAGCGGTGGCTCTGATTCTAGTCATTGCGATCGTAGTTTACTTTCATGTGCGCTCGGAGGATGACGGCTCGACGGCAGCTCCGCGGCCGATGAAGAGCGTGACTGTGAACCAACCGGCGGCAACGGCTCCCGTGGCTCAAGCTCAGGCTCCTGTTGCTGCGGCGCCCCAGGCCGAAGAAACGGTAGCGCCGATTAACGAAGCGCAGCCTAACTTGACGGTGCGGCAGGTTGAAAGGCGCAACGCGGCCAGTAACCGCCGCGCTCCGGCTCCTGCTCCAGTCCCGGTTATTGTTCCGGGCCAGGCGCTGATCGATTCGACTCCGCAGGGCGCGCAATTTCAGGTCGACGGGAAAAGCGATCCGAGTTGGGTTACACCTTTTACCCTGGCGAGTTTAACGCCCGGCAAGCACATTGTTTCGGTGAGCAAGACGGGATACACATCCGAGATACGGACGGTGGAAGTTGCGGCCGGTAGCAAAGCGTCGCTCGTGTTGCACCTGGCCGCCATGAACGCGCTGGTTGTGGCAGGCAGCACGCCGCCGGGAGCCGACATTATCATCGATGGCAAGCCGACGGGACGGGTGACGCCTTCGCAGTTCGCCGTGGAAAAGGGAAGTCACACGATTCTGTTGCGCAAACAGGGATACCTGGAAGAAACCACTACTACCGAGCTTGGGGCGGCGCAGAATTTCCAGTATTCGCCGACACTGCGCGCTTTAGGGAATGCCGAGGAGATCCGCACGGTTGGCAAATTTAACAAGCTCTTTGGACATGGCGGAGATACCACGGCGGGGATGGGCGCGATCAGCATCCATACGCAACCGAAAGGCGCGCAAGTCGCGATTAACCAGCGCGTGCTGGATAAACTTTCGCCGGTGGACATCATGCTCGGGCCGGGCAATTACATTGTGGATATTACGCTGACGGGGTTCAAGCCGGTCCATAAAGTGATTAACGTCGACAAGGGCGGGAAGGCCGCGATCGACGAGATTATGGAACGGCAATAAAAGGCTGACTGACCGACCGCGGTGCGAGAAGTGAAAGGCGCTCCGCCCAGGTGCGAGAGCGAGTTCGTGGCATAGGGCCCTCGCTACCCGATCAAGTCCCGTCCGCTTCACTCATTTTCTCCTCTGTCGTCTCTTCTGTCGCTTTTCTTCGTCTCTTTACTTAACTCTTCTCTTTACTTATCTGTTCTCTTTACTTCGATTGTCATCCTCTCGCCTCTCTTTTCTTCGCTGCCCACTCGACCTAACTCGTCGCACTTAGGCAATCGTTTCAGTTAAAGGCCGGCTATTGTGTGAGGCGAGTGGCGGAAAATGTTCGAGTTCGTGTCTCACCAACAATGGTGACTGCCATCACAGCCCGGGCGTTCTCGAGGATGCAGGATAGCGACAGCAAAAAGGATTTTCTTTTGTCCACGCACCCTACCTCAGGCAAATTGAGTACGGAACTGCTGCAAGCGCTACGGGAGACCAAGGCGAGCCAGCGGTTTGCGGTGGGAGCCTTGCTATTTCTGGAGGGAACTCCGGCGACGGGCATCTTCTTGGTGGAGACGGGCGAGGTCCGAATCTTCCTGCCTACCGGGCAACAACAGAGACAGTTGCTGGAAGTAGCGGGTCCCGGAACTTTGCTCGGATTGAGCGAGGCGATGAACGGGGAAAGGCACCGGATCACGGCGATCGCGGGGGACGAAACGACGGCGATCTACACTCCGCGCGAAGAATTTATGGCACTGCTGCAACGGCAGGGGGATTTCAGCATAGAGATTGCACGGTTGCTGAGTGAAGATTTGCACGCGCTCTACCACAAGTTCAAGAGCATCAGTGCGCATCCGGGACGTCCAAGGCAGCGTGCGCTGGATGAAGAGCTGAATTAGGAGCAGCCGTCAGCCATCAGCCATCAGTGAAAACCAATCTGAAGCGAGGTTTCTGCTCCCCTCGGCGATCCAAAGCCAGCCGCAGAAGTGTGAAATGAGGACTGATGGCGGACGACCGAGAGCTGACGGCTGATGGCTGGCTTTCCCGCTAGTTCGCTTTGAAATTGACTGTGATCTGAGTTTGAATCTCGACCGGTTGTCCATCGAGGTAATAAGGTTTGTAGCGCCATTGACGGACGGCATCGAGCGCGGCGCGCGCTAGAACGGCATCTCCACTCAACACTTTGAGATTGGTTACATTGCCCTCTTTGGTAACTGTGGCTTCGATCTGGACTGCGCCCTGGGCGTGCACCGCGAGAGCGGCCTGCGGGTAAGTTGGCTGGACGCGCTTGATCAAGAGTCCCTGGGACACGCCCTGAGAAATTCTAATTGTTGCCAGCGACGGTTTCGGAATATTGGAGGTCGATGCCAGCAAATTGGTCAGGTTGCTGTTGCTGGCGGATGCCGCGGCGTCGATCGCCGGAGGCGCGGTGGACTCATCGGGCGAGGACTGATTTCTAGACGCAGCAGAGCCGGACTTCACGAGCATCGGTGCGGACGCGGGTTTTTTAGTCGCCGGTTCCGTGTTCGCCGCGATTCGAAGTACTCCGTTATTGGCTGAAGAGGCTGCGAGTTTATCGCCAGGTGCCAAGCTGGTTGGGTTGGAATTCACGGCTGGCGCGACGGGACTTGCCGACTGCGTCGAGTTCAGAGAAGGCGTCGCGGCCGATGCCGCAGGCGGCGAAACGGGCGCGGGCGCAGCGACGTTCTGCGAAGTGGCAACCGGGGTTGCGGAGGTGGAAGCTTTCCCGGATTCAAAATAACCATAGGCAAGAAACCCGAGGACGGCCAGAACGAGCACGGCAGCCGCAATCAGAATTTTCTTCTTGCCACCCGAACCCTCGGGCGGCTCTTCGTTGAGGATGCCGAAAGATGGGGCGTTGCTGTTTTCCGAGGCGAATGGGGACGAAGTCGCGCTCGCGGATTCACGGGCAATTTCCGTGGGCTGGGACTCGGCTACGGTTGAATGTTTTTCAGGCGCCAAACTTTCTTTGGCGGGCGCGGGCGCCGCGGCCGATCCTGATGCGACGTGCGCAGAAGTTGCAACGGCGGGAAGAACTGCCAGGGGCGCAACGATGATGGCTCGCGCTTCGGTTTTGGCCGCTACCTCGTGAATCACTTCTTTTTGAGAGGGCGGTGTGAGCGTGTGAGGAGCCGATGACAGGAATTCTTGTGCGTCCTGATGCGATTCGGCCGCAACCGGTGAATCGGAGTAAGCGGACGGCTCGGGAAAAGGAGCCAGTATATCCTCGTCATCCACTGACGCGGAGATGGCCGGAAGCACGCTCGCCGGCTGAGAAATGAATGCCAGGGGCGGAAGTTTAGGGCTTGCCTGCGGAACTGAGGGTGTCGGGGCGCCTGGCGAGACGCGACCTTGTGGCTGAGAAGAAGCGACCAGGTTTGGCTTCGGCGCGGGTGAACTCTCGACCGCGGGAGCAACGACCGTAGGAGTGCCGGCTGCATCGGAATTTTTCCGGAGCAATCCGCGTGCGACTCGAAGGGTTCCCTTCGCTTGTTCGACGTTGATCGGTTTGGTGAGAACCAGGTTAGCGCCAATGCGATAGGCCTTGGCTACGCCGGCCTGACCTTCGACTAAAGCGATGGCGAGCGAACTCTGATTCGACGTCGAATTTCTCGCACTTTTAAAGAGCAGGGAAGCGTTCTGCTCGTTCTCGCAATCGACGACGACCGCGTCATAGCGCTGCGCCATCAGCTTTTTGACGGCAGCGAATGGTTCGTTGACGGGGTCGACGGAGAAGTCCAAATCACCGAAGACTTGAGTTACAACGCGAGCCAATTTTTCGTCGGGGCAGAAGAGAAGAGCTTGGTAACCCATAGTAAGCTCATCCTAGGTAATACAGTGGGTACCAGCAAGTTACGGGGGTAATTGAGGTGTGGCGGATGGTCTTAGTCGCCAGGGGACATTCGGCCTTAGAACGACTTACGGCATCGTGAAGATGGTTGCCGAAGCAGGTTCTTGTTTCCTTGAGGAAACAGAGATTTTCAAATCTTGCCACTGGATTGCTGATGCATGCAGGCGGGCAGGAATGCCCGCCCCACACGCGATTTCTGCCGAGCAAACTCGTTTATGGCTTCTGGAAATCCAGAATAACTACGGTCTGAAAGGGTTCGATTTTGCCATCGCGAACGTAGGGACGATAGCGCCACTGCTTCACGGCCTGCATGGCGGCGGTCGCGAGAGTGGCGTCGCCTTCGACGAGGCGCACAGCGGCAACTTTGCCGGTTTCATCGACCACTTCTTTGAGAACGACGGTTCCTTCGGCACCCGCACGGGCGTCCGCTGGATACTTGGGCGCAATACTATGGGCCAGGCGTTTCTCGGCGCCTTTCGAAGAGAGGATCACAGCGGTGTTTTCCCCGGGCAACGGGGTCTGTGAAGCTGTGGTGGCGGTGTTGGCCGGGACGTTGCCAGCTTTTGCGGGTTCCGGCTTGCTAACTGCAGGAGCCACCGCGTTTGTAGCTGTGGTGGTAGGAACGGCAGCGTTCGGAGCAGCCACCGGCTTGGCGGGTGAGGTCGCGGCGGGCACCGTTGTCGACGCAGTCACAGGGGCGGTGGCCGGATTTGTTGTGGCATCCGTCGTCGCCGTGGTCATTGGCGTCGAATCGGAGGCTACTTGCGTTGCGGGTGCTGGCGCAGGAACAGGGCGGGGAACAGCGGGAGGGGTTGCCGGCTTCGCGGAACTGGACGACGAAGCGGGCTGCAGTCCTGCCAATACCAACACCCGATCTATTTGCGGCTGGGCGACCGCTTCAAAAATAGTTCGAAAGCCCGGATCGTATGTCCACGCAGCGTAAAAACCAGCGGCGGCGATGGCGAGTACGAGCAACGCGACCAAGGCACCGCGGGGCTTCTGGCGTCCCGAATAAGAAGAGAAAACGGGGGCGCTGGATGCGACAGTGGTTTCTTTTGGAGATGACTTGGTTGTGGCCTTTGCTGGTTCTGGCTGCGGTTCAGCGGGTTCGGGTCGGACGGTTTGTTCGAGTTCCGCCATTTCGAGTTCGGCGAGTACCGGATCGTCCGATAGTTGCACGGGCGCGCTGGGTGTCGGAGAAGCTGTGGCAGCGGGCGTGGCAGCAGAAGCCAAGAGACTAGACAAAGGCACCCGAGGGGTTTCCATTGGATGCGCTGGAGCCGGAGCTGCGGCTGAAGCAGTTCGGGACGCGTTCGCGCTGGGAACGGACTTTCCGAGAGACTCGGCAAAGCTTGCCAAAGGAGACGATGCGGCACCGGCCGTTGCAACGGACGCAGCTTGCGCGGGTGCGCTGGCGACGGTCGGCGGCGTGACCGGTTCGCTTACCACAACATCTTTTCGAATACGGCCGACCGCGGTGCGGATGGTGCTGCGAGCCTGGTCTTTTGCGACCGGCTTGGTGAGAATCAGTTCGGCGCCGAGGCGAAACGCGGTAGGCAGCCCGGCGCGGCCATCGACGATAGCGATGGGAATGGGATTGTGGCCGTTTTTTCCGCGGCGGCAAACGTCAAAAATAAGCTTGGCGGCGGGCAGATTCTCGCAATCGACGAGAACGAGGTCGTAGTTATGCGAACTGAGTTTTTGGGCAGCGGAAATCCCATCCAGCGGACGTTCGCAACTCACTGACATTTCTTCTAAGACGCCAGTAATTGCGTTGACAGCCTGGTCATCCGGGGACAAGAGCAAAGCATCGGGCATGGCTTCTTTATGCTAGGGAAGCGTGGCCGCAACCCGCAAGTTACGTGGGTAAGGGCAGAAGCGACCGATAGTTTGAGAAGCCAAAGCTGGTGGGCGGCGTCTATTTTGTCCCAGTCGCCGATTCTGGCGGAGGATAGGTGATCGATCCGCGAAAAGACGATTTGTCGGCCGGGGTGAAATCAGGGAAGGGAAGGTTGTGTTGGTCGCGCCATTCCTGGACCTGATGTTCCGACGCTTCTGTTTTTTCTTTGTTCAGGCCGGAATCGCGGGAAAGGTAAAGAGTCTGGGAAGGGAACGCGAAACTTGTGCCGGATTTGTCGACGATGTCCATGATGCGAAGCAACAGGTCTTCGCGGACGGCGTTGAATTCGTTCGAGTCGCGGGTGAGGACGTAGGCGGCGATCTCGAGGCGAAGGGAACTGGTGTCGAAATTCGCGAAGCGGATGCTTGCGCTTTCACTCTCAACCTTGGGATGTGCGAACAGCAGGCGGCGAATCTCGGCCAGCAGATAGCGCAGTTGATCGGGGGTCGTTTCGTAGCGGATGGCGAGGACAGGACTGAACTGAATTTTGTCGCGCCGTGTGAAGTTTTCGATATTCATGGTGGCGAGAGAGCCGTTCGGGATAGATAGCTCAGTGCGCGCGTCGGTGCGGACGCGAGTGGAGCGGAGGCTGATGTCCTCGACTGTTCCAGTGCGGTCGCCGAAGCGGCAGTAGTCGCCGACACGAATGACTTCGTCGGCGAGCACGGAGATTCCGCCGAAAAGATTTTCGAGTGTTTTCTGAGCAGCGAAGGCGATGGCGATACCGCCGATACCGACGCCGGCAAGGACGGTGGTGAGATTGATGCCAACGATTCCGAGGATGGCGAGAGCCGCAATGATGACGACCAGCGCGGTGAGCAGGCGCTGACCGAGGACCATCAGGGTTCCCGTGCCAATGCGTCCGGCGCTGATGGCGTGGACGCGGAGGCGCTGCATGGTGACGGCGGTGAGGCGGAGCAGGAACCAGAAAAATCCAATGCTGATGAGAATGCCGATGGTGCGGTAGTAATACACTCGCGGCAACAGCGGCAGGCCGAGGTAGGAGGCCATGATGCGATGGACGAGCGCGCTGAAGGTAAGCAAGAGCGGCCTGGCCATGAAGTTGTAGGCATGCAGATTGGGGCGATGGCGAAACTTGAGCCACAAGCGGCGCGGAATGGCGAGGAGGAGAATTACGACCCAGGCGACGGCGATGGCCGCAGGGATCAGGATCAGGAGCGCCAGCCACTGCCAGAGGGGCATCCCGAAAAAGACATTGCGGACCAGGCTCTGTGGGAGTCTGTGCTCGACCTGGTGTGCCTCGACAAGGTCATAGAGTTCGGGAACTTTGCTGAGAGTGTCGGCGGAGAAAAGCCAGATTTTCCCGGTGTTCGGATCAGTGACGCGGACGAGGATCACGGGGACTTCCTGATCGGAACTGGAAAGCATGCCAACGGTTTGCACGTCGGAGGTGCCGTTTTCGAGGTTGCCTTCGGGACGGGTGCTGATGCGTCGAAGGCTGCCCTCGAAGGCGCGATCCATCAGGAACTTTAATTTGCCGGCGATGTCGGGGCCTTGCGAGAGGCGGCGGGAGGCACTTAGTTGCAGATAATCGGCGGCCGTCTTTTCATTTCCGTCTTGAGTGGCTTGCAGGAATCCGAGGACGGTACCGGAGGGTGTGTCGCGGCCGAGGGGATCGGTGGCAGTGGGGGAAGCGGGGGCGGAGGTTCCGGGCTTGAGGAGGTTGGTGACCTGGGCCGGGAGAGCGGGGACAAAAAAGGAGACTGCGAGGATCAACAGAACTAATTTTTTCATCGACATTCCATTTGAGGAACCGGGCGTTCCACCCGGCCGGACGGGCAGGAATGCCCGTCCCCACACTTGCTTTCCCACACTAATGTTCTTCTACCTTTTTGGGCGATAGATGTCGGTTGCCTGGCCGTAGAAGACTTCGGAGGCCTCCATCATCGTCTCCGATAGGGTTGGATGCGGGTGGATGGTCATCCCGATGTCGGCGGCAAGCGCACACATTTCGATGGCAAGAACGCCTTCGGCGATGAGCTCGCCGGCACCCGCTCCGACAATGCCGACGCCGAGGACGCGCTCGGTTTTGGGATCGATGAGGAGTTTGGTGAGGCCTTCAGGACGGTCGATGGTGATGGCGCGTCCGGATGCGGCCCAGGGGAATTTCGCGACAGTAACTTCCCGCCCTTGTTCTTTGGCTTGGGTCTCGGTGAGTCCGGCCCAAGCGATTTCGGGATCGGTGAAGACGACGGCGGGGATGGCGTTGGGCTCGAAAGCAACTTTGTGTCCGGCGATGGCTTCGACGGCGGTGCGGCCTTCATGCATTGCCTTGTGGGCGAGCATGGGTTCTCCGGCGACGTCGCCGATGGCGTAGATGGTGGGCTCGGCCGTCTGACGCTGCTCGTTGATTTCGATGAATCCCTTGGCGTTGATTTTGGCTTGCGTTTTGTCGAGGCCGGGGATCTCGGAGTTGGGGCGACGTCCCACGGACATGAGGACGCGATCGAAGACTTGCTCTTTTTCTTTAACGTTGGGACCTTCGAGAGTGACGCGGATTCCGGTTTTTTCGTCTTTCAAAGACTTGACGGTAGTGTTGAGCAGGATCGAAGAGAAAAGTTTCTCGAGGCGCTTGTGAAGCGGCAGCACGAGGTCGCGATCGGCTCCGGGGAGCAGGCCGGAGAGCATTTCGACGACGGTCACTTTTGTGCCGAGGGTGGCGTAGACGGAGCCGAGTTCCAATCCGATGTAGCCGCCTCCGATGACGAGAAGAGTCTTCGGAATGTCGGGAAGATCGAGAGCGCCGGAGGAATCCATGAGGCGCGGGCTATCGAGTTTGAGACTGGGCACGACGGTGGGACGGGATCCGGTGGCGATGACGATGCGATCGAAGGTGAGATTTTCCTCGCCTCCGGCGGTCTTCGTCACTTTCAAAGTTGTTGGATTTACGAATGCGGCTTTGCCCTGGATGAACTGGACTTTACGCTGCTTGGAGAGCTGCCCGAGTCCTCCGGTGAGTTTCGCGACTACGCCTTCTTTAAACGAGCGCAGCTTGTTGAGATCGATTTTGGGCGCGCTGAATTCTATGCCCCAGTTCTTGGCCTGCTCGGCTTCTTCGAGAAGCTTGGCGATGTGGAGAAGAGACTTCGAGGGGATACATCCGCGATAGAGGCAGACGCCGCCGGGGTTGACTTCGGGGTCGATGAGCGTGACTTTCATGCCCAGGTCGGCTGCGAGGAATGCGGCGGCGTATCCGCCTGGGCCGCCGCCGATGACTGCTATGTTGAGATTGGAATTTTCTGCCATTTCGTTATTTGTCCTCATGATTCGTAACAACTCTTGCCGCAGAGACGCCGAAAGCGCGGAGAAAAACAGGCAATTTAAGCCTGTAGCCTCTCCGATTCACGAAAAGCCGGCACGATGGCCTCTCGCAGCACCTTGATTCTTCGCTCAACATCTTCAGCGTTCTTCGCAGTTGCTGGCATGTACACCGCGATCACATCCTTGGACGCGCGCCCTTGCTTTGCCAGGTCTATCCATTTACGGACTTCCTCTATGTAACATTCCAATGCCTGCGACGGACTCTTGCATGAATCTGTCACAAGATATGCGGGTGACACATCGCAGGAGATAACCCATAGCCATTCGTCTACATCCTCACGAGCGGGCTCAATGTGAAAAAGGAACACCGCGGCAACCCCGCCATAGCCATCGCCGAATAACATTTCGCGGATGCCCTTGCACCAAGAAAAAGAACGAACATATTTCTCAGCGCCGGACGCCATTTCTCGCAACAGCCTAGTGTCTTCGTCGTCCCCCCCGACCATCTGATCCAGGGGAACGACACCCTTAACTGGTATTTTGTTATCGCTCGTGTCCATTCATCTCTGCGAATTCTGCGTCCATTGCGCTTAGAGATTTCTATCCCTGCACCGACAGCAAGAACGGTTGCTCGAAGGCTTCGGCGATCCAGCGCAGGAAACGGGCGGCGTCGGCTCCGTCGATCAACCGGTGATCGTACGAGAGGGAGAGAGGCAGAATCAAGCGCGGCTCGAATTTATTGTTGACCCACTCCGGCTCCATGCGCGAACGCGAGAGGCCGAGAATGGCGACCTCGGGATAATTCACGATGGGAGAGAAACCGGTGCCACCGATTCCGCCGAGATTGGTGATGGTGAAAGTGCCGCCGACCATCTCGTCGGGAGTGAGTTTGCGATCGCGCGCTTTCTTCGAAAGCTGCGTCAGTTCGGTGGCGAGTTCGACGATGTTTTTCTTGTCGACATCGCGAATCACCGGTACGAGCAAACCGCGATCGGTGTCCATCGCGACGCCGAGGTTGATGTATTGCTTGTAAATAATTTCTTCTTTCCCCATGTCGATGGAGGCATTGAACTGGGGAAAAACTTTCAGGGCTGAGGCGCAAACTTTTAGCGCGATGGCGGTGACGGTCATCTTGCCGCCAGCTTCTTCGACGCGGGGCGCGAAACGGGCGCGCAGTTGTTCAAGCTCGGTGATGTCGGCGCGATCCTGTTGAGTGACGTGAGGGATGGTGTTCCAGGCCTGGCGAAGATGCTCGGCAGTCTTGCGGCGAACTCCGCGCATGGAGACGCGCTCGGTTTTCCCCCACTTCGAGAAGTCGGGTAGTTCGGGCTCGACGAAAGAGCCGCGCGGAACTTGCGCGGCCGCGTTGGAAGCCACCTGCATGAGCGCGTTTTTGGCACTCTGTTTTACGTCGTCTTCGCTGATGCGTCCGCCGGGACCACTGCCGGTAACCGTACGAATATTGACCCCGATTTCGCGAGCCAGACGGCGGACGTGAGGAGCGGCGGGGATGGGATTGTGATCCATTCCGGCGACTTTGCCGAGTTGCACTGGCATGGTGAAGGCGGGCGGAGCGGCTTGCGGCTGATCGAGGGGAAGCGCCTGTTCTTCGGTCTTGCCTTCTGCGCGCATGGCGAGTTGGAAGGAGAGACGGGCGGCTTGCTGGCCTGAGATGTGTTCGACCGGGGCATGGCGGCGAGGTGTTTCGGGTTGCGGGGCTGCCGAGCCTTGGAGGGTGAAGATGACATCGCCGACTTTAACCTTGGTTCCTTCTTTGACCTTGATCTCGCGTACAACGCCGCTAACGGAGGAGGGAACTTCGATGACGGCTTTGTCGGTTTCGAGTTCCATGACGGGTTGGCCTTCGGAGACGGTGGCGCCAACGGTGATCAGGAGGCGAACCAGATCTCCGGAGTTGATGTTCTCTCCGAGTTCGGGGAGTTTGAAATCGCTGGCGGAGGGTGCGGCAGGCGGTTTGGGCGCACGCTGCTCCGGTTGCGGCGCGGGCTTCTCCACGGGAGCAGCGGCGGGCGCGACGGCAGGTGCGGCTTGGGATGGGGCGGCGGCCGGAGTTGCTGCAGGCTGCTGAGTCTTCTTCGCTTCCGGGGGAGCCGCGGCAGGGGCAGTCCCATTTTCGAGGGTAAAGATGACTTGGCCGACCTTGAGTTTGTCACCTTCTTTGACGCGAATTTCTCCGATGGTGCCGGTTAGGGACGATGGCACCTCGACAACCGCTTTGTCGGTCTCGAGTTCCATGACCGGTTCGCCTTCGGCGATGCTGGCGCCGGGCTTGATCATCAAGCGGACGAGGTCTCCGCTCTCGATATTCTCGCCCAACTCGGGCAGCTTAAATTCCGTCGGCATTCTTTCGTTATCCTTCTGCTCTTTCGTGACGTAAGTGCCGTCCCTTGCGGGACTCAGATTGTTCGACCCTCGTCTACCCGCCACTGCCGTGCCGGGCTTTCTGGTTGCGCCGCTTCGCGGCTGCTATTCGCTCCGTTGCTAGCTCGTGGCGGGATTGCGCTTTTCCGGATCGATGCCTAGATCGCGGACCGCCTTCTCCAGCATTTTTGGGCTGATGCTGTCGCCGTCTTTCTTGTCTTTATGATCCCCCGACTTCTCTGAGGCGAGCGCGTGTAGTGTGGCGAGAACGATGTGCTTCGCGTCTACTTCAAAGAAGTCTCGCAATGAGGCGCGATTTTCGCTGCGTCCGAAGCCGTCAGTGCCGAGCGATACAAGCTTCCCCGGAACCCACTGCGAGATGCTTTCCGGCAGAACCTTCATGTAATCGGATGCGGCGATGAAGGGTCCGGATGCGCCCTGCAGAGTCTGCGTGACGTAGGGGACTTTCGGCTTCTCGGTCGGATGCAGCATGTTCCAGCGAGCGCAGTCGTTGCCGTCGCGATAGAGTTCCTTGTAACTCGTGACGCTCCAGACATCGGCGGCGACTCCATAGTCTTTTTCCAGAATTGTTTGAGCTTTGAGCACTTCAAACATGATGGCGCCACTGCCCAGGAGTTGCGCGCGCAGCTTGGCGTTTTTCTTTTCGGCTGTTTTGTAACGATATAAGCCTTTGAGGATGCCCTCGCGAATGCCCGGGTGGCTGGGCATCTCGGGCATGGGGAGCGGCTCGTTACCGACAGTTAAATAGTAGAAGATGGATTCGCCGTCGATGTACATGCGCTTGATGCCATCCTGAATGATGATGGCGATTTCGTAGGCGAACGCGGGATCATAGGCCATCAAGTTGGGAACGGGCAGGGCGAGCACGTGACTGTGTCCATCCTGGTGCTGCAGGCCTTCGCCGGCGAGGGTGGTTCGACCGGCTGTGCCTCCGATGAGAAAACCGCGGCAACGAATATCGGCGGCCAACCAGATCAGGTCGCCGATGCGTTGCAATCCGAACATGGAGTAGTAAATAAAGAAGGGAATGGTGTTGATGCCGTGGTTGGCGTAAGCGGTGCCGGCGGCGATGAAGGAGCACATCGATCCCGCTTCTGTGATGCCTTCTTCGAGAATCTGGCCGTTTTTGGCCTCCTTATAATAAAGGAGGGTATCCATATCGACCGGTTCGTAGAGCTGGCCGACGCTGGAGTAGATTCCGACCTGGCGGAAGAGGGCTTCCATGCCGAAGGTGCGGGCTTCGTCGGGAACGACGGGGACGATGAACTTGCCGACGTCGGGATCGCGCAGCAATTTGGAGAGCATGCGCACGAAGACCATGGTGGTGGAGGCTTCGCGGCCTTCGGTTCCTTTGTAGAACTCTTCGAAGAGCGCTTCCGGTATGGGCTTTAGCGGAGTGGCGCGGACTTTCCGTACCGGCATGTAACCGCCGAGTTGCTGGCGGCGTTCCTGCATGTACTTGATTTCGGCGCTATCATCCGCGGGGCGATAGAACGGCGCCATGTGCAGTTCGTCGTCGGGGATGGGAATGCCGAAGCGCGAGCGGAAGATTTGCAGCTCGTCATCGTTCAGCTTCTTCTGCTGGTGAGTGATGTTCTTGCCTTCACCGGCTTCGCCGAGTCCGTAGCCTTTAATGGTTTTGGCCAGGACGATGGTCGGCGATCCGACGTTATCGACGGCGCAGCGGAAGGCGGCATGTACTTTGATCGGATCGTGTCCGCCGAGACGCAGGCGCGAGAGTTGCTCGTCCGAAAGATGTTCGACCATCTTGAGCAGACGAGGATCGGTGCCGAAGAAGTTCTGGCGGAAATAGGCGCCGCTCTCGACGAAATATTTCTGATATTGTCCGTCGGTGATTTCGCCCATACGACGCACGAGCAGGCCGTCGCGATCGTTTTGGATGAGCTGATCCCAGTCGCCGCCCCAGATCACTTTGATCACGTTCCATCCGGCGCCGCGGAAGATGGCTTCTAGTTCCTGAATGATTTTGCCGTTGCCGCGGACGGGACCGTCGAGACGCTGCAGGTTGCAATTGACGACGAAGATCAGGTTGTCGAGACGTTCGCGCGAGGCCAGCGTGATGGAGCCGAGGGATTCCGGTTCGTCCATTTCGCCGTCGCCGAGGAAGGCCCAGACTTTGCCGCCAGACGAAGTCTTCAGTCCGCGATTCTCGAGATACTTGATGAAGCGCGCGTGATAGATGGCCTGGATCGGGCCGAGTCCCATGGAAACGGTGGGAAACTCCCAGAAATCGGGCATGAGCCAGGGATGGGGATAGGAGGAGAGTCCGCCGCCTTCTTTCAGTTCCCGGCGAAAATTTTCCAATTTTTCTTTGGGCAGACGGCCTTCGAGAAAGGCGCGGGCGTAGATGCCGGGGGCGGCGTGCCCCTGAAAATAGACGACGTCGCGGTCGCCGGATTCGTTGGCCGCATGGAAGAAATGGTTGAAGGCGACTTCGTATAGGGTAGCGGCCGAGGCAAAGGTGGAGATGTGTCCGCCAATACCTTCCTGCATCTTGTTGGCGCGGACGACCATGGCCATGGCGTTCCAGCGCACCAGGCTTTTGATGCGGCGCTCCATTTCCTGACTACCGGGGAAAGGCGCCTGCTGTTTGGAAGGAATCGTGTTCTGGTAAGGAGTGGTCGCCGTGAAGGGGAGGTTGACGCCGCCCTCGCGACGGGCGTGCAGGGCCAGTTGCTGCAAAAGACGTCCGGCACGGTCGGGACCGCCGCGCGATAAGACATAATCCAGCGAGTCGAGCCACTCTCGCGTTTCCAGAACTTCGATACCGTTGGTTTGTTGCGTTTCAGCCACTATGACTTCACCCCAAGGAAAGATTGCGATTCTCCATCATAAAGAATCGGGAAGAATTTTGCTGGTGAGTGCGAAAGGCGTCGCTGGTCGCTCGTCGTTGGTCGTTCGACAAACCACCGAGGAGCGCTGGCGAGGGCCGGGCACGAATGATTGGCGAGGTCTCTACTCCAAGGTTACCGCCTTCACTAAGTTTCGCGGGCGGTCGACGTCCAATCCGCGCTTGAGGGCAACGTAGTAGGCAAATAATTGAAGGGGAACGATTTCGAGAATCGGCGAGAGCAACTCGGGCGCGGCGGGGATAAAGAAGGTGTGATCGGCGATGGCGGGGATGGTGGTGTCGCCCTCGGTCGCGAGTGCGATTAGTGTTGCGCCCTGCTTCTTGAAGCCTTCCATGTTGCTGACGTTTTTCTCGTAGCGCGTCACGGAGCCGGCATCGTTCGGGTCGCAGGTGGCGATCATCACGAGGGGCAGGCGGAAATCGATGAGGGCATTCGGGCCGTGCTTGGCTTCTCCGGTGGGATAGCCTTCCGCGTGGATATAGGAAACTTCTTTCAGTTTCAAGGCTCCATCCATCGCGATGGGATAGTGGATGGCGCGACCGAGAAACATGAAGTCGTCGACGCGGTAGTAGAGCTCGGCCAGTTTTTCTACTTGATCGGCTGCTGCCAGGACGGTTTCTGTTTTGTCGGGGAGGGCCAGGAGTTCGCCGATGTAATGCTGGGCGAGAGACTTGGAGACTTTTTCTTTGATCTCGCCGAGATAAAGAGCGAAGAGAAAGAGGCAGGCCATCTGTCCGGTGAACGCCTTGGTGGAAGCAATGCTGATCTCGGGGCCGGCGTGGGTGTAGATGAAGCCGTCAGCCTCGCGCGCAATGGTCGAGCCTTCGACGTTGGAAATGGCGATGGTGCGCGAACCTTTCTGGCGGGCTTCGCGCTGCGAAGCGGTGGTGTCGGCGGTCTCTCCCGACTGCGTAATAAAGATGCTGAGCTCGCCATGGCCAATCATGGGATTGCGATATTCGAACTCGCTCGCATAGTCGACATCGACGGGCACGGCGGCGAGTTCCTGCATCATGTATTGGCCGGTCATGCCGGCGTGACGGCTGGTACCGGAGGCGACGATGTTGATCCGGCGGAGCGCATGCAATTCCTGGCGCGAGATGTGAATTTCGTCGAGGCGAACCAGTCCGTCGGCGAGGGAAACGCGGGGTTCGATCGTCCGACGCAGGGCATCGGGTTGCTCAAATATCTCTCTTATTAAATGATGGGGGAATTTGCGGGTCTCAGCCATTAGTCTCCTCGGACAACAATAATAATGTTCTTCGCAGCGGCGGACGCAGCGAGCCGCGTCCCGGGGCGAGAGTTACGCCGGACATTCAATGCCGGCAATAAAAGTTCGCAGCACTTCGCCTTGCGCGTTGAGAACGACGAAATCAGCGTCGGCTCCGGGGGTGAGAACACCTTTGTTCGCCAGATGGGCCGCATGCGCCGGATTTCGAGTAGCGGCCGCGACCGCTTCAGGCAAATCCCATTCCGCGTAACGGGCCAGATTTCGCACGGCGCGATCCATGGTTAGAACGCTGCCTGCCAGGCGGCCGTTCGACGTGCATTTGCCATCCTTAACATCGACTTCGAACGAGCCCAGACGATAGCGGCCGTCAGGCATTCCAGTGGCGGAGATGCCATCGGTGATTAACACCGTTTGCTCGGGACCCTTCGCGTGGGCGAAGAGCTTGACGATGGCCGGATCGAGATGGATGCCGTCCGCGATGATGTCGGCGGTGAGCCGTGCGTCGGTGAGGACGCCGCCGATAATGCCAGGATTGCGGTGGTCGAGGGGGCGCATAGCATTGAAGGTATGCGTCGCGTGCCGAGCTCCCGCAGCGATTCCGCGCTCGGTTGTGGCGAGATCAGCGTCGGAATGTCCCAGGCTGACACAGACACCGCGGCGTGCGGCTTCGGCGATCACCTCTGGGGCCCCTTCTAATTCGGGAGCAATGGTCATCATGCGAATGCGTCCGCGGGAGGCTTGCCAGAATTGTTCAAACAAAGGCAGCGTGGGCGTTAGCAGATATTCAAGCGGGTGTACGCCGCTGCGAACGTGGCTGATAAAAGGCCCTTCCAGATGAATGCCCATTGGAAGCGCTCGTCCCGGCTTGGCGGCTTGCGCTTGTTGGTGGCGGTCTTCAATGGCATGCCCCAAGCGCTCTAGTGCTCGCAGAGTCGTATCTAGCGAAGCAGTTACCGTGGTGGGGAAATAGCTGGTTACGCCGTGCCGCGCGAGCAATTTTTCAATGGCCGGAAGCGCCTGCGGGGCGTCGCCCATGACATCGAATCCGGCGCTGCCGTGGATGTGGAGGTCGATATATCCCGGGGCGATCGACGCCTCACCGAAGTCGGAAACGGGAACGCCCGGCGGAAGGACTTGGCTGGTGCGAGGTCCCATCGAAACAATGCGGCCTTCGTCGACGAGAAGAAGGACATCGTCGGCGCACTCTGTCGGAGTCAATAGCCTTGCAGCAGAAAAAGCCAGCATAGAAACGATTTAATAGCGGCAAAATCGAGACTCTGCCCACGATTGTAACAGCCTCGCGGCGTGGCGCTGATAACGGAGGATCTTCGCGAACATGAGCACGGACGGCGAAACGCGGTTCCGTGCCGATTCGAATCTCACAATTGGAGCTCGCGTGCGGCGCATCGGGAGGTCTTCGCGAAATCCATGCGAAGGCAGAATGCTATACTGACAGGGTTCGAGCCGCCACGTTGTTCCCAAGTGGGGGCCGTCAAGCGTGGTCAGTCGGGGAGTGGCTCAGCCTGGTAGAGCACCTGGTTCGGGACCAGGGGGTCGGAGGTTCAAATCCTCTCTCCCCGACCAATCTTTCTCTCGCTCTTTCAGTTATTTAGGCAGCTATTGTAACCTCAGTTTGTTCGCTCCATTTCGGTACACTCGGTACAACTGAGGCAAGTTGAAACCCAAAGCCACATCGTTCCGCCCACCTCCTGCGGAAAGGAACGTCCTCTTTGATTTTGTCGTAGAGGTCGCTCATATCCTTTCCCGCATGACCCATCCAGTACTTGTATAGGCCCTCGGGACACTCCGCATAATTTCGCAGGTAAGTGTTTCTAAAGCGACGGAACGCATGGTTTCCAGCTTTGTGCGTTCCAGTGAACGGATTGACGTAGCCCAGTTCCTTAAGGGCCTTGTGCAGATGCCGACGGATGATGTTTGACGGAGAGAGGGGTTTACCTTGTCGAGTGCGGAACAGGTAGCCCGATGTCCGGTTGCCAACGAACTCTTTGAAAAGAGCGGCTATCGTCGGGTGGAGATCTACCTGGCGATAGCCGTTCGCGGTCTTGAGCCGTTGTTCAACCCTACCGTGATGAATTTTCTGTTGGACGAAGATGGTAAGGAAGTCCGGAGAAATGTGCTTGTCAATCTCTATGCCAAGCGCCTCTCCGACTCGAAAACCACCAGCACCACAGAGAACGAAAATCATCCGCTCCCGCTCTTTCTTCCACCGTGCTAGGCCCGTCATCACGTCAGAAGAGAAGGACGGCGTGTTTTGCTTGTCCTTCTCGACTACAGGTAGGTCGATGAATTCGTGATTCCACTTCCGAGGATAAATTTCCTCGCCTTGTTCATCGACAGCAGAAGCCACGACCATCTTCACAACCGGAACATAGTTGTCGATGGTTTTCGGAGATAAACCGTGTTCCGACATCTTTGCAACGACGGCCTTCAAGACCGCATTGTTGATTTCGGACAAGGGCAAATCTCCGACACTTGGGTTAAGCCAGTTCTTAAGACAGGCTTCCCAGAGTTCCAAAGTCGAAATTGCAATAGGCTTGCGCTTCCGATTTCGGACGTGGTTGAGCCACCATTCTGCTTGTTCATGGAACGTGACCCCGTTTTTTTGCTTCACTACTTCGTTAAAATATTCCACGGTGTCGGCCCCGCTCTGCATGATGATTTCACGAGCGCGGCGTTCCCTGACGGTCTTGGACAGGCTACCGGGGCCTGAGATCGGGCAAATTCTCTCCCGCATATGTTTTCTTTTTTCTGTTCCCGGTACATCCATCCACCACCGAACAACCCACCATCTACCACTAGATTCAATGTGACCACTCTGACCAGTTCTGCGGAACATGCTCTTTCCTCTCCGCTTCACTGGTGTCGCAGTTAAAACCTTAGTATTGATAGCGCTTAATTGCAACGGGTTAGGGATTGCGGCGTCATGGCTCTGAGCCCGCGGCAAACGAACCTGCAGCGCCGTGACCAGGGCGTTCTGCTCGTGCCATTCGTTCACGGGTCCGATCATCTTCGAAATAGCGGCCATTCTTGTAACTCAGTCCGGAGCGGAACAAACACATGGCGCCATCGCCAATCTTGGGTGCAAATTTGATGGATTACTGGCGCTGTGTCCAACAACTTCTCGTCCGCGAGATATTCCTGCCGGGACTATCAGACAGCAGCGAGCCGATTGGTAACCTCACATTTCCTTGAGCAAATCTCTTCGCGGATGCGGAGCCGGCGTTACAGACGCGCCGAATCAAGCAGACGCGACAGTCTCATCTGTTTGATTGGCAGGCAGTTGGGCGCTGATTTGAGTCGACAACGACTGCGGGCCCGCCACGACAGCGGCCTGTCACGGACTCCTAACTAGAGGGCTTCCGGTACACGTATCCGAGCGGCATTTGCCGATGAATTGCTTTTTGAGGAGAGTGCTCTACCGAAAGTATCGAGTCGAGTGGCGCGATTTAATTGGTCGCTACACCGTGGTCGCTGTTATTCCTCCCAGGAATATCTCGCGGACGAGAAGTTGTTGGACATCCCGATTGAGTCAAGTTAGTTTTGCGCCACACGCAGCGGATTTCGCTGCTCCTGGAGCCGCAAATGTCATCCCGTTGGTTCCAATTCGGTCGTATTCATCGAATCCAAACCTTCCTTCGATCAAAGTGGGCGCGCTTAACCGGCGTTTCTTTCACGCTACTTTTTCTCCTGCCCGTCGCCGCGCTGGCACAGAACTCACAGTTCGACACCGGCTTTACCGCCATCCAAAGCCTGCTCACCGGCACCATTGCCAAGGTTCCCAGTCTGGTTGCAATCGTGATCGGCGGCTACGGCTTCGCCCACGGCGAACCCGGCGCCAAGAAGGCGCTCGCCGGGGTTGCCGCCGGAACGGGCATTGCCGTTCTCGCGGTCAATGTCCTGAGTTGGCTCTGGGGCGTTTAGCGCCCTACCGAGCCACTTTCGATTCCTTCATTCGACACGAAACGCTTCCTGATCGAGCCGGTGTTCGAGGTGAAACATGCCACAGAATAGGACACAGAATACGGCGGATATCGCCGCCGACTTCCTCACCCGTTGTTTCGCTCCAGGCGAGTCCATGGCACTGCTACTTCGGCGCGAGAATCCCGACGGAATTCTTCAGCGAATCGTTCCCCTTGAGGGTGCGATTGCGCCTCGTTACCTCGGCTGGCTCGCGCACGAAAACTCCATCGGCGCGAACGTCTATGTGGCTGCCAATCCGGTTCACTCCGGCAGCCGCAAACGCACCAAGGAGAGCATCGCCGCGGTGCGGCATCTGTACCTTGACTTGGGACACCGATGGCGAGGCCCGCCTCGCTTCCCTCCGGGCCTCCGATGCCGTTCCCACTCCGAACGCAATCGTCAACACTTCGATCGGCAAGTATCAAGTTCTCTGGCGCGTGGATGGCTTCACTCTCGAACAGCAGGAGAGCGCCCTGAAACTGGTTGCCGTCACCTTTGGCGGCTATCCCGCGTGCACGGATTGCAACCGCGTGCTTCGTCTGCCGGGCTTCCTGAATTGCAAGTACGACCCCGCGTATCCGGTCACCGTCGAATACCTCGGCGATTCCATGTGGAATGTCGATGACTTCCGGCTGGACATTCTGGCGGCTGATGCGGTCCTCTCGTCCCATTCAATCGCCCCACGAAAGCATCCCGACAAGCACAGCAATTCCGAACGCGGCTGGGCGTGGATTCTCCATGAACTCGCCTGTGGGAAGGACGCCGCAAAGCTCACGCGGAAGCTGGCTTTGCGCCGCGCCGATAAGCCGAATCCACTCTACTACGCGCAGCGGACCGTGGATGTCGCATCGGCCAGACTTTGGCTCATCGAAGGCGTTCCGATAGATGACGTGGTCACGATGCTGGTGGTCCGCCGCCGCTTCGAGATTCCCATCGCAATCTGCTCCACTCGTGCGCGGGAGATCGCGCTGACGGCGCAGAGGATGATTGCCCGAAGAAAGATCGCTTGATTCAACACCAATAGAAGGAGATGAAATGCCACTACTGAAATCAACTTGAGCCGGTATATCAGCGCTTCGATTCGCCTGGACGAAACGACCGCTTAACAGGTCGATCAATATGCCGCTTTCGTCCACGCATCCGCCGATGATGTCGTGGACAAAGCGCTCAACTATGTGTTCTCGAAGGACCGCGACTTTCAGGACTTTCTGAAGACGCCACAGGCCAAGCAGGTCGCGTCCACGTTGCGCATCCGTAAAGGCCCAAATAAAGATACGAGGAATGACACGGAGCAGCCTGCGAAGAAGCTTGGAGCCGGGGTGGAATCGACGGCTTCGGTACGGGTAATGAAGGCGTGATCCTGCATTCAATTTCGTGCCGGAACAAGAACGGTGCTTTGCACCGGAAGAATTTTGACACTCCACCCCTTCGAGGGTGCTGCAGAGCGCTGCCGGGATCTTATTAGATACTTACTGAAAACAAGCGACTTGCCGGGCGGCTGGAGCTAACGAGCTCCCGTCCGGCGCTGTGCGGTAACTTGTTGATTTTACTCGCAACTCGATTTCCTCACGGTTCGTCTAAAAGCATAAGGAGAACAGCGACCATGCCTGGTTTACGTACGCGGTCCGCAGGAGCAAAAGTCACCGAAGAAGAGTATGCGCAGATTGAAGAGCAGGCCGCAACGAGCGGTCGAAACGTCGGGGAATGGTGTCGGGAAGTGATCCTCGCGGAGGTGAAACGGGGCGAGACTCCGAGTGCGGATACCATCCTGGCAGAAATCATGGCGCTACGGATGGTGTTTCTGAGCACGGTGCAAGCATTCGGGAAAAAAGGTGATCTGCCGATCGAACAACTGCGCCAGTTAGTGGAACGAGCAGACCGGGAAAAGTTCCGCAAAGTGGCCGAGCGGCTACAGCAGCAGGCGGAGAGAAAGAAAGCGCAGCGAGAACAAATCGGCGGGTACGGGAACGGGTGATTCCCCATTTTTTCGCAGGCGATTATACGGAGCGCGGGAGGCGAGTCAAGGCTCTGCGCTTCGCTCCGACCGCTCCGCGGCGCGAGGAACGCGGCCTTGACTAGCATCCCTCTCCGCTCCTGTGTTGCTTCCCGCTAGAAAGAAATAGGGAAAAAACGGGAAAAAGTTCATATATCCAGTGTGGCTGCGGAATGGCGCTAAACAGTTCCGAATCGGTCAGGTCTCTTGGATCCGGCCTGCGCTCGTGCGTGAGTCGCGGCGTCGGCAATCTTCTGGCGATCTTCTATTGCCGTTGGGAAAATTGCTGCTGAGACGGCATCTTTTCGAGAGTTGTGTCGCGCCGAAGGGTCATAGAGTTTTTATTTGCCTATCCCGTCGGGAGTGGCCAGCCCCGGGAACCTCTATAGAGCTTTTCGCACTCCGGACCGTTTCCGCGGTTTAGTGGAAGAGTCGCATTTTAAACGCGAGCGGAAGCGTTTTCTTATGGGGTTCGTAACAGTGATGGCGAACTGTAATGAGGTTGTCGAAGCGTCTTCCAGCCGACCTAAGGGAATGGATATCCTCAGCGAAACTTGCAGCCGAACAGTTATTGGCCGCTCTTGACCCGCTGATAATGGATCTCGCCGCATGCCTCCAAAGCAAAACGTACTGTCCGCAGTTGCGTGCTCTAAGAGAGGGCCAAATTGATCAACGTTACTCGATTGGTCTCTGAAACCTTTCGGTCTCTCGTGCAGTTCTTGAAAAGGAAGATTTTGGTAAGAAGCATCCGATAACCATCCCCAAGTTTGGCGTAGAGCCACAAGTGGGAGGCAGGTGCTCCACGCGGAACTGATCGTTGACCTTTTTTGTCATAAATGAAAACTTAGTAACACCGTCCTGCACCAATATGATTACTCGGTTTTCCCTTGACACAGATTTGCAATGCCTCTAATCTCGTCTTCCAATCCTAGCGGAATGACTTTGATCTCAAGCATTCTCTGAGAACTTTCCAGGCTGGGATTCTTTCCCTTTACCTTATGTTCGGGCTGCGCTTGTGCGCTTGGCTCCGAGTGTAGGGTCATGTTCAAAAAGGGGAAAGAATAATGTACCTTCGCCGCTTCGTCTGTGCATTCCTCGTTGTTCTCTTCGGGACAGCCTCCTCGTTCTCACAGGTTCCAGTCAGTGATCCGCAAGCTGTTTCTTTTGCGGCCCAGTCCATCGCAGCGTTGACCGGTGGAACCGCCATAAACGACGTGACTCTAACTGGGACCGTCACATGGTCTGGTGGGACAGATCCTGAGATGGGCTCGGCCACACTGCTGGCGTCAGGCACCACGGAGAGCCGCACGAATTTTGTCCTCCCGAGCGGAACGAGAACCGAAATTCGCGACGCGTCCGCCGGTACAGCGCAAGGTGAATGGATCGCACAGACTGGAACATCTGGGATATTTGCATCCCAAAACTGTGCTACAGACGCCGTATGGTTCTTTCCGGTGCTCGGGTCTCTGGCGGCCGGTCCTGGTGTCGTGCTGAGCTATGTTGGGCAAGAGACTCGAAATGGACAAATCGTCCAACACATCCAGTCCTACATCTACCAGCCGAATCCGCCGCCGGTAACTCCAAGCTTGCAGCAACTGAGCGCAATAGATTTCTACCTCGATTCGGGTACGCATTTACCAGTTGCAATTGTCTTCAATACGCACCCCGACAATACGGCAAGCACGAACTTATCGGTTGAAGTCGATTTCTCGAATTATCAGGTTCTGAACGGCATCCTGGTCCCCACGCACATCCAGAGATTTTCACAGGGCAGTTTGCTCGCGGACATAGCCATATCCAGCGCAGCCTTCAATACGGGTATTCCTATTTCAAATTTCACAATTAACTAAACACAGCGAACTCGGAGAGAGCATGAGATTGCCCAGCGTGGTTATCGCACTTGTCGTTGTCTTTGCAGTGGGGGTCTCTTCGGCCCAAGTCGCAACTGGCCTGCCGCCGTTCGGGAGTTTTGGGGGAGGTCCATTCGACACCATAAACCTGGGAAATCTGAATGTGAATTTCGTCGTTCCAGTCTTCAACAAAGCTGGTCGCGGCACGCCCTTCTCTTACTCGTTGAGTTATGACAGCTCCATTTGGAATCCAGCCACGAGCAATGGAATAACTTCATGGGTCCCTCAAAGCGATTGGGGATGGACAGTAAATAGCCCTGCTCTTGGAGGCTCGGTAAACACTACAACGAAACCGAACTGGCCCTGTAGCTACATAAATGAGCAAGGACAACTGATCCGATACAGCGTCACCGCTACGATTATCTCGACGTTCATAGACCCCTTGGGAACTCCGCATCCGGTGAATACCGCCGAGGACCCCTGTCTACTTGGAAATGTCTTCCAATCGACCGCCAAAGACGGTTCCGGCTGGACTGTCTTCTATCAGGGAAATATTTGGGCGACATCTCGGGGGGGCGGTACGGTAAATGTCGAGCTTGCGAGTCCGCTGGGACAAATCATTACCTATATAGACAAGAATGGGAACGAATTCAGTGAGAACAGCAGCGGGCAGTTGTTCGACACGCTGTCGAGCACGACGCCGGTGCTGACCAAAGCCGGCGGAGGAACACCTGCGAGTCCAACGACGCTCACCTACACGGCTCCGTCAGGTGGCAGTGCCACTTACACCGTCAACTATGTGCAGTACACGGTGGCCACGCACTTCGCGGTTACTGGCATCAATGAATATGGCCCGTTGAGTCGGGCCTTGGTGAGCAGTGTTGGCTTACCGGATGGTAGTAGTTATTCGTTCACTTACGAATCGACACCCGGATCTTGCGCGCCTCTATCGGGCACCAGTACTTGCGTGACTGCGAGGATAGCATCCGTGACACTGCCCACCGGCGGCACAATAACTTATGCATACAGCGGAGGGTCGAATGGAGTCGAAAGCGACGGTAGTACGGCCGGCCTCACGCGCACATTGGCGCCAGGAGGTCAATGGCAATACGCTCGAACACAAGCGTCGGGAGCGCACTGGCAAACCAAGATCACTTCTCCGCCAGATCCGGTGAATTCTGGGTCGGCCAGCGACGTAACTCTTATCGACTTCCAGCAGGACAGCAGCACGAGTACTCCGAGCACAAATTTCTACGAGACGCAGCGCCAAATAAATCAAGGTGCCAGTACCCTCCTGACGACAATTCTGCGGTGTTATAACACAATTTATGCAAGCTGTACGACGGCGGCGGTCGCGTCCCCTATCACGCAAATGGACGTGTATACTTCCTTGCCAAACGGCAACACCAGGGCGTCCGAAATTACCTATAACGGATACGGCCTGGTCCAAACGGACACAGAATACAACTATGGGGTGGCGACTGGCGCGGCGCCGTCATCGACCTATCGGGTGGGGCGGATCGGCCTGGATTACTACACTTTCAACAATGGCATTGTCGACCGGCTTGCTGATCTCTCGGTCGCGGATTGGGGCAGCGGTGCGCAATTGCCATTAGTGTATTCGCAGTACGGCTACGACGTGGTAGCGATCACAACCACCAGCGGCACGCCCCAGCATGTTTATCCTCTTCCTGGTCCTTACCCGTACGGTGCGCGAGGCAATTTGACCACTGCGTCCACATCGACTAACGGCCAGCTGGGCGGGACTCTACTCAGCAAAACTTACACGTACTATGATACCGGCAACCCAAATGTGGCTACGGATATTAATGGCGCGACGACGACGTATGTATATGGCGCGGGTGCCTGTGGCAATTCTTTCCCGACGACCATCAATGAGCCGCTAAGCCTTTCTCGCGGCATGACTTGGAACTGCACGGGCGGTGTTGCGACCCAAGCGACCGACGAGAACAGCAAGAGTGTTTCTTCGAGTTACACTGATTCGGATTTCTGGCGGCCGGCGAACGCCCTCGACCAACTGAACAACCAGACGAATCTTAGCTATATCGGGCAGACCGCAGTGGAAGGATCACTCCAGGGATTGAATTCCGGAAACTCCGTTTCCGATTCCCGGACGACTCTGGACGGCTTCGGGCGATCTATCCTGAGCCAGCGCCTGCAAGGGCCAGGGGTCACAACCTACGACTCGACAGAGGTCGACTATGACAACTGGGGCAGGCCTGCCAGGTCGACCATGCCATTCAGCGCTTCGGCAGGCACGACCAACTCGTCAGCCCCTGGTGTAACGACTACATATGACGCGCTTGGGAGGCCGCTGACCATTACCGATGCAAACGGCGGTCAGGTTTCCTATGCCTATTTTAATAATGATGTCCTGCAAAAGACCACTGGCACTCAGACCTTTCAAAAACAGTTCGAATATGATGGATTGGGAAGATTGACTTCGGTTTGTGAAATTACCTCAGCCACCGGAAGCGGTTCGTGCGGTCAATCCCAAGCGGCGACGGGCTTTCTCACGAAGTACACCAATGACGCTCTCGGGAGGCTGCTCACGGTAACACAAAACGCCCAACCCGGAGCGATCGGCGGAGCCCAAACACGCACTTACGCTTATGATGGCTTCAGCCGCCTGACTTCGGAGACGAACCCGGAGACCAACAATCTCTCCTACACATACACTTATGACACAGACACGACATGCGGCACGTCGAACGGCGATCTCGTGAAGCGCGTCGACGCGGTGGGCAACGTGACTTGTTATGCCTATGATGGGCTGCATCGGCTGACCGCGACCACATACCCAAGCGGAACCTATGCTTCTGTCACTCCGACCAAGTGTTATGTGTATGACGCAGCCACCGTCAACTCGGTCGCGATGGCGAATGCCAAAGGGCGTCTCGCTGAAGCTTATACCGGAACTGGAACGAGCTGTCCGATTGCCACTAAGATCACGGATGTGGGACTCAGCTATTCAGCGCGGGGAGAGGTCACGGATGCTTATGAATCGACCCCTCATTCTTCGGGTTACTATCACGTTTCGGCTTCGTACTGGGCGCATGGATTAATGAATCAGTTGAGCAGTAATCTGTCCGGCCTGCCGACGATTTCTTATGGTGGAAGCGGGGGGACGTCGGGGTTGGATGGGGAAGGCCGAGTATTGCAAGTGACGGCATCGAGCGGACAGAGTCCAGTGACGGGAGTTACATACACGAACAGCGGGACGAGCGAGCCGATTGGATCACTGACAAAAGTTACGCTGGGGTCGGTGGATTCGGATTCATTTCAGTACGATGTCAACACCGGGCGTCCGACGCAGTACCAATTCAAGGTGGGCACGTCACAATCGGTGACGGGGACGCTGGGATGGAATCCGAATGGCACGCTTGCGTCATTGGGGATCACCGATCAGTTAAACTCGTCGAACTCGCAAGGCTGCGCTTACACCTATGACGACTTGAATCGGCTAGGGAGCGCGAACTGCGGCAGCGGTATCTGGAGCCAGACCTTCAGCTATGATGCATTTGGGAATATTACGAAGAGCGTTCCCAGCGGCAGTACGGGGGTGGCGTTTCAGTCCGTTTACAGCGGTTCGACCAACCGGCTATCGAGTATTGGCAGTTCCAATCCGACTTATGACAACAATGGAAATCTAAAGAACGACACGTTACACAATCTCGGCTGGGACGCGGACGGGAACATGCTTAACGTAGATTCGACGGTGGTGCAGGCAACTTACGACGCGTTTGATCGTGCGGTGGAACAGAATAAGGGCGGAGCCTACACGCAAATTGTGTATGGTCCAACAGGCGGGAAGTTGGCATTAATGAATGGGACGACATTGGTGAAGGCCTTCGTGCCGTTGCCAGGAGGGCCGACAGCGCTGTACGCGGCGGGCACCACGGGGCCACTATTCTATCGGCATGCGGATTGGCTGGGGAGTTCGCGGCTCGCCAGCACCCAGAGCAGGACGAAATATTTTGATGTCTCTTACGCCCCGTTCGGAGAGGACTACAATGACTCGGGGACGACGGATTACAGCTTCACGGGGCAGAACGAGGATACCGAGACGGGATATTACGATTTTCTGTTTCGCGAGTACAGTCCGGTGCAGGGGCGGTGGCTGTCGCCGGATCCGGCAGGAACGGCAGCGGCTGATCCGACGAATCCACAGAGCTGGAATCGGTATGCATACGTGTTGAACAATCCGCTGGCGTTGGTGGATCCGCTGGGTCTGGACTGCGTGTACTTGACCGATGATGGAGGACACGTCCAAGAGATCGATCACGAGGCCATAAACGATGGAGAATGCGCTGCGTCAGGTGGGTATTGGATTGAGGGTTCCGTCAACGATCCTTCTTGGGTAACAATCGATTCCGATGCCGGAACTGTGTCGGGTTACGGAGTCACGTGGGATGGTTTTTTCGAGTTTAGCGTCGCAGGCGCAATGGGCACTAATCCTTTTGGAGCATGGACTCAGACCTTCAGTCTGGGCGAGACTGTGAATGTAATTGGCACCGTGGACCCAGTCGATACTCAAGCTAGTGCCCTCGCTGCCGCAATCAATCGAACTGGCGTTCAGTCCATCAAGAATCCCTGCACAGTTGGAGCATTCTACGGGGCATCGACATTAGGAGTGGTTGCGACGGCGGACACGTTGGGAGCCGGGGAGATCGGCGAGGCCGGACAGGCAGCGAGAACCTTAGCAGGAAACAGCAATTTAGGTCAGATTTTTGGTAAGGCAAAGTGGTGGCTCGGACTTGCTGGCATCTATGCGGTCGGTGAAGGTTATGTTCAACAAGGTTGGAATTGGACTAAGAACGAGGCGAAATCTGGTTGCAACTCCATGCAGGAGTGGTGAAAGGACCAGAGTTTGGAGAGTGTATTGTGAAGTGGGTCGCCCGTAATTATCGCTTACCCTCGTATGCGTTTTGGTTCATTTGCGTGATTTGTGTCTGGCTCATCGAGAAGCTGCATTACTCGTCTTGGGTCAAGTTCCTGATCCTGATGGCCGTGGGGTTTCCACTCGACTTCTTGGAGAAACACCGGCTCGATATAGGAAAAAGACGAAATCGTTCGGAAAACAATTGAGTCCGACGGTATGGCAGGCAGCGACCGGAAACTCGAATCTGCCACCCCGGTATTCAATCTCTTGTGCAATGTAGACCATGGATCTCTCTCGGTAACTAAGCTGTATCACTTTTCCCCTGTGTGTAGCTAACCCCCTCAAGGTAATCTGGGGGATAGCTATTGGAGCGGGAAAATTCCTACACCCCCATCCCCGAAGCCAGAACCCTAAATAGGATGCGGATGACATTGACTTCGCCAAACGTGATGCGCTCGAACCGTCCCGATTGGTTATCGCCTTTCAACTTCTTCTTGTTTCCGATTCTGTCCACACTTGGCGGTTATCCTGCGGGATGCGACCCTTCCGATTTCAGGTTTATTACGCGATTTGAATCCAACCGGGAAAAATGGAAGAGACTTGAGGGTATCAATTTATTCGACAGGCAACGGTACTTGATGGAGGTCTTCCCCAATGGCAAACAGGACAAGGTTGTACCGGAAACCTTGCGGATTATCCTGCGCCTTTATCTCCGCCGACCAGAATCCAAGTCTCTTGCTCCCGACGGAACCCAGTGCATTGCCGAGACGCACGGACTTCTTAAGCGAGCGACGGTTATAGCGGGTGAAATAGTTCCGATCGGAAAGGAAATAGACCGCGATTGGGAACAAGGCGAAGAAATCCGTGTTTTGGATTTCACGGTGTTGGAGTACCGCGATGGCGGGACACTTGTGATTGCCGATCAGAAGCTCCGCGAAACAATGCTAAATTCGGAGTGCGCAAACTCATGCGCCTAACTGGGCTGAGTCAAAAGACGATCTACGCCATTACTCGCGGACGATCCGTGCGCCGACCGACATTGGTGAATCTGAACGTAAAACTATTCCAACTTGGAGGGGAAGCATTCTGACTTCAACTGAACATTCGTTACTGCGACGTTTTTCTTTAATTTTTTTTCAAAAAAGCTTGACACTGGTCCGAAGCTTCTTTAAAGTCACGCTTCGGTTTCCTGAGGGGGCGAACCGAAAATGGAGGTGGGCCAATGGCTCGCTCTGGTTATATAGCTGCCCTCTTTCTGCTTTTAGCGTCCTTCGCGTCCTCGCAAATTCTGCAGAGCAATCCTCAAGCTTTATCGTTCGCGTCGCAGTCAATCGCTGCATTGACGGGTGGGAACACCATCAGTGATGTAACGTTGACTGGCAGCGTCACTTGGTCTGGCGGGACGACACCTCAGACCGGCACAGCTACTCTACTCGCATCCGGGACCGGCGAGAGTCGGACAAACTTTATTTTTTCCGCAGGAACATGGACAGAAATCCGCGACGTGTCCACGGGCGTGGCATTAGGTCAATGGATTGCTCAGAGTGGCACATCCGGCATGTTCGCGTCTCAAAACTGCGCTACAGATGCTGTGTGGTTCTTTCCCGTGCTTGGTTCTCTGGCGGTGGGTCCCAACGTCGTGCTGAGCTATATCGGGCAAGAGGCTCGAAATGGTGCAACCGTCCAGCACATTCAATCTTATATCTATCAATCCAATCCGCCGCCAGTTACCCCGAACCAGCAGCAATTGAGCACAATGGATTTTTACCTCGATGCGGGGACCTTCTTGCCTCTCGCAGTTATCTTCAACGCTCATCCGGACAACACCGCAGGAACCAACCTTCTCGTTGAGGTCGATTTCTCAAATTATCAGGTTATGAACGGCATTCTGGTCCCGACCCACATCCAGCGTTTTTCGCAAGGTAATCTGCTCGCGGACATAACCGTGTCCGGAGCTGCCTTCAATACAGGTATTCCTCTTTCAATTTTCACAAACAACTAGAGATACGAGGACACGGAGCATGAGACTGCCTTGCGGGGTTATTGCATTTATCGTTATTCTGGCGGTTGGGATTTCTTCGAGCCAAGTTGCCACTGGCCTGCCGCCCTTTGGAAGTTTCGGGGGAGGTCCGTTCGACACGATAAACCTCGGAAATTTGAATGTGAATTTCGTCGTGCCTGTTTTCAATAAGGCTGATCGCGGCACCCCTTTCTCTTACTCGTTGAGCTATGACAGCTCCATCTGGAATCCAGCCACAAGCAATGGAATAACTTCATGGGTGCCTCAAAGCGATTGGGGATGGACCGTGAACAGTCCAGCCCTCGGCGGCTCAATAAGCACCACTACGAAGCCCAATTGGCCTTGCAGTTATTTAAACGAGCAGGGGCAACTGGTCCGATATACCGTCACTGCGACTATTATTTCGACATTTACTGACCCGTTGGGAACTCCCCATCCGGTGAATACTGCCGAGGATCCCTGCCTACTTGGGAATGTCTTTCAATCGACCGCGAAGGACGGCTCGGGTTGGACGGTCTTCTATCAGGGAAGTATTTGGGCACAATCTCGCGGTGGGACAACGGTGTATATCGAACCGCCGGGTCCGAACAATCCTCTCGTAACCTACATAGACAAAAATGGAAACGAATTCACAGAAAATAGCAGTGGGCAGTTGTTCGACACGCTATCGAGCACGACGCCTGCCCTCACCAAGGGCGGCGGTGGAACCCCGGCGAGTCCAACGACCCTTACTTACACTGCCCCGTCAGGAGGAAATGCGACCTACACCATCAACTATTTGCAGTACACGGTAGCCACCCACTTCGCCGTCACAGGCATCAATGAATACGGGCCGTTGAGTAGAGCTTTGGTAAACAGCATCGCGCTACCGGATGGTACTAGTTACTCGTTCGCGTACGAAGCGACGCCCGGAACCTGCACCCCGCTGTCTGGCACCTATCTAAACAATTGTGTGACCGCGAGATTATCCTCCGTGACCTTGCCCACGGGCGGCATAATAACTTATGCATACAGTGGGGGGTCGAATGGAGTTGAAAGTGACGGTAGCACGGCTGGCCTCACGCGCACTTTGACGCCTGGCGGCCAGTGGCAATATGCTCGAACGCAAGTCTCGGGAACACACTGGCAGACAAAGATTACTTCGCCGCCAGATCCAGTCAACGCGGGGTCCGCCAGTGATATAACTCTTATCGATTTTCAGCAAGACAGCAGTACAAGCACTCCGAGCACAAATTTCTACGAGACGCAGCGCCAAGTGAATCAAGGTGCCAGCACTCTTTTGACTACAATACTGCGGTGCTACAACACCATTTACGCGAGCTGCACGACAGCGGCGGTGGCGTCGCCTGTCACGCAAATGGATGTATATACGTCCCTGCCCAATGGCAATACTCGGGCCTCAGAAATTACCTACAACGGATACGGTCTGATACAAACAGACACGGAATACAACTATGGAGTAACGACCGGCGCTGCACCGTCATCGACATATCGTATTGGGCGGATCGGGGTCGACTATAACACTTTTAACAACGGGATAGTCGATCGGGTGGCTGATATCGGGGTTGAGGATTGGGGCAGCGGCACAGAACTTGAATTGCTCTATTCGCAGTATGGCTATGACGAGACGGCGATAACAACGACGAGCGGTACTCCGCAACACGTTTATCCTCTTCCTGGTTCCTACCCATACGGGGCACGGGGCAATCTAACGACCTCGTCTACATCGATCACCGGGTGGGAAGGCGGGACGCTACGTAGCCAGACGTACACCTACTACGATACTGGTGTGACAGCAAGAAAGGCGGTTACATCGGGACCAGCGAAGCAATGGGAAGGAAAGTATAACGTCCATCTCAAGCCTTTGAAGATCACACGGGAGTCGTTTGAAGTAACGGCGGAGGGTGTCGAGACGCGGGCCCAAGCCCGCTGAGCGGGTGACTATTCTCGTCCTGCATGAGCGCGTATGGCGTTCCGCTACGACTGCACTTCGTAACCGTAGCGGGGTGCGCCCCTTCTCGCGCGCGAGAAGGGGCGAGTACGGAGAACTTCCAGCAGAGAGCTGGGGAACCACATCCCGGTCTGATTTACCACGGCGAAATTCAACTGATTTGTCGAGCAGTCCGGGCATCTTCTTCTTCGGTACGACTTCGGTACAACTGAGCGAGAGAAGAAACGGCGCGCTGTTCCCTAAGCGACACCAGATAAAGCACTTGGAGTTTGTAGTTTCATGGTTCGGGACCAGGGGGTCGGAGGTTCAAATCCTCTCTCCCCGACCAACTCTAATGAACTCACAGTGGGCGCAATTGGGCGCAACTCAGGGAGAGCGAAGCCCAATCCTACCCTCTGCGCGGTCATTGTACGAAACATCCCGTCTATCTTTACCCCGGTTCGAGCGTAGCGATGTTGTACTGAGCTTAGATTCGAGGGCAGCGCTATCGGCACGCAAAGAATTGGGAACAAATAACGAACTCAACTTTCCTCGTTTACCCTTACGCCACGCTCTCAAAGCCAGTCATGGGCGAGCTACTATCGTTCTCTTGTAGGTTCAATAGTCAACGGTTCTGTAAACATTATTGACACCCGGCCGCCGAAGGAGCGGGCACAATATTGCATGGGTTGACGTTCCGGTTGTTCGCTATACCATCGATCCGCTTGTGCGGCGATTCTTGCCGTCTCCCCGCCAGATTTCCAATTCGCTTGAAAAACAGGAGTCCAGCAGTTTGGCGACTACGGCTAATCGAAATCAGCGGGGCACGAGACATCTGCGTATAACGATTAGCCACGCAGGCACAAGGGCAACACGAGGGCAGTTATGATTCCGATAGGTTTCCACATCCGCGATGAAATACGCCTATTTGGCACCACCCGCCACCGAGATACTGAAAATCGTGCCATCATTCTTCGTACCACCAAAGTAGGTTGTCCCATAGAAGACGTGCTTGGTTCCTTCGACTAGGCCGCAATACGAATTCTTCCCGTTGGAGGCGTCGAAATTATGCACCGTGGCGAACGTCCCGTCGGTTGTCATTCTGAAAATCGTGCCGCCAAAGTTCCGACCCCGAGTTTCGGTGGTTCCGTATAAACTGCCGTCACTGCCGAGCAAGATCGCATAAGGGGTTGCGCCATCGCTACCGGCGAAGCTGTGCAGGGTAGAGAGTGCACCGGCTCCAGTTATCGAGAAGACGGTGCCGTCTCCACTCGCGCCGCCCGACCCCGTGGTGCCGTAAAACACGGTTCCGGAGCCCTCGATCACGCCGCCGTAGGGATATTCCCCGTCGGTCGTTGTAAAGGCATGCAAGGTTGTGAGGTTTCCGCTCAAGGTGATTTTGAAAACGGTTCCGCAGCCATCCACATTGCAGGAAGAGTAATTGCCACCGGCGTGGGTCGTTCCGTAGATGTTTCCATCGCTAGCCTGGATGATCGCGCCCACTGGATATTGACCATCCCCACAATCGCTTTGCGAACAGAAGTTGTAGATAGTGGTTAGTGCGCCGTCCGAAGTGAGCCGGTACACTGTACCGGCGTTAGAAGTTCCACCTCCGTTGGTCGTACCGTAGAAATTCCCGTCGCTAGCAATGAGAAGCGGACTGTATGGTCCCGCGCCATCGGGACCGCCGAAGCTATGTAAAGTCGTCAACGTGCCGCTCGGGGTAATCTTGAAAATGGTGCCCCACCCCCCGCTCGTTCCACCGGACTGGGTTGTGCCATAAAAGTTTCCGTCTGGGCCTTCGACCATCGCCATGACGGGATATTCGCCGTCTGCGCATTGAGCCAACGAACAAAAGTTATAGAGTCTAGTCAGTTTTCCGGCGAGAGTGATCTTGAAAATGTTGCCGCCATGATTGGGTCCGCCATCGACCGTGGTGCCGTAAAGATTACCATCTGTTCCTTGAAGAAGCGCAGAGTAGGGATTGTTGCCATCCCAGTTGTGGAAACTGTGAACTACTTTAAAGGTCCGGGCGTTAACGGCTAGAGCCGATGCGAGACAAACCGCGAAGACAAGAAAGACTTCCTTCCAGTAGATGAAGCGGGTCATGCAATCCTCCATGTAAGAGCTGGATTGGAAAGCCGATGCCACATGGTACGGGCATCTGAGTGTGGCAGTTTACCCTGAACGCGTCCTCTGTGCCAGCTGAAGCGGAGAACACGACAACACGGGTCAAGCCAGCACCGTTAACCTTGATTTCATAGCACCGACTACAGGCCGCATCAGACACTACTTTAAGCTGGAGTGGGGCGAAACTGCCACTGTTTAGAGGAGCGAGTGAATGGTTGGAGGGGATTTCCAGTTTGGTTTTGAGGCAGCCCAGGTTTAAAGGCAGTTGAGCGAGTCTATAAGACCGCAGACCAAGGGAAAATCATCGAATTTGTCCTGCAACGGTTAAGGGAGAAAATCGCGGCGGTTGCGAACCCGGGGTATCTCTACGACTCCAAGGGACTGTTATTCGTCCTGATGTTCGTCGCCAGCAACGACAAAGGCCCATACGCTGGCTTGAGAATCGCGAACCACCTGATCAAGGATTGGGGCAAGTGAGTGCGCGAAAACCAGCCCATAACTCGCTCAACGAAACTCACGTCCTGGGCGACTACCGCGTGCTTGGGTAGCCTTCGCGGTAGTTGTAAGTTATCGAAAAACCGTAAACGGCTAGACTGTCACGGCAGCGTTCAGGCAGGCGCCTCCGAAAGCCGACTTACTGTCGGTCAGCTAACTTCATGGGAATCGCCTTGTTTTTCACGGCGCCAGCGCACCCGGTTTGTGCCGACCTGGAGGCGGAAGGTTCGTATCTCGTTCCCACCACATAATTCCAAAGAAAGTGGAGAGTGCGGAAACCGCGCTTTCTCGAACTTTCGCGGAAGTTTCTGAGCGTTGACAAAATGACGAATTGTAAACCCCTCGTTTCCAATGGGAATGAGGAACTTATGGACCCAATAGTTCGAACGGTTTCTAGATCGGCTCATCCGCGCCGTTTTCCGCCGGACCAGCTGAGCGATAAGCGGCGGCGGGCGGTGACACGTTGTAATCGCCGCTTGTCTCTATAGGTAAATGCGAGCCGACTTATCGATACCTAACGAATCTGCGTATCTCCAATGTGTAATTAACTTCTGCATTGTCGACCATCCAACAACGGTCTCAAACAGTGTCGTGGAACAGCTTTTTCGAATTATTTTTTCCGGGTTGGGTCCTCATCGGGATTGACATAGTTGAATTGCAGCGGAGCCTGCCCATGGACCTGCACAACGACTTCTCCGCTTGCCATCGCGTAATGGTGCATATCCGGATCGAGATAGGCGAAACTACCGGCTTGGAAATCTCCCATCTTGCTTTCGTCAAAGTGGTCCCCCATTCCAACTCTGAAAGTCCCCGAAATGACCGTGACGTTTTCCCGCTTCGGATGCCAATGCGGCGCCAAGCGATATCCGTCCGGCATCTTCAAACGCACCGTATAGTCTCCCGTCATAGCCCCCGGATTCCCCTCAAGGACTGCCAGTTGTGCGCCTGCGGGCACGAATGCCGGCACCGGACCATATGGAATCGCATCGGGAGTGAACGCGTGTTTCGCAGAATTGGTTTGCCCAGACATGGCGAAGACCAAGGCCATCCCGGACAACAGTACGACCAGCGTCAGCCTCGCATATCCGCTCATCTTCATAAACTCGCCTCCGTAGTTGAAATCGCTAACGATAATGCTGCAACCCAAACCGGGATGCAATCTAACTGAAATAACATTTCTCTATCTTTTCTCTATCGTCGTAAATTGTTCAGTCTTAGGGGATAATGCAGCAGCGGAACGCTATGCGCAGCACCAAGCCAGAACTCGGCGATTTTGAGCTGGACCTCGGCCGCTATGAACTCCGGCGCCGCGGGCGGCCTATCAAGCTGGAGAAGAAGCCGATGGAGCTGTTGATCTTTCTCGTCGCCCGCCGTGAGCAACTGGTTACACGTGGCGACATTGTCTCCAAACTGTGGCGCTCAGACCTCTTTGTGGATGCTGAGGCCAACCTCAACAACCTCATCCGAAAAATCAGGACAGCGTTAGGCGATAACTCAGAGAAGCCTCGTTTTCTGGAGACGGTCGTCGGCAAAGGGTACCGTTTCGTCGGACCTGTGCGCGTGATTGATGCTCGCTTCTCACGTTCCGATATTCGGGAAGATCTGAGATCTCATGCCGAAACCAGGCCCGCTCCACTCCTGGAAGACCGCGCGACCATGGCGGTGCTGCCGCTGTGTCCCCTCGGGAATATTCACGACGACAAAGGCGTGTGTCTCGGTTTTGCAGATGCGCTGGTATCGCGCCTCGGAAATCTCAAGGACGTTGATGTTTTGCCGACTTCGGCAATGCTGAGCGTGCCCGAGGAGATGAGTGCATCGGATATAGGGTCACGCCTCGGCGTTCGGTTTGTAGTTCACGGTGCCCTTCGCGAATCCAAGGGACGGTGGCGCGTTGCCTTGCAGATGTTCGACACACACTTGCAGGCAGCAGGCTTCACCTGGAAGCGCGACCTCGATATCGATCATCTGGCGGAAGCGGAAGACGAAATTGCGAGACAAATCGCCACCGCACTGAATCGACCGCTGCGTCCCCAGGCGACGCCGGGCCAACGGTATAGCAAAGACCAGTTGGCTTATGCGGAATTCATGCGCGGATACCTCCTCACCTCTTCTGGAGATCATGCGCTGTTAGAGGAAGCCGTCGAGCGGCTGAGCAATGCCGTGACGCGCGACCCATCCTTTGCTCTCGCCCATGCCACCCTCTCGCTTGCCTGCGCTACTCGTTATCTGGAAGTGGATCCCGCTAGCAAATGGTCGGAGAAAGCTGAGTTTCACTGCGCGCGAGCGCTTGAGCTTAGCCGTGATTTGCCCGAAGCCCATGTAGCGAAGGCCTTTCTACTTTGGAGCCCATTAAAGAACTTTCAGCATCTAGAGGCGATCATCGAACTGCGGAAGGCGATTGCCCTGCAGAAGAATCTGCCGCGCGCTTACAACCGCCTGGGCACCATCCTGGCGCACATCGGACTGCTGGACCGGGCTCGCGAAATGTACGAAAAAGGGCGACCGTTCCAGCCCAAGAAGGCGGTCAATCACAGTGTCGTCCAGGTTTATCTCTGGAAGGACGAACTTGATCTCGCTGCAACAGAAATCGAAGCCTGGCAAAGTGAGGGCCTGAGCAACAAATATGTTATCTACTTTGCGGCGCAGCTTGCCCTGATGAGCAGCGAATGGACTCAGGCGAAAACTCTGCTGGATGAGGCCGTCGAGTTGACACCAGAAGATCCCCTGATAGTCAGTCTCGCGGGTGTTTATTGGGCGCTGATGGGGAATACGGGGCAGGCATTAGAATGCGTGACTCGCGCCTGCAGTAGCGCCAAATCCTTCGGGCACGCCCATCACACCTTCTATCAGATCGCTTGCATCTTTTCGTTGTTGGACCGTCGTGAGGTGGCTTTTGAATGGCTGGAACGAAGCGTTAACACGGGATTTGCGTGCTGGCCGTTTTTTCTGAAAGACATTTGCCTCCAGAATCTGCGTGGCCTCCCTGAGTTGGACACCTTGGTGAGCTCGTTGCAGGTCAAGTATCCTGACCATCTTGGTTTGCTATAAGTCACCCCCAATTACCGGGCGAGTGACAGGCGATCCCGAGCTCATTTGTCGTCCGTCGGATTGATATCCACAAACGACCTTATGGACATGAGGCTCACCCGGAGGGGAGGGGAGAGAGCCGTGTTTTTGACGATTTGGCGTCAAATGCGAATATTTCGTTCGATTTCTGTCGTTTGAAGCCACCCCAAATCGACCATTCTCGACCATTTGAGGTTAAGAAAGTAAGGGGCGGCAGAAGGCAGCCCCTCTAACGCCCTTTCAGGCCGATTGGAAACCTGTTTAAAGAATTTCTGGGAATCATCGTCGCCGGAAGGGGTTCTGGAAATGATGACCAGGAAGAATCTTGACCGACACGGTGCGTTCAATCCGAGGGCCCTCGGCGAGGTATGCTTCGCCTGTTCCGCCGGGGCCGAGCCGAGCGTTAATTTCAGCAACTAAGTTTGAGCCGGAGGTCAGTGACATCGGAGTACCCGTTCATCCACCAGGGGAAGCGGCTAAATCGAAGCCGATTCCGGACGAAAGTCTCGGACTAAATGGAGATCAGGCTAAGCGTGCTGCTTGAGCTATGAGGTAGTTGCGTTCCGGGATGCTCGCCGTCCGCGCAGCCGCAATTCGGTAGTGTTTGATGGCCGCTTGATGATCGCCCGACCTTTCAAGTAAATGGGCGCGAACGGCGTCGAGACGATAGTGATTGGCGACACGCGGATCGCCGTCGAGAGCCTGAAGCAGTTCGAGGCCTTTGGCGGCGCCATACACCATAGCGGTTGCGATTGCGTGATTGAGAGTGACCATGGGACTAGGAGCAACTCGTTTCAGCAACTCATACAGGGCGAGGATCTGTGACCAGTCGGTGTCCTCGACGGTCGCAGCTTCGTCGTGAACAGCGGCGATGGCTGCCTGAAGTTGATACAACCCCATTGCTCCTTTCGACAGGGCGGCAGTAAGAAGCTCAATTCCTTCGGAAATCTTCGCGCGGTCCCATAAACCTCGATCTTGTTTATCCAACGGGATGAGTTCTTCATCCTGCCCGGTTCGGGCTGCGCGCCGCGCGTCGGTTAAAAGCATCAGCGCCAGAAGTCCGGCAACCTCGGCATTATCCGGTAGAAGCGTTTTCGCATTGCGCGTCAAGCGGATCGCTTCGCGCGCCAAGTCGAGGCGTTGCAGATGCGAGCCTACGCTGCTGGCATACCCCTCGCTGAAGATCAAATAGAGCACGTGCAGAACCGCAGGCAGTCGTTCCATTCGTTCGTGCGGAGACGGGAGGCGGAACGGCGCACCCGACGTCTTAACGTTCTGCTTAGCGCGGCTGATCCTCTGCGCCATCGTGGCTTCGGGAACCAGAAAGGAATTCGCGATTTCGGCGGTGGTCAAGCCACCGATCGCTCGCAAGGTCAGCGCGATTGCCGAAGACGGAGTGAGCGCGGGATGGCAACACATGAACAACAAAATGAGCGTATCGTCTGGATCCATGTCGGCTTCGCTCCCGAGAGTGGGTGGCAAGCTCTCCGCTTCCGCGAATACCGCGGTTTCTCTTTCGCGGCGCGCAATTTCGCTCCGCATCTGGTCCGTCATGCGGCGGCACGCCACCTGGATCAGCCAGCCGCGGGGATTTTCGGGAAGACCCTCCTGCGGCCACTGGGTGAAAGCGGCAATCATGGCCTCCTGCACCACATCTTCGGCCGAAGAGAAATCGCGGAAGCGGCGAGCGATGGTGCCGAGCACTTGCGGCGCAAGTTCGCGCAATAGATGCTCGGAAAACGCATCCCATTTCTTGTTCATCGGAGTTCCCGTTACAGCATTTCGGGCGGCGGTCCGCTCATGATCGGGCGAACTTCAATCGGCATGTTCAACGGCGCACCGCCGGGGCCTGGCGCGGCGGACACCCTGGCCGCAATCTCATAAGCTCGTTGTGGGCCGTCGACATCAATAATCCAAAAGCCGGCCAGAAACTCTTTGGATTCGGGGAAGATGCCGTCGGTGAGGGGACGGCCATCCTTGCCGGCTCGCACCAGTTTCGCGAGGTCGGGAAACGACAGCCCTTCCGCCGACACCAATTCTCCACGTTCGTTCAGTTCTTTATTGATATTGATCATAAAGCCGATGTGCACCTGAAGATCCTTCCTTGGCCATTCGGGCACGCCGTGCCCAATCTTCATTGTGTTCATCATCAGAATGTATTTCATCGTCTCGCTCCTTTGATTTTATGCAACGGTTCCAGTGCCTTGAGGCATACGTCGCAGCGGGGACTGCGTTCTGGGCATTTGTTTATCGGGATTTGACTCCATAGGTTGCGAACTGCCGGACCTCAATCGGCATGTTCGAGGATGCGGCTGAAATCCGTCCTGCGATGGCATAAGCGCGCTCAGCGTTCGGAACATCGACGATCCAATAACCCAAGAGGAATTCCTTCGATTCCGGAAAAATACCGTCGGTGACCGGGACGCCGTTCTTCTCGCCGCGCACGACCTTGGCCTCCTTCGGTTCAGCCAAGCCCTGGGTAGCGATAAATTCTCCGGACTCGGCAAGATCTTTGCTGATGCTATGGAGAACCGCCATATGCGCCTCGATATCCTGTTTTGGGTGGGCATGGTACCCCTCAACGCCCGCCGCCGTGCTCGACATAAGTAAAATGTATTTCATCTTCGTTTTTCCTTTCTGTTCTCATCTTTTTTCGACTTACCATTGCTTTACTTATTGTTAGTGTGAAACATCCATCGGACGCCGAACTGGTCGTTGAGCGCCCCATACGCACCAAAGAATTGCTGGTTCAGAGAATCAGTGATCTCGGCTCCCTCAGAGAGTTTTTCGAAGAGGGACTTCAATTCCTGGAATGTCCCCCCACTGAGATATAGACAAGTGGTGTTGCCGCGAATTGGCGTCTGGTCCGGCCGCAACCAATCTGATGCTGAAATATCGAACGTTCTGCCTCGTAATCGGGCATTTAAAACCTTGTCGTGTTGGGATTCGGACATTCGCTGCTTCGCGGGAGTGTCTTTCACTAGGACCAGAATCAGCTCTCCTCCGAGGCAGGATCTGTAAAACTCCATGGCGCGCCGGCAGTTTCCGTCGAATAGCAAGTATGAGCTCAGGGTCGTCATTTCTGTTTCCTTCCTGTTTATAGCGCCCGTAATCTGGGCTTTCATCGTGTAGTCGGAGCCGTCCCGCCATTCTCTACATCTCCTTCAGAAATATTTTCATGGACCAAAAGGCACAACCCGATGTCGATTCAGAAGTGTCAGAAACGACATAAAAGTGGAGGAGAGAAATGACACCCGACGAGATGGTAGTGGATGTTAGCCAAGACTGGATGCTGGCCTGCGATGTGCAACAGGGATTTATGCAAGTACCGCACATGGCGAACGATTCCTGGGACTTTAGCGCCCGCTGCCGTCAAGTTCGGGCGCTCGGCGGCGATTGCTACAACTTCATACCCCTGAAGAATCACCGTTTAGCGCTGGTCGTTGGGGACGCGTCAGGCAAAGGTCTGGCCGCGGCGCTTATGATCGCCAACGTGCAGTCGTCGCTTCGGACGGCGGCATTGTTCACCGGCGATGATTTAGCTGCGCTTTTCAAAGTCGTGAATCGCCAGGCATACGCTTCGTCGTCTGAGGACCGATATGCCACCTTATTTTATGGAGTGTTCGACGCGCCGACGCGCACTCTGCGCTATGTGAATGCCGGACATAATCCCCCGGTCGTTATTCGGCGAGATGGCACAGTAAGTTGGCTGGACTCGGGAGGCTCGCCAGTTGGCATGTTCGCTGATTCGGAATATGTGGAGGGCATCGTAAAGCTCGCAACCAGTGATTTAATGATCGCCTTCACTGACGGACTCACCGAAGCGACAAATCAGGACGGGCAGGAATGGGGAGTTGAGGGCTTATTGAAAGCGGCAACCTTTCGAGCGCAATGCTCCGAGGACACCGGCGATCTCGTGAGCTCTATCTTTCATTCGATGGATGAGTTTTCCAAAGGACACCAAGCCGACGATGCGACGTTGGCGGTTGTGCGGGTGAGCTGAAGAATTGTCGGTTGCCGGATAACGGACAACCCGGAAGCTATGCTACGGAATACCTTTTCAACGGGGCCACCAGTCGGCTCATAGGAAGTTTGGCTGCGATTGGAAATGATAAACACGCTTGTTGTCAGTTGTGCGATCGCTGACGAGAAGCCGGCTTGCGGGTACTAATTCAGCGATCCGGACTGGAATGCTTTGGGGTGGCACAAAACGTTAACGTGCCGCGGGATTATCCAATACAATTCTGTGCACGACTTCGATCAAGAAGGAACAGCCATGCGGATGCGCGTTACGCGGTTCATTGCGGCGATTGCGCTCCTAGCTCCGATCGCTTGTCAGGCGCAGACTGACCATCACCAGACTTCCCCTGAGGCTCTGCGCAGTGTAGCGTTCATAACTTCGTGCGGTGACGCTGTTCAACCTCAGTTCAATCGCGCCGTCGCTCTAGTACATTCGTTTCAATTTTCAAGCGCCAATGAAGCATTTGATGCCATTCTCGTAAAAGCCCCATCCTGTTCAATCGCGTACTGGGGTATCGCGCTGAGCGCTTGGGGTAACCCGTTTGCCACGGGGCTCAAGTCTCCAGCACAACTTGAGCAGGGCCTCAAAGCCCTCAGGCGGGCGCGAACCGCCGCTCCGAAGACCGAGCGTGAGCGGGCCTATGTCGAGGTGGGTCGCGCACCTCTTCACCGATGCGGCGAACATCGATCAGCAGTCACGGAAACTGGCATATGAAGACGCAATGGCCGCTCTCAGTGCCGCTCATCAGGAACTCACGCATTGCGATGGCAATCTCCCGCAGGTGAGTCTCGAGCGCGAAGTGTGCCATCGGCAGGAATTTGACCGTAGGGAATGCCCCTCTGCAGCTCAGCGGAGAACTTCGCTGGGTTCTGGGGCGCAATGGGAGGGATAGCAGTTCGCCGGGACAAGAAGGAAGAAACCAGCAGGCCGAAGGAAGACCAGGGCGACCGCCGCGACAGCAATGCGCCGAACCGTTGGCCCCTGTCGGAACCTAGCTTCGCTGCGCCAAGGACATGACCCATGAACAAAAACTCCCCTCTCCGCCGGGCGGTAAGTCGGCGTAGCAAGCCAGATTCAATCAGACGCACCTACGCCGATCAGTTGGACGATGGTATCGGCTACACCTGAGTATCGGCGGAAGCCGGTGCGATAGACGTGAGTTCCAATAACCGATCAGGCGGCTGCGATCATGTGCTGCTTGGCTAGCGCCTCAATTTCCGGCCCAGTCACCGCCGAGAGGTCTGCATTTTCAGTGGCGATAACCCGTTGAGAGATTTCGGGGTGATGGGTCTTCAAATATTCGTTCAAGAAATCGGCGGCGTTGCTCTTTCCAGTGGCGTGACCGATGAGGACGATCTCACTCGCCGGAGTGAGGTCCTTAGCGATCTCCTCATAAAACGAATCCTCTTCGGGCACACGCTCGCCACGGTAGTGAGCTTCCTTTCGATGAATTAAATGATGATGGAAATGATAAGGATCGTAGGGCTGTACTTTGTGTTCGACTGCCGGACGGCTTCCGCCGAAATCCTGATAAACATGAGCGGCGTGGTGGTCGATGACGACAATCATCCGGCGGGGTTGGCCTGGTTCCCCCGCCTGCGCACCTGATTTATGCGCATCCGGTCCGGCTTCCTTCAAGAATTTACGCAGCCGGGAGACTTCCTCCACCCCAAGATCATGAGTATGAGGCTTCTTGAAAAAGACGCTTTGGCCGTTGATGACGAAAACGAACTCATCGTTGCCGTGCGGTTGGACCTGACCCAGATGCTCGACCAGTTCGACGGCCTCGGCCCAACTCAGGTTATGTGGCAGCTTGCCGTTGAGAAGATTCCGATACAGCGATTCGAGGCGCTTCTTCACGGCGTGTTCTCCTTCACAAACAATTCTAAACTCGATCAACATGAATCTCGAACACCCACCATTAAGCCACGGGCGACGGGACTAAAACAATTGGACCTTGGTATCGACCACATCCCATATCCAGCATCCGGCAACTCATTCGTGAAGACACTGCAGTTGATACGAAAGTATGGGCAATACCATCGTCCAATTGTGCAGACCATTTTGTTGTGGCCGAATGAACCCAATACCCGAGAGGGATGATGACAAAAACCAGCTTCCAAACGGACATTCGCCCACTCTTTACGGAGCGCGACATTCAAGGCATGAGTAAGGCGTTCAACCTGGGAAGTTACGATGACGTCAAAAAGCACGCTGCCGCCATCTATGATCGCATCCGCGGAATCGGCGGCGCCGTAATGCCGCCCCCGCCGCCGAGAGGGGAGGGCCCCTGGCCGCAATCTCGGATTGAACTATTCGCCAAGTGGATGGCGGACGGGTTCCAGCCATAATCCGCCTCAAGCGCCCGGGGTCGCCTCTAAAGCTGCAGTCCGGAAATAGATGGTCATCTGCCCGCTTCGATCGGATTTCGAATGGAGGATTTCGTGAAAACGAACTTTGTGTTCGCATTCTCGGTAGGTGTCTTGGCGCTGGCGGCCGCCATCCCTGTCATGCGAATTTCCGCCGCCTCCAACCCGAAGGCCAAGTCAGGAGTAGACCGCCTCTATGTGATCGACTGCGGTGACGGCAGTGGGCCCGACGAATCGCGTTGGACACCGGGAGTCAATGTCGGAACGCCCGTCGGCTTTCCAGGCCACTGCTACCTCATCCACCACACGCAGGGTTGGGTTCTGTGGGACACGGGCATCGATGATGCTGTGGCGCAATTGCCTAATCACGAAGAGGTGTTTCATGAATGGGGACCCGGCACCGGCCCGATCTGGCGCAAACCAATCACGCTCGCGGCGCAGCTCGAAGAGATACACGTCAAGCCCTCGGACATCAAGCTAATGGCCGTGTCACATAGCCACCCGGACCACGCGGGGAACATTGAAATGTTTCCTAACACGCTAATGCTGGTGCAAAGAGTCGAATACGAATGGGCTGGAAGCCGGCAAGACACAGTTGCCTTTAACAAGCAGCATCCGGTAAAGCTCGTCGACGGCGATTACGACATCTTCGGCGATGGGAGCCTCGTGCTGCTCTCCACGCCGGGACACACGCCCGGCCACCAATCTTTGCTCGTGAGGCTCCCTAAAACTGGAGCGGTGATTCTAAGCGGCGATGTTGTGCATTTTCAGACAAGCTTCGAACATCGCTACGTCCCTGACAATAACTGGAACAAGCAGGCCTCGCTGCTGTCTATGGACAAGATAGCTGCAGTCGTGGCGAAGGAACACGCGCAGCTCTGGATTAACCACGATCAGCCACAAAGCGACGCGCAAAAGAAGTTGCCAGCGTATTACGAGTGACGGCCAACTCGCGACTTGCCGGAAAGGACTGATCGGCTCGGATACTAGCTGGTCGAAACTCACGTATCTGCTGATGGCAGCCAAAGGGTTGTCAAGACTTTCAAGCTTTTCGGAGGAAAGTTATGCCAAGCAACACAGCCGAAATCGCCGTCGAAGCGCCGCCCTCGTCGAATCCTCTTGATTTCATCCCAGACGAAATACCATTCGATGTGCCTTATGGGCTCCCTGTATCACTGGAGCAAGCCCAGGCTGTTATTCAGGCCGCTGTAGCAGAGGCCAAGAAGCGGAATTGGAAAATGAACGTAGCGGTAGCCGATTCCGGTGGCAACTTAGTCGCCTTCCAACGAATGGATGGTGCGATGCTCGCCTCCATTCAAATTGCTCAACACAAGGCGCGAGCAGCCGTGACCTTCCGACGGCCAACAAAGGTCTTCGAGGATGGTATCAACCTTATGCATCTCAACTATCTGCTCGCATTCGATGGAATCATTGCGTCTCGAGGCGGTATTCCGCTGATCGACCAGGGCGCGATTATCGGCGCAGTCGGTAGTTCGGGAGGCACGGATTCCCAGGACGAAGTCGTGAGCAAGGCTGGGGCGGCAGTGATCAACAAGCTGCCTACGGAGATCAAATGATACAGATCATGATGGAAGCGGGATCGGCCATTTGCGAAAGGAAAAAACATAATTGACTGAGTCAATTCTACGATCGATAGACTCACCCGAGCGGCAAGCCGAGGCCTTTCCTCTCCTAACCCCTGGCCAGATCGACCGCATCCGGCCCTATGGCACGGTGAGAACAGTTCGGGCCGGAGAGATCCTGTTCGAGGCTGGGGATCGTTTGCCTTTGTTTGTTTTGCTTTCTGGAAAGCTCGATATTGTAATCACGAGGCTCTCTGGCGAGCACGTATTTGCGACTCATCGTCCGGGCGGTTTTTCCGGAGACATGGTCTTGATCTCCGGGACCGGCTCTATGGCGCGTGGACGGGTGGCCGAATCAGGAGAATTTCTTGAAGTTAGCCCCGGTGCCTTGCGTTCGCTTATCGCGAAAGATGCCGAACTCAGCGATATTTTCATGCGCGCTTTTATCCAGCGACGCCTCGCGCTCATTGCGGGCGGCTTGGGTAACGTCATTATTCTGGGATCGCGTCACTCGGCTAATACGCTGCGGTTGCGCGAGTTTCTGACCCGCAACGGACACCCCCACGCATATATCGACCTTGACAGTGACACAACCGCTCAGGAGTTGCTTGATCGTTTTAATGTGAAGATCGACGAAATACCGATTGTGATTTGCAGCGGAAAGGCTGTGCAGCGCAATCCCACGACGCAACAGTTGGCTCAATGCCTGGGGCTCTCGGGCAAAGTCGATGAATCGCACATTCTCGATGTCGTCATTGTGGGCGCTGGTCCGGCCGGGTTGGCGGCGGCGGTTTACGCAGCATCAGAAGGATTAGAAACTGTCGTGATCGAGGCTGACTTTCCCGGTGGACAGGCGGGCTCGAGCTCAAAGATTGAGAACTACCTTGGCTTCCCAACCGGCGTCTCCGGTCTGGAACTCACGCGCCGTGGCGTTGTTCAGGCGGAGAAATTCGGCGCACAGATGATGGTGGGACAGCGAGTGGCCAAGTTCGAATGCGATCAGAGGCCATATCGGCTCTCGCTGGAGAATGGCGATATTCTGCAGGCTCGAAGCATCATCATCGCCACAGGAGCCCAATACAAAACGCCGAACGTCGCCAACCTAAAGAAGTTCGAAGGAAATGGAATCTATTATGCGGCCACATTCATGGAAGCGCAGCTCTGCGGCGGTGATGAGGTCGTCGTCATCGGCGGAGGAAACTCGGCCGGCCAGGCAGCCATTTTCCTGGCGGAAACTGCTCGGGAGGTCTATATGTTGGTTCGCGGAAAAACGCTTTCGGAGACGATGTCACGCTATCTGACTCAGAGGATCACAAAGCATCCGGTGATCGAACTGCATCTGGAGACTGAACTGGTGTCATTAGAGGGCGAATCGCACCTCGAACGGGTCACCTGGCTCGACCGGTCGTCGGGGGAGAGGGCGACGCGCGATATCCGGCATGTTTTCGTGATGGCGGGTGCGTCACCTCGTAGCGACTGGCTGCGTGGCTGTGTCGTCCTTGATCAGCAGGGCTTCATTCTTACCGGGCGGGACTTGGATCCAGTTCTGGCAGGCGCTCCACAAAAATGGCCTCTTGGCCGGTCGCCGCAGATGCTTGAGACGAGCTTGCCGGCAGTTTTTGCAGTGGGGGACATCCGCTCCGGAAACGTGAAGCGGGTTGCGTCAGCCGTTGGCGAGGGTGCGATCTCGATTCATCTTGTGCATGGCGCATTGGCGGAGATATAGGGTCGACGAGTAAGAGCGAAAGCGTTCTCGCTTGTGGCCCCGCAAGGAGGGGAACTCTTTTGTGGTTTCGTGCCACGAGGTCCCAGACGCGCCTACTTCCTCATTTGACGGGATTTCCTGAAGCGAGAATTTTGCTCTACGCCATCGGCGGGCGGTCTGCGGAACGACCGTAGCGTAGGTACAGATGCTCAGCTCTTTGCTTGACGCTGAGCAGTTGGAACCCAGGAGAACGGTCCGGCATAAATTCGATCCCTTCCACAAGACCGGGCCGAATTGTGTCCTCTTTACGGCCGGCGATTTGCGGCGACAGCGTCAGAAAGAGTTCGTCTACAGCTTCCACCGCCAGGAATTGTCCGAAGAGTGTAGGGCCGCCTTCGTGCAGGAGCCTCCGTACCCCAAGCTCCGCATAGAGCAATCGCAGCATCGCCATCGGAGCCATTGTTCCAGACTTCGCATCCAGAACATGAATCTGAACACAGGGCAATTTCGTAGCGCCTGCCCTCACGAGGACATCGCTACCGACGGAGGTTGTGATCACTGCCGTGAGCAGTCCGGGCGTTCGGAAGATTGCTCTCTCCAGCTCCAATCTGCCACTGCCGCTAACGACGACAAGGAGGGGGTATTCGGGTTTATGAAGCGCGTTTACCCGGTATTCTCTGAACAAAAGTTTCGCATCGGGGTAGGTGTATTCAGGAATCCAAAGACCCTCGGGGCTCGCGTCGTGGACGGTACGAGCGCCGACGATAATTGCGTCAGCGGAAGCCCGCAACAGTCCCATGATGAAACCATCCGCAGTGTCAGAACCACTTACAGCCGAGCCGCCAGCGTGGCCCTTAATCTCGTAGCTCACGACCCCGTCAAGAGTGGAAACGAAATTCGCAAAGACAAAGGGTCGCCCCGCGGGTGATTCGCGGAAACGCAGATCCCCATCGTACAGCTCTCGCAAACCCGGCGGCAGCGGAGGTCCAAAGTGGTCGTGGTCGCGATCGGTGAGGGTCTGTACGAGTGCCATCTACCTTCCCTAAGCTGTGAACGATGAACCACAGTGGCCCCTGTGATGAGGCCACCGTGGCAGGCGCGAGGAAAGATTGCATCGACTCCCTGAATGACCCCAGCCGGCTTACGCTGCGCGCGTTGCTCCGGTCGAGGCCTCGTAGCTGTCGATTTGCTCGGCCCCTGAAGTCTTCAACAGGTTGCGGGCTTTCGCTACTTCCTCAGCAGTTCCATGTGCGACAAGAACGAACTTGCCGGCCTTGATCGACGTCTCGTATTTTACGACGCTGTTTTTGGGAATGCCGAGGCTGAAGAGCCCCGCACCGAGAGCGCTAAGCCCTCCCACGACGACTGCTCCCTCCAGGGCTGCGACGATCGAGGCGACAACGGAGCCGGCAGCGACAACGGGTCCGACGCCTGGGACAATTAAGAACGCCGCACCGGCAAGCAGGCCCCAGAGCCCTCCCCAAAATGCGCCCCATTTGCCCCAGTATTTCATCCTGTCGCCTGTGTTATAGAAGCCGACGACATCGTCTTCCGTCTGATAGTCGCGGCCGACGACGGCCAGCTTCTTGATGTCGAACCCACCACCCTTTAATTGCTTGATGGCATCTTCTGCTGCAGAGTGTTGGCTGAAAACTGCAACGACCGAGTTTTCGTCCTGTCTTGGCATGTTATTCATTGTTCTTCTCCTTATTCTCAATTCGCATTGGTTAAGGTTTGCGTGGCCTACTCCAGTCATTTGGAGCCTTTTAGGGGTTGTTCTATCAACTTCAAATTCTTGAGTCTTATACTGTTTCGAGATTGAGGCGTCCTCCGTGCGGTTCAGCGCTTCTGGTATGGATGGAAGATGTAGTCCTTCGCCTTGACTGGCGTATGGCACGCATATCCGCAGTCCGACGGACTTTTGGCATCGGCCGTGAACCTATCGGATGCGGAGTCGTAGTTGAACACCGCGTATCCCCATCCGCCACTTTTCGAAAATCTCTTGCTGTCCTTTTCCATGACGAAAGCCTGGGAAAAGACGTCTGGCACATCCACGGCGAAAGGGGCCTCTGTGCTCTTCTTCGGCTTCCACTGCAGCTTCACGATCATGGATCCATCGGGAAAGGGCTGGCCGTTTCCCGGGACGCCGGCCTTGTAGGCCTTGATCATCGTCGGATTGGCGACGATCACCTTAAGGATTTCATCGGGAAGCGCTGCTTCGGTCCGAGCGGAAGATGCTGCAGCCCAGTCCTCGTAGCCCCGGAAGTCGGAGAACGCGATACCGCCCGGCGATACTAGCGAATACTTGTCGTTGTTAGCGACGTTGTTTTGGCCCAGCGCATAAAGGACCGCGCCGCCGAGAACAGCGAGCGCTGCCGTGACTGTCGCCGTGACGGCAAGGCCGGCGAGACGCACCACCGGAGTGCGTGTCCTTATCTTTTGTGCTCGTTGTTCTTGCGCCACAGACTTCGTCACGAATTCAGACATTTGTATTTCCCTTCACAAAAAAGTTTGGAAGCTGATCAACGTGTATCTCGAACGGTTGCAATTAAGACAGAGTGAAGAGAGTAAGACAATTGGACAATGGTATCGACGATACCTTCGTATCGGTCGGGAAAGTAAGTTTCCCTCACCGATCGACCTTCAGGACTAGCTGCATGAAAAGCCCTATGCCTCAGGCCTGAGACGCTGCCTTCGATACGAAAGTATTGGCAATACCATCGTGCAATTGCGCGGCCCGTTTTGTTCTGGCTGAATACTTACGGAGGAAAATCCGATGGCAACTCTGAGCGCACCAACCAAACTCAAGCAAATGAACGCACCTACGAGACGCGCACAGATTCGCGTTGCTCGACGGTCGCCCGCCTATTGGCGTGTCACGATCGACAATCCACCGATCAACGTGATGGGCCCGGAAATGGTCAAGCAGTTTCAAGAAGTCATCAACGCTCTTGAGGCCGACGAGCAGGTCAGGGTCGTGGTTTTCGACAGCGCGGTTGACAACTACTTTCTGAATCACTCCGATTTCACGGCCAAGATTGAGGACCTGACCTCGCTGCCGGATGGCACCACAGGGTTGCCGCCTTGGCCGGATTTTCTGGTGCGTTTGACCCGCTTGCCCGTTGCCTCCATCGCGAAGATCCGCGGCAGGGCGACCGGCAACGGCAGCGAGATCACGCTGGCCTGCGACATGAGTTTTGCCAGCCGCGAGAAGACAATCATCTCGCAATGGGAGGTGGGCGTGGGCATGGTTGCCGGCGGCGGCCCCATGGCACGACTTCCGAGACTCATCGGCCGCAACCGGGCTTTAGAAGTGCTCTTGAGCTCGGAAGACATCAGAGCAGACCAGGCCGAAACCTATGGCTACATCAATCGCGCCCTGCCCGACGCCGATCTGGATGAGTTCGTAGAGGCGCTCGCGACGCGGATCGCCAAGTTCGACAAATGGGCGATCGCCCAGACCAAGCGTCTCGTCAACACCAGTCTTCCGCCTGACGTCGAGCTCGGCGCAGGGTGGGATACGTGCATCGGTTCTCTCGGGCGACCGGCCGCGCAGGAAGGGATCAAGGCGCTAATCGCGCGCGGCTTCCACAAACCGGGCGATGTTGAAAATCGGCTCGGATACTACTTGGGCCAAATCGACCCACGTTAGGCCGGCGCTCGCCGCGACTCCGGACGATGGTTTCCCGTGGTCTGACGCGGAATTCCTCATCGAACCCGAAAAACGGCACCATAATACACCTTGAGAGTTGCAGGCTGACGAGAAATGGCCGTTACGCTCATTGACTTCTGAGGTAAGCGAGACCCAGGCTGTAACTCCTGCCACGTTTCGTAGACCGACGGCTATGCTTTGTGGAAAAACACCTGCATTAAGATCGCCCCACCGAGTGATGCCAATAGAGCGACCGGCATCGCTACTACTCCGACCTTGAGGAAATCCGAGAAACTAACATCGAGCTTTTCCTTGCGCAGGGCGATAAGCCATAAGATCGTGGCGAGTGATCCCGTGATCGAGAGATTCGGTCCCAGGTCGACACCGATGAGCACAGCGTCGGCGATCAAACCTTTTGTATGTGCCGCCTGCAGGGTGCTTCCGGCAATCAGGCCAAGCGGCAGATTGTTAACTAAATTGTTCGCTATACCAACCGCAAACCCTGTAATCAATGCCCCCGTCGTCGACCCCAGCGTTTCTGCCCAGGTCAACCATGTTGACGTTTGCTGCATGGCGCCAATGCTCTCCATCGCATCGACCATTACGAAGAGACCCGCTACGAGGGCCAGTGTTGCCCAGCTAATCTCGCGCGCGAGTTCCAATGGATTGCTGCGTGCCTTGATGGAGACCACCACTGTGATCAGGAGAGCGGCTAAGCAGGTTGGCAGTCCCAGGTCTTTGCCCAGAGAAGAGGCAGTTAACAGGACCGCTACCATAGCGGCCAACCCACCGAGGACCAGAAGGCCTTCACTTCTCAGGGGCTTCGCTTCGACTTCGCCTTCAATGGTGGCGGAAAGTTCTTCTCGAAAGAGCCAGCGCATTGTGATAAATGTGGCAGCGATCGACAGAAGAGAAGGAACGCCATAAGACAAGAGCCATCGCCTGAGCGGCGGCATTTGATTGTGAAACACCACCAGGTTCGCTGGGTTGGAAATTGGCAAAAGGAACGACGCCGCATTGGCGATAAAAGCGCAAACAAAGATGTAAGGCAAAGGCCGGACCTTGGCCTTGCGAACCGCCGTTAGGATTGCTGGGGTCAGAACCACTGCCGTAGCGTCATTCGACATGAAGACCGTGACAATCGTTCCAACGGCATAGACCAGCGCGAACAGTCTTGAGCAAGAACCCCGGGCATTTCGCACGGCGACCGACGAAAGCCAATCGAAGACTCCATGCTCTCGAGCAAGTTCGGAAAGTAACATCATGCCGATGAGAAAGAGGCAGACATCCAACGCCTTCGCGGCAGCATGACCAGCAAGCGGCAAAGGTACGAGCCGGAAGGTGAGTAACAGGAGCACGCCGCCGGCAATCCAGTACACTTCTGGAATATTGCGGGGACGAATCAGCATCAGAAGGATGCTAACGCCGACGATGAGCGACAGGAGAGGGTGGGCAAACGCCGGTGAGAACATTTACCGTTGTCTCCCGTTTTTATTCGAGGCCAACGGTGGGCCCACGGTCTCGTGGTCCGGCGACGCTCCGAGCGCGTTTTCGTTGTCAACGGAGCTTCGAGTTGGAGGCTTACAGGATCTCGAGAAAGGGTTCATGAGTCGGAAGTTCTCTTGCACTAATTTTCTGTCCTCATCCTCGAATCGACCATGACTCGATTCAGCTCATCGATCAAGGATACAGAGTTACGATTCCTTCGGAGATGCCGGATCGATCTCGGGGCCGGTTGCTGGGGATGCGGAAGTCTGAGAAAGGGTTTCAGGGATCGCGAACAAAAGGACGGCAAAGGCGAGCGAGGCGATTCCTGACAATCCGAGAAAAGATGCCCGGTAGCCGAGATGCTGGATCACTATGCCCCCGATTGTTGTGCTCAGCGCCGCTCCGATGCCAACCATCGTGGCAAGTGATCCCGCAGCCACGTTGAAGCGTCCCGTGCCTTGAGTTCTGTCTTTGACCACCAGGATCGAGACAATACCGAATATGGCATTCGCCACTCCGTCGAGCGTCTGAATCGCGATCAGCGCTCCGACCCCGTGTGTAAGGGTATAGAGAACGCCGCGAACGGGAAGCACGCCGAAGCCGAGCAGCAATAGCGCTTTTCGTCCTTTCGTGGCAGCCCGCCTCCCGATCCACGCGGCAGACACGGCTATCACAAGCTGCGTCACGATAATGCACGCGGACATAAACGGGGCCGCCGCTTTCAGATTGTCCTTCGACAGCATCTCCCCCAGTTCAGGCAACATCGCCGCGTTCGCTAAATGGAAGAGAAAGGCCGATGCCAGGAAATAAATGAGAACTCGATCTTTGAGGAGAGCGGACCATCCCTCGGTGTTAATCTTGCCTTCCTTTTGGATCGCCCCCCGAGCGCGGGCGTAGTCGATTTGCCTGGCATCGATGGCAAACAGAGACACGGCCGCAGGAACAGCGAGTAAGGCGGCGACGGCAAATATCGTGCGGTATCCGAATTGGTAGCTCACGTAGGCGACAAGCAGCGCAGTGAAAACATTTCCTGCGGCATTGAAAGCTTGATTCTTCCCGAACTGTTTGTCGAAAGCGGTGACGCCAACTATCCCAAGTGTGATTGCTGCTACTGTGGGCGCCAAGAACGGAGCTGAGCCACCGATCAGGAACTGTGCGGAGTAGGCCCTCCCAGGGCTGAGATGCCCCATCAGCAAGAAAGCGCCAGCAACTAAGAAACCGAGGTTTATCGCGAGCAATGTCCGTTTGCGATGCACCGCGTCAATGACCGCACCGGCTGGAGTCTGCATCGCGACTCCCACCAACCCACCGAAAGTCAGGACATAGCCTACGCTGCTGGGATTCCATCCACTCGAAGCAAGGTAGGCAGCCAAGAATGGACCGAGACCGGTCTGCACGTCGGCGAGAAAGAAGTTAAGCCATTCAAGCGCTCGCACGCTCCGCTGTTTGCCTAATTGTTCGCTCACTGGGTCTCTCTCGTGGTCTCTTGATTCATTCTTTCTGCAGTGCCAACCCAATATGGTCGAACCCTTAGATGTTTTTCGTCATTAGTACGCGCGCCTCGCTCTCGATAAATCACCACGGATCGCTATTTGTAAACATTTGTTGATTCAACTAATGCTGACCAAGACGCTAGTACTAAAGCGCTCACCTTCGGTTCGCTTTGTGGACCTTTGGGGATCGAAGGGTGTGCTTAGGAAAAACTAGGAATCGAATCATGAGGGGGTTTGCGACAGTATGAGTGAAGGTCAATTCGCAGTATTCGGGCGAGTTTTGCGGTATCGAAGGATTGTGATTGGGCGGTTTTGATTACAGGGAGACGATACGGAGTGGTGGGTACTGGCTGGGGCCAAACTGACAAGAGCTCCTCTAGCTAACTTAATAAAAGTGGGAAGCTCTTTAACAGCCGGCGCGGCATTATCGCGGTGTCCGCATGACAAATAACGGCGGAAGTCGAGTGCTACAAAATGGGGGTCAGGCGCCATCTTGAATGACGACGCGACTGACCCTCGGACGACCCGTCCCGATCCATCCGCGATCAGACCAGTGATTGGATTAAGGGCGGGCTACTCCACGCCGGCCAGCGCCGCCTGCAGGGCTACGATATCCGCGCCGAGGTCTTTGCCATCTGTGCCCTTGTCCTTATAAGGACTGCTCGCGAGGAGTTGGTAATTTCCTCCATTGCCATCGTTGAAATCGGTGAATCCAACGTCATCGATCGTTTGCGCGAACATGTTGTTCGCGGGCCAAGTCGACGGCGGAAATTGCGGTGGAGGGGTGATCAACCCGTTGGTGGCGAATTTCTGGGTCGTGAAACAATTCTTCAGGCTGGTGATCGGGACATCTTTATGTCCGCAACTGGCGCGCCCACCTGTATTCCAAACCGGGTATCGCCCAGTGACTACCAGATTGTTTGTGAAGACCAGTCCATACATTCGCGCGCTTTCGTGCCCCGTTCCGACGATCATCATGTGGCTCGAGGCCTCTGGAAATGCCGTCACATGGTTGATCGTCACGGTATTGAGTGGATTTTTCTTCCATCCATTCAATATTTCGAAAGCGGTGCCGCCGCCGACGTACTTGTCGCTAAGGTCGTCGAGCACCACGTCGTGAATACTCCAGCGCTCCCCCGCCAAAGCCGGGCCGCCGCCGCTCCCATTTCCGGAAATCGCGGTTGCTAACTGCAGTCCGCCTCCTGCGTGAGAGATTTGCGAGAAGCGCACCGTGACGTCCGTTACCTCACACTTTGGACAAACATTTTTGTGACCGGCATGTTGATTCTTCGGCGTTAGCAGCACTCCGTAGCCAGTCTGGGTAAATCCGCCCCACACATTCTCCATCAGATTCGAATCGATCAAAACGCGCACGGCATTCTTCAACTCAACGTGGTTCTTGACGATAAAGGGCTCGCCGTTCGTACCGCCAACAAAGTTCGGATTGCCCGGCATCCACTGCCACGGCTTCCAGAAATGGTTGTTGAGAATCTCGATATCAGAAGGTGAATAAACGGACGCGCCTCCGCCAAACATCACTCCTTCACCCGATGCTTCCAGAAAATTGTCCTGGATCTTAAACGGACCATCCTGCGTGCTGCTGACGCCTCCGCTAATGGCCGCCGCATCGGTACAGAGTCCGGTAATTGCGATGCAATGAAAATCGTTGAAATAGGAATCGATGACCGCCGCATTGGTCATGCCGCTCAAGCTCACGCCATTGAAAGTTTCGTCCTGTGGACCGCCATGCAGCCACGAGCGATCGACAATGATGTGGTCTGCCGTGCCGAGAGCCGATATCAGCTGGCCGTCGCCCGGCGTGCCTGCCGCTCGCGTCACTTCGAGCCCGATTAAACGATAAAAGTTAGCGCCGTTCGCAAACTGAAAAGGACCACTTCCCTGGGCTTGCATCTGGACCTTTGCCAGAACTTTCTCGGGATTGTTGCACGTATATTGCGGCCGTCCGACGAGTGAAGCGACACCGGCATAGCAAGGCGTGGCGCGTTGACCCTCTGCGGGCAGCGCGCTGTCGGGAGAACTGGTGCGAATGATGATCCAATGATTGATGTCGCAGCTCTTGGCGGGAACTGTAAATTGCCCGCTGAAGACCGACCCTGCCTGCAACTCGATCACATCGCCGCACGCCGCGCTGTTCATGGCGGCTTGCAGATCGGCGCCCGCGTTAACGCTGATGATTGCTCCTGAAGCGGGAGTGTCCGCCATTGCAGTGGGCACGGTTGCGATCGGCAGCTCAGCGGGTCCGTCATATTGCCCGCCTTTGATCGCGGCTACGGAGATTGTCGTGATCGCACAGAGTACCAAAAGTGTCAGGGAGCAGCGAAGCGGGTTTTCGTTTGCGAACATTTTCGAGGGAAGCGTTTCCACTGTTCTAGACATGCACGTGTCCTTTGCGATCAAAAATTGATCACGCCGAGTCTATGGATCTACAGTGCCGGTTCCCAAACCCCGTTAGTACATCCGCTAACCCATTAGTGCATGTGGATTTTCTGGTGAGAGGGCGGCACGGTAGGCGGCGGCTTTCTGGACGAACTCGCAAAGCGCAAAGCTTCAGTTCGGCAATATGGCGGTCGATTTCCGGAGCAACAAGTTGGTCTGCAATATGTATTCGGTGCCATTCGACCGGGGTTCCTCGCGCTCCACGTCGGCGAGGAGCGCGTTGAAGGCAAGCATGGCTAGGTCGCTCTGTGACATTTGCACCGTAGTCAGAGGGGGTAGCATGTATCGCGCGAGCCGCACGTCGTCAAAGCCGACCAAGGATAAATCGCGGGGAATGACCATCCCTTCCTCATAGCTTCTCTTCATCACGCCAATGGCGGTCAAGTCGTTCGAGCAGAGGATTGCCGTGGGTCGATACGAAGAGTTTAGGATTTGTGCGGCCGCCACCACACCTCCTTCAGTCGTGTGATCCCCTTCCACGATCAAGAGGGGGTCGCATGGGAGCCCAATTTCCTGAATGGACTGCAGGAAAGCATTTCTTCGCGCGACAGCTGATTTCAGGCTTAGCGGGCCGGCAACGAAGGCGATTCGCCGGTGACGCAAAGCCGCCAGATGCTGGACTGCCTGGCGAATACCATGTAGGTAGTCGATGCGTATATTGCTGATCCGAGGGAGAGCCGGGCCGACGTCGATGAAGACGAGTGGAACTCGGCGCGATTTCAGATCTTCGAGCAGCAACTCTTCCATTCCAAAAGTCATTATCGCGACTCCGTCGACGCGGCGCTCAATCATCCGCCGGACGGAACTCGCCATCAGTTTTGGGTCGTGGATCGTAGAGGTCAGGAGAATCTCGTATCCGTGTTCGACGGCAATCTTCTCGAACCCTTGAACGATCTCCGGGAAGAAAGGATTGGTGATTTCTGAAACGATAAGGCCGAAGATTCTGCTTCTTCCAGAAACCAACGCTCGTGCTTGGGTATTGGGGTAATATCCCAGCTCATCGACTACTTTCCAAACGCGCCGGGATAGTTGGGGATCCACGGTGGGCACGCGATTGATTGCCCTCGATGCCGTAGCAGTGGAGACTTTTGCGCGTTTCGCGATTTCCCGTAGATCCATACTCTAGCTCCGAGTGACAAGGGGAACCGCAGTAAACATTTGCTAAGCTCTACTAGTCTGTCTATGATTTCGACCAAGTCGAAAGCGAGTAGTACACGGTGTATTACAGTAAATTGGCCTTAGATTACAACGAGATAGACAGGATTTTCTCGGGCGCCCCGGTATCGCTCGCGTGTCGAGAACGGGAGAGCTTTTTGTGCGGTGACAATCGCGGTCTATCGTGATAGACAAGCTTGTGTCTGAAGAGGTGGATTAATGGCGGTGCCTTCCGAGTCGGTGGCGAGTGCGGACCCCCAGAAGCGACGCCTACCGATCGCCGAAGCGACGGACACATCCGCGATTCTCCAAGAACTAGACAACATCCTGGCAAGTCCGCCCTTTCGGAACAGCAACCGCAGCAAACAATTTCTCTCTTATGTCGTTCAGCATAGGCTGGATGGGCACGACGAACTGCTGAAGGAACGCAGTATTGGAGCCGACTTGTTCCATCGCCCCGCCGACTACGCGACGGGAGACGACCCGGTGGTTCGAGTACAAGCTGGTGAGGTACGAAGGCGGCTCGAACAGTATTACAACGAGTTTTCCAAGGGCTCCGATGTACACATCTACCTTCCCATCGGAACCTATGTTCCCGAATTTCAGCAGCCGCCAGTCGGGATGCCTGTTGAGACTTCCGCTCAGCCTGCAACTCAGTCTCCCGCGCCCGAGGAGTCCGGTAGAAAATGGAAGTTGGTTGCCTGGGGTGCACTTGTCCTCAACCTGTTACTTCTGGCGGTCTTGATCGCTCCCGGCATGCGGCGCCTGATAGCGCGTCCAACGGCGTTGCAGCAATTCTGGGCTCCCGTGTTTTCGACTTCGCAGCCTGTCCTCGTCTGTCTTCCCAAGCCCGTTTTGTATCGCCCCTCATCTTCCTTATACGACAACTACGCGAAGACACATCCCGGCACTTTTCAGACCCAGGTGGAGAGATTTAATCAGCCCCTTCCGTTGGATCCCGATCAAAAGATCTCGTGGGGAGACATGCTCACCTTCCCGGATTTCGGTCTGGTGTCGGGGGACGTTTACGCTGCTTTTCGAATCTCCGAGGCGTTAGGCCGGATCGGCAAGTCAAGCCAGATTCGGATCGGTAGCGAATCGTCATACGACGAGCTGCGCAGTTCCCCGGCGGTGCTGATTGGAGCGTTTAGCAATCGGTGGACAATGGAAATGACGTCCGACTTGCGGTTCGTGTTTGAAGAGAAGGATGGAATCCTTTGGATACACGATCGAACTTCTCCAGACAAAAAGTGGTTCTGTCGTTTGGGGCTGCACCGGGAAGTGGTCGTGGACTTCGGAGTTGTCACTCGCTTGCTGGATTCCAAGACGGGCCACTCCGTAGTCAGCGTGGCGGGTATTACGGCACCTGGCACCGACGCGGCGGCGCAGTTCGTATCCACCCCTGAATACTTATCTGAATTGGCCCGGACTGCACCTCTCGGGTGGGAGAAGAAAAATATGCAAGTTGTCGTGCAGACATCGGTTATCGATGCGGGCGCCAGCCCCCCTCACGTGGTTGCTGCTTATTTCTGGTGAGGTGGCTCAGGAACCGCAGCGGCCGAAAACGATTCTCACCCCTCACTTATCCTAATGCCATAGGAATCGACCTTCGTATTTTTCAGATTTTATCGGTAGCTCTCGATATCTTGGCTAAGATACAGAAAGTAAAAGATTTAGACGGCGGTGCTCGGTTGGAATATACCGTAAATATACCGTTTGTTACTGCCCTAAAGGAAGGAGAGAGGCTGATAGTCAGTCGCGGTTGTAAGCAAACGTTTACTCGGAGTCCCTGTCCGAACCCGAGCAGCCCATGCACACTGGCCAGTCCCGCGTGATTTCTGTTCAACGTGGCCGATTCTCGGCTGCCTCGGGCCAGAGTTGTCGGTTTGCGTTCTATTGTGCGATTGCCCTCTCCCTGCTCCAAGGATGCGGCGGTGGATCTTCGGGTTCCTCAGGTCCACCTCCGTTGACCGTGTCAACTACGTCTGTGCCGGGTGGAACAGTCACAGTGTCGTATTCGGCGACGCTAAGCGCAGCGGGCGGGAGTGGGGCTGGCTATGTTTGGGCTGTGTCTTCAGGGACCCCGCCGGGAGGTCTGACTCTGTCGAGCGGCGGAGTTCTTTCCGGAATTCCCACCGCAGCGGGGACGTTTAGCTTCACCGTCACGGTCACGGATTCGTCGGGTGCTACGGCCAGCGCCAATCTCGGCGTCGTCATTGCCGCCGCAGGTCCATTGACCAATTACGAATTCACCGGGGACACCTCTCCGGTGCATGATCCCTCGATAATTCGGCAAGGCTCCACATACTACCTGTTCTCGACCGACGCCTCTTCGACTCAAGGCGGCTTCATTCCCATTCGCTGTTCCACTGACAAAATCGCCTGGAGCGCCTGTGGCTATGTGTTCTCGACCCTACCGGCGTGGGTCTCGGGAGCTGTTCCGCAAGCAACCCAGATATGGGCTCCAGACGTGTCCTACTTCAACGACTCTTACCATGTGTATTATGCGGTCTCCTCTTTTGGATCGAATGTCTCGGCGATCGGACTTGTTACCAATACCACACTGGATTCGACCGATCCCAATTACGGTTGGGTCGATCAGGGCCTCATTTTGCAATCCACCGCTTCCGACAACTTCAACGCCATTGATCCCAACATCCTGATCGACGCCGGCGGATTGGTCTGGCTGACTTATGGGAGTTTTTGGACCGGAATCTATCAGCAGCAGATCGACCTGGCGACTGGCCAAATCCAGTCCGGTTCAACGATCTACCACCTGGCCGAGCGCGCCTCAGATGTTGCGAATGATCCCATCGAAGGCGCCTCGCTGGTTTACGAAAACGGCTTCTACTATTTGTTCGTTTCGTGGGACTACTGTTGCGAGGCAGATCCTTCGCAAAGCGACTACAAAATCGTGGTGGGCCGCGGGACCAATCCCAACGGTCCATTCACCGACGAGAACGGGGCCGATATGGCAACGGGCGGCGGAACGATCTTGTTGCAGGGCAACTCGACGTGGGCGGGGCCGGGCGGTCAAACGGCGTACATCGATCCCACCGACGGCGATCTGATCGTGTTTCATGCGTTGCTGTTATCGCAGAACGGATTGGACTATTTGTTTGTGCGGTCACTCACATGGGCGAACGATTGGCCGGTGATCGGAACTTCAACCCAAGGGAACGTTCGCACGACCAAGAAGGGACGTAGGATGTCTGGGTCGCATGCGCGTTGAAGACAGGGCGACATTTATCGGGAAATTGCAGGCAAAGCGGACCTCACGCTCGAAGGCTGTCCGGCTAGCAGCTGCAAGTTGCAAGAAAACGATTACTGATGAGATGGAAGTGATCTGAATTTCAGCCCGGCATCTTGATGCTCGTGGCTTTAGAGGAGATTCTATGACGCCTGAGACGCAGCCGTGCATTCGTAGGCCTAATCGTTCGTTCGTCTGGGTCGTGGGAGCGGCGGTATTCGCCATTGTGCTCACCGGACTGCCTGCCCGTGCCCAACTGGACACGGGTTCGATTAGTGGCACCGTCTCCGATCCTTCCGGGGGAGCAGTGAAGGATGTCAAGATCACTGCGAAGGAAACCAGCACTGGTACAACTTACAAAACGATCAGTTCCGGCACGGGGTACTACGTTTTTCCGTCAGTGCGATCTGGCAGCTACGAGATGACGGCGGAGCCCTCGGCAGGCTTCAAGACTGCGATCTACTCGGGTGTCGTTGTGACTGTAGCCTCGCATGTGGGCCAGGACATCACGCTTACGGTCGGTGCCGCGTCCGAGACTGTCACCGTAACAGCCGAGACATTGGGGTTGGAGACGGAAAGTTCGGAGGTTGACGCCGAGATTACGAGGGACCAGGTTTACGATCTTCCGCTGGCGGTCACGGGCAGCCTGCGTTCGATTTCCTCGCTGGAGTTTTTGGTGCCGGGTGCGGTCGGGCCCGGAACATCTTCAGGCGGTTCCGGCTTCCAAATGACTAAGATTGCCGGTGGTCAGACCGAAGGAACGGATTACCTGGTAGACGGCATCACGACCAACCGAATGGAAAATGGCTCGGGATCCTTTGACATCGTCGCCCCTTCGGTGGAATCGATTCAAGAGTTTCACGTTGATATTTCGGGTATGTCGGCGGAATTCGGTAGAACCACTGGCGGGCTGGCGAACTACAAGACGCGCTCCGGAACAAATGCGTATCACGGATCGGTTTTCGATTACTACAAGAATGCAGCGCTGGACGGCAACAACTGGTTTAACAACGGCTACGCGGTACTCAATCCGGCAGAGGCGCCTTTGTTAAAGCGGCCGCCCGACACTAAGAACAACTACGGCATCTCTCTCGGCGGTCCTGTCCGGATTCCGGGCCTGTACGATGGCCATGACAAGACTTTCTTCCTTTTCAGCTTCGAGCAGCTGTTCTACCACACGGGAGCTTCTGTCACCTCGAATATACCAACCCCAGCCGAGCTTGGTAGCGACGGGCAATACTTCGACTTTTCGTCTACTCTCGGCGGCCCGATTCTCGATGGAAACGGGAACCAAGTCTACGGAGGGTGCAGCTCGAATCCGGTGCCCCTGTATTACGGTGAGATTTTTGATCCGCAGTACGAGTCGAACAATTGCAACAGCACTTCGTTCCCGAACAACAAGATCCCGATCGGCCGCGAGAGCCAGGTGGCGAAGGCCGTGCTGCAATACATGCCAACTCCGAATCTAAGCGGCGGGACCAACAATTATGTCTATCAAACGAGTGACAACATAGCGCAGACGGTATTGAGCGTGCGCATTGACCAAAATATTGGACAGAAGCATAAGATCTGGGGTTTTTATAGTACGAGAGAAAACAACGATCACGGGAACGGCGCGAACTTGCCTGCACCGCTCACCTCGGCTGGGGGCGGCTTTGTCGATCAGTTCGGCAAGATGTCTCGCGTCGGGTGGGATTGGATCTTAACCCCGACCGTGATCAATTCATTGACGTTTGGCACGAACCGTTCCAACAACTACAACGAGTCGGCAGCGGCGCGCATGGGGACCGACTGGGATAGCAAACTCGGCATCGCGAACGGTTCGGGCCCGGTGTTTCCCGGATTCGTATTCAACAGCAGCCCCTACCCAAATTTCGGCGAGAACGACGATGCGCAGGATGTGGACAATACCATCGCGCTGAATGACATCGTTCACTGGCAGCATGGCGCGCACAGCCTGAGCTTCGGTGGCGAAGCGCAATATCACCAGTTTTCGTTCGTCAGCGACATCGGGGGGACGTGCAGCGGTACATCCGGTTGCTACAACTTCTGGCCCAACCAGACAGCATCCGATACGACCTACTGGGGGCGCGATGGCAATGCCTTTGCGGCGTTCCTGGTCGGTCAAGCTGGCACAACCAACGCACTCAAACAGCTGCATGCGCCGCGCTGGATTGCTCATACTGCTGCACTTTTCGTGCAGGACAACTGGAAGGTCAGGCCGAATCTGACCCTCAATCTCGGGCTGCGCTGGAGTTTCGATACTCCGCGCCACGAGGCCGAGGGCGACACAACGAATTTCAACCCAACCACACCAAATCCGGGGGCGAGTGGATATCCGGGCGCTTTGACCTTTGCAGGTACGGGCCCCGGCCGCAACGGGAACGTAGGCGAGACTTGGGCCGACACCTACTACAAAGACTTCGAGCCTCGCGTAGGATTCGCCTATTCGCCCTCGTCGCTGCACAATATGGTCGTCTTTCGCGGCAGCGCAGGCATCTACTACGGGCCGCTGGTTTACGCCGATTTCGGTCAAGGCACGCTGCAGGGGTTTACCGCCAACCAGACACTCTTCACGGGAGATCCTCTGTCCGGGCCGCAGGTCGATGCGGGGTTACCCGCGCTGCCGACCACTCCCGACCTCGATCCAACTCAATCGAATGGGCAAGGGGTGGATTACATAGCGAAGTCGAATGGGCGTCCAGCGATGGTGTCGTCGTGGAACCTGGAGACCCAGGTTCAGGTCAAGCCGGACCTCTTTTTCTCGCTCGGATACATTGGCAACCATGCGACGCGACTGCACGGATTGCTCAAATATCCGAACGACATTCCGCTCGCTGATCTAAGCATGGGCACTTGTCTGTTGTGGTGGGCAGTCGCGCCTTGTCCTGGCGGCTTTAGCTCGCCTCCGATTCAGCCCTATGTCGGCTTCTCGTGCGCATCGGGTTGCACCTACGGAATCTCCGAACCGGTAGAGCAGGCTCTGCGTCCATTTCCGCAGGTGGGCTACATCAATCAAGACAGCTACCTGCAAAATGTGGGGCAGTCCAGCTACGACGCGATGGTAGCCAAACTGGAAAGGCGCTTCCGTAACGGCCTGAACGTGCTGGTCTCGTACACCTTCTCCAAGACTGAAACTGACGCCGACAGTATCCAACCCTACTACAGCACTCTGCAGAGTCAGGGTGGAACCCAGAACCCGTATAACCTTAAAGCCGAAAAAGCGGTGAGCAATCAGGACGTTCCTAACAACTTTGTCGCGAGCTACATTTACGAGTTGCCGGTAGGCCGCGGCAAGCGCTTCCTCGCGGGCACTCCTGCACCTGTAAACGCGATCATCGGGGGCTGGAGAGTCAGCGGCGTAAATCGCTATCTGAGCGGCCAGCCGATCAGTTTCTTTGGAGCCAATGGCATTCCGGGCTTCGACAATGGCATTCGTCCAAACCGTGTGGCGGGGCAACCTGTCCTCCGCCAGGGATCGTTCAATCCCTTCGCCTTTGTGAACTCTGGGACTACCGGCTACGATCACAGTTCGGGCGCCTGCACCACCGGCTACTGGAACTGCAGTGCTTTTGCAGATCCCAACCCCAATCCTGGGATCGACGTCCCTTATGTATTCGGCAATATGCCTAGGAACTCGCCTGATATTCGGTCCTTCCCGTTCTACGATGAGGATTTCAGCATTGCCAAGACCTTCACGGTAACGGAACGGGTAAAGGCAGAGTTCCGTGGAGAATTATTCAACGCATTCAACAGGCATGTGTTCAACAAACCGGATTCTGGCGTTCAGGACACAAACTTTGGGCAGGTGGGCACTACGCTTCTCGGACCAAGGAACGGACAATTCGTCCTGCGATTTACCTTCTAGCGGAAGATGGATCTTTGGACCGGGGCGAAAGGTCACGGATCGGAACGAGTTCCGCTCGCCCGACAGTCGGGGACCACGGCTGCCGGGCGATCCACGAAACCGCGCTACAAAGTTGCGATGGTCTGTGATGCAGTTACTCTCTGCATCTTGTTTCTCAGATCGGCTATGCTTATGGTCGTGATCGGCCCCTCTTCGCGGTTGCTGACGATTGCGCTCGTATTAGTCTTCCGATGCCAACTTGGAATTGCTCAGGATAGCGATGCGAATGCGTGGTTTGAAAAGGGCAACGACGCTATCCGAAAAGGCAACTCCACCGATGCCGTTCGCGATTTTCAGCGGTTTCTTCGGTTACGGCCCAATTCGGCGGAAGGTTACTTCAACCTGGGCCTCGCGTTGCAGTCGTCCAACCAACTGGACGAGTCGCTGACCGCGCTGCGCAAGGCGGCGTCTCTGCAGCCCCGTTTGCATGGCGTGCGGTTGTTTACAGGTATTGTTAATTACAAACTGAACCATCTATCCGCAGCACATGATGATCTGGTGAGCGAGACCCGGCTTGAACCCAAGAACGCTGCTGGCTGGATGTGGCTTGGCGTCGTCGAGTTGGCGCAGAATCACGCCGATGCTGCCGCAGCCTCGCTCGATAAAGCGGCCACGATTGATCCCACCAACATGGACATTCTTTACCATCGGGCGAGGGCTCACTTGCTGATTTCTAAGACAACCTACGCGGCGATGTTCAAGCTTGATCCGGACTCTTGGCGGGTCCATGAAATGCTTGGCCAGGCGGATGCCGAAGCGTTTCGCACCAGCGATGCGATCAGCGAGTTCCGACTCGCACTGCGCACTGCGCCGCATGAACCGGGTTTGAACGAGGAACTAGCCGATGCTTGTTGGACGGCGAGCAAACTGGATGACGCGGATCATGCGTATTCCGAGGAGATTAAGGTAGACTCCGCGAATGCCGTTGCCCTGTACAAGCTGGGCAGTTTGCGCGTGACACGAGATGATGCGGCCGGTGGCGTTCCGCTCCTGGAGCGGGCGCTCGCCCTGGATCCGGCCATCAGCGACGCGCACTACTATCTGGGAAAGGGCGACGCAGCGTTGGGAAAAGATGATCTGGCCGTTGAGCAGTTCAGGCTGGCAACGAATCCGCAGGGTACAGAGGAACTCAGAATCATGTCATGGTATCAACTGGCGATGCTCTATCGCAACCTCCACGATGCGCAGGAATCGAACGAAGCACTGGCTGCCTTTCGTGAGATGAAGACGACGCGGGACCAGAGACAGGTGAACAAATTCCAGGAGCAGGGCCGGCGGCGCGATCAATTGCCGCGGCAAGAGACGATTCCGGCCACAGTGGATCTGCCGTAGCGTTTGGAATTCTTGCCAAGGTAATCGAGACAATCATGACAGCACATTAACTTCATACGGCTGGTCCTCGTTAGGCCCGTGTTTGTATCCGATTCGTTGCACGAGCCAACCCGCCGGCAGCGCCGCCATGAAGTAAACCCTGCAGTCCCCACCATGGGTGAAGGCTGGTGTGACGCAAGTCACGGTGCATTGTTCGCGCCTCTCATATGCTCGTTGTATGGAGAGTGCAGGCGATCTGGGGCTAGAGCAGGACCGGGCAGGATTGCCGGCTCCGCTCTTCGACGAGATCGATGGCCTGGCCGAAAACGCCGACATCGCGTCCATGCCACTGGCAGAAAGCGCGACAAACACGGAGCCCACGCGCAAGAAATTCATCCGGCGAGGTGATCACGATCATTCGCAGGAGTTGCGCTTCGCCGTACAGATTCTCTTTGCGGTTCTGAACCTCTGGATTGGCGTGCAGTTTTATCTTTGGGTACGCTGGGCGGAAAGGGGCGGCCGCGCAATGGAAGTCTCGCGACCCGCGGGAGTCGAAGGCTGGTTACCCATCGAAGGACTCATGCAGTTGAAGTACTTTCTCGCCACCGGGAAACTCCCGCACGTGCACGCGGCAGGTTTTTTCCTCTTTACAACGTTCCTGGTGATCTCATTCATTTTCCGCAAAGCCTTTTGCAGTTGGATGTGTCCGGTCGGCACCGTTTCGGAATATCTGTGGAAGTTGGGCCGGTCTACTTTTCGCCGAAACTTTCAGTTGCCACGCAGGGCCGACATCCCTTTGCGCTCCCTGAAGTACATTGTGCTGAGCTTGTTCGCTTACGCGGTGATCGGCATGTCGGCTGCATCCATCGCTGAATTTCTCAATAGCCCTTATGCGCTTATCGCCGACGTGCGCATGCTCAACTTCTTCCGCTACCCTGGCGGCACGGCTGCATTCGTCATTCTTGCGCTGATAATCGCTTCGATCTTCGTGCGGAACTTTTGGTGCCGTTATCTTTGCCCGTACGGAGGGTTCCTCGGACTCGTCTCTCTACTCAGTCCGATCAGGATCACTCGTAACGCAAGCTCGTGCATTAATTGCGCCAAGTGCGCGAAGGCTTGTCCTTCTGCTTTGCCTGTCGACAAACTGCTGCACATTCGATCAGCCGAGTGCACTGGATGTTTGGAGTGTGTCGCGGTTTGCCCAGCCCACGAGACACTCGTTATGGGCGTGCCAGTGAGTTTGCGAAATCGCCGCGCAATTCCAGCCTGGAGCATGGCTGCAGGAATCACGATTTTATTTCTTGGCGTAGTCGGTTACGCGAAGATCACGGGCCAGTGGAATACGAATCTGCCGCAGCAGGTCTATCTGCAACTCGTGCCGAATGCCAATGATCAACAGCATCCGGTAACGGGTGAACACTAAAATTCCATTCCGCCTCAGAAGTTACCAGAGCCCCTCACGGCTGTAAGGGCGCGCCCAAAGAGTCACGTAAAGAAGGACCGCTTTGGTCCAAGCAACTTCGATTGCATCGAGTTCAGCGGCATCGACAATGGCGCTTTCGAAAAAATGTCGAATCCGCGTTACCACGGGAACGAATGCCAGCAGGTACCGTAGAGGCACGAGCGGCGGAGTTTGCCGTTCATCGGCTTTATTTTTCTTGTCGGGCGTGTGCCGAAGTCCAATTTCTTCTTGATAGTCGAGCCATTCCCGATCGTGCGGCCGGCTCGCCACATCTACAACCCACTGCACAAAACGCTTCTTCACGGCCGATTTGTATTCGTCGTCCGGCTTTCCGTTCGGACTAAAAAACCATTGTGCCAGGTGAGGCTGGGCTCGATGATGGTACGTCACGAATCCACCATTTTTTCGGCTTGCGCCTCGAAGAGGGCCCGGTGCTTGCCGAGCAATTGTGCGTCGTTCTTTGTCCATCCAAGCGTTTGCTCCAATTGCAGAAGTTCCTCATCAGAAACCGGTGACTTCGCAACATGCGCAGAACCAAAATCATAGCCCGCGATCTTTAAACCGTGAGAACTATCTGAATCGTGTGAAGTCGAAGATTGCGTCATCGCTTGGGCTCCGCCGAGGATTCCACACGCTGGACAATCGACCGATGAATCGAAAGCAGTGCGCCCGTGCTCTCCAGCACTGCGACGTATTTCTTGTGGAGCGGATCAGCGGCGAGTTTCGCGCGGTAAATTTCATATTCCGCGAGCGAGGGAAAGTCAATGAGGCCTATAGCTTCATTGGTAGCTCCGGCGAAATCAGTCGGCAGAAAGTATCCGAGAATTTTGCCTCCGCACTCTTGGATGGGAACTTGCTCATCGGCGCTGTATTTTGCGATGTCAGACAATTTGTTAGGGTCAATCGTGTAACGCAGAAAAAGTGTAATCAAGGGAACGCCTCCACGCACAGCGTAATATCGCCCCGGGTTTCGATACTTCGGCGGCGACCGTAGTATTCGAATATTTTTAGGGCGATAATGTTTTGTATGAACGAGAAACTATCCAGTACCGCGAACCTGCTCGGCGATCCGGGAAGAGCCGCGATTCTGCTGAAACTGATGAGTGGCCTCGCTCTGCCTGCGGGAGAACTTGCGCTGACCGCCAATGTGGCGCCCCAGACGGCCAGCGAACATCTTGCCAAACTCGTCGATGGTCGATTCCTCAGCGTCGAACGGCAGGGCAGACATCGCTACTATCGTCTCGCTAGCGCCGAGGTAGCCAACGCCATTGAAGCATTGCTTGTGCTCACCGCCCGTCCACAAGTATCGGATGCTGCAACTGCATCACGACCACAAGTAGGAAGCTTGGCGCATGCGCGAACGTGTTATGGACATCTGGCCGGTTGGCTTGGCGTTCAGGTCGCGAAAAAGTTGGAAGAGCGGGAAATGATTAAGCCACACAATGCGAAGGCTTACGCGGTCAGCTCCTCGGGTAGGGAATGGTTCGAAGCAATCGGAGTCCGCGTTCCGTCGGCTTCCGCCTTCCAGAACAAACTAGCCGTGCGATGTCTCGACTGGACCGAACGTCGGCACCACTTGGCCGGGACACTGGGATGTTCCATTTATAAGCGATTTCGGGAACTTGGCTGGCTGATTCCCGTACGAGATACCCGCATCGTTCGTGTCACTTTGGAAGGGAAGTCACAACTTTGGAAAATGTTAGGAATTGTGGTCCATTGAACGTGGAAACCACCAAAACTGATTCCGCATCGAAGATAGAACGTTAAGACACTCGGGAGGTCCTCAGTGCTCAACACAAACAAGGCATTCAGCAGTTTTTCGGTGAACGATATTCAGAAGGCTAGAGAGTTTTATGGCAAGACGCTGGGACTTGAACTTTCCAGCGGTCCCGAAGGCACGCTGGTGGTGCCTCTTTCGGGCAGCGCCAAAGCTTTGATGTATCCGAAACCCAATCACCAACCTGCCACTTTCACGGTTCTGAATTTTCCCGTAAACAGCGTGGAAAAAGCAGTCGATGAACTGACCCAGCGCGGTGTGCGATTCGAAATCTATAACGAACCCAACTTGAAGACGGACGCTCGCGGAATTTCGCGCGGGAATGGGCCCACAATCGCGTGGTTCAAGGATCCAGCGGGAAATATCTTGTCGGTGCTCGAAGCCGCTTAGGGACTGCAGCGTCTCGCGACCGAACTGGATTTTGCCCTTTACTGGTTGACCCCGCTTGCCAGAAATCCGCCATCGACAACCAAAAGGTGCCCGGTCACGAAACTGGCTGCCTCCGATGCCAGAAAAACGGCAGCGCCAACGAGTTCCTCCACTTTGCCGAAGCGCCGCATCGGCGTCCGCATTAAGAGTTCTTGCCCGCGTGGAGTGCCGTCCAACAGTGCTGTGTTGAGTTGCGTGCGGAACACTCCCGGCACAATGGCGTTGACGCAAACTCCATGTCTTGCCCACTCGACGGCTAGAGACTTCGTCAGGGACGCGACCGCAGTCTTGCTTGCCGCATACGCGGCCACCTCGTACCAGCCCGCAAACGACGACAAGGATGCGATGTTGATGATGCGGCCGTGTCGACGATCGATCATGCTTCGTCCGAAAATCTGACAGGCTCGCAATGTGCCGTTCAAGTTCGTGTCGAGAATGGAATTCCAGTCCTCTTCGCTGACGTCGAGGGCCGGTACGCGTTTTGTCATCCCAGCGCAGTTGAGCAGGATGTCGATTCCGCCGAACTCCGCGCAAACGGCATCATGTAACGACTCGATGCTGGCTCGGTCCGTTACGTCGCAGGCAACCGCCAACGATCGCCGGCCCTGTTTGCGGATCGCCTCCGCAGTGGACTCGACAAGATCTGTCCTCCGGCCCGAAGGCACAACATCGGCGCCCGCCTCCGCGAGGCCCTTAGCCAAAGCCAGGCCGATGCCCGACGTCCCACCGATTACGACCGCGGTTTTCGATGCAAGATTTAGCGTTGGATGTCCCATAGAAAAATAACGTCTCGCTGTCCTTCCTAAACTCGTCACATTGGATACTACCTGTCGTGACGCGCACGCGAAATTTTCAGTGCAGATGAGGCTGCCGTATCGGACTCACCGGAGCCTATAATCCTGTCGGGAAAGGACCGTCCATGATTCCGGAGAGGAAGCCCGCTCAACGCGTTTTGCTCGTCCTCATCCTCATCCTTACTCTACGTTCTAGCAGTTTCGGGTTGGGGCAAGACCGATACGTCGAAACAGTTGCCCGCTCGGGGAGTTTTGCCATTGTTCGGTCGGGCGTCGCGGCCTCCATCTTTGTAGACCCAACCGATCATGCCGGTGTCATTCGCGCCGCCAACGATCTCGATCACGACATCGCCTCCGCGACTGGAGCGGCTCCCGCCCTGGTGCAGAATACTGGTTCTCTCGGTTCTGCTGTGATCATCATCGGCACCATCAATAAAAGTCCGCTCATTGACCGTTTGATTCGCAGCCGAAAAATCGACGTGCAGGCGATCGAAGGCAAATGGGAGTCCTTTCTGATTCAGGTGGTGCCTAAACCTTTGCCCGGCGTGGCTAGCGCATTGGTGGTCGCGGGTAGCGACAAGCGCGGAACAATTTACGGCATCTACGACATCTCCGAGCAAATCGGAGTCTCCCCCTGGTACTGGTGGGCCGATGTTCCGGTCCAGCACAAAGACGCTCTCTTCGTGAAGCCCGGAGCATATACGCAAGGACCGCCCGCCGTGAAATATCGTGGCATCTTTCTCAACGACGAGGCCCCGTCGCTCACGGGATGGGTGAACGAGAAGTACGGAACCTACAACCACCAGTTTTATGAGAAGGTTTTCGAACTCCTACTGCGGCTGAAGGCCAACTACCTCTGGCCTGCCATGTGGAACAGCGCGTTCAACGAAGATGACTCGCTGAATCCCGAGCTGGCCGACGAGTACGGCATCGTCATGGGAACATCGCATCACGAGCCTATGCTGCGAGCGCAGCAGGAGTGGAAACGGCACGGTACAGGTCCCTGGGATTATTCGACGAATTCGGAGGTTCTGCAGAAGTTCTGGGACGAAGGCATCGAGCGCAACGAAAACTACGAGAGCATCATCACCCTGGGAATGCGAGGTGACGGCGATCTACCGATGTCGGAGAGCGCGAACGTGGCCTTGCTGGAAAGGATCGTAGCGGATCAACGGAAGATTATCGCCAATCACATTAATAAAGACGTGACCGCGATTCCTCAAGATTGGGCACTCTACAAAGAGGTTCAGGAATATTACGAAAAGGGCATGCGCGTCCCCGACGACGTCACGCTGCTTTGGTGTGACGATAACTGGGGTAACGTGCGTCGGCTGCCCACGGAAGAAGAACGGAAGCGGCGTGGCGGTGCCGGTATCTACTACCACTTCGACTATGTAGGAGACCCCCGCTCTTACAAATGGCTGAACACGATCCCCATCACAAAGATATGGGAACAGATGAGCCTCTCTTACGAGTATGGCGCCGATCGAATTTGGATCGTCAACGTAGGTGACCTCAAGCCGATGGAGTTCCCCATCGAGTTCTTCCTTGCCTTGGCTCGTGAGCCCCGCCGCTGGCCGAAGGAAAGGATCTCCGAGTTCACACGGCTGTGGGCGGAGCGGGAGTTCGGGCGGGAATATGCGCAGTCGATTGCCTCGATCGTCTCCGAATACACCAAGCTCAACGGTCGGCGAAAGCCGGAACTTGTCGCACCCACAACCTTCAGTCTGGTCGACTATCAGGAAGCTGATCGTGTCCTCGCCGAATGGCAATCCATTACCAGCGAAGCGGAAAAGATCTACAGCAGTCTGCCAGGCAATATGCGAGACGCATTCTACGAATTGGTTCTCTATCCTGCGAAGGCATCCGCTTTAGTGACCGAACTCTACATCGCAGCGGGAAAGAATAACCTGTATGCGGTCCAAGGTCGGGCCAGCACAAACGATCTTGCCGCTGAGGTGCGCTCACTTTTCCAGGCCGATGCCGAGTTATCGCGGGCATACAATCACACGCTCGCGAACGGCAAGTGGGACCACATGATGGATCAGACGCACCTGGGTTACACATTCTGGAACCAGCCGCCCGTAAATGTTATGCCCGCAGTCCAAGAGGTCCAGGTCCCAGAGAAAGCGGATATAGGGATCGCCATCGAAGGTTCTGCCATGCCTTGGCTTTCCGTCTTTCACGAACCCGCGCTTCCTGAATTTGATGTATTCAATCAACAGAGCCGGTTTCTCGACGTCTTCAATCGCGGAAAAACTCCGTTTCAATTCGAAGTGACTACCAGCGCCCCGTGGATCCACGTCGTTCCATCCAGTGGCACGGTTAAGAAAGATCAGCGGCTGTGGGTGAGTGTTGACTGGGACAAAGTGCCGGCCGGTGCAGTCGATGGAGCGGTCACAATCACCGGCCCCAACTCCGTCACCGCCAAGGTCAAGCTGCGAGCGTTCAACCCTACTGAGCCCACGCGGTCTACGTTGCGCGGGTTTGTCGAGACGAATGGCTATGTGTCGATTGAGGCCGAGCACGCCACGAAGAAGAATGATGCCGCTGGCGCGCGCTGGGAGAGAATTGATGACTACGGGAGGACACTTTCCTCCATGACGATCTTCCCTCTGACCTCGGAAAGTGTCACGCCCCCTGGAAATTCTCCAAACCTCGAATATCGAATGTATCTGTTCCATCCTGGCAAGGTGGAAGTCGAAGCGATTCTGGCGCCAACTCTGAACTTCGTCCCCGGCCGGGGTTTGCGGTACGCCGTCTCGTTCGACGATGCTCCTCCCCAGATAATCGACGCACTCGCCGAGAACTCCGCTCGTGATTGGGCAGTGTCGGTAGAAGACAGCGTCCGCAAAGTGACGTCGGCGCACGCGATCGACAACGCCGGCTATCACACGCTGAAGTTTTGGATGGTTGATCCGGGTGTTGTTCTGCAAAAGCTCGTTGTGAATCTCGGGGGCGTCAAGCCCAGTTATCTGGGTCCACCTGAGAGTTATCGCCAGCAGTAGGCTTAGCTGTGTAGGAGAGCATGAGATGCCAATGAGATTCGAGCGTTTTGCTCTTGGAAAAGCCACGGGTTCCGTGTTGAGTCGCGCCGTGCTGGCGACTCTTTACGGAATCGTTCTCCTGGCGCTCGCAAATTCATTGCAAGCTGCCGTATCGCAAAAACCCTTGGAAGTTTACTTCGTAGATGTGGAGGGCGGCCAAGCGACGCTTTTCGTCACGCCCGAAGGCCAGTCGTTGCTGATCGATACCGGCTGGCCTGGTAAAGCGGGACGCGACGCGGATCGCATTGTCGCAGTTGCCAAAAAAGCTGGCCTATCAAGAATCGACTTCCTTCTTATCACTCACTATCACATAGACCATGCTGGTGGTGTTCCGCAACTCTTCGCCAAAATCCCCATTGGTGCGTTTATCGACCACGGACCGAATCGTGAGCCAGACAATCGAGAAACGGAGGAGAGCTGGGGCGCCTACCAGACGCTGCTCTCAAGCCAGCATGCGAAACGAATCATCGCGAAAGTGGGAGACGTACTGCCGATCGAAGGATTGCATGAAGAGGTCGTGAGCGCTGACGGTGCTCTATTGCCGAAGCCCTTACCTGGTGCCGGGGCTGAGAATCCCTCATGCAAGAACACCGAAACGCGGCCGTTGGACCAAACCGAGAACGCGCGCTCACTAGGTACAATGTTCACGTTCGGAAAGGTCCGAATTCTTGATCTGGGCGATCTAACTTGGAATAAGGAACTGGAACTCGTTTGTCCGACGAACAAGTTGGGACTCGTCGATATCTTCATTGTCTCGCACCACGGCTGGTTGCAGAGTAATAGTCCAGCTCTTCTTGCCGGCATTTCCCCGCGCATTGCCATCATGGACAATGGCGCTGACAAGGGTGGTTCACCTTCGTCGTGGAAGATCATTCGAGATTCGCCCAGACTCGAGGATCTCTGGCAGCTTCATTTTTCAAACGAGGGCGGTGCGGCGCACAACTCGGCCGACCCCTTTATCGCCAACCTTCCCGGAAGGGACGCGGCCAACTACCTGAAACTTTCGGTGTGGGCGGACGGAAGTCTCGAGGTTTACAACTCGCGAACACAATCCGCCAAGCGCTACGCTCCGACCCGCTAGCGCGTCAAGTATCAGTGTCGGAGCTGCTTCCGGAAACGCGGAGAAGGCCAGCAAGGACCGAGCGGAGTATCCAAACCGGTGCGACGCCAAGGTGCGTCACGCCGGTTGCCGCGCGAGGTTCCCATACCGACCGGGTCCAACTGCAACTGCATATACCTTGTTACGGAAAACGGACCTTGGTGGTATGCTTCTCCGACTTGCAGGGAAGCACGTTCGGCTGTTTCCTTGATTCGGGCGGCGTGCCACCCGCAACCCCGTCGTGCGGGAGATGAAACATGGCTCCTGGCGCGCCCCGGCGACGATCGTATACACCAACCTTGCAACAGGCAGCACTCGGAGAGAAGGCACATCATGAGTACATTTCGACCAAACACATCCGCTATAGACGGAGTCAATTGGGCCGGCCTGGGAATTCCCTTCCATCCGGCGATCGGTATAACACCGGGCCTCGAGATCGTTCCTTACACTCGCGATTGGATCGGCTCTGTCCGGCAATTCAATGAGCGCTTGTTAAAAGGAGGATTGGACGCCGAGCTTCAATTTCCCGAGGAACCAAGCCAACAGTTTTCTACCAGAGCGAGCCGTACACTTCACCAGGAATATCATCTCGCCGTCGAGGGCGCGACAGTGCGCGGCGCGTACCTATTGACGCACGAGCGATGGATTGTGGGCGGACAAATGCGTCATGTTTGTCATTTCCGCCTTCCCGTTTCCGAGGGCTTAGTCAATCGCCAGCACAAAGGCGTCGGAAGCTCGATGCTTCAGCATGCTCTGCAGCGCAACGAGCTCCTGTACTCGTTGGGTATGGGCGGGCTCGATCGGCCTCTTCCTCGTATGCTGAGCGCAAGAAATTGGTCGCTGGCGACGACTTCGTTTTACTTCCGTTGCCTGCAACCGAGCCGCGTCTTGCAGGAGCTCGTCTGCCTGCGGACGCACCCTGTACTGAACTTTGCCTTGGATACGGGTGGCTGGTGCGGCGTTGGATCGTTTCTGATCTCGGGCACGCAGCAGCTTCGGAAGCGGCGGCCAGCAAAGGATTTCGAGGTGACGGTGGTCCCCGACTTCGCCAACGAAGCTGGAGACATTGTTGATGCCATTCAAGACCAGGCTCGGGGCGCGTACTCCCTTTTGCCGAGTCGAGATGCCGAGATCTTGCGGCTTCGTTACCCGGCGAACGATCCTCGTTTCTTACGCCTGCTCATCGATTGTGGTTCCGGACCCTGTGGTTGGGCCGTCGTGCTAGCGACCTCCATGCAGGGGCACAAGCAATTCGGCAACTTGCGCGTAGGGACAATCGTCGACTGCCTGGCCGTGCCGGGAGACGAGGATTGCGTGGTGCATGGCGCCAGCCAGTTTCTTGAGGAGCAGGAAGTCGATTTGATCGTCAGCAACCAATCTCATCGGAACTGGCGGCGTGGTTTCGAGCACGCCGGATTTTTCTCGGGAGGATCGAACTATATCTTTGCCGCGTCTCCAGAGTTGAGTAGCTACTTAAAGCCGTTTGCCGGCAATTTCCCCGCGAGTCACGTGACTCGCGGAAACGGGGCGGGACCGATTCACCTTTAATGGAAATGTGAGAGATGTGAATTTGAGCGCGGGTGCGTAGCGAGAGTAGAGCGGTCGTGGAGGCTTGTTCGGAGTATTTCTTCGAAGCGCGTGGCTGCGACCTCCCAGGAGAATCTTTCGCTCACCAAACTTTTCGCGGCGATCGCTTGAACGCGGTGAGCGTCTCGGTTGTCGAGCAATTCGAGACAAGCGCGCGCGAAACCGCCCGCATCGTCCGCGATACGTATATTCTCGGGCGACGAGACCGATAAACCCTCCGCGCCGATGGTCGTGGAAACGACCGGAATTCCCGCAGCCATCGACTCGTAGATTTTCAGCCGAGTGCCGCTTCCGACGCGAAGCGGAACAACCGAGACTGCTCCGGCCCATAAATAGGGCCGAACATCGGCAACGGTTCCCGTAACTCGAAACAGCGGATTGGATGCTAACTCGCGGATCGCGGCCGCGGGTCGACGCCCGACGATGGCGAAAGAGCATAGCGGGCGCTGCTGCCGGATTTGAGGCAGGACCCGCTTCACGAACCAAAGGACGCCGTCGATGTTTGGCATCCAGTCCATCGAGCCGAGAAACAGCAGATCGGACGCGAACTTTCCGTCGGGCGTCGGGGGTGGAGAAAAGTACCGGACATCGACTCCGGTTGGAACCGAGGACACATTGGCAATTCCGCACATTTGCCGTAGCAATTCGGCATCGGACTCGGAGACGGTAATAACGTGGACCGCTTGGCGGCAGGCGGCGGTTTCGCAGGTTTGGAGACGGCGGAGCTGACCGCGAAAAAACGAACGCTGGATGGGATCCTGCGCCTGCTCAGCGTAGCGTTTCCATATCGTCGACTCCACGTTGTGTTCGAAGAGGACGTAGGGCACGCCGGAGGGGAGATTTACGGTTGACGTCAGAAAGTCGCACACTACGATGTCGAATCCGTCCTTTTCCGGCTGCTCAACTTCCAGTAGTTCGAGGATCTTGTGTTGCACCGATGCAGAGCTTTTGCGCGCAATCGTTATGGGCAACCTCGAAAATAAAGCGGCAAAGCTCTGCAGCCAAAACAGCGGTGAAGTACGGGGCGCGAGGTCCCGTCTCACGGGCCAGGCTTTAGAACAAAATTCTGAGGTGCACTGCAATGCCTCTGGCGACCCGTCATGCGGAGCTAGGTAGTGAATCTCATGATGCTGCCGCAAACGCCGCAGCATTTCCAAGGTGCGAATCTGGCCGCCCCGCGTTGTGGGATGAAGGAACGCGGGAGCGAGCCAGAGGATCTTCACTCGGAGAGTCTAATGGATCGGGACGTACCGCCCTAATCAAGCGATTCAGGGAATGACGGGCGAGAGGCGCGCTTCAGCCGCGAACCTCAGCGTCCAGTCGACTCGGCTTTCCGTAACGGTTCGTCATCGAGTTCGAGATACGACAGTTCGACGAACCGTCCGAGCGGTGTATGCAGCTTCAGCCACTGTTTTGTGTCCAGAAACGCCGGATACAACCGGCGCATCAACAGGTGCCTAAAACTACTAGGACGCTCAGTGGCGGGCGAGGAGAGTTCGTAACCGTTTTCCTGCAAGCACTCGCCGACGGTCGATTCGATGGCAGCGACTTCAGTTGGCGTCAAACGCTGCTTCCAGCGGGCCAATGGGTTGATTTGCTGGGGCCCCTCCTCGCGAAACGAAGAGTTTGACTCGGACAAGCGGCCTAAACCGGCGCGCAGAATCCGGTCATAGTCGAGGTCATGATCGAGGAAGCTCCCGATTCTTCCCAGCTCCTCGCGAGGGCTGGTCATCAAGTCCTCGTAACGGACCTCCATGTAATCCGACGGGAACCTTCGGCCGTCACTACGGCCTTTCTCAACCATCCATTGCCAGTAGAGCGCGGTCGCCACAAGGCTTTCGGTCTGGGTGCGGTCCCAGGGCAGTGGAGTGAAGCCCCCCATTTTCTTCAGCGAGAGGGCTATGTCGCGTCCGTCGCGGATGATATGTAAGAACAAGGCGTTGGGGATATCCTGCTTCACTCGCTCCACATGCTGTACGGTTCCGGGCGCGTAAAACGCCCAGCGTCCCATTTGCTGGCTCTGCGCGACCAGATCCATCACGATGGATATGAAATCTCCTCCAGTCTTACAATCCTCTCGAACGCGTGCCGACAGTTGCTCGGCATCGATCCCGGCGCGTCGAAAGCCTTTGCTGCGGAGCCAGGTTTGGAGGATTTCTTCGCGATTCGCGCGGTTTTCAAAGGAACCGAAGCGAGGAAGCAATATGTTGTAAACCGGAATCAGACCGCGGTAGATGGCGAACCCGCCGGACGATAGAAGCATGTCGTAAAGTAGGTTGGTCCCCGAGCGATGACAGCCCATCACGAAGACGGGACGATGCTTGCGGTCATTTGGGCTAGGCATCGGTGGCCTTGGCATCAGGGCTCTGATCGACAGGACGTAAGATAAAAGCGCACGTGAATCCACCGGCATTCTAGTGCATTCATTCGAATTGGTGGAACTTGGAGACGCCTCATGAAAGTTGATGCTTCTTCGCTCGTCCCCAGTACATTCCGCGGCGACTTTAACGCCCTAGCTGCCATGATGCAACGGTCTTGGGAAGGGAATCTCAACCAGACTCTTCTTTATAGCGAAGAATTCCTACGTTCGGCGTTCGACTATCCAGGCAGCGCCTTCGCCCTCGCGCCTGCGGTATATTCCGACACAGGTCTGCTTGGTTTTTCTGGCCGGATTCCCACGCTCCGTCCTTTGGAATACTCACCCGACTCGACTTGTTCTCAATAGTTTTCTGACAGCGGATAGGACGATCAAGGGACCAGGGGTCGGCATCAAGCTGTGGGCCGATTTGATCGAACGCTCTCGCCGCGCAGGCTACGACGGTACCATCAACTTCTGCGTCGAAGGCGACGGCATGGATCGTATGATGTATTCCGTATCGCGCCTGTTAAAGCTCAATATTCAGCGTATCTTCTCGGTGGAATTTCTAGCGCGACCTTTGCGACCTGCCTCATCGGTCCACGTCTCCGGTCTGGGCCTAGTTTCGGATTTGACTACGGAAATCGAACTCTTCATGGAACTCGCATCGGCCTTGCCTGTGGATGTGCCGCTGAGATCTCTGTAGACCAAAGCAGAAGCGGAATGGCAATGTCGCGGAAGGGAAGGTGCTCTTACGGTCAGCGTGGTGGCGGAGGGACGGCGCGGGATGCTCACCGGTTATCTCATACAGGCAGCTTCCGCACCGCCTACAGCCGTCGTGCTGTTAGAAGATTTATTGTGGGGCGATCTGGAGCCGACGGAGTGCGCGGAATTGATCCAGAGATTTTTGCATATCGCCGCAGCACGTGGCGCTCAGTTTGCTTCGTGTCCGGTGCTCGGCTATGCATCGCTGGAGCCACTTAGGGCTGCGGGATTCCGCCGCTCCAAAAGGAGGGTCCACACCTATCTGACATTCTGGAACGGACTTCAGCCACGGCCTGTTACGGCGCTGTATATGGATGTGCTCTAGACGACGATCTCTTCGAATGCGGGTCTGGCGGCGATGCGCTACTCCGTTGGCTTCGCTACAGTGTCGATTGTGGCCGCTGCGGCGGTAAGCTTGCGCAACTGGCGCGCGGGATTCCCGGCAACCATGGTGTGGGCTGGGACATTCATCATGACTACAGATCCGGCCACCACGATGCTGCCTTCTCCGATGGTGACGCCTTTCATGATGATGGAACCTCGGCCGATCCAGACACCATCCTCGATTAGAACGGGTTGGATCTCGTGATCTTCCGGGGGAACACCGGCGGCGCGCTGTGCGGAATCCGCCCCGTGGCCGGGAGAATCAAAAATCCAGACATTGCTGGCAATTTGGCAGTTTCGTCCAATGGCGACTTTCTTACCAATCGTGAAATGACATCCGTGACTAATTCCGGTGTTGTCTCCGATGATGAGTGTGGGCTGGTCAGAGAAGCGGGCGGCGAAAGAGAACGTAGACTTTCCGTCGACCCTAACATTGTCGCCGACAATCAAATTGCCTCGGCCGATGAAGAAATGAAGGTGGGCGCCTGTATGTACGTTTCGGCCGTAGCTCGCGCAATACGCTTTAAAGAAGGGTTCGCATACAAAGACGCGGAAACAGAATTTGTAGGTCGAGCGCAGTGTGAGGAAAACAGCCAGCAATGGAGTTGTAATAAAACGCGGAATGGGGGGCAGTCCGAAATTAAGGACCGCTCTCCGGCAGGCTCGCAGGAATCGCGGGAGCCAATGATTCGACTGGGCAAGGGTTCGACGAATCATAGGGCTGCGAACTCCGTGCCGCTTTCGAGGCGTTTTTTGAGAGCGTTCCTGTCGAGTTTTCCGTTGGCGTTGAGCGGCATATCATCCAACGGAATTATCCGGCTGGGAACCATGTAATCCGCGAGCGATGCCTTGCAGGCATTTTGGATGTCAGTCGTATTGATTCCGTCGCCCGTGACAAAGGCCACAATGCCTTTTGCGGAGCCTTCGCTCATAGGCCAGCCGAGAGCCACGGCTTGCACGACGCCGTTGGCAGTTTGCAGCACTCCCTCGATTTCTGCCAACTCCACGCGAAAACCCAGCACTTTGATCTGATGATCGGTCCTCGCAAGGCAGACATATTCGCCATTAGGAAGTTGTCGCGCCAGGTCACCCGTGCGGTAGAAGGTCTGATCCGCCAGCCCAGCGGCCGGGATCTTCACAAAGCGCTCCGCGGTCCGGACCGAGTCGTTCCAATAGCCGGGAGAAGTCTGCGCGCCGCAAATGCAGAGTTCTCCAGGCTCGCCTCCAGAAACCCGCCGCAGATTCTCATCGACCAGTAAGGATGTCAAGCCTGGAAATGGCCTTCCGATCGGCACCATGTCATTCACGCAAAGCTGCGGCGAGGTATTCGGATCCCAGCGATGAGCGGTGCAGGCAATCGTAAGTTCGGTAGGTCCGTAGAGGTTATCAACGATCGAATTTGGCGCGGCCGACTGCCACGCTTCGGCGCTCGTACGCGCCAGCGGTTCACCGCAGAACAGGCTCCAGCGCAGTGTTGGCAGGGTGTCCGGCGCGAGCAGGTGACGTTTTCGCATCTGGGCTGGAACCGAGGGCACCGAGAACCAAACGGTCAGTTCATTCTTGTTGATAAATTTGCTGGGCGCCAGTAGATCGGCCGGCGACATGGCGTAGATGCATGCGCCTGCTTCCCACGCAACGAACAAGTCGAAAACGGAAAGATCAAAAGTCTGGTCGAAGGTCTGCGAGAACCGGTCTTCCGTACGAAAGTGATAACGATCCATCGCCCAATTAATAAATGCCCGCACGTTGGAGTGTAAGATCGGCACGCCCTTGGGAGTGCCCGAGGTTCCAGAGGTGAACAGGAGATAAGCCATGCGATCCGGTGGAAGCGGAGGCAATTCCCCGTCGAGCGGTTGTGAGGAAGCTAACTCAGCCGCGCTTTCGGTCTCTGGCTGCCAGATGGGAGGAATTGTTTCGAGGCCGTCCAACACCGTCGCAAGTTGCGATGAGGCGAGTTTGTCTACGAAGATCGCATCCAAGTTCGCGGATCGAATCATCGCACGCGTCCGCTCTGGCGGGAACCGCGGATTCAGGGGGACGAAGGCGGCTCCGCTGTAGAGTGCGGCCAACGTTGCGGTATAGGAAACTTCACTCCGCGATCCGAATACGCCCACGCGCGCCGCCGGACCTCCGGTGCGGAAAAGAATCGCGCCCGCCCATCGCCGGACGGTATGGTCCAGTTCGGCATAACTGAGAACGCGGTGGTTCACTACCAGCGCGGGGGCTGCGGGCTGTAATGCAACCTGCTGCAGAAATCCTGCACGGAGTGAATGATCCGGGGTTGGCATGGAATTGATTCGTTCTTTTGATCTTTAGTTCCTTAATGCGTGCATCATGGTGGCGAGACGTCCGAGCGAAGTGGCCTCAATGAACTCGTCATCCGGCACGCTAACCTTATAGCGCTCTTCGAGAGCCATCAGAAGTTCCATCGCTTTCATGGAGGTCATACCGAGATCGCGGTACAGGTCGGCGTTCTCGTCGAAGTCCTGCGGAAGAGCTGCCAGATCGGTCAACATCTGGCGCAGTTCGCTTTTTAGCGTCTCCAACTTCTGTTCTCCTACGATCTTCGATCTAAATCTGGCGCCATCTTATTGACGGGATAGTAACACTGCAAATCGAAGGGAGGACACGGCATTTTTGGGTGAGGGAGTTCGAATCAGGCGAATTGGCGGCTTGCTAATCGTCGTCTGGATCAGTTGCCGGCGTGGTGTCGTGAATAAAATAACTCGCTCCGAACGGGGCTGGGATCGATTCAAAGGCTCGGGGCTTCAGATTGAGATCGAAGAACTCGCTCAGGTCCGAAGTAGCGCGTGCGTCGGCGAATCCCAACGCGCCTTCTGCAATGCCGAAGTTGCCCTCGACGAACCGGAGGATCGAGCCAAAGTCTGAGCGCACATTGCTCACCGTTCCAGCGGGGGTGTTGGCGGAGATGAACAGCATAGGCACGCGGAAGCCCGATTCGTAGCCGTTGCCGTTGAGGACAGGGATTTCGTGCTCGTAAAATCCGCCCCAATCGTCCCACGTAACAATGATGGCCGTGTCCTCCCAATAGGGGCTGTTTCCGATGGCGTTCACAATGCTCGACACCCATGAAGGACCGGTCCCCTTGTTAAATCTGGGATGATCGGAGTCTTGGCCGCGCGGGATCACCCACGAAATCTGGGCCAGTTTGCCATTCTTAATGTCTTTGAGCACATTCGCGGGAGGGATGATTAAGTTCTTCCACAACGCGCCGGTACAGACGCCTCCCTTGGGTTGGCAAATGTGTTCGATATCCACCGGAGCGGTACGCAAATTCTTGAAGGTCGGCGTGTAGTAACGCCAGGTGAGTCCGAGATCACCCATGGTGGGGCGCTCGAAGCAGGGGTAGATGCGGTTTGCAGGCGATTCGATGCCCCCAACAATGAGCCAGGCCTGCGTACCTGGAGTGGAAAGACAACCCGTGCTCATGCCGTTATTCTCCGCGACGAAAATGCCTTCGGCATCGTCTTCCGCGGAGGGTGCGCTTGTGCCGCCAAACAGATATTGATGCGCTGGGGCGCTGGGACCCTGGTTGGTCTGGAACATGTAGTTCGCCCATCCGTACTGCACAGCCATTTTGAGGTAAGGCCCCACATCGGAGGGGTTCACATAGACGAAATGAGCGAGCGGAGGGCAAGCTCCTTCACACGATGCCAGATCGGCTCCGTCCATCTTGCCGTTGTCGTATTCATGCAGAAAGTCTTTGTGAGCATGCCCTAAATCGGAGGTATCGACGAGGTGGATCTCCTGTGGCTGGGTGACACCGCCTTGAGCGTGAAGATTCTTCCAATCCGTCAACGGGATGTCGTAGGGGCCGCAGGAAGTCCCGGAACACAGCCCGTAGAAGAGATTGTCGGGAGAACGATTTTCTTGCACGATCAGGACAACGTGCTGGAAGTTCTGAGCGCTCGCGGGGATGTTTGGCACGATCATAGCCCCAAGCAAACCGCCGATGAGCGCGAGACGTCGTGTCCCACTGCAATTCGACTGGCGCGCGCGTTGGCCCGTGCGCGGATAGCGGTGGCGGCACATTATCTCGTTTATAACCCATCCGCGCGCCATTATAGACCGGATTCGCAAGATGCCTACGGGGGATGGATTCGCGCTAAATTCCCCACCGTCTCGCGCATCTCTGGGGCCGAAATTCGGCATCCAAATGACACTTTCGCGACGGTCAAGGTTCATAAGTCCGTGTGTCGGAAATTTCCGAATCCGGGTATTCTTTTAGATAATCGAAGTTGTTAAATATGGAACCCGACGTCGATGTCGGGACGCAAGACTCGGATGGTGGCTGCCCTGATCGAGAGGGACCGAGGATGACAGAAAAGACAAGTTCCAAGGCGGTTCCATGCACACTCGACGCGAGTGGGCCCGAAGCAAGTGCGCTCAAAGCCGTCACTAGACGCAACTTCATCAAGGGCGTTATTACCAGCGGCGTGGCCGTCTCCTCGGCGGGTTATCTTTTTCGCGCCTCCTCTATTCTGCAAGGGCAACAGTTGGCTTCTGGAATGGGCGAACGCTTGCTCACCCTCAATGTCAACGGCCAGCAGCGGCGCGTCGATGTGGTGAAGCAAGAGACATTGGCCTGGACACTCCGTTACAAACTGGGACTCACCGGTACCAAGCTTGGTTGTGACCGCGCCGAGTGCGGATCCTGCACAGTGTTGATCGACGACATTCCTCATTATTCCTGTTCGGTGCTAACGCACACGGTGCGCGGACGAAAGGTTCTCACCATCGAAGGTCTGGCCAAGGATGATGGAACCTTGCATCCCGTGCAACAAGGCGTCATCGACGAGCAAGGATTTCAATGCGCCTTCTGTATGCCCGGCTTCATTATGAGCGCCATTGGATTCTTGAAGACGAATCCCAACCCAAGCCGTCTTGAACTGGCGCATGGAGTGTCGGGCAATCTCTGCCGCTGCCAGGATTACGACAAGATTCTGACGGCGCTGATGCGCGGGGCCGAGAATATGCGGAGGTCGTCGCTTGGGTAATCAAAATCAGGATCGTAATCCAAATCACAAGAGCGCTGCTGCATCCGCTGCCCCTACAAAGTCTGCTGACCGCGTCTATGGCGCCGGATACAAACTGATTGGCAAGAATTACGAGACGCCTGATCTCTATGCCAAGGTCACGGGCAATGCAAAGTACGCGGAGGATTTTCGTGCCGATGGCATGCTGTTCTGCAAGTTGCTGCTGAGTCCGATGCCGCATGCGCGCGCAAAGCATATTGACGCGAAGGCTGCTCTCGCCATGCCGGGCGTCAAAGCGATTCTCACGGCGGACGATCTTCCTGCGCCGGCTGACACGCTTACCGACAATGGAACGGTGATTAAGGCCAGCAAATGGGGCGAGCGCGGTCTCACGATGGAGCCGGTTTATCAGGGCGAGCCTGTGCTAGCGGTCGCAGCGGTCGATGAACTCACGGCTGCGGAGGCCATTGAGAGAATTCAGGTTGATTTCGAGCCTCTTCCATTTGTTATGGATCCACTCGACACCCTTCGCCCGGGTGGCCCGAATCCGCGAACGGATGGCAACGTTTGGACTCGTCCGCCAGCGTCCGGTTCCCAGGGTCCGGGTGCGCCAGCGGTTACAGAACTTAAATGGACCGAGGCGGATTTCACGGAACTGAAAAATGGACGCCTTCCGCGGGGAAAGACTCCGGACGAGTGGACGTACGGCGATCTCGATTCAGGTTTCAAGGATGCGGCGCTTGTTCTTGACGAGACGTTCGTCACTCCTGATACCAGCCATCAGACCCTTGAGACCCGCAGCGCGATGGCATGTTGGCAGAACGGGAAAGTCTTCATTTACACGGGTACGCAAAGCACCGCTCAGACGCTGCCAGCGATCGCACGATGGTTGAACATCGATCCAGCAAACGTTGTGTTCGTTAGCGAGTACACCGGAGGCGGGTTCGGCAGCAAAATTACAGGTGGGGTGACGATGATCATCCCAGCGCTGCTGGCGAAGAAGACGAACGCTCCGGTTATGATGCGCATCACCCGCGAAGAGGAAACCTTCATTGGACGCGCCCGCCCCAGCTTTCAAGGACGGATGAAAGTTGGTTTCTCGAAAGAGGGGCGGATCACGGCTCTCGACATGTTCGTGATTTGCGACAACGGCCCTTATGACTCGGTGGGCGACGCGCCTTCGTCGGGACGCATTGTTTCGCTGCTCTACCAGCCGCAGGCCATGCGATGGCGGGGTGTGACGGTGCTGACCAACACGCCCCCGCGGAGCGCGCAAAGCTCTCCCGGCGGGCTACAGGGGATTGTCATTATTGAGCCGATTATCGCCAAAGCGGCGCGCAAGCTTGGCATTGACCAGGTGGCGATTCGCCGCATCAACTGTCCTGAAGGAAAAGCCCCGCTCGGGCCAGTCGTGCAAGGAAAAAGGCAGTACGCCACCAGCGCGTTTCTCAAAGAAGCGCTCGACCGTGGCGCGGAGCAGTTCAAGTGGAGCGAGCGGGTCGCGCGAAATCCGAAAAAGATCGGCACGAAAGTTCGGGGTGTCGGTGTTTCGTTGAGCTGCTACGTTGGCGGCACCATCGGATTCGACGGGCTTCTGGTGATCAAGCCGGATGGACGAATCAATTTTCAGTCGGGCATTGGTAATCTCGGAACAGAGTCCGTGATGGACGTGCATCGAGCGGGCGCAGAAGTTTTGGGCGTGCCATGGGAGAAATGCGATGTGACATGGGGGAGCACGGCAAGAAATCTTCCATTCACATGCGTCTCCGGAGGCAGCCAGACAACGCATGCCATGACGAGGGCAGCGTATGCCACGGCGACGGCTGCCAAACAGAAGCTCCAGGAGATTGCGGCGAAAAAGCTCGGAGGCAAGCCGGAACAATACGTGGTCGCGAATGAACGCGTTTTCCGCAAAGGTGGCGGGCTCGGCATGACGATGGCGCAGGCGGCGCAACACGCGATTGAACTCGGTGGCATCTACGATGGCCACGAGGCGCCCGCCGACGTCCACAAATTGACGAAGGACTCGGTCGCGGCATTGGCGGGACAGGGACTCGTCGTGGCGGCCAAGGACAATTATCCCCGGGATGGCTCGACGTATTCTTACGTCGCCAGCTTCGCCGAAGTTGAAGTCGACGTTGAAACCGGCAAGTACTACCTCATCGATTTCCTTGCCTCCGCGGATGTCGGCACCGTGATTCATCCTCGAGCGCTCGGTGGTCAGGTGTTGGGTCGCTCGACCCTCGGAATCGGGCATGCAATTGGTCAGAAATGGGTTTTCGATCCACGTTATGGCGAGATGCTTTCGAAGCGCTTCTACCAGAGCAAACCGCCGACCATCCTCGACGTGCCAGTTGACATGCAATGGTCCGCGTTAGACATTCCGGATCCAGAGACGCCGGTGGGAGCACGCGGCGTGGGCGAGCCTCCGGTGGGCGGAGGATGTGCAGCCGTGTTGAACGCGCTCTCGGATGCTCTGGGAGATGAGATTTTTCGGCGTGCGCCGGTGAATGCCGACACGATTTTGACGTCGCTCGAAGCGGGGCGGCCGATGCAACATCCGTTAATGGCGCATATTTGAGTGCTGGATTTTCGAGCAGCAGCTGAAGGAAAGTTATGGCAGTAATACGAGATGGAATGGCCGCTTTCGAGTTGTTTCAGCCGGCTTCGATCGTCGATGCCCAGAACCTTCTCGAGCAGCACGGACCTGACGCCTGGGTGCTCGCCGGCGGACTCGACAGCTTCGATTGGCTGAAGGATCGAATCAAGAAGCCAAAGGCCGTCGTCGATCTCAGCGGAATCGAAGAACTGCGCGGAGTTCGCACGACCGGAAGTAGCGGAGCCGGCGGCGTCGAGATCGGCGCCATGACTACGCTGACCGAAGTGGTGAATCATCCCGCCATCAAAGAGAAGTTTGGTGTGTTGGGGCAGGCTGCAGAATTAGTCGCGTCGCCGCAGATCCGCAACCAGGGGACGATCGGGGGCAATGTTTCGCAGGATACGCGCTGCTGGTATTACCGCAGTGGGTGGCCGTGCTACAGGGCTGGCGGCAATATCTGTTACGCCGACACGCCCGAGGGCCGCAATCGCGAGCATGCAATTCTGCACGCCGATCGCTGTGTTGCGGTGAATCCTTCTGACACGGCTCCCGCTCTGATCGCCCTCGACGCGAAGTTCGTCATCCGAACGCGTAAAGGTGAGCGAGTCGTGGACGCCGAGGATTATTTCGTCGGGCCTGAAATCGATATCACCCGGCTGCACATCTTGCAGCCTGGGGATCTTCTTACTGCCATTCGGATTCCCTCGACGTGGGCGGGAGCGCACTTCTACTTTGAAAAAGTGAGGGACCGTAACGTTTGGGACTTCCCGCTCATGAACGTCGCCTCTGCCGCGGTGACGTCGGGCGATACGATCCAACAGATTCGGATTGGCGTAAACGGCGCAGCCGCATGTCCATTGAGACTCAAGGCGGTGGAAGATGCGGTTCGCGGCAAGCCGCGCGACGCGTCCACTGGCGAGATGGGCGGCAGGCTGGCGGTGCAGGGGGCGGTGCCGCTGCAGTTCAACGCCTATAAGATCCCGCTGATGAGAAATCTGGTGAAGCGCGCCATTGTCGGTAAGGGAACCGAAGTGGAGGAGGCGTCATGGACCTCTTAGAGTGGGCGACGAGTCCGTGGGGGCAGCATGTCCCGATTCATATTGCGTGGTTCTTGATCTGGGTCGCGGTGATCGCAGGATTTCTTTTCTTTATTGTTCACGCCACCTACCTGCGATATTTCGCCAAAGGAAAAGAGTTTGAAGGCGAGATCACGCCCGCCGAAGCGGCTCGCATTCCGGAGCGTGTGCCCAGGCATTCGCTGACCGCGCGGCTGTTTCATTGGATCATGGCCGCCGCGATGTTCACCCTGCTGTTTACTGCCTTTCTGCCGAAGGCCGGTATTCAGTTTCCTTGGGTGACGTATCATTGGATCGCCGGAGTTGTGTTAACGGCATCGATCATCTTCCACATCATCCACGCGTCCTTCTTCTTGGACTTCTGGGCGATCTGGCCGGACCGGATTGATCTGCGCGACGCGTGGCGAAGAATCATGCGCTTTGCAGGAAAGGCCGAACCTCCACCCGACAAATTTGCCAAATATCCTTTAGAGAACAAGCTCTACCACGGCGCGATTCTCGCCGCCGGCCTCTCCGCGATCGTAACGGGCGTCTTTATGATGTCGAGAGTGCGCACCGCATTCTTTCCGCGCAATCCTTATCTATTTAGCGACATGACTTGGGGCATGATGTATGTGCTGCACGGACTGGCCGGTGTGGGACTGATCGCGTTGATCATGTTGCACGTTTATTTCGGACTGCGGCCGGAAAAACGCGCGATCACGAAGTCAATGATCTTCGGCTGGATGAGCCGCGATTTTTATCTGAAGGAACACGATCCTAAGAGGTGGGTGGTCGCGGCGCCAATTCACAACCAAGATCGAACCGGGCCGGGGGGCGAGGGCTGACCGATGCTAGCTGAGATATTCAAGCGCTGTGAGGCAGTGGAAGAGTGCTACGAGTTTATGTTGGCCTACGCGGCCCAGGGCCTTCCAACGGACGAAGGAAGTAAATCGGGCGGCCAGATTCGCGAGTTTCTGCAACGGGCGGTGAAAGCCTTGACCGGCCTGAGCGAAGCTTGCGCGATGACGATCAAAGAGGAAGGTCTAGAACCAGCCGAGAAATATCTGGCGTTCTTTGCGGTGCTCGACCGCGACGCCCGAGATTCCCTTGCCGCCGTTGAACTCGTCCTGGCCCAACCGGCGATCAGTTCGCAGTCGATTGACAATCTGAATGCTTCGATTCACCTCCGAGCCTTGCTTACCGACTTGTTTCTCGTGGATGAAATCCTAAAGAAGCAAGTCAAGTCGGCAGAAACGGTCGTAAGCAAAGACGACTGAGCCGGCAGTGCCTTCCGGTAACTGTCTTTTTGCACCCCGTCATCCTAGCCGAGCGTGGTACACCACCCTCTACCAGCGGTCCGCTACAAGTGGACGAATCTTCGCATCGTAAATCCGGCGAACCTCTTTCATGGCATGGTCACTGAGTGGTGGCAGATCGGAAGCGCCGCAATTGTCGGCAACCTGATCGGGTCGCTTCCCTCCTGGAATGGCGCACGTCACCGCTTCAAACATGAGGATCCAGCGCAGAGCGAATTGCGTCATGGAAACTCCGGCCGGAACCAAAGCCCGGATCTCTTCGACGGCTTCGAGGCCGATGTTATAGTCCACGCCTGAAAATGTTTCTCCCATATCGAACGCTTCGCCGTGGCGATTGAACTTTCGATGGTCATCGGCAGCAAAGACGGAATCGGGCCTGAATTTTCCTGTCAGTAGGCCGCTGGCGAGAGGCACACGCGCCAGGATGCCGACTTTCTTTTGTTTCGCGCGAGCGAAGAACTCGTCCGCGGGGCGCTGCCGGAAACAGTTAAAGATAATTTGCACGGTTTGAACACTTGGATATTCGACCGCCTTGAGAGCTTCGCTGATCTTTTCGACACTCACGCCGTAATAGCGAAGCTTGCCCGCGTGCACCAGATCGTCCAGAATCCCAAAAACTTCTGGCGCATCGTAAAGGGCAGACGGCGGACAATGCAGTTGTAATAGATCAAGTGTGTCGGTTGATAGATTGCGCAGACTGTCTTCGACCCAGGCGGTCAGGTTTTGCCGGCTGTATCCTTGCACTGTCTGGCGCGGCAGGCGCCGGCCGGCTTTCGTAGCGACGAGGATTTCGCTCTTGCTGTTTTTCTTGAGTTGGGCGATTAAGCGCTCGCTGCGGCCGTCGCCATAGACGTCTGCGGTATCGATAAAGTTCACACCGCAGTCGATGGCTTTGTGGAGAGCGGCAAGCGAGTCGCTATCGGAAACGCTGCCCCAGGCACCGCCGATCGCCCACGCTCCAAAACTGATGTCCGAGACGTTCCATCCGGTCCGTCCAAGTTGCCGGTATTGCATCGTTGAAATCTTCCTTTGCCTCTGATTTCGTTCCCACGCTTGAGCGTTGCCGTCGAGCGGGCATTTCAGTATACGGCTCGCCAGCGGCGGCTCGAGGACCGAGTGCCACCCTCACTGATCCATCCGATCAAGAATTCCAATTGGACTATGCTCGAACCTGAGATTAAAGTTTTAAGGTCGCGTGTTTAGAATTGGCACGAAAATCGTGTCGTCCAACGCCTGACACCGTGGTAATCAACAGAATCGGGCATATCTAGAGCGGCAAGTCCAAGAACCGATAGAATGGCTTCAGCGTTTTCTTCCGACCGCGTGGGGCACCGGACGGAAAGGTTGTGGAATTTAGTCGAAATTGGAGACAAGATTTGGACCCGATCAACGAGATCATTCAGGATCAAGAACACGCTGCTTGTACTCTCGATGCCAGCTACGTGCTGTCATGGGAGGAAATTGCGAATCTGGCAGCGGAGTCTGGCAAACCAGCTGAGACCCTGATGAACGTAGTGGCGCTGATCGCCCGCCGGTTCGGTACCGATGTGTGTTCTGCCTACTTGCTGGAGCCCGACCGCGCGAATCTAGTGCTTGCCGCCACTCTCGGGCTGCGCCGCGATTCGATTGGCAAGCTGCGCATGGCGGTGAGTGAAGGGTTGACGGGATTGGTCGCGGAGCAGGTCCGGCCGGTAGCTGTCGAATATGCCAGAAATCATCCGCGTTTCAAATACTTCAGCGAACTGGGCGAGGATCCGTACCAATCATTTCTGGGAGTGCCGCTAATCGATCGCGGCGTGCTGCAGGGCGTTCTTGTGATTCAAACGGTGGAACCTCGGGTCTTCCCGGAAAATGAAATTCGGCAGCTCACCGAGGCGGCGAATCGGGTCGCTCCCGTGGTTAGCGAAGCTCGCACCCTCGATCGTTTTATCGCGCCGGTTCAGGAACGGCTGTGGGCGCTGGCCCGTAATCTCTGGTGGAGTTGGGATCATAATTCCGCGGGAATCTTTCGCGACCTCGATCCTCTACGCTGGAGCCAGTTGAATCACAGTCCGGTATCCTTACTCAACGAATATCCTCTTGAAAAATTGCAAAGCCGCGCCACCGAACTCAACCTGCACGGCCGGATCAATTACGCTTACCGCCGACTCCGTGAGTACCAGGATGAGGAACGGACGTGGGGGGCGCTCCACGCCGGCATCCTGCGTCCTCGTCCGGTGGCTTATTTTTCCGCGGAATTTGGTGTGCACGAGTCGCTGCCGATCTACTCTGGAGGTCTTGGAGTTCTGGCGGGCGATCACATCAAGAGCGCTTCCGATCTCGGAATTCCGCTGGTTGGGGTGGGACTGTTTTACGGACAGGGATATTTCCGCCAACGCCTCGATCGCGATGGCTGGCAGCACGAAGAATACCTGGAGACCGACGTCAATCAACTTCCCATGGAAACGGCGATCGGCAAAAATGGCCGTCCGGTTGAAATTCAGGTTGACACGCGCCACGGTCCGATCTACGCGAAGGTCTGGCGCCTGAAAGTGGGGCGCTGCGAATTATTTCTGCTCGACTCTGACGTGGATGGCAACACTCCCGAAGACCGGGAGATGACCTCGCGCCTGTACGGAGGCGATGGCCGCGTTCGCGTGCATCAGGAACTCCTTCTCGGCGTCGGCGGATTGCGCGCCCTGAAAGCCCTCGGGATTACGCCCGGCGTTCTGCACTTGAACGAAGGCCACAGCGGCTTCGCGGTGCTCGAAGCGATCCGGCAACGGATGGAAGACGAGGGAATCAGTTTCGACAAAGCTGTGCCTCGCGTTGCCCGTGAGGTTGTCTTCACCACTCACACGCCCGTGCCCGCAGGCCACGACCGCTTCGACGCTGATCTGGTCGAAGAGCATCTCGGACCTCTCCGTGAGGCGCTCGGCCTTTCGAAGGAAGGCTTTATGGCCCTCGGCCGTGAGCATCCCGACAGCGACGAGCGTTTTTGCATGACTGTCCTCGGTTTGAAACTTTCGCGGCGGGCCAACGCAGTGTCTTCGCTGCACGGAGAAGTCTCGCGCGCGATGTGGACCGGCTTGTTTCCCGGTAAACACGAAGAGGCGATTCCGATCGGACACATTACCAACGGCGTGCATGTTCCCACTTGGCTCGCTCCTTCGATGTATCGTCTCTACGATCGCCACCTCGGAACTGGATGGAATCTGCATAGCAGCTCAGCAAAAATCTGGGAAGGCATCGAGAATGTCGATGATGGCGAGCTTTGGGAGACCCACTTCAATCTGAAGTCGCAGATGATCGAATTTATCCGCCGCCGCGCCGTAAAGCAGGCGGCGCGGCGGGACGAACCGCGTCAGGTGCTGCAACAACTGGAGCGTGTGCTCAGTCCCGATGCGCTCACGATTGGTTTTGCCCGCCGCTTTGCTACCTATAAACGCGCCAATCTGATCCTAGCCGACTTGGAGAGAATCGCCGGCATGGTCAACGACCCGAAGCGTCCGGTGCAGTTCGTGTTTGCGGGCAAGGCGCATCCGCTGGACGAACCGGGTAAACGCGTATTGCAAGAGATTGCGCGACTCATGCGCGATCCACAATTCTCCGATAAATTCGTCTTTGTCGAAGACTACGACATCAATGTGGGTCGCCATCTGACGCAGGGTGTCGATGTCTGGCTCAACAATCCGCGGCGTCCGTTGGAAGCGTCGGGCACGAGCGGCCAGAAAGTCGTCTTAAATGGAGGCTTGAATCTCTCGGTGCTTGATGGATGGTGGGCCGAAGCGTACGACGGATTAAACGGCTTCGCCATCGGGAATGGCAGGACTCATTCCGATATGAATATTCACGACACGCGCGATGGAGAAGACCTGATGCGCGTGCTGCGCGATGAAGTGATTCCGTTGTACTACCAGCGCGATCGCGACGGCTTGCCGCGCGGCTGGATCCAGCGCATGAAGCGAACCATCCGCACCCTTGGCTGGCGCTTCAACGCGGATCGCATGGTGATGGATTACACCAACAATTGCTACGTTCCCGCCGCCGGCGGAACGTCAAGTGATTTGCGCTTGGGACTCTAGGACCGATCAGGATTGGAAGGGCCGGGCGATTTGCAACCCGGCCGAACACCCGAAGCTCTGAAACCTAATAAGACGCGGGCACGGTCGCATCTTCCGGATACGCGGGCATCCCAAACTCGGGAACATCAAGCCCCTGTTCTTCAACCTCTGGCGTCACGCGCATGCTCTTCACCGTATTCACGCACCAGAACACACCGTACGTCGCGCCAAACGCCCAGACGGCATAGAGTGTGGCTCCCATAAGCTGACACAGAAACTGCCGAGTATCGCCGTGGAGCAAACCAGTGACGCCTTGCCCGGCGTGCCCCAGGTACGAGGCCGCACCGACACCATTCCATCCGGCTCCATAAGCGCCATCGGCAAAGATGCCGACACTCACCGCGCCGAGCCAACCGCAATAGCCGTGAACCGAGATTGCGCCGCAAGGATCATCGACCTTCAGTACACGATCATTGAAAAGCACGCCGCCGCAGACCAGCAACCCGGCTAGCGATCCGATGACGACAGATGATGTTGGCGAGACGAAGGCGCAGGGCGCCGTGATGGCGACCAATCCGGCCAACATGCCGTTGCAAGCCATCGTGATATCGGGCTTGCCGAACATGAAGTACCAGACGAGCATCGCCACGGCCGAGCCTGCGACAGCAGCCAGATTGGTGTTTACGGCGACAACAGAGATTCGAAGATCCGTCGCCCCCAGGGTCGAGCCGGGGTTAAAGCCCATCCAGCCAAAAAGCAAAATAAAGGTGCCGCTTACGACGTAAACGATGTTGTGAGCGGGGAAGACTCTGATTCGTCCTCCGGGCCCATACTTTCCGAGCCGCGGTCCCAGAATGATGGCGAGAGCCATGGCGGCGAAACCGCCTACCGCGTGGACAACCGAAGATCCGGCGAAGTCGACGTACCCGTGGCCGAGATTCCATGTCGATCCGACCTGTGACAGCCAACCGCCGCCCCACGCCCAGCAGCCGGAAATCGGATAGAGAATGGCGCCGATGAAGAGTTCACAGAGCAGGAAGGCCCAGAAGGTGATGCGTTCGCAAATCGCGCCGACGATAATGTAGCCGGCGGTTTCCATGAAAACGACTTCGAACAAGGTGAGACAATTGCTCGCGCTGTCATAGGCCGGACCAACGAGGAAAAATCCCTTCCCACCGACGAAGCCCCACTGCCCGTGGCCAATCAGAAAGTGGTTGAGCATGGGAGTTCCGCCGAGATTCACGGGTGCAGCGTTGATGGCAACCGCGCCAAACTGGAAAGCGTATCCGACCGCGTAGTAGGCCAGGAAGGCGAAGACGTAAGCTGCGAAATTCAGCATCATCAGGTGCGCTACATTTTTCTTTCGCACCAGGCCGCAGGTAAGCAGAGCAAAACCTGCTTGCATGAACAGGACGAGATATCCCGTATTCAAAGTCCAGGCGAAGTTCGTAGCCACGCGCAGGTGCCCTACACTGTCCGCCAGTTTGCCAGCCAGAGGCTCTTTTGCTGACTGCGCCTGATAATCGTCGAACGCTTTCTTGTTTGCAGCGTAGTCGGGCGCAGTTTTGTCGGTCGGCTCAACCGGCGTGTACGGGTTGCCAGCCGCATCGAGCACTGCCGTCCGGTCGCCCGTCGCTATACCGGAAGGGTCTGGTTTCGGAGCGTCATCGGCCACGCAAGTCGTGCCCAGAGCGGCGAGCGTCCCTAGTATCCCGACCAGCATCACGACGGCGAGAAAGCTCTTCCGGACCAGCAAAGATCTCGATGATTTCCGGCGCAAGAAGCGCCACTCAGGTTGCTTCGTCATGCGATCGCTCCTGTCGGTCTGCGGTGAACCATCTTTACGGAAATAATTTGGCGCGGGGAAGGGCGGCGAATCGGTATGAGGTGCGTTGGCCAGTCTCCAGTTCGCGCATTCACAATCGCTCCCCACACTAAATGCCGCTGATGCTGCCGGTCCAATAGAAATTTCTTCTTGCAGGCATCAGAAAAGCTCGGCAAAAGATTACAACACATGGCTGGAGTCCCGACTTCCCCACAAACGAACATCTCGTCGTGGGGCAAACAGGGTTGAGGCCCAATCAGGGAAATCCTGCAAAATTACGCAGCGACCTCTGGACGGCCAACCGCTCAACGCCTTTCGGTTGAACTTTGGCTCGCCGCAGGCACGATTTCGACTTGACAGTTGGGTCAGACCATTTAATATAGATGAATATTTATGCATAATAGTGGATAAATATGCCTAAACGGAGAAAACAGCAAAGATTGGGTAGCAATCGCCCAGACGCGACTGCAAGATCGAATGACGTCCAAACTTAAGACCGCGGTTCTCGGCGCGACCGGATATTCCGGCCTCGAGCTGACTCGTTTACTCGGTCGCCATCCCCATACAGAGGCGCCGCTACTCATGCGGCGGAGCGCGGAGTCTCAGGAACGGAAGAGCGGTCCCGAAACGCTTCCCCATTTTTCCGGCAACGGGGTTTCCGGCAATGGCCACTCCCGAGTCGTACCATTTTCATGGTCCGCGTTAGAGCGGCATGGCGTTCAGTTGCTTTTCCTCGCCACGCCCCATTTCGTCTCCCGCGAGCTTGTTCCCGAGGCCATTGCCCGCAACCTGCGGATTATCGATTTGAGCGGCGCATGGCGGCTAAAACAAGAGGAGCACCGCGCCATCTACGGATTCAAAGATACAAACCCTCAAACGGCTGCCGAACTGACGGAGAGCGCCGTCTACGGTCTCCCCGAGCTGAATGCGGATCGCATCGCTTCCGCCGCGCTGGTGGCCAATCCCGGTTGCTACGCGACCTCTGTGATTCTGGCGCTCGCCCCCATCCTGTCCGCCGATCTGGCCGATCGTCATCGCGGCATCATCTCCGATTCGAAGTCCGGCGTGTCAGGTGCGGGTAAGGAGCCGACGGCTCGAACTCACTTCGTTTCGGTGGCCGACAATTTTTCCGCGTACTCCGTCTTCGGGCACCGTCATACGGGAGAGATCCTCGAGCAACTAGCACTCAATTCCCGCGAGTTGATTTTCACGCCCCATCTGCTGCCCATTCCTCGCGGGATTCTCTCCACGATTTATGTGCATCTAAAACGCGAAATGACGGCTGACGAAATTCAAAGCTGCTTCGCGGATTTCTATCAAGACAAGCCGTTTGTACGTATTTTTCCGGCGGCGACGTTGCCGGAGATTCAATTTTCGGTGCACACCAACTACTGTGATCTCGGTTTCTGCCTTGCGAAAGATGGCCGCCGGCTCGTACTGGTCTCGTGTCTCGACAACTTACTCAAGGGCGCGGCGGGACAAGCTGTGCAGAATATGAACCTCATGTACGGCTGGCACGAAGCGGAGGGCTTGCAATGAAGATTGTCATCAAGATCGGCGGCGCTGCATTAGAGGACAAAGATGCGCTCAAGAAATGTGCGCAGGCCGTTGTTCAACTGGCTCAGGACGGCCACCAGGTCGCCGTGGTGCACGGCGGCGGCAGCGCATTGACGCGGACTCTGAAACTCCTAGGCAAAGAGAGCGATTTCGTCCATGGCTTGCGAGTGACGGACGCGGAGACGCGCGATGTGGCGCTTATGGTACTGGCCGGCATCGTGAATAAGAATCTGGTCGCGGCAATAGCCGCCGCGGGATATCCGGCAATAGGACTTTGTGGTGGAGATGGCGGCGTCTTCCGCGCCCGCAAGAAGCAGGACGCGAAATTCGACTTGGGATTTGTCGGCGAAATTTGCTTCTCGGAGCCGCGTTGGTTGCGCGCCATCTGGGCAGAACACGGAATCCCCGTGCTCTCGTCAGTTGCGTTGGGAGGCGATGGTCAGTATTACAACGTGAACGCCGATCAGATGGCAGCAGCGTGCGCCATCGCCTGCGAAGCCGATGCCCTGATTTTCTTGACTGATGTGGCTGGCGTGAAGCAGGCCGATGGCGAAGTGATGCCCAGACTTGATACCAAGCAGGTGGCTGGCTTGATTGAAGGATCCGTCATCAGCGGAGGCATGATGCCGAAACTAGAGGCCTGCACGCAAGCTCTGAAATCGGGAGTGGGTCGCGTGCGCATACTGCCTGCATCGCAGGTCGAAGTGTTGCCACTCTTTTATTTCACGAAAATCGAATGTGGTACGGAGGTGCTGCGGGCATGAGCCTCGCTTCAGTTTCACGTATGGAAGGAAAGCTGTTGCTTTCTACGTATGAGCGGCAGCCGATTCTGTTTGTTCGCGGGCGTGGCGTCTACCTTTGGGATTCCGAGGATAAGCGCTATCTCGATTTCCTCAGCGGAATCGGCGTGAATGCGCTCGGCCACAATCACCCCGCGATCCAAGCGGTGATCAAGCGCCAGGCGAGCCGGTTGATTCATATATCGAATCTCTTTTTCCACGAGTATCAGGCGGAGCTCGCAGAATTGCTGACGCAAATCTCCGGACTCGACCGCGCTTTCTTCTGCAACAGCGGTACCGAAGCGTGGGAAGGAGCGCTCAAGATCGCGCGCGCTTTTGCGCAGGCGAACTCGGCCCCCGCAAAGAGCGGAGTAGAGAATAGCTCCAAGAATGGCAGCGGTGCGCATGCCAAGACGCGGATTCTCGCCATGGACAACTCTTTCCATGGACGTACTTTCGGCGCGCTGGCGACTACCGGTCAGCCGAAATATCGCGCTCCATTTGAGCCGCTTGTGCCCGGTGTAACTTTTGTCAATTTCAACGACCTCGACGATCTGCGGCAGAAATTTGATGGTGATGTTTGCGCCGTGTGCATTGAGACGATTCAAGGAGAAGGCGGCGTAAGCCCGGTCAATCCCGAGTTTCTTGAACTTGCCTCGCGCCTGACGAAGCAAACCGGTGCTTTGCTGATACTTGACGAAATTCAATGCGGTCTCGGACGCACCGGGCGCCACTTCGCGTATCAGCATTATGGTGTTCTTCCCGATGTCGTCACTGTCGCCAAGCCATTGGCCTCTGGGTTGCCGCTGGGCGCCATCCTTACGACGGAGCGAGTGGCGGGTTGCATCCATCCGGGGATGCACGGAACCACGTTCGGCGGAGGTCCTCTGGCGTGCGCGGTCGCCATTGCATTCTTGCACGAAGAAAAGAAACTGCTGAAACATGTTCGCGAAGCCGGCGAATATTTTCGCGCCGCGCTTGAAACGTTACACAAGAAGTACATATCGATTTTGGATGTCCGTGGCGCCGGCTTGATGCAGGCGATGGAACTGGATTCCCCGGAGTTAGCGAAGGCAGTTGCCAAGGAACTGCTGCAAAAAGGAATCATCATCAATCGCACTCACGAAACGGTGCTGCGCTTTTTGCCGCCGTACGTAATTCAGAAGAAGCACGTCGATCAAGTAGTCAAAGCTCTGGACGCGGCATTACACGCGAACGCAGAGACCCTCCAACCCGGAAGCGCCAGGGACAGCGACAAAGCTAGAAAAGACGGCAGCGAGGAGAAGAAAGCCGGCTCGGCGCAGCGCAAGGAGGTCTATGCGCACGCGTGAGGCAGTCCTTCCCGATGCTGAACAGATTCACGATCTCATCGCGGCCTATTCGGGCGACGGCACACTGCTGCCACGCTCGCTGGCGGAGATCTGCGAGAACGTACGCGACTTCATCGTGCTCGAAGAACATGGACGCATCGTCGGATGCGGTGCTCTCCACCTGTACGGCATGCACCTTGCCGAAATCCGTTCGATTACGGTACACCCCGCGAATCAGAGCAATGGCGGCGGCGGGCGGCTGATCAAGGCCCTGCTCGCGCAAGCGGAGAAGCACAAAGTCCATTGCGTGTGTTTGTTTACGCGGATCCCTGAATTTTTCTCGCGTATGGGATTCACCGTCGCGAACCATCAGGATCTGCCCGACAAGATCCATAAAGACTGCTATAAATGCCCGCGACTTTACCGCTGTGACGAGGTGCCGATGATTCGAGGAGAGTTGCCGAGCTTTGCCATCCTGCCGGCGCCGAAAAACTGGTTGAAGATTCAGGCATGACCTCGTTGCGATGTTCTCCTGAACAAATTCGTCTGCCCAAAGGTTTTTCATTTGCGGCGGTTGCTGCCGGAATCAAAGTCAGCGGCCGCCCAGATCTTGCTTTGGCCGAAGTGTCCGAAGCCGCGAATTCAACGGTATCAACCAAACGCGCTTCGGCGATTGTCCGTGGCGCGTCTGCTGCCGCGTTGTTCACGACGAACCGGGTGGTGGCCGCGCCCGTTGAAGTAGGCCGCGCGGGATTGCTCGCGAGCGGCGGCCACGTTCGAGCCATCCTTGTGAATTCCGGAAACGCCAACTGCGCTACCGGCCGCACTGGCATCCGAGCATGCGAGGGAGTCTGCCGAGAGGCGGCGAAATTGCTCGGTGCAAGGCCTGCGGAAGTTTTCCCTTCTTCCACCGGCATCATCGGCGTTCCGATGCCAGCGGAAAAGATCCACGCCAAGTTGCAGGAGTTGATCGCAGCGCGCTCTGCCAGCGAGGGCGGTGTTCAGGCCTTCGCGAATGCCATCATGACGACGGACACGCGCGCGAAGATTGCCGCGGCCCGATTTCGGGCGTCTTCGAAAGAGGTTACGGTGTTGGGCATCGCGAAGGGCGCGGGCATGATTCATCCCCAGCTCGCGACCATGCTGGTCTATCTATTCACCGACGTCGGAGCCACGCCTCGCGATTTGCAGCCGTTTTTGCGCGCGGCAGTGGATGAGTCTCTTAATTGCATGTCGATCGATGGCGACACTTCTACCAACGACACCGTGCTGCTTCTAGCGAGTGGAGCGAGCGGGGCTAAAGTAAAAGATGCAGGAACGGGAAACAAATTTTCCACGGCGCTAACTACCGTATGTCAGTCGATCGCTGAGCAGATCATCAGTGACGGCGAAGGCGTGCAGCATGTGATCCGTCTCTTTATCGACCAAGCGAAGAGTAGACAAGAGGCATTGCTTGTGGCCCGGACGATCGCTCACTCGATGCTGGTGAAAACCGCGTGGGCGGGCGCCGATCCCAACTGGGGACGCATTCTCGCCGCGGTGGGCAGATGCGGCGCGCCCATCGATCCAGCCGTGGTGCAAATTTTCATTGGCAATCAGAAGGTCTGCCGCAACGGAGTCGCCAACGCGTTCGACGAGCAGAAGGCCCACAGCGATTTATCGGAGCCCGTCTGCGAAATTCGTGTCCAGCTTGGCCGTGGCCGCCATGCCGTGCAATTTCTGACCACTGATTTGACCGCTGAATACGTGCGGATTAACGCAGACTATTCGACATAGCCGGCGCTAGAAGCTGAACATTGCCTGCAACTCGATCTTCCGGTTTGCAGCCGCACTCGAGAACGCGCCACCCGCCAATGCAATCGATTGTCCAAAATTCGGCGAGCTCAACACGCCCACCGGAACTGCAGGGTTTACCTTGTTCAATAGGTTGCGCGCGTTCACGCTGAAGGTCAGGTTGTAGCGCCTCGTGCTCGCCGGTCCTCCGCCGAAACCGCCGCCGCGTCCGAAGCCGCCTCCGCCCCGCGGTCCGCTCCCCAGCGGAGGTCCACCGCCGCCCGGCCCACCACCAGCCTGGGTCGCGTTCTTTCCTCCAGTGTCTGGGCCGAATCCGAAACTTTTCGCGAGCCGTAGATTTAGCGTGAATTGCGACGGGCCAGTCAGGTAGTTAATGGGAATTTGCGTATAGGGTTGCGTTTTGGAAAATGTGTAACTTTGACACGCAGCTGCGGTGGGAAACGGGCAGCTTCCCGCAGGAAAAGTGCCAAACGCCGGCCGATCGTTAAATTGCAAATCGTCGCTCAAATCCTGGCCGACCGTAACGTTATAAGGCGTGCCAGTGTTGAAAATCATGAATGGACTCAACCGGAATCCCCGTGGAAGCCCAACCGTGCCTCCAAAAAAAACACGGTCTTTGATGTCGAAGGAAGCTCGGCCATAGTCCACGGCTAGATCGTGAGAGTTGGAGGGGAAATTTCCGGCTCCGGAAAAATCACTGTTCGCATAATTCAACGAGTAATAACCAAATAGCGATAGCTTCGATCCCGCCCGAACGTTGAAGTTGGCGATCAACTGATTTTGACGGAAAACCCCTGCAGAGGCGTACTGATAGATGTACGGATTGGGCGTCTCGGTGTACGGGAAACCCGGAGTGCCCGGAAGCGGCGCGTTCGTCACCAACGACATAAGTTGGTGCACGCCACGGGAATTCAGATAAGTCAGCGAAATATTCGCGATCTTGGTCACCTGCTTCTCAAAGCTGAAGGCGCTCTGCATGATGTAGGGCGCGTGGAGCGTCGGACTGATCTGATAAATCGCTTGCGTTGCAGACGAACCCGTTGGGATGGGAGGATTCGGCTGGTAAACAGGGTCGTCCTCGACATACTGTTGCTGCGTAACGCCATTTTGACGATCTGCATTCAGCAACAAGGTGTCGGTGAAGCGGTCATAGAATATTCCGAAACCGCCTCGCAGGACCGCTTTCGGAGCGCTCTTGCCGCCACCGCCGAGTCCCCAGGCAAATCCAAGTCGCGGCGCCCAGTCGCCATGGTCGTGAATGGCGTTCTGAGTCTCAAAGCGCAAGCCACTGCTGATTGTCAGGTTGCTTCGCACCTTCCAGTCATCTTGTAAATACAGTCCCGCATCCACAACCGTCACGGGGACGGTCGGTATCGCGCCAGTGGGGCTGGCGCTGATCGAAAGCTGGCTCGGCATGGGTAACTGGGGTGATGGCGGGTTGTAATCCGCAAGACTCGAAAAGGTATAGGTGCCGTTAAACCCTGCGTTGGATGTATTGACTTCGTGAGTCCCGCGCAACCGTCCGCCAAATTTGATGAAGTGCTTGCCTTTTGCGATCGAGGTGTAATTCTGCAACTCGTAGTGATCTTGATGATCGACTTGCGTTCCCTCCGAACTGCCTCCGCCGGTGAACGCGCCAAGCACATCGAGGCCAACCGCCGTGCTATTCGGAATTTGGCCGCTGTTGTCGCGCAAGTATTGAAAGCGTGTCTCGTTGATGATTTTCGCTCCGAAAACTTGTGAATCGGTAACCTGCACCGTGTGCTCAGTCTCGGTGGAGTCGTAGCCTGCCTCCTGTAATGTAAATCCACCGACGCCGTCGTTCTGCCAAGTGTCGCGATAATACTGGTAGCGTGCGGACAGCGTATTGCTCTTGCTCACCTGGTAATCAATCCGCGGACTTAGATTCGTGCGCGTGCGAGGATTCGGGACACTCGCCGTCTTGCTGATTGCTGGCGCGTTGACCACCGCAATTTCGTCAATGTTGCGCCGCTGAAAGTCGAAGAAGAACGACGCCTTCTTGTTGATTGGCCCGCCCACGCTTCCGTTGTAGATGACGGAATCGTAGGGTTCCTGGGACGCATCTCCCAGAAAGGGATTTCGAGTATTAAAGGATGAGTCGTTGCCTACGACTTGGAATTGGCCGTGATACCTGTCGGTGCCGGGTTTGGTGAAGACTTCGATTCGTCCGTAACCTAGTTTGTCGAACTCGGCCGAAAACGGATTCTGGTTGACACGTATCTCGCGAATGGAAGATTTCGGCGGAAGCTGCCCGGCGGTAAATCCATCGATGTAGAGCTGGCCGCCGTCGGGTCCCGCCGAAGGGCCGGCCAGAGCTTGCAAATCCGAGAGCAATTCGTCCGGATCATCGGGAAGAGCCTCCAGGTCCTTGCCACTGAGCACAATTGCGCTGGCGTTGTTCGCAGGATTCGTATCGAGCGTCGGTCCTTCGGACTCGACATTCACTTTTTCCTGCTTTACGTTGATGTCGAGCGCGATGTTGAATTGCGCATTCTGTCCCGCCGCGACATCGACGTCACTTTGCACAAACACAGCGAAGCCCTGTGCGTTCGCTGTCACGGTGTATTTGCCGGGCGTGAGATTCCCGATTTCATAAGCGCCCGTCTTGCTCGTGGTTGCCGAATGCGCTTGGCCCGTACCCCCCGAGACGATGACCGCGACAGTTGCATTCGGAACGACCGCGCCTGATGGGTCTGTTACTTGACCATGTAAAATTCCGGCCGACGGTGCTGCGACGGCACCTGTCTGGGCGTGAGCCAACGCCGGAATTCCCGGTGCCAGTGCGACGGCCGAAAACAGAACTGCCGAAGCGAAGATGATGAGGAATCGATCCTTCAAAATTCGTCCCTTTTCTTTTCTAATGTTTTTAGAACGATGGAATCGAGCGTTATTGCGAACCTTCTCCTTCTCCGCCTGCCGCATTCAGCGTCCAGGGTGAAAGCAGCGAAGATGCGCTTCGATTGGGTGCGGCCGTCAAAATGGCCTCGACTCCAGCGACCAGTTTGCTGGCCGTGACTGTGCCGGAACTTCCGCCGGTCGTTGTAAGGATGTAAACCGTGTCGTCCTTCTGTAAATCGGACAATTTGATGTTGGGCAAACGGCTGAGCACGCGCTGTAGATCCGGAGGCCCATTTCCACCTGCGCCTCCTGCCCCGGACGAATCGGTGACATTTTGTTCGCCATTTCCGGCCGGTTTCGGAGCGTGCCCGCCTCCGGCGCCCTGCCCCTGCGCGCCAGCGTGATCTTCATTTCCCCCGGCCGACGCGCTCTTCAAGCGCGCTGCGAAGCGCTGCGCCATCTCGGCTGGGAGCTTCCACATCTGCGAATCGGGCGAAATCTGTACGGTTGCCAGGCTCTTGCTGATCACGTCTTGAACCGTGATCGTATTGTTCGATGCGTCGACCGACTTGATTGTGCCCGCGACGCTGCGGAAGGAACCGGTCACGACTTCGTCAGCATTTACTTCGCCATTCGATGTACGAGCGCCGCGCGCGCGCAGTTGGTCGCCGGTCCTAATTTGGTCGAAGGACGCTGGTTTGGCATCGTCGAATTTTACGGAATCTGGAGCATAGCGGCGCAAAATCGCATCTTTTCCGATGTGGACCTCAGTCGTATGGCTGGCGCCGGCTCCGCCCGTCCCGGCCCCACCCGACGAAGATGAGATCGTGACTACGCCCGCAGCGGCGTCCACTTTGGTGACAATTCCGCCGACTCCCCGTTTCTGCCAATCTTCGAGGTCGTGCTGATGCATCGCAGAAACATCGGCCTGCTTCATCACGATCACCGCCAGCGCGGCAATCGTACGGCCATCTCCGGACGCGGGTCCACGCAGCAACACGCGATCTCCGGGCTGCAGATCCTGCGCCTGAAGTGTAGTCACATTTTTCAAATCTTTTTCGCCGGGTGGCACCCGCAAGATTTTCGTGGAAGCGCTTAGCGTCCCAGTGACGTCGCCGCCCGCTTCAGACGTCACAACGATGGAATCCGCCTGAACGCTCTTAATCACACCGACGGCTTTGGCGACCTGAGGAGCGCTGGAGTTGCTGGACGGCTTGTCTTGCGCCAGAGCAGAGGCCGATCCCAAAATAATCAACAGACCTAGCAGGCTAATTGCCAACAGACACGTCCATGCAGACTTGGGCACCAAACCTCGCATATCTAACTCTAGCATCGGCCCAGCCGTCCTTCCGCATCTTTACGAAGTTTTACCCAACTTTGATCTAGCTATTACAGGCGTTTGGCAACTAACAAACTTCGTTCCGCATCCAGACATACAACCGTTCTTATAAGGATCTGGATGCTAGCTTGGATGCTCGTTTCTGACGACAAATCGAGTGCGAGAAGACAGTCGGAGCCTTTCGCAGCGGCCCTTATGTATCATCTGACGATGGCTTTTCCGAGTTGGGCGGGTGCGCTTTTGGCTCTGTACTCCATTTCCGTTTGTCGGTCGAACACTCTTAGAATTCGCTTGCGATAAGAACCTATTCCTAGGAAAGCTACGCGACGGAGGATCTCGTTTGAAAAAGTTGGCGCTCTTGCAAGGTCGGGCAAATCACCGGACGACCACGCCCCCTGCCAGGATTTGGGAGTCTGGGACGGGTTCGCTTTTCGTGACGCTGCTCGCTCTTCTGACAGGAGTTCCTGGATTTGCGCAAGACAACGTTTCGACGATCGCTGTTGACGTCAAAGTTGTCGCTCTGCCGGTTACAGTTCGCGACAAGCATGGTGCGATCGTGAAGGATCTAACGAAAGACGATTTCACCCTGCAGGAAGACGGGCGTCCGCAGACCATCAAGTATTTTTCGCAGGAATCGAATCTGCCGCTCACCCTCGGCCTGCTCGTCGATACGAGTCGCAGCCAGACCAACGTTCTCGAAGCCGAGCGCAATGCCAGCCGTAGTTTTCTAGAACAAATGATGGCGCAGGAAAAGGACAAGGCTTTCGTCATCCACTTTGATCGTGAAGTAGAACTGTTGCAAGACTTGACTCATTCGCACGAGAAGTTGGAAGCCGCTCTCGATCTGCTCAAAACGCCTTCGGACCGCGATCGTTCCAATGATCCTAATGACCCGTCGAACAAACCCGACAATTCCGGGGCCGACTCGCATCATAGCGGCACGCAACTCTACGACGCCGTGTATCTCGCCTCGAATGAGCTCATGAAGAAGCAGCAGGGACGCAAGGCGATCATCATTCTTTCTGATGGTGTCGATCGCGGCAGCAAGACTTATCTCGATAGCGCGATCGAATCAGCGCAACGGGCAGACACCGTTGTCTACTCCATTTATTTTGCGGAGCCGCATCGTGACGAAGGCCAACGACGCAGCGGCAACGGCATGGGCCGGGGGGGCGGCGGGTGGCCGGGCGGTGGAGGCGGCGGCTGGCCTGGAGGCGGAGGGTATCCCGGCGGAGGTGGTCGAGGCAGCCCCGGCGGAGGCCAACGCCGCTCCGACGAGCCGCACGCCGACGGAAAGAAAATTCTCGAACGGGTATCCAAAGAAACCGGAGGACGTTTCTTCGAAGTAACCAAGAAACAGACCGTCGGCCAAATCTACGACAGTATTGTCGAGGAGCTTCGCACCCAGTACAGCATGGGATACACGCCCGACAGAGATAGCGCGCCTTCTGGCTATCACCACGTTCAGTTGACCGCGAAGAAAAAAGATCTGACCGTTCAAACTCGAGAGGGTTACTACGCCGATCGCTAGCCAACGATCTCTATATGCCAGAGGCGGGTTATCTATAGGCGCGTTATCTTGCCGCGAGTTCTTCCTGCAGAGCTTTCCCCAGCGCCGCCTGTTTCTCCAGGCTTAACTTCGCTTTGCCAAATGTCAGATAAAGGACGTCGATGGCCATCTGCCCCTCGGTCTCAATCAGGGCAATCTCAATATTGCAATCGAGTTTCGAGATGAGCGAGCACATCCTGTAGAGCAGCCCCGGACGATCCTGCGTCAGAACTTGCACCAGTGTGCTCTGCGCTGAACTGTTGTCGTCGAATTCGATTTGCGTTTCTATTTTTACTTTGGTGCTGTCGGTTTTCTCGGATTTCAAACGGTCGCGCAGCATCTTTGCTACGTCGGTTTCGCCTTTTACCACCGCGGCAATACTTTTTTTCAGACGCTCCCACTCTTGTAGATTCATCTCCAGGGTGCGAAAACGGTCGGTGAAATAGAACGTGTCAACCACCGTCCCCGCGGCATTCGAGAAAGCGTTCGCCTTCACGATGTTCATCCCCCAGGCGGCGAGCGCTCCTGAAACGGAGGCGAACAAGGCAGGACGGTCAGTTGTAACTAGCGTCAATTCATACCAATGACGAATCTGCTTCAAGTTTAGCTGGACACCGTCTTCTCCCACGCGAGCAGCCATTTCGGCATGCGCCAAAACGTCGGTCGCCCCATGGATCCGCAGGTACCGTTGCGGCAGTCCTTCCAGAAACAGGTTGAACTTCTTGCCTGCGACGCGAGCCAGCGAGCGCAGATGGGCCAGGTTTGCGACTCCCACACTCGCGCTGTCCTTTTCTCCACCCGTGTGGACGCGCTCATCGGCGCTGCGGCTCAGATAATTGGCGCACGCAATATAGAGTTGCCACAGGTTATCCGCCTTCCATGGTGTCATGGCTTCCGGATTTACAGCCTTGATGTCGGCGTAGGTCATCAGGCACAGCATCTTCAACCGCTCGGGGACTCCCACTCGTTCAGCAAACGACCTGACATTTGCAGGATCGAAGATGTCCCGCCGCATCGCTGCCGACATTTCCAGGTGGCTCGCGACCAGGTAGCGCACCGTGTCGCGATCCAAGGGATCAAGATCCAGGCGCTCCGCGCAACTGTCGGTGAGTTGCAGGCCGAGCTCGACATGATTGTCACTAGGCACGGCCTTGCCCGAGTCATGCAGCAACAAAGCCAGATAAAGAAGTTCGGGCTGTTCAACTTCGCCAAGCAAACCCGCGAAGCGCTGGTCCCATTCAGATTTCGATTCTTTCAATCGATGCAGATTTTCGATGGCCAGGAAAGAATGCTCGTCCACCGTGTAGCGGTGGTAGAAGTCGCGCACGACGAGCGCCTCAATCCCCTTGAGTTCGGGCAACAAAAGCGCCAGCAGGCGGAGCGCATTCATCGCCCGCAGCGCATCGGCGGCATGCGGTTGCACGAGCGTCTCTTGCAAATAGAGCCACAATTCCGCTCCCCGCGGAGGGGTAGCCGCCAGCGCTGGTAACGCTTGCTCCACTTTATATTCCGTCGTCGTGCTGAGCTTCAGTCCGTGCTCAGCCATGAAATGAAAGAGTCGCAACAGCATTTCGGGATCGCGCAATCCGCCGGGTTGCTGCAAGAAGACGAGGCCATCGACCACTGAAAAATCGTCACTCGCAACTTTCGACCGCCATCCCTGGAATTGACGGTATAACGACGACCACGCCGCCGGAATCTCCTCGAGCAACTGATTGCACACTCGGTGCACGGCGCGCACGTGGCCGAAGTAGACACGCATCCAGTCCGCGGCATTGGTGATTTCGGTATCGCTTGTTCCGATCTTCCTGGCTGCCGCTTCGTCTTGCATGCTCCACGTGAGTGTGTTGTCGTGACGCCCGTGCCGATAGTGCAGAAAACAACGCACTGACATTTGGAAGTCAAGCGCGGCTTCGAGCGCCCTCCGAGAAGAAACTGGCAGCAACGTGCTCGCGTCGGGCCACACTTTGAGCTTTTCTATCGCCGAGATCAACGCCAGCCAGTTGGCGACGCTGTAGTCTCGCAGACCGCCGGGACCATCCTTCACGTTAGGCTCCAGATGGAAAACCGTGTTACCGAACTTGTGATGTCGAGCGCGCGTGATCTCGCCGAGATTCTGAATCAGGCTTTGATAATTGCGCCCGATCAACCGTGGAATAGTTTTCTCATGGAGTTTTGCAAAGAGTTCGCGATCGCCCGCAAGGTACCGGCTGTCGAGCAGCGAGATGGCGAACTCAACGTTGTTTGGATCCAACCGGTCGCACTCTGACAAAGTACGAGTCGTCGGACTAAGCTTCAGCCGCAGATCCCACAACTCCTGCGAGAAGCGGCGAATCGGGTCTTTGAATTCATTTTCTGTGCCGCTGCCAGTGTGCAGAAAAAGAAGGTCGATGTCGGAATGAGGAAAAAGCCATCCTCGGCCGAATCCGCCCGTGGCGACTAGTGTGAAGTTTTTCGGGCCGTCCACGCCCGCGAGAGTTGCACCAGAATTGGCCGGGGCGCCTGCCGTTGCGCTCGGGTCACGTGCCGCGCCGACTATAATTTCACTCCAGAGTCGCTGGACAATCGAATCGACAAGCGCCGTCCGTTGGGAGAGCGCCACGCGCCCATCTCCCGATGCAGAAAAATCCCGCTCGATGGCCGCTGATTCCTTGACGTACAAGTCCCACAATTCGTTGCGAATCGCGGCCCCGGTAGTCATTCGACCCCACCCCCGATGACAGTCCCCCCCGATAAAATCTCCGCGGCTACGATCTCTCCGAAGCGCCTCCCGACCGTTTTAATTTTTTCCGTTCGGCGCACGAATCAGTCGAACAGGGGGAAGAAATTCACCTTTCTTGCTGCTTATAGAACGCTGTCGCCACGCTCATCGTTACGAATGCGGATTGCTTCATCAATGCGCGAAAGGAAAATCTTTCCGTCGCCGATCTTGCCGGTGCGTGCAGCGGTAATAATCGCCTGCACGACTTTCTCGACCATCTCGTCGCCCAGCACGATTTCAAGTTTCACCTTCGGGATCAAATCCACCGTGTACTCCCGTCCTCGATAAAACTCGGTGTGTCCCTTTTGTCGTCCATGTCCTCTGGCCTCAAAAACGGTCATGCCTTCGACGCCGACCTCGTGTAATGCGTCCTTCACGGCTTCGAGCTTGGAGACTTGGATAATCGCTTCGACCTTCGTCATTGTCGTCCGTTCCCAGACAGTATTGTCCGAACTGATGATCCCGAACTGCCTCAACTCCTAGCGTGATCTTGTAACGCGATTCGACAATCGCATCATAACAATAGTCGCAGCGCGGCGGTTTGCGGAAATCGAAACTATTTATGTTCTAGATTGGAAATCCTTATGTCAGCTCGTATCTCCCGGGTAAAGGTCGCTGCGGGGCGACCGGGGGCTGACACGATCGCCAAGCGCGGAAGCAGTGAGAAAGCCTTTGTCCGATTGACGCGGGAGGGCTTTGTGCGGTTGGATGGAAGCTGCATGAGCCCTGTGCCGACGATTGTCGACCCTGATTCCCGACGCCTGAACCGGTTGGACGCGGTTTGGCTTTCCATCTGGCTCATCTTTCTTGCCGGGTTGGCGGTGCTTCCCCCTCAATTCGAGTGGCATAAGCAATTAATTCTTCTCGCCATCGGAAGCGTTCAGTTGATGGAGAGCCGAATCGTCGCTTTTTCCCCCAAACGCGGCGTCTTTTACGTCGTTCTGCTCAAAATCCTGCTGGCCACCCTGCTGATCGATCACACGGGCGAGATCGGCATCAACAGCAGCTACTATCCAATTTATTATTTGCCGGTCGTCACTGCCGCGCTCTATTGTGGACCGTGGCTTACGTTGCTGTGGACGTTCGTAGCGTCTGCGGCGTACTGCGCCTATCTCTACCCCGCGATGCAGGAATATGAGTTGACCCCGGAGGCATTCGGCTACCTCGCCCTGCGCATCTTGTTCTTCTTTCTCGCCGCCATGGTGGTGAACCGCTTCTCGCAACAGAGCCAGCATCAGACTCATCTGTATCGCGATCTAGCGGAACGTCTCGCCGAGACCAACCGGCGGCTGGAGCAGGCGCAAGCGGAGGCGCGGCGGTCAGAGCGGCTGGCAGCGCTCGGGCAGTTGTCGGCGGGGCTGGCGCATGAGATTCGCAATCCCCTCGGGGTGATCAAGGGATCGGCGGAGATGTTGACTCAGAAACTGCAGGCTTCTGACGAACTCGCTCGCGAACTGGCGGGATATATTTCGACCGAGGTGAACCGGCTCAGCGATTTGGTGACCGAGTTTCTTGACTTCGCGCGCCCGCTGCATGCGCAACTACATCCTGCTGACCTGACCGGGCTGCTTGATCGCGTTCTGAAGATTGTGGCCGATCGTTATGCGTCCAAAGCTGAGGCCGCCAAATTCGACCCAGCAAAGGCTGATGTGGCCAAGCCTGTACGGGTCGAACGGAATTACGCCGATCTGCCGCTGGTGCCGCTCGATGAGAGCCTGTGCGAACAGGCTTTCCTCAATCTGGTGCAGAATGCGTACGAAGCCATGGAAGATGTTGGCGGAACGTTGAAGGTCGACGTTCGGCTTGCTACCAAGGATGGACGAGAGGGCGTGCAACTTCGGTTAGCGGATACCGGTCCGGGCGTTCCCGAGAAGTTGCGCGAGGAGATTTTCAATCCGTTTGTGACTACGAAGAAAACGGGCGTGGGACTGGGTTTGTCCATCGTTTCAAAAATTATCGATGGTCATCGGGGATCGATTGGGATCCAGAATGCGCCGGAGGGTGGGGCGGTGTTTACCATTTTCTTTCCGCTCGAAGAACCGGTTGATCTGGCGGCGGAGGCTGAACTCCGCCAGGCTGGACAGCCGATGGCGGCGGTCCCTACGCGAGCGAACTGAAGTATGCCAACTGTTCTCATTATCGAAGACGAAGCCAAGATGCGGCGTTTGCTGGAGTTGAACCTTGGCGACGATGGCTTCAAGACTCTCTCGGCGGGCGATGCCGAGACCGGGATGAAGCTGCTCGCGTCCGAAACGGTGCATCTCGTTCTTACCGATCTGAAGCTTCCTGGCATGAGCGGCCTGGAATTTCTGCACACGGCAAAGCAACAGAATTCTACTCTGCCGATTGTCGTCATGACTGCGTTCGGATCGGTGGAGACCGCGGTCGAGGCGATGAAGGCGGGCGCCAGCGACTACGTTCTGAAGCCGTTTTCGCTCGCCGAAATGCGGATGGTCGTCCACAAAGAGCTGGATAACTCGCGGCTGCGCGAAGAAAACCGCTCGCTTCGCGAAGCGCTTGGGCAGAAGTACAGCCATCCGAATATCGTCGCCGTTAGTCCCAAGATGCAAGAGGTGCTGGCGACCGTGGAACGCGTCGCGCCGACGAACTCGACCGTTCTGCTCGGCGGCGAAAGCGGAGTGGGCAAGGATCTTATCGCTCGAGCAATTCACGAGAAATCGCGGCGCGCTGCGGGTCCGTTCGTCAAAATCAATAGCACGGCGATTCCAGAAAACCTTCTCGAGAGCGAACTGTTTGGCTACGAAAAAGGAGCCTTTACGGGAGCGACCAACAGCAAGCCCGGAAAATTCGAACTGGCTGACAAAGGGACGCTCTTTCTCGATGAAATTGGAGACGTTCCAGCGGCGACGCAGGTTAAGCTGCTGCGCGTGTTGCAGGAGCGCGAGTTCGAGCGACTGGGTGGCACGCGCACGGTGAAGGTTGACGTCCGTTTGCTGGCTGCGACGAATCGCGACCTGCGCGCTGCGCTCGAAGAAGGGACTTTTCGCGAGGACCTGTATTACCGGCTCAACGTGGTTCCCATCGACATTCCACCGCTGCGAGAACATAAAGAAGACATTCCCGGATTGGCTAATCTGTTTCTGGCTCGCTTCGCCAAGGATTCGGGTAGGGAAGACAAAACCACTGGAATTTCGCCGGCTGCCATGCAACTTCTGACCAGTCATTATTGGCCCGGCAACGTTCGCGAACTGCAAAATGTAATTGAACGTGCCAGCGCCCTCACCTCAGGCACGCAATTGGAGGCAAGCGATATCCAACTGGACGCGCCGCGCAATCGCAGCAACTCGTCCGCTGAGCGTTTTCTTCCCGAGGGGATGACGCTCGACGAGTGGGAGGATGAGATGATCCGCGAGGCCCTGAAGCGCGCGGGCGGAAACAAGTCACAAGCGGCGCGGCTGCTGGGACTTTCGCGCAACGCGTTGCGGTATCGTTTGTCGAAGATCGGCATCGATGACAATGACGGAGAATGATTCGCCAGACGCGATGCCGTCGAGCGGCGCAGGAGATATCGGGAGCTGTTCGTCTTTTAGTGGTTCGACCGTGAACGGTTCGTTCGTCAGCGGCCCGCTTGTTCCGCATAGGCGATGGCGAATTGCTTTCTTACTCTCGCTTGGAGTCCTGGTTAATTTCTTCGATCGCATCAACCTTTCTGTCTCACGCGATGCGCTGCACGCCTCCTTCGGCTTGTCGCTGATCGCTTTCGGCTACCTTTCCAGCGCCTTCAGTTGGACATACGCAGTGATGCAGATGCCCGCGGGAATTCTTCTCGACCGCTGGGGCGTGCGGCGCGTCGGGCGCCTCAGCACGCTGTTGTGGAGCCTTTCGTCGATTGCCGCGGCCGTCGCTCCGGGACTCAACTGGTTCTTCGGAGCGCGTCTGGTTCTGGGGATCAGCGAATCGCCGACCTTTCCCGCTAACGCGAAGGCGCTGGGATACTGGTTTACGAGCGCCGAAAGAAGCCTTGCAACGGCGATTACCGATGCCGCCGCAAAGCTGGCGAGTGCGATCGGCGTTCCGTTTATCGGCTTGCTGCTCTTCTACTTTGGCTGGCGCTGGAGCTTTGCTGCTACGGGTTTTATCAGCTTCCTTTATTTTGTGCTCTTCTATTTCATCTATCGCAATCCCAGTGAAGATACAGGGCTGTTGCCGTCGGAGCGCGAATGGATTCTTCGGGGAGGAGCGCAACCGGAAGACGGAGTTCGTGGGCATGGCGGCAGTTCGTTGGGATATCTGCTTAGGCAGCCGAAGGTGTATGGGCTCGCTCTGGGATGGGGCGCTTATAACTACACGTTTTATCTCATGCTCACTTGGCTTCCGAGTTATCTTTCCGTTTCGTTGCATATGGATCTGCTGCACTCGGTTTTCTATACGAGTGTGCCGTGGCTGTTTGCGACGGGCACTGATCTGCTGGTCGGCGGATGGCTGGTCGATGAATTGATCCAGCGGGGATCGGACGGGAATCTTGTCCGGAAAACCGTGATGGTGACTGGGATGGCGTTTGGGCTTGGCATTTTTGGGGCGGCGCGTGCGCATAGTCCGATGGTGGCCGTCGTGTGGATCAGTCTCGCGCTCGGCGGATTAGCAGCGGCCGCTCCGGTAGCGTGGACGGTTCCATCGCTCATTTCCCCGCGAGAGAGCGTTGGGACGCTGGCGAGCGTGGTGAACTTCTGCGGGCAACTGGCGGCGATTTTCGCTCCCATAGTCACGGGCTACATTGTGTCGGGGACGCACTCGTTCGCAGCGGCGTTCATCACGGCGACGGCAATTCTATTACTGGGAATCGCGGGCTATGTTTTTCTGCTAGGCCGGATCGAGCCGATTCCGGAACCCAAAACTCAGTTCTCAGTTGTCAGTTCTCAGTGAGGGGCGGAGGCGGGCGTCAGCGTTCCGCTTTCAAGCCTTAGTAAAATCTTGTTTGAAACTTTGATCATAGTCCTTTATCTATCGTCGGATGGCGTGAAGGTTAAGTCGACGGATTTGTGGCTCGGAGCCCAATTGTCAATGGACTGCACCATCCGGATCAATCCGGGCTAGTGCTGTTTTCTTTAGTTAGTATGCAATCTCGTCCGCAACTGAGCGTTCTGACATCGGAATAAAGTGCTGCCTATGAGGCCAGCTAGCGGTGCACTGTTTTTAGTATTGCTCATCTGTACGCAGGTTTCCGGAGTCGGTGACGAAAACGCAGCCGTCAAATACTTGCGTGCGAACGTTGCATTGAGGCAAGCATACGCTCTCGAACCGGATGCGGCTCCCGCGCTCGAAAAAGCCCTTCGGTCTCCGTTGGACCAAAGCGACGAAAAACTTTCTGCCGCTGCATCAGAAGCTCTAACAGAGTTTCAGCACGCCTCTGCGCTTGGTAACTGCGACTGGGAAGTGAGTGTCAGCGATGGGCCCGATGCAAATACGTCCCATTGTGGTGCTATTCGAGAATTGGTTGCCGTAGCGGGAATCCGAGCGAGATTGCGCTTTCGCGACGGTCACGCCAAGGAAGGTCTGCAAGATTCGCTCACCGCTTACGCTGCTGCCCGACAACTGTCTACGGATGGCACGATCACCTCTGTGCTGATCAGCTACAAACTGGAACATGAGATTTCCGATGTATTAGAACCCGAGTTGGGGAAACTCTCGCGGAGCGAGCTCGACTTCCTCTCAGAAGGTACTCGGCGATTGCCGCTGGGAATGACCATGTAATCGGCAGTCGCTAGGGAAAAGCTTGACCGGAACGATTTGGCGGATGTGGTGGCGACTGCTAACTCGCGGGAGGATGCGATTAAAGGTCTGACTGCTGGCGTCCCCATACTCCGAGCCAACGAGAAGAAAGCGGAGGATCTTGTTGACCGGTGTGGCGGGTCTCCGATGCCGCGTTCATGCCTGCGAGTTTCGCCGCGGGCTTGGCTGCCTGCCCGGTTCTCACCAGGTCGGTCCACGGCGTCCAGTTATCGACCACTCGCAGGATGGCCGCCTTTCCTCCTGTGGCCGGCGTGTACTTCAGCTTCAAGAACGATTCGCCCCACTGGCTCGAGCCGTCAAAGTCGCCGTTGCCACACTCCGGCGCCCTCGCCCGCGGTCATCGCCAGCATCGCGCTCACCGTGTTGCTCGCCACGTCAAAGGCAAAGCAATAGCCGGACGCGACCCCCGCCTGCGTTTCGTTGATCGTTCCCGAACATCCAAAGATCGTCTTCACCCGGTCGACATTCGTCTCCGCCAACGACGATCGCTGTTTTCGCATCGACGTGTTGAAGTCCTGCTTCCCATCCTTCACCTGGATCAGCACCGCCACCACCACCTGAGTCCCGTCCGCAACTCGGAGCACAAACATAAAGTAGCGTGCTGTCTCCGGATTCCCCGACTTATCGGACGAAATCCAGCAGACCTGATAAAGACGTTGCGTCTCGGGATCGATCACGCCCGTCGAGATGCAACCCCACTTGTCGTTGATTGCATGGCAATCGATCGTCGGAAAATTGCCCACGCAGTCGTCCGGCTTTACTTTTCGCGGGCCAGTCGGCGTATTTCCGTTGATAGGAGTGCCCAGAGTTACGGTCCACAGCTCGGCGCCAGAACCGGCGTCGACTCCACGAATAACGTCCGCCATCGATGGCAGCACCATGACATCGTGCGTCGTTCCGTCGGCCAGTTTTACGTTGGGTAAAATCAGAGACTGCGCTTCCATCCCCCGCGCGTCGCCGGTCACTGGAATAATCGTGGAGCGAATAATTCCCTGCGACGCGACCGAAGCCTGCGTCAATCGGGTCTCCTGCGAATTCCACCCGCTCCTCGCGTTATCCGCGGAGCGTGTCAACCACGGCACGTCGCAGATTGGCACGCTCCGACTTCAGCGAAAGCGTACAGAAATGAGCAGAGGAGCAGGCAGACATGTCGAAACTTCATGAGGTCCTCCATCGGATGGTTACACGTAGACACTAAGAGAAGGTTCCCGATATTGAATAGAACGAAATCGCATCCCAATAACCGTCAAACAGAAAAAGCACACCCGCCCATTCCTTGAGGGTGGTTTGCGCCCGAAAAACGTTTTCTTCGAAGGGAAACAGTCCCCGCGCACGTTTCTATGAATATGGGCACGAGAGACCTGAAACGGCGAGACGAGCTATTACACTATTCCCTTTAAAAGCTGGTCGAAGCTAGGAGAGGTATGCCACCTGGACTGGACAATCTTAAACACATCGTTGTTCTGATGATGGAAAATCGTTCCTTCGACCACATGCTCGGTTCGCTCGCCGCCGTGAACCCCAACATTGACGGGATCACCGCCACGTTAAGCAATCCGGACACTACTGGTACCCAAATCAAACCGCAGCCACTCGCCGAATTTCAAGGCCAGCTCGATCCCGATCCCGATCATCATTTCCCAGCTGTCGACCTTCAGATTTTCGGCGGCGACACGAGTGCCACTCGCGCCGCCAACATGCAAGGTTTCATCAAGAGTTACTTCAACCAGCAGAAAGATGTGGGACATTCGCAAAAGATCATGTACTACTTCTCTCAGAGTCAGCTGCCGGTGCTCACCACGCTGGCGCTGGAGTTTGCCGTCTTCAATCGCTGGTTCGCGTCGATTCCCGGCCCAACCATCTGCAATCGCGCTTTTGCCCACTACGGAACGTCGTTCGGTCGAGTTGACATGAATCCGATCGATATCAACGAGCCCTTCAAGGCCATCTACGATCGTCTGATCGCCGCGAAACACACCACAAAGTTGTATTACTTTGACCCCACTAGCTCGACGATGGAGGTCGCGAATCTGCTCCAGCACGAGCCTGAGTTATTCGGCACTTACGATCAGTTTCTCAGCGACTGCAAATCGGGAAATTTGCCCGACTACTCGTTCGTCGAGCCGAACTATAACGACCACGACACCGATGGCGGAGAGGCCCTCGCCAACGACCAGCATCCCGACCACAACATCCAAGCGGGAGAGCTCTTCATCGCCTCGGTCTATAACGCGATCAAACAGAATCCGAACCTGTGGCAAAGCACCGCGCTGCTCGTGGTCTACGACGAACATGGAGGAATCTACGATCACGTTGCCCCTCCCGCGTGCCCGCCCGATCAATTCACTGCCACAGCCAACGACACGGGAACCGGCCAGCCCTTTGCCTTCGACCGTCTGGGCGTGCGCGTTCCGGCAATTCTGATTTCGCCATGGATCCCGAAAGGCACGATCATCAATCGCGTCTTCGACCACGCTTCCATTCCAGCGACCATCACCAAGTTCTTTCTCGGCAGCTACTCGCCGCGATCGCCGCGAGAAACCAACGCCGACGTTTTCATCGAGCCCAACACGGCGCGTGTCGATCCGGCGCGTAACGTACTTTCGCTCGACGCTATTCGAACCGACTGTCCAGATTTTGATGTATAGCGAATGTTGCTAAGTCAAATTGTGACAATCGAGTGAGATACAAGATCCGCAGTAAGGAGTGACGCGATGGCTCTGATCCACGTACCCCGGCCCGATCCAAAGACCTCCATGGATCCCGACCGCCCCGTCAACGCGCTGCTGAAGGCGCAGGTGCAGCACCTGCACGAAGCAGAACGAAATCTGCCGCTCCAGCACCGGACCGACATCTACGTCAACGCGATCAAAACGGAAGGCGAAGCCGGCGAATATATCCGGCTGGTGACAAACGCGATCCACGACGCGCATGCGGCCGTCGCCGCAAAACGAAGGCGCGGCATCGCGATCGCCGCTGCCGCCAGCGATGCGCCGTCAGATAAAAAGCGAATCCCGAAGACAAGCGCGCGCACTTCAAAAAAGAAGGCCGCCCCGAAGTCAACCGGTGGAACAGCGACTTAACTACTCTGGCCCAGCAGGAGGCAGTATGCGGTGGTGTTTGGCGATTTTTATGTCGCTTGTTTCCTTGGCGGCTGCGGCACAAGAAAGCCGATTGCAAGCCGATTTTCGCCGCGAGGGCGAGCGCGTCACCGAGTCCTGCGATAAATTCGATTTCAGCCTGGTGACTGGGTGCGCCTACGAACTCTTCACCGACCATCCCCTCCACATCGCCGCGGGCAGCATGCCTCCGCAAAACGGAATCGGTCTTGGGGGTGCCTTCGTTGCCGACAAGAACACCAAAAACTGGCGAATGACCTGGAACGTGGACGCGGTCGCCTCCACCAACGCATCATGGCGCGCCGGCGGATACATGAAGTTGATCCACACGCCGATCGAACAGATCCACGTCATCACACCCGTTATTCCGCAACCTGGGCAAGCGGCAGAGACGCAGCCTTCCAAAAAGAAGCCGCAGGTCAACCTCGTCCATCCCTACACCGTCTTCAATCTCTACGCCCAATTGATCTCGCTGAACAAAATCAATTTCTACGGACTCGGCAACGACTCCACGCAGGCCGGAGCCTCCGTCTTCGGCATGACCCAAACCATTATCGGAGGCAGTGTCATCAAGCCGGTCTTCGAATGGCCAACGATCAGTAAGCTGAATCTCGCCCTCCTCGGCGAAGTCAACGGGCGCTTCATCAACCTGCGCGGCGAATACGGACAATCCTTCCCGTCAATCGAAACTCTCTACACGAACGCCACCGCTCCCGGCCTCGCGAGCCAGCCGGGTTTCCTCCAACTGGGCGAGGGTTTTCGCGTCAAGCCAGTCTTCGGAGACCATTTCCAGCTCAACTACCTGGCAAACTTTCAGCAGTTTTTCGCGCCCTCCAACGCTGATTATTCCTTCCGTCGCTGGACGACCGACTTGAATCACACCTTCTATCTATACGGCTACACCCAATCGAGGCCCGTCAACACGGTTACAAACGGCCCCGACGAGTGCGCGCCCACCACCGAAAAGTGCCCGCCCATCGTACCGCCAGCCGTATCGCGCTCGCACAACCTGAACGGCTCGGTGAACTTCCGTCTGCTGGTTTCTGAATCAATCGCCTCCGGCTCGAGCGCAGTCCCGTTCTATTTCCAGCAGACACTGGGCGGTTCCGACATCGATAGCCAGTCATCGCTCGCCAGCTATCAGGACTACCGCTTCCGCGCTCCCAACATTCTGTTGCTGCAGGAAAATTTCGAACATTCCATTTGGGGACCGTTTGGTTTCCGTTTCACGGCCGATCAGGGTCGAGTCGCTCTTACCCGAGGAGATCTCGGCTTCGATCATCTCAAACACAGTTTTGGCGCCGGACTGACTCTTCGCGCCGGAGGTTTTCCCATGGTCTCCATCATGTTCGCCTGGGGCGGAAACGAAGGCGACCACACCGTCTTCAACATGAACACTTCTCTACTCGGCGGTTCGTCCCGCCCTTCTCTTTACTGATCTCGGGCCGAGCGCAGGAATCTCGATACGGACGACGTCGTCTGATTGAAAGGCGAGATTTATGAAAGCCGGTTATGCAGCGCTATTTAGTCTGGTGGTGGCCTACTCCGCCTTCCAGGGAGCCGGATCGCTGGGTCCTAGCGCTTCAGGGCCGGCGCCGAAACCATCTTTCGATCCCGTCGCCCGATGCAGTTGCGGCTCTCCGGATTGTTGGAAGGCGCAGAGCCTCTTCCCTCCATCGACGGCGGAATGTGCCCACTCCAAATAAATGACAAAGGCGATGCTCCCTGTGGAGCGTGTAAAGCGATTTGTCCCGCAAGGGAACTTCGCGACTTGCTAAGCGACTATTTCGGCACGCAACCCGCCGACGAAACTGACGAGGATATTCAATTTCGAGCAAATCATTGGAACGTCCCCGAGTCGGCACAATCGACCCTCAAGTTCATCATCGCCTCGCTTCCCGATCCAGTCCACACGCACATGGCGCTGCTCTTCGATCGAAAAATTGAAACCATTCAGCGCTCGGCACAGGCGAATGGCGACCTTGTTTCGCGGGCCTGGATGCCGTGGGACATCTCCTCCCAAAACGAATCGCCGGACTTCGCCCTGCGTTTGGCTCAGACGAAATACCGCGACCATGTGGAGTCGCTGCCGGGTCTAATGATTTTTCACAAGTCGAAGGCGAATTCCGACGCGAAGGTGGCCACGGCCGCTCCTACCGAACTGTCGTTCCTCTTTAGTTTTTGTCGTGGGCGAGACCCCTACCGGCGGATTACACGTTGAACAATTCCAGAACGCGCTGAAGATTCGCCAAAGTATTCTCGCGTTTCGGGCCGTTGCTAAAAACTCAGGCAAGACCAACGCTCGGGCGGAAATTCCGGCCAAAGAGGCAGTCGGTGAACAGTTTTCTCTTCTACTGGCTCGAACCCGCGCTTCAATCGATTAAGTAGAAGAGGAGCGCGCCGATGTCCAAAACTCCGCGAGATCGATGAAACTCGATACAGTTTGTCACGAAAAGCAAACAAGCCGCGTGTAATCATCCATTCACGCTTTGTGACGGTTATTCGGAGTCTACCAATCCACTTCATCCCTCGAAGATTAAGCCCTTATTTTGCAGCCAGATAGATGGCATACATCGATTACGGAAAGCGAACAACCCGCCCGTGGCATCTCGAATTCTCCCAACTAGGCTGTTAGTATGATCCACACTCGGGAGGGGGAACGCGGTGCAAATGACAGGGGGACAACGACTCCGCGTAATTCGCGAAGCGCTTGGCTACACGATGCGAGACGTGGAAACCGGAAGCCTCCAGGTCTCGCGCCGCTTGGCGAACGATGAATTTTCTATTCCACCGAGCCGTCTCTCCGACATCGAGACCAAGGGGGTCGTCCCCAGCATCTTTCGCCTTTACACGTTGTCGGCAATCTACCGATGCGACTATCACGAGATGTTGTCGTGGTACGGTGTAGACCTCAACGGTATCGCGGCCGATCTTCCCGCGGCGCACCCGAATCGATCCCACCTCGCTCAGGGCTCCGATCACGCGACCGAAGCTCGCATCCCGGTTCGTCTCGATCCCGCATTCTCACTTTCCAAAACCACCAACATCGCGCGCATGATCGAACAATGGGGTGTCGTGCCGCTCACTTATCTTTCTTCGCTGGCTGACGACCGCTACTCCTACGGCTATATCGGAAACGAAGACTTCACCATGTACCCGATCCTTCCGCCCGGCAGTTTCGTGCAGGTGGATGAAAGCAAGAATCGAGTGACAGAAGGCCTCTGGCGCTCTGAATTTGAGCGGCCCATATACTTTGTCGAGACCCGCGATGGCTTTGTTTGCTCCTGGTGCAACATCAGCCGTGATCGCATTACTTTGCAATCGCACCCGCTCTCGCCGGTGCCTGTTCGTACTTTGAAGCATCCCCAGGAAGCCGAAGTTATCGGCCAGGTGGTAGGAGTGGCGATGCGTCTGGGGGGCTGGCAGGTTCTTTACTCTGAACCAGAGCGCCGAGAGTCCGCAGAACTGACTTGAAATGTCTTTCCGACGGGCCGAGGCGTTTGGCCCGCAAACCTTGATGCGCTGGCGTTGTCGTCGGCATCTCCAGCGCTGAAAGCACTTCAATATCCGTGATCTCGGCTCCCGCAGCCGATGCTTCCAAGTCGCCGGCAAGATCCCGCAACGGGGTCCTTAAAACTTTAGCTACCAAGCTTTCGTGCGATGTGCGGATCGCTCTTTCTGCAGCTCCACTTCCATAAACCTTCCCCATCCCCCAATGCGAATATCCCCTGTGCGTACCGATTCGCGCCAGATAGCGTAGCTTCCCCAAGAGTCCGGGGACTGCGCCGAGAGTTACGCCTTCGAAATCTTCCAGAGCCGATTTAAGCACCACAAATTTTACGCTTTCCGGAAACAATACCTGTGCGCCTTCCCCGGCGTACTGGCCCGTTTCGCGTGCAGAGTAGCACGGTCCTTCCATCCCTTTCAAGGAGCTTACATCATGAAGAAATTACTGCGAGTCTTAGCGATCTCCGCCCTGCTTCTAGTTTCCAGCGTCGCGAGCTTTGGCGACGGTAATCCTGCGCCGCTCTGCACCGGAAAAAGCTGCAACGGCCCCCTCTAAACGGACGGGCGAGACGCAGCGGTAGGTTCGCCCGAAAACGCCACTCTGAACGCGGAGGATGCACGGTTGCGCTCAGAAATCGCTGCGACCTCTTGCAAGCACACTTTGGACTACCATCACTGCCCATTGCCCGTTGCAAATTGCGTTTTCGCGAACTATAGTTTGTGAGGAACGTACGGTTCCATCGCGATGACGCAATGGTATAAGTATCTACTCCTCTATCTCTGGATAGCTCCCCACGTTGTTCTATTGGTTGTCGCCATATTCTTGCTGAAACGGCGGTTGTTCACCGAGTTTCCCATGTTTGTTCTCTATACATGGTACGAGATCGCCGAGTTTCTCGTGCTCTTCACGATTGCCGTCACGCGATTGAACCGCGGATCCTGGTACTTGCACACTTATCTAGTTACTTTGGCGATAAGTACTGCGCTTCGATTTGGAGTAATTCAGGAGATCTTCAACCATATTTTCCGCGAACACGGCCCGGTTGATGCCCTGGCCAGAACCTCGCTGCGGTGGATCACTCTGATTCTGTTACTCATTGCCACGGGATGCGCAATCTTCTCGTCTCCGCAATCGTTTGGAAACCTCATCTCCGGTGCGGCCTGGATCGGTCGCGGCATTGCTATCATCCAATGCGGATTGTTGCTCTTCTTATTCCTCTTCTCCAGCCTTTTCGGAATCGCTCTACAGAGTTACGTTTTCGGCATCGCGCTCGGTTTTGGAATTCTATCCAGTGTCGAACTCGTCCAGTGGGCTCTGAGTACCGCTGATCTCTCGCTCTCCACGGAGAGAGCTTTGAACCTTCTCCCCACCGCCGGATATCACGTCGCGGTTGTTCTTTGGCTTACTTATTTACTTGTTCCGGCTAAGCGGGTTCTGCAGCCACTCATATCGCCAGGGAAAAACTCAGGCACGGGGATAGAAGGCTGGAACAGTGAATTGGAGCGATTCTTGCAATGAGCGTTTATCTCTACATTCTTGTCGCAGCACTTCTGGCAACGACGTTCGTGTTTCTCGCCGTCCGCCGCAGAAAGTCTGTGCTCGATCTCGATCAGGCCCGCTTGCTCATGGAGTCGCTCGACTTGGCGGCATTTCGCAATCTGGTTGATCCCGAGGAAGAGGCTTTTCTCCGGTCGCGACTCCCGGCCGTCCAGTTTCGCGAAATCAAGCGCGAAAGAACGTGGGCCGCTCTTGCTTACGTCCGAGACTTATCGCACATCGCACTCGAGTTCAGCCGTTTTGCCCACGTTGCACAGGGCAGTTCCAATCCGCAACTCGCCGAACTCGGGCGCCAGATAGCCTACAGCGCCGTCTCCCTTCGCCTGCTCGCCATGCAGGCCGCGGGCCGCTTGTTCGTCACAGCGACTTTTCCCGCCCTGCCGCCGCGTCGCCCTGACTCTCTTCTCGCCCAATATACCCGTTCGACGGGGCTGGTGATTCGCTATGGAATGATGGAACACGCCCAAAAACGAGCTTCCTAATTGCACGTCAATCTCCGAGAATCCGTTCCCGACGGCTCCAAAAAACTTCTTGTTCGTTTTCTGGAACAAAAGTGATTCTTTTGATCGCACCATTAAGTTTCGTTAGATACTTCCGTTGTCAATCGCCGCGTCTTCCTATGAAAGTTTGGAAGCCCTCCCCAAAGTGCGGCGCGTTACGCGGGTCAGTGGCACTTCCCCCCTCGGGATGCCACTGGCTCGTGTCGTGAAGGAACGAGTGCGGGGATTGGAAACTCGAGGTAAGGACTCTGAGGAATGTCCCGCACTTTCGATACCAGCGAACTTGCTGACGCGCTTCAAACTCTCGGAAAGCAAATACAAGCCCCCGAAGCAATTGCAGCGGAAGCGAAAGCCACTCGAGCCATACGTTCGATCGCGAGCGCTCTGGCCAAAATCGAGAAGTCCATCGATCGCGATGGGCTGGCAACGGCTAGCACTAACATTGCTCTTACGCTTTATGCAGCCCGCCAGCTCGAACTCTATGTCAGCGGCAAAAAAACTCAAATCGGTAACCATCGCATGGCTGAAATCTATTACAAAGTTCTCCGTGCCGGGGTGGAACAACTGCCTCGCCGAGACCGTTAACTTCGTGCCGCATGGTTCCTGCGCGAACGGCACGACTCAATACCTGACAAGCTGCAAATGCAACCCGACAAAACGAAGACCCAACGTTTCGAGCGTAAATTGTCATGAGCCGTCGAGAGAAGCTATCAGAATCGCTTTTCGCTGCTCACGCAAGCTTCACAGGAGGGGATATGGAAAAGGGAATTCCAGCCAAAGAAGCCCTTATCGATTCATACGGAGCTGCCAAGGGTGAGCAACAAACGCAATGTAGCGTGATCGCCAAGCTGATTGGGGCGCGCTGGGAGATGGAGGACGTCCTACTTTCCCCCAATGGCTCAGCCGTCCTTTCGGCCCAAGAACGAACGCGACTGTCCACGCTGATGGGGGCGATCGACAATATCGTACGGCGAATCGAAAAGCGCTGATCGTTTGCTGCGCGCTCCCGCAACTCCCGCTCAGATGGCACCGGCCGCGATTATGACCGTTGCTGCTAGACGGATCTCGTCTCCAACCCGAAAGCGCCGGAGCCCGTCCAGCACTTCACCAATCACCTCATCGGTCTGCTCGCGCGGGATCGCTTGGATCAATTTCTTGAACGGCGCAGCCAACTCGCGCGTCGCCTCCCAGCTTTCCTCCGCCGATCCTGGCCAGGGGAAGACCACGTGGTTCTTGGTAGTGCTCACCTCAAGAAAACCTCCGGACGAAAGTGTTTCTCGAAGTTTGCTCTCGTCGGCAAAACGAAAAATGTGCGGTGCATCGGGAGGCGGCGCCGGCATCTTGACTCGTTTTAGAAATGGCCCCAGACTCACCAGAAAAAAGGGGTTCTCTTCCAGCGTAGCAAACACTGCAAAGCAGATGCGGGCGCCTGGTTTCAAAACGCGGCGAATCTCTGCCATCGCCTTGGGAACGTCCGGAAAAAACATAATGCCAAAGCGGCAGGTCACCCGATCGAATTCGGCATCCGCAAAAGGCAACGCCTCCGCATCGCCGGTGCGAAATTCAAGATTGTCGAGCTCTCGCGCAAACGCATTTTGACGAGCGAACTCCAGCATCTCGGGAACCAGATCGGTCGCCACGACGCGCCCGCTCGATCCCACTGCTTTCGCCAAACTCAAAGCCGGCTCGCCTGTGCCGCACGCCAGATCCAGAACCTTCATTCCCGGACCGACTTCCGCTCCCCGCACTATTAATTCCGTTGCCGCCCGTGTCTGAATCACAAACTTGGCGTTCCACTTCTGCCAGAACGGAGCCGCTCCGGTCCACTCCTTCCGCATCATCTCTTTGTAATCTGGTAGCTCGCCCAAACCGGAATACCGCCCTGCGTTCATTTTTGCCTCGATGCGTTTCGACCGAATTGTACTCGATCAAAACTGGCAGCCAGAGATTCACAACAAAAAAAAGCAGTGAGACGCTTTTTGCGCGCCCCACTGCTGGGAGAGTGTTGCTATGCTGCGTTGCTACGCGGGGAGAGACCCCAGCCTAGCCTTACCGCCCATGTCTGCCGCCGCCTCCACCGCCGCCGTGCGAGGATCCCCCTCCACCGTGCGAAGAACCGCCACCGTGGGACGGAGCCCCTCCGCCGTGACTGCTCGGCGCCGAATGTCCACCGCCGCCGTAACTCGGCCGTCCGCCACCGTAACTTGGGACAGAACGCGCACCGCCATAACCCGGGGCTGTACGTCCACCGCCGTAGGCCCCGCCTCCGTAAGCGCCTCCACCATACGAACGCGGCGTAACGATCGGCTGCCTCATATTCAGAGGAGGACGCGACGATCCGCCATATCCACGGCCTACCGACCCGTAGCTTCGGCCCTCAGATCCATAGCTTCGGCCCTCGGAACCATACCCGCGCGGAGATCCATAAGATCCTCGATTCTCCGCGTCGCTCGACTCACGTCCCATGGATTTGCGCCCCGAGGATTCTCTCCCCGTCGAAGCACGCCCCTGGCTTCCCATCGATTCCCGGCTTCCCGAAGCACCGCTTCGGGCCGCCTCGGAAGACGAACGCGGGGCCATCGGAGTAAATTTCTGCCACCCTCCGCTGTTGCCGCTGCTTCCGCGCGAAGCCGTCGCACCACCAGAATTGCCAGGTCGATTCCCAGCTCCCGAATTGCGTCCTTCGAATCCCCGCTCTCCAGCGTTCGAGCGTTCCGATCCCGCGTTCGACCGCAAATTCGAACCGCCGCCTTCGCGCCCGTTGCTAAACGACCGTCCATTCGACGCCGTAGCCGCTGTGCCGCGGCTTGTTCCACGGGACGAGAAGAAGTGCTGGTTCTGTGACACGCCACGCGTTGTCGATGCGGCCGCCGATCGGCCACTCGCCGAGTAGCTCTCGCGGCTCGGAGTCACTGGCAGTCTGCCCGTCGCCATACGAGCGTTCTCGAATTGCCCATGCGTCATCGCCTGCGCGCTCATGTGTCCCGTGCCGAACTCTCTGCCTGAGACCGTCGTGCCACCGCGGAAGTTCCGGTCATGCATCGCCAGATTCACATTCGAGAATCGCGATCCCGCTCGTAACGGAGCAAATCCGCCTCGATTGTAGCCGAAACGTCCGTAGCCATACCCACCACCCCAACGTCCCCACCATGGATGGAAGAAGTCACCTGGTCCCAGCGGCAGCCAGCCAATCGATCCCCATCCAAAGCCGACACCGATTCCGAACCCTCCACCAAATCCACAGAACGAGACATAAGCCGGCGCCCAGATCGGACGATAGAACGGATACCCATACGCCGGACCCGGCCACCATCCCCAACCGCCATCCAGATACATCCAGCGGCCGTAGTGATACGGCGCCCATCCCCAATCATCGTAAGAAACCCAGGTCCATCCCCAATAAGGCTCGTACACCCAACGCCCGTTTCGATACGGAGCCCAGCCTGGAGCAACCGAGGGACGCCACACTGGACCATAGTCCGGAACCTCGGACCACGTTCCGTGACCATCGAGGTTTTCCGTTCCTACGTAATAATCGTTCGTGTGCTTCCGCGCTTCCGAGTTGCGGATCATGTTGTCGCGATCCGTATTCCACTGATCCCAGTCATCCCGCGCCGGAGCGTCGCCAATCTTGTATTGCGTGTCGGCGCCCGCACCTTGAATCGTGATGAACTGCCCCTGCGCCACGCGCGTGCCGCCCTGCGGAGTCGTCACTTCGACCTCGCCTTTGCGCACCAGCACTTCCGTATGATCGTCCGCCGTCACTAAAATTCGGAAACTCGATTCGCGCCGCTCCGTCTTGATCGCAACGTTAGGAGTGTCAATCTCCGCATCCGCATCGCTGCCGCGGTACACGGTGTAGTTCGCCATGCCACGTCCCAGTTGAATCTGGATCTGCGAGCGCGTCAGTTGCGTAATGTTCGCCTGCGTATGTTCCGCCAGGCGCAATGTATTCGCGTAGTCGATTTCGAGTTCCGTGCGCGCCTTGTCGCCCGTCGAAACACGATCGCCCGCGAGGACAGGAGCGTTCAACGCCGCTGCCGACCAATCCTTCGAATCGCCGCGCTGCGTCGAGACATCGCCGTGAATCAAGCTGATCCGCGCCACGCCATTCTTTTCTTCCGGAGCCGGCGTGTTGTAAGTCTGTTCATTATTACTATTCGCGTCATTGGGCCCAGGATCCATCGGTCCCGGCGTCGTCGGATCTTGATTCATCGAACCTTGATTCGCTGAGCCCCGATTCGCTGAGCCCTGATTCGAACCGTGAATGTCCTGCTCGGTCTCTTCCGACCCTTGGCCCATCGACTCTTGACCATTGGGCCCTTGATTCATCGAACCCTGATCCACCGGAAGCTGGTCGATCTGGCCCTGCTGCATTGAGTTCTGCTCGCTTGGTGCTTCCATCGGAATGTTAGGGGATGGTTTCGCAGTCTGATCCTGCATCTGGCCGTCCGAATATTGCGCGAAGACGGCGCCTGGAATCGCCATCGTCATGCCTAAAATTGCGGTTATCAATTTGAACTTCATAAATATCTCCACCTCAGGTTCTGGACACAGCTGTACCGCTAACAATGCATGTCACATGCCAATCACACCAATTCGTCCCACGACCGTTAAGTCCAGTCTTTATTGTGGATTAGCGTGACCCCCAAGAACTTCCATTGCCGTCATATCAAGCGCCCGGTGGCCCGGTTCAACCAGGTTGGTGCTTTTCAGCCAGCCCGCTAAAGCGTGCGAAAGCGAACGACGCACGACCAACCGAGAGCGAACCTCACCCCCTACAATCGAAAAGCGAGATTCGAAAAGCGAGGATTGAAGATGAACGGACAACTTCCCCAAGTCATCACGCTGAAGTCAGAGTCGGCCACCGGTCTCGGATACGACAATCATCCGATCGCCACCGTCAATGACCACGTGGTTCGAATTTCCACCATGACACAGCCCTACCACTGGCATTTTCACCCTAACTCCGACGAGACATTTTTAGTCCTTGAAGGCCGCCTTGCCATCGAATTCGAAACCGGAACCGTCGAACTCGATCCCGGCCAACTGCTCACCATACCTAGCGGCGTCCGCCATCGTACCTACCCAGTTGGCCCGCGATCCGTAAACCTGACCTTCGAGTTGGCCCAATCAGAAACCGTGGCGCTCTGACACCGAAGGAACCTTCTCTTGGAGGTCGACTTCGATAATAGGGAATTACCAGAAGGTGCGTTGCCTATATCGGACCGTTCGCGGGACTGATCAAGTGCAGAACGTCCGCTTTGGAACTAACACTTCGGCAGGTCGAAGGTGAATGCAGGGATGATATTCAGCCTGAAGTTAGCAAAATAGTTTAGGACAACTGAGTATGAATGCAGGCCATAATTTCTGCTTCGGCGAGAGTATGGTCGCTGGACTTAGCGAGCTTGTAAATGCGGTCCACGACTTCTTCGTCGACCGATAGCCCGCGATGCTCGAGCCAGAAGAGCACATTAGATTTTCCGCTCATCGGGCCGATGTCAATGATCTGCTCGAGGCCGAAGTAGTGAGAGGGAACGCCGGAGTAGACTGTGTTCGCAAGTTCAAGATCTTTTTTCTTGTAGGCTTTGATCACCGCTGCGGCGTGCACTCCAGTCGCGGTGCGAAATGCGTCTTCTCCCACGACGGGATAGTTCGCCGGAATTGGAATGCCTGTGGCTTCCGAGACGGCTTCGCAGTATTGCTTGAGCTTGGTCAGGTCTTGCTGGTCCCATGGCGCGATGCCCATCAATTTCAGATTGACCAACATCTGATCCATCTGCGTGTTGCCAACGCGCTCGCCAATGCCAAGCGCCGTGGCGTGGACGCAGTCGGCTCCGGCGACCAAGGCTGCCATGGAATTGGCGATGGCCAATCCGCGATCGCAGTGGCCGTGCCAGTCTACGCGAATCTTTTGGCCAGTCGGTTTCACGACTTCTTCCAGCACAAACTTAACGAGTGCGACTGTGCCCATGGGCGTGGCGTGTCCAGCGGTGTCGCAGAGAACGATGGCATGGGCGCCCGAATGAATGGCGGCCGAGTTGAGCTGCTTCACAGTTTCTGGATCGCAGCGCGTAGTGTCTTCGGTGACGTACATGACTTCAAGGCCGAGCGATACGGCGTATTTGACGGCCTTTTCGGTGGTTTGAAGGAGAAAGTCGCCGTCCCAGTCTTCGGTGTAGCGGCGGATCGGGCTCGTGCCGAGGAACGCTGCGACTTCGATAGGCAGTCCGGTCTTCTGTACGATTTTGGCAATGGGGCGAATATCGTTTTCGTGCGTCCGGGCGGCGCAATAGGCCGTGATCTTCATTTTGTGCGCGACGATTTCCCGCGCGAGCGCCGTAACATGTTCCACCGCCCGAGGGCCAGCTCCCGGAAGACCGAGATCAAGCGTGTTGATGCCTAGAGCTTCCATCAAATGGAGGATTTCTATCTTTTGCTCGATCGACGGATCGCGCACCGAGGGCGATTGCAGGCCATCCCGCAGGGTTTCATCCGTCAAGCGAACGGGGCCCGGCGGACGGAGCGACTTAGGGTAGAGCTGGTTCCAATCGTAGATGAGTTCAGAGACGTTCACAGGGAAAGCGGTGTCGGATCTTATGCCCAGATTTTATGCTTCAGGTCTCACCAAAATCGAGTGATCTCGGCTGCGATCTGCCAACTGAAGCGAAGACTTTATCACGACTTTTTCTCTTCCTTCGGAGGAACGGTCAGGCCAAAGACTGACAGCTGGCCTTTACCGGCGACGTTTAGGCCGCGCGGTTCGTCGGGAGACGGCAGATAGAGCATCTGACAATTTTCGCAGCGATAAACTTCGGCGCTTGGCCCCCATGCTTTCTCCGCGCAGCCGCACTCCTGCTCCAGTACATCGGTAGAGTAAAACCAGCGTTTCAGGTGGCCGCCGCAGAATTTTCCCTTTTCATTTTTCTCGTTGCAGGCACGCTGGCCCGTCTTCTTCACTTTTACTTTGTGATTTGGAAGTTGTGGAGCTGTATTCTCGAGAGGGATTGCTGTGTCACTCAAAGCCATTCTTTCTCCTGCGCGGCTCGCTTGAACGCGCTGATCTCATTTTACTCAGGCGAGGGGCTCCGACCAAGCGGAGCAGGTTTCACCGATGGGCGCAGTCACCGGACGGGCTCAACCAAAGAACGACGCTACGGATGCCTTCAAACCTTGCGATGCGTCCTTGGGACTGTTCAATTTTGCTCATCGTCAAAATGCCAACTGCTGCATCATGAGATAGTGCAAATTAAGGACTCCTTACCCGACGTGCATCCCGCGTTCCCGAGCAGACGCCGGTCAATCCGCTATCAACTCGACGTACCGCTGCGGGTGATCCAGCATACCAAGGACGCGACATTGTTGCGGGATGGCAGGGGCACCGAGATCAGCGAATGTGGAATGCGAGTAATGGTGGGAATGGAGCTAAATGTGGGAGAGGAGGTCGAAATCGAATTTACCCCCCCCGACAGCGAACCGATTCGGGTTGCAAGCACCGTGCGCAATCGGAAGGGGTACCGCTACGGATGCGAGTTCTCGGGAGAAGGTTTAGGCGAACAGAAAGACGTTACGCGTCTGCGCGTCGCGTTGCAAACCTTCGCGGCGGGATTTTCTTCCGGCCTCGGAGAGGGCTGTGGACCCCCGCCATGACTGAACATCGTTCCGTCTTCATCTTTAAATGTCCGCTCTGTGATTGGTCCATCACCGTGCCTCGTGTAAGCCCACTCGGTTCTTACGAAGGCACGGAGTATCGCCCGTCCGGCTTGTGGCCAATCTCCTTTCTGTGTGCCGCGCGACAGCAGACGTCGGAGTGTTCGTCCCACGCAATTGTAGCCGAAGCAATTCAGCCGCACGATAAGATCGAAACCCCGGCGGCGCTTTGGCAAATTGCGGGCGAATGTGGACAGGCGAGCTGCCGAGGGCGCTCGGCGGTCTACACCTGGTACCTGGCGAACGCCACGCCTGATGCGGTGGTAAAACTCGCATTGAAATTGAATCCGAAAATCTCTTGTCTAACGGGCCACGACATGGAATGGAAGGTAGAGACGATGGAAGCGATGAGGTTCGAGTACTAACCTGTTCGACTTTCCAATCAAAATTGCTTGTGGGGAACTGCTTGATCCGCGCCGACGCGTCCCACGGTGATTTCAGCTACGAAGTAGTTCTCGCTCTTCATGGGAACACCCGCCATCCGGCGAAGCATGGCGATCTGCCCGACGTGGGTAAGGGCGTCCGCGATCGGCCCCTGGAATAATTTTTCGGCAGGCACCTGCAGCGGTTTGTCGGATGCCAGATAGTCGTCGAATTTTTTCAAGGAGGCGAAAAAACGTTCGCCCTCCTGATCCCACGGTAGAGGCAAAGAGTCTTTCCATTCCCGCCGGCCTTCTGACATGGCCAAGGCCCAATCCATGAGATCACCGACGTGCGCGAGAATCTTCGCCGGCGTGCGCGAGGTTTCAGGCAAACCATAATCGGCGAAGGCCGGCCCGGTGTCGCGAATGGATTTCCCTCCGCGATAAGCCAGGGTGGCTACGGCGTGACGAAGAAGCGCGCGGGATTCGCTCATCGAAAAATTCTCCCTTCTCGGTCGCGGTTTCCACTCTCAGAAAATCTTTCGGCCGCGACTTGCTACGGAGCACCGGGCATCGTTTTATAGTTTCCTTCGCCATAGCGCGCCTACGGCGCGGGCTGAGGCTTTCAGTCTGTCGCGGAGCGGACGCGTATAGAGCAGGTCGAGAAAGCCTTCCATTTCGCTGGCAAATCCAGCTTCGTAGCCGAACCACCAAAGTTTTTTCAAGCGCGGAAGGCGATCGTTGTCGACATATTTCACCCGCACCATTTCTTCCAGTCCCCACCGGCCGTGGGTGCGGCCCAACCCGCTCGATTTGAAGCCACCGTGCGGAGCTTCGCTGATGCTGAAGCAAGATATCGTGTCATTCACCATAACCGTGCCAGCGTGAATCTGTCGTGCCATGCGCTCGCCGCGCGCGCGATCTCTGGTCCAGACGCTGGCAGCGAGTCCATAGTCGGAATCGTTCGCCAGGCGCAGCGCCTCGTTCTCGCTCTCAAAGGGAGCAATCGGCAAAATCGGCCCAAACGTTTCTTCCCGCATCACGCGCATGCTCTGATCCACATCAGCCAGCACCGTCGGCGCGAAAAAATTGGCACCCAAATCGCGCACTCGAGAACCTCCCGTTAGCAGCCGCGCCCCGCGTCGTTTCGCGTCCTCCAATTGTGCCTCGACCACGCGCACCTGGCGCTCGTGGATCATTGGGCCGATTTCAGTATTAGCGTCCATGCCGTTCCCAACGTGCAACTTGCGCGCCTTTTCACTGCAGGCATCCAGAAACGCCGGATACAGACGCTGATCCACGTAGCAACGCTCAACCGAGAGGCAGGTTTGCCCGGCATTGACGAAGGCGCCCCAAACCGCGCCGCTCGAGGCGACATCGATATCGGCGTCTTCGAGGACGACCATAGCGTCCTTGCCGCCGAGTTCCAACACCACGGGAAGCAGTCTTTCGGCGGCAATTTGCGCGATTCGGCGCCCGGTAGAAACGCTTCCAGTGAAGACGAGTTTGTCAATTTCACTTTTCACGAGCGCGGTGCCCGTTTCACCTTCGCCTGGAAGTATCTGAAAAATATCGTTGGGCACTCCCGATTCGCGCAGCAACGATTGCAGTTCCAATGCGATTAGCGGAGTCAATTCGGAGGGCTTGAGCAGTACGGCATTGCCCGCGACGAGGGCCGCCATCGCCTCGGTGGCCGGAATCGAAAAAGGATAATTCCACGGCGAGATGATTCCGACTAAGCCGTACGGCTCGCGCAAAACCAGGCCGGACTTGGTCTTCATCACCAGGTTGCCGTGGGGCAACTTTTCGTCGCGCAGCATGGCAAACGCGTTGTCGATGAGGAACCGCGCCGCGTCGAGCACGACCAGAACTTCGGTTAGCAAGGCTTCGACCACCGGCTTGCCAGCTTCCACGGTGATTCGGCGGGCGATGTCGGTTTTGCGCGCGAGCAGCATTTGCTGGAAGCGCCGCAGCACTTCGACGCGCGTGCGGATGCCACTGGCATGCCAGCCGGGCTGTGCGGCGCGGGCGCGGGCTACGGCAGCACCCACTTCAACCGGCCCCGCACTATCCAGTTCGCCCAAGACCTCTCCCGTGGCGGGATTGACCGAGGCGATGCGCGACACCGCAAATTCGACGTTAGCGGTCATCTGCGAAGAAGTGTACGCGGGAGCGAACAGGCGCGCCAGAGGCTTCGTTCTCCGTAACAGGCTACTATTTCGCGTGCCGCGGAAACCGCCGGCCGCTTTTTGCAAAGCCCCGCCGTTTTGATTGACGGCCGTATCGGCACCAACACTAGTACTCGACGGCGACCAGATACAGCCCCGTTGCGGGAGCCGTCGGCCCCGCAGCCGCCCGCTTGCGTGCCTTGAGAATGTGGCGCAAGTCCTCCGGGCTCACGGTTCCTTTGCCGACCAGCAGAAACGTCCCGACCAGATTGCGCACCATGTGATGAAGAAAGCCGTTGGCCCGAACCGTATACACCAGTTCTTCTTCCCGGTGTTCCCAGTGCGAGGAGAAAATCGTTCTCACGTTGGAGGTCGCGACCGCAGCCGCAGGAACATTCCCCGCTGGTGGATAATCCGCATCCACCTTCTCCGTAAGAACGCGATTCTCCTCCGCCGCCATCCGTTCCACTCTCTCCGGATCGACCGCCGCGAAAGATGTGAAATCGTGTTCGCCCACCACCAAGTCCGCAGCCGCAATCATTGCCGATTCGTTCAGCGGATAGGGGTAGTGCCATACGTAGCGCACCAGAAACGGCGGGCACACTGCTCCGCGATGCATGCGGTAGCGATACGTCTTGGCCCGCGCGGATCTGCGGGCGTGGAAATCGGGCTCAGCCTCGGTCACTTCGAGCACGCGAATCGCAGCCGGCAAAATGTCATTCAGCGCTTTTAGCCAGTTTTCGATGGGAATCGAAGATGCCGTCGTAAACGTCGCAACTTGGGCCAGTGCGTGGACTCCGGCATCGGTCCGACCCGAACCTTGCGGCAGTACATTTTCTCCCGTCAAACGTCCAATGGCTGATGCCAGAGCAGCCTGCACTGTGCTCCGACCCGGCTGCACCTGCCAGCCAGCGAAGTCGGCGCCGTCATAAGAAAGGATCGTTTTTAGATTGCGCACGTTCTTTTTCGAGTCCTAACCGGCCTCAGACTCATCGTAAACGCTTACGGGATTTCAGCAGAGCTCCTACGGAGGCTTGCAACTCGTCAGATATACTATTTTACTTACGATCAATTTTTAATTACGGCCATTTAACGCTGATCTTCCATCCGGCAATTTGCGGAAAGATTGGCTTTCCCAGCAACGCCAGGAAAGTGCTGCGTCGAGAATGCAAGGAACTCTTGTCCGTGGTTCTGCGTATTAGCAAGTGAACAGGAAATTAGGGGCCTCTGCGCCCGTTCCCTCGAGTTTGATCGCCTGGGTCTCTTGATCGATCCGAGCTTGGGTTGTCGATTTTTTAGAGCGCCACTGGATCTGTGCCTCATTTGTGTATCAATGGAGATGATGCGAATGCAACGTTCTACCCTGTTAAGTGCGTTTGAGCGGGCTGCCACCTCTTTGTTAGCCTTTTCTCTGTTGGCTGGAAGTCTCATTCCCGCCGCCTCGGCCCAGGATGCCGCGCCCGTGCCCAGCGCGCCCTCGGCGCAAATGCAGGCTACGCAAGCTACACCATCCAAGTCGCAGCCCTTCGACGTGCAGGAATATGCGCGCCCGGAATCGCATTTTCCGAATCCCGTTGGACCCTACAAGCCACGCTACGTCGAACCGCCGAACCTCGCCAACACCCCGCGGATCGATCAACTCCTCCAAAATGGCAAACTTTACATCTCGATGAACGACGCGGTTGCGCTCGCGCTCGAAAATAACCTTGATATCGCGATTGCGCGTTACAACCTCAATATCGCCGACACCGACGTGTGGCGCGCCAAATCGGGCGCCAACACGATCCTGGGTGTCAACAACGGCGTCGTGCAAAATACACCGGGCGGTGGCGTTGGAGGGCTTGGGACTCAGGTTGGTTCCGGGCAAGGAGGAACCTCGGTTGGTGCGGGCGGCGCCGGCACCGGATCCAGCGGTCTGGTGCAGTCGACTTTGGGCAGCGGGCCTCTTATTAACAGCTTTGATCCGGTGATCACGGGCACGTTACAAATCGACCACAACAGCATTCTGCCGTCCAGCACTTTCAGTCCGGCGTCTCCCGTGAACACAACTACTGGCAATTTCGCTTACAACCAGGGATTCCAGTGGGGCACGAATATGTCGATCGGGTTTAACAATCAACGGCAATCGATTGCGGACGCGCCTTTCCAGCCGCTTAGTCCGCAACTTAACTCCAGTTTTAACTTCAAGCTCACGCAGCATCTGTTGCAAGGCTTCGGATTCGCGGCCAACAATCGATACATCCAGATTGCCAAGAATGATCGCGAAATCTCCGACGTAGCCTTCCGTCTCCAAATCACCACGACGGTCGATCAGATCGAAAACATGTATTGGGACTTGGTTTACGCCTACGAGAACGTAAGAGTGCAGAAAGAGCAACTTGCCTTCGCGCAGCGAACCCTGTCAGACACGCAAAAGCAGGTGGATATCGGCACACTGGCTCCGATCGAAGTGGTTCGCGCTCAGAGCACAGTGGCCAGCGATCAGCAAACACTCACCGTCGCGCTCACGAACCTTCAACTGCAACAGTTATTAATGAAGAATGCGTTGAGCCGGACCCTCGTTGATCCCGTGTTAGCGGACGCTGATGTGATTCCTACCTCGACCATGGAGTTATTGGCACAAGAACCAGTCATCCCTACCCAAGATCTGGTGAATGACGCGCTGGCTCATCGTCCGGAGCTTGCGGAGCAGCGTATCAACCTGACCAACACGGAGATCAGTAATAAAGCAATTCGGAGCGCATTGCTGCCGACCGTCGATGTTTTTGCCTACTACGGCGGCGCAGGTCTCGGAGGTTCGCAGAATCCTACGAACCTCTGCAGTAACCCTAACTCTGTGCCTGGCTTTTGCGCGCCAACCGCGGTCAACTCGGTTGGTTACGGGGGCACCCTAAACCAGCTCGTCAATTCCACAGCGCCGGACAAGGGAGCAGGCATCAATATCAACATCCCACTTCGCAACCGTGCCGCGCAGTCCGTGCAGGTCCGTTCTGAATTTGAATACCGGCAGGCGCAATTGCGCACGCAGCAGATCGAAAACCAAATTCGCATCGAAGTGCGCAACGCGCAATTTGGAGTGCAGCAGAACCGTGCTAGCGTTGACTCCGCGCAAGCAGCTGTGGATTATGCGCGCCGCTCGCTCGACGCCGAGCAAAAGAAGTATGCTCTCGGCGCCTCGACTTCAACCCTTGTCCTGCAAAATCAGGCAGCCATGACGCAGGCAGAAGTCACACTGGTTTCGGCCAAAGCGCTCTACGAAAAAGCCGAAGTTGAACTCGACCGTGCCATCGGGCTTCTTCTCGATCACGCTGGCATTTTGATTTCGGACGCCGAACGCGGTCAGGTCACGCGGGCCCCGAATGTGCCTCATGTCGCACCGCGCCCGGCCGACCAGCAGGTTCCAGCAAGTGAACCGGCAAATTCTCCGGCTCAACCACAACAGTAGCGCCGAACCGCAATTCGACGACCTGAAACGCCGGGTGCCCGCCCCGGCGTTTTTCTTTGCGCCAGCCTGCATCTCGCGTATCCTCTCAGCGTGATGCCATCGCTAATTGTCGAGAAGATCATCGCGAAGATCGTGACAGTTCGTGTGGGGACGGGCATTCCTGCCTGTCCGGGCCGAGCGAAGCTCGGCGGGCTCTCCCTCGGCACCGGTAGGAATTCCCCATGATCCTCTCCGTAGTCATCATCACGCATAACGAAGAGGCCAACATTGGTCGCACCCTGGCCAGCGTCCAACCCCTGGTCGCCGATGGCCAAGGCGAAATCATCGTAGTCGATTCCGGCTCAACCGACCGGACCATTGAGATCGCAAAATCCTACGGCGCAAAAATTTTCATTGAAGAATGGAAAGGCTTCGCCTCCCAAAAGAATTCCGCGATCGACAAGGCAGAAGGCGATTGGATCTTAAGTCTGGATGCGGATGAGGAAGTAGAATCGGGAACTGCCATCGCAATTCATCGCCTTATCACTCTCCCCCGAGGTACTACGGAAAGAGAAGTCGAGAACCTAGCTCGCGCCCAAGGAGGAGATTCTCTCGACACGATCGAAACCGTAATGGCCTATGAGGAGGCAAACAAACTCGATCCCACGAAAAATGCGGAAGACACTTCCCTTGGGCTCAGCGGTTACCGTATTCCGCGCAAGAATTTCTTCCTAGGTCGCTGGATAAAACACGGGGGATTCTGGCCGGACCCGAAGCTGCGTCTGTTCCGCCGGGGATACGGTCGATTCGAAGGCCGGGCCGTGCACGAGACTGTAAAGGTGGATGGCTACACCGCGATACTCAAATCCGGCGCCCTCATCCATCACTCCTACCCGACCCTCTCCGACTACATCGACCACATGAACCGCTACTCCTCTCTAGGCGCGGAGAAGGCCGGCGCCAAGGTTCCTCGAGGCTTCAGCCTCTTCAACATCGTCGTCCGCCCGTGGGCGACCTTCACCTACAACTACATTTTCCGACGCGGCTTTCTCGATGGACGCGAAGGCCTCTTGCTCCACCTCTATCACGCGGTCTACGTCTCGTGGAAATACGCGAAGGCGTGGGAATTGTCGCGAAAGAAATAGCCCAGAGAACAGCCCAGTCGCGATCGACGAAAATCGCCCGCGATTCTTTTTTTTTGATCCGAAGAACTTCCGATCACTCCCTGGGTTTGATTCCAACGAAGCGACACCGCTTCCCGGTTAAGATCTCAGCCGGCGAATACTGGGCCGTTCTGACGCAGTCTTCTCCCTGTGTGTGCGGTTCATCCCCCAAACCAGCGCCGCAACCTTCAACACCTTTGAGGAGACTTATGAAACTTCGCACACGTGTCGTTATGCAACTCGCCGCTCTCTGTCTGCTTCTCGGAGCCTACAGCTTCGCCGCCGAGGATGCTTCACTCTATATTGTGCATGGCCTCCCCGGCCGCGATCTCGCCGAGAATCTCAACCCCAATTTTCCCGTCGACGTTCTCGTAAACGGAAAATCGTGTGTCGTTCGGAACCTCGCCTTCGACACCATTAGCGCTCCACTCAGTTTTCCCGCAGGAACGTATGACGTGCAAATCAGTCCGTCGAACACCCTCGCAGGCTGCACCAATCCTCCCCTCGTCGACGCATCCGTGACTCTGACTTCGGGTACAAGCATCTCCGCCGCGCTCACAACCACCGGGGGCGAGCCGACCCTGCTCCAGTTCAGCGACAACTTGTCGCCGGTAGCTGCGGGGAACGCGCGATTTGTATTCGCGCAGGCCGCTGATGCTCCCTCGCTGCAAGCGACCCTCACCCAGTTAGACGTCCAGCATCCCAAGACATTCACTCTGACCGCCAATCCTGATAGCCAGCAGGTCATTAGCATTGCGTCCGGCACATATCTTGTGAAGGTCTACGCCATGGGAGATACCACCGTGTTGGCGTCGGAGCAGTTGACGCTTCCGAATCAATCCGTGAGCTTCAGTTACGCAGTCGGGGAATCAACGAACAACTCGATTGTGATTATCAATAAAACCGTCCGCGACGTACTCTAATCAAACCGCTTTGCAGTACGGCCGTGCTTGGGCGGCCCGTATCTGCAAATGCAAGCGTGGGCACACATCGGCAACCATCGCTACTTTCGCAATGTGATCCGTATAATGTCGTATTTCACTTCCACCGAACGCTGTGGAAACTTCGTCTCCACATAATTCTTCACATCTTCCACCGAAGGAATTCGGTCACGCCCAGTCAGCCCGCGAGCATCATCCAGCAAAATCACATGCGGGTAAGGATGACTCAGAATCATCTCCAATTCAGCCGACAGCCGCTCCTCATTCGTGCGAATTCCCACCCAACCGTAATAACCCGCGTCGAGCCAGAACAGCGCCGGACCGCGCAACAGCACCAGCACTTCTGGCATGACAAGCCGGCTATCGCCACAGAAAATCCGCACATGTTTCGCGCTCGCAAACTTGTGCGTTGCGCGCGCCGCCAACTCGGGAACAAACTCAATCGAGTAAATCTGCGCGAAGCGTTTTTTCATCGCGGCGACCATTTCGCCGTAATAGGTGCCCGTCTCGACTAGAGTGGTCAGCCCGTACTTCTCGCCATATTCGTGCACCACTTTCTGCTTCAATAGATGCGGAGACCGTTGCGGCCGCCCGCGCAAGATCCAATACCAATAATCGGGATATTGGCCGAGCGTTTTGTACGCGCCGTATAAAGGAGTGCGCTGCAACAACCGCCGGAATGCTCTCAGAATTCCTCCACTCGAAGAAGGTCCAGCATAGGTGTGCCGGAAAAGTAGAGTCAAGCACGGTTTCTCTCGTGGCAGAGCTACGTTCGTGCCAAGCTTTTGATTTCAACGTTCCCCAACCGCTCGGTCGGTTCCCGCGTTTTGCCGCTTCGTCCTCCTCCTCTATCATCAAAATCAGTGGGGATAATCAATGTCTGAAAAGAAGTCGAAGTCAGGAACGAAGACCAATCTGCCCAGCCAGCCCAGTGAAGCCATAGCCGAAGGCCCGATTTCCGACGTCTTCGACGGCCGGCATCCCGCCGCCTCCGAAAAGGATTGGGCCGAGACCACGCTGGCTCCCGCTCTCGAAAAGTCTCCAGAGAACCCGATTGGCGCCGCCACCGGCACGAATCTCGACGAACACGGCCACGCGCGCTTCAGCACCATCTCCAACGCCCCCATCCGCCGCCTCTACACGCAGGCCGATCTCCCTGCCGATTGGAACTACGATAAATATCTCGGCTATCCCGGCGAACCGCCCTATACGCGCGGCATTCACGCCACCGGCTACCGCGGCAAGTTGTGGACGATGCGCATGTTCTCGGGCTTTGCATCTCCCGAAGAAACCAACCAGCGCTACAAATATCTTCTCGAGCACGGTGGAGGAGGCCTCTCGGTTGCCTTCGACCTGCCCACTCTGATGGGGTACGACTCCGATCATCCCGCCAGCGAAGGCGAGGTCGGCAAATGCGGCGTCGCCGTCGACTCGCTCGAAGACATGGAGATCCTCTTCGATGGCATCCCCCTCGACAAAATCACCACCTCCATGACGATCAATTCGCCAGCCAGCGTGCTCTGGGCGATGTATCTCGTGGTCGCGGAAAAACAGGGTGCGGACTGGACGAAGATTTCTGGCACCATTCAAAACGACATTCTCAAGGAATACATTGCGCAGAAGGAATACATCTACCCTCCAGCGCCGTCGATGCGTCTCGTCATCGATACCTTCGAGTTTGGCGCGAAGTTCACCCCGCGCTTCAACACGATTTCGATCAGTGGCTACCACATACGCGAGGCCGGATCCACCGCTCTCCAGGAACTCGCCTTCACGATTTACGACGGCGTCGAATACGTCGAGTGGGCGCGGCGCCGCGGCCTCGACGTTGATGATTTCGGGCCGCGCCTCAGTTTTTTCTTCAACGCGCACAATGATTTCTTCGAAGAGATTGCCAAATACCGCGCCGCCCGTAAGATCTGGTATCGCCTGATGATAGAGCGCTTCGGCGCGAAGAACGATCGCACCCGCCTGATGCGCTTCCATACTCAAACCGCCGGAGTCTCTCTACCTGCGCAGCAACCGATGAACAACATCGCCCGAGTCGCACTCCAGGCTCTCGCAGCCGTGCTCGGCGGCACGCAATCATTGCATACCGATGCCTACGACGAAGCACTCGCCCTGCCGACTGCCGAGGCCGCGCGCATCGCTCTACGCACGCAGCAAATCATTGCGTTTGAGTCGGGCGTCGCCCAAACGGTCGATCCACTTGGCGGCAGCTACTTTGTCGAGAAACAAACCCTCGACATGGAGAACGGCGCTTTCGAATACTTCGAGAAACTCGATCAGATGGGCGGCATGGTGAAAGCCATCGAGCGCGGCTATCCGCAGAAAGAAATTGCCGAAGCCAGCTACCAATACCAGCGCGCAGTCGAGGCCAACGAAAAAATTACGGTGGGCGTGAACGATTTCGTAATCGAAGAAGAATCGCCGCACATCTTGTACATCGATGAATCCGTGGGCCGCGCGCGAGAGAAAAAGCTGAATGCTCTCCGCGCCCGTCGCTCGAACGACGAAGTGACGCGCTGCCTCGACGCTCTCAAACGGGCCGCCGCCCAAGAACCCACTGCGGGCACCGACGGAAAGATTTCCGACGTCAACACGATGCCCTACATTATCGATGCGGTTCGCGCCTACGCAACGGTCGGTGAAATCTGCGAGGCGTTAAAGCAGGTTTACGGGATCTATACCGAAGTCAGCGTGACCTAGTGAGTTTCTCGTAATCTTGTGGGATCAAGCAACCGATCCTCGCCAGGTCCTACCCGACCGGCACTAATCTCGGCCCACAAAACATCGGCGGCATACCGATCCGGTGGATGCAGTTTTTCGTTTCCGGAACGAATCCAATCCTTGAATCTTTTTTCCGCGGGATGAAATCTAAGGTTGGAAATTGCCACTGCGGCCCCTGTTGTCCGCACAATCACTCATTGTTTTGTCCAAAAAGTTTGGAGCGTCTATGGCGAAAAGGTTGATCCTTACATTGGTGGTGATCGCCGCTATTTTAGGCGGACTCGGGTTTGTGAAGTTTCGGCAGGTAGAAGCTGCCATCGCCCAAGGCGCATCCTTCAAGATGCCGCCCACGGCGGTCACAACTGTGGTTGCTCAGCGGGAGACATGGCCCGCGACGTTAACCGTGATCGGTACGGTGGCCGCGATCCAGGGCGTAACCGTGAGTGCCGATTTGCCCGGAACCATCGACAAAATTCATTTCGAATCCGGTCAGTGGGTCCATGAAGGAGACGTCCTGGTCGAACTCGACACTCGCCAGGAGCGAGCGCAGCTCTCCAATATGGAGGCTCAACGTGATCTCGCCCACATCAACTATGAGCGTGCCCAGCAACTCGAAAAGCAGGGAGTCATTTCCCGGTCGGAATACGATACGGCCACCGCGCAACAGAAGACGACCGACGCCCAAGTGGGTGACACGCGGGCGGCGATCGCTCGCAAGACAATTCGCGCTCCGTTCACTGGCGTTTTAGGAATTCGTCAAGTCAGCCTCGGCCAATATCTCGCCGCGGGTCAGGCAATTGTTTCACTGGAATCGCTCGATCCCATCTATGTGAACTTTGGAGTGCCTCAGCAAGAGACGGCCCACATGGCGGCCGGTCGTCTGATACGCGTAACCAATGGCGATTTGCCTGGGATGCAATTCAGCGGCAGGATTAACGCCCTCGACTCTCTCATCAATGAACAGACTCGAAACATTCAGGTGCAGGCCCTCCTCACCAACAAAGGAAATAAGTTGCGGCCCGGCATGTTCGTGCAAGTGGAATTGCCGATTGGCCAGCCTCGGACGGTTGTGCCGTTGCCGGCTTCTGCAATTAACTACGCGCCTTATGGCGATTCCGTATTTGTTGTCTCTGAGATGAAAGATGCAAAGGGAAACACGTTTCGCGGCGTGCGCCAGCAGGTTGTGAAGATCGAAGGCTCTCGCGGCGATCAGGTCGCGGTAATTTCCGGCCTCAATCCGGGCGACGAAGTTGTGAGCGCTGGTGTGTTCCGGCTTCGCAATGGCGCCCCAGTTCAGGTCAACAATACCGTCAAGCCGCAAAATAGTGCGAGCCCCAAGCCTGAGGACAGCTAGACCACGCCAAGACCCTGAGGAGTTGTGCATGAAGTTCACCGATTTATTTGTTAAGCGTCCCGTGCTGGCGATGGTGGTCAACCTGGTGATCCTCATCGCCGGACTGCAGGCGATCCGCTCTTTAAGTGTGCGCCAATATCCTCGCAGCGATATCGCTGTGATTCAGGTGACTACGGTTTACGTCGGAGCGAATGCCGACTTGGTTCGAGGATTCGTGACGACGCCGATTGAGCGCGTGATTGCCAGCGCGGACGGCATCGATTACATGGAGTCGACCAGCGCTCAGGGGCTGAGCACGATCCAGGTTCACCTCAAAATCAACTACGACACTACCGCGGCCCTGACGCAGATCCAGGCAAAGGTGGCGCAGGTCCGCAACGACCTTCCTCCGGATGCGCAGATCCCTGTCATCGATCTGGAAACCGCCGACAACCAGTTCGCTGCCGTTTATCTCGGTTTTTCTTCCGCCGATCTCGATCAGAATCAAATCACCGACTACTTAACTCGCGTAGTGCAACCGAAGCTGAGCGCGATTAGTGGTGTGCAGCGCGCCGATATTCTCGGCGACCGAACGTTCGCCATGCGCCTGTGGCTGAAACCGCAGGAGATGGCCGCACGCGGCGTCTCCCCTTCCGATGTGCGTGACGCCCTAGCGAAGAACAACTACCTCTCGGCACTCGGGAGCACCAAGGGTTCGATGGTCTCCGTGAACCTCATCGCGAACACGGATCTGCGCTCGCCCGACGAGTTTAAACAACTGGTCGTCAAGCAGGATAAGGGAGTCGTTGTCCGGTTGGGTGAGATTGCCGATGTAGTCCTCGGTGCTGAAAACTACGATCAGGATGTGCGCTTTAACGGCGAGACCGCCACGTTCATGGGCATCTGGGTTCTGCCCACGGCGAATTCTCTGGAAGTGATCCGTAACGTTCGCGCGGCCCTGCCAGCGATCCAGGCGGAGTTGCCCACCGGCATGAAACTGGGTGTCCCCTACGATTCAACGGAATACATTCAGGACGCGATCAATGAAGTGCTGCACACCCTCACCGAGACGTTGCTGATCGTGGTTGTCGTCATTTTCCTTTTTCTCGGTTCGTTCCGCTCGGTCCTGATTCCCGTTATCGCCATTCCGATTTCGCTCGTCGGGGCGGTTTTCCTCATGCTGTTGGCTGGCTTCACCATTAACCTTTTGACCCTGCTCGCCATTGTGCTATCGGTCGGACTGGTGGTCGACGATGCGATTGTCATGGTGGAGAACGTCGAGCGGCATTTGCAAATGGGCAAGTCTCCGTTTCGGGCCGCGAGGGATGCCGCCCGCGAACTCGTCGGTCCCATCATCGCGATGACGATTACGCTGGCGGCGGTCTATGCCCCCATCGGAATTCAAGGCGGGCTAGCCGGAGCGTTGTTCCGCGAATTTGCGTTTACTCTGGCAGGCGCTGTAGTTGTGTCTGGTGTCGTGGCACTGACCTTGTCGCCGATGATGGGCTCGAAGCTTTTGCGTGCCGGTGATACGGAGCGCGGCTTTCCCGGCATCGTCAACCGTAACTTCGACAAGGTTCGCAATCTGTATACGCGCTTGCTAGAGGGAACACTGCACTATCGACCCGTTGTGCTCACCATATGGGTCATCGTTGCGGTGCTGATGATTCCGTTTTACATGTTCTCCCAGCGAGAACTCGCGCCCGCGGAGGACCAGGGTGTTGTGTTCGGTGTGATTCAGTCCTCCGCCAACTCCACCCTCGACCAGACGAACCTGTTTACCCAGCAAGTCTATGACGTCTATCACTCGTTTCCTGAGACTGGGAGCATCTTCCAGATTACGAATCCGAGTGGTGGATTTGGAGGCATGGTCACCAAGCCTTGGAGCGAACGAACCAAGACCGCGCAACAGCTGCTTGTGGAGTCAAGCGCCAAGCTGTCCAAGATCGCCGGTGTCCGCGTGATTCCGCTAACGCCGCCGCCGCTTCCCGGAGGCGGTAACTTCCCGGTCGATTTCGCTATTGTGTCAGCTGCGGAGCCCGAGCAGGTTAGCCGCCTCGCCGAGCAGCTTGTACAGAAGGCGATGGCGAGTGGCCTGTTCATCTTCGCCGACACGGACGTCAAGTTCGATCAGCCACAGACCGAAGTTGTCTTCGATCGCGACAAGCTACGCTCCCAAGGTGTAGATCTAAGCCAAGCCGGACAAGATCTTTCCACCATGTTGGGTGGAAACTATGTCAACCGTTTCAGCATTCAAGGACGGAGCTATAAGGTCATTCCTCAGGTGAAGCGCGTCGAGCGACTAACTCCAGACCAGCTCTCGCAGATTTACGTCAAAGGCTCCGCCGACAAGCTCGTCCCCCTCTCGACCTTCGCCACGCTGCGGACCACGACCGAGCCGCGATCGCTGAACAAATTTCAACAGCTGAATGCGGTTCGGATTCAAGGCGTCATTCCACCGCCCGTTCCGCTCGACAAGGCGCTGACGTTTTTGGAGGACCAAGCCAAGCAAATTCTGCCACAAGGGTTTACCGTCGACTACGCAGGAGAGTCCCGGCAGCTTCGCGTCGAGGGTAGCAAGTTCCTTGGTACATTCTTGCTCTCGGCGATCTTGATCTATCTCGTGCTAGCCGCACAATTCGAGAGCTTCCGCGATCCATTTATCGTTCTGGCTGGTTCGGTGCCGTTGGCAATCTCAGGAGCTCTGATGTTTTCGTTCCTGAACTTCACGACTCTGAACATCTATAGCGAGGTCGGCCTGATTACTCTTGTCGGCCTCATCGCAAAGAACGGAATCTTGATTGTGGAGTTTGCAAATCACTTGCAGGAGACTGGCCTCAGCAAGCTCGCGGCCATCACCAACGCCGCAAGCACGCGATTGCGCCCCATTCTCATGACCACCGCCGCCACCGTGTGCGGTCACTTCCCCCTTGTTCTTGCAAAAGGTCCGGGTGCTGGTGCGCGCAACAGTATTGGCATCATGCTAGTCAGCGGCATGATCATTGGCACAGCGTTCACTCTGTTTGTGGTGCCGTCCATTTATATGCTGGTCGCGAAGACCCACGTAGCGATTCGCGACACCGAGGAATCTCCAATTGGAGAGCCGGCAGAAACTGCCGCATGATTTGAAAGCGGATGGAACCGCCGAGGTTTACAGATCGAGATTGATCCATGTCGGCGCGTGGTCGCTGGCGTTTTCCCGCCCACGCGCCCATCGGTCTACACCACCGTCCACCAGCCGGTCCAACAAATTCGGTGAGAGCAGAAAGTGATCGAGGCGCATGCCTTTATCCTTCGGCCACCGTTCAAATTTGTAGTCCCAGAATGTCCAGAGCGGCCCCTCCGGATGTAGCTTTCGCATCGCGTCAGTCCAACCTTGCGCCAGCAAACGCGCAAAGGCCTGCCGGCTTTCGGGTTGGATCAACGCATTGTCATCCAACGATCGCGTTGGATATATGTCCTGCGGCGTCGGCACGACGTTGTAGTCGCCCGCCAGCACCACGGGAGCACCGCTCGCCATGAGGTCGGCGGCATGGCCAATTAGGCGCTGAAACCAAGCCAACTTGTAATCGAATTTCGGTCCGGGCTGCGGATTACCATTGGGCAAATAGATGGAAGTGATCAGGACTCCCTGAACGGCCGCTTCAATGTAGCGGGCTTGGTGGTCTCTCGGATCTCCCGGCAAACTTGCGCGGGTCAGCACCGGCGCGCAGTTTCGCGCGAGGATAGCCACGCCATTCCAGGACCGCTCGCCGTGCCAGACTCCTTCGTACCCAAGAGTTCGCAGGGCATTAACGGGAAAGGCTTCCTGCTCCGCCTTGAGCTCTTGCAGAGAAACCACGTCTGGCTCAGCTTTCGCTAACCAAGCTAGTAGGTTGTCGAGCCGCTTGTTGATGTTGTTAATATTGAAGGTCGCGACTTTCACGATCGCTGGGGCCCAAGCTCGGGAGGTTGAGTAGCCGAACGATTGTTCTTGGATTGAGACTTTTCCATATCCGAAAGCCTCTGGCGAATGTCTCCGAGACTACTATTTTTCTCAAAGAGCCGTGTCACGTCTGCGCGAAACTTTTCCGAACAGGATTTCTGAAATTGTTCGACTTCTGCGCTCCTCAGCCACGCGTTAATCTCGGATTCAATTGAGAATCGCTTCGTGGCGTCCGTCCGGAAACCTTTCACGAACGAGACGGAGTTTTCTTCGCGACTGAGGAATGCTCCGCTCAGAAAAATTCGCTCGTCACCTTCAGGTTTATCAAAGGAATAATAGACGACCCCGAGGCGATCCTCTTCAAACGGATCGCAATCCGGCAATTTCTCGTCATGCACCGTCCCATCTTTCGATCTCCAAAACCGTCTCGTTCCCGTGAAAGGATATGAAATACCTTCTTCCCCAAACAGATGGCCGTGGATCGATCCGAACCTGCCGTGGAGGCGATAGGGGTCATACCTCACTTCGAGTTGGTTGGTGTCCGGGCTTCTGCCTATGCCGTAGGTGACACCGTCTACTGTGAATCGCTCCGAAGCACGCGAACTGCTAATTACGAACGAGGACGCTCCGACAATGACCCCATCGTGAACGACCGCGTTGATCCACCGGCCGTTGACGTGTTGCCGGATCTTCGGAATCACGATGGGATCGCTTCGTCGTGACCATCGCTCAACCCAGACTACGAGCCGGTACGCAATGAACCCAGCCGCGATCCCTAGAAGGAGGTCCACATAACCAACTCCGATGTGAGGGTGACTGGGCCATAGGCGATTGAGCAAAGGAGACGCCCAATCATGCGCTCGCTCAAATTCGAGAAGTACGAAAGCAATTGCGCTGCCTACGGCGGCGTGACGGCGAATCTCTTTTGTCTCTTCCGAGGCCATAACAAAATGCTATCAATACTCATGTGGCCCGAGGATGTCAAGGATCAAAGGAAAACGCGTTGTGCTTTCGCATCGACCCGAACAGAAAAAAGACGTGTCGGCAGGAGCCAAGTCGCTTCGGGGAAAATTTTGGTGAGAGTTATAGCATCTCAGGATTGGAGGCGCGGGTGAGAATCGAACTCACGATAGAGGTTTTGCAGACCTCGGCCTTACCACTTGGCTACCGCGCCCGATCGTTTTTTGCGGCGCCCGCCGGAACGCCACTGTCAAAAACGAACCGCTAAAACAAAAAGCCCTCCGAGATGTAGGGCTTTGAAAACTGGAGCGGGAGACGGGGATTGAACCCGCGACTTCGACCTTGGCAAGGTCGCACTCTACCGCTGAGTTACTCCCGCTCGTCGTTTACTATTCTACAGCAGCGAATATTTGCTGACAAACCACAATTAAACCCCTTTTTCGTCATAGGTCTGGCGACCTCCTGCGGCAGTGCCCGCGCTTTTCTCTCCTTGTGGCAAACCCCCGCGACTTTTTCGGTCTTGTAAAGGCCAACCCTCCCTACAAAAGTCGAATCGTAGTGGTCTGATTGAGAAGACTCAAATCGTTACGGTTCCCTTTCACGGCTGCTTCAATAGACGAAGCACCAAGACGATGATCGAAGTTCCCACAACGATCAAGAACACCGAGGACAACGAAAATGCGATTGAAATATCTTGCGCTGCCTGCGATCGTCGCAGTCTGCTTGATGATTACCGCACCCAAAACGGAAGCCCAGGTCAGCGTCAACATCGGAGTTGCACCTGAATGTCCGTACGGCTACTACGACGTCCCACCCTACGATTGCGCTCCCTACGGCTACTATGGCCCCGAGTGGTTCAGTGGCGGCATCTTTATCGGCGCTGGCCCCTGGTTTCACGGCCCTGAAGGCTTTCATGGCCACGTAAACAACCGCTTCCATCCGGATCACGGCTACCATGGCCCGCGGCCGGCTCGCGGCGACCGTCCGGAACCGGGCAAGCGTCTCGACAAGATTTCCCACTTCAAGGGGAACGAAATGCGCGACGGGCGCGGACACGCCGTTGGCGGCAAGCGCTAAACTAAATCTAACGAAAGGGCGTCTGCTCAGCCAGGCGCCCGTTCATTTTTCTACTCGACTTTGTCAGGATGTGACGCCCGGCGCGTGCGGTGCCCACTGCGGATCTTCGTCCGGCTCGACAATTTCTCCGTCGCGCATGTGGATAATGCGATCGCCGTACGCAGCTGCCTCAGGATTGTGCGTGATCATCAGAACCGTCTGTCCTAGATCTTTGTTCGACTGCCGCAGCATGTCGAGAACGATGTTCGAACTCTTCGTATCGAGGTTCCCGGTGGGTTCATCTGCCAGCACGATCGCCGGACGATTAATCAGAGCCCGCGCAAGGGCGACACGCTGCTGCTCTCCGCCCGAGAGCTCATTCGGACGATGCTCCAAACGTTTCGCGATACCCAGCATCGCGGTGATCTTTTTCAGAAACTCGCCATCAAGCGGTTCTTTGCCTGCGATATCGACCGCGATTTCGATGTTCGAGCGAGCGGTGAGCGTGGGAAGTAAGTTAAATTTCTGGAAGACGAAACCGATTTTGCTCTTGCGCAATCGGGTCCGCTCGCCATCCGAAAGGCTCGCGAAATCCACGCCGTCGATGGTTACGCTTCCCGAGTCGGCCCGTGTCAATCCCCCTAGAAGGTAAAAGAGCGTGGACTTCCCGCTTCCCGACGGCCCTACGATCGAGACAAACTCGCCCTTTTGTACATTGAATGAAACGCCGCGCAAAGCGGGCACATCCACTTTGCCGATCCGGTAGGTTTTGCGCAGTTCTTTTGCTTCGATGAAGGCCGACATCCAGTGAAAACCATATCACAGGAAACACGTCGAATTCGCGTCGCGTCATGCCACCGTGGCGTGTCTCGCTTGCATCGCCGGACGCACGTCCATCGTGCGTTTCGGCCCGCGCTTGCGCACGAGCAGCACGCGAATCCGCTCCAGTAGGTCGGCAGGCTCGTACATCCCCTTCGGCAGGAAGACATCGGCGAGCGTGTCGCGCTCGTAGATCTTGACTCGCCCCGAGATGAGCACCGCGGGAGTCTGGGGAGAGAGAGTTTTTATTTCTTCAATCAGTCGCGAGCCGTCGCCCCCCGGCATAATTAAATCCGTCAACACCAGATCGACGCCACCGCGGCGAAAGGCCTCAAGCGCCTGCGCGCCATTGTTAAACGCTAACACGCGGTAGCCGCGCGTTTCTAACATTACTTTTCGAATCGAGAGGGCCTGTTCGTTATCGTCGACGCAGAGAATCGTTTTCTTGGGCTTCATGAACCTGACCGAGGACTATCGTCACAATCTCTTGTGATTCTGTTCCAAGTTTTTCTTTTTGGGAATCGCGAGCGAGTTGAATCCTAAACATATTCGCACGCTTGGTAAAGTGCCGTGCTCGCCAATGGCACTCTCGTGTTTGGCATGATCGTGCTATCACGTCCGAAGCCGCGCCTGTCGCGGCGTTGTGCTCACTCACGCAGCGATAGTCACTTCGCCGCGGAGAACTTCTACACAATTTCCACCGACACGCACATTGACGATCTGGTTATCTTGCGCATCACCACGCTTCGTCGCACGTACAAAAATGCTGCTAGGACGGTGCATTTCGAGCCCTTGCTCGATCAAAACCTGCTCGTCGCTCGCCGCAACACCGTGAGCAACCATCCACGCCGCGCAACAACCGGCGGCAGAGCCCGTCGCCGGATCATCTCCGTTGTAAAAAATCATGCGTGCGTGCAAACGGGCCGTGGGATCGGTCGTCTCGCGGCAAACGAAGTAAAGAAATTTTCCGCCACTGCTCGCTAGATATTCACCCGCGCGATCCAGATCCAGTCGCAACTTTCCGATCGCCGCCAACGAGCGCAGCGGCACCATCGTAAAAGGCATCCCCGTCGAAACCGTTTGGATCGGCGCACAGTCGTCGAAGTCCGCTACGGTCAAGTTTGTAAGGCGCGCGATGTCCGTGACCTGGTGTACAGCGCCAAACTCCGGATCCCTCTGCGTCATCTCTCCGAAAACCGCGCGTCCCGGTTTTTCCGTGAAGCGCACCGGCACCGTGCCCACCTTGAGATCGAGGCGCACTTCCTCCGGCGCCGCGGGCGTCGCGCGATTGCGCATAACAAAAGCCGTGCCCAGCGTGGGATGCCCCGCAAACGGCAACTCTTCCTGCACCGTAAAAATGCGCACGCGAACTCCGTGTTCTTTTTCGATGGCAGCGTCGCCCGGAAGAATGAAAGTCGTTTCCGAAAGATTTGTCTCGCGGGCCAGGTTTTGCATTTGCTCACCATTGAGGCCGCGTCCGTCGAGAAAAACAGCCAAAGAGTTTCCGGCAAGTGCTCGGTCGGTAAACACGTCAACCTGCACCATGGCCAACGACAACGATTTCGACTCGGAAGATTTTTCCAGAGACTTATTTTCGGGAGACATACCTTAGGATTCTATCGCGCCGCCGCCATCCGCGAGCGGAGCGCAAACCCTCACCAATGCGATACCATAACCTTTGTCCTAAATCTCTCTCAGTGGGTTGACGGAGGCCGTGGCCACTCGCTATGCTATTCCCTACCAATGCAGTAGGGTTTAAGCGTCCGCCCTCCGGATTCGGAGCAAAGGCCGGGCAAGATACTGGTCAGGCAGAACCGAAGCGCTCACAGATTTACGATTGATCCATCATCCGAGGAACCAACATGTCACTGCGCATCAACTCTGAAGCTCCCGATTTCACTGCCGAAACCACCCAAGGCACCATTCATTTTCATGATTGGATCGGCGACGGCTATGCCATCCTCTTTTCGCATCCCAAGGATTTCACCCCCGTGTGCACCACCGAACTGGGCTATATGGCCGGACTGCAGCCGGAATTCGCCAAGCGAAATACGAAAATCATCGGCCTCAGCGTCGACCCCGTCACCAGCCACGGCAAGTGGGCCGCCGACATCGAAGAGACCCAGGGCCACAAGGTGAACTATCCCATGATCGGCGATCCAGAACTGAAAGTCGCGAAGCTCTACGACATGCTGCCGGAAACCGCCGGCGCCACCAGCGAAGGCCGCACTGCCGCCGACAATGCCACCGTGCGCACGGTTTTCGTGATCGGTCCCGACAAGAAAATCAAACTTATGCTGGTCTACCCGATGAGCAGCGGACGCAATTTCGACGAAGTCCTGCGCGTCCTCGATTCAATCCAGCTATCCGCCAAACACAGCGTGGCCACTCCCGTAAACTGGAAGCCCGGCGATGACGTAATCATTCCGACGTCAGTCTCCGACGATCAGGCCAAGCAGAAATATCCCGCAGGCTTCAAGACGCTGAAACCGTATTTGCGAGTGGTGGCGCAACCCAAGTAATCTCGAGACAACTCGGACAAACTTCTTTTTGCGGACTTTTCTGCGAAGCACGGAAGCGCATGCGGTCCGGTGATCGTCCCGGTCTTCAAAACCGGTGCGAGGCGCTCAGCGTCTTGGGTGGGTTCGACTCCCACTCGCTTCCGCCAAACCAAAGGCTCTAGTTCCGCTTTCCGCGCCGATTCGGTGCCGCAACCCACTTGCGCTAATCGGGAGCTGTCGCCGAGTTCATGACGCCCAGGCTGGAGATCGGCGACGGACCTGTGTCGCGAGTCTCGGTCGCCGAAGTCTTGCCAGATTTGCGGAATTCTTCTTCGTCGAACGCGGCAATCAGATCTTCAACAAGCTTCATCATCTTCTGAGGGTCGTTCTCGACCTGGACCCTCTGCGCCACTTCGCGCCATCGCTTTGGCTCGATCGCGACCTCGTCTTTCGTTTCGGTCCTCACATCGTCAATTTCGGCCACTGCGGGAAGTTCCTGGGCAATCTTCTTTACCGTCTCGACGGGGATTTGCTCGAAGTGCGTATGCGACGCTTTCATAGGGGTACCTCACTTAACTGTTTCAACACTTAACTGTTCAACGGTAGCAGTCCCCGGGTCATACGGGTTACCTCTTTTGGACAATTTTAGAGGCTGCTTTAGCGCGTTAAGTAGCTAAAATACCGGGATTTAGGCGTCGTTAACGGAGACGCCACGCTGACGACAACGCGCTTCGTTTAAAGGAAGGATTTTGTGCTTGCACGATATCGTGCCGCTGTATTACGATTGCGTTACGTTAGTTTAAGCATTCTCTTCCTTTCCGGGTGGGTCGTGCCATGAATCAGGCAAAAAAAACTCCGATGAACTTCAAGACTATGTCGCAGGTGGACGTCCCGCAAGGGCGCAACGGAAAACACAAACAGATCGTTACGCAGATTCTCTCGGACCTCGATCAACTGGCGGACGGGGTTGCGCTGAAAGTGCCGTTGGCGGAATTAGAGGAGAGCAAGGAAAATGTTAGGTCTGCGCTCAATCGGGCGATTCACAAGGGCAGCCGCAGTGTGAAGACGGCGAGCGACAGCGACTTCTTGTACGTGTGGAACGAGAGCCAGTCCTGATTAGCGCGTTCTTTGTCGGCGCCCACTACTGCGTTATTTCGAACACGACCCCGCAACCATTCTCATTGGGACAATCGTCAGGGTTCCCGCCATGCTTGGCTGTGCCATACAGATTTCCGGCCGGATCGATCGCCAACCCCCCAAATGGAAACGCCCCATCCGTTCCCCCTTCAAAAGTATGGGGAATCGTTTCGTGCCCCGTCGGATCAACCTTAAAGACGACGCCACAACCACCGAAGCAATCGGATTCACCGCCGTAGAATGTCGTACCGTACAGATTTCCGGCACCGTCCATCACTAAATATCCGTTTGGAGAGAAGCCGTCGGACTTTCCGGTAAAGGTGTAGAGGGGCGTGTAATTACCCTACGCGTCTAATTTGAAAACCAGGCCAGCTCCGCCGCCACCGCCGGCCAGGATGCCACCAGCAGCGGTGCCGTAAAAGTTACCGGACGCGTCTTGAATCAAGCCCGATCCGGGGAATTGGCCATCTGCTTTTCCCATGAACGTATAAAGTGCCGTTTGATTACCGGCAGGATCCAGCTTGAAATTCGTTCCGTGACCGTTGTGGCCACCTCCACCCGCTGTGCCGAACAAATTTCCAGTTGTATCCCTGATTAATCCTCCTTGGGGAGAAGCCCCCTTTTTGCCGTCGATGAAGGCTCGCAGTACAGTCTCTTCGCCCGCGGGGTTAAGTTCGAAGGCAACCCCGCATCCCACGCCGCTAGCGCATCCGGGATTGCCACCAAACGGCGTCGTTCCGTAAAGATTGCCGGATGGGTCAAGAGTCAACGGACCATCGGGTCCAAACCAGCCTGTACCTGAAGAGAAACTGTGGAGCAGACTGAACTTGCCACTCCTAGTAACTTTGAAGGCAGTGCCTTGATCGAAAGCGCCACCTTCCTGAGTGGTGCCATAAAGATTTCCAGCCGCATCTTGAATCAATCCTGCATAGGGCCATGCGCCATCCGATCCATCGGACGCAAAGCTGTGGAGCAGCTTGAATTTATGCTTCGAATTCAACTTGAAAACTGATCCCTCCTGACCATTCTCTCCACCACCCACCGTGGTGCCGTAGAGGTTGCCCGCCGCATCCCGGATCAAAGTACCGAAAGGAAGTAGTCCGTCAGTTCCTCCGGTAAATGAATAAAGCACCGTCTAGCTCTGCGCCGAGGTTAGTTGGACAGTCCCGAAGCCGACGAGCAAAAGCACAACTGATTGGGCTAACTTTGAGAACGGCATATTATTTCTCTTCGAAGGAAGGAGTTGGTGGCCGGCGCGGAAATTTTAACCGACCGTGGGGATATTAGATAGAGTATTTGTCCCAGTCGATTTCACGAGTTATTCAAGACTTGAAACTGTGGACTCGGGACGCCCAGAGCCGATAGTGCTTCGTCGACGCTATAAACTACTGTAAGAAGTGGGTTCCTGCCTTCGCCGACGATTTCAAACATGCGCGCCAGGCCATAAGCTTCTTTGTTCTGGACGACAATAAAGCGACGGCGGGCGATATCGGGGATCGCGGGTTCCAAGCTTGCCAGGTGACGAACAAATTCGGAAGAGACGGCAAACTCAGTAACCGAGGAGAAGTCCCAAATGCCAGCGGAGGCATCGGTGGCAGCGGCGTGCTCTCGAATCTCCCTGTAAATCTCGGTGAGCGCTTCTTCGGTAAGCCGCCCCTCAAACCGCATGAGCAGGATTCGATTCCCAGCATCGAACTCAAATCGCAAAGGCACGAGGGAGTATTTTACAGCTATCTCGGAAGGGGCGGCGCCTCGTGAGCTCGCGGTTGGATTTCATCTACGAACCTGCAAATTATCAATTCGCGAAATTGCCAACCAGCATCGGTTCATAACAAGATGTGACAAATGCTCTTGTTTCTTCTGCGATTGCGTTCGTATACTCTCGGGTTGCCTTACGCCCTCGTGAAATCCGGCAATAGAATTAAAGAGCGTCGATGAGGATTCTCATGCAACATGTCTTGCGGAGATATGGTTGCGCAGTTATCCGATGGTATGGAGAAGAGCGTATTCTTTCTTGTCTTGCCCCGCGCGAGTTCTTGGCCTGGGTTTCAGTTGTGCTCGCAGTAATGGCGACCATCCTTTTCCTGTCCGGTTGTGGATCATCGGGCGGAGGCACTCAGCCGCCAGTGCTCTCTTACGCTACACAGAATGCCGTTTACACCAAGGGTACAGCCATCACGCCTAACGCTCCCACTGACAGCGGAGGCGCGACGAGTTCGTACACGGTGACGCCAGCGTTACCGGCGGGATTGTTGCTGAACCCCACCACGGGCGTCGTCAGCGGCACGCCGACAGCGGTGACAGCGCAAGCGGTCTACACGGTTACGGCGAGCAATGCAGGCGGTAACTCCAGTGTGCCACTGAGTATCGCGGTTGACGATATCGCCCCCTCCGGTTTGACTTATGGCGTGAATCCGGCCGTCTATGCTGCTGGTGCTGCCATAACGCCCGACGTGCCTGCTTGGAGCGTGGCCGGTGGAACTCCAACGAGCTTTGCCGTCATTGGCTCTCTGCCGCAAGGATTGGCGGTGGATGGGACAACGGGAATCCTGAGCGGGACCCCGACGACGCAGGCCGGACAGCAGAGTTACACGATTACTGCTAGCAACACGGGCGGTAGCACCAGCGCAACGCTTATTCTTACCGTCATACCGCAGGCTCCTTATTTTATTGTTCAGCCTGCCAGTCAATACGTCGGAAGCGGGATTTCGACCTCCTTCGGTGTGAGCGTAGGCGGAGGAGGTCTGCTGAGTTTTGAGTGGTACAAGAATGGCGCCGCAATCAGCGGGACCAACAGCAACGTGTACACCACGCCCGTCCTATCGAGCGCGGATAATGGCGATCAGTTTTATGTCGTGGTCAGCGATAACTACACCCGCAGCGTTGCGAGTAATGTCGCGACGATCACGATCAAAGGCGTCAGCGGTACTTTCGTGAACACTGGAACGCCGAACCTCGCGCGCGATTGCCACACAGCGACTCTCTTGCAGAACGGCAAGGTGCTGATCGCTGGCGGGCGCAGCGGAAATAACACTCTGTCATCCGCCGAACTTTATGATCCGGCTACCGGAAATTTCACTTTCACGGGTTCGCTTCAGACGGCACGCTGCGATCACACTGCGACGCTACTGCCCAATGGCACCGTACTGATCGCGGGCGGATGCTACGTTGGCAATGGTCTGCCCACTCTTGCCTCAGCCGAAATCTACGATCCCGGCGCTGGAAGTTTCTCCTCCACTGGACCGCTACTGACGCGACGCTATGGCCACAGCGCCACCCTTCCGGCGGATGGCAAAGTGTTGGTTGCGGGAGGAGTGGGTAGTAACGATGGCTATAGCTTCTTCACTCTGGCTAGCGCCGAACTCTACGATCCCGTTGCTGCGACTTTTTCTGCGACGGGATCGCTCAATACCGCACGTTCGGCCCCGGCGACACTATTGAACAACGGGCAGGTGCTGGTCGCAGGGGGAGGAGGCGTCGGCACCGGCGCTCCTTTCGGCTCCGCTGAGCTCTATGACCCGACCGTGGGAACATTTTCCTACACCGGATCTCTGATCACGGCACGCGGAGGCAATAGTTCGACGCTGCTGCAAGACGGGAAGGTCCTGATTGCGGGCGGTGAAGGCGTAAATGATGCTGCTCTGACGGGTGAGCTTTATGATTTTTCTACCGGGGGATTTTCTGATACGGGGTCGCTCAATTTGGGTCGTGAGGGCACAGCGACCCTTCTCACAAACGGCCAAGTACTGCTTGTCGGCGGCGGAGTTGATGCCATCGCGCAGACGTTGCTCAATTCGTCGGAACTTTACGATCCCGCCTCAGGTTTGTTTATTCTGAATGCCTCGACCAATTACACGCGTTTCTTCCTATCGGCCACTATGCTGAACAACGGTCAAGTTCTGATTACCGGCCAGGAAACTTCGGCCATCGACGTTACCCAGCCCTATCCGTCCGAACTGTACCAACCTTAATGAAGACGCCTGAACGCTGCCGGTGATTGGATTTCCAAAAGGGGAGTGGGCGATGACGAGAGATGAGGCCTGGAAGCTGGCCGAGCATTGGGTTACGGCATGGAATGCCCATGATCTGGTGGAGATCATGACGCACTATGAGGATGCGGTCGAGTTGATTTCGCCAGTGGCCTTGCGGTTACTGGGTGCGCCCGATGGGAAAGTAGTGGGAAAGGAAAATTTAAGAGCCTACTTCCGACGTGGGCTCGAAGCTTATCCCGAACTGAATTTTCGGCTTACGGATGTGTTGTGGGGTGTCAGCAGTGTCGTGCTTTTCTACACAAACCACAGGGGGAGACGCACCGCGGAGTTTATGGAGTTATCCGCGACCGGGAAAGTGGCGAGAGTCGTGGCAAACTACGGCGAGTAAGGGAAGAGACGAATGTTTTCGGGCGTGGCTAGCTCACCGATTACCGCGAATTGTATTTTGGAGGCTGCTTAGGAGGTGCCTAAGACCTATTTGAGGTTTTACGGCAGAGTCTTGATGACTGTCCCCAAGGCCGAAGACCCCGTATTACTTCATAGAGCAGGCCCATCATCCCTCAGCGCCATTCGGCCTCTGGATATCTCAATTCAGGTTTCAAATTCGCGATTAGTCTGGTTCCCGCGCCAACTCGGGACTTGGCACCGTGTCTCCCTCTAACTGCTTGTGCCGCGCCGCACGCTGTTCGTTGATCATCTTGGTCGCCATCGCCAAATCGCTTCGTGCCTCTGTGTCGCGTCCCAATCGGAGCAGCACTTGCCCGCGCAGATAGCGAGCCGCGGCATTTTCATTTTCCAGCCGGAGAATCGCGTCCAGTTCCGTCAATGCCGCTGCATAACGTTTTCGATGTTCCTCGATCTTCGCCAGTCCCATGTGGGCGCTTACCATCTGCGGATCGAGTTTCAGCGCGCTCTTATAATCCTTGGCCGCCTCGTCTTCGTTGCCCGCCGTACTCTCTAGCCCACCTAACTCTTCGAAGTTAAACGGGACGTCGGGCTCGAGGGCGATATCTTTCTTGAACTCCTCGCGCGCGTGATCGTAATCCTGTTTATGCACGTAGGCCAAACCCAGGTTGAAGTGTACGAACGGCAACTTCGCGTCCGCTTTTCCTGCTGCGTCGAGGTCTTTGATCGCGTCATCGTACTCTCCGCGATTCAAGTGCGCCTTGCCCATCAGCAGATGGAATTCAGGAGAGCCTTCGCCAACCTCCACCAGACGCGTCCCGGCTTTTTCTTCGAGCGCCGCGTTCTTCGCCTTGTAAGCGGCGATGTCGAGTACGTAGAGGTAATTCAGTTGGTCCGACGCCTTGCTCCAGAGGGGATCGAGCGCAGTAATCGTTTCGGCCCACCGGTCGTTAAAGAAATAACAAAGCCCGAGCAGATAGCGCGCCTGGTACGAATCGGGAAGCTGCTTCACCACCGACTCAAAAGGGGCAATCGCGCGCTCAAACTGGTTCTGCCGAAAATACGCCAGCCCAATATTGAGGCGGATCCCGGCAATTTTGGGCGCGAGTTTCTCTGCCTTGTGCAACATCTCGAGCGCCTTGGGCCACTGTTTGCGCCGCATCGCGATCACTCCCAGATTCGCATAGGCTCCCGCGACACTTGGATCGATCGCCAGCACCTGCTGAAAATCCCGGGCGGCCTCATCCAATTTTTGGGCTCGCAACGCCGCGTCGCCGGCCTCAAATAGCTTCTGTGGATCGCCCGCCGCCCGCTCAGAAGCCGCGCTCACCACTGTTTTCGGCGCTGTCTGCGCAGGGCTCGCGATCGTTCCAGCGAACACGAGCAGCGTCACCGCCGCGACAGCATTCATCACACCAATGCTTGACACTCGTTTCATCGTCCTGTAGTGTCCGCCAGCAAGAGGCCTAAATTCAAGGAGTCCATGGAATCTTCTGATTCGAAGCCTACGCGAAATAACGTCTCCGCGAAATCCCGCCGCGCCGCGTCGTCGGAGCCTGAGCCCAGTCGCAAACGCACCAAGTCGGCAGCCGTGACGATCCGTGACGTAGCCGAGCGCAGCGGATTTTCCTCGGCCACGGTGTCGATCGTGCTCAACAATGCGCCGCTCGCGCGCTATATTCCGGACACAACCAAGGGACGAATCCAGCGCGCCGCTGCGCAGCTCGGTTACCGTCCGAATCCGTTCGCCCGCTCGCTGCGGGGGCGCCGCAGTCACACGGTCGGCGTCATGGTGTTCGACATGACCGACCCGTATTGCACGCTCGTCTTGCGCGGAATTGAGAACACGCTCTACCAGTCGTCATTTCTGCCGATCCTCACCGATGTGCACAACGAGCGGAGCCGCTTCGAGCGTTATCTCGAGATGCTGCTCGACCGTCGCATCGAAGGACTGGTGGTTCTTGCGAACTGGCTCTTTGTCGACATCAACGTGCTGGCCGATTTGGAGAAGAACAACATTCCGACTGCGACCGTGGGCCGCGAACTCAAGAACGACAAAATCAGTTCCGTTATCGTGGACAACACCGCCGGAGCCCGCGCCGCCCTCGAGCATTTGCATTCGCTTGGACACCGCAAGATCGCCTTTATCCGCGGCCCGCACCAGCTTTCTGATACCGAACCGCGATGGCGCGGCGTGCGCGCCCTGGCCCGCGAACGGGACCTCGAACTCGATTCCGAACTGATCGTAGACTTGCCGGAATCCGGAGATCCTTTTTCGAGTTTCGAGCAAGGATACAAACTAACTGAGGAGTTGCTCGAGCGCCACCGTCCTTTCACCGCACTCATGGCTTTTGACGACATGACCGCCTTCGGAGCGATTCGAGCCTTGGGCAAAGCCGGCATCCGCGTGCCTGAGCAGTGTTCGGTCATTGGATTCGACGACGTTGCTCCGGCCGCCATCTATTCTCCCGCGCTCACCACGGTGCGCCAGCCCATGGAAGTCATGGGCACCGCCGCAGCCACTATCGTTCTCGACGCGATCAGCGCCGGTCTAGAAAAAAAACCGATCCGCACGATTCACCGCCGGATAGTTCCCGAGCTTATCGTCCGCGAATCGACGCGGAGCGTAAAATAGCGCGTATCTTTGATGCTCGAATTGCATTTCTTCTTGACAGTGCTCCGACACCTGAAGCAGTATTGATACGTTTTAATAAAGGCATTTATCCGTTTTTACGGATCGCGTGGCCGCAGCGCCTGGGATTTTGGCATAAAGACGAGGCGCAGTTAGTTTCAGAAATCTCGTTCCGGATCGAACCGCAAGGGAGTTTATCGATGAGAATCCGTTTCCTTTCTGGATTGGCAGTACTGCTCGCGATGTTTGCCGTAACGACCCTCAGCGCGCAGGACACAGGCGACATCACCGGTACGGTTCGCGATAACAGCGGGGCCGTGGTGCAAGGCGCGAGTGTGAAGATCAGCGGTACCGCTGGCGGGATTGAGCGCACCACTACAACGAACTCGGACGGCGATTACCTTGCGGCGGGTCTGCCGGGCGGCACCTACATCGTGATCATTAGCGCCAGGGGTTTCAAGACCTTCAAAGGCAATGGCGTTGTATTGCGCGTCGGTCAGAAGGCTCGTATCGATGCCACTCTCGCAGTTGGCGACATCGGCACGGAAATTGTAGTACAGGGCGAGGACCTGAATCAGGTTGAGACGCAATCCTCTGAAGTTTCCGGCACAGTAACCGGAAAGCAATTAAGTGAACTGCAGTTAAACGGACGCAACTATACCCAACTTCTTTCTTTAACGCCCGGCGCGACCAATCAGTCCGGTTCGGATGAACCGGGAACGGGTCTCGCGACGGTTGCCTACAGCGTGAATGGCGGCCGTACCGAGTACAACAACTGGGAGATCGATGGCGGCAACAACATGGACGACGGCAGCAACACGACGCTGATGACTTATCCCAGTCTGGACGCCATTGGCGAGGTGAAGCTTCTCACTTCAAATTACGGAGCGCAGTATGGGAGGAACGGTTCCGGTACGGTCGAGATTGAAACCAAGTCGGGTACTCGATCGTTTCACGGTGACGCTTACGAGTACGTTCGCAACGATGCCTTTAACGCCCGAAATTATTTTCTCCCGGATGTGCCCCCTTACAAGAGGAACGATTTCGGCTACACGGTTGGGGGCCCCGTCTACATCCCGGGCCTTTATAACGAAGCGAAGCAAAAGACCTTTTTCTTTTTCTCAGAGGAGTGGCGTCGCGAGATCAATCCGACAAATTTCAATGTCCCGGTTCCATCCTGCGCAGAGAGAGGTTTGCAAACTGGGTCGAATGGTGTCGGTTGCACGGGGACTCAAGCTGCTTTCGGCGATTTTAGCGAACTTTGTGCAGTCGGGACCGATTGTCCAATTAACACCACTACCGGGAACTATTTCGGTAATCCTGGGGGCGGCTTAGCCAACCCAGTACTCGTGCCGATTGATCCCAACGCGGTGCCGCTGCTGGCGATGTTTCCCTATCCCAATAGTCACGACGTTCCGGACGGTCTCTGGAACTATGTTGCGTCTTCCTCGCAACCGACTCACTGGCGCGAAGAACTCTTCCGCATTGATCACAATATTACGCAGAATCTGCATGCCACCGTGCGGTATATCCACGATTCATGGCAGTCGACGAATCCGACGCCGCTGTGGACAAACGGCGCGAGCTATCCGACGATTCAAGATCAATACGCGCAACCCGCTACGAGCCTGGTAGCCCATCTCACGGCTACAATCACTCCAACTCTGCTAAATGAATTTGTGGCCAGCTATTCGGTCAATCACATCACCTTTCAGAATATGGGAGCGTGGCAGCGTCCAGCGGGTTATAACCTCGGTCTCTTCCAGAACGGATTTGGCGGGGGGAAACTCCCGGGTATATCTCTCGGCGGTGGTACCGCTTTTAATGGCATAGCCCAGGATGCAGGCTATGTTCCCAACGGCCCGGTGAATTCCAATCCCGGATACACCTATCGCGACAACATATCGAAGAGTCTCGGGAAACATAATCTACAGTTCGGCGGCTATTTTGTGGCCTCGCAGAAGAACGAATTGCCACAGTTCGAACCGTCAGTCAATGGCTTTATCACCTATGATACGAGCTTCTCAGGCTCGACCGGCAATCCTTTCGCGGATTTGCTCACGGGAAACATCTCCAGTTTCGGACAAGCCAGTGGACAGCCCAAATACTATCTGCGTTACAAGATCTTTGAGCCCTATTTCCAGGACGACTGGCATATTACGCCACGCTTAACTCTGAACCTGGGCTTGCGCGTGAGCTTATACGGGACCGTGTTCGACCGGAAGATGCAGGCCTTCAATTTTGAACCCTCAGCATATGTGCCGGGAGCGACCACGCTCAACCCGGATGGCACCGTCGCATCCGACCCGTACAACGGCATGGTCCAATGCGGTACTGGGGGAACACCCCGCGGTTGTGCCAAGGGCCACTTGTTTAATCCTGGTCCCCGCATCGGTTTCGCGTGGGATCCATGGGGGGACGGGAAGACGGCAATTCGCGGCGGCTACGGAATCTTCTTTGAGCACACGAACGGCAACGAAGCTGTTGCCACTGCTCTCGAGGGATCCCCTCCGCTCGTTCAAAATCCGGCACAACAGAGTATCGCGACAACTTTCGATGCTAACGACAACATCGTGACGTCGGGTTACTCCTTAGTGGGGGCGTCCGTAGGCGCTCAGTATCCGCAAAGTGTCGTATCGATTCCGACCAAGCAAGTTTGGCCATACGTTCAGCAATGGCACTTTGACGTTCAACACGAGTTGCCTCACCACATCGTGGGTGTGGTCTCGTACGTGGGAAGCAAAGGAACTCATCTCGGTCAACGATACGACTTGAATCAGATTCAGCCGACATCGCTGAGCTCGAATCCCTATAAACCGGGGGAATCCATGGGTGTCAATGATTGTTCTAGTGGATTTACCCCGAGCGGTGTTGCGATCCCGGGCTACAATCCTGACGGTGTGGCCGCCGATCAAACTCCTGGAACGCCCGGCGTCAACATGTATGTGGCGTGCGGTAACGATCCGGATTATTTCCGTCCGTATCAGGGTTATTCCGACATTCGCGCGCAAAGAAATACAGCATCCTCGATCTATCACGGTCTGCAACTGTCAGCCCGTAAGACGGTCGGAGCTTTGCAATTGAGTGCGTCTTACACTTATTCCCACGCCATCGACGACGCATCGTCCGCGGGCGATACCAGTTTTGTCGATTCCTACGATCTGGCTTTGAACCGGGCGAGCTCCAACTTCGATCAACGCCATGTTTTCACTCTCAGTTACACCTACGATCTGCCATTCTTCAAGAACGCAGGACTCGCTCACGCCGTTCTGGGAGGGTGGGAGTGGTCGGGTATCACCGCAATCCAAAGTGGAACTCCTTTCACGGTTACTAACGCTGGCGACGGCATCTCGATTCCTGCTGATAACGCTGGCGTCGCGAACGGAACCGGTACCGGTTCCAGACCGGACATCATCGGCGATCCTAACGCCAAGATCGCCGGTTCTGGCGCAGGCGTCCTGAACGGAAATCTCTACGGACCCCTGCTCTTCAATCCTGGGGCATTCGCGGCTCCTCGCGGGCTGACTTTCGGGGACGAAGGTCGAAATATAGTCAACAACCCCAAACAAACAAACTTCGACATGGCTCTGTACAAACACATTCCGATTCGAGAGGCTATGTCGTTTGAGTTCCGAGCCGAGGCTTTTAACGTCTTTAACCACACTGAATTCGGATACATCGGCGGCGATGCAGGATCTGCTGGAAACAACAGCGGCATCAGCAGCTTCAGCAATTCGATCGGATGTTACGCCGGGCCAAACAACACCCCGAACGATCCGAGTTGCCTTGGCGGAGGTCTTCTGCGCCCTGCGGCGTCGCATAACGCGCGCATCTTGCAACTGGCTTTGAAATTCATTTTCTAAAAAAGCCGCTCGCTAAAATGAAAAATCCTGGCTCCAAACGAGCCAGGATTTCTTGTTTTATCCAACAGTTATCGCCGCTGTGAAAAGCCCTGGCCGCGCGCTCTAGCCAGCCACCACTTCCGCTTTTCGTGCCGCGCTCAGTGCCCCTAGCCCTTTTTCCAAGTCCGCAATCAGATCGTCAACGTGCTCAATCCCTACCGACAGGCGGATCATCTGTTCTGTCACGCCCATCTTCTTTAATACTGCGGGGTCGATCAGGTAATGCGAGGTCAGCACCGGAATCGTCACCAGCGAATCGACGCTTCCCAGGCTCGGTGCTAGCGTGAACAGGTTTAACGACTCGGCCACGCGGCAAGCGTCCTCGCCGCTGCCTTCCACCTCAAAGCTCAGAACGCCGCCAGCGCCTGCCATCTGCTTCTTCGCGATCACGTAGTCGGTGTGTTGCGGCAGCATTGCATAATGCACTTTCCTAACGTTGGGATGCTGGCTGAGAAACTCGGCAATCCGGAGAGCAGTTTCGTTCTGGCGTTCCACACGCACGGCGAGCGTCTTGATTCCGCGCAGCAACAGGAACGCGGCATGCGGATCGATGCATCCGCCGAATGTCGTGCGCGCTTGATGAATCTGCTCGATCAGATCGGCTCGTCCTGCGGCAACGCCGCACATGATGTCGGAGTGCCCGCCGAAATATTTTGTTCCGGAATGCAGGACCAGATCGATGCCCCACTCGGCAGGACGACAATTGATCGGCGTAGCGAACGTTGAATCGATTGCCGAAATCAGCTTGTGCTTGCGCGCCAGGGCTGCAATCTTTTCCAGATCCACGACCCGTACCGTAGGATTGGTCGGCGATTCAACGTAAATGATTTTCGTGTTGGGACGGATTGCCCGCTCGTGCTGCTCGATGTCGTTGGTGTCGACGAATGTCGTTTCGATTCCCAACTGCGGCAGCCACTTCGAAAGGAACTTGATCACTCCGCCGTAAATGTCGCGCTGCGCCACGATGTGATCGCCCGCTTTCACCAGCGCGAGAATCGAGGTGGTGATCGCGGCCATCCCGGAAGAGAAGAGAAGCGCGGCGTCGGCGCCTTCCAGTTGGGCGATTGCATTCTCCGGAACCGTGTTGGTGGCGTTGCCATAACGCGTGTAGTAGCGGTCGGACGGCGTCGCGCGCACTTGCTCCCGCATGTCTGTGACTTCGAAAGTCGAGGTCTGGTAGATAGGAGCGACCAGCGGACCGTTTTTTTTGTCGAGGTTCGTGCCACCGCGCACGGCCTCGGTTTCCCGCCGGAATTTATGCTTTGCCATTGTGAAATCTCCTAAAGAGACGAGGTGTGCCGCGTCTGGTCCGATCTACGGGGACGAACTCAGCTGCTCGCGTAAACGAGGCAAGCCCCCGTTTCTACACTGAATTCTTGGTCAGCGCCGGAACCGGGGCGAGCCACTCAGCCGATCGCGCGTGGCGGCCGCTGATCACCTTGTCGAATTCGTCTTGCAACTCGCGGGTGACGGGTCCGGCCTTGCCGTCTCCGATGACGCGGAAGTCAATCTCGCGCAGCGCTACAACTTCGGCGGCGGTTCCGCAGACGAAAACTTCGTCGGCGATGTAAAGCTGATCGCGCGAAATCGACTCTTCCACGACGGAGTAGCCGAAGTCCCGGGCCAGCACGATCAGACTGTCGCGTGTGATGCCTTCCAGAATTCCCGCGCGCGCCGGAGTCGAGATCACCTTCTTGCCGGTGACATTGCGCACGATAAAGAGATTTTCACCGGTACATTCGGCCACGTATCCATCGGGACCCAGCATGATCGCCTCGTCAAACCCTGCGCGCTGCGACTCGGTCTTGGCCAAAATCGAGCTGACATAATTTCCCGAGACCTTGGCCTTGGTCATCATGATGTTGGGATGAAGCCGCGTGAAAGACGCTATATTGGCGCGGATCCCACGCTCCTTCGCCTCGGCGCCGAGAAATGCCGTCCACTCCCACACCGCGGCCACGAAACGTGGTTTGCCAGCCTCGACTGTCAGGCTCATCCCGCCATCCAGATAAATCATGGGGCGGATGTAGCACGACGCAAACTCGTTTGCTGCGATGGTCTGGTTGATGGCAAACTTGACCTGCTCGGCCGTCACCGGCAGATCGCGAAAGCCGACGATATGGGCGGAATCGAGCAGGCGTTCGACGTGTTCGTCCAGGCGGAAGACGGATGGCCCTTGATCGGTCGAGTAGCAGCGAATTCCCTCAAAGACCGCGAAACCGTACTGCACGGCGGCACTCACGAAAGGAACTACTCCCTCGCTGGCGGGCCTCAGAGCATTGTCGATCCATATAAAACGGGCGGCGCTCATGGCTTTATGGCTTTCTTAGCTTCCTTCGCAAGATGGGATATGTTTAGACTACCCGGGACGCTGGGTGGGGGCAAGGCTCAAGCCTGAGTCTCAACCCGTTGGTTTTTCGGAAACGGACTGTAGTTGGTGAATCATTGTTGGGAGATGCTCCATGAAGAAAATTGTAAAAAAGCGAGTTGCAAAAAAGCAGAGCGCGCAAAGCAAGGGACGGAAGGCATCTGGGAAGGGAAGCGCATCTCGACCGAAAAAGTTTTCCAAGACAGTTGAGCTGAAGGGAACAGTCACGGGGAAGGCCAGGAAGTCCGCGGCCAAAGGTGAGCTTCGTTACGTTCCGTGGAGCTCGGTTGCGATCGAAGCGCTGAACCCACTGCTCGGACGGCACTTTATCGTCGGAGAAGACATCATGCTTTCCCGCGTGCTGCTTAAGAAAGGATGCGTCGTCCCGGAGCACAGCCACCATAACGAGCAAATCAGCTACGTAACGGAAGGCGCGCTGAAGTTTGCGATCGACGGCCAGGAGATCACTGTGAGCGAGGGCGAGGTGTTAGCGATTCCGCGGAACATGCCACACCGGGTCGAAGCCCTTCGAGATAGCGTCAGCCTCGACATTTTCAATCCGCCACGCGCTGATTGGATCAATAAGACCGATGTTTACTTACGCTAGCGCAATCCTTTCACCACATACGCCTCTGACAAAACGCGCACATAAAGATAGGCGTAGGCGTTGCCATCGGCCGAAAGATGAGGCGAAACGATGGCCGACACTCCAGCGCCCGTTTGTTCGCCAAAAGTCTTCCAGGGGACCATCTTGCCGGTGTGTATGTCGACCTTCGAAACCGGCGCCGATTTCGCCTGGGCTTTTCTCGGAGCTACATAGACCGAGCCACCATCCTCCGTCCAACTAAGCAAGCCGTAGTTCGAGGGTAGTCCCGGGATCGCTTGAAATTTGCCTTCGTCAATCGACCAGATTCCAGCCTTGCCATCGGGACCGCGCACGGCGATGTTTTTTCCGTCCGGAGAAACTTCTCGTCCCGCGATTCCTTCGGGAGTGATGGGCTTCGAATCGCCATTGGTGAGATCAATAAGATAATCGCGGCCGCCGTGTCCGGCTTCAATGCCGGGTGCGAGCAAGTGTTTACCATCGGGCGTAAAGCGCGCGCCCTGGTAGCTCACGCTATCGTGGGTGAGTTGACGAGTCTCTCCCGCGCCGGTCGGCACCAGACTAATCGGGCCGCCCTTCGACGGCTTCGTTACCACCCATTTTCCGTCGGGAGAGATCGCACCAGCGACACCCGTCCCGATGCGGGCTGGAGGAGAGCCGTCCGTATCGCGCAAGAACACTGTGTAGTTGGGACCACCGCCGTCGCCTTCTTCCTCGAACAATACTTTCTTGCCATCGCGACTGATGTCGCGCAGTTCCGACCAGCCGAACCAGCCGAGTTCGACTTCTTCTTTTGCGCCGGGCGCCTTGCCGCGAATTCCCAGCCGCTGATGATTCGTCACGGCGAGCACATCGTTATTCCGTGAATCTTCGAGCCACATACCGCCGGGCACATTCGTGATCGGACGCAGTTTCCCCGACAACGATACGGCGCGGGGATTCGAAGCGCTCCCTGTATCCGTCGACGTGAACCACACCTCGTCCCCTGCCGGAGACCAGAGAATTCCCTGCAGCGACGTCCAGCCCGAGGAAAGCTTGCGCTCTTTTCCCTGGCCATCGGCGGCGAGCACCGCTAGCGATCCTTCGTCGTCACCATCGGGATTTTCATGGTCAGCAAACGCGATCCACTTTCCGTTCGGAGAAATCTTGGGATGACTGATCCAGTTAATCGTGTCGAGCAGAACTTTCCCGACGGGATACTCCAGCCGCCAATGATTGTTTTCCGGTATGTACCGGACCACGGCCATGTTGTCGCCATCGGCCGCAAAGTCCGCGTCGCCGACGTTATCCAGAACCTCGCGCGGCGTTCCTCCGCTGAGTGGAACGCGCGCCAGGGTGCCAGTGCGCGCATAGCCGCCGTGAAACTGGGTGTTCAGACGAATAGCCAACTCGCCGCCCTTTGAAATCGAGAGCAACTCGGCGTCCTTGATTCCCAACTCGCGCGATCCGGGATCGTCGGTGCGCGAGAGATAAAGCTGATTGTCGCCGCCGTCCCAGGATGCGCTATACACAATGCTGCCATCGGGAGTAAACCGGGCATTGCCGATGGAGCCAGTCCGAAATGTAATCTGCTGATACTCGGCCTGCGATTCGTGAACACCGGCTTTCCCGGTCCACCAGCCCACGCCGTAGACGAGGGCGGCGAGGACTATGCCCGACGCGATTCCGATGAGCAGTTTTCGACGAGCAGGCGAAAATCCCGCAGGAGCCCCCGCCGCCGCTACGCGCGCCGAACTTCCAGAAAGCCCTGACAGATGCTCGAGGTCAAAAGCAACATCGCTGGCTGCATGAAAACGCGACTCAGGATTCTTTTCCAGGCAGTGCTGCACAATCCGCTCGAGCGCCGGAGAAACATTGCGATTCGTCTCGGTCAGTTCAGGCGGATCTTCCTTCAAAATCGAACTCATCGTATCGGCGGGCGTGTCGCCGTGAAATGCACGCTTGCCCGAGATCATCTCGTACAAAATTGCGCCAAAACTAAAGATGTCCGATCGCGGATCAAGCACCATCCCCCGCACTTGTTCGGGAGACATATATCCCGCCGTGCCCATCACGATTCCAGCTTCGGTGCCGCCGTGCGTGACGGTGGCCATGGATGTTCCCGAGGACGCTGCGGGATCAACCTGGGTCAGCTTGGCTAGGCCAAAATCCAGAATCTTCACGCGACCATCTTTGGTCAGGAACAGATTGTCGGGCTTGAGATCGCGATGAATGATCCCTTTTTCATGTGCTGCCGCCAACCCGTGCGCAATTTGCAGCGCATAATCCAGCGTCTTGCGGAGCGCAACCGCCCCGCCCCGCAGACGGTCGCGCAGTGTCTCGCCTTCAAGTAACTCAGAGACGACGTAAGGCGAGCCATCGCTGGTTCCAATATCAAACACAGCCAGAATGTTCGGATGATTCAGGGCCGCCGTGGCAAGAGCCTCTTGCTCGAAGCGTCGCATGCGATCACCATCGAGAGAGAGTGCTGCCGGCAAGACTTTGATGGCAACGTCGCGACGTAATCGCGAGTCGCGGGCGCGATAGACCTCGCCCATCCCGCCAGCGCCTAGAAGAGAGACAATTTCGTAAGGACCAAGCTTCGTGCCCGGGGCCAGATTCATGAATGAGCGAGATTATACCGGAGAGACGCGCCGTCAGCCGTCAGCTACCGAGTGTCGATGGCTAGATCAATCGCCTTGCTCTAGCGGGCGACCGAAATAGCTTAAGAAAAAACGGGACTGCTTTTCAGCAGCCCCGTTCGAGAGTGAATCAGTTGTCGTCCCCGTTACTTGCCGGTTCCGGTCAGAGTTGAAGTCTGCGGGCTACCGGGTGCGCTGTCACTAACTGACAAGCTGCCCGAGGCCGCGCCGGTCTGCGTTGGCGTGAAGACGACACTGAACGTGCACTTGGACTTCGCGGCCAGACTCGACGAACAGGTGGTTGTAGAAACACTGAAAGGCCCTGTCGTCGAAGGGCTGATGCCGGTCAAAGCTACGGTGCCCAGGTTGTCGAGCGTAAATGTTTTTGCCGCGCTCGATGTCCCAACCGCCGTTTTCGGGAAATTCGCCGATAACGGCGTGAGTTTAGCTGCCACGCCGCCCGTACCCGAGAGAGCCACAGTTTGTGGACTTCCCGGAGCGTTGTCAGTAATCGTCAGGGTGCCAGTACGCGTCCCTTGCGCAGTCGGCGTAAAGGTCACTTCGATTTTGCAATTCTTTCCTGGCGCCAGAGTGCTGCCGCACGGCTTGGTGCTGGACGCCAAGGCGAAATCACCGCTGACCGTTATGCTGCTGATGTTCAGCGTCCCACTGCCAGAGTCAGTCAAAATGACTGATTTCGTGGTGCCAGCAGAGCCCACCGCAACCGTTCCCCAGGCTAGCGACGTCGTCGACAAGGTTACCTTGGGACCAGCGCTGGAACTTACGGTTAAGGTGAGAGTCGTGGTCTGCGTCAAGCCGCCGGAAACTCCGGTAATTGTGAGAGTCGACGTCCCGGTCGTAGCGGTGCCGCTGGCCGTGAGGGTCAACGTGCTGGTCGTGGTGGTGGAACTCGGATTGAACGCCGCCGTCACTCCGCTGGGAAGGCCCGTAACGCTCAAGCTGACGCTGCTGTTGAAACCGTTCAGGGGATTGACTGTGATAGTGCTTGATCCGCTCGTGCCCTGCACGACGGTAAGGGAAGCTGGGTTGGCGCTCAGAGTGAAATCAGGTCCGGGTACGACGTTAACCACAATCGAGTTCGACGGGATGCCGTTCGCGATCACCGAGAGGTTGTAGCTTCCTGTGGCAAGTCCAGGGGGAACATCGAACTGCGTCGTGACTGGTGTGTTGGGCGCGATCGAGTGTGTAGTTTCATTGTGAGTGGTCGCGTAGATAAGAGTGTTCGGCGAGCCGGTTGGCGACAGGACCACTAAGGGGTAATTGGTTGTTCCCTGGTAGTCGTCTCCGTACGCGCCGTCTCCCGACAGGCCGTTCAGTTGAACGCCCGACAGCTGGTTGTTATATGAAGGGCTGCCGATCGAGCCACTGATGGCATTAATCGTCGGCGCGACACCGGCAACGACTCCAGACGCCGGAGTGTAAATTTCCACCGTTCCCGAGAAGTCCGTGAACATGATCTGACCTGTCGGAAGCATCATCAGGTGTCCAACGTACGACGAGTCACCCGGGCAGTTGGCCGGGTTCGCCGTGTTCGTCAATTTACCGGTCTTCGGATCGTACTCAACAAACTGGCAACCCGTCAGGAAAAGACCGGGGCTTAACATTGCGAGCACTTTGCCGTTCGGCTCCAGCGCTGCCGGACCGTCGGCCTGATCCAAACCGTTGGCTGGGGTCGGACCAGCCGACCAAGTGTTACTGGCGACGTCGTAGATAGCGGTGGCAACAACGTTTCCACCGAACTGAATGACCTGATTGTTGTACATCAGCACGGCGGCGCCCAGTTCTTCGTCACCGGAATTGTAGAGCAGCTTGGGGAGCACAGGCCCGCACGTCCAAACGCCTGTGCTTTGATTGTAGAGTTCCGAACCCTGACTCGTTCCGCAGGAACTGCTCTTCGTGTCCACGGTTAGAACAAGGTCGTTGCTAAGCATCGTGTATCCCGACTCGTCATTATTCTGCTGGAGCACCGAGCCAGTTTCCGTCCAGGAATTCGGCCCGTTATACAAAGCAACCTGTGACGAACAGCAGTCCGACTGCATGTAAGTCCCGTCGGCCAGAATCACGCTCTCTGCATCGCCGATATTTGCCCAGCCGGAGGGCGGGGCGTTCGAAACCCAATTCACGGTATTGCCCGAGATCGTTCCGATTGCACCGAGAGTGGTCCATGCGTCGCGACCGTTGTTGTATTCTCCACCTTCGACGGCGATCGTCTTTCCGTCCATCAGTACCTGGGAGCCGAAGAACCACGGTGCGTACCCGCTGGGCAGCAATCCGCCTGAACTCCACGTGCCGTTGATGTAGCTGCCGGTCGAGTCCGGGGTAAGAATATGCCAGGCTCGCGAATTTCCATTTTGTTCTTCATGCACTAGGATGCGGCCGTCCCTGAGTTGCAGCATGGCTCCGAGGTTCACCCCGGGCTGGTTAGTTAGTTTTGTCCAAGTCTGGGCGCTGGCAGTCGCAAGTACTGCGAACAGCATGGCGGACGTGATTGCGAGCTTTGCGAATAATTTCAAAGGGATTCCCCTGGAAGCAGGTGTGAGAAGCAGCCTCTAACTGTATAGAGGTTTTCTCTATTTGTGTAGACTGAAAAGATTCTCACCTCAACCGCATTAATTTGCTTCTACGAGGTGCGCTAGTACTGATTGAATACTGAGCAAAGTGCGAGTGAACGATTGCGACAAGGGTACCCCGCCAGGTTCTGATTAGGGCTGGCAGTAAGCTCCGGCGAGCAGAGACGTTGGCTCTTGGCTTCAACAAAGTCCGGCGGTGCGGCGATTGCGGCACGCCAGTTTGCGAGGGAAGCCGGGGTCGTGCGGACGTCGGAACCAAGGCTGACCGCTTATCTTACAATGGCAGCATGATTTCCATCCCGCGGATTTCTCGCCAGTCCTTGTGGTTTGCGCTCTCCTGGGATCTGTTGGCGCTCAATCCAACGCTCCGGCTATCACGCACTGGCAGCGAGTTTCCGACACTCCTATACTCTCGCCGCAAGGGGACAGTTGGCAGTCTGCGGGAGCCTTTGACCATCGGTAGTGTTCTTTCATGGAAAATTCGTGATGCTTTACCGCGCGCAAGATCGTGCTGGTACTTCGCGGCTCGGCTACGCCGAGAGCAGCGATGGCATACATTTCCGCAGCCGTCCCGATCCGGTCTTTTCGCCGGAGACGGAGTACGAGAAAGACGGCGGCGTCGAAGACCCGCGGCTCGTCAAGTTCGGTAACACCTTTCTTCTCACTTACACGGGTTACAACAAGAAAGACGCTCAACTCTGTCTGGCCACATCGAAAGATCTGATTCACTGGAAACGTTTGGGCGTGATTCTCCCCGCGTATCAAGGCAAGTGGTACAAGGCAGGGACCAAATCGGGTGCCATCGTCCCTGAGAAAATCAACGGCAAATACTGGATGTACTTTCACGGCATCAGCTCGGCAAAGCTCGGGCAAGTCGGACTCGCCTACTCCACGGATCTCGTGCATTGGATTGAAGCGCTCGACCAGCCCATCCTCGCGGCGCGTCCCGGAAGTTTCGACTCCGCCGTGGTTGAGCCCGGGCCCGCGCCCATTCTTACTCCGAATGGCATCGTCCTCGTGTACAACGGCGCCGACGATAACGCCGTGTACAGAACCGGATTTGCGGTCTTTGATCGCAAAGATCCCACTTGCTGATGCGCACGAGCGATCCCATATTTGCACCTGAGAAGGATTGGGAAAAAGTCGGACAGGTTCCCAACGTGGTTTTTGTCGAGGGAGCCACTCCTCAGGAAGGTCATTATCTCTTCTATTACGGCGGCGCCGCCAAATACATCGGCGTAGCTGAGGCCGACATCTCACTGGCGGCGCCGCCGACCGCGGCCCATAAATAAGCGAACACAGGTGACGATCAACCGCAATTCGATGGGCGCAGACCGGTTACCGGTAACCAGCTACTGACGGTAACGATCGGGCTATAGCCCCCACGGTAGTGCCATTCCGCGATTTTCGGCGAGGAGTTACTCTCTTAATTGAGCAGACTTCGGGGGAGGGCTGTTCGACTGAGCGCCCATGACTCGCAAGAGTCAGGGGCGTTTTGTTTTGTGCAGGGAGTTGGAATTCGCAACGCGTGAGCGATAAGGGCTAGGGCTCGCTCGCCCCGCACTCATCGCGTCACGGCTAGCAGGTCCTAGTTCTACTAGTTTTCGCTCTCCACCGGAGTAGCCTTCGGTGCAGGCAGCGCTTTTGCCGGGTTGCCCGGTTTTCCCGGAGGACTGGGCGGGGCCGGAGGTACGACTTCGACTGCTGCCTTGCGAATCTCAATCCCACCTTTGTCGCAGTTGATCGCCAGGCGCGGACCGTTGGTCCCGATCGATCCGCTAGCGCTCGCATCTTTCTCGCGATTCTCAACTTTAATCGAATCAAAATCGCTGTCAATTTCTCCTTCGCGCGTTCGCGCCTCCACCTTGAGCGCCGTATTCGGCGGAATGGAAACATGCACATCGCCCCTGCGATTATCGATTTGAATATTTCCCGGTTTGTATAAACCAATTTCAACGGTGCCATTCTCGTCTTCCAAACGAAGATCGCCGGACAGGCCCTCGAGCGAAATGTCTTTGGAGCGCGTGGTCAAACGCATTGGACCGTATAACGAATCCGCGCGCAGGTCGCCGGAATCGAGATCCAGCCGGCCGTCGAGCCGCCCAAATTCCATCTCGGTGCGCGTCGAATGGAAAGTCACCGCGTTACTCACGCGGACCAGTCGCACGCTCTCCTGAAACTCGCCGTTCAGATGAACCGCTCCTTCCACATCTTCGACGGCAACTTCATTCGAACGACCCTGAATTGTCAGATCGCCATTTAAGTGCTGCACCCGGGCCGAACTCGCGTCCAGACTGAAGGTGGCATTTCCCGTGTGATCGTTGAGATTGACTTCGCCTTTGTAATGGGTGATATCGACGTTGCCACTCATGCCACTGATCGTGATATCGCCGCGACGCGAAACGATTACGATGTCGGTGTTGCGGGGCACGTAGACGTCCATATCGGTGGTCACGCTATGATCGCCGGCGGCGTGCGTCTCAGCGTCGAGTGTCACCACTTTGTCCACCACAGTCAGCTGCGGCTTCGTCTTTGAGTTGTAGGTGTCGGCATCTTCCTGCTTCTCGGCCCTGACTTTCTTACGCACCGACACTTTCACGGTTTTGCCATCGCCTTCATTGACCGTGATCGTACCTCGATCATCGTTGATATGCAGGCTGCTGCCGGCGGGAATCTCCCGGCTTAAATCGTCGCTATAGTCGAACGTCGAGCCGCCAAAAATGTCGTCGAGCCCCTCGTCATCGCCCAGTTGAATATGTTCGCCCAGGCTCTTCCAATCCAAACGCGAAGCCTGCGTCGCAATCAGTCCTGCGCCAATCAGAAACACCAACAGGAAGACGCCGCCTACACCGATCCCGCGCACGCGCTGCCCCATACGCTTCGCCTGCTCGTATTCGATCAGCTTGATCACGCCCCAAAGAATTAACAGCGCCGGCCAGAAGCGCGCAAACAGACGCCCAAGACTGTGGATGTCGAGCACACCCATCGTTCCGAGAAGAAAGAGCAATCCCATCAGAATCAGCACCACCGGCCCCGCGATCGAACGGTGCGGAGGCGGCGGTGGAACAACTGGCGGCATCGGCGTCATGATTGGAGTTGAAGTTGGGCTACCCACGATTCACCTCGTTGGTCGGTGGAGCGGTCGGATTGCTTGGAACCAATGAAGTCGTTGGCATCGAACTGGGCGGAACTGGCGGCATCGGTCCCCCCGGCGGAAACGTGCCGTCGATCGGCCCTACGTGTCCTTCCGTTGACGCACTGCCTTGCGCCAGTTTCACGCCGCCAATGACCAACAGAATCACGGGCCATGTGTGGTTGAACCCAAGATTTTCCAACCGCAAGCTCTCCAGCAAGAACAAGAAGCCAACCGTCAGCAGAATCGATGGACCCATGATTTTGCGGGTCCGGCAGCGAGCGCATGGACAGCCCGAACAGCCTCCGGGCAGCCAACCCCAGTTGCGCGCGAAAAGCCATCCGCCGATACCGATCAAAATCAACGGCCAGAAGCGATCAATGCCGAACTCCATTCCCATGGTGTTCAACAGGAAAAGCACGCCCAGCAGAATCAGAACGATTGCGCCGATCGGAATCTTGTTGGTCTCGATTTTCGCGCCGCTGAATGTGGAGGCCAGCCCAAAGGGATCCGGTACGGGCTGCGCCATCTGAATCGCCTTCGCGGTTCTCACCGAATCAATAATCTGGTAGACGTAGAAAAATGCAATGCCCAAGGCGCAAATGAGGGTCGGACCGGTACCGTGGCTGGCGCTCACTCCAACAATCAACAGCGTCATAATCGCCAGATGCGCGAGTCCCTTCGCATATTGCCCGGTATAGACGGCGCCGACGCCAACGGGAAAGAATCCCGCCAGAATTCCGGCGACCGTAGGATTCGGACCGCTGGCTGGGCCCGGTGCGACTTTCAAACCAAGCCCCTGGTCCATGAACTGCTGATAAGGGGTTTGCGGAGGCGGCGGAGGCGGTGTTTCCATCTTCGCTCCCAGGCAATCCTCGCAATAAATGACGCCCCGCACGGGACGCGTGCAATTCGCGCACAGTGCCTTCCCGCAAGTGCGGCAATAGGCCACTGCTGACGCATCAGCATGATTGGCACAGTTCATACAAACCTCCGATTCGTGGTCACAGGCACGGCAGGTTCTGCTCGCCTCACCCCATCACCCAATACCGGCGCTTTGGGGTCCCCGGCCTGCAGCGCGGCCAAAATCGGCTGGCTGTAATCCTGGGAATAGTTACGATCCTGTCTCTGTTCTGGTTGCCCACTGGTATTGTTCTTGTTGCGGTTGTCTTTCTGCTCCGAGGGTGCGGGTTCTGCGGGAGTGTTGGCCCGTTTCAGTTCGCGCACCTTCGACTCGATTTCATAGACAAAGCGAATATTGTCGTAATACTGCACTACTCTAATCTGCGCATCATTGTAAGCATGCCGCAAAGCCGAAGGTCGTAAATCTACCTTCGCCACATCCTTCGGTTTCACGCCCGCCGCGCTCAAGGCCAGCGAGAACGAAAAGAAGATCATCCCAAACGACATGACGAACCGGGGCTGGCGTACAAACGCCGCCGCCGGCGTGAAGAACGAATCCCATCCCTCGCGCAGTCGCTCCCAGAATGGCGTGCTTCGCCCGTCGGCGCGTGTGGTCCTCGAACTCGGAACTCCGGTCGTCGCTGCCAGAATGTTATGCACCAGATAGGCTGGAGGCTCAACCATTTCGAGGCTGCGCAGCCAGTCCCGCCCCGCCTGGACCTCGGCAAACAACGGTCCGCACGTCTGACAAATCCGCCGGTGCGCCTCGAAGTTGGCTTTCTGAGTCGCGCTCTGAGTCGTACTCAGGTGCCCGCCCGCGTCCCCGAGGTCGGCGTCTATGGCCTCGCTCAGCCAAGCGTCGAACTCCGCACATTCGATGGGGGCTCCTCGGCTAGCCCGGTCCAGGCCTTCCAGGTTGTGCGTCCCGTCTTTTCTTTCCTCTGGCATCACATCACCTGCCTATATGTACGTTGTAGGAGGCGCGCTAGTTCCGCTCGCCCCCGGTTAATTCGTGACTTTACGGTACCCTCCGGCACCCGTAAAGCCGTGGCAATTTCCCGATAGTCCATGTCCTGTAGATCTCTCAAAATGACCGCCTCCCGCAGCTCCGGAGACAGTTTTTGCAGCGCAGAATGCACCAAATCCCGCGTCTCGCGGCTCTGGACGGCCGTATCCGGGGCCACCCCCCGGTCTGCAATCTGCTCGCTCAGGGGCTGCGTATCCTCATGCTCGGCAGGCGCCGTATCCAGCGAATCCGTGATTCGGTCCCCCTTCGACTTCCGAAAGTGGTCCACCAGCAGGTTTCGCGTGATTGTAGTGACCCAGGTCATAAACGCACCTTTACCCGAGTCATAGGTGTTCAGAGTGCGGTACATCTTGATGAAGACCTCTTGGGAGAGGTCCTGGGCATTCTCCGCATCCCCGGCAAATCGGTAGCAGATGTTGTAAATCCGCCGGTGATACCGCTGGACAATCTCCTCCCAAGCCGCCGCGTCGCCGCCTATGCAGCGCCGGACCAGCAATCCGACAACCTGGGCATCATCCAAAGCCAACTCCGTGTGTGGGATACAGGGAAACCTGTCTCGCCCGTTCAGGCCAAGAGCCGCTTGCCCCCATCGTCACTCCCACCGATCTGAATAGCCTATCCCTCTTAAATTCTGTCGAAATGAAGGCCCCCGGGGGCGGGCACCTCCGCTCCCAACAGCACAACAGAAATACGTTTCTGTAGCGCAGGAAGTTCCCCAGAATCATGAAGCTAGCGATTGTAGCAGGTGAAAGACCTGCCGGCGGATCGATCCCGGAGTCGGCCAGACACCGGGTCGCCCACACGAGCACCGAGTTTGTTTGTATCCTAGGTCCATGAACACTAAGCTTTTTGCCCTGCTAACGGTCGTGCTGACAACCGCGCTTGCCACCGGCCAGAACGCAGCATCGATTCGCCCCCGGGCCTCGGATTTGGGGCTGAAAGTCGGAATTCTGCCGCCAGGCCCGCTCGATGCGATCACCGACGTTGCCGGAGTCGAAGTCGGCCAGACGACCATTATTCGTGGCGATAACCTCCGGACCGGCGTGACTGCCGTTCTGCCGCACTCCGGAAATCTTTATCGCGAGAAGGTGCCGGGTGCGATCTTTGTAGGCAACGGTTTCGGAAAGCTGGCCGGCTCGACCCAGGTGGATGAAATGGGTGACATTGAAACTCCCATCCTCCTGACCTCTACCACCAGCGTGCCGCGCGTGGCTGACGCCGTGATCACCTACATGCTCGGGCTGCCAGGCAACGAAGATGTGCTGTCTATCAATCCGGTGGTCGGCGAGACCAATGACGGATACCTCAGCGACATCCGTGGCCGCTACATCGCGCCCGAAGATGTTTTCGCCGCCATCAAAAACGCGAAAAGCGGTCCGGTCGAGGAGGGCGCAGTCGGAGCAGGCACCGGCACGGTGGTTTTCGGCTGGAAAGGTGGCATTGGCAACTCGTCGCGGCGCCTGCCCGCAAGCCTCGGCGGATACACGGTCGGCGTCCTGGTGCAGACGAACTTCGGTGGCATTCTCACAATTGTGGGCGCTCCCGTGGGGCAAGAACTGGGCCAGTACTACTTGCGCAAAGAAATTCAACAGGCAGACAACGTGCCGGGTGGCGGGATCGCTGGAGTAAAAGACAAAGCAGATGGATCTTGCATGATCGTTGTTGCTACCGATGCGCCGCTCGACGCGCGCAATCTAAAACGCCTGGCCGCGCGAGCGCTGCTGGGTGTTGGGCGCACTGGCAGCTCCGCCTCAAATGGCAGCGGAGATTATGCGATTGCCTTCTCCACGTCGCCGCACGTCCGTATCCATGCCAATCCCAATGACAAAGCTCTAAGCCACACCGTAGAAGTGTTGACCAACGACGCGATGTCGCCGCTGTTTGAGGCCGTGATTGAAGCGACTGAGGAAGCCATCTACAACTCGATGTTCAAGGCGACAACAATCACCGGCAACGGACACACGATCGAAGCTCTGCCGATCGAAAAGACCGTGCAGATTCTCAGAGAACATCGGGTAACCAAATAATAGAGAGCGCGTGCATTCAGCCGGTCGCCAGCGGCAAAAAAATGATGATCTGCGGGCGTGCTGCCCGTTCCGCCTGCTCCCGAAGAGAGTTAGTTCTAGAGAATATAAGCCGGAAGCGTAAATTGGACGGTTATGCCGCGATCTTCGTTGTGTGTGATCCAGAGCTGACCACCGTGCCTTTCGACGATCGATCGGCTGATGCACAAACCCATGCCGAAGCCGGTGGGTTTCGTTGTGAAAAACGCGTCGAACATGCGAGCAACACTCTTAGGCTTCATCCCCACACCAGAGTCACGCACTGAAATCAGAATGCCAGACGCACACGGCTGGGACTTGACGAACAGTATCTTTGGATCGCTCGCAACGGATTCCATCGCTTCGATTCCATTCATGATCAGGTTTAAGATCACCTGCTGTAGCTGGACGGTGTCTCCCAACGTTGGCGCAAGCGCGGGACTCAGTTCGGTCTGCAGTGAGACGTTGTTTTGTGTTAAGTCGCCGCCGACCAGTTCGATCACTCCCTGGATGCAACCGTTGAGATCTACCTGTGCCTTGATATTCTCCGACTTGTTCATTTGTGTGCGAAAACGCGAGATGGCATAGCTCGCCTGCCATCCCGCCGCAGCAATATCCAATAGAGCTTGTTGCAACTCTTCCAGGTCTGGCGATTCTCTTGCCAGAAGCCGTACGCCGGCATTTGCGTTCGTGACGATGGCGGTAAGCGGTTGCGCAATCGATGTGGTCAATTCGCCCATCGTCATGATCCGATTGATGCGGGCCAGTTCCGATTGCGCCTTTCTCAATTTTCGATTGGCGGCCTCGAGATCCTTGGTGCGTTGCACCACCCGCAATTCGAGTTCATCATTCATCCTCTGAATTTCTGCCTTGGCTTGCTTGAGTTCCGGGGTCTCGATCAATTCCCAGGACCCATGCCGCATGGCGACGGCAAACTGGTGTGTACTTACGACATCAAGCAGGTCGGACGCACGAATTTTCCCCAATTGGTAGGTGCACAGCGCTGTGACGCGTTGATCCGCCACGTTGTCGTTGAACTCCTGCTCATAGGCGCAGAAACTTCTCCAATTCTTTCTGTCCAGCCAGGTCGTGTCTCCCGTTATTCGCATTCCTGCATAGCCGCGATCCAAGGCCCGGTTCAATTTGTCCTTACAAGCCCTGACCGCTTGTTCCAGGTCGAAGATGCCATGATTCAAATACCATTCCCGGACATCAATCACTTCCATGGCTCCATCGGCCACGTATTCATCGAGTTCAGGCGTCACTTCCCCTAAGGCAGTCCATGCCTCTAGCTTCGTAAGGGGCTCCGAGAGAATCCACACGCAGAACTCTTTGTTCGCAAGCCCTGCCTTGAAGAAAGGCACTAGTAACTCGACGAGGTCACTTTTCGTTTCGTAGAAATTGCAGAAATGCGTTCCCCATGGACGAAATCCAACAGCACCGATTCCCGTGTTCCTGAACCCATCGGTCATCGTTGTTTCCTCGCTACGCGGACATTGCGTCGAAGCGTACTAGAGTGCCGCAAAACATCGGCATCGATTAGCTGCGCGTTGAGCATCTGCCCCGGCTTTCGCCTCGACTCTATTCTCGCGGACGCGATCTTGGGGGGGCAGTGGCATCGTACTCAGGGATTATATAGGTAAGCGACATGTATGATGTGTTTCCGGAAACCAGCCTGACTTTCTCCATTCGAGCCGGCCAAGGTATCGTCCTGGTAATTAAAATGATGGAACTCGAGGTTTATTCGACGATTGGCGTGGAGGGCTTCGCGCGCTTGGTCGCCGCTTTCTATCGACAGGTCCCGCAAGACGACCTGCTGGGTCCGCTCTACCCGGCGAATGATCTTCCGGGTGCCGAGCAGCGCCTCAGAGATTTCCTGACCGGTCGGTTCGGAGGACCACAGACTTACATCGCCCAACGAGGCCATCCCCGCCTGCGAGCGCGCCATGCGCCGTTTCCCATTGGCCAGGTTCTCCGCAACCGATGGATGCGTTTGATGGATAATGCACTCAGGGAAGCTTCACTGCCAAGTGAACCGGAACAAGTCCTCCGGAAGTTCTTCAACGAGACCGCTACTTTCCTGATCAATCGCCCGGAGGCGGGATAACTCCATTTCGAATTGACGATGGGGTAGCCAGCTCAGATGGACGGCGCTGTTCGTGCTCTTGCTGTTCTGACCGACACGGTGAGTCGTTCAACGATCCGCCCATTTCGGATGAGTCTTGTTAGTACCCAGATAAGAAGCAGCACGGCTCCAAGAAAGCCTGTCAACTGCCACTTCAATTGACTCAGGAACTGACGGACAATTTGTAAGTCGTCAAATGAAGTCCATTCCTCACGAATTGTTCCATCCACGATGCGCCATACCGTGATGCCTCGCTCTTCGATCTTTACGCCAGTCGCCGGTAGATGGTCGATCGGCGCCGTGTTTGTTCCCCGTAGTGTCCACATCACCGTGACCAAGTCACCCTCGGCGAGCATGAGGTCCACTGTCATTGCCAGGTCGGGAAGAGTTTTTTTCTCCCAGCGAACGGCTGCTTGGTCCACCCCGAGATCGGCATCTCTAGTCTGCCCGTGATTTACGAAGTCCTTAGCGTAGATTTCGTCCGCAACTTGGAACTTCCCCTCATTGAAAATCTCTTCAAACACTCGACGGGCAACTGCTTTGTTTTTTTCCTGCGGTGAGGAATCCGCCCGCAATGAAAGCCCCGTGTTTATTGCGAAGGCGGCGGGCCGAGTCCCGAAAATCAGTAACAGGATAGCCATGATTACTTTCATAGTCGTCGCTCCTGATCTATAATGTAACACGCGTTACATTAATCGTGAGGAAAGTTGTCTTGGCCAGACTGCCGAATCCCCGCATCCGCGAAAAGCTGCTCGAGCAAGCCGTCGACTACGTACTCACTCACGGTATGGGGGGTGTGACGCTTCGCCCGCTGGCGAAAGCTCTGCGGACCAACGCTCGTATGCTGATCTATCACTTTGGCTCGCGGGAGGGACTCATGCGTGAGATTCTCGCGCGTCTTCGTGTAAGGGAGGATGCTCGGATTCAAGCCTGGTTTCGCACGAGTAAGACTCGCGCGAGCAAAAAACGCCGCACTTTGTCCGAGTTTCTGCGCTGGCAGTGGAGGCGCTTGAGCTCACCCGTGGCGCGGCCGGCCGTGCGCCTCATCTTCGAACTGTACTCGCTCGCACTGCTGCATCCAACCGAATACCCCGGCGTCCTTGAAGACCCAGTAGCCTACTGGCAAAAGCTAGCGGCGCAGGCTGACGTCGACTCGAAAACCAGCGTCATCGAAACTACGCTGCTTCTCGCCATGACCCGCGGCCTTTTGCTTGACCTCTGCGCCACCGGAGACCGTGCCCGTGTGGGACGGGCAATGAACGTGTTTGCCCGGCTCGTCGAAACCGCGCAGCGCCAGCGCTTCAACGGGGATTTGAAGAGTAAGTAATTGCGGCGATCCGCCAGCCCTCGCTGCCTTTGACCAACTGCCAGGCCTCACTGCCACGATTCGCCTCTTTTCCGTCGATTAGGAACACGAAGTCAAAGTACACCGAAGCAATTGTGCCGTCGCTGTTCATTTGGACATTGGTATGTGTCGGATTGAACCTGGCTTTTGAGGTCGAAACCAACTTGGCGAAATCTTCATAGCTTCCGACCATGACTTTTACAGCGTCCGGCGACTTCGCCTTAGCTCGCGGGTAGGCGTCGTCTGAGAGCACCTTGAGCCACAGGCTACCCTTCGGAAGGAACAGTCGGGCTAATCGCGCACCGTCGTGGGTGACGACAGCTTCGTGGTAAGCCTCCATCACATGTTGAACATCGACACTATCTGCCTGGACGCTGGTCGACCCGACGTGATTGTCCTCGGCAGGCGCAGGACTTTGAGCGAAGGTCGCCGTGCCGACCAGAATTGTAAGGAACAGCAAGGGGCTGTTAACGAAGCGGTTCATGTTCGATCTCCTTGAGGACGAGTGCAGCTGACCCGCTCTGAATGGGCGGCCAGCAATGTCTGTGGTGACTTTACAAACTTTAGGTGCGGAACGGAACATTGTTCTCGAAGGTGTTCTGCCGGTCGCGGGCACGTTCGAGATTGCACCTATTGAAAAAGAATGCTCCTCAGGCAGGGCTCGAATCTACAACCCTCCGGTTACTGAATTCTTTCGGTTTGGCAGTCAGCGAGGTTGGCGTCGATCCAACGACTGCGGTTAACTTTGGCGGCGATGCTACACCTCTTAACAGGCTGCTGACAGAAATTTTGCAAATTCCTGACAACCCACGACCGGCGCGGTGCTAGAGTCACGCGCGAGTTGTCAATCCCAAACCGAACTATTGAAAGAGCTGTCGAACATGGAGGCAGAAGAGTGAGAGCTATCAATCCGGGGAAAAAGCTGTCCTTCGCTGCGGCCGTCGGAATCCTGATGACCCTTTGTGGTCTTGCAGTTAACGCCCAGCAAGCCAAAACCCGGGCCGGCGCCGGGACTCCGGTGATCGTCCAGCCCCAATTTGGCGGTCAGATTCTCGGCTATGACATCGACCGCAACGGAACAGAGGGCATATTGACTGAGTTCGTAACGGAAGGCAACAACCAGTACGAGGTGGCGACCGAGATCTTCGATCAAAGAACCGGTGTGATCACAGCCGTCGTGGCCCAACAGAATCACACGACGGATGACTATGTCGTGCAGTCCATTAATACGGACAACCTCGGACTCGTTCTTTTCCAGAAATCGGGGCAGAACCAGTTTCTTACCCTCAATCCACTCAACGGCAACCAATTCACCGGCAACTGGACACCGCCCCTCGGGGCTTCGGAAATCAGCATCGCCCAGGGAGACACCGCGGCGGTGTTCGCGAGTTTTCCCGATCAGGATGTCTCCGACGTTTACAGTTCAAACATTGCTCAAAACACTTTCGGGCCGGCCATTTCGCTCGCCTCCATCATCTCGGTTGACGAATTCCTGCTGAATCCCGTGATCGCGTTTGACTCGGCAACGAATCAAGCCGTTCTTGCCGATTCGCATGATTGCCCGGAGCCTGGGCCCCAGTGCACGACCAACATCGCCTTGGTCAACCTCACGACGGGAGCGATTACCGAATTCACCGATAAGCTAGGTGTCGGACAGGTGAACGGTCTCGCGGTCGACCCAGTGAAGGGCATCGCGGTGACAACGACGCTCACCGATCAGGGCGTGGAGTTCTATAATCTTGGCAAGCAAAAGGGCTTCAAACGGCTCATGCCCAATCCAAATCTGCTGGCCGCCGGTTTGGATGTAGAGTTCGACGCCATCCACAAGTTATTTCTGGTCTCTCAGTTCAGCTCTACCGGCGATCTCGCGAATCCGCAGCCCCGCGTCTATGTTTACAACGAAGCCGGGAAGTTGAAGGAGACGGTCACGACGCTGCAACGGATCGGTATCACCCCCAACCACATCGTGCTCAATACCACGACGCGAACCGGCTTTCTGACCGTGGTTGCGCCACCGCAGTACCTGGCGTTGCAGCTTCAGTCGTTCACGTACTAAGAGTCAGCTGGCGCAACATCGCGCGCTACACTCGTTGACCTGTCAGAGGCCAGATCCGGAATGCCTTGTTCCTTCTCTGGTCTCATTCATCGTTCTATTTCCGGAAGGAAGAGTCCGAGTTGGCCTTCAATCACCGATAATCGCTACCAGCCGAGGAACTTCCGACCGCCAACAAAGTAGCTCGCGAGATCGACCGCCGCCGAGTTACAACCTGCAGATGCGAACGAATGCTGGACGCTCAATGCCGCCGCTGGGCTTTCACCCCGCCAGACAGAGAACTATGTTCTTTTCCCCTTCGATTCGTGACCGATACAAGCAGTCGGGACGTGACCTTCCTAACGCTTTCGTGTAGCAGTAGTCAGAGGATCTCAAATGCGGTGAAATGCGGTAAGTCTTAATCCGCAACTCTGGAAGTTGTTGAAGGAATGGCTCCTCAGGTAGGACTCGAACCTACAACCCTCCGGTTAACAGCCGGATGCTCTGCCATTGAGCTACTGAGGAGTGGAAACACGCTTGGTGCGTGCTGATTCGTCAACGAAATCATACCAGAGCTAGCTGCCGATTGGAAACTCTGTGCCGTAGCGCGTGGGTGTGCGCAACCTTAGAGTTCGTACCGATACGTTGAGCGATCTGCTGGTCCGATAGCGTCTCCCCAAGTTTCACCCTTCGTTTGTCTGAGGCGCACCGTGCGGAGCCCACCGCGACGTCCGGGGGTTCTGCTAACCTTGTCCTCGGCGTCTCGTCCACATTGTTGAGGTGTTTATGCTTGGAGGTTTGCGTTTGCTCACCGCTCTTCTCGTCGTTCTGGTTTGCATGGCCGCCATGGTTTTTGCCGAGGACTCCAAGTCTAGCGATTCCATTCCGTCGTCCGGTCTCGCCGGCCCGCCTAAAGCGAAGGTGATTCCGGTTGAGGAGACCGTGCAGGGACACAAGATTGTCGATCGCTATCGCTATCTGGAAAATGCGAACGACCCTGAAACGAAGCTTTACGTCGAGCAGGAAATGAGCTACACGCGGTCCATTCTTGATCCGCTACCGGGTCGCGACCGCATCAATGCCCGCCTTTCTCAGTTGCTCGAGATTGGGACGGTCGGCGTTCCGCAGTTCGGCGGCAACTATTACTTCCATACTCGTCGTGAAGGCAATCAGAACCAGCCGCTGCTTTATATGCGCGAGACCTTGAACGGCGAAGACCGCGTGCTGGTCGACGTCAATAAAATGTCGAGTGACGGCACGGTCGCCCTCGACTGGTGGTTTGCCTCCGAAGACGGAAAGTATGTCGCCTACGGGACTTCTCCCAGCGGATCAGAAGAGAGCACGCTACACGTCGTTGAATCCGCGACCGGCAAACTCCTGGCTGACACCATCGACCGCACCCGCTTCGCCAGCATCGCCTGGATGAAAGACAACTCGGCGTTCTACTACACGCGCCATCCGAAAAAGGGCGAAGTGCCCGATGGAGAAGAGGTCTACCACGTCAAAGTTTTCTATCACCAGCTTGGGACAGACCCTGCAAAAGACCCGATGATCTTCGGCGAAGGGCGCAACCCGCAGGATATTCCGCAAGTCACGCTCTCGGATGACGACCGCTGGCTGCTGATCGACGTCAGCGAGGGCTGGACCAAAACGGAAATGTATTTGAAAGACCTGCAGTCGAAGGATGCTCCGCTCGAAATCACTACCGGCAAGAATTTCCTTTATGGCGGGGACTTTTTTGCCGGCAAGCTTTACATCACCACCAATGAAGACGCTCCGCACTACCGCGTCTTTGTCGCGGACACGGTCAAGGCAAAGCGTGAGAACTGGAAGGAGATCATCCCGCAAACCGAGGGCGTCTTGCAGGGCGCAAGCGTTACGGGAGGAAAGTTGCTGGTGCAATACGAGCACAATGCAACTTCTGAACTGAAGGTCTTTTCTCTGGAGGGCAAGAAACTTTCCGACATTTCGCTGCCCGCCATCGGCACCGTTTTCGGCAGCTCCGGTCGATTTGATCGCAATGAGATTTTTTTCGGATTCCAATCCTTCACTGCCCCGCCTTCGATTTATCGCGTTCCGCTCGACGAGGTCAAGAGCGCTCTTTGGGCTAAGGTAGACGCGCCCTCCATCGATCCAGCCGCCTACGATGTGCAGCAGGTTTGGTACAGCTCGAAAGACGGCACAAAGGTCCCGATGTTTGTCGTCAGTAAGAAGGGAACCGTGAAGGATGGGAAAAATCCCACGCTACTTACGGGCTACGGCGGCTTCAATATTTCGCTGACGCCCGGGTTTAACCCGAGAATGTATCTCTGGATGGAACATGGTGGCATCTATGCCGTCGCCAACCTGCGCGGCGGTGCCGAATTTGGAGAAGACTGGCACCGCGCCGGCATGCTCGACAAAAAGCAGAACGTTTTCGACGATTTCATTGCTGCGGGCGAGTACCTGATTGCGCAAAAATATACGGACAAAGATCATCTCGCGATTCAAGGTGGGTCCAACGGAGGCTTGCTCATGGGCGCGATGATCACGCAGCGCCCCGATCTCTTCCGCGCGGTCGTGTGCCAGGTCCCGCTGCTCGACATGTTGCGCTACCAGAATTTCCAGATCGCAAAACTTTGGATCCCCGAGTACGGTTCGTCCGACGATCCCAAGCAGTTCGAGTGGCTTTACGCTTACTCGCCTTACCAGCACGTGAAGCCAGGTCAGGAGTATCCCTCCATCCTCTTTATGACTGGAGACACCGATACCCGCGTCGATCCCATGCACGCCAAGAAAATGACCGCGCTCATGCAAGCCGATGCGAAGAACGGAGCCAGGCGGGAGCGGCCGATCCTTCTGCGCATCGACGTCAAAGCTGGACACGGCCAGGGCAAGCCCGTTGCGAAGCAGATCGAAGAGAGTACGGATATGTACTCCTTCTTGTTTTGGCAGTTGGGAGTCAAACCGTGATGGGGTGGGGAGAGGCCTCTCGCCCGTCCAGCTCGCGCCCCACTCCAGTGCTTGCGCTCTGTGGTTAAATGATCTACGTGGAGACGTACTCTAAGATCCGCGTTCTCGTGGCCAAGCCCGGCCTCGACGGTCACGACCGGGGAGCCAAAGTCATTGCCCGCGCTCTCCGCGATGCCGGCATGGAAGTCATCTACACTGGCCTGCGCCAGACTCCCGAGATGATCGTCAGTGCGTCCCTACAAGAAGATGTCCAAGTCATCGGCCTCTCGATTCTCTCCGGCGCGCACAACGCGATCGTCCCGCGCGTGATGGATCTACTCAAACAAAACAAAATGGATGACGTGCTGGTTCTGGTGGGCGGTATCATCCCCGATCAGGATGTCGAAGGCCTCAAGAAAATCGGTGTCGCGGGCGTCTTCCAGCCCGGCACTCCCATGGACAACATCGTCAAGTTCATCCGCGAGCACGTGGAGCCGCAAGGCGCGCCCGTCGCGTGAGCCGAACGTGTCATTTAAGTTCTGTCGTCATTTTAAAATTTGTCATTCTGAGCGAAGCGAAGGACCTGCTTTTGCCGCGCCCCCCTAGGAGCATGGCATTCCCCACGCCGTATGGTGCATCATGATCGCGCGCTCCCAACAGTTCTTCCAAATCGAATTTGCCGGCCCAGCGGCCATCATCCGGCTCATTTCGCCCGACAAAACGAACCGCCTGACTCGCGCATGTGTGCAAGCACTGACCGCTGCGATTGAACGATTGAAGTTTCAGAATCAAACCCCTCCCCTAATCATTGCCGGCAATTCCCAATTCTTCTCCGTCGGCGCAGACCTCAACGAAATCAACACGCTGACGGGTCCGAAAGCCTTCGAATTCTCTGCTATCGGACAACAGCTCATGCACGCAATCGAAACCTATGCCGCGCCCGTCATCTCTGCCATCGAAGGCCATTGCATGGGTGGAGGTCTCGACCTTGCGCTCGCGTGTCACCGTAGAATCGCCGCGCCCAACGCCATCTTGGGATATCGCGGCGCCGCTCTCGGCCTGATGACCGGATGGGGCGGTACACAACGCTTGCCCCGACTGATCGGAAAAGCCCGAGCCTTGGAACTCTTCATTGTGGCAGAAAAAATCTCAGCCGCGCGAGCGCTCGAGATCGGGCTGGTGGAAGCCGTCGTCGAACATCCAGTCGAACAAGCGCTAAGCTATCTGCAAGCGTCAACACATTTCTCTGCGCTGGTATAGTAAATATTTCATTGCGAGTCTGGAACCCAGCCCTCATGCGCAAACGCAACGAGTCAACCGCCATCTTGATCAACAACGTTCTGCCTAGCAAGCTTGATCCCAGTTCGCTTCGCTTTGAATCCAACATGCGCGCTCTGGCGGAAATCGTGGCCCAAGTCCGCAACGAGGAGGAAAAAATTTGCGAGGGCGGTGGGCCGAAGGCTATCGAAAGCCAACACGCCAAGTCGCGGCTCACCGCACGCGAACGCATTAAACTGCTCGTCGATCCGGGATCGTTCTTCGAACTCGGTCTCTACGCCGCGCACAAGATGTACGAGGAATGGGGTGGTGCTCCCGCCGCTGGCGTCATCACCGGGCTGGCCCGCATCCACACTCGCATGGTCATGCTCATCGTGAACGACGCCACTGTGAAAGCCGGTGCCTTCTTCCCGATGACCTCGAAGAAAGTGATCCGCGCGCAAAATATAGCCATCGAAAATCGAATTCCCACCGTCTATCTGGTCGACTCCGCAGGGGTTTTTCTGCCCTTGCAGGAAGACGTCTTTCCCGACACTGACGATTTCGGCCGCGTCTTCCGCAACAATGCCGTCATGTCGGCCAAGGGAATTCCGCAGATCGCGGCCATCATGGGCATGTGCGTCGCCGGCGGAGGCTATCTTCCCGTGATGTGCGATCACGTCTTGATGACCGACGGAAGCGGCTTGTTTCTCGCAGGCCCCGCGTTGGTGCAAGCCGCCATTGGACAGAAAGTTTCAGCGGAAGATTTAGGCGGAGCCGCGATGCATTCCACCATCAGCGGCACCGTCGACTTTCGCGAGCCGACCGACGAGGCCTGCCTGAACCGCATTCGTTCTCTCATCGATAAGTGGGGATACCGTCGCCAATCGCTGTGGGATCGCAGAAAGCCCGTTGATCCCGCCATGCCCGCCGAAGAAATCTACGGTGCCTACGATGCCTCGCCCGCGCGCCCCTACGACATGAAAGAAATTCTGGCGCGCATTGTCGATGAAAGCCGCTTCGACGAATACAAGCCCGAATACGGAAAAACGCTGATCTGCGGCTATGCCCGCATCAGTGGTTTCGCTGTCGGCATCGTCGCCAACCAGAAGCTCCACGCAACACAGACTGACCACGAAGGCCACAAGCGCGTCGAATTCGGAGGCGTGATCTATACCGAGTCCGCTGAAAAGGCTGCGCGCTTCATCATGGATTGCAACCAGAACCTGATCCCGTTGATTTTCTTCCACGACGTCAACGGTTTCATGGTCGGCCGCGACGCCGAGTGGTCGGGCATCATCAAAGCGGGAGCAAAAATGGTGAATGCCGTTTCGAATTCCGTCGTCCCGAAAATCGCCATAATAGTAGGCGGCTCTTTCGGTGCCGGACACTATGCCATGTGTGGCAAGGCCTTCGATCCCCGCTTCGTTTTTGCCTGGCCCACCGCAAAATACGCAGTGATGAGCGGAGACGCCGCCGCCGGCACGCTGGTCGAAATCAAAGTCAAGCAACTGGAACGGAGCGGCAAGAAACTAAGCGACGAAGAAAGAAAAGAACTCCTGGATTCAACCAAGAAAACCTATGACGAACAGACTGACCCGCGCTACGGTGCCGCCCGCCTGTGGATCGACAAAATTATCGACCCCATGGAGACGCGACAGGCGATCACGCAGGCATTAGAAGCGGCTGCTCTGAACCCGGAGGTGCCGGAGTTCAAGGTGGGAGTGCTGCAAACGTGATTCAGCCTTCCCAATTGAGTTGTCATCCTGAGCGAAGCGAAGGACCTGCTGTCGTAGACCGTATCCCGAATCATTGTCGAGAAATTCAAGCTAATCGCCGAAACGTTTATGTCAGCCACTGATTCCGTAAAACTGATCGAATGTCCCCGTGATGCCTGGCAAGGCCTCAAAGTCCAGATCCCCGCCGATCTCAAGACCAACTATCTCCAAGCCTTGATCTCCGCGGGTTTCAAACACATCGATGCGGTGAGCTTTGTTTCTGCTAACGCTGTGCCACAGATGGCCGACTCCGAAGATGTTCTGAAAGAACTCAAAGCGCCGGACGACGTCGAGATTATCGGCATCGTGGTCAACGAGAAGGGAGCGCAGCGGGCCATAGCAACGAATGCCGTTAGCACTTTGGGCTTTCCGTATTCGATCTCGCCGACTTTTTTGCAGAACAACCAACGCCAATCACTCGAAGACGCCATTGAAGAATTGGAAAAGATCGAAAAGAAAGCCGACGAGGCCGGACTCAGCACTGTCGTATATATCTCGATGGCTTTCGGCAATCCGTATGGCGACGATTGGACGGTTGACGAAGTGGTAGCCGCCGTTGGCCTGCTCGAGTTGCAAGAAATTCGGACGATCTCGCTGGCCGACACCGTTGGTATGGCCTCGCCCGAAAAAATCAAGGACGTTGTCGAGGCTGTCTTATCCGAATACGGCTATCTCGAAATCGGAGTTCATCTGCATGGCCGCCCCGACGACACTGCCGCCAAAATCATCGCAGCCTATGACGCCGGTTGCCGCCGTTTCGATTCCGCGATAGGCGGTTTAGGCGGATGTCCTTTCGCCCAGGACGCTCTCGTGGGAAATCTCGCAACAGAAACAGTGATCGACATTCTGCGCGGCCGCGGTGCTGAATTGCCCGCCCTCAAATCTCTCGACGCTCTGGTGCGAGCGAGTGCGGAGATTAGCGTAAGGTACAAGGACGCGACGGCGGCCGACTGATCTCCAAAAACTGATCGCCGACAACATGATGAACTACAAATCCCTCCAACTCGCCTTTGACCACGATATCGCGACTCTCACCCTGAACCGCCCCGACAGGCGCAACGCCGTCAGCTACGAACTCATTGACGATCTTCTCCGAGCGCTCGACGAGGCGAACCGATCATCAGCCCGCATTCTGATCCTGACCGGGGCGGGGAAGGCCTTTTGTTCGGGGATGGATCTCGACAATCTGAAATCCCTGATTGGACGCACTCCCCAGCAAAATCTCGAAGACTCACGCACCATGGTCGGCTTATTTCGCTCACTCTACGAATTTCCCAAGCCAACCATTGCCGCAGTCAACGGTGCTGCCATCGCCGGAGGCACAGGCCTCGCGCTGCTTTGCGATTTCACTCTAGCCGTGCCCGAAACCAAGTTTGGCTATACCGAAGTCCGCATCGGATTTGTACCCGCAATCGTCTCGACGTTTCTGCTTCGCCAAGTGGGAGAAAAAATAGCCCGCGACCTGTTGCTCACAGGCCGCATCTTCGATGCCGCTGAAGCCCTCAACCTTGGTCTGATCAACGAAATCGTTTCGTCGGAAAAGTTGCTGGACCGCGCTCGCGAGTTAGCCTTGCAACTCGCCGAGAATAGCCCACTCTCGCTCTTTTATACGAAGCGCCTCCTGACCGACCACGCCCGTGCCGATCTGGATTCGCAAATTGAAGCCGCCATCCGCGAAAACGCCGGAATCCGCGAGAGTGCTGACTTCCGCGAGGGCATCGAGGCTTTTCTCGAAAAGCGCAAGCCGAAGTGGACCAGCCAATGAGTCGTTCTGATCAGAAGGCAACCGTCAATGAAACTCGTATCCGCGTTCGCTATGCTGAAACCGATCAGATGGGCGTCGTCTACCACGCCAATCACTTCATATGGTTCGAAGTAGGCCGCGTCGAATTTCTTCGCCAGTTAGGCTTCAGCTACAAGGATATGGAGCGCGAGGACGATTGCTTCATCGCGGTTGTCGATGCTCGTTGCCGCTACAGGGCGCCTGTGCACTATGATGATCAGGTCGTAGTGCGCACATTTTTAAGAAGTGTTCGGCTCAAGGTAATTCATTTCGGATACGAACTTCGAGCCGAAAAAACCGGCGAGCTGTTGGCCGAGGGCGAGACCACTCACATTGTCGCGAGTTCAGAAATGAAGCCCCGCGCCTTGCCGCCAAAATATATGGATGTGTTTCGTTCAGCAGTGCAGAACGGAGCGCTGGGGAAAGGCGCGCGGCAGGAATAAAGTCGAATGCAAGAGTTTCTGTACCGTCTACAGCTTGTGCGCGGTGATATGCTCCGCACGGGACCCACCGCCGCAGAGCAGGCAATCGTTGCCGAACATTTTGCCTATCTGCAGGATCTCCATGCGAAAGGCAAGATTATTCTCGTAGGTCGCACCTTAACCACCGACGAAAACACGATGGGACTGTGTGTTTTCCGCGCCGACTCCGAGGAGTCTGCGCAGCAGATCGTGAATGCCGATCCGGCGGTTGCGAAGGGCGTGATGACAGCAACTCTCTATCCGTTCAAAATTTCTCTACAGGAAAAGAAATGAAAAACCAATCAGGAAGCCCTCTTGCAAGCTCTGCATATTAACGGAAACGACTTGACCCTGGAGGCGGTGCGCGAAGCCGCCGTCGAAAAACGCTCGGTGTTGCTCGCTCCCGACGCGCGCGAGGCCGTCAACCGCGCTCGCGCCGTAGTCGATGAGCTCGTAGCCAACAACAAAATCTCATACGCCATCACCACCGGCGTGGGCAAGTTGAGCGATGTCCACATCGTCGGAGACCAAGTCCGCGAGTTGCAAATCAATCTCGTACGTTCGCACGCCGTCGGCGTCGGCGAGCCGATGTCGATTTCTGACACGCGCGCGATGATGCTTCTCCGAGCCAACTCGCTTGCGAAAGGGAACTCGGGCGTTCGCGCAATCACCATCGACACCATCTGCGAGATGCTCAATCGCGGGGTGACTCCGATGGTCCCGTCGCAGGGCAGTGTTGGAGCAAGCGGCGATCTCGCTCCTCTAGCGCATCTGGCGCTCGCTCTGGTTGGCGAAGGAGAATGCTTCGACGACAAGGGTGCCCGCATTGCGAGTGCCGAGGCTTTGAATCGAGCCCAAATCAAGCCGCTAGTCCTTGAGGCGAAAGAAGCGGTCTCGCTCATTAATGGCACGCAAGCGATGCTGGCGATCGGTACCCTGATGCTTCTCGCCGCCGAGACCCTGGTCGATACTGCCGATGTCTTAGGGGCAATGGCGTGCGACGCGCTCAAGGGAACCGACGTTGCCTTCGACGAGCGCATTCAAAAGGCACGGCCGCATGCCGGACAAATCAAGACCGCTGCCAACCTGCGCCGCATGCTTGCGCAGAGCGAACTGCGCGAATCGCATCGCGATTGTGGTCGCGTGCAAGACGCCTACTCCTTGCGCTGTATTCCACAGGTCCACGGCGCGGTCCGCGACACGCTCGCGCATTGCCGTGCCGTCTTCGAAACCGAGACAAACTCGGCGGTCGATAATCCCCTCGTTTTTGTGAAAAATTCGAAGTTAACCGATGGCGAAGGCGACGTGCTCTCCGGTGGAAACTTTCATGGTGAGCCCTTGGCGTTCGCACTCGACTTCCTCGCGATTGCCCTGAGTGCGTTGGCCGGTATCAGCGAGCGCCGTCTGGAGCGCATGGTGAATCCCGCTCTCAGCGAAGGCTTGCCGCCGTTTCTTGCGCCGGGCGCGGGCATGAATTCGGGATTCATGATGCCCCAGGTGACCGCTGCCGCGCTAGTTAGTGAAAATAAAGTGCTGGCTCATCCTGCGTCAGTTGATTCGATCACGACCTCGGGCAACAAAGAAGACTTCGTCTCTATGGGCATGACCGCCGCAAACAAGCTGAAAAGAGTTGTCGAGAACACGCGAAATGTTCTCGCGATCGAGGCCATGGCCGCCGCGCAGGCGATCGATTTTCTCGCGCCGCTCAAGACCTCCAAAGTCTTGCAGCAGGCGCATGCCGCGATCCGAGCCGTATCCGCGCCTATGGATAAAGACCGCGTGATGTACCAGGACTTTGCGCGCATCGCAGAATTGATCGCGTCCGGGAAGATCGCCGCAGTCCTGCGATAAGAATCGAACGCTCTTCCATCATTCAGTCGGTACCCGCGCCGCCGACCCGTCCAAGCCGAGCTCTCTCGCGATCCCGCGCATCGCACCAATGCAAAAGGCGATGTGCTCTTCGAGATCCAATCCGAGATCGGCTGCTCCATCAATGATGTCCTCGCGATGAACACTGCGGGCGAATGCCTTGTCCTTCATCTTTTTTTTCACCGAAGCCGGCTCGACTTCGGCCAGGGATTTCGACGGCTTGACGAGAGTGCACGCCGTAATAAACCCGGCGAGCTCGTCGCATGCAAACAGTGTCTTCTCCATCGCAGAAACCCGCGCAACTCCCGAGTATTGGGCGTGCGACAAGATCGCGCGGCGCACCTCTTCTGAATATCCCCGTTCCTTCAAAATCTCAGCGCCCTTAAACGGATGTTCTTCGGCGGTGGGATACTTCTCATAGTCGAAGTCATGGAGAAGACCGATCGTTCCCCATAGTTCTTCGTCTGCTCCGTTTTTCCGCGCGTACGCCCGCATGCAAGCCTCAACTGACAAGGCATGCTTTCGCAGACTTTCTGACTGGGTGAACTCAGTTAGTAAACACCATGCTGATTCGCGTTGATCCATTCATTCTTCCCGTTTCAAGCCGATTTTCGATGCTCGCTGTCCAGCGATCTTAGCGAACTTTTGCGCCCGGTACATTTTTGTCTTGACATCCACATCCGTATCCAGCAGATTACGCTGTAGTTGGCTTTGAGAGTAGCCCCCGCTCTGGCACTCGCAAAACCTGAATGGCCACAACACTTACCCCCGTGGACTCACGGGAAGTCGTACGATGTGATCGTTGTTCCCTCGTGCAATTCCGCACATCAAATAGCCTCTGCCGCCGTTGTCGTCTTTCTTTGGACGAGGACGAGGCGCAGATTGCCGCTATGACCCCGGTACCAGACATGATGCCGGTCAATGCCACTTCGAGCGGCCGCGGACATCTGAAACTGGCGCACTCCATACGCTCGCTGCGATTGCGCAGCGGTCTCAGCCAGCGGCAATTAGCGCTGCGCATGTCCGTGCCAAGAACCTACGTCTCGAAAATTGAAAACGAAAAAGCCACGCCGACTCTTTCGTCTCTCGAAAGATTGGCAAGGGCGCTCGAAGTCAGCGTCCCTGATTTGCTCTCCGGCGGAGAACGCAACCGTCAGGAAGAAATTCGCGAATTAATGGAAGATCAGTTCGTCGCCGACGTGATGCCGTATCTGTCGCAACTCAACGGTATGCAGATGTCGAGTATTCTTGCGCAGGTACGGGACTTGACTGTGCGTCCTCGGCGCAGTGCGTAGAAAGCTTCGACTCGTGGGCTGCGGCAACTGCTGCATCGAGAGTCGCATCTAAAAAAAGCGCGATTGGAAGAAGTTTGTGCAAGCTATTTGAGGTTTTGATTTTTATCCGGGCGCACAACCAACTGGACAGCCGGAGCCTTCGGGTTCCGGCTTTTTTCTTGGTGCGCAACGCCTTGCACTCAACAAGTTTAATAGATGCAAGAACCTGCATAATTTCAGGCGAGGTGCGCAATAGTTTGCATGATCTCTAAGATTTTTCTGCGAACGTGCGCAATTTCGCCTTGACCCACGCTATTGAAAAGGCTAACCTCGCTCCACTCCCCGAAGCTGGGACAAATACCCAGCTAAAATTCCTTTGGTGAACAGGAACTTCAATGAAAATTTCTCAGATTTGTGCTGTGGCTGTTTTGCTTGCCGTCGGTTCAATGATGGCCTTTGCGGATGGGATACAGGATCCAAAGATCATTATCCACGGCGTGAACGGTGGTAATGGACCGGAGAGCTGCGGCCCTTCTGGTTGCCAAGGCGTCGGTATGAATTTTTCTTTCACCATTCCGAAGTCTGGAAAAGGTTTCTTGTACTTTACGAATGAGAGCGGAAAGAACTGGACTTCGCTAACCTTGGTTGAGACGGGCGTTCCCGCAGCCGACATCAGCTGCGCGCAGAGTCTCTTCCTGACCTGCACCACCAAGACCGAGAAAAACGGTTCGGTCGAAATTCTGCTTTCTGGTGTGCGCAACGGCCTCAACCCCCGTAACGGCATTCAGGCTGGCCAGAGCTTCGATATCGGTTTCGCTTGCGTCAACCAGAGTTGCTGGACCAACGGTGGATCCACGATGATGGGCCATGCTGGAACCGCTCCCGAGCCAGGAACTGTGGCATTGATGGTTACAGGGTTGAGCGCAATCGTTACGCGCCGCAAGAAGTGGTTGAGCCGACTGAAAGGCTAGTGGCTCTTCTTTGTAAACTCGTTCACCAATTGTGAGAACTGCGGCAGGGCCTGGAGCTTCTGAAGCTCGGGATCGTTCCAGGCCTCCTGCGCGGCATAGCCCTTCTCCAGTGCCAGCCGCAGCGACTTCAGCGCTTCTTCCGGCTTCCCAATCAGTGTCTTCACCTGCGCTTCTGAGTACATCAACTGCACGTCATCCGGACTAATCGCGCGCGCCTGATTGGTGTACTGCACCGCGTTCGCTGCGTCGCCCTTTTTCGCGTACAACAGTCCGAGGTCGCCCATGATGGTCGACGATCTGGGGTTTACCTGCAATTCTTGGAATGCCAAGGAAATCGCCTTGGCGTAGGCTGCCGATGCTTTATCGGAGTAGCCTGACCAGCGATAAGCGTCGCCAAGATTGCCTTGGTATTCTTCGTTGTTCGGGGTCATCGCGACAGACTTCTCGTACATCTTCGTTGATTGATCGTAGTTCTTCAGCCAAAAGTAAGCAGTGCCAAGGTTCGAATAGGTCGGCGCGTCGGGCGCCAGCGCGAGAGCTTTCTGGTATTCCGGAATGGCCTCGCCCCACTTGCCCGACCTCAGATACACGCTGCCGATACCTTCAAAGCCCAACGGGCTGTCGCTTGCGATTTCGGTTACCTTCTCAAATTCGGGGAGCGCCTTGGCATTGTCGCCCAAGTTGAAATAGGCATTGCCCAGAGCGATGTGATTGGCCGAGTTGTAAGGATTGGCTGCGACTGCCTTCTGGTACGCGGCAATGGCATCCTCGCTCTTTCCATCATGGTTGTAGGCATCGCCCAAATTCCGATAGGCCTCATCGGAGTTCGGCGCAAGCTCCAGAGCCTTCTTTAATTCGGAGACCGCCTGCGTGGTCTTGCCCGTCGTTGCGTATACGCTTCCGAGCGAAAGATGGACTTCCGGCAGATTGTTGGAAAGTTGCTCGCCGCGCTGCGCCGCCAGCGTGGCCTTCTGCGCCCAAATGCTGTCTTTCGTCTCTCCGTACATGCGAATGCTGGAATCTGCCAAGCCCGTGTAGGCCAGGGCAAAGTTCGCGTCCTTATCAATCGCCTGCTCGAATAACCCCACAGCCTGTTGATAGGCGTCCTGGCTATGGCCGTTGCGCAAGGTGTTTCGCCCTTGCAGGTAGAGATCGTAGGCCTTGACGTTCTCCGTGGGGTGAGCGCCGATGCGCGCCTGTTCTTCATCTGTGGGTTTCAATGCGAGAGCCGCGGAAACGCTCCCATAGATTTGATCTTCCAAAGTGAGCACATCGCCTGAAGCGCCGGTGAATTCGGAACTCCACAGCCGTTTACCACTCGCCGCGTCGTCAAGGCCCAACGTGACGCGGAAGTTATCGCCGTTACCCTGCACGCTCCCTTGCAGCACGAGATTCACGCCTAACTCCTTGGCCAGTTTCGCAAGAGGTAGGTCTTTAGCACTGGCCGTATCCACGGCGTCCGACGAAGCTACGTGCACTTCCTTCAACTGAAAAAGTTTGGCAGCAAGCGCTTCTTCGATCCCATCTGCGACATAACCCAGGGCTTTTTGGTCGCCGACGAGCTTCAGTGGCATGATCGCCACATATTTTCCCTGTTTGAGCGAGGGAATCCCCTGCACGATCGTTTGCGTTGCGGGCATCGCACGATTCAACAGGCTGCGGCCGGCAAAAATCGCGAGTGCGACTACAAGCACCGCCCCGCCGATCCACATCCAACTCTTGCCCGGCAAGTCGACGCTGAACCGCGACCGGCGCACTATCGGATGCGCAATCATCTGAGAGAGCTTTTCCGCGCTGATGTTCGGGTTCGCTTCCCAGGTCGTCAACTGCTGCAACAGTTCCACCGCGGAGTGATAGCGATTTTCTGGATCGCGCTCCAAGCATCGGCTTACGATCGCGCTCAAGGACCGTGGTACCGACGCCTCTACGTCGGATACCGAACGCGCCTCTTCGCGCGTTCTTTTCATTAGGCTGGCTATCGCCGTGTCCGCTTCGTACGGAGCTTTCCCGGTCAGCAACTCGTAGAAGATCAGTCCCACGCTGAAAATATCGGATCGCTGGTCGAGCGTGCTTCCCATCGCTTGCTCGGGAGACATGTACTCCAACGTCCCCACCAGCGCCCCCGTTTGCGTCAGGCCTGAATCGCCCAACGAGCGCGCCAGCCCAAAATCCATCACGACGATGCGCCCATGCTTGTCGCGCATGATGTTCTGCGGTTTCAAATCGCGGTGGATTACGCCTTCCGAGTGCGCGCAGTCAAGCGCCCGGCAAACCTGCTCCACAATTGGGATGGCGTCTTTCGGGGTGAATTTCCCCGCGCGCTTCAGCAAAGTTCGCAGATCTTCCCCGTCTACGTACTCCATGCTGATGAAGCGTATGCCCTCAGCTTCACCCAGGTCGTAAATGCGGACCACATTCTTGTGTGTGATGTTGCGCGAAAGTATCAGCTCTTGCTTGAAGCGTAGAAGAATTGCGGGATCCGTCGCCAGTTCAGGACGGATCACCTTCAGCGCGATCAGGCGGTCCAGTTCACGGTCGCGGGCTTTGTAGACCGCGCCCATGCCACCTTGCCCGAGGACGCCCAGAATCTCATAGCGGCCGCCAAAAAGCACACCGGGCTGCAGCCCTTGGAAAGCCGAAATGATGCCACCTGAAAAGGGTGGCGGAGAGCCCTGCCGAGCATACGGAAGCGCTTGCGTTGCACCTGGAATGGGGGTGCCATGAAGGACGGTTGGAGCATCGGAAAGAGGCGCGTTTGAGAGCGGTGGGGGTGTAAGTGCCGCTGCGCCGACCGTGTCGTCGGGCATGCGAATGCCGGGCATTGTCGGGCTGTCGGAATCGTTGCCCCTGTGGTCGCGCTCATCCATTTGATTTCCCGGATTCGGAGAGCCAGAGAGGGAGCACGCCTCGAGTCCACGACAGGGCAGCGTTCGCCTCAGGTTGTCGAGGGGAGTTCGAGAACCCAGCACTCCAATACGTCCCCAGAGTATACCCCCTAAATGGTTCTGGGAAAAGGAAAACCCTCCCCTAGAACCATAGTGTTTCTCGGTCGCCGAGCGTTTCCAGCAGACCGATCCAGGGGTGTAATTCGGCCCGCCAAAAAGTCTCATTTTCGGAGGAACTATGGGACTCTACTCGCACTATGACGGCGCACATAACCACTCCCGTCAACCGCGCCATGCACATGATCGCCATTCCCGTCGGCTTTTCCTCCCTCATCGTCGTCTGGTGGCACTGGATCATCGCCATCTTGCCGATCCCATCCGCGTTCGCCCTAGCCTGGCTGGGACATCTCATCGAGGGCAACAAACCGGCATTCCTCACCAATCCCGCCCAGGTTTTCGTCGGCCCACTCTGGATGGCGCAAAGTCCCAGGGATAAGTCCGAAGAAGGCCGCGTAACGAGGCCGCAGTGACCAATTTGGCCTTTTGCCGCCAGCCAAAAATACCTCTTAGGAGTCCACTTCGTCAGAAGACTCCCAACCCAACCGGTCGGTAAGGTCATTTCAGGATTCGTCACCCGCCATGCTTAAATGACAGCTGGGGCGACTGGACGCAACCGCAACAAAACTAAGGTTTGTGAAACGAGGCTTGGTTTCTCTGTGCCTCCGTGTCTCTGTGGTGAAATAGCAGAATATAGCTATAAAGAGGAATCCTTGGACTTCCAGCTAAACGAAGAACAACTGCACCTCAAAAAGAGCGTGCGCGAGTTTGCCGAACGCGAGATTGCCCCCAACGTCATGAGGTGGGACGAGGCCAGCGAATTTCCGCTCGCCACCATCAAAGAACTCGGCAAGCTTGGGTTGCTGGGAATTATCTTTCCCACTGAGTATGGTGGCTCGGGAATGGGCTACGTCGAGTACGTCACCGCGATCGCTGAACTCTCCCGCGTGGATGGCTCTGTCGGTATCATTGTCGCCGCCCATACCTCGCTTTGCTCCAACCACATTTTTCTGGCCGGAAATGAAGCGCAGAAAAAGAAGTACGTCTCAAAACTTGCAACTGGAGAATTCATCGGCGCCTGGGGTCTGACCGAACCCTCCTCTGGATCGGACGCTGGTAGCGCGCGCATGACCGCAACTCGCGCTAAAGGTGGATGGATCCTCAACGGGACCAAGACCTTCATCACCAACGGACACTTTGCCGACGTAACCGTGGTGCTCGCGATCACCGACCGCGCCGCTCATACGCACGGTTTGTCGGCGTTCGTCGTCGACAAAGACACCAAGGGCTTTCGCGCCGGAAAAAAAGAAAACAAACTCGGCCTCCGCGCCAGCGACACCGCGGAACTCATTTTCGAAGACTGTTTCGTTCCCTCTGAAAACCTTCTGGGTGGGGAAGGGAACGGATTCATCGACGCCATGCGCATTCTCGACGGTGGGCGCATCTCGATCGCCGCTCTTTCGCTGGGAATGGCGGAAGGCGCGTACGGCGCGGCGTTGAAGTATTCCAAAGAACGACACCAGTTCGGCAAGGCTATCTCCGAGTTTCAGGCCATCCAATGGAAGCTCGCCGACATGGCTACCGAAATTGAAGCCGCGAAACTTTTGACTCTGCGCGCGGCCTCTATGAAGGATGCCGGCATGAAGACGACCCTCGAATCCTCGATGGCTAAACTCTACGCCAGTGAGGTCGCGGTAAAGTGCGCCAACGAAGGAGTTCAAATCCATGGCGGCTACGGTTTCATCAAAGATTATCCCGCCGAAAAATTTTATCGCGACGTAAAACTCTGCACCATCGGCGAAGGTACCAGCGAGATCCAGCGCCTCGTGATCGCGCGGCAACTGCTGAAAGACTAGTGGCATGATTGGATTGACGGGTGTTCTCGCCCGTCCTGTTAACTACCGGCTTTGTTCAAAAACACCGCTTCTCCCCTCGACAAATACGTCGATGCCGTAAACGCCGTTCCGGGGTTAATTTCGGCCTTCAAAAGATTCTTGACATCTAATACTGTATGCCATACAGTGTATGGCGTACACTGTATGACGCAGAGTAACGGCAACCACGATCTCTTCGAAAATCTTCGCCTGGAGCTGCGCCGCGGCTGCCTGAGCCTTGCCGTCCTCTCGCAGCTTCGCACCGAGCGTTACGGCTATACCCTGCGCAAAGCGCTCGCCGAGCAGGGCCTGGACATCGACGAAGGCACGCTCTATCCCCTGCTCCGCCGCCTCGAGGCGCAGGGATTGCTGACCAGCGTGTGGCGCGAAGAAGAGAAGCGGAACAAGCGCTTTTACCGTCTCTCTCCGGAGGGCAAGCAGATGCTCAAGCAGTTGGGCACGGAGTGGCAAAAAATCAACGCTTCACTGAACGGAATACTGTGATTGGAGCAATTTGACCAGAAGAATCTGACCGAATCTTCCCAGGAGCCGACCATGGAATTACTCGCTCGTTATCTGCACGCCGTTGAATTCTGGCTGCCCAAGCGCCAGCGGCACGACATCATCGCCGAGTTGTCCGAAGATATCCGCTCGCAGATCGAAGACAAAGAAGCCGCGCTCGGCCGCAAATTGGACGACGCCGAGGTCGAAGCCATCCTCAAAAGTTGCGGGTCGCCATTGATGGTTGCATTACGCTACCGTCCGCAACGCTATCTGATCGGTCCCACACTCTTTCCCGTGTACACCTTCGCGCTCACGGTTTTGCTGCTGGGCTGCCTCGTCCCGCGGACGTTGATCTGGCTGGTTTTTCTAATGGTCGATCCCGCGCACGCTGGCTACCTGCACATGGAAAACATGTTTTCGACTCTCGTATTTTTCGGCTTCTTCACCACCGTCGCCTTCGCCATTCTGGAAAAGACCGGCGCTCTCTCCGACGCCCTCAATTCCTGGAATCCGCGCAAACTGCCTGCAGTTCGTGAACCCAAATGCATCCCCCGAAGCAGCTCCCTCTTTGAAATCGCAGCGCTCGTCGTCATGACTCTCTGGTTCACCAGCATCTTCAAGCCGACTACCGTCTTCAATCTTTTCGGAGCGCAAATCACAGTTGCTCCCGCATGGAAGGCAATCTTTTGGACCTTTATGCTGTCAACAGCCGGCGGCCTATCGATCGCAGTGGCGAATCTCTTCCGACCCTACTGGACTCCGCTACGCGCCACACTTCGCCTGATTGCCGATGTTCAGGGCGCCGTTGTATTTTGCTGGCTTCTGAAGTCCCAAGTTCTTATCGCGATAACCGCGCCTAGTCTGTCCCCGTCCAAGGCTGTGATCTTGATCGGCGTGATCAATCTCCTGCTTTTGCGAACCTTGCCATGGGCCATCGTCGTCATGCTCATCGTCGCGGCGTGCGATATTTACCGTATCTTGCGCCTGCGAAGCCCGATGCAACCTTCCGCTGGACCACAGATTAACGATCTGTCACATTCCACCGTGAATGGCCACTAGACAAATTCTTCCGCTCAGGAACCGGAGCGCGTTGCGCTGTCAGTTTGCGCCACCGTCCTTTACACTGGCAGTTTGAACTCCGCCACCCAAGACGCAGGTTGGATTGCAAAACTCCGTTCCGGCGATCTACGAGCTCTCGCCCGCGCGATTTCCACCGTTGAAAATCGAGCTCCGGGCTGGTCCGATCTGCTGAAGGCGCTTTTTCCTCACACCGGCAAAGCCCGCGTCATCGGCCTCACCGGAGCTCCCGGTGCCGGCAAGAGCACCCTCGTCGATCAGCTTGCCAAGCACTACCGCAAACAGAATGAAACGGTAGGCATCGTCGCCGTCGATCCCAGCAGCCCCTATACGGGAGGGGCGATCCTGGGCGATCGCATACGCATGCAAGACCATTACGCGGACCCGGGAATTTTCATCCGCAGCATGGCCACACGCGGATCCCTTGGAGGTCTGGCCCGCGCCACCGCCGACGCTACGACGGTTCTCGACGCCTCCGGCCGCGACGTGGTCATGATCGAAACCGTTGGCGTCGGACAGGATGAGATTGACATCGTGCGCCTCGCCGACGTCACCATCGTGATTCTCGTCCCTGGCATGGGCGACGATGTGCAGACGATCAAAGCCGGAATCATGGAAATCGCCGACATCTTCGTGATCAACAAAAGCGATCACTCCGGCGCCGAGCGAGTCGAACGAGAAATCCGCGCCATGCAGTCGCTGGCCACTCGCAACGACCGCTGGACGCCGCCCATCGTGAAGACCGTCGCGAATTCCGGCGAGGGAACGACCGACCTCGCAGCCGCTATTGTCAGCTACGGGGTCTACCTCAAGAAAGAGAACCTCGCATTCAAGAAGAATGTGGAGAACTGGCAGCAGCGGCTCATCGAAATGTTGCGCGAGGCCCTGCTTGAAAAGGCGCGCACGCAAGTCAGCGCCGAAACTCTCGAGCGCTATGCTGCCGAAATAGCCGATCACAAGCGCGATCCCTATTCGCTGGTCGAAGAAATTGCGCGCGGCGCAGAAAATGTTTCATCCTGCGACGGCCCACAGTCGGCGCGACGCACAACGGGTCGGGTTCTCTAGATGCTTCTTCTCGCCGCAGATACTTCGGGAAAACAAGGTAGCATCGCACTCGCAGAGTGCGGTGACGCTGAGAGTTGCGTCGTCCTCGAAACCGTTCCGCTAGCGGGCGGTGCGTTCTCCGCGCAACTGGTTCCCCAAATTGCACTCCTGCTCGAAACACACAGGCGCACAAAGAATGATCTGGACGCATTTGCCGTAGCCTCCGGTCCCGGCTCCTTCACCGGACTTCGCGTCGGCCTCGCCGCCATCAAAGCGCTGGCCGAAGCGCTACAGAAGCCCATCGCAGCAGTTTCCGTGCTCGAAGCCGTCGCCTGGAGCGGCAAGTCGCGAGGCCGAATTCTCGCAGCTCTCGATGCCGGTAGAGGCGATGTCTACGTCGGCGATTACGAACTTCATCCTCACATTCGCCTGCACAGCGAACGCCTCCTCAGCAGGGAAGAGTTTCTAGCCGAAGCCGAATCGGCCGCGCAGAACCAAAAGACAATCGTCACGCCGAGTGTGGTTCTGACGGAGGCGCTACGCGCCGCCAAATCCTCGGCCCAGTCGGCCGTCGAACAAATCGAATATCCAGGTAGCGCGGCCATTGCGCATCTCGGTTGGCAGCATCTTCAGCGCGGCGAGACCATTCGTCCAGAAGACTTGGAGGCCAACTATATTCGCCGTTCCGACGCCGAAATTTTTTCCAAGCCCGCTCGTTGAGACTTCCGCATGCTCTTCTCCATCCGCCCCGCCGAGTTAAATGATCTGCCCGCGATTCTCAAAATCGAGCAGCAGTCTCCCCTCGCCGCCCACTGGACCGCTGATCAATACAAAGCCGTATTGGGTAGCGGCGTCATCCTCGCGGCCGAACAAGCCGAAAAACTCAGTGGATTTCTCTGTGCCACGTCAAACATGGAAGATTGGGAGATTGAAAATATGGCCGTCGCCTTCGATTTCCAGCGCCGGGGCATTGCCGACGCACTCGTTCGCGCCCTCGTCCAACGCGCCGAGTCCGCTTCTGCCTCGGCCATCTTGCTCGAGGTCCGAGAGTCCAACCAGCCTGCTCGACGCCTGTACGAAAAGCATGCTTTTCGTGAAGAAGGCCGCCGTCGCGCCTATTACCAACATCCCCTCGACGATGCAATTCTTTACGCCCTTCGTTTCGCTCGCTAACCGGCTCCAGCTGCGGCTTGTGGCGAAAAGTCCCCTAAACCACCTGATTTTGCACCGCGGACGATGCAACTTCGGTCCAACTCCATCCGAGTGATCGGTGGAAATCTTCCTATGAAATCCCATTGAAGCCCAACCCTCCCTGTGCTACTTTTTAACTCTGTGGTAACAAAACAATTCAGGAGGTCTAGCTAGGATGCTGACTTCAAGAGACGTACTCCCGGCCGGTCAGGACGAGTTCCAGCGACTGGCTAAGGAGCACATGCAATACTCCCAGCGGCTGGAATCCCTCACCGAAAAGCGGTACCTCACCGACGATGAAAAATTAGAGGAAGTGCGGCTTAAGAAGCTCAAGCTGCGCCTCAAAGACCAGATGCAGAGTCTGGAACACGGCCTCCAACGCCACTCTGCCTAGTTGAGCCACTAACCAACCGGCTCCAACCTTACGTTCGCGAACTACAACAGTCCATTCTTGCCTTCCTATAGGCGCTTCTAAGCGTCTTTTTTCATTGATGAGTGTGAACCCATGGCGACGCAACTCTATTGGATTCAGGGCCCATGGTCTGGAAAACTGGCTCTGGCTCCACGTCCACGCGGCAGTGACTGGCTGGAAGATGAAGTTGCGAGCTGGCGCCAGGCTGGAATCGATACCATTGTCTCGCTGTTAACCCCTGAAGAGGAACAGGATCTCGGTATCAGCCGAGAAGCAATCGAAGCCAACACCCAAGGTATGAAGTTTGTTTCGCTACCAATCCCGGACCGTCAAGTTCCTACTTCGCACTCGGCCGTGGCGGCAGTTCTGGCTCGCATCGAAGCCGACCTCTCGGCAGGAAAGAATGTTGTCGTTCACTGTCGTCAAGGAATCGGCCGCACCGGCCTCGTAGCAGCTTGCCTGCTGATCACCAAGGGGATATCGCCAGACTTGGCAATCGTGACACTGAGCGCTGCTCGCGGAATTCCGGTCCCCGAGACAACTGAACAACGCCACTGGATCGAGGGCTTCGCCGCCGTCTTGGCCGGAACGAAATGATTGCAACGTCCTTCCCTTGACCAGCCCAGGGGGATTTGCCGCGATTGGAACGTCGCACGTGAACGCCCCGAACGTTATAGCGACTTACGCCATATAATTAACGTGATTCGATTCCTATGGTGCGTGACGGATATTTCTATGGCTTGGGCTCTCTCCTCGCGGCAGCCCTCGTAGCTTGGCTGACGGCTTGGCCGTACTCCGTTCCATTGTTCTTGTTGGCCGCCTTCTTCCTCTGGTTTTTCCGCGATCCCGAGCGCCAGATTCCCACCCAGGCCGGTGCCGTGGTTTCTCCCGGAGATGGCAAAGTCACCAATGTCTCTCTCGTGACCGTTGGAGGAACCTCGCAAACCCGCATCAGCATCTTCCTAAGCGTCTTTGATGTCCACGTCAACCGCTCGCCGATCGCCGGCATCATCCGCGAGGTGCGTTACCAGCGGGGCAAATTCGTCAACGCGATGTCCGCGCTTTCGGCCGAAGAAAACGAACAGAACATCGTCACCGTTGAGGGAGAAGGCCGGACTGTGATCTTCAAGCAGATCGCCGGCCTAATCGCGCGTCGCATCGTCTTCAATTTCAAAGTAGGAGACTCGATTGCCCGCGGCCAGCGCGTCGGTCTCATCAAATTTGGCTCTCGCGTCGACGTTCTCTTCGATCGCGACGCCGCCGTTCAAGTGAAGATCGGAGATCGCGTCCGGGGAGGAGCCTCGGTGCTAGCGGTTTTGCCAGTGGCGCAGCCTGTTCCTGTCTCCCTGGCTTCTGCACTGGAAGTGAAGGCGGGGCAGAAAACGCACTCATAATATGATATGCGACAACCACGAACAGAATCGGGAACCGAGAGAATCCTATGGACGAGCTAGCTCTGCGTCGTCGTGAATCCGACCGTCCCCGTGGAAAATTACGCAAGGGTATGTACATCCTGCCCTCGCTGTTTACCACGGCCAATATCGCCGCCGGTTTCTACGCCATCCTGCAGACTGTTCACGGCACCATGGGAGAGGCTTGGCACATGGATTTCGCCGCCAAGGCTATCGGATTCGCAGTTTTGTTCGACGGTCTCGACGGTCGCATCGCCCGCATGACCCACACTGACAGCGATTTTGGCCGCGAACTTGATTCCCTCGCCGACGTCATCACCTTCGGCGTTGCTCCTGCCCTGCTAGCCTGGATGTGGGGCTTTCATCTTCTACCGCTTACGATTTCGCCTGATCTTCATCTGAAGATCACCCAGCTTGGCTCCATCGCCTGTTTCGCCTTTCTGATGGCCGGCGCTAGCCGCCTGGCGCGTTTCAACATCGCGAAAAATCCGCAGCCGTCGAATCCCGGGCGCCCCGGCAAGAAGTATTTCGTCGGCATGCCGATTCCTGCTGGCGCCGGAGTCATTGCAGCCGTCGTTCACTTCGCTGCCGGCGAACCTGTGACCTCCTGGTGGACTGCGATGAGTTGGCTCATGATGGTCGTCGTGGTCGGCTATCTCATGGTCAGCACCTGGCGCTTCTACAGCTTCAAAGACATCGATTTCCGCTCTCGTCATCCCTTTCGCCTGATTGTGATTTTTGGCATCGTCGGCGCCTCAATTTGGTTCTTTTCGCGCCCGGCGCTATTCGCGATCGCGATCCTCTACATGGCGTCCGGCGTCCTCTGGCGTCTGCAGTGGATCTTTCATCGCAAAAGCCCGCCCGCACCTCCGGCGTATCGGGAAGCATCTCAAACTCCATGACATCTCCTCCCAAGACTGCTGTTTCCCGCTCTGCTGCTTCTCACGCCGATCTTCATGGCATCAATCTGTATCGCGTGGCCATTGTCGGTGCCACATCGCTCAAAGGCAAAGAGATCGCTGAGGTTCTGCGCGACCGTAATTTTCCCGCAATCGATGTGCGCCTTCTCGATGATGACGAGTCTCTCGGCCAGTTGGAAGCCGTAGGCGACGAGATGAATTTCATCCAGAGCATTCGTTCGGAGCAATTTGAGCGCGTGGACTTCGCATTCTTTTCTGCCGACCCGCGTTCCACACGCAACAACTGGAAGGTGGCGCGCGACCTGGGCGATACCATCGTCGACCTCACGTTCGCCCTCGAAGAGGAACCGGGAGCTTCTGTCCGCTCGCCTTGGATCGAGCGCCAGACCAGCCATCTCGTCGCTCCCGAGTTGCAGCCCGGCCCCGTGGTTGTGGCTCATCCCGCCGCTACGGTCCTCGCATTGCTCGCTCTGCGCATTGGAAGCGCGATCAATATTGAACGCTTCGTCGCTACCGTCTTCGAGCCAGCTTCAGAAAACAGCCAGAAGGGGATGGACGAACTCCATGAGCAAACCGTTAATCTTCTTTCGTTTCAGGAGTTGCCCAAGAACGTCTTCGATACGCAGGTAGCCTTCAATATGGTTGCCCGTTACGGGCAGAGATCGAACCTCGCTCTGGACGCCGTTTCTAAACGCATCCGCCGGCACTACCGCAAAATTGCGCAAGGAGCGATTGAGCCCGCGTTGCAGGTCTTACAAGCGCCCGTTTTCCACGGCCATGCCTTCTCGATTTACCTGGAGACGGAAAAACCCGTCGCCGTCGCCGACCTCTCGCAAGCTTTGTCTGGAGAGCATGTCGTCGTCAGCGGGAGCCCCGAAGACATGCCCACCAACGTGAGCGCGGCTGGTCAGGAAGACATCCTCGTCTCGGTTACCGCCGATGCCAATCAGAAGAACGGAGTCTGGTTGTGGGTGACAACCGACAATCTCCGCCTCGCTGCTTTGGCAGCGGTGGAATGCGCCGAGACCATGACGGCATCGCGCCCCCGAGGTCAGATTCAATGAACCTCTGGACTGCGGGTCCCTCACCCGCAAGGCTTGCTGCCGCGTTGGGATTCGTTACCGCTCTCGCTTTACTCGTGACTGGCTGCGGATACCACACGGTTGCGAGCAACGTGCAGTTGCCGCAAAACATCCGCACCATCGCGATCCCCGGTTTCGTGAGCCAGAGTCAAACGTTCCGCGTCGAGCAAACGCTCACCGACGCTGTCGTCCGCGAATTCGACGCTCGTACCCAATACCGCGTGATTCACCAAAAGGGAGACGCCGACGCTACCCTGAAAGCTACCGTCTTATCGGCTTCGGCGAATCCACTCGCCTACGACTCGACCACGGGACGTGCCGTCAGCGCTCTCGTCACGGTGAGCATAAAAGTTACTTTGACAGATCGGCAGGGAAAAATTCTCTTCGAAAATCCCGCCTATCTTTTTCACGATCAGTACGAGTTGTCGAGCGATCTCCGCAGCTTTTTTCAGGAAGACTCCCCTGCCGTCGACCGCCTCTCGCGCGATTTCGCGCGCACCCTCGTTGCCAATATTCTGGAGGCTTACTGATGAGCGAGTATCGATCGAAGCGAGAAGGATCGAAACCAAAACGATCGCAGCGAGAACGATCAGCTAAGCTGGAGAGAGTCGCCTAGATGCGTGCCTTCAACCAAGCCGACCGCTTTTTCTCGGAACTCGTCTCGCGCCAACTCAAGCCCGCCTACGTGCTGGTGGGCGACGAAGCGTTTTTTCGCCGCCGCTGCCGCGACGCCATTCTCGAGCATCTCGTCGCGCCCGACTCTCGCGATTTCGGTTTATTTGAATTGGATCTTGCTGAGACTTCGCTCAACGAGGTTCTCGACCGCGCCCGCACCCCCTCATTAATGGCGCCGTTTCAAGTGTTTTTCGTCCGCGGCGTGAAGACTTTGTTTGGCCGCGGTTCGAACGACGAAAAAATCGGAGCCATCGAAGCGTACTGCAAGAACCCCAATCCCGACGCGCTCGTCGTGTTCGTCGCCGACCATATCAGCATTCCTGCCGACGCGCGCCGCATGGACATGACGGACAAAGATCGCTATCAGAAGATTCGCGAGGATCTCGGCCCCTTCTGCGGTATCGTCGAACTCTCACGCGTCGAAGAAGGCGAGGCCGTTCGCTGGATCGGCGAATACTGCGCCACCCGCGAAGTGAAAATCGATGCCGACGGAGCCCGCGAATTAGTCGACGCCCTCGGCGGCGACATGATGATGGTCTCCAACGAATTGGAGAAGCTGATTCTCTACGTCGGCGAGAAGAAAAAAATCACGCTCGGCGATGTCGAGACCATGGTTCTGGCCGCCAAGCAGCGTTCGCTCTACGAATTGACGGACGCCATCTCCAGCAAAGATCGGGTCCGCGCGCTGGAGGCTCTCGACGGCCTGCTTTCGACCGGCGACGGAGATGACGCCGCTATTGGCCACCTCTACATGCTAGCCAAAACATTTCGTCAGATGCTTGTCATCCTAGAGCGCAATGTCCGAGACCAGCGCATGCTCTGGGCGGCCCTGTGGCAAGGCTTCCGCGTCCCCCCTTTCGCCGCCGACGATATTATCCGGCAGGCCCGTCGTTACAAGTCAAAACGCGAGTTGACGCGTGCCATCCGCCTGGTGGCCAAGGCAGACCTCGCTTTGCGCTCCAATCCCCCTGGCAAACGGATGATTCTTGAAAAACTGATTTTGGATTTAGGTTCCGAACCCAAGCTCGAACCTGCTGGCGGATGGATGCAAGAAGAACTGCCTGTGTAGGTGTGGGAATAATCTGACACGATCAATTGGAAGCGTCGGACTGAGAAGCAGGTTTTAGTGCGGCAGGTATCCAGATTCCATGGGCAGTTTGCCATCCACGCGGATCACGCCAACGCGGTCCGTAATCGAGTGCTCTTCCACAAAGCCAATCGCCCCTGAATTCGAAGCGACCGCATCAATCACATCCGCATCCGACGCGACTGTTTGGATGGCATCGTTGTGCGCTGCCAGTAGCGCCTTTACATCCGCTTCGCTCATCTTGCTGAGATGTTGCAGTGTAGTCATCTCGCCCGGCGAAGAAGTATGCAAGACCAAAACCACATTCCGGCCGTCCGGCCACTTCTTTACTTCACCCCGAACAATCTTGGCCAGATGCGCCGAAGTGACATTCTGCACTGAGTTGTCCTTGTTGACGACCACGGCCATGTGGTGTGCAAAGCACGGAGTGAGCAACAGGCCCACCCAAACACACAGCTCAGGAATTCGTCGGCACTTCATAGAGCATAAGGGTACCGCGGGAAAGCCCTCAAGTTGAGCTCAAAAAGCCGTCAAAAGTGACGCCGGTAACCAGAAATTCAGTCGCCAACCAGGTCAAAATCCCATGATGTTGTACCCGCAATCGACGTAAATCACCTCGCCCGTTATCCCGGAACTGGCGTCCGACGCCAGAAATACACCCGTACTCCCAACCTCCCTTACCTCCACATTCCGTTGCAAGGGCGCTCGCTCCGCATGCCCCTTCAGCATGTCCCCGAGGCCCGAAATACCCCGCGCCGCCAAGGTCTTCAGCGGACCCGCCGAAATCGCATTGACGCGAATCTTCTTTCCTCCCAGGTCGGATGCTAAGTAGCGCACCGAGCATTCTAGCGCCGCCTTCGCCACTGCCATGACGTTGTAATGCGGCACCACTTTTTCCGCACCGTAATACGTCATGGTGATCACGCTGCCGCCGTCTTCCATCAGCGGAGCCGCGGCCCGGCACACAGCGATCAGCGAATACACGCTCACATCGTGCGCCACGCGAAATCCCTCGCGCGTCGTGTTTACAAAATCTCCTTTTAACTCTTCCGCCGGAGCGTACGCCACGCTATGCACCAACACGTTCAGCTTTCCGTAGCGAGCCTTGAGCTTTTCAAACAACGCCGCAATCTGTTCATCCGTCGAAACATCGCACATGAAGGCTTCAGCGCCCGGCAGCGAAAGAATCAGGTCTTTGGCCTCCATCTCCATGCGCTGGTTCTGATACGTGATGGCCATGTTCATCCCCGCCGCATGTAGCCCTTGCGCAATTGCCCAGGCAATCGACCGCTTGTTCGCCACTCCAAAAACCACCGCCGTCCGCCCCTTCAAATCGTCGAACATGAATGAGGTCTCCTTCAGAAATGTAGGGCAGACACTCGTGTCCGCCGCTTTTCATCTTGCCGCTGATCCTCGCCCACGGGCTTCCCATTCTAAACGTCGCGACTGGTGGAATGTCAGGCGTGCTACGTGAGCGCGACGTCCAGTAGTTTAATTCGCACCTGCTGCCACCACTGCTTTTTCCGCGCGAATCGGCCAGCAAGCACTGCCGAACGCCACTGCATACACTGCGGCGATCACGCCAAACCCGGCTGCCAGACTAATGCGCGATGCAACCCACCCAACTCCTAGCCCCAGCGCGACCTGCAGAAAAGTCCCAAAAAAATAAAAAGTATTCTGCACCCGGCCCATGAACTGTGGAGGAACCTGCTCCATCAGGCTCGTGTTCATCGCCACACTGCTGATTCCCCGCGCCGTCCCCATCAAACCATAAAGCAGCACGGCCCCCGCCAGCCATGGAGAAAAAGGAGCGAGCGCCATCGCAAACGTAAGAACCAACATCGCCACAGCGATTGACCGCCGCGATCCCGCGCGCCCAATCAACCCCGGAACGTAAAGCGCACTCAGGAACGCTCCAACACCCCACCCGCCATTCAGCCAACCGTACCCCGTCGCCCCAGCGTGAAACACGCGATCGCTGAGCGGAGCCGTCACTACAACGCCGGACATCATCGCACCCAGAAACAATGCCCAACTCGTTCCCAGAAAAACTACGCTTCGATGTCCGCGCAAGAACGTCAGCCCCTCGCGCATTTCCCTCAAAAAACGTCCGACCGCCGTTTCCGCCGCCTCCAGATCGTGACGCAACTCAACCACTCGCGGCACCACATGCCGCCCTTGCCGCACCGCCAGATAGCAGGAAAAAGAAATGATGTACGTGCTCACGTCGATCAGCAGCACGCCACCCAGCCCGATGTGCTCATAGACAAAGCCAACGATCGACCCCGCAATCAGCCATCCGCCCTGAATCCCAGCCAGCAGAAACGTATTGGACTGGACAAACTCCCCCTCCGGCGTCAGTTCCTGAATCAACGCCGTAATCGTCGGCCAGAACATCCAGAATCCCGCCGCCACCAGCGTATTCATCAAATACAGTTCCCACACCTGTACCCGATGAAGAAATGCCAGCACTGTTATGGCAAGAATTACGACTGCCCGCGACGCGTCCAGCCACATCACCAGCCGGCGCCGGTCTTCACGATCGATGATCACTCCCGTGAACGGCAGCATCAGCATCGCCGGAATGGTTTGCAGCGCCGCGAAAGTCCCCAAAGCCATTTCCGAATGCGTTCGCTGCAAAATTGTCCAGGCTACTGCGGCCGAATTCATCCCGCTCCCCAACATGGAGATCACATTCGCCGCAAATACGAAGCGCAGCGACCGTTTCTGCAGGATCGACCGCATATTTAAAGTCAATCATCGAATTTAACATGGAGGGATTTCTTCCCGCCGACCACTCAGTTATCGAACCTTAATAAATCTTTACTCTTCACGGAGTAGGCCATACGTTAGTGTTTTCCGTTCCCACGAAAAGCCTTGTCCAATCGGTGAGGATTCAAAGTACCGAAGTACTGCTTCCGTCGGCCTCTTGTGCCGTATCATGGCTGTTGAACTTTGTTGGAAGACCAGATCCACGACTTAAGACGGAATCATGTCTCTGTTGGCCACCGCTACCGACCGATCTGTTTCCCGCCTGCGTTGCATTGCCTGCGGCGACCACCCTCACTCCGCGGGCAAGGATTTTCGCTGCGCGGTTTGCGGTGACCTGCTGGAGTTCTGCTTCCCCGGTTGGACCTCCACCTCGCCTGATCCCGCTGCGTTGAAATCTGTCTGGCTCAAGCGCCGAACCTCGCGCGACGCCCTTGACCAAAGCGGAGTCTGGCGTTTCCGCGAACTGCTTCCTCATATTCCCGACGAGCACGCCATTACCCTGCGGGAAGGAAACACACCGCTCTACCATCTGCCGCGTTGCGCCCGTCTCACCGGAGTCGAAAACCTCCACGCCAAGCATCAGGGCATGAATCCGACCGCGTCTTTTAAAGACACCGGCATGACCTTCGCCGCCTCGTCCGCGCATCACGGCAAGTTCCGTTGGGTCGCTTGCGCTTCGACCGGAAACACGTCAGCATCCATGGCCGCCTACGCCGCCCGCGGCAACATGCACAGCCTCGTTCTCATTCCTGACGGGAAAATTTCCTGGGGCAAGCTTTCGCAATCGCTCGACTACGGAGCCCTAACCTGCCAGCTCCGTACCGATTTCGATGGATGCGTGCGCATCCTCAACGAACTAGTCCGTCAGAAGCCGGTCTATCTCTTGAATTCCGTTAACCCCTACCGCATCGAAGGACAGAAGACGGCCGCCATCGAACTGCTCGAACAACTCGCATGGGAGCCGCCCGACCACATCATCGTCCCAGGAGGCAATCTTGGGAACAGTTCGGCGATTGGCAAGGCGCTACTTGAAATGCTCGAACTAAAGTTGATCTCGCGCCTGCCCAAGCTCTCGATCATCCAGGCAAGAGGCGCGAATCCTTTTTATCGCACCGTCCGCGAATTCGCCGGAACAAATCTCGAGCCCAAACTCATACCAATGACCGCCAACACGCTCGCCACCGCCATTCGTATCGGAAATCCGGCATCGTGGAAAAAAGCTCTGCGCGTACTCGATGCGACAGGCGGCGAGGTTGAAGAAGTCAGCGAAGTTGAAATCGCCGCCGCCAAAGCGGAAATCGGAGCCGATGGTATCGGCTGCGAACCTGCCTCCGGCGTCACCCTTGCAGGTCTCAAGAAACTTCGTCACCGCGGATTCGTGAAATCCGGCGAGTCCGTCGTCCTCATCCTCACCGGACATCTCCTCAAAGATCCCGACTTCACCATCAAGTTCCATCGCGGAGATCTATTCTCCGGAACCCCCGACGAAGCCGAAGCTCTCCAGACAAAACCTCTGCAACGCGCGCCCCTCGTACTCGATGCCGATCTCAAAACCGTGATCGATGTTCTAGACGCTGCCGAAAAGAACGCTGGACGTTAGAAGTCGTACCACCCCGTGTATGTCCTTGAATTAGAAAATACCCTTAAGGCATCGAGGGTATAGACCGATGACTTTCAGATTGGATATTTTGTGGACGTGCCGCTCTATACCGAAGCCCGGATCCGCCAACTCTGCCACCGCGTGTTGTCAGCCAGTCATGAGCGCGATGTGAGACGGCTCGGAAAAGAGCTGCGGCTCGCGATTCGCGAGCACATTCACCTCGCGAAAGAGTCTCTTACCAGCCACGTCAAGACTTTTCCCATCGTCGATTCCATCGTTAGCGCCGATTTGTCTAAACTGCCTTTCCGCAGAAATTCATAGCACTTCCTTCCAAATTCGTGTATAAAACACAGTTCAATTGTTAGTGCCGATGGTTAGGGGTCCTGCCTAGGCCGAATCTGGCTAAAGCCTTTCATTTCTATAGTTTAAGGATGATTTCAGTCGTCGAGGAGTTTGCTCTTTCACTATGCCGTCCCGCCCCACTTCGTTAGATCGATCCTTGCGTCTGGCCCTGCCCGCAACCTCTGCCAACCTCGGTCCCGCCTTCGACGCGGCCGCTTTGGCTCTCGATTTTCATCTCCGCCTGCGCGCCGAGCGTGCACCCGATTTCTTCGTCACCGCTGAGGGCCGCGACGCGCAGATTTGCAGCCGCATGGAGAACCACCTCATCGTCACTACGTACTGCGAGGTGCTCGAGTCGGAGAACCGCAAGATCGCGCCGCTGCGTATCCACATCGAAAACGAAATTCCCATCGGCCGCGGTTGCGGATCATCCGCCGCTGCCCGCCTAGCCGGCATTGCCCTCGCCGTTCACTTCGGACATCTGCGCTGGAAGAATGATCGCATCGTCGGCGAAGCCTCCATGCGCGAGCATCATCCCGACAACGCCGCCGCCTGCTGGATGGGCGCGCTCGCCGTCGCTCGCATGGCGAACCAGGTTCAGGCCCAGGTCGTCGAGGTAAAGCCGAAAGGGAAGTGGCCGCTCTTGCTCGCCGTTCCCGAGGCTCCGGTTTCGACCGAGCAAGCCCGTCGCGTGCTCCCGTTTCAGTACTCGCGCGCGGACGCGGTTACCAACATTCAGAACTCGATGCTCTTGCTCGCGGCGTTCACACAAGATCGTCCTGACCTGCTCTCGTCCGCGCTCGAAGACCGCATCCATCAGCCCTATCGCGCGCCCTTGTCGCCTCTGCTTCCTGCGTTGAAAGAACTCACGGGAGAGAGCGGAATTCTCGGCGCAGCCCTCAGCGGAGCTGGCCCCTCGGTTCTCGTATTTCTGGATCCCAAAGTTCCTACCAAAAGGGCGAAGCAAAGAGTGGTCGCGCACCTCGCCAAGCGGCGCCTCACCGCCGAACTCATCCTCACCGAGATCGCTCAACACGGCGGGCGCGACGGCGTTGATTGGAAGAAGCACCATCCACCCTCTAAGAAGTAGAGAGTTTCCTTTCCGAAAGCTGGGGTTTCTGGAGTACGGCTCGAGCTACGCGAATTAGCGTCCCGGCAAGGGAGCGAGCGCTCGAGTCAAGAGCGAGCCGCTATCGTCGAGCACCGATACCTCGGCTCGCAGCGAACTGCGCTTCCGAAGGTTCGGATTCGGCACAAGGAATGAAATGAAAGTTCGTGTGGACGTGCAGCCCGTGACCTGCCGCTGCTCTGAAATAAGTCCCGAATTCGGATCCGTAAAACGCAACACCACTTCGACCGATCCGATCAGGTTCTGGCAGCGCAACGGAATCACCACTTCGAGTTCCCCATCCGCGCTACGCTTCGTATTCGGCAACCCGGCGTAAACCACGACCGGCGAATTGCCTCCCGGAGAAGCATAGCGATCCGGCCACAGTCGATCGTATTCCCGGCCTGCAGCCGTATAAAATTTCTGCAGGCGCTTGTCGCGTTCGTCCCATCTCGGATGCGATGGATCCAGAGAGTTTCCGTCTTCTTGCCCGGCCGGCGCCGCCATCAGATGATGCAGTGCTGGCAAGAAATCAGGATCAAATCCCGCCCGCGTCATCAACATCAACCCTTCCGCGTCCGCGTCGAATTCCATGTTTTGACAGAAACGCGCCAACTCCGTCGAAGCTCCCTGCGGATCGACCCATGAGCCCGAGAGTGCGCCGGCGCCATCCAGCATAATTTGCGAAGCGCTCGCTTCCTCCAACGACTTCTGGAACAAGTACCGCCGCGCCCAGTCTCGTCGAATCGTGTGTGAGATCTCGTGCGAAAGCGCCGCCGCCCAAATCCCGCCGCGCGATCCCCAAACCGCGGCGAGATCTTCGTCCACATAAATCGTTCGGTCGGGAGAAGAGAACACATTTCCCGCTCCCTTCGCGATACGTAACTCCCATGCAAACTTCGTCCGCTCCGCAGGAATTTGCCGCAGCAGCGTTTGCAGCGCTCGCTCTCCCACGGCAAATTGACCCGTCGCGGGCTTGGTGTAGGGGAGCAAGAGAGACCGCACTCGGGCGGCAAAAACCGTGTCGGCTTTGAAAGTTGGGGGAATCACTACAGGACGAATCGATGGCTGCGCTGAGATAAGGCTTGGCCCGAACACGCCTAGGAGCACGATCAAAACCAAACGCGGAGTCTTGCGGCTCACTCCCGACATGCGCCACTCCCAAACCGGCATGCCCGCAGCTCCTAATTCTCTGATCACTGGCTAGAGCGCTCTAAAGATCGCGTTCAACCAACAATCGAAATATAGCAGGAGCCCGTCTGCGAGTCAGTGACAAATAACCAAGAAAGAGGCCCACCGAGTTAGGCTGCTCTCTCCGTTACTGCTGCTGGTACTGCTGCTGGCTTATCCCAACCCAGCGCAGCGCCTCCTGCCGATCTGCAAACGCCCGCATCGCCACTGCCATCCCGCCACGAATCGTATAGACGTCGGCGAGTCGGACTTCGTTCCAATCCTTGCTGCCTTGCATTCGAATCCGCGCATGGACAAACACCACGATTCGATTCCCCGCTGTGATAAATCGCTCTGGCTCGCTCGCGCCCTCAGCCCATCCGGCGCGGGATTGTGTGAGGTAGCGTCTAACGCCCTCGCGCCCGTGATAGCTCCCGCCTCCGGGGAACTCGGGCGGTTCACTCCACTCGATATTCGCGTCCATCGGAGCCAGCGCCGCGTCGATATCACCGCGATTGAAAGCGGCATACGCGGCGCGAAGAGCTACGATCATTTCCGCTGTCTGTTCCGGAACGAGCTGTCCTGAATTCTTCGTCTGTGTCTCCTTCGACACCCGCGCGCATCCGCCAAGCCCGACGCCGCACGCCAGCACGAGCGCCAGGAAAAGTTTCATATCGAGCCGGAGCGAGATCAATCTCTGACGACCGCGGGCGCCAAATCGAGTTCGCACGCCGTGATGCGATGCCCGCGGAGTGCAAACACTCCCAGCGCGAGCACCACGGCTGCAGATCCGAGCGCATCGGGAACGCCAAGTCTCTTGGCGAGCGCTCCCCAGAACGTCGCTCCAATCGCCATGCCGCCTTGCAAGATCAGCAGATAAAACGACAGCGCCCGCGCACGCAGATACGCAGGACACATCGTCTGCGCCGCCACATTCAGACACGCGAGAATTCCGATCCACGCCGCGCCCGCCGCCACCATCACCCCGCACAGCGTTGCGAAAGCGGCTACACGTCCCGCCGCAAACGTCATTCCGGCAAAAATCAGAATGGCTGCGCCCACCACGCCATCCACCGAAAGGAGTTCCCGCAAACGTGGCAGCGCCAATGCTCCGACCAGTGCCCCCATGCCGAAGCACCCGAGCAAGACTCCATATCCCCGCGCCCCGTACGGCAGAGCGATGATGGGCAGAAGCGCCAGCATGGCCACGGCCGCGATGCTGAACGTTCCGGTTCGCAGCAGTACCGATTTTGCCAACTGGCTTTGCCTCAAATAACGAAAGCCGTCGCCGATCACTGACCGCATTCTTTGTTTCGGCATGCGAGTCTCCGCCGGACGCTTCCAGCGATATAGAAAAACAATGACGCCAAAAAAAGAAGCGGCATTCAACAAGAACGTCGGCCCGCATCCCACTGCCGCGACCAGCAATCCCCCGACCGCCGGGCCCACCGCTCGCGCCACATTAAATCCGGCGGAATTCAGGGCCACCGCCGCAGCATGCTGTTCCGCAGGCACCAGTTCCGGCGTAATCGCCTGCCACGCCGGATCGTTCATGACAGCACCCAGACCCAGCAGAAACGTAAACAGCAGCAGCACCCACGGCCCCACACAACTCGTGAGCGTAAGAATGCCAAGCGCCGCGGACGCCAGCACCATCCAACCTTGGGTCAGCAGCAGAAAGCGCCGCCGGTCCACCATATCCGCGAGCGCGCCCGCCGGCAGGATCACGAGAAACACGGGTAACGACGCCGCCGCTTGCACCAGCCCCACCATCAGCGGATTCATCGTCAGCTGCGTCATCATCCATCCCGCACCGACGTTCTGCATCCATGTGCCGGTATATGAAATGACAGACGCAATCCACAATGACCGAAACAGCGTTTCGCCCAGCGGCGCCCAAGGCGAAACCGAATGCCTGCGCCCCATCGGCGCGACCACCGGCATTTTGATCATTTCCGCCATGTTTGCCCACGCTCGCTTGGAGACAGGCGTCTCGCCTGTCAGGTTCTTGTGGAGTGCGGAGCGACCCACATCTCCCGAATCCGAACCATCTAGCGACCGGCGACTAACGCCGTCCGAAACGGCCATTCCCCCCGCCGCCACGACCGCACCAGGTAAATCACGATCCCCACTACCAGAATCACCGCCGCATACCGAATCTCGCGCAACGCATCTTTACGCGACAGCAACATATAAACAAAGCCTAAGGACGCCACCACTGCGGGCACCGGGTACAGCCACATCCGGAACGGACGCGGTAGCTCCGGTTGCCGAATCCGCAATACGATCAGCCCCACCGCCTGCACCAGGTACTGCAGCACAATACGAATCACCACCAGAGAAGCAATCAAGTCGGCCAACCGGAGAAAGCAAAACAGCGCTGCGACTCCTGTCAACGCCAGCAGAGAAACATAAGGAAACTTGTGAACCGCATGCACCCGCGCAAAGGCTCGAAAATAATTGCCATCAAGCGCCGCCGCATACGGTACCCGCGAATACCCCAGCGTCAGTGAAAAAACTGAAGCAAAAGCGGTCCACATCACCAACATCGAAATCAGCGAAGCCGCGCCCTGTCCATAGACTCGCTGCATCAGAGTCGCCACCACGTACAACTTGCTGTTCGCTGCTCCCGCCTGCGCCAGTTCCTGCCATGGGATGACCCCCAGGATGCTGACATTCATCACTACATATAGACAGGCGACCGCCAGAATGGATAGCAACAGGGCGCGCGGAATATTTTTCGTTGGTTCCTTGACCTCATCTCCCAGAAAACACACGTTGTAGTATCCGCCAATATCGTAGGCGGCGATCAACATGGCCGAGCCAAGGCCGGCAAAGAAATTCCACGAAAAGGAAAACGCTCCCGCCGGCAAATCGAAAGCTCGATGCGCGTTGAAATGGGTAAGCCCCGCAAAAATGATCCATCCGATGGTCAGCATCACGCCCGCCCACAGCACCTTGGTCAGCCGTGCGATCGCCGTAATGCGGCGGTACAGCAAAAACGCCGTCAGCACGCAAACGCCGATAGCCAGGAACGTCGCCGGCATCACCCTCCAAGTCAGTTGTAAAGTCCCAAACAGCGGAAGATTCACTGCCCAGGTGCGGGTCGACCATACGTTTTCCAGCCGAGGAAAGAAAAAGGCCGCATACTGCGATAGCCCGACACATCCCGACGCAATCGAAAGTGGTGCGCTGAAAGAAAGTTGCCAGATGAACAGAAATGAAATCATCCGGCCCAGCTTCTGTGGACCATAAATCTCTTTCAGGTAACGATACGATCCGCCGGATCCCGGCATCGCCGCGCCCAGCTCAGCCCAGACCTGCCCGTCGCAGATCGCCAGCACTGCGCCTAGCACCCATCCCAGCATGGCTTGCGGCCCGCCCATCGCGGTCACAATCAGCGGGATGGTAATAAACGGACCCACGCCGATCATGTCGATCATGTTCAGCGCAGTCGCCGACCCGAGCCCAATCCCACGGACAAGTTGCGGCTTGGTCTCGTCGAGCCCGTCGGCTGAAATTGTCATGAGGTAGGTCGTCGGTTGCTAGTCGTTCGTCGTTTGCAACCGATCATAGGCGTAGAAAGCATGTAGCGTCTTGATCACGAACAATTTGTCATCCTGGGCGAAGCGAAGGACCCGCTTTTTTAAGCATCGCAACCGTCGCCCGCGTCTTATCGGCTCTGCGAAACGACGAACAGCGAACGACGACTAGCTACTTACTCCCAATCAAATTTACAAACAACCGCACCGCTCCCGGTACACCCGCCGGCAGTTGCCGAAAGAAAGCATACCCCGTGTAGATGTAAGTTCCCTTGCCATACTTCGCCACCAGCAGTCCACCCTTCTGCTCGCCTTCGCCTGGATCATGCGTTTCCAGCAGCGGTGTAAACTTCGGATCCCACTGCGACATGAAATACAGCCCGCGCTCCTGCACCCACCCGGCAAAATCTTTCTGCGTAATTTCGTTAGGAGAATGAAAAATTGCGTTCCCCGGATCCAGCATCACCACCGGCGCGTCCTCCACCGAAACCCTCGCCCGGCTCAGCGTTGCCGGATACGGCGTGAATTTTCCAGAGTTAAAATCTCCCGCCGCCGCCGTGTATCCGAGCGTGTTGTACTGCACCACCAGACGCCCGCCCGCTTGCACAAAGTCGAGCAACCGTTTGTTATTGGCGATGACGTCTTTCTGCGTATCGTAAGCGCGAATCCCCAACACAATCGTCTGATAGCGGCTCAAATCTTCCGTGCTCAGCTTCTCCGCCGGAATCAGTGTCACGTCCATGCCGATCTGCTGCAGCACGGTAGGAATCTCATCCCCCGCACCCATGATGTATCCCGCCTTCAGATTCTTCGGGATCTTCACATCGATAAATCGGACCCGCTGCACCGCCGGCTGGTAGTAATAAAAAGTTCCTAGATCGTCGCGCGTCACCACCGAATAGCCCTCCGCGAAGCTGGCATGCCCGCTCTTCAGCACCGCCTTAATCTCTTGCCGCCCTTCGCTACGGTTGCGCGGCTGCACCGTGAACTTCGCGCTATGCTTCTCGCCACGATCCTGGAACGCAAGCTTTTCCTCCCGCGGTTCCACGCGCCAGCCTTTCGGCGTTTCGATTTGCAAGATCCCATCATCTTTATTCGGACCGTCCGCCCCGTGGGTTTCTGCCAGTGTCTTCGAATTTAAATTGCTGGCAACATCGACCTGGACGTGAGATTCGGGTCCATCCTCCGTCGGCAACACAAGCTCACCGGGGTCAAGCATTACCGAGAACGCCGGCGCCACCGCCAGCGGACGCTCGACCACCGCTCCCGAAGAATCCTTGTACTGCACCATGCAGACCGCAGAGAGCCTTCCAATCTTCGGAGCGTTCGCGCTCGCCGTCACCGGAGGCGGAGGAAAAGGAAGATTCTGATACCGCGCGTCGTCAATCGTGTTCAGCGCCTCCGTCTCCGGATTATCCCGATGCCAATATGGCCGCGTCAGTTCGGCCGACGCCGGAACCTGCACCTTGAGCCGCGTAATCGCTTCGTTGCCCGCAGTCTCTCGCGACAGCACAGTCGAACTCCATCCCTCCGGCAGCGACAACACCGTCTGCGGATATTGGGTCGGCAACTCCGGCCCCGACAATTTCGCGGTCACTTCAAACGACGTTCCCGGCACCGCCATGAACGCATCTTCCGGACTCGATCCCACCGGCGCATCGACCACAACATGCAACGTTACGTTCGTCGCCAGAGCAATCGACTTTGAAATCTCACCCCGCTTCTCATCCAGCACTTGCAGCAAGCTATCCTTCGCGCGGTTCGACAGCCTCGACTGCTGAATCTGCAAAATGATTTTCCCGAGCGCCGCGCCCGCCGCCACCAGCGGCTCAACCGCTGCCTCCGGACTCTTCTCCGCCCCAGCCTGCGCGTCGTCGATCTTCGCCTTCACATCCCCGAGCGCGCCCGCCAACCATGGCACTTGCTTTTCGTCCCCACCCAGCCGATGCGCTAACCCTGGCAGCGTCTCATCCAAACCGTCAAAAAAACTCTGCTCGTGCCCATCCTTATCTTTCGGAGACTCCACCACCGCATCGACCAGCTTGTAATACGTGAAACGATCGCCTGGCTCCGAAGTCCAGTTCGCCGCTCCCTGCGATTGCTGGTGACGCAGCCCCTGCATCGCAAACTGTATGTACGAAGTTCCCAGCACCGGATCGACGGCCCCAGTATTTAGCTTCACCGTATAATTCGCCCCATCACAAGTATTCGCGCCGAACCCGCATACATTGCCGATGTACAACTTCTTCGCCTGCCACGGTTCAAGCCCGTCTTTCAATTGTTCGGGAAATCGCCTCGCATCTGCCGCCGCGCGAAACGCCTCTTTCGTCAGAATTTCTGACGCCTGATGATGCCCATGCCCGTCGCGTTCCGTTCCCGAAAACCGCGCCACCAGCACCTCCGGGCGAAACGTTCGAATCACTCGCACCATATCGGCCAGCCCAATATCGTGTCCCTGCCATTTTTGAAACGTCTCTTCGGGAGTCTTCGAATATCCAAAATCCGCCACGCGCGAGAAGCGCTGCTCCACTCCGTAATAGCGATCGGCCGCCAGCAGTTCGAGAGTACGCAATACGCCGAGACCATCAAAAAGATTGCTGCCGAGTTTGTTTTGTCCACCTTCGCCGCGGTTCAGCGTCATCAGCAGCGTCGAAACGCCTTTTCCCCGCGACTCCAGCGTCAGCATTCCTCCATCTTCGTCGTCTGGATGTGCCGTGGTTTGCATCAGGCTGGCCGTCGTCTGCAAGCGCCGCAACATCAGCTTCAGTCCCGCCGCCCCCGTCTCCTGCGGCAACGGTTGGTAAAAATGATCTGGGCTCGCAGCGTTCTTCGCCGCCTTTTGTTCGTCCGATTCGTGCGTCGGAACTTGTGCCCGAGCGCACGCTGCGCCCGAAATCGCCACCAATGCCAACAGCGCCGGCAACGCGCGCCGTCGACACACCAATCCACTCCAGAGTTCCTTCAACATTGCAAACATGCACATCTGATGGATTTTACTCAAAGAAGGGATCAAATATTATTCGCCGATCGAAACGAAACTCTAAAAGCGATTGTCATCCTGAGAGAAGCGAGGGACCTGCTGTTCCGCACCCTCCTCAGCACAGCCGGAAACGCCCACTATCGCCCCCCCTGAGCCGCCGCAAACTTCTCCTGGCATTCCGTCGCCTGCTGCACAATCTGCCGGAACTCCGCATCCTCGCGCACACTCGCCAGCAGCGGATCCGCTTGCAGCGCCTGGCGCGCACAATAATTCTCCGACACCGCCTTACGCAGGAAGTCGAATGCGGCCTGCTTTTCGCCGCACGCCGCCAGCACCGCTCCCTGGTAGTACTTCAACTCCGAATCCTGTTCCGGCAACAATTCGGTCCCCGATAACAGCGCCAACCGGTGGATCTCCGCTGCCGGCGACTGCGCGAGGCATGCCTGGAGCACTCCCCTCATCCACATGCCATTGTCCGTCATCTTTTCGGCGGCGCGTTGCGCGTCCACCGTCTTTCCCATTCGCATCAGCACCGTCACTCGCACTGCATTCGACCACTCTGAGCCCGCATCCAGATTCAGATACTCCATGGCTTTTCCCGATTTCCCCTGCTCAAAAAATGCAAACGAACACGAGCGCCAGTTGAAGTTCCGCGAGTCGATGGCCAGCGCTCGATCACACTCGCTCTGCGCTTCATCCAGCCGTCCCGCATAGCGCGACACGTAGGCCAACGAATAATGAGCAAACGCATTATCCGGACGCTTCTGCACCAGCGCCTTCGCATCTTCGTACGCCTTATCGAGATCTCCCGCCTCCACCTCGTTCGCCGCCAAGAATCCCGCGGCACTCACGCGCCCCGGCTCCAGCGCCAGCGCCTTCTGGTAAGCCGCATTCGAGCGTTGATATCCCGCCGCCCCTCCGCCCGAATAAATCGCATCAAAATAATAGCGCCGCCCGAGCGCCTCCCATGCCGGAGCATAATTCGCATCAAGCCCGACCGCGCGCTCCAGCATCCCGATCGCTTCTTTGTTCGCCGCCCCATCGTGCCCGATCGCGACACTCCGCAAAAACAAGTCGTACGCTTCGCCATTCGCGGGAGTACTGCTGTTCTCGATAGCCGCACGCGCCGCACCCAGAGCCGGAACCAGCTCCAGCCGCACTTTTTTCGCCATCTGGTTGCGCAGCACGATCAAATTATCCGCCGGAGCCTGCAAGGTGCCCGTCCACAGCACCTTGTCGTCCTTCACGTCGATCGCTTCCAGCGTCACCATCACCATTTTGTTCTCTCGCAGGAAGTGCCCCGACACCACCGTTCCCACACCGAGCTCCCGCCCCGCCTTTGCCGGATCCGACGCCGCGTTGGCATATTTCTGCGTTGACGTTGACGGCCGCACCTCCAGCGAATGCGCGTAAGTCAACGCGTTCGCAATCTCATCCGCCAATGCGAAGCGCAGAAACTCGCTCTCCGTGTCCTTATCAACGTTTTGCAGAGGCAGCACCGCAATCGTACGATTCGCCGCATCCGTCGCCCGCACTCGGTGTTTCACGAACCACGCTCCCACCGACGCCACGATCGTCACCAGCAAAGCCGCCAATACAATCGCAACCCATTTCAGCTTCGAACTCGTCGTCTGAAACGTGCGCCTCGATGTCTGCAGCCCCGTCACTTGACGCAGCCCGCTGCGCAGCGTCGGTTCGGTACCCTTCCTCAGCCGCACCAGGTCGGCCTTCATCTCAGCCGCGTTCTTGTACCGCTTATCCCGCTCCTTTTCCATCGCCTTTCCAATGATGGATTCGAGCTCCACCGGCACCTCGGGATTGATCGATCGCGGCGAGGCTGGCTTCGCGTTAATCACCGCGTGCAGCGTTGTCACTACATTCGTCCCGGTAAATGGCTTTTTCCCGGTCGCCATCTCAAACAGCACCACGCCAAACGAAAAAATGTCGCTCCTCACATCAAGGTCTTCCGACTTCGCCTGCTCGGGAGACATATAAACTGCGGTTCCGGGAATCACCCCAACCTGCGTCAACGATTCCTCGAGCGACGAGTCGGTCGTTGTGCCAACACTCCCATCCTTCGCCAATTTGGCTAGTCCGAAATCGAGAATCTTCACCTGCCCGTTCGGAGTTATAAAAATATTTGCCGGCTTAATGTCGCGATGCACAATCCCCTTGGCATGCGAAGCCGCCAGCGCATCCGCCACCTGCACCGCAATGTCGAGCAGGTCGTCCATCTCCAAAGGCTTCCCGTGGATCCGCTGCTTGAGGCTCTCCCCCTCCAGCTTTTCCATCACAATAAAAGGATGGCCGTCGTTGTCCTCAATGTCGTGGATGGTGCAGATTCCCGCGTGATTCAGTTGTGACGCAGCCCGGGCCTCGCGCGTAAACCGCTCCAGCGCCCGCGGATCCTTGGCCAGATGATCGGGAATAAACTTCAGCGCAACATGCCGCCCCAGGCGCAAATCTTCCGCCTCGTAAACAATCCCCATCCCGCCGCCGCCCAACTTCGACAGCACCCGGTAATGCGAAACGGTCTGCCCAACAATCTCCATAGCGTACGTATGTGGAGCGGGCGCTCACGCCCGCGAAGGCGTAATGTTAGGCGTTGATTGCGGTTGGGTCAACCAAAGTATGATGTTTCGTCAGCTGCCTTTTGGCAGAGATTCCCATTCAGTTAGGAACTCTTGCCGCCAGCGCCGAAGAATGTCGTAGAAACTATCGGCGGCGAGGCAGAGGTCTTGCAGGGGAGGGGATCGACAAACCCGTCTGAGCGCGTAAGAGCAACTATTCGAACCTGGTTGCCAAATATCGAATTGCAAGACGTAGCTGTTGTCGTCGAATGCTTCATCACCATCGGGAGCCCAAACCAGTTGGCTGGAATAGATAGTTTGAGTAAAGCTAGCTTCGCTCAATCCGAAGTAAGTCTCGCTCTGATCGTGATCTAGATAGACGGCGGTTGTGTAGGCATTCGCTATGGTAGCCGCGTCTGCCTCAGAAAAAGAAGCCTCGTGTTTACCGCGTCCAGAAAGCCGCCTTCCAACCTCGTCGGACGATACTGCCAGTAATGTGGCATCGGCAGATTTGACTCCCGAGCGGCGTCCCATGCCAAGGATCACTAAGAATCCCAACCCTCGACGCGATTCTTTCTTGAATGCCTCAGTAATTTCCGATTCGATGGCAAAAACTGAGCGTTCACCAATGATCATTCGTTTCGCATTGCATCCGGAGGGGATCATTGTTGAAGATCGTTCCCCAACAATCCCTCTACCCAATCAGCGCCGCCGACGAACCCACCCACTGCATCCCCTTATTCTGGTCCACGCCCATCATCGAGCCGCGCCCCATCCGCACAATTGTCAGCACCGGCAGTAACTCGTCGAGCCATACATACATAATCCGCAACTCCACCTTAGTCTCGCCGTGAGGAGTGTCGATCACTGGAGTGAAATTCATCCGCTCCTGCAATATATATTCGCCTCGCTTTGCCGCCGGAATCGCATCAATGTCAGCTCGTGACGGAGCGATCACTACGCCCAATCCCGCAAACGAAAACAGTGGTTTGAGAACAAAATTTTCCAAATCCGCCGGAATCTCCGGCAATTGATCCAGAAACCACGTCCGCGGCACCGACGGATGCTTCAGGTACGGAATCGAATATTTGCTGATCCGGAAATACCAGTTCGGATGCCCCGCCCACTCCACATCGAGATCATCGCGAAAATCAAATGGCGGCTTTACGCCCTTGCGTTCCAGTTCGTCCACAATCGTCCGGTTATAGATCCGCTCAATCCGAACGCGCTTGCCGTATTGCTCGTAAAACAACTGCCTTCCGGACTTCTGAATCTTCGTAATGCATACCGTCCGTATGCCCAGCATCTTCTCGGTCAGCAAAAAGTCCGGCCGCGTCTTCTGTTGCTCCGGATGCACTTCCATCAGCACCACATTCGCCGGATCATGCCCTGCGACAATCGCGTCTCGCAATATCTCTTTGTATCCGCCGGCTTCCAAGCCACTGAGAAAATATCGAAGTTTCGGATCGAGCCCGAATACGTCAACGTAAGCCCTTGCCAACACAGGCTGATACGCATACAGAGAAGGGAAGGCTTGCAACTCCACCAGCTTCGGCTGCCACTCTCCCGCCGCATCGCGCACCAGCCCAAAATCCACCTGCACAAACATCGGATGCTTCGCTTCATTGGCCACCCGAAACTCCGCTGGAATCGAAGCCTCAGAACGCGCCAGATAATCAGGATTCTCAACCAACTGCCGGATCAGCGCCTTGCCATTCTCCGCCATGCGCGTCACCAGCGCCTCCGGAAAAAAACACGGCGTCTCGCACAGTGCGAACGGCACTTCCATCCCGCACCGCGCAGTCATCTCCCCCCGCAACCGCGCATATTCTTCCAGCGTAAATCGCGAGTTGAAGTCCTGCCGGTAGGAGGGAATCATGGGTTTTGCTGGCTGTCACTGTCTTGCAGCAGAAAGCTTCCATGACAAAAAGCGCATGGGAAACGCACCCAATCGTGCGGGCGTTGGCGTTCCTTAAGATTCAGCTTTTCTCGGCGCTCTCTGCGTCTCGGCCGTGAAAAGCTTCTACGCCTCGATCAAGAAGACGCCATCCCGCATAATCTGCTCGTCATCGACCCAAATATCAAACTTTCGCCCAACGACATCAATGTGCGTCGCCGAAAACCATTCCGCGCCCGTGTGCGCCCCATAAGGATTGCCAAACGCAATATGAATCCCCGGATACTTCTCGTCCTGCAAAATCTCGCCAATCACATCTTTCAGCTCAATATTCGTTCCAATGGCAAACTCACCCACGCGATTACTGTTCTCGTCGGTGTGCGTGTACGCCCAGAAATCATCTTTCAACTCTTTATTGGACGAGTGCGCCTCGATCAGCCGGTTTCCCTTGACCGTGATGCTCAACGGATTCGCCTTCAAGTCGCCGAACTTCTCGCACAAGTAATCGCCCACCACACCGTCAATCACGAACGTTCCGTTCACCTCGCCCGGAGTCGTAAACACTTCGCCGCCCGGCAGGTTCCCCCACTTCTCTGTGCTGATGATTCCGCTCGTCTTCACCCAGCGATAATTGGGATTCAAATCCGCCGTCAAATCCGTCCCAGTTCGCGTCTTGGCGCGAATCTGTTTCGCTTTGCGCACCGTCTCCAGCACTTTGACGCTCAGCCGGTCGACTTTCAAAAAATCCGCCCGCATGCCCTCCAGCATGATTCGCTTTTTGATGTTGACCATGTGCGCGTGCCGGATCTTGCGCCGGTTCACCACATCCGTCATCTGCATGCGCGACTTCAATTCGTTGCTTTGCGCTGTCACCGCGAAAATACTAACCTGGCTCGTCTCCAGGTCCTCCGCAATCGCCAGCGGCAAATCGACTACGGGACGCCTCGCCACGTCCTCCAACACCCACGTATGGTAGGGACAGCCCACGTCTTCCAGTTCGTGCACGATCGCGGCCGCAATCTCCAGGCTCACCTCGTCCGTGATGACAGTGACTTTTTCCGAAGGCTGCACACGCAGGCACACGCGCACCGCATTCCGCGCCCCTTGCGAAAGTTCCGGATCAAACGCCAATTGATTCAGTTGTCGGTTTAAATGTTCTGCAGTTTTCATCAAACGAATCAGCCCGCCCGTGCGGTCGGCGCACTTTCCGCTTCTTCTACGCCCACCTGAGTTTCTTCAATGATGTAGTCCATCACAGCCTTCATGTCGCCAGTTTCGCGATACACATCGAGCTGGCGATCCGCACCCGTTCCCATTTTCATGATTTCGCGGATGTATTCCACCTCTTTGCGGCTGCCCAGTTCATCCAACACGTCGTCCACGAACGCGAGATATTCTTCGATCAGCTCGCGCTCCAGAACCTCTGTTGACTTCCCAAAGTCGATCAGCTTTCCGTTGATTCCATACCGCGCCGCCCGCCACTTGTTTTCCATCAGCAGCGACCGCCGGTACAGCCGGAAACCCTGGTTCTGCGAGTAGAGCTTATACAGCTTCGCCACCGTCGCCTGAATCAGCGCCGCCAGCGCAATCGTCTCATCCAGCCGCATCGGCAAATCGCATACTCGGAATTCCAAAGTGTCGAAGAATGGATGCGGCCGTATATCCCACCAGATCTTCTTCGCGTTATCGATCGAATTCGTCTTCACCAGCAGCTTGACGTAATTCTCGTATTCACCCCAACTCGGAAAATAATCCGGCAGGTTCGTTCGCGGAAACTTGTCAAACACCTTGCAGCGGTACGATTTCAGCCCCGTGTCCATCCCCAGCCAGAATGGAGAATTCGTCGACAACGCCAGCAGGTGCGGCACAAAATACCGCGCGTGGTTCATCAGGTGGATCAGCGTCTCTCGATCTTCTACTCCAACATGTACGTGCAGCCCGAAAATTAAGTTCGCGCGCGCTACCAGTTGCATATCCTGCACAATATTTTTGTAGCGTTCGCCCGGCGTAACTTCCTGCACCCGCCAGTCCGCAAATGGATGCGTCGCCGCCGCAGCCAGCCGCAGCCCGTTTTCTCGCGACAACCGGATCATGTGCTGCCGCAAACTCTTCAACTCTTCGCGTGCCTCCCGAATATTCGCGCAAACCGATGTCCCAACTTCCACCACCGACTGGTGCATCTCGGTCTTGACCCGCTCCTGCAGCACCAATCTGCCTTTTTCAATGATCTCGGCGTGAATGTGCGATCGAAGGTCTCGACTTTCAGGGTCGACCGTCTGGTATTCTTCTTCGATTCCGAGCGTGAATGATGGCTTCATTGCGGCATCCAGAACTGCCAGGCGGGGAGGAACGCTAGCAGAAGTTGAAACAGTATACCAACGATCAGCTGCCCCAAACCGGCTTATTGGGGACATTCAGACCGGAATAACCAGTGGGGACGACCAGGTAGGGTGACGGCCCGCGTGGGGCCGGTGGCCGCGCCCGTCCAGCCCGAACCTCGCAGCCTAAGTCTCACTTAGGCCCATTCAGGAAGGAAGCCCAGCGCATTTCCCCAACCGGATTCTTTCCGCCCAGCGCCTTCTTCACCGCCATCTCGGCCACCGCCTCCACAATCCAGGCAAAATTCTCCGGCCCTACCGACGTAATCTCCGCGTCCGGCGCGGGATTCATGAAATCAATCGCGTACGGCACGCCGCCCTCCACCGCAAACTCCACCGTATTCAAGTCGTAGCCCAGCGCCCGGCACAACGCCAAAGCATCTTTCTCGATCCTCTGCTTCAACGCCGCTCCCGGCTGCGGATTCCCCTTCACATACCGCTCGTGATGCGGCGCGCGCGGATCGTACTTCATGATGTGTACTTTCTCTTGCTCGACCACATAACAGCGGTAATAGTCCTCAAACTCCACGCCGTGCTGCAGCGTCATGCAAAGGTCGCCCGTCTGGTTGTAATTATGAAAAAACTCCTCCGGAGAATGCACCTTATACACATGTTTCCATCCGCCGCCTGCGTACGGTTTAAGAAACGCCGGAAACCCAACATAAGCAAACAGCTCTTCCCAATTCAGCGGATACACCAGATTTCGCATCGACCGCTCCGTCGTATCCGGCGGATGCGTGTGATGCGGCAAAATCACCGTCGGCGGAATCGCCACGCCCATCTTGTGCGCCATCGCGTAATTAAAAAACTTGTCGTCCGCCGTCCACCAGAACGGATTGTTGATCACAATCGTCCCCTGCAGCATCGCGTTCTTCAAATATGCCCGGTAAAACGGAATGTCCTGCGAGATCCGATCAATAATGACGTCATATTCCTTTGGCTCATCCATCCGAATCCCGCCAATCTTCACGAACTCGGCCGTCACCCCCGCAGGCTTCAAGGACTTAATCTTCTGCACCACCGCCGGTGGAAACGTATTCTCCATCCCAAAGAGAATTCCAATCTTCCTATCCACGTCAGTCTCCCCTTCTCACTTATATGAACTGTCATCCTGAGCGCAGCCAGTGCAGGGCAGAGCGCAGCAATAGCGGAGTCGAAGGACCCCTACTCCCTCATCCCGGGCCACCGTCGTAGCAACGGGCTTTCCCCGCACCGAGCGTGCCCAAGCGAACGACCAGCGGCGAACGACGACCGACCAAAGAATACAGACCACCGACTACTCTCAAAAATACTTTTCCGCCATCCGCCGCCACAGAGGCCAGTCATGCTTGCTATTGTCTCCGTAAATGTCCAGCCAGTGAGGAACCCCTTTGCCATGCAGAATGGCCGACAACTTCACGTTTGCATCCAGGCACATATCCCAATCCGACGTTCCCAGCACGATCTTCATCTGCCGGTACCGGCTCAGAAACCACTCATCCGTCGTGCGCGGCAAATACTCTGGCGGATTATTAAAGTAGCAATTGTCGTCGTAGTACCCACCCAGAAAGCTCTTGATGTCAAATGATCCGCTCATTGTCACACAAGCAGAAACCAGATCCGGATGCCGCAGCGAAAAATTCAGCGCATGATACCCGCCAAAACTGCACCCCGTCACTGCCATCTGCGGAGCCCAATTCTTCCACTTCAAATAGTGAAGAAACTCATTCAACACGTAGCGCTCATACTGCACATGCCGCCAGATCCGCGCTCCAGGATGCGCGCCCTTGTTGTACAAGCTCTCGCCATCCACGCTGTCGACGCAGAAAATTTGGATCGCGCCCGCTTCCAGCTTTCCACTCAGCGTGCCGATCATTCCCGAATCTTCATACTCGTAAAAGCGCCCCATCGACGTCGGAAACACGAGTATCGGCTGCCCCCCATGCCCATACACGAGCGACTCCATGTCGCGCCCCAGTTCGTGGCTGTATTCTTTGCGATATTCGCGGTTCATGTGCGCGAGGATTGTAACCGAACCGTGGTCGATTCGGCATCCGGCCCGCTTTTGTCGTGCTGCGGGCTACCGTTAGCGCGCGGCCTGGGGCAGCCCTCGCAACGCGCTAATTTTCCATCGATCTCGATCGTGGATTAATTCCCAGTTGTTTCAACTTCGACTGCAGTGTTGTACGCTTCAGCCCCAGCCGCGTGGCGGCTCCCCGCAGGCCGCCAATCTGCCCGTGACTCTCGCGCAACGCTCGCAGAATATGGTCGCGTTCCGCGGCCTCAAGGCTTTCATCACACTCGAGTTCGCCCGCACTTGTCTGCAGTTCTGCCAGTGGCGACACCAGCACCGATCCTTGTGTCAGAATCACCGACCGCTCGATAAAGTTTTCCAATTCTCGAACGTTCCCCGGCCAATTCCATCCGGTCAGCGCGTCCATCGTCTTTTTTGGAATGCTCGTGATCGACTTGTGCATTCTGAGGGCGCATTTGCGCACAAAATGCTCCACCAGCAAAGGAATGTCATCCCGTCGCTCGCGTAGCGGTGGCACGCGAATCGGAAACACATGCAGCCGATAATATAAATCGCTTCGAAACTCGTTCTCCCGTACGCTTTCCGCCAAATCCCGGTTGGTAGCGGCAATCAAACGGAAGTCTACCTTGAGCGTATTAACGCCGCCCAACCGTTCGAACTCCTGATCCTGCAATACCCGCAAAAGTTTCGGCTGCAGATCCAGAGAGATTTCGCCAATCTCGTCGAGAAACAGCGTCCCTTCATCAGCCAATTCGAGCCGCCCGATCTTCTTGCTCACGGCTCCTGTAAACGACCCTCGTTCGTGGCCAAACAGTTCGCTTTCCAAGAGCCCCGAAGGGATGGCCGCGCAATTCAACTTGATAAAAGAGCTGTCCGCTCGTCCACTCAGGCGGTGCACCGCGCGCGCCACCAGCTCTTTGCCCGAGCCCGTTTCGCCCAGCAATAACACGGTCGCATCGCTTCGTGCGACTTTGCCGACCATCTCCATGACCATTTGCAACGACTTGCTCTTGCCAATGATTTCTCCAAAACCGAGTTCGCTGTCGATCTCCTGCTCCAGATAAAGTTTTTCTTCCGTCAGCCGCCTTTTGGCTTCTCCCAGTGCGTCGGTTACATTCCTGAGTTCGGTAACATCCATACTGGCGCCCGTCAGCCCGACGACATTGCCTGCGGTATCGAACAGGGGTTCAATGGTCGTATTGAAATAACGTTTTGTCCCGCCTCGATCGACCCGTACTTCATCTCGCACACCGACGCCGCTCTCCAGTACTCCTCGACGGATTTCGGTGATCCGGGCCGCTTCCTGAGATTCAAAAAGGTCCTCCACGGTCTTGCCCATCTTTTCACTCGCAGGCAACGTAAGCTGCGAATTGTAAGACCACGTGTACCGCAGATTCCGGTCCTGATTGAATACCGCGATCGGCGAATCCTTCAGCGCCACCCGGAACCGTTCCTCGCTTTGCCGCAGGGCTTGCTCAGCTTCCCGCCGCTCAGTGATGTCCTCGACCAACCCCATCTGCCATCGACGCTTCTCTCCTGTGCCCCACATCGGAACGACCAGAATTCTGACCCACCGCACCGATCCATCCGGGCGGACATATCTTTTTTCCATCTCGTAACTATCCAGCTTTTCTTCTGCCAGGCTCCGCAAATGTTCCTTACCCACCGCTACATCGTCGGGATGCGTGATGCCGGCCACGTCGACGCCACGCAACTCTTCCTCACTGCGCCCGGCGATCTCGCAAAACTTGGGATTGACCTGCAGAAAGCGTCCGGTCCGCGAATCGACCAGCGCGATGCCCACTGGAGAGCGCTCGTACACCGCTCGAAATCGCATTTCGCTCTCGCGCAAATCGCACTCTGCCCGTTTCAGGTCGGTTACGTCGATGGATGTTCCCACCACTCCCCGCACCTTGCCCCCCTCATCCACCAGCGCCACAGTATTTGCGATCGTCTCGCGCCGCGTTCCATCCTCAAACAGCACCGTCAACTTGCGCCCGATTTCGGGCTTTCCCGTTGCCCCCGTTTGTTGCATGGGCAACTGATCCACCGGTAGCTCCAATCCGTCTTCTAGAACTCGGAACTTCGGGCGTTCCTCGGCCGGAGCGCTCTGCGAGATGTTGTGGCCTTCCGGAACTCGCAGTTGGTGCTGCGCCGCACGATTTCCAGTCATCCGCCGGCACTCCGCATCGTGCGCGATACAGACCGCGATCGGTACTGTATCCAGGACAGCGGCCAGTTCATCCGCCTTTGCCCGCGCGCTAGCCTCGCTTGCTTCTAGCGCCCGCTCTGCGCGCTTCTCGTCTGTGACGTCCCGTAAAACACACGCCACCCGGTCAATCCCCGCCGGACCTTCCACCGGCAGATACGTCACTGCTATGTCCCGTGTTCCCATCGCCGGATACAGGTGCCGCAGATCATAATTGACGACCTTCCCCGCAAAGCACTCGTCCATCTTTTCTTTGATCACGCTTTCGAAAACGTGGTCGCCCATGATTTCTCGTACGCTTCGGCCCAATATCTGTTCTTTGGTCACTCCCCGATAGCGCAAGCTCGCACGGTTCACGAGTACATATCGGTAATCGCGGTTGATCACCACGATCATCTCTTCCAGATTTTCCACTACCCGCTCAAACTCCTGCAGTCTCTCTTCTGCCTGCTTTCGGGCGGTAATATCCCTGGTAATCGAAACTCCGTAAACTCGATCCAGGTGGACTCGACGCAGATTCACTTCCGCTGGAAATGTCGTTCCGTTCTTCCGCCGGTGCACTCTTTCAATCGTGGCAGATCCCGTTGCGTCCAGTTGCCGTGAGACCGCCGCCCGCGCGTTTTCGTCGAAGGTTGGCGAGATGTCAAAAATCGTCATCCCCAGTAACTCTTCCCGGCTGTATCCCAGTTCGACGCACGTTCGTTCATTCACGTCCAGCAGCCGTAGGCTTGTCGGGTCCACAATCTGCAAGGAGTCACTGGATTGATCGAGCAAAGTCCGAAATAGGGTCAGTTCTCGCAGCAGGCGTTGCTGTTCGAGCGCGGTCACTTGCAGTTTTTCATGGCTCAGTAGAAGCGCCCGTTCTGCCCGCACTCGATCGGTGACGTCATGCCCAACGCCACGAACTAGCGGACGCTCCACGCCCTCGGTTCGCAGCGTGTTGTGAAACTCCCAGGTCCGCTCCTCTCCCGAACGCGTCAGCACCGTCAACAATCCGCGAGACTCACCAGTTCTTTGAACTTGTTGGAGGTAACGGTCGAACCCGGCCTGAAAACGAGTCGGAATGAACTCTCGCATCGGCCTTCCGACCACTTCTTGCACGCTGTAACCCAGCAGATGAGCGGGTAAGGGATTGACCGAAACAAAGCGGCCTTCAAGATCGTGGACGCAAAATAGATCTTGGCTGTGTTGCACTAAGTCGCGGTACCAGTCCTCGCTTTTTTCCAGGTCCCGCCGTATCGGGTCCCACGTAACTGGCTCTTCAGACGGAAAGTGACTCTTTTGTTCCCCAGGGTGTAATGCCATGGCTCACCCAAAAACGACTCGCCCCGAATCTACTCTTTGATCTTGGCCAGAGCAATCCCCGGCGTTCGCCCTTATCTAAATTTTGATTTCTTTGAGGCTTCGGTTGTTTTTCGGATCTTTACTGTCGAACCCGAAATTTGCAATCAGTCTAACACAAGAGTTAACCGAAGTGTTACTCAGTTAAGTTGTGGAGTGGCGGCTTTGTCGGGAAACCTCTGGAATCTCGACCAGATTCGAAAGATGGGAAAATCTCTGCCAGTTGTCCAACTTAGGTGTCGGGTCAACTTAGGTTTTATCTATATAGATGGAAAGATATAGAACAATATAGAAACGGTAAGATTAAGCGTCTAGGTTGGTCGCTATCCCACGGTAAAGCTCGACCGCCTTCACTAACCCCGCTTTCTCTACAAACTCCGCGGTTGTGTGCGCCACATGAATCGAGCCAGGACCCAGCAGTAAGGGCTCGCCCCACGCTGTAAGAGAGGGTATGTCGGTAGTGAAAGCCGCAACCATCGTCGGCAAATCATGCAGCGTTCGTAACCGCAAGAAAGGGGTTTCCCGCGTAAAGTGAACCTCAACCAACTCTCCCACCGCATTCGTAATTTCACGTCGTAAGTCTTCTGCAGGACCGACCAGTCGGTAGAAAAGATCGGCCTTCGCAAAGTCAGGAATCACATTGGGCGCGCGCCCTCCTTGAATCGATCCTACGTTCTTTGTGCACGGACCGATCTCCGCGTCTTCAGGAAGTCGCATAGCGTGTAGCCGATGTAACGCTTCAACCAGTTTGTCGATCGCTGATTCCCCCAGTTCCGGATAGGCCGAGTGCGCCATCTTGCCCCGCGCAATAAGTTCCACATGTAAGGCGCCCTTGCTCGCCAGCGCCAACTTATTCTCCGTTGGCTCGCCATTGATCATGAAACTCGCGCCAATCGGTTGCTGGTTGGCCACCTTAGCCCCAATCGAATCCCGCTCCTCGCCCACTAGAAACAACAGCCCGACGAAAACGCCCGCTCCGCGCAGCTTCTCCGCCGCCACGATCTGCGTTGCGATGATGCCTTTCGCGTCGCACGCCCCACGTCCGTAAATGTTCAACGCGTCCTCAGACGATGCAATGAACGGCGGCACCGTATCCATGTGCGTGGAAAAAACAACTTTCGGGTGATCATGTCCCGGCCATGTGGCCAGCACGTTCGCCCGCGCCTCTTCCACCGGCATCTTCCGAGCGTTCATCCCCCGCGCCGACAATTCCGCGCAGAGAAAATCCCCGGCCGCACCTTCATTCGGAGTAATTGATTCGATATCAATCAGTTGTCGCGTGAGCCCAAACAAGTCCATGCAGCAAAAGACTACCAGCGAAAAGGCAACAATGAATAGCGCATGAATCTGGGTTGTTGGCCATTGACCACGAGCGACCAACCGCCGACCACTCTCATGTTGTACCCTTGTTCCCGTGCCGCCCGAAACTCCCAGCATCCGCTCCCTGTCGCTCGCCGGCCCCGCCGGACGCCTCGAGGCCCTTCTCAACGCCGGATCCCCCACCGCAACCCACGCCGCCGTCGTCTGCCATCCGCATCCGCTCTTTGGAGGAACCCTCCACAACAAAGTCGTCTTCCACGCCATGAAGGCCCTCAACTGCTTCGGATTCCCCGTCCTCCGCTTCAACTTCCGTGGCACCGGCCTGAGTGAAGGCGTGCACGCCAACGGCGTCGGCGAAGTCGAAGACGTCCGCGCCGCCCTCGATTGGATCGAGGCCGAATTCGCGCTCCCCATCCTCTTCGCCGGATTTTCCTTCGGAGCCGCCGTCGGCCTCCGAGCCTCCTATGCCGACTATCGTATCCCCGTTCTCATCGCCCTGGGATTGCCCGCGGTCCCCGTCCCAGATCGAAACGACGACCGTGTCTACGATTACGATTTCCTCCGCACTTCCACCAAGCCCAAACTTTTCGTCAGCGGTTCGCGTGATCGGTTCGCTCCGCCCGGAAAGCTCGAAGCCTTGGTCGAAACCTTCGCCGAACCTAAGAAGTTAGTCCGCATCGAAGCCGCCGACCATTTCTTCGAAGGCCGCCTCCGCGAAATGCGCGAGACGATTGAAACTTGGATAAAGGAAATATCCGGCGTGTGAGGTCCCATCTTAAGGTGAGTTGTAATTACTAAAAAAGACTTGTCATCCCGAGCGAAGCGAGGGATCTGCAGTTCGCTGCCCGAGGCACAAGCTTGGCAGCATTCGTGGCACACTCTAGGAGCCCTTCGAACTTGCCATGTCTAGTCTGACTCCTGCTCGCCAAGCCGAATTCGCCCGCATGCGCGAAACCGCCCGCGACATTTTCTCATCCGCCCTAACCAACGCCTCCATCGAAGCCGCCTTCGCCCGCAACATCTACTGCCATCGCCGCATCCTTCGCATCGGAGAAGACCTTCATGATCTCGACTCGTACCATCGCCTCTTCGTCGTCTCCATCGGAAAAGCTGCTGACACCATGGCCGTCGCCCTCGAAGCCCAAATGGGGAGCGCGCTCGAGGGTATCGTCGCCTCCTCCGTCGAGCCCGCGAATCAAGTCCGCGGCTTCCGCTATTTCCACGGAGGACATCCCCTGCCCACCGCCGAGTCCGTCCGCGCCGCCGAGGCTATCCTCAAGTCCCTCACCGCCCTCGATTCGCAATCGCTTGTCATCTTCATGCTCTCCGGCGGCGGCTCCGCTGTAGTCGAAAAACCGGTCGGAGCTTTGTCCGGAACAATCGCCGGACCAATGCAGGACGACGAAATCTCCCTCCCAGATCTAGTCGCCACCTACCGCGCCCTCGTTCACTCCGGAGCACCCATCGCCGAAATCAACGCCATTCGCAAACACCTCTCCGCCGTCAAAGGAGGCCGTCTCGCCCAGGCCGCCTATCCCGCCCAGCAAGTTTCGATTCTCGTCTCCGATGTGCCCGACAACACGCCCGACGCCCTCGCCTCCGGACCCACCATGCCCGATTCCACCTCCATTTCCGATTGCGCGGAGATCGCCGAAAAATACAATCTCCTCGACCAGTTTCCCCAAGTCCACCGCCGACCTCTTCCTCCACCACGCTCTCGACGAAACGCCCAAGTCCGACGACCCGCCTTCGTCCGCGCCCGTTGGTGGACCGTCCTCTCCAACAAAGTTGCCATCGACGAGGCCGCCGCAGCCGCCACCCGCGCGGGATTCGCGGTCGAAGTCGATAACTCCTGTGACGACCAGCCCTACGACCAAGCCGCCGCCTACCTCCTCGGACGCCTCCGCGACCTGCGCAGCCGCGTTTCTCGCGTCTGCCTCATCTCCGGAGGCGAAGTCACCGTCACCGTCCGCAACGGTGGCGTCGGCGGACGCAATCAGCAGTTTGCCCTCGCCTGTGCCGAGCCCATCGCCGGAGACAACATCACCGTCCTGAGCGCCGGCACCGATGGCATCGACGGCAACAGTCAAGCCGCTGGGGCCATTGTCGACGGCAGCACTGTCTCCCGCGTCGAGTCCACCTCAGGATCCGAAGCGATCCGCCATGCCCTCGCCACCTTCAACGCCGATCCTCTTTTTGCCGCCCTCGGCGACGCCATCGTGACCGGCCCGACCGGAAATAATCTTCGCGACCTGCGCGTCCTTTTAGCCTACTAACGCGTTTTCAACCCAGCAGCTTCTAACCGCTCCGCTAAACAAATCCGTTCTTTCGATCCTCCCTCTAACTATTAGCAAACACAGCCATTTTCCCATTCCTTCTCACCACGCCTCACCACTAGTACATTGTCTTTTCGTCACCGTAAATTCTTGTAAATCTAAGCACCGCCGGCATCGCCCAACTCACGCCTTGCATCCAACCCGTTAAAACAAATAACCGGAGGTTTAATTTTGAAACAGATCGTGCGGTACACCGTTCTATTAGCTCTGGTTTGCGCCACCATGGCGTCCTTTACGGATGTCGCGCAAGCCCAGAAAGTCGACGTTGCCTTCGGTATTAGCACCGTCGAAGCCCCCGACGCCAACTCGACCGGTCCTTCGCTGAAGGGTGGCACTTACCCCGGATTCAGCGGCGATGTGTTGTTCTGGCATAACTTCGGCATCGGCGCCGAAGTTTTTTGGAAGGCCACGCAGAGCGAATACCCCGGCCTTCCGCCGACTCCGTATCGTCCTCTGTTCCTGGATTTCAACGGCATCTACGCTCCGAAACTCGCCAGCCACACCTATCTCGAACTTTCTGCCGGAATTGGCGCGGTCGATACCCGTATTTACTGCTCCCAGTGCGGCAACGGCTATAACACCAACTACGATAGCGACAAGCACTTCATGGGAGACTTCGGCGCCGGACTCAAGTTCTATCCCAAGGGCGGCTTCTTCATTCGTCCCGAAGCCAAGTTGTATCTCGTGACCAACAACCAGTTGTTCAGTTCCTCTTATGCCACGCGCGTGGGTGCCTCCATCGGCTACACCTTTGGTGGACACTGATTCACGAACCCTGATCACCACTTTGTCATCCTGGGCGCAGCGAAGGACCTGCTTTCCGTTCCGTGGAGGAATGCAGGTCCTTTTTATTGGAGCATCGAAGGTTGACGCCCGGCCCCGCCCTCAAAACCAGCCACTAGCTAAAGGCCAGCAGCCGGAAGCTAGTAGCCAGAAGCCAGTAGCTGCAGTCTCCGATGTAAATTTATTGTCCGCCCCCACCTGCCAGTGGCCTGCTTCTTCGTCCCGCATTATGATAGAGCTATGAATTTTGGTTTCTCAGGCGAGATGGTCTTCATTTTTTTTCTGGCGCTGATTCTCTTCGGCCCCAAGAAAATGCCCGAGATCGGACGCCAAGTGGCCCGCTTCTTAAACGAATTCCGCCGCGCCTCCAATGAATTCCGCTCTCAGATCGAGTCGGAAATCAATTCGCTCGACAACACCACCGCGCCTCGCCAGCAAATCCTGCCGCCGTTGCAAGCTCCTCTCGGATCGCTCGCCACTCGCATCTTCAATCCTCCTCCGCCCGAGAAACTCGAAGCCGCCGAAGAAGCCGCTGCCGAAGCCCAGGCCGTGAAAGCCGCTGCCGCTGAATCCGTCGCCCGCAAAGCTGCCGCCGAAGAAGACCAAGTTCCTGTCGAGACGTCACTTGCCCCGTCTCCGTCGTTGCCTCCGTCTCCCACGAAAGTGGCGCCCGATGCCTGAACTCGCCGCCTCTTCCGTGAACTCGACCGACAAAGACAAAGACACCGAGCAGATGCCCACCATGGGCTTCCTCGATCATCTCGAGGAACTTCGCAAGCGTCTCGTCTACTCCATCATCGCCATCGCTGTCGGCTTCTTCGCCTGCTGGGGATACGCGGAAAACATTTATTCCGTCATGCAGCGCCCCATCATGGAAGCGCTCTCCCGCAACGGCCTCACCGCAAAGCTCGTCTACGTCAATCCCACTGAGCCTTTCAATCTCTATCTGAAAGTCGGAATGATGGCAGGCCTCTTCGTCGCCTCGCCCTTCGTCCTCTACCAGATCTGGTGCTTCATCTCCCCCGGCCTCTACCGCAACGAAAAGCGCTACGTCTTCCCCTTCATGTTTTCGACCATCGCGCTCTTTCTCGCCGGCGGATACTTCGGCTACAAAGTCGTCCTGCCACAAGCTCTCGTCTTCCTCATCGGATACGGCAAAGACTTCCAGCCCATGATCACGCTGAGTGAATACAGTTCGCTGTTCCTGACCATCATCGTCGGTCTCGGCGCGATCTTCGAGATGCCCATCCTCATCTTCTTTCTTGCTCTCATGGGCATCGTCAGCGCCGGTTGGATGTGGCACAACATTCGCTACGCCATCCTCGCCATTTTCGTCGTCGCCGCCATCATCACGCCCACTCCCGATATTCTGAACATGTGCATCTTCGCCGCCCCCATGGTCGCGTTATACGTCCTCAGCATCGCGATTGCCTGGATGGTCCATCCCGATCACCGCAACAAGCGGGCCGCGAAAAAATCCTGAACAAGAAACTCCTGAACAACGAGACGGAAAAGATCATGAACCCACCGAAGACTCCAAAGCGAACGCAGTCTCTTTGCCAGATGCCCCTTCGTGAACCTTCATATCCTTCGTGGTTGAAGCTCTCGCTGGCCCTGCCACTGGCCATCGCCTTGTCCCTCTCCGTAGCCTGCAACAAAGCGGCCTCCGATCCCGCTTCCGCCGCCGCATCCACAAATCCCGCGCCGGATCCATCCCCCGCACCCCAACCTTGGGCTCCCGATAATGGTCCGCTGCCCCACATCGATTCCAAACGTGCCTTCGAATACACCCGCGAAGTCACTGCCTTTGGACCCCGTTACATGGGCAACGACAATCACAAAAAACTCGAGCGCTACATCCTTGACCATCTCAAAAACGACGACCTCAAAGGCGACGAGATCGAGACCGACGATTTCACCGCCGACACTGTCGAAGGCAAATTTCCCGTTCACAACATCCTCGCGAAATTTCCCGGCTCCAAAGAGGGCATCATCGTCATCATGGGCCACTACGACACCAACTACCCGCTGCGCAACACCGGATACGTTGGCGCCAACGATGGAGGATCCTCCACCGCCATCCTCCTCGAATACGCCAACCAGCTAAAGGCCGCCGCGCATGGCCAGAAACGCGACGGCTACAGCGTCTGGCTCGTCTGGACCGATGGCGAAGAAGCCGTCAAAACCTGGTCCGACTCCGATAGCGTCTACGGCGCCCGCCATCTCGCCGAAACTTGGGAAAAAGAGGGCACCCTGAAAAAAATCAAAGCCCTCCTCGTGATGGACATGATCGGCGACGCCGACCTCGACATTCAACGCAACACCAAGGGAGCACCCTGGCTCCTCGATCTCATCTACGCCGCCGCCGAGCGTCAGGGCTACCAGTCCCACTTCTACGTCATGCGCGGCGAAATCGAGGACGACCACATCCCCTTCTTCAATCGTGGCGTCCCCACCGCCGACGTCATCGACCTCGACTACGGCTACAACAACGTCTTCCACCACACCCCGCAAGACACCATGGACAAACTCAGCCCCAAGAGCCTGGAAATCGTAGGCGACACCACGATGGAAGCCATCCACATGCTGGATCAGCGCTAGCCTTAGGGACGCGACGAGTAAGTGTCGTTTTGAAAGGGCACAGCTTTAGTTGTGCCATTGAAACCCGCTAGCCATGCGGCTTCAGCCGCTACGGAAATCATGTTGTTGGCGGAAGGACATAATCAGAAATTCCTTATGAGCCACTGTCTTGAATGCCCGGATAATGCGAGTTGTGATTCAAGTCATGATTCAAATCATTGACATATCGCGGACCTCACGGCTACCCTCCAATTCGAATACTGGCCTTCCAATGAACAAACCAGCGAAACCCCAGAGCTCAATTTCTCGGCAAGTCCTGGCGCATAACAATGCCCGCTCATGCCGTCGTGGTCGGCTTTTTCCTACTGGCGCTGATTGGCGGAGCGGCACAAGCGCAAACCTTTACCCTGCTCTACACGTTTACGGGCGGGGCAGACGGCGGAGATCCCGAGGGCGGTCTAATCATCGACTCACTGGGGAACCTATACGGCACGACCGCGGTAGGTGGGAATCCTGCCTGCCTGCACGGCTGCGGCACGGTGTTCAAGCTGGATACGAGTGGAAAAGAATCCGTGCTTTACAGTTTCACCGGAACGAGCGGCGACGGCTACTTTCCCAGCGCCACATTAGTGCAAGACGTGCAGGGCAACCTTTATGGAACAGCGCAAGCTGGCGGCGCTTACGGATTCGGCACGGCGTTCAAGATAGATTCGTCCGGTAATGAGACGATACTCCACAGCTTCACCGGTGGGGCGGACGGCGGTTCTCCGCTCTTCGGGGGGTTGGTCATGGATGATCAGGGCAATTTGTACGGCACGACCATTTCGGGCGGCGATCTTGCATGCGGCGGAGGATCTGGCTGCGGAACAGTGTTCATGCTGAATAACGCCGGCGCAGAAACCGTTATTTACAGCTTTACCGGAACTGGAGGGGACGGCACAGGGCCGTCGGGTGCTTTATTGCGGGATGCGCAGGGCAACCTCCATGGCACTACGAGAAGTACCGGTATCTACGGCCGTAATGGAGGTACCGTCTTTAAGGTGGACCCAACCGGCAAGGAGACTGTCCTATTCAGCTTCAACGGGAGCGACGGCCTCGACGGCCTAAATCCTGTGGGAGCGATCGTCGAAGACACGCAGGGCAACCTTTACGGTGCGACTGAGAGCGGCGGACATGGCGTTGTCGGCGGAAATGGCGTGGTCTTCGAATTGACCAAGAAGGGCAAGGAGAAAGTTCTTCACCGCTTCGCGGCCTCCGGAAAGTCTGGTTATTATCCAGAAGGCGGCGTTGTTCAGGACAGTCAAGGCAACCTATACGGCACTACCCTGAGAGGGGGCGTTCCTCTTCCCGGTTCTTTCTCGTGCGGCACGGTTTTTCAGATTGCTAAGGGCGGCAAGGAAATCCTTCTCCATAGTCTCACAGGGGGAAGCGACGGCGCCTTTCCCTATGCGGGTTTAGTCCAGGATGCCCAGGGCAACCTTTACGGCGTTACGACTGGCACTGACGAGACCACGGGAACCGTGTTCAAAATAGCCCCCTAAACGACAGAAGTGGCTCGACCCGTCTCGTAGTCCCGGAAGTCTCCGCAAGACAAATAATAATTTGCTTGATCATTACAATGTCTATCTGTATAGTAGTGATTAATCGCACCGTTCTACCCTCCCCACGGCGCGTTCCTGGAAGAAGTCTCAGCCGAGATCGGGGGATCGAGGCCGAGCAGTTCACTGACCGAAGGAAGCCTCGGTTGCCGTCGGGGGATTGCAACCGAGGCTGTTTTCCCCAAAAATACCTGGCCAGTGATCACTGCCCAGCGGGCCACTGCCCACTGCCAAATGCTACGATATTCCAGCGCCCCTCTGGGCGACTCTAATCGGCACCAGCCGTGACTCTGTGGGGACGACCGCGTGTTGCAACGAAGAATCCCAGCAATCTTTTTTTTCGCATCTCTCTTCGTATCCCTCGTAGGTTCCGGAATCCTAGCCAGCGCCCAGGCACCCAGCGCTCCCGGCAAGCCTCTGCCGGCCGGACCGATGCAGCCAAAGATCAAGGCCGCCTGCACCTCGTGCCATAACGCCGGACGCATCACCGAGCAGCACCTCACACGCCAGCAATGGTCCGCGCAGTTGGAGAAAATGGAAGGCCTCGGCGCCGTCATCCCCGATGCTGACCGCGCCGCCATGCTCACCTACCTCACTAAAAATTTCGGCCCCGAAAAAGCCGGAGCCTCCAAGTCGGCGCCCAAAATGTAGTGCATTGTGTGCATGCTCCAAATGACAAGGTCCGCGTTAATGAGGGACTTATCTGAGGTCCTAATCTCGTCTTGCGTTGTTGCATAGCCTGATGACTGGTTGTCTGATCGGGCTTTAGACTGATACCTTCCGCGCACCAGATTTCAAGGTGCGGGAGTGAGCCTCTCCCTGAACACTGCGGTGGACCAGTTCATCGGCACGAAGCAGAAATCTCTTGAGCACCGGAGAAGTGCTTGTTATAGCCCATCATCAGATCGATGGTCGGAATCTCTCCGCGCAAGGGGCGAGCGACAACCGATGGGATCAGGGCATTTCGCGCATAGAGTGGGAGGAGTGTGAAGCCGCCAGTGGATGCCACCAACGACATTCCGCCAGATAAGGTTTCGGCGTCGTAGTTCTGTTTCAGTGTGATCCCGGTCTTCGCCGCATAGTCATCGATCACAGACCTGAGAACGGGTGCGGCTCGTGCTGTGCTGATGAAACTCTCACGTCCCAGATCCTGCGGCGGCACGGTTCTGTGCCGTGCGAGGCGGTGGCGCGTTGGCAGTATCGCAATCAAGGGCTCCTTACTCAGAAATCTAAAGCCCAGCCCCACGGTATTCACTTCGCGTCGCAGCAGGGCAACGTCGATCTTGCCTTGCATCAGCCCAACGGCCAGCTCGGGCGAGGACATCGTCATGAGTGTCATCTCAACATCTGGCGCCTCCTCCCGCAGAATACGCAGCGACTCTGACAGCCAGATTGCCTCCTGCCCCAGCAAAAAGCCGATGACAGCTTGGCTTCTCCCCGGTCTGTTCCGTGCCACGCGCCGCGTCGCAGGCCACTTCAATCTGCATCAACGCCAAACGCGCATGATCGAGAAATACCCGTCCGGCCGCAGTAAGCGCAATGCCGCGGGTCTTGCGCTCCAGCAGCTTTACGCCGATCTCCAATTCGAGATCGTGAATCTGCCGGCTTAACGATGGCTGGGTGGTGTGCAGCCGCCGCTCGGCAGCATTCGTGAGGCCTCCTCGGCCACAGCAACAAAATAACGCAAGTGACGAAGTTCCATGTGGATCATCCATGCTTTCTAGGCATATCTCTAGCACACAAAGTATTTGTTGACCAGCAAGAGTTCAGCACATCGTATACGGAGTGGGGCAAACCCCTTTGTTGCCCCAACTAAAGTCGGGAGATTTTCTATGTCTTTGCCACGCAAGCCAACGATCGTGTTCTGCCATGGCATTTGGGCCGATGGCTCGTGCTTCAGCAAGGTCATTCCCGCACTACAGGCGGATGGCCATGAGGTGATCGCAGTTCAATATGGTCTGGAATCGTTTGAATAGGACGTGGCTATGGTGAAGCGGACGCTCAATCGCGTTGACAGCCCCGTTCTCCTCGGCGGGCACTCCTACGGCGGCGCTACCATTACGGCCGCGGGCGTCGATGATCGCGTGGTCGGCCTCGTCTACATTGGAGTCGTCGCCCCGGATGTCGGCGAGACGGTACAGGACCAACTCAACAAGTATCCCTCCGATATCTTTTCTCGCGTGGAGGTCGGGGACGGGTACGCTTCGATGCTTCCGAGCGGAACTGAGTTTTTCTGCGGCGACCTTTCGGAGCGAGAGCAGAAGCTCGTCTGGGCCACCCATTTTCCGCCTGTCGCCGACCTATTCCAGCAACAAAAAATCCAGAGCACTCCATGGAAGTCGAAGCCCAGTTGGTACATTTTGTGCCTGCAAGACCATACCGTTCATCCCGATCTCCAGCGCTGGGTATCGAAACGTATGGGCGCGACCGTGACGGAGGTGGAAAGCAGCCACGTTCCCATGCTCTCGAAGCCGGATGTAGTCATCGAAGTGATCCTAAAAGCCGCTGCGGCCGTTCAAAAGAGCAAGGCAGCGTAGTGCAGCTCGCGAACCTCTCTATTCTCAGCAGACCGTCGCCAGGCGGTCTGTTTCTTAAAAGCGGAACCCGATTTCCCGCGGCTCTCTCGCCGCCTGTTAGTCGCAAAGCCGCTCTGAGCCGATCCACAATTGGGCCAGATCTTTGAGATTGTGTTTGTATGTACGCGTTACGAAATATTCCTTCCCGCCTTTTACACGAAGCCTGTACTCGCCCGTCGGTAAAGGTTGGATCTTCTCCACGGCCGAGATATTCACGACGACCGAGCGGTGGATGCGAATAAACCCGTAGGGTTTAAGCTTCTCCGACACGGACGAGAGGGACTCGTGCACTAAATAGGAATTAGGTCGGAGTTCTAGGGAAACGTAATTACCTTCGGCTTGCACTGCCAGGATATCGGCTAAGTCCAACAGTAGGATGCTGCCCTTTGCCTTGAATGCAATTCGTGGCGCATGTCGTTTTACGACAACTTCCAACCGCCGCAACAGGCGTAGCAGGTTTGCAGCGTCAGCTCTAATTACCCGAAGCAACGAGGTATCTAAAGCTTCGCAGAACTCGTCCGCTGTCGATTCAAGAGTGTAATCTCTTCTGCGCTTGGTGGAGCAAATCGTAGCCGGAACTACCGCATCAGCGTGGTCACTTTGCTGAACGAATATCTCACGTGCAATGACCTTCTCGTCCTGAATTTCGCGGGCGTTCATGATTAAAACCCCATTCTTTGTTTCGACTTCCGCTACGCGTTGTGGTCATGACGAGAGCAGCGCGTCCAGCCGGAAACGCCCGTAGGTTACTTCTGCCCCTTACTCACGGCCGATGGAAAGCTGGATTGCTCACCGAAATAACACTCAATCGACTGCAACTTTCCGTCCTTCATTCGGATATACTCCACGTTCCGGAACGTTTTGCCATCCTTGTTGTGGCAAAGATACTTCACAAAAGCATCCTCTCCAACAGTTGCGATCCGCTCCAGTTCAAAACGCCTGATGAAATCGATTTGCGTCGCCCAGCATTGTGCTTTGAAAGCGCTCTTGCTGATGTGGTCGTCGCCGGCCGCGCTTGTGAAAGTGAAGTTGTCGGCGAGCATGCTATCCAATGGTCCCCAGTCTTTCTTTTCCCAGCCTGCATACCACTTCCGGACTAACTCCTCATTCGCCAAGTTCTGCCCTCCCAATGCGCTGGCGCCAGCCCACTCGGGTAGGCTCACCGCACCCAGCAATGCGTAGCCTCCCGTTGCGAGCAGATTCCTGCGCGACACTGTCCTTGTCATTATTTCGCCCGTCATCACTCGTTCTCCTCTCATGATGTACTTAAACTACTTCCCACCCGATTCGCAATACAGTCTCTGAGCATACAAACCGGTTGGTATGTAACCCCCCCCCACTCCTTGAGACACCGATGCAATCAGCCTCGCTTGCGGTTGCCTGGTGCGCGCAACGACCGCAGCCAGCCCACGATGTTTTTGATTCCCGCATTCATCACTTTCGGATCCTGAGCATTCTTTGCCAGCGACGCATAGCCCTCGACCATCGCGATCAGTAAGCCGGCGGCGTCATCCGGTTCCACTTCGCGGCGTACGCTGCCGTCAGTCTGGCCCTCTCGCAAAATGGAGGCAACCGCCTGCCGCCACGCATCGAAGATGATAGCCATCCGTCTTCTGAATCCCGCGTCCAGTGGAGACATTTCCTGTGCCAGATTGTTCAATTGGCAACCGCCCCGAACATCGGTGGGTCGAACGGGGATACCTTGAACAGCGCAGATCAAAGCGTCGATCGGGTCTTTTACGCTCTCGAAAGGGTGCACCCACTTACTGTGGACGTCGGGGGCGATGACCTCATCGATGACGGCGTATCCCAAGGCTTCCTTGCTGTCGAAGTGGTGGTACAGCGCGCCCTTGGTGACTCCGGCTAGGGCCAGAATGGTGTCCAGGCTCGCACTCTGAAATCCCGTTCGGTAGATCTCGCGGGATGCCGCCTGCAGCAGGCGCTCCCGCGTGCGCTCAGAATCGCGTAGCCTCGCCACCTTACGTTTCGGATTCCGTCGTGCTGCCAACATACCGACCAGTATGTATGTTGAATCATCTGAAAGTCAATCACGATTGAGTGGCGGGTTAACGGCTGACTTCTGGCGCCGGCCTTCTCGAATTGCGGAACTTTCCATCCCTTATGTATGAAAACTTGGAGAACTAGTCGCTCCCCGTTTTTGGCATCGCCCCATTAGATTGTCGGTCCGCCACTCGTTTTCGAACTCTGAAAGGTTGGGCCTGTTGTCTCACGGAATCGCTGTGAACGTGGAACCCCGCCTGCTCCCTCAGTTCTCACTCAGCAGGAGTTTGTGCTGCAGGGCCAATTCTGCTCTCAATGCACACTGACTGTCCGAGCGCCGCGTGGTAACGGGCGAAAATCGCCAGTCATCCCGGCACCACGACTTTACCGGAGGAAAGAAGAGATATGACGACGCTTAGACAGTTAAGGGATCTTTGGATATTGGGGATAGCAACGATGGTTCTAGGTTGCTTCAGCGATGGGGTCGCGCAGACGCACTACAAAGTTGAGGATCTGGGCGTTCAGCATCCTGACAACCTCGGCATGCCGATGGGCCTCAATAATTACGGATGGACGCTCAACATGGAGCAGTTCCTCAATCCCTTCAGCCTTTCCACCGAGTTCCCGGCGGCGTCAGGCACGGACTCAATCACCATCAACCACCTCAACCTCGAACTGGGCACGCTGGGCGGGGCGAACAGTTCGATCAATTGGAACGGGATCAACGACAACGGCGAAGCGGTCGGAATGTCGGAGACAGCCGCTTTAGATCCGAATGGGGAAGACATTTGCTTCTTCGGCACACACCACATTTGCCTTCCGTTTCTGTGGAGAAACGGCGTCATGACTGCACTGCCAACGGTGGGCGGCGTTAACGGGCAGGCCAGCGCCATCAATAACAAAGGACAAGTCGCGGGCTATGCGGAGAACGGTATGGTGGACTCCACCTGCCCGCAGGGCGATCCTAATAATCGGATTGATCTGCCGGTGATGTGGACAAAACGTAAAGCGCAAGCACTTCCTACGATCGGTACCGATCCGGACGGCGTCGCATACGGCATCAACAATCTAGGTCAGACTGTAGGCTACTCCGGCACGTGCGTCGCAGTGAATGTCGGCGTGATGTGGCAAAACAACGTTGCCACCGCGCTTCCCGGCCTCGGACAGACCCCGGCCATCGCCTACGAGATTAACGACAGCGGCCAAATTGTCGGGCAAGGCGTTACCTCTGACGGCGTCGCCTTGGCCACTCTTTGGGAGAACAATTCAGCCACAGCCCTCGGCGGCGGCGCCCTCCCTGCGGGAGATGTTGCCTCATTTGCTACCAGCATCAATAACCAGGGCCAGACGGTCGGAAGCTCCTTTAACTCGGACGAAGGCAGCTGGTCGCACGGCCTGCTCTGGCAGAACGGCGTGATGTACGACCTCAACACATTATTTCCGGCAAGCTCCCACCTCTTCGTAGTTAACGCCAGCAACATTAATGACAACGGGCAAATCGCGGGAATGGCGTTGGAGACGGTTGGGCCACACGCCTACCAGATCGTCCACGGCTTTCTGGCAACCCCGGTAAGAGAAGACATGGGCAAGTCGGTTGCGGACGTTGTACTCACGCATCCGAAAATCAACTTGCCTGCGGCGAAGGTTGGCAAGGTTTCGCCGAGGTCGGCTCACTGTTCGATCCACGAGAAAGGCGCTTTTTGAGCTTCCGCATCCTGCATCCGGCCATAGGCTGCACCAAGGCACATGGCCGGATCACATGCGGATCAAGATCGGGTCTAGCCAATATCTACGTGACCCAGATTGTTTGCAGCTAGAGCTGATAGGAAGAGCTCTCGAAGGAGCTAACGGACACCTACATGGGTTCTCGCGTTCGCCATTGCGTTGAGTGTCCAAAATGCTTGACTCGATATTTGCCTGGCTTCAGCCCCTACCGTAACGGGTCTTACTTGCTGCCGCTCGCTGAAGGATTCGCAGACGAATGGACGCTCTACTGTGCTTGCGGGAGACCACACATTTCCAGTCGATGGAGTTGGAGCGACCTGAAGCAATATTCCGTCTCGAATCAGGCACACAATCGCGGTTATGGCCCACCCGAGGACATTGTCCCTGTAAACAAGAAGTCGCATTTTACAGGTTAGGATTGCACACTCACCAGCCCAGAACCCCGAGCAGTGGGTTAAAGTCGGGATAGGGCTCCGCGTCACCCCTAAGCCCCTGGCAAAGCGCTGCCGACCCAACACCCGAAGTGGCATTACGGCAGCGCCGCCGATCACCAAACCAAACTACCGTCAGCATGGACCCGCACCGGCTCGCTCATCAAGTGATTGTCTAGGTGCCTAGGGGCTGGCTCGACAGACTTACTGGCCCTCAGCGTTGTCTATGTCCTCAGCGGTTGACTGTTTCGCCGGACGCAGCTGCGGAAACAGAATCACGTCGCGAATCGTGTGCGAGTCGGTAAACAGCATCGCCAGCCGGTCGACCCCGAGCCCGACTCCGCCCGCGGGCGGCATGCCGTAGGAAAGCGCGTTGATGTAATTCTCGTCCATCTGATGAGCCTCATCATCGCCGCGCTCGCGCTCTTTTAACTGCGACTCAAATCGTTGCCGCTGATCGACCGGATCGTTGAGCTCGCTAAAGCCGTTGGCAATTTCCATCTGCCCGGCAAACATTTCGAAGCGCTCCGTCCAGTCCGGCTCGTCCGGCTTCTGCTTCGAAAGCGGCGAAACCGCCGTGGGAAATTCATAGATGATCGTCGGCTGCATCAAGTGTTCTTCCGCGATTGCCTCAAAAAGGTTTGCGATGGTCTTGCCCACCGGTGCTGCCGCGTCGTACTGCAACTTGATTCCCGCGCTGCGCACACGCGTCACCAACGCTTCCACCGACGCATGCGATGCGAAGTCGTTGCGCTCCGGCTTCGTTCCCGCATTCTCTGGCCAGAAGTTTACGATCGCTTCGCGCATCGTCATGCGCCGCCAGTTCGCGTGTGACCAGTCGATTTCGGCATCGCCCCACTTCGTCTTCATGCCGCCGGTAACATCCTTCACCGCCTGCTCAATCGCCCCCTGAGTCGTATCTAGGATGCCGAGATAGTCCGTATAGGCCTGGTATGCCTCGAGCATAGTGAACTCAGGATTCCATCGCCAACCGAGGCCTTCATTCCGGAAGTTGCGATTGATCTCATACACGCGGTCAAATCCGCCCACCGTGAGCCGCTTCAAGTAAAGCTCAGGAGCGATGCGCAGAAACAGCTCCATATCGAGCGTGTTGTGATGCGTCTTGAAGGGACGCGCCACCGCGCCGCCTGCGATCGGATGCATCATCGGCGTCTCCACTTCAATGAATGCCTGTGAATCGAAATAACGCCGCAGCGATTGCACCAGCTTGCTGCGCTTCAAGAACACTTCGCGCACTTCCGGATTCATCACCAGGTCGAGATAGCGTTGGCGGTACCGCAATTCGACATCCGTGAGCCCGTGAAACTTCTCCGGCAGCGGCAACAGATCTTTCGAAAGGAACGTCAACTCCTCGGCATGAATGCTCAGTTCACCGGTGCGTGTGCGAAACAAATACCCGCGAACGCCAATGTGATCGCCCAGGTCGAGCAGCTTCCACAATTCGTATCCGGCATCGCCAATGGCATCTTTCTTGACGTAGATCTGCAGCCGTTGCCCATCCTGCTGCAAGTGCGCGAAGCCTGCCTTGCCCATCAACCGGATCGCCATGATGCGTCCGGCAACCCGCACCGTTACCCGCGGAGATTCCAGTTCCTCCGCCGTCTGCCCCGAATACTCCGCCAGAATCTGCGGCACGGTATGGCTGTAATTGAACTTTCGTGGATAGGCCGGATGCCCGAGAGCTTCAATTTTCTTGAGCTTCTCGCGGCGAATTGCATAAATATCTTCGTCGAGTGCCAATGATTGTCCTTAGCGTAGAGGATTCCGATTCGCCGCGGAGGGCGAGCGAATTCTGATTATAAACACCCGCTCGCATCGCCCGAACCAGTTCCTCGCGAGCGCCAGTATCCATGCCCCAAACGGGCACCATCACCCGCTGTAATCTCGCCCGCTACCTTCCCTGAAACAGCAGGGGAGCGAAATGAATCAGATTGTCGCGCCACACCATCCACGTGTGCATTCCCGGAGTTTCGACCACCGTGACCGGAATCTCTTGCCCTTTGAGCCACGCCTCGAACTTGCGGTTCGAGTCGATGAGTCCGTCCTCGGTTCCGCAAGCCATCCACAAAAATTGCGGATACACCGTCTTTTCGCTTCGCATCGCCGTATTCAGCTTCGTCAATTCTTTGGCGTCGTCCATCTGGCGTAGCGCCGAACTGAATCCCCCAACCCATGCAAATTGCTTCGGATGGCCGAGCCCGATCGTCAGACTCTCCAGTCCTCCCATCGAAAGTCCCGCAATCGCGCGCTCTTTCTGATCCCGCGACACGTGATACTCCGATTCGACTAGCGGCAACACCTCAGTCAGCAGCGCCTGGGTAAACAGATCGACATTGTGGTCAATCGCCGAGTTGTCACTCCACCCATCGCGGCCGCCAAGTACAAATTGCATGTCGCCGTATCCCAGCGGCATCACCACCACCATCGGCTGAATCTTCCCCTCGGCCAGAAGGCTATCGAAAATAAAATTCGCCCGCCCCACTTCCGTCCATCCGTTTGCCCGATCGCTCCACCCGTGCAGGAGGTACAGCACTGGATACGGCTTACGCCTTTTCGCGTCATAACCGGGAGGTGTGTAGACGAAATAATCGCTCTGCCCGTCTGGCAAGCCTTGCACCGCCTTCGTTGTGTAGAAGTGATGAAACACGGTGCCGTGGGCGATATCGTGCGGCTCCCAAGGCTGCAGCGTCTTCCCGTGAACCGTGACCATGTTTTCAAGAAACAGAAAATTCTGCGTCACCACCGTGTTCTCGGGATCGAGTCGCGCCTGCCCGTCCGCCTCAAACGAGTAGCCGTAGATCTGGGGTGCAAGCGCGGGCGTAACTACGCTCCACACGCCGACCGGGTCCTTCTCCATGGCAAGCGGCTCAGCCGACCCCTCCAGACGCAGCACCACCTTGGTGGCCCCCGCGTCCTGGTAACGGAAAGTGATGCTTCCGTCAGCATGCACTTCATTCGATTGAAAGGCGGGCGCCGCTTGCGCGTGAGAGAAAACCGATGCGGCGAAGGGAACGATCAAAGCCAGCGTAAGAATATGGAGCGAAGCGGGCAGTCTGTGTTGGAATCGCATGACCGCCAGTTTATCGAGTCTTTCCCGCCCGCGCATCTTCACTGCAGAGATTCTTTACTGGATGCGGTCCGGCGCCGTGACGGACTGCCCCTAAGTTCCGAATCGTTCCGCGGAGCGAGCCTTTGCCTTGGCCGCTTCTTCTTCGCGGTTCTTCGGCGGAGCAGTCGTGTCGAGCGAATGAAGAAGCCGAGCTGCGACACCGGTAATTTCGTCGATGGCGGCTTGAAATGCAGCCTCGTTCGACTTCGAAGGCTTATTGAAGCCTGTGATCTTGCGCACGAACTGCAGCGCTGCAGCCCGAACCTCGTCGTCTGTAACGGGCGGATCGAAATTGAAAAGCGTCTTAATATTCCGGCACATACGTTAAACCTCAGGCGACTGGATCGTTTCTGCCCATATTTTCTCATGCGCGAATGCCGGTACGTGACCGTGAAACCGCGACTCCCATGGCATCTCTGCCATTCCATTCCGAACCGTACCGTGGTACATTGGTACCATGGTAAACGAATCGCAGCTCCTGATCGAACGAGTCCAGACGGGTGTGCGAATGGAAAAACGTCTGCTGAAAGTGCTCAAAGTCCTCGCCGAATTCCATGACATGTCGCTTGGTGACTTGCTGGAAGGCATCGTCCTGCACGCCTTCGATGGCAAGCCTCCTTTCGGCCCCGCGTCCCTCAAGCGGATTCAAGACCTGAAGAAGTTCTACGCCCTCGACCTCGATTCCACCGCCAGCCACCGCCTCACCGAGATCAAACAACACGCGGCAGGCAAAACCGGCTCAGAGAAAAGTGTGGAACGGAAGGCGCAAGGAAAAGGAAAACGACCATGACCGGGGACGATCCGATCCGTCAATTTGAACGTGGGGAGATCTCTCCCGACACCTTTCATCACGCCGATCACGTCCGTTTGGCGTTCGAATATCTGCGCAAGTTCACCACAATCGAGGCGCTCGACAAGTTCTCGACTGCGTTGCAGCGCTTTGCCGCCTCGCAAGGCAAGGCCGACCGCTATCACGAAACGATCACATGGGCCTATCTGTTCCTGATTCGCGCGCGCATGGCGCGCGTGCCGAGTCCCCAAACATGGGAACAATTTGCCGAGCAAAACGCCGACCTGCTGGTATGGAAGCCGAGCCTGCTCGAGCGCTACTATCGCAAGCAGACCCTCGACTCCAATCTCGCCCGCGAGGTCTTCGTTTTTCCCGACCAGAGCACGTCAGAGCCGGCCTAAGCGAAACTTCGCGGGCTGTCTGTGTCCGCGATCACGCCATCTTTGTTCACACGACCTTGAAGCAAGCCCTCTTCGGCGGTACTATTCGGTTTCACACAAAGTTGCGACTGTTCCGAGGGATTCATGCCGCAAAATTACGTTCCCATTTTCCTGTTTCTGGCGGTCGTGGGCATTCTCATCCCGGTGACGCTGCTGGTAGCGCGCATTATCCGCACCCAGAGCCCGAACCGCGTGAAATTGATGCCCTACGAGTGCGGCATCGATCCCTACGACAGCGCGCGCGGACGCTACACAGTCCGTTTTTACATCATCGCCATCCTCTTCGTTGTCTTTGACGTGGAGACGGTCTTCCTCTTTCCTTGGGCCGTGAAGTTCAAGGCCCTTGGCGTTTTCGGACTGATCGAGATCATGATTTTTCTCGGCATTCTGATCGTCGGTTACCTCTGGATCTGGAAGAAAGGCGCGCTCGAATGGGTGTAAATCCGACCGTCCTTAATCCGCCTGCTTCCGACGAAGTTTTTACGGCCAGCCGCTGGACGAAAGGGAATTTCTTCTTTCCGACACGTATCGTGGTGAGCCCCCTGCGTGTGAGCCGCGTGAAGCGGCGCCTGTTTGGCAGTCTCGAAGAAAACATCTCGATCTCCCAGGTGGCTTCGGTCAAGATATCAACTGGCGTTCTGTGGTCTGACATTCTCATTGAGTCGACCGGAGGCACCGATCCGATTATCAGCCATGGCCATCGCAAAGCGGACGCGATTCGCATCCGCGACTTGGTCGAGAGCTTCCAGGCGGCGCGTCATTAGTGCACGAGACCGTTAAAACAAAATCCGCCAGCCGAGTGGATGCTGTGACCGCCGTCATTGACGATGATGGGACCAGATGTTAGAAGTGAACCTTTCCTAAGCACTTGTGCTGCTGTTGGAACGGCCTTTGTTAGAACGCGCTGTTAGAACGATAGATCCCTGCATGGCTGAGGACGTCAAAACACCCGCTCCACCACCGCCGCCGGAAGGTGAGAAGAAGCCGACGGCGGAAAAGACCGCTGAAGCGGCTGCGGCCGTCGCCGATACGAAACCCGCTGCTCCCGCGAACCCGGCCGCTGCCGCCAAACCCGCCGCCCCGGCTAAGCCCGCCGGTCCAGTTCCACTCCCTTGGACCTCGCCGCTGGTCGAAAAATACAAAAGCCAGTATGGCTCCGCTCTCGAAGCGCTAACGTATCTTGGACAAAACTACTTCGCTGTCGATCGCTCGCTGATTCCCAATCTCTTGCGCTTGCTGCGCGATGAAGAAGCGTTCGACTATTGCGTCGATATCACCGCGGTGCATTATCCCAAACGAGAAAAGCAGTTCGACGTGATCTGGATCCTTTATTCCTTCCCGCGCAACGAGCGCGTGCGTGTGAAGACGCAAATCGCCGACGGCGCGTCGATACCGTCTAGCGTCTCGATTTGGGCGACTGCGAACTGGCTGGAGCGCGAAGTCTACGACATGTTCGGGATCCACTTCGACGGACATCCCGACCTGAAGCGCATTCTGCTGCCCGACGGATGGAAGGGTCACCCGCTGCGCAAGGATTACGGCATTCTGCAGCAAGACCAGGAATGGGTCCAAATCAACCTGGGAATCGAGAGCGGACAATGAACGACCGCTTCGATCAGCTGTCGAACCTCGATCTCGACGCTCCCGACAAGACCTATCTCGATTCGAATGAACTCATCATCAATATGGGCCCGCAGCACCCTGCCACGCATGGAGTGCTGCGCGTCATCCTGAAACTCGACGGCGAGAAAGTCATGGGCACCGAGTGCGTCATCGGATACCTGCATCGCGGCGTCGAGAAAATTGCCGAGAATCGCACCTACACGATGTTCAATCCTTACGTCGATCGTATGGATTACGTCGCCGCCGTCTCGAACGGTCTGGGCTACTGCGAAGCGGTCGAGAAGTTGCTGAATGTCGAAGCGCCGGCACGTGCCAAATACATTCGCGTGATTCTGACGGAACTCAATCGCATCGCGAGCCACCAGCTTTGGCTCGGCACGCACGCGCTTGACATCGGGGCGATGACTCCGCTCTTCTATACCTTCCGCGACCGGGAAGAAATCCTCAAGATTTTCGAGAAATACTGCGGCGCGCGCCTCACCACCCACGCCTTCCGCATCGGCGGCTGCCAGTACGAGACATACGCGGGGTTCGAAAAAGACGTAAAGAATTTCCTGACTTTCGTCGCGCCAAAGTTCGACGAATACGAGACTCTGCTCACCACCAACCGCATCTGGCTTGAACGCACCAAGAATGTCGGCGTAATCTCCGCCGCCGATGCGATCGCCTTAGGCGTGACAGGTCCCGTGCTCCGCGCCAGTGGTGTTAAGTGGGATCTCCGCAAAGCCCAGCCCTACGCAGCCTATTCCGACTTCGATTTCGACATTCCCATCGGAGAGAACGGCGACACCTACGACCGGTACCTGGTTCGCATGGCCGAAATGCGCCAGTCGTTGCGCATCATCGAGCAAGCCGTCAATGGAATTCCCGAAGGTCCGATCATGGGCAAGGTGCCCAAGGTGATCAAGCCGCCGGTAGGCGAGATTTATCACTCCATCGAGGCGCCGAAAGGCGAGCTTGGATACTTCATCGTCAGCGACGGCTCGACGCAACCATACCGCATCCGCGTTCGTCCGCCATCGTTCGTGAACTTGCAGGCGCTGGACATCATGGTTCGAGGCTTGCTCGTCGCCGACGTAATCGCGGTCATCGGCACGCTCGACATCGTGCTCGGCGAGGTGGATCGCTGATGCCGAACTTCGTCATGTCGTATCTCGGCAGCACGCTAACGCCCGGCCAAGCAGGGAACCAGTTCTGGGCATTGATTTATGTGTTGATCATTTTCGCCGGCGTATCCGTAGCCGTCATCGCGATGAACTGGATCGAGCGTAAAGCCCTCGCCCACTTCCAGATTCGTCTCGGACCCATGCGTGTCGGTCCGCACGGATTGTTGCAGCCTTTCGCCGACGCGCTCAAGCTGATGCTGAAAGAAGACATCATCCCGAGCGAAGCCGATCAATTCGTCTTCTGGGTCGCCCCATTGATCGGCCTGCTCGCCGCCTTCACCGTCTACACCGTCATTCCATTCGGGCCGTCGCAAGCCGTTAGCGACATGAACATCGGCATCCTCTTCATGCTCGGTGTCTCATCGCTGGGAGTCCTCGGGATCGTGGTCGCGGGCTGGGCCTCGAACTCGCACTATCCCTTGATCGGCGCGCTCCGTTCGAGCGCACAAATGGTCTCGTACGAGGTCGCCATGGGACTGGCGGTGATCTCGGCGATCGTGATGACCAGCCTGAATACGAGCGGCACCGGCACCCTGAGCATGATCGGAATCGTCCAGGCCCAGCAGCAGCAGGGTGTCTGGTTCATCTTCAAATTCTTTCCGCTCGGATTTATCGCATTCGGGATCTTTGCCATCGCGATGGTTGCGGAAACGAATCGCGCTCCCTTTGACATGGCCGAAGCCGAGTCCGAACTTACCGCCGGATATCACACCGAGTACAGCGGGCTTCGCTGGTCGCTCTTCATGCTCGCCGAATATGCGGCGATGATTGCCGTCTCGTCGATTGCGGTCACGCTGTGGCTCGGCGGATGGATGCGCCCGTTTCCCAATCTGCTGCACGCCCCGGCGTGGGACTTCATCTTCTCCTTGTTTCCTGGACTCACATTCGGCGGCTTGGCCGCGATTGCCTTCATTGGCACGGTGCGCATGCCATCGCATTCGTTCTTCAAAATTCAGCGCACCGGCCTCGCCATATTCGCGGGTCTGCTTGGTCTGATCGCGCTCTTCCTTCTTGTTATTGCTGTTGCGGGTCGCTCTGCGGATTCGGGCATAGTTGCCAGGTTCAGCGACGGCATCGGCTACGTGTACTGGTTCGTACTCAAAGTTTGCGTCTTTATGTATCTCTTCATCTGGTATCGCGCAACCTGGCCGCGTTACCGCTTCGACCAATTAATGAAGATTGGATGGAAAGTGATGTTGCCGATTTCCCTCGGCGTGCTGGTCATCACGGCAATTGTTGGGGTGATCTTCTAATGAACCCCCTATTGAACCCGGCGATGAATTCGGCGTTGGGCGCTGGCGCTCCGGTCGCGACGCCATTCTTTTTCTATATGCTCTCCGGTCTAGCAGTCCTTGGCGGAGTCCTTGTCATCACCCGCAGAAACGCGGTGCATTCCGCGCTGGCCCTGATCGTAACTTTGCTCTCCGTAGCGGGCCTGTACCTGATGCTCTACGCGCCCTTCGTAGCCGGCGTACAAATCATAGTCTACGCCGGCGGAATCATGGTGCTATTCCTGTTCGTAATCATGCTGGTCAACATCGAGCGCGCCTCCAAAGACCGCCGCTTCAACCGCATATGGCCGATTGGATTGGCGGCGGCGTGTACGTTGATGGGATTGTTCGTCTCTGCCTTCGTGAAGGGCAGGGCCCTGTTCCCGGATCGCGGCATGCCTCTATCCGAAACGTCGAACACGCAGGAAATCGCCAAGGCGCTCTACGGAGAAGTTAACCGGGCCGGACAATACACCTTCGGCCAATACACATTCGCCTTCGAAATCGCCTCGTTGTTGCTATTGGTGGCGATTCTAGGGGCAGTAATTATGACGAAGAAGAAAATCTGATTTTGGGTGGCGCAGCGGTTCACCGCTGCGGTAACGAGCCGGTTGTGAAACGGCTTTAGCCGCCGAGGTCAGATTGTTCTACGTGAATATGGTTCCGATAACTACGCTTCACTATCTCGTTGTGGCAGCCGCACTCTTCGTGCTGGGAGTGATCGGCGTGCTCACGCGCCGCAACGTGGTGATTGTGCTGATGTCGATTGAGTTGATCCTGAATGCCGTGAACCTGAACCTGGTCGCTTTCTCCCACATGTGGGGAAATCTGCACGGGCAGTTATTCGCGATTTTTGTAACCGTAGATGCCGCCGCCGAAGCAGCCGTAGGCCTCGGCATCCTGATCGCCTTCTTTAGAAATAAGGAGACGATCAACGTGGACGAAATTGATTTGTTGAAATGGTAGAAGGGCGGCTATCAGCAGTCAGCTATCAGTTTTCAGTAACCGAGGCCTGTTGCAGGAAGAGGCAAGTTTGACGTTGAGCGGTCGAACGCTAGCTTTGTTTGCGATTTCGTCATTGGCCCTGTATCGGTGGTGATTTGGCGTCTCTATGTAGTGTCCGTTTTCAGGGAGGCAACGTCAAAAGGGGAATTTGCCGGGTGGTATGAGCCAGGAGTTTTGTTTTACGTCTTGTTGTTCGTCGGCTTGTTTTCGTTTGTTGCTGGAATCTTTTCGTTGGTAGTGGACGTGCGTCGTTCTCGAAAAGGAACCAGCTTTAACTGAGAGCTGAAAGCTGACAGCTAAGAGCTAAATGTTCTTCCTAAATCACATCTATCTCGTCCCGCTCTTCCCGGCCTTCGGAGCCGCGATCATGTTCTTTTTCGGTCGCCGCCTCCAGAAGTCCACGGTCAACGCCGTCTGCGTGGGCGCGGTCGTGATCGCATTTTTGTTTTCCTGTTTTACGGTCCTCGAATACACCCACTTCGCCCATGGCACTGGACATCCCTTCGAAAAGATTGTCTACACCTGGCTGGGCAGCGGTGACGGCCATCTGAACTTGGTCAAGAAAGACGGCACGTCCGCTGCCTTCAACGTCGACGCCGGATTCCTGCTCGACCCGCTCTCTTCCATCTGGCTGCTGTTTGTCACCGGTGTTGGCATGCTCATCCACATCTACTCCACCGGATACATGGCCCACGAAGGCGGCTACTACCGCTTTTTCGGATACCTCAACCTGTTCATGTTTTCGATGCTGACGCTCATCCTCGCAAACAACTACATGTTGTTGTTCGTAGGATGGGAAGGCGTTGGCCTCTGTTCGTACCTGCTGATCGGTTTCTATTTTCATCGCAAGTCGGCTTCGACCGCTGCCAATAAAGCGTTCATCGTGAACCGGATCGGTGACGCCGGATTCATCCTCGGCTCGCTGACCCTGGCTTGGTATCTGGGTTCGTTCCGATTCATCGACATCAACACCCTCGCACGCAGTGGACACTTCGCGATCGGCGATCCCGTTCTCACCGCGGCCGCGCTGCTCCTTTTCGTAGGGGCTTGCGGCAAGTCGGCGCAACTTCCCCTCTATGTCTGGCTGCCCGATGCCATGGAAGGCCCTACTCCGGTGTCGGCCCTGATCCACGCGGCAACCATGGTGACGGCCGGTGTTTACATGGTGGCGCGCTCGAATGCGGTTTTCGTCCTCGCTCCGAAGGCCATGCTAGTCGTAGCCATCGTCGGCGCGACCACTGCCGTATTCGCCGCGTCGATTGGTCTGGTGCAAAACGACATCAAGCGCGTGCTCGCCTATTCGACCGTTTCGCAACTCGGATACATGTTTCTCGCGCTCGGAGTGGGCGCTTTTGCCGCGGGCGTCTTCCACGTTTTCACGCACGCATTCTTCAAAGCGCTGCTCTTCCTCGGTTCCGGCTCCGTGATCCACGCCATGAGTGGCGAGCAAGATATGCGCAACATGGGCGATCTCCGCAAGCGCATTCCGATTACCCATTGGACGATGTTGATCGCGACACTCGCCATTGCCGGCATCTTTCCCTTTGCCGGATTCTTCTCGAAAGACGAAATCCTCTGGCAAACTTGGTCTTCGGAGGGTGGCGCCTACCGCATTCTCTGGTTCGTCGGTTACGGCACGGCGCTGATGACCGCGTTCTATATGTTCCGCCTGATGTATCTGACTTTTTACAGTCCATCTCGCATGACGCACGAGGCTGAGCATCATGTGCACGAGTCGCCAAAGTCGATGACCGTGCCGCTCGTGATCCTCGCGATCTGCTCCATCGGCGCTGGATGGCTAAGCTGGCCGCACAGTCTCGGGGGATCGGCGCATTTCGAGAAATTCCTCGAGCCCGTATTCGCACGCGAAGCCGTCGTCTTGCAGGAACAAGGGAAGTCGGCGCAATTAGCGGTGGGCGAAAAAGAAGTCGAGCACACGGACAAGTGGGAATACATCTTGATGGCCTTGTCGTTAGGCGCAGCCGGCCTCGGATTTGGCATGGCCCGCGACTCCTACAGGAAGGCCGGCAAAGATTACGCCGAGCCCATTGCCGTCAAGGCCCCGCCCTTTTACCGCTTGCTCTATAACAAATGGTTCGTCGACGAGGGTTACGACTACGTTTTCACCGGACGCCGCAAGATCGGTAGCGTCCGTCTCGGAGCCATGGGCGCGGGCGAAGCCGCCTCGTGGTTTGACGCCAAGATTATCGATGGCGTGGTCAACGATGTTGGATGGGCCACCCGCGCGGTCTCCACGCTTTCGACCTGGTGGGACAAGTGGATCATCGACGGCGTCGGCGTCAACGGTCCCGCGATCCTTGCGCGCATGCTTTCGTATCCAGCACGCCTTTTCGAATGGGGCCTGGTGCAGTGGTACGCGCTGGTCATGGTCGCGGGGTTAGTAGGATTTGCGTTTTATTACGTGTGGAAGTGAAATGCCCGCTCTTAGCGATTGGCTCTTAGAGAAGCCAAAAGCCAAGAGCTAAAAGCTAAGAACTCTTATGCAGAATCACATACTATCGATCATCCTTTTCATGCCGCTCATCGGAGCGTTTGTTCTCTTGTTCCTACCGAAAGAGAACAAAGACGCGATCCGCTGGACTGCGAACATCTTCTCGCTCGGCGGATTCCTCATCTCGCTGCCCTTAGTCCCCATGTTCTGGGCGCAGCGCTTTGACGTGACGCCGTCGCACTTTAAATTCCTCGAAGGTACTCCCAATAACTGGATTCCTTCGATTGGCGCGGGTTACAACCTCGGCATCGACGGTATCTCGTTCTTGCTGATCATGCTCACCACGCTCTTGGGATGGATTTCCATCCTCTCTTCATGGACCGCCATCGAAGTTCGCGTCAAAGAATATTACGTCTGGTTTCTGGTCTTGCAGACCGGAATGCTCGGCGTCTTCATGGCGCTCGATTTCTTCCTCTTCTTCGTTTTTTGGGAAGCGATGCTCGTCCCTATGTATCTGCTGATCGGCATCTGGGGCGGCCCGCGCAAGCTTTATGCGGCCATCAAGTTCTTCCTGTACACGTTGCTCGGCAGCGTGCTGATGCTTCTCGGCATCCTGTTCCTCTACTTCCACCACCACGCGCTGACGGGCGTCTTCACCTTCAGCATTCCCGAGTTATATAAGACAGCGCCGCTCATCCCCTTCAACACCGCGATCTGGCTGTTCGTTGCGTTCTTTATCGGATTCGCCATCAAAGTCCCGATGTTTCCCTTCCACACCTGGCTGCCCGACGCCCACGTCGAGGCGCCGACGGCTGGCTCGGTGATTCTGGCGGGCGTCTTGCTGAAGATGGGAACCTACGGCTTCGTCCGCTTCTCGCTCCCATTCTTCCCCTCAGTTGTGTCGCATCCGAAAGTGCAAGGCTGGGTGATCGGCCTCTCCCTCGTCGGCATCATCTACGGCGCTCTCGTCTCGCTGATGCAGAAAGACATGAAAAAGCTGGTGGCCTATTCGTCCGTCAGCCACCTTGGTTTCTGTACGCTCGGAATCTTTGCCCTCAACTCGGCTGGTTTGACCGGCTCGGTCCTGCAACAAATCAATCACGGCATCTCCACTGGCGCGCTCTTCTTAATCGTCGGCATCCTGTATGAACGCCGCCACACGCGCGAGATCTCCGAATACGGAGGAATCTCCAACGTGATGCCGCTCTACGCGACGATCACCATGATCATGTTCCTCTCGTCGATGGGTCTGCCTCTACTGAACGGATTCGTCGGCGAGTTCACCATCCTGCAAGGCGCCTTCACTGCAAATTGGAAATGGGCCGCATGGGCAGCCCCCGGCGTGGTTCTTGCCGCCGCCTACCTGCTCTGGCTCTATCAACGCGTCTTCTTCGGCACAGTCACGAACCCGAAAAACGAGAAGCTGCACGACCTGACTCCGCGTGAGATCCTCACCTTCGCGCCTCTAATCATCATGGCTTTGTGGATCGGCCTCTATCCCAGGCCCTTCTTCCAGATCCTCGAACAGCCCGTCAATCAGATTGTGCAGACTATCCAGGACTCCAAATCGAATCCAAACGCGCCCGTGAATGCCCAGGCGGGAACGGCGATACTTCCACCAACGGCCCGAGAGATAAGTTCAAGAGTTGCCCCCGGTTCAAACGCCATCGTGCCGAAAGTGAGTCGATAAGTGCGAGGCATCTCACCCATTGAATACCGGTTGATGTTGCCGATGGTGGAGCTCACCATCTTTGCTCTCGGCATTCTGTTGATCGATCTGATGATCCCCAAAGGCTGGAAGTGGATCAACGCCGTCGGCGCATTTGTGGGTGTCTTATTTGCTGCCGGATGCGTCTGGCAGATCCAGACAATGTCGCCAAAAGGCGCAATCGGTTTCTATAACTCTCTCCTCGTCGACCACTTCGCTCTCTACTTCTGGTATCTGTTTCTAGCCGGAGCGGGCATCACCATCATCGCCTCTGTGCGCTATCTCGAAATCGAAGACGAGCACCACGGCGAATATTATGCGCTGCTGCTGCTCTCCGTCGTCGGCATGATGTGCATGGCTGCCGGAATCGACATCGTCTTGATTTTCATTGGCCTCGAACTGATGGCGATTTCCACCTACATCCTGGTCGGATTCCTACGCCGTGACAGGCGCTCGAACGAAGCGGCGCTGAAATATCTGCTGCTCGGCGCTTTTTCTTCCGGCATCTTCGCTTACGGTCTTTCCCTCTTTTACGGAATTGCCGGTAACACCAATCTGCGGGACATCGCCCGAGCCGTTTCCGCCCAGAATCCGCACAATCCCGTCCTGATCATCGCCCTGCTCGCTACCATGGTCGGTTTGCTCTTCAAGATCGCCGCCGTCCCCTTTCACCAATGGGCGCCGGACGCTTACGAGGGCGCGCCCACCTGCATTACGGGATTCATGTCCGTTGCCGTGAAAGCCGCCGGTTGGGCGATGCTCCTGCGAATCCTGATTTTTGGATTATTGCCCCTGCGCTCGGTCTACACTCCCGTGATTATTGTTGTTGCCGTCGCAACAATGACCGGCGGCAACCTCGCCGCGCTCACGCAGACGAACACTAAGCGCCTGCTCGCCTACTCCTCGATCGCCCACGTCGGATACATGCTTCTAGCCTTCGTGGCCATGGGAACTTCGCCCATCGGCGGCGCAGCTTTCTACGACGGCTTCAAAGGAATCCTCATCTACCTGCTCGTCTACACCTTCATGAACCTTGGTGCCTTCGCGGTTATCACGTCCCTGCGCCAGCGCAACCTGATTGGCGACGAGATTGACGATCTGGCAGGACTTTACAAGCGCGCTCCGGTAGAAGCCACTCTGATGCTCTTGTTTCTGCTTTCGCTCGCCGGTATCCCACCCGCCGCCGGATTCCTGGGAAAGTACTACATTTTCCTGAGCTTGATTGAAAGCCAGCACTACGTCTTAGCGGGCCTCGGCGTTGTCTACTCGCTCTTTGGCCTGTATTACTACCTGAAAGTTGCGAATTCCATGCTGATGCGCGCTCCGATGGAGACCGAGAAACTGCCCGTCAGTGTCGGAATGCGTTTCGCAGTTGGAATCACCGCCTTGGCGACGCTCGTGATCGGAATTCACCCCGAACCTTTCATCCGCAGCGTGAACTGGTCGCTGAACATCGTGCAATCGCCGCGCGTGGCGATGATGGTGAAGTAGAGTTTGCTTCGGTTTGGGTCGCGCTCTGCTGCGGCTAAGAGACGAACACTCGGTCAGTTACATGCCTGTAACACACGGGTCATCGCCTCATTCAAGAACTTACTTGCGTTTTCCTCGCTTAGCTGCATAAATGTGTGCGACGTATGATCAGACCATTCTGGGTTGTCACTCTCCTCTGCCTCGTTCCGGGCCCTTTCCTAGTAGCCCAACTATCATCGCCTGCGAAGCTTCCTGCCGCGAAGGACGACCATTCGCAGGAAGCATTTGTGATTGAGCAATTCACGCAGAAAGAAAAGTTCGAGAACGACGGTACCTCCGTCCGTGAAGACAGTGCGCGGATCAGAATCCAGTCTGAGGCGGGCGTTCAGCAATATGGCTTGTTGAGTTTTTCCTACGCCAGCGGAACCGGAACGTTCGAGATCTCATACGTCCGTGTGCGTAAGCCAGATGGCTCGGTGGTCGAAACCCCGGCCGAAAGTGTTCAGGATATGGCGGCCGAGATCACGCGCCAAGCTCCGTTCTACAGCGACTTGCACGAGAAGCACGTCGCTGTAAAAGGACTCAGCGTCGGTGATGTTTTGGAATATCGCATTCAGGAACACACCACCAAACCGCTGGCGCCCGGCCAGTTCTGGACCTCCTACCAATTCACGCACCAGCAGATCGTTCTCGATGAGCAGTTAGAAATTAGTGTGCCCCGTGAGCGCGACGTCAAATTCAGGAGCGCAAAAGTTCAGCCCGTGATCACAGAATCCGGCGGATATCGCGTCTATACGTGGCACTGTTCCAACCTAACCCAGAAAGATGAGACCAATGCCAAGAGCGAAGCCACAGAACAACTGTGGCAACAGACGCGCGGACGCCTCACCCGGCCCGACGTACTCCTGAGCAGTTTTGCCAGTTGGGACGAGGTAGGACGCTGGTACGGCAATCTTCAGGCAGAACGCGTCAAACCCACCGCGGAAGTCTCGGCTAAGGCCGCTGAACTTACCAGGAATGCCTCGACTGATGAGGCAAGAATCCGCCTCCTCTATAACTATGTGAGCACGCAGTTTCGTTACATCGGAGTTTCATTCGGAGTGGGTCGCTACCAGCCGCATAGCGCTGCCGATGTACTGGCTAACCAGTATGGGGACTGCTAAGACAAACACACCTTGCTCGCCTCCCTTCTGTCGGCGGTGGGCATTCCAGCGTATCCCGCGTTGATCAGCGGAAGCCATGAGATCGATCCCGATGTTCCTTCTCCTGGGCAATTCGATCACGTGATCACGATCGTGCCGAAAGATGGCGCTTTGCTGTGGCTCGACACGACTCCAGAAGTTGGCCCGTACCGGTATCTGGTTTCAAACCTCCGAGACAAGCATGCTCTCGCGGTTTGGAAGGACAAGCCGCCTGTACTTGTCAGCACTCCTGTTGCTCTGCCGTACCCCTCGGTCCAGGTCTTCAACATGGAAGGTAAGTTGAGCGATGCAGGCACCCTCGAGGCGCGGGCGGATTTCTCTGCACGCGGCGATATCGAGTACTTGCTGCGAAGCGGTTTTCGAAAGGTTGCGCTTCCCCAATGGAAGGAACTCGGGCAGCGGATTTCGCTGTCTCTTGGATTTGGAGGTGAAGTGAGCGAAGTGATCGCCAGTTCTCCCGAGAAAACGGACGAGCCATTTCACTTCTCTTACAAGTACGTGCGCAAGGATTACGGCGATTGGTCGAATCGCCGAATTCTGGCTCCGATGCCCATCCTCACTCTTCTCGCCCCCACCGATGATGACATGATGCCGGACGGCCCCATGTATCTCGGTACTCCGCTCGACATCGAGTGTCATGGTCGCATCGAATTACCAAACGGATACCAGCCGCAGGTTCCAGAAGACATCCACCTGAGATTCGATTTCGCCCAGTACGACGCCACCTACCAGTTCAGAGACGGGAAATTGATCGGCGAACGCCACCTCAAAAGTCTTCTCCAGGAAGTTCCTGTCGGCGAACGAAGTGATTACAAGAAGTTCATGAAGGCCGTTGCCGACGACTACGGCTCTTTCATCCCGTTATTCAAAGGGGGGACAGCCCTTGCCGTGGCCAAGGCTCAAGCTCCTGGTCAGAGCACTATGAGCACCCTTCGCAATTTGCCGAACAGCTCGAATGACGAAGCGAACAAGCTTGAAAGCGACGCGCGCGAAGCGATGCAGAAGAACGATATGCAAGGAGCGACGTCATCCTTGTATCGCGCTGTTTCGGTCGACCCGAAGTTCACGCGTGCCTGGGTGTTCCTCGGTACTATGCTGTTCTCGCAGAAGCAGAAGGACGCTGCGCTCGACGCGTTTCACAGAGCTATTGCTTCCGATCCCGAAGAACCCGCAATTCCCAAGGCCCTGGGTTACGGCCTTATGTCGATTTCGCAATTCGAGGACGCCATTCCGGTCTGGCAGCACTTTATCAAAGCATTTCCGAATGACGCCGATGGCCCTGCGAACCTGGGCAATTGTTTTCGCGGGCTGCAGCGATATTCCGACGCGGCCAAGGCCTACGAAGCCGCCTTGCAGGTGAAACCCAATTTACCCAGCATTCGGAAAGATCTGGGCTCCGTTTATTTATTGGCCGGCGAACGGGACAAGGCTGGCGCCGCCTTCGAACAACTGGCCGACAGCGACGAGGACGGAATTTATCTCAACGACGTCGCCTACGAGATGGCGAATGCCGATTTGAAGCTGCCACTTGCCCTCGAGTACGCCCGAAAAGCGGTAACAGGGGTGGAAAAGGAATCGCAGGATATTACCCTCTCGAAGCTCGACATGGACGATCTGCGGAAGGCTCGAACCCTAGCTGCGTACTGGGACACGATTGGTTGGGTAGAGGAGCGCACGTCGAAACTCGATGAGGCCGAGCAATACCTGCGGGCTTCCTGGAGTATTTCGCAAGACGGAGTGGTTGGCGGCCACCTCTGCCATCTCTACCGCCGCGAGCACAAAGACGAACTCGCCATCCGCATGTGTCGCATGGCGATTTTCCGTATGCCTACGACCGACAGGATGTCGCTTGATCAATACGGAAAGGAAATGGCCGCTGCTCAAGAAAATCTCGACTACCTGACGCACGCCCCCGGGAAACCCGGGGCAGGGAAGTCTCAAGCTGCAACGGCGAAGAACACAGGCGATGCTTCCTCTTTCGTGGTCAGCGAACGCGAATTCAAAATGCCTCGCTTTCTTCCCGGAACTGAGAGCGCCGAGTTCTTCGTTCTGTTAGCCTCCGACGGGAAGGGCAAATCGTTCAAGGTCGAAGATACGAAGTTCATCAGCGGCTCGGACAAAATGAAGCTACAGGGAAAACAATTGAAGACCATTGATTTCAAGATCCCGGCGCCCAGCGACGTTCCCAGTCGCTTCGTTCGGCGCGGAATCCTCGGGTGCTACCAGTACAGCGGTTGCTCGTTCATGCTCCTCGATCTAGACTCGGTGCACTCGATCGAGTAAAGCGCGCCTCAGCTCGAAGTCGACCGCTTGATTTAAAATTCCTCCGAATGGCCGAACAGCCCAGCACCGAACCAGTCCCTCCATCCCAGAAGAAAAGTTCCATCGTCTCCCTAGCTCGTTATTCCGAGATCGGCTTCATGATTCCGGCGGCAATCCTGCTCGGGTACTTCCTGGGAAAACTGGCTGACTACTGGCTGCACACGCGGTGGCTTTATCTGGTCGGTCTACTGTTTGGCGCAGTCGTAGGATTTTGGCAGATGATTCGCATGGCGGTCGGCGCCTTCAAAGATAAGTCATGACCCAGCCTGCGCATTTCGACGGGCCTCCCGAAACCTCGCCATTAGAAACTCCGCATGAGCACACGCTCGGCAGGCTCTCGGCCTATGAAGGCATCATTCCGCGAATTTTGCGCAATCTTCTGGTGGTTAGCGCTGTGCTGCTGGCCCCCGTCTTCTGGGTCTATCGCTGGTCCGGTTTGGTCGGATTTGCCTTTGGGACGGCGGTTTCCTACATTAATTTTCGATCACTGACGCGCAGTGTAGAGGCCCTTGCCGATCGAATTGTTAACCAGCACAGTAGGGAAAAAGGGGGCTGGATTATCCTGCGCTTCCTGGTGCGTTACGGGTTGGTCGGGGCCGCCGCCTATGTTATATTCATAGGTTCTCTGCAGGTCTTCCGCGGATTTTTATGGGGCTTGTGCGTGCCCGTTCCAGCCTTGATGGCGGAAGCAGTTTGGGAGGGGTACAACGCCTTCCGGAGTGCAGACTAGAACACAGTTTCTTGTCAGGCTTGGAATTTGCCATCCCCGAGCGAAATGCTGGTCTGCTGTTTTGTCTGGCAGTTATCGAATTCCGGAACATAAAGTCCGAAAATGGAACAACTGGCTCTTACCGCATTCTTAAATCGTCTCTTCGGCTCGCAGGTGACGGCGCTGCTGAACCTGCTTCACATTCACCCTAAGCATCCGGCAACCCCGATTACGAACCCCTTCGCGATGGAATTGCTGGTAGTAGTGCTGCTAACGATATTTTTTATTGCTGTCCGTACACACCTATCGGTTGAGCGCCCCGGCGGTTTGCAACACACAATGGAAGGCATCCATGGATTTGTCGCCGACATGGCGGACGAAGTGGTCGGCCATCACGGACACAAGTATGTGCCCTACCTCGTCACTCTCGGTGTGTTCATTCTGGCCTGTAATCTGATCGGTCTGGTGCCCGGGCTGGAATCCCCTACGGGAGTGCCGGTTGTCCCGCTTGGGTGCGCGCTGCTGACTTGGTTTTACTACCACTACCAGGGACTCAGGACCAATGGCCTCGTCGGTTATCTCAAACACTTTATCGGTCCGCAGGATAAGGAAATGCCGCTGATTATGCGCGTGCTCTTGCCTTTCCTGCTTTTTCCGATTGAGGTCTTTAGCCACACAGCGCGCATTATGTCTCTAACCATCCGTCTCTTCGCCAATATGTTTGCCGGAGAGATGGTCACACTCGTGTTCTTCTCTCTGGTGCCGCTCGCGATCCCAGTATTATTCGAGGGACTGCACATCGGCGTGTCGTTTATTCAGACTTATATTTTCGTTTTGCTCGCCTGCGTGTATCTGGGCGAGGCTACGGGGCAAGAACACTAAGAGCGGTCTCAGGTCTTAGGTGTCAGGTCTCAGAAATCAACAGCAAATTCTGCTGGAGTTTCCTGAGACCTGAGACTTGGTGCCTGACTTGTTGTTAGACACCGGCCTTCAGCGTGAGGGCGTCGTCTCATAGAAGCGCGGCGTCAACCACCCACTGCAGGAATTCATACAAGGAGAAACACAATGCGGAAATTTGCGATGTTGATGTTGGTATTGATGATTGCCTCGGTATTTGCAGTCCCGGCATTTGCGCAAGGTTCGACGTCGGCCGCCGCCAGCGGGACGAACTGGGTAGCGCTTACCTCCGGTTTTGCGATTGCCCTCGCGGCTGGATTGGCCGCGCTTGGACAGGCGCGAGTTGCTGGCGCCGCTTGCGATTCTCTTGGACGGAACCCCGCGGCGCGTCCTGGAATCATGGTCGCTTTGATTCTCGGACTCGCGTTTATCGAGTCTCTGGTTCTGTTCACGCTGGTTATTATTTTTGTGAAGGTAGCGTAGGACGAGCTTCCAAATAAAATACGCTGAAAAAGCCTCTGCGAGAGCGGAGGCTTTTGTTTTTAAATCAATTTTTCCTGAGGCCTCAGAAGCTCGGCCCGACAGCTAAACCTTGCGTTCCCCATCCCAGTTCGCCGCGCGATTGTCGGGGACTTTCTGCAGCGCTTCGACCAGGATTCGCCGCAACCGATAGCGGCTGTCGAGATCCATACTGACGAATTCGAATCCGATTTCGTTCACACGAGCGCGGCGCAGCAAAACTTCACCACGGATTTTCTTCACGCCCAGCGAAATCTCGACGTGAGCTTCTGAGCCGACGCGTAGATTGTCGCTTCGCGTTCCCATTCCGCCGCCTAGGCTCATCTCCCGCATTACGATGTTCGACTTTCCCCATGAACTGGAAAGCGTTGCCGATAAAGTGCGCGGCAGAATAATGCGCTCGTACCTGCGCTGGCGAACCCATGGGCATCCTGCCCCGGAATCAAGCGGCGCAATCGCCAGTTCGGCGGCCTCGAGGCCGCTATCAGTCAGAGCCTGCGTCCCGTAGCGAGGGTCGATTTTCGACAGCGCTTGGATGGCGGCGATCCTCAACTCGCGGTGCTGGCTGTATCCAAAAAGTTTCTTGTCTTCAACGATCGCGCGCAATACCGGAACCGCATCCGCCTCGCGCAGACGGCCCAGGGACTCCACGGCTTTGAGTTGCACGAAAGCCGGACGGCTTTGCGCTTCGCCGGCCGTTGCCAGCGCAATCAGGCTGGAACTGGCGCTGCGATCCTGGCTCATTCCGATCTCATCAATGGCTTCTGGCAGGATGAGAGAGTCCAGCAGTTCAAGCAATTCAACGAGCGTCCGTCCCCGGTCGGGCGCGGCGCCATAAGCGATCTGCCGCACGATCACGTCCTGATAAAAGCGGTTGAATTCGCCCATGCGCGTGGGTAAGCAGCTCCAACAGGGTAGCGACAGAAAGACGGCTTAGTAGCCCAACCGTGGAGGCGGCTTGACGAGGCTGCCCCATCCGTAGGATTTCGCGTAAGTCGTCGATGGCAGGCTGCCCTAGCTCATCGACAAGCTCGATAATGCGGTCGCACTCGACGCGCTTCTGCGCTCGGAAGAAGCGCTCGGCCAGATGTTCGACCGATATCCTCGGAAGCTGCTGCAGCACGTTGATTAGATCTTCAGGAATATGATCGGCATTGATAGCCTCCTCGATCATCTCCGGTAGCCGGTTTTCGATGCCCACGCGCGACCGCAGATCTTGCACCAGAGCCGGACGCTGTTTCGATACGCGTTCGAGTGATAGGCAGAGTTCCGCCATCGCCTTGAACTTTCTTCGAGTGCAAGCCTCTTGCCCGAAGCGCGCGAAAGCCGCGGCCAGCAGGCTTTGAATCTCACTGTCGTTTTCCTTGCCAAGCCGCTCTCCGATAAGCGCCAGAGCGTTGGGCATGATCTCTTCGGGTGCGTTCGCAAAAAGATCGGCGAGTTGCGCCAGTCCCGTTGCCGTCTTGCGCCGCGGTTCGGGGTCGTTGGCGTCCACGCCACTACAATAGTTGGAGAGAATTTTAGCGGCGATTTCGTTATCGTCCCGCTCAAAAAGGATCTCCACGAACTGGCGAATGTTCCGCGGCGGCACGCAGGCCGCTTCGCTCGAGAGCAGAACGCTTTTCTTTCCGGCTTCTGGAATCTCGGCCCAGAACATGCGATCGAGGATGTCCGCGTGAGACTCGACCAGAATCCCAGCCTTCGACATCTTGTCTTCCTGGACCCGCAAGATCTGGCGCAGGGTGTCCATCTGCCGGCTCATGTGTTCCATCATGTCGTGCACGGCATTGACTTTGACTTCGCCCTTTGAATAACGATCGAGAGCAAACTTGATCGCCATGCTCTCGGCGGCCTTCATCAGCAGCGGCGTGTCGTTCGTCTCGTTGTTATTCTTCTGCAACGTTTGCGCAGCCAGGCCCTCCAGCAACTGCGCGAGATTGACCTTGGCGCCTTCCGGAGCTTTTACAAGTTCAGCGGCGAGATTCTCCTGCGAACTGTTGGGATCCTGCATCGCCTGCCCAAAATGCGTGAGCAGACGAATAGTCTGGATTACTTCCTCCTCCTGAAGGGCGACGACTCCGCCCGCCCAAACACCCGTGCCAGTTCCCACCGTACCACCCTCACCGACGGCAACCCCGCCGGGGATCGGGATTGTCGGGACGCTGCCGAGCGGCGCGCCACCCGCTGTCCCGCCGCCCGCGCTCGCTCCTTGCGCTGCGGCAATTAACTGCAGAAGTTTTTGCGGATCATTCAGCCACTGCTTGAACTCCGGGCCCAGAGCCTGCGCGGCAAGTTGCGCCGCCATCGAATATTCGCCCGTACTCGGATCAGCCGCAACGAACTTAACCTCGTTGATCCGAATCGAAGAATCCTTGTTATCGCCAAGCGTTTCCTTCAACTGCTTGGCAAAGTCCTGCGCTTTCGATCCGCCCATGGCAAAGGCACGCACCAGACGAGTAAAGTCGTCGAGCGTGACTTTATTGGAAAACATGATGCTTGATAGTCCAGCAGCAGTCAGCAACTGTGCGAAGCTTCGCTCAGCCTGTCCGGTTTCGAGTGGAATGCCGTCGAGAAGAAGTTTGTTATCAGCAACGCCGAGCAGGAAACCTGTATCTCCGCCCTTCGGAAGCGCCTGCTGAAGTTCGGTCCACGCGATTTGGAACTGACCCTCAGTGCGCTTGTGAGTCACTCCATAAAGCCGGGTGTACTTCACTAGAATGTTGAGGCTGTGAAGAAAGGACCGAGCAGACGCGCTACGGCTAGCATCAGTGTTAGCTACGGTAGCGATAAGAGACCTCCCCTCAGCAGTGGACAGTTCGGACTCAAGACTAAGCGGGAAAGTGACCTATTGCACGATTACGGAGGTAATTAGATCAATCAAATTGCGGGCGAATCATTACCCGAAAGGCCACGTCCCTAAAGTGCGCGCTACACTGGTTTGCGCGAACTAGAGGTGCCTTGCATTTCAACCGTTCGTCTTTGCGTGTGTCCGGCAGATGGACACGGGAGCCGTTGGAAACTTGTATGAAGATTAGCGTGCTTTTCTTCGGAATGATGAAGGATATCGCTGGCCGCACCGCCGAAAGCCTTGATCTCCCTGACGGCGCGCTTGTACGCGACGTTCTTCTTTATTACTCGGGCCATACTAAACGATTCAAAGAGATCTTGCCGTCGCTCGCGATTGCGGTAAATTGGGAATACTCAGCTGCGGACCACGAACTAAAAGACGGCGACGAAGTTGGAATATTGCCACCGGTCAGCGGCGGGGCGGCTGGAAGTGACAAGGTCTCTGACGACAGCCCTGGCCTCGTTCAAATCGTCCGCGAGCCAATCGAACCGCGGGCTTTCATTTCGCGACTGAAACACCCTGAGGATGGCGCCACGGTGATTTTTGACGGCATCGTGCGCAACAATACCCGCGGGCGCCGCACACTTTTTCTCGAGTATCAGGCTTATGAAGCCATGGCACTTAAGCAGATGGAGACCTTAGCCTCGGGAGCGCGGGACCGTTTTGCCGTACGCACAGCCTCGATCGTCCATCGCCTCGGGCGGCTCGAAATTGGTGAGACGAGCGTACTCATCGTTGTCGCGTCGGTCCACAGGAGTGCCGCGTTCGATGCTTGCCGCTGGATCATCGACACGCTCAAGAAAACTGTGCCCATCTGGAAGAAGGAGTATTTTGAAGATGGGGTCGTGTGGGCCGACGGAGAGCCGTTTCCTCAGGAAATTCAGAAGCCGGGAGCTACAACCGCCGGCGACTCTGCATCATAATGATTAACTCCTAATGAAAAGAGTGTATCGAGCGCTTCGAACCATGTCTGCCAAGCTTCGAGTGGACCGTCGTGAATTTCGCTCGATGCTTGACCGTTGGTGGCCGCGTCTCACCCTTTGCGCATTGACGTGCGCGCTTATTTTTAATGCGATCGTACCGGCCCTCGCCGAAGAACCCGAAACCACCCTCAAAGTCGACGTCAAGCTCGTGAATGTGTTTGTCACTGTAACGGACGCCAATGGCGCTCCAGTGGCGAATCTACAGAAGGAAAACTTTCTTTTGAAAGAAGACGGAAAAGATCAGAAGATCTCAATTTTCAGTAAGGAATCGGCTCTCCCACTCTCGATCGTGTTGGCGGTCGACACGAGCCTGAGCACGAGAAAAGATCTTCCTTTGGAGCTTGCCTCGGCGCGCAAGTTTGCTCACACGATTGTCCGCCCCGAGGATGGACTCGCCGTTTACAAGTTCAGCGAAGAAGTAAGCCAGATGGTTCCCTTCACATCCGACCTGAAAAAAATTGATGCTGGCATCGATCGCGTGCATAACGGTGCAGCGACCGCTCTCTATGACGCCGTTTATCTCGGATCGCAGGCCCTAAGCCGCCGCCAGGGAAGAAAAGTAATGGTCGTTATCACCGACGGTGGCGACACGATGAGCCAGGTTAACTACAAAGAGGCTTTGCGTGCGGCACAGGAAGCAGAATCCATCATCTACAGCATCATTATCGTTCCCATCGAAGCCAGCGCGGGGCGAGACACCGGAGGAGAGCACGCTTTGATTCAAATCTCGTCTGACACTGGGGGGAAGTACTACTACGCCACCTCGGCCGCCCAACTGGACGCCGCCTTTCAGAAGATCAGCGACGAACTGCGCACGCAGTATTTGTTGGCCTACTACCCGTCCCAGCGATACTCCGATTCGGATTTTCGACAGCTCAAAGTCGACCTGACGAATGCTCCTGCGGGAGGCCCCTATCAGTCGCACTACCGCGCCGGATACTACACCCATCGCGGAAGTTTCTAGGCGGATTCATTTTTCGCAGAAAACTCGTGGCGGGTCGTAACGGCCGTCGCGATCCGAAGCGGATCGATGAGCTCAGCTTGTGCCTCAACCGTTGTGAAATCTGTTCGCAATTGATTCAAAAAACGCATACATCGCCCCGGCTAAGTCGCCGCATCTAGTAGACTGTTCTATTCGATTTCAGTGTAAAAACCAGTTCAGCGGAAACTAGGACCCTTAGACGCGGAATCGCTTCAGGTTCTACTTCAGGTCTGCTCCCAGGAGAGTCTGCTTTGTTTGATTGCTGTGGCTTACAGGTTCGATCTGTTTTTCGCCGGTCTCTGCCCATTTCGCTCTCACTCCTGCTGCTCTGCATGGCGTTTACCTTCGACGCGTTCACGATTTCCCTGGCTGCGCAGGATTTAACCTCCGAAAGTCCCGCCGCAGGCACAATCCAAGGTACGGTTCGAGATGACGTTGGAGCCCCTGTCGAAAATGCGCGTGTCATCTACAGTTCATCCGCCGCCGATACTCGCGGCGTGACTCGCACCGGCAAGGATGGAACTTACGTCACCGAAGGCGTGCCAGCCGGTGTGTACGTAGTTCGCGTCGAAGGCAAAGACATGCTGCCGGTTGACCTCAACGCCACCGTCACATTGGGCGCTGCGACCAGCGTCGATTTCAAACTTGAGTGGATCAATCCCGGCCCGCTGCATCTCTACAGTACCTTCAGCGGCGACGCGCCTGACATACTGCCCATCGACGGACGCAACTACCTCAATCCTGGCAAACTCGATCCCGGCGTGCAGGCCGTGGATGGGCTCGTTTACGGTCCCGGCAAGAGTGGCTTCCAATCGCTTTCGATCAATAGCCAGCTCGGACGGACCACCCACTACGACATGGACGAAGTCGAAGTCATGGATGAAACCAAGGGCGCGGCTGAATTGAACCTGCCTGCCGAGGTCGTCCGCGAAGCGATCGTCTCTCGCGCCACGCCGGAATTATTTCAGTCCCTGAACGCCACCGGAGCCGTCAGGATTACCACCCGGGTCGGTGGAGACGATTGGCACGGCAATCTCTTTGGCAATCTACGAGACGGCTCCGTAGGCCTCGCTGGATTTCCCGCGGGCAATTCGCATTACAGCCGCCAGCAATATGGATTCGGCGCCGGCGGCGCAATCATTAGAGAGAAGGCTTTTCTCTTTGTCGCAGCGGAGCGCACCAAGCAAGACGGAATTCTACCCGTCGAGTTAGGATACCCGGCCGCAAATACGACCAGCGCGCAAAGCGCCTATTTTCGCGAGAATATGCTGAGCGCGCGTCTGGATTACAACTTCAACGACGACACGAAGGGCTTTGTCCGCCTAACCTACGACAACGCCAACGATATCGCCCCGTCCGGCACCCTTTCAAACTTTCGCAATCAGATCAACGTTCCCGCCGCGGTCTTCGGACTCGATTGGAACCGCGGTCGATTCGTGCAGAGCGCGCGCTTCGGTTACATGAAAATGGTCGACGCCATCACCCCGGCATTGAACGCCTCGCTGATCGACCCCGGCGCGCCCTTTCACATCCAACTCGGATCCTTCGCCATGGGACCCAGCACCGCCGGACCGCGTCAGACCGTTCAACGCGATCTTTTCGGACGCTATGATAGCAGCACGGTTTACAAGGTCTATCACACCATCCGTTTCGGAGGCGCGATTCATCGCATCACTCAGGGAGATTACTATTCTCCTGGAAATGACGGCCCCTCGGTCACCAGTTCCGATGGACTCGATGTGATCAATGCCATCAACGGCGACCCCACGCTTGTCGGAGGCGCTGAAAATCCACTCAACTACCCCGTCGGCACGCTCACGATTTTCAATGGCCTCGGAGGTTTCAGCGAGAACTCTGGCTTTAACCACTCCACCGGTGGACACACCGACACGCGCTTCGAGGGATACATCGGCGATACGTTCAACCTGATGCCGAATCTGAACATCAGCGTCGGCGTGAATTACGTTCGCGACAGCGGACGCACCGACAGCGACTTGTCCCCAGCCCCCTGTTCCGCAATCAACACCTCCATCGTCACGACTCCAATCTGTACCAGCGGCCTGATTCTCGATCAATTTGGACTGATTCCGAACAATTTGCTGAACGCTCACCAGGATCTAGGCGAGAGTGTGAACCAACCCAACTGGAATTACGCGCCGCAAGCCGGTGTCGCCTGGGATCCGGGACACAATGGCAAGACCGTCCTCCGCGCCAGTGGCGGATTGTTCTACGACAATTTCCTGCTACAGAATACTTATCAGGACCGCATCAACCGCTTGTCCAACGGACAATACAACCGTAGCCTCACTCTCTGCCCGACGGGCTCTGTTTTGTTTCCCAACGGCAATGTCGTGAGTTCCGCCGGCGGTCTCGATATCGCCACCCAGATTTGCGGCGCTCCACTGGGCACGGTTTCAAACGCGATCCAGGATCTGCAATCGCAATTTCTCGCAGCGCAGTCCGCTCTCTCCGCCGGCTCTCCCAATATTTATTCGCTTACCAACAGCCTGGCGAATTTTGGTGGCTTGCTTGCCCCCAACTTCAAAACTCCCCGCATCGTCCACATGTCCGCCGGAATTCAGCACCAGCTCGGCGAGCACGGCATCTTCTCCGCTGACTACATTCGTGAGATCGGCACCCAGTTTCCGCTCGGAATCGACACCAATCACGTCGGCGATGCCGGCTTCATGACGGACGGGGATAATCCCAACCCGCTGCTGAACACCTTCTCGTCTGAGCTAAGCGCAATCACTGCGACAGTCGTCCCGCACGGATGTCCGCAAGCAACATTCGCCGGAGCTGGCCCTGGACCCGGCGCTTCGCAAGCATCGGTGAACTGCTACCTGACTACCGTGCCGGGAGCGAGCATCACCGATTTTGCACGCAACGGCTTGGATTCTTCGAACGCGTTCTGTGGCCCCTTCCCCTGTTCTGTCCTCGGCAAGCCGCAAGCCTCCTTCGGCGGCATCAATCCGCTCGTTGGATCGAACATCATGTACTTTCCCAGCGGCCGCTCGCTTTATCAAGGCGTCCATCTCTCCTACAACACCAGCGTCGCCAACCCATCGAAGCGTGTCGGACGTCTCGACATCGCCATCGCCTACGCATTCTCGCGCTATCGCAGCAACATCGCTGAGCCCAACGGCAGCGGCGGAGACTACTCCATCCTCAACGTCGCCGAAGATTACAATCGCCCGCACGTCGGTCATCTCGGAGTTGCCGGTCTCGATCGCACTCACCAACTTACGTTCACTCCGACCGCCCAGTTATCGCACGGCGTCAGGCTTTCCCTGACAGCGCATTTGGGTTCGCCTCTACCCTTGAGCCCCTATCTTCCCCAGCAGGATGGCGGCGGCGTCGCAGGTGAGATATTCCGGAGCGACCTCACAGGTGATGGAACCGTCGGCGATCTCTTGCCTGGATTTCTCGGAAGCACCGGCAAATACAACACGACGAAGCTGACGAAAGCGATCGACTATTACAACACGAACTTCGCGGGAAAATTGACTCCGGCTGGCACAGCCTTGGTCAATAGCGGACTATTCACCGGTCAGCAGCTCGTTTCGTTAGGCGCATACTCGCCTCTCATCCAGTCCGCGCCAGGTCAGGCTTTGCCCGGCCACTATGCCGAACAGACGTGGCTCAAGACCATGGACCTCCACCTGAGTCGCCCGTTCCAGGCCAGTGAGCGGATCAGCCTTGAACCAAATTTTTCTGTGTTCAACGTTTTCAACTGGGCCAACTTCGGAGGCCCCGGCAATCAACTCAGCGGCATTCTCAACGGTGCGCCCGGCACTTCGTTAAATAACGCCAGCTCCGCCGGATATTGCGGATCCTCCAGCACGCTTTGCTCGTCTCGTCTCGACCGCGTTCTCCCTGGTTCCGGGACCTTCGCGAACGGCGCTCCACGCCAGATGGAATTCGGCGTCCGCGTTACCTTCTGAGCGGCGCCGAAATTTCTGGAAGGTCTTTTCGCTTTCTAATCGTCGTTAGAACTGGGTTCCGGGAGATTCTTGCGCGAGGGAACGCCGCAGCCACTGCGGTTCTCGCGAGCCTCTGGGAAAATATCTTCCACGCTACTACCGTTGTTTTGCTTCAAGAGCGCAAAGTTTTTATCTTTTCTATTTTTTTTTTATTTTTTTTTGAAACGTTCCGCTAATTGACTTGACATAACTTCAGGATGCGCTAAGCTCTCCAAGTCAGTGCCAGTCACTACACTTCCCCAACGTAGGACTGCATTGAGCTCGGGTTGTGCAACCTTCAAAACTTGAACCAAAACTTCCAGGAGGAATTCCTTTGAAACTGAAAAGCTTGTTGGTAATCACTGTTCTCGCACTCGGCTGCTCGGCTGCGTTCGCGCAGGCTGGCTCCTACACTTTCGGGTTCGAGAACTATAACGGTTCGACCCTCTATTGCAACTACGAATCCTTCACCTACGACGGCTATCTGGCCGCCGGCGTTGACAACCTCACTGCCGCTTGCGGTGGAGCTGTCGATGCTCCGACCGTTGGCGCGAAGACGAGCGTTCCGAAGGCCGAAGGCCTCGGACAGACCGGCGCGGCAGTTGCATTTGCCGATGACCTCTATGACTCGCTCTACGGTTTCGACACCCAGGAAATCTGGTTCGTGATCTCGGAACTGAAGCCTGGAACCGGAAAACACCCGAAGCAGGGCTGGATCGGTTTCGCCGGCTATGACGGCTACATCCTGGGCGACAACGCAGGCCTCCTGACCTTGTCGATCCCTGGCGCCAATGGCAAAAAGGCCACTGGTGGCCCGTCCATCGGCAAGGCGACCTTGGCTAGCGTCAAGGCTGCTCGCGCCTCCAAGAAGTAACTTAGCTTTATTACAGATAAGGCCACGCTGTTCACAGCGTGGCCTTTTTTCTGTATCCTGCAGGTCAATACTTAATCATCCCGGAAGAGGCGAAATGTTGCGGCCCATCGCTGTGTATGTGTTTGTGTGCGTTCTAGTTGGATCAGTGCTGGCGCAGGTAGCGCGAGCGCAAAACTCGGATCTACAGCCCGATGTTCAGAAAGAAGAAACGAGTCCAACCGAGCAAAAAACGGCCGATCAGGAACCAGCGACCGGACCCGTCAGGAACGGCTATCCATTAGACGCTTTCACCGAGTTTTCCGCCATCATGACAGGCAGCTTCGTTCTCGATGACCCAGCTGAACTGCATATTTACCGCTCGAAGAATCTGATGCGTGTCGAGGGCTCGGAAGGTGTCGGGTACTACTTGACCGATCTGAAAGCCCAAAGCACCATCCATGTCTGGGATGACGGGTGTGCAGCGGATAACCACGTCCACCTTCGCTCTGCGCCGTGGGCCGCTGCGACGAGGCCGGGCTACAAAGTTGAGACTGTTACTGGAGGCAAGGAGACCATGGATGGTCATGCCTGCCAAATCGAAGACGTGACCATCTCCGGGCCGGATTTACAGAAGCCGCTGAAGTTGAGATTGTGGGAGGCCGATGACCTTAAAGGTTTTCCGATCAGAATCGATAGCATTCGCGCCAACGGTCACAATCGAACTCTACGATACAAGAATGTAGTTTTGGGGCCGCAGGACCGGACTCTTTTCTTGCACCCAAAGTCTTGCCAGCCGCCGATTGGAGGCAACCGCAAGTCTGTTGTGGTTCCGAAAACCAAGGCACATTCGGCCGCCCCGACATCGCCAGATCCACAGAAGTAGTGTGTTCTGCTCCAATGAGTGGGTCGACGGAACAGGCAACGTTGTCTGTTTTTCGGAGTGATAAACTAATCATAATCCCTTTATGTCTTCTTGCTTCTCCGCGATTCGTGGTTTCGTGTGCTTGGTTTGCATTGTAGCGAGCGCCCTTGTGGCTCAGAATGCGCCCGCAACCGCGACCTCTTCGAGCGCCATTTCCAAACCGGCACCCTCCAACATCATCCTGATCACCATCGATACCACCCGTGCCGACCGCATGGGCTTCCTCGGATCGCAGCGCGGCTTGACGCCAACTCTCGACAAACTCGCCCACGATTCCGTCGTTTTCACCCACGCGTATTCCCAAGCGCCTCTCACAGCTCCGTCCCACGCCACCATCCTCACCGGAACCTATCCCCAGTTTCACCAGGTCAGCGACTTTCAACTGCCTCTCAGCAAAAATCTGCCATTTGCGCCAGCCATCCTCAGGGCCAACGGTTACAAGACCGCAGCTTTCGTCGGCTCGCTGGTGCTTGATCCCTCCGTAGATCTCGCCGTTGGCTTTAACCGTGGCTTCGACACCTACGACGCCGGTTTTCACATGTCTGCCCGCGGCGAAGACCGCTACAAATCCGTCGAGCGTCGCGGAGCCGTTGTCGTCGAGCACGCGCTAGCCTGGCTAAAGCAGAATCCCCAAGGTCCGTTTTTCATCTGGGTTCATCTCTACGACGCGCACGAACCCTACGATCCCCCCGAGCCCTATAAAACGAAATACGCTTCGGCTCTCTACGACGGCGAAATCGCCTACGTAGATTCCTGCGTCGGCACTCTGCTCACCGAGTTACGCACCCGTGGACTCTACGACAACTCTCTAATTGCCCTGATGGCCGACCACGGCGAATCCCTCGGCGCTCACGGCGAAGACACCCACGGATTTTTTCTCTACGACGAAACCATCCACGTCCCGCTTCTCTTCAAACTGCCCTCTGAAAAGTCGGCCGGAGAACGCGTCGACAAGCTCGTAGGCCTGGTTGACGTTCTTCCCACCATTCTGCAAACCGTCGGAGTCGCGATCCCGAAAGAAGTGCAGGGCTCGACCCTGCTGGGCGCTCCATCGCCCGACCGCCCGCTCTACGCCGAGACCGACTACGGCCGCAGCGCCTTCGGATGGAGTTCTTTGCGATCGTTGCGAACGGGAAAGTATTTATTTGTCGAGGCTCCGCGTCGCGAACTCTACGACCAGACAGCCGATCCGAAGGAAGAGAACAACCTGGCGCCCGCCTCCAAAGCCGTCGCCGATACGCTGCAAAGCCGTCTCGATGATTTTCGTTTGAAGACCAGCAATAACGGAGAAGCCCCGAAGCAAGTCGCCGATCCCGAGGCCGCGGCAAAATTAGTCGCCCTCGGCTACATGGGCGCGGGCAGCGGAGTTTCTTCCGCCAACGGTTCTCAAATCACCGGCGCCGACCCCAAAGACAAAATCCAGATCGGCAACATGGTCAGCCAGGCCAACTTTCTTCTCGAAGACTGGCGCTTCGAAGAAGCAATTCCTCTTCTCAAGCAGATCATCGCTAAAGAGCCCGACATGGCGATGCTCTACACGAAACTGGGGATGGCCGAGTTAGTCCTGGGCAATGCGGCTGAGGCCGTCCCGCCCTTCCGCAAGGTTGTCGAATTCAGCCCCGATCGTCCCGACGGATATTTCAACCTGGGCAACGCCTTGCTCCGCGCCAAGGACTATCAAGGCGCGATCGCCGCCTACAAAACTCTCGCCGTCAAAGACCCGAGCTTCTGGGAAGCCCACATGCTTCTTGCCATGAGTTACGCGCGGATGAACGATCTGCCCCAGGCGATTCAGGAATGTCACACCGTGCTCGCCGTGGCCCCGGAGCACTACGGAACGAACTTAATTCTCGGGCGCGTTCTCTTGCGCAGTGGAAATGCCGAGACTGCCGTTCCCAGCCTGCAGAAAGCCGCCAGTCTGCGACCGAAGTCACCCGAGCCTCACGTCGCCTTGGCCGACGCATACACCAAGTTGGGGCGAGATGCCGACGCGGCCCATGAGCGACAAGAAGTGCAGCGCCTGCAGTCCGCACCTGCGCCCCTCGCGCCAGATCCTATGCAGTAAAGAATTCGTACGACTCTCCTCGGCGGATCCTGTGAGGCGTCGTAGCCCTTAGCGAATGATCGACATCGAACGATCGACAAGCGAATGATCGATAATATCTCGAACTTGCCGGTGCTTGGATTCGCGTCCAGTCTGTTCCGCCGCTACGCCTGTGCTGTCTGCTTGCTGTCGATCGTCGCTGCCGCGGCTCCCGGGGCGTCGAACAACCCTACGGGTCCACCCAACGTCGTCCTTATCACCATCGACACGACTCGTGCCGATCGCATGGGCTTCCTCGGCTCCAAGCGTGGTTTAACGCCTAATCTGGATGCTTTGGCCCGTCAGTCAACCGTGTTCACGCATGCCTATTCGCAGGTGCCACTGACCGCGCCATCCCACGCCACCATCCTCACCGGAACTTATCCCCAGTTCCATCAGGTGAACGACTTTGGAGTTCGCCTCGCCCCCGATCTTCCATACGCACCCGACCTCCTGCACGCGCACGGATATCGAACCGCAGCTTTTGTCGGCGCCATGGTCCTCGATCCTGAAATGCACACCGCCCCGGGTTTCGACCGCGGCTTCGACACCTACGACGCCGGCTTCCACCAGGGCCCTCCCGGCGCCGATCGCTACTCGACCACCGAACGTCGCGGCAGTGTGGTCGTGGCCCACGCCTTGGCGTGGCTGGCTCATCAACCGCCAACTCGTTCATCACTCACTCATCCAGCAAGAGACGAATCGTCGGATCAAACGCGCCCTCCCTTTTTCATCTGGATCCATCTCTACGATCCGCACGACCCCTACGATCCTCCCGAACCGTACAAGACCCGCTACAAAGCATCTCCCTACGACGGAGAGATCGCCTATGCCGATTCCGTCGTAGGAAAATTGCTGACCCAACTTCGCGCGCGCGGACTCTTCGACAACTCGCTGATCGCCGTGATGTCCGACCATGGCGAAGCGCTCGGCGATCACGGAGAAGACACTCATGGCGCTTTCCTCTACGACGAAACCATCCACGTCCCGCTTGTGATCAAATTGCCGGGAGGCAACTCGGTCTCCAGTTCGAATCAAACATCGAAACAAGCTGCTGTGAAAACGCGCGTCGACTCCCGCGTCGGTCTCGTCGACGTCCTTCCAACTATCCTTGAAGCCGCAGGAATCGCAATCCCGTCCGAGGTTCAGGGCGAATCTCTGGTGTCTTTGATGGAATCAGCAGCCGGAGTGGGCGGATCTTCCGAGGCTGGCGATTCTCCTAAAAAAGACCGCCCCGTGTATGCCGAAACCGATTATCCCTACAATTCTTTCCGCTGGAGCCCGCTCCGTTCCTTGAGAACCGGAAAGTATCTCTTCGTGCAGGCGCCGCGCCGCGAACTCTACGACCAGTCCGTGGATCCCAACGCTGACCACAACCTCGCGCCAGCAGCCGGAGCGGTGGCCGATACTCTCGCAGGTCAGCTTAGTGCCTTCCGCCAGAAGACGAGTTCTTCGCGGGAAGCCCCAAAGGCAAATCTCGATCCGTCGATGGAAGAGAAACTCGCGGCGCTTGGTTATTTTGCGCCCGGCAGCGGGGGCACCGCCGACTCGAAGGATGCTGGTGCGGATCCGAAAGACAAGATCGACATCATGAACACCTTGCATCGAGTTGATCTTCTCGAAAGCAACATGCAATATCGCGAAGCGGTCGCCCTCCTCGAAAAACTCATTGCCGAGGCTCCAGACACTTCGGTTGCCTATCGTCAACTCGGCCAGTGCTACATGTCTTTGCGGGAATACAAGAAAGCCGTCCCAGTGCTGCGCAAAGCGGCCGAGATGCGTCCCGATTGGATGAAGGAGCATTTGCAACTGGGCGTCGCGTTGTTAGCCTCAGGAGATCCCGCAGGCGCCGCGCCCGAACTCGAAATTGTAATCGCCAAGTCTCCTCATGAGGATGAAGCTCGGATCCTCTTGGCAAATGCGTACGCCAAAACCGGCCGTACACGCGAGGCGGTGACGGAATGTGAAGTCGTGCTGGAGTCCAATCCCGACCACTACGGAGCCTTGCTTCTTGAAGGGCAAATCCTGCTACTCTCCGAGCAATCCGAAGTCGCATTGCGAAGACTGCAAAAAGCGGCGGCGTTACAGCCGCAGGCGCCCGAGCCGCATGTTTTTCTGGCCGATGCCTACGACCAGCTTGAGCGCAAGACCGACGCAGCGCGCGAGCGGGCGACGGCCGAACGCCTGAGCTCGAACAGCACCCGATAGGAATGTGGTCGAGACGCGTGTCTTCAGCTAGGACGGTCTTCAGAAGCAGTTTGAGAGACACCTTTGCCACCGTTTTCTCTTCAAAGTCAGTCGGATCGATGTGAGCGATCCGTTCATTTGGTAGTGGGCTACTTTGAATCCCAGCTTGAACCGTTCAAGCAGTCGTGTCATGCTTGAACCATGAAAAAGAAGGCCTCTAAAAGGACAACAGATGTTAACGAGGTCGCCCATTTATTGGTACAGCGATCTATCCAAGATGTCGCGACGATTCCCACACCCGAATCTCCTAGCAAATCCGACATCTCTCGGGTCATGTCGGAACTGGGGAAACGTGGTGGGCCGATTGGCGGCAGGAGACGCAAAGAACTTCTGACGAAGGAGAAGCGGATCGAAATAGCTCTCAAGGCCGCCCGCGCGAGGTGGGATAAGAAGGAATAAATGTAGCGTCACTGCCGCATTCGGCCATCTCCTTCCGATATTTATGGCATCCCAAGCACTTGTGGGAGAATCTGTACAGATAATAGGCGCTAGCCGAGTGCACTATTATTGGTGCATTGACAATCGTGATATGCTTCCCAGCGACAGACGGAGCTATTGCGGCCACAAACAAAATACTTCGCGGTACGAGACAAGTTTAGAAGTTCTGGAGAGCAAGTGACTAGCGGAGCAGTGAGGCTTTGGCAATGCCCTCAATAGGCAAATACGTGCGCTCTCTGGCGTCAGATCTTGCATGGTATGCACGAACACTTTTATCGGAAGTCCGCAGTGTTCCTCACCGCATTCGTATGCTACCTCGAAAAACGAGTGATCCGATTGACCTCGGCCCGTTGTACGAACGATCCCCATCCGGAGATCTTCAGCCTTGCAAAGCCACAATCGCCCGCACCCAGTATGTAGAATTTCTGCTTGCCAGGTATCCATGGGTGTCCGAGGCTGACATCCTATTGGCTCTTGACGGCTGGGATAAGGGAACCGAAGGCTTTCTAAGCACTCGGGACACCGGCAATATGGATGCGTCAGCGGCAAGAGATCAGTACCCTCTAGCTCTCAGTCGTTAGACCTAACTCTTCAGAGATTGATATTTCCCCGTCTCTGGTTTGGCAATCAATCCATCAGCAAAGAGAGCACACAGAGCTGCCCTGACTGATGGCTCATGCTGGACTTCCAAAGCCTCTGCCGCCGATTTTGCGGTGAATACCTCAGTAGGCAGTGAGTTCAAAAGGTTGAGCGTGCGCCCCTTGATAGAGTCCGGAGTGAACCCTACCTTTCCCCCTTCTTCTTTCGAATGACTCTTACTCTTGGAGGCGTTCGATGATTCTGTTGTCGCGGCACGAGGCCCTCTCCTCATGCCCGGATACCACTCGACTAGTCCCCACTCTTTCTCTACTCTCGTGAAACGAGCGTCCCTGCTCAAAACAGTCTTAACCATCCCGGTAAAATCTTTCGAAGTACTCTTGAGCCCACCGGACAGCAATGCCTTCGCTATATCCGATGTCAGTTTCGTCTTCGTTGCTAGCTTCAAATATTTCTCTGCTGCATCAGGAACGGTCATCTTGAAGAAAGTGTCATGCGAAATTACTCCGCTGGATGAAGGACGTACTCCGGGGAGAGCGGCCATATCGGGGAGAGCGCCACCTTGGGATCGGAATGCCTTCAGCGTCTCAATCGTTGTAGAAATTCGCTCCAACCATCCTTCCAATGCGGCTATCGTTGCGTCAATGTGAGTAGGTTCTTGGCTCATATTTCCCTTCCAAATGGCGGTTGTATTGGGTAAAATGCAAAAAGAGTGTGACGGGCGGGTTTCCCCGCCCGCTCGCCCTTTTGAGGGGCGCTCAGACTAACATCTAGCCCTCGTTTCTGCTGGCGGTTCTTGGAAGGTTCTCAGGCCTTGGTATCCAAGAACCGCTTTCGCACTGAAGTAACTTCCAAATACTACATCCGTTTCAATGTCTAGCGCAACAGGTTTGTTCCGCCTGTTACGTTTATAGTTGACATCCTTGAACCGTTCAAGCATACTGCATCTATGAACCGGCTGGACTCAAAGACTCGCGAACAAGTGATTGGGTGCCTTATCGAAGGCTGCTCGATTCGCGCAACGGTGCGCATGACCGGGGTCGCCAAGAAAACTGTCATGCGTCTCTTGGTTGAAGTTGGCGAGATATGCGCTATCTATCAGGATCAAGTGTTCCGAAACCTGCACTGCAAGCGGCTGCAACTCGATGAGCTGTGGTCTTGGATATTTTGCAAAGAGAAGAACCGCACCGAAGAAATCGCCCGGAAGAATCCCGATGCTGGGGATATTTGGCTATGGGTAGCGGTCGATGCGGACACGAAATTGGTCCCCTCATGGCGGCTTGGGCAGCGCGATCTAGCGACCGCAACGGACTTCGTGAGTGACCTAGCCCAGCGCGTTAAAGGCCGCGTGCAGATCACTACAGACGCGCTCCGCACCTACGTGAACGTGATCGAAGATGCGTTTGGAAGTGAAGTCGATTATGCCCAACTACACAAAGTTTATCGAGCCCCACTGGAGAATGAGACGCGCTATTCTCCGGCAAAGTGTATCGGCTGTGACATGAAAGCGGTAAGCGGCAATCCTGATCCAAAGCATGTTTCGACTTCATTCGTTGAGAGGCAGAATTGGACGGTCCGCACCACCATGCGCCGATATACACGGCTGTCGAACGGATTCAGTCGCAAGCTGGAGAATCACGCGGCAGCGACGGCGCTAAATTATTTTGCCTACAATTTCATCAAGATTCACCGTACACTTCGCATGTCGCCAGCGATGGCTGCTGGTGTTACGGATCGGCTCTGGGAAGTAAATGATCTTGTAGCTCTCTGGGAAGCCTACGAGCAACGGAGGGCAGAAAGAGCGGCATGAATTATGAAATGGGAATATCAAATTCGGGCCTTGAGTTCAATTGACCCAACACTTGGCGGAGAAGTAATGCTAAATGGTGTTGGTTCCGAAGGCTGGGAGATTTGTGGGTCATGGGAAAGTTCTAAAGAAGAAAAAGTGTGGGTCATTTTCAAGAGAGTTTCAAAGTAGCCCACTACCGTTCATTTTCCTTTCTTCCGCCCGGCAGCTATAATTGCGAGCACTGAAATCCCACGATTTTTCCGGACATAAGCAAGTGCGACTTGTCGTCGAATTTGCTGGAGGCTTATCTAGGAACATGAAAGAACTTGTTCGCTTCTCCCTGGCCGCTTTTTGCTCCCTTGCACTTCTTTCTGGCTTCGCCGCCGCTCAGAAACTTCCCCCCATCGATGTCTCCGCCGGCTATTCCTACTTCAAATTCGATCAGCCAGCCAGTGGCTCAACCCCCTACGAACAGCTCCAACTGAATGGTTGGGACGGAGCGGTTTCCGTCGGTCTATTCCACCATCTCGCGGCAGAGATGGACTTCAGCGGTCACCAGGTCGACGATTGCGCCGGCCAGGACGGTTTCACCTGTAAGAATTTTTCCTACATGTTTGGACCGCGCTTCACCTTTGGCGATCGAACCAACCGTCTGACGTTCTTCGCCCACGGCCTGGTCGGGCGCGACAATGCAACGCTTTTTGGTTTTAACGGAACCACCGTAACAGATGACTCCATCTCAGCGGCCGCGGGCGGGGGCGGCGTCTTCTGGCTCTTTCGCCACGTCGGTGTTCAATTTGGCCCCTTCGATTACATCTATACCGATCACCTGAAGGAGCAAGGCTCGTCCAACCAGGGAAGCTACCGCGTTGGCGGCGGAATCGCATTCCGCGTTGGCGGTAATTTTGCTCCCGCCGAGCCAAAGGCTCCAAAAGAAGAGTCCGAGTCGGGAGGCCATCGCTCCTGGACTCGCCCGTGGCACAAGACTTACCCAGAAGGACAACCGGCTGAGACGCCTGCTCCGAAGACCTCACGCAAGCCCGCTCCGCCTTCGGCCGCACCGGCCCAGACTCCAAGTCGCGGAATGCCTGTCCGTCCGCTCGGCGTCGTCGCCGCTCCGCAAGAGTTCGACGGAGCCTTGATTCTGTCGATCGAACCGGGCAGCGTCGGCGAAATGGCATCACTGCATGTCGGCGACCTCATCAAAGCCGTCGACGGCAAAACCGTTCGCACGCCGATGGAACTCGCCGCCGAACTCTCCGACAAAACCGGAAAAGTTCGTATCACCATCCAGCGCGGCAAAGTCACCACCGAGACCGAACTCTTGCTCAGCGCTCACTGATTGGGGCAGGGACTGTCGCAAAAAGTGGGACGCAACAGATAACTTGTGGATGGGCTGGGCGTTTTCGTCCGGCCATCCCAAACATTTGAGTCAGATTTTGATTAGTTAACGGGTGGGAAACAAAACTGGTGCGCCCGGAGAGATTCGAACTCCCGACCTATTGCTCCGGAGGCAATCGCTCTATCCAGCTGAGCTACGGGCGCGCATCTGCAAGTGTACATCGTAGGTGCGATCGTCTCAATGGGCCAAGCAGTCGTCGCTCGATAGCAAAACCGCTCCGCGAACCACTATCGACTAACGACCAGCGACTAAGAACGACCAGCGACCAACCACTCTAGCCTTCGACCGTCGCCATCGATCCCCGCTTGCGCTTGTTCGACTGCAGAATCTTCTTCCGTAGCCTTAGCGATTTCGGTGTCACCTCGACGTACTCGTCTTCCGCGATGAATTCAATCGCCTGCTCCAGATTCAGGTTCTTGAAGGGCACCAATCGAATCGCTACATCAGAGGTCGATGCGCGCATGTTGGTCAGCTTCTTCTCGCGCACGACGTTGACGTCGAGATCGGTGTCTTTCGCGTTCTCGCCAACCACCATGCCTTCGTAAACATCGACGCCTGGCCCGACGAAGAGCACTCCGCGCTCTTGCAGGTTGTAGAGCGCGTGGGAAGTCGTGCTTCCATCGCGGTCGGCAATCAGAGCGCCCGTCGGGCGATGCGGAATGTCTCCCTGCCACTCGATGTATCCCGCGAAGAGCGCGTTCATCACGATCGTCCCTCGCGTGTCAGTAAGCAATGTGCTGCGCAGTCCGATCAGTCCGCGGCTGGGAACGCGGAACTCCACGCGGACTCGGCCGTAGCCGTGATTGTGCATGTTGGCGACCTCGCCCTTGCGCGAGCCGACATGCTCCATGACAACGCCGACAAACTCCTCTGGAATATCGACGGTCAGGTGCTCGACCGGCTCCATAAGCTTGCCGTCGATGTGCTTCGTCACGATCTCGGGTTTGCCCACCATCAACTCGTAGCCCTCGCGGCGCATCATCTCGATCAGAATCGAGAGTTGCAATTCGCCGCGTCCCAGGACCTTGAACGAATCCGTGCTTCCCGTTTCTTCCATGCGCAGCGAGACGTTGGTGAGCAACTCTTTGTCCAACCGTTCGCGCAGATTGCGTGAGGTGACGAGGTTGCCTTCGCGCCCGCAAAACGGAGAAGTGTTGATCGTGAAGAGCATCCCAATCGTCGGTTCGTCAATGATGATCGGCGGCAGCGGCGTGGGATTCTCCGCGCTGGTGATCGTCTCGCCAATGGTGATGCCCTCGACGCCAGCGACGGCAATGATGTCGCCGAGCGACGTACTCGTGATGTCGGTACGCTTCAGCCCGGAAAAACTAAATAGCTTCGTGATCTTCGTCTTATGAAACGTGCCGTCCCGCTTGGCGATGGCCACGTCTTCGCCCGTCTTCATCGTTCCGGAAAAAACGCGGGCAATCGCCAGGCGACCGAGGTAGTCGCTGTAATCGAGGTTCGCGACCAGTATCTGCAGCGGTCCATCGGCATCTCCCTGCGGAGCAGGGATCGTATCGACAATCGACTCAAACAGCGGCCGCAAGTCTTCGCCATGCGCTCCCTGATGCACCGCCGCAGTTCCGGCCTTAGCGTTGGTATAGAGCACGGGGAAATCGAGCTGGTCTTCCTTCGCGTCCAGATCGATGAACAAGTCATAGACTTCGTTCAGTACCTCCTGCGGACGCGCATCGGGACGGTCAATCTTATTGATCACCAGGATTGGCTTAAGGTTGGCCTCAAGCGCCTTGCTCAGCACATAGCGCGTCTGCGGCAGCGGACCTTCGCTGGCATCCACCAGCAGCATCACGCCATCGACCATCTTAAGGGCGCGCTCAACTTCGCCGCCAAAGTCCGAGTGGCCTGGCGTGTCGACGATATTGATCTTCGTGCCGGCGTAAAACACGGCCGTGTTCTTGGCGAGAATCGTGATTCCGCGCTCGCGTTCCAGATCGTTCGAGTCCATCACGCGTTCCGCGACCGTCTCGTTGTCGCGAAAGGTGCCGCTTTGGCGAAGCATGGCGTCAACCAGCGTGGTCTTGCCATGGTCGACGTGGGCGATAATAGCGATATTGCGAATACTTGGGTTCAGATCGAAACACTCCTCAGGACTGCAAATTAGGGCTTATCTACTACTTTACTATGGCAGATCGATTTCAGCGGTGATATCGCCACAAATGACGGACCGATCTATAACATCCGAGATGTAACGCAACTGAACCTTATAGACTCGACTCGCGCCATAATTCATGCCTCCGAGAGACAATTGCCGTTGCAGCGCACGCTTCGTTCCTCGTCTGATCCGCCTGCTGGTCTTATCGTGTAGCGTCTCGTGCTTCTTCGTCGCAGCCCAACAACCAACGAGCCAAGTTTCAGGCGCTCCTGCGACTACGACTTCAAATCCTGGCGGATTCTTCTCGCGTCTGGCTGCCTATTACCGGCAAGACTGGTTTCCCGCAACCACGACGCCCGCAGCAAGTTCGCCAACTCCTGCGCGTCGAGGTCTTCCTTCGCCGCTCGATTCTCCGCCATTTCCGAACTCGGACTGGTCTTACGGCGGTTCGCCTGCCATCGGAGAGCCTGACGGCAACAGCTATCCGCTGATGACGGCGATCAATGGGGCGAAGCGTCGCACCAAACTCTACGGATGGCTTGATCCGACGCTGAATTTCAGCACCTCTTCGAACAGCAATGCGCCTGAGGCGAACGACGTCTATTCCAACCGCTTTGAGCTGAACCAGGCGGTGCTCTACGCCGAGCTATTGCCTGATTCGGTGCAGCAAGATCACGTCGATTGGGGATATCACTTGACTGCGCTCTACGGAACCGACTATCGCTACACAACCGCGAAAGGTTACGGAGCTAGCCAGTTGCTAAACGACCATCGGCAATATGGGTTCGATCCGACGCTCGAGTATCTCGACATCTATGTTCCACAGGTTGCCCAAGGACTGAACCTGCGCCTTGGGCGCTTCATCTCAGTTCCTGGCATCGAGGCGCAGCTCGCTCCGAACAACTACGTTTTCAGCCACTCGCTGCTCTACGCGATCGATCCTTTTACCGATACAGGATTGCTGGCAACCGTGAAGCTGAACGATCAATGGCTGATACAACTCGGAATCACTGTAGGACACGATGTTGCACCTTGGACATCGGACGCGAAGCCTTCGGGAACGGCCTGTCTGAGTTACACGACGAAGTCCGTCAACGATAACGTCTACATGTGCGCCAACGGAATCAACAACGCGAAGTACGCCTACAACAATCTGCAGCAGTATGACGTCACTTGGTATCACAAGTTCTCGAAGACGATCCACATGGCGACTGAGTCGTGGTACATGTACGAGCGCGATGTGCCGTCAATCGGCGGCAGCATTCGGCCCGAACTCGGCGCGAATCCTGCTTACTGCTTAGCAGGAGAGCAGCGTTGCACTGCTCCTGAATATGCTTTCGTGAACTTCTTGCAGAAGGAGTTTTCGACGCACGATTTTCTGTCGTTTCGCAGCGATTTTCTCGACGACAAAAAAGGACAGCGAACCGGCTACGCGACTAGGTACTCGGAGAACACGATCACGTGGTGTCATTGGATCGGCAGCACGATTCAGTTGCGTCCAGAATTACGGTTCGAGCGCGCATGGGACCAGAAAGCCTACGACAACGGCCGCGATCACAATCAACTGACGGCTGCGAGCGATTTGATCTTTCATTTCTAAACCTAAGTTCTGGCTAAGGCCGGGGCGTTTAGGTCACCTGTCGCTCAACGCGTTTTCGGAAAACCTGAATTGACGATCGGCGAAGGTCCCATGACCTTGTGGTAGTGGCAAAATCGCTCACCGCGAAAAGCGGGTGAACGGCAGGGATCTCCGTCGATCTTTCGTTGTTGACAAATTTGACCGGAATATTTGTCGGACTGGGATGACAGGATGATGGCTCCTCGGGCAATATGATTCCGGTGTTGGTAAGTTTAGGAGTGAGCAGCGGAAAGGTTTTAATCCCCCCCCCCCCCCCCCCCCCCCCCCGTTTCGCGCTAAAGTATTACAATTAAAGTACTTAGACGTAAAGTATCCAAAACATTGGACTTAGCGGAGGGTTGGGCGCTTTTTGGAAATTACGGGTCCTACGATTTTTCCAAGAGTGGCGTCGATCTTTTGCGCCGGATTGCGAGGCGTCTCTGGAGACGGGCACACATTTCTCAATTGTGCACTCTGCTCCAAGTTTTTCAGAGATTGGATTGGGAGTCTGTGATGGGGGTACGAGGAAAGTGTGATGAAAAAGGCAGCTGCGGTTGCGATGGTCAACTCGGACGAAAACCGGCTGGGCGGTGTTCGTGGAATCCCACTTCTGCGCAAAGGACGCGCAGAAATGGGGACACCCGGCAGTCAAATCTTCAGACGGCTTCATAAAAACTTCAGACTCCGTCCATGGACCTTTCCTGGCGGCAGGTACAAGATCACATCCATGATTTCTTGCCACTCTAGTGAGGAATCGAGATCAATCGACCACGGAGGTGAGTTCATGAACAGCCAAAATAATTTCGGATCTTGCAAACGGTTCGCTTGGATTGCGGTGCTGACGGGAGCGATGGTGACCACATTTTCGCTCGCGGCTTTTGGGCAGCAAGAGGTCGATCCTACTTGGTATGATCCGTGGGCGCCAAACACGGCGCTAGTTCAAAGGGAAGCTCAGCCGGCTCGTCCTGCCGCGGTCCAGCACCACGCAAAAATCAAACGCGTCTCTGCATCCAAGAGCGTAGCGAAAGCGAGTGGAAAGCGAGCAACAACCAAAGCGAAGGCGTCGTAATCTCGATGTCCGCTAATTTTGTCATCATGAACGAAGCGAACGACCTGCTTCCTACCTGATATCGAGAGTCAAGCGACACCATTCGTCTCGAACTGTGAGAACTCTCCGCTTACTGGATCGTACAAAGCGCCCCAGAAGCACCGACCGCCGTCACAAACGTCCACGAGGGTCCTCAACCAATACGAGGGTGGCTTTCCGCACATTCCGTTAACGTAGATGAGTTTTCGTCCCGCTACGATGACACCGACGTACTGCCTGTAGTATTGGCGCGGATCGCTCGCCTGATCTGGCTTGGAAGTGAGCTTTCCTCGAAGGTAAGTAGATTTCGATAGCGCCTCTTCCATTGCATCGATGTCTTTCGTCGTGGGCTGCCACCCTCCCTCGATCTTGGCTACGGGACCTCTAGAGCAAAATCGACTGACAGCCTTGGCTTCAGAGGGTGCAAGAAGTACCCACAACCGCTCGTCCGCCCGAAGCGGTCCGGCAATGATCAGAAGCAGAACTAGACTCAGACGGATTCGACGCAAGATAGCTCGCCTCCGCGCTAGATTATAACTGTTGAAAATCGCGATAACACCAACTACGGCACGTTCAGAGTCATTTGGTGCTACGGGCTGATTTCGTCATTTGAAGGCTTCGCCTCGCGGTAGAATACGTCAGTTCGGCTCAGTAGTGCCTCTCCGATATGGGTTTCAGCTTCGTAGTCACAGTGAAAAACAAGATCCGTGCTTGGTTTAAATGGTGTCTGTCTCTGCTTAAGCGAGATTGGAAACTGTCCGACTATCCGATCTCCGTGCGGGAGCACGAGATTGAGCCGAGCGATGTCGGCACCCGTTTGAAACAGCACAGGTACACCGCCCAGATTGTGAACTGGTGGGTCATCAGCGGTGGGGGCGACACAAAGTCCGAAGCCCTTCAAAAATTACAAAAGATGTTCTCATCAGTGAAGGCTGAAAAAGCGAAGGATGGGAAAAAGCTTCCTCGACCGGGCACACACGTGGAAGTCGAGTTTGCATCACGGGAACGGGTCGATGCTCATGCAGAACTAGCGAAAGACTTTACTCGCCGTGTGCTGAACCTCGATTGGGCTTGGGTATCCGACGAGTCAAGCCTGTTGGATTTCCACAGCTCTGATGATAATCAAGATCTCATTGCGAAGATTAACGAAGTGTACGGCGTCGATGTGTCTGATATTGAGTCTGCAAAGCTTTGGAGGATTTTGGACCGCATCGCTAGCGGCCGAGTTTCGTAACTGGCGTAAGATCACGTTTTCACCGACTACCGCCCGTCGGGATCACTGGTGCGACTGATCGTAGCAGTCACCAAGAGGCCGTCACCTTCCTGCCTTTCACGGTGTAGAACTCGATGAATTCCGGACGAGTCATTAGCGTAGACGCTACACCGTCGTCTGCGTTCGACATACTAGAGTCTCCCCGGAGGAGGAAAGGCGGATTCACAACCCCGATTGGAAATGCAGGAAGTCGCGGTGCGTGCCATTGGCCGCAATGCGTTAAATGCTTGTTGTCGCCCAGCCATATTAGATAGGACTGATTCGGGTACACGTCCACTCGCGTTACTATCGCGGCAGAATTTTCCCGGTTCCTGTGCGCGTAGCCACTTCGAACTCCATTTACCGTCACGTAGCCGCCAGACTTGAATCACCATCGCATGTAGAAGTGGGATGTCGAGTAGATCAGACCTGCGACAACCATAAAGCCGAGGATGAGCAGTCCTGAGCCGACGAGCTTAAGCAGGGTTTCCACGACTCGATTCAGGTGACTACTCATGCTGATAACAGACACCATGCGAGGCGTAGTTGGCGATAAATCCCCATTCCTCTAATTGACCTTAGGGTCAGCCAATTCTCACTCCACCATCGCGCCCCGATAAGTTGCGGTCCGGAACGATCCAAGCCTGCCAGCAGCGGCCACGGCGCCGATCCAGGGCCTGAACCGACAACCGGTCTGAACCGGCAACCAAACGGCTCAATTACGACGTCGTCACCAATTCCGCTCAGATTTCCGGAGTCCCTTCCGCGCGCGTTCGCAGGCGGTACCAGCAGACGATCGCGATCAGCGAAAACAGAAAAATGATGGTCGAGATGGCGTTGATTTCTGGGGTGATGCCTCGCCGGAGGTGTCCCCAGATTTCGAGCGGCAATGTGTTGTCGCGTCCGATGAGGAAGAAGCTGACCGCGATTTCGTCCATGGAGAGAGTGAAGATGAGAAGTGCCGCTCCGATGATGGAGAGTTTGAGGTTGGGAACCGTGACGCGCCAGAAGGTTTGCCAGTAAGTCGCTCCCAAGTCGAGGGATGCTTCTTCCTGAGCGCGGTTGAGCTTCTGCAGTCCCGCGAATACTTCGGTGGTGGCGACGGAGATGAGGGCCGTGCCATGTCCGAGGATGATCGTAAGGAGACTGAGTTTGACGTCGGCGATGCGAAAGAGCATGAGAAGCGAGAGTCCGGTGATGATTCCGGGAAGGATGAGCGGGAGAAGTACGAGGCGACGAAAGAGAGCTTTGCCGGGGAATTGCGCGCGGTCGAGGGCGAGGGCGGCGGGGATCCCGAAGGCCAAGGCGATGAACATGGCCGCGGCCGCGACGAGCAGGCTGTTGAGGACGGAATCCCAGATGGGAGCGTCGTTGAAGAGGATGCGATACCAGTTGAACGTGAGGTCGTGGGGAGGGAAGCCGCCGACGCCTTGTCCGTTGAAGGAATAGAGAATGAGGATGACGATGGGCAGATAGAGGAAGGCGAAGACGAGGAGCGCGTGGAGGGTGAGGAGGCGAGGGGAGCGAGTCACTGGAAGCTCCACTTCTTTTCCAGGCGTTCGGAGAAAACCAATAAAGATAGAACCAGCGCCAGCATGCCGAGAGAAATGGCGGCGCCGAGAGGCCAGTTGTAGGCTGCTCCGAAGAGGCTGACGACAATGTTCGAGATCATGATGCCGCTGGGGCCTCCGAGGAGCATCGGGGCGAGAAAGTCGCCGAGGCTGAGGACGAAGGCGAAAGTGGCGCCGGTGAGGACTCCGGGAATGGAAAGCGGGAAGATGACGCGGCGAAAGGTTTGCGCCGGAGTGGCTCCGAGGTCGTGCGAGGCTTCGACCAGATTGCGCGGAATATGTTCGAGCGAGGCGTAGATGGGCAGGAAGGTGAAGGGCGTGTAGATATGAGTGAGGGTAAGTACGACGGCGAAAGGACTGTAGAGTAAGAAATCCAACGGATGTTTGGTTAGATGGACATATTGCAGAAGCGTGTTGAGGACGCCGTCGCTGCCGAGGATGGTCTTCCATGCATAGGCGCGGACTAAGTAACTCACCCAAAGCGGAATGATGACTAACTGGTAGTAGAGGTCTTTTTTCTTGCCGGCGTGGAAGGAGAGAAAGTAGGCGAGCGGATAGCCCAATAATAAGGAGAAGAAGGTGACGCGGGCGGCGATCCACATGGAACGGAGCAGAGTCTGCCAGTAGACGGGCTTGGTCAGGAGATCGTGATAGTTGGCGAGGTTCCAGGAGTGGACAATGGTTCCGGTATCGGAGACGGACCAGAAGCTATAGCAGAACATGAGCAAGTACGGGACGAGCAGGAACACGGCGACCCAGAGGAGCGGCGGGACAGTGATGACGGTGCGATAGGCGCGGGAGAACATCAGGCGCGGACCTCGGCGAAGGCGGGGTTTGAGGCTGAGGCGGAGGTTGAGGTCGAGCCGAGACTGGTGGGGCGGACGGGGACGGCGTCCGAGGGGGCGAATTCGAACTCCAACGGTCCGGCGGGAACGTCGCGGCTGGCTGTGCGGATGGTGAGGACGAGCCCGCCTTCGGTTTCGACGTGGAGAAGTTCAGTGGCTCCATGGAAAGCCTGGTCGCGAAGCTTGGCGCGAAAACGGACGCTGGGTGCGGCTTTGGCAGTGGCGAGGGCTGGCGGAGCGACCTTCGCGAGGCGAATGCATTCGGGGCGAAGCGAGAAAAGCGCGGCGCCATCGGGCAGAGAAGTTGGCCAGGTGAGACGGTCACACATGGCGGAGCCGTTGAGAACGTCGACGTGGAGAAGATTGGTGTGTCCGATGAATTGAGCGGTGTAGGAGGTTGCGGGGCGATTGTAAATTTCGCGAGGGCTGGCGACTTGCTCGAGTTCTCCCGAGCGGAGAAGGGCGATGCGATCGGACATGACCATCGCTTCCTCCTGATCGTGCGTGACAAAGATGAAGGTGATGCCGACTTCGCGCTGCAGGGCTTTGAGTTCGACCTGCATCTGGCGGCGGAGATTGGCGTCGAGAGCGGAGAGCGGCTCGTCGAGAAGAAGCAGACGCGGGCGATTCACGAGAGCGCGGGCGAGAGCGATGCGCTGCTGTTGGCCTCCGCTGATTTTCGAGGGCTTGGATTTGGCGTACGCAGACATCTTTACTTTGTCGAGAGCCTCGGCAACACGAGTTGCGATCTCGGCGGCGGGACGCTTGGCGATTTGCAGTCCATAGGCGACGTTTTGCTCGACTGTCATGTGCGGGAAGAGCGCGTAGTGCTGGAAGACAGTGTTGACGCGGCGGCGATAGGGAGGCTGGGTGTCGAGGCGCTCGTTGGCCATCCAGACTTCTCCGGAGGTGGACTGTTCGAATCCGGCGAGGATGCGGAGGAGCGTGGTTTTGCCGGAGCCGCTCTCGCCGAGGATGGTGAGAAATTCACCTTCGGAAATTTCGAGGGAGATATCGCGGAGGACGACGTTTTTGCCGAAGTGTTTGGCGACCGAGCGGAGGGAGAGTAGGGATGGAGATGTCGGTCGAGTGCCAGTTCGGGTTATTGAAGGTGCCGTCGTCGTTTGCATATCTATCGTTAGGGTGCTGCTTATATTTGGCGGGCAAGAATGCTCGCCACCACACAAGTATTTTTCAAACCGACTTGCTATTGCGTGGCTTTGACCTCGTTCCAGATTTCGTTGTACTTGGCGCGGCGCGGGACGTTTTGCCAGAAGTAGAGCCGCTTCTGGTAATTGTCGACGTCGTCGAGGTGCAAGTTCTTTACCTCTTCCGGCGTCATGAACTGCGCTGCGTGCGGATTCGCGGGGGTATATCCCGTAACGTCGGTGACTTGCTTTTGGGTCGATGCCTGAATCATGAACTCGAGGAACTTGTAGGCGAGATCTTTGTTTTCGCTGCCGGCGGTGATCATAAGGTGATCGATCCAGCCGGTCGTGTTTTCTTTGGGAATGGTTTCTCCTACAGGAAAATTACTTTTGCGGAGTTGGTTGGTCATCAGAGGCCATCCCATGGCGATGACGACTTCGTGGTTCTGGAAAAGATTCGTAAGCTCGCCGCCCGTGGACCACATTTTGCGGATATTGGGCTTTAACTCGATCAACCTCTTCTTAACGGCCTCTAACTCCTGGTCGCTGAGGTTATAAAGATGACCTGGATCGGGTTTGTCGTAGCCGAGAATTTGCGCGGCCATGTAGACGGTGGAGAGGTCGTCCCAGACAGAAACTTTCCCCGGGAGTTTCGGATCCCACAGGACGTTCCAACTGTCCGGAGGCTGGGGAAACGCGGAGGTATCGTAGATCATAGGGTTGGGTCCCCACATGAACGGGACACCGAAGGCATCGCCTTTTACGCGGACGAGCGAGAGGGAAGTGAGTTGCGGAGAGAGTTGGCCATAACTGGGAAGCTTCGCGAGATCGAGAGGAGCGGCGAGTCCAGAGGTTGCAATCATCGTGGCCACATCGCTCGAGGGAGAGATGACGTCGTAGTTGCCGGCGCTGCCTCCGCGGAGTTTGGCCACTAACTCGTCACTGGAGCCCATGTAGGAGGCGGAGACTTTGCAGTGGTTGTGATCTTCGAAGGCTTTCACGTAGGAGGGGTCGGCATAGCCTTCCCAGACGAGGAGATTGAGGGTGGGAGTTTTCCGGGCGCAAGAAAGAAACAGAACGAGGAGTAGCGCGAGGGACGAGGCGGCGGTGAGTTTGCGGAACATCGTAGTTCCCCCCACAGTTTTTCTCCCGATTGCGGGAAGGCCGGGCGAGGACGCGCGGCGCCGCATCGTAGTTAGAAGGTTGGTGGCGTGTTGACCCATAATAGCCAAGTCTCGCTGCGGCCGGGATTTTTCCAGCGATGCGGTGTGGCGCTTTCAAAATAGAAACTGTCGCCGCGTTTCAGATGGTACTCCTCGCCGTCAAGGGCGATCTTGAGTTCTCCGCGCAAGACGAAAAGAAATTCTTCGCCTTCGTGGGCGTAGGACTCGCCGCTGCCGGAGTTCGGCTTGACGCGGAAGAGGTGCGGCTCCATGACTTTGTTGCCCCATGCGAGCAGTTCCATGCGCACACCGGGACCAGCGTCGAGAACTTTTCGTTTGAGGGGACGGACCAATCGGGTATTCGATTCCGTCGCATCGAAAAAATCAAGGATGTTGGTTCGGTAGTAGCGTGCTAGCCTGCGCAGTGTGCCCACGGAGGCGCTCATCTGTGAGCGCTCGAGGGCGCTGAGAAAACCGACGGAGATTCCGGCCGCTGCTGCAACCTCGGCGAGGCCTACGCCCCGCTTTGTGCGCAGGCGACGCAAGCGGGATCCGATTGAGGCTGCGCCATCGGTCGCGAGAGGTTTGATCGAGCCATCGCGCTTGAGCATCTGTACGATGGCAGCGGCGTTGAGGCCGCGGACCTTGCGCAGATAGCGCGCTTTTTTCAGCAAACGCACATCCTCATCGGCGTAGAGACGGTAGCGGCTCTCGGTGCGTTGCGGGCGCGTGAGGCCAAGTTTTTCCCAGGCACGAATGGCCGAAGAAGAAATTCCTACCTGCTTGGCCACGTCGCCGATTTTGAGATAGGCCTGTCCGTCTCTCGTCATGATGGTTGAATGTGCCTGACAGTCGCGCTGGGAAATGCGCTTCTCCGCGCGCACGTTTTGTCGACATTTTTTCTGCTTGACAGAGGGCGGCGGAGTCTCTAACCTTGCGCGATTATAGCAAGGTTTGAATTGTCCGCAAGAGCAATCGGATCCAAAAATAGCCCCCGAGATTTGGAGGAAATGTTCCATGCCGATGTCGAAACTCTCCCGGTTATCTAGCTGGCTCGTCGCGCTGAGCCTGTGCGTGATGTGCTCTGTGTTCGCGTTCAGCCAAGGCACGGGCGGACGCATTCTGGGGCGCGTCGCTGATTCGAGTGGCGCGGTGCTTTCGGGAGTGAAAGTAACGTTGACGAACGAGGCTACGGGGGTGAGCAACGAGAGCGTGACGAGCAGTGGAGGGGACTACGGATTTCCTCAGGTACCGGTGGGGACGTACCGGCTGGAGTTCGACCTGACTGGGTTCAAGAAAAATCTGCAGCGCGGGGTTAATGTCGATCTCAACCAGATTGTGACCGTTAATTCGGTACTGCAGATCGGCGCGACCAAAGAGACGGTGGAAGTGACTTCCGAGGCGCCGCTGGTGGATACGACCAGCACGCAGTTGGGTGCGGTGATGGACGCGAAGCAGGTTTCGAACCTTCCGCTCAACTCACGCGATACTTATCAGCTCTTGCAATTGCAGCCTGGCGTAATGTCGACGGTCGGTTCGAGCAACACGCTGGTTTATGGAAGCGACAATTCGGGCGCGGTCTCGGTGAATGGCGGCCGAGGGCGGTCGAACAATTTTAGTGTGAATGGCGGTGACGCTAATGACCTTTTCGCCAATCTTCCAACGGTTCAGCCTTCGCCGGACAGCATTGAAGAGTTTCGGGTGCTCACGAATACGTTCGATGCGGAGTACGGGCGCAACTCGGGCTCGGTTATTAACGTGGTTACCAAGTCGGGAACGAATGACTGGCACGGGAATGTGTATGAGTTCTTTCGCAACAAGGCGCTAAATGCCAATAATTATTGTTTGACGGCGGCGGAAGGACTTTCTTGCGACAAACCGCAGTTTAACCAAAATCAGTTCGGCGGGACGTTTGGCGGTCCTATTAAGAAGGACCGGACGTTCTTCTTTGCCTCGTATGAGGGGCGGCGGATTCGGCAAGGGTTGCAATCTCCGGCGGTGACGGTGCCGACGAGTCTCGAACGGCCGTCTCCTACAAATCTGGTGAACGGCACGATCGTGTCGGACTTTTCCAATACACCTCTGACCGGGGTTCTCGCTAACTCAGCACTTCTGTCGAGCCGCACGAACTGCCAGGCCGACACGTTAAACATTGGGGGAGGAGTAATTCAAGACGGAGCACCATACTCAGTGGTGCCGCAAGGCAATACACTTCCTGCTATCTTTCCCAATAATCAAATCCCGCTCTCTTGTTTGGATCCGACCGCAGTTGACTTGTTGCAATTCATTCCCGGAGCGCCCAATGGAGGTTCGCTAGTTAGCACGGTGCCTACCGAGCCGATACGAGGTGATCAGTTTACAGTTAAGGTCGACCATCGGTTGAATGACAAGCAAAATCTGAGCATCTATTACTATTTCAACGACGACACGACGCATCAGCCATTTTCCAACTTCGAACTGACGGGTGCCAATGTTCCCGGTTTTGGGAGTATTTTGGCAGAACGGTTTCAGCAGTGGAACATTACGCACACGTGGACGATCAGTAACAGCACAGTGAACGAATTCCGGTTCAATTACAACCGGGAAGGTCAAGAAACATTCCAACACCCGGCTAGCACATCACTTGTGCAAAATGCCTGCCCACCCGCACCGTCGTGGCTTACCGCGCCTGTGCCATGTTTTTATGGAGACGGTTCGACTGATCCGAATGGCAGTCTCTATGGCATCCATCCCTATTTGAATGCTGGCCGCGAGGGGCTCCCTTTTATTAGTGTTTCAGGCGGATTTGCGATCGGGAACGATTCGGAAGGCGAACTGCCGCAAACCGGCAACTCGTTCCAATGGTCAGACAGCCTGACTAAGATTTTGGGCAACCACACGATGAAATTCGGCGCGGATGTCCGCCGGCAGCAATTCAACCAGTTTTATTATTACAACGTGAACGGAACTTTCGACTACTACGGGGGAGGACCCAACGACCCCGCCGCCTTCAGTCAAGATGGCAGTCAAGACCTGTATCCCAATTACTTGCTGGGATTGCCAGACTCGTTCAACGAGGGCTCGGCACAGGTCGAGTACGTGCGCAATACGGGACTCTATCTCTACGGGCAGGATAGTTGGAAAATCCGGCCGAATTTAACCTTGAATTACGGGTTGCGCTGGGAATTGAATACTCCTTTGGCGGACAAAGCCCAACATGTTGAGACGTTCCGTCCGGGTCAGATGTCTACTGTTTATCCTTGTGGGGGACCGAATACGGATTGCACGTCGCAGGATGCCGTGGGGTTAGTTGTGCCGGGTGACCCTAGTGTTCCAGCGGGAATGACTCAGACGTATTACAAGGCGTTTGCTCCACGTATTGGTATTGCGTGGAGTCCAGGGAGTTCAGGCAAGACTAGCATTCGCGCCGGATGGGGACTGTTCTACAACCCAATCGAGCAGTTGGTGCTGGCACAATTTGGCGCTGAACCTCCGTTTGGCGGGAGCACCACGGTCAACGAGACGCAGTTCAACTTGCCGTTTTTGGGTCAGGATGGGCAAACGACCTATCTGAATCCATTTAACGGTGTGATCAGTCCGAAACGTGGTACGTCTCAGGATTGGGCGACATTCGAACCGATTGATTTATTCGGCGATTTTCAGCCGCACATGCGCACCCAATACTCGGCGCAGTACAACCTTACGATTCAGCGCGAGCTAGCTCGAGATATGAAGCTGGAAGTGGGTTATGTTGGGTCGCAGGGGCATCGTTTATTGGCGACGCACGATATTAATTATTCGAACCCGCAGACATGCCTTGATCTTAACAGCATCCTAGGCGATGGTACCTGCGCCCAGTTCGGCGAGGACAGCTCCTTCTTTATCTCTCCCGGGACGGTTCTGCCAGTTGATTTGCACTTGCCCTATGCCCAAAACCATTCAGTGATTCCGGCTGGGACTACGGTTGGTCCGTCTGGCATTACGTTAGTTGGATTGAGGCCGTATTCGTCGCCACAGTGCGATCCCATGACTGGAATTGGTTGTCCGGTCAGCGGTATACCGGTATTTACGAGTATTTTTGCGCAGGACACGATAGCGAGTTCTGCATATAACTCGCTGCAGGTGTCGTTGGAGAAGCGCTTCGCGCGAGGGTTACAATTTACAGCTGCCTATACCTGGAGTAAGTCGATTGATGAGGCTTCGAGCTTTGAAGGGATTTTAGATCCGCTGCCGGGGGCGAGGAACTATGCGCCCTCGCTGTTCGACGCACGGAACCGTGTTGTTGTGAGTTATTACTGGGACATACCGGCGCGAAAATTTAATGGCGCGAAGGGGAAACTTCTCGATGGATGGGCGGTTTCGGGGATTACGACTTACCAGACGGGATTCCCGATCCGGATAACCTCGTCTAGTGATAACGAACTGATGAATAGCGCGGATTTCGAATATCCGGGAGAACCCGATCAAATCGCGCCGTTTACCTGGCAGCGCCCCCAAAGCAACGGTAATTATTACTTCAATAACAGTTCGATCTTCACAGAAAACAATGTGTTCGGCCGGGTGGGGACTGCTCCTCGCACGATCTGTTGCGGGCCGGGGATCAGCGAGACGGATGTTTCGGTCATTAAGAACATTCCGGTTTCTGAACATACTCACTTCGAATTCCGCGGAGAGATATTCAACGTGTTTAACCATACGCAGTTTTACAATCCGGATGGGAACAGCACGGACGGCTCTCAATTTGGACAAGTCACGCAAGTGAAGGATCCACGTTTGGCGCAGTTTGCCTTGAAGTATTACTTCTAGTCTCAGACGGAGGTTGATGGGCTAGAATAGTTGTGTACGTTCCCCGAGCGGTTTCGGCCGCTCGGCCAATCTAATGGCCGATCTTTTACAGCAGATCTGGCCTGAGCCATCTCTGGAGATCATGATGTACCCCGCATTGCAAAAAGAGCTCGATACGTTCGAGCGCCGTACTCCGAAGTCCGCCGAAGCGCATAAGAAGAATTTGAAGCGGCTGCCGTTAGGCGTGGCCAGCAATTACCGCGCTTATGATCCGTATCCGATTTTTGTTTCGGAGGCGTCGGGAAGCAAGTTTCGCGATCTAGATGGTAATGAATATCTGGATCATAACCTTTGTTTTGGCACGCTGATGGCGGGGCATTCGCATCCCGCGGTGATTAAAGCGGTAGAAGGGAGGTTGCACAAGGGAACCGCTTATGGAATGCCGCACAACATGGAATGGGAACTGGCGGAAGAGATCTGCACGCGCTTTCCGGTGGAGATGTGCCGCTTTGGAAACAGCGGGACGGAAGCGACGATGCATACGATCCGGCTGGCGCGCGCGGCGACTGGGCGCGACAAGATTATCAAGTTTGAGGGCGGATATCACGGGCTGCACGATGCCGCGCTGGTGAGCGTGAAGCCGCATCCTCCGGCGGATGATTTTGGAGATATCAAGAATCCGAAGCCGGTCTCGGGCGGAGCGGGCGTGCCGAAGGCGAGTATCGGCAATGTTCTGATTTCCACTTTTAACGATCTGGAGACGGTGGAGCGGCGGTTCAAGGAGAATCCGAATGAAGTGGCGGCGATTATTCTTGAGCCGATCATGATGAATGTCGGACTGTGCATGCCGCAGAAAGGGTTTCTAGAGGGGCTGCGCGAGCTTTGCGATAAGTATGGGGCGCTGCTGATCTTTGATGAAGTGAAGACAGGCGCGAAACTTTCGTGGGGCGGGGCGTCGGAGTATTTTGGGGTGCATCCCGATATGATTTGCCTCGCCAAGTCGATTGGTGGAGGGTTTCCGCTGGCGGCTTTTGGCGCGCATAAGCGAGTGATGCAGTTGATTGCGGATCATAAAGTGTTTCATGGTGGGACTTACAATACGAATCCGATTTCGATGGCGGCCGGTATTGCGACTTTCCGCGAAGTACTAACACGAGAAAACTATACGAAGATCGCGAAGCTGAGCGACAAGTTAGTTGACGGTTACCGGCGAACGTTGGCAAAGGCGGGCTTGCAAGGGTACATCGCGGCTGCGGGAGCGAACGGCGCATTGATGCTGTATCCGAAGGAAATTCGGAACTACCGTGACTGGCTTGCGATTGATGTCGACTTGTGGCGGCACTACTGGTTTGGCATGGTCAATCGCGGTGTGATGTGCCAACCCTACTGGTGGGACGAGCAGTGGACGATTTCTGTGCAGCACACTGATGCGGATATCGATCAGCATCTCGCCGCGTTCTCGGATATCGCTGAGTCGCTGGCTACAGCACAGCATGAACGGCTAGGAGCTGTGGCGGCACACTAAATCAGATCGGGTGAGCGGATCATCGGGCTATCGGGTCAGTAAAACCCGGGCCTGATGGTGCGTTCGACCGGTCACCCTGATGACCTCTAACGATGAAATCTGAACCCAATCATCCGGACTTGAAGCGTGTACTGGGGCGCTTCGATCTGGTATTGCTGTTTGTGGTGGCGGTTTTCAATCTCAATGTGGTCCCGAGCATCGCCGCGAATGGCGGGGTGACGGTCTGGCTCTGGCTCATCTCGCTACTACTGTTTTTCTTTCCGCAGGGCATTGCGGTGATCGAGCTGGCACATCGCTATCCAGGCGAGGGCGGAGTGTATCTCTGGGCGAAGGAAGTGTTTGGAGACTTTCACGGATTTCTCTCGGGCTGGTGTTACTGGACGAATAACATGCTGTATGTTCCGACAGTGATGTTGTATTTCGTGGGAGTCACTGTGTTTGCGATGGGTCCGGGACATGCGGGGCTGGCAGACAACAAAAACTTTGCCATGGCGGCATCGCTGGGACTGCTTGTGCTGCTGACGGTGGTCAATATCGTGGGACTGGGCGTCGGGAAGTGGCTGAATAACCTTGGTGCGATCGGAACGTTTGTGGCAGCGGCGGTTTTGATTGGACTTGGAATCACGGTATGGTCGCGGTTTGGCACGACGGTGACGGGTGCGGATTTTAAAATTCCGGCGGACCCGCGATTTGTTCTCAATTCGTTTGGCGTAATTTGCTTTGGGTTGGTGGGGCTTGAGTTAGCGTCGGTAATGGGCGACGAGATTCGGGATCCACAAAAGACCTTGCCGGGCGCTGTGGCGTGGGGCGGCGTCCTTTCTGGATTGCTTTATATAGGAGCGACACTGACGTTGTTAGTGTCGGTGGGTAAGAATGAAATTAGTGTCTTACAGGGGATCGTGCAGGCGGTGAGCCACATGGCCGGAAAAGTCGGCGTGGCTTGGGTCATTACTCCGTTTGCATTGATGTTGAGTTTGTCGATTGCCGGGATTGGGTCGGCATGGATGGGCGGATCGGCGCGGATTCCGTTTGTTGCGGGGTTGGACTCGTATATGCCGGCGTGGCTGGGCAAGGTGCATCCGAAATATAGGACACCGTATGCGGCGTTAATTGTGCAGGCCGTGGTATCGCTGGTGTTGATCGTCATCAATTTCTATGCGTCGGGCGGGGTGCAGGAGGCATTCCAGACGATGCTGTCGCTGGCCGTGGTGCTGCAATTGGTGCCGTTCCTCTATGTTTTTGCGGCGTTGCTGAAGTTTGGTTTTACGGGAGATCTCGCAGGTGCGCGATATGGCCGCAGTACGCTGATCGGCGCCGGGTTTTGCGGCCTGGTGACTACGGCGCTGGGGATCGTGCTGGCGTTTTTTCCGGCGAAGCAGATTACTTCGGTCTGGCGATACGAGGCGAAGATGTTTGGGTTCACAATGTTCTTCCTGGTGTTGGCGGCGTTCTTCTTTTTTGTGTATGGAAGGCTGAAGGTGCCGCAGCTGGGAGTGAAGCCTGTGTAGGTGGGTTTTGGTTTCGGTTGGCAGTCCAGCGTGAATGCCTCGCAAGGTGCAGAGTTTGGCTGGACGGGCGGGTCGCCGTCCCCACACGATATTAGAGTTGGTGGAGGAGTTATGGCGGGTGGAGTTAGTACGGATGTTAAGACGTACGAGATGTTGATTGGCGGGGAGTGGGTTCCGAGTAAGTCGGCCAAGACGTTTCCGGTTTACGATCCGTCAACGGAAGAGGTGATCGCTCGTGTGCCGGATGCTGGCGCGGAAGATGTGAATCGGGCGGTTGAGGCGGCCAAGGCAGCGTTTGAAGAAGGACCGTGGGCGACGACCACGGCGCAGGAGCGCGGACGCGTGCTCTTTCGGTTGGCTGAAAAAGTTCGGCAGAATTTGCCGATGCTGGCCGAGTTGGAATGCCGGAACTCAGGGAAGCCGATTGTTGAAGCGGAATTCGATATCAACGACGTGGCGACTTGCTTTGAATATTACGGCGGGCTCGCTACGAAAGTTGTGGGCTATGTGAATCCTGTGCCAGATAACGCGATGAGTCTGTCGCTGAAGGAGCCCATGGGGGTGGCGGGGCAAATTGTTCCGTGGAATTATCCGCTGACGATGGCGGCGTGGAAACTGGCTCCGGCGCTGGCTGCAGGTTGTACATGCGTTCTGAAACCAGCGGAACAGACACCGCTGACGGCGCTTGAGCTGGCGAAATGGTTTGACGAGGTGGGGTTGCCAAAGGGCGTGGTCAATGTGATTACCGGGTTTGGCGAAAGCTGCGGATCGCCGCTGGTGAAACATCCCGATGTCAACAAGATTGCTTTTACGGGGTCGGCGGCGGTGGGGAAGATCATTGTGAAGGAAGCGGCGGACACAGTGAAGCGAGTGACGCTGGAACTGGGCGGCAAGTCGCCAAATATATTTTTTGCGGACGCTGATTTTGAAGCGGCAATCGATGGTGCACTGTTTGGGGTGTTCATCAATCAAGGCGAGGTCTGTTCGGCGGGTAGCCGGGTTCTGGTGCAGAAGTCGATTTATAAGAAGTTCGTCGAGGCGATGGCGGAGAAGGCGAAGACGATCAGGGTCGGTCCTCCGATGGAGCGCGAGACGAAGATGGGGGCGCTCGTTTCGAAGGATCAGTATGACCGTGTTGTCTCGTATCTCGAAATTGGCAAGAAGGAGGCGAAGTTGGCTTCGGGTGGAGGGCGAGTCGATAAGTTTGCCAAAGGGTATTATGTGCAGCCGACGATCTTTTACGATGTCGATAACAGTGCCCGTATTGCGCGGGAAGAGATTTTCGGGCCGGTCGCGACGGTGATTCCTTTTGAAGATGAAAAGGATGCGTTGAAGATAGCCAATGATTCTCCTTATGGTTTGGCAGCGGCGGTATGGACGCGCGATATCTTCAAGGCGATGCGAGCGGTGAAGGCGCTGCGGGTAGGGATTGTTTGGGTGAATCATATGCAGCCGACGTACGTTGAGGCTCCGTGGGGCGGTTATAAGCAGTCGGGGTTTGGACGGGAGTTGGGGCCGTGGGGAATTGAAGAATATCTGGAAACGAAACAGGTTTATATCAATCTGAATGAGGCTCCGATCGGGTGGTACTGAGGAAGGTCGTTAGTCGATCGTCGGTGGTCGCTCGCGAAAACGGCCGGAGACGATGGTAGTTAGCTGGTACCGATCACCAAATTGATCGGCTGGTGAAAGAATTTATGTCTACGATTCAATTACGTACATCAATTCCAGGGCCGCGGTCCCTAGCGTTGATGAAGCGACGGAATGCGGCGGTGGTGCAGGCGGCGTTTCATGCCACGCCTGTTTTTATTGAGCGGGCAGAGGGGGCGGTTGTCGAGGATGTGGATGGCAATCGACTGATCGATTTTGCGGGAGGGATCGGCTGCCTTAACACGGGGCATCGCGCTCCGGCGGTTATTGATGCGGTGCGACGGCAACTGGATCGGTTCCTGCATACGAGTTTTAACGTACTGCCGTACGAAAGCTACATCGCGGTTTGCGAAAAGCTGAATTCGCTTGCACCGGGGAGGGGTCCGAAGAAAACCATCCTCGTGAATACGGGCGCAGAGGCAGCGGAGAATGCGATCAAGATTGCGCGCAGTTATACGAAGAGGCAGGCGGTAATTTGCTTTGAAGATGCGTTTCATGGCCGGACTTATATGGCGATGGCTGCCACCAGCAAGGCGCATCCTTATAAGGCAGGGTTTGAGCCGTTTCCAAGCGAGGTGTATCGCGTTCCATACGCTTACTGTTATCGCTGCTCTTATTCGCTGAGTTACCCGACGTGCGAAGTTCACTGTGCGCGCCATATTGAAGATACTTTCAAGCGTGTGGTGGCAGCGGAATCGGTAGCGGCGGTGATTGTGGAGCCGGTTTTGGGCGAAGGAGGATTTGTTACTCCGCCTGCGGAGTTTTACCCGACACTGCGGGCGATTTGCGATCGGCATGAGATCTTGTTGATTGCCGACGAGGTGCAAACAGGATTCGCCCGGACTGGGGCGATGTTTGCGTGCGAGCGGTTAGGACTCGATCCAGATCTGGTCACGATGGCGAAGTCGCTGGGCGGAGGATTTCCCTTGGCGGCGGTGACCGGACGCGCCGAGATCATGGACGCTCCAGGGGCAGGACAGCTGGGGGGAACCTTTGCGGGGAATCCGGTGGCGTGCGAGGCGGCACTGGCGGTGCTGGAGACAATCGAAAGAGAAAATCTTTGTGCGCGTGCGAACGTGCTGGGCGAGCGCTTCCGCAAGCGGGCTCTGAAGTGGCAGGCGAAGTGGGAACTGGTCGGAGACGTCCGTGGGCTGGGCGCGATGCAGGCGTTGGAGCTGGTACGGTCGAAAGCGACGCGAGAACCGGCTGACGAAGAGACCAAACAGGTGTCACAATATTGTTACGAGCATGGCCTGGTGACGATCACGGCAGGGTCGTACAGTAACGTGATTCGACTGCTTATGCCGCTCGTCATCACTGACGGCGAGATGGATGAAGCGATGGACGTGCTGGAAAGCGCGCTGGCGACCGTAGCTGAGAGAAAAGGTGTCTTGGCGGCGGAGCTGCAATAGGCGCTGCTCCCCTCGTCTATACTAACCGCTTAGCTGCTCGCCTTGAAAGGACTCGATATGAATGTAGCTGCTCCTCCCATCACTAGAATTCCTCAATTTATTAATGGCTCGTGGGTCGAGTCGCAAGCGTCGGAATGGCTCGACGTTGTGAATCCCGCGACGGGCGAGATTCTGGGGCATACTCCGGTTGCGGAGGCCGCTGAAGTTACGCGGGCAATTGAGGCCGCACAGGCCGCATATCCGGACTGGAGGAGGACTCCTGCCGAAGATCGCATACAGCCGTTGTTCAAGTTGAAGATGCTGCTGGAAGAGCATCTCGACGATTTCGGGCGCATCATCACGCAAGAAAATGGGAAGACATTCACGGAAGCGAAGGCGGAGATGCGGCGCGCGATCGAGAATGTCGAGGTTGCGTGCGGCATTCCGACGATGATGCAGGGGTACAACCTGGAGGACGTGGCGCGGGGAATTGACGAGACGATGATTCGGCAACCGCTGGGAGTGGTGGCGGCAATTACACCGTTTAATTTTCCTGGGATGATTCCCTTTTGGTTTCTGCCATATGCAATTGCGTGCGGGAACACGCTGATCGTGAAGCCATCGGAGCGTGTGCCGCTGACGATGAAGCTGGCGTTTGAGTTGCTAGAGAAGACGGGAATCCCGAAAGGCGTTGTAAATCTGGTGAACGGCGGGAAGGTCGCGGTCGATACGCTGATCGATCATCCGGCGGTTCGGGCGATCAGCTTTGTGGGATCGACTCCTGTGGCGCGATATATTTACGCGCGAGCAGGAGCGAACGGGAAGCGGGCGCAGTGCCAGGGCGGGGCGAAGAACTACGTCATTGTATTGCCAGACGCTGATATGCAGATGGCGACGCAGATTATTTCGGACAGCGCGTTCGGGTGCGCGGGACAGCGGTGCCTCGCGGTTTCGGTTGCGGTGACGGTGGGCGAGGCGCAGAAAACTTTTCGCGCTTCGATTACGGAATCGGCGGCGAACCTACGTGTGGGAAATGGACTGGATGAAGGTGTGCAGATGGGTCCGGTGATTACACGGCAGAGCAAGGAGCGGGTGCAGAACCTGATTGGGGTGGGCGCACGGGACGGTGCGAAGGTCGTAATTGATGGACGGAATCCTACGGTGGCGAAGCACGACGTGGGAAATTTCGTTAAGCCTACGGTGCTAGACGACGTTCCGTCGACGAGCGAACTCACGAACACAGAGATATTTGGTCCGGTGTTGAGCCTGGTGCACGCCAGTGACATGGATCAGGCTATGGATATCGTGGCGCGGAGTCCTTATGGGAATCAGGCATCGCTATTTACGTCGAGCGGGTCGGCGGCACGGCGGTTCCGGCATGAGACGCCGGCAGGCAATATTGGGATTAATATAGGCGTCGCGGCGCCGATGGCTTACTTTCCGTTTAGCGGCTGGAAGGACAGCTTCTTTGGGATCATGCATGCGCAGGGGCGCGATGCGATTGAGTTTTATACCGAGAAGAAGATCGTGGTCGAGCGTTGGGCCAAAGAGCATTCGCGGAAGTTTTGAGGGCGGATAGAATTGTTTTGCAGGAAGAAACACCGCCAACCACTAAGGGCACTAAGGTTCACGAAGGAAGAGATTAGGAGTTCTGACCAATGGCTATTGCTACCGATAACCCGACTATGACAGGGCAAGAAATCGTCGATCTTACTAAGAGACACACTTTGTTCGAATGGTCGGCGCAATCGAAGGTTGATCCGATTCCGATCGCGCGGGCGAAGGGAATTTATTTCTGGACTCCGGAAGGGAAGCGCTTCATCGACTTCAACAGCCAGTTGATGTCGGTGAACATCGGCCATGGCGATGAGCGGGTGATCCGGGCGATCACGGAGCAGGCGTCAACGCTGGCGTATGCCAATCCGTTTATGGCGACAGAGCCGCGGGCGCGCCTGGGAGCAAAGCTCGCGGAGATTACCCCGGGCGACATTGACACATTTTTCTTTACGAATGGCGGGGCCGAGGCGAACGAGAACGCAATCAAAATTGCGCGTTTCTTTACCGGGCGGCACAAGATCATGGCACGGTACCGGTCGTATCACGGGGCGACTGCTGGGGCGATTAGCTTGACGGGCGATCCTCGGAGATGGGCAGCGGAGCCTGGAATTCCAGGGGTGGTACGAGTGCTGGATCCTTATCACGGGATCGAACGCGGTTGGGAGTCGGCGGAAAGTTCGCTGGCTATGATTGAGGAAATTATTCAGCTGGAAGGTCCGCACACCATTGCCGCATTTATTTTGGAGACGGTGGTTGGAACGAATGGAATCCTTGTTCCTCCCGATGGGTATATGCAGGGGGTTCGAAAGCTTTGCGATAAGTATGGGATTCTGATGATCGCGGATGAGGTGATGGCTGGGTTCGGACGGACTGGCGAGTGGTTTGCGATTGATCACTGGAAGGTGGTGCCAGACCTGATTTGTATGGCGAAGGGACTTACGGCGAGCTATATCCCGTTGGGCGCGGTGGGCATGCGGCGACATATCGCGAAACATTTTGACGATAAGGTGTTCTATGGAGGACTTACTTACAATAGTCATCCGATGGGCTGCGCTACGGCGCTGGCTACGATCAAGGTTTATGAAGATGACAATCTGATCGACAATGCGCGCAAGATGGGCGCGGTGATGAAGACGCTGAGCGCAGAGTTGCGGGCGAAACATCCATCGGTGGGCGCGGTGCGGTCCATAGGGCTATTTGGGATTGTGGAGTTGATTCGAGATCGAAAGACGCGGCAGCCTATGGCGCCGTTCAACGGGACTTCGGAGGAGATGGGTGCGCTGGGAAAATTCTTCCGCGAGAACGGGCTGTATACGATTGTGCGGTGGAACAGCTTTTATACGAATCCTCCGCTGTGCATTAATGAGGGGCAGTTGCGCGAGGCGTTTGCGATCATCGATAAGGGGTTGGAGATTACGGATCGAGCTGTGGTGGGGTAGGGCTTGCTGGTTGTCAGTAGTGAGTTTTCAGTGGTCAGTTCTCGGTTCACATAGAGTTGTTAGGTGAGCTCTTGGCGTAAGGCGGGCAAGAGATCTTCTCGGAGTTGAGAGCCACTGTTTTTTGTCTTCATCATGGTCGCGGCGAGATTCAGAATTCGCTCCGCTGCTTCTTCCGAGGGCACTCCCCGCTTGTGGATATTCGAGATGAGGTTGCGGTTGGCGTCGGTGTGCGATTGGTTGGGCTGGTAGGCCATGTAGGCGGAGAGGCTTTCGGCGGTGGCCAGGCCGGGACGTTCTCCGATGAGTAAGATAGCGACTTTCGGGCGGAGCAAGTCGCCGATTTCGTTCAGGATTCCTACCCGACAGTAGCGAACCGCGAAGCTTTGGCCGATGGTCCAGGTGCGCGCTTTTGCCTCTTCATAAATAAGCGGCAGAAGAGTTGGAACCTGGCTTGCGACTGCGGTGACGGAGAGACCGTCTCCGATCACGAACTGCAAGTCGCTTCCTGTAGTGCAATCACTCTTTATTTTTATGCGGGACGGCTCACTTAGGCGACGCCCTAGGTCAGGGCGGAGCAGGTACTGATCTTTGCTGGTTGCTTCGGTCGTGACTTCGAAGAGGTTCCAGCTGCGGATGAGGTCTGCGCCAAGGTCGGAGAGGAGATTGAGTTCGGTGCGGACCGCATCGCGAGCGGCGGCATGGGATTCGCGGAGGTCGAGTTGAGTGTTCGTCCGGTAGGCTGCTCCGCTTCTACCCTGGAGTAGGCGGGCGGGGGTTTGGGCGCGGACCTTATTTATGATCTCGAGGAGGTCGGGAGCGACGAGTTGGCGATCTTCCGGCATCCGAGGTGTTATAGCATGGGATTCGATGGTTATATAGCACCTTGCGGAGGACATCGTGATCATGGATTAGAGGACATTTCCGAGAGATGATTCTAATCCTTGCATGAGTTGGCTTCGGGCGGGGGCGTCCAGAGGATTGGGTTCGGAGCCTTCGTAGATGTTCATTTTCTGCAGCCAGGCGAGAAATTCTGGCGCGGGATGCAGGTTAAAGAGGCGTCGGGCGGCTAGGGCGTCGTGGTAGCTCGTGGATTGGTAGTTCAGCATCACATCGTCCGAGCAGGGGACGCCCATGAAGTAGTTACATCCGGCGGCAGATAGGAGTAACAACAAGTTATCGGCGGAGTTTTGGTCGGCGGCGGCGTGGTTGGTGTAGCAGACGTCGCATCCCATGGGTAGGCCGAGTAACTTACCCATGAAGTGGTCTTCTAATCCGGCGCGAATGATCTGGCGTTCGTCATAGAGATATTCGGGGCCGATGAAGCCGACGACGCTATTCACGAGAAAGGGCTGGAAGGTGCGAGCTACTCCGTAGGCACGGGCTTCGAGGGTGAGCTGGTCGACGCCGTGATGGGCTTCGGCTGAGAGTGCACTGCCCTGGCCGGTTTCGAAGTACATGGCATTGTCTCCAACCCACGAGGTGTTGCGCTGACGATGGTGAGCGCGAGTCTTGTCATGGCCTTCGCGGAGGAGGGGAAGAGTGATCCCGAAGCTGCGGTTGGCGGCTTCGGTTCCGGCGACGGATTGGAAGAGAAGGTCGACGGGGGCTCCGTGATCGAGGGCGGCGAGTTGCGTGGTGATGTGGGCGAGGACGCAGGTTTGGGTGGGAATCTCGTAGGCATCGATCAGGCGCTGCAAGGCGTAGAGGACGGCGCTCACGGTTTCGACAGAGTCGGTGGCGGGATTGACACCGATGACGGCATCTCCGCAGCCGTAGAGGAGACCTTCGAAGGCGGAGAGGAGAATTCCTCCGATGTCGTCGGCGGGATGGTTGGGTTGGGCACGGATGCCGAGGACACCGCGTTCTCCCATGGTGTTGCGGCAGCGGGTGACGTTTCTAATTCTGGCCGCGGCAAGGACGAGGTCTTTGTTGCTCATGAGCTTGGCAACGGCGGCGGCAATTTCGGGGATGAGCGCGTTTTGAATCGGCCGGAGCTGGCCCTCGGTGGTCGAGTCGTCGAGGAGAAATTCGCGAAATTCACCGACAGTCATGCTGGCGATGGAGTGGAAGGCTTTTCGGTCGTAAGTCTCGAGGATGAGGCGGGTGACATCGTCGTCATCGGGGTCGATGAGGGGGCGGTCAACGATTTCTTGTAGCGGCAGGTCGGCGAGCTTGCGTTTGGCGGCAACGCGCTCGCGGTCGGAACGGGCGGCGAGGCCGGCGAGGTGGTCCCCGGACTTTTCTTCGTTGGCTTTGGCGAAGAGGGTGCGGAGGTCGGGGAAATTGAAGTGCTCGATCATGAAGTTTCGCTCGTCCCCACACGAGCTCGCGCCACACGAACTTGTCCCCTCGGTTGCAAGAAAGCTATGGTAGCGGAAAATCGGACGAGGTAGTTGGGCGTTTGGCTAGCGCCAGGCGCGTTGCATGCCGTCGGAAGGGGAAATCACCATGGGTTCGTGGTGAGCTTTGGTGGCGTGTTCGTTCATTGCGGATGCGGCTTGGGTGCGGAGGTTGCCGGCTTTGGTGTCGAAATCGAGGGTGCTGACGCTGTGAGGGCAGTGGGTACAGACGAATCTCATGCCGCTCTTGATGCGTTCGATGCGATAGGCTTTCACTGACTTGAGTCTAGTCTTTCCAGGGATGTTCGCCAGACGCGTTGGTGAGGCAGCGAAAGTAACGATGGGATGTGACCTTATCGTCCGCTGTGGTGGCTACCGATAGGGGCCGAGCTGCGCTCGGCTTGGACCCTTCGACGTCGCTCAGGGCAGGCTCACGAGACGCCCGTCCCCACACGATAAAAGCAAAAACCTATTTCGCCAGGCGGTTGTATTTTTTTAGGACTTCGCGGAGGCGGTCGTGGGGGAGAGCGATGGCGGTGTGGTTGTCGATGCCGGTCATGGTTTCGGCGGCTACCATGGCGTTGACGACGGCTTCTTCGGTTGCTTGGACGGTGGCGAGAAACAGGGGATCGAGATTGTCGTTCGGCAGCATTTTCAGGTCGCGAACACCCTTGGAGGAGGCGGCCTGGGGATTGGCGGTTGAAAAGGAAACGAAGATGTCGCCGGAACCGTCTCCGGAGTAGCTGCCGTCGCGGCCGAGTCCGAGAGAGGCCTTGCGGGCCAGGCGTTTGAGTTGCGTGGGAATGAGCGGGGCGTCGGTGGCGATGACGATGATGATGGAGCCGGTGTCTACTGGCTCTTCTTGCTTTTCCGCATCTTCGTAAGCGGGATGCTCGCGGATTTCTTTGCCCACGGGGACGCCGGCAATGCGGAGCTGATCGCGGCGTCCGTAGTTACATTGGACCAGGACGCCGACGGTGTAGCCACCTTCTTTTGCATCGAGGACGCGGGAGGAGGTTCCGATTCCGCCCTTGAATTCGTTGCAAATCATGCCGGTGCCACCGCCGACGTTGCCTTCTTCAACTGGACCGCCGTGCGCGACGTCGAGGGCGTGGAAGGCGTCTTCGGGTTTTACGTGGAATCCGTTGATGTCGTTGAGCCAGCCGTCCCAGGTCTCGGCGACGACAGGGAGCGACCACCAGTAGCCTTCCATGTCGGGCTCGCCGCGTTTGACCTTCCAGGCGATGACGGCGTCGCGAACGACGCCGACGCTGTGGGTGTTAGTGATCAGGATGGGGCCGTTGAGGAATCCGGAGTCTTCGAGCCATGTGGTGCCGGTCATTTCGCCGTTGCCGTTGAGGGTGAACCAGGCTCCGAAGACGGAGTCGTCGGCATTCTTGCCGCGAGGATGGATGGCGGTGACGCCGGTGCGGACGGGGCCGACTCCGACGTTCAGTTTGCCGGCACCGGATATGAGGGTGGTGTGTCCGACTTCGACGCCACGGACGTCGGTTATGGCGTTGTAGGGGCCGGGAGTGCCGTCGAAGGGGACGCCGAGATCGCGAGCGCGGGGCTTGGACTGAGCGGCAGTGACGAGGCAGAGAAGTGGGAAGAGAATCAGGCAGATCGGGCTGGTCGAAAACGGGAGAAGGCGAAAGCGCATCATAGGAGGGGTCCCGGGATTGGTTCGGAGTGTCGGCGGAAGTATACGGCATTGGTTTAGAATCCGGCTGGAACTGTTCGTCAGGGCTGAAGGCCGATTGTTGTGGCGGGATTATTGCGTGGCTGAAGTTGGGCGTTCAACGCTTTTAGTCAGTGCGAGAAGTAACGTAAGGAGATGACATGGATACTTGGAAGCGAGCGGCAGTGGCGGGTTCGGCGGGAGTGGCGATGTTGTTGCTGGTGAAAGGACGACGTCCGGCGGCAGTACTGGCCGGAAGCGTGGGATTGGCGGTGCTGGCGTCGGAATATCCGGAGCGGTTTGCGCAGATTCGGGAAGAACTGCCGTCGTATGTGCAGCAGGGAACGCGGTATCTCGATCTGGCGATTAAGATCGGGAGCAAGATTGAACAGTTGGCCGATAAGCGGGCGGCGCTGGCGTTCGAGGAGTTAGGGGAGTATTAGGCGCGTCGTTCGTCGCTGGTCGTTCGTCGTTCGCTTGGGCCGGTAAGAACTGCCGAAATTCGCTCGACTGGACGGGCGAGACCTTCCCCACACGTTACTCGATGCCTAGTTGTTTGCGGGCTTCGGGGCTGAGGCGTTCGGGGGTCCAGGCAGGTTCCCAGATAACGTTGACGTTGGCGTTGCGGACGCCGGGAAGTTGCTCGACGCGGGATTTGACTTGAGCACTGATGTTGACGTGTTCGGGACATCCCGGAGCGGTGAGGGTCATGTCGACGGTGACGTCTTGCTGGCCTTCGGGAAGATCGTCGAAACGGATGTCGTAGATAAGGCCGAGATCGACAATGTTGACAGGGATTTCGGGGTCGTAGCACTGCTTTAGCGCGTTTAGAACGTCGTCTTGAACGATGGGCATAGATTCCTTTGTTGGCGCGCGGACTGGATAAAGAACAACTTCACCAGCTCTTATTCTATAGCCGACTGGACGGGCGAGTCGCTCGTTCCCACGCTGGCCGGCCCCATCCTTCGACCTTGGCCGGGCGAGGACGCCCGGCGCTCCACAGATGTTAGGCTTTACAAAATAGAGGGGATAAAGGTCTTAGATCATGGCGCTTGATCCGGAGGTTCAGAAAAAGCTGCAGGCTTTCATGGTGGTGGCGATTGTCGCGGCGGGAGCGCGGGCCGGGTACATCGTTTATGAACGGCACGAGGCGTTAAAGGAAGAGTCGAAGCCTAAAGTGGAGACGGCGCTCAAGGCAGACTACTACGTTACTCCGAAGAAGTTTCATGCCTACGATTTGAAGTCGGCGAAGGAATTGGGGGCGCAGCCGGTTTGGGTGAAGTACGGGTATCAGATGACTTATTTTCCGTATGACGTCGCGCGGCATCGAGCGGATTTCGGGCACGATGCGGGGACGCTGAAGCCGTTGCAGAAATTGACGATTCAGGACGTGGTGGAGGAGAGTGCTGCAGAGGCTCCGGGGCTGAAGCAGGTGCTGGCCGTGTTTTCGCTGGACGGAAAATCGTACGCGGTGCCGATTGGGGCGGACAAGGGCGGAGATTTCAAACTGCGAGCGGACGATGTGTTTTTTATCGAGGATCCGCACGAACTTTATAAGTATTGGCCGGCAGAGGTTTGGCAGAAGATTGATGCGCACGAAGTGCAGAACGGAATGAGTGAGTTGCAGGTGGGCTTTGCGATCGGATATGGCGTGCCGCAGGGGTCGGGGGAATATGGATCGCGGACGCTACAGTATCCGAACGGCGGCAAGGCGATGGTGATTGCGTTCGAGAATGATAAGGCGGTGGAGATTAAGGCGGGCGCGTAGGTCTTTTCACCGCCGAGACGCCGAGGGACGCCGAGAAAATCTTTGGGGATCTGCTTACTTTTGCTTCGAGGTTTCTTGCGCGAGCGAAGTCTGGGTGGGAGCTTGCAGGTGGGCGCGAACGAAAGCTGCTACTTCGGGCGTCACGTAGGTCGGCGGTTGGATTTGGAAGGTGGGACGGTTGATAACCGGCTTTAGAGAAACGTTCTTCCAGGTCGATTTTTGGGAGTCGGAGTTGGAGTGGAGAAGGATGGCGTCGGCGCGATCCAGAAAAGTTTGCGCGGACGCTTTGAAGTCTTCCGTTGCGGGATCCAGTACGGTCAGATAAAGATCTGGCTTCAGGAAACGAAGGATGCTGTTCGATTCGATGATAGTGTTTTGCGTCCCGGACAGAATTTTGCGGACTCGGGGCATGGCTTCCGCCAGGTGACCTTGTTGAGTTCGGATCCACCAGGAGTGCTCGGCTCCGGCAAGCAGGTACCGCGATGTGTCAGAATCTCCGGAGCGATCTTTCTCTTCTGACACCGCCAGGGAATGATCGGCGGTAACGCAATCGCAGGCCTCTCCATTGGCTGAGCAAATGCCGTGTCCGTATTGCGTAATCTTCAAGGCGGTCCAATGGAACTCACGCAGCGCGCCGATCAGACCAGCTACCACGCTGGTTTTGCCGACGCTGCGAGTGTGTCCGCCGATGACTACGATGGGCATGAGAAGGCGCTCTTTGCTATTAGCTTCTGGCTTCTAGCTTAATTCTCGCTGACAACGATTCATTGCCGCCACTCGGCTGCTTCCGACTCAGTTAGTCTACGGTTCTGAAAGGAAGCGAAGCAGCTCGTGCATCAGGCGCGGGCCTTGATCGGTATCAAAAATAAATTGGGCGTGGGCTGAGCCTTCAAGAATTACGAATTGTTTGGGCTCGGGAGCTCGGCCGTAGTGTTCGGAAATTCCGGGAAGTCTCGGGCCTTCAGCGCTCGCGTCATTGCGACTGACGATGAAAAGTTTTCGGCTGGGCAAGCGTTCAGGCGTGTTGCCTCCGTCGGAGCCTAAGAAAACGATTCGATCAATCTCTCCCGGGCGTGCTGCAACCGCCGCATCGGCGGCAGCATCGCCACCCATGCTTGCTCCGATCACGGAGACGGACTTCGCTCCAGCGGAGTGTAAGTAGCGAACTGCCGTCAAAACGTCGGGGTAACTTTTATCGTCGGCCGTTTGAGTTCCGGGGAGGGTTTGGCCGTAACCGCGGAAATCGAGTGCCAACACACGGAAGCCCGCTTTCGCCAAGATTTGCGCTTGCTTGTGCCAGCTCTCCATGGTGAATCGTCCGCCATGCGCTAGCACGACGCCGCGTGAACCCGTTCCGTAGAGATCGGCGCGAAGGCGATAGCCATCGGGAGCGGGAAACGAAATATGTCTCTGCGCCACGGCAAAACTGGAGAACAGTAGAACGGTCAATACTAGAGTCAGGTTTCGCACGCTGTTAGTTTCCTTTCCGAGCGGATCGCGCAAGGAAGGCCAACTCCTTGAGATATTCCCGCACTGGTTTGGCAGGCGTACCCCAGAAGACAACGCCATTTCCGCGCAAAATTTTCTTGGGCAGGATGCCGCCCTGGCCTCCGATCATGGTGCCGGCTTCGACGCGAGCGTGGTCGCCAATGCCAACTTGTCCTCCCATGACGACGTTGTCTTCGATCGTGACGCTGCCGGAGAGGCCGGCTTGGGCCGCGATGATTACGTTTTCTCCGAGTTGGCAGTTGTGGCCGATGTGGACAAGGTTGTCGATTTTCGTGCCTTGGCGGATGCGAGTTTCGTCGAGGGCTCCGCGGTCGATGGTCGAGTTGGCTCCGATTTCGACGTCGTCTTCGAGGATGAGGCGTCCGATTTGAGGAGACTGCTCATAGCGACCTGTTTGAGGATCGCGGACATAGCCGAAGCCTTCGCTGCCGAGGACGGCTCCGGCTTGGATGACGACACGATTGCCGAGATGGACTCCGGAGTAGATGGTGACGTGGGCGTCGATGCGGCAGCTAGATCCGATGGTGACCTTGTCACCGAGGACGGCACCAGCGCCAACGGTCGTTTCATCTTCGATTCTTACGTTTTCTCCGATTACAGCGCGGGGGCCGATGGATACGCTATGGGCAATCTTGGCGGATTCCGCGACCACCGCGGAAGGATGGATCGTGTGAGTTTTCTGGGGACCGCTGAGGAACTTGGCGGCACGGGCGAAGGTGAGGCGCGGATGCGAGGAGATCAACAGTGACTTCGAGGCTGATGCGTCGAAGTTGGCGGCAGCGAAATCTCCGACGATGATGGCGGCGGCTTGAGAGTGAAGGGCGGCGTCGAGGTGCTGAGCGTCTTCCACGAAGACGAGGCTGTTGGGCGTGGCGGATTGCAGGCTGGAGATACGCGAGACGGTGACAGAGGAGTCTCCGAGAAGATGGCAGCCGAGTTTTTCGGCGAGGGAGCGCAGGGTTTGGCTCATGGGTGTCTATTGTCGCGTAATCACTACCGAGTCGCCAGTACCCAGTACCCAGAACTCGGTTTGAATGGAGGCTGGCTGTCCCGACGACCTTTACCCGGCAGAGCCCCGTCACCGCACAATCAAGAATCTAGTACAGCGAGGGTTCGCCGGGGGGTCTGGTTTTCCAGCGGCGGTGGACCCAGAGCCATTGGTCGGGGTAGCGGCGGATTACATTTTCGAGCACGTTGGTGAATTTGGCGGTGTTGGCGATTATGTCGGATTCGTTGTCGGCGGTACGAATTAACTCGATGGCGGGTTCGAAATGAAGAACATATTTGCGAAGAGTTTTGTCCCACACGGTGAAGCCGGGAACGACGGCAGCGTCAGTGCGGAGGGCGATACGAGCGAGGCCGCTGGCGGTGCAGGCGGGGATTCCGAAGAAGTCGACAAAGACGCCCTGCGGCGGAGTCATGTTGGTGTCCATGAGGATGCCAACGGTTTCTCCGGCTTTCATGGCGGAGAGAAGTCCGCGAACGAAGTCATCTTTGTCGACGGTGCGATTGCCGTGCATGGTGCGATAGCGCTGGATTAGCGCGTCGACGTAGGGATTGTCGAGGGAGCGCATGACGATGGAGAGCGGATGGCCTTGCAGGGAATGGGCGAAGGCGGAAAGTTCCCATGCGCCAATGTGTCCGGTGAGAAAAAGGACGCCTTTGCCGCGCGCGTAGGCGCGATCAAAATTCTCGAAGCCTTCGTAGACGACGGTGCGAGAGATATTTTCTTTGGTGTAGCGGGGAAAGAGACAGAGTTCGGAGAGCTGGCGTCCAAGGGAGATGAATTCTCCGCGCACGATGCGACGGCGATCGGGTTCCGACATTTCCGGGAAGGCGATGGTCAGGTTGCGAAAACCGACGCGGCGTAGGCGCCCGTGGACGGCGTACACGGTGAGTCCGAGCGCGATGCCGATAGCGCGAGCCAGAGGGCGGGGGAGCACGCCTAGGAGTTTGATCCAAGGCCAGAGTAGAGCGTATTCGAGGCGTTCGCGCAAAAGGCAGTACCAAGTGGCCAGTAGCCAGTACCCAGTCCTCAGAGGCCTATTTGAAACTCGGCCTCTGGGCCCTGAATACTGAGGACTGGGTACTTCATTTTGCGGCTTGCTGGGCCCATTTTGCCAGGCTGCTCAAGAATGGGTAGGCATTTTTGGGGGCTTCGACGGCTCCGGTTAGCGAGGTTTTGAAGGGGACCATGCGACCGTAGAAGTCGCGAGTGCTGTCTTTGTCTTGCTTGATGACGGCGCCAGAGAGTTCGAGTCCGGCAAAGAGGCCACGGGAGCGGGAATAGGTGAGAACCTGCGCGCGCATCTTCCAGTCCGTGTCAGCGGCTGCGTGACGTCCTACGGGACCAGCGGCTGCGCTGGCATCGCCGCCCAGCTTGAATTTGCTGGAGAGCAGGTTATCCATGCCACCCTTGTTCATGATCAGCATGATGACGTCGCTAGCCTGGCCGCCGATCTGGAGGCCGAAGCTGCCACCACCGATGGTGAAGAAGGCGGGGGCGCTCCATCCCGTAGGAGTGCGGCAACTCGCGACGCCGCGGCCATAGCGGCCGCCGAAGACGAAGCCTCCGTTGAGCAGGGAGGGAACGACGGCGACACACTCGGCGTTGCCCAGAATTTCTTCGGGAATACGATTGTCGGGAGCAGCTTGGATTTCGTCGAGAACTGTGCCGGCGGCTTCGATGCGTCCGGAGGCCTTAGTGACATCGGAGTTTTCGTCGGCGGAAAGGATCGGGGTCAGGAAACAGGCGAGCAGCAAGAGAACGAGAAGACGTCGCATCAGTGCCTCACTGGGAAATTGGACTGTGGAATTCGTTACTTATGATTCTATTCGATGCGAGGGTGGAAGCGGGGGATACCAGGGGAGTGACGAGGGTGAGTCAGGGTTGGGATGGGCAAATGATGAGCTAGATTGGGGATTTAGGGAGTGGAGGGCCAAAAAATGCGGGGCTGAAAGCGGCGACCCTAATCTCCGTTTTCAACCCCGTCTCCCAGGTTCTGTGGTAGGTGAAGCGAGTATGCCGTCGGTCGGGAAAAGGGACAAGATTACGAGGGTCACTGTACGTTGGTAACTTGGGAGAAGTCGTCAGTTTTCAGTTGCCAGTTCTCAGTGAAAAACACTTCGCCGGGCGATGAACGGAAACATGTGGTTCGGAGCGGATTGGCGAGTGGATTTACCCTGACGCAATTACGGCGTGGCCGAGGCCACGCCGTGGGATTGCGAGATTAAAAACCAAATTTTCGAGCTATTTAGCGGTTACCAGGGAATGCGTAATCGCGTGGACTGACAGGGCGATGCGGTTTTGGACTCCGACTTTGCGCATGAGCTTGGCGACGTGCGCTTTAACAGTGCGCTCCTCGATGCCCAGAGCGGAGCCGATTTCTTTGTTCGAACGTCCGGCAACGAGCATCTCAAGTACTTCTTTTTCGCGGTCGGTAAAGGTGATGCGACCGGCGGGAAAGATGCGGCCAGGGGATGTGCTGACACGTTCGATGAAAGTGGACAGGACGCGGCGCGGAGCCCAGACGGAGCCTTGATGCACGATACGGAGAGCCTGGATGAACTCGGCTGGGGAGGCGGCTTCGTCGACGTAACCTTTGGCGCCGGAGGCGATGGCTTTAAGAACGCTCTCGTCGTCCATGCCGGAACCAGTCACGATGATGCGGAGGTCGGGACGAATCGCTTTCATGCTGGCCATAATGTCGTAGAGGTTCTGGCCGCCGCGATTGCCAAGCAGCACGAGATCGATGGCTTGCAGCTGGCCGAGATCGGCGAGCGATGCCGAGACAAGCTCGAGATCAGGTTCGGTATCAAAGAGGGCCCGGAATCCCACAAAGCGTAGTGGATCACTTTCCACTACGGCGACACGGATGAGTGGCTTTCTGGCTACGGCAGCTTTCATCAAGATTTCCCTGTTAGGATTGCTTCCTGTTACAGCTTGCCTGAAGGGAGAAGGAATTGAAACGATTGCTAAGCGAAACAAATTACGGGGGTAACCCCAATCGGGCGAGGTAAAGGAGGGGTTTGGCATGAGGGAGAAACGAACATTCCGGCTCTATTTGGGAATTCTACTAGTGTGCATTGCACCGCTGGGAGCGGCTTGGAGCCAAGAGGGGCAGCCAGCGGCAGGGGGATACCAGCCAAAGTTCGCGGGCGATCCGGCGCGTTCGGAGTCGGAAGCGCAGGCTCTTGCTTATATGCGGACCGTGTTGCGGGCGCAGCATGCCTATAAGAAGCGGCATGACAAGTTCGCGGAATCGTTGCCGGCACTGGCGGGAACGGGGTCGTTTACAAAGCGGATGTCGCAGACGACGCAACGGGGTGATTACACGGCGAGTTTTCGGCCGCACCATGATGGTTTCGTGTTGACTATGACGCCGGCCAAAATGGATAGCGATCACCGGTCGTTTTATGCGGAGGATGATGGGGTGATTCACGCAGACGATGAGAAGGCGGCGGATGCGGAGAGTCCCAAGGTTCGGTAACGGAGGTCTGCTTCTCGGCGGGCAAGGCGCCCGCCTCCACACTTGGAGACGGCCACAATCAGAGGCTAACCGGCAGACTATTTGTCGGCGGGTGGGCGGGATAATTCGCGAATCAGGTGATTGAAATCGGGGGGGAGTTTACAGTCGACGGAAACCGTCTTTTTCGTGCGGGGATGGGTGAATTTGAGGTGGGCGGCGTGCAGGGCAACGCGATCGATGCGGGTTTCCGCGGCTTCGGCGGGATGGAACTTCCGGTCTCCGATGACGGGATGGCCGAGGGCGGAGAATTGGGCGCGAATTTGATTTTGTAATCCGGTGACGAGTTCGATCTTTACAAGTGTGGCGTTCGAAAAGAGGCGGTCGATCGAATAGCGCAGTTCGGCGCGAGTGGCTTCGGGATCTTTAGCGGAGCGCAACTGCTGGTACATTCCTTCCTTGCGGAAATAATGCACCAGCGTTCCGGATTTGAGCTGAACGCGTCCGCGCAGAGCGGCAATGTAGTGTCGTTCGGGTGTGTGATCGAGGAACTGGCGGACCAGCGCGGCGCGGTCGGTCGCTGTTTTGGCAAAAAGAAGAGCGCCGGAAGAGAAGCGATCGATTCGATGGACGATCAGAGCTTTCTGTTTTTTCTTCTCAAGACGTTCAGCGAGGAGCGACCAGGCGGAAGGAGTTTGAGAGCCTGGTATAGGGACGGCAAGCAGTCCCGAAGGCTTGTCGATGATGATCAAAGCATCGTCTTCGTAGAGGACGGAGAGGTTCAGGGAGAAACGCGGCTTGCGGTGGTCGTCTTTTTTGGGGGAGAAGCGACGGGTTGAAGGGCGATCTGGCTTTGCCGTCCGGCTACGCGATTTTTTGGGAAATTTTCTCATTGGCTTGCGGGCCGGAAGACTCGAGGTTTCAAAAACTGGTGGTTAGGGAACTGGAATTGTCGGATCTTCGTCGCGTTCGGGGCGCGGAGTGGGTTGGACAGTGTGGACCTGGTCGGCGATGCGGCGTACGGGGTTGGGATCGATTTCTCCGCCGTGGCGGCGCAACTCTTTGACGATGGTCTCGTGATCGTTAGCTCCATAGTCGCGGGCGAAACGGGTCAGGGCTTGGGTGAGGATGTCGTGGTGGTGGACGTTTTCTAAGCCGGGTTCACGGGTGACGTTGAGCCAGAGGCGGTGAAGGAGGACGACGTCCTCGTTCTTCATGGTGGGGGTGTGAGGGCCGATGCGGAAGGTATCGACGTTGCCGTTCGGCTGAACGATCTGGAGGATGAATTGTTGTTTGGGTTCGGGAATAGCTTCCCACGCGCTACCCAGGACGAAGGCTTGTTCGGCGGCGGACATTTTGCTCGAGAGTCCGGCGACGACACCAGAGGACTCGAGGTTGTGAGCGGTCTGAGCGACGGCGGACCAAGGATCGCGGGCGGGAACGAGGAGCAGCGAGATTTTTTTGCCGAAGCTTTCGGCGACAGAGACGGCACGGGTGAAGACGGTCTGCTCATAGTCGCTGAAGATCTGCTCGGTGGAAAGCCCATAAGCGGCGGTACCGAACTGGCTGATGCGCGCGGTCATAACGACAACGTCCTGCTCTTTGGTGTCGGTACGCTCGAGCACCCACTTGAGGTGATTCAGAGTGTTGTAGTCGCGGATGGGGACGAGGACGTTTCCGGGGCGAATGCCGACGGTTTCACGCTCGACGGTATCGGCTTGCTGTAACTGGAACTGCTCCTTCATTTGAGCCGACTTGTCGAGGTGTTTGCGGCGGTTGATTTTTTCGGAGAGGGTGAAGATGACAAAGAGGACAACCGAGAAAATGATGCCGCTCACGGTAGCTACTGATTTAGTGAAGAGATTGACGATAGCTGTGGAGAGCAGAACCATGGCCACGGAGGCTAGTCCGATGGGAATCTCGAATCCGAAGACGTGGAGGTTGGGCGGAACTTTCCAGGCGCGCACGCCTTTGTAGCGGTAGCGCAGGACGAGCATGGAGATGGTTTTGAAAACGAAGCTCCAGACGACCCCGAAGGCGTAAGCCTCACCGAGAGTATAGATGTTGCCCCAACTGACGATGATGGTGAAGAGTTGGAGTCCGACGATGAGGTTGATGATGCGGTAGGTGGTGCCGAAGCGCTTATGTGGACGGCGAAACCAATCGGCAAGGACGCCGTCTTCGGAGACGCGGTTGAGGACTCCGTTGGAGCCGACGATGGCGGTGTTGACGGCTCCGGAAAGAATCAGGAATCCGACAACGACGACGAAGGCACGGAAGGCGAGGCGCAGAACCTCAGGGCCAACCATGTTCATGGCCAGTCCAGCGATGAGGTTGTCGCTATAGACCTTCATGCGGACGCCGTCGGGGATAAGCATGACGGCGAGTAACGAGACGAGCCCGGTAAAGACGAAGCTGTAGACGCCTATGACGATGGCGGTCCGCTTCAGGTTCTTGAGCTTGGGATGCGCCAGTTCGCGATAGACCTGGGCCAGGGATTCTTCGCCGCTCATAGCGAGGACGGAGTGTCCAAAGCCAATGATCAGGCCCAGAACGCCGAACATGTGGGGCAGATTGCTGTGTTTCCAGAAGCCAAGCGATTCGGAGCTGTAGTGGATGTTGGCTCGGGTCGGGAAGGGCGGCAGGTGGAATCCGACTTTATACAAGGTGAAAGCGGACCAGCCGAGGAGCATCACGACCATGACGGTAGTGATCTGCATGACCCAAAGAGCTTTTTCGCTGGATTCCTCGATACCCTTGATGTTCTCCCACCAGAAATAAAGTGTGACAGCGATGGCGAAGACGACGGAGGTTCCATTGACGCCGACTTGCGGAGTGCCGTGAAAGAGGTGGTGAACGGCAGAGGGAATCCAGCCGTGAGCGTCGGCGATGCTCAGAGTGTCATTGATGAGGCCGGCAATGTATTGTCCTGCAGAAACGCCGGAAACAGGGCCGGTGAGAATGTAATCGAACATCAGGGCGGAGACGCTTAGTTTGGCGAGCGTGCCACCGAGAGCTTCTTTGACGACGCGATAGACGCCGCCGCGTACGAACATTGAACAGCTTTCGACGTAAACCGCGCGGACGGCGAAAGCGAAGAGCATGACGCCGAGGATGAACCAGGGGGCGCTCTTGCCAATGGCTTGTTCGGCGATGCCGCCAGCATAAAAGGCGGAGGAACCGAGATCGTTAAGAATGACGGCGGCGGCTCGCCAGTAGGAAATAAAGGTGAGCATGACCGACGTCGCGACGACGACGCGGACGCGATTATTGCCTGTAGGTGCGTTGGATGTTGACGACATGCGGCAGGAGCTCTAGTGCTTGATTTCGTCCTTCCTGTCTAATAGGGTTCCGATATCTTCGACGCCCGTGATCAGCAGCACAAGGACGGAGCCAGCCCAGCCGACAACGAACATATACTCCAGAATTTTTATCAGGACTACGGTCAAACTCATGATGGACTATGGTATCTGATTGGAGCGGAATGTGGCGGCAGATTTTGCCGATTGAGGGCTACGAGCGAGGTAATGCGAACGAAAACGATACTCGAAATCATCTCGCCAAGGTTGTCGGTCCTATCTCTTTGCTATTCTGAGGCGTGCTGAAAATTCACGGAAAAGCTTGGTTGCTGGTGCTGCTGTCGGCGGCACTGCAGGTCGTGATTTTTCCTCTAGCGGGGCTGTATTGTTTGGCCTGGATTGCAGTTGCGCCGATGCTGGTCGGGATCTTACGGGCGCGGAGCGTGGCTTCCGGAAAACTGCAGCTGCAACTTGGAGAGGCAGCACGGCTACAGCCAGCGACACCGTTGCAAGGTTTCGTGTTGGGATATGCCTGCGGTATTTTGTGGTTTGCAGGAACCTGCTACTGGATTTACGACACGATGCACCGCTACGGTGGGCTGCCGGTTCCGGTCGCGGTGCTGACGCAGATTTTGTTCTGCATGTATGTAGGGCTGTATCACGGAATGTTCGGGTTGTTGCTGGCGTGGGTGGCTGGAGCGAAATCGAAGCCCGACGATTCAGAAGCGGCGGTGCGGCGAGCGCTGGCGGCGGCTCCATTTCTTTGGGTCGCGGTGGAGTTGGCGCGTACGCGGATCACGGCGTTTCCTTGGGAATTAATCGGATACGCGCAAACGGGAAACTTCGCGCTCACGCGTATCGCAACGCTGACCGGCGTGTACGGGTTGTCGTTCGAAATCTTGCTGGTGAATAGTGTTTTCGCGGCAGCGTTTCTCGTTCCCAGAAATGCGCCGAAGGAACGGCGGAAGTGGTTGCTGGCAGCGGCTTTTGGAGGGGCTGCGTTCTTGCAGGCGGGGCAACTGCTGACGCCTGCCTCGATGGCGACCGATCACACGGCGCTATTGGTGCAGCCGAACATTCCAATTCTTGATGGGGCGAGGTGGACGAAGGAATATTTTCAAGAAACACTGCGGGATTTGACGAAGGTAAGTTTGCATCCACCGGGTGAGAAAGCGGGCGAGCATTTCGATTTTATTGTCTGGCCGGAGTCGCCTTCGCCGTTCTATACGAACGATCCGTTATTCCGGGGAGCGGTGAGTGAGTTGGCCCGGCAGTCGGGGAGTTGGGTGGTGGCGGGATCGATCGGGATTAATCCTGCGATGCAGAACGGCGGAGAAAACGCGCAGATTTTTAATTCGGCTGCGCTGGTGAGTCCGCAGGGTTCATGGGTGGGACGGTACGACAAAGTACACTTGGTGCCGTTTGGCGAATACCTGCCATTTCCGAAGCTGTTTGCGTTTGCTGGGGGGCTGACGAAAGAAGTGGGAGAGTTTCAGCATGGGGCGTCGCATGCGCCGCTGGATGCGGGCGAGGAGCGGATGGGGACGTTTATCTGCTACGAGTCGATCTTTCCTGATGAGGTGCGTGAGGGGCCGCTACAAGGGGCGCAGGTCCTCGTGAATATTTCGAATGATGGGTGGTATGGAGACAGCGGGGCTTGGAAACAACATTTGCAGCAGACGCGGATGCGGGCGATTGAGAATGAACGCTGGCTGCTCTCGGCGACGAATACGGGAATGACTGCGTCGATTGATCCTTATGGAAGGATTGTCGAGTCGAACGAGCGCAAGATTCGAACAGCATTAATTGCGCCTTATGCGTTGACTGCGGGAACCACGTTCTACACGCGGCACGGGGATTGGTTCGCATTTGTATGTGCGATAATTTCTGTAGGCGCGGTGGTAGTCAGTCGATGGTCGTCGGTCGGTCGCTCGTTAGTTGTTAGCAAGAACGTGTGAACGACTCGCCGCGAGCGACCAACGCCGGGCGAAGAAACTACTGGCAGGAACAAAAAGCTATGTTGGACGAACTGGAACAGCAATACACTTCTTTAAAGACCAAGGTCCACGACCTGCGGGAGTATCTTTGACGGCGACAAGCTGCGCCAGCAGTTTGCCGAAATAGAGAAGCAGGCGGCGGATCCGAATCTGTGGTCGAATCCTGAAAAATCTCAGCAAGTGATGCGCGAGCGCAAGCGTTTGGAGAGCCTTCTATCGCTCGAAGGCGATTTAGCGCGGCGGACGGACGATATCTCGGCTTATTTCGATCTGGCGGGCGAAGGCGAAGACGTGTCCACGGATTTGCAACGGGATCTGGAATCGCTGCGTGAACTGGTCGATCGGGTCGAGACCGAGACGCTGCTTTCTGGAGAGACCGACGCGCTGAACGCGATCATGACGATTCATCCAGGGGCGGGCGGCACCGAGTCGCAGGATTGGGCGGAGATGCTGCTGCGGATGTATTTGCGATGGGCGGAGCGGCAGGGATTTAAGACGGAGATGTACGACTATCAGCCCGGAGAAGAAGCGGGAATCAAGTCGGCGACTTTTTCTGTGGTTGGGCAGTATGCCTTTGGATATTTGACCAGCGAGATTGGAGTGCACCGGTTGGTGAGGATTTCTCCGTTTGATCAAGCGAAACGGCGGCATACCTCTTTTGCGAGCGTGTATGTCTCTCCTGAGATTGACGACAGTATCGAGGTCAATATCAAGCCTGACGATATTCGCATTGATACCTACCGCTCGAGCGGAAAGGGCGGACAACACGTGAATACGACGGATTCGGCGGTGCGAATCACGCATATTCCGACGGGTCTTGTGGCCAATTGCCAGAACGAGCGATCGCAGCATAAGAACAAAGAGAAGGCGATGAGCATGCTGCGGTCGAAGATTTACGAGTTCGAACTGGAGAAGAAACGCGAGGTCACGAAGAAGATCGAGGATTCGAAGTTGGATATCGATTTTGGATCGCAGATCCGATCGTATGTGCTGCAGCCGTACCGAATGATCAAGGATCACCGGACGAAAGTGGAGATTGGAGACGTGGACCGGGTGCTGGACGGGGATTTGCGTCCGCTGATGCAGGCTTATTTGAGGATGCGGCGTGGGGAGAAGAAGGCGTGAGTGGGAGGAACGAGTCGGAGGGTGTAGGGGGCCTTGGACTTCGCCCGGCCATTCGCTTCGCATGGCTGGGCTGCGCTCAGGATGACATCGGCTTATGAAAGCTAAGAAAAAACTTTCTATGGGACCGCCGCATCTGGGACCGCGCTTGCAACGCGCCTTCCGCTACGCGGCGGAGAAGCACGCGGGGCAGACGCGGAAGCAGACTGTGGTGCCTTATCTCTCGCATCTGATGGCGGTCGCATCACTGGTTCTCGAAGCTGGTGGGGATGAGGACATGGCGATCGCGGCGTTGCTTCACGACGTGGTGGAAGACTGTGGCGGGATGCCGAGGTTGCGAGAGGTCCGCAAACTGTTCGGGGCGCGTGTTGGGAAAATTGTCGAGGGATGCACGGATTCGTTCGGCGAACCGAAGGCGGAGTGGGTGGAACGGAAAAAAGATTATCTGCGCGAGGTAAAACACGCCGATGCGGAGACGCGGCTGGTTTCGGCGTCCGACAAACTGCATAACGTGCGAACAATTCTGGCGGATTACCGGAAAGATGGAGAAGCGATCTGGGCGCGTTTCTCGGGGAAAAGTGACGGAACGCTCTGGTACTATCGCGCGCTGAGCGATGAATATCAAAGGCGAGCGCCGAACCGGAACTCACGAGAGTTGGCGCTGGCGGTGGCAGAGTTGGAGAGATTGGTGGACGAGGGCATGGGAGGGTCTGCGAAGTTGGCGAAGAAGGCGGCCAAGAAATCCGCGAAGGGGATCGAGACGAAAACGGCCGTAGCGAGTTGGGGGAGATAGCTCATGCCCAGCATGATCGAGATGATTCGGAAGTCCCAGGTTCCGTCGAACCTGATGCAATCGGCGTCGCGGGGCGCGCTGTCAGTTCCGCCGGGCGAGATGATTGAGATTCTGGTGCATCTCGCCCTGCACAGCAAACTGTTTTCGGAACGGGCGCGGTTGACACTGGCGGGCTGGGATGAGAAGGCGAGCGTGGCGGCGGCGGGAGATCCGCAGACGAGCGCCGAAGTGCTGGCATACTTTGTTTCGCCAGAAAATCTGAGGGCGTGTCTTTTGCCGGCACTCGCGGAGAATAAGTCCGTAAGCGAAGAGCAATTGGACAAGATCGTGGTGTCTGGATCGCGCGACGTGGTGGAGGTTCTGCTAGCGAGCGAGCGAGTCACGAATTCGCAGCGGCTGCTGCAGGGACTGCAGTCGAATGCCAACTTACGTCCGGCGGAAGTGGCGGAGGTGTCAAAGAGGTTGAGCGCTTTCGAAACGGATGAGAATGCCGACGGTGCGGAGCCACCTGATGAAGTGGTCGAAGTAGCGATCGTAAAATTTCTCGAAGAGAATGCGGCGGAGTTGGCGGCGGAAAAGGACAAGGCGTTTGTGCCGATTGCGGCGACGCACGAGGAAGCCGCGGTGATTGGGATTGAACCTGCGGCGCTGACGGATGCGGGAAAAGCCGAGGAAACCAAAGTGGCAGCCAATGCTGCGGAACAGGCGGCGTTCGAGAAGAAGAGGCCGGTGGTGGGTGGGCCTTCCGACCGGCGAGACAGCGCTCTGCAGAAGATTGCCAAGCTCAACATTACGGGTAGAATCGCGCTGGCAATGCGGGGAAATAAAGAAGAACGGTCGATTCTGATTCGGGACTCGACGAAGTTGGTGTCGTTGGCGGTGCTCGACTCTCCGAAAGTTTCGAATGGGGAAGTGGAAAAATTTGCGCTGCAGAAAAACGTGCTGGAGGCGGTACTGCGGGCGATTCCGATGCGGCGGAAGTACGCGAAGAATTACAGCATCATGCGGAACCTGGTGTTTAATCCGCGCACACCTCTGGACCTTGGGTTGGGACTGATGAAGAACCTGCTGATTCACGACTTGAAAAATTTGTCGGGGAACAAAGAGGTTTCGGACACAGTTCGCAAACTGGCGTTGCGAATGTTTAAGCAGAAGTTGGAGAAGAAGGACTAGGCGCGAAATTCGGCTGTTTGCTTGTCATCGTTCGCTTTGGTGCGTCGTTGGTCGTTCGTCGCGGCTCGTTCGGGATGTTGAAGATTGGATAAATAAATTGACCCAGACTGATCCGATTTACGATTTGTTGGCGAGGGTCAAGACGATTGCGGTGGTGGGATTGTCGCAAAGTCCAATGCGTCCGAGCCATGGGGTCTCAGCGTACATGCAAGCCGCGGGATATCGGATTATTCCTGTCAATCCAAAGATTAAAGAGGCGCTGGGGGAGACGGCGTACCCATCGTTGCTCGATATTCCGGTTGCACTGCGAGAGAAGGTCGATTTGGTCGATGTGTTTCGACGGCCGGAATTCGTGGATGAGATTGTGGAGCAGACGATCGATTTGAAGATTCCTGCGGTCTGGCTGCAGGAGGGTGTAGTGAACGAGCGCGCGGCGAAGAAGGCGCGGCAGGCGGGGATTTTCGTGGTGATGGATCTGTGCATTCTGAAGGAACATCGAGCGAGGTTTCGGTAGGGCGGGAGTGCCCGGAAGCGATCGTTTCGTTCGACTGCGTTAGTGAAAGACAGGGACGCCGCAATCCCTAAATTCCAATGCTAGGTTTCTCTCCAAGGTTGCCGATCAGCGATGAAGATCGCTGTTGGGTGGACGAAGGCTTTAAGCGGTTGGATGCGATGCTTGGACGCCGCCGAATGTTAGAGGCCACTGTCGTTCTACCTTCCGCTGAGTATTTTCCTGACCCGTATGACGCGAGCCCGGCAGCGGCAGAAAAACTATTCTGCCGAGTTTGTCGCTTCATGGAGATAGACCGTAGCGGTATCGAACTTGAGATTTTCCCAGACGAGACCGAAGAACTGCGAGAAATTCTCCCCTCATGGAGCGGTTCAAGAGCGAAGTCCGCCGCTGGATTCTATGTGCAGCCGATGAAAGAAGCCGGCGAAGCGAGAACCGACAAAGAAATTCCCATGGTGGTCACCTTGAAGAGCACCCTGCTTAAAGATCCGCTCTCTCTCGTGGCGACGGCGGCCCATGAACTCGGGCACGTCATTCTTCTGGGCGGTGGCTTGTTGGATCGAGAGACACCGGATCACGAGCCGATGACCGACTTATTAACGGTCTATTTGGGTATGGGTATTTTTACCGCCAACTCGGCAGCGCGGTTCAAGCAATGCCAGGTAGAGAGGCAGGCCGGATGGTCCATGCGTAAGTTGGGATACCTGCCCGAAGAGATCTATGGCTATGCCCTAGCGCTTTTTGCTTCCGAGCGCCGCGAGGATAGGCCGAAGTGGGCAAAACATCTTTCGACGAATGTTCGAGCCTACTTCATTCGATCGCGAGCCTGGTTGAAGAAAAAACCTGACTCCGCATTCGCTGCATTCTTTGCTATTATTGCGCCTTCCACGTCTTAACCAGAATTACGGTTGCGTCATCGCGAAGGCCAGTTCCGTCGGTGAATCTGCTGACGTCGGCCAGCAGGCTATCGACGGTGATCTCCGTAGACTGCATTTGTTTCAGCAGGCGCTCGGACCCGTAGTCTTCGCCGGAGTTGACTTCTGCCTCCGTAATGCCATCGGAGTAAATCGCGATGCGCGAATTTTCCGGCAGCGAGATCTCCGTCTCGGAAAATTTGCTGACTGAAATGCCCAGGGGCAAGCCGTACTCGTGATCGATCCAGCGATAACCGGAGGGATCAACGAGGAGCGGCGGGAGATGGCCGGCGTTGGCGATGCGTAGAGTGCGACGCTGCGGATCGAGCTCGGCGTAGACCATCGTGACGAAACGACCGCTCGGGAAGTCTTCGATCATCATGTTGTTGAGGCGGGTGAGAACCTCTGCAGGTCCGTTGCCGGTTTGCGCGAGCGAACGCAACATGCCGCGCGTGGCAGACATGAGAAGAGCGGCGGCGGTGCCTTTTCCGGAGACGTCGGCTAGAACCAGACCCCAACGTCCTTCACTGAGCGGGATGAAATCGTACCAATCGCCGCCTACCGAACCCGCGGCGATCGACAGTCCAGAGACGCGGAAGCCGGGAATCAGAGGAGAACTGCGCGGAAAAAGAGCTTGTTGAATGGCGTGTGCTTCTTCGGCCTCGCGGGTCATCCGCTGGCGCTGGGCGCGTTCGTCGCCGAAACGGCGGGCGTTGTGAACGGCGACGGCCACGTGCGAGCAGAGGCCTTGCAGCAGGCGCAGTTGATCGGAACAGAAGGCGTCGACCTCGCAATGGGAGGCAGTGAAAACTCCGATCAGTTCTCCGTCGCGTTGCAGAGGAATGGCAACTTCGGAACGGGTGTCGGCCTCGCAGGCAAGATAGTAAGGGTCGCTGGTGACGTCGGGAGCGTAGTGCATCTTTCGGGTCTCAGCAACGTGGCCGACCATTCCTACGCCGAGTTTGATGCGATGGCCTTTGCCGTGGACGGTGCAGCCGCGCACTCCGGCGAGGACGAGTTCGGGATGCTCGGGATCACGGAGGAACAGGTTGATTTCGACGCAGCCGAGGGAAGCGGCAACTTCATCCACGATACGGGGAACGAGTTCTTCGATATCGAGGGTCGAGGTGATGCGGTGAGCGAATTTCTGCAGGCGTACGAGTTCTGCGAGTTTGAGCGCTGTAACCTCGGCGGGGGGTGGAGTGGAGATGCCGACATCGGCAAATGGACTTGTGGCCACAGGGAGACCCTCCAGTAAGGGTGAGGTGCTTATGTTTTTGATTCCCCGGAAGAGGAGTTGGATTCTCTGAAAATTGGGCTGGCACTATGTGAATGAGGGTGCTGAAAACGCAAGGTCCCTCCATTTCGCTTCGCTTCGGTCGGGATGACAATTTTATTGCTACAGTTCGCGACTGCCGGGTGAGGACGACTGCTTGATTCGTTTGATCTCTTCAAGGCGCTCGCCAATGCGCTTTTCTACTCCTTCATTGGTGGGGCGATAGTAGACGCGGTCGCGCAGGCTGTCGGGGAGGCACTGCATGTCCGTAACTTTGTCTGCGGTGTCGTGGGCGTATTGATAATCCTTCCCGTAGCCGAGACCTTTCATCAGACGCGTGGGGGCGTTGCGAAGTTGCAGCGGGACGGGTTCGGCGGCGGTCTGTTCGACGTCCTGTTGAACCGCTCCATACGCGGTGTAGAGGGCATTCGACTTGGGCGCGATTGAAAGATAGACGATGGCTTGGGCAAGCGCGAGATTGCCTTCGGGCATGCCGATGAAGTCGACGGCATCGCGGGCGGCCATGCACAAGGCGAGAGCGTTTGGCTCGGCGAGTCCGATATCTTCGACGGCCATGCGAACGACACGGCGCGCGATGTAGAGGGGGTCTTCTCCGGCTTCTAACATGCGGGCTAGCCAATAGAGAGCGGCGTCGGGATCGCTGTTGCGCACGGATTTGTGCAGGGCAGAAATGATGTTGTAGTGCTCTTCTCCGTTCTTGTCATAGAGCAGGATGCGCTTCTGAACAGCCTCCTGAATAGCTTCTTCGGTGAGGGCCGTTGTGCCGGATTGTTGGGCCAGCGAGGAAGCGACTTCGAGGACGTTGTAGGCGCTACGGGCATCACCGCTGGAGTAGGCGGCGATTTTGCGAAGGGCATTTTCGGAGGCTTCGAGATGCAGATTGCCAAGTCCGCGGTCGGTGTCGGCGAGGGCGCGACGGAGGATCTCGACAATTTCATCTTCGGTAAGTGGTTTCAGGACGTAGACGCGGCAACGGGAGAGCAAGGCGCCATTAATTTCGAACGAAGGATTTTCGGTGGTCGCGCCGATCAGACGGATGCTGCCTTTCTCGACGTGGGGAAGGAATGCGTCCTGCTGGGCTTTGTTGAAACGATGAATTTCGTCGACGAAAACGATGGTGCGAGTGCCGTACTGGCGGGCGCGGTCGGCATCCGCCATGACTTGCTTGATTTCTTTGATTCCGGCGAGGACGGCGGAGAACTCGATGAAATCAGCCTTGGTAATTCCAGCGATGATCTTCGCGAGCGTGGTTTTTCCGGTGCCGGGAGGTCCCCAGAAGATCATCGAGGTAGGATCGTCGCGTTCGATCTGGACGCGGAGAGGCTTGCCGGGTCCGACTAATTGTTCTTGTCCGACGAATTCGTCGAGGGTGCGCGGGCGCATGCGATCGGCGAGCGGGCGCGGGCTGTGATGGCTAGCGTCTTCCGGCGGGATGGCTTGAAAAAGGTTCATTGGGCGACCCAGCATCGAAGAAATTTTGTAATTTTGCAATCGGGTAATTTTGCAATCTGAAAGCGATTCCGATGGTTTCAGATTACGAAATTACAAGTTGCTGATGTGCAAGATCATTTAGCGTTTCGGGCACATTCATACAATACGATGCTGGCGGCGATTCCGGCGTTCAGGGACTCGACTCGGTCGGATTGCGGGATGACAAGAGTATCGTCCATTTGCCGTATTAAGTCGCGGGAGAGGCCAGCGCCTTCGTTGCCGATGAAGATGGTCAGCGGGAGGGTCCAAGTGACTCGGGGTAGGGGCGTGCCACGGTGCGAAGAGGTCGCCAGCAGGCGGATGCCGCGGGCTTTCAGTTGCGGGATCAGATCGGTGGAGGGAATTCGCAAAAACGGCAGACGAAAGATGGAGCCCGCCGAGCCGCGAAGAACTTTTGAGTTGTAGAGGCTGACGGTGCCTTCGGTGAGAAAAATTCCGGCGGCTCCGAAAGCCTCGGCGGAACGGAGGATGGTGCCCAGATTGCCGGGATCTTGCAGTCCCGCGGCGACCAGGAGTGGGCCGGTCGCGGAACGATCGAGGAGTTCGGTCGCGGAATAAATTGGCAACTTGACGAGGGCGGCAACGCCTTGCGGCACGTCGCTTGGGACAATGGACTTGAAGACTGCGTTCGGCAGAACAAGGGTTTCCGTGCGCGCGGCGATCTGAGGCAAAAGCTTTTCCGCTACGGGGCGAGCGGCTTCGCTGAAAAAGACGGTTTCAAGGGAAAGTCCGCTGCGAAAGGCTTCTTCAATCAATTTCACACCTTCGATGGCGCATTCGCCGTGGGATGTAGGTTCCGCGCGGTCGAAGGCTTGGCGCAATTCTTTGAGGCGCTGGTTGTGGCGTCCGGCGACGGGTCGCAGACGGTCTGGTTGCGATCGGCTGTGGGACCGCTTTGGGTCGGAGGTCATAACTTGTGGCTCATAAGAACTCGCTCGCAGCAATTAAGACCTTTTACCACAAAGGACACGGAGGTCACCCACGTTTGCGAAGACGGACACAAGGGGACAACCGCTTGGATTCAACGTTGGTTTGGACGATGGGATGTATGGTACATTTCAGTGTTTATACAAACAATCGTTTCCCAGTTCATCTTTACCCCATTTTTGCCGATAATCGGAAGGGACCAGAGTGCGCGCGGAAATCCTAAAAATTCATGCGGTATCGCCAGAAGCTTCGCTGATCAAGTACGCCGCCGAACAAATTCAGGCCGGACAAGTGCTGGGTATGCCGACCGACACGTTCTATGGACTGGCGGCGGATCCATTTAATTTGCGGGCAGTGGAGCGGGTGTATGAGATCAAGTCGCGGTTGCGGCACAAACCGCTGTCGTTGCTGATTGAGAATGTGGATCAGGCGGAGGAATTTGCGCGTCCCTTGCCGGACGATTTTCATTTGCTGGCGCGGCGCTTCTGGCCGGGGCCCTTGACGATGATTGTGCCGGCAGCGTCGCACCTGCCGCTGAAAGTTACGGCGAACACGGGAAATGTTGCACTGCGCGTGCCGGCGGCCGAGATTCCGTTGGCGGTGGTACGGGCGGCAAAGATTCCCATTACGGCGACGTCGGCGAACCTGAGCGGGTCCTCGGAATGCACGACGGCGGAGCAGGTGCAGGAGCAGTTGCACGACCGCATCTCGATGATTGTGGATGGCGGGGAGTCTCCGCGGACGATTTCGTCGACGATTGTGCACTTCCGGGAAGATGGGACTTGGCAAATTCTGCGCGAAGGGGCGATTCCTTCCAAAGATATTATTGAAGCGCTTTCGTAACAGACGCGTTTGAAGCGCAGTTCTCGAAGGGGATTCTGAGAAGGCACTCGAGGTCAAAGTGGTGAATCGGGAGTACCAGGTCGTAGTATGAGATCGTAGTACCAAGATGGCCGACGATCACAATCCATCTATCCCCAAAAAAAGTGTATGGAGGCGCCCATGGGTGCTTTTTTTGCTCGTCGTCGTAGGAGCGCTCTTGTTGTTTTTGGGCGTGACGGGGTCGCGGATCGTGCAGGCAGCGACGGAATCGCCGGCGCATAAAGCGGATGTGATTGCGATTTTTGGGGCCGCGGAATATTCCGGGCGTCCATCACCGGTGTACCGGGCGAGGTTAGATCACGGATACGAGTTGTTTCAGAAGGGACTCGCACCGTTTGTGATCACCACGGGAGGATCGGGGCTGGATCCGGAATTCAGCGAGGGCGGAGTGGGGAAGGATTATTTGTTGCGGCGGGGGATTCCGGAGCAGGCGCTGATTTCTGAGACGCAGGGGACGGATACGGCGCAGTCGGCGGAGCGGGTGGCGAATATCATGCGGGCGAATGGAATGCACAGTTGCATCGCGGTGAGCGACGCCTATCATGTGTTTCGCATTCGGGCTTTGCTGGAGCATGAAGGTGTGCAGGTAGAGGTCGCGCCGCGCGGAGAGTCGCGTCCGCGGCATGTTTGGGAACGCTTCACGGCAGTGATGCGGGAGGCCGCGAGTTATCTGCTATGGAAGGCGGGGATGAGTTAGGGCGATGGTAGCTATTGGCTTTTAGCGATTAGCTCTTAGCTAGTAGCGTGTGAACGGCGTCTTCCCTCTTAGAACGTATCAACTGGCGCAAGGTTAGCCGGTTCGATAAACACACCGAAAGGTTTCATCTTGTTCATCTCCTACCAGCCCATTTTCTTTCGCAGAGCGGTGATGTGGGCTACGTGATGGCGTCCGTGCCAGGAGTAGAGGGCTAGATTTTGTTCCAGTGTCATCGGGCCTCGTTCCGGATGGCGGAAGGTGCGTTTCCACTGGGCATCCTCGATCTTGCGAAGCATCAACATCCAGCGCTGGTGCAGGTTATCGAGCAGAGATAGGGAGACTTCGACGGGGGCGCCCTTGGCCTCGGGCAATTCGGCCCAGAGATTCTCCATGTACGGCTTGATGATGGGATCGTCTTCGGTGAGGGCGAGCTTGAAGCGGATGTAACTGTTCATGTGGCTGTCGACGACATGGTGGGCGACTTGACGGGGCGTCCAGCCTCCGTCGCGATAAGCCGTGTCGAGTTGGTGATCGGACAAGCCAGCGAGGGCGGCACGCAAGCGAGTGGGTGTCTGCTCGATGTCAGAGAGAAATTGCTGCTTCCGCTCGGGCGTAGGTGGACCGGCGTAAGAAAATTTTCCGATAGGGTAGCGCGGATCAGAAGTAGCTTCGGACATGGTGGGACCTCCGTGGGGTTGGATCATTTTAAATGGAAAGCCGACAGAGAAGGCGAATGGTGACGCGGAAGGTTGACAGTAGGACGGGCAAGGACGCCCGACGCTCCATCAAACCTTATTTTTAGCGGACCATGGCCAGAATGCGTACGGAGGCGGGGGTCGATTTCTTCGTCTTTGCAGGGGCGACGAGGACGAGCGATCCGGTACAGGGGAGCGCGGTGAAGCCGGTGGCTCCTTCGACTACGTAGCTGCCATGGAGAGCGATTTGGCGGGCTAGAGTGCGGTCGCGAGTAAGATCGACCGGAGTTTCGACGGCGAAGCCAATGGTCTCGCGGGCATCAATCAGGAATTCGGCAGCATCGCGGGCAATTGGGAATTGCGTCGAATCGTTTACCAGGCCAGCTGCGGCTGAGTTAGGGCGGCGAACTGCGATCACGGCGCCTTGAGGAATCATGCCGTTATGCGATTCCCAGGCAGCGATATCATCCAGCGAAATGGGTTGGTCGGCGCGAGATTGCAGATCCATGACGACGAGCGGGGCGACGAGGCGTTCGGGTGGGATCTGGGAAGCGGTCCAAGTGCCAGGAATCAGTGCGTCGGGGGCGATGATGTGAGTCTGCGAATCGCTCTTTCTTAGTGAATTTCTGTTCGTGGTTGGCTGCGACACGCTATCGGCGGCGGTAAGATCGACTACATGGGAATAGCGATTTTGGGCCGAATGAACGGGACGGCGATCGGCAAACAGAAGAATGGCGAGTACGAGAGCGTAGGCGATGATGAAACTGCGAATCCGCATGAATTCCCTGGCTGAATATAAGTATGACGTTGGGACGTACCTTTATTGTTGCCTTTAAGGGGTGACGACATCAATCCCCGGTGGGACATGAACCGTTGGCGGGGAGACATTGTTGCCCGCCGTTGTGACGATTGGGCGAGAGGCGATTGCTGCTTTGATTCGTGGCTAGGTGGAGGGATTCGTTAATTGCCGGAAAACTTTGGTTTTTACCGTGGTTTCTAGGGGATCGGATGCAGGTTAGAATGCATTAAGACCAGAACTGCCAGGATCTGAGGATTGATGTTCGGCCGCGAGGAAAAAGTTTCGGCGCTCCGCCTGACCGCTGTGCAATACGTAGTGCTATTTATTTTTCTGCTCTTGGCCTACGGATTGTGGCGGCTGCAGGTGATGCAGAGCGGCAAGTACTCGCTACTGGCTGAGCAAAACCGCGTGCGCAATGTTCCCATCCTAGCGCCGCGCGGGAAGATTCTCGATCGCGAAGGACGGATTATTGTCGACAACTATCCGTCATTTTCGGCGTTGTTGTTGCGCGATTCTACCCGAGACCTGAATGCCGACGCGGACGCGATCGCGAAGGGGTTGCATTTAAATCCCGATGAAGTGCGATTGCGGATGAAGCGGTCGGCTTGGCTGCCGGGTTATCAGCCGATTTTCCTCAAGGAAGATATTACGCCGGATGAGCTGGCGTTCATCGAAGCGCACAAGAACGAATTGCCGGAACTGGAAACGATCATGGCGCACCGGCGCCTGTATCCGCGCAACGGCTTCATGGCGCACTTGGTCGGCTATGTGGGCGAAGTGACGGAGGACATGCTCAACCAGCCGCAGTTTGAACTCTACACGCCCGGCGATGTAGTGGGCGTCAGCGGAGTGGAGAAACAGTACAACGGAATCCTGATGGGGAAGAACGGTTCGCGGCGCGCGATTGTGAATAGTCACGGGCGCGAGGTGAGCCGGTTGGATGAGACTCCCGCAGAGCCCGGCAAGCAGTTGAAGCTGACGTTGGATCTGGATCTGCAGATTGCGGCCGAGCAGGCGATTGAGGGGAAGAACGGCGCGATCGTGGCGATGGATCCGCATACTGGCGAGATTCTGGCAATGGTGAGCCGGCCAACTTTCGATCCGAATGATTTTGCGGTGAAGATTTCGCGGGATGAGTGGAACAAACTGGTTAATGATCCGGATAAGCCGCTATTGAACAAAGCGATTCAAGCGCAGCTGGCGCCGGGATCGACGTTCAAAATTATTATGGCGACGGCGGGATGGCAGGAAGGGATTGCGCAGACTCTTCATGTCAACTGCACTGGCGGCGCCATGTTTTACGGGCGGCGTTTTGGATGCTGGGTAAAGAGCGGGCACGGCGCCGTGGATTTGCCGAAGGCAATTTATCAATCGTGCGATGTTTTCTTTTATACGCTGGCGGAGAAGCTGGGAATCGATCGCATTGCCAAGTACGCGACAGCATTTGGATTGGGACAGAAAACCGGGATCGATCTGCCGAACGAAGTGACGGGAGTGATGCCGTCGGAGGAATGGAAGATCCGCAACTTCAAGCAGAAGTGGTTTGCGGGAGAGACGATTTCGGTGGGGATAGGGCAAGGGGCGGTGGCGATTACGCCAGTGCAGTTGATGCGTGCGGTGGGCGCGATTTCAATGGGCGGGCGGATGGTCGTCCCGCACGTGATTAATCCAACGAACTTGCCGACAGATTTTGTGCAGGCAACGAATTACACCGAGGTTAAAGAGGTGCCGATTGATCCGACGGGATGGAACACGATCACGGATGCAATGAGCCGGGTTTTACTTCCCGAAGGGACTGCGCAATCGGCACATATTCCGGGGATTGATATTGCGGGAAAGACTGGATCGGCGCAGATTGTTTCGCTGGCACTGCGCGCAAAACATCAGAATAACGCGGATTTTGCGCAGAACGGTTGGTTTGTAGGATTCACGCCACGGCGAAATCCAGACATTATAGTTTGCGTTTTGTTTGAAGGCGGGGAGCACGGGAAATTGGCGGCGCGTCTGGCGACACAGGTGATCAAAGCTTACGTGGACAAACAGCAGCGGCAGCCGACGAAGGTCGCGTCGGCGCCTGGCAAGGTGGAGATGAGCGCGCTGTGGACGGATCCAAAGGATGGGGACGAGCGGGTTGCGGATGCCTCGGACAAAGATGGCGGGCATGGGGATCATCTGCAGGCGGGGCGGTTCGTGATCGATGTTTCGCACCGGATGGCGGGCAGAAAAACTCCGCTGGCTGTGGCTGCGCCGGGAATGCGCTAATTAGAACTGCCGTTGGCAGTCGCAAGCGACAAATCTGTTTCTCTGCGTCTTGGACGGGGCAGAGCCCCGTCACCACCCAGTACGAGTCTGTCCAGCATCAAGTCCCCAAATTCAAATTCACAACCGATCGTGATACGGTAATTCTGCAATGAAGGCTGCTGGCCACCTGGCGCTGGATGCGGCATCTGGGCGCGGGATCTCTTATGTGGATGCGCGCGTGGTGTTGCTGCGCAACCGCTCTCTGACCACGAAGAATGGACGCGTGGGGCATGCCTCTGAGTCGGAGTCGCTTGGGATCGGCGTGCGCGTCCTGGCGGACGGGGCGTGGGGATTTGCGGCGTCCGCGGATTTGAGCCGGGCGTCAGTGGAAGCTACGGCTGCGCTCGCCGTCGAGATTGCTCGAGCTTCAGCACGGGTAAAGGTCGAGGATGTTCAAATGGCTGCCGAGCCGGCCGCCGTGACAGAGTGGACCACGCCATATCAGGTAGATCCGTTCAGCACTTCAGTGCAACAAAATCTTGCATTGCTGATGCAGGTGGATGCGGAGCTGCGCGCGGATGCAGGCGTTACGCTCGCTGAAACCGGGATGAACTTCCAGCGGGAAGAGTCGTGGTTTCTCTCGTCCGAGGGCTCGGACATACATCAGACAAAATATTCGACTGGAGCAGGGTACGCGGCGTACGCGTTTGCTGGATCGGAAATTCAGAAGCGGTCGTATCCGAACTCGTTTGGCGGACAGTGGCAGAATCGCGGGTATGAGCTGATCGACGAGATGAAGTTGGTGGAGAATGCGCGGCGCGTGGGGGAAGAGGCGGTGGCGTTGCATCGCGCGGAGCAGTGTCCTGAGGGGACGCACACCATTATTCTGGACGGCTCGCAGTTGGGATTACAGATTCACGAGTCCGTAGGGCATCCGATTGAATTGGATCGTGTGCTGGGGATGGAAGCGAATTTTGCCGGCACATCGTTTCTGACTCTGGAGAAATTAGGCCGTTTGCGGTATGGGAGTGACTTGGTGAATGTGGTGGCGGATGCCCGGCAAGAACATGGGCCTGGGCTGGGAACTTTCGCTTACGACGACGAAGGTGTGGCAGCGCAGTCGACTCCGATTATTACGAATGGCCTCTTCACCGGCTACCTCAGTTCGCGCGAAACAGCGCACACCATTGGCGCGGTGCGGTCCGGCGGGACGTTGCGCGCGGAGGGATGGAACCGGCTGCCTATGATCCGCATGACGAATATCAGCATTCTGCCGGGCGAAAAGCCGCTCAGTCTGAAGCAACTGATTGGATCAACCGACGATGGCATTTACATGGAGACGAATAAGTCGTGGTCAATTGACGACAAGCGGTACAACTTTCAGTTTGGCTGCGAGATCGCGTGGGAAATCAAGAAGGGCAAGCGCACGCGGATGCTGAAAAATCCGTCGTATTCGGGAATTACGACGGAGTTCTGGAATTCGATGGATGCCATCTGCTCGCGCGACGAGTGGGCACTGTGGGGCACGCCCAACTGCGGCAAAGGGCAGCCGCAGCAGGTTGTGGGAACGGGACATGGAGCGAGTCCGGCGCGGTTTCGGAAGGTGCACGTGGGAACGGCATATCAGGGAAGCTGAGGCGGAAGCGTCTTTACCAGGGAGGCGCGGGGCCACAGAAAAAAGCAAACAATGCTCACTCAAGAACAATCCGCCGATATCTTTGATCGCATTCGACGATTCTCGTCGGCGGATGAGGTCGAGGCGATTTTCAACGTTTCGCGGTTTGCGCTGACGCGGTTTGCAAATAACACGATCCATCAGAATGTAGAAGAAGAGAATTCGGTGGTGTCGATCCGCACCAATTTTGGAGGACGGACGGCGCGAGCGACGGCCAACCAGTTTGATGATGCGAGTTTGCGGCGAGCGGTGGCGGCTTCGGAGAAACTTTCGAGAGTGCAGGTGCCCGATCCCGAGTTGCTGCCGATGCCGACCGCGGAAGAGGCGAATGGGAATGACGCTATCGCGGACAAAAGTGCCCTGGCCACACGATTCTTTGAGCAGACAGCAGCAATCACTCCGGCCGATCGGGCGGAAGTAGTTAAGGGAATCGTTGCTGTTGCCGACGAGCACAAGCTGACTACGGCGGGCATCTACTCGTCATCAGAGTCGGTCGAAGGAATCTTCAACTCGCGCGGCTTGGCACAGTGGCATCGCCAAACATTGGCGGAAGTTTCGATCACAATGCTGGGCGCTGACTCTTCGGGCTGGCAAAAGGCGAATTCCACGGACGTGAGGAAGCTGGATCCGTTGCAACTGGCGGAAACGGCAGCGCAAAAGGCGGCAGATTCGACGCATCCGCGGGAGATTGCGCCGGGAAAGTACACAGTGATTCTTGAGCCGTCGGCGGTGCTCGACATTGTTGGCTTCATGTTTTGGGACTACAGCGGCGTAGCGATTCTCGATCAGCGGTCATTCCTGAACGATCGCATCGGCACAAAGCTTTTCGGCGAGAAGATCAACATCGCGGATGACTCGCAACATTCGTTGCAGGTGGGTTCTCCATTTGATGGCGAAGGCATGCGGCGGAAACGCGTCCCGCTGGTCGAGAATGGCGTGGTGAAGCGAGTGGTTTACGCGCGCGCGACGGCGCAGAAGATGAAGAATTCGGAATACGCGGCTAAAGTTGGGCCAATCGAAGCCACTGGGCATGGGTTCCCTTTGCCTAACGAGATGGGCGAAATGCCGATGAATATTGTCTTCGGCACAACCGAAAAGACGCAGACTGTGCAAGAGATGATCGCGTCGACCGAACGCGGTGTGCTGGTGACCAGGCTTTGGTACATACGCGAAGTGGATCCGTACGAGAAGATCGTGACAGGGATGACGCGGGACGGGACGTTCTTGGTGGAGAACGGCCAAATTCAAAGCGGGCTGCGCAACTTCCGGGTTAATCAGAGCCTGATTGCGATGTTGTCGAATGTGGAGGCGATGAGCGTCCCGGTGCGAGGCAGCGGGGAAGAATCGTTTGATATGGTTGTGCCCGCGATGAAGGTGGGAGAGTTTAATTTCACGGAAGTGACGAAATTTTAAGAAACAAACAACCATTCGCCAGATTAATTCGAAGATCGATGCCCTCCGACTTCGCGGCATTCCACGGAGTATAAATTCTGGAAGTCGCCTGCCAATCTTCCAAATTATAGCCACGCAAGGCTTAGCCGCGCATGGCTCGTGCGCGAGGCTATACCGCGCCAGATCGGGCGTGCGTCCCAGGAGCAGATACGCCCGTAAGTTCCTGTACCACTGGCACTTCGCCGCGATTGTTCCATGACCTACGTAACTTTGCGATGTAGGTGCTGGGGTGTAATCTCGCCCTGAAATGTGCACATGCTCAATGGGAGAGGTGCACGGCACGAACCGGAAGGAAGGTCGTCGCAAACGTGTCTGAAACCAGCAAGGGAATCGTCGGGGACGCCGGTAAAGGTCGAAGAGGGTACGCGGACGTGCAAGGCGCGCCGCGCTTTCCCATCAAGCTGCCGGTGGCGTTGAAATCGGCAGTGAACCAGGCTGGGGCCGGAGGGCAAACAGTCCTGGGGAAATCCATCGAAACCGAAAACATTTCCGCCAATGGTGTGCTGTTCCGCATGGATGCCGATGTCCCGATCGGGTCGGCGGTCGACTTTACGATCTCGCTTCCCGCTGATGTCGTGGGCGCGGAAGCCGATGTACAGGTCGATTGCCGGGGAAGAGTGGTGCGTAGTTTTGCGGATGGTGGCCGGCGCGGAGTAGGCGTGGTCATCGATGAATACCGCTTCGAGAGGAAGTAAGTCGGGAAAGATAGTTTGAGCACAGGTTGTAAGGGGTAGGCGAAAAGAGGACGGATGGGCAGCGCATCGGTCGGGAACACGGTCGGAAATGCGGTCGGCTTCGAGGCGGGTGAGGGCTTGCTCGCGGATAACGGGAAGGGCACGATTCGTGTCATTCTCGCGGACACGCAGGCCATTTTCCGCGCTGGATTGCGGAAGATTTTCGCTCTCGAAGACGACATTCGAGTTGTCGGCCAGGCGGAGAGTTTCGATCAGACGGTGACTGCGATCCAAAAGTTTTCAGCCGATGTTGTGATTTTCGAAGCGGCATTGGCGGCGAGTCCTGCCGATGCGGTCTCGGACTTGCTGCGACAGAACGCGAATTGCCGGTTGGTGGTGGTGCTGCAGGAAGCGGATCAGGAGATGACGCTGGAGTTGTTCCGTCGCGGGGCACACGCAATTGTTTCGCGCGAGGTTGAGCCCGAGATGCTGGTTGAGTGTCTGAGAAAAGTAGCCGCTGGCGAGCCGTGGTTAGAAAGTCGCGGCATTGCGTGGGTGATGCAAGCCTATCGTACCCAGGGCATGCGGCCTGCTGGGTCTCGCCCGAAGGTTTCGCTGACACCGAAAGAGTCCCTCATTGTTTCGTGCGTAACGCAGGGGATGAAAAACAAGGAAATTGCGCTCCGAGTCGGTACGACGGAGCAGGTGGTCAAGAACTATCTGCGCAAAGTGTATGACAAGCTCGGAGTGGCGGACCGTCTCGAACTCGCGCTGTATTGCCTGAATCATCGCGTGGTGGAAGGCGTGGGACCTGCGAAAGCCTCGTCGCCAGCGCAGTCTGCGAGCACCAGCGCTCCTACTGAGCCTGAAAGCCAGAACGCTTCGTCTGCCGCTGCGGGATCATCTCAGTCCTAATCCATTCCTTCTAGTACAATTCTCGCTTGAACTCCTGATCCAACAATTGGATAGCTGTATCGTGATCCGAAGGGGACTTTTCGGCCCGTGATCCTCGCGGTTGAGGTCCTTCTTTGATAGGTGGATCGCGTACTGCTACACCGATATACGGAAACTGGAATGTTTCTACTCCATGCATTCGTCTGTAAAAACATCTGCGATACCGTCTAATGGAAAGAGGCAACTATGAAGGGCGATCCAAAGATTATTGCCATCCTGAACGAGGTGCTGAAAGCGGAGCTAACCGCCATCAACCAGTATTTTCTGCACGCCGAGATGTGCGAGAACTGGGGGTATCAGCGGATGGCCAAGCAGATCCGCAAAGAATCGATTGAAGAAATGCAGCACGCGGAGATTCTCATGGAGCGCATTCTGTATCTGGACGGCGCTCCGAATATGACGGACTACTTTAAGATCAACATCGGGCAAACAGTGAAGCAGCAATTGGAGAATGATCTGGAATTGGAATACACAGCCGTGAAGCGCCTGAACGAGGGGATCGCTGCGAGCGTCGCCGCGGGCGACAATGGATCGCGCGAACTGATGGAGAAGATTCTGAAGGATGAAGAACATCACATAGATTGGCTGGAAGGCCAACTGCACGCGATCCAGGAAATGACGTATGAAAACTACCTGGCGCAGCAACTGCACAAGCCGGAAGAGGACTAGAAGAAAAGCGGATTAGAACGACGGAGTGCCAACAGAATTAGGGATTTGCAGATTCTTGTGAAGGCGATCGCGTTTCGGGCAAGTCCGAAGGGAAGTTCGCGGGTAGTCTGTAAGCACTGGTAGAATCGAAAACAGTTGTACACCGGAGAGATGGCCGAGTGGCTGAAGGCGCACGCTTGGAAAGCGTGTTTACTCGAAAGGGTAACGTGGGTTCGAATCCCACTCTCTCCGCCAGTTCTTTTGTTTTGTTATACTTGACATGCTGTGATACCGTGGGTGATACCGAAATGAGGTAGCCCCCAGTGAACCGGCAAGTCAATCTCACCAAAAGAGTGAAGACCCAAAGCGGCCTTCGCTACTGCCCGGTCGTTCTTGCGGCCAATGGCCGGATCAAACCAAATTACGTCCTCGTCGATGGAAAACAGGAAGCGCATGCCGAGGGGTCGTACTACCTGGAATGGCGCAATGGCCTTCACCGCGTTCGGGTGTCGGTAGGCAAGGACGTTGCCGACGCCGCCGCGAAGAGACACCGTAAAGAGGCAGAACTCAACGCCATCAATAGCGGCGTCACCGTAGTTTCTCCGGACGCCCAGAACGGTCGCAGATCGCTTCCAACGACCATTGCGAACTACCTCTCTGAAATAAAGCTCTCAAAGAAACCAAAGACCCATTCCGCATACTCAACGGCTCTCGAATATTTCCAGGAGAGCTGTGCGAAGTTCTGTCTGGAGGATCTCGATCGAAAGGATCTGCTGAAGTTCGCCGCATTTTTGCGGGACGACAAGGAGCAGTCCCAGCGAAGCTGTTGGAATAAATTTGCGAACGTGATGACATTCCTGAAGGCACAAGGAATTCGTGGGCTCGCGGGAAAAAATGACTGGCCGCGCTACACCGAAGAAGAACCGGAGGTTTATGAACAAGAAGAACTCGATGAGCTGTTCGCCGTTTGTGACGCGGAAGAAAAGCTCTGGTATGAATTCTTTTTGATGACGGGAGAGCGCGAGCAGGAAGTGATGTATACCGAGTGGCGAGATATTAATCTCGTCGGATCAATCGTTCGCGTTACCCACAAGCCAGACAGAGGATGGACCCCGAAGGCATACAAGGAACGCGAGATTCCTATTCCTACGAGGCTCGTGAAGAATCTGAAAGCATGGAAGGCCAAGGCAAACAAGAAGTGCAATCTGGTATTCCCTACGTCTGGGTGCAACCCAAAGCTCAATTTCCTCGACAGCCTGAAAGCCGTGGCGGAACGCGCGGAGCTCGATCCAGAGAACTTCTGGCTCCACAAATTCCGAGCGACGTTCGCGACGCGGTGTCTGTGGGCAGGAGTCGACTTGCGGACGGTGCAGCAGTGGCTCGGCCATTCCGACATGGAGAGCACGATGCGCTACCTGAAGCCTTCGCGCAGCCAGCATGTGCGTGAGAAGGTGAACGAGATTTTTGCTTAGCGTCGTTCTTTCCCGCGGACCATCGGGTTAGGCCTACCTTGGGCGATGCGAGAGCGGCCGATTCGTAATTTGCAAATCCTCCCACATTATCAACAGCTTACACTCGTGAGGGCGCGTGAAACGCGTGTTGCAGTCCCAGTATTCGTGCGGGGCGCCGCTGAGTCGTGAGCTAACACGAGAGAAACACGAGAGACTTTTCATGGTTGTGACGCCTTGGCTGGCAGCAGCTTCAGAAGCAGATTCGCGATTGCCAGAGGCTGGTGCTCTCCCGCACTTCCGATCAATGTGTATGATCGCTCAAAGCCGTTCGGTCCCTCGATCTTCATTTCCCAACGGTCGTTTTCGCGAGAGCCAATGATCGACACCCGCCAATCTCCGGGCCTGTCGCTCAGAGCGTGTTCAACCAGCGCCTGAACTTCTGACCCGGCGGCAGGATCGCCTATGTTGTGCAGTTCGACTGACAAAGCCATTTCCGCCTATTCTACAAACACACTTCGCGGGTTAGGGGGCGGGATGGCCCCCATACTACCTGAGCACCGACCATCACGACTCGGGAATGAAAGGATGTTGTTATCATCTACCGTGGAGTCGTTTGACTGACAGCTCACCGAGTTGCTGATTTTCGGAGTGGCCACGACCCAGACTGGTTTTGAGATGCTGGCCGGCAGAAGTGAAGCCCCTCTATCTACAGATTCTTGCGATCTGAGAGATCGACAAGCTTCACAAGGGAGGAACCGAATGTGGATTCCTAAAGAGATTGATTCTATCGCGACACGCTTACAAAATGGCCAGCGGGTTAAGCGAATCACGGTAAGGCGGCTGCTGGAATTGTTTGATGCTGAGCGTCGGGGTACACAGAAGGTGCAAGAGATAAAGAATGCCCTGAATGGCTTGAACCTGGAGACGGAACCTGACTTCGAGCATGCGTGGATTGATTCGACGATCAAGATTCGACTAAAAGGATCGAGTATATCGGACATCGAATCAGAGTTGGATGACGCATCAGAGCCAAACGAAAAGGAAATTCACTCTCAATCTAGCGATTCGCAAAGCGGTCAGGATACGGAGACTTCGGAAGAATCCCAGGACGGTGAGACGAGCGTTGTTCAGGCCGGTGATGACAATGATTCTCCCGACGTCGAACCTGAGCTTGATGCGAGCGAGGAAAAAACCGCTGGCCAGCTAATTACCGAGCCTTTTGATCCCACTCAGATAAGAATCGAGACGAAGCAATTGTCCCTCGATATTCTGATATCGCGGATGCACAATAATGAGATCATTCTGCAGCCCGAATTTCAGCGAAATGAGGTCTGGAAGCGCGGCGCACAAAGCAGGTTGATCGAATCCCTGCTCATTCGAATTCCTATCCCTGCGTTCTATATGGATGCTACCAACGACGAAAAGTGGCTGGTTGTTGATGGACAGCAACGTCTCAGTACACTTAGGCAGTTTGTGATCGACAAGAGCGACAATAGGCTCCGGCTCACTGGATTGGAATTTCTGGAGCGGGAACTGGACGGGAAGACTTTTGATGAGCTCGAACGACCGCTCCAGCGGCGCATCAAAGAGACCAATGTTACGGTTTATTTGATCGAGAAGGGTACGCCCGGCGAGGTAAAGCTCAACGTCTTCAAAAGAATCAATACCGGCGGCCTTCCACTTTCCGCACAGGAGATTCGTCACGCCCTGAATGGTTCCAAAGTGAACGGAATGCTCAAGGACCTGGCAAACTCCCCAGAGTTCTTGAAGGCGACAGGAGAAAGCATACAGCCCAAGCGGATGGCAGACCGTGAATTCGTTGTTCGTTTCTTTGCCTTCTTGCTGAAGAGACCGGAAGATTATGCTGAGCGCGATTTCGATTTCTTTCTGAGCAACACCATGAAGCGGATCAATGATGCCAGCGATGAGGAACGCGAAGAGTGGCGTGAGCGATTCCTACAGGCCATGCGGAGATCTGCGGATAGCCTCGGGCGCTACGCCTTTCGAAAGAGAATCTCATTTGAACATGGTGAGCGCTTAATGCCGGTGAACAAGGCGCTGTTCGAGACGTGGAGCGTTAATCTGGAGGCTCTTTCGGACGATGAGTTCCGCACATTGCGAGACCGCTCTACGTTGATGTGGGAAAAGTTCGCCCTACTGCTGGACCAACGGCATCCCTTTTATCAGGCTATATCCCAGGGGACGGGGGATGCCAACAGAGTAAAGTTGCGGTTCAGCGCGATTCGACAGCTTATCCAGGAGACGTTGGCTTGATCACCCGTTTGCAGCTACGCAATTTCAAAGCGTTTCGGGACCAGCAATTTGATCTTGCACCGCTTACCCTCTTGGCCGGACTCAATGGATCGGGAAAATCCTCGCTACTCCAATCACTTCTAATTTTGCGCCAGTCCTCTGACCTAGGGCTGCTTGGCCTGGGACAGATTGTGCTGAACGGTGGTTTGGTACACCTGGGGAATGCAAAGGATGCGCTATTTGAATCTGCCGATGAAGATCGCATCGCGATCAATTTAGAGTTCGACAAGATCACACAGCTAGAGTGGCTGTTGGCGTTCGCTTCACGAGAGGATCGCACCGGAGTGATTGCCGGTGCCATTCCGAAAGTTGATCCAACACTCTGCCTCTTCAATGACAAATTTCGGTTCCTGGCAGCCGAGCGCCTGGGTCCCCGGATTCATTACAGAGTGCCGGACCTTGAAATTGGATCAAGTGACCTCGGCGTGCAAGGCGAGTGGGCGCCTCATTACCTAACGACATGCGGAGAGCGCACTATCGGCTGCGAAAGTTGCGCTCACCCAAGTGCTAGATCGCTCCAGCTTACTCATCAGGTTGAGGCATGGATGGGAGAAGTCAGTCCGGGGCTACAACTCCACTTTGAGAAGCCGGCGGCCTTGGATCTGGTGAAACTGTCTTATTCTTTTGTTGCCCGACGGGATACATCTAGCCGGTACCGTCCGACTAACGTGGGATTTGGAGTGTCTTACACGCTACCAGTTGTCACCGCTGTGCTTTCAGCAGAGCCTGGAGATCTGCTTTTGCTGGAGAGTCCCGAGGCTCATCTTCATCCACGCGGTCAGAGCAAGTTGGCCGAATTGTTGAGCCTTGCTGCATCGGGAGGCGTCCAAATCATAGTGGAATCCCACAGCGACCACATCATGAATGGCGTCCGGGTTGCTGTTCATCAAAGCAAACTCCTTGCCGAGCAGGTTCGATTCTTCTACTTCCGCTGGAACCCCGATGACAAAACAGGCGCGACGCAGGTCCAAGAGATCAGAATGGATTCTGAAGGCAGGATTGCTAGTTGGCCTGATGGTTTCTTCGACGAGATCGATCGATCTCTGGAAATTCTCCTAACTCCCAAGATTCTGTAAGGCAAACATTCATGCTTGAGCTCGTCGTTAACGAACTTTCCTTTCGCGATCTAAACGGTCATTGCAGTGCTGCACCCGATGTATACAGCGCCAGAGTATGGATGAGCCAGCTTACCGGAACGATCCGGACAGCGCGGCAGATGGGTTTTGGAACCACAATCAGGACTGAAAAAGGATTTGCGGAACTGGAACTTTCTCCAGGCTATTCTCTGCCGCAATGGCGCAACGATCCGGCCGTAAACCGCGATGAGAGGCTATTTTTCAGCAGCATTACTGCGAAGTCCCCTCATCTTGACGATGTGCTAGACGAGATTGCCGAAACGGCAGAGTTGGCGGAAGTTCGTGTCGCCGAGCTGTCATCCGCCGGACTGCTGGCAGCGTTGCTTCTGGATGCAGTTGCCGTGAGTTGGCCGTCGGATGGCATCTGGGGAACCCATCTGCTTGCCGCAGAGTTCCACGAGTTGTCTCTCGATGGTGAGTTGATGGAGCGTGAGGTCGAGATTAGGCACGCCTCCGGCCCGGAGCATTGGGCGCGACACCGAGCATGGATCGAACAAGGCCAGAGGGCTTTGTTAACAAACGGCGAGGAACTGTGGGCTAAGTCCCGAGAGCTGTTCCCGTACCTGGAGTTTTGCGGAAATGCCGAGGCGCAGATTCGGGCATTGACTGGAAATGAGAGATACTACGATTGGGTCGTGCGGTGCTTCACGTTGGCGAATCTTCAATGCAGTCGATGGAAAGCCGGTCTTTTCCCCCATTTGTTGCTTCCTGGTCCTGCTACCGGCGAGAGCAACTCAGTTCACCAAGATCCGCGATTGCGCGAACTTCGTGTCTTCCGGATGGTTTCCGGCCAGCCGCGGATGTTCGAACACCATATGAAGAACAATGCGGAGAACAAGCGCATTCATTACTTTGCAGATGATGCGAGAAGGAAGGTGTGCATCGCTTATCTCGGCGACCACTTGCCTACGGCTCGGTATTAGCTGCTGGTGCAGACCGGCTGGCGGCTCGTGAAGCATGCCCCGCTACTACGGCTTCCGGGCTTCTGCTGGCGCAAGAACATCCGATCCGACGCCAGCTTGCATGCCCGAACATTATGGAAATGCGACCGTCGCTCGCAATGTCTTCAGGGGGCCTGACGGCATACTCCCCATCGGTGACGCTGTGCTGTTCAAGGGCGCGGCGGCGGGTTTGCCCTTTTCCAGCCCAAAACTCGGGTGGGCGGCGACGATTGCACTTGCTTTGGTGGCACGCGCTGGGGTGCGTAATTGCGGAGGAACATTCGAACGTATTCGTTTACGAGCCGGGATTCATTATCGGCTCTCATGATCACGCACGTTTGGAAGCACAACGACGTATCGGAAAGCGGTTTTACGACCACACCGTCAGCATGAATCCCTCGCGCCATAGGTTGCGTAAGGATGGCGACTCCTAGGTGGTCCGATACTAGGTCCACTGCCTGCTGTGGCGCAATGACATTGTGAGCGTGCTTGGGGGCGATGGACTCACGTCGTGTTGTGTCCATGACCGCCTCATACAGAAGTGGATGAACCCGTTTCGGGAACAGAATCCACTTGTCCTTTGCCAGATCCCGGAGAACCAGGCGTTCGTTGTGAGCAGCCGGGTGGGTCTCTGGAAGTGCAGCGTAGAGTTGAGCCGGAGCAAATGACACAGCCGTGATCCGGGAATCTTGCGGTGGCGCCGTCACTAGGGCGAGGTTCACTTCGCCTACGAGTACGCTCCGGACCGACTCCATTGCAAACTGAGTCATTAGCCGAATTCCGAGCCTCGGATACAAAGGAAGCCGGATCGCAAGCATCGCGGAAATCCAGTCGTGATTGGCAAAGGGTGAGTGTCCAATCGTCAAGACACTATTGGACCCGTGGTGTGCAGCATAAGCGAGATGCACCGCCCGCTCCGTATGGAAGAGCGCAGAGCGAGCCTCTTCGACGAAGGCACGTCCGGCATCCGTGAGTTCCACAACCCGTCGTGTGTCGCGAGTGAACAGGTGAAATCGATGCTCTGCTTCGAGGTCGGTAATCTGTTTACTGAGCGCAGGCTGGGTTATGTGCAATCTGTCCGCGGCCCGTGTGAAGTTCAGTTCTTCGGCCAAGACAATGACTGCGTGCAGGTGACGGACTTCGAGGTTAGGGAACATTGCTCAAATCCCCAGGTGGTTGACATCTCACGCTTCGTCCCGCGAGGCAGTGCATATTCTGAAGGATTTCCGTACAGGAATGATTGGTTTTCTGTTTGGTGGCCCGGATTCGGGACAGAAAATCAGGAAGGGGCTGGATCCAAAGGTTCGTGATGAAGGACCGGCGCTTTGGAACCCGTCAGTTATTCGGGTATTTGTCGCTGTCCGGAAGATCTTCTGAAACGGCAAGAATGCACGATTGACCGTCGAATTGAATCTTGTCTGCGGAATACGCGGTGGTCTTGACCTCGCCGGACTTGGTCCGAAGCCGGGTGATGACGTTCCGAATGGGCCCCCGTTGCTGGAGTTGCGCGATCATCACGGCTCGATCCTTGGGGTCTTCCCAGATGCCAAGTTCGCCGACTGTACGGCCGATCACTTCGGCACGGGAGTAGCCGTACCGACGCTCGAATGCGGTATTCACATCTAGGAATCGCCCCTCATTGACGGTCGTGATGGAAAACGGGATCGGGCTGGACCGAAAGACCTTTTGAAACTTGTCCTCGGAAACCCTGCGTTCGTCTTCTGAGTGTTCTAGCGCTTTCTCTGTATGGCGAAGATCCGTCAGACGCCGCTGGAGTTCAGAGCCATAGATTTCAGCACGCTCATAGAGGCGAGAATTTTGGATCGCCGCAGCGGCGGGGATCGCCAATAACTGCGTCCGCCGGAGGTGGTCTTGAGTGAAGGTGTTTGGCTGGGTGTGGCCCACAGAAAGCAGCCCCAAGGTCTGTTTGGACGCAACCAATGGCACGCAAAGCCATGATCGGATGTCGGTATGGCCTTTGAAGGTGGGCCATTCCTTCTCGTGTTTGGTGTCGGAAAGCAAGACACTGTTCTGAGCCGTCAACATGCGCAAGAGGAACGGAGAGTCGGCTGCGTCCAGAGTCAGTGGATATTCCGGGGCTTTCTCGGGAGCCTCGTGACGCAGTTTTTCTCGTGCCACAAGAAGCTGTGAGTCGCCCTCCAAGAGCAACACACGTGCACACTCACCTGGGACTAGTTCCATCAAGGACTGAAGCAATGTGTCCAGGACAAAGTCCATCCGAAGATCGGCGGTCAGCGCGAGAGTGGCCTTGCTTAGTGCATCGGATTCTGCCCTCGCGGACTCGGCTGTTGCCAGGTGCTCGGCAACCTTATCCTCTGCTTGCTTCTGTGCTGTGATTTCTCGAACCGTGCCGACAAGACGGTGGATTTTGCCGGCAGCATCCCGTACCGGAAACCCATGCACCGTGACCCAACGCACTTCGCCGCGGGGGCGCACGATCCGAAATCTTTCATCGAAGTGCCCTGTCTGCGTGGCTTCTCCAAGTTTCGCCAGCACGTGAACGCGGTCTTCGGGATGGATGAGTTGTTCGTACGAAGACGGATTTTCTAACAGACTTTGGCATGAATGCCCGGTGATCGTCTCATAAGCTTCGGTGACATAGAGGGCTTTTTTGGTCTCGGCGTCAATCATCCAGAAGATTTCCTGAATGTTGTCTGCCATCTGCTGGAGGCGTTCTTCGGTATCGAGCTGTACTTGTTGGGCGCGCCGTAAAGACCTGGTGTAGAGGACAATCAGAACAGAAAGAACGGCGGCTCCGAAAAGCAAGAATGCCGAGAATACGTCGAGCGCGCGAAGCTTGGTACTGAATGTTGCTAAGAGCACAGCGAGGAAGACAACGCAAACGCCTGCCGAAATGAGGGGCCAGTGAGGATAAGCCATCCATTTGGCGGAGGATTCTCGATGGACTGGGTCAACATCGCGCATGGCATTTTCGGGGAGCTGCGTTCGCCAGTACGGATCACCGCGTATCAGCAATAGGATGCGGTCTGCCGAAACCGTCAGAAGCGTCGCAGTTTGGGCCGATACTACGCGCCCCTATCCAGTGGGTCAAGAAGGCGTTCAAGCAATGGTGGATGTCAGTTTCCGAGTCGCACACGAACCGGGAACTACTCCGTTCGTGGACACAAGCCCGTTTCCCTGTACTGATGCAGGAGTCCGTTTCACCAAGGTAGATAGTGTGTAATATTCGGACTAGAGTCATTGCGTTTCACGGACAGAGGACCCACACCAGTCGACGAGGCAGTGCATGGAAGAGCAAGGCGACGTCGTATCTTTTGGCCCATTTCGGCTTTACCAAGGGCAGCGCAAGTTGCTCTGCCGGGGCGTCGAAGTTCGCCTTGGCGGCCGGGCAATGGACATACTGCGGGTGCTTGCGAAAAAGAAGGGCGCCCTCGTGCATTCGGACGAGCTTTTCGCTGCGGCTTGGTCGGACGTGTTTGTTCATGAGAGCAATTTGAAAGTTACCGTGGCAGCGCTTCGCCGAACGCTGCGTGAATATTCTCCGTCCCACGAATACATCGGAAACGTTGTCGGCCGGGGGTACTGGCTAAGCTCAGATGTCCGCCCGTTGTCATCTTCGGACGACATACCGCGGTCCGCGCCCCTGCCGGAACTGCGCACGATAATTGGCCGCGACGAGGAAATCGCAGAACTTTGCGAAACGATGGTCCATTACCGACTATCGACAATCGTCGGAGCAGGCGGAATGGGAAAGACGACCGTGGCAGTTGCCGCGGCGCAAATATTTGAGGATGAAGCCGGTCATGCCGTGACCTTCGTCGATCTCGCGCGCGTCGTGAGCGAGGAGTTCGTCGCATCCACGATCGCCGCCGCATTGGGGATTAGTGTCGAGGGCAAGGATGTTCTTCCGGCCGCCGCATCGCTTCTTGCACGGCGCAAAGCCCTGCTCGTCCTCGACACATGTGAACACGTGCAGCGCGAAGTCGCACGTATCTGTGATGTCCTGCTGGACGACACGGCCAACCTGCGGATCCTCGCAACCAGCCGCCGGGTACTGGGCTCGCAATTTGAGCACGTCGTGTGGCTACCCCCTCTAACGGTTCCCCCGGAAGGCCAGGACGATACGGTTGAGGCTGTCCTGGCTTATTCCGGGCCACAACTTCTTACGACGCTGGCGTCCGACAAAGCAGGTTATAGAATCGCAGAGAAAGATGCCCCTGCAATTGCTGAGATTTGCCGGCGCCTCGACGGCGCTCCACTCGCAATCGAACTGGCCTCGTCGAGGCTGAAAGGGCGCAGCGCGGATCTCGTCCTTGGCGAATTGGAAGATCGGTTTCGCAGATTGCGAAGAGACGGCCCGGGTGGCCCACTGCGGCAACAGACTCTTCTTCTGACACTCGAATGGAGTTACGCGCTGCTCACACGCAATGAGGCCGATGCTCTTCGTGCCATCTCGATTTTCTCCGGAACCTTCGTCACTGACTCGGTAATTTATGTAGGTGCGGCACTCGAATTAGTGCCGGCCGCCGTGGTCGAAGCTATCTCCGGCTTGCTGGATAAGTCGATGCTAAGCATCGATCAAGGGGCAGGCGAACCACGCTATCGCTTGCTGGATAGTACGCGCGCTTTTGCTCGCGATCTGCTCGTGGCACATGACGAACTTGACAGAGTTTCAGCCCGACATGCGCATCTCCAACTTGAGATTCTGGAACGTGCCAATTCGGAGCAAGCAGGAATGCCGGTGCGCGACTGGCAAATGCTGTGCGCCGGACAGGTAGACGATCTTCGCAAAGCGATCGATTGGGTTCTATATGGCCGCCGTGACCTCCTACTCGGGATAAAGCTTGTCGCAGCCGGGCTACCTCTTTGGCAAACGCTATCTCTCGATCTGGAAATTTCTCGCAACTGCACAACAGCACTAGCCGAATTGGATGGCATTGACTGCAAAGATCCGACCCTAGAGTTGAATCTGGCGGTCGGGCTTGCGGCGGTTAACGCACTTCTATCCAACGATACCGAAAAGACGATCGCAACGTTCCAACGTGCAATCGACTTGGCGCGGGTCGCCTTGGACGCAAACGCGGAATTTCGGGCGCTTGGGGCGCTAGCACTTTATGCAGTGCTGCGAGGGACTCAATCTGAGCCAGCCGGCACGCTCGAAGCAATGGGCAAAGCGGCAATTCGGACGAACGATCCCTTTGCCCTGTGGGAACAGCAACACGTCTACGCCTTTTGGGAGAGTTGCTCCGGCTACTTCTCGTCAGGTCATGCGCGCTTAGAAAGCATATTTGTCGAACTGGACGCTTACCCCGAGCATCTGCTGACTGAGTCACAGGTCAATACCAAATTGATGATGAGAACAAATTTCGCTGCCACTGCATGGTATGCAGGAAAAATCGGACGGGCACAGAAACTTGTAAATGAAACGTTGGAGATGGCGCTGGCCGTCGGACATGGGTTAACGCTGGCTTATTGTTTAGGCACCGGCCTGATCGACGCCCTGCTACAAATGGGCGATTACCAGAAAGCAGAATATGGAATTGACCTCCTTGAAAGGACAATTGATCGACACGGCCTGGGAGCCTGGGTCGCGAAAGCGAAGTGCTATCGAGCAGCTTTTGAGGCATTTTCCGAACGCTCTCGAGGCCCGGAAAGGTTGCGGCTTGCATTCGATGGCCTTGGAGGAAAAGCGGCCAAGGTCGAGCACCAAGCGTACTTTGCGATTTTGGCAGGGGCGATGCTTGAAGCCGAACATATCGATGATGTGCTAGAAGTTTCGGATTTCGTCTTCACGTTGGGCGCGCAACGCTGGGTGCGTCCCGAGTTCTTGAGGATAAAAGCGGGGACCGAACAGGCCAAGGGCCAAATCGACCGGGCGGAGGCGACACTGAGGGCGTCGCTACTGGACACCGACGAGATCGAAGTGCCCAGTTTCAAATTGCGTGCGGCGTATGATCTCGCGTTGCTTCTACATGAACGGGGCGCCTCGATGCAGGCACGTGAGCTTCTTGCTCCACTATATAGCCAGTTTTCCGATGGGTTTGATACCCGTGACCTGCGGAGAGCTCGTGAACTGTTAGAACAATTGGGTTGAACCAACGACTGCTCCGCGAATCCATGGCAGGGGCACATCGTCTCCGTAACATGTCTAATACCCGCCACCCAGAGTCATGCTCCGCAACGACGGCTGAACTTCGCCCTCAGATTTTACTCCGTTTAACCCCGCCAACGACGGCTTCTAATCGATAATGTCGGCACCGAGCGGCCGTCGCATCGAGACGGCCCGCCGGTGCGCAGAGGCCGCACCAACCTCAATCCCCCAAGGAGTACACGAATGTCCATGAAAATTAAGCCTACCATCGTATTCTGCCATGGCATCTGGGCTGATGGCTCATGTTTCAACAAGGTCATTCCCGCATTGCAAGCGGATGGCTATGAGGTGATCGCAGTTCAATACAGCCTGGAATCGTTTGAAGAGGACCTGGCTATGGTGAAGCGGACGCTGAACCGCGTTGGCAGCCCTGTCCTCCTCGTGGGCCACTCCTATGGCGGCGCTACCATCACGGCTTCGGGAGTCGATGATCGCGTGGCCGGCCTCGTCTACATCGGAGCGGTTGCGCCGGATGTCGGGGAGACGGTACAGGATCAACTCAATAAGTATCCCTCGGATATCTTTTCTCGCGTCGAGATTGCGGATGGGTACGCCTGGATGCTTCCGAACGGGACTGAGTTTTTCTGCGGAGATCTCTCCGAGGAAGAGCAGAAACTCGTCTGGGCGACACATTTCCCGCCTCGCGCCGACCTCTTCACGCAGCAGAATCTCCAGAGCACTCCGTGGAAGTCGAAGCCAAGCTGGTACATCTTGTGCCTGCAAGACCATACCGTTCATCCCGATCTACAGCGGTGGGTCTCCAAACGCATGGGAGCGACTGTAATCGAGGTGGAAAGCAGCCACGTTCCCATGCTCTCTAAGCCGGAGGTAGTCATCGAAGTGATCCGAAAAGCTGCGGCGGCGGTTCAAAAGAACAAAGCAGCGTAGTGAAGTCGCGAACCTCTATCCTCGACAGACCGCCGTGAGGCGGTCTGTTCTTTATTACGCGGCACTCGATTCGTCAAGTGACTAGTATTGACAAGTCGGCTTAGCGCAAGCGGACTGCGCGAATCCTCATACATCCGCCGAATTAATGCCGGATGACGAGCAAACCGGAAACTTGGCGCTCCGTTTTGCAAGCAGGGCTTCCACTTGTTGTGTTAGGAGCTTGGGACCTGTATTGGCGTTATCGAAAGGAAAGAGTTTCGAGGTCGAGGCGGCCCTTAGTCTTCGTCTGATACGAGTAGTAACCGATAGTACTTGCGCAGCCGTTTAACATCGTCAGTTTCGATGAGTCGACGAATCTTTGCACGGAACTCCTCGGCACTGTCGTCAACGCCCTCAAAGAAGAATAGATCACTCACCGACACATCCAACTCGTGAGCGATGCGGGCGATTACATCTAGGGGAGGTTCGATACGGCCCGTTTCGACGCGGGTGATGTAGTTTGCCTCTTTGCCGATCCTTTCCTCCAGTTGAGTCTGGCTCAGCCCCTTAGCCTCCCGCAACATTCTGAGGTGTTCTCGAAACGGCTTGGCGTCATCCGAACTCATCTCTTCAGGACGTTAGCGGCAACGACGGCTCGGATGAACTACTTGATACGTATTTTTATGTTGATATTTAATACGTATTCGGTATCATCTCTTGCAGTGCTGCCCAAAAAGGCCTCGTTAGGATGAATATCGGGGCGACTGTTCCATGCGTCGCACGAGCTCTGACGGTTTAACCTTCAGGCAGTTTGCGAACCGAACAATCATTCGAATAGTAGGGCTCTGAATGCCGCGTTCTACCGCGCTGATGTACGTCCTGTCGATTCCGCTCTCCATGAATAAATCCATTTGCGACATCCCTCGACTTTTCCGAACCTGTCGCAGGGCTTCCCCGAACGCTTTCTCAGGTCCAGATCGAGGCTGAACTTGTCTGCGACGCTTGGCCATCTCGCAACCATTGTTCTGGGTGTGATGGTCATAAGCCAACGGATCATAACCAACATTTTCCTCCCTCCATTTCTGGAGGCAGCATGAGTTCATCAGCTGCCCGTTACTTTCCGGGAGAGTTTGGGAAAGCGGTTGCTACGACCCAAGCAGAAGTTGAGTCCACTCAAACCTCGCCGTCGCAGCCGGCCACGGTTCAGGATTGCCATCAACAAATTTCAGTATCCGCGTCTGAAAATACTGACACGGGTAGCGTCAGTACCCTAAGCGGGTCTTCCGACGAAGCCCTAATGGCTTGCATCTGCGATAGAAGTAAGGAGGCTTTGGCCTGTCTCTTTCACCGCTACGCCCGCCTTGTGCGTGCGGTTGGATACAAGATTCTCAGGGACGATTCAGAAGCAGACGATTTGCTCCAAGACGTATTTCTGTTCATTCATCAAAAGAGCGCAGTGTTTGATGGTTCCAAGAGCTCAGCACGTTCGTGGATCGTGCAGATGGCATACCATCGTGCGATCGACCGTCGTCGCTATCTGGACTCGCGCCATTTCTATTCCCAAGTCGATCTGGAGGATGTTGGAAACGAACTGAGCGTTCCGGGCACCAGGGCAGAACGATACGAAAACTCGATTGAAGAGGTGCTCGGAAGGGTCGGATTAGGCAAGGTGTTTGGAGTCCTGTCTGAGATCCAGCGTCAAACGCTGGGGCTTCATTTGCTCGACGGATACACGTTTGAAGAAATTGCCGTGAAATTGGACCAGACCCGAGGGAACGTAAAGCACCACTATTTCCGTGGGCTGGAAAAACTGCGAAAGCAGATTTTTAGCTGTAAACAAGAGGGCAATTGAGCAGTATCATAGGAGGCGTCATTCAGCCGAGGAGCAGGGGCGTTGTCTCACACCGAACCCCATGACGAGTTCCTAGAACTCTGTGCCGTTTCAACCTCGGGCCAGCTGAGCGAGGAAGACCAGAGGAGACTACGGGAGCATCTTGTCGTTTGCTCCTCCTGCCGTGAGGCCCTGCAACAATACGAAGCGATCATTCGCCACGCAATCCCCGCGATGGGAGCAGAAGAAACCCCGCAAGACATGGAAGCAGGGCCGCGTTGGTCGGAAGAACAGGCGGAGTCTGCTCTTTTCGAGCGCATCGCGCGAGATGAGGGGGGGGGCGGAATCGAGCGTAACAGGCCGATTCCGCCCCATCGTGAAACTAGCTCTCGTCGTCGAGTCCTCGCTCCAGAAAGCGCTGCCGTATGGCGCAGTGTGTGGGCTCTCTATGCTGCCGGAATACTGCTTTTCGTCGCTCTCGGTTTCTGCGCTTATCAGGTTGGCATTCGGCGAGGGACAAACGTTTCAAACATTCCACCGCCCCGTCCAGATGCGCAAAGCCTGACTTCATTGGAAGAGAAGTTAAGTGATGCCAGCCACGAACGCGAGGTTGCGCGCACCCAAGTCGAACAACGCGACAAGTTGGTCGCCGATCTGCGTCGGCAGTTGGAACAACAGTCCGCGAAAATGGATCAGATGAAAGCTGCACAGGAACAGTCGGAGATTGCGCAAGGCAACGCTGATGTTGGGCGACAGGAACTCATCCAGCAGCGGACTGAGGCGGAACAGAAATTCAATGCCGCACAGTTAAGTGCTCAGGCGTTGCAAAAGAAGCTGGATTCAATAGCAGAACAGTCTTCCCAAGATGCAAAGCGGGCGGCAACCTCAGACGCAAAAGTCAACGAACTGACGAACCTGCTACATCAGCGTGACGCTGCCGTGGATCAGCAACAGGAATTGCTTGCGCATGATCGTGACATTCGGGAACTCATGGGCGCGCGGGATCTGTATGTCGCGGAAGTGTACGACGTGGCCCGCACCGGAGCGACCCAGAAGCCTTATGGGCGCGTGTTCTACACGAAGGGGAAGTCGCTGATCTTCTACGCCTATGACTTAGATCAACAGACTGTAGTGAAGAACGCCAGCACATTCCAAGTGTGGGGCCGTCGCGGACCGGACCGCGAACAGGCACTCCCCCTCGGTATCTTCTACGAGGACAATGCCTCAAAGAAACGGTGGGTCTTGAAGCTGGACGACCCGAAACTGCTGGCACAAATTGATGCTGTGTTCGTTACGATCGAGCCGAATGGTGGCAGTCGCAAGCCAAGCGGCAAACCCCTCCTTTTTGCTTACCTGCGAGTCGACCCGAATCATCCTTAATCGCGGCTGCATCTTTTCTGGCTCCGGCACGCTTCAAAGAATTAAGGAAGGAGTGGTACCAGGTGAGACCCCCCTCCGTAGACCCGAACAGGATGTCCGAATTTGTCGGCCCCAGGAGAATCACCGTGCGCGTGCGCTTCCCCCGCATCGCTTTTCTTTTCGCTTGTGCTGTGTCAGTAGCCCTCCCCCTAGCGGCACAGTCCACCAATGGAACGATCAACGGTCTCGTGCTCGACCCCTCTAACAAGGTGATTGGCGGGGCCGACATTCTGGTAATAAACGATGCAACAGCCATGAAGTACTCCGGCAAGACCAATGGCGACGGCATTTACATCGTGCCGAATCTGCCGCCAGGATCGTATCGGCTTCAGGTTTCCAAGGTAGGTTTCAAGACACTCATCAAGCCCGATATTGTTCTCAACATCCAGGACGCGCTGTCTATCAACTTCACTTTGCCGGTAGGGGCCGTTTTCGAAGTCGTGACGGTTGAAGGCGGCGCGTCGATGATTAATACAACGGATGCATCAGTCAGTACGGTTGTTGATCAAACGTACGTGAAGAATATGCCGCTGAATGGCCGCAGCTTTCAGGATTTGATTCTGCTCTCGCCGGGGGTTGTGACTCAGACGCCCCAGGTTTCCCAGTCAGCGGCAATTGCCGCTGGAAATGGCGCCACGGGAGAGTTCAGTGTCAATGGTCAGCGCACGGAATCAAACTACTACACAGTAGACGGTGTGAGCGCGAACGTGGGGACAAGCACTCCTTCTGGTTTGATCTACGGTGCAGGAGGGAGCGGTTCTGTTCGCTGCGGCAACAGCTTTGGGAACTACACAGGCGTTGGTCTCCGTGGACGATCTTCAGGAGTTTCGCGTGCAGACTTCGACCTACTCGGCAGAATACGGGCGAAGTCCCGGAGGCCAGTTCGCGTTCGAGACGAAATCGGGCGTCAACCAATTCCACGGGACGGCCTTCGACTACTTGCGAAACGGAGCGTTTGACGCTCAGGACTGGTTCAATAACTATTTCGGCACGCCGGAACCCGCCCTTCGGCAGAACGATTTTGGCGGCACACTTGGCGGACCGGTCAAGATTCCTGGCGTGTACAACGGAAAGGACAGGACGTTCTTCTTTGTTACATACGAAGGGCTGCGCCTCGCTGCGCCACAGGCTGCAACAACCAACTACGTGCCGGACGCAGCCTTGCGATCAACCGCGCCGACGGCACTTCAGGCGGCACTAAATGCCTTTCCCCTGCCTAGCGCGAACGGAATTGATGATGCGACAAATGGTATTGCCCAATACATCGGGAGCTGGTCCAGTCCGAGTTCGTTAAACTCCACAAGCGTCCGGTTTGACCACGCAATAAAAGACAAGCTGAGGCTTTTCTTTAGGTTCAGCGATACGGCTTCCAGTTCGACGACTCGTGGAAATTCCACTAACGGTTTTGGTCCTCCAAGCGAAGTGCGGACGTCAGCCTATACGATGCGAACCTATACGGCTGGTGTCAGCAGCATTTTCTCAAGCCGCCTCGCGAACGAGTTCCGCCTAAACTATAGTTCCAATAGTTTGATAGCCAGCGACGCTATTGATAGCTTTGGCGGAAGCGTGCCTGTGAATCTGAGGCAGCTTCTGGGACTCAATAGCAATTCATATGCATTCGTTTCTCTCATCTACGGAGGGTACGATGTTTCTCTGGGGGAGCAACAACAGTCCACGGTACAGAGACAATGGAACGTAGTGGATAGTCTAACCCTCTCTGTGGGACGCCATCAGTTCAAATTTGGCGTGGACTATCGCAGATTGGCACCCGTTGCGGTCCAGGCTACTCCCGTCGTATCTTTCAACTACTTAGATAAATCTTCGGTTCAAACGAACAGCGCGCTGGGAGTAATAGATTCTCTTGCTCCAGCATACCCGTTGTATACCAATTTTTCGGCGTTTGCTCAGGATCAATGGCGAATTTCAGAGCGCTTGAGTATCGCCTTAGGATTGCGTTGGGAGGTCAACCCTGCCCCAGGCGTGACACGCGGGTTGAAACCGTACACGATTCAAGGTTCTGGCCCCGATACGTGGGCGCTGGCACCACAGGGCACTCCACTCTGGAAGACTACTTGGTTTAACTTTGCGCCTCGGCTGGGCGCGGCCTACATTCTTCGTAATACGCCGAGGCGGGAAGCGGTTATACGTGGTGGCGGTGGCGTTTTCTTCGATACCGGTCAGCAACTAGGGTCGCTAGGCTTCGCTGGCCCGGGGTTCTTTGCCCAGACGTGCTGTCCGTCTACGCCATTTCCAGCGCTGCCGGCTGCGATTCCCCCCATCGTGAACCCACCTTTGGCGTTCAACCCCCTGATATATGGTTTTGCTCCTCACCTGCAACTGCCGTATACGCTGCACTGGAACGTTAGTATTGAGCAGGCAGTTGGAAAATCCCAAACTCTCACAGCCTCTTATCTTGGTTCACACGGCGCCAGACTGCTCCAAGAAAATGTTTATTTGCCTTCGAACAATGCGAACGCATCGGAGTTTACCGTTGCTCAGAACGGTCTTACGTCGGACTACAATTCGATGCAAATTGCATTCCAGCGGAAACTGACACGGGGAATAACGGCTCTGGCGTCTTATACGTGGGCGCATTGTGTCGACTATGGGTCTCAAAACCAGCTCTTTGCGTACGATCGGGGCAATTGTGACTTCGATGTGCGCCATAGTCTTTCGACGGCTTTTTCGTATGACGTACCCAGTGTGGGACGTAACAGATTTGCGAAGGGCTTCCTCGATCACTGGGGTCTTGATGGCAGATTGACCGCCAGAACAGCGTTCCCCATTACGCTGAACGGAAATGAGAATGTCAACACTGTGACAGGACAAGCAATGTTCTCAGGGTTGGACTTGGTTTCGGGCCAACCCGTCTATCTCTACGGTGCCAACTGCGCGACTGTTCTTCAAGGTTTGGGTGATCTTGCTCCAACCCAGGGATGTCCCGGAGGCCACGCCATTAATCCAAGTGCGTTCGCATTGCCGCCTATCGACCCCATCACGGGAAACCCAACCCGTCCGGGGAATGCTCCTCGGAACTTTCTGCGCGGTTTCGATGCGGTGCAAGTGAACTTGGCCGTGCGGAGGGAGTTTCCGATCCACGAAGGGCTGAAGCTCCAATTTCGCGCGGAAGCTTTCAATATCTTCAATCACCCGAATTTTGGCAGCATCAATTCGTTCTTCGGTGAAACGACGTTCGGCCAAGCGACGAGCACACTCGCGAATTCGCTAGGCGTTCTGAGTCCCCTCTATCAAATGGGCGGTCCGCGCTCCATGCAGTTTGCTCTCAAGCTCGCATTCTGATTCAGCTGGGAATGCACTCAGCTCGTGAAGTTGGGTTCGCTACATCCCAAGCTGTCCTGTTGCGAGCCTGTGGCACGGCGGTTGACGATATTTCCACGGAGGCTTGAATTGTCTGTTAAACATGCGGCATTTTACGTTGCGTCCGTTCTGATTGTTACTTCTTCGCTCACGTGTCTTGTCGGACCTTGTGTTGCGCAACAAGGCCGAAGGCCTTTCACTGTTGCCGATGAAATAGGACTGACCCTGTTTGACGGTCCGAATGGGATACCACCTGAAGTACACTTTTCCCCGGACGGGAACTACTTCGCCGTTTGGACTCAGCGCGGGCGTTCAGACGTGAATCGTGTCGAGGACTCTTTGCGCTTCTACCGTAGCAAGGATGTAAGGGATTATTTTCAACGAGCGCAAGTATCAGCCCCCCCCTCCCCTATATGGGTATTCACCTGCGCCATAGATGAAGACTCCTGCATCCGCTATTCCAGTATTGGTCGTTGGCGTTGGTTGGCGGATTCCAGCGGAGTAGCGTTCATTGAGCGTATTGACAACAACCACGAAAGACTTGTCCTCCTGGATCTTGGGAGCAAGAGTCTCGAACCATTGACTCCTACGACGGAAAGAATCGAGGATTTCGATCTTCGCGACCGGCAACATTACGTCTATGTTATTGCCAACCAGATGGAACGGGAACAGAAGATGCTCGCAGAACACCAAGCCGCTGCTGTAATCGGTACGTCACGTTCATTGTTTGAACTGATTTTCCCAAATGACCCAACAACGGCCATTATCGCCCCGTCTACGAGAACACTATGGGCAGTTGTGGGCGGCAAGCGCTTCGAAGTCAAGCAGGATAACATACCGATTTCGTTTGTCAGCGATATAGCGCTTTCTCCAGACGGTAATTCGCTACTCGCTAGATTGCCCGTCATCGAAGTCCCGTCGTCTTGGGAGGCGTTATACGCACCGCCGTATCCATCCGATTTCTTCCGCATTCACGCCGGAGACAGTAGACCAGAGCACAGCTCTGTCCATCAGTTCGTCCGGATCGACCTGCGGTCGGGATCAGTGCAATCTCTGACGGACGGGCCAGTTAGCAGTGATGCGGGATGGTGGGCGGATGGTAGTCCTGATTGGTCAAACGACGGTCTGGCGGTTCTATTACCAGGCGTTTTCCTCAGAGGGAAAGACGGGAAACCTTCGCGGCCGTGCGTCGCCTTTCTGGACCTCTCTTCCAACACATTTACGTGTGTTGAGACCCTGAAGGGTCGCACCGAAACCGAAGTGGAGAAAGGGTATCACTCGATTTATGGCGTGCATTTCGCCGGAGGAGAAAAACGACGGATTGAGGTAGTTTATAACGATCATTTCGATGGGTCATACCAAACTACAGAGTATATGCGTACTGCAGAAGGGGCGTGGCAGGTTGCTAGACAGTCGAAGGATAGACATGGAACGGGATACGAGGGTCTTGAAGTCTCTGTAGCGCAGTCCTTTAATGAACCGCCGCAGTTGGTGGCTATGAACGAGCAAATAACACGGATCATCTGGGACCCAAATCCACAACTCAAGAACCTAGATTTGGGCGAGACCAGCATCTACATCTGGAGGGATAACAAGTACTCGCGCACATGGAAGGGCGGCTTATTTAAGCCTGTCAACTATAAGCCTGGCCAGAGGTATCCGCTGGTCATCCAGACACACGGTTTCGTGGAAACAGAATTTCGGCCGTCCGGCGTATTTCCAACAGCTATGGCAGCAAGCGAACTGGCTGCGACAGGGATCATTGTCCTCCAAACGGCACAGCCAGTGACGGGAGGCGAATGTCCAGAAGTTACACTCGACGAGGGTCCTTGCGCTGTCTCGATGTATGAATCCGCGGTGAGACAATTGGTGTCCGAGGGCTTGGTCGATCCGGACAGGATCGGCATCATCGGTTTTAGTCGGACCTGCTATTACGTGATGGAGATGCTTACAACCTCCTCGCTTCACCTAAGAGCCGCCTCAATTAGCGACGGTGTAATGGAGGACTACTTCCAGTTTATTCTCTACCCGGACCAAGTTCCACGTGAATTCAATCCGATGATCGGTGCGCCACCGGTTGGAGACGGTTTGCAACAATGGCTCAAAAAATCGCCGTCCTTTAATTTGGACAAGATCAACACCCCTGTGATGATTACGGGCGGAGGCCCTACCGGGTTGCTGACTATGTGGGGGCCATACTCTGGACTTTACTACTTACATAAGGCAGTGGAACTGGTGATGTTGAATACCGACGAGCACGTTTTGACTAATCCCGCGGTGCGTATGGCGTCGCAGGGCGGATCGGTGGATTGGTTCCGCTTCTGGCTACAGGATTATGAGAACCCCGAAACCGCGAAGGCGGAACAGTACGTTCGCTGGCGCGACTTGAAGAAATTGCAAGAGCGAAGTCAGAAAGCAAAGTGAGTGGTGAGGCTTGCGACCGACGACGGCGCTGAGGTCAGACTTACGACCGTACCAGTACTCTGAGTCGAATCAATCTCCAAGCGTCAATGCGGTAATTTCTGCCCTTTCGTATTTCATGACATTGGCCGAGGACCTGATTGTAGTAGGCTGCCGGAGCGCCCGTTGCTCCGAACGCTCCAGCAGAGTTTACTTACTCCCAATCGGCATAAGCCGGGTGAGACTCTTCTCTGGTCGGGAGGTCTAGTTCGTTGATGTTGCGCTTATTTCCTCCACTGACTCCCTGAATCGCATTGATTGCAGGAGCCAATGCAGTAACCTCTGGCTTTTCATATTTCATGGTTTTCACCTCCTTTCTTTGTTGGTCTTCGCTTTCCAGCTGCTAGCTAGCTGAACTCTTTGGCAGAGCGAGGTGCTCGGAATTGGTTTCCCTCAAAGTAAAGGGGGGGACTTGTTTCGCTTCTATCGTGCTCATTACGACCCCTTGGGTCGTCAGGTGGCGTAGCCAAAATTCAATAGTCAGGGTGCTCCTGAGGTACCTGAGCAGCACTCCTTGGTTGCAACGCGCTTTTTGCAACGCCTCCAAAAATCGATCTCGATGAATAATCCCTATGCAACTGCTCACTATGTCTTGACCAATCTCAGGCAGGCTGGGCCATTGGGTCGAGCTGTCTCTCTGTGACTCAGGCGGAACAAACGGCTTTCGCTTCCTGTTCAAGAGTTCGTTGGGGACTATGCCGACAAGGGCGCGCTTCATCAGGGAACGGCGCTGACCCACGCGAACGGTCTGTTCGCAGGGAATGGCGTATGCAAATTCCAGCAAATCGCGGTCAAGGTATGGAAAGCGCCTGTCGCAGAGCATGTCTGACCGGAGAGCAATGGATTCCAAGAGCCTTCGATTGACCTCCAAATTGATAACGTCGTTCTGAAAGCTTGGCAGGGGACCGAACAGCTTTACCGCGAATGGGTAGGCATACGAAGCGGCGCGATTCCGGCGGATGAAGTCTGGATGGAGCCAAGGGGCCGGTATAGGCGTATCTTTTGACAGGCCTGTGAGAGCAAGAGGGAAGAATTCCCGGATGGCTTCCCAGAGCAAAGGGATCTGGGGTTTCTTCATCTTGACGCTCCAGCCTTTCACTTGCCGCGCGAGCAAGAAGAATCGTCCTCTTGCTAGGAGATTTTGTAGTTCTGGCCTTGGTGTTGGTATGCCGCCACCTGTGGCTTCGTCTCCCCCGATTCCGGAGAGCGTGGTTCTATATCCCTGAGATGTCAGGTAGGCAGCGTACCGTGTGAACAGTTTGTTGAGACGACTGCTGGAGTTCGGAGTAGCGGCAAAGCCATTGTTGGCAAACTCGGAAACGAAAGGTCTTTCCGAGTCAGCATCTCCGTTCGTTAGCGGAGCAGTATTGAAATGGCTGCCGGTACGGCCGCGTCTTTCTTCGACTTTGGTGAAATAGGGAAATTCGTTCCAATCGGGCTCGACCTGATCGTAGGAGTCGTCATACCACGAAATGGTGTCGAGGCGCGGGCATTCGGCTTGGCCGTGGGCGATGACGGTATCGGCCATGCAAACGATCGAGGACGAATCCATGCCTCCGCTGAGTTCGGCGAGGACCGGTCTATCGGAGCGGAGCCTGCGTTGAACGGCTGAGGCCAGGACTGTGCGGAAGTGTTCTTCGTATTCAGCGTCAGTGCGATGTCGGATTCGCTTGCCCGGATCGAAATCCCAATATTTGCTGACGATGTGCTTTCCGGGTCGGAGGAGCACGGACGAGGACGGCGGGACGGAATGGATGCCGACGTAGGGTGTCAGATGCGCTGCGGGAAAATACGACAACCAGCCGGCAATGTACTCTTCGCAGATCGCAAAGGTTTTTCCAGCGAACAGGACGAGTGGATCGAGGGTGGTGCTCCAAGTGATGTGGTCTTTGTCGATTGAGTAATAGAGATGGTGCGTGCCGATAGGGTCTTTGGAGAGGATGAGCGAGCGATCGTGCGGGTTCCAGATGGAAAGCGCCCAATCGCCGACGAGTTTGGCGAAGCAGTGGATGTCCCACTTTTCATACGCCGCCGCGACAATAGCAACGTCCGTGGAGGTAATGGTCACGGCATCTCGCAAAGTGCTGATAAGCTCGGCGCGATTGTCCAGGCGACCATCCCAGGTGATCACTCTACCGGATGAAGAGATGTGTGGCTGCGCTTCCCAGTGCGATTCCTTGGTGGTGTGAAAGGCTCGATAAAGGATCTTTACGCCACCTTGGGCGTAAGACTCATTGCTGTCCGGTCCAAACGGAACGAGGGTTGCGCTGACTTTCTCGATGTAGTGCGGTGCAGGCTGTTGGCCTTCGAAATTCCATCTTCCAAATTGGACGCTCATGATTTGCTCCCTGCACCTTTTCAGAGTGCCTCTAAAGCCGCGCCACTATATGAACCACGACTTTTAGCCCTGTAGGGAAGCCTGGAGTGTCAGCTCCGGCTCCTCGGTTACGCGCAGATTTATAATTCCCAGGGCACGAAGATCCTTGAGCCAACTTTCGAGGCAGAGCGTGCGAGTCAATGTAATCATGGGGATTTCTTCACCACGTCGAGCCCTCTGCAACGCGGCATACAGACGTTCTGAGTCCACAATTCCGAGCGAACTGCTCAACATGTTCTGGGTTAGCTCCACAAAATGAGCCCAGTCCCTAGAGATCGCCACTATTGGTGACCGAACAACAAACGCTTTGGTCTTCCTGTTCAGAATTTCGTCGGGGACGATGCCGACGAGTGCGCGGCGCATGAGAGAACGGCGTTGGGTCGGGCGGACCAGTTGTTCCCGCGGGATCGCGAATATGAATTCCAGTAAGCTGCGATCCAGATAGGGATACCGTGTCTCGTAGGACGGTTCTAACGGCAACGTCTTGCACGCGAGTTCCCTTTTCAATCCGTCGAGCGTGCCCACATTGCTCTGGAAGGTCGGCAGAGGACCGAGCAGTTTGGTCCTGGAGGGATAGCCGGCCAGCGCCGCCCGATGGCGTTTTACAAAGTGGGACTGCAGCCATGGGGCGGGGCGCATGTATTTCGGCAAACCGAAGAGGCCGGGAGGGAAAAATTCCCGAGCGCCTGTAAATAAGAGATGGAACCAGGGTTTTTTCATCTGCAGCGCCCAGACTTTTAACTGATGAGCAAGTGCGCCGAATTGTGCTCTTGAGAGAAGATCTTCGAGTTCGGGTGCGGCTGTGGGCACTCCCCCCATGACCTCGTCGCCGCCAATGCCGGAAAGCACGACGCGATTTCCTTGCGAGGCTAGGCACGCGCGGAATTGCGGCGACGAACGGCCATCATTGCCGGGATTGGCCAAAGCACAGTTGTTAAGAGGTGCAAAATCTGGGTGCGGCACATGTGTTACTTCTGGATGTTGCTGCACCGAGATCGATGTGCCAACCAATGCGACCGCGCTTTTCTTCGACTTTAGTGAAATAGGGGCGCTCGTTCCAGTTGGGTTCGAAGTCGTCGAAATAGGAGATGGTATCGAGGCGAGCGGCGTCGGCGGCACCGCTGGCAATGACAGTATCGGCCATGCAGACGATGGATGAGGAGTCCCTGCCTCCGCTGAGCTCGGCGAGGACGGGTCTGTCGGAACGGAGTCTACGCTGAACGGCTTTGGCGAACACGGAGCGGAAATGCTCCTCGTATTCGGCGTCGGTGCGGTAGCGGATTCGCTTGCCCGGATCGAAATCCCAATACCTACCGACGGTGTGTTTGCCGGGTCGGATGAATACCGACGAGGAGGGCGGAACGGCATGGATGCCGAGGTATGGCGTAAGATGCGACGCGCCGGAAAATGAGAACCAACCAGCGATGTACTCTTCATTGAGTAGCAAAGGTCTTGCCAATGCCAGCCGGACAAGGGGATCGAGAATGGTGCTCCACGTGACCTGATCTTTATCGAACGAGTAGTAGAGGTGGCGTGTGCCGATGGGGTCTTTGGCCAGAATCACCGAGGATCGACTGGGGTTCCAGATGGAGAGCGCCCAATCGCCGATGAGTTTGGCAAAGCAATCAGTGCCCCACTTTTCGTATGCCGCCGCGACGATGGCAACGTCCGTGGAGGTGATGGTCAAGGAGTCGCGCAGCTCGCTGATTAGCTCGGCACGATTGTCCAAGCGGCCGTCCCAAGTGATCACGGCGCCGGACGAAGAAATATGTGGCTGCTTCTCGCGATGCGATTCCTTCGTGGTGTGGAAGGCGCGATAGAGGATCCTTACGCCGCCCTTCGAATACGATTCGTTGCTGTCGGGGCCGTAGGGAGCGAGAGCCGCGCTGACTTTCTCGATATATTCCGGAGCAGGCGGCTGGCCTTCGAAATTCCATCTTCCAAACTGGACGCTCATACTCGTTGCCTTTGCCCAGAATCTTCAACCTGTCGTTTATTAGCATCGTCCAAGACTGCGTACATTTCCGGCATGTAAGGCTTGTCGTTGACCACGCGACCATCCACCTCGACCCAGGCATGCGCCTTGAATGGCAACTGTTGTGCCCCGATTACCATTTGGGCGAATATCCCGTGGCTCTTGAGGAGGCAACTCGTCGCTGCCGAGCGCTGCAAACAAAGTGCCTCTTTCCAGTACCAGATACAAGCCATGTCGACCGCCGAACAAACGCGTTCCACTGCGTCAGGAGCAGGCGTCGTCTTTCCCACCGGATAGTTGCGAACCTTGTCGTAGAGCACCGCGAAATTACCTCGCGCCAAGTAGAGATCGAAGTGAATCAGCTTCAAGTACGCTTTCAAAACAAGAAACGACATGGAGCACACCTCATTCACACCGCCAGCTGCAACTGGTGAGCAGTTCATTCCCGCCCTGCCCGAGCACAATGGCGCGATAGGTCTCTCGATCGGACTGTTGTGTCGATTCCATGATCTTGGTTCCAGCTCAGACCGCCACGCCCGGTTCGTGCTCTTCGACCAGGTGACATTTCTTCAAGTTCTGGAGAAATTCCCGCACATCGTTCTCCGCAAGGTCCCGGCTCACGCCGAACTCCCGGCTGATCTCATCGACGATCGCTGATTCGGTGGACCCACTCTTGAGAAGTTCGAGGATTCGCGACCCAACGAAGTTGAGGTTGAACATCTGACCTTGCCGGACATCCAGCACAATTGCGCCGTCCTGGTTGTGTGTGCTGCGCACCGTGTCAGAAACTCTGTACATTGCTGCCCCATCCCTTGCTTCTCGTAATGGAGATCGGATGCCTGGAGCGCACTGTGCCACCCTTCGCCACCTGAAAGCCAGTAAAAGGTGAAAAGGTTCGGTAACCCAACATGGGCGAAGAGAAGTTGCTTAATGACAACAAGATGCGTTGCAGACTTCTTGTGTGGAAAGAATCAATGTGTCCGCTTTTTAGTCAGCATTGCCGTTCCTGAAGTCCCCTACGATAGGGCGGCAAGGAACAAAGTCCGCCGCAGCTTGTATTTACAGAGAAGTTTCTCGGAGATCTTCGTCGATGGTAGAGGCTGTGGAAAAAGATTGGTTGGAGGGGCGACTCGCAGCAAACTTGAGGGAATGGGGATTGCCATCTTCAACGATTTCTCCACGGGAAAGAACAAGAAGTCTGCCGAATGTAGAGAATGTTGAAGGGCGGTGCGAGATGACAATCAGCGTTGACGCTGTGAAGCCGCGGCGAATGTTCCCAAGAACGACTCTCTCTGAAGAGGGATCAAGACAGGAAGTTGCCTCATCCAATATCAAAATCCGAGGTTGCTGCAGAATCGCTCTTGCGATGGCGAGTCGTTGGCGCTGACCACCGGAAAGTTGGCAGCCTCCTGGTCCGATCCGTTGGCGTAAGCCATCGGGCAATGCTGCAACAAATTGCGAGAGCCCCACGCTGCGAATCGCTTCTTGTAGTTCATCGTCCGCCGAGGCCGGCCGCACAAAGCGAAGGTTGAAGGACAACGTTCCATCAAACAGAACGGGATCGCGCGGCAGATAGCAGACGTACCGGCGCAGATCCTTGAGTTGAATGTTCCGGATATCTACGTTTCCGATACGGATTGATCCGGAATCGGGGTCGTAGAGTCGTGCTATGAGTTTTGCAAGGGTGCTCTTTCCGGCACCGTTCTCCCCAGCGATGGCGACCTGTTCGCCCGGCAAGATTCTTAGCGAGGGGATGTGAAGCATATTTTTTTGCCTTCGATATCCAAACCCAACTTCGGCAAAATCAATCTGGGAAGGATGCTCCCGCGAGAGACAAACGGCAGCAGCGGCATTAGTCACGCTCGGGCATAACTCAAGCCCGGACTTCAACTGCCGGACACTGGCGAAGGTTTTCTGTGCTCTCGCGTAGAGATCGGCGGCGCCACTGAGAGGATCAAAGAGTTGGGTAACTAAGCCATAGAACGCCACCAGTCCGCCGACGCTCAAGCTTCCTGACAGCACCATCTCGCCGCCGTAGCCAATGACGGCGCACATGGCCAAAACAACCGCCATGGAACCCCATACCGTAAACCAAATGCTGGTGGTGAATAGCTTTTGTTGTGACCTGACTCCACGAGCCAGGAGCCGGAAGGCCCTTCGTTCCTGGCGTTTTTCTTGTCCCAACAGTTGAATGGGAATCACCGAGGAAAGATGTTCCTCAAGGAAGGTGCTCCACGCCAACCGATTGCTCTGCACGGTGTCCGCGTTGGCCGCGAGCCTTCGGCGGAAGTGCTGCCGCGCGATCAGAAAGACCGGGACGAGAGGGAGAACGGCCAGCGTAAGCAAAGGACTGAGCACGAACATAGTCACCAGCGTGAAGCTGGCCGTCAGGAACATGCGCAAGACTGCGGGCAGGAGGTCGGACCCGAAATACGAGACCTCTTCGATCGGCTCTTTGAGCGGGTACATCACGCTGCCGACCGGCGTGTCCTCGTAATATTCGGCCGAGAGCGTATCGAGACGTCCAAGTAGGCTCATTCTCAACGTGAGCGTGAGCCTCTGGGCGGCAGTCAGCATCAAATAGCTGCCCAGGCTCGTGAGTGCCATCCTGCCCTGGTAGCCCAGAAAGATCAGGCCAGCCGCTAATAGGAGCAATCCCGGCTGTCTCTGCGGGATGAGCCGATCGATCACCCACTTGAGCACAAGTGGAGTGAGGAGCGCGAGAAGACTCCCGGCTGTGATGCAGAGGAAACTAGCCAGATGCCAGTGCAGAAGCGGTCGAATCTGTCTTGAAAGCCAGTCGAGTTCGCTCGGTAGCCAGGATCTCCAGCGGCTTCGCTCATGCAGAGAGAGAGGACAACAGTCACACCTGAAAACCGAGACTAGCCAGGTACGGAAAGCTTGTCCAGAAAATGAGTGAAGCGTTCGCTTTTCGCTCAATTGCGTAGATTTTCCTAGCAATCAGTAGGACTCGCCTAGCAGGACAGCGACTCCATTTGTCCGGCAAACCGACAGGATCACCCAAGCTTTCTTGCCACCGTGACAATTCGGCCAACGACCTCGGCATCTTGGTGGTAGCGCAAATGTTCGGAACGATGGAACTGCTGGGAGTACGGATGGATGACCAGAGTGCCATTCTCGATGCCACAACATGCACACAAGTATGTCCCGTTGCGCATCAGGATCACATACACCGGCTGTTGCCATGGCGGTTTCGTCGTGAAATGGATCGGCCTCTTCTCGCGACGGTTCACGAGGGCAAACAGCCCGTTTGCCAGGCAAGGATGAAGGACATCATATTCGCCGCCGATCCAGAAGAAGTCGTCCAGAGAAGCGTCTTCCAGGCCAGACAATGGCCCGATGGATTCTCGCAGGAAGAACGGAATTTCCTCGCATCGTTCAAGCATCTGTTCAAGGAATCCACTCCGACCGGGCATGTCGTTGTCGTTCGAGTTTTCGTCGGCCTCCGTGCCTAGAACTCTGCCAGCCAGATGATCGGGAATCGGTTCCGTGCCGGCTTCAGCCAAGGCAATTCCAATCGCCTTCAGAAACACGTGAAATTGCAGGCCGTACAGAGAACAGAGAGTAATCGCCTTGTGAAAGTGACGCGGTGGCGCGTTGAAAAGCTCGTAGTCGCAGAGAGAACTGGGAGAAACAAAATATCTTTCATCCCCAAGCAGACCTGCGATGTTGTGGCTCATTCCCGCAACCTCCCGCAGAGACAGATGCAGCTTGGTACGTGAGGTGCGGAGGAGTTGGCCAAATTCTTTGTCCGTGACAAGCGGTCGTGGTTTCCAATGTTTTCCGAGGTCCCTTGGAACTTCCGGCTGCTCGGCCCGAAGCATAGGTCGAATTTCGAGATCCACAACGCCTAGAATCCGCGCCTCGCGTGGAACTTTCAGTTCGACTTGGGCATAAGAGAGCGACGTACCGATCGGGACGATGATGCCCCTTTCTACAACACGCAAGCGGCAACAAAAGAGGCCCCTGTTATGTTCGATCAGAAATATTTGGGAGGAGGTTGCGCCATTTGACTTAGGGATGCGACCGTTCGAGAACTTTGGATTCACGCGGACAATACTTCCGGGAATCAGATCGGGGAAAGCCAGGGCATCTTGGCGTCCAATCCTTGCGTACAAGAAGCCTCTATTGCCGATTTCGGACAGGAAACGAAGTCGCCTGGGGGCAGTGACTTCGAGAAGCTGTGCCAGAGGGGCAATCGGAGGCGCCGAAGCGTCGCGGGGGCGGTTTCGGAACCAAGGAATCCACGCATCAGCATCGACCAGAGAGGAATCGAGCAGCATCGTGCGCTTTGAAGGCAGAAGAACCTGCAATCGGGGAATGTCTTCGAGGTCACATCCCAACACGCGCAGCCAATCAAAGAACCGGTAGCCGGAGACCTGGCTGAGCGCAAAGACCTGATGAAGACTTGGGCTGAAGGTTCCCAGCCGGAACTCATGGTACAGAGTGTGAGGAAGGAAGTAACGCGAAGAACGCCCGAACTGCGCCGCAGATAGTAGGGAAACTTTAGAGAGGGTGAGGTGTTTGCTCCTGAGGATGGACCGGACTCGCTCAGCGAGGTCGGCGCCTCTGGCGGAATTTGGCTTGGTGCCCACGGGTAAGCCTCTGGCTATGTCTTTCCCGCGAGGCGTGCGTGTTGCCCGTCAGGTCTTGCGGCAGAAATGCTCGTACTCAGACGGGTTGTCTGAAAACACACGAATCCAGGCCGCGTCCAAACTGCAAGCTCGCAGAGATTTGTTCGGTATAAATGCGAGTTCGCAAACCGTCATAAACATTCGCAAC
>CAWJUN010000003.1:0-37750 GCA_963846085.1 uncultured Acidobacteriaceae bacterium | reverse complement strand
AACTGATTGATGCCGAATTGTTTTATGAAGTTTAAGGTTGTTTCGCGGAAGAGTGCGTAATACTTGGGGGCAGAAAGGGCGAAACCGCCGGAATTTGTTTCGAAACCCCGTTCTTTGCCAAACTTCAGGCGCAGTTTGCGCGGCTCGCCGTATCCTCCCCACGGGGAGAGCCAGATGCCGGGGGCGGCGCCATATTTTGCGGCAGCTGCTTGCAGCGGCGCGAAGCCGTTGGGAAATCCGGCATGGAAATGCCAGAGATTTCGCGGATCGTCCCATCCATCGTCGAATAAGAAGGAGTCCATTTTGACGCCGCGTTGCTGGACGAGTTCTTTTCCGAAAGCGTTGATGGATGCGAGGGTGTCAGCCTGGTTGTAATGAGAGAAATAGCCGATGTCGTACCAGGAGTTGTAGTGGAGGAAAGTGCGATAGGGGTGGGCGCGCTCGCGTTCGAGATAGGCGAGGAAGCCGCGACGCAGTTGGCCGGGAGGGGTGACTCCCGCGACTGAGGAGTAGGTTACGGATTGTCCGGCCTGGAGTGGCAATTCGCGCGAGATTTGCGCGATCGCGCGGTCGTTCGACGCACGGCTTTCGGAGAGTGGGTGTTCGAATCCGAAGAAAAGGTTTTCGGCGACGATGGGAGAGCCCTTAACCGTGCCGCAGACACGAGCGCCGGGGATATTGATATCGACGAGGCGAACGTTGCTGATGGGAAGATTCTTGCCGGTGGCGTGCAGAGTGAATTCTTGACGCACGTAGGTCGCACCGTCCCGCAGCACAGCACGCCAAGTGACTTGCAACTGCCTGGTGGAATCGCCTAAGCCCATTTCGATCTGCCAGCCGGCGAACTTGGCCGCGAGTTGCGATGAGTTGAGATCCGGTAAGAGTTTGAGCAGATGGGGCGGAACGGTCACTTGCATCTCGGCCGATTTAAGAACCGATCCATCTTGCAGAGTGATGGCGAAAGCGTTCGATTGAAGGGGAATGGTGCGGTGCGTGAAACGGTCGGTGAGGGTGGTGGCGACGAATCCATCTGGGTGGAATTGCCATTCGGCTTCGATGGCGTTGTTGGCAAGACGGAGTTTGTCGCCTTGGATGGAGGCGGTAGCTTGGTTAGCCGAGGCGGTGGTGGGCAAAATCGTCTGCGGGCGCGCGAGCACTGGGCAGCACATCAGGGAAGCCAGGCAAAGGAAGCACGTCAATGGGATCGTCGAAGGTCTGCTGTTGTTCGTAGAGGGCGGATGCGGTCTTACTCTCATGGTCGGAGGCACGGGGAGACATGTGAACGCCACAGCAATGTTTCGTCTTGCACGGAGATGCTGAGGAACTTGGGTCGCTTCATCTTAAGGACGCGTTGCCGGGGCGTCAACGAACAGAGAGCGATTTTATCGCAGGCGGGTGAGAATCGGGCGATCGTGGCCGAACTGATCGAGTGTCTATCCGGCGCTATCAAGCATTCACAATTGCAGGGCATCCTCCCATTGACGCGGAAGTCCGCCCGCGCTAGGCTGAAATGAAATGGTTGGGAACCGCCCCGTAAATGGGGTGCGCAATCCGGTCGACTCTTCTTTCTCCTTCAGTAATCTGCGTGCCAAAACAGAGGCGCGAATCTGATGGGATTGAGCCGGATTGAGATTCGACTAACCGAATGTGGCGGACATTTGTTTTCATTTGCACTTCCTCGTACAACACTTCCCTGTAAACGACATCTCAACCATGCGGCAAAGGTAAAGAGTGAGCCCAGTCCGGCTGCTGGAGGCGGCATAACGAAACCATCCCAAGCATGAAGAAAAATATTGCACTCAGCCCCAACATCGAGACCCTGTTCGGCACTCGCGACGAAAATTTGCATGTGCTGGAAGACGGCCTGAATATCAACATCGACCTGCGTTCGGACAGCATTGAACTGGAAGGTGCGCCGCGCGATGTGGCTCGCGCCGAACAGTTGTTCGCCGATTACGAGCACTTGCGTAAATCGGGGCACCAGTTCGTCAACGGAGACTTGGGTAGCATGCTACGGGTGGTGGTGACCGATCCGAATGTAACGCTTCGCGGATTGGCCGAAGCCGGGCGCCAGCGTTCGTTTGGAAGAAAAACGGTGCAACCAAAGAGTCCGAACCAGCGGCGCTACCTCGAAGCAATCGAGAAGCACGACATGGTTTTTGGCGTCGGGCCGGCCGGCACGGGCAAAACATATTTGGCGGTGGCCATGGCGATCTCGGCGCTATTGAATAAGCAGGTGAACCGCATCATTCTGGCGCGTCCGGCGGTCGAGGCGGGAGAACGGCTTGGTTTTCTGCCGGGCACACTACAGGAGAAAATCGATCCTTACTTGCGGCCCTTGTACGATGCGCTGTTCGACATGATGGATCCGGAGCGAGTGGAACGGTATCTCGAAAAGAACGTAATCGAGATCGCGCCCATCGCTTTCATGCGAGGGCGAACGTTAAACGATTCTTTCGTAATTCTCGATGAGGCGCAGAACACCACTTCGGAGCAGATGAAGATGTTTGTCACCCGCCTGGGATTTGGCTCGAAAGCGGTCATAACGGGCGACGTGACGCAGATCGATTTACCTAACGCGCGGCGCAGCGGACTGATTGAAGCGGTCGATATTTTGACGGGTGTCAATGGGATCAGCTTCGTGCATTTCGACGAAAGCGACGTAGTGCGTCATCATCTGGTGCAGCGGATCATACGGGCCTACGATGAGCACAAGACACGGCAAACAGAGCAGCAATTGTCGCTGCTGGAGCCCAAGCCGGGGACTTCGCAGGCGTTGCCTGACGAACCACCACTGCGAAATTAAGATTGTTTCGCGCTGAAATTCTTTCAAGGGAAAAGCAAAAGCAAGGTCGAAGGCCGCGGGCGGGGCGCCCGCGCGACACATTTCAGATCACGAGGGATGTGCAGTTCGCGGCGAAATGGTCATCTTTCAAAAGCGCGTCGCGGATCTGACAGAGTTGGCCCTCCGTCGTTTCGTGACACGCGCGTGCGCGGCCGCCGGGCTCAAAAGCGGAGTCAATGTGCTGCTGACTACGAGCAACGAAATGAAGTTGTTGAACCGACGCTTTCGAAAAAAAGATAAGACGACAGACGTACTCTCCTTTCCGGTCGCGCCCGAAATTCAAGAACAGCTGGCCGGCGACATTGCCATCTCCACTGAAATCGCAACGAAGAATGCACGCGCCTTCGGTCACTCGCCATCCGAAGAAGTTAAAATTCTCGTGTTACACGGGATTCTGCACCTGCGGGGCTACGATCACGAGTGCGACAATGGAAGGATGCAGAGGCGCGAAAAGCAGCTTCGAGAGAAATTGCGGCTTCCACTGGGATTGATCGAACGCAGTGCCGGAGATACGCGGGCGACGGGCGCGTCGGGTGTTCGGTCGAAAGCCAGTAAATCTGTTGTTAAGAAGAGAAAGGGTTCGTAAATGATAGGAGTCGGCATCGCGCTCGTGCTTTTGTTCGGGCTGCTGACCCTTGTCTCGTATGTCGACCGGCTGTATCAGGAGATTGGGAAATTCCTCTCCCGCGATTTTCAGGACAACATCGACTCGTTCGAGCAGATCGTCGAGCCGCGTTTGGGAGTCACTCGACAGCGGGCTTCGCTTTCCATGGCGATCCTGACGCAGTTAGTCACGGCGGCGATTGCGATGATCGTTGGTTTTACAGTATTCCGAGATCGGGCCTGGAGTATTTATGAAGTTCTGGAAGCGACTCTAAGCCTGGTACTCGTGATCATCACGTTCAACCGGCTTCTTCCTTTCGTCTTTTTCTCACGCACCGAGGGACGCTGGCTTAATCATTGGGCGCTGTTGCTGCGCGGTTTGATCTATCTCGTCCTCCCTGTGACGTTAGTGTTGGGATTTTGCCAGTCGGTGACGGCGTTGACGCGCGAGCACGCGGATGCGCAGCCGGAAACTCCGTCAGAAGCGGTGGATGCTCTGATTGAAGCGGGCCAGGAGGAAGGCATTATTCAGGAGGGCGACCGCGAGCTGATCCAATCGGTGGTGGAATTCAGCGGCAAGACGGTTCGTGAGGCGATGAAGCCGCGGCCAGAGATGGTGGCGGTTCCTTCCGACTACACGGTGGAACGAGTCGTGGAGTTGCTGAAAACCAGGCCCCTCTCGCGCATTCCCGTTTACGAAGGTTCGATTCATCACATCAAGGGCATTCTGCACACGCAGGACGTGCTGCAGGTTCCGGATTCCGAAGCGAACACGCGTACGGTGGCGACTTTGATGCGCAAAGACGTGTATTTTGTCCCGGAAAGCAAATTAGTAAGTGACTTATTGCGGGAGATGCAGCGGAGTAATATCCGCATGGCCATCGTGGTGGACGAGTATGGAGGAGTCGCCGGCCTGGTAACGATTGAAGATTTGGTCGAGGAAATCGTCGGCGAAATCGGTGATGAGCACGAAAAAGGGCAAGTTGTTCAGGAAAACGATCACTCTTATATCGTTCCTGGGAACATGGACGTAGACCGACTGGATGAACTCTTCGGGCTGCGGCCGGAGGGGCATGAATCGTCGACAATTGCGGGCCTAGTGAGCGAGATCGCGGGACGCATTCCGAAGCGAGGCGAGGTCGTTGAAGACGAGGGTCTGAAGTTTGAAGTTCTGGATTCAACCGACCGCCGGGTCGAGCGCGTGCGCATCACGGCAGACGCGCCGAAGCAGATGAAACTCATCTAAGTAAGCGGTAGCCCCTGGTGTTTCTAAGCAAAACGTAACAGGGCCCAGCGACTGCTGGGCTACGCCGACAATGAGCGATTAAAAGTTCTACTTGCCGGCGGAGGTCGCCGGTTTCAGAACTGCCGTGTTTCGTTCATCCGAAGCAATCATGCGGTAGAACTTCTTCAATTCGTCCATTTTGGCGACGGGCACGCTGAGTTCCTTGACTTCGAAGCTGCGCGTATAGTGCAGCGTGTGCCCTAGGTTTTCCGTCTTGCTATGGTAGCTGGCAAAACTGTAGTCAAGATCCATCGGTGGCGGGAGCTCGTCTACCTCGTAGCCCGCCGGCAACGTTATCTCGAAGCTATCGGTGTCGCGCACGGGACCCTCAAATTCAAGGGGGAACTTACGGGGTTCTTTTGTCTCGAGAATTCCGGATGATTCGTTGCCGAGAACGCGGGGCCGCACCAGCAGCAGATCGCCGGCGGTACGGGCATAATTTTCAGATTGGAAGGTGTAGTTGAAGCCGAAAGGCTGGTCGGTATGATCGAAGTTGACCAAACTCGCGCGCACGATCTGGAAGTTGGCAAGCGATCCCGCGAGGAGACTTTCGATGGGTTTAATACGGTCTGTGCTCTTGGAGACGGTTCGAAGCCGCCACCGTTCTGATGCGGCTTGATCGCCTAAACGCGTTTCCACGACTTCGCCGCTCAGCGTGCCGTTGACGTTGAGGGTCAGCTTGCCCACTCGCTCAATGCTGTTCATTGCCGAAGGTTGCTGGGGCAATTCAACCAATTGGCCGCCGCCCGGAGCCACCAATAGACCGGAATTCGCCTGAAGGTATCCGCCGATCTGGCCAAACGGGGTCACATCATTCGTCGGATCGAAGAATAGGACTCTTCCAAGTTTAGGGTGCTCCATAATAGCGACCAGGGAAGGGTCTTTCACATCCTCCGGCAACTTTACGGCGAGAATCACATGATTGAAGGCATTATGGGCAGGGCTGTCTTGCGTAACGGAACCGCGCTCGGTGTTGATGATCACCTGGTACGAGTCAACACCAATCTGGCGCAACATGGTGCGCATAAGGGTCGCTTTATCTTTGCAATCCCCGTACCGGTGCGAAAAGACGTCGGGAGCAGCATGGGGCTGCCAGCCCCCGATACCCAGTGAGATTGCGACATAACGAATGTCGTGTTGCACAAAGGCGGCGATGGCTTGTATCTTCGCCAGGGTTGTAATCTTGCCCGCAATTAAAGTGTTCACCTCTTGCTTAATTGGTTCCGAAGCATCCATTCGGGCGCTTATCAGATTTTCGTACCAGCTACCCATGCCTTCCCAATTCGCGAACTCATTCTTGTTCGCAGTTCCCCCGGAGGGGAAAAACGAGACAATCATCTGACCAGAGATGCCCTCCATCGGAGGCATTTCGGGCTCAATTCTGATGCCTTGCACGTCTCGAATAGCCCATTGCAGGGCATTGCCAGTTGTTTCGTCGGGTTTGATTTCCGCGTGGGCAAGCCATGAAGTCTTAAAAACCCAGCCCGGCGGAAGTTGCAGAGAATAGTGGCTCTCGCGGACGGGATCGCGACCCTGGAAGTCCCAGACATCCTGGAGCCAAAAGGGCTGCTCTTCGACTTCGTATTCATAGCCAACGATGTTGCCGGGATCGGGCGCGGGGATGTGCATGATCCTGCGTTTCAAGTCGTCGACTAATTCGCCACCGTCAGCCGGCGAAGCGTAGTCAACCGCCTCTTTGTCTTTAACTTCGTAGTCTTTGCCTTGAGCGGGAATACACCACGCGTGCAAACTGGTAATTTTGCGGTTAGGGTTGAAATAGACTTCTACTATGCCGCGTTCTCTTCCGGCAGGCCGCAAGATTTTATAAGCTTGGCGTACATGGGTTCTAACCTTATCTGCCGACAGCACCGTGACATTGGTATCGGAGAAGAGTAGGACCGCGTCGGTCTTTTCATCATAAGAAGGTAAGGGAACGCCGACCAGGGAGTGCATCCACTGTGGAGCGTCGTTGCTGGCGGCGGCTCTGGGAATCATGAGCGCGCAACAGAGGATGACCCAAAAAACCGGCGAAATCGATCGCGGATTTGCCGATTGCAGATTTTCCCGACTAGTTGCCCGCATGGATTTCCCCTGGCTGTAGGACGATTTGCTCGCCATCTCCAGTCCGCACGACCTGAAAGAAGTTGCGCAAGGCTGGATAATACTTCCGCTCTAAAACCAAAACGTCAACGGTTAGCTTGCGCGTCAACCGCAGGGCACCGGGACTCTGTTCGACCTTCAAGGTGTAGAGAATGACATGGGCGTCCTGATTCTGAGCCGGCGGTACGCTACTTACTTGCCATCCGAGAGGGAGTTCGACAGTTACATCGTCCGCTTTTTCGTGCGGATACTCAAAATAGACGGGCTGGACGCGGTTGGCGTGCTCAAACATCCCCTTTTCGGCGGCGGTAAAGATCGAGGCGGGAATGACAGCGCGCCGTCCGGCACTCGAGGCCCACCCGGGAATCTTCAAGTTAAACTCGGCGACTAGAGGAGCTTCCGAACTGCTCCAATCTGGCTTGTTCGTCATTTCAACCTCGGAACCAGTGACAATCTGGGCGGCTAGCACTTCCTCCAAGAATTTTTTGCGCGCAACTTCGTCCGTGTTTCGTTGTTCCATCCGCGGACCCATGGCTTCGAGGCCGGTGTAGGTGACGGTTAGCTTTCCCTCAAGATCCCCCGTCTCGGAGAGCTTGAGCGTTCCAGTCCGTTGGATTCGGGATTCGGAAGCTTGAGGAAGAGTGGTTGTAATCCAACTTCCGCCGTCCTTATCCAAACGTAGCCCGGGCACGCTTGTCTCCGACCATTCCAGCAGACCATAGGGAGTGAAAGCCGCTCCGGGATCGAAATATGCGTCTTTTCCGTTGAGCTTGACGAGCACGACATTAGTGTTGAGCTTCGAGCTTTGCATGGTAACGGGAGAGAAAAAGTACTCGCTACGGCTCGAAACCCAACATCCGTAGGCTTCAAAACCGGCGGCCCTGGCCAGACCCAGAAACAACCAGGTCAGCTGTATCCCATTGGCGTAACCACGCTTCCAAACGTCTTCGGCGTTCACGTTTTCAACCGTCTTCTCTTTGGCGCGCTTATGTTCTTGATCAGTCTTTTCCACCTCGTAAGACGTATTGCGGAATTGCTGTACCCGGTCATAAATCTTTCGGAGTTTCACCTCTGGCGAATCGCTCGGGGAGACGATTCCCGCGACAGCCTGTTCCATTGCCTTTCGCTTCCCGACAAAGCTCTCCAGTTGCCCGTTCTTCTTCTTGCCGAAATCTTTCCAATAGCTTGCCTGGTCTCGCGCGACCGACCCTTCCTCATAGATGAAATCCACGCGCGATTTCAACTCGTCTTCCGGAGGCATGTAGTCTTCCTTCTGGAACGCGGGCACGTTGCTCACCGCCATGCGCACGATGTGGTCGGGCCCCTCCTTGGGAGAGACGGCTCCAGCAGGCAAGCTATTCCAACTCCAGCGCAGAGCATACGGGTCGTAGGTGCCCACGAATGGCTTCAGGGAAAATTCCGCCTTCCTGGTGAATAGTTCGTCGTTCAGGATCCAGTGGGAATCGAAGAGCATGTATTCGTGGAAATCCATGGTGTAGGAGTACTCGATGATGCTTCCCACCTGCACGTCCGCCAAGGTAAAGGTTTTGGCGAGGTACTTGATGTCCCTGCCCTCGAACTTACCTTTGACCAGATATTTTTCGAACACCTTACCGCCGAAATCGGCGGTCGATCCGTCGGGGCGAATGGTGCGGGCGCGGATGCTCACTACATCGGCGTTCTCTTTGAGGAATGGGATTTCGACGTCGGCCTGCTTCCGCCCCTCCTCGGTGAGAATCTTGATGCGAACGTAATTGTCTTCGTGAGGGGTGTGGATGTTGTCGTCGCGATCAACCTGACGATAGAGAATGATGGCGGGGGCTCCGGGAGCCAGCGGGTCGCTGGTCATCTTAAGTTCGTCAGGCGAGATTGGCTGAAAGCCGACGCCGGCGCTCGCCGGTAGTGAGGCCAACATGCAAATTGCAAAAGCGACTGCTACCCATTTACCCAACCGAAACATGGCCTTCTCTCTCCGAGAAATACAAATTGCAAATTTGTGGTGTCAAGCGATACGTTTGCCGCTTAATTTTGTTGCCTAGTCGAGGGAACGATTTACTAGATAACTGCAAGAAATCAATGTTCGTCGCAGGGGAGAACGAACCGGGGGATCCCATAGAAAATCTATGCGACGGTAAATCCGTCTCTTCCGAATGCCGGGCCCCCCTCGAGCCAGAATTCGGCAACTGCTGGAAACGCCCTGAGTATAACTGGATGGCGGCGGTAGTCAAGGACAGAAATCACAGGTGAACATTGGGCGGACAATGACTGGGAGGGCAGGTTACAAACGGGATGGCAGGGAGTTATAACTCGTACTTTTTCATCAGGTGGCGGAACGAGCGGTAGGAGATACCGAGTACATCAGCGGCGCGAACCTGAACACCGTTCGTTTGCCCTAAAGCGGACTGAAGGAGCGAGCGTTCGATCTGCTCGACATAGTTTTCCATATTCACGCCTTCCGGAAGCACCGCGCCAGCGACAAGGGTCGCGGTTCCGGCGAATGCCGTTTCTGCACCGGCAGCCACGGCGCGCGCCTTCGGACGCTCGGCTGGCAGCTCGACTCGAAGTTCATTGGTGGCTTCGAGGGCGACTGCGCGTTCGATGGTGTTTTCCAGTTGGCGGACGTTACCGGGCCAGTCATATCCATTCAAAGCTTCGAGCGAGGCGGGTTCGACTCCATGAATGCTCTTGCCTGCGCCGGGTGCGTATTTTTTAAGGAAATGATTCGCCAGAAGCGCGATGTCTTCCTTGCGTTCGCGCAGGCCGGGCACCCGAATGGGAATGACGTTCAGGCGATAGTAGAGATCTTCACGGAAGGTTCCCTCAGTGACTTGCCGGTCAAGATCGCGGTTGGTGGCGGCGATGACGCGCACGTCGACGGGGATTTCGGTGGTGCCGCCGACGGGGCGGACCGTGCGCTCCTGCAAAACGCGGAGCAGTTTGACTTGCATGGGCATGGTCATCTCGGCGATTTCGTCGAGGAAGATGGTGCCCTGGTCCGCGACTTCGAAAAGCCCGCGGCGATTCTGGTTGGCTCCGGTGAAGGCGCCTTTTACGTAGCCGAAGAGTTCGCTTTCCAACAGGGTTTCAGGAAAAGCGCCGCAATTGACTGAAACAAAGGCCTCGGCGGCTCGAGGAGAGCAGGTGTGCACGGCGCGAGCGACCAATTCTTTACCTGTGCCGCTCTCGCCATAAATAAGAATCGTGCTGCTGGTGGTAGCGACAGTACGAATTGTCTGTTTCAGTTTCTCCAACGCCGGACTGACCCCCACGATATTGTCGAGCGAGTTGCGTGTGCCCGCATCACGGCGCAGGGCGAAGTTCTGGCGGCTAAGCGAAACCTTAGTCAAGGAGCGGGCGATGGCTAGTTTGACCTCGTCGACTAATCCCGGACTTTTACGGATATAGTCGGTGGCGCCCCCGGCTTTTACGGCTTCGACCGCTGCTTCATAATCGTCGACTGCTGTCATCAGGATGACGGCCGATTCGGGAGAAGTCTGATGGGCGTGGCGAAGAACTTCGACGCCATCGACGCCGGGCATTTTAATGTCGGTGACGATCACATCAAACAGAGCGCTATCGATCTTCCGTTTGGCGAGTTCACCGCCGGTTACCGTTTCGACCTTGTGGCCATCGCGGCGCAGGGCGATGTCAAGCAGTTCGCAGATGGAACGCTCGTCGTCGCAAACCAGGATATTACCCACGCGAGCCTCCGACGCCAACGGCGGCAAAGGCAGCGGCGGAAGCCTCTTCTGCCGTGGGTAGAGTGACCGGGAGGGGCCGGTCGAGGCGGCGCAAGCGCAGGACGAAACTCGTCCCCTTGCCGAGTTCGGAGCGGGCCCACACTTTGCCTTCGTGCGCCTGGACAATCTGGTAGACGATTGCCAAACCTAGCCCTGTGCCACCTTCAAAATTCGACTGGAAGGGCTCAAAGATTTTTTCGGTCTGCTGGGAATTGATGCCTGGTCCGGTATCGGCGAAACTCATCTCCCAGTCACCGCCGCGTTCGGTTAGAGTGACGGTCAAGCTGCCACCTTTTTCTTTCATGGCGCGTACCGCGTTCTCGGAGAAGTTCCAGAAAACCTGCTTGAGTTTGTCACCATCGGCGAGCACCCAAGCTTCGGATTCGGCGAAGTTGCGTGCCAGCGTGATCCCGCCACTCTCTGCAGCGAGCCGGTGCTCGAGCAGGGTGAGCGTGTCCTCAAGCAGCGGGACAAGATTCACCCGTTCGAAGCGATATTGCTTACCACGGGAATAGGCCAGGAAATCGGTGATGATGTTATTGAGGCGATCGGATTCGCGGATCACGATCTGCAAAAGGTGGCGCTCTTCCGCATTCAAAGCGGGGGCGTCGGAAAGCATGCTGACCGAGCCGGCGATCGAGGTCAGAGGATTGCGAATTTCGTGAGCGATGGCGGCAGCGAGGCGGCCAACGGCAGCCAAGCGATCTTGCATGCGCACCTCGCGTTCGAGGCGGCGGATTTCGGTTAGGTCATCGAAGGAATAGACAAAACCAAGATCGCTGCGGACGTTCACGTTAAGCGCCGAAACCATCACACGGAAGGTTTTGCGATATCCATTGCCGGAAACGAAGCGAACTTCGGCATCGCTGCGCGCGACGCCGAAATGCGGCAAGGGATCTTGAAAGAGCTGGGCGACAGAGCGCCCGCGCAACTCGGACTCGGGGATCTCGAGCAGTTGCTGGGCCGCACGATTAACGAGTGTGATCCGTCCATCAAGCCCGGTGGTGATTACGCCGCCGCTCATCGACTGCACGATGTTTTCGTGAAGAGCTTGCAGGTTTTCAAGCGCGCCACTGGCGTCTTTTAACTGTACGTCGACCTGGCGGAGCTTATCCATCAGCAGGCCGGCCAGGTAGGCGATGGCGAAGTAAGCGAAGAGGTTGACGAAAATTACAACCTGGAGCGCTTTCAGCTTGGGATGAGTGTTGGCGTACGAAGGGATGACGAGGTAGTAATCCAGTTCGAGGATGGTTCCAAAAAGGATAAAGGCGAGGGCAGCGCTGAGATATCCCCAGAATCGCGGCAGAAGCATGCACGCCACGACGATGACGAGCGGATAAAGAAAATTGAGTGAGCTGTCGATGCCGCCGGTGACATGGACGATCAGGGTGACCATGGCCAGATCGCAGAGCACTTGCAGGATGGCCTGGAGGCGATGTTCGTTCCAAACCGAAACGAGGAAAAGGAAGAAGACCGAGAGAGAGAACCAGAGCACCATGCTGGTGAGGAACGGCATGATCGGCAGCGGACTGGGGGTGAGGCGGATCACGGCGAGTTCGATGGCGAGCAGAACCATCAAAATCAAAACGCGAACCTTCACCAGCCAGGTCAGCCAGTTTCGCTCATCGGAGATAGAATGCATGGAAATCGTCGTTGGTCGTTCGCGGTTCGTCGGTCGCGGTCCGCTTTCCATCCGCAGAGAGTCTCCGAAAAGCGAATTGCGAACGACGAACTGCGGCCTTTCTTATCCCGCCAACTTGCCGATCATGGCGAACAACGGCATGTACAACGAAATAACGATGCCGCCGATGCTGACGCCGAGAATACCGATGATGACAGGCTCGAGCATGGCCAACATATCTTTGGTCGCGGAATCGACTTCGTCTTCGTAGAAGTCGGCAATCTTCTGCAACATGGAGTCCATGGCACCGGTTGCTTCGCCAACGCCAATCATCTGAGTGACCATGTTGGGGAAGACGCCGCATTCGCGCAGAGGATCGACGATGGTGCGACCTTCTTCGATCGCCTTGCGCACCTTCATTAGAGCTTCTTCGAGAACGGCATTGCCTGAAGTGCGGGCGGTGATGGACAAGCCTTCGAGAATAGGAACGCCAGAGGTGATGAGCGTGCCCAGGGTGCGGGTAAAGCGGGCGACCGCGATTTTTCGGAGCAGGATGCCGATGATCGGCATCTTCAGCAACATGGCGTCGAAGTAATAGCGGCCGCGCGGATGCTTACGAATCTGTTTGAGGCCGTAGAAGGAGCCGACGCCGCCGACGATGAAGAACCACCAGAAGGAGCCGACGAAGCCGCTCATGCCGATAACGATGCGGGTGGGTAGCGGTAAGGCGACGCCCAGTCCGACGAAGAGGTTGGCGAAAATCGGGACTACCCACTTAAGCAGAGCGGCGACGATCAGCACGGCGAGAGAGACGACCGCTACCGGATAGATCAATGCCGACTTCACCGCAGCGCGGAGTTTTACAGCCTTTTCGACGTAGATAGCAAGGCGCTGCAGAATGATGTCGAGAATACCGCCGGTCTCGCCCGCTTCGATCATGTTGGTGGTGAGGTCGTCGAAAATGACGGGAAAACCGCGCATGGCATTGGCCAGCGTTGAGCCGCCTTCGACGGTGGTTCGTACGCCGAGCAAAGTCTTCTGAAACGCAGGGTTTTCCTGGTTGGCGCCGAGAATTTCCAGGCACTGCACAAGTGGGAGACCAGCGTCGATCATGACGGAAAATTGGCGGAAGAATACCGCAACTTCCTTGACCTTGACCTTCCCGCTGCCAAAGGTCGGCATGGAGAATTCTTTACCCTTCTCGCGAATGGAACCGGGCGTGATGCGTTCCTTACGAAGTTGCGCGGCCAGTCCGTCTTTAGTGGGAGCGACGCGCTCGCCTTGAACTTTTTCGCCTGAAGCGGTCTTGCCAGAAAACGTAAAAACCGGCATGGTTGCTTTCTCCTTAATTCCTGTTGCAGAACACTGATTCCATCGGCTGAGGCGGCGTGTCTTTTCTGTTGCCCGTGGCTTCCGGTTTCATTCCGATTCGATCGTTCCTAACTTACTGCCCTCTTCCTTGTTTTTTATTTCCGGCGAGGGCTTGGCCGGGGGCGGTTCGAATTTCACCGCTTCACAGGCACGGCGCCTTTGGTCGGGGTCGCGCCGCGGTTGGTGAGACTTGCACCGCGAGCGATCATTTCCTGCAACTCGTCCTGATTACTGGAGCGGGTGAGTGCCATTTCCATTGTGATTTGCTTCTGGAAGTAAGCAGTGGCCAGCGATTGGTTGAAAGTCTGCATACCGTATTTGTCTTGTCCGGATTGCATGGCGGAGTAAATCTGGTGAATCTTGTCTTCACGAATCAGGTTACGCACTGCCGCGTTGGGCACAAGAATTTCCATGCACATGGCGCGTCCTTTTCCGTCGCCGCGAGGTAAGAGGCTTTGGCACATGATGCCTTCGAGCACGAGCGAAAGCTGGGCTCGGATCTGGGATTGCTGGTGCGCCGGAAAGACGTCGATCACGCGGTTGATGGTGGAAGATGCGGAGTTGGTGTGCAATGTGCCGAAGGTGAGGTGGCCGGTTTCCGCAATGCGCAAAGCGGATTCGATGGTTTCCAGATCGCGCATTTCGCCGATGAGAACGACGTCGGGATCTTCTCGAAGAGCAGCGCGTAAAGCATCGGTAAAGCTCTTGGTGTCGGAGTGCAATTCGCGCTGGTTGACCAGGCAGTTCTTGTTCATGTGTACAAATTCGATAGGATCCTCGATGGTGAGGATGTGGTCGTGGCGCTCGGTATTGATTTTGTCGATCATGGCCGCTAGCGTGGTCGACTTGCCGGATCCGGTTGGGCCGGTGACCAGGACCAAACCGCGTGGCTTGTCGCACATCTGGCTGACAACGGCAGGCAGGCCGAGCTGATGGAATGATTTGATCTCAAAAGGAATGAGGCGGAAGACGCAAGCGGAGGCGCCACGCTGATTGAAGACATTGGCGCGAAAGCGAGCTAGGCCTTTCAGACCGAAGGAGAAATCGAGTTCGAGGCTCTCTTCGAAGCGATGCTTCTGGGAGTCGGTCATCACGCTGTAGGCCAACTGTTTGGTCTCGGCCGGCGTCAGTTGCGGCAGGTCGAGAGGCACCAGATGTCCGTGAACGCGGATCTGGGGTGGTGAGTTGGTGGTGATGTGAAGGTCGCTTCCATTCATCTCCAGCATGCGGCGCAGCAGATCGCTTAATGAGAGAGCCATAATGTTTTCGTCTTCCCTTGTGTCACTTTCTTAGTCTCGCTTTTCACCGTTCCCTATTCGTCGTTCGCCACGCGAAAGCGAACAGCGAGCGACATTTCTAGTGAATCGTTTCGCGTGCCACTTCTTCCAGCGTGGTCCAACCCTGCGCAACTTTAGTCAAGCCGCTGCGACGCAGGGTGATCATGCCGCGTTCAATCGCTTTCTTCTTGAGTTCAAGCGCAGACGCCCCAACGAGCACCAATTCGCGGATCTCGTCGTCCACTTCCATCACCTCGTACAATCCGGTGCGGCCCTTGTATCCCGTCTTGTTGCAAGTGGAGCAGCCCTTGCCCTTCATAATCTGCACGGTTTTAGCTTCTTCGGGCGTGAAGCCTTCGTCGATCAGCGCTTGCACCGGCATGTCGACGGGCTCAGCGCAGTCTTTGCAGATACGGCGGATCAAGCGCTGAGCGCAAATGAGGTGGACGGAAGTTGCCACCAAGAAAGGCTCAATGCCCATGTTCATCAGACGAGTGATAGTTTCGGGGGCGCCGTTGGTGTGCAGCGTCGATAAAACCAGGTGGCCGGTGAGCGCGGCTTTGATCGCGATTTCGGCCGTTTCAAAGTCTCGAATTTCGCCGACCAGAATGATGTTGGGATCTTGCCGCAGGAAAGCGCGAAGAGCGGCTGCGAAATTGAGGCCGATCTGCTCCTTCATCTGCACCTGGTTGACACCGCCGAGTTGGAACTCAACAGGATCTTCCGCCGTCATGATGTTGGTATCGACTTGATTAAGCTGCGAGATCGAGGAATACAAGGTGTTCGTTTTGCCCGAACCGGTTGGTCCGGTGACCAGCACCATGCCGTAGGGCTTGAGAATCGCTTTTTGGAATTTGTCCAACGACTCTTGCTCGAAGCCGAGCTTGGTCATGTCGAGGCGCAAGTTTTCTTTGTCGAGCAAGCGGAGCACGATCTTCTCGCCCCAAAGAGTGGGAAGGGTCGAAACGCGAAAATCGAGCTGCTTTTTCTTGCCGCCGATTTGCATCTTCAGCATGATGCGACCATCCTGGGGTAGTCGCTTTTCGCTGATGTCGAGCTTAGCCATGATCTTGAGGCGCGAAGTGATGGCGTCCTTCAATTTCAATGGGGGGTTCATAATCAACTGCAACACGCCGTCAATACGGAAGCGGACGCGAAATTCTTTTTCGTAGGGCTCCATGTGAATGTCGCTGGCCCCGCGCTTGACGGCGTCGGTGAGAACTAAGTTCACGAGCTTGACGATGGGAGCTTCGTCGGCGGCTTTTTCCAGCTCTTTGAGTTCGAGTTCGGCCTCTTCAGCTTGGACTTCGACATCGGCAGCCTCGCCCATGTCGTTCATCGACTGCATCACCTGTTCAAGCTCTTCTTCTTTCGAAGTGCCGTAGGCCTTGTCGATCCCTTCGATGATGGAACTCTCCGCGGCTACGACCGGCTCGATATTGAAGCCGGTCATGAACTTGATATCGTCCATCGCAAAGACGTTGGTGGGATCCACCATGGCGATGGTCAGCGATGCGCCGACGCGGCTGAGCGGCAAAATCTGGTAGCGTTTGGCCGTCTCGTAGGGAATAAGCTTTACGACGGCGGGATCGATTTCGAAATAAGAAAGATTGATGGCGGGCACGCCGTACTGGCGCGAGAGAAAATTGGTGACATCCTCATCGGAGAGGAAACCCAACTTCACGAGCGCCGAGGCGAGGCGGGAGTGGGACTCCTTCTGGAGTTTCGTCGCCTGTTCCAACTGCTCTTGGGTAATGACCTTTTCTTTGACGAGCAGGTCACCCAGCCGCTGAGACATATCTCTCCTGTAGTCGCACCTGTTTCGTACAAGATGCGGGTCAGCGCGAAGCTGCTGATAACTGGGGGCTCAGCGAGGATGCCTTCGCACTGACACAAATTGTCAACCCAATGGGAATTCCGCAAAAGTAACTTCGGTACTTGTACTTCGCGATAAATAGGGTTTCTGCGGGATATCTTCGTCGTTTGTGCCAGAAAAGGGCAGTGTGATCAGGATCACAGCGCAGTAGGCCATGTTCTTCCGTGCGCACGGATGGCGAGCCATGGAAAGCGTAGAACCGGTCGGGGTTGATTCACCTCGTCGACGAACAGATGTCGTCGAGTATTGGGTTTCGCGTCGTTGAACGCCAAATCGGAACGCTAAAATGGAAAGCGCGTGAATTGACTGGACATCGTGAACGAACAACACAATGCGATCCGAGCGTTTTACCGGACATTGTTTTCCGCATGGGGGTGCCAGCACTGGTGGCCGGCTCGGTCACGTTTTGAAATGATCGTCGGGGCCTATTTGACGCAAAACACTGCGTGGACAAACGTGGAGAAGGCGCTGCGAAGTTTGCGACGGGCGCGGTTATTGTCGATCGATGGAATCCGGCGCACGCCGCGGGCGAAGCTGGCGGCACTCGTTCGGTCTTCTGGCTACTTCCGCCAAAAGGCGGAGCGACTGAAGACATTCGTCAACTTCGTCGACGAACGCCATGGCGGCTCGTTGACACGAATGTTTCAGAGGCCGACGGTTGAGCTGCGCGGCGAACTGCTCGCTCTCAATGGTGTGGGTCCGGAGACTGCGGATTCGATTCTGTTGTATGCGGGCAATCATCCCGTGTTTGTGGTGGATGCTTACACGCGGCGCATTTTTGAGCGACATGAGATCGTTTCGGAGACGGCAAGCTACGAGGAAATCCGTGAACTGGTGGAGCAAGCGCTTCGAGAGGAGACGAACGGAACGAATCCACCGCCGCAGCAAATCGACGCGATCGGCGCAACGGGAACTTGCCGGCCAAATTCGACGCATCGACCATCGCGCGTGAGCGCGGCCAAAAGGAGTGAATTGGTGCAGGTATTTAACGAAATGCACGGATTGGTCGTGGGAGTTGGAAAGACCTATTGCCTAAAGTCACAACCGCGCTGTGAGCTGTGTCCTTTGCAGAAGTTCTTGCCGCAGGCAAAGTAGTGCCGGATCTATTTCACTTGGTTGCGATCTCTTTAATTGCGACGAACGGATCCGGAGGCCGAACGAAATGAGAAGGGGAACTGTAGTTTTGATTTTGGCTAGCGCGATTTTGGCGACTGAGACCTATTGCAAAGAAGTGAACGCCACTTCGGCTGGGGCATCGCTTCGCGAAGTGGCGGAGTCCTCCCAAATGCTGGTTGGGACGGCAGTGAGGCCATGGGCGCTGTCGGAGGCGGCCTACTCCTTAACGCTAGCGCGTGAGTTCAATATGGTGGAACCAGAAGACGCACTCAAGTGGGAGACCATTCATCCGCAACCGGAGACGTACGATTTCTCGCAAGGGGACCGGGTTGTGGATTTTGCGCAACGCCACGGGATGAAGGTGCGAGGTCACACATTGGTCTGGCACCAACAAAATCCGAAATGGCTGAGGGAAGGAACATTCACTTCGAGCGAGCTTAGGGCCATCCTCGAAAAGCACCTCAAGACCGTTGTGGGACATTATCGGGGCAAGATCTTCGCCTGGGATGTCGTGAACGAAGCGTTTGACGAAGTGCATCCGGGCGAACTGCGGAGCACGATCTGGCGGGATCAACCGGGGATCTCATTGATGAACGAGGCCGGCGGGCTGGATGGCGGCCCCCAAGCTTCAAGAGATTCGGCGATTCACAAGAAGATAGGCTACGCCTACATCGAGCGATGTTTCCGCTGGGCACACGAGGCCGACCCGCAGGCGCTGCTTTTTTATAATGAGGCCGAAGCCGAAGTAGTGAACCTGAAGTCAGATGCCATCTATGCCATGGTGCGCGATTTCAAGGAGCGGGGAGTTCCGATCGATGGCGTCGGGTTCCAGATGCACGTCGCGAGCCTGCACGCAAACATTGGGTCCATTTCAGAAAATATTAAACGGTTCACGGCGCTGGGAGTGCAGGTCCACATTACAGAAATGGATGTCGCTCTGCCTGTCGATGCCGCGGGACTTGCGACGCCGCAAGATCTGCAACGCCAGGCGGATGTCTATCGTCAGATTGCGGTCGCCTGCCTGTCTCATCAGGGGTGCACGGCGATTCAGACGTGGGGTTTCACGGATAAATATTCATGGATCGGCACGCATTCGAAACACAAGCAGGGTGCAGCGCTTTTGTTTGATAAGGACTACCGGCCCAAGCCGGCTTACCAAGCGCTGCAGAACGCGCTGGTGTTGGAAAGCGGTCGCTAGTCGTCCGTCGGTAGTCGTTCCTCATTAAGCGCTCATCGTTGATCGTTGGCAGGTGCTCGTCGATCACCGAAACGGCCGCGACTAACGAAGGATGACTCTCTATAATGTGAGCAATCCTTGGCCGCGCCCGCTCCAATCCGAGACGCACCGAAGACCTCCGGCCGACGCAAGGCTGTCATCGCGCTCGCCATCGGACTCTTTCTGGTTGTGGCCGCTTTGGTCTTGCAGGCCTCATTCAATCTGAAGTTCATCAGTCCCGATAGCAATCAGGAGTTGCTGTTTTTTGCCGGTCTGAGCGGGCTGATTTTCTTTGCGTTCGTGGCGCTGACCGTGGTGCTGGGACGCAATCTTCTCAAACTCTACGCCGAGCGCCGGCAAGGGGTGGCGGGATCGAAGTTCAGAACGCGCCTGGTCGTGGTCAGTCTGTTGCTTTCGTTTTTGCCGGTTCTGGCGATGTTCTGGTTTTCCTACGGGCTGATGAATCGTTCGATCGACAAGTGGTTCTCACAGCCGGTGGAAGAGGTGCGCGCCGACACGGCAGCGATGTCCGCTCTTTTGTATGACTATGCGGGTCAGAACGCCACGTCTGAGGCGCAGTCGATCGCGCAGACCGGGGAATTTCGCCGCGCTTTTGCCAGTGGAGATTTCTCGGAAGCGACAGAAGAGCTGCGGGAGCACATCCCCACACTAGAAGGCGGATTTGCGCTGGCTTTGTCGCACAGAAATGCGGTCGCGAGCCTCCATACGCCGGCGCCATGGTTGGACATGCAGGAGCAATTTCCGCTTGCGCCTGCCATGCGGGGAGAGCATCCCCACTTCCAGTGGGGACTCACGGACTACATCGTCGCTGCCACCCCAATTCAAGATGGAGCGGTAATTGTTGCGATGCCGCTTCCGCCGAAGTTCGCGGAAACCGCCAAACAAATTCAAGACAGCCAGCACCGTTATATTGAATTGGCTGCGAAAAGGAAGCTTTTCCGGCGGACCTATATCGGATTCCTGTTGCTGCTGACCGTGGTTGTACTGTTTGCTTCGACCTGGCTGGCGCTTCTGCTCTCGAAATTAGTCAATCGTCCTGTTGCGGCACTGGCAGCGGGCACAGAGGCTATCTCCAAAGGGCAACTCGATTACCGTGTTGATATTCGTGCCACCGACGAGTTGGCCGAGCTGGTGCAGTCGTTTAACAGTATGGCGGAACAACTGGAATCGAGCCGCCATCAAATCGAAGCTTCCAGTCGCGATATTGGCGTTGCCAACGAAGCGCTGGAGCGACGGCGCCGCTATATCGAAACGGTACTGGAGAGTCTTCCCACAGGGGTGATCTCGATTGATGCGGCGCGTCGTGTGACTCTGGCGAATGCGGCGTTCTCGCGCATGTTTTACCTGGAACGCAGTGAGTACGTGAGTCCGGCATCTTTGATCAACCGGCCGTTGCAGGAAGTGATCCCGGCGAATGTGCTCGCCGATCTGGAGCCGCTGCTTCGCCGCGCGGACCGCATGGGCATCACCGCGTCAAACATGGAGTTGGATTTGCCGCGGGCTTTGCTGAATGTAGCAGTGACGGTGTCGGCGCTGGGGGGTGCGGCCGAGGGATTGGGATACGTGCTGGTATTCGAAGACCTGTCGGATCTGTTGCGGGCGCAGAAACAGGCGGCATGGCGGGAAGTGGCGAGGCGCGTTGCCCATGAAATCAAGAATCCCCTGACACCGATTGCTCTTTCGGCCGAGCGTATCGAGCGACACTTGTCGCGAGGCACGGAGCCCGATGCCGCGTCGTTGGAGGTCATTCGCAACTGCGCTAAGACGATTCAGAATGCGGTGGAAAGCGTACGCACGCTGGTTGACCAATTCTCGGCGTTGGCACGTTTTCCAGCCTCGCGTCCACAACCAGCCAGTCTGAATAGCCTGGTGGAAAGTGCGCTGATCATGTTCGAGGGGAGGTTAGAGGGCATTCGCGTGCGGAAAGAGCTGGCGGAGGATTTGCCGGAAGTGATGGCCGATCCGGAGGCGATCAAGCGCGCGGTGGCGAACCTGGTGGACAACGCCGCGGAGGCGATGCAGGGCGCCATCCTAAAAGAGATCACGATTTCGACTTCGCCGGTGGCCAGCCGCGAGAGTGTTGAACTGGTGGTCTCGGACACGGGACAGGGCGTGTCTCGCGACGTGAAGGAGCGGCTGTTCCTACCTTATTTTTCAACCAAGCAGAGGGGCACGGGACTTGGTCTCGCGATTGTGAGTCGAATTGTGGAGGACCACCGCGGTTCGATTCGAGTGGAGGAAAACAAACCCGTGGGTAGCCGCTTCGTGATCGAATTGCCGGTGGCAGTTGAAACTCTCAGTGCCCCGGCAGCAAGCTAAGATCAGGACGGGCCTGCAGAATCTGGGAATCGATAGCCGGCACACTCTATATGGCACACATTCTGATCGTCGATGACGAAGCCGGTATCCGGGAGTCGCTGCGAGGCATTCTTGAGGACGAGGGTTACAAGACCAGCGTGAGTTCGAGCGGGGAAGACTGCCTGGAGTTGCTGCGCAAAAGTAGCTTCGACCTCATCCTGTTGGACGTTTGGTTGACCGGAATCGACGGTCTCGAGGTGCTGGGCAAGATTCGTGTTCTCGACGATCCTCCGGAAGTGATCATGATCTCGGGACACGGCACCATCGAAACAGCGGTGCGGGCTACCAAACTGGGTGCCTACGATTTTGCCGAGAAGCCTTTATCGCTGGAAAAGACACTTATCCTGGTAAAGAACGCGATCGAGGCGCGCAGGCTGCGCCACGAGAACCTTGATCTGCGAAAGCAGTTGCAGGCGAAGAGTGTGATCGTGGGTGACAGCGTTCCAATGAAGGCGCTGCGCCAGCAAATTGCCTTGATGGCGCCCACCAACGGACGGGTGCTGATCTACGGCGAATCGGGCACGGGAAAAGAACTAGTAGCGCATGCGATCCACACGCAGAGTCTTCGCAAAGATGAAATGTTTGTGGAGATGAACTGTGCAGCGATTCCGGAAGACCTGATCGACAGCGAACTTTTCGGGCATCGCAAGTCATCGTTTCCAGGGGCGACGGCCGATAAAGAGGGCAAGTTTCAAAAGGCAGATCGCGGCACGCTCTTTCTGGACGAAGTTGGCGACATGAGTTTGAAGATACAGTCGAAAGTCTTGCGCACTCTGGAGCAACAGAGATTTATCCCTGTGGGCAGCGATGATCCGATTACGGTTGACGTGCGCGTCATCGCCTCGACGAACAAAGATCTGGAAGAAGAAATTGCCAAAGGGAATTTTCGCGAAGATCTGTTTTACCGACTCAATGTAGTGCCGTTCGTGGTGCCGCCGCTGCGTGAACGCAAGGAGGACATCCCTTTGTTTGCGCGGCACTTTCTGAAAGAATTTGCCTCAGCCTATGGGCGGCGCCCGCGGGAGATTACCGACGATGCGATTGACTCGCTGATGCGGTATCCGTGGCCGGGCAACGTGCGGGAGTTGCGCAACGTAATCGAGCGCATCGTGATCATGAATCCCACAACCTCGCGTTTCGAGCGCAAACATCTACCGCCTCTCTTGCATCGGGACGGCAGTCGAAAGGTGACATCAGGCGAGGGGTCCACGCTGCACCAGGTGAAAGCGGCTTATGAGCGGGACTACATCCTGAAGACGCTTGATCAGAACCACGGCAATGTGAGCCGCACGGCTGAGGTGCTCGGTTTGGAGCGCAGCCACCTGTATCGCAAAATGAAGAGTTTGGGGATTGCGGCGAAGGAATAGAACGCGTCGTTCGCCATTCGCAGCGCGAAAAGCGTCTTAGCGCTTCAGCATGTGAATCTCGGTTCCGTTCTTGTGGAACTTCACTTCGTCCATTAGCTGATTAATCAGGTAAATGCCGCGGCCATGGTTGGAAAAAATATTCTCGCCGTGGCATGGGTCGGCGATCTGCGAGGGATCGAAGCCGGGGCCAGGATCACGTACGACAATCAGAATGCCGTGCTGGGCGTCGCAGGCTACATCGCATTCGACAATCTTGGATGGATCGCTTTTCGCTCCGTGAACGACGGCGTTGGCTAAGGCTTCAGTCAACGCCAATTCGATGTCGTCTTCACGGCCGAGTGCACATTTCATATCGCGCACCACCGTCATCACGCTACGGACAACCGGATCGACAGCGTCGCGGTCGGCGGCCAGTGTGATGCTGAGTTTGAATTCGAGCTTCTCCGCGTGGAAGTCACACGGCTGCGGCATTGGCGCTTGCTCGGTTGAAGGGGAATCTTCCATAAGCGGGTGTTGCCAGTCCCGAACCTCTACGCTTAGTAAGATGCAGAAAGGTGCTGACAGATTCTAGGGGCTTAACGGGCAGGATGCAACTATATTTGGGGCGTCGACGTGCAAATGGCGTGACGCCCGTGCTACTGCGCTGTAAACGTCCTGTAATCAGCTGAAATCTGCGAGGAGGAAGAGACTGTGGGGCAAAGCGGCCGTGATTTTAGACCTCGGGATCGGTTCCGCCGATCTGCTGCAGTTGGCGCCGCCAATCCAGTTCCTCAACGAAGTTTCGGGAATCGCGCCAGCCCGCTTTGATTTTTACGAAGAGTTCGAGGAAGACTCGGGTACCGACCATTCTCTCGATGTCGAGGCGGGCGGCCGTTCCGATCTTCTTGAGCATTTGTCCGCCCTTGCCCAGCAGGATTGCTTTTTGCCCTTCGCGTTCGCAGAAAATGACCGCGGCAATCCGAGTCATGCGTGGACTCTCGTCAAACTGTTCGATCAGCACCGACACGGCGTGAGGTACTTCTTCATGGGTCTGCATCAGGACGTGCTCGCGGATCAACTCGGCCGCCATAAAACGCACCGGCTGATCGGTGATCTGATCCTCGGGGAAATAACGCGGCCCGTTTGGCAGGCCCTTGAGCACGCAAGACAATAATTCGTCGAGCCCTTTTTTCTTCAGAGCCGAGATGGGAACAATCTCCTTGAAATCGTGGAGGGTCTGGAACTGCGCGATGAGAGGAAGCAACTTGCTCTTATCGGCGAGCAGATCGATTTTATTGAGGAGTAGGAAGACGGGGGTGCCCGCCTTTTTCGCCAAGTTCAGAACGAACTCATCTTCGCGATCCCATTTCTTCTTGGCGTCGACAATGAGGAGAATCAGTTCGCAACCTTCGAGTGCTTCACGTACTTCAGACATCATCTTACGTCCAAGAGATGAGCCGGACTGATGGACGCCAGGAGTGTCGATGAGTACGACCTGTCCGGCTTCGCGTCCTTTGACCTTGGGCACGTTGATAATGCCGAGAATGCGGTTGCGGGTGGTTTGTGGCTTCGGCGAGATGATCGCCAGTTTCTCGCCCACGAGCGCATTCAGCAACGTGCTCTTGCCCGCATTGGGGCGGCCAAGAATGCAGACGAAACCGGAGTGAAAGGACATAGAGATAGGGTACTAGGATTGAGGCAAAGAAGACGAGCGAATGGGCAATTCGCGAGTCGTTTACAGGTGGCCGCGCGTGTTGAAGGGCTTTCGTTTCAATTGGTCGGGGCGCGCGGATTTGAACCGCGGACCCCCTGCGCCCAAGGCATCCTCGTGGTTCTGAGAGGTGTTGAGCGTTTGCAGGGACTTGCGTGGTGCCTACTCTGCCCACAATTCTAGAGCAGGGGAGCCGGGAGAAGCAAGGAAAACCCTCGGGCTTCGCATTTGAGACCCTGTCTCGTTCTGAGACGTTTTAGTGTGACTTCCGTAACTTGCGGCGTTGGTTCTAAAGCTCTAAAACACTGAAGTAGTAGAACCTGCGTGCCCTGCTTGCTGGCAGGAAGCACAGCAGAATTACGACACAGTCTCTTGGCTATAACGACTATTCCGATTAAAGGCAAGTTGAAGGTCCTTACAAACGAGTACAAAAGGGGGCAACGTGCTTATCGTTCAGCATAAAGAAGGGACACTCCGCGAAATCACTGCCCACATGTCAGGCATGGAAACCCGAGAGTCGAAATCACCAGCCGAGACATGGGACATTATCAACAGTGACCCCTCGGTGGAACTGTTGCTGTGTCAGGTGATGGAGTCCATTGAGGACGGCCTGATTGAGCGCGTTGCCCAGAACTTCCCTGATATCCCAATAGTTGTTTTGGGAATTCGGCCTCCGCAAGTGTTCGCGATGGCGATGCACAGAGGGGCCTTCGATTATCTACCTGTGCCCTTTACGCGTGAAGAACTGGAGTTTACCCTAGGGGTTGCTTTGGAATACCGCCGAATAAGAATGGCACAGCAATCACCAAATCAGGCTTGCTTCGGAGGTTGGCGGTCAGCATAACACGGGCAATAAAAAATGGCCCCACCACCTTGTGAAAGGCGTGGGGCTTTTGCATGTCTACTGGGTTTGTCCAGAGAGCGCCGGTTGGGCTTCGGTGGTAGAAACAGGGATTACGCTAGGCGCGTCTTTGTTTGCTGTGCATCTCCGTACCTCATTCTCTGAGCGGCCCCGGCGTCACCAGCGGCCAACTCGGCGCGCGCTCGCGCGATTGCTGCCTTCCAGATATTGATTTTTTATGATGGGCGAAGTATGTGTTCCCCGGGGGAACAGAGTTAGCCCATCGTCCTGTGTGGATATACCATTTACCTCAATGTTCTCGTTTCATTGCTTCGCTGAGTTTTTCAGGGGTGCCCGCAAACGCGAGCAGGTTGTTTTAGCGGTTTCTCCCGTGCTCTCTAGCTTCTTTTAGCGGGGGCAAAAACCATGAAATGTGCTTGTTTCAAAAAGGCCAAAAGGAAGGGATTATCCCATGTACGGGCTGCCAGCAACTTTTCTGTTTATGGCACACGCCCGAGCCGTGCGTCGAATGTTGCAGGGCCTTTTGCCCGCCATGTATGTTCGACCATATGAACGACAACACAGCGCATCGTGGCAACCCGCCAATTCAGCAGTGACCCAAACGGCGTGCGCTATAATTCCGGCCATCATTCTTTCGACAGCTAAGGAGATTGGGCAGAATGAAAACCCTTACTATGTGCTGGTACTGTGCACTTCGGCCCTTGGGCAACCGCCCGGATTTAAAATCCCGGAAAGCGGAACAGACCTTGTCCACCAGTGCCAGAGCTATGACCGAAACGTAACGCCAAAAGGTGCAGGGGATATAGCCATTGAAATGCAAAGCCTTGGCTATGGCATGGGGTATTGTTTCGGCGTTATTAACACCACCGCTGAACTTTTACAAATCCACGGCGACATTCGTTTGCCAGACGGCGGCGAAATCTCCTTCGAACAGATTAAGAAAATCGTCACAAATTATTTGGACGCACATCCTGAAGAATGGCAGAAGCCTGCCTCAGTTGTAGTCACAAAGGCGTTGAAACAAGCGTGGGGCACTACCGCCGCAAAATAGAGCGGCACTGGGGCTTAGAGCACGAGCTGCGACGACGGGCTTTTGGGACAACGTCGTAGTGCGGAAGAATGCTCAGGGCAGGTACGAATGTGCCTACGGTCACCATCGTCTTGCGGCAGCTATGCAGGCTGAGCTCATCGAGGCCGACTTCATTGTAAAAGAGTTTGACGATGAACTGATGATTAAGGTGATGGACAACGAGAACAGAGAAGCATACGGAACTAGTCCGCTGAGTCTGATTGAGTCCGTCCGGGCAGTGGTCAAAGGGTTAGCCGATGGCAGAGTAAAGCCGTTTGGTGCGCTACCAGGCTGCGCTACGCCCCGACATGACTAGCAGAATTGATTCTAAAGTACTTTCCAACGCCGTTCCACCCCGAAACCATGATTTTTGGCCTCGACCGTGTCAAAACCGTGCCATTATCGCGCTCACTGCACGGTGACCGTGTCAGATTGCGCACCTGCTTTTTCAGCAGGCATCTCGTTGGCACGGCGGTTCAGCTTCTCCAGAGCTTCGCGCTTCATCTGCAATTTCATCTGCGAATACTTTTTGAAGACTTGCGCGTCTCCCTGGCGAAGCATTTGCGTGACCCACTCGTCCGCAACCCCGCCGGCACTGAGCCGGGTGGCATAGGTCGAGCGCAGATCGTAGATGCGAAAGTACGGTACCTGGGCGCGCCGCAAAGCCGCCTCCCAGGTGGTTTTCAGAGTCCGTTGATATCCGCTCGGGTTTTTATCGCTCGGAAAAAGGTACGGACTACAGGGTGACAATCGAATCTGATCGCGGAACGCTTCGAGCGCCAGTGGCGTCAGCGGCACTTCGGCGACTCCGTTCGGAGTCTTCGAATCCGGAATCCAGACCGTCGCGTTCGTGAGATCAAGCTGCTCTTTTTTCATCGGCATCAGTTCCTTGTAAACGCGCAAGCCCGTCTCGGTAATGATCCTGACGATGTTGCGCAAATATTCCGGAGCGTGAGCTTCGATTGTCCGTTGCTCCGACCAGGCCACGTAATGCGGCCGGAACAGGCCTTTCACCCTGACCGGAAACTCCACTCCAGCGCACGGATTCGCCGGGAGCAGCTTTTTCCGGACAGCTACGTTCAACATCCGACGGAGCACCCGGAATTCCTGGTGCACCGTGCTGGACTTCAGGATCCCCTTTTCCCGGTAGCCCTGAGCCAGTTTTATCCGAACCCGCTGTCGAAGACGCCGCCGAAGATAGTCTTCGATGGCGTCGGCTGTGATCTCCACCAGTTTTCTTGCCGCGAAGGCAGCCTTCAGATGGTTGGCACAGCGCAGGTTCGCTTCATGAGTCTTCGCGGCCCTGATGGGAGGTTTCGAATAGTTCTCGAGAAAAGAATCCACCCATTCTTCAAAGCCGAGAGCCTCGCCTTTTCGAATTGCTTCTAAGAGATTGCCGTCCCGGGCCTGGAGCCGTTCCCTTAGCTTGCGGTTGGCTTCCTGCCAGTCCTCCGTGCGGGCGGATTCTCTGCAGCGTTTCCCGTTTCGATCGCGGTAGCGGATCCAGAGAACCTTTCCGTCATTGCGAGCGTAGACAATCCCGTCCTGCTTTTGTGGTTTAGACATTCACCATCTCCTGTCGAAAGGAAGCGCGAAACGGCTCGAGATCCGATTTGAGAAACCGGATGTTTCGACCCATGACGCGGAGATGGGGAATCTGCTTTCGTTCCACCCAAAGATACACAGTCTGCGGACTCACTCCAAGAAATTTCGCGGCCTCTTTCACGCTCATCGGAGGCTCGATGTTCTCGCGCGACCCCTGGAGCGGTCGGCTACCGGGGACGATGGAAAGCTGGGAGTTTTGGCTGGCTGACATGGTTTTCCTCCTCCGACTCTTGCGCTAAATGAGTTCGATCGATGCGTTGTACATCGGCGTCATTTTTCGAGCAAAGCCTGCGAGAACGATGACAGCGCTCCTCAAAGAGTGGCGAAAGCAGACCCGATTTGACCGAAATCTGGTTCGGAGTTAGGTTCCTGTTGCTCAGGATGGAAGAACCGTCAGGGGCCGAGGAGTCACACGTGTTTTCATCGCCCGAACAAGTCGGTGAGGCACTTCGTCGAACCGGCTATATTGCCGACCGGATAGCGACAACCACAGTTTTTCTGGCGGCCAATCTGCACAAGCCAGTTCTGCTGGAAGGGCCGGCTGGAAGCGGCAAGACGCAACTCGCCTATGCGGTCGCCGAGGCGGCAAGTACAAAGGTAGAACGTCTCCAGTGTTACGAAGGCATCAACGAAGAGAAGGCTATCGGCAAGTTCGATGAGCCCCTTCAAAGGCTGTGCGTCGAACTCAAAGCTAAGTCCGCCAGTGTAGATTGGGAATCCCTGCGTACCGAGTTGCACAGCTTACAGTTTTTCAGCGCCGGGCCGCTTCTGCGCGCGTTGCAGTGCGAAAAGCCTTGTGTTCTGTTGATCGACGAACTGGACAAGGTAGACCACGCGTTTGAGGCGCTCTTGCTCGAATTACTGAGCGTATGGCAGTTGAGCATTCCGAAGCTGGGCACGATCAAATCCGGAAGCATTCCCTTCGTCGTGTTGACATCGAACGAAGAGAGGCGCATCGGCGACCCCCTGCGCCGGCGCAGCTTCTATCTTCGGGTTGAACACCCCGCCGCGGAGCGAGAAGCAGAGATTGTGGCGCTGCGAACACCTGATTCCACGAACGAATTCCATGCCGGCATGGCGGGACTCGCCAAGGCTTTGCGTGGCTGGAGCATGGAGAAACCGCCCTCGGTCTCAGAGATTCTCGACCTTGCGCAGGCACTCAAAGTTCTGGGAACTGAACAAATTACGCCGGAGATGAGAGACATTCTCCTGCCTTTGCTGGCTAAAACCGAGGCGGATCGTCGCAAACTGCTACTGCGGGATGGGTTTGCCAGCTTGATCTTTGACGCGCAGCAGTATAGCGCCGAGGCTCTGCGAAGGAGTGCGGCATGAAGCCAGTACTCATCTTCGCGCAAGTGCTTTCGGCAATTTCGATTTGCTGGGCGCGAACACCGAAACCACAGGCACGAATGGAAGCCGAGTACTATGTCGCAGCCTACGCGCAACGTTATGGAGTACCCGTTGCGTTGGTGCGTGCGATTGTCGAACACGAGTCGAACTGGCAACCGTGCGTAGCCTCACCGAAAGGCGCGGTAGGTCTGATGCAGTTGATGCCTGCGACGGCCCGGTGGCTGGGAGTAAGAGACCGCTGCAATCTCGAACAGAACATTTCCGGAGGCGTGCGCTACCTCTCGTGGCTGATGCGACTGTTTCACGACGATCTGAGGCTTGTGGCCGCCGCCTATTATGCCGGCGAAGACGTAATCGGCAGACGAACCCTCGCCTATCGGAATCCCGATGTAATCACCTATGTAGCAAGGATCAGAACAGCTTACCTTCGTGAAACAAGACTCAATCGAAGAACTACGAAAACGAGTTCGGACAGAGATGTGAGATGAAAATTTGTTTGAGTTTGGTGCATCTGATAACGGCGGGGTTCCTGCTGCCACACATCACCTTTGCGCAAACTGAGCCTCCGCAAGCGCGAATCGTGAACCTGAGTGTTGACCCGGAACAGGTTGTGGTCTTGCATCTCCGGCCTGGATATGTCAGTTCGGTGCGAGTGATAGAAGAGGTCAGTTCGGTCGTGCTTGGGGATCCGGGATCCTTTAAGGCTGAACACTCCGATGCTGAGCCGCAGTTGGTATTTTTCAAAGCAACCAGCCCGAAACCTGCGGAAACCAATGCCCTGATCACGACCAGAGGGGGCCATGAGATCTCACTGAGCCTGGTGAGCCAAGGCAAGTCAGACCGTAGTGAACCCGTGGACTACGTCCTCTACTGTGAGCGCCCCCGCAGCTTTCTAATTGCGTCGACTCATCCCGTCTTTGTGGTCGGCGAAACTGGGAACGTTGCTACAGAGAGTCAGCCAGCCAGGGCTCCCCAAGAGAAGATCGGCAGCCCGAAAGCAGGATTTGTTCAAGGCAGAAAGGATTGGGAATCCTCACTGGGAAGGAAAGCAGTTGCAGGTTGCGGTAGGGCAGGCGATAGAGAAAGAGCAACAGATGGCCGTGCCGTTCGCCGTTCTGAACTCCTCTGCACGGACCATTGAAGTACTACCGCCGCAAATACAGCTTGCGGGGACATCAAAAGGCAAGCATCGAAAAGCGATTAAAGCTGAGCCTGTGGCGATCAAAGATTATTGGATCACGTCGCGCAGGCTCGCACCTGGGGCTAGAGCCGATGGCATCGTCGTGTTCGATCGGCCCACTTTCAAGGAGTCCAACGAAAGGCTCCTGCTTGCGTTGGCACAGGCAGAAGAAGTCGATCGTCCTGTGCTGGCACCGATTGCGTTTGTGGCTCCGGTCTCGGGAGGTGCAAAGTGACTCGTCCCAACGGGCACAGCGACAACGGCAATGCCGGAGCGATTCAGGAACCGGTAGGAGATGAAGCCCTCAACGATGTGCTACTTCCCCCTGCGCCTGCGTCCATCCCACTGCCGGAGGTCGCGACAAGAGCAAAACAGAGAGCCAAACTGCAGATCCAACAGAACCGGTTTGTAATCATTGGAGCCGGAGCGATCGTCATCGCCCTGCTGATCTTCGTTGCCACATCTATGCCCCATCGCGGCGCGCCGCAGAAACTGAAGAGTCGCGGTACCACTGCTGCAGACGACTTGGCCTTGGAGAACGGCAACGCAAGCAACGATAAGAGCCTATTTCCGGTCACCGATTCTGGCCGGCCCGTCACAAAGGAAGCTCACGAAGGGTTCCTCAACGAACGAGATCTACAGCGAACTGCAACCAAGTCGGCGGCGAGGGCGTCGGGGGCGGGCGCGGCGGGGACTTTGGGATCGATACCACCTTTCGGAGAGCAGCAGGCATGGCAAGCGCCACCCTATCAGGCAGGCTCGAGTACGGGCGGTGCCGAGGCTCCAGACTTGGGTAAAGCAGAGCGCGAGGCCATGGAGAAGGCTTCGTTGATCTACGTGCGAAACGTCTCTGCCAACTCAGCCAGCACTCAGGCCCGGGATCTCAATGATTCCGCGCCGGAACTTGGACTGGGTCTTGCCTCGGGTACGCGATTGCGTGCGCGTTTGGAATCAGCGGCCAGTACGGCTGTGCGAACACCGGTCCTGGCTGTGATCGAATACAACTATGAGCGGGAGGGAGAGATTGTTATCCCTGCGGGTGCAAAAGCGGTTGGCCACATCCGGAACGGAGATCGTTCTGGTTACGTTGACATCCAGTTCGATTCTCTGCTGATGCCGGATGGTGCAGTCGTTCCCATCGAGGCTGCCGCCACGGATTTGGACTTGCGACCGCTTAAAGGAAAAGTTGAGGGGAAGAACACGGGAAAGAACGTCCTGGTCAGATCGCTGTCAGGAATCGGGCAAGCCGGCGCGATGTTGGCAGGACAAGGCGGTCTCAACCAGCCGTTGAGCGAGTCGGACCTGATGCGGGAGCGTGTCAGCAACAACGTCGGCGAAGCGGGAGATGAGGAGGCTTCCCGATTAGCGATTACCCAGCACATCGTCGTGACTATTTCGGCGGATACTCCGATCTACGTGGTCCTCGAGCAGACACCAAAGACCAATCAGACTTCCCTGCAACCAAGTGGGCGGGGCGTCCCTACATCCAACTCCGCCAATGTTGAGCAACTGCGCCAGTTATTGCAGTTGCAACAGGAACTGAATCAACCGACAGCAATCAGCCCACCGCAGTAGACCGGCAACCCTTCCATAATCCGGTAAGGGAAGGGTTGCCAAAACTAACTGGCCAAATCTGTTTGCTCCTTGCTTTCTCAGCGAAGCGCCCTAGAAGGAAACAGTTTGGCCAGTTAAGCCGACAATCCGGAAAGTTCGCTCGATCACTCAACACAAGTGGCGTTTATCGGGACTGATCGTCGTCTGCTCGGTCGATTTTGGGTCCTTCAAACCACGTCTGAGGTATTCGCCAGGATTAGCCCTAACAACTCGTTTGAACGCCTTACTGAATGCGGCGTCGGACTCGTAACCGACCAAGCGAGCGACTTCCGGGAGCTTTTTGTCACGCCGTTCAAGTAGTTGTATCGCCTTCTGCATCCGCCACTCGGTTACGTATTCCAGCGGCGTTTGTCCGAGTAGCTCTTTGAAACGTGCTGCGAATGCGGAGCGAGACATGCCCGCCGCTTCGGCCAGGGATTCGACCGTCCAGGGTGTATTCACTCTGTCATGAATGGCACTCAGAGCAGCGCCTATTTGAGGATCGAAAATTGCACGAAGCCATCCTTTGTTGCGTTCCGGTCCCGACGCGATATGCGCCCGGAGTACCTGGATAAACAGGACCTCGGCCAGTCGACTCGCGACGACTTCAGATCCCGGCGCCTGTTCTTCCATCTCTGACGCGAGCGCCTGCACTGTGGTGTGAAGAGCAAGCGTACGTGCCTGATCGGCCTTCATCAAAATGAAGTTCGGCAATAACTGAGTGATCGGCCTCAGGCTGGCGCGATCGAAACTCAAGGATCCGCAGACGATTGTCGTCGGTGCGCCACCGCCGCCGCACAGAGCGACATTGCCGTTGGCCTTGGCCCCGATCTCGCGGAAGCTCCACCTCGGACGTGTTCGCGGGCTGTCGCGCAAAACAATCGAAGTCCCCTTAGCCAGTAAAAAGCAATCACCACCGGTGAGGGGAATCGGCTCCGGAATGCCTTCGACACTCAGCCAGCAGTTGCCGCGCGACAGCATGGCGAAGTGCGCCAAATCTGTGGGTGACATCTTTTTGTCGGAAGACGTGACTTTTTCTTCGGTCTGGTTTTCCTGTTTTATGCCCCACGGGGCTGTGGCTTCGAGCCTGTGCAGACCGAAAGCGGTTACGTGCATGGTTCTGAAGATGTCTGTTATCGGGTCCAACTTGGCCTCCCTCTTTTGGACGAATGGACAAAAGATTAGGACTCCCGGGCAGTTCTCGTCCACCGCCTAAGAATCTACCCTAGTGTACCGAATACGAAGGGAGTCATTATGGGAAAGCTTGAAGGGAAAGTTGCAGTAATCACAGGCGGAAGTAGCGGGATTGGCTTGGCCACAGCCAAACGCTTCGTGGAAGAAGGTGCCCACATTGTAATCACGAGCCGCCGAGAAAAAGAGCTGAAAGAGGCTGCAGCCTTAATTGGAAAACACGTCACGACGGTCACGGGCGACGTAACGCGCCTAGAGGATTTGGACCGGCTCTATGCCGTGGTGAAAGAGAGACACGGTCACATCGACGTACTCTTCGTAAATGCAGGCTGGGGTGAAGTCGCACCGATCCAAGCGGCCACCGAAGCTCATTTCGATAAAACCTTCGACCTCAACGCGAAGGCTCAGTTCTTTACAGTGCAGAAAGCCCTTCCCCTTTTCAAAGATGGAGGGTCGATCGTTCTGAATTCTTCCGTTGCGAATGTGATGGGATTGCCAGCCTTTACCGTCTACGCCGCGGCCAAGGCGGCTGTGCGTAGCTTCGCGCGTGGCTGGGCTATGGAACTGAAAGACCGCAAAATCCGCGTGAATGCGGTCAGTCCCGGACCAATCGAGACCCAAGCACTTGAGAAAGCAGGCCTCACTCCTGAGCAAGCCGAGCAAGCGGCGGCCCAGTTCGTTACCCAGGTTCCACTCGGTCGCAGAGGTAAGCCTGAGGAAATTGCAGCCGCCGTTCTGTTCCTTGCGTCCGATGAAGCTTCTTACATCACCGGTATAGACCTCGCCGTCGATGGGGGCATGGCCCAGGTCTGATGCGGCAAGTGCAGATCATCCCCGGCGCTGTCAAAGCGCCGGGGCAAAGTATCAATGCGGAACGGAGGAACAGTATGACTTATGCGATTGTCGGATTCGGCAAGATCGGCCAGGCGCTCGCCCACGCGTTCGCCCGTAAAAACATCAACGTGACTGTCGCGAGTCGTCGGCCGCCTGAGGCGTTGGCGCCGCAGGCTCGTGCGATTGGACCCACGGTCGTCGCCAAGTCGCTGCCGGATGCACTTGAGGCCGACACCATTATCTTGGCAGTCCCGTTCGGGGAACATCGAGAGGTGGCGAAGGCCCTGCCGAGCTGGAAAGGCAAGACGGTCATCGACGCGATGAATTCGTTTCCAGTCCCGCCTGAGGAACTGGACGGTCTCCCGTCCTCCGCCTTCGTTGCGAAGTCGTTCACCGGCGCCAAGTTCGTGAAAGGTTTCAATCACCTGGGTGCAGCCATTTTGGCTACCAACCCGGTCGTCGAAGGGGGCCATCGGGTCGTCTTTCTGTCGAGCGATGATGAGGACGCGATCTCTCCTGTGGCGGATTTGGCCAAACAACTCGGGTTCGCACCCGTCAAGCTGGGAAAACTCAATGAGGGTGGCGCGCTGGTGCACGCACGCGGCCGCACTTGGGGTCGGCTCATATTCCAGGATTTGATCAAGAAGCAGCAGTAAGCACCCTATGACCGCCCGATTTGGCCCGAGAAGGATGGTTCCGTAACGTCCGATCGGATCGGACACACTTGATGTAAGGGAAAAGGGGAGATTTCGATGAGCACCGAAAAGAATGTCCAGATTGTGAAGAATTTTCTCGCGGCCCTCGGCCGCCGCGACAAGCAAGATCTGCTGGCGTTGTCTGCCGAGGATATTGAGTGGATTATTCCGGGCGAGGACTGGCCGCTGGCCGGCACGCACCGCGGGCACGTTGGATTGAATAACTTACTTCAGAAGGCTAACGAAACGGTGGAAACTTTGTACCCCGAGCCCCCCGAGTTCATAGCGAAGGGGGACCGGGTTCTGGTCGTCGGCTTCGCTACTGGGAGAATCAAAGCCACAAACAGGACGTTCGAGGACCACTGGGTTTTCGACATTACGGTTCAGAATGGCAAGTTGACGAACGTCCGGGAGTATGTCGACACGCAAGCACTAGCCCGGGCCTCAGAGACGGCCGCGAGCCCCAGGCCCTGACCCATCGCGCTGTTTCGTCTTGGCAATCTGAAGTCGGCGGATCTCGGTGAGTGCATGATCGCCAACGCGCTCACCGAGATCCGATAGGTAACGAAAAGTCGGCATAGCGCCACAATTCCGGGATCAGATGGGCGGGAAAATGCATGAATCCATGCGCGTCCCCGAGTACCGATCCGCTCTCCTTAGCGGCCAACTTCCTGTTTGCCCGTAATGCGGGAGGAATTCTAACAGAGCTTCTCAGGACTATAAGAGGCCTGCGCGGATTCGCCCTACTGCTCCACGACCTTCATCTGTTCTTCGTTCATACGACCGCCATGCACCTTGAACTTAGCCAGAGCACTGTCGATCTCTTTGATGTCTTCTGGAGTCAGTACAAGTTTGGAGGCCTCGATGTTCTCCTCCAGGTGCTTGACCTTGCCCGTTCCCGGGATCGGAACGATGAACGGCTTCTGCGCCAGCAGCCAGGCGAGCGACAGCTGCGCCGTCGTAGCGCCTTTTCTCTTCGCAAGTTCGGTGATGCAATCGACAAAGGGCTTATTCGCTGCAAGGGTTTCCGGCCTAAAGCGATCAAAACCGGCACGAAGATCGGATTTTGGATCAAACCTTGTCTGCGGATTCAGATTCTGGGTGAGATAGCCCATGCCCATCGGACCCCAGGGCACGAAGCCGATTCCGAGCTCTTCGCAGGTAGCCAGCAATCCATTTTTTTCCGGGTCTCGGTTCATGAGCGAATATTCTGTTTGTAGCGCCGTCACCGGCTGAACTGCATGGGCTTTCCGAATGGTTTCAGGGCTCGCTTCAGAAAGACCAAAGTGCAACACCTTGCCCGCCGCAATGAGTTCCTTGACCGTAGCGGCGACATCCTCAATCGGCACCCTCGGATCAACGCGATGTTGGTAGAAGAGGTCGATATGGTCCGTTCGAAGCCGTTTTAGGCACCCGTCTACCATCCAAGTGATGTGATCCGGCCTACTGTTCAGACCGCCCTTCTCGGTCAGGTCGAAGCCAAACTTCGTGGCAATCTTCACTTCGTTGCGGAATGGTTCGAGTGCTCCGCCGACGATCGTCTCACTCGTATACGGTCCGTACACTTCCGCCGTATCGAAGAATGTAACGCCCTTGCTATGGGCCTCGCGGATGACCTTGATGGCATCGTCGATCGGCACTGCCGGGCCGTAATTTGACGCGAGGTTCATGCATCCAAATCCGAGCTCCGATACTTCCAGCGTTCCTAGCTTTCGTTTCTTCATCTATTCGCCTCCACCTCAAGATTAGGCGGATCAGCTCGGTTGCCGGTAGCCTTATCGACTGAGATCATTGCCTATTTGTCCGAGGCATGTCACAAATCTGTGCAACGGCGGCGCCGCGGCCTTATTCTGAGAAGGTCGACGAAAACAGTATGGCATCTCGAAAATCGCGACACTCTGAGGGTTCTGGTGTTTCGGAGGCGCTCAAAGAGCTGGCCAACGCAATTGGCAAAGCGATGGGACGCTCCGCAGAACTGTCAAACGTAGTTCCCGGACTTTCGCTCTACCAAAACACGAGTCCGACCGCGCCGAATCCCTGCAGCTATGAGCCGAGCCTGCTGATCGTCCCGCAAGGAAAAAAGCACGTTGACCTGGGTAAACAGAGTTATCTCTTCGGTGAATCGACCTTCCTCCTCACTTCAATCGACCTTCCGATCGTCAGCCGAGTATGCGTCGCCAGTGTGGAGAACCCCTACCTCGCCTTCTTCCTCAAGCTTGATATGGGCATCGTCCGCGACGTTCTCCACACCGAGGAGGTGCGGATTTCTGCACCGCCTGTTGGCACGCGCGGCATGGTTCTGGGACAGGTGACAGTAGAACTGCTTGCGCCATGTGCACGCATCGTTCAGCTTTTAGACACTCCGCAGGATGTCCCGTTTTTTTGCAAGCTGCTCCAGCGAGAAATCATCTACCGGCTTCTGCAGGGGCCCCAAGGAGGTCGTCTGCGTTCGGTTGCCACGAAGGAGGACCAAAGCTATCTAACGGCTAAGGCAGTCACTTGGCTGCGTGAAAACTTCGAGAAGACACTGAATGTGGATGAGCTTGCATCGATGGCAGGTATGAGCAGATCGACTCTGCATCATCACTTCCGTGGTCTCACGGCAATGAGTCCTCTTCAGTTTCAAAAACAGCTTCGGCTCCGTACAGCACGGCAGAAGATGCTCACCGAGGAACTCGATGCTGCGAGTGCGGCCTTCGCGGTGGGATACGAAAGTCCAAGCCAGTTCAATCGGGAGTACAAGCGCTTCTTCGGAAAACCCCCGATGCGCGATGTACAAGCATTGCGGGCGTCCCTGTGATCGTCGACCTGGGCATCCCGAGTGGATCGTCGGCCAACAGGAAGCAATCCAAAACTGAAGAGCGTGCCCAATTTGTCCTGACAAG
>CAWJUN010000002.1:0-1377560 GCA_963846085.1 uncultured Acidobacteriaceae bacterium | reverse complement strand
TCTAACCTCAAACCCTTCTTCCGAGGCGAGCAGGTGAGCTTGAGCGTGCGCGAAAAATCGGTTCATCACTAACAACCAGCAAGGCGGTGGTTTTCTCGGTCATAAAAGTATCTCGCGTTCTGAGCATCGCAGGGCTTTTTAGGCCCGCCATCAGGTTGTCGATGTAATGCGTTTGCCCAGCAGGGTCTCTGCGCGACTTCGGGGCGACCCGACGAATCACAAAATATTACCGTGCCATTTTCGGTGGCGTCTGTCAGGAAGAGTCTTACGTGGGTATGCGCAGGGTTGGCATCAAAAGTGGCCTCCGCTGACTTGGATTCAAGCGTTCAGCTCTTCCTTCTTTGCCCACCTCGCCATCACGGCCTTTCTTCCCTGCCTACTGAGTTCCTCCTTGCTGAGATTTGCGGCCCTCGCCTTGCCGCCCTTCCTACCCAATGCCACCGCGTGCGGGTTTTTCTTTGCCATTCGAAGATTGTACTACGTAACGGTACGTAAGATGTCTTGCATTATACGTAGCGCCATGTAACGATGAAGTTGAGGTGTAACTCTTGACATCATCCCAACCCGTGATCCGCGTCGCCCTTTACGCTCGTGTGAGCACTCTCGCCGGACAGGACCCCGAAATGCGACTCCGCGAACTGCGCGAATACTGCGAGCGCCGCAATCTCCAGATCGTTGACGAATACGTGGACAAAGGCGTCAGCGGTTCGCGCGAGCGGCGACCGGCACTAGACCGGCTCCGCGCCGTCTGTCGTAAGCGGCTGGTGGATGCGGTCGTGGTTTACCGCTACGACCGTTTTTAGCGAGAAGCCTGCGGCAACTCGTGAACGCACTCGAAGAATTCAGGGTCTTGGGGATCGACTTCATCAGCTTGCACGAAGGCGTGGACACGAGCACTCCCAACGGAAGGCTTGTTTTTGGCGTTTTCGCCACCATCGCCGAGTTCGAGCGGGAACTGATCCGGGATCGGGTGCGCTCGGGGCTTGCCTCTGCTCCGGGCCAAGGGGAAGGTCCTTAGGGCGACCGCGCGTACAGGCGGACACGGCGAGAATCACGTCGTTGCGCGCGGAAGGGCGCTCTTGGACCGCGATTGCGGTCGAGCTGGGCATCGGGGAAGGTACGGTCAGGCGAGCGTTCGCCGGGAGGGCCGTCCTCTAACGGTCAGTCATAACAGCCGGTGCGGCTCGTTTCGGCTATGTCGCAATCCGCCAAAAACCCTCCTGCAACGCGCCCCATAAGTTCTTTGGTTGGCGCAGCGGAAAAAGGTGTTTTCCCTTCCGCCACTAACTAGTGTTTCTGGCGGAGAACAAAACAAGACGGGCACTAAAAAAAAGGGATCGCGACCGCGCTGATACGGGATTTTTTCGGCGCTGCGTTCTATCGGCCAGAGCGCGACACTAGGCGTTGAGGCTACTCCCGTGAAGGGGTCAGCGTTCGGCAACCGCTGTTAAATCGCGGAGCAAGTTTTGGAACGCCGCCGCGTATGAGTCGTGCTTCTTCCAGTCGCTGAAATCGGGAATGTAGAACTCTCGAATCTCGATTGCCAAATCTTTTCCTTCGTCGGCGTCAAAAAGCTCCCAGTCGCGAATTACCTCGAAGGAAACAAGTCGCACGGGAAACAAAACTCGCTTTTTCTCGGTGCGTTCCCTCTTTCGAGCTTTCCGAATTTCTGTCCTTACCCATTCGCTGTTCATACTGTTTGCCGAAAGAATAAGCAGTAATTTCTCGTGCATTCGAATAGCCGTGTCGATTTGCTCATGAAGTTTTCTCCCGCCTTGAATATCATGTGGTGCGAACCAACAACGGACGCCCTTGTTCTGCAAATCTGAATAAAGGCGGTCGGCGAATTGCTCATCTTCATTCTTGGTCGAATAACTGATGAAGCAGGAATAGAACTCAAGGGCTTTTCCGCTAAGGGAATCCATATATTCAATAAAGTTGTCGGGAACCCCAGCGCCACGCAGGAATGATGGAGCAATTTTTCCTCGTGAACGATAGACGGTGTCGATGCCGATGGTCGAGGGACCCCGATGCTGAACGGTATCAAGCCCCCCTACTTCGCTCAGGTTGTTGTCTATAAACGACGTGGAGCTAATCACCGCCCTTGCAAGGTTGACCCCGGCGAGGTTAGCCCGAGTAATGTTCGCCTCGCTGAGGTCCGCCCATTGGAGGTCCGCACCACCCAGATTCGCCTCACTCAGGTCTGCCCATCTGAGATTTGCTCCCCACAGGTCGGCTTCGTTTAGATCAGCTCTCCGGAGCTGTGCACCGCCCAGATTAGCTTCCCTCAGGTTCGCCCCCCTGAGACGGGCCCTGTTAAGATTAGCCATCTCAAGGCCCGCTTTACTCAGATTCGCCCCGCTCAGGTCCGCCCCAATTGGTTCTACCCCGTAAGTCCAAGCAAGTGTGATGGAAGCCATATCGTCGATATCCAACACCTTTGGGAGGGCGTCGAACGGATTTGGCCTTTCGGATCTTTCATCCCTTTGAGGTTCGCCTCGGTCAGGTCCGGCGACACCTTCGGGTTCGCTCCTATCCACTGATTCCAAGCCTCAGCACCTTGCTTGAGCTTCGCGAGATGTTCGCTGTTTGCCATTTCGCTCACCTTTCGTTGGCGCGCATCATACTCCGCTCGTAGACCTAGAACGCGGGCTAACACCTCTATCCTCTTGCCGGTAATTCAGCGACGCTTTGGCAATTCAGGCCGTCGCGCCCGTGATGAGAGTGACGCCGCACTTCGGGCAACGTATCCGAGTCGTGCTAATTCGCGGCAGTTCTGCCGGTGGAATCCGGTATCCACATTGCGTGCAGGGCGTGGCGAGTGACCCAGTGTTTCGCTTCTTTTCAAGATTGATTTTCTGGCGGGTGGACATCCGAGACTCCGACAGATTACCACCCGAGAAGTGATAAAAAATCATAGTTCTTTTCCACAGATGATCGGAATTCGCAATTTACAAATCGGGTATTCCATCGGATGATGACTGCACCCGCCTCCCAAGTGCGCGAGGGCAAGCCGGGTTATGGCATGGTGTGGGGAGCCGCACGGCTTGCGTCGGCTTCGTGAGTAAATTTGTCGCTCGCGAGGCTACGGATGGTAGAAAAACAACAACCTAATCGCTTCACCGAGCAGGAACTGCGCAAGTTCTCGGTGCAAATCCTAGATCATCACACTCTGCATTTGAGATGCGAGCAGTGCGGACAAATCTGGGCGCCGAACCTCGGAGCGGGCGGTCGATTGCCGAGGGGTTACTGGCACTGTCCGAACGGCTGCAACAGTCGTTAGGCGACTGGCGGGCGGCGCGCGCCTTGTAGACTGCGCCGCCCCTTGACGTGGATCGCGCCATTAGATCGCAGCCGGTCACCCCCGCGCGACCGGGTAGGACACCGCGAAAGAGAGCCGCCACCTCGATTTTAAACGCCGATTCGAAATTCACAATTTACACGCGCTGTTTCCCATCGGATGATTGCTGTGTCCGCTTCGCTAGTGTGCGAGCAGCACGGTCATGGTATTGGGGCGATCACTACCGCTCCGACCACGACCTCCGATTACGAAAAACCAGATGGAGAGTCTAGGTGAAGACCGAACCGCAACAGAGTCGCGCCAACTGCGAGCGCCATCCGCGCCTTCCCGCCGAACGCACGATCAGTGGAATCCCGATGTGCTCGCAATGCGTAATACTGGAAACCGGTAACGGGCGACAGAATTCTGCGAAGAAATCTGTTGCACGACGGCGGCGGAATCAGAGTCTAAGATCGTCGCCGATTCAAGATTATTCGCAATGGGAAGCGTTTTTTTTGGCCGAACTCCAGAAGAGGAAGTACCGAGGCATCTCCGAAATATTGCACCGGAATGACGTAGCCCCTCATGTGGGCGAATTATTTAGTCGCGTCTTCCAGCACTGCACAGCATCCCGCGACGCTTCTGAGAAAACCGCTACGCTCCGCACTGCTGCGAAGAAAGCCGCTACAAGTTTGCAACGTGCGGCTCGCGAGCTACAACCAGTGCGTGATCTTGCCGCCGTTCAGGCCCAATGGTATAGCTATGTGCTCGACTCGATAGTCCGCAACCCTAGCACAGCAAGCAAGGCAGGGCGTTGGATGCTACCTAACTCTCGCGATCGCCGATCCAGAATAGAGCCCGAGGAGTTGGAAGACGAGGCTCATGATTTGACGGCACTGGTTACGGCATTGGCGTCGATCAATAAATCGGTGGTTAAGCAAGGCGATGGTCATGGCGCGCCAGTCCTCGTATACCTGCACCTCTACCTCGAAAAACTGGTGGCGAAACGAATCGCGGCGAGATCCTTTCCCAGCTGCTGGACGCTGGTTTTGCCGCGACCGGCGCACGCTTTAGACCCAAACCCGAATTGATCCGAAAACGTCTTCGCGACTACCGCGACCGCCATCCCGTAACGATAATGCAGCTCGCACTTCGCGTGCGCATCATGACCGATGGGCCCGAGGTCGTGTTCGCCGATCCCGCCGTCCGTTCGTTCACGACGGAGAGCGAGCCCCTATCCTTGCCGAACGGTCATCACACCCTCGCGCCTCGCTGCCCCCTGCTTCCTCCCCTGCCGAAACCTACAGAGTGACTAAGAACTGATTCTGTGCGTCCCTTCCGCGCCCACCTCCAGTCAGGCAATACTGCTCGCTATCAGGAGGTCGAGTGCCAATCAAAGCAAGTCCACTTTCCGAGCCGGATCGCGCAATAAGTTTCGCGGAGGCCGAAGTTCAATCTGGAATTCCGACAAGCGTGCTTCAGCGATACAGGCGCGAGCGGCGATTGCAAGTCTTTCGGTTCGGGCGATCTGTTTTTGTATCTGAGAAAAGCCTGCTGAGTCTCATGGAAACGTGTCGCGAGCCAGAGCGAGCCACCTCGAAGCAAGCCTTGGCGCAATTGCTGTCCGAGCCCGAGACCTCTATACATCTCGCGGGAATTGCGGCTAATTCGCCCAAGTGAAGAAGGAAACAGAGGTTTCCTTATGAAAAGATTCTCCAAATCAAATCCGTGCCCGGCTTGCAGCGGTTGGGACAGTGCGCGCCGGGGACAAGGTGAGCGATGTTTCGGTTTCCTCGCGGACGACGGGCGATGGGCCCACTGTACGCGGGAACAGTTCTCTGGCGGCCTGCCGATGAACACGAACAGTAGCACGTACGCCCACGTGCTGAGGGGTGATTGCAAGTGTGGTGCACGGCATGATGGCGGCGCATCTTCATCTTCGCCTTCCCGAAAAATGGTTGCCACATACGACTACAGGGATGCCACCGGCGCGCTGTTGTTTCAAGTGGTACGTTGGCAGCCCAAAGGATTCAGCCAGCGCCGCCCTGACGGCGACGGTAGCTGGATTGGGAAGCTTCAAGGAATCAAGAAAGTACTGTACCGGCTCCCCGAGTTGCTCTCCGCCGACCCAAAAGAAACAGTTTTCGTAGTCGAGGGCGAGAAGGATGCTGACAACCTCGCCCAGAGCGGGCTGGTATGCACCACCAGTCCCATGGGCGCTGGCAAATGGCGGATGGAGTATTCCGAAACGCTACGCGGTCGGGATATCGTCCTGCTCCCGGACGATGACCGAGCCGGACGCGAGCACATGGAAATTGTGGCGCAATCCCTGCAAGGGACGGCGAACAGCATCAAAATCGTCGCGTTGCCAAACCTTTCCGAAAAACAAGATGTTAGCGACTGGTTGTCTGGTGGAGGAACAGCGGACGCGCTAAAGGACCTCGCGGAACAAGCATCGAAGTATTCGGTAAAGACAAGAGAGACAGGTTCCGCCGGGGATGATGACACCGGGGAACCTATTTCTGGGGGGAGCGACGTGCGCCCTCCCGACTTTGCCGATGATGCACTCGCGCTCCGTTTCACGGAACGCTACGGCAATGACCTCCGCTACACGTCGGCTCAGAGCAGGTGGAACGGGTGGGATGAGTGCCGGTGGCGGCTAGATGAAACCTTGAAAGTTTTTGATTTAGCGCGAAGAGAGGTTCGCCTTGCAAGCGCGAACAGTGCAGATGAAAAACTAGGTCGTCGCGTAGCGAGTGCGATGACTGTAGCCGCCGTGGAGCGGCTCGCCCGCTCCGACCGGCGTCATGCGGCGACCGTGGACCAGTGGGACCGCGATCCGTGGTTACTGAACACGCCTGACGGCACCGTGAACTTGCAGACAGGGGTGATCCAGCCACACCGCCGAGAGGACTACATAACAAAATTGACTGCGGCGTCCCCCGCTGGCGCTTGCCCGAAGTGGTATGAATTCCTGAACCGCGTCACCGCTGGCGATGTAGAGCTACGGGGGTTTCTACAGCGCATGGCTGGCTATGCATTGACCGGTATCACGAGCGAGCACGCTCTCTTTTTCCTGCACGGCACCGGCGGCAACGGCAAGTCGGTCTTTGTGAATACGATTGCTGGAATTCTGGGCGATTACGCCGCTGTGGCTTCCGTCGAAACGTTTTTGGCGTCGGCATTCGAGCATCACCCCACCGATCTTGCGAGTTTGCACGGTGCTCGGCTCGTCACCGCAATTGAGACCGAGCAGGACCGTCGCTGGGCTGAGGCAAAGATCAAAGCGATCACGGGTGGAGACGCAATCTCCGCGAGATTCATGAGGCAAGATTTTTTTAGATACACCCCGCAATTCAAGTTGGTAATCGCCGGTAACCATAAGCCCGGTCTGCGGAGCGTTGATGAGGCCATGCGTCGGCGGCTGAATCTGATCCCGTTCACGGTAACGATAACGGCTCAAGAAGACGACAAGAATTTCGGAGAAAAACTCCGGAAAGAATGGGGAGGGATTTTGCAATGGGCAATCGAGGGTTGTCTGGCATGGCAACGCGACGGATTAAGAGCGCCAGCAATTGTGCGAGCCGCAACCGAAGAATATCTGGTCGGCGAAGATCGGCTGGGTATTTGGCTGGATGAGCACTGCAAGACTTCGCGGGCATATAAGGCGACGACAGCGGCGCTTTTTCACGATTGGAAGGCGTGGTGCGACAGATCGGGCGAAGATGCTGGTTCCGAAAAGAAGTTCAGCCAAGCAGTGGAAGCGCGAGGCTATGAACGAACCCGCATCGGATCGGGCCAGCTGCGCGGCTTCATCGGCTTGGCTCTGAAAGTCGATGTGGAACAGGGAGGGTGAGCAGACAGATCAGGCACATCCCACATATATCGGCGTTCCGGGCGCGCGTGTACCTGCCAAACGGGACGACGTGTCTGATCTGTCTAGTAGAGATTTGTTTGCGAGTGGCTGATAGGTTTTGGCGAACAAGCTGAGGTTCGACCCCCGCAGCGATGATGCATTGCGTGGATGAGGCCAGCATAAACACGGGTGAGGTTCGGCGCGGACGCGAGCAGACTCATGGCGAGACGGAAAAAACTCGGCGGGCAGATGGAGGGCGGCGAGGCATCCACTGAGCGGTCATCCTTCGCTGGGCAATCGAGACCGAACGAGTTGCGGATGGATGCGTTGTCAGCCGCTACTTCGGATTTGTCGAAGCCAGAGTTCACGCGCGCGCAGGCCATGTGGGGTTTAGCCGAGATTCTGTTATCAATTTTTCTCGAACTGCCCGCCGAAGAACGAGCGAAGTACGACGTTCCCTCCCCGCGAGTAGTGGGGAGGGTGGTCTAACATGGGATACTTGATCACGGGGACTCAATCCATGAGCAACGCAATCGGCGCTGTCCTATATGTGCGCGTTTCAACCGACGAACAGGCGGACGATCCCCTCAATCTATCGAACCAAGAAGAAAAGTGCCGAGCTTTCTGCGAGCAGAAGGGCTTCCACGTCGTCGCGGTCTTTGTAGACTCCGGCGAGTCAGCGCGCACAGCCGACCGCCCCGAGTTCCAGCGTCTGCTCGACTTCTGCAAAGTTCGATGCCGAGATGTGGGTTACGTTGTCGTCCAAGACTTGAGTCGCTTTGCCCGCAATAACGGCGATCAAGCACAGTTCATAGCTAAACTGGCGAAACACGGCGTGCGGCTCTGCTCCGTGTACGAGCCAAATGTTGACGAGACTGCCGCTGGGAAATTGGCGGCAAACATCCATGGAACCTTTAATCAATATTTCTCCGACGCTTTGTCGGAGAAGATGAAAGACAGGTCGCGCGCGGCTGTGCTGTCAGGGCGTTTTCCATGGCCCGCGCCTCTTGGCTATCTAAACAATTCGCACTTGGGGTCTGGGGCCAATCTTACGCCCGACCGCGAACGGGCTCCCCTGCTGCGAAAGGCATTTGAGTTGATGGCCACCCGGAGATACACCAAGGCCGAAGTTCTCAAGATCATCACGGACGAGGGACTGCGCACGCGCAAAGGCAAAAATCTCTCCGCCCAGACATTCGAAAAAACACTAAAGAAGGCGATTTACTGCGGGTACATCAGTGCTTCCTGTCTGGACGCTCCCGTGAAAGGCAAACACGAAGCCATCGTCAGCGAGGAACTCTTTCGGTCCGTGCAGGACGTTCTCAGTGGGAATGCGCGGAGCCGCCCACCGTTAAGAAAGTGCAACCCATATTTTCCGCTTAAACGGATCACACGCTGCGCCGCCTGCCGAACTCCAATTACGGGTGCTCTGGTCACCGGCAAGAACAAGAATCGAAAGTTTGGATACTACTGGTGCCGCAAATCGGGCTGCCGTTCCGTAAAAGTGCGACGAGAACAACTTGAAGCGACATTCCTCGAACTTTTGAGCAGTTTTCAACCTGACAACCAAACCATCGCCGAGTTCCCCCAGATTGTCGAGGAAGTTTGGAAGAGTAAATATCGCGAAGCCGACGAGGCGGCGAAGAAGCTCGCTACACGCCTCACAGGATTGAAGGAACAGAAATTTGAATTACTTAGTGCCAAACTCCGTGGCGAAGTTCCTCAAGCTGACTACGCAATGGCGAACGATGAATTCGACCGGCAAGCGACGAACGTCGAAATACAGATTCAGTCCATAACGTCTCTCAGGGTAGCTCCGGACGCTTTCGTTCGCTTCGCGAAGGCGATGCTGATCGACATCCGACAGGCGTGGTTGCACGCCAAACCTGAGCAAAAGCAGCGTGTTCAAAATTTTCTGTTTCAAGATGGTTTATGCTACTCGCAGGAATTGAGAAAGTTTGAACACCTTAACCCATGTCTATTCAATACAATGAAAGAGGTGGGGTTCAAAAATTGGTGGTTGGCGTCCCCGACGGGATTTGAACCCGTGTTACCGCCGTGAAAGGGCGATGTCCTAGGCCAGGCTAGACGACGGGGACTCTCTTGCAGATGGTTGGATTGTCGCCGCTTTTCATACTAACAGGGCCATTTTCCCCCGTCAAAACCCTCCGCCTAAACCGTCGCGCAACCTCCCCAATTCCATCCCTCTCTCGCCACCTCTCCCCGCCGCTTCGATTTAGAATACTGACATGGCCGACTCTCTTTACCTGAGCCTCTGGTTCCCCAGCTTCGATGAACCCGAGATTCTCACGCGCACCGTCAGCGTCCTTCGTCAAATCCCTTTTTCGGCAGCGCGTAGCGGCATAACCTACTCCGCGATTCAGCCCGTCTCCTGGAGCGAGCCCACCATCCTCGAACGCCGCTTCCGTCCCGGTGTCGCACCTGAGGAGGCGGTCGCCGAGGTCGTCGAATTTCTCCACGACGATTATGCCTACGTTTTCGAATCCTATTGGGATCTCTGGTCTCCGCCCGAAGCCGGCGAAAAATGGATTCTCGAGCCCGCCCTCATTCGCCTCACCGCCCACGGCCTTGAATTCGAGGAGCACGCCGCCGAAGAGACCGGTCACATTCAAATCGATTTCGGACTCGATACTTCCTTCTTGCACGAAGAAGTCGATTTCACCGCCGAAGCCGAGCACAACATCCGCAGCAACGTACAAAAGCTCGTCGAATTCACCGCCCAAGTCGAAAAAAATGCCGGAGCCACCGGCCGCCTGCTCTGGTCCGAGTCCGAAGAAAATCTCGCCCAAAAATTAATCGCCCGCCTCCAACGCGTGCAATAGCCAGAGCAAGAGCGAGAAGGGATGATTCCGCAAGGTTGTCGATACGCGGATGCAGCGGAATTGACTGTTGCCTCTTGAAGGATCGAACCTTTCCTCGCGACACGCGGTCGCTGTGAAAACGCAAAAAAAGGCATCGAGTTCCGCCGGACGCGGCTCGATGCCATTTTTCGTGTTCCAAACGCGTCTTACTTCGTTCGTCCCGAATCAATGTTCAGCTTCTCTCCTGCCGCCGCCTGCGCCGCCGCCAGTCGCGCCGTCAGCACGCGGAAGGGCGAACACGAAACGTAGTTCAGCCCTGTCTGGTAGCAGAACTCCACCGACGATGGCTCGCCACCATGCTCGCCGCAGATACCGACCTTCAGCGTGGGACGCGTCTTCCGTCCCCGCTCCGTCGCCATCTTCACCAGCTGTCCGACCCCTTCGCGATCCAGTACCGCAAACGGATCCTGCTTGATGATTCCATCCGCCAAATACGTCGGCAGAATCTTGTTCACGTCGTCACGCGAGAAGCCCCACGTCGTCTGCGTCAGATCGTTCGTGCCGAACGAAAAGAATTCAGCCTCCTTCGCGATCTCATCGGCGATCAAAGCCGCACGCGGCAACTCGATCATCGTGCCCACCAGGTATTCCACTTTCTGACCCTTCTCTGCAAACACTTCCTTCGCCACGCGGTTCACAATCGCCGCCTGGTTCGCCATTTCGTTCACCGTCGCCACCAGCGGGATCATCACCTCGGGAAACACTTTGATCCCCGCCTTTCGCCACCGTGACCGCCGCTTCGAAAATCGCCCGCGCCTGCATCTCCGTAATCTCCGGATACGTAATCCCCAGCCGGCACCCGCGATGTCCCAGCATCGGATTAACTTCATGCAGTTGCTCCACCCGGCTCAGCAAAGTCGACATCAGCTTCTTCAGATCGCCGACGCCCTTCGCTCCGTAGTCGCGGTATTTCGCAACCAACGATTTTTTCTCCTTCGCATCCGCATACTGCAGCGTGGCGAGATCCACCATCAAATCCTCGCGGCGCGGCAGGAACTCGTGCAGCGGTGGATCCAGCGTTCGAATCGTCACCGGAAATCCGTCCATCGCCCGGAACACGCCATCAAAATCTTTGCGCTGCATGGGCAGCAATTTCTTCAGCGCCACCCGCCGGTCTTTTTCGTTGTCCGCGAGAATCATCGCCCGCATATGCGGAATCTTCTCCGCGCCAAAGAACATGTGTTCCGTCCGGCACAATCCAATCCCTTCCGCGCCAAACGCCCGCGCCTGCTTCGCATCCCTCGGAATATCCGCATTCGCCCGCACCTTCATCGTCCGGTACGGATCCGCCCAGTTCATAAACTTCTGCAGCTCCGGATCATCCGGCGACGGATCGAGCGTATTCAACTTGCCCTTGATCACGCGCCCCGTGGTCCCGTCGAGCGAAATCCAATCTCCCGCGCGAAACACCTGCCCCTTCACGCGCATCTCGCGCGCTTTTTCATCCACGTCAATATCACCCGCGCCCGCCACGCAGCACTTGCCCATGCCGCGCGTAACCACCGCCGCATGGCTCGTCATCCCGCCGCGCGACGTCAAAATTCCCTTCGCGACTTCCATCCCGTGAATGTCTTCAGGAGTCGTCTCCGCCCGCACCAGAATCACCGGAACATCTTTCCCCATCCCCGCCTTTTCCACTGCCTCATCGGCCGTGAAAACAATCTGTCCGACCGCTGCTCCCGGAGAAGCCGGCAATCCTTTCGCCAGCACTTCCACCTTGCTTCCCTTCTCATCCAGCCGCGGAACCAGAAAGTCATACAACTGGTTCGGATCAACCCGGAAAATCGCCTCTTCCTTCTTGATCAAACCTTCTTCCACCATCTGCAGCGCGACTCGCACCGCCGCCAGTCCCGTCCGCTTGCCATTCCGCGTCTGCAGCATGTACAGCTTGTGATCCTGAATCGTGAATTCGAAATCCTGCATGTCTTTGTAGTGCTTCTCCAGCCGCGTCGTAATTTCGCGAAGCTGGTTGTACACCTCGGGCATGATCTTCTCGAGCTCAAGTATCGGAACCGGAGTCCGCACGCCCGACACCACATCCTCACCCTGCGCATTCAGCAGGAACTCCCCATAAAATTCCTTCGTCCCGTTCGCCGGATTCCGCGTAAATCCCACGCCCGTGCCGCTCGTCTCGCCCAGATTCCCAAATACCATCGCCTGCACATTGACCGCCGTCCCCAGCATGTCGTCAATGTTGTTGATGCGGCGATAATGCTTGGCGCGATCGTTCTGCCACGAGCGAAACACCGCATCCCGCGCCATCACCAGCTGTTCATTCGCGTCCTGCGGAAAGTCGCGCTTGGCGTGCTTCTTCACCGCCTTCTTGTATTCCGCGATCACTTCCTGCAACGCCTTCGCATCCAGTCCCGTATCGAACTTCGTCTTCTTCTGTTTTTTCTTGGCGTCGAAAATCTCGTCGAACACCGCCTTCTCGACGTCGAGCACCACGTTCCCAAACATTTGAATCAGCCGCCGGTACGAGTCATACGCAAATCGCGGATTGTTCGTCCGCTCCGCAAGCGCCACCACACTCTGGTCATTCAGCCCCAGGTTGAGGATCGTATCCATCATTCCCGGCATCGAAAACTTCGCGCCCGAGCGCACGCTCACCAGCAGCGGATTCTCGCCCTTCCCCAACTTCTGTCCCTTGCAGCGTCTCCAACTTTCCCAGCGCCTCTTCCATCTGCCGGTCCACTTCCTTCGAGACGGCGTTGTTCCGCATGTACTCGCGGCAAGCCTCCGTCTGAATCGTGAAGCCCGGAGGTACAGGCAGCCCGGCATTCGTCATCTCCGCCAGCCCCGCGCCCTTGCCGCCTAGCACGTCTTTCATCTTGCCGTTGCCGTCCGCACTGCCGCCGCCGAACGAGTAAACATACTTCGTGCCTGTAGCTTTTGAGGATGCCGGTTTCGTTTCCGTCGTTTTCTTTTCCATGATTTCAGTATCGGGGAGAGTCGTCGTTGCCATATAGAATAGGTCCTCTTCTTATTCAGTTATTCAAAAGTTATTTCGAAACTTCTTTGCCTTCCGTCACAATCTCCGAAAAGTCCGCAATCGTAGAGAACTCCTTCACCACCGTCTGCAGCAGCGCCAGCCGGTTCGCCCGCAAAGTCTCGTCCTCCACCATCACCATTACCTTGTCGAAAAACTTGTCAATTGCCGGACGCAGCTTCGCAATCTCCAGCAGCGCCCCCTCGTAATCCAGCGCCGCGCGCCGCGTTTCCACGGCCGCCACCGTCTGCGGAATCAAAGCCGCCAGTTCCTTCTCCGACTCTTCCTGCAAGCCGGCCGTGTCCAGCCGTATAGCAATTACTCTAGTCTTCTCTGCCGCCTGCCGCAAAATGTTCTTCATCCGCTTAAATGCGCTCGAAATGGATTCGAAATCCGCCGACCCGCGCACCTTGCTCACCGCCTCCGCCCGCGCCGCCGCATCCACTACATCGTCCGAATCCACCGCCAGCACTGCGCTCACCACGTCGTACGCGTAGCCTCGCGCATCCTTCAAGTAAAACTCGAGCCTCTCCCGGAAGAACCCGCGCACCGCCTCCGCATATCCCGCGTTCGAAAACTTCTTCTCCGCCTCCGACCCCTTGTACCGCACCCGCGCGTCCGCCATAATCGCCGAGAGCCGCAGAGGCAATTTCTTCTCCGCAATCGTCTTCACGATCCCATTCGCCTGCCGCCTCAGCGCAAATGGATCCTTCGATCCGCTCGGCACCAGCCCCAGCGCAAACATCCCCGCAATCGAATCCGCCTTGTCCGCGATCGACAGTACCGCGCCTTCCAGCGTCTCCGGCACCGGATCCTCCATCGACTCCGGCCTGTAATGCTCGTAAATCGCGCGCGACACCGCCAGCTGCACATCCGGCTTCAAATCTTCGTCCAGATCCTGCACCCGCGCATACAGCCCACCAACAATGCCCTGCAATTCCGTAAATTCCTTCACCAGCTCCGTCGTCAGATCGGTCTTCGCCAGCAGCGCCGCCTTATGCACCACTCCCGGACGCACCGCCATCCCGCTCTGCTTCACCGTCTCCGCCATCCAACTCGCGATGCGTTGCACCCGCAATGTCTTCTCGTAGTAGCTCCCCAGGTCTTTCTGAAAAGTCACGCTCCGCAGCAAGTTCACCCGCTCGCGCAAACTCTGTTTCTGATCCGTCTTCCAAAAGAACCGCGCATCGTTAAATCGCGCTCGCAACACCCGCTCGTTCCCGTGCCGAACGATGCCCAGCCCCTCCGCATCGCCCGCCGTATTCAGCACCGCCAGAAAATGCGGCAGCAACTTTCCCCCCGCATCCTCGATCGCAAAATATTTCTGATGGTCGCGCATCACCGTGACCAGCACCTCTTCCGGCAAATCCAGAAACTCCGGATCGAAACTTCCCAGAATCGCCGAAGGAAACTCAGTCAGATTTACGACCGTCTCGAGCAAAGACTTATCTTCCCGCCAACGCGCTCCAGCAATCGTCCGCGTCGCGGCATCCAGCGCCTTCCGGATGGCCTGCTCCCGCTCCCGGCTTCCTAAAACTTTCGCCGCGCGCAGCGCCTCCACATAAGCAGCTCGGCTTCGCGATCGTCACCGCCCCGCTGCCCGCATCCCCAAAAATGATGCGATGTCCCCGCGACGTCTTCCCTGCCGTCAGTCCAAACAATTCCAGCGGAACCACCTGCTCATCCAGCATCGCCACCAGCCAGCGCACCGGACGCACAAACACCTCGCCCCGCTTCCGCCAGTACATGTTCTTCGGCCAGTACAGCGTCGAGATTTCCTTCGGCAACGCCTCCGCCAGAATCTCCGCCGCCGTCCGCCCCTTGCGCGTCACCGTCGCCGCCAGATATTCGCCCTTCGGAGTCGCGACCTTCTCCAACTTCGAAACATCGACGCCGACCTTCTTCGCAAACGCATGCGCCGCCGGAGTCGGCTGCCCATCCTTATATGCAATCTGCGCCGAAGGCCCGTTCACCTGTTCCGTAATGTCCGGCTGCGATGCAGGAATGCCCGCCGCCATCACCGCCAACCGCCGCGGCGAATCCAGAAACGAAATCTCCCCCGCCGGATCCAATCGCTCGCGCTGCAACAACGCCTGCACTCGTTCGCGCAGCTCTGCCGAAGCAGCATCAATCATCCGCGCCGGTATTTCCTCGCATCCAATTTCCAGTAAAAAATCAGGCATCGTTTAACTCAGTCTATGGTCTCAAAATGACAGGAAAGTAAATGTGAGCCGGATCACAAAAAAGCCGCTAAAGCATCCCCTTATGAAACTCCGCCTGCACCGTCATAAAAGTTTTGCTTTTCCTTCTGCACAGTCGTAAAGCTTTGCTTTTCCTTCGTGAACCCTTCGTGTCCTTATGTGGTAATCGCTTTAGACAGTCGCGAGCTTCCCTTTCTTATCCTGTTTCCCAGCCTTGGAACCCGCCTCGCTCTTGTCGCTCGGAAACTGCTGATCCATCCAGGCCTTCGCGATCCCCACCGCCAGAGCGCGCACTCGCGCAATCACGCCCACTCGCTCCGTCACCGAAATCGCGCCCCGCGCATCCAGAATGTTGAAATAATGCGAGCACTTCAGGCACAGATCGTAAGCCCCCAGCAGCGGAAACCGCGCCTTCTCCCGCGCCACGCCGTTCCCTTCACTCTTATCCCGGCTCAACACCCCATACTGCTCAACCAACTTCTTGCACTCCGCCTCGCACAACTCAAAATGCTTCCACGCGCTCGCCACATCCGCCGCTTCAAAGTTGTAAACCGAGAATTGCTGCTCATCCGCCAGCCGCACCTCGCCATACTTCACTTCCCTGCCAGTCTCCGGATCCCGCGCCCACACAATGTCATAAATCGAATCCACATCCTGCAAGAACGCGCATAGCCGCTCCAGCCCGTACGTCAGCTCCGCCGAAATTGGATCCAGATCCACGCCGCCGCACTGCTGGAAGTACGTAAACTGCGTAACCTCCAACCCATCCAGCATCACCTGCCACCCAATTCCCCATGCGCCCAGCGTCGGAGACTCCCAGTTATCTTCTTCAAATTTGATATCGTGCTGCCGCAGATCAATCCCGATCGCGCCCAGCGATTCCAAATACAACTCCTGCACATTCTCTGGCGGAGGCTTCAAAATCACCTGCAACTGCAAATGCTTAAACAAGCGATTGGGATTCTCCCCATACCGCCCGTCCGCCGGACGCCGCGATGGCTGCACATACGCCACCTTGTACGGATTCGGTCCCAGCACCCGAAGAAACGTCTCGGGAGCCATCGTCCCCGCCCCCACCTCAACGTCATAAGGCTGCTGCAACACCGCCCCCCGAGCCGCATAAAACCCCTGCAGCCGAAGAATAAGTTCCTGAAAAGTCAGCGAATTAGATTTCGAATTAGAGTGAGATAAATTCATCGAATCAATCAGTCTTCCCGTGTTTTACCAACCATGAGGCTCAAAATAAACTTGTCATCCTGAGCGAAGCAAGAACTTCACAAAGTGAAGCTCTTGCTCAGTCGAAGGACCCCTACCACGCTGATCATTGTGCATGCTCAGGTCGACCAGTCGCTCAACAGAATCTTGTGACAAAGTAGTTGCGAAAAGCGAACCGCGAACGACGAATCGCGAATCGCTAAAAGCTAAAAGCCAACAGCTAAAAGCCGCCCTTCTCCAACATCCGCGCCGTCACCAACTTCCGCTCCACATGCCGCTCCAAAATCTGAACTAAGAACTTCCGCAAATCCGCGCACACTGCCTTCGGCCAGTCAATCGCCGCAAACTCCGAAACCCGCGATCGCAGCATCTGCGCCGCAATCTTCCTCGACTCAGCGGACAGTTCCGACGATGCGATCCTCTTATCCTCAATGCACACCAGCCCATCGGCCAGCGCATGATAAAAAGCCCGCTCACCATCAAGCGCCCGTCCGCAGACCAGGCACTCTGAAAACTCCGGCAGAAATCCCATCAGCCGCGTCATCCACAACTCAAAATACGTCAGCGGCATCCACAAAGCTTGACCCCGCATCTCCTGCAAAACCGCCAGACTCAACCGGAACACCGCATCGCTCGCCTCGCGGTCCGGCATCAACTCATCCAGCAACTCGGCCAGATGCGCCAGGCCCGCGGCCCGTGCAAAACTCACCTCCGTGGCCATCGGAGACTCGATCACTTCGCACGAATCCAGCCTCGCCAAATCTTTCCGTTCGCGGTCGTCGTAAAACGCCCGCACATACGTCATCGGCTCCAGCGCCCCGCCGAACCGTCGCCGCGACTTCAACGCCGCCCGCGCCACGCCTTTGACTTTCCCTTCCAGTCGCGTGAACAGCGTGACCAGCAGATCCGATTCCCGCAAGGGATACGTGCGCAGAACGATCGCTTCCGACTCCTTCAGCGCCATGCAAGGTCTACAAGTTGAATGGATAATTGTAATGGAAGTGCTTGCCAGTCGTCAGTTTTCAGTGACCAGTCCACATCGACTGCACCAAACTTCAACCGTCAAACGCTGTCCTCCTGAGTGCCGCATGGATTTCATGCATTGAACTCCGTGCGAAGTAGAAGGACACCTCCCCCCGTCTCAAAGAAAAAGGCGCCAGCCAGAAGGCAAGCGCCTCAAACCCCAATGTCGATACAGGTCAACTGACCACTGAAAGCTGACGACTGACAGCTGTCTCAGCGGCCGAAATACTTCGCGTTGCGCTCGGTGTATTCCTTCCACTTTTCCGGAAGATCATCCAGCGCAAAGATGGCCGACACAGGACACACCGGAACACACGCTCCACAATCGATGCATTCCACCGGATCGATATACAGCATCTCTTCGGTCGCGTACTTGTCCGAGTCCTTCTTCGGATGAATGCAATCCACCGGACATGCGTCCACACATGCGGTGTCTTTGGTACCAATGCAGGGCTCGGCAATTACGTAGGCCATAGAATCTCTTGCTCCTCATGCGCACGGGATGCGACAGAACCTAAGATTCTAACAAGAACACGGCCCCCGGTACAGACAGCCCCAACCAGCAGCATCTTTCACCGGTCGAAACGCGGCTACAAGCCCCCGACGGTGCCTCGGGTTCGCGCCCGTTCTGGGGGCGCTAACCTGGGTGGTCTCGACGCGTCAGTCGCCCGCAACCGGTACATTGCTCGCGCTCGCTTCCACTTGCGGCATGGTCACTCCCGGAATCACGCGCGCTGGCGCACCTTTCCACGCTCCCGGCTTGAATCCCTCGCGCACCAGTTTGAAGATTGTCTTCCGATTCTGTGCAACCACCTTGAACCACGCCATCTTCCCCAGCATCGGAAAGTAGATTCCGCGGAAGCAAATCCGAGCCAGGAATATATTGACCCGATATCCCAGAGGCTGATCGCTCAACGACTCGACGGCGGCAGCGACTGCCTTGGCGCTATACGCTTCTTCCCAGCCATGCAGCACCTCGGCATGCGCCTCATCGATGGTCATCTTCAACGGAGTATGCGCCATCGCGAAAGGAATGAACTCCTGCCAGTGCTTGGGACGCGTCAGCCTTCCCGCCTTCTCCAACCGCTTATATAAAGGAGTGGCCGGCAACGGCGTCAACAACCCAAAGATCGGCAGACCTGGCGGCCAGGTCCGCACCTGCTCCAGCGTGCGCTCGGCCGCTCCGACCGTATCGTTGTCCATGCCGAAAATGAACGAAGTAATCGCGTAAACATTCCGCGCCGCCAACCGCTCGAGCACCGCCGCATATTCGCCGGGCTTGTTGAAGCCCTTGTTCACGTCCTTCAAATTTGCCGGATCAATCGACTCCATCCCGATGAAGACCCATTTGCCGCCCGAAGCCGCAATCAGATCCACCAACTCTTCATCGCGCAACAGATTCGCCGAAATTTGCGCCACCCAATGGCACTGCGCTCCTGCCGCAATGATGTCGCGCAACAACGACTTCGTCCGCTTGATATTGATCGCGAAGTTGTCGTCAATAAAGAAGACCGCGATCTGTCCCTTCTCTTCTCGCGCTCGCGCCTTCAGCATCAGCAACTCGTTTACGACGCTCTCATTCGTCCGGAAGCGAATCGAGTCGCCGAAGAATCCCGTGACAGTGCAGAATTCGCAGCCATACGGACAGCCACGTCCCGACTCGACCGGAACAATGCGAAACGATCCCCAACCTTCGCCAATCTTGCCCAGAGTTCCGGCGATCGCCTTCGGAATGAGATTGAACTGCTTCAGATCAATCGTCTCCCAGGGAATCACGGGATATTCCTTCAACGACGGCTTGCTCTCCTGCCCAAAAGCATCGACTGGCGCATAGACTTCTTTGAGTTCGCCGCGCGCGGCATCTTCGACAATTCGCGGCCAGGTCGCATCCGCTTCTCCGAGCGCAACCGCATCCGCGTGCCGCGGCCCGCCATCGCGTCCCAGTGCCTCATCGGCCATCTCGGTCACGTGCGGCCCGCCCATCACCACAGGAACACCCGCCGCCCGCACCGCGTCTGCCATGCGATACGCCTTCGCGACCATGCGCGTCATCGCACCGATTCCTACCAATCCAATCTTGTTCTCGAGGACGTATTGCGCAATCCCCGCTTCATCCATCGGTTGCGCATTCCCATCAACCAGCAAAACTTCGTGCCCAGCAGGCGTGAGTGCCTGTAGCAGAAACATCCAGAGATGAGGCATGAAGTTACGTGTGACACCGTTGTCGGGGTTATACAGCAGAATTTTCATAGGGGAATTTAACGATTCTGCAAAGCCAGGCTTTGCGGTGTGCTCGCATTGAAGGGGAAATCACCACGCGAGCGCGGAAGTATTCCGTGGTGGGCGTGAGAAGGAAAGACTCGTTTGAATGTACCCTAGCGTACAGTCTACACCCTGTGCGTTCAGAACATCAGCACAAAGCGCGGGAGGCAGAGATCCGTAGGAAGCAAGACATGATTAGAGTAGGCCACCCAGTATCGCACACTAGAGTTTTCTGGAGGCGTGCGAGCGAAATGTGACAGTGGGCTACTTTGAATTTTTAGGTAACGAGATCTGTCGGAGCGCGGCAACCGTCGGATACATCTGTTCTTTCCGGAGCGATAAACCCATATGTTGCGTTCCTTGTCGCCACAGATATTCTGCGATCTGGCCATCCGTTGCGCTTGTCGTAAGTAGATTCAACAACGAGCCGAGACAGCAATCGTACTCATCCTGAGCATTAGGCTCGTCCTTAACCCCGATTGGGTCCCACACGTTCATCAGCACGTGGCGGATTTCTACGCGAATGCGCCGAGACTCATGCTTATCAATCACGCTGCTCTTTCTGCCCTCCGCTGCTCGTAGACTTCCCAGAGGGCTACAAGGTCCTCTATGCTCCACAGCCGCGCTTCAACGCCAGCGGCCATGGCCGGCGACATGCGAGGTGTTACGGTGAATCTCGATAAAATTGTAGGCAAAATGAAAGTAGCCCACAACCACTGGTTCTTGTACTTTCCAGTCCAATGATTTTCTGGCAGGTGGCTGGGAGTGTGCGGAGGCAGTGACTGGGAAAGATGCGATCGAGAAGGCCGGGGCAGTTGAGTCTGAGTCTTGTGAGCCTGGATCTTTCGATGCCGGTAATGAATGGCCTGCAGGCGGCTCGTGAGCTCCGGCGCCATTTTCCGGCTTGCCTTTGGTGATGTTCACCAGCTTTGAAATTTCTGATGATCGTTCATTCGTTCTCCTAGCCTAGCCCGAATTGTCTACGGTATGCCGGCGCGCAAGGGAACCGCTCCCGAAATGCTCTTGGGGAACGCTCTGCGTAAGTTCCTTCTTTAAGATCTTCAGGCCTGACAGTGCGTCATGAATTGCAGTGCGCTCCGCTTCGGTGCCGCCATGATCGCTGCTCAGCTCGTGCACGCGCGCCATTATTGCCCGCTCCGCCACTTGAATGTGGTTGGCTAGTTTGGATCGATCCGTCTCCAAAATGGCTGTCTCGTATAACCGTCCCCAAGGGTAGTCGGGTATCATGTTTTTGGCTCCCACACGGCTTGCCTGCTCATGGTGTCGATTGCTCTGGAGTTGTCGAGCTACAATTGTTGCCGCATGGAGAGAGATGGGGAAGCGGGGATTCCGTCTAATCGTGACCGGCCGGTAGGGAAATCCCTGACACGAAATGCGCCGGTAAACCTCACAAATATGCGCAGCCGCCACATCCAGACAATACTCACCGAACGGAATGCCAGTTCCTCATGAGAAACGTGGCCAATGGTGCGCCTGGCGAACCGAGGGGACTTAGGATACTTCACGTCGACGACACCGACGCGCAACGATATGCGATATCGCGGGTGTTGCGGCATGCCGGGTTTGAAGTGTTAGAGGCTCGCAGCGGACGGCAGGCGCTGGAGGTGGTGGAGCAACTTCCCGATCTCGTGATCCTTGATGTGAATCTGCCGGATATTTCGGGCTTCGCCGTCTGCAAACAAATCAAGGCCAACGAAGCCACGGCTCGAATTCCGGTCCTGCACCTTTCCGCAACCATGGTCTCGACCGATGCGCGTGTCGCAGGCCTCGATGGCGGGGCCGACGGTTACATGGTTCAACCGGTGGAACCGGAAGAACTGGTCGCCACGATTCGTGCACTGTTGCGAGTTCGAAAGGCCGAAGAGGCTCTTTGGGAGTCGGAGCAGCAATATCACCTCTTTTTTGAAACGAATCCGCTGGCCTGCTGGGTTTTCAATACGTCAGATCTCAAGATTCTGGCGGTGAACGAAGCGGCGGTAAGACAATACGGGTACTCGCGGGAAGAATTCATGACCCTTACGCTCAGGGACATAAGCTCCCAGGAGTGGATCGACGCGATGGATTCCTTCGTGGCCCCTTTTCGGCCGGCCACCGTGCTACAGCACCGGACAAAGAGTGGCGAACGGCTCGATGTGGAGGAAGTTTGGGCGCCCCTACGCCTGAACGGGAGAGAAGCCCGGCTCGCGATCGTTCAAAACGTATCCGAAAAGCTAAGAATCGAAGAGGCACAACGACAGGAAGAGATTCGAAGGCTGCTGCTGGAACATGTTCTGCGAGCGCAAGAGGAGGAAAGACGGCGCATCGCGCGAGAACTGCACGACGAAGCGGGCCAGTTGATGACATCTCTGTTGGTCGGATTGCGCACGGTGAGCGATGCCCGCCAACTGAAAGATGCGAAAAACCAAGCGAAAGCGCTGCGGAAGATTGCTTCGAAGGCGATCGGAGAAGTGGGACGTTTGGCGCGCGGTTTACACTCCAGCGTCCTTGATGAACTGGGATTAAGGGATGCGGTCCAGAGGTTCACAGACGACTATTCTTCGGTGCACCGCGTTCGGGTGAATTTAGATTTCGGTCAAACACCGTTTTCTCGATTGGACAATCCCGCCCAGATCGGGTTGTACCGCATCATCCAAGAAGCGCTGACGAATGTGGCGCGCCATGCGCACGCCGAGACAGTTTCGGTGGTGTTCGATTGGCATGAGCCGCTTCTGCGATTGATGATCCATGACGATGGCGAGGGGTTCAGGTCAGGCAATGTGGGGGACCGTCCCTCAAACCATTTGGGCATCGAGGGGATGCGACAACGAGCGTCAATGCTGGGAGGCACGTTCGAGATCAGGTCCCAGCCGAAGAAAGGTACATCGATCGAAGTGAAATTGACTCTTCGTGAATCAGGAGAAGCCAGCCCCAAGAACGGCGCTTCTCGATAACGTATGCCGAAGACGGCGAAAATTCGACTCGTTGTTGCCGATGACCACGCTATTTTGCGGTCGGGCCTCAGGATGCTGATCAATGCTCAGCCAGACATGGAGGTAGTCGGAGAGGCAGCGGACGGTATCGAGGCAGTGCGGGCGATCCGGAAAGCAAATCCTGATGTCGCAATCCTGGATGTGACCATGCCGAGGTCCGGCGGATTGGACGCGATCAAGGAAATCACGGCTGGGAGTCGCGCGGTCCGGGTTCTGCTACTCACTATGCATGAGGAGCCCGCTTACCTGAGAACCGCTTTGGCGGCGGGGGCGGCTGGTTATGTACTCAAGAAGAGTGTTGATGCGGATCTCCTATCCGCGATACGGGCGGTTTCCAAGGGACGCACTTATGTAGATTCCGAACTTGCCGAAATCCTGGTTCGCGATGCATTCGGGAAGAAAGAAGGCGGCACTGGATCCGCAGCGGACAGCGTACTGAGCGACCGTGAACTACAGGTACTAAAACTCGTCGCCGAAGGGTTCAGCAGCCGGGAGATCGCGGAGCAGATCTATATCAGCACAAAAACGGTGGAGACATATCGTGCGCGGTTCGCGGACAAGCTGGGTTTGAAATCCCGCGCCCAGATTGTGCGATATGCACTCAACCTTGGTCTGTTGTCTTCCGAGAAATTCACCGTCGGAAAGAAGCGGGCAAAACTCCTACCTTAATCTGATCGATTCCTGCAGGGACAATTTAGGAAAATTCCCGACAGCACCCCCACGCTCGTGTCGGCAGAATACAAGCTCTCGAGAATCGAGTTGGACAAGCGAGGTGCTCAGGCAGTGGGGCGAAAGTCGAGGACTATTCTCTGTGTTGAAGGAGAGGGCGCTCAAAGAAAAGAGCGTGTGGCGGTGTTGGAGAAGGCTGGATACAAGGTGATTGTCACCGATAATGTAAGAGAAGCTTTTAGGATCTTTATTTCTGAGAAGGTGGATGCGGTGCTGCTGGAACTACGTTTGGGTAACGGAAAGAAGAAGTCGTTACGCGGGGAGATGAACTCCATTCGTCCTGACGTGCCAATCCTTGCGCTATGCCCACCGAATTCGAAAAGCAGCGGTGCGCTGCGTTTTTTCGATCATACGTTTCGAGACGGTGACGGGAATCGCGCCCTGATCGTGATTCTCGGGAATTTGCTCGACGGAGAAGATGCGGTGACGAAATAGCAGCGTCAGCCAGGTCCTACGGCGCTCCTTCGGACTTGGCGGTGTTTTCGGCACAAGACAAGGTGGCCAGGATGGTGGTGCCAGTACCATTGGCTTGAATCTCCAGCTGTCCTCCCATTTGTGTGACTCGTTCCCGCATGCCGCGCAATCCGACACCAGTGCGAATTCCCGACTTGATTTGCTGGAGCTTCTCCGCAGGGATTCCGCGTCCCGCGTCTCGGATTTCGAGACTCAAGCAGTTTGGAGCTGCCGTTACTCGAATGGCGGCAGTAGGGCTCTGTGAGTGACGATGAATATTGCCCAGACCCTCCTGGACAATTCTGAACACGGCGGTTTCCACTTCAGGCGCGAAGCGCCGAAAGTCGGGTGAAAATTCAAGACTGACGTCGATACCACTTCGTTGAGCAAATTCCTCCACATACCAGCGCAGCGCTGACGGTAAGCCCGATTCATCGAGTAGGGGAGGATGCAGCAGGTGAGAAATCGTGCGAATGCCTTGAATGATCTGTTGCACGAAAGAGCGGTTCTCCGAAAAGGCCTTTTCCGCCGCAGGACTTAGCTTCGTCAGTTCCGGCTCAACCACGCTCATATTCATGCTAATCGCAGCCAGCAACTGACCTACGCTGTCATGGAGCTCGCGGGCAATCCGCCGTCGTTCCTCGTCCTGCAGTTGCATCAGCCGCCCCGACAACTCCCTGAGGCCTTCATTGGCGATTCTCAATTCCGCGGTGCGCTCGCTGACGCGTATTTCCAGTGTGGCGTTCAATTGTGCCAGCTCACGGCGCGCTTTTTCTGCTGCTTCCGCTTGCTGGCGGGCCGCCGTCTCGGCCTGCTTCAGTCGTAGAAGAGCGCCAACTGTGGCGACCAGTTCGGCGCGGTCGATAGGCTCTGCGAGGTAAGCGTCGGCCCCGCCCTCAAGCCCCTGAACTCGCGACTGCGGATCGACGAATGTGGAAGAAACATGGAGAATCGGGATGTGAGCCGTGGACGGATCCGCTTTGATTTTCCGGCAAACCTGAAAACCGTTCATGTCAGGCAGATTTACGTCGAGAGTGATTAGATCGGGAAGTTCCGCGGCGCGAGCGAGTGCCTCCGCACCGGTTCTGGCCTCGACTACTTGATATCCAGCATCGCGCAAGGAACGAGCTATGGAATAACGCAATGCTTCATTATCATCGACGGTAAGGATCCTGATTTCGCGGTTGCCGGGCAGGTCGGCGCGGAAGGCCTCCCACCGGGCTGAGTTCCTGATCTCAATGGAGTCAGACATGCCTTACCTCTTTGCTCGATTGCACATTGAAAGAAAGACCGGCCTTGCTGATCGCCTCTGCAAAATGAGCTACGGAAAGCTCCCGAGACCTCGATTCCTTGGAGATAACTGCCACCGCGTCCGTGAGCAGGATCCGTTCGTGAGAGTCGAGCACTTTCGATGTGTGAATGATCACCGGGATGCCTGCCGTCTGCGGATTTTCCTTCAGTTTGGTGAGCACTTCGAATCCGGACAAATCCGGCATCGCCAGATCGAGAATTACCAAATCCGGGTGCCCTTCGCTGGCTCGCCGAAGTCCTTCCACGCCTCCCCTTGCCTCAGAGAATCGGAATCCTCCTTGCCCCAATGTGCTTTTCAATAAGTATCGGGAAACCTCGTCGTCATCAATGATCAGTACCTGGCGTTGCGACAGTTGCGTGGCGATCGAGTCGAGTTGCTGGATAAGCCAACCCCGGTCGACCGGCTTCGCATGAAATCCGTCAGCTCCCATCGCGATGGCCTTCCCTCGATTGTCCACTACGGTAACGACGAATACAGGGATGGTGGCGGTGGAGGCGTCTTGCTTGAGCTCCTGAAGAAGATCCCAAGAGTGCTCTCCTTGTAGCAAGACATCCAAAACGACTGCAACAGGCCGGAACTCGCGAAAGGCTTGGCGGGCTTCCTTCAGATCCTTCGCAGGAACTACCTGAAATTGCGTGCCCTTCAAGTACTTTTCGTAGATGAACAATGCTTCGCGATTATCCTCTACGACCAGCACCGGCAATTTATTGGCGTCCAGTTCGCGCTTCACATCCGGAACGTAAGTGACTTCAGGTTCTCCACTGAAGCGAATGGGGATGGCGGCGAAGAAGGTCGAACCCAATCCCACGCGGCTCCGCACATAGACATTCCCGCCAAGCAACTGCGCCAATTTCCGCGACAATGGTAAGCCGAGCCCGGTTCCTTTCAGGCCTTTTTGCTTCTGGCCTTCGACCTGGACCCACTCCTGGAAAATTCGCTCTTGATCCTCTTCTGCGATTCCAATCCCAGTGTCGGCCACCGCGAATACTACGGTCTCGTCGTGACCGCGTTCGACTGAGACTCGAACCTCGCCTCGCTCGGTAAACTTCAGAGCATTCGATATGAAGTTCCGAAGTATTTGGGAGACTTTCGCTTCGTCGGTGTAGAGATCAGGAAGGTCATTTGTCTCGTCAAAAACCAGGTTGACAGAAGAGTTCTGGCTCAACAAGGGTCGCAGCATGCCACGCAATGCCGCGAACACCCCATCGACCTTGAAGTTGCACGCTCGAATGCTGACTTTGCCCGCCTCAACCTTTGCCAAATCAAGCAGATCATTCACCAGATCTGTTAAGTCCTGGGCGGAACCGCGGATGAACCTTACTTGTTTTTCCTGTTCGGTTGTCAGGTCACCATCCAAGTGATCCAACAGAATCTGGCTCAGAGCCGTGATGGAATTCAGGGGCGTCCTGAATTCGTGGCTCATGTTGGAAAGAAAATGGCTCTTCAATTCCGAGGCGCGCTGCAGAAAATCGGCTTTGTCATTGAGTTCGGCATAGAGTGCGACCACCCCGCGATTTGTTTCATCGAGTTCGCGGTTGAGATTCGCCGTTTCTTCCTGCCGAGCCCGAAGCTCCTGCAACGTGTTTAACAATTCCTGATTTTGCTGCTTTAGTTCTTCGTAAGGGTCTTGTGACGCTCGTTCGATGCTGGAAAGCACTTTGTCCAGCTCGCCGGGCTTGAAACGCGAAAAGCCGCGGGGGACCTTTTTCCCGAGGATGACAGTCGTGCCCTGGCGGGAATTCGTTTCAATCTGGAAGTGGTCCATCAGGCGCTTGGCGCCCAGGATACCCAGCCCCATCCCCGTTTGAGAAACGTACTTGCCCCCCAATATTTCGTCGAGATTCGGGATGCCGCGGCCGTTATCGCGAACTCTGATGAAGAGCATCTTCTCTGGATCGTCCGCTATGCTGAATTCGGCCCTTCCTCCGCCGGCATATTGAAATGTGTTACGGGCAATTTCCGAGACAGCGGTCGCGATACGAGTCTGGTCCTGAGTGTCAAACTTCACGGCGGCTGCGATCGTGCGCGCCTTTTGCCGCGCGAGCACTACATCATTTTCAAGCCGGATATCGATACTGAAGAGATTCAGGGCCATGGAAGCACGTCGATATTAAAGCGTTTTGGCAGATAGAACCGTTACATCATCTCTCCCGCGCGAAAAATCGCGGTGCAGAATCGCCGAGATGAGACTGGGATGCTTGGCCCAGATGCCGGGATAGCGTTCCAGATCCCAGCGAGAGCCCAAGCCGTCTGAATGCATGATCGTGATGCTGTTTGCATTCCACGGATATGTGAACTCCTGAATCCTGGGCATGAGGTGCCCCACAGTGCCATTGTGAGAAGCCATACTCCGACTCAGGCCAGGCGACACGACCGAGGCCGAGATATTGCCGACGCCGGCAAACGTCAGCAATCCCTTTGTCTCTTGTATTCGGGCCACCGCCGCGGCAGCGCCCCTGGTTTTTCTCAATGCGTCGTGGATGTCCTGCAGAATCTGAAGCGGGGAGTCAGAGGGGGCGCGCTGCAAAACCCGCTCGGCTTCTCTCGCAGCTTCAGCCGCGAGCACGCCATGGCCGAGACCATCCACGACCATGAGCACCAACGAATCCGCGAACCGGCGGAGTCCCCATCCGTCTCCGCATTCATGTTCACCATGAATCGGCTCGGAAACTACTCCGGTATGCACTGTTCCGTGTGATGGCGAATGGTCGTGGTTATCGCTCCAAAATTCGGCGCGTATCAGTGTTCCTACTCCTGTCGCCGAATAGACCTCAAATATGTCTGAGAGGCGCCGGACTGCACCCAATCCCGTTCCCATCGATCCGGCGGTGGAATGCCCATCCTGTAGAGCCCTGGTTAGGTCGGCAATTCCTGGACCTTTGTCGATGGCGATGAGTTGTAATCCTGAGTTCCCGTTGTTTTGGACCCGTTGAACGAGCATGGTGCCGTTGCCGGCATGTTTCACCAGGTTTGTCGCCATTTCGGTTGCGGCTAGCGCGACCGCGCCGGAGCGGACCTCTCCGAAGCGCAAATCCTGGGCAAACTCAGCTGCCCTCCGGCGTGCCTCCCCCGCTTGGCTCGATTCTCGCACCTCGATCATCATGGACTTATTTCCAACGTGTGATAGTGATTCGTGTTCCTTCGCCGGGTCGAGAAACGATTTCAAACTCATTCACTAAGCGCTTGGATCCGCCGAGGCCGAGGCCCAATCCTGAACCCGTCGTAAAACCGTCGCGGAGGGCGAGTTCAATATCTGGAATTCCCGGTCCATGATCCTCGAAAGTCAGGCGCAAGCCAACTCGCGGACCATTCAAAGTCTGGACCTGCATGGAACCGCCGCCGCCGTAAATAATGGTATTCCGCGCGAGCTCGCTAGCCGCCGTAATGATCTTGGTTTGATCCACAAGACTGAGGCCGAGCTGGGCCGACACCTCACGCACACGCCGCCTTACGGTCACGACGTCGGGCTCGGACGTTACAGGCACGTTCTCAGAGGAGACGACTGCCATACGTCTCCTGGTTGACCTGACGCTCGCAACAGTTCCATGCCGGCGTCCACGTTCAACGCTGTGCGCACACCCGGGAGGGACAGTCCCAGTTCCACCAGAGTGATTGCAACAGCAGGCTGCATGCCCACCACAACGGTCTCGGCATCGAGCACGCGCGACATCGCCGCGATGTTGCTCAGCATACGACCGATGAAGGAGTCGACGATCTCCAGGGTGGAGATGTCGATTAGAACTCCGCGAGCTTCAGTCTGGCTGATGGTTCGAGTCAAGTCATCTTGCAGGGCCATAGCCAGGCGGTCATGCATGTCCACTTGAATCGTGACCAGCAGGAAATCACCCATTTTCAGAATCGGAATTTTTTCCACTGATGCTCCTAGTTCTTAACGGTGTCGCGAACAAAGCTGATCCCTAGACGTTGCAGCGCAACCGAGAACGCAGCAGCAAGAGTTGCTTTCGTGGTGACATCAAGAAGGTTAATGCCCAAATGGACGATGGTTTGCGCAATTTGCGGCCGCACCCCGCTGATAATGCAATCGGCTCCCATCAGCCGGGCGGCTGTCACCGTCTTTAACAAGTGCTGTGCAACCACGGTGTCGACAGTGGGTACACCCGTGATGTCAATGATGGCCACTCGTGAATTGGTGGCGACGATTGCCTGCAGAAGAGACTCCATCACAACCTGGGTTCTGGCACTATCCAGCGTGCCGATGATCGGTAGAGCGAGGATCCCATCCCATAACTTAACGACCGGCGTTGACAGCTCAAGGAGTTCTTCCTGCTGGCGCCGGACGATTTCCTCTCTCGATTTCAGAAACACTTCCGTCGTGTAAAGGCCCATCGCGTCCAGCAATTCGTTTAACGACCACATCTCGGCAGCCATTGCTTCGCCGTCCCCTCGGTGCTGATTTTGGATCTGGTTAAACAATGGCCGTTTGAGGGAAAACACGAACGTAGCCGTTTCCGACGGCTTAAATCCTTTCTGAGACCGGCGCCGCGATACTTCGCTCAACATCTCTCGCAAAGCGTCGAACGATGGCGACTGAAAATTGGTCCCACCGGATTCCATTGCCTGCTTCATCAGCTGAAGGAACTGGGAACACTCAGCCCGCAGGTCCGACTCTTTGATCAAGTCACTGCGCCGAGTAGTGGCGGCCATTTCGCTCATCCATTCGGCAAGGATCTTCTCCGTGTGCCCGCCCAGAATGCGAGCAAGCTGTCCGTTGTTTTGATTCGTTTGGATCTCGGTCATAAGCGTTCCCCCATGCGTCGGTTGGGACGACAAATCGTTCAAATGTGTCAGATTTTTGCGCCTCGGAGGGTGAAGAGACAGCATCGTCAGCCCAAGAGACAAGCCCCGAATTATACTCTTAACACCCGACCCTCCTCAGCCCTCTGGTGGACACACAGTCGCAACAGCAAGTGAGAGATATCGCAGGACGGCACGCCGGCCAGAGCGTCAGGAGTGAACAGGACACCACACGCCGACGCCGTCGCGCCATACATGCTTTCATGTAGGGAATACTCCTCCGATCGAGCTGGAATGGCTTCCTATGTTCGCTACGCGTATGCAGTTGATCTGAAATCCGAGAAAACGCTAAGAGCACGCAAGTTTAGGAATTTTCCCGACTTCGTAGGGAAGGCGAGCGCCCTTAGACTTTAGTGGTGAAAACGCGCAAGGTTCCTCACCTTCGAGTGTCTAAGCCATATCCTCCGACGTTCGGATGCTCGGTATGCCCGGCTACTTTTGAAGGCCCAAAAGGCCGCGAGGGATTGGCGAAGGAGTTCGCTGACCACGTTCGAAAGCAACATCCCCGAACTGACCAGGCGACGGAAACAACTCTTCGAGCTCGGAGTACCACTTCATCCTAGTCCAATTTATTCGTGACCCTGTGGCGACGGTACGGGGGACCGGCGGTGAAGGCGGCGAAGATCCAAAAGCGAGTCGGGTTCCACACCTTCCGGCACACGTATCCAACTTTGCGGTCTCAAAAACAACGAGGAAGTGAAGGTGGTACAGGAGCTCCTATGTCATGAACAGTCGCATTACGCTGGATCTTTACGCTCAGGCGGGCATGCCGAACAAGCGGCTCGCGCAAAGCAAACTGGTTTTGATGGTACTCAACAAGGGAGAAGCGCTGGCTTAACTGGACCAAATTGGACCATGACGCAAATTGCCAATTCCTTGCGAGCGCTTACAAGCGCTTGAAAGGAATGGCGGGGACGACGGGACTCGAACCCGCGGCCTCTGCCGTGACAGGGCAGCGTTCTAACCAACTGAACTACGTCCCCTCTTACTTTTCATACGGTTAGGGCAACCCGCATGTTTACTGTCTATTTTTGCAGTCAAGCGTTCGCCTGTTTCAATCCGTTCCACCGAATATAACGAGTTTTCGGAACGAAGTGGACAGTAAATGGACGGTGTGCAAAACTGCCAAAAACCATCCGCAGGCGATCGCGACGCCGAGCATCTGTCCATGCTCTGTGCTGAATTGTAACAGAGCATCGATTGATCCGTCAGGCCCCGTCGTGACACAGGCCGCGCGATCGCTTTTTCGCCGCAGCAGAATCCTCCCTTTGCTTGCACTGATCAGTTCTTTCTCGGGTTGCGGGTAATAAGGTGGTGGCGACAGCTCGGGATATTACGTCGCTGGCTGATCTGCCGAATGATATGGAGATCAGGTCAATCTCTTCGCAATCTGATTCGCGCCCGGCCGGGATCGAGGTTCTGCTCCAGGCAAATTCCGCCAAAGACCGTGACGATTAAGCCGGCGTGAACTCATTCTCGTCACGAGATCCACGCGCTGCAACTGGATTGTCGATGAGCTATTGATGGGCTTTCCATTACGCTCGCGACCATGATCTGGCGGGCTTTGGGGGGAGTTCTGCGAAGTCGCGCATAGCGTTCACCGAGAAGCAACCCTTCCGCTTCGTAACCGACAGTCGCGATTGACAACAGAACGCGCATTTGACATATTGTCAAAGCGGTTAGCAGCGATCCCCAAAACGCGAAAAAGATGGTTCGCTTTCCGGCGAAACGATGGAGTTGAAGAACTCATGAGCGAGAGCGGTTCCCTCATTCACTCAGAAAAACTGCCCTCAGAACAGGCGGGTGAACTCATTCGCCTGCCTCGTGAGCGCGCAAACTGGCAGTGGATGAGTTTTTTCGTTCGCCGATTGGCTCCAGGAGATATCTACCGCGCGGAAATCACCGGCGAAGAAGCTGTATTTGTCCTGCTCGGCGGAACTTGTCAGGCAGATTGGGGGCACGGCGCCGTCTCCATCGGAAAGCGCAAGGACGTGTTCAGCGGCTATCCTTACACCTTGTATTTGCCAACGGGCAATCAAGTTGTCTTCACCGCCGAAACGCTTTGCGAAATTGCCGAATGCCGTGTACCCTCGACCGCCCTGTTGCAGCCCAAACTGATTACTCCGGACGATGTCGTAAGCAGTCTGCGGGGAGGCGGGAACGCTTCGCGTCAGATCGTCGACATTATGACCCCCGCCTTCCCTGCCGACAAATTGATGGTCGTCGAGGTTTACACTCCCGGCGGAAATTGGTCGAGCTATCCGCCCCACAAACACGATGTGCACAATCCACCGGCTGAAGTTGACTTGGATGAGATCTACTACTACCGAATGACGAAGCCGACCGCTTTCGCTTTTCAACATCTCTACTCTGGATCAGATTCACCCGAGCGAACCGTCAAAACCCAAGATGGAGATGCGGTTCTGGTTCGAAGTGGCTACCATCCAGTCGTTGCGGGACCGGGATACGATATCTACTACCTGAATTTCTTAGCCGGATCATCCCGGGTCATGGCGGTGACGGAAGATCCGCAACATGTTTGGTTACGCTCCACGTGGAAGGAAACAGATCCGCGTCTTCCACTTGTTTAACTGCGGCAAAGCGCTCCGCGACGAACATCATGAGTTTTATCTCACGCCTTTGCGGCCTCATGCTGAGGCGGTAGTCCTGAGAGATTCACCGGTTAGCATCCCATTCAAAATGGGCGGGAGACCAGGGTGGAAGCCATACCGTCTGGACCAGTATCGAAGGGGCCCAAACTCAAAAGGGTCCTTGGTCTATGGGATCTGGTTTACTACGGGGTCATCTTAACTTCTCCGATTGCAGTCGTCCCCATGTTTGGGGAGGCCCAGGTTCTTTCGCACGGGCATGCGGTCATTACCCTCCTGGCGGCGATGGTTGCCATGACCGCGACTGCGGTCAGTTTCGGACGAATGGCAACCGTTTACCCTTCCGCTGGTTCGGTCTACACCTACACGAGCCGAGCCTTTAATCCCATGTTTGGCTTCGTCGTGGGTTGGGCGATGTTTCTGGAATACCTGTTTCAGCCGCTGCAGAATAGCCTCTACGCGGCTCTAACCATCCAGAGATTGCTTCCGCATGTGCCCTTCGCTTTGCTCTCGGCAGTAGCGGTTGGCTTCATGACTTTGTTGTGCTGGTTTGGAATTCGCACCACCGCCCGAGCGAATGAAATCTTGCTCGCCATGATGTCGATCGTCATGATCGTCTTCATCGGCGAAGCCATGTGGTACATCGTCGGTCATCATCACGTCGCCGGACTGATTTCAGCACAGCCAATTTACGATCCGAGAACCTTCAGCGTGCGGGCGATTGCGGCGGGCACAGCTCTCGCCGCCACGGTTTATATCGGATTCGATGGGGTCAGCATCCTCGCCGAGGAAGTCGAAAACCCACAGCGAAATGTGTTGCTCGCCTCGGTCCTGGTCTGCGTTTTCACAGGGCTCTTTGCCGCATTCCAGGTGTATTTGGCGGTTCGCGTCTGGCCCGACTATCGCACGCTTGTGAACCCTGAAACGGCATTCATGGATGTCGCAAATGTCGTTGGCGGGTATAAATTGTTCGTCGGATTCGGCGCGGTGCTGCTCATTTCAAGTCTCGCGTGTGGTCTCGCGGGTTTACTCGGCGCGGTGCGCTTGCTCTACAGTATGGGTCGCGACAATGTGTTGCCGCGCAAGATCTTCGGTCATCTGAATGCCGAGCGAGGCAATCCTTCTTATAACGTGCTCATCGCCGGAGCACTCGCCTATATAGGAACGTTAACTCTCGGCTGGGAGCGCTCGGTTGAGATTCTTAATTTCGGAGCTCTCATGGCGTTCATGGCCGTGAACCTCGCCGCCGTCAAGCATTTCGGCTTTTCTCCCGCGAGCGGCGGGAAACGGCGCATCGTGCTCGACATCATTGTGCCTAGCCTTGGATTCGTTTTTTGCCTGATTATTTTCCTCGGCCTGCAGCAATCCACACTCGTTGCCGGCTTGATTTGGCTGGTAGTTGGCCTGGTCTACGTAGTCTTGAAGACCAAGGCTTTGGGTCAGCCCGTCGTGATCGACTTCAGTGAATCCGGCAGTTGATCGAAAAATGAATGTGAGTTGAGACGCAACCGCGGGACGACTGGTACCGCTCCGAGATTTCCCGCAGTAACATGAAGAGCGCTAACGACTGGCGAGCACTTCCGCTTCCTTTTCTTTTCTCGACTGCAGCATGAACCCGCACGATTCCCTTACGCGGAGTTGCGGCAGAAGATTCACCGTTACTGGCTTGGTGCGTTTCTCCTTAATGCGCTCGAGAAGAAGCTGCACCGCCGTACTCCCCAATTCAAACTTCGGCAATTCGATCGTCGTCAGGCGTGGGCGAAAACAGCCGGACCATGGATAGTCATCGAAGCTGATCAGGGCGAAATCCTCAGGACAGCGCAGTCCGATTTCTTCGGCGGCGCTCATCAAACCAATTGTCATTAAATAGTTCGTCGCGAGAATGGCATCCGGGCGCTTCGGGAGCAACGCATGGCCAGCCCGATGGCCGGATTCGATTCGATAATCCCCTTCAAAGCTCAAATCGGGATCATAGGCCAGTCCCCGCGACTCCAGCGCTTTGATAAAACCCTGGCGCCGCGCGCGGGCGTTGCTCACAGTCATTGGACCACCGACCAGGGCAATTTTTTTATGGCCGATCCTGGCAAAATGTTCCACCGCGTCCATCGCGCCTTGTTTGTCATTCGTCTGCACAATGTCGGTTTTGAGCTCCGGACAAGTTCGCATCAGCAACACGATCGGAATGTTCGCCTCTTCAATCATCTTGCGCTGCGAAGCGCTAAACGCTGACGGGGTCTTACTCAGAATAATTCCGTCGACACGCTTGGAAATAAGGAGATCGAGATACTCTGCCTCTTTGTCGGTCTTGTCATCGCTGTTACAGAGCAACATGCTGTAACCAGCCTTCTGCGCGGCATCTTCCGCGGCTCTGACAATCGCAGGGAAAAAAGGGTTCGCAATGTCGGTCACAACCATTCCCAATGTGTGGGTCTGCTGCTTGGCCAGACTCCGCGCGAGGAGATTTGGGCGATAGTTTAGTTTACGAACCGCCGCCTCGACTCGCCGGCTCAGCGTGGCGCTGACGCGTCCAGTCTGGTTGATGACCGCCGAAACCGTGAATACCGAAACCTTGGCCTCACGAGCCACATCGTAAATACTGGGCGCTTTCGACCCTCCAGCTCCAGTTGCTCTCTTGGATTTCCTGGTCATCGCAAGGTACGACTATACATGAGCCGGCCAGTCGCTTTGCGGACGCGAAGGTAAAGCCCAACCGCATCGGACACTGTTGCAGGAATCGCTCTTCAACGGTTTGAAAGCGGTTCACGAATCTCACGCATATCGCGAATAACCCCTTATATTCGGACGGGCCATGCTTGGATTGCCGGAGGTCCAGGCCGTACGATCGCGCTCGGCATAGGATCGACAACAATCAGTATCCACCATATATATTGCGGACCTGACCGTTTGGCCGCCGGACACAATTCGCTTGGTCCTAAGCGGTTTGTTCATTCACACATAATATACTGGTGCGGTACCCCGAGTTGCAGTATCCTGCTCTGGCATCGGACCCGCTAGTTGGGACAGACACATGACGCGAAAGTTAACGACTGCGCAAGCCATCATTCAATTTCTCAAAAACCAGTTCGTCTCGCGTGACGGCGAGCGGCACGCTTTCTTCGCCGGCTGCTTCGGTATTTTCGGCCACGGAAACGTCGCCGGCATTGGGCAAGCACTGCAACAGAATCCAGATTTCCCTTATCATCTCTGCCGCAATGAGCAGGCGATGGTGCACACCGCCGCTGCCTTCGCGAAAATGAGCAATCGCCTTCGAACACTCGTTTGCACCTCGTCGATCGGTCCGGGGGCAACCAACATGCTGACCGGCGCCGCCGCCGCGACCATCAATCGCATCCCCGTCCTGCTGCTTCCAGGAGACATTTTTGCCCGCCGCAACGTCGCCCCCGTCCTTCAGCAACTCGAATCCCCTGCGACGCAAGACGTGTCAGTCAACGATTGCTTCCGTCCAGTTTCGCGCTACTGGGATCGTATCCAACGTCCCGAACAGATTCTGACAGCTCTGCCCGAGGCGATGCGTGTGCTGACCTCGCCCGCAGAAACTGGCGCGGTCACGCTGGCACTCCCTCAAGATGTGCAGGCCGAAGCCTTTGATTTTCCCGAAGAGTTCTTCGAAGAGCGGACATGGATCATCCCCCGCACTAGAGCCGATATCACCCTCCTTGCAAAAGCCGCGGATTGGATTCGGACCTCTCAACGACCGCTCATCATTGCGGGCGGCGGCGTCATCTACTCCGAGGCCACTGAAGTTCTCTCCCAATTTGCGACCCGCACCGGAATTCCCGTGGGCGAAACGCATGCCGGAAAAGGATGCCTTAACTTCGATCACCCGCAATCCGCCGGTGCCATCGGAGTGACCGGAACTCTGGCCGCAAATCGTTTGGCAGCCCATGCCGACCTGGTCATCGCGATTGGCACGCGGCACAGCGATTTCACCACGGCTTCCAAGACCGCGTTTCAAAATCCGGACGTGCGGATGATCAATATTAACGTCGCCGAATTCGACGCCGCAAAGCAAGCTGCGCTCCCGATCACCGCCGACGCTCGCGTCACTCTCGAGGAACTGAGCAGCGCTCTGTCGTCGTATCGCGTGTCGCAAGATTACGCAACCGAGATCAGCAGCCTCCGCGCCGAGTGGGAGCACGAAGTCGATAGAATCTACGCCCGCCGCCATGGCCCGCCGCTCAGCCAAGGAGAAGTGATTGGCCTCCTGAACACTGCCTTGGGCAGCCGCGATGTCATCGTCAATGCTGCGGGCAGCCTTCCCGGCGATCTGCATAAACTCTGGCGCACTCGAGATCCCAAGAATTACCACATGGAGTACGGTTACTCCTGCATGGGCTACGAAATCGCAGGTGGTCTCGGAGTCAAGATGGCCGATCCTACTCGCGACGTCTATGTTCTGGTGGGCGATGGATCCTATCTCATGATGGCCCAGGAGATCGTTACGTCTCTGCAAGAGAATATAAAACTGAACATCGTCATTTTTGACAACCAGGGTTTTTCCAGTATCGGCGGCCTCAGCCGCGCCTGCGGCAGCGAAGGATTCGGAACGAAATACCAATATCGAGATCAGCAGCATCCAAACGCCGCGCCTCCGGTCGATTTCATAGCCAACGCCACGAGCCTGGGTGCGTATGCCGTACGGGCCCAAACCCGCGAGCAGTTCTCCGCGGCCCTGACTGACGTACAGAAACAGCCGCGCACCGCGGTGGTTGTGGTCGAAACCGATTACTTCGACAGCGTAGGCGGTTATGAATCGTGGTGGGACGTTCCCATCGCGGAAGTGTCCGAGTCCGATCTCGTGAAACAAGCCCGTATCAAATATTTGGACGGCAAGAAGAAAGAAAGATACTTCTGGCCGTCGGAACATTGAGTTTGGCTCAGCAGGACGGCAGCGACCGGTCATCGCGAGGCACTGATGACAAGAAGCCAGTCGCCACCGGCAGTAAAAGCTCGGAGTGACGGCTTGAGCATTCTGTCAAAGCGCTAAGAATTTCAGGGAGAGAGAGATAACCGGCATGAGCAAATTGGGAGTAGGCGTACTTGGCGTTGGAATGATGGGTAAGAGGCACGCAGAGAACATACGCCGTCTGGTGCCCGAGGCTCGTCTGATCGCAGTCGCGGACGTTGCTGCTGACCAGGCGCGCAAAGTCGCCGCCGAACTTGAGATCGAGCACGGTTTCGGAAGTTTCGACGAGATGCTCGAGTCGAAAGAGATCAACAGTGTCGTGATTGCAACGCCCGATAAGTTTCACGCACAAGCCATCCGGGCCGCAGCCTCAGCCGGCAAGAATATTCTCTGCGAAAAACCGCTGGCCCTTAACTTGCCGGACGCGCAATCTGCTCTCGATGCCGTCGCCAAGGCGGGCGTCCATCTGCAAATTGGATTCATGCGCCGATACGATCCCAGCTATCTTGCGGCCATGAAGCGCATCGAAGCAGGCGAGATCGGCGAACCAGTGATTTTCAAGTCTATCGGTCGAGATAAAGACGTCCCGCCAATGTCATCGTATGCCTCTCGCTTGAACGGTATGCTTTTTTACAACAGCTCGATCCACGATTTTGACTTGGCCCGCTGGCTCATGCGCGATGAAGTAGTCGAAGTCCAATCGTATGGGACCGTGGCGATTCGCCCTGAAGTAGCCGACTTCGACGATGTTGTGGCAGGCGTCGTAAACCTGAAGTATGCCCGCGGCGCAATTGGCAACGTCGAATCCTACGTCCAGGCATTGTACGGCTACGACGTGCGAACCGAGGTTATCGGGTCAAAGGGATCGATCCTGATCGGCAGTGCCCTGCAGCATTCCGCGACATTCCTGAGCAGCGAAGGCGGCACACACAAGTTCGCGGATGATTTTCTGACGACATTCGCCGACGCCTACGTTGCCGAAGTCCAGGACTTCGTGCACAGCATGCTGCACGACCGCGCTCCGCGAGTCACCGGAGAAGACGGAATGCGCGCTCTCAAGATCGCGGTGGCCGCCGAAACATCTTATCTTCAGTCCAAATCTTGCAGCGTAGAACCGGCCGCCGAACACAGCCTTAGCGGGGAGCGGAGGAATGCATGACGCAAACCACTGTCTCCTCCAGCTACAAGAGTCCCTTCCATGAAATGACGCAAACGACCAGCACCTGTTTGTGGAATGACTCGGCCTCGATTGAGGAACTCACCTATTCAATCGAACACGGAGCAGTCGGAGCAACCTGCAATCCGGTGATCGTGCTGGGTGTGCTGAAAAAAGAAATGTCTGTTTGGAAGAATCGCATCCGCGAACTCGTCACAGAACGACCCGCCGCCACAGAAGAAGAGATCGGTTGGCAAGTAGTTCGCGAGATTTCGATAAAAGCGGCTGGCTTGCTCAAACCGGTTTTCGATGCGCAGAAAGGTCGCAACGGTCGTCTGTCGATCCAAACCGATCCCAGGTTCTATCGAGATTCGCAGGCCATCGTTCGGCAGGCGCAGGAATTCGACGGCCTCGCGCCCAATATGATCGTGAAGATTCCTGTAACTCGAGCCGGCGTTCCCGCAATCGAAGAGGCCACCTACCGCGGAATCAGTATCAATGCCACGGTAAGTTTCACCCTTCCGCAGTGCATCGCCGTGGCAGAGGCGGTGGAGCGCGGCCTGCAGCGGCGCGAAAAAGAAGGCAAAGATATTTCAACCATGGGGCCGGTCTGCACCATCATGGTCGGACGTCTCGATGATTGGCTCAAGGTCGTCGCGGAGAAAGAAAACATCACGCTCGATCCCGGATACCTGGAGTGGGCGGGCGTCGCCGTATTCAAAAAGGCTTACCAGATTTTTCGCGATCGAGGCTACCGCCTGCGCCTGCTCTCGGCCGCCTTTCGAAATCACATGCATTGGAGCGAATTCATCGGCGGCGATGTTGTCATTTCTCCGCCCTATGCTTGGCAAATTCGCCTCAACGCCAGTGACGTCGAGGTTCGCCCGCGCATCGACGATCCGGTCGATTCAAAGATTGTCGCCGAACTGCTCCGGAAATTTTCGGATTTCCGCAGCGCTTATTCCGAGGACGGTCTCTCGTTAGACGACTTTGACACCTTCGCCCCGACGCGTCGCACGCTTCGTCAGTTCATCACCGCCTGTCACGATCTCGACAGTTTGGTGCGAGACATCATGCTGCCCAATCCAGATCTGGCATGAGCGGTCGCGTAATGCTTTGGCAGAGTATCTTCGCCCGCTCGGGATATGATGACGGAGGAGCGTAACCGGGCTTCGTTCTAACGATGTTCGTATTGCTCTACCGGGCCGAGATCTCACTTCTACTTGAACGAACAGGAATATGCCGCCGGAACGAAAGACTCGTAAGCGTAAGACCAACAAAACGCCGAGTATCTACGATGTCGCCAAAGAAGCTCGCGTCTCCGTTTTTACCGTATCCGCTGTCATTAACGATAAGAGCCATGTCGGCAAAGCGCTCAAGCAGCGCGTGGATGCCGCGATTCAGAAGCTCAGCTACCGCCCCAACCTGCTGGCCCGCAGTCTGGCGAAGCGCCGCACCCATACGATTGGAATTGTTGTTCCCGACATCTCGAACCCGTTTTTCCCGCTGGTCGTTCGCGGCGCGGAAGACGCCGCGCAAAAACACGGATACAACATTCTGCTCTGCGACAGCGACGATCGTCTTGATCGCGAAGAGGCCTGTCTCGAAGTCCTTCTCGCCAAGCGTGTCGACGGCATTCTGCTGACCAAGGCGCCACAGCCGTTTCGGCCCTCCCTGCGTCAGCTGATCGACGACGCCAGGGTTCCATTTGTTCTTCTCATGCGCACCTACCCTGATCTCACCAAAGACGCTGTTGTAACCGACGACTATAAAGGCGCATATGAGGCCGTCGGCCAGTTAGCGCGCGCAGGGCACCGGCGAATTGGATTGCTCGGCGGGCCCATGACCATCAGCAACGGCCGGGAACGTTGGAAAGGCTTTCGCGACGCACTCGAAGCCAATGGCCTCGCCCACGAACCGGACCTCGTCATTCAGGGTGATTATCGTATCGAATCGGGTTATCGCGGAGGACACGCTCTGCTCTCCCGAAGTCCCGATGGTATCTATGTCGCAAATTACCTCATGACCGTTGGCCTTCTCAAAGCCGCAGAAGAAATGGGAATGCGCTGTCCCGAAGATTTCGGTCTCGTCAGTTTCGACGATTATCCGTGGCTCGCCGTCTTCCGGCCTCGCCTGACAACCGTCGAACTGCCGAAGTATCAAATTGGATTTGAAGCCACCGAACTTTTGCTGCAGCGGATCAAAGGTGAGCCGGCTCGCGGCGGAACCGTGAAACTCCCGCCCGAGCTTCATGTGCGCGAGTCTTGCGGATTTCAGCTTCGGCCCAATCGCAATTCCTCAGATTCCCGCAACGAGGTTCGAGCCTAGCTATCCGAGCGGATGAAAACGTCAGCGGCGACCCATTCCCCGACGGTGTTGCTTAGTACTTGATCGCGATCGCCCGGCGCTGCTTCACAGCACGATAAATCGCCTCAATAATAATGATGTCGCGCAGCCCTTGTTCGCCGCTCGGTTCCGGCTCTCGCCCCTCCCGGATGCAGTCGGCAAATTCGTCCAGCTCCAGCGCAAATTCGTCGATGGGATGAAAAGTCCTGGCGAACCATTTTCCGCCGACTTTTCCGCTGATCCGACGCTCCTCCAGAAAATCAAATGCGGGAGCCAACTCCGCCCAGCCTTTTTCTCCATGAACATGAATAAATGAAGAGAACGCCGCGCTGTAAGCCGCACTCCCTTGCAGAACAACGCCGCTCTTGAAGTTGAGTTGAAACGTGATTCCCTCTTCTACCTCTTTATAGCGTCGACGATCGCGCGACCAGGTAACGGCCGTCGCTGCGATGGGATCTTCGTCAAGCAACCAACGCGAGGTATTGATGCAATAAACACCAAGATCCGTAAGCGGACCGCCGCCACACAACTTCTTCGAAAATAACCAAGCCGGGGAGTTATCGCCGAGCGTTCGCAGTTCTGTAAAAAGCGTGTGGATGATATCGATCCGGCCCAGTCCGCCCGACGTGATCATCTTCTTGAGCATCAGACTGCCCGGCTCAAAATACTTTCGATACGCCGTCATGAGCAACACTTTGCTCCGTCGGCAGGTATCAACCATGTTGCGAGCTTGCTTGACTGTGGCCGCGAGCGGCTTCTCGCTGAGCACGTGTTTCCCAGCCTTTGCTGCTGCAACCGCATATCTCTCGTGCTCGCCCGGAGGCGTCGCAATGAACACGGCTTCGACCAGCGGGTTCTCCAGGCATTGCGAAAACTCGTCGTAGGTATAAGCGTCACTAGCGTTAAAGTCCTGTGCGAACTTCTCCGCCTTCTTCTTATCAGCGCTGACGGTCGCGATGAGCTTCGCCTTCTTGCTGTGCGCGAAGGCGGGCAGCACGGCAACTTGAGAAATACTGCCCAAGCCGACCACCGCGTATCCGACCCGCTTCCTGCTGGCCATCAACCGCTTTCCTCTTCTTCACATCCGATTCGTAACACTTCCCCTAGCTCTCCCGGTCGGCCCGGCTCAGTCCCTGATCTTTGATGGCGCGATGCTCCAGCCCACGCAGCTCTTCGATATTTTCTAGAACTTTGCGGATGGCATCCACAATGCTGTCCACATTCTCTTTGCCCCCCAGGAAGAGGTGATGCGAGAACCAGACAGCCTCGTGATACGCAGCCCGCTCCGCCGCCGGACACTTGTACATACTGCGCAGATCGATCGGCGCCGTCCTTCCCCAACTCAACGCCGGATAATCTGTCGGGTCCAGCGGAAAGAGCGAACTTCGGTATACCGGCTCGTAGAACAATCCGTCGCACGGAATCCCTTCCAACTGAAGCGCCGCCACGAAAGCTGCTCGCGGAATATCCTTTACCTGCTCGGCGTAGTACTTCAGCACATATCCGTACGGAGCCAGACGCGTGATTCGCGGTTCCGGCTTGAGCAGTCCAATGCCAACGGTGCCTCGCAGGCGCGACTCGAAGTAATCCATGTTTTCCTGCCGGATCTTTGCCTGCTCCGGTAGCCGCTCCAACTGCGGATTCAACACCGCTGCCTGAAACTCACCCATCCGATAGTTGAATCCAATCATCCGGTGATGAAATTGATCGGTGACGCTGCGGCGCCCGGTATTGATATACGACTGGACGCGCTCGAAGTACTCCAGGTTGTTGGTGATGACCGCTCCGCCCTCGCCCGAGGTCATGAGCTTGCTCGATTGAAAGCTGAAAGCGCCGAGGTCCCCGATCGATCCCGCGCCTTTACCCCGCCACATGCCGCCATGCGCGTGCGCGCAATCTTCGATAATCTTGATGCCGTGTTTTGCCGCCAGCGGCAGGAGAATGTCCAGATCTGCAAAGCGCATGCCCAGATGAACCGGCAGGAACGCCTTCGTCTTCGGAGTAATCGCCTGTTCGACAAGTTTCGCGTCGAGACAATACGTATCGGGATCTACGTCAACAAAAACTGGAACAGCGTTGACCAGCAAAACGGGTCCGACGGTTCCCTCCCACGTATACGCGGGCACGATGACTTCATCGCCCGGACGTATATCGATGGCCTTGAGCGCCGCCTGAATCGCCACCGTGCCGGTATTCACCGCCTGCCCGTACTTTGCCGTGTGAAACGCCGCAAACGCTTTCCCCAACGCGTCACCGTGCTTCCCCGGAAATGGCTGGCCGCCCCACTTGTGATTGGTCAAAACATCTTCGAGCGCCTGCCGTTCTTTGTCGGTATAAATCGGCCAGGCGTCAAACCGCTTTTTCCGGATCGGTTCGCCACCCGTAATCGCCAGCTTTCCCATATCACTCTCCCTCGCCAAAGTTGTAACGGAATTCAGTTCCCGCAGGACGTCAGAATCCATCCCACGGCATGATCGCGACCTTCATCGAATCCGCTGCCACCGATTTCTGTACCGCCGCCTCGACGTCACGCAGTGGAAAACGGTGCGAGACAAACTCCCGCAGCGGATAGGTAGCCATGTATCGGGCCATCTGTCGCATGCTCGGCCCATAAGCCGCCGGTTCTTCGCCACCGACGCCAAGAATTCGCGCGCTCTTGCCGCAAACATGTCGATGGGGACTAATCGAAATCTCTCCCAGGTCTGAGAAGTTGCCAGCTTCCACGAGCAGTCCTCCCAGCCTCATCAGTTCGAGCCCCTCGCGAAACGCCTGTGGGATACCGGCCGTTTCGATCACCAGATCCGCGCCGCGTCCTTGCGTCAGCCCACGAACGAATTCCAACCGCTCTGCCAGCGACGTGTTCGCCGCGTTGAGAACGTAATCCGCTCCCAGCCGCTTTGCAAATTCCAGACGGTAATCCGAAAGATCGACGGCAATAATAGTCCCCGCCCCGAGCATTCGCGCCTTCATCAGAAAGCACATCCCAAGCGGCCCGACCCCCAGCACCACAACCGTATCGTCGAAGAGGAAGGCCTCGCTCGGAAACACCGACATCTGTTTCGCCCGATCGAGCCCGACCGTCACCGCCATGATTTCCGTCAGGACGGCTACCTCGGAAGGCAAATCGTCGGGAACCCGCACCAGGAAGCTTCCTGGAACGATGTACATGTACTGCGCCCATCCGCCAAAAAGATACGGCGGATCGGCAGCGCTTAGGTTATTGCCGTAGTCCGCCATGTTCGCGCAGAAGTAATAAGGAAAGTCGTGCCGGCAGTAGTAGCATTCTCCACACGCTACATTCGCCCCCACAACTACCCGGTCGCCAACTTTGAGCGGCACTCCTTCGAAGTCGGAGTATTGCCCTGTCCCGCCAATCGCCGCCACCCTTCCGACGTTCTCGTGGCCTTGAATGATCGGGAAGCGGATCTGCTTCCCTGCTCCATCGCCGGCATATTGCGTCGTAAATCCCTGGCAAGTGTGTTTGTCGGTTCCGCAAATTCCCGACATCTCCATTTTCACCAGCACGCAGCCCGGAGCAGGCTCCGGTAGCGGATATTCCCGCACCTCGTATCTTCCGGGTTCTACCAGTGTGGCGGCGAGAACCGTTTCAGCGGCCATAACTTCTACCTTCACAAAGCATTGGGGAACGGGAAGCGCTCGAGAAAAAACTCTGTAACTAAGCGCTTAGAACAATAAAGAGCGACTCCAACTCTTGTCAAGCGAGATTCCCGAATCTTCGCCTCGGGACGCGAACCCCTATAAACTCCCTTTTCTGGCACAGCCAATGGCGGTAAACTGTGCCCGAAGAGATTCGCGGCATGTTCGTCGAGGTCGCCAAACCGATCACCTTATTGTTCTCGATTCTTTCCTTGTACGGCGTCTTTCACACCGCGTTTTTGCTTCCTGCAACTGACATCGAGCAGAGAATCTCCGAGTCTCTCGGCCTTCTCGCGCTAGCCGCCGGAATCTGCCTGCTCAGTGGATTGATTTTTCGCGAAGAGCCTGAGAATAAAGACAGTCGTCGCGACCGCCTCGCGGCAACGCTTCCCGTTCAACTCTTCTGTTGGGCTTCGACCGTTATGTTGATTCTCTTTCTGGTGTCCTGGTACCTCGAAAGCCACTGCATCTTCTACCGCGACATCCGGTTCTACTGACTCTCCGCTAAGCGCCCTTCCCGTAGAATAGCTTCATGCCCGCACTCGATCATTCCGCAATGCTGGCGGTCGCCTTGGCCGAAGCGCGCAACGGCTTGGCGGAAGGTGGCATTCCGATCGGAGCCGCGATCTTTGACGCCGAGGGCCAGCTCCTCGGCTCCGGGCACAACCGCCGCGTCCAGAAGGGAGATCCATCCCTGCACGGCGAAACCGACGCTTTTCGCGATGCCGGCCGTCAGCGCAGCTATCGCAAACTCACCATGGTGACCACACTGGCGCCCTGTTGGTACTGCAGCGGGCTCGTCCGTCAGTTTGGTTTTGGCACGTTGATCGTCGGCGAAAGCCGTAATTTTCAGGGAGGAATCGACTGGCTCCGCTCGCTCGGAGTGCGTGTCATCGATCTCGATTCCTCCGAATGCGCTTCGTTGCTCGCCGACTACATCCGCAAGAATCCCGACGTCTGGAATGAAGATATCGGAGAAGAATGACTGTTCACTCCTTCGCTCAACATGACTGCAAACTGCGCGTGAACAAACTGAAGCTCGAATACAACGCAAATACACAATGATCTATGCATAACAATGCCATTTTGCTAGTTTCCTGTCCCGACCGGAAGGGCGTCGTCGCCTCCATTGCCGACTTCATTTTTCGGCATAACGGCAACATCCTGTTCGCCGACGAGCATGGAGACGAAGAATCAAATCTTTTTCTCACCCGAGTCGAATTCGACCCGACAGACTTCGCATTCGACCTCGCCGAGTTTCCCGAACGCTTTTCTTCGATCGCTCGCGACTTCGAGATGCACTGGAGAATCGCTCACGCTGCCGATCGTCCGCGCGTCGCCATTTTCGTATCCAAATACGATCATTGTCTTCAAGACTTGCTTTACCGTCACCAGAGCGGCGAACTTCGGTGCGAGATCCCGCTCATCATCTCCAACCATCCCGATAACCAGCGAATCGCTGACTTCTACCGCATCCCCTACTTCGTCGTCCCCGTATCCAAGGACAACAAACGCGAGGCAGAACAGAAGCAAATCGCTCTGCTGCGCGAGCATCAGTGCTCACTCGTTGTCCTCGCCCGCTACATGCAGGTCCTTTCCACCGAATTTATCGTTACCCTTGGCTCCGAAAATCTCATCAACATCCACCACTCGTTCCTTCCGGCGTTTATCGGGTCCAAGCCCTACCACCAGGCCTTTCACCGCGGAGTCAAGTTAATCGGCGCCACGGCCCACTATGTTACGCAAATCCTCGACGATGGCCCCATCATCGAACAGGACGTGGTCCGTATCTACCATCGCGACACCATCGACGACCTCGTCCAGAAAGGCCGCGATATAGAAAAGATAGTTCTCTCGCGCGCCGTTCGCTGGCACGTCGAAAACCGCATCCTGCTTTACGGAAACAAGACCGTCGTATTCCAATAGACCGGTGCTAGTCCGGGGTAGGAAAGCCAACATTCCCGGTGCGCCTCCGCGAATCGACCTGCGACAAGAGTGTGCAACAACGTCCCAACGGCACGAGCCATGCGCGAACCGCCGGATAGCGTTCGAAATCGTGTTACAAGTCCCATCACTTCCGTAACCAGGTAACCAATTGCGCTGCGCTTCTCTTTCGGTTTTACTAAAGACGGCGGCGCCCGTCTCGCATTACCGCGCAATCTCAAGGAGTCGACTTTGGTTGAGGATCCCAAGTGGGAATTGGCGTTGCTGGCTACCGTCCAAAGCTTCTACCAGCGCCTGCTTAGCAACCAACTCGGCGGAGAACTACCGGCGCCCGCTGAACTCGCACCCGATGTAATTAGCCACACCGAAAACGTGCGTGCGACGCTCGTTCAGATGCAGCTCTGGATCCAACTCCTCGACATGGCGATTACTCCGGCCATGCTTCGCCTCGGAGTCCAGTCTGACCTCGATCCCGAAGTGGCCGAAGCGTTGTTGCGTTATTTCGCTCGCCACCGCGACGATTCCGGCGCCAATCGCGACAAAACCGATCTCGTCGCCACCTTCTTGTTTCGCCACCCCCGCGTTGCCGGTCAGTGGGAGCAACGGGGCTACGGCCTCGATGGTTCCATACCGTTATCTCCCTTTGAAATCGCGTTGCTCGAAATTCTGTCAGAGTCCGACGTGCCCATTCTCTCCGATGCCGACGTCCAACTACTGCGCGAATTCGGCCCTCTTCTCGACCAGGCAAATCGCTTTCAGGATTTCAGCGCCCTCATGGATTCCGGCATTATCCCGCGAGTGCGGGACCTGAAAGCAAAGTTAGGGGAATCGATCTATCACCCCGGCGTGCTCGCCACCCTGGCCCCATACAATTCCGCGTTTGGCGACCGGTTTCACACTTTATTCGCCGCCGCCACAAAAGAAATTAAAGACTTCGCCTCTCGTCTCGAGGAACTAGGCGGCAATATTTTAAGCACCGTCGATGGCGTCGAAGTTACTGTCGAGCACGTGGCCGCTCTCAATCAGGAAGCCTTGCTCAGAGCCGACTACGCCTCGGCTCTTGAGAAGTTTCGCCGCGTGTCTCGCCTCAGGCGAGAATTGGAACGCAGGCCGCCGATTCGTCGCGCGATTCCCGACCCCACTTCTGCTCCCCATGCTGTCGGTTCCAGTGGAGCAGCTGCGGCTCCTGCGCTCGCCGTGAAGTACTCACCTCAACCCATCACGCCGCAGGCGCTCTCCGTTGAGGAAGCGAAGTTGCGCCGCGTCGAAGAATCGATTCGAGTCTTCGTCCGCGTGGCAGACCCCAAGTTTCGCCAAATCGTTCCCATGCGCTACTTCAATCTCATGCTGAGTCCGGCCGAGGTTGAGGCCTACACCGCCGACTATCTTGAGCAAACCGGGCCGCGAGCGGATGTCGCGCGCATGTTGCTCCGCCTCGTCGCCGTCACCGCGCGTCTCACAACCGAGATGGAAGAACTCAAGCGCACCCGAAATTCTCCTTCCGTCTGGAAACTGCACGCGGACGCACTCGTCGTCCTGGTGGACATGGGCAAGCGCCTTGCTGAAGCCGTCGACCGCCTGGCCGTGACTTTCGATCAGCAGGCTGAAAGCCCTTCGAAAAGCGAGTCTCTCCACGAGTCCCTGGAAAAACTGGCCGAGCGGACGAATGAAGCCGCGAAGGTCATCGCATCCGCCTAGCCCCAAAATAAAATTGGGACAGGCTATGAACCCGTCCCAATTCCTGAAGGCAATGTTTCGCGGTTAGTGAATGTCGAACTGCTCCTGATGCAGCGCCGGATCCGACTTCACGATGATGGTTTTCTTCGTAAGCTCTTCCATCTCCGCCAGCAGCTTCGCGTTGTTCAGCTTCAACGCCTTCGCCACCTCCGGATTCACTCGCAACATCACGTCGCTGTGCTCCAGATGGCTTGAGATCTTGCGCATCTCGACATAAACCTCGTTGCATATCGTACTCACCGATTTCACGAAGCCTGTCGACTGGCAATATGGACACGGCGTCCCGATCGTGCGTTCCAACGATTGCTTCACGCGCTTACGCGTGATCGCTACCAGTCCGAAATCGTTGAACTGCAGTACCTTCGACGGAGCGCGATCGAGCCGCAATGCTTCCTCTAGAGCCTGCATCACCTTTTGCCGGTTGCGTCTTTCATCCATGTCGATGAAGTCGATGATGATGATGCCCCCAAGATCCCGCAACCGTACCTGGCGCACAATCTCTTTGATCGCATCGACGTTCGTCTTCACAATCGTGTCTTCCAGCCGGGCGGTCTTGCCCACGTATTTGCCGGTATTCACGTCAATGGCTACGAGTGCCTCAGTCTGATTGATGACGATATACCCTCCGCTCTTCAGCCAGACCTTCGACTTCAGTGCCTTGTTAATCTCCTCATTCAACCCGAACTGATCGTAGAGTGGTGTCTCTTTCGTGTAGAGTTTGACGCGTTTGACCAAACCGGGCTGGAAGCGATTCGCAAACCGCACAATGCGCTCGTACTCCTGTTCTGTATCGACCCAGATCACTGAGAAGTCGGAGCTCACCTGATCGCGCAGTACGCGTTCGACAACGTTGAGATCGTGATAAATCAGCGCCGGAGCCTTGCTGCTATCCGATCGCGTCTTGATCTCGTTCCAAAGGTTCTTCAGGAAGCGTATGTCTGCCCGCAACTCTTCGTCCGTTGCGCCAGCCGCGGCGGTTCGCACGATGAAGCCACCACCGCCGTTTTCCCGCTCGCTCTGGATAATTCTCTTCAACCGCAGACGCTCCTCTTCCGAAGCGATTTTCCGCGACACACCGGTGTGATTGACCGTCGGCATGAACACCAGAAAACGTCCCGGCAGCGCAATATGGCTGGTGATGCGCGCTCCCTTTTTCGCGATGGGTTCCTTCGCGATTTGGATCAGCACCTCCTGCCCTTCTTTCAGCAGTTCGCTGATCTGCGGGACCACGGTGTTCTCTCGACTTCTGAAGCGCCGGCCACCGCGTCGTCCTCGCCCGCGGTCGCCACCTCGGTCGGGACCACGTTCCGGTCCGCGCCGCTGTGTTCGCTGCAACAATCTGGCCTCCGGCGCTGGACCGCGTACTTCTGCGCTCGCATCCACCGTCCCGTCACCAATCGCCTCAGCCTCGAGCAACGCCTCGGCCTCCGCTTGCGCTTCTTCCAGTTCTAATTCTTCGGCTTCGCGCTCCTCGGCCTCCAGCACCGCTTCCGGAACTACTTCGCCATTTGCGCCAGCTTCCCCAGTAGGATTCTGGGCGGCACCAGCCTCGTCGATTGTCCAGCTAGCTGTTCCCTGTTCGGCAGCGACTTCAGGCGCGCCCGAGAACACTTCCCCCGCTGCTCTCGTCTCTTCTTCTGTCTCCTCAAAGCCCTCGTCGTCGCCCGGCTCCTCGCCATACGAGACAAGATCCGCTTCTTCTTCTTCGATCTCTTGCTCTTCAACCGCACCTTGCGCGGCCTGCGAACTCACCGCGTGTTCCGCGTGTTGCGCCGCCTGCGGTTTGGCCGGCTCATCTCGTTCGTCTTCTTCGTCCAAATCATCGCCCGGATGCGCAGCCAATGTTTCGGCGTAGGTCTCGCTCACGGTCGGCGCAGTTGTTCTGAGCTCCGCGATCTCCGCTCGACTCGATGCGGCAGCCGAAGGAGCGAACGTCGGTTCTTCAACATCCTCCGGAAAGTGCTCATGCTGTTCATGAAGCGGCTCGGCAACATTCGCCGCAAAAATCGGTTCGTCTTCCGGGAAATTTGCGATGATGGCCGCCGACTCCGGCGCTTCCTGCACGGGTTCAACTCGCGCACCCTGCACAGGCGGAGCCGCAGCCTGTCCTTGTCGTTGGTACTTCGAGATCGATTCCCCAGGCAGCACCATCGGCTGGTATCCCGGAGGCGGCCCGTAATCGTAGTCGCCGCCAGTCCGCACCGTCGGGGTTGGTCTTTGGAAGCGTGAATCCGATCCACCGCGTCCCGAGCGATCTCCACGGTTGAACCGATCGGTTCTCCCTTCACCCCGAGGTTCGAAACCCCGAGGCTCAGCACTTCGAGGTTCACTTCGAGGTTCAGCAGGCGTTTCCGTGCGAACTTCGGTTCGCGGCTCAGGTCGATTCTCGCTGCGCTCTGGACGCTCGCCGCGTCCGGTCTCGCCGCGACGTCCGCGCCGTCGCCGGCGTCCGCGAAAGTCCCGCGAACTGCTTGCCGCATTTCCCGTGGACTCCGTGCCCGCCGACAACTCGTTTCCTACCGCGCCGCTGTCTGCCGCCAGACCTTCATTCAGGATCGCCGTATTTCCCGCTTCGATCCCATTTCGAGGACGCGACTCGGCAGCTGGACGGTTCGCCGGAATGGCTTCATCCAGATCTTCATCTTGCTGTTCCAAGTCCATGAAATCGGAGACATACAGGAAGGCGTCGCGTTCCAGCCCAATATCCACAAAAGCCGACTGCATGCCTGGCAGCACGCGTGTCACACGGCCCTTATAAATCGAGCCCGCTAAGGTGTATTCGTTTTCTCTTTCGAGGTAGATTTCAGCTAGCTGATCATCTTCTGTGATCCCCACTTTGGTTTCATGGGGTGTGGTCGATACAAATAATTCCTTGTTCATTTCTACTCCGGTTTTCTAACCGGACCAGAAGCGCAAGGCGGACCGAGAGATCGATAGCGTTCAGCGCCGCTCCGGGTAGGAGCGGGCACGGTCACCAGGAGGAAATTTTTCTTCCAGGGACCCGTACTGCAGTGAATTGTTCGTTCTCGTCTGCACTGATCGCGTTAAGCCTTCCGTCAGGTTCTGTGGCCACTCCTCGCGTTCTCGCTGAGGGGGCCGTTCCCCGCCTGACTGGCTTCAATCCTGTCCGGCTTCGACTTCTGCCGGCATTCTGCCCTCCTTTTTCGCGAGGGCCTTCGTAATCTTGCTGCTTAACTCTTGTTGCTGATCTTTTTGCTTACCGAATCTTTGTTTTCCAAGTGTCCTGCTCAAAGACACCCTGACTTCTGCCGACCGTTCAATTCACAAACCGGCGCATCCTGACATTCATGACCATCCCCAGCGCCAAAAACATGAAAAGAACGGAAGACCCACCGTAACTCATGAGCGGCAGAGGTATTCCGGTGACAGGCATAAAACCCACCACCATGCCGACGTTGACCAAAATGTGAAAGCTAAGCACAGCCACCACACCCATTACCAGAAACGCCCCGGCGCGGTCGGGCGCCGTTTGTGCATTCTGGGTCAACCGCATCAGCACTATGAAGTATAACAGCAGAACCGCCAACGATCCTACAAACCCGTGTTCTTCCGCAAACGCGGCAAAAATAAAGTCGGTCTGCGGAACCGGCAAGAATGCCAGATGCGTCTGCGATCCCTGGCTGCTCCCAAAGATCCCCCCCGACCCCACCGCAATCAACGACTGGTTCACCTGATACCCGGATCCCTGCCGATCCGCATCCGGGCTAATAAAACTAGTCAGACGCTCTTTCTGATACGACTTCAAAACCTTCATCCACGCTACCGGAACCAGCAGCCCCGCGACCATCAGGACGATCAGCGCCTGCTTCCAGCGCAATCCTCCTAGGAATAATCCCATCACGGCAATCGGCAGGTACGTTAGCGCCGTACCGAGATCCGGTTGCGCCAGCACCATCAGCATCGGAAATCCCACGATCGCCGCCGCCTTCAGGAAATCCGACCACGACAGCTCGCGTTCATGTAGGTCCGCAAAATACTTTGCCACTGCCAGAATCAGGATCAGCTTCACCCATTCCGAAGGTTGAAAGTGTCCGCCTGCCGGCATCTTGATCCACCGCCGGGCCCCAAGATACTTCTGGCCAAACAGTCTCACCGCAATCAGCGAGGCGAGAGATATGATGTACATCCAGTGGATTTGTTCAAGTAAGGCTTGATAGCTGACGAGGCTAACCAGAAACATCGCGCCAACGCCTGCGAGTATCCAGTAAATCTGCTTGACGTGGGCACCCGCGAACTTCGTGTGCTCCGTGGCGCTGTGAATTTGCACCACTCCCAGGGCACAAATCGTCAGCACGAAGCCCATCAGCACCCAGTCGAAATCTCGGTAGGAAACGTATCGCGACATTGTTCAGTCGCCCGTTCCAGATGGGTAGGAATTCACAAAAAATCTCACTTGCAGAACGTCACTGACATGGGTGCGAAGGGCAAGATGGGCTGATCGGCCCCTCCCCCCCGCCTCCGAGCCATATCCAGGCGGCAGCACCTCCAGTAGCAGCAAGGGCTCCTACAACCACTGGCGTCGAACTCATGATTCCCCCTCCGGCAGCCGGGGCCGCGCCGGGCTTCCGGCGCTTCTTCTTTTTCTTCTCCGGATTGGCGGTATCGTCACGCGTGGTTTCTTGCCCCTGCGTAACCGTGGTCGTTCCTTTATCGTCTTGGACTGTCACGTCGCCCTTGTTCGCCGCGATTTGCACGCGACCGTCGACGTCCTTCACCTGAAACTCTGTCCACGCGCTTCCCGCCGGTGTGACCGTCACGTCGCCGGCGCGTGCCGCCATTCCATGCGAGGTTGTGACACGAACTGAGCCATGCTCAAGTTCTACCGCAGGGCCTTCAAACTTCACGAGCGAGTCCGCCATCACCATTACGTTCGACCCGGTTGATTGGATGCTCGCCGTAGAATTCGCGCGGGTCTGCAACAGGTCGCCCGAGAACACGGCCGCCGATTTTGGCACCTCGCTCCCGTTCAACCAAGCCGCGCCGTTCGTGTACAACATCGCTGACGCCGTCTCTCCTGCCAGCATCATTTGCCCCGGGAATACCACCGCAAGCAAACAACACACAGCAGACCGGAACGCTGACTGTGACATGGGTTCGGATCACTCCCGCTTTAAGTTAAGGATTTTTCGATATCGTATTCCGTAAAGGATTACAGGTCAATGCGTTTGTTCGCCTGTGTGCACTCTTGAGTCACTCCCAAAGACGACTGTGTGAAACGCTGCCCTCAGCCCCAACCCTATTTACGCGATACCGGCCAAGGCCTCGACCGGAATCCGTTCCACTTCTCTTCGGCCCACCAGAAATTCACCCTCGACTCCCTCGACCTTCGCCACCATCCAGCGATTGGCAGAATGTCTGCCGAAGATTTTCATCTTCAAGTAATTTTCCGTCAGCGCTTCTGTAGATTCGCCCGCTCCCGCCTGCAACGTGATTGCCTTGATCTTAGTCCCTAGCAGCGAACGCATGAACTCCGCCTTTTTGTTGGATGCCATCTCCCGCAACACGCGATTTCTTTCGCGAGCCACCGCCACGGGAACTTGCTGAGCGTGCTCCGCAGCCGCCGTTCCGGGACGCGCTGAATAGGTAAACACATGCAGATATGTAAATGGCAGTTCTTCGATCATGCGGCGCGTTTCTTCAAACTCAGCCTCAGTCTCGCCCGGAAATCCCACCATCACATCGGCTCCGATTGCCGCCGCCGGCATCGCCTGCCGAATCTTCGTCAGCTTTTCCCGGTAGTGCCACGGCCGATATTTACGATGCATCCTTCGCAACACCGAGTCGCTTCCCGACTGCATCGGCACGTGGGCATGCTTCGCAATCCTCGGCGACATCGCCATCAGATCGATCATTTCGTCATTCCAATCCATCGGCTCAACTGAACTGACGCGGAGCTTTTCCAGCGATGTACGCTCAAGAATCTCCCGAATCAAATCGACGAGGCGCGGGGGTTGAACCTGGCCCGGGTTTTTGCGAACTGCGAACGTCGGATCGCAAACCTCGTGAAGGTCTCTTCCCCATCGCCCAAGATTAATTCCAGAAATGACAACTTCACGATAGCCCGCCTCGACGAGGGTCCGCACTTCCGCGATCACCCGCTCTATCGGCAGCGATCGGCTCTGGCCACGCACTTGCGGAATCACACAAAAAGAACAACGATTGTCACATCCATCCTGAACCTTTAGATTCGGCCGCGTTCGCTGATTCGCCGCCTCAAAGACCGGAGCCGCTAACAACTCCGTATGCGCAAAAATATCTCCTACGAATACCTCGGCCGTTCTCTCCGTCGGAACATGGCTTGCAGAAAGCTGGGCGAGAGAAATAAATCCGGAAGCGGACGCGGTCGCTATCTCAGCCGCCTGGTGCTTGTGCGAATTTCCCACGACCCAGGTCACGCCCGGCATCTCCGCTAACTCCTGCGGCGCCCTTTGCGCATAACATCCCGTCACCAGAATCCGGCAACTCGGATTCATCCGCTGGACTCGCCGAATTGACGCACGAGCGTCCTTATCGGCTCCCTCCGTCACGGTGCATGTATTGAGCACAACGATCTCTGCGTCAGCCGCGGCGCCTGCGCGTTCCAAACCACGATCGAGAAACTGCCGTTCCAACGCCGCCCCGTCCGCCTGGGTCGCGCGGCAACCAAAATTCTCTATGTAGAAGCGAGTCACGCTCCTATACTAAATGACTGGATGGTACGATGCGCTGCACTCGGGAAGGCTGATTCTCTCGGATTGTAGGGAAAATCCCGTTGCATCTTTGCACGCTGTAGAAGTCTGTGCGGCTCAGCGGGTAAGAGATGCTCCATCACAAGCGGTCCAAGGCTCTCGTGGGTAGAGCGAATGCGATTGTCCCTAAAACCAAAAACTTTAGTTCGCGACGGAATCGGCCAATGTTCTTCTTACTATTAATTTCTGAGGCGCACTATGAAACGTCGCATTCTTCTCGTTGATGACGATCTCGCCGTCCTGCTCACTCTGAAAGCAGTTCTCGAACTTCACGGATTTGAAGTCGATACCGCCGGGAGTTCTCCCGAGGCCTTTGCGCGACTTGAATCCGCGGTTTACCAGATGGTCATCAGCGATCTCCGTATGGAAACCGAAGACGCCGGCATGGAAGTGATTCGCGCGGCCCGCCGTCAAGCCTACGATCCGGCGACCGCTCTGCTAACCGCTTACCCTCCATCCGTCGACTGGGACGCAAAACGGCCAGCCCAGAAGGACGCCCAGGCTAGCGACAGCGAAGATTGGAATGGAGAAGGTTCGGCTTCTTTACTCATCAAGCCGCTCGGCACGAGGGATCTGTTGCGCCAGATCGAAGCGCTACTCGTTGCTCATGAAGACAAGCGGCAACTGCGGCGAAAGTCCGCCTCCGGAGCGCAGCAAACCGGCCGACAAGCCGGATGAACCTCCAACTAGCCAACGCTCTGCTGTCATCCGAGGAAGATTAGGCGCTCGCGACTTGCCGCCCTTGCTGAAAGCACTCCCGGCAGAGTACCGGTCGCCCTTGCGTCGGCCGGAACGGCACCGTGGTTTCTTTCCCGCACTGCGAACAGTTCGTCCGGGTTTCCGTCTTGGTATAGGAATGCCCTCGCGACGAGGGGGCTCCGTGTGCCGTTGCTCCCAACACAGCCACCCGTTTTCCTTTGCAGTTTTTGCAGCGCTTGGGTTCGTTCTTGAATTGCTTGTCGTGGAAGAAAAGCTGCTCCCCCGCAGTGAACACGAAATCCGTGCCACAATCGATGCACTTTAAAGTCTTATCCTGGTATTCCATTTGAGAAGGCGCTCCCGTTTTTCGCAGCCCTGCACTGCACGGAAGACCCGAATTGGGAAGGATCCGGTTCACTTCGTGGGCAGGAGATTTACATCCCCCTCATACTTTGTCCCTGGGTTCGGCCCGCCGCGTGACGTGATCGCGCGGTTACTGACTGTACAGCCACCGGAGAAGAGTTGCAGCACTCACTTACGAATTACCGGCCGTTCGGACGATCGATCCGACCCGCTGTTCGCTCTGTTTCTTACTAGTTTTTCGTGTTAGCGCTTGCGATTCAACGCTTTTTACTTAAGCGTTCTCGCCGGGCATCCGGTCAACCGGGTGACTTTCGCTTCCCTCCACTAAGAAACGACCAGTCCTCGATTCGTACCTTTTCGTCGTTGCGACTGCCCCAGTGCGTTGTCGAAAGGATTCGCAGTCTCCAACTCCCCTTCGCCAACTCAACCGCTCGCTCCACAAGTCCTAAGTGGACGTCATTAGTTATGGCAAGCAACATACCTCTAAGTCAAGTGGAATGTGCAGAAATATTCACTCCGCCTCAGAAATTAAACCGGGCCGAGAATTGCATTTGACGCGGTGCGAATGAAGTCGAAGGTTTCATAAGACTTGTAGGCTGCTGATAATAAGCTGGATAACTTGCACCGTTTACATATTGCGAGTACTTAACAAACTTTCCTGCCGACGTATAATAACCGCTGTCGGCAATCGCGTATGTCTGGTTATCCCGATTCAATAGATTAAACGAGTCCGCACTCAATTCCAGATGACAACTTCCACCGATGTTAATCTTTCTCGTTAGTCTCAGATCCATCGTGGCGTAGTCGGGACCGACAAAGGAATTGCGTCCCGCTCCCGCCAAACGATCGTTGCTCGTGTTTCCATCCTGATTCGGATCGCCCGTCACCGTCGCATTCGCCGGACGCCCGCTGCCATACGTCATCGTTCCCGCGATCTTCCAATGATCGAACACCGCCGCAAGACTTTTCTGTCCTTGCGCAAATGGATTCGGCTCATCGACCGCCGACAGCGACAACCGCTGCCGCTGATCCGTCACGCTCGACGCCTTCTCGCTCGCCGTTGCGTAGGAATTCTGAACCGTCGCCGTTCCTCCCGTCAACAAGGCGTCCTGCACGTTGTCAATCGCGTGCGCCCACGTATATGCCAGCCGGAAATAGAAACTCTCCGACATGCGCTTGTGCAGAGAGATCGTAGCCCCGTGATAAACGCTCGACCCCGAACTCTCAAACTGATCGATGGCTCCCAACTGCGAAATGGGACGGTCTACGGTATTCAGGCAGGGCGGATAAGGGCAACTGATGCTGTAACTCGTCTGCCATGTCGCAAACGACTCGACGTTGTAAAACTGATTTTGGAAGGTGGTTCCTGTCGGATCGAAAATGGGATAGCTATATTCCGTGGGCGGCGGCAAATTCACATCCCGCGCCCGAATCAGGTCGACTCCGTGCACATAAAGATAAGAGAGTGTCCCTGTCAATCCTCCGCCCACCTCTTTTTCCAGACTCACACTGCCCTGTTGCGCCCGCGGCGTCTGAAAATCGGGAGCAAACGCGTCTACCTCTGAACTGGCATACTGCTGCAGTGCCGTCGGAAGAATACAGGCCACCGGACCACGCTGACAGGCAAACGCCGCATTCGGATAGCTCGGAAAAACCTGCCGCTGATAATAGTCGGTGCTGTCGAGCGATAGAAAATTATCGGCCAGCCCATTGTTATTCGTCACCGCCGACTGATAGAGCTGCGGAATTCGGGTGAAGAAGATCCCAAATCCCGCCCGCACCATCACCGGATGCTCATCGCCAATCGCATATCCAATTCCGATTCGCGGCGCAAAATTCGTATCCCGCAACGGCATCTTTCCCGACGGAGCCCAAATCGGGTTGTTGACCATCCCCGTTTTCGAAAAGGTCTGCAGGTCGTAGCGCGCTCCGAGACTCAAACTGAAATGCGGGGTCACGCGCGCCATATCTTGCACAAACCCCGCATAGTCGTTGCTATTGGGATGTGACACCGGATTTCCAAAACTCTGAATGTAATATCGAGGCACGTCATGCGCCCACGCCCGCAACGGCGTCAGATATAGCCCCCCGTGCTCCGGAACAAAACTAAAAGGATCAACCGTAATGTTGTCGTACAAATACTCGCCGCCAAACAGTGACGGAAAATAGTTATAGTCCCACGTCATCATCGCGTCGCCGCCGAATTTCCATTGGTTGCGTCCTCGATTCAAACTCAGGGTTTCCGCCGCGCTCAACCGGTGCTCTCGCGTCTGTCGCGGCAAGATCGACGACTGCCCAAAATCTTCCATCCAGCTATAGAGGCTCGTGCGCGTCCCCGTCAGATTCGGAAACGATTGCTCCCGGTCCTGCGAAAACTGCACCCGCAGATGGCTGGTCAGCCGCGGCCCCAGCCCGCTGATCAACGCGACCGACGCGCTCTCTGTCTGCACATCCTCCTGCCCGTTCGCGCTCATCGAATAATTCGTCACCGGATTCGCCGGATTCAAGAACACATTGTTCGCTCCGTAATACCGCGACGTACTCAACCGCGCGGAAAGAAATTGATGCGCGCTCAGCACGTGATCGAGCTTCAAGAATCCGGTGTCCCCCAGCATTTTCGCGTGGAATGTACCACCCATCGTCGACAGCTGCGCCGCCGCCGCAAATACTAAGGTCTGGTCGCAAGCTTGCCCTCCAATCGCCGGATCGCAAATTTCATAATCTCCCGGCGTCGGATACACGCCCAGCTGCGGCACCACGGTTGTCGCACCATTCTCGAACTCAACCACCGCCGGGACATGAAAAATGTGCTGATCGTATCCCGCAAAGACGAACGTTTTGTTCCGCTGAATGGGACCACCTGCTGTCGCGCCAAACTGGTGCTGCTGATCGCTCGGATTGAATCCCACAAACGGAGGCGCCGCTCCCCCCAGCGAACTGTCCCGCAAGTAATAAAATGTCGTCGCGTGCCACTGGTTCGTCCCCGACTTGGTCACCACATTAATGACTGCCCCGCCAGCTCGTCCCGATTCCGCTCCGTATCCGCTCGACTGCACTCGGAACTCCTGCACCACTTCATTCGAAAACTGGTAAGGCGCCCGGTACCGTCCCATCGCCTGCGCGAAGAATCCGTTGTTGTTGTCCCCGCCATCCACCAGGAAGCTCGTGTTGTACCCGCGCAGCCCGCCATAAGAAAGATCTCCGTTCGATCCCTCCGTTTGCCCCCGTGGATCTTGCGTCACCCCCGGCATCAGCAACAGCAAATCCGTAAACCGCCGCCCGTTTAACGGGAGGTCTTTAATCGCCCGCTCATCCACCAGCCCCGACACTGAACTGGGATTCGGATCCCCCACCCGCGGAGCTTCCGACACCGTAATCGTCTCCCGCGGCCCCGCCACCTTCAGTCTGAATGTCATCTGCGTCGCCGCGCCGACCTCCACCCGAATCATGGGAGACACCTGCGGCGACATGCCGTCCGCCTCCGCCCGCGCCGAATATTCCCCCGGTGGCAGCAGGTCGACTACAAAGCTTCCCGCCGCATCGGTAGCGGCGTGATATCTCATTCCAGTCTCCACCCGGATCGCCACAATGATCCGCGCTCGCAATCGACGGCCCCCTGACGCATCCAACACCACGCCCCGCAACGCACCCGTAGACCCGTCCTGTCCCCAAGTCACCGAGGCAAGCAGCATGCAATGTAAGAGGAGAATGCGAACAACCGAGATGCGGAAAGCCTTGCGAATCGCGACCTGAAACACGCCTAGCTGCGACCAAACATACCAATCCCCTCGTACCCGAGACTTCGGAATCGGAGGGGATTCCTGGGACCCTGCCCACGGTATATCACTCCACTTCTCACATCGCGTGTGAGCCCTGCACATCAAATATGTTCAGTTTTAGGATTTGTCCTGAAACGGAGAGCCTAGCTTTCCAACCATCGAATTGCACCAAAGGTAACCACGTCAGCCACGGACAATCTCATCGCTGCCGAATCCCGAACATTCGCCCCCCATCCACCGTCATGTGCAACTCTTTTCACTCTGCCCTCGCTAATCACACTGCAAGCAATTGATAACTATGTGCAATCATTTCGGCCATCCCCTTGCATTTTAGGAATACATCGGACGATCCCCTCACCGAAACGTGAACCGTGCGAAGTAAGTAGAAAGTAACTTCAGTAACCCGAGGAGCTCGCCACTATGAAGAATCGCAAACGCAACCAAAAAGGCTTTTCGCTAATCGAGCTGTTGATCGTCGTCGCGATCATCCTGATCATCGCCGCCATCGCCATCCCGAACCTGCTCCAGGCCCGCGTCGCCGCCAATGAAGCCTCCGCCGTAGCCTCGCTGCGCACCGTCACCGTCGCCCAGGTCAGCTACAACGACAACTATCCGACCGTCGGTTTTGCGCCCGCACTCTCCAACCTCGGAGGCACAAACTGCTCCGCGCCCGATTCCACCGGCGCCTGCCTCATCGACTCGCTGCTCGCGAGCGGCTCTAAGAACGGATACACGTTCTCCTCTACCGGCCTTGGCTCCAATCCCGCCGGCCAGTATTTTTCCACGGGACTTCCTCTCTCCGGCGGCGGCAATCGCAGCTTCTGCTCCACCGAAGACGGCAGCATCCACTACGATCCCACCGGATCGCCTATTCCCGATCACGACTCCTGCATCGCTTTAACCCCGCTGCAGTAAGAACAAGGTCGGCTTCGTCTCCGTACCCGGTTCTACGCAGCAGGTTGAAAAAAGCAGGTCCTCAAATGGATGGGGCGGCGAAAATTTCCGCCGCCCCATCCAACTCCGTTTTCGTTACAACTCTGCCTTCTTTACTCGCCCCTTAACCTTCCCGCTTCCCCCTCAATGTACTGGCGCCGGAGTCGTCGCCGGAGCTGCGCTCTTCCCGCCGAAATCCACCTTCGGCACTTCGCGCGAACCTTCCGACGCCTGGAAGTACGCCGGATTCTGTTTGAACCCCGCAAACCCCGCATAGATGCTCGCCGGAAACTGCAGCACATAAGTGTTGTAGTCCTGCAGCGTGTCGTTGTACCGCTTTCGCTCCACGGCAATCCGATTTTCCGTTCCGGCCAGTTCATCCTGCAGCCGCTAGAAAATTCTCATTCGACTTCAATTCCGGATAACTCTCCGACACCGCCAGCAAGCGCCCGATCGCCCCATCCAACTGCCCGTTCGCCGCGATCTTGTCCGTACGGAGTCTGCGCCGAAAGCAATCTCGCGCGAGCATTCGCGATGTCTCCAAATACGGTGACCTCCTGCTGCGCATATCCCTTCACCGTCTCCACCAGATTTGGAATTAAATCCGCGCGCCGCTGTAACACGATGTCAACCTGCGACCACGCGGCCTTGACCGCCTGATCCTTCGCCACCAAAGTATTTTTCACCCCGATGTACTGACCAAACAGCGCCAGCACCACCACCACCAGCACCGCGACCACAATCAACCCTTTGCTCATGTCACTCTCCTGAACGCAAAATTACGAATAAACAAATGCCGACGCGAATGAAATTCTCCGCCGCCATCACGACTTTGACTGCAAACCCACCTACGCCGCCGAATCCAATATCTTGTCGACCGCGGTCGTCACCTGCTCCACCAGCTTGAGATATCGCGCGAACACCGTATCCACGTTGATCTGTTTCCGCTCCACCTTCCGCTCGCGAATATCCAGCAACTCCGTATACACCGCCGTCTCGATCCCCAACTTCCCTGCCAGAGCCACCGCGGCTTCCCGCTTCGTTCCCGCTCCCGCGTCGCCCAGCGCGATCAGCGTGTGCCGGAACAGCGTCCCAAACGCCGGCAGCGACCGCAGCAACAGATCCCACTTCGCCGCGTCCTTTCCGTTCGTTGCCAGCAACCCCTGCCGCAACAGGATCGTCTTCTCTCGCAGCTCGTATTCCACCTGCGCCCGATGCCATTGCATCGGAACCTCCAGCGCCTTCAAAACATCTTCGCCCCACAGCACGCGATAGTGCCGCCGCATATCCAGAAACTCAATGGAGAAAACATCCGCCGACCGCTGCATCTCCTCCGCGCTCATCAGCAGCGGAGCCGGATGTCCCTGCTTCGCCCACCAAGCAATCGCCGGCGCCAGCGCTTCAATCGAAGCGTAGGAAGTCTCGCGCAGCACACAAAGCAGGTTGACGTTCGAATGCTCGGCCACAAAGTCTCCCGCCGCCGCCGAACCATACAGGATCACGGACAGAAGATTCGTCCCGCCCGCTGCCCGCGCCTTCTCCACAAACTCCGCAATCAATTTTTCCGGACCCATCGCGCCCCTCTCATTTCCCTACCAGCTTCCGCCCGCTCCGCCGCCGCCCGTGCTTCCGCCGCCAAATCCCCCAAACCCGCCGCCTCCACCCCCACCGCCGAACCCGCCCCCACCGCCAAATCCCCCGCCTCGACCACCGCCGCCCATGCTGTTGAAGAACATCGCCCACAGCAGTCCCGACCAAAACCCACTCCCGCCACCGGGCCTGCCGCCGCCCCCGCGAAAGATCGCTCGCAGAATCGAGAACACCACAAAAAGAATAACGACGACTACAATCACGCCCGGGCCCCCGCTCGGAGCACGCCTCTGCGGACGTTCAGCGACGGCTGGCTGATTCTCCAGCGTCACACCCGCATCCTGTGCGATCACCGTCGCGACCCGCGTCGTTAGCAGAGTCACGGCTCCGTCATAATCATTGTTCTTCAGCAGCGGCACAGCTTCCCGGCCAAACCCTCCTACCTTTCCATCCGGAAGAATCGCCTCGAGCCCGTAGCCCACCGACGTCCAATATTTATGATCATCGGTCGCGAGCAGGATCAGCACTCCGCGATTACTACTTTTCGGTCCAATTCCCCACTTCTGATACAGCGCCACCGCATAACTCACCGGATCTTGACCGTCCAGCGTCTTCACCGTCACGACTGCAATCTGCGCGTGCGCCTTCTGATCAACCTGCAGACACAACTCGTTCAGTTGCGCCTGCGTACCGGCATCGAGGACTCCCGCGAAATCGTTGACGTAATTGCTGTAACGCAGCGAGTCGATCGGCTCCGCCGCGAGCCATGCCGCTGTCGCAGAAACCCACGCCACAGCGAGACACGCCACCACAAACCAGCGGATCACAGCGACTCGAACCATTTTGTTCATTTCGACAAAATTGTACAGGAGTAGCCGCCCGAAGCCTCCAACCGCAGCACGCTGCGGAAGCAGGATGCCGGCTGTTCCTGGAGATCCACAGATCTGTTGCGTGACACACATCACAAACGCTTGTGACGCGAAGTACCGCCTCTCCGGCGCCCCAGTTCTACGATTCTCATAACGAACTTGCCTGCTATTTGGGGGGTAATTCAGAACTTTGCACGCGTAGAGCGCAAGCCGAGGAAGTAGAAATGTCCGATAAGATCGAAACCGTTTGGTACGTCAGCAATCGTTACACCGCGCAGGCCGCGTGTAAGCACTGCGGTGGAATTGTTCGCCACGAATCGTTTTGCATTACCCGCGATCCAGTCGTTTATTACGCCCATCAGATCATTGCCGATCCCGCCCAACTCACGCTTCAGGACTGCCTCATCCTGCATTCACTCGGCGTCGTCTGGGACCGCAACCCATATCGCGGAGAGTCCGCCACAATTCCAGGGCAAGATGCGCTTTCGACCAAAGCGTCGCGACTCTAGCAAAATCGGCACCGAGATCCCCGCGCATCGACTCCTCGTCGTTTTCTCACTCGGCCTTCGGAGCCCGTTTCCTGGAAGCAGGCTTTTTGTTCGTCCGAGTGTTGCCTTCCACGCGGAGCGCCCAGGCCGCGCGCAACGCCCCGGTCAACACATCCTCGTTCGCCATCGCCAACCGTAGGTGCGTCATCCCGCCGCGTCCCCATCCCCCAATGAACCGGCAAGAAAATCTCCGGCAAATCCGCCACGAATTCCGCCTGCTGTTCGGGTGTCAGCTTCAGATTGCCGAAGCCCTGTTTCTCTGAAGCGAGCGTGGCGAATATCCTGCCGCCCACGCGAAAGTCCGCTGCTCCCATGTGCGAGCCTTCCTCGGCTCCTGTGAAACTCAGCGCGATCCGTCGAAAGTCTGCCGCCTTCATCACCCGTCGCTCTCCGTGTCATTTCTCAAAACGCGTGAAATCTTAACTTGCGTGCCGCTCTTCCTGGCATGATATTTTGGTCTTCCTATGCGACTCCCAACCCCTTGCGCCCCAAGATTAAAGCGTCCCGCGGCAATCATCACTGCCGCCCTGCTTTGCGGTTTGTCGTTCTACGCCGCCAGCGCCCAAACGATTCCTGCGCCCAAGGTTCCGGACGCGATTCAGGCTGCGGCCAACGAGCACGTCGTTTTGCTCGCGCACGCCACCGGATCGCAAATCTACACCTGCCAAGCCACCACCGACGGCACCCCTTCATGGACGCTCAAAGCGCCCGACGCGGAACTGAAAGATGATAAGGGCAAAGTCATCGGCAGCCACTTCGCCGGTCCCACTTGGAAGCTGACCGACGGCAGCCAGGTCACGGGCAAAGCCGTCGCTCACGTCGACTCTCCTGATGCCAATTCCATTCCGTGGCTTCTCGTCCACGTCGTGGGCAGCTCTGGCAGCGGCCTGCTTCTCAATGTCACGACCATTCAGCGCGTCAACACAAACCACGGCAAACCTCCCGCGGAAGGCTGCGACGCCTCGCACGTCAACACGGAAACCAAGAGTCCCTATACCGCCGATTATTACTTTTACTCCAGTAAAGCCGACGCCACCCATCCGTAGACTGCAAAGCAGCCGCAGTAGGAGTCGCGGCGAGTGCTGCATCGTATGTTTTTTCGGTAAGCTGATATCTATGATCCGCTCCTACAAAGGCGTCACTCCGCAGTTCCCCGAAACCTGCTACATCGACGACTCCGCCCAGCTCATCGGAGACGTCGTGATGGGCGAGCACTCCAGCGTCTGGATGAACGCCGTTCTCCGTGGCGACGTACACCAGATCCGCGTCGGCCACTACTCCAACATCCAAGACAACTCCGTCCTCCACGGCATGAAAGACCAGTACGGAGTCTACGTTGGCGACTACGTCACCGTCGGCCACACCGTCATTCTTCACGGATGCACCGTGGAAGCGCGCTGCCTCATCGGCATGGGCAGCATCATCCTGAACGGCGCCGTCATCGGATCCGGCTCCATCATCGCCGCCGGCACCCTCATTCCCGAAAAGACGATCGTCGAGCCCAACTCGCTCTGGATGGGCTCCCCCGGAAAATTCCGCCGCTCGCTAGAAAAAGAGGACGCTCAAACCATCCTCCGCTACGCCGAAAACTACGTGGGCTACAAGAAGTCGTACTTGTTCGAGCGCAAGGGCGCGTAGGGAAGCAGCCACCAGCCGTCAGCCATCAGGAAGAGCCATCCCTGCCCAATTCGGAGCCGCGAGCGCTCCCTACACAAAAATGACACTGCGACTGTTTGTAGCAACGATAGCGGGGGAAAGGCGGGGGATATTTAAATAGTAAACATTCACGACCGGATGGAAAGACCAGCTCTATTTTCCAGTGTTTGTGCCCATTCAAAACCCGAGCCCTCCACTGCCCCAGGTCCACTGAGAACTGACGACTGACAACTGAGAACCGCTCGCTAAGTTACCTCTAAAAGTAACTACCGGCCACGGTTTGCATCCAACTAAACAGGCGCGGTCGCATGGTATACTGCGATGAAATGGGGGTAGCTCGATCCCTCAACGTTCCTGCCCGAGGATCTCGAAACATGGCTGGTAGTGCTCGTCGTTCCAACTCTCGTTCCCTCTTCTTGATTGTCTTTGTACTGGCCTTGTTCGGTCTTCTCGGAATGCTGTTCGCGCAAAGGATCAGTCCCGCCACCGCGCCCAGCAGCGACTCCGACGTGCGCGACAGCCTGAAGCAATTCACCGACGTCTACGAGAAGGTTGAGGAGAACTACGCCGACCCGGTCAATCCTGACAAGGCGATTTACAACGGCGCGATTCCCAGCATGTTGCACCAGTTGGACCCGCACTCCAATTTCTTCGATCCAAAGTCGTATTCTGCCCTGCGCGAAGAACAGCGCGGCAAGTACTACGGCGTGGGAATGACGGTTGGCCCGCGCAATAACAAAGTCATCGTCATCGCGCCGTTCGTCGGAACTCCGGCCTATCGCGCAGGTATCCGTCCCGGAGACATCATCGCCGCCATCGACGGCAAGCCGACCGACAACATGAGCACCTCGGATGTAGCCGATTTGCTTAAGGGACCGAAGGGCACCACGGTCCGGATTACGATGTTGCGCGAAGGTTCGGACCATCCCATTGAATTCGCGGTCATCCGCGACGAGATTCCACGCTACAGCGTCGATCTGCATTTCATGATCAAGCCCGGAATCGGATACATGCACGTCTCCGGATTCCAGGAGACGACCGAGCATGAAGTCTCTGAAGCCCTCGATCAGATGGGCGATCTCAAAGGCCTGATCCTCGACCTGCGCCAGAATCCTGGAGGCTTGCTGAGTGAAGGTGTCGGCGTAGCCGATAAGTTCCTGAAGAAGGGACAGCTCATCGTCTCGCATCACGGCCGCTCTTCACCCGAGAAGCGTTATGTCGCTGCCCATGGCAACGGCGGGAAAGATTACCCTCTGGTTGTTCTGGTCAATCGCGGCACGGCTTCGGCAGCTGAAATTGTCAGCGGAGCGATTCAAGACCACGACCGCGGCCTGATCGTCGGCGAAGTCACCTTCGGAAAAGGCCTCGTCCAGACCGTGTATCCGTTGGCCGAAAATACTGGCTTGGCTCTGACGACCGCGAAGTACTACACGCCGAGCGGACGCCTCATCCAGCGCGATTACTCGAATCTGTCACTCTACGACTACTACTACAATCGCGACAGCGAAGAGAATAACGCCAACCATGAAGTCAAACTGACCGACGGTGGACGCACGGTTTACGGTGGCGGCGGAATCACTCCCGACGTCAAACTGCCACCCTACAAGGCCAACAAATTTCAGGACTCGCTGCTGCAGCACTACGCGCTCTTCAACTTCGCCAAGCACTATGCTCTGACCCACAAAGTCACGCAGAGCTTCGAAGTCGACGACGCGGTTATGCAGGATTTCCGCAAGTCTCTCGACGAAGAGAAAATTCCGTACACGGAAGCTGAGCTGATCGAAAGCAATGATTGGCTGCACTCGAACATCAAGAGCGAAATCTTCGTCGATGCCTTCGGACAGGAAGAAGGCATGAAAGTGCATGCCGAAACCGATCCCGACGTCATCAAAGCCCTGGAGCTGCTGCCTCAGGCTCGCGCCCTAGCCGACAACGCCAAGAAAGTCGTCGCCGAGCGCAACTCAGCTCCGCCCGTTTCGCGCTAGAAAGATTCAGACGCGTAGAGACTCAACCCAATCTTCATCCAAGGCCTGGGAAACCAGGCCTTTCCCTTTCAGGAACGCGCAGACGCATCCAATCATTAATGAATTTTCGATTTCGTTATCTAGCAATCTCTTGCTTCTTATTGACGATCACAATCGGTAACGCCGAATTGGCGAGCGATTCCTCTGGTGGTCGAACTGCTTCTTCTCCACGTAACTTCGGTCATAAGCGGAAGATCAAAGGCATTGCAAACTTCGGCGAAGTCACTCCCACGCTCTTTCGCGGAGGTCAACCGAACGTTCATGGTTTCGACGCATTAGCGAAAATGGGAGTCGATATCGTCGTCGACACGCGCGGAGAACGCGCCAAGAGCGAAGGCAAAGTCGTCCAGCATCTTGGCATGCAATATGTCTCACTTCCATGGCATTGCCCGTTCCCGCATGATGAAACGTTTGTGAAGTTCCTGAAGCTGGTCAAAGAGAATCCGCACAAGAAGATATTCGTGCACTGCCGCCTAGGAGACGATCGCACCGGAATGATGATCGCCGCATATCGCATGGCCGCTGAAGGTTGGAGCGCCGACGAAGCCCTCCGTGAAATGCAGATCTTCGGCTTCTCGCGCGCCCACCATTTCATCTGTCCCAGTCTTGGTCCGTACGAGCACGCCTTCCCGGAACACCTGAAATCCAACCCTGCCTTCAAGGGACTGCGCTAGCTGAGTTGAAGTTTCCCTTGAGTGTCTTCGGCGAAAGCCCTAAAGTAGGAAGGCGAAATGCGCGGAGGCGTTTGTCTGCCAGCAGCGATCCTGCTCCAATCGAGTCCATGGATTCATTCCAGACTATGGCTATCAGCACCCTGGATTCCCGCGATCGTCGTGGCATCTCTCGCTGGCGTTCTCGACTGGCGTTATCGCCGGATTCCGAACTGGCTCACCGTTTCTGGATTCGCTGCAGGAATCGCGGTCAACACAGTGCTGACGCGATGGCTTGGACTGAAAGAAGCGCTGCTCGGCACGTTGCTTGGCCTCGGCTTGCTGCTGCCCTTTGTCCTGATCCGCAGTCTCGGCGCCGGAGACTGGAAACTTGCTGGCGCCTTGGGAGCTTGTCTTGGTCCGCGCCAACTGTGGACTGTTCTGCTCGGTACCATTCTGATTGCCGGAGTGATGGCGCTCGGCGTGGTGATTGTAAAGGGCCGCCTCAAGCGCACACTGGTGAACATGGCGCATCTTGTCGGCGCTCTGTTCAGTTTGCGCATGCCCGCGTCCGAAGTGTCGCTTGACGATCCGCGGTCGACCAAGATCCCCTTCGGCGTCGCCATGGCGCTCGCGGTTCTATTGTTAGCAGCCGGAAAAACGCTTGGAATTTATAATCTGAACGGTTGACTCGCCGTCTACCGAGCAACGCGAGGGATCTGTAGTTTGCTGAAGGTCAAACAAATCGCCCGCAGACTCGGCAGCGCCGACGGCGCTGAAATCGCGGAAGCAGCGCTGGTGCTACCGCTGGTCTTCATGTTGCTGTTAGGTATCGTCTGGTTCGGACGCGCATTCAATATTTACTCAACGATCCAGCAGGCAGCGCAGCAAGGAGCGATCGTCGCCGCACGGTCGTCGTGTGCGACCTGCGGAGATACTGCTTCTCTGGATACCAGCGTGGCCAGCACAATTGGAGCCGTGATGCAGGCCTCGAGCATCGACCCGGCCCAGATTCCGGTGAACTCGAATGCGCCGACGCCGTTTTCGTGTATTAATCCCACGTTGACTCTCACGTGTCCGGTCAGCGGCAATATCAGTATCTGCCGTCAGGCATTGCTGAACTCTCCGTATCTCCCCAACCAGACTCCACAATGCGGAACCATTGTGAGCTTCCAATATCCTTTTCAGTTCTATCTTCCATTCACTTCGCTCAACCTGCAAAAGATTACATTGTCAGCCCAGGCACAGAGCAGGATGGAGAACTGACATGTCCTTCCCCCCTGAGACAGACAGGTCGACTTCGAGGAATTGCACCGACGCGGTGAAGACACTCTGTTCAGGCCCAGAGTCACTCGCGCAACGTCTGAATGGAGATCGAGGCTCTGCCCTGCTCGAGTTTGCGCTCGTTGTCCCTATTCTCGTCGTGTTTGTTGTCGGGATCTTCGATTTCAGCGGAGCGTTCAACCAGAAACAGAAAGTCGCGCAGGCCGCGCAGGAAGGCGCGATCCTCGCGGCCGCTCAGCCGATGTCGGACATCGTGGCGAACGGAGCCGCCCCGCCGAACACTCCCGACTCGCTGCAGGCGGATGTCGCCGCCATTTTCGATTCGTTGGCCGGCAGCGGAGTACTACCTAACGCCAACCAGGGTAGTTGCGCTCCTCCCTTCATACCGTCAGGCCAAAGCGGCCTGACTTGGATTTACACCATCAGCGGATGCGCTGGCGGTACTTCGGGCGACAATCTGGTGATCACCATCAACCGCGGATGGGTGTCCGGAGCACATTCGGCTTCGGGCAGCCTTTCGTCGGTTGGTACCTCTGTCACCGTCGCATACCCGTATCATTGGAGATTCAACGGTGTGATCCAATTGTTATTTCCTGGCGCAAATTATGCGGCGATCACGTCCATTACCGAAACCGCTATCGTTCACAATCAGACTTGAGGAGCTGGCCATCGGGCTCGCATGAAATTCCGCCGCCACTCTCGACGTGATTCCCGCACGCCCTCTCGCCGAGGCGAGCAAGGCGTCGTGATCATGCTGGTTGCTGTCTTTATGCTTTTTGTCGTGGGAGCGATGGCGGCGCTCTCCATCGACGTAGTGACTATCTACACTGCAAAGAGTGAAGCGCAACTTGCAGCCGATGGAGCGGCGCTGGCGGGAGCGAGGGTGCTGGCGAATTCGGGCGCGACTACGGATCCGACGGACCTGCTTGCAGGCGCCGAAGTGCTCGCTCAGGCCGTCGCCATTCAGGTCGGTCAAAGCAGTCCTGTTGGTGGACGGACATTGATTGCCGCTAATGGCGAAATTTCGGTAAATTTTGTGACGACCGTTCCCGGCGATCCGCTCGTCACCGTCCGGGTACAAAGAACCGACCTGCCTACGTTCTTTGCGCGGATATGGGGAAATCGCCAAGTATCGATTAGCGCGACGGCCACGGCCGAAGCCTACAATCCTTCGAATGTTGGTGGGACTAGCGCCACCACCTCCCCGGCAGTTGAGCCCATCTGCGTCAAGCCGTGGCTGCTGCCGAATGAAGACCCATCGAGCGCATCGGCGACTCCACCCACGATCTTCGACCCGACCGCTGGAACGATCACGAACTCAAGTTTGCTTGGGTGGACATCGCCAGCTACCACTCCATTGATGATAAATTCTCTCTGCGAGACTGGAACTTGCTCACTGCCGCAGGCAAGCCCGCCCGCGTGGAACTACTTCCCCGGCGATCCGGTCTCTTTTCCTCCTCCGACGTACTCCAACCCCATATGCGGTGGTGCGACGTATACCCCTTACCAATTGAGCATTGCCGGTTGCGTACAGGCTCCTATCCAATGCAACGCCTCCGTCCAAGTCGATGTCGCCAGCTATGGGGGGGATCGCAATGCTGACGCGGCAGACGCCGTGAATTGTCTGACACATGCGACGAACGGCCTCGGAGACACCCTAACCTGCAACAGTCCCCCGACCGCCCCTCTTCAGTTCGTGGGTGGTGCCGACGACCCGATTCCGGGCGTATCCGGTAACAACATAATGGTGAGCGATTCGCTAGTCACGGTGCCTGTCTTCGATAGCACCGCCGGTGCCAATTCGACGGTTCAGATCGTCGGTTTTGTTCAGCTTTTTCTCAATCCCGACGGCCTACCAACCAGCGACTCTGGAGCGACCAAAGGCCAGATCAAAGCCACAATTGTGAATCTGGTCGGGTGCGGCTCCGGGCCACGTTCGCTGACTCCGATCAGCGGGAACGGAGACTCTCCCGTGGCGGTTCGGCTCGTCACGCAGTAAGGCACGAACGGCAGTGCATGATGATCCGCAATTAGTAAACAACCGGGAATTTTGCCGATCTAGAAAATGCTGGGATCGCGACGGCTCAGAATTACTTGTTCTAGCTTAGCTTCGTCGCCGACAAAGATGAAGTTGTAGGGCGATCCGTTCAAGAGAGAACCGAGGACATCACGGGCGGGGGCTGGACCTAAATCCACGAAAACTTCTTCCCGTTCGGCGCCGGATGGAATTGCGATTTCGGCGTGGGTTCGCAGGTGCACCTCGAACAAGACTTGCGCCAGTGTGGCTCGATTCGAGTGAATGCTTAGCAACCCGTTCTCGTAAGTTACGGTCACGGCTGGCTTGGGTGGCGCTGCTGGCTCCTCCGCGGGTGAAGGCTCGGCACTCGCACCCACGGGATTCGCGGCTGGCGCGGCAGAGGGGTTGGAAGAGGTGGTGACGATGTCCGCGGATCGGACACTGGTCGCCCGGGTGGCTGTCGAAAGCGTTGCATTCTGCAGCCGGGCCGGCGCAATAGCGGGACTGGAGGCGCTCAGCTTCGGTTGACCGGAATGTTGCGCGGCGATTTGGCTTGCTGCCGGCTGTTTTCCGGGAGCCAGCTTGATGACGATGGAATTCTCGGTTGCCGAAATTTTGCTGGTCGAAATCTGGTAGGCCTGGGGCTCAGTCAGATCGAGCACGATCCGAGTGATCGGAGGGTTGCTGAAAAACAAGCCAGAGCGAACCGCTTTCAGTGCGCCGCGATTTACCTTGAGGGCACGCAACTCGTTCGAGGGCAAGGCTCCGGGAAAGTCAACCACGATGCGATCCGGGCCGCTGATTGCTTGTGTGTCGGGCTCAACCGGCGCTCCGGAGGTCTGAATTTCCACTTCCATCGCGGCGCCCGTGCCGCGCACCAGTACGTGACGAACACGAGCGTCAGTTTGCGTTGCTCTTTGTGATGTGATCTGTGATGTGCTCTGCGATGCAAGTTGCGACGGTTTCGCGGGCGCGGTCTGTCCAAATCCTGTCGCGAACGGCAACGACATGAACGTTGAGAGAACTGCGAAATGCCGCCAAATACGCATGGAACCCTTGAGGAAAGTCTAGCAGTTTCAGCCAGTCGAAATCAGCACAGAAGTCGTAGGCCTGATTACTGAAGTCAACGTACGAAGGGACATAGCAGAGGATGCCAGAGTCTCTTCAGGAGGACCGGATTCGGTGGACTCAGTTTGCGGGCGGTTCAAATGCCGCGGAGGCAGGGTTGGGTGAACCCAGGTTAGCGCCCTCAAAACCGGGCGCGAACCTGGGGCACCGAGCTTTCTACGCTGGAGCCGGGTTACTTGCCGGCGTAGGTTTTCGGTGATCCAATGCCGGTGCACTGGTCGAAGCCGGCCGTGCAGCGTGGATCGCCCTGCGTGATGTCGTTGAAGTCGGCCGAGTATTCCGACTGGTTAGCCAATTCGCTGTAGATCCAGGTCAACTCGTCGACGGTGGATTGCTTCTTGTTGCCGGCAGCATCGACGATCCCGGCGAAAGTGGGCGAGGCCCAGCTCGTTCCACCCACCGAATACCATCCACCTTGGACGTAGATCGCCGCGCAGCAGAAGTCCGATGCCACATCAGGATAGCCGCGATGGGTTCCGACGACGTTTGCGACGCCGCTCTGGTAGCTCGGAATCGGCTCATACGGACTGGTGTCGCCGCCGCCCCCGCCCGTGTAATAGACCTCATTCACGAAGTTGCCGTGCTGGTCTCGGTTGAAATATGTACCGCCGACCGAGACAACGTTCGGAGAAGCGCCCGGATAGATGCTGACGCCTAACCCGGAATCACCCGATGCGGCGAAGTACACCACTCCCGGAGTCGTGAAGTATTTGTCCCAGTTCTTCTCTTGCTTCACTTCGGGATCGCCCCAGCTCATGCTGACGACACCACCTCCAGCCTCGGCGACCAACTTAGCCGCGAGTTTAACGGCTGCCCATGTGGGGTCGGTATTAACCTCATCCGATTCGACGAGGTAGAGCTTGGCCTGTGGCGCCATGGCATGCGCCCATTCGATGTCCAGGGCTTCCTCCACAATCCAATCTGAATAAACCGGAGGCTTTTTCTTTTTGCCGCCCGGCCAGGTTACGGTGAGGTTGGCCGCGGGTATTCCGAAGTAGGAGGAGAAGGCGGCCAGATCGGAGGCTGCTGTCGGGTAATCGCCGGCATCGACGATGGCAATGGCTCCGACTCCGCCAGTGGGCAGCGTCTTGCTGGTAGAAATTGGGCAGCCAGAAGGTCCTGCGACCAACTGGTACACGCAGGCGAGCGAGGCGGGCGTTTCGACGCCGGGAGGCGGGCCGCCAGCAGGCTTATCGGAGTCCACAAAGAAATAGTTGGTGTGATGGCGACCGGCCTGCGGAACGCTCGATGCCGGAATGATGATGCGGTGTCCGTTGAAAACGGATTCGGTTCGTTGCGCGAGGAGCGGCGACGAGGACATACCGAGCAAGAGCGCTGCTCCGGCAAGAGATGTCCCAAGGGACATCGAGATGGGTGAAAAACGATTCATTCAGAACTCCTAGGAGTGGTTGGCAAATTTGCCGTCGGGTAATGATGACGGCTGCGCGGATCAAAAGCAAGCGGCATCCCCGCAGAATATGCGGCTTTGCGCAATGATTTGCACTCTTCGGAATTCAGTGGCGGAGGAGAACTCTCGGTTCCGTGAGGACTCGTCGGTCGAAGCGGAATGGCGATGATTGAGCGGCGCAGCCTTAGGCCACGCCGCTTGCGGGACAATTCTAGAGCGAAGGCCCGTTCTCAACGACGACTCGCGACGAAAACTCGCGTGAGCCTAGTGACCGCTAGCCGCCGATTTCAGATCTCTGCGGATTAAAGCGAAATCGATCAGGAAGCCGAGTCCGGCCGCTAAGGGAACGAGGCCCACGGCGAGGCCTTTGGCGGCGTCGGGTTCTGTGCGTGCGATTAAGGCCATCATTGCCATGAAACCGATGGAGGTCGCAGCGAGCAGAATTCCCCAGCGCCGGGAATGCGCGGCTTCCGAAAGATCAGGCTCCATGGGAACATTTGCACCCCGCGCAATCGCGGCGAGTCGCTCTTCGGTTCGCAATTTGCGAACGCGGAAGTAGGTGTACATAGCCGCCAGTGGAATTCCAAAAAACAACGTGACCGCTACCAAGCCAATAATGTTTCCGTCCATAATGCGCTCCTTTGCTCCAGGCGGCGTCTGCGCCTGCCTTCTAGACTGAACATACGCAAGAGTATTGACGGAAGTTCCGTCGGTTTGAAAATAGGCTTCAGGAGAAATGCGAAGGAGAGCTTTTGCATCGTCCGATAGCACCGCGGTTATCGGCCATCCAAGTCGGTCTTGATGTTAAGTGAGTTGTTACCTTCGTTGGCCATATTGAGATGGCACTGCCGGCAGAACTGCGCGGTCGCGGGAGCTCTCGTGCTCGGAACACGATCGAAACTTGGCTCGTAAGGACCATTAGCGAAGAAGTAGGTAGAGTAGGTTCGCCCTCCGGCGTCACCGGCTATGGGACTGGTCGGGGTCGAGGAATACGCAGACATGACGTGCTGGTTGTGGCAGGTCGTGCAAAGAAGATATGGTTGGCCTTCGCCGTTGACTCCGAATGAAAACGACCGGGTTCCCGGAACCATGAGCGGCAATCCGTAGTTCTCCATAAAGTGCGCATAAGGGCTGCCGGACTTGACTGAGAACACGCCGTTGGCAAAACCCAAACCGTTACCAAGAGTAACCGTGGCCTCGGCGCCCAGTGGATGTTCGAATGAATATTCGCTGGCGAGGGGGTCTTCCCCGAGCAGAGTAGGAATCGGCTCCCTCCCGAAGTTAAGAAGACCTACCTTGCTGGAATAGGACTGGCTGGGCATCATAGTCTGCGGGGTGACGTTGCCATCATGGCAACTTAGGCAAAGCAGAATACCCGCAACATCGTCCTCTGGACTTGCGACTCTAGCGGGCGCAACCTGCACATAGTATTCGGGGTCTCCGACAATTACGTCGGAGCCATAAGAAGGGGTCGTGACAGAGCCCCACAGCGCGATATTTTCTGACTTGGCTGCCGGATCCAAAGAGCCGCTATGGGAGGCGTGACAACCGGCACATCCGCGGCCACCGTCATTGTGAACTCCGAGCACACGAGCGGCCGGAGAGGTGGTGCAACCATCGCATTGTCCCAATCCGCGCTGCGCCCCAACGACGAAAAAAAAGCATAGAAAAAGAGCTGCGGAAGTTTGGGAAAATCTGTTGGGAATGTTTAAGCGGAAAACTGCCATGCCCCATCGCCTCGGTCGAGTGTCCAGCCGGCGCATCGTTCGCCCCGTTACACAGATCTTGATGATCGCCTGCCCGGACCAGGCCCGACAGTGATGGTTATCACTCAGCTGTGGCAGCTTGGGTTGTCTTTTGGGCGCCGCCCAAAAAATCTCAAGTAACTTGCCCGTTTCAGGATCAATCGCCACAATAGGCCACGGCAACCGATTTTCGGCCTGGATGGTCTTGCCTCCGGACCTTGGCCCTTCGTTTGTCAACCGCATTTGAGTCTAGGCAGGAGATACAGATGAAGCTGATTTATTTCTGTTTTCTGGCGTTCGCTCTGACCATGCCAGTGATGGCGCAGGATAGTGGTTCGATCGAGTCGAAGATCATTGCCATGGAGAAGGCCTGGAATCAAGCCTACAAGATGCGCGATCGACGGGCGCTGAGCGAGATCCTGAACGACTCGATCGTTCTGGTGAACGATGACGGCAGCCTCCAAGGGAAGGGCGCATTCCTGTCGCTGGTCGATACGGCGAAACCCTCAGACCAACAGCAGGCCGAGCCGGAGTCGATTACGGTTCACGTTTTTGGCGACGTAGCCATTGCCACGGGAATTTTTCGAGAAAAAGGCGTCGAGAACGGGAAAGCTTATCTACGAAGAAACCGGTTCGTCGATACGTGGGTCAACAAGAACGGCGCATGGGTCTGTGTGGCAGCGTCGGCAACTCCACTGCACTAATCGAACCGCCCGGCTGACCGGTTACGTTGCAGGAATCGATATTGCTCGCCCGCTGACGACCGGTCAGCGGCAAAATTCGCCGCGGGTGAGTCGAAAGCCCCGGCTCAACCCTATCTTCGCCGCCGAATCTACCTCTTTCCTTCCGGTAAATTATTGAAATCACAGGTTCTGATGGCGATGGCCGCGGGCGGCTTCGCTTTGGCAGCAGCGATGCTTGCTTCTTAGCTGGGTCTTTGGGATGTTTCCGTATCGCAGGCGCTCCGATCAAATGGAAGCGGTCTTTGAAGTTTGACTTTCCTGGGCCTGACGTTATCCACGGCTAGCAATTTAACGTTGTGCCTTGGGAACCAAACAGGGCTGGATCACGACGGGTTTGAGGACGCGGTTAGGCCCACGAAATCGGATCCGGATCCAGCCCTGTCTCGTCGAGGCGATTGAGACTGTACAGGCGGGCACGGATGCATTCGAAAGAATTCGAGTTTGGGATCTTATTTGGGATCTTAAAGGAATGGCAACTTCGACTTTGAAAACGAGGCGAATTCGAGAGTGGCGTTTTTGGGCGGCGCGCATTGCGTCGGCAATCATTATTCCGGTGTTGCTCCTAGGCATGGCCGAATGGGCGCTTCGCCTGATGAACGTCGGATTTTCCACGGACCTCACGGAGCCGTGCACCGTGCAGGGACAGTCCGCATCCTGTTACAACCTCTTCTTCCCGGCACCATTCTTTCCTCCGGGAATGATCAAGACACCGCAGGCGTATGCGATTCCTGCCGAGAAACCGCGCGGGACGTTCCGAATCTTTGTCCTTGGAGAATCCGCAGCGATGGGCGATCCCGACCCGGCCTATGGATTCAGCAGGTACCTCGAGGTGATGCTCCGAGAACGATTCCCTTCCACGAAATTCGAGGTGGTCAATACGGGGAGCGTTGCCATCAATTCGCATGTTCTGTTGCCGATTGCGAAAGGACTGGCGAAGCAGCGTCCCGACTTGTTCATCCTCTACTCGGGGAACAACGAAGTGGTAGGACCTTACGGTCCCGGGACAGCGCTCACGTCGTCCGCTATGAATCTGACGGTGATACGCGCCAGCATCTTTGCCCGCTCGACGCGTCTTGGCCAACTGGTCACGAAACTCGGCACACAAAAGCGGGAGTGGGGCGGCATGGAGATGTTTCTCGACAAGCAAGTCTCCGCTTCGTCTCCGCTCATGTCGCACACGTATGCGAATTTTGAAACGAACCTGCGTGACACAATTGCCATCGCTCGCGCATCGGGAGCTCGGGTCATCGTCGCTACCGTCGCCACGAATGTGAAGGACTGTGCGCCGTTTGCATCCATGCACCGTGAGGGCTTGAGCCAGAACGAGCTAAGTTCGTGGAACGCGCTGGTACAACAGGGATCCGATCTGGAAAAGGGCAGGGCATATGGGGACGCAATCAAGGCATATCTCTCGGCTGAGCAAATCGATGATCAGTATGCCGAACTGGAGTTCCGCATCGCGCACCTGATGTGGATGCAGGGAGACTATGCCCTTGCCAGGCAACACTTTCTTCGCGCGCGCGATCTCGATACTCTGCGCTTTCGTGCAGACAGCAAGATCAACGAAATTAATCGGTCGGCAGCGTCGTCTGCATCAGGCGCCGAATTGGTCGACGTCGATGACATTCTCTCTAAGGCAAGCCCGAATGGAATCATTGGGAGTGAATTCGTGTACGAGCATGTCCATCTGACGGCTGAGGGCAATTACCTTTTGGCGCAGGCGATGTTTCAGCAAATCGCGAGCAAATTACCGACAGAGACGGGGCAAGCCCCGTCTCTACAAACGCACGATGCGACTGCCGTCGATTCTTCTGTTATCCCTTCCCAAGCTGAGTGCGAGCAACTGCTGGCTTTCACCAGCCACGATCATCTGCGGATTAATCGGGAGATGCTGCAGCGGCTCGACAAGCCTCCATTTACGAACCAGCTCAATCACGCGGATCAGGTGTTGCGGTTGACGATCAAGACGGGGGTTGCGGACGAAAGCCCTAATGAGACGGTGGCGGAGTATCAGTGGGCAATTCGGCAGAAACCGGACGACCGGATTCTGCGTTACAACTTCGGATTATTTCTCTTCGACTACGACCGACGGGCGGCGGCGGAGCAGTTGCGGCTGTCGCGACCATGGGATGGGTTCCCTGTCTTTGCTCCGGACGGTACGCCAATCCAGTAGACGATCAGCATCCTGCGATCGACATCCTAGAAATTGCGGTACATGAACTGCGCTGCATCAGCGCCGCGGGTGTGTGTAACAGCCAAGACTAGAACTAGCGCCAGCACATAAAGCGGCGGAATCCAGAACCAGCGATGCCGGGCGATGACACCTACGAACCGCGAACCCGGCCGGGCATCGATGCCGTCATCTTCCGATTTGCCCGAGTAGCGTGAGAGCGCATCGGATACGCCCGCCACGCTCGCATAGCCGACACCCACTGCGGCGATTAGAAGATAAAGACTTCCACTAAGCGAATGCGATGAATAGCTCGATGGGGAAAGTATCGCTCCGAACATCTGCTCTGCTTGCACCGATGAGTTGGCGCGAAAAAATATCCACCCTGCACTTACGAGAGCGATCGTGGTGACCCAGGAGATCGGCAACCAAAGAAATGGGGAAGGCGTCCAGTTGAATTTGCGTTGCAGTTGCTGCACCTGCCGATGTAAGACCAGGAGCACTCCGTGATAGCAGCCCCAGATTACGAAGAGCACGGTGGCTTTGTGCCAGACTCCGAACAGAATCATCGATAGCACTAAAACCAGATTCCTCCACCAAACCTCGCGGCGCACAACGGCCAAGGGGAGAAAAACGTAGTCGCGGATCCAGGATGAGAGCGACATATGCCAGCGCGTCCAGAAAACTGAAGGACTGCTTGACTGAAAAGGACGAGCAAAATTCTCCGGGACAGCGAAACCGAGCGCCTGGGCAGCTCCGATTGCGATATGCGAGTAGCCAGCGAAGTCGAGGAAGAGTTGCAGTCCGTATCCGAAAGCGAGACACCAGACATCAGCGCCGGTCCAGTGCGTTGCGTGGTCAAAGCCCGAGTTGATTCCATCGCCCGACAGAATTCCCTGCCCCAGCAGTCGCGCCAATTGCATCATTAATACTCCCGTCGCGATGCGGGCGAAGCCGTGAGTGATATCGGCCCAGAGTATGGCGGCTTCCGAACGAAATTGCGGAAGCATCTCAGGCATACGGCAGATGGGGCCCGAAATCACGACTGGGAAAAACGCCATATAGAGCGCAAATTCAACTGGGGACGGATCCAGTTCCTCGCCGCGGTACAGGTCAAAGAGATAGCTCATGGCCTGGAACGTCCAGAACGAGATGCCGAGGGGAAGTGCGAGATGCGAGAACCGTTGCAATGACGACAGCGGAATGCTCACCGCAGCCTCTGGAAGGTACTTAAAACTGCCGAGCAGCACCAGGTTTAACCCGATGCCGATGAAGAGAAAGAATGCGGAGGGCTTGCGCTGGAGTAGTTTCCCGAGCAAGAAGTTCATCACGGTAGAGGCGAGAAGAACGGCAGCGAACCAGCGCCCCCAGGCGAAATAGAGTGCGTAAGAAGCTATCAGGAGAGCGGGCTGACGGAGTGCTCGCGAGCGCGCTTTGGCAAAAAGCGCGACGCATAGCAGGAAAACCAAGGCGTAAAGGAGTTCTCGGAGCACAGCACTACTTTGGCACAGCCTCCGTAAATCTGTCGTGACCTGTGTCACGAAACGAGCAGCTTTTACCCGCTACAATGACGCGGGAATGGGTGCCGGGAAATGACAGTGCGCGCAGCCGAATTCCGCAACCTTATTGAGGCGCTGTCGGCGGCACCGTGCGATCGTCCATTCGTTGCCCTTTGGATCGACGAAGATGAGCACGAAACCGTGACCTTTGGAGAGTTTCGGCGGCACGCGCGTGCGCAGGCCAGAGCTCTTCGGGACGAGGGCGTAATTGCCGGAGATCGCGCAGTCATCGTCATGCCACAGACCATTTCGGCAATGACTACCTTCGTGGGCGCGATGATGCTCGGTGCGGTTCCCGCCTTTCTTGCCTACCCGAACTTCAAGATCGAGCCTTCTAAATACCGCTCAGGACTGGCCGGGGTGACGGCCAACCTCAAAGCAAAGGTTGTGGTGATGGACGATGAATTCCCGGACGATCTTCTTGGCCACGTGTCTTGGAATAGCGAAACCCGGCTGCTTCGGGCTAGAAAGAACAGCACCGAGGTTTCAGCGGACGATCTGCCTGAAACAGAAATTCGAGCCGACGACATCGCGTTCATCCAGCACTCGGCCGGCACTACGGGACTGCAAAAAGGCGTGGCGCTGACACACGCTGCTGTGCTCCGCCAGCTTGAAAATCTGGCCCAGGCGCTCCAGATTGGCTCTCCACAGGTTGAGCAGACAAAAGCTAACTGGAACCCAGACTGCATCTACAGCTGGTTGCCTCTCTATCACGATATGGGGCTGATCGCGTCCTTCATGCTGCCGATGGTTTGTCACCTGAAGGTCGTCATGCAGTCGCCGATCGATTGGGTGATGCGCCCGGAGACGATGCTGCAGATTGTTACCGAACACAAATGTACTTTAGGCTGGATGCCTAATTTCGCATTCCAATTTATTCCGCGGCGCACGGCGGCTGCTCGATGGAAGAATTATGATCTCTCTTCCGTACGGGCACTGATCAATTGCTCGGAGCCGGTTCGCTCGAGCAGCATGCAAGAGTTTCAGACCGCGTTCTCGGCGATCGGATTGAGAAATGGGGCTATGCAGTCTTGCTACGCCATGGCCGAAAACGTGTTTGCGGTGACGCAATCCGAGGTTGGAAAACCGGACGGTCCGCGGCGCATTTGGGCCGACGGCCAAAGCTTTCGGGCCGCGCATCAAGTTGACCGAGTCGCGGAGAAAGTTCGCGGAGCAATCTCTTTTACCTCTTCGGGCCGGGTGCTGCCCGGCAACGAGGTCCGAATCGTTTCAGAATCGGGCGCGGTGCTTGGCGATTGCGCGGTTGGCGAAATTCTGATCAGAAGCGATAGCCTTTTCACCAGATATTACAATCGGCCGGATTTGACGGACAAAGCAATCATCAATGGCTGGTATCACTCGGGTGATCTTGGATTCTTGTACGAAGATGAGCTCTACGTGGTGGGCCGGAAAAAGGATTTGATCATCGTAGGCGGCGAAAACCTCTACCCGCAAGATATCGAAGAGATTGTATGGAGCCATCCTGCAGTTCATGATGGGCGAGCCGTCGCGATAGGCGTTTTCAACTCTGATCTTGGAACAGAAGACCTCATCGTCGTCGCAGAAGTCGGGGACGAAATAATGCTGTCGAAAATCGAAGAGATCGAGCGGGAGATTCGCAACCTGATTGTCAGCGACACGGGGGTGGCCGTGCGACGAATTTTCCTGAAGCCGCCAAAGTGGATGGTCAAGAGCACCGCTGGAAAGACCGCGCGTTCGGCGACGCGCGACAAGCTTTTGAAAGAGCATCCGGAACTCAATGTTGAGCCAGAGGAGAGCACGAGTTCATGACAGCAGAAGCACAACAGATGATTGAGTACATTACCCAACTCATACGGAAGCCGCCTCTGACGATCGAGGAAAATACTCCTTTGGTGTCGTCCGGATTAATCGATTCTATGGCGCTGGTGGACCTGTTGCTGAAGCTCGAAGATCTCACGCACTTGCGCATTCCGCCGGGGAAGGTGCAGCCGAAAGACATGGACACCGTCGCGAAAATGTTCGCGACCGCACAGCGGGTGGGGAAAGCTCGGAAGTAGACTGATTGCTCGCGTAGGGACAACAGTCGTCAGGCGCAACAAAAGCGCCCGCGTCTACGCGAGTTACTGCAGGGGCTTCGCGGGAGTTCCGGGTTTAACACCAGAGTGTTTCTTCGCCTGCGCCATCAATTCCAGAACTTTGTCTTTCGCTTCGTAGTTGGGATTGGTGTCCAGCAATTTCTGCCACGTAGCGGTAGCTTTGTCGATATCCATCTTGCCCTGCCATTCGACGATGCCCAAATTGAAAAGCGTGTTTGGCTTCGTCGGTTCGATGGCAAGGGATTTCTGGAATTCCGCGATCGCGGTATCGGCGTCTCCCGAGTACCAGTAGGCAGTCGCCATGTCGGTGCGAACACCCGTGTTCTTCGGATCAGACTTCAGAGCGCGCTGATAATACTCAATCGCTGTAGGGAAAATCTGGGCGTCGTAGTAGACGTTGCCAACATCTCGGAGAAGTCCGGAATTATCGGGGTCGGCTTTGAGCTTCTCGATCAGGGGTCCGGCTTGCGTGTCGGCCATCTTTTGCATTTCCGCGGGGGTCGGAGTCTGGGTTGCCGCGCTTGTGGCACCCATGGCCGGAGTCGAGGCGCTCGCCGTCTCGATCGGTGCCGCGGGACTCGCGGAGCCGCGAATGAACCAACCGCCGGCGATTCCCACCAACAGGCAGATCACGGCCAAGGTATAGGCCTGGACGCTCGTCCATTGCTCAATTGTGGATGTTGGTCGATTTGTGTCCCTCATCGCTTAATGCTCCTTATGCATGTCGCGGCGTCCGTCTCGATGCGCTCCAGCTAGCTTTTGCCCTGCATTTGTACGTCGGCTATCAACTTCTGCACTGTGGCTTTGTGGGTGGCATCGATCTGCGGATTCGATTTCAGCAGTAATTGCCACGCCGCCAGCGCACCTTTGCTGTCTTGCTTACCCTGCCACTTCATCATGCCGAGGTTGAACAGCGAATTGATGTCTTTTGGGTCATGCTGCAAACCTGTTTGTAGCTGCGCGATCGCACCGTCCACATCGCCTGTGTAGTAGAGGCACGAAGCAAGTTCGGTGCGGGTCGGGACATTTTTTGGATCAATCTGCAGGGCCTTCTGATAGTAAGAAATGGCTTCATTGAATTGATGCGTTGACTTGTAAATAAGGCCGACTTGACTGAGCAGATCCGTGTTGTTGGGGTTGCTCTTCAGTTTTTCGAGAAGCGGTGCGGCTTTTTTGTCGGCCATCGACTTCATTTCTTCGAGGCTCGGCATGTGCCCGCCACCCATGGCTGCGGTTGGTGCGGACGAGGGTGCGGCGACCGGGGCGCCGGGTTGAGCATTATTTACGGAGGCTGCGGGTTGCGGCGGAGGAGCGGTGGACTGTGACCCGCGAAATAGATATCCGATCGCTAGTCCGACGGCGAGACAGATGATCGCCATACCGAAAACCTGCTTAACCTGCCAGGTTGATGCCGTGGTGGCGTCGGTTATTGTTTCGTTCGGCATTCCCAGTCCCCTTTCGATCGTGCTGGCGAGGAGGCGTTTTGCTTCGTCCGACGTTGGCGCGCCCTCGCGTCTTCTCTTACCGCTGGTTGCTATCCGTATGCAACCTAAGATTAAGGTTGAAGAGATAACCGGGCAGCACTCCACGTCACTTAGGAATGTGATGACGGTCACAGGGGGCCCGAAACGCACGTAAGACTCGTAGCACTCCCCTAAAAACTCAACGGTCCGTTTACAATCAGGAGGTCACGAATCTCAACTAAACGACAGCGACAACTATGACGCCCTCTATTCGACCTCGCACGGTAAGATTAAAGATGAAATCTATGCTTTTAGCTATGAGTACCCTCATCGTTCCGGGAGCGCTGGCAATTGGCTCGGTGGCCATTGGTTCTGTGGTAATTGCCTCGCTCAGCCCTGCGCTCGCAGCAGCCGCCGATTTTGGCCCATCCAACCCCTTTTATGCGCCTAGCACGCTGCCTTTTGAAGCTCCGCCCTTCGACAAGATCAAGGACGAGGACTATCAACCTGCGATCGAGGCGGGCATGGCGCAGCAGCAGGCGGAAATTCAGGCCATCGCCGATAATCCTGAGGCCCCGACCTTCGAGAACACGATTGTCGCGATGGAGAAGAGTGGGCGGTTGCTGGAGCGTGCCGCTTCGGCGTTCTTTGGAGTTACGGGAGCGAATACCAACGACACGCTGCAAAATGTGCGGACGATCGAGGCGCCCAAATTCGCCGCGCAGGAAGACTTCATCTATCTGAACACCAAGCTGTTTGCCCGCGTAGCGGCCATCTATAAACAGCGCGCCAAGCTCAAGCTCGATCCGGAATCCCTGCGCCTGTTGGATTACACCTACGACCAGTTCGTACACGCTGGCGCCAATCTCTCGGAAGCGGACAAGACTCAACTGAAGAAACTCAACGAGGAGATCTCGTCCCTGTCAGACAGCTTCAGCAATAAACTTCTGGCTGCGACCAAAGACGGCGCTTTCGTGACCACGAACAAAGCCGCGCTGGCGGGAATGCCTGAGGCTCGGATCGCTGCTACGGAACAGGCCGCAAAGGGGCGGAAGGTCGAGGGATTTGTAGTTCCGCTGCAGAACACGACCCAGCAGCCGGATCTTGTTTCCCTCAGCGATCGCGCGACTCGTGCAGCGATCTTCGAGCGCTCCTGGAACCGCGCCGAACGCGGTGATGCGAACGACACGCGCGATACGATTTCGCGGCTGGCTCAAATTCGCGCGCAGAAGGCGAAACTTCTCGGCTTTTCCAGTTTTGCCGCTTGGAAACTGGAAGATCAGATGGCGAAGACTCCGGAGGCTGCTCTGAAGTTTATGGATGCCATCGTTCCTGCCGCCACCGGTAAAGCCGCTCAGGAAGCAAAGGACATTCAGGCAGTGATCGACGCCCAGAAGGGCGGATTCCAGGTTGCGCCCTACGATTGGAACTACTACTCGGAGCAGGTTCGCAAGGCCAAATACGATCTCGATGACGCGCAGGTTAAGCCATACTTCGAACTCAACAATGTTCTGGAGAATGGCGTCTTCTACGCCGCCAACCAGTTGTATGGGATTACCTTCAAAGAGCGCCACGACATCCCGGTGTATCAAAAGGATGTTCGTGTTTTTGAAGTCTTCGACGCGGACGGCAAGCATCTTGCGCTCTTCTATTGCGATTACTTCAAGCGCGATAACAAGAACGGCGGAGCCTGGATGTCGGAGTTTGTCGGCCAATCGCATCTGCTAGGCAACCGGCAACCCGTCGTCTACAACGTCGCCAACCTACCGAAGCCCGCGGAAGGCGAGCCGGCGTTGATCAGCTTCAGCGACGTGGTCACGATGTTCCACGAATTCGGACACGCACTGCACGGCATGTTCTCGAATGCGCAATATCCCACGCTGGCCGGGACTTCGACGGCTCGGGATTTCGTGGAATTCCCCTCGCAGTTCAACGAGCACTGGGCGCTCTATCCATCGATCTTTGCGCATTATGCGAAGCACTACAAAACGGGCGAACTGATGCCTGAGGAACTCGCCGCGAAAATCAGGAAAGCCGCCACGTTCAACAAAGGCTACGACATGACCGAACTGCTGGCGGCGGCAGAACTCGACATGCAATGGCATGCCCTGCCCGCGAGCGCGCCGCTGCAAAATCCAGATGAGTTCGAGAAGCAGGCGCTGGATCGCACTCACCTGAACGTGAGCTATGTTCCTCCGCGCTATCGAACCTCCTATTTTGCTCACATCTGGGGAGGCGGTTACAGCGCGAGCTATTACGCCTATCTCTGGACTGAAATGCTGGCTGATGATGCCTACGAAGGGTTTATCGAAAAGGGAGGACTGAGCCGCGCCAACGGCGACCGTTTCCGCCATATGGTACTTTCTCGCGGCAATACGGAAGATCTCGCAAAGATGTACGATGCGTGGCGCGGAGCCCCTCCGAATTCGAAGGCGATGCTGAAGTATAGGGGGCTGGAAGGACCGAGTCCGGCGAAATAATGGACGCCTGGCGAATTACCTCTTCTTTCCTTCTTGTTACGGCTCAGTTATTGCGTCGGGGGCTCTGCAGATTGAGGGCCCGCTGCTGCAGTTGCAACGCTGCGCTGTTGCCAGGGTCCATCTGCAGGGCGGTCGCGATTTTCAGCTCGGCGGTTGCGCTGTCACCGAGGTCCAACAATATCTCGCTCGAGTTGATCAGGGATGAGACTTCCATGCCCCGATCGGAAGTGAAGCTTGCCGCCTGTTGATACTGGTCAAGAGCGTCCTGGAGTTGGTGCCGGCTAAAGAGAATTTCCGCCAGATTATAGTGGCAGGTGGCATAGCTCGGCAGCAGGACGCAGGCTTCGCCGTAGTGCCGGTAGGCCTCATCAATCCGGCCGGTTGAAGCGAGGTCGTCCGCAAGAAACTCTTCGAGGCCGGGATCAGGATGCCCAGCCACGACGGCTGCGTGGGTCAGCAACTTCACTCCGGTCTCCCAATAGGGCAGGTAGCGGGCGGTGGCAACTGCAAATGCGCCTAACAAACATAGTGCGGCTGTGGCTGGCACAAAGCGAGAAACACCTGTCACTTTGACCACGTCGGTTAGTCCCCAAGCGAGGATGATGAAGAGACCGATACACGGAACGTAGGCGTAGCGGTCCGCCATAGCTTGACGGCCTACCTGAACAACTCCAATCACAGGAATCAACGTGATCAAAAAGAAGAACCAGCCCATCACCAGGTAGTGGGCGCGGTGGAAGAAGAGCACGGCGACTGTAATCGATGTCAGAATCACCGCCGCTGCGGCTACATCGGACCACGGCAACGAACTAAGCGGATGCGGGTAGAACACAGCCAGGTTCGCGGGCCGGATGGTTTTGCCGATGTACGCGACGTAGGAAATGATTGCGTTTCCGAGACGGACTGGCAGTGGCAAGGCAGTCGAGTCGGCGACCGCTCCGCCCGCACGCTGGGCTAGCATGGTGACCACGGAACTGGCAGCACTCATCAGCAGCAACGGCAGCTTCTCCGCCCACAAACGCAGCCATCTCTTCCCCAAAGGACGGTCCTCGTACCGCTGTAGAGGCCAGTAGTCGAGAAGCAGTAGTACGAGCGGAAGGCTCACTGCCATGGGCTTGGACAAAAGCGCGAGCGCGAAGGCGGCAGCGACAATGAAGTACCGTTTCCCACTGGGCTGACGAACGTACCTGCCGTAGGCTGCAATCGCCAACAGTGAAAAGAGGGTGCAGAGCAGGCTTTTTCTTTGCGCCACCCACGCTACGGTTTCCACGTTCAGCGGATGCACAGCGAAGAGCGCGGCCACGAAGAAGCTACGCCAGGCCGCTCCGGTCGCGCTTTGCAGCAGCCAGAAGAGGAGCAGAACATTAGCGGCGTGTATCGCGACGTTCATGAGATGAGGAGGACCGGGGTTCAAACCAAACAACTGGCAATCCGCCATGTGAGAGAGCCAAGTTAGCGGATGCCAGTTTGACTCGTGGAATCCTGCGAAAGCCCAAATCACGTTGTTTCGATTCAAGCCGCTACTGATGTGGGCATTTCGTGTTACATACACGCTGTCATCAAACGCAAGGAAAGCGTGATGCCGGACTCCGCCGTAGAGGAGTAGCGTCGCCAGAGTGAGAAGCGTCGCCAGGGCGGAGATCGCGCCGCGCCATGCTAAAAGAGACGACGCCGCTTGGGGGGGAGTGGCCGGAGTGAGGTTTCGGCCCGGAACAGGGGCTGGTCCTTCAAGGTGTTCGGACGGATTGGGACCTACTGCTGTCGGCTGGATCATGAACGCTGGCGTGCAGACAGATTATGATCTTCGATTGCGAACTCCGAGCCCACAAACCTGCGGTTTCCAATTTCAGCCAAACATCGCCAAGCCGTCAAACTCGATACCGGTTCAGACCGCCAGCGCATCGACGAAGCGATCACAGAGCGTGGTTTCGAGATTCCAGTGGCTCACCACCGCGGGGGCTATCAAGTGTGGTTTCAGAACGGCCAGCACCTCGGGATAGACATATTTTTCGTAGTTCTCGGCATCTCGCTGCGTGGTCCAAAGGCTGACGGTAAAAACTTTCTCCTCTTTCGACTTCTGGAGAAAAGGGAGGAACTCCAAAAAGCCGATTTGCTTCTTAAGGATCGGCAAGAGCCGATCTCGAACCGCGTTTACAAACTCATCTTTCTTGTCGAGCTTCACTTCGAAAACGAGGATGCGGGCAAACATGATTGTGCTCCTTTTCGCTTCGCGTTCAAACGACGTCGCAGATAAACTGCGGTGGCTACAGGATCGAAATCTTCTCTACGTTTACAGCGATGGCATTCGCGATACAGTGACAAATGACCGTGGCGACCGTGCGTAGCATCACAAAATCTCGCACGGCCGATCCCAGGTAGTTGATTGGCAAAGAGTTATAAAGCGAAAGAGGAATGTGGGGCAGAATTTGTCACTAATTTCCGTGACCTGATCACACTTAATCAGGAAAAAAGGACAAAGTCCTTTAGCTCTATTCTTTTACGCCGCGAAGCATACAATCAGATTGAATTGATAGGAATGCGATAGTTATGTCGCGACCGTCATCTAATTTCGAGCCACCCCGAGCCATCTTGCCCGCTGAGATCGGCATGGAGCCCCTGCTTTCCAGTAATTTCCTGGAGGCCCTCCCGGACGCCATTGTCGCGGTCAACGCCGACGGAACCATTCTCCAGGTCAATACGCAGGCCCTCGAACTCTTTGGCTATAGCCATCAAGAGTTGATAGGGCAAAAGGTTGAGATCCTGGTTCCAGATTCCTATCGCGGACAGCATCACAATCACCGTGAGACCTTCGCCGAAAACCCGAAAACCAGACGAATGGGCGCGAACCTTGATCTCTACGGCAGACGGCGCAACGGCTCGGAATTCCCCGTGGAAATCAGCCTCAGCCCGGTTTCAACAACGACCGGAATGTTCGTTCTAAGTGCGATTCGTGACATGAGCGATCGCAAACGGATTGCGGAGGAGTTACGAAGAGCGACCGAAGAACTGCATCAGAGAACGACGGAGCAACTTGGCGCCTCTCGCTCTTGTTTGGCCTCCATTGTTGATTCCTCAGAGGACGCAATCATCGGCAAAGATTTGAACGGCACGATCACAAGCTGGAACAAGGGTGCAGAGAAAATCTATGGTTATACGCCGGAAGAGGTCGTAGGCAAAAATATTTCCCTTCTCGCTCCCCCTGATCGTCCTGACGAGATTCCTGGCATTCTGCAAAAAATCGCCCGCGGTGAAATGGTGGAGCATCACGAATCGGTGCGCGTGACAAAGGATGGACGACAACGGAACGTGTCCATCACCGTCTCGCCACTGCGCGATGGCACGGGCGACATTGTCGGAGCTTCCGCAATTGCTCGCGATATTACCGATCAAAAACGCGCCGAACGCCAGCTTCATCAGGCGCAAAAGATGGAAGCCATCGGCCGCCTGGCGGGCGGAGTGGCGCACGACTTCAATAATATCCTGGGAATTATCAACGCCTGTTCCGAGTTTCTGCGCGACCGCATCGATCCCGCCGCGGATGCGGCACAATATGTCGAGAACATCAAGAGCGCCATCGACCGCGGCTCCTCTTTAACTCGCCAATTGCTCGCCTTTAGCCGCTCATCGACGGTGCAACCGCAGCTTCTCGATTTGAACGCGCGTTTAAAGGATGTTGGGAAACTGCTCCGTCCCCTGATGGGCGACGACGTCGAGATTTTGATTGTTTCCAAATCGCCGACAGCGGTGGTTGAGGCCGATCCTGGACAACTCGATCAGATCGTGGTGAATCTTGCAGTCAATGCGCGCGACGCCATGCCACGCGGCGGGAAGTTGATTCTAGAGACCGCCGCTGCCAGATTTGAGGAGACTTTGGCGGAACAGCACCAGAATATGCCGCCGGGAGACTACATTCTGCTCGCTGTTAGTGACACCGGAAGCGGAATGGACGAAGCTACCGTTGCTCGCGCTTTTGAGCCGTTCTTCACCACCAAAGAGATGGGCAAAGGAACTGGACTGGGGTTGGCAACGGTATACGGCATCGTCAAGCAGAGTGCCGGCCACATCCTCGTCTACAGCGAACCGGGGCACGGAACGACTTTTAAAATCTATCTTCCCAACGCCGACCACAAGATAGGTCTGGCCTCAAAACCTGACATTGAGACAGTCGCTCCCACCGGACAGGGCGCCACGATTCTTCTGGTGGAAGACGATGAAATCATGCGTAACTTGACCCGGAAACTCTTGGAAGAGCACGGCTACATCGTTGCGGAGGCAAATGACGGGAAAGCGGCGCTTCAGTGGGTCCAAACGCATCCAGACGAAATCGACTTGCTGCTCACCGACGTCATTATGCGCAACATGAGCGGGCCCGAGTTGGTCGCGAACCTGACCGCTTCGATTCCCAATCTGAAAGTTGTATACATGTCGGGTTATACAGGGGAAGCGATTGCCGAACGAGAGGTGTTGAAGCGAGGTATCAACCTCCTCGAAAAGCCCTTCAGCCGGACCGCTCTATTGAACACCATCCACAAAACATTGGCGTAAACGCCCTTTTTCGGCCGGTTGCGAAAAAAGGGGCGGCTGCGAGGCGGTTGATACAGGAGGCAGTCATCGCCCTGCATCAATCCTTGGTCATATAACCACGGTACCAGTGATGGGGATCACACATCGCTGTGGGAAAGCACGCAGTTGCTTTTGAGTTTTCGACTCCGGAAAAACTCGGCCACCGCCCCAACAATTTAGTATCCCTTTTCTTTTGTTCCACTTGAAAACCCACGCGTCCGTTTCACGGAATGTCAGGAGTATGGCGACGCGCTTGCCAAAGTAAAAGTCGAGCGGAGGCACAACATGGCCACACAAGTCGTAAATCACGCGCAGAGAATGGCGACACCGGACAAGACGTTTTGCGACCTTCCCCCAGCCGTGGCCGAGGCCCTCGAGCAGGCGGCCCTTACCACCAGCTATCCAACCGGCGCAGTGCTGTTCGCCGAGGCGCAATCGCCACGTGGAATTTACATAGTCCGGCGCGGTCGCGTAAAGCTCTCTATCTGCGGTAGCGATGGCAGAACGCTGATTCTTCGCATCGTAGGCTCTGGATGCCCCCTGGGCGTAGCCTCTGTCGTCTCTGGACGTCCCTACGAAGCCACTGCCGAAACGCAGGAACCGTCCGAGATCAGCTTTCTTCGGCAGAGCGACCTGCTACGACTGATGCGGATCCACGGCGATCTGGCCCTGTGGGTGACGCAGCATATCAGCCAGGATTACGCCTCAACGTGCCGCGAGATTCGTGATCTGATTCTTTCCGATTCTGCGAGTGAAAAGCTGGCTCGACTGTTAATGGGATGGCTCGACGAGAACACGCAGTCGAAGACGCCATGCCAAGTCAAAATGGCCTTGACCCATGAAGAAATCGGCCAGATGATCGGCTCGTCACGCGAGACCGTAAGCCGTCTTCTCGCCGGCTTCAAGAAACAACGGATTATCCAACAGACCGGATCGACAATCATGATTCCAAGCCGCACGGCTCTGGAATCACTCATCACGGCGTAGAAAACGCTCCGCGGTTTAGCGCTTCACATCCCTCATCGGGACCGGACTTCCTCCACCGGTCCCGATTTTTTATTGGATGGCAAATTGAAAGACCCTTGCGGGTGGGGTTGATAGCGGGCCTAATCCAACGATGATCCGTCACTCGTGTTGTCGGCGGGTCCATGCGCGTCCTCGTCCTGTTCAGACTCAGCTGCGGGTTCAACCAGATGTGCTCGCTCTAAGGCTCGCAGATACTCTGGACGAGAATGACGGTAATGATCGGCTGAAACTTTGCCATCGATGAAGGCTGTGTCCATGGGGTAAACCAGAGGATCGAAAATCACCATGTAGAAGTGCCAGATGAGAATCGCGAAGGTCGCGAGCAGCGCTTCGTAATAGTGGATGGCGGTGGCCGCGTCCGTAACCCACTTGGGGAAATGGCGTAGCGTGAAATTGTTAAACCACAGCAGCAGGCCGGAGACCGTCATCACGAGCGTTCCCCACATGAAGGCCCAGTATTCCATTTTCTCTGCGTAGTTGAACTTCTTGAAGCGCGGTTCCACTTTGGTGAGACCCAAGTTGTAGGTCATCACCTGCAACATGTCGGTTGCGTCTTTCAAGTCGGGCAGCATCGCTTTCAGAAACAGGCGATCGCGCCGGTTTACTGCCAGGTGGATCACGTGATAAACCGTTGAGGCGATCAGGACAATCGCAGCGGTGCGATGGACAGCCCCTCGGAAGGCAAAGTGGCTATCGAAGAGCAACACGGGACGAGCCCACCAGGCTTCGGGGTATTTCAGCGCGAAGCCGGTATAAACCAACGTCGGGAAGCTCAGGATGATTCCCCAGTGGGCGATGCGGAAGTTGCGATTCATCCGCATGACCGTCCCGCCCGATTCATGCCGCGGCCGGCGCCGAATTAACTTCGCCAGAAAATCCAGGACGTTGTGGAAGATCATGAAACCGAGCGTCATCGGGATCAGAGCCCAATACATCCAGCGGATATAGGTTACGACCGGATGCGCCGGCCCAGTCGAGGTCTGCACGTGCACAGGACCAATCTTGAAATGATCTCCGGCCCCCGCGTGACAGGTTCCACAGGTTCTGGGAAGATTCGCCGCATTCACGGACGAGCGGGGATCTTTTGAGGGAAAGATATTGTGCACGCCGTGGCAGGAGGCGCAGTTCGCCACACTTTGCGAGCCTCCGCGCGCAGCTAAACCGTGATAGCTGTCGGCATATGAGGGAACGCGGTCGGTCGGGAGGTTGTAACGGAGCGCTAGCCGTTCATCATTGTGGCAGCGTCCGCAGGTGGCCAGCGAGACGCGGGATGCATTCACGAGCGATCCCGAGTCTTTGGGCGCGAGGATCAAGTGTTCGCCGTGGCAATCGCTGCAGACCGGCGCACCAGACACACCATTCTTCATGGCTTGCCCATGCACGCTCTCGAGGTAGGTATTGGCGATGTCTTTGTGGCACTGGCCGCAGGTAGTCGGAATATTGAAATGGTTTACTTTCGACTGAGGGTCTTGCGACGGGAGGATCCCGTGGCTTCCATGGCAGTCTGAACAAGTGGCAGCCGCTCCATCGCCATCGACGACGGCGCGACCGTGAACACTCTGTTTGTAAAGCTCGACGGGATGGGCAAAGGGGATCTTGTGGCGCGCCAGAAATTGCGGATTGCTGTGGCAGGTCGCGCAGGTATCCGGAAGGTTTTTCTTGGCTGCCGTCGAGGCGGCGTCGCTGGACGTCTGAATCTGATGCACCGGCCCATGGCAGGAAAAACAAGTTGGAGCATCGGGATCGCCCTTCGCTGCTGCCTGCCCGTGGATACTCTTTCGAAACTCTTTCACCTCGTCCGCATGGCACTGTTCACACTTTGCTGGAACCAGCTGCCCCGCCGCCACTACTTCGTGCGGGTTGCCATGACACGAGAGACAGGTGACATCGACCGCGCCATGGACGCTCGCGGTCGCGTGGGCCGCCTCATCCGCATGGCAGCTGGCGCATTGCACTTTGACTCTTTTGGCGGGATGCGGAAAGTCCTTGATATCGGCATGGCAGTCGGTGCAACCGAGAATTCCATGGACGCTGGCCGCGTGCCTGGCGGGATCGATTGAAATGTTATGGCCCGCATCAGATTTCATCCCCGCCTGGCTGTGGCAGGCGAGACAACTTTCATCCTGCTTGAGCGGCTGTGCGGCGGAAGGAACCGCTTTTCCGCGCGCTAGAGCAGGGGCGGGCTTCAGAACGCTGGCTAGACTGCATGCCAGAATCAGAAAGGTTGTAATCGATAAAGCCGGTGCAACGAAATAGGATTTTATAAAGCTGAATGATCTAAGATTTTCTAGCCTGCGTGGCGTTGCACTTCGCGAATTCAGTCTCCAACCACTCATCTCACTTCATTCCCAGGTCAGTTAATACTTTGGGATTCTCCTCACCCGATGCCAGGACTTGGTGGCACGCGGAGCAGTCGTTCGTGATCGTCTGGCCGTCGGCGCTGGTATGGCTGCCATCGTGGCAGCGGAAGCAGCCCGGCGAATCGTTGTGGCCGAGGTTGTTTGGATGGGCTCCCCAAGTCAGGCGCATATCCGGAAAGACGTTACGTAGATAGATCTTCGCCACTTCCTCACCGGCTTGCTCGACCAGCGTCCGGCGGGTTTGGTAGAGCTGCGAATAATTGGTGCGATAAAAAGTGTTGAGTTCTTCCTTAATGCTGCGCGCCGCCACATCGCGAGCGGGGTAATTCACCTTCAAGACTTCAACCGCTTTTTTGCGGATGAAGGGCAGTTCGGGGCTGATCCGTCCAATCGACATTTGCTTGTCGACGGCGTTCTCTGGCAAGTCGAAAGCGTGGGTGGGGCGGTTGTGGCAATCGACGCAATCCATCACGCGATGCTCGCCTTCATCCAACTGATCTTTGGTGGGCTTGGCGTCGGTGGAAACGAACTCGGTGGTCTTGCCCTGGTCGTCGGTGTAATCGACAACGGGAATTGTTTGCCGCTCCGGATCGGTTGAAATGTAGCGGATACGCGCTCCATCGGCGAGATGGTGACCGTGGATGCCGACGGACCCTTGCCACGTACGTCCGCCAACTTTGAGAAGCAGTACATCCGTTTGCGGCGTGTTCTTTTCGTCTTCTTTATAGCTGGTGTTAACGAGAAATTTGTCGCCGGTGAAGCGTTGCGGCCAGTGGCATTGCTCGCAAGTCTCGCGCGCCGGACGCAGATACTTTACCGGTGAAGGAATGGGGCGAGAGTAGGTATGAAATGTAACCGCGACGACCTGCCGCAGTCCGGAAAGCTTGGAACGCACAAACCAGCCAGCGCCTGGTCCGATGTGGCACTCGACGCAGGCCACACGCGAGTGCGGAGAATTCTGATACGCCGTGTATTCCGGATCCATCACGGTATGACAGGTTTTGCCGCAGAAGCTCGTGGAGTCCATGTACTCGACGCCGCGATACGATGCCGTCCCGACAATCATCAGATTGAGAACTGTTGCGACGGCAACGTATTCCAAGGTGCGCCGCACGACCGGAAGCTTCAGATCAATGGAGGGGAATATTCCCGGCAGTTCACCACTGGCGCGTAAACTGCGCCTCCGGATCCAGATACCGATGGGTATGAGCAGGAGACCGAAGATAAAAACGCCGGGCAGGATCAGGTAAACGAGAAGGCCGACATATGGGTGCGGGGGCCCGGGCAGAAAAACGTCGTAGAACCAGAAGGCGATGGTGGTGAGCGCGGTGCTCGTCGTCACGACCGCGCCCGTGAGCGTGACCCAGTTCTGTCCCAGAAAGTACATCGGCTCCGACCACTGGCGAAAACGTTCTCGTAAGCTCATGGAAAACCGACGCTCCTAACTTTCTCTGACTTGCGTTTCTTGCCACTGCCGAGGGGTTTAGACACACTCCCCGCTCTGGCGCAGATCCTTCGCACCACTCGACATACCCGATTCAAAAAGGGATATCGACCGAGACCGCTTGTACCGGGCCTATTTCTTCAATGTGCGGATGTACGTTACCAACCCCTTAACATCGTCCGCCGACAAAGACTTGTACGCGGGCATCTTGGGAGGCTTACCACCGGTAATGGTTGCGGCGAGGTCCGCATCTGACTGCTTCTGCACATCGGCGGAGCTCAGATCATGGCCGGCAGCTTTCTTACCGTCGGCGCCGTGGCACATGGCACACTTGGATTTGTAAAGTGCATCACCCTGTGCAAAGCCTGCCGCAGGAAGAGCAAGAACAACTGCCAAGGCTGTTGCGAAAGTAAACATCGGCATGGTGATTCTCATCATTCTGTTAAGCTCCAATCGGAATTTGACGCCACAACATTAAAGCAAGAGTGTATTTGAGAACTGATCAATATTGAACTATTTCGGATCAGGATGTTCTGTGATGCGCGTCACAGAGGCGTGTAATCTCAACAGGTTGCGAAAAGAGTAGGGGGGCGGATAGGAGAAAAACCATCAAAGAGCCACCAGGCAGCAGAATCAGCAATTGCGGTTTCAGAGAGCCGCGAATTATGGGCTTCGCGGCTCCGGTCTCCCTAACCGCCGCTTAGTCCTTTGTCGGACTGGCCGTCGACCGCAGGACCCGCGAGCACTCACGGGCAATCATCCAGTCTTCTTGGGCATGAATCAGAAGGACTCGTGTGGGCGCGCCAGAAATGGAGATATCCGCATCGCTGTCCATGTGAGATTGAACATTCTTTTCAGCGTCGATTTGCACTCCCATGAAACCGAGATTCTGGCTAACCGCCGACCGAATTTCAGGCGAGTTCTCGCCGACTCCGGCGGTGAATATCAGAGCGTCAACTCCTCCCAAGACCCCGGCCATGGCGCCGATCCCAGATTGCAGGCGATGAACATAAATGTCGAAGGCCAGTTGGGCACGTTTCTTTTTTTCAGCATTCTTGTCATCCTTCGCGGCCGCCTGTATTTCGCGCATGTCACCGGAAAATCCCGAGATGCCCAGCAATCCCGACTGCTTGTTCAAAAGTTCGTCAATCTGCTGACCTGACATTTTCTTGTGGCGCATCAGGTAGGTGAGAATGCCCGGGTCGACCGTGCCCGAGCGCGTGCCCATCATCAGGCCTTCGAGCGGCGTAAAACCCATCGTGGTATCGATACTCTCGCCGTCGCGGATCGCGGCCAAAGAGCATCCATTGCCCAAATGACAGCTAACGAGTTTGAGAGTGTTCAGTTCCCTGCCCAGCAGTTGCGCCGCACGCTCCGCACAATATTGATGATTGATTCCGTGAAATCCGTAGCGGTGAATTCCCTGCTCGAACCATTCATAGGGGCCGGGATAGGTCGAAGCTGACAAAGGCATGTGCCGATGGAAGCCAGTGTCGAAGACTGCGACTTGGGGCACAGTGCCCAGGAGTTTCTCGACAATCTGCATGCCCTCAAGCTCGGCACGATTGTGCAGCGGTGCAAAAGCGGAAACATCGGCAATCGCAGATTTGACCTCAGCGGTGACGATCGCCGGTTCGAAATGACGCGGACCACCATGTACCACACGGTGCCCGACGACGGCGATCTCGGAAAGGTTGGAAATCGCACGCGCCTTACCGCTCCACAAGGTGTGGATCAAATGCTGGATAGCTTCGCCTCGCGAAGCAGTTGGCATACGATCCTTGAGCGAGACTCCATCAGAATTCTTGACGGAATAACGCGTCTCGTCATCCACCCACTCGACCTTGCCCTCCCAAAGACAAGGTGGTGGAACTTCCGGAAGCGTGTCTCCGATTTCGTAGAGACAACTCTTCTGGCTGCTGGATCCGGAGTTGAGAACTAGAACTTTCATTGGTTGGAAAGCAAAGGCAGAATGCCCTTTAGTACGGCCACGTCCAGTCGCGAATCTCCGGCAAGTCGTCTCCGTGCTCGCGAATATACAGGCGATGCTCTACTAATTTATTACGCAGGACTTGTTTGAAATGAGCGCCGGTCTTCTGCAACCGCGGAACACGATCGACGACGTCTCCCGCTAAGTGGAAACGGTCCAGATCATTCAGCACCGTCATGTCGAATGGCGTGGTGGTTGTGCCCTCTTCTTTATACCCGCGCACATGCATATTGTCATGATTGTGCCGCCGGTAGGTCAGGCGGTGAATCAGCCATGGATAGCCGTGATAGGCGAAAATTACCGGCTTATCGACGGTAAAGATTGAATCGAAATCCATGTCTGAGAGGCCGTGCGGGTGCTCGGTCGAGGGCTCAATAGTCATGAGATCAACCACGTTCACGACACGAATTCTTATATCAGGAAAATGCTGCCGCAGGAGATCGACGGCCGCCAATGTTTCCAGCGTCGGCACGTCTCCGGCGCAGGCCATTACCACGTCGGGCTCCAATCCTTTGTCGGTACTCGCCCATTCCCAGATCCCGATTCCATTGCTGCAATGTTCTATGGCAGATTCCATGTCGAGATACTGCAAGGCAGGTTGCTTGCCGGCGACAATCACGTTCACGTAGTGACGGCTCCGCAAGCAATGATCGGCAACAGAAAGCAAGCAATTCGCGTCCGGAGGAAGATAAACGCGGACAATGTCCGCTTTCTTGTTCACCACGTGGTCGATGAAGCCCGGATCCTGATGCGTGAATCCGTTGTGATCCTGGCGCCAGACGTGCGAAGTCAGCAAGTAATTCAGCGACGCGATCGGACGCCGCCACTCGATCTTCTTCGTCACCTTCAGCCATTTCGCATGCTGGTTGAACATCGAATCGATGATGTGGATGAAAGCTTCATAGCACGAAAAGAAACCGTGACGCCCAGTGAGCAAATAGCCTTCGAGCCATCCCTGACACATGTGCTCGCTCAACATCTCGAGCACGCGGCCGTCTCGCGCCAGATTCTCGTCCACGGGAAGCATCGTCTCCATCCACTCTTTGCCGGTCGCTTCGTAGAGAGCCTCCAGGCGATTCGACGCGGTTTCGTCCGGACCGAAGACGCGGAAGTTCTTCGAGTCTTGGTTGCACTTCATGACGTCGCGCAAGAATCCACCGAGTACGCGCGTCGCTTCGGCATTCTCCGTTCCCGGTTTTGGGACAGCAACCGCATATCTGCGAAAATCTGGCATCACCAAGTCGCGCAACAGCAAACCGCCGTTGGCGTGTGGGTTCGCCCCCATCCTGCGATCGCCTTTGGGAGCAAGCTCCGCCAGTTCCGCGATAAATTTTCCGTTTTCGTCGAATAGCTCTTCGGGACGGTAGCTCTTCATCCAGTCTTCGAGAATCTTGATATGCTCAGGCTTCGTCTGCATATCGGTGACGGGGACCTGGTGCGCACGCCACGTTCCTTCGATCTGTTTTCCATCAACCACTTTCGGACCAGTCCAGCCCTTGGGACTGCGCATGATGATCATTGGCCATGCGGGCAGGCTTGCATCGCCTCCCTTGCGAGCCTTGTCTTGGATAGCTCGAATCTCGCCGATGATGGTGTCGAGGGTTCCGGCCATAAGTTGGTGCATCGGCTCAGGCTCGTGCCCCTCGACGAAATACGGCTTCCATCCGTATCCGGTAAAGAGCTGGATCAATTCCTCATCACTCATACGAGCCAATACAGTGGGATTGGCGATTTTGTAGCCGTTAAGATGGAGGATGGGTAGAACTGCCCCATCGCGCGCCGGATTCAGAAACTTGTTGCCATGCCAACTCGTCGCCAGCGGCCCCGTTTCCGCTTCGCCGTCTCCTACAACGCAACAGACCAGCAGATCCGGATTGTCGAACACCGCGCCACAGGAATGCATGATCGAATATCCGAGTTCACCACCCTCGTGAATGGAGCCGGGTGTTTCCGGAGCGTCGTGACTGGGAATTCCTCCCGGAAAAGAAAACTGCTTGAATAGCCGCTGCAAGCCCTCTTCGTTCTGCGTGATATTCGGATAAAACTCGGTATACGAGCCTTCCAGATACGTATTTGCCACGATGCCAGGACCACCGTGGCCGGGGCCGGCCACGTAGATGGCGTTCAGATCGTACTTCTTGATCAGCCGGTTGAAGTGCGCATAAACAAAGTTCAGACCCGGCGTGGTGCCGAAGTGTCCCAGCAGGCGCGGTTTAATGTGCTCGAGTTTCAGCGGCTCTTTTAGAAGCGGATTGGCAAACAGGTAGATTTGCCCAACGGAAAGATAGTTGGCCGCCCGCCAGTAGGCGTTGATCTTGCGCAGTTCTTCCGCGGAAAGGGGCTGGCTTTCGATACCGTGATTCAAGTTTGTGGGGGCGGGCGAGGTCGCGGCTGGGGGAGTCATGAAATCCTGCCTTTCGTGTGCAAGTACTACCATTCTAGAGTCCCCTCGCGACCTCCGCCACCTGCCGAATGTGAATTCTGCGTGACAATGAAGGACATCCATCGTTAGAGGCAGCGCATCCCAACTTGAACAACATGTCAACGACTGTTTCGCCTGTTTCCACGACCAAACTCTCCTCTAGCGCCAATTACGAGGCCTACGTCAACCCGCAATGGGTGACGCTGCTCAACCTACTCGGCATGAACGTTGAATACGAGCGCTGCCTGGGCACAGAGTTGTTTACCAAAGACGGTCGACGGATTCTGGATTTCCTCTCGGGCTATTGCGTGCACAATGTGGGGCACAACCACCCCCACGTCATCCAGGCCTTGAAAGATGAAATGGACAGGTGCGGACCGGCCATGCTGCAAAGCCACGTGCCGGAAATCGCCGGCGACTTGGCGCGCCGCCTTTGCGAATTGGCGGGCAGCGGTTTGGAAAAAGTTTACTTTGGCAGTAGCGGCAGCGAGGGGGTGGAGGCGGCCATCAAGTTTGCGCGGGCAACGACTGGCCGGGCCGGCATTATCTATGCGAAGAGCAGTTTTCACGGGCTCACCGCCGGCGCTCTTTCGCTCATGAACGATGCCTTCTGGCGTGAAGGCTTCGGTCCTTTGCTGCCCGATACCGCCGGTGTTTCCTTCGGCGATTTATCTGAATTAGAGACAGCCCTAGCGACCAAAAAACACGCCGCTTTCATCGTCGAACCATTACAGGCGGAGGCCGGAATTCGGGTGCCGACGCAAGCCTACCTGCAGCAAGCGCAAGAAGCTTGCCGTCGAACCGGAACCTTGTTCGTCCTCGATGAAGTACAGACCGGAATGTACCGCACCGGCACATTTTTGGCCGCTCATCAATTCGAAGTCCAAGCCGACATGGTAATTCTGGCGAAGGCGCTCAGCGGCGGCCTGATGCCCGTCTGCGCAGTCCTGATGACCGACAAGGTCTACGACAGCGTTTATTCCTCGCTGAAACGTGCGATCGTCCATACCTCGACTTTCAGCGAGAACAGCCTCTCGATGCGCGCCGGGCTTGCGACTCTGGACGTTTTGGAGAGCGAAGCGCTTGGTCCCCGTGCTTTGCGTTTAGGAGAGGAATTCCGCAACAAGCTGCGCCAGGCACTTGCCAACTTCGATATGGTGAAAGAGGTGCGCGGCATGGGCCTGCTCAGCGGGATTGAATTCGTTCCGCCGAAAAAGCTGGCGTTTCGCGCTCTCTACGAAGCGTTCAACAAGATTCACCCCGCCATGTTCGGACAAATCGTAGTCATGCGAATGTTTCGTGAAAAGAACATCCTCACGCAGATCTGCGGCAATAATTTCATGGTCCTCAAAGCCGCGCCTCCTTTGATGGTCCGGGAGGATCAGCTCGATGAATTCGTAGAATCGATCCGCGACGTGATTGCAAATGGCGCAGACGTCACCCGCTTTTTGGACAGAGGCGTTAGGAATGGTTCGCCGAGCCGTCAAAATCTGACCGCGGATTTCCCGATACGAATCCCAAGAACACAATGTTCAAAATTGACCCCATGAACGCAATGACACTCTTGAAAATTCGATCTGTTTCCGTTGCTGCCCTCGCGTTTTGCGTGGCGCTAATTCCCTCCGTTGCAGTGGCTCAGCAACAAGTTGCGCCGGCGGCCACATCGGAGGTGGTCTTAACGATCGATCCCGCCCCATCGAAGGTCCGCTGGATTCTGGACACAACGCTGCACACGGTTCACGGAACGTTTGCGCTGAAAAGCGGCACTCTTCATTTCGATCCAAAGACCGGTAAAGCGAGCGGTGAAATCGTCGTCTACGCGCCCAGCGGCGAAAGTGGAAACGCCTCTCGCGATAAGCGCATGCACAAAGAAATTCTGGAAACTGCAAAATATCCGGAAGTCGTCTTCCGCCCACAACAGGTGGAAGGTAGCGTCGTCAGGTCTGGAACTTCGGACGTGAACCTCAGCGGCGTGTTTTCTATTCACGGTGTAGACCACGCCCTTACCGCAGAAGTTCATGCCAACTTGTCGGGAGATCACTGGACCGGAACCGGCAAATTTCAAGTTCCCTACATTCGTTGGGGCATTAAAGATCCCAGCAACTTCCTGCTGAAAGTGAAGCCCGTGGTCGACGTCGAACTGGAATTGTCGGGTTCTGTCAAGAGCGCAAACTAGCGCTCGCTCTCACCGAAAGAGCGCTCCAACAGCAGAAATCCGTTACTTCACGAATTTCCCGTTGTGCACTTCGTACTCCACACGAAAGGGCTTTTCCGTCTTCCTATCCTGCCATCCCTCTTGCGCAATGAGGGCGTTGATCTGCGCGAGTCGCTCGGAAGTCTGCGGATGCGAGCGGAAGTACCCTGCCAAACTTTGAATCGCCAGCTCCGAGAGTTCCTGCTCCGGACTCTGGGCGTGAATGATGTACTCGCGGTGCAGTTTGCCAAAGATTTCGAACATACTCACCGCGCCGTAGGGCGAGAATCCGCTGAGAACGGCCAGTCGAACACCTTCACGGTCGGCTTCGAATTCTTCATCTTTGTTATAGCCCGCCTCCCAGACCTGCAAAGGGATCTGTACCAGCACGCCAAGAATATCCAGATTCAGATTTCTCAGGCGCGCTTCGATCTGGACCCGCTCGGCGCAATGATAGTGGTCGATGTGCTCTACCTCGTGTCCCAGAATGAACGCCAGTTGGTCTTCACTCGTCATCACATCAAGCAGACCTTCTCCGACAAAAACGAAACCGCCGGGAAGAGAAAAGGCGTTCATCATCGCCCGATTCGGAAGCAGGTGAAACGAATAGGGCAGGCGCCGGTGCGCTTGCAAGGTAACGGGCGCTCCAATACGTCGTATGTAATTCTCAAGCCCTTGCTCTTCCGCGGTGAACGCGGGCGTGGTGCGCGTATACTGCGCGGCCAACTCGTTCCCAATTCGAATTTCCTCGTCATCGGAGAGCCGCGTCAACCGCATGGGCGCGCGGCTCAAGTCTCGCTGCGCGTCAGCCGCAATGGCGACAACGGCGTTGGCGGAAACCGGGGTAGATTCGTGCCGGCTTTCGCTGAAATAAAGCGCCGCCACTCCAACCAACAACACGATCAGAAACGCCGCCGCCCGCTTCATAGGAATTGCCGGATCGCTTCGCGATACTTTGTATAGAGGAACGATACCAGCAACAACGCCGCCCCGAGGATGATGAACGTGATGTAACGATCACGCGGGGCCAGTCCCCACGCATCTCTCACCAGAACCTTCGCGACGCACGCCAGGAGCAAGACCATGCCAGTCAATCGATAGCTGCGCTCGCCTACTGCTAAAGCCAGCAGCACGATCAGTACTCCCTCGATGCCCCAGGCCACCGTGACCATGCCAGCCCGCATTTTGAGGGCAAGCATCAGAGTTAACAAAACAACGGGCGCAAAGAACATCAATTGCTCAGGACGTCGCACAACTGCGCCGAGCCAGCCGAGCAACAGCGGTTGACTCTTGTAGCGCTCGCGCAAACGGAACGCAAACGGCAAGCAGGCCAGCAACACGACAACTGCCGAACCGAGGACAAGATATCGTCCCGTCCAATCTCGTCCGCTGAAATAGCTTGCTCCGAACAGATTGTGCAAAATGCCACGCAGGCAAGCGCCGACGGTCAGGAGCAACCCTTGATAAAGAAAAAGTGACTGTTTCAAGAGAAGCGCAATTCCCAGCAGCGCGAAGACGACCAAGGCCCACGCTGTGACGAGCCAGTCATTCGGATATTGAAAATACAGGAACGCCACAATACTTCCCGTGCCGATATACCCGAGCAGCACATCAAAATAGAGCCGCCGGTCGTCCTTGACTGTTTGTTCCGTCGGCTGCAATTGCGCGTACACGAAAAAGAAAATCAGCGACAACGGCAGCACTGTGTAAAGGCGCGTCCCAAGCAGTTCGCCCGGAACGCCAGCAGTTAGGTTCGCAAAAAAGATGCGTCCAAACGCCGCTGCGAGAGCCGTATACGCCTGAAATCGAAACTGCCGGATTTTTCGGAACAGACCGTATTCAAAAAGAACTAATCCAAAGACACCCCATCCCACGGCGATACTCATGGGCGTCAACTCGTACCAGAGCAGCATCGCCACCAGTGCCGATGCCGCCCACGAATAAATGTGGTGAAATTCGCGAGTCCCGCCACTTCGCGGGCATGCGAATGATGCGCGAGAGCACGTAGAGAACAAGTGCGACAATTGCCACGGACAGTAGCCGCACGCTGATGCCGTGCCAGGTGTCAGTCAGATACAAATTCACCATCACGCTGCGGGCCACAGCCATCGCCGCCAGAGCATGGGCTTGCCAGCGCAGATCGTCGAGTTGAAACCGGAGATCGATTAGCGCCAGTACGAGCGCAAAAATCGGCCCACACTGCAGCGAGCCATCCGCCCGGAGCTTCATGCCATGCGAGCAAAGCCAACAATCCTGTCGCGGCGAATGTGTGCAGGTAGACGATGGGACGACTGGAATTTGACTCGGCAAACGTCGCCTTGCGCGATAGAAAGTAGAGTCCGGCCGCCACAAGCGTAACGGTCACCAGGCGCACAGAGACGCCGTGCCAATGCGGTTGTGCCAGCGTGAAGTTATAGGTATAGACGCGTATCAGCGTGAGCGCGGCCACCACGTTGGCCTGCCATGCGAGATGCTTGAAGCGTATCCAGCGCAGGCACACCGCGAGAGCAACCGCAAAGGCGATCCAGGAGACCGCAATCCACGCAAGGGGCACCGCTTCGTTCAGCACCCAAACCATCACACCGGCCGCGCCCCAACTGTAGGCGATGCGGCCGAACTCAACATGGCTCGTATTCTCCAGACGGATGCGCCTTGCAATCCAATACGCTCCGGCTATCACAGGCAGCGCCCCAAATGCGTGGAGAGGAATATTGTGCCAGCGCTGAACTCCAGATGAATCCGCAGTCAGAGCTGCCGCCACCGCGAGAGCCGTTAACAGGTGCGCGTGCCAGACCAGAACCGGATATCGAATCCTTTGTCCGACTTCCACCAGTGCGACGGCAAACGCAATCGCCGCCAGCGGTTGCCAAAGTTCGGGAACTTCGTAATACCCCAGAGCTATGACCAATGTAGTGCCGGCAAAAGCAAACACGCCGCGAAGCACTCGCTGATTCGAATCGTCGCGCAGTGCGGCCAATTTGGCGGTGACGTAGAACGCAGCCGCAATCAACGGAAGCGTCAGTAGGCGCATTCGGACGTGCGTGTACTGCTGAAGCTCGGTGTGCAAGTTGACCACGACGACGCGATACAGGGTCAACACCGCGAGCGCACCATACTGAACCTGCAAGTGCCCCGACTTTACCTTGAGCTTCGATGCCAGCGCGGCCAGCGTCAGCATAATGCCCGCGAAAGCAAGCGCCGTCCAATCATGCGCGCACAACGCCCACGCTGCGCACCCGGCGGCGAAGGCTCCGATGTAAGAGTGCACGGAGATTAATTCGGCCTCGATCATCTCCTTGAACGCTTGCTCCCAGCGCCTTCCCACCACAAGCGTATTCAGATAAAAAACGACGGCGCATAGCGAGAACATCGCTCCCGCGGTCAGTACCAGTTCTTCGCTGGAGTTCCGGAAATCCATCAGCTTCGCGAAGTCGATGCCGACGAGGTGCATGCCCACCAAGACGCCGGTGAGCAACCCCAATCGCCGGAAAACTTTTTCGTTTACCGCTACGCCCGCAACCAGCAAGGCTTCCCCGCCGATCAGCCACAGGATGGCGACATTGTTGCCGGAATAGCGGAACGGAACCGCGGCGATCATCAGCGCCGCTCCCAGAACGCTCAAGACGATAAAAGCTTCTCGCCGACGCTTCGTGATCGGGAGTTGTCCACAAGCAAACTCCACGGCGCCGATCGCCAAGAGAGCCACGAAAGCGAGTTCCGGATGCACTGACTGGAACTTCATCAGTCGCATCAGCAGCAGCGTGTTGAGCAGCGCAGCGGCGGTCGACACATGCTCCTGCAACGGCGATTTCGTCTTTCGGACCACATACGAAAAGCGATAGATCAGCCAGTAAAACAACAGCAGGGCGGTGCTGGCGTGGTACTCCGGAAATGCACGGCCCTGCGCGCCATCGGCTCCGAGCAGCTTGTACAACCAGTACAAATGATTGAGATAGCTCGAGAGAATGCCGAACACTTCGAGCTCAAACCAATCCATCTTGATGACAATGCTGACCAGCCCCAGTGCGAGAATCACGCCGGAGGCAAGGCTATATACGTTGTCGTGGCTCAGTGAGACCGTGCCGTATGCCAGCAGAAACGAGAGCCCGGTAACCAGTTGCGACCGATAGCGCAACGTGTGAGCGGCCATGCCAAGGGCCGCGGCGAGCATCAAGATCAGATCGGTCGTCTCGGAATCGAGCACCTGCATCGCTTGCACGTGATTCAAGGCGTATGTGGTAAAGAATAGGAGCGCCCATCCGCCGCCTATCAGCGTGCGACCGAGCACGCGGTAACGCTCTCGCTTCTCCAGAAGTATTCCTCCGGTGAGAAGCGCAACTGAGACTACAAAAGAGAGCCCGACCTTCCCCGCGGGACCGAGCTGCCCCAATTCGTAAATACCGAAAAGAGCCACCCCGAGTACGAGGATGATGATGCCCAGTTTGTTGAGCCAGTTCGTGCCTAGTGTTTCTTCCAGCGCGAACACCGACTTCATGCGCTGCTGCGCCGTCGGCCTCGGCGTGCTCGATCGCAACGGCGCAAACTGGGGCGGCTCAACGACGCGAGCATCCGCTGGCGGTCGTATCGCCTGAGGTGGCGGTGGGGTATTTGGTGTCTCGATTCTCGGAGGTGTTGGTGATATCGGTTGCCTCGTTGGTGGAACCGGCGCTGCAGGTCGTGGCGATTGTGGCGGAATTTCCGGCGCCGATGTTGGCCCGTCGGACGGGACCTCGGAAACCGGCGTTTGGTCTTGCTTTGCAGCCGGGGGACGTTCATCGGCGGGCTTTTCGGTCGGGATGACACCGGCCGGCGGTTTCTCCGATAGGCCAAGTTCGGGGGGTAGGCCCTTGGCTGCCGGGGCAACCGGCTTCGGACACTGACTGACTCCTCCCGCGTGAACGGTCCCGCACCAGGCACAGAACGCAGGCTGAATTCTCTTATCGACAACTGCTGGCTGCTGGACCTTGGGAGGTTCGAGGGGCACCGGATGCGGAGTCGGGTCGGCGACGGTCGTGACGGGAACGACCGGGCTTTCCGCTTTCATCGACGCTACAGAAGGTCTGTGGAGTACCGCAGATTCGTGAGTCGCGGCGCCTGGCGCGGCAGTGCGTGTAAGATTCTCCACCTGCCGCCGGAGTTGCACCAATTCTCGATGCAGCGAATCGTTCTGTTGCTCGCTCGATTCGCTTAGCTCACGAAGCTCCCTGTCGAATCTTTGCTGCCTCACGAAGACGAAGACTGTCAAAAGCGGCGTCGCAACGATGACCAATCCAAGCAGTACGAATACGAGGTCCAATTTGGACTCCTACGTACAGGGGCGATTCAGTAACCCGACATTGTAGAGGCACAAACAGGTATCGTCTCCTATTTTGTTATTGATGTTTTCTAAGACCCACTGAATGAATCCACGGTGCCGGAATTATGGCAAGCTCACTCCTGAGAATCCTCGGCAAGCCTCGATTAGTTTCTCCTGCAAGTCAACTTCGCGAGTCGCCGGGATTGGCGCGCGCAGCCTCATATGATAGAAGTACTCGCCGGTAACAGTGGCTGCCTTATCATCGCTGACCGCGAGCCAGACCTGCGTTCGATGCCCGGCGTCCAGGTTGTCTGTGGCTCCTGGACCGCCCATCTTGGTCGCTACCCATCCCGGCTCTAGTGCGTTGGAGAGAACATTCGGCCAGCGCCGCGCGATTGCAAAAGCCAGCAACACGTCATGCAACTTAGTGTCGGAATAGGCCTGCTGGCCCTGCCACGGACGGGTTTCCCATGTCAGATCCTTCAAACTCGGATCTCCGTTGCGATGCAGACCCGAGCTCAGGTAAACGAGCCGCTTTGGCCAGTCAATCAGCGCCGTCAGAATGTACGGCGCCAGCGTATTCACCGAAAAAAGATGAGGGAGGCCATCCTCGGTCGCAATGCGTCGCGGTTCCCGATACCCGATCCCTGCATTGTGTATCACCGCCTCGAATGAACCCAATTTATTGACTTGCTCAGCGACTCCGCGCGTCTGAGCGATACTTGTTAGATCGCCAATAACAACGGTTTCTGCCCCAGGAACGGCCGCCATCGTTTCCCGGCCTCGCTGTTCGTTGCGAGCGTGGAGTACAACCTTGTGCCCTTGTTCAATCAGTAACTCGGCCGCCATCCGGCCAAGCCCGTCGGAAGACCCTGTTATGAATACACGTGCCATCGATCTCGCACCTCTCCGCTAACTTAAGATGTACGAACCACAAAAACGATGTAAAAAGAGCGATTTAACAGGCCAAAACAGCACTTAAAATTAGGAACCATCCGAACCGCCTCGAGGCGAATCTAATCTGACATGCCCGCAAGAAGACGTTTAACTGGTTTCATCCTTACCATTCAAACTGTCCTTTTCTTAGGCCATTTTTTTCTTTACGCCACCTGGAGATTTTCGCCTCTCGGTAGCCCGACTCATTCGTCGCCTTGGCTTGGGCTGACGCTCGGTGTGTTGTCGGTTAGCTTTGTCGCTGCTTCCTTGCTTGCCTTTCGCTACACGAACGCCGCCGTGCGGACGATCTATAAGATCGCAGCGGTTTGGGTCGGCCTTCTCAGCTTTCTCTTCATCGCAGCCATTTTGTCCTGGATCATTTTCGGTGTCGCCCAGGTGGCTGGCGTCCCAACCAATTTTCATCGCACAGTCGAATGGCTTTACGCAGCAGCAGTAGCAGCGGGACTGTACGGAGTGTTTAACGCCAGTTGGACTCGGGTCACGCGTGCGACCGTGCAATTGGCAAATCTGCCCGAGTCGTGGCGTGGCCGCAAAGCCGCATTAATCAGCGACGTACACCTCGGCCCCGTTCGAAACGGAAACTTCCTGCGCCGTATGGTCCGCAAGATTTTGAGCGAAGCGCCCGACGCAATCTTTATTGCCGGAGATTTGTACGACGGTACCGCTATCGACGCCGGCCGCGCCGCCGAACCCTTGAACAAACTGAAAGCGCCGCACGGCGTCTATTTTGTGGCCGGGAACCACGAGCAATTTGGAGATGACAGCAAGTATCTGAACGCGATCACCGCCGCTGGTGTTCGCGTCCTCAGCAACGAAAAAGTGGAAGTCGATGGTCTGCAGATAATCGGTGTACCCTATCGCAATGCCACGCAGGATAGCCACCTTGCCTCGGTGCTTCAGGGCGCGCGTCTGGATCGAGACCGCGCGAGCATCTTATTAACCCATGCGCCGGACCGACCTGAAGTCGCCGAGGCCGCCGGCATTTCTCTCCAGCTATCTGGACACACTCATCTCGGTCAGTTCATTCCGTGGAGCTGGTTTGCCCGGAGGATGTATCGCCAGTTCGTCTACGGCTTGAGCCGGATCGGCGGGATGCAGGTATTCACTTCCAGCGGCGCTGGAACCTGGGGTCCACCGCTCCGCCTAGGTTCGAACCCCGAAATAGTCATGCTAGAGTTCCAATAAAAGTTCCCAAGCTCTTCACCACCTCTTCTCTCATCTCTGACTCGGGATAGTAGGCTTTTTATCGCAGGTTCATCTTCGTGTCACTCGCCCTTAACTTTCACTCCCTAAATTCACTTTCAGTCTTTCGTTGGGGTCAGTAACTTCCGCAACTTGGCTAAAGCTTCCACAATTTAGGAGGAAATTCATGTCTTCGTCGAACGTTCTGACGCAAGTCAGGCAGCACGTCACCGTTGGCGCCAGCCTCTTGGCTCTGATCGTCAACATGGGGGCGCCGGCAACAGCGGCCGCTCAGGAGCATAAGACCGCTACCGCGACAACTCCGATTCAGCACGTCATCGTGATCATCGGAGAAAACCGCAGCTTCGATCACGTCTACGCAACTTATGTGCCCGCAGCCGGACAGACGGTCTCCAATCTGCTCTCCAAAGGCATCGTCACGAAGACGGGAAAACCCGGGCCCAATTTCGCGCTCACCACGCAAAATAGCGCGCTCGATGAAACAACCTTTTCAATCAGCCCAGGGAGCAAAGTGGTCTATGCTCCTCTCCCGCCAGCCCTCGCTGGGGGCGCGACCGCGCCCAGTGACTCGAATCCGGCTCCGTTTGAGACACTGGCTCTCGCCAAACTTGTCGAACCCGATCTTTTCGGCAAGTATTACAAGTATCTGACGACTGGCGCCACGGGACTCGCCCACGGGGTTCCTGATACGCGCATCAAGAACGTGAATGATCTTGCCAGCGGCGTCTTTCGCCTCACACCTGGCGTGAAATACGACGCCTACGCCGCGAGTCCGGTGCACCGCTTCTATCAGATGTGGCAGCAGGAAGATTGCTCGGCAACGACCGCATCGGCAAACAACCCCAGCGGTTGCCTTGCCGATCTGTTTGCCTGGACCGAAGTCACCATCGGAGCGGGCAGCAACGGGAATCCCCAGCCGAATCCCTTTACGAACGAGACCACGGGCGAAGGTTCGACCGCTCTCGGAATTTATGACATTCAGGGTGGCGACGCTCCGTACATGAAGTTCCTCGCCGACAACTACACCCTGAGCGACAACATGCACCAGTCCGTAATGGGTGGCACGGGTGCGAATCACATCATGTTTGGCTATGCCGACGGAATGTATTACAGCGATGGCCACGGAAACATCGCGACTCCGCCAACTAATCAGATTGAAAATCCGAACCCGCAGCCGGGCACGAATAACTGGTACGACCAGGACGGTTATTCCGGTGGAAGCTATAGCAACTGTTCCGATCCAACCCAGCCTGGAGTAGTCGCTGTCGAGAATTATCTTTCATCGCTCAGCACCCCCATCAACCCTCGTTGTGCAACTGGCGCCTACTACCTGCTCAACAACTACAACCCTGGATACGTCGGCGACGGCACGCTGGACAGCCAGTACACACAGTTCTCGATCCCACCCTCGGCGCAGCCCCACATCGGCGATGTGCTGAACACTGCCGGTCTTTCCTACACCTACTTCGGAGCTGGATGGGATCTGTACACCTCCGACCCGACGGGAGCGAATCCCTACGACCGTTATTGCAACATCTGCAACCCATTCCAATACGCGACGGACATCATGACCAACCCGGTGCAGCGCGAAGCCCACATTCAGGACACCACCAACCTGTATGAGGACATCCAAAATGGCGTGCTGCCGGCGGTTTCGATCGTGAAGCCAGACGGATTCCTCGATGGTCACCCGGCCTCTTCGAAGCTTGATTTGTTCGAAGGTTTTGTTAACCGGATCGTCAATCAGGTCCAGGCCAACCCAACACTCTGGGCCAGCACTGCCATCTTCGTTACCTTCGACGAAGGCGGCGGCTACTACGACTCTGGCTACGTACAGCCAGTTGACTTCTTCGGCGACGGCACCCGTATTCCGTTGCTCATCGTTTCCCCTTACTCCACCGGAGGCGTGATCAACCACAGCTACGCTGACCACGTTTCCATCATTAAATTCATCGAGCGTAACTGGAGCTTGCCGACCATCACGGCAACCTCACGTGACAACTTCCCCAACCCGGTTGTCGGATCGAACGTTTACGTGCCGACCAATAGCCCCGCGCTTGATGACTTGTTCGACGCCTTCAACTTTGGCGGAGACAACGTCAAAGTTGCGCAGAAGTAGTTCGGTAAGGATGTAAGAGACTCTCTCGGCTGGGTTGGAGCATCGGGCTCTGGCCCGGCTGAGAATTCAATTCACGACTCGACTCGAGTCGAAACAGGAGTCAGTCTCTGATGTGTCGTTCTCTATTCCCCGTCTGTATCGTTTTCTGGCTCAGTAGTTTTTTCTTCACTGCAGCTCTCGCGGCGGAACAGTCGCAGCCGCCCTCCCAAAACAACACAATTTCCGAGAAAACTGCGTCCGTTCGTCCCGCCGACGCCGCGGGAGACTGGCAGATCTCGTGGGAAGTTCGCTTGGGCACCGACTCAGGCACGCTCCATCTGCAGCAGGACGGTTCAAAACTGTCAGGAACCTTCGAAGATCTACACGGACGATCCACTTTGTCCGGAACAGTCGAAGGAAATCGAGTAACTTTTGACGTTCAGTTCGCGGGGTCTCATCCTTTCATCACCCGCTTCACCGGAACCGTTGACGGGGCGAGAATCGACGGCACATCGCAGGCAGTCGACATCACGGGCTCCGGTGGAGCGTTCTTAGGTCATGCTGGGGAAGTCGTGCATCCCGAGCATCCTTGGAACGCGAAGCGGTTCGCGAAAACGCCTGTTCACGCTGGCGAAGCGTCCTATTCACCCCAACCAGCTCCGCAAAAATAATGCGTCTCGTCATCGCTCCCAGACAATCTGCCTCCGTTCTTAAGACTCGGGAGAGAACGACCCATGGCCGATTATCCAGATCAATTCCAACCGGCCACCCCAGGCGCAGCTTGGATGAGAGTTCCTGCTTGATTGCCGTCGCGTGGTATGCTCGCCGCATATGGCCGTAACGATGTCTGACATCGCCAAGGACTTGGATCTCTCCGTGGTTACGGTGTCCAAAGTTCTGCGCAATCAGGGCAACATCAGCGCGGCCACTCGCAAGCGCGTTTTGCAGCGTGCGAAAGAACTCAACTACCGCACGAATTGGATCGCGCGCTCCCTCGTCACCGGACGCACGTTCACGATCGGATTGCTGCTGCCTGATATTCGACATGCTTTCTTCGCGGAGATCGCCAAGGCGGTCTCTGAAAGCGTTCGCCCCCACGGCTACCATGTGATTATTTCTTACTTCGAGGAGGACCCCAAGTTGGAAGTGACCGAGGCCGAATCCCTAGTCGCGCGACGCGTCGACGGACTAATTCTCGCCTCGGCTCAATCGAAGGACAATTGCGGGCTATTCAAACATTTACGAGAACACAAGGTTCCGTTTGTGCTGGTCGATCGTCCCGTGGCGGGCGCGAAAGCAAGTTTCGTCGGCGTCGACAACGAGACCATCGGCAAGCTGGCTACCGAGCACTTGATTGCCCAAGGATGCAAACGTATCGCGCACCTGCGAGGCCCAGGTGAAGGTATTGCTGCCGCTCGAATGGCCGGGTATACCAAAACACTTGCAAAGCACAGCATGGTGACGCCTCCTGGATACGTCGTCCAGGCTAGCTACCAAGGCGATCAGGGTTATCGCGCCATGCAGAACCTGCTGCAGATCAAGCCGATTCCCGACGGTATATTTTGTTACAACGATCCCGTGGCGATTGGAGCTATGAAAGCAATTTTTCAAGCGGGATTGGCCGTCCCAGGCGACATCGCCATCGTAGGCGCGGGCAATGTTCATTATTCCGATTTGCTGGCCGTCCCGCTGACCACGATCGATCAGGGGGCAAGTAAGATTGGAAACCAAGCAGCCGAATTGTTGATCCAGCAGATCACGTCGGATTGCGAGGTCGCGCCGACGAAAGTACTGATCGTCCCCGAACTCACGGTTCGTCAATCCACCCAACGAAACTAGCCTTCGTCGAACGCCAGAGATCTGCGAAAGCGAAGCTAATTCAATCGCTGGGTGGGACTGAACGACGCAGGCTCTAGTTGGCCGCGAACGCCTCCGTCAGCGACATCACTTTCATCGCACTCTTTAACTGATCGATTGTGGCTGAAGACTTCACGGTAATCGTCACCGGCTCTCCTGGAATCAGATCGAAATAATTGTCAGAGCTGTCGACATCGAGATCTCCAAAAGAGAGGTTGACGTTGCGCGCGAGTTGCGCGGACTGCAGGGTAATCGTGTAATCCTTGCCCGCTGGGGTGACAGAGGTTTCGATCTTAGGCGCAACCGGCAATTGCAGGTTGTGGGTCACGTCGAAAAAGATCAGATTTTCAGAGACTTTCTTTCCTGCCATGACAAAGTCGACAACCAGAAAGCTGGTGCGAAGATCGCCTTTCGCAGCGAGGACTTCCTTATCGAACGTGAGATAAATTGCGCTGGATTGCGCCGGCACTTGAATCTCTTTCGTCTGATCGAGCAACACTTTTCCCGAAAAATCGAGCAGCCGCGAGTGAACCGTCCCGCTCAGAGGCTGTAGCTTGTCGGACACGACATACACATCGACTTTATCGTCGTGCAGGAAAGGCGATATCAAAACGTCATCGTAAAAGCGCCGCGCATAGTAGTGCAGCGCCTTCCAACGTCCGTAATAGTCAATGCTCGCCCAGCTTGCAACCGGCCAACAATCATTCAACTGCCAGTAGAGCGATCCCATGACGCGGGGACGCTGGCGCCGCAAATGTTCGGCGCCAATCTTGATGATCTCCGCCTGCTGCACCTGGCTCAGGTAGACGAATGAAGCGAAATCTTTGGGCTCGCGATACTCGCGCAACATGTAGGTCAGGATGCGTTCGTTTCCGCCTTTGTTTTTCTGGTGCGCCTGCATGACTGTTGAATGGATATCGAAGTCTTCCGGCTTATTGGCAAACGTCTTAATCGTCCGCATTTCCGGAAAAGATTGGAATCCATACTCGGTCATGAAGCGAGGAAACTGCTTGGTGTAATCCGAAGCCGGCGCCTGCTGGTGCCACACCGCCCAGTAATGCATATCCCCGTTGTGCTGGTTGTCGGGAACCTCTTCGAAGTTCGCGCTGGGTGAACTGGGCCAGTACGGAGTGGGATCGCCGTACTCTGCGACGGAACTCTTGAGGATGTCGGCGAACATCACCATGTAGTCTTGCCAGACGCGGTCGCGAATCTCAGGCGCGATGGCCTCCTTGAATTCCTGACGGTCGCCCCAGTGATGCCATCCGGTCTCCACTTCATTATTGCCACACCAGATCACAATGCTTGGATGATCACGCAGGCGCTTGATCTGATCGATCGACTCCTGGCGAACATTTTCCTGAAACGCCACATCACCCGGAATCATGTCGCCGCCGAACATGAACTCCTGCCATACCATGATTCCCAGCTCGTCGCAGATATCGTAAAAATCATCGGACTCGTAGTAGCCCCCGCCCCACTCCCGGACCATATTCATGTGCGCGTCGCGCGCGGCCTGCAGAATCTTGCGATGAATATCGGGAGTAACGCGATTGGGAAAGCTGTCGAACGGGATCACGTCGGCGCCTTTGCCGAAGACGAGAATTCCGTTGACCACGAACTCGAAACTCTTACCCCATTGATCGGCAACGCGGCGTAATTCAATGGAACGGAGTCCAGTTTTCACTTCCGCGTGCGCGGCTTCGACTTTCTTGTTCAGTCGAATCGACGCGGCAAAACTGTAGCGGTTCTGGTCTCCGTAACCAACCGGATACCAAAGCTTGGGTGACGAAATTCGAATCGGAAACGAGACGTGATTCATTCCCACATCGAGTTGCAGAGTCTGCGTGCCGTCCGGCGTCTGCGCTCCCGACAGTTCGCCGTGAGTCAGATTCAAAGTCGCCGAAGTGGGCTTGTCGGCTTCGATGTCAAGCTCCGCGGTAACCAGCGCCAGATCCGCGCCGACTTTTTGCTGGTGGATATGGAAGTTTTCAATACGCATCCCATCCCACGTCTCTAGACGTACCGGCTGCCAGATGCCCTCGGTCATATAACGCGGACCCCAATCCCAGCCATAGTTGTAGGGCGCCTTGCGCGTATAGGGAGCGGTCGCAATGTCTTCTTCATTTCCGTAATTGTGCGAGGAGATCGAGGGCAACACGTAGGGCAGCGTTTTCACATAAGGAATCATCTTCTCGACGGCGGAATGAAAGACGATCCGCAGCGTATTCGGGCCGGCCTTCAAGAGCGGCTTGGCTACAATCCGCCAGTGGCGAAACATATTGTCGGCATGAAGAATCTCGTGATCGTTGAGGTAGACGTCGGCCAAAGTGTCGAGACCATCGAATACGAGATCGAGATGTTCATGACCAAGCGCCGCCGAATCGACCTGAAATACGGTCTGATACTCCCAATCGGTCAGGCCAATCCACTGCAAACGAAATTCATTGTCACGGTCAAACGGGTCAGGGATGAGATGGTTCTGCAGTAGATCGGTTTGCACGACGCCCGGAACCTGAGCCGGATGCCACTGCTTCACGTCGGCCTGCGGCTGCGATGGCGACTGGTATTGATCGGTGCTGGCGACGGCTCGAAACTGCCAATCGGAATTGAGATTTCGCGACGAGAGTTCAGCCGCGGTACTGGGCAATGCTGAGAGTAAGAATAGGAAGAACGGGCAAAATAAAGAAACGAGGGAGCGAAAGAATCGCGGCGCTAGCAACATGGCAGTAGGGCTCCTGACTGTGACTCAAAAAGTAATGCATACGAACGCACGTTATCACACGCGAACAAGAAATTCATTGGACGAGAGATCGCGAAAGAGGAGAAGATTAAAAAATGGATGGATCGACGGCGCCGCGTGAGCCTCGCAAACAACCTCTGAAGATCTCAGCGATCATTTTCGATTACGGTCTAGTGCTGGCCCGCTGCCCTACTATGCAAGAGTTCGGACTAATGGCGAAGATGTTCAACGTGCCTTACGAACGTTTCTACGAACTTTGGGAAAACAGCCGCAATCCCTACGACCGTGGGGATATTACGGCCGAAGAATATTGGCACAGTCTAGCAGCACGGACGAACACGTCTCTCGATCGAGGGCAGATTGAAAGTCTTCGCAAAATTGAGATTGAAATCTGGATCCATCTTGATCCGCGGATGCTCGCGTGGACAGAACAACTTTATGCTGCAGGGTTGAAGACCGCGATCCTATCGAACATGCCCCTCGACTTGGCGGAATATGTTCGGAAGAATTTCCGCTGGCTCGACCGCTTCGCCTTCAAGGCACTTTCTGCCGAAGTGAGACTGATCAAGCCGGAGCCCGCCATCTATGAGCACACCCTTCATGGCCTGGGTGTCGCCGCCGAGCAAGCGCTCTTCATCGACGACCGTGAGAGGAACATTGAGGCCGCGCGTAAGTTGGGAATCCACGGGATTCTGTATGAGTCGTTCGCACAATTGAAAGGCGACTTGGGGAAGATGGGCTTCCCGGTGCTGCCTGACGTGGCAGAGACATCTTCGCCGGCCGACGACTCGGCCGCTGGAAAAGCTAAGCCGTCACCCGAACAGGAAATCAAATTTCAGCTCTGATTGCTCAATCGAGAAGTGGCTTTTGACCGAGTCTCCGATTACTGCTTTCGCGGGCGGCTGGCCCGGCGTTGTACTACCCTGTAACTTTTGAAACTCCTGCATTTCCTGTTGCGCAGCCGCCGTCTTGCCCTGTTTGCGATAGAGAGCTGCGAGTCCGAAATGGGCCTGCGCGGCAAGTGGGACTTTCTTTTTCGATGCTAAGAAGTTTCGTCCAATCTTTCTTGGCAGCGGCCGCATCTCCCGTCCAGAGAAGCCGCCTTGCCCAAGGAATAAAGAGTTTCGGGCATATCGGGCAATAATTTGTCAGAGCGGAGAAGTTCAACGCGCGCCTCGTGCCCTTTGCCTTGCTCCAACAACGCTTCGCCCGAGGCGATATGCTGCTTCCGCGTTGCCGGGCTGGAGTTTCGATTGCGCTCGGAACTCCTCTTCTGCCTTATCCCATTGAAACGCGCCGGCATACACCTCGCCGAGCTCCATGTGGACTTCCGGCACATCCGGGCGCAAACGCAATGCTTCGCGATATTCCTTTTCTGCATCGGGCATTTGCCGCAATACGTAATAGTTTTCGCCCATCGCCTGGTGGGCGCGCGCCGAGTCTGGGTAACCCGCCAGTAAGGTGTCGATGGATTGTTTCGAGAGCAACCCGCTGGCACGGCCAAGATAAAATAAAACGTCGGGATCATTCGGATGCGCAGCCAAAGCCCCTTGCAGATTGACGACCGCATCAGAAAGTTGCCCCGCCTGAATCTGAGCGACCCCGAGCGCGGTCTTATCTTGCGCTTTTTCTAGATGAGGAATCGCCTGCGATGCGAAGCCCTGTATCAGCAGCGCATACCCCAGTAGCTGGTGAGCAGGGGCCGAGTCCGGGCTGATTCCCAACGCGTGTTTCAAGGGCGGCATCGCCGAGCTGAATTCGTGCTTCTCCATATAGACCTGGCCGAGACTGATGAAACCATCCGCAAAGTTCGGCTCTAATTCTGTGACTTTCTTGAACTCGCTAACGGCGACGTCGAATTGACGTTGTTTGTCGGCGGCAATTCCAGCCTGCATGTGCTGCACAGCTTCGGGCGACAAGCTTACAGTGGCGAAGGTGATGAATAACACCATGCGTATCATCAATCCGGAAATCAATGCCGACGTCATTAATCCTGAAATCATCGCTGCCTGTTCTCCGGCTTCTCCGGTTCCCGCACTTCAAGAAACTGATCAGCATGCACATCGTCGAGAGTCTGGTGGATCCCCGACGGCCACACCACTTCCACTTTCGCTTTCTCGGCCGTTCCCAGTCCAAAATGGAGACGTTTATCACTCGCCGAACAATAGCCGACCGTTGACGTAGCGAATCGTGTCTGACCGTTCACTTGAACGCGCGCGCCGTATCCGTCTCGATTGCTTCGCGTTCCGCGCAAAGAAATCGTCAGCCAATGCGCTTTGCCGCCGCGGTTCATGAGGATCTGCGGATGCCCGCCCAGCGCCGTCACTACCGCATCCTGCCAGCCGTCGTTATTCAAATCGCCGAACGCCGCGCCGCGCGCCGCTACCGCAGTCGCCACACCGGAATCAATTTTTTCGAACCGATTATTGCGGTTCGCCGCCAGCAACGGCACGTCAAGGTAATGCAGCGACGGATCGATCGCACCCACATTGTCTAAAACGTGGCTTTGCGCGACAAACAAATCTTTTATGCCGGAGTTCTGGAAGTCTTCCAAACCGATGCTCCATCCTGAGCTGCCACTCGACAGAACTCCGAGGCCGGTTTCGAGACTGCGATAGCTGAAATTCCCTCCGCCATCGTTGTGATACACGCTATAGATCTCCCGCGGAAGCAGCGTCACCATAATATCGGGACGACCGTCGTTGTCGTAATCCTGAAAAACGACGCCCATGCCAGACATGCGTCTCCCATTATCGGAGAGCGCTGCGCCCGCCTCCAGCGCGACTTCTGAAAATGTACCGTTTCCGTTGTTGTGGTAGAGATACTGCTGCATGCCGTCATTCGAAACAAATATATCGGTGAAGCCATCGCCATCATAGTCGGCAAAGCCGACACCGAGCGCTCGACCCTTCTTCGCCGCGATCCCTGAACGCTGACTGACGTCGGTGAACGTCCCGTCGCCGTTGTTGTGATACAGAATGTTGGTCGTTGCGGGAAATTCTTCCGGAGGACAATACGTGTGAAAATTGCCCCCGCAGTCCTTGCTGTGTTTCGTGTCCCATTCCATGTAGCGGGTAACGAAGAGATCGAGTTTCCCGTCGTTGTCGTAGTCGAAAAATCCGGCCGACTCCGACCATCCGCCTCCCGCCACGCCCGCCTTCGCTGTGACGTCAGTGAACGTGCCGTCGCCGTTGTTGTGATAAAGAACATTCTTGCCGTAGCTCGTCACATAGAGATCGGGATAGCCGTCGTTGTCGTAGTCGCCCACGGCGACGCCCATTCCGTAGTTTCCATCGCCAGAATGCGCCAGGCCCGCCTGCTCGGTGACATCCGTGAAGCTGCCGTCTTTGTTCTGGCGAAACAGCCGATTCCAATAACGCGGATCATGACGGTCAAAGTCATCTTGCGCCGGCAAAGGACTGGTAATGCGACCTCCATTCACGAAAAAAATGTCTAACAGTCCATCGTTGTTGTAGTCGAACAGAGCCACGCCACCGGGCATCGTCTCGATCAGATGCTTTTGCGGAGTGGGCGAATTTTCGAGGGTGAATTTCAAACCGGCGGGTTGAACAACCTCGAATACCGGCGGCGTCTCGGCTACGAGCGTCACCGCGAGTGTCAGCAACAGAGATATGCGAAGCAAAGATCTCACCAATCAGAGGATTCCCTAAGTCGCTAAGCATATCCTGCCCGGAGTGCGCTTGGCACACAGCGTTTGGGGCTCGTTGGCCCCGTGTACGTAAACGGTATTTTCGCACCTGCTATGAGTAACAATTCTTCGCACTAACTCGATCCGCGTGACGCGATAACTACAACTTCTCATACGAAAATCACCCCTAAATACAACTTCCCATAGCCGAATCTCTCACGGTAGATTTAACGATTACCTACCGCAAAAAATTCGATATTCTGCTTGACAGTGCGCATTGTTCTGATTAAAACTGCCCCCGTTACCCTTCATCATTAAAAAGTACTAGTTCGGAGGATTTTCGAATGCCGTCTCCCAAGTTGCAGACGCTGCTGTTCTCCTTGTTTCTCGTTCTCACGCTGTCTCTCTCCCTCTACGGTCAAAGCACCTTCGGCACCGTCGATGGCACCGTAACGGACCCCTCAGGAGCGACAATCGCCGACGCTCAAGTAACTCTTACGAACGTAGGCACGCAGGAAAAGCGTACCCAGCAGAGCGGGAGCGCGGGCTTGTACCAGTTCGTGAACGTGACGCCTGGCAACTACAAGCTTGAGATCCAAAAGCCTGGATTCAAGCACTACACCCACGAGAACGTCGTGGTGCAAGTGCAGCAGGACACGCACATCGACGCCGTCCTGCCCGTTGGACAGGTCACGGAAAGCGTGGAAGTGACAGCCGAATCCCCGTTGCTTCAGGCTGAGACTTCGTCGCTAGGCCAAGTTGTAGAAGAACGGAAGGCAAACGAACTGCCTCTTAACGGACGCAATATTTTCAACTTAGTTTCTATCGCACCCTCGGTCGTCACACAGGGCGGCGCAGGCGGAACTCCCGTAGGTCAGAACCCTTTCACTTGGGGTGATTATCAAATTGGCGGATCGTTCGGCAACCAGGGAGCTCAATATCTCGATGGTCAGCCGCTGAACATCGGCTATATCAACTTGCCGATCCTGATCCCGACGCAAGACTCGATCGGTGAATTTAAGGTTCAGTACAACGATTTGGGCGCCGAATGGGGCAAGTTCTCCGGCGGCATCATTAACTTGAGCACGAAATCGGGAACCAACAAATTCCACGGCGAAGCCTACGAATTCCTGCGCAACAAGAAACTGAATTCGAACAACTACTTTGATAAGGAAGCCGAGTTGGCCGCTGGAGAGCCCAACACCACGCCACCGTTTGTTCAGAACCAATATGGTTTTAATATCGGTGGGCCGGTGATTAAGGACAAGACGTTCTTCTTTTTCAGCTTCGAGCAATTCCGGTTACGCCAAGGACAGGTGTATACCACCACCGTGCCTACGAAGCTCGAACAGACTGGCAATTTCTCGGAACTTTGCAAGACGGGATTCACGGCAGTGGACCCTCAAGGCTCCGGCATCCCCGTATGCGCTGACACGGGTACGGGCGGCCAGTTGATCGACCAAATCTATGATCCCTATACCGTAAACCAGACCAATGGCAATCGGATGCCCTACGCGGGCAACGTCATCCCGTCTAACGAGATAGCATTCAATCCTGCCACCCCCAGTCTTGTAGCTTTATACGGCCAGCCAACAACCACTGGGACCGTCAATAATTTCACGGCGGCAACCAGCGGGGGCGGTAACACCAATCAGGTTGATTTCCGTATCGATCAGAATCTCACCAGCAAGTCGCGCATCTTCGGCCGATTCAATTACAACGGTTTGCTCGATTTGCCACAAAATCCTTTTGGAACTGGACTTTGCGCCGACCGCTGCGCTGAGGACTACCACACCAAAGCGGCGGTCGTCGACTACAACTACTCCTTAACGCCCACAACTATCTTGGATCTTAACTTCAGTGCAAGCCGTTTTATCTACGCCCGCGCACCGATCAATTCCGGATTTGATCTAACGAAAATCGGCTGGCCGGCATCGTACAACGGGGACGTACCTTCCGTTGCTCGAACCCCTCCAACTCCCTGTATTTCAGAAGATACCCTGGTAAGTTGCTCGCAAGGCCAAAGCTTCATTCAGGACTTCAACACGCAGTTCAACTTCTCCCCGTCGGTCACCATGATTCGCGGCAAGCATTCAATTCAGTTCGGCGGCCAGTTAGAAGAAGGGTTCGATAATTATTCGCAAACGAATATCGCGAGCGGCTTCTTTGGCTTCAATGGCGCATGGACAACGAACAATCCAACTGCCCCGGTCACAGGAAACGGTGAACCGATTGCCGATTTACTGCTCGGGCTAGCCCAAGGCGAAAGTCAATCAGTAGGAAACCAGACGTCAGGCGTTGCTGAAGTTCCGGCTTTGACCGCGGGCAAACAGACCTACCGCGCCTTATTCGTGAACGACACGTTCCACGCAACCAGCAAATTGACCTTAAACCTCGGCCTCCGCTACGAATTGCAGGGGACGTGGTCAGAGCGCTTCGACCGCCTAACCTATTGGAATGGAGCAGCCACGAACGCTACCGTTACGGGATGTTCGGGCGCGACGGCGTCCCCTTGCCCAGGCGATATTTTTCTGGTCGGCAATGGCGTGAACACTTCACGGAACAACTTGCCTCTGGACAAGAAGGAATTTTCCCCACGCCTCGGGTTTGCTTATGGCCTTAACGCAAAAACAGTTATCCGCGGCGGCTATGGCATTTTCTGGATTCCAAACTTTGTGTCATTCGGAGCGAATCCAGACAATGACATCATCAACCTAGCAACTACAGCCTTCGTTCCTTCGACAAACGGCGGCTTGACTCCGGCCAGCACCGTCAACTTCAGCGGTTGCACTTTGGCCGGACCGACCTTTGCCTCGTTTAGCTGCACACCCGGGCAAGGGCCTTATGGCGCAGGGGGAATCATCACACCTCCCGGGCGCGGCGTGAACGCATCTGCCTTCGCGGCAGGACAATCGTTAAATCAGATTGCTGCTTATACGGACCCCAAAGAAGGCTATGTAGAGCAGTGGAACTTGGATATCCAACGGCAACTTCCCGGTGGTTTCTTCGCCGACGTCGCTTACGCCGGATCGCATGGTGTGCATCTTCAACAGTACGCGACCCAGATCAACCAAATACCAGACGCGGATTTGTCGCAACAGGCGGCTCTCGTTGCCCAAGTCCCCAACACCCTGCAAGGAATCACATCCGGCGGTCTCTCTCCTTCGGTCGCTCCTACGATCAATGCCGGCCAATATTTGCGCCCGTATCCTGAGTACACGGGCGTGTCACTAGCTGGATATGGTTGCTGCGAGAGCACCTATCACTCGTTACAGGCCACTGTCACGAAGCGCTTCCAGGGCGGCGGGACACTGCTTGCGGCCTACACAAACGCCAAATTAATCAGCAATACCGACACACTAACGACTTGGCTGGAAACGGACACGGGCGGCGTTGGATCGGTGCAAGACTGGAATAATCTGAAGGGCGAGCGGTCTTTGTCGTCCCAGGATATTCCGCAACGATTGGTTATTAGCTACGTTCTTGATCTTCCCTTCGGCCACGGCAAGAGATTCCTCGCCGGCGCCACCGGTGCTACGGATAAAGTGGTTGGCGGATGGGGCATCGACGGTGTAACCACGTTCCAGCGTGGTTTCCCACTGAAGATCAGCTACGGCGGAAGCACCCCACTCTCTAACGCCAACTTGGGAACCGGAAAACTGCGTCCGAATGTGGTTCCCGGATGCGACAAGAACACTCCGGCTAGCGGCCTGCAAGGGCGACTGAACGAGTGGTTCAATACTGCGTGTTTCACCGCACCGGCCGACTGGGGCTTTGGCGACGAAGCACGCGTTGACCCAACTCTTCGCATGAACGGAATCGACAATTTCGACTTCGCTATCTTCAAACGCACGAAGTTTGGTCCGGATGACAGATTAGGATTGGAATTCCGGACGGAGTTCTTCGACCTCTTCAATCACCCGCAATTCGGAGCGCCGGGAACCGCGCTCGGCACCTCAACGTTTGGAATTGTGGGCTCACAAATTAATACTCCACGGCAAATCCAGTTCGCACTTAAGTTTGTGTTCTGAGCTGGTAATCTTGGCCGGACTGGGCACATCACCCAGTCCGGCTTTTTATTTTGTAGCGAATCGTTCTTTCACTATTGGACTCTTCCCCATGCGAAATCCTCCCGTACTTGACTACTCCGAAGCTAAGAAGATTATTGACCTCATCACCGACAAAGCAGCGCAGATGCAGAAGTCGGTCGTTGTCGCTGTTACCGACCCTCATGGCGAGCTAATCGCTTTCGCTCGCATGGATGGCGCGCCCATCTCCTCGATCCGTATCGCCGCTAACAAAGCATGGACCGCCGCTCGCGAGCGAAAGACCACCAAGGAAATCGGCGAAAAAGTCCGGCATCCCGAAAAAGGACATGACATCGCCTACTACGGCGATCCTAAGTTCGTCGGTTGGGGCGGAGGTCTTCCCCTCTGGAAAGATGGTTCCGTCGCCGGCGCCGTCGCGGTCAGCGGCCTTTCTTCCCGCGAGGATATTGAACTCGCAAGCCTGGCACTCGAACTCGTTGGAGCGCAAAAGCTCCCCTGACCTTATATTCTGATAAATCGATGAGGACGTTATGTCGCAGAGAACACACGAGCGAGCTGCCGAACTGCATAACCTCGCCGCCCACGCTCATATGGCTGCGGCCGTCGCTCACGGCAAAGGGAACCACCGGACCGCGAACGAACTCAGCAAACTGGCACACGAGCATTCCAGGAACGCCCAGAAGCTAGCTGCAGAACTGGAAAAGAAAACTCGGCTGTCCAAGGATGCAAGATCTCGAGCGCGCAAGCCATCCTGAGACTCTTTTTGTACCGTTGAAAAACGGTCAGGGAGCGCTTCGACGGGATTATTCTTTGCAACTTAGTACTGCGGAAACACTCTCGCGACGGCACTCGAGCAAGGATCAGTCCGGTTTGTTCGTGAGTACCACTTTGAGCGCGCCTTCCTTTGCCGCGTTTCCAAACGTCTCATACGCCTTCAGTATGTCGCTCATCGCGAATCGATGAGTCACCAGTTTTTCCGGGTGAACTTTGCCCGACAGCACAACCTTCAGCAGCATCGGAATCGTCACCGTATCGACCAGACGCGTAGTGATCGCAATACTGCGATCCCAAAGTTTTTCCAGGTGCAAATCTACGGGTTTGCCGTGAACCCCCACATTCGCGATACGTCCGCCCACAGCGACAACCGCCTGGCAAATTTCGAATGTCGGCGGCAGCCCAACCGCCTCGATTGCCACGTCAACTCCCGCTCCTTCCGTCAGTTCCATCACCTTATGCGCAGCATGTCCATCGGAACTGTTGATCAGATGGCTCGCCCCGAACGTCTTTGCCACTGCCAGCCGCTTGTCGTCCAGATCGATCATGATGATCGCCGCTGGTGAATAAAATTGTGCCGTCAATAACACCGCAAGCCCAACCGGACCCGCGCCCACAATAGCGACTGTGTCTCCTGGCTTCACCTGTCCGTTCAAGACGCCGCACTCAAACCCCGTCGGCAATATATCGCTCAACATCAACATCGCTTCTTCGTCCGCGCCCGCCGGAAAGCTGTATAAGCTTCCATCAGCTTGCGGAATACGTACGTGTTCTGCCTGTGTGCCATCGAGTGTATAACCCAAAATCCACCCTCCACGACGACAGTGCGAATACATGCCGCGTTTGCAGAAGACGCACCTAAGGCAAGCGGTGACACAAGAAACAATGACCTTGTCCCCTACGTGAAAATCCGTGACGCCCGTTCCGAGTTGTTCGATCACCCCGATAGCTTCGTGACCCAGAATGCGTCCATCTGTCACCGCCGGCAGATCTCCTTTCAAAATGTGGAGATCGGTCCCGCAGATGGTCGACGTCGTAACGCGCACAATCGCGTCTTCCGGCTCTTGAATCACGGGGCGCGGTTTGTCCTCCCATGCGTGTTTACCGGCTCCGTGATAGACCAGCGCTTTCATGCTTTTACTGCCACGCTGACTCGCCCCACTCGGATTTGCGCGTTCCAGTTCTGCTGTTGTCATGAATGACCCTGCTTTCGTCGACGCGAGTTTAAGCCTAACAACGCAGCGAAAACCCTTCTGAGCAAGAGTGACCATTTTCGCTGTGCTGTGATGTGTATCTTGTTGCAAGAGGCTATCGATGGATCACAACGAGTCAAAGCGGAAGTTCGAACAGCTCATGTTGAAACAAGCCGGCCACGCCCACGAAGCGGCCACCGAACTCGAGGCGCTAGTTGCCGCCATGCCGAACGAAAAATCCCGGCAACTTGCCGAGGGGCAAGTCAAAGCGAGCCATAAACAAGCCAAAGAATTCCGCGAACTGGCGCAGCAGGTGAGAGAGAGTTAAATTCCGCGGTGCCTGACCAAATCCGGGCGGATCCTTCGCCGCTGCAAGTGCATGGATTCAGGTACTTCAGAACGCGTAGCGCAGCGACTCGGTAAGTGAGTTGGCATGGAAATAGCGGGGTGCAGTCGGCCCTACGAACGACCCCTCTCCATACTGGTAGTAGTTCCAGCCCATGTTCCACGCCAGCTTGTGCCCCAAATCGACGCTTAGGTTGGCCACCGGCTGCGAGTACTTGTACTGCACTGATCCTAAAGGCTGCAGGACGTTAAACTGCGGCACACTCCCATCAACACTCGTGACGCTGTAGCCAATGTTCCCGGTCAATCGCTTCTCAGGCTTGAATCGGATGCTCGCCATTCCGAAATGAGTATGATTTGTGTAGTAGGAGCCGGCCATCAGGTTGTTGGCAGTGTCATTCCCCCCGCAATTGTTATTGGCTGCATTCGCCACAAACGGCAGGATCACTCCCGCCGGCGGTGTGTCGTTGAAGCAAATCAGGGCATTCTGGATCACGCTGTTGAAGTTATACGCGACGTCCATCCCGAACCGTTCCCGCGGCGCCAGCGACGCTGTCAATCCATAGTTTTGGTTGTGACCGACAAATTGTGTCTGTGCGTCCGCATTCGATTCTTGCAGAATGTTGACCGATCCCCCCACTGTCGCCCATGGACGCGGCGTATAAGTCGTCTGAAACCGGTACCGCCCTTCCTTGCGCGGCGAGAGACGAACAAAAACGCTGTTGTAGTTCGTATGCTCCCCGTCGAAATTCAGACGTAAGTTGTGCATCGGCCGCGCCCAGATCCCCAACAGCGCCGTCTTCTCCAGCCCCACGAAATGATCCAAGTCGCCCGGCAGGTAATCGTTGAAGTGATTAAAAGCCCGGTCGCCATAGCGGTATCCGACGCGCACTCCTACTTTCTTGGACACGTCCCACGCTAGCTCCGTCTGATTCCTCTTCCAAGTCTGATTAAACGATGACAGGGTTGTAGTTTGCGTCCCTCCCGGTGTCGTCGGAGTCGTCAGCGGCGTGCTCAGCAGCGTGCATGGTGGAGCGGCGCAACTGTAGTCCAGTTCGTTGAAATTCCCATTCTGCGGAATGCGGTAGGCCCAGAAATAATACTTCTCAATCAGGCGCAGATGCCTGGTCAAATGCAGCGTCGCCTCGACATCCAACACATTGGAGATCCGATTCGCGCTGCCTGTACCCGTGCCAGTAAAGGCGAGCGTGTTCGTCCGGGTAATCAGGCCCGCAAAATTCTCCTGCAGCGGCGTGCTCATATCAGCCGAACTGTAAGAAAAGGAAGCGAGCAGATCGAGCCTCCGGATGTTATTGCTGCGAAAACTGAGCCGTTCCGTCGGCGTGGACGTCCGAATCCGCTGGTTCCGGGAGTAGTCGAAGTAGGCGCTACAAGTATTGTTCGTTAGAATTCCGCCGACAATCAGCGGTGCTCCCGTTGGCTTTCCGGCACAGGGTTCCTTGTTCACCGTGTCGATCGACAGACCCAATTCCACAGGATTTCCGTTCGACAAAAGCGCGGGCGCAAAGGGAGACAACTGATAGTCCGTGTCCCCTTTATAGTAATCAAAGAACTGGTCGTAACTAATCACGGTACGTGGCGCCGCTTTCCAGTCCACTCCAACGCGGTAGGAGTTCATCGTGGTATTCCAAGCTTGCTGCAGCAAGCCCTCCGTTCCTTCATGAACACTGCTGTAGGACGGTCCGGTCATGTTGTTATGCGAATACCCGAGCCGAAAACTAACGCGCGACTGCGGCAGCAGGGTGAGATCCACGTCGCTCATCCTTCGCGTCGTGTCGAACAGGTGGGGAGAATTCAGCGCCGGAATCGACGGGCTCGATCCTCCTGGTGCCGGAGGAGGCGGAGGATTCAGAGGATTCGCGAGCAAGTCGAAATCCGAGAAATTCTGATCGCGCCGGAAACTGCTCTGCAGGTTGTACCACTTATTCTTATCCGCCCGCAGTCGCATGTAGTTGTTCGGATCGCCTCCCCAACCCACACTGTTGAGATAGAGATTGTCGAACAGGAGCCCTTGGTGATCGAGCGACTGCATCGAAAGCGTCTGGTCAAGGATCCGCGGCCCGGTCTGCAGATTCACCAGCGTGTCATACATGTCTTCACTGCCGGTAACGTAGTTGGAGCGATACCCCAGTTCGATGGAGGAGTAAATCTGGTACCCGCCGCTGGTCACGCCGTCGGGCGCAGCGGGCGCGGTTGGCGCGGGATTCGGCGCCGGAGTCTGCGCCAACAGTTGACATGCAGAAAACCCAGCCACGACTACAAAAACTATGATTTCCACAATGGCGATCGCGATTCGACCTCCGCCCCGGCGGCCCCGAGCGGCGTTTTCGGCTCCCGCGCGCAGGGATGCCGGCCGGTCGACCAACGAAACATGCAGCACCACTTCTCTAGTCAGAGCCATCGCTACTCCCTACTTGAAAAACACGTCGCTGAAATTGGAGCCGTGAATCTGTGTGTGACAGGCGGTGCAGGCTTGGTATTTCGCCGATTGATTATGCGCGGGGCCGATGGGACCGCCGGCCGTCAACTGCGACGAGAATGTGTGGCATTGCAGACAAAGCATGTTCACCGGCATAACAGTCAGAAGCCGCGGATTCGTCGAACCGTGGGGTGCATGGCAACTCGTGCATCCTTCAGTCTTCACCGGCACATGCTCGTAGACGAAAGGACCTTGCTTGTCGACGTGACACTTGTAGCAAATGGCATCTCCACTCGGCAGGCTGCGCAACTGTCGCACCGTCCCGGTCCCGTGTGGATTGTGGCAATCGTTGCACTGCACCAACCCCTCGTTGACCCGGTGATGATACGGCTTTGCGAAATCAGCCTTGGCTGAGGTGTGGCATCCATAACACAGTTGCGGTTGGTTCTGAACAAGCAGAAACTCTTTTTCCTTGGCGTGATGCGGAGAGTGGCAATCCAAACATCCCACGTCACTGCTCGAGTGCGCCGACTCGGCGAAATGGGATTGCTCGTGAGCGTCGCCGTGGCAGCTCAAACAACGCGCGCTCGTGGCGTTCCGCGACTTTCCCTCGAAAACATAGATTTTTGTTTTATCGCCGCCGCCCGCTACGTGATCGGCGCCGGGGCCGTGACACCCTTCGCAGCCTTGATGGGACGGACCACCCTTTTTATCAAGAGTGGTTTTCCAGTGTGGCGTCTTTTCCCACGCATTGTAGATCTCTTCATGACAGGTTTTGCAGGTCTCCGCTCCCACATACTTCGACGCTTCGGAAGCAGACGCTGCTGAACTTGTTGCGGCGGACGATCGAGCCTCACCGGCCGCACCGCTCGCCGTCAATTTAGCCTCTTGGCCAAGCGCGCGGGGAGCGACAAAAACGAGAAGGAAGAATAAGCCGAACAGAAGAGCGTGCGGAGCCCTAAAGTTTAATGTCATCGGAGTATTACCAGTGCAACAACCATGTTACGACGATCTGTAACGACGACTGTTCAATATTGCTCAACTACGCTATGATCTTTCCTTTTTTGGAACCGTCTTAGACAAGACTAATTTTCAGTCGGCAATCACTTAGTAATATTGCAAGTTTCGGTCCGAACTCCTCCGATATCTCGAATAGTTTTTAAGCGAGTCGCGAACCGCAAGTTGAAGACGATCCGGTTGACGATTAGCTGAGGGAAAGTTGCTGACGAGAAGGAGAATCTTAGGAGGTTCGAGGGGGGTGTATCAATCTAAGAGTCAAGCGCGCAAGCGATCACATTTCTATCCGGCGACGATCGTTTGATCACGCGTCCAGAATTGCGTGATCTCTTCCAACGAGCGGCCTTTTGTTTCGGGAATCAGCCAGCCAACCAGCACAACCGTTAACAAAGCTCCTGCACTGAAGCACCAGAACGTTCCATCCGATCCCAGATGTTTCTGCATGATCGGGAACATCTGGTTTCCGATATATCCCACGAGCCAGAGCGCCGTCGTGGCGATCGACATTCCGCGGCCACGAACCTTTGTCGGATAAATTTCCGAGATAATCACCCAGCACGCCACTCCGTTGCCAAACGCATGGCCGGCAACGAAGCTCATCACAAAGATCAGCACCGCCAACCCGCTGCCGTGAACGTGATAGAACCAGCCGACCAACAAGAACGAGACGAATTGAACCGCAGTGCCGGACAGAATGAGCGTCTTGCGACCCGCCCGATCCACCAGCCATAGTGCAAAAAGCGTAAACGAAAGGTTGACCAGGCTCACCAGCACTGACTGGAAGAAGGCATCGCTCGTCGCCGTCCCCGCCGCGCGAAAGATCTCCGGCAAGAATGAAAATAGCGGCGTAATTCCGCTGATTTGCTGCAGACCCGCGAGCATGATGCCCAGCAGCAGCGGACGCCGAAACGTAGTAAACAGTTCTGAGATGTGCCCCTCTTCCGTCACCAGCGAATTCTCAATCTCGGCCGCTTCCTGCTTTGCGACCTCGCCGCCGTTGATTTCAGTCAGAACACCGATGGCCTGTTCCCGGCGCCCCATTTTCATCAGCCATCGCGGACTCTCCACGGCTGGCAGGATCATTAGTCCAAACAGAATTGCGGGCACAATCCCCGCGAAAAACATCCACCGCCAACCCGACGCGATGTTCCATGCTTCATCCCCCATGCGCTGGATGAGCATGTTGACAAACACCGCAGCCAGAATTCCGACGACGATCCCAAGTTGATAAAGCGTTACGCAACGGCCGCGCACTCGTGTAGGAGCAATCTCCGCAATATAGTTCGGAGAAATCACCGACGCCGCCCCGATCCCCAATCCTCCGATCAGCCGCCAGACAACAAACTGATGCAGACTGGAGGCAAACAGCATTCCTCCCGAAGAAAGTGCGAAACAAAGCGCACACAGCGCGAGGCCTTTTTTCTTTCCCAAATAGTCGGCTACAGCTCCCGCCGACGCGCAGCCCACGATGCAGCCCACCAGAGCGCAACCAGCGGCCCAACCCACTCCAGCCGCATCCAGGTGAAACAATTGGCTCAAATAGCCAATCGCACCGCTGATCACGATGTTGTCATAGCCGAACAGAAAGCCGCCCAGCGCGGCGACGCTAGCGGCGATTGCAAGAGGACCCCGCGATCGCGGCTCACTCGATGCGGCGCTCAGTTTGCTTCTCCGCGAACCGGACCAGACGACGTGAGCTCCAGTCCTAGCCGCTTCGATTTCTCCAGCACTGCCTTAGCCGCCAGCATGAACCCCAATGTATGCGCCATCCCCGCATGCCATGGCGCGTCGCAGCTCATTTGCGGAGTGTGATCGGGAATTAGCACTCCGTCGAAGCCGTTGCGGTCAAGAATCGCAAGAATGCGCACCATATCGACGTCGCCTTCATCGATGAACGTCTCGCGATAGTGAGGTACCTTCCCCGCCACATTTCGCAGATGGATATATGCAATCTTGCCTTGCTTGCTGTATCGATCCACCGCGTCGTAGACGCTGCCTTCGCTCATTTCCGCAATCGTTCCCACGCACAGTTCAAGGCAATTGCTTTTACTCGGAGCGAGATCGATCAACCGCTGGTACATCTGCGGTTGATAAACCAGACGCGGTTGCTTCCGCATCGTCGGCATCGGCGGATCGTCTGGGTGCGCCGCCAGCCGCACTCCCGCCTTCTCTGCTACCGGCACAATCTCCTCGAGAAACCTTTGCAGCCGCCGCCAGAGCTCTTCGTGTGAAATAGCGGGCAAAGTTCCCGGCGGAGCATTCTGGTCATACACCATGTTCCAGACCGTCCCGTTCGGAATCGCTACTTCTTCGCAGGGACCATCCATCCCAACTGTGAGCGCCCGCCCGCGCCCCAGCGGCGCCGTTACGCGCCCGCACACTCCGGCGACACTGAAGTTATATCCGAGCACCGGGACGCCGGCCTCGCCCAGCCGGCGCACAATCGTTTTCACCTGCTCGATCTGTTGCGACCGCTTCGGACCATCCAGCAAAATATCGTGCCAGTGTGCTGGATCCAGGTTCTCCACCGCTGCCAGAGCCAGCCCAGCCTCTTCGATCTCCGCCCGTAGCGCTTTGAGCTCCGCCACCGTCCAAAGCCGCTCTGGATCCCCCGCCACCCCCCAAGCTTCATACTTCGAACCTGTTGGTTGGTTATTACGCGGGTTCGACGGCCCCTGATTGAAATAATCGACCAAGTGCGCGACGACGTGCGTGCAGCCAGCCTGGCGAGCGAAGTCATAATACTGACGCGTCAGCATGTGCCGGTAGAGCCCGAGCCCAATCTTCATAGGCGATTCCCAATCCCCGCCCCATAATCCGGGCTCAGCACTTGTCCGTTGATCTCCGCCGCCAGGGGCGAGCACAGAAATACAAATGCATCCGCAATCGACTCGGGACTGTTCCTTCTTCCCAGCGAAACTCGCAGGACAAACTCCCGGTACGCGGGATCTTCATCGAAAACCTTCAGTGAGCTCCCGGCGGCGACATTTCCCGGCGAAATCACATTCACACGGATCCCCGTCAGTGCATACTCGAGCGCCAAGCTTCGCGCAAAATTCTCCAGCGCTGCTTTCGCTGACGAGTAAGCAGGAATCAGCGTATGCGGCATTCGCGCTACATAAGAAGAGGTGAAAATCAGATGCCCCACGATTCCGCGCTCCATCCATCGGCCCAGCACTGCTCGCGCCAGATAGGTCTGCGCCATATAGTTGAACCGGAAAATACGCTCATAATCCACCTCCGATGTGCTGGCAAAGGGATGCAGCCCGCATCCGCCCGCGTGGCCAATCACCGTGTCCATCTCCGGAAACTTTTCGAAGGCCGCGTTCACGACGCGATTCACTTGTCTCGAGTCCGTGATATCGGCCGCAACATATAGATAAGACGAAGGCGCAATCTGCCAGCCTTCCAGCGTCCGCCGCGCCTCTTCCTCGCCCTTGATATCCGTCAGCACAAGCGTCGCACCAGCCTCCGTCAGTCGGCGGACCATGTGCTCGGCGATCGCGCCCAACGCCCCGGTGATCAAAATTGCTTTCCCTGCCAGATCGATGGTGATCATATTCACATGATTCCGAACTTCTCGAACGCTTCCACCGCACTGCTTCCCGCCTCGATCGCCTTTCTAACCAACTTCTCGCCGCGTGCCTTCTCGAGCGCCAGTGTAAACACCTCGACTTCGGCTTCCGCAGGAACCAGCAAGACTCCGTCCACATCGCCAAATAAAATATCCCCAGGACGAACTCGCACCGCCCCGATCTCCACAGGAATGCGAAAATCGACGACTTTGTAGCGGGGACCCGAATCCTGCCCGTAGGAACCGAAACCAAAGGTTGGAAAGTTCATCTTCAGAATCGCCTTCGTATCGCGGACATACCCATGCACCACCGCGCCCCGGCTTCCCAATTTCCGAGCCCGCGTGCTCATCAGTTCGCCCCACACCGCGTTGCGTGGAGAGGAACCGGTATTCACATAAACTTCGTTGTGACGCAGATCGTCCAGCGCTTCGAGCATCAGACCAAACGACTTGTTCATTAACGCGTTCGCGCTGCCCGCAATTTTCTCGGCAAACACGTCGACGGCCAGAACCGGCATGGCGCGCCCGATCACCACCATATCCTGTCGCAACGCCTGAATTTGCGGAGGCAGGAACTGATGTTGAAGATCCATCTTATCCATCACATCGCCCACAACGCAGGTGAAGAGTTCGCGCTCCACAAGAGCGAATAATTCGTCGTCCGACTTCCACAACCGCATCGTTCCCTTCGTCGCACCCGTCTTTCGACTCATCTTCTGCCTCACCGCTTCCGCGCCTCTTTGATCTTCTCCACGAATTGCTGGGCCAGCGCGGTAATGGACGCGAAGTCGCCAGTCTTGGCGCCCGCCGTCAGGTTGCCACCAACACCGACTGCGACCGCCCCCGCCTTGATCCACTCCCCAACGTTCTCAATTCCCACTCCACCAGTGGGCATAAGCTGCGCCTGTGGCAGAGGCCCTTTCACGGCTTTCACGAATGCCGGGCCCAGAATTTCCCCCGGAAACACTTTCACAATATCTGCGCCACACTCCATCGCCTCGATCACTTCTCCCATCGTGGCAGCGCCCGGCATGTACGGGACGCGATAACGATTGCACAGGCGAGCCGTTGCCGTGCTCACCGCTGGACTCACCACAAATTCAGCTCCGGCGAGAATCGCGATCCGCGCCGTCTCCGGATCGAGCACTGTTCCCGCCCCTACCAGAATCTTTCCGTGAAATTCTTTCGCGAGATGCTCGATGACTTTGCTCGCTCCCGGGACGGTAAACGTAATCTCCAGGGCAGCGACCCCTCCCTGAGCGCACGCTTCCGCCATTCGCGAGGCTTGTTCAGGTCCCTCCGCCCGGATCACTGCCACCAGCCCAGATTCCACAATCTTGCTTGAAACTTCAGTCTTCGTGATTGCCATAAACTCCACTTTTATCCGCTGTGATTCCATTACTCGAAAAATGGCTCGTCCTGCCGAGCATACCGGCGCGCCACTTCTTCGTTCAAAGTCACGCCCAACCCCGGGTGCTCCGGCACGTCGATATAACCGCTCTGAATCAGAGGTTTCGAGACTCCTTCCACCAATTCGTTCCAGAAAGGAACGTCTGATGCATGAAATTCGAGCGCAAGAAAATTCGGAATCGCAGCACAGAGGTGAACCGCTGCCAACGTTCCCACTGGACTACTGATGTTGTGCGGAGCGATCGGCATGCCATGCGCATCCGCAAATTGCGCAATGCTCTGCGCTACCGATAAGCCTCCCACCTTCTGCAGGTCAGGAGTTACGATGCTCAGAGCATGCTCGGCAATGATTTCCTGAAAGCCTTCAAACAGGAATAGGTTTTCCCCGGTTGCGATAGGCACACGCACCTTGGCATGCACTTCCTTGAGTGCCGCAATGTTGTTGGGAGGTACGGGATCTTCCAGCCACAACAGCCGGAACTGCTCCAGTTCTCGCGCCACTTTCACGATGTCGCTGGCGTTGTAGCGCCAATGGCAGTCGACGGCGATATCAGTATCCTTGCCTACCTCATCGTGTACCGCGGCCATCAGACGCACCATGTGATCGATTGCGTGATTGCTGAGCGCACGATTGTGAGGATCGGCGCCCTCCGTGCCCGGAACATCCAAATCAAACTTCAGTGCCGTGAATCCTTCCGCCCTCTTCTTCTTCGCCTGCCGCCGGTACTCATCGGGAGAAGAAGCAGGCTCGCCGACGCCAGCGCCAAAATAATCTCGCGCTTCATGTTCACCACCAGCCTTCTCCTGGGGATCCCACGATGCCCGACGCGAGCGCAGCACCTCGTCGAGACTCTCAAGCGCCTCGCCCCCATGGCAGTCAGCGTAGATGCGGATTTTGTCGCGAAACTTTCCGCCCAATAGGCGGTAAATCGGCACATCCAACCACTGTCCCAGTACATCCCAGAGCGCGGCTTCGATCCCACTGATCGCGTTATAAACGATGCCCGCGATCGAACCGGCGCCCGAAGTCGCCAGCTGTAATTTGCGAAACAACCGCCGGACATCGCGCGGATCTTCGCCAACCAGCAGCGGTTCGAGAGAGCGCAGAATTGCTGTCAGTCCCGGAGCGAAGAAGCACTCGCCCAATCCCCGAATGCCATCATCCGTTTCGATGCGAACGAAGGTCCAATCAAAATTCCCTTCGACCACCGCGGTCTTCAATCTAACAATCTTCACGTTCGGGCAAGCCCTGAGACAACCGCCGATTATACGCCGCACTGAACTCGCTTAACGGTCGATCGCAGTCAAAGAAAGTGTTTCCTCGAAGCTGCGACACCGCTCAGTCGGAACAGCTAGAATGTTGGCCATGAGTCCACTCGTCTTGAAAGCGGCGGAAAGTTGCCGCTGGGACTGCATCAGCCTCGGCGAAGTTATGCTTCGCCTCGATCCCGGCGAAGAACGCATCCACACCGCTCGCAATTTTCGCGCCTGGGAGGGTGGCGGAGAATACAACGTCGCACGGGGACTTCGCCGATGTTTCGGCCTGCGCACGGCCGTTATCACCGCTTTCGCCAAGAATCCGGTCGGACAGCTTCTGGAAGACTTGATCCTTCAGGGCGGAGTCGACACCTCTCTTATCCGCTGGGTTCCCTACGATGGAATCGGCAGAACCGTCCGCAATGGCCTGAACTTTACCGAACGAGGATTCGGTGTCCGTGCCGCTGTCGGCTGCTCGGACCGCGGACACACTGCCATCGCAAACTGCCAGCCCAATGATTTCGATTGGCAAGAGATCTTCGCCGCCAAAGGCTCCCGCTGGCTGCATACTGGCGGGATCTTCGCAGCGCTGTCACCGAGTTCGGCCTCTGTCGCCAGCGCCGCCATTCAGGCTGCGCGCTCCTCGGGAACCGTAATTTCCTATGACCTCAATTACCGCGAATCGCTTTGGAAATCGATTGGGGGCAAGCCGAAAGCCCAGGAAGTGAACCGCGAATTGGTGAGCTCCGTCGACGTCCTCTTCGGCAACGAAGAAGATTTTTCCGCGACCCTCGGTGTCGATATCGAAGGCGTCGGAGGCGACTTCGCCCACCTGCCCGTCTCCAGTTACGAAGCGATGTTGCATCGTGTGAGCCAGCTCTATCCCAACCTCAAACTCGTTGCGACGACCCTTCGCACGGCGCACACCGCGACGCAAAACGACTGGGGCGCCATCGCTCTCTATGACGGCAAGATTATCCACATCGCGCAGCGCCCTCTCGAAATCCTCGACCGCGTCGGTGGCGGCGACTCCTTCGCTTCCGGCCTGATCTACGGGTTTCTTGCGGGCAAAGACGCCGAATGGGCGGTCCAGTGTGGATTGGCGCACGGAGCCTTGGCCATGACCACCCCCGGAGATACGAGTATGGCCACGCTCTCGGAAGTCGAAGCCGTCATGCGCGGCGGCTCTGCCCGCATTGCACGGTGAAAGTATCCAAAGCACCGAGGCGTATGGAGCGCAAGCGTAAGATTTACGACGGAGCGTAACCGAGCAAATCATGAAGGAGACTTGGCGGTGGTTTGGACCGGCCGATCCGGTTCCTCTCGAACACATCAAGCAAGCCGGAGCCACCGGAATCGTCTCCGCCCTGCATCATCTGTATCGCGGCGAGTCTTGGCCCCTCGACGAAGTCTACAAGCGAAGAGATGAAATTCGCGCGGCCGGCTTTGACTGGTCTGTGGTGGAGAGCATTCCCATCCACAATTCCATCAAACTTCGCACGGGACCCTACGCGCATTTCATCGGTGCCTGGAAAGATTCACTCGCCGCCATCGCCCAAGCCGGCGTCAAAATTATCTGCTACAACTTCATGCCCGTTGTCGACTGGACGCGAACCGACTTGCAGTGGCGTCTCCCCACAACTGGCTACGCTCTCCGCTTCGACGCCGTCGATTTTGCCGCCTACGATCTTTTCCTTCTTGATCGGGTTGGTGCAGCGGCAGGCTACCCAGAAGCTCGTATTCAAGCTGCCCACGCCCGTTTCGCCGCCATGACCGAGTCGCGCAAAAATGATCTCGAGCGAACGATCATCGCGGGTCTTCCCGGAGCCGAAGCGTCCTACAACCGCGACACGATTCGCAATCTGATCGCGGAATACCACGGTATGACCGCAGCCGACTTGCGGGCGAACCTCGTTGCGTTCCTGCGCGAAGTCGCTCCCGTGGCCGAAGAACTCGGCCTCCGCCTTGCCATCCATCCCGACGATCCGCCCTGGTCCCTATTCGGACTGCCCCGCGTAGTCTCCACTGCAGACGACGTTCGCGCCATTCTCGCGGGCTGCAATACGCAGGCAAATGGCCTTACGTTTTGTGTTGGCTCCTACGGAGCCCGCGCCGACAACGATCTCGTCGCGATGGCGCGGGAATTTGGCGCTCGCATACACTTCGTTCATCTACGCCAAGTCACCCGTGAGCCCGACGGATCGTTTCATGAAGCCGAGCATCTAGCCGGCAGCTCCAACATGGTAGGCGTAATTAAAACGATGCTGGAAGAAGAAGCTCGTCGACGCCGCACCGGCCGCATCGACCATGAGATTCCGTTACGCCCCGACCACGGACACCTGCTGGCCGACGACATCGGCAGAAAGGTAAATCCCGGCTACTCTCTGATCGGCAGATTGAAAGGCTTGGCCGAGCTCCGTGGTGTAATCCACGGCCTGAAGCATGCGATCCCGGAATTATCGAGCTAGGTAACGGGATTTGGGCTCCCCGCAATCGGGATCGCCCTTGAGGGCGGGCTTAGAGTTTTCGCACTTTCGCGTATTCCACCGGACTCGGCAACTCCTCCAACCCGCGTCCCGCGAAAATCTCCTGGAACTCGTGCACGAGTGCGTCGTGTACCAACCCGTTGGTTGCGACCGTCTCCCGGCTGGCGATGTCGAACGTCCCGCCCGAAAAATCAGTGACCTTCCCGCCCGCCTCTTCGACAATCAACACACCCGCCGCCGTATCCCAGGGATTCAGGTTGAATTCCCAAAATCCCTCATATCGTCCCGACGCCACATTGCAAAGATCCAGCGCCGCCGATCCAGCCCGCCGCACGCCATGCGTTCGCAAAGTCAGCTGGTGATAAAAATAAATGTTTGGATTCTTGTGCCGCTTCTGGCTGGGAAACCCCGTCCCAATCAAACACTCGCCCAGCTTTGAAATCGCCGAAACATGGATTGCCTCGCCATTCAGCGAAGCCCCACCACCGAACGCTGCCGAAAACATTTCATCGCGAGTTGGATCGTAAATCACTCCGGCTACCCGCCGCCCCGCCCGCTCCACCGCCAGCGACACGCAGAACACAGGATAGCCATGCGCAAAATTCGTAGTCCCATCCAGAGGATCGACATACCACTTGTACTCACTGCCCGTCTCGATACGAGTTCCCTCTTCGCCCATCACATCATGACCGGGAAACTGCGCACGAATCCTGGACAAAATCAAAGCTTCCGATTCCCGATCCGCAACCGTCACCAGATCGACCGCCCCTTTATATTCGATCTTCACGTGCTGCCGGAAATATCCCATGATCAGCGAGCCCGCCTCGCGAGCCATCGCCTGCATAGGCGCAATCAAATCAAGAGACTGTTGGGATGTCATTAGACTTCTAGACTTTCATTTCCAGGATTGAGCGAACCGAAGGACCTGCGCAATTGATGCCGCCAAGAGATTCTACTGGGTACTAGGTACTAGCTACTTTTTCTTCCCATCTTCCGCAATATAAACAATCTCGTGCTTGAAGATAAAAAGATTCGGACCATCTTCGCGTGTGACGCGCACCATATTTTTGTCGTAATACTCAATCCAACCGCGCACAACCTCGCCGTCAGCCAGTTTCAAACTGACAATCTTCTGCTTCTCTCCGAGCGCCTTCAAATAAGCTGCTTCTTCGAAAGTCTCGTCCGGCGGCGGAGTTCGCTTCTTGCCAAAATTAGGATTTCCAGTCTGCAAAGGCATCCATCCATTTTACATCCTCAAGAAGCGGTCAGCTTTTGTCAGAATGAATGTAATACGCCGCTTCCTCAGGCCGGTGCACTCGCGGAATCCACAACGGACGCCGCAATCCCCCGGGCCCCGGCGCCGGACGAGCCAATGCCTTCCATCTCTTATAGACCGCGAACGAAAGATTCGTATCGACAAAAATATCCCCATACCGGTCTTCGGCCGAAGCCCGCTCCACCCGCACCATCTGATGCCAGCAATGCATGCCCGTGATCGGATCGGGATGCACCGGAAAAGTAATGTTCTGATGTACGCCCGCATCGCTCCACCAGACCCGTTTCGTATCGGGATCGGTCGTCTCGTAGGGCTCCACTCCCGAAGTCTGCCGCATCTTCCATTGCCCCTTACCGACTTCTTTCAGGTCGACCCAGGCGCTCGACATGCGCTCCAGTTGATCCTCTTTATTCGTTCGCCAGCGCCCCATGTGATGGGAGCAAGCGACTACTCCCGGCGCTAGCCCCTCCGTAACCCAGGCATGCAGCACGAAAAATCCGATCTCCGTATGCACCTTAATCAAGTCGCCTGTGCGAATATTTCCAAGTTTCACGGCATCCGTGGGATTCACCCACAAGGGATTCTTATGCGCAATCTCGTAAAGAAATTTCGAATTTCCCGATCGCGTATGAATCAGATGAGGCAACCGGAAAATCGGCAGGAGAGTCAGCACTTCGCCGCGAGCGTCCTTCGGCCACTCCACCAGCGGTATATAGCGCGCATCGAAATCCTCCGCTGCTTTCCCGCCCTCACTTCCCAAAGACGCTGCCTGTGCCGACTTGTGAATATGGCTGCGATAGTATTCGGGAAGCACAAACTCCGGCCACTTCCAATCAGCCATTGTCTTTGAAAACAGCTCCAGCTTGCGCGAAGGCGTGTTGTATCCAACCACTGCCTCGCCGCCAACCATTACGCCGACAGCCTTGCCATTTTTTGAGACAACGCCATTCGCGCGCACTTCCGACCCCGCCAAATCCGCCGCCGCGACCGGCTTCTCATTCAATCGATGGACATCGGTTGTCACCTCATACGCCCCGTATTTCCGCATATACTCCAGCGGCTTTAAGCCTTCTTTCGCGGCCGCTGCCGGTAATCCCGGAACCGAATTCTCAAACATCCATCCGTAATATTCGTCAACCGTCAGCTTCTGCCCCGCACGTTCAGGGTATGGCGACTCGAACCACTGCCGAATTCCCATCGACCCATCCGGATCGATCGCCCATGACAGATTGATCCAGAACTCGTCCTCTTCCCAAACTTCTCCCGGATTCGCCTGGTACGTATAGTCGAACTTCTTCCCTTCCCGCTCCTGCAACACCCGCAACACTGGCTGCCGAAATCCGATCCATTTTCCCGCATACGATTCCTGGCTCATCAGATCATGCCGCTCCGAACTGAATCCCATCGGCAAAACATAATCCGCAAACCACGCCGTCTCGCTCCATGTAGGCGTCAACGCCGCATGCAGCCCAACCTTCTCCTCGTCTCGCAACATCTCGATCCACGAAAATCCATCGGGATACGTCCATACCGGATTAAACACGCGCGTGAAATAGGCCTCGATCCGCCCGCGCCCCTCCTTCAGCATATGCGGTAACACCGGCGACATCTCATGCACGCAAAGCGGCCACTCCCGCGGATACAGCAATTCATTCCACCGCTTCTGCGGAGGCGGATTCTTATAAGGACGCGGCACAAATTTATTCCACGCATTCAAATTGTGTCCGCCCGGAGTGCCTACCGACCCCGTCAACACATGCAGCAACGTCAATGCCCGCGCCGATTGCCACCCACCCAAATTTCCTGAAGAACTTCCCCGCCAAAGATGCGAAGCGAACCGACTTCCGGCCGTAGCGATCTCACGCGCGGTCTTAACAATAACCTCCGCTTTCACCCCACTCTCTTTTTCGGCAAACTCAGGAGTGAACTTCGCATAATGCCGCTTCAACGCTTCAATCAAAGCCTCAAAACTCTGTCCCCTGGCAGAAAATCCATCGACCTCCAACTCTTCCCAGTTCGTCCAATTCTTCACGAATTCCGCGTCAAACCGCTTCTCTCCCAGAATGACGACCGCCATCGCCAGCAAAACCGCCGCCTCTGTCCCCGGATAACTCGGCATCCAGTAATCCGCCATGCTCGCCGTGTTCGAAAGCCGAGGATCCATCACGGCGAGCTTTGCCCCCGCCATCTTTCCTTCAATAATCCGCTGCGCATGAGGATTGAAATAGTGTCCCGACTCCAGATGGGCTGACAGCAAGAGGATGAACCGCGCGTTTGCGTGATCGGGAGAAGGGCGGTCCGCGTGATGCCAAAGCAAATATCCGAGGCGAGCGGAAGACGAGCAAACATTTGTGTGCGAGTTGTGGCCGTCAATTCCCCAGGCCTGCAACGTCCGCTCCATGATGAAGTCATGTCCCGGACGCCCCACGTGGTACATCACTTCTTCGCCGCGCTTTTCCTGAAACGCCTTGCGGATCCGCGACCCGAAAGTTTCCAGCACTTCATCCCACGAAGTCCGCGCCCACTTCCCTCCGCCCCGAGGCCCCACGCGCTTCATCGGATACAAAATGCGATCGGGATCGTGAATTTGCGTGATCGTGGCCGGACCCTTGGCGCAAAGACGCCCTCGACTCGCCGGATGCACGGGATTTCCTTCAAACTTGTCGATCCGGCCCGTTTCTTTATTCACGTAAGCCAGCAGTCCGCAGGCCGACTCGCAGTTAAAGCAGATTGTGGGTACCAGCGAATAATGCTTCTGCACGCGACGCGGCCAAGCCCCAGGATCCAGCTCAGTCCAGTCGTCCCACTTCTCCACCGGAGGAGTAGAAGCCAGATGACTGCCGTCCCGTTTAAATTCCGTCATTCAAATCTCCGCTTAAATAACTCTGTCATCCCGACCGCAGCGTAGCGAAGTGGAGGGACCTTGCGTTCCCCTTCGCGTGGCAACATTCCGCGTATCACCGTGAGTCCGAAATCCGCTAACTGTTCGGCACGCTCTGCCCAGCCATCACAAAGCACCATTCAAAAATCAAAAGCCCCGCAAGCGCCAAAACACTACCCGCCCCGATCCCGATCGAGTTCCCAAATAAAAGAGAACTACCCAACAACAGCAAGGGAAGAATCCCGCCCAGCAAAACTGCCCCGCCCCAGAACGCCCGAGCAAACGGACCATGGGTCATCAACCGAGCCCCATACCGCGCATTATCCGTGGTGTGTGGCATGGCCACTTCGCCCAGCAGCATGATCAAGTGCAAGCCCAAACAGACCACCAGCGCGGAACCACCAAAGGCCCGAGCCGCCACCGACCCGCCAAGCGTATCCGGAAGGAGCGCCAGCACTGCCGCGCCGCACAGCAAGGCCTGCACAACCAAATGCGCCGGCAGCAACGGACTCTGCCATAGATCACGCCCCTCGCATTGTCCAAAAAGAAACGCGGTGTAAGCCGCCGCACAAAATCCCACCAGCACAGTCGGCCACAACAAAATCGAACTGACGGAAGCAAGCCCAAAAACCGCCGCCAGCCAGAACAATCCGCAAAGTCCGCTGTAGCCAATCAAAATGAACGCGCCGCGAGCCAGCCATGACTTGCTTTGCGGAGTAAACACCACCCGCAGAAATCGTTCCTTGTGATCCAGATCCCAAACCAGCAGGACTGTAGTAAGCGCCGTAAACAGAAGTGCGACCGTCGCCAGCACGATGTCGCGTACGCGCGAGCCCGATAATCGGCCCAGCAGCATGGCAATCGCGGGAACTGCCAGCACACCCGCCCCAATCGATTTCGTCCAGCAATACGCCGGAACCTGCCATCCCCAGGGACGCGCGTGCGCCACGTCATACGCCGCCACCGCATTCGGTTGCAGCAAAGGATGATCCGGCGGATAAATCGCTCCGCCCCCCAACACCGCCGCATTCCGCTGCGACCACATGTAAATCGATTCGTGCCGCGCCGCCGTCGGCACGATCGCGCTCTCATCGCCGTCAATGTAATAAAGCTTCGGTTTGGTTCCCTGCTCGGGCTTGCGCACACGCACTGGCTCTCGAGCAATCAGTTGCGCAACTTCACTCGAAGCGTCGCTCAAGTCGCCCGCGATAATCGCGTGCTCTGGACAGACAATCACGCAAGCCGGCTCGAGCCCCACTTCCGTACGATGCGCGCAAAAATGGCACTTCGTGGCCGTGCCATCATCGGGATCCATGTAAATGGAGTCGTAAGGGCAAGCCTGCATACAAGCTTTGCATCCGATGCAGCGATCAGCATTAAAATCGACGATCCCATCCCGCCGCTGGTACATCGCGGTCACCGGACAAATCGTGACACAGGGAGGCTTCTCGCAGTGATTGCAACGCGTGACCTGAAATACGCGCCGCGTGTTGGGGAACACGCCCTTCTCAACGTACTTCACCCAAGTCCGGTTCACGCCCACCGGCACTTGATTCTCGGTCTTGCAAGCCACCGTACAAGCGTGGCATCCAATGCACTTGCGATTGTCGATTACAAAGCCGTATTTCATCCGCCGAACGCCCGCCCCCAAAGACAAACAATCATACTGGGAAGCAGCCAGAAAGTGCGCTCGGAATCTCTATTCCGCAGTTGTACTCGGAGGTGCGCGCGAAAAAGAGTGTGCAATCAGGAAGGTTCGGGAGAACCGAGAGGACAAGGATAAACTCAGTTCGGTGGAGCGCCGGGCGTCCCCGCCCGGCTTAAACAAGCTAAATCGCCCGTCTCTCCACCGCTATCAAAACCAAAAAATGCATTTAGTGAGACTGCGCGATCAGACGCTCAACAATGTGATGCGCCTCATCGATGTGTTCCAGGGCGCGATGACGCAATCCGTGAGCAAAACCGTCATCTTCCTTTTCGGAAATGTCATGGTGCGCCTTGTCGAGCAGTTCCAGCGTACGGTGATAGCGGCCGGGCCAGTCCATATGTGCATCCACCGGCGGATGGTCGTTTACATTCTTGCCATCGTCGATCGCAGCCTGTTTGATCTCCCAAATCGCTTTGTCGATCTCCGCAATCGCGTGTTCTTCTTCCCGATCCTTCCGCCCAGAATTCGTTTCGCGTTCCAGATGCGCCCGCGCGTGACGTAAATCCTGAAGGGCGTGCAAATAGGCCGGATGTCGACCTGGTTCATCGCCAAAACTCAGCGACGCGCAAACAGCCAGAAAACACACCATTACAGCACAATGCCGTACAGTCTTCATGCTCTCCTCGAATGGGCCTTTCGGCAGAATCAACTCGCTAGTAGTAACCCGAATTTTCAGCGCTTGACTCGCTGAATCTTAGTCCCGGGCGGGCCGTTCCCGAAAGTTACTACTGGGCATTGTCCGGCAGTGATGGCACGCAAAATGGCGCGATGAGAAGGACCTTCAAAATATGCGTCTTTGACGACGCGCCGGAGTTTCATTTAGATCTGATAATCGATATCTTCCATAATCCGCTGCAGCGACTCTGACAGCGGCTCTCGCCCGCCCGTTCCCTCCAGTAGACGCACCCGCTCTGCTAACTTGTTCACTTCCGAGGCGACTGCCGCCAACGCCTCTGATAACGGATCATTAATTTGCTTCGGGTCGGTAATTACCACGCGCTTCCCTTCGCGAAAAATGATGTGCCCCGGAACTCCCACCACCGTCGAATCATCCGGCACATTGCGCAGCACTACTGATCCTGCGCCAATCCTGCAATTTCGACCGACCGTAATATTCCCTAGAATTTTCGCGCCGCCGCCGACCACCACATGATCCAGCAACGTCGGATGCCGCTTCCCCAGTTCTTTTCCCGTCCCCCCGAGCGTCACCCCCTGATACAACGTGACGTCCTCGCCGACCTCTGCCGTCTCCCCAATCACCACACCCATACCATGATCGATAAACAGCCGCCGCCCCAGCTTCGCTCCGGGATGAATTTCAATCGCCGTCAGCAGCCGCGCCACCTGCGACAGCCAGCGAGCGAGCAGGAACCACCCATGATTCCACAGCCAGTGGTTCACGCGATAAAACCAAACCGCATGCAGTCCGGAATAACAGAGATACACTTCCAGGCGTGATTTCGCCGCAGGGTCGCGCTCCAGCACCGTCGCAACATCCTCGCGGATTAGCTCGAACAGATGCGGCATATTTGCAGGTTAATTGAGAACCAAACTAAACGAAAATTTCGGCAAGGGTCCGACAACACGAAGTTCCAAAAGCCAACGCCCTCACCCCGGCAACTGCGCCGTCGGAATTTGCGCCGCCTCGTTCCTCAATCCCTCGAAGAGAATACTACTCAGATACCGTTCCCCGAACGACGGGAGCACCACCACAATCAACTTCCCCGCGTTCTCAGGACGCCGCGCCACCTGTAACGCCGCCACCACCGCCGCTCCCGAAGAGATACCAACCAATAGACCTTCTTCCAGCGGTAGGCGGCGCGCCATCGCGATCGAATCTTCGTTGCTGACCGTAATTACTTCATCGATGAGGTCTCGCCGCAAAATGCTCGGAACAAATCCCGCCCCTATCCCCTGGATCTTGTGCGGCGCCGGCTTTCCGCCCGAAAGAACCGGGCTATCCGTGGGCTCTACCGCGATCGCCTTGAACGATGGCTTCTTGGCTTTGATATATTCCGACACGCCAGTGATCGTTCCACCGGTGCCCACTCCCGAGATTAGAAAATCCACGCGCCCGTCCGTATCTTCCCAAATCTCGGGACCGGTCGTTTCGAAGTGAATCTTCGGATTCGCTGGATTATCAAACTGCTGGAGCATGTACCCATTCGGCGTTGCCGCAAGCAACTCCTCAGCCTTCAGAACTGCGCCCTTCATGCCGCGCGGCCCCGGAGTCAGCACGATTTGCGCGCCCAGCGCCAGTAGCAGCACCCGCCGCTCCATGCTCATCGTCTCCGGCATCGTGAGGATGAGCTTGTAGCCCTTCACCGCAGCCACGAACGCAAGCGCGATGCCCGTATTCCCGCTTGTCGGCTCGATCAGAACCGTCTTCCCGGGCTGGATCCGCCCCGCCCGCTCCGCGTCGGCAATCATGCTCACGCCAATACGATCTTTCACGCTTGCGAGCGGATTCCGGCTCTCCATTTTTGCCACCACTTCCGCTACGGCACCCTCTGTAACCCGGTTTAGTCGCACCAGCGGCGTGTGTCCAATCAGTTCCGTCACATCCTTCGCGATCTTCATAGCGTTTCGATTCTCCGATTTGCTGCCCAGATTCTATTCGATTCCAGGCCCGATACCCGTCTGTCAGCATTCCCATACCCCAACTAAACCTACTGCCTTACTCGTGTATTTCAGGACGACGCAAATCACAACCCGCCGCCATTTTTTCTACCTACAGGATCTCGCGGATTCTATCGAGCTTTCGCCAGGCAAGCAATGACAGCCGGCTCCCGGTTGGGAGATCGTTTAAATGAACATTACAGAAAATCATCGACGACCGGACGCCATCGACTACTAATAGAATGACCTGCCGAACTCGCGCCTAAACCGGCTGGACAGCCTTCGCCCGCCCACGCTTGTCTTCGCGCAATTGTGCCGCCGTGAAGCTGCTGCCGCATGTTCCGCAACGCCAGTTGGTAAACGAACTGGAAAGCGGGTTGGTGCCGTCATTCGTTGTCTGCGATTGGTTCGCACGCATTGCTAAAACAAGTTCTCCGCCACAATCAGAACACTTTCGTTTTTGCATAGCCCCTATCATTCCTCGAACGCCCGATCGGCAGCGTCCCTGTCCTCTACTATGTCACAGATGGCCCGAAAGGATGCCAGGAATCGCCCCGTTTTCGCTCGCTAGTCACCCTAAGCCGACAGGTAAACACTGCCCGCATCCCGGCTATTCCAAGCCCAATCCCGAAGGTGAGCTATCTTGCTCAGACTCACCCCACTTCCATTCGGCATGATAGGTCTACGCAGAACCAGATTCGAATCCCGAACCACTGTCACCGCACCCGAGATACTGACGGGCGCCGTAATCAGCCCCGGTCGGTCTCGTGGGCGACCGGCTGTTAGAAACGATTTTTACCAGCAACTGCACATTTTTGACAGCCGGTATCCCAACATTGGACTGGCAATCCGCATCTGACTCTAGCGTTCCAGTTTTGTCCATCCCCGCAAGAGGATGCATTTTCAGAAGTCCATCTACGAAGGAGCCATACAATGCTCGGAACCATTTTGATCGTCATCCTCGTCTTGGCGCTCTTTGGCGCCCTCCCCCGTTGGAATCACAGCCGCAGTTGGGGCTACGCTCCCACCGGCGGACTGGGACTTGTTCTTCTCATCGTCGTCATCCTGCTCGTGCTCGGTCGAATCTAGTATTCCGCGGAGTCGAATTTGTTTTAGTCTTTGACCGCCGTTCCAAATCTGACGGCAAGCCGCTCGCCCCACGGCGGGCGGTTCACGTCACCTTATGGCCAGGCGCAAGGGGATGGTTCGCGTCGCCTGAAAATGTTCACCGAAAGAGCTCCAAATCCCGTGCTTCGCCGCGACGGCCTTCAGTTCAGCCTCATGGCCCTGCGCCTTAGCATCATCGGCCTAATCCTGATATTCCTCACCGCTCCGTCCTTCGCCTACTCGGTTCTCACCCACGAAGAGATCATTGACCTGCTTTGGCTCGACCAGATTCGTCCCCTTCTTCTGAAGCGCTTTCCCGGGCTGACCGACGAGCAAATCAAAGAGGCGCATGCCTACGCCTACGGCGGCGCCGTCATTCAGGATCTAGGCTATTACCCGTTCGGCAGCAAGGAATTCAGCGACCTCGCTCATTACGTCCGCACCGGCGACTTCGTCCGCGAACTCTTGCGCGAAAGTGCGGACGTCAACGAATACGCCTTCGCGCTGGGGGCTCTCGCCCACTATTCCTCTGATATCACGGGACACCCGGCTGTCAACCGCTCCGTCGCGATCGAATATCCCAAATTGCGCGCCAAGTACGGTAAATCGGTGACCTACGCTGAAGACAAAACCGCACACCTCAAAACCGAGTTCGGATTCGACATGGTGCAGGTCGCCAAGAATCGTTATGCCCCTCAGCAATACCACGACTTCATCGGATTCCAAGTCTCAAAGCCCCTGCTGGAGCGTGTCTTTCCCGTCGTTTACGGAGTGCAACTAAAAGACGTCCTCACCCATGAAGATCTCGCCATAGGTTCGTACCGCTGGGCCGTCAGCCGCCTCATTCCCCAAATGACCAAGGTCGCCCTCGCAACTCATAAGAAAGATATGATGCGCGAGCAACCGGACTTCGCCAAACGGAAATTCCTTTATCACCTGCGCCGCTCCGATTATGAAAAAGAATGGGGAAAGGAGTACAGCCGCCCCGGCGTCGGAACTCGCATTCTCGCCTTTTTCTTCCGGCTCATCCCCAAAATCGGCCCCTTTAAAGGACTCGCCTTCAATAACCCGACTGCCCAGACCGAGGACCTCTATTTTAAAAGCATCGACGCGACCGTGGACCAGTACCGCATCTTCTTACGCTCTGTCGGAGCCAACTCTCTTGCACTTGCGAACTGCGACCTCGACAGCGGCAAGGTAACCAAGCTCGGTGAGTACTCCCTGGCTGATTCCAGTTATGCGAAGTTACTCCAACAGTTATCCGAACGAAAATTCGACGACATCCCTACCGACTTGCGCCACAACATACTCGACTTCTACTCCGACTCGCCCCCTGCCGACGCCACCAATACCGAGACAAATCCCCCCCGCGGAAAAAAGCCAAAGGCGGAGGAGAACAAGACCGATTGGAAGGACGTACACGCAGAATTGGATCAGATGAAGGCTGCGAGCGCGGTCACTCCAAACGCCCCCGTCAAGCGCGACGGGGATTCCCCCAGCGTCAAGCCCGCTTCAGGAGTATGTAGCTTTGGCCAGTAGCCGAGGCACTGGTACCGGCTTGGGAAACCGGCTAAAAACTGCTACTAGCTAAATGGTGGTGTCTGAATCGTGGAGAGCGACCGCGAAGCGGTCGCGCGGGCTAGGTGCCCGCGCCACAGCGAGAATAGCTTAAGCGCTGACGCGAACCGAGACTAACTCGGGATTGCAGTGGGAGTTCTGCATTGACTTAACTGCATCTTCTGCCGTAAATCTGCCCATTACCAAGGCAAGTTTTCGGTTCGTGGTCGTCTGAATTGGGGTTTTATCGACCCGCAGCACGTACTGAGGAACATGCGCACCGCCGCGGTTCACCTTCACGACAAACTTGATGTTTTTCATGGTTCCTTCCGGTTTCTTTCGATCTGTCTCATCTGCCAACACCGGCATCGATCGGCTTGGGCTTCGTGTCTGAAAAATCCCAGCAAACCAGCAGTGTCGTAAACTTAGACTCCTCCGCGTGGCTAGGGAGAAGACTATCTTCCAGATAGCTAACTTAGAGGAACGGAAAGAGTAAGAAAAGATACTCGCTCACCCCTGATCCTAGGCCCGAACCATGCTGTTGTCAAGTTTCATACTACTGGATGGGGCTCCGCGCCTGGCGACGCAGAGCCGCCACGCTCCAGGCTTTAGTGGTCGTGGTGGTCGTGGTGGTCGTCGTGGTGACCGCTGTGATCTTCATGATCCCAGTGGCCTTCGTGCAATTGCCAGCCTTGCCGATAATGATCGTAGTGGGGGTGGCTCCGATAGGCACCCTCATACGGCGGACGATCCCACCGTCCTCCTACCCAGCGATACCTTCCCCCGTTCGGAGCCCAATACCCGTCCACCCACGCATAGCCCGGACCCGGCATCTCCCCGCGCCGCTCAATGCGCAAAGGAGGTGGAGCGCCCCCGATATAAACGCCAACCTGCGCCGGAGCTGTCCCTATCATTACAGCAGAGAACAACAGGCCGCCGATCCAATTTGTCTTCATCTAGATATCTCCTATAAACCACTCTTTGCTTACATCTGCACAAGTTGTTTTGGCGTCGCTCACCACCGAATGCTCACATCGCAACCAGCGTGCAAGCGGTTTTTGGAAGGGTACGACCGCAACCGCAACGCTAGTTCGCGGAATCCTTCTGACGCGTCACTTTCACACCCATCAGGATCCCGACCCCCACCAGCACGATACCGCCGACTATGATCCAGTGGGTCGGCACATGCATCAGGCTGGCGCCGTAGAGTAGGCCCACGACCACGAGTACAAAACCCGTCATATAAATTCCGAACGACAATGGGTGACTCCTCTCGAAAGAAAGAGCGCTGGCCGAAACCGGTACCCAGTCTCGGCCAGCGCAGATCCGTCGCCACTTTACAGGCGGCAGAACTTAGTCTTCGTCTTATTGGTTTTCCGCGACACGGGCCTGATGACCGGCTTCAGCCACCGCATGCACGAATCCCTCGCCGCTTTGCGGTGTCGGAGCTCGACCGGAAAGAATGTTGCGGAACGTCATATGCCTGCCGTAAATGGCGTGGGTCGAGTCGTTATCTTGCTCGACCACTGCACCTTCCAGCGTCAAGCCCGCAAACACGCCCTTGGAGCGCGAATACGTCAGCACTTCTGTGTTCATCTTCCAATCGGTTCCAGCCGATGCATGACGGCCAACCGGGCCCGCCGCTACCGAACCTTCACCCGTGAGCTCAAACTTGCTCGACAAAAGGTGCTGCAAGCCGCGGTCGTTCATGATCAGCATGACCAGGTCCACGTCTTCGATCCCGATCTGCAATCCCCAACTACCACCGCCGACTGAAACGAACGCTGGCGCGCTCCAACCGTTTTCAGTGCGGCATGAAGCGACACCGCGTCCGTGTTTCCCGCCGAACACAAAGCCGCCCTTGACCAGGTCGGGCACTATCAGAACGCACTTCGCGCCGCTCAGAACTTCTTCCGGAATTCCTTTGTCCGGTGTCGCCATAATCGAGTGGAGAACGTCCACCGATTTCTGCAGGCGATCCACCGAATCCTCGCGAGCCGACCCTGCCCAGGCGAAGGTTCCAGCCAAACCGATCAAACTCATCAACAATACCGTCATCAACTTTTTCATGGATTTGTTCCTTATGGATTCAGATCACTAAGAGGGGAAGACTTCAGATGGGCTGACTTAGTTCAGGGAACCTGAAAGAGAGAGAAGCACTCCTCGTCTCGCCTTCCATCATCGCTCGCCCGATCAGAGAAAGCTGATCTGAATTGCTCACTTTCGACACAGACACAGGCCTGGGGTCGTACGTCTTACGGTATCCGGGTACTGGTATCTGGTACCCGACACCCAAGACCTGCGACCTGAATTGAGCAATCTTGCTCAGAATCGCGGCGCTCCTCCTGTCATCCTGATTCTGGCAGGAGAAGCGCTAATGAAACCAAACTGGGATCGCCTGTACGATCGCTTCCGCAGAGGAATCTCTCGCGCGAAAGCATCCCTCTCCACGTTGTTGGCATCCATTAGCCCTGCAAATCGGGAAGTTACAACTCAGCGCATCTGCCCCTTTTGCAGTTTGATAACGCCGCGGTCGAACGCTTTCTGTTTGGAGTGCGGGAAATCTCTCGCTCCGGCAAAATAATTTTCGCTCCGAACGCGTTGTTTTTGCCGTCCCTAAACTTGAAGGAGAGCAAACATGCTTTGGACAATCTTCGTTGTGCTTCTGATTTTGTGGCTACTCGGCTTTAGCCTCCACATTGCGGGAGGTCTCATCCACATCCTCTTGGTCGTCGCCCTTGTCGTCCTGGTGATCAACCTGGTGAGCGGCCGAAGCGTAGTCTAGCCGCTCATGCAGCCCGAGATAGTCGCAGCGGACGTTGCTGCCCGCGCTTCTTCACTCGTGCCACAACCGTTTAACTTTTTCGAGGTATTCGCTGCGGCAGTTGCCCTCGGGTAGCGCAGCGATTTGTCATTTCCGGGCTGCCTGAAAACGGCGGGCGAATCCAGCTATCCCTTTTAGAGGGCTGACAGATAATAATGGTAATTCCAATCAACGCTCCGGAGTCAAAGCGAGAGAAACAACAGTTAGCCTCTCGAACGGGCTCCCGCGATGCTCAACGCAATGCCGCCTGCGATCAACACCACACTGATGATGGGAGAAACTTTTTCGCTATGACTCGTCTGCACTCCCAGATTCGTTTTCCCCACTTTGATTCCTTCCGTCTCAGTGTGCGGAATCGGTACTACCAGCGAAGCGAGCCCGAGCACAATCAACAACAGACCGGCAAACAATAAAATTTTCATTTCAAATCCTCCCGGGCTTCAGAATCGAATTTTGAGCTGAGCTGAATTCTAGTCGAAAAAATGTTCGCTCGGCTGGGGTAACGAAAGCCCCAAGCATCGCCTCCATCGCAACTCGCATCCAAAGGACCTATGGCGAAGAAGACGTCCATCTTCGACGAGCAATATCGCGTCGTCGCCATCCAAGGCGACCGCCTCGTAATCAAGGGTATTTCGAGCGGAGCTGTTCTGACGATAATCAATCCTGAGCCTGCAACGCCACTCACCCCGGAAGACTATCCACGCGGCAAACTGATCGCCCTTAGCGATCCCTCGACCGCTCTTCCAAACTAAATTCTTCGTGGATGCAAATGGGACTTCGGGAAATGGCAGCCCGGCAGGGATTCGAACCCCGATACGCAGCTCCAGAGGCTGCAGTCCTACCGTTGAACGACCGGGCTCTGCACGAATTCTAAATCATTTCGTTGCCCCTGCAAACCAACTCCCTAACATCTTCTTCGGGAACTCAGGATTCAGATCAACTCTTTAGATATGGCAAGAGTTCGCGGAAGGCGGGAGCATTCGAGGCGCGCAGTAGTTCATAAATCATCATTTCGGTCGAAGAGAGAATCGCCCCAGCGGCTTGCATTCGATCCAGTCCCACCCGCCAGTTCGCTTCGGTGCGCGAACTGACCGCATCGGAGGCAACATGAACCAGGTAGCCGTCGCGCAACGCAGCCAACGCAGTCTGCATCACGCAGATATGCGTTTCCATGCCGCACAGCAACACGGTCGTTCGGGGACCCGGCAGGCGCTTAAGGGTCGAACAGAAAGCTTCGCTTCCAAAACACGAGAACATCGTTTTATCGATCGCACTCGACTCTGGCAACAGAGACGCGATCTCGGGAACCGTGTTCCCGAGGCCCTTCGCGTATTGCGTCGTCACCAGCGCCGGGATCTTAAGAATTCCCGCCGTACGAATCAGTAGCTGTACGTTTCGGACGAGCCGTTCTTTTTCCCAGATCGGCGGCAATAGTTTTTCTTGCATGTCGACAACAATCAACACGCACTGCTCCGCGATCAGCGGACGACGCGCCATCTCAGCGTAATCACCAGTGGCTGGCATTGCGATCTCCGAGAAATTCGAGCCAGGCATGGCGACTCCGGTCGCACCTCGAACAGAAGACTTCAATTTGGCAGGCTTAACACGAGAACAAGAAGCCCGAAGCAATTCGCGAGAAAAGAGTATCGAACACCTAACGAGGAGCTAACTACAACTTCGCGACGCGCCAATCTATCAGCGACCCGCGATTTCATTCGCTTATTCGCTCGGCACCGCTTCAGCAACGCCGCCCGCGTCCTTTTGCTTCACGCGGACCACGGTGATTTTCGAGAAACCCTCTTCAAATGTCGGAGCCTTCAACTTGCCCGCCATCTTCCGCATAATATCTTCCGGCACTGCTCTTCCCCGCCGCTGATGCCGCTCCATGCAAACGTCGAGCGGAACATCGAAGAACAGCCCCTGCACATCGTATCCGTAATCCTTCGCCAGTTTGATCCAGCTGTGCCGGTCATGCGGAGTCAGATTCGTTGCGTCCACATAGTTCATCGGACGCCGCGCAATCAACCGCGCCTTCAACATCGAGCGCAAATTCGAAAACACTAAATCCTGAAAGCGCTGCTCCTGCGCATCGTCAAAGAGTAATTCCCGCAGAAGATCGCTCGAAAGTGGATGGATATTGTGCCGCTTGAACCACGAACTCTTTCCCGATCCCGGCAACCCGATCGCCAACACTACCGTTCCTTTGCTTGCCCTTGCGGGAGCCACCGTTTCCCCCGCCGGAGCCGTGGCAGCAGGAGCCACTTCCGCCGGCGGAGCTTCTGCCACCGCTGCCTCTGATCCTTCTACCGCCGTCGAACTGGCCGCCGCAACAGCGGCCGGAGCAGCCGCCCTTGAACGCGATCCCCCCCGCCCTCCGCGGCTACGCCGCCGGCGAGACGGTCGCGGCGTACCTTCCCCCGCTGGAGAAGCTGGCACTGCCTCTGAGCCTGCCTCCGACGCACCGGCCACCGCTGGCGTTGATCGCCCTCCGCGACGTGGCGCGGCCGCTGGCACCGCTGCGGGAACACTCTCCACGGCTTCGCGAGGAACCTCCGCGGATTTCTCAGCCGAAGTTGCCGAAGCTGGCGTTGACGGCTCGTCGTCGTAAAAACGCGGTTGCAAGGGCTCTGGAGCCTTGTTACCGTCCTTCGCCGCTTCGTCTCCCGTCTTCTTGCGGCGCTTCAAGCGCTCGCTCATCCATTTACGCATATAGCTGCTTGTAGCACACCACCACACACCCGAGCAATCGAAGCCCCGTAGCTGTTAGGGTACGCCTCACGAATGCAGTCTCTCGATATCTCAATGATTCAATAATGTTTACAATACTCCCGAAGGTGAATCCATGACCCCGACCCATCCCGCGCCTCTTCCTGTAGCCTCCGGACAGCTCCCCGCGGTTCCGCTCACGATCGAAGGCTACTCGACCCTCCACCAGATGATGCGCTTTCGCTGGACCGCCTGGCGCGCCCTGCCTGAGACTACGCGAAAAGAGATCGCCGCCGAGGCCTCTAACCTCCTCGCCGCTATGGAATCCCGCTCCAACGGCCAGTCCGCGCTCTTCTCTTTGTTAGGGCACAAGGGCGATCTGATGTTCGTCCATTTTCGCGAGAGCTTCGACAAGCTCAACCAGGCAGAACTCGATCTCGCACGCCTCCGCCTCAGCGACTTCTGGGAGCCTACCAGTTCCTATCTCTCGGTGATCGAACTCGGTCTCTACGAATCATCGCTCAAGAACTACAAGGCGCTGGCCGATCAGGGCGTAGAACCCCACTCCGAGCAATGGAAAGAAATCATCCAGGAGATTCTCACCCGTCAGAAAGAAGCAATGAAGCCGCGCCTCTTCCCGCAGATCCCGCCCAACCGCTATCTCTGTTTTTATCCGATGGACCGTCGCCGTGGAGAAGACAAGAACTGGTATTCGCTAGCCATGGAAGAGCGCCAGCGCCAGATGAATGAGCACGGCCTCGTTGGCCGCCGCTACGCCGGAGAAGTCAAACAGATCATCACCGGTTCCATCGGCTTCGACGATTGGGAGTGGGGCGTCGATCTCTTCGCCGATGATCCTCTGGTCTTCAAGAAACTGATCTACGAGATGCGTTTCGATCACGTAAGCGCCGTCTACGCCCTCTTCGGCAGCTTCTACGTAGGCCTCCGCGTACCCGCGAAAAGTCTGTACGAGTTACTGGAAGGCACTCTACCGAACCGCGAAACCAACCCAACTTAATGCGAAGCGGGACGATTGAGTGTGGGGACGGGCGTCTCGCCCGTCCAAGCCGAGCAAAGCTCGGCGTCGCTTCGGTCTCATCGAGCCAATGCTCGTCCCAACCCACGCGTCTTTTCCGACTCGCCGTCAAATCACTTCGCCTTCTGCGCTTTTCCAAACCGATACTCGTGCTTCTTCACATCCACCCGAGCACCGCGGAAGGTCACTCCCTCCATCCGCAAACGAAGTCTCTGCTCCGCTCCGTTCTCTCCGGGTAACTTAATCGCTCCGCCCGAACCCACCACCCGATGCCAAGGCAATCCCGGAGTCTCGCGCAAGATGCGCACCACCTGCCGCGCCGCGCCCGCCCATCCCGCCGCGCGTGCGATCGCTCCGTAACTCGACACCTTGCCAGCCGGCAGTCGACGAATGCATCGCACCACTTGAACGCGCCTCGCTTCCGCGCTGCTCGCAGCTCTTTTATCCGGTGCTTTTTTTCCTGACTTCAATTTCAAATTCCGCTTCCCCACGTTCACGCCCCAGCGCCAAACATGCTAACTTAGATTCCACAATACAAATATTTACACACAGGGATAAAACTCGGCTTTACGATTAACGCATCCCATGACTTTCACCCACCACCAAAACTGCCTTTTGGAGATAACTATGTTGCGCTTGTTAAAAGCCCTTGCCCTGATTTCGGCGCTTGCCCTCTTCGCCCTCTCGGCCGCTAGTTGCGGCTCCGGTAACAATGCCTCGGTTCGTGCCGTGAACGCGATTGAAAACTCGGATTCGCAAGGTCTCGATATCGACATCAATGGCACCAAGTACTTCAGCGCCGTGACCCCGAACGGGGTTGTGCCCACGCCACCGGCCTACAACTCTGTGCCCTCCGGAAATACTTCCATTACTTCCTTCAACACGGGTTCGACGGGCACCTCGGTCGCCAGCGGCAACGCGACATTCAGCGCATCCTCGCAATATACGCTGGTTCTCTACGGCACGACCGGTGTGTCCCAGGTCTCGTCATTTCCGGACAACAACACGACTCCTACCACTGGCGACGTTGAATTCCGGGTGATCAACGCTTCGGTCGCAGGACCCGCCAGCGTGGACGTGTACATCATCCCTAACCCGAGTGATGGCGACAGCAACGTCACTCCAACTTTTCTCAGTCTGGCCCCAGGTCAGCAAAGCGCTTACTTTAACGGGATTTTCACTGGAACAGGGATAGGGTACAACGTGATTGTGACCACCAGCGGTAGCAAGAACGCGATCGTCAATCAGAACTATTCCCCTGCGACGGGAGGCATCATCACTCTGGTACTCGTGGATAACTCCACCGATACCTTCATGTCTCAAATACCGATCGAGCTGAACGATCTGAATTAGATGGCGTGCAGAATCGCAGCTCGGCCGAAATCCTGATCCAAGGCAGAGCTGGACGCCGGAAGACTAAGAGGAAAGATGCCGGGCCTTCACACGACGCCCGGCATCTTACTGAAGAACGGTCGACTCAGCGGTTGACAAACCAAGCGTCTCCCCACCAAACTTCCTGTCGGAGAACAAAACTCAAAGATGTCGCGCTTGCTGAAACTTCTGTCTCTGACTCTGGCCCTGGCCGTCTTGAATCTCATCACCAGTAGTTGCGCCTCCACGAACTCTGGAGCACAAGTTCGACTAATCAACGCCATTCCCGACAGCCCCGCGGTTGACGTTTACGTGAACGGCACCAAGGTATTCAACGACGTGCCTTTCGGCGCCGCTCAGCCCAACACCACACCCGCTCAATACCAAGGCGCCGGCACCGGCAATGTTGCCATCCAGGGATTCGCCACTGGCACCATCGCCAACCCTATCTCTCCCGAAGGGAGCGTCACCTTCACCGGATCGACTCAGTACACTCTCGTGGCCGTCGGACTCGAACTCAACGACAGCCCGCCCATCGTTTTTGCCGATAACAACCTCGTGCCCGTCTCCAATAACTTGGAGATTCGCATCATCAATGTTTCGCCGAGTTCACCCGTTGCGGGGCTGGACGTTTACTTTGTTGCGCCCGGCACCGACATCACCAGCTTCCATCCGCAAATCACTGCCTTGGGCGATGGACAAGCCAGCCCCTACGTACAACTTCCCTTTCAGTCGACGGGCTACTCGATAATCTTCACCGCCAACCTGAGCAAGATTCCCTTGATCACGCAAACTTCGAGCGCAGCCACGGGATCGATTACAACCATGGTGATCCTGGACAATCCCGCTCAGGGTGGCACCCTGAATGGCATGTCGACAACTCCGCTCATTCTGAACGACCTCAACTAGCTGATCTGAGCTCCCCGAACCGGCCTTCGACAATAAAATAAGGTCCCCGAAGAGGCCTTGGTTTGTTAGCAACGGGGAGAGATATGACTAAACGCACGCGAGATAACTTTCGCCCACGCTGATAGCAGTACTACGCCACGTTCGAGAACGAACGCGCCGCCTCTTCTTCACTATCGAACACTTCAAAAATCGTGAACAGCTTCGTCACCTGTAGCAAATCTCCAACGCGCTGGCTGAGACTCGCAAGCTTCACCGCGCCGCCGGCATTCCGCGCCGACGTGTAAAGCGAAACCAACGTTCCGAGGCCGCCGCTATCGATGTAATTCACCTCGCGCATATTCATCACTACCTTCGGACTCTGCTCCAGCAACTTCTTCACCGTGTCGCGCAGGCTCGCCGACTCTTCCCCAAACACCAGCCGCCCGCTGCAATCCACCACCAACGCCCCCTCTAACGCTCGCGTACTCATTCTCAATTGCATAACAACTTCTCTCCAATTTCGCAGATCATTCGCAGTTCATGAGCGTACCCCGTCGTACGCACCCGCGCAAGCCAGTTGCCATTGTAGCTGCGCTCACCCGCTCCCGACCGGCCGACAACCCTCGCCGCGCTTCCCATCCAGCCTTCGCAACGAGACTGTATAATCGAAGTTTCCCGATGAGCTATCAGGTTCTCGCCCGAAAATATCGTCCGCAAAAATTCTCCGAAGTCATCGGCCAGGAACACGTCACCCGTACCCTGCAGAACGCGATTTCCCAAGAGCGCATCGCCCACGGCTACATCTTCAGCGGACACCGCGGTATCGGCAAAACCACCGTCGCCCGCATCCTCGCCATGGCCCTGAATTGCCGCGGGATAGACGGAAAGAGCGACAAGCCCGCTACCGAGCCCTGCGGAGTTTGCGACTCCTGCACCGAAATTCGCAACGGAAATTCGGTCGACGTAATCGAAATCGACGCCGCCACCAACCGCGGCATCGACGAAATTCGCGAACTACGCGAGGCCGCCCGCTACCGTCCCGCCCGCGATCGCTTCAAGATTTACATCCTTGACGAGGCTCACCAGATCACCGATGCGGCCTTCAACGCCTTGCTGAAAACTCTGGAAGAGCCGCCCAGCCATGTCATATTCATGATGGCAACTACGCAGCCGGAAGATATTCCCCAAACCATCCGCTCCCGCTGCCAGCACTTCAGCTATCGCGCGATGAAGTTCGAAGCGATCATCGGACAGCTGCGCGACATTGTCACCAAAGAGAATATCCCCGCCGACGAAGACGCGCTCGCGCTCCTGGCCGAGGCCGGAGACGGCTCCATGCGCGACGCGCTTTCCATCCTCGACCAGGCCATCGCCTCGACCGCCGACCATCTCACTCTCGACGCCGTGCGCAGCCTCATCGGCTCCGCTCCCGCCGGAGCCCTCGAAACAGTCATGCAAGCGGTCGCGGAAAGTGCCAGCGAAAAGATCCTGGTCATCGTCGACGAGCTGATTGGAGAAGGTCACAGCCCCACCCACTTCGCGCGACAAATGGTGCGTTTCCTGCGCAATGTCACGGTGGCGAAAATCGCGGGCCAGGATTCCGCGCTCCTACAAATTTCCGCCGATGAACGGGCGCGCGTCGCCCGCATCGCCGAACTCTTCACCGAAGAGGAACTGGCGCGCCACTTGCAAATCATGCTCCGCACCCATGGAGAACTCGGCTACCGTCAGGAACAACGCTTCCATCTCGAACTTGGACTGTTGAAAATGGCGCACGCTCAGCGCCTGCTGCCCATCGAGCAACTGCTTAGCGACGTCGCGGCTTCCGGCGCTGCACAACCGCGGACTGCACCCCGGCCGGTCTTGGCATCTCCTCAGTTCCCCTCGCGTCCTCAAGTTCCATCATCGGGAGCTCGCAACAACGACGAAACTCGGCGCAACGACCTTGCGCCCGCGCGATCCAACACCATCTCTCCTTTCGCCGCCGATTCCGCCCGGAAAGGCACGCTTAAAACTGACGTTTCCACGGAACCCGCAGCGGTCTCGGACATCGGCGCCCGCTCGACATACAACAATGCAGCAGCCAGCGCGAACCAAGTCACCATGGGATCAACAGCACTGGCCGTCGCGGAACTAGCATCCGAACCCGAACCGGCGACTATCGGCGCGGAGCCTAAGGCCGAAATCAGACTTGAAACCAGGCCGGAAAAGTTCGCGGAAGCCCGCCACGACTCCCGGGCCGAAATAACCGTCGATTCCCTGCGCGACGCTGTCCTCGGCGCCTTGAGTAATCAGGCCATGCTTGTCTCTCTCCTTGAGACCGCGCAATGGACATTGGTCGGCAATTCGCTGCTCGCGAAAGTTTCCGCCTCCAGCACAATGATCGAGATGTCCTTCAACGCCGACGCGCGCCGCCTCGCCGGAGCGGCCGCCAGCGGCGTCGCAGGCAGGCCGATCAAGATGAACGTCGAGCCCGGCGGCACAGCGCAAGCCAAGTCCGGACTTCGCCCCGCACCGCACGGAAGCGCCCGGAGTCGAGCCGAACAAGATCCCATCGTGCAGCGCATGCAGGAGAAGTTCAAAGCCGAAATTCGCACCGTAATCGACTACCGCGAGAAAGGATAAAGTCATTTTGTAATTGAGTAATCAGGTCATTTGGTAATTTGAAGTCCATCGCGTTGGGTTTGAAAGTTACCGAATTACAAATTTCGAAATTACAAATTTTCTTTATGTCCGGATTCAACCTGCAAGACCTCATGTCGCAAGCCAAGCAGCAGTACGAAACGCTGCAAAAGAAAATGGAGCAGACCGTCATCGAAGCCTCCTCCGGCGGCGGTTCGGTCACCGTCAAGATGGACGGCCGCAAACAAGTGATCGCCATCAAGATCGACCCTGAAGCCGTCAAGGCTGGAGACGTCGAGATGTTGCAGGATTTGGTCATGGCCGCCTTGAACGAAGCCGGTCGCAAAGTCGATCAAGCCATGCAATCCAACGTAAGCGGGATGCTCGGCGGCCTCGGAGGCATGTTGTAATTTTGCGATTTTGTAATTTGAGCCGTTGGACCCGTGGTGTTTTCAATTACCGATTACAAAATTACAAATTCCTTTATGTCCAAATTTGCCGAGCCGATGACCCGGCTCATCGACGAACTCAAAAAGTTGCCGGGAATCGGCAGCAAGAGCGCGCAACGGCTCGCCTTCCACATCCTCCGTTCGAGCGAAGACGATGCGGAAGCCCTTGCCGCCGCCGTACGCGACGTCAAAGCCAATCTCCATCTCTGCTCCATCTGCAACAACATTACCGACATTGACCCTTGCGAATACTGCGCCAGTCCGACGCGCAACCAAAAACTGGTCTGTGTGGTCGAGGAACCGACAAACATTGCCGCCGTCGAAAAGACGCGTCATTTCAACGGTGTCTATCACGTCCTTCACGGCGCGCTCTCGCCCTTGCACGGCGTCGGCCCCGACCAACTCCGCATCGCCAATCTGCTGACGCGCTTCGCCAGCGGAGAAATCGAAGAAGTCATCCTCGCCACCAATCCGACGGTCGAAGGCGAAGCCACCGCTACGTACCTCGCCAGCCAACTCAGGCGGCAGGGCCTTCGCGTCACGCGCATCGCCATGGGAATTCCGGTCGGCAGCGATATCGAATACACCGACGAAGTCACCATGCTCAAGGCCATGGAAGGCCGCCGCGAGATGTAAATTCTCACTGTAAACAGCCTCCACAGCCCCGTTTACAACTTGGTTTCCGCCTGTCATTCGGCCCCTTCTACTCTTGACGTTAGTGTCATGTATCCATAGGATGAAGAAAACCAAGGGCCCCGTCTTTGATGATCGACCAGAGTACTTTGCGCCATCGCATAGTCGAGTCGCTTGGTGTGCTTGGCCCTCATTTGGTTCGCCGAGCGCATGACAAGCTGGAAAATCTGGCTATTGCGCAGCATTTCCCTCCCCTGGATTTACTCCATCGTCAGTTGCCGTCCGAATGCTCTGGACACATTTGCGCGACAGCTGCGGCATTACGCAATTTGGATTTTTCCCAGCCAGGCATGAATCGCATTCGAGGGAGCTGTATATGTCCATGAGTTACGAAAATGGCGGAGATAAGCCAGAAGAAGCAATCGGGCCCGCACAATCAGACACGCCCGAGCGCAAGCCCTATCTGAAGCCTGCGTTCCGTTTCGAGCGGGTGTTCGAAACGATGGCCTTGTCCTGCGGGAAAGTCAATTCGACTCAATTTCAGTGCCGTTTCAATCGCAAGAACTCCTAGCCCGTTTGGGTAGGAAAGCATTACTTAGGTCATATCGAGTTCCCGTTTTTTTTCTGTGGTTCTGATCGGGAAGTTCTTACAATGTCTTCATCCCCCACAAAGTCTTAGGAGAAATCCCATGCGAACGCGCGCTTTTCGTCGGTCCTGGGTAGCATTCGGCCTGCTTCTGCTGACCATTTCGCCCGTCGGCCGCGCGGCAGATTCAACCCTTGTCGCCGGTTCCAGCAGTGACTTGGGACCGTTGGGTTATCCGCAAGACTGGAGCTCGCAACACCTGGTAATGCCCGGAATGCGCGCCGAAGACGCGCTGGCGGCTGGTACACGCGAACCACGCCATGTTTATAACCTCGTGATGCGCCGCGTTGCTGAGGAAAACTCCCGCCTGTTCCGCTTGCGCGGTCCCCTTCCGCGGCCGGTGCTCCCGCGCCGTACGACCATCGATTGGGCTGTTTCCCTCGAAAATGGTTATGTTCCGCAGAACCAATATCCCGCCAAATACCGGTTTAGCATCGGTACCGAAGATTGCAATGCCGACTACGTCCTGTTCGGACTAACGGTCACGAGCGGAACCCAAGCCAACCTCGTGGGAATCAATAACCTCTATACCGAGGCGAGCCCCGCCTGCAACAGCGGGTCGCCCTGGGTTGCCTTCGCGTACAACACGGTCACACAAACCGGCGGCCAGATTAAGACCTCGCCTGTCCTCTCCGCCGACGGTAAGAAAGTCGCCTTCGTCGAAAGCACCACCACCGGTTCGTACTTCCATGTTCTGGTTCTTCCCAACCCCATTCCGACGCCTCCTTCTCAGACGGGAAAGGTTTTGAGTCCGCAGACACCCACGAGTTGCACCACGCCAACGACGGTGAACTGCATGACTTCTCTCACCATCCAAACCGCCGCCACCGATTCCAATTCTTCGCCCTGGGTTGACTACAACGCGGATACTGCCTACGTCGGGGCCGACAACGGCTTGGTCTACAAAATCACCCCCGTCTTTGGCGGAGGAGCCCCGGCCCTAATTAGCAGCGGAGGTTGGCCCGTTACAGTTTCCACCCAATCGAACAAGGTGCTCACCGCCCCGATTGAAGACACTAACGCCGGCAGAATCTTTATTGGCGACGGATACGGATACTTGTACGCGGTTGGTTTGAGCAGCCCTGGCGGGACCTTTGCGGCACAAATAGCCGTTGGTTGGGTAGGCAACGGAGCTGGCACCGGCGTTGTCGATCCTCCCATCGTGGTCAACGACCCTGCCAATACCACCACGGACCAGGTATTCGCCTTCACTGGATGCAGTAGCGTAATCGGCATCGGGGGGGCGATAAGCCAAATTCCCGCAAATTTCACCAGTTCTACCACACTCACGACCAGCAACACAGTAGACCTCGGGTCCGGAAGCGGAAACGGAGACTGCACAGGCGGCAATGTGCACGCCGGAACCTTCGACAATGCCTTCTGGCTCAACGGATCCACGAGCGGCCATATGATCGGCTGTGGTTTCGTTTCCGGAACTACACAGAAGCCGCTGAAACCCTCGAATCCCCAGATGTTTCTTTTCCCCTTTGCCAGCAACATCATCACGAGCACAGGAGATGCGAGCTTTGTCGTCGACAACACCAAAGGCGACGAGTGCTCGCCACTCACCGAGTTTTACGATGGAACCACCGACCGCCTCTTCTTCGGCGTCGGCTCAACCGACGGGTACGTCGAGAGTTCGACGATCGGAACGAGTTCGTTGGCAACCCCCAATTGCCTGGCTGCGCCCTCAACCACATGTACCACCACTCCGGCCGCTCTCGGAGGAACCAGCGGCATCGTCATCGACAATCAGGTTTCGAATGGCGGAGCCAATATCTACTTCTCAACGCTGGCGGTGGGGTCAGTAAACTCTCAAAAATGTAATGTTTCCGGCGGAGGTTCCAACCCGCATTGCGCGGTGAAGTTGACGCAGTCCGCCTTCAAATAAGCCGGGCAGGCGGCGACGAACCGCTACGGATTCACCCGCGCAAGGCACCAGTCAGACAGGAAGCCGTGAAGCGTTAACAAAAGCAAGAAAAATTAACAGCTGTCGCGAAACTTTCACAAAACCACGGTGTTTCCAAGGTAAATGCTCCTGAAAACAACAGGGTGAGTAAGGAGAACAACGCCCACCGGTGGCTAACCCGAGCACGCCCCAAGCAAGCAACCGGTGGGCGTAAAATTCAGCTTTTTCGCCTTTCCGGCGCTAATGCCCCCAAAGCTTTCCCTTCTGGAGGTTTTTCTACTGCTTCGGAGGCGAAGGTTTTACGAAACTCCGTTTTCTCGCTACAATCTCCCCCATGCTTCCCGCAGTGTCCCCCTCACTATCCTGGGCTCATCCTTTGGTGCAGGAGTGGTTCACCGCCCGCTTCTCGACACCGACCGAACCACAGGAACGGGGTTGGCCGCACATCCTCGCCGGTCACACGACCCTGATCTCCGCCCCTACCGGCTCCGGAAAAACGCTGGCCGCCTTTCTCACCTGCATCAATCGTCTGGTCTGCAAGGCCCTCGCCGGAGATCTTCACGACCGCACCGAAGTGCTCTATATTTCGCCGCTAAAAGCCCTGGGCAATGACATCCAGAAAAATCTAGAACTCCCGCTCGGAGAGATTTTGCAAATGGCCAGCGACCGCGGGCTGCTCATGCCCACGATTCGCACCGCCGTCCGCACTGGCGATACCTTAATGAAAGACCGCCGCGCGATGCTCAAGCGTCCGCCGCACATTCTGGTCACAACTCCCGAGTCTTTCTACATCCTCCTGACCGCCGAGAAAAGTCGCACTATCCTGCGGGACGTCGAAACGGTGATCGTCGACGAAATTCATGCCGTGGCCGATGACAAACGTGGAGTCCATCTTGCACTTTCGCTCGAGCGCCTCGAAGCCCTAACCGGACGCCCCCCTATGCGCATCGGCCTTTCTGCGACGCAGAAGCCGATCGAAGAAGTAGCACGCTTTCTCTGCGGCAATTCCGACTCGCAAAACCCGCGCTGCGAACCCGTCATCGTCAACGTGGGACATAAACGCACCCTCGATCTCGGCGTTGAAGTTCCCAAGTCCGAGCTTGGCCCCGTCGCCTCCAACGAAATGTGGGGTGAGATCTACGAGCGTATCGTGGAACTCGTCAACGCACATCGCTCCACGCTCGTCTTCGTCAACACGCGCCGCCTCGCCGAACGGATCGCCCATCAACTCGGTGAAGTCCTCGGCGAAGAAAACGTGGCCGCCCATCACGGAAGCCTCTCTCGCAAGCTCCGTCTCGAAGCCGAGCGCAAATTAAAGGAAGGACAAATCAAGGTTCTGGTCGCAACCGCTTCTCTGGAGCTTGGCATCGACGTCGGAACCGTTGACCTCGTTTGCCACATCAGTTCTCCCCGATCCATCGCAGTCGCTCTGCAACGCGTTGGCCGCTCCGGCCACTGGCGCGGCGCCGTCCCCAAAGGACGCTTCTTCGTCACCACCCGCGACGATCTTGCCGAATGCGCCGTCCTCGTTCGAGCCATCCGCAAGGGCGAACTCGACCGTCTCATTTTCCCCGAAGCCTCAATCGACGTACTCGCCCAGCAAATCGTCGCCTGTTGTGCCGCTTGCGGAACCGTCGTCGATGAACACTCCGGCGAACGCATCAACGATTCCTGGGACGAAGACGATCTTTTCGCTCTCATCAAGCGCGCCTACCCCTATCGCAATCTCTCGCGCCAAACGTACGACGAAGTCCTGACCATGCTCTCCGAGGGCATCGCCTCCCAGCGTGGACGCTACGGTGCCTATCTCCATCACGACCGGGTGAATCGCAAGCTTCGTGCTCGTCGCGGTGCCCGCCTCGCAGCCATCACCAGCGGCGGCGCTATTCCCGACAACGCTCTCTTCACTGTCGTATCCGAACCCGACGGAGGAACCGTTGGCACCCTCGACGAAGATTTCGCCGTCGAGAGCATGGCCGGAGACGTCATGCTCCTCGGCAACACCTCTTGGCGCATCCGGCGCGTCGAAGCCAGGACCTCCCGCGTGCTCGTCGAAGACGCGCACGGCGCACCGCCCAGCGTGCCCTTCTGGCGCGGCGAAGCGCCCGCCCGTACCGAGGAACTCTCGCAGCAATTAGGCGAACTTCGTAAAGACATCAGCGACCGCCTGCCGAACGTGGTTCCTGTCGAAGGATGGCGCAACCTACCCGAAGTGGCCCACACCATCTCATGGCTTGGCGAAGAGTGCGGTCTCGACTTCTCCGGCGCCGAGCAGTTGATTCAATACATTCTCGAAGGCCGCGTGGTCTTAGGCGACGTCCCTACGCAAACGACCATCATCGCCGAGCGGTTTTTCGACGAAGGCGGAGGCATGCAACTCATCATCCACGCCCCCTTCGGCGGACGCATCAACAAGGCCTGGGGACTGGCGTTGCGCAAGCGTTTCTGCCGCGGCTTCAACTTCGAACTCCAAGCCGCCGCCACCGACAATGGCCTCAACATCGCTTTAGCCGAACAGCATAGCTTCCCTCTTGCCGACGTCTTCCAATTCCTCCACTCCGAGACGATGCCGCCCATCCTCGAACAGGCGGCGCTCGCCTCGCCCATCTTTCAAACGCGCTGGCGCTGGGATGCTACGCGCTCTCTGGCTCTCCTGCGCTTTCAAAAGGGCAAGAAAGTTCCGCCACAGATTCAGCGCATGCGCTCGGACGACCTGCTCGCCTCCGTCTTTCCCGATGTGGCGGCCTGCCAGGAAAATATCGAAGGCGATATCAAGATTCCCGACCATCCCCTCGTTCGCGAGGTGATGAAAGATGTTTTGACCGAAGCCCTCGACATCGACGGGCTCGCCGATGTTTTGCGCGGTCTCGAGCAGGGACGCATTCGCTTCCTCGCTGTCGATACACCCGTTCCATCCCAGTTCTCGCACGAGATCTTGAACGCCAATCCTTATGCCTACCTCGACGATGCGCCCCTCGAAGAACGCCGCGCCCGGGCAGTCGAGATGCGCCGCGTCCTACCCACTTCCGTCCTGGAAGAAGTGGGAGCGTTAGATCCCGCCGCCATCGCGCAAGTCCAACAGGAAGCATGGCCCGACGTCCGCGACGCCGATGAACTCCACGACGTTCTGCACACACTGGTAGTACTGCGGGTCCCCGCCCAAAAGGATTATCCACTGCCGGCTCTCAGCTCGCAGTCAGGCAAGTTGCAACCAACCGCCCACTGGACGCCGTTCTTCCGTCGCCTGCAACTCGAGAACCGCGCGATTATCATGGAGGCCGACGGCGAGCAATTCTGGGTAGCCGCCGAACGCGAAGAACACTTCGTCTCGCTCCACCCGAATGCGCTCATGGAACTCTGCCCCGTTCCCACGGAACCAAACTCCGTCACGTCACCTCAAGCCGAACATAGAGAAAATCACAGCTCAACGCCCACCTTCGACGACGTGATACTTGTCGCCGTCCAAGGCTGGATGCCTTATCTTGGCCCTACCACTGCGTCGGAAATCGGCGCCCAATTGGCTCTCCCCGCAACCGAAGTAGAAAAAGCTCTCCTCCGCATGGAGGCCAACGGCTCCATCCTGCGCGGCAAGTTCCGAGCCGCCGAAAAGCATCCCCAGGCAGCGATGACCGCGGCAACCACATCGCATCCTGTAGGCGTTGTAGAAACCGAATGGTGCGAGCGCCGTCTTCTCGCTCGCATTCATCGCATGACGGTCGCCACGCTGCGCAAGCAGATTGCGCCGGTCACCGCCTCGCAATTCATGACCTGGCTCCTGCGCTGGCAGCATGTCGCTCCAGGCACACAACTCCGCGGCGAACACGGCACCTTCGAAATCATCCGCCAATTGCAGGGCTTCGAAATTCCGGCCAGTTGCTGGGAGCGCCATATCCTCACGCCCAGAATCTCCGGCTACGATCCCGCTTATCTTGATCAACTCTGCCTGACAGGCACTGCCGGATGGGGCCGTCTCTCGCCTCATCCCGCGACCCTCGACGCCAGCGGGAACGACTCCACTCGCCGCCGCGTCATCCCCACCAAAGTCGCGCCTATCGCCTTCTTCGTACGCCAAGACGCCGACTGGCTCTGCACGCATCACCCCGCATCCGAGGACTCCAACACTTCTTACCTGAGCCCGGTGGCCAAAGATGTTTTAGATCTTCTCAAGCATCGCGGAGCTCTCTTCTTCCCTGATCTCGTTCGTGCCACCAACCGCCTCAAGTCAGAAGTAGAAACTGGACTTTGGGAGTTGGTCGCCGCTGGCATTGTTACTGCCGACGCCTTCGAAAATCTCCGCGCCCTCGTCACCCCAAAAAGCGCAACCGGAAGCCCCGCGAACAATTGGCCCGGCAAAGCCATGGCAAAAGTACGTCGTCCGCGGCACACTCCCGGGCGCTGGTCGATCCTGCAAGCCGACGGCGCCGAGCGCGACCGCTGCGTTGAATCTTCTTGCTGGATGCTTCTCCGACGTTACGGAGTCGTCTTCCGCGATCTCCTCGCACGCGAAACCAATTTGCCCGCCTGGCGTGAGTTGCAAATCGGCTTCCGACGCCTCGAAGACCGAGGCGAGATTCGAGGCGGCCGCTTCGTCGACGGATTTCTAGGCGAACAATTCGCCCTCCCCGTGGCCGTAGACTCCCTCCGCGCTCAGCGCAAGCCGCCCGCGAATCCTGCGTATCAACAGGAAGATTGTGTAGTGATTGCAGCCGCTGATCCACTGAATTTAGTGGGAATTATCGTCCCCGGAGAGCGCATCCCCGCCATCAGTGGAAGGACCGTGACCTTCCGCAACGGAGTCCACGTTCCAGAAGAGCAAGCGCTAGCCGCCAGCTATTAAGAAAATCACGGCAACGTCAGCTTCAACAACTCCGCGGGATTCAGATACACCCCCTGCCATCGCACCGCCAGATGCAGATGCGGCCCCGTAGCCCGTCCCGTTCCACCGCTCAATCCAATCTCCTGACCCTTCTTTACTGCGTCGCCCTCTTTCACCAGAAACTTCGAAAGATGCAAATACAGAGTCAACAATCCTTGCCCGTGATCGATCACGACGCAATTTCCCTCGAAAAACAAGGGCCGCGCCAGGATCACCGTCCCATCATTGATGGCCGCCACCGCCGTTCCAGAAGGTACCCGAAAATCCAGCCCCTGATGCATGCTCTGTACCGACCCGTTGAAAACACGCTCCACGCCGAACACATCCGAAATCTCCGCCTTCACCGGAGCCTCGAACGACCCGCGCCACTCCCGCTCGGCCGTCTCCGTTTTGAATACCGCCGATTTAATATCCTTGTCGGCCGCAATCTCCTTCTGATCTTCCGGACTCGGCGCCGTATATTTCCCCGGCACCTTCAACAGCACGCGCGGATATCGTTGCCGCGCAATCAGAATCTTCTTCTCAAACATAAGCGGCCGATCCACAGAAGTATGCGAAGAAGATGATGACGATGATGACCCACCTGACGCTGGCGGCGTTGAGGTCTTCGCGCGCAGTTCCAGCGAATAACTTCCCGGCTTCGTCTCTTGACTCACTCCCGCCAGCGCAAACCAATCCTTGCGCTCCGCGTCGAAGCTAAACACGATTTCGTGTCCCAACCACTTACCCGAAAGCGTCCGTACCGCCGTTGGCGCAGAGACCCGAAACAGCACCGGACTTCCATTCACCAACCGCACTGGTGCTTCGGCAACTCCCCATCCTTCAGCCGATTTTGTTCGAGAGGACGACTGGGCCGAACCTGACCGTGCCTCAGCAACTACCAGTCGAGGCGTGAAGAAAGACAACGCCACAACGATCAACAATAAGAGTTTGGAGAAGGAGAGAAGAGGTCCTCGCATCAGACCATCAGGCTAGCATCTTTCAACTCCGAAGATACACATCGCGTCTCATCGGTCGGAGTGTCGCTTCACAACCTTGCGAAATCACGCTTCTGCAGCCACCCGGATCACAAGTTCAACCGTTACTTTAGCCCCATCCCGCCGTTAAAGTTCTGAATCACCCCGTAGCATTCGCACGCCGCTTCTTCCAGCCCCTTGCGATTTAATATCTTCACCGACCCGCGTCCATTCTCAATCAGCCCCGCGTTCTCAAGCGACGCCACCGCCAAACTCACACTCGGACGGCCAGTTCCCAGCATTTGCGACAGGAACTCATGCGTCAGAAACAGCGATCCCGATTCCACGTGGTCCTGGCACATCAGCAGCCACCGCGCCAAGCGCTGTTCTACCTCATGGAGGCGATTGCATGCCGTAAGTTGCGCCACCTGCAAGCCGTGCAACAATCCAAACCGGCTCAGTTTCGCCCGCAATGTAGATCCGTACAAGAGAACATCCTGGAACACGTCCGAGCGCACACGCATTCCGTTTCCCGCAATCTGCATAATCGTGCGGAACGCGCTCTGCCCCAGTCCGATCGTCAAGGGCATTCCTATCATGCCTTCTTTGCCTACGATCCCGACCTCCACGCTTCTCCCGTCGCCGCTCAGCGCAACGATCGACGTCATTCCCTCATTCAGGAAATAAACGAACTCGATCTTCTCCCCCGGCTCGTGCAAGATTTCATGTTGCGGCAGGTCCACTCGCTCTAAGTAAGGACGGAGCGCGCTGTACTCCTCGTCTGGCAGGGACAACAGAATCACATTGCAAACTGCTTTTCCGGCCGCATCGGTTCGTTCGCCCGGGCGAATAGCCCCCGCCCGACCGGTCTGTCGCGTCGTTTTGACGACTATCGTTCCTTGTTCCAAAATTCCCATACTTTTAGTTCGATGCGTCGATTTCGGACGTTTCATATGGGTTGACCCTGTAGCGGTCCCTTTAAATAAACCGCAATGCGAGGAGTGCGATCATGGAGAATATAAGGCGAAATCTCATTCCCAGACTCTGGCGTAAAACGAACACTGTATTCCCGTTCAACTAGTAGTTGCAGTTTGTATGTCAGAAAGGTAGTTCCTTGGGATCGACAGCCCCGCCTCGTCCGAGCCGCGCCCGTTCCCCACTCATTCCCGGATTGACTGGCAACAACCGTTGGAACGGAACTTCGCCCTTTTCAGACACGATCAAAGACGACAATCCGTGCGTCCCGGCGCTATCAGCCTTTCTCATGTGAGAATCGGCAGTATCGCAACGATGAACGCATTTGGTATGTTCGATGTCGAACGCTTCCAGACTTTCCTCAAAGTCAGTCGGCCGCCCGTCCGATCTGCACAATACACGACGCCGAGTCCCTGCAAAACTCCGATCGTGACTTATCCCGCCAGGCGATGGACTTAGTGAAGAGCACGACCTTTTCCGGATCCGCCTTTCAACAGAGAATTTTCATCAACGTACAATTTCATTTTCCCGCCGCACAATTTGGCGGACTCCCATCTTCCATTCTCCTGTCCGTTGGCTCCTTCTCGACCACCCCGGCCGTCCTCCTATCCGGCGGACGCCGTACCCCGGCACCCATACCATCCCGGCGCCTTCGGCTCGAAGCCCCGCAACTTTGCCGAATTAACCGGGTTTAAGTTTTAGCAGGCAACGAAAGAATTTGGAGGTAGCCCTGCGTCAAGTCACCGGGCTGCCTTGCGTTTAAGGGGTGATTACTCGAATTGCCAACTCGGAAAGAAGTCGGGGAAGGAAAGCTTAGTCAGGCAGGCGCACGGTTTTTTCTTCGCCGCGCCATAACACCGGCTCAAGCGACTCGCAGATTTCCTGAATAGTCGACGTGACGATCGGCATGCTATAGGCAGGGTGGTGAAATTCCAGCCGCATGCCTCGGCCAATAAATCGCATCTTGAGCATTGATCCGCCCCACGTCGAACCCGCAATCGTCACTTGCACCGGTTGCGGGCAATATTGCGGATGTCCGGAGATCAGCGCCGCTCCTTCACCCAAAAGCTGCGCCGTATAGAAGTGATTTTGCGTGCGGATTTGCAACACGGTGTCGGGAGGCAAGCTTTCCAGAAACACGCCACCCTCAATTTCAGACTGGACGATGTTGCTGTTTACTTCGTCCGCCAGATTGGCATGAGGCGTATACATGGTTCCCCGCTAACGAAACCCCAGAGTACCCAGACCTTTGCATAACTCTACCGGGGTTGTGTTCGCCTCACAACCCCAAAATGACGTGGGAGGTTCACAGCAATTCGTGGCCTTTCGTCATCTTATTAACTGACATTTTAATTTCTCCGGAACCAAGGCATGGGCAGGATCACCCAAAAACCCGACCTGAAGGCCAAGAGCTCGCAGCTGGCGAGGCTCTTCACCGGGTTGTGCCTGATCGCGTTCTTCTCACTCTGCACGCTCCCACGCGCTTATGCCGCCGCCACGCTTTTCCTGGGTGAGCCCTACAGTTACGACGGCGCTCTCGCTGGCACCGGCCACGCCGCCGTTTATCTCAGCGGGGTCTGCGCCAACTCGCCCACAGTACTCCGTCCCTGCGCACCCGGCGAAACGGGAGTCGTCCTCAGCCGCTATCATCGCGTCGCTGGATACGACTGGATCGCCATCCCTCTCATCCCCTACCTCTACGCTGTAGAAAATCGGGATGACATCCCTCTCTTCGCCGACAAAAAACTAACTGCGTTCCTCCGCGACCAGTACCGCCGCAATCATTTGGAGACGCTCATTTCCGACCTTCCAGATGGCACGACGCCCGAAGGAGATTGGTACGAACTGGTCGGAGCATCCTACATTCGCACCATCTACGCTTACGAAATCTCCACCACGCCCGCGCAAGACGCCGCGCTCATTCGTAAACTCAACGGCCACCCCAATCACGACCGGTATAATTTGGTCACCGCAAACTGCGCCGACTTCGTCCGCCAGATTATCGACTTTTACCATCCCCACGCCATCCATCGCAGCATCGTGGGCGACCTGGGAGTGACCACCCCCAAGCAGGCCGCGATCGCTCTCTCCAAGTACAGCCGTCATCATCCCGAGTTCGCTCCGCAGAACTACGTAATCCCCCAGATCCCCGGATCGCTACCCCGCTCCAAGCCTGTCCACGGCGTGCTCGAGTCCGCCCTCACCGCGAAGAAATACATGCTTCCCTTGTTCGTGCTCCACCCCTACGTTGCCGGCAGCCTCATCATCGGATACTTCGGGCATGGCCGCTTCAATCCGTCGCAGAATGCGTTGGTTTTGGACGCAAATAACCATCTCGATCAGCCGCCCTCCCGCCTCGACCGCCGTAATCTTCAGGACCGCTTCGATGAAATCGTAGCTTCCAATCCTAAAGCGGATGACGTCACGCGGCGTCACTGGGCCGCCCAGCATGCCGCAGCCGAGCCCACCTTCGATGCCTCCGGGCACGCTGCACTCGAAATTCCTGTGAATGGGGATGTCGCGGATGTTGGCGTCACCCGAGCCAATATTTTGACGGATGACGTCGACCACGTAGCGAATTACGAATTCGCCGTTGGGCTGCTGAAAGCCCGTGTGCGGGAAGAACTAAAATCCGCTCCGGCGCGGAAGTCCGCGCTCGCCGATGTCGAAAATGATCTGACCCTGCTGCAACAACTGATGACGCTGCGAACCGAATACTCACCTGTTCCCACAGTCGCTTTGAACGCGAAACAGACGCATTCACAGCCGTTGCCATTGGAGCCTGCGCCCGTCAAAGCCAACCCTCTTCCATAGGCCGCCCTGGCCCGATTCGGTCTTGGATTCCTCGGCAACCAACGCATCCCACCCCGCTGCTATCCTTTTGCCTCCGACATCGCCTGCCGCAATTCTTCCACTTCCGAAGAATTCGGTTTGAGCTTCAACAGACGATCAAGCTGTTGCTTTGCCAATGCCGCCTGCCCAGTCTTCGCGTAAGCCAGCCCCAAGTGATAATTAAAAAGCGCGTTGTCCGGTTCCTTTTTCACTGCTTCCTTGAACAGAGTGATCGCCGACGTGTAGACCTGTTTGTGATAGAAAGCCCAGCCCAGCGTGTCCGCCGAATTCGGATTATCCGGCAACTGCCGTCGTGCCGTTTGCGCCATTGCAAAAGCAACGTCGACATTGCCCCCCTGCTGCAGCATGACGTACGCCAGATTGTTCGACGCAATTGGATTCTCCGATTGCAGTGCCAGGACCTTCTGGTATTGCTGCTTGGCGCGCTCCCAATCCTTCCGATTCTCGTAAATCGCACCAGACAGCAGATAAAAAACAATCTCCTTCGGGTTCTTCTTTGCGCCATCGAGATAAGTTTGCAGCGCCTGATCCGTGGACCCGCGCGCATCTTGTACCATTCCGAGTTTCTCCAGCGCCTCGGGGTTGTTCGCGTCGATTTCCGACGCTTGCCGAAATTCCGCCTCTGCGCCTGCGAGGTCTTTTTTCTGTTCCATCAACAGAACGCCCAGCATGATATGGAAGCCCGCATTCTTCGGATAACGCGAAATCTGTGTCTTGATTGTCGCGATCGCTCGGTCCGGCTGTTTCTCCGCCAGATCCACGTTCAGCACGCCGCCCAGTGCGTCTGTCGAATTAGGATCCTGATCGAGCGCCTGCTGATAAGCCCGCTGTGCTTCCGTGTTCTGGTTCTGCGCTACCCGCAAATTTCCCAACTGCACGTAGGCGGCGGCATTGTTCGGTTCCTTCTCTAACGACCGCCGAATAAATTGTTCCGCTGACGCGTACTGCTTCCGATCGATGTCCGCAATTGCCCGCAGCAAATATCCATCCGGAGCCGCCGGTTGATCGGCGATGATTTGGTCCGCTTCCTGCGCCAGCGCTGTCGCATCGCTGTGACGGATCGCAATTCCCGCCAGCGCCCGGTGCGCCTCCACCAGATCAGGACGAAGTCGAACCGCGTCCCGCCATTCCGTCTCCGATCCCCGGTTGTTGCCGAGTTGGTCATACGCCAGTCCGAGCTGATAATGCGCAACCGCATTGTCTGGATCGTTCTTCAACACAACCTGCAAGGTATTGACCGCGTCGTTTCCCTTCCCGCTTCGAATCTCGATCTCGCCTTTGTAAATCTGCGCATCCGCATCGTCCGCCTTCGCCTTCAATACCTCGTCGTTCAGCTTCCGCGCTTCATCCAGATGGTCTTTCAGGATCAGCAGCTGAATGTAGTTCTTCTTAACCAGCACGTCCTTCGGATGCTCCGCATAAAGCGAGGCATACTCCGTCAGTGCCTTGTCTATCTGATTTGTACCGTAGTAAAAGTTGCCCAACATCCGATACCCGTCCGAGTTGTTCGGAAAATCTTTCTTCGACTCGCGAAGAAACTCTTCCGCCTCGCCAGGCTTGTTCTCCGCCAAATAAAGGCCGGCTAAAGACAGCCGCGGGTTGGGATCGTCCGGAGCCGCCTGGTACCCTTTCTTGAACCATTGTTCCGCCTCCGGAAAACGTCCTCGAGTTTGATAGAAGTTTCCCATCGTCACCAGGACATTTGCGGACTTGGGACTGAGATCGACCGCTTTCTTTAGATTCGCCTCCGCCGCATCCCACTGTTGCCCCCGCACCTGTAGAACCGCCAAATTCAAATACGAGTCTGACCGGTTCGGATCCAATTGCAGGGCTTTTTGCAGGTCCGCCAAAGCGGCGCTCACGTTATTCGTTCCCGCATCGTAATTCGCTCGTGCCAGGTAAACGTCTGGATTGTTCGGTTGCTTTTGCACCAACAGGTCCAAATGTTCTTTGGCTTGCGTGAACTCGTGAGCCAGAATCATCAGATTTGCCAAATCCAATTGGGCGGCATACTGACCGGGATCGATTTGGACAGTCGTCAGCAGCTCACGAACCGCGGTCGCACCATCCCCCAGTTTCATCGCGGCCTGCGCCATCTTGTAATGTGCAGCTGTAAAGCGCGAATCCACCTGGATGGCGTTCTGGAACTGGATCTCTGCTTCCCGGTACTGTCCCTTGTCGAAGTAGCGCTCCCCGCTCTCCAGATACTTCTGTTTCTTCTCGTTCGGATTCCCTGAACAGCCCGTAAGCGAGATCCCCAGCAAGCAAACAGCCGCGATCGCGGACCGCAACCCTAACCCCTTAGCCATGTGCATATCTCTCCACGCTTCAAACCCTCTAAATGCAACCCTTTCAATCCCTGTCGCACCAAGGTACTCCGCCGTGCCTCCGTCAGGAAAGTTACCGCTGGTTATTATCGCAAATTTGTATCCTGGCGCTTGACGGCGCCACCAACCCACTAGCATACGCCCGTGTACAGGTGCTTTCGTAATCTGCCCCAGCCCGCCCAGGCATGGCATAGTCCATCCGTATGACTCACTTCCCCCAAAGCAATGTCAGCCGGCGTTCACCCCGTGTAAAACTCAATGGATCGGTCGCGGCCGCCGTCATGGCCGAAGGTGGCCAGCGGGCGCGCGCAAAACTTCAATCGATCTCCATAACCGGCGGCATGTTGCAATTGCAACATGAGCTTTCCACCGGAGATTTCGTCGAAATCGCCTTCCATACGCGTGCCGGCGCCATCTGCGGCATGGCAGAAATGCTCCATCCCACCCGTAAGTTTCAGAGCGCCTGTTTGCAGCCGTTCCGCTTCATCGCTCTCGGCGACGACGATCACCGCAAGCTGCGGATGGCCCTCGATTCCGCCATGGATCGCAGCTTCCTCGATCCTGTCTCTGAGAAGCTGCAAACACCGCCTGGTTTCTGACCATCTCGGTAAGACGCTGAAGTCTAAGTTGAACAGGACCTGTCCGCCGGTCCGTCGTCGGCCGCGGCAATCATGTTGCCCAGGGTTGCTAAAAGCTAAAAGCCAGAAGCTAAAGGCCGATCTCTCTGCCGCTATACTGTCTCCGTCGGATGACAAAAGAAACCACCACCCACTCGGCCGACGAGACAGTCGCCTTCGGACGGAAGCTCGCCCTCGACTTGACTCCTCCTCTCATCGTCCTTCTCCGCGGCGATCTCGGAGCCGGGAAAACGACCTTGGTCAAGGGAATCGCCGAAGGTTTCGAGGCTGCCGCCGCGGAAGACGTAACCAGCCCCACCTTCACCCTGATCCACGAATATCGCGGCCCGCTCGTCGCCCTCTATCACATTGATCTCTACCGCATCGACACCGAACGCGAACTGGAGACGCTCGCCCTCGACGACCTGCTCGGCCCCAACAACATCCTGCTCATCGAGTGGGGAGAAAAATTCCCTCGTCTGCTGCGCGACCATAACGCGGAAATCACGCTCCAGCGCGTGGAAGAAACTATTCGTACGATCCAGTTCACGATCCGCTGAGGCCTCGGTTTTCTCCGCCTCATTTGCTGAAACAGATCGTCAAACAGTAGACTCTCCCTATCCCTCGGAACTCACTTCGGTCCGCTGATTTGGAGCCAAACTTAACTTGAGATTCCCCAATTTTTCCTTTGTATGCTCATTGATCGCAACCCTGATCATGTTTCTCTCGCTGGCAACCGGACTCTGCCTCGCGCAAGCTCCCGATTCCTCGAACCAAAACCCTCCCGCTACCGGCACTTCTCAGCCCTCCAGTCAGAGCGCCCCTTCTGCCCAACCGACGCCCAATCAAGGCCAAACTCAGCCGGCAGGCAAAGATGCAAGCAAAGATAAAGACAAAGCGGCCACCGAAACCTCCGGTACCTCCAAAGACCGCCTCTTTTTCGCTCTGCCCAACTTCCTGACCGTCGACGCAAACGGCAAGATCATTCCCCTCACCGCTGGGCAAAAATTCAAAGTTGTCGCCCGAGGAACCTTCGACCCTGTTCAGATCGTTTGGTACGCAGCTTTATCGGGAATCAGCCAGGCTGAGAATAGCGAACCCGGCTTCGGTCAGGGCTGGGCTGCTTACGGCAAGCGCTATGGCGCCTACGCCGCCGACGGCACTATCGAAAACTTTTTTGTCGGTGCAATCCTTCCGTCTATCCTCCACCAGGATCCTCGCTTTTTCCCTAAACCGGAGGGAGGATTTGTCTCGCGCGCCAGCTATGCTGCCAGCCGTATCATCATCACCCGTAGCGATTCCGGCAAACGCCAGTTCAACTTCTCCGAGGTTTTTGGCAGCGCTATCTCCTCCGCCATCTCTACAAACACATACCACCCCCGCCGCACCTTCAAGGGCTTTAACAATATGGGGGTTGCGGAGTATTACCCCAGCGACCGCACCTTGGGCAATACTGCCAGCGTCTGGGGTTCGCAGATGGGCTACGACGCGATTACTCTCGTAGTCAAGGAATTCTGGCCCGATATCCGCCGCAAGATGAAGAAGTAGAAGAGGCGCCCTCGGATTTGGAGTTTCTGCTTTAACCGCTTCTCTTGGGACCAATTTTAGGGTCTACGGGATTCAGGCTGCGTCATCGGCCGCCTGAGACAGCCCACTGGCGCACTCCACTCGCGGATAACCGAGAACAGTAGAGCCGCGGCAAAGAAGGCAAAGACCAACTTGCGAGATCGCATCCATCGATCATCCCCCATCAACCCCGATCCCGCAAGCACTCGCCGGATTGCTGAGTCTCGCAAACAGAGTTATCAGCGGCCCTGCAGATTCCTCAACGGGCGTGCCGTCATCAAATAGAAAATATGGCACTAAGAACCGAAACAAACGTCACGAAAGCCACAGAACAAGACCTTCAAGTCGGACTGATCTGCGCCGATCGCGACGGCAATCGCATTCGTCTTGACCGCCTTGATCGCGACTCCCAAGCCCTCTCTTATCATTTCCTCAACGACGAACTTCGTGTCCAGGAAGGAATTCAGGAACGCTCGATCCCGCAATTCCTAGCCGAAGGCTGGTATATCGCCGCCCCCGGTAAGTCTTTGTAAAACCGCCCGGGCGAAGCCCAACTGGTCCTGTCCCCACCCAACCAGCGAATCGGCCTACGTCGTCGATACCCAGTTTCTCCGCTCCAGAAACGTAGGAGGCTCGTACGTCCGGCCCGCCGCCAGACGCCGTTCCTCTCGCCGCGTCGTCCACAACAGCACCGGACCCAGCGCTGCCGCCGTCAGCCGAGCTACGAACGGAAACTCTTTTTCGACCTCCCGCCGCAGTTTGTGGATCCGGTCGCTCACGCCGCGATTCACTTTCTTGAATTCCTTTTCCATCGCCCACAGCGCCGCGTTGTAAGCACTGCTCAGCTTCTTCATCTCTCGTTCGAAGCGCTCCCGCACCCGCGCGTCCGGATGATCCTTGTAGCGCTGCCATCCCTGCAGCATCGTCTGACACATGCGATACAGACTCGGCCCATTATTTTCAAAATCACGCCAGAACGCCCAGTCCAGGAATCGCTTCGAATCATCGCGCGAAATGGCCGCGTGCCTGAAATTAAACTTGTGCTGCCCGTGGATGTCCGCGAAATCGATGTCCGGCAACATTCTTCCCTGGTCTACCATTTCCTTGTACAGCGGCGTTCCCGGAACCGGCGTATACAGCATGAACTGGTGAAAGTCCGTTTGATAGCTGACCGCCGATTCGATCTCGTCAACAATATTGTCCGGTGTATGGTGTTCCAGCCCGACAATCGTCGAACCCTGCACCCGTATCCCGTGCTGTCGCATTTCGCGCGTCAGGTCTCGAACATCCTTCCCCTCCAGCTTGCTATAACTCGACCGCGGAGATTCCAATCCCATCCATACCCATGAAACACCCAGTTCAACCAGTTCCAGCATCGTGAATTTGCGGATAGCGTTCGCCGAAGCAAACACCGAAAGCTCCCAGCTTTTTCCGGCAGCCTTCATCAGTTGCAGCAGGCGCATCGCTCGCGTGCGATGTAGCAGAAAGTTTTCATCCATCACAAAGAAGGATTTCACCTTCAGTTCGGCCTCGATGCCGCACATCACTTCAAACAACTCATCGCCCGTCTCGTAAAAGTTGTAAAACTTCCCCTTCCCTCCAAAAAATGCCGACGTCGTGCAGAAGTTGCACCCCATGGGGCATCCTACCGACGGAATAATCGTCGCCGCCGTCCCTCCCTTTCGATTCGGCAGCCGAATCCCCATGATTCGCGTCTCCAGCCCCGACACAATCATGGGATGCTTGATCTTCGCGCCCTCGTCTTCTCCCAGGTACCGGCGCATCCACGAAATTCCCTCGCCCTTCACAATGTGATCGGCATCAATCAGCTTCTCGATGCCCGGAGTCGCCGTCACATGGCCGCCCACAATAATCACCGAATCCGGACTCAGCTCCCGCACCATCCGGCACATCTCCCGCACCTTGCCCACGTTGACGATGATCGAAGAAATTCCCACCACGTCGTATTGGTTCGCGAGCAGTTCCTCCGCGAATCGTTGGCGGGTAGGAAAATCCAGCACACTACATGGTGCCGAAATATTTTCTTGAATCATCATGATGCCCCATGACCGGTGAAACATCCGCAGCGAGAAACTCCCCTGCGCTCGCGTTACCTGGTTGTGATACAGCTCCATCGGATTGATCGCGCGGCTGCCGAAATCATCATCCTGCGCATACGGTCCAAACACCGAGCTCAACAAAATACGAGCCTTACTTCCCTTGGGGTGAACCGCCATTGGGTGAACTGGCATGGCATGAACTGCCATTTCGCTGGTTTTCATAGGCATGCCTGAAGACTAGCCGCGCAGGTGTGCGCTTCGCCGTGATCCCAGCCACATTACAAAACTATTACGGACAGGGAAAATCACCGCCGAAGAATTGGCGGTCGATGTCTTTGCAAAGAAAATCGGCGTTAAACAAAAAACAGATTGTCAACTGCAGCAGGCTCTATGCCGCTTTCTCTCCCACAATCTCTCGAACGGCCCGTAGCCCCTGGTCGATCGCGGTATTCGTATACGCATGCCCATCCGCGTCCGAGTTGGCGATATTGATTCGTCCAAACGGTTGCCGCCCAACCACACAAGGACGCTCCGCTTCCGGCCGATCCAGCGGTTCGAAAAGCACGTTGTATTCATACGAATATCCATGCGGCCACCGGTTCACCGTAATCGCCTCGATGTCGCGCGCCGAATCAAATCCTCCCGCTCCCAGCATCCTGCCCAACTGACTCCGTATCTCCATCTCAAACTTTTCAAACTTAGTGCTCACCAACTCAAACCGCCCCGCCCTGTACTGATCCTTGCAATCAGACCCCGGCTCGCAAGGCGTTCGCAACAAATGCAGCAGACAAGACTCATCCGGCGACGCAGGATACTTATACCCTCCCATCGACACTGGAAAATCCAGCGTCACATTGCTGAAATACGAGCCTGGAGCATAAATCGCGCTGATTCCTAGCTTCTGAAATGCCCGCCAGTTCTTGATCTGCACATTCGTATAGACCAGCGGCATCTTCACGGCGTAAGCCAGCGCATCTTTTTGCTTCTGCGGCATCTCCGGACACAAATACGGAATCACCATGTTGTAGCAAGCCAGCACACAATTCTTCCCGCGCACCCGCCGCGCCTTGCGCTCCCGCACGTACGTCACTTCCACTTCCTTCGCCTCCGCCGGATCCCCCACATGCCCAACCTTCACCGCCGTACTATTCAACCGTATCCGCACCGGCGCTCCATCCTCATCCAGCCGCGAATAGTCTGCCCGCGCCGTTACCACGTCCTCCATCGTGTGTCCCGCCAGCGCCGCAGGAATCAGCGCCCGCACCAGCATCCGCGCAATCGACGCATTTCCATCCGGAAAATGAAAGATGTAAGGCTCGTCCTGCTCCGGATTCTCCTGATGGTCCTTCGGCAATGTGATCCCCTTAAACCCTGGATACCCCTCCCGCGCGCAATCAAACGCCGACACGGCATCGATTCCCACACAATACAAATCGTGCGTCGAGGTCTGAAATACCTTCACCACGTCGGGATGCACCTTCACGTCTCGCAAGAGAAAGTCCTTATAGCTGGTCTTCACCAACCGGGCTTTTTTCTGCGCCGGCGTCAGCCCCGCAAGATAATCGACGTGGGAATGTTGCAACCGCAACAAATCCTTGCGCGCCGCTTCGGCAATCGGAATCTGATCCACGTTCTCCATCCCGAATTCCACTCCGAAATAATGCAGCCCCTTCTCCGGCACCAACCGGTCCGTCCCGAATGTCTCCTTGTCGAAGAAAACCGCTTCCTTCAACCGCATCGAATCAAACAGTTTTTGGTCGTAGTATTGGAAGAACTTCTCCACATCGATTCCCAACTCCTGCAGCAGTCCCATCGAATCCTTGCTGTAATTCCCTGGAGCCTCGATCGACTGCGTCCCCCCATACCCCAGCAGCAGGCGGTTTCCCGCTTGAAATTCGTTCCTCTTCGCATGCCCGCCAAAATCATCGTGATTGTCCAGCAACAAGATCCGCGCCTGCGGACCCAAATACTTTCGATAAAAATAGGCTGCAGCCAGCCCGCTGATCCCCGCGCCCACCACAATCAGATCGTAGGATTCACCATCCGCCACCGGATTCGGCCACGTCGCCCCGTCGCGCATCTCATGCGCTACCTCCCACGACCCGTCATGGCTCCCGCGCATTCCGGTCTTCGCCGGCGGATAGTACCCCGCCTCCATGGCCGGGTCTGAAACAGGCCCCGGCACTCCAAACGCCTGCACCCAAGTCGAACTCCCAACCAGCGAGGCGCCCACGCCGATGCTCACTCCATTCAGGAAATCGCGTCGCGTAATCTCCTGCCCCATCCCCAACTCGCGATTCTTGTCGTCCATGCGCAAAAACTCCCGATTTCCCTACCGGCAAAATCCTACACCCGCCCTAGTGCAGCGCGCACACGCGTCCAATAGCCGCCCACTCGGGCGGTACAAAACCATTAAAATGGGTGCGGAATTCGGTGGACCCGGCAAGCCACAAAGACACGGGGTGGCTTTTTCTAGGACTGGCCCGAGATGGACGATGAAGTCTGCGACTTTAGTGTCTTGAGCGAGAAATGGGTCTGCTCGCCCTCGTCGGCTCGGAACACGTGGAGCCGCGTTCTTTCACTCAATTTGAACCTATAGGGTTTTTTAGGCTGGCAAGGGCAAACGAGTCGCTGCCAGTCGGGACAGCCCGCAACGTTCTCGATGTAAGCCCCGTTGCTGTAGGTGAGGCCGAAGTCCTTCCGGAGGTACTGCATTCCACAGCTCGGGCATTCCACGTAAAGTCGAGTCTTCAACATGATTGGCCTCAACGCCTATTCAAATGATGAGACTGGACGATTAGAGCAGACGCCAGCGGTTAAAAACATGGCTCTAACGATTGATTATCGAAGTAACGTTACCAACTCCAGGCGGAAACTCGTTCGAGCCTCAGTTCGAGAACTTGGATGCAACCCGAGGTTTCCGGTAGAGTCCGGTTTCGACCGGGAGGATCGTTTCCTACCGGGCACGTCCAAGCTCAAAAAGCGGGGTATCTTCCAGAAGTTGTAAACTTGGTCGGTGGTTGTAAATTTGGTGGACCTGGTCGGGATCGAACCGACGACCTCTTCCATGCCATGGAAGCGCGCTCCCAGCTGCGCCACAGGCCCCTTGTGTTGGCGGGCAGTTACTCGACTTCAATTCTCGCTTAGGATCGTCCCCGCGTCAAACTCGACTCCAACCTCCACCTCGAATAGGATATGTTTGAGAAAATAAAGTGGCTAATTGGAGCCCCATGTTGAATCTGCAGAACATCGTCGTTCTTGCAAGTCTCCAGTCAAGAATTCGCGCAGCTGAAGGCCGCCCCGTCATGGACGCGATCGCGAACATCAGATCTCGTGCCGTCCCCGTTCTCGCCGCCCTGCTTCTCGGTGCAATCGCGCCCGTCGCGGCCCCGGCGCAGCCCTCCGCCGCTGCCCCGGCGCAGCCCTCCGCCGCTGCCCCTTCCCCATCGCAATCACCGGTTGCCTATGCATCCGTTAACGAACTCAACGGAATCCTTACGCAGCTCAAGCAGACGGCGCAAAGCATGCAAACCGACCTGCAAAAAGTGCGCATCGAAAAATGGAAGACCGACGCCGCCACCAAGAAACAGGCGCTCTCCGATTCCGATTCCATTCAGCGCAACTTGCAATCGACCCTTCCCGATACCATCGCTCAACTCAACAATTCGCCCGAGGATGTGGCTGTAAGTTTCAAGCTCTATCGCAATCTCGATGCTCTCTACGACGTCTTCGGTTCCGTTGCCGAACTCGCTGGAGCCTTCGGATCCAAAGACGAAGCCCAAAGCCTTGGCAATGACCTGAACCAACTTCAATCCTCCCGCAAAGCGTTCGGCGAGCGCATGCAGAAACTCTCCGCCAGCAAAGAAGACGAACTCACCCGCCTCCGCGCACAGGTAAAAACTCTATCCGCCGCTCCTCCTCCGCCGCCGAAAAAAATAGTCGTCGATGACACCGAGCCCGCCCCAAAACCCGCGAAGAAGAAAGCCCCGCCAAACCAAAGCCGCCCGCAACGAAGCCAGCCACAACTCCGCCCTCGAACTGATGGCAGAATCGCCGGTCCCTAATAGCGAATTTGTCATCCTGAGCGCAGCGAAGGACCTCATGTTCAACTGATTGTCCGTGACCGCCCTACATCCTCATCCACTTTCGTGCCACTTTCCCCCCTCCGCAAAATGCGGTAGCGTAGTACCCACTCGGGCGTCGTTTCCAAGAGGTTGTCCACTTGTCTGACACAACCGCAACTTTGTCCGCGGGAGATGTAATCGGCAACTACAAAATCCTCGGCCTGGCCGGAGCCGGTGGAATGGGCGTCGTATATCGCGCCCTCGACTTGAAGCTCGAACGCACCGTCGCCCTCAAGTTCTTACCCGAACATTTAATCTCCAACGCCGACGATAAAGACCGCTTTCTGCGCGAAGCCCGCTTCGCCTCCTCGCTCGATCATCCGAACATCGGCGTCATCCACGGCCTCGACGAGACCGCCACCGGACGCATCTTCATCGTGATGGCTTACTACTCCGGCGAAACGCTGGCCCACAAAATGCGCCGCGGCCCAATGCCGTTGCTGGACGCCGTCGACATCGCGATTCAGATGGGCGAAGGTCTCGCCGCCGCGCACGCTGCTACCGTCGTCCATCGCGACATCAAGCCCTCGAATGCCATCGTCACCCAAACCGGCGTCACCAAAATTGTCGACTTCGGGCTTGCCCGCCTCGCCTCAACCGGCAGCACACAAAGCGTGAGCACCGCCGGAACCATCGGCTACATGTCGCCAGAACAGACTGTTGGAAAATTCGTCGATCAGCGTACCGATATCTGGTCTCTCGGAATCGTTCTCGCCGAGATGGTCACCGGCAAGAATCCATTTCAGCGCGACACGCCGGCCACTACGATTTACGCCATCCTGAACGACCCGCCCTTGCCGATGGAGGAGTTGCCCCTCGACCTGCTGCGCGTGATCTACCGGGCACTCTCCAAGGAGCCTGCGACCCGCTATCAGAACTGCCGCGAGATGGTCGACGACTTAAAAGAAGTCCGCGCGCGCCTCGAATCCGAAGGAGTGGCGACTGGCGCCGCGCCGGGTTCGTCCTCCCGCCCAATTTCACGTCCCGGTTCGCAATCTGGCTCGCAACGTACTCCGCGGCCCTCAACCCTGACCGCTTCCGACCTGAGAAAACAAATCGAGCAGGCTTCGCGCCCCGTTTGGGGCAACGCCACCGCGCCTACGCACGCCCCATGGACGCGTTGGTTGGTGGGCGCGAGCATCGCTGCTGTTGTCCTAGCGGCCCTCTCGTTTCTTCCGCCCGTGCGCGAACGCGTTTCGGGATGGTTCGGGCACTCCGAAGAGCACATCGCGGTTCTGCCCTTTGAAAACATCGGGAGCGAAACGGCAACGACTGCCGCGACCGGCGATGCAGCCACTGGCGATAGCGCAACCAGCGCCGCAGCCACTCAAGCTGTATCGGACGGCCTCATGGATAGCCTCACCAGCCGCCTCACCAATCTGGAGGCCGGAGATCAAGCCAGCAAGCAGTCCTTATGGGTCGTCCCCGCCAGCGAGGTGCGCCGACGCAAGGTCACCGACCCCGCCACTGCCCTCCGCGAACTGGGAGCGACCGTGGTCGTCGAAGGCACTCTGCAACGCGCCGGACAGACGATTCACATGACGGTCAATCTTGTGAATACGAAAACGATGCGCCAGATCGGATCGATCCCGCTCGAAGATCGGGCAGGAGACTTTTCCACTCTCGAAGATGAGGCAGTCACGCGGCTCGCCAAACTGATGCACGTAGACGTCAACTCCGAGATGCTTCGCGCCTCCGGCGGCGCCGCCAACGCGGGAGCCTACGAGCTCTATCTGAAAGCGCTCGGCTACACCCAACGCTACGACAAGCCCGGCAATCTTGACCTCGCGATCGCAGCCCTCAACGACGCGGTAAAGGCCGATCCCCGCTTCGCCCTGGGATTCGCGCAACTGGGAGAAGCCTACCGTCTGAAATATCAGTTGGACAAAGATACGAAGTGGATTGATCAAGCTCTGGAGAATTGTCAGAAAGCGGAACAGTTAGATGATCGGTTGCCCGTCGTTTATGTGACACTCGGAAACATCCACCGCAGCACCGGAAAATACGATCTTGCTCTGCAGGAATATCAGCGTGCGTTGCAACTCGATCCCCGCAGTTCCGATGCTGTAGCCGGGCTCGCGGAATCCTACGACAGTTCCGGACGCACGAGCGATGCCGAGGCTGCGTATAAGAGGGCAATCGCGCTCCGTCCCGATTCGTGGGAAGGCTACAACCGTTACGGCGATTTTCTAGACGACCATCAACGTTACGAGGAATCTATCTCACAGTTCAGGCACGCTATTGAACTCACGCCTGATAACGCGTCGCTTTATTCCAATCTGGGATCAGTCTACATCGACTTAGGGGATCCGAAGCGCTATCCGGAAGCGGAAAAGACATTGCAAAAATCGATCGCTCTTGAACCTAGTTATCCGGCCTATACCAATCTCGGTTACCTGTACATTCAGGAAAAGAAATACGCGGAGGCGTCGCAGTCGGTCGAAAAGGCCCTACAAATCAACGACAAGGATTACTTGACATGGGGCAATCTCGCAATCGCCTACACGGGTCTCGATCAGAACGAAAAAGCCAGCCAAGCGCACGACCGAGAAATCGGCATTCTGGAAAAGTCCGCACAACTAACTCCTCGCGATGCCATCGTGCAATCCACTCTGGGCCTGCTATACGCGCAGAAAAAGTTGCGCGAAAAAGCCATTTCGCGCATACAATCAGCACTCGCGCTTTCGCCCGACGACCCTCAGGTGTTGGAAGCTGCCGGGCAAGCCTACGAAGACCTAGGTGATCGTGCTCAAGCTCTACAGTTCATCGAGAAAAGCCTGCAGAAGGGCTATTCTCTCGCAGCCCTGAAAAACATTCCGGACCTGCGAGGGTTATTTTCCGATCCAGCTTTTCGGGTCACTAGTAAGTAACTGCGTTTGCGTGGGCAACCCTTAGGACTGGAAAAAGACTGCCGGCCGAGATTGATCCGCGGTCTGCGTCAAAGATAATTTGCTAGCGTTCACCAGCGAATCAAAATTCAGAAAAAGGAGCCAGCCATGACAGCAGCCCGCCACCTTCCAATTGCCGATACCGTTTATACGATCAATATCGATTCAAGCTTCACTCCCTCGCCGAAGGGGTTGATCGTGCAGCAGGGGGACACCGTCAATTTCCAGAATAACTCGGGCAGCGACATCTCCATCCAATTTCAGCCCAACCCACCGGGGCAATCGGTATCTGGAAATATCACCATCACGAACGGGAGCAGTGGCGGCTTCACCGCTCCGAGCTACAACGCGGCGGCGAACTACTACATCTATGTTGGAACCACGGAAAAGTCTGGCCCCTACGCCATTCAGGTCGGCACCGGTCCGATCTATGTCCAAATTGTGAGCACAGCGGCAGGAATCACGACCAATCCGAGTCCGGTCGCCATGCCGGCGAGTGGCTATTTGGAAATGATTTCCAATGACTACAATTACAATGTGGGCAACTGGTCACCGGTCGACCCCTTCTCGCCGGCTCTCACTTCGGTTGGCATCGGCGCTGGGAATAACAGCCCCCATCAGGAAAACACCACCAACGCCGTCGTGGATTACACCTATAAGCTAAGCGCGGCCGCTCCAGGTGCGACCACCGGCAACGGCGGCGGAACGGTCAAAGTAAAGAGCACCTAGCCGTCTCAGCCTCAGGATGGAATGTCCAAGGCCCACTTCCCGCATCCTCGCGGCAGTGGGCCCTTCTCTTTCGACGGAGCGCGGGGCCTCCCCGCTCCCCATCACCAACTCGTCTGCCCAAGTGACCTCCGTTTCGCCCCAAATCCCGCCTGTACGCTTCCTCGGGAACTCCCCAGCCCCCTGCGGAGTCTAACCATCCTAAGCGGGGAAACGAATGGTTCTGCAAGACTTAACCGTTAAAGATTAGCCTCCCGCTCGGTGCCTAACTCGCTGTATAGTAAAGGGGAACGCTCGCATGGCAGGAGCCATCACGTTGAGTGATCTAGCCAGCGCAATCGGAGCCCGCACCGCCGAATCTGCCGTCATCGCAGAGCTGAAGGCTGGATCCGAAGAGGCCTATTCCTGGCTTATCGGCGAGTTCCACCAACCCATTTACGGCCTGATTTACCGGATCATCAACGATCCGGCCGACGCCGCTGACACCACACAGGACGTTTTCCTGAAGGTCTTTCGCGGCATGAAGCATTTTCATGGCGAGTCCAGCCTCAAGACCTGGATTTACCGTATCGCCCTGCACGAAGCCGCCAATCGCCGTCGCTGGTGGTTTCGTCACAAAGCGCAAGAGACACCGATTGATCCGATTTCGACCGGCGACTGCGAATTCAGCGGAGAAGAGCGCTTGGTCGATCCCGGCGAATCTCCCTTCGAAAAGTTCGCGCACACCGAAGTTCGTGCCGCCGTTGAACAAGCACTGCAACAAGTTCCCGAGCCGTATCGCACTTCCTTAATTCTGCGCGACCTGGAAGAAATGTCTTACGAGCAGATTGCGGAAGTCTTACAGATTTCCCTGGGTACCGTGAAATCCCGCATCACCCGCGGGCGCGATGCGTTGCGCAAGCAACTAGCAGCATACGTAAAGGAAGTGGGCCCTGAGATGGGACTGAGAGCGCCCATCGAATCCAGTGAAAAAAGACACAACGGTTCGACCAAAATTAAAGACAGTTCGCGTGGTGGCAGAGAGGCTGAGGTGGCGTCATGAAGTACGCTGAGATGGACTGCGCAAGAATGCAGCAGTTGTTCTCGCCGTATATCGATGGTCGTGTGAGCGGAGCAGAGATGCACGCCGTCACTCGTCATATCGAGAAGTGCGCCCGTTGCGAGTGGGAGTACGCCGCAATGCAGCGCACCCAGCAGTTGCTTTCCGGTTTAGGTCCAAAGAGAGCACCGGCGGACCTTGCTTTGAAATTACGCGTCGCAATTTCGCGCGAAGCGTCCCAGAAACGTCGCCCCCGGTTTGAAGGCATCATGGTTCGTCTGCAAAATGAACTGAACGCCTTCATGGTTCCCGCGACCGCTGGCTTGATCAGCGCAATTCTCTTCTTTGGACTTCTCCTGGGCTTCTTTGCCTTGCCCGCTGAATTACGAGCGAGCAGCGGAGACGTTCCGCTCACTCTCTACACCGGCCCTCAGCTTGAGCAATCCGCATTTGGCACATCGCTCGGCAATGTGGGCGATGACGCGTTAGTGATCGAGGCTTACGTTGATGCAAATGGCCGCGTTGATGACTACCGGGTTCTGTCTCAACCTGAAGAAGCCAAGAGCGTTTTGCCGGAGTTAAAAAATCTCTTGATTTTCACGACCTTCCGCCCGGCCCTCTCGATGGGACGTCCAACCCGGGGAACGGCCGTGCTGTCATTTTCCAAGATCAGCGTAAAAGGTTAACCAAACTGCTCCGTACTCGCAGGACGCCCGGTTCACGCTCTACGTGTGTCCCCAATCAGACAACGTCATTTCTTCGATTCTCTGCATTCCCGCGTTTGACCGCCAATTCCCCAGTTCGTACACTAAACTGTTGTTTGATCCGTCTATGTTTGGGACCAGAAGTGCTCTCCTGACACAACTCGCTCGACTGACCTTCGCTGCAGTCCTGGTTACTGCCCTCTCTCTCTCGGCATTCGCGCAGAGCGCGCCGAATGTTTCTCTCGAGACCAGCGAGACTCTCTTTACCGTCCTGGCCGCCATTAACACCTGCGGTTACGATCAGGAATTGAATATTTCCGATCCTCTTCGCACCCAGATTCGTCTCGAAATCGGCAAGACCGTTGAAAACACCGCTGGCGCTCACGACGTGATCGCTCCCATGTGCCTTTTCTACCGCCAGCACCAAGCCCCGGAGCCCGCTCGCGATCTCTCCCAATATGTATCTTTAGCCCTCTACCTCGATGAGCCACCCGCATTCGGCCTCAAAGCAAAGCCCGCGGAACTACCTCCCGATGCAGCCGTCGTTGCCGACTTCGTCCCGTTCATGCGTACCTTCTACGAGAAACTGGGACTCCACGCCATTTGGCAGCGCCACAATGCGCGCTACACCCAACTCGCCGAGACCTATCACGTTCCCTTGGCGAAGATGACCTTCGACACGGAAATCTATTTAAAAATGCCCTCCTCGGGCTACCTCGGACGTCAGTTCACCGTCTATCTCGATGCCATGGGCGCTCCTGGCCAAACCAACGCCCGCCAATATGCCTCCGATTATTACGTCGTGATTTCCCCCACCTCGAGCACCGCGATCAAGATGCAGCAGATCCAGCACACCTATCTGCATTACCTTCTCGATCCCTTGGCCATGAAGAACGGCGGCGCTTTCAAGCGCCTCGAACCGCTGCTCGAAGAAGTCAAGAACGCGCCCATGGACGAGGCTTTCAAAACCAACATCTCGCTTCTCGTTACGGAATGCCTGGTGCGCGCGATCGAAGAGCGTTTGCTGCCCCTGAAAACTCCCGACACCCAACGCACCAAAGATCTGGAAGACGCCGACAAAGAAGGCTATGTCCTCACACGATATTTTTACGACGCGCTGGGACGATTCGAAAAAGACCCTGCCGGCATGCGCAACGACTACACCGACTTGCTTGGATCGATCGACGTAGGCAAAGAACGTAAACGGGCATCCTATGTTCAATACGCGAGTGAGGCCGCGCCAGAGCTACTGCACCTCGCCGGTCATCCTGACGAGCATCTTCTCTTAAACGCTGAGAGACGACTGGCGGCTGGCGATCCCGAAACAGCGCAAAAGCTGGCGCAGAAGGCTCTCGACGAGCAGGAAGAAGATTCCGGACGCGCCCTGTTTATTCTGGCGGAAGTTGCCACTGCCAATCGCGACATGGACGGCGCTCGTAAATACTTTGAGCAGGCCCTCGAAACTGCCCACGAACCCAAGGTGCTGGCCTGGTCACATATTTATCTCGGACGCATTTTTGATTTGCGAGAAGACCGCTTCTCAGCGCTCGATCAATATCGCGCTGCCCTGAACGTAGTTGGCGGAACGCCTCCAGAAGCCAAACTTGCCGCGCAAAAAGGAATCGATGAGCCGTATGAACCTCCGGTGCCCAAGCAGGAACCGGAATAACTGGCGACCGCCGAAGGCGGCTTAGCCGGCGTATCAAATCTTAGGTTTGAAATTCTGCATTACGGGAGACACCATGAAGAAAGCAGTTATTTTAGCGATTGGAGTTATGAGTCTCGCCATCTCGGCCAGCGCTCAGACCAGCGCACAACCCGCGCAATCGACCACCCCCGCAGCCGGCCAGACCCCGGCCACCGGAGCCCCGGGCGCCCCGGCAGCGAAGCGGCCTCCGCAGGCGAAGACTCAGCCCGAGTTCGACGCTTACAAGGCTGCGGTCACGGCCACCGATCCAGCGGCTCTCGAGAAGGCGACCGACGACTTCGCCACCAAGTATCCGGATAGCGAACTTCGCGTGCTCCTCTACAAGAACGCCATGCGCCTCTACCAAACCGCCAATAACGCCGAGAAGACCGAGGCCATGGGACGGAAAGTCCTTACCTTCGACGCGGACGATCCCGAAGCCCTCGTCACCGTCGCCGAAGTCATTGCCGAAAGAACCCACGACTCGGATATCGACAAAGATCAACGCTATAGCGAAGCGATGACCATGGCGCAGAAAGCGACAACCACCGTAGACACTGACGTGCAAGTCCCTGCAGGAACGCCGCAGGACAAGATCGACGCCTACAAATCTCTACTACGCTCGAATGCTTATTCCATTCTCGGCACCATTCAGTTCAAGAAAGATGACTACGCCGCCGCTCAGGAAAATCTCCAGAAATCAATTGATGCTTACCCCAGCCAGCCCGATCCCGTCGTTGTTCTCCGGCTCGCCCTCACCCTCGACAAAGAAGGGAAATATCCCGAAGCCCTCAAATCCGCGAACCGCGCTGTCGAACTGACCCAGGACAACACCGCGATCGGCACACCGGCACGCCGAGAGCGGGATCGACTGCAGCAACTCACCGGCGCCGCCACTCCAGCCCAACCAGCAACACCACCGAAGAACTAGCTCCAGCGCCGGCAAGAGTCGAGATAGTCCCGCTTCTTGCCGGCGTTGACGAAGAGATCGCGGCCGCGTCTCACCAAGAGTTCTGCTCCCAAACGACCAGAGATACAAAACCTAATTTCAGATGAAGTCACGCGAAATCATGGCGCTGGAAGATGTCTTAGCTCACCGCTTCCAGCGCCCTGAGCTCTTGGAGCAGGCACTCACCCACAGCTCCCAAGCCCGCGAAATCGACGCTCTCGGGGCAGCCAATGGCTCCTCCCCAACAACTTCTCCCGCCGGTCACAATGAAATGCTTGAATTCCTGGGAGACGCCGTGCTCGGCCTCGCCACCAGCGAGGCCCTGTTCCAGCGCTTTCCCGCGTTCCACGAAGGCCAGCTCTCCAAACTTCGTGCGCACCTCGTGGGGCAAAGACATTTGCTGCGTGTAGCTGAACAATTTGAGATTGGCCATTACATGCGCCTCGGCCGCGGTGAAGAAAAGAGTGGCGGCCGCAACAAAGCCAGTTTGCAGGTTGACGCTCTGGAAGCCATCATCGCGGCCCTCTATCTCGATGGTGGATGGTCCGTGGCCCGCGACTTTATCGTGCGTGCCATCGTCGAGCCCGAACTCGCCAACATGAACCTCGAAACCAGCATTATGCCCGTTATGGACTTCAAGTCTGCTCTGCAGGAGGCCCTCCAGGCCCGCGGCGCGCCTCAACCAATCTATGCGCTGGTTAAAGAAGAAGGCCCCGAACACCGCAAAACCTTTACCGTCGAAGTAAAACTTCCGTTGCCCGAAATGGGGCAATTCGTCGGGCGCGCTCAAGGCGCGACCAAAAAGCGCGCCGAACAGGAAGCCGCGCGGCAGGTCTTGGACTATCTGGCGGCATTGCCCGGCGCATCCAATCTTCCATAGAGCTTAAGTTTCCATCACCACCCGCTATGTCGTGGAGCGAAAAAATCGCCGCCGAAGATTGGCCTTCCACCGTTCAGTCGGTTGCAGGCACGATCGTGATCGCTATTTTTGTGGTGACTTTTCTCGTCCAGGCCTTCACCATCCCTTCCGAATCCATGGAACAGACCCTGTTGATCGGCGATTACCTCCTGGTCGACAAATTCTGCTACGGTGGGAACACCGGCTGGAATCGTCTCCTCCCCTACCGCAAAATCAGGCGCGGCGACATCGTTGTCTTTCACTATCCCATCAATCCTGCGCAGGATTTCGTCAAGCGCGTCGTAGCGTTGCCCGGCGATCGCCTCCGCCTCATCAACAAACGCGTCTACGTGAACGGCTCACTCGTCCCGGAACCGTTTGTCCAGTACATCGCGGCTTCGCGCAACTACTATCGCGACGACTTTCCCCAGACCGGTTCTCCCGATTACGCAGTCGACGCCAAATGGTGGAAAGAGATGCCAAAACTCGTCGAAGACCATCAACTGATCATTCCCGAGGGCCATTATTTCGTTCTCGGCGACAATCGCGACGACAGCCAGGACAGCCGCTACTGGGGCTTTGTCCCGCGCGAAAATATCATCGGACGCCCGCTCGTGATCTACTGGTCTGCCGGCGGTCTGAACAATGATCTCACCGGATCGCCAACTGTCGGCGATAAGCTTTATCATCTTGCCTACGCGATTACGCACTTGTTCCAGTTCACGCGCTGGGAACGGACCTTTCGGCTGGTACGCTAGTGGAGACGCTTTGAACCGAAATCCTCGGAACAGGGAAGACGAACTTGCCTAAATCTTTGCCTAACAAAAGAGAAGAACAAAAAGAAGAGGAAATTGTCGAGGAAAAGCCGCGGGAAACAACCGTCGAATTTCTGGCCTCCCTCGCCGGAGTCTTGGTCACCGGCCTGTTCATCATCACCTTCGTTCTCCAGGCCTTCGAAATTCCTTCCAGTTCGATGGAAGACACCCTGCTCATCGGCGACCATGTCTTTGTCAATCGCGAGCAGTTTGCTCCTCCCACGCATTGGCTGGGCCCGCTGCTCCCCTATCGCGACATTCACCGCCAGGACATTGTCGTATTCCTGTCCCCCTCCGAACACGGTCTCTTCGTTGTCAAGCGCATTATCGGCGTGCCCGGGGACCACATCCACCTCCGCGACAATGTCGTCTATCGCAATGGTGAAAAGCTCAACGAGCCCTATGTCAGGTACAAAGGCGATCCTGCGGACCCCCGATGCGTCCGTTGCGCCTACCGCATGAACTTTCCGGCAATCATGCCAAGCGAGAACGACAGCCTGGCCGACTATTGGGAATCGTCTCTGCCTCAATACATTCAAGGCGAAGATATAGTCGTCCCCCCGGACAGCTACTTCGCCATGGGCGACAACCGCGACGTCAGCTACGACAGCCGCTACTGGGGCTTCATCCCGCGCAAGAACGTGATCGGTCGTCCCATGTTCATCTACTGGTCGTTCATCACTCCTCCCGATCAATACCAGATGCAATCCGCGGCCGACCGCTTCGCATGGATCGCGCACATCGCCATTCACTTCTTCGATCAGACACGCTGGTCGCGTACTTTAAAGCTTGTAAAGTAAGAGAGCACTCGTAAACAAATTTCACCCAGATGCCCAAAGCGCCCGACAAAAATACAGAAGCCTCCGCAGACGAAAAGCCCCGCGAAACGACGGTCGAGTTCCTGGCGTCGCTCGCCGAACTCCTTGTCATCGTGCTCTTCCTCATGACTTTCATCATGCAGAATTTTGAGATCCCGTCCAGTTCCATGGAGGACGAGATGCTCATCGGCGACCACGTCTTTGTCAACCGCGAGCAATTCGCGCCGCCCTCGCATTGGATGGGCCCGCTCATGCCCTATCGCGATCCTCGCCGCGGCGACATCGTCGTCTTCCTGTCGCCTGAGGAAAAGGGCCTCTTCGTCGTCAAGCGCGTCATCGGCGTTCCCGGAGACCACATCCATTTGCGTGACGGTGCCGTCTATCGCAATGGCGTAAAGCTCGATGAGCCCTACGTCGAACATAAGCTCGGAAACTACGATCCCTATCGCGACAATTTTCCCTCCGTCCCGCCCTCCGGCATCTACGGTGTAACCAGCGAAGACTGGGAAGAAACAATGGCTTCCCACATTCAAGGCGAGGACATCGTCGTTCCTCCCAACAGTTATTTCGGGATGGGCGACAATCGGGATGTCAGTAAAGATAGCCGCTTCTGGGGATTCATTCCCCGTCAGAACATCATCGGCCGGCCCATGTTCGTCTACTGGTCGTTCATCACGCCACCCGACCAGTACATGATGCACGATGCCAGCGATCGTCTCTCGTTCATGGTTCACATGGTCATCCACTTCTTCGATCAAACGCGCTGGTCGCGGACTCTGCGGATCGTGAAGTGAAATTTCTCGGCTCCAAACGCGGCTTGGCCGTCGTCGCCGCTCTGCTCTTAGTAATGTTTCTGTGGCGCCCCGGCGTTTATCGCCTCCGCAATCGCATCTCGACTTCCATCGGCAACGCCCTCGGACGCAGAGTCACCATCGACAATGTTCGCCTGCGGATTCTGCCGCGCCCTGGCTTCGATCTCGAGGGCCTGGTCATCTACGACGATCCCGCCTTCAGCCCAGAGCCCATGATCCGCGCCGATCAAGTCTCGGCCGCCATCCGTCTTCGTTCCCTGCTTCGCGGACGCCTCGAAATTGCCAATCTCAGCGCCACCGAGCCCAGCGTCAACCTTGTCCGCAACGACGAAGGCCGGTGGAACCTCGCCAGCCTGCTGGCGCGCAACGCGCAGATTCCCGCTGCGCCAACCGCAAAGTCCGCTTTCGAGAGTCGTCCCGCATTCCCCTATCTTGAAGCCACCGGTGCCCGCGTCAATTTCAAAATCGGTCAAACCAAAAAGTCCTACGCACTGACCAATGCCGACGTTGCACTCTGGCAGGATTCCGACAATTCCTGGGGCGCACGCCTCAAAGCGGAGCCCGTACGCACCGACTTTAATCTCACCGATACCGGACTTCTCCAGATCAACGCCACCTGGCAACGCGCCCCGAGCCCACAGACCACTCCCGTTCAGATCGCCGTGCAATGGCAAAACGGCCAACTCGGGCAGATCACAAAATTGTTGAATGGCAAGGATCGCGGATGGCGCGGGGGACTGATTTTTACTGCGAAATTATCCGGCACTCCCGAAGCCCTCCAAATCAAGAGCCAGGCGTCCGTCGACAACTTTCATCGCTATGACATTACCGACCGCGCCAGCCTTCATCTTGCGACCAACTGCTCCGGAGAATACAACTCTCCGACAGGAACGATTGCCAATTTGCTGTGCGAGTCTCCTGTTAGTGACGGAACCCTCCGCCTGCATGGCACTCTCGCGCTCGGTGCCGCACCCGATTATGACCTGACAGTACAAGCCGAACGCGTCCCCGCCGAAGCGCTCGTGCTCATGCTGCGCCAGGCAAAAAAACAGCTTCCGCCGGATCTCACCGCGACCGGCTTGCTCAACGCGGAATTTCATTTCGCGAACACTGCGACAACTTCGGTAGAGAGACTCCGTCGCGCTTCGATCCCTCACACCCAGCCGCAATGGACTGGTACCGGCTCGGCGACAAACGTCCGTCTCTCCTCAAACAACGGCAAAGACGACGTTGCCATCGGCACGATTCCTCTTACTCTCATCTCCGGCAACGTTCCGAGCAACGCAAAATCCCTCTCGTCTCCGGCGAACCACGCCCTTACACCACAAAAAACGGAACTCGAGCCCCAGTCTCCTCATCTACGCATCGGCCCGGTCGCCCTCGCTATTAACGGAGCCCCTCCTGCAACCGCGGGCGGTTGGGTGTCCAGTACCGGATACCGGTTCTTCCTTCGCGGCGATTTGCAATTGCAAGATCTCTTTCGCCTCGAGAACGTCCTCGCCTTGCCAGCAGCCCGTCCCGCCGCCGAAGGCGCTGCCAAGTTGGACGTGAGCGTCTCCGGACCGTGGACGGGATTCTCTCCTCCATCCACCCTTGGAACTGCACAACTCCACAACGTGCACGCCGAGATGCGCGGCCTCAACACGCCCATCGAGCTTACCTCCGCCAACGTCTCTCTCACTCCCGACGCGGTATTGCTGCAGAAAATCGTTGCCCACACCGGCGAAGTACGTTGGACCGGGACCGTCACCGCGCCCCGACAATGCGCTGCTACCGCCGCGCTATCCGGCATTTATGCGAGCTCCGGCCCTGCCGTCCCGACCGCCGCCCCGATCTGTAGCTTTCAGTTCGACCTTACGGCCGATCAGCTTTCCACTCGAGACCTGGCAGACTGGTTTATCCCGCATCCCGCGAAACGGCCGTGGTATCGCATTCTTACTTCCGAAACATCGCCTGGGATTTCCCCACTCCTGGGAATCCAAGCACGCGGCAATCTGCACCTCGGACGATTTGCCTTGAAAACTATCACCGCTAGCCAGATCTCAAGCCAAGTCGAAATCGCTCGCGGCAAAATCACGCTGACCAACCTTCGCGCCCAGTTGCTGCAGGGCACGCATCAGGGAAACTGGATCATCGACGCCTCGAACCAGGACGGATCGAACCAGCGCGTCAATTACCACGCCACCGGGACCTTCCACGAAATCGCTTTGCAGCAACTCGCCGCATTAATGAACGATCCCTGGATTACCGGCACGGCCGACGCAACCTTCGATCTGGATGGCTCCGCCAACACGTTTTCAGAGGTCCCAGCGAACTCCGACGCAAAGTTGCAATTCGTGATGCGCAATGGCAGCCTGCCCCATATCGCTCTCCCCGGCATACCCGCCCCTCTATCCGTCCACCGTTTCGCCGGAACCCTCGGTCTGAAGAAAGGTGCTTGGGACCTGGCGCGCAGCCAATTGGAAACTCGGGATACTTCGTATCAGGTAAGCGGAACGGCATCTCCGGAAGGCACAGTCGATTTCGTGCTGAGAAACAGCGAAGACCAAGCCTGGACGTTAACCGGCACACTCGCGAAACCCCGCATCGCCAACCCCGACGCGAGCGATCATGCCGAAACCGACGCAAAAGCAGTCAATCGGTAACTGAACTCCACCCCGCTTACTCTCGCGAAACCGGGATATCCTGGTGAATCTCCTGTCCCGGTTCAAGCCGAAGGGGAGCAAGCGGTCGATGCTCGCTGGACTGCCGCGATAAACCTGTCACCATCAGGATGAGATCCTTGCCCGCCGGCAACACTGCGCGATACTCGCCATCCGCCAAAATTTCACGGCGATTTCCATCGTCATCCAGGAAAACCAGGAACGCCTTTACGGGAGCGCCACTCTCTTCGTCGAGAACCCGCCCTGCCATCACCGCAGCCTTTTCTCCCAACTTCACCTTAACTATTGCTGAACGGTGGTCGTCGCTAAGAACGACGCTGGGTGCCTCGCCTTTCAAGTCTGCACAAAGGCCCTTCAACGGATCGGGATAGCCGTCTTCATCTTTTCGCACGTAGAGTTTGTACGTTCCTAACTGAAATTTCCCGCGAAAATTGAAGGCGCCGTTTGCGTCCGTTTTTACGGAACGAGGCGTGACGCTGTCTAACGTGAGGAACTGCGGCACTGCATAGACCGTAGCATCGGCCACCGCACTGCCACTTTGGTCCGTGAGAGTGCCCTTGATCTCTCCCGTAAGTTGATTCTTGGTTTCTGAGCTTGCGTACAGACTTGTCGCAAGCAAGGCCACGGCGAAGAAATACTTCATAGGCCCTCCTGAGGGAGTAGTTTGTAACCCCGGAGTCTAGTAGGATGCCACAAACCTACGGTTCGTAGCCTGCTCCCCGCAAAACCTTCCCCGGCAACGCTCCCGTCATCTTTCCCCTTTGGATCACCAATGTCCCGTTTATAAGCACGTCCTCCATTCCTTTTGACAGTCGATTTGGATCGTCAAAGGTCGCGACATCGCTGATCGTCTCCGGATCAAACACCACCACATCCGCCCACATGCCTTTCTTCAGCACGCCACGATCGATCAGCCGCATGCGTTGCGCCGGCAGCGCCGAAAACTTCCGGATCGCATCCTCCAGCGTCAGCTTCTTTTCTTCGCGAACATACTTTCGCAAAATCCGTGGAAACGTGCCGTAAGCTCTCGGATGCGGATGCTCCTCGCCCAAGATTCCTTCCGGTGATGTGCCCGACGAGTCGTTGTCCACCGAAACCCAAGGCTGCTGCAAAGCCAGCGCAACGTCCGGCTCCGACATGCCGAAAACCGCGCAATCCGTGTACGCCTTGTCTTCAATCAGCAAATCGAACAGCGCATCCATGGGACCCGTCTTCATTGCGGCAGCCACGTCCGTCAGCCGTTTCCCTTGGTATTTCTTCAGCGCCGGATTCTGCACGACAGTGATCATCACATCCTGCGGCCCCGTAATTTCATCCCATTCGTTATCCCAATCCTTGGACGGCGTCTCCATATCTTTGCGAATGCGCGCCCGCGTCGCCGGATCTTTCAGCCGTTCGACCAGCTTCGCATCGCCCCCATCGTGCGCCCAAGGCGGAACAAACGCCGACATGCTGTTCGACCACGCCGTATATGCATACGTATCGGCCGAGACGTCGAAGCCTTCGGCGCGCGCTTTGTTCACTCGCGCAATCGCCTCCGGCATGCGCCCAAAATTGGCCTTGCCCGCCACTTTGAAGTGCCATATCTCCACCGGAATATGCGCCTCGCGCCCGATGCGAACCGCCTCGTCAATCGACTCCAGCACCGCATCCCCTTCACTTCGCATGTGCGTCGCATAGATGCCGCCAAACTTCGATGCCTCCGCGGCCAGCGCAATAATCTCCTCCGTCTTCGCGTAGGGAGCCGGCGCATACTCGAGCGAAGTCGAAACGCCTACCGCGCCATCGAGCATCGCATCCCGCACCAGCGACTTCATCTTCTCCAGTTGCTCCGGAGTCGGTTGCACGTCGGCATCGCCCAGCACCATCCGCCGCACCTGCGTCGCGCCCACGTAGCTCGCGAGATTAATGCCCATCCCCTGCTTTTCGAGGCGCGCGAAATACTGCCGAAAAGTGCGCCAATCAGGATTGATCTTGTAATGCTCGTACCCCGGACGATCATTGGCAATAATCGCGTCGTTCAACGGAGCGGCCGATCCGCCCTCGCCCGTAATCTCAGTCGTAATGCCCTGATAAATCTTCGACGGCAGCCGCGGATCAACCAGAATGGTCGCCTCCGATTGCCCCAACATATCAATGAACCCAGGAGCAACAACCTCCCCGTGAGCGTCTATCGTGTGCTTCCGGCCCGCGCCAGCGAGATTGCCGATAGCCGCAATTCGCCCTTCGCGAATTCCGATCTCTCCCGAATACCACGGAGATCCCGTACCGTCGATGATGCGCCCGTTGATAATAACCAGATCGAAAGGAGTGTCTGCGGCAAGAACAACAGAAGAAAAAACAAAAAAGGCTAGTGCTACGCGCAACGCGATTCGGAGTGTGACGCTCATTCTTTTTCCTCGGCAGGCTTCAAGTTACAGGCGGGTTGCCGCACCTGTGCCCATCAACCTGCCAAGGATAATGCAGAGTTCGGATGGCCGCGACTGCATTTCAGCTCGCCGTCGGCTACCGCCCGCAGAACTGCTCAACCGGCAAAGTGCCAGCCTCTATACGCGAGCCAGATTACTTCTCAACCCGAACACCCTTCCAGAACGCCACGTAATTCTGAATCTGCTTCGCTTTCTCCTTCGGTTCCGGATAAAACCAAGCTGCGTCCGCGTTCGTCTTTCCATTCACCTTAACGTCGTAGTAGCTGGCAGTTCCCTTCCATGGGCATTCCGAGTGCTTGGCGCTCGGAGCGAAATATTCCTTCTTCACCCCATCCGCAGGGAAATATTGATTGCCTTCGATTTCGATGGTTTTGTCAGATTCAGCGATGACGGTGTTTTCCCAAATTGCTTTAGCCATAACCAATAGATGGCTGGGACCGTCAGTCGGTGCAAGATTTTGTGCCGCGCCACGTTCGCGAACCATCACGCCCGCAGCGCAGCACAGGAGAGCTACGCGATCGCGTACCGTGCGGGGCATTCCCTGCCCCGCAAAATCTGGATGGCATCCTTCAGCGACGAAATCTCGAACACCGAGTTCAAGTGCGTCGCGTCGAGCATCCTTCGAAAGAAAGCCGGAGGATTCACCAGCTTCAATTTCGCCGATCTCTGCACTGCCCATCGCCGCACCAGAAGCAACGTGCCCAATCCACCGGCATCCAGTTGCTCCACATCCGAAAGATCAAGCACCAGCACGCGCACGCGTTCCAGTTGCTCGATCCCGCGCCGAAACTGGTCGAGCGCCGCTCCGCGCACCATGCGCCCTGAGCAATTCACGACCGCTACATCCTGCAAGCTTTCGATTTGATATTCCAGTTCCATATGTTTGTTCATGTGAGCCTGCCTTACTTGTGATGGATACGGACTACCCCTGGGAAAAGTTCCACTATGTCTTCTGCTTCAATTGGACGTGAAAGAAAGGCAAAAGTGAGCATTGAAAAACCCGTTCGGCGACATCAAGATTGCAAATATTACAACCACGTTACAACTCCCATTCCTCGGAAACACGAGTCCCTATTAGTACTGACGGGCGAAAAACAGAAATATTGCTCTCTTCACGACATAATTTGTTTTTTCGGAGAAATTTCGGAGACGGGATCTGGCAGGATAGAGCAGAAACAAAGAAAACATTAAGAAGAAGGAAGAACGAACTACAGTCCCGCCTCAATCCGCGATCGCGGATCCAGCAAATCGCGCAGCGCGTCGCCAATGAAGTTGAAAGCCAGCACCGCCAGCATCACCGTCACCGCCGGAAACATTACGAGATGCGGCGCGTCAAAAAGATGCGAGCGCGCATCATTCAACATCGATCCCCAGCTCGCCGTCGGCGGCGGCACGCCCAGCCCCAGAAAGCTCATCGTCGCCTCGGCCAGAATCGCTCCCGCCATTCCAATCGCCGCTTGCACAATTACCGGCTGAATAATATTTGGAAGAATGTGCCGCGTCAGAATGTGGAAATCTCCCGCGCCCAACGCCCGCGCCGCTTCCACAAATTCCCTCTCGCGCACCGCCAGCACCTGCGCTCTCACCAGTCGCGCGTAACCCACCCAGCCCCCCAGCGACAACGCAAGCACCAGGTTGAAAATCCCGGGTCCGCGAAACGCCACGAACGCAATCGCGATCAGAATCCCGGGGAAAGAGAGAAACGCATTCATCACCACCACGTTCACGAAACGATCCACGCCCCCGCCGTAGTATCCGGCGAGACTACCGATAATCAGTCCCAGAAAAAGCGAGCAGACAACCACACTGCTACCCACGATCAGCGAAATTCGCGCTCCCCAAATCAGCCGCGAAAGAATGTCGCGTCCCAGTTCGTCGGTGCCGCACCAATGCGACCTCGAAGGCGTTTCCAATCGGTTCGGCAGATCGATGTGTGCAGGATCCTGCGGCGCAATCCAGGGCGCGAAAACCGCAGAAAACACAAACAGCGCCACCAAAACCACCCCCACGGCGGCCAGAGGATTGTGGCGGGCAAGGCGCGGCAGCGAGATGGCAAGAGCAGACACGTCGGGAAGTTCGCTCTCCACTTATATAGAAACCGCACGTCCCGGGCAACGATGGCGACCCCCTGCCGTTACTAGACAGATATCAAAGCGTTTCCGTCGTCTTGGGCAGCTTGCCTTTCAAGTGGCTGATTTCACGCAGGATGGCTGAAATCAGCCACTGCCCGCCCCGCAACTTTTCTCCCCCGTCCGCGTTTAAATGTGCAGGCGCTTCAGAAAGAGAAAGCTGAAGGACCTCATGTTCCGAGCGATCAAAACACCGACACCGGAACGGAAAAACGGGGAGGTTCACAATGAAATACCTGAGATATGCAGTGATGTTCGCTTTACTGGCCCTGCCGCTTGCCTACTCGCAGGCGCAAGTCAGAGTCGGAGTCGGGATTGGCGTTGGTGGCTACGTAGCTGGCCCGCCCGCCTGCACCTATGGCTATTACCCTGACTATCCGTATGCCTGTGCGCCCTACGGATACTGGGGCCCCAGCTACTTCGCCAACGGCGTCTTCATCGGCGCCGGCCCCTGGTTCCACGGATGGGGACGTGGCTACTACGGAGGCCCTTGGGCTCGCGGCTACGTCGGACGCGGTTATGAAGGGCGCGGTTTTGAAGGACGTGGCTACGTTGGACACGGCTATGAAGGTCGCGGCGGAGTAGTTGCTCGCGGCGGCGATGCGCACGGCGGCGGACGCGGCAGCTTCCACGGCGGAGCCCGAGGTCGCTGAACCAACCGCATCCCGAATCGACAAACGGCTGGCAGATCAAATCTGCCGGCCGTTTCTCATTTCCGTCCCTACTTGACTGGCAATATTGCTGGCGATATCATCAAGTTGTGCCTGCTTACGTGCTCGATACCGGCGTGCTGGTCGCCGCCATGCGAAGCGAAACGGGCGCTTCGCGTGAAGTTTTGTCGGCGGCGCTTGCCCAGCACTTCGAAGTGCTGATCTCAGTGCCACTTATATTGGAGTACGAGGCCGTTCTCAAACGGCCCGAGCATCTCAAAGCTTCGAGGATCAGCGCAGAAGATGTCGGGGACGTTCTTGATGTTCTGTCTCTACTGGGCAAACGTGTGACGTTTGCGTTTCGTTGGAGACCAGCCTTACCGGACCCCAATGACGATATGGTCCTCGAGACTGCGATCAACGGCAACGCAGACGCGATCGTAACTTTTAACGAACGGCACTTTAATCCGGTCGCAGGTCGCTTTGGTTGTCAAGTAATACGCCCCGGAGAAGCTCTCCGGATGTTGGGAAACTATACCGATGACTAATTCGAACCTACTTGAACCAGGGAGCGCGTCATGAGAAGAAGCAATTTTGCATTGCGGTTGCAGCCGTCTTTGCTGGACGAGGCACGAAAGCTCGCTGAGTCTGAAGGTGTGGCTCTCAATCAACTAATCAACGTGGCGGTGGCAGAAAAGATTTCCGCCCTACGAACGGAGGAGTACTTCAATTCGCGGGCGCGACGAGCCGATCCTGCGAAGGTCGCGCGAATTCTGAAGCGCGCCGGAAAAGGAAGTCCTCCGGTTGAAGGGGACGAACTCCCGCCGGAACTTGCGACTCGGAAGAAAAGGATCAGGTGAGCAAGAAGTCTTGAAGGTGTTATGCTTGCCGAAAGGTGCCCGATGAGCAACGTCAAACAGGATGTTGAGTCGCTGTTGAACAGGCTGCCGGATAACGTATCGGTGGAGGACATCCAGTACCACCTGTACGTTCTCGACAAGGTGCGGCGCGGACTGGAAGATGCCCGCATCAACGGTACTCTCTCGCAGGAAGAAGTGGAGAGTCGCTTCAGCAAATGGCTCACCGAATAGTCTGGTCGAGACGCGCCGCCCAGGATCTCGACTCCATCACCGACTATATTGCCGCCGATTCTCCTGCCTACGCTGGCATTGTCCTCAAGAGCATCGTGAATCAAACAAAGATTCTGGCGCGTTTCCCGCAGGCAGGCCGCAAAGTTCCGGAGTTTGATGATGAGACCATTCGTGAACTTGTCGTCTACAGTTATCGGATTATTTACCGATTGCAACAAGACGAGGCGTTGATCGTTGCGGTGATCCACGGGAAACGGATTTTGCAGTAGGCGCACTATAAAAGGGCGCCCCCGGCGGTAGAATCACTAGCCGTATGAAAAGCGCACGCTTCGTCGCCTTGTCAGTCATCGTTGCGGCCCTCGCAGGATGTGACACGTCCCAGCCACAAATGCAGAACCAACCACTCGCGAAACCCCACTATCAGCGATTCGTTCCAATCCCGGCAGCAGGGTTTTTCACTGAAGGCATTCCGTGGAATGGGTACTTCGCGCTGGACACAAAGACGGGGGCGTTATGCAAGACAATGAAGAGGGATTTCAGCGGGCCCGCTCAGTGGGCAAATGACGTTCCGAATTGCAGTGAAGTTCTTGCGGCCAATCCTGACAACTGAATGGCCGGTTGGCATCGCCGCGCCGCCCCGCGCTATACTTACATGACTAGTCACGCGAGTATTCTTGTGATATATTGCCCTTATGACTAAGACACGAGGGAACCAATTCAAAGCAAAACGCGAGGAACTAGGTCTAACACAGCAAGCAGCTGCAAATGCACTCAATGTAGCAATCGCCACGTGGTGCCGCTGGGAGAAAGGAACAAGCAGGCCTCTGTCTGAACACCTCAGGTTGTTGGAGTTGCTTCCCTATTTTGTACATCCTGGCCAATCCCCAAAGGCCTGTGGGGAAGCGGATAAACTCTCTCTGAGTTCCGACGAGTTCCAGGAACACCTGACAGCGTGCAAGCCTTGCCAACTCAGAATAGAGTTCCTGCACAGCGAAATGGATTGGATGTAGCCGAGACATCAGCAAGGTCAAAGGCGGCGGACGGGGGCGTCCGCCCCACACGAGCCTATTGTCTGATTCTTGGGTTTACTGCTGAATAGAGCAAATCGGTCAGAAAGTTCACGGCTACGTACGTCAGGCCTATCGCTAAGATGCATCCTTGGACTAAGTAGTAATCGCGGTTGGCGATGGCTTGGATGGTTAGGCGTCCGATGCCGGGCCAGGAGAAGATGGTTTCGGTTACGATCGCTCCGGCGAGCAAGGCGCCGAATTGTAATCCTAGGACGGTTAGGATCGGAATCATCGCATTCCGCAGCGCATGACGATAAACCACCGTTCGCTCCGTCAGTCCCTTCGCGCGCGCCGTCCGAATGTAGTCTTGCCCCAACTCCTCGAGCATCGAGGTGCGCACCATTCTTGTCAGGATCGCCGCCAGCGCGCCCCCCATCGTGATCGCCGGAAGAACCAAGTGCGCAAACGTGCCCGAGCCCGACACCGGAAGCCATCCCAGCTTCACCGCAAAAAACAGGATCAGCACCGGCCCCAGCGCAAAGTTCGGAAACGACAATCCAAACAAGCTCACCACGCTGAGCGTACGGTCGTCCCACAAATTTCGTCGTTGCGCCGAACGCACACCCGCCGGAATCGCCAGCACAATCGCTACCAACAAAGACGCCAGCGTCAGCTGCAAAGTAAACGGATACCGCTGCACGATCAGGCTGGTCACACCCTGATTGAAGCGCAGCGACTTCCCCAAATCTCCGTGCAGCACTCCCCGCCAGTAGTGTAGATATTGCTGGCCGAGTGGCACATCCAGCCCGTAAGCGTGCCGGACCGCCTGAATATCCCCGCCCGTCGCCCCTTCTCCCAGCATCTGCTGCACCGGATCGCCCGGCACAAAGTGAATGAGCAGGAACACGGTCGACACAACCAACCAGATCACTGGCAGCGTGTAGAGAACGCGCGTAATGATGTAGCGCGGCATCGTTAGCTAGTCTCCCACCCTTTGCACTGAATCCGCTGGCGTCGTTTCCACCTCTGCCGCAGTTGCAGGCAGCGGCTCAATCCTCACCGAGGCCACGCGATGCCCGTCCATTTTTTCCACAATAAAACGTCGTCGCTCGTAATCGAACGCCTCGCCCCCGGTCGGCATCTTCTGCAACCGCGACAGCACGAAACCAGCCAGCGTTTCAAAACCTTCATCCTGCGGAAGCTTCAGCTCGTACTGCGCCTCCAGATCGCGAATATTGACCGCTCCATCGAGAATCAGCGGACCGTTCGCGTCCGAAACCGCCGGTTGTGCAGACGCGACATCGAATTCGTCTTCCAATTCGCCGACCAACTGTTCCAGCACGTCTTCCACGCTGATCACTCCCGCCGTCGAACCAAACTCGTCAACCACCACCGCCAGATGCCGTTTGCGCTGCTGGAACTCTCCCATCAAGTCGAGCAGCGACTTGGTCTCGGGAACCACCAGCACATCGTGCATAATCTGGCCAATTTTCATCTCCGCAATTCGCTGCGCCGAAGGAGGAGCAATCAGCCCGAAGCGCAGCCGCAGACGCGTCCATCGCATCAGGTCCTTCGCGTACAACACGCCCACAATATGTTCCGGCCCGCGATGCGGATCATACACGGGCACGCGCGAATGTTGTTCATCCACCACCCGCGAAAGCGCCTCGTCCAGGTTCAGGTCCGACGGCAGCGAAAAAATCCTCGTCCGAGGAACCATCACCTGCCGCGCCGTAATATCGTCAAGTTCAAGCGCGTTCAACAGCATCTCCTCTTGCGCCGAAGAGAGTTGTCCGGAAGTGTGCGCCGCCGTCACGATCAGCTTCAATTCATCAGGAGAATGCACCGAACCATGCCTGACATCCTGTGTCCCAAACGCCCGCAAAACAAATCCCGCGGCGCGGCTCATGCCGATGGTCAGCGGCCCCGTGAGCGTCAGAAAAACTTCCATCGGGGCAGCGACCGCAAGCGCGACTCTTTCCGCCCGCTGCAGTGCCAGCGACTTCGGAACTAGTTCCCCCATGATCACGTGCAGGCTCGTGATCGACACAAACGCCACCGTCACCGCGGTCGCATGCGCGTAAATCGCGGCGTACGGCACCACGCCAATCCAGCTCTCAAAAAGTCGCGCCAAGACGGGTTCACCGAGCCACCCCAGAGTCAGGCTGGTCACGGTGATGCCCAGTTGCACGCCATTCACGACGCGGCTCAGTTGCTGATGTAGTTTGAGGACGGTGCGGGCGCCGGCGCGGTGCGCCTCGATTAATTGCTGGATGCGCGTCTCGCGCACGCTGACGAGCGCGAACTCGGCCGCGGCAAAGAAAGCATTGGCCGCTACCAGGAGCAGGATAACGAACACCCGCAGCAGCACGTACGCAATCATGGAACTCTAATTCTAACATTCCAAAGGGATAATCGAGCGGGAATCCCCGAACCACGCGCCTCAAATCGGACACTCTCTTCCTACCCACAGGCAGTACAATCAAGACTGAACTCACATCACTAGCTGCAACTGTTCGCTTTCTTTTTCGGCGCCCGTCGGTCTAACTCTGCATGCGCGTAGCAGACCGGTCGATTTCGCTTCGATAAATTTGCTTGAGGCGTCGGCGACCAGGAAACTTTAGAGGAACTATTCTGGCGTTTCTCCCGTAACAACCAGTGAATGGCAGTTCTACAATTTAATTCCAAGCAGGAGGCAGTCGTGGAAGGTAACGGCAACAGCAACGCCAAGAAGAAGCGGCGCAGACGAATCATCTGGGGATCAATCGCAGCGGTGATCTTGATCCTGATCGTTACCAGCGTCTTGATCGCCTCCAGCGGCGGCACCAAAATCGATCCCTCCAAACTCGCCAAAGTCGAAAAAGGAGACCTCGCCAAAAGCGTCGTCGCCACCGGCAAAATCGAGCCCATCACCAAAGTCGAAGTCAAATCGAAGGCCAGCGGAATCGTCAAGAAACTTTATGTCGATTATGGCGACCGCGTAAAGAAAGGCGAGGTCCTCGCCGAACTTGACCGTGACGAGATTCAAGCCCGCGTCGATCAGGCTCGCGCCCAACTGGAAGCTTCGACCGCCAGCTTGAACGGCACTCGCGCCGACCTCGAACGCGCAAAAGTCGACGCCGAAGGCCCCGATGTCCCGCTACTGAAGCGCGCCTACATGCGTGCCCAAGGCATGGCGAAAGAAGGCGTTGTCTCCGCCTCCGCCCTCGACGATGCCGAGAAGAATTACGAGATGTCGTTGAACAAGCAAAATGTCTCGAAGGCGCAATTGCAGGTCTTGCAAGCTAAGATCGGCCAAGCGCAGGGGCAGATGGCCCAGGATCGCGCCAACCTCAAACAGCTCGAAGAGCAACTCGCCTACACCACCATCGAATCGCCGTTGGATGGCATCGTTCTTTCTCGCGACGTCGAAATTGGTGACGCGGTCAGCTCGATTCTCGTCCTCGGTTCCACCGCCACTCTCGTAATGACCCTCGGCGACACCAGCGAGGTTTACGTCAAAGGCAAAGTCGACGAGAGCGACATTGGCAAGGTCTATTTAGGCCAACCCGCGCGCATCAAGGTTGAGTCGTTCAAAGACAAAACCTTCACCGGCAAAGTCACCAAGATTTCTCCCATGGGAGTCGAGAAAGATAACGTCACGACCTTCGAAGTGCGTGTCTCCATCAACAATCCCGAAGGCGTCCTGAAAGCCATGATGACCGCGAACGCCGAAATCATTCTCGAAGAGCACAAGGGAGTTCTTCAGATCCCCGAAGGCTCCATCATCTACGACAAAGACAAGAAAGCATCCGTTGAAGTGCCCGATCCAAAAGCGAAGGAAGGCAAAAAGAAGCTCGCTGTCAACATCGGCATCTCCAACGGCGCCAAGACCGAACTGTTGTCCGGCCTGAAGGAAGGCGATCAAGTAGTACTGCAGTAAGAGCAGCAGGTCTTGGGTCTCAGGGAGTTGAGAAACAGCTGTATTTGCCTTACCTGAGACCCGAGACCTCAATCACCGGAGACGAATTGCTATGACAAACATTCTTTCTCTTCGCGCCACCCGCAGCCTGGTTTTCGTTCTAGCGACCTCGCTGGCCAGTTTCGCGTCCGTCATCGGAACTTTTGACCGGACCTTCCAGGTCACCGGCCCAGTCGATCTCGAGGTTCTCACTCGCTCCGGCGACATCACGATTCACAACGGTGCTGCCGGCACGGTATCAATCCACGCCAAAATCCACTCCGGTAATTCCTGGTTCGGAAGCGATCACAAGGAAGACGTACAGTCGCTGCAAAACAATCCGCCCGTTCGGCAGAACGGCAACAGCATCCGTGTCGATTACGTGAATATCAACAACATCTCCATCGACTACGACATTGTTGTCCCAGAGAACACTGCCCTTCGCGCCCACACCGGCAGCGGCGATCAAAAGATCGAAGGCCTTCAAGGCAACATCGACCTCGAAAGTGGATCGGGCGACCTCCAATTAGCGCGCCTCTCCGGAGAAATGCATTTCCAGACCGGCTCCGGCAACGTCAGGGGACACGAACTCGCCGGTCCCGCCAGAGTTAAGGCAGGCAGCGGCGACATCGACATCGACGAAACCGCGGCAGGCGACGTCGACATTCGCACCGGCTCCGGCAACATCACCGTCAACGGCATCAACGGCGGATTTCACGCCGAAGCCGGCAGCGGCGACATTCACGGCAAAGGCTTGCCCAAGAGCATGTGGAACGTTCGCACCGGCTCCGGTAACGTCACTCTGAACGTCCCTGGCGACGCCGCTTTCGATGTCGACATTTCCTCCAGTTCCGGCAGCGTCACCATGGGCCATCCCGTAAGCACCACCGTGCAAGGCCGCATTGAAGAAACGAGAAAGAGTGTTGTAGGCAAAGTGCGCGGAGGCGGTCCGACCATCTCCGTCCACACCGGCTCCGGCGACGTAGCCGTCGACTAGCATTGGAGCACAGGGCGGTGTGAACTTGATTTGAAAGGGCGCGGCTTCGAGCCGCGCCGTAAGTCCCAATATTCGTTGCGGCTTCAGCCGCTGAGGGACTGCCTTCTCAAAGTAGCGTCGTTCCAAATCCCTACGCCGCCTTGACGCACCCTCCCGCCACACCCGATACTTCATCAGGGTTCGTAAATTTTCTGCCTTAACGAGGTAAAGGATTGGCGCGCACCGCGATCATCACTCTCACCACCGATTTCGGACTGAACGATCATTTCGTCGGCGCCATGAAGGGTGTCATCCTCGAGATCGCCCCCGAGGCCCAGATCATCGACATCAGCCACGCCGTTCAGCCCTTCGACATCCTCGACGGCGCCCTCACCGTTTCGCAGGCCTACTCCTACTATCCCTCCGGCACCATCCACATGGTCATCGTCGACCCCGGCGTCGGCACCACTCGTCGTCCGATCCTCCTCACCGGAGAACGCCATCTCTTCGTCGCCCCCGACAATGGAGTCCTCTCCCTCATTTACGCCCGCGAAGAGCGCCTTTCCGTTCGCCACATCACCGCCGAACATTACTTCTTGAAAGAACGCAGCGGCACCTTTCATGCCCGCGATATCTTCGCGCCTGTGGCCGCGAACCTCGCCAAGGGTGTCACCGCCGATCGTTTCGGCGACGAGATTACCGACTACATCCGCTTCGGCGCGCCCCGGCCCAAGCCCATTGACGAACGCACCCTGCGCGGAGTCGTTCTCAAGGTCGATCGTTTCGGCAACCTCATCACCAACATCACTCCGCAAGACGCGCCCAAGCTCTTCCTGCCCCAGCCCCCCGCCTTTCGCATCGGGATCGGCGCCAAAGGTCAGGCCACTCGCATGTGTACGAATTACGCCGAAGGAGCTCCCGGCGAAATCTTCGGGATCCTCGGCAGCATGGGTTTTCTGGAAATTTCCGCCAATCGAGGATCAGCGTTCCAACTCTTAAACGCCGGCAAAGGCAGCGAAGTGAATGTAGTAATGCAACCGTAGTAAGCCGGAACCCAGCGAAGTCTCCTTCACGTTCGATTGTGTCGACCGCAAAGTCCGCGAACGAGCGCCCTTCCTGATGGCTGACGGCTAACGACTGGCGGCTAAGTCTTCGCCCCCGGATGCACATACCGATCCATCTCCGCCGTCCACTTTAGAAAGCGCCACAGGCTGGCGCGCTCCGTCCATAGAAATCCCCAAAATTCCAGAAATCCAATCTGCGTCATCTTCACGCCCGTATAGGTTTCGATCCGCCACAGCAGATAAGGGCTGCGCCACGGAGCAATCCGGTGCCCACGGGTCGAATTCCAAAGAAACCGCAGCATCGGCCGCATCGTACTCCCGTACAACTCCACCCTTCAACGCTGTAGAGACGAGGCTTGCCTCGTCTCCGCAGCGCAAAAAAAGACAGGGCGAACCCCATCTTGAACTCATCTTTTTTTATTTCGTGATCTCAACACTGGCGATTGTCGTTTCCCACGACATCCGCAGCGTGCACTTGTTCCCTGCGTGGTCAAACGCAATCATAAAATTCTCCATCGGCGGCCCGTTCTTCGAGGCGCTCATCGGCACGCGCACCAGATCTTCCTTCTCGCCGGGATAATCCGTCCCCCACTCTCCCGTCTTCTTACTGATCACCAGCGTCCACCCGTCCGCCTTCGGCACCGTAAAAATCGTGTAGCTGCCCGCCGGCACCGCTTTCCCACCGACCATCACATTTCCATCGGCCACAAACGTCGTGGATTCATTCGCGCCCGTCCGCCAGATCTCTCCATACGGCACCAACGCTTTTTCGCTCGCCGTTCCGAATATCTTTCTCCCCTTCGCTCGCGGACTCGAATAGTCAATCTTGACGCTCTTTCCGTCCGAAAACTTACACTCCGCGCTCGCCGGCGGACTCGGCCGCTTCGATTTATCTTGCGCCATGCTCATCTGCGCCACAGCCAACGTCGCCATTGCGAACAGAAATGCCGTCGTCCAAACAAACGTGGAAGCAAATTTCTTCATGAATTTTTCCCTCCTTAGGGATTAGAAATGCACTGAACATCCAACTGATTTTTCGCTACGCAAAGTAACGCAAGCGCGCCACATCCAACCAAATCCCCTTCGCCTGGGATTTGGCTCCGTGAGCTCATGCCAGCGCTCGACTGCTGAATTATACCCACATCCTCGTTACAATCGCTTTATGGCTGTATTCAACGACAAAAAGGAAGAACTCGAACATTTCGAAACCCGCATGGGCGTTCCTCGCGGACGCCTTGCCGTCACCCTCGACCTCGTCACCGACGCCATGTCCCTAGTCGGCCAGCACGGTGTCTATTGCCAGAGCCAGCGCTGGCCCGGCAAGCCCGTCATGGATATTCAACTCATCATGAAAAGCCTCACCGATGCCAAAGAATTGATTCAGAACGTTATGGAAGAACTCAAGCCCAAGCCCTGACTCTCCCGCCGCGCCCAACCCCGCCACTTCCCTAGAGAAACTTTCGATATGCGACCAAAGTTTCTCCACCCGCCAGCAAACTCGATCGCACGCCCTCCAAAAGACATACAATCTAGTTTGTATGGAGCGGAAGATTTTCTGGATCGCCTTCACCATCCTCGGAATCATCGCCGACGTCGTTCTGCCGATCTGGTGGGCTCTGGGTGCCACTCTCCCCATCGGCTACGCCTCCTGGTGGATGGCCTACCGCAGCGGTTGGTTCGAATAAAACTAGTTCAAATAGAATCAAACTTAAATATCGAACGCTTGTTCCGACCGAAAGAGTTCGATTTGCAACTTCGCCCCACCGCACTATAATTACCCGGCTTTCACTTCCAACTTCACGGGTAATCATGACAATCCAGTCGAAACTCTGCTCCCTCCTGTGCCTGATTCTTGCGTTAGGCGCCGCCGCCAACGCGCAAACTTCCGCGCCCTCAGCATCCACGGCCCTGACGCCCGAAGAGCGTGAAGTTGCCCTCAAGAATCTGCAAGCCACCCACGACGCCTTTCTGAAATCGATCGCTGGCCTCTCTGAAAAACAATGGCGCTTCAAACCGGCCCCCGACCGCTGGTCCGTCGCCGAAGTCTCCGAGCACATCGCCGTCGCGGAATCCTCCATCTTGACGCTCGTCCAGAAGAAGATCATGTCGTCTCCCGCCGATCCCTCCAAGCGCGCCGAGGTCGCCGGCAAAGACGAAAAGGTTCTCCAACAGGTTCCCGACCGCACTCACAAGGTGCAGGCCCCCGAATTTCTCAAGCCCACCAATCGCTTTGCAACGCGCGAGGAAAACATCAAAGCCTTCGAGGATGCTCGCGCCGCGACAATGAACTACGTCCGCACCACCAACGACGATCTGCGCGACCACTTCGGCCCGCACCCCGCCCTTGGAACGCTAGATGCCTATCAATGGATTTTGCTGATCTCCGCGCACTCCGCGCGGCACACAAAGCAAATTGAAGAAGTAAAAGCGGACCCGAACTTCCCGAAAGAATGATTTGACGACAGCAGATTGCAAACTCTGTCATTTTTCCTAACTCTGTCATCCCGAGCGAAGTGGCTGTTTCGCGACTCGAAACAGCCACGCAGTCGAAGGACCCCTACTTGTTAGATGTGCATCCGGAGCGCCTCGGCCCGGGTGAGCGCTCTGGCATCATCGTCCCATAACCTCTAGCTCTCTACGCCAGCGAGTACTTCCCCGCCTCCAGCGTCTTCTGCGCAATCTGCTGCCGCAGCGCAATCGTGTTGAACGGCTCGTGCTTCGATAGCCTCCGCACAATCGCCAACTGCGTTCGCAGCATGTCGCCTTCAGCCACATCGGCAATCACTTTCTTTGCCGCTGCCTCGACTTTCTCCAACGCCTGCGTCAGATAGACCCGAGTCATCGCTACGGGTAGCGTGGCCGCCGCTTCGCCCTTCTGCTCCACTATCTTCTGGGCGCGCAAGACCGCCGACTCCATGGCGTAAATCTCAATCGTCATGTCGGCAATCGCGCCCATCACTTCCTGCTGGTCCTGGATCGCCATCATATATTTCTGCGTAGCCGATCCCGCAATAAACAGCCCCAGTTTCTTCGCCTGCCCGACCAAGCTTCCGTTCTTCCGCCAATGGACCTTCCATCTCCTCGCCCGCCGACGGCCCGCTCAACACCTCGTCCATCAACTTCTTAATCGCTGGCATCAGCGGCAACTGCCCGCTCGTCGCCCGCTTCAACAGGAATCCCGTAATAATCAGCCGGTTGATTTCGTTTGTCCCCTCAAAAATGCGGTTGATCCGCGCATCGCGATACGCTCGTTCCGCCGGATACTCTTCCACGAATCCATACCCGGCAAAAATCTGCATGGTCTCATCCACAACGTAGTCGATCATCTCCGATCCCCAAACCTTGAGGATCGAGCACTCTACCGCATACTCCTCAATCGCTTTCCGCCGCTCTTTCGCAGCATCCGCGCTCGTTCCATCGATCTCCGAAAGCAGCACGTCCATCATGCCGACCGTCCGATAGACAATCGACTCGCCGACGTAAATCAGCGTCGCCATATTGGCAATCTTTTCCCGCACCAGCCCGAAATCGCCAATCGTCTTATTGAACGCCTTCCGCTGTTTGGCGTAAGCCACTGCGCTCTCAATCGAAACCCGCGCCCCGCCCACGCACATCGCACCCAGCTTGAAGCGTCCAATATTCAGGATGTTGAAAGCGATGATGTGCCCTTTGCCAATTTCGCCCAGCAGATTTTCTACCGGAACTTTGCAGTCATTCAGAATGACCGGACACGTCGAAGAGCCGCGGATCCCCATCTTGTGCTCTTCCGCGCCAATCGAAATTCCCGGAAAAGTTCGCTCCACCAGGAACGCCGTAAACTTCTCCCCATCAATCTTCGCGAAAATCGTATAGAGGTCGGCGAACCCGGCATTCGTGATCCACATCTTCTCGCCGTTCAAGATGTAGTGCTTGCCATCCTCCGACAACACCGCCCGCGCCCGGCAATTCAACGCGTCCGACCCGGATGTCGCTTCCGACAGGCAATACGCGCCCACCGTGTCTCCCGAAGCCAGCCGCGGCAGATATTTTTGTTTCTGCTCTTCGGTCCCGAAATACACCAGCGGCAGCAGCCCAATCCCGCTGTGCGCTCCCCAAGTCGTCCCAAATCCCGCGTACTTCGCGATGTGATCCGCAATGATCGCGGCGGTCACCTTATCCATCTCCAGGCCGCCGTACGCCTCGGGAATCTCCACCCCCGCCAGCCCCAGATCGCCCGCCTTTTTCAGCAGCGCCCGCGAGATGGAGAAATCCTTCTGCTCCATCTTGTCCGCCTGCGGCAGAATCTCGTTGACCGCAAACTCTTCCGTCGTCTGCCCAATCATCTGCTGCTGCTCAGAAAAATCCTCCGGAGTAAACACATCCGCCGTCTGCCGCTCTTCCAGCAAAAAGCTGCCGCCAAGGATCTTCGTTCTAGGAATTGCCGTCGTCGCCATAGTTAGACTCCTGCAGATATCGAAATCGTCAACCGCCCTTGATGTTAGATGCCCTGTTAGTTCAAATTCTCGAATATCCCCGCCGCCCCCATCCCGCCTCCAACGCACATCGTAACCATCCCGTAGCGCCCCTTCCGCCGCTTCAATTCACGTAGAACCGAAGCCGTCAGCTTTGCCCCCGTACATCCCAACGGATGCCCCAGCGCAATCGCGCCCCCATTCGGATTCACCTTCTCCGGGTCGATCCCCGCCTCCTGGATCACCGCCAGCGACTGCGCCGCGAACGCCTCGTTCAGCTCAATCACATCGATGTCGGAAAGCTTGAGCCCAGCCAGCCGCAGCGCCTTCGGAATCGCAAACACGGGACCCAGCCCCATCTCCTCCGGCTTATACCCCGCCGTCGCAAACGAAACATACCGCGCCAGCGGAGCAATCCCCAGCGCCTTCGCCCGCTCGGCCGACATCACCACAGCCGCTGCCGCTCCATCCGACATCTGCGAAGAATTCCCCGCCGTCGTCACACCCTTCACATGAAACGCCGCTTTTAGCGCTCCCAGCGCCTCCAGTGAAGTATCTCCCCGCGGCCCCTCGTCCACCTTAAAAGTGATTTCCTGTTTCTTCGGCTTCGCTCCATTGGGAGTCGTAAAACTTACCGGCACCGCCACCGTCTCGTCTTCAAACTTCGCTGCCGCAATCGCCGCCAGCGCCTTCTGATGGCTGCGCAGCGAAAACGCATCGCAAGCCTCGCGCGTAATCCCAAAGCGCGCCGCCAGCCGCTCCGCCGTCAGCCCCATCGACAAATAGGCATCCGGATAATGATCCACCAGCCACGGATTCGGCGAGATCTTATTCCCGCCCATCGGAATCATGGACATCGATTCCGTCCCGCCCGCCACCATCACCTCGGCCCCGCCCGCCATAATCCGCTCCGCGGCCATCGCAATCGCCTGCAAGCCCGAGGAGCAGAACCGGTTAATCGTCACCGCCGAAACTTCCACCGGAAGTCCCGCCCGCAGCGAAGCAATGCGCGCCACATTCATCCCCTGCTCACCCTCGGGCATGGCGCAGCCCAGAATCACGTCCTCAATCTCTTTGGGATCCAGTTGCGGCACCCGATCCAGCGCTCCTTTGATCGCAACCGCCGCCAGTTCATCCGGACGCGTAGCCCGCAACGTCCCCTTAAACGCCCGCCCCACCGGCGTCCGCACCGAAGAAACCAAAACCACTTCTCGCATACTTCAATTTTACTCCGCAGTGTGGAGACGGGCGACTCGCCCGTCCAGCCTAGCAAAGCTCGGCAGCTCCTACCCGCCCCCCTTCTTCAACTGCTGTTTCCACCCCAACACCCGCGCCTTGTTCCCTTCCGCCTCCGGAACCACCCCTTCTTCTGATACAGAGTCGAGAGGCCAATCTGCGCCCGTACGTCGACAGAATCGATTTCTGAGGTTTGCAAGTTATTGATTTCACCAGTGCCAAAGGACTTGAGAACCATTACTGTTGGAGTATCCTTCGAGATATGGCTGAGAACATTCTGGAGTACGCACAGAAGATGGCCGAGAACGCTCGTGCGGGGTTAGCTATCGAAAGAAAGCGACTACAAGAAATCCTCGCTGAGCGACAGAGAAAGCAGCCTGCGGAACCTCGCCAGCAATCGCGTTGACCCGTCCTAAGCTTACATTGATTGCGTGAGCAAATGGCTCCGGCAAGACTACTTTGACCCGCTGGAGCGCAGAGTTTTTCAGAAACATCCCAGTACTTGATCCTGATTCCATTGGCAAACCGCTTCAGCCAACTTCGTCCACTGCGTTTCCCATCGAAGGGGCCCGACAGGTCTTGAGGTCGGCGATTGACCACTTGCGTCAGGCGAGAAGTTTCGCAGTCGAGACGACGCTTTCGGGGAAGAACTATCTACGAATGATGCTAGACGCGCGTCGTTTCGGCTTTGAGATCATTCTGATCTACATCGGCACGGCCAACGTCGAGATCAATCTGGGCCGAATCCGACAGCGCGTTCTTGCTGGCCGTCACGACGTGCCAGAAACAGACGCCCGGAGGCGTTATCAGCGGAGCTTGGCGAATCTACCGACCGCGGTAACCCGCGCAGACTTCACGATCCTATTTGATAACTCGACAGAAGAAGGCTATCGGATGCTCGCAATTCTATCCAGCCGGAAGCCAATGGCTGAATCCAAGACCTGCTTGGGCCTCCGGTGTGAATTAGCCTCGCAGCGAAGTTTCAGGAACTCCCCTTCTTCAACTGCTGTTTCCACCCCAGCACCCGCGCCTTGTTCCCTTCCGCCTCGGCCTCCGGAACCATCCCCTTCTTCTGATAAAGAATCGACAGGCTCGTATGCGCCAGAATATCGTCGGGATCAATCTCCGAAATCTGCTTCGACACTGCAATCGCCTCGTCAAAGCGGCTCAGATCCTGGAGCGCCCGGCTCAGCCCATGCAACGCATCCGTGAACTTCGGATCCGCCTCTACCGCGCGCCGGTACTCTTCCACCGCCTGCTCGTGTTGCCCTTCCAGCACCAGATCAAGCGCGGCGTAGTAATGATCTTCCGCCAGTTGGCGAGCGTTGGCCCCGCCGGCCGCATTCTCAGACATAGAAATGGACTCACGTGATTCTAACAAGGCGAGCGCACTCGACCTTCGCAGTCGACGCCAGAACATTCAGTTTTCAGGGAAATTAGAAAAATGCGCAACCACCGCTTACGGAGTTCGCTTCAGCACCAGACTCAGCGGCGTGGCACCCTGCTTCCATGTGCCCGTGAGCTGAGAATGCTGATCATCCATCGTGCCGTCGTACAAAGCGGGAATGCTGCTGCTTTCAAAATGCAGCACTCGTTCTTTATAGGTAATCGCTGTAATGATGATTCCCGACGTATCCTGGTCCGGATAGTCGATCGTTCCGCTTAAACTTCCATCCTGCGCCGCCGCAATATGCACCACGATCCGCTTCTTCGGCTGCGCGCCCGGATCGAGCGTTCCTTCCCAATCCCCAACAATCCCCGCTCGCGTCTGCGCCCCAACAAGCGCGGGCAGACAACCCAAAGCAACCATCAGTACAAAGGAGAAACGGAACCAAGTCCCGCAGTACCTTTTCATGGTGCGATCTCCTTATTCGCGACGAGAACCGAACGTCTCTGCCTTGGATGACACTTCCCTAGATTAGTTTGCTTTTATGAGGCCGAACTCTCCGGCTTCCAGCGCAGCACCGGTTTGCGCGCCGCCGCCGTCTCGTCCAGTCGGGAAATTCGCGTATTATGCGGAGCGTCCAGCACGTACTGCGGATCTTCTTCCACTTCCGCCGCAATCGACTTCATCGCTTCGATAAAGAGGTCCAATTCTTCCAACGGTTCGCTCTCCGTCGGCTCAATCATCAAGGCGCCCGGCACAATCAGCGGAAACGCCGTCGTATACGGATGGAACCCGTAATCAATCAGCCGCTTCGCCAGGTCCATCGTCTTCACGCCTTTTTTCGACTGCAGCTTGTCGCTGAAAACCACCTCATGCATCGACGGCGTGTCATACGGCAAATCAAACGTGCCTTCCAAACCCTTGCGAATGTAGTTCGCGTTCAGCACCGCGTCTTCCGTTGTCTCGCGCAAACCATCCGGACCGTTCGCAAAAATGTAAGCCAGCGCGCGAATAAACATTCCGAAGTTTCCATAGAACGCCCGCACGCGCCCCACCGACTGCGGACGGTTGTATTCAAACCCCAGCGTCCCATCCGCCTTCGTAATGACCACCGGAGTCGGCAGAAACGGCGCCAGCATCTTCTTCACCGCCACCGGCCCCGATCCCGGACCGCCTCCGCCATGCGGCGTCGAAAACGTCTTATGCAGGTTCAGGTGCATCACATCCACGCCGAAATCTCCCGGCCGCGCCTTAGCAACCAGCGCATTCATGTTCGCGCCATCCATGTAAAGCAAGCCGCCCTTTTCATGCAGCAGGTCGGCGATCTTGTGAATCTCCTGCTCAAAGACGCCCAGCGTATTAGGATTCGTGACCATCAGCGCCGCCACATCCTCATTCATCTGAGCCGCCAACGCTGCCACATCCACCATGCCGCGTTCGTTCGACTTCAAATTCTCAACCGCATAGCCAACTGTCGCCGCCGTCGCCGGATTCGTGCCATGCGCCGAATCAGGAATCAAAATTTTCTTGCGCGCATTGCCTTGCGCCTCGTGATATGCCCGCACCATCAGCAATCCTGTCAGTTCGCCCTGCGCGCCCGCCGCCGGCTGCAACGTAATCGCGTCCATGCCCGTGATCTCAAGCAGGCAGTCGCTCAGCGTCTTCATGATGCGCAACGCACCTTGCGAAATCTTCTCCGCCTGATATGGATGTCCGTTCGCCAGCCCTTCCACGCGCGCCACAAACTCATTCACCCGCGGGTTGTACTTCATCGTGCAAGAGCCGAGCGGATACATTCCCAGATCGATCGCGTAATTCCACGTCGAAAGCCGCGTGAAGTGCCGTATGATCTCAATCTCACTAACCTCGGGCATGTTGCCGAGATCCTTGCGCTCCTGCTTCCCCAGCAACTTCGCCGTATCCACTTCCGGGACGTCCAGCGGCGGCAGCTTCCATGCCGCTTTTCCCGGAGACGATTTCTCGAAAATCAATCCCTCGTTCTGACTGATGTGGCGCGTCGCTTTGCGGGTCATATGCTTAGTTGTCATCGCGCCACCTCTTCCGGCTCAACGTCTTTCATCGCCCGCACCGACCGTTCACTGTCCGCCACCAGTCCCACTGCGGTATCGATCATCGACCGCGTCGTCAACTCCGTGCAGCACCACAGCGCCGCATTCCCCAGTTCTGGATAGAACTTCTTTAACGGCAAGCCACCCACGATCTTGTGTCCCAGCAACCGTGAATTAATCGCGTAAGGATCTTCGCTCGTCTGCACCACAAACTCATTGAATCGCGGAGCCCCCGCAAACAGCACCTTCGCGTGTTTGCTGAACTGATCCGCTGCGTAGACCGTCTTCGCCAGATTTTGTTTGGCGAGCTCCCGCAGCCCGACCTTTCCGTACACGGTCATAAAAATATTGACCATCAGCGCGACCAACGCCTGGTTCGTGCAAATATTCGAGGTCGCCTTCTCGCGCCGTATATGTTGTTCGCGCGTCGCCAGCGTCAGCACAAATCCGCGCTTGCCGTTTTTATCCGTCGTCTGGCCCGCCAGCCTTCCCGGCATCTGCCGCACAAATTTCTCTTTCGTCGCCAGCACTCCACAATAAGGACCGCCAAATCCCAGCGGCACGCCAAACGACTGCGCTTCCATCGCAACAATATCGGCCTGCCGCGGAGGCTCCACAATTCCCAGCGACGCCGCTTCCGCAATCGAAACAATCAGCAGCGCTCCGCGTTTATGCGCAATCTCGGCAATCGCTTCGACATCCTCAATCGTCCCAAAGAAATTAGGAGACTGAATCAGCACGCACGCCGTATCGCCGTCCACCGCGCTCTCAAGCTCTTTCAGATCGACCGTGCCCGACGCCGTAAACGAAACCAGCTTCTGCGGAATCTCCTGATGCGTCGCGTACGTGTTCAACACCTCGCGATACTCTGGATGCAGGTTCCGAGCGATCACCGCCGTTTGCCGCCCCGTCACACGCACCGCCATCATCACCGCTTCCGCCGCGCCCGTCGACCCGTCATACATCGACGCGTTCGCCAGATCCATGCCCGTCAGTTCCGCGATCATTGTCTGGAACTCGAAGATCGCTTGCAGCGTTCCCTGTGCAAACTCCGCTTGATACGGTGTGTAAGACGTCAGAAACTCGCCGCGCTGCACCAGCGCATCGATCACCACCGGACGGTAATGAAAATACGCACCCGCGCCGAGAAAGCTGGTGTAGCCTTCTCCATTTTCTTTGGCGCGCTGTTTGAACCAGTCGACGATTTCCGACTCAGCCATTTGCCGCGGGATCGTAAGGTCGCTCTTTAAGCGATATTCGGCCGGAATCGGGGCGAAAAGCTCATCCACAGAGCGGATCCCGATCGCCTGCAACATGGCGGCGCGATCCGCAGGAGACTTAGGAAGATATCTCATAAGAAATGTTGGAACCCAATTAGATGTCGCAGCCGCAAAAAAGATTGTTGTCGAAGGTCAGAGATGAGAGGTCAGTTCGCCGAAGGTAAGATCCGAGCGCGAGCCGTCGATGCTCCAGAGCCGACTTTCCACCTCTGCAATCCAACCTCTGACCTCTGCAATTGCCCTTAGTGCCCTGCTTCTTCGTTCACAAACTTCTCGTAGTCCGCCGCCGACAGCAGCGCGTCCAGCTCCGCCGGATCCTTCACCTTTACCTTGACCATCCACGAAGCGTGCGCATCCTTATTAACCTGCTCCGGAGCTGTCGCCAAGGCCTCGTTCGTCTCGGTCACCGTTCCCGATACCGGAGCGTACAAGTCTGAGACGGCCTTTACCGACTCGACCGTGCCGAAGGTTTTGCCTGCGCTGATTTCGGTGCCCGGCTTGGGCAGATCGACGAAGACGATGTCACCGAGCGAATCCTGCGCATGCACCGTGATCCCAATCGTGCCATCCGGCGTGATCCACTCGTGTTCTTTCGTATACTTGCGGTCGGTTGGATAAGACATGTTCAGCTCTCACTCCTGGCTCTCTTAAGTTCGAATCTTCGGTTTGAACGGTAATTCAAGGTTTTCCTGCGTGATCCTTTAATGCCCTTCGTGGTTCAAGCTTTCTTCGGCCGCTTATAAAACGGCAGCGGAACAATCTGCGCCACCACTCCCGATCCCCGAATCTCAACTTTCACTCGATTCCCAATCGCGCTCTGCGCCGGCGGCACATAAGCCATCGCAATATTCTTCTTCAGGAAGGGCGCCGGCGAACCACTTGTCACATACCCAATCTCATTTCGCGCATCGTCCAGCACCTTGTACCCGTCGCGTGCGATGCCGCGTTCCACCATCTCGAGTCCGACCAGCGTTTTCGTCAGCCCCGCGGCCTTGGCTTTTTCCAGCGCCGCACGTCCCAGAAAGCCGGACTTCTCCATCTTGCAAAAACGGCTCAGCCCCGCTTCCCACACATTGATCGTGTCTGAAATTTCGTGCCCATAAAGCGATAGGCTGCCTTCCAGCCGAAGCGTGTTGCGCGCCCCCAATCCACAAGGGACGACACCAAACTCTTTGCCCGCCTCAAGAATCTCGTACCAGACGTGCGCGCTGATCTTCTCGTCCGATGGAATATAAATTTCAAACCCATCTTCCGCCGTATACCCCGTCCGTCCAATTAGGATATTCGGCAGCCCACAAAGCGTCCCGCGCGTTACCCAGTAAAACTTCACCGCCCTCAAATCGGCGTCGGTCAACTTCTGCAGCAGGTCCACACCCTTTGGACCTTGAATCGCTATCTGCGTGAACCCGTCGGAAAGATCTTCCACCGTGCAATCAAACTGCCGCGTATTGTCGCGCACCCAACTGAAATCTTTCTCCCTCGTACCCGCGTTGATCACCAGCAGATATTCATCTTCGCCAAGACGATGCACAATCACATCATCGACAAACGTTCCCTGCGGATAGAGCAGCGCTGAATACTGCGCCTGCCCAATCGCCAACCGCGACGCGTCATTCATCGAGAGATGTTGCACCGCCGCCAGCGCCTCGCGGCCGGCAAGTCGAATGTCGCCCATGTGGCTGACATCAAAAATGCCGACGCCCGTCCGCACCGCCATGTGCTCGTTGACGATCCCGCAGCCAATCGACGCCGGATATTCCACCGGCATATCCCAGCCGTTGAAGTCGACCATCTTCGCGCCCATGGCACGATGAACGGCGTTCAACGCGGTCTTGCGAACGTGATTTGGCACTCCGGGTACGGTCTCAACGACGGACAAGCGGAACCTCGACTCGATCTCTGCGGCAGTGGCTGGGCTGCCTCAATCTGGAACTGTTTAACTTAGCATAAACGCAAGTTTCCGGTCTGCGCCCCCGACTCTCCGCCGAGTACGAAGCACACTAGGACGTTTCGCCTTCGCGTACCTTCGTGCCCTCTGTGGTTGTCGGTTGGCGGTTCTGTACCCTGACCAATCGGATGCGCAGCAAGCCCCACGCACCGCGGTGACTTCCGTTATGTTTCTTACCCGCTGCCCCCGAACTAGACTCGATCCATGTCCTCGAAACCGGCAGGTCAAGTCGTTTGCGCGCAGTGCGAGCAGCCGGAGGATCGCTGCTCCTGCGAAAAGTTCTGCGTCTTCTGCCAGTCCCAACTCGACGTCCGTCTCTGCACCGACGGCCTTTTATATTGCGAGGCTTGCCGATCCGCTTGCGACTACAAACCCGCCTCCTAGCGCCGACTTCACCGGTCCACCACAAACTTCTCTCAGCCCTTCGCTCTCCGTTTCACCCGCCAAAACGAAGTCACACCAAACCACGCAAAAGTTACCGTGAAGCACACCGCCAGCACCAGCCGTCCCGGGCCGTTCGCATGCCCAGACTGATATTTCCCGTATTCGCGCATCCCCGCGAGGCCTCCAATTACCGCGATCGCGAGAAAGGTAAAACCCGTCACTTCGAGCCAGAGTTGATGCAATACCTTTCCGAATGATCTCGTCGTAGCCCGAAATCCGGCGAGCATGGCGCGGCCAGTCCGGTTGCTCTCCACCATCTGGATCGCCGCACGGTAATACCGCCTGATTTTCGCCACCGCTTGCCCGTTAAATAACCCGGTCACCATCCGCTCCTAATCCACCCGCGAAATCCTTCGTGTACCTCAGTGCCCTTCGTGGTTGCCGCTCCGGCCGCCTCATCACGAATTTCGCCATCAGTCGATTTTAGCAGCGGCCGGGCGTACAATTAGTAAGGGTAACGTCACAGTCGCTTGTGATCGTGCCCATCAGCGGCGTCCGATTCGAGGGGGGTTCGTGGATCAGCAACTGAAGCAATTAATGAAAGAGCTTGGGGAAGCGATTAACGAGTCTCTTTCCGATTCCGAACAGATTGCCGAAGTCGTCTCGCGCATTAAAGAAGGCGGCTACGATATTTTCCTCGTCCTCGAAGCCACCATCGGTGTCAGCAAACAGGGCGAGCACACCACCGACAAAACGTCTCTCGTCTCCACACTCAGCACCAACGCGGAGCTTAAAATCAGCGATCAGGATCTGAAGTTTCTCAAGTCCTTGCGCATCAAGCTCGACGACGCAGACGACGAGTAATTCCTACCCCTGGGATCGGGTTTCTCTAATCCCTTGTATTAATAACCAAGATTAGAGCTGCCCCGGCTGATGGCTTCACCGCCACTCAACCGACCCCGGATCTCCCACCCTACATTCAGGAAAAATCTTCCAGTTTCCTCCAAATTTTCTCCTCCCCAAGTAGGAAAAACCTTGCAGACCGCTTGTTCTGATCTGTTAGAATCCTATTTTCCCCATGTAAGTGACCGCTTAGCAGCATCTTATGTAGACAGAAGCTTCGCCGAAAATGGCCTTCGGCGTGCACTCTACAGAACAGAAGTATCGTCTTTCAGCCCGTCTCCCGGGACTCTTAAACGTGCTGTCCGACGAACCCCTTCTTCTCGCTGACACTAAGCAAGTCGCTTCATGAGGTGGCAAACATGGATTTGACCCTAGGTCTACTTCCCGAGCCTCGTACTCGTTGGGAGCGGTTCGTTCTCAGCTACGGCGTCCAGTCCGTGGTGGTGGCTTTCTTCGTCATCATCGCCGTCGCTTATCCCGACGTCCTTGTGCTTCCCGTTCACGACTACCACTTCGTTAGCCTGGTCAGCACGCCTCCACCAATTCCGCAGGCACCCGCGCCGGTAAGGCACTTTTCTCTACCCACTCCAAAAATTACGGAGCCTGTAACGCCGCGCCCTGAAGCCATGCGTGTTCCCGCCGAACTCGTGCAGAAGAAGCCGCCCGTTCCCGAAGAGCAAGCTCCCAAGGTCACTCTGGCCGCGAAAAAAGAACTCTTGCCCGATGCTCAGCCCGTCATTCCGCGGCCTCCGGTGAAGACAAATGTATTTTCCACTGGAAGCTCCGCCACCCCAACCATGGCGGCCGCTCCCGCCAAAGTTCAGACCGGCGGTTTCGGTGATCCAAACGGCGTTCCCGCTTCCGATCCGCACGGTCATGCCGTAACCATCGCGCAGGCTGGCTCAATCGATTTGCCTTACGGACCCGGTTCCGGCAACGGTGCTGGCGGCTCGCACGGCGCTCGTGGTGTAGTGGCCAGCACTGGTTTTGGCAGCGGTGTCGCCACCGGCAACAGTTCCGGGATTTCCGGTTCCCGTGGCGCCGTTCGCCAGGGAGCTTTCGGAGACGCCGACGTTGTCGCGTCCCAGCCCAAAGCAAAGTCCGTCGCCTTGACCGTCAAGACGTTACCTGTAGAGATAACATTCAAGCCACGTCCTATCTACACGGATGAGGGCCGACAGCTTAAGATTGAAGGCGAAGTTCTGCTCGATGTCGTCTTTACCGCCAACGGGCAGATTCGCATCGTTAAAGTTATGCGTGGCCTTGGTCATGGATTGGACGAATCCGCAGTTCACGCCGCGGAGAAAATTCAGTTCAAGCCCGCCCAGAAAGACGGGCAGCCCGCCGACTTTGAGGCAGTTCTGCACATCGAGTTTCAACTGGCGTCGTAAGGTACTCATCATTTACTTGTAAGCATTGATCACGCATCACAGGTAGAATGAAACAAACCCAAATGTTGCGCTTCCCTCTGGCATTGGCAGTTCTTACGCTCTCCTTGGTCTGCGGACTTACGTCTGTTTCCGCGCAGACTACGCCTGATCAGACCGCGCCCGCGACCACTGCGCCGGCCCCCACTCCGCCTCCCGCTTCAACCACGGCTCCTTCGTCCGCTTCCGATCCCAAGCTTTCCACGCGCGACGCCGCCGTCCAACAGGCCTCTGCGGCCGCAGCCAGCTTCGACCAGGTTATCGACCGTTCCATCGAGCGCGAGCATTTCTTCATGGCGCAGATGAAACAACTCCATCCCCTCGTCGAAACCTACCTACAGAATCTGAAGGAAGATAAAGAACTTGGCGCTCCTGCCCCGGTTAGCGATGTCTACTTCCTCGGCCGCCTGGATATGAGTGCCGGTACCGATGACCGCACCTTCTCCTCGCCCACTACCTCCGGCCTCGGCAAGCGCATGATCAGCAAGTTGAGCAATGTGTATTCCATGAAGTTTCTGCCGCTCGGCTTTGCCCAGATGGTCGTGCTCGATGAGGATTTTCAGCGCAAGTATTACGACTTCACTTTCGTTCGCCGCGAGTTTCTCGGCGAGGTGAAATGCATCGTCATGGACGTTGCCCCCAAAAAAGATGCCGGCAAGGGACGCTTCCTGGGCCGCATTTGGATCGAAGATCAGGACTACAACATTGTCCGCTTCAACGGCACTTATTATCCTCATCCTCGCGCCAGTTACTACTTGCACTTCGACAGTTGGCGCGCCAACCTCCGCCCTGGCGTGTGGCTGCCATCTCTGATTTATTCCGAGGAGTCCGACCTCAAATATCGCCTCGGCCAAACCCTCGACTACAAAGCCCAGACCCGTCTTTGGGGATATAACCTGAAAGATCTTCGGCGAAACTCAGAATTTACAGAGATCACTGTCGACGCGCCCCAGTCTGTACAAGATCAGAGTCAGAAAGCGCAAGACGCATCGCCCATCGAGGCGCAGCGCCAGTGGGAACGTCAGGCCGAGATCAACGTGCTCGACCGTTTGCAGCAGATCGGCCTGCTCGCACCCGAAGGCGAAATCGACAAAGTTCTTCAGACCGTCGTCAACAACATGATGGTCACCAACAACCTCGATATCCAACCGGATGTCCACTGTCGCGTGTTGATGACCACGCCGCTCGAATCATTTACCATCGGCCACACCATCGTCGTCAGCCGCGGCATGATTGACGTGCTTCCCGACGAAGCTGCCCTCGCGATGATCCTGACCCACGAACTGGCACACATCGTCCTCGGTCATCACCTCAATACCAAGCTCGCCTTCAACGATCGCATGTTCTTCCCCGACGAGCGCACCTTCGAGCGCATGGACTTCGCGCGTGACAAAGCAGAAGAAGAAGCCGCCGACAAGAAAGCCATCGAGCTACTCAACAACTCTCCCTACAAAGACAAACTCGGTAATGCAGGATTGTTCTTGAAAGCCGTGCAGGCGAGCGCTCCCGCCTTAAAGAATTTGATCCGCGCGCATCTCGGCGACAGTCTCCTCAACGGCGATGCCACTCGTATGTCTTCGCTGATGACCTCGTCGCCGCAGTTCGATCCAAAGAAACCCGATCAGATCGCAGCTCTGCCACTCGGTGGCCGCGTGAAAATCGATCCTTGGAACGATCAACTCGAGCTGATCAAAACCAAACCCGTCTCCATCACAACCGCCGCGGAAAAGATGCCGTTCGAAGTCACGCCGTTCTTCCCGTTCCTCACGCGTCTGAGCGCGAATGGCCAGGAAAAAGCCGCGCCCGCGCCCGGCGCAACCCCTTCAGGACGTTAATCCGAAGCTTGGCCCATCCAGCAACCGGTTTCCGCGAAGCCGGTTGCACCTTCGCGCACGAGGGCGCTCCGAGCCTTCGTTTCCCACCGATCCCAGAGCAACGAGCAGTCACGACACTTTAACGTTCTACAGAGTTTGAGTTTGGTTGGCGGAAGCGAGGCAGGAGAAAATCAAGCGGAGCACTGCTGGAAGGGCCGTTGCCATATGACATCGGCCAGTTCGCGAAGCTACTGCGACATCTGACTGCCGACCGACGAGAACACGTTGTTCGCGTTGCCGCCAATCAAACGGACCGTGCCAATTACGATTACCAGGATCACCGCCAGCATCACCGCATACTCGGCGACGTCTTGACCGCTCTCCTCATTCCATAACTGACGAATTTTTTGGATCACATTGCCCCCATTCGATGGCGCACCCCTTTTCGAAACGATACTCAAAGGGATATAGTTCGCCGTCGTATCTTTGTAAAGTTATCGCGAATTAAACTCACACCCAATAGCACTCCAGTGACCTGAAATGGCACTTTCGTGCCATATTGCTCCACTACGCCCACAATGCTGATTCCAATCCACTTATTAAACAATTGTCTTCAGGGGAAGGCCTTGGTTCACCGCAAAAAGTGCCAGTTCCAGGCGGGTCGAAACCCCAAGTTTGTCGAAAATATTGCTCAGATGGTGCTTTACCGTGTCTTCGCTGATCTTGAAATATTCCGCGATTTCGCGATTCGCATAGCCCGCCACCACCGCCGACACAATCTCCAATTCGCGCGGCGTCAGTCCAAACTTCTTTTGCTTCGATTCCTCGTTCGTACTCTGCATCAGGTTGCGCAGGTACTGCACCAGATTTGAGACGCTGTCCCGCCCCACCCAGTATTCCCCCGCCATCACTGCGTGGATGCTCTTCAACAACAACTGGGTCGCGGAATCTTTCAACACCACGCCCCGCGCTCCCAACTGCAGCGCTTCGACAACCTGCTTTTTCTCCACCGCCGCTGTCAGTAGGATGATCCTCACCGTGCTCGCCCCGCTGGCATTCGTGTTCAAATCTCGCAACGCGTCCAGACCGGTGTGCCGAGGCATTGCGAGATCCAGCAGCAGAACATCCGGCTTCATCTCCGTCGCCAACTTCACCGCTTCGGCGCCGTCGCAGGCTTCTCCAATTACTTTCATCTCGCCTTCTGATTCAAGTAGGCGCCGCAGACCATCGCGAAAAATTGGATGGTCATCCGCAATCACAATCCGTATAGGCTGGCTTCGTTTATCCATAATCGTTCTATCGTCGCTCAACCGGTCCGTCTCCGCTCGTTCCCCGCTTGGTCTATCCGTGATTGGCCGATTCATGATTGACCTTTCCCGCCGGCGGAATTCTGACCTCCAACCGCGCGCCGTGACCCGGCGTCGATTCTATCGTGAGTTCGCCCTCCAACAGACGCACTCGCTCCCGAATCACCGCCGGACCTTTGCCCGTCGTTTCGAGTTCCGCATTCGTCAGCGTTCCCGCGAATGAAAATCCTTTGCCGTCATCCTCTACTGTTAATTGCAGGTTCCCGTTGCGCTGCGCCAGTCGCACCAAAACATTGTGTGCGCCGCTGTGCTTACGTACGTTCACCAGGCTCTCCTGCACAATCCGTGCCAGTTCGCGGCAGCCCTTCTGCGCCAGATCTACGCGCTGCAACTCGCTGACAAACTCTGCGGCAATGCCGGTTTCCCGCCGGAATCGCTCCACCGTGTCCGTGATAAAACCGAGAAGCCGCTCTGCATTCACTTCAAACGATTTCATCGCCTGCATCAATTCGCGCAGCTTCAGAACTTCCTCGCGCAACAGCTTCTGGATCCGCCCCAGTTCCGAATTCACCACTGGTGCTTGCGTGCCCGACTGGCGCCGCAAAACATCCAGCTGCATTTCAACGGCAATCAATGATTGAATCGCTCCATCATGCAGCTCCCTCGCAAACCGCGCACGCTCCAGCGCGCCCGCGCGCTCGCGCAGTCTCCGCATCAGGTAGACGTTGTAAATCGCCGGACCCACCTGCTGCGCGAATTCCTGCAAGAATCGCAGCTCCTCTTCCGGATCGCCCATCAATGTCGGATCGAACAAAAAGACGCGGCCCGACCACTCGCTACCAAAAGCCAGCGCGACGGAAACCACAACGTCACATTTCTCCAGTGTGGTTAACGCCTTTAGAAATTCCGTGTCCGCATCACGAAGACGCTCGCCATCGCGTCTGAGCAACACGCTGCGAAAACCAGTCCCGCTGCACGACGCGTAAATTGCATCCGCTGGAGAGTCGAATAAATACACTTTTTCTGTTTCCGGCATTGCCTCGCGCCAGCGCAGTTCCTCATTGCCATGCCCATCGCTCCGTCGTTTGATCTCGGCGAGAAACACTCGATAACTGTGAGCTTCCTGCGAGGCGCTCACAATGCGGGGCGAGCCGTAAATGCTCATCACCTCTCCCAGAATCTGCTGCATCGTTCCGGTCAGGCCCGCTTCCACCCGCGTCGAACTGAGGACGCGCGTAATGACCGCGCGTTCGGCCCGAATCTTGTTCTGGTTTTCGGACATGTAGCCCAGCAAAAATCCGGGCACGATGAGATAAACCGAGCTCATGAAGAGCTGTTGCAGATCCATCTCATGCACGCTCACGCCGAGCCGCGGCAGATGCATAAGGTGCAGCCAGTGATCGGCTGCCGTTTCCAATCCCTCGCGAACCGCGAATGCCCCCAACCACAGCAGCAGCGCAGCGACGACCGCCGTGCCCACTGTTTCCCATAAGCCCCAGCGATACGCTGCGGCCGCCATGACAAACACGAAGAAAAGAAAAAACGGACCCTGCTGTGCCGGCGCAAACATCGAAATCACCACCGGCCACAAAATATCCAGCGCATGCACCACCAGCCGAAACGCCCGCGTAGAGCGCGGCCGGAATCGCACCAGCAACATCACCACCACGGCGTGTACCAGATACGCCGTCAGCATCCAGTAGAGCCAACGGGAATACGTAAACCGCCGCGCTGGCTCCATCCACAACGTGAGTACCGCCGCGATCGTCAGCGCGACTCTCGCCGTCGCCAGCCAACGCTCCGTCCGTCGTATTTCGCCGGAACTCAGCGGCGCCCGGAAGCGCCATAAGTCTCGATATCGGGGGAAGGTCCAGGACAAATGTCTATCTCGCCGTTAGAGCTCGCCTACAAAATTGCCTTACAAACTCGCCTTGTAAATTATGAGTGCCTCATTCTAAAGGGAATCCGACTTAAACTCCATCTGCATCTCTCCCCAATTGCCCTTCCCACTTCGGCACCGCATTGGTTACTGTAGTAACCACGTCTCTTTTCTGGACACGGTCTAGAATGGTCCGGGAGCACCCTGCCTTGGCCACACGCACCAAAGTCTTGGTCTATCTGTTGGCCGCCCTGGTTCTCGCCCAGGTCGCTGTCGCTCTCGTCATGTCCCGCGGAACCGCCCTCATCATAGCCAACGACCTCATTCAGGGAAGCCTCCTCGTCGTCGCCACCTGCGCCTTCCTACCCAACATATCCCGCTCGCGCAGCCCTAGTCTTCACACCCGCCTCTTCTGGATCCTCATGAGCCTCGGCATGCTCTTCTGGCTGACCTATCAGGGGATGTGGAACTACTTCGAGGTCGTCAAGCGTGTTGATGTTCCCGATCCTTTTCTCGGCGACATCGTTCTATTCCTCCATCTCGTGCCCATGATGGCCGCTCTCGCCGTACTTCCGCATCTCCGCGAAGACGAACGCGACGAACGCATCCGCATGCTCGACTTTGCCCTGCTCCTTACCTGGTGGGTCTTCATCTACGTCTACGCCGTCATCCCATGGCAGACCGTGCACGTCGACGGAGTCGTGTACAACACGAATTTCAATCTCACCTACCTCACCGAGAAACTCGTCCTGCTGATTGCTCTCGCCATTCTCGCCTACACAGCTCACGGCGGATGGCGCCAGCTCTACGGACAGTTGCTCGGCGCCAGCGCCCTCTACGCCTCCAGTTCCTACGTGGCCAACTGGGCCATCGGCCGCAAAATCTATTACAGCGGCAGCATTTATGACATTCCCCTCGCCATCTCCATGGCCTGGATCGCTCTGGTACCCTTGCTCGCCTCGCGCCTCGACCTCTCCGACTCCAAGCCCTCGCAGCCATTACTCGGCGTCTGGATCACCCGCCTCAGCATGCTCGCCCTCTTCAGCTTGCTCTGGACCGCCATGCGCTCTGAACTCGATCCGTCGCTTCCACCGTCCGTCAAAGCCTTCCGCATCACCGTAAGCCTGTTGGCGATGATCGTGATGGGCGTCGTAGTTTTCTGGCGTCAACGCCTGCTCCGCGACGAGTTATCCCTTTTCCTTGAAAAATCTCGCCGCTCGTTTGACGACCTTAAAGCCCTGCAGGGAAAGCTCATCCAATCGGAAAAATTGGCTTCTCTAGGGCAGTTGGTAGGCGGAGCCGCCCACGAGATCAACAACCCTCTGACTGCCATGCTCGGATATTCGGAACTGCTCAGCGCCTCCGAGTTACAGCCCGAAGAACAATTCCAAGCGGCGCAAATCAGTGAGCAGGTTCGCCGCACCACCACACTCGTCGCCAGTTTGCTCACCTTCGCCCGTCAAGCGCCGGCCAATCTGGCAGCCGTCGATATCAACTCCGTCTTGCAGACCGCTGTGCGCCTGCTCGCGCCCCAACTCGAAGCCGAGTCGTGCACCATCCGCCTCAGTCTCACGCCGTCGCTTCCGCTCGTCCTCGCCGACTCCAACCAGATTCTTCACGTCTGCATGCATCTCGCGTCCCAGATCAGCGGCCATCTCGATCGCGAGATTCGTTCCGCACTCTTTGTCCGTACCCACGCCCAGGGCAAGTTCGTTTTCGTCGACTTCTCGTCCCACGATTCCGCTGGAGAAGGCAACGATCCTGCCGGCCCACCGCTCTCATTCCCGGCCCTCCTAAATTCCGAGGGCGAGAACAAACCGTCCACGCTCTCTCTCAGCGCCTGCTGCCGAATTGTCGAAGAACATGGCGGCCGCCTTCTGCAAACTTCGTCTCGAGTACGCCCAGCCTTCCGCATGGAGCTGCAACTCGCGAGCAGCGTCGCCGTCCGCCCCGGCTTCAACGCCTCGCACCGTGCCGCTCGCAGCGGCACCTAGTGTCCGAAGTTCTGAACTTTTTAAGAAACTATGGCGCCTCGAAAGGTCTCGGATTTAGCCCCTGCACCGAAGTATCGTTTACGACGTCAACTCCACCAGTGTCGTCCGCTTCAACTGCCCGCAAGCGGCAAAAATGTCACGCCCGCGCGGCTTCCGCACAAATGTCGGAATTCCCGCCCCCACCAGAATCCGCTGGAACGCCAGCACCCGCTCCTGTTCCGGCGCTCGATACGGCAGCTCCGTCCCCGGATTCATTGCAATCAGGTTTACCTTCGCTCGAATTCCCCGCACCAGTTCCGCTACCTCGCGCGCCTGCTCGGCCCCATCATTCACCCCCGCCAGCAGCACATACTCGAATGTCAGCCGCTCCCGCGCCCGCAACGGAAACTCCCGCGCCGCTTTCATCAACTCCGCCAGGTTCCACTTTCGGTTCAACGGCATCACTTCGCTGCGCAACGCATCATTCGATCCGTTCAGCGAAATTGCGAGCTTGGGACGCACCGCCTCCTGCCCAAAATCGTAGATCCGCGGCACAATTCCCGCCGTTGATACCGTCATGCGCACCTCCGGAATCCCCACCCCTTCGCGCAGCAGCAGCACCGACTTCATGAAATTGTCATAGTTCAAAAACGGCTCGCCCATCCCCATAAAGACGAGATTCACTCGCTGCAACGGAGGCTGCACACCCTGATCCCGCAGCACGGCCGCAATCTGCCCTACGATCTCTCCCGCGCTCAGATTTCGCTTCACCCCCAGCAACCCCGTAAAGCAAAACTTGCAATTCACCGCGCAACCCACCTGACTCGAAACGCAAATCGTCGCCCGGCGCCATCCCATCTGTCTCGCCGGATCCGCAACTCCTTCGACCTCGTCCCCCGCTTCGCTCCCGTCGCCACCCTCCCCGCCATCCCCGTCCGGCATCCACACCGTCTCCACCGTTTCCCCATCGGACAGTTCAATCAGATACCGCACCGTTCCATCGCTGGACACAAACTTTCGCTGAATCGCCCGCTGCCCCACTCCCCACCCCTCCGCCGCCAGCTGAGCCCGATACTCCCGCGGCAGGGTCGAAACCTCCTCCAGCCCCTCAATCTTTTGCCGGTAAATCGCATCAAATAGTTGTTGCCCACGATAGGCCGGTTGGCCCGAGGCGGCCGCAAGGTCCGTAAGCTCCTGCAGGTTAAGTCCTAGCAACGATTTGGAAGGCACATTCTCCATTTTCCCTGTCGTTCGATGAGCTCTTAGACGCTCTTAAACCTCGTCCCGATCTCGGATCTATACAATGTGTTTGTTAAATAAATCAATGTAACTATAACGTACTAAAAGACTAACCAAGCCTAGGCTGTCGGGTCGTAAATTGTGGGACAATAGTACTAGTCCCGGCCCCGAGCAATCATATTTGTAGGTCATGTCTTCATAGCCGCAAATTTCATCGTACAAGGAAGCACCAACTTCATAAGGGGAAATGGTACCGCACTCATGGCAAAGGAAACTCGCAGTATCCGTCGACAGGTGTTGCCCAACGGCCTCACCGTCATCACCGAGCAGATGTCTCACATTCGCTCGGTCGCAATTGGCGTCTGGCTGAAATCCGGCTCTCGCGACGAAGATTCCGAATGGAACGGCATCTCTCACTTCATCGAGCACATGGTCTTCAAGGGAACCGAAACTCGTTCCGCTGAAGCCATTGCCCGCCAGGTCGATTCCATCGGCGGCAACATGGACGCCTTCACCGCCAAGGAATGCATCTGTTTCAACATTAAAGTACTCGACGAGCATCTTCCCCTTGCGATGGACGTCCTGAGCGACCTCGTCCTCCATCCCGTCTTCGATGCCACCGACATAGCGCGCGAACGCGGCGTCATCCTCGAAGAAATCAAAATGGATCAGGACAATCCCGACTACCTAGTCCACGAAATCTTCACCCAGAGCTTCTGGAAGGACCACGCTCTCGGTCTTCCGATCCTCGGCACCCGCGAAACTGTAAAGAGGTTTGATCGCCCCGTGGTCTCCCGCTTCTATGGACACCACTTCGCTCCCGCAAATCTGGTTGTCAGCGCCGCCGGAAACCTCGATCACGATCAGTTCGTTGCCCTCGTCGCCAAGCACTTTGAGCACGTGAAGCCCGCGAAAAATGGCCTGCATTCGCCTCAGCCCAAGACTTTTTCGCGCATCAATCTGCGCAACAAGAAATCGCTGGAACAGGTTCAGATTTGCATCGGCGTCCCCTCGCATCCCATCGCCCATGAACGCCGCTACGCCTCTTACATCTTGAACACCCTCCTCGGAGGTGGAATGAGCTCGCGCCTCTTCCAAAACATCCGCGAGCGCCAGGGACTCGCCTACTCCATCTACAGCGATCTCAATCCCTATCGCGACACCGGCTCCATGTGTGTCTACGCCGGAACCTCCCGCGAGTCCGCCATCAAAGTCGTCGAGAGCGTTGTCGGAGAATTTCGCAACCTGAAGACCACCCCGGTTCCCGACGAAGAATTGCGTCGCTCCAAAGATCAGCTCAAAGGCAGCCTGATGCTCTCTCTCGAGTCGTCGACCGCGCGCATGTCGAATCTCGCACGGCAGGAAATGTATTACGACCATTTCTTCAGCCTCGACGAATTGATCGAACGCATCGAAGCCGTCACCGTCGAAGACCTGCAGCAAACCGCCGAAGAGTTCTTCCGCACCGATCATATCGCCGTAACCATCCTCGGCAACCTGACCGGCCTGAAGCTAACCCGCGACCAACTAGCCTGCTAACCAGCCACGACAGACAAGTGGGACGATGAGCCAGTGTGGGGACGGGCGTCTCGCCCGTCCAGCCGTGCGCAGCACGGCCTGCCTTTTCCCGCCTAATACCCCACCCCACCGCTCATTTGCCTGTGTACCGCACCCCGCTCCCCTTGTTATCCTAGTAACGACGAGTAAGTGGGCCCGCCAGCCAAAAGAGATACCCAATGACCCGCTGGAAACTGCTCCTGGTGCCATTTTGCAGGTCAGCGCTCCAGCCAAGGCGATGGGTTAAGCCCGAAGCTAGTAGCTAGTAGCCCATAGCTAACAGCCAGCCTTTCCGCATGCAAATCGTGATCGACGTCTTCGCGCAAATTTTCAGTACCCTCTGGGCGCATAAACTCCGCTCGTTCCTCACCATGTTCGGAATCGCCTGGGGTGTCGGTTCCCTTCTCCTCCTCGTCGGACTCGGCGAAGGCTTCCGCAGCGGCAACCAGCGCGGCCTTTCCGAGTACGGCGAAAACATCATGATGATCTTTCCCGGCCGCGCGCCCGTCGTTCAGGGCAGCATCAACTCCGCCCGCGAATACCGCCTCACCTATCAGGATTACCTCGACATCCGCAAAGAGTCTCCCCACATTCGCGCCATCACTCCCGTCCTCGCCACCAACGACGTCCACGCCGTCAGCGAGTACGCCAGCGCCAGCGGCCAGCTCACCGGCGCTGAGCCGCAATACAACGGCATCCGTTTTCTCCCAATCTTGCAGGGACGCTATCTCAACGATCTCGACGAAACTCAAAAGCGGGAAGTCGTCGTCCTCGGCGATGAAATGCGCCGCAATCTTTTTCCCGGACGCCCCTCCATCGGCGCCTTCATTCTCCTCAACGGCCATCGCTTCGAAGTGATAGGCACCCTCAAGCGCGTTGGCCGCGGCGATGACAATTCCACCAACACCCGTGCCTACATTCCTTTTCAAGTCATGCGCAGCGACTTCCCTCTTCCCGGCGAAGAAGGCTTCGACGCCATCTCCTCCATCAACTTTCAACCGCGCACCGCCGACGAGCACCTGCTCGCGCTCGACGAGGCTCACCGCGTCATCGCTCGCAATCATCACTTCGATTATCACGACGAAGATGCCTTCGAAGGATGGGACACCGTCAAACAGGCTCAAATGATGGGCACGATATTCGACGCCATGGATGAATTTCTAGGCACGGTCGGCATGGTCACTCTCGCCCTCGGAGCCATTGGCGTCGTCAACATCATGCTCATCGCCGTCACCGAACGCACCCGCGAAATCGGTCTTCGCAAAGCTCTCGGCGCGACCAATCGCAGCATCATGTTGCACTTTTTCTTCGAAGGCATCCTGCTCACGCTAGTCAGCGGCTTGCTCGGCATGGCACTCGCCAGCGGATTCATGGCGCTCCTCGGCAACTACAACGGTCCCGGCGGTTTTGATCCCCCGCGGCTCGTCCCCAAAACCGCAATCCTCGCCATCACCAGCTTGACCCTCGCCGGCGTGGCCGCCGGGCTTTATCCCGCTCGCAAAGCCGCCCGGCTGGAACCGGTCGAGGCCCTAAGACAGGAATAGACTTGTAATTGGCAATTGCGAATTTGCGATTGTTCGTTCGCGCATTTGCAATTACCAATCACAAATTACAAATCACACTTTTTTATGCTCCAAGACCTGCTCCAGGAGTCCTACGACGCGATGCGCCACAACCGGCGCCGCACCGCGCTCACCATGCTCGGCATGGCCTGGGGTATCGCTACGGTCGTCATGCTCCTCGCCTACGGAGACGGCTTTGGCCGCGCCTGCGCCAACATCTTCGCCAACTTCGGCACCAAGCTCTTCATCGTCGTTCCCGGCCGCTCCTCCATGCAGGCTGGAGGCGAAAAAGCTGGAGCCCAAATCCGCTTCACCCTCGACGACATTGACCTCCTCACCTCCAACATTCCGCAGATCACCCACATCACTCCCAACGTCAACAAAGATTCCATCGTGCAGTACGACGCACGCTCCTTCACCATGAGCGTGAATGGCGAATACTCCAATACCTTCTTGATTCGCGCTCTCACCCTCGATCAAGGCCGCTTCTTCAACGCCGAAGACCAGATTCAACGCGCGCGTGTCGCTGTGATCGGCTCCGAAACAAGAGAAAAACTGTTCTCCGGACGCAATCCCTTAGGCGAACACATTCGCATCGGCGGCATCAGCTTCCAGGTCGTCGGCGTCCTATCCGCCAAGATGCAAGCTGGAGACGACAACATCAACCGCGTCATCTACGTTCCCTTCACCACCATGAGTGATATCAAAGACACGCACTATCTCGACTCCATCTGGTTCAACTACGAGACCAACGACTATGAGCGGATCGAGCAATCGGTGCGCTACATCATGGCGGCGCAGCACAAGTTCAACCCCACCGACCGCCGCGCCCTCTTCGTCTTCAACCTGATGCAGCAAGTCCATCAATTCGAGATCATCACCCTCGGACTGAAAATCCTGCTCGCCCTCATCGGCACCCTCACCCTCGGCATCGGCGGCGTCGGTCTGATGAACATCATGCTCGTCTCCGTCACCCAGCGCACTCGCGAGATCGGAGTCGAAAAAGCTCTCGGCGCCCGCCGCCGCCACATCTTCCTCCAGTTCCTCGCCGAAGCGCTCACCATCACCTTCATCGGCGGACTGCTGGGCATCATCCTCGCCTACGTCGTCGCCTTCTCCGTCGGACGCCTCACTCTCTACAGCGCGATGGCCAAACACGCCGAGGCCGGAGACATCCGCCTCATGATCAACCCTGTCACCCTCGTCGTCGCCGTTCTCATCCTCACCGCCGTCGGACTAATCAGCGGCATGGTCCCCGCTATCCGCGCCTCCCGCCTCGACCCCATCGAAGCCCTCCGCTACGAATAAAAGCCCTTGTGGTGGCGGGGCTCCGCCCCGCGCTTGTAAGCGAAGGCACATTCTTCATCCACGCCGCCACTATCACTTATGGTAGAAATATTCTGCAGTTCACGATCGTGGTTACACAGCAACATTCCAACAAAACCCGTGTTATCCCTATCGGAGGATGCTCACAACCAATGAAAAAGCTGATTGGATTGTTCGTGATTTGTTTCGCGTTTTCTCTCTCAGCCGTCGCGCAGCATGAAGCACACGCACCCGCCGGCCACCCCGAAGTCGGTGGCCACGAAAACATTCCCAAACGCGGTCCCGCACACGTCGAGGCACCACGCGCGCCAGTAGAAAATCGTCACTTCGATGATCACCCCGGCCATCCCAACGCTCCGCACGTCGATCGCGGAAAAACATGGGTGGGCCATGACACCGGACGCGACGACGCTCACTATCATCTCGACCATCCCTGGGAGCATGGCCACTTCACCGGCGGTTTCGGTCGCGGCCACATCTGGCATCTCGCTGGCGGAGGTCCCGGCCGCTTCTGGTTCGGCGGTTTCTACTTCTCCGTCGCTCCCTACGATGTCGGCTACTGTGATGGCTGGCTTTGGGACTCGGACGAAATCGTCATCTACGACGATCCCGATCACGTTGGTTGGTATCTAGCCTACAACGTCCGTCTCGGAACCTATGTCCACGTAATGTATTTGGGAGCCTAAATAGAAATTGTCATCCCGAACGAAGCGAGGGATCTGCAGGTTTCCGGTACCGCGAAACTGCAGATCCCTCGTAACAGCCTCAAGATGACAACGGGGTTAAACGAATCCCGCTCGGCTACTTCTTCTCGTCGGTTGTGTCGTCCTTTTTCTCTTCCTTGCTCTTGTCCACAATCGACATCAACTCCACATCAAAAATCAACAGCGCATTCGGCTCAATCCCACCACGCGGCTCGCCGCGCTCCCCATACGCCAGGTCTGAAGGAATAAACAGCTGCCATTTCGATCCCACTGGCATCAACTGCAGCGCCTCCGTCCAGCCCTTGATCACCTGACTAACGCCAAATGTCGCCGGCTGCCCGCGCTTGTACGAACTGTCAAACTCCGTGCCATTGAGCAACGTGCCTCGATAGTTACACACCACCGAGTCCGTCGGCGTCGGCTTCGGACCCTTGCCCTCCGTCAAAATCTTGTACTGCAATCCACTCGGCAGCGTGACCACGCCTTCCTTGCCCTTATTGGCCGCCAGGAACGCCGCTCCATCCGCCTTGTTTTTTGCTGCCGTCGCTTGCATCTTTTCCTGCTGTCGTTTCTGGACGTCGCTCTGCACTTCGGTCATCACAGCCTTCGCAGCCTCTTCCGTCAAGCGCGTCTTGCCGCCGACCGTCGTCGAGTCCTTCAATCCTTGCTCTACCAGGTTCCAGTCCACATCCACGGACTGCTGCTTCAACTGGCCGCCAAGGTTTTTGCCAATATTCATTCCCAGCGCGTAGCTGAACTTCTGCTTGCGCGTTGTGAGCGCCGTGCCCGCCGTTGCGCTCTTCGTCGCCGTTCCCGCCTTCTTTACAGGCGCTTTCGTAGTTGTGGCTGCCGGAGCCGCTGGTGTCGTTGCCGGAGGTGTACTTGCTGGAGTCTGCTGGGCATAGCCATCTCCCGCCAGCATCATCGCTGCGGCCAATAGAAGTGCGGTGTTGAGGGTTCTTTGCATCCCTCTATTGTCACATTGCCCCGCATTCTGCGCCACACCCGACTTCATCCCCACCCCCGAACCGCTCCCCAATTCACCCAACATTCATCTACGCGCCCCACGTTGACCAACGAATGCCCCGATTTGCCTCGAAAAGCCCTTCCCCTTCGTGAACCTTCGGGCCCTTCGTGGTTAAAGCCCTTGGGTCCGCGGTCTTCACCCGCCCCACAAAAACTCGCTATAATCCCTCCATGAAAACCACCCGCCTGCTCTCCCTCGCACTCCTCGTTGTCGCCCTTGCTTCTGCCAGTTCCGCCAAGATTCTGGTTCAACTCAAGGACGCGCAAGGCAAGGTCGTCGGCTCCGCCATTCTCTGGGACACCGCTCCCGGCGTCGGCATGGAAGTCAGCGTCCAAAACCTTCCCCCCGGCGACCACGCGATCCATTTCCATCAGAACGCCAAGTGCGAGGCGCCCGACTTCAAGTCGGCCGGACCGCACTTCAATCCCGATGGCAAGAAGCACGGCCTCGAGAATCCCGAAGGCCATCACGCCGGAGACGGCGCCAATTTCACCGTCGGAGCCGACGGCAAAGCCCACTTTAAACGCGATGACAAAGACGTCACCTGGGGCGACGACCCTCACTCCATCTTCAGCAACGGAGGAACAGCCCTCGTCATCCACGCCAAAGCCGACGACCAGAAAACCGATCCCGCCGGAAACGCCGGCGATCGCATCGCCTGTGGCGTAATCACGAAATAATTCGCGTTCGCATGCGGCGCAACTTCGCGCCATCTACCGGCAAGGCGTTCACAAAAATCACGCCCGTGACCACGAACGCCCACGCCAGGTATCGCGATTCAGGAGACGGATAAAGCGCGAAGTGACAAAACACTGCGAACCACACCGGGATCAACAATCCTCGGGCGGGTGCCCCCAACTTCCACGTCCCCATGCCAGCAAAAGCCAAATTGCCACCTGCGGCAAAATAGTTTCCGCGCCCCGCGCCGCCACTCCCAGGTACTGGATCAAACCAAAATCGGGATGAACTTCCCCAGGCGATCCGCCCCATAGAAAGCTCGTTTCAAACAGCACGCGCCAACTATAGTTCCCCGAAAAGTGATTAATAAACAGCACACTCCCAATCGCGAGCGCCGCAAACACCCCGGCATCCACCAACGTTATTCTCTTCTCCCACAGCAGATACCCTAGCATCGCCACTACCAACAAAACGTTGTCAGTGCGAATCCATACCGACACCAGCAAAAGCAGAATTCCCACGAATAGCCTGCTCCGGCTGACTGCCCACAAGCTCGCGAGAACCACCAGGCTCGAAAAACCATCCGGGGTTCCCATCCTGCCCAGAATGACGATCGAGGACGTCGCAATCAGCAACGCCGAATACCCCGCTCTTTCCGTCCATCCCAACACAATCAAGCCAATCCCAAACAGTGACACCGCGGAAATTAGAGTGATGCGTGACTGAATCGGAACCCGGCTCAGTACAGGCGCCTCGATCACGCCCACATAAATCGGCTTGATTGCATACAGGGGTTCAATCTGTCCCAGATGAACGGCGCTATCCAGCGCGTTGCTCTCCTGCACCCGCTTATACGAATGCTTAAGGCTTGAAAACACCGCTTCGACGCTCTCGTGCCTTCCCCGCACCAACGCCTCGTAAAGGTATCGATCTAAATCATCGGCCACCGGATGTCGAAAACACGTCCAGCAAACAATCCCGATGAATGCGACATAAAGAACTCTTGTGAAAATTCGCCATGCCCTCATCGACTGGACACCGTCCCGCCCACGGCAGAGCCGTAGGTCGCAAATCTAAGACGTAATTTCTCTGAACAGTTGTCCATAAGGAGAGTCGACGACCTGTCAACCTGGAAGCCATCAGAAAATTGCGGAAACAGCCTTTCGTTTCAAGTCATCGCTGAGTGTGGAATCCAGAGCCTAGGGAACTTCCAAACCAGAGTCAAGAAAAAATCAGAATCTGCGTCCACTCTGAGCTTTGTATCATCCCTCCGCTCCCCACTACCATTTGCCTTCCCCATCCCCCGGGTCTACTATCTTTCGGGGCCGTTTCGTCGCAATAATTTCTCACTCGCTCGTTCCGTCTTCAGGAGGCCACTATGGGCATCGCCGTTTCCCCAATCAACATCGATTCTCGTGTCACCGACTTCATCTCCACCACCCGCAAAATGCTCATCGACGGCAAGTGGATCAACGCCGCTTCCGGCAAAACTTTCCCCACCTATAACCCCGCCACTGGAGAAGTTCTGGTGCAGGTTGCCGAAGGTGACAGCGCCGACATCGACGCCGCCGTCCGCGCCGCCCGCCGCGCCTTCGACAGCGGACCCTGGTCCCGCATGACCGCCGCCGAGCGCGGCAAGCTCGTCTGGAAGCTCGCCGACCTGCTCGAACAGCACACCGAAGAATTCGCCACCCTCGAAACCCTCGACAACGGCAAGCCTCTCACCGTAGCCCGCGCCGCCGACGTTCCTCTCGCCGTCGACCTCTTCCGCTATATGGCCGGATGGGCCACCAAACTCGAAGGTTCCACCATTCCCCTCTCTGTCCCCTACACCCCCGGCGCCATGTATCACGCCTACACGCTGCGTGAACCCATCGGCGTAGTTGGCCAGATCATCCCCTGGAATTTCCCCCTGCTCATGGCCGCCTGGAAACTCGGTCCCGCGCTCGCCTCCGGATGCACCGTCGTCCTCAAGCCCGCCGAGCAAACTCCGCTCTCCGCGCTCCGTCTCGGTGAACTTATCGCCGAAGCCGGATTCCCCGACGGTGTCGTCAACATCGTCCCCGGATACGGTGAAACCGCCGGTGCCGCTCTCGCCGCTCACGACCTCGTCGACAAAATTGCCTTCACCGGATCCACCGAAGTCGGCAAGCTCATCGTCCACGCCGCCACCGGAAATCTCAAAAAAGTTTCTCTCGAACTCGGAGGCAAGTCGCCGAACGTCATCTTCAAAGACGCCGACCTCGATACCGCCATCGGCGGCGCGGCCAGCGCCATCTTCTTCAATCACGGACAATGTTGCTGCGCCGGATCCCGCCTCTTCGTCGAGCGTCCCGTCTTCGATCGCGTCGTCGAAGGCGTCTCCGAAAAAGCCAAGAAAATTCGCGTCGGCTCCGGACTCGAGCCCGACACCTCCATGGGCCCGCTCGTCTCCGAAGAGCAGTTGCAGCGCGTCTGCAACTATCTCGAAATCGGCCTCTCCGAAGGCGCAACCGCTGTCGCGGGAGGCAAGAAGCTCGGCAACAAAGGCTACTTCGTCGAACCCACCGTCCTAGTCAACACCAAAGACAACATGCGGATCGTGCAGGAAGAAATCTTCGGACCCGTTGTCGCCGCCATTCCCTTCGATGATCCCGAAGAACTGACTGGCCGCGCCAACGACTCCGTCTACGGACTCGCCGCCGGCATCTGGACCAAAGACATCTCCAAGGCCCACCGTCTCGCGTCCTCACTCCGCGCCGGCACGGTCTGGATCAACTGCTACAACATTTTCGACGCCGCACTCCCCTTCGGAGGCTACAAGCAATCTGGATGGGGCCGCGAAATGGGCAAAGACGTATTACAGCTCTACACCCAAACCAAAGCCGTCTGCGCCCGCCTCTAAACGCGCACTTCGATCGACCCAGAGAGCGACGGGCCTCCCCCCATGGGTGGCCCGTCCTGGTCGCATTTTTTCGCGGCTGGGCGGGGAGGGTATGGACTGCCTACGGTCCGCATCGCTTCCAGCCCGTTCCTCACGCAGAAGGAGGCCCTATGCTTCGCTTCAGATTCGAAAGAGTACTATCCATTTCCGCTCTGCTCTTTATTTCTTATCTTCGCATCGTTGCTCAAAACGACCCTCCCCAGCTTCTCATCGAGAGCCTCGCCATCTCCGGAACTCAATCCGTCGACACCGCTGAACTGGCCGAGATCACGAGCGCAATCGTCGGATCGAAATTTGACGACGATAACGAATACTTACAAGAGGTCATCCTGGCCCAGTTTCAAGATCGTGGATATTTCACCGCCGTAATTCAGAAACTGGACGTCAAAGTTGTCGACCCGCTCGCCTCTCCGAAGCCAGCCCGCCTCGAAGCCCAGGTCACCGAAGGGCCGCTCTGCCACCTGTCCATCATCGAGTTCACCGAAAATCACGCCATCGGCTCCGACGCGCTCCGCGCCAGGTTCCCCATGAAGAAAGGCGACTCGTTCAAACGGGCCAAGATTGTCGGCGGCCTGCAAGCCATGCAGAAACTCTACCGCTCACGAGGATTTCTGGATTCTATTTTTGTCCCAGACACGAAGTTAGATTCCAGTTCAACCGTGAAGTTAAACATCAAAGTCGAAGAGGGTCCGCAGTATCGTATGGACAAACTCGAAGTGACCGGCCCGAGAGAAGTTGCACCGAAGCTCGAAGTCTTATGGACACTCCAGCCGGGAGCCGTTTTCAGTCACGACTACCTCGAAACCTTCCTCGAGGACAACCACTCTCTCCTTCCGCCAGACTTCGCTCCATCGGACGGCGTACAACTCATCAAGGATTGTCCTGAGGCCACGGTCTCCGTTCACCTTCACCTGACCCGCGATCCCCAACACGACGCCCAGGACCGCTCAGAGCAAGTCGCTTGCTCCACGCCTTCCGATGGTGGAAAGTACCCGTCCGCTTTTCTACGATGAATGCTTCGACCTCCATCCCGATCACTAATCACATAGTCATTGCCTTTTGTTCTCGCGCAAATAAGAGCTGTTTCACCCCCGTAGGTGCCCGACCCGATCTCGCAAAAACGCTTTGTTTTTCTTACTCCTACCGGCGTCTTAATAAATCTTGAGAAGTTCTTGATGACTTCCAAAGGACTTCTGAGCGGCATTTGCGGCAGTGTGTCTCCCGTCCCAGAAAGGCGGCCTTAAAGCCCCCGGGCTTGAAGGTGAACAACACCTGAGAGAAAGAATACAAGGAGGATCGAATGACCAACCATAGTTTTTTCGCGGCCCGGAGGGCGTTTGAGCAGCAACAATGCTAGAAATATTCATCCCGAGGCGCACAATTCCCGCCCATGGGAATAAAACGAACGTTCTGGCGCTCTCTTTCGGTGACCACCGAAGAAACAATCGGCCCATTCCATTGACATGTGCAGAACATGAAAGTATGCTTAGCGCATGGCAAAGATGATCCAGCTGCGCAATGTACCTGATGCCCTGCACCGCGGCCTCAAAGCTCGCGCCGCAATGGCCGGTATGTCGCTTTCGGACTATCTGTTGGCAGAAATAAAAGAAATTGCAGACCGGCCAACCCTGGCGCAATTGCGGGAGCGTTTGCATACACGTAAGCCAGTTTCCGTACCGATTGATACCGCTCGCTTGCTTCGAGAAGAGCGCCAGGCGCGATGATTGTCCTGGATGCGTCGGCCACAGTGGACTGGCTTCTTCAGACGTCCGCTGGGCAGCGCATCGAGAAGCGCATTTATTCTCATCACGAAACCCTGCACGCGCCGCACCTTCTCGATCTCGAGTTCGCGCAAGTATTACGGCGTCTGGCATTGCAAGCGGTGATCTCTGCCCGCCGTGCTGACGAGGCCTTCCGCGATCTTCTGGATCTCCGCATTGCTCGATATCCTCATCTCGTCCTCATGCCCCGCATCTGGCAACTCCGCCACAATTTCTCAGCCTATGATGCTGCCTACGTCGCGCTGGCCGAGAAACTCGGCGCGGCACTCGTGACACGCGACCGTCGACTCGCTTCCGCTTCGGGCCATGCCGCCGCCATCGAACTGTTCTAATCCGGCGAAATCTGAATTTTCACCGACTGGACGAAGCAATAGGAACTGCGAAACGATTTCTACTTCCCCGCACTCACATACAGCGTCGGGATATTCTGCTTGTTCACCATTTCGTTCAACGCTGGCAAATCTTTCGACATCAGCTCGTGATACTGCGCCAGCAGCGGCCGCGCCTGCTTTTCCAGGTCTTCGTAAACCTCATACTGCTGCTTCGTAGGACGCGCATCCGCCGACTCCACGCTGAACAACAAAGAATGCAAGCGCTCGTCGATCAACACCGGATAATTCAGATTCGATTCCGAACTCTTCGAGTTCACCTGCAGCAGTTGCGACTCCAGGTCGAAACTCTTCTTGTCGAAATCCTTCATCGCGGAAACAAGCGCCGCGTAATGCGCATCGTCACCCAGCCGTTTATCGAGTCCGCGAGTCTGCACACGGACTTCGCGAATCGTGCCGATCGCCTCGTGAATCGCCGAAACCTGCGCCACGATTTTCCGCCCCAACTCAACTTCCGCCTGCACGTCTTCTTGCGTAGCCTTCACCCGAGGATCAATCTTCACCTCCAAAGGCGCCGTGTAAGACTTGCCATCCACAGTAAGCCGCGCCTGATACGAACCGGGAAGAACCATCGGCCCGCGATCCCGGAATTCCGCTCCCGGTTCGCCCGCCAACGGTGTCGGACCTTGCATGAGCAGATCCCACGCAAAGCGGTTGACCCCCACCTCAGTCGGAATCTTCTCGTTAGGCGGCGTTTGGTCGGGCCATTCCGGCGGCGTCTCCGCTTCTTTCTTCTCTTCGTTGGAGTAGCGCCGAACCACCTTGCCGGATGCATCGATGAACTCGAGCGACGCGACGCCCTTCGGCGCCGTCGGCAGATAGTAAGAGATGATTGCGCCTGTCTCCGGATTATCCCCCACCGGCTGGTGGTGCTCGAAGAAAGGAGGCCAGCGCAGCCGGTAAGTCACCACCGGCTTGTAGAGCACCGCTTCCGAAGACGCCTGCGCCGAGACGGCACGCAACGGACTGATGTCGTCCAGTATCCAGAAAGCCCGGCCGTGCGTGGCCACAACGAGATCGTTGTTTTTAATAATCAAGTCGTGAATCGGAGTATTCGGCAGGTTTAGTTGCAGCGACTGCCAGTTCGCTCCGCCATCGAATGAAACGTATATACCGGTTTCAGTTCCCGCGTAGAGAAGATTCTTCCGCACCGGATCTTCGCGCACAGCATGCGTATAAGCACCGTCAGGAAGCCCGTTCGTGATCTTCGTCCACGACTTGCCGAAGTCGGTCGTCTTATAGATGTACGGTTTCAAGTCATCGAGCTTGTGGGTATCGACCGCCGCATAAGCTGTTCCCGCATCAAACGGCGAAGCTTCGATAATGCTGACGAGGCTCCATTCGGGAATTCCCTTTGGCGTCACATTCGCCCAGTTCTTGCCGCCATCGCGCGTCACGTGAATCAGGCCATCATCGGTTCCTGCCCAGATCAAGTCTTTCTGCACCGGCGATTCGGCAATGGCAAACACGGTGTCGTAATACTCGACCGACGTGTTGTCCTTCGTCAGCGGACCTCCCGACGATACCTGCTTGCTCTTGTCATTCCGCGTCAGGTCAGGACTGATCGCCGTCCAAGTCATTCCCTGATCGGTAGTCTTGAACACTTGCTCCGCAGTCGTGTAAACGACATTCGGATCATGTGGAGAAATGAGAATCGGCTGCGTCCATCCCAACCGATACTTCATATCGCCAGTTCCGTGACCAGCCGCGTCTTCAGGCCATACCGTTACGTCCTGCTCCTGGTTGCTGCGTCGATCGACCCGCATGACCGCTCCGCCGCCAGAACCGGAATAGATAATGTTCGAGTCGCGCGGATCCGGCTGAATGTATCCGCTTTCTCCGCCGCCCGCGTCGAACCAGTGTTGACGACCAATGTAGCCGTCGTCAGTGCGGCTCGCAATGCCAATCGTCGAGTTGTCTTGCTGCGCGCCGTAAACCTTGTAGAGGAAATCATTATCGGCAGCGACGTGGTAGAACTGCGCCGTAGGCTGGTTATATTGCGTCGACCAGTTCTTGCCGCCATCCACCGAAATCGTCGCGCCGCCGTCGTTCCCGTTAATCAGGCGATTGGGATTCTGTGGATCGATCCAGAAGCCGTGATGATCGCCATGCGGAGCAGGCAGAAGATTCAAGCGTCTTGCCTCCGTCCGTCGAGCGGAACATGCCCGTGTTCAGCATGTAAACCGTATCAGGGCTTTTCGGGTCGGCAAAGATGTGCGTGAAATACCAAGCGCGTTGCGTCAGCCGCTGATCGTCATTCACGCGCGACCAGTTTTCTCCGCCATCATCGGAGCGATAGAGTCCACTCTCCTTCGACTCAATCAGAGCGTAGACGCGATTTGAGTCGCCGCCCGAAACGCTGACCCCGATGCGGCCCAGAATTCCCGCAGGCAGACCCTTGCCTTCAAGATGCGTCCATGTATTCCCGCCATCCGTCGAACGATACAAGCCGCTGCCAGGACCGCCGCTCTCCAAGCCCCACGGCGAACGCTGAATCTGATAGAGCGCAGCAAACACGATGTTGGAGTTGTGCGGATCGACCGACAGATCGATTGCGCCCGACTTGTCGTCCTTGTACAGAACCTTGTCCCAGCTCTTGCCGCCGTCATTCGTGCGATACACTCCGCGATCCTGATTTGGGCCGTAAGCATGCCCGAGCGCCGCGACCAGCACGTGATCGGAGTTGCGAGGATCGACCCAAACACGCGCGATGTGTTGTGTTTCTTTCAATCCGATGTGTTGCCAGGTTTTCCCGCCGTCGCTGGTCTTGTACATACCATCGCCGTATGAGATATTCCCGCGCAGACAAGATTCGCCCGTTCCCACGTAAATGACGTTCGGGTTCGATTCCGAGACCGCAATCGCCCCAATGGACGAAATCATTCCCTTGTCGGAGATGGGTTGCCAATCGACACCGCCGTCAGTTGTGCGCCACACTCCTCCCGCGACGCCCCCGAAGTAGTAGGTATAGGGACTACCGGTCACTCCGGTTACGGCGAGCACGCGCCCGCCGCGATACGGGCCGATGTCGCGCCACTTCATCCCCTTAAATTGTGCTTCGCTGAAAGGCTGCGCAGACGCCGCAATGCCAAACGCCATCGACAAGACACACCACACCGCTAAACTTCGAATCTTCATAGGGCCCCCCACGAAATGTTTCTGAGAAGAAGACCGATAATAATAACCCATCGTCGAGCGGCAAATGAAGGCGGCGGGCGGGTTCTTACGAAAACAGAAATTCCAGCGCCTCGGGAAACCGTGCCGCCCAAGCCGATTCACTATGGGTCGCGCCTTCATCGATGCGAACTTTCAAGTGCTGATCGTCAAATCCGGACGCGAGCAGGAGCCGCTCCAACTGGCGCACGTCTTCGACGATCTTCGCGTCCTTTCCCTCATCGCCAATCTCGCGAGTTCCCATACCCAGATAAACGCGCCCGAGCGGCGATCGAAAGCGCCGGACGTCGTCCAGGATCTTTCGGTTCGCCACAAACAGAGACGGACTCTCGATCAGCGCACGGCCAAAAACGCTCGGCGCCGCAAGCAGTGTGTAGAGCGTAATCAGTCCACCCAACGAAGAACCGCCGATTCCTGTGTACTCTGGCCCCGCCATCACGCGGTACCGTTCTCGAATCAGCGGCATGACCTCATAACGCAGAAAATTGGGATAGTACTTTCCCTTGGGGAAGAAAACTCTGGGATCGATCGACCGGTAAGGAACGTATTCGCGAATGCGGTTCCTGGTGTTATCAATGCCGACGATGATCAGTGGCGCGATCTTGCGCTCGCCGATCAGACGCGCAGCCGTTTCGCCAACTTGCCAATGGACTCCGGCAAACGCCGTCGTCGGATCGAATAGATTCTGCCCATCATTCAAATAAAGCACCGGATATCGATCTGCGCCCGAACCGTCATATCCGGGAGGCAACCACACCCGCAACAAGCGGGTGTTCCCGAAAATCACGCTCCGCAATTCATGCAGAACCAGTGTGCCGCCAGCGAGCGGCATGGGCGGAGCAACCGAGTCTGTGTTCAGGGAAGGTTTCCGAGTCATGCGCGAGGCGTGCGACGAACCAATTTCCGGTCAGCAATCGCTTCGCAGGCAAAAGGCCGACGGCTCAACGTTCTCTCCCCCAGATGACTCCTGACACAACCGTAGTGGTCGCAATCAGCCCGAGCGAACTGAGACACAAAATGCACCAGACGCCAAGAACGCGGGCCTCAATGTAGGTAAGGTATAACGCGAAGGCCAAGCCCGCGCTCGCTCCCGCAAAGAGGAGTGCCGGAGTTTCGCGCCGCTCTCGATACACGGTCGCCAAGCCCACCAAGGCGCCGTAGCCGATCATGCCAATGAGCGCTACCGGAATTCCCAGAATCGTCGAATACTCGCTGCGATTCACAATGTCGCAATTGAACATCTCTCCGATATCGCAGTAAGCCGTCTTTGACGTTGCATAGTGATGTTGCAGCGAAGTAGACGAGACTACAATTCCCAGAACCGCGAGAATGGCCACAACACTCATCAACTTTTGTGTCAGGCTGTTCATGGCAGCGCGCACCCGGTACGATCGCTCAGTTCTTCCAGGCTGAAAATGCGCTCCACGCGCTCCCCCGTGGGCGGAAACTGCCAGGTCGGATAATGTTTGATCCCCTCGTCTTTGCACACCTGCGCCACACCGTGCAAATCGCCTTTAATGCCGCACTCGATATAAGGACCGTAATCTTCAAGCGTCGAAGCTCCGAACTTTTCCTTTTGCTCCTGGCAATGCGGACACCAATACGCTCCGTACATCTTCACGCCGCGATCTTTCAGACATCGGGCGAACGCGTCATGCTTATGGTCGGTGCGATGATTGAGGTAGAACACCAGTCCGATCACAGCCACGATCAGCACGGCAAAGACGGCGATGCGCCCCCAGTTCTGGCTCGAGGTCGGAATGCCTTGCCGTTCCTTTTGGCGGTTTCTGCGCTCTTGCGACATGGAGTTTTTATATCACGATTTGTTTTGCAGAATTACAGCGAGACTTCCTGGGAGCCTAAAGTCGCGCTCGCAATTAGGGAAACGTCGAAACGCCGAACCGCTCAAACCACCACGCGCAATGCCGAAGGCAGGACATCAATCGCCTGACATTCCAACGTCAGCACCTCACCGTCAACCATCACGTCGACGGGACCATCCAACCGAAACTCAATTCGCCGGACGGCATGGTGTTCAGCCAGTGGATGGCGAGTATGCGTGCCATCGTAAAGCGTTGCCAGATTACGAATCAGCCCAATCCTGCCGATAGGTCCCCATCGAACGTATTCAATGAGTCCATCATCCGTGACGGCGTCGGGGGCAATCATCATCGTGCCTCCGGTGTACTTGCTGTTGTTAAAGGTCAAAAATAAACAACGGCGCGCGTCAAAGTCCTTCTGATCATCGAAGCGCACAGGAAACGGCCGTCGGTTGAGGCGAGCCAGGCAAAGAAAGATTGATAAAAGGTAGCCCGCCTGGCCCAGGCCCAGAAAGCGGCGATGGCGCAGTGTGGCCACGTCCGCCGTAAATCCCAAGCTCAGCAAATTCGTGTAATAGATCGCGCCAGTCTTATGCGTAAGACGCAGAACATCGCAGGCACGGGATCGACGAGCGGTGAGGGCCTCCATCGCGTGCTCCAAACCGTCTTTGCTTGAACCTTCTCCCGAGAAGTCGCGCAAGAACGAGTTACCAGTTCCAAGCGGAAGAAACCCTAACGTAGGAATTTCATCATCCGCGCGATCATTGTCCTGAGACCCCAGCCCTGAGACCTGAGACCTACTTTCCGCCGGGAACAGTCCATTGACAATCTCATACGAGGTCCCGTCGCCGCCGACGGCTAGAAACTTGCGATAGCCTCGCGCATAGGCGTCGCGGGCTATGCGCGTCGCCTCGCCATCCTCGCGAGTTTCTGCCGTGTCGAGCGCAAGCCCTGCAGCGCGCAGTCGTTCAAGCGCCGCCCCCACGCGTTCGCCGCAGCGCCCGCCTCCGGCCGCCGGATTAATGATCGCCAGAAAATTGTCGTTCATTGTTTCTCTTCGGTGTCAGATGTAGGTGCCAGATCTCAAATCTCAGGAAACCAGGGACCCCGCTTAAATCTTCACCACGCCAGTCCGCGCCGCGGACGCACCAATCTCCGCCGCCAACTCACCTCGTTTGATTTTGAGCGACGCCGTCCTCGGAAAATCCTTCTCCCACAACAAATATCCCCCGACGCGCTTGAAGTCGGGCAATCGCCGGTTGCGCGCTATGACCTCATCCCGCACCCGATCGTCGAATTGCTGGTTTTGCTCCATCCGCACGACCAGAACCAGCATCTCGTTGCCCATCGTCTTCTGCGGCCACAGGAAATTCGCCGCAAACACGCAATATTCCTTCACCGGCAATTCGTCGAATACCGATTCAATATCCTCGGGATAAATGTTCTTCCCGCCCTCGGTGACGATCATATTTTTCTTGCGGCCGAAAAGCTGCAAGTGCCCGTGCGTTTCGAATCGCCCCTGATCCCCCGTCAACAGCCAGCCTTCCACGATTGTCTGTGCCGTCAACTCCGGATCGTCAAGATAATGCGACATCACGGCACGGCTGCGCACGGCCACTTCGCCAATACCGTCAGGGTCGGGATTGAGTATGCGAAGCTCGCTTCCCGGCAATGGCTTGCCCACCGTGTCGGCGCGAAACGGTTTCAGATCGTTGAGCGTGACGGCGGTGCAGGCTTCTGTCAGCCCATAGCCGCACGTCACGGGTATTCCAAGATCGTAAAAAAACTGCAGCGTCGAAGGATCCGTAAACGCTCCGCCGACGATCAACGCCTGCAATTCGCCGCCGAACGCCTTGTGCACCTGTGGCAGCAAACGACGACTCATCGCCACGTGCGGACGGCGTCGCGTAAATAACTTATTCACACCAATCAGGCGATCAAGCACCCAGCGCTTGCCGGGCTTCAGCTCGTCAAATTTCGCCCGCAGGCCCCGCTCCAGATTCTTCAACACCATCGGTACCAGGCTCACGTAAGTGATGCGATAGCGTACAAATGCATCGCGCACAAATTCCGGCCGCAGCGTCCGAAGGTGTACGACGCACGCTCCACACACGAACGGCCCGATAAATCCCACCATGAAATCGATCGCATGGTTCGTCGGCAGAATACTCAGATACCGCACACCGGGCCAGAACGGGTACCACGCCGTAAGCGCCGTGCATTGCTCCAAATAGCTATCGTGCGTCAACACGCATCCCTTGGGGCGGCCGCCCGTCCCCGACGAATACACGATGCACGCCGTGTCCTCACGCTGGCGCGGAACAAACTGCGGATCTCCTTTGCGCTTGAACTCTTCCCAGCGATAAGCACCGCGCAAATCCGCTCCGGCAGGAGCCTCCGTCACCAGGACAATCTCCGCCGTCAGCTTTGGGAACTCGGTCGCCTGCGTAATTGCCCGCCACAAGTAATATTCGACAATCAGAAAGCGCGCCTTGGAGTGCGCCAGCAGTTGCAAATGCTCCGCCGCCGATAACTTGTAATCCAGCGGCACGAGAATGCCGCCGCAGAAGAAGATGGAATACGCCGAAATCAGCCACTTCGACTGATTCGTCATGATGATCGCTGCGCGATCTCCCGGCTTGAAAGCCGCGTCTTCCAGCGCACGGCAAAGTGGGCGCGATAGGTCTCGGAAATCGGAATAGGTCAGCCGCACTTTCTCACGGTCGCGGTCGGCCTCAATCAAACAGGTTTCGTTGGGCCAACGATCCAGCGCATCCTTCAGCGCGGCGCCGAGGCTGGCATATTGTCGAAGATCAAGCATTCAATTTTCTTATCTCACCATAGAGACAGGCAGGCATCGAGAAAAGCAAGAGTGTATCAGAACGTAACCAGAAGGCGGCACACCCGCGGGCGCGACGCACCTCGGGCCGACATCCTTGGGCCGACATCGAAAGTAAGAACGGGGTTGAAACGTGCGGCGCGACCGACTGAAAGAAAGAAGTCTCAGAGGCGTGCTTGGATGCGATTCGCCAGCGTGCGGAAATCGGAGACGCCTTGCAATTCATAATCCGGCAACTCGATGCGGAAGTGATGCTCCAACCGCGTCAGCAAATCGAGCGCCTGCAGGCTGTCGATCCCTAGTGTCTTAAAGAAGTCGTCATCGGGCGTCAGTTTTTCTCGCGCCACTTTAAAGTGCGCCGCAGCCAGGTTCAAGACTTCATCGAGCGTATGGTCAATCGTCGGCGCTGCCATAAACGTCCATCCTCACAATTACGAAATAAATCCCGTGAATCACTGCGGTGCCGTTTCAAGGCAAGTAGGGCTGCACACCCTCGTTCTCGACAAATTTGCGCAGCCCTTCTTCGACGGTTGGCCGCGAATAAAGGTCGCAAAAAATATCGATCTCGCGCTTCAGTTCGTCATAGGGAATCGGCTTTACAAACGCCTTCGCCGCAGCCGCAGTGCGCCGGTCGAATTTGCCAACCTGGCTCGCGGTGCCTCGCGCCACTCGCAACGCTTCGCCTTCCGCCGCAATCTGACTCACCAGACCGATCTGCTGCGCCTTCATCACGTTAAAACTCCGCCCGGTCAGCAGCAGATCGCGCACGACCGCATTCCCCAGATCCCGCTTCAGCCGCGGAATCCCGCCAAAACCCGGGATCAAACCGAGCCGCAATTCGGGAAAACAGAAGCGCGCCATGCGATCAGCAATGATGATGTCACAGGCCAGCGCCAGCTCAAATCCCCCACCGAAGGTGACACCATGAACCGCGGCAATCGTAGTCAGAGGGGTCGCGTCGAGCACGTTCATCACGGCGTGAATACGCTCTAGAAACTCGCGCACGCCGCGCAGCGCTGCGGATTTCTCCAACTCTTGCCCGCGTTGAAACAACTCCCGCAGATCCGCGCCCGCCGAAAAACCAGCCTTCTGCGTGGAATACAAAATCAGCGCATCGGCATCTCCCGCAAGTTCAGGCAGAACGGCCGCAAATTTCTCCAACTCATCCAGCGTGAGCGAACCGATCTCATTGCACGGACCCCGATGGAGTGCCAACTCGATCGCCCCGTTCACGATTTGCCAGGAGAGCGTTTTGCCCTTGAAGTCTCTCATGCTCTCTTCGCCGCCTGGCTCGTAGTTGCCTCGTACATCGCGCTAATCTCGCCTTTGAAGCGCTCAGCAATCAAATCCCGCTTGAGCTTTCCATTTGCCGTCAGCAGCCCGCTCTCAATCGTAAAAGGCTCCTCGACTCGATGAAAGCCCCGCACCTGCTTGTAATGGGGAAGGCCCGGATTGACCAGATCGAGGGCTGCTTGGGTTTTCTCAGCAGTTACTTTCCCCGTAATCAGTGCAGTCAAATATCCGCGCCCATTGCCCACAACCACGACCTGATTCGCGGCCGGTAACTCCTGCAGGATTTTATCTTCAATCGGCTCGGGCGAAATATTATGTCCCGAACCGAGAATGATCAGATTCTTGAGGCGCCCGACAATTTTCCAGTTTCCATTCGCGTCGACCTCGCCTTGGTCGCCGGTATGAAACCAGCCGTCGCGGAGTACCTTCGCCGTCTCCTCGGGACGGTTCCAGTATCCCGGAAAAATATTCGGCCCGCGCACCACGATCTCCGAGTTCTCCGCGATCTCCATCTCGACGCCCGTTATCGTTGGGCCCGCCCGTCCCGGAATGACCGCCGAATCCGGATCGTCCATGGTGCAGATCGCGGTCGTCTCGGTCAGTCCGTAAACCTGCAAAACTGGAATACCCAGCATCAGAAAAAACAACTGCGTCTCTACGCTAAGCGGTGCCGACCCGCAGATCAGCGCTCGCAGCTTGCTTCCAATCATCTTTTTGCGAATTGTCGGGAACACCAACCGGCTCGCCAGACCCAGCCAGATGGCATCTCCAGCGCGCGATTTCCTCTCTTGTCGCCGCGCCCACGCGCCTTTGGCCTTGGTATAAACCTTGAGTGGGAACCCACCCGTCTTCCAAAGTTGCTCGTCGACCGCTTTGCGCATCCGTTCAAGCAGCGCAGGAACATTCAGAAAGTAATCAGGCGAAGCCACTCGCATCTCAGAGGCGATCTTGCTCAAATCCGTATTAAGCGTCAGCCTGCTCCCGCGCAACAGGCAAGTCAGCATCATGATCCACGATCCCGCGAAACACAGCGGCAGATAGTGAAACACCGAATCCTGCCCGGAACGCCTTTTCATCAGTTGATCCAACCGGCCCGATGTGCAACCGAGCATGTAGCCAACGTTGCCGGCGTTGAGCATCACACCCTTCGCTTCTCCGGACGTTCCCGAGGTGTAGATGACGGTTGCGACATCGTCGTCCGCCACCGTCAGCGCCGGATTATCCACCGGTTCGCGCGTAGCGGTGAACACGTTGTCAAAACAGAAATTGGGAGGCGCGTCCGGCCACGCTTCGACGATCGCCTCTCCCAGCGCTTTCTCGCCGCAACCGATCACCGAGGGCCAGCAATCTTTCATCATGGCGACCAGTTCCGATGGTGCCTGGCGCGCGTACAGCGGAACCACCGTAAGCCCTTCGGCCATGATGGCCAAATCCATGGCGACCCACTTGGCGGAATTATGCGCGAGCAGCGCGCAGCGATCGCCTTTCTTCAAGCGTAGCCGCCGCAAATACGCGCGCGCCACCAAAACTTGCGCGAGCAACTGCCGCGCCGTCATCGGCACCGGTTGCCCGTCGCGCAGTTCCTGCAGCACAACGGTATCGCAGTTGCGCTCGAGGCTCGCAAAAATGTCTTCCAGAAAAGTCATGGGGTCAATTTATTTGTCGTTTATCCGCGGATCACCCTGCATTCGACACGGGAAAGAAATCGGATCCGCCAAGTTGGTAATGATCTGCGCGTTCCGCAAAACGCACCAACAACGCCCGCGCTTTATCAGAGACGACGGCAGTCTCATAGTTTTCTCCCGCAAACGACCGCACATTCTCAATCGATTCAAACCAGAGCATCGTCATAAATTCCACTTCTTCACCGCGAGCCAGCCTTAGAAGCTGATATCCGCGATAGCCTTGCGCTCGCAGCTCCCGATCAAGTCGCGGGAATAACTCTTTTTGCAAGTAATCGTCATACCTCTGCGCATTGTCCCGTGTCGTCCAGCCACGCCACACGCGGCACACCATCTTCCGCCTCCCGTTTCATCTTTCGCGCACGAGAAAGACAATCGGCAACTAGCTGTAGGCCGCTACCAGTTGCTTCAACCCGTCGCTCATCGGCGGCAAGTAATCTTCCCAACTCCATTCCCCGCGGCGCGTCGGAAACTCCGGATAGCGGCGCTGCACCTCTTCCTCAAAATAGACACCCATACGCGCCATCAATTTCAGATTCCGCACCACCGTACGCGCAATCCCATCAGCGATTTGTTCACCGTCACGCTCCAGAATTTCGAGCGACGCCAGCGTGCGCTCCTCTAGGTCGACGTCATCCACGTTCATGAGCAACTCGGGATGCCCGCGCTCGTTCATAAGATTGCGAATGCGCTCGTCCATCGTAATGCCGGCCGACGGCACCAGCGCCGGCATCGAAGTGACGATCCCGTGATAGCGAGAAGAAACCATCATGCGGCACGCCCGTAAGATGCTCACCAACTGATACATGTTGTAATCGTCGGAGGTCAGCACCGGCACGCCGCCCAGCTTTTCCGAGATGCGTCGGCAAGCTCGAGCATCCATGCGCTCGGTCGCCGCCATGATCACGAACACATTCTTCTTATGCCGGAAGGCCGCCACCGCTTTCGCAATCGAACTCAAATAATGTTCATACGCGCGATCCGCCGCCGGCCCTGCGTTGTGGAAGTAGGGGCCGCGATAATGGCTCTCCTTGTAAGCGCCGGTCAGGCCGCGGATCGCCGCCTTTGCCACCGACGCTTTCACCGGCCACTCAAACGGATTGATAGGACACACCACCAGCACCGGCGTCTTTCCATCCCATCCCACATCGCGCAACGCCTTTTGGCCATACTCCGCACCCAAGGGCTCAAACGTCCACGCCGTGTCCGTTCCCAACTCCGTCGGCACGCCGAGTTCGCGAAGAATCTTTCGTGATTCATCGTTGCGCGTGATCACCAGCGAATTCTTGCAGTATCGGCCGCACATTTTCGCGACCAGCGGATCCATGTGCCCTGCTTCAGCGCCGTACCCAACGGATAATTTGTTCTCAGCCGCCGCGATCCCCAAAGAGCCGATCATCATCGTCGCCAGGGCATTCGCAAATTTCGATTTGAACATCGAACCTTCGCAAGCCACTACACCGTGATGCTTCGGTACTTCCTTCGCGAGAAACGGCGGGAAAATATCCGGCAGCCGCACCTGAGCGGTGCCATCAAAGTATCCCCGCGAGCGGTCGAAATTAAAAGTCATCATGCTGAGATCGACGTTCTCCGGCCCAAGAATCCGCCGGATCTGCCGCAGCATTTCTTCCACGCGCACATCCGATCCCGTGTTGCGTGTGCCGTTATAGCCGGCAAACAGCAGTTTCAATTTCTCGCCCGGTTGCCAAGGCTCGCGCTTGCCCATCATCCACTGGACTTTTTTGCCCTCGATAATGCTCGACACCCAGGCTTCCAACACGAAGTCCATCATGCGGCCGACCCTCCCACCCTCGTGTTCTCGGGCCAGGGCTGATATGGATAAGCAAAATTGTGCTCGCGGCTGAACCGCAGTAACGGGAAGCTGTACTGCGAAAAGGGCGCCGGCTTGCGTCCCAATTCGGTCGTCACGCGTGTGTTATCGAAGACCGTATTCCAAGTCAGATACGGCATGAAGACTTTCATGAGCGCAGCTCCGTGACCAACTGGCCCTTTGCGATTTGCCAAAATATTCACACCGGAAGCAAACGGCTTTTCCAGGATGGGCAAGAATACCGGCCCGCGTTTGTTCTGTTCCGCTGCCAGCGCGCGCGTCAACTCCTGAAAAGTCTGCGCTCCATTGCCGGAAGAAAGATGATACGTGTCGTACGCCGGATTCGGCTTCATATGCAAAGTCGAAATCGCATCGGCCACGAAATCCACATTCACGATGTCGATCTTGTCATGGGGACGAAACGGCAGCACCGGCAATCCGGCGAGGAATACGAAAGAACGCACCATATCAAACTGCGTCGTCTGCGGATAACGGCTGTCTCCGAGCACAATGCTAGGCCGGAAGATGGTCAGCGGCACATCCGGCAGCATCTCCCGAACCATATACTCGCAGAATTTCTTGGTCCGCCCATAAGGATCGAAATCCGACAGCTCCCAATTGATGGACTGATCTTCAAGCACAACTTCGTGGCTGCGCTTCCCCGCTACCGCCACCGTGCTCACATTCGAAAAACGCCCGAGGCCGTGATAATACTGTGCCTGCCGTGCCAGTTGGATCACTTCGAGCGTTCCGCGCAAATTGACGTTCAAGCAGCTTTTTTCCGACTTGCGATTCAGCGAGGCCGCGCAGTGAATCACGGAATCGGTTGTATGCACCAACCGGTCATAGTCGCTCGGATCGAGCCCGAACTTCGGCGCAGTAATATCGCCGCGAAAAATGCGGATCTTCGACTGCAAATATTCATAAAACTTGGGAAATGGCAGATGCAGCTGCAAAGCATTCCAAAGCCGGAGCTCGGCATCGCGCGGGTCGCGCCCGCGCACCAGCAGGTTCAGCGTCGCGTCGTGCTGATCGAGTAAGTTGGCGGCGACATGCGCGCCGATGTATCCGGTCCCACCGGTCAGGAAAATTGCCACGCTGCTCCGTTCGTCCCCGTCTTCATGCTGCCGGTGCCTTGGTTGCTTGTCGCGTTACCACTCACTGGAGGGCTTGCTGCTGGCGGCGTTTGCAGCACCCGCGGCTCCCGCGGCTCGAGTGGCCGCCCTTCAATTAGCGGATAGGTCCACCGCCGCAGCGCCGGAATATGGATGTCGATCCAATATTCCCACCAATCAAGGCCGGCGGTGTCATATCCGAAAACTTCTTTCTCTTCTGCTGAAAGCGCCTGCGAAAGCTTTTCCACGTTGTCGGCGACGAAATCATGCTCGTTGTGCAGGATAAACGGCTCAAACAGCCCGACCAGCTTTTCCACGCGCTCGAGATTCCGCTCCGTCTTCGCCAGCGGCTTCTTCATCGCCGAAGGTAGCGGAGCCATCACCCGCTGGATCGACTTGATGATCATCTTCTGCGCCGGCGCCGACATCCGCTGATACCGCTCTTTCGAAACCGGAATCGCGTCCATGCGCAATCGTAGCCAATATTCCAGCCCTTCCTGCGCCCGATAGTGCCGCCGGTGTCCCAAAGTCGTCAACTCGATCGATCGCCCCATGTCGCATGGATTCGTTACGGACGTCGCGAGTTGGTACAGCGGATCATGCCGCCTCTCCACCAGTGCGGCGCCAATCAATGTCATTCCCGCGCACACCGCATCGACCGGAATAATATCCAGCCGCTTCCGCTCGTTCGAAGGCAACTGCCGAAATGAGGTCCCCAGCAGATACGAAAGCGACGCCGAAGTATTGATGCCTTCATTCCAGCCGCGAAACGGCTTCGACACCGAAGTCTCAACAATCGCCGGACGCACGATCGCAATTGGCAGGTCGGCGCCATATTTCGCGATCATCGATTCCGCCAGGCTCTTGGTAAACGTATAGGTGTTTGGCCAGCCCAGTTCTTTCGCGCGGCGCGTACCCTCTTCCGTCAAGTAATTCTTCAGCCAACGAACCTTATTCTTGCGGATCTGATTCTCCAGCGCCTGACCGCTCAATCCCTTCGCCGCGTGCTCTTTCTCCAGCGCCTGCTTGCGCAACTCCTCGGTGACTTCCGGGCCTTCCACCCGCGCCTCGGCCGACTCGACCAGTTCGTGCAGCCGCCGCCATTCCTTTTCCGCGTCGAACTCTTTCAGATGCGTCGGCGTGTAATTGAGGCGCACCCTCTCACTCACGCGCCCATCACGCTGTCCGGCCACATAACAGGTCGAAAGATGCAACAGCGCGGCATGGTCGGACGAGCGAATGAAATCGATCAGGTGATACGTCGAATCGACATTCACCGCCAACGCGTCGCGCAGATCGGGATTGAAATCGGTGAGCCCGGAGCTGTTGATGACCAAATCGAGATCACGCCGTAGCCGCATAGCAGTCTCAGCATCCATCCCAATGTCGGGCAGAGCAACGTCGCCCTCAACGACTTCGATTTTTTCCGCCAGCATCGCGCCAAGTTGATCGCCATACTTCTCAAACAAGGGATCGAAAACGGGCGACCCTTCAATCATCTTTTCGAATCGCTTTTGCGCTACGCTCGACTTCTGCCGCCGGATGAGCAGATAAAGCTTCCCAATCTCCGGCAGGTCCATCAGCGTATTCGCCAGCCACACCTTGCCGATGAACCCGGTGACACCGATTAGCATCACTCGCTTGCCGCCCAGCGCCTTGCGCACCGAGAACGGCGACGGATGCCTTTTCTCGTCAAAGTACACAATCGGGCGCACCCTCGGCGTTTCCACCCGCACCGCTGGAACAATTGCCGCCGCCAACGCCTTCGGCCCGCGCAACCCGAGAGCGCGGACCCATCGCGCCGGACTTTGCTGTCCGTCTGGACCCGCTTCGCGAATCCGCGCAAATAGTCCCCGCGGGCGAATCACGGGACTCAACAACCGGCCCGTCGCCACGCCGTCCCTGAAGTCGAGCCGGTTCGCAATGATCCACCGCACGCCCAGATGCCTCGCCAGCGGCCGCATCACGTGCTCCAACCCCTGGCTGACCAATACTACGTCCACGCCCGTCGCCTGCAGCGCCTTCAACCGCCGCACGCCTTCTTCTTTCAGCAACGGCTTTAATTTGTATTCAAATTCCTCTTCGCCCAGCAAGTCGAGGCGATCGCGGGTAACGCCACGCAACACCGCATGAACGATCCGGGTCGCGGCCACGCGATTCGCCGCGTACAAGAAGGGCCGCAGAAGCGCCATCAACAACACCAGCGCCCGCCGCACCGCTCGCGCAATAAATGTCTGGCTGTTCCAGGTAAAGAAGGCGATGGGACGAACCGTGGTGAGTTCCAGCAAACTGCCTTCCACCCTCCAGTAAACCGGAGAGGAAGGCCGCTCGCGGCCAGACAAAGAGACGTTGGCCGATTCGTGCGGCGCAGAGGAGACCACCGGCGGAACGGTCGCTGACGAGCCGCTTCCATTCGGCGGAGTCCCCACCCGTTCCGCTTCGAGATTGTTCACTGGTTCCACGAGTTCATGCCCGGCGTACTACGGCATCTTCGCGTATCAGGCCGGAATCATTCATTTTAACCTCTCCGCAACAAAGGGCGAAATGTCGGGGGCCGTTTACGTCAACGCCTTAGCGGAGCATCTGCGCAACCCCATCATTACTGTCTACCGCAAGAAAAGTCGGTATCGACGTTATCCCGCCCGCTCCAGCCAGCACACATCCCAGTACTTCCCAAACTTCCGCCCGTTTTCGCTGAAAACTCCGACTACCTTGAATCCGAACCGGCGGTGCAGCGCCTCGGTTGCGGCGTTCGGTAATGCATACACAGCGACAAAACGATGAATGTCTTCGCCTTTCAAAGTGGCAAATAACTCGCTGTACAAGCGGTTGCCGAGTCCCTTTCCGACCGCCTCGGGCGCGCAATAAATCGTAGTCTCCACCGTCGTCTCATACGCCGCCTTCGGACGAAACGGCGTCGTACCGGCATATCCCATCACAACGCCATCTTGTTCGGCAACCAGAAGCCGGTACCGTCCCGTCGCGCCAAATTGTGCAAACCACGGCTCGCGCCGCTCAACCGTGTATGCCTCTACATCAAACGTCACGGGAGTATTCAGGACGTAATAGTTGTAAATCTCGGCAATGCGCTGAAGATCTTTCCGCTCCGCCATCCGAATGCAAATTTCGCCCATCGCCGTCCCGAGCCAAGAATGTAAAACTACCCCATCAACCATCCCGCGATCGCTGCACTCCCCACCACCCAAGCCGAGTTCACCCCGAAACGCAGCAATGCAATCAGGCTCACCCCAAACACCGCCAGGGTCTTCCAATCCACGATCGAACCCTTCGCCAGTTGCATCGCGACCACTGCCATCAGCGCGAGCGATCCCGCAACCACCCCGTCGAGCGCGGCCGAGGCCACCGGCGATTTTCTCAGCCGCGGAATCAACGGCCCACTCACCGCGACCAGCACGAAGCCCGGCAGAAAAATCCCAGTCGTCGCCACCAGCGCTCCCCTGCATCCCGCCACCACATACCCGATGAATGTCGCCGTCGTAAAAAGAGGACCGGGCGTGAACTGCCCAACGGCGACCGCGTCCAGTAGCTGCTTATCCGTCAGCCAGTGCAGCCGCTCGACGAACTCCGTTTGCAGGAAGGCCAGCAAAACGTACCCGCTGCCGAATACAACCGAGCCAATTTTCAGAAACGACAAGAATAACCGCATCAGTCCCACCGGAAAAGCCGCGCCAGTTACCACGAGCGCCGTAGCCATCCCGCCAATTCCAGACAGCTTCATCGGGTTCAGAAAGGAAAGAACACTGACGCCCAGCAGACGATTTTTCATCGTCCTCTTCATCAGCAAATCAGCCGCAGCCACCGCACCGGCAAACGCCAACACCACCACGGGACCCACTCCCAGCAGGCTAAGCACTCCGGCCAACACTGCAATGGCCGCCAACGGAACCGTCCGCAGGCCGGTCCTCGCCATCTTTCCCACCGCCTGAATCACGATCGCGACGACAGCCGGCTTGAGCGCGGTCAGCATGCTTTCGACCTTCGGCAGCGAACCAAAGCGCACATACGCCCACGCGATCGCGGTAACAATCAACGCTGCCGGAACGATAAAACAGCATCCCGCCACGATCAGGCCCGGCAATCCACGCTTCCGCTGACCCACAAAAATTGCGACTTCAGTGGAGCTAGGCCCGGGAATGAGATTGGCCGTCGCCAGTCGGTCCAGAAATTCCGTCTGCGTGATCCACTGCCGCCGCCGGACAAATTCCTCCTCCATCATCGCCAGATGCACTGCCGGCCCGCCAAAGGCGATCGTCCCCAATTTCAGGAAAACCAGCGCGATCTCCCCGAGCGACGCCTCCCGAATTTCCCCAAAGTCAGCCATAACCTCTATCCACTGTCCACACCGCGCCCCGCCGACAAATCCCCGCTGGACGGCGCATTAGAGTTATCGCACATTCACCTTTGTTGACGAAGCAGGATTTGTCTAAAGCCGGCGACTAGGTTCTAAACGTGCAGAGCTTCCGGCAGAAGTTGATAGTATGGGTCACCGCGCAAACCAAGAGACTGCCCAGGGAAACTAAAAGTGAATGCGATCACGCTCTTCGGACTATTCGCCGTAATCGCGATGCTCGTCACCTACGCGCTCGAAAACCGCAGCAACTGGTTTGTCCTGGCCTTCGCAGTGGCCTGCGCTCTCGGCTCGGCCTACGGCTTTCTGCAAGGCGCGTGGCCCTTCGGATTGGCGGAAATTGTCTGGTCGGTGATTGCCCTGCACCGCTGGTATCACAACCGGTAACGCGCAAAAAGATGGAACGCCATCAGAGCTTGTTCAGACCATCCAGCGCAGCCACCTTGTACGCTTCCGCCAAAGTCGGATAGTTAAACACTGTGTCGCGGAAATATTCGATCGTCGCTCCCATCGTCAGCACCGCCTGTCCGATATGGACGATCTCCGCCGCCCGATCTCCGATAATATGCACCCCAAGCAATTTCAAAGTATCGGGATCGAAAAGAATCTTCAGCAGTCCCTGGTCGTCTCCCAGCATCTGCCCTTTGGCCAGCTCCGAATAGCGCGCCAGCCCGCTCTCATAGGGGGTTTTAGTACGCGTCAACTCCTCTTCAGTCGCACCCACCATCGAGATCTCCGGGATGGTGTAGATGCCATAAGGAATCAGGTTCGACGGCAGCCGGCTTGGCTTGCCGAACATGTGGCAACCCGCTAGCCGGCCCTGCTCCATCGACGTGCTCGCCAGCGCCGGGAATCCGATCACATCTCCCGCCGCATAAATGTGCGGGACTGTCGTCTGGAAATGCTCGTTCACCGCCAGTTTGCCGCGGTCCCCCGTTTGCAATCCGGCCGCGTCCAGGTTCAACTTGTCGCTGTTCGCCTGCCGCCCGATCGTGTAGAGCAGCGCCTGCCCACGAACTTTCTTTCCACTCTCCAGAGTCGCAAAAACTTTCTCTCGTTCCTCATCCAACCCCACCGACACGACTTTTTCCCCGAGTCGAAACACCGTTCCCAACTGCCGCAACTGGAAGCACAGGCTTTCGATAATCTCCCGATCGACAAAATCCAGTAGCATGGGCCGCTGATCGAGCAGGGTCACCTTGACGCCAAGCGCCGCAAACATCGACGCGTACTCCAAACCAATAATTCCCGCTCCGACAACAATCAGCTCGCGCGGAATCTCCTCCAGGCAGTGCACCTGGTCCGAATCAAAGATCCGCTTTCCATCCACCGGAATCCCGTCAATGTGCGCCGGCCGCGTGCCGCACGCGATCAGGATTTTCTCCCCCCGAACCTGTTGCACACCATCTTCGCTGCTGATCTCAATCGTGTGTGGATCCGCGAAGTGCGCGTCGCCTTCGAGCGCGGTCACATAATTCCGCCGCAACTGCGCCTTGATCACGTCAACTTCCCGCGTCATCACCGCCGTCGACCGCAGCACCAGATCCGACATCAGGATGCGGTCTTTCACCACATACCCGCGCCCGTAAAAACTCCGCTGCCGCAGCCCACTCAAATAAAGCACCGCTTCCCGCAAAACTTTGCTCGGGATCGTTCCCGTATGAACGCACACTCCGCCCATGGTGAGCCGGCGGTCGATGATCGCGACTTTCTTGCGCATCTTCGCGGCGCAAATCGCGCCCTTCTGCCCCGCCGGACCACTCCCGATTACCACCAGATCATATTCGTGAGCCAACATAGAAGTGCACGCGCCTGTTGCAAGAAGCTAACACTTTTCCCATCCCGAGTGAAAGCAATCCCGGGACTCTCCCACAGAAATTAAGCATTCGTTAACAGTGTGTGAATCGTGAAGAAGTAACGGAGAAGAATGAATGATGTGGCGCGGGCGCCCCGCCCGCGAAAACTGGGCCCCAAGGAAAATCCGTCGCCAACGCCCTAACTCATTTCACACAATAAGCCACGATGGTCCGCCCGCGCCGTCCACTCGTCTTCTCGAACTCGGCCTCGAGCTTCATTTCCAGGTTCTCCGGATCAACATCCATTTCACATTCCGCAATCTGCTCGTCCGAGGCCCCGTGAAAGCAAAGCTCGCAAACTCCCAACCCCTCCTCCGATCGCACCGGAGGACCAAACGTCCGGCACGTGATTGGCCGAGATTCGTAGAGCTCGCACAAGCCCGTCTTCGGATCCAGCACCGGGCAGACTTCCTCATTCGCGAAATCTGCGAATCGCTCCTCGGCCACCGGACCTTCTCCCAGTATCCCCGTCTTCGCATCGCCTGGAAAATCTCCCGCCAGTCTCCGAATCGAATCCCTCGCCCGCGAACGAATGCGCCGAGCCCGCGCTGGATCTGCCTTCTCCAGACGATCCAATCCCTCCCGCAGTCGCGCCGCATCCAGTTGGCTGGTAGCGAACACGCCAACACAGCATTGCGTGCATCCGGGACGGCACACGAGCCACTCGCCACTGCGCCGCGCCGCATCCGCTAATGCAGCATCCACAATCTGAATCAGCGCGCCATCCCCACTCGGCAGTCGCGGCAAAGCCATTCCGGAAGCATACAAGATTCATGTGGTGCGGGCGCCCCGCCCGCGAAACGTTCTCCCTGAACGAAACCTGGTCCTTCTCCCGCCCACCCTCCCTTGCGCTACTCCCGCAAATGCGTTTTGATAGTCCCCATGACATTCATCCGGATCGAATGCTTCTCCATCCCGCTTCTGCTCTCGATTCTGCTTGCATCCGCTATCGCGAAAGATCAGCCCCCGAAGCCATACCTCCTGTTCGTTGGCACCTATACCGACAAAGACAGCAAAGGGATCTACTCTTACCGCTTCAACGCTTCCTCCGGCGAACTGATACCGCTCGGCGTCGCGGCAGAAACGCCGAATCCTTCTTTCTTCGCCATCGACGCGACCCATCGCTTCCTCTATGCCGTCAATGAACTCCAGACCTATCACGGAGCCACCACCGGAGCCGTCAGTGCCTTCGCCATCGATCGCAAAACTGGCAAGCTCTCTCTCTTGAACCAGGTGGCCTCGATGGGCGCCGATCCGTGTCACATTTCCTTCGATGAATCTGGAAAATACATTCTTGTAGCCAACTACACCGGGGGAACCGTGGCCGTCTTCCCGATTCGTTCCGACGGCAGCCTCGCTGAAGCCTCCTCGTTCCTCCGTGATACCGGTACTCTCGGCCCCAACAAGGAACGCCAGGATGCGCCCCACAGCCACTGGATCGAACCCTCCGCCGACAACCACTTCGTTTACGTCTCTGACCTGGGTCTCGATCGAGTCCTGACTTACACCTTCGACGCCGGCAAAGGCACGCTGGCAAAGAGCGAAGCGGCAGCCACCCTTTCACCCGGAAGCGGCCCGCGTCACGTCGCTTTCTCCCGCGACAACAACTTCCTCTACGTAGTCAGCGAGCTCGATTCCACCGTAACTGTTTTCAAAAACGACGAAAAAAAGGGATTCCCCTCCTTGCAGCGTATCTCAGCGCTCCCCCAAGGTTTTTCCGGCAAGAACGACGCGGCGGAAATCGTCATTCATCCGAACGGCAACTTTTTATACACGTCAAACCGCGGAGACGACAGCATCGCGATCTTCTCGATTCATCCGAAAACGGGCAAGCTAACCTATCTCGATCGCGCTTCTACCCAAGGCAAAGCCCCGCGCAATTTCGAAATCGATCCCACCGGCAAGTTTCTATTCGTGGCGAATCAGGAATCGAATAACATCGTGGTCTTCCGCATCGATCAGAAGTCCGGAAAGTTGACGCCCACCGGCCAGCAGTTCCAGATTCCGGCACCTGTTTGCCTGAGGTTCATGGCGGCCGACTAGACAGCCGCCGTCGTTACTTATTCTGGATCTCCACTGCATCGGTCAAACGCACCGTGGCGACTGCGCGATCTCCAACCTCGATCGTTTGTCCGCGCTCCAGATACGGAGAGAGCGCCGCCGCCCGCGCCCAGTCCAGTTCCCATCCATCTTCAATGGCAACAATCGTATAGGTTCCGGGAATCACATTCTTCAGCACAAAACTGCCATCCAGATCGCTCTGGTCTCGTCGAAAACGATCCAGGTTCGCCTCCGGATTCTTCGGCACCAGCACCACCATTGCGCCACCCGCCCCTTGTCCGCCTCGCCTCGCAAACCCTTCGACATTCACCGAGCTACCCACCAGCGTGAGCGTCAGCGTGAGAGACGCACCAGCCGGCACGTTCACCTCATGCCCCGCGACCGCCCCGGCCTCGGACTCAATCCGTGTCACCGCATAGGCTTGCGTTTGCGAATTCGCCACTACGTCATACTTACCCGCAACCACATCCGAAAAGTTGGCGTTCCCCTTCTCATCAATCCGCGTGCCGATCATTCTGCGCTTGCCGTTCCGTAAGCCAAGTTGCATCTGCGCGGGAAGAGGCCCTCCACCTTCCATCTGCACCGTCGCTTTGATCGAACTCGTCGCACTCCCGGCCGTGATGTCGAGCTCTCCTCCACCATTCAAGTTGACCTCAGTTGGCTCTTTCATCTGGCCGCTGGCATCCGGTGTCCGCACCATGTAACGGCCCGCCGCGATACCGCTGATCTCATAGACTCCCGGAGCCACATTCTGAATATCCGGATTCGCCACCGGCTCCCATCCATCGAACACTGGCTTCTGCAGCATCGGCAGGTTGACGCCCTGGTTATTTTCCGGAACGTGCACGGTCAGGTGAAGCGACGGTGCGGGCGCCAGATGGATGTCCGCCTCCAGTCGATCGCCTCCGCGAATCGGAATGGCCGCGGCATCTTCCGCCTCGCTGGCATCCCCGTAAAACGTTGTCGGATACACCACATCAAGAGAAGGGTCCACCTGCGATGATTGACTGGGTGACGCTTGGCTGGACGAGCCGTCGCCAGTCGAATTCGGACGCACCGAATACCACGGCGTAGCCTTCGCCGAAACAAAATACGTGCCGGCATCCAGTGGCGTAATCTCATAGCGCCCCTGATCATCCGTTACCGCAACCCGAAAACGCGCGATGCGACTCACTCCCTGCTGATGGCTCTCCCGATACACCGTAACTTGTGCCTGCCGAACCGGCTCCCCGTATTCATCCAGCACCTGCCCGCGCAGAACCGCATTGGGCGCCAGTCGCAGCGTCAGGTGTTCACTATCGAACTCCCCGCCCGTTACGATTGCCGTCGAAAATTGCTCGTGCTGGTCGTAGGACGCGCCGATGAATCCTCGCTTCTCGCCCTCCAGGGAATACTTGCCCGCCGGTACACGAAAATCGAAGCGCCCGTCGTCGCCCGTAATTACAGACTGCATACTCTGCCGATGCTTGGCATCGGCGATAGTTACGCGAGATCGTGTCAACAACCCACCCGTCTTCGCGTTCACAACAGTCCCCGCGATGCGATAGGGACCAGCCGGAATCCGCGTGCGCGTCCCTTCCTCAACCTGCGCGCACCCACCCGCGCACAGTCCGATCCAGACGACCGCCATGGCGGCCGAGAGTCCGCCCCGAGTCATAAATCCCAAAATCAACCCAGATCGCTTTCTCATGGCTGCTTGCTCGAAAAATCTGTCGCGATCACCTGCAACGTGACGTGTTCCTTCTGTCCTCCGGCCACGCGAACCACCGGTCCCTTCGCATCGTAGGCTCGCATCGATTCCGGATTTCTGAACTCCAACTCCGGCTGCACTCGATCGAAGGCCAGCAACCGGTACGCGCCCGGAGCCAATCCCTGAGCATCGAAATTCCCCTCCGGACCTATCCATGCCTCCGTAAGTTGCCCACCGCTGTCTGCGACCGGAATGCAATAGAGATGCGCTCCCGCCCCTGTCGCCGGATAGGACACTCCGCCAAATGAAGTGGCAAAAGCCGTACTGGAAGCCGTACCGAACCCATTTCCTCCACTTCCGCCCGCCGCGGTAACTCCCTCCACCGTCCCGCTGATCTCGGCCGTATCGTCTCGCATGGTAATTTCAATCGGCGAAGGCGCGCCTCCCACACCCACATAAATCGGTTGATGCTCCAGATCCAGATTTCCCGACCGAATCGAAGCCACATACCCGCGCGACGACTGCACTCTTACCCAGTAACTACCGGCCGCCACACCCGGAACTTCCAGAGCATCGTCGGCCGATCCTCGCGGACTGCGCATGGGAAACTGCATTCCCGTTCCAAAATCGTCCGCCGGTTCCAACACGACCGTCAAATAACGGCGGGCATCGCGAACCACTGTACTGCGGCCATTGACCGACACTGACATCGCCCCCAGCGGGTCTGCCCCGGTAAATTCCTCCTTCACGCGAACCGGCACCGATGCGTTCGGCGCCACGGCAATGCTCGGACCATCCACTGGCGCGCCCTTGATGGTGATCGTCTGCAACCCCGTCATGGCATTCGGACCAAAGCTCGACGCCTCCACCGTGTACGTTCCATTCGGCAGCAGCCCTTCCACCGCATGGTGGGCATTGTTATATCCGAGCGAAAAACCGGGACCTTTGTGCCCGTGCGCATAGACCTCCACGCCGAATCCATTTTGCGAGGAGTCATCTGCAGGTAGAATTACCGGCAGTTTCACACGGTAGTAAGGCTGCTTGACCAGCGAAAGATTGACCACCTGCGTTTGTCCCGCAGCCAGCTGAATCTCGGTCGCTGCTCCAAAGTCCGTAGCGTTCTGGTAATAAACTGGTGGATACCCAAACAGAGGCCCGCGCGACTCGAAAGTCGCCGGATCAACAGTAAGTGGATCGATCGCCAGCGGATCTTCGTCCAATAACTCGCTTGTAAGTAGCTTATAAGTTCCCGCGGCAAGATCTGCGAAGCGGAACTGCCCTTCCGAATTCGACTCGGCATTTCCTGCCGGCACCCAGTGCGCTCGCCCATCCTGAATCTGCCGGCGATACAACTGCAGCGAGATACTGTCGGGAGCCTCCGACGTAGGCAGCGCCACCGTTCCCACGATCAGGCTCTCCGGGATGAGAGCCAGCGTCAGGTCCGACGTCGGATCATTTTGCAGGTTTTGCCCTGGATTATTCGGATCCGGCATGAATCCCGGCTTCCGAACCGTCAACATGTAGGGACGATTCGATAACCGAATCGGCGCGCCGGTGGGACCACCCGAGCCGGTCCCGCTCGAATCCGAACCGCTCTGATCAGTCCCTTCCGCCTTCGACAAGTTAAATTCAAAGCGGCCTTCGCTGTTCGTCAATACGGCAAAGCGATTATCAGGACTTACAACCAGCGCCCGGCCAATCGGCTCGCGAGTCACCCCGTTGATCACGATCCCACGGATGCTGTCGCTCGCGTCGGCTACCGGTGCAGCCTGTGCGAAACACAACTTTGTGCCGACCGGCGCACCCAGTCCCCCGATCGCCGCCGCGAACAAGAAAGCCGTAGAAACGAACCGGAGGGTCCGAGCACACAACCAGAAAGTTCCACCGCTTTTCACGTCTTCAACTCCAACTACGAACGAATGAGCGCTGAACTATTGTGACCTCAATATCAGAGAGATGCAAAACCGAAGAATACAGGTGCCCAGAGCCACGATTTTCGCAGAAACCGGCGGGCTCATCGGGGAGGCGCCCGATTGTCCAATACCGCCTACCCAAGTTGGACGTCCGCCGCGCTACAAAAGTTCCAACCGCCATGCCAAAAGAAAAAGCCGCTCTTTTCGAGCGGCCTTGTGTTTAGAGTCTTAAGCTAAAAGCTAATAGCTAAAAGCCAGAAGCTAAGTACTAGTCTCCCGCCACCGGCTCTCCCACTTCTTCGCTCTTCTTCGGCGCCGGAGCAATTCCCGTCGGCTGCTTGATGGCACCCGCAATGGCGCCGATTGGAATGAACCCGCCTTCGTTCGATGTCGCCGGCTTCTCTTTCAGGACAACTTCCCGATAAAGTTGCGCCATGCGTGCATCGTAGGCAGCATCATTTTTGACCTTGTTCGTTTCAGCCTTGCTGTCGCGCGCACGTTTCTTCTCTTCCCGTGCCGTTTTCGCAATGCCCAGTTTGTCGAGATCGTGCTGCACTTCGTGAGTCACGATTTCTTCGCGCAGGTAGAGGGCATGGTCTTTGTCTTCCATGTTGACCTTCTTGCCGCCCGCGAAAATCTCGTGCCGTCCATGCTCTTCATACCACTTGGTGAGCGTCGACGTCATGTGCATCTTCTCGATAATATTGCGCCATCCCACGCCCGTGTTATACGCACAGAAGCTGATTTCGCCCTCCTGCGTCGCGTACGGAATGATGCACTGCTCGGTGCGCCGGAAGTCGTAATTGAACAGATCCTGGAACCACATTCCTGCGATGAACAGGAAGTTCCAGCGATCCTGACGCCGCTTCATCACGTCGTCAATCGTGCGATCCGGACCCACCTTGCCATAGTTCTTGCCCGTAGCGTTGAAGTTCTTATCGAACTTCTTGAGCAGGTCTGTCATCTTGAAGTGTTTCGGCGACTGGAACGAGTCATAGTTCTTCATCAGGCAAAGCGCCATGCCGAATGCAGTCCAGAACTTCGATCGCGCTGCGTCATTCACCTTGGCAATGTCCTTCGCCAGTTGATCGCCCTTCAGGAACGCCGTGACGGGAACCGCTTCCTTCGTCTCTTTATCGATCATCAGCGCCATGCCGGTGCCGCAATTCGGATGGCATCCGCAAGAGAGCTGGCCCCAGTCGTTGTTCGTATCCTGCGAGTGCAGAACATCGGCCCAATCGCTGAAGGTCGACATAAACGAAATCGGATACCAATCGCGCGCCGGAACTCCGAAGCCCGTCTGGTTCTTCACGTCATGCGCCAGGTGCGCCAGCGTGTAACGCTGCGCCTGACGCCGATCATCCGTGATCGCTTCATCGCGTCCGGTAAACGAAACCGGCTGGAAGCTCAAGAACCCGATCTTCTTCGGATTGTCGAGCGCGAACTGAATGATGCGTCCCACCTGCTCGTTGTTGATGCCGTTAATAATCGTAACCACCGGAACGATCTCGCAGCCCGCACGATGCAAATTGTCGATGGCCTTCAACTTCACATCGAACAAGTTTCCCACCGCGCGATGATCGTTCGCCGCATTGCCAATGCCGTCGAATTGCAGATACGCATACCGCATACCCGCTTCCACCGCTTGCTGGCAGAATTCGAAGCTCTTGGCGAATTCGATTCCATTCGTCGCCGCCTGCACGCTGTTGTAACCAACTTTCCGCGCGTAACGAACCGCGTCCAGAAAGTAAGGAGAAAGCGTCGGCTCGCCACCCGAGAACTGCACCGACATCTGGCGCTTCGGCTTCACCGTGATCGCGTTGTCGAGCACCGTCTTGATCTCTTCCCAGGTCAATTCGTGTACATATCCGACTTGGTTCGCGTCCATGAAGCACGGATCGCACATCATGTTGCAGCGGTTCGTCAGATCGACGGTCAGCACCGCTCCTCGGCCATATTTCACCGTCGAGGTTCCATGATGATGCAACTTCTCGTCGTTGTGCGCCTTGATGTCGCGGCCGGGGAAGACATCTTCCAGATGCTTCGAGAACTCAGTGTCGATCGACATCAGATCTTCGAAGTGACCGTGTTTTTCACAGTCCTTCACCATCCAAAGCTTGCCGTCTTTTTCGATGATCTGCGCCTTGATCTCTCCGACCTTCTCGTTCATCAACACGTCAACCGGCAGATGTCCATCCAGAATCTGCTGCCGAATCTCAGGCACGCACTTCGGACAGAGCGAATCCGTCGACCGCGGCCATCCTAGCGGCGGCTTCGACTTTTCCCACGATTTGAGCAGCGGCTTTTCCGACCACTTCGGAACGGGCGATTGGTTGGGAGCAATACCGTTAAGGCGCGAAAAAACGGCCCACGCCCCGGTGGCGGCAACCGTCACAGCCTTCTCAACATATTTAATCGGTTTATGCATTCTGCTCTCGCTTTCCTGTTTCCTGGGCTCTCGTCGTACGTGACCGTCCACGCTTTACTACTTAGGGCTCCACATAGAGACGGCAAAATAAGCTTCTCCACGAGCGTATATGACGTTTCGATGCATGGAGTTGCTTAGGTTGATGCTATTGAATCCGCGTGCTTTAGGCACGAAGAAGGCAATGAAGGGGAGAAAATCGGGGTTGAGCGGCGAAATAGGACATTTTCCGGAGCTAAGTTATTGAAAAGGAACGGCGTCACAGACCGCCTCTGGCTGCAAGCAGTCATTCCAGCTATCCAACGCCCCCGCCGGCGCGTGCCGACTCATTTCTCTTTAGCTACATTCAAGCGCGTTTCCGCTCGTTGGTACGCATCTTCCGCCCGAGTGAAATCAACCTGCGGATCATTGCTCTTGAGCCGCTCTTCGGCCCGCCCTTTGGCCTTTTCCGCGCGGGGAACGTCAATCTCCTGCGGATGCTCAGCCGCCTCCGCCAGAATCGTGACTTTGTCGGGCAACACTTCCGCGAAGCCCCATGCGACCGAAATCGTGTGCGTCGTCCCGCTCGCCTTATAGGTAATCGCTCCCACTCCCAACTCGGTGATCAGCGGCGCGTGCCCCGGAAGTATCCCCAGGTATCCGCTCGCCCCAGGAATCTGCGCTTCCTCCGCCGCGTCCTTCACCAGAAGCTTCGTAGGGGTCACGATCTCGAGTTGAAAAGTGTCAGCCATGTTATTTCGTCGTTAGTCGCGCCGCCAGTCGATTTTGCCCCAACGACTAGCAACCATCGACCTCGACAGCCTTCTACGCGGCGCCCTTCATCTTCTCCGCCGTCTCCAGCACTTCCTCGATCGTTCCCTTCATATAAAACGCCTGCTCGGGGATGTCGTCGTACTTCCCTTCCACGATGCCGCGGAACCCCTTCACTGTGTCCGCAATCTTTACGTAGCGTCCCGGAGTGCCCGTAAACTGCTCCGCCACAAAGAACGGCTGCGAGAGGAACTTCTGAATCTTCCTGGCCCGCGCGACCGTTACTTTCTGATCTTCACTCAATTCGTCGATACCGAGAATCGCGATGATGTCTTGCAAATCTTTATAAGTCTGCAGCGTCTTCTTCACCATCTGCGCCACATCGTAATGCTCTTGCCCCACGATTCGCGGATCAAGAATGCGCGAAGTCGACGCCAGAGGATCAACCGCCGGATAAATTCCGATCTCTGTCAACGCGCGCGAAAGCACCGTCGTCGCATCCAGGTGCGCAAACGTCGTCGCCGGAGCCGGATCCGTCAAATCGTCAGCCGGCACATAAATCGCCTGCACCGACGTGACCGATCCCTTCTTGGTCGACGTAATGCGCTCCTGCAACTCGCCCATCTCCGTCGCGAGGTTCGGCTGATAACCCACGGCGCTCGGCATGCGTCCCAACAACGCCGAGACTTCGCTACCCGCCTGTGTAAATCGGAAAATGTTATCGATGAAGAGCAAAGTGTCGCTGCCCTCTTCGTCACGGAAAAACTCAGCCACCGTCAACGCCGTCAGCGCGACACGCAGACGCGCTCCGGGCGGCTCCGTCATCTGTCCGTAAATCAGCGCCGCCTTCGATTCGTCAGGCTTGCCCGGCTTGATCACGCCCGACTCGCTCATTTCGAGCCAGAGGTCATTGCCTTCTCTCGTGCGTTCTCCAACTCCCGCGAACACCGAGAATCCACCATGCTGCTTGGCAACGTTGTTAATCAACTCCATGATGACGACCGTCTTGCCCACGCCGGCGCCACCAAACAGGCCGATCTTGCCGCCCTTCAAAAACGGCTGAATCAGATCAACCACCTTCACGCCCGTCTCAAACATCTCCGCCGTGGTCGATTGCTCGTCAAACGCCGGAGCCAGACGGTGAATCGGCATCCTCTTCGTGCAAGCGATCGGCCCCAAATTGTCGACCGGTTCGCCGATCACATTCATCACGCGCCCCAGCGTTCCGCGTCCCACCGGAGCCGAAATCGGCCCACCCTGATCGATGGCCTTCATCCCGCGCACCATTCCGTCCGTCGCTTCCATGGCGACGCAGCGCACGCGGCCTTCCCCAAGATGTTGCTGCACTTCGAGGATGACGTTGATCGGCGAGGGCACAGTGAAGCCGTCGCTGACAACGCGCAGCGCCTCGTAAATGGGAGGCATCGAGCCTTCGACAAACTGCACATCGACGGCCGGCCCTGCGATCTGAATTACGTGTCCAATATTTTCTGACATAAAATCCGCTTTTTTAGCTCCTGGCTCTTAGCTCTTAGCCGCTCGGCTGTGGCCACGTCTGGTTTGGCCAATAGCCAACAGCCAAAAGCTTCTTTACTGTGCTGCCGCTCCGCTTACGATTTCGATAATCTCTTTCGTGATCTTCGCCTGCCGCGCGCGGTTCATGATGAGCGTCAACGAGTCGATCATGTCGCTGGCATTGCTCGTCGCCGAATCCATCGCGGTCATCCGCGCCGCATGCTCCGCCGCCACCGACTCCATCAGCGCATGGAAAATTTGTATGCCGATATACTTCGGCAAGATCCCCTGGAAAAGCTGTTGCGGCGGTTGTTCATAAATGTAGTCAACCGACGACGTGCCAAACTTGGCCGCGGCCTCGTCCGCTTCTTTCGTGTCCGGCGTCCGCAAACCCACGTGTGCCGTCTTGGCCGCTTCGAAGCGCTTCTTCTTTTCCTCGTCCGACAATTCTTCCGCCATCTGGATATCGACTTCGCCGATCTCTTTAATCGGCAGCAGTCGTTCCGCCACCAGTCGCTGCGCGATCACCGACTTGAATTCGTTGAACAGAAGATAGACGGCGTCGATCTCTTCGTTGATGTAACGCGCCACCACCCTCTGACTCAGCGTGTTCGCGAAACTAAACTCGACCTTGCCTAGAACCCCGACGTATTCGCCGACAATCTGCACGCGCCCCACTCGCTCTCGCACCACACCCTCGGTAGGAGCAGGCGCCGTTCCAGTCTCTGCATGGCCTTTCTCGCTACCTTCACTGGTCTCATCGTGCCGTTGCGGCGCCATCGGATAGCGTCTCCGCATAAAATCGCGGCCTTTTCTTCCGATGCATTCAATATCAATATTCTGCTCCGGCTTCGACTGGATGAACTTCGACGCCATCTTCAGAATGTTCGTATTGAACGCCCCAGCCAGCCCCTTGTCTCCGGTAACGACGATCAGCAGAATATTCTTTTCAGGACGCTCGGCCAACAGCGGGTGAATTGGCAGCCCCGTCGCGGGATCATAGATATCAGCGCGCTCGACCAGCGACTTCAAAACATTCGTCAACATCTGCGAATAGGGACGCGCAGCCATGGCAGCCTCTTGCGCACGACGTAACTTCGCCGCCGAGACCGTCTTCATCGCCTTGGTAATCTGCCGCGTGTTAACCACGCTGCGGATCCGCCGCCGTATATCGAGAATGTTTGCCATACAAGGTCTCAGCTCTGCGTTGTCAGCTCTCCAGTTTCAGCCTCCCGAATCCGCGGGTTGACTGAAAACTGACAACTAAGAACTTTATTTCTTCGCTACCGCCTGCCGCGAATCCACAAACTGCTGCTTCGCTTCCTTAATTACCCGCGACATCTCTGCCTTCAAGTTGTCGTCCAGAACCTTTTTCTCCATGATCGTGTTCAACAGCCCCGGATTCGTCGTGTCCACGTACTTATACAGTTCCTTTTCAAAATCCCGCACCTGCTCCACCGGCATGTCGTCGAGTACGCCGCTGGTGCCGGCAAAAATGATCAGAATCTGTTTAGAGAACGGCAGCGGCGAAAACTGTCCCTGCTTCAGCAATTCAACCAGCCGCTTACCGCGATTCAATTGCTGTTGTGTCGCCTTATCAAGATCGCTGCCGAACTGGGCAAATGCCGCCAACTCGCGATACTGTGCCAGTTCCAGCTTCAAGGTTCCGGCAACCTGCCGCATGGCTTTGATCTGCGCGCTGCCACCGACGCGGCTTACCGAAAGTCCGACGTTCACCGCCGGACGCACGCCTTGGTTGAACAGATCGGTTTCCAGATAAATCTGCCCGTCCGTAATCGAAATCACGTTCGTCGGAATGTACGCCGAAACGTCGCCCGCCTGCGTCTCGATCACCGGCAGCGCCGTCAACGAGCCCCCGCCCAACCGGTCGCTCACTTTGGCCGCACGCTCTAACAGGCGCGAGTGAAGATAAAAAACGTCTCCGGGATACGCTTCGCGTCCCGGTGGACGCCGCAGCAGCAACGAGATTTCGCGATAAGACGCCGCGTGCTTCGAAAGGTCGTCATAGATGCAGAGCGCGTGCCGCCCGTTATCGCGGAAATATTCTCCCATCGCGCACGCCGCATACGGCGAAATGTATTGCATCGGGGCCGGCTCGGAAGCCGACGCGGCGACGACGATCGTGTACTCCATCGCGCCCGCGTCTTCCAGAATCTTTACCACCTGCGCAATCGACGAACGCTTCTGTCCAATCGCGTTGTAGATGCAGATCAGATTATTGCCCTTGCTATTAATGATGGTGTCAAGAGCCACAGCGGTCTTGCCGGTCTGGCGATCTCCAATGATCAATTCGCGCTGGCCGCGGCCAATCGGAATCATCGAATCGATCGCCTTCAGCCCCGTCGCCATCGGTTCGCGCACCGGCTGACGATCAATGACGCCGGGAGCAATGCGCTCCAGCGCAATAAACTTGTCGGAAGCGATCGGCCCCTTGTCGTCGATGGGCACGCCCAGCGAATTCACCACGCGGCCAATCAGCGCGTCCCCCACCGGCACGCTCATGATGCGTCCCGTGCGCTTGACCTCGTCGCCTTCTTTGATCTCGGTGTATTCACCGAGCAGAACCACGCCGACCTGATCTTCTTCCAGGTTCATCGCGATTCCGGCCACGTTATGCGGGAAGCTCAGGAGCTCTCCGGCCATTACTTTGTCGAGGCCGTAGACGCGCGCGATACCGTCGCCAAGCGTGATCACCGTGCCGACTTCGTCGACCGCAATCTTCGTCTCGTAGTTCTCAATCTGCTCGCGGATTAATTGCGTTATTTCGTCTGCTTTAATTTGCGCCATAAGAACCCTTCAGCCTTCAGCTATCAGCCGTCAGTTAAACTTTCACCTCAGCCTTTTCTTGCACCAGCACGGCAACAATCTTCGCCGATTTTCCTGATGGCTGATGGCTGACGGCTGATAGCTAACCCACCAACTGCTCTCGAATTTTCTCCAACTGCCCTTTGACCGAGCCGTCGTAGATCGTGCTGCCTACCTGCACCACCGCTCCCCCTAATAAGGAAGCGTCCTGCTCATAGCGGGCTCTCACTTTTTTGCCCGTCAACTTTATGATTTCTGCTTCCAGCATGGTTTTCTCGGCATCGCTCAACTGGCGCGCGCTGCTCACCTGAGCCTCGGTAAAACCCTGCCGCGCGTCCAATTCCTCTTCGAATTGTTTCAGGATGTCACTCAACAACGGCAGCCTACGATGATCAATCAGCACCGATACAAAATTTCTCACCTGCGTCGTCGTCCCCATACGAGCGCTCAACGCCTTGATCACCGCCCGCTTCCGCTCTCCCGGAATCGACGGATTCTCCAGCACCCGACGCAACTGCACACTCTCTTCCAACACCGCCTCGACTAGCTTCAATTCCTGCAACGCCCGCGCAGGATCAAGCTGGTTCTTCGGAGCCATCACCACATCCGCGAACGCCCGGGCGTAGGTTCCAACGACGGAAGCCATGACTATTTCCCGCCCTTTCCGCCGTTTTTATCGTTGTCGGACGCGAGCGTCGAGGCAAAGCTGCGCACCAGCACCTGGTCTGTATTGGAATCCACTTTGATTTGCTGCGTGGCGAGCGCGATCGCAAGGCTCGCCGTATGGGCGCTCAATTCGCGCCGCGCCTGCTTCGCCGCCGTCGCAATTTCCTGCTCCGCAGCCAGCACCACCTTGCGCACATCTTCCTCGGCCGCTTTCTGAATCCGCGCTTCCTCGGCTGCGGCTTCCTTCTCCGCATTTCGCCGTCATCTGTCCCACTTCCACGCCCAACTGCTGCAGACGATTCTCGATGTCAGCCAACCGGCGGTTCGCATCCACGCTCGCGGCGCGCGCTTCTTCCAGCGCCTGCTGGATCCCGGCCGTACGGTTGCGAAACACTCCCGGCAGAAACTTGAATCCCGCCCACAGAATTACCGCCGCCACCACCGCGAAATTGAAAATGAGCGCCGCCATGTGCGCCTGGTGGACGTCCAAACCCAACTTCCGTCCAAGCCACTGCACCGACGCCGCGTGCTTCAGATCGGCGTGCTCTTCTTCTTCCCCGGTAGATTCTCGTGTTTCTTTAGCCAGTTCTCCGCCGAAACTATGGGGATTGTGCGCAGCGTCATCATCCTTTTTCTTCGGCTCCGACGCCGCAGCATCGGGTTTCTGTTCGGGAGTCGCCTCTGAACTCTGTGCCGAAGTTCCAGCCGCGGGTGCCCCCTGCTGCGCGTGAGCCGATTGCGACGAGAAGAGCGACAACACCACCCATATCAGAAGTGCAGGCAAGAGGAGATTCATCGCGCGACGCCCAGAAACAACTGCTCATCCCAAGCATTCTCACTGGCCACCCACTTGACTAGGGGATGCCATTGGCCGCATCACCGTTCGCACAATCTCTGTCGCCAGCCGTCCAGCCTCGGATTGCAGCTTCGCCATCGCTTGCGTCTTGTCCTCTTCGATTCCCACGCGCGCATGCTTAACCTGCTCTTGCGCCCTTGCCCTCGCGTGATGGACCGCCTGTGCTCGCGTCTGGTTCGCCTGCTGCCGCTGCGCTTCCTGCTTCTTGAAAATTTTCTGGCGGGCCTCGCGCAGTTTCTGCTCGTAATCCGCGGTGCGGGCTTCCGCAGCGGCGATATCGGCGCGCGCCTTCTCCATTGCGCCCTGCGTAAGACTGCGCCGTTCTGCAAGCACCGCCGTCAGCGGACGATGCACGAGAAACGTATAGATGATATAGAGCAACGCCAGAAGAATGATCGTGGGCACGCTTCCGAGCAGTAATTCGCCTAGTTGTCGGAGTGTCTCTTGCATTTTCTGATGGTCAAACTGACTATTGAATCGCTGAACGAGTCCTTGCTGATCGTGCTGGCTGACGCTGCTGGAAGACGAAGCCGTTCGAACCTGTAACGCTAACATTCGCTAAGGCCAAATGTCAATATTTGTAAGCATTTGCCCGTCAAATCTTTACCAATTTGAGACCATCCCGCCCCTTCCTCCAGCTTTCTTCGGAAACTGAAAGTTGTCCCTTGACATTCAACATGCGGGGTCTACCATAGAAATATCACCTCCGATCCCAGTCCGGATCGAATGGGCCGATAGCCAAGGAAGAGTCACCGCTTCTTGGCTGGCGGCCCATTTTAGTTTCCCAAAAAATCTCCCAACAAAATCGATCCAGCCCCGCCTCCCGGAGCTCAGGACAACGTCCGCGACAAGGGAGCGGACCTGCCACGAGACGAGGCACTCGACGTCGCTCCCTTACACAAAACGATGCGCACAAATCTTAACCGTCAATTGACACAACGATGACAACCGGCAGGTTTGGATAGTCGAGAATGGCGTCAGTTCCGGAGCGCAAATTCAAAGGTTGCACAACCCGGAACGTCTGGATCGCCTGGAAGTGATCAGACAAGTTTGGCCGGAGAGAAACCTCCTCCGGCCAAACTTTTTATCCTAACGAAAATTCGCAGCCGCCTTCGCTATACGCTTGCCGGTTGCAACAGCGCAGCGATCTTTTCGAGAATCCGCTGCATGCTCAAACTCGGATCAATCGCAGCATCCACTTCGTGATGATGCGTTCCCGCATGCATCACCAGCACCTTCGTCCCTTCGTGCGATTTCTTCACTATATAGGGCAAGTGATGCCGATCGTCCTTGGATAACGTCGATCCCAAAATCACCAGATCGAAAGCATCGCGCCGCAACGCCTCGAGTACTCCCTGACGGTTGAGCGCGGTGGTCACATGATGGCCAGCCTTCGTCATTTCGGCGGCTTGCGCGGAGAGCGTGTTCTGATCCGACTCTCCATAGAGAACCTTAATCGTAGATTGCGTGGCAGATTTCTGACCGGTCGCGGGCAAAGTGCCTCCTCTAAAAAGTCACTTTGAGCTTAGCAATGGAAGACCTTGCTTCCGAGATCACGGAAGATCAGGACCTGCTGGGGATGGCCTGTCCGGGCGCCCTATTTTGCGGTGATCTTGGCGACCGTACGCCGCGCCTCCCCTAGATCGCTCGTCACCCGAACCGCCTGTTGGTAGGCCCATTTCGCCTCGACATCGCGGCCCGCATGCTCCAAAGCGTTGGCCATGAGCAGATATCCAACGTCGCTCGGAGCGGCTAGCACCAACCGGGCGAAGTAACTGGCGGCGCGGTTCCAATCGCCTTGATTGTCGAAAGCATCAGCCGCTTTTTCGCTCCCACCCTTTTCCGCCGCCCACTGCGCCATCAGTCCCATATCCAGCAGCGCCGACGGATACACGCGATTGAGTTTCTCGGCAGCCTCAAAATTCTTTTGCGAACGCTCGAAATCGCGCAACGCGAAATACGCCGTCCCCAGATTCGCGTAAGCCGATGCCCGGATCTCCCCGTCCGTCGCCAGCAGCAACGCGTATTCATAGCGCGCCACCGCCTGCTGCATGTCGCCGTGCTCCTGCGCGTAGATGCCGAGATTCAATGCGCTCGCCGGATCCAGCGGCTCAATCGCCGCCGCGGCGCGAAAATGTGCAATGGCCTCGTCGGGCCGTCCCAGCCGTATCAGCGCATTCGCGAAATTATTCTCCGCGACAAAATTGTTCTGCGTCACCGCCAGCGCGCGCGACCACAAGGCATAATCGTCGTGCCAATACTTCAACTGCATGTGCGTCACAGTGGCCAGCCCCAGCAACGCGCCAAAGACAGTCGCGCCCACAAAATACTTCCCTGCCGCATTCGAAGCCAATAACCCACTCGCATCCGCCCAATCCGCCGCGCCCCACACTACCATCACAAACAAGCCAATCAGCGGAAGGTAAGCATACCGGTCCGCCATCGCCTGATTCCCTACCTGGATCACCCCGATCATCGGCACCATCGTCCCCAGATACCAGAACCAGCCGAAGACCAGGTAGCGCCGCTCGCGATAATGCAACACCAAGCCGGTCACGCCAATCAAGATCGCCGCCGAGACCAGCACCTGCCACAGCGGCAAATGGTGCGGATACGGATACAGTATCGCGAGACGCGCCGGCCAGATCGTTTTCTCGATATAGCCGACGTACGAAACAACCACATTTTCGAAGCGCAGCACCGGGTTTCGCGCCGCGCTCGTCAGAACCGCGCCGCCAGCACGCTGCGCGATCATCGTAACGATCGCGCTGCCCACCGAAAGCGCCAGCAATGGCAGTTTCTCGAGACCCAATTTCCACCACGGCCAGCCGACCTGTCGCCCCGATAACGACCCTCCGGCTTCGCTCGCCCCTCGCTCCGTCGCGAATCTCCCGAGCGGCCAGTAATCCAACAGCAGCAGCCCGAACGGCAGCGTGATCGCCATCGGCTTCGCCATCAGCGCCAGCGCAAAAAGAACCGCCACCGCGCAGTAGCGTCCCACCCCCCGTCTGCGTACATACCATCCATACGCCGCAACCGACAGCAGCAGGAAAAACATGCAGAGCACGTTCTTCCGCTCCGCCAACCACGCCACCGACTCCACATTAAGAGGATGCACCGCAAACAGCGCCGCCACGATCAGGCTGCGCGCCGTATACCCCGTGAGCCACTGCAAGATCAGGAACAGCAGCAGCGCGTTCGCCGCGTGCAGCAGAACATTCGTGTAGTGGTGCCCCACCGGATTCAACTGGAAAAGTTGGCAATCCAGCGCATGCGACAACCACGTCACCGGATGCCAGTTCGCCTGCCCCAGAGAAGTGAAAGCCCATTTCACCGTGCTCCAGTACATCCCCGCGCGCACTTGCGCATTGTCGGTTACGTACCGGTCATCGTCATACCCGAGAAAATTGTTACGCGCGACAGGATTGTAAAGAGCCAGTATCGCCACCACCAGCAACAGTCCGAGCACCAACTTATGTTGCCCCGGCGAACGAAAAATCCCCCCCGCTGTCTCCAACGCGATTGCCGGTTTGGCCGCTGCAACGGGCATAAACATCGAGAGCTCCCCTCAAGTTTGCGGGAGACCACTGCCCGTTGCAACGCGAAACGACGCTTCGCAACAGACCCGCCGAAACTTAAGTCACGGAATACAAGACCCAAACCACCGCTCAACCCGGCCCAAGCCCTGCATTCCAGCTCTCACCCCACCCCCCTGCGCAAACTCTTTCATCTTGATCTTTTCGCTACCGGATAGCAGAATCGCTTCACTCGGAATCGGTCTCTGGTCGCGATTCCGGCCCCTAACAAAACCGTCTACCCCCGTGACGATTAACCGTTTTATTCAACAAGAAGCGACCCTCTAAATCCGGGCTCGCGAATTTCACTGGAGCTGCCACCATGCACTGCCATCGCCGCGTCTCGTCCCTCCAATTTCTGGCCCTGATTCTCATCGGCCTCCTGTCCGCGACCAGCATCTTCGCGCAAGACGTCCTCACCTACCACGGCGACGCTCTCCGCACCGGATGGTTCTCCTCCGAAACCCAGCTCACCACCAGCAACGTGAACGCTACGAAATTCGGCCTGCTCCACACCGTCGTCCTCGATGGACGCGTCGACGCCGAGCCTCTCTACGTCTCGCAACTCTCCTTCAACGGCAAGAAGCCGCGCAACTTCGTTTTCATCGTCACGGAAAACAACAGTCTCTACCGCATCGACGCCGACAAGGGAACCATCGTCGGCCACCGCAAGCTGGGCCGCGCCGTTCCTTACCAATACAAAAATTACGACGACAACGTTTTCCCCGTGATGGGCATTCTCGGCACTCCCGTCATCGATCGCGCCGCCGGAATCATTTATCTCGTCTCCGATACCTACAACGGAAAAGTCGACATCTTCCACCTCCACGCCATCTCCATCACCACCCTAAAAGACCTCGTCACGCCCCCCGTAATCAAGTTCGGCGCGACCCTCGCCGATGGCACAACCTGGACCTTCAACCCCAAGTTCCACCTCCAGCGTCCCGGACTCCTCGAAGCCAACGGCAGCATCTACGTCGCCTTCGGCAGCAACGGAGACACACAGCCCGACCAGTCCCGCGGTAGCATCCTCCGTTTCGACGCCACCAGTCTTGCCTTTCTCGGCAGCGACGTCACCAACACGTTGCGCTGGAATACCAACCCCTACTACCTGTCTTCGATCTGGCAATCGGGCTATGGAATCGCCTCCGACTCCAATGGCGACATTTATTTTTCCACGGGAAACAGCGACCCCTACACGCCGAGTTATTCCACCTCGTTCAACCGGCCGGATAGCGTCGTTCATCTCACCGGAGACTTGACCGCGCTCGTCGACAGTTTTACGCCGAGCGATTATTTCCAACTCGACCAGGGCGACACCGATCTAGGATCCGGCGGCGCCATGCTTCTTCCCGATCAGCCGGGCTCAACTCCTCATCTCTTAGTCGCTGGCGGCAAGGATGGCCGCGCATTTCTGCTCAACCGCGACAATCTCGGCGGCTATACCCAGAACGGTCCCGATAACGTTCTCCAGGCCGTCAACCAGGGTGGATGCTGGTGCGGCCCCGCCTATTTCGTCGGCTCCGACGGCAATCCCTACGTCATCACCGGCGGAGGAAATGGAATTACCAGTTGGAAGCTGACCTCGCCCGCCGCGCAGTTAGTCCAGCAAAGTTCTGCCCCGTGGTCCGTCACCGACGGGCTCCCCGACTACGGCGGCGCAATTCCCGTCGTCTCTTCTAACGGCACCACCGCAGGCACGGCCATCGCATGGATCGTTCAAAGGCCGTCGTCCTCTTCCGATTCGAATCCGGGAACGCCCGTCACTCTGCAAGCCTTCGACGCTTCAAATCTGGGGACTCAGCTCATCTCGCTGCCCGCAGGCACTTGGACGCACGCCGTCAACAGCAATGCCGACCTCGTGCCGACCGTAGCCAATGGCAAGGTTTACGTCGCCAGCAATATGCAGTTGCAGATTTTCGGATTATTTCCGCCGGCTCGCGGCGAACAGCATGTTATGGCGCAGGGCCTGCAACCATCCCAGCCCGACGGCGTCAACTGCTCGCCCGACGAGACAGTCGCAGCAGCGATCCCCGGCTCAACCGCCAGCGCAGCAAATTCCACGCATCAATTCAATGGGACCGTCTGTCGCCTCGATGGCAATCAACTCCACCTGGCCCTGCGCAGCGGACGCAGCATCTCCCTCGACATGGCGACCGCCTTCGCAAAACATCGCCAAATCGTCCTCAGTCCAGGCCGCACTGTCCACGTGAGGGTTCGTATAGACACGCAAGGCGCAGCCCACGCAGAACGAATTTCTCCCATCCACACCCTATCCCCGCTAACCCCAACCGACCGTTAGTCTGTTTTTGATTTTGTTTTGAAAGAGGCCGGTTGGAAGACCCCAGCTTTGAAAGGGCGCAGCTTTAGGTCAATTTCGGTTTTGCTTTTTGCGTGGCGGAACTTTAGCTCGATTTCAATCTTGCTTTTTGGGTGGCGGAACTTTAGCTCGATTTCGATCTTGCTTTTGGGTGGCGGTACTTTAGCTCGATTTCGATCTTGCTTTTTGGGTGGCGGAACTTTAGCTCGATTTCGATCTTGCTTTTTGGGTGGCGCAACTTTAGCTCGATTTCGATCTTGCTTTTGGGTGGCGGAACTTTAGCTCGATTTCGATCTTGCTTTTGGGTGGCGCAACTTTAGCTCGATTTCGATCTTGCTTTTTGGGTGGCGCAACTTTAGCTCGATTTCGATCTTGCTTTTTGGGTGGCGGTACTTTAGCTCGATTTCGATCTTGCTTTTGGGTGGCGCAGCGGTTTACCGCTGCGATAAATGCCTTGTTTCAGTGCCGGCTTTAGCCGCTGAGGCGCGACGCCAGCGTTCGACTAGTTTTCCAGCAATCTGTTCAGCCGCCCGCGGGGCGTCGAGCAGACGCCCCCGCATCAGCTCCTACTTCTGCATTTCTCCCAACGCCGTCAAAACTTCCGCACTATGCTGGTTCGGATTCACTTCCGTGAACGCCCGCACAATCTTTCCCTCTGGATTAATGATGAACGTGTGCCGCGCGGCCATCTTCGCCCCGTTGTACGTCATCAGAGAGTCATATTCCGTCGACACCTTGTAATCCGTATCGGCCAGCAGCTTGAAATTCAGGCCTTCCTTCGTGCAGAACTGCTTATGCGAATCGGCGCTATCCACGCTCACTCCCAACACCACCGCATTTTTCTGCAGGTAAAGCGACTGGTCGCGCTGAAAATTGTGCGCCTCAATCGTGCAGCCGCTGGTGAAATCTTTGGGATAGAAATACAAGACCACCCACTTGCCGTGGAAGTCCTTCAAACTCACCGGCGTTCCCTCTTGCGAGTTCAGCGTAAATTCCGGAGCCGCACTCCCCACCGCGGGCGCCGATCCCGCGAAAGCGGCCATCGTGAACGACAGAAAAATCGCGCAAAACGTGATCGTCTTGAAAATCGTCATGAAATATTCTCCCAGCCCGGACGGGCCTGCTGTTTTCCAACCCCTTGTGGAGCCGCAAACATCAAAGAACTACCGCGGCGAGACGTGAGAACCAATTTTCCCCAAGTCAACTTTTGTTCATCTATATTGCATGATCCTCAAGCTTTCTGCCAGCCATCACCCGCGCAAGCGATCGACACTTTTCACAGGGAGGATCAAGCACCGGCAAAACCGTGAAGCATCACCGAGTGTTCTGGTTTCACGGTTTTCCTTGGTGCCCCTTCGTGCCCTCGGTGGTAGAGGTTTGAGCCTTCGCCCACGATTACTGCCTCGAGAATTGTAAGATCACTTTGCGGATCGATATCTCGAATAATTCATGGACGCTCTGCAACAACTCGCCAACGACCCACGCGTAACCGTCCGCCGCGCGGGCCCACCCGATCCCGAAGGCCGTTGCATTGTTTACTGGATGCAGCGCGCGCAAAGAGGACTCGACAATCCTGCCCTCGACGTCGCTGTCGAAGCCGCGAACGCCCTGCAAAAACCGGTCGTCGTCTTTTTCGCGCCCGTTCCCTTCTATCCCCACGCCAACCTACGCCACTATCGCTTTCTCGCGGAGGGCATCCCCGACATCGCCGGGTCACTCGCCAAGCGCAAGATCGGTTTTGTCTTGCGCCGTTTTCCCGAGCATAGCCTCATCAAGTTCTGCGCCGAAGTTAAAGCCGCGCTCGTCGTCGGCGACGAGAATCCCCTGCGCGAACCCGAGGCCTGGCGTCGCACCGCCACCAAAAAGCTCCACGTTCCGCTCTGGACCGTCGACGCCGACGTCATCGTCCCCTCCGTGTTGTTAGAGAAAGAACAATACGCCGCCCACATTATCCGGCCTCGCCTGCAAGCCCAATCGCCGCGCTTTCTCATTCGTCCCAAAAACACCAAAGCGCGGCTTTCCTGGACGAAACCCGCCGGTCTGCCCTCCATTGCTCCCGATTTCGATATCACGCAGAACTGGCCGGTCGACGGCTCGGTCAGCCCCGTATCCGGCTTTCACGGAGGAACCAACGAAGCTCTCCGTCTGCTGAAAGAATTTCTCAAGCACGGCCTGCCCAACTACGGCACATTGCGCAACAAGCCCGAGCAGAACGCCACCAGTCACCTGTCCCCCTATTTGCATTTCGGACACATCAGTCCTCTCACGATCGCCTTGGCCGTTCAAAAAGCCGATGCCCCGAAGGCCGACAAGGAAAGATTTCTCGACCAGCTCATCACCTGGCGCGAACTCGCAGTCAATCTCGTTCGCTTCAACCCCAATTACGACAACTTTGAATGCGGCGAGCCATGGGCCCATCGCACCTTAGCCGCGCATGCCAAAGACGACCGCCCCGTCTTATACACCGTGTCGCAACTCGAGCAAGCCGAGACACACGATCCACTTTGGAATGCGGCTCAACAGCAAATGGTCGCCACCGGCTGGATGCACAACTATCTGCGTATGTACTGGGCCAAGAAAATTCTTGAATGGACCCCGTCTGCTGCGCAGGCCTATCAAATCGCCGTCTGGCTCAACGACAAATATGAACTCGACGGCCGCGATCCCAATGGATACGCCGGAATCGCCTGGTCCATCGTTGGAAAATACGACCGCCCCTGGTTTGAGCGGCCCATCTTCGGCCTGATCCGCTACATGTCGGGAGCCAGCACGGGCAAGAAATTCGACAGCAAGAAATACATGCAGCAGAATCTCTTCTCCTAAAGTATTCCCCCTCAACTTCCTGCCCAATGGTGTGAGCTTTACTTGCGGGCTCGTGGAGACGACCTACCTACCCTGAACACCCTAGATTCTCAGAAGAGGGGTTGCGCGGGACATGCACTTTCGACTATGAAAACGCACGATTTTCCTTTGGAGGGAATACAGCGTTTCTGGTATGCTCTGAAAAATTCTGATCGATTCAATGGTCTTCTTGATCGGGCGTTCTTGCCCCGCTTCCAGCGACCAGACGATCCGATAAACGCGCTCGGGCAGCACGCCACTTCCTCGAGAAACTTAGTCCAGGCCTGCCAGTAGAGCCTGCAATCAGTTTCGCACAGACGTACCAAAAAAGAGCAAGTCCAAATAATTATTGGGAGAAGTTTGCATGTCGAAGTATGCCCTCGTGATAGCAAGTCTTCTGGCGATCTGTGTGCCGTCCGCCTTTGCCGGCGTAAACATATCGAGTCCGACCGGGGGAACCCTTCAAGGCCCGGTCAATTACCAGGCCTCTGGCAGCACCTCATGTTCAAAAGGCGTCGGTTCCATGGGAATCTACACCGCCCCTGGTGTTCTGGCTTATGTATCAAACGGTAACCAATTGAGTACGTCCCTGAACCTCAATCCTGGAACCTACAACACTGTCGTCGTGGCCTGGGACAATTGTGGTGGCTCTGCCACCGCCGGGGTGACCATCACCGTCAGCAATCAATCCGGAGTTCACGTCGCTTGGCCTCCCACCAACAGCACTCTCGGCTCCCCCGTCAACTTCTCGGCGACCGCGACCACCTCGTGCTCCAAGGGCGTCAATTCCATGGGAATCTATACCGCCCCGTACAAACTGGCGTACGTCACCGGCGGCGCGAGCATGAACACCAATCTGTCGCTTGCCCCTGGAACCTACAACGCCGTTGTGCAGGAGTGGGACAACTGCGGCGGAGCCTCCACCACCCCCGTCACCATCGTCGTTGGCAGTTCCTTCGCCAACCTCCAGGCCGACAACGGCTGGGGCATGGCTGGCCAGGGACCACCCGATTTCGTCAATTGCAATCCCTGCGGTAAGCAAATCACCTTCAGCATGCAACAGGGAATCAAGAATCCCTCCCTGTCCGGCTCAGCTACGCAATTTAACATCGGCGGAACCGGTCCCTACTGGGACGCATTCTTCAACAATAAGCTGATCGGCGACGGATCCTCCCACGGCTTGCTCGACCAGGATCACTCCCTGGTCCCCTCCGTCCACAATCTGAGCTACGACGTCTACTTCTACGGAACCAATCTCGGCGCCTCGCAAGCCTTGGAGTTCGATCTCAACCAGTTTTTTGATGGGATGGGCTTCGTCTGGGGCCACGAATGTCGCATCGCAGGCGGCAACGAATGGGATGTTTGGGATCCCGTCGCCGCCCACTGGATTCCCACTGGCGTTCCCTGCTATCCCAACAACAAAGCTTGGAATCACTTAAACCTTCAAGTCGCGCGCACCTCCAACAACCAGCTGCTCTATAAGTCGATCACGCTGAACGGGGTCACCTACAATCTCAACATCTACCACAATCCCGCCTCTTACCCCGGCTGGTACGGCATCACAGCCAATTACCAGATGGACGGAAACAACGTGCAATCGCCCTACTCCATCTACTTGGATGAGCTCACCTTCACCTACGAATAAAGCTTGTATCCAGTCACAATACTTCAGTTCATAAAAAAGCGGACCCGGGAGAGAATCGGGTCCGCGTGAACTGGGGAAACCCACAAAATCCCCAGAAGCTTATTTCGGCGATCCGCTGCTAGCCGGCGGGCAAGGTGTTCCCGCTCCCGCGCCAGTATTCGGATTAGAAGTTCCCGGCCCAGAAGAAGACGACGATCCCGTATTAGCCGACGATCCTGTATTCGGCGTGCCCGGATTAGTGGCCGATCCGCTCGGCGCGCCCGGTGTACCCGGCAGCGATCCGCAAGGCGACCCGCTCGGCGACGTTCCCGGAGTCGTATTCGGCTGCATTGTCGATGGCTTCGTTGTATTGCCTGGCGTTGGCTGGTTTGTCGAATTCGAGCCCGGCACCGTGGACGGCGTCGTGCCCGGAGAATTCGGAGTCGAAGTCGTTCCCGGCTGGGTTCCGGGCGTCGACTGAGTTCCCGCAGGATTCGACGTTCCCGGTGTTTGTCCCGTCGCACCCGCGCCGGTTCCAGCACCCGCGCCTGCTCCTGTCCCCGCCCCGCCTGCGCCGCCGCTCTGCGCTACAACCCAGCTTCCGCACAATAAAAGAATCGATAAAGCAGTAATTCTGGTTGCTTTCATAAGATGTCTCCTCCGCTGAATTTCTGATCCCTTCCCGTAGCTCAGTGCCTCGATCCGGAATCCCACTCTGCCGAGTGTGCTCTTTTCCCATAAGCGCTCCCATCAGGAGGACGCCCTAGACAAACCTGAACGATCAGGTATCAGGCCCCCGGACCCCCAAACGGCCATCGCCCCGGCTCTCATCCGCCCCGCCAAAAGCCTTGTGGCTAGCCGAAACTCGCCGGAAGCCAAAACACGGAGGTAACTTGGCTCTCTCGAGATATGGCGTCACAATAGCGCAGACGCACCAATTCTCTGCCGGGCCAACGAGTTTTTGTTTTATGGATGATCGCAGGAGCGACCGTTTCGGGCGATACGAGATCCTCTCCGAGCTTGGGAGGGGCGCCATGGGTATTGTCTACAAAGCCCGTGACCCCAAGATCAATCGCGTCGTCGCGGTCAAAACTATCTCCCTCGCGGGCCAGTCCGAAGAAGAAGAACTCGAATTTCGCGAACGTTTCTTTCGCGAAGCAGAAGCCGCCGGACGCCTCTCCCATCCCGGCATCGTCACCATCTTCGACGTAGGTGAAGAGCCCGAAACTCGCGCTCCCTACATCGTCATGGAATATGTCGGCGGCCAATCGCTCGACAAAATCCTCCAGTCTCGCGCCGACCACAAACTGCCCGTAGAGACCGCCCTCCAACTCGCGCTTGAACTAGCCGAGGCCTTGGATTGCGCTCACGGTCAGGGTGTCGTGCATCGCGACCTGAAGCCCGCCAACGTTCTTCTCACGCCCGACGGCAAAGCTAAAATTGCGGACTTCGGAATCGCCAAACTAAACTCTGGCAACATCACGCTCGCCGGACGCGCTCTGGGCACGCCTGCCTACATGTCGCCCGAACAAGTAAACGGCGATCCCGTCGACGGTCGATCCGACTTGTTCTCGCTCGGCGTCATCCTCTACACCATCCTGACCGGACATCGCCCTTTTCAAGGCAACAGCGCCATCACCATCTCTTATAAAGTAGTGAACCGCGATCCCGTCCCCGCCACCATTCTCGACGCCGAACTCCCACAAGGTCTCGACTACATCATCACGCGGGCCATGGCGAAAGATCCGGCCCAACGCTATACGCGCGGCATGGAAATCGTCTTGGACATTCAGCACCTGCGCAACGGGCAAGAACCATGGAGCAAGGCCAAAGCCCCCACTCCCCCGGCTAGCGCAATCGCGGGGCAATCCGGTAAAGACAAATCATCCCGGATCCGACCTTCCAATCCGCGCCTGCCTGCCCCGCACCCGGTAAAGCCGGCTCCGACCGCGCCTTCGGCCAGCCTTAGTGAACGTTTGAATCAAATGCGCCAGCTCACTCGCAAGACGCTCACGGTCGGCGTATTTTGTCTGGTTGCAGCTTTCGCTTATGGACTTTGGGTGATCTCCTTCGGCCCGGGCGCACTCCGAAAACGAGCCAGCTCGCCACCCCAACTGGCACCCACCGCGCAAGCGATTCCCGCGCCCGCTCGACCGACCGCCGCTCAAGTCATCGATTCGATCGTGGCGGGGACTACCACCTCACCTACACCTGATGCCGCGACGACTGCTTCTTCAGTCACTGCCGACCGGGTACTAACTCCGGAAGAGCCCAAGCCCGCCACCGTCAAGAAGACCTCCAAGCCTGTCGTCCATTCGCCAAAAACGGCTCCACTGGAATCTGCCGTGGCCGTTAATCATTCAACCACTCCCGCCGCCGCCTCTTATACGATCTCTCCGGCGATGCTTGAAATTCAGGTCGATCACAAATTCGCCGAAGCCAAGCTCTCAGTCTGGGTTGACGATCACCTGACGTACACCCATCAACTCGAAGGCACCGACAAAAAGCATCTCGTCGTCTTCCATCACGTCCAGGGCCACGAACTCCACGCCATCCAACTTGCCCCCGGAAATCATCACCTCCGCGTGCAGGTCATCTCCGAGGCCGTCGGATACGATCAATCTGCCACCGTCGCCGGTGAATTCTCCAGCAAGCAAGACAGCCTGCTCCAAGTGACGTTCGATAAGCACGGCGACTTGAACCTCAATCTCCAATAGTTTCGCCCCACTCCTCGAAAGCCAATCCAATTAGAGCAAATCAATCGTCCTCTTACAGCGGACACCCGATTCTCCACTCCTCTTAACGTTGATCATCGGATCTACGCTACTTCCTCTTGATGCACCACTACTTTGCTGTGTAGACGTTCTCAACCTCGACGTACCCAAACATTCTCACTCTTACAAAGGAGTTCCAATGACGATGAAAGCAGTTACTTACGACGGCGTCCGGCAAATGTCGGTTTCGAAACAGTCCAAGCCAAAAATCACTTCCCCCACCGACGCGATTCTCCGCGTCACCACCTCCGGAATCTGTGGCAGCGACCTGCACATGTACGACGGACGCACTCCCCTAAAAAAGGCACCGTCGTCGGTCACGAAATCATGGGCGTGATCGATGAAGTCGGCGAAGCCGTACAAAGCATCAAGAAAGGCGACCGCGTTGTCCTGCCCTTCAACATCGCCTGCGGATATTGCTTCAACTGTCACCGCGGACACACCGAAGCGTGCCTGGTCCTGAATCCCGAAGCCCCGCACGCCGCTTACGGCTATGCTGGGATGGGTCCCTACAAAGGAGGTCAAGCCGAATTCGTGCTCGTTCCCTACGCCGATTTCAACGCGCTCAAACTTCCCGGCAAGCCCGGTGACGAGTGGGAAGACGACTTCCTTCTTCTTTCCGACGTCTTCCCCACCGCTTTTCATGCCACCGAATTGGCGTGTGTCAGCGCCGGCAAAACGGTAGCTGTCTTCGGTGCAGGTCCCGTCGGATTACTATCCGCCCACTGCGCGCTGTTAAAAGGCGCTTCGGAGGTCTACGTCGTCGATAGCATCCCCGAACGCCTGCAGAAAGCTGAAGAATTAGGCGCGACCCCAGTGGACTATTCAAAGGGCGATCCCGTCGAACAGATCTTCGCTCTCCGCAAGAAAAACAAAGGCATCACCCAGGGCCTGCGTCCCGGAGAAGAAAAGATGAAGGGTGTCGACTGCGCCATCGATGCCGTCGGCTACCAGGCCCGCGACGACGAAGAATCCCGACACGGAGAAAGCGACGCAAGTTCTCGAAAATTGTGTTCGCGTCCTCAACGCCACCGGCTCCTTGGGGATGATCGGCGTCTACATCGCTCCCGATCCCGGCGCGAAAAACGAGAATGCCAAAAAAGGTATTTTCCCCTTCTCGCTCGCCGAATTCTTCGACAAGGGAATCACCATGGGCAGCGGACAGGCTCCCGTCAAGAAGTACAACGAATACCTTCGCGATCTGATCGTGAATGGAAAATCCAAACCAAGCCAAATTGTCAGTCACCGCATCAGTATCGACGAAGCTCCCGATGCCTATGACAAGTTCGACCAGCGCATCGACGGCTACACCAAGGTCCTGATCAAATTCGGCGGAGAGAAAAAAGCCGCCTAGTAATGGAACAAAATCGTGTGGGGGCGGGCATTCCTGCCCGCCCGCCTGTAAAGTCATATTTTCGAGGTTTGCGCGCTTCGGCGCGCAAACCTTTTTTGTCTAGCGTCGCTTTGCGGAAACTCGTCGACTTTTACTTGGAGAGATTCGGGGCATGCCCCAACAAATCAATGGCCTTGAGCCACCGAGGGTTTTATCCGGTCCATTCGCCGAAAACGGCCACCGTGAATGGAACGATATTGCGCTTTTTGTCGTATAAATGATTGAGGAAGGGCTATGAAGACTCTGAAACTCTCTTTAATCGCTTCTTTTATTGGAACTGCGGTTGGGTTGGGGGCATGGCTGTTCGGCCTCGGACAAATCATCTGGCCCGCTCATCCTCAAGTGGCCAGCTTCCTGCTGACCTTGGGCACGACCATCCTGATTCAGATCACTTGGCCGCGACTGACGGAAATGCCTACGCAGTAATGATTGTCATCAGATGTTTGGAGAATAGCGAAACAGAAAAATGGACCTGCAGAAAACCCCCAAAACTTACGCCGCCTGAACTCCCGCCCGCATTGCCTTCGCCTGCGCCTTCTGGGCCTCAAGACTGGCTGTCCGTACCGCCGGCATCGATCGCGGCGTCAGCTCCAGGCAATTCGCGAGTGCTTGCAGCGAAAGTAGAGCCGTGTCTAGGCCTTGCCGCTCCCGTATATCCGCGTCGGCCTTCATCAACTCACGCCTTCGCCGCAGAATCGAGGCCTGAGCCTGCGCAATCTTCCCCGCCATCTTCGACTTGTCTGTTTCAAACAACGCAGAAGTGTAAAGCTCTTTCCAACCCACCCTGCTCGAGTCTGTAGGCACAAAGCTAGGAATCATAGCTCCCCCAAGCCTTGAATTTTTGCGTGACCCGCCAGTTTGCTTCAAGTTCCCCACCCCGACCATCAGGTATTCACCGGATTTATCGTCTAGTAAACACCATTTGCCACCCTCCGCGCTAGCGGAGCCTGTTGACTTCTCCGTGACACCCCGGCCCCAACAATTTGCTCCGTCTTAATTATGCGAGCCAGCCCATCCTCCACCCGCTCCCCCGCAACTAACCCCTTTCGCCCAAGCCGCTAGTTAAAGAGTAGAATTCGCTTCCGGCTGAGGAGTCAAACACGAAAGACATCCTGATTCGAGTGCTGGTCGGTGGAACTGTCGTTTCCGTATTCTCCCTGCTCGGCGAGATATTGAAGCCCAAAAGCTTCGCCGGACTTATCTCCGCCGCGCCGTCCGTGGCCCTTGCCACCATCCCGCTCGCGGCCGCTGCCAGTGGCAAGGCTTACGTCAGCCTCGAGGCCCGAACCATGGTCCTCGGCGCTCTCGCCTTCTTCGTTTACGCGCTGGCCGTCAGCCGCATGCTCCTTCGTTGGAAGTGGCCCGTTCTGCCCGTAACCAGCCTCTCCCTTCTCTTGTGGTTCGCTTGCGCCTTTGCCCTGTGGTACGCAGCTCTCGGCACCGTCCTATGAGCCTCGCCTCGAAGATAAAAATCGATGTATCGGGCTTGGGACAATCGCATTGGTACGAATACCTCATACGCTTCATCTTTGGCGGCATCGTCAGCGCCTTGGCCGGACTTATCGCAAAACACTTCGGCCCCAGCATCGGGGGCCTCTTCCTGGCCTTCCCCGCTATCCTGCCCGCAACCGCCACCCTCCTCGCCAAGAGCGAAGAAGAAAAAAAGCAGTCGGAAGCCGGCGAAAACAACCACCCAACCGAAGGCGTTCTGCGCGGACGCGAAGTCGCAGGCGTCGACGCCGCTGGCGCTTCCATGGGCACCATCGGCCTGGCCATCTTCGCTCTCATCGTGTGGAAAGGCCTCCCCCAACATGCCCTCGCCCTCGTTTTGCCCCTCGCAACGCTTGCCTATTTTGTAACCGCGCTCTCCATCTGGAGCCTGCGCGAAACGCTTTGGCGGCGCCTGCGTGAAGAATTTCGCACCCTCTCTCGCCCGTCCCAACCCAACCGGCATCGAAGCTAACCGCAACGCCCGCGCGGCCAAACGAGCCGAACAGCAAACACCGAGGAGACTCAATGAAGAAAAATGGCAAACCCACGACCTCGTTGGCAGATCCTTCGCGGCTGAAGCCTTTCGACGTCGAAACAAGCGATTCCGACGACCACATCATTCGCGTGGTCATCGAAACGCCCAAGGGCAGCCGCAATAAATACGACTTCGACGCCGACCAGAAAGTCTTCGAGCTGAAAACAGTTTTACCCGCCGGAATGACCTTCCCCTACGACTTCGGCTTCATTCCGCCTACCCTGGGCGACGATGGCGACCCCATCGATGTCCTCGTTCTCATGGACGAACCAGCGTTTCCGGGATGCGTTCTTAGGTGCCGTCTCATCGGAATCATTGAAGGCGAGCAGATCAACAAAAAGGGTAAAACGCGCAACGATCGCGTCGTTGCCGTCGAAAAAGAAAATCATAGCTTCGCCGACGTCCATCACATCGATGACCTCGGCAAAACCTTCCTCGCTGACTTAGAAGAATTCTTCGTCAACTACCATCGCCTGAGCCGAAGTCAATATCGCGTTCTCGACGTGCGCGGACCCAGGCAGGCTCGCAAGCGGATCGAAGTGGGCATTCGTGCCGCTGGCGGACGCTAACGCTCGCCACCGATGTTGCGCCTCGAGGTTCGGGCATTCCCCCCGCGCAACCCAACGCCAACTTCGCCCCTCTAAGAAATGTCTGTCGAGGCGATCCGAATTGGGTACGTCTCGAGCGCTGAATAATCGATCAGCGGAATAGCTTAGGAGAATTTCATGGCTACCAAAAAGAAATCCCGTTCCTCCAAGAAATCCACCCGCAAGTATGGGAAGGCCGCCAGCAAGACCGTTGCCAGCGCTATGCGCCGCAAAAAGAAAGGCACCCTCCGCTCCGGCAAAGGAGGAAAAGGCGGCACCGTAAAGAGCCGCAAACAAGCCATCGCCATCGGCCTCTCCGAAGCCCGCAAAAAGGGCGCGAAAGTCCCTCGAAAAAAGGCCGCTTAATCAACGCGCGCCCAGATCCCGCAACATCAACTCATCAACACGATTCCCGGGGCCTAATCATGCGGAGTTCGCAAGCAGGCAAGCCAAACCGCAAGCCGGCAGAAAGCGACGTCGCTCAGGCTTCCCTCTTTCTCGTTCCCACAGAAAAGGAGCCCGAGGCGAAGAATCGGCCCGCGGCGACGTCTCTCGCCCAACTGCAGCAAGAGGCATCTCGATGTAAGGCCTGCGATCTCTGGAAAAACGCCACCCAAACCGTCTTCGGAGAAGGCCCCGAGCATGCCAGGATTATGTTCGTCGGTGAGCAGCCCGGCGACCGCGAAGATCTCGCCGGTCACCCTTTCGTCGGCCCCGCCGGCAAATTATTCGACGAAGCACTTCTCCAGGCCGGCATCGACCGCGCTCGGGTTTACGTCACCAATGCCGTGAAACATTTCAAGTGGGAACCCGCCGAACGCGGCAAGCGCCGCATCCACAAAAAGCCAAACTCCACCGAGATCCAAGCGTGTCGTCCCTGGCTCGACAGCGAACTCGGACTAGTAAAGCCGCATGTCCTCGTCTGCCTCGGTGCAACCGCCGCCCAGGCGCTGCTAGGAAAAGACTTCAGCGTCACCCGCCAGCACGGCCAGACCGTCTCATCGCCCCTAGCCCCAGTCGTACTCGCAACCGTTCACCCCTCTTCCATCCTGCGCGCCCGCGACGAAGACCGCGAAGCCCAAATGCAGCAGTTCGTCGCCGACCTATCCAAAATCGCGCAGCTCGACCAGCAGACGAACAAATCTCGCCCCGCCTAGTCAAACCTCCTATCGTTTCGCGCAACGGTTCGTCATCTCCCGCCATCCAACCCAAACCAACAAGAGGAGAAAAAATGCCCCGCCACGCCCAAATCGCCCCACTCCGCCACAAAACTCTCTCCAAGAAAATTCGCTACGCCGTCGTCGGACTCGGCCACCTCGCCCAAGTCGCCGTCCTCCCCGCCTTTCGCAACACTCCCAACTCCGAATTAACCGCCATCGTCTCCGGAGAAGAAGCGAAGCGCAAGAAACTCGGCAAGAAGTACAAACTCGACCACGTCTACTCCTACGACGATTACGACAAAGCCCTAGCGGCCGTCGATGCCGTCTATCTCGTCCTCCCCAATCACCTTCATCGCGAATACGCAGTGCGCGCCGCCAACGCAGGCGTTCACGTCCTCTGCGAAAAGCCCATGGCCGTCACCGAAGAAGATTGCGAGGCCATGATCGACGCCGCCAATAAAAACGCTGTCAAGCTGATGATCGCCTACCGCCTCCACTTCGAAGAGGCAAACCTTGAAGCCATTCGCCTCGCGAATGCCGGAAAACTCGGCACCCTCCGAATCTTCGACTCCGCCTTCTCGCAAGTCGTCGTGCCCGACAACATTCGCGTCACCGAGCCGGTCAAAAAAGGTGGAGGTCCCGTCTACGACATGGGCACCTACTGCATCAACGCCGCCCGCTACCTGTTTCAAGCCGATCCGGTTTCAGTCATGGCCTTCAGCGCCAATTTCAGCAACAAGAAATTCCGCCACATCGACGAAATGACCTCCGTCCTCATGCGCTTCCCCGAAGATCGCCTCGCCACCTTCACCTGCAGCTTCGGAGCCGCCGACGTCAGCCGCTACACCCTCATCGGAACTAAAGGTTCGCTCACCGCCGAACCCGCCTACGACTATTCCATGGCGCTCAAACACCGCCTCACCATCGGGGAAAAGACGACCAAGCGAACGTTTCCCAAGCGCGATCAGTTCGCTGCCGAAGTAATGTATTTTTCGGATTGCATCCTGCGCAACAAACAGCCCGAACCCTCCGGCCTCGAAGGTCTCGCCGACATCCGCATCATTCGCGCCATTTACGAATCGGCCAAGACCGGAAAAATCGTCGACCTTCCCAAGTTCGCTCCCAAGAAACGTCCCAGCATGCGCCAGGAAATCCACCGCCCCGGCCACGCCAAACCCCACACCGTAGACGCCGAGTCCCCCAGCGGAGAAGCCGCATAAGTACAAAAGGCGGCGCTGCCCGTGGCCGTCTTTAGGTTTGTATCGTGGGAGGTTGTATCAGCGGCGCGACATTGGATCGGGGCGCACATTTGTATCAAGCCCCGGGAAGTTTGTATCAGGGCACGCCTTTCAGGCGTGCCGAACCGCCCAATGCATTCCGCGGCCTTTAGGCGCTGGGGGCACGGAAAGTTCGTCACGTCCCGCGTCCCCGCCACCCAACACTAAAATTACTGGATGGACAAGACACGCAGCCCACCACCCTCGACAACCGTGCCCACCACCACGACGCTCTTCCCCTCAAACGATTCCGCAACGCCCTGATTTTCCAGCCGATAAACGCGATCCTCGAAAATCTGCAGCGCGACCTCCCCGCTCCGCACCCTCACAATCCTTCCCCGGAAGCTCTTCGCATTCGCCATCGCTGCCGACGGATTCTGTTTTTGCGAATCGAGCGCATTCGCCGGAGGCACCGGCTGCGGCATCTGTTGCTCCGACCAAGCGATGAGATCCGATCCCAAAATATCCGACGACTCCGGAAGATTCTTACTGGCCACATCCTGCGCCACCCCAATCACCGGAATCCAAACAACCAGCCCAGGTAACGGACAGCACGATGTACAATCACGTTGTTACGAACCACGAGGCTACGAAAAAATTTGAGTCGGTTCATACCCATATCGGAATCGCCCCCGCCTCCAGACTTATCCGAAGACGAACCGCGATGCCATACGGCTCTCGCCTTAAGCGAGGCCGCTACCACAGGAAATGTAGGGTATTTCTATCGAGCGAAATACAATTCGCAGGGTATTCGCCCCGACGGCGTCCTGCCTTACTCTGGAATCCTTCTGATGTACCTCTGATTTCTGCAACATCAGCAGGCGTTGGAACAAGGGAGTTCCGACGCCTGCTCCCCTCCCTCAAACACTTCTCGTCATTTAGTTTTGCAGGAAGGACATCCGGAGGGAATAAAGTGGAAAGAATCTCGTAGCGGGCAATTTTCGCTTTCCTTCCTGGACCTTCGTGTCCTTTGTGGTAAAGCTCTTGCCCTTTGGGTCACCCGCGCCGCGGCTTGCTCGACCCTCGCCCGCCCACCCCAAAATTAAAGCCCCACGGACCGCCGCCAAAACACATCAGCCCAAACGCCATCGCCGCCAGCGCCAGCGGAAACTCATATCCGCCATTCCCCATCAGCCCATTCTTGAAGTGGACCTTCGCAATCGCCACCATCATCTCGATAAAGAACGCCAGCGAAAAGAATCGCGTAAACAATCCCAGCACGATCCCGATCCCGCCAAAAAATTCCGTTCCTGCCGACAAATACGCCAGCCACCGCGGAATCCCCAACGACCCCACCATGTCCATGTGATGATGAAACCCGCCAAACACCTTGTGATACCCATGCGCGATCATGATCGCGCCCAACACGACCCGCATCACCAGCAGCGCCAACGGCTGCAACCGATCAAGAGAATCCACCCGCCCCCCGGAACCTTAAGCTTTTACTGAGAACTGACAACTGAGAACTGACAACTGCCCTTCTACCACGTCGAGTACGCCTTGCCGTCGCTGCCCACTTTGTCCGACCCGCTATGCACGCCAATCATTCCGCCCGTGTCTTTCTGATCGAGCGTCATGATCGTCCCGTCGCTCTCCTCCGGAACCCACGTATCCACGCTGCCTGTGATGTCCTCGGGAATCTCCGTCAGATACTTTGCCGTCACCAGATCGCCCAGCGCCTGCGGCGGCTTCTGCCGGTCCTGCGTGTATTGATAAATCATCTGGTTGAGCGTTTCCAGATTCCTCCGCAAGTTCTCTTCCTTCTTGCGCGTCATCGTATGGCTGTAGATGGGCAGGGCCATCCCCGTCAAGATCAAGATCACGGTGATCGCCACCATCATCTCAACCAGCGTAAAGCCGCCACTCTTTTTCCGCTGATTGTCTAACAGCTCGTTGTCCAAAAGCTTGTCGTCCAGACGATTGCCTTGCAGAAGTTTTCCGTGCAGAGAATTTCGACCTATAAACCTGTTCTTCATTCCGCCCTAGTGCGTCCAACTCGAATAAGGAACCCCGCCGTCGATCGACGTCGCGTCCGAGCCGCTGTGCACGCTCTTGATCCCCAACTCATTCGGATCCCACGCATCCTCGGAATCTTCCGGATCCGTCACCCAGCTCTCCGTACTTCCCGTGATGTCCGTAGGAATAAATTTCACATACCCCGGCACCAGATCGGTCAGCGACTGCGGCGCCTTCTTCTTGTCGAGAGAATATTCCTGGATGGCCTTATTCAGCGTCGTCAGATCTTGATGCAGCCGCGATTCCCGCGCGCGCTGAATGGCCGACGAGTACATCGGAAGCGCGATCGCCAGCAGAATCAGAATCATGCTGATCACCACCACCATCTCGATCAGCGTAAATCCCCGGCTGCGTTTTCTACCGTTCCCAGATCCCGCACTGTGCAACTTCGAACCCGGCGCTCTGAACTTGAGTCTCATCTACCAATCCTTATACTTCGTGCCGTCCAAAGCTACGCCATCCGATTTGCTGTAAATATCGAACACATTCTGCCCGCCCCACGAGTCCGCATCCTTGTCGTCCTGCATCGAGCGCATTCCCCAATCCTGCTTCGTCATCGGATCGGTCGGAATCTTCCGCAAAAATTTCAGCTTCTTCCCCGCCACATCCACGCCCGTCACCAGCGTGTCCAGATCCGGCGGATACCCCTGGCTATCCACCTTCAACTGAAACGCCCCTCGATCCGCCGCATCCTTATAGCGATCAATCGCGTCCCGGATCATCCACAAGTCATACCGCAACTCGTGTTCGCGCTCGCGCTTAATGGCGCTCTTCTCCAGCGGAACCGCCGCCCCCACCAGAATCGCCAAAATAGCCGTAGCCACAATCAACTCAATCAGCGTAAACCCAAGCTGCGAGCGACCACCACCCGTATTCACTCTCCGCATTGAAAACGAAACCTTCATAAAATCAGGCTACTATCAGGCTACTAAATGACACTTCTCACTAAGTTGTCAGTTCCCGCCAAATCCTCGCCCCCAAGAGTTTTACCTGATGGCTGACGGCTGATGGCTGAAACCTACCTTCACTGAATCGTGATCGCCGCCTGCGCCCCATTCATCGCAATCGGCTGCATCGCCGGATCCCTCGCTCCGCCCCGCGTAATCGTCAACGCCGACTGCCCCGGCCCCTTGGCCATAAACGTCAGCGTGACCACCGCGCCCTGCCCCGAAACACCGCCCGCACCAGGAGGCCGCGTCGCCGTTACCTGCAGCTTCCCAGCCGTCGTGTCGTCGCGATGCACCAACGCGACCGCCTGCCCATCCTGCGACAGGAAGCCCCCATTCGATACGTTCACGACCTGCAATTGATTCGGATCGTAGTTCAGCTCCAGTGGCACCGAGTACACGTTCTGTCCGCCCGACAGCATCACGTTCACCGTAAATGTCGACCCCTTCGCCGGAGTCAAAGTGGGAGGATCGAACATGAAAGTGCCCGCGCCGCCGCCCGCTACAGCCTGCGCCGTTTGCGGCGGCAAATTCTGCACCACCGCGCCCTGCTGCCCCGGACCTTGGATCGAACTCTGCGGCCCCTGCACTTGCGGTGTCGGCACTCCCTGCGTCGCTGGAGAAGAAACCGTCGCTGGCACCAGCGGCTTGCTGTTGATTAATCTCAGCTGTAGCGCGTTGGCCGTGCCCACGTCGATCATGTCCGCGCTGCCGTGCGAGCCTTCAGGCCCGCGCAGAATATGCGGAATAATCACAAACACAATTTCGTTCGTCGAATGGTCCGCGTTCGTCTGCCCAAACAAATACTTCAATATCGGAATCTGCGCCAACCCCGGAATGCCCGTCAACGACTTCGTCGACTGATCTTCCATGATGCCGCCCAACAGATTCACTTCCCCATCTTTCAGCCGGATCTCATGCTCAATCTTGCGCTGTCCAATGACCGGCTGGCTGATGCCGCCAATGCTCACATACGAAGTCACCGCCGAAACGTCCAGCGACATCTTCAACGAAACTTCACGTCCCGAATGTACCCGCGGCGTAATGTCGATATTCACGCCCACGTCCAGGTATTGAAACTGCGTGTTTACCAGAGGATTGATACCCACTCCACCGATACCCGGCTGGAACGATCCTGTCGCCACCGGAACGCGATCGCCGATCTTCAAGGTCGCCTTCTGGCCATCCAGCGCCCGAATCTGCGGATTTTGAATGATCTTGGTGTCTGTGTCGCTCAACAACGCCGACGCCGATGCCGCCGGAATCGTCACCTGAAAATCCGTCGCATTCAAATTCGCAATCTGGTTCAAACTCAGTCCCGTCGAAGACGACGACGTTGAACTCGAGCTGCTCGAACTGCTCGACGACACCGTCGAGGTATTGAGATTGTTTTGCAGTTGCACCGAGAGGTTCGTCGGAGGATTGATGCCCAGCGTGTGCATTCTGTCGTGGCTCACCTGCATCACCGCCACTTCGATCAACACTTCGGGCTTCGCCTTATCCAGGTCGTCCACCAGCTTTTGCGCCAGCGCCACCTGGTCGGGAGTGCCGCGCACCACAATCGCTCCCTGCGAAGGCAGCTGCTGAATGCGGCTCACTTCCAGAATCGTGCGCATCGCGTTCACGACATCCTGCAACTCGGTGGGCTGGGAAAGATTCGAAAGATAAAAAGTTTTGATGACGTTTTGTTCCAGCTCTTTCCGCTTCGCGGGATTATCTTGCGCGATAAAAATCGTGTTCGGCGTCACCGGACGCCAGAAAGTTTTAGTCTCAACCGAAATAATCTCCAGCGCGTCTTCCAGAGTCACGCCGTTCAACTCGATCCGCACCTGCCGCGGCGTGTAATCCGGATCAAACAACACGTTGATCCCCGCCAGCTTGCCCACCGTTTCGTAAATCACGTTGGATTTTTCCGTAACCTTCAGCGTGATCGGCACATTCGAAATGGGAGCCAGTTCCACCGGCCCCTGCGCCGACTCCAGCCGTTTGCGCAAGGAATTGGTTTGTGGCAAAGCCGACTGCGGTTGCGGCCCCGATGCTTCCCTGATCATCTGCTCCGTGCGCTTCAGCTCCTGCTGCGCAATGAACGATGAAGGATCGGTCTCCAGCGCTTTCTGAAACTGCGCCAAGCGCCTCATCCAGCTTGCCGGCGTCGCGCAGCAACTGGCCGCGATGCACTTCCGCCGCCGCCGCATAAAAGCGCGTGCGCTCGTAAGCCGTGCGGTAGCGCAAGTCCTTCGGCTTCAGGTTAAAGGCCTGCTTGAAGCAGTCATAGGCCAATTCGTAGTTCTGCCGCGCCTCGGCGTCCGCGCCCTTGTCGTAAAGCACTTTGGCGGAGTCCACTTTCTTGGCGATGACCGGGATTTGCAGGCCAAGTAATATCAGCAATCCGAATAGAACCGGACGGATCAGGCTTCTCATCAAGCAGTCCTCACAGAATTCACACCACCACGACCAATCGAACCGCCAGAGAACCCTACGAAACTGGCATCCGAGCGGCTGCTTCGCGCGAAAAAGTACCGGAAACTCGGATTATAGCATCGCATCAGTAGCCTTCCCATGTGCTTGGTACGTCGGTGTTTACACTCATTAGTACCTGACCCAAAGAACGGGAACCCAGGTGTCAGCTCTCAGGCCCAAGGTCTCAGGAAAAACCCGGGAGCCATGCCGTTCCACAGTCCTCGCAATTCCAGAGACCAGAGACCTGAGACCTAAGACCTTGTGTTACTTTCATCCTTAGGTCCCACAGCGATGGCCAAGCAGACCACTCACCAGACACAACCCAACCGCGAGAAAAATCCGCGCAGACAGCCCACCGCCTCGGGAGAAAAAGACGCCGCTGTAAACAGGAACGCCAGCCACAACTACTTCTTGCTAGAAAAATTCGAAGCGGGAGTCGTACTCGCCGGAACCGAGGTCAAATCCGTACGTGCCGGATCCACCAACCTCAAAGACGCCTACGGCCTCATCAAAGACGGAGAACTCTGGCTCCTCAACTGCCACATCGGACCGTACGACCACGGCAACTCCGCCAACCATGCCGCCCTGCGCACCCGAAAATTGCTGATTCACAAAGAAGAAATCCGCAAGCTCATCGGCAAAACCCAACAAAAAGGCCTCACCCTGATCCCGACCCGTATGTACTTCAAGAACGGAAAAATCAAAGTCGAACTCGCCTTGGCCAAAGGCAAACAGCTCTGGGATAAACGCGAAACCGAGCGCCGCCGCACCGCCGACAAAGAAGCCCGCGACGCCGTCTCCCGCGCCCGAAAACAAGCCTGACCGACCGCCATAGATTCCCATCCGGCAATTCCGATAGAGGATGCAGCGGATCACCGCTCTTGGCCTTTGCCTTTTGGGTGGCGCAGCTCGTCACCGCTCTTGGCCTTCGCCTTTTGGGTGGCGCAGCGCTTCACCGCTCTTGGCCTTCACTTTTGGGTGGCGCAGGGCTTCACCGCTCTTGGCCTTCGCTTTTGGGTGGCGCAGCGGTTCACCGCTCTTGGCCTTCGCTTTTGGGTGGCGCAGCGCTTCACCGCTCTTGGCCTTCGCTTTTGGGTGGCGCAGCGCTTCACCGCTCTTGGCCTTCGCCTTTTGGGTGGCGCAGCGCTTCACCACTCTTGGCCTTCGCTTTTGGGTGGCGCAGCGCTTCACCGCTCTTGGCCTTCGCTTTTGGGTGGCGCAGCGCTTCACCGCTCTTGGCCTTCGCCTTTTGGGCGGCGCAGCTCGTCACCGCTCTTGGCCTTCGCTTTTGGGTGGCGCAGGGCTTCACCGCTCTTGGCCTTCGCCTTTTGGGCGGCGCAGGGCTTCACCGCTCTTGGCCTTCGCTTTTGGGTGGCGCAGCGCTTCACCGCTCTTGGCCTTCGCTTTTGGGTGGCGCAGCGGTTCACCGCTGCGATAACTAGCTAGTTTTCAGTGCCGGCTTTAGCCGCCGAGGTGACAATGCCGGCTGCCCCATCCTAACGTCGCGCCTTTTGCGGCGTTAGAGCCTGCCCGGAGTCGCATCTGCCCATCAGACGTATCGCACCTTTTTCGCGTGAGTAGGGTGCCGGCGATCGTTTTCCGCAATCAAACATGAACCAATCTCTCGCAGCCTCTCAAACCGCACTTCACTTTTTTTCATCACCAACCCGCGTGCGTTCAATCACAGACTTCCCCGCTCGAATCGGCGAAAATCATATATTGTGTCTCCGTCCCAGGACGGATCCAACTCCGGCCCTCCAAGCCGCTTCTTTGACAATCCAAGCCACCCCAGAGCAAAGGATGCCGCAGGCATCCCCTGAACTTGAATTTCCTGATGGCTGATGGCTGACGGCTGACCGCTAAAGCCTTATTCCGCAATATTTTACGAATAACTCCTTTAAAGTCAAAGATCTGAGAGGCGTACTTTCCCTAAATTCTTGATTCTAAAAGATCGGGGGGAGGGAGGGGAGGGGGGGTGAAGTTTTGAGCATCTCCGCAACGGCACCCTAGCCATAATCCATCCCAATCTGTGCAAGCGTCTGCAACCTCCACGCGACCGACGACCCCGTCGTGTCGATTACTCCGCTTACCGAGTGGAACCGAACCTGCACCACCCGAACTGGATCCCACAAAAACGCTCGATAATTCCATTCAAGAAACAGGTATACTACCGAAATTCGTCACCCTCCCCGCGACGCTAATCCTTCACTCGGAACATGACACGCACTCTCACAAAACGCCTTGCCGCGACGCTTGCCATCGCGACTCCACTGCTCTTAGCGATCCCCGCTCTCGCTCAACACGCAAGCTCCGTTCGCGTCATCCCCGAAGTCAAGCACGATGTCTCCGCCCCGCTCGCAGAACTGGACGCACGAACACCCGCTTCCCCGCACCGCTTTACGCCTCGCATTCTAAAGATTCTGCCCACCGCGCCTCCTGACAACGCACCCGAATATCAAGAGCCTGACGTGGCCCTCCAGCAAAAAGTCCTCGCTCCAGTAGCCGCCGAACTCGGCCTCAATATCGACGGCCTCGGCCAGGGACAATACGGATTTCTCCTCGAATACTCGCCTCCCGACACCAACGGAGCGGTCGGCGCGACGCAATACGTGCAATGGGTTAACGCCGAATTCGCCGTCTTCGATAAAGTCACAGGCGCTCTTCTCGCCGGACCCACCGAAGGCAACGCGCTCTGGCAAGGTTTCGGCGGAGGCTGCGAGGCCAACAACGACGGCGATCCCATCGTCCAGTACGACAAAATTGCCAATCGCTGGATCCTTACCCAATTCTCGATCAGCACTCTTCCTTACCTGCAATGCGTGGCGGTCTCCGCCACGAGCGACGCCACCGGAACTTACAACCGCTACTCCTTCTCCTTCGGCAACACCGACTACGGTGACTACCCCAAGCTTGGCGTCTGGCCCGACGCCTATTACATGTCGTTTAACACCTTCGACAACGGCTACTTCGTCGGACCTGACGCCTGCGCCCTCGACCGAAATTCGATGCTCGCTGGGAACTCGGCATCCATCATCTGTTTTCAGCAGCCCAACACTTACGCCACCATGCTCCCCTCCGATATGGACGGCACCATCCAGCCTGCCGCCGGAGAGCCCGCATTCTTCGCCACCTTCGCCAAGAATGTCGTCGAGTTGTGGAAATTCCACGTCGACTTCACCACTCCCACCAACTCCACTTTCACCGGACCTACGACCCTTCCGGTGGCCAACTTCACGGCGCGCTGCTTCCGCTCCTGTGTCGTACAACCCGGAACCACGCAGAAACTCGACGCTCTCGGCGACCGCCCGATGTACCGTCTCGCCTATCGCCAGTTTCCCACCGGAGTTGAAGCCCTAACCTTCAACCATTCGATTAGTAGTGGATTACGCTGGTACGAGATTCACGATCCCAACGGAACTCCCGCGATCTTTCAGCAAGGAACCTTTAATCAGGACTCCAACACCCGCTGGATGGGCAGCATCGCGATGGATCAGTCGAGCGACATCGCGATCGGCTACAGCGAATCCAGTGCTTCCGTGTATCCATCGGTCTTCTTCACAGGACGCACCGCCTCCGACCCCGCAGGTACGATGGAAGGCGAGCAATTGATCGTCAGCGGCGGCGGCTCCCAAACCGGCGGTCAAAACCGCTGGGGAGATTACAGCTCCATGACCGTCGATCCCGTCGACGACTGCACCTTCTGGTACACGCAGGAGTACATCCAAGCCGACGGCAGCTTCAACTGGAACACTCGTATCGCCAACCTGAGTTTTCCGAATTGCGGCGCTGGATCTGGCGCCACCGCCGTTCTATCTCCCGCCAAGTTGATCTTTCCGAAAGCGCCGATTGGCCAAACTTCAACCGCCTCCGTGACTCTCACCAATACGGGCACAGCGACTCTGAACATCGACCAGATCACCGTCCTCGGCAACTTCGCCGTACAGAACAACGCCTGCGGAACTCAACTCCCCGCCGGCAACAATTGTTCCTTGACACTGGCCTTCACTCCCACCGTAAAGAACAGCCAAACCGGCACTCTCCAACTCACCGACAACGCCCCCAATAATCCCCAAAAAGTCGCCTTGACGGGCACCGGAACATCGCTCGCGCTGTCTCCGACATCGCTCCCCTTCGGCTCTGAACCCGTCGGACAGCCCACCCCGCCGCAAACCATCACCGTCTCGAACGTAAGCGCGGCCGCAGTCAATCTCACCGCTGTCACCATCACGCCCACGGACTACTCCATCTCCAACAACACCTGCGTAAGCCCGCTCCCCGCCCAAACCAGTTGCTCGCTCAACATCACCTTCGATCCCATCAAGAAAGGCGCGCGCAACGGGAAACTAAACATCGCCAATAACGGTGGTGGAGGCGCAGCAGCAGCCCCCCTAACCGGCACAGGAACACTGAACTGAGAAGGTTTTTCCTTCGTGTACCTCAGTGTCCTCCGTGGTAAATGCTTTGACTTGAGTTGGCCTCCCCTCCACAGTTGCACGTTTCCCCTCCCAGCGTGGATACTGATGAAACGCAATCATGAAGACAAACTTATCCTCCTCCAAACCCTCGCAGCTGGAAACGGATTGCCTGGTCGTAGTCGCTCTTGATCAAAGCGAAAAAGATCAAAGCGAGAAAGATCAAAGCAAAAAAGACAAAGGCGAGAAAGACAGCCCATCCGCCGTAGTCGAGTCCTCCGACGCAGCCGTGCGCGATGCCTCTAAGGAGGTCATCTCCAGCGGTGAAGTCTCCGCCAAGCTCTTCGAGTCGACGCTCCTCCACAATCCTCCGGGATTGAAAGCCAAGCGCTTGCTTCTCTTAGGCGGAGGCAAAGCCAAGACCTTCACCGCAGCCGAATTGCGCAAGTTGGCAGGCGCAGCCGTCCGCACTCTGAAGGGAAAGAACATCCATAGCTTCGCCCTCGTTCTTCCCGAGAATGGAATCCCCCCAGCCGACGCCGTTCGCGCCATCATCGAAGGCGCCTTCGTCGGAGAGTTCGATCCCGGCTACTACAAGAGCGACCGCAAAGAGAAAGACAAAGAAAAGATCGAAACCCTCACCATCGTGATTCCCGAAAAATCCGGCGATCCCAAAGCCCTCGAAGGCGCTCTGCAAGCCGGACGCGTCGTCGCCGAATCTCAGAATTTCGCCCGTGACCTCATCAACGAACCGTCGAACCGCATGACGCCGACCATCCTCGCCGAGCGCGCCAAGAAGATGGCTGCCGATGTTGGCCTGAAATGCGAAGTCATGGACGGTGACAAGATTCGCCAGCTCAAGATGGGAGCGTTTTGGGGCGTCTCCCAAGGCTCCGACGAGCCACCCGCGCTGATCGTTCTCCGCTATGAACCGCAGGGCGCGCCGAAAGATGTGCACCTGGGTCTCGTCGGCAAAGGCGTCACCTTTGATACCGGAGGCATTTCCATCAAGCCCGCCGACGGCATGGAGAAAATGAAGTACGACATGGCCGGAGCGGCCACGATGATTGGCGTAATGCGCGCCATCGCCCTGCTCAAGCCCAAGGTGAAAGTGACCGCGATTATCCTGGCCACCGAGAACATGCCCTCCGGCAAAGCGCAAAAGCCCGGAGACGTCCAGATCGCCATGTCCGGCAAATCCATCGAAATCATCAACACCGACGCCGAAGGCCGCCTCATCCTAGCCGACGGCTTGGCCTACGCCCGTCAACTCGGATGCACGCATCTCGTCGATGCTGCCACTCTCACCGGCGCCGTCGTCGTCGCTCTCGGCTACGTCAACGCCGGAATCTTCGCCAGCACCGACGACATGTTCGAGCGCTTTGAGAAAGCCAACAAACTGGCTGGCGAAAAAATGTGGCGTCTGCCCCTCGACGACGAATACAAAGAACTGCTCAAATCGAACATCGCCGACATGACCAATGCCGGTGCTCGCTATGGAGGCGCCATCTTCGCCGCCATGTTCCTCAAAGAGTTCTCCGAAGACACACCGTGGATTCACCTCGATATCGCCGGCACCGCCTGGATGGAAGACAACAAACCCTGGATCGCCAAAGGCCCCACCGGAATCGCCCTCCGCAGTTTGGTGGAATTCGTAAAAGGCTGGAGCGCATAGAAGTTCGTGTGGGGACGGGCGTCCTCGCCCGTCCAAGCCGAGTGAAACTCGGCTACCGCTTGGCTTGCCGCGTCTCCTTCTTCTCCCGCTTCTTCTGCTGAACTGGCGGTTTTCGGCCCTCACCGTTAGGTCCGGTTTCAAAACCTCGCCGCGACGACAAATCCGCCGGCCCCCGTATCGAGCCTGCGTACTTCATGAATTTTGGAATGGAGCTTTTCTTCTTCGTCGCCATCGCCCTGAATCCTTCTGCGTCTCAGGCTCGATCTTAAGCCTTATCGGAGGATTCTAAGAATCAGTTGAATTGCCATCCCGAGCGGAGCGAGGGACCCGTAGTTCGCTTTCGAGCAGTAGTTTGCGTAAAGGCGATGTTACGCCAACTATCGGGTTACCTCAGTTTGGGTCGATAGAATGGGCGCGATCGAGAAGTGAACGATTGGTCAGGGTTTCCGCGATTGCGAGGCAGAGGCAGAACACGCCCAAGATGAGGGTAAATGGGGATGCGTCCCTGCTGCTTGCTGTTACCCAAGGCGCGGGCAGATTCGGGCGAAGGTTGAGGGCCGTTGTCTGAGCTATGAAGAGGGCAACAAGAAAGCCCAGATGGCGGCGGATAAGGCGGGAAAACTGGCGACGGACAACGGGACAAGAAAGCAGGAACGGCTGGGCGCCATTACGATTGCGGCTAAAGGTGTAGAGAGCGACGGCAGCCGTATAGATCACCATTGAGGTGAGTTGGATTCCGTAGGGCCGATACTCCATCAGAGCCAGAAAAATCCCACCTCCGATGACGGCGAGGAACAACAGTGTAAAAACCGCGAGGCGCGGGAACGAGATGTGCTTTCGCGTGAGACATGGGTCCTGCCAATCGCTCGCGTGATTGAAGGGAACAACACCGGCGCTAATCTGCGAGAGCATCGGGAAGATTATAAGTTGAAACCCAATTGCTGTTAACAGCGATTACACTCGTTGACCGAGTGCGGTTGCGAACGACTCGAACGAACTGGCAATGATGCTCGCATCGCTTGGCATTCCTATGAACGGAACCTCGAACACGGATGTGTCATTGCCAGAAACATCAATGGCGTAACCCTCTCCGCCGCCATCCGTTCCAATCAGAAACAGGTTGGGGAAGAACTCGGTAACGTTGTAGCCGCGATTCACCTCGATGAGTTCCTCAGCCCTACACAGCCGCACGTATTGTTCACCGAAGAGGCCTTCGCCCCCATTTGCGCGTTGGAGGAAAGCCACGTAGCCCTCGGGCAAGGGCTTCGGCAACGCTGCTTTCAGGGATGCAATAGCTTCACTCGATGCAGGTCCATTTGGCTGAAAGGTTTGGTTGTTGGAAGTCATTGCGCCGAAATTCTACAGCAGTCGGAGCGTTGGCGAAGAACAGGCGGTTTCACTATTCACTCGGCTCTTCATGTCCGAGAAATATCCGGCCCGACACTTCCGCTTCGCCAACGGGCTGAATCCGGCGTGCCTCAGGCCCTATCATAGACTTAAGAAGCTTCGCCATGGATCTCGCCCAGAAAATCCGCTCCATCCCTACGTCCCCTGGCGTCTACCTCTACAAGAACGCCGAAGGCGAGGTCATCTACGTTGGCAAAGCCAAGAATCTGCGCTCCCGCGTTTCGTCCTACTTCCACGAAGGTCGCTGGGAAGACGCCAAGACCGGCACGCTCGTCCGCGAAGCCGTCGACGTCGACTACATCGTCGTCGCCAACAACAAAGAAGCCCTCGCCCTCGAGAACCACCTCATTAAGCAGAAGAAACCCCGCTTCAATATTCTTCTGCGCGACGACAAAACTTATCCCTACGTGAAGCTCACTCTCGGCGAGCGCTATCCGCGCGTCTACGTAACCCGACGCCTCCGAAAAGACGGCAGCGCCTATTACGGACCCTACTTCCCTGCCAATCTCGCCTATCGCATCGTCGACCTGATCCACCGCCACTTCATGATTCCCTCCTGCAAGGTCGATCTGACGCGGAACCACCCGCGCCCGTGCCTCCAGTTCTATATCAAGCGCTGCCTCGGCCCTTGCGTCGCCGGATTAACCACGCCGGAGATCTACGCAGAAGCCGTGCGCGATGTAAAGCTCTTCCTCGAAGGCCGTCCCACAGACCTCATCAAGTCTCTGCGCGAACGCATGGCCGAAACCGCCGAGTCGCAGGAGTTCGAGCGTGCCGCCCGCTATCGCGACCTCATCTCGACGGTTGAGCAACTCCAGGAAAAACAGCGCATCGCCACCGTCGAAGGCGATGACGCCGACGTCTTCGGATATCACTTCGAGAACCAGATGCTTGCCGTCAACCTCTTCCACATGCGCGCCGGAAAAGTCTTAGATCGCCGCGAATTTTTCTGGGAAGACCTGCCAGACTTCGGCACAACGAACCTAGGGACAAACGCATTCGTCCCTCCCAGCGAACCAAGCGAGCAGGTTGAAGAACTTGAAGAAGATCCGGCAAATGGTTCGAGCAGTATCCCCGCCAGTCAACACGAGCAATTCGACGCCGCCGTATCTCCCGACACGGAAGTTATAGCGGGCCAAATCGTCGGTCCCGCTACCGAATCTTTCCAGCCCGCTGAATTTTTCTCCTCCCTCCTCAAACAGCTCTACCTCGGCCAACCCTACGTCCCACGCAACATCTATGTCCCTGTCGACTTCGAGGATCGTGAAGAACTGGAAGAAGCGCTCAGCGAGCAACTCGCTGGCGAGGGCGGCCGGCTCTCTCGCGTCCACATCACCGTCCCGCAACGCGGAGACAAACGCGAACTCATCGATCTCGCCGGCAACAATGCGAAGCAATCCTACGATCAGCGCTTCCGCATCCTGAAGCCAAATGCCCGCGCCATTCAAGAAGCTCTGCAAGACGCTCTCGGCCTGCCCGACCGCCCAAAGCGAATCGAATGCTTCGACATCAGCCACATCCAAGGAGCGGAGACCGTCGCCTCCATGGTGGTCTGGGAAGACGGCAAGATCAAGAAGTCGGACTACCGCAAATTCATCATCAAGACCGTCACTGGAGTCGACGATTTCGCTTCCATGAGAGAGGTGGTCACGCGTCGCTACAAGCGCCTTTGCGAAGAAAAAAAGCCCATGCCCAGCCTCGTCCTCATCGACGGAGGTCTCGGCCAACTCCATGCCGCAGCCCAGGCGCTCGAAGCGCTCGAGATCATCAATCAGCCGCTCGCCGCGATCGCCAAGCGCGAAGAAATCATCTACGTCTACGGACAAGAAGACGATCCCGTAGTTCTCGATCATCATTCTCCAGTATTGCATCTGGTGCAGCAGATAAGAGACGAGGCCCATCGTTTCGCAGTAACCTTTCACCGCAAACGCCGCCAGATCCGCGATCGTGCCACGGAATTACGAGAGATCCCAGGAATCGGCGAATCCACCACGCGCCGTCTCTTGGAACATTTCGGCAGCCTCCAAGCCGTCAAGCAAGCTGACGTAGCCGCCTTATCGGCTGTCGTAACCAGGGCGCAGGCGCAAGCGATCCTCGAACATTTCCGACCTGTCATTCGTTAAAGACGGGACCAACCGCCCGCCCCGATTTATCCTGGTTTTCTTCACTTGCCACCCCGCGTCACGGCGAACATTCCCATGTTCACCCGTCACAGACCAACCCTTTATTTTGCGCTACACTCCGAGACCGTACTTACACTTGTCTGCGAGAACATACGCTGCCTGGCTATGATTTCATCTTGACCGGCAACGGGTCTTTCGAACAATATGTTGCCGCCAGTTTGCTGGCGCTCAGTAACCAGAAGCAGACGAAGAAAGTACCCGAACTTTTCGAGGCCACGACGTCTCGAAAGAACAGCAACAGAGGAGCAGCTTATGAAGCTATGTCGCTTCGCTCTAAGCAGTGTTGTCAGTATCACCGTGCTGATGATGGGGTGCAGTTCATCCGATAACAAGCCGGCAGATAGTTCCAACCAACCAGCCGCCGCCGCGCAGCCCGAAGTTAAGCAACCCGTTCTCTACACCGGCGTCGAGGCTTTCAATCACATGATCGGTCTCGCCATGAAGTGGGCGCCCGATGCGCAGCCTGCCCGTTTAGAAGCCGTGTTGACTCCCGAAGCCACCGGCCAAAACGGAAAAGCCACCATCTGGAGAGGCTACTTCGCTTCGCCCAGTCGTCGCGCCGTGAAAACCATCGTTTGCTCCGGCAGTCGACGCTCCGACGCTCCGCCGTTCGGCACTTCGACCGAGGGAAGTGATGGCCCCTACAACGCCGATGCCGCGAGTCTCGTCTTCTTGCCGCTGTTAGTGAAGACCGACACCGACAAAGCCTTCGAGATTGCGCAACAACACGGCGGCGAAGGCATCATCAAGAAAGACGCCCAGCAACCTGTCACCTACGTTCTGCTCAAAGACCGCACACGGAACGTGCCTGTCTGGTATGTCATTTACGGCACCAGCGAACATGACCGCAAAGGTATCGGTGTGATCAATGCGACCACCGGAGCCTTCGTGAGCGCCGGCAAATAAGTCGAGGGTTCAGCAAAGGGCACGACTCTCGGTCGTGCCCAGATTGGTCGCGCCATGGCCAGGAAAATCGCAAGTTTGCCCGCAATTTCTGCGTCGGATAGAATCTCGTCTCAATCTCGGGATATCCAATCAGTCGCCATGCGATTTTTCGGAAGCAACAACCGCGCTCCAGAAATAGTCACCAACGGCCGTTTTGAACTCGAGCGCGACGGCCAAGTCGCTTATCTGGAGTACACCATCGCCCGCGATATTCTTGAACTTCTTCACAGCGAGATACCGCAATCGCTGCGTGGAACTGGCGTCGCATCGACTCTGGCGAAGACTGCACTAGACTGGGCTCGTGAGCGTCACATGCGTGTCGATGTTGTTTGCCCCTTTGTCGCCGCCTATTTGCTCAGTCATCCGGAATATTCCGATCTTGTGATGCGCTAGCCGTCTTCATTCGCGCCAACGTTTAGACTCAAAGTTTTCTGTTAATTAACCATCCCTATCCCCTAAGCGATCTGCCCATTCTCACCGCATCTCTACCCGATGCGCTGTATTGATAAGCGGGCAAGCGCACTGCTAACGTGGAAAATGAATGCTTAGCCAAAAACAGCGCTCAATCGTTGCGCGCTAAATTACGCCGGTTGACTCTCGGCACCACGAACATTCTTGCTGGAGGTTGCCCTCATGAAGACCCTTGGAACTAGCGCTCTTTTCTTGATCATCTTGGAATTGGGACTGTCTGGAGCATCGTTTTCGCAGTCTCCGCCGATGTATCCAACGAACGAGCATCCGGCGCAGGTTCCGAATGCGAGCCAGGACAACGCTCCGCAGGAGATGAACCAGAACACCCAGCAAAACGACATGCCCGTCTTCCGCGTCACGGTGAGTGAACGGACAACGAAGGCGGTTAATTACCGCAACCGCGGCGGCTCAACCGAGGTCAGTTTCAGAGGCACCGACCTGATGCCCGACATCGGCGGCCACGCCAAGGTTGAAGGAAAAGGTGGCCGGCTCGCCATCGAGCTTGAACTCAACCACCTGTTACCGGCAAACCGGTTCGGTGGACAGTTCCTCACCTACGTTTTATGGGCGATTACTCCCGAGGGTCGCGCCGTCAATCTGGGCGAAATCCTCCCCGGGGAAAACGGCAAAGACAAGATCAACGTCACGACCGACCTGCAGGCTTTCGGAATGATCATTACCGCCGAACCCTACTACGCTGTGACCTACCCCAGCAACAAAGTCGTCGCCGAGAATATCGTTCGCTCTGGCACAAAAGGATTCGAAGAGCCCATCGATGCGAAGTTCGACGTTCTCGAAGGCGGACAGTACACCATCGACATCCCCGGAGATCAATTGCCCTCCAGCCAGGCAAGCATCAAAGTTCCCCTCGATCTTCTGGAAGCACGCAATGCAGTCGTGATCGCAAAAGCCGCAGGAGCACAGCAGTACGCCCCCGACAGCCTGACGAAAGCCGAAGACATGCTGCAGCGCGCCGAAGACTACTATCAGCGCAAGCAAGGTCGAACTCCGATCGGTACCGCGGCCCGCGGCGCTACCCAGATGGCTGAAGATGCGCGCGTGTTAACACTGCGCCGCAAGCAACAAGCCAAAATCGATGCCGACCGCCGCGCCCACGAAGAAGCTCAGGCCAAAGCGGAGGCTGACGCGGCGCAGGCTCAGCAGCAAGCCGCGCAGGCTCAGCAGCAAGCGGCCCAGGCCCAGGCCCAGGCCGACGAAGACGCTCGCCGTCGCGCCCAAGCAGAACAGGCCGAAGCGGAAGCTCGTCGCCAACAAGCCGAAGCTTTAGCTCAGCAGCAGCAGGCACAAGCCGCAACCCAAGCCGCTCTGCAAGCCGCGAGTCAGGCCGACCAGCAGCGGCAGGAAGCAATCCGCCAGAAAGAAGAAATGCGCGCCCGCCTGTTGGCGCAGCTGAATCAAGTGCTGCAAACGCGTGACACGGCCAAAGGCCTCATCGTCAGCATGCCGGACGTCTTATTCGACTTCAACAAGTACACGCTGAAGCCCGAAGCTCGCGAGCGCTTGGCTCGTATCTCGGGAATCGTCCTGGCCTACCCCGATCTCAAGCTGGAAATCGACGGCTACACCGACTCCGTCGGCAGCGACGAATACAATCAGACACTTTCCGACAAACGCGCGGAGTCCGTCCGCGATTACCTGGTGAGCTCAGGGGTTGGGATGAATAGCGTGGTTGCGCGCGGCATGGGCAAAGCCGATCCCGTAGCCGACAACACTACGGCCGCAGGCCGCCAACTAAATCGCCGCGTGGAAATGATCGTCTCGGGAGACGTGATTGGGAATCTATCGTCACCCGCCGCTCAAAATCAAGCCTCGGGGAATTCTCAGTAAGCGGTCCGCGCAGGTTTCGTTGGGATGAGGCCTGCCAAGCGCCACGAGGCAGCAAGATTAGCTAGAGGAGGCCGGGCTTAAGCTGCATGATCCTTATTTGCATGCTCCGATCTCTGGCCTTCTCCTGGTTCTTTCTTTTGCCCGTTCGCTTGCGCCTCATTCTTTTGCGTATCACCTGGAGCATCGATGTTCGTGTTCTTGTCGTTAGCTTTAGGCGAGTCAGCGTCCTGCGATCCATCCGTTTCGGCATCCTTGCTTGGGCCTTTGCTAGTCGCACCCGCGGAAGCTTCCTCCTCTTCGTTCTTGATCATGGAAGAAAGTAGGTAATCGACTCTCGCCCGGATCGCGACCCAACGAACTCCACTCGACGCCTTGGCCTGCTCGAGATAAGGAGCCATTTCCTTCTCGTTTGCCATCCCCTTGTCCTTCAAAAACTGCAGGACCGCCGCGCTTTGTGCCTCGACGTCCTCCACAGAGGAAAAAACCTCTTCGAGCATCTGCTTTACGACCTTCTCATCAATCATTTTGTTTTCTGTCTCCCAGCCCAACGAAAAAGCAATTCGGCCTACTTTGGATGCCATAAACCGAATATCCGGTTAAACCTCATCATCCAGCAGCTTTTCGCGATATCCAAATTGGTGTCTTGGAGATGGACGATCGGCAAATACGGAGCAGACTTCGCGCCTGGCGGACGGGCTAGCGCGCGTCCGCCAATTTTGTTGCCCGGAACGACTTAACCACAATCTGGTTTGGCTGCATGCCGACCGGAATGATCGTCAGCAAAGAATACTCCGACGGCTCAAATTTCTTCTGCGGCTGCCGTTTTTGGATCACCGCAAGATCCCCCGAACCCGAGTCGAGCACCAACAAATAATTTTGATTTTGCGAGAGCGCCAGCCCATCCGGATGCGTGCCCACCGGAAGATAAGCAATGACCTTACCTAAGTCGATATCGTAGACGGCAATATTATTCGATCCGAAATTCGACACGTATAAACGCGAGTTGTCGAGTGAAATCACTCCCCTCGTAGGCTGATCGCCAATCAGGTAGCTGCCCGATACTTCGTTTCCCGTCGTTTCAATAATCGAGATCGTTCCCGCTTGGAAGTTGAAGGCCGCCAGTTCCCCACCGTCCGGCTTCAGCGCCAGGCTCACTGGAGATTGCCCAACATCGAGCAGCGCCAGCAGTTTGTCGTTCTGATCCCCCTTGTCGGCCTCACTCGGTTTTTCATTCTTAAGCGCAATACTGGCGACCTGCCCCGATCCCGAACAAGAGATGAAAGCTTTCGAAGAATCGGGAAGAATCGCGATGTCTTCCGGATGAATACAAATATTGATCGCCGAGCGAACCGCCAGCCGCGCCGTATCGATAATAGAGACCGAATTGTCGGCGCGATTGGTAACCACCACCGTCGATCCATCGGGCGTGACCCGCGCTAAGCCAGGACTCGCTCCCACGCGCAACGTCGCGGCGACCACCCGGCGATCCAGATCGAGAACCGAAACATTGTCGGACCCGGAATTCGCAACGTAAGCCCGGTGCCCATCCGGCGAAACATCGATAAAATACGGTCGTCCGTACACGCCAATCGTAGCCACAACTTTATTCAGCTCGGCATCGATCACGCTGACGTTCGACGAGCCAGTGTTCACCACATAAACTTCATTGCGTTTCGGATTGGCCGTGACGCCGGTCGGATCCGACCCAACCTGCAACGTCCGCACCGGACGAAAACTCCGCAGGTCGACCACGGTAACCGTGTTGCTCTTCCCGTTTGAAATGTAGGCGTACTCGCGGTAGAGCGGACCGTATCCCGGAAGCGTGCGCTCGTGAAAGTAGTACCAGCCAGCGGCCAGTACCAGCGGGACGAGCACAGCGATGAAGAGTATTTTGCGCAAATCTTAGTCCGCGGAACTGGTGGCCTCAGCCAGGACCTTGGCCGACTTAGGAACGGTGCGCCCCAGCACCGCCCCAATCTGCCGTACCTGCTCCATCAGCGTGTCGAATTGATCTGGATACAGCGACTGCATTCCATCCGACAACGCCCGATCCGGATCGTGATGCACTTCCACGATCAACCCGTCGGCTCCCACCGCTACCGCCGCGCGCGAAAGCGGCGTCACTTTATTCCGCTTGCCCGTACCGTGACTGGGATCGACGACAATCGGCAAATGGCTCAACCGCTGGACAGCCGGAACTACGCTGAGATCCAGCGTGTTGCGCGTGTGATCCGCGAAGGTCCGCACTCCCCGCTCGCAGAGCACGACGTTGTAGTTCCCTTCGCTCATGATGTACTCGGCCGCCATCAGAAATTCTTCTAGCGTCGCCGAGAGACCGCGCTTCAGCAGAACCGGCTTGCGCGCTCGTCCCGCACGCTTGAGCAGCGAAAAATTCTGCATGTTCCGGGCGCCGATCTGAATCACGTCGGCATACTGATCCACCAACGCCAGCGATTCATAGTCCACAGCCTCGGTCACAATCAACAGCCCGAAGCGTTCGCGGATCTCCGCCATAATCTTGAGTCCTTCTTCTCCCAACCCCTGAAAAGAATAAGGAGAAGTACGCGGCTTGTAAGCCCCTCCGCGGAAGAACTGTGCCCCCGCGCGCGCGACTCGCTCGGCGATGGTAAAAGCCTGATCCCGTGTTTCAATCCCACACGGACCGGCAATGATCGCGAGATCCCTGCCCCCGATCGTCGCGGTCGAACCGCTAAACTTGACCACCGTGTTGTCAGGCTTCGTGTCGCGACTCACCAGCTTATAAGGCTTGGTAACGCGGATAACTTCCTGCACGCCGGGCATTTCTTCCAGCGAGCCCGCCTCCACTTCGCCCTGGTTACCCGTGATGCCGATAGCGGTGCGTTGCGCGCCCGGCATGGAATGCGCTCGATATCCGAGCGCTTCAACTTTTTGGCAAACCGCGCGAATCTGTTCTTCGCTCGCCTGCGCCTGCATGACCACTAACATAGGAATACTCCGGACCATCAAGTTTAGCGGCTGGTAGAGAACCCGGCAAATGGCCCGCGCAGCCGCCCCGTCCACGCATGGTAAACTTCGCCTCGATCTTCACCTCGACAATCGCCTCGATGAAACCCAGGGGGACTCTATGTTGCGAGTCGTATTCGTTCGACTGTCTCTGTTCGCAGCCTTCGCATTCTTTGCCACATCGGCAGCAGCGCAAAATCCCGACACCCCTGAGCCGGGATCGTCCGAGGCCATCGCGGCTGCCACCACCGATCCCCATTATGTCTCTCCCTGGGTCGCCTACATTCCCCAATCCGCAACCGTCCCCTCGCCCGAGAAATTCTTCGGCCGGATCATGGGTGCCCCGGGAGAATTACTAGGCACAGAAAAGACCTACTCCTACGCGCGAGCTCTCGCCGCGGCGACTCCTCGCGTCCGCGTCTTCACCATCGGCCGCAGTGAAGAGGGACGCGACATCATCATGCTCGCCATCGCCGACGAGGCCGGTATTCGCGACCTCGATCGCCTCAAGGCAGCCACTGCGGCCCTGGCCGATCCGCGCACCACCGACGCCGATGCCGCCGAAAAACTCATCTCCAGCTCCCGTCCGATTTATTACTTCAACGCCGCCCTGCACTCCGACGAAACCGGATCCACCGAGGCCATGATGGAGTTGGCATACCGTCTGGCCGTCTCCGAGCAGCCCATGATTCAACGGATCCGCGAACACATCATCGTTCTGATCAATCCCATTTCAAATCCCGACGGCCGCGACAAGATGGTCGACTGGTTCTACCGCTATCTCAAAGGTAAGACCGATCGCGCCTCTCTGCCCCGCCAATCGCCTCCCTACTGGTCGAAGTACACATTCGTCGATATCAATCGCGACACTCACCAGCAGACGCATGAAACCACCAAGGCCGTTCATCGCATGTTTCACGAGTGGCACCCCACCGTCGTCCACGATCTGCATGAAGGCATGCCCTTCATGATGACCTGGAACGGCACCGGCCCCTACAACCCAAACATCGATCCCATCACTTACACCGAATTTCTCGAGCTTAGCTTTCATGAGGTGCAGGCGCTCACCGCCATGGGCATGCCCGGCGTCTCGACGTGGAATTTCGGCGAAGCCTTCGCCCATCTCTATCTCGATTCCGTCGCCATGAATCACAACAGCATCGGACGCGGCTATGAAACCTTCGGCAACGGGAGTGCCGAAACCGAGACCCGCGCCATCGCGCAATCCGCGACCACTGCGGAATGGTACCGGCCCGTTCCTCCGCCGCGAGTCGTCACCTGGTCCGCTCGCGACAATCTCAATTATCAGGAGACCGGCGCGCTTGCGGCACTCGATGACGCCGCCGGAGAATCCCAAGCAGATGCTGCGCAACTTCTACAAGAAGTCCTGGGATTCCTGGCAGAAGGGCCTAACGCAGCCGCCCTACGCTTTTCTCATTCCCGCGGATCAAGGCGATCCGGCGCGCGTCGCTCAGATGGTCGGACGCCTAATCGCCCAGCACATCGAAGTCTCGCAGGCCCAATCGTCAATTCAGTTAAAAGACGGTAGCTTCCCCGCTGGTACGTACGTCGTTCGCCTCGATCAGCCGTACCGCAACTACGCCGTCGATTTGCTCACCCCGCAACACTACCCCAAAGACGGAGAAGCTCCCTACGACGACGTTTCATGGGAGTTGCCCGCCCACTACCACCTGCAGGCCGCGCCCACCGCCGATGCGTCCATTCGCAACGTAGCGCTAACTCGGCTCAACGAACCGCCCCACCCTGCCGGCCAGATAAACGGAAGCGGTCCGGTCTATCTACTAAAAGACACCGGCCAGGAATCGTTCCTCGCCGCGCGCTACCGTCTAGCAAACTTCCAAATCCAAATCGCCGAACGCGACTTCGACGCACACGGCGACAAATTCCCCGCCGGATCGTGGATCCTTCCTCCGCAAGCCGGACTGTCGGAAGCGATTCATTCCACCTCCGCCGAACTCGGCCTCAATTTCACTCAAGTCTCTGCCGCGCCCGACGTTCCGCATCACGCGGCGCAAGCTCCGCGCATCGGCCTCTGGGTGCCCTGGGCCGACACCGACTCCATCGGATGGATCCGTTACTCCCTCGATCAGCGCAAAGTTCCCTACACCTACCTGCGGGATGAAGATATCCGCGCCGGAAACTTACATTCTCGAATCGATGTTCTCCTCTACGGCCACGTTGATCTGGAACTCGCCGAGCAGATCGAAGGCCTGCCCAAGACTTGGTCGCCGATGCCCTTCAAGAAAACCGCCGCCACTCCAAGCTTCGGCACTCCTGCCGAATCCGACGACATCACCGGCGGAATCGGCTACGCAAGGTCTAGGCCAGATTCAGCAATTCATCGACGACGGCGGATTGATGGTCACCCTCGGCAGCGGCAGCATGCTAGCCCTCGAAGGTGGACTGGTCCGCTTTGTCCGCCGCTCTTCCGGCGGCGTCCCTCGCAGCCTTGCCGGCGGCGGCAATGCCTCATCCTCTGCTGCTCAGGGCGCAGCGACGCGCACGCCCGGAGCGCATGTCCGCGTCACCTTTGATCGTCCGAACCACCCCATCGCCTATGGCTATCCTGAGCACACCTACGTTTTCCGGCAGAATTTTCCTCTTTATGACGTCCCGCGCCGCTGGATGCGCATGGCCTACTGCACGACTTGCCTCGACGGTCCCGAAGACCGCACCGGCGTTGTGATGGAATGGGGCGATAATGCCGGCGCACCCTTCGTCGTGAGCGGCCAAGCCTGGGGAGAAGAAAATTTAATCGGACGCCCGGCGATCCTCGACATGCCCGTAGGCAAAGGACACGTCGTCAGCTTCAATTTCAATCCCATGCACCGCGACTTAGACCGAGGAGACCAACGCCTGCTCTGGAACGCCATCCTCAACTGGCAAGCGATCATCGCAGGTGAGCCGAAGCCGTCACAGCCCGCAAAAACAGCGCCGGGAGACGAGGAATTCTAAACTCGGCACTGAGCGTCGCGACCGACCCTTAAGGAGAACTATCTCGCCGATTCGACCGCCACTTTCATCTGATACCGCGAGGCACGCTGGCAGTCGGTATATCCCACCGCTCTCGTTACGTCGGAATGAGGATCGTCGCGCTTCACTTGATAACTCCGCATGACGAAACAATTGTTGTCCGACTCCAGCGGAGTCTCGGTTCGGAGCGTTGTCCGCAAGTCGCCCATCTTCTGCAACACGCCGGGAGGCGGCGGAACCACGTGCGCCCGAAACTCTGGTGGGGTGATTAAGCCATCCAATTGAGTTTGAGCGGTAGAAGATGTTGGGTATTTATAGAGCGAGGTTTGTGCGACCAGCGACGAAGCGCATCCAAGAACCAGCGCCAAGGAAATCAGAAAACGAAGCCGAAAACGAGGGATAGACATGGGACCCTCCTGTTGGGCAAATTGTAAGCTGGAGAAATCGTCATGTACAGAGCGATGATTAAAAGAAGATGATTGACCCCCGATTCGCCTACCTCGCTCGTCTCCCAAATCGATTTTGAATATGCCAGAATTTCGCCCCTCGGAGAAAGATCCGCTGAAGTGGCCGCCGCCGTCCGCGCCACCCTTCACCACTTCGCGCCGCATCGGCATTCACACCTCCATCGCCGGTGGCGTAGAGAACGCTGCGACGCGCGCCTACCGTCTCGGCTGCAACACGTTTCAGATCTTTTCCACCAGCCCGCGACAGTGGCAGCCCTACTCTCTCGGAAAATCGCAATGCGACACGATGAGCCAGCTACGTCTGGCTTATGACCTCACTCCTCTCGTCATTCACTCCAATTATCTGGTTAACCTCGCGGGGATCAACGCTTCCTTTCTCAAGAAATCCATCGCCGCATTTCGTGGCGAACTCGAGCGTGCCTTGGCATTGTGTGCCGATTACCTTGTGTTGCATCCCGGGTCGTTTCGCGGGTCGAGCCGTGAAGAAGGCCTTCAACGCGCCGCCGACTCCATCGAACAAGCCAGCAAGGGCCTCGACTTGGTCAAGGGAGGCCTGACCGTTCTGATTGAAAACACCGCCGGGGCTGAGTATTCGCTAGGAGGGACCTTCGAACAGGTCGCCGAGTTGCTCGAACTTCTGCGCCAAACGATTCCCGTTGGGGCCTGCATCGACACCTGCCACACTCACGTCGCCGGATACGACATCGTCACCAAAGAAGGCCGCGCCCTGACACTACAGCATCTCGATCGGACGGTGGGATTGCAAAACGTTCGTGTCTGGCACAGCAACGACGCGAAAGCCGAACGCGGCTCGCATCTTGACCGTCATGAACACATTGGCCGGGGAAAATTAGGAGTGGAAACTTTCCGCGCACTGCTCAACGACCGGCGTCTCAAACATGCCGCCTTCATCGCCGAGACTCCCATCGACGAACCGGGCGACGATCTCCGCAATGTCGCCGCACTACAAGCGCTGGTCAAAGAAAAGATTAAGAAACCTCGAAAATAGCTCGACCCGGCGTCGCCCTTACTTATCAGAACCGGCTTCGACAGCGCCCGCAGGTTCCCCCTTGCACCGGTGCGTGTCAAACTGCAGTTGTAAGCTTTCCGTTGCACTCCTGGCGCTGCGCAGCGCTGTCGTTGGAACTTTGAATTCGCGGTTGCAATATCCGCAAACCGCCACGCACGGTGCCGCGCCAATATGTTTTGTAATCCGGATCGCGCGCTTCGCCATATCCGCCAATCTGACACGGACTCACGCCCGTGGCTAATACTGTGATTCCCTCAAAATGCTATCATTTGGAACTTAATTATTGAGGTCCCGCTCTTGTGAGTTCGACATCACAATTTTCCTTTGGCCCTGCCAAGCCCGTTGGCCTCCTCGGCGTGGTCGCGTTTCTCTTGGGAATTGCGCACGCCTGGATGGCATCCATGCACTGGACGCATCATCAGATCACTTCCGCGTCCTTTGGATACGCCGCCATCGCCGTTCTCATCCCGCTTTCGATTGCCTATGCCATCTCCGGCCGCCGAAGCGTACGCGATTGGAACCGGACAGGCCTTTGGTTCCTGCTCTTGTCCCTCGTCGTGCTGATCCCCCTCATGCACGGTCTCGAGATGCTGGGCGTCCAGCCGCGTTAGAATAAAAGGTTATTTCGTTACTAGGCTTTTTCAGTAGCCACAGACGTAAGCGCTACCTCTCTCTATGCCACAAGAAGACAAACCTATTTCTACCACGCACCCCGATCGCACCGCCGATCATACTGACGAGCGCTACGACGCCCAACGCATCGAGCAGAAGTGGATCGAGCGTTGGCAAAGCGATCCCTCCCTCTACGCCGCCGAGGCTCATCCCACCAAGCCCAAGTTTTATGTCTTGGAGATGCTTCCCTACCCCTCCGGCGCCCTGCACATGGGGCACGTCCGCAATTATTCCATCGGCGATGCCCTCGCCCGCTACATGTGGATGAACGGCTACAACGTCCTCCATCCCATGGGATGGGATTCCTTCGGCCTGCCCGCCGAAAATGCCGCCATCAAGAACAACACGCCGCCCCGCGAGTGGACGCTCTCCAATATCGCGGCCATGAAAGTCCAGATGAAGCGCCTCGGCTTCGCCTACGACTGGTCGCGCGAAGTCACCACCTGTCTCCCCGATTACTATCGCTGGAATCAGTGGTTCTTTCTGAAGCTCTACGAATCGGGACTCGCCTATCGCAAGAAAAGTCGCGTCAACTGGTGTCCGCAATGCGCCACCGTTCTCGCCAACGAACAGGTCGTCGGAGGCATGTGCTGGCGCCACGAAGATCAACTCGTCGAGCAGCGTGAACTCGAGCAATGGTTCTTGCGCATCACGAAGTACGCCGACGAATTACTCCGTGATCTGGACAAGCTTCAAGGCTGGCCAGAAAAAGTTCGCATCATGCAGCAGAACTGGATCGGCCGCAGCGAAGGCACGCTAGTCGATTTCGATCTCGGCGGCACCGTCGGCCCGGCTGGATCCACCATCACCGTCTTCACCACGCGAGTCGACACCATCTATGGAGCAACCTCCGTCCAACTCGCGCCGCAGCACCCGATCGTCTGCGACATGATCGAGCGTGATGCCAATCTTCGCATCAAAGTCGAAGAATTAATCGCCGATCAGCGCCGCGCCAAAGAAGCCGGCGATATCGGCAACATCGAGAAACACGGCGTTTTCACTGGACGCTACGCCAAAAATCCCTTCAACGGCGAAGCCGTGCCCGTCTGGGTCGCCAACTACATTTTGATGGACTACGGCACCGGTGCCATCATGAGCGTTCCAGCGCACGACGAGCGCGATTACGAATTTGCCGAAAAATACAAGTTGCCGATCCGTCTCGTGATCTTGCCCGCCAGCACCGATCCCGAAGAAACCATGACGGCGCCGCCGCTCCCGTTTACAACAGAGGACGGCATTCTCGTGAACTCCGGCGAATATAGTGGCCTTAGTTGCGCCGAGGCGATTGCGAAAATGTCCGCGCGCGCCGCCGAAAAAGGTTTCGGCAAGCCCACTGTCACCTTCCGCATAAAAGATTGGGGCGTCTCGCGCCAGCGCTATTGGGGAACGCCGATCCCCATGGTCTATTGCGACAAAGACGGCATCGTCCCCGTAGCCGAAAAAGATTTGCCCGTGATCTTGCCGGATAACGTTCCGATCACTTTAGCCGGAGGTTCGCCGCTAGCCAGCGTTCCCGAGTTTCTCAACACGACTTGCCCAAAGTGTGGAGGCCCGGCGCGCCGCGAGACCGACACCATGGACACGTTTGTCGATTCCTCCTGGTACTTTTATCGCTACACCGACGCGCAAAACAGCTCCGCTCCCTTCGACCCCGCGAAAATCGCCTACTGGTTTCCCATCGATCAGTACATAGGAGGAGTTGAGCACGCCATTCTTCACCTCATCTATTCGCGCTTCTGGACGAAGTTCATGCGCGACATGGGACTGGTCAAGAACGACGAACCTGTGGCCCGTCTCTTCACGCAAGGCATGGTCATCAAAGACGGCGCCAAGATGTCGAAGAGTCTCGGCAACGTCGTCTCTCCCGACGAAATGGTCGCGCGCTACGGAGCCGACGCCACCCGCATGTACAGCCTCTTTGCCGCGCCTCCAGATCGCGACTTGGATTGGCAGGAATCCGGCATCGAAGGCATCCAGCGTTTTCTAAGCCGCGTCTACCGCTTTTATGTCCGCACCTGTGGGGCCGACATTCCTGTCCGCCCACCGAACTCAGACAACTCCGCCTTGTCTCCAGCCGCCCGAGCCATCCAGCGCAAATTGCATCAGACCATCAAGCGCGTCAGCACCGACTTCCAGGGACGCTGGCATTTCAACACCTGCATCGCCGCCATCATGGAACTCGTCAACGACCTCTATAGCGCCGAAGACGCCCGCGTCGCCGGAGAAATCCCCTCTTCGTTGATCGCCGAAGTCCAGTGCAACGTTGCGTTGTTACTGGCTCCAATGGCTCCCTACCTCGCTCACGAGTTGTGGGAGATGGCGGGCCAAGCGACAAACTTACTGAAAGCTCCCTGGCCGAAATACGACCCCGCCCTCGCCGCCGAAGACGAAATCGAAATCCCCGTCCAGGTCAACGGCAAACTCCGAGGACTCGTAGTAGTCGCGGCCGCCGCAACAAACGAACAAATCGAGCAAGCCGCTCTCGCCGACGAAAAAGTAAAAGCCGCAATCGCCGGCAAGCAAGTCGTAAAAGTAATCGTCGTCCCGAAGAAACTCGTAAATATCGTCGTGCGTTGATCAAAGATATGCGCTTCCTCGAGCCTTTCAAGCACGACTTATTTACTCAATCCTGTTTCGAGGTTACACTGCACCGTTACCTCAGAGGAAGCCAATGCCATTCGTCCGACAAATCGTGACAACTACGTTTCTCGTATTAATAGGTTCTTCCCTGCTTCTGTGGGCTGCTGATGTCAAAACCGACGAAATCGTCTCCAAACATCTGGATTCGATCGGCTCTCCTCAGGTTCGAGGCACCATAAAGTCACGAGTTGTACAGGGACGCGCAACCTATCGGATCGTCGTTGGCGGATCCGGGGCCATTGATGGGAGGTTCGTTTTCGCTTCCGAGGGTCCCAAATCCGATTTCTTATTCAAGGTCAATGCGAGTGGATATCTTGGCGAGCAATTTATCTGCGACGGTACGAAATCAAGTGTAGCAGGTACTTATCCCGACAAACACCGTTCCGAATTTGGAGTCTTCGTTCTCACTCAGGACGCACTGTTACGCGAGAATTTGCTCGGCGGTGTCTGGTCCTCAGGCTGGCCATTACTCGATGTCGAAGCCCGGAAGGCAAAGCTCCACTTCGAGGGATCGAAGAAAATGGATGGACGCGATTTTCTCGTCCTTCGCTATCAGCCAAAGAAAAGCACTGACATGGACATCTTTCTATACTTCGATCCGCAAACGTATCAGCACGTGATGAGCACCTATCAGGCAAAGATCACGTCCGGTATCGGCACCCACGGAGAAACAAGTTCCGCCGGTAAGCAGGAAACGCGTTATCGCATCGAAGAAAGGTTCTCCGATTTTCAAGCCAAAGACGGCTTGACCTTGCCCAATAACTATGACCTTCGCTACACTCTGGAACTGGACAATGGCTTTACCAAGTCGATCGAGTGGGAAGTAAAAGCCGCTAGCATCGCCAACAACGAATCGATCGATCCGCGGAGTTTCCAGGTCAAGTAGAAATTTGTTCCCCAGCAAGCGCGTCCCCAATGACTTTCGCAACGCGGACCTTTGCTCGCTTGAATTTGCGGGCATCTCCCGGTAGCCGCTCTCCGCCATCGCCAGCGCGAGTTTCTAGCCACGTCGCCCTGCCGGACTTTACACTTCTGAAACAAATTTGAGACACTCATCCGTGGAAACTCAAACTCAACCCAACCTGTCTCTGCTCAACCAGGCTATCGTCGTCCTCGACTTCGGAGCGCAGTACTCCCAGCTCATCGCGCGCCGCATCCGCGAACTCAAAATCTTCTCGGTCGTTCTTCCCTTTAACGCGACCCTCGACGAGATTCGCAGTTACTCGCCGGTCGGCATCATTCTCTCTGGAGGCCCATCCTCCGTCTACGACCACGACGCTCCGCACGCCGACAAGCGCGTCTTCGATCTCGGCGTTCCCGTGCTCGGCATCTGTTATGGATTGCAGTACATGGTTCACGCCCTCGGCGGCAAAGTTCGTTCCGCTTCCAAGCGCGAGTATGGACACGCCAAAGTCGAGATCCAGGAATCCGACTCGCAGCTATTTCGCGGACTGCCCAACGAACTCGCCGTCTGGATGTCCCACGGCGACGAAGCCGAAGAACTTCCCGCCGGATTCCGCCTGACCGCCAAGACTCCGAACGCAGTCGCGGCCGATCGAAAACGCCGAAAGAAAGATGTGGGCTGTCCAGTTCCATCCCGAGGTCCATCACACGCCGCTCGGCACCGACATTTTGCGCAACTTTGCCGTCAACATCTGCGGAGCGCAACCAACTTGGACGCCGCAGCACTTCATCGACGCAACCGTTGCCCAAGTAAAGCAGCAAGTCGGCCAGGGACGCGCCATCTGCGCTCTTTCCGGAGGCGTCGATTCCTCCGTAGCCGCAGTGCTCGTCGACCGCGCCATGCGCGATGCGAGCGGTCAATCGCGTCTGACCTGCGTCTTCGTCAACAACGGAGTCCTGCGCAAAAACGAATTCGAAAAAGTGCAGCAGAACCTGCGCGACAATCTAGGACTGCATCTCGTTGCCGTCGATGCCACCGACCGCTTCATGAAGAAACTCGCAGGAGTGACCGATCCCGAAACGAAACGCAAGATCATTGGCAACGAGTTCATCGAAGTTTTCGACGACGAAGCCAAACGCATTTTGCAAGCCGAAGGAGAAGTCGAATGGCTCGTCCAGGGCACGCTCTATCCCGACGTAATCGAATCCCGCTCCGTGCGCGGCCCTTCGCAGGTCATCAAGAGCCATCACAACGTCGGCGGATTGCCCGAAAAGATGAAGCTCAAACTCATCGAGCCGCTAAAAGATCTGTTCAAAGATGAAGTCCGCAGAATCGGACGCGACCTCGGCATGCCCGAAGACATTCTCCAGCGCCAGCCCTTCCCCGGTCCCGGCCTCGCCGTCCGCATCCTGGGAGAAGTTACAAAAGAGCGCGCCGACCTGCTGCGCGACTGCGATGAGATCGTTGTTTCCGAGATCAAGAAGGCAGGACTCTACCAGAAAATCTGGCAGTCGTTCGCCGTCCTCCTGCCCGTCATGTCCGTAGGAGTCATGGGCGACCAGCGCACCTACGGCTACACCTGCGCCGTCCGCGCCGTCCACTCCGAAGACGGAATGACCGCCGACTGGGTCCCCCTCCCCTACGAAGTCCTGAAAACAATTTCGAACCGAATCGTGAACGAAGTCCGAGGCGTGAACCGCGTAGTCTACGACATCACCTCGAAGCCACCGGGGACGATTGAGTGGGAGTAATTTTTTACTCGAAAATAAATTTCTGTTGATCGATCGAAGCCGCTCGGGAAATGCCTCGATGTTTACTGGTTTAGTACCCCACCCCCCTCCCCCCCGATCTTTGAGAATCAGAGGGTTGCGAGGAATTCTCGGGGTTGATCTTTGAAAACAAAGGGGTTAAATCCAAAATATTCCGGAATAAGGACTTACGGGTTTTTGGCGTTTTTCTTGCCGTTGGAGGCCGTTTCGTCCCGATACAAAAGTCAAGCTTGACAAGTCCGAGGCCAGAAGGACCCCGTCGTTTCGCCGCGATCCGTTTGTCGAGCCATGGTCGGGAGAATCCAAAAATTTCAAAGAGCACTTTACCGCCTCTGGAGGCGGGCACACGCTTCGCTACTGCGATCTGGGAATGATTCTCGCAGGGCATGGGAATGGTGTCTGTGATGGTGAACACAGTGCGGATGTGACGAATAAAGAATGCAGTGAGAGATGGCCAAATGCTAAATATCGTGACCGTGACGGAGAGGAATCGGAAAAGAAGTCGTAGAGCCACTTCGCGAGGTGCGCAAGGTGCGCCAACCAACAGCCCATTCGTTGAGTCAAGATGCGTACGATTCGGCTCTGCCGAACGCGCAGGATGCGCTTTTGCGCGCGGCTCTGAGGTGGCTCCAGAAGTTGAGGCTCATCTTTTCGTCTCACACGAAAGCCCGCGAATATACGGCACCGGACTGGCTCGACGGAGACAAGATCGTTTTCTATTAAGAAATTCAGGGACATCCATGATAAGTAAAAGTCAAGAGGAGACGGAGGTCTCCTTGCACTTGCAAGAGTCGTCTCTCGAAGCGGGGATACCGCGATTAAGCTAGCGAACCGTTCGCGATCATTGCGTGCGGCCAAAGCGGCAGCCTGGCCAGACATCCATTTGCGGGAACCGAGCGTGAGTCCGATCCACGAGGTATGAGTTAGGGTTTGCCGGCCGGTCTCGATACAGACAGTAAGGGGCATCGGGAGCCGAAACTCCTCTGCCCAGTCCCCGAGTTGGCGAGAAACGGCCGGTCGATCGCCGTTGGTTCTAAGGTTTTTCCTTCTTAGGCGGTTTTGATTTTCTGCGCCCCTTCCTTCTCCGCTCCGTCCTCGGGCGACAGCGCCCGCAGCTGGAAGCTCTGCCCGCTTTTGTCGACCGCCAGCAAATAGGTGACGAGTTTGCGCGCCACCGCCAGGGTGGCACGGTTGCGATGTCCGCGTTCCAGTTCGCGGGCGTGCAGCGCCGCCAGTTGCGGATTCCAGCGCGGCGCCAGCTTGGCCGCCTCGATCAGCGTGCTTTGCAGCCAGTGGTTGCGCTGTTTCGAGATCGGCCCGCGCTGCTGCTTGCCCGCCGAAGACTTCAGCGCGGCCGTCAGTCCGCAGTAACTCATGGCCTCGGAGCCGGAGCGAAAGCGGTGCGGGTCGCCGATCTCCAGCGCCCAGGTCAGGGCGGTGATTTCTCCGACGGCTGGAATCGTCATCAATCGCTTCACCCGCTCGGCCAGTTCGGGATCGGCAAGCAACTCCCGCACCAGCCGCCGCTGCGTGCTCTCGAACATCTCCAGCGCGCCTCGACTCGTACGCAGCAGATCGATCACCGACTCCGGCACCTCTTCCAGTTCCTCCAGCAGACTGGCGAAGTATTTCTTGCCGTGCAGCTTCTCCTTCACGTAGACGGCGCCGGTCTCCATGAGTAGTCCGGCCATTTTGTTCTTCATGCGCACCGACTCGCTCACCACCAGGCTGCGGTAGCGCAACAGGCGCCGCAACTCGCGGATTCGCGGAGCCGCCACATAGCAAGCGGGCAACAGATTGCAGCGCACCAGATCGGCGATAGTGCGAGCGTCGATGCTGTCGCTCTTCTTCTTGCCCGCGCTGATGGCTTTCATCTTCGCGGGATGCGCCATCTCCAACTGCGCGCTGTAAGGCTTCAGCGTGTCGTAGATCCAGCCGCTGAACAGGGTCGCCTCCAGCGCTCCCCGCCAGGGCTGCCGCCGCGCCATAGCCCACTGCTGCAGGGCGGGGCGTTGCGACACCACCACGCCTTCTTCCAGAATTTCGCCGGCCGCTGTCTTGACGCAGAAACTGATGGTTTTCTTGTGAACGTCGAATCCGATATAGTGAGGGGTATTCATGGGGTTCTCCAAGTGAGCTTTCTGAGCCGGCGCTTTCTTCGCCGGTCTCAGCATCGTAGCCGCTTCGAGAACCCTTCTTCATTTCACTTATGCATTCATACAGACAGGACGTTATTCGCCATTTGCCGTTCAAGACAAGGTCAAAATCCCATGCGGCAGATGTTCGTGGAATCCCACCCTAACGTCGCACAAAACGCGACGTGAGGATGGGGCACCCAGCATTCCCTCAACGGCTGAAGCCGCTTGTAGAGCAGGTTCTGATGGCACGACGGAAAGAGGTTGCGGAAAAACTTCCATCGACCGAGGAAAGGCGACCACCGGGGCTGAAGCCCGAACAGATTCCAGGCGACTTACGCCGCCCTGAAGGGCCGCTCTTCCACGGTGATGCATGCATTCGTGAGTTTTCCGCAACCTCTGAAGTCGTGCCCTTCCCGTTCTTGCTCTCCGTTCTTGCTCTCCGTTCTGGATCTCCGTTCTTGCTCCCCGTTCTTGCTTGCCGTTCGTGCTCCCATTGATGATTCCGTACTCGACCAACTACCATACCGACATGCCCGTTGACACTGAAGTTTCGACTCCCACTTACACTCGCATTCGCGCTCCGCGCGGCAACACGCTCTCCTGCAAAGGATGGCAGCAGGAAGCGGCGATGCGCATGTTGATGAACAATCTTGATGAGGATGTTGCCGAGCGTCCGCAAGATCTGGTCGTCTACGGAGGAACTGGAAAAGCGGCCCGCAATTGGGATTGCTATCACGCCATCGTGCGGTCGTTGAGGGCGCTGGAGAACGACGAGACGCTGCTCGTGCAATCCGGCAAGCCAGTCGGAGTGTTCAAGACGCACGAGTACGCGCCGCGCGTGCTGATTGCGAACTCGAATCTCGTCGGACATTTTTCCAACTGGGAGAAGTTCAACGAACTCGAACGCGCCGGACTGATGATGTACGGCCAGATGACCGCCGGTTCCTGGATCTACATCGGGTCGCAAGGAATCGTGCAAGGCACCTACGAAACCTTCAACGCAGCCGGCGACAAACATTTTGGCGGAGACTTGAGCGGCAAGCTGATCGTCTCCGGCGGCATGGGAGGCATGGGAGGCGCGCAGCCACTGGCCGCGACCATGACCGGAGCGGCGTTTCTGGGAATTGATGTCGATCCCGAGCGCATCAAGAAACGGCTGAAGACTGGCTACTGCGACTTCATGGTTTCGACGCTCGACGAGGCGCTGCGCATCCTGAAAAATGCTGTCCGCAAGAAAGAAAACATTTCTGTCGGACTCGTTGGCAATTGCGCCGACATCATTCCCGAACTCGCCGAGCGCGGAGTCGTCCCCGACATTCTCACCGATCAGACTTCAGCACACGATCCACTGAACGGATATGTGCCAAACGGAATGACGCTAGAAGCCGCGCTGGAGTTGCGAAAGCGCGATCCAAACGCGTATCAGGAACGCTCGCTCGACGCGATGGCCAAGCACGTTGAAGGCATGCTGCGCTTGCAAGAGATGGGTTCTGTCACCTTCGACTACGGCAACAACATACGCACCTTCGCTTACCAGCGCGGCGTGAAGAACGCCTACGCTTTTCCGGGATTCGTTCCCGCCTATATTCGTCCGTTGTTCTGCGAAGGGCGAGGACCGTTCCGTTGGGCCGCGCTTTCGGGCGAGCCTTCAGACATCGCCGTGACTGACGATCTAGTGCTCGAACTCTTCCCCGAGAATCGCAGCCTACGCCGCTGGATTGAACTGGCCCGCAAGCGCATCAAGTTCCAGGGATTGCCCGCACGCATCTGCTGGCTCGGATACGGCGAACGCGCAAGATTCGGCCTGGCGATCAACGACCTGGTAAAGAAAGGCACGATCAAAGCACCCATCGTAATCGGACGCGACCATCTCGATTGCGGATCCGTTGCTTCTCCCTTCCGCGAGACCGAGAGTATGAAAGACGGAAGTGATGCAGTCGCCGACTGGCCCCTGCTGAATGCCTTAGTGAACACAGCCGCGGGCGCGTCGTGGGTATCGATTCATAACGGAGGCGGCGTCGGCATTGGCTACTCGCTGCATGCGGGCCAAGTGACGGTTGCCGATGGCACGGACATGATGGCAAAGCGCATCGAGCGCGTGCTAACGACGGATCCGGGCATGGGCGTGATTCGGCATGTGGACGCGGGGTATGACGAGGCGAAAGAGTTTGCGGAGAAGTCGGGAGTAAAAGTCCCGATGGGGCAACCGTGAACACCGACCACGGAGACACCGAGGCACAGAGAAACATTGGACTTCTTTATGAGGCGCTGACTGAGAGCATTATTGGAGCAGCCATCGAGGTGCATCGACAACTCGGTCCGGGACTGCTTGAGTCTGTGTATGAGGAATGCATGTGTCAGGAGCTGAGGCTTCGCGATATCCCATTCCGAGCCCAAACCGAATTGCCCGTCGTCTACAAAGGACTGGAAACTGGCGGGAAGTATCGAATTGATTTGATCGTGGCCAATGAAGTCGTCGTGGAACTGAAGGCCGTGGAACGACTACTAAGCGTCCACGAAGCGCAGCTCTTGACTTACCTGAAACTTACTGGAAAGCGCGTCGGTCTGATCATCAACTTCAACGTCCCTGTTCTCTATCGAGGCGTTCTGCGCCGGATTTTATGACGAACGAAATTCTCAGTGACTCGGTGGCTCCGTGGTGGATGTTCTCTCTGCCGAGCGGAAAGGCGCAATCGTGAACACCTACCACGGAGACACCGAGGCGCAGAGAAACGTCGGGCTTCGGTATGAAGCGCTAACCGAGAGCATCGTCGGGGCAGTCACTTCTGCGCGGCTTTTTATGAATTACGCAATTCTCCGTGGCTCAGTAGCTCCGTGGTGGGTGTTCTCTCTGCCGAGCGGGAAGGCGCAATCGTGAACACCTACCACGGAGACACCGAGGCACTGAGAAACGTCGGGCTTCTGTATGAAACGCTAACCGAGAGCATCGTCGGGGCAGTCACTTCTGCGCGGCATTTTATGAATTACGCAATTCTCCGTGGCTCAGTGGCTCCGTGGTGGGGGTTCTCTCGGTGGAGCAGCAATGCCTAGGAAATCGGCGCTGCTGCTGGTTAACATTGGCCAACTTCTCACGCTGCGCTCGGCGGCAACAGGCCCGCGACGCGGCGCTTCCCTTTCCGATCTCGGCATTATTGACGATGCTGCCGTCCTTTGCCTCGGCGGCAAAATTGTATCAGTTGGAACGACGAAAGATGCGCTGCGCGATCCGTGGCTGAAGAAGAATCGCAAGAAAGTCACGGAGATCGATTGCGGCGGCGCGTCGCGCTTCCGGGCTTTGTCGACTCGCATACTCACCCGGTCTTCACGAATCCGCGGCTGGTGGATTTTGAGAAGCGTATTTCCGGCGCGAGCTACGAACAGATCGCAGAAGCAGGCGGAGGAATTCGCTCGAGCATCGATGGAGTGCGCAATGTCCAGCAAAGCCGCGTTGACGCAGAAAGTTTTCTCGGCTTTCGCGGAGATGAGCCTGCACGGCACGACCACGGTCGAAGCCAAGTCAGGATATGGTCTGAGCCTCGAGTCCGAATTGAAGTCTCTGGAGGCGATTCGCGCCGCAGCCCGGCACTGGCCAGGCACAGTGATTTCTACTTTTTTGGGAGCGCACACGGTTGCACCCGAGTTTCGCGGGCGCTCGCAAGATTATGTCGATCTGATCTGTAACGAAATGATTCCGGCCTATAGCGAAGCGGAAACTTGCGCAGTTTGTCGACGTATTCTGCGAGCGCGGAGCATTTACCTCCGAAGAAGCCAGCGAAATTTTCGCGGCAGCCGAAGCACAGGGCCTTGCCGTAAGAGCCCACGTCGGTCAACTCAGCGAGACGCGCCTTGCGGCGCTGCTCAAGTATCATCCAGCGTCGCTCGACCACATGGATTACGTGAATGACGCCGACCTGCCGGCGCTTGCGGAGAGCCCGACGGTGGCAACTCTCGTGCCAGGAGCAAATTATTTTCTTGGGCTGTCACGCTATCCCGATGCGCGACGGTTGATTGAATCGCATGTCGCGGTTGCGCTGGCAACGGATTACAATCCCGGATCTTCACCAACGCTCAGTATGCCGATGGCAATGTCGCTGGCATGCACACACATGAAGATGTCGCCCTCCGAAGCGATCGCCGCCGCGACAATCAATGGAGCGCATGCGTTGCGATTGGCGGCCAGCAAGGGTTCCGCGGAGCCTGGGAAAGACGCCGATCTAGCCGTCTTCGATGTCGGCGACTATCGCGAGATTCCATATTGGTTTGGCGTGAATCGCTGCGTGCTAACCGTCGCGAATGGCGTGGCGAACGGGTCGCTGGCTACATAAACGCCGCGTAGCGGGGATCGTTGCGTCTCGCCAAAGCGAGTTTTTTCTGGTTGAGTACGGTCTTGAAAAGAGGAGATTTCGTGCGCGATTCCGAAGAGCGACGAAAATCTTCAGCATCCGCTTTGAGCGAACGGCATGGCGTTGTTATAATTCGGAAGTTCCGCACGTCCCAGCGCATCGGCTGTTTTGCTTCGCGGCATCCCGCCCAGTGAGAGCGCAAGTGCACGACCGAGAGCAGGTCGTAGCGCCAACCGACGTGCGCGAGAAGTGGCCAGGTAGCTCAGGTGGTAGAGCGCAGCCCTGAAAAGGCTGGCGTCGGCGGTTCAACTCCGTCCCTGGCCACCACATTTTCAAGTAGTTAATAACGGCCAGAGCGATAACATTTTAGTCGCGCGAACTAAACGCGAACATCGTACAGGATGTTTGCCGTGTCGCCGGTCATTGTCGCTTCCAACAGCTTGGGTTGCTGCAGCAGCTTCCAGATTTCCCCTTGCAGTGCTGATCCGCGGGGTTGCGGTCGATGCCGGTTTCTTGGAACCAGATTGTGCAAGCTTTCTCCATGAGCAATCGGGATCACCTCCAACATGCCGACTTCCCGTTATCAATACGGCCAACTTCTTCGGGGCCGTTTCTAGATAGTTTCCTGTCTACCGAAAATGCGCGAGTCGGCGCGAGGTGAGTTGACCCATGCAGGCGATTGCCGTCTGTAATGAGGTGCGTGCCAGATTTCGAGTAACTCTGTTTCGGGTGACTGCGCCCCAGGACAATGAGTAGCCCCTGAGGTGACATCACCTGCGAGTAAGGGGCTCGACGGAAGTTTCAAGATTCTCCCGGCGCGTATGGGTACGCCACTTCAAGAAAGCATCCATGTAGGTGTAGAACACGGGCGTAATGTAAAGCGTTACAACTTGCGCGAAAAGCAAACCACCCACCACGCAAAGGCCGAGTGGACGGCGGGCATCGGCGTCGGCGCCAAAACCGATGGCGATGGGCAGGGTGCCGATAATCGTGCACGCGCTGGTCATCATAATCGGGCGGAAACGAATCATTGAGCCCTGGTAGGCCGATTCGCTGGCTGTGTACTCCCCTTTCCGCTCAAGCTCCAGAGCGAAGTCGACCATCATAATCGCGTTCTTCTTTACGATGCCGATCAGCATGATCAAACCGACGAGGCCGTAGATATCGAGCTGCTCGTGGAACAGAGAGAGTGTCACCAAACCGCCGAAGGCCGCAGCCGGCAACCCCGTCAGAATTGTGATGGGGTGAATGTAGCTTTCGTAGAGAATGCCCAGCAGTATATAAATGACCACCACGGTCATGATCAGCAGAATGCCCTGGCCGGCGATCGATTGTTGGAATGCCTTGGCATTGCCTTGAAAGCTGGTGTTGATTGAAATGGGCAGCATCGAATTGGCCAGCTTCTGCACGTCACTCACCGCTTGGCCAAGAGCCACTCCGGGCGCCAGGTCGAATGAGATCGTAACTGACGGGAGTTGGCCGGTGTGGTTGACGGTGAGGGGGCCGACGCCAGTGCTAAATTTCGAGACGGCCGCGAGAGGAACGAGTTGGCCAGAGGAGGATCGGATATAAAGCTCGGAGAGCATGTCGGGATCGCTCTGGAACCGATCCTGCACCTGGAGAACGACCCAGTATTCGTTATTCGAAGTGTAGATGGGCGAAACCAGGCGTTGGCCGTAGGCGCTGTACAGTGCGTCTTCCACCTGCTGTGGTGTCACTCCCAGAGCCGAAGCTTTGTCTCGGTCGACCACGACATTCGCCTGCGGATTCTTGATCTGGAGATCGCTGGCGACGTCGGCCACACTCGGCAGCGTCTTCATTTTTATTTCGAGCAACTGGGCGTACTTATAGAGCTGATCCGTTGCCGGACTCGACAGCGTGAATTGATATAGGCTCTTCGTGGATAGGCCGCCGATGCGAATTGCGGGCGGATTCTGGAGAAAGACTCGCATCCCAGGGACCCTGTCCAGCTTCGGTTGCAGCCCGTGGATGACGTCGTCGATCGTCATGTGGCGTTCGAAAAGCGGACGAACGTACTGGATCGCAGTCCCAGCGATGGAAACATGGCCATAGCGGGCAACCAAGCGATCGTAATCCGGACTATCGGTCCAGGGGCGGTCGGAACGATTCTTCAAATGGAGGAAAGCGTAGCCATTGTTGAGGCCAGAGCCGTTTGAATCGGAGATGCCCGAATAGAACTGAACGACATTCGGGTCGGCCTGGAGTATACGATTGATCGCTTCCTGGTGAGCTTTCATCGCGTCGAAGGAAATGCCTTGATTGGCTTCAGTTGAGACGGAAATCTGGGCCGTATCCTCTTGCGGCAGGAAGCCTTTCGGAATCACCCAAAACTCCCAAGCGGTCCCCACCACGATGAGAAAACCGAAGATCATCACCGGGACGCGATGCTGCATCGCCCGGCGGAGGCTCCATCCGTACCAGCGGAGCGACGTATCGAGGATGTTTTCCAGCTTGCGATAGATCCATCCGTGCTTACTTTCGTGTTCGGGGCGCAGGTAGTATCTGCAGAGCATCGGGGTGAGGGTGACGGAGACGAAGCCGGAAACCAGAACGGCGGAAATGATGACGACGGCAAATTCGTGGAGCAAGCGGCCCAGGACGCCGGACATGAAGAAGACCGGCAGAAAAACAGCCGCGAGCGACAAAGTCATAGAGAGAATCGTGAAGCTGACTTCCCTCGAGCCGTCGAGCGCGGCCACGAACGCTCCTTTGTCCATCTCCTGGTGGCGCACGACGTTTTCGAGCATAACGATTGCGTCATCGACAACGAAGCCCACCGAGAGCGTCAGCGCTAACAGCGATAAGTTATCCACCGTGTAGCCGAGCAGGTACATGACCGCAAACGTGCCCATGATCGACATGGGAAGAGCCAGGCTCGGGATGATGGTGGCCGACGCGTTGCGTAGAAAAAGAAAGATGACAAGAATAACCAGAAAAATTGCCAGCAGAAGAGTGAATTTGACGTCATTCACCGAGTCGCGGATCGGAACCGCGTGATCGTATTCGACCGAGAGGTTGATGGACGGCGGCACAAGCGCGTAGAAGTGTGGGATGAGCTTGCGAATGTTGTTGACGATCTCGATTGTGTTGGTGCCGGGCTGGCGCTGGACGGCCAGCATAATTCCTGGGACGTCGTTGATCCAGTCTGCGACGTAAAGATCTTGAATTCCGTCGTTGACCGTGGCGATTTGATCGAGGCGCACCGGAGCTCCGTTGCGGTACGCCACGATGAGCGGGCGATAGACCGTGGCGTCGGAAAGCTGCCCGTTCGATTCGACGTTATAAGTCTTGTGAGCGCCATTCAGCGTGCCCATCGGCATGTTGACGTTGGCATTTTGAATCGCCTGCTCTACTTCGTTGATACCGATCTGCCGGCTGGCGAGACTTTCCGGGTTTAATTGCACGCGCACGGCGTATTTGGCCGACCCATCGACGCTGACCTGGGCGACTCCAGGCACCATCGAAATCTGCTCGGCCAGCAGATTTTCAGCATACTTATCGACTTCGTAGAGCGGCAGTGTGGGCGAGGTAACAGCCAGCAAGAAGATGGCCTGATCCGCTGGATTCACCTTTCGAAACGTAGGCGGCGAAGGCAGGTTGGGCGGAAGCTGATTGGCGGCCGCCGAGATCGCGCTCTGGACATCGAGCGCGGCAGAATCTATGTTACGGCTCAGATTGAACTGCAGGGTAATTTGAATGCCGCCGAGCGAACTGGTCGACGTCATCGAATCCAGACCGGCAATGGTGGTGAACTGTTTTTCGAGCGGGGTTGCTACCGAGGAAGCCATCGTTTCGGGGCTGGCGCCCGGGAGGCCGGCGTATACCTGAATCGTCGGGAAATCAACATTGGGGAGATCACTGACGGCAAGGTCGCGATAGCCCAGAATGCCAAAGAGAAGAATGGCCAGCATCACGAGGCTGGTCATGACCGGCCGCCGAATGAACGGTTCGCAGAGATTCATCGGATTGATTCCAGCCCTGTCAGAGTCCCTTGGTGAAATATACTTTCGTCCCTGGAATCAGACGAACTTGCCCGTCAGTGACCACGGTTTCCCCGGGTGAAAGCCCGTGCAAAACTTCGGTTTCGTTATTCACCGTTTGCCCAACATTCACTTGCCGGACATCAACGGTCATATCCGGTTTTGTAACGAAGACATAATCACCCTGCTGTCCCGCCTGAACCGCTTGCGAGGGCACGACCAGCACGTTCTGTTGCTCGCCCAGCCGTAGCAGGACATTGGAAAACTGGCCTGGCCAAAGATGCTGGTCGTTGTTGGGAAATGAAGCCTTCAGAGCGATGGTACCCGTGGCCGGATCCACGGAGTTATCGACGAATGTCAGAGTTCCGGTTTCTGGCCTGGAATCGCCGGTCGGGGTGGCTTGCACGGGTAAACTAGAGCGCGTCATGAGCCTCTTGACCGATTCGAGATATTGCTGCGGAACAGAAAAGTTAACGTAGATCGGCGAAACCTGGTTGATTACCACAAGCACAGGGAGGTCGTTGGCCTTTACTGCTGCGCCCGGATAGACAAGCTGAGCTCCGGTAACACCGCTGATGGGCGCGTAGATGGAGCAATAGGAAAGCTGAATTTTGGCTGTCTGGATCGCGGCCTCATCGACGTTGACAGTGGCTTCGGCGGCGGTTGAGGTTGCTCGATATTGGTCGAACTGCTCTTTCGAGACAATCCCTTGTTTGTAGAGCCCCTCATAGCGCTCAAGTTCCGCCTGAGCGAGTTGGCCTTGCGCCCTGTCCCTGGCGAGCGTCGCGTTGGATTGATCGAGGGCGGCGAGAAAAGGCCTCTTGTCGAGCGTAAGCAACAGGTCTCCCTGGCGGACAAACTGACCTTGCTTGTAATTTACTTCCTTGACGATACCGGCAACTTGCGATTCCACCGAGACAGTCTTGAAGGCCTGGCCGGCACCTATGGCGTGTAATTGCACCGGAATCGTGCTGCGTTCGACTTGGGCGACCGTGACCGGCACAGCGGAAATGTCGCGCGGCCTGTCAATTGCTCCGCTGCCGCGCGATGCCTGTGCGGAACTGGCGCTGCCTCCGCATCCCGCAAGTATGAGCGCGGACAACAATGATATCGATCCCAGAATCCTAAAACCTGTGGTCATGATCTCCAATTTCAATCGTTATGTTAGACGTCTTGGACAGAAGGACGGTAGCGCGAGAGGACTCGAATGCCCACAACAATATAGACTCAACCACACGCTGTACCACGGTTCGCAAGGTATATGGAAAGCAACGAGCGGATCGCAGATCAGATTGTCATACGAACGAGATGGAGCGCCCACCGAGCATGCGTGCAATTATAGCTTCGCTACCGCGGTATAAAATGCCACGATTTAAGGATTGTCGAAAGCTCTGCTCAAACAGAGGACTGCGCGCAAACGGCGCGAACGGCCATCTGAACCCGGCATTCGAGAGAGTTGGGCTAGAGCCAGGTTCGAGATAGCACCCGACCCACAACGCGGCGATGCAAATAAGGAAGGCCATTCATTGCAAGTACTGGCGATACTTGAGGCCAGCGCGCTCTATGAACTGGGCTGGCCGCCACCGTTCCTCGCTTGGTGGAGAGAAGCCGATTCCGACTTCCCCACCCTGCGAGAGGCCCCGAGTCTGTGTCGGACAAATGAAATCTCGCCGACTCCCCGGAAGTCGGCTTCTGGGAAATGTCACAATCGCTACTGAAAACGCGCATCGAGCGACGCATCTCATCTAGCTGATCTTGGTTTGGCGCGATAGGCCAGTTCGCCGTCCGACATGAGTCAACAGTAAGAAACGATGGCCGAGCATCCAACCTAGCCGCCAACGGTATAGGCATACTGGTGCTCGAAACAAATACCACAGCGTCCCCTTTTTTTTAATCGCACCATCGGATTGATTTGCTGCACTTGCCGTCTTGCATCTCCGATGCAGAGCGCCTCCTTTCCAGAAGGGCAGCTATCATTCATTTCTCTTTGAACTCTGCCCAGGTCCCAGTCTTACCTGAGTAGATGCGAAGATTGCACTGTTTGGGTGATACATGCGCGAAGACTACTGTGAACGGTTGTGGTTCGCTCAGTTGGCCGATTTCCATCGGAATTCGTAACAAATCTTTTTGCTCATCGTATTTGCTGCCATCAGTTACATCCTTGTTGAGCACCAACGTCCAATCACTGCGTTGAGGTAGGAGATACATGCTGTAAGCGCCAGTGGGAATCTCAGAATTGCCGATCACGATTCCCACTTGCGTGAAAAGCAACATTGGCTTATCGCCCGGGGACCAGATTTTGCCCTCAGTTATGCGGTTATTTTTTGGAGCCTGACTGTTGTAGCGAACACTCAGCTGCATTCCATCTTGAAAGGCGCAGCTAGTCGTTTGGCTGTTCGCAGAAGTTTGTTGAGCGAGTCCAACGTTGGCCAAACCATAAAGGACCGCGAGAGACAATACAATTCGAAACATCATGCTTCCTCCTTCTGTCTCAGTTACATTCTGAGCGCGATATTCCTTGGAACGACACTCGATACTGTGACTCCGTCTATAGCCGGAACTGCTCTTGGTGAGGATTGTCAACCCTCTGTTATCAGAACTTTGAGATCCTCGAGCCATACCAGTTTAGGTCGCAGGCACGCCGTCGCGATACAAGCAGGGCCATTCTTGCAAAGCACCGTCCGCAGCGCAGTCGATTCCAGTCACTCCAAAGCTGTCTTTTCAGGCGAACGAGCGAGCGCGATTTGCCGGCGAAGAGCCTCGCCAGCGGCTGCGATAATAACTCCGAACGGTCAGCAAGTTAGCTTCAAGGATATTTCCGAAATTCTGATCGAACCTGAAGCGTGTGGCGTTATCAAAGCGGACAGGTGGACTTCGATCTATTGGACGATGGTATCGGCCGCATCTTTGTCGAGAACCTTCTAAAGAAGCGGACCCGACGCCACGAGGCAGGAAGGAAGTTGCGAAAGGTTCGTTTGGAATCGCCGCGTCCGGCATATTCATGGCACCTAGTTCAGCAACGATTCCCAGTTGGCCGGCACCTTTCCTGCGGGTCCAGGGGCGGGCTGGTTTTTGGGATGCGAATGTGGCGCAGGCAATTCCACATCTTTGATGGTGATCATGTCCTGCTTCTCGTAATCGTAGAACCAGTCCTCACCCGGTTCGAAGCTGGTGATGATTGGGTGTCCAGTTGCCGCCGCATGCTTGAATGCATGCTGGCTCGGAGAACTGTCACAGCATCCGATGTGGCCACATTCCGCGCACCGACGGAGATGGAGCCACCAACCTTTTGACGATGCCAGGCATTCCACACATCCGTCGCCACTCGGTTTCGAAGCGGGATTGATTCCGCGGTGATCTTTCTTCATTTCCAGTCTTCCTTTCGACCTTGCATGTCGGATCGAGAGTTCACGCGACCAGCAAGATCTTTCCGGTGCCGCCTTTTTCTGCCAATGCTTGAGCTTCGGCGGCTTCACTGAGTGGTAGTTTCTGGCTGATGGGGATGACGAGCTTGCCGTCTCGCACGGCTTCGGCCATGAATTCGAGCGTTTTCCTGTCGAATTTCGAGAATACATGCTCGACCTTTATGGATGGATACTTCGAGGCATTCTGGGGCGCCTCGAGAACCGTAGCAAACACTCCGCCCGGCTTGACCTTGGCGATCAGCTTCTCGGCAGTTTTTCCGCCGACCGCATCCGCCACTGCATCGAGCGGTGGAAGATTCGCAATCGTCGTGTCGTCGTCGGTTGCAACCACTTGGTCTGCGCCCACTGTCTTCGCCTCATTCATCTGCCTCTTCAAAACTCCGGCGACCACCGTAGCCCCGCGTTCCTTCGCAGTGAATACCGCTGAGCGGCCGACATTTCCAGCAGCACCTACTACGAGAACCGTCTGACCTGCCTTGATTCCCGTAGCGGCGAGAAGTTGGTTGCCGGTCACGGTGACCAGTGGTAGCGCCGCCGCCTGGATCAAATCGAGCCCCATGGGAACCTTCGCCAGAATCGCGCCTTTCACGACACAAAGCTCGGCATAAGTATTGTCGGCCATGGCGAAAACCCGGTCGCCGACAGAAAAGCCTTCCACGCCCGGCCCAATCTTGACCACGGTCCCCGCCAAGTCGACTCCTATGAGGCCTGGGAACTGAAGGGGATAGAAATCCTTGGTTAATCCAGCACGCCGCTTGTAGTCGATCGGATTCACACTCGCGGCGGCGACCCGCACCAGAACCTCGCCGGGGCCCGGCACTGGATCAGGATAGTTCTCGAATTTCAGAACTTCAGGCCCACCGTATTGGTGGACGACGATCGCTTTCATCTTTCGTCTCCTTTGTGCGATGAGCAAAACGCCACTCATGAAAGTTAGATGAGCGGAGCGAGAATTGGTGGCCCAGTCGATGAACTCCGAGGCTTCCGTAATGGCCGTAAAAGTCGGAGGAGATCGAAGGCTATCACTCGTCTCGCTAATGGCATCGTGGACTATTTTCTGCTTTTTTGGGGATCAATTCCCAGGTCGTGCCAGGACGTTTCCGCGAGATCGACGTTGTAGTGCTTTGCGGCTTTCTCGATGTTCGCGAAGGCCAAAGCGCGATCGGCGTCGGAGACATCGATAACCTGATCAAATCGCGCGACCGCGTTCCGGACATGCTGTGCGTCGGTCAGCGGTTCTTTGCGTTGTTTTGGAAACGCGTAGACGCTATCGGGCAAGTCACTCTGCGCCGTGAGTTGTCCGTGTTTCTCGTGAGGTTTCCAGGTTGGGTTCGGCATGTCGTTACTATCCTTTCTTTAAACGTATGGCAAGGGCGGTGCATCGGCAGCCGGCCCCAGCGCCAGGGGAATTAAGCCACGGTCGAGCCGGGGAAACAATTGGACGATGGTATTGATCGATACATCGGACAAGGCTGGGCGGACGCGCGATGTAGGGCAGTTCCTCACGGGTTAGATCGGAACAATACCAAAGTACAATGGACGCCCTTCATTGAATGCCGCATTGTTTTGTCATGAAGTCTTTTAGGGGCAGGGGCTCGGGCGAACGTCCGTTTCTATCCGTAGTTGATGATGATGAATCTATGCGAGAGTCGCTTCCTGATCTGATCAAGGAGTTCGGCTATGCGGCTCGAGCTTTTTCGTCGGCGGAAGAGTTCCTGTCATCCGGTTCTGCCGATGAGACTAGCTGTCTGATCCTCGACGTCGCTATGCCGGGCATGAGTGGACCGGAGCTTCACCAGGAGCTCAAGCGGCGCGGGGAGAAGATTCCGGTCATATTCATTACCGGTCAAACAGAGGAAACAATTCGTGTTCGAGCGCTCGAGCAGGGGGCATCGGGATTTCTAACCAAACCCTTCAGTGATGCGGCTTTGCTTGCGGCGATCAAGACCGCGCTCAAGGCCAAATGAAGGTCCACCGGAAGATCCAAGGGGGATACAATGGTTGCGGCGCGCGCGCTGAGTCGTGAAGCAGGGGCATTACCGATGCCGACTGTCATTCCTGTAGTGTTCATTGTTGACGATGACATTTCCGTGCGGGAATCGCTGGAACTGTTGGTCCGGGATGAAAACTGGAAGCCGGTGATGTTCGCTTCCGCGCAAGAGTTCCTGGACCACCCGAGAAAACATGTTCCGAGCTGTCTCGTGCTTGACGTCTCCCTTCCGGACCTGGACGGTCTTGAGCTACAGAAGCGGCTGACGGTTGAACACGTCGACATGCCGATCATTTTCATCACCGGCCATGGCGATATACCGAAGTCGGTGCAGGCGATGAAAGCGGGCGCGCTCGAATTCTTAACCAAACCTCTCAATACTGACGCCTTGGTGAGCGCCATCCGAACCGCCCTCCAACGGAGCAGTCTTGCGCTCGCACAGAACGCGGAGATGCAGGAACTCCGAGACCGTTACGCCTCGCTTACTTCACGCGAACGGCAGGTGATGACGTTAGTCGTCTCTGGTCTGCTGAATAAACAGGTGGGCGGCGAGCTTGGTATCAGCGAAATCACAGTCAAGGCACACCGCGGGCAGGTCATGCACAAAATGAAGGCGAATTCCCTCGCCGACCTGGTGAGGATGGCGGGCAAGATTCGGCCTGCGAGTCCGGCAATTCACCTGGCTTAAGGGTAGTTTTGCACGCTGAGTACGAAATAGACGTTTAGCTAATCAGATTTGCGACACCTGCAATGCTCCGTCCCGGAGAATGCGTCCTAGTTTTTCCACCGACAATTCGTAGTAGTTAGTTTTGCTTACTGCTGTCCCGCAGCAGTAACGCGTCCGACTTTCCCATCGGATCCTTTGGATCCACATTCCTAACTATCTCGAAATTTAGGCTGGTGCGCAGTTAGCAAGTTAGAAAAAGTCAACGTTGCATTTAACAGCCGTGCCGTTGTGTTCTCACGGCAAGCAATGATCGACCCGACTAATGCAAAGGTATTGATCGATACTATTGTCCAATAGATTGTTCTACAAGCCTCTGGCTTAATCGCATTGTTGATTCGATGCGAGGGGAAAGACTTACATGTCAGTGACGAAAACAAGAATCGCGACGGAAGAATCACAGAGTGTGCGAGACATAGCAATTGAAGGGCGGTGGAGTGAGGTTTTCGGCGAGTGCATCGCGATTGCTTACCGCGGTCAGGAATCGCCGCGTGAACCAAGAACTGCGCCAAGCCAAGAGCTGCGACACCGCGTCAGGTTCACGGAAACTCGAGTTGCGGCATGTGAAATTTTGCAGAATGCCTTCGTCGCTGGCGTTCTGATGTTCTATTCCAGGAACGTCCTCGGAGCTGTGATTCGGGCATTTGTAGGCGCTTAGTTAGTTTCGAAGGGGCTGTTTCTATCGCTCCGTCTGGGAAGCCCGGGGAGACCAGATCTGAATTCATAGAGAGACTTTGCTTCTTAATCCGAAAGGAACGATCAAATGCGACAAGCTGAAGTGCAAATCGGGACTGAGAACTATCTCGATCCATTCGATGGTGGAAGGCCTGGTGAATTGCATGACGTCTTAGCGAAAAGCCTGCCTTCTCTTCAAAGAAGTGCTTACCGACTTCTGGGCAACGCTGCCGAGGCCGAAGACGCGGTTCAGGATGCTCTTCTCTCCGCCTGCAAGCACCTGGACCAATTCAGAGGGGAGTCACAGATCTCTACCTGGCTTACCGCGATCGTATTTAACAGTGCCCGCATGCGATTGCGTCGCCGGCGGCGTCAGGTTCTTGTGTCTTTAGACGAGCGAACTGGAGAAGATCAGCAATATTCAATTGCAGACCGATTGCCGAGCCGTGGACCAAACCCGGAGGAGGAATTTCGAAACTATGAACTCACTGGGCACTTGCAGCAATCAATTACGCGGCTTTCTCCCACTCTGCTTAGGACATACCAGCTCTGCGATATGGATGGTCTTTCCACTCGGGAAATCGGAGAGATGCTGGGCATACCGTCCGGGACAGTAAAGGCCCGGTTGGCACGAGCGAGGAAGAAACTCAAGCTGTTGATGAAGAGCGCGCTCCAGCCTCGATTGCGGAGGCGGACGCCATGACCTGGACAAAGTGGATTCTTGCGTACCTATTTGATTGCGTCCATCTGAAAACCACTTGGCCGCAACGCGGCCGCAACGGGCTCGACTACGTCTGCTGTCTCGACTGCGGCAGGGAGTTTCCCTATTCGACCGAACTCATGGGCATAATAAGGGAAGAGGAAAAACTAAAGGATCGAAGTCAATACGGCTGGACGAAGTTCGAGAACGCCCGATCTGCGTCTATCGCACGGTCGAATGCGAGCGTGTCGATCGATCCCTTGGTCCAATAGCTACCTTGTACACACATCCAGGCCGCTCGCGACTGTCGATAGAACGAGCGTCGCGGTCTTGACGAATATCTAATCGAAGCAGACTTCGCAACCGAGTTGTCCGGCCGGAAGAAGACCCGAAAATCTGTGCCCCCTCGTGATGTGATCCTGCGTTCAACGCCTTTCTCGTCAATCTTGATTCCATTCCGATTTCTAAAAGTGGCATTAACAGGCCCGAGCCGCGGGATTGTCGGGACAGGCTTCCGTGTTCAGTATCAATTGGTTGCCCGGCCGAAGTCGGCCGAAAGCAGCAGGGCCTACTACGGGGCAGGGACGTTCGCTCTCGATTTTGGTACCATTCTTCGAAGCGAATGAGGGCAATCGATTGATGCGCGTGGGGTGCACTCGATCGATAATTCCTAATCTTGCTGAGGCGGTGAAAACTGCTCCCCCGTTCCATCCGAATCTTGACGATGAACCGTGCGATAGGCTGCGCCGATCGACGTCATTTTGCGTCTCATCGTCTACGAGAGTTGGGCATAGCGGGTATTTTGCTGTCGGCATTCTTTTTTCCCAGTTGCCGCAAACCCGCGCAGCCTGTGACCATCACATTTTTCGATTCTGACGGTAGAGGAGTTCCTGGCGACCATCGGATGATTCCGGACGCCTATTTGCAGGAATTCAGGCGGGAGACAGGCATTCGCGTCAACGATCTTCCGACACCGGAGGACAACGGATCGAAACTCGACCTTGCGATGAATTTACTCCGCAGCGGCGCCCCTTCCCCTGACCTCTATGGAGTTGACACGATTTGGACCGGAGTCATGGGCGACTATCTCGTTGACCTGCAACCTTATTTTGCCTCAGAGATTTCCTCGGAAGATCCCAACATCATCGAAAGCTACATAGTGAAGGGCAAGGTTGTGGCAATGCCGAACCAGCCGCTCGGTGTGCAAGTTTTGATCTATCGGACGGACCTTCTCGCCCAATACGGCTACAAAACGCCCCCCAGAACGTGGGAGGAGTTGGAGAAAATGGCGGCCCGGATTCAGGCTGGAGAGCGCGCAAAAGGGAAGAAAGATTTTTGGGGTTTCGTCTGGGCCGGAGCGATCGCAACGGACAGCGAACAACTTATGATGGAGGGATTGGAATGGCAAGCCGCGGAAGGCGGCGGCCACATCATTGAGTCCGACGGCAAGGTCAGCGTTAACAACGCGAACGTTATTCGGGCTTGGGAACGCGCGGCACATTGGGTAGGTTGGATCTCTCCTCCAAGCGTGGTTTCTTACACGGCTACGGACGCGGAAAATAAGTTTTTGGTTTCTGGCGAAAGTGCGTTTCTGCTCAGCCATGCCATCGTGTATGAGGTTTTCGCGCAAGACAAGCCGTTCCGCGATCAAGCGGGAGTAACGAGCTTGCCTGCTGGAAAAAGCGCCCGCGTCGCTACGATCGGAGGTTACGCTCTGGGGATATCCCGATTTTCGCCGCACCGCCCGGAAGCCGTAAGGTTCATCCAGTTCCTGCTTCGCAAGCATGCAGAATTCACGGCGACTCATCCTGAAAAGCCGGGTCGAAAGGTGGAGTATTTTGAAGTTCCAACAGTGATGAGGGAAATTTATCCCTGGTGGTCCAAGCCGGGGGAGTCGGGGGGGAGTGAGATCGTTTCGCGTCCATCGGCGGTTGCGGGATCGAACTATGAGGCAGTTTCAAAAGCCTACACCCGCGCTCTGCATTCTGTGCTGACTCGAGAGTCCACGGCTCCAACAGCGGCGGCGGCGCTTGAGAATGAACTCGTTGGGATCATGGTTAACGAAAGGGCCCAACCGAGAACTGGTTCGCACTGACATGAATCGACTGCGACTCAACATTGGCCCGCGCCTGATTCTCTGCTTCGCGCTGATCATCCTTTTGATGGTAGCGGGTGACGTAATCGTTCTGTGGCAGTTCCACATTGTTCAAGCGCAAGCAGCGCGGCTCGATGAATATGACGAAGAGTTGGTCGCAGTCTTACGGGTGCACTCAGACATGTTGAAGTTTCGTGACACACTTGAGTCGCTTGCACACGGAAGAAACTCTGAACGTCTGAAGTCAGAGACGCAATCGATGAATGAGGCGGTTGCGGAGGACATGGGACGTGCCAAAAGCGCCCTGTTGGCCGTTCATTCCGACAATGCCTCGGACCCGACGATTCTCCCCACCCTCGCGGTCGTGCAGTCGAACCTCCAATCGGAGACCGCCTCGGTGATCGAGTTAGCTGAATCGAATGATTGGAACGCTCTGCAAGTGCGGCTCACCAACCAGTTGCGTCCGCTCGAGTTTACGATCTCTGCGCTAGTGGAAAGAGTCGATCGCGAGGTGAGGGCGGAGCATGAGCAAGCGGCAGCCAATATTCGCAAAGTACAGCACTGGGTTCTCATTGTTGTGCCGAGTACGGTCATTCTCACGCTGTTGCTTGCGGGAACGTTGGGACTGGCCATTACGCGCAGCATAACGCGGCCGCTGGAACAACTGGTCGAGGGTTCGAAGATGTTGGCGCGAGGGGAGTTCCAACATCGAGTGCGTATCCATGGAGACGATGAGCTTGCCCAACTGGGAGGTGTATTTAATGATACAGCGCGGCGATTGCAGGATCTCTATGAGAGCTTACAAACCAGCGAGGACCGACTCCGCCGGGTGATCAACACGATTCCGGCGCACGTGTGGAGCACTCTGCCGGATGGTTCCGTAGATTTCATCAATCAGCGTTTGCTGGAATCCACTGGGCTATCGATCGAGGCACTACTCGGATCTGGCTGGCAATCGATCGTTCATGCGGATGACCGTGCGAGATATATCGCTACGTGGAGATCGGCGTTGGCCGCCGGAGAACCCGTCGAGATTGAAGCGCGAGTCTGGACTGCACAGCGCGACTACCGATGGTTGCTTGTGCGCAACGTCCCTTTGCGTGACGGTCATGGCGAGATAGTTAAGTGGTACGGTACCGGCATCGACATAGAGGATCGTAAGCGCGCCGAGGAATCATTACGTAAAGCACAGGCAGATCTCGCGCACGCGAATCGAGCAACAACCATGGGCGAACTTAGTGCCTCCCTTGCGCACGAGATTAATCAGCCAATCAGTGGCGCGATCACAAATGCTTCGACTTGCCTACGCCGGCTCGATCGCGAGCAGCCCGACCTCGAGGGCGCTCGGGTTGCGGCTTCACGGGTGATTCGAGACGCAAACCGAGCTGCCGAGATTATCGACCGGATCAAGCTGTTTTTCAGAAAGGGCGTTGTGACAAAGGAGCGCCTCGATGTCAACGAGGTGATTCGAGAGATGGAACTTCTTCTGCACAACGAGGCGACCCAGCATTCGGTTTCTGTACAAAAGAAACTGGCAGCCAACCTACCGCTTATTGCCGCAGACCGTGTCCAGTTGCAGCAGGTATTAATGAACCTGATGATCAACGGCATCGAGGCAATGAAGGCCGTCGATGGCCCGCGTCAACTCACGCTCGGCACCAGGCATGATGGCAACGAACAGCTTCTGGTATCGGTCGAAGATACTGGAATCGGACTACCCCTTAACCAGGCAGATCAGATATTCAATGCTTTCTTCACGACCAAGGAACACGGCACCGGTATGGGGCTTCGTATCAGCCGAACGATTATCGAGGCCCACGGCGGCCGGCTCTGGGCTACGGACAACCACCCTCGCGGAGCAAGTTTTCATTTCGCTCTAGCCGTCTCTTCGGATGCTGGAGGCTTGGACGCCGGGGCCAACTGCTGATCTGCTGAGGGATTTGGCCTTCCGGATCGAGCTTTTTGTCAGCGAAAGAGGGTTCTCTCGTTAGATTGTGAATGAGCAGTGAGGTCCGATACCAACGTCGATACCATCGTCCAATTGTTTACCTCGCGAGATTCTGGTCTGATCGTTTGCGCCGAAACAACTCGAACAGAACCTCAGAACCAGGAATCGGAGAGCGACATCGAAATACTGATGGCGGCGTTTATTCGTTCAGCATTTGAAACGAAAGGTATTTATGACGGGCAAGAAAACAGCGATCGTAACCGGAGCATCGGGAGGTATCGGCGCGGGTTTAGTCGAGGGGTTCCTGAGAGAAGGTTATAACGTCGTCGCGACGTCTCGCGAAGCCCGTCGAGATCTGCCTCCCTCAGGAAGCCTCGTGCTTCTCGATGGAGATATCGGTAAGCAGCAAACTGCATCCTCAGCTGTTGAGGCAGCAATCAATAACTTCGGAACTATCGACGTCTTGGTGAATAACGCCGGCATCTTCCTGACCAGGCCTTTCCTTGATTTCACTACAGAAGACCTCAATGTTCTTTTCTCCACGAATCTGCTCGGATTCTTCTACATCACTCAGCGCACAGTAAAAGAGATGCTGAAACAACAATCGGGGTGTGTTGTTACCATCACTGCGGCACTCGCGGATCGGCCAATCGCCGGCGTTAATGGCTCGGTTTCGATGATCACGAAAGGCGGGTTGAATTCCGCTACCCAGAATCTCGCCATCGAGTATGCGAAAGACGGCATTCGCTTTAATGCTGTAGCCCCCGGCGAGGTGGACACACCAATGCACCGCAATGCTCCCAACGACTCGGCGTTGCAGCCGACTATGCAAAAGGCGGCGGTAAAGGATATTGTCGATGCCGTTCTTTACCTGGTACAGGCTAGTCATGTAAACGGAGAGATTCTTCACGTGGACGGTGCCGCTCCGGCTCGTCGTTGGTAGCCGAAAGACAACGTAACCTCTCTAAAGAGCATTTGCCTTCCGGTTAAATTGAGGGCTCAAAGATGGACGACCAACAAAAGACGGAGCAGCGTTCTGGAGTGCGGGATCAAGAGATCCGTGCTGCACTGGACCGGCATTGGGCGGCTTCCGATGCCAACGATTTTCAAACGGAGCACCTCATCTATCACGAGGACGCGGTGCTGGACTACCCGCAGTCCGGCGAGCGCACTCGCGGTCGAAGCAACATACAGAACCAGCGCGCTGGTCAGCCGAGCGAAAAGCGATTTACGGTCCGACGAATCATAGGCGGCGGTGATGTTTGGGTCACCGAACTCATCCTGAGATATGACGGGAAGCCGTCCTACACCGTGAGCATCATGGAGTTCAGGGGCGACAAGGTTGCGCACGAAACACAGTACTTCGCGGATCCATTCGTCGCTCCCGCATTTCGCGCTCAATGGGTCGAACGGATGGACACTTAATCTCGATGCGCAAGAATTCACAGCGACATCGCCGTTAAGTGGTTTGGGGCGCAAAGGTAGAGAACTGAGATTGCAGTCAGAGACGCGCGCAATCCTGATTAGCGCGGTTACCAGAAATGGAGGGACGAGAAATGGATTGGAAGCGGTTGGTCCAGTTTGCGCTGGTGGGTAACGGCAATTTGGAACAATATGCCATCCTGTTGGTGCGCGTTTCGATCGGCCTGTTCTTCGCCATCTCGGGGGCAAACAAATTGTTTGTCGCAGGCGGCACCAAACCTGTCTACGACACGCTCGTTAAGGCCAAAGTTCCATTTCCGCGCCAGACGGCCTATTTCGTGGCGGGGGTTGAGTTCGTATGCGGATCGTTGGTGGCAGTGGGGCTTGTATCGAGCCCGGCCTCCGCAGCTTTATTAATCGATATGATTGTAGCCACCCTGACGAGTGCGCTTTCCACGTTGCCTAAAGGACTTTCACCCCTAAGCTGGCTCGACGATCTCCTCTACCTTTCGGAAGTCTTGTACGTGCTCTTCTTTATCTGGCTGATCTGCTCCGGTCCGGGACAATTCAGTGTCGATTACTGGCTTGCCGGCAAGTTGGCAGCTTGTTGCCAGACTTGAAGGTCATTACCAGAATTGTCAAGCCGCCCGCTGCGCGAAGATAAAAAGATTAACCACTAACTGGACTTCACCGAGGAACGAATGTCCCGATTGCTTTCAGTAAATGTCGGCCTTCCACGCGACGTGTCCTGGAACGGCAAGACGGTCAGAACGTCAGTCTGGAAGTCTCCGGTCGATGGGCGGCGAATGGTGCGCAAACTCGATATCGAGGGTGATGCGCAAGCCGACCTCGCCGGTCATGGTGGCGAGTACCGGGCCGTATTCGTCTACCAGATGGATTCTTACCATTACTGGGAGCGCTTTTTGGACCGCAGCGATTTTACTTTCGGCCAGTTCGGAGAAAACTTCACTGTCGAGGGGCTTCCTGATAACGAGGTGTGCATCGGCGATCGATACCGCATCGGTGATGCCGAATTTGAAGTGACGCAGCCGCGCGTCACCTGTTACCGCGTCGGCATCCGCATGAACGAGCCTCGTATGCCGGCGTTGCTCGTGGCACATCATAGGCCAGGATTCTACTTTCGCGTTTTGCGGGAGGGAGAGGTTGGTGCGGGCGATGAGATTGTAAAAATAACTGACGGTCCTGAGCGAATGAGTGTGGCCGATGTTGACGCCCTGCTGTATTTGCCCGGCCAATCCAGCGAACAACTGGAACGCGCGCTGCGGATTCCGGCGCTTAGCAAGGGCTGGCAGGGTTCGTTCCAAGCAATGCTCGAACAAGACTGGAACTCCAAAACTGCGGCGGGGAACCCGGGACTCGCGAACGAGGAACAAGAGCCAGCATGGCCCGGATTTCGACAGATGCGAGTCATGAATATTCATAAGGAAAGCGATAGCGTAACTTCCTTCGTTCTGTCGCCAATCGATGGGCAGTCTCTTCCTCTCTGTCAGGCGGGTCAATTTGTGGTATTGCGGCTGGCCGTCGATCCCGACAAACCGCCCGCCCTTCGCAGCTATTCGTTGTCCGATTTGCCCTCGGTCGATCATTTCCGTATTAGCGTGAAGAGCGAGTTGAACGGCATTGGAAGTTCATTTCTGTGCACCCGCGCGCGGGAAGGCGATCTATTGGATGTGAGCGCACCGCGAGGAAGCTTTACTTTGCGTCCCGGCCGGAATCCTGTCGTTCTCCTGAGCGCGGGAGTGGGCGCTACTCCCGTGATGTCGATGCTGCACTCACTCACGGCGGAGAAATCACAACGGGAGATCTGGTGGGTCTTCGGAGCGCGCAATCGGGCCGACCACCCATTTGCAGAAGAATCGCGTTCACTACTGAAGCAGCTTTCGCACGGACGAGGATATATCGTATACAGCAGGCCCGCTGTAACTGACAAAGTCGGGGTGGACTTCGATGCTGCCGGGCACATTGACACGGTGTTACTGGAGACAGTTGGTGTGTCACAGGATAGCGACTTCTATTTGTGTGGCCCCACTTCATTCTTGCGGAGCATGCTCGACGGGCTTCGAAACTGGGGTGTGCTCGCCGGGAATGTGCACACGGAAATCTTCGGTGCGCTTGAGAGCATCACACCTGGCATGGCGCAGGTTGCTCACACTCCTCATCTGCCACAAGGGCCGCCCGGTTCTGGCCCCCCGGTGTCATTCGCGCGTAGCGGGATTACTGTGGCGTGGGATGGTAAGTTTGCCAGTTTGCTCGAACTGGCGGAAGCGTGCGACGTTCCTGTCAGATGGTCGTGCCGGACGGGGGTCTGTCATACCTGCATAACCGGTCTGATTGGCGGATCAGTCAATTACAACCCTGAGCCGCTGGAGAGGCCCGCTCCCGGGAACGTGCTTGTGTGCTGTTCCCAGCCAAACGCGGGTGTCACTCTGGATCTCTAAGAAAAGAATCTTTGATTGAAACTGGAGGAGTCCAATCATGCGTTCGGATATTGTGCCCGGCGGAATTTTCCCGGATTACGAACTGCCCGATCACACGAGCCAACCGCGCAAGCTCAGCGAATTGCAGGGCAATGATCCATTAATCCTAACGCTTTCTCGTGGCCACTACTGCCCTAAGGAGCACCAGCAGCATTTGGAACTCGCCGCGTTTTACCCGAAGATTGCAGTCGCGTACACGCAGATCGTCACCATTTCCACCGATGAACACCACACGCTCCAGGAATTTCGCGCATCAGTGGGAGCCCAGTGGACCTTTCTTTCGGACCCCGAGAGAACGATTCAGAAGGATCTCGACATCCAGGAGTACACCGACCCTGAGAACGATCCAATGATCCCGCATACGCTCGTGCTCAAGCCGGGCCTCGTGATCTACAGCATCTATAACGGCTACTGGTTCTGGGGGCGTCCATCGGTAGTCGATCTCTGGCACGATCTGCGCGCCGTAACGAGCGAAATCCGCCCGGACTGGGACCTCAGCACTCCCGGACTCCGCGAGGCATGGAATGCGGGCGACCTTTCACGTTTCCACGGGTGGAACAAGCAGGCCAATGTCAAACCGGCCTCGAATACCGAAAAGAAATAACACCGCCACCCATCTTGGTTTGCGCAATACCATCGTCTAATAGACTCATGTCCGCCCTTTTGGCTTAATCGAAACTGTTTTAACGTCTCCGTAAAAACCGGATTGCATAATGGCGACAGAGCCGTGAGGATGAAACAAACGCCGATGAATGAAGCAGAACAGAATCCGACAACGGCTTTCGCGGCATCGTCGGAGGAGAGTGAAATTCAGGCCGGCAATCCACTCCCAATTGGGGGCACCCACCAACTAGGCGACGGCGTAAATTTCGTTTTGTTTAGCCGTAACGCGACCCGGGTTCGCCTAGAGCTGTACCAGCATCCTGACGATTCTTCGCCGAACAGGATCATCGATTTGGATCCCTTGACTCATCGGACCGGTGATATTTGGCACGTTTGGGTTCGAGGCATTATCGCGGGACAACTCTACGGTTATCGCGTCGAGGGACCTTATCAGCCGGAAGAAGGCCATCGCTTCAACCCACACAAGTTGCTTCTGGATCCGTATGCAAGAGCAGTTGCTGGCGCAAAGTATTGGGATTTTTCAGCCGCGCACGGCTACGATTCGTCCAGCAAACTTAAAGATTTAAGCATTTCGACTTCTGATAACGCTGCCACCACGCCGAAATGCATCTTTACTCGTGATCATTTCGACTGGGAGAAGGATTCTCCTCCCAAACATTCCGCCTCTGACCTGGTCATCTACGAGACCCACGTACGCGGTTTCACAATCCATACCAGTTCGAAGGCAGAGCGTCCCGGAACCTTCGCCGGCTTGACCGAAAAGATTCCCTATCTCCAAGACCTGGGAGTGACCGCTATTGAGCTGATGCCTGTTCTCGAGTTCAACGAAAATGAGTTGCAGTTGCTCAACCCGATAACAGGAGAGAGACTCAAGAATTATTGGGGATACAATCCGGTCGCGTATTTTGCTCCCAAGCAGTCCTACAGTTTCGAAGGATCGCTGTGGAAGCAGACCGTCGAATTCCGAGAGATGGTCAAGGCCTTTCACCGCGCGGGCATCGAAGTGATCCTTGACATCGTCTTAAACCACACGGCTGAGAATGACGAACTGGGACCGACGATCTGCCTGCGCGGCATCGAGAACTCGATCTTCTACATGTTGCAAGAGAACCAACTCCGGTACTACAAGGACTTTTCCGGCGTGGGCAATACGCTGAATGCCAACCACCCTGTGGTAAGAGAGTTCGTCACGAGTGTCCTCCGTTACTGGGTCATGAATATGCACGTCGACGGATTTCGCTTTGACCTCGCTTCCGTCCTTGGCCGAGATGAGCACGGAAATGTTTTGCGCGACGCTCCGCTTCTCGAAGGAATTGCCGAAGACCCCATTCTGCGCGACGTAAAGATTATCGCCGAAGCCTGGGACGCCGGCGGTGCCTATCAAGTTGGAAGTTTTTCCTCCAAGCGTTGGACGGAATGGAACGGGCGCTACCGTGACGATGTACGCCGCTTCTGGGCTGGGGACGCGGGCATGATCGGATCGTTCGCAAGCCGAATCTGTGGGAGCTCGGACTTGTACCAGAGCTCTGGGAAGGGCCCAGCACGGAGTCTCAATTTCGTTACCTGTCATGATGGCTTCACGCTCAACGACTTGGTCAGCTACAAGCAGAAACACAACAACGAAAATGGCGAGTTCAACCGCGACGGAACCGATGCTAACTACAGCGACAATTGCGGGAGGGAAGGGCCGAGCCAGGATCCCGCTGTCGAGGGAATGCGGGATCGGTTGATCAAGAATTTCCTCTTGACCCTGTTTATTTCGCGAGGGGTTCCAATGTTGTGCGGCGGCGATGAGTTTCGCCGAACCCAACGCGGTAATAACAATGCCTATTGCCAGGATAACGAAGTGAGCTGGTTCGACTGGAGTCTGCTCGAAAAGCACAAAGAGATTCATCGCTTCACCCGGGGAATGATCGCCTTTCGGCGGGCCCACCCTGTTTTACGAAGAGAGACTTTCTACACGGATGCAGATATAAAGTGGTTCGCGCCCAACGGTTCCCCTCCCGACTGGGCTGACCAGAGGCAGAAATCCTTTGCGTGTCTGATTCTCGGGCAGACAGAACCCGACCTGTTCCTCATGTTTAACGCCGACACCAATTCAGTTGATTTTTCTATTCCTGCTCCGGCCGGGGGGAAGATCTGGCGTTTGGCGGTCGACACCGCTCGAACCGCTCCTGATGATCTCTTCGACCCGGGAAAAGAACCTTCCCTCCAAGGCCAAATCGGATTCCGGCTCGAACTTCGATCCAGTGCAATCCTTTTGACAGACAGCAGAGAGGTGCTGCGTGACCATTAGCCCTGCTGCCGGGAAGCCGGCTGACCCATCGATTCTCGTTAACGTCCCGAAGCTGGTCACGGCCTATTACGAGTTACGGCCCGATCCGAGCGATCCCAGACAGCGGGTTGCCTTCGGTACATCGGGCCATCGCGGATCGGCGATGGATGTCGCGTTCAACGAGTGGCACATCCTGGCCATCACGCAGGCGATTTGTGATTACCGAAAACTCAAGAACATTGACGGGCCGCTGTTTCTTGGGATCGACACTCATGCTCTGTCGGAGCCGGCGTCTGCGAGCGCGCTGGAAGTGCTTGCGGCAAACAATGTCGAAGTGATGATTTCCGAAGGCACACCCTACACCCCGACACCAGCGGTCTCTCACGCGATTCTGGTCTACAACCGCGCGCGAAAATCAGGACTTGCCGACGGAATTGTCATCACGCCATCTCACAATCCTCCCGATGACGGCGGCTTTAAATACGATCCTCCGCATGGAGGACCGGCAGATTCGAGTGTGACTTCGTGGATTGAATCGAAAGCTAATGGTTTTCTCGAGCACGGCCTCGACGGGGTAAAGCGCACGCTGTTTGCCAAAGCGCTGCGCGCATCTACAACCCACAAACACGACTTTTTGAGTGCCTATGTCAGCGATCTCAACAGTGTTGTCGACATGAATGCCGTGCGCGACGCAAAGATCAAGCTCGGCGTGGATCCGCTCGGCGGAGCGGGCATCGACTATTGGCCGCGGATTGCCGAGCAGTATGGTCTCGATCTGACGATCGTCAACCGATCTGTAGATCCTACCTTTCGCTTCATGAGCGTGGATTGGGACGGAAAGATTCGCATGGATCCTTCCTCTCCTTATGCGATGCAGAGACTCATCGCATTAAAAGACAAGTTCGATCTTGCGTTTGGCAGCGATACTGATCACGACCGCCACGGCATCGTGACCAGAGGAAGCGGGTTGCTGCCTCCCAATCACTACCTCTCAGTGTGCGTCACCTACTTGTTCGCGAACCGGCCTAACTGGAGTGCGGACGTTGCCGCCGGCAAGACCGTAGTGAGCAGCAGCATGATCGATCGTGTGAGCGCTCGCCTGGGGCGGCGGCTTTATGAGGTTCCGGTAGGGTTTAAGTGGTTTGTGGAAGGGTTGCTAGCCGGAAGCCTGGGTTTTGGCGGCGAGGAGAGCGCCGGTGCTTCATTTCTTCGGCGCGACGGCAGCGTATGGACCACGGATAAAGACGGAATCATTCCTTGTTTACTCGCAGCAGAAATTACGGCGCGTGGGGGCAAAGATCCTGGTGAGATTTATCGTGAGCTCACGCGCGAACTGGGAGATCCAGTCTACGAACGCATCGACGCTCCGGCTTCGCCCAGACAAAAAGCCGCTCTGGCAAAATTGTCCCCTTCCGACATTCACGCTACCGAAGTCGCTGGTCAGCCGATTGAGAAGATTTTGACGACTGCTCCGGGAGACGGCAATCCAATAGGTGGGATCAAAGTGGTCGCCAAGGACGGCTGGTTTGCTGCACGTCCTTCGGGCACGGAGGAGATCTACAAGATCTACGCCGAGAGTTTCCTCGATCAGAAACATCTACGGCAGATCGAAGAAGAAGCCCAGACCATTGTCTCGGAAACTCTGGCCCGAAGTTCCCAGGAAGCCTGAGCCGATGAACCATGAGTTGAAGTTTGCGAGGAGTTATTTTATGAGTAACTCGCCAGTCACCGATCGGACAATCACTGACCGTTCCCTCGATCCAGCCGTTTCAGAGGCTCTCACCGACTTGGCCTTGGACCTACGATGGTCGTTTAATCATTCGGCCGATCAGCTTTGGGAGCAACTTGATCCTGAACTTTGGGACCTTACCCACAATCCTTGGGTCATGCTGCAAACCGTCTCGCGCGAAAAACTGCATACCGTCGCCTCTGACCCAGGATTTCAAAGACGCTTGGCTGATCTCCACCGCGAGAAAACACTCGCCGAAGAGTCGGAAGCGTGGTTTCAAAAGACGCATCCGCGTTCGGGCATTTCGACCATTGCCTATTTTTCGATGGAGTTCATGTTGAGCGAAGCGCTGCCGATTTATTCTGGCGGACTTGGCAACGTTGCCGGCGATCAGCTCAAAGCCGCAAGTAATCTGGGCGTCCCGGTTACCGGAATTAGTTTGCTCTACCAACAAGGCTATTTCCGCCAGGAGATTGATGCCCAAGGCCACCAGCAAGCTTTATATCCATTCAACGATCCCGGCCAGCTTCCCATTCGACCGGTGCGCGAACCAAATGGCGAGTGGCTTCGCCTGGCCATCTCTCTGCCTGGCTTTAAATTGTGGATCAGAGTCTGGCAAGTACAGGTGGGCCGGGCAAAATTGTATTTGCTCGATGCCAACGATCCCGCGAACCCTCCGTCTTACCGTGGTATTACGACTGAACTGTACGGAGGCGGTCCGGAACTGCGTTTGAGACAAGAGTTAGTGCTCGGCATCGGAGGCTGGCGGTTGCTGCGAGCCTTGGGATTGCAGCCCGAGGTATGCCATCTCAACGAAGGTCACGCCGCGTTCGCGGTGCTGGAACGCGCGCGTTCCTACATGGAAGACAACGGCAAGCCGTTCGACGTCGCGCTCGCCGTTACCCGTGCCGGCAACCTTTTTACGACCCATACCGCCGTGGAGGCGGGATTTGACCGCTTTGCGCCCAGCCTGATTGAGCGCTACCTCAGCAAGTATGCCAAAGAGCAACTGGCCATCTCGCTCGACGATCTTCTAGCGTTAGGGCGACGCGACCGACGCGACTCCGCTGAACCGTTCAATATGGCGTATCTGGCGATTCGCGGAAGCGGCGCTATTAACGGCGTTAGCAAATTGCACGGGCAAGTCAGTCGACAACTCTTCCAGCCCCTGTTTCCAAGGTGGCCTGAACCAGAGGTGCCAGTGACGCACGTGACCAACGGAGTACACACCCCTAGTTGGGATTCCGCGGAAGCAGACCGGTTGTGGGAACTCTCGTGTGGGAAACATCGTTGGTACGGAACACTGGCAGACACGGATAAAGGTATCCGCGCAGCCGGCGATTCCAACCTCTGGCAACTCCGCGCAGATAGCCGCAAGAATCTCGTTGAGTACGTCCGAAGAATCTACGGCCGTCAATTAGCCGCTCGAGGAGCCTCGTCGGAAGACCTCGCCGAGGCCCGACAGATACTCGATGACAATATTTTGACTTTGGGATTTGCCCGTCGCTTTGCGACGTACAAACGCCCGAACCTGCTCTTGCACGATCCGGCGCGGCTTCTGAACATTCTCTTGAATCGAGAGCGGCCGGTTCAACTCGTTCTTGCGGGCAAAGCTCATCCCCAGGATGTCGCGGGGCAAGAAATGATCCGGCAGTGGTTTGCGTTCGCGCGTCGCCCCGAAGTTCGATCCCGCGTGGTTTTCCTTTCGGATTATGACGTTCTCATGGCGGAGCATCTGGTTCAGGGCGTCGACGTGTGGGTGAACACGCCGCGACGACCTTGGGAAGCAAGCGGTACAAGCGGCATGAAGGTGCTCGTGAACGGCGGATTAAATCTTTCGGAGCTCGATGGCTGGTGGGCGGAGGCATATTCCCCGGAAGTAGGCTGGGCGATCGGAGATGGGCAGGAACATGGGGACGACCCGTCCTGGGACGCACTGGATGCTGAAAGTCTCTATGCAGTGCTCGAAAAAGAGGTCATCCCAGAGTTCTACACTCGCGACGAGCATGGCATTCCCCGCGGCTGGGTTGCGCGCATGCGCGAAAGTATGGCCCGCTTAACTCCGGCCTTTTCGACCAATCGCGCGGTTCGCCAATATACCGAACAACATTATCTCTCGGCGGCAGCAGCTTTTCACCGGCGTGCCGAGAATCGAGGCTCAGCGGCAGCCGATCTTGTTGCATGGCAGACCGAACTGGCGAAACACTGGTCAGCGCTGCGATTCGGCCCCGCAACCGTCGCGCAACAGGACGAGGGATATCTGTTTAAGGTTGAGGTTTTTCTTGATGATATCGATGCCGATGCCGTGGGAGTCGAACTCTACGCGGCGGCGCAGAAAGACAAGGATCCGATCACGCACGTTATGAATCGGGGCGAGCCCCTGCTCGGAGCGACTGGTGCCTTCATCTACAGCGCTTCTGTTCCGACGAGCCGCCCGGTTGCTGACTACACGCCGCGCCTCGTTCCACGGCGCGCAGGAGTGTTTATCCCCCTGGAAGCTTCTTTCATTTTGTGGCACGAAGCACCATCATGGCGCTGAATTTCGAGATGGGATGCGACTCCGTTGAGAGGATATTGCACTCACGGAATTGAAACGATCGATCAGGCGGCAGGAGCGCGGCTGGGACGTTCCCGGCAGGTACTAATTTGGAGGAACCACGATGCCCAACGAATCTCGACCGCCTGACAAGCAACCGGTGGAGCTCACGACTGATTTTCTGGGTGAGAACCGGCATGAATTCGTAGCAAAACTGGCGTACAAGTTTTGGGAACAACGAGGCCGCCCTTTCGGTTCACCGGAGGTTGACTGGTTCGCGGCGGAAGAAGTTGTGTACGCGTCGTTAAAAGCGTCGGGGCTAATTACCCCGTTCCCGAATGACCCGCAGAACATGAGAGAAAAGATTTACCGATAGGCAGTTGTGTATGGAGCACATCCAAGGAAGGCGCTTGGGAGTCAATGAATTAACCGACTTCTCTCGACCGCAACTTGAGCTTTGCCCCGCCAAAGCCGAGGGAGCTCCAGCCAACTTGCGTGCCATCTTGGGACTCTAATGCGCAGGAGGAACGAATGCCTGACAAGGACAGCAATGATGTGGTGAAAGATGTGGTCGAGGTTCTCAATGATGGTCACAAGGGCTTCATGGATTTTGCCCAGCACATTAAGGATCCAGAGGTAAAAGCATACTTCGTGAAGGAATCTCGAACGCGGGCAGAATATTCGTATGAGCTACAAACGGTCGCTGGAATCCGCAACGAGGAAAAAGGCACTTCGGCCGGAGCCGTGCACAGATTCTGGGGGGACGTAAAAGCCAAGCTCGGCGGAGGGGATCACACAATTCTCGAAACTGCTGAACAAGGCGAGGATGCCGCCAAAGAAGCGTACCAGAAAGCTCTTTCCCAAGGCACAACCAGCGCCGCTGTTCGTGAAGTCTTGATGAAGCAGCAGGCTCATATTCGACAATCCCATGATCTGGTCAAGGCATTCCGGGATCGCAAAGCAGCCTAACTCAAAGGGAGACTCTCAACCAAGGTCGCCGATCGGGGCGACCTTTTTTCAGGTAACACCACGGGTGTCGGCAGGCGCTCCCGACTCTCCAGATTCTCGAAATCAAAGCTCCCGCAGGGCGAGTCAAGACCCTCGATGACTAACGCGGCGGCACTAACGCCAGCTTTATGCCCCTTCTACTTCTCGTAGTGTTATAGACGGCAGCCTAAACGTAGAAGGTTGCATCTGACCTTACCGTGAAATCGCTAAATGGGACGCTTTTGACTCTCCGGAATACTGGATTCTGAATCGCCATGCCAAAAGTGCTTCTAGCGCTGTTTCTTGGAGTTACGTGTGGAATTTGTTACGCGCAATCTCTCGGCGACTTGTCGCCCCAGACTTCACAGTCCGGGAGCTCAACTGCAGATTGCTCTGACCCGACGCTGGCGAGCAGCCCTTTGTGCGCGGGTTCTCAGCAGGGCCAGGGTCAGCGGTCCGGAAGTGCGGCGGCGGGGCGCGACTATTCGTCCGCTCCCCTGCGAACTCCGGTATTAAATACTCAGGGAGGTGCGAACGCGGACCCATACACCCCGAGCAAACCGCCGCTCAATCCCTCGCAGATCTCGCGCACAAATACTCCGCTGCGTCCCGAAACAGAATTCGAGCAGTTGGTCGCGGACTCTGTTGGTCGCCCCCTGCCCCTGTTCGGCCAATCGCTGTTCGTCCAACCTCCCAGCACTTTTTCTCCCATCGACTGGATGCAGGTTCCCAGCGACTACATCATCGGGCCGGGCGACGAATTGCAGATCAAAGTTTGGGGCCAAGTCCAAGCCGACCTTCGCGTCATCGTCGATCGCGCTGGCCAGATCTATATCCCGCAAGTTGGGCAGGTCTCCGTCGCGGGCGTTCACTACGGCGAACTGGAATCCGAACTCAAGCGCGAGATTTCTAAAAGCTTCAAGAATTTCAATGTAACTGCCAACCTTGGCCATCTGCGTTCAATCCAAGTCGTAGTGGTAGGCAATGCCCGCTATCCCGGCACCTACACCATCAGTTCGTTGAGCACCATGATCAATGCGATCTTCGCGTCTGGAGGCCCCGGCCCGCAAGGCTCGTTGCGCCATATTCAGATTCGCCGCGATGGTGCGACGATCACCGACTTTGATTTCTACGATCTTCTGATTCAAGGCGACAAGTCCAAAGACGTGCGCCTGCTCCCCGGGGACGTTCTTTACTATCCCCACGTTGGCCCGTTGGTTGCGATCTCGGGTTCAGTGAACACTCCGGCAATCTACGAGATGAAGGAGACGTCGAACCTAAGCGAGTTGATTGCAGTGGCTGGTGACCTGAGCAGCGTCGCGGATACCAGCAAGATCACTATCGATCGCTTCGCCGACCACGCGCGCAAAACCTTAGAGTTTCCTCTGGACGACAAATCGCGCGAGGTTGTTCTGCACGATGGGGATATCGTGCGCGTGTTTTCTATCGTCCCACGTTTTGAAGATACGGTCACGCTTCGTGGCAACGTGGCCAATCCAGGCCGCTACTCATGGAAGCCGGGCATGCGGGTCACGGATCTGATTCCCAACGCCCAGGCCCTGCTGACTCGCCGCTATTGGCGAGATCGCGCCGCCATCGTTAACGGAACCGCTACGGAATATCCGGTCGGGAATGACCGTGTTGCCAACAATCGTTCTACCTCCACCCGGCGTCCTTCGGCGGACCAGCGCATCGATGGTGCAAGCGCCAATGTCGCGGACGGGATGGATACAAACGGAAATTACAGATTCCCTGCCGACTCCGCCGAGGGGACCGGATCCGCAAGTGCTGCCGATGCACTTGCGGCGCAAGATATATCGGGCTCCAATACGACGACGTCTCTGAACCCCAGCGATCAAAGGCCTTCCGACCGCCAGCAAAGCGCCTTAGCCTTGAGCGAGAGTTCCGCAAGCTCAAATGTCGTGCGGAATGTTGCAGAAAATGTGCGTCGCTATTCTCCCGAAATCAATTGGGACTATGCCATCATCCAGCGCGTGAATCCGGAAGATCTTTCTTCCAAACTTCTGTGGCTGAGCCCGCGCAAGGCGATTCTCGAACACGACGAAGCGAGCAACCTTGAGCTGCAGCCTGGGGATATCGTAACCATCTTTTCGCAACGTGATATCAGCGTTCCGCAGATGGATCGCTCGCGCTACGTGATCGTCGAGGGCGAAGTCATGCGCCCGGGAGTTTATAAGCTCGAAACCAATGAGACGCTGCACTCCATTTTGCGCCGCGCCGGCGGACTTACTCCGGATGCTTATGTCTACGGCGCGCAGTTGACGCGCGAATCGGCACGGATCGAAGAACAAAAGAGCCTTGACGAACTCGTCCGCACAATGGAAGTGCAAATCCGCCAGTCTGCTGTATCGGTCGCCGCTTCCACTCAGTCGGGCGAGTTACCACAATTGTTAGCCGCGCAGGAGGCGATTATTGCCCAACTCCATAACGCGCGGGCCAGCGGACGCGTGGCCCTGCCGGTTCGCCCCCGCGACAAAGATGTGACCGATTTTCCGAACATGGCGATGGAGGACAACGACCGTCTCGTCATTCCGCATGCTCCGTCGACGGTTGCCGTCGTCGGAAACGTGTACAACCCCGGTTCCTTCATTTTCAATCCCCATGACAATGCCGGCGACTATCTGGAGATGGCCGGCAAAGGGAAGCCCGCTTCTGACCTGCACCACGCCTTCGTCCTGCGCGCGAACGGCGTGGTTGTCGCTGCAAACAATGTCAACGGAGTGTTTACCGGCACAAAGTTCGATCGTCTTCGTCTTTACCCGGGCGACCAGATTGTGGTGCCTTACAAACTGCCAACCGGAGCGTTCGTCCGGGGTCTTCGTGACTGGACGCAAATCGCTTCTCAATTGGCTGTAACCGGAGCCGTTATCGCTTTGCTGCCGTAGAGGCTACAGGACTCATAAGGAAGAGAGTGGTAGTGATGAAAAGAGCATTGATAACTGGTATTACTGGACAGGATGGCTCCTATCTCACCGAGTTACTCCTGAAAAAGGGTTACGAAGTGCACGGCATCAAACGCCGAAGCTCGTCGCTCAACACCGAGCGCATCGACCACTTATATCAGGATCCGCACGAAGACGATCGCCGCTTATTTTTACACTATGGTGACATGACGGACACCGCGAGCCTGATTCGCATCATTCAGTCGGTACGTCCCGACGAGATCTACAATCTTGCGGCCCAAAGCCATGTTGCCGTTTCATTCGAAGAGCCCGAATATACCGCAAATGCTGACGGAATCGGCGTTCTGCGAGTTTTGGAAGCCATTCGCACACTCGGTCTTGAAAATACGACGCGGTTCTACCAGGCGTCCACTTCGGAACTTTTTGGCAAAACCTGCGAGGTACCACAGAGAGAGACGACGCCATTCTATCCCCGGTCGCCTTATGGGGTAGCCAAGCTATACGGCTACTGGATTACGATCAACTATCGGGAAGCTTACGGCATCTACGCCTGCAACGGTATCTTGTTCAATCACGAATCGCCGAGACGTGGTGAAACATTCGTGACTCGTAAGATCACTCGCGGGCTGGCCCGCGTAGTTCTTGGCATGCAGGAAGCGCTGTATATCGGGAACCTCGACGCACAGAGAGACTGGGGGCATGCGCGGGATTACGTAGAAATGCAATGGCTTGTCTTGCAGCAGCCTTTCCCGGATGATTACATCATCGCGACTGGCGAGCAACACAGCGTCCGCGAGTTCATTGAACTTGCCGCCCTGGAACTCGGCACCAAGGTGACTTGGAGAGGTCGCGGAGCGGACGAGACTGGGCACGACGAGCGCGGGCGTCGCATTGTCGCCGTGGATCGCAACTATTTCCGTCCCACGGAGGTTGACTCGCTTCTCGGCGATCCGTCGAAGGCAAGAGAGAAGCTGGGGTGGAAGTCGGAAGTATCTTTCCGGCAGTTGATCGCAGAGATGGTGCAAGGCGATCTGGAATTGGCCAAGCGCGATGCGTTGGTTCGCGCCAACGGATACAAGGTGATGGATCACCATGAGTAATTTTATGGAAGCGACTGCCCCAATCTTCGTCGCGGGGCATCGGGGACTGGCCGGATCGGCCATCACGCGCGCCTTGTTGGCTTCCGGTTACACGAACATGATTGCGCGTTCGCGGCAGGAACTCGACCTCAGCGACACTGTGGCAACCAGCCTGTTCTTCGAGGAGGAGCGTCCGGAATACGTCTTTCTGGCTGCAGCTAAAGTCGGGGGGGTGCTTGCCAACCGCGATTATCCTGCCGATTTCATTACCGAGAATCTAAAGATCCAGAGCAATGTGATCGAATCTGCGATGCGATGTGGCGTCAAGCGCCTGCTATTTTTGGGGTCGAGTTGCATTTATCCAAAGCTCGCTCCGCAACCGATTAAAGAGGAGCATCTTCTCTCAGGCCCCCTCGAGTTTACAAACCGCTCATACGCCGTCGCTAAGATTGCCGGGATCGAAATGTGTTGGGCTTGCAATCGCCAGCACGGCACGAAGTTCCTGGCCGCGATGCCCACAAACCTCTACGGGCCTGGAGATCGTTACGACCTCAAAGCCTCGCACGTCCTTCCCGCGCTGATCCGGAAGACGCATGAGGCGCTCGAACAGGACCAGAAGAGTGTAGTGGTATGGGGTTCCGGCACGCCGCTTCGCGAATTTCTTTTCAGCGACGATATGGCGGCCGCCGCTATTTTCCTAATGAATCTCCCCGAGCCGCAATTTGCGTCATTGCTGAATGGCCACGAGTTACCGCCATTAATTAACGTCGGAAGCGGCGAAGAGCTGTCGATCCGCGATTTGGCTTTGACCGTCTTTGAGGTCCTGGGTTATAACGGCGACCTTGTCTTCGATACCGCGAAGCCTGACGGTACCCCTCGGAAATTGCTCGACAGCTCGAGACTGTTTAACCTCGGATGGAAGCCGCAGATTTCTTTGTCGCACGGGATCCGTTTAGCGTCGGACGACTATCGAACCAGAGCACAGCAGCCGCAGGGGACTTTCTAGATGGGGTCTTGGCAATTGGAATCAGATAGCAACGCTGCCAGGGTTCCGCGGGTCGCCACGCGCGTGCTCTTCGCAAGGAAGACTGTCACTGCACTGCGGGCCTCCCGCAATTTTCGCGATAGCGCAGGCAATGCTTTCTACAGCATTGCAGAATACGTCGCGCAGCCGCTGTCGATGCTGGTAGCGGCCCCATACCTTGTTCACAAACTGGGGTTATCGCAATACGGCATCTGGATGCTTGTCAGCGCCATCCTCGGCAGCATGGGAATCCTCAGCACAGGCTTTGGCGATGCCACTGTGAAGTATGTCTCTGCTTACCGGGGCCAGAACAATCCCGCCGGAGTCGAGCGCACAATTCGTGCGACGTTGACGATCAATGCTCTCCTTGGAGGACTTTTCGGCCTCCTCATCTGGATCGCAGCTCCTTACACCGTCGATCACGTCTTTAAGATTGATCTCGGTTTTTACACCACCACTGTGCTAGCGCTTCGGATTAGCGCGATTATCCTGGCAATTCGCTCGATTGAGAGCGTTTTCGTCAGTACCCTGCGCGCCTTTGAACGGTATGGCCCTCCTGTGAAACTGAATGTCTTTCTCAGGACGGTGATCGTGATCTCGGCCGTCGTGCTAGCTGCATTGGGCCATGGAGTCGCAGCCATCATGTTCGCCACCCTGTTCTGGTCGGCCCTGGTGGTTGTTCTTCAAGTGATGGCTGCCAGACGCGTGGTGAGCATAATGACCGCACTTCCGACCTTCAATCGCGCCGCGCTCGCTGAAGTCTTCAGTTTTGGTTGCTTCAGTTGGTTGCAGGCGCTCGCCGGAGTCGCGTTCGCCTATGCCGACCGCTTTCTCATCGCCGGTATGATCGGCACCGCTCCGCTTGCCATCTATGTGCTGTGCGTGCAGGCTACGCAGCCCATCCACGGCCTAGGTGCTGCGGCGTTTAACTTCATATTTCCTCACATCAGTTATCGCCACGAATCAGGAGAATTGGACGGCCCTCGCCGCGTCTTTCGTCTCGCCTCGTGGTTTAGCCTCGCGATTTCCGTAGCTCTCGCCTTTCCCTTAATAGCTTTCGGCCGCCCTTTGCTGCGGTTGTGGATGGGGAACCAAATCGCGAACGATGGTCACGTTGCACTGGCCCTACTTGCTGTCGCCTACGCATTGTTGGCCGTAAACGTCGTGCCTCATTACGCACTCCTAGCGTTCGGACGGGTAAGGTTCGTCGCGGGTCTGAACTTTGCCTCAGGCCTCTTCTTAGTCGTCGTTATGGCAGTTCTGGTACCGGCCTTCGGGTTAGTGGGTGCCGCCATTGGCCGCATCACCTATTCGTTGGTGCTGGTGGTGCCGTACTTACTCTCTGCCCGTGCAGAATTTCGCTCCCGCGCGGAACTCGTTGGAGTGGCCACACCGTGAAATGTGATCAAGCAATTCACAGCATACCGATGTTCTCGAGCGCACCGCCGAGAAAAGAGTCCGAGATGGGCCGACGAGAAGGTGGCAAGCGCATATTGAAAGGCGCACGCTCCAGCAAACCGCTCGTCTCCATCGTGTCGGTCGTTTTTCAAGATGGCTCGGAACTCGAGCCCCTCTTGCAGAGTATTTTTTCGGACTCGCACGACGATCAAACCGACAGCGACGTAGAGGTGATTGTCATCGATGGCGGGTCGAAAGATGGAACGGTGGACGTCCTCGAAAAATGGAACGATCGCATCGATTATTGGCTCAGCGAGAAGGACTCCGGAATTTACGACGCCATGAACAAAGGCATAGCGGCCGCGACCGGTGATTATATTCTTCACCTCAATGCCGGCGACGAATTACTACAGATTCCAAGGGCGCGCCTGTATGAGTGTCGCTCAGCGGGTATCGATGTCGCCTGCTTCAATGTTCTGACAGACGGCGAGAGCGTCTATCGCCCCCGCACCGGCTTTATTCTCCGCCTCGATAATAGTTGGCACCATCAAGGTACGTTCTATCGCAGAACCTCTCATCCCGGATACGACACGCGCTACCGTGTGTTTGGCGACTTCGACGCCAACCAGAAAATGTATCTCAGTGGATGCAAGGTGAAGATCTTTCCTGAGACAGTGTCTTCGTTTTCTACAGATGGCGTATCGTCCCAAACTCGGAGAAAGGAAATCTACCAGATCATTCGCAATAACGTCGGATGGATGTACCTGCCGATCGCGTGGACACGGTTTCAATTAAACGACTTGCGGCACGCAGTGTATCCACGTTGGACCGATTTATTCGGCGCTTAGCAGCAGCGTTATTCGCCGGCCCCGCCTCAAGCGCGGGATGAAGATGGGCGAGGATTGGAGAGAATTCTGCAATGGTTTCCACCGTCGAACGTCTTATAAATCAGACCGTAGACTGGAGTCCTGCGGGATGGCTGATCCGTCCTCTCCGATTCAACACGCGGAAAACACCGAGGTTTTTAACCTTCCCGCTTCGCCCCGACTCCGCGCTTCCCTTTTATTGCCGTCCGATTCCGCTCTTTTTCGCCATTTGGGCGATGATGCTCGGCGCGCTCGCGTTCCACATAACTGACGTTAGTTATCCGACCATGGGTATCCCTCTCGCACTATTCGGAATGTCCACAGTCTCTTTTCTGGCTGGCTATGCATTTACATGGCTCATACGAAAGACGCGACGGCGCGACCCTGGCACACAATCATGCTTAGTAGAGGTGAGCGTCCGGCGCTTGCGCTGGTGCACGAACATCATGGTCTTGCTCTGCTGCGTCATTATTGTCGCGAATATTCGCATAGACGGACTGCCCCCGATTTTCGGTTTCTTCTCGTTCGACGCGACTACCTATGAACAATACGGTCGTTTGAAGCAAATTCTTTTCCCGCTGTTGATCTGCACTTTTGTCGATGCCGTATTTGATCCATCTATCGTGCGCCGTGTTGGGCTCATGCTCTTCTCTTTTGTGACGCTCGTCGCTTATGTCACACGCGGAACGGTTCTTATTGCTCTCTGCCAAATCGTGATCGTCTTGTCCCTTACATCTGTCCTTCGCAAGAAGAACATATACATCCGTGGTCTGCTTGTCGCCACAGTGGCGCTCGGAGTCGCAACCTTGATCGGGAACGCCCGGACACCGCTCGATGTACTCGTGGAGTATTTACAAATCAAGCAGGCCTACCAGCACTACCCCACAACCTTTCTTTGGCTAATTACCTATCTTTCGATTCCGATCAGCGACATGGCATGGATTGTTCGTAATTATCATTTCGTCCACCCCTCGTGGACATTCGCTTATCCTCTACTGCCCTCGTTCGTGGTTCCGACCAATCTTGACAGAAGCCTGCTCGAGCAGTGCGATTGCATCATCGATGGAGTTCATACCTATCTCAGCGAGTACTATCTTGATCTTTCTTTTGCCGGAGTAGTTCTAATCAACGTCTTAATCGGCGTTGCAGCAGGATACATCTCTGCCCGAGGCGTCAGCCGGATGCTACTCGCGTCTTCGGTTTTTCTTACGTGCATCGTCTTTATGTATTTCAGCGATACATTTCTTGACCTCTCAACGGTGATCAATATCGCGGCTCAACTCGTCGTTATGAAGTACTGCTTTTCGTTGCGGGACCAACCGCCGGCGCAATAGTGGAATCGAAAGGGTTGCAGATGTCGGCGCAAAAAGCATGCATCGCGGTCAACGTCGTGAGGTACAACCAACCTCTGGCTTTGATAAGACAGTGTATCCAGTCTGTGCTGGCGCAGGACACCGACAACTACACCGTTACGCTCACGGAAAACGGCTCGAACGACTCGATCGAAGCAGAGGTTCTTTCGTTATTCAGCACGAACCCAAAGTTCCGCTTCGTCGATAACGGAGCGAATCTGGGTTTCGCGGGCGCGCACAATCGATTCTTTGCCCAATCCAATGCGGACCTGGTCATGCCGTTGAATCCCGACACGATTCTGACGCCGGGCTATCTGCGAACTTTGGCCGACGCTTTTGCCGATCCTCGGGTGGGAGCGGCGACGGGAAAGATGTTGAAGTTTGAGCCCTCAACCGACGGCTCCCGCATTTTGGATGGAACCGGCATCGTAGTTTCGCGCTCCCGCCGAGGCCGCGAACGCGGCCAGCACCAGCCCGACGCGCTGCAGTTTGATCAGTCGCGCAGTGTATTTGGAGTTTCTGGCACAGCGCCGGCCTATCGAAAAAGCGCGCTTGATGCCGTCCGGTTGTTTGATCACGAGTACTTCGACGAGGACTTCTTTGCCTACTGGGAAGACCTCGACTTGTCGTGGCGCCTGCGCCTGGCGGGATATGAATGTATTTACGTTCCCGACGCCGTCGTCTACCACCAGCGGGCCATCGGCCAGAGCAAGAATGGCTATCGTCGTCCGCTGGAATTTATCAAGCACCACCGGCAGTTTCCCGTTCGTATTCTGCGGTGGAACTGGAGGAACCAGCTTTTCTGTATTTTCAAGAATGATTGTGGATGGAACCTGGTCCGGGATGCGCCCTTCATTGTTGGCCGGCAGATGATGATGCTGGGCTACATCGCTCTATTCGAACCACGCACACTTGGGGCGATTCCGCAAATCTTGCGCGACCTCCCGAAAATGATCAGGAAGAGAAAATTGATCCAGGGAATGCGTGTGGCGAGCACGGCCCAAATCGGAAAGTGGTTTACAGCAAAATGAGACTCGCAGTTTGTATCCCCACCCTCGACGCCTCGTCTGCATGGAAACCCCTGCGCGCGAGTCTGCAGGCGCAGATCCTTCAGCCGAGTGAGGTTCTCGTGATCGATTCCTCATCGAGCGATGGCACCGCCGAGCTAGCGACGCGCGATAGGAGCCGAGTCGTCGTCATTTCGCGGGCAGAATTTTGTCATGGCGGGACTCGTCAGCGTGCCGCGGAGTTGCTCGCTGACGCGGACCTTCTTGTTTATCTTACCCAGGACGCAATCCTTGCCGATGCGAACGCGCTGGCGCGGCTCGCCGCCGCTTTCGACGATCCCTCGGTAGGCGCCGCTTACGGACGCCAGTTGCCGCGGCGCGGTGCGAATCCGATCGAAGCCCATGCCCGTCTTTTCAATTATCCCGCCAGTTCCACCACGCGTTCCTTCGCAGACAGAACTACGATGGGGTTCAAGTCCATCTTTTTTTCCAACTCTTTTGGAGCCTACCGTCGAACAGCCCTGGAACAGGTCGGCGGATTCCCCAGGCAATCCAATTTCGGGGAAGATACAGTCGTGGCGGCTAGGCTGCTGAAAAATAGTTGGCGCATTGCTTACGTCGCCGACGCGAGGGTATACCACTCCCATCCATACGGCCTCAGTGACGAGTTTCGCCGTTACTCGCAGATCGGCCAATTGCACGGAAAAGAGCCGTGGCTGTTGCACGACTTCGGTTCGGCCAACGGAGAAGGTCGCCGGTTTGTGACATCTGAAATTCGGTATCTACTGCACCGAGCTCCCTGGCTCGTGCCGGAGAGTATCTTGCGTTCGGCAATGAAGTATTTTGGTTATCGGCGAGGACGACGTGCCGCGCTGCGCAGATAGGCTCGATTGCGGTCGAGATTTGCCGGATGGACGCTTACACTCTTTCGGGCGATTCTTTCCATCGCTCTTTGATCGCTTCCAGCCGCCGCCGGTTTTCTCTTACTGCAAAGGTGCGATCCCAGGATTGTCGCAGCAAGACCCAGAACGCGGCCACGAAAACGGCTAACACCGTGGATCCGATAATAATCAGCAGCCGGTGCGGAGAAGATCTCTTGTCTGGGGTTACGGCCGGATCTACAACCTGAACGATCGAACCTTCTCGCGCCTCGTCCAATTTGGCGATTTCAAATTCTTTGGCCAGGAGTTCAAACACCGTCTCCCTGTACTTGACGTCGCGAAAACGGCGAATGTAATCGAGTCCCGAGGATGTCACCTTGCCGCGAGAAAGAATAATGTCTGATTCGCTATCGTGCTGCGAACCCGCGAGTTGCTGCAGCTGCGATTGTAGAGAGGCGAGTTCCTGCTTAGCGAGAACGAGCTCAGGGTTGTCTTCTGCGGCGAATGATCGCATGCCCTGAATCTGTACCTGTTTTGCCACCACCTGCCCTCGCAATACGGCGGCCGACTCGATCAGCGATCTCGCTTGGCTGTCAATTTGCAGAACCCCCGTGGTTTGCTCCATCTTCTTCATCGCTTCTTCGGCATCGGCGAGATCATTCTTCGCTTGCTGCAATTGCGACTCAAAGAACATCCGTCGTCGCGCCGCTTCGGTAATGGCGAGCGAAGCGGAAAGCTTGCGGAATTCCTCAACATAGCCATTAGCCAGCTCGGCCGCTCGCCTCGGATCGCGATCTTCTACGGTTATCCGGATCAGCCCGTCCTTACTGCCCGCAACCACAGTTGTCCGGTTTTCAAGCTCTTTGCGCGCCCCCGACAATTTCTTTTCACGATATTCAGACATCAGGCCGAAGCGCTGAATCATGGAGTCTTCCACGGTGCGACTGGTTAGCAGAGAAACATACATGTCCACCGGGTTTTTTATGCCAAGACTGCCCCCCGCCAAGGATGCGAGCGATCCCAGGTTGGCCAGTTGACCCATCAGCATTGAACTCATGGAGGAGTTTTGCTGCGGTGGCAAGAGCAGGATGTGTGCCTCGTAGCGGACAGGGAGAACGAAAGCAAGCAGGACCGCCAGCAGCAGAGCGCCCAGAACAAAGCGAACGATGAAGCGCCGCTGACCGGCCAGAATTGCAGCGACATCCAGAAGTGTGACCTCCCTCTTGACGAGCGGGATCCCAATCTCCGGTTCGTCCAAATTCGGTTCAGTCTGAAACTCAGTTTGGCTCATTACTCTCGCGTTTTTCGGAATTAACTATTTCCGCCTTCCCACAAGGCCGTGTGACACCCGATTAAACCCATCCTGCATCTTAGGAATGTCAAACAAGATTCGATTAGCCCCGGTCAGCAAATTTGTTCTTTCATGTGCTGGCCGGTTAGATGACGGCCGCTCGTTTTGTGCTGGCTTAACCTGATTAAATTTTGGCCAGAAGTGCAGTTGTCCCGGCAAGATATGACTTTTCAAGGAGATCGCGGTTGCAACTGAGGAGAACCATTGGCAATGCGGGACGAGATCGGGATCTAAACCTCGGGTTCCGTATCTGCCCATTGTTATTCCTGCTGATCTTCGCGGTTTGTGCTCCAATCGCACGTGCCCAGATGGCACCGAATCAAACGGATCCTCCGTCCCAACCGCCAAACCCGCCTTTAAATCCCTTGGCAGGGCTTGGTCCCGACATGAGTCCCGTCAACCTGAAATCGCTCCCTCGCAATCTTTTCATGGATCAGAGGAGTTTCTTCACTACGCCATTTCATATGGGCAAGAAAGAATGGCGGTGGACCGTCCCGTTAGCCTTCGTCGGTGCCGGGCTAATAGCGAGCGACACGGATTTCGAGAAACACGCTCCAACCAGCGCGACTACGCTCTCACGCGCCAATACTGCCTCGAATGCCGGGCTTGCCCTGATGGCGGGAGCGGGCGCGGGAATGTTTTTGTTGGGGCACATCAGCAACGACGACGAACAAAGGGAAACAGGGCTGCTCAGTGGCGAAGCGGGGATTGACGCATTTATCGATACCGAAATTCTTAAGTACACTTTCGGTCGACAGCGTCCCTATATTGGGGACGGCCGAGGCCTGTTTTTCAAGGGTGGCGATTCCTTTCCATCACAGCACGCCGCGATAAGCTGGGCCATCGCCAGTGTGATCGCGCACGAGTACCCGGGACCCATGACGCAACTGTTGTCGTACGGCTTGGCAACGGGCGTCTCTGCCGCTCGGTTCGCGGGCCAGAAGCATTTTGCAACCGACATTCTCGTGGGCGGTGCTCTGGGTTGGTACACCGGGCGTCAAGTATTCCGCTCCCGCTCCCATTACGCTCCGGCGGAGATTGCGAAATATGGAACGTTTACGAAGGGTTCCGATGAGGATGACAAAGTCCGGGACGTCAGCGGCATGGGTTCGAGTTACGTCCCGATCGACAGTTGGGTCTATCCCGCTTTTGATCGCTTGATCGCGCTGGGCTTGATCCATGATCGAGCCGGATCGATGCGTCCCTGGTCGCGACTGGAGTGTGCCCGACTCTTGTCAGAAGTGCATCAGTCTGTCGCCTACGCGTCTGATGCGCCCGACTCGCACGTTATGGCCATGGTCCGCGACCTGGACGCCGAGTTTGCTCCCGAAACACAACTTCGCAAGGGGGACACGCCGAACGGGCATGCGGAACTTGAATCCGTTTACAGTCGTTATCTCGACATTAGCGGTCGGCCCTTAAACGATTCTTTTCATTTTGCGCAGACCATCTCCGATGATTTCGGCCGCCCCTACGGCCGTGGCTCCAATAATGTTAGCGGGTTTAGCTCCCACGCATCCGCCGGTCCGTTCGTATTGTACGTACGCGGCGAATATCAATACGGCTCATCAAGCCAAAACTACACTCCGCAAGAAGCGCAGAATATTGCCAGCTCTGACGGATTGCCGCTCAATTCTGTACCGACTTTCGGCAGAACATCTCGCTTGCGATCGGTCGAAGCCTACGCGGGCCTGAACTTTTCAGATTGGCAATTGACGTTCGGTCAGCAGAGCCTTTGGTGGGGTGTAAACCGCAGCACCAGCCTCCTGCTCTCCAACAACGCGGAGGCGATGCCGATGCTCCGGCTTGACCGTGTCAGCCCGCTGAAACTGCCAGGACCGTTCAAAATGCTCGGTCCTGTGTATGTCTCTGGCTTTCTGGCGAGAATGGGCGGTACGAAATATCTTCGGTTGGGTCCAGATTTTGTTCTCTACGGCGATGGCATCCACAACGTCGATCCCCAACCTTTTATTTGGGGGGGAAGCATAGCGTTCAAACCCACCGACAATCTGGAACTCGAGTTCGCCACTACAGCGCTATTCGCCGGCCACGGCCGTCCGCTGACCCTCCAAACGTTTTTCCACACTTTTTCGCAGCATGGCAATCTCCAACCGCTGGATCCGGGCGGGCGTCGCCCAACTGTATCGGCGTCCTATCGGCTCCCGAAGCTCCGAAATTCGGTGCTCCTGTATGCCGACTCTCTGAGCGAAGCTCAGCCCTTACCCTTGCTCTATCCGACGCAGTCCGGATTGAACGCCGGCGTCTATTTATCTCACTTGCCGCGTATCAACAATTTTGATTTTCGGCTGGAAGGTATTTACACGAATATGCCTGGCAATTCGACTAACAACCTGTTTTACGTCAATTATCACTATCCAAATGGATATCGTAATTATGGAGAAATCATCGGTAGTTGGATTGGACGCGGGGGCAACGGCGGGCAGGCTTCCACCACTTACTGGTTCTCGGCCCACAATCAGGCGACTGTAACCTATCGTCGCATGGTGACAGACCCAAGCTTACTGAACGGCGGAAATGTACACGATCTCTCCGGCTCTTTCGCTTGGATGCCTCTGCCTCACGTGGAGTTCGCCGCATCGGTGCAATATGAGCGCTGGAATTTTCAAGAATTGGGGCCGGGCCCGAAATCTAATGTTTCCAGCATGATCGAAATCCGCACCTGGCCGAAAACACGTTGGGCTGCAACCGCCCGTCCAGCGGGACTTGCAGCCCCCTCTCCGTAATTCGGAATTTCCTTTGAAAATCATTGTCGGCCCCGAAACTCGCTCAAAACCACACTGCGGATCGTTTTCAAACGCGACTCAGGAACTAGTCCTGTACCAGTGATTGTGTATGCCGCAACCTCTCTGCGAGAGGGGGCATCACAGGGGGCGTGATCTCACGATTACATTACTACGGCTCTTTGTTGAGCGTCGTGGTGTACTCGCTACCGCTCTTCGCTTTTGGATTGACCGCTTACTTACGTTTCGGCAATGTATGGATCACGGGGGTAAAGAATGCCGCGCCCCAGTACTATCTCGCCTTATTAGTCTTCACCGAAATCATTTGGATTATCGCCGCTCATTACTACAAGCTGCCCTCGGTTGCTGATCTCTTCTGGGAGTACACCGGTATTCGCGCGGCCTTCCTTGCCTGCTTTGTGACACTACTCTCACAAACGGCGTTGCTTGTGTTTGCAAAGCAGCTCGTGGTGTCGCGAATTTTCATCTTGTCCAGCAACGTAATTATTTTCACGGGAGTGGTGATCTCTAGAAACTTTTTTCGTTTGACATCCAAATCCACCGCTTGGCCGCGCAAATCGGAGAAAATTCTGGTCGTCGGCACCGACCAATATTCCCGCCGAAGTATGAACTTGCTTCGTCGCATCCCCTTCTTCCGTTGCGAGATTCAGGCGTACCTCCAACTTCCGGGACAACCCGTCCTGGTCCAGGACGCCCCCGTAATCGGTATCGCCGAACTCAGCCGGCTAGAAGCGCTGAATTTCGACGAGGTAGTCATTGCGATTACGAGCAAAGACTATCTTCAGGTTTCCTCCGTTTTCGACAGCCTGCAGAATTTTGGAAAACCGATTCGGGCCGTTTTGGACTTCGGACCGCGCCTTTCAGTCCAGGACAAAGTCTTTCAGGTCGGGCGCTTGCAAATGATGAATATGGCCAGTTCTCCGATCGAGAGCTTCGCCTATACTGTCCTGAAGCGACTCTTCGACCTAGTTTTTGCGATTCTAGGATTGATAATTCTCAGTCCTTTACTGACGTCACTCGCCCTTCTCGTGAAACTGAGCTCTCCGGGTCCCATCCTCTTCCGGCAACAACGCGTGGGGCGCAATGGTCACTTTTTCACACTCTTGAAATTTCGAACTATGAACTGCAGCAGCACCGCCGATAGCGACACCATCTGGACCACCAAAGCCGACGCGCGCTGCACCGCAATCGGCGCCATCCTACGCCGATTCAGCCTCGACGAGTTGCCCCAACTCTTCAACGTCATACGTGGCGAAATGAGCCTAGTCGGCCCGCGCCCCGAGCGGCCCTATTTTGTCGAGAAGTTCCGCACCAACATTCAAAAATACAACGCCCGTCACTGCTGCCAGGTTGGCATGACCGGCTGGGCCCAGGTGAACGGCCTCCGCGGAGACACTTCAATTCCCGATCGCGTGCGCTACGACTTGTACTACATCCGCAATTGGAGCCTGGGCTTGGACCTTCAGATCATCTTCCGCACGATGTTCACCGCGCTAAAAGGTGAAAACGGGTATTGATATCAAAGCTCTGCCACTTTCCGCTGCACCAGCAGGTAGTACAGCGCCATCGCAATCAGAACCAATCCGTTCGCCCCAAGTACCGCCGGTGCCGTAAACCTCGGGACGAGCCATCCCGACAGCAGATTCCCCATCGGCATCCCCCCGCGAAACGCGCAGTTGTAAACGCTCATCACTCGTCCGCGCATCTCGTTGGTGGTGATCAACTGCACCAGAGAAGTCACGGTAGTAAACACCGCCATCATCGACGCGCCCACCAGTACCAGCATGCCGTAGCTGAAAGGCAACGACCTGGACAAGGAAAATCCGGCTATCCCGGCACCCAGGCTGATGAGCATAGTGAGTGCAACGCGCCCTTTATTCCGTATATTGCCCATCGCCGCCACCGTAAGGGATCCGCAAATCGAACCGATCCCCATCAGGGATAGCAAATTGCCGTAAGTTTCCGGACCACGATGAAAAAAGTCTTTGACGAACACCGGAATATAAGTCCGCATGGGCATGCTAAACGCCGTCATGCAGAACGCCAGCACGATGAGCGCCTCCATCGACCCTTGCTTGCGAACGAACTGGATGCCTTGCTTCAAGCTGCCAAAGATTGACTCCGTCGTTTTCTTCGGCAAATATCGCGCCGTAATCATAGAGAGTGAAATGATCGGCGCCAGAAACGAAAGCGCATTCAGCCCGAAACACCATTGCTCGCCCAGTTTCGCCAAGGCCTGCCCAGCCAGCGCTGGGCCTATTGTCACCGCCGCGTTGAACTGGATCGAATTGAGCGCGATGGCATTGGGCATGTCCTCTCTCTCGACCAGGCTTGGTATCAGCGCCTGATACGCCGGGCCTCCGAATGCCTGCGCCAATCCCGAAACGAACGATACACAAAGCATATGCCAGACATGGATTCGTCCGGTTGCCACGAGCACCGTAAGCACTGCCGCTCCGGCCATCTGCACGTACTGGGATCCCAGAAGAATCTTTCGACGCTCCGCTCGGTCCGCGACGACGCCGCCAATCAAGGAGAAGAGAAAGATCGGAAGTCCGGCGAGAACTTGGTCCAACGCCAGCAGGAATGAGGAATGGCTCAACCGATAGATGAGCCAGCCCTGCGCGACGATCTGCATCCATGTCCCGATGCTCGACATGCAGGCGCCGAACCACATCAGGCGAAAATCGCGATATTGAAATGCCTTAAATATCCTGCGAAACGATGCCGTTCCCATGCGCTCCACGAGTGTCTGACGTCCGTCTTCCATCTTCGCATGGGCGTGGCTATTTCATGAGCGGCGCGACAAGGAAGAATGTGAGAGCCGAGATCTCTCACGCACTCGAGCACGCGGGCCCGTGCTCAGCTTTCAAACCGAGCAGACGCGGTTCGTTGCAGACCGGCTTACCCACGTCGGGCGCAATGGCGAACGGAATTGCATCTCCGGATCAGGCCTTCTTTGAGTTCGCGGGAGCGGCCAGCGCCACGGCGGCCTCAGCCGTGAGCAAGAGAAAAGTAAACGTCTCCTGCAGATATAAGCGTACTGCAGTGTCGGTATGACTCAGATAACCAATGGATACGTCTTGACCAATATGCAGGCCAAAGTCGCCGCCGCGGGTGGTCAACACAAACGCGCCGGCGATCGCTGGAGCCCAAATGATTTGGTCCTTCACCAACCGCTTCACATGCTCCAGCACCGGATATCCGTGATCGCTCGTCTCAGCAAGTGCCGTGTACGCGTCGGCGCCGAGCAGCACTGCATACGGCCCGTTCACTCCGACTAGGCGCAACTGGCTCAAACTCTGCGCAATCGCATCGGGATACGCTCGCACGTCGGCAGGGAGCGTCATGATTGGATTGCTCGTTCCTTGCCGGATGCCCTCAATACCAGCAGCCGCATAGCCATCGAATATCGCGGCATCCTCGGCGAAGGCGATCTGCCGCGCGGCGTCTTTCGCCGGCTGCCAATCCGAATCGTTTGCTCCGCGATCGACGTCGTCGATCGCCTGCCGCTCCAGTTCAAACGGAACCCGCAGTTCGACGAGCGCTTTCACCTCGCGCTGCCTTGCGACGATTCCCTTCGCCGGCGCAGTAATCGTCCTCAGGTGGCCAGTACCGACGGCAGATAGCCCAGAGCCAACTGGCCCTTCTAGATCCACGACTCGCCGTCCCGCGAGATAGCGCTTGAGTGTGCGCGTTGTCTCCTCTTCAATCTGAGCCCATGCGGAATCGGAAATTGGGGCAAGTTCGCGATGAAGATTATTCATGGGGTATGTCTCCTTTAAGAGAGCCGATGCTAAGGGATCCGTCGCGCACCGATGAGGATGAAGTTGATGAAGAAGTGTCGGCCGCCGGCGGTTCCGACGGAGATTCCACCACCGCGGGCGCACCTTCGTCAGTTTGGTTCGTTTCGTCCTCACCGACATTCTCCAAAAACGTCGCCGACGGCACGAAGAAGAGATTTCCCGTGACCGCTCGGCTGAAATCGAGAATTCGGTCGTAGTTGCCGGGCGGCCGCCCGATAAACATGTTCTCCAGCATCTGCTCGATCGTGCGCGGCGAACGACTGTAGCCGATGAAATACGTACCAAACTCGCCATACCCGGGTCGACCGAAGGGCATGTTATCGCGCAAGATTTTAATCTCCTTGCCGTTTTCAACAATCGTAGTGAGCGCACTATGCGCCGACGTCGGCTTTACAGAATCGTCTAGTTCGATATCGGATAGCTTAGTTCGTCCGATGACCCGTTCCTGCGCTTCCGTGGGCAGCGCATTCCACGTATCAAGATTATGCAGGTACTTCTGGATTATGACGTAGCTGCTCCCGGCGAACTCCGCGTCCTCATCTCCTATGAAAACGGCCTCGGCCACCGCTGCGCCCCTCGGATTCTCCGTTCCATCGACGAATCCCATCAAATCGCGATCGTCGAAATAACGGAACCCCTGCACTTCCTCAACCGTGGAAACTGCCTTCCCGATCCGCGCCATAATCTGGGTGGCCAGTTCGAAACAAAGATCCATACGCTTGGCGCGGATGTGAAAAAGCAGGTCACCCGGCGTGGAGACCGCATGCCGCTCTCCGGAGCGAATCTCGCGAAATGGGTGAAGTTCAACGGGTCGGGGCTCCCCGAACAGACGATTCCATGCGTCGAAGCCTAGTCCCATGACGCAGGAAAGACCCGCTTCCAGGTCACGAAACTCGACGGCTCGTGCCAGCGCGCCGAGATCTCCACAGAACGAGCGCAGGATACCGCGATTCGCAGAGCCCGGGTTGATCGTCGCGACCAGAAAAATCGCAGCCCGAGTTAGAGGCGCAGCCACCGCCTGCGCGACAGCAGGAAACTTACGCGCTACTTCAGACGCGTTCCCGGAATCAGCATCCATCGAAGGCACCAATTTGGGCGAAATGTCGTTCTTCGATATGTTACGTTCACCCACCAGCGAAAGTTTAGATTGAAAGCTTAACATCGCCGGTCAACGTCCAACCACCTCACCGCCTGAAGTGTGTCCCGCTCGGCGCCGAGACGCTCACTGCTTGGCCGGAACCGAAACGCTAGTAGCGCGCGGCTTTTGGAATTGTGCATCGTCAATTCCCACATTTTGCTTGATCTCTTCGATTCGCGTCGTCGTTCTGCTCCAGGAACGCTTGGTCATCCAACTGAATGGAATCTTCACGCCGTCGACCTCGCGATAATCGGTATAGTCGATCTCCGTGGGATCGAGGCCCAGTGGCGAATCGTAGTAGCGCACCACTCGCACCAGCAGCCCCGACTGCGTGTCAAAGTAAAACTCCCAGCGGGGAAGACCTTTGCGAATCCCGAAAACGACGTAAGCGTCCTTGCCATCCACCTTCTCCGTGTATCCAACGCGGAGCTCCGGGAAAATTTGGCTGACATGCAGAGCAAACTGCAGGTCCGCGTCCACGCGAGTAGCGTCAACCTCTGCCGCGTCGAGATCTCGAACAGGATGCCCCGGGGCGCTAGACCATCCATTATCGCCATTCAGGATAGTCACAGTGTCGCCATTAGGGGCATGACGAATAATCAATTGCTTATCTGGTCCCTTGTTTACGATTTGGACGCGAACCGATTTCCCTTCTACATCCTCGCTGCCGGTCTCCACCCGGGTATCAATTTTCGAGAGCGCACCCTCTCCGCCCATTGCCTGAATGAACTTACTAATTATCTGGTCGGCTGTTGGCAAGTCGCCGGATGCCATTCCCTGTTCCGGACGCCCTTCCACCTCCGATAACGCTTTATTTCGAGCTGCTTCGCTTCCGGTCGTCTCATTTTCGACTGGCGCTGTGACGGCCGGCTTAGTCGCCCCACGATGGCAGGAGTAGCACGTCACTTCGCGAGTCCCCTCGAAATGATTCTGATTGATCGAGGACATCATTCGCATCATGGAGCGTGCGACCTCTTTCGGCGGCTTAGCATCCGCCTCAAAATGACCTTCGACATGGCAGAAGTTGCATCGCACACCGAGCGCCGCTGCTATGACGCGCATCGTCGGAATAACCTGGTCGGACGGAATTCCTTTAAGCACTCGAATATTCTTGAACACCGCCTCTGCCAGCGAAGTCGAATTCGAGGCTGACGAAGCCGACGCCGAAACCGCCTTTGGCTGGAAGGAGCCGGTCGGCCCGGAGTCGTTCTGTTCCTTCATGAGCGCTGCAACGCGCTCCGACAGTTCATCAGCTTTACTTGTGTTCCCCTGCTGCCGGTACAGATTAATGAGCTGGCTTACGGCGGAGAGATGCAGTGGGTCGATGGCCACTGCGCGTTCAAGGTGAGCGATTGTGCCGTCGATATCACCTGCTTGCTGATGAGCCGCAGCGTCGTTGGTCTCCTCGACGGCCGAGTTGGGATTGAGTTCCAGAGCGCGATCGAAAGCAAGTTCGGCCTCGGAAGACTTCTTTCCCACTAGAAGTGCTGTTCCCATCCAGGTGAATATCTCAGGATCAGATGCGAATTGGTTCTGGACTTCTGTCAGCAACCGATAGCCAAGGATTATGGATTCCGACGACCGACGCTGAAAACCAACATTGAGGTACGCGATGCCCAGGTTGCGTTTCTGAAGCTCGGCCTCCGGCTCACGCCATGCGGCGATGTCTCCCGCCGCCGGAAGATCCGATTGCGGCTGCGGTCGCCGCTGAATACGGTGGTCGGTAAAAGCGGTGTGACCTCCGTCCTGGGCGTCCCGCCGCGGCATATGACAGCCGATGCAATTGCTCTCTGCACTCGGATGCGCCTTCGGAAAATTGTCCTTGTGGCATGAAAGGCAGCGCGAACGATAGTACTGCACTGGCTCGACAGGCTTATTATGCGGATCGTGACAGGTCCCACACCACATCCGCGCTTGACTGCGGCGCGCGCAAACACTCATAGCAAGCTGCTCGACGTGACTGATGACCTTAAATTCTGTCGGCGGCGCCCCTGGAGGCAAAACATCGTGATAGGTCGTGAAAGTGCTTTCTAACTTCTGTCCCGCTTGAAAATCACGGAATTCCCGGCCAGGATTCAGGACTCGCGCAGCGCCCATCAGATGGCACTGCTCGCAAACGCTGTCGCGGGCAGCAGGCTCAAGCTTTGCCGGATTGACGATGGTCCCGGCTCTGGGATCAGCAAGATGCTTTTCGCTCGGACCGTGGCATCGTTCACAGGTGATCGTTTCGGCGGGAAATACGGGCGCGCGAAATTGGTTCTCTGTGCCGGCGACGTGAAGTTCCGTACCGGCATGGCAGAAGACGCAACCCTCGGCAACTGGCCGATTGAAATCCGGATCCTGAGTCTTCTCGTAGCCCGGCGCCAAATCGTAGGAGTTGCGGCTCTTATAAAACGCCACAGGCGATTGAAAGAGGTGCCCACCAAGATTAACCAGATAGCCGCTGGCGTGGTTGCCTGAGCCAATGACGTAATCGATGTTGTAGCTGCTAACATTGCCGCCGGATCGCAATTCCTGCCGGAATCCAGCCGGCGTCGACAACATCGTAATCTTGGCGTCGGCAGTAGTAACCGTGCCCGTTGGTTCCTCTCCCGGACGACGCAGCGAGTGGGCCATCGCTGATCGCGCATACCCGGCAACCTCAGGTGCGTGGCAGACCTTGCATCGGCTCGCTCCAGTTGGTTCCCCGGGCAAAAGAATAGCGGACGATTTCGTATCTCCTTCGCTAGCGATACCGCGCGCATCGCCGCTTTGCGATTGACCCTGTTCGCAGACCAGAAAGAGGGCTACCAGTAGCGGAGGAAAGATACACCTTGACGTCACCAATCGCATGCTCTCGATCACGATGGGAAAAGTATCGTCACCCCACCAATGACGTCAAATCCGCTTAATCTCCCCAAGCAAGACGGCTAAGGACGCGGTTGGCTCGTCCTATGCCCGAGTCCGGCTCAATGCCTCAAGTAGATCAATCAGTTCCGCACATAGCGAGCCCAAACCTCCATTTGTGACGGCTGACGGTTCGCCCACGCGTAATACGGAATCAGCGTCAGCTTCGCAGGACGCGTTTTCGGCGGCGCAGGATCCGCTGGCATGTAGAGCGCTTCGCTGGCCGACGGAGTCTCGTATGCTTCTCCTTCATGATGCAATACCACTACACCATCGAGAAGGGTGGCCAGATACTCGTCGTGAAAATCCTCACCCATCCGCTTGCTGAGATGAATCGAGAGATCCGACAGCGGCACGCCTTCGGGCTGATCCAATTGTTCCATGCAGAAAATTAGGGGGCCGCGCCGCACCGCAACCCGCGACGTATCCTCTGAAACCCGTGGATTCGAGGCAACGATCTCGGTCGTCATCGGCAAACTTAATGCCACAGTGTCGCCCGGTCTCCAGTTGCGGTGAATCGGCAGGTATTCACCGGGTCGCGCGCCTTCCACCAACTTGCCGTTGACTACAACTCGGGCACCGGTCGACCAGCCGGGAATTCTGATGTAGAACGTGAAATCGGCAGGCTGCGCCGGGTTCAACGTCATTTTTACTTCCCCCGTCCAGGGATAATTCGTTTTCTGCTGAATCTTAATCGGCAGTCCATTTTCAAGGTGCCAATCGAGCGACGAGTTGTCATACAAGTGTACGTACACGCCATCTTTGCTGGTGCTGTAGAAATAGCCGGGCAATGAGCCGAACGTCCGCTCCAGATTCGGCGGACAGCACGTCGTGTCGTACCAGGGATTGCGAATCTGCTCGCCGCGAGCCTTATCGTAATTCGATGGATCAAACGCCAACGGGTTGCGATAACAATAGGTTGTCCCATCCAGCGACATTCCTGAGTTGATGCCGTTGTAGAGAGCGCGCTCGATCACATCGGTGAAGCGCGCCTCGCCGCTTGCCGCCAGCATTCGCCAGTTCCACATCATGTTGCCGATCGCCGCGCAACTCTCGCCATACGCTTGTTCGTTGGGCAGTTCGTATGGTTCCCCAAAGGCTTCGCCCTGGCTGCGTGCCCCGACGCCACCGGTTATGTACATCTGGCGCTTGCTCAGATCCTCCCAAAGGGTGTTAAGCGTCTTCCAGTACGTCGGGTCTCCGGTCTCCAGATAGTAATCCGTCGCGCCACAACACGCGTACATCGCGCGCACCGCATGACCTTCAAGCTTGGTCCGCGAAACGAACGGAATCCCGCAGAACATATAGACGATCGCGCGAGGCTGAATCGTGGCACGCTCATCTCCATGCAGGATGTATCCCGCCAAATCCACATATTGGCGTTTGCCGGTGGTGCGATATAGCTCGATCAAAGACATTTCGATTTCTGGATGGCCCGAGATGATCGGCTTCTGGTTTGGTCCCGGCCCGTAGTTCGGAATCAGATAGTTGTCGACGGACTTGGCGCCAGCATCCATGAGTGTGGAATCGCCGGTGGCCCGATAGTAAGCAATCGCACCCTGCAACATGTGGCCAAGGCAATAAAGCTCGTGCCCAACCTCTTGCTCATGCGGAAGCATCCGAAGCGAAGCTTTATCGCCCTGATAATACGTATTCAGATACCCGCTCGGCTCCTGAATCGCCACAACTTCGCGGATCATCGAAGCGGTGACATCCCGCAATTCAGGTCGATCGCCAGACTGCAATACCCAACCCACGGCCTCCGTCCATTTGTATATATCGGAGTCCGAATAATAAGGACCCTTCTGCGGAGCGGTGCTCTTGCCCACGAGCCGGCGAAAGTTATCCATGCGTCCATGCTCTTCAAGCTCCGTCCGCATCGAGGGAATACTGCGCTCGACATTCGTCTTGCGGCGCTTCGACCAAAAGCCCTCTTCTATTGTCACGGCGCGCACCGGAACGCTGTGCAGCTTGGCATAGGGAGAATTTGCCAGGTTCAGTACACCCTGATCTCGCCACGGCAGAATCGTAGATGTAGCAGAATTGATTTCAAATAGGCCCGATTGAGCGGTGTGGGCCGTATTGCCAAAAGCAAAGGAAAGAGCTGGGCGAGCCAGCAAAGAAGCTGCGGTCGACGTTACTGCAGCGGAAAGAAATCGACGCCGGGAGACATCATGGTCTGAGCTCATACTTTACCTCTCTAGCAAGTGGCAAACATCTGTTCCGTTTGAAATACATTTTCAAGCTGCCGCCCGCACACGCAGCCGGTTAGCGATTTCGTCCAATTCGGCGGACGAGAGACGGAAAGTGGCCGCGCCGAAAATGCCCTCAAACTGTTGGATGCTCCGAAATCCAACAATCGCGCCCGTGACCGCCGGATTCGAAAGAGTCCATGCAATCGCCACTTCCCCCGGCGACTTGCCATGCCGCCTGCCAAGTTCACGCAAGAACTCCACGAGTTCGAGATTGCGCGAGAGCAACGGCTCCTGAAAGTTCGGCAGGTTCCGGCGCCAATCCTCAGACGAAAATCTGGCGACTCGCTCCTTGGTCATTTCGCCGGTGAGCAGCCCTGCGGACATCGGGGAGTAGACAATGATACCGATGTCGTTTTTTTGCGCGTAGGGCAAGACTTCCCTCTCAACGTCCCGCGTTACTATCGAATACGGTGGCTGCAGCGAGGTAATGGCTCCGATCGCTTGCGCCCGCCTCATCTGCGAGACGCTGAAATTCGAAACGCCAATGTAGCGAACCTTGCCTTCATCTTTCAGCCGGACAAGTTCGGTCCACCCTTCTTCGATGTCCTCATCCGGCTCGGGCCAGTGGATCTGATAGAGATCGATCACGTCAGACTTGAGTCGCCGCAAACTGGCTTCGCATTCACGCCGAACAGATGACGCCTTCAACGATGCGCCAATCCTGCCTTGGTCGTCCCACACCCGTTCGCACTTGGTGAACACATAGGGACGATTGGATCGACCAGCTAACGCGCGCGCAACAATCTCTTCTGAATGGCCGAGGCCGTAGAGCGCCGCCGTATCAATCCAGTTCATGCCGCGATCGAGAGCGGCATGAATGGCAGGGATGGAGTCACCGTCGTCTTGCGGCCCCATGCTCCCCGACCAACCGCCCCCGCCCATCGCCCAAGCTCCAATTCCGATCGGGCTGATTCGCAGATCACTATTTCCGAGTTGACGAAGTTCCATGCCGAACCTCAGAGACCCTGCGCCAGATGGTAGTACAGGTCGTTCCAACGCGACTCTTTCTTGAAACCTGCAACCGTCGTATCCCTGCTGATCAAAAGAAATTCCATGCCGGCCATTTCCGCAAAATCCTCGAGGTGTTCGGCGGTAAGCGCGCGGCTCAGTGCGGTGTGATGAGCCCCACCCGCCAATATCCATGCGGTCGCGGAGACTTTCAGGTTTGGCTCTGGGATCCACAGCGCATGCGCAACCGGAAGCTTAGGTAGAGCATGTTCCGGGCGCACGATCTTCACTTCGTTGACGATCAACCGGAATCGATTCCCCATGTCGACGATTGAAGCATTCACGGCATTTCCCGGCGCCGCGGTAAATACCAGCCTGACCGGATCTTCTTTCCCTCCGATACCCAGCGGATGAACCTCAGCTGACGGCCGACCCTCCGCGATCGATGGGCAGACTTCCAGCATGTGTGCGCCGAGAATCTGTCCACCATTCGGCAAATGATACGTATAGTCCTCCATGAACGAAGCCCCACCCTCAAGGCCGTGGCTCATAACCTTCGCCGCTCTGACCAGCGCAGCCGTTTTCCAATCCCCTTCGGCGCCGAAGCCATAGCCTTCTGACATCAACCGCTGCACCGCAATCCCCGGAAGCTGTTTGAACCCATGCAGATCCTCAAAGGTATCGGTGAAAGCGTGCGCGCCAGTTTCCTCGAGAAAGCCTCGTAGCCCCAACTCAATTCGGGCAGCGTCTCGCATCGACTGGCGACGGCTTCCTCCCGGACGTAGTGCTTCCGCAACCGTGTAGGTTTCGTCGTATTCTGCCGTAAGTTTGTCGACCTCAGCATTACTGGCTTGCTGAATATGTTTGACCACATCCCCAATGCCGTAGCCATTCACGGAGTAGCCGAGCATAATCCCCGCATTTACTTTGTTTCCATCGGTAACGGCAACGTTGCGCATATTGTCGCCGATCCGCGCCACGAGCAATCGCTGCGAGTCGTTCCAGGCGCAAGCGCCGCGCACCCACACGCCTATTTCTCTATGGACAACCGTATCCTGCCAAAAGCCAACGACTACTTTGCGTTTGAGGCGCATCTTAGCCCCAATAAATCCGAACTCCCGATCGCCGTGAGCCGACTGGTTCAGATTCATGAAGTCCATGTCGATCGATGACCACGGCAACTGCTCATTGAACTGCGTATGCAGGTGCAGTAGAGGCTTTTCGAGCGAACGAAGTCCGGCGATCCACATACGCGCCGGCGAGAACGTGTGCATCCACGTAATCAGACCAATGCAATTCTTGTCGCGGTTCGCATCCAGACATAACTCGTGAATTGAGTCGCGGCCGGTCATCACCGGCTTCAGGGCGACCTTCACCGGAATCTCCGAAGAATCTCCGAACCCTCGCACGATGGTGCTGGCGTGCTCCTCGACTTGCTTTAAGGTTTCGGGGCCGTACAGATGCTGGCTCCCAGGAACGAACCAGACTTCCAACTTTGTAAAATCAATCATTCATTGCCTCAAAATGCGTCAGAAACGGTTAGTAAGAATGCATGGCACTTCTAGCGAAACGTTCAATCAGAAATCTAAGGTTGTGCCGGTTGTTCTTCAGTGCCCCCCTCGACAAGTTTGTAGCGATAGTGCTCCATCTCTTCTCTAGTAGTCTGCTGGCGAACGGAAGCCAGCCGTTTAAGCAAAGCCGGAACCTCGCTGTTCTCTCCGGTCTTCCGCAACGCCTGAATCAGCCGATACAACGATGTCTGGTCTTTCGGATCGATCGCCAAAGCCTTTTTGCACTGCTCAATTGCTTCGGGATATCGATCTGCCTGCAGATAGAGCTTTGCCATCACCGCGTGTGCGGGACCCAGCGTGGGACGCAGTGCAATCGCTTTCTTCGCCGACTGCAGAGCCAGTTGAAATTCCGGTGTACCCGGCTCCGCCTCCTTTTTCACGAGAATGTCCGCTTGCAGGTAGAGCAGAGTGGGATCGTTCGGTTTAGCTTTCAGCTTCGTCTGAACCGTGCTCAGCGCCTTGTCGAGGTCGTTCGCTTCCACCTCCGCCAATCCCTGGGCCGCAGCACTTAAAGACTGTTTCGGATCCAATTCGTACGCTTGTTCAAAATCAGCCTGAGCTTTGTCGAATTGGCCTGTCTGCACGTAAAGCACTCCTCGCGCAAAATAAAGCGGCGCGGCCTTCGGCTGCTGGCTTATACCGTCGTTCACCACATTGATACCTACCTGGAACGATTGATGCACCGACGATATGTCCGCGAAATGCAGATAGAGACTGACATTGGTGGGGTCTAGATTGATGGCCTGTTTGAGAAGGTCGACCGCGTGATCCGTCTGATTGCTCTCTTCGTAAGCAGCAGAAGCGAGTTCGAGAGTTTCGACATCCGGGTTATCGGAGCCGAGCAGCGGCCCTAGGGTTGCGATAGCCGCTTGCGATTGACGAGCCATGAGTTGGACGGAGGCCACTACCTTGCGCTCCTGCTTGTTGTCTGGCTCAAGAGCTAAAGCACGTCCGAATATCTCTGCGGCGCGATCGATTTTCTTAAGTCTCACCAGGCAAATAGCGTAAGCATGAAGAGCATCGACCTGAGCGTCAAACAACCCGCCCGCTTTTTCGAAATAGGCCGCTGCAGCCGTGCAGTTCCCTTGCCGGTATTCGAGTACGGCCAGCATTCCATAGCTCGTTCTGTCGTCGCGCCGCAACCGCAGCAAATGCTGGATCACGGGAATTGCTGCCGCACTCCCTGCATCGAACTCGATCTGCGCTTCTCCCTGCAAAGCAGGAATGGAGTCGGGAGCAATTTTCAAAGCATTGCGAAACGCCGCGAGCGCTTCCTTATTATTCCCCTGACCTACGTACGCCTTGCCTTGCAGGACCCACAACTGTTCATTCCTGGGGGCTATTTCTAGTGTCGGGCGAAGTAGTTCGAGCGCTGTCCCGAATTCCCGGTTACGGATCGCCGCGCGAATCGCCTCTACCTGAGTCTCCAGTTTTTGCGCCGACGCGACAGAAAACGTGATCAGAATCAAGAACGCCGCGGCAGGCATCCTCCAAATTCGTCGTCGCGCCCTTCGTCTGCCATGCCGGTGTTTCTCCATTTCTGTAGTTATACGTCATTTCTATCGCCGGCTTAGAGCAGCTTCGTTTGCTGGACCTAGAATGAAAGTTTCCCTCCGAGTTGCCAGAATCTCGGCTCATGCGATGACGTTGCCTGGCCAAAATTGCCGTCCGGAAGATTCATGTCAATGCCGCCCGAATCGATGGTTCCATAGCTTGTGAAATCTACATAGTTCGCGCGGTTGAAGAGATTGAAGACCTCAAAGCGGAATTGAAAATTGACCCGCTCCGTAATCCGCGTGTCCTTATACACATTAATATTCGTCTCAATGAAATTCGGACCGCGGAATGCGTTCGATTTCTCATTTCCCTCCATTCCGAAAGTGGGCACGGCGAAATCACTCGAAGGAATCGCCCCTGTGAGCCACGAACTGTTCTTGGTCGACTGGTGGTAACTCACCGCATTCGGGAAATCGAGGTTGTCTCCATCGCCGTTGTAATCTCCGCTGCCCGCCTGATAAGAAACAGCTGGATCCGAAGCCGAGCACCCTGTGACGTTACTAAGAGCACCCGACGAACAAACCGCCAGGAAGCCATTGACATTGGACGGAGTCAACGGATAGCCCGACTGGACAATGCTCGTGCCGCTGATCCCCCACCCGCCAGTGGCATAGCCGATGGCTCCATTGCCACCATTTAGCCCTTTCAGTTGATAGTTGAAGCTGAGAGAGAATCGGTTCGGCGCATCGAAGATTGATGGTCCGTAGTACTGCTGTGGATTCAGCCCTTCGGAATTCGGATAGTTTAACGTGTCATCCTGCGAACGGGACCGCGTATACGACCCTTCAATGAATCCGCGCGAGAAATGTCCACGCACATCGAAAATCACTGCGTCATAGTTGCCATGGCGATCGTTATCCGCATACGTAATGGAACCGAAACTATGATTGAGTCGCGTCGGACTGGGCACGACCGGCGTCGGACTCGTGTTCATCTGGGTAATCAGGTCGCCCGGGAAAGAATTGATGTCCACGCCATACGACACATTCCCGATCGAGTTTCCGTTCCCGACAATGTTGTACGAGTGTGATCCGTTGTAGCCCACGCTCGCGGCAAACTTGTTTCCCAATTTTCGTTCTACGGTGAGCGACCATATATCCGATTTCGGCGACTTCAAGAGTGGATTAATGCCACCGATCGCATCGCTGACACCAATCTGTCCTCCTTGCGCATTCAAGCCGGGTGTGATCGTCGGATAGGTAAATCCAAACGGAGGCTTGTTGCTATTTCCGAGGACAAAAACGGGAGCGCCCGCATTCGCCGTTCCTCCCGCTACGAACGTCGGCGAGACCTCTCCCGGGGGGCTGCCTCTGAATTCTTCCTGCACATTCGCCTGGGTCAACCAGTTGTTGTAGATACCAAACCCGCCACGCACCACCCAATCCCCTTTTCCCGTCGGATCCCAAGCCACACCGACGCGGGGACTGAAGAGATTGTTCACCGAGTGCAAGAGAGCGTTATGTGTGGCCTTGGCATAGCCATTGGCTACTTGCTCCTGCTCGGTAGTGCCGGTGCCCAAGTAGAAGTTGCCAAATACCGTGGAAGGACTCTTGGAGTACGGGTTGCCGCTATCGTCGTAACGCAGTCCCACTGTCAAAGTGAGGTTCTTTCGCGCCTTCCATGTGTCTTGCACAAAAAGGCCAAAGGTTCGCGAAGCTGCATCCCAACTCCACAATTGCTCTTGACCGGTAACAGGGTTGAAATACACGCCTGTTTCGTTTGTCGGAGCGTCCTGCGCCAATGTCAACAGGTTACTGAACGAGAATTTTGGTTGCGACCAGGGTCCCTGGAACGGCTCCACATCGTCGCCCCACCACCCCTCATACCCGACCTCAATCGTATGCGCTCCATGTACGTGCGTGAGGACGTCGCGCCAGTGATAGTTATGCTGGATGAAATCGCCCTGTGCGAACCCCACACCGTAAGCCTGTCCCGAATCCACATTGATTCCGTTTACCGAGATTGACGGCACCGTGTAATCCTTGGCGCCAGTCCCCAGAACGCCCTCGACCCTGCTTTGCCCTATGGTGAAATCGTTGAGGGTGGTGGGAGAAAAAGTGTGCGTCCATGATGCCTGGCCAGCCACCTGCCACGTGTTGTTCAACGCGGAAAACTGCGGCATCGCCGAAGGGGCGCCCGTCAGAAGAAGAGTCCGAAAGATGCTGGCATAGATTCGGTCATTCTTGAACACCTTGTCGATACGGCCAAAATACTGTGTGCCATTGCGTACCGAAGTTGCCCCGAAGGCCCCTTGATCGATCATTGGCGTCGAACAAGGAATATTTTCCGCAGCCGGCGTTCCGCAAACGGTCGGCCCAAGAACCTGGCTCGCGGTTTGTAGGACGGTGACACCACCTACGCCGGCAGGCAAATACTTGGTGAGGACCTGTGTTCCAACGCTTGCCGGATTATTCGCTTGCGCAAAACTGATGAATGCTGGATCTGCGAAGGTCACCAATCCGCCCGCGCTTGACGACGATCGCAGGGGTTCCACAGAAAAGAAGAAGAACAAGTTGTGGTGCGGAATTATCGGACCGCCAATAGCAAAATCCATGTTATTGGAATGGAATGGCTTGTAAGGATTCGTGGGCGACGTTACGAAGTGTTGATTGGCGAACATCCCCTGATAGTTGAAATAATCTGACGCTGAACCATGGAACCGGTTCGTACCCGATTTCGTGGTAAACATCGTCTGCAGGCCAGCAGCGCGACTGTACTCGCTGGTAAAAGTGTTGACCTGAATACTGGTTTCCTGAATCGCTTCCGGTTGCGGCGTCAGGTTCAACACTCCTTGGCGAATTCCGCTGGTGACGTCGAGCCCGTCCACTACGTACTGATTGTTATTCTGTCCCTGTCCATTGGCGCTGGCATCCACCTGTTCTTCCGTTGAAAAATTGTCCACGCCCGATGCTGGACTACCCGCCCCGCTCGTTCCTAACCCAGTCGCTCCTGGCGCCATCGTCACCAGCGTGACCAGATTGCGTCCCACGATCGGCAACTCGGCAACCGCCGAACCCTGTAGCGTCAACTCCGTCCGGCTATCTGCGGTATCAACCACCGGAGCTTCGGTAGTCACCTCAATCGACTCGGAAATCGAGCCCACCTTGAGTGAGATTGGCACGTTCAGATTTTGTTCAGTGAGCAGAGTCACTGCGGCCTCAGCCTTTGTAAATCCTGGAGCTTCGACCACGATTCCGTAGGCACCCGGCGGAAGGCTTAGAAAACGAAAGTTGCCTGAATCGTCCGAAGTCGCCACCTGCGCGACCTGCGTCTCTTTGTTCACAAGTCTTACGGTAGCCTTGGCCACACCGGCGCCAGTGGGATCCTGTACAACACCCTGTATGCTACCGCTGAATTGCGCGAGGCAAAAACTTCCGCAGAACATCGCAAAGGTAAGCACCACGAGGGCGCGAGCGGAACGAGAGAGGTTGGAACGCATATCGAGTCACCTTTTCGGGTGCAAAAGGATTTGCTTGTCAGCAAACGTTTACTCGACTACCCTGTCTCAATCCAAAACCCGTGGCTCGACAGGGAGCCGTCGCATACATTACCCGTTTTACGAGACCACCGGACCACTGCTCCTACACCCCGAGTCTCGACACGGATCGCTGCTTCGAAGCACGGTGAGCCTAACGGACTCTCGATCTGGGCGCATGGTACAGATGTACTATATATCTACTAGAACGATCCTCCCGAAGCTCCGCCAGCATTGCGGCCGCACCCTCCTGGCCTCGCTTTTCTTCTTGCTCCACTTCCCTGCCTGTGGACGCAGATCGAACACGATCGCCGTCATCCCGCGCGCCTGCGGAACCGCGCTTTGGGAGCCGGAACATGCTGGCGCCACCCACGTGGCCCGGCGCCGGGGCTTCAACGTCTATTGGAACGCTTCGCCTCGCGAAGATGACGTGGAAGGTCAGATCGATTTTCTTGAGAAGGTTGTAGCAAGGGGATACGCCGGGATTATCATCACGCCCGACGAGACTTTACCGCTCCGAACGCCGATTCGCCGAATCGTCTCTGGCGGCCTTCCCATGGTCGTCGTCGGCACCAACCTGGGTATCGCTCCCTCCTCAAAACTCTCCTACGTTTTAAACGACGACACCGCCGGCGGCCAGCTGGCTGCGCGCCGTATCGGTAAAATCTTGAATGGCAAAGGCTCCATCGCCATCCTCGGTATCAACCCTCAACTCTCCGGCATTACCACCAGAGAACGGAGTTTCGAAAACACCCTCGAGCAGGAATATCCCAATATTCATGTCGTCGCGCGCCGCTTCGGATACTACAGCGTGCCCCAGGAACAACAGGTCGCCGAGGACATACTGAATCAAGGTGCGCCGGTCGACGCCATTGTTGCTCTCTCCCACATCTCTACCCGCGGCGCTTTTTATGCCTTGGTCGAATTCGACAAAGTCCGAACGATTAAGTTGCTTGGATTCGATCAGGACCTGATGGTTCCTGTTCGAAGCGGGGGTATCGACTCCGTTGTCATGGAACGCACCTATGACATGGGGCGTATTGCGATGGAAGTTATGGATGGTCAAATCCATAACCAGACCGTTCCCGGCATGAGCGTGGTCCCTCCCGTCCTGATGACGCGAGAAAACATAGACACTCCCGAGATTCGCCAGCAATTAACGGCGAACTGGTGGGCCGCGCAATGATTCGCTGGCTTCGTTCCCGGACCCGCTCTCGATCGATCACAGCCTTGATCGGAGTGTCAATAATTCTTGTGATTCTCGGCGCAGTCGGCCTCTCCGTGCGCCTCTATTCTTCCCGCGCAGCCCGGCAACCCCTCTATCACGATGAGTTTCGACTCGAAAGGCAAGAAGACTGGCAGCCCTTCGGTGGCGCATGGGAAGTTGTCGATGGCGCCATGCGCAACAATTCCGACGAGCGCGGCGCCAAACTGATGAATGGCAACGTCCATTGGGACAATTATTTGATCGAAGCGGACGTCCAGCTACTCGGCCAATACGGAGACGCCGGCCTCATCATTCGAGGCAGCGACGAAGAAGAGGGTGTAGATGCCTACAACGGCTACTACGCTGGACTGCGTGATCTTGATAACACGCTGATCCTCGGCCGCGCCGGTTACGGTTGGGTCGAATATCAAGCCCGGCATGTGATGCCGCGCGTGTTTGCGCAGCAGTGGTATCACCTCAAAGTTCTAGCCTACGGATGCAACGTCGTCGCCTCCGCGACCTCCCCTTCGGGATCCGTAACCGTCGACGCCATCCAGGAACCGCATTGTGTGGAAGCAGGTCGCTTCGGCCTGAAGTCCTATCAGACCGGAGGCCTCTGGCGAAACGTACAAGTGCGAGCAGCCAGTCAACAGGATCTATTCAACGTCATCGGCAACATGAAAATCCCTCTTGCCGACCCCGACCCCGTCGTTGGACCCACGGGCAAGCCGCGCACCGATTGGGATCCTCTCCGTTCGGCCACCGATGCCCAGGATCAATACTTGGAGCCTCTCTATCTCGATATGCGCGATCATCATGTCGATCCTGACGGCCAACCCATCGCCAATCTCCGTTCGCTCGCGCCCGGCAAGCCCGCGAACGTCACGATCCACGGCGTGGTAACCCTCACCTTTCCCACTCTCTTTGTCCAGGACTCCACGGGAGGAATCGCCATTCAGAATTTTCAGGCCAAAACTCCTCCCCAAATCGGCGATCAAGTCGAAGCAAAAGGTGAAGCGGAGTTGCACGACTTCAGTTCTGTTCTCAACAACGCCGAAGTTCACATCCTCTGGACCCACGCTCCCATTCATTCCATGGGCGTCACCGCTTCGCAGGCCGCCACTGGCTCTTTCGACGCCCAATATGTCGATCTCGAAGGATATTTAGTCAGTAAAGAAGAAGGCCCCGACCACGCCATGGTATTGAATCTTGACGCGGACAATCAGTCCTTTCGCGCCATTGCCAATGGTACAAGCGGCGCCGCCCTGTTTCGCCAACTGAAAGACCAGAGCCGTCTCCGGCTTCGTGGAATTTGTGTCGTCGATTCCGCCTACACCCGCGACCTCACACCTTTCGCCATTCTGCTCCCCTCGCTGAACGATGTAGAAGTCCTCGAAGGTCCTCCCTGGTGGAGCGCCCGCCACATCGTGATCGCGATCATTACGTTCCTGCTTTTGATTCTGGCGGTGCAGACTCTCAACAACTACATCGAACGATGGAGGCTGATAGCCGTACTGGATGAACGCCAACGATTAGCTCATGAGATGCATGACACGCTGGCGCAGAGTTTCGCCGGCATCGGCTACCAGTTGCAAGCGATTCGTGACGAGATTGACGACCGCGGGGCGATTGATCGCGAACTTCAATTGGCGTCCAGCCTGGTGCGCCGCAGCCATGAAGAGGCCAAACGTAGTATCGCCGCGCTGCGGCCAGAACTTCTGGAGTCTGCGGGTCTTCTTCACGCTCTCGAGCAGAGTGCGAAAAGCATGGTCGCCGGCGGAGGAATCCGTATCAGCACCTTCACCTCGGGAGAAGCCCACAGTATTCCGGTACGCATCTCCGATACCCTCTTCCGTATCGGTCAGGAGTCCCTTGCCAACGCCGTACGGCACGCCAGCCCAACCACGTTACTGATCTCTCTTGTCTTCGGCGAGTCTGATCTTCAATTATTGGTGGAAGATAACGGTCGGGGGTTTCTCGCCGATCCCGATTCGGCAGGTTTCGGCATTCGCGGCATGAGGAAACGTGCGGATAGCATTTCCGCAGAAATAGACATTCATAGCGTACCCGGGCGGGGAACAGCCGTCCGAGTGATAGCACCGATGCCGGCCAAACTGATGCGTACGTTGTGGCCAACATCCATCTGGCACTTGCTTTGGGAGCGTAGATTCCATGCACAAGGACAGGGACAAAGACAACGACAACAATAGCGATCGGAATAAAGAGAAAGAAAAGCGGCAACCGAAAACTCCCATCCGTCTGCTGATCGTCGATGACCATCCCGTCGTTCGTGCCGGGCTCAGCAGCATGCTCGGTAAGCAGCCGCGTCTCACATTGGTTGGCGCCGCGGCCGGAGCCGAGGAAGCGTTGGCTCTCCTCAAACACCGCCCCGCAGATGTCGTTTTGCTCGACCTCCGCATGCCGAAGATCAGCGGGATCGAGGCATTGCAATCTTTGCGTCACTTGTCATCGCCGCCGCAGGTCATCATCCTCTCCAGCTTCGACTTTGAAGAAGAAATTTACCGTGCTGTTCAGGCGGGCGCGCGAGGCTACCTGCTGAAGGAGACCTCGTGCGACGAAATCGTCGCAGCCATCGTTGCGGTTCATGCCGGAAAACAATATTTCCCGCCCGCCATCGCTGGGCGGCTCTCGGAACGAAACAGCCGTTCGAGCCTAAGTCCAAGAGAATTAGAAATTCTGGAAATGCTTTCGCGTGGCTTCACCAACAAAGAAATCGCCAGAGCCTTCGGCATTAGCAGGTACACCGTTCGAAATCACATCAACAACATCAACCAGAAACTCGACGTCTGCGACCGCACAGAAGCCGCTTCCGTCGCCATCCAGCAAGGAATCATCTCCGTGTCTCGTTAGCCTGATCTGACCGTATGCCAATAACTCGTTCTTGCCCGACGCCCGCATCTAAATTCTTTATAGGACATTTGTACTATCCCGTACTTGAGAAACTTCGCGTATTTTCGGACAAGGGTAATTGTGGCCTCCCATAAGGTCTCTCAGCCAAGATGCTAAGGATGACACTGTGAACGAGACGTCTCGCCGCCAATTTATGAAGCTAGCCGCTGTCGCCGCGGGAGCAACTCTCGCCCCACGTAGCTTGCGCGCCTTCTCCAGTCAGGGTCCCGTTGCGTTGGCGGTTGTCCCTCCGCTTTCCGTATTTAACTATTCCCAAGTAGAGTTGCTCGACGGTTTGTTCCGTCAGCAATTCGACAATAATCACAATCTCTACCTGCACCTCGATGAAGATGCCTTGCTAAAACCGTTTCGCCACCGCATGGGCATGCCGTCCCCGGGGCCTGACATGGGTGGCTGGTACGACGACGCGGACGATTTCAGTACGCCCGACAATTTTCACGCTTTCATCCCCGGTCACAGTTTCGGACAATATCTTTCCGGCCTGGCTCGCGCCTACGCGGTCACTGGCAACAAATCAACTCAGGAAAAGGTACATCGTCTGGTCCGCGGCTTCGCGCAAACCGTCGACACCGAAGGAAAGTTCTACGTCGACTACCGACTGCCCGCCTATACCTACGATAAGACGAGCTGCGGTTTGATCGACGCTCACGAGTTTGCTGCCGATCCTGACGCTCTCGATGTTCATTGGCGCGCCACTGCCGCTGCCATGCCTCATCTGCCGGAGAAAGCTCTGAGCCGCGCTGAGCAACGTGCCCGTCCTCATAAGGAAATTGCTTACACTTGGGACGAGACCTACACTCTCCCGGAAAATCTCTTCCTCGCCTACCAGCGCAGCGGAAACTCCCGCTATCGCGATCTCGCCATCCGATTTATAGAGAACGATTATTTCGACCCTCTCGCACAAGGCCAAAACGTTTTGCCCGGCGAACATGCCTACAGTCACGTAAATGCCTTCAGTTCTGCCATGCAGTCCTACCTAGTCTTGGGAGACGAAAAGTACCTCAAGGCCGCGCAGAACGGACTGCGCATGGTGCAGGAACAAAGTTACGCCACCGGTGGTTGGGGACCCGACGAAGCCTTCGTCGCGCCCGGCAGCGGAGGTTTAGATTCCAGCCTCGACACAACCCACGCTAGCTTCGAAACTCCCTGCGGGGCCTACGGACACTTTAAGATCACCCGCTATCTCTTGCGCGTGTCGCGTGACTCCCGCTACGGAGATAGCATGGAGCGCGTCCTCTACAACACCATTGCCGGGGCGACACCAATCCTCGCCGATGGAACCAGCTTTTACTATTCTGACTACAATAATTCCGCGCGAAAAGTTCACCACCGCGACAAGTGGCCCTGCTGTTCCGGAACCTTCCCCCAACTGACCGCCGATTACGGAATCAGTTCGTACTATCCCGCGCAAGACGGAATCTACATCAACCTGTTCCTGCCGTCCCGCGTCTCATGGCAGCAAAACAATACCAAGGTGATTCTGACTCAGACCACGCAGTACCCGAGCGCCAATACCAGCCAGTTCGATTTCGCTTTAGCTCGTCCTGAAACCTTCGCCGTATATCTGCGTGTTCCCGCCTGGATAGGGCCGAAGAGCACCGTATCCATCAACGGTCACAAGGTTGAACACGAGGTTGCTCCGGGTAAGTTCCTGGCACTGCAACGCACTTGGACAGACAAAGACCGTTTGGAATTCGAGTTCGAGATGCCTCTGCGGCTTGAAGCCGTCGATGACCAAAATCGCAACAACGTCGCCCTGATGCACGGCCCGGTCGCGCTGTTTGGCGTAGGCGCAATCCCCACTCGTATCACTCGCAAGCAACTGCTCAGCGCTTCGCAAGTGTCGCAATCTTCCTACGATTGGTCCGTTCGCACAGATTCTGGCACGCTAGCGTTGCGCCCGTTCGCCAACATCATGAGTGAGGATTATCGCCTCTACCACCGAGTCGACAGCTAGCCCGAGAACCACAGTCGAAATCGAGCACGCAAGCCAGAGTCGGTATCGAGCAGACTGTCAAAAGTGCGACCGTCCCGGAGGCACGCCTGAAAATAGCCCGGCGCTTCAGTGCCGGGATCGCGCCCGTCAATCGATTAAGCCCCGGAGGGGCGACTGAAATTCTTGCGCGTAGCGCAGCCACACGACTCGAGAACAAATCTTAGCCTTTAGACCACCCCTTGTTGGCCACTCGTCCAACACCCTCGCGGAGCGTCACCAGCTGGTCTGCGTCGATATTCTTGAAAGTTTCGTGTAGCCCATTTGGCCAGTAAACATCAACGTCCACCACTTTGATCGCGCCTAGACCAAAATGCAACCGAGGATCGTTGCACGAGTAATAACTAGACTGGCTGACCACCGCTTGCGCCTGCGTCTTGCCTCCATAATGGACAAGCACCCGAGCTCCGATCGCGCTGCGATTCGATTTCACCCCTTCGAGCTTCACCTTAATCCAATGCTGTTTCGGGTCAAGATCGTTGCGGAGCAATGAGGGTGGTGCGTTCAGGTTGATAATCAAAATATCCAGATCGCCGTCGTTGTCGAAATCTCCAAACGCGCAGCCGCGACTGCTATGCGGTGTCGTAATTCCCTCTCCGACCGACGCGCCCATCTCTTCAAATGTGGAATTGCCGAGATTCCGAAACAAAACGCGCGGCGTCTTATACGGATACTGCGGCAACCTACGCTCGACTTCGGGATAAACGCTCCCCGTTACGAAGAACACGTCCGGATTCCCGTCATTGTCAAGATCGACGATCCCCGCGCCCCAACTGGTAAACCGCGTCTCTACCCCGATCTTCGCCAGTTGACTAACTTCGTCAAAGTTTCCCTTGCCGTCATTCCGGTAAAAACCACATGTGTCGCCTATGAAGTGCGTCTTGAAAAGATCGAGATGGCCGTCCAGGTTGTAATCGCCGATACCCACACCCATTCCCGCCTGTTCCGTTCCATCGTCGCTTAACGCAACTCCCCGCAAAACGCCTTCCTCGCGGAAAGTACCGTCGTGGTTATTCATGAAAAGCAAACTCGGCGTCGAATCGCAAGCGACAAAGATGTCCGGCCATCCATCTTCGTCGAAATCCGCCGTAACCACCGTCATTCCGTAGCTTTCAGTCGCGCTCGCAATCCCCGCTTGCTTCGTAACATCCGTAAATGTGCCGTCGCCGTTATTGCGATACAGCGAGTGCCTCCCCGTCGGAAGCCCGCGCGGTCCGCAATTCACCGGAATACCCTTCCAATTGCAAGTCGAGCTCTCGCCAGGCACCGGCGCATGCTCAAAAGAAAACCGTATGTAGTTGGACACAAAAAGATCGAGATGGCCGTCGCGGTTGTAGTCCACAAACGCGCACCCGGCTCCCCACCGTGCCGGCGAATCCTCCCACAAACCCGCCTGTTTCGTCACATCGGTAAATGTTCCATCACCATTGTTGCGATATAAACGATTCTGACCGAAGTACGTGCAGAAAATATCATCGAAGCCATCGTTGTTGTAGTCGGCGATGCAAGCGCCATTTGCCCAGCCCACCGCTCGCAGCCCCGCCTTGTCCGTAACGTCCGTAAAAGTCCCGTCGCGATTGTTTTTGTAGAGCCGATTGGTCGCCTCCGGCGGAGCTCCCTCCAACCGCGTCCCCGAGAGCAGAAAGATATCCATCCAGCCATCATTGTCGTAGTCAATGAAGGCACAGCCACAGCCGTTCGCTTCGAGGATGTATTTCTTATTCTCGATGCCCCCGTAAATCGTCGGCGCTGTCAGGCCCGCGCTCCGGGCGATGTCCGTAAAATGCGCCGCGAACGGCCGCCCCGAGGGCTTCGGAGCAGCCTGTGGCTTCACATCCCGTGAGGCAATCCCCTGCCCAAGCGTCTGTTGCGTAGCAGCAGCCAGCGAGAGCAAAACAAAGGACCGGCGTGTAATCGTCATATGCGCATATGAGTTCTTGATGTTGCTCTGCGATGTTAGGTCAAGCGAGAGGTGCGTCGATCAAAAAACTTTTCTCGCAACTAGTTGGACTGCGCCCCAGAATCCACGACCAGCTTGTAACGGTTTTGTTCCGCCTCTACCTTAGTTGCGTCCTGCCGAGCCGCCGCCAGCCTCTTGAGCAAGTCCGGAATCTCCGCCTTCCGGTCTGCCTTCCGAAGTCCCACAATCAGGTGGTAAAGAGCGGTCTGGTCTTTCGGATCACTCCGCAGTGCTTCCTGGCATTCCTTAATAGACGCTTCAGTTTGCCCGGATTGCAAATAAAGTTTAGCCAAAACATCGTGCGCTGCAACCAGCGAATTCTGCAGCGCAACCGCCTTCTTCGCCGACCGCATCGCCTGCAGAAACTCTGCACTACCCGGCGCCGGAGCCTTCTGGGCCAGGATCGCCGCCTGAAGATAGAGCAGGAACGCGTCATTAGGCCGCTTCGCCAGTTTCGCTTTCACCACCGCCAGCGCTCGATCGGGATCGTTCTGATTCTGCTCCTCGACCGCCATTCCTTGAGCAGCCGCGCTAATCGACTGGCGCGGATCCAACTTCTCCGCCTTCTCAAAATCTGCCTCCGCCTTTTCAAAATCGGCCAGCTGCACATACAAAACACCGCGCGCCAAATAAAGAGGCGCAGCGTTCGGCTGTAGTTTGATACCCGCATCGATCATCTCGATGCCCGTCTCAAACGATTGATGAGCAAACGCGATGTTTGCAAAGTCTACGTACAAAGCGACGTTTCTCGGATCTTCCACAATCGCGTCCCGCAACAATTTGACCGCCGCCGGAGTCTCGCGATTCGCTTCATAAGCCGCCGCCGCCAGTTGCATCGAACCCGGATCCGGCGCGCCCGTTCCTAATAGAGGCTTTAACGTAGTGAGAGCTTCTTGCGGTTTGCCAACTTTAAGTTGAAGCGCCGCGAGATCGCGGCGCGCGTGCGCATCTTCCGGATGAGACTCGACCAGCTTCTGAAAAACGGAAACACCTTTAGCGGTTTGCTTCACCGCAATCAGACAAACCCCGTACTGCTTCATCGCCGCCGGTTGTGACTCAAGCAGCGAACCGCTTTGTTCAAAGTCGCGTACCGCCTGCGGACAATTCCCCTCCTTTGACGCAAGGGCGCCCAGCATCGCATGACTGGTCTGCTCTCTGGGCCGCAAACGCACGATGTGCCGCAACAGAGTTTCGGCTTCCTTATCTCCCGACTCATACGCAATCTGCGCAGCGCCCTCCAGCGCAGGAAGATAGTCTGGAGAAATCCGCAACGCGTGGTGAAACGCGGCTAAGGCCTCTTGATTGTATTTGTCCGCGGAGAGCCCTATGCCCTGGAGCGTCCACAGCTGCGGATCTGACGGAAATTTCGCGAGCGCCTCTCGGGAGAGCTGCACTGCCGCTTCAAAGTCCTTGGCGCGCAACGCCGCGATAATCGGCGCACTTCGCTCGGTCCCAGTTTGCGCCTTCAGTACAAGAGCGAAAGCGAAAAGAAAAGCGACCAGCGGCCCAAATCTTCTCCGCGACGTCATCCCGTCAATTATCCCCGATAGACAGGAACTCAGGAAAGACAATCTCTCAACATGTCCATCTCTGAGCGTAGGCGAGCAGGTTCCTGCTCGCTACCTCAATAGTGTTCCGTGCACTCCAACCTTACGGGGTAGTCAAAAAACACTGCATATCGTGATGCTTGCTTTTCTGCGATTTGCAACACTAGCACACTCAACAGAGCATCAGCCGCGATTCCTGAGGCTGGGAGGACCATTGTGAACCAGATCGAATCACCAATCCGAATGAGCCCATGCCTCCGAATCTTCATTGAATTACTTCTCGATGAGGACAACCACGACTTCGGTGAGACGACGAACCTGAAAACCTGGGGCTCCGCCCGCCGTACACCACCCCGAAATGCGCTACCTCGGCTTGCCGAGAATAGAGTTGCCCTTGCCCCCGACGCGCATAGGTTCGACGCCCTGAGGATAAAGAACGTCCCCGAGATAAACCCAAGCTCGCAATAGTAACGATTCACAAACCGAGAATCACCACAGATCTTACCCCGGAGGATATATGAGCAAAGACGTAAACGTGATGCTTGCACATGGTGCATGGGCCGACGGCTCCTGCTGGAGCAAAGTCATTCTTCTGCTGCAAGCAAAAGGATACAAAGTCACTGCGGCTCAAATTCCACCCAGTTCGCTGAGCGACGATATTGCCGTCACCCGCCGTCTATTATCAGCTCAGAAGGGGCCGACGGTCTTAGTCGGCCACTCCTACGGAGGTGCAGTCATCACCGGTGCCGCCACCGCAACGCCGCAGGCGAAGGCTCTCGTAAACGTCACCGCGTTCGGGCTGGATCAAGGAGAGAGTTTGGACTCCCTCAGCAAACAGGGACCGCCCTCGCATGGCTCTGCCGCGATTGCGCCCGACGAGAGCGGTTTTCTTTGGATCAATCGCGAGAAATTTCACAATTCGTTCTGCGGCGATGTCACCAATGATGAAGCCGCAGTTATGGCAGCCGTACAAAAGCCCTTGAGCATTGCAGCCTCTGCTGGGGCCGAGAGTGTGCCGGCTTGGAAGACCATTCCATCCTGGTATCTCGTCTGCACCGACGATCAGATGATCCCTCCCCCAGCCCAGCAATTCCTCGCCAACCGAATGAACGCCAGTGTTCGTTCCGTTCCGTCGAGCCATTGCCCCTTCATGTCACGACCGCCTCAACACTCCTTTTCTATATACCCACGACAGTTTCGTCACCGAAGAGATCGCCTCCATCGAGGTCGAGGGCGAAACTTGGAGAAGATTGAAAGTAACTTTTCCCGACCACGTCAAGAGCCACACTCGAGAACAAATCTCTTGTTTTGGTCCCGACGGACTGCTTCGCCGCCACGACTACATCGTCGACATTCTGGGCGGAGCGACCGGCCTTAACTACGCTTCCCAATACCGCGATGTTGATGGCATCATCTTTCCAACAAACCGTCGTACCTATTCCTACGAGGGAGACTACCGTCCAGTCCTGGAACCCTTGCTCGTGAAAATCGACCTGGGCGAAATCACCCTCAACTGAGTGTCGTGGGCCGGACCAGGGGAGAACGCAACAACGCCAGTACTAAGGTCGACGCAATTTCGGCCATCCACCAACCGCAGTGCGCAATCACTGCGAAACTTACTTTCGTCAGGAGGACAAAAACATGCCAACCATTACCGTGAAAGACGGTGCACAGATTTTCTACAAAGACTGGGGAACCGGCCAGCCCATCGTATTCAGCCACGGATGGCCGCTCACAGCCGACGACTGGGACTCGCAAATGATGTTCTTCGGCCACCGCGGTTTTCGCGTCATCGCCCACGATCGCCGCGGCCACGGGCGTTCCACCCAAACTTGGGATGGCAACGAGATGGACACCTATGCCGACGATCTCGCAACCCTCACCGAGAAGCTCGACCTCAAAAATGCCATCCACATTGGCCACTCCACCGGCGGAGGAGAAGTTGCCCGCTACATCGGCCGCCACGGTACGAAACGCGTCGCCAGTGCTGTCCTCATCAGTTCCGTCCCGCCGCTCATGGTGAAAACGGATAAGAATCCAGCCGGCGCTCCCCTTTCTGTCTTCGACGGTCTACGCGCGGCCTACGCGGAAAATCGGCCCCAGTTTTATCGCGACATCACCCTCCCCTTCTACGGCTACAACCGTCCCGGTGCAGTAATTTCCGAAGGCATCCGCGACAAGTGGTGGCTCCAGGGAATGATGGGAGGCGTGAACGCCGGTTACGACTGCATCAAAGCCTTCTCCGAGACTGACTTCACCGAAGACCTCAAGAAGTTCGACGTGCCCACGCTCGTCATGCATGGCGAAGACGATCAGATCGTACCGATCGCTGCGTCTGCCTTGATGTCTTCGAAGATCGTGAAGGGCGCCGAACTGAAAGTCTATCCCGGCTATCCTCACGGCATGCCCACGACCCACCACGAACAGATCAATGCCGATCTGTTGACGTTCTTGAAACGCGCAAAACAAATCGCCGCTTAACAAACCTAGCCGGCAAATAAACGACCCGCCGCGTGTGCGGCAAACACGGGCGGGTCTCTTCCATCGTTCGCTGGCAAAGCGCTTCAGTGCCGGCCACTGGATTATGGAAGAACGACAGAAAGAAACGATCGACGCTCTGCTCAACTTCTTGTGATCGGACCGGACGTTGGCGCTTAACAACGCGTGAGGAAACATGAAAGCAGCGAGAATTCATCGCTTCGGTCCACCAGAAGTCATCGTCATCGACGAAATTCCACGTCCAGTCGCCCAGCCGGACAAACTCATCGTTCGTGTCGCGGCCGCCGGTGTCGGCCCCTGGGATGCCCTGATCCGTGAGCACAAAAGCGCCGTGAATCTCTCGCTCCCCATCATTCTGGGTTCCGATCTTGCCGGTGTCGTCGATTCCGTGGGATCAGGAGTTACGCAATTCAAGCGCGGCGATGAAGTCTACGGTGTAACGAACAAAGACTTCTGCGGAGCCTACGCGGAATACGCGGTAGCCAAAGCTCAAATGGTCGCTCCCAAGGCGAAGTCTTTGAGCCCAACCGAATCCGCGTCCGTCCCGGTGGTCGCAGTCACCGCCTGGCAAATGTTATTCGATTACGCGCAACTGAAGGCGTGCCAGTCGGTGCTCATCCACGGAGCCGCGGGCAATGTTGGCGCGTATGCCGTCCAACTGGCGAAGCACGCTCAGTTGCGAGTCATCGCCACGGTCGGCCCCAACAATAACGACGCCGACTATGTTCACACTCTCGGAGCGGACCAAGTCATCAACTACAAGACCACGAAGTTCGAAGAGGTCGTCACTCCCGTCGACGCCGTCCTCGACATGGTCGGCGGAGAAACGCAGCGCCGCTCGTTTGCCGTGTTGAAACCCGGCGGAATTCTTGTCTCGGCCGTCTCTCCCGTTCCCGACAACCCGCCACCACCCGCGGGACTTCGCTCCGCATTCTTCCTGGTCGAAGTCACCGCCGGTCGCTTGAATTCAATTTCGAAATTGCTCGAGACCGGCGCGCTCACCTGCGCGCTTGGAACCGTACTTCCCTTAGCCGAGGCGCGCACCGCCCATCAAATGCTCGCCGGAGCGCCGCACAAAAGAGGAAAGATTGTTCTACAAATGCCCGACTTCGCTTAGTCGTCGTTCTTCAAACCTGAAGGTTCAAGTCCCTAGATCAACTCTTAGGCGCGAGCCTTGTCGATCATCTCCGCCCAAATGCCTTTGGACCGAAGGATCAACTCCACCGCCTCGCGAATGGCTCCGTGTCCCGCCAACGCTCGCGTCGTGTAGTGTGCCACCGCTTTGACTTCCGGAACCGCATCGCCCACAGCAACCGCAAGCCCCGCGCGCCGCAGTAACGGAATATCCGGCAGATCGTCCCCCACAAACGCCACTTCGGCATCCGACGCTTCAGCCTTTCGCAGGATCTCCTCATACGCCGGCATCTTCAAAGGCTGCTTCATATAAACAAACTCCATCTTCATTTCCTGCGCGCGCCGCAGCAGCGCCGGACTTTCTCTTCCCGTGATGCATCCCGTGCGAAGTCCCGCCGTTCGCGCCAGTGTCAATCCCTGCCCATCGTGTGCATCGAATGTCTTGATTTCCAGCGCCGTCCCGTCGGGTTGGGACAACAGCGTCACGCTGCCATCCGTCATGGTGCCGTCCACGTCCATCAGCAGCACACGAATGCGGCTAGCGCGCTTCTTAAGCGCAGCAGAGATCTTGGGAAATTTGGCCAAACCAATCCTCCATGAAGAGACAAAGAAAAAGACAAACAGAGTTTACGCGAATTACCACGTTTCGAAGATCGAAGGTAGGAATTTTCAGAGCAGTCGGCGCCGGCGAAAAGCACAGCCGCCGCTATTCCGCCGGATCGTAATTCAAATTCTGCCCCAGCCAACGCTCGACCTCGGCCACCGTCATTCCCTTGCGTCGACTATAGTCGGCGACCTGATCCCGGTCGATTTTCCCCAGACTGAAATATCGCGATTCCGGATGCGCAAAATAAAGCCCGCTCACGCTCGATCCCGGCCACATCGCAAACGACTCGGTGATCATCATCCCCGTATTCACCTGCGCATCCAGCAAACGCCACAGCGTTCCCTTCTCCGTGTGATCTGGGCACGCCGGATATCCCGCCGCCGGCCGAATCCCCCGATACTTCTCCTGGATCAGCTCCGCGTTGCTCAGACCCTCCGCGCGCCCATAGCCCCACTCGTCCCGCACCCGCTTGTGCAGACACTCCGCAAAAGCCTCAGCCAGACGATCGGCGATGGCCTCCGCCATAATCGCGTTGTAGTCGTCGTTCTCCGATCGAAACCGGTCGCATAGCTCTTTCAGACCAATCCCGCTTGTCACCGCGAAAGCCCCAATGGAATCGGCAAGCCCCGTTGTCCTTCGGCGCGATAAAGTCCGCCAGCGACCGGCACGGCTCGCTGCCTTCCTTATTCGATTGTTGCCTGAGGAAGTGAAACCGCTCCAACACCTCTCCGCGCGCCTCGTCCGCATACAACTCCACATCATCGCCCACCGCGCTCGCCGGAAAAAACCCGTAAACGCCGCGCGCCGTAATCAACTTCTTCGCAATGATCGCGTCCAGCAGCACGTTCGCTTCCGCAAAAATCTGCCGCGCCTGCGCCCCCTGCCCCGCGTGCTCAAGAATCCGCGGATAAACGCCCTTCAGCCCCCAGGTATGAAAGAACGGCGTCCAGTCAATAAACTCGCGCAGCGTCGCCAGCGGAAAATCATCCAGCACCCGCACGCCCGTAAACTCGGGCACGGCCAGATCCTCCACGCGCCACTCAATCGGAGTCCGTCTGCGCCCGCGCCGCCTCAATCGAAATCACCGTCAGCTCGCGGCGCCGAATGCGCTTTGCGCAGCGCCTCATAATCCGCGCGATGCTGCGCCACAAACGCCGGCTTGCCATCATCGCTCAGCAGGCTCGTCGTCACCGGCACGGCTCGGCTCGCATCCAGCACATGCACCACCGGCTCGCTGTAGTGCGGCGCAATCTTCACCGCCGTATGCGCCCGGCTCGTCGTCGCCCCGCCAATCAGCAGCGGCATCTTGAACCCTTGCCGCTCCATCTCCCGCGCCACGTGCACCATCTCATCCAGCGACGGAGTAATCAGCCCGCTCAGCCCGATCATGTCCGCCTTCTCCGCCTTCGCGCGTTCCAGAATCTTTTCGCACGGAACCATCACTCCCATGTCGATCACTTCATAGTTATTGCAGGCCAGCACGACGCCGACAATATTCTTCCCGATGTCGTGAACATCGCCCTTTACCGTCGCGAGCACGATCTTTCCCTGCGCCTTCACCACCTGCCCCGCCGCAGCCATCGCAGCCTTCTCCGCCTCCATGAACGGGGTCAGATGCGCCACCGCCTTCTTCATCACGCGCGCAGACTTCACCACCTGCGGCAGAAACATCTTGCCCGCTCCAAACAAGTCGCCCACCACGCTCATCCCCGCCATCAGCGGCCCTTCAATCACCAGCAGAGGACGCCCCAGCTTGAGGCGCGCCTCCTCCGCATCAATCTCGATGTAGGTATCGATCCCCTTCACCAGCGCATGCGAAAGCCGCTCCTCCACCGTGCCGTTGCGCCATTCCTCCGCTTTCTTTTCGCTTACCACCGCGCCTTCGTGCTTCAGCGCTTCGCCGTATTCCACCAGCCGCTCCGTCGCATCCGGACGCCGGTTCAGCAGCACATCCTCCACCAGCACCTTCAGTTCCGGCTCAATCTCTTCGTACACTTCGAGCATCCCGGCATTCACGATGCCCATGTCCATTCCCGCCGCGATCGCGTGATAAAGAAACGCCGAATGCATCGCCTCGCGCACCTTGTTATTGCCGCGAAAGCTGAACGAAATATTCGACACGCCACCGCTCACCTTCGCATGCGGCAGGTTCGCCTTGATCCAGCGCGTGGCGTTGATGAAGTCCACCGCATAGTTGTTGTGCTCTTCCATGCCGGTCGCCACCGTCAGAATATTGGGATCGAAAATAATATCTTCTGGCGGAAACTCGACCTCGTCGACCAGAATCCGGTACGCCCGCTCACAAATCCGGATCTTGTCCTCATACGTCGCGGCCTGGCCCTGCTCGTCAAACGCCATCACCACTACCGCCGCGCCATACTTCAACACCTTAGCGGCGTTCTGGCGAAACTTCTCTTCACCTTCCTTCAGCGAAATCGAATTGACAATACCCTTCCCCTGCAGGCACTTCAGCCCCGCCTCAATGACCTCCCATTTCGAGGAGTCCACCATGAACGGCACCTTCGCGACTTCCGGCTCGCTTCCCAGCAACTGCAGAAAGCGCGTCATCGCCGTCACGCCATCGATCATCCCCTCATCCATGCAGATGTCGAGGACATTCGCGCCATTCTCCACCTGCTGCCGCGCGATGCTGACCGCTTCTTCGTATTTCCCCTTCTTGATGAGCTTCGCGAATTTCGGCGAACCAGCGACATTGGTCCGCTCCCCGATCATGATGTAGACGCCGGCTTGTTGCGTGAAGGGCTGAGAGCCCGAGAGACGAAGCGGTTCCGTCTCGATTCCCTCGGCCGCGCTTACGGTGTCCGACACACTCACGCGCGACTCGCAATCGGATGGGTGAAAGTCTCCTCCGCGTGAGCCTTCCGCCACTTTCGCGGAGGTTGCCCCTCGAGCGCCTTCGCAATCGCAGCGATGTGCTCCGGTGTATTGCCGCAGCAACCGCCGGCAATATTGATCAGCCCTCCGCGAGCGAACTCACCCAGATAACGCGCCATGTCTTGCGGCCCCAAATCAAAACCAGTCGCCGCCAGCGGATTCGGCAAGCCGGCATTTGGATAGCACGAAATCGCCACATCCGCCTTCTCCGAAAGCTCTTCCAGAAACGGATACATCAGGTCCGGCCCCAGCGAACAGTTCAGCCCCACCGAGAATGGCTTCACGTGCTGCACCGCATTCCAGAACGCCTCGGTCGTCTGCGCCGAAATCAACGTCTCGCCGCCGCGCCCGACCGCCGCCGAAATCATCACCGGCAAATTCTTGCCGTCCTCGTCGAAAACTTCGCGGATCGCCACCAGCGCCGCTTTCGCATTCAGCGAATCAAAAATCGTCTCCACCAACAACAGATCGACTCCGCCCGCAATCAGCGCCCGCACCTGCTGCGCATACGCCGTCTTCACCTGATCAAAGGTCACCACCCGGAAGCCCGGATCATCCGCATCGGGCGAGTTCGAAAGCGATACCGTCAGAGGACCTATCGCTCCCGCCACAAACCGTTGCCGCGACGTCGCCGACCCAACCCGATCCGCCCACTCCCGGCACTGCCGCGCCGATTGCTCATTGATCTCCCACGCCACCTCGCCGAGAAATGGATCCTCAATAATCTTCTGATAAAACGCCGGATCCTTCCGCCCGCCCTGCTCCCGCGGATCCTCCACAAAAAACTCGCTCTGCGTAATACTCGTCGCGCCGAACGTGTTCGTCTCCAGTATGTCCGCTCCCGCCTCCAGAAACCGCCGATGGATGTCCCCAATCATCGCCGGCTGCGTCAGCGAGAACAGATCGCCATTATTCAGCAGATCCTTTTTCGCACTCTTAAACCTCTCTCCCCGGATATCCGCTTCCTTCATCCCATAGGTACGGATCGTCGTCCCCATCGCCCCATCGATAATGGCGATACGGTTCTCGAGAATTTTCTCCAATGGATGTAGATGAGTTTTCGTCATATCTTCACCGCCCCACGAACCACTACCCATGCTCCGGCGTTCGCAGTACTTCGTTCGTCCGCCCTGAAAAGCCGTTATCTAATTATACGATTGGCAGTCGAACCCTCTCGTCCAACTGATAGATCTGTCGCAAGACCTGGGTAGGAGCCAGTCTCGGGGAAAACATGACTCCAGCGGCCACGCGAAACTTTCGACTCGGACTTTGTTTTGAACGGGCGCAGCTTCAACTGCGCCGCAACTCTAACTAAGTAAAACGCGGCTTTAACAGGCTGCGGAAAAAGTCCGTTAACACGCTAAAGACGACCACAGGGGCTGAAGCCCGGATTGATTCCATGTGCTTTACGCGGCCCTGAAGGGCCACTCTTCCACGGGAACGTGAGTACTCCGAGTTTTTCCGCAGCCTGTTTAAGCCGCTGAAGGGCTTCCTGAGCGATCTCCAATTCTCTGCAACCCTCACGTCTCCTGCCCCACTCCCGGCATCGACAGCGGGCTCTCGACTTCATCCCAAATCTTCGTGCCGCTCGTCTCCCGCAACGCAATACTGCCCACAACAAAAGTCAATGCGGCCACCGCCATCGGATAATAAATTCCCGCATAAATCTTCCCCGTTGCTGCACAAATCGAAAGCCCAATCAGCGGCAACAATCCCCCAAAAATGCCATTGCCGATGTGGTACGGCAGCGACAACGACGTGTAACGAATCTTCGCCGGAAACGCCTCCACCAGATACGCGGCCACCGGCCCGTAAACCATCCCCACATAGATCATCTGTAGAAAGACCAGCAGAATCAGCCGGCCTCGATCTGGATGTGGCGCCTCGGCCGCAGCCACCAGATTCCCAGCCGCGTCCGTCGTCATAGGCGTTAGATTAATCGCCCGGGTCACCGGATTCCGCGTCGATTTCACCGTCACCACATTGTTTCCGGCCGCGCGCTCCATCGCATGGTAGATCGGAACATACGTCAGCACCGCCAGCAGGCATCCCGTCAGCATGATTTTCTTGCGCCCGATCTTGTCTGAGAGCGCCCCAAAAAAAATGAGCAGGGGAATCCCCAGGCCCAGCGCCGCCGCCATCACGATATTCGCCGTTTGCGGGCTCACCTTGAGAATCGTCTGCATATAAAAAAGAGAATAGAACTCCCCCGTATACGCCACCACCCCTTGCCCCGCCGTCACCCCAAACAGGCAAATCAAAATCTGTTTCACATTTGGCCATTTGGTAAACGCATCCTTCAGCGGTTGAAGCGAAGCTTTGCCCGACGCCTTGATATGCACAAAAATGGGAGACTCTCGCAACTTCATCCGTATGTACAGCGATAAGCTCACCAGAAACAGCGACACCAGAAACGGAATCCGCCATCCCCATTCATTAAACGCTTCGCGTGACATCGTCCCCTGCGTCGCCAAAATCACCAGCAACGAGATCAGCAGCCCCAGAATCGCCGTCACCTGGATAAAGCTCGTAAAAAATCCACGCCGCTTATCGGGCACATGCTCCGCCACATAAACCGCCGCTCCCCCATACTCGCCGCCCAGCGCCAACCCCTGCAGCACGCGAATCAGAATCAACGTAATCGGAGAAAACCAGCCTGCGGTCGCAAACGTCGGGAGCAATCCGATCGAAAAAGTCGCGCCGCCCATGATCGTCAGCGTCGCCAGAAACGCGTACTTCCGCCCCACCAGGTCCCCAATCCTCCCAAAGAACAAAGCGCCAAACGGCCGCACCACGAAGCCCACCGCAAACGTGGCAAGATACGCGATCAGCGCGAATGTGTTGTTGCCGGGAGGATAAAACTTGAGGGAAAGTACCGTCGTCAGACTTCCAAAAATAAAGAAGTCATACCATTCGATCATCGTGCCCAGCGAAGAAGCAACAATCACCAGCGTCAGGCTGCTGTGCTGGGCATCGCTCCCATCCTTCCTTGCGCCGTCGTTTCTCGCCAGCTGATCGACCATTCTCCGTTGTCTCCTCGGCGCCGGTGGAAGGCAACGGCAGGTTAGCACACAAATTTACAGGTCTCGCGGCCCGCTCTCCATCTCTGTTCCCTCCGGAGCCTCGCGCAACAGTTCATGCAAGTCGAGCCGCCGGGTGTACATCGCCAACTCGCCGTCCGCCCCGCGCGGCCACTTCTCCTTCGGTTTGTCGCAATACAACTCCACCCCGTTGTCATCGGGATCCCGCAAGTAGATCGACTCGCTGACCCCGTGATCCGCCGCTCCCTCCAACGGAATCTTCGCTGCCAGCACTCTCCGCAACGCAACCGCGAGCGCCGCGCGAGACGGATAAAGAATCGCCGTATGATAAAGCCCCGTCGTCCCCGCCGCCGGAGGCGAACCGCCCAGACTTTCCCACGTGTTCAATCCAATGTGATGGTGATATCCGCCCGCCGCCAGAAAAACCGCGCCTTCCCCGTATCGCTGCGTGATTTCAAACCCAAGCACGCCCGAGTAAAACCGCAGCGCTCTCGCCAAGTCCGCCACTTTCAAATGCACGTGCCCAATCCGCACCCGCGCATCAACGGAAGACGAAGTCCCTAAAGAGTCCTTTGTCTGGAAGATTCATATCGATATCTACCGAAAACGACTACCGCAAACGATTATCACGCTTGATTGTCGCGAATGTTTTGCCCCACACCCTCGAAGCGAGAACGAATTATAACTTTCCACCTCCCGTTTATTCCTCGCCCGTTTTCCCTGTACTATTTCCCCGAGGAGAAACCTCCATGTTCAGCAAAACAACGTTCGTTCGCTGCTGCAACATTCTGCTTTGCGCACTCCTGCTCCACTCTCGACGCCTCGGCCCAGTTCAAGGGAAACTCTTCCGCCGACGACGCCCGCGTCAATCAACTCGTCAGCCAGATGACGCTCGACGAAAAAATCGATCTCCTCAGCGGCGATACTCCCTTTCGCACTCATCCCATTCCGCGTCTCAAAATCCCTTTCTTCCAGATGGCTGACGGTCCCGTCGGCGCTCACATTCCCGCGCCCACCATCGCCTATGCCGCAGGCATCGGTCTAGCCGCGTCATGGGATAAACAACTCGCCCTCCGCGTCGGCGAAGAACTGGGTCGCGACTGCCGTTCTCGTGGCGCCGTCTTCATACTCGGCCCCGGCGTCAATATCTACCGCGCGCCCATGAACGGCCGCAACTTCGAATACTTCGGAGAAGATCCCTACCTCGCCGGCCAAATCGCTGTCGGCTACATTCAGGGAGTCCAGAAAGAAGGCGTCTCCGCCACCGTCAAGCATTATCTCGGCAACAATTCCGAATACCTGCGTCACGACTCCGACTCCGTTATCGACGAACGCACCCTGCGCGAAATTTACATGCCTGTCTTCGAAGCCGCCGTCAAGACCGCTCGAGTCGGCGCCATCATGGACTCCTACAACCTCACCAACGGCGAGCACATGACTCAAAATCGCCGCCTCAATGTCGAAGTCGCTAAAGATCAATGGCATTTTCCCGGGATCATCATGTCCGACTGGGTCGCCACCTACGACACCACCGCCGCCGTCAAGGGCGGACTCGATCTCGAAATGCCCTTCGGCGTCTACTACAATCAGGAAACTCTCAAGCCCCTCCTAAAATCCGGAACCATCACCGAGGCCGAACTCGACGAAAAAGTCCGCCGCATCCTCCGCGTCGCCGTCGCCTTCGGATGGCTCGACCATCCCGCCCTCGACACGTCCATCCCCCGCTACAACCTGCAGGGCCGCGAAGCGTCTCTCCAGGCTGCTCTCGAAGGCACCGTCCTTTTGCAAAACGAAAACCACGCTCTCCCGCTCGACCGCAAGACCCTTAAGACGATCGCCGTCATCGGACCGACCGCTGCCCAAACCATCACCACCGGCGGCGGCAGCGGAGAAGTTGTGAGTTTTTCCAACACGAATCTTCTAGTGGGAATCAGCAACTACCTCGGGGACTCCGCCAAAGTTCTTTACGCCCGTGGCCTGCGCAGCACCAATCAAATGGCCCGTCTCACCGCCTTCACCACCGACGCCGAAGGCAAAATCCCCGGCGTCACCCACACCACTTTCGCTAATGCCGATCTGCAAGGCGCAGAAACGGGCACCACCGTTGAGAAAAATCTTCTCCTGCCCGGATCCACCCGCCGCGAACCCGAAGAGCAAGAGCTAAACGCCCTCACCTCGCACAAAAATTCCAACCCTTACCTGCGCACAACAACCAGCGGCCGCTGGACGGGCTATTACACCGTTGAAAATCCCGGCAAGTTCGCCATCTTCGCGCAGACTGACGGCCGTTATCGTCTGCTCCTCGACGACCATGTCCTTCTCGACAGCTCCGTCGTCCCCAAGGCCATCCTCAGCCAAACCGAAATCGACCTCACCGCAGGACCCCACAAAGTGGTCTTAGAGCAACTCGCCACCCAGTTCGCCTCCGTCTCCGGAATGCGAGTTGGCATCGCTCCTCTTAATACCATTGTCGAAAGCGACGCTCTCGACGTCGCATCCCACGCCGATGCTGTCGTGCTCGCTGTCGGCTTCAATTCCGCGTCCGAATCCGAAGGCGGCGATCGCAGCTTCGAGCTTCCCGTCGGACAACAGCAACTGATCGATCAGATCGCGGCGCTCCATAAGAAAACGATCGTCTTCATCACCTCCGGAGGCAGCGTCGACGTATCTCCCTGGAAAGACAAAGTGCAAGGCATCTTCGCCGCTTGGTACGCCGGTGAAGAAGGCGGCAATGCCGCTGCCCGCCTGCTCTTTGGAGAGTCCAATCCCTCCGGCCATCTCCCCATCAGTTGGGAAAAGAAAATTTCCGACAACCCCAGTTACAACAACTATTATCCCGATCCCGGCACCAACAAAATCGTCTATCGCGAAGGAATCTTCATGGGTTATCGCGGCTACGAACACACCAACGTCGAACCTCTCTACCCGTTTGGCTTCGGACTCTCCTACACGACCTTCGGATTTTCCAACCTGAAAACCGCACCCGCCTCCGACGGCCGATACCATAGTTAGCTTCGACGTGAAGAACACGGGAAAACGTCCCGGCGCGACCGTCGCGCAACTCTACGTTGCCGAGGCGTCCCCCACTGTCCCGCGTCCCGCCAAAGAATTAAAACAGTTCGAGCGCGTCATGCTCCAGCCCGGAGAAACCAAGCACCTCACGCTAGAAATCAACCCGCGCAGCTTCAGCTTCTATGACGTCCCAAGCGCATCCTGGCACGCGAATGCCGGAACCTACAACTTAATGTTGGGTGATTCGTCCGCAAACATCGAACAGAAAACGACCGTCACTCTCCCCAAACCAATCACCACTTCCGTGAGCGACTAGTACTCACCGGCAAGGTTTCAGGGGCTGCGGGAAAATGCCGTTTAGAGACGGGGCTGCCCCGTCTTGCGCCACCCACGAACGATGTTAGAGAACGAAAGGGAAGGGCACGGATTCAGCCGCGCCGCTCTAATCAACCAAGACGGGGCCTTTAGCGCCTGAGGGAAACGCCCGCAATGACTGCTGGTGGAGAGGTTTCATCATCCCGCACCGCGTTTTTCCACCACTACGTTTTTGGTATGATCTCCTAGGCGCAGCGGAAAGATTTACTTTTCTTCCTCGCTCACACACCCCAAGGAGATCCCTCATGGCACGAGTCACCGGAATCGGCGGCGTCTTCCTCAAAGCTCGCGACCCCAAAGCCCTCACCGCCTGGTACGCCCAGCACCTCGGCATCCAGATGGCCGACTACGGTGGTGCCACCTTCCTTTGGTCCGACGAAGTCCCCGCCACTACCGGGCAAACTGCATGGATGCTCTTCCCCGACGCAAGCAAACATTTTGGCTCCGAGACCCAGCGCGCCATGATCAACTACCGCGTCGACGACCTCGAAGCCCTCCTCACCCAGCTGCGCGCCGCCAACGTCCCCATCGACCCCAAGCAGGAATCCGCCTCCTACGGCCATTTCGCTTGGATCACCGACCCCGAAGGCAATCGCGTCGAACTCTGGCAACCCCTAGTCGACACCCCGTAAGATTGCGGAGAAGTTGTGGTTTTGATCTTGCTTTTACTCGCTTGGAAAGGGTGCGCCTGTAAAGCCGGACCGCGAGTTGCCGCCGCAAGTTTCCACAAGCCTTTGCTGACGGCTGATTGCTGATGGCTGAAACCTGACGGCAGCTCCTAGTAAATCGTGTACGCCGGCGCCTGATTCCGCACATCGGGCTTCGACGCCATCAGCAGCAACGCGCCGATTCGTTTGAACGCCTTCAGATCGTCGAGCGAATGAAACGACGTCGTCTTATATCCTTCCGGCGTCGGAGTGTCATCGGGAATCAGCGCGAATTCCACCTTCTCGAAGGCGTGCTTCTGCAGCAACTCGACGTAATCTGCCGCCGATCGCACATGCACCGGAACCTTCAACTTCGGCACCCACTGCAGCGAATAAGGATTGTCTTTGTAAAGATTGATCAAAATGAACAGCCGTCCGTGCGGCGCCATCACCCGAAACAGCTCGGCCAGAGCGCGTTCCTGGTCGGGATAGTAATAGAACGACTCCACCGACAACACTTTATCGAAGAAGTTTTCTTCCCATGGAATCTGCGCCGCCGATCCCGCCACGAACATCACGTTCTCGAATTCCTTTCGACTCCGCTCCGCGCCTGCCGCACCATCTCGTCCGCAGATATCAACGCCCACGACCTGCCCGAACCCTTGCGGACCTTCGCTCACCAAACGCGCCAGCATCCGTGTCGCCCAGCCTGATCCGCAACCCAGATCGAGAATCCGTTCGCCAGGACGCAAGTCCATCCGCCGCATCGTCTTCTCGGTGATATCCAGGTGATGGCGCTCCATCTTCGCGCCCTCGCCTTCATCCGCCCAGCGATTGAATTCGTTCTTCAGACGCTCGTCAGGAGATTGCGTGTGGTCTGTCATCGTAAGAAGCTCTCTTTGCCTGAAATCACTCAACATTCCACGGATTCACAACTCTGTATCCCGCAGTCTTCGAAATCATCCGTATCGCGAGTTGCAATCGTGGCCCCGCTCACACTTGCAATCGACGCAATCTGCGCATCAGCGTACCCGACCGGACGTCCGCGCGCGCGGCGATTAATTACGATTCTCGAGAAAGGACGCGCCGCCTCGCTCTCGAAAGCGAGAACTCGACCCAGCAGCAATCTTGTGAACGTATTCTCGGCAGCGGTCAGCAAGGATTCCCGTCGTTTGCCGGCCGGGAGTAACTCAATACCGTAGAAGATCTCTGCTTCGCTCACCGAAGTGGTGAACAATTCCTCCTCCGGCTGTTTCGCCACCCATTGCGCCACTCGGAGATGGGGCACCGCTCGCATCAACTCGGAAAGCACGTTCGTGTCGAGAATGATCATTTGTCGAACTCTGGCGGAGGCCCAACCGGCTCTCTTTTCGGCAACTCCAGTTCAACTCCACCGAGCGGCGCAAACAAACTATGAATCCTCTCCGCCAGATTCCCCGGTCGCGGCGATACCGCCAACGCCGCACGCAGAATCTCTCGCGCCTCCTCCTCCATGGAACGTCCGTGATGGGCGGCCCGTATCCGCAACTTCGCCTTGGTCGCATCATCTAGTTTTCGAATTGTAATCGCTGCCATGCTGTCAATGATAGCATTGCCATCAAAGATGGCACAAAGATTGTAAGTTATTATTCTGCAGATAGTTTACCGGATAGTAATGCTATCGAGTTCACAAAAGAACGCCGGATATGACACCCCCGCCGCATCCGAGTCCCGCATCGTCATCTCGCCTTCCGCTCGCAGCGCTGCCACCGCAAACGCCATCGCAATCCGATGATCTCCAAATGAATCCAGCTCCGCTCCGTGCAGATGCTGTCCCCCCGGAATCTTCATGCCGTCGGGCCGCTCCTCAATCTCCGCGCCCATCTTTCGCAGATTCGTCGCCACCGCCGCGATACGGTCCGACTCTTTCACCCGCAACTCTTTGCCATCCCTAACTTCCAGTCCGTTCTCCGAATACGGCGCAATCGCCGCCAGCACCGGAATCTCATCAATCAGCGCCGCCGCATCCGCTCCCGCAACCACACCGCCCTTCCATGCCACGCCTTGCGCCTCGATCGTTCCCACCAGCTCGCCGTGATGCTCTTCAAGATGCGCTACAGAAATCTTCAATCCCATCTGCATCAGGATCTCCAGCAGCCGCGCCCGCGTCGGATTCATCAGAATTCCCGGCAGCGTGATTTTCGATCCCGGATAAAGCGCCGCCGCGCAAAGAAAGAATGCCGCGCTCGAAAGATCTCCCGGCACATGCCCTTCAATCGGGTGCAGCCGTTGCCCGCCCGCAATGCGCGACGCATTTCCCGCCCGCTCGACCTCCGCGCCGAACGCGCGCAGCGCAATCTCTCCGTGGTCTCGTGTGCGGATCGGCTCTTCCACCACCGTCTCCCCCTCCGCAAACAGTCCCGCAAACAGCACGCACGACTTCACCTGCGCGCTCGCCACCTCAGGCTTGTAATGAATAGCCTTCAACCCGCCGCCATCAATCTTCAGCGGAGGCCGTCCGCCTTCGCTCGACGAAATCTTCGCGCCCATCTCCGACAGCGGTTTCATAATGCGCGCCATCGGACGCTTCGACAGCGATTCATCTCCAAATAGCTCGCTCCGAAACGCCTGCCCCGCTAGGATCCCGCTCAGCATCCGCATCGTCGAACCCGAGTTCCCGCAATCCAGCATTTCCGTCGGAGCCTTCAGCTGCGGCCCGATCCCCTGCACTTCAATCGCCCCGTCCTCCAGCCGTTTCCACGCGCTGCCGAGTTTGCTCATGCACTCCAGTGTGCTGGCGCAGTCCCGCGCCGCCGAAAAATTCTGGAAGCGGCTTGTTCCCTCCGCGATCGCCGCCAGCATCGCGTAGCGATGCGAGATCGACTTATCTCCCGGAATCCGCACCACGCCACTCACCGCGCGCGCCGGACGCACCACCGCCTGCGAATCATCGAACATAAATTTAATATAACGGAGATTTCGCTACTGAAGAGATCCAGTGCGGACGATCACCCAACTGCCTCGCACCCGCAACCACTCGCGCAACGCGCGGCTACGAAACACTCGGAAACATCAAAACCGTCGCCAGTTGTCGCGGACTTCCCAGTTCTTCCAGGCAGCAACTGCACACCGGCTTTTCATTCAGATACTCGACGCATTCCTGGCAAATCAGCAGATCGCATTCTGAGCAGCCAATCGGAAGCGCCATCGACCCGCATAACTGGCATTCTTCATGGATAACGATCAAGTTGCCGATTTGCTTTTCCTGTTTCCGCAGAAACTTTCGTGCTCGTTTTGAATGAAGCATGGGATCAAATACCACGGGATTCTCCCTCTGTGTTCGACCATTGCAATCCACGCAAAGAACAAAATCTGTGACCGCTAAACCATCTCTTTGTGAGATTGAACATCAAACATTTGAACACCGTTACTGCACCGTCACCCGCCCATGCGCTTCCGCCAAAAGCTCCTGCGGCACTTCCCGCACCGTCACGCAAAATTCGAACATAGGAGTTTCCACTCCGCGTCCCCACCGCGCCGCCTCCCAATGCGCGCGTATAAACTTAACCTCCGGACGCGCCGTCAGATTGAGCAACAGCGGAACTTCCTCGCGATAGAATTTCTGCGCAAAAGCCACGACCGGCTTGGCATCCCACGCAGCCCCATCGGCAGACCCGTAAATGCTCACGTCCAACGATTCCTGCTCAATAATTTTCGTAATCGCCAGCGTCAGCAAAAAAATCCGTCCCTCCGCCCCACTCACATCCAGCGCAGGGCCGTCCCCTTTGCCATTCACCACCGTATTTTCCGGAACAAGAAAGGCTTCCAACATAACGCCGCGATTTTAGCAGAGCCCGCACCGCTAAGATGTGACGCATAACCACCACGCCGAACGCAGAGTGCCACTACGGACGACTAAGCCTCCAGCCTTCGTGACCCCTTCGTGCCCTTAGTGGTTCAAGCTGTTGCTGTTGCTGTTGCTTTTGCCTTTGCTCCTTCCCCCCACTCCCCACTCTTTCGATATCATCAAAACTTACCGCGAGCTTCCCTTCCCTTTGCAGAAACTCGACAAAGCGACCGTCGCCACCATGCTCGCCGGACTCTGCACCTTTCTCAACGTCTACAGCACCCAGCCCTTGCTCCCGCTCTTCCGCCAGATTTTCCACGCCTCCGAACTCGCCGTCAGCCTCACCGTGAGCGCCACCATCTTCGCCACAGCTCTCACCGCTCCCATCATCGGAATGATCGCCGAACGCCGCGGCCGTAAGAAAGTCATCGTCCCATCGCTCTTTCTGCTCGCCGTCCCCACCGCCCTCGCCGCCACCTCCACCACCCTGCGCGCCCTCATCTTCTGGCGCTTCTCCCAAGGACTCTTCGTCCCCGGCGTCATCGCCGTCATGCTCGCTTACGTCAACGAAGAGTGGGCCGGACGCGGTGTCGGTCGCGCCATGTCCTCCTACGTCACCGGAACCGTCATCGGCGGATTCCTCGGCCGCTTCATCTCCGGACTCATCGCGGCCCACTGGCATTGGCGCGCCACTTTCCTTGTCCTTGCCGTCCTCGATCTGATCCTCGCCTTCGTCGTTCGCGCCTGGCTTCCCTTGGCCAAGAATTTTGTCCGCGCCGAGCACCTCCGCCAGGTCCTCGATCACGCCAAAGACCATCTCCGCAAGCCGCGTCTCCTCGCCAACTTCGGCATGGGCGCCACCGTCCTCTTCGCCCTCGTCGGATGCTTCACCTACGCCAACTTCTATCTCGCCGCCGCGCCCTTCCACCTCAACCCCGCCCAACTCGGCAGCATCTTCTTCGTCTATCTTCTAGGAGTCGTCATCACTCCCCAATCCGGACGCTTCCTCGACCGCTTCGGCTTCCGCCACACCACCCTCGTCTACTGCGCCATGATGATCGCCGGACTCCTCCTCACCCTCATCCATTCCCTGCCCATCGTCGTCATCGGCCTCGCCATTTTTTCCTCCGGAGTCTTCATCGCCCAAGCCGCCGCCACCGTTCAAACCGGAGCCATCGCCGCCCGCGCCCGCTCCTCCGCCGCCGGACTCTACGTCACCTTCTACTACCTAGGCGGCAGCCTCGGCGCCACCCTGACCGACTGGTTCTGGCACTGGCGCGGATGGCCCGGCTGCGTCCTCCTCCTAACCGCCGTCTCCCTCCTAAGCCTCGCCCTGGCCCGCCTAAGCAGCCGTCCCCAAGACCACCTAAACGCCTCCGAAATCGAACCCGTAGGCGGATAAAAACGGCTATTGGGAAGCACAACGAACCGTTGTCAGAGAAAAGCTCGCGTGGTGGCGGACATTCCTGTCTGCCCCGCATGCATCGAATCAAATCTCAGGATTTGAAAAATCTTGTTCTTGCCGGAAACCGACTGATCTTGCCGAAAGCAGATTGGCCTTGCCGAGAGCCGACCTGCAGCCCCCACACGACTGCCCGAACTGCCGTGGAAGAGCGGCCCTTCAGGGCCGCGTACCGTCCATCCGATCGATACGGGGACTCGCTCAACAACACGGATCCGCTCGCACTTAATACAAATGAAACGATACGTCCATTTGAATCCGTTTTTCCACCGGCTTTCCATCCACCAACGCCGGCAGAAACTTCCATCGACTCACCGCCGTGACCGCAGCCTCATCCAAGCCATATCCCAACTGTTTTTCCACTTGAATTTCTCGAGGCAAACCATCGGTCCCCACGATCAGGCGCAACCGGACGTTCCCACTGATCTTTTTCTGCCGAGCCTTCTTCGTATATTCGGGGTCAGGGGAATAAATAGCGCGCGGATTCCGCCTCTCTTGCTCGTTGGCAAAGCAATTCGCCGGCTCAAGATTCTCGACCTTCGAATCCACGTCAAAAGGCACAAACTTATCGGCCCGCTGCGAGATGGCCGTGGCCACAACGTATCGAGGATCCCCCTCCTCGACTCCGACCTTCAACCACGGTCCGTGTCTCTCCAGCACCGTCACACTCCGCCCACAGGCCAGCCCCGCGACCGGCGTCTGTTCACATGTATCGAGAAAGGCCGGGACAGTTTTCTCCTGCCTTCGATCCGAGCAATTCACGTATCCAACCGTAGGAGTCTTCTCGTTCTCCTTCGCAACCTGCCCGACCCCGACCTGCACAAAGCCACCGACCAACAACGGTGCGAAAAACAAGAAATCGCTTTTCGTCATTTGAGTTCCTTTGCCCACACCACGATAATCACGCACCTCACCGTCCCCACACCTCATCCACAAACTGCCGAAAAATTCCCCCCACCGCCTCCGCCTGCTCCCACGGAGCATAATGTCCTGCCTTCGGAATCACCATCAGCCGGCTGCCCGCAATCTTCTGCCGCATAAATTCCCCATCGGCCGGCGTCGACAGCCCATCTTCTTCCCCAATCACAATCAGCGTCGGCACCGTAATCGTCTTCAAATCCCCCACCGAGTCCGGACGCTCCGCCATCCCCCGCAGCACCTGATTAATATCCTCCGCCGACATCTTCCGCATCATCGAGAGCGCCCCCTCCACCAGATCCGGACGCGTCCTCACCGTCGTCGCCCCCATCAGCTTCGGAATCATCCCCTCTAGAAACGCTTCCGTGCCCTGCTCCAACACCGTCGCCGCGGACTTCAACCGGTTCGCCCGCGCCTCGGCCGTATCCGGCTGCGGACGCGTATCACACAGCACCAGCGCCGTCATCCGCTCGCGAAATCGCCGCCAGCCTTCAAACAATATGTATCCGCCGATCGAGCAGCCAACAAACAACGCTTTCCCCACGCCCGCCGCGTCCATCACTTTCTCAACATCGCGCGCATGCTTCTCCATCAGCGCCGGACCATCCCCCGCCTCCGAATCGCCATGCCCCCGCAGGTCCGGCAATATCAGTGTGTACCGAGACTCCCACGCCCCCGCCACCGGATACCAGAACTCATGATCCGACGGAAACGGATGCAGCAGCACAACCGCCGGCCCGCTCCCCTTGACCTCGTAAACAATCTCCGCATCTTCACTCCGCACCCGTTCCATGCCAGCGATTATAGGACAGCCCCGCCCGCAAGAAACGCCGCGTAGCAATGGGACTCGCCCCCTCTAGCGCCACCCGAGAACCACGTACGCGCAGATCCAGACTCTCGCGTTGCGGCACCGAGATGCTCCTCCCTGCCTCACCCCAGATGCTCGCACCGCCGTGGAAGAGCGGGTGCGGATGCTCCGCCCCCTTTTTTGTTTGCAGCGATTGGAATTAGCCCGAACTGGAATTTGTACGCGCAGACGGTGGCAGCCCCAGAAGTTTCGAATCCGGGTGCCACCGGCGCAGGCCTTACCTGATGGCTGACGGCTGATGGCTCAAAGCCGATAGCAGACGAGCTGCCCTACCCGGCAACTGTCTGTCTAGTCGTTGCAGCCGGCAGCAAATACTGCCCTTCAGGAATAATGATCCAGGCCAGGAAATACGCGACTAGTCCGGGGACAATCCCGCAGGCCAGCGTGATGAAGAACCACAGGATGCGTACTAGCGAGACGTCCAGTTCGAGATACTCCGCCAGCCCGGCGCACACGCCCCCAATCTTCCGGTCGGTCCGCGAGCGCATCAACTTCTTCGGCACCGGAGGAACTCCAACCACGTTCCCGCAATACGAACAAAACCGGCCATCCTCCGCGATCATTTTGCCGCAAGCGTTGCAGTACATGGTGTGTGTCTCCTTGACCTAAGATACGCCCCAGCCAGAAAAAAAGTTCCAAGGACGTGAGCGCGGGTATCAGGCGTCAGCCCTCAGCCATCACGTGAACCAAAACCTGACCTTAACGGCCTTATCTCTAAGATCAAGATAACGAATCGTATGATATCTATTAGCTACAAACAAAAGCCAAGAGCTAATAGCTAACAGCCTCTACTCCCGATAAGCCTCTTTGATCCGCCGTCGCGCCTGATCCGCCTGGGCATTCCCCGAGTTCTGCGCCACCACCGCCTGATACTTCTTCATGGCCAGATCTCGCCTCTGTAGCTGGTCGTACATCTCGCCCGCTCCCAGGTTCGCCTTCTGCAACGTCTCCGGATCGGCCCCTGACACTTCACCCACCCGCTCATACGCCGCGGCCGCGTCCTGATATTTCTTCTCGCCTCGCAGCAAGTCCCCCAGCGCCAATGCCGCGATCTCGTAATGGAGACTGCCGTACTTCCCCTCGCGCCCGTTCTGCCAAACCCGCTGGTACTGCTCTTCGGCCTCCGACAGTCTTCCCCGACGCCCGCAACAGGTTCCCTTCCTCGAGCGGCAGCAGGTAGTTGCGTGGGAACTTGGGACCAATGTCGCGGGCGATCCGCAGCGCCTCATCGAAGCGATGCTCGCGCCGCAAGAACACCATTAGGACGATGCCTGCATCCACACTCGTCTCCCCGTTCGAGTGGTAAGCATCGCTCAGGTAGTGCAGTCCCTTATCCTTGTCGCCACTCAGTCCCGCCAGCGCGACCGCCATTTTCACGGCAAACGACAGGCTTCCCGTGACGTAGTAGTGCGCGCCCACCACCAGCTTCGCGTCGGTGTATCCGGGAGACAACTCCAACACCCGCTCGTGATCCCGGCGCGCCCCTACGGCATTGCGCAGTGACGAGAACCATGCCCGCTCGATCAACGCGGTATAGAGGGCGAACTGCCCGCGAGTCACTCCCCGGGCGTAGAGCATGTCGACGTTGTTCGGGTCGCGCGCCAGCGCGTCATCCTCCAGCTTTTCGGCTTGCTCGACCAGCTGTTTGATGCGCTCCCGCTGCACCGGATCGGCGGGACGATGCGCCTGCCCGATAAAGCTGTCATTCGCGTACTCGCCCGTGTTCATCGCGCCCATCCGGTACAGCTCGCGCACCTGCACCGCCGAAAGCAGATGATTCACGGCAAACGGATCATTAGGATGCCGCGCCAGGATCCGCTCAAAATCCTGCACCGCCAGATCGTAATCAAGGTTGTAATAGTGCTCAAACGCCGCCTGGTTGAGAGGATCCGCCGGACGAAACACTGTCCCCGAAGGCGACTCGCCAGACCTGCCGAAAGCAGCCCGGGAGCCTGGGACTAAGGCGCAGATAAAGACGAGCACCAGCCAGATCAAAGCAGACAGGAAGGAACGAAGCCGGGGAAGGTAAGAAGCCACGCACCTCCAGTTTACCCGAACCCAAGCTTGCCTGCCCGCCCCCCAACACCCGCAAGTTGTGAGTTGTTCAGCGCCGAAGATTCGCCCCACCGATAGGTCGTACCCGATGGCTGATGGCTGATCGCTGGTTCCCCCCGAACCAAACCGAGTACGTCCCGAGACGATGCCCTTCAGGCAGAATGGGAAAATCCGGTAGGTATAGAGTAAATCTTGCCCCATCGCAAACCTCCCCTCCGCTCGGTTTGCGCGGAAATGACCGCTTTTGTGTGAATTTGCTTTGGTGATTCGCTTGCGATTTGGAGTGGAACGAACCGAAGAGCTTCCTTTATGGCAGAAGCAGCCGATCAGGCTCAGCACGAATTTTGGCGTCCGCCGATGACGGCGGCTAAGGCCCACGCCCACACCGAACGGGTCGCCACCTGCATCCGCTGTGGAACCGAGTTCATCGTTAGCTCACTGTATTGTCACGCCTGTGGCGCCAGCCGGCCCGAATCCGACAGTGCCTCAGTCCTCGAAATTCCCGGCGTCGCCGAACTCGTTCGTCTCTCCGAACGCCTGGAGCTCAGAATCCCGGCCCTAATTGCCTTCCTGGCTGGCGTGCTTTGCGTCGTCGGCGCCTTGTCGGTTGGGATTTTCTTTAGTGCCCGGACGGTTCTCGATTGGCAAGCCATTCAACTCTGGCGGATCGAATGGTTGGTCGCTGCCGTGGCAGCCTTCGCCGCGGGTTTGCTGCTGAAGAAGTAGCGCTTCCCTCTAAATTAATCCTGGCTAATTGCGCGAGTGGGCGTGTTCCGCCTCGTGGACGGTCGTTCCCTGCCGCCGCTGCTGGCCCATCCGGTAGAGATGATGCAGCGGACCGACGCCACCCCCCAAGGGATGTGCATTCGAGATGGCAGCCGAAACATACACCTTCGCGAGCAAAACTGCCTCCGGGAGCCCGCGTCCCAGCGCCAAGTGGCAAGCCAGCGCGGTCGAGAAAGCGCATCCGGTGCCGTGAGTCGAATTCGAGCGAATTCTCTCCGATTTAAAAACTTCCTGCTCGTTCCCGCGCGAGGTCGTGAAGCTCAGCAGATCGATCGCCTTGTCGAGATGTCCTCCGGTGACAACCACGTTCGCTGCTCCCATGGCATGCAGTTGCGTCGCAGCGGCGCGCATCTGATCGAGATTTGTCACCTCCAGGCCCGTTAAGGCGCTAGCTTCATCGAGGTTCGGCGTGATCAGTTCCACAATGGGAAGCAGTCGGTCGATTAGCACGCGACTGCCAGCCGGATCCAAGAGATCGGCGCCGGAACTTGATTTCAGAATGGGATCCAGCACTACGTCAGGCAGATGGGCCTTTTCGAGAAAGTCGGCGACCACGGCTGCAACCTGCTCATTTCCTAGCATACCTATATGGACAGCCTCAATCTGGACGTCGGAGATCAGTTCCTGCAAGGTATCGGCGATCAGCTTGGGATCGACGGATTCGACTCGCCGCACCCCGCGGGTCGATTGGACGGTTAGGGCAGTGATGCAGGAGACGCCGTAGCAATCATGTGCCGCGATCGTCTTGATATCGGCCGTAATGCCCGCCCCCGAGGAGGGATCGAAGCCGGCGATCGTCAACACCACGGGCGGTGTCACAGCCATGCTGTCACTGTAGCGCGAAAGCTCAACGAGGGGAACAGTACTTGGGGACAGATCGCGTAACATGCAGCGCGAGCGCCAATGTCCGAGACTGATCGAGAAATTGACTAGGGTGGTTTACCGATCCGCTATTATCGACGGTGCATCTTGCTGATTAGAAGGGGCTTCTCGCGATTATGACCTAAGTGTAACAATCCGATGAGGTTGTACGATTTCCTGAAACGGGTCGATTTTGACCAGTACTTATTAGTTAACAATCGCTATCGACTGCTTTCAACGACATACGGCGCAAACTCCTGTCTTTCAGTGGGCTAAGTGATTGATTAATTACCATTTAGCTAATAAAGGATCGCCGATTTCGGGTTGACACACCCCCTGGGCGTCGGTAGCATCAGAAGATTGTTCGGTATGACGAAAGGAGCATACGACCACAAAACGACTTTCCAAGATTGAGAGGGAATCGAATGCGACGACGACTAGCCGAAAGCCTGGCGATTTTGTTATCTGTAGCCAGTCTGGGTGCCGGAGCCGCATCCGGGCCAAGCAGCCTGGAAGCCGCCAAGGTCACACAGCCACCGGTCATTGGAACAACGACCGGAGGGCACAAAGCACGAACCAACAGCTCAAAGTCGAAGGCCTATCAAGTAGGCACCGCCTCCTGGTATGGAGAGCAGTTTGAGGGTAAGCAGACTGCCAGCGGAGAACCCTTCGAAATGCATGAGTTTACGGCCGCACACCCCAGTCTGCCGCTGGGATCGTTCGTCAAGGTGACGAACCTGAAGAATGGCAAGGCCGTCGTGGTAAGGATCAATGATCGGGGTCCCTTTGTGGACAACCGGATTATCGACGTCTCCTATACTGCGGCTCGGGCATTGGGCTTTAAGGAACGCGGAGTGCAGCGGGTCCGCCTGGATCTCTATCAGCCAAAGGCAGTTGCCCCAACTACCATGGCGATGCTGCAACCGGTAGCCAAACTGAACTAAAACCGATAGACTCGGCAACGATGAATCCGCGAGAGCGTCTCATCGTTGCCTTGGACGTATCCACGGCCGAGGCCGCCCGGAAGATCGTGGCGGCCGTCGGTGATTCCGTGCTCACCTTCAAAATTGGAATGCAGCTCTATACTGCTGAGGGACCTGGGTTTGTACGCGAGCTTGTGGGCTCGGGCCGGCAGGTCTTCCTCGACCTCAAATACCACGACATTCCGAATACGGTGGCTTCCGCGGTGCGGGAGGCGGCGCGGCTTGGCGTCAGCATGCTGACGGTGCATGCTTCTGGGAGCAGCAAGATGCTGCAAGCGGCTGCGGATGCTGGACTTAGCGAGAATCCTGAACTGCTGATTCTGGCGGTTACAGTGCTGACGAGTTTCGATGAAGACCAGCTGACTACGATTGGGGTGCGAGGCGGCATCACGAGCCAGGTTTTGCGCCTGACTGCACTGGCTATCTCCCATGGATGCAATGGGATCGTGACATCTGCTCAAGAGGCACCTGCGGTGCGGGCGGAGTATGGGAGGAAGTTTGCGATTGTGACGCCGGGGGTGCGTCCGGCGGGGAGCGGGCACGACGACCAGGCGCGAGTGGTGACTCCGGCGGAAGCGATTGTAGCAGGAGCCTCGCATATTGTTGTAGGCAGGCCGATTACGGCGGCGGCGGATCCGGCGGCGGAGGCGAGGGCGATTTGTAATCAGCTCTTAGCTCTTAGCTCTTAGCTCTTGGCTTTCAGCTCTCAGTTTTCAGCTCTCACTGACAACTTTCTTCTCCTAGTCTAGGGCATTTCTTCTCTATTCCGAGCCTTCCCTGGCTGTGGAAAACTTCAAAAACTGTGGAAAAGCCGAAACCGAATAGTGAAATCAGGCAGGAATTACTAAGTAATTTTGGGGTTTCGGCGAATACACGGCGAACAAAATTGGGCTTTCGAGGAAGTCGAGCTGGTTGGGAGCGTCGGTCTCGGCTCGAGAAAACCTGCGGTGGCGTTCTTAAGTCTTCGGGGCCCCCGGGAGACGCCCGGCGGCTCCATCGAGATTTCTGAAAAATCGCAAAATGGGGATCGCGACGTTCCAAAAAAGGAAAAGACGCGACTTCGTCGTCGCGCCTTGGGTTTGGAATTTACTGAGAACTGACGACTGAGAACTGCTTTTAGAGTTTTTCGAAGAATTCGCAGCCGGAGCAGGAGATGTAGATGCCTCCGGGAACGCCGCGCTCGCGATCTTTCATTCGCTTGACGATGCGGGTTTCTTTGCCGCACTTGGGGCATGCGGTGGATTTGGTGGTGTCCATGACCTTTTTCCGGTCGGCTGTCTTTGCAATTTTCGCCATTTAGGTTTCTCTCTTGACAGGAATGTGCCGGCGGCCCGGAGGGCTGCGGTTCTACCTGGTATTTGGGAGTTCGTCGCTGGGATGATCGTTTTGCAGCGATCAACGTCTCGACAATCAATACATGCCGGCGGATAGGCTCGGCTTGGACTCGCCTCTAGAATCTTACACGAAGCGGGGTGGTTCGGGTTTGAATTTTGGAAGATCGCGGAGTTCGGGAGATTGTTCAGTCGTCCCTCTGGGACTTGATCTTTCCTTCGACGGAATCCCAGCGCTGAAGCGCTGGGCTATTTTCGGGCGTCCCTTCGGGGCTTGTATTGCTGGCGTGCTTCTCTGGAACTCGACTGTGTTTTCGGGGTCTATTCTTCCGGAATTCGATTGGCCGGGGCTTGCTTACTCGTGGGTGAGAATTACTTCCACTACTTTGCCGGCGGGGACGGTTAGGCTTCCGGTAAGATCGCCTTTGTGGGCGTGGAGTTGGATGGGCTGTCCTTTGCCGGCGTGGGCGGGGAGGGAGAAATCTCCTTTGGCATCGCTTAAGGTTTTGTCGGGATAGCCGTCTACGGTGACGGTTGCTCCGGCAATCGCGACTAGGTCTTCATCGACCACCACGCCGTGAACTATCGCCGAGGTGTCGGCGACGAGTTGGATGGTGAGTGTGGGATTGTAGTCGGCATCGAGAACGATGGAATTGCTTCCCTTCAGAAACTCGTCTTTCACGGTAGCGGAGAAGACGATCTTGCCGTCGGCGGGACGCGCTTGCTGGGGAACTTCGAGTTCCCATCCGCCAGCGACCATTTTGATTTCTCCGCCATTCGAGGATTTCAGCTGGGCAACGTCGGCCAGAGACTGATCGGGCCGCAGCAGGACGATTTGCACGTGATAGACGCCAGTGGCTTGCAGAGCTTTCGCGGAGAAATAGGGAGTGACGCCTACGAGAATGATGAGGACGGCGGAGAAAGAGGCGGAGATGGGTTTCTTGGCTCGGAGGAGGTAGACGACGACGCAGGCGGCGATGACGAACGCGGCCATCGCGATCTGCAGGGGATGGGCGATGTGGCCCGCGAATTTGAGGAAGGCGGCGCGCTGGTCCGCGTAGGAGTCGTTTCCCATGAGTTTAAGTAAAACGCGGGTAGGGATGGGGCGCAAGTTACGGGAGGGAGAAATTGGGAAACGAGAGAGTAGGTCGGAGCTTGATTTTGTTTTGAAGAGTGGTAATTGTTTCCGACGGAGGGTGACGGGTTGCGGAAAAAGTCGAGTCACAAGCTTGCGGTCGTCCCACAGGGGCTAAAGCCCCATCTAATTTTGCTGCTTACGCGGCCCTGAAGGGCCGCTCTTCCACGGTGGTGCACACATTTTTCGGAGAGTAATTCGGGAGGCGGAGTGAGACGGGGGTAGCCCCGTCTCTACGCTCAGCTATTACGCGGTGGTGGATTATTGTTGGGTGCTTAGGCTTATGGGTTTTTGGACGGCGGTCGGTGCGAGGCCGGAGGCTCCGGCTACGAAGAAGTTGTGGTCGTAGAGATTGCGGTACATGCGTCCGGCAATTTCGGCGGCTTTGGGGCCGAAGGTCGGGCGTCCACCTTGCAGGAAGACGACGGTGACGATGCGTCCTATGTCGGTGTTGGCGTAGGAGGCGAACCATCCAAAGCGCGTGCCGGCGTGGGAACAGGTTCCGGTCTTGCCTAGAATTGACTCTTCGTTAAAGTTCAAGCGCAGGCTGCGCGCGGTACCGTAGGCGACCGCTCCGGCCATGCCGTCGGAAAGTTCTGGAATCACCGGTTCGATATCGAGATGACGCTTCACACGAGGCTGGAAGTTGGCAACGGCCTCGGGGTTGTTCGGATGCTGGAGATAGTAGAGCGTGCCGCCGTTGGAAATCGCGGTGACCAGCGCGCCGAGTTGGAGCGGGGTCATGGAGATGCCCTCGCCAAAGGAGCACATTTTGCTGACGCCGCCGAGCTTCGAAGAAATTTCCGTCTCGGGATAGGTGCCGAGTTGCTCGCCGGGAATGTGGTATCCGGCGAGTTCGCCCAGGCCGAACTGGTGAGCGTAATACTGAACTTTTTCGAAACCTAGTTTGCGGCCGACGGCTTCGAAGTACGCGTTGTTGGAATGAGCCAGCGCCTCGGTAAGATTCATGCGGCTGCGGCTGCCGAGCGAAACTTGGGTGGTTTTGTCGATGACGCCTTCGCTGAGCGCGGCGAGCGCGACAGAAAGTTTAATGGTAGAACAAGGCTGCGCGCCGCTGGAGAGAGCGAGACGCTGATTGACCATAGCGAGAATGCGTCCGCTGGTCGGCTCGATCGCGACGACGGTGCCGTTCATGTTGCCCAGAGCATCGATGGCGGCTTGGCGAACGACGGGATCTTCTCCGGCAGTCTCATCGCCTTCGGTGATGTCAGAGGCGAAGGAACTGGTGGAGAAGCGCTCGTAATAACGATGGTGACGCGGAGCAGTGGCAGAGACGCGAGTGGTGGCACCGGGATGTGCGGCGACAGCGTGCGTGCGGGGAGCGCGGCTGCGCGCGAGAGTGTGCATGCGCTTCCGGGCATGCTGCGTTTCCGTTACACCGCGAGACTTTTTATGAGGCGCAAGTGCGGGAGGATTCACGCTGGCTGCGATGGCGAGCGCCTGCAACAGCATTGCTAATGCTAAGAAGAATGCGAGACGAAGAAAACAGGCCTTACACTTCACTGGACGATCCCCGGAAAACACCTAGCCAATCGGAACTCTGTTTTGACTATCGGCTTAATGAGTAAGATGCAAGAGACTCGCCAAATCCACACGGTTCGGGAGGGTTTCGTGCAACTGTCCGATAGTAGGCGATTTAGGGATTTTATTGCAACGTTAAAGTACGAATCGGGTGAATCGGAATCTTGACGGTAACTAGCTGAATAAGCGGCTTTTAATGGGGAATCCGGAAGAAGGACACGCACCTTGGTAATCGATTTTTCGTTACTCGTGGGAAGAGAGAATGTGCAGGGTTTTGCGCAGGAAACATCGTCATAGCACGCTGTGGGAGCGGGGTGCGCGGCGGGCGAGTTTACGGGCTAAAGAGTGGCGTGGGAGTTCGGCCGCCCCTCTGGGGCTTCCTCTATTTTCGCGCTTTACCCGGAGCTGAAGCTCCGGGCTATTGGCGGTCGCCACTCCCGGGGGCGGATTTTGGTGGCGCACACGGCTTTAGCTCGAGTTCTGTGCGTGCGAACAGCTTCTAGGACTCCCAGGTTCGTGCCCTGAAGAACGGGCACGAACCTGGGGCACCGTCTTTTGATTTGGTTACGGGTGCGGCGCAGCTAAAGCTGCGCCCTTTCAAAAAAACAGCGGAGAACGCGGAGGGAACGCAGGGTGTTCCAGCGGCTGGCGCTGGCGACGGCGGTTTCCATCTGCAGGGGAATGAATTCGGGGTGACGAAGGTTGAGGGGCCAGCGTCCGTTCTGGTGGCGGCGCTTGATTACGATTTCGATCGCTTTACGGATGCGGCTGTCGGGTTTGATTCCTGCATTGCGCAGATAGTCGAGTCCGCGTAGGACGTCGTAGTGCCAGAACGTGGGGTAGGAGAAACGGAGCCAGCGTTGGTTGATGACATCTCCGGTGCGACGCGAGCGGAACATGTGGCGATCGAGCAGATAATTTTCGGCGCGCTTACGGGCTTTGGCGACTTTCTTACTGATGGCTGCGGATTTTCGCTTGGCTCGTTCGTACTCGAGCAGGCCTTCGAGGACGCAGATGGTGCTATGAAAAGAAGAGCGCGAGCTCTTGGGGGCTTCGCAATTCCAGCCGCCGTCTTCGAGTTGCTCACTGAGAAGTTGATTGGCTAGCGCGTCGTTTGGTTTTTTGAAATAGGCACCGATGGCGAGAATCCGGCCGTTGATGCAGGGCTCGGTTTCTCCGCGAAGGTAGGGGCGATTGCCGAGCCAGTTGAAGACGACGCGATTGTCGACGCGGTCGATCATGTGGCGAGATTGCTTGCTGGCGGGATCGAGGCCGAGGTCCATCAGGACAGAGAGGCTATAGAGGGTGATGAGCAAGTCGCGATGCTCTTTGGGCAAATCGGCACGCCATCCATGCGGGGCACCGGACCAGTTGCCGGAGGGAGATTGGCGGGCGAGAAGTTGGGATCCCCAGCCTTCGGTGGCGACGCGAGAGCGCTCGGCGGCAACTGCGGAGGGTGATTCATCGGTGAGATCGCGCATGACCTGCCAACGGATGGCGGGGTCGGAATCGAGAAGCCACCGGAGGTGCGCGGGGCGGGGTGCGTAGTTGGAGTCGTGTTCGTTCGGGTGCATTCGGATGTTATAGCAAGAGGCGGGAGAGTTTTCATCCGCGGGGCTGAGGGTATGTCGGCGTTGACGGCGTGGGGTAGAATCCTGACGACCGCACTGTGGGTGCGGATCATCCCAGTGAGGTCTGCAATTGCGCACATCGTTCGTCGTAGTGTCTTTCGCCCTGTCTTTTTTTGCATCCATGTTTTTTGCACCCATGTTGGCGCATGCGGCCGAGCAAACGCTGGAGCAGCGGCGCGCGGAGCTGAACCGATTGCTCGCCGACGAATGGGAGTACACGCTGCGGACCCAACCGGAACTGGCCACGCAAGTCGGGGACAATCGCTATAACGACCGGCTGAGCGACTTTTCGGATAAGGCGATTGCGGACGATATTGCGCATACGCGGGAGTCGCTGGCGCGGTTTGAAGCGATCGACGTATCGGGATTTCCCGAGCAGGAGAAATTCAATCACGCGCTGATGGTGCGCGGCCTGCGGGAAGGGCTGGACTCGGTGCGCTTTAAAGATTGGGAGATGCCGGCGACGCAGTTTGGCGGGATCCATTTGGGATACGCGTCGCTGCCGTCGGACTCTCCGTTTCGCAACCGGAAAGACTATGAAGACTATCTTTCGCGGCTACACCAGATGCCGCGTGTGCTGGAGGACGCGATCGGACACATGCGCGATGGATTGCGCGATCACCTGATGCCGCCGAAATATTTGCTGGAGAAAGTTTCGGACCAGGCGCAAGGGATCGCCGACGATTCGCTGGAGAAGAGTCCGTTTACCGAGCCGCTGCGAAGGTTTCCCGATTCGATTTCGGAGACGGAGCGGAAGCAACTTCGAGAGCAGATTGAAGCGGAAGTGAAGAATGAGGTCGCTCCGGAGTATGCGAAGTTCGCGAAGTTTGTGCGGGAGGAGTACGCTCCGCACGGGCGGCTGGATCCGGGAGTGTGGGCGCTTCCGGATGGAGAGGCGCGCTACGCTTTCGCGGTTAGGCATCAGACGACGACGGAGACTCCGGCGGCGGAGATTCACGAGCTGGGGGTAAAGAGCGTCGCGGAAATTGAAACGCAGATGCTCGGGATCGCGAAGGCACAGGGCTTCAGCGATCTGAAATCGTTTAACGATCACATACGGGCGGATGCGAAGCTGCGCGCGACTTCGGGGCAGCAGCTTTTTGATCTCTATTCGCATTATCGGGATCAGATGTATACGAAGCTTCCGGAATTATTTGGACGGCTGCCAAAAAATAAACTTGACGTGGTGAAGATGGAGGAGTTCCGGCAGGCGTCGGCTCCTCCGGCGGACTATTCGATTGGGGCGGGGGACGGGTCGCGGCCGGGGCGCATTAATGTGAATGAATATGCTCCGGAGAAGCGGTCGTTGTTGAACGTGGAGGCGATTGCGTATCACGAGGGCGTGCCAGGGCATCATTTGCAATTTTCGATTGCGCAGGAGTTGACGGGGCTTCCGCCGTTTCGGAAGTTCAATCTCGATTTGAATGCGTACACGGAGGGATGGGCGTTTTATTCGGAGCGGCTGGGGAAGGAAGTTGGGTTCTATCAGGATCCGTATAGCGATTACGGGCGGCTGCAGAACGAGATTTGGCGCGCGGTACGGTGGGTGGTGGATACGGGAGTGCATTCGCAGCACTGGACGCGGCAGCAGATGGTCGACTACTTCCATGCCCATACGGTGATGGACGACGAAAATATTAATACGGAAGTGGATCGTTATATTGCGTGGCCGGCGCAGGCGCTCTCGTACAAGATGGGGCAGATGAAGATTCTCGAGCTGCGGGCGCGAGCGCAGAAAGAGCTGGGACCTAAGTTTGATATACGGAAGTTTCATGATGCGGTGCTTGATCAGGGGCCGCTGCCGCTGGATCTGCTGACCATCAAGATCAATGGATGGATTGCGGCGCAGAAGTGATTCCTTAAGAAGCCGCTGCCGTTGGAAGACATTCATGGGAGAACAACTGGGATGAAGCGCGCTCGGATGAGGGCTTGGCTGGTGGTGATACTCGCGGTGTGGATGGGAGTCGGGACGGGGCGAAGTTCCGCGCAGGATGCGCAGCATAAAAGTGCGGGCGCGGCTGAACAGAAAACCATCGCGCAGAAGACCATCGCTCAGAAAACCGTGGGGATGACCAAGCTGGCGGGCTTTTTCAACTGCTACTGGGACGCGCATGAGGGGAAGCTGTGGCTGCAGATTGATAAGTGGGACGCTCCATTTCTTTATTACGAAACGCTGCCGCATGGCGTGGGGTCGAATGACATCGGGCTGGACCGGGGACAGCCGGGGAAGACGAATGTAGTCCATTTTGAGCGGACGGGACCGAAGGTGCTGCTGGTGGCGGAGAACGAGCAATATCGCGCGATCACGGATGATCTGGAGCAGCAGGCGGCAGTAAAGGAGGCGTTTGCGCAGTCGGTGCTGTGGGGATTCGAGGTGGCGGCGGAAGATGGGGAGTCGGCGCTGGTCGATGCAACGCCGTTTTTCCTGAGCGATGTGCATGAAGTGGCGGCTAGGTTGACTACGGCGAAACAAGGGACGTATCACGTTGACGCGTCGCGATCGGCGATTTATTTGCCGCGCACAAAAAGTTTTCCGGAAAACACGGATGTGGAATCGACGCTGACGCTGGTGGGGGAGAATCCGGGACGGTGGGTGGAACAGGTGACGCCGGAAGCGCACGCGATTACGGTGCATGAACATTTTTCTTTTATCCAGGCGCCGGCGGCGGGATTTCGGCAGAGGGCGTTCGATCCGCGGTCGAGTTTCTTCGGGATCAGCTTTATGGATTTTGCGTCGCCGGTGGATCAGCCGATTGTGAAGCGGTACATCGCGCACTACCGGCTGGCGAAAAAGGATCCGGCGGCGGCGAATGGGGAGGCGGTCACTCCGATTATTTATTACGTGGACCGGGCGACTCCGGAGCCGATTCGGTCGGCGGTGGTTGAGGGCGCGAGTTGGTGGAACCAGGCATTCACGGCGGCGGGATATAAGGACGCGTTCCAGGTGAAAGTGTTGCCGGAGGGCGTGGACGCGATGGACGTGCGCTACAACGTCATCGAATGGGTGCCGCGCGCGACGCGAGGGTGGGCTTACGGAAGCGCGATTGCGGATCCGCGGACGGGAGAGATTATTAACGGGCATGTCAACCTGGACGCGCTGCGCATCCGGCAGGTTTTTCTGATCGCGCAAGGGTTGCTGGATCCGTTCGGGAAAGATCCGACGGCGTTGAAGAAGGCGAACGAGATGGCGCTGGCGCGGATCCGGCAGCTGGCCGCGCACGAGACGGGACACACGCTGGGGTTGATGCACAACTACGACGCGAGCATTGTGAACCGCAGTTCGGTGATGGATTATCCGCCGCCAACGATTACGGTGGGAGCGGACGGGCGGCCCGATGTATCGAATGCGTATGCGGTTGGGATCGGGGAGTGGGACAAGGTTTCGATTGCGTATGGGTATAGTGATCTTTCGCGAGAGACGAACGAGACGGCGGCGCTGGACAAAATTCTGGACGATGCGTTTGGGCGGGGACTGCTGTTTTTGACGGATCAGGACGCTCGGCCGCTGGGGTCGGCGAGTCCGGTGGCGCACTTGTGGGATACGGGCAGCAACGATCTCGATGGGCTGAAAATGGTGATGGCGGTGCGGGCGGCTGCGTTGAAGAATCTGTCGGAGGCGGCGATTCCGGAGCACACTCCGATGGCAACGCTTGAGGATGTGCTGGTTCCGATGTATCTGTATCACCGGTATCAGGTGACGGCGGTGGCGAAATCGATTGGGGGGCTGGACTACGTCGTTTACATTTACGCGGGAGTGAGGTGACGCGACGGGGGACGGCGGAAAAAAGAACGAACCGAAGATTGTGCCGGCGGCGCAGCAGCGGGCAGCGATACGGGCTGTTCTGGATACGCTCGCGCCGGAGGTGCTGGCTGTGCCGCTGCCTTTGCTGAAAATGATTCCGCCGAGGCCGCCGGATTATCCCACGGGACGGGAGAATTTTTCGCGGCGGACTTCGCCGGCGTTCGATGCGCTGGCTCCTGTCGGAGGCTGCGGCGGAAATTGTGACGAACGTCTTGCTGCAGCCGGAACGGGCGCAGCGACTGATGGAGTATCACGCGCTGGATGCGGGGAATCCCAGCTTTGATGAGTTGTTGAACGATTTGGTCGGGGCCACGTGGAAGAGGACGACGACGGTCGAGGGCAGGAAGAACGACTACTACGCGGCGATTCAAGGGCGGTGAACGCCGTTGTGCTGAACCATCTTATTGCGCTTGCGTCCGATGAACATGCATCGGCGCAGGTGCGCGCGACTGTTTCTTTGAAGCTTGACGAGCTTAAGAAGTGGATGACGACGCAATCGGCGGCGGCAAAAGATGAAGGGGCGCGGGCACAGTTTTTCTTCGCTGCGAGTTTGATTGAGCGCTTCGAGAAGAATCCAGCGGAGGGCCATTTGACGGCGCCTGCGGCGCTGCCGGATGGGGATCCGATTGGGAGTGACGAGTGGGAGTGAGGGGGTTTATCTCGAACCGTTAGCCGTATCCGACGGTGATCTGCTTCCTTGCTTGGCAAATGTGAAATGGGGTTTCGCCAACTGAACGCGGCCACGCATCACTGGATGCTTCCACCCAGCTCAGCGGGGGGAACAACTTCCCATCTCATGTCGTCCGCATCCAAGAAACCGAAATACTCGATCAAACGATAGGTTACATTCGATACCGTGTCCCTGAACCATCTCTCGGTTCCACGCTTTGAGGAGGCCAAACTCTGAGGCGGAGACAGTTCTGCGACTAATCCACCGGCTACAAGTTCTTCCAACTTCATCTTCATGACATGAGCTGCCATCACTGTGATTGGGCCTGTCTTGAAGGCCCTCAACGGCGTGGGGTCGAGGGGTATATCGATGGGCTGTGGTTCCCACCAATTTCTTCCGTTCCGGGTGTTGATGTAGAGTTCGAACACGCGCCCGCATCCCTTGCACTGGAGTACGTGTGTAATCGAATCTCCCGGCCACGTTGGAGCCAGCATTTCTTCTAAAGCGGCATCGGCGCGGACAACATGGAATGGTCCATCGTCCACACACGTTATGAGTCGGCGCACGAAGTTTCGATAATCGCTCGGAGTTGCAAAGGTCGGCCGCTCACTAAATTCGAAACATCGGCGGCAAGCATTCATGTTGGCAACGATTATCGGTCAAAGAGGCTGAGCGAGAAAGTCAAATGTTGTTAACAGTCATTTCACTAATTGAGAATTGCCCGTGGCCGACTGTCGGAGTAAGAGCTCAGTCAAGGGCACAGAGCGGAGCAGCAGGATGCGCCCACTCATTCGCAAAGAACGCGAATGAGTGGGGCACCCGCGCAGTCCAACTTCGACACCTTCGTAATAAATGCTCCACGGAAGGAATCATCTAAACTCAAATCATGCCTGCTGGTCCATTTGAGACGACACTCCCAGATTCGTCGAAAGATGCCTCCACGCCAGAAACTCCCATTGCCTTTGGGGAGAGCCTACCCGCGCGACTTCGGCATCTGGGATTGGTCTTGTGGGTGAGCCTTTCACTGCCTATCGCTGGCTCTGTCTATTACCTGTTTGGCGGAACTGCTCCTACTGCTGCAATGCAGCAACGCTTCAGGCTCGTAGGGGCATTGATAACGGAAGCGACCTCGCTGACGGTGCTCTGGTATGTGATGTCGAGGCAGGGTAGGACATGGAAGGACATCGGATGGAAGCCTGAGTTCGCTGATGTTCCCAGGGCATTGGGGCTTCTGATTGCAGCCAGCGTCGCCACCTACCTGGTGCTGGTTCCGGTCCAGTATTCTTATCGGGCCTACTCTGGACATTTTCTGGCTCCCAAATCATTTACCTCGATGTTCGGATTTGGAATCTCTTCTCTGTCAATTGCGTTTATTTGTTTGAACCCTTTTTTCGAGGAGCTGATCGTTCGCGCCTACACTATCTCCGAGGTCATGAATCTCGGCGGGAATCGCGGTCTGGCTGTTTTTGTCAGCGTCCTTGTTCAGATCAGCTACCACCTCTATCAAGGGGTTGAGGGCGTGCTCGCACTGACGGTGATCTTCACGGCGTTCTCAATCTATTACGTGCGAACCCGTAGAATCGTGCCGGTGATATTGGCTCACCTTTGCCTAGATTTGTTCGCTCTGCTTCGCGGTAATTTCTAGTCACGCTGTAGGAAAAGCCGCCCAAAGCTCGTTCCGTCTTGCAACGTTGTGCGACCACTGTTGTAACCAGCAATTTCCCCTTACTACGATTAGGGCCCGCTAGGACGCCGTCGAACTGCGGAGAAAGGCCCCTTATCGATACCGACAAGGGGCGCATCCTCAGTTGTTTCGGTGTCGACAAGGAACAAACCGGATTCTATCGGCGGAGAAATCGCCGCACCCGCTCGGTCTCGGGTTGGTTCGCGCATGGGGATGTTTCGAACAGTCTGCCAATGCCAGTCGTGTACGATGGTGTAGTTTTTCGGGTTCGATGGGGAATTCCGAGTTACCGCGGGGAGGGCAGCGCAATGTCACGGGCGGTGTATCTGGCCATTTTCTTTTTTCTTAGTACCTCTTTGCTCTTTTCAGAAGATACCAAGTTCGAGGGCGTCAAGATTCGCCGGCACAAGAGCGCGGACAAGCGGGAACTGGTGGATAAGGTCGGCGTCCTCAGCTTTGAAGATGACGGGCAGAAACTGACATTTCGCAGTGGGGCGGGCGATCAGTTCGCCATTCCGTATTCCGACATCACCAAGGTTATCTTCGATAGGGATACGCACGGGTCCGCGACGATGGCGAGCATTCATCTACATGATCGCTGGCTCTACCTGGAGTACCGTCAAGGGGACCATTCGGAGAAGGTTCTGCTGGTCGTGCCGAAGGCCACTTACGATAAGGCAACCGCCAAAAGCCAAAGTCTGTTTGGCGACCGCGTGACCATTGCGGATTATGCCGAAAAGGGGGAGTCGGTCGACAAGGACCGTGACATCGACAAGAGACGTATCCCAGATTGGAAGGCCAAGTATTCGGTCAAGCTTGACCGGACGGCTCATCCATTACCTGAGGTGAAGGCAGACAAGGCGACTATTGTCGTCGTTTGTCCCCCGCTGGCCGCGAGCGTCACTGGATTTTGGGGCGAATTCAAAGCTGCATGCCAATGGCAAGGTCATCGCGGTGAACGATATGGGTACGTATAGCATCGCCTACGTCGATCCGGGAAAATATTCGCTGATTTCACAGTCTCGACGATACGAACGGATTTGCGATGGACCTCGAAGCGGGCAAGACCTATTACTTCATCCAGGAAACTGTCATAGGAGCCGCCTTCGTAACAACGAGAATCCACACCATGCTATCCCGCAACAGCCCAGAGGTCGTCATGTACCTTGTGGATGGCGCTTACCTCTCCGATTGGAAGCGAAAGAATTAGGGTTTCAGTCGCGTTGTTGTGACGCGTTTCTTCGCTTAAGGCGCTCATTCCTGCATTGATTCAGATTGACGAAGCCGGGGCGATTACTCTAGGATTCCGAACGCAATTCTCAGTTGGCGTGACCGCGATTTTTCGATAGCAATTAGCGCTTTTGAGGGCGGCGTGAGCATCATCACGGCGGGAATCACGTTGACAATGCCGAGAAAAGTCAACGCCAGTGGGACAAAACTGACAGTCGCAGAACGTCCAAAGATCGGAACTGACGCAGACAGTGCCTCAGCGGCTGGAAGCCGCGTTTGACTTGGTTACAGTGACGGCGCAGCTGAAGCTGCGCCCTTTCAAGCCAGGGTCAACATCAGAGCTTTGCGCAGACTCCTCGCAGATTGCTGTAAAACTCGGTTGCACGCCGCGTTGCTTCCTCAGCGGCTAAAGCCGGCACTGAAAATAAGCCCATTGATCGCAGCGGTAAACCGCTGCGCCGCCCAAAAGCAAAATCAAAGTGGAGCGTTTTAGGAAGCTGATAGGAATTAAGTTGCCAGCGGCGGAGGTTATTGGGCTGAGGTTAGTCTGGCACGCGTTATATCGACGGGCGTTATTTCGGCGGGCGTTATTTCGACGGGCGTTACTTTGGCAGGCGGGGCGCGAGGGCGTAATAAAGTTGGACTAGCACGATGAAGCCGATGCTCCAGCGCGTGTTGACGATACAGAGCAGCGCCCCTAGGGCGTAGAGCGCCTGCGCGATTTCGATGCGGCGGCAGACGGCTGCGGGAACGTCGGGGGCGATATCATCTTTGACCAGTCCTGACTTCGTGGCGCATCCCCAACTCAGGTATAAGGCGGCGCCGAGGCAGAGAATATTCAGCCAATAGGCGAGGAGAGCGATGCGATAGGCGATGAATTCTGCGAGCAGAGCAGTCGAGAACGGGATGACGGTGACGAAGAACAGGAAGCCGATGTGAATCCAGGAGAGCCGGATGTTGGAAGCGGAGAGGTGGTTGAGTTGAGTTTGCTGGCCGACCCAGAAGATTCCCAGCGTCATAAAACTCGTCAGGTACATGATGAGGCGCGGGGAGAGCGCGGCTAGACCGTGCCAGAGATCGCGCTCGTTATGAACGGCGTCCAAGGCGGGCACGCGCAGATCGAGGACCAGCACGGTCATGGCGAAGGCGAAGATGCCGTCGCTGAGAGCGGCCAGCCGCTCGACGCTTTGTCCGGCGATGCGGTTGTAGCTGGTCTTCATGAGTTCGTGCGATATGAGTTCGTGCGCGATGATTTCGTTGGCGACGGGTTTATCAAAACGTGCTTAGCAAGTTACGGAAAAAATCGTACGGCCCCGCAGCGGCTAGAAGCCGCTGTTTGATTGACCGCAGTTACGGTGCAGCTGAAGCTGCACCCTTTCAAAACAGAGGCAGATTCAGAGTTTTTCCGCTGCCTCCTAGAAATTAAACTGCCACGCGGCGATGGTGTCGTTGGCGACGGTTTACATCACCTCGCTGCGTTTGCGCAGGAAGGCGGGGACATCGAGATCCTCGGACTGATAGTTGGGCGCGGGAGAGCGCATGGCTTCGAGCGAAATCACTTCGGCGGCGTGGGGCATACTGACGGGCTCCTGAAAGGCTGCGGGCGCGGGATGTTCGGGCTCGAAGCTTGGCTCTGGCTCGAAGATCGGCTCGGGTTCGGCTACGGGCTCGGGCTCGCGAAAATGATTGCGGGAGGCGTGACGCGAAATGTCGCGCGACAGAATGACGGGATCGAAGTTCTCCTGGTGGCGGGGGCGACGCATCTCCGATTCTTTGAAGCCGGTTGCGATCACGGTAATCTTGACGGAGTCTTTCATCTTCTCGTCCAATACAGCGCCAAAAATGATGTTGGCATCTTCGTGAGCTGCGCCCTGAATAATGGTGCAGGCCTGCTGGACTTCGGCGAGTTTGAGGGAGTTCGATCCGGTGATGTTGATGAGAATACCGCGGGCGCCATCGATCGCTCCGGCTTCGAGTAACGGAGAAGCGATCGCGCGCTGGGCGGCCTCGACGGTGCGATGCTCTCCGGCAGCGGTTGCGGTGCCCATGACGGCGTAGCCCATTCCGGCCATGATCGCCTTCACGTCGGCGAAGTCGCGGTTGATGATTCCGGGAATGGTGATGATGTCGGAAATTCCCTGCACGCCCTGGCGAAGAATATCGTCGGCGATGCGGAAGGATTCGAAGAAGCCGGCATTCTCGGCTACAGCGAGCAGTTTTTCGTTCGGGATGACGATGGTGGTGTCGACGGACTCCATCAACTCGGAGATGCCGCGCTCGGCTTGCTGCATGCGGCGCTTGCCTTCGAAGGCAAAGGGCTTGGTGACAACGGCAACGGTGAGCGCGCCCATTTCGCTGGCGAGCGAGGCGATGATCGGAGCGGCGCCTGTGCCTGTACCACCGCCGAGTCCGGCGGTGACGAAGATCATGTCCGCGCCTTCCATGGCTTCGATGAGCTTGTCGGAATCTTCGAGGGCGGCTTTGCGTCCGATCTCGGGATTCGCGCCGGCTCCGAGGCCATTCGTCAACTTCACGCCGAGCTGAATCTTGGTGGCGGCACGCGACATGCGAAGCGCTTGCAGGTCGGTGTTGGCGACGATGAATTCGATGTGTTCCATCCCCGAATCGATCATGCGATTGACGGCGTTATTGCCGCCGCCGCCGACTCCAATGACCTTGATGCGAGCGTCGTTGCGAGCTTCTTCGTTGAAACAGATGCGCAGTCCGTTGTCTTCGTTCATAGATACCTCGTAGGATCAGTGTTAGCCGTCAGCTGTCAGCCATCAGGTAAAGCAGAAGCAAAAACAAAAAACACAAACCTTATGCGCCTTTTCTTGCGAAGAGGGCTTTCATGCGCGTGCCGAAGCCGGGCTCTTGTAAGCCTCGGGCTAGGCGGGCACGATGGCCGTAGTAGACCATCCCTAATACCGTCGCAAACTCGGGCTCGGACATGAAACTGGGCATGCGAGCCATGGGAGTCGGCCAGGCCAAGCGCGAGGCTTTGCGAAGGACCGATTCGGCCACATCCAAGATGCCGGGCAGACGCGAGGCTCCGCCGCTGAGTACTAAGCCGGCGATGCAGTGCTCGAGAACGCCGGCGTGGCGCAGGTTTTCGCGGAGCAGTTCGAAAAGCTCGCGGGCTCGGGGCTCCAGAATTTCGCCGGCCATGCGCTGCGACATCATGCGGGAGGGACGATCTCCTACGGAAGGCACTTCGACTTCGTTGCCTTCGGGAATGAGCGTGGGCACGGCGTTGCCGAAATTTTTCTTCAAGGTTTCGGCAGCCGCGAGACCCGTGCACATGCCAACGGAAAGATCGCTGGTGAAGTGATCGCCGCCGATGGGAATGACTGCGGTGTGGGCGATGGCTCCTTGCTGGAAGACGATGAGATCGCAGGATCCTGCGCCGAGATCGACTAGACACACGCCCAGTTCGCGTTCATCGGGGCGGAGGACGGAGTCGGCACAGGCGAGCGGCTCAAAAATCGTATCGTCGACGTGGACGCCCGCGCGATTCACGGCCGTCACCAAGTTCTGCGTGGCGCTTGAGGAGGCGGTGACGATGTGGACGCGCACCTCGAGGCGAGTGGCCATCATGCCGGTTGGGTCTTGGACGCCGGGCTGATCGTCGAGGATGAACTCCTGTGGAAGCAGGTGGAGGATTTCGCGATCGCCGGGCAGGGGCACGGTGCGAGCCTTGTCGACGGCCTGGCGAATTTCGTCGCGTCCGATTTCTCGCGCGCGGGTGAAGGCGATGCCGCCGTGGCTGTTCATGCCGCGAATGTGGGCGCCGGCAATTCCGATCAACGCATGTTCGATGGGAATGCCGGCTACATCTTCTGCGTGCTCGACTGCTTTTTGAATGCAACTGACGGCCTTATCGAGTTCGGTAATCACGCCCTTGCGGAGGCCCCGCGACTCGCTGATGCCATGGCCGCGATAGCGCAGTCCGTTCTCTGCGATTTCGGCCACGAGCACGGAAGCCTTGGCGCTTCCTACGTCGATGGCGGTAATGAAATTGGGCTCGTGATTCGGCATGATAATGGCCGCTAGTTCTGCGGAGTCTCCTTCGAAATTCCAGCGCTCGGCTTTTTCGGTCCTGCGGATACGACCACTGGCCGGGCAACTGCGGGGCTTGTATGTTGCGCAGCGGTGTTTTTTACGACAACGGCCGATGGCGCATTGCGATTCGGCTGATTGGTGGCGACTGGATTCGTGGTTGTCCGCTTAAGGGACGCCGGCTTGGCCGCGGTCCTCTTGAGTGGGACTGGCTTCACCGTGGGCTTTTTGCCGGCCACCGTTTTTGCGGAAACGGGTTTTCCCACTACGTGCACGGCAGCGGCTTTTGCCGGAGCTTTCGGCTTCACTTTCACGGGAACTGGGGCGCCGGGACGCGTGACGTACTTTTCGTAGTTAACGATGGCGGCGGTTTTCACTCCGGCGGCGACTGCGGCCTTGGCAGCGGCAGGAGTGAGGGCTGGCTGGCGGGGCACGCCGTCCAGATCGGGATTCACAATGATCTGGCCATCGTAGCGAAGATCGACGGATTCCAATTTGTCGAATTGCTGGCGCCACTGCTGGACATGGGTGACGTAGGTTTTGTAGCGCTGCAGATAGCTTCCTGAGCCGAGGTGGACGAGCACGTCTCCGTTGGAGTCGGCCGCGATTACTTTCACATCTTCGGGATCGCTGATATCGACTTCGCTCAGTTCCTGGGAATAGCGGGCTCCGCTGGCATCGAGATCGCGAACCAGAGAGTTGTAGTTCTTCATGCGGGCGGCGCGAGTCGAGAGCGGCTCGCCGGAATTCATGCCTGCGATCACGGGGAACGAATACTTGTGCTTGCCGCCGGGGGCGAGTTCCATCAGCGTTCCGCCGGCGTCGATGAGGGAGATATGGGAACCGATGCGGGCGAAGGCGACGGGAGTGCGCTCGTGAATTTCGATCCGCAGGCGGTTGGGGACAAAGCGCATCACGCTGGCGGATTCGACCCAGGGAATCTGTTCGAGCTGCTGCTTACGGAGCGCGAGGGGGACGAAGAAGATGTTGCGGCCGATGTCGCCGCCCATCACGTCCATGATCTGGGCATGGGGAATGTGCGTCGCGCCCTCCACTTCGATCTGATCGCTGGAATCGATGCGGAAGCGCCAGGAATGCTCTCCGTAGTCGTAGAGAGCGAAAGCGGCGGCGCCCAGAATTGCGAAGACAAGGAGCGCCAAGGCCACCCACTTCAGCCGATTGGCAGTCTTTTTCGGGAGGGTTCCGCGACGGACGGAGACACGCTTTTGGCCGCGAAGGAAGGGAGATTCCTGCTCAGCTTCGAGGTCGACAAGCCGCGAGTCATCGAAAGCATCCCGGTCGGGAGCTTCGTGGGGAAGAGGGTATAGTTCTTCCTGAATCGCGGTAGAACTAGATTTCCGCGCCACTCTCTCGAGTCAATTGTCGACAGAAAACCGCTGAGCAAAGTTACTATAACCGCTTTTCGTGCTGGGAGACAGTGCGAAGTTGGTTCAAATTTCTGTGGAAAACGAGGGTGAAGCAAACGTCGCTCGGAGAACGCTCAGAATGTGTCGTCGACTTCAACTTTAACGGCGTCGGAAGGATCGGTGTCGTCGGACACGACGACGCGCGTGCCGGTTTTCGGACACACGACGGTCATGCCATGCACGTCGATTCCTCGGTTTCCGGTGGAGACGAGGTTCAAGTAGCGTCCTCGGGTGCGAACCTGCTCGTCCATGGCGCGGCGCATATCGCCTTGGGCGCGGAGTTCCTCAACCTGGGCTCGGACTTGGTCGCGGATGGCCTCGCCCTGGGCGCGGGCCTGTTCACGGAGTGCGTCGGCTCGAGCACGAGCGGATTCGCGGATGGACTCGGCTTGAGCGCGGGCCGATTCGACGCTGGCCGTAGCTGCTTCAACGTCGCTGTTCGCTACTTCGATATCGTTCTCGCGGACCTTATCTTGAAAAGAAAGTTTGGCGAGGGCCAAAAGATGCTCTCCGCTGGTCGAGAGGCGGCAGAGGGCGGCACCGGCACGGTCGGCAACGCGGTGCAGGGAGACAAAATTTCCCTGGCGGTATTCGCTGTTCAAACCGAGCGCCAGAACTCCTAGCGCGATCCAGTAGGCGGCTTTATTCGTGTCCATGGGGGTATTCCTCTTCGTATTGTCTTGGACGAGGGGGCGGAAAAAAGGTCAACGAGCGGGAAAAAGTTGTTTTGTTGAGGTGAAGTGGCTGCTTGGCAGGAAAGGTCGCGTGATCTTCGAGCAGACTGGGCGCAGGCCAGGTCGCGACCTCAGGGGCTAAAGCCGGCACTGAAAAGAAGACGTTTATCGCAGCGGTAAACCGCTGCGCCCCCCAAAAAGCAAAACCGAGTGGCAGTGTTCCGCTGCACACCTACAAGCAAGACCAATGTCGCTGCAATCAGCCATCCGCCGCACACCTCCAAGCAAGGCTAATCGGCATGTTCCGCTGCACACTTTAAACCAAAACCGAACTGCGGTGGTGCCCGGCGCTACCCAAAATGAAGACCAGAATAGATTTTCTTAGCAAGGGCGCGCGGAAATCACGGGACGACGGGGGTTTCAAGGGCTTTCAGGATCAGGGGGGCGAGTTGGGAGACGCTGCCGGCTCCTAGGGTCAGGATCATGTCGCCGGGGTGGGCCAGGGCGGCGACGGAGTCAGCGGCCTCTTGGAACGAGGGGGCGTAATGGACATGTGGGTGGCCGGCGGGAGCGGCGGCGGCGCGAAACCGTCCGGCGAGGATTTCGGCGGTGATGCCCTCGATCGGCTTCTCGCTCGCGGGATAGATGTCGATGAGGCACACGGTGTCGGCGTCGGCAAAGGCGGTGGCGAATTCGTCCATGAGATCGCGGGTTCGGGTGAAGCGGTGGGGCTGGAAGAGGACGTGGACGCGGTGGAATCCGCACTGGCGAGCGGCGGCGAGGGTGGCGCGAATTTCGGTGGGGTGATGGCCGTAATCGTCGATGACGCTGACGCCGCCGGCTGATCCTTTGAATTGAAAGCGGCGGTCGACGCCGCGAAATCCATCGAGAGCGGCGCGGATTTTGTCGGGCGGAATATCGAGGGCGGTTCCGACGGCGATGGCGGCGGTAGCGTTCAGGACATTGTGGAGTCCGGGAACGTGGAGGGTGAAGGAGCCGAGACTCTTTTCTTTGTAGGTGACTTCGAAGAGGGATAGCGGGCCGTTTTGTTTTGCGGGGAGCGACTCGATGGCAGCGATGTGGAAATCGGAACCTTCGGTGGTTCCGTAGGTGGTGACGCGGCGATGGACGCGGGGAAACAGGCGGCGGAGAAGGACATCGTCGTTGCAGCCGACAACTACGCCGTAGAAGGGGACTCGCTCCATGAATTCGAGGAACGTGCGGCGGACGTCGCGCATGTCGCGGTAGCAATCCATGTGCTCGCGGTCGAGATTCGTGACCACAGACAGGATGGGAGAGAGTTTCAGGAACGAGCGGTCACTCTCGTCGGCCTCGGCGACTAGATATTGCGACTTACCGAGCCGGGCGTTGGAGCCGAGCGCATCGACGCGGCCTCCGACGACGACGGTGGGGTCGAGGCCTCCGCCGGCGAGAACGGCCGCGACCATCGAAGTCGTCGTCGTTTTGCCGTGCATGCCGGCGATGGCGATACCGTACTTCAGGCGCATCAGTTCGGCTAACATTTCGGCGCGCTGAATTACAGGGACGTGGAGGCGGCGCGCTTCAACCACTTCGGGATTCTCGACGGCGATAGCGGAACTGGTGACGACAACGTCCGCACCGGGAACGTTGGAGGCGGCGTGGCCTTCGAAGATCGTTGCGCCCAGAGACGCCAGGCGCTGGGTGACGGGCGAATTGCGAAGGTCGGATCCGGAAATTCCGTAGCCAAGATTGAGCAGGACTTCGGCGATGCCGCTCATGCCGATGCCGCCGATGCCTACGAAATGGATGCGCTGAATTTTGGCGAACATCGAAACTGATGATAGACGATTTCACCGCCGAGACGCAGAGAGCGCCGAGAAAAGCTGAACCGGATCTTTTTTAATTTTTGTTGCGCTGGGCGATCTTTGCTCTTCACGAATTCATTCCGGATTCGCTAGCTTTTTTACCATCTCGGCTATTTCTTCTACGGCCTGGGGATGGGCGAGCGACTTCGCGGCGGCCGACATGCCGCAGAGACGCGGGCCGTCGCTCATGAGCGCCACGATGGTTTCCACGAGGTAGGACGGGCCGAGGTTGGATTCTTCGACTACGACGGCGGCGTTTGCTCGCTCGAGGGCGCGGGCATTCACGTTCTGGTGATCGTCGGCGGCGGCGGGAAAGGGGACAAAGATCGCGGGGCGTCCAGCGGCTGTTATTTCACCGACGGTGCTGGCTCCGGATCGGCAGACCAGAAGATCGGCGCGGCCGAAGGTTTCGGGCATATCGTCGATGAACTTGTGGACTTCTCCGGAGATTCCGGAGGACTGGTAGGCGGCGAGGACGCGGTCGTAGTCGCGTTGTCCGGTTTGATGAATGATGTGGATGCCGGGGATTTTCGCGCGCAGTCCGGCGAGGGACTCGATCATGGCCTGATTGATGGCGCGCGCGCCCTGGCTGCCGCCGAAGACGAGAAGCGTGGGAACTCCGCCGGTTTTCGGAGGGATCGAAAAGAACGCGGGGCGCACGGGAACGCCCGTGACGCGACAGTGCGGAAAATACTGGCAGGTCTCCTCGAAGTGGACGGCGGCGGCCGAGACCCAGCGGGCGATCATACGGTTGGCGAATCCGGGAACGACGTTCGGCTCGAAGGCCAGGGTGGGCAGACGGCGGCGCAGGGCCGCGACCATGGCCGGGCCCGAGGCATAGCCGCCAACGCCAATCACGACCTCTGGATCGAAGGCGGTGATCATGCGGGAGGAAGCTGAGATGGCGCGGGGCAGATCAAACATCGTCTTGAGGCGAGTGAGCAGGCTAACATTTTTCAGAGCGCCGACTTGAATCAGTTCCGAGCGGAAAGCCAGCAGCGGGAACGAGGCGAGTCTCGATACCGCGAGCTGTGCCGATGAAGAGCACTTCGGCGCTGAATTGTTTCTTGAGTTGCTGGGCGATGGCGAGGGCTGGAATGACGTGTCCGCCGGTGCCGCCGCCCGCGATGATTACGCGCATGGATTTGTTGGTCCCGAAAATACCCTAGCACGTGGGGTGGCTGTGGAGTGAGTCGGAGCTCCGGCTTCGTTCGATTAGTCGGGAGTTCCCTTCTGGCGTGCCCAGGCCCAATTTACAACGGCGGCCGTGACGGTGAGGCCGAGGATGACGGATTTGCTTAAGTCCACTTGCTTGGAGATCTGAGCGGCTACGCAGAGGGCGACGGATATTGCGATGCCTAGCACGGCGAATATTGGACCGCCGATCAGGCGGAAGCTGGCTACTGGCGCTCGTTTTCGCCGCAAGGCCAAGAGAGCAGCACAGACGACGGCGTAGTAAAAGAGCCGGGCTACGACGGAGAGGGTGACGTTCCAGGCAAAACTCCCGGCAATCGCGAGTCCCCAGACGGCTAAGGCGTAAAAGACAATCGAAATCCAAGGTGTGTGAAAGCGGCGGCCGACCGCGCCGAAAAATTGCGGCAGGTCTCCTTGCTTGGCGAGGGCGAAGGTGACGCGCGGCATAGCGAGCATTTTGGCGCTCAAGTATCCGTAGACGGAGACGAGGGCGCCGATGGCCACGAGTGCGGCGCCGCGGTTGCCCATGGTGAAACGGGCCACTTCGGCCAGGGGACGGTCGGTGGTAGCCGTGGGTCCGAGGACGCCGACCACGACCCACTGCACGAGGGTGTAAATCACGGTACAGGCGATGAGGGCGGTAAACAGGGCGAAGGCGGCGTCGCGGGAGGGATTCTTGGCCTCGCTCATGGGCGCCATCGCCGATTCGAAGCCTCCGTAGGCGAAGATCAGAAGGACGATGGCTTTCATCCAGAGGCTGGCGGGGAGTGGGGCGGCGGCTCCCCAGGGCGCGGGGTGAATGAGGGTGACGGCAGTTCCCGCCAGAATCACCATTAACAGGGGAAGGATTTTTGCGACGGTAAATACGTTGCTGACGGCTGCGCCTTGCCGAGCACCGAGGAGATTGACGATGGCAAGCACTCCTATCAGCAAGGTGAGAATTACGAAGCGGGGCCAGGGTGCTTTGGCGGCGGGCCAGAATTCCGCGAGGTAGATGACGAAAAGATTGGCATTGGCCGCAGGAGCGGCGGTCTGGGAGAGGTAGAGCATCCAGCCGACGAGGATTCCGGTGAGGCGGCCCAAAGCCTTACGGGCATAGAGATACGGGCCCCCCGCCTCGGAGAATTGCGAGGCCACTTCGGCGAAGCAGGCCATAATCACGCCGACCGCAGCGCCGGCGATTAAGACGGCCATCACGCTACGCTTGCCGAGCAGCCCCGCCACGGTGGCGGGCAACCCAAAGATGCCGCTGCCGATAATGGAATTCACCGCCAGTGCGGCCAGGCTCCAACGGCCAATGGCGCGCACAAGGCCAGTTTGCGGTGATATCATCGTTCGAAATGTTTGTACCACACCCGGCGCAGCCTTGAATTAAACTTCTGCACGGAGTGTTAATCTCGATTTGCCAGCGGCCATCCAAAAACACCCCGAGGAGCGTACGTAAGCTGTGGCTGCATCCATCTCTGATATTCGGCTCTTGCTGAGGGTCAAATCTCTCCCCAGATCGAGGGAGTCGCGCCGCGTCTTCATTACCGGCGGGACTGGGTATATTGGGAGCAATCTCATTCCCGTTCTGACGGAACGCGACCACCGGGTACGAGTGCTGGTGCGGCCGGGATCGAAGGCGAAACTGCCCGCCGCGTGCGAGGTCGTTTCGGGGAATGCGCTCGATGGAAACAGCTACCGGCAGCTGATTCGTCCTGCGGATACTTTTATCCAACTGGTGGGAACATCAAACCCTTCGAAAGCGACGGCGGCTGAGTTGCGCGCGATCGACCTGGTGGCGGCGCGGGAGGCAGCATCGGCGTGCGCGGAGGTTGGCGTGCGGCACTTCATCTATCTGAGCGTGGCGAACCCGGCCCCCTCGAAGAAGGATTTCGTGGCGGTGCGCGGGGAGTGCGAACAGGCGATTCTGCAGCGGCACCTGAATGCCACCATTTTTCGCCCGTGGAACCTACTTACGCCGGAGCGGCGCTGGCCGCACATGTTACGACCTGTGTATAAGATCGCAGAATGGGTACCATTTACGCGGTTGGCAGCGTTGCGATTGGGACCTATTACCCTGGATCAACTTATCCTAGCGTTGGTGGAAGCGGTGGAATGCCCCGTGCAAGGTACGCGCATCGTGGAAGTGCCCGAGATCCGCGCCTCGGCACTCAACCGGTCGCATGAAGCCGAACAAAAGCTAGCGTAGAACGCCCGTCCCACGCGGCTTTTGACTCAAAGGTAACTTCAATTACCGAAGCACATGAACACGGGGAACCTTTCGCCTTGAGCGTGAGGATGCGATGTTGGTTAGGCATAACTAATCCAAAGTCGCAGTTAGAAGCGAAAGGGCCTTATGGACCGCGAGAACCGGGAAAGCATGGACGATATTCATCTGCGCATTTTGCGGGTCACGGAGGATCTCCGAGTTATCCAGCGCGAGCTCAACTGCGCGGCGATGCAAGCACCCACGGATCCCGAGCTCATGGAAGCGCTGGCAGATCCGCCGGAGATGGAGAGCATTCAAGTTCTGAAGTCGGCGCTGGACCAGATGCGGCACTTCCTGTGGTTCTACATGCAGGTGGTGACGAGCGACTCGGAGATGGGCGAGAAATTCCGGCAGACTTTGCGTCAAGATGTGCCGATTCAAGCCGCGGAGAGGGAACAGCAGTTTCAAAGCGCCACGGACTCGATCATGCTGCGCTACCTGGCTGACAGCAAATTCCGCAAACCCAACTAGAGGTGCAGTCGCCCGGATGTCGCGGGCTCTCTTTGTCCGCGAATCGGCGCATCGCAACTTAGTCCCCCGCCCTGTCCAGTTCACCGCGCGGTAAAATTCCAGGTATTGCCAATCCCTCCGCAGATTCGAATCGCCGAGCGGTCTGACGCGCCTGCCATCGCGAAACTGGTGAATGCAGCGTTTCGATCGGAGCGCTTCTTCATCGATACCGACCGCACTGATCCCGATAAAGTTACTGCGCTGATGGAAAAAGGAAAGTTTCTGATGGGCTTCGAGGACGGGGCGCTCGTGGGATGCGTTTACGCCGAGGTGCGGGGAGAACGAGGATATTTCGGATTGCTGGCGGTGGATCCGGCGAGACAACGTTCGGGAGTTGGCACCATACTGATCGCCGCGGCCGAAGAGGAGTGCCGGTCTGCGGCATGCCGGTGGATGGATCTTACGTTCGTGAATGTACGGCGGGAACTTCCGGGATACTATCGGCGCCACGGGTATGCGGAGAATGGGACTCTGCCGTTTCCGCCCGAGCAGGTGCCGAAAATGCCGGTGCATTTGGTGCGGATGTCGAAAGCGCTGTAGGCGGGCGCTGGCGAATATCCTTCAGTCCTGTCGATTCGTCTTTGGTCGAGTCAATTTTGGGATGGTGAACTACGAGTGGCGAAGGCGAAGAAGATTGGATTGGCGCGCGCGCTTTCGAAGCTGGGCTATTGCTCGCGGGCGCAGGCTGGGGTTCTGATTCGCGCAGGGAGGGTGGCGCTGAATTCGCGGGCGGTGCGTGATCCGGAAAGCCCGGTGCGACTGGCCGACGGAAGGATCGTGGGGAGTGAACGGATCACGGTGGATGGCGTTACGCTTGACCCGACGCCGCGCGTCTATCTGATGATGAATAAACCGCGCGGGTTGGTAACTACGGCGTCCGATGAAAAAGGGCGCGCTACTGTTTACGAAATTCTGGATGCCAAGTTGCCGTGGGTCGGTCCCGTGGGGCGCCTCGATAAAGCCAGCGAAGGATTGCTGCTGCTGACTAACGATTCGGAGTGGGCGGCGAGGATCACGGATCCAGCGACGCATCTGGATAAGAAATATCACGTACAGATCGATCGCGTGGCGGGTGCAGAGCTTCTGGGACGGATCATTCGCGGAGCTGACTCGAAGAACTCCGGCTCAGGAAATCAAGGTGAGGATTTGCGGGCGAAGGCGGCGACTATCCTGCGCGGGGGAGAAAAACATAGCTGGCTGGAAATTACGCTGGACAAGGGGAAAAACCGGCAGATTCGCCGGCTGCTGGAGGGCGAGGGAGTCGAAATTTTGCGACTGGTGCGCGTTTCGGTGGGTCCGGTGAGCCTGGGGGAGTTGAAAAAATCGGCGGTGCGAGAGCTGACGCGCGAAGAAAAGGAAGCGATTGATCGAGAGGTCGAGGCGCAGTAAAGGGCGGATCGGTCACGCGTCCCAAGCGGCAAAACAAGGCTTAGTTTAATTTTTGCCGCGTTTCGGCGTCGAGCCAGTTCGCGTCGATGTATTCTGCCGCGAGGCGCAAAACCTTGCGCTCATTTCCGTAAGCCATCTGTCGCGCAGCTTCGGGGAGAGGAAGCCAGAGAGCGCGTTTGACCTCGATGCGCATGGCGGTGGTGACGTCGTCAATTTCTCCTGAAACGTAGCGCATGAGATAAAAGGTTACTATTTTGAAGACACGGGCGCCGTCGCCCCAGGTTCGTACATAGACGTACTTATTGTCGGCGAGTTTCGCAATCGGCTCGGCTGTCAGGCCGGTCTCTTCGAAAACTTCGCGCACGGCCGCGGCTACGGGTTTTTCTCCGGGATCGACGAGGCCTTTCGGAAGCCCTAATACGGCGCGGCTCGACTTCTTCTTTTTGGAGGATTTTGCTTCGGCCGCGGGCAGTTTGCGGGCCTGGGTGGGATCGTCACTTTTCTGCGGTTCGATCAGCGCGACGTGCCACGTCCCTGAAATTTCCCGTACGACAACACCGCCCGCTGAAATTTCTCGTGGCATGAGTCCCTATCTCTCGACGGCGTCAAGCCTGGATGCTTCTTCTTGAATCCGCTCCCACGCTTTTTTCACATGACGGGCTTGCGTGTGCGTCTGGCCAACACAAAATCGCAGTGTAAATTTCCCGGCAAGCTTGGTGTGGGTCAAGAAGAGGTCGCCGCTCGCGTTGAGCCGTTCCATTAAAGTCTGGTTTGCCTCATCACCCGCGCGAAGGCGAAAACAAATCAGGTTGAGCACGGCGGGCGCGGCCAGTTCGAAACGCGGGTCATCCCGCACCCAGGCTAAGAATTCCTGCGCCAAACGAATATGCTCGCGAACGTGGTGCTGCAAGCCTTCGATCCCATAATGACGGATCACGAACCAGAGCTTGAGTGCGCGGAAACGGCGGCCTAGCGGCACATGCCAATCGCGATAATCGATGACCGAGCCGGACTCCGTAGCCTGGTTGCGCAGGTACTCGGGCAATACCGAGAGGGTTTCGATGAGATGCTTGCGATCGGCGACGTAAAAGACGCTGCAATCGAAATTGGTGAACATCCACTTATGGGGATTGAATCCGTAGCTGTCGGCGAACTCGACACCATCCTGAATGAAGCGGTATTCGGGGCAGAGAGCGGCTGTGCCGCTCATGGCGGAATCGACGTGCAGCCAGAGATGATGGTCGCGGCAGATTTTCGCGATTTCGCGAAGGGGATCCATGGCGTTCGAAGAGGTTGTGCCAACGGTGGCGCAGACGAAGCATGGAATCAGTCCGTCGACGAGGTCGCGAGCGATCTGCTGCGCGAGGAGGTCGGCGCGCAACGAAAAATTCTCGTCCACATCGATCTGGCGGAGGTTTTCGGAGCCCATGCCGGCAACCTTCATCGCTTTTTCGAGCGAGGAGTGAGTCTGGGTTGAGCAATACGCAATTAGGCGTCCATCGCAACCTTTGCGATTGCTGACAAACTTGGTTGCGCGCTCGCGGGCGGCGAGCAAGGCACAGAGGACGGCACTGGAGGCGGTGTCCTGAATGACTCCGCCGCCGCTGTTTGTGGAGAGAAATTTTTCTGGCAGGCCCAGCATGGGCACAAGCCAATCGAGGACGTGCGTCTCGAGTTCGGTACAGGAGGGGCTTGTAGACCACAACATACCTTGAACGCCGAGTCCCGAGGAAAGCAGGTCACCTAGAATCGCGGGACCGGATGCGTTTGCGGGGAAGTAAGCGAAGAAATTCGGCGACTGCCAATGGGTGATGCCGGGAAGGACCACGCGATCAATGTCACTTAGAATCTGGTCGAAAGGCTCGCCGTGTTCTGGCGCGGCGGGCGGCAACTGGGCGCGAATATCTCCGGGCTTAACGCGGGAGAGAACAGGAAAAGCTTCGACGCGCGCATGATAGTCGGCGATCCAGTCGACCAGGTCGTGGCCCTGGCGCCGAAACTCTTCGGGAGTCATGTGGAAGGACTTGGTGTCAGGCATCGGGAAAACAATTTGTAATTTGTGATTTCCGATTCTAGTGGGCGTCGGGAACAAACGCTACTTCATCCACAAACTACAAATCACAAGTGTCCATAGAAGACGCGGGTTTTGTATTCGATCGCGACTTTGCCGTCTTGGGCGTGGGCGCGATAGATCCGTTGCAACTCTCGCATCATGGCGTCGTGGCCGGGCTGGCCGTCGAGCGGCGCGTAGGACGAAGACAACAACCTTCCGGCGAGGCCTTCGTAGTCAAAGCGCTGGCTCATGGCAAAGATGCGCTCCTGATGGGGGGCGGGGTGAAAAAATTCGTCGATGATGGCCGTGGTTCGCTCGTGCCGCACTTCCTTATAGTCGGTGCTGTAGGTGAGCAGGAGTTGCTCGTAGTCGTGCAAGAAGTCGCTGCCGGCGGTCAGGCGCTCATTCCAGATCAGCACGCACCAGCCCTGTGGCTTCAGGATCCGGGCAAATTCTGCGCGGGCAAGCGGCAGATCAAACCAGTGCGCCGCCTGGGCAGCAGTCACAAAATCGACGGAAGCGTCGTCGAGGGTGGTTTCTTCCGCTCTGCCAGCGACCAAAACGAATTGAGGATAGAGCTCCAGTTGATCGCGGCTCATCTCGCGCATTTCGGGATTAGGCTCAATGGCAAAAACTGGATTGCCGTTTTCCAGAAGCAGGCTGGTGAAGATGCCCGTGCCGGAAGCGACGTCGGCGACGACGTGGTCCGGACGCAGGCCACACTCTGTGCGCAATAATTCCAAGACTTCGGCCGGATATCCGGGACGATACTTCACGTAATTTTCTACGCGGTCCGAAAAACGAGCGGTTGGCGACTTAGTCATCACTTTTTAGTGTAACGCGTTTGATCGACCGCGGCGGCACGTTACAATTCTCGATTAGCTTTTTGTAAAAGGAGTTCCATGAAAGTCCTCTCGGGCGCAATCCTGTTCCTTGTTTTAATCGCTGCAGTCCTACTCGCGGCAAAGCTGCAAGCATTCGACCAGCCGGGAAAAGATCCTGGGAAAGAAGCGCCGAAAATGCAAGCGGACAACTGGTCGATCAGCGGATTTCGCGACGTTCCCGCCGAACGTCAAATCGAGGAAAAATTCATCGCGGTTCCCGACGCGCGGCTGGCGGAAGAGCACTTGAGGATTCTGACAAAGGTTCCACACATCGCGGGATCCCCCGAGGACAAGGCGACGGCGGATTATGTGGCCACGAAGTTTCGCGAGGCCGGACTTGATACCGAGATCGTCGAATACAAAGTCTGGATGAACTATCCCGCCGAAATTCGCGTCGACATGACCGCGCCGGCTGGAGTGGAGATGCATGGTCCTCACCGCGAGCACGTGGACGACGATCCTTTTCAGGATGATCCCCGGGTGGTGACGCCGTTTAACGGAATGTCTCCGTCGGGCGACGTGGAGGCGGATGTCGTTTACGCGAATTACGGCTCGCCCGCCGATTTTGACAAGTTGAAAGAGCTTGGCATCAGTGTGCGGGGGAAGATTGTTATCGTCCGGTATGGGGAGAATTTTCGAGGGGTGAAGGAGTTTGTGGCACAGGAACGCGGGGCCGCGGGTGTGCTGATTTATTCGGATCCGAAAGATGATGGATACTTTCGCGGCGATGCGTATCCCAAGGGACCGTGGCGTCCCGCGACCGGCGTGCAGCGCGGCTCGGTGGGATACATGTTTCAGTTCCCTGGGGACCCGACGACTCCAGGGATTGCGTCGACTCCTAATCTTCCGGATTCGAAGCGCACGGCGCCGGCGGATTCGGCGCAAATGCCGAAGATTCCGGTTACACCGATTTCTTATGCCGATGCTTCGCCGATCCTTGAGCATCTGGCTGGGCCGGCTTCGCCGCGCGAATGGCAGGGAGCGCTTCCCTTCACCTATCACATTGGATCTGGTCCGGCGAAGGTCAAGATGCATTTGAAGCAGGACTATCAATACCGCACGATCTGGGACGTGATCGGGAAGGTGCCGGGAACCGTCGCCCCGGATGAGTGGGTGGTGGCGGGCAATCACCGGGACGCTTGGGTGTATGGAGCGGTCGACCCGAACAGCGGCACGGCGGCCATGCTCGAGTCGGTTCACGGACTGGGCGAACTTTTGAAGACGGGCTGGAAACCCAAGCGAACGATTGTGATTGGCAGCTGGGATGCTGAGGAAGAGGGGTTGATCGGTTCGACCGAATGGGGAGAAGAGCACGCGCGGGAACTGGGCACGGCCACGGCTTATTTCAATATGGATGTGGCGGTCGCGGGAAAGAAGTTCGGCGCTTCGGGAAGTCCGACGCTGAAGGAGTTTATCCGGGAGATTGCGAAGGCGGTTCCCTCGCCGCAGGGTGGGACGGTGTACGACGCATGGAAGAAATCAACGGAGGCGAGCGGGGAGCGCGATCATCCACAGGAGACGGCTACTTTCCGGGCGCCGCCGAACGCCGTTCACAGCGATGTTCCGGTGGGCGATCTAGGCAGCGGATCGGACTATACGGTGTTTCTGCAGCACCTGGGCGTGCCGTCGACCGATGTCAGTTCAAGCGGCGACTATGGCGTTTATCACTCGACCTTCGACGACTTCGCGTGGTTTAAGAAGTTCGGCGATCCGAATTTTTTGTATGAGCAGGAGATGGCGCGAGTCTACGGGTTAGAGATACTGCGTATGTCGGATGTCGACGTGCTGCCTTTTGACTACGAGACGTACGGTAAGGAGATCGTGGTTTACCTGGATGCGGCGCGGAGCAAGAGCAGAGAACGATTTGCGGCGAAGGCTCCGGACTTTTCGGCGGCTCTGCAGGGGGCTCGGCGGCTGCAAGAGGCTGGGGCGAAGATTTTACAAAAGCAGCGTAAATTCCCTGCTGCTCCTGATCGGCTGAATGCTAAACTTCGGGAGGCGGAGCGGGCGTTATTGATTCCGGAGGGGCTGCCGAACCGTCCTTGGTATCACCATGCGATTTACGCTCCGGGGCAGTACACGGGGTATGCGGCGGTCGTGATTCCGGGGGTGAACGAGGCGATCGATGCGGGGGATCTGGAACGCACTCAGAAGCAGATCGCAGCACTGGCGGCTGCTTTGAACCGATCTACGCAGGTTCTGGAGTCTTACCGGTAAGTGGTGGATGCAGGGGGTAACTGAATAAGAAGCTGTGTGGGGCTTCTTAGTGAGTTATATTCGATCATGCTTCGAGGATGCAGCCCTCCTTAAGACTGGCTGCAGTTCAAGTTTTCAGTACCTTGTTCAGGGGCGCTGAACGCAAAACAAATCCGCCACTTGTGCGGCGACTAGAGCGCCGAGGCGACACGAGTTATGGCACTGGCACGAATCATCACGCGCTCCCACGCATGCTCGCGAGAGCTGGCGCTCGATCTTCTGGCCCGCGGATATACGGTAGAAATCGTCTCTCCTGATGCGATACCCGACAACTTAGCGGATCTCGAGTTGCGCGTGGATAATGCGGGCGACCAGTTGCTCGCAAACGTGACGGCACATGACGGAAGCCGTTCCACGTCGCTGGAATTTCTCCATCACTTGAAAGCGCCGATGGGAGACTTCATCCGAAGAGTGCCGGATGTTGAGGAGGAGCCGTCGGTTGCGATTCCGGTCGAATCGTACGCGGCGCCGGTTGCTCTGGGAAAGGGCGGCGACTTGGGGATTCCGAGCTTTGAAGGCGATCTTTTCGAAGAGCGGGCGGAATCGCGAGCGCCGGAAGCGGTTATGGAGCGTCCGGTAGGGAGCGTGCTTGCTTCTTACGAAGAAATCGTCGAACCACAGGGCAACGAAGCGGAGGATGTTTCGCGCGGTGTGGCTTGGGAAGCCGAACACGAGTCTTTCGACTCGCCGGTTCTTGCGTCCGCCGTCGAGGTTGGAGCAGTTGAGCTGGTTTCCGCATCGTCAGCGGCGAACGAGAATCCGGATTATTTCGAGCAGCAAGAAGCCAGGCCGGTGCGAACCTTCGAGGAGAAACCGTTGCCGCAGAGGTTGCGCATTTTCGCGACGAAGCTTCGCCATCGTGTTCCTTCGTGGGGTTGGCGGGTCGCGCTGACTTTTACTACGGTCGTTGTGCTGGCACTCCTGTTGGGATTCGGTTTGCGGCGCAGCGGCAAAGCGGTTGCACAGAGTTCTTCCGAAGCTGGAGCCGACAAACTCGCAACTGCGACGAGCGCTGGCACGTCGCTGGATACGGGCGTCCCTGAGAAAGATTCTTCAAACGGCGTCGTAGCGGCGGCCGCTCCTGAGCAGAAGGCAGCGAAGGATCCTAGCCACGCTGCGAACCGGACCATCGCCACGAAGGCCGAAACTCGAAGCGGGAGAACTTTGCATCCGGTACAGAAGCGGGCGTCACGAAGCCATGACGATGGGGACGTGGCTCGCAACACGGTTGTCTACCTGGATGACCGATACAAACCGGTGCCGAAAACCCAGGCGGCCAAAAACGCGGGCCGGCACCATGCAACGACGCACAAGCGCAGCGGCGAAGTGATTGCCGCGAACAAAGTTACGTACCTCGATAAGCCCGCGCCGAAACCCGCGAAATAATAACTACTGCTAGCAGTGCCGCGGCGGGAAAGCTGTGATTTAATCGTTACGAAGCCTTTTGTGCTTTCCCTGAATTTACGACTGTGGTGGTCGCGATATACTCGCAATTCCGTCTCATGAATGCGCAGACCGCCATCGCCGCATTGCTGCACGATTTGCCCGCGGCCGCCACCACCACATTTCTGGCGCTGTTCCCGATCGTAAATCCGCTGGGCGGCATTCCCATGTTCTTCACGCTGACTGCTGACTTCTCGCAGGATGAGCGCCGTCATACTGCATTGAAAACCGCGCTTTACGTTATCGGGATTCTGATCACTTTCATGCTGTTTGGGCGGTTCGTGCTTAGCTTCTTCGGAATTTCACTGCCGGTGCTGAAAATTGCGGGTGGCCTGATCGTGGCGAATACTGCCTGGGGGATGGTGACTGGATCCAGCCGCATGACGACGGCGGAGAGCAGCGAGGCCCTTACGAAAGAAGACATCTCGCTCACGCCGATGGCCATGCCGATGCTTTCGGGGCCGGGATCGATTGGGGTGGTGATGGGGCTCGCGGCGCACGCCGATCATCTTCTTTCCTACGTGGGGATGATGATTGGAATCGTCTTCCTCGGGCTGGTCGTCTATCTCTTGCTCGGCCTCGGAGGACCGTTCGTCAAGCGGCTTGGTCCGGGCGCGGTGGGCGCGATCAATCGAATTTTCGGATTTCTGATTCTTGCGATTGCCGTGCAATTAGTGTGGAACGGGATCGCGGACTTTCATCACTGAGGGCATGCTTTCGCGCCTCGCAGCCAGTTCGTCGCCGGACGAAACTGCTAAGGGTGAGTTTCAAGAAAACGGGCGACCAAAGCGGCGCAGGATTCGACAAAGCGCTGCTCTACCGGAGTAAAAGTCTCGGCAAAATAACTCTCGATACAAATCTCCGCGACCACGCGCTTTTTCACTAAGATCGGCGCCACCATATTCGATTTCACGAGGTCGGAGCCGAGATAGCGGGGATCCGCTGCAACGTTGTTCACGACTACGGGCCGCCCGGAGGTCGCCGCCGCTCCACATAGTCCTTTGTCGAGCGGGATTCGCAAGGTAGGGACAAAGCTTCCGGCACAAGGGCCCAAGACCAACGCATCGAATGCCGGAGCTTCCATGAAGTAGAAGCCGACCCAGTTGTAGCGAGTCATTTCGTCATGAAGCCTGTCAGAAATCTGTTGCATGAGAGGCTTCACGTTGGTGGCCGAGGCGACGTACCCTTTGAACTCTTCCAATAACTCTTCATACTTCGACATGGGGTCCCGAGCTTCCTACTTAATTGACGTGACTCTTTGATTCTAAGCCTAATTTTTCGCGGGAGTTTATGCGTGTTTAGTAACGATGAATGTGCTTCGTTCAAGATGTCTGGGAAGGTGCGCGCAGCGCGTTCCAGGGCGGAGGAGCGCGCGGCGCCGGCGATGGAGTACGAATGTTCTACTTGAGGGTGACCAACTTCTCCACCAACTCGGAATAGTCTTTCTTTTCCAAGCCGTGAACTTCTTTGTTGTATTCATCGACCTTGGTGGAGTAGTTCATGGAACAGAATTTGGGACCGCACATGGAGCAGAACGCGGCTGTTTTGTATCCTTCTTCTGGCAGCGTCTCGTCGTGCATGGACCGCGCCGTTTCGGGATCGAGCGAGAGCTCAAATTGCTTCTCCCAGTCGAACTTGTAGCGTGCATAGCTGAGCGCGTCATCGCGATCGCGGGCGCCGGGACGTTCACGCGCGACATCGGCAGCGTGGGCGGCAATCTTGTAGGCGATGATCCCGTCTTTCACATCTTTTTCGTTGGGCAATCCGAGATGCTCTTTGGGAGTGACGTAGCACAGCATCGACGCGCCGTACCAGCCGATCATCGCCGCACCGATGGCCGAGGTAATGTGGTCGTATCCGGGAGCGATATCGGTGACAAGCGGGCCCAGCGTGTAGAAGGGCGCTTCGTCGCACCAGTCGTTTTCCTTCTCCACCTGCTCCTTAATCTTGTGAAGAGGAATGTGGCCGGGGCCTTCGATCATGACCTGCACGTCGTGCTTCCAGGCGATGCGGGTAAGGTCGCCGAGCGTTTTGAGTTCGGCAAACTGGGCTTCGTCGCTGGCATCGGCCAGGCAGCCGGGACGCAGACCGTCTCCCAGGGAAAAGCTCACGTCGTACTTCGCGAAAATCTTGCAGATGTCTTCGAAGCATTCGTAGAGAAAATTCTGCTTGTGGTGGTGCGTCATCCATTGCGCCAGAATTGCGCCGCCGCGGCTGACAATGCCCGTGATGCGCTTTGAGACCATGGGCACATATTGAATCAGCACGCCGGCATGGATGGTCATGTAATCCACGCCCTGCTGGGCCTGCTCTTCGATGACTTCGAGCATTACTTCTTTGTTGAGGTCTTCGACCCGCTTGACGCGCGAGATGGCTTCGTAAATGGGAACTGTGCCGATCGGAACGGGAGAATGCCGGATAATCGCTTCGCGGATGGTGTGAATATCGCCTCCGGTGGAGAGGTCCATGACCGTGTCGGCGCCGTAATGCACGGCGGTGTGGAGTTTCTTCAGCTCTTCATCGATATTGGAGGTAACAGCGGAATTTCCGATGTTGGCATTGATCTTGCAGAGCGAGGCGACGCCGATGGCCATCGGCTCTAATTCCGGATGGTTGATATTCGCGGGGATGATCATGCGTCCGCGCGCGATTTCATCGCGAACCAGTTCGGGGGTGATCCTTTCACGCTGCGCAACGTACTGCATTTCGCCGGTGATCAGGCCTTTGCGGGCGTAATGCATCTGCGAGAAGTTGCCGTCGGTGTTGTCGGCCTTGCGCTTCGCCAGCCACTCTGCCCGCGGTTTCAGGACCGCATCCAAACCACTGCCATTGGAACCGTTCTTCGAATTGGAGTCGGAGCTGGAATTGGAGTTGGAGTTGCCGTTGCCTGCGGACATTTTCGTTTGTACCATCCTTCGCGAAGTCTAGTTTGAAGATTATACGCCGCTTAGGGGATGGGGAATTTGAGGAAGCCAGGATTGGGGCGCGGTTCATCGGCGCCACGGGAAAAGGCGGGCGAAAAAAGTGAATCTAGCGGAGAGAAAGCGGAATCGAAGGTAATTGTTGTTATAACGACAATCTGCAGAGTGGGCGGTAAAGATTGATCGACCCAACTCTGCCGGAGAAAACACAATGCTAAAGAAACTGATGACGACCAATAACGACGTGGCTCTCACTATTTTGCGCGTAGTGCTCGGAGTCGTGTTCCTGGCGCATGGTTCGCAAAAGATGCTGGGTTTGTTTGGCGGCTTCGGATTTCACGCGACCATGGGATTTTTCACCCACATGGGCATGCCCGCTCCGCTGGCGTTCCTGATTATTTGTACCGAATTTTTCGGCGGCCTGGGGCTGGTATTTGGCCTGCTGACGAGGATTCCGGCGCTCGGCATTCTTGGCCTGATGATTGGCGCGATCTTCATGGTTCACCTGCAGAATGGATTCTTCATGAACTGGATGGGGACGCAAAAGGGCGAGGGCTTTGAATTTCACCTGCTGGCAATCGGCATGGCGGCGGCAATTCTGTTGCGAGGCGCGGGAGCGTTCTCGCTAGACCGTGCGCTGTCAAAATAATTTCGAGTTTGATTTGTGGTTGGTGGAGCGGCGGGCGACAAAGGGCCGGCGTTCGCGGTCGTGCTCCCGGGTCGTCCGCTAGTTTCGCAGAGTCTTGCCCGTCTTGAGGGTGAACTGAATGCGTTCTTGCGTCTTCTTCTCTCCGCAAAGGGACTTGAAGGCCTCTCGTTCCAGATCGAGAACATATTGCTCGCTGATGGGACTGCCGGGTGTGACGTTGCCGCCGCATAAGACTTCGGCAATCTTTGTGCCCATCTTTTGTTCGTGGTCGCTGATGTATCCGCCCTGGCGCATGAGGTGAACGCCCATCTTCAAGGTGGCGAAAATGTTTTCGCCGGGGGCGGGGATGTCTGTACGCATCACGGGAGGTTCATAACCGGCGGCGACGAGTTCCAGAGCGCGCGCTTTCGCGTCGGACAAGACGCGCTCGCGGTTCATGGTGATGCGATCGGAGTTGGAGAGAAAGCCAAGTCCTCGGGCCTCGTTCGCCGAGGTCGCGACTTTGGCGGTGGCGATGGTTTCGAATGCCTTCTTCATCGCTTCGAGGAGTTCGACGGATTCGCCGCGAGCGTCGGGACGAATGGACGTTGCGCTATCGACAGCCCGCAGCAACATTTCTTTGCATCCTCCGCCGCCGGGAAGGAGACCGACGCCGACCTCGACGAGGCCCATGTAGAGTTCGGCATGGGGTTGGCGTGCGGCGGCGTGGAGGGAAACTTCGCAGCCTCCTCCGAGAGCCAAGCCAAAGGGCGCGATCACGACCGGCTTGGGGGAAAACTTGATGGCCTGCGTCATGCCCTGGAATTGTTTGATGGCCAGGTCGACGTCGTCCCACTCTTCTTCTTGCACGGACATCAGTAAGAGCATGAGATTCGCGCCAACGGAAAAGTTAGTGGCGTCGTTGGTGATTACGAAGGCGTCGAAGGGATCGCCGGGACCGCTGGGTTTGAGGGTCTGCAGGATGAGCGAAATGATGTCGGAGCCCAGCGCGTTCATCTTGGAGTGGAACTGGATGCAGGCCACGCCGCCGCCAAGATCGACGAGCGAAGCTCCCGAATTTTTCTTGACGACTCCATTCGATTTTTTGGCAACTTCGACGGACCAGACGCCTGCCGGAACTTCGACAGGCTTGGAGTCTCCGCTGGCTAGGTCGAAGTAGGCGCGGCCGGAGGCGGTTTTGGGATCGTCGGAGTACCAGGACTTTTTGCCGGCGGCCAGCAACTTCTCGACGTTGGCTGGCACGGGACGCGACTCTTTCTTCATACGCGCGACTGTGGCTTCGACTCCGGCTGCGTCCCAGAGTTCAAAGGGACCGAGTTCCCAGTTGAAACCGAGGCGCATGGCGCGATCGATCTCGACTACGGAATCGGAAATTTCGGGAATACGGTTGGCGGCGTAGGTCCACAACTCTGAAAGGGCCGTCCAGAGGAAAGTGGCGGCCTTGTCGGGTTTCTGCGTGCCTCCATCCATGCCGAGGAGCATTCTGACGCGGGCGCCTGTGTCGTCGAGATTTTTTGCCATGTCGAGGGCGGCGAATTTTGGCTTTTGGCGGGGATGATAGTCGAGCGTTTTCCAGTTGATGGCGAGGCGCTCATCTTCCTTCCCTTCCCCAGTCTTTAGCTTCTTGTAGAAGCCGCCCTTGGTTTTGTCGCCGAGCCACTTGCGCTCGAGCATTTGGCGGAAGAAATCTGGGATTTGTAGTTCGCTGCGCTCGTCGCGGACGTTCTGCGTCATGTTCGAGACTACGTGGCCGAGGATGTCGAGTCCGACGAGATCGATCGTGCGAAAAGTTGCGGAGCGCGGCCAGCCGACGGCCTGTCCGGTGAGGGCGTCGATCTCTTCGATGGTTAGATCCATTTCCTGCATCAATCGCATGACGTTGAGGACGGAAAACGTGCCGATGCGGTTGGCAATAAAATTCGGCGTGTCTTTGGCGAGGACGACGCCTTTGCCCAGTTGCGTGTCGCAGAAATGAGTGACGGAGGCAATCAGAGCGGGATCGGCCTCGGGTGTGGGAATCAGCTCGAGCAGGCGCATATAGCGCGGCGGATTGAAGAAGTGGGTGCCGAACCAGGAGCGACGGAAGTCGTCGGAAAATCCTTCGGCGATCTTGCCGACGGGGAGGCCGCTGGTATTCGTGGTGATGATTGTGCCGGGCTTGCGGATCGCTTCAACTTTTTTGAGCAACGTCCGTTTAATTTCGAGATTTTCGACGATGGCCTCGATGATCCAGTCGACGTCGACGAGGCGCTTTAAATCGTCTTCGAAATTTCCGATGGTCACGAGGCGAGATAGCGAGGCGTCGAAAAAGGCAGCGGGTTTGGACTTCTTCGCACCATCGAGGCCCGCGGCCGCGATTTTATTTCGGGCGACGCGATCGGTTGCGGCGGCTGCGTCGGGAGGAACGATATCGAGGAGTAAGGACGGAACTCCGGCGTTGGCAAAATGCGCGGCAATTCGTGCGCCCATGGTTCCTGCGCCCAGCACAGCTACTTTGTGGATCCGTTTCATGAATGCAACTCCTGCTAAAAATGTTGTCTTAATTCTACGGAAGTTTATCTACCACCCAATCGTTCTTACCAGTCTCGATCAGGGCGATGTCGGAAAACTTGCGGGTCACGTGCGATCCGCGAAGAGAGACAAGGACGACTGGGAAATCATAGCGTCCGGAGTGCCCTACCCCGCGCGTGATCTCGAACGACCGTGGTTTGGAACTGGAACTGGCACCGGAAAAATATTCTTCGAGGTTGTCGGCATTTTGCGAATGGCGCAGGCCGTCGCTCAGTTCGACCATTCCGTTTTCAGTGTCGCCAGTTTGCCATGCGTGCATAAAGTGGTTGGCGGCCGCAAGGGCGTAGACGTATTCCGGATGCGACGTGTCGTCGTTGGCAGGATGGGGGCGCTTTCGGGCTGACGCCACGGGCGTCGCAAGAATTACCAGAAGGAAAAAACAGATTGCGGACCCAATGTTCACTTGACGGCTATTCCTCGCTCTGTCGGATCGATGATGCAACCCATTACTCTACCGGAAAGCAACGAGGAGGCTGTAGCGAGGACGGAACTGCAGATCCCTCGCTCTCCCACCCCAGCAAGCAAAGAGCGCTTGCCGGGGACCCCGGTCGCTCGGGATGACAATTCGCGGGAAACGAGGGCTGTTATGCTGAATTCGTTCGCATTCGTTCACGCCATGACGTCTGTGCTTCCAACTGCTGCTGAAATAGCTGACCAGATTCGCAGCAAGAAAATTTCTCCGGTTGAAGTTGCCGAAACTCATCTTGAACGAATCGCACGCATCAATCCTCGCCTGAATGCCTTCGTTGATTATCAGCCGGAGGTTGTCTTGACGCAGGCCAGAGCCGCCGAAGAAGCGGTGCGGCGCGGAGATCTACTTGGACCGCTGCATGGCGTGCCGCTGTCGATCAAGTCATCGATGGATGTGGTTGGGCATCGCTGCGAAGCGGGATCGCGGTTGCGCGCCGGAAATATTCCAACGGAAGACGCTGCGGTCGTGGCCCGGCTGCGCGGTGCGGGGGCGATTATTCTCGGCGTCACGAATGCGCCCGAGTATCTGATGGCGTGGGAGACGGACAATCTTCTCTATGGACGCACCAACAATCCTTACGACGTCGAACGCACGGCGGGAGGCTCGAGTGGCGGCGAGGCGGCGGCGATTGCTTCCGGCATGTCGGCCGGAGGTCTTGGCAGCGATGGCGGGGGATCAATTCGGGTTCCTGCGCACTTCTGTGGGATTTGTGGACTCAAGCCGACACCGGGCCGGATATCGTGCGCTGGACACTTCCCGAAAGCCGGTGGCCCGTTCGCCACGATCGGAGTGGTCGGTCCGATGGCGCGTACGGTCGCGGATCTGCAACTGCTCTTCGGCGTGATGGCTGGATGGGAGGAAGGCGAGGTGAGGGACGGCGACCCTAGTTCTGCGCCGGTTCCGGTTCGCGAGGTGCACGAAGAAAACGTCGTTTCCACGGCGGTCGGGTTCTTTGAGGACGACGAGCATACTCCGGTCACGAAAGAAACGCGCGCGGCGGTCGCCAATGCAGCATCGTTGCTATCCGACGCAGGATTTAGCGTCGAGCGCTTTCGGCCCGGAGGACTCGAAGACGCTCGGCGGTTGTGGTGGGATTATTTCGGCGTTGCTGGAGGGATGATTCTCAGTCGAGAATTTCGCGGGCACGAAGCGGAACTCAGCCCGACACTGCAACAGTTCTTGAGTTGGACGCAGGCTGCACCGCCGCATTCTGGCGATTCTCTTCTTGGTGCGTGGCTCGAGCGCGACGGCGTTCGGGAGAAAATTCTGGTGCAGATGCGTAAACATCCCATCCTTCTGTGTCCTGTGGCCGCCCTTCCTGCGTTCCGTCACGGGGAACGCGAGTGGCAGATCGAGGGGAAGACGGTGAAGTATCTTGATGCCTGGAGCTATTGCGAGTGGTTTAACCTTCTGGGATTTCCGTCGGTGGCTGTGCCGATGGTTTTCTCCGAGGAAGGTTTACCGATTGGAGTGCAAATCGTCGGACGGCCGTGGGAAGAAGAATTGGTTTTGGCGGTCGCCGCAAAATTGGAAGCGCAACGAGGCCGAATGACAAATTCCCGAGGACTCGAAGACGGCACCCATTTCAAGGAGATTCAACGGCGCTAGTGCGAAGCCGCTACTACCGGCGCGAATCGCATTTGCCGATGTGCAAATAAGTTCAACATAGTTGCAACACGCTCGCCGTGCTGATTTTACTTCCTTTTTCTCCGAAAACCGTTGTATAAACTAGCAACGCTAGTACTACTGCGAATCGCGCCCACGCCCCCGCGGGTTTTGATCAGCAGCGATACGCGAGATCAAGAAAACAAAAGCTGTTCGAAACCTCGATCAATCCATTTTTGCTTGCTAAAGAGATCCACAAAATTGAATCGCCGAGAGTTTGTTGCCGAGGAAGATCTGGCCCCGACTCAAAGATCGAACGATCGCGCGCTTCAGTGCTGCAGTTCAGTCTCGAAACGAGTTTCCAGGAGAAACCCATGGTTCGTGTAGGATCGCTGGTTCGAAGTCTCACTCTGTGTGGCCTAGCGTTGTCGACGCTGGCCTTCGCCAAAACCAACAAAACAGTTGTGACCTACCCGTCGTTCGCACACTCGGAGCGCGTCGCCGACCTGCCGATCGATCAGCCACTTTTCGCCGGTGAAGAAATTCACGAGCCCGGCGCGGGCCCGCTGCGCTTTAAAGCGCCAGTCGGACCGTACCAGCAGGAAGATCCGGTTCTCCAGAAGCAAGCCCTCCCTCTCGTCTCCGCAACACCCGGAGTTAATTTCAACGGTATCCCTTCGCCCGGTTACGTGCCTTCCGACTCCAACCTTGCGGTTGGACCGAAATACATCGTTGAAACCGTGAACGTCCAGTTTGCTGTTTACAACAAATCCGGTGCGATCGTCGCCGGCCCGACCAACATCCAGACCTTGTTCAATCCGCTGGGTGGGGTTTGCGCGAGCACGTTTGGCGATCCAGTGGTTCTTTACGACCGTCCCGCAGACCGCTGGTTGATCAGCTTTATCGGTTCGAACTCCGGCGGCAGCATCGGTGCAGAGTGCGTTGCGGTCTCCAAGACCAACGACCCGACCGGCGCGTATTACCTTTATGGATACTCGTTCGGGGCGAACCTTAACGACTATCCGAAATTGAGCACCTGGGCCACGACCACGAACTCGGCCTATCTCGCCACCTACAACATTTTTGCCAACTTCTCGAACTTCGTTTACGCCGACCTCTGCGGTTTCGATCGCACCAAGATGTTGGCCGGCAACTCTTCTGCTGCACAACTCTGCCAGCAGACGACGAGCAACGAATTCGGGTACCTGCCCTCCGATATGGATGGCCCAACCCCGCCCGTGGATGGCACACCTGGTTTGTTCATTACCTGGCAGAACAACAATCCCGGACAGCTCTACCTGCGGAAACTGACCCTGAACTTCTCTGCCGGTACCTCGACTCTGTCATCGCCAACCACGATCAGCGTCGCCAACGATACGCTCGCTTGCGGCAATGGCGGACAGTGCGTTCCGCAGGCTGGAACCACGCAGACCCTCGACACCCTCGGCGACCGCATGATGTATCGCTTCGCCGTCCGTCACTTCGCAGATCACGACCGCGCCGTTTTCAATCACGCTGTTGGCAACGGAACCTCGGTAGCGATCCGCTGGTATGAACTGTGGGATCCCGCCGGCAACGTAACCCTCAACCAACAGGGAACGTTCGCTCCCGACACAACGTATCGCTGGATGGCCAGCCTGGCTGAAGATCAGATGGGCAACATTGGTCTTGGCTACAGCGCATCGAGCAGCAGCATTCACCCGGCGATCCGCTTCACCGGCCGAGTGCCGAGCGATCCTCTTGGATCGATGGAGTCGGAAGACACCATCATTCAGGGCGCTGGTTCGCAAGTTGGAACCGCTGCTTATCGGTGGGGAGATTACACCGCGATGCAAGTCGACCCGGCTGACGATTGCACCTTCTGGTATGTGGATCAGTACCAGGCAGTCACGGGAACCTTTGACTGGAATACGAACATTTCATCGTTCGCCTTCAATTCCTGCTCGGGAAGCCCGACGTACACCCTGAGCGCGTCGCCGAGCTCTGTTTCGGTTACACAGGGCGCGTCGGCTTCCACAACCATCACCGTGAATCCGATCGGCGGCTTCACCGGCAGCGTGACTCTTAGCGCCTCCGGCCTGCCCTCGGGCGTGACCGCGGCGTTTGGCACGAATCCGACAAGCGCAACCAGCAGCCTGACGTTTACCGCCAGCGCGACCGCCGCAACGGGAACCTCAACCGTGACCGTGACCGGCGTCTCGGGCAGCATCACGCAAACGACGAGCGTGAACCTGACCGTGAATTCCAGCCAGGGCGGTCCGACCATCACTCTGACACCGACCTCTCTTGCATGGGGCAAGGTTGTGGTTGGTGTGACCAGCGGCAACAAGAACATCACCGTCACCAACAATGGCCCGGGAACGCTGAACATCAGCAGCATCACCGTGAGCGGCGACTTCGCGCTGCCGGCCTTCACCAGCAAGAAGAAGTGCGGCTCGACCCTAGCTGCCGGAGCAGCCTGCCTGATCAAGGTAAACTTCACTCCGACCGCGAAGGGCCTGCGTACCGGCGATGTCACATTCACCGACAACGCAGCGGGTAGCCCGCAGCAAGTTCCGTTGTCGGGAACTGGCAAATAATTAACGCCGCACCACGCAACAATCACGGGGCCGCGCAAGCGGCCCCGTTCTTTTTGGAAGGGATTTGAGGAATCGCGATCGTCTTTGGAGGATAGCGGATTGGGCCAGTGGACTAAACTAAACAGATTGCTGAAAAAGCGAGCTTGGCGCTATCGTCCGTCCCTACGTGAGCGTTCTTGTATTCGTGCCTGCGTGTTTTAGCGTGCGGGAGTGCTTTGGCGCCCGTCCTCTACGTCAGCGTTTTAGCGGCCGGGTTTTACTTCGTCTTTGGCTACGACGCCGTCCTTGATGTAGATGATGCGGTGGGCGTATTCGGCGATGTCGTGCTCGTGGGTGACGAGCACGATGGTGTTGCCTTCCGAGTGGAGACGATCGAAGAGGGCCATGATTTCGTTGCCCGTCTGGGAGTCGAGATTTCCGGTAGGTTCGTCGGCGAGGATGATGGCTGGCTTGTTGACCAAGGCGCGGGCAATGGCGACGCGCTGGCGCTGTCCGCCGGAGAGCTCGTTGGGCTTGTGGTTCATGCGGCCTTCCATGCCAACGGACGTCAGCGCTTCTTTAGCGCGAGCGGTGCGTTCGTCGGAGGGAATACCGGCGTAGATCAACGGCAACTCGACATTGTGGAGCGAGGTGGCGCGGGCCAGGAGGTTGAAGGTCTGGAAGACGAATCCGATTTCTTTGTTTCGAATGCGGGCAAGTTCGTCGTCGTCGAGTTCGCTCACCAGCTGTCCATTCAGCCAGTACTGGCCTTTGGAGGGCGAGTCGAGACATCCGATGAGGTTCATCAGGGTGGACTTGCCGGAGCCGGAGGGTCCCATGATGGCGACGTACTCGTTGCGCTGGATGCGGAGGTTGATGCCGCGAAGGGCGTGCACCTGCTCTGAACCCATGTCGTAGGTCTTCCAGAGATCTTCGGTAGAGATCATGTACGAGTTGGGTGCGGACCAGTTCGCCGGCTTGTCGATGGGCAGAATCTCAGCGGTTGCCATTTTGCTCTCCTTCGCGGAATCGGGCTGGGACACGCATGCTCCTGTAGCCGTTCTGTGTTGGACGTTCTAAGTCGTTAGAGGTTAGAACGTTTTATTGGAGAGCCGGGCTGTACATGCCCGGCTGGACGGGCAAATCGCCCGTCTCTACAATGAATTTGCTCGCCCCTGGATTCCCGTTTCACGGATTAACTTTCGTCCTCTTTTTTCGGCGCCGAGTTATCTATCTTGACATTGGTACCCGGCTTTAGCGTACGCAAAACCTTGTAGCTGCCAGTAATCACTTCGTCACCGTTCTGCACACCTTTTAGAACTTCGATGTCGGTGGTACCGCTGACGCCAGTCTCCACCGGAGCGAATTGGGCCTTCTTGTTGCGGATTACGAATACACCCTGGATTTCTTCCTTCTGCTTAGATGCGTCGGCAGGAGGAGTGGAGGCGGCTTGGACTTCGCCCTTCCCAGAGTCCTTCGGCGTGAGATCGGCTTGAGTGCGAACGGTTAAAGCCTGGATCGGGATGCTGAGGACGTTTGCCCTGGTTGCAGTCGTAATTTTGGCGGTCGAGGAAAGACCAGGGCGGAGATCTTCAGGAGGGTCGGTAAGGGTGACGACGACTTTGAAGTCTTTCGCTTCTTCGCTGGTGGAGGTGGCTTGCGAAGTGGCTACGCCGGTGGAGCGGACAATGGCGTTGTCTCCGATTTCACTGACGAGTCCGTGAAAGATCTTGTGGGGAATGGCGTCGATGGTGACCTCGGCGGATTGCCCGAGGCGGACATTGACGATATCGGTTTCGTCGACTTTGACCTCGCTGGTTATGACGGACATGTCGGCCAGAGTCATCAGGGTACTGCCGGGAGAATTTTGAATTCCGATGACGACGGTCTCGCCCTCGCGGACGGGCAGATTGGTGATGACACCGTCAAACGGAGCTTCGTAGGTGGTCTTCTGGAGCACATCGGCGACGCGGGTGAGGTTCGCCTCGTTCTGCGTGATGTGCTTGTCCATGGAATCTTTTTGGGCTTTGGCCTGGGCCACTTTTGCCTCGGCCTGAGCGAGGCCGGCATCGGCGGTTTCCCAAGCCGCTTTTTTTACGTCGAAATCCTGCTTGGCGATGAGGGCAGCCTTGTAGAGGCCTTGAGCGCGCTCCCAGTCGAGTTTGGCGTGATTGGCGTCGGACTTGGCGCGATTGAGGTCCGCGAGAGCGGTATTGAGGGCGGCGTCTCCGGCGACGGCGTCGGTTTCGGCTGCTTGTACGGAAGCGCGAGTGGCGTTGACGTCCGCCGAGGATTGCACGTTTTCAAGCTGGGCCAGGAGCTGTCCCTTTTTGACGTGGTCGCCCTCTTTGACGTGCAGCTTGATAATTTTCCCGAAGGCGTTCGCTCCAATATTGACGTAGGTCTTGGGCTTGATTTCACCGGAAGCGCTGACGACGGAGGCGAGGTTTTGCTTCACAACTTTGCCCGTTTGAACGGTGACGAGATTTTTCTGGCTTTGATAGACCGTGACTGCCACGAGTATGGTCAGAACCAAGGCCGCGCCCACGCCGATTAATACTTTTTTCCAGGTCTTCATGAGTCAGAGTTGATCCGTGTTTCCGCCCCAAAGAGGCTGTTTAGTAGAGCACTGGGGTTACTCGAACACGACGCCCCGGTCTGCCAAGCATCCGCTGATAGAGAATGGCGGACACGCGGGCCGGTTGCGCATCGATAGTTACGTTCAGAACAAAAGGAAAGTTCCCGAGTGCCCGCGAATTTGCTTCGACGTCATTGGTTCCACGAGTGAAAGCCGGTTGCGCGGGTACCGTTTTATTATATCGCGCCCTACAGATTGCACGTTATGGCGCCAAAGACGATTTTTCGGTAGCGGTTTGTGAAGCGCCGGGATCGGCTAAGGCCGAAGACTTGGACAGCAGTGCGCGCAACCGTCGCATTCTTAAGGGCCTTACAAGGCGTAGTCGGCGTAGGAAATCTTTTCTGCCCAGGCCACTTCTCCTTGCCAGCTTGTATCCAATCAACATAGAATCAGACAACTGAAGTCTGTCATGAGGTAGGCCCCTCTATGTCCTGTAATGGATTCTCCACAGTTCTGCGAAATCGCTGCTTTGTTGGTTTGCTTACGAGCGCCATGGCGCTTGGATTTACGGCTACGGCCGGGGCACAAGAGAAAGACGTTAAGGGAGCAGATGATGCTGCCGCGGCGACTCCAGCCCAGGGGAGCCAGGTCGATCCTCTCAAGCGGCAGATTCCAGAAAAGCAGCGGCAAAAGAATGCCAAGGCCCTCAAGATCGAGTTAAGCAAGACCTACCGCAAGTGGCTGGACGAGGACGTGCGCTGGATTATCACCGACCAGGAACGGTCGGCGTTCATGGTGCTCTCGAACGACGAAGAGCGCGACCAGTTTATCGAAGCTTTCTGGCAACGCCGCGATCCAACGCCGGATACGGAAGAAAACGAGTTCAAGGAAGAGCATTATCGCCGCATCGCCTACGCCAACGAGCATTATGCGGCGGGCATCCCGGGATGGAAGAGTGATCGCGGCCGGATGTACATCGTGTTTGGGCCGGCGGATGAAATCGACTCGCATCCTTCGGGCGGAAGCTACGAGCGTCCTATGGAAGAGGGCGGCGGCGAAACGTCGACCTTCCCGTTTGAAACGTGGCGCTATCGCTACATTGAGGGCATTGGGCAGGAAGTCATGATTGAATTCGTCGACACATGTATGTGCGGCGACTATCACATGACGATGGACCGATCCGAAAAAGACGCTCTGAAATATACACCGAATGCTGGTCTAACGTTATACGAGCAGATGGGCATGACGAGCAAGGCGAGCCGGTTTACGGGTGGCAACGGCATCGAGCAGTTGGGGCAGTCTCCTTTCAACAACGATTTGCAGACCAAGGAATTTGATCGACTGGAACAGTTCGCCAAGTTGCAGGCGGCTCCGGCGGTGAAGTTCAAGGATCTGGAAGAAGTCGTCAGCCATAAGATCAGCGTCAACCTAATGCCGTTCGATGTGCGGGCGGATTTTGTGAAAGTCACGAGCGACACGGTGCTCGTTCCGGTCACGATTCAGATCAAGAATCGCGACGTGACCTTCCAGAACAAGGACGGCGTGGAGCGGGGTACGGTCAATATTTTCGGGCGCGTGACGACGCTGACGGGCAAGATTGTCCAGACGTTTGAAGACACGGTGCAGGTCGACGTGCCGGTGGAACTGCTGCCAAAGACAGCGGAGAATTCTTCCGTGTACTGGAAGGCGCTGCCGCTGCGCATCAGCCAGAATCGCTACCGACTTGATGTCGTGGTAAAAGATGTGAACGGCGATCGCACGGGAAGCTGGAGCCACGCGATTGTGATTCCAGATTTCAGTGAAGACAAATTGAGCAACTCGACGTTGATCATCGCCGATCAGATGGAGCCGGTGGCTACAAAGAATGTGGGCACGGGCAATTTTGTGATCGGGACGACGAAGGTGCGGCCGCGAGTTGCGCCATCGGACGGCAAGCCGATTTCTTTCAAGCGCAACCAGAAGCTGAATTTCTGGATGCAGGCCTACAATCTCAGTGTGGACGACAAAACTCACAAACCATCGGCCACAATCGAGTACAATGTCACGGACGCGAACAACAAGGCTGTGATCCACACCGTCGAATCGACCGACACGATGGGGAATGTCGGTGATCAGGTGACGCTGGAGAAGACTCTTTCCGCGTCGAATTTGCAGCCGGGTATTTATAAGATCGAAATTAAAGTGACCGACAACCTTTCCAAGCAGACGGTTGGTCCGACGGCGACTTTTGCTGTCGAATAAACTGCATTGGCCTGGATTCCCAGAGGTGGTGGGCGAGATGTTACGAAAGCTCGGGTTCATCGTAGCTGTTGCCGTCGTGACCACGACGGTTACGCTGCCGGCATGGTGTGCCTCTGCGTCCGGAGCGATCTCGGGATATGTTCGTGACAATGGCGGGGCACCGCAGATGGGCGCAGTGGTCGAAATTCTCGGCTCTGCCGTGGGATCGGCCGTCCAGGCTCTGAAGGTTTACACCGACGATCGCGGGTTCTATTCGGTCGCGCGACTGCTCCCTGGAACGTATAGCGTCAAAGTAAGTGCCCCTTCCTTCTTGCCTTCCCTGCGCGAAAAAGTTGGCATCCGTCCTGGAACCAAGGCGATGGTCAACGTCACGCTGACGACTTTGTTTGAAGCGATCCAGTTGGTTCCCTTGCGAACTCCGGTGGACGACGATGACTGGAAGTGGACGCTGCGTTCGGTAGCGAACCGCCCTATTCTGCGCGTCCTTCCGGATGGCACGACTGTGGTTGAACAGAGTAACGATGACGTGCGCGGCAGTGTGAGTTTGCTGGCAGGATCGCCGGGTCAGGGTTTTGGAAGCTCGTCCGACATGACGGCTGGTTTCGCGGTGGAACGGTCGCTTCTTTCGACGGGCACGGTTCGGTTCAACGGCAATATCGGCTATGACTCCGACGGCGAAGGCGTACCGACGGCGGTGCTGCGAACAACCTATACCAATCGCTATAACGGGATGTTTGAGCCTTCGATGGCGATCACGGCGCTGCGACTGAATTCGCCGGATACGATTCCGGGCGCTTCCTTGCAGGCTCTGTCGGTAACGAGCTCGGACCGCGTAGTGATTGGCGACAAGTTGGAGATGAAGTTTGGCAGCGAATTGCAGACGATCCAGTTTATGGGGCATGTGCACGCGTTCCGGCCGTTCGGATCGGTGGATCTGCACCTGACGCCGAGCACGGTGGTGGAGTATCAATATACGAGTTCGGTTCCGAGCCTGGGTGTTGCCGGACGGCTGGGTGAAGACGACAGCCGCTTTGATTCTGTTTCCGCCGACTTGAGCGAGACTGCGCCACGCATGAGCATTACGGATTACTCTCCGGCGGTCGAGAAAGCGCGTCATCAGGAAGTATCGCTCTCGCAGCGTGTGGGCAAGACGAACATGCAGGTGGCGTTTTTCTCGGACGGCATTGCGGACCCGATGCTCACAGGCGTGGGCGACCTGACGACCGAGTTGGGCGAGGTTCTGCCCGATATGTACTCGGGCACGTTCAGCTATCAGGGGAACGATTTCACAACGCGCGGCATGCGAGTTGTGTTGCAGCGGAAGCTGGCTTCGGATCTGACGGCAACTCTCGATTATTCGTATGGAGGCGTGCTCGATCTAACCCGCGCCGACATTCAACTACAGGATGCGCGGGATTACATCCACAGCGAACGCCGGCAGGCTCTAGCGGCGAAGTTCAGCGGATCGGTGCCGAAAACGAAAACGCGATGGGTCGCCTCTTACCGTTATGCGGGCGCAAGAACGCTGACGCCGGTGGACGAGTTCAACACCTCGGCGGGGCAGGCTGATCCTTATCTGAATGTGTGCCTGCGGCAGCCGATTCCAGCGAGCTTTCTTGCGGGACACATGGAAGTTCTGCTGGACGTTCGCAATCTACTCGCCCAGGGCTATGTGCCAGTGATGGGAAGCGACGGGCACACGGTGTATTTGGTACAAGCGGCGCGCTCGGTGCGCGGCGGCGTGGCGTTCAGCTTCTGAGAGCTACTTCTAGCGCATCGATACTTCGAATACATCCAGAAAATTCCCGCCAGTCCCTGTTGCAATCCTACCTTCCATAGATCGAAATCTGCGAATTCATAGATCGCCTCTTGTAATAACTCCCATTCGGTCTTTCAATACGTTCGTCACTGTTGTTTTGAGCCCGCTCGTTTATAATTCCGCAACTCTTAAGTGGAAGCCTATTTGCAGTTTGCGAAGTACGCGTCGGCTTTCGACCCGGCCGACGACGAATCACGTGCGCTCGACGAAACGACGAAACAAGGAGAATTCGGAATGAAGCTGCGCTTCTTAGTGACGGTGGTTTTGTTTACGACGGCAACGCTGCTCGGCCAAACCTTTCGTGGCACCATCCTTGGTTCGGTGACGGACCCGTCCGGAGCCGTGGTCGCGGGAGCCACGGTAAAAATTCACAATGTGGCAACGGGCATGGAGCGAACGACGACAACCAGCGCGGATGGAAGTTATGCGGTACCGGAGTTGCCGATTGGGACGTACTCGGTCACGGTGACGCTCACTGGGTTCCAAACCGCGGTGGTCAACAACGTCGCAGTCGATGTCGCTACGGAGCGCAGGGTTGACGTCGCTTTTAAGACGGGGCAAGTGTCGGAACGCGTCGAGGTGCAAGGCGAGGAACTCACACAGCTCGAAACGACATCGGCTGAAATCAGTGGCACCATTACGTCCAAGACAATCGAAAACCTGCCGGTCAACGGGCGCGACTACACAAAGCTGATTTATCTCAACCCCGGCGTAGCGGGTTCTCCAGATCAGATTTCGGATTCGCCCGGATCGTTCGGAACATTTTCGATGAATGGCTCGCGCGGCCGCGCTAACAATTTCCTGCTCGACGGGACCGATATGAACGACGGATTCCGCAACGACCCGGCGATCAATGAGGCGGGCGTGTTCGGAGACCCGGCGACGATTCTTCCCATCGATGCGATCGCGGAGTTGAATGTGATCTCGAACTACGGAGCAGAGTATGGAAGAAACTCTGGCGCTGTGATCAATATTGTGACCAAGAGCGGAACGAATCAGTTGCACGGTTCGGCGCTGGAATTTAACCGCACGAGTTCGATCGGCGGCGCCCGCAATTTCTTTAACACGGCAGGATCGCAAGATCCGTTCCACAACAATCAGTTCGGCGGATCGCTGGGGGGACCGATCCTCCATGATCGGACTTTCTTCTATGCGGACTACGAGGGACAGCGGGAGTCGGGAGCTCAATCGGGACAGAGTTGTGTGCCTGATCCGAGGCAGATTGCGGCGGATGAGGCGGTAAATGGCCCGCCCGATTCAGTCATCGCAGCCTTGCTAGCGCGCAATCCGTGGCCAACTCCGAATATTGCAGACCCTGGCTTTGTTGCGAGTCTACCGGGGTCGGGGAATGACCTGAACTGCGTGGACGGGCCCAATCTTGCGCTCTCAACTTTGTTCAACAACAGTGTGGATAGCTTTATCGGCAAAGTCGACCACAATTTCAATACCAGCAACCTGCTGACGGGCCGCTATTATTTTGGGAACAGCAATCAGAGTTTCCCGTTCGCACAATTGGCCGGAGGCCTTCTGCCAGGCTTCAACACCACAACACCGACGCGGGTGCAGTTGGTCTCGCTCTCGTGGGTGAAAGTTGTGAACTCGCAGCAGGTGAATGAAGCTCGACTGGGATGGAACCGGTTCGTGGAGGGCTTCTTCCCGCAAGACAAGAACTTTAATCCTGCTTCGATCGGGCTGGATACGGGTGTTACCTCACCATTCGATTATGGCCTGCCGAAGATCTCGACCGCCAACTTCTCAGTCATCGGTGCGACGAACTCGGTTCCCCGCTCGCGCGTCGACTCGAACTGGCATTTCATCGACAACTATTCGTGGAAATCGGGAAAACACGACATCAAGTTCGGTTACGAGTTCCGGCGGACTACGATTGCGCTGGTGCAAGATAACACATTCCGTGGCAAGCTGAGTTTCCCGGACCTGTCGTCGTTCCTTCAAGGTTTACCGGATGGCGGCAAGATAACGGAGGGAGACAGCAAGCGACACTCCTTTGAAAACAGCCACGGACTGTACGTGCAAGATAGCTTCCGGTTGAACCCTCGTCTGACGCTCACCTATGGCATGCGTTGGGATTACTTCGGAGTTGTCGGCGAAAAGAACAATCTTTTTTACCAATTCGACCCGACGTCAGATGCTGTCGTGCCCGCAGGGCAACTCTACAACAAAGACCTCAACAACTTTGCCCCGCGCCTGGGTTTCGCTTACGACGTGACCGGCAAAGGGCGCACGGTAGTGCGCGGCGGCTGGGGGCTGTTCTACGACGCTTTCGCCCAAGACATTTTTCTTGGTCATGCCCCCTATAACTGTGCGTTTTGCCCGGGCCCCGCATACACGGGTTTCGGCCCAGGAGCAATCAGTTCGGCGGGCGTGAATTCGGGACCGTTAGCAGCTAACACGCCGGTGTATTCGGACTTCTCTGGCCTTGGGGACTTTTTCGGAACTGACAGAAATATACGGACGCCGTATACGCAGAATTTCAACCTCAACGTTGAGCGGCAGTTCGGCAAGGCTTTTGTGCAGGTCGGATATGTTGGTGCGAGGGGCACAAAGCTGTTCCGCTTCCGCGACATTAACCAGCCGAGTCAAGCGCAGATTACGGCTTTCGATACATCAACGGCGCCAGGCGGACAGTGTTTCGGACTCGTTGCTCCGAACTGTCCGATTGCCGGCTTTGACGGTCCCGACGGAGTGAACTTCAACGTTGCTCGGCCGTTTAGCAATTACTTTTACATCAACCAGGAGGAGTCTTCGGCAAGCTCAACCTACCATGCGTTGCAAACGAGTTTGCACATCAACGCCTGGCATGGTGTAACGTCGGCGGTAAACTTCGTATGGTCGCACTCGATCGACAATGCAAGCGATAGTGAGGATTTCATTCCGAATGCCTCACAACCGAATAACAGCCTTGCTGCGAACCTCGAGCGGGGAAACTCCAACTTCGATATTCGACGTCGCTTCGACTGGAATTTCGGTTATGAACTACCAAAGATGAACGGAAGCATGGCGAAGCTTAAAAACGGATGGGGATTCAACGGAGTGTTGAACCTGCAGGATGGGCAGCCTTTCCAACTCAACTACAACTTTGAAGGGGATTACTCGGGTTCGGGTGAGGGATTTGATCGACCCGATGTCGTCGGTCCAATACGTTACGGCAGTGGACCTTTTAGTATCGATCTTTCGAGTTTCCAGGTTCCCTGCACTTTTGGGAACACGACCGCAAATTCGACATCGGGCGACAGTAACTGTGGAGCCGGAACTCGACACTTTGGGGACATGGGGCGAAACAGCTTGCGTGGTCCTGCGTTCAAAGAGCTCAATTTCAGCATCTTTAAGCGAACTGCTCTAACCGAGCGTGTCAATCTTCAATTCAACGTCGATTTCTTTAATATTCTCAATCACCCCAACTTCGCTAATCCGAATCTGCCAAACTTCATTACGGATCCGGCGACCAACGGGCTCGACGCCAACGGCCGCGGCGCGATAACGAACCCGGCGGCTGGCACCTCGTTCTTACCGCTGGAGGCTACGGGCGACGTCGGGATTGGTAATCCTTTCCTCGGCGGAGGTGGTCCGCGAGGAACGCAGTTTTCACTCAAGTTGATTTTCTAGCGTAGACTCTACAGTTTCTTCCCCGGCTCCTCCCACGTGTATCTGGGAGGAGCTTTTTACTGTGTCGATGGAACTGCGTTACACTGCTCTCCATATGAGTGACAAGGCTTCGAGCCCTGAACGACGGGCGCTACGACGTGTACCGGTGCGGGTTCCAGTGAAGGTTCGGCATAATGGGGCGGAGCACGAGGGCTTGACCCGGGATTTGAGTTCCACCGGAATCTTTCTCTACTCCGATTCAAAAATGAGGGCTGGTTCGAAGCTCGAACTGGTGATCATGCTGCCGCCGGGGATGGGGCTTGGGCCGGGCGGTTGGACGCTGTGCGAGGCATCGGTGGTGCGCGTTGAAGAGTCCGCGGGCAAGAGCATGGGGATTGCCGCCACTCTGGATCGCATTGCGTTGTTGCCGGAGATCAGCTGAGGCGGATCGGCGGGCGCCCATCGGGATGGTCGGCGAACTTCTCTTTATTCGTCAGCCGTTTGGAGTTTTTGGGAAGGTGGGCTCGGGTGTGTTGTGCGCAAATAATTTGTTCACAAACGAAAAGATCACTTCCCAATGCCCGTGTATGGTGCAATAATTGCCCGCCTCAGAGCTTGGCGGAATTGCCTTCCGCTCAAGATGGACCCGATCATGTGGATTGAAAAACTTATCGACGGCGTTCTACAAGTGGACACGCCGATCGGACCGCGATACGTACAACCAACTCTGATTCAGCGCGCGTGCCTGATTTGGATCTTCCGAAACTTCGTCTCGTTGCCGCAGCAGGTATTGCGCCCTTGGCAACGTCAACTGATCGAGCGTTTGTGGAGCGAGAACCGATTTGTATCGCTGTCGGTAGCCGGCGGAGCCGATCGGCTGGTGATCGGGCAAATCGAGAGGCGAATGCCCTCGCAAGCCGAGGTTATTCCAATTCGCAAGCCGCCGGTTCGCGAGACCGCTGCGAGTTCTTCGTCCACCGTCGGAGAGCAAACCAGCGAAGCCGCCTCAGCATAACCGCGGGGAGCCTTTCGGACGGATTTGAATACCGGCGATGACGTCCTGCTCGCGAATCGTCGAGCCCACGACTGCTCAAGGTGAACGATCATTTACATGTACATGAGTGAGCTTCTGCTCGATGGATATTTTTCCCGAACCTGCCCAAGACGTCGCTGGTGATGTCGACTGCGTGGAATCTAGCCGCGCAAACAAGATGATATAATTCAGTTTCGTTCTCACCTTGCGTCAGCAGGGGCGCGTAGCTCAATTGGCAGAGCAACTGACTCTTAATCAGTAGGTTGAAGGTTCGATTCCTTCCGCGCTCACCACTCTTTAATAATCAATAACGTAAAAGAGAATGTGCATCACCGCGCTGGGTGCACTCCGTACTTGCGCTTCCGGTCTGAATAATTTTCATCAACGATTTACCAGCTCCAGAACAACTGACGTAGGGTTCAGTTGGCCACTCGTTTACGCAAATGGAAAAACTTCATGCTCAATCGCTAGTGAACCCACGAGTAGTGTGTTGCTCGAATAACCGTAAGCGTAATATAGAACCCAAGTTTTTTGTGGGGGAGCTGACGAACTCATGGGGAGAAAAGGCAATGCGCCATCTCGGGTGCAAGCGGTTGCGCGCTACGTTCTCGCGATCGTCTGGGTGGCACTTGCGCTCTTGATCTCCCTGGCATTGCAAAATTCCTTTGGCAATCCATTTTGGTTTTTCTTCTCCGTTGCTGTGATTCTTAGCACCTGGTTTGGTCGAACAGGACCCGGCTGGCTTTCTGTTGTTTGCAGCACACTGGCCGTGATGTACTACTTCACGCCGCCCCTCCACAGTCTTGCCGTATCGCCCAGCGATTTGCCCTACTTTGTAACGTTCGTCGCTTGCGAAGTGGGCGCGGCTCAATTGATTTCATGGCGTAGACGCACTGAAGATGCGTTGAGGCAGGCTCGCGATGAACTTGAAGTGAGGGTCGCGGAACGAACCGTTGAGCTGAAGAACGCAAACGAAGCACTCTTAAAACAAATGGACGAGCAGAGGCGCACCGAGGAGACGCTTCAGGCTACCCGAGCGGAATTGGCTCGTGCAGCAAGAATCACGACCATTGGCGAACTGACGGCGTCGATCGCGCATGAAGTGAACCAACCGCTCGCTGCCGTGGTGGCAAATGCGGATGCCTGTGTGGCATGGCTTTCTCGCGAACGTCCGGATCTTGCGGAGGCACGAGCCGCCGCGGAGCGAGCTACCGAGGGCGCCACTCGGGCGTCAGATGTGATTGCGCGCATTCGCTCACTGATCACCAAAGCAACACCCGAGAAGTCACGGGTTCAGGTTAACCGCGTCATAGAACAGACCGCCATTCTCGCCGAAGGGCAGGCGGCGAGAAACCAGGTGGCGATCGAACTCGAACTCTCGCCAGACTCACCCATCGTGCTCGGCGACACCATTCAACTGCAACAAGTGATTCTGAACTTGGTGATGAACGGAATTGATGCGATGACAACAATTGCCGATCGACCAAAAACCCTGACACTTCGGTCGGAAACACAAAGTAACGGACACGTTCGGGTTTTGGTCCAGGATTCTGGCATCGGTCTGACGGAGGAAGTGAAGAAACGGTTGTTCGAACCCTTCTTTACGACTCGGTCAAAGGGAATGGGCATGGGACTCTCGATCAGCCGCTCGATTATTGAAGCTCATCGCGGGCGACTATGGGCAGAGTCCAACGGCTCGGGGGGAGCAACATTTCAGTTCACCCTGCCGCGCGAGGACAGGATGAGTGCATGAAAGATCACGATCCAATTGTCTTTGTCATCGATGACGATCGCATGATTCGCGACGGACTCCAGAGCTTGATCAGATCCGTAGGTCTCCATGTGGAGACATTCGCTTCAGCTCAGGACTTCTTAGGGGCGAAGCGTCCAGACGCAACAGCCTGTCTGGTTCTAGATGTGAGAATGCCGGGTCTCAGCGGTCTCGATCTGCAATTGAAGTTGAGGGATGACGGTATTCCAATTCCGATCATTTTTATTACCGGCCATGGCGACATCCCGATGTCAGTGCGAGCGATGAAGGACGGGGCGCATGAGTTCCTGACCAAGCCCGTGCGCGGCCAGGATCTGCTCGATGCAATTCAGAAGGCACTGGCCAGCGATCGAGCGCTTCGTCAAGAACGCCTGGAAGCAAACGAAATCCGTGCGCGCTTCGAGTCCCTCACGCCTCGCGAAAAGGAGGTGCTTGACCTGGTCGTGGAGGGTCTCCTCAATAAGCAGATTGCCGACCAACTTGGTATGAGCGAACTTACCGTAAAGACTCACCGGGCCCACGTAATGGAAAAGACCCACGCAGACTCTCTTGCCCACCTGGTCCGCATGGCTGAAAAGCGCAAGGCCCCCACTCGAAAGTAAGGATCGGCCTCCTCCTAAAGCAGGAGATGATTCAAGACAAAGCAGGATAGTTTTCAAGTTGCCCGATTGGTAGTCTCATCCTCGTGGCCAATCCAATGCGCCACAGACTGGGTGAACTGAAGTGGATGAGCCTGTAACCAAGACCGAGATCATCGCCATCGTCGACGATGACGCGCCTTTGCGCGAAGCGCTGGCAAGCGTGATGAAGGCGGCCGGCTTTTCCCCCAGAACGTTTGCCTCAGCTGAGGAATTTCTTGCCTGTGACGACTGCGATGCCACATCCTGCCTCGTGCTCGACGTGCGCCTGCCGGGCATGAGCGGGATCGAGTTGCAAAAGCAACTGAGCAAGACGAACGGCCGCCTCCCTATCGTTTTTGTAACTGCCCACGGTGATGCGACGCTTCGCGACTCGCTGATGCGAGCCGGAGCCACCGCTTTTCTCTATAAGCCGGTTCGGAGCGATGCATTGCTAAAAGAAATTCGTAGGGCGCTGGAACAAGATAGCGCCAACAACCAACCCTGAAAGGGAGTTAGCTATGGCTTCTGCGTATACGTTAAGGACGACTGACGAAACCACAGCGAGTTTCAGTCTCGCTCGACTGGCGCAATCTCGTGCGGACGCCACGAACGAAATTGTGGGGGAAAGCGAGCAACTGGAGTCGGTGCTGCAACAAGTAAAGCTCGTCGCCCCGACAGACTCCACGGTTCTGATTCTGGGGGAAACGGGCACGGGGAAAGAACTGATCGCACGTGAAATTCACCGACTCTCCAACCGTTCGTCACGCCCGTTTATCCGAGTGAACTGCGCGGCAATTCCACCTTCCTTGATCGCGTCAGAGTTATTTGGACACGAACGAGGGGCGTTTACCGGAGCGCTGCAGCGGCGGCAGGGCCGCTTTGAGGCGGCCAACGGGGGAACGATCTTTCTCGATGAGATCGGCGAGTTGCCCATGGAAACCCAGATCACGCTCCTCCGCGTGATTCAGGAAAGAGAATTCGAACGCGTTGGGAGTAGCCAGCCTATCTCCGTGGATGTTCGCATCGTCGCGGCCACGAACCGCGATTTAGAAGCGGCCGTGGCGGATCGCACGTTTCGCTCGGACATGTATTACAGGTTGAATGTCTTTCCGATTTATGTGCCTGCCTTAAGAGAACGACTGGACGATATCCCGCTGCTGGCGAAGCATCTGATCGAACGTTTCGCCAAGAGAGTGGGCAAAGCTTTTCGCACGATCCAGATGAATACGATTGAAATGCTGCAAGCCTACGATTGGCCAGGCAACATTCGCGAACTGCAGAATGTTATCGAAAGATCCGTCATTTTGGCTGAGGGCGATGTCTTCTCGATCGACGGGGGGTGGGTGAAACGGGAACTTCGGCGGCCGCGGACGACGGCTCCACTGGTCAACTCCATTGCAGAGCGTGAGCGGGAAATGATCGAAGCGGCACTCTCGGAGAGTGAAGGGCGCATTTCGGGGCCGTCGGGGGCTGCCGCGAAGCTGGGAATTCCGCGTCAGACCTTGGACTCAAAGATCGCAAGCCTGCAAATCAACAAACTGCGCTTTAAGTCGCGGCGCAACGGAATGCTTGCCATGCCTCAATTCAACACCGGTGACTTCGATGTCGAATAACGTAATTGAGTGCGCAGTAGCTGTCGTGTCTCTTGTGGCCCTAATGTTCATCCTCAACCAGCTGGGGTTGATTGCGTGGTTTTCGTGGGTAAGTCGCCGCAAGAACCCAGATCAAGATTCCTCCGCCAGAAGGTATTCGAACACCCAGGAGCGGTTCGGCAAGCACGAGCACCGCCCCATGCGTTCCGGACGCTCTTAAATTTCTGGTTTCGTTTTCTGATGTTTCGGCATTGCCGGAGACTTCAGCATCTTTCGTCGCTCTAACTCTTCTCCTTTCAATGCTGCGCAGTGGCCGTTCGCCTGCAACTCAATCGGAATCGGCGGATGGCCGAATGCAACTTGCGTTAGGAGGAAGTGATGCGGAAGAATTTGATGCACAGAATCTCAATGTTCTTGTTTGTTGTCCTTAGCCTGCTTCCCATGCAGGCTCAGGATGGCGGTTCAACAACAGCCAGTCCCGTGCAGATGACAGTCAGGGTTCGCGTGCTCGGTAAGAACAAACGCATGCCGGAAGTCAATCGTGAAGACATCATCGTCAGGCAAGGAAAAGACCGGTTGCAGGTCACGAGGTGGACTCCGATCAGCAGTGATCGCGACCCGCTCGATCTGTTCATACTGATCGACGATGGCGCCCGGACGAGCGTGAGTTCTCAGTTCGGCGACGTGCGCGATTTTATCAATTTGTTGCCCAAGACGACGTCGGTGGGCGTGGGATACATGCGCAATGGCACTGTTCAAGTTGCGCAGGACCTGACAACCGATCACCGGCAGGCAGCAAACGCTCTGCGGACTCCTCTGGGATCGCCCGGAGTCTATGGCAGCCCGTACCTGTCGGCGATCGATCTGATGAAGCGATGGCCCGAAAACTCGAACCGGCGCGAGATCGTGATGATCACGGACGGCATCGATCGACTTCATGGCTGGCCACACCGTAGGGGCCTTGGTCCCATCAGCCCTGACGTCAGTGCAGCCAGCACGGTTGCTCAGCGTACGGGAACGATCATCCACAGCGTCTATACACGCGGAGTTGGATGGCGTGGAAGCGATTTCTGGCAGGTCACGAATGGCCAGAACGCCATGGCAAAGCTCGCAGATGAGACAGGTGGCGAGTCCTTTTTCTTGGGCGTTGGCCAACCTGTCGGCTTTCGGCCATACCTGGACCGTTTGCAAAGTAGCCTCGACAACCGTTATCGCCTCGAATTCAACGCTATGCCTGGCAAGAAACCAGGACTGCAGTATGTAAAGCTGACCACCGAAGTTGCGGGTATCGAACTCGACTCGGCGGACAGTGTCTGGGTGGCTGCTCGATAATGTTCCGTTCCAGAGGGTTTCTTCAGAGTGGCAGCACTTTAACTCTGAAGAGACCCGTCTTTTTCTTGGATTCTCTTCTCCTGACCTGCTCATTCAGTTTTGTCTACGTGCGATCCTCACTTCGACAATCGACCCCGCTCCTCGGTGAGCACTTCAGCAATTCTGATCCTTCAGCATTTCTGTGGCGTTCAGCGTATTTCGTTGGTGTAAGTCGTGCCGATTCAGCAAATGAAGCTGGCTCGGCGATTGCATCTTCTCATCGCGTCTGACGTGAGCGAATGAAGATCACGACGACGTGCGAGGTTTCCATGAATTGCAAACAGAAGTTCGAAGCCGACAAACGAGATTCTTTGAGCAGCAATAGATCTGCTACTGAAATCGACACGAATGGTTCGGGACACACGATTCCGCACTCTGCAGCCATTGAAGAGATTTGGCGAACTCATGCCAAGCAGATTCTTCGCATCACGCGGCGAATTACGAACAATCCTGAGGACGCCGAGGATGCGCTGCAGGACTCGTTCCTGCGGGCCCATGTTCACCTGCACGATTTTGACGGGCGGTCCACTATCGCGACCTGGCTGACACGGATCGCGATTAATTCAGCGCTATTGATCCTTCGCAAGCGGGCCGGCGCCACACAGGTTTCGATCGATAATACGGAAACCGCTGGCGCCGAAGTTCGCGAGTTAATTCTTGCCGACCGGGCGCCGAGCCCCGAGGCGCAATACGCGGATCTGGAACAGCAGACGATTGTCAGATCAGCGATCACGACACTACGGCCTTCAATCCGCCGGGCTCTCGAACTCCGAGCTCTGGAAGAACGATCCGCCAAAGAAGTAGCGGGCAGCATGGGACTCTCTGTCCCGGCCGCCAAGTCACGGATCTTTCACGCAAGGGCCGCCTTGCGGCAATCTCTGCGAGCGAAACTCGGCCACCCCGGCGCCACCAAAGAACTTCAACTATCCGCGGTGTAAGCCGGGAATCGCTGTCAGGAGTATGCACTCATGTCGAGATGTCAAAAGTCGGCCTATGGCGGGGACGAAGTCCCGGAACGCCCCGCTACGAACCCAAGTCGCAAGCGAAAGGCGCTGATGTGGATCGAGCGAGTTCTGCTCGTGTCAGGATTGGCTCTGATCGGTTTTTACGGTGCAGCCCGCCTGGAAAGTTGGCTCACGTCTCGCGCTGCACTCAAGACCTTTGCTGCAGACAAGGCGCTGGTCAGGCCAGACATAGAAAGTGAGCTGGGGAATCTCAGGTCGAATCTGAACGGTGGTTCTTCCGAGCATCTGGAACCGCCAAGTGTCGACTTCAGGCTTTGGGGCGAACACCGGGTCCGCGCCTACGAACAGAACATTGGCAAACGTCCTGAACTTAAATCGGTTGGAACTCCACTGGCGGTGCTGCGGATTCCCAAGATTTTTCTTGAGGCCCCGCTTTTCGACGGCACCGACGATTTTACTTTGAATCACGCAGTTGGACGGATTGCGGGTACATCCCGCCCCGGCGAGCCCGGCAACATCGGCATCGCCGGCCATCGGGACGGATTTTTTCGTGGACTTAAAGATGTACGCGTTGGGGACACCATCGAGTTGAAGATGCTGAAGGGAACGGACACTTACATCGTCGATCAGATCCAGATTGTCTCGCCGCGCCAGGTGGAAGTGCTGCGGCCGACATCCGTTCCTTCACTCACGCTCGTCGCTTGCTACCCGTTCTATTTTGTCGGGAGCGCACCGCAACGCTACATCGTAACGGCTTCTCTCTCACCAGAGAACGGCGGCGAATCAGAGAACTCGAATCTCGGGGCGCCTGCAACTGTAAATAATTTAAAAAGGAGAAAACAGATGAACCTCTTCAAGAAAGCATCCTTCATGAACAAGGGATTCGGCGCGATCGTGTTGGCCCTGGTGGCCTTCGGAACGGCCGCGGCGCAGGACTCAACGGTTACGATCATCGCCCATGGACAACCTTCATTCGACACTCAGGTGAAGAATGCGGAAGTCGTGTACGTGGAAGGCAACGATCTGGTGCTCAAACTGGAAAACGGCCGCGTCGAGCACCTGGTTGTGCCTGACAGCGACAAATTCGCGATCGATGGGAAAGAGATCAGTGTGCACGAACTCGTACCTGGAACGAAGCTGAATCAAACCATCACCACAACGACCACGCCGCGTTATGTCAGCTCTGTCCGAACGATCGAGGGAAAGGTTTGGCACGCGAAGGCACCCAGCTCGCTGATTCTGACTTTGCCCGACAACACGAATCAGATCTTCAACGTCCCGAACGATGCCAAGTTCACAATCGATGGCAAAGAAAAGACCGTGTTCGATCTCAAGAAGGGAATGAAAGTCAAAGCGACGATCGTTACCGATGAGGAGCACACCATTGTTGAGAGCAACAAGATGGCTTTCGGCAAGACGCCGCAGATTAGCACGCCGCGCTCGACCGGTTTTCTGCTGTTTCTCCCACCTAGCCAGCCGCAAGTCACGCTGGCCAGTGCAGAACAGCCTGCAGAAATGCTGCCAGAAACGGGTAGTTCGCTTCCCCTGGTGGGATTGATAGGCACATTGGCAATCGCAATGTCGCTCGGATTGTGGTCCATTCGACGGGCTCGCTTGATCTGATGTTCGCCGAACGGCCCGTCCGGCGACGATTGAGCGGGGCGGGCCTTTTTCGAAGGATGCTCAAAGGGCTAGACAACAGCAAAGGAGATGTACTTATGAAAACCATACTGATTACCGGCTGCTCCTCAGGCTACGGCCTTGAATCGGCTCGCTATTTCCTCTCGAAAGACTGGAACGTCATCGCTACCATGCGGAGGCCCTGCGAAGACGCTTTGCGGCGCACCCAGTCGCTGCGTGTCCTCCCGTTGGACGTGACGGATGAAAAGAGCATCGCGGCGGCCATCAAAACGGCCGGTCCGATTGATGTCCTCGTCAACAATGCCGGCATCGGTGTCGTCGGTGCTTTCGAAGTGACGCCGCTGTCGCACATTCGCAAGGTCTTCGAGACCAACACCTTCGGCGTGATGGCGATGACCCAGGCGGTGATCCCGCAGATGCGCGAGCGGCGATCCGGAGTGATTGTCAATGTCACGTCCACTACGACCTTGGCACCCTTCCCGTTGGCGGCAGCCTATACCGCGAGCAAGCAGGCCATCTTAGGCTTCACCGCTTCGCTGGCTCACGAGCTTGGGCATTTCAACATTCATGCGAAGCTGGTCGAACCCGGCTACGCGCCGACGACGAGGTTCACGCAGAACACGGAGGTTCGCGTTGAAGACCTCATTCCGAAGGCCTATGCCGACTTCGCCGCTCCAATTTTCGCAGAGTTTACGCGACCGGCTTTGACTACCAAGGAAAGCGATGTGGCCGAGGCCGTGTGGTTGGCCGCGAACGACACTTCTGGGAAACTTCATTTCCCTGCCGGAGCGGATGCGGTAGCTCTTTCATACGACGCGCGATAGCCCGTTCGGCAAGATCGAACAGGACGAGCCTTTCTTAATACAATCTCATCCAAAGTTTACGACTCAAGGAATAAGGATATTCAGATGGAGCCTAATCCCATACTTTTTCGCGATCTGACCTATGTATTCGTGGCGGCGGTGCTTGGTGGCCTGGTGGCGTGGCGACTTCGGCTCCCTCTGATCATCGGTTTTGTCCTGGGAGGAATCGCGATCAGCCCGTTTACTCCGGGGCCACAACTTTCCGATCTGCACACCTTCGAATTGCTGGCCGAGGTCGGTGTGGTACTGCTCATGTTCTCGATTGGAGTCGAGTTTTCTGTCCCGGAATTGATGCGTGTGAAATGGGTTGCGCTTGTCGGAGGCCCCATTGGGATTCTGATCATGCTGGGGGTCGCAGTCAGTGCCGGTAAGCTCTTCGGATGGACCACGACCGAAGGGTTTGCGATCGGAGCGGCAATTTCGGTGGCAAGCACCATGGTACTCGCGCGCCTGTTGAGCGATACGGGGAAAGTGGTCACCAGCTACGGACGCGTAATGATCGCCATCACCCTCGTGGAAGATCTCGCAGTGATCTGCATGACAGTAGTGATCCCGGTGTTGGGCAACGCCCAGCGCGGAGGATTACTGACGGCAGTCTCAGTTCTCGGCAAGGCTCTCCTCTTGTTGATTCCGCTGGTCTATCTCGCCATAAAAGTGATTCCCCCCTTTCTGCGGCGAGTCAAGGCAACCTGCAACTCGGAACTTCTGCTGCTGGTTGCGATCGCCATTTGCCTCGGAACGGCTGCGCTCGCCCAAGCAGTCGGATTCTCCGTTGCTCTGGGAGCATTTCTCGCCGGTATATCCATCAGCAGCCTGCCAGAGCTTCATGATGCTCACACCCAACTGGTTCCTTTGCGAGATGCCTTCGTGGCGCTCTTCTTCGTTTCGCTCGGCACGCTGATAAATCCTGCCGTGCTATTGCACAGCCTGCCACTTCTTGGACTCATGCTGTTGCTCATTGTCGGCGGCAAATTTCTGGTCTGGAGCGTGGTCGTCTGGCTCTTTCGTTATCCGCTTAAGACCGCAATTCTTGTGGCTGCCGGGTTGACGCAGATTGGCGAGCTCTCATTCGTAGTGATGCAGGCCGCGCGGTCTGCGGGGATGGTGGCTGAGAACGTTTTCAGCACAGTGATCGCTGCATCGTTGATTTCGATCCTGCTCAATGTGTTTATCGTGCGCGGCATGTTTGCATGGCTAGGAAGAAATACTCCCGGACAGGCCTTGATTACGGCGAAAAGCGAAGTATTAGAACCAGGGATTTAATGAGTCTAGGCCGATTGTCATTCGAGGAGATTTTATGATTCCAACACTGATCTTTCATCTACTGGTTTATTTTGTCGCTTTTCTCGTTCTCGTCGCCCTTGCATTCGCAATCCACCGTCTGGGTTTGCAGCTTTGGCTGGCGTGGTTAAACCATCGCGAAAACAAGCGCGAGCACAAGCTTGAAGACGATGGTTCGGGGGAATATTGGAGGGTACACCAGTGAAATCTCTTCTACCACGAACCGCTATACACTGGGCCCTCGCCATGGGGATTGCGTTTTCTCCATGTTCCGCGCAGGAAACGTCAACTTCCACCCACTCCCCGAGTATTGCTGCGGAACGATCTCAGGGGCCCGAACTGCTCTCGTTCGAAGAACTGGTCGCGCTCGCTTCGACCGCCAAACCGGAAGGTGCTCTGGGTGATCGGCTCAACGCACTGCTGAATACACCCTTCGTACACAGCGAAACTGCGACCGACATTCAGCCTCATCGCCCCAACGTGAACGGCCTTGGCCCTGTCTTTCGCGTGGCCCTGTGGAATATTGAACGAGGTCTCAATGTTGACGAAATCCGTTCTGCACTCTCCGATCCAGGCGCTTTTCTACGCATGACCAGAACCGACATCAGCTCTCGCCGAAGGGAAACGGTGGAGTCGCAGCTTGGAACGCTGCAAGGCATCGACGTTCTGGTCCTGAACGAAGCCGACTGGGGAATGAAACGAACGGAGTATCGCGATATAACACGAGAACTGGCATCCGCCCTGCACATGAACTATTCGTATGGAGTGGAGTTTGTAGAGGTCGATCCGGTGTTCGATCTCGACAGCGAGCAATTGCATTTGGCCAACGCGCAGCAGGATCAGCGTCTGCAGCAAGACTTGCAAGTAGACCGGCAGCGATACCGCGGTCTACATGGCACAGCCATCCTCAGTCGCTATCCGATCGAAAGTGCTCGCATCTTTCGCTTGCCCGTTTGCTACGACTGGTACGGGGAAGAGTACAAAGCCATCTCCAATCTGGAGCACGGGAAGCGATGGTCCGCACACAGATTGTTTCGCGAACGAGTCGAACGCGAGCTACGCCAGGGCAATCGTATGGCGTTGATCGCCGAGATTTCCGTGCCTGACCTGCCGACCGGACATGCCACCATCGTCGCAACCCATTTGGAAAACAAATGCACTCCGGCGTGCCGCCAGCGGCAGATGCAGGCGTTGTTGGAGGATTTGAAATCAGATAAGAACCCTTTAGTCCTCGCCGGAGATCTGAACACCACCGGCCGCGACAACACGCCGACGTCGATCCGCAATGAGATCATGACGCGTGTTGTCGATTACAAATTTTGGATCGGCCAGGCGGTCTCCCACTTCAACCCGCTTGGGTTGTTTCAATACACCCTCGTTCCAGTGCGTTACTTCCATGGTTACAACGATCCGACGGCCTTCCATCTTCCGATTCTGTGGGAAAACCGAGAGCAGCCACTCTTCAAGAAGATTGAAAAATTCCGGTTTGCCGACGGCCGCGCTTTCGATTTTCGCGGCGAGTCGAGCCGAACGCTTCCGCCCAGGGGTCACACGCTTGCCGACAGCAATCAACGAGGTGGGAAGGGATTCATCCCTACCTACGCGTTCGCCCGCACCTACGGGGGACTGGTGGGCCAGTTCAAACTAGATTGGATTCTCGTCAAGCCCTTCGTCAACGATCCGCGACGCATGGAACAAAGCGGCCAGTTCGCCCCGCATTTTCCGGTGACGATGCGCGAACTGAATAGCTCAGTCGAGGACCGTATTTCAGATCATCCGCCGATGAAGGTCGACCTGCCGCTGATGGATCCAACAAGCTTCCAGCGTCGGGGTCAAGAGAAATAGAGTAAGGGAAGTGGATGCGCGTCGCGAAGAGAATCTAGGGAGGTTGAGGCAGACGGGCCATTGCTGAGTCACGGCGGATGCCTGTTTTCCTTACTCGAGCTCTAACAGTTCCCCTTTTCCGTTGTCAGGTATCGTGAGGACAAAACTTGCTGAGGATGATTGAATTTCCGCGTCGCAGACTTGCGTAATGGGCCGACTGTGTTCGTTGGTGCTTTTGATAACGCATGGACGCTCCGATTGACCAAACCATTGCGTTTTCACTTCGCAAATAATGCGAATATGACCCGCTTCTGGATCGCCGACACCAATGCTCCTGACCGCATCGAATGGGACATCGATCGAGCGAAGCAACAAGCCACCAATAACTATCGGGACTACGCGATTATTGCGAGATTCACTGACAGTACCACGGGAAAAATCGCGATCGTCGCGGCCGGAGTAGACCGGGGTGGCACAATTGCGGCGGGAGAGTTTCTGATCGACCCAAACCATCTCAGTCAAATCATGAACGCCGCGCGCGCTTCCGCGGGAAAAAAGAACATGGAGTTCATCCTCAGCACCGAAATCATCGATGGCCAGCCCGGCTCACCAAAGATGGACGCAGCCTACTTCTGGTAGCGGATTACCCTCCACTAGCGGCTAACGGAACGGCTCCGTCGTGGCGGCGTGTCCAGGCGGCGCGCCTTCTGATCTGGCCGTGACCGATAGTGATGGAAGGTTGACCTGCTGTAGGTTGGAGCGAGTCCGGCACAACTTACGATGACGAAATCGTAGTGAGGGATATCGGAATCCCGTAACTCTAAGAGATTTCTGCGACCTAGCGGAAGGTACGCTACGCCTTCAATGCCGCGGCAGCCTTGCGGGCGATTAACAGAAACCCTTTAGCTTTGGCGTCGCGTGCCAATGTCGTCAATCGTGCGCGTCCGGCGGCCAGCTTGCCAGATTTGATTTCCAGTTCACTCAAGGCAAGACGAGCGTCGTATTGAAAGTAGAGCAGGTTCGCTTTCGATGCCTCGGACAGCGTCTCGTCGAGAGTCGTTCGAGCGGTTGCCAGATTTCCGGACGCTGTCGCGATTCGCGCACTGGCAATCGCTACCGGAAGATGAGCCACGTGATCGTCGGTCTTCACCATCTTTTCCGCCTGCTCGATTTCCGCCTTTGCTTCGGGAAGATTACCCAACTGCAGCAAGCAACGCGCAGTCAGCGTGTGAGCAGCCGCCTCATAGTCGGCCTGGTTCTGGGTGTGGAAAGCAGCCACAACTTTGCGTGCATCCTCCAAAGCTTCGTCCGGATGCTCATCTTCCAACTCCAGTCGCGCCAGCGACAACGAATCCTGGGCGGCCGTTCCCTTTTCTCCCAGCTGTGTCCTTATCGTGAGGGCGTCTTCGTACGCTTTCCGTGCTGCCGGGACGTCGCCTTCATACAGCAGGAGATCGCCTAGCGCGGAAAGCGTGTACGCCTCGGAGTGCCGATTGTGCAGGTTGCGTTTGATCTCCAAGGCCTGTTCGAACGTTTTCTTTGCTTCTGGCAGATCACCTTCATCAAGATACAACTCGCCGATGTTGCTCATGGTCATGGCAATCTCGAATTGACTGCCAGTCTCTCGAAACGCCGCGAGCGCCTCTTCGTATTTTGCTTTGGCTCCCGCTTGATCGCCCTTATCGGCCAACACGTTCGCAATGCTGTTGAGCGTGTTCGCTTCGCTGTCTTTGTCTCCGATGTCGCGCTGAATGCCGAGCGCTTCTTCGTACATCTTTTGTGCCCGAGCAAGGTCGCCCTGATCGTAAAGTGCGATCGCAATATCAACGAGACAGGTAGCGGTGTTGCGCTGCGCACCGACTTCGCGAAAAACGACGAGAGCTTGCTCATAAAGTTGCCGTGATCCGTTCAGGTCACCGTGTTGATAGAGGTTGGTCGCCAGTCCGAGAGTGGCGTTGGCGGCGCCCAATCGATCTCCCGCCTCGGCGTAGGTTCGTTGCGCCTCTTGAAGTGCGGCCTTCGACTTGTCATTCTGATCTTGATAGCGAAAGGCAGCTGCTTCCTGATTGAGCGCCTGCGCCAGTACGAGCCGCTGTCCACTGGCTTGCGCCTTCGCAGCCGCTCGCGCCGCTGCCTCGTTCGCCTCGGCGTATTTTGAAAGATTGTTGTAGGCGCTTGCTTCGGCTAAATCGAGCCGTGGATCTTGCGATGCGGGAGCCGGCAAGCCCCGCAGTTGTTGGAGCGTGCCCAGGGCGTCTTTGGACTTGTCCGCTGAATTTTGCGCCAACGCCAGCAGCAATCCGTACTCAAGATTGTCGGGAAAGAATTGTGCGAGCGTGCGATAAATGCCGATCGCCCCTTCCCAGTCATGCTTTGCTTCCAGATAACGTGCCTGGATTGCAAGCTTGTCTTCGCGGCCCAGCCCGGCCGATAAATCAAACGCTGTTTTCGCCTCCACCGCTGCTTTGCCGTCGTAGCCTAGGGTCGTCCACGCCGTTGCCAACGCCGAGTGCGCCAGCGCGAAGCCGGGTTCCAGTGCTAACGATTTTTGCAGCAGGTCGCGGGACGCCAGAGCGTCATGCGTATGGAGCTTGGCCAATCCCTGGGAATAGAGCCGGGCCGCTTCCCCGTTCGACGGCAACGACGCCCTCACCGCTGCAGCATCCGTCGCCGAAATCGCGCCGGCACCCAGCTTTCGTCGCAGTTCCGCGCCGGCGCGGCTTACCAGATCATCAATGTGGTCCTCGCGTCCTTTGGCGGAAACAGATGCCAGCGTCTCTCCCGCAACGGCATCCTGCAAGCGCAGATCGAGCCGTATCTGGTCTTTCCCGAGCGGAACGAACGACCCGACCACAACTTCATCGGCGTTCAAGTTTTCGTGAATTCTGGCCAGCGTTTCCCGGCCATAACTGTCGGCATCCGGTAAAGCGAGGTTGGTCTTCATTTGCGCCACGTTCTCGCCGGCGACGGTTCGCAATTCCTCACCGGCGCCCAATTCCGTGGTCAGCATTTCCGCAAGCGCAGTCGAGAGCCACGCCTTGTTCGCCTGCCCAGAAACATTCTTCAGTCCCAGCACGGCTACTGATCGGCGCCCATGGGCTAATGACGCGGGCGGCATTGATACTTCTGTTGGTGCAGGACTCTTGTGGAGGAACAGCCGGTCACGAATGCCAAGAACATTCAGGCAGATTCCCAAGCCCGCAACAACGACGGCAGCAGCCATGACTGCGACTGCGGACCTCACTTTCTTGTGCGGCCCCATCGGCAACGATCCCACGAAATCACTCGTGGCAGTGTTGCTCGAAAGTCCCTCGAGCGCCACTCTCAACTCGCGTGCCGACTGATACCGTTGCGACGGGTCTTTCGCCAGCGCTTTGGAAATGATGCTCTCGAGTCCGGGAGAAACATATTTGTTCAGCGACCGCGCTGATGCCGGAGACTCATACAAAATCGCGCCCATCAGCTCCGCGCCTTGAGTCTGCGGAAACGCCCGCCGTCCCGTCGCCATTTCGTGGAGAACCGCCCCGGCTGCGTAAATATCGCCGCGCGTGTCGATGGGCAGTCCGCGCAACTGTTCCGGCGACATATAAGGAACGGTGCCGGAAACCGTACCGGTATCTGCCGTGATGCTGCGCGTCACGTCGGCTCCGATCGATGTGGGTGTGTGTTTGGCCAACCCGAAATCAAGAATTTTCAGCCGACCGTCCGGTGTTACAAATAGGTTCGCCGGTTTGAGATCACGATGAATGACTCCCTGATCGTGCGCTGCTGCCAAACCTTCCGCTAGTTGGGTCGCCAGACGTATGATTTCCGGCTGCGGCATCGCTCCGCTGTGCAGCCGTTCGCTCAATAGCTTCCCGAGAATCAGCTCCATCGCCAGGAAGTCCACGCCCTGGTGTGAACTGAACTCAAAAACTGTGGCAATGTTTGGGTGACTCAATTTGGCGAGGGCCAATGCCTCTTTGCGGAATTGCCTTCGCGCTGCTTCATCTGCCAACAGTCCGGCCGGAAGCACTTTGAGTGCTACATCGCGGTCGAGTTGCTCGTCGTGCGCGCGATATACCACACCCATACCGCCCGCACCAATTTGTTCGACGATGCGATAGTGGCCGAGAATGCGGCCGACGAACTCGGAAGGCGGCTCCATGATGAGAAATCTCAGAACGCGTGGTGGCCTATGTCTATGTTGGTGGGGCGCCAGATCACGCCGAACTTATTTGCGGTAGGACTTTGGTCCATCCGTCGTCGAGCCGTTCTCTCTGACTGTCAGATATTCACACCGGACTTCGACATAGCCTTGCGCAGCCTAGGATCGAATGCGCGTCACTTACTGTTAACCATCCGGCAGCCGTCGCGGAATGTCGTCGATCCCGCGGGATCAGACACGCACGTACTTGTTGAACCAGTCAATCGTGCGTTGCCAAGCCAGATCGGCAGCGGCTTTGTTATACCGTTCCGGGGTCGCGTCGCAATTGAAGCCATGCACGGCACCCGGGTAAATATAGCCCTCGTGCGGAATGTGTGCCGCGGTCAGGGCCTGGTCGTAAGCCGGCCACGTCGCTGCCAGGCGCGTGTCGAGTTCCCCTTGATGCACCAGGATCGCAGCCTTGATTTTAGGGATATCGTCAGGGGCGGGAGGACCACCATAGAACGGCGCCGCTGCCGCCAAGTCGGCTCCCAGCCTCACCGCTAGCATATTGGCAGTCGAACCCCCGTAGCAGAAGCCGGTGGCGCCGATTTTTCCCGTGCAATCGGGGCGCGCCTTCAACCACAAGGCCGCGGCTACCATATCCTCAGACATTCTGTTCTTATCGATCTTGTTAAACATCTGGCCGCCTTTATAGTCGTCTCCCGGATAGCCACCCAGAGATGTGAGTCCGTCGGGAGCGAACGCCATGAAGTTGGCCAAGGTAAACCGGCGCGCGATGTCTTCGATATGCGGGTTCAGACCCCGATTCTCATGGACCACAATGATGCCGGGCAACTTCGTTATCGTCTCGGAGCGGGTGTCAGCGCTGATTGGCCGCACAAGATACCCCTTGATAGTTCCGTTGCCCTTTGGGGATTCGACAGTCTCGTAAGTAGCCTTGATCCGGTCATCGGTGCGGGAAACCTGTTGGCCGAGAGCATAATTCGGCATCAATGCATCGATAATCGTGGCCGCTGCCAGACCACCCGCTAGTCGCTGCACGCCCTCCATAAAGGCGCGGCGGCTAATCTCACCATGAATGAAGTTGTTGTAGAGCTCGATGGCTTCGGTTGGAAGTTTTGGTTTGGTCGGTTCCATTGGTTGACTCCCGCCGCGATAATACCATCTGTTTAGGGTCGCGAGCTTCCATTTCCCCAGATGAACATCGCGGTGCTTTCTCGGGACTTTCGTGCACTGGAATTATGTCTTGACGAGATTCCAGCAGAATTCCCTGAGGCGCAACAAGAGGCAATAACGGTTCTGGGCATTGGTTCCGACGGCGTTGCGTGGCCGCCTCTTCGAACACAACCCTGCGACGCGGCGAATCCACTAGGGCGAAATCGATAAAACAGGCAGTCTGGGCTTACCAAAACTGAGCCTGCTTAATCGCGGCGGTTCTCTACTTGCGCTTGATGATGAAAACCGTTTTGTCGTCGATCACATCGGCTTCACCGATTTGCTGCAAGTGTTCATCGCGCTTGACGGCATAGTCAAGCAACACATTGCAGATTTCGCGGGCGGGCTGGTCTTTGTGATTGCGCATCACGAGCTCGAGCTGGAATCGTTCCTCGTCGTCGTTGCCGTCGTAGACTCCATCGGTATAGAGGAAGAGGATGTCGCCCGGGCTCATTAGCGTAATCTCAGCCACATCGGAGGAGTTTACCTGCCGTTTTCGCAGACTGATTGAGAAATACTTATTCCGGTCTGGGTGATCTTCGGGAATTTCCAGGCCGAGTGGCGGGAACTGCACCATTCGCGCCGGGCCAATCTCCATGAACCTGCCGAACTCGTTTGAGAAAACCAAGGGCGGAGGATGGCCAAAATTTACGAAGCGAAAAAGTCCTTCGGAACGCATTTCGCCATAGAGCATGGTCGCGATCTCGCGAGCACTATCTTTGGGATTGCGTCCGAGTGCGTTACGCGCGGTGACCGACTGCGCCAGCCGCAGATTGATTTTTTCAAAAAATCCCGGTGTGGTTTTTCCATAACGATCAAGCTCGACCAGCATTAATGCATGAAAGGTGTCGTGGACGGTGGAAGCAATTTTTGCCGAGATCAGCCCGTGGCCCTGGGCATCCACCAGCAGGACGCCTGCCGTATTCTTCAACTCCGGAAGATCTTCTGCGATACGCAACTGCTCGGAGCTTTTCGCTTTTCTGTACTCAAGCGGCGTGGATGGCTCGCGGTTCAGCCGACTTTCCAGCCAGCTGACATGGTCATCGACCATGTTGCGCGCCGGTTGCCCCGCCGGCAAAGGGTCGAGATAAAGTTTCGCAAGTTTGAGCGCCCGGGCGATGCGGCCGTCGATGTTATAGCGCTGCTGAAAGTTAATGTACTCGAAGAGGTCACCGCCAACCGTACCAGCCGGAATGGAATTCCCGTACATATCGATGCCCGCCAGTTCCGGAATCGCGCCTTCAACCGGCATCAGGCGCTTGCGAAGATATTCGTCAATTGAGGGACTGAATGATGATTGATTCATGGTTAGAGATCTGCGCCGGCGACAACAATGATTATCGGTGGTAGCCACGTCTTGTGGCAAAGGAATCGGGCGGCAAAGTTCTGCCGAATCGGCGGGCACGCCGATCGAGGCGTCGAAGATGGAGAGGAGCTTGCCATCCTTCAGCCCCGTTTAAGGTGTCATACTTATGATCAGTCCTAATGAACCTGAACTGGTTTCACTCTCGTTGCACGGCGCCTCAAAAGCAGCGGAATTTCCGAAGCGTTGTCCGAGTTCGTCGATTCGTTTTCTTTTGGCCACTTTTGCTGATTGCCAGTGCGGTGGCTCAGGGCGGGCCACCATTTCGAACGGACGATCCCGAGACTCCCGGCGACAAGCACTGGGAGATTAACTTTGGTTGGATTGGCGACCGAAATCCCGCGTCCGGCGAGTACCAGGTACCGGATTTCGATATCAACTACGGTCTGGGCGACCGCATTCAGCTGAAGTACGAAATTCCCATCGCCATCGAAGAGACGCGCCCACAACCCGCGACACCGACACAGCCCGCAGTTTCTGGAAGTGTGATTGGCGGCTTGGGCGAGAGCCTGCTGGGGATTAAGTGGCGATTCTACGAGCATCATCCGAAGGATCCCTGGGTAAAGAATCGCTTCGGTACTGGACTGCCCGCGGTCTTCGGTCACCGTGGTGGCGAAACGACTGAACCGGCTGGGAGTTCGGGCGATTCACCGGGGTCGGAAGATTCCCCGGAATCTCTAGTTAATTTCAGCATGTCGACTTACCCGCAACTTTTTCTTAACAATCCGACAAGAGCGGTGCAGCGCGGCCTCGTTGACAGCGGCCCAACGTTCTTTCTTCCCCTCGAGGTCAACGGACGAGTGGGGCCCATTCGGTTGCTGGGAGAGGTAGGGTACAACTTCGGGAACCACTCCGTTCCGCAAAGTTGGGGCCGAGGCTTGCTCGTTGGGCATGAGTTTAGCGACCGTACCGAAGCTTACCTCGAGTTGTATGACCAACAGGACGCCAACCGCATCTCGCCAGGATTTGGGGTTGGACAGTTCGCCACGGGCGGCCCGAAACAGCGCGAGACGACCCTCGGACTTGGCGGACGCCAGGCGCTCAACAAGGCGAAAACACTCAATCTTCTTTTGATGGGCGGGCGAAGCTTTCAGACTATTACCACGTCGAACGGTCAGCCGAGTTGGATCGGTTATGTGGGCCTGCAAGTTTTGCTCGGGCCGAAGGAACCTGTCACTCCTCAAGTCGAACAAAAGCTGCCCAACGAGAGTAAACCGTAGGGTACAAAAAAGAGGGCCAGGAAATTCGCCCGGCCCCCTCGACCATTCTTGTTTTCGTCAATCTGACTTCCGTCCAACTTTACTTTCGTCCGACGACGATGACTTCAAAAGTGTCGGGCAAGGCCTGGGGGCGCGGATGGGGAGTCTGCGCCGTGGCCTCGGGGAGCGGACCAAACTTCGCCGTCACCAGATAAACGCGATCTGTCGTTTCGTCGTAAGCCATGGTGCGGGCGCCCCGTGCCGTGGGGAGGGTTTCGAGGACCTTGTATCCGTTGGCCGCGTCGACGACGGTCAAAGTACCTTCGCCGTTCGAGCTGAATACAAGTTGCCGCTTCGGGCTGAAGGCCGTCGCGTCAGGACCATCGCCGATGGCCGCAGATGTAATCTGCTTGCCGCTTTCCGTATCGACGACTGCCATCTTCTTGCCATCGCAAACCGCGAAGAGTTTCCTATGTTCCCTGTCGATGGCGAGGCCGGAGGGAGATTCGCAGTCGCTGAGCTTCCAGGTGCCGGTAAGTTTCTTATCGCGGGCGTCGAAGCGAACAATCTCGTTCTCGGTTTCGATGTTGTCGTAAAGGGAGCCGCGACCGTCAGCGGCGGGAAACTCGGGCTTCCCGGGCACGTCCATTGTGGCCACAACTTTGTTCGTCGCGGAGTCGATCACGGTCACGTTCTTGCTGCGGCCGTTGAAAGCCCAAACCGTCTTCGTGTTGGGCTCGAAGAGCAGGCCATCGGGATTTGTTCCGGCTGGGATGGTGGCCACCGTGTGGAAGCTCTGGCGATCGAATACGACGACCGCGTTGCCGCCGCCATCGCTGATGTAGCCGAACTTACCCTGCTCGTCGAGCGCGATGCCATGTGTGCCCTTCAGTCCTGTGATCGTCGCGACCGATTTACCCGTCTTCGTGTCGATCACTTCCACTTGAGGACCGTGGGTGACGTAGAGAATGTGGGCGTCAGGGTCGGCGAGGAGGTAATCCCAACCGCCCGTGCCTCCGATTTTCCAGTGATCGATGATTTGGTACGGCTGCTGGCCAAGAGCGAAAGTCGCGGCGCAGATGCAGACAGCGATTGCTGCAACGTGGATCATTTTGCGCACGGCGGAGTTAAGAACGAGGGAGGGAACGGTCATAGTCATGAGTTTCTCCGATGAGCCAGAATGCTGCTTCAAGCCTTCCTTTATCATGCATCTGCAACCTTAAACGACGCTGAATGCTGGACCGATCGTGCTCGCGGGCAAAGTGATCACAATTTGGGTGCCTTGCCCCGACACGCTTTCGACGCAAATCGACCCGTGTGATCGGTCAACGATTGCCTTGCAGATCGCGAGGCCGAGCCCGTTTCCGCCGCTCTCCCGGCTCCGTGAAGCATCGGTGCGATAAAAGCGCTCGAAGAGATGCGGCAAGGCAAGGTCTGGAATCCCGTCTCCCCGGTCCGCTACTCTCATCTCCGCGACCCCGTTCCGTGAAATCACAGAAAACGTCACTTCAGTCTTTGCGGGACTGTGCTGTACGGCGTTCGTCAGGAGATTCGAGGCGAGAATCTCGGCGTCGCTCGGGTGGATGCTCACGAGGCACTGTCCTTGCTCGACTAGACGAATTGTAACTTGCTTCAATTCAGCGAAGGCCTGCAGGCGCTGCGTCAGCGGACGCAAAACCGTTCCCAAGTCCAGGGCTTCGGCGGTCTTCAAGGGCTCTTCTTCGACCCGTGCCAGTGTCAGCATACGCTCGGTCAGGTCTTCCATTCTTTCGATGTCAACCGCTAGATCGATCAGGCCGTTTTCGTATTCTTCAGCTGTCCGGCGGCCCAGCGTTATCAGTTGGACGCTCGACTTGAGAACGGCAAGCGAAGTCTTCAACTCGTGTGCCGCATCTCCAGTAAACCGGCGTTGCCGTTCGAACGCTTCTCGCAAACTGTCAAGCAAATTGTGGATCGAGGAAATTATCGGTACTAACTCGTTCGCCCGGATCGCCTTTTCTGTCGGCACAAACTTCCAGGATGATGCCGAAACCAGCGACGCGCTCTGTGCCAACTCGCGCAGAGGAGCCAGCCCGAGACGAAGAAGCCACGCCAGAAGAAGCGCCGTTGCAGCGAGCAGAACCAGGCTGCTGACAACATAAAAGCGAACCGCTTCCATCGCTTCGTGATGCAGGTGCTCGGTCGGAGAGATGTAAATCAACGATACGGGCCGGCGCATGCCACCGTTTTCAAGCCGGTCGATTACGCGTACACCTTGTTTGCGAAGAACTCTGTAGCGAACTCCGTTAATCTCGACGTTGAAATAGCCTTCCGTCGAGGGAGATGCGATCGTTTGCAGGTCTTGAAGCTCGGCATTCGGAGACGCGCCCAGCAACCGGCCACTGGGACTTAAGACTTGGTAGATGTCTTGTGCGGGCAAGGCAAGTTCGCTTCGGTCGACCGTAACGTTGGCTTCCGGATCATCGGCATCCTGGACGGCACCCAGCAACGAGTCGGCGCGTCCTCGCAACATGATGTCGAAAGCTTTCCGTCTGCCATTCACTTCGTGCAAGATCGCAATGGCGGAGAAACAAACCACGCACAACAACTCTGCGAGCAAGACGGCGGCGATCAGTCGCCGAGTGAGCGAGTGCATTTTCATGCTCTTCACTGGGGTGCCTCGAGCCGGTAGCCGCGACCCCGAACGGTTTCGACCGTGGCCTCTTCGCCCATCATTCGTAACCTTTTTCGCAGATTGGAAACGTGAGCTTCGATCACGTTGGAGTGGTGCTCCCAAGTGTAATCATAGAGATGTTCCAGCAACTCTTGCTTGGACACGATCGCCCGTGGGCGGAACATCAGGTACTCGAGCACGCGATATTCGGTAGGCGAAAGGTCGACGAGACGCCCTCCACAGCGAACGGTTTGCTCGACGGCGTTCATCGTGAGGCGCCCTACTGTCAGCAAAGGATGCGCGGCACCCTTACCGCGCCGGATCAGAGCCTTTACGCGAGCGATTAATTCGCCGAGATCGAAGGGCTTCGTCAGGTAATCATCGGCGCCGGCATTCAGGAGTTCAACCACGTGCTTCCGTTCGTCCCGCGCCGTTAGCACAAGAATGGGAGTGCGATCGCCGCGCGCGCGGGTTTGCCGAACGATGCTAAGGCCGTCCAGGCCTGGCAGCATTAGGTCCAGCAGCAGCAGATCGTAGTGTTCGTTTTCCGCAAGGGCGACACCTTCACGTCCATCATGAGCACAATCCACGGCCAACCCAGCAGCCTGCTTCAGCGCTGCGGCGATGTTTGCGGCAAGGCGCTTCTCGTCTTCGATGATTAACGCGCGCATTGAGCTTGGGCGAAGCGCTTCGCTTCGATCTTCAGTGTAGCGCGAGCGCTAGGAGGATTGACGGGGCGCTAGGGGTCCTCAAAGCCAACCCGGGGGTGAGAATCGAGTGTATCCAGAGAGAGGCTAGAGGCCGGCTGTAGCCCGAACTGACTGCCATGCGGTCAGCGCCGCCGTGGCTTCTTTGATGCCCATCTGGATGGCGGATTCCAGTTCAAGATGTGGAACAGGAGAGCGTTCGGCGGCCCGGTAGAATTTCATCGCGTCTTCGGGGCGATTTAGACGCTTAAGGCAAATGCGGGCTCCCGCCATTTGCGCCATGAGCGCCTGATGAGCCGACGGGTAGGTTTGAATCAAACCTTGCAATTCGGTCAGAGCGCGTTCATAGTTCTCCCGCTCCTCAAGCAATCGGCAAAGTTCGAGCCACGTCGGGGCCGGAAGGTTCTCTCCGCCGGAATTCACGAAATCTTCGAAGTCTTGCAAGGCTCCTTCGGGATTGTTTGCCCTCAAATGTAGCTCGCAGGTTTTCGCGGTGGCTTCGTGGTAGGCCGGCATTTCCTCTTTGCGCCAATAAATCTGTCGCAAGGAATTGAGTGCGTCGATGGAATTTGGGTGGAGCGCAAGATATTGCTGGAGGACGGTGACAGCCTCGTCCAATTGGCCTTGTTCCTGCAGTTGGTTGGCGCGTTCGATCTCGGGATCGCAAACCCAGGTTAGTTCTTCTTCCACTTTTTTGTTTACACGCTTCTCCAGCCCCGAGTAGAGCAGCGCCATGGCGGTCAAGGCACCGAACACAAAACCTCCGACGTGCGCCCAGTGCGCCACACCACTCGTTTTACCGAAAAGCGACCCGTAAAAGATTTCCATCAGTACCCACAGAGGCAACAGCCAGTAAGCCGAGGCTTTAAAACGGTAGGTCCGTAGAAAACCGAAGGTCCACATCATCTCGATTTTCATCTTCGGGAAGCGCACTAGAAACGCGCCCATCAAGGCCGCCACAGCGCCGGATGCGCCGACACAAGGAACCATGCTACCGGCATTCGTCCAACCATAAAATTGCAGTGCGGCGGCTCCCGCGACGAGATAAAAAACGGAATAGAGTGCGCGCCCCCAAACATCTTCAAGCACGAAGCCTGCCAGCCACAGAAACCACATGTTGCCGATCAGGTGCAGCCAACCGCCATGCAGAAAATTCGCGGTCAGGTAGCTGATTGCGCGGGGGTGCAGCGGAATGAACGCAAATTTTTCCTGTATCGATACGGCAGCCAATGCCGCATAGTCGGCGCTGAGCGAGTCCATTTCGGCTTGCAGTTTCGCTGGATCATCAAGCGAGCGAATCTTCGCGTCCCAGCCATCGATCAGGTTTCGCGTGGGGCTCTGCAAATGCTCCCATTCATCGGTGTTTGCTGCTTTGAAATCGTCCGCTAATTGACGGGACTCGGGCGACAGGGTTAGCTCGGGATGCATTCCGGCGAGCACAATGATGTGCGCCTTAGTGGTGCCTAACTCGCGAGACTGCTGCTCCATCGGGCCGTGCGTGACGAGGAAGATTAGAGTATTGAGAACGATCAACCCGATCGTGATGACGGGCCAGCGCCGCGCCTGCATGTTCTCGTGCCCGATCGGTATGAGCATCGTCTCCTCTCTTCAGTTCGTTTCGCGAATAGAAATCTATTCCGCGCAATAAATGAGTTTTCAGCCCAGCTTACAAAATTACCTTGCAAAATATTAGATAACCGTGGGAGATACGACTTAGGTAACCGGACGGGACTCACAAGACCTGGAGAAAGAAAGGAGACCTACTTGTAGAGGAGATATTTCTCACGCAAGCGGATAAATTCGTCCAGCCGTTCTTGCCAATCTTCGGCAATGCGTCGCGGGTCTTCTCCGGCGGCAATGGCATCGTATACTGACTGATTCACTAGCAGATCGGGCATCTTGTCGAGTTTGAAATCGCTTGGGTAGAGATGATGGAGCGCGGATGCCAACTCAACGCCCAATTCCGTCGCTTCTAAAGTATTGCGATCGAGCAGGATGAGGTTGACTCCCTCGCAACTCTGGCCCGAAAAGTTGCTCGAGGAGGGAGTGAAAACGATCGGCACGAAGCGCACGCTCTGAATGTTGCGTGCGTTCAAGTACGCCGCTAGTTCGCGACCCTTCATCCACGGAGCGCCGACGACCTCAAACGGTGTATCGGTGCCGCGTCCCACCGAAACATTTGTGCCTTCAATCATCCCGACGCCGGGATAGAGCGTGGCTTCGTGCAGACCGCGCAGGTTCGGAGAAGTGTTCACCCACGGCAGGCCCGTGGAATCGAACCAGTCGCCCCGTTGCCAACCTTCCATCAAAACTACTTCCAGTTTGGCGCCGATGTGGCGCTCGGCGTTGCCCATCTTCGCGAGTTCCGCCGGCGTCATACCATGGCGGACGGGCTCAGGGAAATAATTGGTGAAACGTTCCTGTCCTGGTCCGGAATCAGAAACTGGACCTTGGACAAACGACCCCGTAATCGGATCGGGCCGATCCAGGATGACGACTTCTACGCCCGCTTTCGCCGCCACTTCCAGAAAATATCCGACGGTTGCCTGGTAGGTGTAGAAGCGGACGCCCACGTCGGCCACATCGATTACCACGGCGTCGAGCCGCTTCAAAATGTCGACGGACGGGTGACGCGCGGCATCGCTCCCGCCATAGACGCTGTAAACGGCGATTCCAGTGGCAGCGTCTTTCGTATCTTTGACGTGCAAAGTGTCGAACGTTCCAGTCACACCGTGCTCGGGGCTGAAGATCGCATCCAGCGAAAGACCGGCAACGTTTGCAAGAATGTCAATCGTGCGCCGTCCTTCGGAATCAACACCGGTTTGATTGGTGAGGAGGCCAATGCTTCGGGGAGCCCCACCCTTTGCGGGATGCAGCGCGGCGAACTTTGTTTCCTCGAGCACGTCGATTCCAGTTTTAACGGTTCCATTGCGGTTGGGCAGCTTGCGCGCAGCACTTTGCATTTCGTTGTAGCCGGTGATTGCGGCGACACGCATCATTTCAGCTTCTGACGGGTCGAGCGCCAGCGCCGCCGCCACGGCCGTCGCAACTTTCGTTCGCAAAGCGACGGCACTTCCCTTCTCTTTCGGCGGCAGCGGATTGGCATGCAGCGAATTCATGTGGACCGCGTTGGTTAGCAGAATGATGTAGGTCTTCGTGGCTGGATCGATCCACAGAGAAGTTCCGGTAAATCCAGTGTGACCAAACCCACCGACTGGCAATAGTTCGCCACGATTGGTCGAGAAAGGAGAGTCAATGTCCCATCCGAAGCCTCGCAATGAGGTGCCATTCACCGGTTGCTGAGGAGCCGTCATCTTGGCGATGGTTGGCGGAGTCAGGACGCCGCGGCCGCCGTCGAGGATCGCCTGGGCAAAGACGGCAAGATCGTCGGCGGTGGAAAACAGACCCGCATGACCGGCGACACCGCCCATCCGCTGCGCGGTTGGATCATGCACCACTCCGCGCAAGAGATGATGGTTCTCGTCTTCCTCGGTCGGCGCAATGCGGGGCAACCACGACGCTGGAGGTAGGAAACGCGTGTCTTTCATCGCAAGCGGTTCGAAAATGTGCTTTGTTGAGTAGGTGTCGAGTGATTCGCCGGAGAGGCGTTCCACGATTGCGCCCAGCACGATAAAGTTGATATCGCTGTAAACGAACGCCGATCCTGGCGGACGGTCGGGCGTCACCTGTTCCGCCATACGAAACGCGGTGTCCCTGCTTTCCCACTTTGTTGCCAAGTCGAGATCCTCGGGCAGTCCCGAATAATGTACGAGCAACTGCCGGACGGTAATATCCTGCTTACCGTTCTGCGCGAATTCAGGAAGGTATTTCGCAACCGGATCGTTCATGCGAATCTTGCCCTGCTGCCACAACTGCATGATCGCTGTTGTGGTGGCGAGCACTTTTGTCAGGGAGGCGCAATCGAACACGGTATCGACCGTCATCGCCTCTTGCCGCGGCTCGAGCGCTCGGCTTCCATACGCCTTGCGATACACAATCTGCCCGTCGTGTCCGACGAGGACGACAGCTCCGGGAATTTGACGCTGGGCGATGGCATCGTTGATGACCGGGTCGAGAATCGCCAAGCGGGAATCGATCGCAGCCTGCCCGAAGGCGGTCGCGCAGGACGAAAAGAGTAGGAGCAGAATTGTGGCAAAGAGTTTCACGTTGCTGTGACTGTACACGAGGCCGGAGACGAGTCTCAAGGCACTGAGGGTAACTAGTTGTCGTCTCTTCGTCCCCAAAACGCTTGAGGTTCTTCGAGAAGCTTCGCGATGGACGAGACATCGGGGCTGCGTGACGAAAGTGCCACTTTGCCTCGGTCGTTCCGTTTGCTATAACCCCAAGAGGGATTAACACCAGTTTTGACTGAGATTCACACTTCGGCTACGGGCTTCACTTTCCTCGTTCGCAATTTCGCGGGACAGGATGATCGCTTCAAGGGCGCTTTCGGCATTCTGGAACGGGCGATCGCTGCGCGGGCCTTCCCTGCCTGCGCACTCGCCGTCACGCTTGGCGGAGAACTAATCGCGCACAAGGCTCTCGGCCGCTTCACCTATGATCCCGCTTCGCCTTCTGCCACCGCTTCGAACCTGTTCGACCTCGCCTCGCTCACGAAAGTCGTCGCCACAACTGCCATGGCCATGATTCTGTACGAGCGCGAACTGCTCGATCTCGAAGCTCCGGTCACCGCCATTGTGCCCGAATTTGCGGACGGATCCGGAAGTGGCGACGATCGCCAGCAAGTCACGGTACGCTTGCTTCTTGCGCACGGCTCGGGATTGCCTGCGTACGAAAAACTCTTTCTGCGAGCTCCGACTCGGGAAGCGCTGCTGCAGGCTGCATTCAGCACGCCACTCGCTTCCGCTCCCGGAACGCGGGCCGAGTACAGCGATATTGGCTTCATCGTTCTTGGCATTGCCCTCGAACGACTCGCTGACGAACCATTCGACGTCTTTTGCCAGCGCGAGATTTTTGGACCGCTGGGCATGACGCACACAACTTTCAATCCGGCGCCGCCGCTCAAGAGTTCGGTGGTCCCGACCGCCAACGATCGCTCTTTCCGTCACCGCCTGATCCAAGGAGAGGTACAGGACGAGAATGCCAGCGTTCTCGGCGGAGTTGCCCCCCACGCCGGACTTTTCTCAACGGCGGAGGATCTGGCGATCTTCGCCCACAGCATGCTCAACGGCGGATACCCGATCCTGCGCGCTGGCACTCTGGAGCTGTTTTCTCGGCGGGAGGACGCGCCCATCGGCACTTCTCGCGCGTTGGGATGGGACACGCCTTCGTCGCCGTCGCAATCCGGAAAACACTTCTCACCCCGCTCTTTCGGCCATCTCGGCTATACGGGCACGTCGTTGTGGATCGACCCGGAGCGGCAACTTTCCATCTCTCTGCTCAGCAACCGCACTTGGCCCGATTGCCAAAATGAGGCCATCAAGCAGGTTCGTCCCGCCGTTCACGACGCGGTCATCGAGGCCTTGGAGTCCCAAGTTTGAAACATAAAACAGTGGCAACGCTTCGCAAAAGCGAGAAAGAGACCTCACGCAAAAAAGCAGCGATCGAAAATCTCAAAAGGCTGAGTACCGAGCAAAGCAACTCGGCTTCTGCCGATCTCGATCTAAAGTCGGCGTTGGAAATCGTCCGCATCATCAACCGGGAAGATGCCAAGGTTGCGAAAGCCGTCAGACAGGCTCTTCCGCAAATCGCAAAGGCCATCGACTTCATTACCGCGGCGCTCTCGCAAGGCGGCCGGCTGATCTACGTCGGTACCGGTACGAGCGGACGCGTCGCTGCTCTTGATGCGTCCGAGTGCTCCCCGACGTTCGACGTACCTCCGCGTAGGGTTCAGTTCATCATGGCCGGCGGGCAGGCGGCGCTGGGCAAGGCCATCGAAACCAACGAAGATTCGCGCGTGCTCGGGCGCAAAGCGATGGCTGGGAAGAGACCGGACCGGAAAGATGTCGTCGTGGGCATCGCCGCGAGCGGGCGCACTCCTTTCACGATCGCCGCTCTCCAGTACGCGCGTTCCCAAGGAGCCCAGACGGTGGCGGTCGTCTGCAATCCAAACACGGAACTTGGCAGGGCAGCGCACTTGGAGATCGTCGCCTCCGTTGGTCCCGAAGTACTGGCTGGTTCAACGCGGATGAAAGCTGGCACGGCTCAGAAAATGATCCTGAACATACTGAGCACGGGCGCGATGACTCGTCTCGGCTACGTCTACGGCAACCTGATGGTCAACCTGCATACCAAGAACTCGAAATTGCTGGAGCGTGGCATCGGCATTTTGGAAACCGCCGCCGGGCTAAAGGCGATCGCGGCGCGCAAACTTCTCGCAACCGCCGGAGGGCGAGTACCACTGGCCCTGGTGATGGCAAAGACCGGCCTCAGTCGCAGCCTGGCTGCAGCCGCACTGGAAAAAACCGGCGGCCGTGTACGACGGGCGATAGCTCTCGCCAAGAGTAATTGAGGTATTCGTTAACAGAAATACGACTGCTGCCGTCATCGACGGTTCGCTCTCCCCGATGCACCTTCCGCGTTGCAGTTACAAACGGAACCTTTGCGTACAACTCCTAACCCCCAAGTCTTGTCATTCCCCGCTAAAATATCCCAAGCGCCCTGCTCGAGCCACGATGGGGCGTTTCCCAGGAACTCATCACGACATGGATAAATTAGTCATCCGCGGCGGCAACCCCCTGCTGGGGACGGTTCGCATCAGCGGAGCGAAGAACGCTGCGCTGCCTTGCATGGCGGCCGCCTTGCTGACCGACGAACCGGTGATTCTCGAAAACATTCCGCAGGTTCGAGATATCGAGACGACCCGCAAACTTCTCGCCGCGATGGGCGCTGAGGTCGAACTGGGCTATGGACGGGCGCATCATCGCACGACCATCTGCGCCCGCGAGCTAGCCGCTCCCGAAGCGTCTTACGACCTCGTCAAGACGATGCGTGCGTCGACCCTGGTCTTGGGACCGCTTGTCGCGCGCTGCGGCAGAGCGCGTGTCTCGCTGCCCGGTGGTTGCGCCATCGGCGCACGTCCCATCGACCTGCACATTAAAGGCCTGGAACAACTCGGCGCGCTGATCACGCAGGAGCACGGCTATGTCGAGGCGGTCGCCGATCCGCTCAAAGGCAATCGCCTGCACGGTGCGCAGATCGTTTTCGACAAAATCACGGTGACGGGAACCGAAGATCTGCTGATGGCTGCAACCCTTGCCGAAGGCGAAACCGTGATGCAGAATTGCGCTCGCGAACCGGAGGTCGCCGATCTCGCCGCGCTGCTGAATGCGATGGGTGCGAAAATTCAAGGCGCCGGAACCTCTACGATTCGAGTGGAGGGCGTCAGCAAGCTTCACGGTGCCCGGCATCGCATCATTCCCGACCGAATCGAAGCGGGAACTTTCATTATTGCCGGAGCACTGACCGGCGGAGACCTGAACGTGGCGGGATGCGATCCTTCGCACCTTACTGCCATCCTGCAGAAGCTCGCGGAAACCGGCGTAAAGACAGCGGTAAAAGCCGATTCCGTCCGAGTGATGGGCGATCAGCCGTTGCAGGCAGCCGACATGAACACCGAGGAATATCCGGGCTTCCCTACCGACATGCAGGCGCAGTACATGGCGCTGGCCACTCAGGCAGCGGGGACGTCGGTCGTGACAGAAAATATTTTCGAGAATCGCTTTATGCACGCGCAGGAACTGGTTCGGATGGGGGCGAACATCAAGATTGAAGGCCGACGCGCGATTGTTCGCGGAGGCACTCCGTTGAGCGCCGCAGCCGTTCTTGCTTCCGATCTACGAGCTTCGGCATCGCTCGTGCTCGCTGCCCTAGTCGCGGACGGCGAGACCATCATCGACCGGGTCTACCATCTCGATCGCGGTTATGAAAATATCGAAGAAAAACTGAAGGGCGTGGGCGCCGAAATCCGGCGAGTCGGAAACATCTTCCCCAAGCGCGCGGCGGCCCCAGCCCAAATGTGAGGATAACCACAGTAACCTGCCGAATATCGGCGTAAGCGACTCCCGAAACATCCATGTCCCGCCTGTTCATCAACTTGAATCGCAGCGATTTCCCTAACTGAGTAACGGGTTCTCGCTCTAATCAGCCCCCAAACATTAGATACGGCGTGCTTTTAACCCGCGCCGTCATCTATCTCGACATACTTCTCTCCTATCGGCGGTCTTATCCCGCAAAGAGCGCATGAGTCAAAGTCGATCTCTCGGCTCGAACCGCAGCCTCGCGTATGACTTTCGTAACTCTGCCATCCTCAGGCGCGTGTGGGATAACTGACTTGCGGGGCGGCCTAAGTTCCAAAGAGCAAAGCACAGTATAGCGATTGACCCGTTGCTACGAAACCGGCCGTGCTGCAAGGACCCAGTATATGAAGGTTGTAGTTCTGTGCGGTGGATTAGGAACCCGTCTCCGGGAAGAGACCGAATTCCGGCCCAAACCCATGGTCGAGATCGGGGGCCGTCCCATCCTGTGGCACATCATGAAAATGTATGCCCACTATGGGATCCGCGAATTTGTTCTTTGCCTTGGATACCGCGGCAACATGATCAAAGAGTACTTCCTGAACTACGAAGCCATGAATAGTGACTTCAAAATCTGTCTGGGCCGCAAATCGCATATCGAATTTATGGGCGCGCATCGCGAACAGGGTTATGCTGTCACCCTCGCCGACACCGGCCTCGATACCATGACAGGCGGCCGCTTAAAGCGCGTTGCCCGGTATCTGGAAGATGATGACACTTTTCTACTGACCTACGGCGACGGCCTGAGCGACGTAAACATAAGCGCGTTGCTTGAATTCCATCGACAGCATGGCCGTCTCGCGACCGTAACCTCGGTTCCACCCATATCGCGCTTCGGAGTCCTCGAAACGGGCGGGGATGGCGAGGTACAGCGCTTCATGGAAAAGCCAAAAGCCAACGGCATGATCAGTGCTGGCTTCTTCGTCTTCAATCGGCGGGTGCTCGACTATCTGGACGGCCCGGAATGCGTCCTTGAACGGGAACCAATGGAACGACTGGCTCGTGAAGGCCAGCTCATGGCCTATCGCCATGACGGCTTCTTCTACGCCATGGATACGTACCGCGAATATCAGCACCTCAACGAACTCTGGGCGAGCGAGCAAACCCCCTGGAAAGTGTGGGCCGAATGAAATCTTTTTGGCGTGATCGCTCGGTTCTCGTGACGGGTGGCACGGGATTGCTCGGATCGTGGCTGGTGAAGCAATTGATCGAAGCGGAAGCCAACGTCGTTTGCCTGGTGCGCGACTGGGTTCCGCAAAGCGAGCTCGTGCGAAGCCGCCGGATTGAACAGGTGAATACGGTACGCGGGGACATCCTTGATCGCGATTGTCTCGAACGTACCCTTGGTGAATACGAAGTCGAGGTGGTGTTTCATCTCGCGGCACAAACCATCGTTGGAATCGCCAATCGCAATCCGATATCGACTTTTTCCACCAATATCGAAGGGACCTGGAATCTGTTGGAGGCTTGTCGCCGCTCTCCGAAAGTCGTGTCGATTGTGGTTGCATCTTCCGACAAGGCCTATGGCGATCAGAAGAATCTCCCCTACGACGAGTCGATGCCGTTGCAGGGGCGGCATCCTTATGACGTGAGCAAGTCTTGCGCGGACCTGATCGCGCAGACCTATGCCGTCAGTTACAACCTGCCCGTTGCGATCACGCGCTGCGGAAATTTCTATGGGGGCGGCGATCTTAATTGGAATCGGGTAGTGCCGGGAACGATCCGTTCCATCCTTCACGGAGAGCGGCCCGTCGTGCGTTCGGACGGTCAGTTCGTACGCGACTATTTCTACATTGAAGATGGCGCGGCCGCCTACATGCTACTGGCTGAACGGCTCGCCTCCTATACAGCTCTGCGAGGACAGGCTTTTAATTTCTCGAATGAAAGCCAAGTCAGTGTGCTCGATATGGTCGACCTCATCTTGAAGAAAATGAGATCGTCTCTACGACCCGAAGTACTGAATCAAGCGAGCAATGAGATTCGGCATCAGTATCTGAGTGCTGAGCGCGCCCGCACCATGCTCAACTGGCACCCGCAATTCACTCTCGAATCGGGTCTTGATCGCACCCTCGCGTGGTATCGCGAATTCCTCGGAGCGCCGGCAGCCATGGCGCACGCAGGCAAGGGATAACCCGGCCATGTCCCCGACAATGACATCCAGCAAAACTGCCAGTGAACTACGCGATGAGATTCGCACGAAGGTGAGGGAGTACTGCGATATCGCACTGGCTCCACGGTCCTTCGTGCCGGGTCAAAGCAGCGTGCCGGTGTCAGGCAAAGTGCTCGACAGTGCCGATCTTGAGCACCTCGTGGACGCCTCGCTCGACGCATGGCTCACGACGGGCCGCTTTGCCGCGCAATTCGAACGCGAATTTGCCGCATTCATGGGCGTACGCTGCGCTTCGCTCGTAAACTCGGGATCTTCGGCTAACCTCGCCGCGCTCTCTTGCCTCACTTCGTCCTCGCTCGGCGATCGCAGGCTCCGCCCGGGCGACGAAGTCATCACAGTGGCGGCCGGCTTTCCCACTACCGTCAACCCGATTATTCAGAACGGCCTCGTGCCGGTATTCGTCGACGTGCACATCCCGACTTATAACGTCGACGTAACCCAACTTGAGGCTGCTGTCTCCACCCGCACCAAGGCGATCATGCTGGCGCATACGCTGGGCAATCCATTCGATGTCGACGCCGTCATGCAGTTGGCTGCCAAACACGGTTTATGGGTCATCGAGGATTGTTGCGATGCAGTGGGCTCAACCTATAAAGGACGGAGCGTCGGTACTTTCGGAAATCTTGCCACCACCAGTTTCTATCCAGCGCACCATATCACCATGGGAGAAGGCGGCGCTGTTTTAACGCAGTCGCCGGCTCTAAAGAAGTTGGCTGAATCTTTTCGCGACTGGGGTCGAGACTGCTGGTGCGATCCCGGGAAATCGAACACCTGCGGTTGCCGCTTCGAATGGAAACTGGGCGACCTGCCTGCCGGATACGACCACAAATATATTTACAGCCACATTGGGTACAACCTGAAAGCGACCGATATGCAGGCCGCGGTTGGAGTAGCGCAACTTAAGAAGCTACCCGGTTTTATTGCCGCGCGGAAGGCCAACTTTTCCAAATTGCACGAAGCTCTCACTGATCTCGAGGACCTCTTCATTTTGCCCGAGGCCACGCCTCTTTCGGACCCGAGCTGGTTCGGCTTTCCGCTCGCCATCCGAGACGGGACGCCCACAACACGCAACCAGGTCGTGGGCTTTCTGGAATCCAGGAACATCGCGACCCGTTTGCTCTTCGGCGGTAACCTGCTGCGCCAACCGGCCTATCGCGGCATCCAGCGACGCGTAATCGGCGACCTGCGCAATACCGACTTTGTCATGAACAACGTTTTCTGGATCGGCCTCTATCCCGGCATCACGCAAGCGATGGTTGATTACATGGCCGAGACATTTCACCAAATTTCTCGCGCTAGTTCAGCGGCGCAGGGGACATAGACAGCAAACCAGTTCCACCGTGTGTAGGCGAGGAAACAGGACCGGCAGGGAGAAGATCTCGGCACACTTTAGATTCGACCATTCCGAAGGGAGCACCAGCGATGCGCAACGAGACTCACATCCGATTTACAAATAATGCACAACTCCGACTGGGTAACAAACAGATCGGGACGGGACAACCTTGTTATGTCATCGCTGAAATCGGAATCAACCACAATGGTGACATTGATATTGCCAAACAGCTGATCAACGTCGCGGTGGGCGCTGGTTGCAGCGCTGTGAAGTTTCAGAAACGCACGATTGACGTTGTCTACTCCGCCGAGGAGTTGGCGAAGCCCCGCGAAAATCCCTTCGGGCCGACCAATGGAGACCTGAAGCGCGGCCTGGAGTTCGAGCTCGAGGAGTATAAGGAAATCGACCGCTACTGCAAAGAAGTGAAGGTCGACTGGTTTGCCTCGTGTTGGGACGAAGCGTCGGTCGATTTCATCGCGCAGTTCGATGTTCCCTGCTTCAAGATCGCTTCGGCCTCGTTAACGGATGACAACCTGTTGCGGCACACCCGGGCTGTCGGAAAGCCGATTCTGCTATCCACCGGCATGAGCACGATCGAGCAGGTCGACCATGCGATTGAAGTTCTTGGCAACAAAGACTTGGCCTTGATGCAGGCGTGCAGCACCTATCCGGCCTACTACGAGGAACTGAATCTGCGCGTCATCGATACACTGATAGAACGCTACGGAATACCGGTCGGCTACTCTGGTCACGAGACCGGTCTGCCGTCGAGCGTGGCGGCGATGGTGCTCGGGGCGTGCATGATCGAGCGGCACATCACCCTCGACCGCTCGATGTGGGGATCGGATCACGCGGCTTCCCTCGAACCCAACGGAATCACGCGACTGGTTCGAGATATTCGGTTGATCGAAAAATCGATGGGCGATGGGGTCAAACGCGTGCTCGAGCGTGAACAGCCGATCATCAAGAAACTGCGCCGGGTGCAGGCTGCACATGCCTAAGATCAAGGCCATCGCCATGGATGTCGACGGCGTACTCACCGACGGCGGTGTGTGGTGGGGACCGGATGGCGAGGAATGGAAGCGTTTCCATTTTGCCGACATCATGGGTTTGTCGCTGGCGCGAAAAGCGGGCCTGGCGATTGCCCTGATATCGGGGGAGAACAGCCCTCTGGTCGACCGACTCGCCTCGAAGCTTGGCATCGAAGACGTACACAAAGACTGCAAGGACAAGGCCAGCGCACTGCGGGCGTTTTCCAAACGGCACGGACTGCGTCTCGAAGAGATCTGCTTCATCGGCGACGATGTTAACGATTTGCCCGCGCTAAGCATCGTCGGTCTTAGCGCCTGTCCTGCCGATGCGCGGCGTTCGGTTCGGACAGTTTGCCAGATTGTTACGGGACTCGGCGGAGGAAACGGTGCCGTGCGCGAAATCGTGGACATGCTGCTCGAGACCGCCAAAACAGCAGCCACACTGGTTCACTAGGAAACATGAGACTCGCCGACTACGCGTTAATTCGCCTCAACAGCCGAGATTTCGGAATGGCATAACAAACTAGGTCCCACCCTTCCACCAAATGAGGGTGCAGGAAGAAGCTGTAATTTGGATTGATTGAGTGAATGAGGAGCGGAATCTTCCAGAGATGATTCTGCAGATGATAGGTGCAAATGGCGAGCACCGGAGAATACTGTTGGATGATTCCTCGCGCTCCGTTTAAGGCGTCCAATTCGGCGCCCTCGATGTCCATCTTTATATAAGTTGGTTGCGTCTCGGAAAGAGTTTCGTCGAGAGTGACGCAGTTCACTACTGTGTCGCCCTTGCCGATATGTGATGATTCGTTTCCACCAGCGGAGAACTGCACCGTTCCAGTCTTGGCCCCCACTGCCGCGCGGTGCAGCGTTATGGATTCACGTTCGGAACGTAGTGACACCTCTTTTTCGAGCTTCTCGAAGTTGGCAGGGTCAGGCTCAAAACTGTAGATCCTCTGGAAGGATTTTTTTGGCTGATCGAGGAAGCTGCGGAGGCTATCGCCGTCATAGGCGCCGCAATCCACGAATACCTCGTCATCTGTAAGAGGGCAGAGATCCACTGGAAAATAAATCGTGTGCTCAACTGGACGATGCAACGCATCGAATTCGCCGAACAGACGCCAACGCAATTGCGCGAGATATTCACTTCGGGAGGCATCGTCCGACCACAGGCTGCCCGCACGGCGCACATCATCCGCCTGCTGATGCACCTTGTGCGGAAGATCGACGGCGTAGTGCGGCAGGAAGACCTCCGCGTGTTTCCAAAACAGCGGCTGGAACGTGACTACGTACCTGCAGCCCAAGCTTCGCATCTGCGATTCGCGTTCGGCCATCGGATCGGGAGCTTCACCTCTCCAGATTGTGACCACAAAAGTCGCTTGGTTGCCGTGGCGCCGTGCCGCTTCTTCCGGAGACAGTACCTGCACTCCTTCCACAGAGGTGTTCCAAAGGCGCGTATCGTTATCTACAAATGCTACAGGTTCAATACCGATCTTGCGTAATCCGGCCAGAGTCTTACGCCCAAGGTTTCCTGCGCCAAATAATACGAGCAGATCCTTCGATGGTCCCGCCAGCAAGTCAAATGCTGACCTCTCCCGAGCCGACGCTCCCATCTCACCTTCGGCGAATAACTCTTCCAATGCCGTAGTCATATCCTTGTCAGCAAGTCCTCTCACTCCACAGACCATTCGCTCATACCCCCGCATCGCAGTCTTGGCTGCGGTGGTACTTTACCAGCAACTCCTACCACCATCGACCACCAGATTCGCGCCCGTCATATAGGACGATGCGTCCGAACACAGAAACACAATGGCACCCTGATATTCGTTAATGCCCGCCATCCGTCCGAGCGGGATCAGATTGGTAAGGCGCCCAACAAAATCTTCCGGCTGATCGTTGTACACCCCACCCGGCGAAATGGCATTTACACGTACCTTTTTGTCGGCCCAGTAGCTCGCCAGATATCGCGTAAGCCCCACCAACCCGGACTTTACTACCGAATAGGTAACAGGCTTGACGGGCTGCATTTCCTCCGGGACACCGGGTTGCCGGTAAATGCGCTGGTCGGGAGCGATGAGTGCGAGATCCGACGCCACGTTAATGATCACCCCGCCACCGTTGCCAGCCATGTGACTTCCAAACACTCTACTGCACAGGAAAGCCCCGGTCAGACCTACGGCAAGGTCCGCCTCCCACTGCGCTACTGGAAAATTCTCTAGCCGTGAGAAGTTTACCTCCGTGCCAGTCTCCATCTTGGGATTGTTCGCCGCATTGTTGACAAGGATATCGAGGCGTCCGAACAGTTTCAGAATCTCGGCACGCAACGCTTCGATTTCCGGCAGCTTGGTTATGTCCGCGGCACGACCGATCGCCGAAACACCGTACTCCCTCGACAGCGCAGCCGCCTTTTCGCTGGCGCGCTGCTGTTGGACGTCCACCAGAACCGGGATGCCGCGAGCCGACGCAATCGCTCGAGCGTGTTGCTCGCCGAGTAGTCCTGCACCGCCCGTGATTACGGCAACGCGTCCGGATAAATCAAACAAATCGGCAAGCTGTGTCATACCGTCAGGACCCTTCAGGAAAGCTCTACTACCCGACTGCTTGCAATCGATTCCTTTGCAGCCAACGCCAGTTTCAGGCTCCACGAGCCCTCTCCCAAGTCAACCACCGGTTTGCTTCGCGTTTTCACACAGTCGAGAAAGTGCTGTGTTTCAAGGATGAACAATTGGTTGCGGTCCAGTTGACCGCAAGTGAACGGATCTGCCGCGATTCCTTCCTCGTCATACAGGGTGACAGAGAGCGCCGAAAAATCGAGAATAGCTTTGCCCGCATCCCCCAGCACCTCGCATCGCCGCTGTGGCGGCCGCTGCAGATAGTCCTGCTGTAAATGGACGGGTAGCGGCCTTCCCGCGAACTCACATTGCATAAGCGTGCTGGCTACGTCCTCAACGTCGATCTCAAGGTTACTCCAATGTCCCCCAATGGAGAACAAACGCTTCGCCTTGCCAAATAAGGCGTAGAGGTAATCGAACTCGTGAATTTGCGAGAGGATTACACCCCCGCCCAAGTCTGCCCGCGCGGCGTAACCCTGCCGATAGTCTTCATAACGATGCCAGCCCGGCAAGTACTCGCCTACCAAGGCCCCAACTGCCAGCAGGTTTCCAAGCAAACCTTCTCGCACAATCTCTTGCATGCGCAAAAAACATGGGTGAAAACGCAGTTGGTAGCCGACCATGACAATCCGTGCCTGTATCTCGACCACAGCTTCCAGCTCATCCAAACCCGCAAGATTGTCCGATAGAGGCTTCTCTATGAAGAGGTCACAGCCGGCCTGCACGCAAGCCAATGCCGTCGGAATGTGCATGTTGCTGGGATTACAAATAAATGCGACATCGGGCTTCTGTTCGAGCGCCGCGTCCAAGTCGTCAAAGCTGCGGACTTGGTACTCGCGCTCGACATCGCGATCGGCGTCAATCTGCAGAGACGGCGTAATAACCCTGGAAAGCTTCCGAACCCGGTGAGCGAGTATTTCGACGTCTTCACCCAGCAGCGCACGCAAATTTCGCAGGTGGCGCTGTCCGATACCTCCAAGTCCGACGATCAATATCTTCAACGGTTCACTCCGAGTTCGAAGCCGGCGGCTCGCAGTTGGGCCAGCACAAGTTCACGATTATGCCGAATCCAGGCGAGTTCTTCTCCAGCTTCGCCGCGCGCAATCTGCATTACAAAGTCGCCCTCGTATCCGATTCGGAACATCTGAGAAAGCAAAACGGGGATCTCGGCATCGCCCGTTCCAAGCGGAACCGTTCCACCGCCGCGTACCCGGTCTTTTATGTGTATGCTGCCGATTCGGTCGCCATAGGCCGCGATCTCTTCGCGGACATCGTAGCCAAGAGACGCGCTGTTTCCTGAGTCGTAATTCACCTTCAAGTAAGGGTGAGGCAACTTCGCTAGAAGTGAATCGAAGCGATGTGGGTCGAGCGATGTCTCCAGGTGTAATTCGATATCAACGTTCTGGGCGTACGCAAGAACGCGCCGCAACACCTCCACCACCTGGAATTCCTCGAGATCGCTGTCGATTCTGGAATTATCTACAAAAGGGAGAACAACACGGCGGATCCCGGCCAATTTGCATCGGTCCAGCAGCCACAGTAATTTGCCGAATCGCTCTTCCGGTTGGGTTGCGCTGGCTTTAGCAAGCGGACACTCCATGAAATAATCGGCGCAAACGGAGACGACTGCGATTTTGCATTCTTCAGAGAGCAACCGCATCTCTGTTAGACCACTGTCGGTGCTCAGCGGATTGTCGCCCGCCCCAGGGGAATCATAAATCCACTCAATCGCGTCCAGTCCCGCCTCCGCTGCCAGCCGAAATTCCTCTCTCCAGTGCGCTCTGGGAAAGCACTGGAAGCACCCGTCCGATGGCGGCAAAAGCCGGCCCTGCATTACTGCGAGCCTGGTCATCGTTACTCCTCCACCGGGATCAACATGTTCGAGAGAAACTCCTCTCGCGAGAGGAAGGGGTAAAGATCTTCTAGCGGCTTGGAGACGAACGATCCATCAGGGCGCTGCACGGAGGAGAGGCGGGGCCCGCGAAGCTCATCCGGAAGGACATACGTGTCACAAACGAGCGGTCCCCCGCGGCTAAGCACGCGCCTCAGATCACCGCGGAGATCGGATTGATCGCGGATAACGTCGGTCTGCAGGCCATAGGCCTGCGCAACCTTGGTTATATCCGGCAAGGTCTGTCCGGTTTCTCTGCTGCAGCCGATGCTCGGCGCACCAAAGAAGTTTGTCTGCGAAGTGCGAATGGAAGCATAACCATCATTGTTTAAGACAAAGAACGTGATCGGCAGCTTAAGGCGCGAGACCGTTTCTAGTTCCTGAATGTTGAACTGAAAACCTCCATCGCCATCCACGCACACTACGGGACGGCGGCCGGTTGCCATACAGACACCAATGGAAGCCGCGATGCCGTACCCCATCGAACCCAATGCCGTTGTATGAAACACCCTCTGTCCGGTCTTGACCCGCAGCGCCAGCAGAAAGAGTTCAATCGCACTACCCGAACTGCCGGAGACAATAGGCGTATTCCCAGGCAGCACGTCTTGGAGCGCTTCTGCCAGGTGATACATGCTGACCGGGCCCTCGGGCTTGCGGTGCTCGGGCTGTACCACGGGATAGCGGCTCTTCCAATCTGAGCAACGCCGCTTCCAAGGTGACCGGTCTTTTCGCCGAATTTCTGCCTTGCGACGATGCACTGCGCGTATGAACTCGCCTGCATCAGCGGGCACCTTCGTCTGAACAGAGTCGCCCATCTTGCCCAGTTCGAAAGGATCGATGTCTACCATCACTTTGTGAGCGGCACGAGCAAATCGTTCGGGAGAGTAGCCCGTGATCACGCGATCCAGGCGCGCGCCAATCGCAAGCAAAAAATCGGAATTCTGAACAGCAAAGTTTGCCCCTCGCGGCGCAAGAGAGCCGGGACGGCCAACGAACAACGGGTGGTCGTCGGCAATCAGATCAATTGCAAGCCAAGTCGACTCGACGGGAATGTCTAGCACTTCGACCAATTCCAGAAACTCCTTCTCCGCGCGCGCTAATCGAATACCGTTGCCGGCCAAGAGGAGCGGCCGCTCCGACGCATTTAAAGCACGGATGGTTTCGCCGACCAGCGCTTCCATATCGATTCGTGAAGGAACTTCGCACTCGCTGGGATCGAAGCCGCGCAACGCTTCCGGGTCGATCGGGCTAGCCTGTACATCAAGCGGAATATCAATCCAGACAGGACCAGGACGGCCCGATTTTGCCAGATAAAGAGCCTTCTCCATGTGGTAGCGGATCGAAGCGGGATCATCGACCGTTATCGCGTACTTGGTCAGCGGACGGACAATCGAGACGATATCGACTTCTTGCATTCCAACCTGCCGAACGCCCAGAGGCTTCCCATCTGGCAGAATCATTCGGTCCGCTCGTTTTACTTGACCCGAAAGAAAAAGACATGGCGTCGAATCCAGCCACGCACCGGCCAGGCCAGTGATCGCGTTTGTGCCGCCGGGACCTGAAGTGACCAGTGCAACACCCAGATTATTGGTAGCCTTGGAATAATTTTCCGCCGCAATCGCACTTGCCTGCTCGTGTAGATTACAAACGAAGTCAACTCCGCTACACCGGCTCAGGGAGTCGTTAAGATGCATAGCCCCGCCGCCGGGCACCAGGAAGACATGTTTGACCCCGCTGGCGGCCACAGTGCGAAAAACGTAATCCGAAAGCTTCATTGCCGCTCAGTCTCCACTGCGTTAACACTGAAGGTTATTGAATTCACGAAATGCGCAACAACTGTGATGACTCTTGATAATATCGCAGAGGAGTATCTTGCCCGCGTGATGAGGTGTTAAGTTGGGATCCCCGGATTCTGCTAACGCATGGAGGACGAAACTTACGGGCCACATTCCGCCCGGACAGTTCGGGCGTTACCTCTTGGTGGGCATTTGGAATACCGCGTTCGGCTACGGTTCATTCGCATTTTTCACAGCGGTTCTCAGTCCGATGATTCCGCACAGTTATATCCTCGCCTCCGTTATTTCGAGCCTGCTCAACATCTCCGTCTCATTCTTGGGCTACAAATGGTTCGTGTTCAAAACCCAGGGTAACTACCTGCGGGAGTGGTCCCGATGCGTCGCTGTTTACAGTGGAGGCATTCTTTTCGGAGTTCTCATTTTACCCATTCTGGTAGCGGTCGTTCGGCGAAATACCCGCTTCTTTGTCGAGGCGCCCTACATTGCCGGTGCGTTTCTAACAGTTTTTATGGCGCTGTATAGCTTTTTGGGGCACAAGAAATATTCCTTCCGGACGCCAGCCTGATGCGCATACTGATCACCGGCGGCTCGGGCTTCATCGGACGAAATCTCGCGGAGCAACTGGCCGGGCAGCATGATGTGTCGGCCCCCTCCTCGGTTGAATTAGATCTGCTAAACGAGTGGCCAGTTCGGGAATATCTCAAGACGAATGGCTTTGATGTCGTTGTACACACCGCTACCACGCGGTCCAATCGACGACTGGCTGCTCAGCCGGACTTGCTTGATCGCAACTGCCGCATGTTTTTCAACCTCGTTCGTAACCAGAAACGATTTGGAAGAATGATCCACTTCGGTTCTGGAGCGGAATATGACCGCACGCAACTCCCGCCGCGCGTGCCGGAAGACTATTTCGATAGCCGTGTACCCAAGGATGCATACGGGTTTTCGAAATACATTTGCGCCAAATATGTTGAACGTTCCGAACGAATCGTCAATTTGCGCCTGTTTGGGGTGTTCGGACCCTACGAGGACTACACAGTGCGTTTCATTTCCAATGCCTGCTGCCGGGCGTTGACGGGGCTGCCGATCGTCCTGCGGCAAGATGTTGTATTTGATTACCTGTACGTCAAAGACCTCGTCAAAATCACGCATTGGTTCATCGAAAATGACGCCCGGGACAAGACATACAACGTCTGCAGCGGACGTCCCGTGTCTCTCACCGAATTAGCCCGGAAGATTGCCCAAGTGTCAGCCGAGGTCTCGGGAAACAAATCCACTCCCGATGTGTCCGTCCTGAACGAAGGGATGGGACCCGAATATTCTGCCGACAACTCGCGTATGCTGGCAGAAATGGGTGGGTATCAGTTTTGGGACTTACAGAACTCAATCCGTGACCTTTATGCTTGGTATCAGAGGCACGAGGGAATCGACCTCGAATCGTTGAGGTTCGACGAGAAAGACAAAATCGGGACCAACAAGTGAAACGCGCCTGGCTCCGACGCATGGATGTCCGATGCCCAAGACCCTGACAATTCTTACGCCCTGTTATAACGAAGACGAAAATGTACGCGAGCTATACCTTCGAGTTCGCGCCGCCGTCGCTGCCGCCGGCGACTATAAATACGAACACCTTTTCATCGACAATGCGTCGACCGACAACACCCTAAACGAACTGAAGACCATAGCCGCCAAAGATACGAACGTCAAAGTAATCAGGAATACACGTAATTTCGGTCAGGTCCGCTCACCCATGCACGCGTTGTATCAGGCCAGCGGCGACGCGGTCATCGGCATCGTGGCGGACCTGCAAGACCCGCCGGAGCTGATCGTGGACCTCGTCCGCAAGTGGGAGGAGGGTTACCCGGTCGTCATCTGCGTCAAGGCGGCAAGCGACGAAAACGGTCTGATGTTCTGGATCCGAAAGAAATACTACAACCTGGTCAACCGCCTTTCGGGCGTCGAAACGTACGAGAACTATACCGGGTTCGGCCTCTATGATCGAAAGGTAGTAGAGGTCTTAAAGAAGTTCGACGATCCATATCCGTATTTCCGGGGAATGATCGCGGAAGCCGGATTCCGGCACTTCGATATTCCATTCCATCAACCAACGCGAAAACGTGGAATTACCAAGAACAATTTTTATTCGCTGTATGACATGGCGATGCTTGGGATCACGAACCTGTCCAAAGTGCCCCTGCGCCTGGTGACATTTTCTGGTTTTGTGGGCGCGCTGGTCTCAGTGCTGGTATCGATGGCATACCTCGTATATAAACTCGTCTTTTGGAACAATTTCTCCGTCGGCATCGCACCGTTGGTTATCGGCGTATTTTTCTTTATGTCGGTCCAGATGCTGTTTATGGGGATCATCGGAGAATACATTGGAACGATCCATACCCTGGTGCAGAAACGGCCGCTCGTGGTCGAGCAGGAGCGGATCAATTTTGAATATGAACCAGGCGAACCATTGCGCGACAGCTAGGACTTCTCCGAATCACTGCTTCCAAAATATTTGGAAGATCCCGAAGCGCGTTGTGTAAGGAAATCTTTTTGCCACTTCAGCCTTCACATCGGGACGCATGATTGCGCCCGGGAAATAAGGCGCGTCATTGATGACTACCAGGTTGAGATTGTCGGCTTGGACAATTTTCAGAAATTCTTCCGGCGGCGCGCCCGAATCGTCGGGCGACACGTTTTTCAGCCCGGAAAGAAAGTAAAGTTCCGGGCAATCGTTGCCGGCGAACATCAGTCCGTTGGGACTATGGTCGCGGAGGAATCGCGCCAGATCGTCGAAGAAGACAGCCTCTTCGATCTTTAATCCGCCAGACCGTGGCGACTGCATCATCTGCACCGGGCCAACCATCCAGGTTATCTCGTAGATACACTTGGGGACGAGGCTGACCACGCCGAAGGCCAGATAAAGCCCCATCGCGGCTGCCAAGGCATAAGTGCCTCGCTGGGTCTTTCCTGTCGAAACAATTGCCACCAGCGCAAGAAGCGTTAAGGGCACCATGTAACTTAAGTAGATCGCGGCGGCGAAGGGAAATTGCACCAGGCTGCAAGTGGCTGCCAGTGAGATGAGCAGCAGAACCTGCTGCTTTTCGAGTAGTGTACGCGCGTCCTGTTTCCGACGAAGCCCCACCAGCGCCGCTCCCAGCAGCACGGTCAGAGGGGTAAGCACCACCACCGAACACCAGATGCCATAGACGAAGTCGAATGAGTAGGCTGCTCGCACCACGAGCGCAAGAGATGTCAAGCCGAGCGCAGCCCCGATCGCCTTGCCCTGGAATTTATCCCAGTACATCGCCGCGATGATGACAGCTATCAGCGGCAGAATGTAGAACAGTTTCTCCGCGCCAAGGGGACGAATCACACCCAGGCCGGATGCTCGCGAGACGGCACTGGAAGTTACACCACGGAAAAACGTCGATACGGCGCCCGAGCGCGCGTACGGAACCAGAAAAATTATAATCGGAGTCGCGAATCCGCCAAAGAAAGGGCCGATCAGCCGGAAGAGCTTCTGAAATCGTTGCTTGCTTCGCGCCCTAACGCCGCGTTCTCCCAAGAAGATCAAGGTCACCAGCGTGACTGACGGCAGCACGAACTGGTACAACTCGCCCATCCCCAACCGCTGGCGCAGGACGAGAAGCAGCACACAAAGAAAGAGCAACAAAGAACCGACGGTGAAGATGCGATAGGAAATTGCGAGGTTTTTCGTATTATCCTTATCGCGTTTCCTTTCGCTATCAACTTCCTCGATTCCCGCCTCGCTTTGTTCGAGGAAGACTAGAAATAAGAGCACGCCCGCGATGTAATAGGCTCCGATCACCTTGATCAGGATCGACACGCCTCCGCAAACGCCTGCCACGAAGAGCCAGCGCGCCATCCGCCGGTCCAGATATCGTAGTAATGCCGCAGCGCCGAATGTGGCGAAGAACAGGTTGTACCAGGACGGCATGGCCGCCGTGTAATTCGGATAACTCCACGCAACCGCCAGCAGCGTGACCACGCCCGCTGTAACCTCCGACGTAAAGCGCAACGCGATCGAGTAAACAGCGGGAATCCACGCCAGGAAGAACAGAAATACGCAGATGCGCAACGACATCAGGTTCACGCCGAAGACGCGAAACGCCAGCGCGTGCAACATGCTCAAACCGCCGGTATAGATCTCCGCAAAATCGCGATTCGGAAGTTGGCCATGCAGAACCCGAAGCGCGCTCTGCGCCAGCGTGCCATCGTCCGCCGGAACCCATCCCTTGCCGATGTGGAAACCGGTGTAGACTCCAGCAACCGCTAAGACGGCAACCAGCACAATCCAGCGAACGAACTGCGGTAGTTGGCTGTCTCTCGTGCTTTCGTCGGCGGCGCCTTCCCTATCCGCAACCGATAAACTTTCTTCTTGAACCCTAATCTCCAAACGCGACAGGTCATCCGCATTGGGATTCCCCTTTGCGACCTGGATGGTTTGGAGGTGAATCGCCGACTTCGCGTCTGTGGGATCGTTTTCCTTCTTCACTTTGCCTCCAACGCTGTCAGCCGTAGTTTCGCTTCCTTACTATCCTGGTTCAGCAGCAAAGCACGCTGATATTCGATGCGAGCGGCTGGAATATTCCCGCTTTGCTCCAACGACTCGGCGAGCCAGTAATGGTAGTCCCAAACGCTCGGATTCATGGCAACGGCCTGCAGCAGATAGGCTTGCGCTTCGGCATTCCGGCCATCGTTGAAGAGAGCGCGTCCCAGAAAATGCTTGGGCGCAGCCGCTTCGGGATCCAACTCTACCGCGCGAGACAGCAATTGCTCGGCCTCTTTGTACTGGCCGTCCATTAAGTGAATATTCCCGCAGTTATAGAGCGCGGAATAAAGATTCGGTTCTTTCTCCAGAATCTCAGAGCAGAGCGTTAACGCCTTATCGTAATCGCCCATCTGCCCGTATAACCCGGCGACTCCTGCCATCCCGACTTCCGACTTGGCGTAGTCCGGATTCACACGGTTCAGCCATACTCGGCCCTCATTGAAGCGGCCCGCGCGAATGTAGGATTCCGCCAAGGCCAGCGGCCCGTAGCCATATTCCGGATGATCCCTCACCACGGCTTCCGCCAGCGCGATCGCCTGATCATTTGCGCCTCGCTGGCTATACTCCTTGGCGAGGCCGGCCATGGTGTACGGATTGCCTGGATAGAGCGATTGTCCGCGCGCGAGCAGCAGCAAGTCGCTTCCCCAATAGACCTGCTGGGCCAGCGAGGCAACCCCATACGCGCTGCAGAGCACAACCACTGCGACGATCTGCGCTGTTTGAGCAGTCCAATTCTTTATGGACGGCAGATGCCGCAGCGCCAGCGACGCGAGAATAGTGAAGCCGATCGATGGCAGGTACATGTAACGATCGCGCACGAAATCGCCGTTGCCGAAATTTCGCAGATACAGAGCTGGCGCCAACCCAATCAGCAGCCACAGCCCGGCAAACGCGACGATTGAGTTGCCTTCGCGCCGGTTCCAATACCACAAGCCGGCGACCACGGCGGCCAACTGAACAACCGGCAAAACAATCTGACTTAGAATTGCGGTCGTAACGTAGGGAGTGTAATAAAGTCCTGTGATGCCAATCGGGAGAAGCAGCTGCCGCAGATATACGGCGAGAACTAGCGGCAAGGTCCGCACGACATCCATCACGCCATGATTCGGATCGAACTGGCCGGTCGACTGCGGCAGCGCATGTTTTCGGAGAAACGCATACGCAAGCGTAACCAACGCATACGGAATCGCTTCCAATGCTGCGCTCCAGAGCCTTCGCGCGGTCGAAGCTTGCCGGTCGGCAGTATTCAACCAAGCGTAGATGCCGACCAGCGCTGAAAATACTACGGCCATTTCCTTGGTCAGCAACGCGCAGGCCAACAGCGCCAACGACACGACCCACCACGCCACGTTTGGTTTCTGTCCGGCATCGCGTCCCTTCAAGAAGGCAGTAAACGCCAATGCCGCAAACATCGTCACCATGCTGTCCGACGCAGCCGACACCCAGGCGACAGGCTCAATGTGTACTGGATGTGCGGCAAAAATCAGCGCTGCGAGCGCGGCAGTCCAGTACTCCAACCCCAGGCGTCGTACCAGCAGGAAGACAGACAGCACGGCGCCGACGTGCAACAAAATCGCACCCAGATGCCATCCCCAAGGCCGTAATCCAAAGAGTGTGTAATTGAGCATGGACCAAGCGACGAACAGCGGCCGGTAGTAGACCTGATGTCGCGCCACGTGGTACCAAAGGTCACTGCCAAACGCGCGTGGCAGATTGCTCCATGATCGAATGATCGGACTGTTCACGATCTGCGGCAAATCATCCCAAACAAAATCGAAAGACAGCGACCCGCTGTAGAGCACGAACGTGACGATTCCTAGAAGGGGCAGCAGCACACTCGGCTGGCGGAGATATTGAGCCAGCAATTCCGACGCGCTTTTGTCCCTTGGCTGTGTCTCGTTGGGTGCTGTTTCCAGACTCAATCGCTCCGCTCTCGATTAGCTGATATTAGTCTTCGGAGTCGTCTGGCGCATGTTACCCAGGTTACCTCGGTGTGCCACTTATGACCGCATTTGACCCCACTCCGTATGCGACGATCAAGGTATGGGGGCAGTAACTGGAGCCAAGCCAGCCAAGGTATCGCGGCCCGTTTTGTGCGTCGACCTTGACGGCACACTGATCCGCGGCAACGTGCTGTGGGAGTGCGTCCTGATGCTCCTCAAAACACGCCCGTTTCTCGTTCTAATTCTCCCCGTCTGGTTGCTCGCGGGACGTGCGTCGCTCAAGCGGAAACTCGCTGCCAAAGCGCATCTGGATCCTGCTCGGCTTTCTTACCGTGAGCCGATTCTCGAACTCTTGAGGCAGGAGAAAGCCAGCGGCCGTCGCCTTGCGCTCGCAACCGCTGCCGATCGACAGATTGCAGCAGCGGTTTCTGACTATCTCGGCCTCTTCGATGAAGTGCATGCCAGCGATGGAGAGTTGAATCTGAAGGGATCGGAGAAGGCTTCGTTTCTAGCAACGCAGTTCGCCGAAACCGGCTTCGACTATATCGGCGACTCGGCGGCCGACGTTGCGGTTTGGCGCAGTGCTCATGCGGGCTACGTGGTCGGTAACGAAGCGCGCGCTGCGCAAGCGGCCGCTGTAACCGCGGTTGCTGCAACCTTTCTCGAACCGCGCGCCAGCCTGCGGACGTGGGTCAATGCCCTCCGCGGCCATCATTGGGCGAAAAATCTCTTACTCTTTCTGCCGCTCGCACTGTCGCACAATCTCACCGTCACTCCGGTTCTTCGCACGGTTATCGGCTTCGTCCTTTACGGCCTTTGCGCCTCGGGGCTCTACATTCTCAACGATCTCCTCGACCTCCATTCCGATCGCGAACATCCGTGGAAGAAAGAACGCCCATTCGCAGCCGGAGCCATCTCGATTCCCGAAGGCTTGCTGGCATCGGGTCTCCTGCTTACGTGCGCGCTGGGCTTTGGCCTCTATCTAGATACTCCTTTTGGCCTTGCTTTGCTGGGATACTCCGCGCTCACGATGCTGTACTCGCTCTATCTCAAGAAGATTGCGTTGCTCGACGTTTTCATCCTTTCTAGTTTTTATAGTTTTCGCATTCTTGCCGGCGCGCTGATTTCCGGTACGCCGCTGTCGCAATGGTTTCTGGCCTTCTCCATGTTTTTCTTCCTCAGTCTGGCGATGGCGAAACGTTATTCTGAGTTACTTCATGCGAGCGGATTAATTACGAGCGGCAACTCCGGGCGCGGCTATCACACGGGCGACCGCGAACTTCTGCTCTCGCTTGGCGTCGGCAGCAGCTTTTCGGCGGTTGTCATCTTCAGCCTTTACGTTCACAGCCCCGATGTCGGATTGCTGTATTCCTCGCCAGAATGGCTCTTCATGCTTTGTCCAATCATTTTGTATTGGCTCAGCCGCAACTGGCTTCTGGCACATCGCGGAGAACTGCAGGAAGATCCGGTCACGCTCGCCATGCGAGATCGGGTCAGCTACGGAGTCGCTCTGGCCTCAGCGGCAGTAATTGCAGCCAGCATGATCCACATAAATTGGTAACCGAACCGACCGCTAAAACTAGATTCACTCATCGATCTTGATTTGTTTCACCGTACTCGATATGTCTGGACAAACAGCCGCACGATTAAGTAAGCAACCCGCCCCTTCCGCGCCCATCACGCGAGTTTTGTCTTGGGGACGCTATCCCAAAGCCGCCCACCGCTACGTTCATAAACCGGCATGGAATGACCAAGTCTCTGAAATCCTGAGAGCCGCCGAACCCGGTTCCCTGCTGCCCTTCGGCCTCGGCCGGAGCTATGGCGATTCGTGCCTGAACGCTGGCCTCGATCTGATCGATTGCCGGCGTCTCAACCGCATCCTCGGCTTCGACGAATCGACGGGGATGGTCCGTTGCGAAAGTGGAGTTAGCCTCTCGGAGATCATCGACCTGTTCCTGCCCAAAGGCTGGTTCCTTCCCGTCACACCGGGCACGCGTTTCGTGACCGTGGGCGGCGCAATTGCTAACGATGTTCACGGTAAGAACCATCACTGCGCCGGAACCTTTGGGGCGCATGTTCGCCAGATTGCTTTGCATCGCTCGAACGACGGCCTTTTGACATGCAACGCCGAAGAGAACGCACACATGCTGCGCGCGACCGTTGGCGGCTTGGGCCTCACCGGCGTAATCGCTTGGTCTGATATCCAACTGAAACGTGTGCCCGGTCCCTGGATCGAAGCAGAGTCCGTTCCTTTTCAAACCCTAAATGAGTTTCTGGATCTTAGCCGCGAAAGCAATGAGGGCTTTGAATACACTGTGGCCTGGCTCGACTGTTTTGCGGGTAAGAACCCGCGAGGCATCTTTTTCCGTGGCAACCACGTGGAAGAACAGAACAAGAAGTTTCATCCCCAACGTGGTCCCAAGTTGCCCTTCGCGCTGCCGGCGTGGACGCTCAATCGATACTCGATCAAGGCTTTCAACACCGCTTATTACAAGATGCATTCGGGCAAACGGGGCTTGTCAACCGTGCCGTATGACTCGTTCTTCTACCCACTCGATTCAGTTCGGCAATGGAACCTCGTCTATGGCAAGCTGGGTTTCCTGCAGTACCAGTGCGTGATCCCCGCAAACAACTCGGACGCGTTCGCGGAGTTGCTCGATACCATTGCGATCTCAGGCATGGGCTCATTTCTGGGAGTGCTGAAGCAGTTCGGTTCTGCCCCGCCCGCCGGCTTGCTCTCGTTCCCGCGACCGGGACTCACGATCGCGCTTGACTTTGCCATGCGCGGCGAGCGCACTTTGCAGTTGCTGCAATCGCTCGACGAAATTGTGTTGCGAAGCGGTGGCGCGATCTACCCGGCGAAGGACGCACGCATGAGCCACTCACTCTTTGAAGCTTCATTTCCTAACTGGCGCAGATTCATTCCCTATATCGATCCGAAGATGTCGTCTTCCTTCTGGCGACGAGTGACCCCTGTCCAATGACTTTCATAACTTCCACCATTACCGCGCACCCGACGACGACTGACCCCGTTATTCCCAAGGCGGCTAAGAAGACGCCTGCTATGAAGAAAGTGATCGTGCTCGGGGCGACTTCTGCCATAGCGATGGAGGTTCAGCGTCTACTCGCTCAGCGAGGTTGCGAATTGCTTTTGGTCGCTCGTTCACCCCAACGGCTCGCCGAACTGCAGGCCGACTTGACAATCCGGGGAGCGAAACAAGTTTTGACCTACTCGGCCGATCTTGCCTCTGTTCAGCAGCACTCGGCCATCTTCGACTATGCGCGACACTCCTTGCCAGATTTCGACACGGTTCTGCTTGCCTACGGATCGATGCTCGACCAGAGCATCTCGCAAAGCTCCGTCGATGCGCTTCTGCAGGAATTGCAAGTCAACTACGTCAGTGCAACCGCGATCCTTACTTTGTTCGGAGCCGACCTGGAACGGCGGCAGACGGGATGCATCGCCGCGATTACTTCGGTGGCCGGCGATCGAGGACGTCGCTCCAACTACGTCTACGGCTCGGCGAAAGGCGCTCTGTCGCTTTTTCTACAGGGAATGCGCAGCCGCCTGCATCGAGCAGGAGTAAGGGTTATTACGATTAAGCCCGGCCCTACGCAGAGCCCAATGACCGATCACCTCGCGAACGCCGCCCGGTTTGCCGACCCGGAGCAGGTTGCCCACGCTATCGTGCACGCGCTGGACCGGCGTTCCCCGGACGTGCTCTACACCCCGAAAGTCTGGCGTTACATCATGGGAGTTGTGGGACACATCCCTGAGACAATTTTCAAGCGCTTATCATTCTAAAGCGATGGTGTGGCACGGGCGTATCGCCCGCGGGCACGAAAAAAGGGCCGCATCGCTGCGGCCCCTCGTATTTGCTGGGTACTGGCTTCTTTTCTTAGCGTCGGCCGCGCCCACCACCGCCGCCGCCAGAATGGCCACCACCGTGACCTCCCTGACCGCCGCCCGGGCCACGACCTGGGCCGCCGCGTCCGCGACGCCGGCGATTGCGATCACCGCCGCCACCGGGACGTCCGTCCCGCGAACCACCGCCCTCGGGACGACCCGCACCCGCCTCGACCGAAGCGACTACGCCGTCCACACGATTGAAGTTCGGCTCGTCATCGGCGTCGAAATCCGCGCCGCCTTCGATTACCGCCGTCGGCGTGCCTTGCGGAGCGTTGTACGTTGCTGCTGGCGGAGAAGCCTCGATGCCCTCGTCTCCATCGGGAGGCGGAGGCGCGCCGCCCATCTTTGCGCGCTGCTCTTTCAGAATTGCCTTACGAGACAACTTGATCCGGTTGCCTTCGACGGCGAGCACTTTGACCAGCACCTGATCACCTTCTTTCAGTTCATCGCGAACATCCTTGATGCGATGTTCGGCGACTTCACTGATGTGGAGCAATCCGTCTAACCCAGGAAGAATTTCGACGAATGCACCAAAATCCGCCAGGCGGCTGACTTTGCCAAGATAGGTCTTGCCAACTTCAGCCGAGGCCGTCAGATCGCGAATGATCTGCAGCGCCTTGTTGGCCGAGACCTCGTCATTCGAGGCCACGTTGACCTTGCCCGAATCTTCGACGTCGATCTTCACGCCGGTCTGCTCGATGATGCTGCGAATCATCTTGCCGCCGGGCCCAATAACGTCGCGAATCTTATCGACCGGAATCTGCAGGGTGTAGATACGCGGTGCGTACGCCGAAACCTTAACCCGCGCTTCGGTAATGACCTCGTCCATCTTGCCCAGAATGAACAAGCGTCCCCGCTGCGCCTGTGCCAGCGCCTCACGCATGATCTGTGAGGTGATGCCGGCAACTTTGATATCCATTTGCAGAGCGGTGATGCCATCTTTTGTTCCGGCAACTTTGAAGTCCATGTCGCCGTAATGATCTTCTGCGCCCGCGATGTCGGTCAGGATGGCGTAGTTTTCGCCTTCCTTCACCAGTCCCATCGCTACGCCTGCGACAGGAGCTTTCAACGGCACGCCTGCATCCATCAACGAGAGCGACGCGCCACAGATGGTGGCCATCGACGACGATCCGTTCGACTCCAGAATGTCAGAGACGACGCGCATCGCGTAAGGCCAATCATCCAAACTCGGGAGCACGTTCGAAACTGCACGCTCGGCAAGGGCACCGTGGCCAATCTCGCGCCGTCCCGCGCCGCGCATGAAGCCAACTTCGCCAACAGAAAATGGCGGGAAGTTGTAGTGAAGCATGAAACGCTTTTTCGCTTCGCCTTCAAAACCTTCGAGGCGTTGCATATCGTCGCTCGTGCCCAGCGTTGTCGTAACGAGCGCTTGGGTTTCGCCACGGGTAAAAACGGCGCTGCCGTGAACGCGGGGCAGAATGCCGGCTTCGATCCAAATCTCACGGATCTGATCGAACGCTCGTCCATCCGGACGCCGCTTGTGGTCGATCACCTGGTTGCGGAAGATGCGCTCGCGCAGGATCTCGTAATACTTCTTAACTTTCGCCTTACCTGCAACGGCGTCTGCTTCGGGGACCGCGGCCAGCAACTCTTTCTCGATCAGGCGAACCTGCTCGTAGCTCTCGGCCTTCGGATGTTTTGCGGTATCGAGCGCGTCGGACAAACGGGCGCCGATCTTCGATTCCATTTCTTTGAAGTACGTTTCGTCGAACTCCGGCGGCGTCACCTGCCGCTTTGGCTTTCCGACTTTTTCTCTGAGCTCGTTGATAGCGGCGCAGATTTTCTTGATTTCCGTGTGCGCGAATTCGATCGCGTCCACGACGGTTTCTTCTTTCACTTCTTTCGCGCCCGACTCGATCATCACGATGGCGTCGGATGTCCCGACGACCATGATGTTGAGAAGGCCATCCCGCATTTCGGTGTAGTTGGGATTGGCGATAAAGCGGCCGTCGATCAAGCCGACGCGCACCGCGCCCAGCGGTCCAAGAAACGGAATATCGGAAATCGTCAGAGCGGCGGAAGCGGCGTTGATGCCGCAGACATCTGGATCATTTTCATTGTCCGCGGAGAGTACAAACGCGATGACCTGCGTCTCGCATTTAAAGCCCTCGGCGAACATCGGGCGTACCGGCCGGTCAATCTGGCGGCTGGTGAGCACTTCACGCTCGCTCATCCGTCCTTCACGCTTGATGAAGCCGCCGGGGATACGTCCGCCAGCGTAGGTGTATTCTCGATAATCGACGGTGAGCGGGAAGAAATCGATGCCCTCGCGGGGCTCGGGGTTCGAAGTTGCGGTTGCCAAGACTACGTTTTCGCCGAATCGCACTACGGCCGCGCCGTGTGCCTGCTTGGCAAGTTTTCCGGTTTCAATGGACAGCTGCTTTCCGCCTGCAAGTTCGACGGAAACTTTAGTAGCTTCTGGTTTCATAGGTCATCCTTCAATAAGGGAGAAAGGCATGCACGCGGGTGCGAAGATCGCATAGGCAAGCGAATGCCGGGCGGCGGTTGGGAACGCACTTTGCAAAGGCTCTCGAAGTAAGGAACCGGCGCCACACGGAGCCGGACGCGCTGTTATTTGCGGATTCCGAGCTTGGATATAACGGTCTTATACCGTTCCGAGTCGTACTTCTTCAAGTAATCGAGCAAACTACGGCGTCTGCTCACCATCATGAGAAGCCCGCGGCGCGAGCCGTGATCTTTCTGGTGCGTCTTGAAGTGTTCCGTCAATTGACCAATGCGCTCGCTTAGCAGCGCGATTTGAACTTCGGGGCTGCCAGTATCTGTAGCGTGCGTACGATACGTGTCAACAACGGTCTGTTTTTGCTCTCTGGCTAACACTTACTTGTTGCACTCCTGTCTCGTCTCGTTTTCGTAACGTGTTCGATGGTAACACGTTGCCTTCGAAGCTGGCAAACAAGCGCCTGCGGCGCCGAATGCACGATCCGAACCTGTTTTGCGTGGATCGACTATTTCCCGCACAGCTATTCCCAGACAATTGATCACCGTCTACGACTTTTGAAAAAGCCAAAATCTCCCATTAGTCTCCGGTTCCCGTCAGCGAAATTCCGCAAGCATGCCTTTGAACCTTGTTTCGCGCGCGCCGAACGCCGCCTGCGCCAAGTTTGCTGCAAGGTTATATAATGTCAACAGAGAACGAAACAAATAGGGATGTCGTAACGCTCTGGTTTACTCTCATCAACAGAAACCGGGCCAGCCCTAGAGGCGGTGTGGATAAGCCGGCCATCATCATAAAATTGGAAGCATGGGGGTTCTGAATGCCACGAGGGCGATCAACTTTTACCAAACGTCAGAAGGAACAAGCGCGCCAACAAAAACAGCGGGATAAGAACGAGAAGAAGACGCAGCGCAAGCAGGAGTCACCGGAAGGCGGTGCAGTCGTTGAACTGGATGAAATGCAGGAGATGAGAGAACTAGCGGAAGCGCAGGCTGCGCTGTTTCGCATCGGCGGTGACGAAGAGCCGAATTCCCTGGAACTACTCTCTAAGAACGGCAAGGAAGTCGAGTAGCTAGGTTCAACGAGATCCGTTCAAAAAAAATCGCCGGAGCGCAATGCTCCGGCGGCTTTATCCCACTGACAATCTCTTCTTAAACAAAAACCTCACCCGGCAACTTGGTCAACGTACGGGAAGCCAGCGTGTTCTCGATGAATCGTTTTGGCTGACGTTCGCTGTCGGCTGCGTTGATCTGCTTGCGTTCGATGCGTAACTTTAAGGTACGCTCGATGCTGCGCAGATCCAGAACTTCTGCCCCTGTAACCAGCGTGGACGCTCGTCCTTGCGAACCTGCCCTGCCAGTTCGTCCGACGCGGTGGATGAAATCTTCCGCCATCTTCGGTAGGTCGTAATTGATTACGTGGGCCACGTCATCGCAATGCAATCCACGGGACGCGATGTCGGTCGCAACCAGAACCTGGTAGCGGCCTTCCTGGAATCCGCTCAGCGCAGCGTTCCGTTGCGCCTGCGTGCGATCACCGTGAATCATTGCCGCCGAAAAGCCATCGCGCTCCAGCTCTTTCGCCAGCCTCTGCGAGCCACGCTTGGTCCGCGTAAAGATCAGCGTTTGTCCCTTTTCGCCGTAGAGCAACTGCCGTAGCACGTCGAGTTTTTCCGAAGGACGAACTTCGTAAGCCGCAAGCGAAACGCTCTCGGCGGGCTTGAGCGTTGAGCCGAGGGCAATGCGAACCGGCTCGCGGGTGTAATCGGCCACTAGCGAGGCTACCGACTGTTCCATGGTGGCCGAAAAACACAGCGTCTGCCGTTTCTGCGGCAGAATCTGCAGGATGCGTCGAATCGCCGGCAAAAAGCCCATGTCTAACATGCGGTCAGCTTCGTCGAGCACCAGGATCCTGACCTGACGCAGGTCGGCAAATTTACGGGTAATGAAATCCTGCAAACGTCCCGGAGTTGCGATTACAAATTCGCAACCGCCGCGCAAGCTCTGGATCTGCGCTTTCTCGGACACACCGCCGATGACTAACGCAGCCCTCGGCATTTTCTTGTCGCGCAACTGCTCGTACTGCTCGTGTACCTGCATCGCGAGTTCACGGGTGGGTAAGAGCACCAGCGCTCCAACACTTTTCGGTGCGTAAGTCTTGACGGAATCTGGCCTAGAATCAGGCTTGGGCGCATCCGCGCGCAGCATCTCGATAATCGGAATCAGAAACGCCAGCGTCTTGCCTGTGCCCGTCTGGGCGGTACCGATGACGTCCTTGCCTTCGAGGGCAGGAGCAATGGCGCGGGCTTGGATAGGGGTAAGGGTAATGAATTGAGCTGCCGCCAGTTTCTGCTGCAATGCAGCAGACAAGGGCAGTTCGGTAAATGTGGTCATTCGATTGTTTTCTTTCTGGAGAGGCCTGATCTTTGTCTTTCCCGGGGATCGTACGTTTTATACACGTATCCCAGAGCTTCGCATGCCGCTCACATTTAAGTTGGCGCTGGAAACACGGTGGGCAGGAAATGCGGAAGTGTAACGGATCCAACAGGATCCCCGCTTAACGAGCAAACCGTAGCAAAAGCGTTATAGAGAGTATAGCAGAATAACGAGCCGGACATCCGTTACCTTAGTGATAACCCGGATTCCGGCTCCTCTTTACTCAATGCTTAAGTTCTAAGTCTTCCCCGAATCGGAATCCCCACTATCGTCGTGCAATACCGGATAGTTGGGACTCAAGTAGCCCGCTGGAGACTCATTGTCGGTCGAGTTATCGCCGCGCGGCCCGTTTTGCGATCCATCGTGGCTCGCGTCAGGTCGATAGGGTGGGGGATTGTTACCCCAATCGTCCATATATCCTGGCCACGCCCCATAGGCGTACGGACCATAGCCTGGACCATACCAATACGGGTCGTACCACCACGGGCTCCACCCCAAACCCCAGGCCGGTCCCCAATAGGCTCCCCAGTACGGACCTCCGAACCCAAAACCAAATCCGAAGCCAAAGCCTCCCCAGCCCCAGCCTCCGCAGCATCCCCAACCGCGACCACCCCAGCCGTAGCCGCCGCCCCAGCCACCTCGGAATCCCGGTTCCAGCCGCGATCCGCCTTCAAAACCACGCGACCCGCCGAAAGACTGAAATCCGCCGCCTTCTCGGCCCGTCACGCTGCTAGCCACCAAGTTCGAACTCGCGCCAGTTGAGGCGCCGCGCGCGGAACTCCCGCCGAACGAATGCCATTGGCCATCGTTGATTGCGGGATGAATGTTGGCCGCGCGATCAGCCTCAACACTGCTACCGCGTCCCGATCCTACTGCTCCGCTGCGTCCGGACATCCCACTTGAACGTCCCGCCATCCCTCGCGATCCGCCCGCCAAGCCACCGTGATATTCGCCGCCGCCGTACTCTCGGCCGCCGCCGTAAGAATGGCTTCCTCCGTAGGAACCACCTCCGCTGTGGACCGCACCGCCTCCCCCGCCATGGAAGCCGCCACCCCCACCACCGGAATGGCCGCCTCCGCCTCCCCCGTGTTGAGCAAACACAACGTTTGGTGTCAGAGCGAGAGCAAGGGAAGCAGAAAATAAACTGAAGTATTTGAAGAGACGAAACCGGCCCATAGTACCTCCCAACCACTACGCCCGCTTTCGGGCGCCCACTGAATCGAAGAAGCTTCTTCTAACTAAACAGATTCTTGCTAGATCAGATTCTAACCCCGAACCGCGGGTTGCACCTGTGGTCTGCACCCGAGACACCACCCCTTTGGGGCACCCCGGTTTTGTCCTCTACGGCGCTTCGCGTGGTTCAGGCCGCCGTCTTCGCCAGATCGCCAATTTCCCGCTCGGCCTTTTCGCCAAGCTCGATCGAAGCCGCCGCGACATTCTCTTCCAGATGCGCAACCTTCGACGTTCCCGGGATGGGCAGCATCACCGGTGACCTCCCGAGCAGCCAGGCCAGCGCCAACTGCGACGTCGTGACTTTCAACTGGCTCGCCGTCCGCGCCAGTACGCTGGTTGCGGAACTCAGCTTTCCCGATCCCAGCGGAAACCAGGGAATAAATCCGATGTTCTCGCGTTCGCAATGTTCCAGCACGTCTTCGGAACCTCGGTCCGCGAGGCTGTACCGGTTCTGTACCGTGACGATCGGCACGATGGTTCGGGCATGCTCAATCTGCGCCACGCTCACTTCCGATAGCCCGATATGCCGAATCTTTCCTTGTGCCTGCAAATCCTTCAGCGTTCCCAATTGATCTTCCGCGGGGACTTTTGGATCGATGCGGTGCAGCTGAAACAATTCGACCTGATCGAGTCGGAGCCGCTGCAAACTGCCTTCGCACGCCGCTCGCAAATGTTCCGGCCGCCCATTTTCCTGCCACTGATCGGGGCCCGGTCGGTCGAAACCCGCTTTGGTGGCAATGGCCAAATCTTTCGGATACGGGTAGAGCGCGTCCGCAATGACGCGTTCGCTGACCTCAGGGCCATAGGAATCGGCAGTATCGATGAAGTTGATGCCCAACTCAACCGCCCGGCGCAGCACTCGAATCGCCTCATCGCGATCTTGTGGTTCGCCCCAGATTCCTGGACCCGTAATTCTCATAGCTCCAAAACCCAGCCGATGGATCGACCGGTCTGTGCCAATCTTAAAACTGCCGGAGTCTGCAGCCGATAACCGGTTCTTGTTTGCCTCAGCGCGGCTCGCTTGTTCGTTCTTCTTCATGGCCTTTTGTGCTCCCAATCGTGCAATGCTGTCCACAAAAATGCTGTTTTTGTTCGATGCTCTGGGAATTCGCGAGGGCTCACGCACCGCCGCAAATCTTTATCTTCTGCAAGCCCGCGTTAAAAAAGAAGAGGTGTCAGCAAGCAATTACTGCGGACAGTTTGGGAGTCGGCCCCGACTGGAATCGGGTGTGGTGTGATCCACCATAAAGGATAACGATCGGAAAACAGGTAAAACGGTGGCCACAGAAAAGATCGCGCGGAGCAACCGAGCACAAAAGTTCCTGAGTACGAAAGCGACCCTCACCCCTCCATGGTAGAAACATCACCCGCATCCGTACCCGCTTCTTTCGCCTTGAGAATGCGACGCAAGATCTTTCCCGATCTCGTCTTTGGTAGGGACGCCACAAATTCCAGCGAAGCAGGCGTCGCAATCGGTCCCAATTCCCTTCTGACATGTTCGATCAACGCCGCAGCTAGCACATCCGAAGCAACATGATCGCTGCGAACCTGCACAAACACTTTGATGGTTTCGCCCTTCATCGGATCGGGCACTCCAATCGCTGCCGCCTCAGCCACGGCTGGATGCGATACCAGCGCGCTTTCAACCTCGGCCGTTCCGATGCGGTGTCCCGCCACGTTGAGCACGTCATCGTAGCGGCCAAGCACTGCGATATATCCATCTTTATCGCGAGTTGCGATGTCCCCCGTCACGTAGCAGCCAGGAATAATCTGCCAGTCCCGCTCGTACCGAGCCGGATCACGCCACACCGTGCGCAGCATATGCGGAAACGGACGTTTAAGCACCAACCGTCCTCCAACCCCAGGCGCGGCGGAATGGCCATTTTCATCCAGCACATCTGCCTCCGCTCCCGGCAACGCAACCCCAACTCTTCCCGGCCGCATGGCCATCGACGGCGGCGTCCCCAGCGTCGGACCACCGAGCTCGGTCTGCCACCAGTTGTCGATGACATAACCCCACTTACCATCCCCCGCCAGATGTGTCTGGGCCCAGCGCCACGCCTCGGGGTTCAGTGGTTCTCCTGCGCAGGCAATCACCCGCAAACTTGTCAAATCATGCGCCGCCGGATAGCTCTCTCCATAACGCATAAACATTCGCAGAGCCGTCGGCGCCGTGAACATCTTGGTGACGCCATAGCGCTCCACAATCTCCCAAGTCACACCCGGGTTGGGGTAATCAATCGCTCCTTCACGAAACAGCGTAGTCACGCCCGCGCAAAGCGGCGCGTACACGATATAAGAATGTCCCACTACCCAGCCGATATCGGAGGTGCACCAGAAGATGTCGCGCTCACCTACATCGTAAAAACTATCGAGATGATACGTCGTACCCACCATGTAACCGCCGTGTACGTGCACCACGCCCTTTGGCTTACCCGTCGATCCAGATGTGTAAAGCAGAAAGAGAGGATCCTCTGCACTCATTTCCTCCGCCGCGCAAATCGGCGAAAATCTCATGAGATCATTGAAATCAACCTCGCGCGGAGCAGTTACTTCTGCCGCACCCCGCGAAAATACCACGACCTTCTCGACGCACTCCAACTTATCCACCGCTTCATCAACAATCGCTTTCAGCGCAACCGTCTTACCGCGACGATAACCAACGTCTCCCGCGATCACAACCTTCGCTTGTGCGTCAACGATCCGATCCCGTAACGCCGTGTGACCCAGCCCGGCATACACCACCGAGTGAATCGCTCCGATCCGCGCGCATGCCAGCATGGCAACCACACCCTCAATGGTCAGGGGCATGTAGATGATCACGCGGTCTTTTTTCCCGACTCCGAGCGACTTCAGTCCATTCGCGAAGCGGCAAACCATGCGATAAAGCTGACCGTAAGTGACGATGCGCTCGCCTCCGTCCTCACCCAGCCAGATGTACGCGGCGCGGTTACATCGCTCCGACTTAGCGTGCCGGTCAAGCGCGTTGATCGTGATGTTAGTCTTCCCGCCCGTGAACCACTTGTGATGGATTCCATCCCACTCCAGCACTCGATCCCATTTACGCGTCCAGGCAAAACGCGTTGCGTAACCAGCCCAGAATTTATCAGGATCTGTTCGCGCCCGATCGCATTCTCCCAACCAGTCTTTTTGAATAGCGTCATCGCTAACAATCCCGGGAGCGGCGTACTCCTGATCCATCACCAATAGATTGGAAATTTCTTCGGGCTTCGTTGCAACAGTCGACATGGGACCTCCGCTAAACACTGCAACATCCGACTGGGACGGCGTGGATTCTGCGCCACTTACCGGTCGCAAGCAGTGACGTGCGTCACGGATAACAGGTTTCAAACTGGACCGCAGCGCACGGCAAACTCGCTGCATTCCGCGAAGTCACCCAGATAGGTGATGACCATCACAGCCAAGCCCCACAGGACAACATACGTTTGCTCCCCATGTTCAGCGCGCCGTTTCAAGCGCCGCTGCACAACATCGGTGAACCGAATTCGGCCCCATTTTCACGTTCTAGTGGTTAGGGAAACAACGATGTGGTACGGTTTACGCTTTTCGTCGTGTTCGTCTCCTCAGAGGCGCCGCTCCCGGTCCATTTTGCGGGATCTGCGCTCTTTGGCGACTTCGACATTTCCAGATCCAGCACCGCAAGTCACCGTGCATCGCACCAAGGAGAAAGTCTATGGCAGAAGCGTTAAAGAACATCGACCCCGCTTCGGAAGCCCGCTATCAGGCTTCACAGTCCACATGGGACAAGATTGCTGAAAGCCACGAATTTAAAGATCTGATGGCAACGAAGAAGATCTTCATCGTGCCGGCGTTCATCTTCTTCGTTCTCTACTATTTCGCATTACCCGTTCTTGTCGGTTACGCCCCACAGTTCATGTCGACCAAAGTTCTGGATGTCAATCTCGCTTACCTTTTCGCTCTCTCTCAGTTTTTTGTCGCCTGGATCATCGCCGGACTCTACGTCAAAGCTGCCAACAACTTCGACCGCCTGGCAAAGGATATTGTCGACAAGGCCGAGGTCGTCAAAGGAGGCAAGTAGCGATGGCCAACGTTCCTCTCATCATGTTTCTCGTCTTCATCGGCATTACCCTCGGTATCACCTACTGGGCGTCGAAGCGGTCGTCAGGCTCTAGCGCCTACTTTGCCGCCAGTCGCCAGATCAAAGGTTGGCAGAACGGAATCGCCGTTGCCGGCGACTACATGAGCGCCGCCTCTTTCCTCGGCATCGCCGGCATCATCGCCTTCCAGGGGTACGACGGCTTCATGTTTTCTGTGGGCTGGCTGGTCGCCTATCTCACCGTCTTACTAGTCATCGCGGAACCACTCCGCAACGCCGGTAAATACACCATGGCCGACGTTCTCGCCTACCGTCTCAAGCCACGCCCCGTGCGCGCCATGGCCTCGCTCAGCACCCTCACGGTCAGCACGTTTTACATGATCGCGCAGATGGTTGGCGCGGGCGCTCTCGTGAAATTACTCCTCGGGGGCCACGTCACCTACAACCAGGCCGTTACCGGCGTCGGCATTCTCATGATTGTCTACGTGGTTTTCGGTGGAATGCTCGCCACGACCTGGGTACAAATTATCAAAGCAATTTTGCTCATGGCTGGAACTCTACTCCTCAGCATTCTCGTAATGGCCCACTTCCATTTCAGTTTTGCGGACTTCTTCGCCGCCATCGGCCACGTCACCTATCACGATGCGAAGGGCAACGAAGTCGTCAAAGACTTCCTCCAGCCCGGCCTGCGCTACAAGCCGCCCTACGGTCCGCTCGATCTCATTTCTCTGGGACTTGCTCTCATCTTCGGCACCGCCGGATTGCCTCACATCCTCGTCCGCTTCTACACCGTGCCCGACGCGAAGACCGCCCGCCACAGCGTGGTTTGGGCGATGGTCCTGATCGGCAGCTTCTACATCATGACCACTTTCCTCGGCTTCGGCGCGGCCACCATCGTTGGCCCGGACTTCATCAAAACCCACGGCGGTACCAACATGAGCGCCCCCGTCTTGGCCAACGCCCTCGCCGGACCGATCTTCTTCGCCTTCATCTCGGCCATCGCCTTCGCCACCATCCTGGCCGTAGTCGCCGGCCTCACCATCAGCGCAACCACCTCGTTTTCCCACGACTTCTGGACCAACGTCATCCACAACGGAGTCGAACGCAAGCCCGGTGAAGAAGTGCTGGTGGCGCGCATCTCGGCCTTTGCGGTTGGAGCTGTCGCCATTACGATCGCCATCCTTCTCGGACCCACGGCCAATGTCGCCTTCCTGGTGGCGCTAGCCTTCGCTGTCGCTGCATCGGCCAATCTACCCGTGATCGTCCTCTCTATTTTCTGGCGGAGATTCAACACCGCTGGCGCAGTTACGGGACTCGCAGTAGGACTACTCGCGTCCATCGGACTGATCCTGGTCAGCCCCAGCCTGATGGCAATCGATCCACCCACCGTGACCGGAACCGCCCGCCACCTGATTCAAGCCAAAGCTTGGTTCCCGCTGGAAAACCCCGGCATCCTCAGCATCCCGATCGGATTCCTGGGCGCGATCTTCGGCACGCTACTCAGCCACGAGCCCACTTCCCAAACCAAGTTTAACGAGCTATTGGTCCGCTCCAATACGGGGCTGGGCGCGGAAAGGGCGGGCTCTAACTAAACAAAGCGCTCGATGGCCATTTTCGAACTGAGGTTTAAACTGAGGTTTAAAGGATGAAATCGAACAAATTCAGACGCTATCGATTATTCACCCTTGTTGCGGCAGTGCTCATTCTCAGGCTGAACGCGCAGACGCCCAGCGCGGCCACTCTAGAAGGCAAATGGAAGTTGAACACCAGCAAATCGGACTACCAAGGCGCGCCCCGTCCTAGCGAAGCCTCAATGGTGATCTCAGCAGCCAACGCTTCTCACTTCAAGTTTCAGGTGACGGCCGCATTCACGGGAGGCGGCAAAACCGTTTGGCAGGATATGGGTTTTGATGGCGCGATTGACGGCAAGGCCTATGAGTACAAAGGCGCGCAACGCGGTACGACATTGTCTTTCGTCGATCACAACGGAGCCTTAGAAGGGACGGCCCAGTACCCCAGCGGAATGATTCTGCACGAGACGATCAGCCTTTCGGCGGATGGAAACACGATCACCTCACCGTCCACTTTGAGTTTTTCGAAAGGCACCGCCTCGTGGACCGAGGTCTGGGAACGAGTACCGGACAAGAAGAGGAAATGATCCCGTCTCGCCAATCGAGGACAGACACGAAGAGGCCGACTCTACGTCGGCCTCGGAAAAATTTGGTGCGAAAGGGGGGACTCGAACCCCCACGGTTTTACCCGCCAGATCCTAAGTCTGGTGCGTCTGCCAATTCCGCCACTCTCGCGTTCCTCACCACCATCCCAGTCTAGATGCGACCCCGCATCGCTGGCAACGCCCTGCTATCGCCACAATCGTTGCCCTTACCCTCCGGCCACGCCCTGCCGCCCCAAGCTCACACTGCCCGCCTCGCCACCAACTCCGCCGTCGCTTTTTTCGCTACTTCTTCCCGGTAGTGCAAAACTTCCAGCCCATAGGCCAACTTCAACAGTTCGCCAGGCTGCAGCAAATGTGCCCGATCTTTCGGACCTCCCTCCAGTTTCAGTTGCTCGACTGTCAGCGTTTTGTAGATGAGCAGCCCGCCCGGTTTCACTGCCTTCACAATCTCCGGAAAAACTTGCCGGTCCAGATAAAAAAACGCCATCACCACGTCAAAGTGAGTTTGCGAAGCCTTAAAGCCGGTGAGATCATCTACTACAAAGTGCATGTGGGTCGCGAGTGGTCCGGCGTGTTGCCTCGCCTGCTCGATTCCGGTCTCGGAGATATCAATCAGCGTGACTTTCCACCCCTGTCGTGCCAGCCAGATCGCGTTCCGTCCGGCTCCGCCTGCTAGATCCACAGCGCTTCCCCCCTCTGGAAACGCTGGCGCAATCCACTCCGAAAACATTCTCATGAGGAAGGCATCCGGTTCGGTCCATGTGCTCGTTCCGGCCGCTTCCCGATATCTCCGGTCCCAGCGCTCCCGCTCCGCATTCAAGCGTTCGTTGCTGCCTTTGGCACCGGAAAAAGAACAATCCGCAGACATAATCGTCGACCCTTCTCTTCTTAATAATAACTTCGTCGACTTTAGCTCAATCGGGCCGCGCTCCGGTTGGCAACGTCAGGAGGCACAATGCCGCGCGTAACGCCTTTTCCCGCGCGCACCTCCGGCAACAATGGAGATTCCCTCCCTCCCCCCACTGGCGGAGGCGGCGATGGCCGCGGCCGCGGCGACGACAGTATGCCGAATTACGGCGAACGCCTGAAACGCGCCCGCATGGGACTCGCCCTCGGCATGACCCCGGTCGTCGTCCTTTTCGTTTCCTACACCGCTGTCTACCTGATTCGGCGTGGATTCGTCAGCATCGATGCCACCAACGCCGCTTACGTGCAGGCCTGGATTCCAGTGCGCTTGCCTTGGGGCTTGTTACTCGCCAACACTGCCGCGCTGGTTGCCAGCAGTCTAACGATTTATCTAGCGCGTCGCGACGTCACCCGCGAATCCGCTCTGGCGCCTGTCCAGTCCATACCCGGCGTTTCGTTGGGCAACGAGCGCCATTTTCCCTGGCTCGCCGCAACCACCGTTCTCGGGTTGCTCTTTCTTTCTGGTCAACTTCTCGTTTGGAGCAGGCTCTCCGCCCACGGCTTTCACCTCGCCGGAGGCACCAGCAGTTCTTTCGTCTACGTTCTCACCGGCATGCACGGACTGCATCTTGCCGGCGGCATCTTAGCGCTGCTCTGGGCCAATCTCGCGTTCCTGCTGCATCGCCCGGTCGAAACCCGCCGCATCGTCATCGACATCACCTCGTGGTACTGGCACTGCATGACCGGTCTCTGGATTTACATCCTCTTATTGTTCTCATTCGTAGCATAGTGTTCGGCGTCCATCAGGATCGAGGTTTTTGCCCGATCCCATTCACCATTTATAATAAAAAGATTCGGTAGCGCTTCTGAACCTATCTGTGACGCCCGCGGTCCGGCGCCCTGGGCTCGGCCCTACCTTTCAGGGGAAGATGTCGACAGATCGCATTGTGGTTCGCGGGGCCCGGGTTCACAACCTCAAGAACATTGATTTCGAGGTCGAGCACGACACTTTAACCGTAGTCACCGGCGTGTCCGGCTCCGGCAAGTCGTCGCTCGCCTTCGACACGATTTATGCCGAGGGCCAGCGCCGTTACGTGGAGTCTCTCTCTGCCTACGCGCGCCAATTTCTCGAGCGCATTGAAAAGCCCGACGTCGATCTCATCGACGGCATCGCACCTGCCGTCGCCATCAAGCAGAAGAATTCGACGCGCAATCCCCGCTCCACCGTCGCCACCGCGACCGAGATTTTCGACTACCTGCGTCTGCTTTTCGCACGCGTCGGACGCACCTACTGCCAGCTCTGCGGCCAGGAAGTGAAACGAGACACGGTGGATGAAGTTGTCGAACGCATCCTCGCACTCGGCGAAGGCACCCGTTTGCATGTTCTCTTCCCGATTCACGCGCTCGTACCCGCAGTCGAAGAGAAGACTCCGAAGAAGCCTCGCGCAAAGAAAAAAGCAGCTGCCCCGGATCCTCTCTCTGACACTATCAAGGCGCGCCTCTTCGAACTCCGCAAACGCGGCTTCAACCGCCTCTTTCAGAAGGGACAGGTCTTCGAGTTCTCGACTCCCGAATCGCTTCTCGACGTCGATTTTTCGCAACCTGTTTTCGGATTAATCGATCGCATCGTCGTCGCACCCGATCAGCGCTCCCGCATCGTTGATGCCATCGAGATCGGATATCGCGAATCCGGCGAAGTCATCTTCGAGAACGTACCCCGCAACAACAATGACAACGACAATGTCGAGACCGAAAAACCGCGACGCCTGCGCTTTTCCCATCGCTTCGAGTGCAAGAACGATGGCACCCGCTACGAAGAGCCCGAGCCGCGCTTGTTTTCCTTCAACAACCCCTACGGCGCGTGCCCCAAATGCCAAGGTTTCGGCAACACCATCGATTTCGATCTCGATCTGGTCATCCCCGACAAAGGCAAGACCATCAACGAGGGAGTCATTGAGCCTTGGACCAAACCAAAATACCGTCCGCTCTTTACCGATCTCAAGCGTTTCGCGCGTCAGGCTGAAATTCCGCTCGACGTGCCTTGGTACGACCTCGACGCCGAACAGCAGAAAATGATCACCGACGGCGCCCGCGGATTCCCCGGCGTCCGTGGTTTCTTTCAGTACCTCGAACGCAAGAAATACAAGCTACACGTCCGAGTCTTTCTCAGCCGCTATCGTGGATATTCGCTCTGTTCCGAATGTAGCGGCACGCGTCTGCGCGTTGAGGCTCGCCAGGTCAAAATGGACGGCAAGAATATATGCGAAGTTTGCAGTATGACCGTCCAAGAGGCTGCCCGGTTCTTCAGCCAGCTCAAGCTAACTCCGCAGCAGGCCGCGATTGCCGAGAAACTTCTGATCGAATTGCAGGAGCGCCTGCGCTTTCTCAACGAAGTCGGTCTCGAATACCTGACACTCGATCGCCTCGCCTCAACCCTGTCGGGAGGAGAAGCCCAGCGCATTCAACTGGCCACATCTCTCGGCTCGCGCCTTGTCGGCACGCTCTACGTATTAGACGAACCCTCCATCGGCTTGCACAGCCGCGATACCCACCGCCTCATCAAAATTCTGCACGATCTACGCGACCTGGGAAATACCATCCTGGTCGTCGAGCACGATCCCGATATCATGCGCGCCGCCGACCACATTCTCGATCTCGGCCCGGGCGCTGGAGAAAATGGTGGACGCGTCGTCGCCGCCGGTACGTATAGCGAGATCCTCAAGATGCCGCACTCGCTCACCGGACGCTATCTCGCCGACGAACTTCATGTTCAGATTCCATCCAAGCGCCGGCAACCCGGCTCGCACAAACTCCGCATCACGGGAGCGCGCGCCCACAATCTGAAGCACATCGATTTGGAAATTCCACTTGGCATGCTGGTGGCGATTACGGGCGTTTCCGGATCGGGAAAATCCTCGCTGCTCCACGACGTTCTTTACCGCGCACTGGCCGCCGCCAAACACCAGGCCAATGGCAGCCTACCGGGCGTGCAACTGTGGGACGAGATCGAAGGCGACGAATTTCTCGATGAGGTCATCCTCGTCGATCAATCTCCGATAGGCCGCACGCCGCGCTCCAACCCCGTCACCTATATCAAGGCCTTCGACCTCATCCGCGAGCTCTTCGCCTCCCTGCCCGAAGCCCGCAAGCGCGGATTCCCCGCCGGGCACTTCTCCTTTAACGTGCCCGGTGGCCGTTGCGAAACTTGTCAGGGCGATGGCACCGTCACCGTTGAAATGCAGTTTCTGGCGGATGTTGAACTGGTCTGCGACGAATGCAAGGGCACCCGATACAAGCCACAGGTGCTTGAAATCCACTACAAGGGCAAGAACATTCACGAGGTCCTGAATCTCACGATTCGCGAAGCCCTTAAGTTTTTTGCCGAAGCGCCCCGGCTCACCGAAAAATTGCGCGTCCTCGACGAAGTCGGCCTCGGCTATCTCCGGCTTGGTCAATCGGCTACTACTCTTTCCGGAGGCGAAGCCCAGCGTATGAAACTCGCGGCCCATCTTCAGCCCGGGAATCGTCAACTGGTCACCCGTCCTCGTGAGGGTGGCGACGCGCCCCGGCGCAAGCGCCACGTGCTTTACATCTTCGATGAGCCCACCACCGGCCTGCACTTTGACGACGTCAGCAAGCTTCTTTCCGCCTTCCGCCGTCTTATCGATGCGGGGGGATCCATCCTCGTGATCGAGCACAACCTCGAAGTGATCAAGACCGCCGATTGGGTGATCGACCTCGGCCCTGAAGGCGGCGAACGCGGCGGAAACCTCGTCGGCGCCGGCCCTCCAGAGGTGATCGCTGAGCTGAAAAACTCGTACACTGGTCAGTACCTCAAGCAGGTTTTGAACGGAAACAGCGTACGCCATGGTGACCAATAAGACGCGAAGCTTGTGGAGCGCGGCGATCCTCGGGATCGCCTTAGCCGCCGCTGTTGCCGCGCAAACCCACACCACCGTCCGCCATCATCGCGAACAGGTTGACGATCAGCCCCCCGAAATAGCGCAAGCTGAAGATGCCATCCAGAAGGGCGACTTCGCCGGCGCCGAAGCGCTTCTTAACAAAGCGCTCGGAAAAGACCCCAAAAACTATCAAGCCTGGTTCGATCTCGGATTCGCCTTAAACCGTCTCGGCCGCACCGCCGACTCCATCCACGCCTACCGCCAGTCAGTCGCAGCAAAACCGGATGTATTCGAAACCAACCTGAACCTCGGTTTGATGCTCGCCCGCATCGATAGCCCCGAGGCTGAGCGCTTCCTCAGTGCTGCCACCACCTTGAAGCCGACAAGCCATGTCGAAGAAGGTCAGGCCCGTGCCTGGCTCGCTCTCGCGCATCAATTGGAAAAAACTAAGCCCGATGAGGCACTTTTGGCCTATCAAAAGGCCTCAGCGCTCACGCCCAAAGATTCCGAGCCGCATCTCTCTGCGGGTCTTCTCCGCGAGCGTCAAAAACAATTCTCTGATGCGGAGTCCGAATACAAGCAAGTTTTGACGATCGATCCGCAATCGACCGAGGCGGCCATCGGACTCACAAACATTTACATGAAGTCCAACCGCCTCTCTGACGCCGAGCCGCTCCTTCGCAAGCTCGCCGCGACCCGCCCCGACGATGCCGGAATCCATTTGCAGCTCGGCCGCGTACTCATCGCAGAAGACAAGAAAGACGACGCGATCGTCGAGATGCAGACTGCTCTCAAACTTTCCCCGACTGACGCCGATGCGCAGCGCGAGCTTGTTGACCTTTATGTCGCCGACAAAAAGGACGACCTCGCTGAGACCCTCTATCGCAACCTCTTGGTCGGGCACCCCAATGACGCCGAGCTCCATCGCGGGCTTGGTCAGGCGCTGCTCCGTCAGAAGAAATTCGCCGGGGCGCAAGACGAGCTTCTGTCGGCTGTCCGTCTCAAGCATGATTCGCCCGACGTTTACGTCGATCTGGCCTTCGCCGCCAGCGAAAATAAGAATTACGAGCTCACGATCAGGGCGCTCAACGGACGTACCATGCTGAATGCTCAGCTACCACCTGTGTGTTTTTTCCTGCGCGCTTCCGCCTATGATCATCTGCGTGACTTCAAGCAGGCGGCTCTCGATTATCATCAGTTTCTGGCGGTCGCCAACGGAAAGTATCCCGATCAGGAGTGGCAGGCTCAGCATCGCCTGATCGCAATCGAACCAAAGAAGCGGTAACAGCATGCGCAGGCGGGCCAGCTCGATGTTTCTCCTTACCCTGACACTCGTCGTGTGTGTCGCGGCGAAGGACGAGTCTCTACCCGAACTCAAGTTGAGATTCGAAAAAGCCCGCATTGAGGACCGGCCCGACCTTGCAATTAAGATTGCGCAGCTTGAGCTGCGCGAGGCCGACAAGTTCTACGTCGAAGGCAAAGTCGAAGAAGCTCGCGCTGCCGTCGCCGACATCGTGAATTACTGCGAGAAAGCCGGGGATGCAGCATCGCAAACAAAAAGACATTTGAAAAATGTCGAAATCGATGTGCGCAAGATGGCCGAAAAGCTTCGCGACATCAAACGTACTCTCTCTTTTGAGGACCAGCCGCCAGTCGAACTCGCTGCTCATCGCCTGGAAGATGTCCGCACCCGGCTCTTGCAGCAGATGTTTGCCAAGGAAGACAAAAAGGGCAAAAAGTGATGGCAGACAATCGATCTCTCTTTCGCCCGGCACTTAGCGTTGCCCCGCTGCTCCTTGTTCTGACGCTTCTCCCGCTCGTATTTCCGTCAGGTCAGTTATCCGCGCAACGTCGCCGCGACCCGCTCAATCCCCTGGAGATCGACCAACTCCGGGATGCCATGCTCGATCCCGATGCGCGGCTGAAACTCTACGTCCAGTTTTCTCGCGACCGCATGACCAAACTCGAGCAGATGCGCAGCGATCCGAAGACCAAAGACCGCGCTGCCCAGACCCATGACATGCTGGAGGATTTTCTCGCCGTCTACGATGAACTCAATGAGAATGTCGACATGTACTTTGGCCGGAAAGACGACATCCGCAAACCAATGAAGGTCATCATCGAAGCGGACACGGAATTTCAGTCGAAACTGCGTGCCCTCAAGAGCTCCGCGAATACCAAGCCTGACGAAGTGCAGCAGTACGAATTTCTGCTGACCGATGCCCTCGATACCGTCGATTCCAGCGCCGACGACCACCGCAAGACCGCGGTCGAAGTCGACGAATACATGAAGAAGAAAAAGAAACAGCAGAAGTGACATCCAGAAAATCGCAAAAAGCAAAACTCGCGCTAACTTCCATCGTGGACTTAGTCCCGTCGGTTAAGATATTGCCGCATGCAACTCTGGTTTGCCCGCGGCAGCGAAGTCACCATCCGCGAACAGCTCGTCACCCAGGTCATCCTCGGAATTCTCAGCGACGACCTGCCCGCCGGGCACCGTCTCCCCAGCACACGCGACCTCGCGCGCCGTTTTCGCCTGCATCCCAATACCATCAGCGCCGGATACCGCCAACTCGAACGTGAACGCTGGGTTGAGTTCCGCCACGGCAGCGGCGTCTATGTGCGTGAACGCAAGCCCGAGTTGCCTCCTTCGTCCGCTCTCGCTCTCGATCGTTTGATCGCGACACTTTTTCGTTCCGCTCGTGAGCTCGGCTCCCCACTTTCGATTGTGCGCTCCCGCCTGCGCCAATGGCTCGACATGCAGCCTCCCGATCATTTCCTGCTCATCGAACCCGACCAGGAACTGCGACGCATCCTCACTCTCGAGATCGAGCAGGCCGTATCTCTTCCCGTCCGTAGTTGCGAGCTCGACGAGGCCCGGCAAAATCTCGATGGCGCAATTCCAGTTGTTCTTCCCAATCGCTTAGCCGTTGTCCGAAGTGCCCTTCCCGAAGGGCCTGACTTGCTCACCCTGCAAGTTCGCTCCGTTCCCACTTCGCTTGCCGGATGGCTGCCCGCTCCCTCGGGCAAGCTCGTCGGCATTGCTTCGGCCTATCCAACTTTCCTGACCCTCGCACGCACCATCTTGCAGGCCGCCGGCTTCCATCCCGACGCCCTGGTATTTCGCGACGTTCGCAAAACAAATTGGCAGCGCGGATTGCAACAAACAGCGGCTGTCGTCTGCGACTCACTCACCGCAACTCTGCTTCCTTCTCGTTGCCGAGCAATTTCGTTTCCTCTCTTATCCGAAGCTTCCGTCGCCGACCTTCGCCGCTACGTGGAATTCATCCAAAACCCGCTCCGCTCGTAGCACTCCCGAAAGTGTCACAACTCGCCTCATCGCGCGGGTCGCCATCCCTCAGAATGCAGATGCTCATCCCTGAGGAGGAATGGCATGAAGAAACCCATCGTTCTCTGTTTGCTCTTTGCCCTGGTCGCGCCGCTGCTCGCCGTCGAGGGGAACCAAGTGATGTACGCCGGCGGGACTGTCGCGGCTTTAAACATCGGCACGATCGGTGGTCTCGACACGACCTCTGAAAGCGCTCTCGGCTTCGAGTCTTCAGGTACGAAACTGCTGATCCCCTACGCCGATATCCAGTCGTTCGAATATTCCACTGAGGTCACCCATCACCTTGGCGTGGTAGCAGGAGTCGCGGTCGCGCTGCTCAAGAAACGCGAGCGCCGCCACTTCTTCCGTATCACCTACCTCGGACCGGACCGGACAACCCAAGTCGCCGTCTTCGAGGTTCCAAAACAGATGCCCCGCACCCTCGACGCTGTGCTTAAGGCTCGCGCTCCCCAAGGTTGTAAGCCATGCTCTTTGCGGGCTTCCCATAGCAGCGGAGTTCCCGAGTGATCACTCATTGCTGACGCGACGTAACCCCCTCTGCTACTCTTCCCTCAACGTGTCCGCAAAGCTCACCGAAATTTTTTACGAAGCCTATCGCGAGCTTCGTCCCCGCACTCCTATGCCGCCGCTCGACGTTCGTTTTTATTCTTTCGTCTCCATCAACAACACCATCCGCATGCGCGAGGGCGCCTTATTCGCGCGTGTCTCCGATCTCCTGGAGGGCGCGCCTGACAACATCTTGCACGCCATCGCCCACATCCTGCTCGCCAAGCTCTATCGCAAGCCGGTCGATCGCACCCAGAGCGCTCGCTACCGGCGCTACATCGCCAGTCACGACGTGTCCGCCAAAGCGCGCCTAGTCCGGCGGATGCGCGGACGCAAACACATTCGCTCTCCCCGCGGCCATCACTATCATCTCGAGGAAATCTTCGACGATCTCAACCGCCGCTTCTTTCACGGACTCCTCGGCAGCCCCCAACTTACCTGGAGCCAGAGCCACGCCCGCAGCAGCCTCGGACACTACGATCCCGCCCACAACGCCATCGTCATCAGCCGCATCTTCGACCACCCCCACGTCCCCCGCTATGCCGTCGAATACATCCTGTATCACGAAATGCTGCACCTTAAGCACCCAGTCAAATTGCGTGGGAGTCGGAGATGCGTGCATTCGAAGGAATTCGTAGCGGAAGAAAACCAGTTTCCCGACGTCGACAAGGCTAAGAAGTTCCTACGGATCATCTGATCCGCGTATACAAATCGGACTGCGGTACCAACACCGGGCGGTCATCGATGATTATTCTGAAAGGCAGCGTTGTTCAGGGATGTGGGCATTTCAAAGAGCGCATGACCAGTTTCCCAGAAGCCTTCCGAAAGGCTACCGGTGAGGAACTGGTCAAGGAGACATTCAATCTCAATGTAGCGGAGCCGGTCGAAATCAGACCCACCACTTCAGGATTCGGGGTCAAGAAATAGACGAAGCCGGTCAGGACCTTCTTTTTGAGGTGTGCAGAGTCAATGGAATTTGGGCCTATCGGATCAGACCATATGTTCTAGGATCGGGCAAGGGTGGTCATGGACTTGATGTTCTCGAGGTGTCCGCCGCGCAGGACTAAACCGACGGGAGTACCGACGGCCTAGAGCACGCTGCTCGAGGTGAGCCCTCGAAGGCTGTTCCGCACCGACTTCTGCTATTTAGCCGGTACTGAACGGTGCGCCGACACCCTTGGCCTCGGCACTAACCATCTCGATGCAATTGCAATAACCGTAGCCCAGATTTCGAGGCACCATACTCGATCAGATCAGGCCTGAGGTCTTCGTGCCGCGCGAGAAACGTATCTACGATCTGCTCGACTTGTTCGGGGTGGTGGGCATGCCAATGGCCGAGGCCGTGAAGGGCGCTGAACTGGCAAGTCTCGGAGGGCAAATCAAGGACCTCTGACATTACGCGCAAGGTTGCTTGATGGATCTCGGGCTCGATCTCTAGTTTCAACACATTCGAGAGATCGATCCCAAGCTGGTCGAACTTTTCCCGCATGGCCCACAGTTCGGCGGGTTCTGGTACGTGACTACGCAGGTAAAAGCGCATGGGAAAAATGTCCCACCACATGTAGGCTGCACCGGTCAGTCCGATTGTGGGTGCTTTAGGGTCAAAGTGGCCGGAAGTTACGGCGAGAATAAAGTCGCGGAAGAAGCTGGACATTGCGTGGATGCAGGCAACACGGTCGAGGAGCGCCGCTTCGCGCCTGAGCAGAGCTCTGCTTGAGCAGCCCGGAGACGACTCGCCGAGCAGAAACCACAAGCCCTGCTCAACTCGATCGAGCGAGTAGGGCCTCAGAACTCCCGGCTCCAGGAAAAGCCGCGTCACGTATTGGACGATGAGTGCATCGGAGAGTTCGAGCGCTTCCCACCGGGAGTCGAAGTCCTCATCCCAATACCACTGACGCTTGCGAACAGTGTTGTTGAAGACGAATTCAAGCCACTGCTCGAAGGTCGCACTCATAGTGCGCATTGTACCGCGGCTACGTTTCGTAGTTAGAGCGATGAGGCTAAGGTTCAGAGCCGGTTAGCGGCGTCGAAACTGGGTAAGGAACCGCCGACCTTGGTCGCGACTCAGGGCAGAAGCTGTCGATCGCCAAAAGAAAACCCGAACCACATCGGTCCGGGTCTCGGGACTGCATAACCTGTCCAGTTACAAGAAAATTATCGCCGTCCCTTCCCTTTAAGTCAACGTTACTGAGGGACTCCCTGTCCTGAGTCCCCAGATCAGCCCCCTACCAGACTGGGAGACCGTGGACCCGACGGGTTTCGAACCCGCACCTTGTAACTGGACAGGTTAATGTGCTCCCAATTACACCACGGGCCCTGACTCCAGTTTCTCGGCCCCTACGACCTGAGGGCAAGGACATGTGTCACAACACAATTGTGAGGAATAGATCGAGCTCCCCGACAAATCCCATTCAATCCCGCCATTCCCCGCGTGATGCAAATCACAGCAGTCCGTGACGCCGTCCGTTGACCGCCCTCCCCGAAAACCGTATCCTAGTGATATTGAAATTGAAATTCATTTTCAATTAGGAAACGGCCCTTTTTCATGCTCCAGGCATTCATCATCACCCTTCGCGAAGGTGTAGAAGCCGCTCTCATCGTCGGCATCACCCTCGCCTATCTCGCCAAGATCGGACGCAACGATCTTCGCAAGTCCGTCTACGCTGGCCTCGGCCGCCGCCTTTGTCGGATCCATCGGCGTCGCCGTCGTTCTCTCGCGTCTCAAGCTTAACGAAGACATCTTCGAAGGCTGGGTCATGCTCGTCGCCGCCGTCTTCGTCATCACCATGATCGTCTTCATGATGAAGACGGGACGCAAAATGAAGGGCGAAATCGAAAGCAAGCTCGGCCTTTTGGCTCGCGGCGACGCGTGGATCGGCCTCTTCCTGTTCGTCTTCCTGATGGTTCTGCGCGAGGGCGCCGAAACCGTTCTTTTGCTGTCCGCCGTCACCCTGAACTCGACCGAACTGATGAGCTTCATCGGCACGCTTTCCGGAGTCGTCGTCGCCGTTCTCTTCGGTGTGATGTTCGTCAAGGGCAGCGTCAAGATCAACCTGCAGAAATTCTTCCGCGTCACTACCGCCATTCTTTTCCTGGTCGCCGGACAACTCATCATCTCCGGCCTGCACGAACTCTCCGAAAACGGCGTTCTGCCCTCGTCCCGCGAAGAGATGGCCATCATCGGCCCCATCGTTCGCAATGAATTCTTCTTCGTGGTCACCATCCTCGTCGCTCGCCGCTCTGATGGTCTTGTTCGACATGAAGAGCCGCCAGCCTGTCGAACTGCCCGCCGCCGGAGCCGCCCGCCGCAAAGCCCTTTGGACCGCCCGCCGCGAACGCCTCTGGATGGCCTCCGTTTACGTGTTCTCTTTCGTCTTCATCGTCATGATCACCGCCAGCTTCATTTACGAGAAGAGTGCCAGCGCCCTTTCTCCGGCGACCGAAGTCACCTTCGTGAACGGAAAGATCTCCGTCCCGCTAAAAGAAATCTACGATGGCGAACTCCACCGCTTCGAGGCCAACGAAGGCGGAATCGAAGTCCGCTTCTGGCTCTATCAGAAGCCTGACGGAAAAGTCGCCACGCTCTTCGATGCCTGCGAAATCTGCGGCGCTGTCGGCTTCTATAAATCGTCGCAGGGCGTCGTCTGCAAGAATTGCGCCGCCCCGATCAACCCATCATCCGTGGGCATGCCCGGAGGCTGCAATCCCATTCCGCTGCAGGCGCAGGTCACCGACGACGCGGTCATTGTCTCCGAGGCCGACATCGCGGCCGGACGGCACTACTTCGAGCAGAAATAGGAAATGTTCCCGCGCCTCGTCTACGAATCGTTCCGCCGCCAAGCGCGCCGCAAGCTTCTCGCCGGAATCGCCATCACGCTCGGCGTCGCGGTCGCCACGGCCATGATCGCCGTCGCCACCGACATCGGAGACAAGATCAACCGCGAGCTCCGCAGCTACGGCGCGAACCTCGTCGTCACCCCGCAGGAAGATACCCTCGATGTCGAAGTTGGCGGCGTCAATCTGAAGCCCCCCAGCGACGGCACATTCCTGAACGAAGCCGACCTCCCGAAAATTCGCGGCACCTTCTGGCACCACAACATCGTCGGCTTCTCTCCCATGCTGCCCGTCACTGTGAAAATTAACGGCTCACCAGACGTCACCCTCTTGGGCACCTACTTCAACAAACAACTCACCTTTGGCAAAGAACAATTCGCCACCGGCGTGACAATCACCAATCCCTGGTGGAAGGTCTCGTGCGGCGATGGCCAGCGTGGAGACGGCAAGTGTGGTGACGGGGCTCTGCCCCGTGAAGGGCGAGTCGGAGACTCGCCAGCCACTAGCGGCTGGCCAAACGACAACTCCCAGAATGTTCTACTCGGCGAGCGTCTCGCAGCCAAACTCAACAAGCATCCCGGCGACACCATCCAAATCGATGGCCGCTCCTATGCCGTCTCCGGCATCCTCTCCACCGGAGGCCCCGAAGACGATCAGATCGTCGCGCCCCTCGCTGTGGCCCAGCAGATTCTAGGCAAGCCGAACGCCGTCCGCCGCGTTTACGTCAGCGCGCTGACCAAGCCGCCCGACGCGCTCTCCGCCCGCGATCCCAAGACGATGTCCCCCGAAGTTTACGATCGCTGGTACTGCTCGCCCTACGTCGAATCGATCGCCTACCAGTTGCAGGAAGTGATTCCGCATTCGCATGCCGAACAGATCCGCCAAGTCGCGCAAAACGAGGGCACGGTCCTCTCCCGCATCAAAGGACTCATGCTGCTCGTCACCTTTGCCGCGCTGTTCGCGTCCGCGCTGGCCGTAAGCGCCGCCATGGCCACCGCCATCTTCGAACGCCGCGTGGAAATCGGACTCATGAAGGCTCTTGGCGCCGGCAATTTCGCCGTCTCCGCTATCTTCTTCGCCGAGGCCATGCTCCTCGCACTCCTCGGCGGCGTCGTCGGCTTCTCCGCCGGAGCGCTCCTCGCTCATCAGATCGGACGCTCCATCTTCAACTCCCAAATTTCCATCGAGCCCGTGCTCTTTCCCATCATTCTGGCGATCGCCGTCTTCGTCACCTTTGCCGGGAGCGCCTCGGCCATTCGCCGCGCCGTAAAATTCGACCCGGTCTTTGCGCTGCGAGGTGAAGCATGAGCACGGGTTCTATGGGTGCCCCACTCAAGCCTTCTGTTGGCTTGGGTGGGAGCCTGCACACGGCGCGCGAAGTCGCGAATCGCCGCGCCGAACACGCTCGCACCTCGCCGCCGATTTCGATGTTCGGACGCATGCTCTTTCGCGCCGCTGTCCTGCGCCGCAAACGCGCCGCCTCCGCTCTCCTGGCCATGATCGTCGCCGCCGCGGTGGCCACCGACCATGATGAATCTCTACGTCGACGTGCAAGCCAAGCTGCGCACCGAGTTCCGCAGCTACGGCGCCAACGTCGTCATCGTCGCGAGAGACGGACAGTCCCTGCCCGCCGACGCCCTCACCAAAGTCGAATCCGTCCTTGGCGCAAAAACTCTGGCCGTCCCTTTTTCCTACGCCGTCGCCCGCACCAAAGATGGACAATCCGTAGTCGTCGTCGGCACCGACTTTGCGCGCGCCCGCCAACTCAATCACTGGTGGAAAGTAAGCCACTGGCCCGAACCACAGATGTCTGCCTATTTAGTAAACAATCCCAATTCAATTCCGGAATTTCCGATCGCTGCGTTGGTCGGCGTTCGTGCCGCTGCAGTAGTCACCACCGACCGCCAGCCTTTCAAACTCACCTTCCAAGGCAAAGCCGTCACACTCACTCCCACCGGCATGCTGCAAACCGGCGCCGGAGAAGACAGCCGCATCTATCTCGACCAAACCGCGTTCCAGAACTGGACCGGCATCGCCCCGTCCACCATCGAAGTCGCCGCCAACGGAACCGCCGCCGAAATCGAGTCGTCGATCCGGCAACTGGCCCCACTTCTACCCAATGCCGACATCCGCCCGGTTCGCCAGATCATGGAGGGCGAGGCCAACGTGCTCAACAAAACGCGCGCCACCCTTTATGCCTCGGCCACGCTGGTCGTGCTGACCTCCGCCCTCTGCGTTCTGGCCACGCTCATCGGATGGGTCTTCGACCGCCGCCGCGACTTCGCCATCATGAAAGCCCTGGGCGCGTCCGAGCGCCTCGTCAACGGATTTTTCGCCGCCGAAGCCGCTGCCCTCGGCGTAGTCGGTGCGATTCTCGGCTTCTTCATCGGCATCGGCGTCGCCGTCTGGATCGGCCGCGTCAATTTCCATGCCCCGGTCGTGCCGCGCTTCAGCGTATTTCCCTATGTGTTAGCCGGAAGCGTCGCCGTAGCCCTGATCTCCGCGATTTTGCCAATTGAACTGCTACGCCGCGTGCAACCCGCTATTATCTTGAGGGGAGAGTAATCGCATGAAGTTCCTGTGTTGCATTTGCAGCAAGGCGATCGAGAAAAATGACCCGGACGGTTATTCGCTCCAGACACGTAAGTTTGGCTCCAAATCTCCCGGGATGATTTGGGCGCATGGACCTTGTCTGCGCAAAGTGATTCCTGTTATTGGAGAAGAAATACCGTGTGGCCAGAGCGGAAGGTGAAATTCCGATGATACGCCTCAACAATGTCACCAAAAGTTATCCCGCCCGCATCGAGGAAAATAGCGGCGGCCCAAACCTCATCAAGGCCCTCGACGACATCTCTCTTTCCATCGCCCCCGGCGAATGGGTCGCGATGATGGGACCCTCCGGCTCCGGCAAAAGCACCACCGTCAACCTCATCGGATGCCTCGATCGTCCCACCAGCGGCGAGATCTGGCTCGATGGACAAAACGTCGCCAACCTCAGCGCCTCCGACCTCAATCACGTCCGCGCCGAAACCATCGGATTCGTCTTCCAGCAGTTCCACATGATCCCCTACCTCACCGCCGTCGAGAACGTCATGCTCGCCCAGTACTTCCACAGCATGACCGACGAAAAAGAAGCTCTCGAAGCCCTCGACCGCGTGGGCCTTAAAAACCGCGCGGGGCACCTGCCTTCCCAGCTCTCAGGAGGCGAGCAGCAGCGCGTTTGCATCGCCCGCGCCCTCATTAACGATCCGAAAATCGTGTTGGCCGACGAGCCCACCGGCAACCTCGATGCGGCCAACGAGGAGATTGTTTTACGCCTGCTGCGCGAACTTCATCAGCAAGGACGGACCATCGTCATGGTGACGCATGACCCCGTCGTCGCTCGCCTCGCCGACCGTCGCATCGAATTGCATCACGGAAAAATCGCCGCCCAGGAAGTCTTTGCCATGGCTGACGACGAACAGTTCGACGAAGTTCTGGAGGAATTATTCGCTCTCGAGGAGCACGGTCAAATCGCCGAGATCGGTCGCATGGAGGTCCACGGCGCTCTGCCCGTCTCCATCGCCATCGAAAAGATGGAGGCCATGGGACTCGTTGCGACTCATCCCCATCCTCCCGTTGCTCACGATCATCGGCCCTTCGTCAATCCGTGCCACGACGCGCTCAAGCCCACTGGCTTTTCCACTGGCGACGGATCTTTGATTGTCGAGCTAACGCCGCGCGGCCATCAGCGCGCCGCCGATATCATCCGACGCCATCGCCTCGCCGAGCGCCTTTTCACCGACTCGCTCGCCATGGATAGCGAAACCGAAATCGAGCAACAGGCCTGTAAGTTCGAGCACATCCTCTCGCCCGAGGCGACGGATAAGATCTGCACTTTCCTCAATCACCCGCTTACCTGCCCCCACGGAGCCGCCATCCCTCCCGGCCCCTGCTGCGGCCGCCGAGCCGACCCGAGGCAGATCGGCGCAGCACTGTCTCGCCGCGACTAACATTGCTTTGGTTGTGTGGTGACGGGGCGGTGCCCCGTCCAAGACGCGTTGATCGAGTTCAACACAGACGCGAGCAATGACACCGCCCGGCTACTTCTTCCCGAAGAATTTCCCAAATCCGAGCCGGACCTCGAACGTATTGACTCCTGGATTCGGCACCGTCAGTCCCGCGTTGGAAATATGAAGATACCGCGCATCTAACGACCACGCGTGATCGCCGAAGAAATAAAACCCAAATGCGGCTCCCGGCGTGAAGTTGATGGTCGAAGTACCAGTCGGAACATCGTGCGTGGTAAATAGAACGCCGCCATTCAATTCAATGAACGGCGCTATCCGACCCCGCGTGGCAAAGATCCATTTAAAGCCCACCGGATTGACGCCCGCGCCGTACGCTGTGTTTGCCGGTTGAAACACAACGAACGCCGGCACCGCGTCCACTGCCAGTTCGAAGCGCCCGTTCAGAAATCCCGGCCCATGCGGGGCCGTCAAAATCCATCCATAGCGGACGCCCGCATTCCACACGCTCGTATCCTTCGTACCGCCGGGAACCGAAGGCCCGCCACCCGTCCACACCTGCAACTCGTGACCGCCCTTTTCCGGGCGATCTTGCGCCAGAGCGAGAGGACTTGCCAGAGATATCGCGAGAAGAACTGCCAGAGGAAAACTGATTCTGAAAAACACGCGGCAAGAAAATTCTTGTCCCTGAGCGGATCGTGTCATAGTCATGGCCGAGGTCGAAACAGAACAATACGCGAACCCGCGCCCGGAGACAAATCCCACCCGTGGATTTTTCTAAGAGAAGATTTTTCTCGGCGCACTCTGCGCCTCGGCGGTGATCGCGTTTTACAGCCCCAGTCCGCCGTCCACCGCCAGCACTTGCCCGGTGATAAAATGCGGAGCCGTCGCAAAAAACATGACCGCCTCCGCGATATCGTTACCCGACCCGTTCCGTTTCATCGGCGTCTGCGCTTTCATCTTCTTCATGAACGCCGCCGTTGATTTCTCCCCCAAATCAATCATCCCAGGAGCCACCGCATTCACTGCAATCTCCGGCGCAAGTGCGATCGCCATCACCTTCGTCAGCATGTGCACCGCTGCCTTCGAAGAACAATAGTGCGCATGCGTAGCCCACGGACGCAGCCCTCCCAACGAGCCCATGTTAACAATCCGACCCTTGGATTTCCGTAAATAGGGCAGAGCCTCGCGCGATACCAGAAACGGTCCGCGTGTGTTCGAAGCAAAAATGGTATCCCACTGCGCCACCGAAATCTTCTCAAACTCGACCGTCTCGTAATTGGCGGCGTTGTTCACCAGCACATCGATTCCGCCGAACTCCCTGACGAGTTCTTTCACCATTTCCTGGACGCTTTTCTCGTCTGTAATATCGCATCGCACCGCCAATGCCTCGCCCCCGAATTTTGCGAGTTCCCCAACCAGAAAAGTCGCCTCGCGCGCTGACTCCCGATAAGTGATCGCAACCTTCGCGCCCCGTTCCGCCGCAGCCAAGGCAGTCGCTCGCCCCAGCCGTTTCGCCGCCCCCGTCACAAGCACGGTTCGTCCCGAAAGTTCCCGCTCGCTGGTAGGTATCATGGTCGTTGGCATCCCGAGATTCTACGCCTGTCCGCTTACGGCCTCCGTGCCTTGGTAAGTCAGCTTCGAGCTGCTAAACTCCCTGCGATGAATCAGACTGGCGAGGTCGTCGTCTATTCCCGCAAGGGCTGTCACCTCTGCGAAATCGTCAAGGAGAGCCTCGTCAAACTTCAGAAGCGCGGCGGCTTTCATTGGCGTGAAATTGATGTCGACTCCAACGCAGAAATCCGCCGCCTCTATACGGACGAGGTCCCCGTCGTCTTCGTCAACGGCCGCAAGGCCTTCAAGTACCGCATGGACGAAAAAGAGTTCCTCCGGAAGCTTAGCTCCTGACTCCGCTTTGAACTTTCGCCCTCTCGCTCTAGAATCACCACGATGCTTCGAACCGAGCTCTACGCCGACCCCACCGGCCGCTTCGTCCACGATGTCATACTCCAAAGCTGCCAAAAACATCCCGCGAAGACCGCGCTTATCGATACTTCCTGTAGTCGCCATTTCACCTACGCCGAATACGGCGCCCTCGTCGAAGTCGTTGCCCGCGGACTCATCGCCCTGGGACTCAAGCCCGGCGAAATTGTCGGCATCCTACTGCCCAATTCGTGGGAGTTCGCCATCACTTACCACGCAGCCACGCTCGCCGGAGGTGTTCCAACTCTTCTCAACCCTTCTTACCGCGAACGCGAGATCCGTTATCAATTAGAAAACTCAGGCGCCGTTTTTCTCGTCACCGATGCGCCGCTTCTCGAAAATGTGAACCTCGCTGGACTTTCCGCACTCCGCCGCGTCTTCACCACCCGCCACGAGCGCGCTGGTTGCGAAAGTTTCTCCAGTCTTATGCAGCCAGCAAATGTAACTCTTCCCGAGCCCGCCCAAATTCCGCAGCTCACCCTCGCAGCGCTTCCCTACTCCAGCGGCACCACCGGACTTCCTAAAGGCGTCATGCTGTCGCACTATAACCTCGTCGCCAATGTCTACCAGACCATCGGCCCCAATGCCGCGCCGCTCACGCCCGATGACATCATGCTCTGCTTCCTGCCGCTCTACCACATCTACGGACTCACCGTTGCCCTCACTCTTTCCCTCACCCTCGGCTCCACTCTCGTACTCATGCCGCGCTTCGACGTGCAGAAAGTCTGCTCTTTGCTTGTCGAGCAAGGCATCACCATGATGCCCATTGTCCCACCCGCCATCAACGCGCTCTGTCAGGCCACCGAGGCCGGCATCTTCCCCAAAAATCATGACGTCCGCTGGATCAAATCCGGTGCCGCCCCGCTCGCTCCCGAACTCGCTCGCCGCATGACCGACCTCACCGGCATCCTCGTCAATCAGGGATACGGCATGACCGAAGCCTCTCCCGTCACCCACGTTGGCTTTTGCTCGCCGCCTGAAATGAACCGTCCCGCTTCGATCGGACAGCCGCTGGCCCTCACCGAATGCCGCGTTGTCGACCTAGAAGGCAACGATGTCGCACCCGGCGAGCAAGGCGAGCTCGCCATGCGCGGCCCACAATTCATGATGGGATATTGGAAGGAACCGCAAGCCACCGCCGCCGCCCTTCGCGATGGCTGGTACTTCTCTGGAGATATCGTCCGTGTCGATGCCGAAGGCTTCTTCTACGTCCTCGACCGCAGCAAAGAGATGATCAAGTACAAGGGCTTTCCCGTCGCTCCCGCCGAGGTCGAGTCCGTTCTTCTCGAACACCACGCCGTTCGCGACTGCGGCGTAGTCGCCAAACCCGACCCGTCCGCCGGAGAAATTCCCTGCGCCTTCATCGTCCTGCGCCCGGGCTTCGTCGCCTCAGATGAGCTGGATCAAGAACTTCGCGCCTTCGTCGCCGACCGCCTCGCCCGCCACAAACAGCCGCGCGAAATTCGTTTTGTAGAAGCCGTCCCCCGAACTCCCTCCGGCAAAATCCTGCGTCGCGAGTTGCGAAAGACCATCTCCTGATCGCGTGGCCACGGGCGTCTGTTACGAACCAAATCATAAGAACTTGTCATCCTGAGCGAAGCGAAGGACCTGCTTCTCTCAGCGGGGCCACCGCGATTCGCGTCGGCCCCGCTTTCAACCGATGTAAAATATCTCCATTCCCATGACCCTCACGACCTTCGTTGCCAAGTCCGCCTTCCGCAACAAGCGGCGCAGTCTCCTGACGGTCGCGAGTATCGCCTTCTCTCTTCTTCTCCTTTGCATCATGCTCTGCGTCTGGCGCAGCTTCTACATCGATAAAGGAGCACCCGACTCCGCCCTCCGCATCATGACCCGCCACAAAGTCTCGCTCGCTAATTTTCTACCCATTTACTATCGCGGAAAAATCCGCACGATTCCCGGCGTCGTCCACGTCGTTCCTATGACTTGGTTTGGAGGAAAGTACAAAGACGACAAGCCCGAAAATTATTTCGCCCAGTTCGCCACCGACCCCGATGAATATTTCGATGTCGCTGCCGACAAAATCATGCCCGCCGACCAACTTGCCGCATGGAAGCGCGATCGCGCCGGCTGCGTCGTCGACGTCGCGCTAGCCAAGAAACATAACTGGAAGATCGGCGATCACATCATCCTGCAAGGCACCATCTTCCCTACCAATCTCGACCTGACCTTGCGCGGTATTTACACCATCGATCCGCCTTCCAGTAATCTCTACTTCCACACCAAGTATCTGGAAGAATCCGTCGACTGGTTCAAAGATACCGCCGGGTTTTATTTCACCCGCGTCGATACCGCCGAGCATATGCCGGAAGCAGCCCACGCCATCGACGATATGTTTCACGCCACTCCCGTGCCCACGAAAAGCGAGAGCGAGCAGGCGTTCAAACTCGATTTCATCAATACTCTGGGCAGCGTAAAAGTTTTCATCCTCACTATTTGCGGAGCGGTACTCTTCACTACGCTGCTCGTGTGCGCCAACACCATGGCCATGTCGATTCGCGAACGCACCCGCGAAGTCGCGGTCCTGCGTACTCTCGGCTTCACTCGCGGACGCATCCTCAAACTACTTTTAGGAGAATCAGTTGCCATCGCGCTCATCGGCGGCCTGCTCGGCATCCTGCTCGCCACCGGAGCGGTCCTATTCATGGCGCAGCCTGGAATCGGCTTGCCCGTTTCAATGAAGATGACTACCAATACAGCTCTGTTTGTCATGCTGGTTGCGGCCTTAGTCGGAGTCATCAGCGGAGTAATTCCCTCCTACCGCGCCTCGAACCTCGGCATCGTCGATGCCCTCCGCTACATCGGGTGAGCGCCGAAATCGCACCGCCGAAACCTGCAAGTCACTGACTCAATACCTCAATGATTCAATCATTCAATACTTAGATGTTACACTCGCATCGCATGCGGACGGACATCCTTCCCCTCTGCGACCAGCACTACCGCACCATGGAGCCCGTCATCGCTCCCTACAACGCCGACTACTCCATCGAATTCTTCCGCTGCACCGACAAATTCTGCCACCGCTGCTTCGGCGAACGGATTGGCTACACCACCCCCAAGCGCGGAGACGCACCCATCCTCACGCCCAACCAGCCCGTCTGCGATCGCCACGGACGCCCCATGTTCATCATCAGCCTTGATCGCCAGCGCAACAGCGTAACCTACGCCTGCCCCGAATCCGACTGTCCCGAACGCGTAGTCCGCACCTGATTCTCGTGTGGGGACGGGTAGTTTGTGTGGAAACAGGCAGTTTGTGTGGGGACGGGCATTCCTGCCCGTCCAAACCGAGCAACGCTCGGCAGGCTTTCGCCAAGCGTCTCCACCGGTCTAATCCACTCACTCCCCTGCCAGCCAGCCAAACTGCGCCCCGGTCAGAGGCACAACGCTCAGCCGTCCCTGCCGTACCAGCGGAGACTCCGCAAACGCCGCTCGCGCTTTGATCTCCGCCAGCGTCTTCGGTTTTGCGATCGCTTTCCCCGCTTCGATCTTCACCTTCGGCACCTTGGGATCGCTCGCATCCACCGACACCACCGTCGCCGTTCCCACCGCGCTCTTCTCATCGCCGGTGTGATAGATCACCAGCCGTTCCCCCGGCTCCATTTCCCGCAGATGCTTCACCGCCGTAGGATTCGTGACTCCATCCCAAATCGTCGTGCCCTCGCGTTCGAGGTTCGCAAATGAATACACCGTCGGTTCCGTCTTCAGAAGATAGTCCATGGCCCCGTATTGTAAACAGAACGCAAAACCACCGCCAACAGGCCTTCCAGGTCTTCAGAGCTCGCCAAGTCCTTGAAAGCTGTACTGCAGTAACTTGCCCGCGGGGATGGGCCGGGTCACGATAGAGGACAACCAGTTGCAATCGCCGTACGGGGCCGTCGTTGAGCCAAACCATCCTTCTTTCCGAAGTTATCTCCGCACTCTCTCTCGCGCTCGATCTTACCGAGGGACAGCCGATGGGTCATGCCATCCGCAGTTGCCTCTTGGGAATGAAAATCGGCCAGCAACTCGGCCTCGATCGCCATCAGCTTTCTGATCTCTATTACGCCCTGTTGCTCAAAGACTCCGGATGCAGCACCAATTCCGCCCGCATGCACCAGATCCTGGGCTCCGACGACCTCCAGGCCAAACGTGAGGTGAAGCTCGAAGATTGGACCAAGCTTTCTCTCTCCGGCCTTCGCTACGCGGTCAGGAACGCTTCTCCCCAAGCCTCGGTCCTGGGGCGCGTCAAGAAGATCGTGCAGTTGGGACTGACTCAAAAACATAACAACAAGGAGTTGATCTCCGCCCGCTGCGAACGCGGCGCTGAAATCGCCCGTAACGTCGGCTTCAACGAAGACACTTCCAAAGCCATCCAGTCGCTTGACGAACATTGGAACGGGGGTGGCTTCCCCGAAGGCCTCCACGGTGAGCAAATCCCATTGCTCGCCCGCATCATCAACGTGAGCCAGACGCTCGAAGTGTTTGCGGCAGTGCACGGCCCCGCAGCCGCCATCGAAGTTTTATTGGAGCGCAGCGGCACCTGGTTTGACCCCGAGGTTGTAAAAGCAGCAGCAGCCCTGGAATCCGATCAGACTCTGTGGCAGAGTTTGCAGGATGGCAGCGCCCGCGAATCTGTGCTTGCCCTTGAATCGGGAAATTCCGTAATCGCTTCTCCCGCAAGAATCGATAGCCTCTGTCAGGCTTTCGCTCAAATTGTCGATGCCAAGTCGCCCTTCACGTTTCAGCACTCGCTCGGAGTGTCCAAAGTCTCCGTCGAAATAGCCACCCAACTAGGATTGGGCGCCCCGAAAGTGACGATGATCCACCGCGCCGCTTTGCTCCACGACATCGGCAAGCTGGGCGTCTCCAATTCCATCCTCGACAAGCCGGGTAAACTCACCGATGCCGAATGGGCGTCCATGAAAATGCATCCGGTTTACACGCGACAAATTCTTGAGGTCATCACCGGTTTTGAGGAACTCGCCTACATCGCCGGCGCGCACCACGAAAAGCTCGATGGAAGCGGTTATCCCAACAACATGACCGCCGCCGAATTGACACTGCCCGCCCGCATCATCGCGGTAGCTGACATTTTTCAGGCGCTCTCCGAAACCCGCTCCTACCGGGAGGGCCTGCCAACCGACGTAGCTCTTAAAATCATCGCCTCCGATGCGCCACACAAGTTGGATGGAGAATGTTTCGAAGCTCTGAAGTCTTGCTACCAGAAGGTGAGCGAAAATTCACAAGCGTATGCGCAAGCCGCCGGCCAATCTGCCTCCAACGCTGCCCTCCCGTCCAGCACATAGTTCCTCATCCAGACGCAACCGCTTCAGCCCTCAATTCCCGCGAAAAATCACCCCATTCTCATCGCAAATGACCACTTCCGCGATGGTTATCCGTCACATCTTTGCCCCTGCATCCAGGTGTAGACTTCTTCAGTTTTATAGGTCACGCAAAGGACAACGTCCCTTATGTCGACTCTGGTTTCCACCACCTCCCGCGTCCTGAATTCCAGCCTTGCGTCCCGCATCATGAGCGCCGACGAAGCCGCCGCCCTCATCCAGTTCAACACCCGTATCGGAATGAGCGGATTCACCGGCGCCGGTTATCCGAAAGCCGTCCCGATGGCTCTGGCTCGCCGCATCTCCGACGCCAACCTGCGCGGCCACAAATCCCAAGTCAGCATCTTCACCGGAGCCTCCACTGGACCCGAACTCGACGGTGCCCTCGCCATGGCCGGAGGCATTCAACTCCGCCTCCCCTATCAGTCCGATCCCGAGACCCGCAAACGCATCAACTCCGGCGAAATGGAGTACATGGACATCCACCTCGGCCACGTCGCCCAGTATGTCGAATACGGCTTCCTCGGCAAAATGGATTGGGCTCTCGTCGAAGTCACGGCCGTCCTCGAAGACGGCCGTCTCGTCCCCAGCTCTTCCCTCGGCAACAACCGCACTTGGATCGACCAAGCCGAAAAAGTGATTCTCGAAGTCAACGCCTGGCAACCGGCCGAACTCGAAGGCATGCACGACATCTATTACGGACTTCAGAATCCTCCGAATCGCCAGCCCATTCCTCTCACCCATACCGGACAAAGAATTGGCACTCCCTATCTCCACGTCGATCCCGAAAAAGTAGCCGCCATCGTCTTAACCGATTCCCCCGACCGCAACAGCGCCTTCAAAGCTCCCGACGAAGCCTCCCGCCGCATCGCCGGACACATCCTCGACTTCCTTGGATGGGAAGTGAAGAAAGGCCGCATTCCCGCCTCGCTTCTTCCGTTGCAATCCGGCGTCGGCAATATCGCCAACGCTGTCCTCTTCGGCCTGCAAGAAGGTCCCTTTGAAAATATGACCTCCTATACCGAAGTCATCCAGGACGGCATGATCGAGCTCCTGCGCAGCGGCAAGCTGACCTGCGCCTCGGCCACCGCTTTCTCGTTGAGTCCCAACATGCTCTCGCAGGTGAACGCCGAAATGGCCAGCTTCCGCGATCGCATCGTCCTCCGACCTCAGGAAATCTCCAACCATTCCGAAATCATCCGCCGTCTCGGCGTCATCGGCATGAACGGAATGATCGAAGCCGACATCTACGGCAACGTCAATTCCACCCACGTCATGGGATCCCGCATTCAGAACGGCATTGGCGGCTCTGGCGATTTCGCGCGCAACGGATATCTCGCCATTTTCATGGCGCCCTCCACCGCACAAAAAGGCGCCATTACCACCATCGTTCCCATGGTTTCGCACGTGGATCACACCGAACACGATGTCGATGTCGTCGTCACCGAACAGGGCCTCGCCGATCTCCGCGGACTTTCCCCTCGCCAACGCGCCAAGCTCATCATCGACAATTGCTCCCATCCGGACTACCGCTCCCAACTGCGCGACTACGAAGACCGCGCCGCCCGTCTCTCATTCGGCAAACATACTCCGCACCTGCTTCACGAGAGCCTGGGATGGCATGACCGCTATGTCCGTACAGGCCGAATGCTTCCACACGAAGAGTAAATTTCGAGAATCGGTTTCCCGCCAGCATCCCGTAGGAAGCCAGGTCTTTCCTCAGTACAGGAAACACTCGATGGGACGATGCCGCTTTTCCGGCTAGGATCTCAGCGTCTGAGCTTTCCTCGCCTATACTTACCCTTGGGAGACTCCACTTTGGATCACGCCAGCGCCATCCCCTCTTTGCCCGTTTCTCTCGGCACTGAAGAGGAAGGCCCGCACCAGGACTCTTCGGGACCGACCTGGCTCAGTCGCCGCCTCCGCGACTTGCTCATGGCGGCCCCCTCCGCGATCGGCATCACCGTCGGCCCCGAACATCGTTGGGTTTATGTCAATGACGCTCGCTTCCGCATGGCTGGTCGTGGCGCGGCCGAAGATTTCGTTGGTAAAACGGTCCGCCAGAGTTATCCCGAACTCGAAGGTCAACCCTTTTTCGCCGCCTTGGACCGTGTTTACCGCACCGGTGTTCCCTTCGTTGGTAAAGAAGTCAAAGCAACTTTTAATCGCGGACCAAACGGCTCTCCGCAAGACGCCTACTTGAATTGCGTCTACCAGCCCATTTTTTCTCCTTCCGGCGAGGTCGAGGGCCTCCTGATTCACACAGTTGAAGTCTCCGAGCAGGTCTTTGCCCGCCAGGCTGTTGAGGAGGCCAATCAACGCGAGCAGCGCCAGCGCGCCGCTGCGGAATTTGAGCGCAATCAACTGCGCGAGCTTTTCGAGCAGGCGCCCGCCGGAATCTGCATCCTGACTGGCGCCGATCATCGCTGGTCTTTCGCGAATTCGGCTCTATGCCAAATTCTGGGCCGCACGGCCAGCCAACTCGTGGGCAAGACCGTCATCGAGGCCCTCCCTGAAATCGCCGATCAAGGTTTCACCGCGTTGCTCGATCAGGTTTACAGCACCGGGCTTCCTTTCTTTGGCAAGAATGTAAGGGCGTTCTTTAACCGCGGCCCGGAGGGCCAGAGCGACGAGGTGTACCTCGATTTCATCTACCAACCCGTGCGCAACATAGACGGACAAATCGAGGGCATCATGGCCCTCGCCGTCGAGGTCACCGAACAAATCCGGGCGCGGACCGAACTCGAGTCTCGCGTGGAGCAACGCACTGCCGAACTGCAACTCGCCCACGAGTCCCTTCGCCTGCTTTCGGGATGTCTCATGCGTGCGCAGGATGACGAAAGGCGCCGGGTGGCTCGCGAATTACACGACAGCGTCGGTCAATATCTCGCCGCCATTCAGATGAACCTCGATAGCCTGAGCGCCGATGCCACTACACTGAACCAACCCTTGCGCCTTCGCTTGGAAGACTCCATCGACCTCGTCCGGCGCTGCACCTCTGAAATTCGCACCCTTTCCTATCTGCTTCATCCGCCACTTCTCGACGAAGTCGGCTTGGCTTCCGCTCTCTCCTGGTATGCTCAGGGATTTTCCGAGCGCAGCGGCATTGTTGTCGATCTCGATCTGCCCGAAAAACTTCCCCGTTTTTCTTCCGAACTAGAGACGGCTCTATTTCGTATCATTCAGCAAAGCCTGGCTAACGTGCACAAGCATTCCGAAAGCAAGCACGCTCGCGTTCGCGTGGCAAGATCGGGCACAAGTATCATCGTGGAAATCTCTGACGAAGGTTGCGGCATCCGCCCTGAAATCCTCTCCAGATTTCGCCAGGCTGGCCAGGCTCCCGGCGTCGGCATCTCCGGAATGCGGGAGCGCATCCTCGGCCTGCAAGGCACCTTTAACCTGACCTCCGATTCCTCTGGGACAACGATTGCCGTCAGTGTGCCCATCGCCCAGGCCGCCTGAAACGACAATAAAAAATAAAACAACTTCCGCTGTCGATTTCCGTCTACCTTGTTCGACGTCCAATACAGAGCCGAAGTCATTGCTCCCAACCCGCAGTAAGGAGAAATAGTCGCCATGCGATTCATGATGCTCGTGATCCCCAAAGGCTACGAAAACGCGAAGCCCAACACCAGGCCTGATCCCAAATCCGTTTCCGCCATGATGAAGTACAACGAGGCTCTGCAAAAAGCAGGAATCCTGCTCGCCCTTGATGGGCTGTACCCTCCGTCCGCGGGCGCGCGCGTCAGTTTCTCCGGAGGCAAGCCCAAAGTCACCGACGGCCCCTTCGCCGAGGCCAAAGAGGTGGTCGGCGGATACTGGATGATTCAGGTTAAGTCGAAAGAAGAAGCCATCGAATGGGCCAGTCGCTGCCCGGCTCCCAATGACGAGACGATCGAAATTCGCCAGGTCTACGAAATGTCAGAGTTCTCGCCAGACGTCCAGCAAGCCGCTGCGGGCTGTCAGGAACTGCAAGGGCAGTCCGGACGCAAGTAATCGAAAAAAGTTCGTTCACCGATGTCGATTTCACCACCCCAGCTTCGACGTATTGATGAAGCCTGGAATCCGAAGGACGAAAGCCTTCGCCACCCAGTCTCTATTCACGAATTAAAGGAGATAAGACGATGAAATTCATGATGATGGTTAAGCACGGCAAGAACCCCGGGCCTCCGCCCAAGGAACTCATGGACGCGATTGCAATCCTCAGTCAGGAAGCGGTCAAAGACGGTACTATGATTTCCAACGGTGGCCTCGCTCCCCTCGACCAAAGCACCCGCGTCCGTATTTCCAGGGGACATCTCAGCGTCACCGATGGACCCTTCGCCGAATCCAAGGAAGTGGTCGGCGGTTACGCACAATTTGAACTGAAATCGAAACAGGAGGCCATCGACGGTGCGGTTCGTTTCATGGAGCTTCACAGAAAGTACTGGCCCGAATGGGAAGGCGAAACCGAAATTCGCCAGGTTTTCGGCCCGGAAGACTTCGCGAAGAATTGCCAACCGGCCGCCGAAGCCGTCGCCAAGTAATCGTTAAGGCGCGGCGCGAACCCAGGTTGCGCTGCTTCCCGAAATCATGATGTGATCGTTAGCAGTGGCGAACGACACACATCGTGCTATCGATGCGGTTTGGAAGATCGAGGCTCCCCGGCTGATCGCCGGCCTCGCGCGCATGGTGCGCGATGTCGGCATCGCCGAAGACCTCGCGCAGGATGCTCTCGTTGCTGCCCTCGAACAATGGCCGAAGTCGGGCATCCCGGACAATCCGGGAGCCTGGCTGATGGCCACCGCCAAGCATCGCGCCATCGATTACTTCCGCCGCAACGCCCGAGCCGAACGCAAGCACGAGGAACTCGGCCGCGAACTTGCAATCAAAGAGATGGCCGTGCCCGATTTCGACGCTGCCTTCGATCCCAACAATCAAAACGAAGTCGGTGACGATCTGCTTCGCCTCATCTTCGTCTCCTGTCATCCCGTGCTCTCGCCCGAGGCTCGCGTCGCTCTCACCCTCCGTCTGCTCGGAGGCATGACCACAGTTGAGATCGCGCGCGCTTTTCTCGTCCCCGAACCCACCGTTGCGCAGCGCATTGTTCGCGCCAAACGCACTCTGACTGAGAAGCACGTGCCCTTCGAGGTCCCACATGGCCGCGAACTCGCCGCACGCTTGGCGTCCGTGCTCGAGGTTATTTATCTGATCTTCAACGAGGGCTACTCCGCCACCGCGGGAGATGACTGGATGCGTCCTGCGCTCTGCGAAGATGCGCTCCGCTTCGGTCGTATTCTCGCCGAACTCGCGCCCCGTGAGGCTGAGGTGCACGGCTTGGTCGCGCTGATGGAAATCCAGGCTTCGCGTTCCGGCGCGCGCGTTACCCCCACCGGGGAGCCAATCCTACTTCTCGATCAAAACCGAGCGCGATGGGATCAACTCTTAATCAGCCGCGGACTCGCTGCTCTCCACCGTTCTGAACAAGTTCGCGGTCCGGACGCCGCCTCACCCGGTCCCTACGCACTCCAGGCCGCGATCGCCGCTTGTCACGCCCGCGCGCGTGCCGCCGAAGAAACCGATTGGACGCAAATAGCCGCTCTCTACGCACAACTCGCCCGCCTGACGCCGTCCCCCGTCGTGGAACTCAACCGCGCCGTCGCCCTCGCGATGGCCTTTGGTCCCGCTGCTGGCCTGGAGATCGTCGATTCACTCGTTTCCGAACGTTCCCTGGAAACATACCACCTCTTACCCGGCGTGCGTGGCGACCTGCTCAAGAAACTCGGCCGCACCGACGAAGCCCGCGCCGAATTCGAGCGTGCCGCCCGCCTAACCCAGAACGCCCGCGAACGTGACTTCCTTCTCGGAAGAGCCAACGCATGCACCACCGACTAGGATGACCTGTCCAGGCTCCGCTGGGGCGGGTGTAGAACTCTATCTCTGTTGAGCGGGGCGCTGCCTTTGGGTGGCGCAGCGGTTTACCGCTGCGATACTTGGCAACATGGAATAGCGGCTTTCAGCCGCCGAGGGAAACTTGATGCGGACGCGGACAAATGGCGAGCCTTTCCTGCTCGGCCCCCCTCTACATCCAACCACGCTGTTACCCCCGGCACTTCCCTTTCCGGCTCTTTTCGCCAAGAATAGAGTCTTGTGCTAACTGCAACACCGCCCAGCCTGCGCCCTATCTCGATGGCGAGCTCTATCGAGCGCTACTTCAACGTGGCACTCTATCTGCTCGTCCTCACTGGCTTTGGCGCTCTCGCTTCTACGGGAGGCTTGGATCTTCCCGCCGTCATCATCGTTGGGCTCGCGTTCGCCTTCCGCGGATACCAACTTTGGACCCAACACGAGTTCGCCATTCCCGAGCGCTGGACGACACTTCTAACCCTGGCCTACATCCTCGTCTATCTCGCGGACTACTTTTTCGTCTCGCGCAGCTTTCTCGGTGCGACCATCCACCTTGTTCTCTTCGCCATGGTCGTTCGCCTCTTTTCTCTGCAGCGGACGCGCGACCACTACATGCTCGCCGTCCTTTCTTTCTTGATGGTGCTCGCCGCCGCTGTCCTCACGGTCGACAGCATCTTCCTGCTGGCCTTCGCCATATTTCTCCTCGTCGCCATCGTCACTTTCGTCTTGATGGAGATGCGCCATTCCATCGCAGCCGAGCAGACTCACGCCGATGACCCGCAAAGTCTTTCTCAAAGCGGAGCTTTCCCGAACCAGCGCATGGCCTACGGACTGCTCGCCATCGCGCCCGCTCTCATGTTGATGATCCTCGCCGGAAGCTTCTTCATCTTCTTCTTTCTCCCGCGCGTTTCGTCCCGCTACCTCAGCGCGTACACCCCCACCAGCGACGTTTCCACGGGCTTCACTGATCGCGTCCAACTCGGACGTATCGGCCAGATTCAACAGTCCAGCGCCGTCGTCATGCACATCGAAATTCAGGACGACATGCAGGGCGCGTACGACTTGAAATGGCGCGGCATTGCGCTCACCAATTTTGACGGAAAAACTTGGTCGAATTCCTACGAACAAACGATTTTGCCATTGTCCGGCGACGGATGGTATCGCCTCGCTCCCCTCATCAATGCCACTCGCTCAAACGGTGGCAGGCTCATCCACTACCACGTCCTCATGGAACCCCTCGGAACCAACGTTTTTTTCCTGGCCGACAAACCGCAGCGACTCGCCGGAAATTTCCGCCAGATCTCGATGGATTCCGGCACCGCCGTTTACGACCTTGACGTGGACCACCCCATCAATCGCTACGAGGCCGAGTCGCGCCTGGTCGAGCCCGACGCCGACGAACTGCGGCTCGCTTCCAACCTCTCGCCCCCGAGCATGGATCCGTACCTGAAGCTGCCTGCTCTCGATTCCCGCATTCCCAAGTTGTCGGAGGACATCACCGCGGCCGCGACCAGCAATTACGACAAGGCGGTCGCCGTTGAGCGCTACCTTTCCACCCACTTCGGATACACGCTCGAACTTCCCCGCACCATGCCGCAGGATCCGATAGCCAATTTTCTCTTCGAACGAAAACGAGGACACTGCGAATTTTTCGCCAGCACCATGGCGGTCATGCTGCGCTCGTTACACATTCCCTCGCGCATCGTCACCGGCTTTCGCGGCGGAGAATTCAACGACCTCACCGGACAATACGTGATCCGCGCCAGCGATGCCCATTCTTGGGTCGAGGCCTACTTTCCCGGCTCGGGCTGGATCAGTTTCGATCCCACTCCGGCAGGCGGCCTGCCGTCGCGAAATAGTTGGTCGCGAATGCAGCTCTACATGGACGCAGCCGCGTCCTTCTGGCGCGAGTGGGTCATCAACTACGACACCGGCCACCAGCGCACCTTGAGCAAAAATGCCGTGAGCAGTAGCCGCCAATTCTTCGACGACGCTCGCCGTTGGATCGGCCGCCAGCACCGTTTCCTCCTCCGTTCGGCGCGCCGCAGCAGCCGCAATATGACGACTTTCCCTCTCCGATGGCTTTTCGGTTTTATCGGATCGGCGGTGGCCTTGATCATTCTTCTAAATCTGCGCCGCGTCATAAGGGGATTGCGCTCCTACCGCCTTCGCGCCCATCCCGAGCGCTCTCCCCGCGAAGCCGCTTCCGTTTGGTATGACCGTATGGTCGCTCGCCTGGCACGCCTCGGTTGGCGCAAATCGCCCTCGCAAACTCCCTTGGATTTTGTGGCAGCCATTCAGGAAGAGTCTCTACAGAAGAAGGTCGCTACCTTCACCCGTGCCTACGAGTCCGCGCGCTTCGGCAAATCCTCCGACGATGCCCAGGCACTCCCCGCCCTTTTCGCCGAAATCCGCGCTGCAGAAACTTTAAAATCAAAAAAGCCGCGCGAGCGCGCCGCCGTCAGCTAGCAACCGCACACAGACTCATTTTAGGATTTGCCCTGCGAGAGAAGGAATTGTGAAGAGGGAAAGAATCGTGTGGGGTGAACATTTCTGTCCGCCTGCCTGCATCATCAATCAACTAACAGGGCTATGCAGTTTCGTTTCGCCCAAAACACAACAGGCCGCTTTTTAGACACCCGCTAGAACCGGTGTATAACTCCAACGCCAACATAGTAGTTATGCTGCCGGCTTCGGCCCGTATCAATATTCAGGTCGGGCACCCCCGAATAAAAATCACGCGCTTCGAACCGCGCTCCCCACGTGTGCCAGAACCAGGTATCCAATCCCGCCCCAAACTGGATGACGCCGTTATTGCTTCCTGACCCAGGATTTGGATTGTTGTACAGCGTCTCTGGCGCTACGCGGAAGTGGCCAAATCCACCGCCTGCACTCACCCATGGAGTTACGGAGTCGCCGGAAAAAACGTTGACCCGCACTGACGGCGTTGCGAACAACGCACTAATATCCTTCGGACTCGTTCCTATATTGGTGTTCACATCCATCCGAAAGTAAATGGCGACCGGCAGCTCCGCATAAATCCCAAAAATCTTATGGGTCTTCAGCAGGCGCCCGTAGTTTGCCGCAACGGTTTCTTCGTTTCCGAAGTGAACCGGCAACCCATCGGCCTGGTTGGTCTGCGTGCTGACGAACGTTCTCCCCGCAGTCAGCGAGACCTCGTTAACCTGCGCCAAAGCACTCGATATCAGAAAGACAACTGGCACAACTAGAAGCGCGAGACGTTTACCCGACATCTCTCCCTCCGGAGCATGAGGCATGTGGTTTTTATTTCGTTAAGCTTAGCACGCGCCGCCCTCATCGGCGGAAGTTCCCAAGGTACTCTCTTTGGTCCCTGCAATTCCCTCCTTTGTTCGTGCTGAAAACTCGGTTCCCCGAAGACTTCGCCGAAGGATGTTAGAATTGAGTATTGCCGTCCTCCTGACCGGAATCGTCATCATCTCAGTGCCTTTAAAGAAAAACACATCCGCGACTGCGCTCCTCACTGCCCCGACCAAGGTGGGATTCGTGAGCCTTGGCTGCCCTAAAAACCTCGTTGATAGTGAGGTTATGATGGGTATGCTCGCACAGGCTGGAGCCGAACTCACTCCCGACGCCGATAGCGCCGATGTGATTGTCGTCAATACCTGCTCCTTCATCGCCAGCGCCCAGCAGGAATCCATCGACACCATCCTCGAAATGGCCCGCCACAAAACGGGCGGCAAAGCCCGGCGCCTGGTCGTCACCGGATGCCTCGTCGAGCGCTTCCACAACGAGATTCAAAAGAACATTCCCGAAGTCGATGCGGTCGTCGGCACCGGCGAACTCGAAAAAATCCTCGTCGCTGCCGGAGTCTCTCCCGCGCCGCGCGCTCCCAGCCCCTTCAACATTCTCAATTCAACCGCTTCGTCACAGCCGACAACCTCGCGCCCCGAAGGCGATCTCCGCCGCGAACAAGGCCGCTTCGCTCGCGATTCCTGGGACGGCGCCGTCACCGATCTGCCCAACTATCTTTACGACGAGAACACGCCGCGCATCCTGACCACGCCGAAGTCCTCCGCCTACATCAAAATCGCCGAAGGCTGCGATCATCCCTGTGCCTTTTGCATCATTCCCCAGATTCGCGGCCAGTTCCGCTCCCGCCGCTTCGAATCCGTCATCGCGGAAGCCGAGCGCCTCGCCCGATCTGGCGTGCGCGAAATTACCCTTATCGGACAAGACACCACCTGCTACGGCGAAGACCTTGGCCTCAAAGATGGCCTCGCGCTCCTGCTCGAAAAGCTCGCTGCCATCTCGGGCCTGCAGTGGATCCGCTTCCTTTACGCTTATCCCAACAAGATCACGGGACGACTGCTCGAGACCATCGCCGCCCACGACAATATCTGTTCCTATATTGACGTCCCCTTGCAACATGCCTCGGCCACCGTTCTCAAACGCATGAAGCGCGGAGGCGGCAGCGACATCTTCCTGCGATCGATTCAGAAGATGCGCCGCACCATTCCCGATGTGACCCTGCGCACCTCATTCATCGTCGGCTATCCCGGCGAAACCGAAGCCGAATTCAACGAACTATGTCAGTTCGTCAAAGACGCATCCTTCGACTGGATGGGCGTTTTCGGTTATTCCGATCAGGAAGGCGCTGGTGCCTTCGATCATGGCGACAAGCTTTCTCCCCGCGAAATTGAGGCGCGCCGTAAATCGCTGATGTCGATCCAGAAGAAAATCAGCAAGGCCAAAAAGAAGTCGCTCATCGGGCGCGAGTACGACCTGCTTCTCGAGGGCGCATCAACCGAGTCCGACCTCCTTCTTGAAGGCCGCACCGCCATGCATGCCCCCGAAATTGACGGGAAGGTCTTCGTCAACGACTATCCCGAAGGCGGTGAACCGAAAGACGGAGAATTCTACCGTTGCCGCATCACCGCAGCCCACGACTACGATTTGGTGGCCGAGATTATCTAGAGTCAAAGATCCGAGGTCAGCGGTTTCGGGAAGGGGAGAAGACCCGCTGCGCGGATGAAGTTCACTTCTGCAATCTTATTCTCTAACCTCTACAATCAAAAATATGGCGCGTAAATCCACGATCAAGCTCCGTTGCCCCATCTGCAAAAAGACAACCAAGGCCACCGACCCCGACTTCCCCTTCTGTAGCGACCGCTGCCGCCTCATCGATCTTGGCAAGTGGGCCAGTGGCGGATACGTCATCTCCGCGCCGGTCACCGACGCCGAAGAGGCTGTCCGTCAGGACACTCCCGGCGAAGAGGATGGCGACTGATGGCTTCGTCCGAGGCCGCGTCTTCTCCGGCCACGCCCGGTTCCGCTCCCATCTGGGCCACACTCACCGCAACCTTCTTCGGCATCGGACGCATTAAGCCTGGCCCCGGCACTTGGGGATCCGTCGCCACCGTCCTCCTGTGGGCTGCAGCGACTTCGCAAATTCCGCTCGCGCAGCGTACCTGGGCGACAGTCGTTGTGGCCGCCGTCGTCACCCTTGTCGGAATTCCCGCCGCCACACGCGTAGCGCGTGCTTCCGGCGGCAAAGATCCGCAATTCGTCGTCATCGACGAGGTTGCTGGACAACTGGTTGCCCTCATCGCCGTCCCGCTCGGATGGAAAACGTTTCTTGCGGGCCTTATACTCTTTCGTGTCTTCGATATTCTGAAACCCTTTCCGATTCGCCGTCTGGAGCACCTTCCCGAAGGCACCGGTATTGTTGTCGACGATCTCGGAGCTGGCGTTTACGCGCTCGTCATCATGCATCTTCTAATGCACTTCGGTCTTCTAATAAAGTAATGAATGAAGTCTCTAGCGTTTCCGCCGGAATCAATTCATGAGCATCTCCGATCGCCTGCTGGGTAAGAAGAACGTGAACGGAAAGCCGCATATCGACGCGATTGCACCGCCGTTTGCCCTGCCCGGAGGCGAAGTTCGCATCAGCGGCAAAAGTCTGCATCCCCACGAACTCCGCCGCCCCAGCGTGCGCTTCGGAGAAATCGAAGGTTCTATCCTCATAAGCTCCGATGACTTCGTCATCGCCCGCGTTCCCGACGGCGCCACCTCCGGCAACATCATCGTCGGCGCTAACGGACAAGTCAGCAATCCCCAGTCGATCAAGATCTCCGTGCTGGTTGCTGAAAGCGTGAATCCCGTCGCCAATCCCGCTCTCGACCGCGAAGGCAACATCTACGTGACCTTCTCCGGAACCCGCGGCCAGAAAACTCCGGTCTCCGTCTACAAAATTGACACCGACTACAACTCCAAGCCCTTCCTCAGCGACATGATGAACGCGACCGCCATCGCTTTCGACCGCGACAACCAGATGTACGTCTCTTCGCGGCACGACGAGGCCGTCTACAAAGTCGCGCCCAACGGAACCATGTCGATGTACGCTGAAGGCATGGGCGTGGCCACCGGAATTGCCTTCGACCGCGAAGAGAACCTCTACGTCGGCGACCGCAATGGAACGATTTTCAAAATCGCACGCGACCGTCAGATCTTTGTCTTTGCCACGCTCGAACCCAGCGTCTCCGCCTATCACCTCGCCTTCGGCCCGCAAGGCGATCTCTTTGTCACTGGGCCCAGCACTTCCAGCTACGACTGTGTCTACAAAGTTGATCCTCACGGAACCGTTTCAGTCTTGTATCGCGGTCTCGGACGTCCGCAAGGACTCGCCCTCGACATCGAAGGCAACATCTACGTCGCCGCTTCCCTCGCCGGAAAACGCGGCATCGTTAAGATCACTCCCGACGGCAAAGCTAATCTCGAAGTGTCCGGTCAAGGCTTAGTCGGACTTGCCTTCGCTCCCGGAAAATCCGCCATCCTCGCCACTCACGGCGCCATCCACCATATCTCCTGGGGAATCCAAGGATTGCCCTTGCTGTCCGATTAGCAGCGTGGCGGCATTTGCGGTTCTCGATTTCGATGCAGATCTCGACCTGCTCATTGATTGGTCTATCTCGATTGTCCGCCTCGCCCACTGGAATGGATAGCGTGACAAACCATGCTCCTGCTTCTCGAGTTCGAGAAGCCAGTCCTGAATTACTTGCTCCGCGACTCGAGAAAAAGGGTAGAACCGAAATCCAGATCTGGCATCGCTGCTATACAGAACCGTGGCTAGGATTTCCATCCGGGCGCCCGACACGAACAGTTTGATCACCACCGTTTCCCCCGCTTGCGGCGCTCCACAAATCAAACCCGACATTCCCCGCATACTGATATCAAGAGTCAACCCCGGTGCTATGACCGGTCCAAACCGCAGAAAGCGTTGCACTGTAATTGGCACGCTGGAAATATAACGACGGTCGCGTCGATCAAAGTTATGAGGCTCTTGAAGAACCTCCAGCTGCTGGTCATCCCCATTCATCGCTGCCCTTCCTTCATCAATTGAGTCTCCGCCGGTTTTATGATGTAACGAAAGTGAGACGCCAAAACCTTAGCTGGAAGGGTTTGCCTCGCCCCAACCCCATCCCATTTTCAGGCAGGCGCCGATCACTCCCAACAACTCCTCGTTGTCGGCTGGCTTCTGAAAGAATGCGGTGGCGCCCGCCTCAATGGTTCTTCGTTCATTGGCTTCCGGATCTCGCGCCGTCAACACGATCACTGGGATGCCCGCAAGCGCCGGATACTGCTGAAGATTTTTGAGCACGGCGAATCCATCGCCGGCTGGTAATCCGAGATCCAGGATAATGAGGTGCGGTTTTTCTTTTTGCGCCATTGCAATTGCCGAATAGCCATCACATACATTGATGGTGTCAAACTGGTTAGCCCGCAAACGCAGGCTCAAAGCTTGTCTTAGATCAGGATCGTCATCCACAACCATGATTTTTGCTCGACTTTTCGGCACCTCTAGACTCTGGCTCTCAGTCAGCATTTTGTAGTTCTCCTCTCCGTGGACTTCTCTGAAGCCCATTCTGAATCAATTCGGTCAGCTGGTCGGCGACTCGCCAGACTTGTTGTTCGATGGTTCTTGGGTCCGAGACACTCGCGACTGGTATCGCTTCTGCCGTCACTCGCAGAGTGCCGTTAGCTTTCAACTTGGGTAGCTCGCCGAGCTGCTCGCGAATCCGATTCATCATAATGTTCGCCTTGTTCAGATCGACCGACGCAACCACGAAGAAAGTCTGGGATGCGCCCTCGGTATCCATGGGTGGCAGCACCAGATCTTTGTCCACGTAGATGCATCGACGCAGAAGTTCCAGACAGCGCTGGCAAACATCCTTCCAACTGCCCCGCAAGGCTTTGGATAGTGGTGTTAGATCGACTCGCAGCAGCGCAATATCTTGTCGCAAGCGGCCCTGGTATGTGATCACGGGAGCCAGCAACTTCGCCAAGGAGTAGAACGGTAAGGTGAACGAAAATGTGCTACCCTTTCCTGCTTCGCTCGCAACCCACATCCGACCGCCGTGGATAGTTACGATCTCCCTCGCGATGAATAGCCCTAACCCAAGGCCACTCCGATTGCCGTCCACCCCATTCGGATCCTGGTAGAGACGCTCGAAAACCTTTGGCAGGGCGTGTTGAGGAATGCCGCATCCGTTATCGCTGACCGACAGATAAACCGCGCTCGGATCGGTCTCAACCGTCGATGCCCTTACCGTCACCAACCCATGCGCCGGAGTGAACTTGATGGCGTTATCGATCAGGTTGATGAGCACTTCGAGAGTGCGATCAGGATCCGCATAGACCAATGGGATCGACTGATCGATCTTAACTTCAAGCCCGACTTGGCGTTCGACTGCGGTCGGTCGCATCATCTCTGCGGCCTGCAGCACAAGTTCCCCTATATCGATGCATCGTTGTTCAATGCGCAGCTTGCCACTATCCGCCCTCGTGGCTTCCAGCAAGTCGCGAATCATGGCACGCAATTGATTCACACTCTTCAAAACCGACCGGAGGTGGTCCGTTTGCTTTGGAGCCAACGGCCCGGCGAGGCCATCGAGAAGCAGCGTTACATATTGGTAAATGCAGGTCAGCGGCGTTCGCAATTCGTGTGACACGTGCGACAAGAATTTATCTTTGAAATCCAGTTGCTGTTTGCGCGTCGCTTCGAGCGCCTGCATCAATTGCTTGCGTTCCACCGCGTGGCGTATCGAACGCTCCATGTGTTTGCAGGTGGCCTCACTCTTGACCAGGTAGTCCTGGCAGCCCTGGCGGACTGCTTTCACCGCTAATTCGTCGTCGTCCACCCCCGATAGGATTACAACTGGCACGCTTGGGGCAATTTGCATAATCTGGCGTATCGTCTCGGCGCCATGGCTGTCAGTAAGGTTCGGATCAAGCAAGATCAGCGATGGCGTCTCAACCTGCAGGCAAACCACAGCCTCGGAGAGTCGAGTCACCCAGTTCACTCGAAACCTGCTATCCACCAGGCGCAACCGCACCAGATCCGCATCTCCAGGTTTGTCCGTCACAAGTAGAAGGTACGCCGGTATCTCTTCCGTCATTCCTCCTTTTTCCTCTCGCAAAAAACTTGGACAATTCGGACCGCACCCCGACACGCGGCAGTTCACCGAATCACAAGGCGCCGTTTGCGAATGGTTCATCCTTCCCCCTGATCTCTCTTTCAGTGGAATCACCCTGACATACCATCGGAGTTGTAAACGGCGTCCACACCTTACCTCGGTCGAAGGTGTAGGTTCCTCCGCTCGCCAAAGAACAGTGGTTCTATTCCGATCTCACCCCTGGCTTTTTGTGAGATCACCAAGCTTGGTTCGTACTCACCGCCTGGCGTGACAAACTATACAGGCCGATGTGATCCCCTCATGGACACAATGATCGGCATCGCCCCTCTTGTCTTGAGTCACCAAAGACGGGTGGCCTTGTGTAGGAGATTAGTCGGAAAACTAACTTTTTGGACCTGACCGAATGGATGTACTTGAAGGCGCGTCAGTGAAAACCTGGACTCGCGAGCCCCGATCCTTAATTCATCACAAAAATTCACAAAATAGTGTGTTGGCCATCACTGACGCATGATAGCGAGGATGCGAATCTGGATTTGGCAGCAAGGATCCACTGTCAAAATGCTGGACGGGCGCGGTCTACGCCACACGAAGGCCGAGAGCACGTCATCATACCGGAGACCCTAGAACCGCATTTCTACCGGATGTTGGTCAAACGTCACTGAGCGCCCGCGACGTCCAGCACATTTTGTAAACCTTCCCACATCTTTCCTTCGCCGTCCCGCGTTTTCGTAGGGACATCCCGGGCCCGAAACCCAAGAAGCGCAGTTCCTCGCAGCCGAACTCGCCAAAAACAATCCGGAGGTTTCGCTGCGTGAACTCGCTGCTTGAACCTTGTCGTTCAAAGAGGAGTCTTGTTGGGAGGAATTTTTCGCGCCTTGACTGCAGCTACTTCTTGTAGATAGTCGGCTGCGGCCCTTTTTCCAAGGCTTCGCGGTTCCAGATCATGCCTTCGCGCGTATAGCTCGCGAGTTCGAAATCTTGTGTCAGTTCGAGCGCGTCCGTGGGACACGCGTCTTCGCACAATCCACAGAACATGCAACGGCTCAGGTCATAGGTAAAGTTGACCAGTTCCTTACGCCGCGTTTTTTCGTTGCGTTCGCTGGTAACAACGATCAGGTTCTCAGGGCACGCCAGCGCGCACAAATCGCATGAGATGCAGAGGCTTTCGGCGGTGTCGGGATTGACGTTCAGCCGCGGCGCTCCGCGATAGCGTTCCGCAATCTGCGGACGCTCCAGCGGATATTGCTCGGTGTAGATTTCTCTCGGATCCTGATAGCGGAAGGTCACGCCCAGTCCCTGAATCAGATCGACCAGGAAAACCTTGCGCAGGATGCTGCTGAGTCCCATAACCCGCTTAGGATACCACCCTCAGGAAACACGCGGATGTGAGGTAGGTCACAGAAGGCGAGGCGGCAATCCGGACCGACCGTGGCCCTTCCGGACTGCCTCCGCGTTCACCATGTCTTCGTCCCGCTTGCCCAGCGGATCCTTGTCTACTGGTTGACGACCTGCGTCAGCACATTCGCGTACTTCGTCGGAAGATAGTTCGCGTCTCCGCTGAAGTTCGCAGTGATCGGGTGCGAACCGACGGCGATCGCCGAGGTCGTGAGCTGCGCCACACCCCCGCTCAAAGTCGCCGTTCCCAGCACTTTGCCGCCAGTTGAGAATAGAACGGTGTCACCATCCGGCGGAGCGCCGACAATCGAGGTGATAGTCGCCGTCAAGGTCACTGGCTGTCCCACGATCGAAGGATTCGCCGATGACTTGAACTTCGCCGTCATCTTCGGTACCAGCAGATAGCCGGCCTTATTGGTCGAAGCAGCAATCACTCCCGCGTCGTTAACCGACGCAGCCGTGATTTGGATATTGGCCGAAAGCGCCGCCATCGTGTTCAAATCTTTCATCGCTGCGGATGGCATGCGCAGAAAGCCGTGCAGGAGACCCTTGGTCGAACTGGTTAGCGATGTTCCCACGATCCAGCCGAGCGCGTTGATGCCAGTCGCGGAACTGGAACTGCCACCCAGAGTCCCGAGGTCGGTGATGCCCCCATCCGGTGTCCAGGAAAAAGCGTGTTTGTGAGCGTTCGCGAAAGTCGACTGTCCGACCACGGTTCCTACGTCATTGACCGCGAACGCCAGCGTTCCCGACACTCCAAAGCTTTGCAAGCCCGCCACTTCCGTCCATGTGAAGCCTACCGTGTTGCGGCTCCCGTTCGGAAAGTAGTATCCCACCACCTCATTAGAGTTGTTGATGGCCGTCGCAAAAGCTCCGCCAACGCTGGTGAGATCGGGAGTCAGATCCTGCAGCCCGTTCGCCGCCGTCCACAAGAAGGCATGCTGGTAATCGGCTCCGTTATAAGACAGCCCGACGACGGCGCCCGAATCGTTCAGGCCGCTCGCCGCACTCAAATTTCCGCCCAGCGATCCCAGCCATTGCACGCCCGAATTCGTTTGCCACAGAAAAGCCTGCAGGTCGCCGGTATTGTCCGGATCGCCCGCGCCCACCACTTCTCCAGAATTATTGATGGCTGCGCCGCCGCTGTTATTCCCGATCAGGCCGACGGTCTGCTCCCCGCCCAGCCGATTCCATACAGAAACTTGAAAAGAACTTGTGTTGCCGGTATTGACGACCACAAAGCCGCCATTGTTGATGGAAATCATCGAATTGGGACTGGATCCCGGAACCTTCACGGCGGTAAAGACCGCCTGCGCGGAAGCGAACCCGGCGAACATTAAAACCACACACGAAGCGAATGCAACTTTGGGCGAGTAGTTCACAGTAACCGTCCTCCTATGGGAGCGCGAATCTGGCCGAGCAAATCCGGTGCGTACTCCGGGGGACGGGGCACCTGTCACATCACTAAAGTGCAAGCCTCGTGCCATTTTGGACTTCGAGTTGCAATTAAGGATTGCAACCTAAACCAATGCAATGACATAGGTTATCGTTCTGGTCAGCAGCTTGGCCTTTCGGGCCGGATTCAGGTGCGCAGGAGACTTCCGATGACCAGTGGGAACAGAACTTCCCACACCAAAGGTAACCATCCACGCCGGGAATGATGTAGCCTGAAAGCTGGTTCTTGGAGCTTTTTAGCTGCGATTTCGAGCTCCAGGAAACCCTGATCCTGGCAACTGGCCACCGGAAATTAAACTGCCCCTTCGCCACAAACCCCCGCCTGACAAAGTAGCGGCCCGCAACACTCCGCCCGACGAAGTTCCATCGAACAGCCCCGCTGCCGACGAGCTCTGGATGGAAGAAGCCCTCCGTTGCGCGCAGCGGGCTCTCGAAGCAGGCGAAGTCCCGGTAGGAGCCGTCGTCGTCTGCGCTGGGCGCATCGTGGGACGGGGCTGGAACCGCAACCTGACAGACTGCGATCCCACGGCACATGCGGAAATTGTCGCCCTGCGCGAGGCCGGACGAAACGTCGGTAATCACCGCCTTGGCGACTGCGAACTGTTTGCTACAATTGAACCGTGCGCGATGTGCGCCGGAGCCGCAATTCACTCCCGTGTGTCGCGTCTCGTGTACGGAGCGGAAGATCCAAAAGCTGGCGCCGTCCATTCGATGTTGCAGGTGGTCAATCACCCCGGCTTGAATCATCGTATGGAGGTTCGCTCCGGCGTTCTGGCGGGTCGTTCGGCCGAGGTGCTACAAGAGTTTTTTCGCAAGCGCCGCGCAAGCGACGTAGATGTACGTGGAGCGGTCGAATAGAAGAGAATTAAAGTGGCTTATCCTTCCGCAGGATGAAGCCACTCCCAGTCACAGGCAATCGACATTCGGAGAGGTGCGTGAGTGGTTGAAACGATCCGCCTCGAAAGCGGACATACCTTAACGGGTATCGTGGGTTCAAATCCCACCCTCTCCGCCAGATTAAACCCGCATAAAATGCGGGTTTTTTTGTCTACCGATGTTCAGGCTGCTGTTTCTGGAATGGGCGTTTACATCCCTTCAAGTTGCCCGGACAAAAATGCGGGCCCGGTATCGCCGGGCCCGCTTTCGAAATAACCGGTTCCAAGTCGGGTTATTTGATCGTTGCCAGGTGCTTGTACGGTGCCACCGACGAATACACCATGATTTCGTTTACCTGGGTGAGCGCTACAAAGACTCGCTTATTGATGGAATCCACCGCGATTTCATAGGGGTCGCCGGTCTTGCGATGGTTCCGATGTGGTAGGACCAATCGCAGCTGAAGATTTCCACCTCGTTGCCGTCGACGTCCGTCACGTATTGCTGGCCGAGCTCATCCTGCGCCTCTGCGCCGGCTTCCGGTGACTCTGCGAACGCGTTCGGAAGGGCCACAGCGAAGCGCAAGGCTTCCCCCAAATCCTGATACCTCTCGTTATAAGTGCCAAGACCAGAGGGGACGCCCCAAACGGTGACATACGCGCCCCACGGCCCGATCGCGCTTCCTCGCGCGGTAACCGTGCCGGCGGGCACGCTGCTGTCGAGATAGAGGTGCACAACGCCAGCGGCATCGAGCGCCCAAATGTCGTTTGCACTGTCGACTTACATGCTGACCGGTTTAATCAGACTTGAGTCGCTGATGGCCCCGTCTGCTGCAACGCCTGATTATAGATAGTGATGTTGTTTCCCCCGTTGTTCGCTACGTAGATGCTGCCTCCGAAGTTGACGGAGACGGCTGCCGGAAACGAGAGTCCGGCGGTGATGGTGTTCGTCAGCTTAAAACCTTTCGCGCTGCCCATTGCCCCCAGACGACCCGTAGATTTGACCGGTGGCAAAGCTAGCATCGCCAGAACGGCGCATAGATGTTCGTTTTCATGGTTTGGTCGAACTGTTCTGTCGAGATGTCGGCAATGGACTCGTGGCTCTGCTGGCGGCCGGCGTTGCTTACAACTACGTCAAGACCTCCGAGGCCGTGGACGGCGTCGCTTTTGGTCGGCAATGCTGCCGCCGCTAGACCGATGGTTACATTGCCTTATCATCTTGAGCCTGGCCAGCGGATGGGATCGATCGTCAGTATGGCCGCACCTTCTAGTGCTGGACCTACTTCGATTCTTTAATGATCGCATCCGCCGCGTTGCCGGCCACAACCCAACTTGCCGAACCAGCCACGACGGCTTCATCTTCAAACCACAGGAATCCGAAATCGTCGATGCACTCTGGAAAATCCGGCTTGATGATGATGTAACCCGGAATCACTGCACCCGGGATGTAAGCATTGTCGGCACGATTGTTGCTGTAAGTCTTCGCCTTCGAGACCGTACCTACTCCAGCCACATACGAAGTGCTAGACACCGGGTGCGTGCCGAGAATGTAGTTAACGGCGCGAAGGGTGTATTCGGGGCTCACGAGATCCGGAAACGCCTTGTGCAGAAAATACATTCGGATTGCCATGTCCATCACGGCGCCCGAGCCGCCCCAGGTGCCGAGGCTCGGGGGCACGCCGAATGGGGTCTCATCGAGCCGCTTGTCCAAACCTGCCATGTATGCCTTCACCGCTTCGCGCATTTCATCCTTTGCGCTCGCATCCAAGTAAGGCAACGCCCGGACGGCTTTCCAACCATTGAAGTCCATCAGTTCTGGAGTGATCATCTGAGGGAATAATTCCTGCAGACGAGACTTGTAGGGTTCGGCACCATTTGTGGCGATGGTGAGTTCCAGAGCCGCGGCCCAGTCCATGCCGACAAAAGACCGACCGTGGTCGGAGCCAGTCGGTGAAGCTGCCGGTGCTGCAGAGTTTGTCGCAGCACCCGAGATGTTTTTTGGTTTGCGAGCGCCCTGTTCGCCAGAAACAACACCCTGCGAGGCCGCCAGTACACCGTTTGCGGAAGTTTCTTGGTCTGGCCCGCTGGATGTCGGATACAGCGTTGGATTTGCCGTCGTGTCCTTCCACGCTTTGATTGCAGTCTCTAGACAGTCTTTCGCTAATGCATCGTCCCAGCCTTTCAGCGTATCTGCCGCTGCAGCCAGCGCTGCGATCGCATTCCACTGGAAATACGGATTGTTTGTAGTGAAAATCCAGCGATCGTCCGGCTTGCCGGAGTAATCGCCCTTCGTCTCGTTCGGGCCGAGCTTCGGATCGTAAATGCGGCCGTCAGTTTTCGACGCTCCGTCGCCCACCTGCGTGTACTGGCGCAGATCTGGCTCGTGAGTGCCACGAATGGCATGGCCGATGTTGTGGAACTGCGCCAGGATAAGCAGTGCTCCGTGTTTCACTTGTTGCACCGTATCCGGCACGCCATCGGGACGGTGCATCTCAACCTCACGGGCGGTTTCATCCACTGTAAGCTCGTCGTACTTGAGATTAAATTCGCGATGCGCCAGAGCGAGGCTCTGAATCACACTCAGTTGCGCAGGCTCCTCGAGGTCGAAGTCGCCGGCATCATACCAGCCGCCCACGTTCATCCCCGGAAGGTGATCGCCGCCTTTGTACTTTCCATCCGTTTCCGTGGCCTGATTCCAGCCGTCGAATTGCTCCCCAACTACAGGCGCCATGCGGCCATCATCCAGGTGCGAGGCGCCGTGCCACACGCGGTAGCCTTCGCGAACGGAAACGTGATCCATTTGAGCAGCAAGGTGATGGTCAAGGCTGTCCTGCCAAATGTTGGCGTAAACGTCCTTCGCGATGGGAAAGGGTGCCGTACGTTGGTCTGCGTACTCGATCACATAGAGGCCAGGATCCTCAACCGGCGTGAAATCGAATTTCGAATAGATATAGCGCAGCCACGGTGTTGCAGGTGTGATCGGCCCCTCGAATATCTGCTCGTAAGATCCGTCTTCCCTCAAGCGCAGCACTCTGGCCGTCTTCGGGGCGTTGTACTTCGGATCGAGTTCGAGTACGGCCACCTTAGAGAAGCCCGGCGCATAACCAACCTGGCTGTGCGCGATCACTGGCGGCCGCGTCCAGTTCGGAATCACGTCCGGCCTGATGTGCCACACGATGGCGCCGGTGGTCTTGTCCGAGGGGATCAGCGAACGCAACACGAACCAGCCGTTCGGCGCGCGGTCACGGCCGTCGAACAGCATGAGGCTGGCCGTATCCGATACCACGTTCAACCGAGCCAATGAGTCGTCGATTCCCAAGGTGATGCTCTTACCCTCCGCGAACGGCAGAGGCTGCGTGTATCCCTTCGCCTTATCCCAATCCTCCAGGTAGTACGCTTTTTTCGGTTCGTCAGCCAGAGGCAAAACCTTCGTCATCGGATCGTTCGGCGTACGCGGGAAGATGCCGGCTTTTGTACCGTCCACTAGATAAGCCTTGCCCATGTAGATCGAGGGCAGAAATTCGAGATTGAAGCCCGCTCGCCCCGCGAGTTTCTGCGGTAGCGGTTTGTCGAGATTGATGCTGATCTTTACGCCGCCCGGTTCCGCTGCCACCTCCAGTGTGTAACTGAAGTCGAAGGTCGGGAAAGCGAGGTCGGCGCTGAGCCGGTTGTTTGCCTTGTCGGCGTTGCGATCTTTGAGAGTCGCCACCAGGTCCCACTGCTCCGGCGTTGGCATCAGGCGCACGTCGCCGTTGGTGGCGATGCGCTGGCCGTGGAGAATCATCTCCATGGCCGTGTTCTTCTGGTCGACAAAAACGGGATGATAAGTGCTGTCGTAGAGAAAAACGCTGAAACCTTGAGTATCGAGATAATTCCTGTCGGTGACATTCATGGCAAAATCTGCACCGACCAAACCTGGCTCCGAGATCAGGGCCAAGAGAAGACAAATACTGATTCGCGTAAACATTGATTGGGATTAATACTGTTCCTTTGCCCCAACAGGATATGACATGCACACGGCCCCAGCGCCGTTTGTTCTCCAGTTTCGGCATATTTGTCGCTTTTTAAAGTCAGTAACTTACTGTTTCCACTGCGCGGAGGAATGTTCACATTCCACCCTCGCCGCCAGTCACTATCTATTTCCACTTCCCCTGTCCCTCTTCGATCGTGATGTAGCGATCGACGGGAAGGTCTGAGAAACGTTCTACTGCGCCACTCGGCTTCGGCCATTTCACTTCGATCCAGTCGAATTTCGTGCGTCCGCCAATACCGAGAATGAGCCGCGGATCGTGGGAAGAAAGATAACTTCCCCCGCCAACTTTCGTCCTGCTGCGCTTGAGGTCTTGCGCCTGGTAGGTGATGCGTGCGCCAATAGCGTCGATGTTCCCCTTCCTGCCAATCAGTTTCACCCCAAGCCAGTGATTGCGGCTGCCGACATTGTTATGCAGCAAGAATGGCGGCTCGTCATTGCACGAAATCAGCACGTCGATCCCGCCATCGTTATCGAAGTCGCCGAGGGCTAGGCCTCTCGCGGACATGGGATGCGCGAACGCCGGGCCACTTTCAGAACTTACGTTTCGCAGACCTTTGTCCTCATTGTGAAACAGCAGAAGACGTTCGCGGTAAGTAACGTTGTCGTAAATCTTCTCGATCAGATCGTCAGGATGGCCATTCGCAATGATGAGATCGAGATTGCCGTCGTTATCGTAGTCCAGAAACTTCAAGCCCCATCCGCTCATCAGTCGGGTCGCGTTCGCGATGCCGGCAGGAGCGGCGATGTCATCGAATGTCTCGTCTCGCCGGTTCTGGTAGAAGCCATCGAGTTCTTGATTGAGGTTGGTGACGAACAGATCCATCCAACCATCCTGATTGAGATCGGCGGAATCGACGCCCATCCCGGAGCGCGCCTTGCCGCCTTCGCCAAAGGCGACGCCTGAAGTGAAGCCGACTTCTTCAAAGTGTCGGCCGGCGCGGTTCATAAATAGAAAATTGGCGACCGTGTCGTTCGAGACGAAGAGGTCCATCCAGCCATCGTTGTTGACGTCGGTGGCAACCACGCCCCAAGATTTTCCTGGATTGTCGGCTATGCCCATTTTCTGGCTAACATCCGTGAACGTGCCGTCGCCGTTATTGTGAAACAGCCAGCTTGGCATTGGCGTGTAGATGCGGGGATAGCAATATTCGTTCAGTCCTTTGATCGCGGGGATATTGGGCGCACCACAATTGTGATGCTTCGATTTGTCGAAGTCGACAAAGCGACAGACGAAGAGATCGAGCCGTCCGTCGTTGTCGTAATCGAACCAGACAGCACTCGACGCCCAGCCTGGAGCGGCAACACCAGCTTGCTCGGTGACATCAGTGAAGGTACCGTCGCCGTTGTTGCGATAGAGAATACTGCGGCCATATTGAGTGAGGTAGAGATCGGGAAAGCCGTCGGCGTTGTAGTCTCCAACGGCCACGCCCATGCCATAGCCGCCGCCCACGACTCCTGCTTTTTCAGTCACGTCGGTGAACGTGCCGTCGCGGTTGTTGTGATAGAGGGCGTTACGAAGCGGCTGAGTGGGCGCAAAAATATCTGCCTTGCCACTATTCACAAAGTAGATATCCATCCAGCCGTCGTTGTCGTAATCGAGAAAGGCGCATCCGGCACCGGTCGATTGAGGCAAATACTTTTCGGGCGAAAGCCCAGCGGTGTGCGTGAACGTGATTCCACTTGTGGACGCCGGAACTTCCGAAAACGGAAAAGACGGAGCTTCGGCAGCTCGGACGAATCGCGAGAGTGCGGGCAAGACGAGCGCGCCGGCAAAAAGCTTTAGGAATTTTCGGCGCTCGACCGGTCCGCTTTTTGAAGGTCTATACGCTCCCACAAAAGCGGGCGTATCCGAGCCTGGGAAACGCATTGCTACTTCGGCTCCGGAGCCTGCGGCGCGGGCTGCTTTTCCAGAGCGGTCGCCGCCCTCCGTTTCACCGATTCCAAATCTTCCGAGGACTGCCGTTGCAGGGCTGCCTCGCGGTTGGAGTCGGCGCGGCGTCCTGCTCCCGCATAGGCGACGGCGAGTTGGTAATGGCCGGTCGGACTATCGGGCGCCATTTTTTCGTAGGCTTCAAGGGGAGGAATCGCGTCGGCAAATTGCTTCGCAGAATTGAAGGCTGTGCCGAGGCCCAGGTAAGCCTCCATGAAGCCGGAGTCTAACTTGGCGGCTCGAGAAAAATGCTTGATGGCGGTCGAGGTATCGTTGGCATCCGCGGCCAACTGTCCAAGAACGAATTCGGCCACTGCGTTTCGCGGATCAATTTCAAGTTCTTCCTGAAAATTCTTTTGCGCCTGTTCGAGTTCTGCCGGAGAAGGCTGAGGCTTTGACAGAAGTGCGCGGCCGAGACGCGCATGGATTCCCACTTGCATGGGGCTGATCTCAAGAATCTTGCGGTACTCGGCAGCGGCGTCATCCCATTTGCCTTGTATTTCGAGTGCCTCGGCATTGAGCAGGTGAACCTGGAAAGAAAATGGCGCTTCATGAGCCAAATCTTGTGAGGTGCGCATCGCCAGATCCGAATAGGCGTGGGTCGCCGCGTAAAGAACTTCAGGATCGCGTGGAAAATCGCGGCTAAGGACTGCCAGAAAATCAAGCGACTCGTAAGCCATGTCATGAGTCATCGCGCAATGGACGCCATCGAGTCCAATTCGCTTGCGCAGGTCTTTGTCGGAGCTCTGATGAATCGCCTTCTTGAGTAGGGGAAGCGCCTGCTTGCATTGTCCGGCCTCGGCGAGTGCAAGTGCGCGCTGCGCTTCGGAACCTGCCGGACCGGCGGATGCCGAGTTCTTCGGCGCACCTTGCGCGAGACCCAAACTAGAGGTGGCGACGATGAATGACCCGCACAGAAGTCGGACCCAGAGCGAACCAGAGCGGAGCATTTGCCGATTATAAGCCGAGACGATCAGGGTTCGAACGCTCCAAAGCTTGAATTTCGTGTTCAGAAGAAAAGGCAGGCGCCACAAAGCGCCTGCCTGGATTCCCATTCTCTCAGACGCGCTAGAAGGAGAACTTTAGCGCGAGCTGAAGAATTCTCGCTCCTTGAGATCCGGTTATTCGACCGAAGTTCACGTTGCTTCCCGCTGTACCAGGATCGAACGATCCGCCGGCAGGACCACCGCTAAAATCCCAGACCGGGTGGTTGAAGGCGTTCAAAGCTTCAAATCTGAACTCAAGCTTCTTACTCTCGGTGAAGAGGAAGCCTTTGTGCAGACTCAAATCGAAGTTGGCATAGGCAGGGCCACGCACATTGCCGACGCCACAAGTCCCAAACGTGTTCGGTGCTGCCGGACTGACGTTGGAGGGCGATGGATCGATGTATTGGATGAAGCCGGGCGTGCCACCCGATGCGTACACTCTCTGGTTCAAAATCTTAACGGGACCATTGCAATCCGGAAGGTCGGAGAGGGTATAAGGTCCGATGCCATTGGTGTTATCCGAATTACCACCTACGCCCCAACCACCGAAGTTGTTCAGTGTAAGAGCATTGCCACTGTGCAGCGTGACGATACCACCAATTTCCCAGTTGCCGAGTACCGCGCTCAAAGCCGAGTTCATGTCGTGGCCGAACTGCTTGCCGCGGCCTACCGGAATCGCGTAAGTGACGTAGCTTGTGAGGATGTGCGTCTGATCGTAGTAGCAGGGACCCCAGTCCAGCCTTGGATTATAGATATTCTCCCAGCCAGGTTGCCCTCCGGAGCTCGTAGCTCCGGTGCTGCCCCAACCGGTGCCGAAATAGCCTGGAGAATTACTTAAGCACTTCGACCACGTATACGAAACCTGTGCTTCCAGTCCGTTGCTCATGCGCTTCTGCAGAACCGCCTGCATCGCATTGTAGGACTGATCTGAGTTAGACATGTTCGTTCCAGCAAGCGTCTCAGCTCCGCACGGAGGGTTCGAGCCGGTACCGCAGCCAGGAACGTTAAATTGCGGGTTGTCTCTGAGGTAGAGTGATCCCGTATTGCCGCCGCCTAAGAAAGGACCCGGTTCGCGGCTGACGATGAGCTGGCCTGCTCCGGCAACCTGACCGGCGGCGTTCAATGGAACAGACTGCGCTACATCTTCGAAGTTCAGTAAGTGAGAACCACGTTGACCCACATAGCCAAGCTGGAAGGTCAATGAGTTACTCAGTTGCTGCTGGTAGGTCAGGTTCCATTGGGTGACGGTGGCCGGCCTGAAATTCTGATCGAAAATTCGAATGCGCTGGCCAGCATAACAATCCTGATTCACTCCGCCGGGGCACTCGGAACTGGTAGCAGCGCCGAAGCCGTTCTCAAGTGTCTGAATTCCACCCGCGGCTTGTTGCTGCAGAATACCGAAGGGCGGATTCAAGGTTAGCTCTTCGTTGCTTCCGCCCCCTTCAAGGAAGGAGGAAATAGCGAAGCCGGCTCGGAATACCGACTTGCCACCGAGCATCGCTGGAGACCAAGCGAGCCCTATTCTCGGCTGCCAATCACCAATTCCCAGATAGTTGTTGTAGAGCGCCTTGTTCGGGAACGTTTGAGTGCCGTCCAACCCATTAGGAGTATAGATAGTTCCCGTATACAGTCCGAAGTTCACAACACGGTTATTCACTTCGTAGAAGGGAGTGTGGTCTTCAAAGCGGACACCCAGGTTCACAGTCAAAGTCGACGTCGCGCGCCAGTCATCCTGGACATAGCCAGCGAAAATATTTCCGCGGAGCTGAGCCGGATTACTCACCACGCCGCCGGTATCACGCAGAGACTGGGTTCCTCCAACGACATTTCCTAGCCAGAAATCTGCCAATCCTGAGCCAGTCGCCGTTCCGATGGTCAAAAAGCCTAAGGCTCCGTTGTTGCCCTGATAAATATAGTTCTGTCGCTCGCGGACAAATTGGAAGCCAGTCTTAATCTGATGACGCCCGCGGGTATAGATCAAGTTGTCGTCGAATTGCCCTTGCGTAGAGTGAAAAACTTGGATCAGGTTTTGCAAACCAAGGCCAGCGTTGCCGCCGTTATTGCCGGTAATATTCAACTGCACGAGTCCAGGAGCCTGCAGATTTCCACCAGCGATACCCAACTCCTGACTAATGTCGCCGAGGGAGGAGGTCGGCGTCGTCGTGGAATTGAAACGAACGGCATTGAAGCCGAACCGGGCTTCGTTGAGCAAATTGCTTTTGAAAGTGTGTGTCCAGTTGACGACCGCATTCCGGACTGGCGCATCGCTTCCTTCGGTCGCGCCGGTATTACAAAACACGCAGCCGGTGAAGGTGGGATTATACAAATCCATTTGTGACCAGCGACCAAAAATATGGTCCTTGTTCGACAGGTTGTAGTCGATTTTCAGGTCACCTTGATTGTTCGTTAGGTTGTTTCCACTCTTATAGAAAACATTGTTGCTCGCCAGCGTGTCGATCGCAGGAACCGGATAGTTCTTGGTCTGAGCGAAAATCGCAGAAGATACAGCGTCGATCGAATATCCGGCGGCGACAAGATTATTGTACGGAATCGGCAGTCCAGCGTTGAGTCCATTTGGATAGACAAGCTGCGCCGTCGGCGAAGTTGCACCAAGGCAAACCCCTGAGACGTTAAAAGACCCGCCAAAGTCGGTGCACAATTGTCCAAAATCTCCACCCCGTGCCTGTGTTGTAAGAAGCTGCGCCGATGTTATACCTGCGTTGAGTTGGCGCTGCCCCTGGAAATCAGCAAAAAAGAACAGTTTGTTCTTGATGATGGGCCCACCGATTGTGCCGCCGAACTGATTGAACCTCAGTTCCGCCTTGTCGAGCACTCCTTGTGAATTAAATCCGAGAAGCCCGTTGTCAACCCCTTGCGTCCACCCGTCTGATGCTTCGTGAGCATCCAGGGCATCGTTGCGTAAGAATTCGTACAACCCGCCATGGAATGCGTTAGTGCCCGATTTCGTACTGACACTCACCACGCCCCCTTGATAGTTGCCGAACTCCGCAGAGGCGTTCTGCGTAATAAGGTTGAATTCCTGAATCGCATCGGGGGTGGGCTGGTATCCAGTTTCGTTGTTCTTGTCTTCGCTGTTAAGAATGCCGTCCACTAAATACTCATTCGCCTGCTCGCGGTTGCCGTTAATGTACGGTCGGCCAGAGTTAAGCATGTTCGTCGCTTGACGCATGCCATCCGGGTCGACGTTCGTCACACCAGGAGCGAGCAACGTGAGTTGCAGGTAATTGCGCGAAGCTAACGGCAAACTCACGTTGGTATTCGCGTCAATGATCGTGCTCACTTCCGTGGTCTCAGTCTGCAGCAGGGGAGTCGAACTGATGACCTCTACCGTGGCAGAGACCGACCCCATCCTCATCTGGACGTCGACGCGGGCCGTCTGGTTCAGCACAAGGGTGAAGGGGGCGTGCTCGACCGATTGGAAACCCTGTGAGGTTACTTTGACGATGTAGCTGCCGACCGGGAGGCGGAGCAGGTTGTAGGTTCCAGCATCGTTGGTCTCGTCTTTAAACTCCGTGCCGCGATCGACATCCATCGCGACTACGGTGGCTCCTTTAATGGGTGCTCCGCTTGGATCTGTGACCGTGCCCACGATGTTGGCGGTGACTTCCTGACTCCACGCCGGCCGCATCGCGCAACATAGAAGCGCCAGCAGAACCACTCCAACCTTCAACCAATTGAACTGTCGCATAACGGAAGCCTCCGGGGAACGCATTTAGGTGAAGATGAGTCTCTCCACTCATAGTGCGATTACACTAGGACAATGCTATATAGTACATTTACGAACGTCGTCAAGAAGAAAATCACAAAACAATGCGAAATCATCTCCGAGCGCGATCAATATTATCTATAGCACCGATCGTTAACGGTAATCGTGGTCAGCCCGATCGCCGCGTCCTGTGGAAAAGTTGTGAACTATGCCGAATGGGATTCCCATTATGAAATGCTGTATTATGGCGGGATATTTACCAATCCCTTTACAAGGTCCGCAAAGCGGACTAAGGTAAATTTCTGTGAAGCAGCCCGAATTTTATTCAACTTCGGGAAAAGCTCTATAGCATACGAGCCTCAGAGGGATTAGAACCGCATTTGCCAGGCTTCATTTCCTATCTGGCCAGTCGCACTATAGCAGATGCTCTTAGTGGGAAACTTGCGTTGACGGGGACTTCGAACGAACGTCGAGAACCAGCGTCATCCGTTAGGATTTAGACAACTGGGGAATTCATGCCGAACAGCCAGATAGACGGGATACCCGCATACAAAAAGATCCAAGCGACGATCTTGCGGCGCATCGAAAACGGACAGCTCAAGCCAGGCGACACTGTCGATTCGGAGCGGGAACTGGCGCGTATCCACAAGGTGAGCCTGATGACGGCACGCCACGCTTTAACCACACTGGAGCGCGAGGGCGTCGTGCAGCGGCGGCGGGGATCGGGAACATTTGTCGCTCCTCCCAAGATTCACTTCAACAAGCTGACCAGTTTTACAGAACAGATGTCGGGTCGAAGTTTGACGGCTTGCTCGAAAGTTTTGTCATTTGGCATCGTGGAAAACGAGCAAGAGGTCGCAGCACGCCTTGCCTTAGCCAGCAACGCGCGACTGCTGAAACTCGAACGCTTGCGACTGGCTGCGGACGAACCATTTGCGGTGGAAATCTGTTATCTTCCCGCGGACGACTTTTCGGGCCTCACCAAAACGGCAGTTGCTCGGGGCTCACTTTTCTCCATCTTAGAGGGAACCTACGGAATCCAGATCGCCTATGCAGACGAAGAAATGGATGCTACCGCCGCGACTCCGGCCACTGCGAATCTTCTGCAGGTAAAACACGACGAGCCACTGCTCAGAATTCGCCAGTTGATCTTTTCCACGGCTGGAAAAGCCACTCTCTACGTGCTGGGGTTGTATCGATCCGACCGCCATACCTTGCTCGTCCGTCGCTTTCGTTAGCCCGACGCTCGGTTACAAACGCCGAAGTCTTGACGCTGCAACAACGACTGGCACTGTTTGGGACCATTCTCTGCCCCGGTTTCTCTCCATTACTCCTTTGGGCTTTCCCTTGGATGTTGGCTGGCGTCCTCAATGCAGTTGTGTTCCCGGAACCTTTGCAAAACTTCTTCGAGAATGGTTCCGGTGAACTTGTGTCCACACATACTGCATTCTGCCGAACCCGTGCGAGGAATACGCAAAAATCTCTCTTCTTTGTTTGCCATGCGGAAGAGTTTCTCCCAGGTCTCCCCGTGATTTCCCTATTAAGGGCGACTTGCAGCTTTCACAAACACAAAGCTCCTTGTGTCTTCGGACAATGTCGCCGTGAGGCGACCTAGCCATGGGCGATCCCACGACGCGTTAGGGTGCGACAAGAGAATGCAAAGTCGACGTGACCGTTTCAAACGTCTGCACTCTTGGCGTTCCATCGATGATCTTTGCAATTAGTCTCAGTATTTCCGGGTAGGCCCTCGTGTCGTATTCATCGGCATTGGCTTGGTTGTCCCATAGACTGATTGCAACCACCTCATCGCTCCCAGCATTCGACAGCGTGATTTCGTTCTTGAATCCTTTTTGCCGGCGGAGTAAGGGCACAACGTCGATTTCGAGCGCTCGGGTATAGTCAGCGTGCGCTTTTGATTTCAGGCGGAAAGTTACACAGCGTGCAAACATAATCGACCTCCACAGTCGTTGCCCTTAAGAGAAGAGAACTTCAGTCGAAGGCGCCAGATGCCTATCCTGCTAGTCCCAACGTTGATGGCTTCATCGCGCCCTTCGGCGTCATGAAACTGACCATGGCCTGCTTCAACTGCGAATCGACCTCATCTGCGATGGTTACAACGTCGAGGAGAACTCTGCTGAAGTCGACACTGCGCAGATTCCTTTGCAGAGTGCTGAAAATGCTTACCTGCAAGATCCGGGATTCCTCGATCACCATCGGAGCGGAGTAGCCTTGTTCGCGCCTCATCTCTCCGTGGTCGCGCGCAGCCATCGATGGTGGCGATGCCGCTGACGAGTCGAGGCGCATGCGAGCCACTAAGTCCCGAAGAAGCTTCGGCAGGTGTCCCGTGCGCTGCTCGCGGGTCAACGCGATACATGTGAGTTCCGCATCTTTGTCCACGAGGTCCAGCCAATTCTGAATCGTGGGTTCAATTTCCCGCTCCAGGATCGTCGCCACAGACTCCACTTTTGAGCGCTTCATCTTGGTCGGATCGGTTAGCCTTGTTCGAATAAGGTCCTTCACCGCGCTGATCTGGACCGGTTTGACGAGGATTTCATCCGCTTGCGACAGAATCGCAGCCATGGCTTCGTCGAGCGCAGGGTAGCCACTTAGCACCACGGTTAATGCTTTGGGATGGGTATGGCGCATGGCGCTGACTAAAGTAAAGCCGTCTCCCGGAAGAGGCATATGCAGGTCAGACACTAGCGCGTCAAAGCCTTCGGATGCGATCTGCTTCAGCGCATCGCTTACGCTCGCAGCGCCGACCACTTCGAACCCGCCGCGCCGCAATCCTTCTTCCATCATCGCTCGAACGCTATTGTCGTCATCGACAACCAGAACTCGGATCGCCGTCATGAGGGACCTCCTTTTAACTGGATAACCGCCGATTTCCGAAGCCTGCCGGACCATCTGGGGCTTTCTGGAATGGAACGAGGGGACCGCACGACGCTTAGGCTCCTACAACGTCGTCGCGGGGCGTAAGTATCAACCCACGAGCTAGAGGCGAATACCTCGAGCGTCAACTGAACATCCTGTAACATCACTGGCCGGAAGGGGTTCGCCAGCGCTATCTTTTTGCCTACCTCAGCGTCCCCTACTCGGATTAACTACTTATGGAACAGAATTCATTGTCGCTCTTGTGCCGTATAGCTAACTTACTACTACCGTCGTCGTCTAACTGTCAAGCTAGCCTGACCAATCTTTCGATTGCCGCCAGTAACCCGGCATGTGACCTACATTAGCCTGACAGGAAATAACCGACCAGCGTAAGGCAAACGACGACAGCAACAAAACACTCTTCAGGCTTACCGCCTTAGATCCGACAACGACCCGCTCACCCAGCAATTTCAAAGAGTGGTCCATTCGATACATCTATAGCAAACGGAGGTGGTTAATACTGGTTGCAGTTCCGTCAGGAAGGTGGTCTTTACGTCCAACATCAAATCCAGCATTCTTCCTCGAGTCCTGCTCGTGGATGAAGATGAAGCCGTTCGCATCCTGATGGCAGAGGCGCTCGCAATCAAGGGATTCGAGGTTACCTCCGCCGATGCCGCCAAAGCTCTGAGGCTCATCGCTACAGACCTGTTCGAAATCCTGGTCATAAACCTCTACATGCCCGACCCCAGACTCGGGTTCGCAGTGATCATGTCGATGCGCAACGCTCAGCCGAAGGCATTGACTCTGTTGGTGGGAGGCTACCCCAACGTACAGAGCGCCATGAATGCGATCGTTCTCCAAGCGGGCGCCATCGTCATCAAGCCGTTCACAGACGGCAAACTCGCCGAACTCTTCCGTGACAAGAGGGAACTCCCGCCGCCTGAAGCGCGAGCACTCAAAGAGAGAGTCGCAGCGATTCTCCAACGTTGCACCGATAGCATCGTCAAAGAATGGTTGGAAAGGGTAAAAAAAAGCAAGGAACTGAACCGCGTGACGCTGACCGACCTCGAGCGAACAGGATACCTTCCTGGCCTGATTGAAGATTTGATTGCCCGCCTGCGAGCACCAAACCTACCTGGGGTCGAGAGAGACTATGCCTATTCCGCCGCCGCCTTCGCCCACGGCAAAATGCGGAAATCGCAGGGCTACACTCCCGGCATGTTAGTTCACGACTCTCGCATCCTTCAAGTAACCCTCTTCGGAAAATTGCACGAGAATCTCAGCGGGTTGGATTTCACCTTACTCTTGCCTGACATCATGGCCATTGCTGACGAGGTGGACTCGCAGTTGACCCAGGCAGTCGACAGTTATATGAACGTAGCAGGGACTGCTCACGCCTGAGTCGCCACGATCATCAGATTAAGGCCCCAGCTAACCGAGCCGCTCGCTCCCGGAGCCACTAGGCGACGACATGTGCCGCTTTCTCTGAAGCGCTCGCCACCGGCAAGACCACGACGGTGAACCAATATTCCGCGATCGACCGCACCACGTATAGGAATTGATCGAAGTCGATCGGTTTGATGATGTACGAGTTGCAGCGCAGCTTGTACATCTTCAAAACCTCTTCATCCTGCGCCGACGTAGTCAGGACGACGACGGGGATCGCATTCAAGGCATCGTCCGCTACCATCTCGGCCAACACTTCGCGCCCGTCCATTCGGGGCATGTTCATGTCGAGCAGAAGTAAATCGGGCGTCGGCGCTGCGGAATACTTGCCTTCTTTGCGCAAAAAAGCCATGCACTCCACTCCATCCTTCACATGATGCAGATTCAGTAGCAACTTGCACTGCTTAAATCCCTGCCGCGTCAACTCAACATCGTTTGCATTATCTTCTGCGAGTAAAATTTCCGCCGGGCGCGTGCTAACAGGTGTGTTGGTCATCGGTTTTTTCCGTCCCTTCAGGCAATGTGAAATGGAAAATGCTTCCGCGCCCAGCCTCGGACTCCAGCCAGATCCTGCCGCCGTGGCGCGTTACGACTCGACGGCAAACGGCTAAACCAATCCCGGTGCCTGGATACTCCGTTTGATCGTGCAACCGCTTGAATATTTCAAAGATTCGATCGTAATACTTGGGCTCGATGCCGATGCCGTTGTCTTGGACGGAAAAGATCCATTCCTTCCCATCGTGTTTGGCCGAGACGTGAACCTCTGGCGCCTTATCTCCGTGGTACTTCAGTCCGTTGCCAATCAGGTTTTGCATGAGTTGGACCAATTGCGACCGGTCACCCATGACAACTGGCAGATCGCCACATGAAACTTGGCCTCCGGCATCATGGATAGAAGACTCGAGCAGAGCCGCCGCATCCTTGAACACATCAAGAAAAGCCGTCGGCGCAAACGGCCGCGAGCGCGAGTCGACCCGCGAATAGGCCAGCACGTCGCGGATCATAGTCTGCATTTGCGCGCTGGCCTCGACCGTCCGTCGAATCCAGTCATCCGCTTGCGCATCCAGCTTGCCCTGATATTCCGATTTAAGCAGTTGAACAAATCCGCTGATACTGCGCAAAGGCGATTGCAGATCGTGCGAGGCTACGTAGGCGAACTGTTGCAACTCGAGGTTACTGCGTTCCAGGACTTGATTCATGCTCGCCAGCTCATCGGTGCGCTCCTTGACGCGCAACTCCAACTCATCCCGAGCGCGCTGCAACTCGCTTGCTTGGGCCTCTAGCTCCTTGTTACGGCATTCCATTTGATGATTCAAGCGTTCAATCTCTCGGTCAGCTCGCTTGCGCTCCGTTATGTCACGAGCAATCTTTGAGGCCCCGACAATCACACCACTCTTATCCCTGATCGGAGAAATCGTTGCTGAAATATCAATATGAGTAGAATCCTTACGAAGGCGCACAGTTTCGAAGTGCTCGACCGCCTCGCCGAGTGCAATTCGTTCTAGAATGTGGGTTTCCTCCTCTGCTCGCTCTGGTGGCAACAGAAAGCGACTTGACTTGCCCACAACCTCTGCGGCCCGATATCCAAACACCTTCTCCGCGCCCGGGTTCCAGGCCAGTATCGTTCCGTCCAAAGATTTGGTGATAATGGCGTCATCCGACGACTCGACCACTGCGGCGAGTTGTTCGACTTCCTCCTCCGCTTTTTTGCGCTTGGTAATATCCGCACGAATAGCGACGTATTGCCGCGGCTTCCCCTCAGGCCCAATGAGCGGCACAATCGTCGTGTCTACCCAGTAAATCGAACCGTCTTTGGCCCGGTTCTTGATCTCGCCATGCCACACCTTGCCATTGGCGATGATGTTGTACATCTGCCGGAAAAATTCTTTTGGATGGTGCCCGGAGTTCAGAATTCTATGGTTCTGGCCGATCAATTCCTCCTTGGAGTATTGACTGATCGCACAGAACTTGTCGTTCACGTAGGTGATCGTGCCTTGCACATCCGTCATGGCTACGATCGCATGCTGATCGAGAGCAAACTTAAGATCCGCGAGCTCTTTCAGCGCCGCCGTGCTGGTGGTGTGGTTTTGCTCGGCATGCATCAGCTCTAATGTTGTCATCGAATCCAAGACGAGACTGCACGCGGTCTGCAGAACTGGAGGTCCAGAAGTGAGGAGCTACCAATTTGACCGTACTGGAAAATGAGCAATACAGCACAGTTACGAACGGTCAGTCCGCCCACGCGATTTGGACCCTCCACATGCAAGCACGTTCCCCACGAACACTGCATTTTTGCTTGGAGTTTTCTGCAATCAAGAACGATGCGGTAGTCTAGTGATCTCTTCTAGGAGTTGGCGCTGACGTTCGTGCCCCTGGTTTGCGAACCTGAAACGATGAACCGATGAGTCTAGACAATATCAGCTCGAGCCAAGCGGACCTTATTTCTCTTCTTGCTTTAGTTCAGGCCGGTAAAGTGGTTGAGGCCATCTCCGTTTTAAAAGCGATTCCCAGCCCAATCGAGGCTTCGCTTGCTTTCAACGAACTGTCCCAACATACCTATCGCGATCTCCACGATGTCTCTTCGATGGTTGCGCTCGCCAATGCCGGAACTCAATTCGCCTTGTTGAAAGCCGCGTCCTTCGAGAACTCCGCTGATTCCGAGAAATTGAAGAAATCCGCAAAGGTACTTGCCTTTAACGCTGCAGCTAACTGCTGGCCCGGCTGGGGAGATGTCGGTATCGATATAAAAACCGATCATCTCCAAGAGGGGCTGCAACTTGCGATCCTTTCTCGAGACCTGGTAGCGGAATTGAATCTGGGCCACAAAGAGCGAGGTAATGCGCACTGGCTCATAGGAGCGCTGCACCTTGCTCTAGGCCAGTATGCAATCGCGGTCGCTGAGTTTCAGCGCTCCAAGGCGGAGTCTCAAGCAGGGGCCGATTCGAATTGCGTGCTGCTTGCCGACGGATATATGGCTCTCGTGCTGAAGGCACAACCGGATTCCCGGTTAGACGGTGATGATGAACTGGCCCGCATATTGGTGTTGTTGGGCAACCAGGGCTCCAAAGAAGCACAATTCTTTTCGAACCAGCTCATCACCGCGGATCGGGTTCTTATCCGCCCGAAACTGTCCGATGTCGAATGAGGTCGTCGCTCGGGGCTGAGATCTGTTTCCGATCCAGGGGGACTATAGCAGCCCGTTCTCTCAGCCAGCGTAATCGCCCTCTTTTACGAACCGACTTCAGGTCGGCAAATTTCCCGTTATTGAAAATCGCCACTTCGTATCAGCTCACCGTTCACTCTATTGGCTCGAATTTTGGAGACTGAACGCCGAGCGTAGTGAGCGCGTCGTCAACCGTGCGTACGACATGCAGCAGAGGTCGTGCCGACTCTCCGGCAATCTGAAACATCCGCATCAAACCGTATCCCGCCGTCTCTGGCACAACAATAAAGCGCGGATGGTCGGTCAAGCCCGGCGTGACCGGTTTGCGCGTTGCCAAGGAGCGCAAGAAATCAGAGGCCAAACTAAATTCGGTAACGGCTGAAAGATCCCAGAGACCTGCACGCGGATGAGTCGCCCTCCAATTCTTGCCCAGCGCGTCATGATATTCCGTCGCAGAGTCATTGGTGAGTTGACCCTCAAACCGGGCCAGCAGGATCTTATTGACTCGATCGAACTCGAATCGGAAAGCCATTTTGGGGCGATAATTCTACCCGTTTCTCTCCGGGGGTTGTTGTCTAAAAATCCCCGCGCAAGATGCGCATCAAAGATGTCATTGCCGACCTCTTCGACTTCCATGTCATGAAAAAGAAGAACTGGACGCTGGAACAGTTAGTGTCGTGGGTGCAAGCCTGGGAGCCTGAAGAAATCAAGCCTGAGCCGTTTGCCAACGTGTTTCTTCGCGGCACAGGAAATTCCCCAGGGCCGCACGTCGATCTGCGCCAGGCCGAGCAGGAATGGCTGCGAGTTCGAGCCGCTTTCGAGTCCCGACGACGTAATTAGAAATTCCCCAAGAAGGCTCTCAACCACCAAAGATCAAGGATTCACCACCTCTTGGTAAGGCGCGGATGTGCTGGCGGCCGACGCGGCGTCTCCCTCATAAGTTGCCAGCAGCGTGTGAGTACCCGGACGCAGTCCCGTTTTCGTGAAAGTTGCCACGCCATTGACCATCGGCACCAGGCCGTAGTCATGGAAGCGCACGTTCCCCGTCGGAGTGAGAGGACCTTGCGAACTGACAGTCGCCGTGTACGTGATCGGCTGGCCTTTGGCTGCGGGATTGGGACTCAACTGGAGATTCGTGGAGGTCCCCCATTTCGAGACCACCTGCCGGATCTGGGTGAAAGCTCTGCCGTAGATATCGTCTCCCGGATAAGAGCCTTGTATCTCGTAGGAGCGGGCGGGCAACGAGGATGTGGTGAAGGTAGCAACCCCGTCCAGCGTGGTACCCGTGCCGATCTCTTGATCGGCGGCCTCAAAATAGACGGTTTCGCCGTCAGGAATCGGACCGAACTTGCTCGTAAGTGTGACGGTGAAGGTTACGGGCTGTCCCACGTAAGAGAAATGGTTGTCGGACGAGGTCATCGCGATTTGCACCCGATGACGCTGTGTTTGAGGCATGTCGCCATGTGAGTCCGCGGATACCAAAGATGCGAAAACTGCTGCGAAGATCACGCAACAGAGCGCTGCAAGCACGACGCGAAACTTGCCGGAGAGTTGGCAGGTCATGAAAGTTCTCCTGTAGAGGGGTTGCGTCAAGCGGGGTCTTGGCGGTCCCGGAATTGTACTCCGCTCAGATCAATGCGGCGATCTTTCTTTTTACCCCAGCCAGCTTGGCCGCCGGGTGGAGTGGCCACACTTCCCTTACTCCATCCGTCGAAGCATTAGATGGGACTGCTTCCAGTCTCGCGTTCGAGGAGTAACCTGTCCCAGCCTTTCCTGCTCGTCACTGTTCGCCGCGATTTTAGGCAAGCGCTCCGTTTCAATCTTTGAAGAGATTATCGAAAGCCGCTCGCGCGTCATTCGGACGCTGGCTTCCTTTGCTCGACGTTTCCTTTTCAACCATCACCCGAATGGAATACAGCGGGCAATCATTCTTCTTATCCTTGGGAGAAATTCTGGCGGGAACCGGTTGGTTGCATTCAAAGCGGCTCGAGGGATCGAAATGCTCACATTGCTTGCAGGCATGCAAAGCAAATCCGCATTTTGGACACTCGCCGACAGGATCGGTCAGGTTCTGCAGCAGCGCTCCACACTCAGCGCAACGAGAAACCGTCCGCATACCAGGAAGATTGATGGGCCGCGGTCCGAATGTATTTTCTTTTTTGGGAGCGCTCGCGGGTTTTTCAAATTCCTTTTTCGCGCCACCGCCGGAATCCTGATAGCCGCGTTGGCGATACTTGCGATCGGACAAAAATGCCTCCTTAACTTATGAAGGACAGAATACCGAAATGACTACAAAGTGAAAGGACGAGAATCGACGAGTCTACGAGAATAAATACGAGAACAAGTAGAAAGACCGACTCATTCTCCGCCTTCCCGACGCCGCGCACAAGAGGCACTTTAAACATCCACTTCGGAGCAACCCGCGCCCGCCCCGTGCCCTCTAAACCGCCTGTAAACTAAGGGGCGCCATGAATTGTCTTTCAGGTATCACGGTGCTACCATCCGATATAGAAAAATATCGAGGAGGCATTTATGGCGGATCATGACAGCGGCGGTTTCCTGTGGTTCCTGGCAGGTCTCGGAGTTGGAGCTTTGGTCGGTGTGTTGTACGCGCCGCGCTCTGGAGACGAAATGCGCGATGTAATCCGTTCGAAGGCCCAGGAAGGCAGCGAAAAGGCTCGTCAATCGGCACGCAAGGCCAAGGAACAAGCCGGCGAGTGGGTCGATCGCGGCAATGACGTCCTGAACCAGCAAAAAGAGCGTTTCCGCTCGGCCTACGAGGCAGGTCGTCAGGCCTATAACGAAACCACCGCGGCGAGCGCCGAGCCACAGAAGAACCTCTAAGAGACTGCACAATCGGGACGCGGGACTAGACGGAGCAGCTATGGATGACAATCTCCTCAAGATCTTTATTGCAGTCACAACTTTCGCTGTACTCATTCAAGCGGGAATTCTGCTTGGTCTCTTCCTCTCCGTCCGCAAGAGCACGGCGAAAATGGAAGCGCTCGCCACCGAAGTCACCAGCAAAACTTTGCCAACTGTTCAGGCGGTCCAGAGCCTGCTGGTTGAGTTGCGCCCGAAAATCGACAACATAAGCACGAATCTTTCCGATTCGAGCACGCTGGTGCGCAATCAGATCGAACGTCTTGACGCTACACTCACTGATGTTTTGGATCGCACGCGTTTGCAAGTAATTCGTGCCGACGAACTCCTGAACCGCACGATGGATAAAGTCGAAGACACAAGCGAGATGCTGCACAAAACGGTCGTCTCCCCCTTGCGCCAAGTCAATGGCCTCATGGCCGCGCTGAGCACAGGCTTTGACGTCTTCCTCGGCCAGAAACGACGCCATCCGAAAAACGGCTCCAGCGTGCCGCAAGACGAGATGTTTATCTAGTAAAAATTACCTACTCGTCGCCTCCACCCTGCACGCGTTCGCTCTTCACGTCCGGAACGATGATTGGTGGGACATTCTGCGCGGCCGCTAACTTCTGGAACGTCGTGATATCGCCGTTTCGCACATCGTCCCAGTGAGCCAGCAGTTCGTCAGTCTGCTTCTTAAGTTTGTCAAATTCCTGGTAGTCCGCTTCGGTCGGTGCCGCATCAGCAAAACCAGAAACTCCCATGGAAAGGAATGCGAGCTTCGCGTCAATTCCTGGAGCGAAAGCCAGCGAATCCTCGCTCGCGCTGATCTTGAAATTAATCAGCGGATCGCGAACCGCAATCAGCTTCGCGTCAAGTGCACTTGCGCCATCAAACAACGGCTTCGACGAATCGACAAGAACGAGACGTTTCTTTAGACCGCTCAATTGCTCGCGAACATCCTGAATCTGGTTCACCGCGTCGTAGACGCGATTCAACTGCTCGCGCAAGTCCATCTCCAGCTTGAACTGTTTCTCCAGATCGCTCTGAGAAACCGTAACGCGCGGATCGATCTTCACCTCAAATGGAGCCGTCGCGCTCTTGCCGTTCATGGTTAAGCGCACCTGGTATTTGCCAGGAACCGCCAGCGGACCTCGCGCGCCTTCGCCATATTCCCAGAGATAGTAACCAGGAACACGATTTGCTTCGTCATAGTGCAGATCCCACACGAAACGATTTAGACCAGCTTCGGGCTTGATCTGCTTTTCAGGCTTTTTGGCGTCGGGATCAAGTGGCTCATCCAAAGGTTCGGCTTTGGCGCTCGAATACTTACGGATGACGTTGGCCGACTCATCCAGTATCTCAAGCTTCACCTCCTGCTCTTTCGGAGCCTGCTTGAGGTAGTAGTAAATGACCGCGCCGTTCGGGGGATTCGTGCCCGCAAACGCCAAATGCGGAGGCGCCTCTCCACTGTGAATCCGGAACGCCGTCGCAGGCTGGTAGAGATGCATCTCTTCATTTGCGACCGAATCGGCGAACTGGCGCAGCGGAGAGACATCATCGAGAATCCAAAACGATCTCCCGTGCGTGGCTACGACCAGATCGTCATTCTTGATGACCAAATCGTGGATCGGCGTAATCGGCAGGTTGATCTGCAGAGAGCGCCAGTGCGCGCCATCGTCGAAAGAGACGTAAACACCGCGCTCCGTGCCGGCGTAGAGCAAGCCCTTGCGCTTCGGGTCTTCGCGTACGGCCCGCACAAAGACTCCATCGGGAATTCCGGTATTGATTCGGCTCCAGGTCGATCCGTAGTCGCTCGTCTTATAAATGTAAGGCGCATGATCGTCGTTCTGGTGGCGATCGACAGCGACGTAAGCAGTCGCAGCATCATGCGGAGACGCTTCAATCAGGCTGATGCGGCTCCACTCTGCCAGACCTTTAGGAGTAACGTTCGACCATGTCTTCCCTTCGTCGCGCGTAACTTGGATCAGGCCGTCGTCGGTCCCCGCCCAGATCAAGCCTTTCGCCAGCGGCGAGGGAGCAATTGAAAATACCGTGTCGTAATATTCGGTGCCGGTGTCATCGATAGTGATCGGGCCTCCAGCGGGCAGTTGCTTCGACTTGTCGTTGCGCGTCAGGTCGCCGCTGACGGCTTGCCAATGCTTTCCTCCGTCGGACGTCTTGAAGATGCTTTCGCCGCCATAGTAGACGGTATTTGGATCCTGGGGAGAAGTCACAATGGGGGCCGTCCACTGGAAGCGGTGATCGAGCGGAGCAGCGCCGCGTGCATCCGTCAACTCGGGCCACACCGAAATGCTCTGCACCTGATTGGTGCGCCGGTCGAAGCGCGTGATATTTCCCTCATAGTCGCCGGCATACACTATGTTGGGGTCGGTGGGATTGGGTGCGATGTAGCCCGCTTCCCCTCCCCCGACCGCGTACCACTCGTCACGTCCAATCGCACCATCATCGCTCCGGCTTGAGATCGCGACGGAAGAGTTGTCCTGCTGCGCCCCGTAGACGTAATAGGGTGTGCGTGAGTCCGTGATGACGTGATAGAACTGCGCCGTCGGCTGGTTATCTTCACGCGTCCACGACTTGCCACCATCGAGGCTAACGGTCACACCGCCATCGTTCGAAGCAATCATCCTTTTTGTATTTTTCGGATCGATCCACAGTCCGTGATTGTCGCCGTGCGGCACTTTGACCTTATTGAAGCTACGTCCACCGTCGGTTGACTTGAAAAACTCTACATCAGCGACATACACCGTGTCGGCATCTTGCGGATCGGCTATCACGTGCATGTAGTACCACGCTCGCTGGACCAGGGAGCGGTTGCCATTGACGAGATCCCACGTGTCGCCGCCATCGTCGGAGCGGTAGAGCCCGCCGTTCTCTTTCGCCTCGATAATCGCGTAGACGCGTTCAGAATTTGCCGCTACCGCGATCCCGATCCGTCCATAGGGGCCCTTTGGCAGGCCGTGCTCTTCCAGTTTTTTCCAGGTGCTGCCCCCATCGGTCGATCGGTATATGCCACTACCAGGTCCGCCGCTTGACAGCGTCCAAGGAGTACGCCGAGCCTCCCACAAAGAGGCAAATAAAATGTGCGGATTCTGCGGATCGAACGCCACATCGATGGCACCGGTGTTTTCGTCTTTGTAGAGCACCTTGTCCCACGTTTTACCGCCATCCGTGGTGCGAAAGACGCCGCGCTCCGCGTTCGGGCCGTAGGGATGTCCGAGCGCGGCCACGAAAACAATATCGGGATTGCTGGGATTAACGATGACTCTGCCTATCGAGCGCGAGTCTTTCAGTCCGACACTCTTCCACGATTTCCCCGCGTCCATCGATTTCCAGACGCCGTCCCCATGAGAGATGTTGCCGCGAATGCAGGCTTCGCCGGTCCCTACGTAAACAATATTAGGATCGGAAGTCGAAACCGCGATGCTGCCGATGGAGGGAGCACCGTCTTTGTCAAAAATCGGAGACCAGGTGTTTGCCCCGTCGGTCGATTTCCAAACACCGCCGCCCGTCGCGCCAAAGTAATAGGTTGTGGGGTCGCCGGGAATTCCCGCAGCCGTCAGAGAGCGGCCGCCACGGAACGGACCAATCAATCGGTATTTCATGCCCTTGAAAAGCGGATCGCCCTCGTCCTTTTCTTCCTTTTCGTCTTTCGCGGCTGCTTCGGACGAGACGGGTGCGTTGCTTTGCATCGCCTCTTCCTTGCGCTTCTTCTCTTTCTGCTGAGCGAGAGTCAAGGTCGTAGAAAAAAAGAGGACAAACACGGCAAGCACGGCAACACAAAACCGCATTCTTTGGATCATGCAATGGAACATGAAAGTCGATGGCCCCTGAAAGGAAATTTGCTGCTGCCCATGGTAATGCCAGAAGCGCGAAAGGCACAAACCGCGGGGGGATGCAAAACGATAATCAAGCCGCGATCTCGTCGCAGAGCAATCGACCGACTCGCACACGGATCCCCTTCTCGCGACGTACCCACGTAGTCAACAGGATCAGCAATGAAACGTAACCAATTTTCTGTCTGCGCCGCCTAGAATGTTCCAAACATTTATAGGTCTTTTTGTTTGAAACAGAACGGGAACGAGATGCAGAGAGAATTCACATCCAACGACGTAATCGTCCTCACGGGAATCACCGCCCGCCAGTTGCAGTGGTGGGACGAACGAGGCATCGTCGCACCCAGCCGGCAAGGGCATCGCCGCATTTACAGCTGGGATGAACTCGTAACCGTGGCGGTGATCTGCCAACTACGCCGGCGCGGTTTCTCTCTGCAACGCATGCGACAAGTGATCAGCTTTCTACAACGCGAATTCGGAACAAACCTGGCCGCTACGGTCAGCGCATCTTCGGAGTACCACCTGCTCACCGACGGCAGCCATCTTTATCTGCGAACCTCGGCGCGCCAAGTGGTGGACCTGATCAAGAATGCGCGACAACCGATGTTCGATATATGCCTGAGCGATGAAGTTCGGCGAGTGCGAACCGAAATTCAGGCGCGCAGGAAAGCGGCAGTTTCCGAAGGGGTTCGGCCTTTACGCCGGGCGCTGAAGGCGTAAGGCAGCTAAATGGAAAGCGGGGAGGAAGCATGGTGATCGGCGAGTTGAGCATTATCAACGAGTGGATTCCAGAACAAATGGAACCCGGCACGGTCTTCGTCCTTGAAAATGCGGGCGAGGTGGGAGAGAAAGAAGATCCCTACTGGGCCGTACTCTCGTGCCCGTCATGCGGCACCCTGGGCCTGATTACGCGCAAGCAAATGGCTGGGCTGTTGCCGACGATTTGCGGCTCATCCATATGCTCGGCGCAATTCTTTATCAAAGACGAAGTGATTACGGCACGGAAGCCGTTCTAAATCGAATTCATCGTTGCATCGCATTTCCCGCTCGGCGTAGACTGCCAACCATCATCAGGAACTTCTTCATGATGGAAGGATTATTTCAACCGCGTCACCTGGCCGTCATCCTTGCCTGCCTGCTCTTGCTTCTCGCGGGGATCGTGCCCTTTTGGCAAATATGCAAGAAAGCCGGATTCTCGCCCGCGTTGAGCCTGCTCATACTGGTGCCTGTGGCGAACATCTTCCTGCCATTTTTCCTAGCATTCGCCGACTGGCCCGCGCTAAGGAAAGCACAGTAAACGGCAGGACGCGAGGGCATTCTCGCCAGTTCTCACAATTCCAACCGCAGAAAAACGCGCATGCGATCCAGTTCGGCCTCCAGTTCGAGTTTGAACACGCGTTCTCGCGGCGGACGCGATTCGATGTAGCCTAGTTGCGATTCGAGCTTGCCGTTTTTCACCGCCAAGTTGCCCCAGCCAATCACACGGTCGCGCCAGAGCAGCGGGAGCGCATAGTATCCCAGCTTGCGTTTTGGTGCGGGCGTATAAGCCTCGAAACGATAGACCCATCCCCACAACAACTCGAAGCGATCGCGATCCCACACTACCGGATCGAAAGGAGTGAGCAGCCTAACGATTTCCGGCGAAGCAGTCCCGGTCACGTCTTCTCCAGCGGGCCAATACCAATCGACGCGGTCGACGCGCTCTTGCGCGAGCCGCTGTTTCGCGCGTTTAAGAGCGCCGGTTAGCTCACCGTACCATTGCGGCACCGCAAAACGAAGGCGTCGCACCAGATCCGACAAGCATGGTCCCGGCAGCGGCGCATAAATTTGAACTGCAACGTCGACCAGCGCGTCTAACCGTGATCGGCGATCGGCCTCATCTATCGGTTCTGCGCCATGCTGGTGTTCAGCATAGAGACGAATGCCCGCCTCGCGCCGTCACCACTCGCAGTAATCCGCGATAATGCATGGCATCGAGAAGATGTGTCGTCGCGTTCGACGAGCCTCCCCAATAATTTTTAACGGTTCCATGCGAAAAATGAGCATCAACCTCGCGCGGATGGACGGTTCCGCGCTCACGTACGAAATCCAGTAAAAGCTGCGCCCGCTTTTTGCGAGCAGCCGGCCATGGTTCTCGTGCTTCGGCGGGCACACCCGTGTCGGAGCGGGGATGCATCAGCGCCTGCACGGCCTCAGTTACGAAGCCGTAGGTAACGAAGAAATCTTCCGCGATACCGAGTTTCGGATAGAGGCGTTCGAGATCGCCCACGCGGTAGTTTCTGACCCGATGGCGCAGAATCAGATCTTGCGCTCGCGCAGGGGCGCGAATCGGATCCGCTTGCACAAAACCAAATTTGTGGAGTGCGCGCTTCAGCGTTGTCGGAGGAAAAAGGCTGCGGGTGACGGCGAAACATCGCAAGTTTTCGAGGGTAACTGGCATGACCACGCTGGCGGACGTGCGATCTTAAGTTTGACTATCGTAGCCAACTCAAGGTCCAAGAATTCAGAAGAATGACAGTGCTACACACAACCCCTCTACGTTCTCGGAACTGACAGCTTTACCGGAACCTGCTCGACGATTTCGATATCGAAGCCCTCCAGAGCCGCCACGCGGCGCGGATGGTTGGTGAGCAGACGGATGCGTTTCAGATTCAGATCGGAGAGAATCTGGGCTCCCAGTCCAATCTCGCGGTGAATCTTACGTTCGCTTTCGGGGAGCGACGGCAAGCGGCGCTCACGGTGAAATTGCAGGAACGACTGCTCACCAATTTTCTCTGCCGTAAATCCTTTCGAAGTCTGGTGCAGATAGATCAAGGCTCCGCGATCTTCTTCGGCAATGATCTGCATTGCAGCCTCGAGAGTGGGATGACAGTCGCATCCGGTCGCGCCAAAAACGTCACCCATCAGGCAGTGCGCGTGCATGCGCACCAGCACTGGCTTCGACGAATCGCTGATATCGCCACGAATCAGAGCCATGTGCGAACCGCCGCCATCTACCTCGCTCTGATAGGCGATCAGGCGGAATTCTCCGTGCCTGGTTTCGACCATCGCCTCGCCAACTCGATGCACGTAGCGTTCATGCTGCATGCGGTAGCGAATCAGTTCCGCAACCGTCAGCATTTTCATTTCGTGGGTTCGGCAGAATTCGATGAGATCGGGCACACGCGCCATCGACCCATCGTCTTTCATAATCTCGCAGATGATTCCCGCCGGAATCATTCCAGCCAGTCGGGCCAGATCCACCGAAGCCTCGGTCTGCCCGGCGCGCACCAGGACTCCGCCTTTACGAGCACGCAGCGGAAACATGTGTCCCGGCCGCGCCAGATCCGATGGCCGCGTTGCCGGACCGATCGCCACCTGAATGGTTCGCGCACGATCATGAGCCGAAATTCCGGTGGTAATACCATCGCGCGCGTCAATGGCCTCGCAAAACGCAGTCCCATATTGCGAAGTGTTCTCAGTGGTCATGGGCCCGATGCGGAGATGATCGAGACGTTCTTCCGTCATGGCGAGACAAACGAGCCCTCGTCCGAACTTGGCCATAAAGTTGATAGCTTCGGGAGTAACTTTCTCTGCAGCGAGGGTAAGATCGCCTTCGTTCTCGCGATCTTCGTCGTCCACGACGACAATCATTCGGCCCGCGCGAATCTCTTCGATCGCGGTGGGAACATCGGTAAAATAAGACCTCAAAGTCATAGTGCTTCCCTAATCGTATTACGCAACCTTAAGTTGATCGTGTTTCCGTTCAGAGGGAGGCTTCTGAGCGTCCCCAAAAATCTTTTTCAACATCCGAACGACCCAGTGACTCAAGACTACGATCACGGTCAGGAAAACTGCAACCATAAGCCCTGCCGCGATGGGGTGCCGTGTGGCAAACCAGGTCAGAAAGATGGCAAGAGTATCTTCGCTCATGCTGAGCGCAAAATTTGAAAACGGCTCGGGCGACGGAGTCACGGCTACGCGCGCCGCAGTCTTGCCTCCGTGGGCAACCAAGGCAATCGCGCCACCGGCAAGGACTGCCAACAGTTGTTTCTCCGGTGAAAGCTGCGAGGTGGCTCCGTAAGCCAGCAACGCTGCTACCGGCACTCGAACAAAGGTGTGCAGTGCATTCCAGAAAAGATCGAAGGCAGGAATCTTGTCGGCGAAAAACTCAACCGCAAAAAGCACGCTGGCGGCCGCAATCACCCACCAATTGGAAAGTAGTTGGAGTCCACTAGGCAATTCCAGCAACCCGGCTTGCGCCAGCAACCCGAGGGTGCCGACCGTGGCATAAACATTCAGGCCAGCGGCAAAGCTGACCGCGACGATCATACCCACGAGTTCCGGACCGCCAATTCTCATGCCAGTCAGCATCCCTGTCAGCATATGCCGAGTCGGCCCCTCATCGCCAGCAGATCTGGCCGGAGGTCGCGCCACCACAATCCCCAGCCGCGCAAAATAGAAAAGGGCCGCCTCAGGCGACCCTTTCATTGGTTAGTATCCCTGTTTACAGGGTCGATTCGATTTCAAAACCCCAGGCTTCGAGCAAAGGCTCCGGGATGTACTTCGAATTCTTGTTGCGGCGCGCCCACTCGCGCAGCCGGGTTGACCGCAAATACTGGTCCGGGGAAAGTTTGTACTCGTGCACAACCTGCTCGAATTCGGTAATGGTCGGTGTCACAGGCCCGATCGGTTCAGGCTTGCCCCAGTTAGGGTTTCCGCGTCGCTTTGCCATGAAAAATATACCCTCTTTTGGAATAAGGACCTAAGTCACTAAAAACGCTACATGTTTAGATTCCAGGAAGGGTACGGGGGATTCACCTTGCAAAAAGTAAACAGCTGCGCCATTCAAGCCCCTCGGCCTCTATGGAAGCTATTGATAATAATAGGTTTTTCTACGTAAGTCAATAGAAAACTTCGAATTCCTACAACTTTCTGTATATCCCTTTTGAGCACAGAGACTTGCGTCCCTGACCCAGTTCGAAGGGCCCCGACCGCGCGTTTGGAAGGAGGGTGATTCAGAGTGAACCGTTTGCCATCAATGCCGATGGTTGTACTAGGACCAATCCCGCGTGCAAAAACGACCGAGCCGCGTGACCGGAGTAACCGCAGAAACGAGCCGTGGCATTGATTCCGGAATCCCTTAGACATAGAGTGCGAACAGGAACTGTTCCGGATTTCCAAGAACACGAGGCGTCCCAGAGAACCAAAACGAAGTCGCCCCGGCGAACTTCCGGCGGCATTGCAGAACGAATCACGATGGGAAGTATGAATCTAAAGTCGCTATTGGTGAGTTCCGACGAGAAAACGGTCCGCATCTTGCGCCGGGTCTTAAGCGACCTGGAAATTGGCGTTGAGCACTGCTCTGGCGTCGAGGATGCAATCCGCCGCATCACTCGCCATCGTTTCGAGGCCATCATCGTGGATGCGGCGAATGTCGAGGACGCCGGCAGCATTTTACGCGCTGCTCAGGCCGCCCCAGTCAACAAGCGAGCTCTTGCCATTGTGTTGGTGGAAGCCTCCGTCGGGCTCAAGGGCGGGTTCGAAATGGGAGCCCATTTCGTCTTGCACAAACCCTTCGCGGTCGAGCGAGCCAAGGCGAGTTTTCGCGCGGTTCGAGCCTTGATGAAGCGCGAGCGGCGAGTGCAAATGCGCGTTCCAATCGAGATACCTGTGGATTGTGCGGGAACTGGCCCGTACAAAGCGAAAACAATCGATCTTTGTGAAGGCGGAATGGCCATCCAATTCCTGGGGCGTGCCGCGAAGGAAAATTCACTGCGCTTCTCGTTCGAGTTGCCCGGAACCAAACAGAAACTCCAAATCGAGGGAGAGCTGGCTTGGGAAGGCAAAGGCGATCAAGCCGGTGTCCGATTCAAGAACCCAAACGACGAGCTGCGAAGCGCGCTTCGCCAGTGGTTGAACTCCCAACTTCCCGAACCAGAACAGGATGATCCGCCGGTGACCTGCCGTCTTACCGACCTTAGCGTGGGAGGGTGCTATCTAACCACGAACACGCCGTTTCCAAGGGGTACCCGCGTCATTCTTTCGATTCGGACACAGAATTTCCAGGTCCACGCGTGCGGAATTGTACTGGTCGCCCATCCCGAATTTGGAATGGGCGTTGAACTTTTGCAAAGCACGGGTGAGCAACGGGACCAAGTCCGCCGCATGATCACGACTCTGCGCGCCAATGGTGACAAGTCTCCCGAACTGCAGGTCGAGCCCGAGGGATTGGACCCATCTCTGCGGGAGAACGGCTTTGCGGGATTCCAGGTTCTCGCCAGCGAAGACAGTGCTCTGGGAGCCAGTTGTAACGACGGAACGGCTGGCAACAACGCGTCGGCACCCGAGGACGCGCTCGTCGATCTGTTCCGGCAAAAGTATCAGATGCCGGTCGAATCCTTTCTCAAACAAATGCGCCAGCAACGCCAGACCGTCGAGACCCACTCCAGCTAAGATTTTCTCTTAGACACTTCTGCGCGTTACACCTCGTCCTGCTCTTTCAGTTTGGCAATCACGCCGAAGTCTTCGAGGGTGGTCGTGTCGCCTTTCACCTCGCCGCTGCTGGCCAGTTCTCGCAACAGCCTTCGCATAATCTTGCCGCTACGCGTCTTCGGAAGCGCGTCGGCAAAGCGGATCTCATCGGGCTTGGCCAGGGAACCGATCTCCTTCGCAACCCATTTCTTAAGCTCTTCTTTCAACGCGTCGCTCGGTTCGACGCCTTGCTCCAGCGTAACGAAGGCTGAAATTGCCTGCCCCTTGATGTCATCGGGGCGTCCGACAACCGCAGCTTCTGCTACTTTTTCGTGCGCCACCAACGCCGACTCCACTTCCATGGTACTCAAACGATGTCCGGACACATTGAGGACGTCGTCGACTCGGCCCATAATCCAAAAATAGCCGTCTTTATCTTTGCGTGCGCCGTCGCCCGTGAAGTACGTGCCGCCCGGAATCTGCGACCAGTACTGGCTCACATACCGTTCGGGATCGCCATAGATCGTCCGCAACATGGCGGGCCACGGCTGGCGAATGACGAGATAGCCGCCGGAACCTTCCGGAACCGGCTTCCCTTCCATGGTCACAATTTCTGGAACAACGCCGAAGAACGGCTTCGTTGCCGAGCCCGGCTTCGTCGCAATCGCCCCCGGAATCGGCGTGATCATGATCGACCCGGTTTCCGTCTGCCACCACGTATCGACAATCGGGCACCGGTTATGTCCGATCAACTCGCGATACCACATCCAGGCTTCGGGATTGATCGGTTCCCCCACCGTGCCCAGCAGCCGCAGGCTATCCATCTTATGTTTCTTGGGCCACTCATCGCCCCATTTGGCAAAGGTGCGGATCGCCGTCGGAGCCGTGTAAAACACGTTGACCTGATGCCGATCAATAATCGACCAGAAGCGATCGGGCTCGGGACAATTGGGCGCGCCTTCGTACATAAGACTAGTCGCGCCGCACTGCAACGGACCATAAACGATGTAGCTGTGGCCTGTGACCCAGCCGATGTCGGCGGTACACCAGTAAGTATCTTCTTCGCGAAGATCGAACACGTACTTTGTCGTGAGATACGTGCCAACCGAATAGCCGCCAGTGGTGTGAACAATCCCCTTCGGCTTGCCCGTCGTGCCCGACGTATAAAGGATATAGAGCGGATGTTCGGCATCGAGCGGTTCGGCGGGACATTCGTCGGAGGCCTTGGCCATCAACTCATGCCACCAATGATCCCGACCGGCCGTCATATTGATCGGAGTGCCGGTGCGCTTGTAGACCACCACATGCTTCACCGATGGACACGATTTCAGCGCCTCCTCGACGACAGGAAACAGTTTCACTTCCGCGCCACGGCGGTAGGAGCCGTCCTGCGTAATGACGGCAACCGCGTGCGAGTCGTGTATGCGGTCGACAAGCGCGTTCGCTGAAAATCCTCCGAAGACAATCGAATGGGGCGCGCCGATGCGCGCACATGCCAGCATGGCAATCGGCAACTCGGGCGTCATTCCCATGTAGATGGCGACACGATCGCCTTTGCGGACGCCGAGGTCTTTCAGAACGTTCGCGAACTGCTGCACCGCTCTCCAGAGTTGCTGGTAGGTAAAGGTTCGAATCTCGCCCGGTTCGCTCTCCCAAATCAGTGCGGCCTTATTCTTGCGTGCGGTCTGCACATGGCGATCGAGGCAGTTGTAGGAAAGATTGAGCTCGCCGCCAACAAACCACTTTGCCCAGGGCTGGTTCCACTCCAGAACTTTGTCCCACCTTTTGAACCAGTGCAATTGTTCGGCGGCCCGAGCCCAGAATTTTTCCGGCTGCTCCACCGACTCTTTGTAGAGAGCTTCATATTCGGCCAAGCTCTTGATCTGCGCCTTCGCGGAAAACTCTGGAGACGGTGGAAAACTGCGTTGCTCATCAAGAGTCGAATCAATATGCACTTGGGAGATGATAGCTTCGGACATATATAAGGATCCTCGATACAGATTTTCGTTATGAACTTCAGCGCTTTCGGGGCGCCATCATCACGGCTAACATTTTACTCGCAGGCGCTAACCCGCCCGCCACGCTATGTCTCATCGTTTTTCCCATTTGCTCGCGCCCTCTCGCGCGTCCCTTACGTGTCGGGAACCAATTCCTTGATCGTTGCGCGCTGCAACAAATATGCCCCGGGACCTTGCTGGCCGCGTATCGACCGGCAGAATTCAGCCACAACGAATCCCGCTTTCACGGACTCAACGAACGCCCATTGCGTGGCGTCGCGCCATTCCCGCGCGAGACCCATATCTGCCTGTTCAACCTCCAGAATCTCTCCTGGAATTTCGATGCTTACCCGCTGTCGCGCCAGCGATTCCGCCAGGTCGGCTCGCGCCGGTTTGCCACTGGGATCGAAGCGCACTAAGGGAGATAACAGTCGAAGTGCGTCGAGCGTTTCCACTCGCGCATTTCGGTCTGCAATCCGATCCCGTACGCGCCGCGAATTCAGCACCCACCGCACCCATAGCCGGTCAGTGCCGTTCTGATGCAGCATGCTGGAAGTCTCGGGACCATAGAAATCGACCTTGTAGCTATCAGAGACGACCCCAAGCTTCGAGAAGTTGAAATGAGCGTTGCGACTCTGCAAGGGATCAAAAGTCCAGGTCATCTCACCTAGGCCCATGGCAAGCGCTCGTTCCCGCTGCGCCTGTTTCAATCTTGATCCTACGTCGAGATGGCGATAGGCATCGAGCACGGCGAGCATGTGCGAGTGAATCGTCATCAGGCCGTTCTCGCGTCCGAAAAATCCGAAGGCGAAGCCGACGAGCTTCGCGCCGTCGAAGGCGCCGACAAAAAGATTCCCCGCTGCCTTGCAGGCAATCGCCAGCGTCAAGGAGAAGGCATCGTCGTCCCCCATCCCCCAGACTTCCTTCTCTACCTGCTTCAATTGAACGAGATCTTCAATGCTGCTGAGGTCGCGAATCTCGATCGCTCGCGCGGCACTGCGCGGCTTCATCGACGGCCCTCTGCGAGGCTCAAGCTTTGGCGCCCGGGCATAACGTTCTCCGTAGAATTGTGGCACTGAAGAAACAACGGTGTACAGCACCGGTTCACCCTTGTCAACAGCCGTCGAGTGGTGGAGCTTACCATCGAACAAGGCAGGAAGCACCGCATCTCATCACTTAACCATGTGACGGTTATCACTCGACGAGGATAAGCGCCTTCGCCAGCGTCGACCACGGATGATCCGGCCCATGTGCCCGCTCTCGCGGAAACCGGCTGGTCGATCGAGAGCCTTCCTCTTTGTTTTCCGGCACAGATTTTGTTTGAATGTCCTTGAGGGGAATCCCTACCGGCCAATCCTAGCGATTTCGGCCGAGACCGCGGGCTCAGCGCATCTAACTTTACTGGTTCCCCGGAACCCGGAGATGAACACGACTGTGAAATCGATAAGCCGGCTCTTGAGTTTGACCGTTTTGCTTCTTGTGGCGAGTTCCTTTCTACACGCCGCCGAAAGCGGCACCCTGATTCGCGAGGCCATCATCTATCTTTCTCCCGATACCGCTTCGAATAAGCTCGGCCAGGTCGAGCGAGGTCGCGAACTCATTCTCCTCGACCGCAGTCCCAAATGGCTGCACGTCGAGGCCTTGCTCGGTCGCGCGAACGCTCCCGACCCAGCCTTTGTTCTGGAAGATGACAGTCAGGAGAGAACCATCAGCGGATGGGTGCTCGATACCGGCGCGGTGTGGGCGACCACTCCGAATGGCGATCGCATCCTGTTTGGCGCTGCGGTCGACTCAGAAGATGAGGCTAGCCGCCGCCACGGACGGCGCGGCGCGGCCCAGGATGCCTTGCGCCTTTATCGCCGCATCTACGATATTTTCCCCACCGGCCCGCTGGCTGGAGAAGGTCTCTACCGCGCCGCCGACATCCGATGGCAAATCGATAAATCGGACATGCAATCTCGCCCCTCCGCCCGCGAACGCGACGCCTACATGCGTCAGGGCATTGACGAAGAATCGATGAAACTGGTGATGAAGAAGTTTCCCGACTCGAAATGGGCCCAACTTGCCGCCTTCCATTTGATCGACAACAAGCTTTGCGGAGACTGGCAAGGTTCCTCGAAGTGTCCGGAGAAGGAATCAGATTTATACGAAAAATATGTGAAAGAGCATCCCGACTCCCCGGCTGCTCCTGAAGCGCTGTACGATGCCGCGTCCCGCCGCGCCGCGTTAATCGAGATTTACAAGACTGAAGAGCAGCCAAAAAAGTCGGATCAGTCGAAAAATGCGGCTATCTCCCTCACCCAGGCGTTGATTTCGAAGTATCCCCAGAGCGACTGGTCGTCCCGCGGACAGATGCTCCTCTACCTGATCCAGCAGGGAGTACCGACATACGGAAACGTTGTTCAATAGCGGCCGCCACGCACTGGCGTCGAGGATCGCCGCTGGTCACTCGCGGCGATCCAATACCGCGTAGGAACGAACGAGAACAATCTAGGCCGTACCCGCCGGACCCACGTGGAACTTCTTAGCCGACAGAATCGTAAGCCCGATGAAGATCACGAGAACCGTCAACTGCGCGATTAGGAAGGGCGGCTCTTTCTGCGTCGGCGCCAGCGCTTTCAACGTCGATACCTTCTCGAACATCTGCACCACCAGCACAAAGACATTCAGGTAAAGCGCCATGGCCGAGCCCACAACGTAGATCGTCCGCCATACCCTCTCCATGTGGAAGAAATAGCGCGCGGGAATTGCGATCGCCAGAATGACAAGCGAGATGATTCCGATTTTGCCGCCTGGCGTCAGGTGGTCAAAGGGATAGAAGAATCCCGTCACGCTCGTCAAGACAGTCGTGATCAAGAAGACTGCGTTCATGCCATCAAGCCTTTTGCCAGCTAGGAACCCGTAGATGACGATCATCCCCGTCCCAATCCCCACCAGACTGATCAGAACATGCAAGATGGTGAAGTTTGCGGTCGACATTCCTAAAATCATGCTCGTCTCCTTTGAAAAGCAAGATGTCAGCTGAAAAGCGAGATGTCAGCAATTTTTCGGGAGATTCATTTAATCACACATTCCCTCTGGCGAGTTGACCAAGCCGCACCGGATTACAGATTGACTGCAAAGTTAATGACCGCAGAGCGATCGCGCCCAGAGAATGGTACTTCTGAGTTTGACCCACCTCAGAAATGACAGGTATTCTCAAGAGAACTGGCGTCGCCGTTGTAGCTGAGTATTTTCGCAGTGCAATCGGACCCTCCGGCGTCTTCGTGCATTCTAGTTTCGATGAAAACATTGTGAAGGGGAAATCATGGCTGCAGTTCTGCCTGCTCGCTTAAAGCTCGTTTGGTTGTTCCTGCTCGCGCTCTCCTGCGCGACCATCGCTCAAGCACAAGTTGCGGTGACAACGTGGCATTACGACAACGCGCGTACGGGCGCGAATCCCAGCGAAACCACTCTGACTCCGCAAAACGTCAACAGCACGCAGTTCGGAAAGCTCTTCACCCAAACGGTGGATGGCGAAGTGATTGGTCAGGCCCTCTACCTCCCGTCCATCACGGTTCCCGGCAAAGGCGTTCACAACGTTGTGTACCTAGCGACGATGCACGATAGCGTCTACGCGTTTGACGCCGATAGCGCCACGGGGAAAGATGCCAAACCGTTGTGGCAAACCACCTTCCTGGTGAAGGGAGCGACACCGGTCCCGATTAATCTGCAAAAGTGCGGCGGAACGACGCGATGGACCGAGGTGGGAATCGTTTCGACGCCGGTCATCGATCCCGTGGCCGGTACGCTGTATGTTGTGGCAAAAACCTACGAACATTCCGCGTATGTCCATCGCTTGCACGCGCTCGACGTGACCACCGGCCTGGAAAAAACCGGCAGCCCCGTCGTCATCGAGGCCAGCTATAACGTTGGCGGCCAGAACTACGTGTTCGCGGATGCAATGCAGGTTAACCGTCCAGCCCTGCTTCTCGAAAATGGCAACATCTACATTGCCTTCGGCTCAAACGGATGTCGTGGAGACTTTGAAGAAGGCTGGGTTCTATCCTACAGTGCTGCTACCTTGCAACCGCAGGGCGCCTTCGATGTCGAACCCGGGGAATCCGCTGCCGCCATCTGGATGCGGGGCGGAGGACTTTCCGCCGATAGCGAGGGCAGCATTTACGGAGCAACCGCCGATGGCCCATTCGCAGCGAGCACGAACTTCGGTCAGTCCGTGTTGAAATTCACCCAGTCTGGCGGAGATCTGGTACTCGGCGATTGGTTCACGCCTTACAACGAACTCTTCCTCGACCAGAACGACATGGATTTGAGCGAGCCCGTATTGGTGCTTCCCGATCAAACCGGGAAGTATAAGCACCTGATGGCGACGCTCGGCAAAGAAGGCACCATCTACCTGCTGAACCGCGACAATCTCGGACACTTCTGTGCGACTTGCACCAAGAGTGATACGCAGATCGTCCAGGAGTTGCCAACATTTGCCCCCGAACCGGGAGCGATGGCCTTCTGGAACAACACGCTCTATACCGCAGCGGCCGGATCGACAATCAAGGCGCTCGCTCTGACAAAAGGTAAGTTGGCAACGACGCCATTCGCGCAATCGGTGAAAACCGACAACGGACATTCGCCCATCGTCACCGCAAACGGAACTAACTCCGGCCTGCTCTGGCAGATCAGTGGATCGATTCTCGGTGCCTACGACGCGCTTACGCTCAAGCGTGTCTACGCCAGTTCCTCGGCCCCGAACTATCGTGACAAAATTCCACCGCTTCCCCACTTCGCCAATTTTGTCGTGGCCAACGGCAAAGTCTACGTAGGGACGAACAACAGCTTGGTGGTTTTCGGCTCGCTGCAATAGTCAGACGCAATACCGAAACTTTGCGGGAGTGCGGTTTGAAACGAGACTGTATCGGCCCGGGACGAAATATCCTCCCGGGTCCTCTCTTTTACTCGCTAGCCTTCGCCTTCGCCGCTTCCGGATGCACCTCGTACTCCGGATGCGGCACGCCCATCAGCCACTTATCGAACCAGCCCACGATATTGTCGAGCCGCTCAATCCGATGCCACGGCTCTCCTGACCGCGACAACTCATGTGTCTCGCGGGGAAACACCACCATTGCCGTCGGTCGATGCAGATACTTCAGCGCCCGAAACAACTGCTCTCCGCCCGAGTCTTGCGGAGTGCGGTAGTCCGACTGCCCAAGAATAAACATCATTGGTGTATGAATTTTCTCGACATACGTAATCGCCGACCGCTCTGCATAATCTTTCGGGTCCTGGAACGGCGGAGCCTTGAACCAGTTCGGTTGGAACAACGTGAAATCAGCCGTGTACCACCATGACGCCCAGTTCGAGATATCGCGCTGCGACACCGCCGCAGCGAAGCGATCGGTTTGCGTCACGGTCCAATCGGTCAGCACACCGCCGCCACTGCCCCCTGTCACTCCCAACTTCTTCGCGTCGACATACCCGCGCTTCAATACCTCATCCACTCCGACCATCAAATCGCGGTAGTCGTCCCCCGGATAGTGATATTGAATGATATTTCCGAAATCCTGACCGTAACTCGTCGACCCGCGCGGATTGACGTAAAGCACCACGTAACCCTTCGCAGCCATCCACTGAAATTCATGGTCAAAGACCCAGCCATACGCAGCGTGCGGTCCGCCATGGATATTAAGGATCAGGGGATATTTTTTCTTCGGATCAAAGTCGGGTGGTTTCTGAATCCAACCTTGAATCGGCAGCCCGTCGAAGCTCTTGTAGTTGATCTCTTCCGGCGCCGTGATGTTGAGTTCCGACCAAAGGTTCTTGTTGGCATCGGTAATGCGAGTCTCCGCGCCATCCGGATTCCCGTTCAACGGCACCGTAAACAAATCACCGATCATCACTGCAGTAGATACCAAAGCAACGGCGGTCCGCGCGTCGGGGGTCATGGAAAAATCGAACACCGCCTGATCGCCGTGAGTCATTTCCATCACAGCCCCGGTCTCCGCATCCACCTTTACGATCGGTGTATGCCCTCGTTTCTCGATAATGTCAAAAATCGAGTGCCCATCAGGAGTCCATTGCAGAGCCACGGCGGCGCCTCCGCGCGGCGCAGCGTTATCCCCAAAAACAGAACTGCCCATGTCGAAGTCGAAATTCGCCGTCAGATTTCGCGGCTGCGCATTCGCCCCCACATCCATCACCCACAAATCCGGCTGCGAGTACGAGCGAACCGGATGCGTGATCGACCCGTGGAACGCAAACTTCTTCCCGTCAGGACTCAGCGACAATCCGTAAATCCCCATCGGAATGCTAGCCAGTTTTTCCGGCGTGGTCCCAGCTGAGTTCGCCGAAACAGAATAGAGATCGGTGCTGGGCGTCTCGTAATAAGGCTCGTCAATGCGGCTCGTCGCGAAGTAGATGTGCGAGCCGTCTTTCGTCCAGACAATTTCGCCCTCGTCGTAGTCGCCGCTTGTAATCTGTAGCGGCTTCACCGGCTCGTCAGAGGTCACCGGAACATCTACTACCCAAATGTGATCGTGCCGCTTGAGGTCAAGATATCCCTCATCGTTATCACGATAAACAGCTTGCGTGATGATGTGGATATCCGATTCGCGATCGCCGTCAGAATCGCTTTTCGCCGCCGCTGTCGTGGAACTGGCGGAGTCTTTCGCCGTCTTGCTGTCGGCATGCCCGCCGGGCGTTGCAGCAGTCTTCGCGTCATTTTTCTTGCGTTGCTCTTTCTCAATATCTTCGGGGGTGGTGGAACTGGAAAACGCGATGCGCCTGCCGTCAGGAGACCAGATCGGGCCAGCCGCGCCTTTCGGCAAATCGGTAATAACGTGGGCTTCGCCGCCAGTCAGGGGGAGAATGGCAATCTGCGGCGGGCGCGGCTTCCCACTGTCGTCCTTCTCTCCACTCCGTACAAATGCGATTCTCGAGCCATCCGGCGACCAACGAGCGTGTGCATCATGCTTGCCATTGGTCAGACGCATCGGAGACTCGCCGCCGGCAGCGGTCACGATCCAAATCGAGGTTTCGTAGCCCGTATGTTTTTCGTCCGTGACCACGCGCGTGAATACAACGCGCGATCCATCTGGCGAAATCTGCGGGTCGGCCAGCCAAACGAAATCGAACAAATCCTTTTCCGTGATCGATCGTTTCGCGGCCCCGGCTGCCGGGTCCGCGCTTTCGGCAAAAGAAGAAGGGACGGCTGCCAGCACTGTTATGAGCAGAACCGAGACAACTGCAAGTAAACGAACTTTCATTGATCGTTCCCTCTAGAAGACAGCCTCCGCCCCACGCGGAGCTGTGCAAAATAGCGACGGTGCATTATATCGTCTACTTTTCGCGCGTTTGGTCGGCAACGGCCGCAGCCTCCTCAAGCACCTTGTCGATGCGCCGACCCCGCGCCTCCGGAGTCCGGTAATAGAAAATGGCCAGCAGAAGGCTCCGCCGGCGCGCTGCTGACATGCGACCCCATCCTTCGCCTGCCTTCGGATCGCGCGCAAAAGCCAACTGAAGAATCGGGGGCAACTCGCGTTCGGCTTCCATCACGCTGAGAAGGCGTTCCGCCATCTGCTCGGCCCGTCGCACGCGAGTCGCGGCGCTCTTCGGCTCGCTGGCCCACTTCGCAATATCGTTGCGGGTCGAGTGATTCAATCCGTCGTACCAGCGGCGGAGCATCCGATCTTCCTTGAGAATGCAGTCAAGTTCGCACGGGAGATCAACTTTCCGCTCGTCCAAGTCGAGTTCCAGGCGAAAACGGGCCACGCGCCCTTCGCTGGCTGCGCCGCCCTTCTGCATTCTCTTGTTAACCAGCAGAAAGTGTTGGCCTTTCCCGGTCGGAAAGATCGAGGTTCGGAAGGCAAAGCCGTTGATTTCACCCTTTACTTTGATTTGGCCACGCAACCCCCACACTCTGGCTGCATCGAACCGTACGGGGACAATGACCCAATTGAGTCGGGACTGCATGCGCTCCAGTCGCGCCTCAAAGCTTTGGGCGATCGGTTTACGCGTCGCCTTAGGAGTATTGGGCATTGGTCGGAAATCGCGGCGGTTGCATTTTAATATGAACCCGCGATCAAGCACGACGCAACGTGGACGAACTGCAATCGGGCGCTGCGCTCGACAGTGCAGGCGGCGTTCCATCGCAACACTGGGGTTGATAGACTATGTGGAGTACACAAACTGAGACATCCGGAGAGCTACCTTGACCTGCCCAAAATGCGGCGAGGATAATGCCGACAATTTCCGCTTTTGCGGAATGTGCGGCACCTTGCTCGAACCTCCCCGACGGATGACCACTCCCGTACCCGAAGCCCGACCGCCGATCTTTCCGCCATCGCCGGTTTCGCCGGCGCCCGCTTCACAGCCATCGCATTCACAACAGAACTCCCAAGCAACGTTACAAGCAAAAATCGCAAGCGTCCCAGCTGTTGCACCACGGCCAGTAGCAGCCGAGCGAGCGCCCGCTACGCCAACTAGGCAGGTGCCACCGATCAGTGGCCCCTCCATGCTGGGGTTAAATCAACCAGGCTTCGAGCCAGCCACTTCGAGTCGGACCATTTCGCGGGATGATCGAGCGAGTTCCCCCGTGCCAACCGTCGTCATTCCGACAGTCGCGAACCCATCTTTCGACGAAAGCAACCACGATCAACCAAGCGCCGTCGATCACACCCAGTATCAGCCCAGCATGGACTCCCTGCGGGAGCGTGCTTTCTCGGGCTTGGATTCTTTTCTCGAACCCGAAGAACCAAAGACGGGCGGCCGCAGGATTTTCCTGATGATCCTTTTGCTGGCGGCGTTAGGCGGAGCAGGCTGGTGGATCTACACCAACTACCTCGCCACGGGAGAAAACCGAAAGACCGAAACGACAGCCGCGAACCCAAGCGAAACGCCCGCTGATACGCCTTCGCAATCGGAGACGCAAACTCCGTCGAAGACCACCGCCGCACCCAACACGAGTAACTCGCAAGCCGCGGCGCCATCTTCTTCTTCAGTTCCTGAAGGCCCCTCTGAGAATGCCGGGCCCACTCCGGACACCGCCGGAAGTAGCCCAGATGCCGTCCCAGAAAAACCTGCAGTCGTCGCGAAAGCACCCGCTGCTCCCGCAGCCGCCGCGCCAATCAGCAAACGCGAAGCGAGACGCGAAGCACGACCAGCTAACCCAAAAACAGCGAAACCCCCTGCTCCCGAGCCCGAAGACACCGGCGACGCCGCCTTCCGCAAAGGCGAGGCTTATCTCTATGGACGCGGCGCTCCCGAGAATTGCGATGAGGCTGTCAAAAATCTGAAAGCCGCCTCCGCCAAGTCGAATGCCAAGGCCCGCAGCGCCTTCGGCACAATGTACGCTACCGGACATTGCGTGCCACGCGATTTGCCCACCTCGTATACGTGGTTTGCGTTGGCTCTCAGGGCCGATCCAAATAATCAGATTCTCGAGAAAGACCTGACTGCAATCTGGAACCAGATGACGCCGCCGGAACGGCAGCTTGCGACAAGAATGAAACAGTAAGCAAAAAATGCAGAGCCGGGCCAGCCGCCCGTCGCTCCTTTATTCTCCCGCAGGCACCAGGTTTAAAGCCTTTTTAACCGTGCCCCGCTCCGTCATGATTTTGTCCTGTAGCAGCGTAATGGCGTAAATCAACTGCTCCGGACGGGGCGGACAGCCTGGCACATATATATCCACCGGAATAACCTGATTCACGCTCTGCACCAGAGCGTAATTATTAAAGACGCCGCCGGAAGTTGCGCATGCCCCCATGGAAATTACCCACTTCGGTTCGGGCATCTGCTCCCACAGTTGGCGAATCACCGGCGCCATTTTGTTGGACACACGCCCTGCGATGATCATCAGATCCGACTGACGCGGCGAAGGACGGAACACTTCGGCGCCAAAGCGCGCAATATCAAAGCGCGACGCTCCCATCGACATCATTTCAATGGCGCAGCAAGCGAGGCCAAACGTCATCGGCCATATGGAATTCTTGCGCATCCAATTGACGGTGGAGTCGAGCGTCGTCATGACAATGCCCTCAGGAACGCCGTCACCGTAAATCAGTTCCTTGACGACCTTCTTGCCATTTTCGAGATCAACGTAGGGGCCAAAACTGAGCTCTTTCGCCATAGATCTATTTTAACCGCATAGGCGCCTGCGCGGACAAACATGCGACAACACAACTGATTGCCCCCAAATCATCCAAACCGGACGTAGCCGCTTTCCGAGGACAAATCGTCCCTTGCCAGCTTTCTTGCAATCGGCTAATGTGCCTTAACGGACCGCTTGAAATCTCCGGCGGCGGAGCCCTTCCGTTTAAATCCACCATCAGCGGTACCCCGCTCTCACGGAGACGATATGGGCGAATTGCATTCCTTCAAAACCGGGAAGGGTAAGGGCCAACGCCAAAGCCACATTCCTCCCATCACGAACGTCAAGTTTCCTGTACAAGCCACCCACATCCAGATTCCGAGCTACCCTTTTCAGCCCCTCCCCACGCCGAATGGTCCCGCTCCCTATCGATTCGATTTATCACAGTTGCTCGCCGCAGACGACGTCCAGCAGATCATCAACGACGGTGTTATGGTGATTCACACCGGCGGAGATACCGGTGACTACCGCGGACAGCAACAGGATTTCGTCGCCGACATGATGACGATCGACGCCGGGAGCCTGCCAACCAACCAGAAGCCCGCCTTCTACTACCACCTCGGCGATGTCATCTATTTCGCCGGCGACATCGACAAGTACGCCGATAACTTTTACGAGACCTACAAGAATTATCCCGGCTTCATCGTATCGATCCCCGGCAATCACGATTGCCAGCCGGACGACCCCCAAGACGGCCCCGTCGACCCAAACAAGTTTCCTCTCGACGGATGGATTCAGAACTTCATGTCCAAGACCCCGGATCAGCCCGGCTCGCTTAAGACCGGCGCGGCTCGAACGCAAATGGACTTGCCGAACGTCTATTGGACCTTCACCACGCCGTTTGCGACAATCCTCGGTCTATTCTCGAACGTCGGCGAGATCGAAGGCGAGATTCATCAGGATCAAATCGATTGGTTTCAAGGCGAACTCACTGCCGCCGATGCAAACAAGGCATTGATCGTAACGGTCCATCATCCGCCATTTTCCGGAGACACGGAACACTCCGGCAGCAGCGCAGTCTACAAAGTGCTGACCGCTAGTTTCCAAGCGGTGAAGCGCTACCCCAATCTTATTTTGTCAGGACACGTGCACAACTATCAGCGCTTTACCCAGGTTGTTCAGGGTCCCAGGGGAGCGCTGCAGCTTCCCTATATCGTGGCGGGTGCCGGCGGATACACGAATCTCGGCACGCTGCACACCGTCAATGGCGCGCCTCCTCCAAGTCCATTTGTTGTAGGTAGCGGTCTGACGCTCGAGGAATACGACCAGACAAATTTCGGCTTTCTCCGTTTGGAAATAAGCAAGAAGCAGATCGCTGGCACTTATCTTTCGGCTCCCTATGTCGCCGGCGGGACACCCGTGACAAAAATCGTAGATACTTTCGTGATCGATATTGCTAAGAACACGGTGACCACAGGAACAACGGGAGCGGCAAGTGCGCCGCCGAAGAAGCCCAGCCACAAGAAGACCGTAGTCAAGAGGCCGAAGCATCAAGGCAAACCGAAAAAAAAGAAGTGAGGTACTGCTTCCGGTCGTCTACGGGTTCAGCACGATCTTCCCAAACATCTGGCTCTTCTCCAAATACTCGTGCGCACTGCGAATTTCTTTGAGCGGAAAGATGTGGTCGATCACTGGTTTGAGCCGTCCCGCAAAGACATGCCCCAGCACTTCGTGGAGCTCGCTCATCGTGCCCATATACGATCCCAGCAACGCCAGTTGCCGCGAGAAAAGGAATCGCAGATCGAGTTCTACTTTCGGCCCCGTCGTCGCGCCACAAGTCACGAGTGTCCCGCCAGCTTTGAGCGACCGCACGCTTTCCTCCCAAGTCGCCACTCCTACATGCTCGATCACAATATCGACGCCCTCGAAATTCGTGATTTTGCGGACCTCCTGCGAAATCTTTTGCTTGTAGTGGTTGATCACAAAATCTGCGCCCAGTTCGAGACCCAGTTCCATCTTGCGCTCGTCGCCAGCAGTCGCAATCACACGCGCATGAAACATCTTCGCAATCTGGATGGCCGCAATCCCTACTCCCGAGTTCGCTCCGAGCACCAACACCGTATGGCCTGGACGAATCGCCGCCCGCCCGGTCAGCATGTGCCAGGCGGTGACGAACACCAGCGGAACACTCGCAGCCTCGTTAAAATCGAGACTGTCAGGAATCGGAATTACGTTCACCGCCGGAACTGCAATCAGTTCGCAATTTCCTCCATCGACGCCGTTGCCCAAAACCGTGAAATGGCGACACTGATTCTGCAATCCCGCGACACATTTTGCACAGTGATTGCAGAAATGCATCGGCGCGATCAACACGCGCTGTCCGGCCTTGAAGTCGGTCACATATTCACCAACTTCCACAATCTCACCTGCGATGTCGCTGCCGAGAATATGCGGAAGGTTGACTCCAGGCAGGCCCTTCCGAACGAACACGTCAAGATGATTCAGGGAGCAGGCGCGGACGCGAATCAACACCTGGTCTTTCCGGGGCTTGGGATCGGCAACGTCCTCGCACATCAAAACTTCTGGCCCGCCGAATTGATGGATACGAACAGCTTTCATAGCACTCCTCAGTTACGCGAAAAAAAACTTTCCTCGAATTCATTCTCGCCTGAAAATGTATCAAAAACGTCGCGGTACGTCGCACCGAAAGAGGTCGTGTGGTGGCGGGCATTCCTGCCCGCCCAGGGGCTAAGACAACCGACTGACAGGAATTGGGAAGTCTCGCTTTACCGCGAAGCGCAAGTACACTCTTCCCGCAACCACTTAAACCCGGCAACGCAATAGACTGTGTTACAGTTTCGTCCTCATCCCGATTATTAATGGCTGGGGATAACCACTTGGAAAACACTCCAAAATCAATGCCCGCAACCGAGAAGCCCGCGGCCACCCTCTACTGCCCAGTCTGCGCCGTGGAGGTTCGCGATCCTTTGACCTGCGGAGACTGCTCCGCCGTCATCTGCCGCCGTTGCGGAACGCCTCTCGAGTCCTCCGACGAACTTGGTATGGGATGAAACGAAATACTCAATGAACTCTGGCCCTGCATTAATCGCTCCACAAGCTGAAACACACACCGACCAACCCAAACTCGTCCGGGGACTGAGCCTGCTCGACTCGGTCCTCCTGCTCGTCAGCGGCATCATCGGATCCTCTATCTTCCTTACCGCGAAAGATATCGCCGGCCCGTTGCCGAACCCTCTGCTCTTCTTTCTGGTGTGGATCCTCGGCGGAGTCATCTCCCTCTGCGCCTGCGTCGCTTTCGCAGAACTCGGATCGATGTTCCCCGACTCAGGCGGGCAATACATTTATCTGCGCGAGGCCTACGGCGATCTAGTCGCCTTCCTCTATGGCTGGATGCTGTTTGCCGTCGCGAACGGCGGCTCGATCGCCGCGCTCTCGGTGGCCGCCGCGGCATACATGGGAAATATTCTTCCCTGGATGTCGCAGCAGCACGTAATGTCGAACATCAACCTGCCGTACCCCACGCTCGCGCATGGTCACATCGTGACGGCCCTATTCACAATCGTTTTCACGCGCGCGCATGCGGTTGGACTGCTGCTGATTGCCGTTCTCACCTACGTCAACGTTTTTGGGCTCCGCTGGGGAACGCTGGTCCAGAACATCTCGACCTGGACAAAGTTCATCGCCATGGCAATCTTCGTTGTTTTAGGATTCGCCATCGGCAAAGGGCACTGGTCGAATTTCACGACCGCCTCGCCTGGTGGCCTGAGCCTCGGCCTGAATCCAACCCAGCTGATCTCCGCTCTAGGCGTTGGTTTGATCGCGGTCTTCTGGGCATACGACGGATGGGTCTACATCACATGGGTAGCGGGCGAGGTGAAGGAACCGCGACGCAATGTGCCGCTGGCCATGGTCTTCGGCGTATTGGTCGTGGGCGCGATTTATCTCGCCATGAACATGACCTACGTTTATGCGTTGCCATTAAGTGAAATTGCCAAACACGAAACCATCGTCCACGACGCGGCTATTGTTTTATTTTCGTCGGGCGTAGCGGGCTGGCTTTCCGCCATGATCGCCGTCTCCTGTTTCAGCGCCGCAGCCGCTTGCACTCTGTCAGGATCCCGCGTCTACCTCGCCATGGCTCAGGACGGCGTCTTCTTCCGCCGTATGGCCGTCATCCATCCCAAGTGGCGCACGCCCGCTTTTAGTCTGATCGGCCAAGGTGTCTGGGCCGCCATTCTCACCCTCAGCGGACGCTACGACCAGCTCTATACCTATGTGATTTTCGGCATGGTCCTTTCCTACACTCTTACGGTCATCGGACTTTTCATCTTGCGCTGGAAACGCCCCGACGTGCCTCGGCCTTATCGTTGCACAGGATATCCGTGGCTGCCCGCAATCTACGTGATTGTCGGTGTCGCCTGGACGTTAAACACAATTATCGAGCGCCCCACGGAGGCATTCTGGGGCGCCGCCATTGTCCTGCTCGGCGTACCGGGCTTCCTGTACTGGAGACGGAGCAGCCGTACAAGAACCGCTTTGGAGTAGATCAATGTTCGAGCGATACACGATTTCGCCGCGAATATTCTTGCCCCGCCCCAGCTCTCTGATAATTGTTAGCGCTCACCTGTCGCTCGGTGAACTGACACTCTCGCGTGAGTAGCTCTGGGCCCGAAAATCGACCCGATAACGATTCCCCTCCTTTAGCCGCAACGGGTGTCTCCATCGCCGAAGCCATAGATCCCAACCGCCCCAAGCGCGTCATGGGATTTCGCGATCTACTGCTCTTTTATGTGGTCACCGGCGTCAGCCTGCGATGGATTGCGACGGCTGCGGCCGCTGGTCCCAGTTCGATCGTTATCTGGATCGGCGCATGGCTGGCTTTTTACACTCCACTGGCGCTTGCGGTGATCGAACTTTCTTCGCGTTATCCCAACGAAGGCGGTCTCTACGTCTGGTCGAAGCGCGCCTTCGGTGACTTTTCCGGATTCATGGCCGCCTGGACTTATTGGACCTCCAACCTACCCTACTTCCCGGCCGTACTCTACTTTGCCGCGAGCAACATCCTCTTTATGCGCCAGGCGCAGTGGTCGCATCTGTCCGCAAATCCGACCTTCTACATAGTCTTTGCGCTGGTCACGCTCGCTGGAGCCACTCTGCTCAATGTCGTCGGCCTCGATGTGGGCAAATGGCTGCATAACATCGGCGCTCTCTCGATGTGGATCCCCGTTCTTATCGTCGTTGGCATGGGTTTGCTCGCCTACCACCGCTACGGTTCGGCAACCACATTTTCTCTCCACACCATGACGCCCAGTGTGCGGCTGAACGACCTCATCTTCTGGTCAGTACTGACATTCGCCTTCGGCGGATGCGAGACCGCGTCCTTCATGGCCGAGGAGATCAAGAACGCGCGGCGCACAATTCCTCTCGCACTATTCGCTGCCGGAGTGACAGTCGCATTCTGTTACATCATCGGCACAGTTTGCGTGTTGCTGGCGCTGCCCTCGTCGGAAGCCAGCGGAATGCAAGGTTTGGTCCAAGCGATTGCGAAGACCGCGGATCGCGTCGGACTGCCCGGCGTTCTTCCGCTCGCGGCTCTGCTCATCGCACTCAGCAACATCGGAGCGTCCGGCGCCTACCTCGCCGCAGTCGCCCGTCTGCCCTTTGTCGCTGGCATCGACCGTTATCTGCCGCCCTCGTTCGGAAGACTCCATCCACGCTGGGGCACGCCCTGGGTCGCACTCGTGACCCAGGCGCTCATCGGCGCGATTTTCATCTTTCTCGGCCAGGCTGGCACCTCTGTTAAAGGCGCCTACGATGTACTGGTCAGCATGGGCGTCATCACGTATTTCATTCCCTATTTGTATCTCTTCGCCGCCATGTTCAAACTGCAGCGCGAGGCCGCGGGAGAAGAAGTTATTCGTGTGCCCGGCGGAAAACCGGCAGCCTACGGCTTGTCGATCCTGGGATTCGCGACAACTTTATTTACGATCGCACTTTCCGTGTTGCCGCCGCCCGATGAACCCAACAAGCCGCTCGCCGTTTTCAAGATCGTCGGCGGCTGCGGAGGACTCGTCCTGATTGGCGCGTGGCTATTTTGGTCCGGAAAACGTCGCGCACAGCGCCATTTGATCAAGCAGGCTTGAAGATCGCCGGAACCGTCCAGTGCTGTGTGGCGCGATCACGCGTTGACAAGTTCTCGAAACCGGAACACAATGGCTGACTATTTGTTGCCGCTCGTCCGGGCCTCCCCCGCCGCTTGACGAGCAAGTACTCACTCCATTCTGCGAGAAGATTCCAATGTTTAGGACCTCCCGGTTCGTCCTGTGGTGTCTCTTATCCATCCTAATGATCGCTGCCATCGGTAAGGATGCTACCGCCCAGCAGCACATCACAGGCACCTTGCCCGATGGCGCAACCTATGTAATGGACTTTCCTGCGAAATGGAATGGCACACTCATTCTCTACAGCCACGGCTACGTTACACCGGGCTCGCCAAATCCCGCATACGATTATGGCGATGGCGACACAGCCTATTTTCTTTTTAATCTCGGATACGCGTTTGCCGGTTCGTCCTACGCGACCACCGGTTGGGCGGTCGAGCAGGCATTGCCCGATCAGATGTCAACCCTCGGAGTTTTTGAGAGTCTTTTCGGAACGCCCTCCAAAACCATCGCGTGGGGACACTCCATGGGTGGCTTGATCACGGCAGCATTGGTGCAGCAGTATCCAACTCAGTTCGCGGGTGCGATTCCCATGTGCGGCGTGGTCGCCGGAGGAGTTGGTTTCTGGAACGAGGCGCTGGACTCCGCGTTCGCCTTCAATACTTTGCTCGCAGGCGGCACGTTGCAGGTGGTCAATATCGCATTCCCAACTCAGAATTACGATAACGCGGAAGCCTTTTTGGCAGCAGCTCAAAACACCGCGCAGGGGCAGGCGCGCATCGCTCTGGTGGCGGCCTTAGCCGATATCCCCGGATGGATCGATCCAGCCTCTCAGGAACCCTCCCCCACCGACTACACCACGCAAGAGCTCAACCAGTTTTACTGGCTCGCGGACACAGACCTTCTGTTTCCGTTCTACCTCCGGACGGAACTCGAAGGCCGAGCCGGCGGCAATCCATCGTTCAATACGGGCGTGAACTATGCGCGGCAACTCAGCCACTCCCGCGACTACGCCGAGGTCCAAGCGCTCTACGCCGCTGCCGGACTCAGCCTTGACGCCGATCTCGCCACGCTCAAGAAAGCACAGCGTATATCGGCCGATCCAGCAGCCCTCACCTACCTGTCCGACAACATCATTTTTGACGGAAAGATTACTGTGCCCGTTCTCTCCGTTCACACCACGGGCGACGGATTGGTTCCCGTCGAAGACGAAAAAGCCTACTCCACGGTTGTGCACGAAGCCGGCGACGGTGCCCTTTCGCGCGAGCTCTTTGTTCATCGCGCCGGCCACTGCGAATTTACTCCCGCAGAAACCATCACCGCATTTCAAGCTCTGGCCGCGCGGGTGAAGACGGGTAAATGGTCGAACCTCGACAGTTCTCAAATGAACGTATTAGCCACCGGTCTCGGCACCGCCTACAACGTGCTCTATCTCAATGGCTCCGACGTGGAAACGCCGCCGCAGTTCCTGACCTATCAGCCCTTGCAATTCTTAAGGGTCTACGATGCCTTCACGCATTGATACAATCGGCGGTCATTGACTTCGTCGCGATTTGTAAAAAGAAAGTCAAAACCGCCAGACCTTGTACCAGAAGCGCTTTTCAGTGGTATAGTTCCGGCGCGCAGGTCGGTCGCCAGCCAAGTTGCCTCAGACCGGCTTGCCGTCCAACTCGAGGCCCCTATGAACAACTTCAGCAGTAGAGTCTGCGCCGCTTTTGCCTTCGCCGTAATCCTCGCCAACATCTCGTCAGCCACAACCTATAAGAAGCTCTATAGCTTCACTGGAAACGCGGATGGCAGCGATCCTGCGACCCAACTGACTTTTGACAGTGCGGGCAACGCCTACGGAACAACAGCATCAGGTGGCGCCTACGACTTCGGCACTGTGTTCCAGCTATCAGCATCGGGACAAGAGACCGTCATCTACAGCTTCACGGGAGGTGGAGACGGACTGGATCCCCACGGCGGTGTCACCATCGATAGCGCTGGCGATCTCTACGGCACAACCGTCGCAGGCGGGTTCGGCGGCCTGTGCGCGGGCGATGGTTGCGGCGTGATCTTTGAATTGACGCCATCGGGCGACAGTTGGACGGAGACCACTCTCTACAATTTCAAGGGTCTCAACGATGGCTTCGGTCCCGGCGGAGGTTTGGTGTTTGATAACGCTGGCAATCTTTATGGCACAGCTCCGGACGGCGGCGCACATTCGAATGGCGTGGTTTTTCAGCTCTCTCCCGAGCGCCCATGGCTGGCACTACAAAGTGATCCACCAGTTCACAGGCGGTAAAGATGGAGCCATCGGCTCGCTCGGTAACTTGCTTCTGGATGTGGCAGGAAATCTCTATGGCACCACAGAACTCGGCGGTGTCAACGGAGCAGGCGCCGTGTACGAACTGTCACCAACCGCACGGGGACCATGGAAAACGACCGTACTGTATGACTTCAAAGGCATGCCCGATGCTGCGAATCCTTACGGTGGTTTGATTTTCGATAAAGCAGGCAGCATCTACGGGACAACTTATTTTGGTGGAACGACAGGAATGGGTACGGTCTTCCAACTCACGCCCGGCCCCAACGGCAGATGGCAGGAAAACGTGCTCTACAGCTTCATGGGCGGCACCGACGGAAGCTTCCCCACCTCCACTCCCATCTTTAGCGCGGCTGGCAATCTCTACGGCACAACCTCAACTGGAGGACGCCCCTCCTGCGATTGCGGCACGGTATTCAAACTCACCCTCGCCGGCGGCAGTTGGAATGAAAAGATTGTCCACTTCTTCGGCAAAGGGCGCGATGGATACAGTCCAAACTACGGACTAACACTCGACCCAGCAGGCAGTCTCTTCGGGACAACCCCATTCGGCGGCAGCGGAGGCCAAGGAACCGTATTTGAGCTTACGCCATAGTCGACAACCCAGAAGCCAACCGAAACTGCCAGTGATCGTCAACACAGGCATCCACGCAACCGCTCGACTATTGTTGTGCCAGCGAGTTCTGGCGGTCGTAACCAGAACCCAAAGAGAAGGAACTGTTGGAGGGGCTCCCGGCCGCGATGCGTGCCCGAGATATCCGGGTCGGCAGGCAGATTCGTTTATTTCTCGGAACGATTGCATGACTTTCGATATTCTCGCCCGAACATCAGGTAGGCACTGTGCTGCCGCGAGCGCATTGCTCCAGCCGCGAAGCGGCGGAATAGGAAAGCCCGGCACGGCAGTGCCGGGAAAGCAATCGAGGACGACCCAGTCCCGCAGGGACGGCACCGATGGCGCATAAATACCCAAACATCCTCATCCACATCGTCTTCAGCACCAAAAATCGTCGCAACCTAATCCCCAACGCACTCCACGCTCTGCTATGGAAATATCTTGCCGGAATCGGGCGCAACCACAAAATCCCCGTTCTCGCTGCTGGCGGAACAGCCAATCACGTTCACGTTCTAATCGCATTGCCCACGGACGTAACCGTCGCCAAGGCCGTCCAAATTCTGAAAGCAAACTCATCCCGTTGGATCGGCGAGCACAACATCGATTTCGCCTGGCAGGAAGGCTACGGTTCCTTCAGCGTGAGCGCCTCCCATCTGCAAATCGTTCGGAATTACATCGAGCATCAGCAAGAGCACCACACCAAACGTTCGTACGAGGACGAATTCCTTACGGTTACTTCGCAAGACTGGCATGGGATTTGAACCGGAACAGGTGTTTGGGTGAGTGCCGTCCCTAGCGGGACTCTCTTGTTGGCCTTGCTCACCCGGCACTACCGTGCCGGACTTTCCAATTCCGCCGCTTCGCGGCTGGGTCGCATCAGGATTATTAGTCTTTTTGTTGGTTGTTAGCGTTCGCTGCGAACAGATTCCACTCTGCCCGTAGCCGTGCGAGCGTGCTTGCGAAAAGACTCGAACAGGAATAGAGAACAGCAGATACAGCAAGTCCAAAAGCAAACGGTATAAGCAGTTCGGCTGGACCACCAGAACAATCGCCACAGACTGGGATGGGCCAGATTGCTATGATTTTCATAACATCGTAGGACAGGACCAGCCCGGAGAGAACCAGAGTCAGGATTGAAAGATCTTTCATGACTGCGACTTTCGCAGCGCTCCGCTCCCAGAGATAATCGAATCTGGATCTCGCACCTTCCACAATCTCTACAGATGTCTCGCGGCTCTCTTCCGGCAAATCATTCGCACCTGCAAACTTGTTCGCCAAAGCCCGTGTAGCGAGCGGGTCGGCCGCTCCGAGATCCCGTTGATGGGAAGAACCTCGCCTGTCGCGAAAGAAGAGCCAGAGTTTCCGTCCCAACTGCACGGACCTTGAAAGGGAGAACCCGAGCACTAGCAACAGATATAGGCCAAAAACTTTAGCATCTAACCCCATCACTTTGTAGAGTGATATTGGATCCCAACCAATCTCGCCGCCCTGCATAATCTCCTCCGGTCTCAAGCAGTCTTGTGGCTGCTGCAGCGCGCAGAGCTCTATTTAGCTTAGACACCGAGTAAACCTTGATGGTATCGAGCAAATTCACGACCCTTAGCCCTAATCCGCTACAAACAAAAGAGGCACCGAGAATCCATTCTCCGTGCCTCAGTGTCTCCCCGGTGAAAAGAATGCCTTACACCGGCGTCGCCGTCTTCCTCTTCGGATTAAAGAACGGCAGCGTTACCACAGTCGCCGTCGTCTTCATCCTCTGCGCCTCGATCGTCAATTCCATCTGCAGTTGGGTCCCCGGCTTGGAATACTCGGTGCCCACGCTGGCCAGCGCAATCAACTTTTTCAGCAGCGGAGAGAATGCCGTCGTCGTGGCCTTACCCACATGCTTGTCTCCATCATAGATAGGGACAGCCGTTCGCGAAGCCTGGCTCGGTGCCGCCGGAGACAGTCCGAACTTGTCGAACTGCTCTTCCACTTCCACCCAGTCGACTTCAAGTCCAACTAATTGCCGCGACACGCCGTCTTTGCTATCCCGCGCCAGTGCCCGTTTTCCAATGAAGTTCTCTTTCTCCAGATGCACCATCTTGCCGAACCCTAACTCATAGGGCGAATATTTCTGCGACGGGATCAGTGCCTTCTTCGAGCTCGTGTAATCCACTTCGATCAAAAGCAATCCCGCCTCAACCCGCGACACATCCAGCGCCAGCATTCCGGCCGCGTGGATATCGAACTGCTTTCCCTTATCCATGAGTGCGTCCCACACCTGCACCGCTCGATCCCACGGAATCCATATTTCGTATCCAAGATCGCCCGTATATCCAGTCCGCGAAATGTCGACAGGCACGCCGGCTATCGTGCCCGAAGTCTTGCGGAAATATTTCAGGTTCGCAATATCGGCATCGGCAACCGTCTTCAAAAGCTTCGCGGACGCTGGACCTTGCAGTGCGAGCGCCGCAGTTTGCTCCGAGATGTCCTCGATCTGAACATCCATATTGAGGCCATTCTGCCGAAACCAGCGCAAGCTGGGATCCGCCGCCGTCCAGCGATATTTGTTTTCTTCGAGGCGCGTAATCGTGCCGTCGTCAATCACCTTGCCCTCTTCGTCGCACCAGCACGCGTAGATGACCTGACCCACGGCAACTTTGTTGACGTCACGTGTGATCACCCGATTCACGAGTTTGGTCGCGTCTTTGCCCGTGATCAGGTACTTGTAGAGCGGTGAGATATCAATCAGCGCACACGCATTGCGGATCGCGTTGTACTCGTGCTCGTGATGCACCTCGTACACACTAACCGTGTAGTATCCCGACCACTCGCGGTAGTTGAGGCTTTGACAGAGAGCGAAGGTTCGATCGTGAAATGCAGTTCCAATAGGCAAAATGTCTCCCTCCAAGGGAGAGGTTCGAATGCTGGATTATATGCAGCGAATCTGCCAGTAGCAATGATGTTACAAGCCGTGGACGAGATGACCGCCGGTCTCTAAGAAATTCATCAAGACAATCTCTTCCTTCCTCAGATAGAATGGGCAGCCTGATGACTTGTATGCACCGCCTCATACAATGGAGCATCCGCGCCAGCGGGCTCTGATTCGCGCAGACGCCCGTCCTGCGCCGTTCTAAACATTCCCTGTCCTTCCCGGAAAGCTGAAAGCTAGGAGCTGAGAGCTAGTGGCCGATTCAAGAAAATACGATGTAATTGTGATTGGTGGAGGCCACAACGGCCTGACCAACGCCGCCTATCTCGCCAAAGCGGGAAAGAAAGTTCTCGTCCTCGAACGCCGTTACATCCTCGGCGGCGCGGCTTGCACAGAGGAAGTTTTCCCCGGCTTCAAGTTTTCAGTTTGTTCGTATGTTGTCTCGCTGCTGCGCCCCGAGATCATTCGCGACCTCGATCTTCCTCGCCACGGACTCGAGATCCTGCCCCTCGACGGCACATTCACTCCCATGCCGAATGGCGACCACCTCTGGCGAGTTAACGATCATGGCAAGACGCATCGCGAAATCGCCCGTCACTCTCGGGTCGACGCCGAAGCTTACGACGAATTCGGCAAGGCCATGCAGGCCATGTGCCGCTTTGTAAAACCGATCCTGAGCATGATTCCGCCCGACCCGGCGACGCTCAATCCCAAAGAACTGATGAAGCTTCTCTTCATCGGACGCCGCTTTCAGGGCATGTCGAGCGAGGATAAATACAACCAGGTCCAGCTCATGACCATGAGCGCCATCGACTTTCTCGATCAGTGGTTCGAGACGGACGTGCTCAAGGCCACCATGTCCGCCTCAGGAATCATTGGCACATTCCTCGGTGTGCGCTCGCCCGGCACCGCTTACGTGCTGCTGCACCATTACATGGGCGAGATCGATGGAGCGTTCCGCGCCTGGGGATTTGCGCGCGGCGGCACGGGTGCGATCTCGAATGCGATTGCCGATGCGGCCCGCGAAGCAGGAGTCGAAATCCGCACCGAAGCTCCGATTGCTCGAATCATGGTGAAAAATGGTCGTGCCCACGGCGTCGTCCTCACCAACGGCGATGAAATCTTTGCCGACGTGATTTCTTCCAGCGTCGATCCGAGACTCACCTTCAACAAGATGATCGAACCGGGCAATCTGCCCGACGAGTTCATGGAAGGCGTAAATCGCTACAAGTTCCGCGGCTCTTCCGGCAAAGTGAATATGGCCCTCGACGGCTTGCCAAACTTCAAGTGCATGCCGGGAGTGGGAGCCCATCTGCGCGGCGCCATGTCCATTTCGCCTAGTGTCGAATACATGGAAAAGGCTTACGACGAAGCGAAATACGGCCACTGGTCGTCGCACCCTTATATCGATATGGTGATTCCGACTCTGACCGACACGTCGCTCGCGCCGCCCGGCAAACACATTCTTTCGTGCTTCGTGCAGTACGCGCCCTACAAACTCGCGCCCGGCCTCGACTGGGACACCGAGAAAGAGAAGTTCGGCGACAACGTCGTCAATACAATCGCCGAATACGCTCCAAATATCAAAGACATCATTCTGCACCGCCAAGTCGTCACTCCGCTCGATCTCGAACGCACCTGGGGCTTATCCGAAGGCAACATTTTTCAGGGAGAACTCTCGCTCGAACAACTCTTCTTCCTGCGTCCGGTCGCGGGATGGGCGCAATTCCGCTCCCCGATCAAAAATCTATACATGTGCGGATCGGCAACGCACCCCGGCGGCGGCATCATGGGCGCTCCTGGACGTCTCGCCGCGCTCGAAATCCTGAAAGACGGGAAGGCATAAGACTATGGCCGAAACACGCGATGTAATCATCATCGGTGGCGGACATAACGGGCTCGTCACCGCCTTCTATCTCGCCAAAGCGGGATACAAGCCCCTAGTCCTCGAACGCCGCAGCCAAGTGGGTGGCGCAGCCATCACCGAAGAATTTCATCCTGGATTCCGTTGCTCGACTCTCGCGCATAATGCGGGTCCGCTGCGCCCCGACATCGTACGCGACATGCAATTGCAGAAGCACGGGCTCAAACTGACCACGCCCGATGTAAACACCGTATCGCTCCTTCCCGATGGACGCGCCCTGGTCTTATACGCGGACGCCAAGAAATCCGCCGCTGAGATCGCGCAGTGGTCGCCCAAAGACGCAGTTATCGTACGCCGACTTCGGCGCAGCGCTCGGCAAAATTGGCAAAGTGATTGGCGAGGCGCTCGCGCTTAACTCCGCCGAATATCGACAGCCCCAACAGCGGCGATCTCTGGGGAATGCTCAAGACCGGACGCTCGATCCGGAACCTGGGCAAGAAAGATTTGTATCGCGTCCTCCGCTGGGGACCGATGGCCGCCGCCGATCTCGTCGCCGAGTTCTTCGACACAGAACCTTTGCGCGCGACGATTGCCGCGCGTGGCATCTTCGGCACGTTTCTCGGACCCTGGTCGGCAGGAAGCAGTCTGGTATTGATGCTCAGGGCCGCCGCCGATCCGACTCCAGCAGGCAGCGTTCAGTTCCCCATTGGGGGAATCGGCGCAATCACCCAAGCGATGGCTGCTGCAGCCCAGCAAGCGGGAGCCGAAATTCGTACCGATGCCGACATCGCCGAGATTCGCGTGAAAGACGGAGTTGCGACCGGAGTTGTGCTCAAATCTGGTGAAGAGATTTCCGCGCGGGCCGTCGTCTCCAACGCCGACCCCAAGCGGACGCTAATGCGGTTGCTCGATCCCGCGCATCTCTCGCCGGACTTCATTCAGAAGATCAAAAATTATCGCTCCATGGGCACGGTCGCGAAGATCAATCTGGCACTTTCCGCGTTGCCCGAGTTTCCGGCGCTCAAAGCAAAAGGCAATGCCGATCTGCTCAAGGGTCGCATCCAGATCAGCCCCGAGATCGATTATCTGGAGCGCGCTTTCGACGAGTCAAAATACGGCAACTTCTCGCGCAATCCCTATATTGAAATGACATTTCCATCGTTGTCAGACCCGTCGCTGGCTCCGGCCGGCCAGCATGTTATGTCGATCTATATGCAGTACGCTCCATACAAGTTGAAAGATGGTGACTGGGAAAGCCATCGCAAAGCGCTCGGAGAAACGGTCGTCAAAACGATTGCTCAATACGCTCCCAATCTCACCCAGAGCATTCTCCGGCATCAGATCATTACGCCGAAAGACATGGAAGATACGTACGGCCTTACCGGAGGCCAAATCTTTCATGGCGAGTTGGCACTCGATCAGTTCTTCACGATGCGACCGCTGCTCGATTGGGCGCGTTATCAAACTCCAATCGAACGCCTTTATCTCTGCGGCAGCGGTACCCATCCTGGCACCGGCCTTACCGGCGGTTCGGGAGCGAACGCAGCGCGCGAAATCCTGAAAACGCTAAAGAAATGACGTCACCATCTCGGCAAGCCACGCGTTCACACTTTGAAGCCCATAGCCGTGTTAGTCTCTTCGCGTGACGAATGATCCTCGCTCTTCTTCTCTAAATCTTCCGGCAATCGCACGGCAGGTGATGACGGCTCGCGGATTTCAGCCGGATTTTCCTCCCGAAACCAAGCAGCAACTCGCTGACATCAACGCACACCCGCCACAACTCGCGCCTTCCAGCACCGTGTGCGACCTGCGCAATTTGCTCTGGTCCTCCATCGATAACGATACTTCCAAAGATCTCGATCAGATTGAAGTCGCCGAACGCCTGCCCAACGGCGACGTAAAGATCATGATCGGCATCGCCGATGTCGACGCATTCGTGCAGAAAGATTCTCCCATCGACCAGCATGCGAAACGCGAAACTACTTCGGTTTATACCGGTGTCACAATTTTCCCCATGTTGCCCAACGAGCTTTCAACCGGAGCTTCCTCTCTCCTGCCCGACGTCGATCGCCCGGCAATCGTTACGGAATTCGTGGTGAATGCCGCTGGCGAGTTGGGCCCAAGCGATGTCTACCGCGCAATTGTTCGCAACAAAGCCCAGCTGACCTACAACGCCGTTGGAGCGTGGCTCGAGGGAACGGCTCCGCCTCCTCCAAAATTGACGGCATCTCCCGATCTGCAAGCCCAACTCAAGTTGCAGGATCAAGTGGCGCAGGCGCTGAGGAAGTTGCGCTACGAACATGGCGCGCTCAACCTCGATACCAGCGAAGTGGTTCCACTCTTGGTGAACGGCGGCGTGGTTGACGTCGCGAAGGCGACCAAGAACCACGCCACCGATTTAATCGAAGATTTCATGGTGGCTGCCAATGGCGTGGTCGCGCGCCTGCTCGAAAAGATTTCTTCCCTGCGGCGCATCGTGAAGACGCCCCTCCATTGGGATGGCCTTGTCCGACTGGCGGCAGCGCAGGGCGAGAAATTGCCGCCCGACCCGGATTCGAAGGCCCTCAACGATTTCCTCCTGAAACGGAAGGCGGCCGATCCGGATCATTTCGCCGATCTCTCGCTGGCCACAATCAAGCTGATTGGGCCGGGAGAATATGTACTGGAGCGACCGGGAGATCCTTCGCAAGGGCATTTCGGACTCGCGGTGCCGGACTACACGCATTCAACGGCTCCCAACCGTCGCTTTGCCGACATGGTGACGCAGCGCCTGATCAAAGCCACACTCGACGGAAATCCGAATCCGTATTCAGATAACGACCTTGCCGCCATCGCGCTGAACTGCACCCAGAAGGGCGATGCCGCGCGAAAGGTCGAGCGGGACATGTCGAAGCGCCTCGCAGCGTTAGCGATGGCCCATCGAATCGGCGAAGTCTTCGATGCCATCGTCACGGGAACAACTCCCAAGGGGACATTTGTGCGCGTTCTGCAGCCGCACATGGAAGGCCTGCTGACCGACGGAGCGCAAGGATTGAACGTTGGAGATAGATTGCGCGCAAAGCTAACGCGGACCGACGCGCAGCATGGATTCATCGATTTCGTGCGGGCGAAATAGGCCGACTCTTTCACCCATTTTTCGTTGTAGTCGCAGATACTCAGCCTTACCCATCAGGTCTCAGCCAACCAGGCGGGTCTGGAACGGACGGGCCGGGGCGCCCGTCGCTCCAGGGGAAGATCACCAACCCCGCCCCCCTCCCCCGAAGGGAGCGAGGTTGGAGAAATTCGCAAACCACGCCAGTGGCTAGAATGGCGCAGTTCTCGTGGGTGAGGCCGCGTGCCGGTTCGCTTCGCAGCCGTCCTCTAACTCTAAGAGCGACGCTCACCGCCCGATTCCCTCACTGGTCCCATCTTTTTTCTGCCAGGCGTAACCCGTAGCTCGCTGATAACGGTACGGGATCAATCCGGTGGAAGTGAGCAATAGAGACCACCTATAAATCGTCCATTCGATGATCATGGATGCTAAGAGGTGCGTAGTTTGCCCGCGATGCCCTGATCCGAAGACGCCGCGGAGGCAGCAAGCACTCCAACCCACTACCCGAATTTGGCCCGCCAAAATACCGCATTCAGAAATCCGAAGAAGGTGAAATGAAGAGTGCTTCCGGGTCCACTCGAACGATACAACTCGCGTTCGGGTCTGCCATATTGGCATTATTGATTGTCGGCGCGGTTTCCTATCATGGGATGGTCGTGTCCATTGACAGTGAGAGGTGGGTCAACCACACTCATGAAGTTCTGGAGAAAATTCAGGACATTGTACTGGCGGTCGAAAGTGTCGAATCGATTTCCCGCGGATATGCAGCGACGGGCAAAGAGTCGTATCTAGCCTCTTACCAAGACCTGCTTTTACGGATCGCAAGGGATCAATCCGATCTTCGTTTTCTCACGCAGGATAACGCTGAGCAGCAGCGTCAGATTCCACTTCTCGAAAAATTGACCGCCGAAAAGATACAGCGCGTGGACGAAGTCATTCGCCTGCGGCACGCAACCGAGGGTGCTGGCGAGGCAGACCAGGGAACGATGGATGCGTTTCTGGCGGTCGTTGGCAGTCTGCAGCGAGCTGAACTGCGATTGCTGGTGCTACGCAATGAAGAAACCAAACAGAAGTTGCGGGAGACTAGGACTGTACTGATTGTTGGGACCATCCTCGGATTACTCATGGCCCTGATCGCCGGTTGGAGCGCGCTACGCGACAGCCTGGAACATGAACGCACCGAGCGAGCGCTCGGGGATAGCGAAGCCAAATACCGGATGCTATTGGACGGAGTCCAGGACTACGCCATTTTTATGTTGGACCCCCGGGGTAAGGTGGTCAGCTGGAACCGCGGCGCGGAACGACTGAAAGGCTACGCCGGAAGCGAGATTCTCGGGCAGAATTTTTCCCGTTTCTTTACCGAGGAAGATGTAAAGCGCGGCCTGCCCGAGGAGTTGCTGCGCATAACGGCCGATCGCGGCCGTCACGAAGAACACCGCATGCGCGTGCGGAAAGACGGTACACAATTCTTGGCGAGTATCACCTTTGCCGCTTTACGCGATTCAGCCGGATATCTACAGGGCTTCTGTGAAATCAGCCGTGATCTCACCGAGACCAAAGAGTCGGAAGCAAAATACCGCGGGCTTCTGGAAGCAGCCCCGGATGCGATGGTGGTGGTCAACCAGCGCGGAGAAATCGTGCTCGTGAACTTCCGTGCGGAGAAGCAGTTTGGATATCGGCGCGATGAACTGATCGGGCAGAAAGTGACAAACATCATTCCCCAGGGCTTCGCGGAACGACTGCTTGCGGATGCGTTGCGGCCCGAAGCCGAGGCGCTGGCGCAGCAGATTGGCACCGGTATCGAGCTTACTGCAAAGCGCAAGAATGGAAGCGAATTTCCGATAGAGATCATGCTAAGTCCCCTCCAAAATACCGAAGGAATCTTGGTGACGGCGGCGATCCGCGATATCACCGTGCGACGAACGGCGGAAGCGGAGATCATCCATTCCGCAGAACACGATTTTCTCACTGGCTTGCCCAACCGCATGCTGCTGAATGACCGTGTTGGACAAGCGATCCGCCTCGCCAAGCGCCACCGGAAAAGAGTTGCAGTCCTCTTTCTCGATCTCGACGGCTTCAAACACATCAACGACTCGCTGGGACATTCGATGGGCGACAAACTTCTTCAATCGATCGCCAAACGCTTGGAGAATTGCGTTCGCGCTTCCGACACAGTGAGCCGGCAGGGGGGCGATGAATTCGTGATACTGCTAACCGACGAGGAGCACTCGCAAGACGTCGCTATGACGGCGCGAAGAATGCTACGCGCGGTAGCGGAGGCTCATTCCATCGGCCAGCACGATCTTCACATCACCTCAAGCGTTGGTGTGAGTGTGTATCCCGATGACGGTACCGACGCGGAAACTCTCATCAAGAACGCGGACACCGCCATGTATCAGGCAAAGGAGAACGCCCGCTCTAGCTTCCAGTTTTTCAAGCCAGCCATGAATGAGCGGGCGGTTGAGCGCCAAGCTCTGGAAGAAAGCCTGCGCCGCGCCTTGGAACGGCAGGAGTTTGCTGTGCATTACCAACCCAAAATCGATCTGAAGACCGGATTGATTAGCGGCGCAGAGGCTCTCCTTCGCTGGACCCATCCCACGCGCGGCGCAATCTCTCCGGCGCAATTCATTCCCGTGGCGGAGGACAGCGGTCTGATTCTGCCGATCGGTAAGTGGGTCCTTGGACAGGCCTGCCAGCAAGCCCGGACATGGATCGACGCTGGGCTGCCCCTCGGCACGATGGCGGTCAATGTCTCTGCTATGCAGCTACGAGAAGAACACTTTCTCGAGGGAATCTTCACGATTCTGCGAGAAACAGGCTTGCCGCCCGAATCTCTTGAACTCGAGTTGACCGAAAGCGTCCTGATGAAACATGCCGATTCCACAGCTTCTATGCTCATGGCGCTGCGCGCCCGGGGTATCAAAATCGCTGTCGACGACTTTGGCACAGGCTACTCGAGCTTGAGTTATCTTAAGAAATTTCCCATGGATTCACTCAAAATCGATCAGTCGTTCGTGCAACAGATCACCACCGTTTCCGGCGAGACGGTGATTGTTGCCGCAGTAATCGCCATGGGACGAAGTCTGAAGTTGCGGGTTGTAGCCGAAGGCGTGGAGACGGCCGCTCAATTGGCATTCCTGCAGACGCATCAATGCGACGAGGCCCAAGGATACTATTTCAGCAAACCCGTCCCTCCCCAGGAATTCGCACAATTACTCGAAAAAGGACTGCTAAAAGCGGTGGCCAAAGGTTGACTGTACACTTGCACCCCGCCTGGGGTCTAAACCAAAGTGAACTCGCAGAGATAGCGCGCCTGGGCCGATAGCTACGGTGACCGTGGCACAGTTCCCGTAAGAGACACGGTCGGCGACACACTGCCCTTGGTCATATGTTCCTCATTAGGCGTGATTCTGTGGAAGAGGAGACTCGAGTTCTGAATAGCTGGGAGATAGCGGAGCTCGAAGCTCTCGGGTTGTGATGCGTTCGGGGGGGTAGAAGGCTGTACCCTTAAAGATAAAGCCCGGCCGCCGTTACGCAGCCGGGCACCTGATGACAAATACTCTTTAGTTGATGCTGAACGTAAGCGGCGTAGCCTTACCCCCACCGGGCGTTGGATTGGTGACGAGCACGGTGGCGCTTCCCGCAGAAACGATGTCGCTCCAGGGGATGTACACGATCAGCTGAGTCGGGCTGACGTAACTCACGCTTCTTTGACTACCGTTCCAGGTAGCTTGCGACCCCGGAACGAAGTTTGAGCCATTCACCGTCAACTGGAAGTTACCTCCACCATGCACGCCGGTGGCTGGAGACAACGAAACAGCCGTCGGAACCGGGTTTTTCTTGGTGGAAAAAGGCTGCATCATGTTGCTCTGAACCAAGACGGTTTGGTAATTCTGGCTACCGCAACAACCGTTTTCCACAACAAATGCCAAACCGCTTCTTCCCCAATTGATGAAATTAGAACTCGTCACGCCATACCCCTGACTGTTGAGTTGCGACAGATTAATCACAGAGCTCGGAGTGAAGTGTGACAAATCGTAACTCGTAACTCCAAACGAACTGAAGAAGGGAGTGATTCCCAAGACGAAAGTGGAATTGATGGCGGATTCCGGTAGAAGAGAAATGGAGCTGTTATTGCTACCAACATCGTACGTGCCCACCAAGTCCCCAGTGGCTGGATTCAGAACACGACCCGCGTTATCGTAAACGAGTCCCGCGTCATATTCGATATCGCCATAGCCGGTGAGGAGGCCATCGAATTGCGTTGTTAGAGTGCCTCCGTTACCACTCACCGCAATTTCAGACAGAATGCCAGAATCGTAGCCGTACAAAGTGCTGGCATTCGCGAACTGCAGGTAAGCGATTTCGGGGTTGGAGATCGAATTCGGAAGCTGATTCGAGTCCTTAAAGAATTCCAGCGGACCGCCTCCGCAGCATCCACTCGTGCCAAGAGTCACAGCAAAAGTATGCGGATCGGCAGGCGAGACTTTCAGGTCGCCAGCGGTGTACACACCACCGTATTGGCTGGTGCCAAGGCTGACATCAATGTCGGGCGTAAACCCGGGCAGGCTCAGGCGCTGTACCGACCCACTCCCGTTCAATCCCGCATACAGATAGCTGGCGTCTGCCGATAGTGCCAACTTCGTTGGCTCGCTCCCGGCAAAGAAATAACCGTCGACGGTGCCTCTCGTCGGGTTGATCACCGCGATGGTGTTGCCATTCGATCCGTAACTGCTCGGAAGAGAGGCGTAGATCTTCTGTGCATATGGATCCCAGACAAGGTCGTTGGCCGGAAGATCCAAAATGCGGATGGTGGCGGCGTACGTGACGTCGAAGTCGATCGTGGTAGAAATACCTCCAGGCGAAGGATTGGACACAGAAAGAAGAGCGAGTTGTGGCTTGGAAACTTCCGAGGCAGTCAGTTGCGCCTGCAACTGAGTGGTACTAACGTAGGTCGTAGCGAGCGATTTGCCATTCCAAAGCACAGTTGCGCCCGTCATAAAGTTGTATCCCTCGACCGTGATCGAATTCGCTCCAGAACCGGCCACTAAAGCGACTGGCGCAATTTGCGAGACTGTTGGATCAAGAGCTACGACCTGAAGTTGCGCCGAGGTCGTGCCTCCTCCCGGGGCGGGATTGGTCACGTAGATGTACTGTGATTCGGCTTGCGTCAAATCGGTCGCGGGAATTTGCGTTGTGATCTGGGTGCTGCTCACGAAGGTCGTCGCAAGCTGGACATTATTTACAGACACATAACTGGAAGGAAGAAAGCCAGAACCATTGATCGTGAGAGAAAGGTTCGAGCTGCCCACATAGACGCTGGGCGGAGACAGAGCGGTAATGGTGGGATAAGGATTTCCACCATATCCGAGCAGAGGAATAGTGAGCGGGCTACCCGTGCCGCTGAAGGTGACGACCAAACTGGACGTCCGATTGCCCGTCGCTGTAGGCGTGAAGGTCATCGCCATCTGACAACTCTGGCCGCCCGACAGCGATCCGACGCAGGTCTGACCGTAGAACGCGAAATCAGAACTGTTCCCGCCAGAGATTGTGATACTGGTGACCTGTACAGTTTTCGCCGAAGAATTGTTCACAAACACCGTCTGCGGATAACTCGTCGTGTTGAGCGCTGTGGTCGGAAATTGAATGGGGTTCGGATAAACCGATACGGGTACTTGCGCCGCTCGCGCTGCGCCAAACGAAAGAAGAATTGCTGCGGCCAGAATACGTAACTCGCGGACCATTGTAGAACTCCTGTGTTCTCAGAATGATTTTCGACGAAGCAACAAATGCAGGTGTGATTTATAAACACCGGGCGCGCAACTCTACCGCCGGACCCCTATTATCGTCAATATAAAACTACTCGGTGGGGTCGCGGAATCCGGGCGTTGACTTTCTCGGGTCTGTAATCTCGCCGTAACAAACCAGTGGAAGCACTAATTAGTGACTTGTCGAGGAAAGTTTAGCCATTTTTCTTTTCTAATTCCGCCCAGCGCGTGTAGAGGGCATCGAGAGCTTCTTGAGCCCTATCCAGCGCCGCTTGTGTGGTGACGAGCCGGGCAGCATCAGTCGCGATGGCTGGGTCTTCTAACTGAGCGCGTTTCGCCTGTACTAACTCTTCAGCCTTCTCGACCCGCTCCTCAATGGTGGCGTACTCGCGGGCTTCTAAGTAAGAGAGTTTCTTCTTGATCGGAGTGCCTGTAGTTGATCCATTAGTTGGTGCTGAAGTTTGGCCAGCAGATGCAACTTCAGACTTCAAACGTTGCGTTTGCCAAGCCTCCCATTGCCCGTAGTCGGCAAACGTGTCGGCGCCACCCTTTCCGTTCAGTCCAAGAACGATAGTAGAGACGCGGTCGAGCATATATCTGTCGTGCGTCACCAGCACAAGAGACCCCGGAAAGTCGATAAGACTTTCTTCAAGAATCTCGAGAGTCGGAATGTCGAGATCGTTCGTCGGCTCGTCGAGCAGCAGGATGTCGGCGGGCTGCAGCATGAGTTGTGCAATCAGGACGCGAGCACGTTCCCCTCCAGACAGGCGCCCGACCGGCTGGCTCAGCTGCTCTCCCGTAAAGAGGAAGCGCGCGGCCCATCCCGCAACGTGAATGACGCGATCGCGATAAACGACCGAATCACCGTCCGGCGCCAGCGCACGTCGCAGTGTCACATTCGGATCGAGGGTTCGGGTCTGGTCGAAGTACACGATGCGCAGCCAATCGGCTCGCCGAATCTCGCCCCCAGTCGGCCCGAGTTCGCCTTGCAGCAAACGCAGCAGCGTCGTCTTGCCACTGCCGTTGGGGCCGACCAGGCCGACGCGCATCCCGGCCGTCAAAACAAAGTTCAAGCCATCGAATAATTCCCGCGTGCCCATCGTACAACCGACATCTTGTAGTTCGATCAGGCGCTTGGTCTTGCGTTCCGTCGCCGAGAAATCGATTTGCGTCGACCCGGTGCGTGTTCGCTGGTTGAGGTCGGCCAGTTCCCCCATCAACTCTCCCGCCTTGCTGATACGGGCTTTCGACTTTCGGGTACGCGCCTTGGCTCCGCGCCGCAGCCATTCGATTTCGCCGTGGACAAGATTTTCGAGCGCTTCCTGGCGCTTGGACTGCGCGTGCAGAAATTCTTCTTTCTTCTCGAGAAATTCGCTGTAGTTTCCATGCACGCGAAGCGATCCTTCCGGATAAATGCGGTTGAGTTCGACCATGTCGGTAGTGACGTTCTCGAGGAAATACCGGTCGTGGCTGACGATCACGCTGGCAAACGGAGCGGCCTCGAGAAGGTCCTCGAGCCAAGTGATTCCCAGAAGATCGAGATGGTTCGTCGGTTCGTCCAGCAGAAGAATGTCGGGATGCTGGACGAGGGCTTCGACGATAGCCAGACGCTTTTGCCATCCGCCGGAGAGTTCGGTAGCGCGAGCATCCAGATCTTCGAATCCAGCCCGGCCGAGCGTTTCGGCAAAGCGGGCGCCACGCTCGGTGCCATGCACGCCGGCTTGATCGAGGGCACCTTCGATCACAGTACGAATGGTGACTCCGGGTTCGAAGCGCGAATCCTGCTCAACATAGGCGAGGCGCGTGCGCTTGCGGAAAGAAACTTCGCCTCCGTCGGTGTCAACCTGGCTGGCGAGAATTCTCAGCAGCGTGGATTTGCCCGACCCATTGGGCCCGATGAGCCCGATGCGGTCGCCTTCCGAGATGGTGAATGAAACGTTCTGGAAGAGCGGGTTCGCTCCAAACGATTTCGTGATTTCTTTCGCGTTGACAATCGGCGGCAATGACGGCGGTCTCCAGATATGGGTAGGTCTTCAGACTAACAGGTGGCGGCAGGATCGTTTCGAGTGCTAGCGGCGACAGCGATTTTGCTGGGGATCAGGACTCGACAACCTTTCGCTCTAAATCGATCTCGGCTTGCGCAATGCTTTCCGGCTTGCCGAGATCGCGCCAGTAATATTGGTTGGCGCAGAAGGCCTGGATTGTTTCTCCCGCTGCTGCAAGTCGCAAATACGTATTGATGATTGAGAAAGCGCCATCTTCCGTCATCAGCGAAAGCAGCCGCGCTGAGATGATATGAATACCGCAAAAAGCCCACGCATGAGGATGTTCAGTCGGGCGAACGATTTCCGCGGAGCCATCAGCGCCTGAACGACGCCCGCAAAGTTGCTGCCGCCCGTCGAACAGAAGGTAACGTGACGTCTCTCGCTCTTGGACCGCAAGCGTTGCAAGCGCTTGATGATCACGATGTAACCGCGCCATCTGGTCAAGGTCGATCGTGCTGAGGACATCGACGTTGTGCAAGATAAAGGCCGCGTCTTTCGACTCCCCGCCCGAGTCACCCAGAAACCAAGCGGCCTTCTTCAACCCACCGCCCGTGTCGAGCAAAAGCTCTTCGCGCGAAATCTCGATGTGCATGCCGAAGTTATCGTTCATTTCCAGATACTTGACGACCTGGTCGGCGAAGTGATGAACGTTGACGATAACTTGACTCACCCCGAATTTCCGCAAGCGAGCGAGTGTGATCTCTAGCAGGGTTCGGCCATTGATTTCCACCAGGGCTTTCGGCCGATCGTCAGTGAGCGGCCGCAAGCGCGTGCCCAATCCAGCGGCCAGAATCATTGCCTTCATTGAATGTGGGCTTTCATCCTGTGCGGTCTTCCATCCAAAACACTATCATCCGTTGAGCTGTTCCTGCTCCCGATGACGCAGCACCACTTCGACCTCACTCTTCTCGCGCAGATGTTTTGCCAGTTGCTCCGCCAAATAGACGGAGCGATGCTGCCCGCCCGTGCATCCGAATGAAACCATCAAGTGCTTGAACCCGCGACGCCGATAGGCATCAACACTGGCGTCCACGAGCGCAGTCGAATTAGATACAAATTGGTGAACACTTTCCTGCTGGTTGAGATATTCGATGACGGCCGCATCTTTGCCGGTAAGTGCTTTGAAGCGATCTTCGCGTCCAGGATTGGGTAGGCTGCGCCCATCGAAAACAAATCCGCCGCCGTTGCCAGTCTCGTCCGGGGGCAGACCGCGGTGAAAAGAAAAACTCAAGATGCGCACAGTAAGTTTGTCAGTTTTGGCGAACTCGGTAGACAGGCCTTGCAACTTGCCGGAAGCCACCATGTTCTTGAACGCTTCCGTCAGCGTGGGAAGAGCGATCGGCAACTCAACATTGTGAAGCAGCCAGCGGAGATTCTTTAAGGCATAAGGAACGCTTTGCAGGAAGTGTTCTTTGCGTTCGTAGAATCCACGGAATCCGTAGGCCCCAAGCGCCTGCATGATGCGAATGTAAACATACGGATAATAGAAAGAAAGAAAAGCCTCGCGATCGAGATCTAAAAAAGTAGCCAGACTGTCGAGATAACGATCGAGAAGTTCCTGCCGGAGTTCAGGCGCTAGATCAGCTTTGGCGTCGTATAAGAGAGAAGCGATGTCATATTGCAGCGCGCCTTTGCGTCCCCCCTGGTAGTCGAGAAAATAAGTCTGACCATCGAGGAGCATGATGTTTCGCGACTGAAAATCCCGATAGAGAAAATAATCGCGCGGAGCCGTAAGCAGAAATTTTGTCAGACGGCTGAAGTCGTCCTCGAGAGCCTGCTCACTGAAGGGGATTCCGGCGAGGCGCAGAAAATAATATTTGAAGTAGTTGAGATCCCACGCGATGGACTGCCGATCAAAACTCGCTCGCGGATAGCAAACCTTATAGTTGAGGTCGCTTCCGGCTTCTACCTGAAAGCGCGGCAAGATGGCCACAACTTTACGATAGGCTTCGATGGCCTCGGAACCGATGACCGTCCCGTCGCGATGGCTGGAGAGAAATTCGAAGAGCGTCGTGTCACCAAAATCTTCCTCGAGGTAGGCGCCTTGATTCAAATCTTGTCCGTAAATCTCTGGAACCGGCAATCCGTGTCGCCGGAAATGTCGCGAGAACTCCAAAAACGCGACGTTTTCTTCGCGGACGTTATAAACGATGCCGATGGCGCTGATCTTTCCCGCGGACAGGCGGACGATCTTGCGTCCGGAGCCGCCGAGTTGTCCTTGCAGAGGCTGAACCTGCTCGACTGGCAAGTCAAAGCGCTGCACAAATAGCCTTTTCAGAACTTCCATCGATGCAATGTCCGGTGAATGGCCGCCAATTTCGTTCTTGATAAAGATATCATCGGCACTCCAACAGTTCGCTTGGCGACCTAAGACAACGCAACCCTCCCTATGCACTCACCATCGTCTCCATCACTTTGCGGCCGTGACTTTCAGTTCGGTAACCTGCCGGATCCAGCGGGCGGGACGTTTGTCGCCGGGGGCGACTATGCGGAATGGTCCTTCTTTAGCGGCCAGCGGCTTACCGTCGTGTCTGTCCGCGAGAATAATCTGCCGGACGGCAAATGCTGGGTCGATCTCGGCCAGCGCATATGCGACGTGGTATCCATCAGACGCGCTGACCAGCAGGATCTCGGTGAGCCGAGCTCCGCGCAGCGTGTCGCCGAGTGGAACGCCCGCAAGCGAGAGAACAGCAGAGAGAGGTACTCCATCAAACTTCGCCGGAGTATCGTGATCGCTGACCTCCACGGTGACATGCGGGAGGCTGGCGATTTGTGCTGCCGTAAGCGTAGTCGAGTGGCCGTCCGCGTTGATGACCTGCAATGTCTGGGCGTGGAGTCCCGCCGCGGCCACCGCAACGAAAAATAGCGCGCACAATATTCGACATCTTCGTTTCATCTCGAGCCTCTCTTCCCCCTGGCAGCAACCCGGAAAGAATACAACAGCGAAAGCGGGTGCCTACCGACTGCAAACCGGTGCATATAGCCCTCGCCTCGCAGCATTGGCCTCGTTTCGTAATAAATCGCTGACCAACAATGATTTGCGCGCCTTCGAAGCCTGCACCTTGGCTGGCCATCCAATTGCCAACCAACCTAATGTATATAATCTCGATTTCTACAGTAGACTATAAACTCGATATTTGCTTTACTGCTCCTTACGCGTGAAGGCGCGGCATTCTTCCCCATCTCACGGAGACATTTCAATGGCAGAAGACATATCGAATCGCAGTTCGCAGGGCCGAGGCGCATGGCTGTCGCTGGATGCATGGGCGGTCGTGATTGCATTGCTGCTGGCTCTAGCAGTGAAGTTCAACATTTTCCAAAACGTGCCCTGGTAAGCGTGGCCGCTTAGACGCACCTCACAAAGCGCGATCGCAATTCGATCTGGTTCTTGGAGAAGGTTTATGGCAACGTCGGTTTCTGTTTCGTCGGTGGAGTCAGGCAGCCCGGTCGTAAACGCGCTCAGACTTGTACCGGGTGTGCTCTTGCTGGCCGGAATCGGCTATGCGGGCAAGGTACTCGAGAAGACAATCAACACCTATGCGAAGACTCACCATTGGACATTCCCCAACATTGAGTACGTCCTCTGGGCGATCCTCATCGGCCTGGTCATCTCCAACACTCTCACGATTCCGAAGATTTTTGAGGCCGGCATCGCCACTTACGAATTTTGGCTAAAACTCGGCATCGTGCTGCTCGGCGCGCGCTTTGTCGTGGCGGACGTCTTGAAGCTCGGCGGCATCAGCCTCGGTCTCGTCGTCATCGAGATCACGCTTTCGCTCGTGCTGATGACACTCCTGGGTCGTTTATTCAAGCTCAAGCCGAAGCTGACTTCTCTCCTGGCCATCGGTTCGTCGGTGTGCGGCGTTTCGGCGATCATCGCCGCCAAGGGCGCCATCAACGCCGACGATGAAGACTCATCGTTTGCGATTGCGGCGATTCTCGCGCTCGGTGCGTTGTCCCTGTTCACGTTTCCCGCCATCGCCCATTCCTTGCACATGAACGACGTCTCCTATGGCTTGTGGGCTGGGCTCGGCGTCGACAACACGGCCGAAGCCACGGCGGCGGGCGCTCTCTATTCGGACGCCGCAGGCAAAGTTGCCGTTCTCGCGAAGACTGCGCGCAATGCCATGATCGGATTCGTCGTCTTGGCCTACGCGATCTACTGGTCCGGCAAAGGGCAGGCGGAAGCGGTAACAAACAAGGCCACTTTTCTGTGGAAGAAGTTTCCGAAATTTATTCTCGGCTTTCTCTTCGTCTCGCTTCTTGTCAGTTTCCACACCTTCGACAAAGGCCAGGTGACTTCCCTCGGAAATTTATCGAAGTGGGCGTTCCTATTGACGTTTGCGGGAGTCGGCCTGCGCACGAATATTCGCGACATGTCGAAGCAGGGCCTGCGTCCTTTTATCGTCGGCGCGTTGGGCGAGGTCTTGATCGCCTGTTTGACACTTGGCTTGGTGATCGGCGCAAATCGCATCTGGGGATTGTGAAACGCGAATCCTTAGCCTTGCATACCTGGACGCCGAGAACTCACTGCGGCGGTCTCGCTTCTGTCATGTCGCGATAAAAGTGTTGAAGAACATAGAAGGCTTGTTTCCGTTCGCCTTGATCGGAGACGAGTCCTTTGCGGTTGCGATAGTCCTGCACGCCCGGCAAAAGACGGCGTGGGGAGTGGAAGTCCATCAGCACCCACGGCGACATGCCTTCTAGTGACGGAATCCGTTGCAGCATTTTAAGCTGGTGCTGGTAAAGATTCGCCTGGTACTCCTCGGTCCAGCGGATTTCCGAATCGCCGTGGCGATTGAAAGGCGCACCGCCGCCGAATTCGCTGACGATCAGCGGCTTGCCTTCCGGAACGATCCATTGCATGCGGTCACAGTCCTCAGGATGCTCGGGGCCGTACCATCCCAAATATTCATTCAGCCCGACCACGTCGAGCGACTGCGCTAGGGGATCGGTCAGAGCGACCGTATCGGCAGCCGGATGCTCGAAATGATTCAGAGCGGCGGTGATCAGCCTGGTGAAATCAAGGGCTCTCGCCTCTTCAACCAAAGACTGTAGAAAGGCCACTCGGGCCGGATTCACCGGCGTTTCATTGGCCACGGACCAAAAGATGACAGCGGCGCGATTGTGATCTCGCGCAATAACGTCGCGCAATTGCTGCTGGGCATTTTGCAAAGTTGCGGGATTCTCCCACGCCGTTTCCCAATAGACGGGAATTTCGGACCACACAAGTAAACCGAGGCGGTCGGCCAGCCGAATCATCTTCTCGTTATGGGGATAGTGCGCCAGGCGCACGAAGTTGCAGCCCAACTCTTTCGCCCAGTCGAGCAGGATGCGATCGTCTTCATCTGAGAAGGCCCGGCCGCCACGAAAAGGCGCTTCTTCATGCAGTGCAATGCCCCGCAACCAGATTGGCTTGCCGTTCAGAAATATCTTTGTGCCGCGCGCCTCGATGCTGCGAAATCCGATTTGATCGCTGATTGAGTGGCCAGCGGTTGAGAAGACAACCTCATACAGTTTGGGATCCTCCGGTGACCAGAGTTTAAGCTTGGCTGAAAAATGAAAATGTCCGTAGCCGTTGTCATCTGTTGTAACCGCCTGCTTGATTCCAGCTTCAGAAATTTGGACCGTGACCTGTTGCGGCGCTCTAGCTCCGTTCAGCTTCACCCAACCGTCAATTTCGTCGAGCGAGTTTTTCGCAAGTTGGACCGAATAATCCTGAATAAACGTTTCCGGCACTTCGACTAGCGACACGTCCCTTGTAAGGCCCCCGTAGTTCCAAAAATCAGTCACTGCGCTGGGAACATTTTCGAGCTTGCGCTGACTATTGACTTCAACGATTAAAAAATTCTCGCCATCTCGGATCTGATCGGTCACTTCAAAATTGAACGGTGTGAATCCACCTTCATGTTCCCCCAACTTTTGGCCGTTGAGATAGACCGTCGCCCGATAATTGGCGGCTCCGAAGTAGACGAAAACGCGCGCTTGTTTGTGCTTCTGATAAGAAAATGACTTCCTGTACCAGACCGAGCCTTCGTAGAAAAAGAGATCCGAGCGCTGCGTGTTCCAATCTCCCGGCACGTTCAGCATCTCCGACTCGTCGAAGTTGTACTCGACCAGATCGCGCGGAGTTTTGGGTTTCGCGTCTTCATAGAAGCGCATGCCGGTTCCGATGGCATACGGGTCGACGATAGCGCGCCACGCCCCATCGAGACTGATGACGGTGCGGCCCGAAAGATTGGTGATGAGGGTTGAAGGGGTGCCGGTTACGGCAAAAGTTGTCGAAATCGCAAACAGGCTCGCTAGAAGACTAAAAAATGTTTTTCGATAAGACATAGCTACGCGGTTTCTCACTAATTTCCCGGTCAACAATGCTTGTCCCTTATCGAACTCCCGCGCCTCGCGTCGCCCGTTCCTGCTAAGCTAGGGCGTAAAATTTCAGCTTGAGGTGATGCCCTTGCCTGTAGCAGCCGGAGTCGATCTTGGTGGAACCGCGATCAATTACACACTGGTCAGCGCAGACGGTCAATTTCTGATTGAAGGATTATGTGAGCATCCCGCGCTGGCAAAGCAGGGACCGGCTATCTGCCTGGCTCAGATTGCCGACGGTTTGCAAATCGCGGCCGAGCGCGCGGGCATTGCCTTGTCGGACATTGTTGCCATCGGCCTGGACACTCCGGGGCCGGCGAGCGCCGCAGGCCAACTGAGCAAGCGAGGTTCGACGAATTTTGTGCACGCGCAGTGGGCCGGATACGACATTCGCGACGGCCTCGCGCGCCTGCTGGGCAAGCCGGTTTCGTATCTGAACGACGCGAATGCCGCAGCCTTGTGGGGCCACTATACGATTTTTGGCGCGGGCGGCCGCGAGACTTCGATTTCGATCGTGATCGGCACAGGCAACGGTGGCGGCATCATTCTTGAGGGCAATGTCGTCAAGGGTAAGAACGGGTTCGGCGGAGAACTCGGCCACGTGCTCATTCCGTATCAGAGCATCGCCGGGATTGAAGGAATGATTCCGCAGTGCAATTGCGGACGAATCGGGGACTTGGAATCTTTATGTTCGCTGACCGCGATCGAGAAAACGATCCTTCCGTATTTTTTGGCACGCCAACCTGAGCACGAACTGGCTGGGATGGACGCTCACCAGGCTGCCAAAGCCGTCCGCGGCCTGGCCGACAAAGGCGACGCCTTGTGCAAAGAAGTTTTTCGCGTGCAGGCGCACGCGCTCGGCCTCTTCTTCGATGAGATGGTGAATACATTCGATCCCGACGCGTTAATCGTGGGCGGCGGAGCGCTCGAGGCGAGTGCGGAATTCCAGCGCTGGTTTCTGGCGGAGATTCGAGCCGCGATGCCTGCACAGCGCGAGGAACAGGGCGGAATTCCAATCCACGTTATGCCAAACGGAGACACGGCTGGATCCCGAGGGGCGGCCCTTGAGGCGTTGGCCTTCGCCAAACAGAGCGGGTTGGCCTAAAGCTGAAACCGTATTCTGCACCAAAGCGGAAATCTTGCCGCCTTCTATAATCCGTGTATGAAAAGAACGAGTTCTAGCGCAAGAATTCTGGGGATACTCGTCGTCACGAGTCTTCTGGTTCTCATCGGCCGACATTTTTATTTAGATGGGCAAGCAAGGCCTGGATTCCCCGATGGCTTCGACGCAGTGCAGGCTGCGCCGGCAAGTCACAAGGTTGTATTCGAGAACAAGTTCATCCGCGTCGTCCAAGTTACCCTCCCGCCCGCAGGGTCTTCCGAGCCCATGCATCACCACCGCTGGCCGAGTCTCTTTCTTGGATATGACACTGGAGGCAAGTCGCCGCATATCCGTTACCACACTCCGGATGGTAAGGTGCGGGATCAACCCAGCTCGAACGAACCGGTCCATCCCGGAGTCTGGACCGCCGAGTGGATGGCTCCTGAGCCGATGCACTCAATCGAGGTGGTCGAAGGTGAAACGCCGGGTCCGCCGGGTGCTCCGCCAGGTTGGCTCAGGGTCGAGATTAAATGCGCTCTGAACTAATCCCGGCGCTGGTATCAGCGCTGTGTTGGATGGGCAGCGACGCCCGCCGTCCGCAAACGTATTCGTTTCTAGGCTCGCTCGTAAAACCGGAAGAACAATGACTGCTTAGCCACCGGCTGCGCCTTCTCAGTCAAAGCAGCCATCTGTTGCTGGTTTAGCGGCGTGAACTCCCGCGCCAGATTCACATTTTCTTCCAGCTGTGGAATCGAATCGCACCCAATAATCACCGTGCTCACCGGAAGCGAGAGCGAATAGTACATCGCCTGTCTCATGTCGAGTGTTCCCGAAGTCGAAGTCTGGATCGCCATTCCTTCCCAGGAGTGCTTTTGCTGTTCGATGGACGGCGGAGTCCACGAAGAGAGGAGGCGCCCGCGCGCTGGAACTTTCATCCCAATGATTCCCATTTGCTTTTCGACGGCCAGTGGCAGCAGTTGCTCAGAGAAACTATAGTGATGCGGATCTGCTGCATTGACGGCCATCAGGATCGTGTCGAACGAATGCCGGTGAATGGCTTCAATCAGAGAATCGGGCCGGTAGTGGCCTGTGATGCCGAGATAGCGCACGATCTTCTGATCTCGGGCCTCAATCATCGCCTCCATCGCTCCACCCTTAGCGAAGATCTCGTCGATGTCTGTCATGGTGCCGATGTCGTGGAGTTGCCAGAGATCGACGTGATCGGTTTGCAACAACCTCAGCGACTTTTCGATCATTCTCATCGAGCCGTCGCGCGTGCGCTCTTTCGTTTTCGTCGCCAGGAAGGCTTCCCTCCTGCGATGCTTCATCACTTTCCCGACATATTGCTCGCTCCATCGCTCGGGTCCGCCATAAATTGACGATGTATCGATGTAATTGACCCCCAGATCGAGAGCTTTCTCAATGATGGGCACAGCCACAGCTTCGTTGTTCGGCTTTTCAAGAGCGGCCTGCCCGCCCAGACTGAAGATCCCGACCTTATATCCAGTCCTGCCGAGATTCCGCGTAGGCATCGAAAAATCGGTGCGCAGGTTCGACGGCGGCGCCGGTTGCGCGCTCATAACCTCCGAAAGAGCGGCAGAGCCCAACGCAGAAGCCGTCATGATGCTTCCAGCTTTCAGAAAAATACGCCGATCGCGGTTGGATGGGACGTCCGATTTCTCTTTGTTCATAGTGCCCTCCATAGGCACGGATCAATGTGAATACGATAACGCCGATCACAGCCCGAATCCACGTGGAAATCGAAGCGATTCCGGTGTGCAAAATCAGCTTCCGACGTGTCAGCTCCGGCTCGGGTATCCCATGCCCTCGAGTACGCCTCGCATATACGCGAAACTGGCAATAACGCCGGGCATCGGATCATCCGGATAAATCTCGTATTCGAGATCCACAAAGCCCCGGTACCTTGTCGCAATGAGCGCTCCAAATATTCTTCGAATGTCGATCATCCCTTCCCCCACCGCAACCTGGCTCTCTTTGCTCTCAAAATTCGTCAGATCCTTCATGTGCATATTGAAAAGCCGCGGACCGATTTCATGGATGGCCTGCACTACATCCGTTCCCGCCCGAAAGGCGTGCCCAACGTCAATGCAGCATCCGATCCGCGGATCCATATTCTTGACAGCCTTTAACACGTCAAGCGGTGAGCGCCACAGCTTATCTTCGGGCCCGTGATTGTGAATCGCGATCCGAATGTCGTACTCCTTCACGAATTTCTCCATTCGCGGCAGATTTTCCGGCGTCGGATCCCCCGCCACAATCACCTTCACTCCCGCTCGCTTGCAGTATTCGAACTTCGCCCGGATATCAGCATCGTCATTCTTCTCGAAATAGACCGCCCCAATGGCGTGCAATTTGATCCCAGCCGCAGCGTAATCGGCCAGAGCCGCCACTTCCTGTTGCGGATCCATCGGCAAATGATCTTTCACGTCTTTCGCATTCAACGCGAAGACATGCAATTCCTTCATGAAGCCGATCAGTTGGGCCCGGCCGAAGTTGCGAAACGTATAGCTCGCCAGGCCGAGACGGACCGGCAGCACCTTCATCGCTGGCGGCCCGGTCATGCGCCTGCGCCCTGTGTCCGCTCGGCGTAACGACCGTTGCAGCCGCAATCACCGCACTCGACCGCACAAACTCGCGGCGCGAGAAACTCGCGTAGCCTAGACATGCGGCGCCCATCCCTTCTCGTATTCCCGCTCCCACAGCTTCATCGCATCCGGATCGCCCTGAATCTTTCCGTCCTTCGTATCCAGATGCAGTTCGCGATTTGTCTCCCATGCGATGTTCGAAAGCTGCAGCATCGTCACCGCAACATTCCCAACCGCGATGGGAGCATTCAGTTTCTCTCCTTTGCGAATTCCGGCAATAAAATTCGCAAAGTGCGCGTCTGTCATCGAATCGCTGCCAATCAGGTCCGATGACGATGTGGAACTGCCAACTTTGAACTCGTTCGTCTTTTCCCCTTGAGATCGTAAACTTCGTAGCCATCGCGGTCGACCAGCACCGTGCCGTTGGTTCCCATGATCGTCGAACCGCGATCGCGGCCGTAATACTTCATCCCCTGACAACTCTTCCCTTCCCACGTCATCATCGCGTCGTCGTATTCGAAAGCTCGTCACCAGCGTGTCATAGAACTGCCAATCGTCTTTGAACTGGTAGCGGCCTCCTGAAGAAGTCACGCGCTTCGGATAATCCACCCCCAGCGCCCAGCGGCAAACATCCACTTCGTGCGTACCGTTGTTCAGCGTCTCTCCCGTGCCATAAATTTTGAACCAGTGCCAGTTGTAAGGATGCACGTTGTCTTTATACGGACGGCGCGGCGCCGGCCCTTGCCAAAGATCCCAATCAAGCTGCGACGGAACCGCCGCCTCTTTGCCCACACCGATCGACTTCCTCGTATTCACGTACCAGCATTTGGCAAAGTACGGTCTCCCGATCATTCCTTGGTGAATTTTTTCCACGATCTCGATCGTGTGCGGAGAAGAGCGCTGCTGCGTCCCCATCTGCACGAGCTGTCCATATTTCTGCTGCGCCTCGCACCAGCATGGCGCCTTCCGCCGGATTATGGCTGCACGGCTTCTCCACGTAAACGTGCTTCCCCGCCTGCAATGCCGCAATCGCCATCGGCGCGTGCCAATGATCGGGTGTGGCAATGGTGACGGCGTCCACATCCTTTTGCTCAAGAATCTTGCGAAAGTCTCTATCCGCGGCGGGTGCTTCGCCCATCGCTCGTTGCGTGGCGTCCGCAAATTTACCCAGGATTCTCCCGTCCACATCGCAAACATGTGAAATACGTGCAGCGCTCCGGTTCGCATTCAAAGACGAGAGATGGGCGTAAGCGCGGCTGTTCAGTCCAATAACGGCAAAGTTCAGCCGCTCATTCGACCCCATGATCTGCCCATAGCTCTTGGCAGAACTTCCGACCGCAAGTCCAGCCGCTCCAACCGCCAGTGCATCCAGAAAGTCGCGTCTCGTGATCATCGTTCGTCTCCGTCGGTGAACCAGTTGCGTTTGTTTTTGGGTGGCGCAGCGCTTTCAGCGCTGCGATACCAACTTCGCTTTGACCGCGCCTTTAGGCGCTGAGGTCTCGTTCCGTCCAAATAACTTTTGCCGCACCCGATACCAAAGATGTCCGGAGATCCCCTCTCAGCAAGCGATTCCCGCCTTCGCCAAAGTCTTCCTCAGCCCATCCATGCTGACCCGTGTCGACGCCTCTGGCGTCCCCGCCCCCCGCCAGTGCGTCTCCAGGCTCAGTCCATAGTGAAAGCCGTCCCGCCGCAGCGCTTGCAACTGCCCAACCCAATCGACAATTCCGCTGCCAACCGGAGCCCAGTCGTACGTGTGGTCAGCCTTGCGCACCACATCCTTGCAATGGCAATGCCCGATCCGCTCTTTCGGCAACAAGTCATAGCCCGTCGGATACGGCGTGCTCCCCACCGCAGCCGCATTCCCCGGATCCCAGTTCAGCATGAAATTCCGGTTCGGAATCGCTCGCAAAATAACAGCCGCCTCTTCCCCAGTCGCTGTGTTGCACGACATCTCATTTTCCAGAAGCAAAATCAGATCCTCTTTCGCGCAGCGCTCGGCCGCTTGTCGAAGTTTCGCGTTGATCGCGGCCCGATACGGCTTCGGATCATCCAGTCGCCAGAAATCAAAGCAGCGAATTCGATCGGTCTCGAAAGACTTGCAAAGCGCGATGCAACGATCCAGCAGCTTATCTTGCGCGCAGCATCGAAATCCGCGTGAAATTGATCGCGCGTTTCGCTCTGCGGAGAACGCGGAGCCCCCGGCCAATCTGTCTTGAACAGCGGGCTCGCAATATCCGTCACACGCAGTTTGTGTTCCCGCAAAATCTTGCGAGCATCCTCGATTTGTCTCGGAGAAGAGCTCTGTTACGTTCTTATCCCACATCGAACGCAGTTCGATCCACCGCAGCCCGAAGTCGACCGCAACGATCTGGCATGCCTTTTCGAAGTCCTGCGTGATTTCGTCGTTGATTACCGACAACCGAAATGGACACCCGCCGGAATCGGCCAACATCAATTCCCGTGATGCAGACGCGCCCTGCCGCGCGAAATCCAGAGAAGGAACTGCCGCGCCCAACCCCGCCAACCCCAGCCCCGCCAGCATTCTGCGCCGTGTGAACCGCATAACCCGTGCCTCCCACTGGAGTGACATCCCGTTGGCGATTATTTTAGGTCCACTTGAATTTCGATGCGTGATCCTACTGGTTAACGCCGCTGGCGAGAAAGCCGCCATCAACGACCAGAGTTTGGCCCGTCACGAACGATGCGGCATCCGACGCCATATAGACCGCCGCTCCGACAAGCTCCTCGTTCTTGCCGAAACGTGCCATCGGCGTGCGCATCAGCAACTCATGTCCGCGCGGTGTATTGTCGAGCAGATTTGCATTCATAGCTGTATGGAAAACCCCGGGCGCGATCGCGTTCACCGTCACGCCGTTCTTCGACCATTCCACGGCAAGAGACCGTGTGAGCGAGACGACCGCCGCCTTGCTGGCCGCGTAAGCCGTAACCTCGCTCAGTGCAACGAAGCTGTTGAGCGAGGCAATGTTGATGATCCGCCCCCGGCCCCGCTGCAGCATGTGGGCGCCAAAAATCTGACAAGCGCGCAGTGCCCCCGTTAGATTTGTGTCTAGGATCTCCGTCCACTCCTCTTCCGCCAGAGTCAGCGTAGGGGCGCGCTTGATCGTGCCGGCGCAGTTGATCAGGATGTCAACTTTCCCGAACCGCTCAAGCACCGCCTCCGAGAGCGCTGCCAGCGAATCGCGCTTGCGGACATCCGAACACAGGCGCAAAGTCCGCCGCCCCCGCCTCTCGATTTCCAAAGCCGTTTCGTCGACTTGCTCCTGGCCGCGCGCCGAGGCGATGACATCCGCTCCCGCGTCCGCGAGGCCCAGGCTCAACACCCGCCCGATCCCCGTAGTGCCTCCCACCACGACGGCGGTTTTGGTTTCGAGGCTGAAAATATCAGTTGGCATTCGCTGTTTTCTTTCTCGTATTCGTAGGCGAACCGCAATCCGCTTAGAGCCTGTACGCCTTTTTAGCCAAGCCGTAAGCCAGCTCGCGCGCCACCTCGAGCGCCTCGTCTTCGTCCAGACGATGTTCGGCGACCAGCCTCGCCAGGAACGAGCAATCCACTCGCCGCGCCACATCATGCCGCGCCGGAATCGAGAGGAAGGCGCGGGTATCGTCGTTGAAACCCACGGTGTTGTAAAAACCGGCCGTCTCCGTCACCTGTTCGCGAAAGCGCATCATCCCCTCCGGACTATCATGGAACCACCACGGCGGTCCCAGCCGCAGACAAGGATAGTGCCCCGCCAGCGGCGCCAGCTCCCGGCTATAGGCTGACTCGTCGAGCGTGAAGAGAATAATAGTGAGCTTCGGCTCGTTGCCAAATTCATCCAGCAACGGGCGCAGCGCCTCCACATAATTCGTCGCCATCGGAATGTCGCCGCCCACGTCCCTGCCATAGCGCTCGTAGAGCTTGCGATTGTGGTTCCGCGCGCTGCCCGGATGAATCTGCATCACGAGCCCGTCATCGAGGCTCATGCGCGCCATCTCCGTCAACATTTGCGCGCGAAATAGTTCCTGTTGCTCGGAGTCAGCTTCGCCTTTAACAACGCGGCTAAATAACTCGGTCGCAGCGCCGGTCGAGAGATTCGCCGTCCGCGTCGTCGGATGCCCATGGTCGGTTGCGGTACAGCCCATCTCGCGGAATCGAATTCGTGTTCCCCGCAGCGCCTGCAAATAGCCGGACCACGTTGCTGTGTTTTCCGAAGTCTGCTCGCCAAGTTCCTTGATATTTTCAGCAAATCCAGCGAATTCAGGATCCACAACTCCATCCGGACGAAAAGTGGGGAGAATTCGTCCCTTCCAGCCTGATTCGCGAATTGCCTTGTGATCGCCCAGCGAATCCAGCGGAGAATCCGTCGTCGCCAGCACTTCCAGATTGAAGCGCCGGTAGAGCGCGCGTGGCAGAAAATCCGGCCCTTGCAATTTTTCCACAATCGAATCGAAATAAAGATCCGCGTTCTCTTCCGACAACCGTTCATCAAGCCCAAAAAGTTCCTGGAAGACTAAGTCCAGCCACAGCCGCGTCGGCGTCCCTCGAAACAGATAGTAATGCCTCGCGAAAATGCGCCAGACCTTCCGCGCGTCCTGCGGCGGCGCGTGCCCGATTTCGAGATCGTCCAGCGACACACCTTGGCTGTAAAGCATCCGAAAGATGTAGTGATCGGGCTGTACCAGCAGTTCCGTCGGCCCCGGAAACGATTCGTTCTTCGCGAACCACGACGCCTGCGTATGCCCATGGGGGCTGACAATGGGCAACGTTCGCACGCTCTCATAGAGCGTTTTGGCAATCTGCCGCGACCCCGGATCAGGCGGGAACAGACGGTCTGGATCGATCAGCATGAATCCGGCTCAACCTCTTCGCTGCGTGTTTTGCCATCTAGGGCGAAAGTGAGATCTGAACAGCGTCGCGCGTCTAACACCCACAGCATACACGGCCGTACTGACTCTCACCGCCTCTGCCGATTTACGCCGAGTTTCGCCGTGGACGGCTGGACCGTTTGTGGCATCTAAGACGAGGTTCCACAGGCTATCGAATTCTTGTAAGGAGGAACAGCAATGGCGCATTACGGACGTTTAGGGAATTTTCAGTTCGCCGAAGCAGCCGACGACATACGCGGAAGCAGTCTTTACGGACAAGACGATGAAAAGCTGGGCAAGATTGACGATGTCATCTTTGATCACGCAACCGGAAACATCGGCTACGTTGTGGTTGACACCGGCGGCTGGCTGAAAACGAAAGATTTTCTCGTGCCCATTAATCGCATTCAGGCCTCGCCCAAACACGAGAATGACTTCGCCTCGACCTTGACGAAACAGCAGGTCGAGAGTTTTCCGCCTTACAACCCCAAAGATCTCGAATCGGAGCGCACTTGGGCCGACTACGAAGGCCGCTACCGTTCCAAATGGGACACCGGCCCCGTGATGCACCGCGATGGCACGGATCGAAACATCACCCCAACCACCCAGCAAATGGAGGGCAATCGGTCTTCCGCTGAAGCTGCCGGCATCCGGCCACGCGGTGTGACCGGCAATGCGGGACTTGACGAAGCCTCTCTTCGAGCGGCCAGCATTTCAACCGGCCGCATCGTTCCTGCCGGTCAGGATTCCGTCCAGATCGGCAGCAACGCGTCCGGCATCAGCCCCCGATACGACACCTTCCAGGCTCGTCTCCGCGAACGCCGCCGCGAAGCTGCGATCGATTGCAGCACCTGCACCATCGGCACCGCCGCGGGAAGAGACGACTTGAAAGAAGCGGTCTAGTAGTTTTAGGTCGGTGCCCCAGGTTCGTGCCCGTTCTTCAGGGCACTAACCTGGGTTCTAAACGTTTTCGATCATCTAACCTGATAATCGGTTTAGAGCATCGGCGCTACAGCGGCGACAAATCGTCGTCGTTGTTCTCGAGCTTCTTGCCGCGAATCATTCTTCTCTCCAAAAAACTCTGCGCCAAATCTTTCCCACCGATCCCGAAAGCAATCGCCAACCCAAGCATGAGCGCGCCAAAGGCAATTCCAAACGCCAGCAGCATAGTTTGTTCGGCGATGCCCAACTCTTCAAAAAATATCGACAAAACGAAAACGATGATGATGCTCCGAACCGAAAGGCTCAACAACCGGGGCGAAGGAACATTGGCGTTAACCGCTGCCAACAGCGTCGCACGTGAAAAGAAGCTGGCAGCCAGTAAGCCGAAAAACAGAATGAACATGGCTACGACCAGGCGCGGCAGGAAAAAGAAGAAACGGGCGACTTGCTCCTGCAGCCCAAAGATACCGAGCACGCTCACCCCGAGCAGAATGAAACCAAGCCATGCGACCCAATAACCGAAACGGCTTACCATTTCGGACGCCGACGGCAGCGCTGCCTTGCTCAACAATTGCGACGCGCCCGCGTTTTCTGAAAGCTTGTCAAAGCGGACCAGTCTCAGAATGCTGCGCAGAACCACTTTCACAATGTAGGCGATCAGCCAGCCCACGAACGCGATGATCACCATCACAATAAAGCGAGGAAGGAAGTGCGCAAACCCGCGCGCCAGTTCGTGCATGGCCTGCGTTAATTCGCCGACGATCATTTCCCGCATATTTGCCTCACTCTCTAAACACTCCACATCTGCTGCAGATAAGGTTTCAAACGCTCGAATTCAAGGCACAGGTCTTCAATGTTGTTCTCGACGTCAGCGGCGGAAGCGTTCCGATTCTCGGTAATAAAGGTGAATGCCCTTCCACGAAACAGCGGCGCCATCGCCTGAATAATATGGTCGCGATTGATCACCGATTTGCGGTACGACACCGCAAATTCATAAACCGTCCTAACCCACAACTCCGCTGGATACTCGAACTCCTCTTCTCCCAGCAGGGCGACTCGTTGGAGATCCGCCAAAGTACCGGGAACGAGAATAGACTGAAATACGGATTCCAACTCCTTCACGCCGTTCGCAAACATCTCGCGCAGTCGTTTCCGGTTTACTCGCAACGAGCCCTGGCACGGTTCGTGCTCAGTCTCGTTCGTTAAGACGGCTTGGGACCCGCTGACCGCGCTCCAAACCGGAAAATCCGGCTCCAGCGCAGAGAAGAGCGCGCCTACGGTTTCCCGCAGCACGGGCACGAGATCGCCCGCACGCCGCTCAATATGAACTTTCTCTCCCAGATACGACTGGCAGATCCGGTACTTCCCGGTGATCGCCGCCAAGGTCAAACGTAGTTCGGCGCCCGCGCCATCATCCCAACGATTCTGCGCCAGAAATTGCGTGGCCAGACGTCCCGAGAATCCGAACTCCGTCGAATACGGCTCGCGGACTTTGGCCCCGTACAGAGCCCGCGCCATCGGATAGAGCAGATTGCTCACAAGCAAGCCATCAAACTTCTGCCGGCAGTAAGTCGGGGCCACGAGATCAAATCCGTCACTATAAACGGGACGCAGAAGTGTAGTGAGCCATGCCGGCTCAATATTCGCGGACTCGGGTGACATCAACACGCAGGCTTTAGCACGGAGCAATTCGGCAGCGGCCAGAATGGTCCGAAACGCGATCCCGTGCTCCGCGTTGTGGTCGCAATCGGTCGTGATCGAGTGCAGCGTGCGCAGCGCATTCAAATTCGATCCAGGCCGCATGTCATCGATCGAAATGCCTGTAACCAATTCCGGCGTTCCGTCGCGCGACCCGGCATCAACGTTGATGATTACCGCCCGCTCCCGCGGAAAGCCGCGCAGCAAGCCGCTCTGAATGGTGCTGACGATCGATCCGATCGTCTTGGCATTATTGTGCGTCGGCAAGCCAACCAGGATGTCAACCTCGCCGACGTTGATCAACTGACGAAGAAAATCGTCAGTAAGAAAACTCTCCTCTGCCAAGTTCCTCTCCGTTCAAAAAGCCCGCCGCGCGCCACTTGCACTTACTACTCATAAGCCCGCTCAGATCCGTCGTAACCGGAACCAGTAAAACTGGTAAGCCCCCAGCGTCAGCAAGTAAGGAAGCTCCCCGACCCGCGGAAACATATTCCCGCCAAACATTTCAATCGGAATACTCCCCTTATACGCCCGTAAATCCAGCTCCACAGCTTGCGCAGAGCTCGAAAGATTATTTACCACCAGCACCGCTTCTTTCTCGTATCGCCGCACATAGGCCAGAATACGATGGTTCGCCGGATACAAAAATTCAATCGCTCCTCGTCCGAAAACCGCACTCGAAGCGCGCACACGAATAATGCTCTTCATCCAGTTCAGCAACGAGTGTTCGCTCGCCTCTTGCGACAACACATTCACCGCCGGATATCCATACACCGGATCCTGAATGAGCGGCGCATACAAACGCTCCTGCGGCGCCGCAGAAAATCCCGCATTCACTCCCCCGTTCCACTGCATCGGCGTCCGCACCCCATTGCGATCGCCCAAATTAATGTTGTCGCCCATCCCAATCTCGTCGCCGTAATAAATAATGGGAGTGCCCGGCAATGACATCAGCATTCCATTCATCAACTCGATTCGCCTTCGATCATTCGAAAGCAACGGCGCCAGCCGCCTCCGTATCCCAAGGTTCAGCCGCATCATCTTGCTCTCGGCATACGTGTCGTACATGTAATCGCGCTCCAGGTCCGTCACCATTTCGAGCGTGAGCTCATCATGATTGCGGAGAAACAGCGACCACTGGCAAGTAGGCGGAATCTGCGGCGTCTGCTGGAGAATCTCCGTAATCGGCTTGCGGTCTTCCAGTTTCACTCCCATAAACATTCTTGGCATGAGCGGAAAATGAAACGCCATGTGAAATTCGTCGGAGTCTCCAAAATAAGGCCGCAGATCGGCCGGCCACTGATTGGCCTCGGCAAGAAGCATTCTGCCCGGGAAACTTTCATCCATTTTGCGGCGCAATTCCTTGAGCACCGCGTGCGTCTCCGGCAGATTTTCGCAATTCGTTCCCTCCCGTTCCACGAGATACGGAACGGCATCCAACCGGAACGCGTCTACTCCCATCTCCAGCCAGAACTTCATCACCTCCCACATCTGCTCGCGCACCGCGGGATTGTCATAATTCAAGTCCGGCTGATGACTGAAAAATCGGTGCCAGTAAAACGCCTTCGAAATCGGATCCCACGCCCAATTCGATTTTTCCGTATCGAGAAAAATAATGCGGGCACCCTTATAAGGAACGTCCGTGTCGCTCCACACATACCAGTCGCGCCGCGGATTATCCCGTGAACTGCGCGACTCCTGAAACCAGGGATGTTGATCGGATGTGTGATTTGACACCAACTCGATGATGATGCGAATGCCGCGGTCGTGGGCCGACGCGAGCAGTTTGCGAAAATCATCAAGTGTCCCGTAGCTGGGATGCACCGAGTGGTAGTCGGCGATGTCGTAGCCATCATCGCGCAAGGGCGACGGAAAAAACGGCATCAGCCAGATCGCGTTCGCGCCCAGTTCCAGCACGTAGTCAAGTTTTTGTTCCAGCCCCTGAAAATCGCCGATCCCATCGCCATTACTGTCGCAGAAAGTCCGGACGTGAACCTGATAGATGACGGCGTCCTTGTACCAAAGCGCGTCCCGGTTGATCGGCAAACTCAAAGCCTCCTGCGACGATTTCACCTCCGCCACCGAGGTGAGACGCAAGTTTATATGATGCCGCCGCCGTACGATCTACAGTATTGTTTGCAGGTCGGATCCCAATTCTGGGAACGATTCCTAACTCGCAGGAGATTCCGAGCACGATTCCTATATCGGAGGGACTCCAGAACGATTCGTATCAGGGTATCGCTTCAGCGATACCGAAATCCGCTTCCGCTCAGACGCCCCTTTTAGGGGCTGAGCTCGCACGACGAACTTCTTCAGCCAGCCTTAAAAAATCGCCAAACTCGCCCGGATTTGTGCAACAATTTCTTCCGGCGATCGATCCACATCGACAACAACAGCATCGTCCGGCTCTTCGAGTGTCGCCAACTGGCTCTCCAGCATCTTCTCTGTCATAAAATGCCCTACACGAGAATGCATACGTTCATGCAAAAGCTCTGGGCTTCCTTTTAGATAGACAAACTTAACTTCCGGGCCTGTTCGCAGAATTTCCCGATACTCTCGTTTCAGCGCCGAGCATGCCAGCACCGCGCTCTTCCCTTCCGCGATCCATCTCCCAATCAGCCCGCGCAAAGTTTCCAGCCATGGCGCGCGCTCGGCGTCGGTCAGCGGAATTCCATTCGTCATCTTCTGGATGTTCGCCGCGGAATGATAGTCGTCCGCATCGGCAAACTCCCATCCCACTTGTCGGGACAGGAGTTTCCCCACAGTCGTCTTTCCCGCACCCGAAACCCCGATCAGCACGACAACCACCGCTCCTCCCGCCGGCCACCATCCTAATACGTCTTTCGCTTGCCGTAGAGAGCATCGGTATTGGGCAATTATCGAAGTTTGTTCACGGTCACTTCGACTTGAAATTGGCGCTTCGAGTTGGGATCGTCAACACTTCCAATAATCATCGGCTTCCCCAACACCGCCAAAGTACTGCCACTAATTTTAAGTTGCCGTATAACAGGATGAGTATCGTGCCCCTGCGCTTGTTCCGGCACCGCAAAATTGCTCATTTCGGCATGGACGAACACCTCGACCTGTCCGTTGCGCGATTGCATGCGGGCCGAAATGTTGGTGCCAACGTCAATATATTCAAATTGTCCTTCCTTGCCTTCGAGCGGAACGCGCGTCCCAATCTTGAGCTCGTTCGAGTCGTTCCCGTTCAGGTTCATCGAATACTGCCTTGTGTTGATCTTCTTCCCATCCTCCAACTCGTTGATCGAGAAATCGAGCCGGTACGCTTCCACCAGTTTGGGCGAATCCTGTGCCGTGGCCTTCGGCGTCTCCGAGGACTGCGCCTCCATCCTACCCACGCCGACGGCGAACGTTACCACCAGTACGCTTAACGCAAACGCCCTTATCATCCCTGCTTTTGTCATTGCCTTCTCCTCGAAATAAATTGCTCTCGCCAAACAAAAATTGCTTCACTCCCCGAACTTCTATTCAGAACTCCGCTGCAACGCCTCCGCCGCTTCCTCCAAACTATCTTTTAGACTCTCCGCCGCTCGAGCCTTCGCGACCAACTCCGCTGTCTCCGGATACCTCTCCACGTAGCTCGCCAGAATCTTCTCCTGCTCGCTCAAAGGCTGTGGCGACGGAAACTGCTCCAGTTTCGGCTGCGCCGCAGGAATTACAGACTGCTCCACCGGCCCGTGCACCCGCGAGCCCTTTTCTCTGCCCACCGGCTTTGGACGTTCAGCCGGCTTCTCCATCAGCGTCTTTGGGAAGTGCGCATCGATGTCCTCATGCGGCAACGCTCGAATCTGCGGAGGCACCCCGGGGGATACAGCGACTACCGTCGGATCAGGCGCTTTCCTCAAAACGATGCGCGCTCCAACCATCACCACGACCATAGCCACCGCAACCGATGTCCCCGCCAGCCACCAACGGGACCATCCTCCTCGATCGGCTTCTCGCTCTCCCCGCAGATTAGCCAATACTCTTTGCTCGAGTCCGTCCCGCGGCGCAACCGACGCGTACAGCGCAAGCGCCGCCTCCAGTTCACCGCTCACCTCCCCGCCCTTCCACCCCGTACTCCGCGCGTTCTGATCGTGACTTTGGTCTTGATCTTGATCTTCCATCGAGCCTCCCCTACCTCTTTTCCCCCTGCGCCGTCATTCTTTCCTGAAGCAGTCGCCGCGCTCGAAACACACGCGACCGCACAGCCGCCTCGCTGATTCCCAGCGTCGCCGCAACCTCCGCCGGAGACATCTCTTCCAACGTCGAAAGTATCAACGGCTCGCGTAGTTTCCTTGGCAGCGCAGCGATCAGTTTCTCCAGCCACCCACTCACCTGCGAACCGCGCACCATCTCGTACGCTGACGGCTCGCCAGACTTCTCCTCTGGCATCTCCTCATCAAGTTCCACTTCCTGACGTCGCCTCCGCGTTCCGCTGCGGTCGACGGCAACCCGCCACGCGATCCGCGCCAGCCACGTCTTTGGATTTTCCACCGCCTCCAACCTGTGCCCGTACCGCATCACCCGCAGAAACGTCTCCTGTGTGGCATCTTCAGCGTCGGGATGTCCGCGCAAAACCGCAAACGCGATGCGATAGATCAGTCGCGCGTGTTGCTTGACAAGTTCCTCCAAGAGTTCGTCCCGGCTTCGCGCCAAATCGTCCGCCACGCGTTCCGTCACCGCAGATACTTTCGGCACACATTCTTTCGACCCGACGCCGGCGGTCTCGCTCAAAATTGCCTCTTCCAACATCGTTTGCCGGCCCTCGTTCACGCCCTCACCACAGAAGACCGCCTCTGACCGCGCTGTGTTCAGAAATCTTCTGAAGAACGGAAAAAACGCCCCGCATTGCGCCGAAGGCGCCCGGTTGCAACGTCCAATCACCCGGTTTGTAACGAAAAATGTCGGTTTTCCCCCTACATTGCGCCGGATTCAACGGCTCTGACGATCAACTCGTCCGAGGAGGTCTCTAGTTCCTACTAGTGTTACGTAGGTAACCTGCCCCTTCTTTTGGGACGTGTTTCCGTGATATAACGCCGTTAGCTGCTCATCAGGCTTTGGGCTGGAAATTGCGTGGGTTTCAGCTTTTCTTTTGCATCACAGAGCATGGGCAGAGGAGGCATCGTGTCCGAAGCACGTACCGGGAAAAGGTTTCCGCTGCATCTGCCGATCAAGATTCATAAGGAAGATACGGCGGGTGAAACTCTCAATGGCATGACCGGCGATCTTAGCGCCGCTGGAGTTTACATCCGCGCCGACGCCTCATTGGAAGTCGGCTCACCTGTAGAGTTTGAAATTACTTTGCCGCCAGAGGTCACCGGCGGAAAAGACGATGTCGTCATTCAATGCCGAGGCCGCGTGGTGCGGACCGATGAGCCTGCCAGCGCCGGGTCCGGAGATAACCGGGGCGTCGCTTGCGTAATCGATTCTTACGAATTCGTTCGAAACAGTTAACCGGGAGCGACCGATGCTGAAACTCATACTGGCCGACAATCAGGCGATTTTTCGCGCTGGTATCGCCAAAGTATTAGCCGTAGAAGACGAGATGCGTATTGTCGCGCAGGCACAAACTTCCGAGCAGATGTTCATGGCTCTCGACAAGTTTCGCGCTGCCGTTCTCATTATTGCCGGAGGATTCCACTCCGACTTCAACTCGGTGCTCTCCGCCGCCAACAAAAACAAGACGAGAGTAGTCGTCCTCGCCGACACCGGCGAAAGCGCGCAACGCTACATGGCCGCAGGAGCGCATGGCGTCGTCTATCGCAATGTCACCAGCCCCGCGCTCGTCGACTGCGTCCGCAAAATTGCCCGCGGCGAAAACTGGGTCCAGGATATGGCCGTGCCCAGCGAGTTGACCGAAAACGATATGGTCGGATTGCGCGTCCGCGACCGCTTGACTGCCAAAGAACTGCGCATTGTCGCCCTCATCGTCCAGGGATACAAGAACAAAGAAATTGCCACGCAGTTGGGTACGACCGAACAAGTCATCAAAAACTACCTGCGCAATGTCTACGACAAAATCGGCGTTTCTGACCGCCTCGAACTGGCGCTCTTTACCATCCACCACCGCATCTTGAACGAAGCCGCAGCCGCGACTGCCGCAGCCGCGATCCCACAATCGGCGCCAAGCCCCAGTATCAGTAACTAAATCTGTTTCTCTGAAAATACCGAAGGCCGCCCGCTGGCGGCCTTTTTAATTTTTACGCGGAATTACCAGCCTCGCCAAAGCTCGCGAACCAACCCTACTCCGACTCCTTCGACTGCAGTCCCGCTCGCCCCAGCAACCGCCGCAGCGATCTCTCGCCTCCCGATCCGTGTTGTGTATCCACGATCTTTCCGTCGCGATCCACCACCACGTAAATCGGATACCGGTTCGCGGCATACATGGCGGCAAGATTCGTATCGCCAGTCATCACGATGTGACACTTCCGCGGATGGTCCTTCAAATATTGCTGTACGACCTTCTTCGATTCGGCCACGTCGACCGCAATCACGACCAGTCCCTTGTCGGCAAATTCCGTGGTGAGATCGTTCACCACACCTTCTTCTCCCTTACAGTACGGGCACCACGTCGTCCAGAACTGAAAGAGCACCACCTTGCCTTTCGTGGACTCATTGGTGAATTGCTCGCCCGCCAGCGTCTTGGCATGAAAGTGCGGCGCAGTCTCACGCTCATCCACGACAATCTCGCGGTGAACATCTTGCGCTAGCGCTGACGTGACAAACAACTGCACTGCCAACGCGCAGACCAGACTCACTGTATATCGCGCGAACAGAACCTTGGTCCACGGAAAGCCTTGAAAGGGCATGGCTTCAGCCATGCCGCCAGCACCCGCCGCACGATCGGCCTCAGCCACTGAGGGACGTCCGCGATCGCCTCCAGTTTTGCCAACAAGCACCTGATCACATACTCTCAGCATGGCCCGAAACTATAACATGCTTTCGGGTTATCGGCGGTGACACGAGTTACCGGAAGTTTTCCACTAACATGATGTGACTTTCTTCTTCTCCCGCCTGATCAAATAGCACCGACTTACCATCACCGCTCGCAGTTACCCAGAAAGGAGGCTTCTCCAGAGACGCAAGATTACGAACCGATTGCTTCGAGAAGTCGTAGAGCTTAATAATAGGGATGCGATCCATGCCCGCCTCATCCAGTGCCACGAACAACAATCCATGATCGACTAGCGTCCACGCACCCCAGTCGAGCGGACGCGCGCCCGGATAAATCGGCGTCTCCTCGCCTCCAGCAACCGGCACTCGCCAGATTTCCGGATTTTCGTAGTTATGCTTGGCGTAATAAAGATACTGCCCGTCGGATGACTCCCTCGAGGCGAAGCCACCTTGTTTCGTAACCTGCACAACAGCGCCGCCTGCCGCAGGGATCTTCCAGATTTGCCAGTCGCCCGTTCGATTCGAAGCAAAATACACCCATTTCCCATCGCTCGACCAACTCGGCACGTTGTTGCTGAAGTTATCCTGCACCAGCGATCTCGCCGTCCCTCCATCCGCATTCACTACAAACACCGAGCGCGCCTCCTCCCAGTAACGGCCAAGGCCCACGTCGAAAGCAATCTCTTTTCCGCTGGGCGACCAGCGCGGTGCGCCCGCCGTTCCCATCGCCGTCAACTGAATCATGTTCTGTCCATTGCGGTCGCATACCCAAATGTCCAACGCGCCCGTGCGGTCCGACTGAAACGCGATCTTCCTCTCATCCGGAGAAATTTGCTGCCCCGCGTTCTCGCCGCCCGCAGACGTCAGCAGACTTCTCGCGTTCTGTCCTGGAGGATAGAGGTCTAACTGGTCGACGCTTCTCGCACTGCTGAACAACTCGAAAGCCAAGCGGAACCCTCTCTTCGAAGCGGCCGGATTCCACACCATGCCTTTCCGAATCAACACCGGCACGCCCCCCGAAGCCGGAACTCGCCACAAGCCGCCCATCTCGCCCTCCGATTGAGCGGCGAACAGAATCGACTTTCCATCGGCCGCCCATGCCGGAGAACCTTGAACGCGCTCCGGTTGCGGAGTCAGGCGCCGCAGTTCTCCGCCCTCCGCCGGCATGACCATGATGCTGCCGCTGCGGACGAAAGCAATCTCATTTCCGTCGGGCGAAAATGCCGGACCCCAATCTTCAAACCCTTCCTCGGGCGCAGTCAGCGGCCGGGTCGAATGATTTTCGTTGCTCAGCAGAAAAATCGCCGGCCTTCCCTGTTTTCCCCGTGATGTAAACGCAATTGTCTCGCCGTCAGGAGACCAGTCAATCTCCGACTGCACCAGCGGAGTTTCAAAAAGTAATTTCGCCTCGCCCCCATGAGCCGGAACCTGATAGATCCCCCGTCCTCCGTCCGACAACCGCGAGAACGCCACATTCCGCCCATCGGGTGACCACACCGGCCGGTGATCGCCCACATTGCTCGTGAGCTGAACCAGTTCTTCGCCGCCCACTTGTTTGATCCAGATCCCCGAATTCCCCGGCACGAAGCTATCGCGGTGAAACGCCACATGTGTCCCGTCCGGCGAAAATGCGGCCTGGCTCGTGCGGTCAGCCAGTCCCGTGAGCGGAGTCAGCATCCCTGGCGGAGCGGCCTCGGCTGCATGCTTTGCCCGGTCCGCCTTCCATGTATGCAGAACATTCGCGAACTGCCATGCAGCTAAGACGACGGAAGCCGTCAGAAGCGCGAAACGAAGCCAATGCAGACCCTGGCGCCGCCGTCCTGGCTCGTTCGCCGCAACCGCAAACAGCTGTTCCTCCACACGCCCCGACTCCCGATCCTCCATTACAGAAGGAATCGTCGCCGCTGCCTGATCCGAAGGCGCCGTCCGCATCAGCGTCCCGTTCACCGCCTCCGGACGCGATTCCCCCGCGCCAGCCGGAGCGACCTTTTCCACCTGCGCAATAAATCGATATCCGCGCCGTGGCAGCGTCTCGATATACTTCGGATCTTCCGCCGAATCGCACAAAGCGTCGCGTAGTTTGTTCACCGCTGCATTCAGGCCGTGGTTGAAATCGACAAACGTGTCGCCCGGCCACAACTGCGCGCGAAGTTCCTCCCGCGTCACCAACTGTCCCGGCCGCTTCACCAACACCGTAAGAATCTCGAACGGCTGGCCAACCAGCTTGATCCTCGTCCCGTGCTTCCACAGCTCGTGCGTGTGCAGATCGGCCTCATACGCGCCGAACCGCAGCCGATTCGAGCCAATGATGTCCATCATTTGGCGCTCACACTCACCAGTTGATATACGTTTGCCCGGGCCAGATGTTCCACAAACCCACGTGTAATGAGCATTTTAATGGATGACCTCCGAAGTGCGCATAAATGAGATGGATTGCATTGTGGTATTCGCGCACCACGCGCAGTTTTGCTCCCATCGACCCCGAAGCTCAGACGAATGCACAAGGTCGCATCAGAAGTCGCAGCAATCGTTGCTACCCGGTCGAAGGAGAATTATGAAAAAGAACAGTGCCCAAAGAGCCTCGATTTCCTTCGCGTTCCTTCGTGCCCTTCGTGGTAGAGGCCTTCGCAGATTGACCTTCCTCGGCATACCGCTGATGGGGTTGGCAATAGCCTCTTCCGCCGCCGACCACCCCAACTCAAATCCCATGAACCGCTTAGACGAGTGCAGTCTCGCAATCGTTACCCGGCAACCCCTCGGATCCGCCCACATCTGCGATCCCAGGACGGTTCGCAGCCTGGCCCAGCATGGCCACATCTACGAACAAAATCAGATGGGGATGGTCTCCATGCTCGCCATCGGCCCCGACTACTCTCCCGCCGAAGCACTGCAATGGTTCGAGCAATCCGCCCGCAAAGGCTACGCCCCCGCTCAAGTGAATCTGGCCGTCATGTACATCAACGGCTGGGGCACTCCTCAAAATTACGGAACCGCCCTGCACTGGCTCCTCGAGGCCGCTCACCAGAAATACGCGCGAGCCTACTACAACCTCGGCATCCTCTACCAGCAAGGAGAAGGCGTCGCCGCCAATCCCGCCGAAGCCGTCCGCTATTACCGCCTTGGAGCCGACGCCGGAGACTCCGGCGCCGAAACAAATCTGGGATACATGTATGACAACGGTCTCGGCGTCGCCAAAGACATGGCCGCAGCCGTGACTTGCTATCGCAGCGCCGCCGACCGTGGCAATGCACTCGCGCAAAACAATCTCGCGGATCTCTACCTCCGTGGCGAAGGCGTTCCCCAAGATGATGCCATGGCCTTCCGTCTCTTCCAGCCAGCCGCCGCCCAGGGACAAACCGGAGCCCGCATCAAACTCGCCTATCTCTACGCCAACGGACGCGGCGTTCGAAAAGATCTGGTGACTGCCGATAGCTGGATCACCGCCGCCGCCACCTCCGGCGACCCCCGCGGCGCCGACCTCCAGCGCGCCATCGAAAAACAGCTCAACGCCAGTCAGATCTCCGAAGCCAAAGAGACCGCAAAGAAATTAACGGCGGAAGGCGAAGCTCAACTTTCAGCGCGCGTCCTGCAACCATGATCGCAGTGCTAAAACGCACGAGGGAGTGTAAAAGAGAAACACAATGGGTATGAGAAATGAAGTGTGAGGATGGATTTTAGTGTGGGGACGGGCACCACGCCCGTCCCTCCGCACGATTCGCCAGCTAGATCTTTTCCCCGACGCTCTTCGCCTGCGTGAACAGATACAAGTAATCCGGCCCGCCAGATTTCGAATCCGTCCCCGACATATTGAACCCGCCAAACGGATGCGCGCCCACCATCGCCCCCGTACACTTGCGGTTCAAATACAAGTTGCCAACGTGAAATTCCCGCACCGCTCGATCCAGCTTCTCGCGCGACGAAGAATACACCGCCCCCGTCAGCCCGAACTCCGTGTCATTCGCAATTTCCAGAGCATGATCGAAGTTCCGCGACTTGATCACCGCCAGCACCGGACCAAAAATTTCTTCCTGCTCCAATGTTGACTTCGCCGGAATATCCGCGATCACCGTCGGCTGTATGAAATATCCCTCGCCTGCATCGGTCGCCCGCGCGCCTCCCGTAATCAAACGCCCGTCTTTCTTCCCAACTTCGATGTACCGCAGAATATCGTTCATCGAACCTTCATTAATCACCGCCGCCATCCCCGGATTCAACGTTGGATCGCCAATCGTGATCTTCTCGACCCGCAGCTTCAGCTTCTCCAAAAACTTGTCGTAAATCCGCTCATCGATAATCGCGCGCGAACACGCCGAGCACTTCTGCCCCTGAAATCCGAACGCCGCCTGCGCCACGCCTTCCACCGCCGAATCAATATCCGCATCGGCGTCGACGATGATCGCATCTTTCCCGCCCATCTCCAGCACAGTCCGTTTGATCCAGAGCTGCCCCTTCTGCTGCTGCGCGGCCGTCTGGTTGATGTGCAATCCCACTTCGCGCGATCCCGTGAACGCGATATAGCGAATCTTCCCGTGAGCCACCAGCGCGTCGCCAAAGCTCGCGCCGCCTCCCAGACAGAAATTCACCACGCCTTCCGGCATCCCGCATTCTTCGAGTAGCTCCACAAACTTCGCCGCAATCGTCGGAGAATCGCTCGACGGCTTCAACACCACCGTATTCCCGCTGACAATCGACGCCAGCGTCATCCCCGCCATGATCGCGCAGGCAAAATTCCACGGCGGAATCACCGCTCCCACGCCCAGCGGAATGTAACTCAGCGTGTCGCGCTCTCCCGGAAGTTGCACCGACGGCTCCGCCTTCGCAAACCGCAGCGCTTCGCGCGCATAGTACTCGCAAAAATCAATCGTCTCCGAAATATCGGCGTCCGCCTCCAGCCAGTTCTTCGACACCTCGAACACCAGCCACGCCATGTATTCCAGCTTGCGCTCGCGCATCACGTCAGCCACGCGAAACAGCAACGACGCGCGCTCCTGCACCGACGTCTGGCTCCAATGAGTGAACGCCGCAAGAGCTGCCTGCACCGCCGGCTCCACGTGCTCCTTGCCCGCCTTCTGGTGAACGCCCACCACCTCCGAAGGCTTGGCCGGATTGATCGACCGAATCTTCTCCCCCGTCTTGATCCGCTTCCCGCCAATCACGAGATCGTATTCGCGCCCCAGTTGCCCGCGCACCTTTTCAATCGCAGACCGCATTTTGCGGACATTATCTTCTCGCGTGAAATCGACAAACGCCTCATTCTTAAACGGAGCTTGATGAAGTCGAACTTGCAGACGCGGCGGCGCTTCCGTGGTAGCCATAAAAGATTCCTTTCAGAATGGAACACTAGATTTAGCGCGCATCACCTGCGGTTGATCAACGCGTGTGATCGCAACCTTCAATTTTACACTGCTCGGTGCCGGTGCCCCAGGTTCGTGCCCGTTCTTCAGGGCGCTAACCTGGGTCATATCCAAGCCCAGGCCCCGCAGGCCCTGCTGGGCAACCCTCCGCGCCTGTTTCCGCCTCCCAATGCCGGCCCACTCGTCTGACTCGCCCCTGCCTCGCAAGCTTCGAGCCTTGGGACCTCATCCTCGAGGAGTTTCACCATGCCGTACCCTCTCGCTCCCTTCCGTCTCCAACGCCAATTTTCGCTCGCCCTCCTGGCCACAGCATTGATCGCCACCGCTCTCCTCGACTGCCCCGCGCAGTCGCAAACCTACACTCTTCTCTACAACTTTCCCGGAGGCTCAAAAGGCATCCAGCCCGGCGATTTCGTTGTTACCCCGAGCGGCTCCATCGTAGGAGAAGCCTCCTACGACAACTGCGCCTGCGCCCTCCACTACGACTACACCGATGGCAAAGAAACCGTCTTGCATCCGCTTTTCCGAGCCTAACGGTTACCAGAAAGAAGTCCGCGGAAGGCCTGTTGCTCAGCAACAACGGCAACACCCTCTACGGAGCCACCACGTGCGTGGAAGCAACCATGCGAACATATCTTCACAGAGTGCTCTGTAACTTCACGCGAAGATTTCTCGCCGGCGACAGAGTAAGGCAATCGCTGGTCAGCCGCAGAACTAAGTCAGGGATTGGTCCCGCTGCATACGATTTTGCAGAAATTAGATATTTTTGTCTTGACAAACTCGGCTACTTAGTCATAATGCATGGTCATCGTGCATGATAATCCAACAGTCACGTATTCATTTCTCCTCTATGCAGTCTATGTTTGCCTTCCTCTGATTCCTGCAATATTGATCTTTTGGCTTTTCCCTGACGCAAAGGTAACGGTCTCGGGGCCGCTTCAAAATCTAACAGTCAATGCAACCGGAGCCTTTGCGGCGTACATTGTTACCGCCTTACTTGGTTTCTTCCTTGTGAAATACATCGAGGTACAAATCACTTCAACCAGGCTTTATGCAGTCGAGGGAGTTTTCCTCGACTTAGGCAAGAATCAGTATGTCGGTTCAGACCACTTCTATTCACAATATGCGCCCGTTGGCATCGATCCAAGCGCAATGCCTGAAAGCCGAAACTTCAATTTCGTGATATTACTCGACCACCCAGTTGTGGAATCCGAAACAGTTTCGGTGCAATATTGGGAGGTTCACAATGCTTCTGGATTTGGAATGCCTGCGTCTAAGAGCATTGCGCTAAAGTTGTCCGAGACCTCCCGTACGCAACACTTCAGGCTGAAGATTCAGGGCGATCAAGTGACGGCAGAGCAGGTAGCCGAGGGCAAGCCCGTTTCGGACCAAGAGATTGAGATTGCAATGGAGGGGAGCCGAAATGTACATCACGAGAGTTATCACTAGCCTCTTAGTAGCCTCCACATTTGTCACGCCTCCTAGCCGTCCTGTCGTCCCAGAAGTCAGGCACGACTCGATTCGAGAGATTTGGCGCGGCAACATTATCGAAGAGCGCTCCGAGTTTGCCCAGCAAATGTCTAACCGTTGTCTGACGCCGTACTTTTGGTGTTTTCTTCCCGCGTATGGTCCTGTTGGTACTCCGTGCTGGTGCGCTAGCCCTAACGGGCCCATCGCTGGCCGCGTCGGGTAGCGCGGTAAGGACCGAGGGCCCGGTGTCCCACGCTTTCGCGTCTTTTACAAATGTGGGGGACGTACGCCACCACAGTCGTGGCAAAAGGTTGATACGGTTGGCAACCAACTTTAAAGTCCACGATGACTCTGGTACCAGCCCCACCTCCACGCGAGCCCCAACAGCGAACAGCGAACAACGATCAGCGAAAAGCGGACGGACGAATGCGTCCGTCGCTACGTGATTTACTTCCCCAGAAACGGAATCGCCCTCCCCAGAATCGCCGCCTCCTCGCACCCCGAAGACTGGTGTCCACAGTCGCTGTCGAGTTCCAGTAACTCGGCGCCGAGCATCTTCGCGAACTCTCGCGCCGGTCCCGGAGTAACCACGTGATCGTGAGTCGCAATCACCACCAGCACCTTCGCTTTAACGGCAGCAGCCGCCTTCTCCATCGATCCTTGGTGTGCGGACCCGCCGAATCTGTCCGAGACATCGAGCGACATCATCGCTTCCATCTGCCGTATGTGATCGTTCGCGTCCATGGCCTGCTTCTGTGTTTCCCGGTCGAGGAACGCGGCGACTCTCTCGCGCGTGAGTTCCCGGTTCCGCCGTTGCGGAGTCTCCCCCATCAGTACCCCGAACTCGGCGAACAGACGCTTCGCAGGATTCTCTTTGTAGTCGCCATTGTTCCAGGACGCGTCGCTCTTAATCGCATCGATCTCCATCTGCCACAGCACTAGATCATAGGGAGCGAGCCGCGGCGACCCGACAATCGGAATCGCCTTATCCATAAAATCGGGATACGACACGAGCCACTGAAAAGTCTGCATTCCCCCCATCGAAATCCCCATCACAGCTTTGAGATGATGGATGCCCAGTTGCCCCAGCAATTCATGTTGGCTGTTGACCATGTCGCGCATCGTGATCATGGGAAACTTCATCCGTGGTTGCTGCGGACTGTTCGAGGGAGACGAAGACACTCCATTCGCCAGCGCGTCGACCAGAATGACAAAGTATTTTGTAGGATCGGCCAGCTTTCCTGGCGCCGCCTGCCCCATAAGCTGTTCCGAAACTCCCGAAGCCCACGTCGGAAAAAGAATCGCATTCGATTTTTCAGGATTGAGATGTCCGAAAGTCCGGTACCCAATCCGGCAGTCTAGGATTATCTGCCCATTCACCAATTTGAACGCCCCCAGCTTGGCGAATTGAAGTTCTCCGTCCTTAACCGGAGCCGCCGCGTGCCCCTGAGCCGCAGCGAAGAACGGAAACACCAGCAGGAAGAGAAAAAAGACGAAGAAAAAAACCCTCGAACAAAAAGACGCTGTTTTCATAGCGAGGGAATTGTAACGCGTACCTGTTCGCGAAACCCCTCGCCTGACAGCGTGCCCAAGCCGGAAGAAATGGCTTGACTTAAGCCCGGTCCCACCCGACCATATAAAGAAGTACGCAGAAAAGGGGTGAGTGGTCGGCTCACTGAGAACTGACAACTGATCACGGACAGCTGCCGTTAAGTCCTTATTCGCGAATATTTTAGCTATAAGTCCTTTACGGTCAAAGATCTGAAAGGAGCAAAACTCCTAAACCCCTGATTCTAAAAGATCGAGGGGGGAGGGGGAGGGGGGGGTAGTAAAGCCAAATTCACCGGGACACTCCATCGCGTGAAACCTTCTCAGCCAAGCGAACGACGAATAGCGAACGACTAACGACGAACGACCAACGACGAGCCCCTCAGCGACGCGCCCCGCTTGCCATTTCAACCGGTTCCGGTTCCAGCTTCGCCGTGAAGTGCCGCAGAAACGGAGCTTCATACGTGAGCTTCATCGGCTGAATGTGCGCGCGCTTCCTCCACACTTCGAGGATGATCTCAACCGCGTAATCAACATGGCTTTGCGTATAAACGCGCCGCGGAATCGCCAAACGCACCAAGTCCATCTTCGCCTCTTTGCCGAACATGAGCGTCCCGATTTCCACCGACCGAATTCCACCCTCAAGGTAGATTTCGTTAGCCAGCGCAACCGCCGGGAAATGTGCTGGCGCAATATGCGGTAAGAAGGCCCGCGCATCGATGTAGACCGCATGTCCGCCCGGCGGTTGGACGATCGGCACTCCAGCCTCGGCAATGTGGTTGCCGAGATACGCGGTCGACGCAATGCGGTATTCGAGATAGTCATTGTGAAGCGCTTCCTGCAATCCGACAGCAATCGCTTCCAGATCGCGCCCCGCCAGGCCTCCGTAAGTGGTGTAGCCCTCGGTAAGAATGAGCAGATTTTTTTCCTGCTGCGCCAGCGCGTCATCGTTCGTGCAGAGAAATCCGCCAATGTTCGCCATCCCGTCTTTCTTGGCCGACATTGTGCAACCATCGCCGTAGGAAAACATCTCCTGCGCAATCTCTTTAGGCGACTTGTTTTCGTAACCAGTTTCGCGCAGCTTGATGAAGTACGAATTTTCAGCAAAACGGCAAGCGTCGAAGTAGAGCGGAATATTGTGCTTCTTGCAAACGTTGCTCACCGCTCTCACGTTTTCCATGGAGACAGGTTGACCACCACCAGAATTATTCGTAACCGTCAACATGACCAACGGAACGCGTTCGCGGCCCGTGTTCTGGATCAACGCTTCCAGCGCGTTCACGTCCATGTTGCCTTTGAAAGGATGCTTCAGGCTTGGCTGACGGCCTTCCGCAATCACCAGATCGACCGCTTCCGCTCCCACGAACTCGACGTTCGCGCGCGTCGTGTCGAAGTGCGTATTGTTCGGAACAACATCGCCCTTCTTGCACATCACGCTGAAGAGAATGCGCTCCGCAGCGCGTCCCTGATGCGTCGGAATCACGTGACTGTATCCGAAGATATCCTGAACCGAATCGCGGAACTGATCGAAGCTGCGACTTCCCGCGTAACTCTCGTCGCCTTCCATCATCGCCGCCCATTGATGCGTCGACATTGCTCCAGTTCCAGAATCCGTGAGCAGATCGATCAGCACATCGTCCGCCCGCAGTAGAAACAGGTTGTAGTGCGCAGCACGCAGCAGGTCTTCGCGTTGCGCGCGAGTCGTTCGGCGAATCGGTTCAACGCTCTTGATGCGAAAGGGTTCGATGATTGTGCGAGTCATGATTTGGTCTCGATTCTTACCCTCCCATTGGAAGGCTCACGATGTCAACTGGAGAAGATGACAAATAGGGACGACGTTAGACATAGAAGCTTCGCGCCGACGCGAAAGCGGCCTAGACCTTGACCGAGTCTTTGCGTTCCGCTCGAACGTAGTTTACGGCTGCAGTGCGCTCCAGTTTGTCCCATGCGAAAGGACGACCTTGAATCGCTCTCTTCACAGTACGAAATAGAACTAACGAGAAGACCTGCCGATAGGCAAAGCGCTGCAGCCAAACTTGGCTCAGTAACCAAGCATCTTCGCGAGCTTCCGGTTGACGACGCTCGAGAGCAAAGGCCAACGCCGAAGCGAGGAAGTCGATGACCAGAAACGCTCCGAAGAAGATCAGCAGTCGCTGGAAGCTCGCTGGATCGGTCGAGTCCGGATGGAAATAGAGTTGAATGCGATACCAGATCACGCCCACGACGAACATGACGTCAATGAACGGCGAGAGAAGCGGCAGCAGTATCTGGAAGATCAGAATGTTGGGAAGTGCGATCCATCCCAACACACCTTTGCGTGCAAAGACGTCCTTGTGCTTAAACACCGCTTGCAGGATTCCAAACGACCAGCGAAAGCGTTGCCGCATGAGCGCATTGGCGCTCGTTGGAGCTTCGGTAAAGGCCAGCGCAAGATCCTCGTATTCAACACGGTATCCGTTACGCAGAAGCGCCATCGTCAGATCGGCATCTTCTGCTACCGTATCGATGTGATAACCTCCCGCTTCGCGAACCGCCGAGACTCGCCAAGCTCCGATTGCGCCAGGAACGACGCTGACAGCGCCCATCGTGTTCAGCGCGCGGCGCTCGAAGTTCTGGCTGGTGATGTATTCGAGCGCTTGCCAACGCGTCCATAGATTGACGCGATTGCCAACCTTGGCGTTTCCAGCCACAGCCGCCACTTTCGGGTTCAGGAAGTGTGGAACCATCCGCGCGATCGCGTCGGGAGCGATGATCGTGTCGGCATCGATGCCGACGAAGAGTTCCGCATCGCCGATGTGTTCGAGTCCGTAGTTAAGAGCCTCCGCTTTACCTCCATTGGGCTTGGTCAGGATCAGGACTCTGCCATCGGCCATTTCTGGCGCGAACGTACGACGCGCGATCTCAAGGGTACGATCTTTGGAACCGTCGTCGATCACGATGACGCACATATTCGGATAGTCGCAATCGAGAGCGCCCTGAATAGTCCGCTCAATGACCTTCTCCTCGTTATACGCAGGAATGAGAATCGCAACGCGCGGCCGATAAGAGGCGATCTCTTCCGGCGTTCCGTAGACGTGCGAGCGCAGCCGGTCATAAATGGCAAGCACACCCACCGAAACCAAGCGCCCGGTCATGAGGATGTCGCCGAGGAAGAAGATGAGTGCTATGCCAGTAATGACAGCGCTAAAGAGCCAGAAGCCGATCCAGTTCAGGCGCGCCGCCCAGAATTGGTTCGGAGGAAGCGGCGGCATAACTTCGGCCTTCGTCTTGCCCATCAACTGGTAGACGGGAACGAACTGGAATCCGCGAGCACGCGCGCCATCGATGATCATCGGCAGCGCGAGAAGAGTGCGATCCCGATTGCCCCCACCATCGTGCATCAGGATGATGTTGCCGCACTGCTGATCGTTCGGCTGGCAAGGCGGCAAGTGGTCGAGCACCCGCGCCGCGATCTGTTTCGGCGAGAGCGCAGGATCGACCTCCCAATCCTTTGTGTCGATCTTGTTACCGATGGTCACGTAGCCCATGCTTTGGGTCAGTTCCAGCGGCTTCACTTGGTCTTCCGTGTCAGGTTCGGCATCCACCGAATACGGCGGACGGAACAGTGTCGTGCGGATGCCGAGACGGCTGGCGAAGAGCTGCTCGGTGAGATTGAGTTCGACCTTCATGTATCCGTTACCGATCGAGCTGATATCAGGATGCGTGAAGGTGTGGTTCCCGATCCCGTTGTCCTCGCGATAGATGCGCTGCGTTAAGCTGCTGAATTTCTCAGCCTGGATTCCGATGAGGAAGAAAGTCCCTGGCGCGCCCTCGCGCTTGAGGACGTCGAGGATTTTCGGAGTCCACTCCGGATCGGGCCCGTCATCGAAGGTCAACGCCAGTAAGTTCTTACTGGCGCCGTACCGGGCTACTCGGTACGGTTCCGGAAGGCTTGTGAAGTCTTCGTTACCGATGAGGCCGGTGCGCTTGTCGATGGTCAGATCGCGCGAGCCGTCGGCGGGCTTGGCCTCAATGTGGAGAATTTCCCCTTCGCCTTCCATGTCGACGTCCTGGCCGGGCGGGACGTCTTTCAAACGATCGGAGGCATTGGCTTCGCCAGGCATATCCCAGACCCGCCAGATAGAGCGATCCTCAGCCCCAAGTCTCCACAGTGCGAAGGTTTGGATGCCGAGCGTTTGGGCCGAACGCATTTCGTTCAGCGCGGTAACAGCGTCGAGGAACCAGACATCGTGGAGAAAGTTGTCATCATCGCGATAGCTAAAATGCGGATTGAGCGCGTCGCCATCGAAGTCGATGTCTTCTTCGGAGTCCCGCGAGCCGATCCAGGCCTCCTGTACCGAAACGCTCTTGTCCGCTTCTCCTGGAGGGAGTTTCCCTTTTTTCGGCTTCTCAGCCCAGTCGTAGCCGTAGTTGCCTATAGCAATGATCAACTTCTCTTTCGGAATCTCTTTCAAGGCGGCTTGCAGGTTATCGGTGAACCAATCCTGCGAAGCCACAGGGCCTGGCGTGCCTCCGGGGAAATGCTCGTCGTAGTTCATGACGACCACGCCATCGGCTGCGGACGAAATGGCTTTGTAGTCGAAATCCTCATTTCGCACCTGGACGCTGACGTAGAGCTTCATGCCTTTGGCGTGCAGGTCTGAGGAGAGTTCGCTCAGGAGATTGACGTATCCGGGTTGCGCTTTCTTCGGAAAGGATTCGAAATCGATCATCAGACCGTGATAGTGGTCCGTGGCGAGAAACTGCGAGATCTGACGGCGGAAAGTAGCACGGGACTGCGGATTCATCAGAAAGTCAGCCACGCCAGGGACGAAATCAGTGCCGTCAAAATTCTGGACGACGGGGAAGACTTCCATGTCGGTGTCTTCAGCCTTGAGAAACGGCATTACCTTATCGTCGACGGGACGGATTTTCTGCCCCTGAATTACATCGAACATGGTGTTCGTGTCGGGATCGGAGGCCTCGAGATGCCCGTCGGGGCTCAGCACCTGTAGCCATGTGGGAAAGAGCAAGTCGACTTGGCGCGCGTACTCACGCAGCGACGAGAAGCTGGCAGGATCCCATGAGACGTAAAAAGCGGCACGAATTCCCTGCTCCGAGTTGAGTGTGACCTGGGAGGGAGCTTTCCGGACCTGATGGCGGTGTCCGGCGCGGGCGATAGTTGCTAGGCGGCGTTTTTCACGCGCTTTAGTCTTTTCGTTTTCTTTGAGGGCGTGGTAGGGCTTTTTTTCGGTCAACCACGAAAGATCGGGCAGCGGCTCGCTACGCAGCGCGCTGTATATAAAAAAGATGACTACTAACGAGATGGACAGAGCGAGCGCGTCGAAGACGCGGCGAATTCGCCTCCAGCGAGCTTGCTTGGGATCGTAAAAGACCTGTTTCGCCATGCGTTGTAGTGCTCTCATCCTAAGGTGAGCGGAGCGGGGGGTCAAACGCGGTGACAGGGCTCAGCCATCAGCCGCCATCCGCAACTTACCCGTTATCCAACGGATGACGCGTGGCTTGGGCGGGCTGCCGCTTTGCAGGAATCGCGCAGCCCAGACTTAAGATTGAGATATATTTCAGACGTGCTGCGTTTGATTCGCGAACATCGCGTTTTTTTCCTAACAACTTTGGCGGCCGGCCTGGGATTGCGGCTGCTTTTCTTTTTCTGCTTCCCGATGGTGACGGATGACTCACGCATCTACATCAGTCTCGCGACTAACTGGCTGCAGCACGGCGTCTACGGGCAGACACGGGCAGTTCCATCCGCAAACCGACTAGGCGCGTCCGAGACGCAGGGCTCAACTCAAACAACCCCGACCCAAGTTGTTCCGATCGACTCACGCTTGCCGGGATATCCAGCTTTTCTGGCAGGAATCTTCTGGCTTTTTGGCGTTGGCAAAATCAAAGCGGTACTACTCGCACAAATCTTCTTCGACCTGGCAACTTGCGCGATCATCGCCGACCTAACGCGGCGATTGGTGTCCGATCGAGGGGCCCAGATTGCTTTTTCGCTGGCGGCATTATGTCCATTCCTCGCCAACTATGCAGCAGCCGTACTCACGGAAACTCTGGAGATCTTTTTTACTGCGCTCGCTCTGGATTGCGCCGCCGCGGCGTTAAACCGGATGCCGGGGCTGGGAAAAATCAACAAGAAATGTGCCCTTCCTTGGGCCGGGACCGGCGCGGCGATTGCGGGATGTATCTTGCTGCGCCCGGACGGCGGAGTATTGTTGGCGTCCGTCCTCCTCTATTTGCTCTATCTCGCCCTGGCGAGACCAAGAGCTTCCACCTTTGTCGGTGCTGCGATTATTGTCGCCCTTGTATTCGCACTGATGGCGCCTTGGACCCTCCGAAACTTTCGGACAATGCATCATTTTCAGCCCCTGGCACCGCGATACGCGAATGAGTCGGATGAGTTGGTGCCGCGCGGTTTCATCCGCTGGGTGAAGACGTGGATGATCGACTATGCGTCGGTAGAGGAGATTTACTGGAACGTTCCCGGCGACAAAATCGACGCGACGAAACTTCCATCCCGAGCCTTCGACAATCCAGCGCAGAAGGAAGCTACGCTCGCGGCGATCGAAGACTACAACGACCCACAGGATCTGACTCCGGAACTGGATGCACGTTTTGGCGCAATCGCGACAGCACGCATTCGAGCGCATCCCGTGCGGTATTACGTTGTGTTGCCTGTGTTGAGGATGGCCGATATGTGGCTGCGCCCACGGACGGAGATTTTGCCTCCGGATGTGCGGTGGTGGGAATTCAATGATAATTGGACGCGGTCGGCGGTGGCAGTTGGTTCCGGGTTGCTGAATCTCGCATACGTGGGAGCAGCGCTGTGGGCGGTGTTTCGACGAAGATCGGCGATTCGATGGATGGGTTTGCTGGTTTTTTTTCTTCTGTTACGGTCGGCACTTTTGTTGACGCTGGAGAATCCAGAGCCGCGGTACACGTTGGAGGGTTACCCGGCAGTGATCGTCTTGGCGGCGGCGCTTACAAAAAACGGAGGCGCCGATCCCTCGCTTCGCTCGGTGTAAACGTGAACCCGGCGTGGGATTCGCTTTTCTCAGTGGGCGGCATTTCTTAGTTTCTCCGCGCGGGCTCGCTCTCTGCTCTCTTCGGCTGTGCGCCCCAGTTGCGCGTAGGTGTCGGCCAGGAACTGGTGAGCTTCGACGGAGTTCGCTTCGACGGCCACTGCTTTCTGCAGGTTGGGCAGAGCTTCGGCGGGTTTATTCAGCAGCGAGAGCAAACGACCGCGGAGAAGATTGGCACGGTAGTGATTGGGATTCAGCGCGAGAGTCTTGTCTAGCTCATCCAACGCCTCGGGGACGCGATCGATGCGCGCATAAACAGAAGCCAACGAAAAATGCGCGTCGGCCCAGCGAGGAGAGCGGGCAACGGCTTTTGCGAACTGCGGAGCTGCATCTTTCCAGTTGCCCGTTTCGAAAAGAGCCAGACCCAGTTCGTATTGAGCAAGACCAGAATCAGCCTTCAGTTCGACGGCCTTTTGCAGGATGGGAAGTGCTTTGTCGTAATTTTTTAGGCGCGTCAGCGCGGTGCCGAGTTGCACGTAGGCGATGGCGGAATCGGGTTCGGTTTCGAGGACGCGGTTGAGCTTAGTTATGGCCGATTGATACTCGCCTTGTTCGACTTCGAGAATTCCGTCGTGCATGAGGTTCGCGACCTCGATTCGGTCTTTGGGATCAGTACCTCCGATTTTGCCCTCGTGACCTTGACCCGTGTCTCCTCCAACGTAGCCAAGCGCACGTAACTTTTCGGCTTGGTCGGGATCGAGTTTCGCGGCTTCCGCCAAGTCGGCCGACGATTGTTTGCGGAAATCTTCGACCGCCGCCATCAGTGTCCCGGTGACAGCAGGCGATTGTGGAGCAAGATTCGTAAGCTCCCGGGGATCGATCTTTTGATCATAGAACTCGCGCTTGGGCGCTTCGATAGCTAGATATTTTGCAGTGCGTAGGGCACGAAGCGAACTCCACCCAAAGGCGCGATGAGGATAGTCGGTTTCGGAGTAGATATCGTGATGGACTGCCCCGCTTGATCGCGCGGCGGAGACCTTCAGCCCAACGCGCTGGATGCCCACAGACATCTCGGTCGCTAACGACTGGCCCTGCATTTCTTTGGGAATTGCGATTCCGGCAATCTGCAAAATCGTGGGCGCGACATCCACGAGACCGACGCGAGTATCGCTGGTGGACATGGGCTTTGGAGATTGTGTTGCGTGGCGACTAGCAACGCTGGGAAGTTTGATGAGTAACGGGACGTGGATCGTCTCGTCGTAGAGAAAGATTCCATGGGTGCGCTCTCCGTGTTCCCCAAAGGCTTCGCCGTGATCGGCCATCATCGCGATGAGTGCGCCTTTATAGAGGCCGGCAGCCTTGAGGGCAGCGAAAAGCTTCCCGAGCATAGCGTCGGCATAGGCGATTTCTCCATCGTATGGATCGGCGAACTTCGATTTGTAAGGCTCGGGCGGATCGTAGGGATCATGCGGATCGTAGAGATGGAGCCACAGAAAGAATGGGGGCGCGTTCGCGGGGCGCTTGCTCAACCAAGCAAGCGCGTGACCAACAACATCTCCCGCGCGGCGCTCGATGGTGTCGTAGCGATTGTCTTTGGCGGTCTTGATACGGAAGTTGGCGTCGTAGAGGTCGAAACCACGATCGAATCCGGGAGCAGTGCCGGCGATCGGATCGAGGATTAACGATCCGACGAACGCGGCTGTCTTATATCCCTCATGATGAAGAATGTCTGGCAGATAAGGAAGTCCCGCGGCGAGAGGAACTCCAAAATCGTTGACGTGGTTATATTGCGGATAAGTTCCGGTGAGGATTGTCGCATGGGATGCGGTCGTAAGGGGCACGTGGGAGTAGGCGTGCGAGAAGGCCGTCCCGTCGCGAGCAACAGCATCGAGGTTCGGCGTGAGGCCACGAGTGGATCCGAGAAACCCCATGCGGTCGGCGCGCGTGGTGTCGACAGTGATCAGGATTATGTTCGGATGCTGATTTTGAACGACGGAGGCGGCATTCTTGTTTTCCGTAGCTGACTCGGCTGCGCAGTAGAGAGCTGACGCCACCACGAAAATTCCGAGGGAAGGAACGAACCGCATACGAAAGAGGGAGTCTAGCATAGGCGGCCGTCTGAGTACGGATCCGGGAGGGCGCTAAGCACTCACGATTGAACGGGCCACACTCAGAACGTAAACTTCAGCGAAAAATTCATGTTTCTGGGACCACCTTGGGCGATCACTGGATTTCCCGCAGCCACATCGGAGGTCTTGCTGATCTGGCCGAAATTACCTCCGCTAGCTGATTCGCAGGTGGTGCCGACAACGACACTACAGGTTGTAAGAACGTTATTCGGGAGGTAGTAGAAGTTTCCGCGATTGAGCAGGTTGTAGACTTCCCAACGCAACTCGACATTTAAGCTCTCGGTGAGCTTCGTGTCCTTGGCGAGAGTCATATCCCACTGCGCCAGGCCAGGACCGATTAGTTGGTTGCGCCGGGTATTGCCGACCGTCCCGTCGCAGGGGAAATAGAACGGAGAAATTGGGGTCCCGTAAGAAGAATTGCCGCACGGATCGGCGACGGTCCCATCGGAATATTTCTCGGCCACATAGCTATTGGCGTTGCGAGTGTTGTATTGAACGGGCGTTCCATCCCAATCAGGCCGTATGCTATTGCCGTCCAAACCTTGTCCGGAGGTGTCGTAGGCGCCCAGGATTGGAGTAAAGGGACGTCCGCTGATGGCGGTAAATATCGTGCTGAGTTGCCAGCCGTCACCGAGTCGCTTTCCAAATGAATGGATGCCGGGTATTTTATAAACTCCGCTGACATTGAAGTTCAGGCGAACGTCGTGGTCGCAAAGGCCGCGCGACTCCTGATAGTTGGTGGCCGCGAGTGCGGTACTCCCGACGGAATTAGAGTTGTTTATCTGCGGATAGTCGCCAGCACCTCCTCGATTGCTCGAATTGTCGTCGTAACACTTACTCCACGTTAAGTTGTACTCGGTATCGAGCCCATGCCACCCCCGCTGATTGAACGAAGTTTGTAAGCTGTCGTACTGCGAGGTTGAAGAATTGCTGGCTTGAATTACGTGACGAAAAAGAGGGGTACCGGTGGTTGGGTCGAAATACACAGAGGACAGAGGTCGGAACGGATCGCAGGCGTTATTCAGACAAGCTGAACCGGTGCCGGGATCAATGGTTCCGATCGGAGTGGCGTTCAGGTCGTGATAAATGAGCAGGTCCCGACCTCTCTGTCCCGAGTAACCAATGGTGAGAACATTGTTTCGAGATACTTCCTGTTGCAAACTAAGGCTGATGTTGTGGTAGCGGGGCGTCTTGAAATTGCTGACGACGGCAAAGGCATTGTTCGGAGGCGACCCGCCTGGATTCGGACCGTACAGAGGAGAACCGAGCCGATTGGAATCGAAGCAGACGTATTGTCCGTTTAGAGTCGTCGGATCGACGCATCCGCTACCCAAGACGTAGTCGGTTTGGTCGGGGGGATCGACGACCTGCGAAGAAAGCGATAGGTTAGAAAAGTTTAAATTGGCTTGGGTGAAGACCCCTGTACTTGCGTGAGCGAAGGAATAGGGGTCGGCAAAAGCGCCAAAGTTCGGGACGTCATAGGTGAGCGAATAGCCGCCCCGCAAGGCGGTCTTGCCATTGCCGCGGACGTCCCATGCGAATCCGAGATGCGGGGCAAGATCGTGAAGGTCTAAATTGCTGATTCCGTCGATTCCCTTGCCAACTTGCTCAAGGCCCTGCCCAGGAACAAAAACGGCTTCCTGATTATCTTTATCGCGCACCGTACCATTAAGTTCGTAGCGCAGACCGTAGCTTAGAGTGAGGTTCTTACGGACCTTCCAGTCGTCTTGACCGTAAAAGCCAACGGAATTCTGCGTGATGTAACGCTGAGTGTTGCCGAGACTGCGATCGGCGAGGTCAGCCTTGCCGAGCAGCAACTCCAAGACGTCGTCAGCCACACCTCCCAACACCGAAGCGTAGTAGCTGAAGTAGCCCATGGTAAGCCCGGTACGAGCATCGTTACGCAGGCTGTTGGTGACGGCTCGCTGGAAGTTCCCCCCCACTTTGATCGTGTGATTTCCTTTGACCCAGGAAAAATGCTCGGACCAATCATACGTGGCGTCGGGACGGGTCGAGATAGGATAGCCCTGCACGCCTCCGATATACCCGCCGTAGCCAAGGTGATAAAGATAAACGTAGGGAACACCAAAATCGGCAGGACTGAGCGGCCCCGTGTCTATGCCAAGGCTCTGAGGATTGATTTTATTGTTGATTCCGAGCAACTGAGAAAAACGTGTATATCCGAACCGGCTCTCGATGATCTTGTTGGCTCCGAAATCCTTGGTCCAGCTCAAACCAAGCATCTGTACACGAGAGGGCGCGACAGAATTAAAGAGATCCGCAGGCAGTCCGGGTGCAGGTGGCAAACCGGCGAAGGGTGGCGCGCTTTGCAGACTGTCTCCGAATAAATAACGTACAGCGATCGAGTTGCTCGCACTGAATTTGTAATCGAACTTAGTGCCGAAACTGTTGACGCTGGCCGTAGTGGGAGTGCTGGTCACGTAGTTGCCGGAATCGGTAACAGGAAAATAGTTCAGCAAGGTTTGGCCCACGGGATCGACAGTTAGATGGTTGGCAGCGATGTCCGCCATCGCGCTGGCGACGTCGGCAGTTGATGGCACCGATCTTTCCGACACCGAAGATGACTTGTAACGCTGGCCTTCGTAGTAAAGAAACAGGAACGCCTTGTCTTTGATGATTGGGCCACCGACGGTACCGTTCATCTGATTGTTGTGAATGCTGGTGGGTTGGCATTCACCGGGTTGGCCGCAGCCATTACTTTTTCCAAAGTAGTTGATGGCATCGCCCAGTCCGTTGTGGTTGACCCAGGTTCCCGAGCCGTGCCAGGCGTTGCTTCCACTCTTCATGCTGAGAAGGATGGGAGCTCCGCCTTTGACGCCAAATTCAGCAGAGGGTGTTTCCTGAACGCTGAGTTCCTCGATTGCTTCAGGAGGAAACAGAACGGCCGGAATTCCCACAATCCCGGTTTCTCCGACGGCAGAATCGCCATAGTAACGGTCGTTGTTGTAAAGACCGTCGATGAAATAGTTGTTGGAGGTAGTGCGCGATCCGTTGATGCTGACCGCGAGGAAGCCACCGCCAGGAGCACGCTGAACTCCGGGAGTAATGGCTACAAGGGAGTTAAAGTCGCGGCCGTTAATAGGGACGTTCTCGATTTTCTCGCTGTCTACATAGTTATTGTTGTTAGGGGACAGATCGATAAGCGGGGCGGTGCCTTCGACTTCCACCGTTTCGGTGCGCTGGCCGACGGGCAGTTTGAATCCAGTACGCGTTACGGCAGCAGCGAGAACTTCGGCAGTTTGGCTGAGAGTTTTGAAACCTTCAGCACCGGCTGTGACTTTGTATTTGCCAATCGCGAGATCCAGCACCGTAAAACTGCCGCTAGCTGTCGTCGTCGCGGAGCGTTTCTCAGAAGTCCCTTGATTTTCGACGGTGACGGTTGCGCCGGCGACTACCGCTCCTGATGTGTCGGTGACATCGCCCGAGATGGTTCCGGTAATGGTTTGCGTCGAAGCGGGCAGAGCGAGACACACCAATAGCGCTGCACGAAGAAAGAACAATCCCCCAACTGACCGCATGTCGTGCCCCCTCGGACGGACTTCGGTAGATAGTAAGACGTGAAGTTGGGAGATAAGTTTAGTGCTGATTCCGGGAAAGTCAACACAATCGCGAAAGGTGCGCGATGACTAGGAGTCAAGCGCGATACGAAAACACGCGACTAGCTTAGAGATTCGTGAACGAGTCAGAAAGAAAGATGATCGAACGCATTCAAACTTCAAAATTCGGCGCGTCTGAGAGCGGCGAGTCGCTCATGCGAAAACGGGTGCGAACATGCTCAGAAAGAAGCTCGATCGCTCCGCGATTGGAGACGGGATCGGCCTTCGCCAGATATTTCATCGCTTCCACGAGCATCTTTTGGCCGTCAACGTAGCGCGGGTCATCCGTGCGGATACGCTTCTTGCGCGACAAATCGGGAGGGACGGTGATGGTAAACACTTTAGCCATGCGCACTCAACTTTCAGTGGTTCCCGAGCAGTATATAACCCGAGGCCGTGTTTTTCAGCTTGTTTCTGCAGGGTGGTGGCTCAATTTACAAACCCCTACAATAAGGGGCGGACATACCAATCTCATGAAATCAAAGACTAGCCCTGCGGAGAGAGGAACTTCGTTTTCTTGGTGGTTTTGAGCTTGAAGTCACTATCGGGAAGTTTGGGATTCTCCTGGATATCGGAATATTTCACCAGCCGATAGTTGCCGCTCGGCTCGAAAAATTGCTGCTGCACAGAGATTCCACGGGGGTCAATCCAGAGAACAACCTTCGCAATGTTGTTCCTGATTTTCACCGACTTTGGCGTCAATTCAAGCCGATTGGTGGCGACGGCACTGATGGTCTCGGGGCCGAGGAATTTTACGTCGTAGGATTTATACAGATCGTGGCCGCTCCCGCCGAAACCGAGCACGAGAAAACTCTCGACGTCGCCAACATTCTTGCCCGCATTGTATTCGGTCACTTGATCGATTTTCGGCTGATAAACCTGAACTTTGCCGGCAGCGTAGAGAACAAATTTCTGGTCGGGATCGACCAGATCGAGGGCCATCTGGACTCCTCCGTTCTCGCGCCGAAAATAGATTTTGCCTTTTTGGATCTCGGTTTCGTTGATGACCCTGTCGTATTGATCCCACTCGACCTTCGCCTCAATGGGTTTGAAGTTCTTGGCAGCGGTATCCATCTGGCCCAGAACCTTATCGAGCGCGGCCGAATCGCTCGAAGTCTGTGCCGCGACGGCGCTCAGGAGGCAACCGGCGCAGAAGACCGCGAGACGGACATGGCTAAGAACCGGCGTCATGGCTCTACTCTTTTTCAATCCAAACTTTGTAAGTCTGCAATTTTCCGGTGGAGTCTTTTTCCGGTTCGTAGCGCGTAATGCTGACTGCGCCGGAAATGGGCTCGATAATCTCTTCCAGTTGGCGACGAACATCTTGTCCAGTACCGGCGTTCACAGCGGCGGCGGGGATTTGATAGATGAATTCTCCCTTGTCGCCGGGAAGGATTACCACGCCGGTAAGATGCGGATTGCGCTCGACCGGTTTGTCTTTGAAGTTGATGAAATAGGGGGAAACAAAAACAAAGACGAGGATCAGAGTCACCATAATGTCGTAGTGCAGGCTTCCCCGTTCATACGACCAAAAAATGTAACCGCGGATTGTACGCCAAATCGCGCCCATGGGAGAGACGCCGCTTTCGAGCGGCACCGAGGCTGTTGCAGAACGTTGCCAGTCTATTTGGGAATTCATGTGATAGCAAATCGGACCAGACACTTCAGTCAAGCCGCGACTGGCGGGGATTTTAGGCGCTCCTTGTCGGTGCGGCAATGTCAGCCGCCGGGATGTGGTCCGTGCCCATGTATGGCTGTAGCGCCTCCGGAATCCGGATGCTGCCATCGGCCTGCTGATAGTTTTCCACGATCGCGACCCAGGTGCGTCCGACGGCGAGCGCGCTGCCGTTCAGAGTGTGGAGGAATTCCGTTTTGTTCTTGCCTTCCGGACGGTAGCGGATGTTCGCGCGGCGCGCCTGAAAACTTTCGAAGTTCGAGCAGGAAGAAATTTCGCGGAATAGGTTCTGCCCGGGAAGCCAGACTTCGATGTCATAGGTTTTGGCGGAAGAGAATCCCATGTCAGCCGTACAGAGCGCCATGACGCGATAGTGCAGCCCTAGTTTCTGAAGCACTGTTTCGGCGTTCTTCGTCAATTTTTCGAGTTCGTCGTATGAAGTTTCCGGGCGCGCGAACTTCACCAGTTCGACTTTTTGAAACTGGTGCTGGCGGATGATTCCGCGGACGTCTTTGCCGTAGGATCCCGCTTCGCTGCGGAAACAGGGAGTATAAGCGGTCAGGCTTACTGGTAGCCGTGCCGCGTCCAGCACTTCATCGCGATAGAGGTTCGTAACGGGCACTTCCGCCGTCGGAATCAGCCACAGATCTTTATCTCCGTGAGGCACGCGAAATAAGTCTTGTGCGAACTTGGGCAACTGACCGGTGCCGTACATCGATTCAGAGTTCACCAGAAACGGTGGAAGCACTTCCGTGTATCCGTGCTCGCGGGTGTGCAGGTCGAGCATGAAGTTGGCGAGAGCGCGTTCGAGACGGGCGCCCAATGCCCAGTACACGGCAAATCTCGCTCCGGATAATTTCGCGGCTCGCTCCAAGTCGAGAATACCGAGGTGTTCGCCGAGTTCCCAGTGCGGCTTGGGCGTGAAATCGAATTGCGGTTGCGTGCCCCAGCGGCGGGCCTCAACGTTATCTTCGGCGGACTCGCCGACGGGCACACTGTCATTCGGAAGATTCGGGATTGCGGTGAGAAGTTCGCGCAATCGGGCTTCTTGCTCGGTGGCCTTCTTCTCGGTTTCCTGAATCCGCTCGCGCAGGTTCTTGGTTTCATTGATCTGAGCCGAGGCGTCCTGACCGCTCTTCTTGAGCTTGGCGATTTCTTCGGAGGCGCGGTTGCGTTGCGCTTGCAGGGTTTCGGCGGCAGTGATCGCCTGGCGCCGCTCGGCATCGATGGTGACGAAGTCTTTCAAGACCTCGGCTGGATTCATCCCTCGCTGGCGCAGTTTTTCTTCCACCAACGCTAGGTTGTCACGAACGAAATTCAGATCGAGCATTCTGCTTTAACTTTAGCTGAAAAAGTGGAGTTCGTGCCATTCAAGGAAACGGCTCCACCACGGAAGGCACCAACGGAACCGAAGGAAACGCGAGACGAATCTCTATCTTTTCGGGGAGCAGCGATTGCGAGTCTAACGCGAATGTCCGGTCTCGGACGCGATGTTCTCCTGTAAACTAGCCGCGATGAAACTTCCCCGTTCATTGGCGGTCGTGTGGTGCTTGCTTTGGTTGACCCCAGGTGCGTTCTCCTCCGCTTACAACGCGCATCCCAAACTGGTTGTGGTGATCGTAATCGATCAGTTTCGCGGCGATTATCTGGAACGGTATCGCGATGAATTTGGCGAGGGCGGATTTCGGCTGTTTCTCGATCATGGCGCTTACTTCACGGACTGCAACTACGACTATGCGAACACGCGCACGGCGCCGGGGCACGCTACTCTTTTTACTGGAAGTTATACGAGCGGACACGGGATTGTGGCGAACGAGTGGTGGGATCCGCTGAAAAAGAAACGGGTCACTTCTGTTGAGGACGACACCACTAAACTTATCGGCAGCGCCAAGGGTGGTCCTGGCGCGTCCCCTCATAGTTTGATGAGCGATACGCTTGGAGACGAGTTGAAACTGGCAACCGCAGGCAAGGCTCGCGTCTTCGCAGTTTCGCTGAAAGATCGCGCGGCGGTTCTGCCGGCTGGCTTCGCGGGAGACGCGGCTTACTGGATCGATGGCAAGACCGGCGACTGGGTTTCTTCTTCGTACTACCGTCCCGAGTTGCCGGAGTGGGTGAGCAAATTCAACGGCAGTCGTCGGGCAGAAAAATTCTGGAACCGCGAGTGGAAGGATGGAGACGGAAATACTCTGGGCTCGACAGCTCCGCGGGCCGGGCGCGATGGCGCTCCGGCGGGATTCTACGAGGTGGTTGGGGCGACTCCGTTTGCGAATGACTATGAATTGGAGTTTGCGAAAGAACTGGTTTTGTACGAGAAGCTGGGAGCTGGCGCAGCTACGGATATGCTGGTGGTGAGTCTGTCGGCGAACGATATTCTGGGGCACGGCGTGGGCCCTGATTCTCCGCAGATGCACAGCATGGCGCTCGAACTCGACAAAAGCCTGGCCGAATTCTTCGTCTTCCTTGGACATCAATTGGGAATGGCCAATGTTTGGATGGCGCTTTCGGCCGATCATGGAGTTGCACCCCTTCCAGAGTTTGCCAAGACGCTGCGAATGCCTGCGGCGAATCTGGATACGAAAGCTTTGGACGAACAGATCAATTCCCTGCTCTCCATGAAATATAAGAAAAAGGCGGATTACTTGGTGGATCTCGACTATCCGCTGGCGTGGCTGAACGAAGATGCGTTTGGCGGAAAAAAAGAAGCAGACGCCGAAGCGGATGTAGGCGAGGCAATGAAGCAAGTCGGCATGACCGGCTATTTTACGAAGTCGCAACTGGCGCGAGGGGAGACTCCAGCGACAGAAATTGGAAAGCGCTACGCGCACAGCTATTCGCCCGAGGGCGGATGGTATGTGTTCGGCCTGCCCAATCCATTTCAGGTTGGGACCACGAAGGGTACTGATCACGCGACACCTTTTTCGTACGATACCCACGTGCCGCTGGCTTTTTATGGTCTCGCCTTTCAGCCCGGAACGTACCGAAGCCATGCGGAACCGGTCGACCTTGCCGTGACGCTCGCTTCCTTATTGGGAATCAACGCTCCCGCGAGAGCGACGGGGCGCGTATTGACCGAAGCTTTACCACCGATTCATCGCGCCGGCATTCAAATGTCGCCGACTCTGCCACCTGCACACATGCCGCCTCCGATCGAACCTTCGTCCGGTCCGGGAGGGATGCAATGACGCCCGTCAGCCAGCCGGATTTGAGCGTCACCGTGATGGGCATCGAGTTGAAGAATCCCATCATTGCAGCTTCGGGCACCTTCGGCTACGGCATCGAGTTTGAAGACATCGTGCATCTCGACCGGCTGGGCGGGTTGGTGGTGAAGGGATTGTCGAAAGAGCCGATGACGGGCAATCCGCCACCGAGATTATTTGAAACGGCAGCAGGGATGCTGAACGCGATCGGCCTGCAGAATATCGGCGCACCCGCCTTTCTTAACGAAAAACTACCAGCGTTGCGCGAAAAGAAAAATGTCGTCGTCTTTGCGAATGTTTTCGGATATACGCGCGCGGACTACGAGAAGACGATCGAGATTCTGAATCAGGGTGAGGGGATTGCCGCCTACGAGATCAATGTATCGTGCCCCAATACGGCGCACGGCGGAATTCAGTTTGGCAGCGATCCTATGCTGCTCGACGAGTTGGTGCGAACGGCGAAGCGGATTGCGACGCGTCCGATTATAGTGAAGCTGTCTCCCAATGTGACCTCGATCGCGCAGATGGCCTACGTCGCGCAAGAGGCGGGAGCCGACGGGCTGTCGCTGGTGAATACGTTTGTGGCGATGGCGATTGATGCGGAGACGCGCCGTCCACGGATCGCGAATGTCACCGCCGGACTGTCGGGTCCGGCGATCAAACCGATCGCGCTCCGTATGGTCTACGACGCGGCCCACGCGGTGAAGATTCCGGTGATTGGGATGGGCGGGATTACCACTCCCGCCGATGTAGTCGAGTTTATGCTGGCAGGCGCGAGTGCCGTACAGGTCGGGACCGCGAGTTATTTTGATCCGGTAGCGACGGAGACGCTAGTTGAAGAACTGACGGAGTATTGCCGCGACCGGCGGATTGAACGACTCAGCGATCTTACGGGCGGTTTGCTGACAGATTAATCGAGATGCACTCTTGGTTAGCGTCCGGTAGCGTGCCAGATCGACCCGGGGGATTGATAGTTCAGGCCTTCACCCCACACGATGTGAGTATCGCTGTGGTTGTCGATTGCGAGTCCGAAGTAGTCTCCGAAGGGGAAGCGGAAGCCGTCTTTGCCGATGTAGCGATAACCAGGGACAAAGCCGGAGACGCGGATTTCTTCTCCCCAAGTCGCGCCGCCGTTGCTGGAACTGCGGTAGAAAGTATTCCAGTATGGCGTGTTGCGTTTGTCCATCCAGGCGATGCGAACATCGCCGTTGTTGCCCGCCACGATCGCGGGGAAAGCATGTTCGACGTTGGCTCCGGCGTCAGAGACATTCGCCTTAGACAGCCAGTTTTCACCGCCATTGGTCGATGATGAGAAGAAGATTCGTTGCGGGCCCAGAGCAGCACTGCCAGCACTCCAGAGAGCGTAAAGAGTTCCGTCAGCGTCGGAGGTGAGAGCGACTTGCGCCCCGAGATAGCCTTCGCCGCATTCTTCATCTTTGCATCCGGGCGCAGCAGTCGAAACGTCGAGCAAGTTCGCCGTCCAGGTCTTGCCGGCATCCCCAGACTTGGCGACATACAAATCAACCGAGCCCCGCGCTCCTCCTGATTTTGAGTACGACGCCCATGCGATATAGGCGTTGCCAGCGGGATCGACGGTGGCACCTCCGAGCAAAGACCAGCCTGGGCGACTGTCGGCGTTGACGCGCGTTGGAGTGAAGCTGCGGCCGCCATCCTGCGAAGCTGCTACCCAGACTTCTTCTTCGTGATTGAACGAGACGTAAATGTTCTGGCCGCGGACGGCGAGCGCTGGCTTGTCGACTTCCGCCTCGCTGCGAACGGCAATCGTGAATGCCCACGAAGCTCCGGAATCAATGGATTTTCCCAGCACAACGGAACGTTTCCCGTCTTGCAGCCAACTCGCGTAGACGGTATGGCGGTCGGCGGGGTCAACGACGACTTGGGCGTCAAACTGGCCCGATGCGGACTCGAACATTACCCGTGGCGTCTGCCAGGTTTTGCCGTTATCGCCGCTCGTCACTAACAACATGGTGGGAACGCTGCAGCCTTTGCAGTCCGCTACTTTGCCGTAATGGGGATAAAGAACGTAAATGCGTCCTGAATTGTCAGCTGCGACCGAGGGCTCCCATTGATCGCCTGTGGTCAGACCAACGCGCGTTTGTCCCGAAAATTGCGGTGGCGCGGCCCAAGCCAAACTGGCGAGCGACATGAGGACGATCGCTAGCCGTAAAACTGCGGGTTTGGGCGAAGCAGCGCGCATTGAAGCAAAATTGGCAAAACAGGGCGGGGGGCAGTAAGAACCCTGGCATTTGAACTTTATCCCGAAGCCGGACGCTGGTCAATATGGTCGTTATAGTGACTGTGCCCAAAGTACTTATCGGACAGTACTTTGCGATTTCGGCCTTAGGCCGCAGTCAGGAGCATCGGCGCCCCGTCGGTGATGACCAGGGTGTGTTCGAAGTGAGCAGAGAGTGAATGATCTTCGGTACGCAAGGTCCAGCCATCCTTCTCGGTAAAGACGCGGCCGGATCCGATCGAGATGATGGGCTCGACCGTGATGACCAGTCCCTTGGTCAGGACTTGCTGGGCATGCGGATCGGCATAGTTCGGGACGTGCGGTGATTCGTGGATGGTGCGTCCAATGCCGTGGCCTCCAAGTTCACGAATTACCGAGAAGCCGGACCGGCGAACTTCGCGCTCGACGGCTTTTCCGATTTCCAGAACTCGGACACCAGCGCGGGCCACTTGCATGGCTCGCTCGAAGGCGCGTTCAGCGCAGAACATCAGGTCTTCGGCTTGTTGACTGACATGGCCTACGGGGACGGTGATGGCTGCGTCGGCCATGTATCCATCTTTTTCGACGGTCACGTCGAGCTTCGCCAAATCTCCCTCTTTAAGCCTGCGCTTGCTGGGAATGCCGTGAACGGCTTCGTCGTTGAGGCTGATGCAATTCGCGCCGGGAAACTTGTAAACCATAGAGGGAGCAGAGCGGGCTCCATTGGCTTGCATGACGCGCGCGCCGATTTCGTCGAGATGTTGCGTGGTAACGCCAGCCCGGACGGCGGCCTTCATGGCGTCGAGGACCATACGAACTACACGGCCAGCGGCTTTCAATGAGAGTAAGTCTTGTTCGTCTTGAATGCTCATGGGAGCGTGCCTCAGGGCACAATATAAGTATCTCATCCTGAGGATCCAGGACGGGCAATACGGCAACCCTCGCACCTCAGCGTTCCTTCGTCATCAACAAGTTGTTTCCAAGAGGCCGAGTTTTAGCGCAGTAAATCGGCATCGCGATACACTATCCGCGGAGAAAGTCATGGCTCGGTGTATCTCTTGTAGCGCTGAAGTACCGGTTGCTAGCCGGTTCTGCTCCTCCTGCGGGGTTCCAGTGGGATCGGATGATGCGACGCTAACCGCGGCGGTGGTCGCTGCGGAAACGATTCCCGCTCCCAGGATTTCCGGCTCGCGGAATCCGTCGCCTCCAATTTCGACGGACGACGTCGCGACTCTGGAGTTTGCTTCGGCAAAATCCTCTCGCTCGGCGCGTCTCACAGCCGGTGCATCACCATCGTCGTCCTCGCGCCCTCCCAGTTCGTCAGCGTTTACTTTGAATGAAGCACGCTTTCTCCCCGGACGGCTATTGGCAGGCCGCTACCGCATCATTGCGTTGCTGGGCAAAGGCGGTATGGGTGAGGTGTATCGTGCCGACGACCTTACGCTCGGCCAGCCCGTGGCTCTCAAATTCTTGCCTGAAGAAGCTTCCCGAGACGAGAGCTTGCTCGAACGCTTCCGCAACGAGGTGCGAATTGCGCGTCGTGTCTCACATCCCAATGTTTGCCGGGTCTATGACGTCGGCGAAGTCGATGGCAATATGTTTTTTACGATGGAGTATGTGGACGGCGAGGATCTGGCATCGTTGCTACGGCGTATTGGGCGTCTGCCACAGGATAAAGCGGTCGATATCGCGCGCCAGCTTTGCGCGGGACTCGCCGCGGCGCACGCCAAAGGGGTGCTGCATCGCGATCTGAAGCCCGCTAACGTCATGCTCGACGGGCGCGGACAGGTGGTGATCACCGACTTCGGACTCGCTGGACTGAACGATCAGATTCATGGCGCGGATATACGCAGTGGCACGCCGGCGTATATGGCTCCCGAACAGATTGCGGGGAAAGAAGTTTCCACGCAAAGCGATCTGTATTCTCTGGGACTCGTGCTGTATGAGGTCTTCACCGGCAAGCGCGCGTTTACTGCGGAAGCGTTGGCAGAGCTGGTACGCAGCGGCGGAGCGTCCACTCCCAGCAAGCCTTCATCGGTGGTGAAAGATCTTGACCCGGCCGCGGAGCGAGCGATTCTTCGGTGTCTGGAGCCAGATCCACGCAACCGGCCGTCGTCGGCGCTGAGCGTGGCGGCCGCGCTCCCGGGCGGAGATCCTCTGGCAGCAGCGTTGGCAGCGGGCGAAACGCCATCTCCGGAGATGGTGGCTGCCGCTGGCGAAACCTCTGGGATTTCGCCACGCATAGCAATCGCTTGCTTGGCAGCAATTGTGATTGGACTAGCGGGAGCGATTTACCTCAGCGTGCGGTACAACGCTCTCGACGCGATGGGTGCGGAATTGTCGCCGGAAGTGCTCACGCAAAAGGCACGCGAGATTATTGCGCGCCTCGGCTATGAAGGGCGGCCCGTCGACAGTTTTTACAATCTGGATTACGACACGGATTTTGTAAGTTATGTCGAGAAGCATGACAAACCCCATCCACAATGGGACCAGATCGTCCGATCTCGGCCGTCGTTGCTGGAGTTCTGGTACCGGCAGAGTCCGGAACAGTTGCTGGCTAACGATTTTAATGGGCTGCTGACGCCCGGAATGGTGACTCAGGACGATCCGGCTCCGACCAAGTCCGGAATGATTCGCCTCGAACTGGATGCACAAGGAAGACTCATCGTCTTTGAGGCCATTCCGCCGCAAGTGTTTACCGCAGCTTCTTCGACCACGTCGCCGAGTTACAACTGGAACCTTCTCTTTAGCGCGGCAGATCTTGACCTGACGCAGTTCGAACCTTCGCAACCCACCTGGAACTCCCTGGCCTCCTCCGACGTGCGTGCGGCATGGACCGGAAAATGGCCGGGGACGGAACGGCCCTTGCGTGTGGAAGCAGCAGCGTTTCAAGGCAAGCCAGTTTACTTCCGGCTCATCGGCGATTGGACCCAACCTTCCCGGATGCAGACGCCGCCCGAATCAACGGGCAAAAAAGCCATCGACATCCTGATGGTGGTGCTGATCACGGCGATGATCGTGGGAGCGCTGCTGTTGGCGCGCCGCAATTACCGGCAAGGGCACGGCGACCGCGCGGGTGCTTTACTTCTTGCGAAAATTTTCTTCGCACTGTTACTAGTGCTGTGGCTGCTGCAGGGGCATTTTGTAGCGGGGATGTCGACCCTGGGTCTCATGGTCCTCGCGATCAGCACCGCGCTCTTTCTGTCAGGATTGATCTTCGTACTGTATCTTGCGCTTGAGCCGTATGTCCGCCGCTATTGGCCGCAGGCCATAATTTCCTGGAGCCGCTTGCTCACAGGCCGTGTGCGCGATCCGCTGGTCGGCCGCGACATGATGTTTGGCGTATTGCTGGGCGTGGTGTGGATTGTGGTGTTCCGACTCGGCCACTTGGCGTCGATGCACCTCGGATCTTCTCCCGACTTGTATTCGACCAACTATTTACTGAGTGCGCGTCGGGCGCTGGGCGCGTGGCTGATTCAGTTTCCCATGGCCATTTTCGGCACGCTGCAGTTTTTCTTCTTCTTCCTCGGACTGAAACTCGTGCTGAAGAAAGATTGGCTCGCAACCATCGTATTTGTAGCCATCTTCACAGCCAACAAATCCATCGGATCCGATTATCTAGCGGTGACCGTCACCACGACTGCTGTCGTCTACCTGATACTGGCGCTGATCGTCTACCGCTTCGGGCTGGTGCCGCTGACGTGTGCAATTTTTACGGTCGACCTGCTGGGCAATGTCCCCTTCACCGCTGATTTTTCCGCATGGTACTTCGGAACTTCGATGTTTGCATTGCTCAGCGTTCTCGCGCTGGCCATCTGGGGCTTTTATCATTCACTGGGTGGAGAAGCGGCTTGGAAAGCGAAATCTATGATTTCACAGTCGTAACAAAGTCGTCTCTCATCGAGTAGGCTGAGCCGCGCGCGCCGGAGAATAGAGTAGCAATAACACGACGCTTCCCAGATAGAAGCCCCAAATATTGGCGAGCGGAAATCCGTCGAGCCGCAGGATTACTCCGAATAGGCCAAGCACTTCACACATTAGGTAGAGAAATACACAGCAAGTTTTCCACCGGGCCGCGGCCGCCCTGTCACCCGTTTTCTTAATTAGCAGGACTTCGCTCGGGCGAACTAACGTCTGACGAACCACCAACGTCGCGCCCACTAGGCCTAACGAAATTACCGAGAGAGCATGAAACAAGCCGTTCGCGGGATTGTGAAGGGATCTACGTGCCCACCATTCGGCCGCCGCTGCGCTGAATGCGATGCTGAAAAGCAACGCGGCTTGAATGAGACGCAAGCGCTGAGATACCGTGGTCACAACGGCCATTGTCCGCCGAAACCCTACAAGGTGCCACGCAAAACACCACTTTTGCTCCCCGTTAGTAACGGGGCTCACCTAACGCGAGCTATGCTCCGAGGTTGGTCGAACTCTAAGAAAGACTTGGCATGAGACTGGATCTTTGCCATAGGACGAATCCAGCGCCGCAGGCTTCGAGTAAAAAGTAAGGTCTGCTCCCAGGGCTAAGTGCCAGAAGCGGTTACGGACAAGATCACGGGCTCCACCAAAGGTGTAGGCTCCAATGCGATAGCTCGGTTGCAAGAGATTACCAGGAAATAACTCATCCTTGTCGACCAGTTCAAGGCGCGAGAAAGCGTAATCGCGCGTGAAAAAGTTCGCCGTCGTCTCAAATAGGTAGCCGTTCAGAGTGTGATTATCTTCGACTTTGTGAACCCGTCCCCACACCACTGATGTGGCCCACGACCCTCGCGAGAACGGGCGCACATATTCGACCGAAGCGGTCTGGCGGCGTTGGCTACCGAGTTCGAGCGCTTCGGGATGTTCTAACCGCCCATAACTGTATTGCGCCGTCCAGTTGCGCGACGGAGCAACGCTCAAGCGCGTCGACCAGGAATCGAGCGGCGCAAATTGGAGGCTGTAGCGCTTTTCGTCAGGCTCGCGGCCGTTGAATACCGAACCTTCCACCTTAAAGCGGCTGACCACCAAGCCGGTCGTTAGCACTCCGAAGCTGATGTGCGTGGAATCCTGCAAGTGATGGGAGAGCGGCGCCATCGGCAACTCCGATGCGGAGATACGATGTACATACGCCACCGGGCCGAGGGCCGGTTCGCCTGCCGCCGCGCCATAAAACAGCCACGAAATCTTCTCGGTGAGCGGATGGTTGTACTGCAATGCGAGTTCTGAAAACACATTGTGCGGATGCTGATGATCAACCAGCGGTTCGCCGTGATAGGTTTCGCCGGTTTGGAAAAGTTCGGGGAATCCAGGATGCGGCGAAGTCAGCGATTCTACGGAAAACATTTCGCGGAAAAGGATAGCGCCTCTGCCGAGTTTGTGCTGCTCCATCAGCATCAGCCAGTTCACGGATTCGGCTTTGCCTTCGCCACGCGGGCCGCCCTGCTGGTTGTAGTCGACAAAGACGACGCCGTGCGCCATCACGTCCCAAGCGCCCAACGACTTCATCCACATTGGCTCGGGCGTGGCAGCCGGCTGCCATCCAGTACCGGAACTGATGTGAGGCGACGGCATCCAGTCAGGTTCGTTGTTCGACATGCTCAAGTTCGACATGTGCATGCCCGATATGTCCATCGAGGATTTGTCTGTCTTCTCCGTCTGCTGATCAGCCGCCTGTGAGTCGCTGGCGGCGGCTGTTCCTTCTAGCGAGACCTGTGCTCTACCCAAAGACAGGACGCTAAGCACAACGAGACTTAATACGAAAACCCGCACGATACAATCCTCCGGCGCAGTACAACGGCGCAATCCTTCATTACTGATTGAGAAATGAATCGAACCTGAGAACAGAGTGAGCGGATTAAATTCTAAGAGCAGTAATATTCGGCGGATCGGCGCAAGGGATAGCGAAGGCTTGAGCCGGAGCCACAGAGTGCGACGATGGTGCGAGTGGAACATGTGGCGCCAAGCGGGATCCATCAGCCGAGGGTTGCTGCGACGGGAACGACTGCACGATTGCGGCGTCATGGCCGGTCAAACAACATTTGTAGTTGGAGGGGACCGGCGCGTGTGACTCTTCATTGTGCGGGACATGAATGCTGGTGCGGGCGTGAGCGTGACAACTTACCGGATATTCACTCGGCGTCGCGGACGCCGTAGACGCATGGATGTGGTAAGTCCCTTGATCGCCCGCCCAGGCGTCTATCGCGGAAGTCGTCCACACCAGCGCGGTGATCACGACCAGAGAAAGGATTTTTGCGCGGCACGTCATAACTTCAACAACATAACTTCGACCACGAATCGCCTCTTAGCTACAAACCGTCACGAGCCTGTGAATTTGACGCGAATCTCTTCGGGCAAGCGCTCGCGAATCTCGGCCGGAAGGCGATCGTGCACCACGCGTGCGCCATGCTTCGCCACATCCACAACCGCCATGGGCGCAGGAGTTGCCACCGCCACAACCAGCCAGATCAGCGCCGACAATGCGAAGCCCATGAGAGCTCCCACTTCTAACCAGAAGGCGTGGCGCGGTCCAAAGTAGCGGATCACCGCGAACGCCAGCAAAAACACGGCAGCTGATGCGGAGGCTAACGCGATCAAGGAAATGTCAATGATGCGATGCACTTTCTGGCGGCTGCGGCAATGCTCGCAGTCGGCAAAATGCAGTTCGTAGTCGCCGCGCATCTCCAGAGCGAGTCCGGAAATATCGTAGCGCCATCCCGCAAGGATTTTCCCCACGATGGGTTCCACGCACTCACTCATAAGAGGCTATAACCGGATGGATTCGAGAACGTCCGTCTGGGTTGCCAGCAGCACACGATTGTGCCAAAGCCCCTGGCGTCCAGCAAGCGCCTGTTCGGCCGCAATTCGCGCTCTTTCGGGATGGTTATTCTGCTCAGAAAGATGCGCCAAGACAATATACTCGGCTCCTCCATCATAGTCGCTGGAGAAGAATTCCGCGAGAGCCTCATTCGAAAGATGGCCAACACGGCTCATCACGCGCTGCTTCACCGACCACGGGTAATTCCCCGCTCGCAGCATCTCGACATCGTGATTCGACTCCATGACTAAGACGCTGCAGCCCCGCAAATGGTTCCGTACGCTGACCGGCATGTAGCCGAGGTCCGTTGCAAAACCCACCTTGACACCTTCCGCACGAAAAGTGAAACCGACGGGATCGGCGGCGTCATGAGGAATCGTAAAAGGCATCACTTCGATATCGCCCACGCAAAAACCACGTCCCGAGGCGAAGTGCTCTGATTTCGGCAACTCCGGCGCAGAACCAGCTTCGTCCTTATCGCGCACAGCGCGGCTCCATGCGTGATGAGTAGGCGCAGTCAGGAAGACGGGTACATTCAGCTTCGAAGCCAGGCGTTGCAATCCGGCAACATGGTCGGAGTGTTCGTGCGTGATCAAAATCGCGGAGATATCTTCGACGCGCTCGCCGATCGAGCGCAACCGCTTAAAAGTCTCGCGGCCTGAGAGGCCGGCATCGACGAGGATGCGCGTCGTCGAACTCGCAACCAGGGCACAGTTGCCACGGCTTCCGCTCGCGAGCACCGATACAGAAACGCACATACGCGTAGCTTACTCTGAGCGGCTGTGGAAACGGAAAGGTTTTTGGGCCCCGTACCTTTGGCGAAACGGGTCACGGCGGATACAACATGGTCGTGAAGTGAGAGAACTCGAGCGTAGAGACGCGCCCTTATTTCGCTTGCAGTATCGCGTGCGCCTGGTTGGCAACGAGCAGCGCGCCTTGCGCTTTGGCGTCGGCTTCGAGTCGAGTCAGATGGGCGCGCGCGGTGGCTGAGTCCGCTTCCAGCTCAATCTCGCCCAGAGCGAGACGGGCTCGCAATTCGTAAAGGCGATAGCCGAACTTGTGGGCGGAGGCGAGCATCGCTTCGATCTGCTGCCGCGCCTCGATGCTCTTGCCTGACTTCGCTTGAATCTCGGCATCGGCGAGAATCGCCTCGTAACGCGGCGTCTGGCCGGTCGCTTGCTGCGAGAGAGTGATAGCTCGCGAGGCGGCGCTGCGAGCCTCCGTCAACTTACCCTCCCGCAAGAGATTCAGCGCCAGTACGGAATGAGCCCAGGCACTGCTGGAGGCAGAATTCGTCCTATCGAATGCCGTCGCGGACTCCCGGGCCAGCGCCTCTCCGTCAGAAAATCTTTTCTCTTGCAGCGCTATGAACGCAAGAGTGGTGTGGATCTGCGCAGTGAAATCCTCGTCTTTGATTTCTTCACAAATCTTCAGAGCTTCTTCGTACCTCTTGGTCGCTCCGGCCACGTCGCCGCGAGCAAGAAGAACATCGCCCAATCCGGAGATCGGATACGGCTGTCCGCCTCGGTAGCTGATTTCCTGGGCGATGGCGAGTGCGTGTTCGAAGTTCTTCTGCGCTTCGCCAAGGTTTCCCATCTCCACGGCTAAGTTGCCGAGATTGTTCAGCGTGGCGGACGAGCCACGACGGTCGCCAATTTCGTCGAACGCCACCAACGATTTCTGCTGCATCTTTAAAGAACCGCTCAAGTCTCCTAGGCCATCGAGCGCGTTCGCAATATTTCCGTAGTCGCTGGCCAGCCCCATGGGGTCATGGACGGTGCGATCGAAGGCCAAGGCCTGGTTGTAGTATTTCTCTGCCTCTTCGAGTTTTCCTTGTTGGTAACGAATGTTGCCAATTCGCTCGAATGATGCGCGCATGCTTTTTTGGGCACCAATCTCCTGAAAGACAACCAGAGCCTCGTCAACTTTCTTTTTTGACCCTTCGAAGTCGCCCTGATCGAACAGAACGTCTGCAGCCATGAGCAACGTTCGCGCCGCCCCTGCGCGATATCCGGAAGCGAGATAGAGTTCGCGGGCCTGCGTTGCGAGTTCGATCGATTTGTCGGTCTGCCCCAGTCGCTCGCATGCGTTGGACTCCAACTGCAAAGCTTCGGCGACAAGAAGATTTGCTCCGACGGCGCGTCCGCCGTTCGCCGACTTTTCGGCAAGTTGCTGCTGGCGTTTGAAATCGCTTTGCGACATAGCAGCATTCGCTTCGGCCAGATCGACGCGGGCAACGTCGGCCTCAGAGAGCGGAAGCTTGCGCACTTCGACCAGCGTGGCCAACGCGTCAGTGCCGTGTCCCGCGGCCACCTGAGCGCGGGTCAACGACAATCCGTAATCGACGCGGTCGGGGAAAAATTGCCAAAGGGCACGGTAATTCTCGACCGCAGCCGGCGCTTCGCCCAAGAGCTCATGAGAACGCCCTTCAATTACCAGGCGCTCTTCGTGCGAGAACTTTGGAGACATTTCAAGAGCGCGCTTGGCTTGGTCTTTGGCCTTGGCATCGTAGCCCAGCGAAAACCAGGCCTGGGCCAACGCGGAGTGGGAAGGCGCGTGTCCGGGATCGAGCGCGACCGCCTTCTCCAGCAGATCGCGAGCCGCAAGCGCGTCAAACAGCCGCAATCTTTGCAGACCTTCGGAATAGAGCCGCGCCGCCTCCGGGTTGGACGGCAAAGAAGTTCGCACAACGGCCGACTGCTCTTCTGATAGCGCTGCGATGCCGAGTTTGGCACGCAGCTCGGCGCCAGCTTTGCCGATCAACGTATCGATTTCCGACTCGCTTCCTTTTTCCGAGACCGAGGCCAGAGTCTCGCCGTCAACGGCGTCCTGCATTCGCAAATCAAGGCGCAGCGATCCGTTCCCCAGCGGAAGGAACGAACCGACAATCACATCGTCGCTACCCAGATTCTGCCGAATGCGGGTGAGAGTCTGCGCGCTGTAGCTATCGGCATCCGGAAGCGCCAGGCTGACTCTCATTTGCGCCACGCTCTCCCCAGGAATCGTGCGCATCTGCTCGCCCTGGCTCAGTTCGGTTGTCAGTAACTCCGAGAGCGCCGTGGAGAGCCAGGACTTCTCCGGATCACCGGAAAGATTCTTGAAGCCAAGTACTGCGACAGAACGACGCCGCACCACGGATGGAGACGGCGGAGAGACCGATACGACCTGCTTTCGCTGGTGGAGATAAACGTAGGTTGCGATCGACGCTGCAATCACAACAATCAGAAAACCAATCAACGCGAGATTTCTCGTCGAGGTTCGGGACTCGCTCTTCAGATTTGCCGCAAAAACGGAGCCGGAGGTAGTTGGCAACTCAAGTCCCACCGCGAGTTCTCCACCGGTCTGATACCGTTGGCTGGGATCCTTCGCGAGCGCCTTCCGGAGAACTTCGTTCAAGACGGCAGGGATGGCTGGGTTGATTTCGTTCGCTAGCTCCACCTGCTGATTCAGGATTGCATTGATGAGCAGAGGAGAGTTTTTCTCAACGAACGGCCGCCGGCCCGTAGCCATTTCGTAGAGCACAGCGCCCGCGGACCAGACGTCGCTGCGGGCGTCTGCCACATCTCCTCGCAATTGTTCGGGAGCCATATAGGGCAAAGTCCCGGTGACTTCCTGTGACTGCGACAGCGTGACGGTGACATCCTGCTCACTGGCCTGCGGCATCAGTTGTGCCAGTCCAAAATCGAGAATCTTCAGACGGCCGTCGGTTGTGAGTCGCAGGTTGCCGGGCTTCAAGTCGCGATGGACGATTCCCTGCTGGTGAGCGGCCGACAATCCCTGCGCCAATTGCAATCCGAGTCGAAAAACTTCGGAAGCAGGTAACGCTCCTGCAGCCAGCTTCGCATCCATCGTCATCCCCGCGATGTATTCGGTGACCAGGAAGTCAACGCCGCCGTCCGTCCCAAACTCGTGCACCGTCGCAACATTCGGATGATTCAGCTTCGCCAGGGACAGAGCTTCTTTGCGAAACCGTTTACGGGCTGTATCGTCAGTCACCGAACCGCGCGGCAGTACTTTAATGGCAACGTCGCGGTCGAGATGCTCGTCGTGGGCACGGTACACGATTCCCATGCCTCCCGCGCCGATGCGTTCGATGAGCCGGTAGTGCGACAGTTGCTTGATCATGGTTGCCGGGCTGCGCTGAGCTACTTCTTGCTGAACAATTCGTCTACTAGCTTGCGTCCGACTGCTCCGCCGAACGCTCCCGCAATCCCCGGCAAAAACGCCAGAAAGGATTCGTAAATCTGCGCCCGATCTGGTTTCTCCGTCAGCAACCAGAAGGCCAGCCATTCCACCACCGGAACGAATATTCCCACGATTAGAACCCAGCGCCAGGGACGGCGCGGACTCAGAAATCCCAGAAGCATATTCGCCGCGAGAACGATTATCGCCGTCAGCAGCAAATCGCCGACTTTGATGTCAAGCCATCCCGCGAGCACTCCAAAAAGCGCTGCCAGCAGATAGTAGAAGGCGTCTCCGCCTGACTTGCTTTTCAGAGGATCCTGGCCCCACGCCGTGGTCATCTTTCTATCTTAATTTCAATCTCAAGAGTAGGAGTAAAATCCGCGGCCGCTCTTTCGTCCAAGCCAGCCGGCATCGACCATCTTGATGAGGAGGGGACAAGGCCGATATTTCGGATCGCCGAGGCCGTCGTGCAGAACCTTCATAATGTCCAGACAGACGTCGAGACCGATGAAGTCGGCGAGAGTCAGTGGCCCCATCGGATGCGCCATGCCCAGCTTGAACACCTCGTCGACCGCGTCGGCCGTGGCTACGCCTTCCATGACCGCGAACATGGCCTCGTTCAGCAACGGCATCAGAACCCGGTTCGAGACAAATCCAGGCGCGTCGTTCACTTCGACGGGTGTCTTCTCTAATTGTGTCGCCAGATCGCGCACCGTTTCAAACGTTGCTTGGGAAGTTGCCAGGCCGCGTATGACCTCGACTAGTTTCATCACCGGCACGGGATTGAAGAAATGCATCCCAATCACCTTGTCGGGGCGTTTCGTCAACGCGCCAATTCTTGTGATCGAGATCGATGAAGTATTCGTCGCCAGAATGACGTCCGGTTTCGACTGCAGCATGCCGTCTAGTTCGCGAAAGATCTCGGCTTTGATCTCGAATTTCTCGGTCGCCGCTTCGATGATCAGATCGCAATCTGCAAGGCTCGCGCGTTCGAGTACTGGCTTAATCCGGCCCAAGGTAGAAGTCTTATCTTCTGCCGTAATTTTGCTCTTGGCCACTTCGCGATCGAGGTTTTTCGCAATTGTCGCCAGTCCGCGATCGAGAAAGCGCTGCTCAATGTCGCATAGGGTAACGCGGAAACCGCTCCTCGCAAAAACGTGCGCTATGCCATTGCCCATGGTGCCCGCGCCGATCACTCCCACTCGTTGAATCGCCATGATTGCCTCGCCCGATTATGAAGTCACGAAAACTCGAAGTTTAGCAGAGTGAGCCCGCAGTCCCGCGTCCCATGGCAGGGCGATATCGCGATAGACTCTCCTGATGGATTCCGGCTCGCTCAATTCCCTCGCCCGCGCTTCCTCTTCCTATCTTCGATCAGCGATGCACCAGCCGGTGCAGTGGCGCGAGTTTGACGATGAAACCTTTGCCGCTGCACGTGCTGCGAATAAGCCGGTCCTGCTCGATATTGGAGCCGTTTGGTGCCACTGGTGCCATGTAATGGATCGCGAGTCTTACGACGATCCCGAGGTCGCGGCAATCGTGAATGAGCATTACATTGCTGTGAAAGTGGATCGCGATGAGCGACCTGATATCGACAGCCGTTATCAGGTCGCAGTGGCCTCGCTCACCGGGCAAGGAGGCTGGCCGCTCACCGCATTTCTCACACCAGACGGCAAACCGTTTTATGGAGGCACTTACTTTCCCCCGGCCGATGCCTACGGGCGGCCCAGTTTCAAGCGCGTTCTGCTCTCGATAGCAGCGGCGTATCGCGAGAAAAACGGCGATGTGATGGAGCAGGCGCAACTCGTCGAGAGCGCCATCGCGCGCGCGGAATCTCTTTCTTCCGCCGGCGGCACCGTTTCCGCGACCGTGATCGAAGCGATTCTGGAATCGGCCCGGAAGATGTTCGACGAGATCAACGGCGGCTTTGGCCACGCACCCAAATTTCCGCATCCCGCGGCACTGGATCTAGTGATCGATCAGTACGTGCGGTCCCGCAATTCAGGCGTGGATCACGAAGATCTCCGCACAATTTTCGTCCACACCCTTGAGAAAATGGCTCGCGGCGGCGTTTACGACCAGCTCGCCGGCGGATTTCATCGCTACTCAGTCGACGAACGCTGGATCGTCCCCCACTTCGAAAAGATGTGCTACGACAACTCGGAACTACTCAAGAATTATGTGCACGCATATCAGGCTACAGGAGACGACTTCTTCGCCAGTGTGGCGCGCGATGTGATTCGCTGGATGGATGAGTGGCTTAGCGACCGCAAACGTGGCGGATTTTACGCTTCCCAGGACGCTGACTACTCCATGGACGACGACGGCGACTATTTCACCTGGACGCTGGCGGAGGCGAAAGCGGCGCTCGACGAGGACGAGGCAGCGGTAGCCGTGCATTACTACGACATCCACGAGATCGGGGACATGCACCATGACCCCGCGAAAAACGTCCTGCATCTTCGATTGTCACTGTCGAACACAGATGCCGTGGCAGAGGTTGCGGGGCGTTTGCAGATTTCAGACGAACGAGCCCGGGACTTGCTGGCTTCTGCCCAGAAGAAGTTGTACGCCGCGCGTTTGCTGCGTCCCACGCCATACGTGGATAAGACCATCTACGCTGGCTGGAACGCAATGTGCATTTCGGCTTATCTGGAAGCGGCGAAGGCGCTCGATCTCGTCGACGCGCGTGCCTTCGCGCTCCGATCGCTCGATCGACTCCTCTCCGAGGGATGGAGCGCAGTGCGCGGAATTAAGCACGTCATCGCCTATTCCGACCCGCAGGCGGAAGCGCCGAAAACTGGAGAATCGACACCCGGAGAGTTAAAGACTCTGGACGCAAAGACCGGCGTTCCCGGCGTTCTCGACGACTACGCTTTCACCACCATCGCCTGCCTCGACGCCTACGAAGCCACAGCAGATCTCAGTTATTTTCGCTTCGCGCGGGCGATTGCCGATGCAATGATCGCGAAATTCTTCGACACCGCGAATGGCGGATTTTTTGATACACCCGTTTCCTCCGGCGATACCGCAACACTCGGCCTATTGGGAAGCCGGCGAAAGCCGTTTCAGGATTCCCCAACTCCAGCAGGAAACTCCGCCGCGGTAATCGCGCTCTTGCGGCTGCATGGCTATACGAATGATGCGTCGTATCGCGAGAAAGCGGAACAGACGCTCGAACTCTATTCCAACGTCGCGGGGCAACACGGCATTTTTGCCGCAACCTACGCGCTGGCAGTGACCCATTTCGTAGATCCCCACGCTTTAGTCATCGTTGTTGGCAGCGACGAGGCAGCGGCGGAACTCTATCGCTCGGCGGCGCATCCGATGAGTTTGAATACGGCGGTCTTAAGAATGGACGCTTCCAAAGTCGTTGCGCAAAATCTTCCCCCCGCGCTAGCGGAGACAATTCCAAATCTTCCGATGCTGACGGGGCAGCGATCGTTCGCCGTCGTGTGCTCTGGATTCGCCTGTCAGCCACCGGTTTTCGAGCCCGCGGAGTTGGCGCGAACCCTCGGTGTACGTGCGCGACCCGCGGCGTAGCTCGCGACCTGCGTCGAGAAATAGCTCGCGGCATAGCCACAGCCGAAGCGGCTTGCGCCCTCAGCGGCGCTTCAGCGCTTCCAATTCGTCCAGCGTCCTCGGCCAGTCTGACCCCAATAGCCGAGATAGGCTGCGATCGGCTAAGACCTTCCCTCCGGTCTGACATCGCGCGCAATAATTCGTTTCCTTGTCGGCGTAACGGATTCGCAAAACCTTTTCGCCACACCGTGGGCAGGGCTCTCCATAGCGTCCATGCACAGCCATATCTTTTCGAAACGCCGTCACTTTCTCCGGAAAACTACCCTCCGCCTCGACCCGCAGACGATCCATCCAAAATCGCAGCGTATGTCGCGTCGCCGCAAACAGCGTTTCCCACTCTCCGTCTGTAAGTTTGTTCGTTAGCGTAAGTGGAGACAACTGAGCCGCGTGCAGAATCTCGTCGGAGTAGGCGTTGCCGATGCCGCTAACGAATCGCGGATCAGTCAATGCCCGCTTGAGCGTGTGATTTTCCGCCGAAAGAGCCGCGCGAAATGCCTTCAGATCGGTGGCACGATCGAAAATCTCAATTCCCCCAGCATCGAGCGATGCCAGGCCAGCTTCGCCCTGGAAAAGGTGTAACGAAGCTCTCCGTTTGGAGCCAGCCTCCGTCAGAATCAGCGACCCATTCGGAAAATCGAAAGCGGCCAGATTTTGACGTCCGCCCAGTTTGGCCTCAACCGGTTTCCAGTGCAAACGACCCGCAATCATCAGGTGCAACACCAGCCACAAATCATCTTCCAGCCCGAAAACAATCCGTTTCCCGATACGCCGGAGTTCCCGAACCACACGGCCCTCCACACTCGACAGCGGTGGCTGCGCCGTGCGCAGCAGAAACGCGCTCGCCAATCGGATGCGCTCAAGCCGTTGACCGACCACGCGCGGTTCCAGTGCGCCGATGTAAGCGGCAATATCAGGTAATTCCGGCACGCTTATCACTTTGCACGCAAGCCCGGGCATTTGGCAACGTCCCTGCCTTCGACACTCCGTCCGTAATCTCCTGCTCCCGTTGCCCTTGAAGTTTCCCGCTCGTCTTGCCGATGAGTTTGGAAGGCGGCGTATTTAGCATGTTCTCGAATCTGCTGGAAAACCCAAAGCTGTTCCGGCACCTGGTCGAAGACCTGCCGGTCGGCATTTATATCGTGGACCGAGATCGGACAATCCGTTTCTGGAATCACGGCTTGGAACGCATTACCGGTTACCTGTCGCATGAGGTTGTCGGACACGTACTAGAAGACGCCGTGCAGATTTGTGACCGCAGAGGCAACCAATTAATTGGCGAGTACTGTCCGGTGACGATGACGCTGAACTTGCGCAAATCGCAGCAATGCACAGCTTTCTCTTTGCACAAGAACGGACACCGCACCGCAGTCAGAATTCGGACCCGACCGATCATGGAGTACGGCGACAACATAGGCGGAGCAACCGTCCTGGTCGAAGAGGCCTTTGCCTCTCGCGAGCTGTCTGAATCCCCCATGTACGGATGTCTCGACCCCACCACCGGCATTCCTTCGAGAAGTCTGACCCGGGCCGTGCTCAACGAATGCATCGCAGGACTCGAAACCACCCGTCACAGTTTTGGACTAGTGTGCGTGCAAATCCTCGGTTTGGACGAATTTCGCGCCAAGCACGGTCCGCAATCGGTCGTGCCTTTTTTGCGCACGGCGGCGCACACTCTGCGACACAGTCTGGGGGAGGAAAATTTTCTCGGCTGTTGGGAAGACCACCAATTTCTGGCCGTGCTGGCTTCCGCAAGTCCAGCAATGGTCGCGATGACTGCTGAAATTCTGGGGAACCTGCTGAGCCATTCGGAAGTCTTCTGGTGGGGTGACCGCTTCACTATCGAAGCCGAGGTCACTTACACCGTCGCTGCCGCCGGCAATAACCTCGAGGCCATTCTCGGAGAAATGAAGCCTCCGCGCCCCGGTTGTCTCGCGAAGGCAGCTGCAGCCGTCGGTGACAACCAGGATTCCAAACGCTCGCAAGAATGAGGAGTCATGTTTTCGATCATAGGGATCGTTGTCGTTTTTGGCTGCATTCTGGCCGGTTACCTGATGGAGCACGGGAATATCAAGGTGCTGCTGCAGCCGGCGGAATTGATCATTATTGGTGGAGCGGCTCTCGGAACGGTCCTGATCTCGAATCCAGTGCACACGTTGAAACAGATGATCAATGGGCTGCTCGGCGTATTCGGATCCTCGAAATTCACCACCGCGCGCTACGTCGATTCTTTGAAGATGATGTACGAGTTGCTGCAAAAGGCGCGCAAAGAAGGGTTGGTGGCCTTGGAGTCGGACATTGAAGAACCCGACAAGAGCCCGCTACTTTCGAAGTATAAAGACTTCACAAACAATCACCATGCCGTCGCCTTCGTCTGCGACACAATGCGCATGGCGGTCAGCGGCGGTGTCGAAGTATTCGATCTCGATCAGATGCTGGAAGCCGATATGGAAGTGCATCATCACGAAGCCAGCGAACCGGTCTCCGGCCTTTCGACGATGGCCGATTCGCTTCCCGGTTTGGGGATTGTTGCAGCCGTGTTGGGCGTAGTAATTACGATGGGAGCTCTCGGCGGTCCTCCGGAAGAAATTGGCAAGAAGGTGGCGGCCGCTTTGGTCGGAACTTTCCTTGGCATCCTCTTGTGTTACGGACTCGTCGGCCCTCTAGCGGCGCGCATGGGCAAGATGGCCGCAGAGGAACACGCGTTCCTAATGGTGCTCCGCGTCACCATGATTGCGTTCTTGAAGGGCGTTGCACCGATCATGGCGGTTGAGATTGGGCGGCGCATGGTCCCTGGTCATGTGCGGCCGTCGTTCAAGGCCGTAGAAGAAGCCTGCCGGGGCGCGAAAGATTCTCCCATGGCCGCAGCCGCCTCTGCAGGATAAAGCTCACGATGCCCACACCCCCCATCATCGTCATCAAGAAAAAAAGCGGCCATGGTGGCCACCACGGAGGCGCCTGGAAAGTCGCGTACGCCGACTTCGTCACGGCGATGATGGCACTCTTCATCGTCCTCTGGCTGTTGAGCAGTAGTAGCAAAAAAGAACAACTCGCCATTAGCGGCTACTTCAAGGATCCTAGCGGAACCGGCAGCAAGATGGGGACCAGCCTGACCGCCACCGGCGAAAATCTGCAAATCTCGAAACAAGATATGGCCAGCCTCAAAGAGCAATTGCAGAAAAGCATCCAGAAAATGAACGATCTTGAGAAACTGAGAAAAAACATTGAGATGACGGTAACCGCCGAAGGCCTGCGCATTGAGTTGCTGGAATCGGAAAAAGGAACCTTCTTCGACAGTGGAAGTGCGGAACTGAATCAGAGCGGGAAAGAATTGCTCGCGCTCCTCGCCGAACAGTTGAAAAGCGTTCCTAACCATCTCTCGATCGAAGGGCACACCGACTCGAAGCCATTCACCGGCAGGGGCAACTACGGGAACTGGGAGCTGTCCTCGGACAGAGCGAACGCGGCGCGGCGTTTGATGCAGCAAGCGGCGTTGCGTCCGGATCAGGTGTCGCAAGTGCGTGGATTTGCCGACCAGCGACTTCGTAATCTCAAAGATTCGTCCGATCCAGCAAACCGCCGTGTCTCAATCATCGTCCAATACATCACCGCGGATATCGAAACCGCCGGAACGCCTGCCGACGATGGAAAAACCGCGGCGGACTCGAAGCCATCCGGGACAGACAAGTAGGGTCCAAAAGATGGGGCCAAAAAAGAGTGACTCGCTAAACAAAAAAGAGGCTGGCCACTGGGGCCAGCCCGGAAAATTGCTTTCGTGTGCAAATACGTAATCTTAGTTATGGGTTGTTTACTTCTTGCGATTACTGGTCGCACACCGGATGACTGGGAGGACATAGCGGCATCGGTCCCGATTGAGTCGTTACTTTCGGAACTGCTGCAAACGCCAACGTACCTACCAGACCTACCAACAACAGTAACGCCCTGAGCGAACGTTTCATGGGTCTACTTTCTCCTTAGGGTCTGCCGAAGGTAATAACAACTTTAGGGTTAACCTTCAGCGTGCCGAATTATACACACCCTTTGCGAGCGTCTCAGTATTGGGGACGAATTGCAGGCTAGGCAGACTATCGAAGCGTTTTACAGCTCGCGCGTGGCGGATGGCGGTTTGGAGGGCAATTCTAGAGGGCTTTTTACGAGTGACTTAACGCAAAGGTTAAACAAAATTGGTTAAGTTTGAGGTCGATGGCCGAGAGTTATAGGAGTCAAAAATTTGTCTTGACAGGATTTTTCTGACTCGGCCATTTTGGGATAACTCGTACCTACGTCAGTCTTTCGGAACCCGCTGCGGCGGAGCGTGTTCTGGGCAGACGAACTCCTCCATTGAGCAAAGATTGATCGTCCGCCGCGTCGAGATTCGAGTTGCGAGAAAACGCGCGCTCCACCATACCTTCAAACATCGGGATGAGCGAATCCGACGCACCCGGGTGCTGCAAATCGGCCAGGCTTTGTTCCCAGCGCTGCGTTTGCAGACGGTTGACGCTGGCTGGCCGCACGGCGGCAGGCGATAACGAGTAACCGATCCAAACCAGAATTGCAGCCAGGTAAGTGACGAGGTTGATTTGGTTGAATAACGCTTGCTTCACGAATCCGCCAGAATTTAACGCCATCAACATCAGCTCGGTGCCGGCAAATAGTCCGAAACCTAGCGAAATGCCAAAGCTGATCTGCTTTCGCGAAACTCCCAAAAAACGCGAAAAGAGAAGCAAGAAGAGAATGAGTCCCACCTGAACAATACGAACCGAGCGCTGTAGAGTCGTAATGGCGTGTACCAATGGACTGCTGTCCGATGAACTCGAAAAAGCTACTACTACAGAAATGAGCAGCATCACCACTCCCGCCCATTTAAACAGCAGCGTGCCGAGATCTTTCAACGTGTGGTAAGGGCGGAATACATCAATAAAAACTTCGTGAATCACCTTCAAACCCAGAACCGCATTCACTGCCTCGCCCAACCAGAACAGCCAAAAATAAAACAGGAAGGGTCCGTTAAGCCACAGCGGAAGAAGAATGACAAAATTGACATCCTGCACCACTAGAAACAGAAAAAAAGCCGGAAACTGTTTGTGCAGTTTACGACGCCACATCAGGACTGCAACGACCGAGAGAAGGGCCGGCTGCGCGGACCATAAACAAAGATCGACGATGTGGTTCTGCCACGTCATATGTCTTGCAAGGACGCGTGGCCAAGAGCGCCTCACGCCTCCCTCACATCCTCAGGCAGGTTGCCCCTCCAGGTCAACCTACTTAGGTAACCTTGGTAACTATTACTGTAGTCGGCATACGGTTCAGGTCGCGACCGGGAAGTCGCGCCTCATCCGGGCACTTGAGAATATTGAGGTTTTCGGCGAACTTTACGAGGCGGACGGGGTGCGCTAAGAAGCTTCCGGCGTGGAATGCAGGTAAGCGCGCATCATACGCACTTCATCAACTTTCTCGCCCAGGTCGTGGAGAAGAATATCGCGCAACGATACCACGCCCTTCAGTTCGCGTCCTGCACAGACGGGCAGGTGTCGAAAGCCGTGCCGTTTCATCAATGTCATGCACGTGTCGATGGCGTCGTTGGGAGCGACGGTTAGAGGATCTTCCGTCATAACCTCGCCCACGGGAGTTTGAGCCGGATCCTTGCCCGGAACGACCACGCGGCTCATCAAGTCCCTCTCTGAGAAAATGCCGATTAGATGTCCATCTTTTAAGACCGGGACTGCGCCGATGTTGTGTTCCACCATCAAGCTGGCAACTTCGAGCACGGTTTGGTGGAACTGGGCAGAAATTGGAACTTGATTCTCGAGCAGATGGCTGATGAACATTTGCACCTCCAGTGGATCTGTGCCGAAAACCAAATACCCGGCGGAGATTGGCAAAGCTACTCCTCGACGAAGGACACAAAAAGGCCAAACCCGGGGCGGAGTATATGTCGAAAATGGGTTGAGTGGGAAGATAAAAATGAGAACACACTTAAAGAATTATGCCCCTCTCGCCCCAGCTGAAGTTAGACGCCGTGCCTCCCGTTCAGGGAAATCACGTAGGATCGCTGGGCCAGCCCTGCTGGCATCTCGTCAACAGTGCGTCCAGTAATGACCAGGTTATAGTCTTCGCTGGCGCGGAGACGATTGAACACCGGCGTCGCGTCTTGCGGTTCGATGAGCGCAAGGTAGCGGAGGAAAGCAAAGACGTCCTCGGTCGGCTCCAGGCCGGGCGCCACAAACGAGACCTCGACATCTTCGTGGTGGAAATGCCATCCCAGAGAAGCTGCCAGACGCACCGCTCGTTCGTAAACGGCGGGCGCGAGAACACCTGGTGCGGGATTGTCGAAGACGATGCGAAGCTTGCGTTCATCTTCGCGGCTGAACTCGCGGACTTTCAGCGCACCCGTTCGAGCCGTCGCTTTCCAATCCACATGACGTGCGGAATCGTCCGGCATGTACTCGCGGATCAGGTAAAGATCGTTCCCGCGTCCGCGCACGAAAGATTCGAACTCCCCCGTAACCATGGGAAGAACTTCGAGAAACTGATCAGCAGGCTCCACGACCGGATAGACAATGATTTCGCGAGCAAGATTGATTCGCCGCGTTTTCATCAGGAAGGAAAAAGGAAAGCGCGTGGCCAGACCGAAATTCTTTTCGCGGTAACGGCCCCGCGCGGGAAACTTCAATTCGAGATCAGCGCGAAGTTCCTGCTCCGGCGCGAGAAACGGAAAATAGACAGACTCCCGCAAAATCGGTTTGTCCGCTTCTTCCCGCACCCGTCGCAACTGGCGGTCGGGCAGGCGAAACCATTGCTTGTGGGGGTCGCGATTACGGGGCCAGCCGAAGGTTTGCGGCTCCCAGCGCCAGCGTTCTTTTTTCTTGCGCTTGGCGGGAACAACGCGCACCGAAAAGGACGGCAACCACGAACTGGTGTTGCCCAGAAGCAGCCGCGCCAGCATTGGCCGCCCCGCAAAGACATGTTCGGGAAGACGGACGTCGAGGGTGAGTCCGCGCAAAACCAGCGCCGAGGCAATTCCGGAAACAATGATTGCTGATAGCAGGGTGGCGACGATGACGTACAGCAGATTGTTGCCGGTGTTAATGGCAGCGATTCCGATAACGACGCTTATCAGAATGTAAATCAGACCGGCGCGCGTGACGTCGTAGTCCATCGCCTCGCGAACCCGGCTGGCTACCACGCGCCTTGCCAGATAAGGCACCGTGGTCAGTCCAACGAAGACCGCGAGCAGCAGCGCCAGCGACGCAAGAGCAACCGTGCCCCAAACGCTGCCTGCTTCTCTTGAGACTGTAGAAAAAAGCGCGGCCCCGAAGGCAAGCGCCAGTCCAACCAGCGCAAGCAAGAATCGTACCCAAACCGGGGATAGACCGATCCGTAAATGCGGAAATCGGGATGCGGCCTGCAACGGGATGGTTTGCGTGCGTTCCGAAATCAAGAGGCTCTCCGGTACCGGGACGATACCCGTATCAGCATATGACGATTAAGTGACGACTGGATAGTGACCGAAGATACTTCTCCTCGAAAAATCGACTGCCTGACCTCGGCGAACCACTACGACTCATGCATTTCCGCTCTTCTTGCCACTTCCGCTTGCTAGTATTCCCCATACACCAGCGACCGAAGAGAAACCGCTTTTAGCCGGACCGGTCTGCCCAGTCAGGAATCTGCCATGAAGAAAAGGGTTTTGAGAGCAGTGATCGAAGTCGGCTTCATCATCTTTCTGTTTTATGCCAATCTGCTGATGGGAGAATTTGAGCGTTCGGGAATGGGCCAAAAGCGGGGGCTTACTTGGGCGCTCGGAGACGTTCTAACCCTCACCAACTTCGAGATCGCGGCGATGGCCGCGCTCCTCGGTTACGCCTTTTTCGAATTTCTGCGCAAGAAATTTTGAGACGACCGCAACTTTCGATCCCTGCGGGCGAAGCATCATTCATTCCGATCGCCAGCGGTATTTCCACCACAAATACAAAATCACGGCCACCGCACCAATCACGGCGCCAATGTTAAAGCGCTCCAGAATTCTGAGCAACGTCCGCCAATGCTGTCCGAAAAGGTATCCGGCGCTGGCGATGACCGTCACCCACAACGCGGCTCCCAAGAAATTGAACAGAACGAATGCTCGCCTCGGCATGCGCAGCACACCTGCGAGCGGCCCCGCAAAAACGCGGAGCCCGAAAATAAAGCGCGCAAAAAATATCGCAGCCGCTCCGTAGCGGGCGAAAATCTTTTCACCGCGTTGTACTGCCACCGGAGAAATCCTGAAGGAGCTTCGATAGCGATCCAGCAGCGCCCTTCCGCCATAGTAGCCCACCGTATATCCGAGATTGTCGCCGAGCGTGGCGGCGCAAGTGCCAACGAAAATGATCCACCCCAAATTGAGCTGGTGTTGCGAATAGGCCAGAAAGCTCGCTAGTAGCAACGTAGTCTCGCCAGGCACAGGGATGCCTGCGTTCTCGCAGAGCAGCGTCAAAGCCACCGCCCAGTATCCGTAATCGGCTACAAAGGCGCTAAGAGAGTCGAGGAGCGAATGCGTCATGACTTACACGAACAACCAGTGCAGCCTTTGCGGAAAACTCGGACGCGCAGAGTTTGACCAGAGCTTCAGACACTCCCTCGCCGGAACTCTTCATCCGGAAACTCGCTCATTTGAGCTGTGGCATCTGCTCAAGCGTTGCGCGCAGCCGATGCACCACGCTTTCTTGCGGATTTAAGCCGGTGATTCGAGTTCGGATGATGCCGTCGCCGTCGATGACAAGATACGTGGGGAAGGCATGAATTCCGAAGGAATCGAGCAATTGGTGGTCTGAGTCACGATACTGGAGCCACTCCATGTGTTTCTTGTCGACGAACTCGCGCCACGCACTGTCATCTTTATCGGCACTCACGCTGATCAGCACAAGTTTGTCCGCCGAATATTTCTTGGTGAGTTCCTTCAGTTCACCGACCGATTCCCGGCAGGGAGGACACCACGTCGCCCAGAAATCCATGACGAGCACCTTACCTGCGAACTGCTGTAGAGAAACTTGTTCCCCGCGCAAGGCCTTCACTTGGAACTCAGGAGCGAAACTTTCTCGTCCGCGACGCGGGTCGGCCAGTAACTTCTGAGCCATTTTGGCTACATCGGCAGAGGGATTGGCTGCGAGACAGGCCTGGAGTTCGGGCTTAGCAGCATCATCCTTCGTTTGTCGAATCATCGACGTCGCGAGGTTCAGGTGATAATTGGCGACAGTCGAGTCCATTTGTACTGCGCTCCGAAATTCCGTCTCTGCCGCTTCTATTTCGCTGGGTTTTTCCGCGTGGTTCAGCAAGATCTGCCCGCGCAGGTTATGAGCGTAGGCGCGAGAGGAATTCGTTTTCGCCGCCGCGATTGCTTTGTCACACGATTCGAGAGCTCCCTTTTGATCCCCGATTTTAAGATCAGCGACAGCCAAGCCTGTAGAGCAGCCGAAACAATCCGGCTGCAATTTGAGCGCCTTTTTCAAAAGTCCGGCCGCATCTTTATATCGGCCTTCATCAAGGGCGCGCTTTGCCGCGTCAAATTGTTCGGTGAATGCCGGATTGGGGGGCGAAGCGTTCTGCGCGGTGGCGGGGATCAAGAACAAAAGCCCAATCAGAGCGAGCAACACTTTTCGGTTCATGCGGCCTTTATTCGAGGACGTTCAGGAGATTCGGATCTCCGGCAGGGGTTAACGACGCAAAGTGCACCTGCGATGCTACCAAATTCCTTCTACGGTGGCGTAGCTAGAAATGTGATGAGCGCACGGTTAAATTCCGCGGGAGCTTCCTCATAGGGAAGATGTCCGACGCCTTCAAAGGCAATCAGTTGCGCTTTCCTGAAATTCTTACGCAGCGGTTCGGCGGATTGAAAATACACAGCTCCATCTTTCGTCCCCCACATCAGCAGCGTTGGATAGTCGCGAATTTTCGGCAACATCTCCTTCAATGCGGCCAGATCGGCCGTCCAATTTCTCACGATGTGCATGCCATGACGGAAGGCATCATTCTTGATCACCGGGATGCGGTAGCCATCGAGCGAATCGCGAGGAATCTTCTTCTCGTCTCCGAACATACGGCGCAGCCACTGGTAATCGAGCGACCGCCAGCGCGCAATCGTGTGCCGAAAAAGAAGGGAGCCGAAAGGACTGCCGACAAACGGTGCGAGACTTTGCCCATGCCGCGACCAGGGGTTGATGGGAGCCACCAGCACGAGCCGCTGCAGCCGAGGGTCCTTTCTCTCAACACAAAGAGCTGCGACCATAATCGCGACGCCTCCACCATGAGAGGTTCCGAGCAAATCGAAATCCCCCATGCCTATGGCGTCCACAAATTGCAGCACACGCTCGGCAGTTCCGCGGAGGGTGCAGTCCACCCCCTCGCTTGCCGTCGACAGTCCAGCGCCTAGATTGTCGATGGCATAAACAGTCGCGTGGGGTATGAGCGCAGGGATGGTGAATCGCCACGAGAACGCGTAGCCGAGCAGCCCATGCACCAGAATCAGCGGTCGACCGGATCCGGCCTTGAGGTACCGCATGCGTCCATCGGGAAGATCAATCCAATGCTCTTCGACTTTAACGTGCGCCTGCGGGACAGGGACGGACTTTTCTTCAGGGTTTTGTGTTTCGATGGGCAACGAAATCCTCGCTCACTGGTTCTTACCTGTTGATATCGCCTCTAACGCTTTGGGGAGCTGCAACCGGCTCCCCACTTTTTTGCCGCAATTTCCCCGGCAATATCCTCGAAGACCGCTTTATTCAGCAATCGCAGTCTCGGTGGCCTTCGCCTTTTTCCGCTTCTTCCCCAGCAGCTTCTTCAAAACCTTAATGCCCTTATCCACATGCTTCTCTTCCAGCAAAAATGGTGGCAGGAAGCGTAGGACCGTGTCTTGGGTGACATTAAACAACACGCCCTCCGCCAGTCCCTGCTCCACGAGCGGGCGCGCCGGAATCTCCAGAACCAGGCCATGGATGAAACCTCGCCCACGTGCCTCGCGGGTTGCGGCGTATTTATCGACTAACCCTTGAAGCTGATGATGCAGATAGCCGCCAACTTTTTCGACATTTTCCAAAAGATGTTCATCTTCCAAGATCGACAGATATTCAAGGCCTACGCGGCACGCGAGTGGACCGCCGCCGAAGGTTGTCCCGTGCTGGCCGGGAGAAATCGCGTCCGCGAAGTGCTGTTTCGATAAGAACGCGCCCAGCGGAAGTCCCGCGGCAATAGGCTTGGCGATAGTCACGATATCGGGAACGACTCCGAAACTTTGGAAGGCGAAAATCTTGCCAGTGCGCCCAAGCCCGCATTGGATCTCGTCGAAGATCAGGGCCGCGTGATGTTCGTCGGCCAACGTACGGCACGCACGCAGGAATTCTTCCGAACATTCGAGGATCCCACCTTCCCCAAAGATGGGCTCGAGCACGATCGCACAAGTGCTGCCGTCGACCGCTGCGTGTAGTCCCGGAACGTCGTTCTGCGTCACAAAGCTTACGTCTTCGAGCATGGGCTCAAAGCCTTTGCGATACTTTTCCTGGCCGGTTAGCGACATCGCGCCGAACGTGCGTCCGTGGTACGAACCTTGCAGCGCGACGAGGCGCGATTTCGCTTCTCCACCGCTCTTGTGTCCGGCCAAGCGGGCGAGTTTAATGGCGCCTTCCATCGCTTCGGTACCGCTGTTGGAGAAAAAAATGCGATCCAGACCCGCAAGTTGACAAAGGCGCTCGGCCAGTTGCCCCTGATATTCGTTGTAATAGAGATTCGACAAGTGAATGGCGCGGGCACACTGCTCGCGGATCGCCTTTACGATCCGAGGATGAGCGTGGCCAAGAGCGTTCACACCGAGTCCCGCTACGAAGTCGAGATATTTCTTGCCTTCGAAGTCAAAGAGGAACACGCCCTTGCCGCGCTCGAAGCCGACCGGGTAACGGTTGTAGGTGTGGAGAAGATAGCGCTTTTCCAATTCGACGATTTGTTCGAGGCGAGACATGGTCACATTCTAGAACGTGCGAACTACATCCACCATGGAGCCACGGCGTCACAGAGGAATTCAAGAAAATGGAAAAGCCCTGAGGTTTGGCCGCTTGCAGGTTTGCTCCGTGACTCCGTGTCTCCGTGGTACATGTTGTGAACAGGCTTGGGCTCCCTGCCGCTCTGCTACAATCCTCTCCATTCGTGGGGGGGGTCGCATGTTTCGAAATGCCGTTGGAGTCTGCTTTCTGACGATCGGCTTACTAACGATCGCCTTTGCTTTGCCCGCGTTAGCACAGGATTCCGCAAATCCTCGCCTGCAGCATGCTTTCCGTCAGCCGGCAAAAAACGGCTGGACTTTCATACATCTGGAAGGCCGCCCCTCCGACATTGGCTTTCAGCATGGCTACCTGCTCGCCCCTGAGATTCAGGACATGCTCAAAGTCACCGAACTCGAAGAGACGCACGATAACGCGAAAGACTGGGCGTTTTTTCGCGACGCGGCCCGCAACATGATGTGGCCTCGCATCGACGCGGAGTACCGCGAGGAATTGCAAGGAATCGTAGATGGCGCCAACGCAAAAGGTGTGAAGGTAGACCTCTGGGACGTCGTCGCGATGAATGGCGCGGAAGAGTGGGAATACTACGTCAAGCAATATGACAAGGAACACGGCATTCAACCCGCGGCGTCACTCGTAGCTCCCGAGCATTGCAGCGCCTTTGTCGCGACCGGCAGCTACACCTCCGACGGCAAGATCGTCATCGCTCACAACAACTGGACGGGCTATCTCGACGGCCAGCGTTGGACCATCATCTTCGACATCGTCCCCGCCAACGGCAGCCGCATGTTGATGGATGGTTTGCCCGGGTTCATCCACAGCGCCGACGACTTCGTCGTCAACTCCGCAGGAATCGCAATTACCGAGACGACCATCGGTGGCTTTTCGGGCTACGACCCCTCAGGAATTCCAGAGTTTGTGCGCGCCCGCAAAGCAGCCCAGTATTCCTCGTCAATCGACGACTTTGCCCGCATCATGAAAGAAGGCAACAACGGAGGCTACGCCAACAACTGGCTCCTCGCCGACATCAAGACCAACGAAATCGCGAGCCTTGAACTGGGCTTGAAAAACGTCGCTTTGGAACGGAAGAAAGACGGCTACATCGTCGGCTCGAATTTTCCCGTCAACGAAAAACTCATCCGTGAAGAAACCGATTTTGACGTGAAAGACATGAGCGCGAGCGCCAACGCCCGTCACCTGCGCTGGGAACAGCTCATGGCCGAGAATAAGGGAAAAATCGACGTCGCCGCCGCGCAGCGCTTCCTGGCGGATCACTACGATACCTATTCGAAGAAAGAAGACGCTGACGAGCGCACCCTCGACGGCCACATCGATCTTTCGCCGCGCGGCTCGCAGCCCTGGCAACCGCCTTTCGGAACCGCCGGCGCCGTCCAGAACAAGGCCGCCGACGCCGCCATGGTCAAGCAGATCTCATTCACGGCTGCTGCCGGTCACGCCTGCGGTAAGAACTTCCAAGCGCAAGAGCATCTGCGCGAGCACCCCGAACTGGGCTGGGAGCAAGGCTTGTTGCGCGATATGGACGCTTATCCCTGGACCACGTTTTCAGTAACGCGGTAAACGCCCGCCCAGCTAAGTTGCGGAAAATTAGGAATTGGGACCTCAGGAGGGCTCTGGGAGTTTCGGAGTTCGCTTGGGATTCTCTGGGTCGAGTCCCGCGGCAGCCATAATTGCCCTGCCTAGCTCTTCCGGCGAAACAGCAAACCCTTCTGTCGGCGCTGCTGGAGCCTGTACCTCTTCCGCATTGGGAGCCACGAAACGGTAGCCTCTTCCGACTACCGTTTGCAGGTATTGCGGCTCATCGGCATCGTCCGAGAGAGCCCGTCGGATCTTCCGTATCGCCGTATTAATTCCCTGCTCCACGTCCACGAATACATCTTTGCCCCACAACTGGCTGGAAATCTGTTCACGGGTAATCAGTTGGCCACGACTCTCCACCAGAAACATCAGCAACTGCAGCGGCAATCCCTCCAACCGGACCGTCTTGCCGCAGCGGGAGAGTTGAAACCGGGCATAATCGAGTTCGAAATCGTCGAAGCGGACTTTCTTATCGGGCAATGCGCTACTCCTGCGGTCGTTCGCGAAAGCGGCCAGTCTGCGGCGACGAGCGAATCCTCATTGCTCCACAAACTACTAGTGAATCTGCCTCTTGCTGCGTATGAGAAATTCTGGTCTGCAACGATGGCGGTGTCAAGAGCGGGCGCATGAATTTCTTCAGATCGCTTCATATTGCTTCAGACTGGCTCCATGGACCTTTCTTCCGATCAGGCGCAATATCACACTCACTTACGGGATGCTCACCTCTCCTAATCGAGCCTGGTGGGCCCAGTAAGTGGGGGGTTCGCGAGACGGGGAAGGCTCTCGAACCCCTCCAACACCCAAGAAAGGGTTTGGGCACGTCATCTCTCTTCAACGCAGAAACACACACGCCAAAAATTCCGCTCGCTTCTTCTTGCAAACCTCGCTCCCAGACCCGCTTCCCACCACTCGCTAGCCGGTTCCAGGCATACCAAAAAGCAGAAGTTGCATCCCATAAACCATAGCAAACATCCGCATTGCCCTCTATAATTGTGGAAACTACTCTTTCAAAGCGACTTAACAGCACTCCCCAAACGTAGAGGGTGGCAGTGAAGTTGCTTATATCAACGCGGCGACGAGTGTCTGGACGCGCCGAATTGCAGGCGTTCTCTCCATGAACCGCGAATTTGAGGCTCGCTTTACCGCCATTCTACTGACTCTTCTGACAGTGGCTGCGGTACTGTTCGCTGGTTTCAACTACAAAATCGAACACCAATCCGCGGTTCCCGACGACGGTGCCTGGTGGATGGAGCGCGACGGCCACGTCTTCGCCGACCGCCTCGAGCCAAGTGGCCCCGCCGAACGCGCTGGCATCCGTCGCGGAGACGAAGTCGTCAGTGTCAACGGGCGGGAAGTGGACAGCTTGGCGTCGGTTACCCACCGCCTCTATGACTCCGGCGTGTGGTCGAAGGCAACATATTCGCTGATCCGCGGTTCGGTCCCGCTGGACGTTGAAGTGGTTCTCGTTCCGGCCGAGCGTTCGATGAACGACTGGCTACGCCTAATCGCCCTGATTTATCTCAGCATCGGCCTTTACGTGCTGATGCGCCGCTGGACCGCAGTCGGCTCTACGCACTTCTATATCTTCTGCCTGGTTTCGTTCGTTTTCTACTCCCTGCATTACGTCGGCAAGTTCAACAATTTTGACTGGACCGTTCTCTGGGCCAACGAGATTGCTTGGCTCCTGCAACCGGCCCTGTTTCTGCACTTTGTCTTGACCTTCCCGGAACGCCGCGCTTTCGTGAACCGGCACGGCTGGTCGATTCCGATGCTGTACATTCCCGGCGTATTCCTGCTCGCGATCCAGGTTCTCGCCTTCGAATACACCAAAGCCAGCGCCAGCCTGCTGTTCAACCTGAATCGCGTCAACTACGCCTACCTGACGGTCTTTTTCGTCTCGGCCGCCGCCGTCCTCTGGAACAACTACCAGCACGCCACCACGCCGATTCTGCGCCAGCAACTCAAGTGGATTACCCGCGGCACCATCCTCGCCATCACGCCGTTCACGCTGTTTTACGTGCTTCCCTACCTCTTGGGCGTGATGCCTTCCCTCACCATGAAGGTGTCGGTGCTCTCGCTCGGATTGCTGCCGCTGACCTTTGGATACGCCATCTTCCGCTACCGCTTGATGGACGTCGACCTGATCTTCAAGCGTGGCATGGCCTACACGCTGGCCGCAGCCTCCATCGTCGGCGTTTACTTCGCAGGCGTGGCCGCGATTGCCGAACTCGTCCACACCCGTGTACCCAGTTCCGGGCCCTGGGGATTAATGGTGGCCGTAGTGGTCACCGCCCTGCTCTTCGATCCCGTCCGCAAGTGGATTCAGGAGAGACTGGACAAGTTCTTCTTCCGCACCGGTTATGACTACCGCCGCACACTGATCGAATTCGGACGCGAACTCAGCTCCGAGACCGATCTCGACAAGATGCTCTCCGCCCTCGTCGACCGCCTCGCTCGCACCCTGCTCGTCGATCGTATCGCCGTTTTTCTCGGTAACTCCGATTCAACCCGATTCGAGCTGTCGAAATCGTTTGGCATCGCGCACGTTTCTGGTATCGATTTGTCGTTCCTGGCCAAGCCCCGCATCGAAGACGCCGCGGGACATATCTTCTTCGAAAACACCCATCAATTGCCGCGCGAAACTACCAGCGCGCAAGAGGCGATCGGACGCCTCGATCTGAACTATTACATCCCCTGCCACGCGCGGCAAAAGACCATCGCCTTCCTAGGGCTCGGCAAAACTATCGACGGCGACTTCCTGTCCAGTGAAGATGTTGAACTACTCGAAGCGCTCGCCGGCTACATCGGAATCGCCATTCAAAACGGCCGCCTCTACGCCTCGCTCGAGCAAAAAGTCAGCGAGTACGAGCGTTTGAAAGACTTTAACGAAAACATCGTCGAATCGATCAACGTTGGCGTGATGGCCGTCGACCTCCAGGATCGCATCGAATCCTGGAACTCGCAGATGGAAGTCATGTATGCGCAGCCACGATGGCAGGTAGTCGGACGTTCATTGAGTGAAGTTTTTCCCGCTCCGTTCGTCGAGGAGTTCTACCGCGTTCGCCAGCATCCCGGAATTCAGAATCTCTACAAATTTCGCCTCGGAACCCCAACCGGCGAATCGCGCATTGTGAATGTAGCGATGACCCCGCTCGTGACCCGCAAGTTCAACGTGGTCGGCCGCCTCGTGATCATGGACGACATCACCGAGAGAATCGATCTCGAGGCCCAGCTCAGCCAGGCCGACAAGCTTTCCTCGATCGGACTGCTAGCGGCTGGCGTGGCGCACGAAGTCAACACCCCTCTCGCCGTGATCTCCTCCTACACGCAGATGCTGGCGAAGCAACTCCAATCCGATCCCGCAAAAGCTGGTCTGCTCGACAAAATCACCAAGCAGACCTTCCGCGCTTCAGAAATCGTCAACAACCTGCTCAATTTCTCGCGCACCACCGGAACCGAACTGACAGAGATCAGCTTAAACAAAGTAATCGCCGACACGCTCGCTCTGCTCGAACATCAATTCAAAGTAGCTCATGTGCAGGTACAGTCCGAACTCTACGACAAGCTTCCCTTAATCCAGGGAAACGCGGGACGGCTGCAGCAAGTATTTCTCAATCTGTTTCTAAACGCGAAAGACGCCATGACAGGCGGCGGCGTACTCAACATCGCTACCCAGAACGGCGATTTCGTCAGTGTCCGTGTTTCGGATACCGGCTCGGGTATCGCCCAAGAACACATTCAACGTATCTACGATCCATTCTTCACCACCAAGACAGCGCCTGCTGAGGGCCAAAGTCGCGGCACCGGTCTTGGTCTATCTGTAACCTACGGCATCATCCAGGAACACGCGGGCAACATTCGCGTGGAGAGCCGCCCGGGCGAAGGAACGACCTTCACTCTGGATTTTCCGTTGATCAGGAAGGCAGTCCATGTCCCAGTTAGCAGTGTCTGAAATTACGCCGATCGCACGCCGCACCACGATGGAAAGCACGCCACAAAACGCGGGCAGAATTCTCATCATCGACGACGAGGCGGAAATCCGCGAATCGCTCGAAACTCTACTTCAGCTAGAGGGCTATACCGTCGTCGTCGCCGCCAGCGGCCGCGAAGGCCTGGCCCAGATTGGCGTGCGCAATTTTGATGTCGTATTGCTCGATCTCGCCCTCCCCGACAAGAACGGGATGGAAGTCCTCTCCGAGATTCGCCTTCTACATCCGCAACAGCCCATCATCATGATCACGGCCTACGGAACGGTCGAAAACGCCGTTCGTGCCATGCAGTCGGGCGCCACCAATTTCATCCAGAAGCCCTGGGACAACGAAAAGTTGCTGGCTGACGTCCGCGCCGCCGTTGCCCGCCAGAAAGCGGAAGAAGAGAACATCCAACTCAAGCGTGCCCTGAAGCAGCGCTACAACTTCGAGCACATCGTGGGCAAAAGCGAGCCCATGCTCAAGATTTTCGACCTGGTCGCGCAAGTGGCGCCCAGCCGCTCCACCGTCCTATTGCAAGGCGAGAGCGGCACCGGCAAAGAACTGATCGCCAAAGCCATCCACTTAAATTCCACCCGCCGCGATCGCCCCTTTGTACCCGTCAATTCAGGCTCGACGCCCCCCGACCTACTCGAGTCCACTTTATTTGGCCACGTCAAAGGCGCCTTTACCAGCGCGGTCACTTCAAAGAAAGGACTCTTTGAAGTTGCCGACCGGGGCACGCTTTTCCTCGATGAAATCGGCACCATGAGCATGGACACGCAAAGTAAGATTCTGCGCGTCCTGCAGGACCGCAAATTCATGCACCTCGGCGGCATACAAGAAATTCAGGTCGATGTCCGCATCATCGCCGCTACCAACGTCGATCTGCGCCAGATGGTAAAAGAAGGCAAGTTCCGTGAAGACCTCTTCTACCGCCTGAACGTAATCAGCCTCGATCTTCCCCCGTTGCGTCAGCGTCGCGAAGACATTCCTCTCCTCGTTCAGCATTTCCTCCAGAAATATTCCGAGGAAAACGAACGGCCTCGCCGCCACATCACCACCGAGGCCTTGCGTCCTCTCGTCGGCTACTCCTGGCCGGGCAACGTCCGCGAACTCGAAAACACCATCGAGCGAGCCGTCGTTCTTTCCTCCGACAGTGATATCGGCATCGATCTCCTCCCTGACCACATCGTAGGACGCGGCAGTTCGGTTCCTCCCCTGGATGCGAATTCCGGCGCCACGCTCTTCACCATCATGGAAGACTGCGAACGCCGCATCATCATCGATATGCTCGAGAAGTGCAGTTGGAACCAGACCGAAGCCGCGGAACGCTTCCACGTCCCGCTCTCAACCCTCAATCAGAAGATCAAACGCTCTGTCGATTGAAATCAAGAAGAAGAGCCGGGAGTAGATTGCTGCATCCGACGATCAAGCATGCATTAAGGACTCGCGCCCAGATACTTAGTTTCTCCGTCACCTGGATCTCCCGATCACCCGATGATTTCTGTCTCTGCTATAGTTTCTGAGCGGAAGTTCCCGACCCGACATGGCGCTTGAGCTCGAACTGATTTCGCCCTTTGAACTCGCCAAGGATTTTGTCGTGGCGGTTCAGGAATACACCCTGCTGGCTGCGCAGTCGATCGCGAACCTCTTCCGCCCACCCGTCTACATGGGCGATATGCTCCAGCAGGCGGATCTCATCGGCGTCGGCTCCCTTCCCATTGTCATCCTCACCGGACTCTCCGTCGGCGCCCTATTGGCCCTGAACGCCGCCAGCACCTTGCAGCGCTTCGGTGGAATCGCCCTGATCGGCCGTCTCGTCTCCCAAGGCATGGTCACGGAACTCGGTCCGCTCATCACCGGATTGATGGTCGCTGGACGCAACTCCTCTGGCATGGCCAGCGAACTCGGCTCGATGATCGTCACCGAACAGATCGACGCCATGCGCGCCCTCGGAACCGACCCCACCAAGAAATTGATCACCCCCCGCGTCGGCGCAGCCACCTTCATGCTTTTCTTCCTCACCATCATTGCCGACCTGCTCGGCCTGATCGGGGGCTACGCCGTCGCTCATCCCTTGTTCGGCGTCGACACCCAGCAATATTGGACTTCGGTCTGGCAGTTCCTCGTCTTCCGAGACGTTTTCACAGGCCTAATCAAGCCGGTTCTGTTCGGATTCATCATCGCCACGGTAGGGTGCTACTACGGCATGTCCACACAGGGCGGAACACAAGGTGTCGGACGTTCCACAACCCAGGCCGTCGTCGCCGCGTCCGTCATGATTTTGATCGTAGATTTCTTCGTGACCAAGTTGATCTTCGCTATCTTCGGTTACAGTTAAACTCGGTTTATGTCCGCGCCCACTTTGCCCGTCGAAAATCCGGAAGCCTCGGTAGCAACTCCCTCTGGTTACGCCATCGAGTTCGAGAACGTCTCCATCGCGTTCGACGAGAAAGTCGTGCTCCAGGATATTTCCTTCCGGTTATCCCATGGAGAAACCAAGGCCGTCTTCGGCGTCGCCGGATCCGGCAAGAGCACCCTCCTCAAGATGGCGATTGGACTTCTCCGGCCCGATAGCGGACGAATCTTCGTTCTGGGCGAAGAAATCACCCACATGTCCGAGCAGGAACTCTTTGAACTCCGCCGCCGTGTCGGCATCGTCTTTCAGGAGAGCGCTCTCTTCGATTCCCTCAAAGTCTACGAGAATGTCGCCTTCCGCCTAATGGAAGAAGGCATCTCAGCCACCGAAATCGAGGAGCGCGTGCGCGAGGTCTTGCGTTTCGTCGAACTCGAGCGCACCTACGATATGTACCCTGCCGAACTCTCCGGAGGTATGCGTCGCCGCGTCGCCATCGCCCGCGCCATCATCACCAAGCCCGAAGTCCTTCTCTACGACTCGCCCACTGGAGGCCTCGACCCCGTCACCTCCAACACCATCGTTGAATTGATCGTGAAGCAGCGCGACGTCTACAAGACCAGCGCCCTAATGGTCACCCATCGCCTGCAGGATGCCTTCACCATGGCCACTCATCAGTTCGATCAGGCCACCAACAAGATGGTCGCTCTGCCCAAAGGTCAACACTGCGACGTCCCCATGAGCTTCCTGATTTTGCGCGACAGCAAGGTCATCTTCGATGGCGACGCCCACCAACTCGCCACATCGCGCGACGACTATATTCGCGAATATATTTCGTAGCGGGACTGCCCCCAGTCAGCAGTTCGCACATTAACCAATACATTTACTCGCCGCTCTTTTTCTTCTTCCCCGGCAGCGCCGCGGGATTTTCATGCACACGCTCCCGGAAACCGCCTTTCATTCCACGCGCTAGCCCGATCGCCGATTCCCCAAACTTGTCGCGCAAGTGATCCGCGGCCGCCAGGGCATTCTGCCACCGTTGTTGTTGCACCGGCTCCAGCAAATCCAGTTGCCCCGACCCCGATTCGAAATTCGATGCCTGCACGCCTAGCAGTCTCACCAGCGCGCCCGGTTTCCAGTTGGCAAAAAACAGCCGTCGCGTATTTTCGAAGATCTGGTTATCCATCTGCGTCGGTTGCTCGACCGAATGCGCTCGCGTAATAGTAGTGAAATCTTTGTACCGCAGCTTCAGTTGCAGCGTCCGCGCAAAGTATCCGCCTTCCCGCAAGCGGCGTCCCACCATTTCACTAAGCCGCATCAGCGTCGACTGCAAGCGCTCCGCATCGCCCGTGTCCTCATCGAATGTGTGTTCGTGGCTGATCGATTTCGGATCGACATCCGCTCCCACTTCGTTATCAAACCACCCACCGGCATCTTCGCCGCGTGATTTCCCGGATAGCGCCAGTCCCCACTTTCCAAACCGATGCTCTAGATCGCGCTCTTCCAACCTCGCCAAATCGCCCACCTTCAGGATGCCCATCCCGTGCAGTTTCTCCTCCATCACCTTGCCGACCCCCGGAATGTCGCCGACGGCGAGCGGCGCGAGAAATCTTGCCTCTTGTCCCGGAATCACCCAGAGCACTCCATTGGGCTTGGCCTTAGCAGACGACACTTTCGCGATGAGGCGCGATGTCCCGATTCCGATCGAGCAGTTGAGTTGCGTGGCCGACTTCATCGCCGCATGCAGCCGGTGCGCTGAGTTCAACGGACGACCGTGCAGCCGCTCGGTCCCCGTCATATCCAGATACGCCTCGTCCACCGACGCCATCTCCACCAGCGGAGAAAAGTGGCCGAGAACTTCGTGTACCTTACCGGAATATTCGCGGTAGCGTTCCGGATGCCCGTTCACAAATATCGCCTGCGGACAAAGTTTCGCCGCCGTCCGCAACGGCATGGCCGAGTGCACGCCGAACTTGCGCGCTGCGTACGAAGCGGCCGAAACCACCCCCCGCTCGTCCCGCTGCCCTCCAACTACCACGGGCTTTCCTTTCAACGATGGGTCAAACAACTCCTCTACTGAGACAAAAAACGCGTCCATATCGACGTGGAAGATAGTGCGTGGGAAGGCCGTGCTCATCGGAGTGTTCAGTGCCTTGCAGCAGTGTATCGCGAGATATCGAGGATCCTAATTCGGGTCTCCAACGCGACGAGACCCACAGGGGGACGCCTGCGCGAAGATAAAATCCTTTACTTGTACTGAGAGGGCTAGAACTAGGGCCAACTATTAGACCGGCGAGGGCACGCCGTCGTCCTTCATGATCCGTTCCATGAGCTTGGTCCGGTCGGACGACAATAAAGGGTAGCTCGCTTCGCGATTATCCGTCGAAGGCACCGTATCAACAATCGTATCCAAAGCCGACATCGACCGCCCTAGTATCGCCATGAGGTATTTCTTCGCGATTGGGCGATCGGCCGGATGAATCAGACTCCACCAGCGGCGCACCGACTCCTGAACTTCGGATTCGGACTTCTCGCCGACCACCATGGCGTCAATCAGTTTGTAAACCTTGTTCTTGACGGCGAGATAGGAAACAGAGATTTCTTGCGGCATGGGCGGACCTAACCTCTACGTTCGAGCAATCCGCGAACCAAACTATAAGCTGAAAATACTAGAACTTAACCTGTGGAACTCCTAGGAATGGAAGAAACCGCGATTGCGGATATGGAAACTGGAAGTTCCCCAAAACCAGGTGTGAGCTGTGGTCATGCCATTTTAGCGCGCGACTCGATGGAGCCCGCTACCTAAGAAGTCGATCAGACGACAACCACGCTGTCCGCATTAGCTCGCACCTGCCGCGCCCGTTCGTACACCTTGCCATATTCTCGCGCCGACGCTCCCCACGAGAAATCCCGAGCCATCCCGTTCCGCATCAGAATCTGCCACGACGAAGGATCCTGATAGTCAAGCAACGCTTGCTTGATCGTCGTCAATAGTGCTTCGCCCGTGTAGTCCGTGAACTTAAACCCCGTTCCCTTACCCGTCCGCGCGTCCCAGGGTTCGATCGTATCGTCGAGTCCCCCCGTCGCCCTCACGATCGGCACCGTCCCATATTTCAAGCTGTAAATCTGGTTCAAGCCGCAAGGCTCGTACCGCGACGGCATCAGGAACATATCCGCCCCCGCTTCGATCTTGTGCGCGATGGCATTATCGAAAGCCACCTTCGCCGCGATCTTGTTCGGAAACTGCCGGTTCAGCCGCTGGAACATCTCTTCGTACGGCTTATCTCCCGATCCCAGCACCACCATGATCATCTCTTCTCGGGCCAGCCGATCCATGATCTGCGAGATCAAGTCAAATCCCTTTTGCGCCGCGAAGCGCGACACGATCCCAATCACCGGCACTTTCGCATCCACGCTGCTGATTCCAAAAGCATGCAGCAGATCCTGCTTGCACCTCAACTTGCCACTCAAATCCTGCGCCGAATACTTCGCCACCGTGAACTTGTCGGTCTGCGGACTCCATTCCTCATAATCGACTCCATTCAGAATCCCGGTGACCGTCGCCGCTCGGTTCCGCAGCACTCCCTCCAGCCCAAATCCGTATTCCGTCGTCTGAATCTCCTGACTGTATTTCTTGCTGACTGTGGTCACGTAATCCGAATGAACCAGAGCGCCCTTCAAAAAATTGACTTGGCCAAAAAATTCCATCTTCGAAATCGTCAGCAGATCCCAAGGCAGCATCAGCAGCGGCAAAGTATCCGGAGGAAACAACCCCTGATACCCCATGTTGTGGATGGTAAAAACTGTTGCCACCTCTCGAAAGGCCGGGTCGGCCGCATACAGCGTTCGCAACATTACCGGAACCAACGCCGATTGCCAGTCATGACAATGGAACACATGAGGAACGCCGAGAATCTTCGACGCCTCCAGTACCGCACGCGAAAACAACGCAAAACGCTCCGCATTGTCCGGATAATCCCCCGCCGCGGTCCCGTAGATCGTTTCCCGGTCGAAATACGGCGGATACTCCACAAAGTAGTGCCGGACCCCGGCGCTCGTCCCCGCCGTCGATACCGAACAAAACCGATACTTGTCGTCGAAAGGAATCGTGATACTACGCACTACCGTTTGCGGATCCGCCAGTTTCGTCTGCCGATATCGCGGAACATAGACACTCACCTGATGTCCGAGAGCGGCCAGAGCCCGCGGCAGGGCACCCACTACGTCCGCCAATCCGCCGGTTTTGGAAAACGGGACGCACTCGGATGCTGCAAAAGCGATATGCATTGCGAAAGAGCCTCCTGAGCGAAACCCGAATGGCCCCACTCACGTTATCATTACTCACAGTAGAAACGCGGTTTACCGTGTCTCTCCGTAACGCGACTAGCCAGTCTAACCGTCGTCAAGAAAGAGGGTCAACGTGGCAAAGGGCGCGACCGCACAAATGACTCCACGCAAGCCCAAACTGGGGCAACATTTTCTGGCCAGCGATCCTGCAGCCCTGCGCATCGTCGAAGCCCTGGGCGATGTTTCACAATCCACGGTTCTCGAAATCGGTCCCGGCCGCGGCGCCATCACTGAATTACTCGCTCGGCGTGCCCGGCGTCTCATCGCTGTCGAAGTCGACCGCGTCCTTTCCGCCCAGTTGCGCATGAAATTCAACATGCACCCCAACGTTGAAATCATCGAAGGCGACATCCTCAAAATTGAACTCGACACCGTCTTTGGTCTCAAACCGGGAATGCTTCACACCGGCCTGAGCTTCACTCCCGAACCCGCGCGCGTGATCGGAAACCTCCCCTACTACATCACTTCCGACATTCTTCTACGCCTGCTCGAATATCACCGCTACTTTTCGACCATCGTCATCATGGTGCAGAAAGAAGTCGCCGACCGTCTGGCCGCAACTGCCGGAAGCCGCGACTATGGCTTACTCTCGGCAACTGCCCAACTCTATGGACGAGTTGAGCAACTCTTCACTCTCCCGCCAAGTGCCTTCGCCCCCACTCCCAAAGTGCATTCCAGTGTGATCCGAATCACCATCAAGCCCCGCCTCGAATCACTGCGTGTTCCCGAGGCGGAGTTTATTGCTTTCCTCAAGCTCTGCTTCGGTCAAAAGCGCAAGACGCTCTGGAATAATCTGAAGATGCAGTACCCCGAACAGGTTTTGCGCGCGGCTTTGGAAAAGAGTGGCGTGAAACCTGCGATTCGCGCCGAAGCCTTGCCCATTGAGCGGACGGCCGCTCTGTTTCGCGCGTTGCACGACAGCCCTGCCTGATCTAGGCAAGAACTTCTTTCGTTGTCTGAAATTCGCGGACAGAGTTGCCCGCAACGACTCAAGGCTAGCGCGATACGAACGGTTCGACACCGGCTTCTCATGACTTCCGACCTACGATCACCGGCGGTAGCTGGCAGGTTCTATCCCGGCCGGGCTGACGAATTGTTGCGCGACATTCGCCACTACACTTCTTCTCCCGCTGAAACCGTCGCCCCTCCGACCATTCCTGCGATCGGGTGCGTGGCTCCCCACGCCGGATACATCTACTCCGGCGGCGTCGCCGGCGCGCTCTATGCCCGCATCGAGATTCCCGAGCATTGCGTGGTCCTGTGTCCCAACCATACCGGGAAAGGAGTCCCGCTCGCGATTATGGCGCATACCGCCTGGCAAACCCCGCTCGGTGAGGTGACCGCGGATACGCAGTTGGGCGAAGATCTGCTACGCCGCTTCCCCGCTCTGCAAGAAGATAGCGCCGCACATCGCGCCGAACACGCCATCGAAGTGCAGCTTCCCTTCCTCCAGGCGCGACAGCCGAAATTGAAGATCGTGCCAATTGCGCTTGGAACGCGCGACTTCGACGCGCTCCGCGAATTGGGGGAAACCCTCTCCGAGGCGATCCGTGAGCAACAAGCGCGTCTCGGCAACAAAATCCTGATCGTTGCCTCCAGCGACATGAACCACTACGAACCTCACGCTATCTCCCGCATCAAAGATCACAAAGCGATAGACCGCGTGCTCGCGATGGACGCACGAGGACTGTGGGAAGTGGTAATGAACGAAAACATCTCAATGTGCGGGTTGGGGCCCACGGTCGTCATGCTGACCGCCGCCAAGCTCTTGGGAGCCACTTCGGCGACTTTAGTGAAGTACGCCACCTCCGGCGACGTCTCTGGAGACTACGAAGCGGTAGTGGGCTATGCGGGCATCATCGTGGCGTAGGGCAGGAACTCTCCGCGATTTGCGAAGAGACGTTCCCGCGATCTGGACTAGATAATGAGCAACGCGCGATCGGAATAAAACAGGCGGCCATCTTTGGACCGCCTGTGCTTTTGAAGAGCCTTTAGTGCGCTCGCGGCGCGGGTGCCGGCGCAGCCGATCTCGGCGGTGCGGCCATCATTCCTGTCGATCGCGTCGATCCCAGATTCCCGCCCCAGCCCGCTGTCGGCGACACCGCGGAAACCGGACGCGCTGTCGACACCGTCACCGGACGCGAGGTCCGCCCCACCGTTCTTGCCAGGTGATCGAGATGAGTCACCGCTCCCCGTGGCACGCCAAAACCAGCGGATCCAGGCTCAATCGTCAACCGCCTCAGCGTTCCTGCCGCCGGATTCGCCGCCAATCCACGCCCCACCATCACCATCGCTCGTCCACTCGCTGGCGGTGTCACCAACTTTGTCTTGACTGGCGCATTTACCAGCTGCGGAACCGTATAAAACGAGTTTCCATACGCTCCTGGCTCCCAGACCCATCCATAGCCAGGAATGAACACCCAATTCCCCGAGTGATACGGCGCCCAACCCCACGGATACCCCGAAACAAAGGCATATCCCGCCCCCGGATAAAAGGCCCAGCCGCCATCCTGAAACGGGCTCCAATTCGCGCCCATCAAATACGGCTGCCAGACGCTGCCATAGCCCGCCACGTTCATAAAACTGCCGTAATAATTGAGATCGCTGACTCCATATCCGTAAGGCGTCAGTACATTCGAAGTTCCGACGGAAGCATAACGGTCGTGATAATCCGATTGTTCGCGATCCCAATCATCGGAGGGTTCACTCTCGTAATTCTTGGCGATCGTGAAAGTGTCTTTCGCGGAAGCATCGCCCTTGGCTGAAGCGTTGTTCTCGTCCTTGCTCTTGGCGATGCCTTCGCCGGCGGCATCGTTTTCCGCCACTTCGTCTTTCGCAAACGCGATGCTCGCGCTATGCTTTTCGGCCACGTCGAATTGCCCCGACGGTCCGTTCGCGCTTACTTTTCCTTTAAACACAGCCACCGACCCCTTGTTCGCGCCCTCACGTTCCACGCGGAAGTGCGCTGCCTGCGCGACGCTTATCGATTCCTCCGCAAAATTCAATTCGAACTGGTCGCCCGTCTTTTCGCCAGAATTATCATCCGATTTCTTCCCATGCGATTTCGCCGGATGCAAATTCGCATAAACCTTCCCTGCCACCAGTTGCACCGTGCTCAACTTTTGACCATCGTCACCGAGCGTCAGCCGGGCGAAATCAATTTCACTGTTAGGAGCGAGACGCAGGGCGCTTCCGTCTTCGAATTCCACTTCCGCACGCCCATCTTTGCCCGTCTTTACCTTCGATCCTTCGATCACGGGCAAGTTGATAAATGCCTTGTCGAAACCGTCTCCCGTCGCCCGGTCCATCTGCACCGTCCCCTGCACTTCGCTCAACCGCACAATCCGCGCCTTCGACTCGGCCGAGGCCGAAACGGAAAGAAACGTCGTCGCCAGCACAGCACCCACAGCCAGCATTTTTCCGAATCTTAAGTTCTCCATACGATCCTCCTGTGGACGCGGTTGGAAATACCGCCTCGAACCGGACGCTTTCCTTTGGACTTCCTATCGTATCCCTAAATAGCTTCCGGGAAGGAACTATATGTTAAGCCGGCTTTCCTTCGTGGGCCTTCGTGCCCTCCGTGGTAAAGACTCTTACAAGCTGAGCCACCACCCTGGACGAGAGATCAGTGCGCCCCGGCCTGCTCCAGCAGTCGCTGCGCGCGCGCGCGTGTCCCGTTAATCACCGCGTGATCCGCGATGATCGGATCCAGTATCGACCGGACGGCTACCACCTCGATCAGCTGATTGTCCCGAGCCATCTGCTCCATCCGCTTCAGTTCTTCATCCAGGGCAAGTTTCTGATAGTGATAGTCGTACTGCAGCCGGTGCCCGAATTCGAGAGTGGCCGACAAGCTCTGGAACACGCCTGTAAGTTCCTCAACCGGCGCGACCGTGGAGTAGTTGTACGTCGCCTCGCCCGTGCGCTGTGCATCCTTGTACGTCAGCGTCTTCTTGCCGGTAAAAGCGAGCCCCTTGTGATGCGAGTCGACATCAGTGTGCAGGTATCCTGCCTTCGCCACCAGCGAGAAAATCTTCTCCCGCGTTTCCGCCGTCACTGGAAAATCCAGATCGAAGATGTCCGTCTCCTCGGATTCAGCCGTCAGCCGCCCCGTCGACTGATAATGAGCCGCTCCATCCGAAGGAATGCGAATGGAATAGTGTTCCGGCGTCGAGGTCGGAAAGTCAAGGGTGAACGTAACCACCGCCAAAGGATCGGTTTGCGAGTACGCTCCCCCCAGGCAAACAAAGGGGGCAAAAATCACCAGACAAGCAGTCAAAAAAATACGCGGCATGGGTCGCCTGTAATGATTGGGGATGCCGCGCCGAGTGTCAAGCGCCACTAACGACGAAAGGACGGGCGCATGCACCCGTTCCTAACTTCGCAATTCAATTCAGACATCAAACGACAGCCTTTTCACGCTTTGACCTGACGGCTGATGGCTGACGGCTGATAGCTGCCTTACTTACATACCGCCGTAAATCCCAACTGATCGCTGGCGGTTACATAAATCTGGCCCGAGATCACGCCATTATTGTTGATCCCGCCCGCCATCGTGTAGTTCCCGCCCGCATAGACGATGTTCTTAAAGACACCGTTCTGATAAAAGAAGCCGAAATCCTTGTCGCTCGAGAGGTGGTTGCCAACAATTACCCCGGCGTTATTGATCCCCGACAGAATCGTTCCGAATTTCGCTTTCGGGTAATTAATGTCGGTGAACTTTCCGTTCTGCCATAGGAAGCCGTAGCTAACAAAGCCGCTGGCGTACCCTCCCACCACCTGTCCACTGTCGTTCATCGCCATGGCGTACGTGACCTGCGCACTGGGATAGACAATCGTCGTGTATTTGCCCGCGCTCGTCATAGTAAAACCTTTTACCAGCGACGGACTCGCGCTGTAGCTCCCCACCGACGTGCCCGACTTGTTCACGTCGTAGAGCCACGTGTTGGTCGCCTTCGGATAATTAACCTCCGTCATCTTAGTGCCCTGCAGCAGGAACCCATGCACATCTCCCGGAACGCCTGAGTCCTGATAGAAGCCCGCGGTCTCGCCCCCGTTATTTTGTCCATACATCCATGTATTCGCCGATTTCGGCGCCACGTACTCCGTAAACACTCCAGCGGACGAGCGCGTGAACGCGACATACGCTCCCGTCTTATTGTCGATGAGCTGCCCAACAACCGTGCCATCGTCGTTGATTCCCTGCACCTCGCCCAGCGTATATCCACTCGGCGCGGTAAACGTATCGAATGTGCAGGAAGCCGTTTGCGCGGCGTAGCTTATTCCAGACTGTAACAACAAAGCAACCGCAATGGCAGACAGGGATCGGGGAAGTTTCATGAAATCCTCATGTATTTTTCTTGTGCGGCTTTCGGCTGTTTCCGAAGCAGCGATTTTGTTGATTTCGTGACCTTCAGCATACCCCGAGAAGGCCTGCTAGGCGCGGTTCTATGCCCAAACGAGTGTTCACCCAAGGATCACGGTTTTGGGCGATCCAAGAGGCAATGATCACGGTTTTCGGACGGGGCCAGAGGTAACTTGACCCTCGGTCGAACTGAAAATGTGGCTTAGCAACTCAGACCGTCAATCAAACAAAGCAAAAGGCGGATCAATGTGCCGCGGTCTTTCGACTCCCCAGTGAAGCTCGGCCTTGCACCGCGCCTTCCCGCTCAGACGGGCAGTCCGTCCGTTTGACTTCACCCTGCCGCTCTCGAGTCGCCGCGGTGTGTAAATGGCAGATCGCAATCGCCAGCGCATCAGCGGCGTCCGCCGGTTCCGGAATCCTCTCCAGATTCAACAGCCGCGTCACCATTTGCTGCACCTGATGCTTTTCCGCGCGCCCGTATCCCACCACCGCCGACTTAATCGACAGCGGAGAATATTCCGCAACTTCCAGCCCAGCCGAGGCCGCAGCCAGCATCGCCACTCCCCGCACCTGCCCCAATTTCAAAGCAGACTTCACATTGGTCGCGTAAAAAACATCCTCAATCGCCACCCGGTCCGGACGATGCTTCACGATCAACTCCCCAAGTCCGATCGAAATCCGCGACAGCCGCATCGGCATAGGCTCCCGCGGTGAAACCTTGATCGCGCCACAGATAATACAAACCAGCCGATCGTTATGCCGTTCGTCCGAAACAAGTTCGACCACACCGTATCCCGTATATTCGGTGCCGCAGTCGATGCCAAGAACCCGCATGCGTGAAGTGTAGCAGGGAGATCAACTCGCACAATTCGCCTTCTGGCGTACAACCTCCCCAAGTTTTGTCATCCTCACCCTGAGCCTGCCGAAGCGGAAGGACCTACTTTTCTGCCCCTCAACAACACCGCGGCCTACGCGCTCTTGCTCCCTCATTCTCCCGCCGAAACATCGCATAAGCACTCGCGGATGATTCCATCTGCCCTCGCTCCAAAAACCGCTGGTATGCTGACTCGTCAAAGACCTCTCGCAGCATCGCCATCGCAATCCTTAGCGGACTAACGATTGCCGCTCCAATCCCACCAAACGTGCCGTGGCTCGTTTTTGGCGCTTCAGTGCACAACCCGGTTTCCCTCACGATTGCTCCTCCGTCGCCAGCCGCGTCATCACAAACGGAGCTTCTTTCGTCGAAGCCGCTTTCGCTCCAGATAGCACCCGCCCACACTCCAGTGCCGACTCAATCAGAATCGTAGCCACCATCACCACCAGCACGCTGGTGATCGCCGCGTCCAGCCGATCATTGAAGATCAATCGAGGATTCGCCCCCGCCCTCGCCAGTTGCCTGGCATGCGCCAGAAATCCCACTCGAGGATTCGCATCCAGAACTTTGTGCCACGATGCCGTGAACGTCACTGCCACCAGCCAGCACAGCGGAATTAACGTCACGAAGACATACCGCGCACGCGCTGTCTTGACGATAATCGTGGTCGCAACGCACAACGCCACCGTCGCCAGCAATTGGTTGCAGATGCCAAACAGCGGCCACAGCGAATTAATCCCTCCCAGCGGATCCTTAATTCCCTGCCACAAGAAATTCCCCCAAGCCGCCACAATCACCGCGCTGGTAAATAAAATCGACGGATACCAACTCGTGCGCCCCAGCGGCTTCCAGATATGGCCGAGAGCATCCTGCAACATGAAGCGGCCCACTCGCGTACCGGCATCAATAATGGTCAGGATGAACAGCGCTTCGAACATGATGGCGAAGTGATACCAGAGCGCCATCACGGCCTGTCCCCCGAGCGTGTTGGAAAAAATCTGCGCCATCCCCACCGCAAACGCCGGAGCTCCGCCCGTACGGTTAAACAGCGTTTGCTCCCCCACCGCGTGTGCAAGTGTTGCCATCTGCGCGGCGCTCACCTGAAATCCCCACGAACTGATGGTCGCCGCAGCCACTTCCGGCGCCTGCCCCACAATGCCCGCCGGACTATTCACCGCGAAATAAACTCCCGGCTGCAGGACCGACGCCGCAATCATCGCCATGATGGCGACCAGCGACTCCGCCAGCATGCCGCCATAGCCAACGAAACGCGTCTCCGGTTCATGCCGGATCAGTTTCGGCGTGGTGCCGCTCGAAATCAGAGAATGAAATCCGCTGATCGCGCCGCAGGCAATCGTGATGAACGCGAACGGAAAGATCGTTCCCGCAAAGATAGGCCCTGTGCCATCTACAAACCGCGTCAGCGGCGGCATGTTCAGCGTCGGACGAAATACCACGATCCCGACCGCCAGCAGCGAAATCGTGCCCAGTTTCACAAACGTGCTCAGATAATCGCGCGGCGCCAGCAACAACCACACCGGCAACGCGGACGCCGCAAATCCATAAACGATGATCAGGATCGCCAGCGTCGGCGCCGCCAGTGTAAAAACGGCGGCCCACGACGGCGTCTGCGACACCCACTGTCCCCCAAAAATCGCCGCCAGCACCAGCACAAATCCCAGGAGAGAAGTTTCAAGCACTTTCCCCGGACGAATCCGCCGCAAATAAAAACCCATCAGCACCGCGATCGGCATGGTCATCGCAATCGTAAACGTTCCCCATGGACTCGCCTTCAGCGCATTCACCACGATCAGCGCGGTCGCCCCGAGCAGAATCACAATGATGCTCAGCACTGCCACGTAGGCAACGAAACCACCCACCCGCCCAATCTCAGACTTCGCCATTTCCGTAAGCGACTTGCCGTCCCGCCGCACAGAAAATAACAAAATGACGAAGTCCTGCACGCACCCGCCCAACACAGCGCCGCCAATAATCCAGAGCGTCCCAGGAAGGTATCCGAACTGTGCCGCCAACACGGGGCCGACGAGCGGACCAGGACCGGCGATTGCAGCGAAGTGGTGCCCAAAGACTACCCACTTGTTGGTGGGAACAAAGTCGCGCCCATTTTCTAGACGCTCCGCAGGGGTCGCTCGCTTCCCATCCAGCGCCAGCACTTTCGCGGAGATAAAACTGCTGTAGAAACGGTATCCGACCGCATACGTGCAGACGGCCGCGACCACCAGCCAGAGGGCATTGATTTGTTCGCCGCGATGCAAGGCGATGGTCGCTAACGCCAGCGCACCGAGCAGGCTGACGCCAATCCATAAAAGAACACGCAGAATTTTTGGCATGAGGGCCCGTGGTACTTCCAAGGAACTTCCTACCCACTCACTTCATCGAAACAAGCATCGCCGGTTCCGGCGAGTATTGTGGCGAAAACCTGCGCTCTTCGCAAGCCGAGACTTTTCGCTCGCCTGACACGCGATTCCTTCCCGCAGCCATGTCCCAAAGTGGCACGAGGCAGGACGCGCCGAAGCCAAAGCCGCGTGATAACCTAAAGGTATTCCGACCCATCGCATCCTGTTGTCCGGGCGGATCTCTCCGCTCTCCGAGCGGACTTATCTTCAAATTGGCAAATCATACCTAAGGAGAAAGTAATGAAGATTGGAATGCTGACTGGCGGGGGCGACTGCCCTGGACTCAATGCGGTCATACGAGCCGTTGTGCGGAAGGGTACTTTCCACTACGAAGATCAATTTCTCGGATTTATCGAAGGCTGGCGCGGACTGCTGGAAGACAAGACGATGGATCTCGATCTCTCCGCCGTCGCCGGCATTCTTCCCCGTGGCGGCACCATCCTTCGCACTTCGCGCACCAATCCCGCCAAGACTCCCGATGGACTCAAGCGCTGCGCCGACAATCTCAAGCAACATGGCTGTGACGCCCTCATCGCCATCGGCGGCGACGACACCCTCTCTGTCGCGCAGAAACTATTCGCCAACGGCGTAAAAGTCGTCGGCGTTCCCAAGACCATCGATAACGATCTCTCCGGCACCGATTTCACCTTCGGATTCGATACCGCCGTCAACATCGCGACCGAGGCCATCGACCGTGTTCATACCACTGCCGAGGCTCACAATCGCGTGATCGTGGTCGAGGTCATGGGACGCGACTCCGGTTGGATCGCAACCTACAGCGGTATCGCCGGCGGAGCCGACGTCATCCTTATCCCCGAAGTTCCCTTCGATATCGAAGAGGTCGCAGAAGCGATTCGCCACCGCCACAGCCGCGGACGCTACTTCAGCATCGTCGTCGTTGCCGAAGGCGCGAAGTTCGCCGAAAAAACAGAAAAACACAGCGGAGTCTCCGTCGTGGGTGCAGGAAAAGACGAATTCGGCCATGCCCGATTGGGCGGTATCGGCGCGACCGTCGCCGCTGAGATCGAAAAGCTCACCGGCTTTGAATCCCGATCCGTTGTGCTCGGACACACCCAGCGCGGCGGCTCTCCCAGCGCTTACGATCGCGTCCTTGCCACCCGCTACGGTCTCGGCGCTATCGATATGGTCCATCGCGGCGAGTTTGGACAAATGGCTGCCCTCCGCGGAAACAAGATTGTCTCCGTTCCCCTCCTCGAAGCCATCTCGACCAACCGCAAAGTGGACAAGGAAATTCTCGACGCCTCCAACGGCATTCTCGACAAGCTGGATTTCAAAGTCGCGAAGATTTCTTGAACTTACCCATTCCTGTCGGGTTCCTCGCGAGACGCAGAGAACCGCGTCTCGCGAGCCATCCGACGATCTGGCGAGCGGTCATCTGTTCAGCAGCCTCAATCCGTAAATCGCCCAACCGTATAGGGATTCACTTGGCACGGGGCGACTTTGGAGGCATACTTACCCGGTAATCGCGCTACCCGCCGGTCCCGATGCCTGCATCCAGCCGTGGGAAGCGATTGCGACTTTAGGAACAAAACCCGCGCTCATGTTTCGCAACGAGATTCAGCCCGAGAACCACATAGAGCGATCTACCGCGCTCGCCGTTCACTCCGACTCGCAAGCACCCGAGGTGCAGCGGAAACGGATGCTCGTCGCGCTCGGAATTCTGCTCGCGGCGCTCGCCGCGGTAGTTCTTAAAGACTGGGACTTCTGGTTCCCTCCAGCGGGAGAAGTCCAGCAAGCTACGTTCAGAAGAAAAACCAAGACTATGTCGCCGACACTGGCGGCCGCCCCCCTCGCTCCTGCGCGAGAACACAAAGCTCCTAAAGCATCCGCGCTTCCCACTGCCAGCGAAAATCCCCCCTTTTCAGCAACCACGGAACGCACAGCGCTACCGCCGCTACAGGTAGAAGTCGTGGCTGGCAACCGGCACATCCACGTTCCGGCGAAAAGCAATGCCATTCATCTGGATGTCGATTCGAACACGCCATCCGTCTCCGCCGCCCCTGCGGACGCGAATGGTGCTACCCAGTCCAGCGAGCGTGTTCAACTCTCGCCACAGACCGCGCAGAGCGTCACCGTCTCTGTACCGCCGGATTATCCTCTGCTTGCTCGTCAGATGAAGGTACAGGGCGCGGTGAGCCTGCAGGCGCTAATCTCCCGCGATGGGACCATTCAGCAGTTGCAGATTCTTAGCGGCCCCGGAATCCTCGCGGCCGCGGCCCGCGAAGCCGTGAAGCAGTGGCACTTCAAGCCTTTCCTGCAGAATGGACAGCCCGTCGAGACGCAGGCCCGCATCACGGTGAACTTCACCATCTCCACCAACTAAAAGGAAGTGGAAAATATGGCGTGGAGACGGCGCTTTCTCGTTTTGCGCGGCCTACGAACTGCGTTGTAGGACCGGGAAGCGCGGTGCCGGCTCACCCAAAATAAAACGGGCGTCCCGATTCTTTCGAATCCAAGACGCCCGGGCAGCCCTCCCCCAGAACTGCTCAAGAAAAATCTAAGACTTCACCAAAACTCTGAGAATGGCCCTCGAGTGCCAAGCTGAGTCACCAAAGTGCCAGTTCGTAATTCCGAGATTCCATTGAAGAAATTCCCGTTCCGCGAGTGGATCTCGCGGCCATTCCTACTCCGAAAGCACCATCGCCCCCGGGGCCGTTCCCGTTACAAAGGGCGAGCCCGAGATCACCGTCGGAACCCCAGTTGACGGATTATAGGTGTATCCCTCGACGCCGTTCGCGGTCTGGCTTCCGATGTAGAAATAGTGCCCGACTTGATCGAACAAGGCGAACAATCCACCCGCAGCCAGGCTAAACGGTGAACCCGTAGCCGACACGAGTTGGCCGTTGTCGGCGTTGATCGTAAAGCACCAGATCGAGTAGCTCGATCCGGGCGCAATCGCATAAACGAATTTTCCGCTCGGATCGGCCAGCACCGTCGTCGGTCCCACGGTCCCGTTTAGCGGCGCAAACGGCGAGCCCAGCATCGGAGTCAGCGCCCCTGTCGTCTGGTCGATGTTAAATCCCGACACATTGCCAATCGTCGAGTTGTATGGCGGAAGGTTGTTCGCCGAAGGATTCGTGACATAAAGGAACCGGTCGCTGGTATCGACCGCTGCCGAGATCGCTCCGGCCCCGGAGAATACGGGAGATCCCTGCACCGGCGTAAGCACTCCACCCGAGAACGCAAAAGCGCTCACCATCCCGATGTTTGGATTAGTGACGTAAAGAAATCGACCGTCCCGTTTGAAAACCATCTGCGTCGGGTCGTTATTGGCAGGGAACGGCGATCCCGCTACCTCCGACAATGTGCCGCTCGAGCTATCGATAGAGTAGACGGAGATATCGTCCTCAATATTGTTTGTAACCAGCAAATACGCTCCCGTCGGGTCGATGAGGGCCGAATTGGGTCCGGGATGCGTCGGTGTCGGCGCGCCCGTAAGATTTAACGAACCGTCGCTGGCGACGCTGAAAATTGAAATCGTGTTGGCATCCGAATTGATCGCATAAAGAAACTTCTTCGACGGAAGCAGAGCCAGTCCGGTCGGAGTCGTATTCTGTGTGGCTGGGGTCTTCGATCCAAGCGTCATCGACCCATTCGAACCGTTGATGTGCAACTGCAGCACCGACCCTGACGCCGGCAGCGTCACATAAGCGTCGTGATCCGGAGGCCCCGGCAGATGGCTATTCGTACCGCAAGAGAGAGAAAGTCCAGCCAGAGCAACAATAACGAAGAGGACCCTGCGATTTCGAGGGGAGACGCCTTGACCTGCTAGTGCGGCGCACGCCGCCCTTAAAAAGCTCATTTGCAAACCTGCTCCTCAGTAGCCAAGCTTATATCGATTAAAGTCGTGTCCACTATCGTGCATGAGAAAGCGCGAATTGCGCAACTGCCATAACCCGTAGGACGCCCGCATGTGGCGAATCACAGCCCCTCCGGTAGGATGCGCTGCAAACCCGCTTGAGCTGTGCGAGGCATCTCAAAATCGCCCGGCTCAAACTCCACTATGCGCGGCCCATGTGTTCTAATTGTATTTTCCAATCGAGATGCCGCCTCATGTGCTCCACGCCAAAGTCCCGCTGTGATTGACATCCACTGCCACCTTCTCCCCGAGGTCGATGACGGTCCCAAGTCCTGGGAAACGGCCGTCGAGATGTGCCGCATGGCCGCCGCCGACGGCATCACTCATGCGGTAGCCACACCACACGCCAACGATCGCTACGCCTACGACCGCCCCTATCTCTTAGAACTGCTCGATCAACTCCGAGACAAGTTACGGGAGTCGGGCGACCCTGTTCCCCTGCAGTTAACTCTGGGCTGCGACTTTCATCTTTCCTTCGAAAATTTGGAACGCGTGCAGCAGCAGCCGCACACCTACACGATCGGCGAAACGAATTATCTCCTGATCGAACTGAGCAACTTCAGCGTTCCCATCCGTATGGCGGAGTGTTTCACCCGCCTAGCCGATTGCGGCCTTACACCCATCCTCACCCATCCCGAACGCAATCCGATTCTGCAGCAATCCCCACAACGAATTCTGGAATGGGCCGACCAGGGATGCCTCATCCAGGTGACTGGCTCAGCCCTCACCGGATTCTGGGGAGAACGCCCCGAGATCATCGCTCGTTGGCTCCTCGACCGCTCCGCGGTCCACATTCTGGCCTCCGATGGACACGAGACCAAGCGCCGTGTCCCGACCCTCTCCGCTGCCCACACTGTCGCGACAAAGATTGTGGGACCTGAATATGCCGATGCCCTCGTCGAGGGCAATCCCGGCGCGGTCGTCAAAGGAGTACCCATCCCCTTCTGCCCCCGCCCCGTCTTAGACTAGGCGGGACCTAGTATGAACAAGAAAGACGGAGTACCAAGGGATCGCGTCAAGCGCAGAGGATTGCAACCGGGCAACTCGAAGCCAAATCGATTCGATTGCCTCAGCCGTGCCGAAGTCTTGAACACTCGCTTCGACTTTTGGACTTGCATCAGGGCATCGCTTTAGAGATGCTGAAGCGATCCCCAACCAATGCCCGTTCAGGGTCTGACCTCACAACAATCCTAAGGTTTTGATTCCTGCAACAGAACAACATCCGAATCCGTGTGTCCCCGCAAAAAACCTTCGCGTGTCCTCGTTTGGTTACAAAGATATTGGCGGGCTTGATGTCGCGGTGCACAATGCCTTCGCTATGGGCGGCATCAAGCGCATCCGAGATCTCAATCGCCAACCCAAGCAGCACGTCCGTTTCAACTGGCCTCCCGGAGATCCGATGCTTCAGCGTCACTCCTTCCAAAAATTCCATCGCGATAAACGCATGGCCATCCTGCTCGCCAATGTCGTAGATCGTGCAAATATTCGGATGATTCAGCGCCGACGCCGATTGCGCCTCCCGTTGAAAACGGGCAAGTGCCTGGGGATCGCGGGCTACATCTTCAGGCAGAAATTTAAGGGCTACGAAACGACGCAGGCGCGTGTCTTCCGCCTTGTAAACAACGCCCATCCCACCGCCTCCGAGCTTCTCGACGATGCGGTAGTGGGAGATCGTTTGTCCAATCATCAGGGGCGAATCTTACTTTGCCAGGAAAGGCCAAGTCAATGAAGGGAGCGAGTGCGGCTTACGGCTGGGGAACACTATCGTCTGGCGGAGTTTGGTTCGTTGCCGCATTAGGATCGCTGGCCGCAGCCGCGGACGGCATTCTCATCGCACTTTCCGGGTTCAGCAGGTGATCAGGGCTCGGACCCAATCCCAGTTTGATCAACGCACGGGAATCGGGCGTCGTCTTTGACTGCCAGCCATGATCGGCCTGGTACCGCTGCATCGCGGCTTGCGTACTCGCGTCCCACGTGCCTGAAGGATCCCCGTTCATGTAGTGTTCGCGGATCAGCGCCGTCTGAATCTCCCTCGCGCGGTCGCCATCAATCCCCTGTTGTCCGCGCTTCTTGGCAACCGCCTTGGTGCCCTTCTTGGAATGGGAGGTTTTCCCCTTTTGCGTCGCGCTGCGAGATGTCGGATGTTTCGTCGCGGTATGCTGGCTTGCCGGATGTTTCGCCTTCGAGGCAGTTGCCGTGTGCGTTGGATTCGTCTTTGCCTTTGTGCTCGGCGCAGTCGCTGAATCGTTTTGCGCGAGAATGAATCCCGGCATGGCAAAACCCAGAAGCCCGCACAGCCCCACGCGTCGCCATCCCCGAATTGAATTCGCTTTCAGCATTTCTAATATCAACTTCTTCGCGAACGGGAAGATGCTGGTTTGACTCGTACCAGCGAACTTCGACGCCCAATAAAAAACCGGCGAGATTGGCTTGCTCCTATCGTCCCCTACTCAGGGACGCTGTGCCAGTCTCGCCGGTGTTTATATCAGTTACGGAAGTGTACCGGCTAGGAAAATCGTTCCGTCCTGGGCTCGTGCGCCTCGCGGCCGCACCAGGAAAACGACGTCCTGCCCGCTCTTCAGCGACGTTTCGATCTTCATAAAGTCGTCCGAACTGTTCACGGGCTGCTTGTTCACTTCGAGGATCACGTCGCCGCGATTCAGACCAAGGTCTTCGGCGAACGATCCCTGCTTCACGTCCTGCACCACCACGCCTTTGCCCGCGGGAATGCTGAGACGATCCGCCAAGTCGGGAGTGATAGCCCGCACCGTGATGCCAAACTTGCTGGCCTTCGGAGCCTCTTCGCTCTGGTTCTCTTCATCCTCGCCGAGGCGGGAGGCGAACAACTTTGAGCGATCCGCAATCGTCACGGTCGTTTCCTGCTTCTTGCCGTTTCGCACAAAAGCCAACTTCGCCTTCGATCCAGGCTTGCGCGAAGCGATGTCGGCCACCAGATCGTCGCCGGTTTTGACGTCTTTCCCGTCGACCGAAGTGATGGTATCGCCAATCTTCAGACCTGCCTCATCCGCCGGACTGCCTGACACGACATTCGAGACCGTCACACCCGATCCGTAGATATGTGCGATTGCCGGATTTGGTTGTGCCGCGAATTCAATGCCGATGGATCCGCGCGAAACGCGGTGTTCCGGCCCAATCAGCTGGTTATAGACGGTCGAGACCGTGTTCGAAGGCATGGCAAATCCCACGCCCGCGTACGAACTCGTCTCCGTCAAAATGGCGGTGTTGATCCCGATTACTTCGCCCGCCATATTGACCAGCGGTCCGCCCGAGTTCCCTGGGTTAATCGCCGCATCCGTCTGAATGAAAGACTGAAACTGCCGGTTAGGAACGATGTTTCGCCCCTTCGCCGAGACAATTCCCGCCGTCACCGTTTCCTGCAATCCGAATGGACTGCCGATAGCCAGTACCCAATCGCCCACTTCCATCCCGTCTGAGTTCCCAAGCTTCGCGGCTGGTAACGGACGATCCATTTCAATCTTGATCACGGCCAGGTCCGTTTCCTGGTCCATGCCCACCAACTTGGCGTCGTGTCCCGGAGAAGCCGGATTTTCATCCATCAACTTCACGCGGATGCGATCCGCCTTCTCAACCACGTGCCGGTTCGTGACGATATAGCCCTTGGAGTCGACAATCACCCCAGAACCCAGTGAACGCTGCCGGATAGTGCCCGCGTCCGCGCCACCCTGCCCGCCTTGTCCACCGAAAAACTTGTCGAAGAAATCCTGAAACTGATTGTCGTCGCCGCCCTCTTGATCCTGATCATCCGGATCGGGACGCACCGAACGCCCCCGGCGATGCGGATTCTTAACCGTCGACTCGGTATTGATGTTGACCACGCTCGGTTCCAACTGTTTCGAGATCTGCGAGAACGCATTCGATAGCTGCTGCGGAGCCGGAATCGTCAATGGAGTGGCATCCGAAGCCTTCTGTCCCTCTTTGCCTTTGACTCCGTAAGAGACGACCGTCCCAATCAGAATTCCGACCGTTAGCGTCGCCAAAATCGTAAGAGTGTAGGCCCAGCGGTTCGCTTTGACCCGGGCCAAAAAAGCGCTTTCGCGCGAATCCATTTCGTGTCCTCCTAAAGCTCTCTAATTCCTTATTATACCTTTGCCCCAGACCAGGGGCAGTTTGCCGGCGTCCAAGTGGATTAGACGCAGAAAAGCGTCCCCGCGTCACAAGAAGCCACAGGATTTGTGTCGAGATTCGTAAAGCTTCGATCCGCGCATCGCTTTAGCCATGCAGCAACGTTCGTATCCCCGCATAGCTTTAGCGCGGCGGCCAGATTCTTATAAAGCCATCGCTTTGGTGATCCAGCAAGGTTTGTATCAGGGCGTCGCTTTAGCGATGCCGCCAACGGCACTCTCGGGACGCGCCTTTAGGCGCTGCGCCGGCCCTTCAGATTTTCAACGTCATCAGCGCCAGAAAAACTCCTGTATAGCCCGCGATGACCAGCAGCACAAGCAGCGCTCCAAAGCTCAGCACATTGAAAATCCCCCAAGGCCTTTGCACCGCGCCATTGGCCAGCTTCCACAACCCGAAACAACTTGTCAGCGCACACACGGGCACTACCAAAAAGCCCATCGCGCGCCCGAAACGCACTTGCGGAAAGACAATCAGAAACATCACGGCAGGAAGAAAAATCAAGGCCGGAACAATAGCCAGAGGCGCACCGATCAGGAACGCGGTTTCCCGCTCTTTGATTTGATTCATGGAATAACGATCCATCGAACCATCTAGCAATTGACTCAATGCCTCGTCTAAAAACTTCAATGACTCAAGCTTTCAATGCTTCAATCGCTCAATGTTTCAATGACTCGCCTCGGCGCTATACACCGTCTTGCCGCCGACCACCGTGCGCAGAACTTTTGTCTCCAAAATCTTCGGTGGCAAGGCCGCCGTGATGTCCGTATCCAGCACAACAAAGTCTGCGAGCATCCCCGGTTCCAGTTTGCCTTTCTGTTTCTCGGCAAACTCGGCAAACGCTGCTCCCGTGGTGTACGCCGCAATCGTCTGCTCGATATTCAACTTCTGCGATGGATAATACGTTTTCTTCCCGTCCACGCTCGTGCGTGTAAGCGCAGCGTAAACGCCCCGAAACGGCGTCACCGGCTCTACCGGATAATCCGTTCCAAACGCCAACGTCACCCCGCGCCGCAAGAACTCCGCCCACGCGTAAGAGTGCTCCGCACGCTTTGCCCCAAGACGCGCCTCCGCCCAACTCATATCCGTTAGCAGATGGCTCGGCTGCATCGACGCAATGACTTTCAACTCTTTGAAGCGCGTGATCTGCTGCGGCGTCGTGACCTGCGCGTGTTCAATCCGTAGCCGGTAATCAGTAGAACTGTCCCCATCGGCAGGCTTCACCTTCGCTTCCTTCGCGGCCCTTTCGGCCTCAGCGTAGGCGTCCAGCGCCATCTGGATTCCCTTATCCCCAATGGCATGGAACCCGACCTGATATCCCGCCAGCACCCGCTCTTTCGTCATCGCGTTCAGCTTCGCCGGTTCGTACTGCGGCAAGCCGCTGTTGCCGGGATCGTCGCTATACGGCTCCAGCATCGCCGCCGTCTTCGAACCCAGCGATCCATCCATGAACCCCTTCAGCATGCCCGTATGCAGCATGTTGTCCGATGCCGGATGCGAATTCCGCTTGTTATTCAGTGTGTCGATCGAATCATCAAAAGGCAGCCACTCGGAAATCCTCGCCGTCAGTTTTCCATCGCGCTCAATCTCTTCGTAGATGAGAAAATCTTCCCACTGCGAGAAATCCTGTGCCGACGTAACGCCATGACTCGCCAAATCCGATAGTGCCGACTCGATCGCGTGCCGCCGCTTTTCATGCGTCGGTTTCGGAATCGCCGCTTGGACCAACTCCTGCGCCTTCTCTCGCAAAATCCCATTCGGCGTGCCTGCCTCATCGCGATCAATCTTGCCGCCCTCCGGATTCCGGCTCGCCACCGTGATGCTTGCTAGCTGCAGCGCTCGCGTGTTGGCCACGCCGATGTGCCCGTCGACGCGTACCAAATACACCGGATGCTTGCCGCTCACCTCATCCAGATCCCATCGTGTGGGCACAGTTTTCACCGGCCACAGCGTCTCGTCCCATCCTTCACCAACCACCCACTCCCCGGGTTCAGCGGCATCGCACTTGGCCTGCAGCCGGTCGCGGAACTCGTCCAGCGTCTTCGCGCCCACAAGGTTTACGTTCAATTTTTCCAAACCCGCACTCGCCAGGTGCATGTGCGCGTCGTTAAATCCCGGCATCACAAAATGCCCGCCCATATCCACAATCTTGGTATCCGGGCCCTTGAACTTCATGATGTCCGCTCGCGTACCGACGGCGAGAACCTTGTCGTCCTTCACCGCCAGCGATTCCGAACGCACGCCTCCGCCCAGCGACGCCGTCGGATCCAGAGTTCCGGTATAAATGTTGCCGTGAATAAAAATCGTGTCTGCTTTGGGCTTCGCGGTGCCGACCGCAGGTGTTCCGCTCTGCGCCGACAGGCCCGAGGCCGCCAGCATTAGCAGCATGGGAGCCAATTTCTTCATTATTCTCCTACTCCCGAAAGTGTCAGCATTGTAAGCAGAATGCGCCTAAGTCCAAGCTCCCGTCCATTGCAATCGAACCATTCTTGCAACGTGTGTGCCCCGCCGCCCGACCCTCCACCGCCAATCGCCACCGCCTCGCGGCCAAGCGAAAGCGGAATATTCGCATCCGTGGACGCCCGTTGCACCTGCGCGCTATTCCCTAACTGTAAATCAACGGCGCGCAGCACCCGCAGCAGACGGGCATTGGGCGCCAGTTCGCCCGCCGGACGGTTCCCAATCTCAACAATCTCGCTCTGCACGATCTGCGGCTTTCGCCCCTTCTGCTGCGCTGCCGCCTTATTTTCCTGCCCCACCGCCCGATCAAGCGCGTCGCGCAACGCTCTTTCCAGCCGGTCGATCTCCGCCGCCGACGTCGAGCGCAAATCCACACGCATGCTTGCCGATTCCGGAATGGAATTCACCGAGGTCCCCCCGCGAATGACTCCCACGTTGAATGTTGTTTTCGGTGAGGACGGTACCGGAGTTTGGCTCAATATTTCAATCGCGCGCGCTAGCGCGATGATCGGACTGGGTGTTCCGAAGTCGCTCCACGAATGTCCGCCCGGCCCGCGCACACTCACTTCAAAGCGCCGGCTCCCTAGCGCCTCCGCCACCACCGTATCCGATCCCGCGCCATCGACAATCACGCTGTAGGCGATCCCATCGCGCCAACGCGGAGTCGCAAACACCTGCCGCATCCCCCGCAGATCGCCTTCGCCCTCTTCTCCAACATTTCCAATAAACACAAACGGCGAAGCGTGCGAAATCCGCGAAGTCGCCAGCACACTCGCCACGGCCAGCATTGCCGCAATGCCCGCCCCATTGTCCGACACTCCCGGACCATACAGTCGGCTGCCCTCCTGCCTGATATTCAACGGGGTCGCCGCCGGAAACACCGTATCGATGTGCGCGCTCAACGAAACAAAACAGCTGCCGTATCCGGGACGCACGCCAAACACATTACCCACCTCGTCCACGTGTACATCAATCAAACCCAACTCGCGAAAGCGATCCGCCAGCCACGCCCCGCGCTCTTCTTCTCCAAACGGAGGCGCAGCCACCCGCGTCGCCTCCATCTGCCACAGCGCAAACTTCGATTCCTGGGCACGGAACCGCTCGAACGCCGTCCGCACCTCCGGCGCAGCAGCCAGGCGCGCTACTTCTTCCTGCACCGGGGGATACACATCAGAAGCTGCCATGACCGGAAATCCGTCCCCATCCCTGATCCACTTATCTTATAACGCCGCCACGAAGCCACCGACATTACTTCTGGCCCGGCTAGCTTGCGAAAAATTGTCGAGTAGAAATGGGGCTCGCCCAGTCTTGCACCGCCCACGAACTGTCCTCGGGCACCAGTCTGCCTCCTCCCGTCCCACAACCAGCCGCGAACGACGAACGACCACCGACCACCGCCTGCAGTTTGATAAACTGACACCTCCCCAATCTGCGTCGCCCGCTTCATCCAGGAGGCCACTCCGTGAAACCCGCAGTCAGAATTGTTGTCGTCGTCATCGCCGTCTTCATCGTTCTCATCATCGCCGTCCCCTTCCTGATCAACGTCAACAATTTCCGCCCACAGATTCAATCGAATCTCACTGCCACCCTGGGGCGCCCTGTCACCGTCGGTAATCTCAGCCTCAGCGTCCTCTCTGGCAGCGTGGAGGCGGACCAATTCACCATCGGCGACGATCCCGCCTTCAGCAGCGCGCCCTTTGTCCAGGCGAAAACTCTCCAGGTTGGCGTCGAACTGATGCCGCTTCTTTTCAGCAAACAGCTCAATGTCACCAAGCTTGTCATTGACCAACCCGCGATCACCCTGCTGCGTAATCGCGAAGGCATCTGGAATTTCTCCTCCCTGGGAAATAAACAAGGCAGCCATCCAGTCCAACCCGCGTCCGCCGAAAAAACATCGGGCCCACCCGCGAATGTGAACGTAGACAAACTCGAACTGAACGATGGCACTGTCACCGTCGGATCTCTCTCCGGCAAACGCAAGCCAATCACCTACGACGAACTATCCGTTTTGCTGCGCAACTTCTCTTTCACCACCGCCTTCCCCGTCGTGGTCTCCGCTCGCCTGCCTGATGGCGGCAGCTTGAAAATCGACGGCCGTGCCGGTCCAATCGATTCCACCGACACCTCCCTCACACCTCTGCAGGCCAAAGTTGAACTCAAGAAGCTCGATCTCTCCCAGTCGGCGCTGGTCGATCCTGAGTTAGGCATCTCTGGCTCGGCCGATTTCGACGGCTCCATCGATTCCAACGGCAGCCTCGCCATCGCCAAGGGAACTTTGAAAGCCACTTCGCTGAAACTGGTCCCGAAGGGCTCGCCGTCGAGTGTGCCCGTGCAAGTGGTCTTCGAAGTCGACCATGACCTCAAGAATATTTCTGGAAAAATCGTGCAGGGCGACGTGGCCATCGGCAAGGCCGCCGCCAAACTCACCGGCACCTACGAGATGAAGGGAGAAACAACTTCCATACAAACCAGACTCGACGGACAAGAGATGTCCGTCGACGATCTCCAAGCGCTGCTTCCTGCACTCGGAGTAATTCTGCCCAGCGGTTCCAAGCTCAAGGGAGGAACGCTTTCGGTCAGCATCGATACCACCGGCCCGCTCGACAAGCTAGTCTCCACCGGTTCCGTTCGCATGTCGAACGCTTCCCTCGCCGATTTCAACCTCGGCTCGAAACTCTCCGGTCTCTCCTCACTGACCGGCAAGCAAACCGGAAACGACACCACCATCAAGAATCTGAGTTCCGATGTGCGTCACGCGACGGATGGCACGCGCCTCGACAAAATCGACGTGACTATCCCATCGCTCGGCACCGTCACCGGATCAGGCACCATCAGCCCCGACAACGCTCTCGACTTCAAACTCGTTGCCAACCTGGCGGGCGCCGGTGGCGATCTCACGAAAGTGGCCGGCTTCGGATCCGGCGGCATCCCCGTCTCCGTCGGAGGCACAACGTCGAATCCCACCTTCGCTCCCGACATGAAAGCCATGGCCACCGGTAAGCTGAAAGGCCTAACCGAGGGCAAAGGCGATCCATTAGGCAATCTAGGCGGCCTCTTCGGCAAGAAGAAAAACAACCAGTGATACGTCTTAGGCTCTGGATGTAAGGGATGGTTGAATCAGGATGCTTCAGGTGCTTCGTATCAGGGACACCCTCAGCGCTTAAGAATCGGTGATTCGTATGAGGGTATTGCTTTAGCGATACCGAACGTCGCCTCAAATAGAAAGCCCCTTCAGGGGCCGGCCCGCCAATTCTTATTTCCGCGCCCCTACCTCACCGCGCGCAGCGCCCGGCTCCGCCGGACGACTCTCCAGCAACTGCATGCTGTTCTCGATCGTCGCAATCACGTGTTCATCTCCAATCACCGTATTGATCATGAGGTGATACAGACTCCGCGTTGGCCAATCGGCATTGAAATAGTGCTTCACATACGCCATCCGCTCTTTGTCCACGTTCTCCACCAGATCTTCCGCTTCCCGGTGGCTCTTGCCCATCTCCACCACGCGCCGGATCTTTTCGTCTCGCGGAGCGTACGTGAACACCCGAAAAGTGTCTTCGCGTTCGCGCAGAAAATAAGGTGCGCCTCGTCCCACCACGACCGCGTTCCCCTCTTCGGCAATATTCGACGTGATCTCTTCCATAATTGCCATCATCCGATCCGTATCAAAAGCGCGCGAGTCGCCTACCAGCATCCCGCGTTCATTGCTACCCCGCCAGAATGCCTTCGCCAAACGGTAAAGCCTTCCATCAACCCGCTCATCGCACAACGCCACAGCCGATTCCGCCACCTGCGCCCGTTTCGCAATCTCGCAAGTCAGTTGCTGATCCCACAATTTCCAGCCCAGTCGGCGCGCTAACTGGCAAGCGATGCCTCCGCCACCACTCCCAAATTCCCGTTCAATGGTAATGATGCGAAACATCGCAAACCTCCTCCGCCAGCTAGTGAGCTACGATCTCGCCGCCGTGCTTCGGCTTCTTAATCAAAAACACAAATGGAACCAGGCAAGCAATAACAATTCCCAAAATCCAGAACATGTCGATGTACGCCAGCATCGTCGATTCGCTGATGACGTTGGCCTGCAACATCGCATACGCGTGTTGCATCGAACTCCCTGGACCCGAACCCGCCCCACCCCCGCCCGACAAGAAATTGCCCGTCATCCCGTCCAGCCGCGACCGGAACACCGGATTCGCCGCATTCAAGTTCTCCATCAGTCGCGACTGATGAAATTGCGCCCGGCGAGCCAGTCCAGTCGTGACAAACGAAATTCCCACACTACCGCCAATGTTCCGGGCGAGGTTCATCAATCCCGAAGCCGCATTATTCTTCTCCCGCGGTAGCGCCGAATACGCTGCCGTATTAATCGGCACAAAAAGAAACGCGAGTCCCACCGCCTGATACACACGCGCCAACATTACCGTTCGAAAGTCAACACTTAAGTCGAACGTCGTCATGTGAAACAACGAAAACGACAGCATCAACAATCCAAACAGCATCAGCCAGCGCGGGCTGTACCGCGAGAGCAAAAAGCCCACTATGGGCATCGCGATCATGATCGCGATGCCGCCCGGAGACAGCGCCATCCCAGACCGTTCGGCAGTGTACCCCAACAACGTCTGCATGAAAAGTGGCAGCAGCAGCGTACTCCCCAGCAGCGCAAAACCAAGCATGAACATCAGGAAGTTCGACGCCGCAAATGAGCGCTCCCGAAATAAATGCAGGTCGATGATCGGATCTTTGTGCCGCCACTCCCAAAAAACAACGAAAATCAATGCCGCCGCCGAAACGACCGTCAACCACAAAATAAAGTTGGACTCAAACCAGTCGTCCCGCTGCCCTTTGTCGAGCACCACCTGCAGCGTCCCGAGCCCGAGCGCCACCAAACCCAGCCCAACGTAGTCGATGCGCGTCTCGCTCAACTTACGGCGCCTAAAATAAGGAGGATCCTGGATCAAGCGCGACGTCAGCACCAGCGAAAGAATCCCGACCGGAATATTCACAAAGAAAATCCAGCGCCAGCTGAAGTTATCCGTAATCCAGCCGCCGAGCGTAGGACCGATGGCCGGTGCCATGACCACCGCGACGCCATAAACCGCAAAAGCCATGCCGCGTTTAGCCGGGGGAAACGTATCGGCCAGAATCGCCTGCTCGCTCGGCTGCAATCCTCCACCACCTGCACCTTGCAGCACGCGAAAGAAAATCAGCATCGGCAGGTTCGGCGCAAATCCGCACAGAAACGAACTCACCGTAAACAGCGCGACGCAGCCCATGTAAAACCGCTTGCGTCCCACGATCGAAGACAGCCATCCGCTCAGCGGAAGCACGATCGCATTCGACACCAGATACGAAGTGAGCACCCACGTGCTCTCGTCCTGTCCCGCCGAAAGGCTGCCAGCAATGTGCGGCAGCGCAACGTTCGCGATGCTGGTATCCAGCACCTCCATGAACGTCGCCAGGGTCACCGCCACTGCGATGATCCATGGATTGACCGGCGACCGCCATTCGGCGGCGTCGTTCATGGTGATTGTTGCTGCTCCCATTGAATACTCGACTCTCGCCTACTTAATCCATACCTTCGGCGCCACCGACATTCCGGGGCGAAGTTCATGTTCTTTATCTTCACCTTTGTCCAGAACGATTTTCACCGGGATGCGCTGCACCACCTTGACGTAGTTACCCGTAGCATTTTCCGGTGGCAACAGGCTGAAGCGCGAGCCGCTCGCCCCCGCAATCGAATCCACGTGTCCCTTGTAAGTCTTGCCGGTAGCGTCGACCTCAATATCCGCACCCAACCCCGGCTTCATTTTCTTCAGTTGTGTCTCCTTGAAGTTCGCCGTAACCCAGATATCCCCCGCATCCAGCGGAATGATCTTCATCATCTCCTGCCCCGGCTGGACGTTCTGCCCAACTTCGACCGTGCGGTTGCTGACGACTCCATTCACCGGAGCGACGATCTTGGTGTACTGCAAATTAAGTTCGGCCTGATCCAGCACCGCCTTCTTGCGGTCGGCCACCGCCTGCGCCGAAAGCGCCCGGGCGCGAATCACCCGCATCGTCTGCGGAGCTGTACCCGCTGTTCGCAAATCCGCACTCGCCTGCTGTAACCGGCTCTGCGCCTGCTCAATCTGAGCCGCGTATGCATCGGCGTTCGATCGCGCCGCTTGCAGCGTCGCCGCAGCCGCATTCGCCGCCGCCACCGCTTGGTCGTACTGCTGTTGCGAGATCTCCTGTTTGTCAATCAGCTGTTTGTAGCGGATCAGGTCGTTTTGCGCTTTGATGTTGTTCGCGTCCGCCTCGGCAACTTGCGACTTGGCCGCATCAAACTGCTGCCGCGCCGCCGCTATTCCAGCCTTGGCGTTCGATACCCCCGCCTGCGCCCCGCTGACCTGGCTCGTTGTATTCACATCTGTAATCGGAACGTTAATGCCCGCCGCCGAAGCCTGCGCCTCCGCATCGGCATAATCCGCGCGCGCCTGCGCGACCGCAACCTGGTAATCGGCAGGATCGATCTCTACTAGCACCGCCCCCTTCTCGACATACTGGTTGTCTTGCACATTGAGACTGAGCACATGCCCGCTGACGCGCGCGCTCACCGAGTTCACATGACCGTCAATCTGCGCGTCGTCCGTCGACTCGTAGCTATTGAGGTAGCGAAAGAGAAAGAAAACGCCTACCACCACTGCCAGTCCCACCAGAATCAGAGCCCATTTCGTTCTCGGATTATTCAAGAACGCCGAACGCCGCTGGTACCGCGCCTCGCTGTCCGCCCGCTCCTGCTCACCCTGGTTCTGCACAGCTTGACCTTGCGGAGCCTGATTCGGGCCACCTTGCGGTTGAGAAGGGCCAGCCCCCCCTTGTGCTTTGGGCTCGTCTCCGGCACTACTCGGTTGATCCATGGTCACTTCCTTCTAAGATATTCGCGAACGCCCTCTTCGGCACGGCCCAGGGCGCGAGCAAACGAAACTTTTGCCAGATTATTCAGGTAGAGACTTGAAATTAAATTCTCATGCGCCACCGCGACGGCCTCCTGCGCCTGCACCACTTCCAAATTATCCGTAACTCCTGCCGAAAACCGGTCCTGCGACTGGATGAGTGCTTGATCCGCTAAATTCACCGAACTCTCCGCCACCGCCACCTGATCCGACGACGACTTCAGGTCGAGCAGCGCGTTCTGGATCTCCTGATTGATCTGCGCCCTTACATCCGCCAGTTGTGCCTCAGCCTGCCGCAGCGTGGCGTCTGCCTTCAACACGTCGCCGTGCACCTTGCCTCCCTGGAAAATGGGTACGTTCAACGTCCCCATCACCGTGTACGTCGGCAGCACGCCGCCGGGAGTCAGTCCGATCTCACCAAAATTGCCGGAGACGTCGAGAGTTGGATAATATCCGGCGCGGGCCGCGCTGTGTTCCAGTTGAGCCGCAACCAGCCGATCGTGCGCCGCCTTGTAATCGGATCGCAACGTGTACGCGCGCTGCAGACTCGTTTCCAGATCAGGGATGGGAAAAGGATCGTACGGCGCTTTCTCTGGTAGTTCGAATTCCTGCCGGGGCGCAAGTCCAATCACACGCGCCAGCGAAATTTTCTGCTTGGCAAAATCGTTTGCCGCTTGGATCAACTGCTGCTGCCGCGTTTGATATTCCACCTGCGCCCGCAAGGTGTCGATCGCCGGAGCCACGCCAGCCTGCTGTTGCGCCACGGCTTTGTTATAAAGCGCCTTGGCCGACTCAACCTGCGCCTGCGAAGTTTCCACACGCGCCGCTCCCGCAATCGCCTGCAAATACGCGTTACCCGTAGCCAGCACCACCAGATCCCGCGCATCTTTCAGGTTGTACCGCGCTACCCCTTCGCCGATCACCGCCGAACGATATTTCTGGATCGACTTCCAGTCGAACACCTTCTGCGTACCCGAGACCCGCGCGTCAAAGTACGAGAACGGTCCAATCACCTTCGGAATATTCGCCCCCGGAATCGGAAACGTCGAACTGCTGAAGCCAAGCGCCTGCAGGCTAACTTTTTCCCGCACTTCCTGCACATCGCCACCGACATTCGGAAGCAACTCGCTCAACTGCTCCCACTTTTCCCCGCGCGCCTCGATCGTGTTGTACTCCGAGAGCAGCCCCGCCAGATTCTGTCGCAAAGCTCTCTCAATTGCATCGGTAAAGGTGAGTTGCAGCACGCCGGGAGTTAATTTGGCCTCGGGCACGCTTCCAAATACCGGATTCTGCGCCGAAGTCTGGACCTGCGACGGCGCCGATGCCGAGTTCGACGCGGACCCCGAAGTCGAGGTTTGGGCTTGGACTGGCACCAAAAAAACCGCGAACGCAATTAGAAAAAAAACGGCTAGAACTCGCGACTGCCATCGGCAGTTGGCACGTTTTACGAAAGCCATGGAACCGAAATCGTCTCCTTAACAACGAAGCAACACAAAATCATAAGTCCTTTGGACTCATTTTGCTGGAATCGCGATGCAAATTGTTGAATCGATTCATACTGCAGCATCGGCGTGACCGCCCCAGCAACCCCACATCCGTTCAGTGACCTTGGTCATCTTGCGTAACCACTCTCCAAAGTCCACTCTAGGATGCAAGTCAGGTACTTCCCTGCGAGCAAAATATTTGGTCAACAATATGCGCTTCAGGGATCGCCGCGTATGAGTCAGTCCAATACATTACCGCCCAAAGGATCCGACTGGACGCGCCTGCTCACAGATCCCGATCTGGTCAGCCACCTCGGGAAGCTGTTGCAAACCTACCGTGAAGTGCCCGCCGGCGAGCGTGAAACGGCGCTGCTACGGGCTATGCGCGAGATCAAAGATGCTGCCATCAAGGCACGCGAAGTACGGGAGAACCTGCCCGCCGCTTCCGTGCCGGCGGCGCCCATCAAACTGCAAGGTCCCGAACCTGTCACCGAAACTCCACCCTTTGAAACCGATCCCTTTGCCGCGCAGTCAGAAGCCGATCGCCGGCGTTTTCAGCGCATTAAATGCTATGTCGCCGTCGAAATCCACGTCGAAGGCGTCGAGCAGCCAGTCTGGGGCAATCTCGCCAATGTAAGCCGCGGAGGCTGCCTCGTCGAAACCGCCAGCGCCGTTCCGCCAGGCAAAGCCCTCGAAATCGGACTCTGGATCTCCAGTGGCAAAATTTGGGTGAAAGGCGTCATTCTCAGCGGCGTGGCCACCCGCACCGCTCCTTCTTTCGGCGTTCGAGTCCGCTTTTCCCAAGCCGAACTGTCCGAAAAAGAGCATCTCCGCGAATTTCTCAAGTTCGTCGACACCACCGCCCGCAAGTCGCAGAGCGGCAAAGCGTATGTCGCTCAGCTAAAAGCCTGAACCCTTCCCTTCCAACGTAATCTTGCCTGCAACTTTTCCTGCCTGTAGGGTTCATTCCTAGTATGCCCTTCAGGCCGCCCATCTCTAAGCCAGGACTGCGCCCGTCGCGACGCCGTTCCTTGCTCGCCGCCGCCCTGTTGCTGGCAGTGGCTTCACTCACCACTCAGTTCGCGCTCGGCCGGAAGAAAGATAAAGTCCTCGCGCCCGATCGAATGCAGATGGACGCCCAGCACCGCGCCGTCCATGCCCTGAACCGCCTGACCTTCGGCCCTCGTCCCGGAGACGCTGACCGCGTCCTGCACATGGGCGTCGATAAGTGGATCGACCTGCAACTGCATCCCGAGAAGATCAACGACGCCGCGCTTGATGCCCGGCTCGCTCCCTTTCGCACCCTGCAGATGGGCACAAAAGAAATCGTCGAGAACTTTCCTCCCAACCAGGTGATCAAACAGATCGCCGACGGAAAAGCCGTGCTGCCCCGTGATCCCACCAAGCGCGCCGTCTATGAAGCACAACTCGCCCGCTACGAAGATAAGCAAGAACGCAAAGAAGACAAGCAAGAACGTAAAGACGAAAAGCAGGAACGCGCAGACGACGCGTCGAAGGTCGTACCCGCCTGTGGAGACGGGGCCTGCCCCATGTCCGCCGACACCGTCCAAGCCCAGCCCGACGACCCTGCCTTGACTCGCCGCCGCGAAGAGCGTCGCCTAGCCAATCAAAAAACCCAAGAACTCCTCGATCTTCCCGCCGACGAGCGCATGAAAGAAATTCTCAAGATGTCGCCCGAGGACCGCCGCGCCATCGCGACCATCAACAAAGGCGCCAAGGCTGACGCCCTCCTCGACGGCATGACCGACCAGCAAAAAGAAACCATGCAGGCGCTCAAGAATCCCGAGCAGGTCGTCGTCGACGAATTGATGCAAGCGAAACTTGTGCGCGCGATCTATAGTGAGCGCCAACTCGACGAAGTGATGACCGACTTCTGGATCAACCACTTCAACATCTTCATCAACAAAGGTGCCGACCGTTACCTCCTGACCAGCTACGAGCGGGACGCAATTCGTCCCCACGCCTTGGGAAAATTTGAAGACCTGCTCGACGCCACCGCCAAAAGTCCCGCAATGCTCTTCTATCTCGACAACTGGCTGAGCGTCGGTCCAAATTCCGATATCGCTCTCGGCATCGCCGCGCACAACGGCAACCGGCGTGGCTATCCTAACCGGCCAAAAAAGGGCAAGCAGGCCAGCGGTCTCAACGAGAACTACGGTCGCGAACTGATGGAACTGCACACTCTTAGCGTCAACGGCGGCTATTCGCAAAAAGATGTCACCGAAGTCGCCAAGGTCTTCACGGGATGGACCCTCGAACAGCCGAAAAAAGGCGGCGACTTCCATTTCGAACCGCGCATGCACGAGCCAGGAGACAAGTTCATCCTCGGTCACCGCATCAAACCGAATGGCGAAAAAGAAGGGCTGGAAGTGCTTCACCTGCTGGCGCACAATCCGAAGACCGCTCACTTCATCTCGCAGAAACTCGCCATGCGCTTCGTCTCCGACACTCCGCCGCCCGCGCTCGTCGAGCGCATGACCCAAACCTTCCTCAAGAAAGACGGCGACATTCGCGAAGTCATGCGCACCATGTTGAAGTCGCTCGAATTTTGGTCTTCGGATGTCTATCGCGCAAAAGTGAAGACGCCTCTCGAGTTCATAGTCTCCGCCGCCCGCGCCAGCGATGCCGACGTCGAAGACGCTCGCGCTCTCATCGGCACTCTCAACAACATGGGCATGCCGCTCTACGGCATGATGCCCCCAACCGGATACTCGATGAAAGCTGACACATGGGTGAACTCCTCCGCGCTTTTGGGACGCATGAATTTCTCCCTCGCCCTGGCCGCCGGAAAAATTCGCGGAGCAAAAGTCGATCTATCCACCTTAGCTGCCGGAATAACAGGGACCGCCGACAAACCAGCCCCATCCGATGCCAGACGCGCTCTGGCCACCCTGGAAGCCTCGCTGCTCGATGGCGACATTTCCGAGCAAACGCACGACACCATCAGCAAACAATTGGACGACCCCAAGATCACCCAGCGCCGCCTCGATGATCCCAAGCGTCCCCCAAACGTAGCCGCGATCACGGGTTTGTTACTAGGTTCGCCCGAGTTCCAAAGAAGATAACGGCCGGCTTTAGGCCTTTCTTTAGCTAAAAGCCAAGAGCCAATATCTAGGAGCATTTTTATGATCACTCGACGCATTTTCCTCCGCAGCGGCGCACTCGCAGTCGTTGGCACCTCCGCGATCCCCAGTTTCCTCACCCGCGCCGCCTTCGGAGCAGCCGATCCCGGCATTCGCAACAAGCGTCTGGTCGTGATCTTCCAGCGTGGCGCCGCCGACGGACTCAACATCGTCATTCCCCACGCCGAACCCAGTTACTACTCCATGCGTCCGACCATCAACATCCCCAAGAAGTCAGTCCTCGATCTCGACGGCTTCTTCGGATTGCATCCCGCCATGGCGTCCTTCGAGCCACTGTGGAAGCAGAAGCACCTCGCCATCGTCCACGCCACGGGTTCGCCCGATCCCACGCGCTCGCACTTCGACGCCCAAGACTTCATGGAATCCGGCACGCCCGGCATCAAAGTCACCGACGACGGATGGCTCAACCGCGCCCTCCGCGATCTTCCCAGCACGTCCGTACAAGACAAGTCCGCCTTTCGCGCTCTAGCCCTCGGCCCGTCTCTGCCCCGTATTCTTTCCGGCAAAGAGCCTGCCGTCGCTGTCAACAACCTCAACGACTTTTCCGTCGGAGGAAAAAATCCCAACGCCGCTCCCATGTCGACCACCTTCGAAGCCATGTACGACCACTCCGTCGACACCGTTCTCCACGGCACAGGACAGGAAACTTTCGACGCCGTCAAAACTCTGAAAGCCGCCGATCCCGCCCACTACACGCCCGCCGCCAACGCAAATTATCCCAAAGGGCGTTTCGGCGACAGCCTCAAGCAACTCGCTCAGCTGATCAAAGCAAATCTCGGTGTCCAAGTCGCCTTCGCCGACATAGGAGGCTGGGATCACCACGTCAACGAAGGCAGCACCCAAGGCCAGATCGCCAACGTGCTCGGCGATTTCTCGCAATCCATCTCCGCTTTCTGGACCGACCTCGGCGACCTCGGCGAAGATACCGTCGTCGTCACCATGTCTGAATTCGGACGCACCGCCCGTGAAAATGGCAATCGCGGCACCGACCACGGCCACGCCAACGTGATGTTCGTCTTAGGAGGCCCGGTAGAAGGCGGCAAAGTCTACGGCCGCTGGCCCGGCCTCGACCAATCGCAACTCTACGAAGGCCGCGACCTCGCCATCACCACCGACTTCCGCGCCGTCTTAAGCGAAGTAGTCTCGAAATATCTGGGAAATAAAGATTTGAGAACCGTGTTTCCGGGATTCGAAGGGCAGCCTAACCAGTTTGTGAAATTGCTTGGATAATTCAATAAACAGCGGGGTCTAATTGCATTCTTGGTTTCCATTTTTAGGGCTGGCGGTTTCCAGCGCGGGACCGTCCCGCGCCTGTGGCTGTGGCTGCACTACTCGATTAACTAAATAGGAAGAGGACAACTCGTGAAGCGTTTTCAGAAGCTATTTGAGGTTCGGAACAATCTCCGCAACTTCAGTCAAGAGGCGGCCATCGACTCCATGCGAAACGTCCTGGCTGTACTGGGACTGGGGCTCTTAATCGGGGATTTTGCCACCATGCGCCTACCCTACGTGATTCCCGGCGCGGCTTTGTTACTCGCAGTCTGGTACGCCGACTATCTCCGTCACGACCTGCCCGCCACCCCCATCGTCAACGTTCCGCAACCCGCTGTCCCGGAAAAACCAGAAAAAAAGCAACCGAGTCTAGGCGAACAGCCCTTGATCGATCCACTCGATCCGATCAACCAGCTTGGCAGAGCCTCGTAGTGAAACATTGCTCACAACTCAATCAGCACGTCCCCGCCCTCAATCTTCACCGGATACACGGCGATCTTCGCTCCCGGTGGTCCAGCCTCTCCCGTCTTCGGATCCCATTCCCATCCGTGCCAGGGGCAAACCACCTTCCCCCTCGAAATCACCCCTTCGCCGAGCGGCCCCCCGCGATGCAGGCAAATATTATCCATCGCGCGAATCTCGCCATCGACATTAGCCACACAAACAGTCCTCTCCCCGCAAACAAATTCCTTAACCGCGTTGATGCCGGGGAGCTCGGATTGAGCAGCAATCTTAACGAATGCCATAAAAAGTAAAGAAAGCAGCAAAACGAACTCCAACGCGATCCCAAAGACGCAAGAGTATAAGAACCAGGTTTACCTGACGGCTGATGGCTGACGGCTGACGGCTATTTAGGCTGCATCGTCTGTGCCACCATCACCTGCCGCTTGAACTCATCCATCATGTGCGACTCCAGCCGCACTTCCGTGGGACGCTTCGCCAGCGTCATCGTATCAATCTTGTCCTGCAGCTTCAGCAGCGCATAAAACAGGTTCTCCGGACGCGGCGGGCACCCAATCACATACACATCCACCGGCACAATCCGGTCCACTCCCTGTAGCACCGCATATGTATTAAACGGACCACCCACCGACGAGCACGCGCCCATCGAGATCACCCACTTCGGCTCCGGCATCTGGTCATAAATACGCTTCACCACCGGAGCCATCTTCAGCGTCACCGTCCCCGACACAATCATCAAGTCCGACTGCCGTGGGCTTGGCCGAAATACTTCCGACCCAAAGCGCGCAATATCGAACCGCGCCGTCGAAGACGCAATCATCTCGATCGCACAGCACGCCAGCCCAAACGTCATCGGCCAGAGCGCCGACTTACGCGCCCAGTTGAAGACGTAGTCCACCGTCGAGATCATGAAATTCTTTTCGAACTTGTTCTGCAGCCAGCTCATGAGCCCTCGTTCCCTACCAATTCCTACAAGGATACTCCCACGCCCCACACCGAGGCGTGATACAGGTCACACGATATACACGAACACCGCTTTGGATGTGCGCCCTTCCCAGCCCCGCGCCGTAGACGGAAACCTGCGTTACATATGAACCTTCGTACGTTGTTCCCCTTCGAGACCGGTGGCACAATCGCCATGCGTCGATCTTCTCGCCGCTTCGGAGACCAACTCACCATGAAACACTTTGCCCTCGCCTTCGGCCTATCCCTGTTGCTTTGCAACGTTTCTACCCGCGCTCAAGAAAACAAACCTGCTGCTGACGACTCAACCGCCATCCGCTCCACCGTCCGCAACTACATCGAAGGCTATTACACCGGAGACGCCCCGCGTATGGAGCAGACCCTCCATCCTCACTATCTCAAACACATGATTCACGGCGACGCTGACATGCGCGAACGAACCGCGGCGCAGATGGTTGCAGAACTCCGCAAGAACGGCGTGCCCACGAACATCCTTGCCGCCGATCGGACCGAACAGATTATCGTCCTCGACATCGCCGGAGAAATTGCGGAAGCGAAACTCGTCACCCCGCACTGGGTCGATTACATGACTCTCTCGAAAACCGAGACAGGATGGAAGATTCTCTCGGTCGTGCAGAACATGGGGAACTGGTAACGCCACGCTTCCCAACTCAACTTCCCTCAGCCCGGCGGCGGCGCTCCCCAATCTCCGCCGAGCAAGGTGCATTCTCGTCTCACCCGCCGCTGCTTTTTCACCGCTGATAGCGACGCCGATCCCCGCGCGTCCAGCGCCTTCAGCGCCAGCCCCCGCGCCACCGACGTAAATTCATTTCCGCCACGAATTCGTTTCTCCCCAAATCGCGTTTCAAAAATCCTCCGCACGGCTGGAACAAACGACGACCCGCCCGTCAGAAACACCATATTGACGTCCTTTGCCGCGACTCCGGACGCCTTCAGCAATCCATCGACACATTCCGCGATTCGTTCCAACTCCTCAGCAATCCACTCCTCAAACGACGTCCGTTCCACCACCGACTCCAGATCCACAAAGCCATCCGAGAACCGGAACGTCGCCACCGTCTCATTCGACAAATCGCACTTCACCTTCTGAACCGCCCGATGCAGGTGAAACCCGAGATCTTCCTTTATAAAATGAATCAGCGCCCCGATTTTCTCCGGCTGCAGCGATTGAGCACGCACTCCCGCGAGCATATCCAGCACATCTTTCGCCCTCAACAGAGAAAGATGATGCCAGCGCTCCAGCTTGATATAGACCCAGTTCGGCACCGTCAGAATCTTGCCCAGTGACCGCAACTGCGAGCCCGCCCCCAGCGCCGGAGACACCAGGTGCCGAATCAGCTTTGCGTCAAACGAATCTCCCGCGATACCCAGTCCCGCATTCCCCACAATATCGCCATCGCCCAACGCCCGGCCTCGTCGACGAACTGTCGGCCCCACGTGCACGAGGGAAAAATCGCTCGTGCCGCCGCCGAAGTCCCCAATCAGAATGAGCTCATCGTGATCCAGCGCGGACTCGTAATAATGTGCCGCCGCCACCGGCTCCATCTCGAACTCTACCGACTCATACCCCGCCAACTCAAACGCCGCTCGCAGCCGGCTTTCCGAGTAACTGTCGTCTTCCTCTTTCTCCGCTCCCGCAAAATGAACCGGCCTTCCCACCACCGCCGACCGGATCTCCACCCCAAACTGCTCTTCCGCCTTTTCCCGAAGATCCCGCAGGATTCGAGCAATCAAATCCTCCAGCGTGTACCGCCGGCCGAACACTTCAGTCCCACGCAGCGTCCGGCTACTCAGAAAAGTCTTCAGCGACTGAATCAGCCGCCCCTTCACATCTGCCGCCAAATAATGCTCAATCCCCTCCGGCCCGCTCCAGGAATGCAGCCGGTTCACCCCACCTTCCTTCACTCGCTGCAGATAAAGGAGCGACCGGTAAGAATCCGTCAACCCTCCGAGGTATGGGAACTTGGCCAGCTGAACCTCGCCCGATTTGCTAGCGTAGGCCACCGAGCTGTTCGTCGTCCCAAAGTCGAGGCCAATCGCGCCTACTCTCGCCTTGGAATGTCGTGTAGTCATTTCGGTTTGTTCAAGTCGATGCGCAGGACTGCGTCATTCGTTTGGAGTAAAGCCATCCTATCACCCACAATTTCCACCTCTAGTTCGAGTTGATTACCATCCCCAGGATGCCCCGGTGGTTTGACAATCGTCGTCCCGGCCACGTAACGTCGAATTTTTGCTGTTTCGCCGTGGAGGCAGGATGAAATCTCGCTCAATTTCTCTACGAACAGTGGTTGGCTGTGCCGCAGCCTGCGTGGTGCTCGGCTCGCTGGCCTACGCGCAGGACCTCGCTTCCTTCGAGAAGCGCACCACCGTCAAGAAGCTCGACAACGGCCTCACCATCGTGATTTGTGAACGTCCCGAGGCGCCGGTGTTTTCGTTCTTTACTCATGTAGACGCCGGCTCCGTCCAGGACCCCATGGGCAAGACGGGCCTCGCTCACATGTTCGAGCACATGGCCTTCAAGGGCACCGAAACCATCGGGACCCGAGATTATCCCGCCGAGAAAGTTGCCTTGGCCAAGGTCGAACAAACCTACGCCGCCTATATCGCGGAACGCGACGAGCGCGTCGATCGCGATCCGCAAAAGCTCGCTCAGCTTGAGAAGGCATGGAAAGACGCCATTGAGGAAGCCGATAAGTTTTCGGCGCCCTACACGAACGAATTCGGCAAGATCGTAGAGAGCGAAGGCGGTGAGGGGATGAACGCCGAAACGAATCTCGACGAGACCGTTTACTTCTATTCTTTCCCCATCAATCGCCTCGAATTATGGGCTTATCTCGAATCGGAGCGCTTTCTGCATCCGGTGCTGCGGCAGTTTTACAAAGAGCGCAACGTCGTGATCGAAGAACGTCGCATGCGGACCGATAGCAATCCCGTCGGGCGCCTAATCGAGCAATTTACGGAAGAGGCGTTCACGGCGCATCCTTATCATCGGCCCACCATCGGCTGGATTTCAGATCTGAATTCTTTTTCAGCAACGGACGCGCGGAATTTCTTCGACAAGTATTACGTCCCGTCGAACATGGTCGTCACCGTAGTAGGAGACGTCAAGGCATCAGAAGCAATGCCGATTGTGGAGAAATACTTTTCCCGAATTCCGGCGCGCCCCAAGCCCGACACCGCGACCACCACCGAGCCTCCACAGAATTCGGAGCGGCGGGTCGTGCTGCACGAGCAGTCACAACCGTTCTATCTCGAGGGCTATCACCGCCCAGACTATCGCAGTCCCGACGACCAGATTTACGACGCCATCTCCGACCTGATGTCGAACGGACGAACGTCACGCCTGTATCGAGCGCTGGTCCGCGACAAGCAGATCGCCTCGGATTCAGAGGGCTTTACCGGCTATCCCGGAAACAAATATCCGCAGCTATTCGCTTTCTACGCACTGCCAATTCCGGGCCACACAACGCAAGAGATTGCCGACGCGATTCACGTGGAGATTGAGCGATTGAAAAAAGAAGATATCTCGGATGACGAATTGAAAATGATCAAAACGCGAGCCAAGGCAAATCTCATCCGCTCTCTGGGATCGAATGAAGGTTTGGCGCAGGAACTTGCCCTCTATCAAGCGCGCTATGACGACTGGCGCGAACTGTTTCGTTCGGTGGATCGCATCGAGAAAGTTACCAAGGCTGACATTCGGCGCGTCGCCAACCAGACGTTCAAGGCCGATAACCGCACGGTGGGCGTCATCGAATTCGCGCCTCCACCCGGCGCGCCGCAAGGTGCACCGACGCCACAAGGAGGTGGACAGTGAAGCGCTCGAACCTATCGTCCTTCGCTCTCTTCGCCCTTTGTGGATTCGCCGTCGCGGTGGCAACGCCGCTTGCTGCACAAACACAGGCAAATTCTTCGCAGACGGCGCAGCAACCCTGGAAGCAGATACCGATTTCGAAACTGCCGGCATTTCATCCGGTGCAACCGAAGCGCATCGAACTCCCCAACGGCATGGTGGTTTTTCTCCAGGAAGATCATGAACTGCCCACCATCGATGGTTCAGCCCGCATTCGCGGCGGCGAGCGCTCGGTCCCGGCCAGCAAAGTGGGATTGACCGACGTTTATGGAGACGTGTGGCGCACCGGCGGCACCAAGACACAAACAGGGGATCAACTTGACGACTTCCTCGAGCAGCGAGCCGCGAAGGTGGAAACGGCCGGAGGACCGGACTCGACCAGCGTCAGCTTTTCGTGTCTCAAAGAAAACTTCGACGACGTCTTTCGCGTGTTCGTCGACGTGCTGAAGAATCCTGAGTTCCGCGCCGAAAAGATCGAAATCTCTCAGAAGGGTTTGTACGACGGCATCTCGCGCCGCAACGACGATCCCAGCCAAATCGCGGGCCGGGAAGCAGCCAAGTTAGCTTACGGCGCCAACAGTCCGTATGCCCGAGTCCCAGAATACAAAACGGTCGCATCCATTGCCCGACAGGACCTGGTGGAGTGGCACAGCAAATACGTGCATCCGAACAACATTATTCTCGGCGTCGTCGGCGACTTCGATTCCACCAAGATGGAAGCACGATTGCGCGAGGCATTTGGGTCGTGGCCGAAGGGCACACCTGCCAGTGATGCGACGGCTGAGCCTGATCCTGCCGCGCCGGGATACTACGAGATCAATAAAACGGACGTGAACCAAACCAACATCCAGATGGTGGCGTTGGGTATTACGCGAAAAAATCCTGACTATTTCGCGGTGTCGGTTTTCAACGAGGCCTTCGGCGGCGGATTTTCCTCACGCCTCTTCGGCGACATTCGAAGCACGAAGGGCCTGGCGTACCGAGTTGGTGGCGGCATCGGCGCGGGCTGGGACCATGCCGGAATGTTGCGGATCATGATGAGCACCAAGAGCGTCACGACAATCGAGTCCATCCAGGCGCTGGACAAAGAAATTTCTGATCTCGCCCAGCGTCCTATCGACGATGAGGAAATCAAGCGCGCCAAAGACTCGATCCTGAATTCCTTCGTCTTCCGTTTCGATTCTCCCGAGAAGGTACTGCAGGAAAAAATGGCATACGAGTTCTACGGCTATCCTCTGGACTTCCTAGAAAGCTTCCAGCGCGAGATCGAGAAAGTTACAAAAGAAGACGTAGCCCGGGTCGCAGCCAAGTATTTGCATCGCGATCAATTGGCCGTGCTGGTTGTTGGCAACGTAGCCGAATTCGATAAACCTCTCTCGTCACTCGGCACGGTCAACAAGGTGAATATCACGATCCCCCCGCCGCCTCCGGGACTGGTTCCCGAGCAAGGTGAACATCCGTAGGTCAGCAGCGCACGGGCGGAGTTCTTGGATTAGCAAAGGAGAAGACCCGCCCAAGCGACGCTTGGACGGGTCTATCAAATCTACCCTTAGCACCGCTCTACTTCGTAACCACCTGCGTCAGGATCGGCGACTTGCTCGAGGCATAGATCTCATCTCCGGAGTGGGTTGCCACGATTTTGTGAGTGCCTGCTGCGAGACTCGAAGTCGTGAAACTCGCAACACCCTGAGTTAACGACGCGCTGCCCAACAACGTCGCGCCGAAATAGAAATTCACTTGCTCGCCCGATGGTGGTGGACCCGCAATCGACTGGACGGTCGCAGTGAAGGTGACTGCCTGCCCTGCTTGAGACAGGTTCTCTGACGACACCAGCGACGTGTTCATGATCGGGGTGAGGAGCACGGCATAGTGACCCGTCCCGTTCTTCGCCGTCGCGTCCGCAACGATTTGGCCGGCGTCGTTAATGGCGTTGGCTGCGACTAGCGTTCGCGTGCTCTTCGACGGAATCAACGTATTCAAGTCCTGCAACACTCCGTTGCCCGTCCATAAGAGCGCGACGATGGAACGCGTCGCGGTATTCCCTGTCCCGACAATCTGGCCCGACGAATTCAACCCGTATGCAAAGCTGTATTGTCCGCCGGGAAGAACGCCTAGATCTTTGAACCCTGAGCTCTCCGTCCAGGAGAACCCGTGCGATGTGAAAGTGCAGCCTGCCGAGTTATTGAACCATCCAACGACTTCTGCCGAGTCGTTGATGCCGAGTGAAGTCGCGCCGCACCTGGCGCTAATCCCGAGGTTCATAAGTCCACCGTCGGCAGTCCAGATAATGGCGTCGTCATTTGAGTCAACGTTCGCCCATCCGGCAATTTCGCCGGAAGAATTGATCGCGTTGGCTCCGCTTTGCTGTCCGCCCTGTAGAATGCCGATCGACTGCAATCCCGCGCCGCTGGTCCACAGGAAACCATTCGTGAAGTCGCTCAACAAGTCGGATTGACCCGCGACCTCGCCCAACGCATTGATCGCAGTCGCGACACTGCTAGCGCCTCCCAGGTTTCCGAGGTCCGCCATGCCGCTGCCTGCGCTCCATAGGAATGCCTGATCGGGACCGCCCGGCGCGGAGTTTGCCTGGCCCACGACTTGACCTGATTCGTTGATGCCGAAGGCGGCGCTGTCATCGCCGTTACCTCCGAGTGTACCCGAATCCTGAAGGCCGCCCTTCTTCGTCCAATAAAAGGCGTGAGTTTGACGCGGCTTCTTGGATGTTTCGAAAACTCCAGCAACATTGCCCTTGCCGTCAATTGCGCGGGGAGGCAGTTCCGAAGCTTGCGACTGAGTAGGCCTGCCCGGCTGCGAGCGACGACAGAAACAATACGATGAACACCGAAACCACAGACGAGTAGCGCTTCATACTATGCTCCGAAACGGGGATGGGGGATGGAACCACATCCGGTGGGGGATGCGACTCTGCATCCTAGCGCCCGTAAGTTGCGCTCTCTTTAACGTTTCATCAAAGTTCAGTTGCAGCGGATGATTCGCCTGCTCCCAAGACCCATTTGACGCCGATTGTAACGAAGAGTACTCTAGGCGAACAAATGGCGAAAATGGCAAGCGATTCTGTTCCTTTATTTGAGCACGAACAGTTCCCTGCTCCCAAGCTGATCGGCATTGCCCGAATCGCGGCTGACGCCGAATCCCTGCGCGAGGGCCACAATGTCGAATACTTCACTCTTGGAGCTCGTTCCCTGCTCAGTCGAGTGGTCAGCAATCGGAACCTCCCTTTCGCTTGGGCGATCAACCCTTACCGCGGATGCGAGTTTGCCTGCAAGTATTGCTACGCTCGCTACACGCATGAGTTCATGGAATTGCGAGATGGCGTCGACTTCGAACGCAAGATTTTCGTAAAGCAGCAAGCAGCTGCGCTCTTGCAATCCGATCTGAAGAAGGTCAAGCGGGGCGAGCAGATTGCCATTGGTACCGCGACCGACCCTTACCAACCAGCGGAACGGCGGTTTGAAATCACCAGAGCAGTATTAGAAGAACTGGCCCGCCACTCAGGACTCGAGATTGGAATCGTTACCAAGTCAAACATGGTGACCCGCGACGCTGAGATCCTTCGTCGAATCGGCGAACACAATCAAATTTTCGTAAATATGACGGTCACCACTGTGGATGTAGAACTGGCACGCAAGTTGGAGCCCCGCGCGCCGCGTCCCGACCTGCGACTGGAAGCCGTTCGCCAGTTGAATCTCGCTGGCGTCGACGCCGGTGTGATTTGCGCCCCCGTGCTGCCCGAAATCACAGACCATCCGCGCGATCTGGAAGCCCTGGTGAAGGCTGCAAGTGAAGCGGGAGCGAAGTATATCTATGCCAATCCGCTTTTTCTAAAACCCTGCTCGGCCGCAGTTTTCTTTCCGTTCCTTAAAGAGCAGTTCCCCGCCCTGGTCGAGATTTACAGCAGGCGTTATTCAGATCGCGCCTTTCTTCCCCCGGGTTACGGGCAAAGGCTTTCGCAACTGATGACAGCTTTGCGCCGCAAGCATGGATTCGGTGGGACCTACGCCAGCAGAGCCGAGCGCACGCACGCTTTGCAACAGTCGGATCCGCAACTTGAGTTGTTCCGATAAGACATCGCGGCGAGTGCTGCGGCTGCGTGGCCACGTCGGAAGCAAGCTCGTCTTGCCCTATAATGAAAAGCTCCCCTATGCCTCCTTCCCAAGATCGAACTGTTCCGCCAAGCCAGCAAAAGGGTCGAATTGGAAGATTTTGGTATCGCTTGAGCGAGGGGCTGGCCTTGCACCAGCTCTGGGCGCAATTTGAAAAGGACGCTCGATCGAGTTACCGGCTGTATTCCGCCGGACTCGACAACCTGCAGCCGGAACCCTCCCGTCGCCGTCGCGGTCTGCAAATGGCCACGGCGATCTTCTGGGCAATCCTCGAAAAACTCACCCCCGCCCGTCGCGTTCTTCTGGTGGTTGCGCTGGGTCTATTCATCTTTCCCGCCGGAGGGATGACGTACACAAATCAGGCGGGGCACGTCGAGAGCTTTCAACTGGATCTGCACGTCTGGGGCGGTATCCTTCTTTTGCTGGTGTTGCTGCTCGAACTGGCCGACCGCGTGGTCATGAAGCGCGATCTCGAGATCGCGAAAGACATTCAAGCATGGCTATTGCCTGGCGCGCCGCTGCAGATTCCCGGATATCAAATCGCCTATGCGACACGTCCGGCAAACACGGTTGCGGGCGACTACTATGACGTGATCCTCAGGCCCGCGCAGAAATTTAGCGACAACGAGACCGGAGAAAATCGCACAAAAGACCGCGTTCTCTTTGTTGTGGCCGATGTGGCCGGGAAGAGCATTCCCGCAGCCATGTTGATGGCGACGTTCCAAGCCAGTTTGCGGACATTATCGACGAGCGGCGTGCCGTTGGCGGAACTGGTATCAGGCGTCAATCACTATTCGTGCTCGAACAGCCAAGGCGGAGTGCGGTTCACGACAGCGTTCTTTGCCGAACTCGATCCAGCAACCGGAGAAATCACATACGTCAATGCGGGCCATAATGTGCCGATCCTGCGGAGACGCTCGGGACTGATCGAACGACTCGAAGAGGGAGGTCTGCCGGTAGGTATTTTCGCCGAAAGCGGCTACCAGACCGGAACGACACGACTCGAGCCTGGCGACTGGCTGGTCATTTTTACGGATGGTGTGGTGGAAGCGGTCAATACCAAAGACGAGGAATATGGTGAACCGCAATTGATCACTCTGTTGGAGCGCAACGCTTCCACCGTTCCCGCCGAACTGCTTCGCAACCTTTTGGCAGATATTGAACGGCACGTGGGAAATACCCCCCAGCACGATGACATCACCTGTTTGTTGCTGAAGCGAAGTTGAAGAGGTCCGGATAAGGTTGTGGGAGTTAACTTAGGATCAGGTCTTCCTAACGATTTGGCGAAGTCTGGGCACCGTGAGCTGATGCTGGTGGCACGCCAGCAGCCGAGAGCAACTGCGCCGCTTCGTTCCCGGCATCGCTTAAGTCGGGCGAAGCCTTTTGGGCTTGTGCAATAGTCGCATCTGCTTGCTCCCAACGCCCGGCGTGGCGTAGCGCCTCCGTCAGCAGCAAGAAATTCAGTGCGCTGGGATTGATCTTCACCGCGTGCTCCAATTGTTGGACCGCCAGGTCCGTGTGTTCCTCGCGCAAAGCCATCAAGCCGGACCCAACTAGAGCCATTTCGTTCTCCGTGTTAAGGCCCAGAGCTTTCTGGTAGCTCTCGGATGCCTGCGAGTATTGATGCAATAGCAAATTGGCTTGACCAAGTTCCGCCCAAGCCACCGTCTCTATCTGGGGATCAACAGGATCGGACGAATCCAGCACCGAATTGCATTCCTCGATCGCCTCCCGAGGATGCCCGATGCGCAGTTCGTAAAAAGCGAGGGCCAGAACCTGGTTCGCCGGATATCTGTGCAGCGACTTAGCCGCCCGAAACTCGACCAACGCCTCTTCGGAGCGGCCTTCTTTGGCTAACATGAGGGCGAGGTTATTGTGCGCTACATAATTTCCGTCGGTGACACGCAAGGTGTAATGCCACAACGTGTCATCATCCTTCCAGAAACCAACCTGCCGATAGGTGAGGCAGCCCAGAACGAGCAGCACAAGCGCGACAGCACAGACGCGGGCCTCATTCGAAATGCGGAAACCACTCGCGAAAGCATCTAAGGTCCACACAACCGCGACAAATAATCCGATAAAAGGAAGGTAGGCGTACCGATCGGCCATGGCTTGGTCGCCGACCGTCATGATTCCTATCATCGGAACCAAAGTTCCCAGGAACCAAAGCCATCCCGTCACCATATAACGCCGCTCGCGCCAGTGATAGACAAGCGCGGAAAGTGCGAGCAGCAAGACGACTGACCCAACCACCGGCCAGACGGGCAGCAAACCCTGGGGTCTGGGGTACATGGGAGCGAGGTGAGATGGCCAAAATGCCTTTCCGATGTAGCGAACGTAGGAGACGACGGCATTTTCGAAGCGCGCCGAAATTGAAAACTCCGAGATGCTGCGGACCGCGTTTCCCGAGCGCTGCGCGATGGCGGTCACGACCGAATCCGCGCCCGCCAGCATGAACAACGGCAGTTTCTCCCAGATTAGAAAACGCAGAGAGCGTGGTGGCAACGTGTCAGAGACACCGTGCACCGTGCCGTCTGCGACCATACGCTGCAGCGGCCAGTAATCCCAGAGCAGCAGTACGAACGGTAGAGTTACGATTTGCGGCTTCGCCATTAAACCGAAGGCAAATAGAGCCATCAGCCACAAATAAACACGGCGCCGGCCCGTGCGCACATACCGGTCGTATGCACCCAGGGCAAGCAAGAAGAAAAACATGCTGAGCACATTCTTGCGCTCCGAGGCCCACGCGACCGACTCAACATTAATCGGATGCACTGCAAAAAGTGCGGCGACCACAAGACTTGGCCACACTGCTCCGGTGGCTCGCCGTAGCAGCAAAAACAGGAGCACAGCATTGATTGCGTGGAACAGGACGTTCGTATAGTGATGGCCAACTGGGTTGAGATGAAAAATCTGACAGTCCAGCGCGTGCGAAAGCCACGTCAAGGGATGCCAGTTTCCCTCATGAAACGTGGTAAACGACCACTTCACTGTGTCCCACGTCAATCCGTTCTGAACGTGAACATTCTTGAGGATGTACGACCAGTCATCAAAACCTGTGAATTGGTTATGAACGATGGGGTTATAGAAGGCAAGGGTTGCGACTATTAACAAAAGACATGAGATGAGAATACGACTCTCGCCCGATGCGGACGGATCCACGGGCACTGAAGGCTCGACCGGCCGCGAGGGGCCAATGTCCGACCGATTGCTTGGTAATGTCTCAACCGGCAAAGTCTTGCGAGCCTCCCGTCCAAGCCGATTGTAGTCGCGCCTGACAGCAGATTCGATGCTTTTGCCGCGTCCAAGAAAACATCGGTAACAGACACCACTCCTTCGACTTGAGGAGTCCGCGGTGGGAAGAGTGAGAGAAAAAGGCGTTAGGGATGGTTCGGCGTTGGCCGCCGTTACGTGGGCATGAGTTCGCGGTACAGCTGGTGGAAGGCGTGGACACCTTTCTCCTGCTTCACGCTATATCGCCCGCTATGGTAGCTCTTCGAATGAAGATTTTTCTGAACAATCTCGCAAATCTTCACATCTTCGGCCTGAATCTCGTCGCTGAAGGCTAAGGCTTTCGCGGCACCTTCGCCGCCCAATTCCGTCTCCGGCACATACCATTCAAAAATGGCGAGCGTGCGCTCGGGGCCGAGCGGCAGAACGATGTTGAGCGAAACGTTGTCGGGATAACAGTTGAGCATCCAGTTCGGAAAGATCCAGAAATAATCAGCCGTAAGATCTTCGCCCGCTTGCTGGTAGCGACGTGGAGCGGCGTCGGCCAGCTGGTTCCCCCGGATCGGAGTCCACTGTCGCACATGCTGCGAATACGGCTCAACTGTGTATTCGTTGTAATTGATCTCGCGATTCAGCGCCGGATGAACGCTCGGCACGTGATAGCCCTCGAGATAATTGTCAATATAGGTCTTCCAGTTGCAGTTCATCTCGTAGCTTCGACGCTCAGAAAACTTCATGCTGCGGAAGTCGAACTTCTCAGCCTGCGCGGGCAATTCTCCCAGCGATTCCTGGAGCGTGTCCGCCTCGCCATCAAGGTTGACGAAGATCAGATTGAACCACTCCTCCAAACGTACAGGCACGAGTCCGAACTCGGACGGATCAAAGTCCTCGACGCCATCGAATTCCGGAGTGACCAGCAAAGCCCCGTCAAGACGGTAGGTCCAGCCATGGTACCCACAGCGGAAAAGCTTGCGATTCCCGCAACCCGTCGCGGGATTGCCGGCGCGATGCCGACACACGTTATGGAAGCATCGCAAGGCCCCGTCGTCACCGCGAACGATAACCAGCGGTTCGCCGATCAAATCGAAAGTGAAGTAATCGCCAGGATTTTCAACTTGCCGAACATGACCCACCACCTGCCACGTGGAGGCGAACAGTTTCGTCTTCTCTTCCTCAAAAGTCTGGGGACTAAAATAGAGAGGGGCAGGCAGCGTCGAAGCGCGTGCAATGTCACGAACGGCGTGGAGTTCGAGGTTGGGCATGGGCGCTCCGCGAGAGCTATTCTAGCGCAGAGTGTACGCGCTCGAGACGCGATCCAGCGGTTACCAACGGAACCCGCACCTCGTGGTTGTTGCCCGCGCTCGTCAGTCGCTGCTTCAGAATAGTTGAATCCATGACTTCGTTTTCGTCAGCCGCGGCTGCACCCAAACGTATGGACGCACCTCCATCAACGTCGCAGGCGCTCTTTCGCTCGCCGCGGCAACGCACTCTGCTGCTCTGCCTGTTGCTGACCGTCTTTGTCCTGGCCTTCTACAACCCCGTAACTCACAACCGATTCATTCGCTTCGACGATGACGGATACATCACGGACAATCCTGAGGTACGAGCCGGCCTGACTTGGGAAACCGTCAAATGGTCTTTCACCACTTATCAGCAAGCAAATTGGCATCCGCTCACCTGGCTCTCGCACGCTCTGGATTGCGAACTTTTCGGGCTGAATCCTGCCGGCCCTCACTACGTAAATGTCTTGCTCCACGCGGTCAACGCGATCCTTCTCTTTCTCCTGCTTCAGAGCGCCACCGGATTTCGCTGGCGCAGCTTCATCGTTGCCGCCATATTCGCGCTTCATCCAATCAACGTGGAATCCGTGGCGTGGGCGGCCGAACGAAAGAATGTCTTAAGTACGTTGTTCTTTCTCCTTGCCCTGTATGCCTATGGCGAGTACGCCCGCCGGCCGGGTGTTTGGAGATATAGTGCGGTCGCGGGCTTCTTTGTGCTGGCCTTGCTCACCAAGCCACAGGTAATCACATTTCCGCTTCTGCTTTTGCTTTGGGATTACTGGCCGCTAGGCCGAATGGGCGCCGTCGGCTCTGCCGAGGGTGCGCCCGGTGGCTGGTCTTTTCCGAAATTGTGGGACCCGCGGCTGGTTCTCGAAAAATTCCCTCTTCTGCTCTTGTCCGCCGCCAGCGCCGTAATCACCATGAAAGCGCAAAAGGCTGGAGGCGCAATCCAGACTTTTACCCAGTTCAATCTCCCCGTGCGGCTTGAAACGGCCGTTGTCTCTTATGTCCGATATATCGGAAAGGCGTTTTGGCCGTCCAAACTGGAAGCGCTCTATCCTCACCCGACCCAACTCTATCCCGCTTGGCAGGCTGCGGGGGCCGTCGCCGGCCTGCTCCTTGTTACTGCTTTGGTCTTGCGAGCTCGCGACGAACGGTACCTGGCCGTCGGCTGGTTCTGGTTTCTCGGCAGTTTGGTCCCCATGATCGGTCTCGTTCAAGTAGGAAATCAAGCGATGGCCGATCGTTACGCCTACACCTCATTCATCGGCTTGTTCTTGATGACGATCTGGTTCGTGGGCAACTGGGCTCAGGCAAATCACATTCCCGGAAAATGGGTCGCCCTTACGACGATCGGTTGCTTGCTGGCCCTTGGAATCGGCACATATCGGCAGGTTGGCTACTGGCACGACACGGAATCGTTGTGGCGGCGGGCTTTGGAGGTTTCTCCCGAAAACTATGTAGCCCAGGTCAATCTGGGCGAGTTCCTGATGGGTGTAGGCAAAGGGGACGAAGCGGCCGAGCACTTCCGGGAGGCCGTTAGAATCCGCCCCGAGGGACTCACGGCAAGCCTCAATCTTGGGGCCTACGAGGATCACCGCGGCAACGTCGCCGCAGCCATCGAGCGCTATCAACTAGTTGCCCAAAAGGCCGGTGATCCCGGAATGCGAGCAACGGCCTACGGCAGTCTCGGGTTTGTCTACCGCCAGATGGGGCAGGCGGAGAAGGCGAAGCAATCTTTCGAAACCGCGCTGCAAGTGGCTCCCGGCCGGTCCCGCGCCATGGTCGGACTGGGCCTCATCGCCCAGGATAAGGGCGATTTGGCTGAGGCTGTTCGCCAGTATTCGCTCGCGTTGTCCGCCGAAACCAGCGATGTCACTTACCTCTTATTGGCGCACGCACTCCAACTGCAGGGACACGTCGACGAAGCAAGGGGAATTTATCAGCGTTTAGCCGCTTCGTCGCCGGATCTTGCCCAAGCGCAACACGAAGAGGAGTCACTGCTCTCTGCGAAGTAACGTGCAGGGCTTAATTCCGGTTTCGGGAAGCTTCGAGAGATGACAATTTGCAGGATTATCGTGAGAGTCCATTTTCTGCAATTTGAGCACACTGAGCCAAAGCGTGCCGAAACAAGCCTAAGAGACCCGATTCCGTCGGCGCTTGAATTGCTTCCTCATCATGGTTTTTCACGTAAACGGATCGACGAGGGCGAACCCTTAACAATAATGAAGAAATGGACGCAATAATGGCAAGTTGGATCGTTCCGGCATGGAACCCGCTTCAGGCGTGCCGTTCGGAGGATGCAGCAAACCCGGGCACCTGGCAAATTTTGTCAATCGGTATCACTGAAAGTGGCATACTGGAGCTATCGCGCACGATTGGGATGGTGACTAGTTTGCACGATGCAACTGAAAACAGACAGCTTTCATCCGGAAGGACATCTGACTTAGGTCACTTGGGTCCGTGGCACTCAGAGTGCGATAGTACATGCGAGTTGGTCATCCAACCAAACACAGTTAAACGGAGACGAGGATAATTTAAATGCGTAAACAAAAGGGCTTCTCACTGATCGAACTGCTGATCGTGGTGGCGATCATTCTGATCATCGCCGCGATTGCTATCCCGAACCTGTTGCGTGCACGTATTGCGGCGAACGAGTCGTCCGCTGTCGCATCAGTTCGCACACTGAACACCGCTCAGATTTCTTATAACTCGGCCTACCCGACAGTCGGTTTCGCCAGCACCCTTGGCGCCCTGGCTGGCACGAGCTGCACGCCGCCTTCTTCGACAGGCGCTTGCTTGATCGATACCCAGCTTTCGTCTGGCACCAAGAGCGGATATACGTTCGTGCTCGGTGGCGCTAGCGGAACTCCTAACTCCACGTATCAGATCTCTGGATCGCCGTTGGCGCCGAACCAGACGGGCGTACGCTCGTTCTGCTCGATCGCGGACGCGGTTGTTCGCTACAGCTCGGCTGCTCTGACGAGCTGCGCTGGTACCGAATCCCCGCTCCAGTAGTTTGGTTTTGGCAAAGTACCTGGGGGAGGGTACAAGCCGGAGAGAAGCAGAGGAGAAATCCTCTGCTTTTTTTATTTTCCGGAGCTTCCATCGCGCGACAACACGGTTTCGCACGATTGACAAAATTTGGCACTTAAGCCCCGGAAGGTCCTGACAAAATCTGCCACACCATCGCCGCTGCTGCCCACAAGAACCTTCAGCCTTCACGATACGGACGATTGGCGGGGAGAACAGGCTCGCCGGGGGTTCGATGCGACCATCGGCGCCACGCGCTTGGAGCGGCCAATCAAGTGCAATTCATTTAACTGAGCTAGTCATGAAATCAAGAAGGGTTTTTGGGGGGAGCTGTACCGAAATGCGAAAAAGCAAGGGTTTTTCACTCATCGAGTTGCTAATCGTAGTGGCTATCATTCTGATTATTGCAGCGATTGCGATTCCGAACTTACTGCGGGCACGCATCGCGGCAAACGAGTCTTCCGCGGTCGCGTCGCTCCGTACGTTGAACACAGCCCAGATTTCTTATAATTCGAGCTATCCGACGGTCGGCTTTGCGACCTCGCTGGCATCGCTCGCCGGGACCAGTTGCGCGCCCCCGGGCAGCGCTGGAGCCTGCATCATCGACACCCAGCTCGCCTCTGGCACCAAGAGCGGCTATTCGTTTGCCCTCTCTGGCACCAGCGGGACACCGAATTCTACCTATACTTTCACCGCCGCGCCGTTGGCCCCGAACCAGACTGGTGTTCGGTATTTCTGTTCGTTCGCCGACGCGGTTGTGCGTTATAACTCAGCGGCCATCGCTACCTGCACAGCGACCGTTTCGCCGTTGCAATAAGTTTCAAGTTTGGCAAAGTGCCTGGGGGAGGGTACGAGCCAAGGAAGGCAGAGGAGAAATCCTCTGCCTTTTCTATGTTTTATGGAGTTCGATAAGAGCGGTTTCATCAACACTTTCGAGCGCTAACGGCGAGATCGGTTGACAAAAAATGTCACTTCTAACCGTCGAGACGGGGCATTAGAAAAACAGAGTCTTATTTCCAGAGACTTACAAGCGAGCAGCGTGCGATGCGGCACGGCCCACAAAGTGCAACACTGATGTGTGAATCCGGTCGGAGAGAGTTACCCGCGACCTTGGGAGAAGCAATGCGAAAAATTAAAGGTTTTTCCCTAATCGAGTTATTGATCGTCGTGGCGATCATCTTGATTATTGCTGCGATTGCCATACCTAGTTTTCTGCGTTCGCGGATGGCGGCGAACGAATCCGCGGCCGTGGGTTCTTTACGAAGTTTGAACACGGCGCAGATCTCCTATAACTCGGCTTATCCCTCGGTGGGGTTCGCGAGCACGCTTGCCGCATTGAGCGGGACGAGTTGCAACCCGCCGACCTCGACCGGCGCTTGCCTGATTGACACAGCGCTCTCGTCGGGTCAGAAAACGGGTTACAATTTCACGCTGACCGGTGCGAGTGGAACGCCAAACTCAAGCTACAATTTCGTCGCAGCGCCAGTATTGTCGAACTACTCCGGAATCCGAAATTTTTGTTCGTATGCGGACGCTGTGATTCGGGTCAGTATGACGGCAATAACGACGTGCGACAACTCGGTGACGCCGCAGAACTAGAGGCGAGCGCAGCAGTCGATTGGCAAGAGGGCTCGGTTGTAGTTGCGTCTACAACGTTTTTCAGTGCTCCATGCCGGGGCGGTTTACTTTCGTAACCGCTCATGCGGCCTCCCGGCCGCATCTCGCATCGACCTTTGCATATAATTCTTTTCAGTACAGGAATTCCGCGCCAAAACTTCCGCAAGGCACTTGGGGCGTTCGCGCACAACCATGGTTGCGATTGAAATTCTAGACCTCGAAAAAAGCTACCTCGTTGGATTTTGGCGCAAGCAGCCGAAACTGGCGCTACGACCACTCCGCCTCACGATCGAGGAGGGCGAGGTATTTGGCTTCCTCGGCCCGAACGGCGCCGGCAAGACCACCACTCTGAAATTGCTGATGGGCCTGGTGTTCCCCACAGCCGGCACGGCCCGCATCCTGGGCTTCGAGATGGATGACCCTCGGGTCAAGTCGCAGATTGGTTTTCTCCCCGAGCAACCCTATTTCTACGACCATCTGAATGCGAGAGAGCTCTTGAACTATTACGCACAACTCTCGGGCGTTCCGGCGAAAGGACGAACGGCGCGGGTGGAACAGATGTTAACGCGCGTAGGCTTAAGCGACTCGGCCAACATCCAGCTGAGGAAGTTTTCAAAAGGCATGTTGCAACGAGTCGGCTTAGCGCAGGCTATTTTGCACGATCCGAAACTCGTGTTTCTTGACGAACCCATGTCGGGATTGGATCCCATGGGGCGGCGCGAAGTGCGCGACCTAATTCAGCAACTTCGCTCCGAAGGTAAGACAGTTTTCTTTTCCACGCACATTCTTTCAGACGCGGAAGCCTTGTGTGACCGTGTTGCCGTTATCCACCAGGGCGAACTGCGGGGCGTGGGAGCGGTTGCGGATTTGACTTCGCAGACGCAGGGCAAAGTCGAGATCATCTTTTACGCTCAGAAGATGCCCGCAACTCTGGCGAGTCTCGGAGCCGACGCGCGCGTCAGCGGCGACATGATCAATGCGATTTTGCCCGAAGAGCAGCAGGATGCAGCGTTGGAGCTGTTACGTCGCGAGCGGATCAAGTTGATTTCACTCACGCCCGTGCGCAGTTCGCTCGAGGAATACTACATCCAGAAATTGCGGCCTGCGGAAAACCGGAAAGGGGCCGGCGTATGAACACACGCGTTGCTTATATCGCCTTCAACACCTTTCGGGAGGCCGTGCGCGACCGGGTCCTATATAACCTGATCGCCTTTGCGCTGCTGCTTTCGGGCGCGGCGATTTTGGTCGGCGAAATCTCGATCGACATCGAGCGACTGGTGGTGGTAAACCTTGGCCTGACCGCGGTCTCGCTCTTTGGAGTGGTCATCGCAATTTTCATCGGCATCGGACTGGTTTCAAAAGAGATCGACAAACGCACCCTTTACACCGTTCTGTCTCGTCCGGTTCGCCGCTGGGAGTTTGTGGTCGGCAAGTTCTTCGGACTCACCGGTACGCTGGTGGTCAACACGTTTTTTATGGCGCTAGGCGTTTTTCTGGCGCTGCTCTACGTGGCCCACAAGTTCGAGAAGATGGACGTCTGGGTGCTTGTCGCTCTCTACTTTATCGTGCTGCAGTTTCTGATTGTGTGCGCGCTCTCGCTATTCTTCTCATCGTTTTCGACGCCGCTGATGGCGGCAATTTTCACCTTCGCTTCGTTCGTTATCGGAAGTCTTTCGGAAGACTTGCGTGGTTTCGCCAGGATCACGCAGGGCGCGGGAGGGTGGGTCACGACGGCGATCGCCTACATGGTACCGAATTTTTCTGCCTTGAATGTGATCAGCCAGGTCGCCCACGGGGATCCCATACCCGGGCGTTTGATTCTCTACAACACTTTGTACGCGCTGCTCTATTCGGCCATGGCGATTTCGGGAGCGGTGTTGATCTTCCAGCGCCGAAACTTGAAATGAGTGCGACACGCCGCGTAAATCGGATAGCCACGGCTGTGCTCCTATTGTGTACGGCGGGCGCGATCGCTACCATTCACGCCATCGACCGTGTGCCGAAGAAGACCGTAGCCCAACAGATTCTCTATCTACATTCGGCGACCGTACTGCGCCGCATGTGTCTCGGCTACACCGGTCTTCTCGCCGATATCTATTGGACGCGCGCGGTGCAATACTTTGGCGAACAGCACCACAACGGATCGGGCGATTTTCGCCTGCTCGCTCCGCTGCTCGAAGTGACGACCGAACTCGATCCCAGACTTCTACCGGCGTATCAGTTTGGGGCAAATTTCCTGGCGCCGAAGCCGCCGAGTGGAGCGGGGCTGCCAGGGGCGGCACTCTCTCTGATCAAGTACGGGGTGGCGCACAATCCCGATCAGTGGCGGCTTTACTACAACCTGGGATTTCTGTACTTCACCGAGTTTAAGGACTACCGGCGGGCCGCCGACGCTTTCGTCGAGGGCGCGAAGCTTCCCGTGACGAACGAATACATGCCGATTCTCGCAGCGCGCATGGCGCAACATGCGGGCGAATTCGATACGGCGCGAATGTTGTGGTTCACCACTTACCAAAGCACGAAAGAGGCGCAGATTCGAGAGAATGCGGTCGAACACCTTTTGGCGCTGCAGGTGGATGAGGACGTCACACGGCTCGAACAGGTGATCGAAAAGTATCGTGCCCAGACTGGGCATTTGCCCAGTTCCATGGGCGACCTGGATCATGCCGGATTCATCCATGGAACGCCGACCGATCCGAAAGGGCATCCTTACAAGTTGATGCCGGACGGACGAGTGGAAGTGGAAGATCCCAGTTCCCTTTACTTCATCACGAAGGGACTGCCTCTTGGAATGACACCACCGCAACCGGGACGAATTCCGGAAGCGCAATTGAATTCGGATTCAAAGTGAGTCGCGGGCAGTGAGCGGCTGTCGGCTGTCGCGATCAGCCATCAGCCATCAGGAAAATCAACAGACGCAATGTGGCTCTTTGCGTCTCTTGTGGTCGACTTCTAACCGCCAGCTGTAAGTAGCTGGCAGTTACGCTGCAGCATTCTTTCTTGTCGATCTTTTCGAATCTTGGGTTTAGCGGATAGGCTTCCGTTAGATCTTTAATTTTAAAGGGGCTAGAGGCAATTGGCGGAATAGGGAGTTAGGAAGGACAGCCGTCAGGCATCAGGAAAATCGAGTTGACTATGCTTCGGGATTCTCCGGTGATTCTGGTCACAGTGGGTTTGTGATGAAAAGATGCGGCGCGACGGTTGGCGGAGGAGACGCGGACGGCACCTAGAGGCGGCAAAGGGTGCTAGTTCTGATTCAAGGAGTGAAGGGGAATCGCCAGGGTGTCCCGCGAAGGGCGAAGGAGCGGCTGCCGCTCAGCCTTCCTCGCAGCGTAGAACTCATAATCTGCGTCTCTCAACAATTTTCCGATTGCTTCGCAATTGTCGGTCACCTCGCAAAAAATAATCGGTCGAGTCTGTAGAACTTTCCGGGCTCCGGTCAAAACCGCATACTCGATTCCCTCAACATCTATTTTCAGGACTTGTGGAGGGGCGAAGTAATCGAGCAGAGAGTCAAGCGTGACTGCAATCACTGTCTGGGCAATGCCGTCGCCGCACAGGGAATTTGAAGCCTTTCCTTGCTCTGAGAGATACAGTCGGGAAATCCCTTGGCGGTCGGAGGCGGCAGCTGGAAGTACCGTGACGGGCAACTTGTTCAGGAGCACCGACCGATGGATTAGATTTGCCAGCCACGTATCGGCTTCGACAGCCACAACTTGTGCTCCAAGGGCAGCCGCAGCGAAAGAAAATAGGCCAACATTCGCTCCAATATCCCAGACGCTCATCTTCGGCCGCACCAGTTCACGAACCATGGAAAGCAGGAATGGATCGACCTTTGAAATATCTCGTCGCCAATATCCTAGTGACGAGTCCGGTGAGACAAATAGCGGGGCACCACCAAAGTCTCGCGGAAGATGTCGTTTGAGTACGACTCCTCGACTCACGTTTTTCAGAATGCTTCGAAGCACTAATCCTGACTATAGCAAAATCCAGGGTCACTGTTGCGATCAGCTCGGAGCGCTCACTTGGCGCGGAAGGGGTTAGTGGGCAAGGTAGCGATATTGGGCTAATCGACCAGCGAATCGTGAGGGTAGAAATTCCGGCGCTGCTATGCATATACGTTGATGAGACGTGCGCTCCAGCGAGCGGGAGCGGACGCATAGAAGAGGTAGTGGGCAATGGCGGTGCTTGCGACTCGATGGCTCCAGGACAATCCAGAGAGGTATTCGCCGGCTGCGGAAGAGGGATCGCTCTGGGAGTCTTCGACGGTGGTTGCGTCGATCCATTTCGCTTCGTGCGGGCGCGCCGAAGACGAGCTAGAGAAAGTGTCTCCGGAGGGAGCGAGACTATTTTGTCTGACGTGGGTGGGGATCGCTCTTTGGGCAAGAGGTACGAGGCCGGTCGACGGATCGGGTGGTTGCGGCGGGTCGGACGGATTCACTGACGCCGGGAGCAATTTGATCGACATGGGAAATCAGTCTGCCAACTCTCAATCTATCGGCAGTTCCGGACGTTCTCCCAAGAACACGGCGGTCCATTCGTGGCGAGGGAAGGGCTCGTGCCTATCTGGGCTTGGGGGTTATCGCCAAGTCGTTGGAGAGTAGGGCGAAAACGGAACAGTCGATTTCGGGGAAGTTCCCGCGGGCAGATACGTAATCTTTACGGTTTCGGCATGGCGCCAGAATTTCCCGTACGTTGTTTTCCCGACATACAGCCGAGCCGACGACTGCTAGGGTCGGAACTGTCAACCGACAGGGGTGCTACCGGGTTAGTCGCCCTTGGACGTTGATTTCACGACAGCTCTCCCCTTTTGTTGTGGTGTGCCAGAACCAGCACGAGCTGCATGAATACAGCATGTCTCTTGTATCTCGCCACGAAAGGACCCTGTTCGATGGATATGAAGGATGTTTTGAATCATGTACGTGAAGAGCTTCGAGAGCGGCCCGACAGCCACTTCTCGGAGATTTACTTTAGAACGGTGAAGCATGGAGCCAGCATTACAGAGGTGCGCGAGGCACTGGTCGAGATATTGAAGCGTGATGAAGTCAGGATTAAGGATGGGAAGTGGCGCTTGATTGTGCCTGTCGAACCACGGAAGTCGGCCTGACTTTGCGAGTGCCACTGTGTTAATGGAAGACTTCTTTGAAGCCGTAGAGCGCGCCTTCACAAATGAGAAAGGCAGAACTCCCGCGCCACCTTGCCCCGAACTCAAGACGCCATTGGACCTACCTCTGTCGGCTCCGCCGGGTTCGCAATCGACTCGCTCGCAACAACAGGCTCGGAAAGCTGACCGTCGGAACCCGCCTCATCGTCGTCTACCACGGATATAGTCCCGATTTCCCGTTCCTTCTAAGTTCCGCTCAGACAATCCACCAAGGCGGCCCATGAGGGAGGGCTCTCTGGCGTGAGCTAGTAAGTTTTCATTCGATCCAATAGCGAAATGTAATGTACGCTGCCGTACACTACAGCACAATCTTCCCGATGCCGCAACCGAGAAACATTGCGGAGATTAAGTCCGAGATTGCGCGACTTGAAAAAGCCCTCCGGGATTGTACGGACAGCGGCATGCGAAGACTTATTGAACTCTGGCTCATTGATGCCAAGATCTACCTAAACTCTTCCACGACCTGATTTGCCGTCTCACCTTCCCCGAGAAAGCCCACTCCCGCCTCTCCGCTTCCGCTGGGACGCACGGTCAAAAACGGCGAGAGCAAGGATACTCGCCCAGCATGCTCATCGAGGAGACAAAGCTCGTTAAGGTAGTCACATTCCGCACATTGCATCTTCACCACTGTGAACTCGATTACTACCGAGTGCTCTCGGATATGGTGCTCATCGTCGACGAGTTGGATTTGCAACTCGCTGAGGCCGTGAACTGCTTCGAACCACGACGACCTTTGCGTGCAGCATAGGCGCTGCGCTCATTGGAGACGATCGAATGACGAACGCGATACGACTCTGTTCGAGGCTTTAAAACTTGAGCGCACTAACCGCGACAAACGCTGAGTCCGGACGAGATTCCCTTAAAACGCAAGAGCGATATTGGACGGTTGCAGGCGATGTGACGATTTGCGGGGCAGAATTATTAAGGTATTGATCCTTCGTTGCCGGGAGTACTTCGCACCCGGTCACGCGGGCCCGATCAGGGATTGGTCGATGGCTCGTGCGGCGTCAGTCCCCTTCCAGTGAACTTACTAACGTAGAGGTAGCGCGACCCAGATTAGACGACAACGACACAATCGACATTCGCTTTTTTGCCGATTTCTGCGAGGCCGCGAGCGTTATTTCGGCTTCAAATGAAAGGTTGAAGAGGTCAACTCCGCCGATCGCTGGTATTTCGGGAACTCGTCATTAAAGATTTGCACAGCAAAGAACTGCGCACACGCCAAGTGGCGGAGCGGGTTGCGTTCGAATCTAATCTAGTTTGAAAATCGTTCCGACGGTGGATGCGCCACCTCCGGTGGTGACACCGTAGAGCGCGCCTTCGTGACGGATCAGGGCCGAAGGCTCGAAACCGGTTCCAGTTCCGGTGAAGGTAAACAGGATGCTTTCCTGTCCGTCGGGCGCTATTTTGAAGACAACGCCGCAGCCTGAAGAACAATTGGGCGACCCGCCATAGCTCGTCGCTCCGTATAAGTTGCCTTGCCCGTCGATCGTGAGATTGGAGGCTGGCCATTCACCGTCTCCGTTGCTGCCGGTGAAGCTATAGAGATTCGTGATTTCCCCGGTTGGAGTTAACTTGAACACGTTGCCGTGATATGGAGGGATGCCACCGTAGGAGGTGGTGCCGTAGAGGTTGCCACTCTTGTCTCGCACTAAACCTCCGACCGGGCTCAGGCCATAGTCGGGGTACGCGCCGGTGAAACTGTAAAGCACAGTCTCATTCCCGGATGGATCGACCTCGAATACGGTTCCGCAACCATTCGGTGGCTGGCAGGAGAGATCGCCACCATCGTAGGTTGTGCCGTACAGGTTTCCGGTCGAATCGAGCAGGAGGCTCGCAAAGGGATAAGCGCCGTCTTCTTTTCCGGTGAAGTTGTAGAGCACGGACTCGTTCCCGAAGCGGTCGACTTTGTAGACCGTGCCGTAACCGGATGTTCCGTTGCCCGAGGCGCCTCCCATGATGGTTGTCCCGTAGAGATTGCCTTTCTTGTCGAGGGTTACGCCCGCCTTGGAGAGAAAGCCGTCGCCAGCTTGTCCGGTAAAAACGTGGAGGTCGGTTTCCTGACCATCGGGAGCCAGCTTGAATATGGTTCCACCGCTGGCGCTGCCGCCTTCCCAGGTTGAGCCATACAGATTGCCTTTGGCGTCTTTTACAAGGGCGCCCATGGGCATGGAGGCGGCGCCTTCTGGATCAATCGGAAAGCTGTGGAGAATCGTCTCTGTGCCGGCGGGATTTATTTCGAAGATCGTTCCACCCTGAAGAGTGCCACCAGCTTCGGTTGCGCCGTACAGGTTGCCTTTGCTATCGAGCAATAAGCTGGCCGCGGGATACTCGCCGTCGGGAGTGTTGGTGAAGGAATGAAGGATCGTCTGCTTGTAAGTGCGAACTTTGGGCGAATAAGCAGGAGATTGGGCCGACGCGATCGTAGAGAAGGCCGCGATCATGATGAAGGCAGAAGCCACTGTGATGCCTAGACCATGGTTGCGGGTTCCTAAAGCGATACGTCGAATAAGGGCTGACATTTTCACAAATCCTCCCAACGAGCGCCACGGAGTATATATCAAAAGGAGATAGAGTTCCGTGATCGGGGCGTGAATTGTTGACTTCTGAAATGGGGTAGTTTGAGTAACTGAGAAGCGCAGGGATAGTTCGGCTGCGAGGTCGGTGATTATTGTTCGCCAGCGATGGAGCGGGGAGGGGGATGTGTTCCTGCAAAGTTTAGGAATGGGGGAGAATGACGGGATGAGCTCATCGTCCTTGCGGTGGTTGCGTGTTTGGCTCGTGGTCGGAGTTGCTTTGGTGGTTACTGTGGGCGTTGTTCAGACTGCGGCGCCACAGGCCCGAACGCAGGCTAAGGTATGGCCGACGCCGCCGATCCGTGACCCGCACACAAAGGGTTATGTAGAGGCGAAGGAGTTGCCGGATGGGGCGAATCCTTCGGCGAATGTGGATGGGAATTTTATTGTGGGGCCCACGCACGGAACTTCTTCCGAGATGGCTGGCGGCGGAGACGTCCCGAAGGGCAGCATTATCGAGTTCACGATGAAATCTTCGGAGAGCAAGATTTATCCGGGGATTGCGCGAGATGCAGGGACATTCGGGACGCCGGATCCGGCGGACCCTGCGAAGTTGGTGGTCGCGGCTAGCCATCCGGCGCCGTATACGCGGAAGGTGACGGTGTATGTACCGAAGCAATATGTGGCGGGGAGTGTGGCGCCGTTTATTGTGGGCGCGGATGGTCCGGACGGGATGCTTTTTTCGGCGCTCGATACGTTGATTGCGCGGCATAAGGTTCCGGCGATGGTGGCCATTTCGATTGGCAACGGTGGCGGGGATGCGCAGGGGAGCGAGCGCGGGTTGGAGTACGACACGATGTCGGGAGCGTATGCAGAGTTTGTCGAGAAAGAGGTGTTGCCGCTGGTTGAGGCGCGGGCGCAGGTGAAGCTCACGAAGGATCCGGAGGGAAGGGCGACGATGGGCGGCAGCTCGGGAGGTTCGTGCGCCTTGATCATGGCGTGGTATCACCCTGAGCTTTATCACCGGGTGCTGACTTACTCGGGAACGTTTGTGAACCAGCAGTGGCCGTCGAATCCGCAGACGCCGCATGGGGCGTGGGAGTTTCATGAGCATCTGATTGCGGAGAGCGGGGTGAAGCCGATACGGATGTGGATGGAAGTGGGGGACCGGGATCTGTTGAATCCGAATGTGATGCGCGACAACATGCACGACTGGGTTCTAGCCAATGAGCAGATGGCGAAAGCGCTGGCGGGCAAGGGCTATCACTACCAGTTTGTGTTTGCGCGGAATGCTGGACATGTGGATCGGGCGACGAAGGAGCAGACGCTTCCTGAGGCGCTGGAGTATGTGTGGCAGGGGTATGGGGCGTCGGCGCGGTGAGCGTTGTATTCAAGCCGCAAGGGGTCGACGACAGATCGTCGTGTTGTGCGAAGGACGATTGCGAGGATGGCTGATGATGGGACTATCCGGCTCAACCTATCCCCCTCCACCTATCCCGCTCCACCTGCAAATAGGATGAGGTTGCCGTCGGGATCGCGGACGATGAAGGTGCGGGCGCCCCAGGATTCTGTCTTGAGTGTCTGATGAAATGGGACGCCTGCGGCTTGAAACTCCTGGAAGAATGGCTCTGAATCGTTGACGGTAATGGATGCGGAGAGAAGGTGCTCTCTGGCTTGAAGGTCGTGGTTAATTGCGGGTTGGTCGAGATGGCGGAGATTCAGGATGGCTCCATCGCGGAAAACCTGGGCGTAGAAGGGCGGATCGCCATGGGTGAAGGCGAGGGTGAAACCCAGCTTCTCTGTGTAGAAGTTACAGGCGGCTGCGACGTCGGTGACAAAGAGCTGAGGCTCAGCGGCGAGAAGGGTGGGTTTGGAGAGAGTTTCATCTGGGGCATGGTTCCTTGGTCTGCCGAAGAATAAGACGTAGCCGTTGGGGTCGCGGATCTCGAATCCGCGAAGACCATCGTGGGTGTCTTGGAGCGGGGCGCTGAAGGCTGCGTCCTTATCCGCAAATCGTTCGGCGAATTTAAGGGCGAGGGCATCGGGGTCGGGGACATAGACGTAGGCATCCCAGCGCAGGGAGGGGTGGCGCTTGGAGTTGGGCAAGGGCGCGATGTCTTTCTCGGATTTGAGGAAGATCTGGGCTCCGTCGCGGACGATAATGGCGAAGAAAGGATTTTGGTCGGGCTGCTGGAAGGTTCGTTCAAAGCCAAGTTGGTCGCGGTAGAAGGCGATGGTTTGCTCGACGTTGCTGACGATGAAGAAGGGGGAAATCGCGGGGGTGGTGGGTCGTGGCATGGGCGTCGGAGTGGGCATGGAGACAGTTAGTGAGAAAGCAGAATCCTACACTGTGGCGGAGGCGGAGACCAGCAGCGGAGTGCCGAGGGCGGCCAAACCATAGTTGGTGACATGGCGATGTTCCGGCAAATGACAGACTGGAGTATCTGCTAGACTTCGGTGCCGATGGTTCTTGAACCCATCACACTTCGTTTCCGATGGTTATTACCGATCACTCAACTTGTGATTTGCGTAGTTGCCCTCTGGCCAGTGCGCAGCTTACTCGTCTTGCAGGTCAAGCTTTCAAATCATGCATATCCCATCGCCGTTCCTCCTAGTCCAGAATTAGAAAAAGAAGTCGCATCATTCGAACGACTCGAAGGAAGAACATGGCTGCCCGTTGTACTCAATTTACCGTGCGGTCTCGTCCAATTACCCTACGTCATCTTGAACCCAAAGAAGCAAGAGTGGATTCCACAACATATGGACCTCCAAACATGGCGGGTGATTAGCTGGCCGATTGCGGGGTGTTTGTTTTGGTGGGTCGCGGGCCGAGGGATAGAGGGCCTGGTTGCAGCGCGACGACGGTGTGTTTTCCCGGGCATCAGCTGGATTGAGACAATCACGAGTGCAGCGATCTCCTTAGTTTTGCGCGGTTGCTACAGTGTGCCTGCCACTATTCTCAGGATATGACGGAACCTTCCCAATAAAGTACTTTGTGGCGGGGTTTGCGATGTGGGCGGTACTCGACGGAGTGGTAGTCGTGGCCCGCGTCGCACAGTGGAAGCTCCGAAGACATGTTGCGGACTTCAGTTGACGAACTCAGTCCGTGGCTGTTGAAAAACTCCTCCCCGCGAAATTCGCAAAAATGAAATTGCGTTAGGAAGCCCTACAATCGATTTTCTCGGGTCGCCGAGACACTTTCTATCCCCCAAATTTCGGCTGTTAAGGGCGCTAAGCGAGTTTTTCAACAGCCACGCGATATTTCAACAACTGAGAACGAACACTGAGATCGCGGACGGCTGACGCTGACTAGGTATGTAATCACTTACCGAGAAACCAGAATCCTAGGCCACAGCCGAGCCCAAAGATAAGCAGCGGAATACCGAACACGCCCAATTTCCAATATCGACCGAAGAGCGCGACGGGGTCCCAACCTATGCTCCCCTTCGAGGGAATTTCAAGGGCATACTTGCCGTATAGATAGAGTGATACGACCAGCACGGCCAGCAACAACACAAGCGTCAACACGCCAGTGGCGACACTTCCAAGAAAGAGCAGTATCCAGCGCATGCCTGGATTGTAAACCCGAAAATATAGGGGTTAGAGAGCCGTTGTTGATGAAAGCAGGCCATAGCGCTCATTGAGAATTTATTTTGTGCGCGATGAAGTTAGCTCGTCGTGCTGAGGGTTAGCGGTCTTGCTAATGGCGTGAGGCGATGAATGTTAGGTTTGGATTCTTAGGATAGGGCTTGAATGAATACTGATCGGGCGAAATGTGGCAGATGGGAAAGTGTCACAGGGTTCCGGATGATTGCTTCAGATTGCCACTAATCTGCGGGCTATGCGAAAACACATTGTTTACTCCTTTCTTGCTTCCCTTCTTTTGATACCGAGCGCGATGCCGGTTGCACGCGCTCAAACCGGGGAGGGGCAAATTTCGGACGATGGTCTGACGGGGGAAAGGATTCTCGCCGGGCGCGATCTTTACTTGGATCACAACGACTCAGAGCGCGATAGCGTGCTGCATCTACGGGACGATAACGTGGCGCGCGACGTGGGCGATACGAGGACATTTTCGGAGCTTGCGCAAAATAGGACGGGGCCGGCGGTTCCGCGTCAGGTGCGGTATCCGCGGGGGAGGAGTTATGGGGGAACCTGGAGACGGCAACGAGGCAATGGGCGGCATGCTTTGATCGGGGCGCTGATCGGATTTGGGATTGGCGCTGCCCTCGGAGCTAAAGGCAATCAGGACCAGAACACGCGAGCGCGGATCAGTGCACCTATTCTGTTTGGTGGAGTTGGCGCTTTGATCGGAGCGGCGGTTGGCGCCTCTCATCCTTGATTAGCTTGCATTTGCATCGAGGATCCAGGATGGAAGGTCACAGCGCTGGTGCTTGTGGCTTCCCGCGTGGCGAGATTTGGTAGCATGCAGGCGTGTCTTCGGGACAAAGTTTTCTTGCGCAGTTAGGGAGTGGGGTGCGGGGGTGGTGGCGGGAGCATGCTGCAAAAGAGGGTCGGGCGCGGGCGGCGGCGCTTTTGGTGGGGGATCTATGGGAGTTTGTGGTGGATTCGACTCCGGCGCGGCGGCGGCAGCGGTATGGGGACATGGAGTATGACTGGGAGAAGCGGGTCAACACGACGAGTGGGACGGTGGGGTGGCGGGCACGATTGCTGGGAGTATTTCATTCTCCGTACCAGCCGACGGAGCCGGAGTTATTTCGGGAGATGATGGGCGCCCTGCCCATCGAGTTGGAGCGGTTCACGTTCGTCGATATCGGGTCAGGTAAGGGACGGACGCTGCTGCTAGCCTCGGAGTTTCCTTTCAAGAAAATTGTAGGAGTGGAGTTGCTGGAGGAGCTGCATCGGGTGGCGGAGGAGAATATTCGCGCGTATCGCGCGGCGGCCCAGGCGGACGGGAGGATCGAGGCGGTGCTGGGGGATGCGCGGGAGTTCGATTTTCCGAAGGATCCGTTGCTGGTTTATTTGTTTCATCCGTTGCCGGAGGCGGGGTTGCGCGAGCTGATGGCGCGGTTGAAGGAGTCGGTCGCGGAGTGGCCGCGTCCGGTGTGGATTGTCTATCACAATGCGTTGTTGGAAGGGGTGTTGCGCGGAACGGAGGGACTGAGGAAGATGGGCGGGGCGGAGCAGTATTCGATTTATGCGTTTCATGAAAATACAGGAACCTTCACCACCAAGGACACGAAGGCACACTAAGGAAATCATTCTCGGCAAAAGGCTTCTTGTGTGCTCGATCCGCTTCGAGGCTCGGGGGACTGAGTTGGGGAAATTGAGCTGCCATCCAAGTAGAATTGGGGAGGAGAAAAATCGAATTGAATCGGCGTTTGTGGTTTCGCGGAATCCTCCTACTAACGGTCGCGTTGCCGCTGCATGGGCAGGACATCCGGCAACTGGCGCGGGCGGTGGATGAGCACTACAACCATCTGGGGAGTTTGCAGTCGGACTTCACGGAAATTTACCGGGGAGACGGGCCGGACCGGGTGGAGTCGGGAACGTTGTGGCTGAAAAAGCCGCGCAAGATGAGGTGGGAATATCGTTCTCCAAAAGAGAAGCTGTTTGTCAGCGACGGCCAAGTTGTGTGGTTTTATTTGCCGAGCGAACGGCAGGTGAGAAAGACGGATTTCCGGAAGCTGGATGATGTGCGGTCGCCAATCGCATTCTTGCTGGGCAAGACCAAGCTGGAGAATGAATTACAAGGATTGTCGAAAGTAATTGATCAGGCTCCATCCGCCTCTGGGAATACCGTTTTGCGAGGGGTGCCGAAGGGGATGGCGGGACAGGTCAGCGAGGTGCAGTTGGAGATCACGCCCGGCGATGAGATTGTCCGCATCGTATTGATGGAGCCGGATGGAGGGACGACGGAGTTCCGGTTCGCGGGATGGAAAGAGAATGGAACGATGAGCGAGAGTTTGTTCCAGTTCACGCCTCCGGCGGGAGTGGAGACGGTGGATGGGGATTTGGCACCGTAGGTTGGGATGATGAGTCTGGGATGGACGGGCGAGGACGCCCGCCGCTCCATCGATTCGTCGCTTCATCGATCCGATGAAGCGTGAGAATGAAGGTTACTTTGGGAACCAGACGGTGGGTTGGGAAGCGGTAAGGGCTTTGTAGACACGGTGTTAAACTGGTAACGGGACACCCCGAAAAACAGACGTGAAACGCGGAATGACACGGTAGAAAATGGCAGAATTCCTGGTTAAAGTCGCTGACGAACAGGGCCATCTGCGGCAGCAGGTCGAGCACGGCTACTCCGAGGCCGAGGTTCACGACCGTTTCGTAGCGCAAGGGTACCTCGTTTATTGGGTGAAGCCGCGAACACTGCTCAACACGGGCGGCGGACAGTTTGGGCGGCGGGGCAAGCTGCGACAGTCGATTTTCCTGATTTTCAACCAGCAATTTCTGACACTGATGAAGGCGGGACTGCCGATCCTGACGGCGCTTGATCTTTTGATTAAGCGGCAGAGGGATAAGTCATTGCTGCAGTTGCTGGAAAACGTACGCGAGAGGGTGAAGGGGGGCGAGTTGCTGTCGGACGCGTTTGCAGCACAGCAGGTCTTTCCGAAGATGTACACGACGACGCTGTTGGCGGGTGAGAAGAGCGGCAACATGGAAGAAGTGCTGAGCCGGTATATCGCGTACCAGCGGATGGTGCAGACGTTCCGGAAGAAGCTGCTGGTGTCGCTGGTGTATCCGGCGCTGCTGGTTTCGGTGGTCACGGTGATGCTGGTTTTCCTGATCACTTATGTGGTTCCCAAGTTTGCCGACCTGTTCAATGCCCTGGATGCGCAACTGCCGGCGATTACGGTGTTCATGCTGTCACTGGGTTTGAACGCGCAAAAGTATGGCTGGGCGGTGGGAATTGCGGTGGTGATCGCGGGTATTTTCCTGTGGCGCTGGAAGCAGAGCGATCGCGGGGCGGAACAGATCGACAAGTTTCTGCTGTCGCTGCCGCTGATCGGGGAAATCCGGTTGAAGTACCAGGTGGCAAATTTCTCGCGCATTCTGGGGACGTTGCTGCAAGGCGGCCTGCCACTGGTGCCGGCGATGGAAACGGCGGGTGAATCGCTGAGCAGCCGGCAGATGTTTAATGGGGTGACAGCTGCGGCGGAGCGGGTGAGAGAAGGACAGACGCTGGCGCATAGCCTGGAGACGCAGAAATTGTTTCCGGATCTCGCGGTTGAGATGCTGGAGGTTGGTGAGTCGACGGGCGCGTTGCCGGCGATGCTGGCGTCGGTGGCGGAGTTTTACGAGGAAGATGTGCAGACGGCGTTGAGCGCGGCGATGGCGCTGATTGAACCGATGATCCTGATCATTATGGCGGTGTTTGTAGGCGGGATTTTGATTTCGCTGTATATGCCGATTTTCACTTTGGGTGCGAACGTGCATTAGGAACGGGAGAAGCGGCAAGCGGCGTCTCCATCGGTTGGATCCCAGGTTATCGCCCAAAAGACGGGCGCGAACCAAATTGGTGTTGGAAGGGTTGTAAACTGGTATGGGTATGGCGGATAAGAAGACAGCATTAATTAATCCGGCGAATGGCGGGAAGCTAGTGCCGGAGGCGGCATCGATTCCCGACGAGATTGAACGGGCGCGGGATATTGCACGACGTTACCGGTGCGAATTCGTCGACCTGAGCGACTTCCAGTTGCATCACGATCTGTTCGAAAAGATTCCTGTGCACCTGATGTTCCGCTATAACTTCGTGCCGCTGGACGAGACGGCCGATGGGCGGCTGGCGATTGCGATTGCGGATCCCAGCCAGTTGATGATGATTGACGAGATCAGCCTGCTGCTGGGCAAGCGGATCGTCACGAAAGTTTCGACCTTAAAACAAATCTCCGACATTCTGAAGAAGACCGAGCAATCGAAGCGCGTGCTGGAAGACGCGAGCGAAGGATTCACGCTCGACGTGATCCGCGAAGACGATGCCGGGAACGACGAAACGATTTCGATCGACAAGCTGACGGCGAGTTCGGGCACGGACATGAGCCCGATCATCCGGCTGGTCGATACCACGATTTTTACGGCGTTGCAGCGACGGGCCAGTGATATTCACATCGAGACGCGAGATGACTCGGTGTACATCAAGTTTCGTATCGACGGCGTGCTGACGAACGCGATGCCGCCGATCGGCAAAGAGCACCACTCAACCATCATTTCGCGTATCAAGGTGATGAGCGAGTTGGATATCTCGGAGCGGCGCGTGCCGCAGGACGGACGCTTCCGCGTGAAGTACAACGGGCGCGCCATCGACTTCCGCGTATCGATCATGCCTTCGATCCACGGCGAAGACGCGGTGTTGCGCGTGCTCGACAAAGAGTCGATGAGCGAAAAGTTCAAGAAGCTCACGCTGGAAGTGGTGGGCTTCGACGAAGACGATTTGCGGCGGTTCCGGCGCTACATCAAAGAGCCGTACGGCATGGTGCTGGTAACGGGGCCGACGGGCAGCGGCAAAACGACGACGCTTTATGCCGCGATTAATGAGATCAAGACGGACGAAGACAAGATCATCACGATTGAAGATCCCGTGGAATATCAGCTGCGGGGGATCACGCAGATTCCGGTGAACGAGAAGAAGGGATTGACGTTCGCGCGCGGACTGCGTTCGATTTTGCGACACGACCCGGACAAGATCATGGTCGGCGAAATCCGAGACAACGAGACGGCGCAGATTGCGATTCAGTCGGCGCTGACGGGCCACCTGGTGTTCACGACTGTACACGCGAATAACGTGGTCGATGTGCTGGGGCGCTTCCTGAACATGGGAGTCGAGCCGTACAACTTTGTGTCGGCGCTGAACTGCATCCTGGCGCAGCGGCTGGTGAGAATCATCTGCGATTCCTGCCGCACGGCGGTGCACTATCCGAATGACGTGCTGGAGGCGAGCGGACTGGATCCGGCGCAGTGGTCGCAGGTTGCTTTGTATGAAGGCCAGGGTTGCATTGAATGCGCGGGCACGGGGTTTCGAGGGCGAACCGCGATTCATGAACTGCTGGATTTGACCGACCGCATCCGCGAGATGATTCTGGAGCGGAGGCCGACGTCGGAGATCCGGAAAGCAGCGCGAGAAGACGGCATGAGGTTCCTGCGGGAATCGGCTCTGGACAAGGTGCGGGGCGGATTCACCACTCTGAAAGAGATCAACAAGGTTACATTTATCGAGACCATGCGCTGAAACACGGGTCCAAAGGACACGGGTTGGACCCGTTACCAACGCACGGGGACTGGCTCTGTCCGGGCAACCGCCGAGGTAACTATTCGGTTGGACAAGGTCGGGGATATCATCAGTTTCAGGCTGCGGCTGGGCAGATTCGATAGAGAACGCGAGGGTTAGAACAGATTTTATTTCCCTAAGACAGTTATGGCATCGAGCACAAAAAACGCGCGGCGTCCGGTACTGGCTTGCGAAATCGCGGCCGACCGGATTCTTGCGGGCCGGGCCGCCGACACAGGGCGAATGGTAGAGATGGCCGCGGCACGAGAGCTGGCGCCGGGGACGGTGGTTCCGGATTTGATGGAACCGAATCTGCGCGACGGAACGGCAATTCGCACGGCGATCGAGGGCGCGCTGGGTAGTGTGGGCGGACGGTCGCGGGATGTGATTGCGATTCTGCCGGACACGGCGGTGCGTGTGGTGCTGCTGGATTTCGAGGCGCTCCCGGCCAAACGGGACGAGGCTGAGGCGGTGGTGCGTTTCCGGCTGAAGAAATCTTTACCCTTCGATTTGAATGATGCGAGGGTGTCGTATCACGCGCAGTCGACCGGGAAAGGGATGCAGGCAGTTGCGGCTGTCGTCCTGAAAACGGTTCTCGAGGAATATGAATCGGCGTTTCGCGACGCCGGTTACAACCCGGGAATGGTGATGCCGTCGATGCTGGCGGCGCTGGGAGCGGCAGATGCGGAACGTCCGACGCTGGTGGTAAAGGTCGATGCGCGTACGATCAGCATCGCGATTCTGGACCGCGAACAACTGGTGCTGTTCCGGACGCTGGAGAATCTACGCGGGATTACGATTACAGGGGATCAATTGGCGGAAGAGGTTTATCCGTCGGTGGTATTTTTTCAGGACACTTATAAATTGAATATCGAGCGCGTGTATGTGGCGGGCCTGCCGGAGGCGGGCGGCGCGGCACCGGCGCTGAAGAGCCAGTCGGGTGCGCAGGTCGAGGAACTGGTGGCCACGTCGCAGATCGGATCCACGACGGGAACGGTTCCGCGGTGGCGCATGGCGGGTGTGGTGGGAGCACTGATTTCGTAGGAAAGACGCTTTTGGCTGCTGGCTCTTAGCTATTGGCTAACGGCCTAGACTAAAAGCTAAAAGCCAAGAGCTAGAAGCTCATATGCGTTTAGACATCAATCTCGCAACCCGGCCGTATGAAGATGCCCGTGAATTTTGGGGGCGGTGGGGCTTGGGGGTGGGAGCGCTCGGCGTACTGACGCTATTCCTGCTGGGGCTGACGGTGAATGGCTGGACGAAGGCGGGAAGGGATCGTCACGAGATCGCGCGCCTCGGGCAACAAATCGCGCAAGTGGACGCGGAACGAGGGCAGGCGCAGGCGCGGCTGGATCTCGCGGCCAATCGGAGCACGCGGGATCAGTCGCAATTCCTGAATGAGTTGATTCAGCGGAAGTCGTTCTCGTGGACGCGCGCATTTGAGGACCTGGAGCGTGTGATGCCGCGGGAGTTGCATGTAGTTTCGCTGCGTCCGGAGATCACGGATCAGAATCAGATGGCGCTGCAGATGAAGGTAGCGGGCGAAAACCGGGAAGCGGCGATCGAACTGGTTCATCGGATGGAAGGCTCGAAGCACTTTCAAGACGCGCAACTGCTCTCGGAGACTGGCGCTGGTGCAGAGGGGTCGGCGAGCACCATCGCGGCGGTGTATGCGATCTACATTCCGGATGCGAGCGAGGGGAGTGGGAAATAATGCCGGACTTTCAGAAATCGCGGCGCAAGCTGAAGATTGCGATTGGGGCGATGGTGGCGGTCGATGTACTCGCGGTTGCGGTGTTGTTCTCGCCGCTGGTAGGTTCGGAGGATTCGCGGCGGCTGCAATTGAGCCAACTGCGTATCGAACTGCAGAAGAAGACGCGCGAAGTGGAGCCGCTGCGGGGGATCGATCAGAAGATTGTGCTGGCCAAAGGGCAAATCACCGGATTCTATCGAGACCGTTTTGCGGGAAGCGACTCGGACCTGGTGAAAGAACTGGGCAGGCTGGCTACGGAGAACGGCGTCCACATGCAACAGGCCAAGTACAAAGAAGAGGATGCAGAGAGCTCGGGGGTGGTACCGATTGAAGTGGAAGGCAGCTTCTCGGGCGACTATCTACAGCTCGTGCGCTTCATCAATACGCTGGAGCGGTCGAAGCTCTTCTTTACGGTGGACAGCGTGGACTTGGCGGGTGAGAGTGCGGGGCCGGTACGGCTGGAAATCACGATGCATAGTTATCTGAGGGCGGGCGCGTAAGTGAACCTGGGAACCGAAAATCGCAAGCAACTGATCACGCTAGCCGTGTTGGGCGGCATTGCGGTGTTAATGTTCGGTTACGAGTTCTGGCCGGCATCGGATTCGGCAGCTCCGGCGGCGAAGACAACTGCGACATCCAATGCACCGAAGGCGACGCGGCGGACGGCTTCTGGAAAGACGGTGCCGGTGGTTGAGCCGCGGCTCGATCCCACCTTGGATTTGAAATTGCTGAGCCAAACGGAAGAAATCAAGTACGCGGGCAATGGTAGAAATATTTTTGTGGCGGGCTCGATGGCGCAAATCGAGCCGACCAAGGGCAACGGAACCACAGACAAGGAAGAGGCAAGAGGCATTCAGCCGCCACCGCTTCCCCCTCCACCACCTCCCATTACGCTGAGGTTTTTTGGTTTTGCCAACCGGCCTGGGGAAACGAAGAAAGTCTTCTTAGCGCAGGGCGAGGATATTTTTATCGCGGCTGAGGGTGACATTGTCGACCGGCGATACCGGATTGTACGGATTATGCCCACGTCGGTCGACGTGGAGGACGTGCTGAACAACAACCGGCAGAGCTTGCCTTTGACGCTGGGAGCGCCGGGATAGAAAACAGAATGCATTTGTAATTGGTGATTTGTAGTTTGTAATTGAGAAGGCGAGTGAGTGGCTATGCGGCAGCGTGGTTTGAGATCGGCAAATTACCGCATTACAAATCGCCGATCCGCGATCTGGGAACGCGGGTACATGCTGATTACGCTGATGCTGGCGATGGCGCTGATCGCGATCGCGTTGCTGGCCGTGCTGCCCGACGTCAAACAACAGATCATGCGCGACCGCGAAGATGAAATGCGGCATCGCGGAACCGCGTATATGAGGGCCATTCAACACTTCTACAAGAAATTTGGGCGCTATCCGTCGCGTGTCGAAGAGTTGGAAAACACAAACAACATGAGGTTTCTACGGAAGCGCTATACCGATCCGCTGACGCATGATCCGGTGACGGGTAAGGAGAAAGATTTCAAATTTCTGCATCAGCAGGACATCAGCTTGAATAGCGGCATCACGCTACCAGGCCAGACACCCGGATTATCGGGTATTCCTGGGCAAAACGGAGCGCAGGGGCAGACGGGAGTTCAAGGCCAGATTCAAGCGGGACTCGCTGCGCTGAGCAGCCAAACTGGCGGGGCTCAGCCAACGCTGACGCAGAATGCGAGCGGCAACGACGCGGATACAACGGACAATCCGAACTCGCCGGGTAGCGCCGGGGGGGCCAATCCCTCCAGCCCATTTTCGAGCAGTTCGAGTTCAAGTTCGGGCTCCGGTTTCAACGGGCCGACTTTTGGCGGGGGGCCGATTCTCGGCGTTTCAAGCACGAGCAAAGCGAAGAGCATCCGGGTGTTCAACGACAAGAATCATTACAACGATTGGCTCTTCGTTTACATTCCGCAAGCAGACCGGGGAGGGCTGTTGGTGGGGCCGGTTTCAACGAACGGTCCGAGCGCGGGATTTGGCGGCGGCCTAACCCCAGGCCAGCCAGGTGCGCCGGGCCAAGGTACGAGCCAGGGATTCGGACAAGGGTTTGGGCAGGGGTCGTCGACGAGTGGTCCGGGGGCAACTACTTCCCCACAGCAACCGACGCAGACGTCGCCCCAATAGAAATTCGGCGCTCAGATTTGCGCGGGTGAGTTTGCGATCAGGAAAGAGAAAAAGCCCCGCATCGAGAGCGGGGCTTTTGCTTGAAATCAGCGAGACAAAATTAGACGTTGAAGGATGAGCCGCAGCCGCAGGTGCTTTTCACGTTCGGATTCTCGAACTTGAAGCCGGCGCCTTCGAGAGTCTCTACGTAGTCGACATGCGCTCCACCGAGATACATCAGCGAGGTGGCGTCGACATACACTTTCAATCCCTCGAAGTCGAATACCTTATCCATCATGCCAGCGCCGTTCTCGAAGGCCATGGAGTATTGAAAGCCGGAGCAACCGCCGCCCACAACGGACAAGCGCAATCCTGATGGAACCGGGTTCTGCGAGGCCATAATCTCTTTAACCTTGGCGATAGCCGACGGCGTTAATACGGGAGCAGGGGTCTTCGGTTGAGAACTGGGCTGCGTGTCGGTCTGAATATTGGGTGCGGTTGTGGTTGCCATCGGTTGGTCTCCTTAGATTGCAATTGATTATAACAAACGCCGTCGCCGGTTCGACAGGGGTTTTTCCGGAGCGGCATTTTCCCGCTATGGCCTTTAGATGCCGCGGGGTGGCAAGAAGAATCGGCCCCCCTCTTGCCAACGGGTCTATAATGGGCCGCAGTAGGGGCCGTACCCGAACACTGGCCGGACCATGAGGTCTGGCTGGGGCAAACAAGGCATTTCGGGAAAAGGCTCGATCTCAGCTCCGAGGTGCAATATGACTCCGATGTTCGGGCTGCTAGCCGCGTGGGGTGTTTTGACGGGGATACTGATCATTCTTCTGATTTACAAAAGCACGCTCACCATGCACGAGGACGATTCGATCTGCTTGAACGAGAACGAATCGCAAATGCAAAAAGACCAGTCAGAGAATCTCGCCAAGATGAGGAAGATCGCGCCGATCGTGAAAGTTCTGGGCGCTTTATCGGGAGCGATGATCCTGGTGATTGCGGGCATCTTCATTTATCAAGGGCTGAACGGCGCGACCACGCTGCAATAGGCCTGGTGAGATTGCAGCCTCGCGAGCTTCCAGAGGCACAAGGGTGGGATTGGAGCTCGCACGCGGGTCGTAGTGTTTCTACAATGCGTCTTCTCGTTTTTCGCTCGCGTTTCAATTCCGAATCGCGCAACCTTGATGCAACATTGAAATGACCGGGGCAAAGCCAATCGCAATTGTGGGAGGCGGTCCGGCGGGCGCATTGGCGGCGACGTTGCTGGCCGACGGAGGCCGGAGAGTCGTTCTCTTCGACGAAAAGCTGGCTTGGGAAAAACCCTGCGGCGGGGGAATCACACACAAAGCTTTGGAGCAGTATCCGTTTCTGCGTGCGGCGGGCGCGCCGAGCATGGCGGTGCAAGACTGCCAACTGATCAGTCCATCCGGACGACGCGTTCGCTTTCATATGCAACATCCCGTGGCGATCTTTTCGCGGCTCGCATTGAATGGATTGCTACTGAAGCGAGCGCGCGACGCTGGAACGGGCGAGGCGCGAGTGGAGATTCGGCACGAGCGCGTGAGTGGTATTACGGGAACGGCTGGGAACTGGCTGCTTGCGACGCCGCAAGGCGAATACCGAGCCTCTCATGTGATTCTGGCGGCGGGAGCGAGGAATACGCTGCGCAGTCAGTTTAGTGCGCCGATGGCGCCGGAAGATCTGATGGTGACGGCGGGTTATTTTATTCCAGGCCGTACGTCGCTGATGCAGATTCAATTCCTGAAGGAGATCACAGGGTACATCTGGGTGTTTCCGCGCGTCGATCATGTTTCCGCAGGGATTGCGGGAAAGATGGCAGAGTTGCCGACGTCGGAGTTGCGGCGCACGCTGGAACGCTGGCTTGAAGAACATTGGCTCAAAGAGAATGGACTGAGTTTAAGCGGAGCCAGATTTTATTCGCACATCCTGCCGTCGTTTCGAACCGAGACTTTTGAAACGCTGGAAGTGTGCGGCGATGGCTGGTCGATGATCGGGGACAGCGCGGGATTGGTCGATCCCATCACGGGAGAGGGTCTTTATTATGCGCTGCGCTCGGCTGAGTTGTGTGCGCAGGCGTTGTTGAACGGGCAGCCCGATGGGTATCGAAATCTTCTGGCAGAAGAGGTCTTGCCGGAATTGAAGTTGGCGGCGAGGGTTTCGCGCCGCTTCTACCGCGGGCAGATTTTCGGTGACAGCGTGCTGGAAAAAATTGTCGCGCTGACGGAACAGAGCGCGACGTTCCGTGGATTGATGAGCGACCTCTTTGCGGGGATCCAAGGTTATCGCGACCTGCGGGCGCGGATGTATCGCATTTTGCCGGCGGTGATGGCGGAGGGACTGGTGGCGACCGTGGGACGTTCTTGGAGCAGGGGTGCGCGCGAGATGCCTGATTCGGAATTTGGTGGGGACTTGCTGGCGGAGTAGAACAGTGCTCTGGAAAGTGCAACTTCAGCCGCTGGTAACTTTGCGGGGATGGGCGGGCGAGGTCGCCCGTCCCCACACTTGATACATGCCCACACCGCTGTATCCACAGTGCTCTTAGGCGGCTTTTTGTTTTAGACCGGTGATTTCATCGAGCAGGACTTTTTCGTGGCCTTCGGGGTTTACCTTTTCGTAGACCTTGCGAATGATGCCCTTGGGGTCAACTACGAACGTGGTGCGATCCCAGTATTTCGTCCCTTTCCACTCGGATTGACCGATGCCTAGTGTCTTCATCAGTCCGGAATCGGTGTCGGAGAGGAGATCAATTTTGAAAGCGAACTTGTGGGAGAAGTTCTGATGCGAGGTCACGTCGTCGGCGCTGACACCGATAACTTTTATACCCGCGGCGTCAAAGTCGGCCTTGGAGGCGGTGAAGGATCGGCCCTGAATGGTGCAGCCGGGGGTGTCGTCTTTGGGATAGAAGTAAATGACTGCCCAGCTTCCCGCTAAATCGGAGAGAGTGGTGATTTTGCCGTCCTGGTTGGGTAGCGAGAAATTCGGGAATGGATTGCCAGCAGCTAGCATGGAGGAGTTCCTTTCGTGATGGGATCTGAACGATTCTAACAAGAGCGGAGGTGCGAGCGACCTTCCCTCAGGCGCTAAAGCGCTCTGTTTTAGGGGCGACGTGCGGCACGAGTGGAACTCATGCCCTTCCCAAAACGATCTCCGCGTAGACCCACGGTCTAGGCGGCCTGCATCGCTTGTTTCGCTCGCTTCTTCATTTCATCCTCGGATAAATCTTCTTTGTGAGTGGCGATAGCCCAGCGGTGACCGAAGGGGTCCTTGATGAAACCCATGCGATCTCCGTAGAACTGATCGGCAACTGGCTTGAGGATGGTGGCACCATCGGCGACGGCGCGATTGACGGTCGAGTCAACGTCCTCGACGTATAGAAGCACGCTTACGGGCGAATTGCCCAAGGTGAGAGGACTTTGATGACCCATCTCGGGGTGCTCATCGGCGAGCATGATGTGGGAGCCGCCAATGCTGAGTTCGGCGTGACCGATGCGTCCTTCGGGACCGGGCATGCGCATGACTTCGGTGGCTCCGAAGATTTTCTTGTAGAAGTCGATGGCTTGCGCCGCACCTTTGACGATGAGATAGGGAGTCACGGAGCTGTAACCTTTGGGAATGTAGTGAACTGGAGTGTCAGGCATGATTGGGTCCTCGCTCGTCTCGGGGCTGAGGCGATTGGGATATGAGAGCACAAGTTGGGGCGGGACTCAAGTGGGGTGCGGGGCATCTAGCCGGTGTACTTGATCTCCAGTTGGAGGTTGTCGATAGCCGAATCTCCGACATTTTCGACGGTGTGGGGCGGGAGAGGATCGAGGGAGATCGGCGAATTCAGATGGGGGATTTCGGGAGACTGGCGAGTGTCGAGAACGACGTTTCCTGAGGCATCGCGGCGGATGAAGTGACTCGAACTCGACATGAGTAAGACGGCAGGCCAGCGGTGAGTGTGCAGGGGTACGATCTGGCCGGGCAGGATGCGGGTTTGCATGAGCCGAACTCGATCGTTTTCGAAGAGCAGCGTGTGATGGTCGGGTGCCGCGATCAAGGCGTCGAGAGAATCTGGCCAGGGCCAAGTTGGGGCGGCGGGATTTGCGAAATTCGAGTTCATCGGCAAGGGCAACAGCGAGTTCAACTGCAACTACCACGTCAAAGTCAAAGGCGGCGGGCAGAATGCCCGCCACCACACGAGCCGTGCATTCTCGGCAAACATTCTATGCGGCCGGTTCTAGTCGATGCCCAATTCTTTTGACAGGGCCTTCCACTTCGCGTCGACTTGGACGCGGATTTTGGGGTCCATCGTAATTTCGTTGGGCCAGGGGCGAGCGAAGCCTTCGGTGGACCATTTGCGGGTGGCGTCGATGCCCATTTTCGATCCGTAGTTGGCGAGGCGAGCGGCGTGGTCTAAGGAATCGACAGGACCCATGGCGAATTGAATGTCGCGCTCGGGATCGATGTTGTTCAGGACTTTCAGAGTGACGTCGCCGATGTCTTGCACGTCTACGTCTTCGTCGACGACGATGATGCACTTGGTGAACATGGCTTGCCCTAGCGACCAGATGGCGTTCATGACCTTGCGGGCCTGTCCGGGATAGGATTTGCGGATGGAGACGAGCATCAGGTTGTGAAAGACGCCTTCGATGGGAAGATTCATGTCTACGAGTTCGGGAATTGTGAGCTTCATCAGCGGGAGGAAGATACGTTCCACGGCTTTGCCCATCCAGGCATCTTCTTGCGGAGGCTTGCCGACTACGGTGGTGGCGTAGATGGGATTCTTCCGGTGGGTGACGCAGGTGACGTGGAAGACGGGATACTCGTCTTCGAGGGAGTAGAAGCCGGTGTGGTCTCCGAAGGGGCCCTCGGTGCGGAGTTCGTCGAGGTTGACGTAGCCCTCGAGAATGATTTCGGCGTTGGCGGGAACTTCGAGATCGACGGTCTCGCACTTCACGAGTTCGATGGGCTTCTGGCGAAGGAATCCGGCGACGATGTATTCCTCGACATCGGGTGGGGCGGGGACGATGGCGGAGAAGGTGAGGGCGGGATCGGTGCCGATGGCGACAGCGACTTCCATTTTGCCGGAGGGACGCGTGCCGGAGGCGAGCATGGAACCTCCGGAGGAGCGGGCCATGATGTCGACGGCTGCGGATTTCCCACTCAAGCCAAGAGAGGGCTTGGGTGGGGCACTCTCGGTTTTGTTAGTTGCGGTGCGGAGGTGGTCGCGGTAGTGTTCGGCGGCTACTTTTTGGCGCTGCCAATGCATGCCGGTGGTGCGCTCGTCGTAGACCTGCATGCGATACATCCCGACATTGCGTTTGCCGGTTTTGGGATCGCGGGTGATGACGCAGGGGAGGGTGATGAAACGTCCTCCGTCTTGCGGCCAGCATTGCAAGACTGGGAAATCGAGGAGGGAGAAGTTGTCACGTTTGATGACTTCTTTGCACGGGCCGGTGGGAACGGTTTTGGGAAAGAATTTGCCCATTTCGGCGAGCATGGGGAGCATTTTGACTTTGTCGAGAAAGCCCTGGGGAGATTTGACATCCATGAAGGCGCGGATGCGATCGGAGATTTGATCGAGATCGTCGACATCGAGTGCGAGGCGCATACGGCGGGAGGATCCGAATTGGTTGATCAGGAGCTGGGAGCCGGGATAACCTTTCAGGTTTTCGAAGAGGAGAGCTTTGCCGCCAACGCAGCCGTCTTTACTTGTGCTCTTGGAAACGCGGTCGGTAATTTCCGCGATTTCGAGGATAGGGTCGGCTTCGGTGCGGATGCGCTTGAGTTCGCCGGCACGATCGAGTGCTTTGATCCAGTCGCGTAGATCGTCGTAGGCCAATGGTCCTCCAGAAGGAAATGAAAGACGATTATATGACGGTCGCGAGAAAAACTTTTTGCCACGGGGTACACGGACGAACACGGGGAAATGCGAACTTCTCTTCCCGATTTTGCGGGGTGCGACTAGGATATGGGAATTGATTTTCAGGTAGTGGTTATCGAGTCGAGTTTACTTCGAGGTTCACGAGGGATTTCATGGTCCGGTTTAAGGTGAACGGGAAAGAAAAGATGTTTGATGGCGATCCTGACATGCCGTTGCTGTGGTATTTGCGGGATGTGGAGCAGCTTACGGGCACGAAGTTTGGCTGCGGCATGGCACTGTGCGGGGCTTGCACGGTGCATCGGGATAGCGCGGCGATCCGGTCGTGCACGACTCCGATGAAAGATGTGGGTGGGGCGGAGATTACGACGATTGAAGGAATCGCGCCCATGCATCCTGTGCAGAAAGCGTGGATGGAGATTCGAGTGCCGCAATGCGGATACTGCCAGACGGGACAGATCATGCAGGCGATCGCATTTCTGAAAGAGAATAAAAATCCCAGCGACCAGGATATCGATACGGCGATGTTGGGGAATATTTGCCGTTGCGGAACGTACCAGCGGATTCGGGCGGCGATTCATAAGGCGGCGGGACACAACACCGCGAAGGAGACGGAATGAAGAGCAACGGGAGTGGGAGCCGTCGGGAGAGCGCGATGAATCGGCGAGGATTTCTGCAAGGAGCGCTGGTTAGCGGAGCGTTTATGCTGACAGCGCGTTTTGTTTCGGAGCCACTGTGGGCGGCTCAAGGTGAGGGTGCGACAGCGGCGTTTGAGCCGAGTATATGGATGTCGATTGCTCCGGATGGGATGGTGACGATTGTGGCGCACCGTTCGGAGATGGGTTGCGGGAGCCGGACGGCGTTGCCGCTGGTGGTCGCGGATGAGTTGGATGCGGACTGGGCGAAGGTCAAGATTGAGCAAGCGATTGGCGATCCAAAGTATGGAGATCAGGATACGGATGGATCGCACTCGGTCCGCAGCAATTTTGATTTGATGCGGCAGGTGGGAGCGACGGGCCGCGTGATGTTGATTACGGCGGCAGCGAATGAGTGGAAGGTTCCTGCGAAAGAGTGCACGACGGAACCGCACTTTGTGGTGCATAAGGCTAGTGGACGGAAGTTGGGATATGGCGAACTGGCGGAGGCGGCGGCGAAGCTTCCTGTGCCTAAAAAAGAAGATGTGCCGTTGCCACTGAAGGCGCGGTCGGAGTGGCGCTATATCGGCAAGGAGAGCAATTCCCTGTTCGATCTGCCGGAGATTGTGACGGGGCAAGCGATTTTTGGCATGGACTCGACTCGGCCAGGGATGGTGTTTGCGTCGATTGAGCATCCTCCGGTGCTGGGGCAGAAGATCAAGTCGTATGACGATCAGGCAACGCTCAAGGTGGCGGGGGTGCAGAAAACGGTGACGATTGATCCGTTCAAGCCGCCACATATGTTTCAACCGCTGGGCGGTGTCGCGGTGATTGCGGACAATACGTGGGCGGCGTTCAAGGGGCGAAAGAGTTTGAAGATTGAGTGGGACGAGAGTTCGCACGCGATGTACAACTCGGCGGCGTACCGGAAGACGCTGGAAGCAACTTCGCGGAAACCAGGAAAAGTGGCGCGCAATGTGGGCGATGTCGATGCGGAATTTGCGAGAGCGGAGAAGAGCGGGGGCAAGATTATCGAAGCGGAGTTTTACGCGCCGCACCTGGCGCATGCGTCGATGGAGCCTCCAGTGGCAGTCGCGGAGTATCGCCACGGGAAGGTGACGGCGTGGGCTCCGACGCAGAACCCGCAGGCGGTGCAGGAGACGATTGCGGCGGTGCTCGGCATTAAGAAGGAAGATGTGACGTGCCATGTGCCGCTGCTGGGAGGCGGATTTGGGCGCAAGTCGAAGCCAGATCAGGTGGCGGAAGCGGCGGTGCTGTCGAAGAAGTTGGGCAAGCCGGTGAAGGTGGTTTGGAGCCGCGAGGACGATATTCACTTCGACTTTTTCCATTCGGTGGCGGCGATGTACATGAAGGCGGCGGTGGGAGCGGATGGGAAGCCCACGGCCTGGTTGCAGAGGACGGTGTATCCGCCGATCAATTCAACTTTCGATGCGTCGGCCACGTATGCGGACGATGAGATGGGACTGGGATGGAACAATCTTCCGTTCGATATTCCAAATCATCGGGCGGAGAATGGTCCGGCGGATTATCACGTACGGATCGGGTGGTTGCGGAGCGTCGCGAATATCTATCACGCATTCGCCATTCACTCGTTTGCGGATGAACTGGCACATGCGGCGCATAGGGATCCGGTGGAATATTTGCTGGAGTTGATTGGTCCGGCGCGGATTGTGCCGCTGGAATATAAGGAAGAGGAAGCTGAGGACAAGACGAAATATCCGCTGGACACGGCTCGGTTGCGGCGTGTGGTGGAGATTGCGGCGGAGCGATCGGGATGGAGTAAGAAGTCGACGAAACTTGGCAAAGGGCGCGGGCTGGGGATCGCGGCGCACCGAAGCTTTTTGACTTACGTCGCGACCGTGGTCGACGTCGAGGTTGACGCGCGTGGGCAGGTGCATATTCCGAATGTCTGGACCGCGGTCGATGCGGGAACGGTGGTGAGTCCGGATAATATCCGCAACCAATTTGAGGGCGCGGCTTCGTTCGGGACGAGTCTGGCGTTGTTCAGCGAGATTACGGCGACGAATGGAGCGATCGATCAGGGGAATTTCAATAATTATCTGCTGACGCGGATGAACCGCGCTCCGAAGCACGTGGATGTGCATATTATGGAGAGCGAGGCTCCTCCGGCGGGAGTGGGCGAGCCGGGAGTGCCTCCGTTTGCTCCGGCGCTGTGCAATGCGGTGTTTGCGGCTACGGGAAAAAGGGCGCGGGAGTTGCCGTTGTCGAAGATGAAACTGGTTTAGGGGGCTGTAGAGCGGGGCGTTGCGCGGCTCGTAAAGAAAACTGCAGATCCCTCGCTGCGCTCGGGATGACAAATCTTAAAGGACCGGGATGACAAGCTCTAGAAAAGGAATTATGAAGGCATTTTATCGATTTGTTTTGTGTCTGATTCTGTTTGCGGCATTTGCGCCGGCGCAGGAGATTACGGTGGCGGCGGCGGCGGATATGAGTGCGGCGCTTCCCGAGCTGGTTACGGCTTATACGAAGAAGACCGGGCAAGTGGTGAAGGTTTCTTTTGGGGCGTCGGGGAATCTGACGAATCAGATTCGGAATGGAGCGCCGTTCGATGTTTTTTTCTCGGCGGATGAGCAGTATCCGCAGCAATTGATTGCGGAGGGATTGGCGGAGAAGGATACGCTTTATCGTTATGCGGTGGGGCGGCTGGTGTTGTGGGTTCCGAACGATTCGCCGTTGGACTTGTCGAAGCTGGGGATCAAGGCGCTGCTGGATCCTTCGGTGAAAAAAATATCGATTGCGAATCCTGCGACCGCACCTTATGGACGGGCGGCCGAGGCGACGTTGCGGCATTTTGAAATCTACGATCAGGTCTCGAGCCGGTTGGTGGTGGGAGAGAATATTTCGCAGGCGGCGCAGTTTGTAGAGTCGGGGAATGCGCAGGCGGGCCTGGTGGCGCTTTCGCATGCGCTGGCGCCGGCGATGAAGGATAAGGGACGGTATTGGACGGTGCCGCTGGATGCGTATCCGACGCTGAACCAAGCGGCAGTGGTGATTTCTAAGTCGAAGCAACCGGATGCGACGAAGAAGTTTCTGGAGTTTTTGCGCTCGGCTGAGGCGAGTTCCCTGCTACTGCGGTATGGATTCAGCTTGCCGGGTAAGTGATTACGAAAACCGATCGCGCTCGGGAGAAAGGCTGAGATGAATTGGGAGGCGTTCTGGCTGACGGTGCGTCTCGCTGGTTTAGTTTCAGTGCTGCTGGTGGTGATTGGAATTCCGATCGCGTATTGGCTGACTTACTCGCGGCGGCGATGGAAGTTTCTGGTGGAGGCGGCGGTGGCGTTGCCGATTGTGTTGCCTCCGACGGTATTGGGATTTTATGTTCTGGTGGCACTCGGATCGCGGAGTCCCGTGGGACGGTGGTGGGAAGCGCTGACCGGACACACGCTGGCATTCACGTTTGAAGGACTGGTGATCGGGTCGTTGCTGTACAGTTTGCCTTTCGCAGTGCAGCCGTTTGCGGCATCGTTTGGAGCGGTGGACCGCTCGCTGCTACGTGCTTCTGCCTCGCTTGGACACACCCCTTTTCAAACTTTCCGACGGATCGTGCTGCCCCTTTCGAAGGCTGGGCTGGTCACGGGATTTGCTCTCAGCTTTGCGCACACGCTGGGTGAGTTTGGCGTCGTGCTGATGGTGGGGGGAAATATTCGGGGTGTCACCCGGACGATTTCGATTGATATCTACGATCAGGTGGAGGCGGCGAATTATTCGAGCGCGAACGAGACGGCACTGGTGCTGCTGGTGATTTCGTTTGTCGTGCTCTCGGTGGTATATGGCGTAAACCGGAAGGTGTGGGTGGTGGGCGGATGGCGGTGAAGACTGCGGCCGCTCGACAGGCGCCCACTGCGCAGGCGAAGCTACCTCTTTCCTCGGAGCTTGAGGTTCGGATTCGAAAACGATTTCCGAATCCGGAGGGAACGTTCAGCCTGAACGTACACTTCCGCGCGCTGGCGGGATTCACGATTCTTTTCGGGGCTTCGGGAGCGGGGAAAACGACGTTGCTCGATTGCGTCGCGGGATTGACGGAACCGGACGAGGGACGACTGACGGCGGGCGGCGAGGATCTGTACGACTCGGAAAAGAAGACGAACGTGCCGGCTTGGCGGCGCAAGATTGGATATGTGCATCAGGATCTGGCGTTGTTTCCGCATATGACGGCGGAAGAAAACGTGGGTTATGGGCTGCAGAAGTTGGGGGCAAGCGAGCGGCAGAGGCGAAGCCGCGAGATGCTGGAAGTTTTCAAGATTGCGGAGTTGAGCGGGCGGCGACCGGCCGAGATTTCGGGAGGGGAACGGCAGCGGGTGGCGCTGGCGCGGGCCTTGGTGACGGAACCGCGGGCGCTGCTACTCGATGAACCGTTGGCGGCATTGGATCGTCCGACGAAGTCGTCGCTGGTGGCGGATCTGCGCAAGTGGAACCAGAGTCACCGGGTGCCCATTCTTTTCGTGACACACAATCATGAGGAAGTTTTTGCGCTGGGGGATGAGGTGATTGTGCTGGATGCGGGAAGGATTGTTGCGCAGGGCAGGCCGCATGAGGTGATGCGAGCTCGGCGGATGGAGACGGTGGCGCAGCTGTCGGGATTCGAGAATATTTTCGACGCGAAGGTGATGGCGCTGAACGAAACGCGAGGGACGATGGTTTGCCGGCTAGCCGGAGCATCGGATGTTGATCTGGAGACTCCGTTGGTGCGGGCCCAGGTTGGGTCGCGGATGAAAGTCGGAATTCAGGCGGGGGACTTGCTGCTGGCGACGGAGGATCCGCAGGGGTTGAGTGCGCGCAATATTTTGCCGGGGACGATTCGGCAACTGACGCAGCGAGACGTGATCGTGTCGGCGATGGTGGATTGTGGCGGGGTTGAGTTCGAGGTGCATCTGACGCTGGCGGCGCGGGATGGGTTGAAGTTGGGCGCGGGGAAAAAAGTGTGGGTGGTGGTTAAGACACACTCTTGCCACATGATGGCGGGATAGGCGAGTCAGATCGAACGATTAGGAAACCCGGGTTAGTGCCCTGAAGAACGGGCACGAACCTGGGGCACCAAGCGTTCTCTAGCTGTTTCAGCTCTCTTCTGTTGATATTCGCGGCTATCTGACTTCTTCGATTACGGCGATCCACTGACCGTTTAGGTTCTTGCTGTAGACGATGGTGCCGCCCAAGCGATGGGCGATGTCTTCGGGCAGAAGGTCGCGATGGTAGCCGAAGAATCTTTGTTTGATGTTCTGCCAAGCTTGCCAGTTTTCCAAGAGCGGATGAGCGGGTTGGTACTTGGTGGAAAAAACGACGGCCACATCGAAGTGGTCGCGAACTTTCGCGGCCAAATCAATCTGCGGAGCAGAAAAGTCCTCCACTCGGATTACGCGGTGAGGACGGCTGATATAGCCGAGCCAAGGGCGCGTGAGTTCGTCGGAGGCTGGCCATGCAGTGAGGATGCGGGCGTCCGGATATTGCAGCGATAAAAAGCGGCTGACTTCGGCGTGCATGACGATGTAGTCGCGATAAGCGAGATTGTCTTCGAGGGAGAATCCGTAGGGCGGGTTGGTGAAAAGCCCGGCGACAAAGGCGATGGCAACGGCGGCGACGAACAACTTCCAGTAGCGGGCGCGCCTCCAGAGAGTTGAGACGAACGCCAAGATTACAAGGGGAACGACGGGGAGCATGTAGCGAGCGAGGACTGCTCCGCCGACGGCGGACATAAAGATGAGGTAGGCGAGCAGCACGGAAAGAAAAGCTGCCTGCATCCAGAAAGGGATGCGCGGACGGGCCACGCCATTGTCGACCTGGGCGGGAAGCAGCATGGTGAGCAGGCCGCCAAGTGTGAGGAGATAGAGGCTGAAGTATCCGAAAAGTTGCCACAGACGCATAGCCAGAGCGAGGGGAATACGGAGCGGGCTCAGGGTTGCGGCTACGTTGTAACGAAAGAATTCCGGATTACCGAGAAAGAAACCAGTCTTCGCGTGGTGATAGGCGAACCAGCATGCCAGCGGGAGGACGGGCAACAAGAGATTGAGGAAATGCGTGAGCCGGGCGGCGGGAGGAAGGATTTGCTTCCAGCGCGTGGTTTCGATGCGCGCACGAAAGAGCCATACCAAGAACTCCCAGGCAAACAAGGCGAGGGGAGCGAGAATGGCAGTCTCTTTGGCGAGAGCGGCCAGGGAGAACCAGAGTACTTGCATCCAGGGACGGTCGTTGATGTAAGCGGCGAGGCCCCAGAATGTAAGTCCGGCGGCGAGCAAATCGATCTGCGCCAGAGAACTCTCGGTGAAGTACACGGGATAGAGCGCGACGAGGGCTGTGGTCGTGAACGCCACGGGAAGATTGGCCGCGATGCGGCAGAGGCGAAATAGGCCGACAAGCGAAAAGGCGCTCAAGGCGAGGATGGCAGTGCGGGTGACGAGGGTGGAGAATCCGAAGATGCGCCAAGCTAGCGCGAGCCAAGCCATCACCAGGGGGGGATGGGCATTGGAGGGCGTGGAATGCGGGATCAGCGAGCCTGTCAGGAATAGATCGCGGGCCGCCGGAACGTAATAGCTGGCCTCATCCCAGAAGTACGGGAGGCGAAGGAGAGGCGCGTGCAACAACATCAATCCGGCAAAGAAAAGAGCGAAGAGAAAAAACTCCTGCGTCCATCCCGAAAAGGTCAGCTGAGGATTGGTTTTGGATTCGGACCGTCCGGCCAAGGCGATCTTGGATGAACGGGGCAGCGGCGAGCGAGGCATTAGTGGATGGGTCCGCCTGCGGCGCGAGGCTCCAACTTGATCTCCCCGAAAGCGGCCTCGTAATTGGTGACGTTCTGCTGCAGGAGTGCCATGAGCGCCTTTGCCTGTTGGGGGCTGAGATAGATGCCCTGGAAGTTTCGCAATTCCACCTGCGTCTCTGAGCTCTGCTGCATAGTTCCGAAAACAAGAAAGAAATCCCACACATTGACGCGGATCTGGACGCTATTGGAGTAGGTTTCGCGGTAATCGGGGGTCTGCACAAACTTCACGTTCGGTTGGTTCGTTGTATTCATGTTTGGCAGTGTAACGCCTGAGCGGAGATCGGGGCAAAGGCGGAGGCTATCGCGAAACCGCCTGGGATGGCGGCGGGGACCGGATAATTCACTCTCCTTTAACACAAGCGCAACATTGCAGCAACACAAAGGCTCTAGTGTCAGGGCGGAACCACTTCAATAGAAATCTCAGAAGATCGCGACGCAGGAGGTTTTTATGTGGGCGCGATCGAGGCTGCCAGCGTCTTGTACGCAGGCCGTGTGGAAGGCCTGAGATTTCTGTTCTGGCCATGGACACTGAGACCATACAAAAAACGAGATACCCCGATCTGATTTACGTCGTGGAGGACGATCCCGACGTTTCGCAGTTGATCGAGCACAATCTGCGCACTGCGGGCTACGAGGTTTCGACTTTTTTTTCGGGAGCGCCCGTTGTGCCGCAAGCGGCAATCTCGCAGCCAGCGTTGTTTTTGCTGGACATCATGTTACCGGGAATCAACGGGTTCGATCTCTGCCGGCAAATACGGCAGCATCAACAACTGTCGAAGACACCGATCATCTTCTTGTCGGCTAGGACGCAAGAACCAGACCGCCTGCAGGCATTCGACGCGGGCGGCGATGGATATATTACGAAGCCCTTCAGCCCTCGGGAGTTGATCGCGCGAGTCCGAAACGTGTTGCGAGTGCAGCCCGAGGCACCGAGTCATGAAGTGCTGCAGTTAGGGGATCTTGAGATTGATATCGCTTCCATGACGGTGCGGGTGCAGGGCGCGACCGTGCTTACGACGGTGCGCGAGTTCCGATTGCTAGAATATCTGGCGCGGCATCGAGGACGGGTTTTTACACGCGACCAGTTGCTCGATGCGGTTTGGAAAGAAGGGTCTTTCGTGACGCCGCGGTCAATCGATGTATTTGTCAGGCGTCTGCGGGAGAAGATTGAAGTCGATCCCAGACATCCGCGGTATCTGAAGACGCTGCGAGGAATCGGTTACCGCTTTGAGGCGGGACGCTGACGCTGGTCGCTTTCAAGACAAAATTCAAACCCTCGCTGCGATCACGATGTGTTGCCATGGTTGCATAATCCCCCTCCTGTTATCCTTGGACGCTTTGGGGGACTTATGAAAACCAGAACGTCCGGATTTCTGTTCGTTGCGATGCTTCTCTGCGGAATCGCCGCCTCGGCCCAAACGACCCATTTCGACGGACAAACGTGGTGGAACCATATCAAGGTTCTTGCCGACGACAAACTGGAAGGGCGTGACACGGGCAGTCGCGGGGAACGAGCAGCACAGGCTTACGCCGTTGAACAACTGAAGAATGCGGGCGCAGAGCCTGCGGGCGTGGACGGCTACTATCAGCCGGTCAAGTTTGTCTCGCGTCAGATTGTTGAGAAAGACTGCAGCCTGGCACTGGTTCGCGACGGGCGGAGAGAGCCGCTTGTTCTGGGAGAGGACGCGATCATCAGCACACGTATTATGCCTGCGTCGGAAGTCGATGCGCCGCTGGTTTTCGCGGGGTACGGCCTGAGGGTTCCGGAGAAGAATTATGACGACTTTGCAGGCATTGACGTGCGCGGAAAAATTATTGTGATTCTTGCCGGATCGCCTTCAGAAATTCCGGGGGCGCTGGCATCGCATTACCAGACCGCGGCCGAGCGTTGGAAGGTGCTGCGCGCGGTGGGAGCTGTCGGTATCGTCTCATTGATGAATCCTGCGTCGATGGATATCCCCTGGTCGCGCGTTTCGCTCAATCGAATGCACCCGTCGATGGAACTCGACTATCCGGAATTCAACGAGACTGAAGGCGCGAAGATCGGGGTCACGGTGAATCCGGTCAACGCGGAAAAATTCTTTGTGGGTTCCGGACACACCTTCGAGGAAATCGCCGCTCTGGGCAAAGATCGGAAGCCGCTGCCACACTTTCCGCTTCCGATTGCACTGGAAGCCAAAACGAGAGTAGAGGTCGCAAATATCGAGTCTGCCAATCTTGTGGCTAAATTGCCGGGCACGGACCCGGCTTTGATGAACGAATATGTCGTGTTGTCGGCGCACCTTGATCACATTGGGATCGGAGAGCCGATCAATGGGGATCGCATTTACAACGGGGCGATGGACGACGGTTCGGGCAGCGCGCTGGTTCTGGACATGGCGGCGAGTTTCAAGAAGAATCCCGAGAAACATCGGCGGTCGATCTTACTTGTGCTGGTAACAGGGGAAGAAAAGGGTCTGCTCGGATCGAAGTATTTTGCGGCGCATCCGACGGTGGCGCCGAAGTCCATCGTTGCGGACGTCAACGTGGATATGTTCTTGCCGATTGTGCCGCTAAGGTTGCTGACGGTTCTCGGCCTTGACGATTCCGATCTCGGGGAGCGGGTGCGTCAGATCGCGAAAGCGCAAGGAGTGCGAGTACAGCCGGATCCGGAGCCGCTGCGCAATCTTTTTGTGCGGAGCGATCAATACAATTTCATACGCCACGGCGTGCCGTCAGTGATTATGAGCGTGGCGCCCGAGCCCGACACGCCGGAAGTAAAAACCTTCAAAGACTGGCTAACGCAGCGATATCACGCCCCTTCGGATGACGTGGACCAGCCCGTGGATCTGGCGGCTGCGGCGAAATACGAGGAAATCGTAAGGGCGTTGCTGCTCGACGTAGCGAATGGCGATCGGTGTCCGGAATGGAAGGCAGAAAGCTTCTTCCGACGGTATGCGCAGTAAGGTATAAATGTAGGAGCCTATCTCACCCTGCTGGGACTCAGTATTCAGTGAAGACCCAAATTTCGGGGGCGTCCGGAAGTGTGCTCAAAGGCGCGAGCCTTGCGGTTGCAAATGTAATTGTCAGCAAATTGAGATACGGCGCGCTGCATCGCAATAGGAATCTGGAGAGAACACTTGAGCGATTATCTTTTGTCTGTGCTGTTGGGAGTTGTCGAAGGACTGACTGAGTTTCTGCCGGTCAGCTCTACCGCGCATCTTCGAATTGCCGAGCAACTCATGCATGTGCCGCTTTCGAGCGGCTACTGGAAGATGTATTCGATCGTGATCCAGTTGGGTGCAATTCTGGTGCTGCCTATCTATTTCCGGCAACATATCGCGAAACTGTTCTCGACCTGGCCCGAGGGAGAAAAGAAAGATTGCACGTATTTGACCCATCCATTGAGCCTGGTCGCGATCGCATTTGTTGTTACTGCGATTCCTTCATTTCTGCTGACGAAAGTGATTGGGAAGAATCTCGAGAATCTATACGTGATGGGAGCGGCGCTTCTGCTTGGTGGCATCGTAATGTGGGTGATTGATGCGATGAAAGCTCCGTGGGAGAAAGCCGGGCCGGGCGCGGCAGGTTCACCGATTCACACGTGGAAGATGGACGACATTCACGGGGGACAGGCGGTTTGGATCGGCGCATGCCAGATTCTGTCGGCCGTTTTTCCGGGAACTTCGCGGTCGATGTCGACGATCGCAGCCGGGCAGCTGATGGGAATGTCGCGGGCGGCGGCGCTGGAGTTCTCTTTCTTCCTGTCGATTCCGACGATGGCGGTTGCAACGCTCTACACACTTTTGAAATCGCTTCGAGGGAAGGACGAAAATCCTATCGGCGTCGCGGAGATTACTCCTCACCAGTGGGTCATCCTGGCGATCGGCTTTGTTGTTTCCTTCATTGTTGCGTATGGGGCTGTAGCGTGGTTCATGGGATGGGTGAGGAAGCGTGGCTTCGCTCCGTTTGCCATGTATCGCATTGTGTTGGGTATCCTCGTGCTCGCATGGGCAGCGGGGATGTTAGGACACTAGATAGAGTTAGATTTACTTATCACGGGCGCACACGTGGATTGAAGCGCTTCAGCAGAAGTCCCTAAAGACGCTGAGGGCACCCCTCAGGCGCTAAAGCGCGACACATTCGGAACGACTGATGCGGCACAGCGGAACTGCGCCCTTTCAAATCCAGTTCAACCCAGTTTCCTGGCGATTGAACTTACTCCTTTGGAACAGCTAGTTTCTTTTCGAGGCCGCTCACCCATCCGATCTGAAAGTCGGGTTGGATGGTCTTCGCGAGCGTGAGCGCTCTCTGGTATGACTCGCGCGCTTGCGCGGGGCGTTGCATGGCGGTGAGGATGTCTCCCATAAGGGCGTTGGGCTGAACGGCATCGGGCGCGAGAGCAAGCGCTTGTTGCGCCTCGGCTAGAGCTTCGGGGAGATGACGATCGTCGAGCAGAGCTTGCGCTTTCTGCGAGTGACCGATCGAGGCCGCGAGCGGAATCTCGAAGTGCCCCTGGTAGACGAAGACACCGTAGTCAATAACTGCGATAGGACGCAGGAATTTGAATTGTTCATACGGATTTAAGGGAGCCGCTCCGAATTCGAAACCTGAGAGATCGCCAGCGCTGACGAGCACGATGCCGTCGATCGCAGGTGGAGCGTTGGCGGGTTCGTTTACCCAGAGCGAATCAGCGGTGGGAAGCGGCTTGCAGGGGATTCCGTAGTAGCTGGCGTCAACGACCCCTTCCGCGAAGTAAATAAACCAACAATCCTGTATGTGATTGCGATCGAGGTAGCGTTTCACGTCCTTTAATTGCTGTCCCCAATCAGAGTTTGAATCGCTGAGCAGGCGGTAGGTTTGGGATGGGCCTCCCCAGAGCTCGTTGGCATAGGCGAGATAAGCAGGGTAGGTGCGAATCGTCGAGGCGGCCTGGAAGAGCAGGAGGGCCACGATTACGTAGCTCCAGCGGCGATTATGCTCACTTAGTTTCCAGGCGGCGCCTGCAACGAGCACGGAGAGAAAAAGATACATCGGGAGAATATGTCGTACGCCGATGTTCATGCCGGAACTCATGGCGACGATCAGGTGGATCAGGGGCGGGATGGTCAGGAAGAGGATCTCGCGCCAGGCGGTGAGACGGCGCGTCGCAATGGCCCAGATGGCGAGCAAAAGCAAGAGCAGGAACGAGAGGCTCGATTTGATGGCGAAGGCGACCGGGAAGTAGAACCAGACCCCATGGGGATAGACCTTACCAAGCAAGTAGCTGGCGTAGAAGTCGGACATGATGCGGACATCGGCAAGTCCGTAGATGTAGGCCTCGGGAAGGAGGCGGAAATGGGCGACGGTCTGGAGGAGGCGGGCTTCGCGCGGACGCTTGAGATCGTGCACGAACTCGGCGAGCGGAGGATTTAATTGGCGTCCTTCGGGGCGAGCCTGGTAACGGAAGCCGTAGGAGGCCCAGAGGATGGTAAGAGAGATGGCGCTAATGGCAACGAGGGCGATGGCAAGTTGGGACGCGTGCTTACGCCAAGCGACCTTGATGACCGGCGCAGGGTCCTGCGAACTAACGCCGCCACGAACCAGTTCACAGATCGCCATTACCAGTAGCATCGGGAAAACCAAAATACCGGTATGTTTGGAGGCCAAGGCGAGGCCGGTGGCGACTCCTACAATTGCCATTCGCCAAAGCGATGGAGCTTTCACATAGCGATAGAAAGCGTAGAGGGAGGCGAACATGAAGCAGGAGAGGGCGGCGTCGGTACCGAGGACAGCTCCGTGGGCGAGCAGATTGGGATCGAAGACGAGGAGGCTGAGTGCGATGAAACCGGCGCCAAGACCGAACATTTCGCAAGCGGCCAAGAAGACGAGCAGGGCGAGCACGAGAGTGAAGAGCGAGGCCGCGATCCTGACGCGGAACAGCATGCGGTTGGCATCATTTTTAAAGAGGAAATCTCTGCCGCCCAGGAAAGCCTCGTGTTTGAAAAAGCGGTCCTGCAGGATTGGCATTTTCAGCGGCATGTCGAGCAGCGGGATCGTGGCGACGAGTTTGACTAGCGGAGGATGCTCGGGGTTGAGACCGAAGTCGGCATGCTTCCAGGACATGTATCCGGCGTAGATGTGGTCGTCCTCATCCCATGTGATGGAATTGCGGTTAGCGGAGAAGGCGAGTTGAAGAAAGAGGATGGCCAAGAGGACGACGACGCCAAGAACGACCATGAGTCGGGATGGTTGAGCGGATTGGTTCAAGTGCCCTCCGATTTCGAGGATGATAAACGGCGATTGTCGCGCGATGGCCTGGCAGAATCTGTGTGCGAAATCACAGCGCTTGTTAATTCCCGCGAGAATCTGCCGCAAGCGAAACGCGACTTACGATCGCGATCTTCACAAAACTTTACTTCGAGAAGAAGAAGTAGAACACAACATGCCTTGGGATTTCGTGTTCAATTTATCAGGATCTCGGGAAAACGGGTTGGGGGGCTGGACGCGAGATCAATCCATAAAACCCTCCCAAGCCTGCCGATCTTACGCCACCACAACATGCTATGCAGAGGAACTTATGTTCAATCTTGCGTCGCTTTCGTCTTCGCAGCGAGTTGGCCGAACTCGCTGGTTAATGGCTTGGCTGGGTATGAGTTTTCTGCTCGCGCTGAGCGGGTGCACGCCGATTAAGGTCAAACTAGGGATGAAGGTTTACCTGGCGAAGACGCCGATCACGTCGATCGAAGCGAGTTTGCCGAAAGGGCCGGGGATCGCGCCGGGAGAGAAGAGTCCGTTGGTCGTGACGGTCACAGAACCGGGTGGAAAGGTGTTGCAGACGGAAGGAGCAGGCAAGGGCAAAGTTCTCTGGAAGGATCTCACGGTTGCAGCGACGGTCGTAAGTGCTAACCAGAAAGGCGTTTTGTCGCTTCCGCATGATCCACGGGTCAGCGAAGGAAAGATGGGGCATGTGGCGATCACGGTGCCCAGCCATCCCGATCTGCATGCGGAGTTGGACATTCCGTTGCGATACGACTACCCGTTTGTATCGAACTTCTCAGGTAGCGCCGGGGCGAGCAGCATGAATGGAACGGATGGAACGAACGGCAGCAGCGGGAGCATGGGATCGACGGATCCGAATAATCCGTCGGCGGGCGGGGATGGTGGAGACGGAGGAAATGGCTCGGATGGAGGCGACGGAGGAAATGGCGGGGACGCACCTCCGGTGCAAGTGCTGGTGACGTTGACGACAGGACCTCATCCGCTACTGCAGGCCGCGGTATCGGCGACTGGACATCGAAGACTCTATTTGGTGGATCCCACGGGAGGGTCGCTTACGGTGAAGGCTGATGGGGGAGCGGGAGGATCGGGTGGACGGGGCGGACGCGGTGGGAGCGGAGGTGCTGGCGGAATTGGCTCGCCGAGCGGAAGCAACGGGATGAGTGGGTCGGACGGACGGAGCGGGTCTGATGGATCACCGGGGAGGGGCGGAAGTATTACGGTCACTTATGATCCTCTGGTTAAACCGTACCTGAGTGCGATTCACCTGTCGAATCGGGGCGGGCCAGCGCCGGTGTTCAAGGAAGCTCCGGTAGCTGCGTTGTGGTGAGAAAGGGCTTCGCCGGTATTTGGTCTCATTCTGTGCGCAATCGAGGACGTCGTCCAAATAACCCTGCGAACGACCGAGTAACAAACTCTATCGCTCGTCTTACTCTTCCGTTACACTGGCCCTGCCATTTTCTTGAGAGCTCGTAGGGTCGAAGCGGGCTCTCGGCTGGCTCTCGATTACAAATTATTCAGGAGTTACACGGGAACCCGAATGCTACAGGGCGGCCCGTCAGGGACCATGCATAGACTTGTCGGGCAATATCAAAAACAACATATTACTTGTCTCTTACTTGGGTTTCTTCTTCTGTGGTTCGTCACTCCTGCTTCACTCATTGCACAGACGATTTCCGGAACGGTGCAGGATCCATCAGGGGCGGTGGTGGCGGGAGCACGGGTCGTGATTACCGGGGAAAGTCTCGCTCAACCGATCGAGCTTACTTCGGATGGGCTCGGCAAGTTTGCGTCCCCTGATCTGAAGGCCGGGACATATTCGGTGCAAGTGATTCGCGATGGCTTTGAGACGCTCACTAAGACGGTGGATTTGAAGGGCGCAGTTCAGTTACCGCTGACGCTGGCGATAACGCGGCAGCAGGTGAGCATCAATGTGGCGGGGAAGAATCTCGCGTTCGATAATTCGGATCCTCTGTACAGGTAGTTGCGTGGTGTCGGAACCGGGCAAACGTATCAGATCGACAACTTCACCTTGCCGTGGGACGTGGGGACGTTTCAGTTTGTGAAAGGGACGCTCACGGTCATCAATCCCGTGGATGGGATCGAGACGGGCGTGATCTTTGTCGGTGAGGGGCACTTCACTCTCAAACCCGTGATGCACATGGACGCGAAAGAACTCGAACGACGCACGGGTTCCGCAGAGTTTGGTGAAGATTTTACCGAAGTGGTGTTTCGATTCACACGAGAGGCTTGGGTAAAGTTCGTTCCAGGGTTGGGAGCGAAGATCAGCACATCGACGGAACCGGCGGTGGCTCTCAGTAAATGGAGAGAGCGGATGCGAGAACGGCGGGAGCGGCCACTGGGGTTCACGCAGTATCTGCTGCAAGGCGAAACCATGGACAACGTGGATGCCGACCTGCTAGCGGCGCTTTATAACCCGGGGCATCCGCCATTTTTCAATGCTTACATTCGCGGGAAAAAGCGGAAGGATCTGCGTTTCTTCGTGCGAGCGCGCGTGGGAGCATTGCCGCAGCTTGACTCTCCGGAGGAGGTCGCGCTGATTAATTACGATCCTGAAGGGATGGACGATGGGGTGTGGTATCTGGCTCATCTCAAGTCGGAGTATGCGAACCGGACGGCAAATTCAAGGGAAGACAGGAGGCTGTTTGCCACCGTTCGTTACAAGATTGAGACAGTCATCGCAAAGAACGATCACTTGTTTGGGACGGCAACCATCACCTTTGAGCCGATCGTCGCCGGAGAGAGGGTTCTTAAATTCGGATTGCTGCCAAACTTACGGGTGGCGCGAGTCGCGGACGAGCAAGGCCAGGCGCTGTACTGGATCCAGGAAAGCCGCAAGGAGGATGGATCGTTTTACGCAATTCTTCCGCAAGCGCCCGAGGCGGGAAAAGAACATTCGATCACGGTCGAATACACGGGCGACAAGGTTCTGGAACAGGCTGGCGAAGGAAGTTTTTATGTCAGTGCGCGAAGTTCCTGGTATCCCAATTTGAACGGTTTTGGAGGGCATGCGCTGTATGACCTTACATACAAAGTTCCGCATAATTACAAAGTAGTGAGTGTGGGAAAACTGCAATCGGAATCGACCGAGCAAGGTTTCGCGGTTACGCACTGGGTTACTCCGATTCCCGTGGCGGTCGCTGGATTTAATTACGGTGATTATCGGAAGGTCGAGCTGACCGACGAGAAAACGGGATACAAGCTCTCGGGATACTATCTGACGGAATTGCCAAACTCGCTGATGCATGCCAAGGAAGGGGCATTTCTGCAGTCGATGGCTCCGGGGGCGATGACGAAGTATGCACTCGAGCAGACGCGGGCGCAGATGCAGTTGTGCACCTATTACTTCGGCAGGAGTCCATATTGAGGATATCTACATCACGGAACAGCCAAACTTCAATTTTGGCCAGTCGTGGCCGAATCTTGTCTACCTGCCCATATCGGCGTATATGGATTCGACACAGCGATGGCTGTTGATGGGACATATCAGCAGAAGTTTGACTGGCTTTGTGCAGGAAGTGACGCCGCATGAAGTGGCGCATCAGTGGTGGGGGCATTCGGTGGGATGGGCGTCGTATCACGATCAGTGGCTGTCGGAGGGGTTTGCGGAGTTTTCGGCAGCACTGTTTCTTCAGCAGGCGGTGGGGAAAGACTGGCGGAAATACTATATCGACTTCTGGGAGAGGCTCCAGAAGCGAATTCTGGAGAAGAATAATTTCGGGAATGCTCCCAACGATTCGGGGCCGATCTGGATGGGAGAACGGTCGAATTCTCCGAAGAGCGAAAGCGCCTATCAGAACGTGGTCTATCCCAAAGGAGCGTACGTACTCGAGATGCTGCGTTCGATGATGTACTCCAATGAAGATCAGGACAAGGCGTTTATCGCGATGATGCATGACTTTGTGGAAAGCCACCACGATAAGCCGGCGACTACTGAGTCTTTTAAAGCGATCGCCGAAAAGCACATGACGAAAGAGATGGATCTGCAACGGAACGGGCGCCTGGACTGGTTCTTTGGTGAGTGGGTCTACGGGACGCAAGTGCCGCGATACCACTTCGAGTATCAGTTGTCTCCGGGGGATGCGGGGAAAGTGAAGTTGCATATGACGGTGACTCAGAGTGAAGTCGATGAGCATTTTGGGATGGTGCTTCCGATTTTCGCCGATTTTGGCAACGGGATGATTCCGATCATGCAGTTCGCGATCGCTGGAAATATGACTCGGAGCATGGATGCGGTTTTGCCAGGGCAGCCGAAGAAAGTGGCGCTGAACGCGTACAAGGAAATTCTGGAACGGTAAAGATGTTTTGGTGGGAACCCAACTCGCCACCCTGTCCTTTTTCGCGCATTGTAGGAATTGCGGGTTCTTGTCATAATTATCAAGCTCTGGCCATGTAACGGCTTTGTCGGGTAAATCTCGCCCCGGCGACGGCGTCGCTTGCCACATGACATTTTTCTCGAAGATTTTCACGCCTACCAAGAACCGACGTCTGAATGAGCTCGTCGGATTCCTGTTGTGTGTCTCCGCGCTCCTCCTTTTTCTCGCACTTGCCTCCTATTCGCCGCTCGATCCATCGTTGAATAGCGCATCGATTCTCACGGGATCACATTCGGCGCGAAACTGGGTCGGCATCCTAGGCGCATATCTCTCCGATGTTGTCCTGCAATTCTGGGGAGTCGGATCGTTTCTATTGCCGATTTTCATGATTATGTTGGGGGCGCGGTGGTTCCGATCGCGAGCGGTACAGACTCCGATCGCGAAGACGCTGGGCGGAATCTGGCTGCTGATGTTCGTACCTGCCTTGCTGGCGATTCTGCCGGGACATTTTCACTGGATGGGGTTGATCCCGATTGAAGGGTTGGCGGGACGAATCGTCGGCGACGTCTTGATCCGTTACCTGAACGTTGCGGGCGCTTATATCGTCTGCACAACCTTTTTAGCGGTCGCTCTCTACCTGACTACAGCTTTCTCGTTTTCGGCAATTGAACTGTGGATGCCGACGCGGTTTGCGTTCGTGGTGGCGCTTAAAGAGCGTTTGCAAGACTGGCAGATTGAGCGCGAGCGCCGGCGTCAGCAGAAAGAACTGGAGAAGCGCCGCGCCGAAAAGCCGGTGGTCACGACGCAACTGGTGGCGCGTCCGACGACACAACGGGCTGAGACGCAGCGTCAGACTTTGGCACGGCAAGATGGTTCGTATGCGGAAGCGCAACACCCGGCGCAGCAAACGGCACCGGGGGCTCCGAGAACCGGCATTGAACGGATGATGGCGGAGGAGCATGCAGAGGATGACGCCGGTGGGCCGATGGAGGCCGCGGCGTCCGGTTCGGGGATTGAAGTCACGGACCGTGCGGATTCAGAGCACAAGCCGAAGACGACTCTGCCGAAGATTGCGGGAAGTTACAAACTTCCGCCCTCGAGTTTATTGCACCGGCCGGATGAGCAGCAGGCAGTCCACGAAGAAGAGTTGAAAATGGTGGCGCAGGTTCTGACGGCAAAGTATGCGGAGTTCGAAGTCCACGGGCAGGTGACACAGATTAATCCGGGTCCAGTGGTGACGACGTTCGAATTCAAGCCGGAGGCAGGAATCAAGTACAGCCGAATTATCGGGCTGACGGACGACCTTTGTTTAGCGTTGCGGGCCGAGAGCATTCTGGTGGAACGGATGCCGGGCAAGAGCACGGTAGGAATTCAGGTTCCGAACCGCGAGCGGGAAATTATCTGGTTGCGCGAGAACATCGAGTCGCAGGAGTTTCTGGGCTCAAAATCGAAGCTGACGATTGCGATGGGCAAGGATATCAACGGCCGGATTGCGGCTGCGGATCTGGCGAGCATGCCGCACCTGCTAATCGCGGGATCGACGGGTACGGGCAAGAGCGTCGCGGTCAATTCGATGATCATGTCGATTCTCTACAAGTCGACGCCCGACGAAGTCCGGCTGGTGCTGGTCGATCCGAAGCGGTTAGAGTTGGGAAATTACGAGGGTGTGCCGCATCTCTATACGCCGATCATTACCGAGCCCAAACTGGCGGCGAACGCGCTGCGGAATGCGGTACGTGAGATGGAGCGACGGTTGAAACTGCTGGCGGCGAAAGGCGTCCGCAATATTGATAGCTACAACCGGCTGTTCGACGACACGCCGAGCCTATTTAGCGATCAGACGAATCCCGAAGATGGGCCAATTCCGAAGATCGTGATCATCATTGACGAGTTGGCCGATCTCATGATGCTGGATGGGAACAACGTGGAAGAGTCGATTACACGACTGGCGCAAATGGCGCGCGCGGTTGGGATTCACCTGGTGCTGGCGACGCAGCGGCCCTCGGTGGATGTGATTACGGGTTTAATTAAGGCAAATTTTCCAGCGCGGGTGTCGTTCCGGGTGGCGACGAAGGTTGATTCGCGGACAATTCTCGATGCGAATGGCGCGGAATCGCTTCTAGGCAAAGGCGACATGCTTTATCTGCCATCGGGGTCGGCGCGGGTACACCGCTTGCATGCACCGTACGTCACCGAGAAGGAAATCGCGGGGGTAGTGGAGTTCTGGAAGGCGCAGGGACAGGCGCAGTACCAAGAGAAGTTCCTGGAGACACCAAAAGAAGAGCGTGAGGGCTCGTCAGCGGATGGGGACGATTCGGGCGGAGTTTCGGCGGACGATAATGATCCGCTGTTTAACGACGCAGTGCGGTTGGTGATCGAGTTCGGGAAGGCTTCGACTTCCCTGCTGCAAAGGCGGTTGCGGATCGGCTACGGACGAGCGGCGCACCTGATCGACCTGATGGAGCGAGACGGCATTGTGGGAGCCGCGGATGGGCCGAAGCCGCGGGAAGTATTGAAGCGTCCGGAGTGGATTTCAGAGATTGAAGAGTCGATGCGGTAAGAAAAAGTGATTCGATGGATCGTGCCCTTCGCCTCGCAGATCCCGCCTTTCGCTGCGCGATAGGACAGGCCACCCTAAGCGATTGCCTGTTTAAAATAGAGTCATGAAATTCCACACGGAATACCTGACTCTGCACACGAAAACGAAACGAGCTTACGTCCATCTGACGCCGCAGGTGGAGAGCGCGCTGAAGAAATCCGGGATCAAGGATGGGATGATTCTGGTGTCGGCGATGCACATCACGGCCGGGGTGTATGTCAACGATAACGAGAGCGGACTGATTGAAGATATTGATCAGTGGCTGGAGACGCTGGCTCCCTTTCGGGCGGACTACAAACATCATCAGACGGGTGAGGACAACGGCGACTCACACCTGAAATCGCTGATCATTCATCACGAGGTGATTGTCCCGGTGACGAAGGGAAGGCTGGACTTTGGACCGTGGCAGCAAATCTTTTATGCTGAGTTTGACGGGCAAAGGGACAAACGCGTGATTATTAAAGTGATGGGAGAATAGGGTTGAGTTGTCTGTTCTCAGTTGTCAGTAAGAGCAGGACCACCGTCTAGAAAATGCAAGCAGATGTTGTGATTTCACAGGAGAGACCATGTCCGAAGAATTGAATGAGTTGCATGAGCATGCAGAGCATGCGCGCGAGCATCCGGATCTGGCGCCGGTGACGTTGACGATGGCGGTGCTGGCGGTGCTGGTAGCGACCGTGTCGCTGCTGGGACATCGGACGCATACGGAAGAGATCATCCTGCAGAATAAGGTCACGGACGAGTGGGCATATTATCAGGCGAAAAATATACGGCGGCACAACGATGAATTGTTCGCGGACTTGACGACGATCATTGCGACGAAGGATGCGGAGGCAGCAGCGAAGCTGCACGAAAAGTATCGTGGTGAGGCCGACCGGTACAAGGACGACCAGAAGGAACTGGACGCGAAGGCACATGAAACGGAGAAAGAGACGGACCTGACGCGGCGCAAAGCGGACCGCTTCGATTTAGGGGAAGTATTCCTGGAGATTGCCTTAGTAGTAACGTCGATTACGTTGCTATCGGGCAAACGGATCTACTGGCATCTTGGGTTGCTGATGGCGATTGCGGGAGTAGTGGTTGCGGCGTCGTCGCTGATTGTTCACTGAAGCTTTTGCGCGCGGGGATCGTGGAGAGAAGCGGCACTCGATGGGAGCGACGGAGTTCGGGGGTCGACCGGAGTACTGAGCCGAAGAAACGCTTGTAACCCGGGTGGCCGTGACGGCCATCACCTAGAGGAGGGTTATATTCATGACGGAAATCCGTCGCTGGCGACTATACCTCGTCGCGGAGATTTCGGCGGTAATGAGAGCGGGGGAGCGGGGCGGAGATAACTCGGTATAAGCACGGCTCATTCGAATTAAATGCTTCTTAACCAGCCTTGGTCCCTCGCATGCAATGTCCATGAAATCTCTCTGGCTCAATAGACGAGAAGACTGGACCCAGCACGATGCTGCACAAATGCGCGAACCCCACCTGCACCGTTCCATTTCTTTCGTTACGCGAAGGAAAGTTGTTTCTGGCAGAGACCTGCGATTCTGATCTCAATGTTCCCTTTGACGGCAACCGGAGAAAGCTTCGGAAGCGGGAGCATTTTTGGCTGTGCGACGCCTGCTCGACTCACTTTACGCTGCGTTTCGATGCCAATCGAGGGATGCTAACGGTACCGCTGAGCGGCCGCGAGGTGACGAGGCTTTCTACCCTGGCAGCAAGGGTTTGAGGAAACTCCGGGAGGGACAATGAACTACGCCATCAGCAAGAGATTCCCTTGCTCGGTTTGCGGACTGGACACGATACGCCATGCCGGATGGTTTTTGGTGGTGGAAAACCGGTGGCTTGACCGACTGAAGATCCTGTCGTGGCACTCTTCGCTGGCCGCCCAAAAAGAGATCCAGAGTGTGTGTTGCCGAGATCATCTGAAGAGGCTCATCGCGCACTGGCTTTCGCAGGCAAGTCTTCGATTGCCGCCGTCCCGGACGGTTCCGATGCCGATCGGCAGCGATCCAAGTCTAGCCGACTTCGATTTGGGTCCGACGGCGGTAGGAAGACTGCTTGGGGAACTTGCAGTGCATCGCGAATCGTTTTCGCGGGTGTGGTCTGGGTCTCCAGAGTCACTGGAGTGCATTCTGGATGCGATTCTGATGATAGGAGTTGACACTAACCCGCAAGCTTTCGAGTTTCGTCTCTTCGAACCCGAACCCACGTACGGACTTTCCCTCCAATAAGGCGCCGGCGGAGCATTAGCTCTGCCGGCGCTCCTTCCACGCGCGCCAGTCTTTTTGGGCAGCATTGGCCATCGAAGTGGCGGCAGCGAGCAGCCAGTTCCCTTTTCGCTTGCGCAGGTCTTTCAGAATGGCGCGACGTTTCTCTTCCGTGCCGACATGGACGTTGGCCGTTTCGCGCCCCATCGCTTCGAGCAGGCGACATTCTCCGCGGTTGGTTCCAAGCGTTTCGAGTTCGATGCGGGAGCAGTGTGGGGACAAGCGACGAACAATCCAGTGCCCGCGCAGTTGAACATAGGGGTCGGGGCAGCGCACGGCACGTTTGAGGATGGCACCATAGAGAATTTCTGAGGGTGTTTGCCGCGGATTCAGCCACAGCAAGGCGGAAGCGGTCAGGGCCTTGGTCTCTCTGGCGACCCGGCCGCCTTTCCACTCGGCGATGGCGACGAGTCGCACGCGGCCGAGGCTTCCGAGGCCAGCCCGGCGTCGGGCTAAGCGATAGCGAATGCCGGGTTGCGGCAACAAATGCTCGAGGGCCTCGCGTGCGCTCTCGGGGATTTCAGCCCTGATGGTAGGAAGACGATCCATTTTCTGCCAGAAGAGAACGGGGTCGCGGAGTTTGCTTTCTGCGATGGCACGCAACCAGGCATGCTCTTCCTCGAGGACGAAGGGACGACCGCCATCTTGCATGCCGCGTTCATAGCCTTCCAAGATGGCGGAGGAGGAGTCTTTAGCCTTCATAGCCAAGCGGTCCTCGCGCGCGGCGAGCAGTGCGCTGGTTGCGAGACGGACGAGATCCATGGTGTAGGGAAAAAGGCAGGCTTCGTCGAAGTCGTTGATGCCCCAGACGAGCCGGCCGTCGGTATCGCGCCAAGTGCCGAAGTTTTCTACGTGCAAATCGCCGACCGAAAGAATGTGCGGCACGCGATCAAGATCGGGACAGTTCTCGGGCCAGAGTTGGAGCCAGCGATAAAAAGTGGCGCGGAAAAACGGGAAAAGCGCGGCCGCCATTTGCTCGTGCTTGAATTGCAGATCAGGCTCCACGATGCGAACGTGGGAGCCGAGCCACTCCTCATATTTAGTTGTTGCCTTCACAATGTTCATAGGGAATAACCAACGTATCGGAAAGCAACGATAAGAAGATAGTCAAGAGCTGTCAAGCATCGCCAGGGGGGCGGAGTGGAATTAGAGAAGGTGTTATGATTTGCGGCATCCATGATATTGCGTCTTGATTTGTTTGCGTGGAGACGGAGGGGTTCGCCTGCCGGTGCAAGCGAACGCATGTTGATTGTTTTTTTTCTCGTGGTAGGGGTGGCATTTACCTCGAAGGTTAGCTGGGCAGCGAAGGCACCGGCGACGCTGCACACCGTCCGGATGGAGCGGGCGTGGATACCGATGACCGACGGCGTCCGGCTGTCGGCGACGCTTTACATGCCGGATGCTCTGAAGGCTGGGGAGAAGTTCCCTGCTCTGCTCGAGTACCTTCCCTACCGCAAGGATGACGCGACGGCAGCGCGCGATTATCCAGTGCACGCGTGGTTTGCGGCGCATGGATATGTCAGCGTGCGGGTGGATATACGAGGCTTCGGCGCGAGTGAAGGAACGCCGACGGATCGCGAATATTCTGAGAGAGAGCAACTCGACGGCGAGCAGGTGATCGCGTGGCTGGCGGCGCAACCATGGTCGACGGGCAAAGTGGGAATGTTCGGCATCTCGTGGGGAGGGTTCAACTCGATCCAGATGGCGATGCGACATCCGCCCGCGTTGAAAGCGATTCTGGCTGTGGATGCCACGGAGCAACTTTTCCACGACGACATACATTACATCGACGGGCTGATGCACTTTGACGAATTCGAGCTCAACATGGATCTGGCTCCGTCGATGCCGGGAGCTCCTGACTACACGTTGGACGAGAAAGTGCTAGGGCCGCGGTTCGAATCGGAGCCATGGTCGCTGGAGTACTTCAAGCACCAGCGCGATGGTCCGTTCTGGAGCGCTCCCGAACGCCCACTGAACGAAATTAAGATTCCGTGTTTTCTGATCGGCGGGTTACTGGATGGATATCGAGATTCGATTCCCCGGATGCTGGCACAGGTGAAGGCTCCGGTGAAAGCGATTATCGGTCCCTGGAATCACACGTTTCCGAATGACGCCGAACCGGGGCCGCAGATTGAATGGAGAGACCAGGCTCTGCGCTGGTGGGATTACTGGCTCAAGAATCACAATACGGGAATCATGGACGGACCGCCCCTGTCGATTTATATGCAGGACTGGCATGCGCCTGACGTCAATTTGAAGACTGTGCCGGGAAAATGGAGAGGCGAAGTCGGATGGCCTCCGAGAAACGTATCGAACACGACACTCTATCTGTACGATGCGCATGTGCTCTCGACTGAGCCGGCGAAAACCGCGGTCCACGAGCTGCGGTATGTTCCGAGTATTGGGGTGGAGGCAGGATTCTGGTGGGGAGAGTTGCTGACCGACCAGCGTCCGGTGGACGCTTTTAGCCTGACTTATGATTCCACTCCGCTGAAGACAGATCTGACGATTTTGGGACGACCGCATGCGTTGCTGCAGGCGAGTTCTTCGGCTCCGCTGGCCGATTGGTTTGCGCGTCTGCTGGATGTCGCGCCGGATGGCACGGTGACGCAAGTGGCGGGAGCGGGCTTGAGCGGGGCGCAACGCAAGAATGCGACTGACCCGAAGGATCTGGTCCCTAATCAGACTTACGCTCTCGACATCGAGATGCACTTAGCCACCTGGACATTTCCGCGGGGACACCGAATCCGGCTCGCGGTATCGAATGCACTCTGGCCGATGGTGTGGCCGACTCCCTACGCAATGACCACGACTCTGCAACTGGGAGGAGCAACGGGATCGCGACTTATACTCCCGCTGGTGCCCCCGTCGATGTATGCGGTGCCGGAGTTCGCGCCGCCCGAGGCTTCGGCGGAACGAGCCGACATCAAGGGCGAAGGATTTCCCTGGCCGGGAGATTGGAAGACCGAGCGCGATGAAGTCAACGCAAAGACGAAGGTGAGCTGGAGCGGAAAATCGGCAGAAACGTATCCATGGGGAAAAGAAAGTGATCTCGAGGCTATTACTTATTTAGCGGATGATAACCATCCTGAAACGAGCTCGGTGCGGGCAGAGGCGGAGATCGCCCTGATGCTGAAGCAACAGACTCTCACGTGGAGAGGCCATTTGGCGCTGACCAGCGACGCTCAGAATTTTTATTACAAATACACGCGCGAACTCTTGAAGGACGGGCAGCAGATCAAGACGAAGACCTGGCAGGAAACGATTCCCCGGGACCATCAGTAGGTCGAGGCCGCGAGCAATCGGGTTATTCGGTTCGTGTTTTTGGAAAGACCCAGGTTAGTGCCCTGAAGAACGGGCACGAACCTAGCGCACCGAGCCGCGACTCATCCTGATTTTTCGGTTGTGTGTCAGTCAATTGGTGGCTGGGACTTCGCCATATTCCTCCAGCCATTTCAGCTCTTCACGAACTTTGATCTTGCCGTGCCATGGATTCTTGGCGAGGGAGTGTCCTTCGCCGGGAAAGATCAGCAGATCGCTGGGAACATTCAACTCGTGCAAGGCGCGATCAAGCAAGTAGTCTTCGAGGACGGAGACGCGAATATCGTCGGCTCCGGCAACCATGTGGGTAGGGGTGCGGACCTTATTCATCTGGTAGATCGCGCCTTCACTGCGATAGCGATCGGCAGTTTCCCAAGGCAGGCCTCCGAGAAAATAGGCATCGTCGAAGGTGGTGTCGTCGTTGCCCCAGTTGGCGACGTGCTCGACGGCTCCGGCGCCGGTGACGGCAGCTTTAAAGCGCGTGGTTTGCGTGATGAGCCAGTTGGTCATGTAGCCGCCGTAGCTGTATCCGCCAACAGCTAGATGATCGCCGTCCGCGATACCGTCTTTCACGAGGGCGTCGACGCCGGTCAAAATATCTTTGCCGGGGCGGGACACGATTTCGGGGACGATTTGAAGAGCGAACTTGTCGCCATAGCCGGTGGATCCGCGATAGTTGGGTTCGAAGACGAGCCAGCCTGCGGTGGCTGCGAGGCGATCCCACTGATACCAGTCGGCTTCGAAGTGGTTGCCGTCGGCGTCCTGCGGTCCGCCATGGATGAAAACGAACGTCGGAAGATTCTTCGCTTCAAATTTGCCAGGCGGATACATCAGCATGCCTTCGACCGACGTGCCGTCATCGGAGGTCCAGCGATAGGGCTTGGCCTGGGGCAGTTCGCGCTCGATGAAGAGTTTGTTGAACGAGGTGATCGGACGGGCCTGGGAAAGTTTGTCGGGGCCGTCGGCGATATAGACCTCGGTGGGACGGACGGTGGTGGAGAAGGCAAATGCGATGCGACTGGCGTGCAAGGCCGAGTCGGGAGATTCGTAGGTGCCGGGCCATCCTTCGCGTTTGACGATGGGGGATTTCGGATTCACTTGGGAGACGAACTGCACTTCGGTTCCGAGGCGACAGGCGCATAGCACCGAACTGTCGGGGAGCACGGCGTAGTGGACGACTTCGCCGGGGTAGTCGGCGAACCAACGTTGGATCTGCGGTTTGTCGGATGCTGTATCGATAGAGTAGAGTCGCGGTTGCGGGTCTTGGTACTTCCCTTCCGCCGAGCCGAGATTGACCTGGAAGAAAAGATGGCGATTATCGGGAGACCAGCCGAGAGACAACTCGACGGCTTCATTGTGAGTGAGACGGGTGGGAGCGGTTTCGGCAGCGTTGCTGGTGATGGCGACGAGGTAGAGATCGACGTCTTCCACCTTTTCCTGACGTTCAGATACGGAGGCAGTCAAAAAGGCCAGGTGCTGGCCATCGTGCGAGAGGCTCAGTTGATCGACCTTGAGCGGAGTGCGCGAGACGGCGACAGCTCCGGGGGTGGCGCCGGAATCCTTTTCTGCGTCGGGAGTTTCTATGGCGCCGAGCGCAGCGTGGTGCGCCAGGGCTGCGTCGAGACTGATTCGGAAGATCACGTCGCCACGCTCATCGCCACGATAACGGACGACGTCTTTCCATTCTTTCTTATGTTCGTCGGTTTGTTGCTTGTTCCAAGGCTGGCGAGTGGCGAAGAAGATTGCCTTCGAGTCGGCGGACCAAGTAAAAGCGTGCACCTCTTCATCGCCAGAGGTGATGGCGAAGGCTTCGCCGCCGCGAGGTGAAATCAGGAAGAGCTGCGAGACGTCTTTGCTCTTATCGTCGGCTTTCGCTCCCTTTGCAATTCCGCTTCTTTGTTTGGCGTCTCCTGCGTCGTCGTCTTTCGAATCTCCCCCTTTGCGTTCCGAGAGGAAGGCGATCCATTGACCGTCGGGCGACCATTGCGGGGAGGTGTCGTGGCCTGATTGTGTGAACTGGAGGAGAGCTTCGGGGGACGAACCGCCCGAGGCTTCGCGGTAAAGCCAGAGTTCTTTGCGGAAGATCTGCTGGTCCCAATCGGCCTTCTCCACTTCGATGATGACGGAGCTACCGTCGGGAGAGACTTTCACCGAAGAGAAGCTGACGGAATTGAAAAAGTCATCGAGGCTGAGCTTCGGTTTGGCGGACTGCGCATAGGAAAGAAGCGAAGCGAAGATCAACATCCCGACTAGAGGAAGAATTGAGCGGCGCATGGGTCTCCGTGGTTTTGTCATTGCGAGGACAGGAAGGAATATATATCAAACGCTGGGGAATGTGGGTCCATCGCTGGGTTTGGGATGACGAGTTTTTTGAAACTGCCATTTTTTTGATTTGTCGGCTTTGAGACATTCGAAATTGTTATTGTCATTGCGATATTGGCTGCGCGTTGCGGAGGGCTTCGTCCAGCGGTTGGTTATTGGGCACGTTATGTTCGACGACGCGCCATCCGTCGTCGTAGCCACGGAAGCCGACGGTGGAGCGGTAGTGGACTCCGCCATCGTAGAGCGCCGCTCCTACTTGATTGATCGAGACCCAACGCCACGTGAATTCGACGTCGCCAAAATTGCCAGCTTTGCTGATGCCGGAGATGGAGAGCAGCTCGCGGTGTGCGACTTGAATGCCAATTGGGCCATTAGCCGGAAGCGCTTTGGAGATTAGTGGACGGATCGTGTCGACTCCGAGGGGCGAGAGAACGACGTCCCAGCAGGGTGGTGGGTCGAGATCGGGCGAACACTTCTGCTCGGTGCCGATGATCCAGCCACGGCGCTGGAGGACCATGGTGTCGGGAGAACTGAATTCCTTGTTGGAAACGAGGCCCGTCTTGAGCCAGAACAATTGCGGCGTCTTGAATGAGTCGGAGGCGGCAATCAAATCGGCGGCGAGACGGCGAGAGAGGAAATCGCGGGGCGAGCAGGACAAGCCGAATAAGACGAGGCACAACAAAGCTGCGAGCAGCGAGTTGTTTGCGGTGCGCATGAATGTTGACGGCGAGTGCGAGAGGATTTTATCAGGCTGTGCGCGGATTTCGGCAAATTGCAGCGTTCAGCTACTGGAGGATATTCAACAATTGCGCACGCTTGCGAGGCAGAAACGGCGAGGCCGCAATTTGGTGGTCAAATTTTCGGGACCACCGACCGGGGATGGCGGCAGCGCAGGCGGGGCAATTGCCTTCTGGAGTCAGCCGGTATTTTTCAATCGAATACCCGTAGCGCTGGATGAGCAATTCGCCACATTGGAAGCAATTTGTATCTTCAAGTCCGGCAACTCGGCCGGGGAGATTGCCAGCGTAGATGTAACGCAAGCCGGACTCGCGTCCGATGGCGACGGCGCGCTGCAAGTCTTCGGGACGCGTGTCGGCGGGCGAGGTCATTTTGTAATCCTGATGAAAGGCGGTGACGTGCCAGGGAATTTCGGGCGAGACGCCGGCAAGGAATTCAGTCAGCTTCCGGAGCTCTGGATCGCTATCGTTGAAGCCAGGGATGAGCAGGGTGACGATTTCCAGCCAGATGCCCATTTTGTGCAGACTGCGAATGGTATCGAGGATGGGCTGGAGACGTCCGCCGAGTTGGCGATAGTGATGGTCGTCGAAGCTCTTGAGATCAACTTTATATAAATCGATATGGGGATGAAGATATTCGAGTACTTGCGGAGTGCCATTGCCGTTCGAAACAAACGCAGTGAGAAGTCCTGCCTGGCGCGCTTTCTCAAAGACCGCGACCGCCCACTCGGAGGTGATTAGCGGCTCGTTATAGGTGCTGACTACGACCTTAGCGCCTTGCGCTAATGCATCTTTCACAAGCAGGCCGGGATCGGCCTGAAGCGGCTGCGATACTGCGTTGGGATCGCGCAGCGCCTGCGAAGTGACCCAGTTCTGGCAATAGGAGCAGTGAAGATCGCAGCCGAGCATTCCGAAGCTGTACGCGAGGGATCCAGGGTGAGCGTGAAAGAAGGGCTTCTTCTCGATGGGATCGCACTGCACTCCGGCAACGTATCCCCATGGGACGTAGAGCACGCCGCCTTGATTGAAGCGAACCTTGCAGACGCCAGATTGACCTTCGTGGATAGGGCAGCAGTGTCCGCATGCGTAGCAGCGGATGCGATTGCGATCGAGTGTTTCGCAGAGGGCGGGATCGGCCTGGCGAACGTTTTCGTTCAGGATGTCGCGCAGGGTAGCCACATATTTATTTTACGGCTGGCGAAAGAGTCTGTCTGGTTCGGATCAGTGATGCAGAGCAGCCGGGGGGGAACAGGATCAATTAGCTTCGGACCGAGCGCTCGGGGCGTGAGTGTGAATCCATGTTTCCGCTTCCTGGCGGGCGGCAGCGACTTGCTGACGAGTCATCTGGGAGGCTAAACCTTCGAGGCGAGCTTTGCTGATTTGGTCGCCCTGGGCGGTGGCGATGGCGGACCAAAAATAGGCTTTGTATAAGTCTTCTGGAACACCGCGACCAGCCCAGTAGTAGGCCCCGAGGTGCGATTGCGCGTCGATTTGGCCTTGGTCGGCCGCACGTTCGAACCAATTCATCGCCTGCGCGTCATCCTGCGGGACGTCTTCCCCATTGTGATAGCGCACACCCATCTGCCATTGAGCATCGGGGTCTCCCTGATCGGCGAGCATACGCAGTTCTGGGAGCGAAGCGGGACGTAAGCTTCGACTTGCGGCAGCGGGATGCCACGCGGCCTCGGCTGCTCGAATCAAAGGGCTCTCGTGAGAAGGCGATGAAGCGAGCCAGCGTTTCTCGATTAGAGGGCCGAGGAGGTAGCCGACAACCACCACGACAACCGCGATCGCCAGCCCGATCAAGGCGCGGTAGACCAAACGAGAGCGAATTGGGAACTTGGGGTCGGGAACCGGTTCGGGCACGGGCACGACGATGCGTTCAGCCTCCTCGGCTTGAATGAGTGTCGCGAAGTCGGCAACAAAAGTCGGCCGACGGAGGAGATCGCTGGCCTCAGTATCCGGGTTGTGTAACGCCGAGCGCAGCTCATCCAACGAGTACAGTTCCGTTGAATCAGGCTCTGGAGCCGCCGGACGCGAGATCTGGGCTGGGACCTCGGCCGTGACTGGAGCGAGATCATGGACCTTTGTAGACGGACTCACGATCAGAGAACTGGGAATGGTTTCGACGAGGTGTTCCAGAATTCTGCCATGGGCCTTTGTGAAGTTATGCGGTTGGGGAGAAAAAATCTCGAGCAGTCCGACAACGCGGAAATCGGAGACGATGGGAACGGCCATCAGGGACGCAATGCCGAGCGCGCGGCCAACTTCTGGATCGAGGCGCGGATCATTTTGGGCATCTTCACAGGAGACGATGAGGCCGGTGCGAAGGCACTCGCCCGAGAGACCGTGGGAGACATCTACGGGGGATCCCAGGGGTGGCGCCGGCTCGCCAGCCTGGGCACGGCAGATCATGTAGTCCTCGGTAATACAGGCCAATGCCGCTCCGCTAGCTGCGGTCAGAGTCAGGGCGCGCTCGGTGATGAGTTGCAAAACGGCATCGATGTCACCCTGAATCTCTGGAGACTCGCCGCGAAGAGGTTCGACGGGAGCACTTCGATCCGCGTGATCGGAGATGGAAACGACGGAGCTCGGACTCGGGACGTGGGCACTCTCCGCTGGGATGTCGAGGTGCATTAGCTCTGGAATGGACGCCTCGGCGAGCTCGACCTCGGCTGAATTCAGATGTTCGTTATATCGGAGCTCTTCATTTTCCTCTTCGCGGCGGGCAAGTTGCTGAGATCGGGCAGCGTGATTCGAACAACCGATAAGGAGGTTGGCAAAGAGCCACTCTTTGAGAGCTTTCGAGGAGCTTGGGGAGAGAGGAGCAAACCGGACGCCTCCCCGGCCGGAGTCGTCGCTCCAAATGACCTCGCCGGTGCCATGAATGAAGCTTCGGGTTTCGGGAAGATCGAGGCAAAGAGTCAGAGCGCGATGGGTTTCAAGGCGCTCGCTGGTTTGAACGGAGAAACCTTCTTCATGGAGGTCAATTAGTTCGCTGAGATCGACAACAAGTCCGGTTTGAGGGCCGTTGAAGCTGGCGTAGACCGGGGTATGGAGTTTTTGGCGAACGAGGCGACGCCTATCGTGATTTGAGGGATCGGGATTTGAAGCCGGCAGATTCGGAGCCGCCAGGGCCAGATCCGGCAGTCGGCGAGCGCTCTGATCCATGATTGCCACCATATTAACTCAGAGATCAGCTAGAAGGGAGCAGGAATCGCGTCGTAGCGGTTAGGAGGGACTTGATTGAATAATGGCGGGTTGAACCGGCGAAGGTACGAAAAACCTCGGTTAAAGATGCGCAGCCATATAAGCGGTGCCGCTTCGCGCTACGGGCACGAGCAACTCGGGGGCAGCGAGGATACGATCTAGCGCATCGGCGAGGACAACCGGGAGATCGGAGGTTAGCAAATTGACATCCAGTTGCAGATCGCGAGGACCGTAGACGCGATAGACGACGAGAGAACCGCGGCGTTGGTTGGAAGAGGTAACCAAGTCCAAAGTTAACTTCCAAGAGGGCTGACTGGAGATGGCGATCATATGAGGAAACTTGGTCCAGTGAAAATCGAAGTTGCTTTGGGCGCGGAGCGCCTGATCGCCGGCGTGAGGGTTGAGTTGCAGTTCAAAGGCATCGAGATCGTTGCTCCCGAAGGCAGCCACTAGCACCGCGCGCAACTGATCGAAATCGCGAGCTACTTTGAGTTCCTGAACGGCGCGGCGGACGGCCAGGTTATTGATGACGATTTGCCGCTGATCGATGGTGCGCTGGGCCACGCGCCGCAGCTCGCCGAATTCGAGGTAGTTGAGATGCTGGACGCCCAACCAGATGCCGGTGCCGACGACAGCTAATACCAATCCAAGGGTGCTGCCCGTCGGCCACAGCAGGAACAGACTGAGCATGGCAAAGACGGCAGAGACGGCGTAGAGAACGATGACGACCTGGCGGTGGGAGAAACCCATCTGAAGCAGTTTGTGGTGGATGTGTTCGGAGTCAGCGGTGAAAATGGGACGACCGCTGATCAGACGGCGCACGATCGAGAGCATTGTTTCCAGAATCGGCAATCCGAACGAAACCACGGGAATGGCGACAGCCACAAAGGTCGGCGCCTTCTGAGCTCCAGCGAGTGCCAACGCGCTGAGCATGAAGCCGATAAAAAGGCTGCCTGAGTCACCCAAAAAAATCGTCGCGGGATTGAAATTGAAGCGAAGGAACCCGAGGATCGCTCCGGCAAGGGTCACGCTCATCAAGGATCCGAGCCAGGATTGAGTAACGAGCGAGACGACAAAGAACACCATTGTCGAAAACAGAGCGGATCCGGCGGCTAACCCATCCAGACCGTCGATGAGATTGAAGGCGTTGGTGACGGCGACGACCCACAGCACCGTGAGGGGCAATCCAACGAAGAGTGGCAGAGAGCGAGAACCGAAAATCAGGGGCAAGTCGAGAACACGCATCCCGCCGGCGAAGAGCATGATCGCAGCAATCGCCTGCACAGAAAACTTAAGATAGGGACCCGCCCCGCGAAGATCGTCATAAATGCCAAGACAAAAAATCAGACAGGCGGGAACATAAATTCGCAGGAGCATCGCCGGGGCAAGTCCGGCGACCAGACGGGGGAAGATGAGGGAGAGGCCGAGCCACAGGCTCAAGCTAACGGAAAAAGCGAGGAAGATCGCTACGCCACCTAAACGGGGGAGCGGGGATTGATGAACGTGCCGTCCGCCTCGTGCGGGCGAAACCCAGCCTCGGCGCGTCGCCAAATCTCGAACTTCGCGGGTGGCTACGAACGAGAGAGCGAGGGAGAAAGCAAATAAAGCAAAAAACAGGAACGTCAAATTCCGAACTCCCTTCCGGCTGAGATATCCAGCTTAGTAATGCTTCGGTGTGCGGAAGTTCCAGTCACGTCGATCAGACGGAGTTTCCCCATTCAGTGGCGAATGTGATGGATCAAAGTTTGATTTTCAGAAACTATACAACCGGAGGCACCCACTGGGCAACTGGACTCTAGAAATTTTCCAGTTAACTACCGTTAGTCGTGGGAGTGTTAGTCGCGCGAGGGCCGCGTGGCGATCTACGGAGAAATTTTCACGAAGATTTTATCAGAGGACTGGGTCGACCCCGTTTATCTCGGGGTGCGAGTATTTCCGACGATCGATCGCAGCCGATCTCGCCTATGACGCCACAGAGGGTCCGCGAGGCCTGCATACATGAAACGATAATCCGAAGGCGAATACGCGACCTCGACTTCTGTGCGCCAGATCAGAGAATAAGTGTCAGAAAGACAATCGATGGAACCCGGGCACGGCGCGAAACAGAAGCGATGATGCTGCTGAACGAGCTGCCACGCCGACGGAGTAATCGAGTCCCAGGAGAAAGTCCAGGCAAAGGCGTCTACAGGCTGGCTCGTCCATCGGGAGATTTGCGCGGCGCTCTCGACAATTTCATGGTGTAACTGAGATTCGGGTACTGTCGCGAGATTTACATGGGAGTAGGTATGGTTGCCAATCGAGTGCCCGCGACGCGCGAGATCCGCTATCTGCTCGGGCGTCATGGGAAGGATTTCGTCTTCTGGGAGAGTCGGCGGAAGATTTCGGGTATCGATGCGCGAATAGTAGAACTGGCGTGCTTCTTGAGGAGTGCATTGAATAAACTGCGGAACGACAAAGAAGAGGCCGCGGGTTCCGAACGACTCGAGCACACGGGCGGCGACGGTGTAGTTGTTACGCCGGCCGTCGTCGAAGGTGAACAGAACGGGCGGTTTACTCCATGAACGCGGGTTGGCGCGATACAGTTGCCATAGTTCAGCAAAGGTGGCCAAGTCGACCAAAGTGAAATGTCGCGCGACCCACTCCAATTGCTGGCGCAGAAGGGGCTCATCGCGTTCGGGGGTCTCGTGCATTTCGACCACCAACACGCTTGGAGACTGACCGAGGTGAACGAGATAGCGCCGCAAGCTGAGCGCAAACTCGTCCACACGAAACATGGCGGCGGTTCTAATTAAAGCTGAACGAAGGATGGTTTTAGCGGCCAAACGAATTCCTCACAAGAACATGTCTCCGTCTGCCGGCACGAAATACCAACTTTTCGCCGGTAGCAATTCCGATTTGTCGATGCACCAGGCGATAGGTGCGGAAAACGAACGGACTTGGAAGCCATGGTTCGTTAGGAAATGCTGTTGAGTCGGATCGAGACAGCGGAAGGCGAGCATATCAATTTGTTGAGAGTATTGGCGACAGAGATGGTCTGCGATCGCGAGATACATTGTAGGATCGGGCTCACTCCAGACGTCCAAGACTTGCAGTGTTCTGATCTGCTGTTTGTATCCTCGATGTTGTAACCGAACTCCGATCATGAATGCCTGGTTTTCGGCGGAGTTCGGACTGTAGGAAAACAGACGAGTATCCGAAAAACAGTGCGAGGAATAACGCCATTTGAGATACGGAGTATCGCGGCAGCTGGTGATTTTGTCACTGTGGTGTTTCGCACAGATACGAGCGGCATCTTCAGGGCTGTCGATCGGCGAGAGTTTTCCTTGAACCATGCCGGGGAGTAACTGGCGCCGCACCCCGAGCAAAGGGGATAAAAAAGCGGCCAGGAAATTCGCCGCATGACGATTCGAAGTTTTGCGATAGACGCCTTCCGCGAGTAGCGGTGGCCAGCGCAGAATGCGGAAAACTTCATGGTCTGAGTTTCCCAGGGCCCTACCACCGAGTTTCTGCCACAGTTCGGCGACGGTCGGGTTGGCAGAACTAACGAATAGAGGGTACTTGCGGCCAAGTTGCAAGTACTTGAGGAAGATGGATGCTCCGCTTCCTCGATATCGATCGTCGACGTAAAAGGAATTGGCCATCATCATCGTGAAGGTCTTCTGGTTAAAGCAAAATGATTGCGGGGCGCAACCCATACAGCCGACGACCGATCCGGACGCGTCGCGGAGGAACCAGCCGAGCGGGTCGCTTGGTTCGCGTGCGGGGTTTTGCAGCAAGATCCACGAAAGGCGTTTCACGGCCTGCGGCAGAACTGTGTCTGAACCGGAAATGCGAAGGATGAATCGAGCGATCTCTTCGAGGTCAGCCGAGGTGATCTCGCGAAGTTGAAGACCTTTGCCTTTTTGCAGCATTTTGCCTTAAGTTCCTAGTTCAGTTAGCGTCGAACCCGGCTTCATTCCGAAATTAGGAGCTAAAGGTACATTACAACTGGGCTCCCGAAAGCATCATCGACTGTCCCGAGATGAACGAGGCGTCGGGGGACAGAAGAAAGCGAACCGCACCAAGGATGTCTTGCGTCTCGCAAACCCGGCCCAAGGGGACAAATGCTTTCTCGCGCTTGATCTGGAGGTCGTCGGCATGCGCGTTCATACCAGCGGCCACAAAAGTGGGACAGACGGCGTTGATGCAAATTTTCCGGCGAGCTAACTCAGGGGCTAAAAGACGGAGCGTATCTTCCATGGCTGATTTGGCGAGAGAGTAAGCGCCGAGAGCGAGCGCCGGTTTGTGGTGGCCCGCCGCCGAGCCAAGTGCGACGATTCGGCCGCCATTGGCACCGACAAGATCGAACAAGAAACGCGCCAATCGCACTACTTGCGAAGTTCCGCAGGCTAATTGTTGCTCAATGAGGCGGGGATCGCTGTGCAGCAGTCCGCCCTTGGGCATTCCCGCCCACGCGCAATGGACGATTCCGTATAGAGGATGACCAGCCAGTCGTTCGGCGATTGAGTTTTCCCATCCGGGAGCGCTCATGTCGGCTTGCACTTCCACGACGTGCGGCAGTTTTTCTTGCAGCGGATGACGATGAGTGAGGGCGATAACAGAAAACTCCATGGTCAATGATCTGAGCAGAGCAGAGCCAACTCCACCCGAGGCTCCAGTGAGAACGACAATTTTTCTATCCGCAGAGAACGAGGTTTCGACTGAGGCCGGCTGTGGAGAGGATTGGCGGCTTTGGCGTCCGGCACTGTCGTCTTGAAGGGTGAACGCCATGGTGATCTCGGAAACAGGGGCTTGGGAAGCCGAGTCGCTGATGGTGACCCTAAGACTTCCGGCGCGAGTGACAATGTTCCACGACGTGACTTCTCCAGAAACCCGCACGCGACAGGGAAAGAAGAGCGGCGACAAAAATCGCGCGTTGACCGAGCCAAGAAGAACATCGCGTCCAGGCAAGTGCATGCCAATCAGAGCTGAGGCTAAGCCGACCTGAAAGGCGCCGTGAACAATGCGCGCCGCGTACCTACTGTGCTGGGCAAAGACGGAATCCACATGGAGAGGATTGAAGTCTCCGGAGTTGGCAGCGAACTCGAGCACATCGGACTCCGCAATCTCGCGCTCGTACTCGGCGGCGAGCCCAACGTGTAGTTCGGCGGCGCCGAGGATTTTGGGAGACGGCGTCACTTTCCGGCCTTCCCAGGGAGTCTTTTCAGATAATCGAGAACCAATTCGAAGGAGACAAGATCGGGAACATCGTCGGGTGGAATGCTGACGCCGAATTCTTCTTCGATGAGGGAGATTAACGTGATTCCGGCGAGCGAGTCCCAACTGGCGAGCGAACCAGCGGAGGCCGAGGGAATTTCCCGCGGACTGAGGTGTGGGAAAGCCATTGCGAAGCAATTGACGAGGCGGCTCTCTAGGTCAGGCATCAAACGATTTCCTCGATGGAAAGGCTGGAAGCGGGATAACTCTCGACAAATTGATTTCGCGACAAGCGATAACACGGCTGTGGGGGCGCGTTGCAAAGCCGCTGGAGGAAATTTTGCATGAGAGTATTGCGGGCAGTTGGCAAAAAATCGAACTCAAGTTCCTCTATATCAAGCTTGGAAAAAAGCCAACGCAGGCATTCATATTCGATCAAACGTGAAAAGGCGCGGCAACTCATGACCCAGGTGCGGATGCACAAAATACGCGATCCAGAGGATCCGCCGTTTTTCAGATCACCGGCGATCACGGCGATTTCACCCAGAGGGCCATATTTGTCGCGATAACAGGCTGCGGCGACGACGGTGTCGGGCAAATCCAGCCAATTTTTCCATTCCGTTTCTTGAAAACGGCGGCCGTTCAGATTGAACTGGTTGGTCTTGTTGACCAACTCTAACGACCGGGAATCGAATGGCTGCTTCTTTAAGGAAAGAGCCAGGTGGCCGTCGAGTTGCCGGAGAAAATCATGGGAAGCATGGGATGAAACCAACCGCGCTTCGGCGAGGTGTTGCCCTAACTCGGCATTGGCGCGCAGACTTGCGGATCGAAGACCATCTTCGTGGGAAATCCGGTCCTTACCGAACAGGTCGCGCAGGCGCTCCTGGAGTTCGTAGGCGGCTTGGGGATCTCGGCTGGGAAACGGGAGACATTCGACCTCGGGGTGAGCCGATTTGATCTCGGCTAAATCCATGGCACTGTCGTCGACGCAGACGACATCGGCGGCAGAGATATTCCAAGCCGCAAGGATACGGGCTACGGATTCAGACTTGGCGCCCCAGTGGACTTCGAAAGGGAAAATGTCAGTCTCTCGTAGAATTAGATCTCTCACGCCAAACGCTTGTTGTACCAGGGAATGTTCATTCTTGCTGGCAACGGCGATCAAAGTTCCGGATACAGCCAAGGAGCGAAGCAGTTGCTGATACAAGCCGTGAATCTGGCTGTGATGGTCCAGATCCCAGGAGATGCCTTGCACTCCGACCTCGCCGAGAATACCACGCCAGAGAGTGTCGTCGAGATCGGTGATGATGCCCTTCTTCGGTTGTCGATTCACAACTAGTTCGGCCAAAACTTCGGCGAGCGCTGAGGCGTGAGACAGGGTATAGGGAAAACCGGAAGAGAGGTCTGAGTTAACAGCGAGGCGGTTGGTCGGTGAGAGTACATCCAGACGCTGCGGATCGACAAGCCGGATCCCGGGAATGAGAGAGAGTGCGGCACCCAGGGAGGCGACTCGACTGCGCAGTTCGAGGGTGAAGTGACTGGCGCGCGACAAGGGTGTAAAGGCAATGGGAACGAGCGGCAAGGTGGGCAACGAGACGGCGATCGGAATGTTTTGCGCGAGCGTTTCGATACCGCTTTGGAGAAGCTCACAACTGCGATTGACTTCGGCCAAAATGTCCTGGAATTGCGCGGGCTCCCATCCGCCTAGACGACGCAAGCCAAGTCGCGGATCGAGATCAGCCCATTCGATGACGACTACGGCGGCGGAAACAGTTGCTGCGCGGCGCAGGTTCCCAGTCAAGTCACCGTATAGACCGGTCTGGATGAGGGGGGCACGGCCGGGGAACAGCGTGCGGAGTTGTGCGTGAAGAAATGTTTCCAGATGCAGAGGGGTAAAGCCGCATAGCAGAGCAACTGGGAGAGGTGAAGCGTTGGACGAGGCGGAGCGAACAATTTTAAGAGCTTCCGCCAGCTTCATCTTCGTCATGTTGGAAGGCATCGTGGGGAAAGGACCCGCGCTCGCCGAAAAAAGTATATCAACTGCGTCACGGGCGAAGTCAGGAAGCCTCGGAAGCCTCTACGGCGGGGACTGAAACCGGAGGAGCTGTTACCACTTTCTCGGTCGAATCGGGAGGTGGAGGGGCGAGACGATCCTTCAGGCGCAGAAACCATTCTTCATAATACTTTCGGGAAAGATGCGATACACCAATGGCAATGGCGGCACCGACGACGAAGCGAAACACGATCAAGTCGAAGTGCAAGACTGAGGGTTGCAGCTTTGGCCAGAACATTCGTGTGAACTTATCGTAAAGGCGAAAGATCAGGGGATGGACGAGGTAGAGACCGTAGCTGATGTAACCGAAGAATTGCAGGATGGAACCATTAACGAAGCGCCTTCCTGAACCGCTGCCGAGTATGAGGAAGAGGAGAAGAAGACCGGCAAAGAAAGCGTCGACGACGGTAAGTTGCAGACTTGCACCGAGCGGCCTCAAACGGGAGAGCATGCCAAAGGGGGCGCCCAAAACCATGGCTACGGTCGCCGTCCCCAGGAGAGTTGCGGCAACGACTGTTGCCTGCGCCCGGGTAATCGAGGTTCGGAGAGCAATTGCTAACAGGCTGCCGGCGGCGAGACCGTCAGCCGTAAACCATGTGTACCATTCTCCGCCTTCCAAGTGGCCATAGTGGAAGGCAACGGCGCGGACGACGGGCACAAGGACGCAGATACCCAGCAAGAACATCGCGAGATAACGAGCTTTTAACTTACGTACAACTGAGGGCCAGACGATGTAGTAGTGCTCTTCGACTGCGAGAGACCAGAGCGGGTGATAGTCCATAGCGACCCCGAAAAAGCCGGTGACATTCGAGAGATAAATGAAACTGAGTCCGACAAACGCGAGAGAGGCCTGATGGAGCAAGACCAAAAGGATGAGAAGCGAGTAATAGGCGGGAAGAATTCGAAGCGCACGGCGCGCGTAGAAACGGCGGTAATAGTCGGGCCGATGCTGGGAGTCGAGAAGAATTCCAGTGATTAGAAACCCTGAGAGAACAAAGAAGAGGTTTACTCCGAGGGCTCCTGGCTGAGTTGACATCACAACGGCTCGGCGGAGTCCGGTGAAGGGTAAGTCCCCGAATTCCGCGCGAAATCCGTGGTAAAAGAGGACGCCGAGAACGGCAATGCCGCGCAGCACGTCAAGCTCAGGCATGAAGCGCCGGAGCAACGGTTCCGGAGCTGGTACCTCTGGTTTCACGGTTGTCCTCGGCTGAGAGCGGCCCATCGCACGGACGTAGAATTTCAGGTTGAGAGATTTTCGAAATTATAACTCTATTCTCCACACCCCAACTCCAATGTAGAGGAAATTGGACGCGGCGCTTGAGCCGCCCTGGACGGCGGAGATCAGGCAGAGTCGGGGGGGGACCCGAAGCGAAGCGGCGGGGCCAATCCGAGAAGATTACGTGTTAGACTCGACGCACGCCCCAAATTCAGGAGCCTTACGATATGTCCTGGCGGAGTCGCCGGTTTCTCTTTCCAAGCTTGAGCGTGTTGTTGTTTGGGTTCTGCAGCCTTTCCCTAGCGGCTCAAACCCCGGTCGGGGGAGAAACTCCGCAAGCGTCCACGGGGAAGGATTCAGCTCCGCTCCAATCGTCTCATCTGCTGGCTAATTCAAACGTAAAGCTTGGCGCTGGCGATTTGGTCGAGATCAGCGTGTTCGGAGTTCCCGATCTATCGACCAAGGAGCGTGTCAGCGGGTCCGGAGATCTCTACCTGCCGCTGATTGATTACGTTCATGTTGCCGATCTGACGACGGATGAAGCGCAAGAATTGATCCAAAAGCGACTGGAGGACGGAGGCTTCGTCCGGGGTCCGCACGTGTCGATTTTTGTGGACGAATCGGCTTCGCAGGCTGTGACGGTGGTGGGAGAGGTGAACCGCCCGGGACCGTACCCTGCGATTGGGGAACGAAGGCTTTTTGATTTTATTTCGGCGGCAGGGGGATTGACGGAGAAGGCCGGACGAAGCGTTACCATCGAGCATCGCGGAGATGGAGATACGGACCAAAAGGTTGTGCTTGAGCTATCGGCAAACTTCGCGGACGACACGAAGAACAATGTCGAGGTTCAGCCTGGGGATATGATCATCGTTTCGCGCGCCGGGATTGTTTATGTCGTGGGCGACGTAAACCATCCGAGCGGGTTTCTGATTGAAGATAACGCTCTAACCGTTCTCAAGGCGCTGGCGCTGGCGGGCGGGGGGACTCGGACGTCGGCACTGAATAAAACAAAGATCCTTAGGCAGACTCCGAATGGGGTGCAGGAGATTCCGGTCAATCTAAAGAAGGTTCTTTACGCCAAGGCCCCGGACTTGGCTTTGGTAAAAGGCGACGTGTTGTTCATCCCAGGAAGCGCAGGCAAAGCGGCGGTGTATCGGACGGGCGATGCCGCAGTGGCGGTGTCAACTGCTCTGGCGGTGGTGGCGATTCATTAATCTCGAATCTCGCTGCTGGGCTTATGACTTCTGGCTTGCTAACTTCGGTCTGCGGCTTTGACGTCCATCTCTTGCAGGACAGTGATGTAGTCTCGCGCAGTTTTCTTGCGCGATAGTCTGTTGACGATATACTGCCGACCGTTCGTCCCCATTCTGCGTCTGCGCTTCGGGTCTTGTGCCAAATTAATGACCGCCTTGGCGAGAGCGCTGTGATTCTCCGGCTCTACAAAGACGCCGGCGTCGGCTTCCTCGATAATCTGGCGGGCTTGACCATCGACCGCGACGATTACCGGACATTCGCACGCCATGTATTCGAGAAGCTTCGTGGGAATGACGGTCTTGAAGAGCTCGGTTTTCTTCAACATCACGAGGCATAGATCGGCCGCCGAGACATACGCGGGAATCTGCTCTCGGGGTTGCTGGCCAAGGAATTGAAGGTTGGCAAGTCTGCGGGAGGTCGCGAGTTCCACGATCCGTTGTTTTTCCGCTCCCTCCCCAATCAGTAAGAACATTGCGTTTGGCATCGAAGTCCGCAGTTCTTCGGCGGCGGCGAGGAGAGTGTCGAGCCCATGCGCGTTGCCCATAGTTCCGATGTAACAAATCAGAAAGCGACCTTCGAGACCCATCTGACGACGGAGTTTCAAAGCAGAAGAGTCGGGAACAAAAAGATCGGTTTCCACACCATTCTCGACAATCGAGATTTTCTCGCCGGGCACGTTCCAGTAACGGATCAAGTGGTTCTTGAAGGCGGGCGTCACAACAACGATGCGGTCTGCGTGTCGATAGAGAAATCCGGCAATCGCACCTAAGATGCGATGGAGCAAAGTGCCTTCGCTGCCTGCGCCGACGGCTGCGAGCGACTCCGGCCAAAGGTCGCGAACTTCGAATATGAATGGGACGCGTTTCCAGAATGCCAACCACCAGCCCGAAAGAGCGCAGAGTAGTTGGGGAGACGTGGCAATGATGACGTCGGGCTTGCTCAGGGTTAAACCGCTGATTGCGGCTGAAATGCAGAACGAGAGATAGTTGCGGATCCGTTCGTGTGCTTTCCGGTTGGGTAATGGCCACAACCACGTGCGAACAACGCGGACGCAATCGACGGTTTCGTTATAGCGCAGGCGATGCAACCGTGGACGCCACTCGAGGGGGACAACGCCAGTGGGATGGTTGGGGAATCCGGTCAGGACAGTCACGTCGTGGCCCATCCGCGCCCAATGGCGAGAAAGTTCGGAGGCGCGCGCCGCGGGCGCTCCCATTTCTGGCGGAAAATATTGGGAAACGTAGAGAATTTTCACAAGGCTCTCGAAAGAATTTGCAGAGAAAATGTCTGAGAACTGAAATCCCTCTTGACGTGAAGCGAGATTCCTCTAAACGATGTCACGCGGTTCTCCGACCGACAGGGACTGACCGGTGGCTCGCGACTCGTCCAGGGCAAATGTAGCCAGCATCGTAGTTACGATCTGTTCGAAAGGGATCGGCGAATCTTCTCCGGCGCGAATGGCGGCCGAAAATGCTTGCCACTCGCTGCGATGACCTTTGTCCTGGCGCCACCGGGATTGAGAAAGTCGTTTCCGTCCTCCGCTGACAAGTTCAAGCTTGCGGAAATCCTCAAGCACTGCGACGGCGCCGCCACCCAAGACTTCGACTCGCTCCTTCGAATAGGACTTGTCGCCGTTGGCCAAATAGCTGATGGTGCCCTGCGATCCGTCGGCAAAGCTGAGCGAACTGATCACGTTATCGTTGCTGTATTTTCCGGGATTGGCGAGGCTCCGGGACTGCACCTCAACCGGCGGCGCGCCCACGAGAAAGGTTAGGAAGTCGACAAAATGACAGACTTCGCCGATGATGCGACCTCCTCCTTGCTCGGGATCATTCAGCCAGTGTTCGGCGGGGATGAAACCGGCGTTAACGCGATAGTTGAGCGCTAGAGGCTCATGGATGTTTCGAAGAAAACTTCTTAGCTGAATAGCGAGGGGTGCGAACCTGCGATTGAAACCGACCATAAGAATCGATTTGTCGTCTGCTGGCTGGTTTCGATAGACGCGAGCGATGTCGCGCAATTCGTCGTCGTTCAGGCACAAGGGCTTCTCACAGAAAACGTGCTTCCCGGATTTCAGCGCCGCTACTGTCTGACGGGCGTGCAGGTGGTGGCGGGTAGCAATCACGACCGTGTTGATCGCGGGATCGGCGAGCAGAGTGGTTTCATCGGTCGTGCTGCGCTGAAATCCGAACTTCTGTGCGGCGTGCCGGGCGTGGGAGCCGTTGGCGGCGCATACACCTACCAACGAGGTGCCACCACTTCGTTTGATCGCCGGCAATAGCGTGCTGATGGCAAAACCACCGGCACCCAATAGTCCGACAGCAACGGATGTCGAACCGCGGGGGGAATTGAATCTTCCCTTCCCGGGCATTTCGATTGTGAGACGAGGAGTTTCGTCCGTCGCGGCCGGGTACGTGATCAGAACTCCCAGAAAACGCTCGTCAGATTTCCCCGCAATAAGATCGTAGCCTAATTGTGCGCGTTCGATCGGAAACTTGTGGGTAATCAAGGCGCCCACATTCACTTTCGAGTCAGCGAGCAACTGGAGAAAAGCGTCCATGTTGCGAGTTTCCGTCCAGCGCACATAGCCAATGGGGTAGTCCACGCCCTTCTGTTCGTAGGCGGAGTCATATCGTCCGGGGCCGTACGAACGGGAGACGCGGAAGTCGAGTTCTTTTTCGTAGAAGGTCCGTCGCTCGAGTTCCATACCGACAGTGCCGACGGCGACGATGACAGCGCGATCGCGGGCCACTTCAGCGGCTAAATTGACGGGATCGCTGCTGCCGGTTTGCGCCGTAATCAACACGGCGTCTACGCCACGGCCAGCGGACTGTACCCGGCAAGCCTCGGAGAATGCGACAGAGGAAGTCGCGACGGCGTCGGCACCGAGTCTGAGCGCGAGTTCGACTCGTCCTGGGTCGATGTCCATGCCAACAACGCGGCAACCGGCGGCTTTGAGAATCTGAACTGTCAATTGTCCGAGGAGACCGAGTCCGATAACACCAACAATGTCGCCCAACTTGACGTCAGCGAGGCGCACTCCGTGCAGCGCGACCGCACCGACGGTGGTGGCGGCAGCATGCTCAAAGCTGACTTCCGGCTTCGACCCCGAGCTCGAGGGAATCCGCGCCAGCAACAAACGGGGGATACAGGCAAATTCGGCGTGGACGGCGTGACCTGCACCAGCGCAGGCGACGCGATCGCCGGGGCATATATCGGTAACGCCTTCTCCGACCGCGACCACGGTTCCGGCGCTGCTATAGCCGGGGGCGCTGGGCTGATCCATTCGAGTGCGGACTGCACCGATTGTCGAGACCACGCCATCCCGGCGCATCTTGTTCCAGACTTCGCGGACCAGGTCGGGACGCATCCTGGCCTTCTGTAAAAGGTTCTTACGGGCGAAGTCCGAGGAGGCGCGCTCGGTGCCGACTGAAACTAAAGAAGCGGCCGTGCGGACCAGGACACAACCCGCAAGTAATTTGGGAGCGGGAACATCCGCCACTTCAATCTCGCCACCGCTCACGTGTTGGAGAAGCTGTTTCATGTTGGTTTTAGAAGAGCGTCGCAGATAGAACGGGCGACATGCGCAATTGTACGATGGCTAGACATTTCGTTTCAGAGTTTCCTCGGGACTTAGGCTGACTCGATACACTTGCGACCCGGCACGCGACAAAGTCAAATCGCCCTCGCGTTGTTCGAGTTGCAGCGCATGGTCGGCGAGGATCATCGAGACGATGCGTACGGGCAGGGGCGACTGGACGGTGTAGACAAGAGAAAGTGCAGGACGAAGCTCGCCGTAAGTGGGCGATTCCCAGCCTAAGAGCTTCTCGTCTTCGTGTCGGTTTTGTTCGTTTTGATCAGAGCGCCCATTTGGATTTCCGAAGTTTCCCCAAACAATCTTGCCGCCGCGGACAATGGCACCGTTGCCGGAAGTGCTGCACAAAACGTTGTAGCGAAAACGTGTCGCTTCAGAAGAAAGGGTCAAGCAGAACGGCGAACCGGCACTCACTTCGAACGGAAGGTCAGGTAGAAGCCAGTGCAGGCGCAACTTGTGATGGCCAGCGCCGGACAAATCATCGACGATGACCCAGGCGTCTTCGGCTACGCAGTGGACGCTGCGCCGATGCGTTACTCCGAGTTTTCGGTAGCCGTTGTGTTGTCCTTGGAACGCCTGGGGAAGGTTCGCGTTGGTGGGCGAAGACTGGCCGGATGCCTGAGCCCAATCGAGCCAGAGAAAGCGGCCAGCGCGACGCATTTGATCGCGGCGATCGACGGTGACGGTGTTGTGAACCGCCGTGCGCGCAAGCCCGTTATTCCAAGGAGGCTCGCCGTTGTACAGATATGTGCCGGCGTCGCGTGCCAGGTTGAAGCCGCGCCGCCACAAGTCGACATGCAGTTGATCAGCTTGAAACGGGCGTCGAGTGTAGCGTCCGGCGCGGACGAACGCCCATGTGTTTCTAGTTCCGATGCGGTAATAGCCGGACGTGCAAGAAGCCGAGTTGGTGAATTCGGAGTGCTCTGATTGCAAGGACTTTCCGCAAAGCCATAGCGCGAGTTCATCCCAAGGTCCGGGTTGGAGTTCGACCGGACGACTGAGAACCGTGCTACCGAGCCGGAGCAGCGGACGAAAGTCGCCATAGTCGCACGCCGACAGGGGTAGGATGTGGCTGCCATCGTTCGAACCGTGATTCGGGGCGTGCCCGGAAGAGGCATCGACGAAACGCTGGATAAAGTCGAAGGCCGCGATAGTCCGCGAGCGAATCTGCGAGTCGAGCTCGATTTCGTAGATTTCGGCGAGACGGATGGTCCAAAGCAATTGGTGAAGAACCATTCGTTGGTAGTTGAAGGAATCCTGAAGATACGAGCCATCGGGTGTGATCTGGTCGAGTACTGCTTCGCGCAAAAGCAGAGCGCCTTTTTTCTGCCAGTTGGAAGCGTCGCTCAGTTCGGGGAAGAGGGTTCCGGCAGTCCACAGGCCGGCCGCTTCGCTGACCAGATGATTGCTGCGTTGGGAGCGGGCATAACCGAGCGTCTGCATGGTCCGCCAGCCGTGCGCGGCAATCAACGAAAACAGCAAGGCTGTGCGCGGCGCCGTGGTGGAAGGGGAATACAGGAAAGCGTGAAGAGCAAAGGACCATGCCAAAATTCGTAGCGAGGACTCCTGTCCGCATATCCAAAGCGGACCGGACATCGGAGGACTGCTGACGGCCCAGTTCTCAACCGCGCTCCAGAAGCCTTCCGGAAAGCGTTCGTCGCCAGTGACGGCGTAGGCACGAGCCAGCGGGTAGGCGAAGAGAAATCGGGAGGGTTCGAGGATGAACTTGAGATCGCCGTAGTCGTCCGGAGCGGAGCCCGACGCAAATCGCATTTTGGTCCACGGGCGCTGCGGCGAAACGATTTGTCGGGTAACGGGATTGTGGAACCAACGGGGAGGAAAACCACAGGCCAAGGAAAGTCGGCCGAAAAAGGGCAGGCTCCCTTCAAGAATTCCGTTCGCCTCGGCAACGAGTGATTCTTCATGGGCTGCGAGCGTTTGCTTAAGTTCGGGCGCCAATGCACGCGAATCGGAAAAGAAAAAAGGGCGCCCCCCGTCGCGGCGATTGCCGAGAAGGTCTTCCGGCGAACGGTTGGGGGCGATGCGCTCCAGCGCCCATGCGTCCCAACCACGAACCGACTGCATGCGGCGCAGCATCAGTCCGCTGGCGCGTTGAGTCTCGTAGTTCAGGCGCTGGAGGCCACCGTGCGCGCCAAAGGTTCGGCCAATCTGCAAGAGGGTGCCGAGTTTACCCATCGTGGCCACCTGAGCTCTTACCCGCGCCAGGAACGGGACTGAGCCGGGGTTGATTCATCCGGCATGCGGCGACAACTTTCAACCTTTCGTGCATGACGAAATACTGGGTGTCTTTTTTCGTAGCGGGTTGGTGCTGCGCGACAAGTTGCCCGCTTTCAAGTCGGGCGACGGCCTCGGCGACTAATTCGATCCCATCGGCGATCATTCGATTGCGAAGGTCGGTGAAGGAATCGCACGCGTCAGGACGCGCGAAATCGCGGCGGAGAAGGATCGGACCGGTATCAATGCCGTTGTCCATAAAATGAATTGTGATGCCTAGAGGGACGTCGCACAAAATCGACCATTCGGGACTACTCATACCGCGAATTTCGGGAAGTCGAGCAAGATGCGAATTTACTACGCCGAGTCGAGGGACTTTGAGGATTTCCGAGCGCAGAATGTTTCCGCCGGTGAAGATGGCAACATCCGGCGACCACTGTTTGAGCTGTGCGACTGCCTGGGGCGAGTTCTGATCATGGCAAGTCGCTGCCGGGAATCCATAAACGTTCGCCACTTCACGCAGGTTGCGGAACACTCCATTCCCGCGCTGTAGCGAAGCCTCAAGATAGGGATTTCGCACCTGCTCAGCGCTGGTGGAGCGACCGGGGGACAGTTTGGCAGCGGCGTAGCGAAGGGAATCGCGTAATCCCCATTGCCCGAGTTTGCGCAACAGAGTTCTGGGCTCCCAGGACGGCAAGGTTAGCGCACCGACCGGAACGTGGCCGAGCATGGCGAGCCGAGCGGCGACGGCACAACCGGTCTCGCTGTAGGGACTGGAACAGAGGATTACTACGCGCATTCCACGGCCTCGAGTTTGCGCATAAGACGCTGCTCGAGCAGGAGGGCGTCGGCCAAGAACTTGCATCCCCAACTGATGAATCTGAACGGCTGATACGCGCCCCAAATAGGGTACGATCCGGCGACGCCTCCGTCAATTTCGCGTCGACCGTTGCTCGGAAGAGATTGCTTGAGCATCTCGTTCATCTTGAGAGCGGCGTTGAGATAGCGCAAATCGCTCGTGACCTCAAACAGACGCAGCCATACGCAGGCCATCTGCGCATTTCCGGTAAGACACGAGAATTTTTGTCCACCGCGAAAATCTGGTTCGTAGGTACCGAACAATCGCTTGTGAGTTTCAAACTTGCGCAGCAGCGCCCAAGCTGACTTCGCGGCGGCCTGGATGACATCGTCGCGGCGGCGCAAGATACCGCACTCGAGAACGCCTTGGATTACGTAAGCAATAAAGTGCAGGTAGATCGGATGTCCCTCAAGGTTGATGCCGTCAAACCAGCCGCTCGGTCGGAGATGCCCGAGCACCCAGTCGATGTTGCGATCGGCTGCCGAACCATGACGTGGAGTGTTGGATGAGGCAGCCAACTCGGCAAGGGACCACGAAACCATACTGTAATAAGTATGAGCCAGGCCTTGATAGGCGGCGGGACCGGACCAGAAGCCCGCATCGTTTTGAACGGTAGCTAACCAATCGCCGGCTGCGGAGGCTCTTTCGAGAATCTTCGGGTCTCGGGTTTCGACGTAGGCTCGAACGAGTCCCTGCAAAATCTGGCCGGTATTGAATACGGAGGGCTGGGCTTCGGCGCCAGTGCCGTGAAGGCCTGCGGGAAAAGCACCCGACGGCATCTGCAGGGAGAGCAGCCAACGGGTGGCATTTTGAGTGGCATCAGCCGCGGCAGAATCGCCAGTCGCGTGGGCAAAATCGTACAACGTTGGAACGAGGTAGCCAGTCACCTCGGGATACGACTCGGAGTATCCGGTAAGGAGACTGTAGTACGCAGCGACGCCTCCATCGGGCCGCTGGGCGCGGAGAATCCAGCCAATGACGGCTTGCAGCGCTTGCGCGGTCGGAATCGACGTGACCGCGTAGGTATAGAGATGGCGATATTCGAACACCGTGTGCAGCCTGTCGGAAGCAATCTTCGAAACAAGAGGGACCAGGCGTTGAGGCGCTCGGAGCAAGCCGCTCGCCTCGATCAGTGCGCGAGTGGCTCTCTGCTTCCCAACTTTGCCCTTGGAATTGGACGGTGAACTGGTCATTAGACATGGACCTGGATCTGTGGATCTGCGCTGGGACGAGCTGCCTCTCGTGCGGCGAACGATCAAGCGACCGTCAATTGGTCGGCATTTATCTGTCGTTGCGCAAACGAACGTGCTCCGCCATCGAGAAAAAGTTGCATCCAGATTTCGAGCGTCAGGAACTGCCAGATCTGCATCGACCAGTCCTGCATGCCCTGGCGCTGCTCGTCGATGTAGCGCCGCACCGCTTCCGGGCGAAAGAGCCTGCGCTTGCGGATCTGAGTTTCCGACAGCAGATCGTCGACCATGGGGCGCAAATCGTGCGCCAACCAGTAGTCTACGGGAGCTGCGAAACCTGCCTTCGGCTGGCGCAAAACCTCGTCGGGCAGCATGTCACGCATGGCTTCGCGGAAGATGTGCTTGGTTACCGGGCGCCATTTTCCTTTTAATTTCGACTCGGGGTGAACGTTCCAGGCAACAAATTCGGCGAGTTCGCGATCCAGAAAAGGAACCCGGACTTCAACCGAGGATGCCATGCTCATTTTGTCGTTGTAGGTCAAATTGAGCGTCGGCATAAAAATCTTCGTGTCGAGGTAGAGCATCTGGTTGAGGAAGTCCGCATGCCGCATTTTATCGAACGCAGCTTGATGTCGGGAGATGCACCTCCCGTTCCAGGCCGGCAACGCTGTTGGAGCATATAGATCGGCCTTTTGTTGCGCATCAAGATAAGTACCGTTGCGGATGAAAGCTTCGGACGGGCTGAGGGCGGCGCTACGCGCCATTTTTTTAGCCAGGCGGACCGATCCTTTCATGGAGGTTCCGCGCATAGACGGCAAGGCAAGCAGCGCATATTCCATTGTTGAGCGGGCAAAGGCGGGCACGCGCCTATATTCTTCTGCCCATGCGTGAGCAACATGCTTACGATATCCGGCGAAAATCTCGTCGCCACCCACTCCAGATAAAAGCACTGTTGCCTGTTTTCGAGCTTCGCGGCAGACCAGATACGCCGTGATGATGGCGGGATCGGCTGTGGGTTCGTCCATGTGCCAAGTAAGACTGGGCAACAGGCTGACCACATCGGGTTCAACCATGATTTCGTGGTGCTCACAGCCGAGTTTCTGAGCAAGGCGTTGCGGAACGCTGGGATCATCGATGGTGGACTCGCCCACGCGGTATTTTGCGGGAAATGTGATGGTATAAGTGCGGACAGACTGCTTCCGCGACATCGCTGCAACGATGCTGGAGGAATCGAGTCCGGCGCTGAGGAAAGCGGCGATGGGAACATCGCTCACCATCTGCTGCTCGACCGAAGCGCAGAATCTCTGCCGAATCTCGTCGGCCAGATCAGCTTCGGTTCGCGGGAAGAGATAGTTTGCGGGAGGAAAGGTCAGGTCCCAATACTGGTGGATCTGGAATTGGCGGTCTTGCCAAAGCGCGTAGTGTCCGGCTGGAAGCTTGAGAATTCCCTCGAACATGGTCAGAGGGTCGGGAACCCAGAGAAAGGTAAGGTATTGGTCGAGAGCCTCGAGGTTCATCTGCGCCTCGATTCCGGGCACTTCGAGGAGCGCTTTTACTTCGGAAGCGAAGGCGAGTTTTCCCCCGCGCTCGTGGTAGTAAAGCGGCTTGATTCCGAAGTGATCGCGAGCCACAAACAACTTCGGCGACGCGCCGCGCAGATCGCAGATCGCCAGCGCGAACATACCGTTCAGGCGATTCAGACACTCGACGCCGTATTCCTCGTAGAGATGGACGATGGCTTCGGTATCGGTATGGGACCGGAAACGGTGACCTTTGGCTTCGAGTTCGCGGCGCAGATCGGCGAAGTTGTAAATTTCACCGTTGAAGGTGATCCAGACGGTGCCATCTTCATTGCCCATAGGCATGTGGCCGTCTGCGGAGAGGTCGAGAATGGCAAGGCGGCGGCTTCCCAAGCCAACGTACGCGCCGTCGGCAAAACGCCGTTCCCAGACACCGGAGTCATCGGGACCACGGTGCGTCTGGACATTCGTCATACGGACGAGTGTCTTCGAGTCTCCGCAGTTCACGAGGCCGCTGATGCCGCACATCGGGTCAGTTCCTCCCGACCCGGAGTTCATAGATTTTCGCCTTGGTATGGAACATCTGGACCGCTTGAAAGCTGCAGTAAATCAGGCCGGACACGCCATCGAGAAATCCCAGGCGAAAAACGTAACGATACAGGAAGAGCAACACCGGAGAGCCGGGCAAACGATAAAGATTTCGTTTCAGCCAGCGGCGGCGCTGCGCTTGAGTACCGAATAAATCTGCCCTGATTTCGTCGGTGGTTCCTTCGGACTGCTGAAGAACGCGGGATTCCCAATTGGAATACTCATCGTGCTTGAGAATATAGCGCGATAAGGAATCAAAATTATGGTGGATCAGAGTGTTGCGCAACTTCGCGGTTGGCCCATTCACCACCACATGCTCATGGATCTCAATGTCGGCCATGGACGCGTCCTGATCCTGCAAGCGACACTCAAAACGGCCTTTCCCTTTGCGAAAGAGCGAGAGCTTCCAAAAGCTTGCGTCACAATGGCGCAATGCCTTTCCCAGAAAATACAACTGCAAGCAGATGTAATGACCGTCCAGACGCGGGTTTTGCACAGCAAAGCGAATTTCTTCCGTGAGCTCCGGTGTCAAGACCTCATCCGCGTCCAGGAGCAAAATCCAATCGTATGCCAGGGGCAATGTGTCCATAGCCCATTGGCGTTTTTTCGGCCATCCACCGTGATAGTGAAACTGGATTACTTTCGCACCGTGCGCTTGGGCAATCGCGGCTGTATCGTCGGTGCTTTGCGAGTCGATGACGTAGACCTCGCCGATACCAGTTAGTGACTCCAGACAACGCGGGAGATTGCGAGCTTCATTGCGGACAGGGACGATCACACTCAAAGGAAGCAACGGCAAGCCGAGTCCTGCGGCGGACACTTCCGTCTCAGATTTGGTTTCGATCAAGTCCATTCCGTTGGCAGGCAAAAGGTTTCCACTATGTTAGCTGAACTGGGTCCTGATTTGTTGGGGAGGATGCTCTGGGTTACTAGCTGGGCGCAAGGATTTGAGTTCTACGGTTCACAGATTTTGATCGCACCACCGTTTCAACACGAACAGAGACCACGGTCGAGACCACGACGTCTCGCCGGCGAGAAAGCGGTTCCAAATTTTTCCCACGACGCCTGCGTCGAGAGAAATCTGATCCCAATCCCCTTTCAGGAGTGCCTCTTCGACAGTCGATCTCATTTCGCCCCGCAACCATCGTTCAAAGGGCAAGGTGAATCCGCGCTTGGGGCGATTCACAATCTCCGGCGGCAATTCGACACCTAGACTCGCGAGCAAAAGGGACTTTGGCAACTTTCCCTGCAGTTTCCTTTTGCCAGGAATTCCGAAGCAATCTTCGACTAGAGATTTGTCGAGAAATGGAACGCGCAACTCCAATCCGTGCGCCATGCTCATGAAATCGGAGTCTCGCAGGAGGGTATTGCGCATGTAAAAGATCGATTCAAAGTAAGAGACGCGGTTGATGGGATCCAGCGACTGGCCCGCAACAACAGACTCCTGCAAAAACTTATCCAGAGACCGCTGAGATGCGTAATAGTCCGATCTCGAAAAGAGCGCTTCGCGCTCCGCTTGCCCAAACAGGATACGAGCCAAGAAGTATGGATGGAGCACAGAATCGCCGCCAGTGGCCAAATCAGCGACCTTGCGGCTACGGTCACCCTTGCCAGCAAGAAGCGCGATGGACGCGGAAAGAAGGCCTCTTGCCAATTTCGGTAATTGACCGAGCCGTTTCGAAAATAGTTCCATCTTCGGCACGCGTCGAAAATTAGAGTAACCGGCGAACATTTCGTCGGCGCCTAGACCGGTCAGAGCGACTTTCACACCAGCGGCCCGCGCTTTGGCGGAAACGAGATACGTATTGATTCCGTCGATCGTCGGCTGGTCCATTGCGCATAGAGCTTCAGGCAATACCGCCAGTGTGTCTTGCTGCGACACTGGAACTTCATGGTGTTCGGTGCCGAAGTAGCGGGCGATTTCTCGCGAATACGGCGCTTCGTTAAATTCTTCTTCCTGAAAGACCAGAGAGAAAGTATTCGCACGTACACCGTTGTGGCTCAGGATCGCCACGAGAGCGCTCGAATCTATCCCTCCTGACAGAAACACACCCACGGGAACATCACTCACGAGGTGGGACAAGACAGCGTGGCGCAGGAGCGACGGCAACCGATCGACTGCTCCATTTCCGTTCTTCGAGGGTGCGCCAGAAATTGAGGGCGAGGCGGAGCATAGAGGGCTCCAATATTCCCGTCTACTCACTTTTCCCTTCTCTAATGAGATCACGTAGCCCGGTGGAACGGATTTGACTGCTTCGACAATCGTCCAGGGCTCGTACACGGAACCGAATGCCAGGTAACTCAAAACGCCAGCCGGATCAGCCTTTCGAGAGATTAGTCCACTCGCCAAAAGGGTTCGGATCTCCGAGGCAAAGATAAATGTCTGGCCGGACTGATGATAGTAGAGTGGTTTGATGCCCATCGGGTCGCGAGCCAATAACAGTCGTTTTCTCTGCGCATTCCAGAGGGCAAAGGCGAACATACCCTCCAGTCGCTCCAAACATGATTCGCCCCACACACGATAAGCGGCGAGAATCACTTCGGTGTCAGAATGACTCTTGAACACGACACCGACCGCCTCAAGTTGTTTTCGGAGGTCAAGGAAGTTGTAAATCTCGCCATTGAAGACGATCCAGTTCCCGGTTATGGGATCCTGCATGGGCTGGTGCCCAAGGGGTGAAAGATCGATGATCGAGAGACGGGTGTGAGCGAGGCCTATTTGGAAGCCAGGACTCGAACTGTCGTCAATGATGACGGTACCGGCATCGTCGGGGCCACGGTGCGCGAGTGCCGCGACGGCCTTCCGAAGAATGTCTTCGGAGACAGAACGGGCGGGAGAGAGTATACCGAATATTCCACACATACGCTAAAGGCTCGTGGTTCATCGAGCGTTCAAATCAGAAGATTTATCAAAGTCGATCACGAAACTTCGCGAAGCCCGGCGGAATTTGCCAGGACAACCTCGCTCGAGTTGCGGCGGGCGGCGCGATTTTGCCGTAATCGAAGTATGGGCTGTTCAACGACATAATAGGAGAGGCAGGCAAGGGCGACTCCATAAAGAAGTCTGTAGGCAGGATAGCGAATCTGAGCATAAAAAAATGGCTGTTGCCAAAGATAGAGGCTGTAACTGATTCTGCCCAACCACATCACCGGGGCGAAGTTCAAGAACCAATATGGCGACCGAATTACATGCAGGACCAGACCCGCAATCGAGCATTGCATGATCGGACTCAGAACGAAGAGGTTAAACAGGGTACGAACTCGAGTATCGGCGTCGAATGTCGGAATGAAGATCACCGCGAGCAGCATGATGAAGGCTGCCCAACCACGGATTTTTGGTATGCGAGGACTCAAAATTGCGAGTAGACAACCGATCGCCAAGGTGTTGGCAACGGATGGGAACATTCCGAAGCCACCACCCGGAATTTTGAAGTAAAAGCAAATAGCGCTGAATATGGGCGCGAAAATTATGGTTCCGAGGAGAATCGTGATTCTGTGACGGTACGAATGTTTGAGCACGCTGGGCCAGAGAAAGTAAAACTGCTCTTCGACGCCAAGCGACCAGAGATGGCCGACCATCCAGGGACGTGCCGGGTCGAAATTCACGAGATACAACAGCATTGCGGCAATGTCGTACCAGCGAAGTTCGTGCCAATAGAAGGTGAAGGCGAACAGCATGTAAACGCCGGCAGCAGGCAGGATCCGATAGGCGCGGCGTATATAAAACTGGCGCAGACTGATGGTGGATGTTTGATGATACTCGCTGAGCAAAATGGTCGTGATGAGGTAGCCGGAGATAACGAAAAAAATCTGCACGCCGGTGAGGGCGTAATAAGAAAAGAACGACGGCACCATTTTGACGTGGGTGAGGTGGGCAACACACACGAGGGAGATAGAAATGGCGCGCAAACCGTCGAGCGAAGGGATACGTTGCACACAAGCAGCCTAGCATTTTCCGTGGTGCAGGGCGCAGCTATTTGAAGGCCTCAACATACAAAGAGTGAGGCAAGTCGACCCCGTCCGCAGGCTCATAGGGCGGAACGTTGCTGCCATAGAGTTGGCTCTTGCCTTCCGCAGACTTCTCAACAGCGCGAAAACCTGCCTCGCGCAACACTTCATTCATGTAACTGAAATCAAACGCGGTCCGGTGCTGTCCGTCGCAGAAAACGAAATTGGAAAACCTGCCGCCGAGCGAATCGAAGTGACGGGGGAAGGAATCGGAAAACCACTCTGTACGTCGCGCCGTGTAGGCGGCAATTGCGCTTTCAAGGCTCGGCACAATGAGCCGGACGCCTGCACCGTCTTTCAGCACGCGCAAACATTCCCGAAGAAGCAGTTTGAGTTCGTCCGTGTAGAAATGCTCAAACATGTGGGTGGAGTAAACCGAGTCAACCGAACCGGAGCGGAAGGGGAGTCCATTTCTGACATCGAGCCAGACATCAATCTTGTTGAACAGATTGCCATCAATGTTCAAGAAACCGGGGAGATATTTTGTGCCGCAACCGAGGTGAAGATGGCGCGATCCGCTCACACTTCCGGGAGTCACGACGTAGCGACGAAAGAAGTAATTGGGAACGGTGGCTTTGGCGATACCCCAAAAAACAATGTCTTTATAGCGTTGATGAAGCAACCCATCCTCCGATACGGTGAACGCCATTATATAAGCAAGCCTAGACGATTTCCGCTTCTTGGTTCGAGACACCCCCGTGCCGCGCGATGGCTTGGCGATAGACCGCGGCCAGTTGCCGCGCCTGATGCGCCAAGGTAAGTTTTTCGAGGATGGTCTGGCGTGCAGCAGCACCGAGGCGGTTCCGCAACTCGGGCGAACCGAAAAGCGCAGAGAGTCCGTCGACCAGCTCAGTGAGTCCGTCAGGAGGAATGAGCCAGCCATTTTTGCCATGCTCGATCACCTCGTCTATTCCCTGTCCAGTGCAGGCAATCGCGGGCCTGCCACAAGACATCGCCTCGAGGTAGACGCATCCGAGCGCCTCGTTTCGACTTGGCAAGACAAATACGGAACAGTGACGCATAGCTTCCGCGACTTCCCCGCGACTCTGCCGACCGATAAAGCGTACCTGCGGGGAGAGACCCAACCCTTGCGCCATCGCTTCAAACTGCGATCGATACGGGCCTTCTCCGATGATGCGGCATTGAATAAGAGGAAACGAGGGTTGGAGCGTCTTCAGCGCTCGCAGAACAAGCTCATGCCCTTTGCTGGGAAGCAAACTGCCAACAACCAAGATTTCTGGATTGCCGTTATTGGCGGGAGAAGCGGTGGGCGAAAAAAAATCGGGATTGACACCGTTGGGTACGATAACCGCCGGGGACCCTGTATGCATTCTGGCATTGATGAGCTCCCGCACCTTACCGCTGATACAGATAACGGTCCATGCCGAACGATAGACTTCAAGGGAAACCTTACGCCGCCAAGTTGCGGGAATTCCACCGCGGGCGCAAGTGTTCAGCACATCCAACCCGTGAACTGTTATTACGAAAGGAACGTTCAATCGTCGGGAAAGCAAGGATGCGGCGTGACCGCAAGGCAGCGCCGCATGAGCGTGGATGACATCAATCGGCTTCATACGGTGAAGCTTCTCAATTCGTTTCAGAAGACGAAGGTAAAGCATTCTCCCCGCACTGGAGAGACCGAAGTTTCCGGGCAATTGTGGGTATCGTGCCCACTCGGCCGGAGCGGAGGAGATCGAGTGCTTTCGAGAATAATGGATTGGGGATACGGCGATTACTGTGGAGGTGAGGCCAAGAAGCGGGAACTGTTCGAGCGGCTCGGAGACAAAACAGCCGCTCACTTCATTTTTGTCGGACGGGAAAAATGGAGTCAGAGTCAGGATATGCAACGGCGGGCGCGCCCCTGCGGCCGGAGGCATCAGTTTTGTTCGGCCTTCGACCGTACTAAATCCTGCGCCAGAACGAGCAGACGTTCCACATGCTCGCTCCAACTGAATTGACGAGCCCGGCGCAAACCATTGCCAGACAATTTTGTTGCCAAATCAGGCGATTTGTAAAGCTGCAGGACTTGCTCGGCGAGCGCCTCGGGGGAGAAACGCGCGAAATAAACTCCTGCGTCCCCACAAATTTCGCGGTGGACGGGTAGATCCGAAGCCACTACCGGCAGGCCGCTCGACATGGCTTCGATCAGGGGATGGGCGAAGGATTCGGCATAAGCCGGGGTTACGTAGATATTGCAGGCCCTGTAGAGGTGATGCAGGGAACGGTAGGGTACCATGCCGAGTTCCACGACGCCCTCCTGGCTCTGTAGGTTCTTCACCAAGGATGAAGCCGCCTCCGCGCGATAGGCGCCGGGATTTTCATTCGAGTTCAACCGGCAGGTGAGAAACAACTTCACGCTTTTCCCGTGCAGACGTCTACTTAGAATCGGCAGTGCTCGAAAGAGAGTTTCAAAATTACGGTAATAGTTATAGTGGCTAACGAAAAGGAGGCGCAGGGCACACTGCGCCTGATCAAGTTGGGCTTTCACTGGCGTTGGCAGGGGCGCCTCGTCGCTCGCGAAAGTTTGAGGATCGAATCCATGATGGACTGAAGTTACAGGCTTGCCACTCCAGGACCTGAGTTCGAGCGCGAACGACTCACTCGGGGCGACGGTGATATCGGCACGAGCGATCGATTGCCGGGCGAACCAACCCTTGACTAAGGTGTCGGTCCACATCGCGTAGGCCCCGCGCGCGCGAAGATCATGCAAGAAGTCGCTGGAAGTGTACAACGAGTTGCGGGACAGTAGTATCTGGGGCACGGGAGAGTTCCAGAGCGCAAAGTTCCCGGTGGAAATCAACACATGCGCTCCGCTGCGACGAATCAGTTTTGGCAAGGCAATCTGCTCGCGCATAAAACGACGGAGCGTCCCGGAGTTTTCTATTGCTTCGACAAAGGAGATGTTCGGCAACTCCGCGAACTCACGGCGAAGTACCGGACTTAACACTACGGTTGTCTCCGCATCGAGCCGGCGTGACAGATGCGGGATCACGTTGCGGAGATAGGTGAGACCTCCGCCTGCACTGGCGGAAAGAGCATTGATAAACAATCGGATCATCGGTTCGGGGCAGCGACTCCTAAGTCGAGCGGCACCGGATTGGAAAAACTGGGAACTGCGACCTCGGATGGAGCCTGAACGCCGTCGGGTACAAGATCCGAAAGAAGAAATGCAGAAACCCAAAAAAACAGACAGAGATAGGATCCCACAGCGAACATCCAATCCTCAAAACTTGCATGAACAAAGCCCGCCAACACTACCATAGCCAGCGGAATCGAGTAGTGTTTGGGATTGGAGGTACGATTCATACAGGCGCAGACTTTCCAGACACTGGATATGGCAACACCGATGATCGCGATGAAGGGCAGGGAACCCAAAAGACCAACCCACTCAGCGATGGTTATGTAGCTGCTGCCATGTTCGCGCTCCGTCTCGGCGCTGGAGTTCACTGTTCCGAAAGATAATCCCGGATCCTCGCCCGTCGGACTCGTACCATAGCCTGTTCCGAACCAGGGATGCGCTTTGATCGAAGAAATCGAGGTATCCCAAGGCGAGCGACGTGAACCGAACACACCTTCTTCTTTGTGTCCCTTGTAGAGCATCGCATCCGTAAGGTCATCGAGTTGTTTGTTGAGTGTCTGCGGCGCCAAGGTTCCAGCAACAGCAATCAACAGGAGAACCAATCCCGACACTTTGACCAGCAATTTGTATTGGTGCAGACAAAGACAAAACACTACCGTGACAACTATTACGGAAACCATTCCTGCGCGGGCTAGGCTGTAACGAACAAGGTACATGCAAAGAATCAACGCAACCAGCCTACGAACATTCCCGACCGGGCCTTCGCTGACGATCCAGCCCCACAGCAGGACGGGGAAACAGGCAACACTCATAGCCGCACCGAGCGAGTTAGGATTGCCCCAGATAGACATACCCAAGCCGAAATAGGTGATTGCCGTGATATAGACCGCGATCTCGACTCCCCAGAGGAACCCTCGAAAAAAACGATCTTCCCTCCCCACAAGTGCCAACCTAGCGCCGGCAGAACAGTAGAGAAAGAGCAAGGCAAGGCTTAAGGCCTTGAGAGAAGCCATCTGAATGTAGGGAGAGACCGTGGCGGATACAAACGCGGCACTAATACAAAAGAAAGCAACGAGATGGATCGTCCGGAAGGGTCTGTGAGGCGATTTGAGCCAAATAATGGAACCGACAGTCGCACCGGCGAACAAAACGGCCCAGCGCGCAATAATCCCAGCCCCCTGTAGGGGAATATGGAGGCTGGCCCAGACAAAGACGATAATCACGACAACCAGAAAACGCTGCTCGAACTTCCAGAGGCTGGCGATGAGGATCTCGAGACCCAGGATCGCCCCCAGGAAAGAGATGTTGCCCAAATATTGTAAATTCAAATAGGCAAAATAAAGTAAGAGGCTCAAGCCGAGAGCGCCACCCACCCACTGCAGTGGTTTCGAAGAGTTCAACGGGCCCTCCTCTTATCGGAGGTCGCGACGGCGGCGAGTCCATCAGCACAGGCTTCAGGCGAGTAGCTTTGAATTCGTTCGAAGCTGATTGTCCCCATCTGATACTGAAGGTCAAGATGTCGCACGACGGAATCAATCGCCATACTCAGCTTCTCCGAATCTCGAGGAGGCACAACAAACCCGTTGGATCCGTGTTCGACCAAATCGGCTGAACACCCGGCAACACTGCTAACGACAATCGGAAGTCCGCACGCCATTGCCTCGTTTACGACCAAGCCCCACGGATCGCTATGTGTCGGCAGAACCAGGGCTTCCGCGAGCGCATACATAGCGGCCAAATCTTCTCTCTGCTTGAATCCCGTAAAATAGATCGTGCCGGGATGGACGTGTTTCGCTTGTTGGGCCAATTGATCTTTCGATATACCATCGCCGACGAATAGCAAGCCGACATTAGAACGCAAATCGCTTTCCAACTTGGCATAGGCCTCGAGGAGATCAAAAACACCTTTCTCAGGAACCAAACGCCCCACAAAAAGAATATACCGCGATGGCAGATTCATTCTCTCGCGAATCTCGATCGCGTGGCGACGAGCATATTCGGCCTGAGTGGAAAACCAAAGGTTGTCGACGGCATCGGGCGCGGTGAAGATGCCTGTTTCCGGAGTACCGAGTTTCTGAAGATACTCGAGGGATGCTTTGCCAGGCACCACAAAACGGTCACAGCGCCGCAGGAAATATGCTTTCATGAACTCAACCCATGGGCGCCCCGCGCGAGCATCATGAACGTTGCTTTCGGACCACAACACAAAATCGACCCCGTCGCGTTTGGCCCAGCGAAGCGCTTGCCAGGATGCAGCGTAGTTGTACCCGCCACAGATAATAACCTGCGGACTCAGCTCTTTTAAGGCGGACCACAGCCCGCGATTCACCAGGAAGGTGCGGTTACGTGTGCGCCAACGCCACGAGGGTAGGACCCGATAGCGGAAAGAGATTTCATCCTTGTAGATGCGCCATTGACGGAGAGCGTCATCGGTTTCCGCCAAAAAGATTACATTCAGATCGAGGTCTGTGCGACGGGCAAGAGAGTTGAAAACGGGGATACGGTACGGAGCGATGATTTCGGTGAGGATGACGGTTCTTACTGTCATCAACTTGGGCCGACCAACCCCATCAGAGGACCGTGCTCCAATGGACAGGCGAACAAATCCTGCAGAGGCTCGACCCTCCCGGTTACGGCTGAGGGCCCCCTCAATCCCAACTCAAAGACCTGGTATCCCAATCTCTGAAAGAGGCTGATCGTGTCTGCGAGATTAGTTCGTTCAAGGTACTCAAACATGACGAGCGGAGGCCTATGTTCGCCAAGAAACTCACGCATCCCACGAAGAACGGAGTTCTCGTGGCCTTCGACATCAATCTTGACCAGGGAAACCGGAAACGTCAGAGGTCCGTGCCGGCGTAGAAAATCATCGAAAGTCATACATTGCACTGCACCAATAGCGCCGTCCTGATGGGCTTCGTTCACGACGACATGGCCTCCGACGTCGACCGGCCCATCGCAGGAAAAACGAATCTCACCGTTGGTATCAGAAAGTGCGAGTTCATAAACTTTAAATTCAAGGTGGTTCGACGCAAGATTGTCGCGGGCGCGAGCGGCCGCCACTGCGTTGGGTTCAAAAAGAATCGCGTCTTGAATCCGATCGGACAACAAGAGGCTTACCGAGCCCACATTGGCTCCGATATCGATCAGCGTTCCTCCAGATAAGTGCTTTCTGAGAAAGAGAATTTTTGAACTATTGGGAATTCGCGTGTACAAGACGCCAGAAGATACTTGGCAATCTGGATAGGCCTTGAAACGTTTGCCGTTAAAGAGCGTGACTGCAAGCGGTTTGCGAAGTGTCCTCTTCCATATCTGCCAGCCGACAAAGGTCGACAATCTTCGAATTCGCTGACCTCGGTTCGACTCTTCGTTCCAGAGGCACGAAATCGGGTAGATCAACTCTTGCGCAACCCTCAACACGATTCTCTTGCGCCTTTCCCCGCCAGCAGCGGGCGTTCCCAAAAAGATAGCGGAGCCTCGCAAGCTTAAAGGCAGATCAGTTTCATGAACGCCGCGTTGCCCGAAATTCTTTTCAATCAACGGCAAACTGAGCGTAGATCAGCAGCTGAGATTGGGCCAGCGGAGTGTTCGAACTGATTCTATCGCACAGCCACGACGAAGTAGTTGCTAGCGAATTGATCCCCTCGATGAACCTTTCCTGCCAGGAGCCCGGCCAAATTATTCAAGGGACAGATTGTCCAACGAACGAATTCCTGAAGCAGAGGCAACGGGCTGGTGAGTAATTGCAAATAAACATTTAGCACCAGAAAAATGCTGGGAATTGTGCCAGCCTCTCCCCTGACGTTCACGCTGTGAAAATCGCGAAGTATCCATTGCAGGCCTTGAGGCATGTATCTCCAGTAGTCGCCGGGCGAGCCGTGTTGCGGGAAAATTGACGGGACACTCAAGAGGAGAGTGCCGCCCGGCTTTAGAATGCGTCGAATTTCGTTGATTACCGCGACCGGGTCGGGGACATGCTCAAGAACCTGAGTAATCAAGACCACATCCATGGAGGCATCAGAAAACGGCATGTCGTGCGCGTCGCCAACCACATCGACCGAGGGCGCGGGGGCTACGTCGAGAACATAATGATTGGTCACGCAGCCAGTGAAGAAGGAGGCGTATGGTTTCCCTCTGCCACCTACATCCAGAAGATTGCGCACCTGAGGGAGTTTCGTTGCCTGCTCGGCGATGAGTTCGGTGCGACGCTGGCAGTCGAGATAGGCGAAATCCCGCAGCGAGGGACGGACCAAATCCATGCCACGTAATTTCGGTTCGCTTCTTGACCGGCGAACATCGTTGAATTGGGGATTATTCATGCGACACCGACGAGCTCTTTTTTCAGCACATTGCGGCCGACCACGGCCCAAATGATGACATAGACCACACAACCCAAGCCAACGAGAAGCAGCGGGGGCATGTGCCTCGGAAGCGCTATCCATAGCACAGCACCCATCAAAAGACTGGCGGTCAGGGCGGTCCACAATATTGGAGTTCTCGCGGCAGAGCGGACCTGTGGGGGACAGAGCATAAATGCGCAAAGCGCAACACCGACTTCCCCGAGAACAAACGCGACACAGGCTCCGACAATGCCAAAGAAAGGGGGAAGGATGAGGTAAAGCAAGATGGCACTGACCGCCCCAACTGCTGTGGAAACAAAATAGGCGCGATGACGGCCCATGGCATAAAGGATCGTTCCCGCAAACAAGGCCGCAGACGGGGCCGCGATCACATAGAGCGCGACCCATTGAAACGCGTGCACCGCTTCCTGAAATTGAGGGCCGAGCAACCAAGGCACCACAACCGGGGCGGTTGCAATACCACCTACGGCCAGGGGAACGCCGAACAAAACGAGGATGAAAGTGGCAATCCGCGTGAGCCGCGCAAGTCCATCGGGAGAGCTGGCGCGTAAAGCCATTCGCGGCATCAAGACAGTCTGTCCGATGGAAAGAAAGTTGCGAAGCACGTCAGCGAGCCTGGCGACGGCGGCATACAAGCCGAGTGCATGCTCACCGAGATACCATCGCACCGCGAAATGTCCGGTGCGATGATAGAGGTTCGACATGAGGGAAGATCCGGCATAGTGCAAGCTGGGCCCGAGAATGGCCGCCCAGCGCTTCGGCGCAATGGAAAACCTGAAACGGAAACCCGCTCGCCAAAGAAAGATCCAGCTGATGACGCTGGTCACGAGCGTCGAACCCAGGATGCTCACTGGAACCCAAATCACATCCTTCGGAGAACGAACCATCGCGAAGATACCGACAGCGTAGAGACTCTGCTGAGTGATCGTAACAAACGACTGCACATGAAACAGTTCCAGCGAAGGTAACAGGTAGTCGAGCGACAAACCGCCGGTCAGCACCGAGCCAATCCCATACCAGATGAGGAGAACGCGTACATCCTGGCGATGGTCAAGTCGTGCCACAAGCAGGACAGCAAGCACTGCAACTGAACCGGCCAGCAAGCGAAGAACTAACACATCTGAAATTGTCTCGAAGGCCGCCTCGCGCCGCGCTGCAACCTGTTGCGCGGTATAGGTAGTAAGCCCCGGATTCGACAGAAGTCCCGTGAATGCGCAAACCGCAACTACATAGCTCCACAGGCCGTAGACATCGACGCCCAAACGCCGAACCAGAAATGGGAAGATCGCGGCAGTCAGCAAGGTGCCCACGACGCGTGCGGTAGTCACGGAGATAACAAATCCTCCATACCGCAACAGAGACTTAGAATTGCTCAATCACCCATCCTATGTTCAAAGTCTCTCGCCATTCTGAGCACGATTGAGTTACACGTCCAGGAGATTCAAGACGGTGTGTTCGGTCGACCCGAACATTTGCTCGTCTTCGCGTTCGTGGCGCGCCGCTTATCGACAGCCTCAACAAACACTTTCTCCCAATCTGTCGTCACTTTCTCCCAGTCAAATTGCCGGGCGTGCCGGGTGGCAGCGGCCGACATTTTGCGCCGCAACTCCGGGTTGGCCACCAACAACGCCAACTTGGTTGAGAGTTCGCCATCTGATTTTAGCAAGTAGCCCGTTTCACCATCGATAACGTAGTCGGGTCGATACTTATCCATCGCGATCGCCGGCAGACCGCAGGATGCAGCCTGCCCGAGCACTTGGGGATGTCCTTCCAACACGCTGGGGAAAAGGAAGATGTCAGCCTTTCGCATCTCCCCGCCCAATTTTGACTGGGAGAGATGGCCGAGAAAAGTCACGTTGCGGCAGTTCAGTTCGAGGGCGAGCGAGCGGCAGCGATCTTCTTCTTCACCTTTTCCTGCCAAACGAAAATCAACATGAGGCCATTTTGATGCCTCGCGGATGACTACATCCACTCTCTTTCGCTCCTGGAAGGAGCCAGCGTAAAGTACGATCGGTTTCAGACCGCCGGGACGATCCTGTGTTGGTGGATAAAACAAGTCTGGTTTCATCCCATCGTAGATCGTGCCGGTTGAGACGCCAAAGCGGTCTTGGATAGACTGCGAGACAAATCTGGAGTTTCCGAGGACACAATCGGCCTCGCGAACGGCTCTGGTCATGATCGGGCCAAGATGGATTTCGTCCAAAGCCATCACGATGTAGGTGACAAGAGCGATTCGAAGTGCGAAGGAACGTCTGCACCATAGGAATAGTGCATCGAGGGGACCCTCGCGAGGGAAAAAATAGACGTCGACTTTTGAGAGCAGCAGACGAGAGAGCCATCGTGGGGTGTTCCCGTGGCGGGACCAAGGAAGGATTTCTGTATTCGCACGCGCAAGGATTCGCGGATCAGGTGCTCCGTCTCCAAGGAGGATTACTCTGAAGCGGTGGGGAGGCAGACGGCTCACGACCTCCTTCACAGTAAGGTTTTGAGCGTTCGTGTTCGCTTCGTCAGCAAAGGACGGGGTGAAGACTGTGATCATGAAGGCTTGTCTCGCGTATTCGCTGGCCAACTCTGGTTCTGCGTTCGTTTATGGGGTACAACGTTCTGCGGCGGGGCAGAGCACCTCCGACAAAGCCTTAGAAGAGATACGCCGCGTCATGGAGTGAGTCTCTTTTGACTCGGGAGTAGATGCCCCGACAAGCTCCGGGATGCGAAGCAAATCGTCGGGAGAGTCAAGCATGCGGCCGGCCCCAAAGCGAACGTATTGTCCACCATATCCCGCGTAGGCGTGGCGTAACCATCCACAGAGAAACGTTGGAACACCCACGCTGGCGCATTCAAAAGCCACAGTAGACTCCACGGTGGCTGCGCACCAGGTTTTCGCTAGAATATCGGTGGATAGAGGCGCATCGGTTAAGCTGACCAACTTTCGATCGGCCTCGCTCAACACCCGGTCCACCAGCCTCGTCCGCTGGCGGACACTTTCGAAGGGATGGAGTTTCAAAACCACAGTCTTACCTACCCGGCGCGCGACCTCGCAGAGTCGCGGCAATACTTCTCGAAACACTGCATCCGCCCTCCAGAAGTCGGCTTCGTAAGGCTCAGTGAAGAAAGTAATCCAAGGCGCGTCCTCTTTCCACACCCAGGCGTTCATTTCCAAGCCCGACGACGGCTCGCCCAATACAATCCGTTCGGCATCTACACCACAGGTGGACTGCAAGTAATCGGACTCCATTTGGTTTTTTGCGAGATATTTTGAGAAGCGACGATTCTTAAACGCCATACGGCAATCGAGTGCTCCATGATGACACGCTACCGCAGGCAACCCACGCTGCTCTGCCAAGAGCAGCGGAATTCTAGTGTATGGATTGGAATCGTCTCCAGAAAGGCAACTAAGCACGGATCTCGTCTCATATACTCGAAGCCAAGCGTCACGAACCACCAGTCCCCAACGCAGCCACTGCGCACCTCTTTTCAGTATCCCGGCTTGTGCGGACAGTCTCAAATCTGGATGCTCATATAGCGAGCACTCCATCCGTTCCCACGCGGCCTGAAGTTTTTTCAATTCATCCCTGTCCCATCTCGCGGAGGAGAAACTCGCTAGACAGACGCTCTGCACATTCGAAGGAATGGGCGAGATGGCTCCCGACTCTCGCGCGAGGACCAACAGGAATTTCTGCTCTGGCAAAAGGCCGGCGTAATAGAAGGCCGTCTTCGTGACATTCGAATAGGCTGACGGAAGCAGCACCACAGACTCCGATGCGGGGAAAATCGTGGGATTCGGCGACCGGGCGAGCTTCTTACGCCAGAAGTAATGAGGATCGTATTTGTCGTAGACGACCTGTCGCGCTTGAATGAATCCCAGGTTTGCTACGGCGCGACCGCGGCGCAGAATGTCAGACGCCAGACGCTTCCCGAGTCCGCGGTCGAGCACTTGCAGGGGCACTCCTAAGGAGAGGGCCACTGCGTCTGCGATGGTCGAGGGACGGCTCACTGCCAAAGTGCGGCAGCCCATCAGTCGCTTAGCCAACCGCAGTGCCAGCCGCACATCTTGCAGTTCCGGCTGCAACATCAAGCTGATCACATCCCACCAGTCGATTCCAAACCGGTCTACGACTAGCCCCATGCCGAGCGCAAACAGTTCGCGCAAGTTCTGAAGATCGTCAACTTCGACGGCGAGATCAGAAATACTTAAGATTGGACAACCAAATTCAGTGCTGATCTCTTCGTAGAAAGATTTCGGGGCACGGCCCAAGTCAACGATCGAGTCCCAACGATGATTCGACCATGAGCCATCGAAGTTATCGTCGGGATGTAACAGGAGCACACGCATAAATCGAGGCCTATCTCGGTTCGTCAGTGCTCCACCAGTATCCAGCTCAGCGGCGTGCCTCGTTCCACGTCACACGCCGCAGGCTTGCCCAGGACTTCGACGAGGTAGCGAGGGTGCAACCCATCTGAGGGACGGATTGAGCGAACATTCGAGTTAGTGAAGAGTTCGCCTTTCTTAATATCTTCGACCACGAAGAGGGAGCGCCGGAATCTGCGACTACTGGACTCGCTCGGTCCCGCCGAGAATTTAGCTTCGCCGAGAGATTTCTCGGCCGTGCGGACCGCATCCACCATCACGCGAAACTCGTCCGGTTCGAGAGAAAAGGCGGCATCTGGGCCACCATCGGCGCGCCCGAGGCATAGATGCTTTTCGATGATATTTGCGCCCAATGCCACGGCCGCGACCGGAACGGCGACGCCCATCGTGTGATCGGAGAGGCCGACGGGACAGCCGAAACGACGGGCCATGGCAGGGATGGTTCTGAGATTGGCGTCCTGCGGAGGAGCGGGGTAGGCGCTGGTGCATTTCAACAATGCGATTTGAGCTGCGCCGGCGGCGCGGGCTGCATCAACGGCCTCGACGATTTCGTATTCGCTTGCCATGCCGGTGGACATAATGAGCGGCTTGCCCGTCCGAGCCATTTTTTGGATGAGTCTGATATCGACCAGCTCAAAGGACGCCACCTTGTGGGCGGGTACGTTCATTTGTTCGAGAAAGTCGACGGCGCTATCGTCGAAGGCACTCGAAAATAAGTGCATCCCGAGTTGGCCAGCTACTTCTTTCAGCTTTGGCTGCCACTCCCATGGCGTAAAGGCCTGTTGATACAGTTCATGAAGAGTGCGACCATCCCAGAGAGTGCCGCCCGTAATCCGAAAAAACTCTTTGTCGCTACGCAAGGTTATGGTATCGGCGGTGTAAGTTTGCAGCTTGACTGCGTCTGCGCCAGCTTCTCGGGCAACGTGCAGAATGCGAACGGCTTGGTCAAAATTCTGATTGTGGTTGGCGGAGAGCTCAGCGATTACGTAGGCTGGAAAATCGGGACCGATCCGGCGGCCTGCGATCGTGATCTCGGACGACAATTTGTCATTCAGCATGACTTGGATTCCCGGGTTCCCAGATGAATCGAAATGCTTCCTGACCGGAAACTCGCTCCGTGCCGGTTCGCCGGAAGCCGCTTGCTTCAAAAAGTCGAAGAGAGGCTCGATTCTCGGGTTTGACGAATGCCAGAATTCGGCCCACGACGTAGTCCCGAGCGAGCGCGTGCGTGGAAAATACGATCAGTTCCCTGCCCCAGCCTCTGCCGCGGAAGGCTGCAGCGACATTGACAGAAAGCACTGCATAATTGTCTTTCAGTTGAAACCGGACTAGACCGACGGGTTCGCCTGTAGCGCGTTCGCCTATATAGATTACCGAATGCGAGTCTTGTAGTCTCTCAGCGAACCACCAGTTGTGGTTTTCCCAGGAAATCGCGCCGGAACGAAAAGATGCAGCGCGCGATTCCGCATCGGTCGCCCACTCAAACAACAACTGGCAGTCGCTTGGCCTCGCCAATCGAAGCTCTAGTTCCCGACCGACCAGTGCGGCGCGAACTCTCTCGCCGCCTAATCCGTCGACTAACCCCGAGCCGGCTCGGGACATTCTTTGCCGACGCTCGGAGTCTTGCAATAGCTCACCGGCAACTTGACCGAAAGACGATACGTCGAGCGATTCTGCATCCCCTGCGTTGATCGCTGCTCCAATGGTCGCGAGATGCTCGGCGACCGAACGCTGGTTCTCGGCGACAACGAACAAGATGGCAGGGAGCCCCAGCAGGCACATTTCCCAACATGTGGTACCTGCCCCCGTTACCGCGAGGTCAGCCCACTCCATCAACTCTGCCATGTTCGACACGTTGGACATCACTTCGATTCTGCCAGCAAAGCGGGCTGCGATTTTGACAACCACGTCCCGATTTCTCGCACTGCCACCGACAACGACACGAATCTGCAGCTCAGGCAACCGCAACTCGGCCAGCGGAGATAGTAGGCGCGGCGTTAGGTCTTTGGGATCGCTTCCGCCGACGGTGAGCAGAATCCGCTTACCACCTAAGAAAACATCGCGTGTCCAGCCGCGGTAAGAGTTAAACTCACGTCGAAGGAGTGCATATCGCGGGCCCAGAAGCAGGCGGGTACGCGGAGCTCGTTTCGCATACATTTCGGAAAAGGCATGCGGGTTCTGATTCAACACCAGAGCCGCCGCGTAGAAATCGATCTCACCATTATCGTCGATGAACAAGACCGGGCGGGCGGCCTGCAACCCAGTCAAGTAACTTGCATTGAAGTTGTAGCCATCAACGACAATCCACTCAGCATTGTGCAGGCGAGCCGCATTCATGGTTTGGCGCAGGTCTTCGGGGCCACCCGCATCACATGCGATTTCAATCATACTGATGCGTTCCGCTTGAAGCCGTTCGCGAATGGAAGGAGTGGATTGCGCCATGACGAAGGCTGCATGCCCGCCCCCCTGCTGCCAAATCTGAGCAAGCGCCAGACAACGCATCACGTGTCCGGTACCGGAGGCGACGGCGGCATCGGCGCGAAACAGAAGGACGCCCCGGTTCATTTGCTCTCGAGATTCTCCTGGCCCCGTTTCCGACCGAGCGAAACACCGCGAAGATGCCGTTGCCGTTTCACGTTACTGGCCTCTCTTATGCAAAAGGAACATCGTGTCGGTATTGTCCGTTTCGAGATACTTCAGCCTCTGCTCCAAAACCAAATCGAGATCGCCGAAGCTCTGCCTGTAGAGATAAGCATAGTCGGTCTTCCAGAGGAGCGCCGAGTGACCGCGATAAGGAACTTCGGTCATTTGCGGGGCGTAGTATTCGAGTCCCCAAATCCACCGTTTTGAACAGCGATGAATTTCGCGCATGACAACGGGAAGGTCGTGAGGTGCGATGTGGATCAAAAGTCCAGCCGTGAAGACCAAGTCGAAGCTGGCCTCGTCAAAGGGAACGGCGAGGGCAGATCCTTCAATCACCCTGGCGCCTAAGACTCGAGTTTGAGCATGCTTGACAATTTCTTTGTGAATCTCGATACCGGTGAGATTTTCAAATCCCATCTGGCGGAGGAGCATGAGTTGGTTTCCCAGATTGCAGCCAACCTCAAGGATCGATGCGGTCTTAGGGATATCGGCCAAAAACTGTTGGTTGAGGGAGGATCGGGTCAAGCCGTATTTTCGCTCGTAGGAAGCGTCGAGGGCAGGAGGGTCGAGTAGATTTCGCTGGCTGTATTCAGTGCCAAATTCGCCACGCCACGCCTCGCTTTGCTTCGTGTCTACGTTTTCAGTCTCAGCACCGTCTCGCATGACATTCCCTTCCTTACGACGCTAGAATCAACGGACCTTGAATACCGCCTCGATCATTTGGCCTTCAAGGTATTGCTCGGGATTCGATTCATTCAACCATACAGCAAGGGTCTTGCACACCTCCGCATAAACTCGAAGGGTCTGTTCGATCGCCAGCGGATCATGGGCAGCCGTCATGTTGTGCGTTGCCAGAAGCAACACTCCTCGCTTCACACACTCTTGGGTGAAAAGACTTCGAACCAGCAGACTATCTTTGCCGTCACCGTCGAGAAACTTGATCAGCGACCAGAACGGATAGCCGATGCACTTGAGGCGATCTTCCAACCCCGCTTCTTTCGCCAAAGCATTTAAACCCTCTTGCAGCACACGGCCATTTGCATCCATGCGAGCCATGGCATCGGTCGTTTCCAATACGTCCAGCACGGTCATGGCGGCCGCCATCGACGATACTTCGCCGCCAAATGTAAAACTGAAGAAGATTTCTTCGAAGACTTTCATCACATCGGCTCGACCTAGCACACACGCGATGGGAAACCCGTTTCCCATCGCTTTGCCAAAACAGGCTAGGTCAGGGGTCACGCCAAATCTCTTCTGCGCTCCTCCCAGGCCAAAGTGAAAACCGCAGCAGATTTCATCGAAGATAAGAAGCGCGCCGTGTTCGTGCGCCAGTTTTTTCACTCCATCGAGAAAACCCGGCTCGGGCGGCCAGAAATTGACGGGCTCCAAGATGACGGCGGCGAACTCGCCGCCGTGCTCAGTCAAAACCTTGCGTAAGGATGCGAGGTCATTGTAGGCGAAGGGATGGGTCAGGGCACGGACGGCTCCAGGAACGCCGGCATGGCGGGTCGTGCTACCGATAAACCAGTCCTGCCAACCGTGATAGCCACAGCAGGCGATTCGCTCGCGCCCGGTAATAGCTCTTGCGGCGCGCACCGCGCCAGAAGTAACGTCCGATCCGTTTTTTCCAAAACGTACTTGCTCAGCGCAGGGGATCAGCCGAACGAGACGTTCCGCCAATTCGACCTCGAACGGGTGCGGCAACGAAAAACTGTGTCCCTGGGCCAATTGGCGGGTAACGGCCGCGTTCACCTCGGGGTGCGCATACCCGAGAATGTTCGGTAGTAGACCCTGGATGTAGTCGACATACTCGTTGCCGTCGACATCCCAAACACGGCAACCCTGGCCCTTGGCCAAGAAAACTGGGGCTACGCCGCGAACATGTTGATTCGAGCCTTTGCTGAAGGTTTGCGAGCAGCCGGGAATAACTTTCCGCGCCCGTTGGAGCCAAACGGTCGATTTTTCGAGCGGCTTCGGAGGAGCGGGAGCCGCGCGAGCGTCCTCGAAAAGGCTTTTGTAATATCCGCGGTTCGAAACAATCTCCGAATTCATTGTTTCCAAACCCGGCGTTCTCTTTATGAGATCAAGAACCTGCTTCATTCCGAAGTGTTTCTTCCCGCGAAACGCCTTGTAAACCGCTCGGATGAATTCGAGATCCTGGATTTCATCCACTGTCCAGCGGTAGTGCTGGTAGAGCGTAGTTGAATCGTTTTCAACATTGGCGGTCCGAAACTTGTCCGACCGCAAATAGGGTGTAACGTGTTCACGCTCCGATGGTTTGCTGGCTTCGTGCCATGCTCTCTCGAGAGCGGCGAAGGAAAAGACTTCGGTGTCGAGTCCGTCGGGATAGCTTCTCACCATGGCATTGGAGGCGTAATCGAGATCGCCTCGCTGGAAACGTCGGACGACGCGGTCCACGACTTCGGGATCGATCAATGGACAATCCGCGGTGATGCGTACAACTTGCAAGGCTCGTTCAGCGCGGGCGGCGTGATAAAAACGATCCAGCACGTCGGTCTCGCTCCCGCGATGGCACTGGACATCATTCTCGACGCACATTTTTTCGATGGCGTCGTCCGCTGGAGAGATGGAGGTCGCCACCACAACCTTATCCACCAAAGTTGCCTGCTTCATGCGATCGATAACGTGCCACAACATTGGGCGTTCTTCGATCTCGGCGAGACTCTTGCCGGGCAAGCGACTCGAGCCCATTCGAGCCTGGATAATGGCAACCACGGGACCTTCGCCAGGCAGGCTCGTCCAGTCCATCACCTGTGCGATACCGTCTTCCGACGACTTTTTTGCCGCTTCCACCACGCGTATAACATCCCGGCTCTGCTCGAGATCAACCATTGGTCCGGTGTTACTGCCTAGAGATTCGAGGAAATGGACCATCTCCGCGATATACATGTCGTTGGCTTCAAACTTATAGGGAATACTCATCCAACCCGGATGTTCGGAAGAAAACCATCGAACTTCCTGAAGATTGAAATCCCAGAGCGCGGTCCCAGTCTCGCCCACAACTTTGCAGGTGCGGGTGTAGGAACGCTGCACGAAGTCCAAATGCAGTTCGGCGCGACGACGGTCTGGGAAGGTGAGATAAATCCAAGCAGAGTCTTCGACGTCGACATCTAGATTGCTTAGGTGCTCCGCACGGCAAATCACTTCGGTGGGCCGCCCAAGAATCCAGCAAATGTAATCCAATTCGTGGGAGCCATCGAGAATGATTCCTCCTCCCAATTCGTGGCGTCCGCTATAGCTCTCGCGATAGTGCTGCCAGGGGCGCCAGTCTGGAAGATATTGTCCCGCCTCAACGTTCAGCCAGAGCACGCGACCGATGTCACCCGAGTCAACAAGGTCCTTAAGTATTTGCAGGCCGGGGTGGAAGCGCATGTTGTAGCCGATTTGGACGTTGCGGTCGCGACGCCGGGCTTCTGCGATCAAAACCTGGATTCCGCTCGATTCGTGCGAAAGCGGCTTCTCGATGAAGACGTGCGCGCGTGCGCGCAGAGCAGCGAGAGCATTCTCTACGTGAAAGACGGGGGGTGTACAAATAAGTACGATGTCTGGGGAGAATCGATGGAGAGCCTCATCGTAGTTGTCAAAGATCTCACCGTGTATCTCTTCTTTGCACTCCTTTAACGCCAACGGACTGGTGTCGCAGAAACCCAACTGCCCGACCCCCAGTAACTTTAAATTTCTTGCGTGGCGGCGTCCGATGGAGCCGCAACCGACTACCAAAGCCCGGTATCCAATCCAGTCGGCGATTCTAGACATGAAATTTACTTAGCTTGCCTGGTCTCGAGCAAATGTGAAGGCTCGCCTTTCGCGTCTTTTGTCATCTCATAATGAAGCATAACTTTTCGTAGTGCATGGATTACGTCACCAACATCCTGCGCTGTCATGGAATGGAACATGGGCAGGCTAATCAGGCGTTCGTATGCATCTTCCGCTACGGGATAACTTTCGCTAGTTGGGAGGCGATCGCGATAGTAGGGATGGCGATGGACCGGAATATAATGAACATTCACGCCGACGTTTTCTGCACGCAAGGCGCGAAAGATTTCGCCGCGGCCAGCTGTCAACTTCTCCAATTGAAGCCTGATGGGATAGAGATGCCACGCCGGATTTACGCCAGACCGGAAGGCGGGCGTGGCTACCGCGGGCCAATCTCTAAATGCCGCCGCATACTGTGCGGCAATTTCGCGCCGGCGCGCCAGGTTGGCGTCGAGTTTTTTGAGTTGAGACAAACCCAAGGCGCACGCAATATCGGTGAGACGGTAATTGAAACCGAGGAGGACCATCTCATAAAACCATTGCCCCGAGTCCAGACGCTGACGCGCCTCGCTACTGATGCCGTGATTGCGAAACCGCCGCAGGGTCTCGGCTAAACGCCCATCGTTCGTGGTAACCATGCCTCCTTCTCCGGTGGTGAGATGTTTAACCGGATGGAAGCTGAAAATCGTCATATCGGCGATGTTGCCGACGCGTTTCTTTTGATACTCGGCCCCGAGGGAGTGGCAGGCGTCCTCAATGAGCAGAGCGCCGTGGGCACTCGCCAGTTCTCCCAGTTCCTGGAGAGCAGCGGGATGGCCAGCATAGTCTACCGCGATAATGGCTTTGAAACGCGAAGCAGCGCCTGAAGAGGTACGCTCAGAGAGTTTCTGCGAAACCTGGGCAGGATCGAGATTCAACGTATCAGGTGAAACGTCGGCGAAGATCGGATTTGCCCCTTGATACAAGATACAGTTCGCGGTCGCGCAGAAAGTCATCGGCGTGGTGATCGCTTGATCGCCTGGCCGCAGTCCGGCAGCGAAGGCTGCGCCGTGCAAGGCAGCCGTACCGGAACTGAAGCTGATAGCGTGGCGGGCTCCGACCCAAGATGCAAAATGCTCCTCGAATTCGTTGACCTTCGGTCCGGTAGTCAACCAGTCTGATTTGAGAACATCAACTACCGCCAGGATGTCGGCGTCGTCGAGACTCTGACGCCCGTAAGGCAACAACTTGTCGCGCACGGGCGCGCCGCCATGGAGAGCCAGCGTTTCTCTTTTGGCGGGGAAGGCGGTCATACCAGAGGACTCATGACTGGGACATCCATGCTAAACAGAGGCCGGAAGCGCTTCGGCGGCGCTGGATTCCGGCGCAACTAGTTCTTCCAACTCGCGCCGGGTCAGCCAACGATCGTTTGTGTCGCTGGAATAGCGGAAGCTATCGGGCAGTGGCTTCGCGTTCACCCAGTGCTCGGATTTCCACCAAGGATGTGACGGCTGTATGACGTACATGTCATCTGTCTCAAGCGTTTGTCGTGACTCATCTTCGGAGACCAACACTTCGTGCAGTTTCTCTCCGGGGCGAATGCCAATGTGCTCGATTTGACAACCAGGAGCAATAGTTTCCGCGAGGTCCAGCAACCGCATGCTAGGAATCTTCGGAACAAAAATCTCGCCACCATGCATTTGTTCCAAGCAGCGGATGACAAACTTCACTCCTTGATCGAGGGTGAGCCAGAACCGTGTCATGCGTGGATCGGTGATCGTGATCTTCCCGCGCCGCCGCTGCTCGAGAAAAACCGGAATGACGCTGCCACGACTTCCTACCACGTTCCCGTAGCGTGCACAACTGAAGCGGGTATCCCTAGAACCGGCGTAGGCGTTCGCCTGCACAAATACTTTTTCGGCGCACAGTTTTGTGGCTCCGTAGAGATTGATGGGATTGACCGCTTTGTCGGTGCTGAGCGCGAGAATGCGACGGACTCCCTGATCGATCGCGGCATCGATCACGTTGCGGCCGCCCATGATGTTGGTTTGGATGGCTTCGAAGGGGTTGTATTCGCAGGCCGGGACTTGCTTAAGGGCCGCCGCGTGTACGACAAGAGTCACTCCGGAGAGTGCACGTTTCAGGCGCTCCACATCCCGGACGTCTCCGATGAAATAGCGCAGGCTGGCGTGATCGAAGCCCGACGTTCTCATTTCATGCTGCTTCAACTCGTCACGGCTGAAGATCACGAGCCTTTGTGGTTGGTAGTCGCGAAGCATGATTTCAACAAACTTCTTGCCGAACGATCCCGTACCGCCAGTTACGAGTATCGATTCCTGCGACCAGTTCACCATTGGTATTCCTTCGAATATTGTTGTTACAGATTCCGCACCCACCGCTGGTTGCACGAGGACGGAGAATCCCAATTTTTTATCTCTTAGGTTCTTGTTTTCGACAGTATAGCTGACTTGATCACGCTCAATGGGACCGGGGTAGCTCAAGTGGCATCACGGTGGCTGGCTACGAGAGTTTCCATCTCGTCGGTGCCGGTCAATTTCTTCCGCAACTGAGCGTAGACGCCCGAGATGTGGCCCTCAAATTCCCCCGAAGTCATGTCGGCGCTCACGTGGACGCGCGGCAAGACGAAACGTTCACTCTTCGCACCAAAACCGCCACCGATATTCATAAAAGCGCATTGGTAACCGGCTCGTTCGGCAAAGCCTACGTCTCGTATGCTGACCGTTGCGCCGTTGCCAAACGGATATCCGAACGCCCATACTGTTTCCCCGAGAACCTGCTCAAGTACTCGTTTGCTTTCGAAGATCTCGCGCCAGGCAACCTCGTCTGGAGCCCGCGCCAAAATTGGATGAGATAAGGAATGGGCGCCGATGCTCATGCCCGAAGCTGCCAGTTGCAGCAATTCCGATCGGTTCAGAATGAGGAACCTAGAAGCCGCGGCAGGATTCTCGGTAACTTGCCTCTGCCATTTCGACGGTAGGCGAAGCTGATCGCGAACCCGATCGAGCCAACTCCGCCGAGTGGCTTCGTCCAAGCGGGAGAACCTTTCAACTAGACTCCACCAAAAGGCGTGTCTCTGTTTTTCCGTGATGAAACCGACATCAACCCCTGCTTCCGGGACATTGAGATTTACAGGCAGCGGGGCATCCAAGAGCATCAGATACAGTTCTTCGTACCACAGCATGGACGGCTTGTCGTCGGCAGAAGCACCAGTGGCGAAAAAAAGGCACTTTACCCCGAATTCCCGAAGGATCGGAACCATGGCGGTAACCGTGTTTTGTAGCGCATCATCACAAGTCAAGAGAATTGAACGCGGCGGCAAGGATTGGGTTCCCTCGGACCAGCGAAGAAAGTCGGCGGGCGAAATGACGTGGTAGCGTTTCTTGAGAAGGCGCAATTGCTGCCGCAGAGAACTAGCGTGCACGAGGTTGCCGTCGAGAGCAGTATTTCTGAGTTCATAGCCATCGGGAAAAACGCCGTGGTAGGTGACGATTGCCGGGGCAGCATCGAGCGACGCCTTATTCGCGGCATAGCTTAAATATCCGCTCGAGGAAAGCGCTGGAAAGACGACATGTTTCAGAGCACTACTGACGAATCGCAAGCTTTACCTCTCGACCGCTCCCTAAAGCTCAAACTTAGTTTGATATTTTTGTAATGACCGGGCGATCGGGCGGACGCGACAGACGCGAGATGGTCGTTTTGCCAAACTTACGACTGCGCACCAAAGAAAAACGATACATGAAGCCGGCCTTACGAATTCCGCGGAGAGACGATTCATTCGCGGCTCCGCTGAAGATCCATGCTTGCCTTCGTTCCGCTTGTAAACCTAGGGCAGCTAAACGAATTGCGGTTGCGTAGAGACTGCGGCCCCGCCGCGATAGCGGGGTCCAACAGTCGAAGATCATGGCCGCGGTTGGGTCGCGCGATTCGAGACGGGAATCGATCTCAGACAGATGGAAGCCGTTGTAAAGGTCCACCCATAAGAAGTGTGCGACTTCGTTTTCGGGACCAGCCAAGTAATAGCCTTCCACCTTGCCCCGTCGTAGCCGCTGTGCGCAGCGACCCAGATATTCGAGTGTCGACTCGTCGTTGGGATTCTGCACGGCTGCTCGAGCCAGCGTGTCCCAATCCAGCGGGAATAGAGCCGCGTTTTCGTTCTGAGGTATTGTAAGCGGAGGAGCTTCAAACATTGCGATTTCATCCTTTGAGACTGCGCTCGTTTTGACGCGTCTCAATCCGTGGGCAACGGTCGCGGCAATGCCAGTTTTCTCGATACGGTTTCGTAACCAACGGAACCGCTTTCTTCCTTCGCGCAACTGCTTCTCGACCACTGGAAATCTTTCCGCAGATGATGTCAGCCAACGCCGGCCGACATTTACGATATGCCGGGGTAGGCTTCTCGACAGCTGCACATAATGGGTGGAGTAAACGCCATTGCGAAAGCGTTCCTTATACGCTTCGTCCCCTAGTCCAAGATCTACACGACTTACCGATGCATCGCCGCACGCCTGCTCGATCAAGAGCCGCAGCAGGCTCGATCCCGGTGAAAATTCCTCATATGGCATTTCGAAGGTGGGCAGATACCAAAACCAGCTCCCAAAAAACTTGAATCCATAGTTCCATGCGACGGGCCGTTCGTTAACTCGCAAGGCACTCACCTCTAACCACCCTGCAGAACTCAAGAGTTTCGCGAGTTCGGTCAAGAAAAAGCGTCGCTGCGGCTGGATCAGCGGGCTGAGGCGATTGGTTGCGAGGAACCGGGAAATGTGCGCGGTAAAAATCGGCTGCAAGTCAGCTTCTGAGTCGGTCGCGGTGGAATGTACAACCTCAACGTCGCCGACTTCGCTCAGTTTCTTGAGGCATCGCTTTTCTTTTACCTTTCGAGCAACAGATTGAAGGACGATTTGCCTTTGCGCCGCATTATCCAAAGCTATAATGCCGCAGTCATATCCCTGCCGATCGTGAATATGGAAATCGAGAGAACGCGCGATCGCCGCGAGCGCGCGAAGTGTCTGAGATTCAGCCGGGAGGTTAGCGAGAACCAAGTCCCGCATACCCAAATCCTTCATTCGCTCGAGCAAGGCTTTCGCTATTGCATCACGAGTTCCTGGAGGACTCACGATGTCGCAATAATCTGCCGTGCTGGCAGTGAGGAAGAAAGCTTTGGCCGGCGATTCTAGAGCGGTAGCCATGGCGGCAACACCAGCAAGTCGAGCGTCCTGGTGCATGAGAAAAATCTTGGGAGAGAGAGTTGCGGAAAAAGCTCGGCTGGCTGCCAGTGCCCACTGGTGCGTGAAGAAGACTTCGGGACGCTCCATCTTCAACACCAGATCATTCCAGGCAAGAATGATTTCCTGGTCTTCAGGAACCTCCTCCAGAACCATCACCCTCACGGGAGCTCCATAAAACGTAAGTCTAGCATCGCATTCTTGAGAGCTTGACAGGGGGCATAAAAACTACGAAGCAACATCGGCAGCATTTTTTTGGCTGGTTCCCCCAGCTTGTGGTGCTAAAATCATGCAAATTCCTCATACAGACCGGTTTTGTTCACCAAGCGTACTGGGGTTCGGGCTTGCGTAGAAGCGTGCGGATGTGTACGAGCGGCGGGCATTTCAGCCTGGGATAGTTGAAGGAGTAACGATGTCTTTGGGACCCTTGGTTCCGCGAAGTGATATTCCGAGAGACAACGACGGAACGCGCGACTTGCAACCGCCTGCCGCTGAATTTTTGAGACCAATCAGCGCATTGTACAACGCTTTGCCGTCGCAGGAATCGACTCTGCGCGAATACATGCGCGTGTTGATCAAGCGGAAATGGATGGTGATTGCGGTGATAGTCGCCATCTTCATGGCAGTCGCGATCGCCAGCTTACGCCAGACTCCGATTTACGACGCAGTAGGCCGCATTGCTGTCAACAAAGCTGACTCAAACCTTATTTCGTTTAAGGACTCCAATCCTGATATCGACTACGTTTACGAGCAGAGCGATCTTGACACCGAGGTCCGCATTCTGCAAAGCGACTTGATGGCGCTACAAGTGATTCGCCAACTAAATCTGGATCGGCGTCCGGAGTTCGGCGGACATGCGGATCAATTACAAGGGAACTTGGTTGCGGATCCGCTGCAGACCGATTCGAACCGCGCATCAAGCCTGCTGGCGAGCTTTCATGGAAGGCTTCGGGTAGCTCTTATTCCTAGCACTCGAATCATGGAGATTCATTTCACAAGCACCGATCCGCAACTTGCGGCCAGCGCCGTGAATACGCTCGCCGCCACGTATGTCGAACAGAATTTCAAGACAAAGTTTGAATCTACAATGCAGGCGTCTGACTGGCTTTCAAAACAACTGGTTGACCTGCAGATGAAAGTCGAGACTTCGCAAGAGAAACTCGTGCGCTACCAGAAAGAGCACGAGATTCTCGGGATGGACGAAAAGCAGAACATCACGACTGAGAAACTCGATGAACTCAACAAAGAAATGACGGCTGCGGAATCTGACCGAATGCAGAAGGAGGCCGTTTATCGGCAAAGTCAGACCAATGACCCGGATGCGATTGCAGCTGCGATCATTTCCGATACTACGGGCAGCACGAGCAGTGCGACCTCGGGACTCTTGGACAAGTTGCGCGAGCAGCAGGCGAGCCTAAGGATCCAAGTCGCGGAAATCAGCACCCAGTTCGGTCCCGCGTATCCGAAGGTGGCTCAACTCAACAACCAGATCAAAGAAATTGACCGACAGATGCAATCGGAGACAAACAAGGCGGTGGATCACCTCAAGGGACAATATCTCGCCGCCTTGCAGCGTGAGGATATGCTGCGCGCCTCTTTCGAAAAGCAAAAGCAGGAAGCGAATAAACTCAATGAAAGCGCAATCGAATACAGCATTCTGAAACGTGATCTCGACAGCAATCGAACGCTCTACGAAGGGCTGCTCGAGAAGCTAAAAGAAGCTGGTGTGACTGCGGGACTGCGGTCGAACAACTTCCGGATCATTGACGCGGCCCGTGTTCCCACGGCGCCGAGCGAGCCCAATATTCCGCGCAATCTGTCTTTCGCTCTAGTTCTGGGGGTTATCTCCGGCATCGGGTTGGCCTTCGTGCTGGAGAACATGGACAATACCGTTCGCACACCCGAGCAGGCGCAAGCTGTCTCGGCTCTTCCCTCTCTTGGAATGATTCCGCTTGGCTCGAAGTCCGGAAATCGCGGCCCGAGTGGTAAGCGACTGGCGTTAACGGCTTCCAATGAGGCCGTCGAAACTGTAACGCAGATACGCCCTCAGTCGCAGATGGCTGAGTCATATCGAGCGCTGCGTACTTCTCTGCTGCTCTCCAATCTCGGCGCGCCTCCGAAAGTCATCATGGTGACGAGCGCGCGTCCGCAAGAGGGCAAGACCACAACCAGCATCAACACTGCCATTGTGTTGGCTCAAAAAGGCGTTCGCGTTCTTCTGATTGATGCTGACCTGCGCCGTCCTAGTATTCACAAGGCTCTTGGCATGGGACCGCGTAGCGGTTTGAGTAATGTGCTCACGGGAAGCGCGACTTTGCAACAAACTATTTCGACTTCGCCGATCCTGCCCAACCTTCTCGTTCTACCGGCCGGTACGCCGCCTCCGAATCCCGCGGAATTGCTGGCATCCTCGAACATGCGGGACCTAGTGATGGAATTGCGCGAATCCTACGACCACATCGTGATCGACACGCCCCCAACACTTTCGGTTACGGACGCGGTTGTATTGTCCCCTCGAGCCGACGCAACGATCCTAGTCATTCGTTCCGGACAAACGACTAAACAGGCGCTTCGTCGAGCCCGCGACATCTTAATGCAGGTTAACGCCCACGTGGCCGGCGTACTTCTGAACGCCGTCGATCTGACTTCGCCTGATTATTACTATTATTACGAATATCAGGGGAAATACGGGCATTACTACCAAGAAGATCCTCCGTCTGAGCCGAAGGCGGTTTAAACGGGCAACGAGATAGAGTTACGGTTGGGAGCGTTTGGAAAAGTCATGGGCGGTTGACGGGGAACCAGTTCTTCAGTGTGAAAATGTTGATTCAACTTTCAGATCGGCGACGCTGGCAGTTTACTGGCACTGTAGTTTTTTTTACCTGCCTCTACCTGCTGCTGATCGGGAAAGAATTCGTAGCGAGCGCGTTTGGATCCCGCCCGGAGCTTTCGATGCTGCGATGGGCGGTATGGCTTTCGCCAGGAAATGCTGATTATCGACATCGCCTCGGACGTTACTATTCTTTTGTGGCCGGAGATGATCCGTCTGCTATTGTGAGCCTTCGATCCGCCGTAGCACTCAATCCCCACGATGCCCATTATTGGTTCGATCTGGCGGCCGCTTATCAAGTGACGGGTGACGTGGCTGGACAGCGAACCGCACTGGATCGCGCATTGGATGCAGAACCGACTGCTCCTGACGTGGCGTGGCAAGCTGCCAATTTCTTCCTAATCGATGGCGACATCGATCGCGCTCTGCACGAGTTTCGAGTGGTCATCGCCAACGACGTTACGTTGGTCGACGCGTCCTTGCGCGAATGCTGGCGGGTTCGACCCGATACCGATGCATTACTGCGCGACGCAGTTCCGGCTAGTCCCGAGGGCTTGATCGCCTTTTCTGATTTGTTGAAAAGCAAACAGGAAACCGAGGGCGTCATCAAAGTCTGGGATCGGCTTACCCAGTTGCATGAGAAGTTTCCGACTCAAGATCTTTATCGGCAAGTCTATTATTTGATCGGGGCGCATCGTCCTGACGCGGCTATGGCTGCGTGGGAAAAGAGTGCCGACATCCTCGGGCTTTCGGCCTATTTGCCCACCGAGGATAACCTGGTGGTCAATGGCGATTTCAGCCTCGACGTTCTGAATGGCGGTTTCGACTGGACCTACGTGACCCGCACGGGCGTCCGACAACTACTGGATCCGAGCGACTTTCGGCAGGGACATCGTTCGCTTTCCCTGACCTTCGAGGGGCCCGGCATCACCGATGCCGGGATTCAACAGTTAATTCCGGTTCGGGGCGCAACGACCTACGACTTCTCCGCGTACTACAAATCGGCGGAGTTTGAAGGTGCGGGTGGTCCGGAGATTGTTCTGCGAGACGCTTATACAGGGGCGCCTTTGTTTGTGAGCGACACACTGACAGACGCCGATTTCTGGAAGGAAGTTCATTCGAAGTTGACGACGCCCGCCTCGACTACGCTGCTCGCGCTCGGAATAGAGCGGTTCCCTGCTGGTTCGCCGATTCGCGGTAAGCTTTCGCTCGATGATTTCGAACTGTCGCCTATTTCTTCTGACGTCCCTTCTTCCGATGATTCGTCTGATGCTGACACCCTCAAGGGAAAGGACACCCCTTGAACTCTGCGCTGGCAGCTCAACCCGAATCCGCGCCCCTCCCAAAAGTTTCGCAGCCACGGCTTACTAACAACATGCTGCTACTCGGCGGTTGTACGATTTTGTTGCTAGGGCCCTTGGCGTTTGGAGCTGTCGAGCCATGGTCTATTTTCGGCTTAGAGACTTGCGCAATGCTGCTCCTTGTCGCCTGGGCCGCACGCCAGTGGATCAATCGCGAAATTAATATATCCGACAACGTGCTTTATCGCCCGATGGCTGTTTTTTTTGCCGTGATCCTTTTGCAGTGGTTGGCCGGAACCACAGCTTACCGATATGTGACCTACTCACAATTGTTGCGTTATGCCGCATACGGAATGCTAGTGTTCGTGGTAACGCAGACTTTACGGCGATCATCGCAATTCGAAATGATTGCGATATTGTTTACCGCCTTCGGCGGAATCGTTGCAGCGTTCGCCGTACTACAGGGCATGGCTCCGAATGGGAGGCTTTACTGGATTTTTCCTCTTGAACAAGGGGGTGCGATTTATGGCCCGTATGTCAATCACAATCACTACGCCGGTTTGATGGAGATGCTTACTCCGTTTCCGCTGGTGCTAGCCGCAACCCGGTTTACGGATGGGAATCGCAAGCTGGCAATTGCCGGCATCGCGGCGCTGATGGCGGGAAGCATTTTTCTCTCCGGCTCCCGTGGAGGCATGGCCGCCTTCGTCGCGCAGATGATTGTGCTCAGTGTGTTGCTGGTTCACAAGCGGGAAGGAAACTGGAAACAGCCGATCATGTTGGGTGGATTTCTGGCGGTGGTGATTATCTTTCTGGTTTGGATTGGCGGCAACGCGCTCACCCAGCGGCTCATGACGATTCACTCTGAGGCCCGCGAGGAAATCAGCGGCGGAGTTCGGCTCAGCATCGATCGTGACTGCCTGCACATGTTGCTTAAGAAGCCTTTGCTGGGTTGGGGACTCGGGACATTTCCAGTTGTTTATCCGCAGTTTCGGAGTTTTTACACTACCTTCTTCGTTAACCAAGCGCATAACGATTATCTGCAGTTAATCGTGGAAACCGGGTTGGCGGGATTCTCGATCGCGGTCTGGTTTATCGTGCTGGTCTTCCGCAGAGCTTCGACCAAGCTTAAGAACTGGACTGAGACGATGAGCGGCGCAATGACTGTTACTGCATTACTGGGATGCGTGGGCATCCTAGTACACAGTTTTGTCGACTTCAATCTGCAAATTCCGGCGAACGCCGCATTTTTTTACGTTTTATGCGCGATGGCAGCGGCCTCTCCGTTGCTGGAGTCGCAGCGGCGGCGCGTGGTGCGCCGGCACCATCTGATTGTGGAGCCTACTCCGCAAGCGCCTGCGTCCGCGTCATAAAAACGGCCTACCCGCGATAGATATTCTTTCTTCGCAGGTAAAGTACGATAGATGTTCCTACTATTTGCCTGCGGAAAAGGCGCGCGAGTGGAAAATCAGCATCTCACCGAGATGGGATAAAAAATATTCTGCGCCGTGGTTTCCGGGATACAGGTGGAATTCGTGGGGGATGCCTTCTGCCTGGAGTTGCCGGTGCAGTTGCGCGGCTCCAGCGTCAAACCCAAATTCATCTTCGTTGCCACAATTGAAATAAATCGATAGACGGGATGTCCGTATCTGCGTACGGTTCTGCTTGGCTAGAACGAACGGGCTGTTTTGGTTCCAATGATGGAGATCCACGGGATTACCGAACACTGATCCCAGTAAGCCGGTTATAGGACTCCGCGTATGAGTAGATTCGTTCTCGCGCGGCAATTCTGCAATGAGAGCGGCACTTTCGGCACTCACCGACGCAAATAGGTCCGGATTCGCGAAGGCGAAGCGCAGGGCGCCATATCCCCCCATCGATATACCGCCGATCGCACGGGCAGAGCGTTTGCGGCGAATCGAATAATGAGTCTCGATGAAAGGAATGAGTTCGCGAAGGAAAAAATCACTGTATCGTACGTGCCCATCAGCGGAGTTGACGTAGAAGGTTCGCATCCCGTCGGGGGTGACAATCAGAAAATCTGAGATCTTTCCTTGCTGGCGGAGATCTTCGATCAACTCCCATCCTGCGCCTTTGAATAGAGTTTGTTCGTTATCACCGAGTCCATGCAGAAAATAGAGTACGGGATAACGGCGAGCAGAATGACCGGCGATAGCCGCCCCATAGCCGGACGGCAATATGACGCAGTAGTGAACTGCCTGATTGAGGATGCGGCTCTGGATAGTGTTGCAATCAATGCGCCCCTCGGCGTGGGCTTTACCCAACAGGATGGGGATCAAGAGAAAGGAGAGCCACAGCAAACAACAGCGCATGCGATTAGTCTACCCGTCGGCGATTACTCATAGCGCAAAGCCTGGACTGGATCAAGACGGGCGGCGCGGGCGGCGGGGTAGAGCCCGGCTACCAGACTCACCAAAGTGGAGAAAATAATTGCGCCAAGAACGAGCCATAGCGGAACAGACCAGATCTGAGCCGAAGGAAAATGCTGGCGCGCCAGGTAGATATTCGTTCCAAAATTGATCAGACGCCCAATCACCCAACCGAGCGTCACTCCCGCCGCGCCACCGACGAGGCCCATCGCGCCCGCCTCAGTGAAGAAGAGTCCGCGCACATCTGCATCACTCGCTCCAAGCGCTTTCATGATCCCGATTTCGCGCCGACGTTCCAGAATCGCCATCACTAGCGTGTTCACGATGCCAATAGACGCGACGACCAAGGCAAGGCTGCCGAAGATGGCGAGGAAACCGTCGAGCACGGCAAAGAACTGGCGGACGCTGCGGGTGGCATCCACCAAAGAGAAGGCGCCGAAACCGAGTTTCTTGACGGCATCTTCAACACTCGGAACCTGATTGGGGTTGCCAACGCGCACGCTTAGAGAGGGATAGGTGGGGGCGCTGCTGGCGGATGCATCACGCGACTCAGACATGACATGCATTGATTGCAAAAGCTTAAGCGGCAGGAATACGCGGGCCCGAGCCGATCCTCGCATGGAATCAGGATCGAGGTCGGTGACTCCCATAATTTTCAGAGTTTGCTCACGCGGAATAACCGAGTACACCGAACTATCCGCCGGACCTGTGCTGGATGAAGATGAGGAAGTCTTTGAGAAAGACGAAGAGGTCGAAAGAGAGGTTGTGCGTTCGGCATAACGCATCGTTATCTCTTTGCCCACAAGTGATTTGGCCAGTTGCCCGATATCTGTGTCGTCGGTTCCGGATTTGGGTTTTATGGCTAACAACTCTTCGGCGAATGACTTTTGCAGGATGACTTCCGAGGCCGCATCGGAAGAGAAAAAACTTCCCTGCATGGCATCGAAGGCGTCGTTGTTGTTCTTGGCAGAAAACGGAGTGCCGGAAACCATCGTCAGGTGAGCCTTGCCCTCAAAACGCAGGTCGGTCACGAATCGAATATCGGGATAGGCCTCGACTACGCCAGGTAATTGCTCGATCTTGAGCCGTGCGGATTCGTCGAGTGCCGGACTATCTGCCGGCGTCGGGCCTTCTTCGCGCGTTTCGCGAAAGTTGCGCATATCGCGCTTCGAGGTGGCTACGACCGTATCAAACAGGCCCGACTTCTCTAATCGTTGGGAAGCCAGTTGCTGCAAGCCGATGCCCAGAGAAAGCATAGCTACCAACGAGGCTACGCCAACGGAAATGCCAACGGTCGTCAACGAATTGCGGAAGATAGATTCGCGCAGATTCCGAAGAGCAAGGTCGGTAACGTCATAAAGCTTCATGGCGTTTCTCTCCACGGCGAGGCTTGCACTGACGAACTACCGCCGCTGCTATGGGTCCCAACGCCTTGATTGTCTACGTCGCCGACGAGTTTGCCGTCAGCCAACTGAAGCATCCGCCCGGCGTATTTTTCGGCCAGGGCCTGCTCATGCGTGACCATTAGGACCGTCATACCCAGCGTGTCATTGAAGCTGCGAATCAGTTCCATAATCTCGGTGCCGGTGCGGCTATCGAGATTTCCCGTTGGTTCATCCGCAAGCAAAAGCTTCGGACGATTAATGAGCGCCCGGGCCAGGGACGCTCGTTGCTGTTCGCCGCCCGAGAGTTCCATGGGACGGTGCGAGAGGCGACGAGACAAACCGACGCGTTCGAGCGATTGGCGCGCCAGGTCGGATCTTTGCCGGCGATCAACCTCGGCAAAGCGCAGAGGAAGCTCCACATTTTCCAGCAGCGACATGCTGGGTATCAGATTGAAAGATTGGAAGACCATCCCAACGGTGTGGAGGCGGTATTTGGCAAGTTGTTCGCGCGACAAAACTGCGAGATTATTTCCATGAACAAACACCGCCCCGGAAGTGGGACGATCAAGACCTGCGACAAGATTTAGCAAGGAAGATTTCCCGGATCCGGAAGCGCCTAGCAGGGCGACAAATTCTCCCGCCGCGATATCAACAGAAATTCCATCCACGGCACACACCAACGACTCGCCCATGCGGTAATGACGACAAAGGTTCTCGCTGTGGACAGCGAGAAAGGGCGGACCAGAACTTTCCATGCTTATCAAAGTGTATCGCAGGAAGGCAGGACACCCTCGAGGCGCTGAAGGTATTCAGCCTCTCAACTAAAAAGTGAGGCTTAACGACATCTGAATCTGCCGCGGAGGACCAATCGTCTTATTTGTCACACCCAAACCGCTCAGCGTGGGACAAACATATAAAGACCCGCCCGTCGGACCTTGATTGAAACTATTGTTGCAAGGGGTCTGCGTTGCCGGGGTACCGACGGCTGGATATCCGATGAAACCAATGTTCTGGCTCACGTCGTCAACCGGAATATCGAAGCTCGCGGTGTTCGTGAGGTTGAAGACATCGAATCTGTACTTCAATGCGTAACGCTCGGTGATCGCAAGAGTCTTTAAGATCGACATGTCGGCGCGCTTTTGCCAGGGCTGCCGAAAGATATTGCGTTGTCCGTGATCAACAAAGTTCGTTTCATATGGGTCGTTGGAGGGAATGGCACCATTCAACGCCCCCGGAGCCAGAAGAGGAAGCCCAAAGCAACTGGCTCGGAGCGCGGGGATATCAGGGTTCACACCCGAAGCGCCCGTCACCGCCTGCTGGGGGGTACAGCCAGAAAGCGGGACCACCGGGTTCGTAATGCCATCGTTGACTCCATAAAAGATGCTGCCGACCGCACCAGAATAATCGATAACACTGTACGGCTGCCCGCTTTGAATCACAGTCAAGCCGGAAACCGCCCATCCGTCCGCAATCTTGCCTTTAATAGAAGCGACCGGGAAGAACTTCGGCAGTTCATATGTGTAGGTGAAATTGAGGACGTGTTTCCGATCAAAGTCCGAGAGCCCGTAGCCAGATCGCAAATTGAGTGGGTTGTTGCCGTTGTAGAAAAGACCCATGGCACTTTGTTCGTCAGTCGCATGCGAATACGTGTAGGACACGCCCGCCGATATGCCATGACTCATGCGCTTTTCAAGGTGCGTCTGGAGTGCGTGGTAGGCCGAAATACCAGCCGCTGTGTACGATTCGGATTCGGAGGAATATCCGATATAAGGGACCCGGAGGTCTACGTTCCCGCCTTCGAAGGTTTGTAGATAGGGTTGTCCGTTCGGAAGATTGATGGGCGTGAAGCCGCCGGGTTGCGTGACGATCGAGTAGCCGTAGGTGTAGTCCTGTTCAAACGGCGTGCCCGACCGAATCGGGTTGGTCGGAGATGCGATCTGCGCTTGATTGAAAGGTAGCGGAACGATTTCATGCCGCCCGAGGTTTCCCACATAGCCGATCTCTATGGCGAGGTCGTGACGGGGCTGCCATTGAATATTAAGCGTTTGGTTCAAGGTGTAGGGAAGCTTGTTGGCACGGTTGTAATCAGCGAACGAAAACAAAGGAATTCCGGTCGAGATTGCAGATGCGTTCGGTAGAGCTAGATCTGCGGGATTGCCGCTGGGAGCAGGACCCAAAGTAGGCCCCCACGGCGCTTCGAAGTTGCTGCAATTGGTATAACCGTACACGCTGCAAGATGTTGTGTTCACCCACGGCGGAGTCTGATTTACACCGAACGGTCCACCCGCGATCACTCCAGATGCAAAACCTGGAGAGAGATAGGTAAATAGTTCTCCGCGATCGTAGTACATGCCCCACCCCGCGCGGACAACGAGTTTATCGTTGAATCTTTTCGGACTCCACGCCACGCCGACTCGTGGTCCAACGCCCCATTGGCGACCGGTCAGGGTCGAATCACTGACTCCCTTCGTCGGAAAGAGGGGATTATTTCCCGCAACAATGAACCCGTTCGACACGATCGTATCCGTATCGGCGTCGTAGTTGTAAGCCGCTGGATCAAAATTGAAAATCTTCCCGTATTTCTCCGTGAGGCCACCGTGATCATCGAAACGAAGGCCAAAACTGATGCTCAAGTTCGGACGAAACTGAAACTTGTCCTGCAGGAAGAGGCCGGTCTCTTTGTTGCGGTAGAAACGATTAGCATCGCCTTGAAGAAAGCTAGTGTCGATAAATCCGTCGGCAGAATAGGTGATGGGGGTCCCGGTGACAAAGTTGAGGAAGTTGGTGAAGGCAATCGAACCCGTGTTCGTTCTTCGATCGCGTGCGTTGAGCTGGGTATAGGAAAAGCTGCCGCCAAAGGTGACGGTATGTTTATCGTGGTTCCAAATGACGCTAGCAGAAGGCATCCAGCGGTTTTGAAAAATGCCGGTGAAGGCGCCTTGCGAAGCTGCGGTTCCGCCGATATTCAAACCAGCATTAAAAACAAAGTTGCTGTTAGCCGCAGATTCGTTTCCTAAGTCGTCAACAATGGTAATTCCAGGGAAAACAGAGGAGCCAAACGCGTTGATATTCAATGCCTCGGGTGTAAAAGGCTGGCCAATGGTGCTGTAAATCTTTTCGCGAATAAATCCGAATGTTTCGGTCAAGCTGAGGTTCGGTTTTATGGATTGTGTGTTTGTGATGCTTGCCACCTGACTGCCGGCGTCAAGATTCTGGGTAAAGCCTTGCACCGAAGAGAATCCGAACGGCGCCGTCGTGGGATCATGCTGGTAGTAATATTTCAAGGCTAGGGTGTCTTTAGCGGATACGAGATAGTCGAGGTCCGACACAGCCTGATCGGTTATGAAATACGCCGGTTGCGTGATGAAAACATTTTCCGGAAAGTTAATGGTCGGAGTGTAGTTCGGATTTGCAGATGGAAATAAATACTGACCATTCGGCAATTTGTAATTCATAATTTGGAGCGCGACTGGATCGACTTGAGAGGCCGATAAGCACGGTTCCGGGTCGGTTGGCAGGGGGCCGCAACCAGGGAGCCAGTTGTTACTTGCAACCGTCGCCAACCCTTGCGCGCTGCGATCAGAGCCTAGCCCGAACGGCACGGCCGTCCGCGAAGTTCCAATCTCCAAATCGGAAACATGAGTGTGTTGGTAGCTTAGATAACCAAAGAGCTTGTCTTTGATGAGCGGGAATCCGACCTCGCCGCCAGCGATATAGCGGTGTAATTCAGGGACTTTTTCGTTACTCGGAATATTTGGATCCGCATTATAAAAAAACGGGGCGGCATTGAGCCAATCGGACTCGCGGTGACCATAAGCGCTGCCGTGAATCCCGTTGGTCCCCGACTTCGTGCTCATATCGATATGAGCGCCGCTTGTGCCTCCCTGCTGGGCATCGTACATGGAAGTGTTGACGCGAAACTCCTGTACGGTTTCCGGCGCAGGCGTGGGCAAGCCTTGGCCGATGGCGAGATAGGGCGAGGCCGAACTCTGAATGATTTCCGCGGTCGTGCTTCCCGCTCCGGCAACGCCTGTATTGTTTACGATGCGGGCCGATGCGACGGAACTCGTCGTTTTTCCGTTAAAGAGATTGCTGGCATCCACACCATTCAACAAGAAAGTATTACTGGTATCGCGCTGGCCGTTAGCCCAGATTGGTTGGTTGCCGAGGCCCGCGTTGGCACCAGTGCCGGCCGGAAGTTCGGCGTTGACGCCGGGAGAAAGAATGGCGAGTCCCGTGAAACTACCGGTGGGTAGCGGCACGGAAGCAATCTGGTTTTCTTCGAGGATGTAACCGTTTGTAGTATCGACGGCATTCATCATCGGTTCGGCTTGAACCTCGACGACTGTTCCTACCTTACCGACCGGCAAGGCCACGTTGATGGTCGCAGTCCGATCCGCCTGGACGGTGATCGTCGGAATTTTCTGTGTCTCGAAACCGTCGTGGGTGAAGGTCAGGGTGTAGGTTCCGATCGGCAGGTTGACGAAGTCGTATGTGCCATTCGAGTTGGTGCTCAGTGTGCGAGTAAACTTCGTCTCGTCCGCAATAATCGCCACAGTCGTGCCGGGAAGAACGCTTCCGGTTTTATCTGTAACTGATCCGGTGATTCCTCCCAGAGTTTGCTGCGCGCCCGCATACGGAGCAAAAGAGAACAGCATACCCAGGCAGATTGCGGCTGGCAGAGCAACCAGTCCGGCACGTTTGATCATCAATGACCCTCGATAAATGAGCTCAAAACTGAACTCGGATCTTGGATAGATACATTCGTGCAGCACTGCCGCGAACGTCATTCCAGGTTTTCGTATGAAACGATGTTCACGGCAAGGCTGGTTAGCACGCGTCTGCACGCAAAAAATGATGGACCGAATTTACGCGAGTCATGTACGGAAGGAAAGACTTCCGTGTAGTGAAAATTTCTTTGTCACGGATTTGATATTTTCATCGCTCCGAGATGGTTTCAGCTCTTGGCGAGCGCGACCGGTTTGTCTCGCGCTCGCACCGCAAACCAAAGCAATCCGGCCGCGAGATAGGCCAGATAGACATATGGGAGCTTGCCGTACGGTCCCTCCGGCATTGGGTAGAGATTTCCTGCCAGAGCGAGAAGCATAGAGGCACCAGCCAACCATGGAACGATCTGTGCTCCCGGGCGGAAGACGCCATGATTGCGCAAATATCCGGGCAGTGCGACGCATACTAGGGCGTACGCGACGATGAAGCCGTAGGTTGCCAAGGATCCCAGCCAGCCGTAGACATCTAACCCGCTAGCGCCTCGGCCTGCCAAGACCGCAACCGGCAAAAGCGCTGCGATCCCGGTGATGACCACGGCGCGACTCGGCGTTTGATTCTTCGCGTGAGTGTTGCGCAGCGAACCGTGAGCCAGGCCATTGTGCGCCATGAGGAGTAACACTCGAGCCGCCGCAGTAATGCATGCTAGAGTGCCGGCGAACAGGCTCACGAGTGCACCAATATCGATAAGTAAACCCAGCACAGGTACACCGCCAACTCGGGCGAGCACATACATCGGAGCCTGGCTCGCGCCCAACTCCTGGCCAGCGGTGTGGAAACCCAACACCTCGGCATAGGCACAAACGATGAAGAAGACGCCCGCCAGAGCAGCGCTTTGGATGACGGCACGCGGAATCGTCTTTAGCGGGTTGCGTGATTCCGAACCTAAAGTGGTCGCGCTTTCGAAACCGACGAAACTGAAAAGCGCGAGCACCAACCCAAGTCGCAATCCACTGCCTTTCATCCCATGAAGATGGAGTTGTTCCGGATCCCAGCGACGCCCCTGACGCAAGAGCAACAACGCCACCACCGCGACAATCACGGTGACGGATGCGGCTTCGATCCAAAGCATAAGGCGTGCGGAGATCTTCACATCACGATAGGCAATCCAAATGGAAACAAAAGTTACGAGCACGGCCAGAAACACAGCTGAATAGCCGTGGCCCGTGGCATCGTGCAGCAGCAAGTTCGCATAGTGATAGAAACCGCCAATTACGCTGGATCCCGTCGCGACATACGCCAACAAGAGACTCCAAGCCACAGTGGCGCTCAGCCAGGGTGGGAGGGTCATGGAGGCATATGTGTACAACGAGCCGGGTGAGGCAGAAATCCGGGCGTACCGACTGATACACATAGCAACTAGCAGTACGGCGACTGTGGCCAGTGCATAAGCCAGCCACGTACCGTTGCCGGCAAGCGCGCAAACCAGGGGAATTGTGGCCGCGGGTGTTGTAGTGGGCGCGATCGTCGAGACGGATTGGGCCAGCGTTTCCATGGGAGAAAGAATTTCGGAACGCAAGCCATAGCCGGGTGTTTGGGAGACTCCTGTCGCGACCTGCGTCATTCGGGGCTATCCTTCCTCGTCCGATTGGAGTGGGATTGTACAACACCGATCCGGTAGAGGAGCGGAGAAGCGTTTCTGATTCGAGAGTGGGTGTATCATCTGGCAACCTTTGAGTCGATCGAATTAACCCTGTCGACGGCGGAAAAGAGCGCTATGAAACTCGATCGGGAAGTATTGCGGAGCCTTCCGAAAGTTCTGTTACACGAACACTTGGATGGTGTCTTACGTCCGAGCACGGTGATTGAGCTAGCCAAAACTGTCGGTTACGGCGAGCTTCCGACAAGCGATCCGCAAGCGTTGGCGAAATGGTTTCATCGAGGCGCGAACCAAGGAAGTCTAGCCAAGTATCTAGAGGGCTTCGCGCACACGATTGCAGTCATGCAAACGGAGGAAGCTCTTGAGCGCATCGCTTATGAACAGGCCGAGGATCTTGGGCGCGATGGCGTCGTGTACTTTGAAACTCGCTTCGCGCCAATTTTTCATACGAGGAAGGGATTGACGCACCAGCAAGTTGTGTCGGCGGTGCTCAAGGGACTCGAGCGCGGGCGCAAAGACTTCGGAATCGCTTCGGGCCTGATTATTTGCGCTATGCGCAATATGGATGTGTCTCTCGAGATGGCGGAATTAGCCGTGGATTTTCGTGAGCGAGGAGTGGTTGGCTTCGACCTTGCGGGTGAAGAGGGTGGCTATCCGCCCAAAAAACACGTCGACGCTTTTCACTACATTCAGCGGGAGAATTTCAATATCACGATTCACGCGGGCGAAGGCTATGGCAAGGAATCGATCTGGCAGGCGATTCAGTATTGCGGAGCACATCGGATCGGACATGGAACGCGCCTGATCGATGACATCGCGGTGGTAGATGGCGCGGCCGTCAAACTGGGAGACTTGGCGCAATATGTGCTCGACAAGCGCATTCCGCTGGAAATCTGCCTTATCAGCAACGTTCACACCGGCGCCACTCCCGCCCTCGCCGAACACCCATTCAAAATTCTGTATCACGAGAAATTTCGCGTCACACTCAACACAGATAACCGGCTCATGAGCAGTACCAGCATGACACAGGAGTTTGAAGCAGCGGCCGAAACTTTCGGCTTGTCGCTTGATGATTTCGAGAAAATCACGATCAATGCGATGAAGAGCGCTTTTTTGCCCTACAAGCAGCGTTGTGACTTCATCTATTCCGAGATCAAACCTGGTTACGCTGCGATCCGTAAATCCCGGACAATAAAGTAGCGACACCCAGATCTGCAGAAAAGGAAAAGTGAATTCTTCTTCCATGCGCCATTTCATAGCAAGCAGCGTTCTGGCGCTGATGTTGTTGCTAAATCTATTAAAGCTCTCGCCTGCCCAGCCCCCGTCCGGAGTCGCCCCGATTCGCGTTAAAGTTGTCGTCGTTACGATGTTCGAACGCGGCGAAGACACTGGGGATACGCCTGGCGAATTTCAACTTTGGGTTGAGCGAGAACATCTTCTCGAGATCCTGCCTATGCCTGCTGGATATCACCATGTTCGCTTCAACAAAGACAGCGTTCTCGGCGTGGTCACCGGAGTGGGGACGGCAAAAGCAGCGGCGTCGGTGATGGCCGTCGGCCTCGACCCTCGTTTCGACCTTTCGAAAGCGTATTGGATTGTCGCTGGAATAGGTGGAGGCGACCCCGCGGATGTCTCGTTAGGTGCGGCGGTTTGGGCCGACCACATCGTGGACGGTGACTTGTCGTTTGAAATCGATGCGCGACAGATTCCCGCGGACTGGCCCACTGGCTATATTCCGCTCGCAAAGGGGTGCCGTATGAACTTCCCGCTACGAATCTCTACGGCGAGGTCTATACGCTCAATCCCGTGTTGGTCGGTTGGGCCTTTCGGTTGACACAAGATGTTGCTCTTGCAGATTCGGAAGTGCTCCGCAAAGCACGCGCGCGATTCCCCGGCTTTCCAAATGCGCTGAAGCCGCCGTTCGTTACCAGAGGCGATACCTTATCGGCAAGCACTTTTTGGCACGGATCGAAGATGGAAGACTGGGCTAATGCCTGGACCAGTTACTACACTGGCAGGAAAGGCAATTATATGGTCGCGACTATGGAAGACTCGGGCACTCTGCAGGCTCTCACCTTTCTCAGCCAAGCCGGCCACATTGACTTACAACGTGTTCTTGTCCTTCGTACTGTCAGTAACTACGATCGAGAGCCTCCGGGAATATCGGCGACAGAGAGTCTGAAGGAGATGGTCTCGGGTAATTACTCGGCTTATTTGCCGGCGTTGGAATCGGCCCAAATCGTGGGCGACAAAGTGGTTAGAGACATTATTGAACACTGGCTTGAGCGCAAGTCGAGCATTCCTCATGCGCCGTAACCGTAGTTATTGCGAAAGCGTCGCCAAGGTTTCCGCCAGTACGAGTGTTCCGCGAGCGATATCTTCGGGAGAAGCGTATTCGTCCGGGCGATGGCTGTATCCATTCCGACATGGAATGAACAGCATCGCGGTCGGAGCAATTCTCGACATGAACAAAGAGTCGTGATAGGCGCGACTTACCATTTCAATAAATGGGAGATGGTGTTTTCGGCAGGATGCCGAGAGCGCCTCCACGACTATAGGAGCACAATTTGCCGGGGCATCGGCGTTCACCAATTCAGTCTGAATTGAAACCTGACGCTTCGCTCGGATTTCCTGGCTGGCGTGCTCTATCTTCTCCATCGCCGCGCCGCGGCGTTTGAGATCCGTATCTCGAATATCAACGCTCAGCCGGACCCGGCTCGGAACGCTATTTACTGCGCCTGGAAACACATCGCAAATGCCAACGGTGGCCACCGTGTCCACAACTCCGCTTGTTCGAGCAGCGCTCTCAATGGCGAGGATCAATTCCGCGGCGGCGCAGAGGGCATCGTGCCGATCGGGCATCAGAACTCCACCCGCGTGGCCACCCGCACCTTCAATGGAAATGCGAAGGCTAGCCGGCGCCGCGATGCTGGTCACCACTCCAAGGGGAATTCCCTGCCGCTCGAGCAAGGGTCCCTGCTCAATGTGCAGTTCAACAAAGGCCTTGTAATAGTTTGGCGGTAATTTAACGGCTGCCAGATTTCCGGGCAAGCCTGCTCTCTCTCTAACCTCGTCGAGATATGCGCCGTCATTGTCGCGCAACTGACGCGCGGCTTCAGGAGAAAGAGTTCCCGAAAGCATTCGACTGCCGACGCACCCGATCCCAAACCTCGTCGGCTCTTCCGAGGTAAACAGGAGTAGGTCGATGGAATGCTGGGGACGGAAACCACTGCGCTGCAAAGCGCGAATCGCTTCAAGACCTCCGAGCACACCCACCACTCCGTCATATTTTCCGGCGTTGGGGATCGCGTCGAGGTGGGAACCGGTACCCACAGCCGGAAGCGCTGGGTCGGAACCGGGCCAGCGCGCGAAAGTGTTACCAATCGGATCTTGACGCACTGTCAGACCAACGTCTTCGCAGCGGCTCTTCAGCCACGCGCGCGCCTTCAGGTCGATGAGCGTAAAGACGATTCTCGTTACGGCCGGAGCCTCCGCGTCCGAGATCGCCGCAAGGGCCTCAATCTCTCTTGTCAACGCGCGCACATCCACTTCAACGTTCATTTTCGTTGACTCGCGAAAGTGGATGGCGGTTCCAATCTTTGTAGATAAGGTATTTGGCCGGAACCTTTCCGATCGCTCCGAACCACTGCGGGCACCACGGAGCCATCCATATAAAATCGCCGGCTGTTACGGGATACCAGGAATCACCCAGCCGGTAAATACCTCCGCCTTCGAGCATGAGGAGTCCGTGCTCCATAATGTGCATTTCGACCATGCTGAGCGCGGCCCCCGGTTGATAGACCATCGTATTTACCGCGAAATCAAAACCCACCTCATCCGGCAACAGACACTTGACTTGCAGGTCGGGATCATCGCCGAGCGAATGGGAGGTAATGTTGTTTTCGTGCGACACGAGAAGAACTGGCGCCTCAATACCAGCCAAACTCTTATACAACTTCTCAACGATCACTGCCCGGCTCTTCTGCAACGCCGAAATCTTGTGTTCGACATTCGCGGGAACGTAAGCATATCCACCCTGCGCGAGTTCATCGTGGTTGTTCTGCGTGTCCAGTTGGAGAACTCCGTCTATAAGAAAGATGAATCGCTGCGCACAGGTGTAGCCCAATTCACCGCCCGGTTCAAACTCCGCTGTATATTGCACAAAACGTGCGCCCATGGCCGGGCTGGCGTGCACGACGCCGGCACAGTTTTTCATGCCCGGCAACATCGTTCTCACGAACGTATCTGGGGTTAACAGAAGGTGATTCGGTTGTTGTGAGCTTCGCGTTTGTCCCAAATTCTGCATGGTTTGTCTTTCGTTCGACTTCAGTTCTTGGCGCTTACCCGCGAACCATAACAGGATGTCAACTGGTCGAGCAGGTGCATTCCGCACTCGATCGCCTTGGCCACGTCTCCCACTTCCACGGACTCGGCGGGGTCATGACTGATACCGCCAGGGCTGCGCAGAAATATCATCGCGGCGGGAGCCTTCTGAGCAATAATCATCGCGTCGTGGCCGGCGCCGCTCACCATTCGGAACGGCTCGCAGCCTACAGCGGCAATCGCCTTTTCTACTTCTTTGACCAGACTCAAATCCATCGGAACCGCGGACTGGTTCATGAGCGTACTTGCTTTAGTCTTTAGCCCACGACGCGAAGCAACATTTTCGGCCTGGCGAAAAAAATAATCGACTGCTGCATTTCGCTCCGCATCGCTCGGATGGCGGACGTCGAGACTCAACCGCACATCCCCGGCAATCACATTCACTGCACCGGGCTTCGCCTGAATGGCGCCTACGGTTGCTACTAGTCCGCCTGTGTTTTGAGCGTGACGTTCAACGGTGCAAATCCATTCGGCCGCCGCAGCCAAGGCATCATGACGGAGATTCATCGGCGTCGTTCCCGCATGATTGGCGTGTCCTGTGAAAGCGAATTCAAATCGGCTCTGACCTGCGATCGCCTCGACGACGCCGAGGGGTCGGCGAGTGCTGTCCAGTAGGGGACCTTGCTCGATGTGAAACTCAACATACCCCAAAACATCGCCGCGCAAGACAGCGTCGGGAACCTCCGCGGGGTTCAGGCCGAAGTCTCGGATCGCCTCGCGGACCGAAATACCTCGCGCATCGATAAGGTTTAGCGTTTCGTGGTCCAGCGTGCCCGCGAGGGCTCGGCTGCCGATAAATGGAGTGCCAAAGCGCACGCCTTCTTCTTCTGAAAAACCGACGAGTTCAATTGCAAACGGAAGCCTTCGACCATTAAGGGCGCTCAAAAGTGCGACGCCGAGGACGACACCGAGAATGCCATCGTACGCTCCGGCATTCGGGACGGTGTCGAGGTGCGAACCGATGAGCAAGCACGGCGCCTCCGGCTTCGCCGCGGCATACAACATTCGCAGGTTGCCCGCCGCGTCGACTCTTGAGACAACTCCAATCGGCGCCAGCCAAGCGGCAATTTCCCGATGGCATTCGCGCATTGCCGCGCATAGAAAAGTACGGCGAGTGCCAGCGACATCCTCACTGAAGAGGGCGAGAGTTCGACAACGGGCGACAACTTCTCGAGCCAGAGCCTCAGTGTCGAGCGTAATCGCGTCAGCCAATGGAGTGCTCATCCCCGGCGACAGAGCCGCGCCTGAATGTTGCCATGCGGCTCGTCGACCGGCACAAAAATTTCGTTCGGATTATCTTGTCCGAAGCGCGACAGATCCACCAACAGACAATGCTTGTTCGGCATGGCCAGTTCGATGTCTTGAACTTCAGCAATCTTTTCGAGAACCGCGCTGCCCATGGCATAGAGAGTGTGCTGCACCGATTTGCTGTCGTGCTCCGCAAACTCAGAAAGAAGAATTGCGCGCACCTTTTCGCGCAAGGCTGGAAATGCAACATCTGATTGTGCGTAGTTCCAATCAGCGCGAACCGCGGTACCGAGTAACCGATCCCTTGCAGGATGAAGTGTCGTGAGCGAATCTTGAATATAGCCTTCAAATGCGGACCCGGAGGTTTTCATGATGACAAGATTTTCGAGTCCCGATTTGACGGCGAACTCTCTGGCCTGAGTGCGCGTCACTTTCGTCGTTTGGCACTCGCCTGTCGCCTGAACGAAGGCCGTTGGTTGAGTTTTGCCGCCAGTTTGTAGATGCTGCCAGGCTTTCTCCGTTATGGAAACCTCGGCGACGGACACTTGCAGATTGCGGCCGAGAAGAAGATCGACGAATTGCTTAGCAAACTCCTCCATGCAGTCTGCGGCAGAGTTTCGCGCCGCCGAGTAGACCATATTCTTCATGGTGTCGGTTGGGAGGATTTTGGTGTTGTCGCCGTCGATGAAGCAGGATTCGAAATCTCCTTGCAACAAGACGTCCACGGTCCACTCGCGAAGTTCGTGCCTGTCGGTTTTGCGCTTCACCTGAACGAGACGAACCCGAGATTTTCCATACCTGTTTTCGGCGACGACAATCATTCTTCAACTTCCGCGGTAAGTGGTGTAGCCGTTCGGACTGAGCAGCAGAGGGATGTGAAAATGATTCTCCCCCTCTCGAATATGAAACGCAATCTCGATCGATGGATAGAAGCCATCGAGCTTCCGCTCCGCAAAGTAGGCTGCTGTGTCGAACTCCAACCGATAGACGCCGGGCGTCAGCGCTTCATTCTCGGCTAGCAATTGAGCACAGCGACCGTCGTGATTGGTGCGAGACGACGCTAGAATCCGCCAGTGGCCTTGGGAATCCTGCCGCTGCAAGCGCACCGGAACATCGCTTGCCGGGCAACCTTGCGCAGTATCAAGAACGTGCGTCGAAATAGGGCTCATATTCTTTGCGCCCGCCACTACAGCCATTTTCTCAGGCGAATCTGCGTGATCTGCCGCAACTGCTCGGCTGTTTCCCGAAGCTCGGTCGCCTCATCGTTTTCCAGCCGCCGCTGCAAAATCATCAGAATTTCTTCCGGGGACTTTCCGGTCGCGCACACGATGAAGGTCCGAGCGAAGCGGCGTTCGTATTCGCGATTTCCTTCCGCGAGCGCAGCTTTGGCAGAATCCCCGCCGTTTGAAACTTTCTGCTGTTCTTGCTGAGACCATACTGTTGAAAACTGCGATGCTATATTTGTCCCGGATTCCAGAGCCGGCGTTTCGCCGATACGAGGATGACTACGAAATGCCTCCGTCCAATCCGACTCGGACAAACTCCACCAAACTTCGTCCGATGCGGCTTGAAGACGTTCCGCGCTTGGCAAGGGTCTCAGAGCAACGATTGCATGGGCCCAAGCCCGCGAACCACAGCACGGAAGTATCTCATTCGCGGCCGCCATCGGGGGAAGAAAATTCCAACGCGCGAGGATATCACTCATGCCAGTGTCCCGCCGTTTGCCAACAGTGCGAGGAATTCAGCGACCAGATTGCCCGCCACGGCGGCACGGTAACGAGCAGTCGATCGTATATCGTCGACGGGTTGAATCGCGTTAGCCACATTCCTTTTTGCGAGGTTCAGTAGGGCAGAGTGGATACGCCTTCCCTTCAACATCTGTTCGATGCCCGTCAAGCGGATTGGAACGGGCGCAACGCTGCCCAAAGCTATGCGAATATCCTCCACGACCCCGTCGCGGACCTGACCCAGCGCCGCCGCACACACTTTCGAGATGGCCTGGGCATTTCGGGCTCCCACTTTCCGCGAATACTGGAAATACCCCGAAAATCTTCGGGCAAGGCAGATGACGCGTATCAGTTCGTCCGGCTCCATCTTCATCTTCTTATAACCAGTATGAAAAGCGACATACGGAATTCGGCGCTCTCCGCGCACCGATACTAATACCAAGTCAGCTTCGTAGGCCAGTAACGCCGGCAGTGAATCGGCGGCCGGGGATGCATTCACGATATTGCCGCCAAGCGTTCCCCGATTCTGATTTGCAATACCGCCCGTCCAGCGAGCGGCGTTGACTAGCAAGGGGAATTCGCGGGCCATCACGTCATGCTCGCGTAATTCCGTATAAGTACACCCTGCACCAACTCTAATTTCATCTGGAAAGACCTCGATGGCACGCAACTCCGGTAAGTTCCAGATGCTGACAAGTTGCCGCGACAAGAGTTTTCCGGCCGCGTATTGCACCATCACGTCGGTGCCTCCGGAGATCGGCCTCCATGACCCGGGCTCAGCCGCCAAGAGGGACAAGACGTCTTGGAGGGTCCCGGGCGCGCGTAGCACAAAATCCACGGGATCCGATCTCATTCGGGATTTCCGTCTGCGGCTTCCGTGACCGCTTCGAAGATCTGCATGTAACCAGTGCAGCGGCAGAGATTCCCCGACAAGCCTTCGCGAATTTCTTCCAAAGTGGGCTTTGGCTTCTTGTCGAGTAGTTGACGACTGGCCAGAATCATACCCGGCGTGCAAATACCACACTGCGCGCCGCCGCATCTCAAGAAAGCCGCCTGCAGAGAGGCTAGTTCCGGACCGAGCGCGAGACCCTCTATCGTGGTGAGATTCGCACCCGCCGCTTGTAACGCGGGGACGAGGCAACTATTCAGCAACTTGTCGTTCATCAGAATAGAGCACGAACCACACTCGCCCTCGCCGCAACCCTCCTTAGCTCCAGTCAAACCGAGTTCGTGCCGCAGAACATCCAATAGCCTTTCCATAGGATAAACGTGAACGGTCTTCGCCTCACCATTTACCGTGAGTGAGATTTCGCATTTTCCTGCACGTTCACGGTTAGTCATCGAATTCCCGACGGCTCAGAGTTGGAGACGGCTTCGAAAATGTCTTCAGGCATAAGGGGAACGGAGTCGACACGGGTGCCGAGAGCATCTTCGATCGCGTTGGCGATAGCGGGCGCGGGACCATCCATCGGAAGTTCGCCAATTCCCTTGGCGCCGTATGCTCCGTGAATATTGCCTATTTCTTCAAAAAAGACGCGAATTGAAGGCAGATCAGCGGACGTCGGCATAGTGTAGTTTGTCATCTGACCGTTCTGCATCCGTCCGTTTTGCCAAACGACTTTTTCGTACAACGCGAATCCAATTCCCTGTGCAACTCCGCCGGCAATCTGTCCCTTTGCCAGAATGGGATGAAGAACCCGCCCCACCTCCTGCAGGGCCACGAAATCCTCGACGGTCGCGGTATAGGTCGATAGGTCAACCTTTACTTCCGCAATGTAGATTGCCCAGGCAAACGATGCATAAGCATCGCCACGATATTCTTGATCGTTCCAAATAACCCCCGCTGGAGGGTCATAGTTCGCATACGATCGCAATTCGCCGTGCTCCCCAATATAGCGCCTGCATGCAGTCTGAAATTCTTCGGGCGAATAGGAATCTTGCAGTCCACAAGCAGCCAAAGTTTGTCGGATACCGATCGCCGCCGAGCGCACGAGACTCCCTACGACCATCGCTGTGCGAGAAGCAACAGTAGGCCCACTGTTGGGAACTTGATTCGTATCGGGTTGGGCAATTTGAACGTAACTATACGGCAGATTTAGCGCCTCCGCCGCAACTTGACAAAGCACGGTGTTGGTTCCCTGACCGAACTCGGTACTCGATGCGAGAACTCGGATAGTACCGTCGGCGCACCCTTCGACGCCGACGACCGAGGCCAAATATCGTTCACCCGATCCTGTAAAACCAGCGCCATGTAGAAACGACGCAATTCCCATACCTTTCTTGACCGAGCCTGCCTGGTTTTCACCGGTAAAGCGCGACTTTTTCGCGCAGTAGTCCGCGGCAACCAAAGCGCGATCAAGGAGCTTCCCCAGATCAATTTCTTCCCGAATCACCTGTCCGGTCGTCGTGGTCTCGCCGGGCTTCAGAAAATTGCGGCGGCGGACCTCGACCGGAGACAGCGCAACTACCTGTGCAATGCGATCCATGTGACGCTCCATCGCAAATAGACTTTGCGGCGCTCCAAAGCCACGAAAGGCCCCGTGCGGCGGCGCGTTTGTTGCGACGGCCTTTCCTCGAATGCGAACGGTGGGCCAGTGATACGGGCCACCCGCATGGATAAGTCCACGCGAAAGCACAACCGACGAAAGCGTGGCGTATGCACCGCCGTCGATCGTAAATTCGATTTCGCCGCCCAGGATCTCGCCATTTCTGGTCACTGCTGTGCGGTGACGCGTGCGAGAAGGATGACGCTTCGTGGTCGCAGTCATGTCTTCCATGCGGTCATAAATAATTTTCACCGGACGCTCCGCCTTCATCGCCAAGAGGGCTGCATGACCCGCGATAATCGACGGGTAATCCTCTTTCCCGCCGAAAGCTCCGCCCGTCTCTGCCTGCACGACGCGCACTTTTTCAGCTGGCAGGTTCAACAAGGACATCATCGCTTTGTGTACATAGTACGGACATTGCAGCGACCCCCAAACGGTGATTCCCTGCTTGGCATCAAAAGCCGCGATGACCCCGTTGTTTTCTATGTAAAGTTGTTCTTGTGCTCCGGTGGTGTATTCGCCTTCGACGATGTAGTCGGCTTTTTCCCAGACACTCTCGACATCGCCCTTCGCTATCAGAAAAGTCTTGAAGGTGTTGTCAGTTCCCCAGATAATTTGCGAACACTGTTCGCTGTCTTCCATGGTGAAAACGGCGGGCAGAGGTTCGTATTCGATCGTCACAGCATCGACAGCCTTGCGCAAACTAAGTCGGTTGGGATGGGCCAAGAGCAGAATCGGTTCCTCAGGATGATTGACTAGGCCATCAGCCAAGCACGGCTGATCGTCCCCGATCAGAGCAATGCAATTCTTCCCGGGAATATCTTTCGCGGTCACGCATACAAATTCGGCCCAGTCGACGTGCGCATCGAACGATATCTTCTTGATCGCTCCACGAGGAATCTGGCTGCGGACAGTCGCCCCGTAAAGCATTCCGGGCATCGTCATGTCATCGATATAGCGCGCGGCGCCGGTGACCTTGTCGTGGCCTTCCTTTCGCGGTACTGACTTACCGATGATCTGCTCTTGTCTCAACGGACAACCTCTAGGCCCCGAGCCTCGCCGCAGAATTCGCCGCCGTCGAATACTTTTTCTCCGCGCAAAAACGTCACTTTCACAACACCTCGCAACCTTTCGCCTAGATACGGTGACATCGGATGGCGGTAGTGCAACCGTTCTCGAGTTACAACAAAGTCCGTTTCCGGCTCGAAGATAACGAAATCGGCATCGAAGCCTTCGGCGATCCGGCCTTTGCGTCCGTCGCATCCAGCTAGACGAGCCGGCATCTCGGCCATCCATCTGGAAAGATCGACCAAAGTGAAAGCGCGCTCGCTTGCCTCTGTCCACATGATTGGCAAGGCCAGCGAAAGACTTGCGATTCCGCCCCATGCAGTGCCAAAGTTCCCTTCCTCGATCCGCTTCATCGCTGGCAGACAAGGCGAGTGGTCGGTCGCCACCAAATCGATGACTCCCCCTCGCAAACCTTGCCAGAGTTTTGCTCGATTTTCTCGTGAGCGAATCGGCGGGGCGCACTTAAACAATGTCGATCTGTCGGCGATTTCTTCCGCACAGAAATGTAAGTAGTGGGGGCAGGTTTCAACCGTCACGGAAAGCCTCTCAGCCCTAGCCGCACGCAGTTCAGGTAACGCCGAACTGGCCGATAGATGGACGATATGCAAGTTAAATTTATATTCGCGACAAAGAGAGAGCAGTAGGCGGATGGCCTCGAGTTCGGCTCGCTCCGGACGCGATTGCAGGTAAGTCGAATAGAGTGTCCAATCCGCGTCGCGCAGTGAAAGTGTGGCTTCGTCTACCGGAGACGGCAGTTCCGCATGAACCAGCAACGGCAAGCCGGTGCTCGCAACAGCAGGCAGAGCGGCGCGGAGTTCGGCCTCCGTGACCATCGTAAAGCCGTCGATTCCGGGATTGATCAAGAAGCACTTGAAGCCTGCGACGCCCGCCTCGGCCATAGCCTCGATGTCCGGCTGATTATCGCTGACGACACCACCCCACGCCAACCAATCCACATAGCAGCGACCCAGCGCTGCCTGACGCTTCGCCTCAAGCGCTGCGACTGTAGAGGTCGGCGGCAAACAGTTCAGAGGCATGTCAACAAGAGTCGTGTAACCCCCGGCAGCAGCGGCCTGTGTTGCCGTCTCAAAACCTTCCCATTCGGCGCGTCCAGGATCGTTAATGTGTACGTGAGAATCGACCAAGCCGGGCAGAATCGCGGCATTGCCAAAATCACACACCTGCATGCGAGCGGGAATTTCGTTGGCAGGGACGACACGGCTGATCTTTCCGTCGAGCACCAGGATCGCTCCAGCACGAGTTCCATCGGCGGTCACGATGCGCTGAGAAACGAAAGCCCGGCCGTCCATGCCAGAGCCTATCGTGACTGCTTGTCTTTTTCAACTTTTCTACCTCGGCGTCGGCTGCCATCCAAACTTGTGTTGTTGGCCCTGTGCGAATGTGTGCCGGTGCGTGAGGACGCGCGACAGAATACAGACAGGCTTTGCGGATTTCCCGGCTCGGCTTATACTGACTCACTCAATTAGCGGCTGCGAAAAAGTCCATGTCGACCGATTTGCGCGCAGACTCGTGGGCACAGCAGATCGCCATTCCCCCGAGGATTACGGCATGCCGGAACGAAACCACATGGACAACGCTTTCATGGCCCGCGCCATTCAGCTCTCAGTCGACAACGTCAAGACGGGACGCGGCGGCCCGTTCGGGACGGTCATCGTCAAGGACGGCAAGGTTGTCGCCGAGGCGGCCAATCAAGTCACCGCGACAAACGATCCCACGGCTCATGCCGAAGTTGTCGCGATCCGGCAAGCTTGCCTAAAGCTCGGCGGTTTCGAGCTGCGGGGCTGTGTTTTGTACACCTCTTGCGAACCCTGCCCTATGTGCCTGGGAGCGATCTATTGGGCGCGCATCGCGAAGGTTTACTTCGGCAGCGCTGCAGCGGATGCCGCGAAGGTGGGCTTCGACGATTCGGCGATTTACGCAGAAATCAAGCAACCGCACGCCGAGCGCGAGATCCCCATGATTCAGATGATGCGCGAAGAAGCGTTGGCGGCGTTTCGAGCATGGGAACAACAGCCCGGCAAGATTCACTATTGATGCTGTGCGCCAAAGCTTTCTGCGCTTTATCATCCGCCGTTGCGCGCCTAACCTTGGCGACAACGCCGAAAGCAATATCCATTTCGAGGAAGATCATTGATCGACCGTTACTTCAAACTCGCCGAGAACAATACATCCATCAGACAGGAGATGCTGGGAGGCCTGACGACGTTCGTCACGATGGCTTACATCATCGTCGTGAACCCGCAAATCCTGGCGCAGGCCGGCATGCCGCCCGAAGGCGTCCTATTTGCGACTTGCGTATCGGCCGCAGCGGCCTCTCTCGTGATGGGGCTTTATGCCAACTATCCCATTGCTCTGGCGCCGGGAATGTCGCTCAACGCCTACTTCACGTATGTGGTCTGCATCGGGATGCATGTTCCGTGGCAAACCGCTCTGGCCGTAGTGTTTATTTCCGGCTGCGTCTTTCTCCTGCTGACCGTATCGCGCTTGCGTGAGCAAATCGTTAACGGGATGCCCGATTGCCTGAAACACTCCACCGCAACCGGCATCGGGATGTTCATCGCGTTCATCGGATTGCGGAATGCCAAAATCGTCGTCGCCAACCCCGCTACTTTCGTGGGACTGGGCCAATTCTCGGACAAGGAAGTGCAAACCGCTTGCTTCGGACTCGCGCTGACCATCGTGCTCATGGCGCGCAAAATCAACGGAGGCATTCTGATTGGTATCTTTGGAACAACATTGCTCGGAATGCTGCGCGGTCTTTCTGCATGGCCTTCCGCAATCGTTTCTATGCCCCATCCTTCGTCGACTTTTCTGAAGTTGGACTTTCGTGGGGCCATCCATTTGGGCTTTCTGGAGATCTTGTTTGCGTTCCTGTTCGTCGATCTTTTCGACAACGTGGGAACGCTGGTCGGCGTGTGCGAGCAAGGAGGATTCGTCAAGGACGGCAAGATTCCTCGCGTGGGCAGGGCTCTCGTAGCGGACGCCGTCGGCACTTTGTTTGGCTCCCTGACCGGCACATCCACGGTTACGAGTTATATCGAGAGCGTGGCCGGAGTTGCCGCTGGAGCGCGCACTGGCTTAAGCAATGTGGCCGTGGCCGGTCTCTTTTTGTTAGCTACCTTCTGCGCACCACTGGCTACCGCGATTCCAGGCTACGCCACCGCCCCCGCGCTGATCTTGGTGGGCGCGTTAATGACGCAGTCCATTGCGCATATCGAATGGAGCGATTTCAGCGAAGCCGTTCCGGCCTTCATCACGATGCTCGCCACTCCGCTGACCTTTAGCATCGCTACAGGTCTCAGCCTGGGCCTGATTTCTTATACTGTCGTCAAAATCGCGATTGGCAAAATCCTTGAAATTAGCGCATTAATCTGGATTCTCACCGCACTCTTTATCTTGCGGTACATCTACTTGGCCGCCTCCTAACTAACTTTGTCCCGTTACCGGAATGGATCGAAACGACAGGTGCAATCCAGAGGCGGCGGAAGGCTTCGACGCCAAGTTTTCTCACCTACGGGTAAGGAGGCTGTTATCTCCTTAATTCGTGATTTTATCGAGTCCGTGCACCGGAAGACCTCAATTTTTGTTCTCTACCATAGTAATGGACATTCTCGTTTACTTGTTTTCAGACTGGTTTGCTCGAAGTAACGAGCAACTTCTTCCACGTCCACTCTCTGTTACAGGAGAACACATGTTCCCACTGTCGAAAAATGGAACGGCCTCAGCCGACAGCCAAGCTCGGTACTACTTGGTGTAATCAGCTCGTCCAAAAAACTCTTAGCCGCTATTGTGGTTAAGATCTCAGTCAAAAGCCCAAGTCACTCAATCCAGGATGACCGTCCGGTCGGCGCCCCAACGGCCAATGATATTTCCGTTCTGCTTCCTTGATTGGAAGATCGTTAATGGATGCAAACCGCGATCGCATCAAGCCATCATCACCAAATTCCCAATTTTCATTTCCATACGATCGAAACCAATTGCCAGAGTCATCATGCCACTCGTACGCGAAGCGCACAGCAATGTGGTTATCAGTAAATGCCCAAAGCTCTTTGATCAGACGGTAATCCGATTCTTTCGTCCACTTGCGAGTCAGAAAGGCGACGATCTCTCGCCTTCCGTTCACAAATTCTGAGCGGTTTCGCCAGCGAGAATCGAGCGAATACGCTAGCGCTACTTTTTCCGGATCACGGGAATTCCAGCCGTCTTCGGCCAGACGAACCTTTTGAACTGCGCTGTCGCTAGTAAATGGCGGTAGTGGAGGACGATTTGTCACACCTTAGTCCTTTCGTCGGCGGGATTCTAGCAGTGGACACCGCCTTAACTCGGCGATAACCGTTTCGTTGCACCTCAGTTTACGCGCTGCCTCCTCGGTTCTTGCATGCTTCGCGAAATGCTGGTAAGACCGCGACACTTAACGATCGGAAACCACGCCACCCAAGCAGTCTTCCATTGGGCGCCGCAACCCTTGGGCACTAATCTTAACAAGGAACTCGGCGACGTTCGGAGCAATCGCGCGCACATCGATTTGTTCTCGGCTCCACTCGACTTGTTTCGCTAAGACCTTCTGGACAAGAGTTAAAACGGAATCGGGTGATTGAGAATCGACGTTCGCCCACATTTCGTGGATGAACGCTAGATGGCTGTCTTCAACGTCTGAATCGCGGAGAAGAAAGATCACTGCCGCGAGGCCGAACAACAACCTCTGCGGCTGCACGGCGCGCCTCCCCATGAAACTGCGGATAGTCGGAAAGAGCCGCGTACCGGCCTTTGTACTGCAATTCGAGCATATCGCAACCAGTGGGTGTTGAATGAAAGGGTTACGGAAGCGCGCCAAGGTTTCGCGGGCATACTCGCCGCGTTCCTCTTCGTCGTTCAGTTCAGTCGCCGGAGTCACTTCCTGAAAAATCATACTCTCGAGGAAACTGCGTAATTGAGGATCGTCGACGGCCTCGCGAATTGTTTGTAGGCCCAACCCTCTTCCAATCGCTGCCAGAACAGTATGCGAACCGTTTAAGATTTGAACTTTCCTTTCGCGATAGGGGGTCACGTCCTCGACAAACCTGATGCAGGGTGACGTAGTGTCGATAGGAAAATGCGTGCGGATGAACCCGTCCGCCTCTAAGGCAAATAGGGCAAAGGGCTCCGTACAGACGATCAGATCGTCGCGGTATCCAAGTGCCTGCCACTCTGCTTCCAACTTGTCCGGCGCTGGTGGTCCAGCCACGATTCGATCAACCAATGTATTGGCAAAATGAACGGACGACCCTAGCCAGTTGCAAAAAGCGACGGGAAAATTCCATGCCTGCGCTTGCTCTTCGATCAGGCTACGCAGAACGTCCCCGTTATTTTCAATCAGCTCGCAAGGAATGATTGCAATATCGGCGTCTTGTTCTCCACAAGCCACCCAGCGTTGCCGCAACAACTGCGTGAGTTTGCCCGGAAAGCTACTTGGGGGCTGATCTTTGGGCCCGTCCGATGGACCCAGAACAAGTCCTGACTCAGTAACGTTGCTGATAATTACACGAGTCGATGGCTGGGCAGCCATCGCTATCACGTCGTCCCAATCGGTGTCGGCGTTGAGACAGCGGCTAATTGATGCGATGATCCGTTTTCTTTCCGTCCTCTGCCCATTTTCGATACCTCGAAGAATAAGCGTGTAGAGTCCTTCCTGATGCACAAAGGCTTTAGAGCGATGGTCTGGGTGGCGTTGAACCGATACGATTCGTCCGGCCGCGTTGCCCACAACATTCGCCAGTTGAACGAAGTCTTCCACGAATCCTCTCAGAAACGCTCCACAACCAATCTGAAGAATGGTCTCGGGGGCGCTAAAGAGCTTTGTCGGCGGCGCCTCGATCTGCGCGTGCGTTCGCTCCCGCAACTGGTCTAGAAAAGATCGGGAAAGTACCGGCAAGGATGGTTGTCTCATGTCAGAATCGTTTAGCGGAAACTCGCGGAGTTAGTAGCTGCCAAAGGTAGTCAGTGCGACATGGTGTGAATACCTCGATGACCAACGACTCGGCCAATGCGGACGGTTGATGCTCGACACCGCCGCGAACGACGAAACTATCTCCCGCCCGAGCATCGAATGTGCTCTCGCCGATCGTAACTCTCAGATGTCCACTCACGACGTAGACGATCTGCTCGTGGGAGTGACTGGGCGGGTGCCGATCGCGTTCGCGGATTGGAACGAAGACGAAGTCGGAATGTGCGTTGTTGGTCATGTCGTTGAATCAATGAAAACCCTTTGGAAAGCATTCCATCAGCCTCTTCTAATCCAAGTCCGCCATTCTCAGGTTGGGGGCGAGAATCTGGATGATCAAAAGGGCCGTAAGATATCCGGTCCCGCACACCATGAACAACGGCGCGTAGTTGCCGTTCGTCCATTTCAGCACGTATCCGACTAAGGTGGAGATGAAGGCCATCAGCAGGGCGGCGCCGAACGTTCCAATGCCCACCACCGAGGCAACCGCGCGCCGGGGAAACATATCGGAGGCAAGGGTGAACATGTTTGCTGACCAAGCCTGATGGGCTGCGGTCGCAAGGCTCAATAAAGCGACCACGCTCCAGACGCCCTGCATCTTACCCATGAAGACAACCGGTAAAACTGCGACTGCATACATCAACATCGCCATTTTTCGTGCCCGGTTCGCGCTCCAGCCGAGGCTCAGGAACTTGCTCGGCAACCATCCTCCGAAAACGCTGCCCAAGGCTGACATGTTGTAGATCACGACCAGAGGCAATCCGATGCGCCCGATCGGCAGCCCATAGCGCCGACTAAGGAATCCCGGCACCCAGAACAGGTAAAACCACCAGACTGGATCCGTCAGGATTTTGCCAAGGAAAATAGCCCAGGCTTGTCGCTTCGAGAGCAAACTTGCCCACGGAACTCTGGTCGCGGACTCTGGCGGAGCACTGTTAATGTAGGCCAGTTCTGCGGGCAATACTTTGGGATCTTCTTGCGGGTGCCCGTACATTCTCCACCAAAAGACCAGCCACGTGGCACTAAACAGCGCGGTGAAGAGAAAAGCCCAGCGCCATCCCCAGTGAATCGTGATCCACGGGACGGCCAGCGGAGCAACCAACGCACCAACATTGGCGCCGGAGTTGAAAATACCCGTCGCTAGCGCCCGCTCTTTCTGCGGAAACCACTCAGCAACCGTTTTTATACATGCGGGAAAGTTGCCCGACTCACCCAGACCGAGCACTAAGCGAGCGATCGCGAATCCCGCAACGGCGCCCGAAACGCCGATTAGACTCTTCAGTCTTAATGCGCTGCCCAAGGAGTGAACGATCCCCCCGAGAACTGCCACAATGCTCGGGAAACTCACCAGCGACTGACTGGCTGCAGCCAAGCCCCACACTGCGACTGCAACCGCATATCCCAACTTCGTGCCTACGCGGTCAATGAAACCTCCGACCATTAGAAGTCCGATCGCATACGCCAGCGAAAATGCCGTCACGATATAACCGTAGTTGACTTCCGTCAGCCCAATGCCGGTCACCGGACTCTGTAGCACCGGCTTGAGCAATGCCAGCACTTGTCGATCCATGTAGTTGATTGTGGTACCGAAAAAGAGCAACGCACAGATTTTCCAGCGGTAGCGGCCGACCTTCCCGTAACTGGTCCCCTGCGGGACTGCGGCAGCCACAGATGCAGTTGCGGCCCGCTCCGAAACTGATGACTTATCCATGAGAATTGCCCCGGCAGGGTCTAGGTTCGACTCGCCTTCAGGTTCGAACCGCTCTACCTGAATCCAGATTGTAGGCTGATAACAGGGATACTGACGGTAGTCTTTCTCACCATTTTCTCGCGACGTCAGCCCGTAGCCCTCCGAACGAATACCACTCTAACGGTCTGGACGCGTCCCCCCCTCGAGCGCGAGCCTCACACCAAACTTCTCACAACTGCGGAAACAGCCCAGTTTGAGACCAAAGCGTTTCTCGACGGTTGGAACTCGGTCTCTCAATAGTCATCGCTTGACGGGAATGTGAAAGCTCCCTCTAATTCCAATAGGGACGAGATCAATATGGGAAACGCAATGCTCCAACTCGATCCAAGAGACAACGTGCTGGTCGCGCTCCAGAATTTGCGCACAGGCGAACGGATCGCCTTTGACGATCAACACGTCGTGCTGACGACGGATGTAGATGCCAAACACAAGTTCGCGACCGCGGATATTCCAGTTGGCAGCGATGTGATCATGTACGGCGTACTGGTCGGAAAGGCGCGCCAACCCATCTGCAAGGGCGAAGCGTTGAGCCCACTTAATATCACGCACGAAGCGGCGCCTTATCACGAGAAAGCTGGCGACTACACGTGGAATCCACCCAACGTGAATCGCTGGCGCCTAGAGACATTTCTCGGGTATCAACGAGCGGACGGGCAAGTCGGCACGCGGAACTATTGGTTGGTGGTACCGCTCGTCTTCTGCGAAAACCGCAATATCGCGGTACTGAAACAGGCCTTTGAGGAGGAACTGGGTCTCGCTCCGCCCAATATCTACCGGCAACACGTGGCGGAATTGGTCAGCCTTTATCGCGAAGGCGCAATGGGCGAGATCGACAACGATAAGTTAGTGCTGAACCCAAATCTTTCTGCCGGCCCTGTTTCTACGTATAGCATTTCGCAAAATAAGGTTTTTCAGAATATCGACGGCGTCAAATTCCTGATCCACGAAGGTGGTTGCGGCGGTACGCGCGAGGACTCCAACAACCTGTGCGGCCTGTTGGCCGGTTATATCCATCACCCGAATGTTGCTGGAGCGACTGTCCTCAGTCTAGGCTGCCAGAACGCGCAGATCGGAATTCTTCGGCAACAAATCCACCGGCGTGATCCGGCGTTCAGAAAGCCCCTCGTCGTATTTGAGCAGCAACGAAGCGGCTCCGAATTCAAAATGCTCTCCGACGCGATTCAAGCCACTTTCCTGGGACTGGTCGAAGCGAACAAAGCCGAACGAACTCCCGCTTCCCTTTCACACCTCTGTGTGGGACTGAAGTGCGGAGGATCAGATGGATTTTCTGGCATCTCGGCGAATCCGGCGATAGGCTATGTCTCCGACCTGTTGGCGGCATTAGGAGGACGGACGATTCTCTCCGAATTCCCGGAGTTGTGTGGCGTCGAACAGGGATTGATTGATCGCAGTATCAACAAAGAAGTAGCGGATCGCTTCATTCAATTGATGCACGATTACGCGGCGCGGGCTAAGGCGGTTCGCTCCGGCTTCGACATGAATCCATCTCCGGGAAATATCCGCGATGGACTTGTGACCGACGCAATGAAGTCCGCCGGCGCCGCCAGAAAAGGTGGCACGTCGCCCGTGAATGGAGTGCTCGACTATCCGGACTACTCATCCGGCTCAGGATTACATCTCCAGTGCACCCCCGGGAACGATGTGGAATGCGTTACCGCCCAAGTCGGCGCTGGCGCAAACGTCGTTTTATTTACGACCGGGCTGGGAACGCCAACTGGCAACCCGGTGGCCCCGGTGCTCAAGATCTCCACCAACTCCGAGCTCGCGACGCGAATGAAAGATATCGTCGACATTGATACTGGCGCCATCATCTCCGGGGAAAAGACGATCGAGCAAATGGGCGAGACAATCTTGGAACTGGTAATTCGGGTAGCGAGCGGAGAGATGCGAACCAAGGCGGAGTCGTTGAGCCAAGACGATTTCATTCCCTGGAAGCGAGGAGTATCGCTCTGATTCTTTACGGCGGTAGTGGCCGTTTTTTGCAGCTACATCAACTTCGCCAACAAACGCAAAACGAGCGCCAGCGGTCTTTATAACTCGGCGACGCCACCGACATAATAACTCGGGATTAAGCCCAGATGTAGTCGGATCCTCATGGAATTCGGCCGGAATACGTTTGCCGATACAAATATTGCGGCAGAACACGATTTTGAAGATATGCTAGAGTCCAGCCGACAAGTTACGGTTATTCGGCAAGACTCCATGGATATTCGTGAAATCGCGCGGCGCGCGAAGGTCTCCACCGCAACCGTTTCCAGAGCAATCAATCGCGTGCCAACGGTCGATCCGCAACTGGCGAAGCGGGTCTGGAAGGTCGTAGACGAACTCGGATATTTCCCGAACACTCAGGCGCGCGCCTTGGTGTCCGGCAGAAGTCGCATCTTTGGCCTGATTGTTTCCGAGATTACCAACCCGTTCTTCCCAGAGATTGTACAAACCTTCGAAAATCTCGCGGTTGAAAATAATTACGAGATTCTACTGACTTCCACAGTGCATGATCCGAAGCGCATGGAATCGTCGGTCCGGCGCATGATTGAACGTCGAGTCGATGGCGTTGCCATTCTGACGTTTGGCATGGAAGACACCCTGCTCGACCATCTTCGCTTTCGGAAAGTCCCGCTGGTTTTTGTCGACGTCGGCCCAGACGCACCGGGTATCGTCAATATCAGGATTGACTATCTGAACGGTATTCGCCAGGCCGTCCAACACCTAGCGGCACTACGCCACACTCGAATCGCCTTCATTGCCGGTCCCTTGCATTTGAAATCCGCGATCGCTCGGAAGGCGGCGTTCGAGACATCCATGCTCGAGATCGGACTCTCGACAGAATTCATTGTTGAAGGGAACCATCGGATGGATGGCGGCATGCGGTCGCTCGTGGAGTTCAACCAGTCTGGCAAGCGACCAACGGCAGTCCTTTGCTCGAACGACATGACCGCCATTGGAGTGCTTCGGCAAGCATACGACCAGGAGATCAAGATACCGGATGACCTTTCTGTAATCGGGTTCGACGACATACGGCTCGCCGAATTCACCACACCACCGCTTACAACCGTGCAGATGTCGCAGCGGGAGTTAGCCAAAATCGCTTTCCAGGCTCTGTTGAATGAAGTGGAACGCGAGCCGCGTTCGGGAGAGCGGAGTGAATACGAACTCACAACCAACTTAGTGTTAAGACGGTCCACGGCCCTGGCGCGACCGGGAAGGCAACCCGGCAAGTTGCGCTGAACAGCGCGAGGATGCAAAATCTTGATGAATCCCTTGCAAATGAGAGACTTGGGATTGACAAGCCCCCGGGGAATAGTCTAGATTTCGGTGTGCCCGAGTAAACGATTACTTGTTCTGCCCCCATCGAAGGTGGTGCACGATCCATGCTAGGCCTTTTGCGCGAACAGGTCTTTGAAGCCAACCTGGAACTGGTACGACAGCGCCTCGTCTTGTATACGTTTGGCAACGCCAGCGGTATCGCCCGCGAGGAGGGCCTCGTGGTCATCAAACCCAGCGGCGTTCCGTACGAGACCATGACGACGCAAGATCTGGTCGTAACCGATCTGACGGGCAAGATCGTCGAAGGCCGATTGCGGCCCTCCTCCGATCTCCCCACCCACCTTGTTCTTTACAATCGGTATCCCGAGATCGGCGGCATCGCGCACACTCATTCCGAATATGCCACCGCCTGGGCGCAGGCTCATAAGCCGATCCCTTGTTTTGGCACGACTCACGCCGATTATTTCCACGGCGATGTGCCCTTAACCGCCGACCTCGCCGAATCGGAAATTGCCGCCGAGTACGAAAAGAATACGGGTCATGTCATTGTGCGCAGTCTGCAAAACGCCGACCCGTTAGCCATTCCAGGCATTTTGGTCGCTAACCACGGCCCCTTCGCCTGGGGTCGAGACGTCATGACCGCTGCTCACAACGCCGCAATTCTTGAGTCCATTGCCCGGATGGCGTACTTCACACTCGGCATCAATCCGGCGGCACAATCCGCCCCAATTGCGTTGCGGGATAAACATCACTTTCGAAAACATGGCAAGAACGCATATTATGGGCAGGCGAAGAATCAAGAAAAAAAATAGGACGAGTAAAGAGGATAAAGCGAAGCGATGACTTTACTGCTTGCGACCCTGGTGCCCAGCCAATTAGTCCGCCTTTCTCCGATCGACATCGTGATTGTCGTTTTCTATTTTGCCCTCGTTCTCTCCATCGGGTGGTATCTGAAGGGCCGCTCCAACACCGGCGAAGACTTTTTCATGGCCGGTCGCGAGATGACGGCGTGGGTCGCAGGTCTCAGTTTTCTCTCCGCCAATCTGGGTGCGCTTGAATTGATGGGCTGGGCGGGATCAGCTTACCAGTACGGCATCCTGGCGACCCACTGGTATTGGATAGGCGCCATCCCCGCCATGCTGTTTCTGGCGCTGGTGATGATGCCGTTCTACTATATTTCCAAAACGCACTCCGTACCGGGATATCTGAAACTGCGCTTCGGAGAGCCCAGTCGCGCGCTCTCTGCCGTCTCGTTCGCTTTCATGACTGTGCTCATGAGCGGCGTCAATATGTTTGCGATGGCCAAGGTCATGCAGATTGTCCTCGGCTGGGACATCAATTTCAGTATCTGGGTTTCGTCGTTGACCGTCGCGATCTACGTCACACTGGGCGGCTTGCGCTCAGCCATCTTCAATGAGGTTCTGCAGTTCTTTCTCATCTGGGCGGGCGCACTCCTGATTCCAATTCTCGGCTTGTATGAAGCCGGCGGTTGGACTAACCTCAAGCTGCAAATCGCTCAGCGCGCCTCCGATCAATACATCCATCTTTGGTCGGGTCTAGGCTCCTTCAGCAACAATCCCATGGGAATCAATTGGGTCGGAATCGTCTTTGGATTAGGCGCGATCATTTCCATGGGCTACTGGACGACCGACTTTCTCGTCGTGCAGCGCATTCTGGCCGCCAAAGACATTCGCAGCGCGGAAATGGCTCCGATCATCGGCGCCGGTTTCAAGATGTTTGTTCCAATCATCGTGATCCTGCCTGGCCTCCTCGGTTTGGCTGTATTGCCAGAAAAGCTGGTGCCCGAATCCGTTGCCGCGATGACGGGAGCTCATAGCTACAACGACGTGCTTCCGCTGATGCTGGCTCGTTACTGTGGCCCCGGACTCTTGGGTCTGGGAGTAACGGCGCTGATTGCCGGCTTCATGTCCGGCATGGCAGGCAATGTAAGTGCGTTCACCACAGTCTGGACCTATGACATCTACCGTCCGCTAATCAACAGTAAAGGCACCGACCATCACTACGTCAACATGGGCCGCTGGACGACAATTGTTGGAGTGCTGATCAGCGTCGGAACTGCCTATCTGGTAATGCAATTCGCCAGCATCATGGATTATGTGCAGGCTTTGTTCAGTTTCTTTATAGCACCTCTATTCGGAACGGTCGTTCTCGGAATGCTCTGGAAGCGGGCAACCGGTGCGGGCGGTTTCTGGGGATTGCTCTGTGGGACGCTATCTTCGATCGGAATGTGGACGTGGGTAAAACTCGATCCGACCGCTCTGCGCTATGTCGCCCTGTCGCCGCACGCAAAAGGTCTGGCGCAGGATATGTTCCAGGCGCTGTGGTCTTTCATAGTCTGTGTGATCGTGACGGTTACCGTAAGTCTCGCAACCAAGCCGATGGCCGACACCGAATTGACCGGCCTAGTCTACGGATTAACGGAAGTTCCCTCAGTCGGAGATGTTCCACTTTATCAAAAGCCACTCTTTTGGGCCGGGGTAGTGACCGTAATTTTCTTTATTCTCAACATCATTTTCTGGTAATTCGGTTCTGTTTTGAACGAGGCTAGGTTTTCGCGGAGGTTTGAGAATGATTTCGATCTGGTTCTTCATCGGCATTTCATTAGCTGTAAATGGCGCCCTGATCCTCGCCGCTGGAATTTATCAACTCGTGTATCCTCCAGCCAATCCTGGTGTTGTCTTGTTCAATCTCCATGCCGGGGTATGGTGGGGCGCGGCCCTGCTCTTCTTCGGCCTCATATACTGCATCAAGTTCGCACCTCGTAAGCACTCGTAGCGCTGGATTCGTTTTTGCATGATCTGCACTTCTTTTTCTTTTTAGGAGTTGGGCAAACGTTTTCTCAAGAGCCCATTATTATGGCCACAAAAACAATGACGATGGGATTGATTGTCGGCAATCGGGGATTTTTCCCGGATCATCTCGCCAAGAGCGGGCGGGAAGAGATGCTGCGCGTCCTAACCGCCGCTGGCATCGACGTAGTCGCCCTCTCTCCCGAAGACAGCAAATATGGTGCGGTCGAAACGCGCGAAGAATCACGCCGTTGCGCCGATCTTTTCAAGCGCAATCGTGATCGGATCGATGGCATCATCGTAACACTGCCTAACTTCGGAGAAGAACGCGCCATTGCCGATGCCTTGCGCCTGGCCGATCTTCGCGTGCCTGTATTGATCCAGGCAACTCCCGACGATCCGTCAAAAATGACAATTGCCTTCAGGCGCGACAGTTTTTGCGGAAAGATGTCGGCCTGTAATAATCTTCGCCAATACGGCATTCCCTACTCCATCACAACCCTCCACACCGAAAGCCCTGATTCGGCCGACTTTGCCAGCGACCTGCAGTGGTTCGCAGCTGTCTGTCGCGTGGTCAAGGGATTCCGTAATCTTCGCGTCGGCGCGATCGGCGCCCGTCCCACCGCCTTCAACACAGTCCGCTACAGTGAAAAGATTCTAGAATCGCATGGCATCTCGATCGAGACGCTTGACCTTTCCGAAGTCCTTGGCCGGATTGAGCGGATGAAGGACAACGACGATCATGCCCAAGCCAAGCTCTCCGCGATCAACAAATACGTGGATGCAAGCAGTGTCCCCGGCGCCTCTCTGTTGAAGATGGCGAAATTGGGCGCCGTCGTTGACCAGTGGATGGCCGCAACCGAAGTCATGATCAGCGCCGTCCAATGCTGGACATCAATCGAAGAGAATCTCGGCGTTGTGCCTTGCACGATCATGAGCATGATGAGCAACGCATTGCTGTCCAGCGCCTGCGAGGTTGACATCTGCGGCGTCCTCGGCATGCACGCCCTGCAACTGGCTTCCGGATTTCCTTCTGCCTTGCTCGACTGGAATAACAACTACGGGACTGATCCCAATAAAGCAGTCTGCTTCCACTGCTCGAATTTGCCTAAGCATTTTTTCCGTTCCGTCAAGATGGATTTTCAGGAAATCATTGCCGGTAGCGTGGGAAAAGAGAATACCTTCGGCACTTGCGTCGGCTTGATCAAGCCTGAAAAGATGAGCTTCGTGCGCTTCTCCACCGACGACACCGCCGGAAAAATGCGCGGCTACGTGGGGGAGGGGCGATTTACTGACGACCCGCTCAACACCTTCGGCGGCGCAGGCGTCGTCGAAATCAGCGAAATGCAAAAGTTACTTCGCTACATCTGTCAAAACGGTTTCGAGCATCACGTCGCAGCAAATCTCTCCGCAACGTCTTCAACCGTCGCCTCGGCTGTACACGAAGCTGCCACCCGCTATTTGGGCTGGGATATGTACTGGCATGGCGGAGAAACCGGAGCCTGTTGATGGCCTTCGTCGCCGGTGTCGATTTTGGAACTCTTAGCGTGCGTGTCTCCCTGGTCGATAGCGATCGCGGAATGTTATCCTCAGCGACTCAGGAATACCCCCTTCATCGCAAGCGTGAAGATCCGGAATACGCCACCCAGTCGCACGAAGATCACATGCGCGCACTGGCAGCAGCCACCCGTGAAGCCATAAGTCTTGCCGGCATCAAGGGAGATCAGGTCGAGGCAATTGCTCTCGATACCACCGGCTCTTCAGTCATCCCGGTCGATCGGAACATGCAGCCCCTCGGCGAGTATTACCTCTGGTGCGATCACCGCGCCAAAGGCGAGGCGGCCGAAATCACCGCTGCGGCGATCCGCGAAAACCTCGAAGCCATTCAGTGGTGTGGCGGCGTGTATTCATCGGAGTGGGGATTCTCGAAATTACTGCACTGGCTGCGCCACAATCCATCGCAGCGATCTAAGTTCGCGTCGGCTTTTGAGCATTGCGACATGGTGGCCGCTACGCTGTGTGGCGTCACAGACCCCGGCAAAGCAAAGCGCAGCATCTGCGCCATGGGACACAAATGGTTGTGGAACGCGCAACTCGGTGGCCTTCCACCCGAGAGTTTTTTGGTAAGCGTCGATCCTTTGTTAAAAGGTCTCCGCGAGAAACTGGACGGGCAGTACTCCACCTCAGACCAAATTGCCGGAACGCTATCCGCCGACTGGGCTGAAAAGCTGGGCCTCAAACCGGGAATCCCCATCCCTGTGGGCGCCTTCGACGCGCACTGGGACGCAATTGGCGCGGGTTGCCGTACCGACGACATGGTGAACGTCGTCGGCACTTCCACTTGCATCATCGGCATCACACCATCGCTCAGTCTCGTGCCCGGCGTCTGTGGCGTCGTCCAAGGCAGCGTGCACCCTCTCCGAACCGGCATTGAGGCTGGACTCTCCGCAGTAGGAGACATCTTTGGCGCTATCGCTTCTCGCGCTGGCACCGATGTAAAAACTTTGAGTGTCGGCCTCGAACAGTATCACGCAGGACAGACGGGTCTCCTGCGCATGACTTGGGATAATGGTGACCGTACTGTTCTCGTCAACCCGAACCTGCGTGGCGTTACGCTGGGATGGAACCTGCAGAGTACCGCGCAAGACGAACTCTTTGCCGCCATCGAAGGAACTGCTTTTCACACCCGCGTCATTCTCGATCGCATGGCCGAGCACGGCGTAAACATAAAGCGCGTAATCAACGCCGGCGGCATTCCGCAAAAGAACGATGTCCTGAACCAGGTCTATGCCGATGTTCTTGGCCGTCCCGTACTCGTTCCCGACAAGAGTGTAGTTAGTCTCGGATCCGCGATTTTCGCTTTTCTAGCCGCTGGTACTTTCAAGACCATCGAAGAAGCGCAGGACAAAATCTGCCCGAGCCACAAAACCTTCACGCCTAATCCGTCGGCGCAACGGGTCTACGAGCTCTTGTACCCGATCTACCGCAAGTTGTATTTCAGTTTGGGAGGAGCGAGCGCTGCGGGAGCGAACGACTTGGCTGATGTACTGCCGACCCTGATTTCGGTGGCTGCGAAGGCCGCAAGCCAGGTAGTGGAATAATCGGGAACATCACAAAAAGGAGCGACCAGCAATGATATTGCACAAAGCGGTGCTCACAGCTGCAACGGTAATCATGTGTCTCTCTATAGCGGAGGCTAAGACGACAGTGACCAGCCAGCCGTTTGGAAAACTACCCGATGGCACGCCGGTGGAGGTTTATACGCTGAGCGACGGCGCGTTCGAAGCTCGAATCGCAACCTACGGCGGAATTCTCGTTTCAATGAAAGCACCCGATCGGAATGGCAAATCCGCGGATGTCGTCCTAGGTTTCGACGATGTGGACGGCTACTTCGGCAACTTCAACGGCTCGGCCGACGCGTTCTTTGGAGCACTGATTGGACGTTACGCGAATCGCATTGCACACGGTCGCTTTACGTTGGATGGACAGAAATATTCGCTCCCCCTCAATAATGGCGAGAACACTTTGCACGGCGGTCCGCACGGTTTTAATAACGTCGTTTGGAAAGGGAAGACAATTGCAAACGGGGTGGAGTTGACCTACCTAAGCAAAGATGGCGAAGCGGGATTTCCCGGCAATCTAACGGCTATAGTTCGCTACACCCTGGTTAAAGGTGATTTACGGATCGAATATACCGCCACCACCGATAAAGATACAGTCGTGAATCTTACCAACCATTCTTATTTCAATCTGGCCGGACATGGAGACATTTTGAAGCATGAGCTCACGATTCATGCATCACAATTTACACCGGTGGATGCCGGATTAATTCCTACCGGCGAACTGAAATCGGTTGAATCGACACCGTTCGATTTTCGGAAGCCAACGGAAGTGGGAGCGCGAATTGCGGCTGACGACGCGCAAATCCATCTTGGCCACGGCTATGACCACAACTGGGTACTGGACAACAAGAGTGGAAAACTGGCGGAAGCAGCGGAGGCTTACGATCCAACCAGCGGGCGCGTTCTCAAGGTAACAACGGACCAACCCGGCATCCAGTTTTATAGCGGAAACTTTCTGGACGGCTCTATTAAGGGAAAAGGCGGAGTTCCTTATGAATTGCATGCGGCGCTTTGCCTTGAGACGCAGCACTTCCCCGACTCTCCGAACCGCTCGGATTTTCCAACGACCGAGTTGAAGAAGGGACAGCGATATCACACGGTAACCGTCTTTAGTTTCGCGACGCGCTGAGGAGGGGCCATGGATGACGAGGTGTTGCGCGCCACCGCCGATAAGCGAACGCATGGACGTGAACACCGTCGCGGTATTTGCAAAGCCATCTGTACCTTCTCATTCACTCTCTTTGCTCTTCTTTTCTCTCTGCGTACTTCCTGCTGGCCGCAACTGTCCGCGGGAACCGCGAACATTGGTGTCCGAGTGGATAAGCCTGCTGGAACGCTGCCTCCCGTATCGAATTACTTCGGCTATGACGAACCAAATTACACATATGCCATCAACGGCAAGAAATTGCTCGCGGAACTGGCGGCAACCAGCCAAGCGCCGGTATTTATTCGTGTTCATAACCTGTTGACTTCTGGGGATGGGTCCGCTTCGTTAAAGTGGGGCTCAACGAACGTCTACACAGAAGACGACTCAGGACATCCGGTTTACTCTTGGACTCTCGTCGATCGAATCTTCGACACGTTTCATAGCGCCGGTGTCACCCCTCTGGTAGAGATCGGATTCATGCCAGAGGCTCTCTCCACGAATCCAAGGCCGTATCGTCATAATTTTCCACGGGGCGACATCTACACCGGCTGGGCATACCCTCCCAAGGATTATGGAAAGTGGTCCGATTTAGTATTCCGATTTGTGTACCACTTAAGGCAGCGCTTCGGTGACAAGGAAGTGAAGTCTTGGCTATGGGAGGTATGGAACGAACCCGATATCGGCTATTGGAAGGGTACCCGGGACGAATATTTTAAACTCTATGACATCACCGCAGAAGCGGTGCTGCGAGCGCTGCCTGAAGCGCGTATCGGCGGTCCAGAAACTACAGGGCCAAGCAATCGGAAAGCAGCGGACTTTCTGCGAGCATTTCTGATCCATTGCTCCCGTGAGAAAAACTATGCAGATGGGAAGGTCGGTTCGCGACTCGACTTCATCAGCTTTCATCCCAAGGGGGTGCCCACATGGGAGGGCGACCATGTGCGGATGGGAATCAATCGGCAGTTGACCGCAATCGAAGAAGGTTTCAACATCATCGCCTCGTTCCCGGAATGGAAGCAGACCCCCATCATCTTGGGAGAATCGGATCCTGAAGGATGCGCCGCCTGCTCTGCTGAAACAAATCCTCAGAACTTGTACCGCAACGGTCCTTTATATGCCGTTTATACAGTCGAGGTTTTCAATAACATTCTTGCGCTTCAACAGCGACAGCAGGTAAATTTTCGCGGAGCCGTCACCTGGGCCTTCGAATTCGAAGGACAGCCTCCCTTTGCCGGCTTTCGCGAGTTGGCAACAAACGGTATCGATAAGGCCGTCCTCAATGCTTTTCGGATGCTCGGAATGTTGGCGAACGATCGCGTCGTGACCGACAGTTCCGCGGGGTCGGCTACTGAAGACCTCGTACATTCGGGAGTTCGAGGGCAGCCCGACATAAACGCGCTCGCAACGCGCAAAGACCGCGAAGCTGAGATCTTGGTTTGGAACTATCACGATGACGATGTTCCCTTCCCAACCGCAGAAATTGATCTCTCGGTCGGTGGCTTGCCGGCGGGTGAGACAAGAGCTTTGATCGAACACTTCCGCGTGGACTCGGACCATAGCAACGCGTTCGGTCTGTGGAAACAAATGGGATCTCCACTTTCCCCCTCCGCAAGCCAATACGCGTCACTGCAAGACGCTGCCCAATTGCAGTTGCTGAACTCTCCGGCGTGGACGGACGTTCATGACGGGAACGTGCGATTGCATTTTGCACTGCCCAGACAAGCTCTTTCGCTCATCCGAATTTCGTGGTGACGTTTGGCTTCTGTCGGGCATCGGGTACTTGGGAACCTGGAATCTAGTGAGCCCCCGACGCCATTCCGCCAGACCCCGAACTCTTGGAGCGAATCAATGTTTCGGTGAGGCGGAACTGTTCTTTGGCGAGGTCGGCCTTGCCGGACCGCTGATAGATTCTTCCCAGCAAGTAATGATTGGCGCTTTCGTTAGGATCCAGGCTGACTGTCTTTTCGGCTTCGTGGCGCGCGTCCTCGAAACGACTCAGGTCAAAGTATGCCTTTGCCATTTGATAGTGCGCTTTACCGGAACTTGGAGCAATCGCACAAGCCCGCGTCAGTAGCTGTACGGCATCCTCGGTGCGGCCGGATTTCACAAGTAGCGTTCCGAGGTTCAGATAAGGCTGTTCGCTGTGAAGGGGCAACGCCTCGTCTAATTTGATCGCCGTACGATAGGCAATGACTGCGGAATCGACTTCGTTCTTAGCTTCCAGACTCAAGCCCAGGTTGTCTTCGGCCTTGACATTGCCGGGGTCCCGGCGAAGCACTTCCTGGAATGCCGCAATAGCGAGATCAAATCGATTCTGCTCGTACCGTACTCTTCCGAGATGATAGCGGGCTTCGATGCTCGTAGGGTCTGCCGCGAGAGACTCTTCCAGATAGTGTCCGGCACGGTCGTAATCACTCAACAAGACATAATCCAAGGCAATGAGTTTTAGATCGTCTGCCGTTGGGGACTGCAATTTGGCTGCCTCAGCGAATAATTGGAGTGACTCCTTCGGCTTGTTCTGACGAAAGCGAATATATGCCAAAAGGTTGACGGCATCTTCGGAGTGAGCATGTGTCGCTCGAAAGCCCTCGAGAGCGACCGCGGCCTCTTCGAACCTCGCAAGATTCACCAACGCTTTCCCTTGGTAGAGAGAAGCGTTCGTCTTACCGGGTTCTTCCCCTTCACAAGCCGCAAAAGCTGACGACGCCTCGGCCCAACGGTGTTGGTGAAACAGTTGCATCGCTGGGTCAAAGCAGGACGGCTGGCAAAATGACGGGAGCGTAAAGCCCGCAACCATCACGGCAATCAAGAACTGCTTGTTCCATCTTTTCATCACTGTGTTACAGGCAGATCGTCCTGTTCCGGAGTTTCTCTTGGGATATTCTACTTGGGGGACGAACCGGCTTCGTTGACGGTTAAGATTTGATCAGCGCCGACGTTTCTGAGTGTCTGCTCCACTCCGCTCGGCCATCGAATCTCGACTTTGGCGCTGCTGGCAGAGCCCAGCCCAAAGTGGGCACGCTTGTCGCTCGACGATTGATAACTGCTGGCTGTGGTGACTGTCGCGTACTGATCGCCCGCATCGGTCGTGACTTTAATCCGGGCTCCGATCCCATCCCGATTACTCTTTGTTCCGACAAGATTCAGAGTGAGCCAGTGATTGTGAGTGCGAGTCTCGTTGCGGAGGATCCGTGCCGGTCCATTATTCTCGGTAACGACAACATCGACGAGGCCATCGTTATCAATGTCTCCGATTGCCATGCCACGAGCGGCCCATTTTTGGGCAAATACATCTCCGGATTGTGAAGATACATCTAGAAACTTTGTGCCTTTTTCGTTCCAGAGAAGCAGGGGTGACTCACGATACCGCAGATGGGGTTCATTGGTCTGAATCGTGTCCATAACGTGCGACTGAACCACAAAGAGATCCTTCCATCCGTCGTTATCGTAGTCAACAAAACGCACGCCCCACGCAGAGTGCAGCAGACTAATGGCTCCCAAGCCAGTCGTCAGAGTCGCGTAGTCGAAGGTTCCGTCGCCGGCATTTCTGTAAAGTGCGTATTTCTGATTCGCGAGGTTGGTAATGATCACGTCGGGCCAGCCGTCATTGTTATAGTCTTCGAAGTCGACGCCCATGCCAGCAAAGGTCGCTCCGCTACCATCAAGGCCCACTCCCGACACCACCCCGACTTCTTCGAAGTTACCGTTTCCCTTGTTGTGGAAGAGGTACTCCGGGATGGAATCATTCGCCAGCATGATATCGATCCATCCATCGTGATCGTAGTCGGCGATCGCCAGGCCTAGCCCCTTGGCAGGCTTGCCCATCCCAGCTTTCTGTGCAACCTCGGTGAATTTGCCGTTGCCCTCGTTGTGATAAAGCAGAACGGAGACTGGCTTGAAAAGGTCTGGATGGCAGTAAGAACGGAATCCCTCTTCACGATGGCCGCAGTAAATCTCGTTGAAATCCCACTCCATGTAGCGTGCGACAACCAGATCAAGCCGTCCATCGTTATCGTAGTCGACCCAAGCCGCGCTGGTCGCCCATCCTGAACCGGCAACACCGGCACGGGCGGTCACATCGGTAAATGTGCCATCGCCGTTGTTGTGATAAAGCGTGCTATGGCCAAAGCCGGAAACAAACAGGTCGTCGAAGCCATCGTTGTCGAAGTCGCCGACGGCCACGCCAGTCGAGTAACCAGTTCCGGCGAGTCCCGCCTTCGCCGTTACATCTTCGAATGTGCCATCGACCTTCTGATGATAAAGGCGGTTCCAATACGCGGGCCCGTCTTTTTGGGGGATAGTCCCTTTCGGCGTAGGATCGTCGATGCGCGCGCCATTCGCGAAGAAGATATCGAGACGACCATCATTATCGTAGTCAAAGAGCGCCACACCCGACCCCATCGTCTCCGGCAAATACTTTCTCGACGTAGGCGAGGCTTCTTGCTTAAAGTGAATGCCGAGTTTGTCGGTAACATCGACGAAATTACCCGGGGGCGCGGTCTTAGACGCGGCGTCAGGTATAGAGCTAGCCTTCGAAGCCGCCGTTTGCAATTGGCAAAAACTTTGCGAGAGCCCCAACAACAGGATCCCTGTCGAAACGAATACTAAGTTCGAGCCGCATTGGCGAATCCCTCTAATCACAAAGCGGGATAGGCTTCTACCTCTCAACGGGTCAATCAATCTCACAATGGGTCTAGTTTAAACGCCCTTGCCTCGCGCCGAGACGCGTAAGCAAGGACACAGCACAACGGAACAGACACAGACCGCATGCTAAAACTCATATTTAAGTTGGAGTTGTATTCGACGCGGAAATAAGAGGTAGCCCCCCCCTCCTGTAGTTGAGAAATCGTTCCAGTTTATCTGCCCGAAACCGCCAGGGACGAACGGCCCTCCCGGAACAGGCTGCACTAACGAACTGTCGCCCGGAGCCAGATCTCCTGGCCTATTCCAGATATGCCGGTTGAAAGCATTGAGGATGTTCACCTGAAATTGCAGATCGCTCGATTCCGTAATCTTTGTTCTTTTTAGCAGATTGAAATCTTCGCTCAGATAGGGAGCCATTCTGACTGAGCCATCAACCCGTGGAGAAGTCCCAAAAACGTATGTCCCTCGGGTTGCAAGATTTTGCGCCGAATTTGGGTCGTCGAACGCCGGACTAACAGCTCCGGTAGCGGTGTCCAACGGATTGAATATGGGCGTACCCGGTGATCCTTGAGCGTAGGCAGCAGGCGTAATCGGAACGAAGTTCCCGCTTCTGCCTCTCCACGCCGCGCTCTGAATGGATGCCCCGGGTATGTAGTTAAAGCGAATACAGTCAGCATACGCGGCTGGTGCCGTCGCGCAACCAAACGCAATGGGCTGGCCGCTCTCGTAGCGTTGGATGCCGCTTACGGACCATCCGCCCACAACTCGGTCAACGACACTGTTATGCGACAGAAATTTCTTGTTCTTACCGAATGGGAGCTCGTAAATGTAACTAAGCACGAAATTCTGCGGTAGATCCTGGTTACTGATCGCCTTATCTGCCCGCCGATCAAAGACATTCGAGGGAGCGCCTCCTTGGTGAAGCGTAGCGAAAAACGGCAACGCCGAGTCGGCGTCTGTCAACGTCTTTGACCATGTGTAGGAAGCCATCAAGTTGAGACCATTGTGGAAGCGACGGGTTAATTGCGCTTCCAGCGCGTTGTAAGTTGACTGTCCCAGGTTTTCTAGAGCTCCGTCGGTATTGAAACCGAAATACTGTGGAAATGGAACTAAGGCTTGGGCCACGGCTGCGTTGGTTGGAAAACCGGGATATGGAAGCGGGACCACGCTCTGCGAACCGATTTGATTGTTCAAAGCTGTCCCCATCGAGAAATACTTCGGGTTCAGGGTGTTCACAGCGTCATAATTCGATCTAAGGCTTAAAGAATGACCGCCGACATAAGCAATGTCCATGATCAAATCGGAGGCGATTTGGTGCTGCACTTCAAAGCTCCAGTTCTGAATCATTGGCGGACGGCCGTAGGACGGATCTGTATATTGAGGTCCCGTGAAATTAAGCTGCGTCGGATCAAGATTCGGAGGCGCCGGATAGGCTGGTAACCCGGAATCGATTTTAAGCGCTGGGTCAAAACCGTTGATGCTGTTGAACGCCGGGTTCGCCTGGAATCCTGTACGGTTGAAACCCCCGAAATCCGCATACTGGAGATTGCCGTAGATGATGCCGTATCCCCCTCGGAAAACGGTATTGCCCTTTAGTGCAGAGGGAGACCAGGCAAAGCCGACGCGCGGACCGATATCTTTTTTCCAGATGTTAGCCCATCGTTCGTCTACATTGCCATTTCTTCCCGTTCCCGTACCGGCGAACACCAAGGCACCAGGAAGATTCCCCGCGCCGGGATTCGGAGTTGTCAGACTTATGTTGGAAGTATCGCCGTTCGCTTCTTTTTGTGGCTCATCGATCTCGTAACGTATGCCAATGTTGATCGTTAAAGTGGGAGTGATCTTGAAGCTATCTTGGGCAAAGCCGGCGAAATAGCTACGCAACCAACGCGCTTGGCTGGCATAGGCGGTGAGATTGGCAGAGCCCAGTTCTCCCAGGAGTAGGCTAGCGATCCCGTTCCCACTTAGGTTTGCCGTAGAAGGCGTTGCGGCAGTCTGACCCCGACCAAAGTTAAATGTGCCACTCGTATTTTGGAAATTGAGCGGCGAGTACTGTTGGTACCACTGCTCGTACCCGAACTTGAATTCATGTTTACCTTTCACCCAAGTCAAGGTGTCATTGAACCGGAATCCGTTATCGACCGTATCGCCATCGACGGCATCGCCAAAGCTAGAGGTTGTTCCTTCCGCTACGTTAATTGCTGGAAACATAGGACCGCTCGCACCCGTAATACCCAGTTTGGCGTCCCAGTCCGCGCCTCCCCCTAGACCAACACCCGCGCCGACGTTCGCACTGTTCGTGCGGTTGTAGCCGAGGTTCACGTGATTCAAAATCGTCGGACTGAACGTATAGTCGTATCCAAAGCGGATGAAATGCGTCGTAAATTCCTGATTTCGACCATAGCCTGCAGGACCGGCCCACTCTGGAGTTGTAGAAATACGGTTATTGGTTCGCGAATTGTATGTGAAGTATGCTTTGCTCTTCGAGCTGATGTTTTGGTCGATGCGAACGGTCATCGCGGTATCCAGAACCGGATAGCTATAGGGAAATGCGTAATTATTGGTCACATTCGTGTTTTGGGCAGTTGGATAGTAGGAAATTACGTTCTGGCCGACTGCCGAGAAACGCCCGGTAGGTATGACATTGCCCGTGCTTCCAGGCTCATTCATGAAAGCTGTTCGGCATTCGACTCCACCCACCGTCTGTGTAGTCGCCGGGTCGAAAATCTCGCCTTGATAAATCGGCGTTCCATCGCACGGATTTGTACCCAAGACATTGCCTGTATTTAAAGTGGCCGAAAAATCGCCACCCAATTCCGCGGCGGTGGGCACCGTAGATGTCTGAATTCCGCCGAGCGTCTGTCGGTATTGCTCCCACGAGAAAAAGAAGAAGCTCTTGTCTTTGCCGTTATAAAGATGAGGAATTACAACGGGACCGCCAAACGTACCTCCGTAATCGTTCTGCTTATCCAGCGGCGTAAAGTAAGCGCTACGGTTTGCTGGATTCTGCGAAAGAATAAAGTCGTTTCCCCAGTTGTTGGCGTCAAGGTCCTCATTGCGGAAAATATCGTATGCCGAACCGTGATAGGCGTTCGTCCCGGCCTTTGTGCTGAAACTTTCGATTCCGCCGGTGGTGCGTCCGAACTCCGCGGGAAGCGTCGAAGTAATAACTTTAAACTCACCAATCGCATCAACAGAAGGTGCGGTTTCGTCGAAAGACGAACCGTTCTCTGAACGCGTGGTAGATGAACCGTCAAGCAGCACTTCCGTCGCGTAGTTCTGGCCACCACTGATCTTGGATTCGAACGTCCCGCCATTTCCCGAATCGGAGCCTGGCCCGACCGCCCCCGGCGTCAGATAAACAAACGCTTCAGGAGACCTCATGGCCTGAACGGTGCTACCCAGAGCTAACGGAAGGTCCAAAATCTGTTTTGTGCTCACGACCGTCCCGATATCGGAACTCTCGGTTTGAAGCGTCGGCGCGTCCGCTTGAACGACCACAGTCTCATTCACGCCGCCCGCGCTGAGTTTCACGTCGACCGCGGCCGTGGTCGCAATTTGCACGACAATACCGGTAAGCGTCGGAGACTTGAAACCAGTCGCGCTCACCGACAGGTCATAGGTCCCAATCCGGACGTTCGGAAAGCGGTAGGAACCAGCACTCGTTGTCACCGTCTCATAGACAGTGCCGGTGGATCTTTCCGTCGCGGTCAGTTTCGCGCCGGCTACGACCGCGCCCGAAGAGTCTTCCACCACGCCGGCAATAGCACCTTGATTGGCCTGGCCAAACGTAAGAGAGGAAAGCGCGAGGATGGTCAGAGCCATCAGTAGGATAACGGTGGGTACCGTCGGCGCAAATCCACGCTGCAAATTCATAGTCCCTGCCTCCAGAAAACGGAAAAAGATTAACTACGTAGTTAACTTCTTCGAACTCTGTCAACTCAGAGCGCTTACCGCCTCACCGCTCCCCCGTGAACAGCTAAGTTCATCAAGGGAGGGGTGCTCCCCTCGAACATCACAGTTTCGAGTAATCGTTTACTCATCCGACCCCCGCAAAACCGAGCCGGTCCCGACAAAACTTAACTTCTCGATACCTTTAGAAAGACCCCACAACCGACGGAGTGTGACTAACGCGCTGTTCCTTGCGCGTCGGGCGCGCGCTTCATCTTCTCTTCAAGCTTGTGCGCTTGCGACGCATCCGCTTCTTCCTTTAGCCGCATAAAAGAGCTAAGCGCCTCCCGCGAATCGTCGGGACGCTGAGCTCTGCGGTAAAGCTGAGCCAGCTGATAGTACGACTGGCGGAGAGTCTCGCTATCGACTCGCCCAGCGTCCGCCACCACCGTCTTAAAATTGGCAATCGCCGCATCCACATTGCCGAGTTGCGCCTCGGCTCGCCCCAACTGGTATTGCGCACCCGGATACTTCGGCGAACGGCGCAGCAACTCTGTCAGCAGTTTCACCGTCGATTCGGGATTCGAGCGCTCCAGGCTCACCACCGCCAACTTGTACTGCGCCGACAAACTTTCGTGATCCACTTTTAGTTCATCCAAAAACGAAGTCTCAGCTTTCTCCAACTGGTTCTGCTTCCAGTAGATGTCGGCCAGTTCCTCGTGCAGACCTGGCTCCGCGGGCCGCAACTGAACCGCGATCTCGCACTCCTTGGCAGCATCTTCCAATCGATCCGCCTCGACAAACGATTGCGCTAAGGCCTGATGCACCCGCCACGACTGCGGATCGGACTTATACATCTCCTCGTAGCTTTCCTTCGAAACCAGCATGTGGGCGCGGCCGCGGTGATAAAGAATGTCCACGTCGCCTGGATCCAGTTTCGCGGCCTTGTCAAGGCTTTCGCTTGCGGATTCGGCATCCCCTGCGCCAAGCTGAATCACGCCGAGCCACATGAAGGCTTGTGCATTCCGAGGGTCAAGCTGGATCTCGCGCTTTAACGCTGAGGCTGCACCCGAATAGTCATTGCGACGGTATCGCGCGACTCCGAGAAACAAATTAACGCCCCTGAGGTTAGGCGAAAGAGCGACCGCGCGATTCAGAGCCGCCAGCGCTTCATCGGCTTGCCCGAGTTGCAAGCGCGCCAAACCGAGATTCAGGTAAGCCGGAGCCGAGGCTTGGTCTAGAGAGACCGCCTTCGCGAAATCTCCCGCCGCTTCATCCCACTGGCTACTCCGGCTAGCTGCAATTCCCTGCTGAAACGCTTTCTCAAACTGCGGATTTTGCCCCGCGAGGGGAAGCGCAGTACTCGAAACCACGATGAGACAGGCGAACCCATTCAACCATCTGTTTCGCGAGAAAAAGGCGCTATTCGTCTTGAGATACAAAGCGATGCGGAGTTTAGTATTAAACAATTACTGTTGTCAAGATTGAATTCGCGGGAGGCGTTCTTTTCCAGTAAACGATTACTTTGGTGGTCGATTTCGAAAGTTGCGTTCCCTTACACGCCTTTGACCAGACGAACCGGAGTTCGCCTTCCTCTTTTGACTGGGGAACAGCTAGGGTTGTTACTTTGACATTGCAGAGCGGTCGCCGATTCCCCGCCCCTCTTCTACGGAATAGAGCCGATCAACCGACGGCAGCCCTAAGTGTTCCACCGCCCCGCTCGGCCAATGAATCTCGACTCCTTCGATCTTCGTCGCGCCACCGAGGCCGAAATGGACTCGAAAATCGTTGGACGAAGCGTAACTGCCACCGCTGATCACATCCGCCCTCTGCCGCACGCCGCCCGCGGTTAAATAAACGGCCGCACCCACTGCGTCACGCGGACTTTTTGGCCCGCCGATCAGTTGGAGAGAAACCCAATGATTTTGGTCCGAACTAACATTTCGCAGCAGGACAGGAACGTTGTTCAATTGATTGATGACAACGTCAATCTTGCCGTCGTTGAAGAGATCGCCGAAGGCCGCTCCACGAGCAGTGAACAAGGCATGCCAGCCCGGTTCCTCTTACCGCCGGAACAACTTCAAACTTGCCATTACGCAAATTGTGAAACAGAAGCGGCCGTTCGGCAAACGTTGTACCCCAATCCGTTTGGTCCACCCCCGGGTAGACATGCCCGTTGGCCGCAAGAAGATCCTTCCATCCATCGTTATCGTAATCGAGAAATCCCGTGCCCCACCCCAGAAATGGGATCGTCGGCTCCGCGATCCCAGCCTGGTAACTGACGTCGCCGAAATTCGCTCCACCCTCATTCTTATAGAGTGGGTTGTAATCGTCAGAAAAGACAGTGTTGTATAGATCTAACCGTCCATTGTTCAGATAATCTCCAACCGCAATGCCCATCGAAGCGGTCTCTCGTCCGTTCTCGTTGAGCGCATACCCGGACGCGTAGCTGGCGTCTTCGAATGTGCCATTGCCTTTGTTGACGTACAAGTAATTGGGAGTGGAATCATTGGCCACCATCAGGTCGACTCTGCCATCATTGTTCACATCAGCGAAGACAGCGGTTAGGCCGTAATAGCGATTGGCGTCAGCCACTCCCGCTTTTTCACTCACCTCAGTGAAAGTTCCATCGCCGTTGTTATGGAAGAGATGATCGGGTTCGCCCTTCAAGCCCCGGGGCCCGCACATCACTTTCAAACCTCGAAATTCGCAGGTCGAAAAGGCGACGATCGGCGATCCTGGCACGGGCGGATGGTCGAGGTCGTAATGCACATAGCCCGGCACGAACAGGTCAAGACGTCCATCTCCGTCGTAGTCCCCGAATGTCGCGCCCGTTGACCAATTTCCGAGAGCGACTCCTGCCTTCTCGGCAACATCGGTGAACGTACCGTCATGATTATTTCGGTACAGCCGGTTCTTGCCAAAGTTCGAAACGTAGATGTCAGGCCACCCGTCGTTATCGTAGTCCCCAATCGCCACTCCGAAGCCCCATCGATCGTTAGCAACCCCGGCTTTCTCGGCTACGTCCGTGAAAGTGCCATCGTGGTTGTTGTGGAATAGAGCAGCGTGGGGCGCCGTGCCTTTTCCGGCCATGGCTTCGTACGTCGACCCGTTTACAAAATAAATATCGAGCCATCCGTCATTGTCGTAGTCGAGCAGCCCAACACCAGATCCCACTGTTTCAAGAATGAATCGCGATTCGCCAGAGCCCGTGACATGCCGCCAACGAGTAAGCCCGGCCTTTTCCGCAACGTCTTGAAAAACAATAGGCCCGTTGTCGACGAAACCTCCAGCAGTTATGGGACGCTTGTTCTCGTCGAGCACGGCAGCATGAACGCCACCCGTCGAAACTGCGCCTTGTGCTTGCGGCGCCGGATCCTCCTGAGTCGCATGCTGTCTAGGAAACACTCTTTGACTTGCAACAGTCAGGATAACAATGGTCAAAACTACGCAAATGCAGTGCCAGCGACAAAACATCTTGAAGAAATTTCGCATGTTCACGGAGTAGGTTTACTTTCAGAAGTCAATCGACGTATGAACGCGGTCTCTTTCGCGTCGTACGGCGTTCCATCCGCCCGGAAGATGTCGTGAAACCAAACCGTTGGCTCACCGTTGTACGGCTTCTCCCAAGAGTCCCAAGGATAAATAGTCTGCGACTTGCCGTTCACAAATCCCCAGTTGTAGGCCCCCACGTGTTCATCCTTCAAAAGAGGCAAGATCGCGGCGAATGTGCTGGCTAAGGGACGCGCCATGTATTCGGTGCAGACGATGGGACGCTTGTATCGGCGGAGCGAATCAACGCGCCGTTTCGTCACATCGGGCTTATCGTAGCTGTGAAACGTAATGACGTCCGAATTTTGCAGCTGAAAGCCCGCCATGTCACTTAACTTCGCCTCGCTCGACCAGTCGCCCTCCCACACTCCACTGGTCAGTGGCTGGATGGGATCTACGCTGCGCGCCCACGCCCACTCCTCTCGCAAAAGACTTAGCGCTCGAACTGCTTTATCCGGCAGTTCTGTCGCTTTGTAAACGGAGTTGTCGTTATCGGGTTCGTTCATCAGATCCCACATCAGCACTCGCGGATCCTTACGAAAATGCGCGAGCACTCCAATTATGTAGGGCTTCAACTCCGTATCCCAACGCGACTGGTCCTTCAACAAGTCGGCTCCTGGAGCTTGAACCCATCCCGAATTGTGAGTGTGCGGCTTAGGCGCAGGCTGCTTCCCGAGATGAGGACGCGGATCCCACACGGAATCCAACAGGACAAACGTAATCCGGATGTGGTGCTTCTCGGCAGTATCCAGGAACTGATCCATGCGGCGAAGAAAACCTGCGGAGTCCTGCTGCCACAAAAGATTGTGCAGAAAAACGCGCATCGTGTTCATGCCCAACGACTGGGCCCAGCCGAATTCGCGGTCGATTGTCGCTATATCGAACGTATCGCGTTGCCACATTTCCAGTTCGTTGATCGCCGTGCTCGTAATGTAGTTGCTGCCCACGGGCCAGGGCTGGTGTGCATACCATTCACCAGCGCGGGCAGGCGACCACACTTTCGATCCCGCTTGATCTTGTCCAAATGCGAATAGGCAGCAACACATCATGCCCGAGAGAACGGCGACCCTTAGCAAGAATCGCGAGCAGCGAAGATTTGTTGACATGACTCTCCAATCCTAACGACTTGAGGGACTCGATACGTTCGCAAGTTCGTATGGCGCAAGTCAAGTCTGTTCTCCAAACGCCAGCTAGGTTAACGTCAGCGCCAGCTTGGTCACTGACGCCGGAGGAAATATGTAATTGATCGTTCGTCCCATCGCCTCGACCGGTTTCGTCTGTGGAACCACCACGTGTGTCTGATCAAACGTGTTGTGGGCATGAATATCCGAGTTTGTCAGTACGGTCGCCGATCCGGATTTCGGTGCAGCGCCCCGGATTACAATCTCAACTTCGCGCGAGTCGCTCACGTGTGGATTCACCACGGTTAGCGTGAGCTCTTTGTCGCGCAGCGAAGCCGATCCCTTGAGCCCCCAGAAAGAAGTGGGTTTCCCGTCGCGATCATATTCAATCGTAGGCGCGGAAAATATCGTGCGCAATCCCTGTCCACTTTGGTGTGCAGCGTACATAGCAAACACATGTCCGACCGGGGTGACCACAAATTTGTCCTCGTGGGCCAGATAAAGGCTGTTTAAGCAATTCATGAGTTGTGCACAGTTTGCCATTGCAATTTTTTCCGGATGGCGATTGAACAGGTCGAGCGTCATGCCGCTGAAAACGGCGTCCCGAAGAGTCGGAATTTGCTCGAGTTGGTCCCCAGGCGTCGCCTCGCTTCCCGGTCGATACCACGGTCCCCACTCGTCAACCACCAGCTTCACTGAATGTTCAGGATCTTCTTCGCCCATCACTTGCCAGTGGCCGTTTATCAATCCCTCCATGCGGTCGCCTTCGTGCAGCAATTCGTACCAATCCACACTGTCGAACTTGAGTGCATCGCCCTTTCCTTGAATCCAATCCCGCGTGCGACCACGACTCAGATTCCAGGCATAATGGTGGAGAGCCCACCCATATAAACCGCGCAACTGCCAGCGCCCTTTCTTAGCAATCTCTTCGAAGAAGCCTCGCGTCCAACCCCAATCATCCACATTCGGACCGGAGGCGATGAATGACAATTCGTTCTCGTTTCCATAACGTGGAACCCAAGTGGTAAAGCGCCGAAACTCTACAGCGTATTCCTGAGCGGTAAAGTTTCCGCCGCATCCCCAGGACTCGTTACCTACCCCCCAATAACGAACATTGAACGGATCTTTGAAACCAGCCGCGGCACGCGAGTCCGCAAGAGTTGTGCTTCCCGCCGGAGAATTGCAGTACTCGACCCACTGATAAAACTGCTCGGCGGGCAGACTGCGAAGATTCGCAGCCAGGTAGGGCTCACTTCCAATCAATTTGCAGAAATGCACAAATTCGTTGGTCCCGAATTCGTTCGGGTCAAAACGATGGCTTGCCGGTGCGGCTTCCGCTTCTCCCCCATTCCAGAAATTAGTTCTCCGTGGCCGCTTCTCCGACGGACCAACTCCATCCCGCCAGTCGTAGCTGTCGGCAAAACATCCTCCCGGAAAACGAACCACTGGCGGTTTAATCTTCCGCATCTCGTCGATGAGTTCCTTACGGATGCCGTCGATATTAGGAACCTTGGATTTAGGACCGACCCAGATGCCGTCGTAGACAACACCGCTGAGATTCTCGGCGAAGTGTCCATAAAGATTGGGTGAAATAACGCCGAGGGGCTCACCCGTGAGGACCTCAATACGGGAATCGACAGGCTTTGTCTCTCCCCAAACTAGGGGTGAGGACGCTCGTGTCGCTAAGGCGTAGCCGGCGCTAGCAAACAAACTCTTGCGGAGAAAATCTCGGCGTCTGATCATGACTTCATTCTCGCGAGGGCAAAAATGCCTCTCGCATGGTAAACGTTTGCTTACACCAACGCCACAGCTTTTCGAATACCCGATCTCGATGTACCCTGTATCCTGAGCAATCGACGCGGATGTCTACGAAATTGTTCATCGAGCGCATCGTACCCCCTCACCGCAACTCCATTCCTCCCCTGTATGTTCTGATTTTCTGCTGCGTTCTCTCCTCTCTAATCGCGGCCCCGCTGCGCGCCGACAACGCTAGCTCTGCTATCGAGGTACGAATTATCGTGGTCGATTCTCCGGCAAAAGCCGACAGCGTTCTAAAGCGGCTCAAAAACGGCGAAGACTTTTCAGTGGTAGCTCGCGAGGTTTCAATCGACCCCACTTCCTCGGGTGGCGGTTTCATGGGGCGGGTCGACCTCTCCTCGTTGCGCTCCGAGTTGCGCGATGCTCTAGTGGGCGTTTCTCCTGGGCAAATCACGAACATCATTCGAGTGCCATCGGGCTACGCGATCTTACAAGTGGTCCCGCCCGGAGCGACGGCCGCTACTCAAAGTGTGAGTCCCGCGGCGATTCTTCCTTCCGCGGCGACAGGTACGATTCGCTACGCGCCTAATGTCGGAGGCAAGGGAGAAGCGGATCTTGCGTTCCGAAGTTTCGCGAAACCGGATGGTTGGAGCCAGAACCTGCAGGCTCTCTGTCGCATTCGCCAGCAATCGATGGCGTCGGTGATCGACACTGTGAAAAAGAGTTTGGACCCCTCGAACCCGGAAGGCGTGATGCATGGCCGACCTCTGGACGTGATCCAAATGCAATATGCTCTCGCGAATCTGTATTCGTACCAAGGGCAAATGGATCCCGCCATCGAGCAATGGCAGTCTGCTTATCAGGTAGCGTCGTCTCAGTTAAACGGCGCCATGCCCGAATTAGAAGAGGTTCTCGGGATCGCCTATCTGCACAAGTCAGAGATGGACAACGACGTCTACCGCAAGCCCGGAGAGCAATGTATTTTCCCTCCTCGGGCCAATGCAAGTTACGCGAAAACCGCCGCTTCCGAGAAGGCTATCGAATATCTCCTCAAGTATTTGGAACGAAATCCGGGGGCCTTAGACGTAAAGTGGCTGCTGAATCTTGCCTACATGACGCTGGGAAAATATCCAGCCGGCGTTCCTCGTCAATATTTGATAGCGCCCACCGTTTTCGAATCCTCCGAAGATGTCGGCCGTTTCGTCGACGTCGCCCCCGCTGTTGGCCTCAATCTTTATTCCATGTCAGGCGGCCTGATTGTCGACGATTTCGAACGCAACGGCTTGTTTGACATCGTCACTTCGGATTTTGGACAGTGCGCACCGATGCATTACTTCCACAACGAAGGTGATGGAACGTTTAGCGATCGCACCTCACAGGCTGGTCTCAGCGATCAATTGGGTGGCTTGAACTTGGTTCAAACCGACTACAACAACGATGGATGCACCGATATATTAGTCCTGCGAGGAGCATGGGAGTTCCCTCAGCGCAAGTCGCTGCTGCGCAACAATTGTGACGGAACTTTCACAGATGTAACCCTAGCGAGCGGATTGGCTGAACCGGCCACCGACACGCAGACCGCGGTTTGGGCGGACATCGATAACGACGGCTATCTCGACTTATTCGTCGGTAACGAAAACCAACCGAGCCAGCTTTTTCACAACCGAGGGGATGGCACCTTCGAAGATATCTCTCACGCCGCCGGTATCGACCGGATCGCGTACACCAAAGGCGTAGCTGCGGCTGACTACGACAACGACGGGTACGTTGACTTCTACGTGTCCAACCTCAATGGCGATGACTTTCTTTATCACAACAATCACGACAAGACCTTTACTGAAGTTGCCAAGCAAGCCGGCGTGCAAAAGCCGTGGCAGAGTTTTGCAGCCTGGTTTTTCGATTATGACAATGATGGCTGGCCCGATCTTTTCGTAACCAGTTATTACGTCTCCGTGGACGAATCTCTCCGAAGTTATCTCGGCCTCCCTGGCAACGCCGAGACGTCGAAACTCTACAAGAACCTCGGAAACGGAACATTTCGTGACGTCACTGCAGAAGTCGGCCTCGACAAAATCGTGATGCCCATGGGCGCTAACTTTGGTGATATCGATAATGACGGCTTTCTCGATATCTATCTCGGAACCGGCAATCCGAGTTATGCCTCTTTGTTGCCCAACGTACTCCTGCACAACAAAGACGGAAAGTTCTTCACCGATGTCACCGCTTCTTCGGGCACCGGTGAGCTGCACAAAGGACACGCCGTGGCCTTTGCCGACATGGATAACGATGGAGACGAAGATCTTTTGACCGAGATAGGAGGAGCTGTTCCCGGCGACAGTCATGCTTTCCGTCTATTTGAGAATCCCGGCAATGGCAACGATTGGATCAGCCTGCATCTGGTTGGCGTAAAGACGAACCGGGCCGCCATCGGCGCTCGCATCAAAGTTACCGTCCAAGATGAAGGGAAACCCGTACGCTCGATCTACCGAACGGTGAGCAGCGGCGGCTCGTTTGGCGCGTCACCCCTCACCCAGCACATCGGCCTCGGAAAATCGGCCCGTATTCTCCACCTCGAAATAGACTGGCCGGCAAGTAATTCAAAACAGATTTTTACAGATGTTGCGACCGACCAGTTTCTCGAGATAAAGGAATTTGCCAAAGACTACACAAAACTAGAGCGGCACCCGTTCCGACTTGGAGGAGCCGCGCGAGTCGCCAACGTGGTCTCGAAACCCGGTACATCTGCCACTCATTAAGGATCCAGAGTTTGAATAATCGACCGCGACCTTCCCGACCAACGCTGTGCGCGGCCTTCTTAATGCTTGTCATTGTCGCGCCGGCATTGGCAGAACAGAAGCGCGAGGTTTCGGGAGTTCTTTTGCAGGTAGATCGCCAGAACCGATCCATTACAGTGTCCTGCAATGAGATTCCCAACTACATGCAGGCCATGGTCATGTCGTTCGCAGTTCGAGATGGAAAACAACTACAGGGGCTGGAGCCCGGCATGGTCATCGATTTCTCGCTCGTCCCGGACAACAATGAATCCTATGCCGAAGACATTCGACCACATCCCTTCGAGAGTCTTGAATTGGATCCTACCCAGGCGCGCCGCTACGAGTTGATGGAGCAGGCATTGGCTGCTAGATCGTCCGCGGATGTTTTGCACGTTGGTCAACCAGTCCCGGACTTTACGTTGACTGATCAAACCCGGCAGCGAATTTCGCTTTCTCAGTTCACCGGGAAGGTTGTAGCGATCAATTTTATCTACACGCGTTGTCCTCGCCCCGATTACTGCATTCGTCTCTCGAACAATTTCGGCCTCCTCCAGCGACGATTCCAGAACCAAATGGGCCAGAATCTGATTCTGCTCACCATCGTCATCGACCCGGTTCACGATCAACCGGAAGCTCTCGCCAACTACGCTCGCACCTGGAAAGCCGATGCTCGCACTTGGCATTTCCTGACCGGGCACCCTTCCCGATATTCAACAACTATGCCGCAAGTTTGATATGGCCTTCTACCCGGACGAAGGATTGTTGGTCCATTCCTTTCACACTGTGGTTGTCGACCGGAATGGAACACTTGCCGCGAATCTCGAGGGCAATGACTTCTCGGGAGTACAACTGGGCGACTTGGTGAAATCGGTGCTCGACGGCGCCGCCCACCCTGGAACCCGGTAAACGATTTCTGTTATCTTAACAAGCGCAATTCTTACGGCCTCTCAGTCCCTCGTTCCTTCGAAAGGCGCTTCTACATGCAAAAGAAACTTGCCGTTTTGGTTGTCATCTATCTCGGCGTTTCCTTTTTCCTTTCCGCATCCGCACAAGAAAAACAGCCGAACACCCCTGCAACCGTGAGCGTTTCGGGCGATGTGGAGTTCGTCCACGATCCCTCCATCGCGAAAGATGGTGACACCTGGTATCTCTTCGGAACCGCGAACGGACCGGTGCGCGACGGTGAGCTTCCGATCCGATGTTCTCAGGACTTGCACACCTGGAAGCGCTGCGGTAGCGTTTTCGACAAAGTTCCAGACTGGATCAAAAAAGAGAGCCCCAAAACCAGGGAACTGTGGGCGCCTGATATTTCCTACTTCGGTGGCGAATTCCATCTCTACTACGCGTTCTCGGTTTTTGGGAAGAACACTTCAGGAATTGCACTTCTGACCAACAAAACGCTAAACCCGAAGAGTTCGGATTTCCATTGGGTTGATCATGGCTTGGTACTGCAATCGCATCGGGAAGACGACTTTAATGCGATCGACCCTAACCTTGTGCTCGATGAAAAAGCGGACCCGTGGTTGTCGTTTGGTAGTTTCTGGACTGGCATCAAAATGCGACGCATAGACGCAAAAAGTGGTCTGCTCGACAAAAGCGATTCGAAAACCTATTCAATCGCCACTCGCAAGCGTCCCGACAACCCTCCGCCAAATCCCCCCGGACTGCCTGGAGATTGGCAGGCCGTCGAAGCTCCTTTCATCGTCCGGCATGGCGATTTCTACTACCTGTTTGTGTCATTTGATTTGTGCTGCCGCGGCACAAAGAGCAACTACAAGACTATGGTGGCGCGGTCTCGATCGGTCACCGGACCCTATGTAGACGCAACCGGCACCTCGATGCTTGACGGCGGCGGAACTCCCTTACTGCTGGGCAATAGTCGTTGGGTTGGGCCAGGGGGTGAATCGGTGCTGCATCAAGAAGATGGGGACATCATCGTCTTCCATGCCTACGACGGCAAAACCGGCCACGCTTTTCTTCAGATTTCGACGATCGCTTGGGTTGGGGGTTGGCCGAAGGTCGCGCTTGAAGGAGGCAATCCTGCGGATAAATAGCCATGGACAAATAGCCCTCTCGCTCCATGCGGATCCTTCATCATCATTTACTCGGTGCGCTCGAACCCTCCTTGGAGTCGATGATCCTGAGTAGATGCTGGTGCTGTTCTACTTCCTCGTGCTCGAGGCGGGTTGCAATCTCGAGTTCCTTCTCAGAGTCGTCCTTACGATTCATGCGCGCATAAGTCATTCCCAGGTAATAATGCGCTTCGCGCAGAGACGCGTCCGTGGCGATGGCCTTCTCGAGAAGTTCACTCGCTTGAGAATAATTTTTTTCTTCGAACATCAGACGCCCGCTCCCGAGTAGAGCTCCAGCATGGTGAGGATCCCTCGCCAGAACATGCTGAAATTGCGCCTGCGCCCCGCCCACGTCCCCCGCCTCCAGTTTGATCCGGCCCAGTTGTAAATAGGATTCCGTCTGCACAGGCTGTAGCGCAACCGATTTCTCGAATTGACTTTCGGCATCTTGAGTCCGTAAGAGCGCTTCCAATGTCATTCCCAGAGCATAGTGCCCCGACGCGTCCGAGGGACGCATTTCGCAATAGTGGTCAAAAGTTTCGCGCGCTTTCTCGAAACTTGCGATTGCCATCTGCGCTCTACCCAGTCCGTAGAGAGCATTCGCATCCTCTTTTCGAAGCTTCCCTACTTCTGTAAATGCCAGAATCGCGTCCGGAAAAAGCGACATCCTTAGCTCCACCATACCCAAATCGTAGAGCGTGTCTGGATCATGCGGGCTTACCTTCTGCGCCTGAAGAAGCAGCAATAAAGCCTTTTCCGGGTCGTTCTTCCCCGCCGCCTCATGCGCCTGCTCGCGCCACACTCCGATCAGCGATGAGCGAGCATCGCTGCGATCAGTGTCCAGACGAAGCGCCTCTTGGAACTGGAGAACGGCTTCTTCTGGCTTTGACATTTGAACGTACAGCATTCCAAGACTCACGTGCGCGCTCGCGAATCCAGGCTCTAACTCAATAGCGCGTTGCAACAGTTTCTCTGCCTCAGGCTCCCGCTGTTGTTGCGCTCGCAAGATTCCCAGAAGATTCAACGCTCGAAAGTCATCCGGAGCAGACTGCAAGACTAGGTTCAAAGTACGCTCGGCCTGCGCAAGTTCACCGGCCGCCAGTGATTTTGCGGCGTTCTGGATAAGGGAAAGATTCCCCGCCGGAGCCTCGGCCGCGCTTTGCGCCAAGATCGCAGGGGACCAGAGAAAAACGGCTACGAGAATTCCCGCCGGAAATGCCCTTTGAATTCGCCTTGTCATTCAAAACCAGCGTAAAGCCTGGCGTCGCATTGCATCAAGCACAACCGTGGTCGATCAATTGCCCAAAACTTGATAGAAAGCGATCTGCTCTCCCGACAACACAGCGAGTTGATGGCCGCCAGGTGAGAGCGCGAAGGTTTGCACGGTTGGCACAGGCGAAGGAACGATAAGAGAAAACAGCTTTCCCCCGTTATCCGCCCGGAAAACCGAGATTCGCTCGCTCTCAAGGTCTGAACTGGAGAAGGCCGTATTAAGTGCGATCGATTTAGCCGCTTTCGCCATGCCAACCGTAAACGCGCTTCCGCTCGCGGCGCCACTGGCCGTCTGCTCCAACTCGTCTGAAGACGATGACCCATTCAAGACCGGTTTCCCGTCGGGACGGAGCACTCGATACCACTTTGCGTTGTTCCGGCGATCGCACCCGACGACAAACAACAGGTCCGGAGGCAAAGCCGTAATCGCTGGTTTGCAATTCGAGTTTAGCTTTGCAATGACGCGCTTCTGTGTATCCCATGCCTCTTCCACGACCTGCCATCGAGCTTTGCCTTCGCTGATCACCTCAATCTCCCCGTTCTCTGACAGCACCGGCAACGGTGCGCGCGACGAACGCACGACGGTCGCGAGAGTGCGGAAATCGTGATTGAGAACCTTGACCTCAACGTCCTCTTCCGGTTCTCGATCTTCCGCATCCACGAGTTGACGGTGCACCGTATCGGAGTGTCGTTCCTGCACGACGCCTACCGCAAGATACTTCGAGGAAGGGGAACTGCGGACGAAAGCTAGAGGGCCATTCAAAGCAAGTCGTTGCTCCTGTTTTAGTCCAGGCCCGTACAACTTCAATTCCTTGCCGACATGTACGAGAACATGATTTTGATCGATCGGCCACAGATATTGAGAAGCATCCGAAACTTTCCAATCAACCGTTTTCACAACCTTCTTGTCCTCGATATCAATGAGGACAGCGCGAACGATGCGCAATTTGGCAAATGCAGTTTCTGCGCCGCTGCGCGGAACCAAAATGTGAGGATTAAAAGTGAACAGCAATTCTTTCGACCCGAGGTACGAGATCGCAGAACCGTAGTCGAAGCCATACATGGCATGATCAGGGCGAACCGCCGAGTAGCCAAGCGGTGTGAGTGAAAAAGTAGAAGACGCGGAAGCGAGAGTCGCCTCAGACTGACTCGAGGAAAGCGCCACGCTGCACTGCGGCGGGGAGCAAATCTCGGTCTCATCCGACGGCACAACTTCTTCCGTCGCCTTTCCGGTGTTGGTGGAAACCGAAGGAACTGCAACGCTGGCAGTTGCCTTCGCGGTTGCCGACGTCACAACATTCAGGTTCGGCGAGAGCAGAAATTGGGCGCCCGCTTCCAGTCGCGCATTATGGCCAGTGGTCGAAAGTATCGAACTTCCTTCCGGACCTCCTCCAACGCTCAGTGTCATGCCCCGAATTCCTATCACTTGCCCCGGTAGCACTGTCGTCGGTCCTTTGTATCGGGGCGGTGAAACATAGACGGTCGCGGCAGCCTGCATGATGCTTCTCGTCCCTATAGCACCGCCGCCGGTTCCATTCGGACCGGCCCCGTTGCTACCCAGACCTAATCCGACGGCTTCACTCAGCGGCTGATTTTCGTACATGCCCTTATCCCGTATAGGATCTCCAGCTAGAACCGCCGCCACGGTCATGGGCAGCGGCTTCATATCAACGCCGCCACACTGACCGCTATCAAAGACGAAAGCAATCTCTGAGGTCTTCTCGGTTTTCGAATGAACCTTCTGCGCGACGATATGGCCTTCGAGTATGGCGCCTTCGCGCAAAGCACATTGCGGGCTCTGCCATTTCACTGTCACCTTGGCGAGAACCGGATCCCCAACCTTGACCCGGCCAGCCTCAACGGCTCGCAGCAATTCAGCCTGCAACGGAATCCGGTCGGCAGAGAAAGCCAGAACAATGCAACCCAAGGGGACGCACGCCAGAAAGAGTGCAGACCTCAGAATACGTTTACGCATGCGCGCAACCACCCGACTTGTTGAGACTTTACCATCGCCCACTCCCGGAACGCTATCGCCCTGATGAAATGTGTTCAAGCCAATTACTTCGCTGACAGGCGATAGAGCACGCAGCTGTGCGGGGCGAGTTTTAAATGAATCGACTCTTTGGAGCCTACATCTTTATGCTCCCACAAATCGCGAACTTGATATTTCCCCGAACTTAGACCCAACTCCTTCCACCGCATATGAATTTTCTGCGCGCTCGGCGATATGTTGAACAGCGCCACGTAAGATCCCGTTCCGCGCGCCGGACGCGAAAGCCATGCAACAGTCCTACCGTTTGTCATGACCGGGTGGCTCTCAATCGAATGCTGGTCCATTTCAATGACTTCTGCATTCGTCAACAAGGCGAGAGTCCAGTCGTCAGCCGACGTCAAATCTCCACCAATCATGAGCGGCGAGCGGAAGATAGACCAAAGCGTAAACAAAGTTCGTTGCTCATCATGGCTGAGCCGCGTCTGACGAGGCTTACCCCATCCAGGAGCCGGGCCCAGATAGCCGAGTGGCAGCATGTCTGCGTCCGGCCAGTGACCCGGCTCCGACACGCCAGCCCACTTGGCGACATTTGCAAACTGATCTCCCAAACCTTGCGGATACGGAACGGCGCTGTGCCAAAGATCCCAAATGTCATCCGAGATCCGCCACATCTGCGCATAGATCCGCATCTCATCTGTTTTGTACAGGGGTGCAGGACCTGGTGACAGGCTCAGAACAATAGGCCGGCCCGTCTTGTCGAACGCAGCACGCAACATCCGGATCTCATCGCCCTTGTAAGGATGGCTGCTGATGCAATCCACCTTGACCAAATCAACGCCCCAACTGGCATAGAGCCTCGCAATTGAATCGTAGTACGCTTGCCCGGACGGCTTACTTGTATCGATTCCATAGTTGTCAAAATTCCACGGGCAGGTGTCGGATGCGTCGGCCGCCTCCGCAGCGTGATAAGTCGAGCCTTCGATCGGAAGATTCTGTTCAACCGCGCGTTTCGGAATTCCCCGAAGAATATGGATGCCAAACTTCAGACCAAGCGAATGCACGTAGTCGGTGAGTGGCCCGAACCCAACGCCGCCCACAGCCGACGGGAAGCGACTCTCAGGAGGCAAATACCGTCCGTATCCGTCCATTACGTAATGAAACGTTTTCGAATTACCTTCTGGCACTGGATCGGTCACAAACCAGTCGGCGTCGATGACCACATATTGCCAGCCGAAGGGTTTAAGGCGCTGGTCGAACGCCACAACATTGGCCCGGAAGGCCGTCTCATCGATCGTCGTGCCGTATCCGTCCCAGCTGTTCCAACCCATCGGTGGAGTCGGGGCTAACAGCGCTTGATCCGCAGCAAGAAGATGTCCCGCGCCAACGACGAGCGCGGCAAGAAGAAACTCTGCAAAACGAAAAAACATCGTCCACCATTTCATCTTCATTCGCCTCCGGGCCCTCCCGACCAAAATTTCACTAAGGCCTCAAAATCGCCACCATCCAACGAGAGAGCCAAACCAAGTTGTCGAATGCATTAACAATTTGACCGGATCACGGTCAGAATGATATAGACCGAGCTTGAGAAAACGTTTGCCGCATTCTACTCCGGAGACTCCAATGTTTTCAGACCACCGACGCAAGTTTTTGAAGCAAGCCGCCACCGCAGGAGTCGTGTGCTCCGCAAATTCCCTGCTCCGCCCATTCGCATTCGCTCAGCCCGCTGCCAAATCGGCCGACATCGCTCATGTCTATGTCGATACCCGGCGAACCGTTGCACCCCTCGACCGTAATCTCTTCGGATCGTTTCTCGAACACTTGGGACGCGCCATCTATGAAGGCATTTACGATCCAGGTTCCAGCTTGGCGGATAGCTCTGGACTTCGCAAAGACGTGATCCAGCAGGTTCGTCAGCTTGGAGTCCCCATCATCCGCTATCCCGGCGGCAATTTCGTTTCTGGATACAACTGGCTCGATGGCGTCGGCCCGAAAAAAGATCGGCCACGCATCCTGGATAAGGCCTGGAACACAATCGACACCAACCAGTTCGGAACCAACGAATTCATGGCATGGGCGAAGATCGTCGGGGCGCGTCCTTTGATGGGCCTCAACTTGGGCACGGGGACCCCAGAGCGAGCGGCCGCACTCGTTGAATACTGCAACGTCGAAAAAGGCACAAGATGGAGCGACCTTCGGCGCGCCCACGGCGTAGACCAGCCCTACAACGTGGAACACTGGTGCCTCGGCAATGAAATGGACGGTCCTTGGCAGATCGGCCACATGACGGCCACCGAATATGGACTGAAAGCCCAGGACGCCGCTCGCCAAATGCATGCCGTTGATCCAACGCTCAAGCTCATTGCTTGCGGATCAAGTGGGCCCGGTATGCCGACCTATCTCGAATGGGACCGCGAAGTTCTTGAACAGTGCTATGAGTATGTCGACGCTCTGTCATTACATCGCTACATCGGAAACACGCAGGACGAAACCGGCAAAGATAGCGCCAAATTCCTCGCCATGAATCTCAGCATGGAGCAGCAGATTGCAGAGACACTGGCAGTCTGCGATTTGGTCCGTGGACACAAACGCTCCACAAAGAAACTCTGGCTCTCTTTCGACGAGTGGAACGTATGGTACCGGGAACGTAGCGGGGATGCGCTCAACGGACACGAGCACGAAGCTCCCCATCTGCTCGAGGAAGTGTACAACCTGGAAGATGCCTTGCTCGTCGGCGGCATTCTCAATACTCTAATTCGCAACGCAGACCGCATAAAAATTGCCTGCCTCGCGCAGCTCGTTAACGTCATCGCTCCCCTTGTGACCAACGCCACTGGGTTGCTTCGACAAACGATCTTCTACCCGTACAGCTGGGCGTTACAGTTCGCCCACGGAAATGTCCTCAATGCGCTAGTCGAATCGCCAACCTACGAAGTCTCGGCGATGGGGCAGGTTCCTTATGTTGACTTGGCCACCACGATCGATCCCAAAGACGGCGCGATTTCCATGTTCATCCTGAATCGCGATCTCAATCAGGCCCACACCGTCGAAATCAACTGGCAGAATTCAGCTCCCAGCCGCTTGCTGAATGCCAGCGTGCTGACAGGCGCCGATCTGAAGGCGTTCAACACCTTCGAAACGCCGCAGCGAGTCGTGCCGCAACCGGCCGACAAGCCTTCGGTGTCAGCTGGGCGCACGAAACTTGAACTGCCTGCCCGCTCCTACACTGTCCTTCAGTGGAGTTCCTGAGACGAGGACCTTCTCAAAATCGGCGCGGTTTCTCCCCGCGGCATTACGCGATCTTCACCGGTTCGCGCGCCTCCGCAACCGACACCCGGTCTTTGATCGCGGAGTATTCGTGTTGCGACAGCACCATGCGCGACACCAACTCAAGTTTGTTGCGATAAGGACGATTTTCCAGCAATCTTTCCAGCGACTCCGCAGCCATTCCCAGTCCTGCAAGTATCTCCGTATCCGCGGTATTCAAATCGATCAAGTGCTCGGAAACAAGTTCTTCTGCGGAACGATCTGAATAATTCAGATCTTCATTCGTGAGATGAAAATTGCGTATCCGCCGCAGCCCCTGATACCAACCCCAACCGTAATAGAGGATTGTTCCCAGGCAGATTCCTCCCACGACTGCTTTCGTCGATCTCTTCACCTTGATGTCCTCCGCCCCGGGATTCCCCGTTGTGCCGCTTTGATGTTCCCCTCTGCCGTTAGGTTGTGCGATCCAGCACGCTCCTCATCGCAGCCTCGACCGTTGCCTTTATAGCCGCCTGCCACGAGTGCACACAGGTTACTCTTAGGTGTGGGGCGTGACGGCGATGGGAGCATTGCCCATTTCGCCTGTGGGACAAGGAGCTGGCCACTATGAATCGAGCTCGCAAGATGATCGTCGCTGTTTTGCTCGGATTGTTGATTCTGTGCACGGTCGGAGCCTTTATGACGCGCGGTGTGATGGAGCATCTGCCTTTCTTGCACGGACAGAAAGCAGGTTGGGCCGGAACTGTGGTGCCGCGCGGAATCGTGGACCAGCGCCCCTGGCAGACAGCCGAGACCTTGGCGGCGCTGGCCGAATCGGCGGAAGAACGGGACTTTGCGCGAGAAGCAGAGCGACTTGCAGACCACGAGGTGGATCAGGCGTTCGCTCAATCTCTGCGTCAAGCCACCGCCGAGGTCAGGGAATTATCGGGGCAATCTCTCGTTTTGCAGCAGCGCGTGACCGAACTGCAGCAGACAATTAAGGGGGATCAGGCGCGCGTTGCGTCCTTAACTGCCGAGCAGACTCCACCTGCTCGGGCTTCCGCAGCTTCACTCAATAACTCTGGCATCGCCCAGGACGATCTCGAAGTTGCCAAAGCGCAGCTCAGCCTTGATCAGAACGAGCTGTCGGATTCGATGGAAGATTTGGCGCGAGAGACAGGTGATCAACGAATAAAAATTCAGCAAGAGTTGTCGGCTCGCGAAGCTGCTATGAAGAAGTACGACGCGCAACAGCAATCAGACAAGGGACAGACTGCGGTGCTATCTGTCGGGCGATACAAGACCTTGGTCGGCCAGGTGTCAGCTTGGTGGGCACAGCGCAGCCGGAGTGATCTGATTCACCAAGCAGAGCAACTGGCCGAGGCGGATATGGCAGCGCTCACCGCCGACCACGCAAGGCTTTCCGCTGAGGCCGCGAAATCACAATCCGCTGCTGCCCAGCCAAATTCTGCTGCAGCGTCCAATTCCAGTCGAGTTGACGAACTCCAGCGCATGACGGCGCAACGGAACATTTTGAGCATTGTTTCTGACCGTCTGGGAGCCCAACAGCAACTCGCCGCACTCTATGTCCGCTGGGGCAAGCAGGTCGAATTGCAACACAAGATTGCTCTGCATTTGATCTTGCAGTCCTTGGCTCTCATCGCAGCGATTTTTCTATCCACCATCCTCGCGGGTTGGGGCCTGCAGCTGCTCTTGGATCGAATGTCAGGGGATCCTCGTCACCGGCAGACGCTGCGAACGATCCTCAACTGGGGCACACAGGTAATCGGATTACTCCTGGTACTCTTGGTGATCTTCGGAGTTCCGGCACAAATGCCGACGATTCTCGGTTTAGTTACCGCCGGATTAACTGTGGTGTTCCAGGACTTCATCCTGGCTTTCTGCGGTTGGTTCGTGTTGATGGGCAGAAACGGGATTCGAGTCGGGGATTGGGTTGAGATCGACGGGGTCGGAGGCGAGGTCGTCGAGTTCAGGTTGTTTCGAACCTGGCTCTTGGAGACGGGTAACTGGACAGCAAACGGGCATCCCACGGGACGGAGAGTCTCGTTTCTCAATGGCTTTGCCATCCGCGGAAAATATTTCAATTTTTCCACCTCCGGGCAGTGGATGTGGGACGAGATTAAGCTCAGTATTCCGCCGGGCGATCGCGCCTACGCTCTGATCCAACAGATTCGCGACGCAACCATCAAAGCAACCGAAGCGGACGCGAAGTTGGCCGAAGAAGAGTGGAAGCGCGTCACGCACGAAGAGGGTCTGCCGCAGTTTAGTGCGACGCCCTCCATCGATATGCGACCCGCCGGCGAGGGCGTGGATATCGTCGTGCGGTACGTCACTCGGGCTGGCGTGCGTCTCGAAACGAGGAATCGATTGTTTGGAATGTTCGTCGAGCTTATGCAAGCCGACCGCGATCTACAGGAAAAAAATGCAGGCGATTTGGACAACAATGTCATCAATCATGGACCAATCGCGAACACATTATGAGCAAAGTTTTGCATCTAATTAAAAGTATTTCTTATCTCCGGTAAATAATGTATGGCGCAAATACAATAATTCGTGTAATTTTCTTCGCGGAAGTGCTCCTCTACCAAACTTCCTTCCAGGAGAAACCCAGTGAATATGAAATCCCTCGTGGTAATCGCTTTGTGTATCCTCGGCTGCACCTTTGCCTCAGCACAAACCTTCGGGTTTGCGTCGGTCGGTGGTGGCCTCTACTGCAACTACGAACAGCTGACCTCTTCCGGCACAGGCGCCTGGGGTGGTGTGGACAACCTGAGCGCTTGCGGATCGGGCGTAAACTCCACCGTTGCGGGCTTCAATGCGACCCTACCCCCCGACGGTCAGGTCACAGGCGGAGCTGGCGTTGTCTATGGCGACAGTATCTATGCCGCCCTTAGCGGCGACCCGTTTGCACAATGGACGGTTTTCACCCGCCTAACCTGCAACAAGCAGAATCGTTATGGGCAATATGAGGGCAAGTATGGTTGGGTCGGCGCAGCTGCTTTCAGTGGCTTCTACGTCGGCGGTAACCAGGGCTTCCTGTCTTGCTCTATTCCCGGAAAAGCAGGCTCTCGTGCAACGAAGGGTCCCTCAATTCGACAGAAAAACTAACAATCTGCTGGTGTGATTGTTTTGAAGCCATGCCGCGACGCGGCATGGCTTTCTTCTTCTATTCTGAATCATCTGTTATCGTTCGTTTGCCGGCTGAGCACGCCTGCTCCTCCTTTTTTGCAAATCGTAATACCAGCGCAACTTGGCGAGGGCTTAAGTCATTCATGATCATTTTTGGGTACCCGATGTTCTCTCGTCTTACCGCCGTGTTGCTTCTCATCGGCTGTCTAGTCGCGAACCCGTGGGCCCAGAATTCTCCGCAACAGACGCCTTCGCCCAATCCCACCGAAGCAACCGCCGAGTCCCCTTTGGATCACTTTCAAAACTTCTCAGCCATTCAAACCGGAGGACCTCTGCCCGGAATGACCGAAGAAAGATATATCTACCGTTCCGGCAACCTGATGCGGATGCAGGGCGATGCCGACTTGCCGGAATATTTCGTTACTGATCTTGCCAAGCAGGAAACTCACTCCGTCTCGTCCCGCGGATGCCTTGAGTCCGCATCGGCCTATAAATTGAGTTTTCCTTTCTTTGTGACCGGCCCCAACATCACATATGAACGTATACCGATCAGCGAAGAGAGTGTGGACGGTCATTCATGCCATGTAGAAGATCTCATCATTCACAACCCAAAGAACCCAGTGGTCGTACATTTTCGTTTAAGCGAGGCGGATGACCTGCAGGGTTTTCCGATCAAAATTGAAAACCGCCGGGACCACGCCTATCCATGGGTAATTCACTACAAAGACGTGAGGATCGGCCCTCAGGATCCCACCCTGTTCATATTTCCAGATAAGTGCCAGACAATGGCGGGAATGAAAAAGATGGGCTCGGCATCAAAGGCGAAGACCGGCGCCACCCCGAAGACGAAGTAAGGTGTCGTAACCGGGCAACAAAACTCATGATTTCCATGCACTCCAGCAAATTTGAGTTCCCGCAATTGTGTAAAATTAGATCCAATCTTTCATCGCTCCGGCCAATCATGATGTGTGCAAATCGTTACCTTGTACTTACTTTCCTTGTCGCCCAAGCATTCGCACTCCAAACTCCCAGTTCCCCATCCGCTGCCGAGAATTCCAACCATCCCGCGGGGTCGTCGAAATTTCCCAACATCATTCTCGTTACCCTCGACACGACCCGCGCCGACCGCATGGATTTCCTCGGTTCCAAACGCGCTTTGACACCGAACCTCGACACCTTTGCGCAGGACTCGGCTGTTTTCACTCGCGCCTACTCCCAGGCTCCGCTCACCCCCACTTCGCACTCAACAATTCTCACTGGGACCTACCCCCAATTCCACCAGGTTCTGATCTTCCCGATCCCCCTGTCGGAGGATCTCCCTTACCTTCCCGCGATCCTCAAGCAGCACGGCTATTCCACAGCCGCATTTGTCGGATCGATCGCGGTAGATTTCAAATGGGGGACGCCGGGTTTTGAACGCGGGTTCGACACCTACGACGCCGGCTTCAGTTGGGACGCCTACACGCCGAAGACTCGCTATCAAACCGTTGAGCGCCGCGGCGGAGAAGTGGTCGATCATGCGCTCGCCTGGCTCCAGCAGCATCCACAAGGCCCATTCTTCATCTGGGTCCACTTGTTCGACCCCCATGACCCCTACGATCCTCCCGAGCCCTACAAGAGTCGCTACGCCAAAACTCCCTATGACGGCGAAATCTCCTACGTGGATTCCGTCATGGGAAAGTTCTTCCGCCAATTGAAAGCGTCCGGTCTTTACGATGAGACGGTGGTGGCATTAACCGCCGATCACGGGGAATCGCTCGGAGCCCACGGAGAGGATACGCACGGAATTTTTCTCTACGACGAAACCATTCACGTACCCTTGGTGATCAAACTGGCGCGAGGCGCCGCAGCCCAAAAGCGAATCGAAGATCGCGTTGAACTCGCCGATATTATGCCCACTCTGCTGGGATCAGTAGGCATCGCCGTGCCCGCAAAAGTGCAAGGGCAATCTCTGCTCGGGTTCCTCGAACCCACTGCGGACGCTGGCCACGCCGCAGCCGAAGCTTGGCAAGATCGTGGCGCCTACTCCCAGGCCGATTATGGACACATCGCCTTTGCCTGGAGTCCGGAACAGTCCTTGCGCACTGGCAAATATCTCTTTATTCAGGCGCCTCGTCGCGAACTCTACCAGGATGGACCGGATCCCGAGGGTACCCACAATCTCGCCTCGTCTTCCCGCGCCATCGCCGATACGCTCTCCGCCAAGCTCAAAGACTTCCAACTCTCGACCACCAATACGCAGCAAACACCAAAGGCGCGAATGGATGAAGCCAAAATCAAGAAACTGGCCGTGCTTGGGATACATGGCCGCCCGCGCCGACTCTCCCTACTCCGCTCCCGGCGAAGAGGGCGCTGACCCCAAGGATAAAATCCAGATCGCGAATACCGTTCTTCGGATTAACAACCTTCTTCAGAATTTTCCGCCGATTACCCGTTGCGACAAGGCTATTCCGGAACTCAAGAAAGCTCTCGCGACCTCGCCCAACATCTCCCTGCTCCATTTTTTTCTTGGTGGTTGTTATTTGGATAAAGATGACTACGCCAACGCCGTGCCCGAACTGCGCAAAGCCGTGAAACTCGACCCCGGATTCAGTCACGCTGAAATGAATCTAGGCCGCGCTTTGATGCAGACCGGGGACTTCGACTCCGCAACAACCGCTTTCGAGCACGTCGCCAAAACAGAACCGAACATGGTCGATGCTCACGTCTATCTGATCGTCCTCTACACCAGGGCAGGCCGTACCCAGGACGTCATTAAGGAAAGCCAGACAGTGCTCCATTACATGCCCGAGAATTTCGGGGCCAACCTCAATCTCGGGCGAGCTTTGCTCAGGACCGGCGATCCGCAGAGCGCAATCGCTCCCCTACAAAAAGCAATCGCAGGCGAACCTAAAAAGCCTGCCCCTCACCTCGCCCTGGCAGATGCCTATCAGACTTTGGGACGCGCAGACGACGCGACGAAAGAGAGATCGGAGGCCGAACATCTGGGAGCGGCCGCGCCGTCATCCTCCCGCGTCTCGCCCGACGCAGTTCCAGACAGCAATCACCTTGCACCGCCGCAATGAGAAGATCGCCATGGTCATAATTCGATGGCTCTTGTTGATTGCTTCTCTGGCGACCGCCGCGCTCGCCGCGTCCCCGTCCGTTCCTTCGCCTCCGAAATCTCCGAACATCATATTGATCACGCTCGACACCACCCGCGCTGATCGTATGGGGTTTCTAGGCTCGACCCGGAAGCTGACCCCAAACCTCGACGCCTTGGCGCGACAGTCAGTCATCTTCTCGCGAGCATACGCACAAGCGCCACTTACGCCACCCTCGCACGCCACGATCTTGACCGGAACCTATCCGCAGTTCCACCAGGTAAACGACATGCAAACGCCTCTCGCCAAGGATCTCCCCTACGGTCCCCAGATTCTGCGTGAGCACGGTTATCACACGGCGGCATTCATCGGTGCCATCGTTCTCCAGCCAGAGCCTCCCTACGCTCCTGGCTTCGACCGCGGCTTTGATCTCTACGATGCCGGCTTCCACTACGACGGACCCGGAGAGGATCGCTACAGCACCGTCCAGCGCCGAGGAGGGCGAGTTGTAGCCCATGCGCTGTCTTGGATCAGCAAACATCCGCGGGGTCCATTCTTTGTTTGGATCCATTTGTACGACGCCCACGATCCCTACGATCCACCCGAGCCTTACAAGACCCGCCACTCTTCCGCTCCCTACGACGGTGCAATCGAGTACGAAGACTCCGCAGTGGGCAAGTTGCTCCGGCAACTGAAAGCGCGCGGCCTGTTTGACACCGCAATCGTCGCCGTGATGGCCGATCACGGAGAGTCGTTGGGCGCCCACGGAGAAGATACCCACGGAGTTTTTCTCTACGATGAGACAATTCATGTCCCATTGCTGATCAAGCTTCCGCACGGCGCCGCAGCCGGAAACAAAATCGAAGATCGTGTCGAACTGGTCGACGTAATGCCAACTTTGCTTCAGAGAGTCGGTATCGCCATCCCGCAGGAGATGCAAGGCGAATCGCTGCTCCCCCTGATCAAGCCCTCCGTCTCGCCCGAAACGCATTCGGAGCCATGGCGCGATCGCCCCGCCTTATTCGCAAGCGGACTATTCCCACGACACGTTTGGTTGGAGCGCTCTGCGCTCATTGCGAACCGGAAAATACTTATACGTTCAAGCGCCCCGTCGCGAACTCTACGACGAAATAGCCGACCCCAACGCGCAAACGAACCTTGCCTCGTCAGCGACGGCAGTCGCCGACACGCTCGCGCGCGAACTTCGCTCGCTCTGCGACAAAACTCTCAGCCATCGCGAGGCTCCCAAACCCGCTCTAGATCCCTCCGCTCAGGAAAAATTGGGAGCCCTCGGATATATGGCTTCGCCGGGTGACAATTCGACCATTGCATCCGATGAGGGCCCCGATCCGAAAGATCACATCGAAATTGCCAACATGATTCATCGAGCGGAAGTGCTGCAGCAAGACCAGCACCCCGACGAGTCGATTGCGCTTCTCGAACAAATAATCGCCAAGAACCCGACGACTACTTTCTATGAGAAGTTAGGCACGTGGTTGATTCGGAACCAGGAATTCCTCAAAGCGATTCCTCCTCTGACGAAGGCCGTCCAAATGGATCCCAACTCCAATGGCCTTCGTTTCCTGCTCGGCAAAGCACTAATCATGACACAGGACTTCACCGGCGCGATTCCTGTACTGGAAAAACTCATAGAGAGAGTACCGAATGCCGTCGAGGCACACAGCTTTTTGCAATTGGCCTACGCACGCACCAACCGTCCGCTGGACGCCATCAAAGAATGCAAAGTCGTCCTGCAGTACGACCCGAACGACTATGGAAGTTATCTCATCCTGGGCCAGTCGTTCGCACGATCTGGAAATCCTCAAGCCGGTATAGCCACACTAGAAAAGGCCGCGCTGATGGAACCTGGTGATCCAACGCCACACCTGTGGCTTGCTGAGATTTACGATCGGATAGGAAACCATGTGGAATCCGAGCAGCAGCAAGCGGCAGCGCAGCGTCTTGGCGCGGCTCGCAGCTACTAAGCGCGCCTTGCACCGAGAGTAACTAAACACGACGAAGAGACTTTCCGAAAACCGTATCTCGCTCGCAAACAATCTTCGTTGACTTGGCAGCGGCACAACACAAAGTTAGCAATCGCTCGCTCCATTGAGGCAGGCCTGCGGATGCACAGAGGGTCAGCTTTTTGGCACAAAGGAGGATTTGTTGAGCCGGTCGCGACTCCGACGTTGACTCGTTGTTCGGGGTGTAGACCGTGACACAAGGTGCAGGTCTTCTCCAGTTGCTTGTAAACCTCTTTGGCATTGTCGATCTTTCCTGCTTTGGCGTCCGCGGCCATTTGGCTTGAATCTGACAGGTTAGTTTTGGCTAATTTTATGCGTCGTCTAGATTTGTCTTAATCCAATATTGCGCTGAAGATCTGAAGGCCGACCTTAAAGACGCGCTCGATGCGGGTTCCGCATCCAAAGCCGGTCAATCGGCGGATGAGCTAATTAAGGATCTGGATCAGGACAGGGTATCCATGCGCTCCTTGTGGCTGGCAACGTCGCCGCCGGTCACGGAGGCGATTGCGAAGCTGGTAGCAACTAGGCAGAAACAAACGAGTTTGCATGTCATAAATCTCCTTTCAGTTCGTAGCGTAATCCGCTAGGGAGTCGCCTTTCCGGCCCGCGTCAGGTGTCGTAAATAAAGCCAATTGCGCGTCCAGCAAGGCCCATACTGAGCCACAGCGTCAGTGAAACAACCGCAGCGCTCCTAGACCACACGGTAGGTAAATCAGCTTTCTTCGAGCCGACAAAATGAAGCAGCGCAAATTGAAGAACGATTGTCGGGATCGTCAGCAGCATTTTGAAGCGAAATGCTTCGGTGTAGTAGTAGCGCATGGGACCGGAGACCACATGGGGTGGAAGTAATGTGGTTCATTTAAGAAACGCATCCCACCTCGCCGCGACGGGGTCGACTTCAACAACCTTACTATCTATTTTTGAACCAGCTCCTACTACCTTTCTCACTTGCAGCGAATCGATGTTTGTGGGCAGTGAAACCGAGGATGGAGAACGTCCACTGGCACGATCGAACCGTAACCGCCAGCCCTGCTCTCCGGCAGGTTCGAGTTCTAGATTGATCCTTCCAAAGCGAGTTGGAGAATTCTTGAGAACGTAATGAGCATCGCGAACCAATTCTGCCGCTGTGATCCCGCTGAGAAGTCGTAGAGACTTACCGTCCTCCAGGGCCAACATGTGTCGCAGGTATCGAACGCATTCGGCGCTCGCCCAATTGTGTGGCATGTCTCCCCAATCCTGACCGACCAAGGCATGCTGCAGAGGCTGTTCCTCGCGCCAGCAATAAAGAGGTGAGGCGTGGTTAAGAAACCCACTAAAGGTGCGATGCGCCCAATCGCGCTGGCCAGCCCACAAATAAACATGCGCTGCAAATGAAGCGTTGTAAGTCCAAAGACTGTCGTGCCAGAGCCAGCCCGTTTCCGTCGGAACGTCTTCCTGCGTGCAGGATTGAAGCAGCGCGATCTGTCCGCGCACAATCGGATCATTCTTCTCAAACACTTCTCCTGGAAAAATCGCATGCGAGAGCGCCCACTGAGCGGTCTGCGGACGGGGGCGATTCCACGGATCAGGGTCTGCGATCGATGGATCGTCGTGCGCAAGCATGGGGAGATATTCGAATCCCGAAGGATGCCGCACCATCTCCCTCTTTGCCATTTGTTGAAATGCTTCGTAAAGCTCATCAAAGAATTGTCGGGCTCGCGATAGCGACGGCATCTTGAGTTGATCGGCGGCATCCGCAACCGCGCGAAGGGCTGCGAGCGTCCAAGCGGTGTTAGTGAACTCGGAGTGAAGGCCGCCAATGCCGCCGTCGGCGAAACCGGGAGCGAGCAGCCCATAGCGTCCATTGATGCTGGGTCCCAAACGAGCCCGGTCACGCAGTCCGATTAGAAAATCCAGAGCGTGCACGACATTCGGTTCGAGATCGCGGAAAAACGTCCAGTCCTGTGCAAGCTCGCACTGGCGCACGAGCGTAAACATGGCGATCGCGGTGTCCTTCCAGTGCTCGCCGCCGCTTTCAGCGATGACCTGTCCGGTCTCCGCCTGCTTGGACCATTCAGAGTGCAAACCATCATCCGCAGCCCGGTCATAGCCGAGATAGCGCGCGGCTTCAAGTAGAAAGTTTCCGTCGACGATCCACAAACCGCGATACTGCGTCGGCCCGACCTGAAAGACGAGCCGATCATTCTTGAACTCGCGCGCCTGTTGAATGTTGCGGGCACATGCGGTAAGAAATTCTCCGTGCCGACCCGGGAAAGACCAGTCCGTTGTCCCAAAGGCCTTCCAGTTCCTCCAGAACTCGCGAGCTTCGGCCCACAGCACGTCGGCACTGGGCAAATGCTCGCGCAGGTTCTCGGCTGATTGATTCTCCTGAGGAAGGCGCACGAAGTAACGCGCCGCGACTTCGTCAGAAGCTCCACCATGTGGCAGATAAAGAGTGAATCCCTCCTCTTCCCACAACATGCAACTCCCGAGATTGTTGTTGAGCTGCGCTGCGACAAGCAGGACAGATTTGCTGCCCTGCGCACGGACCGTGGCTGCGGGAACGGTATAGCTCTCAAGTTCGAGTCGTTCACAGGTTCGAATGCGAATCTTCGGGATCACGGCGACGCGGCCAGTCTTTGACTTAATGGAGAGCAGAACATTGTCGACCCGACCTTCGCCGGCATGATTGGTTGCGAACGCAATCAATTCCAAGGTCGCCGCGGGGCGATCGATCAGCGTATGAACTATTGGGATACCCGGAGATTCGATCCATTGCCGAAGAATCTTGTCGTCCTGAAAACCAGCGAGTGAAAATTCGATGACCGTGCCGAAGTTTTCCATGCCGGCGGAGAGTGATTTCGCGAACTTGTATCGCAAGTCGCCAGCTTGTCCAACGACGGTCTTTCGGGGATCGTCCGGAAAACAAATCGTAGACTGCTGGTTGCGCGGGGCGTAGCGGAAATCTACCTTTGTGCCGGGAGGATTTGCGAGGGACGTAGACGGCGCGAAGAAAGAAATCTTCTGGCCAATGCTCGGTGTTGGTGCGGCGGCGGCACCGGAGGCAATCAGAGTAGTTACGAATTGGCGGCGGTTCAAGGTCATTCGCTTCCCTCCCAAAACGCAAATTCCTGTGTGAGACTTTCGCGGACGCTCCCATTCCGCACCCGCCAGTCTCCCGGGAAAACAATCATTTTACTATCTCTTTTGCATAAAACGAAGATAGTTATGATTGTATTTCATTCAATCGAACTTACAGGAACCAAAGGGAAAGAATTCGGTCAAGAATTTGATCTTTTTGAAATTCTCGGAAATCAGGGTAGTATGCTTCAGCATCGCTTTCGTTTCGAACCGAATCGCAAAATGTCTACTGATGAGAACTTTCGTTTGATTCATTGTGAGGGATGTAAAGGAACCAAAATATTATGAAACGTGACCGGCCCCCACGGCCCGGCATCGGCCCGCATGGGCAGACAGAATCCGAAGGCGCTTCCCAGGAGAAACAGCGCGTGCGCCTTACCGCTATTCTCACTGGTCTACAACAAACGGGACGGGTGTCGGTGGAGGCACTCAGTGAACAACTGGGCGTTTCGGTAGTGACCGTACGCCGCGATCTTGATGTTCTCGACGAAAAGGGGCTGTTGCGGCGTACGCACGGTGGTGCCGTCTCGATCGAACCGTTGTTTTATGAACAATTCCGGCGCGACCAATCATTCTTAGCGCAAGAAAAACATGCCGCTGACGAAAAGCGCCGCATCGGGCGAGCTGCCGCCGCGCTCATTGTCGCTGGAGAAACGATTGCACTAACTCCTGGAACCACAACTACGGAAGTGATTCGGGGACTGCCGATCAACTCCAACATCACGGTCGTCACCAACACAGTCAACGTGGCGATGGAGCTTTCTCAACGTAAAGATGTCTACGTTTTCGTAACAGGCGGACATCTTCACGGAGAATGGTTTTCGCTGGTCGGCACAGCCGCCTTGCGCTCGCTCGACAACATGCTGATCAACACAATGTTCATCGGTGCCGATGGCATGGACGCGAGTTGGGGGGCAAGTTGTTTCAACGCGGATGAAGCGGAACTCAACTCGACGATGATGAAGCTGGCGCGCCGCCGCATCGCCGTGGTGGATAGTGGCAAACTAGGACTGGTCGCCAATTGGCGCATCTGCAAACCAGACGAATTACATGTGCTGGTAACCGACACTGGGGCGACGGACGAAAAAATTGCGCCGTACGAAAAACTCGGAATCAAAGTCATCCGCGTGTGAGCGGTTGGCTCTGCGCTCGTCACTATTTCTATTTCTCGCGCCGTGCTCCATCTTTCGTGATTGTGTACAAGCCTCCCTGGTAGCGCACGGCTTCTAGTCGTGCGCTGGAATCGAAATTAGTGACGCGCGAGTTGACTCGGATCCCGTCCACGAGAGTGAGTTCCGCACCAAAGATAGAATCAATCACGAGGTCGGCAAATGCACCCCCTGCGATGCAGCACCAATCTTCGATGAACGGTGCGTCCTCCGAGGACTTGAAAGCTCCACCATTCACCGGCGGATAAACTTCCTCGACGAAATGCGCTTGGCCAATCGGCCCCTGATTACCAGCTTTCGCAACCTCGCGCAGCCAGCGCGAGATTCGATCCGGAGAGTCGATTTTGTACAGGCCTTTGGCTGTCATCGGCGGCCACGCCGCATAAGCGCCTAGGCAGCTGTGGTCGGGACGGATGTTCCAGGTCGCGTCGGCATCGCCTTGCGCGAGTGCTCGCATCCATTTTTCGCTGCGCAGTTCATTCCAGAAAAACGCGCTCATTTCCTGCTTCTGCGCGGGAGTGAGATCGTCGGCCATGTTGTCGATGACCGCAAGAAAGTCATAGCAGTGTCGGACCTCGTTGAACGTTCCGTCAGGCTGGCCGCATCGCCAATACCCTTTTCCATCGACGTAAAGCAAACGGTTGATTCTTTCCGCCATTGCGGTTGCCTCGCCACGCAGTTGCTTCGCGCGCGACGCATTGCCGCGACGTTCGTGCAGATCGGCAACCCAGCGCATGCTGCGGACATTTCCGGAGTTCATGCCGGCTACCTCGTGCAAGTAAGTGCTGACGACCTCCAGCAGATTCTCGATCGTTCCGTAGTCGGCGAGACCATGTCCCAGGCGATCGAGTTTTTTCCAATAGACAGCATGCTCGTCGAGGTGGTCGAGAATAGTTTGACCGGAAATCTTTTTGTCCAGCCACTCAAAATCTCCCGTAACGCAGAGATAACGCCAGGCGCAGCGAACGATCGCGGTGTCATTCGCCGCGTACCACGGTCCCACGGGTTCTCCCGAAACATAATCCGTGGAGTGATGTTCGTGCATGCCGCCCTTAAGCCAGACCTCGACGAGGTTGCGGAGAGGAAGTGGATCGAGCAGCGCCAATCCCAAAGAGGTGAGCGATGTATCCCATGGGAAGCTGAGAGTCGGGAGCACATGCCCGCTGAGGGTTAGATAAGTCGGGCCGTACGCTGAATCTGGTGAAACCCGACGCGCCGCCATTAGGTTGGCGAAACCGTTATGGTAGAGCTTCCACAGTGACTCATCATTGGTGATCAGCCGCGGGAGATTTCCGCTAAACGCGGAATTGTTTGGCGTGAACGCAGACTGAATGAGGCTGGTAAAGTCTGTCTCGTTTTCGGTCTCGAGGTCGGCAAAGCGAGCTTGCTGGCTATCGTAAAGTTCGGTCGCAGCATGGCCGTTTTCGGCAACTGCCAATACGAAGTTGAGTTGTTTCTGCTCACGGGGGCCCAGTTCCATGTCGAAGTGCAGCATCCGGGTTTGTTCCACGCGACTGGGCGCGGGATGGAAACCTTGTGCGGCGGCGATTTCGGAATGCCGCGATTCAAAAAGAAGAGCGCCCCGTTGAGCGTCCCAGGTAATGCGGTTGTCGGCTTCTCCGGGAGAATTTACAACCCACGCCCTCGTTTTCTTCGCGACGCCTCCGCGCATGTCGAAAGCTAGCCTGAAGTGGCGTTCGGCCGCACCCAGATTTTTGATGCTAATCGATTGCACAACGGCGCGGCGCTTGCTCGGCAGAAACATGCGTGTGGAAAATTGCAGGTTCTCCGCCCTTTGAGTACGCACAACACAATGCGGAAACCACTGATACTCGATGTCGCCATCGGGAACACCCGCGATCGCGAGGAAGCGACCATTCAAATAGAGTTCACATGTCAGCAGAAACCCAGGACTCCATGCAGTCTCCGGCACGCCGCAACAAGCGTAAGGCGGAAACGAAATAGCAGTAATCGCGGAGACCGATTTCGCGACCTGAGCGTAGCCCCACTCGTTCATTGCCAGAGGACAGTTGAAAAGATCGCGGAGTCGATAGGTCAGCCGATCCGCAGCCATATCGGCCAACGTCGGCGGAGATGAAAGCGTGCGGTTCGATCCCTTCGATCCTAGTGCAACCCCACCTATCAAAGGATCGATCGCGCCCACGGCGGTTCCGGCTACTCCTAGTTTCAAGAAAGTCCGACGATCCAAACTTCTGTTGGCACTCATCCTGTTCCTCCTACCAAACCTCTTGAAACAACGCTGTTGAACAAAGCTCTCGAATCGACACTCACAGATCCGCCGAAGCTCGACGTGATAATGGCCTACTATCGCAAGTTTATACCGTCACTATGCGCTATTTTATAGACCATTTTTGTTCTTTTCGCTACCATTCGATCATTCGCGTAAAAGTAGCAGAAGAGGGCCCATGGGCATAAACGGATATCTTGTGAAGAGCACCTTCGTGAGTGCTCTCGGCGGCCTGTTGTTTGGATTCGACACCGCCGTCATCGCCGGAACCACGCACCAATTAACCGACGTCTATAAACTCACTCCTTATTTATTGGGAATCACCGTCTCCAGCGCTTTGTGGGGCACGGTGGTTGGCGCGATCGCAGCCGGGTATCCCGGAGAGCGCTGGGGCCGACGCGACAGTCTGCGAATCATGGCCGTCTTCTATTTCTTGTCAGCCCTCGGCTGTGCGTTGTCATGGAACTGGGGATCACTGATTGCCTTCCGCATCATCGGAGGGCTGGGGATTGGCGGGTCATCCGTGCTCGCTCCGATGTACATCGCCGAGTTGTCGCCTGCGAAATGGCGGGGACGTCTGGTCGGCTGCTTCCAGGTCAGTATCGTTCTCGGCATTCTGCTTGCCTACTTGTCGAACTTCCTGATTGTCCGCATGAATCTAGGAACGATGGAATGGCGCTGGATGTTGGGAGTTGCCGCTGTGCCAGCCCTTTTCTTTCTCTTGATGTTGTTTTTCATTCCGCGGAGTCCGCGGTGGTTGGCTTTGAAGAACAGGACGCAGGAAGCGCTCAATGTTCTAAAGCTCACCGGCACCACAAATCCTGAGCAGGAACTGAACGCGATCGTGGCCTCGATTCATATGGAGCGCAGTTCCGTCAGCGAATCGATCCTGCAGCGGAAATACGCGCTGCCGCTCCTGATCGGCGTGACTGCAGGAGCCTTCAATCAACTGACCGGTATCAACGCGTGCCTCTATTACCTGAATGACATTTTTGCAGCAGCCGGAGCGAGCAAGTATTCGGCTGGCATGCAGTCAGTAACGATCGGATTCACGAACCTGATTTTCACGCTGATTGCGATGACCATGATCGACAATTTTGGCCGCAAGAAGCTTCTGCTCACGGGAACCGCCGGAGTCTGCCTCTTCCTCGCCGCGATTGGCGAGATGTTCCGCACTGGCACGCACCAATCATGGCTGGTCTGGATGGTCATGGCGTTCATGGGCTTCTTCGCCATTTCTCAAGGTGCCGTGATCTGGGTTTACATGAGCGAAGTTTTCCCGACGCGCGTTCGCGCCCAAGGGCAGGCGATCGGGACCTCAACACTTTGGATCATGAATGCGTTGATATCCGCGATCTTTCCGGTACTCGCAAAGAAGTCAAGCGCAACGCCGTTCTTCTTCTTCGCGGCGATGATGCTGATTGACTTTATTCTGGTCGCGGCCATCTATCCTGAAACCAAGGGAGTTTCGCTGGAGCAACTGGAGCAGAAACTCGGCGTCTCGAACTGATGTCGCAAGTTGATACAGCGCCGACGCACCCAAATCAGATCTACATTTCGAAATTAGGCCACACGGATTCGACGCGGGCGGGTTCTGAGACCCATTGAACGCTATCTGGATTCTTGGCGAACTGCTCGTAGATCGGGGTAGAAGGATCCAATCCGAGGTCTGGATATGCGCGCGGAACTCGCATCGAGAGACCGTTGGATTGATTTGACCGATAAGAAGGATTTCGCTCCCAGCGAAGCTTCCGCTCACCATCCTTCTTCTGACCATCAAGGATCGGGAACCAGGCCAGACCATGGTGTGCGCGAATCGCATCGTAGACAAATCCGTACTGCCGATCGCACCACGCGCCAAACATCATGCGTGTATTGGGATCGACATTGATGACAGCATGCGCCCAACCTGGCGGTACAACCACTTTGTCGCCCGGCCCGGCGGTTATGGCGAAGCAGCGGCCCGGATCATCGGCGGCGCGCTCCTGCGCATAGATGATCGCGCGGCCTTCCCATATCTCAAATAATTCTGGAGTGGACCATCCACAATGAGGCGCGACAGCGTGAATATGCCCCTGGCTGCGGACTGGTTCTTCTCCCAGTTGGCCTGCCGCGTATACGACAACTCCAAACAGTAACATTCGCCGCGCAAGATCGTCGCGGTGTTCCTGACGGCCGACATCCATCACGATGGAGTACACCGGGTCGGGACCGTCGCACATTGGATCTCTTAGACTGGGACGAATCTGATCGAGACGTCGTAACTCCGGCTGCGGCCCGAACACGCCATCTTCGTAGCTAAATGAGAGATCGTCGAGGTGGCTGCGCACACCTAGTTTTGGGTCGAACTTCATCGAAGATTTCTCACTACCGTGACTCAAGCCTTCACGAGAGTTGGAACCCCTCGTTCTTCGCCTCGTCCCTCAACGATCCGCGCCCCGAATCCCCGCCCCTCGGCAACTTCATAATCATGGCCCGAATCGCTGGGCCAGCAGGCGGTCACACGAATTGGTATGTCTCCGGTGTTCACAATCCGGTGAGCGACTTCGCCTGCGACGTAGTGCAGACTGCCGGGCGTCATCTCTTCGGCCCATGTATATCCGGTGCGATCCATGAGGAGAAGTTTGCCGCTCCCAGAAACGGTGCCATAGAATTCGGCACGATTGCGGATCACGTGCCAGTGCCCGCGCGTCATAAAATACTCATCGCCAACGCGGCCAGGTTGGATTTCACTAAGTCCCCAAAACAAGCCGCCCTCCGTGCCTGGCGGGACCGGTTCCCACCACCAGACTCGGTACACTATTGTTTCGGGATCGAGCTTCTGCCAGGCTCGCTCGTCGCGAAAGATTCCGGTAAGTTGACCGAGTTTCTTTTCCGACCGCTGGAGACCGGGGGCCTGCAACGCGCCGTCGGCCCAGTTCACGAAGGCAGGTACGGAGTTCATGATGGCAATAGGCTAAATGGCACGGTCTCTCGAATGCAAACAAAAAGAACAAAATTTTGATCATTATCGACTCAAAGCGAATAATATTGCCATTGTTCAACACCTTAAAGTGATTTTAAGGCATGACTTTTTGATATGACAAGACCGGCCATCGGAATTGATCTCGGCGGCAGCCACGCCACCATCGCGCTCCTAAAAGAAGACCAGATTCTTGGTTCTCGCCACGTCTCCCTCGACTCGGCGCAGCCACTTCGGCCAGCGCTCAATGTCTTCGCGGAGGCGATCGGTAATCTGCTGGCAGAACTTCACATTGATGCCTCCGACTGTGCAGGGCTGGCGCTTGGATTCTGTGGCCTCGCCGACGCGCGGATTGGCCGCGTTGTCTCGACTAACCAGAAATACGAAGACGCACCATCCATTGATTTCAATGCATGGTGCAAGCAGGAATTCGGTCTCCGATTCGCCATCGAAAATGACGCCCGCATGGCGTTACTCGGCGAACGTCACGCAGGAGCCGCACGGGGTTGCGACGATGTCGTGATGATCACGCTGGGCACGGGGATCGGCGGCGCGGCGATGATCGAGGGAAAGCTGCTGCGCGGCAAGCACGCACAGGCCGGATGTCTGGGCGGTCACTTGCCGGCAAGAGTTGGCGGCCGTCCTTGCACCTGCGGCGCAATCGGATGCCTTGAAGCCGAGGCCTCCGGTTGGTCACTGCCCTTCCTCGCTCGCGAGTGGCCGGGATTCTCCGCGAGCAAGTTGGCTGGTCAGGAAACTGTAGATTTCAAGCTGCTCTTCGAAGCGGCTAACACGGGGGACCAGGTTGCGGTTGAGGTTCTTGACTACTGTCTGAAGGTTTGGGCAACCGGAGCTGTGGGACTGATTCACGCTTATGATCCGGAGAGGATCGTGATTGGGGGAGGCGTGATGCGCAGCGCCGCCGTCATCCTTCCTTACATTCAAACGTATGTGAAGCAACATGCGTGGACGCCGTGGGGTAAGGTCGAGATCGTCGCGGCACAACTCGGAAATGATGCTGGATTATTTGGCGCAATCCCATTACTTACAGGAATCGTGTAGACGCGCATGACGAAACGATTCCCTAATGCCCAGCTTTCGCGTCCGATCCCAGGGAATGAGAGTCTGCGCTTTTTGAACTTTCGCGGCGATGCCTTGAAATATCGCGGGGACGTCTTACTATGCATACCGCCACAAATGGAATCTCTGCAGCGCGTGCCACTGCTGCTGCTCTTACACGGCGTTTACGGATGCCAGTGGAACTGGTGGTTGAACGGCGATATCAATACCACTGCGATGGAGATGCTTCAAGACGGAACGACGGTTCCCATGATGATCGCTATGCCGTCCGATGGACTCTGGGGCGACGGCAGCGGATATGTTCCCCATGCGCACGCCGACTACGAAAAATGGATTGTCGATGACATCCCGCGCTGTCTGCGTGAATTATTTCCGCAATTGCATCCGGAAAGATTTCTTCTCGCTGGACTATCGATGGGTGGCTACGGAGCTCTACGCTTAGGAATGAAATATGCGCCGCAGGTTCAGGGGATCTCTGCGCATTCCGCGATCACGAAGGTCTCCCAGCTGTCGCAATTCATTCCGTTCCCCGCCGAGGAGTTTCAGTTTGCGGGAGATGTCGACACCGACTTGCTGCACTGGGCGAAGGTGAATCATGACCAGCTGCCACCAATCCGCTTCGATTGCGGAACCCAAGATCCGCTCATTGCTGCGAACCGCGCCTTGCACGCCGCACTCACCGAAATGCGCGTGCCTCATACCTACGAAGAGTTTCCCGGCGGCCACGACTGGCAGTATTGGACGCAACACGTCCGGCGCACTCTCGCTTTCTGCAAGAGTGTTCTAGCAAAGTAACTTATTTCTTGGCCGAGTCCGGCATCGGCATGCGCACCACCTGCGGGAAGTAAACTTCGGGCTCGGTCAACAGCTTTCTTGGCTTCATGGTGTTGCATACGTAGGTAAATAACAATTCGCCCGGTTGCTCGAACTCGGGATGCTCCTTGCCCGCGTAACAGAAAGTATCGGTATCGTACTTCGGATCGCTCTTCTGCAGAATCGGAATGCGATAGATCACTTCGCCGTCGGTCCACGGTCCCGTCAAACTCGGCGATGTCCGAAGGATCACCTTGTCAGAAAAAATCTGAGGATCGACCATCACGGCAATCCACTTTTTAAGTTCCGGGTGATACCGCACTGACATCTCCGAGGCCCCGGTCTTCATGATGACTTTTGCCTTCGCCGGCTCCATCCCGTCGTGCCACTTGTCATCGCTACCGAGGTAGTGCAGATTCTTCTTGGGATCGCCTAAACCTTGCAGTGGAATCCGCGTTAGGATCTGCGGCCTGCTTCCGAGTTCGTACAGCGTGTAGATATAAAGATTATCGTCCTCGACCACAGTTGATGCCGAAGGATTCGCGTGCATGCCGTCCGCCACCAGCGGAAAGTACGCAACCTTCCAGTTCTGTGGATCGCCCTCAATTCCCGTCACACGCGCGAGATCAGTTCCGCAGATCTCGAAGCCGAGCGCAAACGCATTCGAGTTCTTCACGTTGCGCACGCAGACCAGCGTGACGAAGAGCTCGTCGTTATGTTCAACCCCGTCAAGCGCCCAATAATAAGTACCGTCGTTCTTCTGCGGTTTGAAGAAGCTGTCGGGTTCGCCTTTGGCGTCTTTCTTGATGGTGTAGTCGATCTTCCATTTGCCGTCCTTACAGGTGGAGATCCCGATCGTGTTGTGCACCATGCGAGGCTCTTCGCCTGTGACTACGCGCTGATCTCCATAGAGGGTGTCGCCGAAGATCCAGGCCACGCGACCGTCCTTCAGCGGGATTGAATAAGCGGCGTCGGCCCCTTGCCACGGCTGTTGCGATGAGAATGAGGGAACGCAATCAAAGCGCGGATTTTCTGCGAGCACGAAACTCGCGAAAAGAAGGACAAGGAGGAATGAAATGCCTTGCAACAGTCGTCTCATAAAATGCTCCCGGAAATCTTGGTTGGCCGCTGAATATATTTATTGATTACGCGGATCAATCACCGCTTATCGACCACCGCTTGCCGACCAGAATGCGCGCGGCCGCGTTTGAGCGGGCGGCGGTTACCTACTGCGCTTTTGGTCAACGACGCAGCATGATCATGCAGCAAAACCTCCGCGTAGTTCAGATCATCCAGCACCGCTTTGCGCGCGAGAGCTGGCTTGTGATCGCGAATACAAGCGAAGACGCGTTCATGCCGTTGCCAATGTCGGTCCCAATCATCGATAAACGGCAACACTGCTTTTCGAGCCTCAGATGTCGCGTGATACAACATGCGCATGGTCGTTTGTATGGCTGCATTACCCGACGCTTGAGCGAGCGCATCGTGAAACTGGATATCGAACGCACGAAACAACTCGGGATTTTGGCGGCCTTCGGCTAGTCCGTCCAGCGCGCCTTTTAGACATTCAATGTCGGCTCGTGTGGCGCGCGTGGCCGCTAGCGCCGCCGCATCGGGTTCAATAATTTTGCGCAGTTCGTAAATCTCGAGGTGCTTCACTTCGTCGAGCAGGATCATCCACTGGAAGTGTTGATTGAGCATCCGGCCCAAAGAAGACTGAATATAGGTTCCATCTCCCGCTCTCGATTTGATTAGGCCGAGATACATCAGTCCTTTCAGTGCCTCTCGCAGCGAGCCGCGGCTGACACCGAGCATCTGAGCGAGGTCGGGCTCCGAGGGCAGTCGATCTCCTGCCTTCAGGTCGCCTCTGCGGACGAGTTGCTCAATCTTGTGCGCGACCATGCTCATTACTGTCTCGCGCTGAATCGGCTCGAACTGATCCGCAGTGATGGCAATATCGCGGTACGACGCCATTTGTTTCCGTCCCGATTTATTCAACACACTTGCGGCCGCTAGGCTATTCAGAGCCATTTCAAATCACCGCCTACTGGAATGCTTGACCCGGAAACAAAATCACTATATATGTTCAAATGTCCGACAAACAAGTGGGACCTGGATTTTTCTGAGGTTGGCTAGTATGCAGCCCCAAATTTCATTACAGAAATTCGAAGTCTTCGCCGAAGGACTCGACTACCCTGAAACGCTGGCATTTAATCCTGACGGGAACCTTTGGGCCGGCGGCGAACTCGGCCAAATCTACAAAATCAGTCAAAAAGGTAAGGTCCGAACGGTCGCAACGCTCCGGGCTTCACTCGGACTCACCTTCTCCGCGCAGCGAGCATGGACCGACGGTCGACGCCGACGGGGCGCTGTGATCACCCAGCTGAAATGGTAGTCACGAGAGCAATTCGCAAAGTAAGTGTGGCCGCTCTGCTGCTGGTAGCGACGCTTACCGCCGCCGCGCATGCAACCGAGAAAACGCTCTGGAAGATTGGAACCTTCGACGGATCTTCGGGCGAATTTAAGAGCCATCAGGACATCAACTATTCCGATCCCAAAAGCGATCCAGTGTTTGTCATCGGTCAAAGCAGCGATAAAGATTGGTATCGCTTTCAGCCCGGGCCGGCCAACGGGATGACCGGTGGCCGTGAGCATCCGTTCACGTTGAAATTTGTGCTGAACGATGCTCCTGTCGGCGTTTATCGGCTGAAACTCGCCATCCTTTATGAGACTCCACGTCTGTCGTTCCTGAAATTGGATGTTAACGGGCACTCTGGATTTTTCTACTTCCATCCCAAACTCGATTTCCGTGCCGGTGATTGGGAAGGAACATTTGTTCCCCAGACCTCCATCGACGAAAAAACAATTTCGATTCCCGCTGCCTGGCTTCGAAAAGGAGAGAACGCCTTCATTCTCACTGCCATGGACGATCCAGCCGCAGCACAGAATTCCCTCGGCGCAATCGCACCCGGGCACACGGGCTTGATCTACGACGCGCTCGAGTTTGTTCAGGATAATACTGCCCAATACAACGTGAATGCCTTCAGCGCTCAAGTCGAGCCGACAATTTTCTATCGCGATACCAAAGCCGGAGTGGTGGAGGTGGTAGATGTTTTCGTCAGTGCGTCCACGCTTCCCCAGAACGAGAGTGCGGAACTTCGGGTCGGCGGCCACTCCTTCAGCAAACCGTTCTCGATGACCAACTCCAAGACCAACTCGACAACCCCCGAATTCGGCGAGGCCCGGTTCGTGTTTGATGTGCCGGAGTGGACTGGTACCACCGAAGCTACCGTGAAGCTCGGAAAGCTGTCTACAACCGCGCCGATCGAGCCGGCAAAAAAGTGGAATATCGAACTCATAGCGCACGAGCACCTCGACGTCGGTTTCACCGACTACCCTGCGAAAGTCGCGGAACTTCATTCCCAATCCGTCGACCAGGCGATGGGCTTGATAAAGAAGACGCCAGATTTCCGTTGGACGCTGGATGGAAGTTGGGTCGCCAATCAATATCTGAACGGACGCAGTGCGGAGGCGCGTGAACAGTTTTTCGCACATGTTCGCGATGGAAGCATCGTTATCCCCCCGGAGTTCGCCAATCAGCACACCGGCAACGCATCGTGGGAAGCTCTCGCTCGTTCTGTCTATGGCCAGCACAGTCTGGCACTCGAATACAAATTGCCCATCGCCGATGCTGCACAAATTGTGGATGTCCCAGCCTATACCTGGGGTTATGCTTCCATCCTGCATGATGCGGGCATCAAGTATTTCGTAGCGGCCAGCAACAGTTGGCGAGCGCCAGCGATGTTGCTCGGGCGATGGAACCAGAAGTCTCCCTTCTATTGGGAAGGTCCGGACGGCGGCCGCGTGCTCATGTGGTACTCGCGTGCCTACCTGCAAGCCCACACGTTATTTGGCGGTCCGTGGCGAATGGAGTCAGTCCGCGATTCCCTGCCGGTTTTCTTGCAGGCATATACGCGGCCAGACTACAAGGCAAGCACCGCGATCATCTTCGGCACGCAACTTGAGAACACGCCCCTCGCAAAAGAGCAGAGCGAAATCGTCGCTAGCCTAAGCCGTGAATATGCGTGGCCCAAGTTTGAATTTTCTACCGTGCACTCCGCAATGCAACGAATCGAGCATGAGTGGAAGGGTGAAATCCCTGTAGTTCGAGGGGATGGTGGTCCTTACTGGGAGGACGGGTACGGCTCCGACGCCGCGCACACCGCCATTCATCGAGCGAACCAACATCGCATCGCAACCGCCGAAATCATGGGCACCGCCGTTTCCTCCATAGATACTCGAGTGCGTCCTGACAAGCCCATGCTGGATGACGCGTGGCACAACGAACTTCTTTACGACGAACACACGTGGACCTACGTGAGCGCGACTACACAACCGGAGCACCACCAGACCGAAGATCAAATCGCGCTCAAAGAATCTCGCGTAACGCGAGCACGCGATGATATTGACGAATCGATTCAGCGCGGATGGGCTCAGCTTGAAGCGCTGGTGAGGTCCAAAGACAATTCCATTGCCGTTTTCAATTCTTTGAACTGGGTACGTTCCGGCCTCGTGGAGACCGATTTGCCCGATGGCACCACGTTAGTCGATTCGTCGACCGGCGGCGAGATTCCAGTGGAAATACTCTACAACGGGAAAGGAATCTCGCTGCCAGGATTCGGTCCGGGCAGTGTTCATGTGCGCTTCGTGGCTACAACCGTGCCCGCAGTGGGTTACAAGTTATTCGCGATTAAGCCGGTTGCGAAAAAGCAAGCTGCGTCATCGGACATTCGCGGGAGCCGTTCCGGTAATGTTCTCGAGAACGAGTTCTTTCGAGTCACGCTGGATTCGTTATCTGGATCAATAGCGAGCGTGTTCGACAAGCAGCTCCGTCGCGAACTCACTGACTCGTCGAGCCCATACAAATTTGGTCAGTATCTCTATGTCACCGGCGGAGACAGCTATCCAGACAACTCGCTCTATCGGTTCGGAGCCAGGCTAAAACCTCCGACATTTACCGTTCATGCGGCGACCGCTGGAACGCTAGTATCTGTCAAGAAAACTCCGATTGGGATCGTCGCTACTCTAGGCTCGTCCGCGCCCAACACTCCGTCGATTCAAACGGAAATTCTTTTACTCGACTCTGCAAAGGAACTTTTGATCACGTATCACTTACATAAAAACCGCGTGCTCGCGCGAGAGTCCGCCTATGTGGCGTTTCCTTTCGCGGTCACTACTCCTGCGTTTACATACGGTTCTCAGACGGCGTGGGTGAATCCAGCGATTGATGAGCTTGCAGGAGGAAGTCGCGAATGGTATCTGCCCACGACTTGGGCCTCCGTTTACAATCCGCAAGTCGCTGCGACTGTCGTCCCAATTGACGCTCCTCTGGTCGCCTTTGGAGACATTGTTCGCGGCGAATGGCCAGCAGAGTTTAATCCGAAAACCAGCTCGATTTTCTCCTGGCTCATGAACAATTATTGGGGCACCAACTTTCCTGCATGGCAAGGCGGCGATTTCACTTTTCGCTACGCCATCACCAGCAGCGCACAATTCAATCCTGTGTCGCTAACGCGGTTTGGATTAGAGGCACTGACCCCGCTCGAACGGGATGATGTGCAAGGCACGCAGGATCCCTCATTGCTGCCCACGCAAGAAGCCAGCTTACTTGAGGTTGGAAATCCCGATGTAACCTTGCTGACTTGGAAACGCGCAGAAGATGGTGATGGAACGATTGTCCGTCTACAAGAGACAGCGGGTAAACAGTCAGACGTGCACATTCACAGTCCTTCTCTCAGAGTCGAGCGAGCCTGGCGATGCAATCTGCTTGAAGACAATCAGACCGACGTCGCAATTCAAGGTGGGGACTTAAGCATTCCGATCAAACCGTTTCAGGTACTTACTCTCAGGCTTCACACCACGCCTCTCATCACACCAGGTAGCGCTAAATGAATCTTGATTTCACAGGCAAAGTCGCTGTGACTGGCGGTGCTATGGGCGTTGGGGAAGAAAACTTGTCGAAATTGGAGCATCAGTTGCGATTTTCTACATTGATCGCGACACGGGGCCAAAGACGGCCGCAGCGATGATGATGCAGCGACACTGGTGATGGAAGTCACTTCCCGTTTACCGTATGCACTTTCGTCGTGAAGTTTCGCTGCCAGCGACGCCTTCATCGCCTCCATCACAGACACTGTCACCAACCTCGGCGGAAGTGCTCTCGATTTTCAATGGGTTCAGCCCGCATCATTCGGTGGACCATTTTCGCCAACGGAGAAGCTACTCTTTATTACTTCCGGCACACGTGGAGTCACTTGGTCCGCGGGCTATGACGGGACACGAAATTCTTGCCGGGGACGTCGAATTCCAATGGCCCTATGCCCAATCCATCGACGGTGGGCCGGTCAATCTGTCGCTGCCCTTCATGCGCGGCGGAGCTGGCTTTCTCGCATGTGTATTGGTTAACTCGCGCCGTGAAAACGCTTTTGGCATTGACCACAACCGGCGGCTCCAGCCGGTCGCTGGATACAGTTTTGATCCGAAGCTCTTTCCTTGGATTGTGTTGTGAGAGGAAAACCGAGCGCCGTAGTACGCTCCATAGAACAAAAGAACAAGAGCGCTCAGCGTTGAATTCGGCATTAGTCCCTTGCCGCTTGGACTTTCGCATGCTCGTGAAATGCGCTCGTTATTCGACGCGCCCGTGCTCACTTCGATCATGTCGAGTTCGCGCCTTCAGACGCAATACGATTACGATTTGTTTCTCCACCCCGAGTCTCCCGAATGGAGCGAGATCACAGATGTCCGTAACACGTGGCACGCTCCCGTCGTGCAAGGTGATGGGCAATGGGCAAATTGAGCTTCAACGCGGGAAAGCAAGAGGATCAGTAACTACCGCAAGCCGTGCGCGTGGAGGAAAACGCTGATCTTCTGGTAGGCATCTTCCAATTCTGCATCTGTAAATTGCCCGTGTCCGCCGCCTTTGATCGTCACCAATTCGTTCGGCACACCCACTGCTGTAAGCGCTTCATGTAGCCGCTTCGACTGATCGTAGGGCACGACGGGATCTGCATCTCCATGAATGCTTAGGATCGGCGGCAGTCCGACTCGAACATAACTAAGTGGTGAGACTCGCTTTGCAATCGTGGTTGGATCGGGCTGACTCCCAATCCACATCACCGCATAGTTTTTCCGGTTGGGGCCTGCCAGCAGATCGGCAACATCGCTGATGCCGTACCAGTTGATGATTGCCGCAACTTTGAGTATTTCGGTCCCGTCGCAGTTGTTATCGAGCCCTGTGCCTTCGGGGAGCATCCCTGTGATCAAAGATAAGTGCCCGCCAGCAGAGTGGCCGGTCAAGACGATTCGATCGGTATCGATGTTGTATTGCTTGGCATTCTTGATTGCCCAACGGAGAGCGCAACGGCAGTCTTCGACGGCTGCGGGCGCCAGTGAAACGCTCGCCATCCGGTATTCAACGTTGATGACATTCCAGCCCATCTCCAGGAACGGAAGAAAGAGAAGCGTAGCTCCCGTGCGATCGCCGAAGATCCATCCACCACCGTGGTAGTAGATCAGCGTTGGAGCGGGCGTCTTTTGATTAGTCCGCTGCCAGACGTCGAGCTTGAGCGTGTAATTATTCGCTACACCATAGGAGATGTCAGGTTGAATCCAGTAGTGCTCATTGATTGTGGACGCCCAACGCGCGGTATCGGAAAACCCCGCAGGTTTGTCTTGGGAGTAAGCCGGGAAAAAACACAATGTAACTAGAAGAAGAATGAGACAAAAAGAACGATCTGGTTTCATGAGACGTGCCATAGGGTACTAAACTTCGTGTTACGCGTTGGTGCGAACATAAGCTTTGATCGTGGCGCATTGTTGCCCCTCGGAAGGACCATGGGGACGAATCACATAATCGCCGACGGCAGCAGGAACGATGAAAGTCTCCGCGAAGTGCACGATGAACGGCACAAAATTCCCTGCCGGACTCTCGACCACGGCCTCTTGCCCTTCGCAAAGATTTAGGACATTCACTCCTCCATTCGTGGAGTGATGGACGGAGCCCGTGAACCAGTGCCGCCGTGTCTCGATAAACTCACGTTCATGAAGTCCGGTGCGCTCCTCGCGCCAACGGGAGCCCTTGGCGACGGGGTTAACAGCGTTGACCAGGTTTTTCTCAACCCACCTTGTGGTACGGTCCCACTGGATGTTTCGGAAGCCATGTTGCAGATGGATGGGGCGTGGCGCACCGTCGAGTCCAAGCCGCCCCCAATCCCACATTTTGAAGGTGAAGATGTATGGCGTCGCACTGATTTCAAGAACCATGCTGTTCTTGCCTGAACAATGCGGGGTTCCAGCGGGAATCAAAAAGTGGTCGTGCTTCTTGGCAGGAAAGCGATTGATATATTTGTCGACGTCAAACTGAATTGTTCCTTCTTGCGCCTGCATCAAGTCGGCCATCATCTGTTTGCGATCGATGTTCTCCTTCGTGCCGAGATATACACATCCTCCTTCCCCGGTATCCAGCATGTAGTAACTCTCGTCCTGGGTGTAGTTGATTCCAAACTGCTGTTGGATGTATTCGGTCAGCGGATGCACTTGAAAAGAGAGATTGCCACCGTCCATCGTGTCGAGAAAATCGAAGCGGATCGGAAACTCGGTTCCAAAACGCGCATGCACTGCCTCGCCAAGTAACTCACGAGGATGATGAAATACAAGATTAATGGAAGGGATCTCTACCTTCACATCTCCAAACGCAAGCAGAAGGCTGTTCTCTTCCGGCACGCAATCAAAGCACCATGCGTAGTTCTCGGCCTCCCGCGGCAGATCGCAAACTTCTTTCATCCACTGTCCGCCCCACGGCCCGGGATCGAAGAAAGGCACAACACGAAACGGTCTGGCCGTCGCATTCTTCAATCCCTGCAGGTGCTGCGAGCCGGAGATCATCTTTGGAAGATCGCGCTGATTGGTGTCCAGCAGAAAATCGATCTTCGGAATCAGATTCCTTTTCAGGCGGTCTGCGACGCGCCAGTCAACAAAGTAGGCGCGTTTATATTTTGCCTGCGCGCGCTCCGTGAAATTCTGTAAACCAAGGTTCGCCGCTTCACCGGAGCGCTGACGCAACTGGATCTCCCACCTCGCCATGTCGCAATAGACCAGCATGTCCCAATTCTCGGCAAGGATGATCGCACCCGTGCCGATGACGAGCACCGTTCCGGATGCCTGTTGTAAATGGCGTCTCTGTTTCGCGAGTTCGCGCTCGTCCAGAAATTCGGAGAGTTCATATTTGCCCATGAAGGCAAACACGGGATCGTCACCGAGGTCACGCGCGCAGAGGGATTGAATCGCACTCTCGGGCAAATAACATTCTGCGGCGCGAAGCACCAGCTCAGGCTGCAGCGCGGTCACCAAATGTTTTTCAATATCTTTCTCGAAGCAACCGGGATAACACTCCACGCAAATCACGAAACGGCCAGGCCGGACACTCGATTTCAGACGACGGCCGATCGCTTCCCACCCCGTCTCGCAGCCATCGCGCGAGTCTGACACTCGCACCAATGGATACTTATCGTAAGTCGAAATGTAAGGCTTCGGCATTCAACCTCGGAGACAGACTCGTCTTGAAGATACGGCAGCGACGATCAAACGATCAATTGTCGCTGCCGCGGCAAGCGCGGTTGAGTGATTAGAAGGTGAACCTGAGTGAGAATTGGGCTTGGCGTGCAGTGCCGCCCCCGATCTGCGTTCCGTCTGCATCGGCAATGGTTTGGCCAATGACACCGAAAGTGCTGTTAGCTGTCGTGCAACTTGCCGGAGTGGTCGGTGTGGCGGACACCAGGCCGTTGCATATGCCGCCACTCGGGTTTTCAAAATTCGGATGATTAAAGATGTTGAAAATGTCCGCCCGGAACTGCATCTTCACCCTTTCGGTGATGGCGAAATTCTTCATACCCGAGAGGTCGAGCTGGAAATATCCTGGGCCTCGTAAAGAGTTGCGACCGACGGTTCCGATCGTTGCACCAGGGGTCCCGTCGTAATCCGGTTCGACCGCAAAAGCGTTGATGTTGTAGTTAGAATTCGGCCAACGTCCGCCCCCAGTCAGTATTGGCTCACCGGGTATGTAGTCTGGCCGTACGGGATTGCCAAAGAATCCGCCGACCAATGACACGTTCACGGGAAGTCCCGATCGCGTTTGGATAATACCGGACGTTTGCCACCCGCCCAGTACGGTACGAACGAGGGAGTTCGAACCTTTTAACTCGGGCAAGCTGTAGAGCGCGCTGGCAGTGAAGTTGTTCCGAACATCCCAGTCTCCGCTCGAGTGATCGTACTTGGGAGTGTACGGACTCTCAAAGCCCGGACTGAAAACGTTGAGCATATCGTCGATTTCGTGAGACCAGGTATAGTTCGCCTGCAGATCCAGCTTTCCCATCTTGCGGATCAGTTTTACCTGAAGGGAGTTGTAGTTCGAGCCGAGTCCGTCGGAAAGTACATTTTCGTTGGCGAAACCCGAAAACTGTCGAGCCTGGGTGAAGGCGTTGCCGGGGTTAGCGTTCAAGGCGGCAAAATCAACTCCTGCCTGCATGTGGTGCACATTGTTGCCGACATAGCTCACTGTGAGAATGGTGTTGCGCGCTACCTCCTGCTGGACATCGAATAGCCAGTTCGTAGCAACCGGATCTTTAGGACTTTGCGGGAACGCGTTTACATTTTGTGTTCCCGGAGGAAGCGGAGGATTAGGGGATGGATAGTTGATGCTCGCTTGGAAGAGGTTGACGTTGTAACTGGAAAGGGCAGGTACGTTGGTCGTAGTGGCAAAGTTGAAATGCATCGGATTGTAGAAGAGTCCGATGTATCCGTGGACCACGGTCCTTCCCTGTCCTTTCGGGTCCCACGCGAAACCCACACGCGGCGCCCAGTCGCCTTTCGGAGCGTGGTAAGCCGCTTGGTTGAGTGGAAGCAGACTCTGGGTAGCGACATCGAAATTTTGGCCCTGACCCGGCCCAGCACTCCAAACCGTGTTGTAGTCGTATCGAAGGCCGAGGTTTAAAGTAAGTCTCCTATTCACCTTCCAGTCGTCCTGCATATAAAAATCCCAGTTGGAGTTGCGGTTACCAACAAATCCTGGGAATCCGATTTTTTGCAGGACGAAAACATTGTTGTTGAGGAGATCAGAAATGCTACCGTAATCATACGTTTGTTGCGGGCGCAGCCATTCATTATTACGATTGAGGCGAATTTGCGTACCCAACTTAAGGTTGTGTGGCCCAATGGTCTTGCTTACATTGTCGAAAATCTCAAGGTCAGCAAATGGGGTCACCTGGTTAAAAGTATTCGGTCCGGGCAGAGATCCGAGATCCGTAAAAAAGCCATTAAACCCAGCGAGGGGTTGGGGAGTGTTCGAATTCGTGTCTGAGTAGAAACGGTTGATGGCAACACTGAACTCGTTGAGCAAAGTCGGAGTGAAGGTATGGGTCTCATCGATCTTGGCCAATTGCGTTCTCAGCTTTTGTGGAGACACCTGTCCCTGATTGAGGCCGTATGTATCGTCAGTCAGCGAATCGTTAATATTATAGCGAAAGAAAACGCGGTCCTTCTCAGAGACGTTGTAATCGAGCTTAACGGAACCAGTGTCCTCGCGAAGAATGTTAGAAAGAGCGGCGGGATCGTAGATCATGTCCGACCCTTTAGTTGGATCCGGGTCTGGGAAGTTCAGCATTAGAGGCCCCGTACCCACACACTGAGTTGGCGCAGGAATGGCGTTACAGCCCGCCGGAATCGGTGCGAATTGCGCCAATACTGGCTGCATGGACGGCACGAATTGCGCTCGAGCGGCCGCGCTCAGCGTATGGTTCAGCGCGTTGATAAGCGTCACGTGTGTGCGATCACCTTCATAGTTTACGAAAAAGAAGACTTTACCTTTGATAATGGGTCCGCCGAAATTTCCGCCAAACTGGTTGAGCCTTAAAGGCTCAGGCCCAGTCGCAAAATAGTCTTTGGCGTCGAGAGCGTCGTTGCGGAAATATTCATACAAAGTGCCATGGAAACTATTCGTACCGGATTTCGTGATGATGTTCATCTGCGGACCAAGCGAGTGACCGGTTTCCGCCGTGTAGCCGCTATTGGAGTAATCAATTTCCTGGATGCTATCCACGCTCGCGCGGGTGATTCGCGCCGATTCCTGGCCTTCCGTATCGAGGAATCCATTAATGTCGCCGCGCATGGCGCTCTGTCCGTCGAGCGTAATATTCAGGCCAGTAAAGATATTATCCATCCCGTTCACGCTGCCCTGAAAGAATCCCGTGGAGCCCACCGACCCGGGGGCGACCTCCAGGAATTGGCTGACATCGCGTCCGTTGATGGGCAGGTTGGCGACTTGATCGTTGTCCAAAGTTGTGCCGGACATGCTCGATGAGGTGTCAACTGTCGTCGACGTACCGTTGACCTGGACGCTTTCTTGCGACGCTGCTACGCCAAGCGTCAGATTCACTTGCACGGTCGCGCCCACGCTGAGATCGACAGGTTGACTCTTGCTAGCTGCGAATCCGCTGGCGCGGGTTTCGACCACATACGTCCCGTAAGGTAATGAGGAAGCCACGAAATTGCCACTCTGATCGGTGACGTAGCTCTTTTGAATGCCGGTACCCACGTTGGTCACTGTGATCGCCGCATGTGGGACCACGGCTCCGGAGGCATCCGTCACTGCGCCAATGATCGTGCCGGTATCGAATTGGGCAAACATCGGCAGCGCGCTGAAAACAACGACCGCCAGCAATGTGATGGCATAAAAACCCGTTCTAAACCGCGTTACTCCTGATAACTGTGCGTCTTGCGTCATGGCAATGCCCCCTCGGCGTCGGCTAAGTACACTTGGACTTAACGCGTGTGCAAACTTAATCACTGCAAATCGTAATGCGGTTGCGACGTAACAGTCAACCATTTTGTTTCTTTTGTGATCGAAACGGTCTAAAATTTGTTCGTTTTGAGGTTAAGCCCCAATCCGGGTGCCGGCTAGCCCACTCCGGGATCGGTGCGATCTTGGCCATTGGGACTCTTGAGGGACATACGATCGAAACCACCCCAGGGGCTACACTGATCGAATCGAAGCCAGTGCTCCAATTCAATCTGATCCGATATGACGAAAGGCTTTTTCAAGTTTCCCCGGCGCGTAATGTTCACGGGCACGGCTTTGACTCTCTGGACCTGCCTGGCTCTTGCGGCGTCCCCGAACTCCCCGCCCCCGGGCCATTTCGTCGATGCCACCGAAAAACTTGGAATTCATTTCCGTCAGCAGGCTTCTCCCACCAGCAAGAAATACTTACTGGAGGCAATGGGCTCCGGCGTAGCTCTGTTCGACTACGACAACGACGGACGCCTCGACATTTTTTTCGCGAACGGTGCCCGACTCAACGAACTGACGGCAAAAGGCTCGAACCCGAAGAAGGACGAGCCGAAGTACTGGAATCGCCTCTATCACCAGAAATCGGATGGAACCTTCGAAGATGTCACGGAGCGCGCAGGTCTCAGCGGAGTTGGCTACTCCACCGGCGTTGCGATTGGTGATTACGACAACGACGGATTCGAAGATTTGTATGTCGCCGGATACGGTCGTGGCACGCTTTATCACAACAACGGTGACGGCACTTTCAAGGATGTGACCGCCGCCGCAGGCATTGCCGGTTCCGGTTGGATGACGAGCGCCGCATGGGTGGACTACGACAACGACGGCCGACTCGACCTCGTCGTTGCGCGCTATATGCAGTGGAACTTCGACGATGTATTTTGCGGGCGTCCCGAAAAAGGAGGCTTTCGTTCTTATTGCCATCCCGATCTATTCAAGCCGGAATCAGTACTCTTATTTCATAACGACGGCGGCGGGAAGTTCACCGATGTAAGTCACCAGGCTGGAATCGACAAGCCAGGAAAAGGTTTGGGCCTGGCGATCGCAGACTACGACCACGATGGCTTCATGGACATCCTACTGGCCAATGATTCCATGCCGGAATATCTCTTTCACAATCGCGGCAACGGAACATTCGAAGAAGTTGCATTGCCTTCCGGAGCCGCGCTCGATAGTAACGGCAACACCTTCGCCGGAATGGGCGTTGATTTTGAGGACTATAACAATGATGGATGGCCTGACATCGTCATCACCGACCTCGCGAATCAGCGATATGCGCTGTACACAAACTTGAAGGATGGCACTTTCGATTACTCCACCACGGTCACTGGGCTGAGTGCAATTTCTCTCCGGCACTCCGGCTGGGGCGTGCGCTTTTTCGACTATGACAACGACGGTTGGAAAGATCTGTTGATCGTCCAGTCGCACGTGATCGATACCATCGAAATGTACGATCCCAGTGCGCGTTATCGCGAACCGCCGCTCTTGTTGCGCAATGAAAGCGGCAAGGAGTTTGTGGATGTTTCTACCGTTTCCGGTGACATGTTCCACCAAAATTGGGCGGCGCGTGGGTTGGCGATCGGAGACATTAATAACGACGGGAAACTGGATGCGGTCGTCACGTCCAACGATGGTCCAGCATGGGTTCTCCTGAATCAAACAGACACGTCTAATCACTGGATCACTCTCAATCTGGTGGGCGTGAAGAGCAACCGCGATGCGATTGGAGCACAAGTAAAAGTCAGTACCACTGCCGGCGTTCAATTTGCCACGGTTACGACCAGCAGTAGTTACCAGTCGTCGAGCGACAAGCGATTGCACTTCGGGCTGGGTATGGCCGATGTGATTCGCGAGATCGAAATCCGCTGGCCGAGTGGCATTCGCCAGATATTGAAGGATCAGAAATCGGATCGCATGGTCACGATCACCGAGCCCCTAAAATAGATCTTAATCAGACAGCTCCTTATTCAGCCAGATCAAATGCCGCATGTCAGACTGCGAAATAAAGTGAGAAATAACGCGCGAAACAAATTCATCTGCGGCGCTGTGCTCCTGCTCTCGATCCTGCGGCTGGTGGCTCAAGTTTCCAAACCGAGTTCAACTTCAACGATGTCCTTGCTGCAGGACGCGGCTCAGGCGATGACTGCGGGGAGACTCCCCCGCGCCGATACCGATTTGCAAGCGGTTCTACGCACCGCCCCTGACGATTATCGTGCGCTCGATTTGTTAGGAGTCGTGCGAGTTCTTCAACATCGCGATGTGGAGGCGGAAAGACTTTTCCGCCGTGCCATTGAGAAAAACGCAGACTTCGCCCCATCTCACGCGCATCTGGGCCTTCTATTTCTTCAGAAAGGTCGCCCGGACGACGCCGTCCCTCAATTGCGCGAAGCGCTGCGCATCGATTCTGCGCGCACAGATGCGTCGAACGCGCTGGTCCAAATCTTGCGGGAGCAAAGCCAGACGGCAGCCGCAATCGGTGATTCCGCGAGATCGCTGGCGTTGCTGCGAGAGGCCCTCAACTATGCACCCGACAATCCCGATGTTCAATTCGACTTCGGAACAATCGCACTGCAACTATCGTTGTGGGACGACGCGATTGCGGCTTTCCAACAAACCTTGAAGCTGCGGCAAAACGATCCGGTCGCTCTTTATAGCCTGGGACGCGCGTTCCTAGGCGAATGGAAATTTGACGACGCACGCCAGCAGTTTGCCCGTTACGTCGAAGCACGCCCCGACGATGCGTCCGGTCACTGTGCTCTGGGAATGACTCTCGCAGCTCTAGAAAATGCGCAGGACGCACGAAAAGAGTTTGAGCGATCGATCGTGCTGGCTCCGGAGCAGACGGAATCCTACTTCCGTCTCGGGCTCATCGAACTCAATATGAAAGACCTCGACGACGCAGCAACCAATTTCCAACATGTACTAACCCAGGACTCGAAACATGCAGGAGCTTTGTCTGGCTTGGGCAGAGCATCTTTCGAACAGAAGCGTTACTCCGACGCCATCGATCTGCTGCAACGCGCGATATCGGTTGACGATTCGTTGCGTGAAGCTCATTACTATCTCGGACTGGCATTAGCGCGCGTAGGTCGCAGAGAAGAGGCGGACAGTCAACTCAAGATCTCAACCCGACTGGAACACGACGAAGCTCAGCAGCGAAGGACAGTTTTGCGAATGCAGGATGGGGCCGCCGCCGATCACCGGAACTAGAGGCGAATCTAGTGATACCGCCCCCCCCAACTGCTTGGCTCGACAGACGAGGTGGATTAAGATCGTGGCCGCGGATGGTTCGGCTTCTGGCCAGGTGGACGAGGACGCCCGAATTTGTTTCGTCCTAGATGGCCATTTTCTCAACAACTTACACCTGATAAATCCGATTCGTCCGCCGTTGGTGACATGCCAAAGGCTTCGGCTGCCGTCGTCGGTGACGAACATACTCCCCTCCTTCCCGATGGCGATACCAACTGCTTTCCCCAACCTTCGCGGACCCACCCGGCCTTTGGCTTATGATCCCATTCGGATCTGGAACTCCTTATTGGACAGCCATCGGACAGTCGACGTGCAGTACCCCGAGAAGCTTAGCCTGGAGTTCGAGAGGGAATCTCTCGATTCTTGCCGATGCAGCCAATGACAGTTCCGTGCCGCTCGGCTCAGCATTTAGTCCCTTTTGGAGCACAGAAGTTTCATTTAACGAACGGGTGCACTGGCGATGCCAATGTTCTTGTCAGCTCCGCCGTAGTAGAACAGCCAGCGGTTGCCGTCCCGAGCCATTCCTTCGACAAACACGACGTTCGGTACCTGGCCCACTTTCTCCCATTCCTTCTCCGGCGCAAAAATCGGAGACTCTGCACGCGCCAAAACTTTGGTTGGGTCTTTTTTGTCAAAAAGCACCCACCCGGTCGAGTACACGAGCTTGTCGTCTGCCCCGTTGTAAATCAACAGTATTCCCTGGTCTGTGATGATCGGCGGAGGTCCCGGCTCCTCAACTTGCGAATCAAAAGAACCGGCTCGGCTCGCCATCACGGGATGGTCGAGGACCTCGGTCCAATGCAGCGCGTCGTCGGAAGATGCCACTCCCATCTGAGTGTCCTTACCTTTCGCATCGCCCAGATAGTACATCCAGTACTTACCGTTGATCTTCTGTGGGACAATTGCGCCCGACTTGGTCCACTTCACGTTCCATGGGCCTTTGAAACTTGGAATGATGACTCCGTGCCGGTCCCAATGAATCAGGTCTTTCGAGGTGGCGAGGCAGAGTTGAGCGTCTCCCTTGGCAACGACTCCATCGCCGTTATTATAACCGGTATAAGTCAAGTAATAAGTGCCATCGATTTGCTGCAGCCTAGGATCTTCGACACCTCCGCCCTTCTCATACGGAGTCTCTGAAACCATCACCGGTTCGCTACGGCGAGTGAAATGAATGCCATCGTCGCTCGTGGCATAGCCAAGCGATGACTTGCCGGCTCGGTCCTGCGCGCGATAGAGCATGACAAATTTCCCATCTTTTTTAATAACCGCCGGGTTAAAAGTTCCCGCAGATTCAAAGCCGTCCCCCCGCGGAGACAAGATCGGCTCGTCGACAAGGCGGGTCCACTTGCCAAACGGAGGATCGAAGGAAATGGCAACCGCCGCAGCGACTGCTAGCAGAACTATTACGGCTAGAATCGCCGTACGCGCCTTGTCTCTCGCGGGAAAACGAACTTTGATCATTACAAGACTTCCTTCCTGACCGACTAAGTTTGCACCGCACACGACTTTCTGGATCTTTAGATCTGGACCCGTGCCAACTGAATTAAGTACTCACCAATCGGCCGTGAGCCGAACGAAAGACTGCTTGGGTATTTGTTGCAGGGCCCCGCTTGCTTTGCCATTCACGCGCAATTGAGGCGCACGGTCTTTCGCGGGCGGAATCATGATTGTTGCCGACCGCGCGATTGCGGTGGGATTGTACAAAATGAAGTTCAATTCCCTCGGAGGGAACGATTTCGCCTGAGAGGCATCGAGCAAGTCCAGATTGACCAGCATCAATTCTCGATCACTGACTTGTCCGAGCGCTTCAAACATCAGATACATCCAGATTGATTCGCCGGCTCCATAGATCTCTTTGCCCACATTTCCGGTCATGCCCCCCAGTTCCAGCGTACCCAGATTTTCGTAGGGGATAAATGCCGACGAGTTAGGGCTGGGGCCGGTTCCTGCGCAGTTCTCAAAGAAGTAGAAGTTATTACGCCGTTGCTGATCCATAAACCGCAGCAAGCCATCAAAAATCACGCCACGCTTCATCACTCCCGTCCACGGCAAAATCGCCTCAACGTTTTCCTTGAAGGCCGGATAAAGAATGGACGCGGCAGCCTGCACCATCCCACGGGTATCGTGCTTCCGCTGGCTGGGATCTGAATACCAATAAAACATCCGTAACTGCTCGTACAGTAGATATTCCGCCTCCGCCACCATGCCGAGTTCCGCAGCCGCCAGGGCGCCATAAGCCAGTTCCTGCGGTTCATGAAAGAGGCGATCGGCTGGAACCGTATACAAAACCCGCACTGCGCGCCGCGCTTCTTCGCGATAACGCTCTTGTCCAGTGAGGCGGTTCGCCAGGATCGCAGCCCACGCGTATAAACCTCCCACTGCGTAATTCGTCCCTGCGCCGTCGGCTTGAAGATTCGCAACTTCGTAGTAGATGGGAAACAGATAGTCGTACTGCTGAGCCATCTCTTCAGATCTATGAAATGCATCGAGGAAATGGTCAGTAACTTCGCCCAAGCCCGCGAGAGAACCAATCATCGGATACTTGATAAGACCGTTCTCGAATGGGTACCACGAATCGGCTCTTTCATCTGGACTGCGTCGGAAATCGTTGCTGATACTGTGAGTATCGGAATGGTAGAAGCCAGGGAGAGCCCCGAGAAGATCTCGGCATTCTCGTTCGAAATTCTGTTCAGGATGGAGTTGCAGGAACAGCAGCGACGGCCATAAGACATCTGCCAGAGTCATCAGCTCAAAGTTGTTGGGTGGTTGCTTCCAGATTTTCGAGCTCTCTTTAACGTAGGCGCTGAGCCCACTATGACCGTCTGCTTCGATACTCGTGGCATTTTTGTCTTGCAGGTCGCGAACTGTTCCGTCGGCAAAGTCCTTCCAGTTTGTCGCGCAAGGTGGCCACGCCAACTTCTCTTCGAAAAGAGGCAGTAGCGCGCCCATCCACCTTTTGACAGCTTCCTGTTCGGTAAGCAGTCGGGTGCAAGGGCGCTGCAGCAACCAGTAAGTGAAAGTGACATCCCCCGCGGGAAGAATATCTCCCACGGTTTGCTCCGCTAATAGTCCTATCCCGAGGCGCTGGGTGCCATCCCTTCGGATATTCGAGATACTGGAGCAACGATACACAAGGAAACGCGGCAGGTTTTCGGTTGACATCCACCCCATGTCATCCATGTCGAAAAACATCATGCTCTCAATTCCGACGGTTTGATCCAGAAGGTAAACAGCGGGCAGATCGTTGCCCGCCGTTCCGAGTGAGTTGCGAGTTGGTTGCGAGAGCAAGACTCGTCGCCAGCTACCGGACTGTCCTTCCATTAGGGTAGACGTCGAACTCAGCCAGACAATAATTTGTGGCTCAAGAGAGCCTGTCTGATGCAGTTTCGACGGACCCGGAAGGTGCAGAGTCGTCCGAAAACGCACCCATGGATCCGGATACTCGTCGCCCGCAGCGGTGATCTCGGCATCCCAAGCGTAACGTAAGGCTTTGCCATCGGAGCCTACCGCGTCGCCCGTCCCATCGCATCGAACGAGCAAGCCGTCTCGCTGAATGTGGGAACTGACGAGCGGGAACGAAGGCCCGGTTATAAGCGGCACGTCTGCCAATGTGGAAGGCACCCACTCATCCCCGCTGCCCGTACGCACGAAGTTTTGATAGGTGAGCGGCGTGCCAGGCGGCGAGATCGTAATGCGCTGATTTCTGGATTCCAGGCTCGTGCGGCCAGCCGCTTCGCCCCCACCGACCGATGGAAACACTAATTGTTGGCTTTGGCGAAAGGCAGCGAAAGCAGGGGAGGTCCCCGCAGCCGTGGCGAGAAAACTTTTTACAAAAATTCGCCGATTGAGAACATTCATGTGCCTGAAACCGCGGTCCGAAGCGATCTGTAAAGCTGGCGCCCCCGCCTCGTGCGAGGGCGCACCTTGATGATTGAACTCTGCTCAATATTGAATCTTCAAAGCAAGTTGAATCTGTCGCGGACCACTGGCATTTGTGATCGACCCAAAACCGCAGGCAAAAACTTGGCCAGCTCCATTGCATCCGGGAGATCCGACAGGAATAAATGGACTGTTCAACTGCGGACTGCCCGAAACCGGCTGGAAAATGTGACGATTGAATATATTGAAAAATTCGGCACGGAAGTCGATCGTTGCTTTCTCACCGAAGATCCTGGTTTTCTTACCCAACGTGAAGTCTTCATCGCGGCTTCCGAAGGTGCGTGCCGCACTGAGAGAGCGCGGTTCATTTCCAAACGTCAGAGGATCCGGTATCGAAAAAGCTGCGGGATTCCAGAACGGCGTGGTAAAGGGATTAAAGCTCGAGCTCTTGTTAGTCTCACGCACTCCCGGTACGACGTTCACGCGGGCCGCTCCGGTAAAGTGGCATCCTGCGAATAACACATCGCCGGCGGTGCCATTGCATGAGCTATAGACCTCTGTCGGCTGGCCCGATTTGTAAGAATCGATGTTGGACACATACCAGCCGCTCACCAAGCGATCCAGAGCTCCGGTCCCGCTTAAGAAGCGTTTCCCGTGTCCCACCGGTAGTTCGTAGAAGAAACTGGCCACCAGGCTTTGAGGTGTATCGAGTTCGCTGACTGCTTTTTCAGCCTTGCGATCGTAGGAGTTCTGTCCGATGAATTCATTCGTGCCGATGAATCCGGCAACGCCGGGACCGGACGAATCGGCGTCCGTAAGATTTTTTGACACGGTATAGGACACTAGGAAGCTCAGCCCTGACGCAAAACGCTTATCAACTTCGAGTTGCATGGCGTGATAAGTCGAGTTGCCCGTTCGATCGGGACTGAAGGAATTGTCTTCCTGGTTGAAATCACCATATTGCGGGAAGGGTCGAATGGCCTGGTTAATCTGCCCCGTAAAACCTGGATAAGGTAACTTAACCCCTGCCGCAATGGCATTCGGACAAGTTAAAAGGGTCAGACACGAGACATTCATGGATAAGTCGTTACCCAGCGCGAGAAATGAAGGATTGACCTGGTTGGGGATGATGTTCAGAGCTGGCAAGTGGGTTCCCTTGGATCCCACATAGCCGACCTTTACTACCATGTTCGATGTAATTTGCCGTTGAATGTCGAGGTTCCAAGTTTGAATATCGGCGGGTCGCCCTGTGTTGAAAGGAACAGTGATTACGCCGTTACTGCCATTTTGCCCGTCGGGCGTGAACGGTCCGGAAACAGGAAATATCTTCGTAACGCCGTCATCAATTTGCGTCGGGCCACCGTTGGTCGGTGAAATCGTCTGCCGATTGAAGAATCCCAAACCATCCTGGTCTGCAAATGATCCTTCTTTAAGCGGCTCGTAGAAAATTCCGTAACCACCGCGCAGGACGGTCTTTGCGTTGATGCTGTAGGCGAAACCTACTCGTGGGCCAAACGATTTCTTGTAGGTATCTTGCGGACGCGTCTTCCCGTTACGACCCGGCCCGCTTCCAAAATACGTATAGGCGCCAGGGATGCCACCGGCGCCGGGGTTCGGAAGAGTAGGATCGACCATCGAGAAACGATCAAAAGCTTCGCTTGCCGGGATATCGAGGTCGTAGCGCAAGCCATAATTCAGAGTTAATTTGGAGTTCAGTTTGTATGTATCCTGCGCAAAGAAGGAATAGTCTTTATACCGCACACCGCTGAAAGAGCCGTAATTTAAGGTCGCAGTATTGACCAAGCCAAAGAGGGAGCTGGCGACGGGGTCGCCGCCAACTCCACCGACTCCACCCGCTCCATTCGAACTCGTCTCCTGGGCATTGAAATCGAACTCGCCCGAGGCCTGAGTAAGCCGCCGTACGTTGAATTGCAACGCTCGAAATCCGCCGCCGAATTTCATGTTGTGCTTACCCTTGACCCAACTTACCGAGTCGTTGCCCTGGTAAACATTGTCAGCAAATTGCGAGTCGCCGCAGTTGTTGAGTAGGTTCTCGTATGGTGTCGCGGTGAACTTGATGCACGGGAATGTCACTTGCGATACACCGGTAAGGCCGATTTGAGAGGGATAGTTCTGTCCCAGTCCGTTCGAAACTTCGCCCCGGAAGCGGCGGCTGAATCCAATCAGGAATTCGTTCACTACCGTTGGACTGAAAATGTAGTTATCGCTGAAGCGTATGTAACGCGTGTCCTGCGGCGTAACGCTGCCAAAAATCGGACCGAGGTTTGAAACGCCACCCGTATTCGTGTTGTCGTAATCGAATCCGCCAGAAATTCTTTGTTTGTTCGAGATGTTGTGGTCGATCTTGACATCAACAATATTGGCGGTTGTGCTCGAAATCGTGGTGTCAATCACGTTATTGACCAGGCTGCCATTGGTTTTCGGAAGCAGGGCAAAAACCTTCGTCATCACCATGCTCGGCGTAAAATTCGGGTCGTTCGTCAGAACGTCCCCGGGGATCGCAACGTGAGTCGTGGGGTCGTAAAGCTGTTGCCCCGGATCGTTACAGATTCCTCCTGTGAAGCCGGCTGTGCAATCTGCTGAAAAATCGCCGCTCTGAAACGCTGCGTTCGGCACGCTGATCGGCGATGTGCCGCCAGTTCTAAAACGGAACCCTTCATAATCAAAGAAGAAGAAGGTCTTGTCGTGTCCATTATAAAGATGAGGAATGCGAATGGGGCCACCCGCTGTGGCGCCGAAATCATTCTGCGTATTGACGGACCGCTTTTGGCCCAGAGTGTTGTTCACCCAGCTGTTCGCGTCCAGCGTGCGATTGCGGAGATAGTCGTAGACCGACCCGTGCCAGTCATTCGTGCCCGACTTCATCGTGAGACTCACGATGCCATCGCCGGACTCTCCATATTCGGCGGAAAAGTTGCTCTGTAATACCTTGAATTCCTCCACACCGTCCGTCGACACGCCTTTGTTCATTTGCGTGTTCGGCGAAACCAGCGAGATCGAAACGCCATCCACCAGAAAGTCCGTGCCCCCTTCCTGTCCCCCGTTCACCTTGAAATCGTCAGTGGAGTTATCGCCCGGGTTGTTTCCCACATTGCCCACAAATCCCGGCACAAGGGTAATGAATTGAACGGGATTGCGCACCGTACCGTTCACCTCTAGCGGCAGGTTCTGAACCAGAGACTGCTGGACGGTAGCGCCCACATCCGAGGTTTCTGTTTCAAGTTGGGTGGCATCCGCGTTGACGGTTACGCTTTCTGAGACTCCGCCCACTTGCATCTGTATGTCTAAGGCGATCGTCGCGGCGGTTTGAACCGTCACGCCTTCTCGCACATATTTCTTAAGATTCGACCCCTGAATCGTGATGTTGTAGCGACCGGGAGGAACGTTGGCGAGTGCATAAAATCCGGCGTTGCTGGTTGCGGCCGTGACGGTGAGTCCGGTATCCGCATTCTTGGCCGTTACCGTGGCTCCCTCAATCACCGCCCCGCTCGGATCCGTGATGGTACCTTGAATGTTGCCATTGGTGGTCTGGGCCAGAACCGATATCGTAGAAGCCAACAGGAGCATCGCAATCGCACAGACGAGTCTTCTCAAAGTTTTCTCCCCCACGGGTCGACCGATCCCACAAGGCGCGAGATTCAGCGCAAATAGCGAAAAAGATCGCTTTCTTCCAATCAAAATACGGCGCGAAACTCAACGACCCCGACCGCCCCTACCCGGCAACATAGTATTTTTCCACTATGCCTCGGGCGTGACCGGATAGTTAATCCGGCTCTGATATTCGGGGAAGGGTCTAACACGTGAATTCATTGTGATTCACAGAAATATCCATCTTCAGGACACTTTGGAAGTCCTTGATGTGGATGGTTCGTTGGTTTTGCGTTGAGACGAGATGGAAAAGCTATGAAGAAATGGAGGGTCGGCCTTCAACGATCACTTTGTCGATGGTCTGGGTCCATTTCCGGCGAACGCAACCCCGCCAATTCCATCGCCTGGAGGACGAATGAATTCCAAGCAAACACCCGGTGATAGCCAAAGAATGGATGAGCCGGGTCGGTAGCAATATATTCCTGACTGGTGGGAAACTCCGGGGCGATATTGAGTTCCGCCCAGAGCCGGTTGCCGATGGCTGTCTCCGCGCCGCTCCAGCCGTGGAGTTTTCCCGCGACATACCCGCAGATCTCAATTCGCATCCAACTGCCACCGTTGTAATAGATTCCATCCATGCCATGATTGGCGTAGCTCGCGGCGAAGGAATCACTCACCATCGGATGCCAATGCTCGGTAAAGTACTTCCACTTCTTACTGCCTTCCGGAATCCCGATCAAGATGGGCCTCACCGTCCCGCCAATTTCAGGATGCGGGCAATCTCGCCGGGGCATCATCGGGGGGATCCGATCAAGATGATTCGTGATCATCTCGTCGGAGAGAATCTTTCGGCCAAAAAGCCACAAGGACAAAAATTCCGGGAAAATCTCCGCAAATCCTATCGCGTCCCCAATGTCCCGCGCCGGACGCATGAACTTTCTCGCCGGATCGTAGTAGCTACGATACAGTTCTTCCGTCTGGTGCAAATACTCATCCGAGATCGCCGCGCTCACTCCCGGGATCTGCAACTCTCGAATTACACGCGCCGTGACCGCCAGAATTCCCTGGTTTTCGCATATCACGGATGTCCCTTCCGGATACCGGATCACGTCGAGTTGACCCATGACAAACTGTGCCCGGCAATGGCCGTCGCGCTGGGGATCGTAGGTGCGAAGGCAATATTCCGCAGCTTTACGCACCTTTTCCATGGGCAACTGAGTGCCAAAGCGACGACGATTCAAGAACGCCCACATCAACCAAAGCGGTGTCGAGTCGTTCGACTTACGCTCCAGATTGGCTAAATTCGCCTCGACGAGGGTGTTGATCGCGCCATCGCTCCCCTGATTATCCGCCCAAAGATTGAACACACTCTCGTTGAGTTCGCGATTATGGACACCATTCAACGCAAAGAAGCTGTCGCGAAGATACATCTCGCCGGCAGCGGAATACCAGATGCTCGGCGCGCAAATGGGCCGAAACGTTTCCGGGCCCGCGATCCAGCAAAGCATCATGAGATCGGAATAAACAACCTTCTCGGTATCCCCACCCTTAAAACGAAGCCCGTCCGCTAGATACCGCTGGCTAGCCAACCGGTGTCCGCGAATGGTCTCCGGCACCTTTTCGTCCGCAAAGACAAACGATGTTTTCTCGCACTCCCGTCCCATCTCCAGCCGATGGTAAGGTTCACTCCGCGTCGCGATGCGGCGAACCTCAAGGCCGCGCACCTCTACCTTTGCCAGACCTGAAGGCGCACTCACTGACAAATCTTGTTCGGAGGGCGCAACCGAAATGAAAACGGCGCATCCCTTCCCCTGCAAACTCGATACATAGACCGTCGTTCGGAATTCCGACCAATCGCCCGGGGACTCCGGTGCCCTGTCGTTGTACAGACTGATGTCACCCACTTTCCCTAGCTGATCGTCCACATCCCAAATCCCGATTGCCACCGACGACGCCGAACGATATTCCACGCGCACCGAGTGAACCGCGGGCGCCTCGGCTGCAAACGGAATCATCACGCCATCGTCCGAGCTTTTCGTCGATATCGTGGCGACCCCATCGGCCTCCTCGAGGATGGCATCGCCCTTTTTCTTCCAGGACGAGATAGCCGGCAATGGCAAAATCTGCGAGGGTTGTGTGTCATCTTGTTCCAGGATTTGTCCAAACGTCTGCTGCACGAAGAAATCGTTTCTGGATCGCTCCTCGGGACGCGATCCGGAGAACAAGTTCGCATCCGGAATCCGACGAGGCGCTGGCTTGACTGGCCTGCCATCACGACGAATGAGCCGGGTCCACTGGTTTCGGAAGCCGGAGTCGGTCAAGAACCCGACGCATAACCCATTCTTGGTGCGATACCCGGCGGCTGGAAAGTATTCATGCAGAGGACCGCCCTTCCAATCCAACTGATCGAAGCTCCAGAATTTTGCAGGACTCTCGACCGCCTCCAGACGATGGCTCAAGTGGTAGAAAAGCATGAACATATCGTCTTGGCGCAACCGGACCTTCTTGCACACTACCTGAGGGGCAACGACTTCATATTCGACTTTGGCGAAAACCGTCGTATTCAGCCTCTCGAGCCGGCATTGTCCTTCGAGCAGTACGTGGGTGGAGTCGCCTTTCCAAGAGGTCGCCCGAAAATCGTTGACCTGGTCTTGCAGGCTTCGCTCTTCGTTTTGGAACAAAGCGGAGAATTCTCCACTCCGGTCATGCCCGGCAAAAGCCTGCCCTTTATAAAGAAGACTGACTCCGTAGCCAACTTTGGAGTCACCAAGCACTTTGAGTGTCAATTCATCGGACGACAATCGCGCGGCGTCGGACCTCGTTTCGGCAGCTAAACCGCCCAGTATTCCAAACTTCGATTCCAAGCCGACGGCAACGCTTCCCTGGATTGATCCCTGAATGAAGCGGCGACGCGAAATCGTCCGGCTACTCATGATCGTTTCCGGCTTTCTCGAACATTGAGATTTTGCGCATTCCCTTTCAGAATCCTAGTCCCAACTAAGCGAAGGCTCGACCCGTGCTTCTGGCCGCCGCGAGGGTCATAGTTTCTTGCAGAAGTTTCCCCTCGCAAGAGTCTTACACGTGAATCCAAGGTGATTCACCGTCGGCCGGTGCCATTCCGACCGGGCCCACCTTACCAAACGGCGTGCAAACAAAAGGGGTTGAATCGCCCGATTAGAAAATGATGTAAAATTTGTTTATTCGATCGGGTCGATTCAACGAATCAATACATTATGGCTTCGCCGCAACCGTCGGTTTTCCCTCCAAAATTGACTGACGACCTGCTGAATGATCAGCGGTGGCAACTGGTCCAACGAATCGTTTCAAGTGCACCATTTCAGAAGGGCACGCGGCTCCGGGATTTGTTGCAGTTCATTACCGAGCAGACCATCCATGGGAAAGCTCATGAATTGACAGAGCAACACATCGGGAATGCCCTCTTCCACAAACCCTCCGATTACAGCCCCCTCGAAGACAGCTCGGTGCGGGTTCACGTCCGGCAGTTGCGCCTCAAATTGCACGAATATTTCAATGAAGAAGGCCGCAACGAACCCCTCATCCTCGATATTCCCAAAGGGTCCTACGCCCCAGTTTTTAGAACGGTCACCCGTACTCCGGAGAGCCCGGTCCCGCTGGTTGTGCCGATCCCCTCGGTGCCCTGGTATGCGCGAAACAAGTTTCCCTGGATCGCGTGCGGCGTGCTCGCGGTATTGTGCGCGACTCTTTTTTATCGTTCTGTGCTGCATCGAGAGAGTGTTGGAATCGCCGCTAGCTCCGCCCTTTCATGGCCCTCTTCGCAGATTTTTGACGCGCGCCACCAGACCATCATTGTCGTAGCCGACAGCAACTACGGGATGTCCCGCATTCTGGCCGGCCAACCCGGGTCTCTGGATCAATACCTGCGCCGGGATTTTCTTCAGAACACGACCGTCAACAAGATGGGACAAAGCAATGCTCAGCTGACGGAATATCTTTCGAACTCCACCCTTACTTCTTTCGCGGACGTAGCCAACGTCGTTTCCCTGTTCAAAATGGCCGGCTCACTGCAATCGCAGGTTTCCGTGCGCTATCCGCGCGATTTGACCATGCGCGACCTGGACCATAATAATTGCATTTTCATCGGCAGTCCGGGATCCAACCCTTGGGTGACCTTGCTGCAAGACAAACTTAACTTTCGCGAGAGCGAGACTGCGGTAGGCAAGAGTGCCAAGGTTTTTGTTAACAAAACCCCCTTGCCCGGCGAACAAGCGCAATATGAAGGTTTGCGATGGACGGGAACGGTCGGCGAGGATTACGCGACCATCTCCCTGCTTCCCAACGCCACCCACGACGGAAGCGTTCTGGCCCTGCAGGGCCTGCAGCAGGAAGGAACGGAAGCGGCCGGCCGGTTCCTCGCCGATGAAGAAAATCGCCGCCAGCTCACAAACGCCTTGGGAATTTCTTCCACGGAACCGATCTCACAAAACATCTGGTTTGAAGCTCTGATTCGCTCGCGCGCCAGTTCGGGTGCTCCCAGTTCCACGACCCTGGTCGCCGTCCGGCGAATTCACTAGCCAGTCCCCATTTCCGAGACCCGCAAACTGACGCAGGATTAGAATGAATCATTCTTCTTGGGTTCTTGACGCGAACATGAACGCACCATCAACAGCGGTTGGCATGATTGTTTTTCGACCTCCGATTTTCCTGTTCGCGTTCTGTCTCTTGGCAGTTTCCTCCTTGCATCTGGCGGGACAAACCCATCCTTCCCAGTCTTCTCGAGATTCGGCAATCGAGTCTCACTTTGAAGCGGCCGGCATAGCGCAACGTAATCAAGACTATGCGACTGCAGAACGGGAGTATCAGGCCGTCCTCGCCGTTGCGCCCGATTTCGCCGAAGCTCGCATGAACCTCGGCCTTATCTATCAACTGCAAAATCGGTTGCCCGAAGCCGTATCTGAATTTCGCCAGGCCCTTAAACTCAAACCGCAACTCGCGGGAGCGAACTTTTTTCTGGGAGTAGATTATTGCAAGGAAGGCGAGGGAGCCAAAGCTCTTCCCTATCTGAAAACCGCGCTCCGAGAAAACCCCCAGCAAGCGGACATTCGTCTGTGGCTCGCGACGGCTCAAGAGATGTCCGGCCAACTGCACTCCGAAGTCGCGACCCTGCTCGAGGCATTACAACTTCATCCGACGGACGCTGATCTGCTCTACGTTCTGGGAAACGCTTATGAGCGGCTCGGGAAGCAAGAAGTCGCGCGTCTCGAGAAGATTGCTCCTGGCTCGGCACGCAGCGAACAGCTATTGGCGGAAAGCTACGCGTCAAGCAGCGAGTGGCCCTCCGCCGTCATTCATTTTCAGAACGCATTGCAGTCCTCACCGAACCATGCCGGGTTGCACGCCGAACTCGGCGAAGTTCTTTTGCGGGCGGGTAAAATGAAGCCGGCCATTCGAGAATTTGACGCGGAGTTGACTCGCGACCCTGACAACCTCCGCGCCCTGGTTCGACGTGGCGAAGCCAATCTGATTCAGCAAGACATTACCGCAGCCCTTCATGATTGGGATAAAGCCACGGCCATCGATCTCGATGGAACGGAGCGGATCCTGGGCCTTCGCGAAGCAGGATTCGGCGATGCGGCTCTTGAGCAACTTCCAGCGGACACGCGCACAAACATTCAGCAGTTGACCGAGCCAGCTGCAGGTTTCCAACTCCCCTGCGATGCATCTGGCCGTCGCTTTTCTCGCTGAACAACGAGGAGACGCCTCCCAGGCGCAGATCGAAGTTTCGCTCGCTGCTTCCTATGTCAAGACAGGTCAGCCCAATCGGCCATGTTCGGAAACGAACGTTCGTCTTGCACTTCAACACGATCGAGTTGCAGAGGTGGCGTCCTGCTCGGCTAAAGTGCTTACCTCGCGAAGTAGTGCCGAGTTTCGCATTCGAGTTGCCGCCGCACTGTTGGAAGCCGGAGAGTATCAAAATGCTCTCGCGGCACTTGAGGCTTTGCCGCTGCCCGACAAAGATTCGGCCGAAGCATCCTACTGGCGCGCTCGTTGCTATGAAAAGCTGGCGACTGCGTCCTATCTTAAGCTTTATCAGGCCGACCCCGATTCGTATCGCTTGCATCAGTTGATGGGAGACTTAGAGGCGGCTAAGGGGAACGACGGAAAAGCGATCGAAGAATACCGCGCCGCCATCGCCTTGAAATCTTCGCTGCCAAATTTGCATTACAGCCTAGGACATGTCTTGTGGAAAGACATGAAAGTGCCGGAAGCCCGCGTTGAGCTTGAAGCCGAGCTCGAGTCGAACCCAAAGCATCCTGGAGCGCTCGACGATCTTGGGGACACTTACCTCCTCGAGCATCAACCGGAGAAAGCACTTCCCTACCTCGAAAGAGCGCAAGCCGCTGATTCAACCAATCCCGATATACACCGCGATTTGGGCACAGCGTATTCAGAACTCGGAAATTATCAGAAAGCCGAAGAGCAATATAAGATCGCGGTCCTCGCCGATCAAGACGGCTCGGTCCACTACAAATTAGCGCGGGTTTATCAGGCGCTCGGAGAAAAGGAGAACGCAACAAGGGAGTTCGCTCTCTCCACGGCACTGAATCGCAGATCGCACGGCAATCTCGAAAAGCAAACTCAGCGAGTTGGAGAGGTTACACGATCTGCGGAGAACCCTTAGCGTGAAAGCTCTCCGCAGCATCAAATACTCACTGGTCTGTCTTGTCGTTCTCACTCTTTCCACTCGGTTCGTATTCGCTGGACAATCGCATCCGCAGGACGCCTTCCAGAAAGGCCTTGCTGCGCTTCAGAGCAATCGCTACGCAGATGCACTCCTGGAATTTACTGCCGCCGAGCGCGAGCAACCGGAAGACCCGCGCATTCACAATTTTCGCGGCATCGCTCTCGCCAGGCTCGGCCAAAACTCCGAAGCCACCCACGAATACCAGGAATCGATTCGCTTAGATCCGCTCATGCAAGATGCGTATCGCAATCTCGGCTTCCTCGAATGGATGCAGCACTCACTGGAACCCGCTCAGACGGCGCTGGAACGCGCTGTTCAACTCTTACCGAGTGACTCTTTTGCGCACTATTATCTCGGACGCGTGTTCCTCGACGCGCATCGGTACGCCCCTGCAATCCGTGAACTGGAAATGTCTCGCACCGCGTGGCCTCCGGACTTGAATTTTTCAATCGAGTTGGCATCGGCGTATATCGCAGTCGGGCGTTGGGACGAGGCGCGAAAATCGCTTGCTAGCCTGGCGACCCAGCCTCTGGACGCCCTGCAGTCAACTCAGACGGCAGACCTGCTCCTCAACATTCACGAGAGAGACTTGGCGATCCGAGTGATCCAAGACTTGACGCAGCAAAACTCCATCGCTGGCACGTCATGGGCGAGGTTTGATCTGGCGCTCGTCCAACTGCTCGCTGGAAAGGATGAAAAAGCCGCAGAACTGGCCCACGCTTATGCCGAGTCTCCATCTCGCGAGACTTCCAATCCCATCGAATCTGCCGAAGTTTGGACTCTCATCGGTATCGCTAAGGCCCACACGGGCCAAGGTGAGCCGTCAGTCGAGGCATTTCATCGGGCCGCTGCTCTCGCTCCTGGCGACGAAGAGAGCTGGCTTAATCTGACGCGCGAGTTAATGGAACTGAGTCGCTATTCCGAGGCAATCTCTGAGACGCAAGAAGGACTCTCGGCCAATCCCAAGTCTTATGCTCTGCACCTACGGTTGGGTGCTGCACAGCTCGCAGCCGGCCACTACGCGGAAGCTGAAAACGCCTTTCGCGAGCTGGTGACCGCCGGCGATCCTCTGCCCACCAGCTACTTGGGGCTCGCCCAGGTTTTGCTGAGAACAGAGCGGGCGGAGGAAGCGGCCTCCGAGCTCGCCGACGCTCAGCAAAAGCTGGGTCCCAATTTTCTCCTCAGCTACTTTCGCGGCCTGGCCCTGGAACGTGCCGGCAAACGTCCAGAAGCTCTGGAGGCTTTCCGAGAAGCTGTCCACTTGGATCCTAAGAACGCTCAAGCCCATCTCAATGTTGGAAAAACCGAACTCGCACTAGGCCACGCTCCCGAAGCAATTGTCGACCTGAAAGAAGTCCTTCGACTGGATCCGGGCAACATTCAGGCAAAGCGTCTTCTGAGCCATGCCTATCAACGATCCGGTGACTCGAAAAACGCGTTGGCGTTCGCGGACAATTCCGCCGATCCTCCCATTGCTTCCGAAAGCGATCTTCTCGGAGACTTTTTCGTTCCACACTGGCGCTTTCCCTCCTCGGAGGCCAAGTGAGGCTTCTCCAGTCTCCTATAGATTCCTTGACCCGAGCCGAATCAAACCCTGCGCGGAAGATCCAGAGCCCATTGTTTTGTCTGCTTGTGTTGATTCTTACTTTCAACATAGCCACTGTTGGTCAGGTTCAACCGCAAAAAATGGCGCCTAATCCAAGCCGTGTGAACTTCGAAGACATCGCTGAAAAAGCTGGTCTCACCGCAGTAAATGTCTTTGGCGGAGTTGCTACCAAGAAATACATCATCGAGACCACCGGAACGGGAGTTGCCATTTTCGACTACGACAACGATGGCTGGCCCGACATTTTTGTGGTGAACGGAACCACGCTTGAAGCGATTCCGTCCGATGAGCCTCCGTCCAACCATCTGTATCGCAATAATCATGATGGAACTTTTACGGACGTTACCGTCAAGGCGGGGCTGGTCGCGACGGGCTGGGGTCAGGGTGCTTGTGTCGGAGATTACGACAATGATGGCTGGGAAGACCTATATGTAACTTACTACGGTAAAAATCGTCTTTATCACAATGACCATGGCGTATTCACCGAAGTCGCCGACAAGGCCCACGTGGCAGGATCCGGTAAAGCGTGGGGCACCGGCTGCGCCTTCGTCGACTACAACCGCGACGGATACCTGGATCTGATGGTAGCAAATTATGTGGATTTCAATCCTGCCACGACGCCCGTTCCCGGCGAGGGAAGCTATTGCGTCTGGAAAGGCGTAGCGGTGATGTGTGGACCTCGTGGTCTGCCAACAGCCAAGAACATTTTGTATGAAAATCGCCGAGATGGCACCTTCGTCGATGTAACTACGAAAGCTCACATTGACCGGACCGAAGGGCGCTATGCTTTCAGCGTTTCCACATTTGATTTCGACGACGACGGCTGGCCTGATATCTACATCGCCTGCGACAGCGCTCCCAGCATCCTGTATCACAACAATCATGACGGGACCTTCACCGACGTCGCCGTGATGGCGGGAGTGGCGTTCAACGAAGAGGGGCGTGAGCAGGCCGGGATGGGAACTACGATCGGCGACTACAACGGCGATGGCCGACTCGATATTTTTAAGACGAACTTCTCGGACGACACTCCAACTCTGTACCGAAACGATGGCGAGGGAGTTTTTTCTGATGTTACGTTCGCTGCCGGATTGGGCCTGCACACGCAATACCTGGGCTGGGGAACGATGTTTTTCGATTTTGATAACGATGGCTGGCCCGATCTCATTCTGGCCAACGGACACGTCTATCCTGAGGTAGACAAGTTCCACCTCGGCAGCGGATACATGGAGCCGCGGCTACTCTATCACAACAACGGAAACGGAACGTTCACCGACGTCTCGGCGAGTGCGGGTCCTGGCATCAACGCAACTTACTCCGCGCGGGGTCTTGCAGTCGGCGATTTTTGGAATGATGGCCGACAGTCGGTAATCATCAACAACATCTATGCGGCGCCCAGCCTCCTCGTCAACTCCGTCCGCTCGACCAACCACTGGGTCTCTTTTAAAACGGTTGGCACTCGCTCCAATCGCGATGGCATTGGGGCAAAGATCACCGTCAAGGTTGGCAACAGAACTCTTGTGGACGAGGTGCGCAGCGGTTCGAGCTACATCTCCCAGAATGATCTGCGGGTACACTTCGGGTTAGGCTCGGCTACAAAATTCGATCTGGTGCAAGTGCGCTGGCCGAGTGGTCTCGCAGAGCGATTCAATGGCTTATCTGTCGATGCGATTCACTCGCTGAAGGAAGGGTCTGGCGAGGAGACTCCCGCAACTACGAAGAAGCGTTGAGCAACAGGCCACACCCAGGTCATTTTCCGCTTTGCAACTTGGAGATCACTTTGACCGACTTACCACTTCGCTGGGCTGCGAAGGTTCCTCAACTTTCAGGATTTGATCGGCAACGACGTTCTTAATCGTCTGTCGAATCCCACTGGGCCACCGAATCTCGATCGTCGCAACAACCGCTTCCCCACCCAGCCCGAAATGGGCGCGCTTGTCGCTCGAAGAGAGATAGCTGCCGGCCGTGCTCACGGTCGCCATTTGCGAACCCTTGGCTGTCGTGACCTTGATTTCAGCCCCAATTGCATCACGGTTACTCCTGTGCCCTCTCAGTTCCAGAGTTAACCAGTGATTCTGGGTCTGTGTCGAGTTGTGCAGAACATACATCCGGCCGTCATTACTGGTTCCGACCGCATCCAACCGGCCGTCGTTATCGATGTCGCCGATGGCCAAGCCCCGCCCTACCCAAACCTGTTGGAAAATCTCTCCCGCCTCCGCCGATACATCCTCAAAAACCTTGCCGGTGTTTCTAGCCAGGAGCATAGACTCGCGATAATGAATATTGGGATTGGTCAGCTGAATCGTATCTAAGTCGTGTCCCTGAGTGATTAGCAGGTCCTTCCACCCATCGTTGTCGTAGTCGAGGAAACGCACGCCCCAACCGGAGTGCGACATAGTCATTCGCCCGATTCCCGACGGGTAACTGTCGTATGTAAAAGTGCCATCCCCATTATTTCGATAGAGAGCATAGATCTGACTCGCGAGATCAGTAACCACGACGTCAGGCAAACCGTCATTGTTGTAATCCGCAAAGTCCACACCCATCCCCGCATAGGTGTGGCCCTCGCCATCGACCGCCACACCAGAACTGAGCCCGACTTCCTCGAAGCTTCCGTCTCCTCGATTGTGATAAAGAAATTCAGGCATCGAATCGTTAGCAATAAAGATGTCGATATGGCCGTCACGATCGTAGTCAGCAAGCGCGATTCCCAATCCCTTGGCCGGTTCTGCTAGCCCACTTTTTTGAGACACATCGGTGAAATGGCCATTCCCCTCATTGTGGTAAATCAGCGGCGCTATCGCAGGGTACGCGTTCGGATGACAATATGCCCGATAGCCCTCTTTTCGCTCCCCGCACCAGGTGTCATCAAAATCCCATTGCAGGTATCGTAGGACGATCAAGTCCAGCAATCCGTCATTATCAAGATCCACCCATGCTGCGCTCGTGGACCACCCACTTCCACCTACGCCAGCTTTCGCAGTCACATCCGTGAACGTTCCGTTGCCATTGTTGTGGTAGAGCTTGTTGCCACCATAGCCGGTCACATATAAGTCTTCATATCCGTCGTTGTCGTAATCGCCCACCGCGACGCCCATGCCATAACCGACGCCCTGTAACCCAGCTTGTTCGGTCAAATCTTCAAACGTACCGTCCTGCTTTTGGTGGTAAAGGCGATTCCAATACTTGGATTCGGTCTTTTGTGGAATAGTCCCTCTCTGAGTAGGATCCTTGAGAGGCGCACCGTTCACCACGAAAATGTCCAGGCGTCCGTCATTGTCATAATCAAACAGAGCCACCCCTGAGCCCATGGTCTCAATCAGATATTTCTTGGATGTATGGGAAGCTTGATACTCAAACTTCAGATGAACAGAATCTGTGATATCTGTAAACTTTGCAGTTCCCTGCGATCGGCTCGCCGGCTGGCCACCAGGAGCGTGAAAAGCGATTGAGGTCTGTACTGTTTGGGCTGCAGCGCCCACCAAGGCGAAGGCGGCCACAATCAAAGCCAGTCGAACCTGTCGGCAGCTCAACATTTCGCTTAATTCGATTTTTACACATCGTCCAGCTGGGAAGGAATGGAAGTCAAGCAGCTATTTTGGACCTGCGATTAGCGAAAACCTCCTACTCCGCGTCGACCTGCAGAATCAGGCTCATAGATCCAGTTCAGTTCCCCGAAAAATTCCCCTCCGCTATCTTTCACCGGGACGGCGTGCCAATAACCGAATTTCGGAAAGCTTGGCACAGCGCTTGTATCAAGGCAGGCTTGGCGCGCTGGGTTTGCCCGGAATGCGTTGGAGCAAAAGGCAGCGAGGACGAGGGCAAGTCAGTTTTCGAACTGGATGCAAAGAGTGTTTGCCCGCATTGCAGCAAGCGGTGGAAGAGTGAGGATCGGACGTATAGCGGCGCAATCTTCCACGATCTGCGGCGGTCGGCCTGTAAGGATATGATCGCAGCCGGAGTTCCACAAATTCACGCGATGCGAATTTCCGGTCACGCAACGAATTCAATGTCTCTGCGGTACGCCATTGAAGACTCGAACGATGCGCGCCGGGCGCTGGAACGGACTCAAGCCTATCGCAAGACGGTGGAAGAGAAGGTCGTCGCGATGGCAGCTTCAGAGTAGAAATACCGGGAGCCTGAAGCACTTATTCGGGCTCCCATTCGATTGCTGGTAAATCTGAAAAAAACTTCTTCACGTACTCGTCCTCTCTTGGAACCGACAGGACTTTCACCTGACGCTCAAGCACCTGCCACGTTTCGTGCCATTCCGGCTGAAAAAACGAGAGCAGGGTTGCGCCAGCTAAAGCTTCAGCTGCGCCACCCGAGCTGGGAGATCGAGAAACTGAACCCCGCAGTTTTTCACCACGTTTCAAGAAGCGGCGATTTTGTGATTTTGTTACACCGCCCAACAGAGCAGCCAAAGAGTTTCGAACCGGCGTCTCCACCTCCCAAAGTTCCACGTCATCCTCTAGGGCTTCTATCTCCTGTTCATAAAGAACGTCTCTCACTAGCGGACCCGGAATCCAAGGAGCGCCTTGAAGCTTGACTGCAACATCCACAAACGTTCTAAGACAGTATTCAGCGCTTCTTTGTCGCCAATTGCCGGGGTGTCCGAACTCCGATTGCTTCCATCGCGGCTTATTCGAATCCGGTCCCCAACGGCTCACATGAGGCAGGAATTGCTGGAGCGCAAGAAAATCATTGCCGTGGACGCCGTAACCAACTACGCGGATCGCATCCTCTGTATTGGCATTCCCGGCTTCGAATCCGCGCAGCGCCACATTTGTTCGGAAAATAATCGATAGGGCACTCGCGAGCTTTTCAAGAGTAGTCTTGTAATCCCGCGCCTCCGCGCTTTGCCTTGCCTCGTCGTAGAGACGCCGTACGTCGGTGTCTGCCAACAGCGCCGATTGATCTAACGCTGCAAAAGACTCGCCGAGATCGTCCCAGCACCACTTGGTAATGTGTTCAAACACATTCTCTCCGAGGCGGGACCATTGCTGGCCGTCGGGGAAAATCCCGTGATGCTTAATATTGTTCCGAGCAATGTTTAGGGTTCGGAAATATTCCCTGCCGCTGACTTCCTTGCCGGTCGCAGCCTTATACGGTTCGAAATATTGCATCAAGTACGTCTGGCCTTGGGGAAGGCAGTCAAGCTGGTCGCAGACGCTGGCAATGGCGAGTTCAGCAGCATCATGCGCCGCGATTATGTTCGCGGCTAGCGTGTGGCGGTCGCTGGTGACCGACTGGAATCTGATCTTCTGAAGAAAGAACTTGCTCAAAAGCAATCGATCGACGACGTGTGACTTGAGAGGCATTACGATGGCTCCCGAAAAAGAACAATCACAAAACGAGCACAAAGAGGGTCAAAACTCGAAGGGCACCCTCTGGTGGGTGCCCTATGTTATTGAATCGAATGGTTGCGGGGGGTGGATTTGAACCACCGACCTTTGGGTTATGAGCCCACGGATAATAGGAATTTCAACAACTTACAAGACGCGGGTGGCTACCTAAAGTCTTTGTAAGGAATGCTAGAGAACCCTTATTGGACAGTGAAGGGACAGTCGCGGTTGTCAGGGTTTCTGGTACGCGAGCCGAGCGAGGCTGAGCGCTCTTAGGATAGGTTCCCGAATTTCTATTAGTCATTGCGGTTGGTTCGGCATCGCTAAGCATTCGCTTCCGCACGGCAAAGTAACACGGACCCTAAGGATAGGACAAGTCTGAGTTCCACTGTTCCACTCAAGATCCGCGAATGAGAACAATGTCTTCTTCGACCCCTCAAGTTCTTAGGTCTTTTCCGGTGAGCGCGGAAGCCATCATCGACAAAACTGATCTGGAGTACAGGCGAACACGGGACAAACGAGGCTCGCGATTCCTTCTGCGTGTTTCGCTTCATAAGCTGGGTGTCCCGAATCAGAGAATCTCGGCGACCTGCTCCGGTTTCAAGAGCTCTCTTGCCTCGCAAGCCGATACTTGCCTCGGATCGTGACGGATCTGCTGGTACGCATAGCGAGGAAGCAATCCTCAAAGAGTAACCACGATCTGTCCATCGCTGGTCGAGTTCGTGGAGATCGAAATATTCTCACCATACTGAGAAACGAGATCGTGCTTGCTCCATTGCCCCGATGGACCTGGCGCATTCGTCGTAATCGTGATGTCCGTAAAGATCACTGAACCTGCAGGATACTCTGACGCATTATTTAGATCGTACGGTGGATTTTGATTCCCCTGAAGTTCGTAGGCCTCAAGGGTCTCGACGCACCATACCAGCTCAGCCATGGCGTCGGTAGAAAACTGGGTGTCGGCGAGTCCCTGGAACCCGCAGCTATAGACGAAACCGTTGGGTGACTGGTTCGTGAGAACTATCACTCCGACCAGAATGTCTCCGGGATTGACCGGAACATGGTGTGAGTGACTGGCCGAACCGTCTGGACCTCCGACAAGCCAGCTTGCGGCCGTCCAAAACGGACCAGTCCGGTTCACGCCGTCGTTGTCGGGGCCATGGTCACCCCACTGCAGCACGGGCTGCACAATAATTTGCCCATCGGCAGTCTGCATTCCGTTGAACAAATACAACAACTGAGAAGACTGGTCGTCGGGTACAGGCGGAACGGTCCATGTGGTCACGAACTGCGATACGGGATTGCCGGTGGTGTTCAGCCATCCGGCGTATGTGATCCAGTTGGCCAGATCCGGTGGGCCGGGAGCATCTCTCCGTCTGAGTCGCAAACTGGGCAGCCGCGAATCGGCATCTCCCGAGAACCTGACCCTTTCACCTGGCCGTACACGGCGCATACGGCTGCGTCGCCTCGGGCCTCCCGGCGGGAAGACCAAGTCGTCAGAAAGATTCGCTGTCGTGACATCGTCCTTGGAGCGAAATGTGTTTGGCGTACGGCGAGAGATTGTATTCATTTGACTCCTCCGAAAAGGATCATGTCTGGTCTAAGCGACCGTTAGTTTGAATCCGGAACGCTGCTTGGCGTAGTCGGCTTGGACGTGTTCCCACTGCCGTTCTTAGACGAATTCTTGCTCAACGTCTGAACCGCATTCTTGATAGTGCTAAATGACATCTCAATCGAGAGCTGCGGTTTCAGCGAGCGATAAGTCGGAGCACCACCAGTGGGATAGACCTTGTTGTCGACCCATCCGAACACGGGCCGGATGAACAGAGGCAAGTCCTTTTCCGCGAGATTGCCCAGCACGGGCAGCTTGCTGAGGAACGAAACCTTGGAAATCATTTTAGGGATGTTGATGGTCTCTCCCACCGCAAAGTAAGGTTTGTTGAAGACCTTCCCAGCGAAGGGCAATCCCACTACGATGTGCGGGATTCCCAGATAGGGCGGCCTGATCAAATCTTCCTTCACAAAGTAGAAGTCGAACACGCCGTACGCATTTTCCCGTGTGATACTTTTGGCCGTGACCGTGTTGGACCCCGATCCCGACGCCGACTGGAAAGTTAGGTCCTGATAGCCCTGGACGGGCACCACGACGGAAACGTCCCAGTGTGCTCGACCCTCGTCAAGAATTTTGGTCTGTTGGTCGGAGCAATCGCTCTGATGCTGGGCTGATTGTGGGATATCGGTGCTGCTGCCCTTGGTCAGGCTAATCGTACAAATTGTGGTGGCGGTACTGGTGGAATTCTTGGGAGGTTTTGACGTGCTACCCGGATTTTGGGTTGCTGGGTTGCTGTCTGCCGGTTTCTTAGCGGGATCTTTCGCAGTTGTGTCTTTCGTGGTCGCATCTTTGGGCGACCCTAGGTCTTGCATCGGATCGTGGTTGGGTTCGAATGGGCTGGCAAAATCGATGTCGCTGAGCGACGGGCCGAAGCTGTGGCGATTTGATGCGAAAGCTTCTCGCGCGTTGGCAGATGCAGTTTCGCTCCAGGCTGTAACTGATTCAGAGGCCAGAAACACCACATTTCCCCCGCCGGTCTTGCGAGATTGAGTCTTCGTGGCTTCGGAATCGGCGGATTCAGACGGCTTCGATCCTGATTTGGAAGATTCTGACTTCGTGGAGTCAGGCTTGGAGCCGCCGGATTTGTTTGGGGCAGCTTTCTTGGCGTCGGCCTTCTTTTCGTCGGCCTTGCTGGATTTGACGTTTGCGCGGTTCGTCCCATCCGCACCGGTGGCAGGCTTGGTCAAGTCGTAGACGCCAGCGTTGCCGTCCCATGAGGATAGCGGCGTAGCGGCGAACTTCGCAGTCCAGTTGCTGGCGAGAGTAACAGGAAGGTTCTTCAAATTTGTGAGCAGTCCGGCCGCGTAGCGGCCTTGGAATGTGGAGAGGACAACCTGCCTCTTCGAGTCGAATACCTTTGCTCGGTCGTTGATTTCTGCCTGCAACCGGCTGACCGAATCAAGGTCTTGTTTAATGTCATTGATCGCCTTGGTCTGAGCTTCGGCCAAGGCATTGGCTTTATTCTCCGCCCGCTCCTGAGCCTCGGCTTTAGTCTTGACGTCGTTATCGGCCTCGGCTTTCGTCTTGGCTGAAGTCGCACTTTTGGCCTTTGCCTTGGCTTCAGTTGCGGCCTGAGCTTGGGCCTTAGCGTCCGATTGTGCTTTGTCGGCGCTGTCCGAGAGCTCGATGAGCTTGTTCCGAACATTCGCGTCGATGCCGATCGCCGCCCCCTGAAGCCCCGAATTGGGTTGCCTGAACGTCAAGAGCGATGTCGGCGGAATTGGGGCAGTCGTTGCACTAGGGGTAATTGGGGTAGCCATCGCATCCGGCCTGATTGGCGCGCTGGGGACGGCCATGGCCTGGGCCGCTTCCGGTAGGCCGTAGTCTCGCGGGGTGGACTGCTTCAAGCTCAGGGAAGGTAGGGTTTCAGGGTTAAACTGTTGCAAAAAGCGATCAATCGGCTGATCTAGCTTCATCAGCTCCTGTTCCCGTAAAGCCTCCTGGGCGAGCGCCGCGTTAGCGGCTGTAACTACATCCTTCAGCTTGTTCAACCCATCTGGAATTGAGCTCAAGGTGACTGTTTTGGGGGCGGGATTCGATTGCTGCTGAGTGGCAGGCGAAAGTCCTCCCAATTTCGCATCGCCGAGGATGATCGACAGCAGTGTGTTCAGATCGGCCATGTTTGTCGGAGTAGCTGCGCTGGCCTGAAAGGTGTACTTGAGCGATACCGCATCGAACCAAGCCTGCTCGGTGGCAGGTGCGGAATTCGGATTTGGATTATGGATTCCGTCTTTGCCGAGCACTGGCAACGGGGCCAGGTGGATGCCGAGGAACATGACTTTGCTGCTGCCGATGATGCGCAAAGTGTCGCTTACCATCTCCGGCGTGACTTTGTGGAACCATTGAGAAACGTCTTGCAACCGGTCTTGCGAATCAGAGTAGTTCAGTAAATACCAGTCGTCCGCGGCAGCCTGGAAGAAGGGCATGGTCGCCGGCGGCTTATCCCCTGCCGAGGTCGCTTTCGGGGCCGCAGCGTCCTTCCAGCGAACGATGTTTATCAGATAGTACTGAGGGGCATCTTTGGCGTTAAGGGCAAGCGCATAACCTGCTCCTTTAGTGAGTAAAGCGGTCGGCTTGCCGTCAGCACCCGTGTGAATCGGGTCGTCAGGTTTCACATCCGGGTATTTCAGATACGGATAGGCGCAGGCTATCTGGAAAGGGTTCGGACCAAAGAGCGTGCGCACCAACAGTCGCTGAGCGTCATAAGTGCTGGCGCTCAGGTCCCATGCCGGATCATAAAGGAGCGGGTTGCCGTTGTCGTTAAGCACTCCCCCATCGGTAGGCGGCTCATCCCACGTTCCGGCGGTTGTGGGGTCGAATTGCGGGTCCTGAAAAGCGGGCGTGAAGCTTGGCGTCTGACCCGACGCATCCGTGAATTTTTTCCATTCGTTCGCGAGAACGCCTGCCCAAGCCGTGCGCTGTTCGGGTTTTTCCTGCCGCTCCCCGATGGTCAGTTGGAGTTTGTCCGTTTCCGAATGATAGGAATACGGCAACGACTCGTCGCAATACATCTGGTCGACGTCCAAGGTAAACGTGGTCGGCGAGCCGTTGGTGGATTTCGCCGGCTTTGAGCTTGGCTTCTTGTCCCTGCTGGCCTGTGGATTGGCGAGCGAGGCTAAACTCAGCAGGCAAAGCACCACGTACATCGTGGTGCGTGCTCGCTTGATGCTTTGCGGAATCGAAGATGCGCGACGCCGACTGTTGAGGTTGTGAGAAGCTTGCGCAAAAGTATATTCAGAACTGTTATTCCGACCGGTCGTCATAAATCTCCTGCCTCTCTTCAAATAGATCGTGCTGGATTCTCGACTGCAGAAAGTAAGCGTTTTCACTATGCGGAGGTCCGCTGTTATTTCCCGAAACATGCACTATGAAGTAGCGGCATTCCCGGCCGCCTTCTTCGCCAAATATGCCCCCTGGCCAAGACCGAAAGATGCGAGGATGGTTGAATCGACGTTGGGGAGATCGACGGCCGCTCGGGCTTCTATGGCGCCTAGAAAGTGAAAAACCAGCGCCAGATACATGCACACGGCAAGCAGTGTCACGACCAGCATTTGACAGTCGCCGAGATCGAACTGGTCCTTATCGTTCTTGACGAAGTCCTTCCATAAATTCGCAGTGCCGGCGGGCTTGAGGTTCTGCCCCGCTGCCGCCGCGGCGTTCACTTTTTGGGTTGTAACGGCTCTGGCTCCGCCGAAGGTAAGTACGCTCATTCCAGAAATCAAAAGAAGGTTTTGCGGGATACTCACGAAGCCGAAGAACTCCCAACCGGCCTGCGCAACTCTGAAATAGACAACGGCCAGATAGGTGGCCATGACGACCCAAAACCAGACCGCGAGCTGGAGTTGAGAGTTGCTATATCTGCCGTCCAGTCCGACGACCAAATGGAGGGGCTTACCCCAGGTCAGAAGCGTGGCCAATAGAAAGAAGCCAGCCAAGCTGGTCGCCAGAACTAACAAGCGCGTGCCGGAGTCAACTTCCAAGGTTCGTATACCGAGCGCAAGTGCACTCTTACTGTCAGTATCGATTTGCAGATGGTCACCGCTTTTAAAGTGGTTCAACTCTGGGCGAAGTTCAGGACCAACGGCAAATGTTGTTACCTCGCCATCGCACTGGGAGTGCCCCTTGGCTCTCGGTGGGCAATCAGTTACGGTGATTGAGACATGATTGCTGTCTATGGCATCGATGCGAGCGTTTTGGAGCCTTCTTGTGAGCGCGTCTGTCTTAGTCTGAGTTCCGTCTGAACTAGGCTTCGTCTGCGGAGGCGTCACAACGCGAGCTGGCGCGCCTTCATGCGCCTGGTGCTTCGCAGGCGTTTTCTGCGGAGGAGTGTCCGCTACCGCGCAGCACGGGAGAAGTAACAACAGAACAAGACACACAACTCTTGAGTGGGTAGTATCTAGTGTCCTCATAGATTGTCCGCCTTTCGAGCCTTGAATCGCTCGTGCCTAGATTCGAGCGACCCACACACAAAGACGAGAAAGGGGTCGGAAATCCTTTTTTGGTGTCGAGACCGAATAGAGAAGGTGCACGGGGTCAATTCCGGACAATCGTCCGAGACGTGTAAGACTCTGCATCATTGCCCTTTTTTCGTGTAAGATTCGGCACACTACGGGGTATTGTGGTTCACACTTCGTCCCAATCTGCAGAAGAGCTGATCCGTGCCTGCGCGGAGTCGAACGACGCGGCGCCATGGGATGAGTTCGTTGCGCGCTTTCAGCGTCCGATAAGTCTTTCCATCCAGCGCACCGCCTGCCAATGGGGCAAAGGACCCGGCGCAGTTTATTGACGATTTGCTGCAAGAGACCTATCTCAAGCTATGCGCAGATAAGTGTCGTTTGTTGCTCGAATTTGCCAAGCAACATCCCGATGAGGCGGTGCTCGGATACATAAAGACGATTGCGATCAATGTTGCTCACGATCACTTCAAATCACTCCATTCTCAGAAGCGCGGCGCGGGAGAGACCGACCAGTTGGACGAAGACTTCGACCCGGCAGCGAAGAGCGGCGGTTTCGGCGGCTCAGATGCCATGGAGCGCGAGGTATTTCTAAGAGCAAGTCAACGACCAGGTACAGAATTGTGCGGCCGGCGACAATCAGGAGCGGGACTGCCTTATCTTCTGGTTTTACTACCTGCAAGGTATGAGCGCGAAAGCAATTGCCGCTTTGGCGACCATCAAACTCACAGCGAAGGGTGTGGAAGCCGTCATTTATCGGCTCACTCGCTGCGTACGGGAGCATTTGGGCAACGCGGGAATGCCAAACTCGGCGGAGCCATAGCCAGCGGAAAGAAAAGGATTCTGCCCACCAATGTCGTACTAGAAGGAGTAGCAGATTTTGACACGGCCATTCGACAAACATCTCGACAGCGACGAACTGGATAGGCTCGTTTCGTTGCAAGGAGACGAGTGTGTCCGGTTCGGAGCAACTCTCGGAGCCAGATCTGAGAGAGGCCCAACGCCACGTTGAGTCTTGCCAAGACTGCAGCCGAAAGCTGCAAAGGCACCAGTTCGTGCACAGCGAGATTTTGCGTATGCGAGTGCCTAATCCATCGCCGCCAACTCCTGAGTGCATGGGAGATGCCGAGTGGCTGGAAGTGGCGGCCGGGCTTCTGCCGGAAGCGAAGACAAGAGAACTGATGAAACACGCGGCACAATGCGGGCACTGCGGACCATTCCTAAAGAACGCGGCAGAAGCACTCGTGGACGAAGCAACTCCTAGCGAGGAGGCATTGCTGGCTTCACTGCAAAGTGCGCGACCCGGATGGCGGAAGAACATGGCCGCAACACTGCGAGATAGTGTGCGAGACCGGCAACCGAAGTCTTCGTGGTGGAGGGCTGTCGTCGCTTGGCCAGTTCCGGCATATGCATTTGCAGGGATCGTCGCCGTTGCCGTAGTTGCTTGGATCGGAGTGCGGGCTCTGCATCCTCCGTCTGCCGAACAATTGCTCGCGCAGGCTTATACCGAGCATCGGACGTTAGAAGTGAGAATTCCCGGTGCAAGATATGCACCGATGCAAGCACAGCGTGGCACAGAGCGATCGGATTTCGACAAGCCGCAATCTTTGTTGAAGGCCGAGGATCTGATTGGTGAAAACCTCAGAAAGAACCCTAATGACCCTGCATGGCTGCAAGCGCGAGCTCGCGCCGACTTGCTCGACGGCAATTACGATTCGCTCGATCAAGTCGTTGGATAAAGCGTTAGAGACACTGCCCGATTCACCTGGCTTGCTCACTGATCTAGGCTCGGCATACTTCGTGCGCGCCGAATCCGCCGACAGGCCTATTGACTACGGCAACGCCATTGAATCGTTTGGTAAAGCGCTGGCCAAATCGCCAGATGACCCCATTGCGCTGTTCAATCGCGCTCTGGCATGCGAACAAATGTTTCTTTATACCCAAGCCGTCGATGACTGGGAACATTATCTTCGGGTGGACCCAAACAGCGACTGGTCGGACGAGGCCCGCAAACGGCTAGCTACCCTTCAGCAGAAGTTGAAACAGCACGAACAGAGTCGAGCGGAGCCGTTGTTCTCCCCCTCAGAAATTGCTGAGGCCGGTGCCGGAAATACACCTTTACGTCACAAGATTAATGGCCGCATTGAAGACTACCTCCATCTCGCAATTACTGAATGGCTACCCAAAGCATACCCAATTGCCCAGCTAGACACGACAGACTCCGCTTACGCTGCCGATTACGGGATAGCTCTCCGCATTCTTGCGGATATTTCGAGCCTGGAACACGGCGACCGCTGGTTACTGGATGTGTTATCGGGTTCTTCATCTCCCAATTACCAGTCTGCATCGGCACAGCTCTCGCTCGCTCTAAAGGCCAATGACGCTGGTGATAATGTTGCCGCGCGTAAACATGCTCGTGACGCCGAGCGCCTTTTCGCATCAGGAGGCAACGACGCCGGTGCTCTCCGGGCGCGTGTCGAATATCTCTTCGCCTCAAAAGATGCGCAGGAAGGGATGTCTTGCATTAATGCCGCTAACGGTCAAGCCTTACAGCTCCGGAAACGACCCTATCCATGGTTGCGAATTCAGTTCCTACTTGAACTGGGTACGTGCTATTGGTTATCGGGGAATTTGGGGGAAGCCCGGCGTCTTTATGATGAAGCATCTCACGAAGCGGCGGCGAGCAAGTATGGCGCGATCTATTTGCGCACACAAGATCATCTTTCGAGTGCGGACATAGCAGCCGGACTTTTTCCTGACAGTTGGCTCAGAACACGGCAAGCGCTTGGGCGCTTCTGGTCGGGACCATACTCGGAGATGCGCGGGTACAACTTGTATTACAACCTTTACGAGTCTGCCCGCGCGACGCGGCAGCCGCACCTGCAGATTGCCGCGTGGCGGGATGGCGTGGCCCTCAGCGAATCCTTTGGTGACTATGTTCTACGTGCGATGGCACATTCGTTGATGGCAAGCGCAGCCGTTTCCGCTGAACAGCTCCTCACTGCAGGGACCGAATTTACCCGAGCGAGCAAACTATTCGCACTCGCTCCGCCAATAAAGTCAGTTCGGATTGCACGAGTAGAAGCGGAGTCAAGGCTCGCAGAAGTTGAAACCGGAGAGAATAAGCCTGACTCGGCTGTAGCGCGTTTACGGCAACTACAACCTCAAGTTGATCAGCTTTCCGACAATTTTCTTGCAATTCTTTTTTACACAGCGCTCGGGAACGCGGAATCCGAGGTTGGAAGCGGCTCGGGAGCTGCGTCAGCGTTGAGTTCCGCTGTCTCCGCCTCAGAGCAACAATTGCAATCCCTGCGCGACGATAGGACTCGGGCGGAGTGGAGCCAGCGGGCATCGAGCGCTTACCGCAATCTTGTTCAGTTGCGACTGCGTGACGGGGATCCGCAAGGAGCACTTGAAATCTGGGAATGGTACCGCGGTGCGGCACTACGCGCTGGCAGGACCGGCAGCTCCGTCATTCTAACCGGTAACGCACTGCCGTCGGAGCCACATTACGTTGCCGGTAAATTGCTGAGCCTGACGAAAGAGACCGTCATTTCCTATGCCTTGCTGCCTCGCGGACTCGCGATTTGGGTTTATGACAATCGCGGTGTTTTCCAGAGTTGGACCGAGCGAAATCCGGACGACGTTCAAGCAAAGGCAAACCGTTTTCGCCGCATTTGTTCCGATCCGAATTCGGCCGTCCCGGACCTAAAGCAGAATGCTCGTGCGCTATACGACCTGCTCGTTGCCCCAATTGAGCAGCACTTATCTGCGGATCGAACTCTTGTAATCGAATTGGATGATGGGCTTTCCGGACTACCGATTGAGGCACTGATCGATAGTCAGAATCGTTACTTCGGCGATCGCGGACCAATTGTGTCGTCACTCGGAATCTATTATCAGTATGACGGTGTAGGATCGCCTGTGATTACGGCGGATGCGCGTGTTCTTGTCGCTGCCATTGCCACCTCCGCCGCCATGGATTCCTCTTTAGTTCCTTTGCCCGACGCCGTTTCCGAGGGAGAAATGGTGGCCCGTAATTTCAATGGAGCCGAGCTTCTTGCCGGAAACAAAGCCACCATCGAGGCAGTTCTTTCCCAATTGCCCGCTGTGTCGGTTTTCCATTTTGCCGGGCACGCGATCAGCTCCCCGAGGCAGTCCGGGCTGCTGCTCTCCGACGCATTGCTGAGCGCTTCTGTGCTGGAGAAGACTTCGCTGGCGGGCATGCGGCTTGCCGTTCTTTCGGCGTGTGATACCCAAGACGGATCAACCGAAAGCGTCGGAAATGCGGATAGCCTAGTTCGGATTTTTCTGCACGCCGGAGCTTCTCGCGTCGTCGCGAGCCGCTGGAGTGTGGACTCCGGGGCGACCCGTCAGTTCATGGAATTGTTTTACAGGGGTCTGCTCGCGGGGACCACGGTTGCCGAATCGATGCACCAAGCACAGTTCGGCTTGCGTTCACGGCCCGGCATGGACCACCCGTATTACTGGTCAGCCTTCACAGCATTTGGGGCAGTCTAAAAAATAACTTTTCAGGAGCTTGAAAGATGAAGCACACGCGTTTTCATTCGAAAAGGTTAGGGAGGAGGGCTCTTCTCTGCGTGATGGCTTCGCTTTGCGCGTGGCCATCGTTCGCACAACAGGACCTGCAGGTTATGGTCAGCGGACCGTGGTCGTATGCAACAGACACGGACTACCCTAACAGGCTCTTTCTGGTCGCTCCGGGCAAGTCGGACCACCATAAAGTCTACCTACTGCCGGGCGCCGATCCTACGGTTTTCAAGTCGGGAACACCGAGTCCAACTGGAACCTACACGTTGGACTACACAGCCGTTAAAGGTACACCTGCTACCACGTATCCCAATCCCCCGGTCCTGAGTGGCGTATCCATCGGCTCGCCTGCCAAGAAAGTCAGACCGATCCTCGTCAACAAAAAGAACAAGAACTATGTCATCTCCTTGCCGACGCCCGATGGTTATTCGACCTATTCTGGATCGATGGGAACCAGCGAATCTGAGGTATCGAACAAGCGCATTTCCAACGCGACCGTGGAGCCGAAGCAATACACAACTTGGATGGTTCTGCACTATAACGTAGCGCAGATTCCGAACTCCTTTCGGGTATCTAACGGTGCAAACCTACCCACAACGGGAGGTGGTATCAGTATCGTCCTGGGCGACCCTAAAGATTACGATGACGATGCGATCTGTGACCACGTTTCCCTTGAGTCGGTAAAAGAGAGAAATCGATTATGGCATGTGAAACAGTATGCCCGATTCCCGAAACTATTGGACCCTCAGGGAACCCAGAATCACGGCATGTACGACTACGATCGGTGCTCAGACTCCAATCCGAAAAAGTATCCCCTCGAGCTCGGAGCCGCGGGCAGCGCCGATTGTCATGCGTCTCAGGGGAACGTTAACAATGCGATATCCGGCGCAACCGTGCCAACGACGGTGCCCTAAAGTGCGGGCAGAAACCCTATTTTCAAACTACCCCAAAGAGATCTAACTCGCCGAAAGCTGCGATCGTGCTCGCGAAACAGGAGAAATTAAGTAGGCGCCACACAAACCGCAAAGCGCCCTCGGAACGATCTGGATGCCTCGGAAAGGAAACCAGCTCTTTTCCTCGTCTTAGATAGCAGACAGGAGGCAACTCATAATAAGGTTCCAAAACTGAGCAGTGGATCAGAGCCAGCCTGAGCATAACCTGCGGGACCTGCTCGCGGGGAAAATAGTTGCAGAATCGATGCATCAGGCCCAATCCGGCTTGCGTTCACGAGCAGGCGCGGGACACCCGTATTACTGATCAGCTTTCACAGCATTTGGGGCAGTCTAAAAAGCAAATTCCAATTTCAGGAGATTGAAAAGATGAAGCACACGTGTCTGTACTCGCAAAGACTGTTAATTATGGCTCTGTTTTTTGTCGTGGTATTTTCGACAAAACGAGTAGTGGGTCAGTCCGAAGTTCAAATTATGGTTAGCGGGTCATGGGACTATGTTGAGGATCCGAGACCTGATAAGGATCCTAACCAAATCGGCCAGACTCTAGACAGAATTGTACTTGTATCTCCGCAGACTGTAAGTCATGCAGCGTTCGTCTTTTCAGGCGACAACGCAGCCAAATTTGCCCCAGCTAGTCCCGGACAACCGCCCTCTATGACTCCCCTGCCGGGCCCTGGGATGTATTATTTGGACATCAGCAACCTCACGCAGGGATCTGGACATAAGCCCCAACCGGGCGATGTGATGCCGCTCAACTATTCCAACCTGCAGCCTACCCCTCAGCCGATTAGAATCAGCACTATCAACAAGGTACTGTACAAACCGAATGGAGGAGGGATGCCTCGTTACGCTGTCTCGTTGCCGACGCCCGACTACTACACCACGTATTCAGGAAACTGGGGAGAAGGAGTTAGCGAGTCAAAAGTAGATGTCGCACCCATCACCAGCCAATTGCCGAGTCACTATACGACTTGGATAGTACTTCACTACTGGGTAAGCACAACGCCGGCTTCCGCGAGCCTGACTGCCGTGCTCGACAATGGTCAATTTCCCAATATGCCGCCCTACCCATTCACAATCGACGCCAATCCTAGCGCGCCGAAAGCCGTTGTACCTGCAATTAGTGTTGTGATGGCGGCGGTTTACGGCCAGAATAATACTGTTTGCGACTCCTTCTCTCAGGATTCATTTGATCACGCGACACAACTATGGGGCCTCACTCGTTACGCCAAGTTTCCTGGGGAAAATCCTTCGGGAGTGCAGCAGCCGGGTGTTTACGCTTCCCGCTGCACAAGTGGACAAGCGGCTGGGAGCGCTGACTGCCACGCGGCACAAACAAGCATTAACGGTGCCGTCCAGAACCCAGCACCCTAAAGCTGGACGATCCCGCGGACAGCAGAATATCCTGCACCGCACCTGAGGCCCGCCGCATTAAGGGCTGGAATCGGAAAGATTGGTTGGCATACGTTTCGACACTCGTACTCGACCATGCTGCGAGGCGCGGGAGCTGCCCCTCGCACATCGGTGAGAATGGTTGAAACGAGTTCTCCTGATCGGGTGGATTCGTCAGGAATCGGAGAAAAAGCGCGGCCTCTGCCGTGTGAAGGCCGTGAGCAATTATGAGCGGTCGCATCGATTCTGCAACAAGGCTCGACCTATCAGTCAGTTGCTGGCGGTTTGATCTCGATGCAAGCAGTATTCATGGTCCAACGATGGTCCATTTATGGTACAAGTTTTGAGCCAAAACCGGCCGACCTCTACACTAGGGGAAGCAACTGATATCGTGCTTCTTGTGATGGGCTGTCGAATTCGACTCGACCAGCCATACCGTGCTCAGAAATCGCGGCGGGCGGCCTCCCAGCAGTACACCCAGAAACATGAAGGCTCCAAGGACGATGCCGAGCTTTAAAGCCAGGACACCTCGTGCCGTACTAGATTCACTGCAACCCCAACTGAAGGGTTCAAAGATCGGCGCGGCGAGACAATCCACCATCTGAGCACCGCGTAGTACGCACGAAATGTTGAGGGTTGAGAGAGACTGCGATGGAAGCGTGATCAACTTGCGCTTGATCGGTCGAACGGAGTCGGACCTTATCGCCAACCTTCGATCGGCAATGAGTGATTGCAGCGGACACGAAATTCTGGATCCTGAGCAAAGTCACCCCGGTGGATCTCGGAGTGATTTGGTTCCTGATTCGCGGCGAAGACGAGGGCATTGAACTCGCCGAATGCGCTCACTGTGTGAGTGAATGGATGCTTCGCGAAGAGCGGCGGAAGAGTAGCCGGGGCAGCCGACGCAGTCGCATGGAAGCCCTTACTCGGGCGATATACCGTCTGTCGCTGGGGTGCGTTCGTCATCGGCTAGCGGTATAATTCCCGGCACTGGCGCGTGGGGCTCGCCGAAAACTTTTCCAATCGAAGGATTGACGCTATGAGTACGAGCGAGCGCCAAAGTCCCATGCCCGTGGAACTGCGTTCTTTTCTCGATCACATTCTAGCGCCTACCTGGTCCGCTGCGTTTTTCAGTCCGAGGGCGTGCTTGCTCTTGGTCCTGTCATTCGCCTTGCTCCCAGCATGCGCGTGGTCCCAGAGCGAACTCGCAACTGTTTTCGGCACTGTCACCGACTCCAGTGGCGCCGTCATTCCCTCAGCCCAGATTACGATCGTCAATCAAAGCACGGGATTAAAGCGGGACACCGTTACTGACATGACGGGCCAGTATCATCTCGCCGGTTTGCGGGCAGGAAGCTACGTTGTTCGCGCAGGCAGAGAAGGCTTCCGAACGCAGGTTCGAGACGGAGTGACGCTCTCCTCGGCGTCCGGGGTCATGATTGACTTTTCACTAGTTGTGGGCAGTCAGCCGCAGGAACTGACGGTCAGCGGGAACATTAACGCGATCGACAGTACTACCTCGACCGCCAGCGGGCTGATTCCAGAGCAGTCCCTAACCGACCTTCCTCTAAACGGCAGGGATCTGTTCGAGGCAGCTATCTTGGAACCGGGAGTCGCTCCGACACCCAGTAGTGCTCCGTCGCTGCTCTCGAGCGGTAATGCGGGGCAGGTCTCGATTGACGGCATGCGCCCGAGTTGGACGGACGTTCGCATCGATGGTATGGATGCGAATGATCCGCTTTTCGGCTACTCGCCAGCAGGTGCCTCTGGTCTCTTTCTGGGATTGAACGAATTCACGGAGGTCCGCGTCCTGACGCAAACCTTCGATGCGGAGTACGGCAGGAATGGTGGCGGGGTCATCGATGTTGTGACCAAGTCTGGAAGTAATCAGTTCCATGGATCGCTGTTCGAACTCCACAGAGATGCGGCGCTTGATTCGAAGAACTACTTTGATTTGGCCAACGCCCCGATACCACCATTTGTGCGGAACCAGTTCGGTGCAGGAGTAGGCGGGCCGTTGGTACACGACCGCACGTTCTTTTATGCAGACTATGAGGGGTTTCGTGAAGTACAAGCATCAACGGCAGTCGCAACAGTGCCCAATGCTCTTGCCCATCAAGGACTGTTGCCTTCCACCACCAATCCAGGGAGCTGCAGTAGCGCCACGCCAAGCGGATGCGTTGTTCTCACAATCGATCCTCGCATACCACAGTTTCTCTCTCTGTTTCCTCTTCCGAACGGAGCAGACAATGGGGATGGAACCGCGGACCTAACCACCGCAGACAAGGGCAGCGCTTATGAAGACCACGGAATGGTCCGTGTTGACCACAGCTTCTCCAGCACTCATTCGTTATTCGGACGCTACATCATCGACGACAGTTCTTCCCTGGTCCCCTATTTCGGAACACCGCCAGGAACTTACGTCCCAGGCTTCCCAATCAATCATACGGGCCGCAATCAGTACTTTACTGTTCAGGACCGCAGCAATTTTGGGCGCGAAGTTGTCAACGAATTGCGATTCGGGGTTAACCGCACAACCGCGTCAACTTCGATCGTCAATACGCATCCGGGACTTTCGATTTCTTTGCTGCCTGGACGACCATTCGGAATGCTCGACATTGCAGGAATGAGTTTGCTCGGTAACGGCCCTGAAGCTTCCGTGGGCGATTTTTCGACCGTTTACCAGATTCAAGATCAACTTTCACGTACAACTGGCGGCCACACACTGACATTCGGCGCTGAATTTCAGAGGATCCAGTCCAATGGGCCGCTCGATTTTGGCACGGATGGGCTGTACACATTCCAGGATCTGAGTCCCTTCGGGGTCCCAGCACAAACTAATAACCCGCCGTTGGAATTCTTTCTTCAAGCTCTGCCTCTGTCTTACGTAGGAGTTGGTCCCTCCAACTCCAATTCGAACCGCGACTATCGCCAGAGTGTAGCGTCAGGATTCATGCAGGACTTCTGGCGAGTGACCAGCCGACTCACACTGAATGCCGGGCTACGGTACGATTTCTACTCGAATCCGAGTGAGACACACGGGCGTCTCTCCGTTATTCGTAATCCGGCGACGGATTCTGGACCAACAGTCGGCAATTTATTTGCTGGAACGCCTTTGAATCTCTTGTCGCCACGGGCCGGCTTTGCATGGGACCTCTTCGGTCGCGGCAAGACTGTGCTGCGGGGCGGCGCCGGTGTCTTCCGCGATCAGTTCCCCGTATACCTGTTTGGCACCGATCGGTTTCTGTCTCCTTTTTTCAGCATAAATTCCTTTGTGTTTCCCACCTTTCTCAACCCACAGAATGCTCTCGTAACAGAACCGCTAGATCTTTTTTCAATGACGTATCACCCGAAGTTCCCATACTCGTCGCAATACAATCTCAACCTGGAACGGGAAATCGCGCCAGCGACCATTCTGAGCGCGGGGTATTTTGGTGCACGTGGGAATCATCTCCCTCGCGAGGTGGAAGGAAATCCCTTCGAACCAGCCTTAGGGCATCGCTATAACCCAAACTTGCCTTCACCGCTGTTAGAGGTTCTAACCGATGCACAGTCTTTCTATAATTCGTTCCAACTTTCCGTTTCGCAACGCCACGCCCACAACGTTTCCTGGCAAGCCTTCTATACGTTTTCTCATTCGATAGATGATGCTTCTAGCAATATTTCCATAGAAGCCGTAAACGAGCCTCCCACGAGTCAGGAGCCCTTCAATCGTAAGGGCGACCGAGGCCGGTCAGGATTCGACATCCGGCACAATTTCGTCGCTAACGTTGTTTACAAACTTCCTTTTGGGCATGGAAACCGCCTTGGGGGCTGGCAGGTCTCCGGTACTGCGAGCGTTCACAGCAACGTCCCCTTTACTCCGGTGCTCGCATTTGACAATGCGGATCTGCAGTCTTTGGTCGTATCGGAGCGGCCTGATGTGGCCGGCAATCCGTACACCGGTGTTTGTCCGAACGGCACCAGAGTGGGAAATCCATCGTGCTGGTTTAATCCCAGCGCGTTTTCAGTACCCGCTCCCGGTCAGTTCGGCGATGCGGGGCGAAATAGCCTGCATGGTCCCGCGTTCGCGGAATTTGATTGGGCCCTGCAAAAGACCTTCCAATTCTCTGAAGGCCTGAGGATTACGTTTGGAGCGGAAGCCTACAACCTGTTCAATCATCCGAATTTTGCAGTCCCCAGTAACACCCAGAGTCCCCTTACGCTGGGAGGGAATGGAGATGCCATCTTCGCAGGTCCAACAGGCAATTTGGCTGACAACGTCGGCCGAATATTCACCACGGTGGGCGGTGGTCGTCAGCTTCAACTTGACGCACGGTTCACTTTCTAAGCCTGCCATCGTAGCGAATTGGTTGTGAGACGTAGAACGTTGGTGCCGAATCGAGGGATCTCGGTATGGAGCTCAGCAAGGCGCAGTTGATCGAATCGGTCTTTGCAGGACGCAGCGAGGTCGCCACACAGATGCGCTCGCTCGACTGGTCGACGACGGCGCTGGGACCTGTGGAACAATGGCCACAAGCTCTTCGAACCGCTCTTCGAATCGTGCTGGGCTCCGGCTATCCGATGACCATCTGCTGGGGGCCGGACTTCGCTCTCTTGTACAACGATGCCATACGGCCGGTGCTGGGGACAAAGCATCCGTGGGCGCTCGGTCGTTTCGGCCGCGAAGTGTATCCCGAGGCTTGGGATTTTATCGGGCAGCTTTACGAAGCCGTGTTGACGCGAGGCCAGGAGGCAAGCTTCCTAGCTGATCTCCTAGTTCCTATCATCCGCAACAACTACCTCGAAGAGACATACTTCGCATTTTCGTGCAGTCCGATTCCCGATGACAACGGCCAGGTGGGCGGCGTATTGACCGCATTGCTGGAGACCACGGACCGGGTGCTCGAAGATCGACGCCGGCATGTGCTTCGCGATCTAGCTTCGCGAACGGTAGGAGCGCGAAACGAAGAAGAAGTGTGGCGCATCAGTACGGAAACTCTCGGTCAAGATCGATTGAGCCTCCCGTTCACGTTTCTATATGAGTATCGCCCTTCCGAACGTCAAGCGTATCTAACGGGTGTTGGTGTGGAGACCGACGACGTTTTGCACCCGCCAGTCATCGACTGCCACGGCGAGAACCTTTGGCGATTCGATCCAGCATTGGCGAGGGATGGAGTTGTTATTGAACTCGGCGATCGGGCATCGGGTGTGACCGTGCCCAATTGGCCCGTCCCTCCGAAAGAGGCGAGCGTCGTACCGATACGGCTGGGCGAATACGGCGAAGCGCTAGGATTCCTTGTCGTGGGAATCCATCCTGGCCGAGCCTTCGATGAGGCGTATCGCCAATTCGTCCATAGGATCACCGAACAAATCACGATCGGACTGACCAGCGCTCGCGCTTATACGCAGGAACGTCAGCGTGCAGAGGCGTTAGCCGAGATCGATCGTGCCAAGACAACGTTTTTTAGTAATGTCAGCCACGAGTTCCGTACCCCTCTGGCGCTGATGCTGGGTCCCCTTGAGGAGGTGCTGACGGAAGCGCGCGACCGACTCGGTCCGGAAAGTCACGAACAGTTGGTTGTGGTTCGGCGCAACGGGCTCCGATTGCTCAAACTCGTCAATACGCTCCTGGACTTTTCGCGCATTGAGGCCGGACGCGTACAGGCAACCTATCAGCTGACGGATTTGGCCAGCTTCACGGCCGAAGTCGCAAGCGCGTTCGCTTCGGCGATGGAGAGTGCCGGGCTGCGGTTCTCAGTGGAGTGCCAACCAATCGCAGAACCGGTGTACGTGGATCGCGATATGTGGGAGAAGGTCGTTCTGAATCTGCTCTCCAATGCCTTGAAGTTTACGTTCGCAGGAGAGGTTGCGCTCACACTGAAGCCCGTCGAAGGCGCAGTGGAATTGCAGGTCCGCGACACCGGAGCGGGGATTCCCGAGGAGCATCTCGATCGGGTGTTCGAACGTTTTCATCGCATCGAAGGTGTCCAAGCCAGGACGTACGAAGGCACAGGGATCGGACTCGCGCTCGTTCAAGAACTGGTCAAACTTCATGGTGGCAGCGTGCAGGTGAATAGCGCCGTTGGTGTTGGGAGCACGTTCACAGTGACGATTCCGGCCGGTAAACAGCATTTACCGGCGGAACGCATTCAGGCCACGCAATCGTTAACCTCCACCAAAATTAGATCCGAGGCTTATATCGAAGAGGCGCAGCAATGGTTGGGAGACGAAGCGGGAGCACGGGCCGATGTGTCGATGATTCCCAAGCAGCCGCTCGCTGCCTCGCCAGAAGCCAAACCGGGTCAGAAACGCGAACTGATCATCCTGGCCGATGACAACGCGGACATGCGCCAGTACCTCATACGCCTGTTGAGCGAGCACTATGAGGTACATGCAGTTGCTGACGGCCGGCAGGCACTGGAAGCTACCCGGCAACTGCAGCCTGCCCTGGTACTGACGGACGTAATGATGCCGCAGTTGGATGGATTTGGGCTACTGAGAGCCATTCGCGACGACCCGGGGCTCGCCGGCATGCCGGTGATCCTCCTGTCCGCGCGGGCGGGCGAAGAGTCGCGTGTAGAAGGGTTGCAGGCAGACGCCGACGATTATCTCGTAAAGCCTTTCACGGCGCGGGAGTTGCTGGCGCGTGTGGCGACCCACGTCAAGATGGCTAATCTTCGCCGTGAAACTGCAGAACGCGAACAACGGCTGCGTAGTGAAGCGGAATTCCAACGGGAGAAACTACTCGCAAGCGAAGAACGGCTGATGGAGACCAGCCGGCTTTATCGTGAACTGGAAGACCGTGAAGCGAAGATCCGGCGCCTCGTGGACGCAAACATTCTGGGAATTGTGACCTGGAATGTCGAAGGCGCTTTGCTCGGGGCCAATGAAGCCTTTCTTCGTATGCTGCAATACGACCATCAAGAGGTCGCTGTCGGTCGAGTGGGATGGTGGGCCATGGTTCCTCCGGACTGGCGCGAACGCACTGAAAGCGCTTTGGCAGAGGTAATCCAGACTGGGACGGTACAGCCCTTTGAGTCGGAGATGTTTCGAAAAGACGGCAGCCGGGTATCCGTGCTGATCGGTGCCACCTTGTTCCACGAAGGCGGGAAAGACGGCGTCGCGTTCGTCCTCGATTTGAGCGAGCAAAAGCGGGCTGAGGCAGAGATCAGGGCATTGAAGGACCAGCTGTACAAGGAGAATCTGGCGCTTCGCGACGAGGTTGAGCAGACGGCGATGTTCGATGAAATTATTGGCACTTCGAATCCGCTAAAGGTTGTTCTTTCCCGGATCGCCAAAGTAGCTCCCACCGACTCCAGCGTGTTAATAACCGGGGAGACAGGTACTGGCAAGGAACGCGTTGCCCGCGCAATCCACAAAAAATCTCGTAGAACCGAGCGAGCATTCGTTAGCGTGAACTGCGCGGCAATTCCCCATGACTTGATTCCTTCCGAATTGTTCGGCCATGAGAAGGGTGCCTTCACGGGAGCCACACAAAAGCGGCTTGGTCGTTTTGAACTGGCAGACGGCGGAACGATTTTTCTGGACGAAGTGGGCGATCTTCTACCCGATACCCAAGTCGCATTGCTGCGGGTGCTGCAAGAACGGGAATTCGAACGCGTGGGGGGAGGGCTACCGATTCATGTCGACGTTCGCGTTATCGCTGCGACGAATCGTGACTTGGAAGCCGCGGTGGCCAATGGGACCTTCCGTCAGGACCTCTTTTATCGACTGAATGTGTTTCCCATCGAGGTGCCGCCACTCCGAGAACGAAAGGACGATATCTTGCTGCTGGTGGAGTACTTCGTGCACCGCTTCGCCACTAAGGCAGGCAAGGATATCCGTTCGATCGAGAAGAAGACACTAGACCTTTTGCAGTCCTACGACTGGCCGGGCAATATCCGCGAGTTGCAAAACGTCATTGAGAGGTCGGTCATCCTGACCACAGGTGAGGCTTTTTCGGTGGACGAATTGTGGCTTTCCAAAAAATCCGTTTCTCCGGCACCTCTTGTGAAAGCGCCACCGCTCGTCAAGGGTCAGGTTGCGAAGGGGCAGATTGAGCCGCGCAGCGAGCGGGAGATTATCGAGGCCGCACTGTCCGCGACTAGGGGCCGGGTATCTGGACAATCCGGAGCGGCGGCGAAGCTCGGAATCCCACCGTCGACGCTTGAGGCCCGGATCAAGGCCTTGAAGATCAATAAACTCCAGTTCAAATTTCGCTGAACCATTCCCAGGTCGCGAAATCCGTTGAATTCGCCAAATTCGCGTGATTCGCGAAAGCGCCCGTCCGCATCGGAGTTTCTCGCCCTCTTATTTTCATGAATTTAAAAGTGGCAAGAGGCTTGCTTTTAGCAAAGCAAGCTTGGACGCAGCGCTACTGAGGCGTTAACTGTGACATGCAAAATCGTCCGTCAAGCAATCGGACAGGGTCGTGTGGTTTTGCGCGTAAGTGGTCGGCTCACAGGAGACGACGTCAACACGCTTAGGACGTTACTGAAACAAGAAAGCGATGCATTGACTCTCGACCTCAAAGACTTGCTTTTGGTGGACGACGAGGCCGTAAAACTCCTGGCGATTCACGAATCGAGGGGGGTAACAATCGAAAACTGTCCGCTCTATGTCCGCGAGTGGATCAGACGTGAAAGAGAAGGGACGTAATGGCTACTTGCAGTTGGTCAGGCGACGCCAGGCGAAAACTCAGCCTAGCCGGCATTTTCGAGGATTGCCATAAGGAAGGAAGAAGGTTCACCCGGTCGCGCCGCCCATCTGACATACGGGGCAGTAATGATTTACAAACCTCAACATCAACGCAGAGGAGGAATCCATGACTAAGACTATTGCTGTACGGGAAAGCAATGCGATGGCAACTGACAAAGAGTCAATTCGTCCGTTTCATGTGAATGTTGCAGAGGCGGAACTTACCGAATTGCGCAGGCGCATCAAGGCGACAAAGTGGCCCGAGCGGGAAACGGTCACGGATGCAACCCAAGGCGTGCAACTCGCGACGACTCAGGCGCTCGCCCGCTATTGGGCGACAGAGTACGACTGGCGCAAGATCGAGGCAAAACTGAACGCCCTGCCGCAATTCATCACCGAGATCGATGGACTGGACATTCATTTCATTCACGTTCGTTCGAAACATGAAAATGCGTTGCCGCTGATCGTTACGCATGGATGGCCCGGCTCGATCACCGAACAGATGAAGATCATCGATCCGCTGACCAATCCCACCGCACACGGCGGAAATGCGTCCGACGCTTTCCATATCGTGGTTCCCTCGATGCCGGGCTACGGGTTTTCAGGCAAGCCGACGACGACCGGCTGGGGCCCGGAACGGATCGCGAGTGCCTGGACCGTGTTGATGAAGCGACTCGGCTACACGAAATTTGTGGCACAGGGCGGGGATTGGGGCGCGGTCATCACCGATCTGATGGGCGTGCAGGCGCCGCCTGAACTGCTCGGCATTCACACCAACATGCCCGGCGCGGTTCCTGCGGATATTGATCAAGCGATTTTGTCTGGCGCGCCGGTGCCGTCCGGTTTCTCAGACGACGAAAAGACTGCCTTCGAGAGGCTCCAATTCGTGTACAGCAAAGGCGTCGGCTACGGCTACCAGATGGGGTTGCGACCGCAGACGTTGTATGGAATCGCAGATTCCCCCGTCGGCCTGGCCGCCTATTTTCTGGACCACGATGCGTGGAGTTATGCGCTGATCGCGCGCGTCTTTGACGGGCAGACCGAAGGTCTCACGCGAGACGATGTCCTCGACAACGTCACGATCACCTGGCTGACGAACACGGCGATTTCCGGAGCACGGCTCTACTGGGAAAATAAATTCGCCTATTTCAGCGTCAAAGGCGTCGTCTGTCCCGGTTGCCGTGAGCGTCTTCCCTGACGAACTCTATCCATGCTCCGCGGAGTTGGGCAGAGCAGGCGTATCCCAAACTGATCCATTACAACAAGCTCCCCAAAGGCGGGCACTTTGCGGCCTGGGAACAGCCGAAGCTCTTTTCAGAAGAGGTTCGCGCGGGCTTCCGATCATTACGATCGGCATGGCAGCGGTGCCGCATAACTGATCGCGGCGAAGCTGGCCTGGTGTGCACATTGCCACAGGAGAGTCAGAGGACCGGGCTCTCCGTCTTCGCCTCAACTCGATAGCGAAAGAACAAATGCGAAACGCAAAGGAGGAAGCACATGGCAAATCCGACGTATGAGGTCCACGCCAACGACGCTGCCAGCGAGGCGAGCCTGGCGCAGTTCAACATCGACCGCACCTATCCGGGCCGGTGGACGATCACCTTCAGCAACCCGCCGATCAACATGTTTGTTCCCACAACGATCGTCGAATTGGGAGCGCTAATGACCGACCTCGAGGCGGACCCGTCCGTGAAGGTCGTAGTGTTCCAGTCGGCGAATCCCGATTTTTTCATCGCCCATCTCGACGTAGCCAAGGCAGCTGAACGGCCAGAGGTGCTGGGCCTTTGGCGCGACTTTGTGCTGCGCCTCTCGTCCACGCCAGTCGTGAGCATCGCCAAGATTCGCGGCCGCACGCGCGGCATCGGTAACGAGTTCGTGCTGGCCTGCGACATGCGCTTCGCCAGCCGGCAAAGCGCCCTATTCGGCAACCCCGAGGTCGGCGTCGGACTGGTCCCGGGCGGCGGAGCGCTGGAATGGCTCCCGCGCTTGGTCGGCCGCTCGCGGGCACTTGAGATCGTGCTCAGCGCCGACGATTTCGATGCTGATATCGCCGAGCGCTATGGCTGGGTGAACCGCACGCTGGACGATGACGACCTCGACTCGTTTGTCGATGCGCTCGTCCGGCGTCTGGCCTCGTTCGACCGTGAAACGCTGGCCGCGGCGAAGGCCCAGATCAATCGGTTCGGGATGCCGACAGCTGCCGAGCTTCAGTCGAGCAACGACATGATCTTCCCAATGCTGGCCTTGCCCGATGCGCAGGCGCGCCGTGCCAAGCTCCGCGGTATTGGTTACGGTGTTCCGAGCGACTTCGAATTGAACTTCGGCCGGTACCTCCCTTCGTTCGGGCGGGCGGACGGCGATGCCGCAGGACAGGAGAGGTAAACATGAAACCCTGGAAAGTAGTTTCGCTTATTCTGTTTGCTCTTGCGGTTGCAGCCGCGGGATACGGGTTGATTCTCGTGCGACGAGGCTTCAGCGCACTTGCGACACCATCAGCGATTGAGGTGTTCGCGGCCACAACGGCACGCAAATTGGCCGTGCCATCCGCGTATCGCCAACTTCGCAATCCCATCATGCCTTCAACGGAGAACATTCGGGCAGGCATGGAGCATTTCGCCGATCATTGCGCCACGTGCCATTCGAATGACGGATCGGGCCAGACGGTATTCGGCAAGGGCCTCTATCCGAAACCGCCCGACATGCGCGCAGCCGGGACGCAGAACAAGAGCGATGGCGAGCTCTACTACACAATCGAAAATGGAGTTCGTTTGAGTGGAATGCCAGCCTTCAGCGAAGCGCACACTCCCGCGAAAGCCTGGCGCCTGGTTTTGTTCATCCGGCACTTGCCTCAGATCACGCCCGAGGAACTCAATGAGATGAAGGGGCTGAACCCGAAGAGGCAGGCGAATCCAGCGAATTGGTGAAGGGCCGTGAACCGCCCCAGGAAACTCCCGCGGAAGAAAAACACCATGAAAGAAAGGAGCACCGGATGAAAGGGCCAGACGACAGATCGCGCCGTTGCTTTCTCAAGGCGAGCTCGATATTGGGCCTGGCGGTCGGCGTTCAGACCAGCAACGATCGGCGAGGCATTTGCAGATTCCAGAATTGCTGGAAAGGAGGACACCATGACCCGAACCGGTGCTACACAGGCAGCTGACAAGACTTCTATTCGTCCGTTTCAGGTGAATGTTCCAGAAGCGGAACTTGCCGAATTGCGCAGGCGCATCAACTCGACAAGGTGGCCCGATCGGGAGACGGTCACGGATGAATCGCAAGGCGTGCCGCTTGCGACAATTCAGGAACTTGCTCGCTATTGGGGCACAGACTACGATTGGCGCAAGTGCGAGGCGAAACTGAACGCCCTACCGCAATTCATCACAGAGATCGATGGGCTGGATATTCATTTCATTTATGTTCGTTCGAAACATGAAAATGCGTTGCCGCTGATCGTCACGCATGGATGGCCCGGCTCAGTCATCGAGCAGCTGAAGATTATCGATCCACTTACCAATCCTACGGCACATGGCGGGAGCGCATCGGACGCCTTCCATCTGGTGATTCCGTCGCTACCGGGGTTCGGGTTTTCAGCAAGGCCCACCACTTCCGGCTGGGGCCCGGAGCGCACGGCAAGTGCCTGGGTAGTGCTGATGAAGCGCCTTGGATACGCACAATTTGTAGCGCAAGGCGGCGATTTGGGCGCGGGTGTCTGCACTGTGATGGCCAAACACGCACCTCCAGAATTGCTGGGAATTCACACCAATTTCCCCGGGACTATTCCATCCGACATTGCGAGGGCGCTCCAGTGTGGCGATCCAGCGCCATCCGCCCTATCCGCCGAAGAAAGACGTGCCTACGAGCAGCTCACGGTATTGTTTGCGAAGCGACGCGCCTACGCACAGCTGATGGCGACTCGCCCGCAGGCGCTGTACGGATTGGCGGATTCGCCGGTCGGCCTGGCCGCCTGTATGTTTGACCACGGCGATGGTTGGGGCCAGCCGGCTGCGCCGATCACCTCGGCAGTGCTCGGGCGCACGATCAATGGGCACTCCGCAGGTGACCTGACACGAGACGATGTGCTCGACGACTTCACACTCTACTGGTTGACGAACACGGCGGTTTCTGCGGCTCGTTTCTATTGGGAACTTCACCTCAATCTTTATAACGCAGCCGATGTCTCCGTCCCAGCCGCCGTGAGCGTCTTTCCCGGCGAGAACTATCAAGCGCCGCGAAGTTGGACGGAGCGGGCGTTTCACAGACTCATCTACTACAACCAAGTGGACAGAGGCGGGCACTATGCGGCATGGGAACAGCCGAAGCTCTTTTCAGAAGAGCTTTGCGCGGGCTTCAGATCACTGCGGTAGTACAAGGCATGGGTTCGTCCGAAGGTTGTCATGCTTGAAAAGCGGAAAATGGCAGTGGGTGCGGATACCGACCGCTGCATTCAACTCGCTAGCGGCTTTGTCATCCTGGCTGAAAAGGAGCTATCGGCCTTCATCCGCGCGGTAGATAAGTTGTTCGGCGCTGAGCAGGCGGGCCAATCGGCGCTGGACTGGATCGAGGAACTCGAATCTATGGATTGGCCATCTGGGGAATCGATTCCAGATTGGCGTCGCGCCACGGTGGGCGCAAGTGCTCGGCTTGACGCTTTGTTGTCTGGCACTCGACATCGCGAAACTCAAAATTTGAGACAAGCGTTGATCTCTGATCTTTTTCACTCGAAACCACATAGACGCGTTAGCGAGGAGGTTCGTTACATGAGTGCGATAGCTTCCACACCGATAGACGCCGAGACGAAAAGCGCACCGACATCCGGCAGGCTCTTCTTCCTGGACCTTAGCGGCGGCCGCGTATTGTCCGCAAATCCTGATGGCTCCGATTTGAAGACCATCATCAACGAAGGCCGGAAGTTGCCCGACGGCCTGGTGCTCGATGTCGCCGCAGGGCACATCTACTGGACCAACATGGGTGATCCCAAGACGAATGATGGCTCGATCATGCGGTCGGATCTCAATGGCAAGAACATGATCACCATCGTTCCGCCTGGCGGCACGTTCACGCCGAAGCAACTCTATCTGGAGAAGCGGAGCGGCAAGCTCTACTGGTCGGACCGGGAAGGCATGCGGGTGATGCGGGCAAACCTCGATGGGTCCGAAATCGAGACTCTTGTGGATACGAGCTCGGGCGATTCGCGGCCGGGATCGGATCCGACGAAATGGTGCGTCGGCATTGCGGTGGACACTAACGGCGGCAAGTTCTATTGGACGCAGAAGGGTGGTCACCACACGGGTTTGGGTCGAATTTTTAGAGCCAACATCCAAGTTCCGCAAGGACAGTCGGCAGAGAACCGCGGGGACATCGAGCTCCTTTATGACAACCTTCCGGAGCCGATCGATCTGGACCTCGATCCGGTTCATCGGACGCTGTATTGGACCGACCGCGGTGACCCGCCGCGTGGCAACACAGTGAACCGCGCGCCCATGGATGCTGAGGCCGAAAATCGCAAGGAGCCTGAGATCCTCTTCAGCCATTTGATGGAAGGCATCGGCCTTGCCTTGGACCTGAAGGGCGATCGAATGTTCATCACAGACTTTGGTGGCTCCGTGTATAGCGCCAATCTCGATGGGTCGGCCCGGAGGACGCTGCTTTTTGCCGAAGGCAACCTCACCGGCATTGCATACGCCGAGGTGCCATCTGCAGACGGAGCTTCCCAATTCATAGGAGTTCCTGCGGAGGCAAGTATGGAAGACAACACGCTAGTGAAGTCCAGTTTTTCAGCTACGATTCACGCTCCCATTGAAGACGTGGATATTCCCACTTGGTGCTTTGGCCTGTCGGAATCGGAATACCAATCCTGCTCCCCCGCGCATATATCTGCCGGCGCAACTACAGCGCCGGATGGTCGGCGTATGTCCATCAACGTTGAGGTTCTCGGCGGAAGCCCCATGGTCCAGCATTACGTCGAGGAGATTGCCGAACCGCATCACTTACGGCTGTTTTCAAGCTCAGACATCTTTACGCCAACCGGCAGGATAAAGGTGGACGTGATCTGGGACTTGAGCGTGAAGAAGGTAGATGGCAACTCCTGCGAGTTTACCAATGAAGTGCACAGCTCCTTCACGCTAGAGCTTCTGGACTCCTTGGCCAAACAGGGCATTCCACGGGAGGTCTTCAAAGCGGCTCGCAAGCCTGTTTCAGAGGCGCACAACCGGCAGGAGACGCCTCTCTTCGCCAAGAGTATTGAGCGCCATGCCTTGAGGAACAGAGGCTCTGCCCGTGTCGCGGGTGCAGCCTAAGTCATACGATCTTTGCACATTAAGAAGGCGGGCGTTATTCGCGAAGATCGCGGCTCCGCCATGTATGTTTCTGGGGATTGGAACTGGGAGCATCACAATGAGTCAGACAGTCGGACACGATCTTGATCAGCGTTGCATCAATACAGCCCGGATTCTCTCGATCGACATGAGCGAGAAAGCCAAATCAGGTCACCCCGGATTGCCACTCGGGGCCGCCCCGATGGCCTACACGCTATGGGACCGGATTTTGCGGCATAATCCCGTAAACCCTCGGTGGGCAAATCGCGACCGTTTCGTCCTCTCCGCTGGCCATGGATGTGAACTGCTTTACTCACTGCTTCATCTGACCGGATACAACATCAGCATCGATGACCTTCAGAATTTTCGCCAGTGGGGCAGCAAGACAACCGGCCATCCGGAATATGACCCGAATCTTGGGATCGAGGCAACCACAGGCCCTCTGGGACAAGGCATCGCCATGGCAGTTGGAATGGCCGTGGCGGAGGCACATCTCGCCGCTCGTTTTAACCGCGACGGGTTCCCGATAGTCGAGCACTTTACGTTCGTGCTGGCCGGTGATGGAGATCTTATGGAAGGGATCTCTTCAGAAGCGGCATCTCTGGCAGGGACGCTACAGCTGGGAAAACTTATTTGTCTTTACGACAACAATCACGTGACGCTCGACGCGACTACCGACCACGTTTTCACCGAAGACAGGTCCGCACGCTTCGAGTCGTTCGGATGGCATGTGATTTCTGTTTCGGACGGTAATAACCTCGGAGAAATTGAAGCTGCCATCCGAGAGTCTATGGCTGAAACGCAGAGGCCATCACTGATCGCCGTACGAACTCACATTGGCTATGGCAGCCCACTTCACGATTCGCCGAAAGTTCATGGCGAACCGATGGGGCCTGAGAACGCACGCGCGACGAGAAAGAAACTTGGATGGCCGGACCTGCCGCCATTCAGCGTTCCCGCCGAGGTCCAGACACATTTCCGTCAAGCCATTCCTCGCGGAACTGCGCTTGAGACTGAATGGAACGGCTTGTTCGGACGCTACTCTAAGAAGTACCCGGATCTGAGTCATCAACTCAAAAATATGATGGACGGAGTCTTCCCCGAGAACTGGGATTCCGGCCTTCCCTCCTTCTCGCCCAGTGAAGGAGCAAGATCGACCCGTGACGCCTCGGGCAAGGTGATGAATGCGATCGCCGCGGCACTGCCGGGGTTTGTGGGCGGCTCCGCCGACCTCGCCGGCTCAAACCGCACGACACTGAATGGTCTAGGGGATTTGGGCTTCGGTGACAATCGGGGCAGAAACATTCACTTTGGCGTTCGCGAGCATGCAATGGCGGCAATGGTGAATGGAATGGCGTTGCACGGTGGCCTGATCCCGTTCGGCGCGACATTCTTCAACTTTTCCGATTACATGCGGCCTTCTCTACGTCTTGCAGCCCTGATGGGAGCTCACAGTATTTTCGTCTTCACCCACGACAGCATAGGCCTCGGCCAGGATGGACCCACACATCAACCGATTGAGCAGCTGACAAGTTTGCGCGCGATGCCGGACTTTACCGTCTTCCGCCCCGCGGACGCCAACGAGACAGTAGCAGCCTGGCGTATCGCGATCAGCCTCTCCGGTCCGGTCGCACTCGTCCTGACTCGTCAAGCCTTGCCTGTGCTGGATCTGAAACAGTTCCCCGTGAGTGCTGGGGTTGCGAAGGGTGCTTATGTTCTGCTCGATGAGCCCGACCCCGACCTTGTACTGGCCGCAACCGGATCGGAAGTGGACCTAGCACTTCAAGCAGCACGCGCCCTTGCCAAATCAGGCACAAGAGCCCGTGTCGTATCTATGCCGTCATGGGAACTGTTTGCAAAACAGCCAGAAGAGTACCGAGATTCAGTTCTGCCCCTCAACATCCCTACGCTGGCGATTGAGGCGGGCGCGACTCTTGGCTGGTACAAATGGGTCGGTCGAACCGGCGCCATCATCGGACTTGATCGTTTCGGGGCGTCTGCACCCGGCGAAGTGGTTATGGAAAAGCTGGGATTCAATGTCGCTAACGTGATCGACCGGGCGCTGCAACTTCTAGATCGGGAAAGCACGCGGCCACTCGCAGTGCTTGGGTGAACGCGGGAGGAAGAATATGACGAATCTAAACTTCGACAAAGAGATCACTGCACTTATCCTCATTGATCCCTACAACGACTTCATTTCTGAGGGCGGCAAACTTTGGGATCGCATTAAAGCCGTTGCCGTGGCGAATGACTGCATCGCTCACATGTTGCAGTTGCTGTCCGCGGCACGAACGACGGGGATGAGGGTTTTCTATGCGATGCATCATCGATACCGTCCCGGCGACTACGACACGTGGAAGTACGCCGCGCCGATTCAGAAAGGCGCCCGGTCGCGGAAGACTTTTGAATATGGAACGTGGGGCGGCGAGTTCCGCGCCGAGTTTGCCCCACAGCCCGGTGACATCGTGGCCGAGGAGCACTGGTGCTCCAGTGGCTTTGCCAACACCGATCTGGATATGCAACTCAAAAGGCATGGAATCCAGAGGCTCATTATCGCCGGTCTTGTTGCGCACACATGCGTCGAATCGACCGTACGCTATGCCGTGGAACTCGGATACGACGTCGCCTTAGTGAGGGACGCGACCGCCGATTACTCGGACGAATTCATGCACGCCGCGTTCGTCAATCTCCCAAACTACGCCAGTACGATCGTCACAACGCAGGATGTCACTGACGCCCTTTCAGGCCGCCGACTAACCGAGCAGAGCCTGTCCGCCGTGGTCGATACGCATGGATGAATCGCACTGGAGGTCGCCAACCATGACGACGGTCAGTGGTGATCCAGTGAAGGAGTCGCCAACCAACGCTCGCCCTCCCGCCACTCCGAGGATGGTATCCGTAAGAGACACTTTAGGTGTCGCAGCCAGCTTGCGTCTGCACTGGCCCGAGTACCTTATGGAAGCCGGCGAAATGAGTCTCTTCATGTTTTGCACTTGCTCGTTTGCCACGCTGCTGCAGCACCCCGCTTCTCCAGTCAGGCATTTTTTCATTAGCGGCATCGTCCGCCGTGCGCTGATGGGATCGGCCATCGGCACTACCGTCATGGCGCTAATCATGAGTCCCTGGGGCAAGCAATCCGGCGGGCATATCAATCCCGCCATGACGTTCGCGTTCTATCGGTTAGGGAAACTCCGCCCTTGGGATGCGCTGTTTTATGGGATCGCACAGTTCTCCGGCGCAACGATCGGCGTTGCGCTCGCAACCTTTTTACTGAGAGGCGCTCCAGGGGATAGCACGGTTCGTTATGCAGTGACCGCCCCGGGTGTGCATGGTGTCGCCGTCGCGTTTGCAGCCGAGCTAGCCATCTCTTTTATCCTGATGATGACGGTACTGCTTGTGACGAACCACGAAAAGTTGGCGCGGTACACGCCCTATTTCGTGGGTTCGCTGTACGCCGTGAACATCACGTTTGAAACACCTCTCTCCGGAATGAGCATGAACCCCGCGCGAACCTTTGGCCCCGCCGCTTACGGAGGTTATTGGCACACCCTCTGGATCTATTTCATCGCACCGACGGTAGGCATGCTGGCCGCCGCCGAGACATTTCTTCGAATTCGTCGGGGCGTCGCTCCGTACTGCGCTAAACTTCATCACGCCAATCACGAACGCTGCATTTTCCATCACACAGCCCAATTTCCAAAGAGGGAGCTTTGCGCAAACGCTTCAAGATGACTCCCCTACCGCCGCGGCCTGTTTGAGCACTGCAAATCGACGCGTATCGCGCCCGATCAAGCGTCAGTTTCGACCGGCCTCTGCCGTGTGATAGCACACCAGAAATTATGGTCCAATAAGGGTCCACGAACTGTTTCCGAGGGTCGTTAAAACGTTTCTGTAGCGCCATCCGTGCCGCGTGTTTTCAATTAGTTACGGGTGAAGATTTCGCTGTCACGGCTGCGGTTAAACAAACTGTGCGAATCAATGCTTCGGGAAAGTCTCGGGGGCTGGTATTCGGAGAACGGAAGCTTGGAAAGAGGCGAACGCCACTGCATTTCTGCAGTGGCGTTCATGGTTGCGGGGGGCGGATTTGAACCGCCGACCTTTGGGTTATGCGATCTGACTCACCTTTCGGTGAGAGTCGGACTGTACCTTCATCCCCGAGGGATGCTCGCCATCCAGTCTCTACGCCTTCCCCCAGTTTCAGGGGCTTGGTTCGGTATTGCCTTATCGCTTGCGCGACGTAGGTTCCACCGACTTTGACGAGTGATCTTCCGGTGCATTGCTGCGCCGGACGCCCAGTTTGCAAAAGCTCCAACAATAAGGATGTCCAGGGAACTCTAAGGAATCCCAAGGAGCGTGAGGTTATGAGCCCAAGGATATAAGTAATTTCAACAACTTACAAGACGCGGGTGGCTACCTAAAAGCCTTGTAAGGAACGCGTGGGAATCGTTATTGGACAGCTAAAGGACAGCGAACGATCGCACTGATAACCTTGAAGCTTTTGAAATCCGCTACGCTTTCCATCGCCCGCGCGGCGGCTCAAGACGAGCCATCCGTACTGCCCGTTCTCCATGTCCGGAACGCTAGTGCTCATTCATCAGAGCCCAGACCAGCTTCGAGCTTTTGCATAATCTTGTACGCGTGATCGATTGGGATATGGCTGCCATACTCCGCCAGCAGAGACCCCAAGATTCTGTCTATCTCAATCACGTAAGCGTCTCGATCCGGCCCAGTGTACGCGGCTTTGCTCGCTTCAAAGCTGCGCCGGAGTGACTCTATTTCAATCGTTTTGCCCTCTTTCGCTCCCCGATTGATGATTTCCTGTCTCTTCTCCTCGACGTCCGCAAGTTTGGAACTGATCAACTGCTGCAAACCATGCAGTTCGGTCACAGGAACATCGTTCCCAAACTTTGCTTCTAAGCGATCAAACACCGGCTCCAACTCCATTTTATAGAGGTCAGGGTTTTCTTTTCGTATCTCGGCTAGATCCTGTCGCAATTCGCTTAAGTTGAATGTTTGTGTGGACGAGACATTCTTAGTGGTTAAATCGAGGATTTCCCTTGGTTTCTTCGGTCGCGTCTGGGTGCAAAAAGGTCGATGGAGCCGTTCCTGAATCTTAAAGACGATACCGACTTCTTTAGGCTTTATAGCTAGAGTGATAAGCTGAGCTTGATGCTTTGTATCCCAGACGCATCCTGTCGCAAATGATCGCCTGATGAGGTCGTCCGACTCTCTTTTGTCGCGATCATTCTTGAAAGTTCTGTTCCGAATGCCCTCTTCTATCGCCTCCAAACTTTCAATAACTTCCAGAGAATGTAAGTTCGTACCGCGACCGTCAGGGGACGGGGCGTCCGCGTGGGCTAGTCTGAGAATGTCAACAGCTCCAGCGGCTGGAACCCTTTCGATGTTGTCTCCACCTGACCTGCTATGCCATCGGATTTCCAGATAGTCTGGTGTGTAACTCACCACAAAACCGACGGTCTCAGAGCCTCGTGTGCATACGTCGCCGCGCTTCCAAGGACTTTCTCGTGAAATCCTCTGGGCGGCCGCTCCCGAGGGAATCGCGACCGCGCTGTTAGTGTGACCTGGCGAGACCATGCCAGCGCCGCAATTGAAGCAGTGCTCAGAGCCTTCCGGGTTCTTTGTTCCACAACCGTTGCAATACACGATCACTCCGTAGAATCAACTCTGTCGGGTATACCGCAGGCATTGCCGCTCGCCGACCCGCCGAATGCGAATGACGCTCCGCCCAGAGGCTTTTCGCAACTAAAGCAGTAGCCACCCATGTCAGAATTGTCAGATCCGCAGACGGCAGAGAACATGCAGCCTTTCAATCGGCAGTTAGCTGTTCACAAACTTCCAAAGTCGACCATTCTCGTACAGAAAATCAAATAGTGGCCCTAGACAGACCGCGTTCCACGTATCGCGGAGTGCGAAGCTGCCCCAAGCTTCTTTTTTGCGAAACAGGTGAATTTGGCCTTTATCAAAAATGTGCCCCCCGAATTCCTTCCAGGGTAAATGCTGGAACTGTTGCTCTCTTTCATCAACCGAGCGCCCACCTGTAATTGATGCCCAAGCACCAAGCAACCCTTTGTGAATGGATCCAAGACCTGCGCTACGATGAAACGATGAAGGCCGGCTTTGTCGAAAGTGACCTCGCCTATACAAAATCCTGTTCCTTTGTCCAAGTTAGTCAATAGGCTCTGGATGAGCGGCACCATTACCGCTGAGTACAACGCCTTCAAAGCTTCTTGATATCGACTCTCAACTGTCGAGGATCTCACGAACAGTCCCTTCGCACACTCCACCGAAATGGTTGACCGTCCATCGGTCAACCATATTGCATAAGACTGTGAATCACGGATTCCATTGATGTAGTGTTTGTAAACCCCGTAACGAACTGCAATTACGTCATCACACTTCATCTTCTGAGCACCAAAGGCGACTTCGTCATCTGTTACGACGAGCGGCGTCCCCGCTACATCAATGCAAGCGATCAGCGCCGCTGCAGGCACCCGTTGCGTTCCCGGCACCACCGGAGCAACAACTCGCTTATCGGCCGGAGCATCCATGCTGCGACCGCAGTTAAAACAATTGGCCGAGCCGTCAGGGTTTTGTGTTCCGCAACGGTTGCAAAACATATCAGCTCCGAAGATCGACAAAGACGAAACTATTTATTAGGGAAGGTCCTAGCGAAATGACATCTCCGTCGACAAGTGTCCGGCTGTTCATTTTCACATCATCGCTGTCATTCGCTGACGGGGCATGCAAACGCTCTTCGTTGACGAATGTGCCGCACGTGCTGCCACGATCGATGATCCAATAGTCGTGCTTTGTAACCCCCTCTTTGCGGTAGATTGCGCAATGCACCCTGGAAACCTCTCTTGGCGTTAATGTGGCTGCGTCGTTTACGAAAACGTCTACTGCTCGATCAAGCGCCTTTTCGAGGACCGTTGCCAACCGCCCAATCACAACCTCCTCACACATCAGTGAATGCACGCCTTGTGTGTACGGACCAGTTCCGATCAAATACACTCCTGGGTCAAGGTGGTTCAGCACCGTTCTGATGCTGCGCGTGCGTGCAGCTTCGCCATCTTTAGTAAAAAGAGCGAGATCGTAGAGACGGCCGGTAACCCCCAATTTTTCGATCTTCTTGGCGATGTGGTCCAGATCGCCGCTCATGTGGTAATCCCTCTTGATCGAACGGTGCCCCCGCCATAGCCCTGCTTCTGCTGCGCCTTAGGCAGGAGAGACGACAACTGACTGCATGCTGTCTTAAGAGAATCGATATCCCCGCCGTTAATGGCGCGATCGGCGTGTGAGAACCAGAGCTTCGCCTGAGTTTGATCCTGCATCTGCTCTTGTCGTTCTAGAAGGTAATCTCGGTATCCAACCCAGTACTCGGGTGATCGAGTAATAACACGGAGTCTTAACTGGAACATCTCGTCGACCTTGAGCCGAAGGGTCTCGATGTCACCATGCGTTGCAGTCTCCAGCTCCGGTTTTAAAAGGTCGAATGCTTTGCGATCGTCAGCCGTGCCATTTAGGACCACTTCCTGAGTCCACTCGATTTCCTGCTTCGCTTCTGCTACGAGTTTGGGATTCTCGATAGCATCATCAATTCGCCGGAGAGTCTCCTTCAGGCGCAACATCCCAGCTTCGCAAGTTCGAGTGGCTTCGGGATCATCTCCAGCGGCCAGATCTCGAGAGATTTGACCAATGGCGTCCTCCTTCTCAATGCTCTCCAGATCAGCTTTGACCGTTGCCGCCGCACCGTCATCGGCAAAGTCTCTCGCGGCACGAAGTCGCTGTTTTTGCTTTTCGAACTCGTCCTTCAGCCCTTGCCACGAAGGTTGGGGCTTAATGATGCCTTCGAGCCTGATCGGAAATTCCTGATCTAATACAGGGATATACACAGTGCCTTTTAGAAGACGGGAGTTGTCAATTTCAAGTCGGATTTCAACATCGGCACCGATGGGTACGTCGCGAACGACCTTCTGTGCCTCTATCGTGATATACCCAATTTTGCGATTGAGGTCGGCGTGCTTGGAATTGCTGCCCTCGACGAACGGAATCGTGATTTCTGAACTCGGATCGCCCTTTCTGATAGCCGTCGTTGTTCGATGATCAGTCCGCACCTTCGCCGGCAAAGGAGTGCCCTTCTTGAACAATACGTCAACTTTGTTGTCGGCCATTGCAATGCCGATATCATGCGTGAGCGGAGGGTCTGTAATTACCAAGCCCACGGTATACGCAAATTGAGATGGGCTGATCTGCCGCCTTGAGCCAGACGGGTCGTAAAGCTCTACCTGGAAGATGTTTTGGAGGCCTGGCTCGGCCCACAGATTAGCAATAAAGGTGCCCTCTGAACTCAGCGGCAGTTTGCCGCTATCCCAAGGAGGCCGCGCCTCTGTGTTGGTGAAGCGAAGCAAGTAGCCTACCAAGGACTGCTGATCCTGCCCTTTGACTCTTCCCCCGACGAGAGGCTCGGTGTCGTTTCCTACGGGCTTGTATTCGAGATTGAGACTGAACTCGCCGAGCTTTGGCGGCGCTGACGGCCTTGCTAGCTTTTGAGCACCTGCGAAAAGAGCGGCGCCTTGTGCGACGACTATCAGCGGGTCCATGGAAAAATCGATGGGAATGCCGAGTCCGTGCTTCGTATCCGGCAGTACTTGCCGTAAGTAGGGAGTGACAGTTGGACCACCAACCAGGATCACTTTTGAGATGTCTCCAGCACCGAGATGCTGCTCCTCCAAGACCTTCCTGCAAATGTTGACCGATTTGGTGAGGAGAGGAGCAAGCAACCGCTCAAGTTCACCCCTCGTAACGGCGACATCCAATTGAACCGGTTCCCCTGAATCGGTAACGCAGATGAACTCTCCGTTGATTTCGTAGGATACGTCTTTGGACAGCGCAATTTTTGCCTTTTCCGCGTGAAGCTTTAGCTTGGCGAAGGCGCTTATGCGCCGCCACTCAACTCGAACATCACCCAAGGCTCGCCGGGAAAATCAAACTTCGCTCGCGGGTAAATCCATATCTGGTCGAGGTACTTCGCGAGTGTTGGGAAATCCGTGAAATCTTTGACGGGACCACCTTGAGGAGTATTCCATGATGGCGAGGCGACAGGTGGCCTTTGCGGGTCTTCAGGTGGATCCCGGGTCGCGCTTTCCTTGGCAACAAGTGCGAAAAGTTCACGCCTGAGTTGGGCCTGATCCTCCGGCTTCAGTCGTTTTGACTTGTCATATAGGACTACTCTGCCGATGCGATCCGGCTTGGGCTCTTTTTCGCTTCTGATGACTGCAAGATAGCTATCTTCTAAGAGCGTCCGCCCGCTGCCGTCAGTGATCTGCTCATGCTCGACCCACTTCGTGAGTTCGACGCCAATTTTCTTTCCAGACTTGCCAACGCAGAGGACATCAGGCGGATCAGGGCCGTCGCCCTGGCTCGCAAGTTCTTCGCCTGCGAATAGCGGCTCAGCGTCAAGAAAGGCATTCCAAGCTGTGCGCTCATCATCGCGGAGCATGTTGTGATTGTATGCTGGAACCGAGCGGCGACGGCACCAGTGGGACTCGCGCTCTTTTCGAAAGGCCGCGGACAGTATCATGGCCTGCTGCTACCGTTGCCGGGAGGCAGGCAAGCAGTCACGATCTCGGGAGAAAGACGGTCAACCTGTTCTTGCGTTCATATTTCTTCTTCTGCCATCAGATCTTTACCCGAGCGGACCACATTGATAGCAGCGGCGGTAGCGAAATGCCGAGCCGACTTCGGCGTCAAAATGTCGCTCGACTGCTCGACTTAACCCCGCTCATCCCCGATCCGGTCTCGGGAAACGCCGCAAGCCACTTTGTAACGGGAAGCATTCGCTATCCCGCGCCTCCCGGAGGCAACGGCGAACAAGACAAATATGTTGGGAGAATTCTTTATCTCAAGACGAGTATCGTCGGCAATGAGACTGCGGATCTGGTTCATCACAAAAGGGCGTTTCCAGATTTCCCCTAAGACTCGACTGCTAACCAGTGGTTCAACGAGTCTCAGTTTGAAAGCTACCGCCGTCTGGGACAGCTCATCGCGGAACGCGCCTTCTAGTAAGGGTTCCACACTGATTTCTGCCTGCCGCGCGCGACCAAAGCAGCCCTGTTTCTACACGCAGTCTTTGCGTTTTCAGGCGTACACGTGGTAGTCGTGATTCGCAGATGTTTTGAATTGCCGGAAGGGACACCTCAGGCTGACAGCCAAAAGTTCATTTGCTTTGGTAGCATGCGCTGAGGTGCATATCGGCGGAGGAAGGAGCGGCCGAACTCGTTCGCCAATCGCGAATTATCATCGGATCTCATAATCAAGCATGTTTCGAAAGACAACGATGGATCCGACAGCGGCCTTATAACCACACCTTCGACGCTGAGGCCCACTGAGGCAGGTTTGGTCACGATTGCCACTCCGACGTGCTGAGATACCAGATGAATTGCTTCTTGGGCGGTAAGGATATCGTGCGCGTGTTTCGGAGCGATGCCCTGACGTTGTGCCGCGTCCATGATTGCAGCACGAACGACGGGGTGAGATCGCCGAGCAAACAGAATCCATTCGTCTTTTGCCAAGTCTTGGAAAGCAATGTCTTCCTTTTGAGCCGCTGCGTGGTTCTGCGGGAGTGCCGCATAGAGGGGCGTCTGAGCGAATGCCGCAGCCGTGATCCGCGAGCTTTCCGGCGGTGCAGTCACCAACGCCATATTCAAGTCGCCTGCCATAACGCGCCGGACCAACTCGCTGGAGAACTCGCTAATGAGCTGAATGCGCAGTTTAGGGTACATGGGCAAACGGATTGCGAGAATCGCCGAAATCCAGCCCAGGTCGGCGTCAGGTGAGTGCCCGATGGTCAAAATGCTATCGCTCCCCTCGCGCGCAGCCTGAACGGCCCGGTCTATGTGCCAGAGCGCTAGACGAGCCTCTTCGACGAAGATCCGGCCCACTTCGGTTAGTTCTACATTCTTCTTGTTCGTGCGAATGAATAAGTGAAATCTGTGCAGTGCTTCGATCTCATTTATCTGTTTGCTGAATCCAGATTGGGTAATGTGCAATCTGTCCGCGGCCCGAGTGAAGTTCAGCTCTTCGGCCAAGACGATGACTGCGTGGAGGTGACGCACTTCGACCCTGGGGAACACGGCTCAACCCCCTTCACGTGCGGCGGAGATCGGCAACCGCCTACATCCAGTAAAGGAACCTCTACGAGGAGGAAAGCAGCAAAACAATCTCGGGATACCCTACGGAAAGAGAATTACGCCGTATAAAAATATTTTGATGCTTTCCCCCCTCAACCTGTTCCTGAGTTAGTGTCGGGTCAATCTCGGTTCAGTTGCCGCTCTGCACCAGGAACCTACGTGTTGGGGCAGTGTGCTGCGATTCTGTTATGGTCGGGGCAATGTGAGGCGTTCGTGCAAACAATAAAAAGACTAGAAGAGGATTTCGGGCCGGTTGGTTGTCGTGTCCATTCTTGGAGCGCACAACCGGAACACGCAGCAATTTCCCTAACCTTGCTTGGTCGCACGTCAAAGCGTCGACTCCTTCGCTCTATTTTGTTTCTGGCGATACTCGCCACAGCATCAAGTTCCGCAGTCCTAGCAGACGAAACTGCGGACACACTGTTACAACGAGCGCTCTATTTCTCCGATCTTTACAACTGGCGCGCAGCACGCCCGTACTTTACAAAGGCTCAACAAATGTTTGAAGCGACGGGTGATAAACGAAATGCGCTATACGCACGGTTGGGAGCAATCAGGGCGGGAGCGGAACCTGCTCCACTCATAAAACTTTCCTACATGCTGGGTCAAGAACTCGCCGCGAATCCGCTCTTGCAATCTGATAAAGAGCTTCGAATGTTCTGTCTCATCGTTAAAGGTGATTTCGACGGGGAAAGCGATACGCCGGCGATGCGTAGCGATTGGACGGAGGTAGCGTCCCTGGCACAATCCCTCGGAAATACAAAGTGGCAGTACCGCGCGCAGGGGCAACTGGGTTTTGCAGACTTTTATGACGGAGATCTTCCGGGTGCTCAACGCAATGTTGCTCAAGCATTGATCGCTGCGACAAAATCCGGCGATATCGGCGGCCAAATCTTCTACTTGTCCACCACGGCGAGTGGGCTTGTGCTGCAAGGGATGAACGATCAGGCCAATCTGTATGCGATTCGGGCGATTGCAATTGCAGAGGCGAATCCAGATGCAGGATATCCGATAATCGCGCATCAGGCACGACTGTCGGCGATGGTTCAAGCTGGCCAGGTCACTGCAGCACAAGAAGAGTTGAAGAAGCTATTCGCTCGCCCTGAGGCTCAAGCCAGTGACGACCAACTATCGGAACTGAATTCAATGGGTGCGCAAATAGCTCGCTCCCGAGGAGACCTGCCGGGCGCCATTGCGTATCTCAACGAGGCTGTCCGGCACTCAGAAATCGCCGGTGACACGCACGCACTTCCGGAATTTCAGAGCGAACTTTCGGACCTGTATCGACTGACCGGAGATCTGTCGCAAGCCGAAGTGCTTGCTCGCCGTGCGGCTGAGTCCGCGCAGACCCTCGGATATATCCCCCTGATCCCAAAACTGCTGAATGTCTTGGCACAGATTCAAGTGAGCCGGAAGGAGTATGCCGAGGCCGACCAGACCTACGACCGCGCCGCTACGATTCAAGATGTAATGATCGGCAACGCCGACAGTGCGCTCGGAAAGACGGCTCTCATTAAAGGTGTGGGCGACTTGTATGAAAAGCATTTCGGATTGATTGCTGAACAAGGCGCCGACCTGACAAAGGCTTTCACAGTAGTCGAGCAGGCTCGCGGCCGAGTGATGACAGATCTTCTGATGTCCGGAGACAAAACCTCGCCCGAGTCTCTGGCTACTGAAAAGAATCTCGCCCGGTTGCGCCTTCAACTCACCGAAGCGCATTCAAACAAAGATATTGAAAAGCTGCGAGACCAGATTTTCCTCGCCGAGCAGTTCAGATCGGTCACTCCTGAAGTCAGCATCCTGAAGGCGCGAGAGCACGAGGTTATGACCAGTCGGCAACTGCAAGAGAGCCTTTCGAATTCGGAGGCTCTCCTGGAATATGTAGTAGATGAGCCTACTTCGTACTGTTTGGTCATCACTCGCAGCAGTATCCGCATCGCCAAGCTGCCGGGGAAGGGAGCGCTCTCTTCACTTGTGGTTGCATACCTTGGCAAGCTGAAGGCGAAGGAACGGGCCGACGACGAGGCCCGCCATTTGTACGATGTCTTGCTAGGCGGACTCCCCGAACTAAAAAGTGCAAAGCAGCTCATCATCGTTCGTGATGGCCAACTTCACCTGGTCCCGTTCGATGCGCTGGTTGAGCCCTCCGGACGGTATGTTGTCGAATCGCGAACAGTCGTTTATGCTCCGTCAGCAACGAGTTTCTTTCTGTTGCGCACGGCGGCGAAGCGCAAATCATTAGCACAAGGACTGCTAGCGGTCGGAGGTATTCCTTACCAACAAAGCGGGACAAAGTTCGGGGATCTTCCGAGTTCTAGGGACGAGGCGGTGGAAGCCGCGGCGGCACTGCCGAACCCGTCAAATACTTTGCTCCTCGGCAAAGAGACTACGGAAACGGCATTCAAGAAGTCGGTCAATCATCGAATCATTCATCTTGCGGTGCACGCCATTGCAAATAACACCAGCCCCGATCGAGCCGCTCTTGTCCTCCTCAGTGATCCCCAGCGCGGAGAGGACGGGTCCCTGTACCCCTCGGAAATCGTTCAGCTCCCGTTAGATGCCGATCTAGTTGTGCTATCTGCGTGCGACACGGCCGTCGGACCAATCGAGGGTGAAGAGGGGATTTCCACGCTGGCTCGCGCTTTCCTCCTAGCGGGCTCTCGCACCGTCATATCGACACTTTGGACCATTGACGACGACAGCACTCTTTATTTGATGAAGGTTTTCTATGCGGAACTGGGTCGCAAGAAGCCCGCTCCAGAAGCGTTGAGACTCGCCAAGAGGAGCATGCTCAAAAAGTTTGGCCCGCGCAAGGCCGTTCCTTATTACTGGGCGGGCTTTACTCTAGAAGGACTTGCCCCACCGCCGATTGTGCAGTAATAAAGGAAGAGCATTGACTGACCAAACACAGCGCCTAGCGGTTATTTCACGGGTGAAGACCCTAATTCTCAAGCACCATTTCAATATCGGAAAAATCGATTACGGAGAATGGTGTCGAGAAGTCGATCAGCAATCGACCACCCTGGCTGCCGCGGACGAAGGCGTCTTCGAGGAAGGTGTCCGCGCTCTTCTCGCGAAGCTGAAATCCAGCCATACGAATTTTTATGCTACCGATGTGAATTCGACTAGGCCGCAGCATGTCATTGGCGCCACACTACGCTCAGTGATCGATTCCGGCAGTCCCCACTGGATGTTTCTCGATGTGTTCGAAGATGGCCCTGCAGCGCGCGCCGGGGCCGCTCCCGGCCAACTGCTAGTCAGCGTGGACGGCACGCCAGCCATTCCTCCCATATTCCCTGCTTTTCGTTTCGGGCAGGATCATCAGGTGACTACAAAATTGCCGGGCCAGCAAGAAACGAGGAACCTTGTAATAAGCATTCCTCAAAGAAAAACCCGCAAAGGGCGGCCTCCGTTGATCGAGCCAAAGAGCGTGAGCCACCGAATGCTCACGCCTCGCGTCGGAATCCTGAAGGTGCCTTTTTTCTCTGGATCTTTTGGAATCCGTTTCTCGAAGCTCTTGAAAGCAGCGGTGGAGGACCTAAAGGCCAAGGGTTGCGACCGCCTCATCATCGATCTGCGCGGTTGCCTGGGCGGCAGCTTAGGATTCGCGAATCTTGTCAGCTATCTCTGTGCCGACCAAATCCCCATCGGGTATGACGTCACCCGAAAACGGCTCCAGCGAGGATATACGTCCACCGAACTGCCTCGGGTTCCGATGCCGGAGACTAAAGCCGGCGTTCTGCTTTGCCTGGTCCGTTTTGCCGTTCAGGATAAGTCGCTGATGCTACTGACGCAGGGGCTGGGACGACAACCGTTCCATGGCCACATTGTGGTGCTGGTCAATGAATTCACGAACAGCGCGGGAGAGATGGCCGCTCAGTTCGCAAAAGACACAAAGCTCGCTACCCTCGTCGGCCAAAAGACGATGGGCAATGTCCTCGGGTCCACGACATTCAACGTAGGAAGCGGTTACACCCTCTATATGCCCGTGGTCGGTTGGTATAGTCCGAATGGAAACTACACGGAGGGATCAGGCGTGCAGCCTGACGTTCTTGTGGACGTTGATCCAGAAGCTCTTGCTCGCGGAAGTGACGCACAACTCAACAGGGCGCTCGATTTCCTTCAATAACGAGGGCTCGGGTCCGGCAGAACTACAGTCTTTCAGTCTTTCCGAGTCTTTCAGTCTTTCCACCTAGTCCGCTGACCTGTCAGAAAGGAGATCTTGGTAGGCACACCTGTCGTCACATCGGACTAATGACCACGGTTCTGAGCGCTATCGCTGCCAACGCCAAATGATATTGCGGCTGCACCATGAACTTGATTTTGGTGTCATCAAACGCACAATGATCACGATGATGGCGCGCGGTTTACAGTTTTTCGGTTGCCTGCGATCCCGGACGTGCGGTTGCCCGGTAGTCTTACTCGCTATCATCTGATTTCTTGCAGCGGACCTCTTTCGGCGGTGTTTGAAGACCGGGATCGGTCTGATCGACGATCAACAGAACTGCAATCGATGCCTCGGGACAATTGCGCACTATGACCACGTTCTGCGAACCGAACTCGGTGGGCAGAGAGTGGCTACTGTCGAGAAACGCTTGAGGATAATTTCTATCGAAGACCGCTCCTGCGCGCAAATGCCATTCGCTCGCCAGACGATCTGAGACCTCCTTCTTCGCGTAAATCTTCAGTTCGCCCATGTGGTACTGCGGCCCTTCGGAGACTGTCATAGTAAGGTCGACCGTTGCTGTTGAGGAAAACATGATGTCTGGTGACAAGGTAAGATCTTGATATCCTTTCGGTGCATAGAGTTTTCTAATTGCCTCGAAACCACCTTTGATCTTTGATCTCTGATAAAGCTCACCTTTCTTGATGGGGAACGCGGCGCGAAGCTTGGTATCGCTGAAAGCATGATTACCAATAAACCGGATCGCAGCAACATGAAAGCGCGGCCCCTCAGTGATCTCTGCCCTCAGCGTGACTGGTTTGGGTACGGAGAGGGTATCCGTTGAATTAAGAGTTACGTTCTCAATCTCTGCCTGTGCGAAGCCATGATCTGAAAATGCACTTCGAACGGCGTCCGCAATGATGTCAGTGTCTTCGTCAAAGCAGGCACCTGTGATCTGGCTCTTGATCGTTGAGAACTCGATCGAACCGACGGAGGTGCCCTCAAAGTCAATCTCCGAAATCACGACGCCGGCCTTCGGGTTCGTACGCCGGTCCGGGGAACACGCTGGCGCAGGGGTAGAACGCGGTGGCGGTACGTGTGCAGAGGAGCGGGCAACTCCAATTGAATCGGAATCTTGCCCGAGTGCGAGCGACGACAAAGCGGCGGCGAGCAAGGGAAGCGCAGCAAAGCATCGGAGCATGATTCACCAGCCCGACTTGCATTGATTAAACTTGCTTTAGTTTGATATTACGCTTTGATGATTGGGGCGGTAAAGGCTTCATAATCTTGCGCTGCTGGGGTCAGTTGGCGAAAAATCGCATTTGAACTCATCGACCCGCGGACTGTCCAATTCTCAGTGAGCGAAATCGCATGCCTTCGTCAGTCGGCAGATTCTTCGAGACCCTTTTTGAGGTGCTCCACGGTCTCCTTGCGTCTCGATTCGCGTTCCATAAGATACGGTTTCTTAAGATACGAAGGATGCAGGATTGCTATTGCTTTGTGTCCACTAGGCAATATAAGCGGGCGGCCTTTCCATTTGGTAATCCCCTTCTTCTGTGCGACGATTTGGAGGGCCTGACCTCCAACAAGGTCAACACGATTCCATTTGCGACTCTGAAGCAACGGATCGACGTGCTTTTCCTTGCAATGTTGAACAGCTTTAACGCCATCTTCTTTTGAGATATAGCGCCGTTTCGACTTGGGCGACCAAGCTTCCCAGGCTGTGGGAAAAATATTGTGCGGAGGATGACAGGAAAGGCAGTTCGTAATCGTTAGTCCATCACGCGGGACTCCAGCATCCACCAAAAGCCCATCAAAGAACTTGCCTGCGTCTCCCACTAGTGGCAGTCCGACTTGCGCTTCATTCTCGCCGGGCGCCTCGGCAATCACCAGTCGCAGGAGGTCGTGGGCGGGATTCGGCTCTTGAGGGGGTACAAAATGATTGTGAGACATTGGTGGGATCAGTTGCATCGGGCAGCCTTCGCAGCTAGGGTTTTCAGCTACTGTCTTGAGTGGCGGCAACGGTGGGCAAAATTGACCGGCCAGCAGGACAAACTCATCGCAACCGTCCGTCGATTCAATTTCAGTCTTGATGCGAACTCGGTCGTCTGGGCTGGGACAGCGCTCCAGTACGTTACAACGCATGACCCCGAATTGCGGGTAATGACTGTCGGCATCCGGCCAGTCAGAAGTGAAGATGGCCACCTTATCCACGAAGGTCTGACGACGGCCTTCAGAATCGAGGAACTCTGCTTCCACAATGGGGGGCTGGTGTTCCATCACAAACCGCACGATTTGAACGCCTAAATTGACCACGCTTGGATTCTATCGGACTTGATGGGGAGTGAATTGAAGTCGATTGGCGTGACATCAATAGCGCTCATTGACAGGCGGTCAGAAGGAAGCAACGCGTTTGTCGCCCATGCACTTCCTCTAAGGCTCCCGTTTGACCGTGGTCTTCTAATTTGTGAGGTCCGAAATCACAATTGGTACGGTGTGCCAGGACTCACCAGCATGGCGATAGGACAACAGATATCTTCCCGCTGGGAAATTCGACAGGTCCAGCTCCACGGCGAGTCGAACGTCGCCGTCGTTGATAGTCGCATTTCCTTGAGCTGTCTTTAGGTTCTCGCTTTGAACAGTGCGTTGAACCCGCACGTAGTAGAGCCCCTCAGAACTGCCAAACGGCAGTGTCATGCGACACCCCAGAAGACGAGCTGGTACGCGGATCATCTGGCTGTCATCGGCGATTTTCTCGCCGCGCGTCGCGGACCGCGTGAGATTAAGCATGACCTCGAACGGCTTCCTGTCGGTGTCCGTGCTGGCTACATCCTGCCGGCCACTGCGGTCACCTGTTATGACGGCAGGGTTTGTCGCAGCCACACCCGCAACAGGCGTCGGCATTCCTGGCCCTCTGCCCAAGTACCTCCAGAGAAATCCCGCAGTGGCGAGAACAATGCACGCCGTCGCTGCATATAAAATGACTCGCCGCCGTCGCGTACCGGACACCGCTTTAAGCCGATTGAACTCTCCAAAGCATTCGCTACACGAGCCGAGATGATCGATCCACGGATCAATTTCAGAAATAGGGACTTGATGGCGCGCCACGCGTTGCAGAAACCCCGCGTCAGGACAGCCGGCTCGATCTGGGTTTGGGAATCCTTCTGCCAACTCTCGATTGAGGAGTTGCGAGAATTGCCTGTCCTCGTCGTTCTGTCGTTTCTTGTGCTGAAGGCTAATCAAGTTTCACCATTTCGACATGCGCTTCGCCGATCGTCCACTTGGTTCCATCATGGGCACCACGTACTTCAACTAAGCCGCGGTCCCGCCGCGACGACGAAGGTAGTTTCGCAATCGCGCGAGGCTCCGGCGATAACGAAATTCAACTTGGAATTCAGTGAGATCGAGGCGTCGCGCAATTTCTTTAATCGAATAACCGTATTTGATGTAGTTCCACACCCGGCGTGTCCAAGGGTCCAAAAGCTTCAGCGTCTGCTGGACTTGTAGATCGCGTTCCAGCCGTTCGACAGGTTTCCAGTCTTGGATTCGGCCAAGGCTTTCAAGTTCTTCAACTGACTCAGGCAACAACACGTTCCTGCGGTAATGTCTTTCTCTTACTAGCTCGCGGTGAAAGCGGTGGCGAAAAGCACCGATCAAGTACGCTTCCAAGTCCGTAACATGACGCAGGTGTCCAAGCCGACGCATCGTCCTTAAGACCGAACGGAGAAGTTCTTCCCAGACCTCGGTCGCCAGGCATTCATAGTCAGGAACATCCGCTAAACGTGCGTATGAAAGGACGTTGGGCCACGTAACCCGCGCAGCCTCCAAAAGACGCTCATGACTCTTGGAACGCTTTCGAGCGTCGTCATCTGCGCCCGCGATCACCCACTCAGGGCCAAGGTTTGGGCTCTGCAAGCAAATACTCCAGACTCCACTGGACTCGACGAAGCGCAACTTGTGGAGAGATTCTCACCGGCACAACCCGTAGTCAAGAGCCCTTTGCAAAAATATATTTTGATGCCTTTGCTGCTCAAATCGTTCCTTAATCAGTAGGAGGGAGCAGCCAGGCTTGGAATGGATGCGATGTCCTATTCACGTGCTCTGAGGGCACAACCCGAGAAGGTTCGGAATCGCTGGCGGAGAACGCGTTCATGGTCACAACGACCACGATGTTTACGAACAGGTGCTTTGGGGATTTCGCAGTATAATACCGGAAATAGTGAGCCGCTCTTCGTCCCCGGAGGTTCTGCCATGTACATTCTCGTTCCCTGGAAGCCAGTCGTTCTCGTGTGGGGATTGCTGAGCGGGATGATACTGGTTAGTTTCGTTGCATCTTCGCTGCTTCAAGGAAAGAACCCCTTCGCGCCGGCTGTGACCATCACGCAGTCCCCCGTTGTGAAATCGAGTGTTGTGCGGGCGGGGCAACCGAAGCACTCCCACAAATCGGCTCGGACTCCGAGTCAGTGAAACCTCGGAGATCACTTCCCGCTGAATTCTTTGCATAGCCTTTTCAGTCACGTCCTTCCGTGGTTTATCTTGCCCAATATTCTTTCCAGCTTTTGCTTGAGCACGACCTCTGCGGGAGAACGTCCCTGGCGTCCGAGCCATGAGACAAAGTCCTTCATTTTGACTTCGTGCTTTACGGGTGGCTGCTGGACAATAACAGTTACCGTTGCGAATCCCTGACCGATCTCCCCTACCCAGCTGTCCTGCTGCAACGCCGCGAGAGCGGTCGCGATCGCTTCATAGAGTGTCTCGGCGCTGACCTCTATAGAGTGCTCAACGTCTCGAAGATCCTTAACCGCAACTGTGCAAGTTCGCAGAGCCACACATAAGAGCGTAGCATATTCGCCTTTTGTTCGCCATGCAATGCAATCGTCGGCAGTGGCCGAAAAGTGCGTTGGTGGAAAGACTTTGAATGCTCGCCTCGCCCTCGGAGTCGCCGTATCAAGAATCTGCTTTCACAAGCGTCCAGATGATTGGCTCGATGCCATGCTTGCTGAGGTAGCTGTTGGCCTTGCGGAAATGACCACACCCTCGAAAGCCTGTTAACCACGGTCGCGACGGATGCCCCGCTTTAAGGACTAAATGCCGTCGCTGATCTAGGATTTGCTCGAATGATTTGGCGGGAGCGCCCCACAGCATGAACACAAGATGCTCGCGCTCGGCGGACAACTTTTTCAAGGTCGGTATGGTCACTGCATTTTTCCACCCAAGGTTGGCGTGGCTGTTGAAGCAACCATGCGCCACCGTCAGAGTGGTGTTCAGCAAGAACACTCCCTGCTTGGCCCACGACTCCAGGGTCCGTTCCGGCATCAAGCCGGCGCGGGTAGTCGCTCCGCACCTCTTCAAAGATGTACTTGAGCGAAGGTGGCATTTCTGGTCGATTCCGACACGGCAAAAGCTCGGCCTATAGCCTGACCCTCATTGGCGTATGGGTCTTGGCCGAGAATGACCACGCGAACTTTCTTGACGGGGCAGTCGTCGAAAGCACGGAATACGTCCTTCTGGATCGGGTAGACGCGCTCGCCTTTCTTTCGCCAGGCAGCTACCTCCGCCAACACTTTGCGGCACTCTGGGCTTCGGAGTATAAACTCCCACCCGTTGTTGCGCTTCATCCCAATCTCTCCTCTGCTCTTCATTGGAGTCCCAGAGGTCCTAAACCTCCGCTTTACGGATCACGCGATTCAACGTACTTTTCGGCCACTACCCAATCGTTGTATGCCAGAGAAAAGGTTCGATCCGCGCGATCTCATCTCGCCGCCAGCGAGCCGGCCGATACTTGTTACCCTTTGCGAATTGCGTGCCTAGCGTCTTAAACGGTTGCTGCATCGAGCCGCCTGTGAATTAAAGACGCTAGTGATAGAAGGTCCTCGGCGTCCTCCTTGCTCATAGCCCACAGAATGCGGGCTTCGTGCGCGGTCGGATTTCTGAACATGCCGAATGTTCCCTTCACCAGATTGGCGAAGCCGCTTTGCTCGCTACGCTGGCTATCGGTCGCCAAGGCATTAATCTTCACACAGGGCATGGGGCCGCATAAGACAGCGTCCACCAGTTTCGCCCCGTCCTCGGCGAGACCTGATTTCGCTCGCAGTTTGTCAGCGATGCTCTTGGTCGCCTCAAGCACGGCGTGGAAATAATTGTCTGCCACCAGTTCGGCGCGGCAGAAACGCAGAACATCGGCATGAACGCCGCGCCTCGTCAAATCAGCCCGAAGTTCATCAGCACGGCGAGCCGCTTCTGTAAGTGTTTCGGCTCGGGCGACAGCAGATAACTCACCTGCGGCACTAACGGCCATACCCGAAAACGCCAACGCGCGATTGAGACTAGCGCGCATTGGCTCGAACCGTTCGGGCTGTCTCGCGTATCGCTCTGGCTTCATTGCTTCGCGAATGAATTGGACAATTGCCCGTCGGTTTTGGCTATAGTTCTGACGCTCGACAAAAGCGTTATGCAATCGCTTCCATTTAGTCATTGTCGGCGTCGGGTCGGACATCTTAAGCGAGGCCAGAATATGGCCTATCTCTGGTCCGGACAGCCCCTCGGACGTGTCGCCGAGTGCCGCTGCTATGGCCTCAAGCTCGCTCTGTGAAAAGGTTTGCTCCACGACTGCTCCGTGTCCCGCTGTGTCGCCTTAGATCGGTAGGTGGGAAGCCGAATTTGCACAACAGTTTAACGCCAAGCCGCTGCGCACGAAAGGGGTGAAGCAAATCCTTTGTGAGATGCCGGTCGGAGCCGGTCGGGATGGGAACTACTTGCGGCGGCGGTCGTAAGGTTGAATTGCCAAGGCGACGCCTGCAATAACGGCAGAAACATCAGAAAGCAGAAGCATAAAATCACCTCCTCCTGCTTTCTGGGTAGTATAGGAATTCTACGCCGAGTAATTTGCCCTGGCGCACGGCTGCGTATTTCGGGGAGAGATGTCGAAAAGAATCGATTTCGCCAAAGAGCGAAGAGATCAGGGGCGTTCGCTACGCAGCGCTGTCCGCGAGCTTACGGTAATGATGGAGCCGTTAGCGCATCAGCGTGGTATCGACCTTCAGACAATTCTAGATGAAGCGTCAGCACGAAAAGAGGAAGAGAAACGGCTATTAACCGAACGCCTGCAGGAATCCGTGGTGCCCTTGTTCATCTATCGTGACGGGCTACCCGACAGAATTGGTTCTTGCGTCCTCGTGCGCTTGGATTCGGAGTTTTATGCGTTTACGGCAGCACACGTAATTCGAAACGCCGGCTCCGCAACGCTCTTTGCTCCTTCTGAAGGAAGGGGCGGGAAGTTGCAACCGTTACCGCCGTGTACAGCGCATCTGAAATTCTCGGGAGGTGCGAACGATCTCGATGTTGGTGTGCTGGCTCTGGCGGCACGTCGCTTGGGGGCCTTCCAGCACCATGTGTTTTTGGCTGGCGCAGAAATCGATCAAGAAGATCAACCAGACGACCAAGATGATGTTCGGTCTTTCTATTTCGTTCTCGGCTATTCTGCATCGAGGACGCAAGTGAAGATCTCCAAGGCAGAGCGTCGGATTCACCAACAGTCCTTTCGCTTGTCGACACAGCCGGTAGATGCTGCCGAGTACCTAAAGGAGCGGATGTCAAAGTCAGATCACATATTGCTCGACTTTGATCATAAGGAGATCCGGGTCGAAGGTAGACGCGCCAGTCCACCTAAGCTCCAGGGTGTCAGTGGCGGGGGAATATTTCAGATCTCCAGAAAAGCAATGCGAGGCCCGCTCGTCGCAATCGCCACCGAGAATAGACGTAGGTCGCGTCTGATTCTCGGCACGAGAATCAAACACTTCTTGGCGATGGTTCGTGAACTGAAAACGACAGCTCATCGTGGATGTTCTTGAGTGGGCTAGCAGCCGCACATGGGGACAGTGGGAGAACACATGACGCCATTCTCAAAGCTCACCAAGCATTACGAGGAATACTTATTGCGCCTAATCTTCGGCAGGGAAATCAGCCTGTCGGCGTGCGTAAGCCTCGCCTATGGGGATTTTAATCGCACCTTAAGGGGAATCAGAGAATTGCCCAACGGTGACGAGCTGCACACCAAAGCGGAGAGCGCTCTGACGGATGCATTGACGACGCTTAAGGCAAGACTAGACAAACCGATGGCGCAAAGCGATTTCGATGATTGGCATAGGAAGACATGCGACGGTCTGGGCGGCGTTTACGGGGACACGTTCGCTTTTCACGCAGGGCAGGCGCAGAAATGGGTCAACATGACCCTGAAGTACATCTTCACTGTGGGTGAGGAGCATATTCCAGGGTTCGGTCCTGCGTATACGCTGTGCCATGCTCCCATAGATAGCATCGTGCTTGGAGAACTTACCCGGTACGGTTTTGATCTGCCGAGTAAACCATGGAGTCAATTCGATTACGACGAGTATTTCAAATGCCAAGAATGGATGAGGGATAGATTCAAGCCTACGCCCCTATTGAGCATTGAGTTTCTTCTTTGGATGGGTCTCGACGAGTGAGTGGTGCCGCCGACTATTTGTCCTTAGGCGATGAGGTTCGGCGGCTTGCAGCGGTTAACGGAGCGTACGCAAATCAATTCGGTATCGAAACGCCCAACGCCGCAACTTAGCCTGTGTGGATAGGTTACGGAAGCCGTCCGAGGCCACTTTGCGGTCAACAAGGAAGATTCAACGGGCAATAGACCGGTGACACCGCTGCGCCGGACTCGAATCAATAAACAATGGCGGAGTGCAAATTCGCACTCCGCCAGAATATCTGCACCGTGCTGGGCCTATGCTTCGGTCTTGCGGGTCTTCGGCTTTGCTTTGGCCTTCGTCTTTTTATCTCGTTTCGCTGCAAATTCGTCTGTAACGGCCTTTTGGAGTTTCTCAGTGTCTACTCGGTTGCGTTTCGCGGCGTCCATAAGAACGTCGTCGTGGCTTCCGCTGGATCGCTGATAAGCCGAATCCAGCAGGCTGGTTTCCAAAAGCAGCTTGCAAAGTTCCGACTCGTTATAGGTGTCCACTTGCTTGGCCAGAAGCTCCTGTGCCGACGCAGAGTCCTTCTTCGCCTCTACCTTATGCCGCTTCGCTAGAGCCGGGACCTGGCTGTAGGAAAGGTGGCCGATCATGTAATGGGCAACGGCCAGCAAGTCGGCCTTCTTCAACGGAGCCGATGCGCGTTGGAGAATCGTAGCCAAGATACGATGGCGAGTCGTAATGGCAAGTTTCTCCTTTTCGATGCGCTTGCGTTCCTCAGACCGTTCCTTGGCAACTTGCTCAGGTGAGGGTGTGTCGGGATGATGCACCCGGCACGAGGGATCGGCGCAGACCTTAACCAGTTCTCCTCGCCTTCCACCGTCCATGACCACTGCTTCGGTCATCTTCTGGCATGGCTTCTGTTGAGGGGCAACCTTGGAACCTGTGCCGTTAGTTTTGGCCTTCTTGATTTCAAGCTCCACGTAACGGTTCTTTCCCAGCGGAGCGCCTTCTCGGGTGTTCCAAGCGGAGGAAATCTGCACGAGTTGGGGTTTGGTTTCGAGCGTCTTCGACACATGGGCGTCGATCTTGGCCCGGAAACATTGTGGGTCAGTACAAGAGTCCTTGCGCACGTCGGCAAAAAGTAGCTTGTTAAAGCCTGTCCGCTTGGGACAATTGCTACACGAGCCTGCTGCGGGAACGAGGGTTTCGTCCTGCTCGTCGAACGGGGTAGATGCCAGTTGTAGCAGGATGTTGGACTCAATCCATACCGCAAGTTCGCGCACGGGGATGAGCACTTGGCTGTTGCCATCGGTCGTCCACATGCCGCGAAAGGCCGCATTGAAGGCTTCCTGTTGTTGAGAATCCGGCAGTTTGGCGATCAAGAGTGCGTGGCCAATGGCAATTGTGTCTTTCAGGAACGCCTCGGCCACGGATGGAATCAAGTCCGCCAGCTTGATGCGTCCTTGCACATAAGCCTCGCTCTTACCCGCTCGGGCCGCGATGCTGGCGATGGTGTAGGTCGGTTCTCCGAGTTGCAAGAGCGACTTGAAGCCGAGAGATTCTTCAAGCGGGTGGATGTCCTCGCGTTGCAGGTTCTCGACTACCTGGGCCTCGATGGACTCCGCATCCGTCAGTTTGACCACGCGGACGGGAACGGTTTCGAGTTCCGCCAGCTTCGCTGCTCTGAGGCGACGTGCCCCAGCGACAACTTCGTACTTGCTTTCCTCTAATTCCCGCACCAGAAGAGGGGCGAGAATCCCTTGCGCTTTCATGCTCGCGGCCAGTTCTTCGAGGTTCTTCTCGTCGAATCGCTTGCGCGGGTTGGTAGCGGACTCCACCAATATGCTGATGGGAACGCTTCGATATTCGTTACTGGTTGCATTGTTCTGCGCGTTTTGCATGACCATTCTCCTTTTCATTGTTTTGTTCCTCGGTAGTGGTTGGGTTGTGGCCGTCACACGTCGGGCATGACGACCCGCACGGTTGTTCTTGAGCTAGAGTTTTGTGTTGGGTTAAGCGGCAACCGCCGCCGGCTCGGGGGCAATGCCCCCGAGAATCACAGCAGCGGTCTGTTGGACGGCTTCCAAACTCTCGCGCAGAAGATCGGCGTCTCCATGCCAGAGCTGGATGTAATCGGCGGATGCAGTTCCAGTCTCAAGCCCGATTGCTTGGCAGACCACAAAGGCCACGGCTTCGGCCTCGGTCTCGCGGACTTGCTTGGTGGTCAGGGTGCGGCGGTCGCCACGGTGCAACATCTCGTGGGCGATCTCGTGCGTTAGCGTGGAAAACTCTTCAGCGGGTTGCATCCCTGAAAGCAGCGTGATCCTCCCGCCATACGAGAGACCCTTGGCGGGAGCAATTCTCTCGGAGAAACTAAGCTCGACGCTTTGCGCTTCAACGAACTTGAAGAGTCGTTCGCGGTATGCGCTCACGTCGCCATTGACTTCGGTCAACGTTGGAAGCTCTTTGCCTTCGGTCTGAGTAACGTCTTATCTCGTGATTTGCGGCCGAGCCTCTGCGCGCTCGATCGATCCCGCCTGTAGATGTACTTCTCGATAGCGGTCAAGCGAAGATGGCTGCTATGTCGATTTACAGCGTCCTACGAAAAACCGAACGATTCGGCATCTCATTCCGTGTTTGTGACTCGAACGAGGCCGGCGTTGGCTCGTGCGATCAGTTTCTAACGGAGCTAAGCTTGCGCGATTGTTCTGTCTACACGCAGCGCGCTTACGCGTTGGGCCTCGCGCATTTTTTCAGTTGGCTGCAAGCCCCGGGAGGAGATCCCGACCGCGTCACGCGTCAGATCGTTGGCAGCTACATCACCGAGTTCGCGCAAGGCGCGAAGCAGGGTGCTGTCGGCGCACTTGGTACGCAGAAGCCGCGCCAGCCACGCACGATCAACCATCGGCTTAGCGTGCTTGCGTCCTATTTTGAGTACTGCATTCGCCGCGATACCGAAGACGGGCGAGGTCCGTGGAAAGGTCGCATCAACCCAGCCTCCGGAAACCCTCTCACCGAGGAGCTGCGACACGGGATGGTCGGGCGCGACCTGCCGGCGCGCCAGAGGCAACGTGACGGATTCCGCCGTCGTGTTCCAAGAACGCTCCCGAAGATCCTAGAGCCCGCGGCGATTCAGAAACTGATCGACAGCGCCGGTTCCTATCGCGATAAAGCGATTCTGATATTGCTGTCTCGCGCGGGTCAGCGCATCGGCGATTGGAGTCCGGTTGCTGGCCGACACGGGATTCTGGGTATGGAACTGGAGGATGTCGATCGCAAACGGCGACTCATCGCCGATCTCCAGCGCCCAGGTCAGGGCGGTGATTTCTCCGACGGCTGGAATCGTCATCAATCGCTTCACCCGCTCGGCCAGTTCGGGATCGGCAAGCAACTCCCGCACCAGCCGCCGCTGCGTGCTCTCGAACATCTCCAGCGCGCCTCGACTCGTACGCAGCAGATCGATCACCGACTCCGGCACCTCTTCCAGTTCCTCCAGCAGACTGGCGAAGTATTTCTTGCCGTGCAGCTTCTCCTTCACGTAGACGGCGCCGGTCTCCATGAGTAGTCCGGCCATTTTGTTCTTCATGCGCACCGACTCGCTCACCACCAGGCTGCGGTAGCGCAACAGGCGCCGCAACTCGCGGATTCGCGGAGCCGCCACATAGCAAGCGGGCAACAGATTGCAGCGCACCAGATCGGCGATAGTGCGAGCGTCGATGCTGTCGCTCTTCTTCTTGCCCGCGCTGATGGCTTTCATCTTCGCGGGATGCGCCATCTCCAACTGCGCGCTGTAAGGCTTCAGCGTGTCGTAGATCCAGCCGCTGAACAGGGTCGCCTCCAGCGCTCCCCGCCAGGGCTGCCGCCGCGCCATAGCCCACTGCTGCAGGGCGGGGCGTTGCGACACCACCACGCCTTCTTCCAGAATTTCGCCGGCCGCTGTCTTGACGCAGAAACTGATGGTTTTCTTGTGAACGTCGAATCCGATATAGTGAGGGGTATTCATGGGGTTCTCCAAGTGAGCTTTCTGAGCCGGCGCTTTCTTCGCCGGTCTCAGCATCGTAGCCGCTTCGAGAACCCTTCTTCATTTCACTTATGCATTCATACAGGTAGGAAAAGCCAGCCGGATTGGCAGCAAGAAATGACATAAAAAACCTCTGGGATGGTCGGTTCGTCCCTAGCTGAACGCCTGGTCGGCCCGGAAGCGCACGATGGTCAAGCCGAGAGGATTGACGGCCAGCTCATTGTTCTTCACGTTCTCGCGGAAGACATAGGTAACGCTGGCTGTCCATCGCTCCCGCTTGAGTTCGGTATGATCCGCCGGATTGGTGTATACCTTCTCGAACTCGATGCGCGCCGAATAGGGCGACTGACGCAGGTCGTCAAGGATGACGTTCTTGATCTCGACATCGACATACGGAAGAGTGCTGTCCTTGATGTAAGTCTGGATGATGTTGTCCTTGCGTTCCTGGTCGATTACGGCGCGCTGCACGTCGCTATTGAGGAAGTAAAGAGAGTTGGTCTGGTCGCGCTCGATGGTGAAGCGATTGCGGCTGAAATACAGTTCCGCCCAGCGCGTGAGGTAATACTTGTTCTCCGCCTCCTGCGGGCGGTATTGGAAATTGCGATAGTCGATGGCTTCGGCGTGGCCCACGTCGTTGATCCGCACGATCATCGGGTGCATGTCGGCGAGCGCCTTCTGGCTCTTGAAGGTGAGCGCCGCCAGCGCGAAACAAACCGCGGCGAGCACAAGGATGGTCACCTTTAGGTAGGTGTTCATCACCAGCGGATCGCCATACTGTTCCAGATAGCGTTCCGCGGCGCGGGTGATCTCCGGTGTGGCTTTCGTTTCTGCGTTCATCGCTTTTGTTCCTGCGTTCATTTCTGGCCTCGTTTCTCGCTTTTCTACTGCGGGTTACAGCACGGCCCGTGCCGCCATTGCCACGAAGCCCAGACCACCGCCGTGCCCGCCACCGCCGCCGAATAGGCTGTGCGACATGGCCGGAATCTTGAAGAGGATGTAGACGTTGACCAGCACGAGAAGAATCAGAAGCGGCAACGTCTGAACGATCGTTGATGGGTCCGAAATGCTCTGTCCAAGCTGGATGTAATAGTTGGTGAGCACATGAGACAGACACATTCATCGTGGCGGCGGCGATGACCTTGTAGAAGCTGAACCCGAAATACGCCTTGAGCCATCCCCAGAACAGCCAATCGAGCTTGTCGAAGACAAGAAATGGGATGAAGATCGGCCCGAGCAATCCGATGATGGTTGCCGCGATTGCGCCGTAGGCCAGGATGGCCGAAACGATGGCCGCGAGCAACGCCAAAAGGAACTGCACGACAAAGTACACGATCGAGTAATAGGGCGACATAATGCTGGTCAGCAGCGACGGCCCCGTCTTCGACGATGCTGCATGGATCTCGTTCAGCATCGTGGTCGAACCGTCCGCCCCAATGAGGTTCACAAGATTGGTCGTGCCGCCGTCGATGAAGCCCTTGATGGAAAAGCCAAGGCCGGGGATCGAGCTGTCGTAATAGTTCACCATTACGTAGGCGAAGGTGAGCAGCATGAAGAGGTTGAGAAACCTCCCCATGCTGAACCCGGCCTCTCCGTGCGCCGATGCAAGCGCCTCTTGTACGCCGAACCAGACGAGCATGATGGTTGCCAGCGCCAGGACGATGTGAATCCCCATCGCGGTAACCGAGGGCGCCACCGTGGCTGCGAGCGACTGGCACCCCTGAGCGATAAAGTCGAAGAGACCTGTACCCATGTTTCTCACCTCCGTTCTTCCGTTTCGTACTGGCTTCCAGGTTGTTCTAAATCCGTTCGCTTGCGACGATTCAGTAGGCTTGCGTAAGGAGATTGGCCGCGCCGCCGCTGGTCGTGGCGACGTTGGAGTTGTAGTAGGTTTCGTATCCCGATGAGTCGCGGAATGCCGACTTCATCGCGTCCTGCTGCTGCTTCTGGGCAACGATCTGCTGCAGGGCGAGATTGGCGTTCATCTGGTTCGCGTCCTGCTGGGTTCGCAGTTGCAAGAGCAGGGCCTGATTGATGCGCTGAAGCGTAGCCATGATGGTCTGCTGTGTGGCATCTTGGCTTTGTGTGGCGCTCTCCAGGCTAGCGATGTCAGTCTGTCTCGCGGCCTGATTGGCGCGCATCGTCCCGAGCATTTGCAGGTTGTTGGTCATGACGGAATCGCCGATGTCAACGGTGGCTCCCTGCGCCGCAATCTGTAGTTGGCCGGCAACACTGGCGGTGAGGTAGCCAGGAATTTCGCTGGTCGTAGTTGGCACGCTTACCTGCTGGTAGGAGGCTGCGGCCCCGGTTCCGGTGTTCGCGGAGTTGAGCCACCCCATAGAATTGCCATAGGTGTTCGAGATTTGTTGCAGCAGTCTCAGGTCGGTCGCGGGAGACAAGAACCGCTGATAAAGCATCGACGGCGCAAGAATCATCTGGTGCACGAGTTGGTATTGCTGCTTGGCAACGTTGTAGGCCTGCAACGCCGTCGTCGCAATCTTGACGGTGTTGCTGAAGATTTGTTGTCCATGCTCGATCTGCTGGAATTGGTTGGAGATGGATCGCTCTTCGTGTTCGATCTGCGTAATGGCGTGGGCCGATTGCGTCGGGTCGTAGACGATGCCGGAACCGAATTGCGCGAGCGCTGCGGGTTCGAACGCTGCGGCAAGTCCGAGGGCGAGTGCGGTAACGATCAGTTTCTTCATTGTGTGTCCTTTCGCTTGTGGTTGATGGTTAGTGGTTGATGGTTTGTGGTTGCTCGTTTCTCTTGCCGCGATACGGCGTTACTGCTGCTGCGGCAAGAATCTCTCTCTGGATCTCCGCAAGACGGTCAGCCTCTGGCTTGCACCGCACCTCTCGGTCTTTCCTCTTGGCTTCGAGAGCCGCCGTCTGTTCTGCGGTCAGCCTTTCTCCAGTCAGAAGTCTGTGCGGCTCCGGAGGTGTCTTCGTCGAGACATGCTTTCGCATATGCCGGATATTCGGCGTTGTACTCATCCTGCAACGCTTCACCTTGTCAGCTTTGCTCTCGCAGCCCGCAAGGGCTAGAGCCGACAGGAGCAGAAAAGAGAGAGCAATGATTCGCATTGAAGCCTCCTTAAAACGTCTGGGGAATGGTGTGGTTGGATATACGCAGGCAGAAGCATGTCCTGCGTGAAATAGACCTTCACGCGGTGGCCCTCGCGAATGGTGATGGTGGGCGGTATCTGCATGAAGCGGTCCAGGATGGTGGTCGCGGACTGCGAGACGCTGGCCCGCAGTGCCGTTGGTGAATGCCTGGGAGCCGCTGGCGGTGATCGTGCCGCCGCCCTGCGTGATCTCGCCGGCGCCGGCAATCACACCCAAAGCGATCGAGGTGCCGAAGATTTCGAGGTAATGGTTGTTGACCTTGTCCTTTAGCCCTTCCTCGCCGATCTGGTCGAGGCCGTGGAACTGGTCGAGATCGACGGAGTAGCCGTCCGGCATAATCAGGCGGTGAAAGACGACGGCCATGCGCCGCTGCTGGCCGAAGCCTGCCGCTCCGATCTTCTTCGCCTCGCCCAGCACGACCGTTCCCTCGGGGATGATGACGTGCTGGTGGTCGTGCGAATAGAAGGGATTGGAGACAAGGACCTTGACCGGCCCTACGGCGTCGCCGTCCAGGCGATTCATCAAGCACCGTGTCGAGCACCGAACCTTCGTAGACGAGATAGGGCTGGCCGATGGCTGAATCGATGTTCGCTTCGAGAGGCCGCTTGTAGCCTCCGCGTGTCTCTGCCTGTTCTCCTGCAGCGCTGTGGGCAACGAGATTCGTCTTTGCCTGCGCGCTCGGCATGGTCATACTGGGCGGGCATCGTCTGACTTGGGGCTGCGGCTGCTGTGGCTGTTGCTCGGCCGGACGGGAGTACACAAGATTGGAAGCGAAGCGGGAGTCGTCGGCCCGTTCGCGCTCCTTCGCGGCGATGCAGCTGCGCCTGCTGCTGCTCGGGAGTAAGCTGCGGCTGCACTGGCTGCCTTGCTGCGGCTTGCCCGCAGGGCCGGCCAGGACCGCAGGAAGTAGGCGCGGCTCGCCGCTTGGGCCGATAGGCCGCGGCGGCGGCCTGTTGCGCGGGCGTCGCAGACGGCAAGCGCCGGATCTTGTCCTGGCAGCGGTGGCCATTGCCGCCTGCTGCTCTTTCTGGCGTTCGGCCTGAAGCTGGTTCTTCAAGTCCTGCACGTTGTTGTCGGTGTTGTCCTGCAACATGGGCTGCGGTGGCTGCCCTTTCGCGGCGGCCTGCTGCGCGGGCGTCTTCTTGCCGGTGGAGCTGAAGAGCGCCGCCACGATCACGAGCAACGCCGCGCCCAAGATACACGAACGTCTTGAGGTTCTTCTGCAAGACGCCCTTGGGCTGCGCTAATAGGCCGCGCAGTGTCGGCTCGACCTGCGGTTCGGCATGCGTGCCGGATCTGTGGAGTGACGATCGTTCTCGGTCATGGCGGTTATCCCTTCCGCGTGAAGTCCATCCGCTTCTTGCCCAGCTCGACATATCCCGTGTCCATCACCTTCGGGATGATGTAGGTTCCTTCGCGGAGGTCATAGGTGATGAGGTTCGGCTTGCCGTCCTTCATCTCGTACACGCTGAACTTCTCCGGCGCATTGGTCTTGATGTAGGTGAACTTGTCGTCGTGATAGATCGACTGGATGTCGAAGGGCGCTTCGTTGGCCTTGTAGCTGTAGTCGAACTTGAGCTGCAGTCGGGTAGGCGCTCTTGTACTCGTCCACCGCCTGCTCGACGTGCGATTGCAGAGCGGCGAGCTGCTGCTTCGACTGCTCCAGCTGCGCGGCGGGCACAAACTGCGCCGGGCCGCTCGCCGCCACAATGGAGGAGCGGTCGGCGGGCTCGACGATCACCTTCAGGTCCGGCTCGTCCGGCAGACGCCGGAGATGTCCTGCAACGTGAAGCTGTAGATGTTGCCTTTGTCGGTGATCAGATTCAGGTTGGAGCTGATGCCTGCTTTCGCCGGATGGACGAAGCAGAAGTTGCCGACCACATCGACGATCCAGAAGTCCTTGTCGCCGGTCGCGGCCTCCATGATCTTCTCGGTCGGCGGCACTTCGATCAGGGTCGTGTACTTCACCTTGGCGCGGATCGGCACGATGTCCTGCGAGTGATACTGCACGGTGCGCGCCGACGCCTCCTGCGCGACGGCACGAGCGATGGGAAGCGCAACGGCGAAGCCAGGCGATGAACGATGAGTTTGACGAGTTGCATACTGTAGCTCCTTAGTGGTTGGTGTGTAGACGGTTGACGCGGCCAGCGTGCGAGGCCGGAATGGGATAGTCTTCGGCGAGACGGCGCAAGCCCTCGGCAATGCCGAATCGCTCGAAGTAATCGCGCTTCTTCAGGTTGTCGCGGGCGTTGTTGGTCGCCATCCAGTGCGAAACGGAATCGACGTTCAACTGGACCTTCTTTGAGGTCTGCGCCTTGCGGATGAGCATCTGGCCGGGCGGGACAAGTCCGGCGATCAGGTCCAAGCTCGGTGTCGTTCAGGTGGAACGCCTCGCGGTACACCTCGCGGTCCATCTCCGGGTTGGCGAGGAAGATCTTCGTCGGGCAGCTCTCGGAGACAATCTGCAACATCCCCGACTCCTCAAGCTCCTTGATGGACTGCGTGGCCAGGATCATCGCGGCGTTGTGCTTGCGCCAGGTCTTCTGCGCCTGCACGACGTAGTTGCGGATCGTCTCGTTCTTGATGAAGAGCCACGCCTCGTCGAGCAGGAAGATCTTGAAGGTGGCGAGTTTCGTCGGGTCGGCGATCTCGTTGCGGCCCGATGCAGGACGTAGAACAGCAGCGGCTCCAGGACATCCGGCGCATCGCCCCAGCCGTGGAAGTTGAAGGTCTGGAAGCGGCGAGAACGAAAGCGTGTCCTCGGCGTTGTCGAAGAGGAAGCCGTACTGCCCGCCGCGTGTCCAGCGATGCAGACGCTCCTTCAACTCGCCGATGATGTTGGCGAAGTTGGAGACGGTGCGCTGCTCCGGCTCCAGCACGTACATGCGCTCGATGGCATCCCACAGCTTGCGCTCTTCCTTGAAGTCGAGCCGGTAACGCTGTCCGTTGCCTTCGATCAGCACGCGGAAGAAGCTGAAGAGAAATTGCAGGTTCTCTTTGCGTCGGCGGCAGCGAGAACGGATTGATGGTGAAGTCGCGCGACTCCTGGCCGACGTTCAGATACGTGCCGCCGAAGATCGTCGTGAGCGACTGGAAGCTGCCGCCGATGTCGAAGATGAAGGTCAGCGGCGCGTACTTCTGCGCATTTTGCAGCAGGAAATTGCAAAGATAGCGACTTCCCGTACCCGGTCATCCCGAGGATGAGCGTGTGCGCGACCTCGCCGTTGTGCAGGTTCAGGAAGTACGGCGTGCTGTTGTCGGTTTCGAGCACCGCCAGGTACTCCGTGCCGAGATGCGCGTTCGTCTTCTCGCCCGGCAGGATCGTAAACAGAAACGACAGGTCGGCGTAGTTGGTGTTCAGCAGGTACAGCTTGCGGAGATTGAGCGCATAGTTGCCGGGAACCGTGGCGAAGTAGGCGTTGAGCTGGTTGTAGGTTTCGAGAACAGGTTGCCGTCGGCGTTGGTGAAGACGCCAGTGAACTCGCCCACGAGCTGGTCCAAGTTCCGGCTTTCGAGCGCCGTACAGAACAATGGTGAGCGAGAAGTCGCCGAGCGATTGGCCGTCGCCCAGGGCGCGCAGGCAGTCGCCGAGGTTCTCGATGTCGGCCTGCTTCGATTCGTCGACCAGCACATCGCGCGGATTCGTCTTCGTCGCGTCGTTGCCCATCTGCGAGACAAAGCCGGTCTTCGACATATTGAAGTGGCGGCGGCGCTTGTTGACTTCCTTGCGGGCCTTGTCCGCCGCGAGCGGCGTCCACTCCGTGACGACGTAGAAGTTGGCTGGGATCTTCAGCAGCGCATCGAGCACCAAGGGGCCGCGTCTCGGTGATGGCCTCTTTCATCGTCAGCACGCGGACGATGTGATCGCCGACGCGCAGATGATCGCGTTCGGCTTCGATGTTCGAGTTCACGACCTGATAGTCGAGAAACTGCGTGGACTGCGGTTTGCCGGCAATGCGCCAGTCGTCGTAGTTGAGCAAGCGGCGAAAGAACGTGAACTGTCCCTGCTGATCCAAGACCTCGATCTGCATGAAGTCGGCAAGCTGCCGAATGAATGCCTGCACGCGCTGCTCGAGGCGCCGCAACATCGTGCTCGATCTGCGAGCGCAACAACGTTTTCATGCTGTTGCTGGTGAACTGCGCCTTCAGCTCGCCAACCGCGCCGGCAGGATCGCGGAAGAGGCGAGCGAACGCCGCGCCCACGCCGGTCTTCGATCGCGCTCCTTCGAGCACGATGCAGTAGAAGATCTCGACCTGATAAAGATGGTCGCGCTTCGCCTCAAAGAACTGTCGCCGCTGCTCGATGGCCGCTTCCACAATCGGGTCGTCGTATCTGGCGAACGGTATCTCGGGCCGGTTCGATTTGAAGAGATACTGGTAGACATGGAAGCCTGGGCCGAACGCTTTGAGCGCCGCTTCCAGCCGCTTGACCGCATACTCCTGCTCCGAGCGGTCCAGGCTTTCGTAGTCCACGCCCGGAACACTGAGCACCATGCCGACATCGCCGCTCTTAGTGAGGAAGGCCGTCTCATTCCAGAACCCGTACAGGTTGATGTGGTCATTCAGTGCCGCACTTTCTTTCCACGGCTTGATGACCTTATCGAGACGCAGCATCACAACACCTCCACGCGGGGGATGAACTGCTTGGCCGCGTCATAGCGCAGCTTGTAGCGCTCGGACTTGGCCAGAATGCGGAGGAACGCCGGATCGCTGTTCGTGACCCAATGACCGAAGGCAAAACCACCGATGAACACGGCGATCCCGGCCAGGATGGAATTGAAGAGATTGAACGCGCCAACCGCGCCGACGCAGACGAAGTAAAACAGCGTGCGCTCCACGCCCAGATAGGTGAGGGGCTTATGCAGGCTCTTGAAGACCCGATTTGTGCGATGCTTGTCGTGTTTTGTCTGTCATAAGCCCCTCGCCTAGCTAAACGTGTTGAATGAAGAGTCTGGGACACTGGGACGTGGGACGGTTGCTAAACGCCCCAGAGCCAGCTCAGGACATTGACGGCAAGAACGGCAATGCCCGTTCCGGCGGCAACGCCGGCGAGCGCCTTCTTTGCGCCGGGTTCGCCGTGCGCGAATCCGTAGCCGCCGATCACGATGGCGACCAGGCTTGCAACCTTCGCAATCGTGCCGGTGAAAAGGGTTTGGATGGCGGTAAATCCGGTGTCGAACGGTGAACCGCCCTGCGCTAGAGCGGCAACAGGCATGAGAAAAAGCAGGGTTAGGAGAGCCGCGGTTGGACGCGCCCACTTCGACCGAGGAAGGGGCTGGACTGGGCGGATAAGACGGACTTGAAACGAACGTGATGACATTTGCGCCTCCAGGAGCAGCTAAAATCTGCTGCGTGTGGCGCAAAACTAACCGCGCTCAATCGCGCTGTCCAACAACTTCTCGTCACTCTGTTATTCTTGGGAGGAATAACAGGCGAGTACGGCGTCGCGACCAAGTAAATTGCGCCTTCCGGCCCGGTAGCTTCGGCAAGGAATCTTCCTGAGAAAGCGATTGGTCGGCAAATACGACCCGGGCACCGATACAAGGAAGGCGTCCGATTATGAGGCCCCGAGATACCATTTTGGTGCCGGACGCGTAATCACTCTGCTCGCAAATCTGCGTCCAAGTCCCTGCCGATCAAGCAGATAAGGCTGCCAATCTCTGCTTGACTCAGTTCTTCTCAAACAGCTGCTCTGCGTCCGCGACGTGATTTGCTCAACGAAATGTGGCATGAGAAATCGGGTTATTGCTGTCTGATATTCCCGGCAGGAATATCACGCGGACGAGAAGTTGTTGGACACGGTCGAGGAAACAAAGCAAATTAGCCGAAAGCGTCGGTTCCGCGCAAAATCCAATTGCGCGACGAACCGCATTGCAGCGAGGCTTCTATGTCGACCCAGCCCACTCGAATTCCCCCACGCGAGCGGTTACGCTCGGTTCGGGAAGCACCGGTCAACCAACAATACGCCGCACGTTTCCTCAACCTGCATCCGAAGACGGTGCTCCGCAAGGCTCGTGAGGGCTCGCTTCCCGCGCATCCCGTTGGGACAGGTCGGAAGCGCTGGCATTTCTATCTCTCGGAGCTAGACCATTGGCTTCGTTCTCAGGTAATCTCAGGCAGCCACCCGCGTCGCCAACCCCAAGGAGATTACATTGGCTAAGCGAACGCGGTATCAGTACGGTAGTGTTGAGATCAACAAACGCGTAACAGGACCGGACGTATGGCTCTATCGTTGGTGGGAACCGACTTCAGACGGTCGCAGGACCAGAAGGGGGTTCACCGTCGGAACCGTCGAAAAGTACAAGACGGAGGCCCACGCCTTGAAAGCAGCGGAAGGCATGCGGCTGATGATCAACGATGGGCTCTTGCGCCGAGATCCGGTTCTCTTCTGTGGCATCCTCGACCGTTTCCTGCTCGATCAGAAACAGGAAGAGGACGCCGAACAAATCACTCACAATACTCTAGCCTCCTACCGAAGTATGATTTGCCAACACATCCGACCCAAGTGGGGCGACGTCTGTCTCGAAGACGTTCGGCCCGCTTTGGTACAGGATTGGCTTCGCAAGCTCGTCCTCTCGCCCAAGTACAAGGGACATATTCGGTCCCTGATGTATCGTCTCTTCGACAAAGCGATGCTTTGGGAATTGCTGAATGTGGAACGAAACCCCATGGACTTGGTCGAAGTGAAGGGCATCAGCAAGCGCAAGAAGCGTCCTCGTGTTCTCCAGGTAAAGGATGCTTGGCAAATGCTCGACGCGCTGGTTCAGCCCTTTCGAACCATCGTACTAATTGGCCTGTGTTTCGGTTTGCGAATCAGCGAAATCCTGGGTTTGCGCTGGACGGATTTCGATTTCAAGCGATCGGTGGTTCTGGTTCAACGATCAGCGGTCGGAAAGCGGCTCAACAAGTTGAAGACGGAGTATTCGCAGGACGAGGTTCCAATCGAACGGGGCTTTATCCTCGAACTCAAGAAATGGCAAGCGCTCTGTCTCGATACCGAAGAGCACTGGCTTTTCCCGAGCCCGGTGACGGGTCGACCGTATCATGCCGACTCGATGCGCACCGACTACATGGTTCCTACAGGTCTGAAATTGGGACTTGGCAGGATCGGGTTTCACACGTTCCGTCACACATATCGTGCTTGGCTGGACGAGACCGGAGCACCCGTGGGCGTACAGCAGAAACTCATGCGACACGCGCACGTCTCAACCACAATGGACCAGTACGGCAACGCCTCGGCCTTGGCCAAGCGCAAGGCCAATCGGCCCATTGTGCAACGCCTCTTGCAAAGGCCTGCCAATCAAGAGGTCTCCATTCAATAAATAAGGGGAACTGTGTGCCAGTTCCCCTTATTGGACAGTTTTGGACAGTCGCTGCGAGTGCCCAATTGCCCGTAACCTTATGATTGCGTTGGTTGCGGGGGGTGGATTTGAACCACCGACCTTTGGGTTATGAGCCCAACGAGCTACCAGACTGCTCCACCCCGCACAAAAAGCATAACACACGCGCTGCCCGCTCCGCCCTCCCAAACCCACACCTCGCACCGCGTCGAACTTGATTGCCCAAAACTGTTCTTACCGCGCTGCGCCCGACTGCGTACAATGTCGGTACAACGTTTGTGCATTATTGATTCGATTGTTCGCTCGCGGGATCTTGATCGGTCGGATGAGCCTTCAGACTTTAAACGAAATCTTATTTGCGGTCCGTGACAGTCACCGCCCTCGCGTAATGTTGCAGCGCGGCTCCATGGGCTGGGTACCGATTTCTTCCGAAGAAGTCTACCGCGGCGTGGTTGGCATTGCTCGCGAGCTGCGGTCTTGGGGCTTCCAACGGGGCGATCGCGTGGCCATCCTCAGCGAGAATCGCCCCGAATGGACGATTACCGATTTCGCCGCCTTGGCACTCGGCGCCGTCACCGTCCCCATCTACTCTACGCAAACTGGCGAGCAGACATCATATATTCTCAACGACTCCGGAGCCCGATTCATCGCCGTTTCCACCAAGGCGCAACTCGAAAAAATCCTCACCATCCAACGCCATACCCCTATCCAAAGAATTCTCGTGATGGACGCGGTCGAGACCGCGCACGCCGTCCACATGCAGCGACTCCTGTTGCAGGGTCCGACCACTCCCGATGCGCAATTTGACGCCGAGGCGCTTGCGGTCCGACCCGACGATCTCGCAACCATCATTTACACCTCCGGCACCACCGGAACTCCGAAAGGTGTCATGTTGACCCACGGCAACATGGCCTCGAATATCGCTTGCTCGATGGAGGCATTCGGCTTCGGCTCAAAAGAAGAAGTCAGCGTGTCGTTTCTCCCGCTCTCGCACGTAACTGCACGACACGTCGATTTCGCTCTCCTGTATCGCGGAGTAACCCTAGCCTACTGCCCCGACATCGCCCAACTTGCGACGGCTCTGGCAGAGGTGCACCCTGACATTTTCATTGCGGTTCCTCGCGTTTACGAAAAGATTCGGCAGCAGGTGATTCTCAAGACTGCTGGCTTTCCAAAGAGCGCAATCTATCGCTGGGCGCTCTCGGTAGGGCGTAGTCAGCGCGAGAAAATTCTGGCGGGAGCCACACCTTCCACGATCAACTGGAAGATCGCGAATCGCCTCGTCTTTTCCAAAGTTCGCGCGGGCATGGGAGGCAAGGCAAACGAATTTATTTCCGGTGGCGCCCCGCTCGGCCGCGAATTGGCCGAATGGTATGCGGACATCGGCATTCCAATTCACGAGGGATACGGCCTGACGGAAACTTCCCCCGTCATCGCCGTGAACACTCCCACTGCTCACCGGCTAGGCACCGTCGGCAAGCCGTTGCCGAACGTCGAAGTGCGCATTGCGGAGGACGGCGAAGTGCTGGCGCGGGGCCCTTCGATTTTCAAGGGATATTGGCAGCGCCCAGAGGACACGCAAACCGCCTTCGTCGGCGACTGGTTCAAGACGGGAGACATCGGCGAAATCGATCTCGACGGCTTCCTTTCCATTACTGATCGCAAGAAAGATCTGATCAAGACTTCCGGCGGAAAGTTCATCGCGCCCCAGCCCATAGAAAATTCGCTCAAGCTGAATCCTCTTATCGGAACGGCTGTCGTCTTCGGCGATCGAAGGAAGTTTCCGGCCGTTCTTATAGCGCCGCACTTCCCCGCTCTCGAAGATTGGGCGCGAGCGAATCAAATTGACTTCGATTCGCGAGAATCGCTGATTGCAAATGTCAAGATTCAAGCGCTCTATGAAGGCATTATCGAAGATTTAAACCAGAATCTGGCGCGTTTCGAACGGTTGAAACGTGTCCTTGTGATCCCAGAAGAACTCTCGGCCGCTGACGGAACGTTGACCCATACTTTCAAAGTACGTCGGCGAGGAATTGAAGATCGCTATCGCGTCCAGATTGACGAGATGTACGCCAAAGCGGAAGCAACCGGCGGATGAGCCGCGGCGCACGGCCCTCCATCGATCGATCATCTGGTTGATGACACTCAGTCGCCGTACAATAAATGAATGACGGACTCATTCCATATCGCTGGCAGGCAGTTCCGTTCCCGTCTAATTGTTGGGACCGGTAAATACAAATCTTTTCAGGAAACCGCACGGGCACTGGAAGCAAGCGGCGCCGATATGGTCACCGTCGCCGTGCGCCGCGTCAACCTCGACCGTAGCAAAGAATCGTTGCTCGATTACATTGATCCGAGCAAATACTTTTTGCTACCCAACACCGCGGGTTGCTACACGGCAGATGACACGATTCGCACTGCCCGTCTCGCGCGCGAGGTAGGACTTTCTGATTGGATCAAGCTCGAAGTCATTGGCGATCAGGCCACGCTGTATCCCGATGTTCAGGCAACGCTCGAAGCCACGCGTGTCCTGGCCAAAGAGGGATTTACCGTATTGGCTTATACCTCCGACGACATCGTTTTTGCCAAGCGCCTGGTTGATGCCGGCGCCGCCGCAGTTATGCCGCTCGGCGCGCCCATCGGCAGCGGACTGGGCATCCAAAATACCGCCAACTTGCAAATCTTGCGCGAACTGATCACAGGAGTTCCGCTCATCGTCGACGCTGGCGTCGGGACCGCTTCCGACGCGGCCATCGCCATGGAGTTGGGTTATGACGCCGTGTTGATGAACACAGGCATCGCGGGTGCCCAGGAACCAGTCTTGATGGCCGAAGCAATGAAACATGCCGTGATCGCTGGCCGCCAGGCTTACATGGCGGGACGCATGCCCCGCAAACTTTACGCCACCGCCAGTTCTCCCCTGGAAGGCGTCGTTCGATAGGGGTGATCGAGGCAAAATGTTAGACGCCGACGGGCGCGGTCTTCTCAAGAGAACTCACATCATGCAAAAAATAAAGGCGGCATCTACGGCCGCCCTTTCTTTGTCATCAGTCGAATTCTTTTCTAAAGCATCTTGACGCTGTCGACGTGGATCTTGTCCCCATCGATGTGGCCCGTCACGGCGACGTGATGTCCATAGTGCTCCTTGAGAGCATCCGGATTATCGACGTTCAGAACCTTCTGATCTTTGTCCGTAACGACAACAGGACTCGCTCCCGCTCCAATGCACTTCTTCGTACAGGCCTCAGCACCCGCGTTCGCCCCCTTCGCTCCACACTTCGAGTCGCTAACCCACCCATTTACGGTTTGGGCGTCGCCAGCAAATGACACCGAAGTCATCAGCAAAACAAACCCAGCGGCAAGTAACAATCCTAGAGATTTCCGCATGTCAGCCTCCCATCAACCCCACACTAAATCTGCAAACGGCTCAACTCTATCACAGTAGCAAGAAAGACCACACTCCATGGCAATCCCCGAAAAAGGGCGGAGCCCGCCACAGAATTCATAAGCGATTTTCAGCCGGCGCAGTATATTATGTCGAGCATTCGCACGTACCATATAGGAGGAAACATGTTGGCTCCCTTCCGCTTTAGAGGGTTATTCCCTTCCCTTTCTCTTCTGGCCATCTTGCTGTCGGCGAGCCTGGGCGCGGGCCAAGATTCGACCGCACTTCTCCGCATGCAGCGCTCTAAAGCGTATTTGAATCTCGACACGAACGTCGTACACGGACAGGGCATGAATGGCATCACCTATGGTAAGTCGGGCGACGTATTCAACTATCCGAATTCACTTTCGTGCCTCGTCGTTCAGGGCGATGGCAAATTCGTATTGGAGAAGCGGGAGGAGGCTACCTTGGGCAAGCCCAAGGTTAAGACTGCCGAAGGGACGCTAGGCACCGATGACCTACAACATCTCAAGTCGATCCTTGATGACGAGGCTGTTAAAAAAATCGCCACGCCGAAACCGCCCGACCTTCCCGATAATGCCGTTACCGTACGCGAGATTGAAAGCATCGACGCACAAATCGACCGCGCTGGCAGCGTCCAACACTTCACCACGATCAAGGAACGCATCAAGACCAATGCGACGAGCGGAATGGACAGTTATGTCGACAACGGCGCGCCGGTTCAGAAAGCGCTTAATCCCCTTCTGAAGTGGTTCGACGGCATCGAGAAAAAGAGCAAGTCCGATTTCAAGGATTCGAAGCCACAATATTGCGTCCCAATGAACATCGGCTGACGCGGGGTGTTGCCAAATGAGAATGATTACGTGGGTTCGATTGGTTTCTTTCTTCGTTCTAGCCGGTTCGCTTGTAAATTCTGGATTCTGCCAGACCGCAACCGCGCCCTCACTTCGGTTGCTTCTTTCGGAGGTTATGCCAGGCTCAATGTCCGCCGACCAATACTGCACGCTGGTATTTAGTGATCACCACTTCCACTCTGAAAAAGCCAGCCGCCATCATGGCAAGGACACTGATCGTAAGGTCTTTGAAGGCGCACTCACGGATACTGAGTGGAATTCGCTGAATGGAATTCTAGATAATCCGGATTTTCGCGCTCTGAAAGTTCCGCAGGGCGTTACTCCGCTGATCATGCAGGATACGCATCCGTATACCATCAGCGTTGCCCGCGCGGGGAACTACCAGAACATGGAATTTCTCGACAGCAAGAGTCTGAAGCCTTACCAGGCTCAAGTTAAACCTTTGCTGCAATGGTGGAAGGCTCTTCGCGCACAACGCCTGCCCGAGTCCAAAGCGCCAGTAAACGATCGTTGTTCACTCGATAGTACCCATGGAATCATCGCGCAGTAGCTCGGTGATAGTGATCGTCGTCGTGGTGAACACGTCGAAGGCGAGGTCAATTTTGCGGTGGTAGCTCAGCAGGTAGAAGTTTTTCGCCGCGACTTGGAAGATCAGCGCCCCACTCTACTCATTTGCCGTTTTTGGCACGGCCAACCGGCGGTTTTTGTGCGGGCTCCGGATTCACATACACGACTTCACCTGGCCTCGTGTAATGCAGCTGCTCGCGCGCTTCCTTCTCAATCGCATTCGGATCCGACTTGAGCGATTTGATCTGGTCGGCGTAGCGGTTGTTTTCGTTCTGTAACCGATCTACCTCAGTCTGGAGCGCCTGCATCTCCGCGCGCTTCTGCCGGTAAATCACCATCCCATTCGCGCCGAACATGGCGTGAATCAACACTCCGCAAATAAGAACCACTGCTGCCGCTGTACCAATCCGCCGCCACTCCAGCACCAGCCATGACCAGACTGGTCGAGTTTGCTCGACGAGTCGCGCCGCCGCCGCCTCAGCCCGAGGCCCTTGATCCTTTGCCTGATCCCAAGCTCGATCTCTTGCTTTATCCACAGCCGCGCGAAACCCTGCCTCCGGGCGAGGAAGAATCCCAAGCCTCGGCCGTGGTCCCAGTCGCAATCGTCCTAATCGAAAATCCATGCTTTTGCTGCCTGACTTAGTTTCGCGAGACTTTCCAAGCTCCCCGCTTCGCTGTACACGCGAACGACCGGCTCCGTGCCAGAAAGCCGATAGCACACCCACGAGCCATCCGCGAGTACTAACTTCAATCCGTCCGTCCGTACCGCTTGTGCAACTTTGATGCCATGAAACTCGCTCGGATCACTACGTAACTTCTCAGTAAACTTCTGTTTCACTTCCGGAGTCAAGCGGAAGTTCTCCCTTAAAGGAAAATAGGAACCAACTTTGGCAAATACTTGTTTCAATTGGGCTCCCAGAGACGCCCCGCTTCGGGCAACCATCTCGCAACACAGCAACCCCGCCAACACCCCATCCTTCTCCGGAACGTGCTTCCGTATCGAAAGGCCGGCACTCTCTTCGCCGCCAATCAAAATCTTGTCCGCCTTGATCAGTTCCCCGATGTATTTGAAACCCACCGGCGTCTCGTGCAGTTCGATCCCGTGCTTTTCCGCCAGCGCGTTGATGAGATTCGTGGTCGCGACCGATTTCCCTACCCCGTTCTTCCACCCCCGCGTCTCGACCAGATAGTCAAAGAGCAACGCAATCACGTAGTTCGGCTGTAGAAAAGTTCCATCCTCGTCAACAATCCCAAAACGATCGGCGTCGCCGTCAGTCGCAATGCCAATTGCCGCGCCAGTCTCGCGCATCTTCACCCGCAAATCCTCAAGCAGATGATCCTCGGGCTCCGGAGCGTGTCCCCCGAACAGCACGTCGCGCGTATCGTGAACCGTTGCCACCGGTATACCCGCCTCGCGCAAAAACACGTCCGAATATCCGCGCGCCGCACCCCACATGGGATCGAACGCGACTTTGATCCCGGCCTTCTTGATCGCATCCAGATCCACGATTTCCCGCAACCGAGACAAATACATCCGCCGCGGATCGATCGACTGCGACTCTGCTCTAGCTGTCTGTGTTGTTTCCGGATTCGAATCAAACGCCGCAATCTGCGCCTCGATCGCCCTCGTCACTTCAGGCAGCGCCGGCGCTCCGTCCGGGGTCGAAAACTTGATCCCGTTATATTCTGGCGGATTGTGCGATGCCGTGAAGTTGATGGCCCCATCCGCTTTCGATTGAATCACCGCATACGAAATCGCTGGCGTCGGCGCCGGCTCGGTAATCATCAACGGAGTAATGCCCTGCTTCGACAAAATCTCAGCAGCCATCCCGCAGAACGTTTCGCCCAGAAATCGCGGATCCCGTCCCACGATCACCTTAGCCCCTTGCTGTTTCTGCGATGAAACGTAGCGTGCAATGCCTTGCACCGCCCGCTCGACATTCGCAAACGTGAACTCTTCGGCCATGACGGCCCGCCATCCCGAAGTTCCAAACTTGATTTGCGTCGCCATCGTCCGCCCTCGTATTCTTCAAGTGAAACTTAGATGCTCAATCTTATATGACCGACAAACGAGTCGTTCTCACGACCTGCGGTTCTCTCGAGGAGGCTCGCACCATCGCCAACTCCCTTGTTGAAAGCCATCTCGCCGCCTGCATCAATATCATTCCTCAAATCGAATCGGTTTACCGCTGGAAGGGCAAGATCGAAACCGCAACTGAATGGCTCCTGATCATAAAGACGACGGAGAATGCCTTCCATCGTCTTCGCGAATCTTTGACTCGGCTGCACTCGTACGATCTTCCCGAGTGCATCGAAATTGCCGTCGAAGACGGCAGCGCGGCCTATCTCGAATGGATCGGCGCATCAGTCCGCTGACTTCTTATTTAGATTAAATGAGAGGCCCGCACCTGCTAGCGTACGAAGAAGTTTGGCTTCTTCTAGATCGCCGCCAGCGCTTGATCCAAGTCGGCGAGGATATCGTCCACGTCCTCGATCCCAACGGAAATTCTTACCATGCCGTCGGTAATTCCTATCTCTCGCCGCACTTTCTCGCCTACCCCAGCGTGCGTCATCGTCGCCGGATGCGAAATGAGCGTCTCGACCCCTCCCAGCGACTCCGCGAGACAGCACACCTTCACCTTGCGCAGCATCTTGTTCGCATTCTCCAGCGATCCCGTCTCGAACGTGATCATCGATCCAAATCCTGACATCTGCCGCTTTGCCAGTTCATGCTGCGGATGCTCCGCCAGCCCCGGATAAAACACCTTCGGCACCTTCTTATGCTTCGATAGATATTCCGCCACCTTGCGTCCGCTGCGATCGTGCTGCTCCATCCGAACCGCCAGCGTCTTCACGCCTCGCAAAATCAGCCAGCACTCAAACGGAGACAAAATCGCCCCCGTGCATTTCTGAATAAAGGCCAACTTCTCCGCCTGCTCGGCCTTGGTGCACACCACCACCCCGCCTAACCCGTCACTGTGCCCATTCAAAAATTTCGTGGTCGAGTGCACCACCATATCCGCCCCAAACTCGATCGGACTCTGAAAATACGGCGACATGAACGTATTGTCGACAACCACCTCCGCTCCATGTCCATGACTCAGTCCGCAAATCGCTCGGAGATCGCACAATTCCATCAACGGATTCGTCGGCGTTTCGACAAAGACCAGCTTCGTATTTTTCTGAAACGCACTTTCAACCTTGCCGAGATCTGAAGTATCGACGTAACTGAACGTCAACCCAAAGTTGGCAAGAATCTGATTGAACAGCCGCGGCGTGCCCCCGTACAGGTTGTGTCCCGCGACCACGTGATCGCCCGCTTTGAGCATCGTTGCAATCGCCGTAATCGCCGCCATCCCGCTGCCAAAGACGCGCGAAGCAGTGCCGCCCTCAAGCGCCGCCAGGTTCGTCTCCAACCGGTCGCGTGTCGGATTCGACACGCGCGCATACTCATACCCTTTATTCTTCCCGATCTCCTCCTGCGCATAGGTCGACGTCGGATAAATCGCCGGAGAAACCGCGCCCGTCAGTGGATCAGGCTCTTGTCCCGCATGAATCGCCCGCGTGGCAAATCCCGATAATTTTGAAGCCAAGGTTTCTCCTAGATCCGCGGATCGCTGTTCGTCGTTCGCGGTTCGCGACTGGCTTGTCTTGCGAACGACGATTAGCGAAAAGCAAACGACGGAATTCCTACACTCCACCTTCAAAAATCTTTTTCGACAAATATCGTTCCGCCGAATCCGGAATCAGTGTCACCACTCGCTTCCCCGTCCCCAGTCGCTTCGCAATCACGACCGCAGCGTAAGCGTTGGCCCCGGCGCTCGACCCGCCCAACACGCCCTCGCGCGCGGCGAGTTCTTTCACCATCCCAAACGCCTGCTCGTCAGTCACCATCAACACTTCGTCGCACACTGACCGGTCAAAATTTCCCGGAATAAAGTTATTTCCGATACCCTCGACCTTGTGCGGCCCAGGCTTGCCGCCGCCCAAGATCGACCCCTGCGTCTCGACTGCAACTGCATACACCTTGGCGAGGCGCTCCTTCAGAAAACGCGCGATCCCCGTAAAAGTTCCAGCCGTACCGCAACCCACCGTAATCGCATCAATCCGTCCCTCCATTTGTTCAAAAATTTCGCGGGCCGTCGTCTCGTAGTGATAATCCGTGTTCGCGGGATTGTCGAACTGCGCCGCCATGAACGCCCCGGGAGTCGAAGCCAGAAGATCCTTCGCCCGCTGAATCGCGCCCTGCATCCCCTCCGCCTCCGGCGTGCGCGTCACCTCCGCCCCGAGCGCCCTCATAATAATGACCTTCTCTTCCGAAAACTTCTCGGGGACGAACAACCGCACTTTATAACCGCGATTCACACCGATCAGCGCCAGCCCGATCCCTGTGTTCCCCGCCGTCGCCTCGATCACCGTCCCGCCCGGCTTCAACTTCCCTTCACTCTCGGCTCGTGCAATCAGCCCGATGGCGGCGCGGTCCTTCACGCTGCCTCCAGGATTCAGGTACTCCAGCTTGGCAAAGATGTCCGCCGACCCCGATGGGGCCAGCTTCCTCATATGCAGCATCGGGGTTTCGCCGACCAGGCTCGAAATGTCGTCGCTTACACGCAGGCGGGAGTTCGCTGTCAAAGTAGTCACACTTCAGAGTAAGGAACAGGAAGGTCTAGCGTCAATGCGGCGGACTGCGGATTCAAACTTTTGTCATCCCGACTTCAATTCGAGGTTAATTTACTGCGCCCCCGCCGAAGGCTCCGATCCCGCGTAGTACCCGCTTTTCGTCCGCACCGTCAGCTTTCCATAATTGTGCGCTCGAGCGTCCACTTTCACCTGCCGGTACCCGCCCTGCGTCTTCGGCGTAGTCGGTTTATATCCAATCGTGTATTGCGTGCGGATGTCGTGGGCCACCGTGCGGCTGATCGCGTCCACCTCGTCTAAAGTCTGCGGAAAAAACGCCAGCCCGCCCGTCCTCTCCGACATGATCTGCAACGCCCGCTTCGCGTGTTTCGGATGCTCCTCTTTTTCCAGAATTCCAATCGCGTATACTGTCGGCCCGCCATCCCCCTGCAACCGCCGCACCGCCTGCTCCAGGGTCTCCGCGCTCTCGTTGTCGTCTCCGTCGGTGACCACAAAAATAACTTTCTTCTCGAGTTTCGCTTCCTTCTTCAAATGATCGGCCGACGCTACAACCGCGTCGTAAAGCGCCGTCCCTCCGCGCGCCTCAATCTTCTCCAGCCCTGCCTTCAGCTTGTTGATGTTGGCAGTGAAATCCTGGTCAAGATAATACTCATCATTAAAATTAACGATGAACACCTCGTCATCCGGATTCGACGCCCTCACAAGATTCAGCGCCGCCGCATTCACCTTCTGCCGCTTCTCCCGCATCGATCCCGAGTTATCGACCACAATCCCCATCGCGACTGGAATATCTTCGTGCCGAAACGATGTAATGATCTGCGGATGCCCATCCTCAAAAACGCTGAAATCGCCTTTGTCGAGGCTGGTCACGATATGCTGCTTCTCGTCAACCACCGTGGCATGCAACAGAACCTCTTCCACTTGGCTGCGGAAAACAAATACACCGTTGTCCGAGTCTCCGCTTTGATCGGCCTTCGAATTCGCAGCCGAATCGGCATTCGGTGCTCCAGGAGTTGAAGCCGGAGGACTTGCTTGGGATGTGGCCGGAGGAGCCGGGCGCGAGTCGACTGAACTCACCGACCCTGTTGCGACAGGAGTTGACGGCGTCGCCGGAGCGGAACTACCCTCCTGCGCTTGCGAAACGGAAACCAACAGAGAGGTCAACAGCAGAAGAATCGGTAGGCAAACCAACTTCGAAACTCGATCGCTGAGCTTACTTCCAGATCGACTTCGAATTCTATTCCGTCGGAGCATAGTAACCCGTCTTGGCGTACACCTTCAGCGGCGGCAATCCCTTTGGCGGTACAAGTTTGACCTTTATCTTACGCCATTTGCCATCCCGCATTGGGTTCTTAGGACGGTATCCGATCACATATTGGTTGCGCAACTCAATCCCAATTTTTGTGGATACGTCCGCCAAGTCATTCGGGTTATCAATCGTAAACGCCCGTCCACCAGTCAGTTCGGTCACATCGCTCAACAGCGTTGGCCCCAACCGCTCTTCTTCGGTCGGAAAATAATGATCGTAAAGGCCAATTGCATAAATCAGAATGTCGGCCTCTTTGACCATCGAACGAATCTCTCCCTCGGTGTATCGGCTATGGTTATCGCCGCCATCGGAGATAATCAGCAGCGCCTTTTTCGGATACTTCGCCTGCCGCATCTTGCTGACTCCCAGGTAAATGGCGTCCAGCAGTGCGGTTCGTCCCTTCGGGACCGTGTAAAGCAGCCGCCCTTGTATGTCATCCACCGAAGTGCTGAAGTCGGCGATTTCCTCGGGCTTGTCGTTGAATGCAATCAGAAAGAACTCGTCCTGCGGATTCGCCGTCTTGAAAAATTCCACCACGGCCTCGCGGGCGCGCTCGATCTTGCTCCCCATGCTCCCGCTCATATCGAAAATCACCCCGATCGACACCGGAGCGTCTTCGCTGGAAAAAGTCTTGATCTCCTGCCTGTCTTTGCCTTCAAAAAGATCGAAATTGTCGCGATCGAGTCCCGTCACCAGCCGGTTTAGCGGATCGGTAATCGTAACCGGAACCAACACCAGGTCCACTCCAACCTTGTAAGGTTTGCTATGGCTCTTCAGCGCTGGATCGATCTCCGGCTCTTTCGGAGCCTGCGGCTGAATCCGAGGTTGAATGTGGACATCTTCGGTTGAGTTTTGCGCGAGAAGCGGTAGAACACCGCACACAGCGATAGCCAGAAGTAAAATCAGGAACGAACGAGCCGAGAAGGGTTTCGCGTACAACATAGGCCCCACTAAATCCGCGTCTTGGGAACGACGCGACCCGCTTCTTCGAGAAAAGCAGGCCCCATGAGCTCTTACTGAGCGGGATAGTAGCACAATCCGGAAAAAGTGTTGTCACTTTTTCGTCGGCCCACCTTAGATTCAGTTGAACCGCCGAAGGTAGCCTTTGTCTCTGCGCATCTTTTTTCTTCTTGCGTCAGCAAACTCCCTTCAAACGATTCCCCCAAGGGATTCTTGCGGCAAACTCATCAAGTCGTGAGACCTCATTTCACCCCCTCCTCCCTGCTACAATTCTCGATTCCACTATGGCCATCATTTCTCCATTTCGAGCTTGGCGGTACGACTCGGAACAGGTTTCGGTTCAGCAGGTTGTGACCCAGCCCTACGACAAAATCACCCCCGCCATGCAGGACAAATATTACGAGTCCAGCCCCTACAACCTCGTTCGGATCATCCTCGGCAAACGCCAACCAACCGACGGCGACTCCGATAACGTCTACACCCGGGCGGCAGATTCCTTTCAGAACTGGCGTCAGTCGGGCATTTTGCGTCGTGACCCCGAACCCTCCATCTACCGCTACTCCCAGGAATTCGCCGTTCCCAGGGCTGCCGGGTCCGAAGGTGAGGTCCGCGCCGAGCGCCGTGGCTTCATCGCGCTCGGTCGCCTTGAGCAATACTCTGCCAATATTGTGTTTCGCCACGAACAGACTCTCGCCAAGCCCAAAGCCGACCGCCTCGACCTTCTCCGCGCCAATCGCGCTCACTTTGGCCAAATCTTTATGCTCTATGGTGGCGGAGGTAAGGTTGACGATCTGCTCAACTCAGCCACTCCGCCCCAACAAGCCCCCGAAATCGAAGTCACCGACGAATATGGCGTAGTCCATCGCGTTTGGAGGATCTCCGACCCCTCTGTCGTAGCCTCGGTCCAGGAGCAGATGCGCGAGAAGAAAGTCATCATCGCCGACGGCCACCACCGCTACGAAACCGCTTTGACTTACCGCAACGAGCGGAGAGCCAACGCCGAGACCTCATCCGGCATTCCCGCTCCCTACGATTCCGTCATGATGACCTTCGTCGACATGGACCCAGCCGGCCTCGTGATTCTGCCCACGCATCGTCTCGTTTTTGGACTACCCTCTTTCTCCGTCGCACAATTCGAAAGCGACGCTCGAAAGTTTTTTAACGTCGAACAAGTCGATCCCACCATCGACGCGACCCGCGCCACCACGATTCTGAAAAGCGCCGGTCATGCCGGAACCGCTCTCCTTGCCGTCGCTGCCGACCGCGCCTTCCTCTTGCATACGCCCAAAGCCATCGGCACTCCGATCTTCGGAAAATTCTCCCTGCGCCAGCAATCCCTCGACGTCGTTCAACTCCACAAATGCCTGCTGGAAGGTACGCTGCATATCTCCGAAGAGGCGATCCGTAACCAGGACAATGTCTCCTATTGTCGCGAGACTGCCGAAGCCTTAGATCAGGTCAGAACCGGCAAAGTCCAGATCGCCTTCCTGATGAATCCTGTCCGGATCGAGCAAGTTCGAGACATAGCCTTCGCCGGAGAAGTCCTGCCCCAGAAATCCACCGACTTCTACCCTAAGCTTCTAAGCGGCCTGACCATCTACGCCTTGGAGTAAACGGTTTGCAAAAAGAAAGGGCGGCCCAAGGCCGCCCCAAATTTGGTTTTACTGATCGCTGACAACTGAGAACTGAAAGCTGTTTTCTATGTTCCTTCGTTCCAGCTCGCCTGATATTCTTCCTGCTCCGAAGTCAGCCGGTCAATCTTGATCCCAAGCGACTCCAGCTTCAGTTTCGCCACGCGCTTGTCCAGATCGACTGGAACCGTGTACACCTTCTTCTCGAGCGACGCATGGTTCTTCACCATGTAATCGCATGAAAGCGCCTGGTCGGCAAAACTCATATCCATCACCGACGCCGGATGTCCTTCCGCCGCCGCCAGATTAATCAACCGGCCCTCGCCCAGAAGATTAATGCGCCGTCCATCTTTCATCGTGTACTCGTCGACAAAAGTTCGGGTTGTGCGCTTCGAAGAAGAAAGCTTTTCCAGCGAAGGAATATCGATCTCCACATTGAAGTGCCCGGAGTTCGAAATAATCGCCCCATCCTTCATCAGTTCGAAATGCTGCTTGGCCAAGACGTTCTTATTACCGGTAACGGTACAGAACACGTCGCCAAGTTTGGCAGCCTCTTCCATGCTCATCACACGGAACCCATCCATCACCGCTTCAAGGGCCTTCGTCGGATCGACTTCCGTGACGATAACCTCAGCACCCGCACCGCGAGCCCGCGAAGCCAAACCACGTCCACACCATCCATACCCGGCAACCACAAACTTCGATCCCGCCAGCAGGAAATTCGTCGCCCGAATAATCCCGTCAATCGTCGACTGTCCGGTCCCATAGCGATTGTCGAACAAGTGCTTCGTGTCCGCGTCATTCACCGCCACGATCGGATACTGCAACACGCCTTCCTTCGCCATCGCCCGCAGGCGAATCACGCCGGTCGTCGTCTCTTCCGTTCCGCCAATGACATTCGCCAGCTCTGCCTTGCGTTTGGTGTGCAGGATCGAAACCAGGTCCGCGCCATCATCCATCGTGAATTGCGGCTTATGATCAAGCGCCGCCATGATGTGCGAATAGTACGACTCGTTATCCTCGCCCTTGATCGCGAAAACCGGAATGTTGTAATCCCGCACCAGGCTCGCCGCCACGTCATCCTGCGTCGACAGAGGGTTCGACGCACACAACGCCACGTCCGCTCCTCCATCCCGCAACGCAATCATGAGGTTTGCAGTCTCGGCCGTAACGTGCAGGCACGCCGAAACGCGTATGCCCTTCAGCGGCTGATTCTTGATGAATTCCTTGCGGATAATCTGCAGCACCTTCATCGACTGGTTCGCCCACTCGATGCGCTTCTTGCCCAGATCGGCCAGTTCAAATCCTTTTACGTCGCTTGTAACTGATGTCGTCGCCATTGTTCCCCTTATCCGAATGATGACACTTGTTCACTATCTACGCAGACCATGCGCTGTTGAAGAAGAATCTACCCCGACTCACGACGACAAAGAAGCAGACGAATCGCGCTCCTCCGTGCCTCTGTGTCTCCGTGGTGAGATATTTATTTCCTGGCCCCCACGGTTTCACCCTTTTCTAAGCCGGCGTCCGAGGCCAGTTTGTCGGCCTTGTCCGTGGCTTCCCAAGTGAAGTCCGCGTCAGTGCGTCCAAAATGTCCGTAGGACGCCGTCTTCCTGTAAATCGGACGCCGCAGATTCAGCGTCTCGATAATCTCCCGCGGCTTCAGTTTGAAATTCGCCCGCACGAGATCTGGAATCAGCTTCGCATCGATCTTCTCGGTTCCGAAAGTATCCACAAGTACACTGACCGGATCGGCAACGCCGATCGCATATGCCAACTGCACTTCGCAGCGCTCTGCCAATCCCGCCGCCACAATGTTCTTCGCGATGTAACGCGCCATGTAAGCCGCCGAGCGATCCACCTTCGTCGGATCTTTCCCGCTGAACGCGCCGCCGCCGTGCCGTCCCATGCCGCCGTAAGTGTCGACAATAATCTTGCGTCCCGTCAGACCCGAATCTCCCATCGGACCGCCAATCACAAACCGCCCCGTGGGATTGATGTGATACTTCGTGTCCGCATCCAGCAAATGCGCTGGTATCACCGCTTGAATCACGTGCTTCAAAATGTCGGATCGCAACTCGTCGTTACTCACGCTCTCGGAATGCTGCGTCGACACCACCACCGCATCGACGCGCTTCACCTTGTGATTCTCGTCGTACTCCACCGTGACCTGCGACTTTCCATCCGGACGCAGATAAGGGCAGGTTCCGTTCTTACGAACTTCAGAAAGTTTAAGTGTGAGTTTGTGTGCCAGAGAAATCGGAAGGGGCATCAATTCAGGCGTTTCATTGCAGGCAAAACCAAACATCATACCTTGGTCGCCCGCGCCACCGGTATCGACTCCCATGGCAATGTCGCCGGATTGCTTGTTGATGCTCGAAATAACCGCGCAGGTGTTCGAGTCGAATCCATACACGGCATTGTCGTAGCCGATCGACTGCACCACGCCGCGCACCAGGTTCTGGAAGTCGACGTAGGCTTTGGTGGTAATCTCACCGGCAATCACGACCAGACCCGTACAGGTCAGGGTCTCACACGCGACGCGGCTCATCGGATCTTCACGGAGGCAGGCGTCCAGTATGGCGTCGGAAATCTGGTCGGCGATCTTATCCGGGTGTCCCTCGGTTACAGACTCCGAGGTGAATAGAATACGGTTGGTTCCTGGCAAGCTGATTTCTCCTCAAGGTGACTTCGAGCCTTTATATCCGTTCAGGGAAGGTGTACCGGAGTCCAAGGCCCTCGACCAAGTCTGGCTCAATCCAAATCTGGGCTGACTCTTGGTTGGCTTTATTTCGTCTCTAAACGGTACCAGAGATACCCCATCAAACGCAATGGAATTGCGGGTGAACCGAGGACCTGACACTGAGTGGAAGATCTTCGCAGTGAATGGCGTTTGCCGCCCGGCAAATGGAAGAAAAGAAAGAAAAAATCTAAGGACTTGCCACAGTAACCGGAGCGCTTGGCACCACTCCGCGCGGGCCAAAAGTAACGGTCTTCACCTCGCCGAATTCTCCCCCACCTGCCACCTTCTTACCATTGAATTGAAGGTCCACTCCACCCGCATTCCCCATCCTGACAACGACCTCTTTTCGTCCTGCGATCGACCGCTCACTACCCGCAGGCAGCAACTCTGATGGGACGCTTTTACCGTCCGCCCGGATCGAGATCCATGATTCCTCCCGCGCCTGAACCACCACCGAGAATTCTCCTGCCCCAGCCGCGGCAGTAAGCGATGAAGATGAAGAGGTTGATGCAGCTGGCCCGAAACTAGAAGAAACGGTTTGCTTTTGAGCAACAACGGTCGGCGCCGTCTGTCCCGACAGCCCACTCGCAGACATTCCCGAAGGCTGGATTCCCGCCGCCCCGTCCCCCGTCTGCGCCGTAATCGCTGCCGGGGTCGGAAGGGCCGGCGTCTTTTCCCGTTCGTGCGTATGCCGGCTCCACAGCGAAAGCGCCAGAGCAATCAAAAGCAGAATGGCCGCAAACAATCCCCAAGGCAGCGGGCGCGACGGGTTCTCCGAAATCGAATCCAAACGAGCAGCATTTTCCGCCTGTGCCCGCGCTCCTTGGTCGCGTCCATCTCCTTCGCGAGCCGCGATTTCCGCCGACGGTGGCGGCGCATCCCCCGAGGCTTGCAGATAATCGGCCACCGCTTTGTCTTCGTCGATTCCGACAAAGCGCGCATACGATCGAACGAACCCTTTATTAAAAATCCCTCCCGGCAACTGGTTGAACTTATTCTCCTCCAGCGCTTGCAACATCCGCGTGCCAATCTTGGTCGAAGCGGAGATATCCTCGATCGTGATCTTGCGCTTCTCACGCTCCTTTTTCAGATTTTCCCCGAAGGATGGCAATCCACTCTCCCGAGCTCTATGGACGCCAAAATTCTACTCTGCGCGCAAATAAGATCATAGGGGATAAGATCTCGATCCACATTCGTAAGTAACTCCCACTGCTAGTTTGACAGCTCGGTGCCCCACGTTCGTGCCCGTTCCTCAGGGCACTAACGTGGGCTCCCGGAGCTTCCTGTCAGCGCGTACATATTTGCCTCACGAACAGAATTGCTTTGAAAGGATGCAGCTGCAGCCGCACGGCATCAGGACACTCTGCTTACTCTCCGAATTTTTGAGACCGGCGCCGATTTGACCGGCAATAGCCTTACATTTTTTCCTTCCATCCCGTTCCGAAAGCCGACAGACCGCCACCAACCAGCCTGCCGAAAACCACTTGTAGCTGTGAGGCCGATTCGCCCGCCTTCGTTCCAATGGAGCACTCGATTACTGCAAGAAGTGACGAAGCAATAAATCGCGTCAGGATAACTTTCTGCTCGTTGAAGTCGTCGGTGATTCCATGAGAATCTCTTTTCCGCGACGTCAGCGCAGCCTCCGCCCGCAACTCAAAGCACTCCCGCAATACTCTGGGCGCGCCACCAGCATGTGGCCCGGTCAGAGCTTGGTAGATCCTCGGTGCCGACAATACATGGGCAAAAAAGGCCGAGGCGTCCAGCGGACAGGCATCGCTCGTCCTGACCGCAAGCATTGGCGCAACCATTCGGTTGAACTGCGACCGCAACAAGTCGTCTTTCGAAACATAGTGGGCGTAAAACGTAGCGCGCCCAACATCCGCTTTTCTTGTAATGTCACTGACGCGGATGTTGCCGTAAGCGCGTCGGTGAAGCAGTTCAACAAATGCAGCGTCGAGCCGCTGGCGTGTTCTCAGCGCCCGCCGATCGAGCTTCGCGCCTTTCCCTTCTACTTCCGAGACAGTTGCAGATTTGTGTTTGGTAAGTCCCATCTGTCAGCTTTTTCTGTTGTCCGGCGCAAAATCCGCACGTAGCATCGGCAGCCATGATACCCAATTCTTCCGCTCAACCTGTACGTAAGATCCTGGCCGCGGCGCTGCTCGTTTTCCCCTGCGTGTTCATGCTCGTTTTCATCATGCACTTCCGGCACTTCGCGGATTTTCTTCACTTCCGCTTGCAATACGTACCCCGTGCGCCGGAACGCGTCGTCCCGGCGCTGATTGCAGCGCACAATCACTGGCCCCTGATCCACGATCCTCACATGATCGCCTACCTGTCCCTTCCTGTAATCCCGCTGTGCGCCTTTGCCCTGTATTTGCTCGGTCAGGCCGCGCGGCCGATAGCGAGCGCTATCACCATGATGGTCACAATCGCTGGCTGCATTTTCACCGGCGGGCTGTTCGGCATGTGGACAGCGTTCTACCGCGGCATCGGCTCCATGAACGTGCAAGACATCCCGGGAGCCACCGCAACCTTCGCCGCCATGACCGCGCCACACGGCGCTTTTCTCGTGACAACCTGGCTTGCCAAGTTGTTAATGATCGGATTCGCTGCGCAGGCTCTGACACTCCTCGGTACACGTGTCACGCCAACTTGGTCGATCCTCTCTGTTGTTCTCGGATGCGGGCTCTTTCTTGCCTTCTGGGACCTCGACAACTGGATGTTGATTGGCGCAGGGCTGATTCTGATCGGGTTCATCCCCATGCGGAGCGCACTCATCCGCGCGACCAAACCTCTGCCGTGATCGCCCCTTAGGCGGCCAAATAAAAAACGCGCCACGTCCCACCCGCCAGGAGGTCGAGTGGAACGCAGCGCGTAAAACGGGGATTGTTCTCCGCCGCTTATCCTTGCGTTTGCGCAGGATGCAACACACGGAACGTGCTGCCCCCTTGCGACCACACCAGCACCAGCGCATCCTGACCGCTCGGAATGCCCGACAATGCCTGCGACACTTCTGACGCCGACTTCACCGGATGCCGGTTCACTTCCATGATGACGTCGCCCTGTTGCAAGCCGGCGTTATCCGCCGGGCTGCCCGGTTGCACACTCTCGATCACCGCGCCGCGTACCGAACCGTCCGCTTGTATCTCGTTGCGTGCATCCGGAGACAGATCTGCCAGACCCAGCCCCCAGCGCGCTTTTCCATGCTCGCCGCCCGCCGTCTCCGTACCCTTGCCGCCGCCGAGCGCTTCCAGTTTCACTGCAACCGTCGTCGGTTTGCTGTCGCGGTCCACGGTCAGTTGGATGGTCTCACCCGGCCGTTTCTGCCCTACCAGCATCTGCAGTTGACCGGCATCCGTGACACGTTTGCCATCCAGTTCGGTGATTACATCGCCGGTTTTCAATCCAGCCTTCGCTCCCGGCGCATCCGGCTGAACGTCGCTCACCAGAGCTCCCTCAGCCTTGTTCATGTTGAAGAACTTCGCGTTGTCGGGAGTCACATCAGCGATCTGAATTCCGATATACGCATGCGTGATTTTGCCGTCCCGTATCAGAGTCTCCACCGTCGGCTCGACAATCTGTGTCGGAATCGCAAATCCCATCCCCGAGAACGATCCCGACGATGAAATAAGGAACGTATTGATTCCGATCAGTTCACCACGCGCGTCCACCAGCGCTCCCCCCGAGTTTCCGGGATTGATCGCTGCGTCCGTTTGGATGAATTCGCCCGGCTTCCGCCTGTCGCTCGCGTCAGGATTCGGACGGTTCAACGCACTGATAATTCCCCGCGTCACCGTGAACCGGTACCCGTAGGGATTTCCAAACGCCAGAACCGTTTGTCCAGGATGTAACTCAGTCGAACTGCCCCACGGCACGCTGGGAAAACTGCTGCCGTTGATCTTGATGACTGCGAGATCCGTCAGCGGATCGGCGCCAATCAACTTCGCCGGATAGACCTGCTTGTCGCTCATCGTGACGCGAATATCGACTGCCCCTTCAATCACGTGATTGTTGGTGACGATGTATCCATCGGGAGAGATGATCACGCCGCTGCCCAATCCGTGTTCCATTCTGTTCTCAGGCTGCGAAGGCATGTTGAACTGGCGCCCGAACTGCCTTCCAAATTGTTGCCCAAACGGACTGTTCGGCCCGAAAAACTGCTGCATATCAGGGCCGCCTTCCGCGCTGCTCTGCTGCACGTTCGATTTCGACGCGACCGTCACATTGACGACTGCCGGAGTGACCCGCGCCGCCAACGTTTCCATGGCTCGGTCGAGCGTGAGCAGCGCTCCCACGCTGTTATCGTCAAGTGCGGATGCAGCTGGAGCCGCCGTCGCCGCCTTCGCCGATTTTGTAAATTCGAGCGTGGCGACAGATCCCACCGCCGCCACTGCCAGCACGGCAGCCAACACCCGCCGCGTTACCACTGTCTTACAACGTTGTATCCACATCTTGTTTTCTCCTTAAAGTTTGTTTCCCGATTTGTCTGCAACTAAATATCTAGTTGTTCACTACAAAAAATTTTGCCCTTAAATCGAGTTCGCCACCGGCACTCGAATCATTCGTTCGCGCTCTGCGCTTAATAGCATTACGTGCCACACCTGCACTCGCCAAAATTCAGTCGCAGAGTTCCCATACTGTGTCGTCTCGATAAAAACCACAGTTTGAAATTGTGGTACGAACTCCACGCCATCCCCTGATCCGTTCGCGGCGTCAAACGCTACCATCTGCGTCTCCAGCGCTGACTGTCGCGATACACCATGTTTAAGGAGCACACCAGCTGCACCAAGCGAAGCACCTGGTTTTTCAGGAGACACGTTCAGCTTTTCCGGAGACACCCGAGCCCGAACTCTGTTCACCTTTCGCGTCGCCGCGGAATCATCCATCCGCAAAGAAAAGGAAGCCGGAACAACCGAAGCCCGCTCTGCTGGCACTACCGAATTGCCATGAACCTGCATTGAGTAAGCCGGCGCTGTCCGATCCTTGGCCGAATCTTCAAAGCCAACAAATTGCGATGCCTGCGGCAACCCAAGCAAAGACACCACCGAAAAAATTCCAACCATCGCCAACGCCGGCTTCCACACCCGCGTTGCCGCCGGACGATTCTTATCCAGAATCTGCGCCAGCCGCAGCGAAGCCTCGCGCGCTCGATGGACCGCTGCTTGCGCCATCGATAAAGGTCGTGGCCCCAGCCGATGCGCCACACTTTTCTCGAGCAACGAAACCAAACAATGCGCGTAGCCATGCGGATTCAAAGTCTCCGCCAGCACCGCATCGTCGCAGGCCATTTCTCTTTCCACTGACAACCGGTTTTCGATCCACCAAACTGCGGGATGAAAGAAAAATAACGCCCGCACAATCTTCTGAATCAGGTTGGTCCAGTCGTCCCACCGCCGCAGGTGTGCGAACTCATGCAGCAGGATCACATTCAGATCTTTCGCCGGCAGTTCCCGCAAAGTCCACGCCGGCAAAACGATGGTTCGCTTGAAAAAACCAATCGCCGCCGGTACGCGAACCGCTTCTGATACCGCGACCGTCACGCACCCCGACGCGAACGACCTCGACGCCGCCATCCCCTCCACGGTCTTTCGTACAACAGGGTCAAGCGCCTCTACCACAACCGGCGAGCAGCTTCGTCGCAACTGCCGCAGACGCCAGAGCCCCGACGCCAGTCGAAGAAGCGCCACGCAAGCTCCCAACGCCCACACCGCAAACACCAACACCGCCCATTGGATCGGTATCACGATAGCGGGCTGCGGGTTCCCCCGTTCCAGGTGAGAGGAGACCCGCGCCGCCATCAGCGCTCCACCTTCGCCAAAGCTGTTCAGCAAAGGAAGCGCAGCAACCGCCAGCAACGCCAGGAACCAAACCGCAAAACGCGTTCCGGAATTCTGCCGACGCAAAATACGTAGTAACACCCAGGCAAACAGTGCAATCAATATCCCTTCGGGCAGCGCGTTCAGAATGCGCTCGCTCGAAATCTGTGCCACCGTTTGCAGGACTGTCCAGTTCACTTGGAATTCTTCCCCGTCATCTCTTGTTGCTGCGCCCCACTCTGCAGCAACATTTCCTTCAGACGCCCGATTTCATCTGGCTCAATTCCCTGATCTTCCAGAAGGTTCAACACCAGTTCCTCGTGCGAATTCTTGAAAAAACGACCCACCAGGTGCCGGATCTCCGAGCGCGTCGCCTCTTTCTGCCCCACGAGCGGCGTATAAACATGTGCCCGCCCATCTTTTAGATGCTTGAGATAACCCTTTCTCTCCAGAACTCGAATCGTGGTGAGCACAGAGTTATAGGCGAGAGCAGGCTTTTCCGTAAGAGAATCAAGCACTTGCTGGACGGTCCCCGTCCCTTTGCTCCACAGGACGTTCATAATCCTCAGCTCGGCTTCGGTCAAAGTTCCCGACTGTCTGGGTGGCACCGCATTCTCTCCTGTCCCCTTAGACGCGTCACCCCAAGAAAGGTAACTAATTCTTTAGTTGCAAGGAGGCATAGGCCGAGTTGCCCGCTGTCAAAATTCCTGAACATCTCTAGAAAGGGCCTATCCTGGTCGACACAAGACAACTCGATCAGCCCTGCCCGCAGGATGAATTCTAGGATGTATCGAAAATGCGCGAAAGGAACGGTAACCGGAACAGCTTTCCGATTCTCTCTTCACTGCTCCAAGGGGGGAGCGCTGGCCTGATCTCTCTTCAGTTTGCTCAAATAGCAATCCGCGTGAATCGCTCTGCCGCCTTCATCCACCCACGCGGTCTCTAGCTCGACAGGTTTCTGACACTCCGGGCAATTAGGAAGGTGCAACGTGCTTTTGTCTGTCATGGGTTACTCTGAACCGCGATCGACTAACAGCGCCGTAACTATATACAAGAGTCTCGGCCCGCAGGTATGTCTTGTATCGAACAGTTCCCTTCCAAACGAAGACTCTTCGGCGACTCCGCCGCCAGTCGCTCTGGACGCCGAATCGGAAGTACATTGGCCTAAACTCACACCAGCAATCTTGCGATAACTGACCTCTCAAGAAAATCGCCGTTCCTAAGCCGCGGCTGCGTCCAGTCTGTATCCAGGCTCTCGATCCAATCCGAAAAACCGCACCCTCGGTTGGCATCATGGATACGGGTTACTGACGTTCGTTGCCGCAAAAGCGTTGCCAAACCTATAATTCCTTATCCACCACACTCGACCCGAGGAGTGCATGTCAGACGCAGCGGGTACGTCCCCAATTCGGCTGTCGTCAGAATTGACCATCTTTCACGACGTAGCGAAAGCGCTCACGTCGTCGCTGAACCTCGACTCCATTCTGCAGACCATCATGGAAAAAATGGGCGAATATTTCCGCCCCGATACCTGGTCGCTGCTCATGGTCGATGAAGAAAAAGATGAGCTCTACTTCGCCATCGCCGTCGGCGCAGCTTCGGACGTTCTCTCCAAAGTTCGCCTTAAAGTGGGTGAAGGTATCGCCGGATGGGTTGCCCGCCACGGCCAGGTCTTGATCGTCCCGGATGTACAGAGCGATCCCCGTTTCTCATCGCGCCTCGATGACATGACTCGCCTGCAGACGCGTTCCGTGATCTGCGTGCCCCTGCGCTCCAAGCACCGCGTCCTCGGCGTGATTCAACTGGTGAACGCCAACGCTCAAATGAGCGAGCAGGAAATGTTCTTCCTGCAAGCGCTCTGCGATTACGCTGCGATCTCCATCGAAAATGCTCGCGCCGTCGAAAAAATTCAGGAACTCACCATCACCGACGACTGCACTGGCCTCTTCAACGCCCGCCATCTTCACAAGACCCTCGAAACAGAGGTCTACCGCTCTGCCCGCTTCGGTTATCAGTTCAGCGTTATCTTCATCGACCTCGACCACTTCAAATCCGTGAACGATACTCATGGACACTTAGTCGGTAGCCGCCTCTTGGCGGAAGTCGGCTATCTCGTGAAAGCCCAACTCCGCCTGATCGACTTTGCCTTCCGTTACGGAGGAGACGAGTTTGTCGTCCTGCTTCCGCAAACCAGCAAAGATCAAGCTGTGGTCGTCGCCAAACGTTTGCAGGATTCCCTTCGCGCCGGTACCTTCTGCGTCGAGCAGGGACTGAACTTAAAACTTCGCGGCAGTATGGGCCTGGCAACTTTCCCTCACGATGCCCAGACGCCGCATGACATCATTCGCCAAGCCGACGAGATGATGTACATGGTAAAGAACAGCACCCGCGACAACATCGGCGTAGCCTCCCGCGGCCTACTCGACCCGTAGCTGATTCAGGCAGGGACATCCTCCGTTTAGCCTTCTGGCGGTTCAGCCGCGCCCACCCAACAATTCCCGATCCGTCGCCAGCCGCAACTTTTCGTTCTCCCGCGTCGCCGCTTTCCCGCGGCCTTTCAGCAGATCGTGAACCGTGATCATCCCCTGCACGAGTCCTGTCCCGCGATCCACCACCCGCAAATTCACCATACCTTCGGAAGCCATCCGCTCCGCTGCTCCCCGGCAGGTGCTGTCTCCATATACGAACGCATTCTCGCCCTCATTCTTAGCGTTCGCGGCGATCTCTGCCGGCACCGGCGACATCACATCCCGCACCATCACGATCTCCAGCGGATCCACTCCGTACTCCCGTGTTAGGTGGTACCCGCGCCGGCTCAACTTTTCCGTCAAAATCGATCGCGGCATGATCAGCGCCGTTACCAGATACGCAGCGATGCATCCCAAAGTAAGCGGCACCATCGCCTCCCAGCAATGCGTAACCTCAAGGCTGAAGAGAATGGCCGTCATCGGAACTCCCAGCGACCCCGCCAGCATCGCTCCCATGCCAATCAGCGCCCAAAATCCCTGCATCTCAAGTGGAAGGTGCCCCAACCGTCCAGCCAATGCTCCGGCCGCTCCACCGATCATCAACAGCGGCGCCAGCACTCCTCCCGAAGTTCCCGATCCGAGCGAAAACGCCCACATCAACGACTTCGCGAGAAGGATTCCGCCGATCAGCGCGATCGGTGCGTTGCCCCGCAGCAACTCCGCAATATTGTCGTATCCCACCCCCAGGCCACGTGGAAAAAATAGACCTCCGACCCCAATCCCCACTCCGCCGATCGCCGGCCACCACATCCAATGCACCGGTAGCCGTTCAAACAAATCCTCGAATGCATACATCATCCGGCTCATCCCGGCCGCCAGTAGCCCGACAACGGCACCCAGCAGCAACGCGCCGGCTGCTATAGGAACTCGATTGACGCCACCAATTCCCTTCATCTGAAACAGTGGCCCCGCGCCCAGTAGCATCCCGCGAAGAATCGCCGCCACTGCACTCGCAATCGCGACTGGAACCAGGCTCCGCGGCCGCAACTCGAACAACAAGAGTTCGACCGCCAGCAGAATCGCCGCCACCGGCGATGCAAAAGTCGCCGACATCCCCGCCGCGGCCCCGGCAACCAGAAGCGTTGTGCGTTCCGCGTCGGTCAGCCGTATCCATTGGGCGATCAAAGAACCAAAGGCGCCGCCGGTCATAATGATCGGACCCTCCGCCCCAAATGGCCCGCCCGAACCAATTGCAATCGCGGCCGAGATCGGCTTGAGGATCGCGATCTTCGGAGCGACTCGCGCCCGGTTCAGCAGAATCGCCTCAATTGCCTCCGGAATCCCGTGGCCCCGTATCTTGTCCGAGCCAAAACGCGCCATCAATCCCACCACAATCCCGCCGATTACCGGAACGGCCACCATCCAGTACCCGAGCGAACTCCCCGCTGGAGACGCCGCCGCGAAGCTAAACCGGTGATAGTAGAAAAGGTTGGTGAAGAACGCGATTAACCGCAAAAGGATTACCGCCAGAAAAGTCGCACCCACGCCGATCACGACCGCCAGGCTCGACAGCAGCCACACTCGACCGTCAACCGTGAAATCGCGCAATACCGAAGGCTCAGAGTTCATGATCCCTCCGAACTGCACTCCGCTTGCTCTGGACCGCCTTCAGCGCGGTCAGCGTTCGAATCAACTGCGGCCCGAGTTCGTTCAACTCCTGCGCATGATCGATCGAGAGCGATTCCAGCACTTTGTGCCCTTTTGCCGAAAGCTCCAGCAGCACGCAGCGGCGATCCTCACCGTGCTTGCGCTGCACCAATCCCGCCTCCTCGCAACGATTGCTCAACTCGACCGCTGTGTTATGCCGCAGACCTAGCCGCTCGGCTGCATATCCGATGGTGGCTTCCGTCCCCTCGGGTGCTCCTGCGATTTGCAACAAGAGTTGGTGTTGTTGCGGTTGCAGTCCAACCCTTTGCGCTGCCAGTTCACTAAAGTGCAAGAAAACCCGGAGTTGATGCCGAAACTCGGCCAGAATCTGCATCCGCCGGACCGCCGAGCTTCCTTCCCTCTTTCTTTTCATAATCTTAATTATATCGTATTACGATGTATTTTGCGAAACGCCGATCCGGGCAGCCGATGCCCCTCAAGGCGTCCCGCGAGCGCCGCGAAGGGCATCGTGCGCCTCAGAATTTCACCCAACTGCGCCCTGCAAATTCCAGCCGCCGTCGGTTAAAATAAATTCCTCGTCTTCATCCGCTGCACGATTGGGGTCTCTTCCAAATGGCCGTTGGCGTACGCACTCAGGACCTGCGCAAGGTCTATAACTCCGCTCCTCCGCCCGGCGCCGGAGGCGGCTTCATCGCGCGCGGCGATGCCAAAGGGAGTAAGGCGCCCAAGACACAAATCTCCGCCCTCGACGGACTCACCCTCGAAGTTCTTCCCGGAGAAATCTTCGGATTGCTCGGCCCCAACGGCGCCGGAAAATCCACCACCATCGGAATTCTGACCACCCGAACCCACGCCACTTCGGGCCAAGCCTGGATCGGCGAGCACGAAGTCTGGACCCATCAATCGGCCGTAAAACGTCTCATCGGCGTCGTCCCCCAGCGCCCGAATCTCGATTTCTCTCTCACCGCCCGCGAGATCCTAACTTTCCACGCCGCCTATTTCGGAATCCCCTCCAAAGCCAGAAACGACCTCGCCGACGCTCTGCTCGAGAAATTCAAACTCACCGAGCGCGCCAATCAGATGGTCCGTGGATTTTCCGGCGGCATGATGCAGCGCCTCTCCATCGCCCGCGCCATGATGCACGACCCTCAAGTCATTTTTCTTGACGAGCCCGGCGCCGGACTCGATCCCCAAACCCGCATCCTCTTATGGGAGATCATTCGCGAATATCACCAGACCGGAAAAACTGTCGTCCTCACCACCCACAACATGGAAGAGGCCGACGCCCTCTGCCAGCGCCTTGCCATCATCGATCACGGCCGCATGATCGCTCTCGGCACACCACAGCAGCTCAAAGCCTCAATCCCCGGCGGATTCCTGCTCCGACTCCGCTTCGGAAATCAGACGGCCGCCTTGCTCGATAGCCTGCGAGCCCTAGCCGGCGTCCGCGAAGTCCGCGCCCAAGACAAGAGCAACAATGACGAGGCCATGCCTGGCGTCGACGTTTACGCCGATCGCGGAGGCTCGCTCATCCCCGAAATCGCCACCGTCGCCGCCAGCGCAAACGCCGAATTGTCCGACGTCCATATCTCCGAGCCCAGCCTCGAAAATCTTTTCCTCCACCACACCGGAAGGAGCCTGCGCGATTGAACTGGAAAACTTTTTTCGCCATGCTGTCCCGCGATGCCCACGTAGCCCGTCGCAACGCCATCCAGCTTCTTCTGCAGACTTTCTTGCAGCCGCTCCTCTTCGTCTTCATCTTCGGCAAGGTCATGGTCGGCAGCGGCTACATGCCCGCCGCCTATAAGAGTCTTCTGCTCCCCGGCATCATCGCCATCAGCATGGTCTTCACTGGAATCTGGGCCGTCGCCATGCCCCTGATCGCGGAGTTTCAATGGACCCGCGAGATCGAAGACCGCCTTCTCGCTCCCATCGACGTTGCCTGGATCGCCATCGAAAAAGTCATCGCCGGCATGCTTCAAGCCCTGATCGCCGGACTCATCGTCATCCCGCTAGCGTGGCTCGTCCTTCGCCCCGGCATCGACATCAGCATCCATGCCCCATTCACCTTCGCCGCCATCATTCTTCTAGTCGCGACCTTCTCCGCCTGCGGAGGCCTCGCGCTCGGCTGCAGCATCAACCAGCAACACATCGGCCTGATGTTCGGCATGGTGATCACTCCGATGATTTTCTTTGGCTGCGCCTACTACCCTTGGAGCGCCCTCAAAACTTTCCCCATCATGCAAAAGCTTGTCCTGATCAACCCCCTCGTCTACGCCAGCGAAGGACTGCGCGCTACCTTGGTCCCCCAGTTCTCCCATCTCCCTGTGCCTGCCGTTCTCGCCGCATTACTCTTCTTCGACGTCCTCCTGCTAGTAGTCGGCCTCCGGCAGTTCGAAAAGAAAGCCGTCAGCTGAGCCTTGCGTTAATGTTGTCATCCTGAGCGTAACTTCGCCGCTGGCGAAGCCAGTGGCAACGTGGAGTCGAAGGACCCCTACCCCTCACCGGCACTGAGCCCCACGAGTTCATCATTTACAATCAAAGATTCTCTAATCAACCGGACATCATCCTATGCATCGTTGGTCGCAGCTCTTCATCCCCACTCTCCGCGAGGCTCCTGCCGACGCCGAGGTCGCCAGCCACAAGCTCTTAGTCCGCGCCGGATACGTCCGCCAACTCGGCGCCGGCATCTACTCCTTCCTTTTCCTCGGCAATCGCACCACCCAGAAGATCATGGGCATCGTTCGCCAGGAAATGGACAAAATCGGCCAGGAATTCTATCTCCCCGCCCTCAATCCCCGCGAAGTCTGGGAAGCCAGCGGCCGCTGGACCACCATGGGCGAAAACATGTTTCGCCTCAAAGACCGCAAGGGCGCCGACCTCTGTCTCGGCATGACCCACGAAGAGGTCATGACCGACATCGCCCGTAAAGAACTCCGCAGCTACAAGCAGCTACCCCAGATCTGGTACCAGATTCAAACCAAGTTTCGCGACGAACCCCGCCCCAAAGCCGGACTCCTCCGCGTGCGCCAGTTCATGATGAAAGACGCCTACTCCTTCGACATCGATGCCGCCGGACTCGACGTCTCCTACCAGAAGCATTACGACACCTATTGCAAAACCTTCGACCGCTGCGGCCTGAAATACATGATCATCGACGCCCACTCCGGAGCCATGGGCGGATCGCAGTCGCAGGAATTCATGGTCCGCACTCCTGCCGGAGAAGACCAGATCGTCAGTTGCGAAGCCTGCAACTACGCCGCGAACATGGAGAAAGCAACCTCCAAGTTGGCCCACGTCGATGATCTGCAACCCGAAGGCGATGGCCAGCCACTCGAAGTCCACACGCCCGGCCAAAAAACCATCGAAGACGTAGCGCGATTTCTAGGCGTCTCGCCCAAGAACAAAATCAAAACGCTCAGTATTGCAAGGCCCATCAGGCGAAGGAGCCAGCATTTCCCCAAAGACGGGTCACCAGCGATTACTGGCATGGTTGGCCAGTTGGACGTCGTCGTTCTCGTGCGTGGCGATCACCAGATGAACGAAGCCAAGCTCAATCCGTTTTACGGCCCCACGGTCGGAACGTCTACTCGTCCCATGCAGGAAGACGAAATTCTCGAGAGCTGTTTCAAATCTCCCGCCGGATACCTCGGTCCCCTCGGCATCGAATGGGCGAAAAATCTCGAAGATGCCGCCAAGCCCATCCTCCTAGTCGACAAAGCCCTCGAAGGCCGCGCCAATCTCATCGGCGGCGCCAACAAAGAGGACTACCACGTCAAGCATCTAACTCCCGGAAAGAACTTCCACCCCACCGCCTACGTAGATCTCCGCGCCGTCACCGCCGGAGAAGCCTGTCCCAACTGCGGCTCCCCTCTCCGCATCGATACCGCTGTCGAAATCGGACACATCTTCAAACTCGGATACAAGTATTCAGAATCCATGGGCGCCCGCGTCCTCGACCGCAACGGCAAAGAGGTCGCGCCCATAATGGGCAGCTACGGCATCGGCATCGAGCGCATCCTCACCGCCGCCATCGAGCAAAATAACGACGAAAACGGATTCTGGCTGCCTCCCTCCATCGCCCCCTTCGAAGTTGTCGTCGTCTCCACCAACTCCAAGGACGAGGCCATTCGTGCCGCCTCCGAGGACATCGCCAAACAACTCGAGACTGCCGGATGGGACGTTTTGCTCGACGACCGCGACGAACGCCCCGGCGTCAAGTTCAAAGACGCGGATCTCATCGGTATCCCCTTTCGTATCAACGTCGGAAAGAAGGTTACCGAAGGTACCGTCGAAGTCGTTCTCCGCTCGACTCTGGCCAAAGAGGACGTTAAGATTTCAGCCATAAGTGAGCATTTTCGGGGGTTGCGCCAAGGGTGAAGCTTCGGCCGTGCTGTAGCCGCGCGGTTCGTTTACAAATCGACGGTTCGCAGTCGCACTTCCACCTGAGAACGCCCGCCTCAAAAGCTCGCTAAGCTTGTAACCAGGATCGAATAAAAGGTCGACTACGAGATCGAATAAAAGATCGGCGCTCTGTTTCTTATGGCAACTCTGAAACTCATCTTCGGCATCGCTCTTTTCGCCCTAGTAGGCCTGGTCTGCTTCAAACTGATCCCGCCCTATTTCGCGAACTACGAATTTGAGGACTCCATCAAGACTGAGTCGATTCAGGCCACCTACACCTCCCGCTCCGAAGACGACATTCGCGAAGCCGTCGTCAAAGAAGCTCGCAACTACGACATTCCTCTAACTGCTAAGCAAGTTAAAGTCTCACGCGTCGGCGGGCTCGGTACCGGCAGCCTCAACATCGAAGCCGACTACACGGTTCCCATCGACCTCCCCGGCTACTCCACCACCATCGAATTCCATCCCTCGACGAAAAACAAGGGCGTCTACTAAGCGAAGTCCGCAACTACGTTCAGCCGCCTACTTTAACTCACCGTCCCTCCCAGACACACCCGTCCCTCTCTTGACACGCATCCAAACCGCTATGCGCCCCGCCTCGTGATTTAGAATCAATCAGAAAGGCTCCCAGACTCGAACTCCGGTTGCGGACCGAGAATTGCTCTCGTCATGATGCACAGCCTTATCCATGGCCATTAAGCTCAAAATCCCCACCACGCGCAACGGCGGACCAAATGGCAAAGGCCGCGGTAAAGGCGGCTTCTTCTCACGCGATCCCATCATCCGCATTGCTCTTCTTACCTTCCTCTCCCTTTCTCTGCTGGTCGTAGGATTTTTTGCCTACTGGTATGTAAAGTACGACCGCATCATCGAGCAGCGCTTCCGCGGCCCCGTCTTCGCCACTTCGGCCAAAATTTTCGCTGCCCCCGAGGTCGTCCGCGTCGGATCCAAAGCCACCGTCTCCGAAATTGCCTCCGAACTCCGTCATGCCGGCTACACCGAGAAGGACGGCGAATCCCAACTCGGCAGCTACCACGTCCATGCCGGAACCATCGAAGTTCTTCCCGGCCCGCAGTCCTATCACAGCCCAGAACCCGCCACCATCACCGTGACCGCCGGCCTCGTCTCCTCCGTCAACAGCCGCTCTGCCGGAGAACTCGCCGCCTACGAACTCGAGCCCCAGCTCCTCACCTCGCTCTTCGACGCCGAGCAGCGCAGCAAGCGTTCCCTCGTCAAGTACGACGACATCCCCAAAGTGATGGTCGATGCCGTCACCTCCATCGAAGACCGCCGCTTCTTCCAGCACAATGGCGTTAACTTCATGCGTCTCCTCGAGGCTGCCTGGATCGACTTCACCCACCAGCGCCACCAGCAGGGCGGATCAACCATCACCATGCAGCTCTCTCGCGCTTTCTTTCTGAGCCCCGAAAAAACCTTCCGCCGCAAGCTGATCGAAATGCTGATCGCCGTCGAACTCGAACAGAAATTCACCAAGCAACAGATTTTCGAGTTCTACGCCAACCGCGTCGATCTCGGACAGCGCGGCTCCTTCACCATCTCCGGATTAGCCGAAGGTTCGCGCTCCTATTTCAATAAAGACCTCAAAGACGTCACCCTCCCCGAAGCCGCGCTCCTCGCAGGATTGATTCAGGCTCCCAGCTATCTCTCGCCCTATCGCCATCCCGAGCGCGCGCTCGAGCGCCGCAACACCGTGATCGAAGCGATGGCCGAAAACCACGTAATCACTCGCGAACAGGCCGACAAAGCCAAGGCAGCGCCACTCAAACTCGCGCCCCCGAACGTGGAAGCCAGCGACGCCCCCTACTTCGTCGACATGGTTCGTGAAACCATCGTCAATAAGCTTAACGAACACGAGGTCAACGAGCAGGAATACCGCATCTACACGACTCTTGATCCATCTCTGCAGCGTGCCGCCGCCCAAGCCGTTGAGACCGGCATCAAACTGGTCGACGACCAGGTCACCAAGATGCGCACGAAAAAGGTGAAGGTCGGAAAGAATAAATACGAAACCACCGTCGCTCCCGGGCCCCAAGCGCAGGTTGCGCTCATCGCCATGGATCCCCACACCGGAGAAATCAAAGCCCTCGTCGGCGGCCGCAACTACGGCACCAGCCAGCTCAACCACGCTCTCGCCAAACGTCCCACTGGATCGATCTTCAAACCCTTCGTCTACGCCGCCGCTCTCAACACCGCCGTGGACGGTTCTCCCGCTGTCATCACACCCGCCTCCACCGTCTCCGACCAGCCGTCAACCTTTACCTACGGCGATCAGATCTACGAACCTCGCAATTACAAAGAGGAATACCACGGCGACGTTAGCCTCCGTTACGCTCTCGCGCTCTCCCTCAACAACGCCACCGTTAAGCTCGCCGAAGAAGTTGGTTACGACAAAGTGGCCGCTCTCGCCAAGTCCGCGGGAATCGCCTCGGTTAAAGCCACGCCCGCGATGGCCCTGGGAGCCTACGACGCCACGCCCGTCGACATGACCTCCGCTTACACCGCCTTCGCCAACGGAGGCGTCAAACTCTCACCAATATTCGTCAACTCCGTCCGCAACTCCAAGGGCGACGTCGTTCTCAATATTGGAACGGAAAAAAATCAGGTACTCGATCCCCGCATCGCCTTCGTCATGACCAATATGCTCGAAGGCGTCATGAATTTCGGCACCGCCTACGGCGTCCGCCAGCGCGGCTTCACCGCCCCCGCCGCCGGAAAAACCGGCAGCTCCCACGACGGCTGGTTTGCCGGATACACCAGCAACCTTCTCTGCATCGTTTGGGTGGGATACGACGATTACAGTGACATCCGCCTCAGCGGCGCCCAAACCGCCGCTCCCATCTGGGCCGAGTTCATGAAAAAGGCCATTGCCCTTCCGGCCTATTCGGACGCGAAACCTTTCAGCCAACCCGAGGGCGTAGTCGACGTCCAACTCGACAAGATCACCAACCGCCTCGCCACCCCGACCTGCCCCGATGACTACACCATCGCCTTCATCGCTGGAACCGAGCCTCACGACACCTGCGAACAGACCGGGGGCGGCGTCCAGGGCTTCTTCTCCCGCGTCTTCGGCGGAAACTCGGAAAAAGCGCTTCCCCCACCCACCACCAATGGGAACCAACCGCCCGCCGCCGGTGTCCAACCCCAATCAGACGAAGAAGCCAAAAAGAAGAAGGGCTTCTTCGGCAAGATCGTGGGCGCCTTCAAGGGCGACAGCAATAACCAGAAGAATGACAAAAACACTCCTCCTCCGTCTAACCCCGGAACGGGAGCAGCCCCACCGCAACCGTAGACAAACGGGCGAATTGGGCGCAATCTTCTTTTGGTACCGTTGCCGTTATATTTGGGACTTGTCCGGGATTGATGCAGTAATCTACTGCCGCACCTTTTCTAGGACGGCACCACAGGTTATAGCCTCAGGTTATAGCCTCAGGTTATAGCCTCGAATTCTTTTAGGTGGCGCAGCAGTTTACTGCTGCGATGTATAAGACATAGAATGCGGCTTCAGCCGCCGAGTTCAGGTTCGTATCGGGGTATCGCTTTAGCGATGCCACCGAAATCGCTTTCATATGTCCCTTTAGGGGCTGGCCTTAAACGTGCATTAGATCGAATCAAAGTGCGCTAAAATGGCGCGAAACTACGTTGTTTCGTATGTCTGGCTGGGGGTGGGATATGTTTTCCTGGATCCGCATCAGCTCTCTCGTTCTTCTCTTCACCGCTCTTCCCTTCTCGAACCTCTTGCAAGCTCAGAACAGCGAACAACTGGAAGTCGGCCCCCCACCTCTTCATCGCGTTGAACCGCCCGCTCCCGGAGCCACCTCCGAGCAACTCGAACAACGCGGCGATGATCTCCGGCTCGAGAAAAATTTCCTCGACGCTGTCGACTACTACGAGGCCGCCATCAAAGGCGCGAGCAACCTCGCCTCCGTCTATAACAAAATCGGCATTTGTGAGCTCATGATGCAGCGCTATCGGGAGTCGAAGAAGAACTTCGAGCGCGCCATCAAAGCCGACCGTAAGCATGCCGACGCCTACAATAACCTCGGCGTCATTTACTACCAGGCCCGCAATTACGGAGGCGCCATCAAGCAATACGAGAAAGCCATCTCCCTCAACGACGATGCCGCCTCCTACTACAGCAACCTCGGAGCCGCTTACTTCGGCAAGAAGAATTTCGACAAGGCCGTCTACAACTATTCCAAAGCCATGAGCCTTGATCCCGACATCTTTGAGCGCACCTCGCAAGGCGGCGTCCAGGGAAAACTCCCCTCGCCCGAGGACCGCGCCCACTACGACTATGTTCTAGCCAAACTCTATGCCCGCGACGGCGTTCCCGACCGCTCGCTGCACTACCTGAAAAAAGCCATGGAAGAGGGCTACAAAGACATCAAGAAGGTCTACACCGATAACGAGTTCAGCACCCTGCGCAAAGATCCCAGGTTCGCCGAATTAATGCAGGCAAAAACCACCGCGATCCCGGACTAGAGTTAAGAAGGTTCTTCTTGCGCGGGCTTGCAGACGTGGGATCGGAATAATTTGATCTTGTTTTAAAAAGACTCTGCCTCATAGCCTCGCTACGAAACTCGCCGATCGCCATTCTGCCGGACCGAATATTGACGAGATGCCGATTCCCGGACTTTTCCAGAAACCCCATAATTTCGGCAGATCATCGCGGTCTTAATCCACTGCAGCGGACCGTGCCGATCGCTCCAGCCTAGCCGACTTTCCCGGAGTAATTACTGGCTGAGACCCATTACGAGCCGAAAACAATGAAGTTGTTCAGATTGTAGATCGATAATCATTTACTCTTCTCCGGAACATTCTGCTGAGGATTTTGATGAACAACGACGACAGACTGGAGAAACGCGTCTCACCGTTGGCGATGAGTTCGGAGGAATTCCGCAAGGCTGGGCAACGAGCTTATCGGTCGCATCGGGGATTTTCTCGAATCGCTTCCCAGCCGACCCGTGACTCCCGCCGAATCTCCCGCCGAGATCCGGCGTGCTCTTGGGAGCCAGCGCACATTGCCGCAACAGGGTGCCGACACAGGGCAACTGCTCCATCATGCCACTGACCTGCTCTTCGATCACTCCCTGTTCAATGGGCATCCTCGATTCTGGGGGTACATTACGTCATCGGCTGCACCCATCGGCGCGCTAGGTGAATTGCTGGCGGCTGCGGTCAACCCCAACGTTGGAGCTTGGCTGCTCTCGCCGATGGCTAGCGAGATTGAAGGGCAAACGGTTCGCTGGATTGCCGAGATGCTCAGTTATCCCCCGGAATGCGGAGGTCTTTTTGTCAGCGGCGGCAATATGGCGAACATTGTTTGCTTTCTTGCGGCGCGGCAGGCGAAGGCGGGATGGGATGTGCGCGCTAAGGGAATGAACGGCACGCGTCTTCGCGTTTATTGCTCGAACGAGACGCACACCTGGATTCAAAAGGCAGCGGATATCGCAGGCATGGGAACAGAGGCGATTCGGTGGATACCCGTGGACAAACAGATGCAAATAGAGGTATCGGCCCTCAGAGAACAAATACTCAAGGATATTGAAGCGGGAGACAAGCCGGCTTTCGTTGTGGGAAATGCGGGTTCGGTGAGTACTGGGGCTGTCGATCCTCTGCCGGAGCTGGCGGCCCTTTGTAGGGAATTTGGTGTCTGGTTTCATGTGGATGGGGCATATGGCGGCCTGGCTGCGGCGTTACCGGATGGGCCAAGTGCATTAGCTGGATTACGCGAGGCAGACTCAGTCGCCGTTGACCCGCACAAGTGGCTCTATGCGCCGCTCGAGGCGGGTTGCGCGCTGGTGCGCGATCCCGAAAAGCTGCGCGCTGCTTTCGCCTATCATCCGGTCTACTATCATTTCGGAGTCGAAGCCACCAATTATTTTGACCTCGGCCCACAGAATTCGCGAGGTTTTCGCGCGCTAAAAGTGTGGCTCGCTCTGCAACAGGTCGGACGCGATGGCTACGAGCAGATGATCTCAGACGATATACGTCTCGCCCGATCTCTCTTCGAGCTGATTTCGCAGAACGCCGAACTTGAAGCGCTGACACATTCCCTCAGCATCACAACTTTCCGGTTTGTGCCGGCGGACCTCGATTCGGGTGCTGACGAAACAGCGAGCTATCTGAATGAGCTGAATCTTGCGTTGCTGACTGACTTGCAGAGGAGCGGCGAGGCCTATCTTTCAAACGCAGTGGTACGCGAAAAATTCGCTCTGCGCGCCTGCATCGTGAACTTTCACACATCGCTTCCAGATATCGAAGCACTGCTACCGATCGTACTCAGGGTGGGTAGAGCTCTTGACCTGGCAATCCGTCCAGCGCGACTTCAAACCAAAGCGTAAAAGACGACGATCACGCCGCACCGATCAGTCCTCAACAACGCGCTTCACGTCATCGAATCGCCGCAGGCAGTGAGAGGGAAAGGTGCAGGAAAGGGGGGACGTCGTCCTGCCGCGCAGCCGACGGAAGGCAGCGGGAACAAGCGGTGTCTTCCTGCGCGATTTTGGAGCAAAGAAAACTAGGTGCGGCAGATTAGCCGGCCCTCACCGCGTTCTTTGCGGTAAGTGGCTTTCGCGAGTGTTCCCTTTCCGGAAGTCCCCTTCGCCTTTTTCGTCACAATCCGCGGTAACCAGCGTCACAGACAAGGAACCTGCAATCCGCGAAAATAGATCTTGATTGGCTAGGGAAAAAGTGTGCCGTCTCCAGAGGCGCCCCGCTCGATCCTGTCAAAGCCACTCGCACTCGCTCCTTGAAAACCCAACCGGTCGAGCAATCCGCACCCGCTCCCGGCAAACACCGCCTCGAACTGGCCACTGACCACCAACCACTGATCACCGCTCCCTTCTAACTCCTTATTTCACAATATTTTGCATCTAACTCCTTTGGAATCAAAGATCTGGCTCGACAAAATCCGCTAAACGATTGATTCCAAAAGATCGAGGGGGGAGGGGGAGGGGGGTACCTTTCGTCAATCCCCCACCAGAAATCCGTTGGCCTCGCTCTCTGCCTCAACCAACCCTTCCGGCAACACCCCGCGGTTATACTCCGCCATACGATTTTTCCATTTTAAAAAGTCCGTAATACTCTGCGGCTCGATCCGCACCTCAACTCTCCGCAAACTAGCCAGCAACAAATTCATCTCATATTGAAATCCCAGAGCAGTCCGCAGATTCTTCGCTGACGGTTTTACCCGCTCCACCTCGCGCCCACAAACCTCCAGTAAGCCCCAGCCAGCCGGCAATTCCTCCACCCGAATCAATCCTCGCGGAGCCAGATAGTATCGCTCGCACCCCACACCACTCTCCGGCTTCAACCGAAACGGCTTCCCGCGATCCGCCAGAAAATCTCCCCGCGAGACCTTGCTCTCGACCAACACCGAATGACAAGCCTTCTTCCACCCAATCGCATCCGGCATCTCCCCGCTGACGCAAGCCTGCTCGCTCAGCACCACCCCGCACCGGTACCGCCGGAGCCACCCCACCGCCATCGCCACTAATTTCGCGTGAGTCACAAGAGAAGTTTGGAAGGAGAATCAGCTCCTGAAAAGTATCAGTATTGGGGACGGCCTGTGAGGAACGAGTCAGTGTGGAAACAAATTGAGGTTGGAAACGAATTCAGTCTACGGATCGAATTCAGTGTGGTCTCGCAGCAGCCTTCGCGCTTCGCAGCCCACGCACCAGAACTGGACGCCGCAGCACCGTCTCCAGCAAATGCCGAGCCCCCGCAACATCTTCCGCCGACCGATCCGATACAGAATATCCCGCGACCCGAACGACTACCAGATCACTCTGCACCTCAACTTCAATCTCCGGAGTGTGCGAAGAGCGCGGAGACGATCCATGTGGAGACAACCTGTGTGTGGAGGAATCGTGAGGAGACGAGCGACCTCGCTCGTCCAACCCGAGCGCAGCTCGGTCTGTCTCGCGCACCACTCCATCCAAAGCATTCGCCAGCCGCAGAATCCCCGCCAGTTCCATCGCCACATGGCGCTCTGGCAGTTCCAGACTTTGCAGCGCCTTTGCTCGGATGTGCGGCAGAGCTCCGCGATGGTACCGCGCCACGATCGCTGCCATCTCCAATTCCCGCGCGCTCCATCCCAAAGGCGGAGTCAATTCCCGAATCATCCGATACGACGCCTTCCAATGCTTTTCCCCGCCTCGTGCCTTTCCCACGTCGTGCATCAGCGCCGCCGCTTGCAGCACTGCCCGCCAGTCCGAGTCGCTCTCCACGACGGACGACGCTGGCCGCGATTTCCCTCGTGCTTCCGAAGTCCCCAAACTCGCACGAACCGAAGTAGCAGCCAGATGAGGCAAAACGCTGTGCACTGGCATCAAGCCCTCGGCGCGCAGCCCGTCATAGAGCGCGAGCGCCAGCTCAGTCACCCGCTCCGAGTGCGCAAACTCCGGATCCAAGTATCCCGCCCAAACCTGCACGCGACTCAACGCCGCGGCCCGCAGCCGCGGCCCTTCCGGCAACTCCGCCCGCCAAACTCGCCAGAGCGACTCGCGTCCCACCATCTTCGCTCGATACTTCGCAATCCGTTTCCCGCGTTCCTCGTTCAGCCGCGTCTGCCACCGGCTCCGGCTCTCCAAGTCCGGAAATGCCCCAATCTCCACCGCCGTCATCCACAGGACGTCCAGATCGTGCACTTCGCCCAACAGATCCTGAAGCTCTTTCAAATCTGCGCCCCAAGCTGCGTGCTGGCGCGGCAGAAAGTTCTCCACCGTATAGCGAAATCGCTTGATCCCAATTCGCAACTCATGCAACCCCACCCGCGACCGAGTTCGCAACGCCTGTTTGTGCAAATCGTAGGCTGCCGTCCACTTCTCCAACGCCAGATGCAGATACACCAAACTGCCCGGACGCACGCGCGCTCCCCGCGCTGGCAATTCACGCGCCCACTTTCGCCACTGCTTCCTGTCAAAGGAATCCAGATCCTTCACGGCCAATTGCTTACACTCCGCCTCGCGTGCATGCAGGTGGTCAATCAACCTACTCGTCACCGCATCGCTCACAATATGATCATGCGCTGCCTCGGAAACACGATCGCCCGATCCACGATCCTCCAAACGATCCTCCGCAGACGCCTCTCCTGTGCCGGAATGCCGCGCAAAAAGCTCGCCCGTCGACGTCCGTGAGTTCTCCGCTTTCAAATCGTCCAGCTTGCCCAGCTTTTCGATCCACTCCTCCATCACCTGCATATCCCGCAATTCGCCGAGCGCCTGAAAGAGTTTCTTGCCTGCCTTCTTCATCTCCTTCCAGTCACCCTCGGAATCAATCGCCATCAGCCCGTCCGCCAGCGACCGGCAGCGCCGCAACGCCACGCGCAGATCGTGGACGGCATCCACATCGAATCCGGCCGTGGCCCGGTCGCTCTCTTCTAACACCCGTTCCATCCAGGCCCGCAATCCGAGCTTCGGCTTGATGCGAGCAGGTTTCTTGCGAGCGACCTTCAGGCTCGTAATCTTCACAACTGGATCCGCTCCCACATCCACTCCTTCGTTGTTGCGAACCATTGTCTCTTCTTTGCACGGAATGTTCTAGGGGAAGCCGGACCCCTTCACCGCGGGCAGGACGGTCTGCAGAGAGAACGGTCTCGTCGCGCCTGAACTCGACCCGCGCCTTTCGCGGAGAAACAATCGCTCCACGAGTCGGCCGCCAAGCTGACATTCATATCGCGGTTGTGCTACGCGTGTGTCAGAGATTCCCCGTCGGGTGTCAGGCCCACGCTGATAGACACCGTCAACACCACCCACTAACATCCAACTCCGTAACCCACTAAACTGCGGCGCGGAGTTCTCAAATTAGCAAAGCCTTTTGCCGGATTATGGTTCCGCCCATCTTCTGTAACCTCCCAGCCTGAGTGTTGGGCGCCCGATCATTCTCACTTCTCAAGTTAGTTGCAGCTAGGCCCACTCGTTCGCTGCGCTCATTCCCCCAATCGCGCACGCAGCAGACTGACTCGCAAGTGTTCGTTTACCGCAGAATCTAAGGCCAACGGGTAACAAATCCGACTTTTGTACGGCAACGCACTTCGCTTTCGTCTTAACGCTATCTTCGGCAGGCACCTCGTCGCACAAAGCTTCACCTATGGAGGCTATAACCGCATGTTCACTTCGTTCAGAAAGACCACTCTCACCACCACATCCACCTCGCCCCTGTTGCGTTATACACTCCTTTTTACCGCTCTCGTCGTTCTCGCATGTCCGGCATTTGCGGGCGTCGTTCCAATTCCCGTTCCCATTATCACCTTCCTCTCGCCCGTATCAGCGATTCCGGGAGGCGCCGACATCAACCTGACGGTGAATGGCGCTAACTTTGTCACCGCTGTATCCGTTGTAAATTGGACCGGAATTCCTCTCGTCACCACCTTTGTCAGTTCCACTCAGTTGACGGCAATCGTTCCAGCCGCATTGACAGCTGTTGGAGGCACGGGGTGGGTCACCGTCACCAACGGGGTAGGTTGCGGCGGCTGCAACATTACTACCCAACTGATTTCCAATGTGGTCTATTTTCCCGTGGTCAATACGACCACGACCTATGTCGCAGCCGAATTGTATGCTGCCGTCGGCGCCACACCCTACACTCTCAGTGCCGGAGACTTCAACAAAGACGGCAAGCTCGATTTGGCTGTCTCAAACTTTAGTAGCAATACGCTGTCGATTCTGTTGGGCAACGGCGACGGTACATTCCAGCCACAGCAAACCTACTCCACCATAGGCCAGCCATTCGCCATTGCCGTCGGCGATCTCAACGGCGACGGTATCCCAGACCTCGTAGTAGGCAACGATGGCGCAGGACTGAATGTTTTCCTCGGAGATGCCAATGGCGATGGTGGTTTTACTGCGGGCGCCCCTCTTAGCGCTGGCGATTGTCTTCTCGAGCCTGTGCTGGCTGATCTCAATCGCGACGGTAATCTCGACATTATCGTGTCGAATGCGTGTGGTAGTGGCATCGAAGTCTTTCTAGGTAATGGCGATGGCACATTTGGCACTGCCACCGAGATTGGAGTGGCCTACTCCGCATTTTCTCTAGTCGTCGCCGACTTTAACGCTGATGGCATTTTGGATCTCGCAGCCGCCGATACTGACAACGACACCATTGATGTTTATCAAGGAGTCGGCGACGGCACATTCGCCGGCCCATCGCAGATTTCCGTGCCGTCGGACTCCTACGGTTTGGCGCTGGGCGATTTCAACAGCGACGGCAAAGTCGACCTCGTTGTCGGAACCATATCAGATGGCGGCATCATTCTGTTGGAAGGGGATGGCGTGGGTGGATTTCCAACCCAGGTTTCGGTCTCAACCACCGACGCCTACTATACTCTCGCCACCGCAGACATGAATGGCGACGGATTCCTCGACATCGTTGCCAGCGACGCCAGTAATGGCATCGTCAAGGTTTGGTTTGGAGATGGTACAGGCGCCTTCAAACCCCCTGTTTCCATCGGAGCCGCCAACACTGCCTACACCCTTGCCCTCGGCAACTTCGCCACCACGGGAGGTCTTGATATTGCCATCAACAGCCTTAATTCTTCGCAAGTCGGAATCTTCATCCCCACCGTCGTAATCTCCCCATCCTCCGTAAACTTCGGAAACGTGGCCGTCGGCGGATCAGCCCAACAAATCTTCACCGTCACCAACGACTCGCCCAACACGGTTACGATCAGCGGGATTACCTTCACTGGAACGAACCCTACCGACTTCGTTGATACCAACACCTGTACCGCTGCGCTCGCCACAGCAGCCACCTGCACGGTTACCGTGACCTTTTCTCCAGCAGCCGTTGGCGTTCGCGCCGCGGTTCTAACCGTAACCGACAACGCCGCCGCCAGCCCCCAAACTGCAGCGTTAATGGGCACCGGTGTTGCGGCCCCTGTCGTTAGTCTTTCTCCGTCCTCGCTCGCGTTCGGCAGCCAGACTATCGATCAGACCACTGCCTCGCAAGCCGTAACCCTTACCAATACCGGAAACGCAGCTCTTGCCATCACTTCGATCACCGTTACCGGCACGAATAGCGCCGATTTTGCCGAAACTAACAACTGCCCCGAAAGCCTAAGCGCAACCTCCCAATGCACCGTCAATGTCACATTTACCCCTTCACTGATCGGTGCAGAAACCGCGTCCCTGCAATTCACCGATAATGCTGCCGACAGCCCTGAAGCAGTGGCGCTCAGCGGCACGGGCGTCAACGTTCCTCCGAACTATTCCATCGCCGCCAGCCCGTCGTCGCTGACCATCGCGCAAGGTATGGCTGGCACAACCACGCTGACCATCACTCCGGTCGGAGGATTCACCGGCACGCTCAACTTCTCGTGCACCGGACTGCCGCTAAAAGCAAATTGCGTCTTCGCTCCAACTCAGGTAACGCTGACTGGCGACGATGAGGTCGCCACCGTCACATTAACCATTAACACCACCGGTTCGAACGGAGTTCTCTCGCAACTCCGGCCATCGACTTTCGGTTGGAGCTCGCTCCGTCTCTACGCGCTCTTCCTCTTCCCGGCCGGATTCGTGCTCTTTGTCAGTCCGAAACGGGTCAAGGCGGCCAAGAAACGGAACCGCTATGTCTACGTTGCTCTTCTCCTGTTGCTCGGTGCGTTGATTTCCGTCGGAATGTCATCCTGCGGAAGCAGCGGCTCATCCCCAGCAACCCCAACCGGAACATATTCCGTCAGTGCCGTCGCGACAGCCAGCGGGTCAAACAGTCAGTCCGCGGTTGTAACTGTGACGGTTACAAAATAACCAACTCGTTTGTCTCGAGAACGCCGAAGGCCCCATCGAAAGATGGGGCCTTCTTTTCTTCCAGTCCGATCTCCCGCTGTCGCAATGCCGGCGCAGAAGGAACCCTTGATCACTTCCGCGACTCTTTTCCGATGGCATCGAGATCGGCGATGATCTCGGAAGGAATCCGTAGTGTCGCCGCCGCAAGATTCTCCCGAAGATGCCCGAGTGAAGATGTGCCAGGGATCAACAGGATGTTAGGCGAGCGCTGCAGAAGCCAGGCCAGCGCAACCTGCATCGGCGTCACGCCAAGCGACTTTGCGGCGGCGTCCAGTTTCGATGACTGCAAGGGAGTGAAACCTCCCAGGGGAAAAAACGGCACATACGCAATGCCCTGCCCGGCAAGGTTGTGGATAAAATCGTCATTGCTCCTGCAAGCCACGTTGTACAGGTTCTGCACGCACACAATCTGCGTAATTTTCTGCCCCTCCGCGAACTGCTGCGGAGTAACGTTGCTCAGCCCCAGATGACGAATCAGTCCCTGGCGCTTAAGCTCCACTAGAACCGTCAACGCCTCCTCGATGGATCCTTCCGATGGCCCCATCACCGCACCCACGCGAAGATTGACGACGTCCAGCGCATCGACTCCCAAATTTCGAAGATTGTCATGAACAGCGTCGATCAGTTCTTGCCGCGAAAGAGCATGATGCCAGGATTTATCGTCACCTCGCCGAGCGCCCACCTTAGTCACGATCGTCAGGTCATCCGGATAAGGATGCAACGCCTTCTTGATGATCTGATTGGTCACATGCGGGCCATAAAAATCGCTGGTGTCGATATGGTTCACGCCAACGGACACCGCCTCTCGCAGAACTGCAATCGCGCCGTCAACATCACGCGGCGGTCCCCACACACCCGGACCTGCCAACTGCATCGCCCCATAGCCCATGCGATTCAGCGTCACCACCGTGCCCGCAAGCTTGAAACTGCCGCCTAGATCAATACTCAACTGCTTCGTCATTCTTTTTCTCCTGAATAAATCTCTTCACTCTTATTGGCCGTGATACCGTTGATTGGATGAAGAAAGCTTCAGGTTAGGACTTCGCATTTGCCGCACCCCTCCCCAGTCGTCTTAGAGCCTCGGAAATCGCCTGTCCAAGCCCGTTCGGCAGCGAGCGTCGAAGCCATTCTTGACGCGACTCTTCAGGTTTTGCTGCGCGTCGGGAAGGAGCGATTGACGACGACCAGGGTGGCCGCGCGCGCCGGCGTGTCGGTCGGAACCTTATATCAATACTTCCCGAATAAAAGTGCGCTCTTGCGGGCCGTCTTGAAGCGCCACCTGTCGACTGTTACGGAAGCTGTTGAATTTGTTTGTGAACAACAGGAGGGCGGAACACTGCGCCAGATGGCGACCGCTCTCATCACCACCTTCCTTCAAGCCAAAATGAAGGATGGGAAGACAAGTGTCGCTCTGTACTCCGTCAGCTCCGACGTAGACGGTGCGAAAATTGCTAAACAGATGGGCGTTCGATCCAATAAGGCCATCGTGCGGATGTTGGCGACCACCTCCGATCCCCTCACTACGGATCTAGAATTGGTTGCTTCCATGCTGCAGGGAATGATGGTCGGCGTGAGCCGGAGAATATTGGAATCGTATGCGCCTGAGAAGCCGTTCACTACTTTGCGTGAAGAACTGGTCTTTGTGGCCTGCGCCTATCTGGATGCCTGTTCTACTCGTTCTTAGATCTCAAAAAATAAGCCCCTTCTCGTGCTTTCGAGAAGGGGCGATTCGACACTCGGGTCGCAAGACTTAGTCGACCTGCTGTAGCACCTTGTCGCGCTCTTCGGCGTCCTGCAGTTCCTCACGTGGAGAACTGGGCAGAGCAAATGCCAGTACTTCATCAACCGTCTTGACGTAGTGCGTGGTCAGTCCGACTAACTGCTCTGGGGTCAGATCTTCTTCGACGTTTGTTTTGTTTTCCGCCGGAAGAATGACGTCGTGTACTCCCGCGCGTTTCGCCGCAAGCACCTTCTCTTTGATCCCGCCCACCGGCAGAACATTGCCGCTCAGCGTGATCTCTCCTGTCATAGCCGTTAACGGCCGCACTTGCTTCCCGGTCAGCAACGAGACGAGCGCAGTCACGATCGTAACGCCTGCGGATGGACCATCTTTCGGGATCGCACCCGCCGGAACGTGAATGTGAATGTCGTGGTTCGAGCAAAGAATTCCTCGTCAATTCCCAATTCCTTCGCATTCGACCGTACCCAGCTCAGCCCCGCCTGCATTGACTCACGCATCACATCTTGAATCTGTCCTGTGATGGTGAGTCCGCCTTTGCCCTTCATCTGGTTGGCTTCGACGAACAGCACGTCGCCGCCTGACGGAGTCCAGGCCAAGCCGACGACAACGCCCGCGCGCTTGGTGCGCTCGGCAATTTCGCCCTCGCTGCGAACCTTGATCCCGCCCAGGAACTGCTGCACGGTCTCTTTGGTGACGACGAGTTTTTCGGTCTTGCCTTCCGCCAGTCGCCGCGCCTGTTTGCGGCAGATGGTGCCAATGGTGCGTTCGAGATTTCGCACTCCTGCTTCGCGCGTGTAGTGCCGGATGATATAGCTCACTGTCTCTTCCGGAAATTCAATCTGCTCCGGAGTGATTCCGTTTTCTTCGATCTGCCGCGGGATCAGGTACTGGAACGAGATGTGAACCTTCTCTTCCTCTGTGTATCCCTGAAGCTCGATAATCTCCATGCGGTCACGCAACGGCTCGGCGATCGGATCGAGCATGTTGGCCGTCGTAATGAACAGCACCTTCGACAAATCGAACGTTACATCCAGATAGTTGTCGCGGAAGGTCGAGTTCTGTTCCGGATCCAGCGCTTCGAGCAACGCCGAAGAGGGATCTCCGCGGAAGTCACGCCCCACTTTGTCGATTTCGTCGAGCATGAATACTGGATCCTTCGTCTCCGCGCGCCGAATGCCCTGGATGATCTGGCCGGGCAAAGCTCCGATATACGTGCGGCGATGGCCACGGATTTCGGCCTCGTCATGCACTCCACCGAGCGAGAGTCGCGTGAACTTGCGACCTAGCGCGCGCGCGATCGATTTGCCCAGCGACGTCTTACCTACGCCGGGAGGGCCGACGAAACACAGAATCGGACCCTTCATGCTCGGCTTCAGTCGCCTCACCGATAAGTAGTCAAGAATGCGATCCTTCACCTTCTGCAGATCGTAATGGTCGGCATCGAGAATTTCTTTTGCCTTTGGAATCTCGATCTCTCCGCCTGACGTCTTCGCCCACGGCAGCACCGCCAACCACTCGATGTAGTTGCGCGTAACCGAATAATCGGCCGCCATCGGCGACATGCGCGCCAGTCGTCCAAGTTCCTTCAGCGCTTCTTTCTTCACTTCATCGGGCATGCCCGCCGATTCGATCTTGGTCTTCAGTTCTTCGGTGTCGCGGGCGCCTTCGTCTTGCTCGCCCAGCTCTTTCTGGATTGCCTTCATCTGCTCGCGCAGGTAGTACTCGCGCTGCGTCTGCTGCACCCGATCCTGCACTTCGCTCTGGATCTTGTTGCGCAGTTGCTGTACTTCGAGCTCTTTCGCGAGATGCTGGTTGATCTTCTCCAGGCGAATGCGGACGTCCGTAGTTTCCAGCGTCTCCTGCTTGTCCGAGGTCGAAAGCGATGGCAGCGACGAGGCAATAAAGTCGACCAGCCGGCCTGGTTCCTCGATGTTCATGGCCACGGTCGACAGTTCGTCCGACAGCGTCGGCGATCCCGCTACGATCTGCTGGAACAGCGTGAGAACATTGCGCTGCAGGGCTTCAATTTCTGAGTCTTTGGGCGGAATGATCTCCGCAATTGTGGTAACCCGCGCCCGCATGAACGGTGTCAGTTGAGCAAAGTCGGCCAGACGCACACGCTCCAGGCCTTCGGCAAAAACGAAGAGGCTCTGGTTCGGCATCTTGACGACTTTGTGGACAACGGCCAGCGTTCCGATCGAATAGAGATCGGTGGGCTGTGGCGAATCGACCCGCGCCTCGCGTTGGGCAACAACGACGATCGTTTTGTCTTCGCCGAGTGAGTTTATGAGTTGTACGGAACTTTCGCGCCCCACGGTCAGAGGCAGCACAGCGTGCGGAAACAGCACTGTGTCGCGCACTGGCAGTATGGGAAGCGAGCGCTCTGTGGTGTCGTAAGAACTTAGGTCGCTAGAGGCTGAATTGGAAATAATATCGCTCATGATTTTCCCTTGAGTGACTTGCACTCAACTTTTGATGAGGCCAACCACTAAAAAGATGCAACATTGGGTCTAGGTTGTTGAATTCTAGACCTTTTTCAGGCTTTTGCAAGACACAGAAGGGATTCTGGCGGCGCTCAACGGGGAGAGCCTTCTGGGGGACGCGCTCCAAGATGCCGTGCGTCCGGCGCGTCCCCCATCAATCAGCGACCTTTGCGGGCTTTTTGCCCGGTCCTAGAACACGTGCTTGGCGAGATCGCCCTTAAATATCAGTTCGCTGAGAACGCGCTCGTTGGCGGCGTTCAACACGTAAATTCTCTGGTCTCCGCTGGCCTTTTCGGTAAGCGGAACGAGAGTGCATTTGGCGCGGACTTCAACCGGTTTTTTCGTATTCAGTTGCCGAAAAATCATGATGTGATCAGATCCTTCCATCACGTGGCGAATCTCATAATCTCCCTTCGGCAAGACCGTGTCGGCGACGCGAACCTTCTCGACGAAGTTCACCTTATATTTGTCGGAGATTCCCATCTGATTCTCCGAGAACAAGACCGAACTCAACATAAAGACACAGATCACAATAAGAATTCCTGCAAACCTCCGACGCATAACGCCTCCTATGGCAGGGCTGACATGGCCCATTTCGAGGCTAGACCTCGGCTTGGATTCGCGCTGTGCACCCCCTCACAGTGGGGTGTGACGAAAGGACAGAGCCGATTTCCTACCGCACCCACCCACAGTATCGGCCGAAAGAGGACTCGCAAACGCCAAACTGTTAGGCCTCCGGATAAATCCCCAGCACCTTCACCAATTCGGCCACCTCGCCCAGATGGCGTAGCGCATTGCGGGCGTCCCGGTCGTCGCCTCGCAAGAGATCCACGAAGAAAACGTACTCCCACGGGCGTCCCCGCATCGGTCGCGACTCAATCTTGCTCAAATTGATATCGCGGAGAGCGAAAACGCTCAGCGCCTTGAAAAGCCCTCCAGGAATATTCTTCATGCTGAAGGCGAGCGAGGTTTTGTTGGCTTTGGGCGCCGGCCGCGGCTTTCCACGGCGAATCTGAAAGAAGCGGGTAAAGTTTTTTTTGTCGTCCTCGATGCCCGCTTTCAAAATCTTTCCCGAATAAACCTCGGCGGCGCGGCGGCTCGCAATTCCTGCAGCAAACGGCAAGCCCTCGGCCACGACATGCTTCACGCTGCCCGCCGTATCGTAAAACGGCACCGGCGTGAGCTTCGGATTCTTCGAGAACAGATCGCGGCATTGATCGAGCGCCACCGGATGCGAGTAAACGCGGCGCACCTCGGCCAGTTTCGTTGCCGGCAGAGCGATCAGATTATGCACAATCCGTAGTCGGAATTCGCGGACGATATGCACATCGCGTCCCAACAACAAGTCAAAATGCTCGGCGACCGAACCCGCAAGCGAATTCTCGATTGGGATCACCGCCCCATCCACCGACCCGCGCTTTACTCGGTCGAATACTTCCAGAGAGCGCGCACAGGGAACGATCTGCGCCCGCGGCAACATGGTCTCAGCCGCTTCGTGGCTGAAGGAACCGAGCTCTCCCTGAATCGCAATCTTCATTTTTTGCGTTTCCTCACGTGCATGTCCTCGTTCTGATCCGCGCCTCATTTCGCCGGGGATAGCACCAGGTCTTTGCTCATGACCAGCGCATCAAGCTGGCCAGAATAGTACCCGGCGACGGTCTTTTCCACGAAATAACCATGCGCTTTATAAAATTGGATCGCTGCAAGATTATTCACGGGAGTTTCCAGCGCGACCGCAACCGCTCCGGCATTCGATAACTTTTCTTCCGCCGCACGCAGCAAGCGAGATCCCGCTCCCGTCCGTCGCGCTTTCGCAACCACATCGATGGTGATGACGTGGCCAGTTTTGCGCCGACTCTCCGCCACAATAAACCCGAGAATTTCGCGGTCGCTCTCCACGACCAGCGTAAACGCTCCCGGCCGCTTCATATAAAAAGCAAGTTCAGGACGCGAATAGGCCAGTTGTGGATCGAAGCACGCCTGATCGATCCGCCACAGCGCATCGAAGTCACCCTTCCCGAACGGTCGAATGGAAAACGGCACGCCGCCATTGTAGCGGGTGCGTGGCTACCCGTTCGTTTTCGAACAAAAACGGGCACGTCCGCAAAATAAACATACTCGACACCGAGTGCATCCCAGTTAGTCCGTGTTTAACTTGCCGTTGGAAGAGACGGCCGGAGAGAACCGCGATGCGACCAATTCTACCTATCCTGTTTTGTTCGACCTTGATCGTGGTTTGCGCCGCACAAAATCATCCGGCACCGGCTGGGCAGATGACCCAAACCACGCCGACCGTCACAGGCGTCCTTGGCGGTCCCCGCGTACCGGTCTTCGTCACGCCGCAACAAATGTGTGATGCGAACGACCTTCCCGACGCAATGGCGCGCGCCTTCCGCGACTCTACCGGAACGGTTCATCTGGTGGCAGCCGCGACAGATCTCTACCAGAGCCTTGGACCCACGCTCGAAAGCGCAGTTCACACCTGCGATGCGGGATACCATTCCGTAAACGACGGAAACCCCGCCGACTACGATGACACCGTTTGGATCGATTCTTTCTACACCTTCGATGGCAAGAAAGTCGCTGGCCTGTCGCACACCGAATATCACGGCTGGTCGTTCCCCGGAGAGTGTCACACGCAAAATATCTTCTTGTGCGAGTTCGACTCCGACACTTTCCACATTTCTTACGATGGCGGATACCACTTCGAGTCAGTCCAAAGCCCCGTCAAATCTGATTGCAGGACTTCCCTATAAATACGCAATCGACCGCGGCCCCATGGGGTACAGCGTCGACACCAACATCATCGAGTGGAATGGATGGTTTTATGCCATGGTGACCGATGACGGATCGTGGCCTCTAGGCTGTTCCGGCCAAACCGGTCCGAACCGTTGTCTTGAACTGGGTGGTGGAGCGCCAATTCGCACGCAGGATGTCTTCGACCCATCCTCATGGCGTGGCTGGAGCGGCAGCGATTTCTCGGTCCAGTTCGTCGATCCCTATACGGGACCGGTAAAACGCCCCGAGCAGCACGTTTACACACCCGTTCCGTACATGTCGTTTGTGACCTCCATCAACATCTATCAGCCTGCAAACGTCGTCGTGGCCACCATATTTAATGGCTACGACAACGAATATGGCCCGGAAGGTCTGTATCTGACCACTTCGACCGATCTCGTCAATTGGACCACCCCTACTCTCGTCATCACCCTCGCCAACTTGCTCGAGCAAGAACCCACGGGAAACTGGCAATACGCCTATTTCACCCTGCTCGATCCGAACGCACCCGGACATGAATTTCTCGATAATCGGCGACCAGCCCTACCTGTATTACGTCCGACTCAACAACGATTCCTACCTGGGCCGCACTCTTTTCCGGCAGCCGATTCAGCTTTCCCTCAACCCCGCGCCGTGAACTGGAAGTATCGTCGATCCCTACGCCGTCGGCCCTCCTTCGCTGTACCTTCGTGCCCTTAGTGGTGGACGGATTTTTAACCGTCACGCGGAAATTCAGCCCGCGATCCGGCGAAAATCGCCGGCGTTGCCGGGCTTTTCCCTGGACAATTCAGTCGGTCCGGGACGATCCGACCGTCGCCCCGCAGCTCCCATTTCAGCCCCACTTTTTTCCTCTCCCTCCCTCTTGCGCCCTGCATCTATAAGCAGTACGATTTCTGCCAAGAGGCATTCCGTGGGGCGTTTCATACTGATTGACGTGGTCGGGGTTGTCGCACTCTTTTTTCTCTGGTACGCATGGTTTGTGCGGTATAACCGGCGCCGCGCCGGCACCGTCCTGCTATGGGTCCAGGAGGCCTGCTTGGGCCGTGGCCGCGTCGAAGATCTGCGCTGGCAGCGTAATAGTTCCCGCCTCAAAGCCAGCCTGAATCTCTCCTCGCGATGGTTTGAAGACACGCAACTGACTATCCGTCTTCTTCCTCGGCCGCTTCCGGTACAATGGGCGCTCAGCCGATGGCGGAAGCAGCAAGAAACCCTGACCTTCGAAGCAAATTTAGGATTTCCTCCCGGTTTTCATCTCGACATCGTGCGCCATCGCTGGTCCGGTCATTCCGGCGCCAAAACTCCGACCTCCAAGAAATCCGGGAACGCTCGCGCATGGTCCGTCACCCGTCCCGGCCCGGTGATCCTGACAACAAAAGAAGACTGGCCGGTGGAACTCAGCCCGGTCGTCCAGGCCCTCGCCTCCTGGCGCGACAAAGATTTCGTCGGAGTGCGATTCAATTCCAAGTCGCCTCACTTCACCGCAACCGTCGCGCTCGAAAACCTCTCCGATCAAAAAGCTGCAACCGCTCTGCTCGGCCTCTTCCGCGAACTCGCCGCTAGTTCTTCCGCCAAGCAGCACTGAACAACTTCCTCTGCGTTAAGACCCCGAACACAAACTCTTCCTTCGCCTCGCGAATACAACCACTCGTGCCGCGAAGGAATCAGAAGGTTGGCACGGAGGCCTCATGGACCAACATCAGATGACGCTCTTGGTGGCAGCGATCGTGGTCGTGGTTGTGATCGCCGCAGTTGCTTTTTTCCTAACGCGTAAACGACGAAGTCAACGCCTGCGCGAACGCTTTGGTCCTGAATACGACCGGGTCGTAAAAAAAGAAGGCCAGATCGGACGCGCCGAAAGCGTCCTCGAGATACGCGCGGCCCGAATCGAGAAATTTCAAATTCGTCCCCTGACTTCGGCCATGCGCGCAGATTTCTTGAACCGTTGGATGACGGTGCAAACCCAATTCGTCGATGATCCCAAGGGATCGGTCACCCGGGCCGACCAACTCGTAAACGAAGTGATGAAGACTCGTGGATATCCGGTAGCGGACTTTGACCAACGCACCGCCGACCTCTCCGTCGATCATCCCGTAGTCGTGGAAAACTATCGCGCCGCGCACGACATCGCGCTTCGCCACAGTCGCGGACAAGCCAGCACCGAAGACCTGCGGAGGGCGATGGTCCACTATCGGTCTCTGTTCGACGAATTGCTTCAAGACTTCGTACCCGTAAGAAAGGAGGCACGAGCATGAGCGTGCCATTGAGAAAAGACGAGTTTGACGACGAGGAATTGACCACCGCCGATTTGGCTCAAACCAAACGTCCAGTGGCCTCGGAGGAGCGCGCGGGACCGATACTCGCCGAGCGTTCCACCGTAGAACCCACCGAGACGCTCGAACCTACCGAAACTGCGCAAACGGAAACCGAACAATTGGCGCGAACCGATACATCGGCCCGCGTCGACACTCTGCGAAAAGATCCGGTCGCCCAAAAAGCCATCGATGCCACCCCGCTTTTCCCTGCTGCAGAACTCGACGGACTCCGCAACCGTTGGAATGAGGTGCAGGCAGCGTTCGTCGACGAACCTCGCCGGGCCGTGGAACAGGCGGACGGCTTGGTTGCGTCCGCGATGAAGCGCCTCGCGGAAGTCTTCGCTGAAGAGCGATCGAAACTGGAACAGCAATGGGACCGAGGCGATAACGTCTCGACCGAAGAACTGCGCGTTGCCCTCCAGCGTTACCGCTCGTTCTTCCACCGTTTATTGGCCATCTAGACCGCTAAAAATGAGGGCGTGACGACTCCCATCACGCCCTCTTCCCTCTCCTCGATGCAATTGATTTCAGCCTGCCATCCCTCTACTCAGGCTCCGCCACAAACCGATATCCCACTCCCCGCACCGTTTGTAGATGTTTAGGATGCGCCGGATCCTCTTCGATATATCGGCGTAAACGCACCACGAAGTTGTCGATGGCGCGAGTGTCAGTATCTTCGTGCAATCCCCAGACGTCCTCCAGAATTGCCTTGCGCGAGACAATCCGTCCGGCACTCTGCACGAGGTAGCGAAGAAACTCCGCCTCCATCACCGTTAGATGGATGGTATTTCCGAGCGTGCGCAATTCCAGTTCTCCGAAGTCGATCGTCTTCCCGGCAAACTGGAAAACATCGCCGCCGGCCGACACCGCTTGTGGCGCTTGGCCTTCACCGCTCAGCAATCCGGCCTCGCCATCGCTCGCGGGCGCCGTCGACGCCTCCATGTCTTTCATCCAGACCGTGCGGCGCAGAAGGCTTTCCAGTCGCGCGATCAGAATTGCCAGCTCAAAGGGCTTCGGCAGGTAATCGTCCGCTCCCGACGCGAAGCCCTGCAGCACATCCTCAGGACGCCCGCGCGCCGTCAGCATCAGTATCGGCACATAATTTTTCTTCTCCCGCAGCAACGCCGCCACATCGAAGCCGCTCTTCCCCGGCAGCATCACATCCAGAACCACCACATCGAATCGCTCTTTTTTGTTCACCAATTGATCCAGCGCAGTTTCGCCATCTGGAGCAACCTCCACCGAATGCCCCTCAGCCTGCAGATTAAACTGCAATCCCTGCGCCAGGTGCGCCTCATCCTCCACCACCAACACCCGGCTCACGCCACTCTCCGTGGCAATTCCAGCGTCACGGTCGTCCCCTTGCCGGCACCGTCGCTCTGCGCGAAAACGCGCCCGCCATGCTTCCGCGCAATGGATCGCACGATAAACAATCCCAGCCCCGTTCCCTTCACCTGCGACAGCGAACGCTGCGTCACCCTGTAAAACCGTTTGAAGATCCGCTTCAACTCCTGCTGCGGAATGCCCACCCCGTGATCACGTACGCGAAGCACCAACCGCTCCTGATCGGAACCATCCAGTTCGACCGAAATATGGACGCCATACGGTGAGTATTTCACCGCGTTATCCAGCAGGTTCGAAACCGCCGTCCGCAATTCCTCCGGATCCCCCGTGACCAGCGTTCCCGCTCCGTTGCGCGAAAACGCGGCCGCCTTAGTCGGCGCTTCGCGATATTCCAGCGCGTCCTCCGGCAAGTGATGGCGCGTGCGCGCAAGCTCGATGCAGTCCCTCACCAGCGCGTCGAACCGAACCGGCAGACGCTGCGATTTCACCTTCTTCTGCGCCGCCGCTCCCGCCTTCAACACCTGTTCCACCGTATAGAGCAGTCGATCGGTATCGACCAGCATCAGTTCGTAGAAGTTCTGCCGCTGCGAATCTTCCACTTCGCGTCGCTGCAAAGTTTGCAGATACAGCCGGATCGAAGCAATCGGCGTCTTCAATTCATGCGTAACGGCATTGATAAAACTGTCGTGCTGCTCATTCCGCCGAATTTCGCGAACCAGAAAAATCGTATTGAGAACAAGCCCCGCCACGATCGCCCCGAAGAAGATGACCCCAAGAAAAACCTTAATCCCCTCACGCCAATTAAGGATGATCCATCCACTGCCCACCGCAAACGCAACCGCCGCCAGGCAAACCCCGAACGTCAGGAAAAAATAGATAGCCTTCTGGCGACTAATGATGCGCACAGGGAGATTGTAGCGGGGCAGGTGGAAGGTGTCAGGTGTGCAAGGTGGAATGTTGGGATCGCAAAATCCAACCGGAACTTCCTCCCGCACCGCCCCGTATATTCGAGCGGAGAATCTATGCGCCGCATTTTTCTGCTTTTAGCAATCTTTTCAATACCATTTACTTCCCACGCCCAATCCCCTACTCGTCCCGAAATCCTCGTCTTGGGCACCTATCACATGTCCAACCCCGGACGCGATCTTCACAACATGCAAGCCGATGATGTCCTGGCGCCGAAACGCCAGCAGGAAATCGCCCAGCTCATCGACGTCCTAAAGAAGTTTCAGCCCACGAAAATTGCCATTGAAGCCGAATTCGGCAGCCAACGTGTCGACCGCGAGTATTCCGACTACCTCGCTGGAAAATACACCCTGTCAGCCAACGAAATCGATCAGATCGGATACCGCCTCGCCAAAGAACTTGGACATCGTGCCGTCTATCCGGTCGATGTCGACGGAGATTTCCCCTACTACCGCGTGCTCAATTATGCGAAGGCCAACGGACTGAAAGAGAAATTTGACGCGATGCAAGCCAGCACCGAGGCCCGCGTCAAAGCGCAGGACGCTTTCCTCAAGTCGCACACCGTCCTCGAAACTTTGCAGTACATGAATTCCGATCCGCTCGTAGCGAAAGATGTCGCGTCCTACTACGAATACATCCCCTTCGGAGACCCCTACGAATACGCCGGCCCGGAACTACTGACCCTCTGGTTCCAGAGAAATATTCAGATCTATTGCAACATAATCAAACTGATCGATTCTCCGAACGACCGAATCCTCGTAGTCTACGGAGCCGGCCACCTCGGATGGCTGCGTCAAGACATCTCCAACGACGCCACCGTCAAACTAAAAAAACTAGCGGACCTGACTGCACAGCCATAAGCAGCGAACCGCCCTCCACAAACAATCCCGCATGACAAAGCGCGGCCCAATGAAAAAGGCCCACGTCCCTGACCGCTCTGCGCCAGTACGAGAGCCTTTTTCCTGAGACCCGAAACCTAAGAGCTGAGACCCGCCCTGCCCTAATCGTTCCCCGCCGCCGCAGCCAGCACCGCCGCCGCACGCACATCCCGCGTCAACGGTGGCTTCGGAGGCAAATGATCCAACTGCACTTTATAAATATGCCGCGCCAATCCCAATTTCTTCAGCGCCCAGATGCCGTACCAGTTCATATCGATTTCATACCAGCGCAGTCCATGGCGCGCCGATACTGGATGCGCATGATGATTGTTATGCCATCCCTCACCGAAAGTCAGAATCGCCACGAAAAAGTTGTTGGTCGATAGATCCTTCGTAGCAAACCGCCGCGATCCCCAAAGATGCGTAACGGAGTTCACCATCCATGTAGCGTGCAGTCCCACCACCGTGCGCGCGAACACCCCCCACAGCAGCCACGGCAGCCCGCCAATCGCATAAAGAATGACGCCCAAAATCACGTTGCTCGTCCAGTGATACGTCGTCAGCCAGACGTGAACTTTATCTTTGGTCAGATCCGGCACGTACCGCGCCAGCGTCGTCGTGTCATGGTGCATCGACTTGCCGGTCAAGATCCATCCCATGTGCGACCACCACTTGCCGTCGTTCGGAGAATGCGGATCACCTTCGTCATCCGAAAATTGATGATGAATACGGTGTGTCGCCACCCAGAAAATTGGCCCGCCTTCGAGCGCTAGCGTCGCGCACCAGGTCAGAAAATATTCCACCCACTTCGGAGTCTTATATCCGCGATGCGTCAGCAGGCGGTGATAGCTCATGCCGATGCCGAGGCTGCCTGACACCCACCATAGAAAAATGGCCACAAAGAATGCCGGCCAGGTAAAGAAAAATAAGGCCGCGATCGCGCCCACATGAAACAGACCCATCGCTATTGCGGTGATCCAATTAAATCCGTCGGCTTTGGCTTTTTGTTTGCGATTGGAGCCTTCCCCACCGGCTCGCATCGCTTGGCTGGTTGCTTCTTCGATTGTTTCGCGTACTGTTTCGCTCATCGCATCTTTCCTTAAGTCAACTTGGACTCGACCCTGACTAGGACAATACCAAGAGACCGTACTCTTGTTTGTAATACTTCTGTAATCGGCTCCAGACAAAGGGGTTACGCCAGTAATATGCCTGCCGCGGCGGTACAGACTTCAAAAAGTCGATTGGCTGCTCCAGCGGCGGGTAGGCAGATTGGAATTACGATTTTCAAACTTCGACATCGCGCCTCCGCGGCCCTGCCTGTGATTCACGGCACGCGATTCTGTGACCCCGCATCTTTTTCTGCAGGTTTCTCTGACGTAGAGTATGGTTGTCAGGTCAACCGAACTCCGAAAGCAGGAGGTGTGTGTTGAAAACAAAAACTCTAGGTCGAGTTTTGAGCAAGAGACATTTTCTGGTAATCGTCGGAGTCGTTCTCTTTGCCTTCGCCTTGTGGGCGCAAAAGGCGAAAGATGCCTCCGCCGAATACAAGATCCCGCCGGAAGCTGCCGCCAAAGCAAACCCCGTGAAACCCTCGGAAGAGTCGCTGGCCAAGGGCAAAAAGTTGTACGGCCTCGATTGCGCCATGTGTCACGGAGCCAATGGCGACGGCAAGGGCGACATGGCTTCCGACATCAAGAACGTCACCGACTTCACCAATCCCGAATCGCTCAAGAATCGCAAAGACGGCGAACTGTTCTACGTGATCCGCAACGGAAAGGGCGATATGCCCCCCGAAGGCGATCGCGCCAAAGACGACGACATTTGGAACATGGTCAACTACGTCCGTTCCCTAGCCAAGAAGTAGACGGTCCAGGTTGAGACGCTCTGTTCCAGTCGAAGCGCCCGTTAGTGTCGAGACGAGTTGTAAGTGTGGGGACGGGCGACTCGCCCGTCCCGCCGAGCAAAAAGCTCGGCGGGTTCTTTCGCCGTCGGCCAACCTAGGGTCACGCAGAGGTCTTTTCGCCGTTTACTTAGACACCGCCGCCTTCACTTCCACCCCTGCCCACTTCTCCAGCAATGTGAGCGTTGCCGCGTAATCAAGATCTTGGTGCCCTTCTTCGGCAGCCACGTCATACACCTCTTCGACCGCTTCCAGTCCGGGCAACCGCACGCGCGACTCTTTTGCGGCGTCCAGTGCCAGCCGAATGTCTTTCAACATCAGCCGCAAGGGAAAATTCGGCGAAAAATCGCGCTTCAGAATAAAAGGAGCCTTATATTCGACCACCCCGGATTTCACCATCGACGCCATAATCAGCGGCAGAAGTTTTTCCACATCCACGCCCAGTTTCGCGCCCAGCGTCAGAGCTTCCGCAAATCCCTCAAAGATCAGCGCGATCTGCAGGTTCATCACCAGCTTCGTGGCCTGCCCCTTGCCAGTCTCTCCCATGTGGAAAACTTGTTTCCCCATTGCTTCAAAGAGCGGCTGCAGCCGTGCCAGTGAGGCGTCGTCCGCGCCCACCATAAAGATCAGATTGCCCGATTCCGCCGCAATCTTCGATCCAGTCATCGGCGCGTCCACCCAACTGACGCCTCGCGCTTTTACACGCTGCGCGAAGCGCAGCGTAGCCGAAGGCGAGATTGTGCTCGAGTCGGCAAGGATCATGCCTTCGTCCAGCACCTTCTCCACCCCAATGGGACCGACCAGTACCTCCTCCACTGCCTTCGTATCCGAGACGCACATCCAAACCACTTCCGCGCCCTCCGCTGCCTCTGCCGGAGAAACCGCGCTGCGCGCACCTTCTACCTCTTTGCCGCTGCTGCGATTCCAAACGGAAACTTCGTGTCCGGCCTTGACCAGATTGGCGGCCATCGAACGTCCCATGATTCCTAAACCCAAAAAAGCGACACGCATCGTTCTCAACTCCTGACTTTCTCGGAAACATTTCCCAGCTTGTATAACTTCCGATTAGATACGAGTTATAAAGGGAGGGTCAAGGAAAACAGGCGACGGCTCTGCTTGGATTGCTCGCCCGTCCACCCATCCTTCCCGCCTATTTTGCCCGTCCAGTGGCTGTCCGTGCTTCCCGAGCATCTAAAGTCACTGGAGTGTTGGCTCAACAACGCCGATAATGTGCATAGTCGTCTGCACAACTACGAAGGGATGAAATCCTATTGGTTGAAACGATGTTGAAGTCGTCTTTGAAGAATCCGGCTCTCCGCAAGCGTGCCAGCGAGTTCACCCGCCTGGTGCGGAACTCGGCAGTCACCCCCCTCACCGGTGAGACCCATCAAGCTAAACTCGTCGCGAATGGCGAACTCGGCATCACCTTCATCGGACACTCCAGCTTTTTCCTGCAAATTGGCAAGCACAACGTCGTCATCGACCCAAACTTCGCGCGCTGGCTCTTTGTCCTGAAACGCCTGCGCCGTCCCGGACTCAAATTGCGCGATCTGCCCCCCATGGATGTGGTCCTGGTCACCCACGCCCACTTTGACCACTTGCATCGCCAGTCCTTACGCGCCATCGCGCGCCAGACTCGCCGCCAGACTGGAACCGCTCCCACCCTCGTTGTCCCTCATCATCTTTTCGACCTCGTATCCGATCTCGGCTACGAACAGATTGTCGAACTGGAGTGGTGGAACACCTATCGTCACGGTAATCTCGACATCACCCACGTTCCCTCCCGCCATTGGGGAGCGCGCATTATCAAAGATTCGCACCGCGGGTATGGCGGCTACGTATTACGCAGCGGCAAACACTCTGTCTATCACGCGGGCGACACCGCCTACTTTAACGGCTTCCGCGAGATCGGCCGCCGCCTTTCCCCGGAACTCGCATTGCTTCCGATCGGCGCCTACAATCCCGAGCAATTTCGCAACGTTCACACCAATCCGGCGGACGCCACTCGAGCCTTCGTCGACCTCAAATCTCGTTGGATGGTTCCCATGCACTACGGCAGTTTCCGCCTTTCGCACGAACCCATTGAGGAGCCTCTGCAGTTACTCGAGCGCGCCGCCCTGGCCGCCGGAGTAAAAGACAAAGTAGTCGTGCTCGAAGAGGGCGTTACGCGCTTCTTTTGAGACTTCCCCTTGAAAACCTCAATATTTCCTTGGTGAGCCTTCGTGCCCTTTGTGGTGGACCTTGAGGGATTGATGCCCCCTTTGTCCGCCCGTGAGGAGTATCCTCTCCTTCATGGATAAGAAGGAAATCAACTCCCCGAAACTGACTGAGCATTTTCTTTTTTGGGTGATCGGCATTGCGGTCTTGCTACTGGCGTTTCTCTTCGCCCATTTCGTCTACCACGTGGTTTAAGACCAACGGACCACCCCGAGACTAACTATGTTGGGTGAACTCGGCGCGAGAGCATCCCTCGCCCGTCTGTGTCATCATAGCGTCGTCGACCAGTGCGAAAAGCGAAGGAGTCGCTCACATGGCAAAAATCAGATTTCAAGGGCAGCCGTCCGAAGAACAAAAGCGGCATGCACGCAAGAAGGAGAACAACCCCTTCAGCGAACAGGAAAAGCATGGAGAGGAAGCGCAACACAGTGTGCCGCAGTCCCCAACCGCAGCGCAAAACAATGCTTCGGTACAGCCGCAAGCCTCCGATGTCAAAGCTGCTCCTGGCAAGAATCCCACGAGGAAAAAGCGCGCCTAGCTCCGGCCTGTCTTTCCACAACCCCCGCAGCCACGGCCACTCGCTTTGCTACCAGTCCTTCACTCGGTTCTTGAAACTCGAAGCGGCTCCACAGCCATTCATCACCGCGCCATTTGCCAGAATGAGATGCGCGATATTGTCGTGCCGCCAGCGATGAAATAAGTAAGACGCTGTGAACTCCGCACTAAACAAGGCTCCGGTCGCCACGACTTGGACTCCGCCAGTGCGCACAAACGGCCGGGCCAGCGGGTCGTACTCCACCCCTCCGCCAGCGATATTTCTCCGCGTAACATAGCTGTCCGCAGCCTTCGCCGCTCCGTCGAACGTCGTCAGCACAATCGTCGATCGCGTCCAAAATCGTGCGCGAGCAAGATCCTTCGATGTCAAATAGGGGCGGACAAAGAAAGTGCTTTTCACCACCGGACTTCGGACGTCGTCAAAACCGACGCTCTGCAGGCCAACAGCCTGGGCCGCGGCGGTTTCCGCCCACATAGTTGTCATCGACGCTATCGCAACGATCACCGTCAAGATTTTCATCGAGAGGAGAAGCCGCCGTGCGCCCCCATCTCCCGCTTATCGGCTATCTGCCGGCAACTGCTAACCTAAAATCGCGGATGGTGTTGGAACGACGAGAGATGCTCCATAGTGCGCGACCATAATCTCAAGAGTGCAAGGCGCCTGACGCTGCACTGGTCGGCGAACAGCAATGACCGGTCGAAATAATTTCAGGCTTTCGGTTTGGTCTGTCCCACTGGTTTAGATTGCCCGGCCCGCCGCTTGGGGGCGGCTGTGTGGGGTCGTGGGGTGAGGCCGGGCAATACTGTGCTTCCTTCTATTGCAGATGTATCTTTTCTACTCCTTCCCCCTTGCCCTGCCTGTGACGACGATCACTCATCTGCGTGACAATGCCACCCCAGCGTGTGATCAATGTCACCGACAGCACGGACATCTGCCGCTAAGGTAAGAGTGAATTGACTCCAGAAAACCATCAGGAGAAGTCATCATGGCTTATGTAATCACCGACAATTGCGTCAAAGACGAACTTTGCGTGGAAGTCTGCCCGACCGACTGTATCCACCCCAAGAAAGACGACCCAAACTTCGAGGCCGCAACCCAGCTTTACGTCGACCCCGAGGGTTGCATCGATTGCGGCGCCTGTGTTCCGGCCTGCACCTCCGACTCGATCTTTGTCGCCGACGAAGTTCCGGACGACAAAAAAGAATTCGTCGAAAAGAACGCCGCCTATTTCGCGAAATAAACTATTGCCACCCCCCGCCCAGCCACGGCCTGGACGGGGAACCCCAATCCGTCTCGGTCGAAGCAACCTGCTGACCGTCCCATCTCACTTTGTTTTGCGTTGTCTGAAACTTTGTCGTCGGTCGTAACTCTCATTCAGCCGCGACACCTCTCCCGCAGCACGATCCTGCGTTCGCGGAGAGCCTTGCTCGGCGAGGTGCGCAATTCTCTGAATGAGGAGTTCGAAATGGTCCGCACCTCCTATCTTCTGTTCGTAGCTCTCTTGGCAACCAGCATCTTGTTGCCAGCCCGCAGCCAAGCCGATACCCGTGGCGCCTCGACTGGCGCCGTTTTTGCCATGACCAACGACGTCCAGCACAACGCAATCATTACCTACATCCGCAATGCCGACGGCTCGTTACAGCAGAGTGGAACTTTCCTCACTGGCGGTCGCGGCAGTGGAGGCGTGACCGATCCTCTCGGATCGCAGGGATCCCTCACCCTGAGCCAGAACGGTTCCTGGTTGTTTGCCGTAAACGCTGGAAGCGGCAATGTTTCCGTTTTTCGGGTGCGAGGATCCAATCTGTCTCTCGTTCAGAAAATTGCATGCGGTGGCAGCACTCCGATCGCTGTCGCGCAGCATGGATCTCTGGTCTACGTTGCCAATGAGGGAGCCGCTAGCAATGTTTCCGGTTTCTACCTCGAAAGCACCGGCAAGCTGAAAGCAATAGCAGGCTCGACCCGATTTCTTTCGACCGGCAACTCCGGAGCCGCGTCATTATCTTTCAGCCCAGACGGCCAGTTTCTTCTCGTAACCGAAAAATTGACGAACAGCATCGATGCCTTCCACGTCCAGGCAGACGGAACCTTGGGCCCGATCAAAACGAACCCAAGCGCTGGTCCTGGTCTATTCGCCTTACTGTTCGCTCCGAATGGCACTGCGCTCGCCGTCGAGACGGGACCCGCAGGCGGCACTAACGCTTCCGCCATCTCTTCCTACTCAGTCCTCGCCAACGGAGTGCTCACCCCCATCAGCACCAGTGTTCCCACGTTGGCAGCCGCAACTTGCTGGCACGCCGTCACCCCCAGCGGCCAGTTTGTTTTCACCTCGAATGCTGGATCAGCCACCATTTCTGGGTTCGCTCTTGGTGCCACTGGCGCATTGACGCCGCTTCCGGGAACGATCGTCGGCACCAATCCCGCGGGCAGCACGAATCTGGATATCGCAATCAGCTCCGACAGCAAGTTTCTCTACACGCTGGATTCGGGCACGGGCACAGTCAGCATTTTCGCCATCAACGCAGATGGCACCCTCAACAGCCTGGGTGATGCCGGAGGATTATCGGCGGCTGCGGGTTTCAACGGAATCGCCGCTTTCTAATTTCCGCAAACTTGACCGGATGAGTTGCGGGTCACGCCGCAACTCATTCCTTGTCCGCCACACGATTTTTAAGCGTCTGCTCTTGCGCTCATGCCATTCCGCGGATGCCCGATCAAGTACGTCAACGGCGCCTTCCCGTCCGAAACTTCGCCGATCTCCCACTGGTACTCGGCGCCTACCAATTCCCCAACCAGTTCGCGCAGTTCGTCGGGTCCATAGGTACGTAAGCACGAAACCACTCCATCGAATAACAACACCACGGGAATCGCTGGAACCACGTAGGTCCAGAACATTCGTGACCAGCGAAAAGGCCGAATACAGAACGCAGACAGGAACAACAGAAAAACCCAGGCTGAAACAACAATGACCGTCTTGGGAGCACGCTTCGTGACTTCAAACACTCCAATCCCTTCGCCCGCGTCGACGGCATTTTGCAAAATGGCGCGAGCATCCTCCACCGGGAAATGGTGGAATGACGTGAACATCGTGCGAAAGCCCGCCAACTCAAAAGGAACCTGCCGCGCATCGACCGACCCCGAATGAAAGCAAATCTTTCCGTCCGAAGCCTTCTTTACCTTCTCGAACGCCGCCAGGTTCGGATATTTATCGGTGAGAGAAATCTGCAGCGCAGATCCGTGCTCGTTCGAGCCTGCCGGCTCCAGATCTCGACGCAGCTTAAGCCACGGCCCACCCCCGCCCGAACAGAGATCGACCACCGAATGGCCCAGATTGTCCGGCGTCACCATCGCATCCAACCCGCGCCGCAACATCGGCACCACGGGCCGGTATGTATTCAGCAGGTTGATGCCGAACTGCAGTGAACTGGTAACGCCGTCGCGAATCGGCGCAGGCAACCACTCTTGATCGTGAATTTCGATAAACTGTATTCGGCGCATTGATGTTTGGGTCTGCTGTGAAGTATCCACAGAACCAGTCGCTTCGTCGAATCGTTGAAGTTAATCAATAGAGATAAGGATCGACCCGCGCCGCGACACGTCTTCAACGCTCTCCACAGAAACACGAATTCGAAGTTAGACTGATAATCAGCAAAATGATCAAATCTCCCCGAGGAACTCGCGATCTTCTTCCCCCCGATACCGCGCTCTGGAACTTCGTCGAAGCGACCGTCCGAGACGTATTCCGCGCCTACAATTTTCACGAAATTCGCACTCCGATCTTTGAATCGACTGAACTCTTTGCCCGCGGCGTCGGCGAAGAAACCGACATCGTATCGAAAGAGATGTTCACTTGGGAAGACCGAGGCCGCGCCGAAAGCGACAAAGGCCAGTCGCTCACCCTCCGTCCCGAGAACACCGCCGGCGTCGTCCGCGCCTACATCGAGCACAAGCTCTGGGACCGCGGTATCAACAAACTTTTCTATATCGGACCCCAATTCCGTCGCGAGCGTCCGCAGAAGGGTCGCTACCGGCAGTTCTATCAAATTGGAGCGGAGGTCATCGGCCCCGCCACCGCCGGCAGCCAGTCTCCCGCGCGAGATGCGGAAATTCTTGAACTGCTCGCGACTTTGCTCGACCGCGTCGGCATCACCGGATGGACCCTCGAACTCAATTCCGTAGGCTGCCCCGCCGACCGTGCAAAATTCAACGAGGCTCTCCGTCAGGCCCTTGCTCCCGTTGTCGACAAAATGTGCGTCGATTGCCAGCGCCGCGCGGTCACAAATCCTCTGCGCGTCTTTGATTGCAAGGTTCCCGAAGATCAACCGATCATCGACACTCTGCCCACCATCAATCAATTTCTGGACGACGATTGCCGCCTCCACTACGAAGCGGTCAAGCAGATCCTGAATGCCGTTGAGATCCCCTACGTCGAGAATCCACGTCTGGTGCGCGGTCTCGATTACTACACAAAAACCGCCTTCGAGTTTACTCACGGATCGCTGGGCGCACAGAACGCGATTCTAGGCGGAGGTCGTTACGATGGCCTATCCGAAGCGCTCGGCGGCCCCGCCGCTCCGGGCATCGGCTTCGCCATCGGCGAAGATCGGCTCGTCCTGTCTCTAACCGCAACCGCCGAATCCGTTCTGCGCAAGCCCGACGTCTACGTTGCTCCGCTCGGCCCGGGCATGGATCGCGAAGCCGCCCGAGTCGCGCGCGAACTGCGCCGTCACGACCTGGTCGTCGAACTCGGCGACGAGTCGTTTCGCAAACTGAAAAAATCATTCGAGGCCGCCGACAAAGTCGGCGCACGTTATCTCTTAATCGTCGGCGAAAACGAAGTCGCCGCCAACGCATTCGCCTTGAAGCATCTCGCCACGGGCGAACAGTTCACCGTTCCCCGTGCCGAATTGCCGCAACATATCCTGCAGAAAAAGTAGAATCGTCCGTTGAGGCCTGAAAAAAACGCACCCCATAACAACGAGGAGTAGCTAAGCACCAAAGACCGACGACCAAGGACCAACGACGAAGAACATGAGGAGACGACCGATGCGAACCACTTCCCTATTCTGTGCTGCCATTCTCACCGTCGCTGCGGCCTTTGCCCAGCCAGCCCCAGCCGTCTCCGCATTCGATCAGCACCTCATCGACCAGCAAAAACAATTCCTGCAAGCAATCCAGACCCACAACGTCGCCTTCGTCGATCAATCCCTTGCCAACGATTTCGAGGGCATCGCCATCAACGGCGACTCCTACGATCGCGGAGAAATCCTCGACTCAGCGCAGGGATCGTCCCCAAAACAACTGCAAGCCTACGAATTTCACGTGATTAAGTTGACCCCCGATTCCGCCATCGTCACCTACAACCTGATCGTCCCAGGCGAACACCCCCGCTATCGCCACATGGCCGATACCTGGGCAAAAATCGATGGCGCCTGGAAGCTTAAATTCCGCCAGTTCACCCCCAATCTCTGGAGCGCAACCGACCCCGATTAACGATCGGAGTTTAACAATCCGCGACTAACGACCGCCTTTTGCAGGCCCCCGACTCCCGTCGTGCCCTTCGTAGTACAGCCCTTTGCAAACTGACCACCCGCATTCACCCAACTCCTCTCGCCGTTCCATTTATAATCACCAATTCAGCTCACGACGGAAATTTCATCCCCGCGACTGTCGGCAAGAACAAATCCGGCTACACAAGGCAAGCAAACGTGCTCGATTTCTTAGGCGATCTCAAACGAACTCATATGTGCGGAGCCCTCCGGCTCTCCGATGCTGGCAAAAAAGTTGTGCTCATGGGATGGGTCAACCGCCGCCGCGACCTCGGCCAGATTATCTTTGTCGACCTCCGCGACCGCACCGGCATCACGCAAGTCGTCTTCAACCACGAACTGAACCCCGCCGTTCACCAGAAAGCCGAGGCCCTGCGCAACGAATTCGTCATCGCAGCGATCGGAACCGTGAAAAAGCGCGACGCGGACACCATCAATCCCAACATTCCCACCGGAGAAGTCGAACTCGTTGTCGAAGATCTGCGCATTCTGAATGTATCCAAGCCGCTGCCATTTCTTCCCTCCGACACGGTCCTGGCCAACGAAGAGATGCGCCTCAAATATCGCTACATCGATCTGCGCCGCGACGCCATGCAATTCAACATCGAATTGCGGCACAAAGTCGCGCTGGCCATCCGCGAAAACCTGTCGTCGCAGGGATTCTTCGAAATCGAAACTCCCTTCATGACCCGCTCCACTCCCGAGGGCGCGCGCGATTACCTTGTCCCCAGCCGCGTGCAGCCGGGGCAGTTCTACGCCCTTCCGCAATCGCCGCAGCTTTTCAAGCAGATCCTCATGATCTCCGGCTTTGATAAATACTTCCAGATTGTCCGCTGCTTCCGCGACGAAGACCTACGCGCCGACCGTCAGCCGGAATTCACCCAGATCGATCTCGAAATGTCCTATCCGCAGCCGGAGCGCGTTTGGGAGGTCGTCGAGGGCTTCCTGACCGCCGCATTTAAAGCGGCCGGACACGCGATCACATACGCCTTTTCCCGCGCATGGACTACGACGAAGCCATGCGCCAATACGGCATCGACAAGCCCGATCTCCGCCTGCCCGCTTTCACCGATGTGGCCGACTGCTTTACTCCCGCCGATCTGGAAACACTCGCCATCAATCCAGAACTGCCCGTGATCGCGATTCGCACGCCGCACGTCGGCGAACTCTCGCGCAAAGAACGCGACGACATCAAGCCGCTCTTCGTCTCCAAGGGCGGAGCGCGCGTCTTCGAAGATTTCAAACGTATCGAAACCAAATTCCCCGAAGCCGGGGCGAAAGTCCGCGCAAAAACTGGCGCCGCTGCTGACGACTTACTCGTTCTCGTCGTCGGTTCCTCACAAACTGGCAAAACCGACCCGCATCCCGCCAGCAAGCGAAAAGTAACGCCGGCAGAAATGGCCATCTACGCTTCCGCCGGGCTGCTCCGCGTCGCCCTCGCGCAGAAATATTCCGACCGGCACAAGTTATTCCAGAAGGGCGACTACCGCTTTCTCTGGGTGACTAATTTTCCGATGTTCGAGTACGACGAGGGAGAGAAGCGCTGGAACGCCGCCCATCACCCGTTCACTTCGCCGCACGACGACGACATGGACAAACTCGAAAGCGATCCCGCCATGGTTCGCGCCCTCGCCTACGATGTTGTGTTGAATGGCACCGAACTCGGCTCCGGCTCCATCCGTATCCATCGTCAGGACGTGCAGAGCAGAATTTTCCACGCCCTCGGCATGACCGATGAAGAAGCTCGCGCCCGCTTCGGCTTCTTCCTCGAAGCCCTGGAATACGGAACGCCTCCGCATGGCGGCATCGCCTTGGGTCTCGATCGCATCGTCATGATCCTCGCCGGAGCGGAAAGCTTGCGGGAGGTCATTCCCTTCCCCAAGACCGCCGCAGCGAAAGATCTGATGATGGAAGCTCCTACTCCCGTAGCCGATGCTCAGCTGCGCGATCTCGGAATTGGGATCGTAAAAAAGTAGCCCGGGGCGGGGGCGGCTACGAAAACGGCATCCTTGGTGGTTTGCACCACCCAACCGAGGGGCCCCATTCTTGCGCGTTCTTTGCGCAAGAGTGGGAACCACCGCAGCTTACACTTTTGCGCATTCTCTCTGCTCAACATTGCTAAAGCGGAGAAATCGCACTTACATCAAGAATAAATCGTCGCTTTAGAGACTCCGCTATGCCACCCTCACGTGTCCCGCCTCGCCAACGTTGACTTTTCCACCAGTGACAGCCGCCGCCACGTAGCGGATGCCCATCACAATTTTGCTGCTATTCGCTTCCCAATATTCCCCTTCGGCTACATCCACACGCATCACCGCAATGTCCGGATCGTCCTCGCCGCCCGGAAACCACGCCTTGTACATCACGTTCCACAGTTCCTTGATTTTTGCCCGATCCCGACTAATCGACGCGGTTCCCCGCAGCGTGATGTATTTGGAATGCTCCGGGTCGGCGTAATCTAGCGTTACATGATGATCCTGCACCAGATCCGCCACCTTTCCCGATGAGCCGCGCGCTAGGAACCATAAAGTTCCGTTGAAAGGTTCGTCCTGCGTCGCCATCGGCCGGCTCCGAATCTCACCATTTTCATGAATAGTCGACATCATCGCGATACGGATGTCCTTGACCAACTCGCCGATCTTCTCCATACCTTCTTTGCCACCCAACTGAACTTCTCCTTTTTTCTGATCCATTTCCGTTCCTCCAGTGTGGTCGTAAGATGCGGCGCCGCGGAATGGGTTTGCAGTTCGTCGCTTCCACTAGACAAAACAAATCTCGGCTGTTTCTTCCCAAACGCCCTACAGGATACACTGCAGTGCCAATTGCCTGACCGCCCCTTACACTAACCCGCGCAAGTGTTCGAACCTCAAGGAGAAGAACATGAAAAAGCTAATCGCATTGTGCTTCGCGCTCGCACTCTTGACCTGCACCGTAGCGATCGCGCAAGACACGATGAACAATGACAATATGAAGTCGGACATGGCGAAAAAAACGACCAAGGTCACAGGCAAGATCAGCGATGACGGCAAGTCCTTCGTCAGCGAGGACGGTAAGACTTGGACGATTGCGAACCCTGACGCCGTGAAAGGACATGAAGGACATCACGTTACTCTGACCGCTCACGTGTATCCTGACAAAATGGAAGTTCACGTCATGTCGCTCAAAATGGCAAAGTAGGGGTAACGCAAAGAATTAACGACGACGTGGCACCTCCTCTTAAGCTTCAGAGGAAGATAAAAGAAACTCTGCTCAAACACCGTGCCGGCGCGCCCTAAAACGCCGGCATTCTTCTACAATTAGATTTCCACTAAATCTCTCAAGAACTGCCGGCGCTCCAGTCAGCAGTCCGGACGTTTATTTTTGTTTGCGCCGCGTCCCCTGATCAACCACACGACGCACACTATGCCCACGCCTTTGCAACTCGACGATCTGCTTGCCCTCGATGCCGACGCATCACGTCCCCGAGCGACATGGGTGTATGGCGCGCTCCGTTATTTCCTCGACATCCCCGCACCCCTTCGAACCGAAAGCCTTGTCCAATTTACCGCCGCCATCGATTCCCACCCTCGACGCTCCGAAATCCGCGAGATCTTCCACGAGTTCTGGTCGCACCACTCCTACACGCGCGTAATTTCCGAGGCTGGCCTGCCCGACGAAGTCTTTCTTTTACGCGAACTTCTTGCCCGCACCGTCCGCCATCTCATGCCAATTGACGAGGTCCAGGGAGACCTCTACGTATTACTCGACTCCTTGAACCTGCGCGACGAGGATGCGCAATGGGTCGCTTCCCTACCCGATTCGTTCGTCGACTGGTGGGCCGACATTTTTACTCCGTCCGCCACTTCAATTCTCGCCTCCTGCAAACTCCTGGCCCTCAGGGCCACAAACATTGCCCTGGCCCGCGATCTTCTAACCATGGCGAGCGATGAGGGAGTCACCAAATCTCCCTTCTTCGACCTGCCTGCCCTGGTCGAGCATGTCGTGCGACATCCTGAAGATCTCCCTCAATGGGAGACGCGCCGCGAGGCTTGCGAAACGCAACTGCGCGAGATAACGAACTTGCTCGAAGAACGCGGCTCCTCAGCAAACATGGTCTTCCGTGTTCGGCTGCTGCGATCTCTGTTGTGGCGCATTCAGCAGGTCCTGAACCTGCAGCGTAAAGATACGGACTCACGAAAATTCGCGGTCACCATCGCCCACGGTTTCGCCACCCAGCGAAAAATCGGCAGCGTCATCAGCGCCAGCACTCGCCGTCTCGCTCGCAGCGTCGTCGAAAAAACCGGACGCGTCGGCACCCACTACATCGCCAAAAATACCGCCCAGTGGAAAACCATGGGATGGGGAGCAATCTTAGCCGGTGTGATTACCTGTTTCACTGCCGTATTCAAATATTCCATTTCCGCGCGCATCCACGCCCCTTTTCTCGTCGCCATCGGCCATTCCCTGAATTACACGATCAGCTTTTTACTCATGCAGGCCGGCGGTTTTCTCCTCGCATCCAAGATGCCGGCCGCGACGGCAGCCACGCTGGTCGACGCCATGGAGGATCCCGAGAAAGATCACATGGCCAGTCTTCAGGCCATCTCACAGACCCAAACCCTGGTTACGATTGGCAACCTGATTGGCGCGATATTGTTTTCCGTCGTCATCGACCGCATCTGGAATTTAATGCAAGGGCATCCCTTTCTCTCGCCCGAAGAGGCAACTCACGGCGTGCAGATGATGTTGCCCCTGCACTCTCTAACCATCCCCTTCGCCATCATTACCGGGGTTTTTCTCTGGCTATCTTCTCTAGCCACGGGCTGGACCGCCAACTACGTCGCGATCACACGTATGGAATCCGCCATCGATCACAGTCTGCGTATCCGTCGCCGCTTGGGATCTGCCCGCGCCCATGCCGTTGCTCACTGGATGAAACACAATGCCGCCGGCTCCGTCGGATACATCGTCCTCGGTTTTCTCCTCGGCTCCGTCCCGATTCTCTTCTCTCTCTTCGGCATTCCCCTCGAAGTCCGCCACGTCACCCTCAATGCCGCCAGCCTCACCTACGCGCTGGACGCCCTTCAACTCCAGCATGAGCTTCACGTTTCTGACGTACTGCTCACTTTCACCACCATCCTTCTGGTGGGCGTCTTCAACATCGTCACCTCCTTTGTCCTCAGCTTCCTTCTCGCCGTGCGCGCCCGCGACATCGGAGAAGACAAAGCGCGCCGCTTCTTGAAAGAGGTCGGCCTGAAGGTAATCGCTCGTCCCCTCACTTTCCTGCTGCCTGGATTCGAGCCGTCTGCGCCGGATTTGTAACTTTCCCCAACCCTGCGCATCCTAACTGGCTGAGCGAGGCTAATTCGATGGATACTCCTTCCTTCTTTAACCGGTCAAAGTTCAAGCAAGCGAAACCAAGTCGGCGACAGTTTCTGGGTACTTCCCTGCTCGCATTCACCGGCGCCACTCTGGTGGCCTGTTTCAAGAGTCCCGTTGTGGGAGCGGCCAACGCAGACTCTTCGCACGACAAAGACCAGGGGCCACTCACTATCATTCGCTTCAATGACGCCGGCGAGAAAATCGGCCCGGTCCAAATCAAAAAAGTTCACAAGACCGATGCCGAATGGAAACTGCAGCTAAGCTCTCTGCAATTTCAGGTCACCCGCCAACAAGGGACGGAGACTCCGTTCACTGGAGCCACTTACAACCTGCATGAGAAGGGCCTCTATCGCTGCATCTGCTGCGACAACGCGCTCTTCAGTTCCGATACGAAGTTTGATTCCGGCACCGGATGGCCCAGCTTTTGGGCCCCGATCGCAAAAGAAAATGTCAAAACTTCGACCGACACCAGTTTTGGGATGTCGCGCGATGAAGTTTCCTGCGCCGAGTGTGACGCCCATCTAGGTCACGTCTTCGACGACGGTCCGCAGCCGACCGGTCTTCGCTATTGTATGAATTCGGCGTCGTTAAAATTCATCAAGCACGCATAGTCGCGGGGTATAGTCGTGACGTGGATTCGCGGACGACAATCGCAGCGGATTCCGAACTAGCTTACTTCTCTGCCGCCGCCAGCACATAGTCGGTCAAAACCTTCTCGGTCTGCTCGTGCATTCCGTGTGTGTTGTAATTCGTGCTCGTGATCACCACCGCCATATCGAGCGTCGGAATTATCACCACCTTGTTTCCTCCGTTGCCCGACATGAAAAACGCCGGATAACTTTTATCTCCCGACTTGAACGTCTTCAACCACCACAAATACCCGTACTCGGTGGAGTCGTCGATCCGAGCGTGAGCTTGCGTCGAAGCCCGCACCCAACTCTCGCTCACGATACGCTTCCCTCGCCACATCCCCCCATCCAGGTACAGTTGCGCGACCGTCAGCAGATCCCGGCTGGAAAGTCGCAGCCCTCCACCGGTCTGTGGCGTATTGAGTGGAGAATAAACCCACTCCGCATCGGTGATGCCCAGAGGCTGAAACAACTTCTCGCGGGCATAGCGATCCGTACGCTGTCCCGTCGCTTTCTCGATCACCTCACTAAGTGTGAAGACCCCACCCGTGCAATAACTGAAATAGCGGCCGTAGGGAGGCGCCTCGACCTGCTCCCCCACGTGCATGTGTCCGCGAATCGGAAGGTCGAGAATAAACTGCGCCCAATCCTCCACCACGTACATACGCTCTTCGTTGCCCCGCGAAGCGTCGTTCCAATCGTCGCACTCCAGCGGCGAACTCATGGTCAGGAAATCTTCCACCGTAATCGTCGACTTTCGCGGATCCGGATTTTGCAGCTTGCGGGCACGCTCCGGCAGCAGCCCGAGAATCTTAGCGTCGACCCCGCTCAGTTTGTGCTCATCGATCGCAATTCCGATCAACACATCCGTGATGCTTTTCGTCGCCGATCGCGTGTCGCGCAAAGTCGTCGCATCGCCGTCAAAATATCCCTCATAAGCCAATTTGCCGTGGCGGGCAATCACAACGCTGCCGATCTTCTTGAATTCTCCCGAACGAATCGCCGCATCCAGCGCGCGCAAACGCGTCTCCGAAAGGCCACTCTCGCCCGCAGATGCGGTAGCCCAGTGATTAGTTGACGCCTCGGATGTCAGTGTTTGAGAAATCCCCGCGTTGGAACAAAGCGACAGCAGAGCGATCGTGACAACCCAGCGGATACCGTTCATGGGAAGCCTCGTGGATTCGACGGCAAACTCGGTCGAGCGTAAGCGGTCAGATTAAAGATGAAGTCTTAAAGCTAGCACCGCGACGCCGCTCGTTCTTCCACCAGTTGCTCGATTCGACCCAGAACCTCATCCTCCGTCATGTTCGTCGAATCCAGCACCACTGCGTCTTCGGCAGCCGCCAGCGGAGAATTCGCACGCGTCCGGTCCCGGTGATCCCGCTCTCGAAGCTCGGCCGCAATCGTCTGCGCTGGCGCGCCTTTGACTCTCTGCTGGTCCAGCCGGCGCTGCTCGCGAATCACCGGGTCGGCATCCAGAAAAATCTTTAGATCGGCGTCCGGGAAAACTTTCGTTCCAATATCTCGCCCTTCCATCACCACCCCGCCCGCGATCCCCATTTCGCGCTGCCGCGCCACCATCCACTCCCGCACTTTGGGATGCACCGAAACCCGCGACGCTCCCTCTGTCACGTCGCGTTCCCGTATACGCGACGAAACATCTTTCCCGTTGAGCAAAACCCGGTTCCCGCCGATCGTCGGCTCCAGCGCAATCCGCGACTCCTGCGCCATCTTCAGTAAAGCAGCTTCGTCATCGAACGAAGCGTCCCACTCAATCGCCTTCAGCGCAAGTGCGCGATACATCGCTCCGCTCTCCAGGTTGACGTACCCAAGTTTGCGCGCTAGCCGCGAAGCGATCGTGCTCTTCCCCGCTCCAGCGGGGCCATCAATGGCAATAATGAGTTTCCGTTGTGAAGGCTCTGTCATTTAGGCGAAAAAGAATTGTACACGGCTCCTGCGCGGACTCCCGTGCAAGACGGGTCCATGTGGGACGGCCGTCTCGCGAGCCTGCCCGGAGCGAAGTCGAAGAGTCCAAGCCGAGCAAAGCTCGGCTCCGCCTTCAATTTCAGCTCACTCGCTCCGGCCGCCGGTTCTTCGGAATGTAAACCTGCTTCGGCGGCGTCACCTGAATCAGCGACTTGCTCCCCACATGCACAAAGCTCAGCTCGCGCGCCGCCAGTAGCGCATGGATCGCTTCTTTTACCCGCGTTCGCGGAACAAAGTTCGCTAGAAATTTCTCCACATCCCCTTCGTCGATTGCCACCACGCACTCCAGATATTTCGACACCAACGCCGAGAGCGCTTCCGGCACAGAAAGTCCAACTCCCTCGCGCACCACTTCCGGCGCCCAGCGCGACAATTCGTCCCACACCGATCCTTCCGCCGTCGTGTAATCCACCCGCGTCACCCGCAACTTCGCCCAGAGTTCGCCGAGTGCGCGATCAAGTCCCGCCGTCGACACCGAACCGCCCAGCATCTCCCCCAACTTCGATTTTGAAATCGGCCCCTTGTCCCGAATGATCTGAAACGCATCACACGCCAGCGGAGAATACGGCGAGCGCGGTCCCGACGCCGGCGGAAGCTTTGGATTCCGCTCCCCAACCAGCGCGTAGAAATAAGGAAACACCGAGGCCGATAACAAAAACGCATTGTTCTCATCGAACAGAGGAGCCTCATACGCGACGTGGTCCCGCAGCGCCCGCACCATCAATTCCGTGGCTTCTTTCGCTCGAGGATCGTTATATGCGTGCTGTTGTGTCGGCAGCTTTTCGTCCGCGCCAACCCACGCTCCAATGAACGTCGGCACCAAAATCGCTGGCCGCATCGGATACATCAGGCAGAATCCCACCGACTCGAGAAATGTTCGTGCATCCTCAAGCGTGCGCACCGGTTGCGCATTCAAGCGCCACTTTTCCGTGCGAGCCAGCAAGAGTTCTGAGTCAGTCATGATTTTCTGATTAGAACACAGGTACGCTGTCAGCCGTCAGCTCTCAGATTTCTATAATGCTGGTGTGTTGTCGCGTAAATTCCCTGCATAACCACAATGGCTTTGAGAGGGCGTGGCTTCAGCCGCGCCGTATCGGCACCACGAAGACGGGCTTTAGCCCCGGAGGGAACGACCTCAGTAAACGAAAAAGCCGCCGGACTCACCCCGCGAATATCCTGGAACCTGCCAGAACTCCGGCATCTAAGCTGATGGCTGATGGCTGATGGCTGATGGCTGATGGCTGATGGCTGATGGCTGATGGCTGATGGCTGATGGCTAAATCCTCTTAAACGCCTTCTGAATCTCCTGCATGGAATATCGCAGCACGACCGGCCGTCCGTGCGGACAGGTCATCGGATGCTCCGTCTTCGCCAGTTCTTGCAGCAGCCATTCCATTTTATTTTGCTCCAGCGGCATATTCACCTTGATTGCCGCATGGCAGGCAATTGAGGCCGCGATTCTCGTCCGAATCGCTTCCAAGTTGATCGCCTGATCTTCGCGCATGAGTTGCTCGAAGATTTCGTTCAGCATGTGCTCAATCTGTGCCGCGTCCACACCCGCCGGAGCGACCTTCACCGCTACGCTGCGCGAGCCAAACGGCTCGGCCTCAAACCCGTTGCGAGCAAGCTCGTCGGCAATCTCGCTGAAGACCGCCCGCTGCGCCGGTGTCAGTTCGATGATCAGCGGCATTAGCATCCGCTGGCTTTCGACTCTCTGCGCCGCGCGTTGCTTGAGCACGCGTTCGAACAATACGCGCTCATGCGCCACATGCTGATCGATGATCCAGAGCCCATCTTCATTCACCGCGAGTATGAACGAATTGCGAATCTGGCCCAACGGACGCAACGTTCGCAGCGACTCCAGCGTCGGTGCAATCTGCGTCTCTTGTTCGACCGGCGGCGTGCACCCGTGATCCGGAATCGGCTGCGGATCGGCCGTTGCCTGCGGCACCCGCTCCAGCGACACCGCCGCATTCGCCTCGACCGCGATTCCTCCTTCGAATTCCAGCCGCGCATTCGTCGCCGGAACCTCCGGCGCCCGCAGCGCAAATCCTCCCGCCGCTGCCGGCTCATACAAATCCCGCCAAGGAGCACGATGCGCTCCATCCACCTCGCCACCACCACCGAACCCACGATTCGTTTGACCCGGGCTGCTCAGCCCCGGTGTTGCTGTCGGCTGCGCCCCAATCTCCGCCAAAAACTGCGGCACCGGCCGGGCCTTCATGAGCGCAGCACGCACCGATTCCCGCACGAAATCGTGAATCACTGTCTGCTGACGAAAACGCACCTCCGTCTTCGAGGGATGCACATTCACATCCACCTCCGCCGTCGGCATCTCGATAAACAGCAAAACCACCGGAAACACCGTCGGTGCCAGAATATTGCGGTATGCCTCGATGATCCCGTGCTGCACCAGACGGTCCCGAATCAGCCGTCCATTCACAAAAATAAAAATCGAATTTCGATTGAGCTTCTGAATCTCCGGCTTGGAAACAAACCCATGCAGCCGCACCTCTCCAAAATCGTGTGGCGAGGGCGCCCCCGCCTGCGAAGCATCTTCTCCGCCGTCATTCGTCGAAGCGGGCACAACTTCAACCGCTCGCCGCCACGGCGGAGGCTGCGGCAACCCAATTCTCTCCAGCGGCTGCACCGCCGCCAGCGGAATCAACTGGTCCAGCGTCTCTCGCCCAAAAACCTGATACACCCGCTCGCGATGCCCCGCCACTGGAGGCGCAACCAGCAGCGCATTCGTCGCCGAGTGCAGTTCGAAATGCTTATCCGGATGCGCCAGCGCGTAGTGCGTCACCAGCGAAGCGATATGCGAAAGCTCAGTCGATTCCGACTTCAGAAATTTCTTTCGCGCCGGAGTGTTAAAAAACAAATCGCGGATCGTAATCGACGTTCCCAGCGGCAGACCGGCCTCTTCCACGCGAATCATCTTGCCGCCGTTGATCTCCAGCACCGTCCCCGCCGCCTCGCCTTCAGCACGCGTTTCAAGATGCAGCCGCGCCACCGAAGCGATCGAAGGCAGCGCTTCGCCGCGGAATCCTAGCGTCGCGATGCTCAGCAAATCATCCGTCTCTTTGATTTTTGAGGTCGCGTGCCGCTCAAAGGCGAGCATGGCGTCGTCTCGCACCATCCCGCAACCGTTGTCCGTGATCTGGATCAGCTTCTTCCCGCCCGCCTCGACTTGAATCTTGATTCGCGTGGAACCCGCGTCCAGCGCGTTCTCCAGCAGCTCTTTCACTACAGACGCAGGACGTTCTACCACCTCGCCGGCGGCGATCTGGTTGGCAACTCTTTCGGAAAGAACGTGAATCTTGCCCATGGAAATCAGCGGTTAGCGGCTGGCGACTCTACTATTATTCAACGGCCAGTGTGACAGATTTTCATGCACAGCGTAAAGGCGGGTCAAAGTGCCTCCAGGCAGCATCCAAATCTGTCATATAGTTTTCTGACTTGGTGCAGAGCGAAGGAGTATCACCCAGAATGAAACATGCCATCTTAGGTGCAGGATCAATCGGCGGTCTTATCGGCACCGTGCTCGCTTCGCTCGGAGAAGACGTCACCATAATTGTTCGCCCCGAAACCCTGCCAAATTATCCGACTGACTTATCACTCGAGCGCCCATCGGGCACTCTCACCGCGCCTGCAAAAGCGGTATCCACGCTCACCGCACCATCCGACGTTCTTTGGATCTCCACGAAGACCTATCAACTGGAAGCCGCGCTCGATGCCGTCAAAACTCCGCCCGCACACGTCGTGCCCCTGCTCAACGGTGTTGATCACGTTGCTGTGCTGCGCGGGCGCTTCGGAAAAGATCACGTCATTCCCGCAACCATCGCCGTCGAAGCCGAGAAGCCCGCGGCGGGTCGCTTCATCCAACGATCGCCCGTTGTTCGCCTCAACCTCGCCTCCGCCGGCGAACCGTTCTTGGGCGCAATCATCGGCAAGTTAGGCAATCTCGGATTCAAATGTCAGTTCATCGCCAACGAACAGACCCTGCTCTGGGGCAAGCTTTGTTTCCTCGGACCATTTGCCCTGGCGACCTCAGCCTCCGGATGGAACGTCGGCGAGATTCTCGCCAACACAGAATGGAAACAGAAGTTGAGTTCCTTAGTCGGTGAGGCTTCGGCCGTCGCCAACGCCAGCGGCGCCGAGATCGATGCCGCTCAGATTCTCTCCGTGTTCGAGAGCTCTCCGCCTGCAATGCGAAGCTCCATGCAGAAAGACCTAGTGGCCGGGCGAAAGCTCGAAATCGACGCGATCGGCGGCCCAATCGTTCGCGGCGGAGCACGCTTCGGAATCGACGTGTCAACAACGGTAGAGGTCATCGCGACGATTCGTACGAAAACCGTCGGAGCCGACCTGCGCCGCTCATAGCATCGAGATGCGCGCTACCCGGCGACTAATGTCAGCGTGGCAGTATGTTCGAGGTTGCCCGAGGAGCCCTGAATCGTGACTGTGTGGACTCCGGGAACCACATCCGAAGACATATTCACTGTCAGCGTGAACGATCCAGGTTTTACCGCGAATGGGGCGGCGGGTAAGAAGCTGACTCCCGTCGGAACACCGCTAAAGGTAATCGTCACCGGACTGTTAAAACCATTGTTTCCCTTAAGCGTGAGGCCGACGGTAGCTGAGGCCCCGCCCTGCCCACTTATCACGACGTTTTCCGGCAAGCTGAAATCCGGCATCGTTGATGCGCCGCCGCAGCCGATTGTACCCAGTAAAGCGGCAACGATTCCCGTCAAAAGAGCAAACCTTAATGGCCAGAGGTTTTTCATAACTCTCCTATCCCCAGTTACGAACCTAAGGGCATCACTTAGGTTGCCCGACATCCTCTCTTTTATTTGGCCCCTCTCATTCAACAAATATTGCTCCGTTCACTTCCCTGTCGTCGGCTCCGGACTCGAATTTCCCATATCGACAACTACCTTCCACCCGCCGTCCTTCTGCTTTTTCCAGATCGATGTGTACTTGCCATAACTGGCGACGAGTTTCCCTTCCTTATTTTTCGAAGTGAAGACATAAGTACCATACGTGTAACCCAGATCGCCCGACGCCGCCATATCGGCTTTGATCGGTGTCCAGGTCAGTGTTGTGCCCTCGGGCCACGGCGCCTGTTTGCGCATCGCCTCTATGTTGTCAAAGCCGCCGCCGTCGACCACTTCCACACCCTCGTCAGAAAAATGCGTTAGGAAGGCAGCGTGTCCGTGCTGGGCTACGTCCGCCGCGAACTGCGCTTCGAGCCGAAACAAGAGGTCCGACGCTTCGACAGTTTTATCTTTCTTGGCAAAAGTTGGAACAGCAATCATTAAAAGGAGCAGCGCCAGGGTAATTCGGGTCATGGAACATTCTCAGGCCGCAGTGGCGGCGTCTCGACGTTGGACTGCGAACGACGAACAGAAAATAAAGTATCACGCACGGAACTCATCAATTCTGCAGACAAGCTGGGTCCTCAGATCTGAGTCCCCACTGATTAGCTGCTGTCCTTCGGCCGAGCGGCTCCGGCTAAACCGTCTTCTCCGCGCTCTCACTTTCGCGCAGCACTTGCACTTTTGTCTTTTCTGGAAGCCGTGAACTCGCCATGATCTCCCGCCGCAATGTCAGCGGAATTTCACGCCCAAATTCAAGCGCGCGTGCCAGCGAAAGATACTCCGTCCGCAACAGAGCCGCGCGAACTTCTTTGCGCGCCGACCACTTTTCGTGCCGCGCCACCGCCTGCACCAAAGCAACACTCGCGCTGGGACGCAACACAGCGTTGATCAAGAGCGCCTCCGAAAGTCGCGGGTTCTCCAACGCAGTTCGCATTACGCGTAACTCTGGAGTATCCACCGCAGCGTGTTTTCCAATCTTACTTGCGGCTCCGTCCTCCGAATCCCCTATCTTCGTTTTTCCGCTGGACGCATCCACATCCGCCAAAAGCGCCGCCGCAACCCTCCCCGAGGCGCGCCGCGCCAACGTCAGTCGCTCTCCCACCGTGACCGTATTCAGTCGCGAGATCAGCAGGTCGTCGACCGCCACCTTCACATCCGCAGGCACCATCGTTGAGAGTGTGATCTTCATCATTTCAAAGGTGTACAACTGCCGCGCCAGAGGAACCGAAACGTGACGTGGCGTGCGCGGATGGCTCGCCAACGCGATTTTCACTTTTCGGCTCTTGAGCGCGTTGCCGTTCTTCGCGAGCGCCTCCAGAATTTCCGGCGCAAGCTCTGGATGCTTGAGCAGCGCCAAGGCCAAATCTTCGCTCAACTCGGGGTCAGCGGCCGTCCGCAGCAAATCCTCTGGGGCTGGCGCGGCTGGAGCCTTTGGCGTAAACTGCGAGGCCGCTTTTTCTTCGAGATCTTCTTCGTTATTCATGAAAATTCAGCAGCTCGATCATGCCGCTAACTCCCACCAATCCGCATCCTACGCAGGTCCCCACTAGCTACAGCGCGCGCGCCCGCTCCAGCGCTCCATCTACCGGATCCGCAAGGTCCTGCCGCACCTCGATGCCCGGAAAACTCTTCTGCAAGCTGTCGTAGAAAACCTGCCACACATCGTGAGATTGGCGAAACACGCTCCCCGTCGTTGCCACCGGCAGCACCCCCTCCGTTCCAGGCCCCGCAGAGGTAGAAGTCGACAATAAAGAGGAAGCGGCAATGGAAGACGACAGCCGCCGCACGACTGTCGCCGCCAACCCCGCCAACTTCCCTCCGGCTTCCACCAACAATTCCCGAGCCATGACATCGCCACTCGCCGCCGCTCTCAGCACTACCGGAAACAGTCTCGGGAAATCCGGTGGCGGCGTCGCGTTCGCCAGCTGCACGAGTCTGTCGACCGCCCCAATCTTCCACTCTTGAAATACCAGCTCAGTGAGTGCCGTTTCGAGTTGCTGATCTTGCGCAATCAAAATGGCAGAGACCGCGCATCGGCCAATCCAATAACCTGACCCCTCATCCGAAATCGCAAACCCCCAGCCTCCAGCCCGCGCGTCTTGCCCTTCGGCGTTGCGTCCGTAGGCGATGGAGCCCGTGCCTGCAATCACCACAACCCCCGGTCCCTTACCGAAGGCAGCTTCAAGGGCAACCACCGTATCGCCCACAACTTCGATTTTTTCGGGCGCTGCGTTTGGAATGATCTCCAGAATGATGTGCCGCACCTTCTCCGCAATCTCCGCCCGAGCGGTGCCCGTTGCTCCAACGCACACGGCGGCGACGCGATCCGGGGAGATCTTCGCAGCTTCGCAAACCTGCCGGATCGCCCCATGTAGTGCCTCCCGCGCCGCTTGTTCGCCCACGCGAATCACGCTACAGCCTCCGGTCATCGCGCTGGCCAGCACAGTTGTCTCATCGCCCAGCACACAACGGGTTTTCGTGCCGCCGCCGTCAATCCCCAGATAGAAGGCCATCGCGCTAGTTCTAACACAGGTTCGCGTCCCCCATCGCCCCACGGTCCCACGCGGAACATCCTTGTACAATTCAGCGAACTGAGTTTGCCCCGGCAATCGCGGCTCGCCGCGTCTTTACACTGGAGTTCGTTTGGGATTGAACCGGATCGATCTGCTGATCATCGCGCTCTACCTGGCGGGAATCACGCTCTTCGGCCTGCGCTTTCGCAAGCGCCAGCGTACGATGCGCGACTATTTTCTCGCCGATCGCGACATTCCCTGGTGGGCCATTTCTCTTTCCATCGTCGCCGCTGAAACCAGCACTCTCACCATCATCAGCATCCCCGGCCTTGCCTACGATTCCAACCTTACCTTTCTGCAAGTCGTCATGGGCTACATCGTCGGACGCGTCATCATTAGCTTCGTCCTGTTGCCCCAGTATTTTCGTGGCGAGTTATACACGGCCTACCAACTGATCGAACGTCGCTTCGGTCCCGCGCTGCGCACGATTACGGCCGGCCTCTTTCTGCTGACCCGAGCCGCTGCGGAAGGCGTCCGCGTCTACGCTGTCTCCATCGTCGTTTCTATCGCTCTCGGTACGGGAGAGGTTGCCTCCATTGCCATCATCACTCTGCTCACCCTCATCTATACCTTCGAAGGCGGCCTAGCCGCCGTGATCTGGACCGACGTCGTTCAAACGTTCATCTATGTCGGCGGAACTCTCGTCGGCCTCGTCACAATTCTGCATCTCGTTCCCGGCGAGTGGTCGTCCGTCTCAGCCATTGCCAGCGACCAACACAAATTCCAGCTCTTCGATACCCCTTTCCTCGCCCACTGGCCTTATCTGAATTTCGTGAAACCTTACACACTGTGGGCAGGAATCATCGGTGGCGCTTTCCTCACCACCGCCAGCCACGGCACCGATCAACTGATCGTTCAGCGACTGCTGGCCGCTCGCAATCAACGCCAGTCCATGCTGGCTTTGCTCTCCAGCGGAATCGCAGTCTTCTTTCAGTTCGGACTATTTCTCTTCGCCGGCGTCATGCTCTACGCCTACTACCAGGCTCCGTCCTCGCAATTCGGACGCGCCGACCGAATCTATCCCACCTTCATCGTCACTCACATGCCCCACGGCATCGCCGGATTGTTAATCGCCGCCATTCTCGCCGCCGCTATGTCCAACCTGAGCGCCGCCCTGAATTCCCTCTCCTCCAGTTCAATCATGGATTTCTACGTCCGTTTCCGCCCCAGCATCGACGAACGCCTACGCCTGCGCTTCGCCCGCCTTGCCACGGTGGCCTGGGCTCTGGTGCTATTCGCCCTCGCCGTGCTGGCACTCCATCGTGTCGGACGTGTGATCGAAGTCGGCCTGCAAATCGCTTCCGTTGCGTATGGTGCCCTGCTCGGGGTATTTCTGCTCGGAGTCCTCACCCGCCGCGCGAATCAAAGCGGCGCCATCGTCGGCATGATCTTCGGCCTCGCCACCGAACTCTACTTATGGCGATGGTCGTCCATAGCCTTTACCTGGTGGGTCGCGATCGGAACCTGCATCACCTTCGCCATAGGTTACGCCGCGAGTCTTCTGCTTCCGGAAACACGCGAGGTTAAGGCCGTCACGGGACAAAGCTAGAAATAAGGAGACAAGCCGCCCGCGAACAAAGATCGATGCCCTGGCTTGTTCGCGCACTCCGCGATCTCAGCGGTTAAAATCGTCCTTCGCGGGACTGATTAAAACTTATGGACACGCCGGCTCCATCCCGCCCTGAACTTGCCCGCGATCTCGGCCTCTCCCATGCCGGCGCCGTCGTCGTCGGAACCATCATCGGCAGCGGAATTTTTCTCGTCCCAACGGAAATGATGCAAGCCGTTGGCACCGCTCACCTCGTCTACCTCGCCTGGCTGGTCGGCGGTCTCCTCTCTTTCTTCGGAGCCCTTACCTACGCCGAACTCGGCGCGATGAAGCCTCAAGCCGGCGGCGAATATGTCTACGTTCGCGACGGCTACGGCCCGCTCGCTGGCTTTCTGTATTCCTGGACTACCTTCTTAATATCCAAGCCGGCCTCCATCGCCACCATTACCACGGGCCTCGTCCGGATCCTCGGCACGTTTTCGATCTTTTCATTCTTCTCGCAGGCATTCTTCTCGCATCAATTCTTGCTTCATTCAGCGTCTTACACCTTCGCACTTACCTACGGACAACTGGTAGCCATCGGAGCGACCCTTTTCATATCGTGGCTGAACTATATTGGCGTGCGGCGCGCAGGCGAATTTCAATTTCTTTTCTCCCTGCTGAAAGTGGCGATTATCGTCGGCATCGCGGCCATAGGGTTCTCCTACAGCCGCGGCACCTGGGCGAATTTCGCAACCGAGTTTAGCGGCGCGAAAGGAGGTATGTCCGGCTTCGTCCTCGCCCTTGTCGCTGCGTTGTGGGCGTATGACGGATGGAACGACCTCAACATGGTTGCCGGCGAAATCCGCAATCCGCAGCGCAACATTCCCCTGTCACTCATTTGGGGCGTGGCAACCGTGGGTACTCTCTACATCCTGGTCAATGCGGCCGTCCAATATGTGCTTCCCGCAACCGCAATCGCGGCCTCAGAACGCCCCGCTTCGGACGCCGTGGCTCTGGTACTCGGGCACGCGGGCGCTGGACTCGTCTCCGCCGGCATCGCGATATCAATGCTGGTCACCTTGAATGGTTCCACCATGAGTGGCGCTCGGGTTCCCTTCGCCATGGCCCGCGACGGATATTTTGTTAAAGCGATCGGGAAAGTACATCCGCGTTTCCATACTCCGTCTACGGCGCTCATCATGCAGTGCACACTGGCGATCAGTCTCCTGTTGTTGGGAGGCAACTTCCGCCAGTTCTTTTCCCTCGCGATTTTCGCCGAGTGGATGTTCTACATGATCACCGCCAGCACGCTTTTCATCTTCCGCTACCGCGAGCCCAATGCAAACCGGCCTTACCGTGTCTGGGGATACCCCGTGGTCCCCGCGGTATTCGTGCTGGCCTCCGCTTACGTCCTCTACCAAACATTTCTCGACAACCTGAAAAGTTCCTCCATCGGATGCCTCGTCATCCTTGCCGGAATCCCAGTCTTCTATTGGTTCTCCGCGCGCCGCACCAAGCCCGCCTCCCAGAAACCCCTCGAATAACACTGAAGTAATCCGCCTCCTGGCCGTAAACCACCGGATCCTTGTCCGGTTACCAAAGGGCATGCGCAAGCGACACGTTTACCCCCTGCCCATTCTCCCCTAAGGTGAAGACTCCAAACCCAAGTTGTCTCCCCAGCCTTGGGCCCCATTTCATTGGAGTCATTTGGATGCCTACGTACGATCGCGGTTTTCAACTCGGCCTGTTGCCCGAAAAAAAGTGGGACTGGCGTACCTTTGCCACCAGCTACGGACTTCTCAGCGCCCTGATTCTTCTCCTCGCGATTGTCGGAATCATGTCGCAAGACTCGCTGATTTCCGCCGTGAACTATCACGTCACCGAATTGGTGCCGCGCCCGTCTTTGAAGCCAGAAGCGCTGCCGAAAGCCAAACCGTTGCCCTTGCACGCAAAACTGTTGCCCGCGCCACCGGTCTTCCAGGCGCCCAAGCTAATCGTTCCCAAAGAAGTACGCGCGCCTAAACCGGTGCCGCAAGAAGTTGAGCCGCCAAAAGTCGTGGCTATGAATAATTTCGCTCCCGCAGTGTTGAAACCGACCAGCGGAGCACGTCCGGTTCTCATTCACACCGGAGAATTTGCGGGAAGTTCCGCCGTCCCGACCGTCAACGCGCCAAGTTCCAAGGTGCAGACCGGCGGATTCGGTGACCCCAACGGCTTGAAGCCGAACGAGAACAGTAAGCCCAACGGTAAGCTGATCGCCTCCGCAGCCGGCTCGTTCGATATGCCGGTCGGCCAGGGCCAAGGCAACGGCACCGGCGGTGCAAAAGGAATTAAAGGAACCGTAGCCAGCGCTGATTTTGGTACCGGCGTCGCTACTCCTGGTCAGGGCGACGGCCGCCGCAGTGGACGCGGCAGCGCCGGCGTAAACACCTCAGGCTTCGGCTCACAAGAGGTCGCGCAGAATACGCCTCACATTCAGCGAGTCGATGTCGGTCAGCCAACCGCCGTCGAAATTACCTCCAAGCCGAATCCCCTTTATACCGACGAAGCTCGGAATCTGAAACTCGAAGGCGAAGTTTTGCTCGAAGTACAGTTCGGCGCAAACGGGCAGTTGCACGTAAACCGTGTGGTCCGCGGTCTGGGCCATGGTTTGGATGAAGCCGCCATCAGCGCCGCAAACAAAATGCATTTTAAGCCCGCTACGCGCAATGGGCAGGCAGTCGATTCGACGGCGGTCGTACACGTGATGTTCCAACTGGCGTATTGAAACTTTGGAGACAAGAGTCATGCGGAAAGTAGCAAGCAATATGAAGTGGATGGTCCTGGCTTTATCGACCGTAACTATGACGATGACGGCAGCGGCCCAGCAATCGGCCGCTCCACAGAGCCAGCCGGCTTCGGCGACGCAGGCCGCCGCAACCCAACCAGCCGCGGCTCCCGTTAATCTCGCGCCGCCCACCACTATGGATCAGGTGGTTGACCGCGTGATTTTGCGCGAACGCGAACTCATCAAGTTTCTTTCGCCGCGCACTCCCATCGTCGAAACCTACCTCCAGAACCTCCAGCAGGATCCGCAACTCGGTCCGGTTCCCCAGGACGATCACTATTTCCTGGGACGCATGGACCTGAGCGAGTCGATCGATCGTAGCGACTACCTCGACGGCAAGGGCGGCAAGGAAAAGGGCGAAGAAGGCATGGAGAAGCACCTTCTCGGCGAGTTCACCAAGAAGTTCAAGTTCCAGTATCAACCTCTGGGCTTTTCCTGGATGATCTTCGCCGACCGCACCGACTTTGATCGCCAGCACTACGACTTCCACTACGCCCGCCGCGAGTTCCTCGGTGACGTGCGCTGCCTGGTATTTGATCTGACTCCCAAGAAAGACGCGGGTCGCGGACGTTTTCTCGGCCGCATCTGGGTCGAAGATCAGGACTTCAACATCGTTCGCCTCAACGGCACCTACGCGCGCGCCTCGCGCAACAACTTCTACTTCCACATGGATAGCTGGCGCTTGAACCTGATCCCCGGTTATTGGATCCCGGCCTATATCTACAGCGAGGAAGGCGACTTCACCGCCGGAGCCAAGAACAAGATCGCCTTCAAGGCGCAAACCCGCATGTGGGGATACAACCTGAAAACTGCCACCGCGAACGACGAATTGACCAACATCCGCGTTGACAGCGTGAAAGACGATACCCCGACCGCGCAGGACGCAACTCCTCTAGCGGCTGAGCGTGAATGGCAGCAGCAAGCCGAAGACAATGTCGTCGAACGACTCGAACGTGCCGGACTGTTAGCACCGGCTGGCGACGTCGACAAGATTCTGCAAACCGTCGTCGACAACCTCGAAATCACTAACAATATCGAACTGCCACGCCCGGTTCGCACCCGCGTTCTCACCACCTCGCCGCTGGAAACATTCAGCGTCGGCAACACCATCGTAGTCAGTCGCGGACTCATTGACGTGCTGCCCGATGAAGGCAGCCTCGCCATGGTCCTCGCTCACGAACTGGCGCATATCGTCCTGGGACATAACCTCGGCAGCCAGTACGCCTTCAACGATCGCATGCTCTTCTCCGACGAGGGAACCTACCAGAACCTCGGCTTCAAGCACATTCCCGAAGAGGAAGCCGCCGCCGACAAGAAGGCCATCGAAATGCTGAAGGCTTCGCCCTACGCTCAGAAACTAGAAACCGCCGGTCTCTTCCTCAAGGCTCTTCAGCAGCGCTCTCCGCAATTGAACGCTCTGCTCCAGGCCCATCTCGGCAACAACATCATGGAGAACGGAACCATCACCCGCATGGCTGCACTCGAGGCCTCGGCTCCCGCTCTGGATTGGAACAAGCTCGACCAGATCGCCGCCTTGCCTCTCGGCGGACGCGTCAAGCTGAATGCCTGGGACGACAAAGTCGAAATCGTGAAGGCGCAACCCGTGGCCATCACTTCGGCACGCGACAAAATGCCGTTCGAAGTAACGCCGTTCTATCCTCGCCTCTCGCGCTACAACGCGAGTGCGCCAGGAGCCGCTACGGCCCCTTCGACGACAGCTGCCGCGTCGCCAGTACCTGCACCCTCAAACTAAATCCGCTACAAAGTTGATAGAAGCGCGTGCCGGGACCGGAAGCAATTCCGGCTTCCCGGCTCGCGTCTTTTTGTTGTAAAAGTGGCTAGGAAGTGCATTTGGTTTTGGGCGCATTTGGTTCTGGGTGCATTTGGTTTTGGGTGCATTTGGTTTTGGGCGCATTTGGTTTTGGGTGCATTTGGTTTTGGGCGGCGCAGCGCTTTAAGCGCTGCGATAACAACTTCGTTTCGAGTGCGCCTTTAGGCGCTGAGGTATCATTCGCTGCGGCAAGCGATAGAACCATCTGTCCTTCAAGACCCCCTCCGCTCCTGCACTTTCATTTTCCCCAAAACCTCCACCTTTTGTTACTATGGTCATCCCCCGCGCTTTCGTATCGCCCCCCAGGAGGGTTGCCAATGACTAGCGGTTCAACTCTAAGGAAAAGTTCTGTGCTCGCTGCCACTGGCAGCTTTCAAGAAAGGTCGTGCATCTTGTCCAGGAAGTTCATTCTCTCAGTTGCGATAGTTTTGCTCGTCGTGTCCGGCGCCGTGCTGGCGCAGTCCGTTACACCTCTCAAAAACCAACCGCCCGACGGAGTTATTTACTCTTTCCAGCTCACCGACGGCACCGTGATGGCGCAGGGCGGCAATTGTTCCGATTGGTGGCAGCTCACGCCCGACAATACCGGCAGCTACGTCAACGGCACCTGGAAGCAACTCGCCAGCCTTCCCTCCGGATATGCGCCCTACGCCTCGGCTTCCGCAGTGTTGGCCGATGGCCGACTGCTGATCGAAGGTGGTGAGTACTCCAATTGCGGAGCCGTATTTACCCTCACCAATCAGGGCGCAATCTACGATCCCGTCGCCAACACCTGGACCACCGTCGCACCTCCTAAAAATTGGAGCTACATCGGCGATTCGCCCGCCCTCGTGCTTCCCAACGGCAACTTCGTGATCGGCAACAAGCTTACAAAACAAATTCGGGAACTCAATCCCAAGACCATGAAGTGGACTTCGCTCCCGCCAAAAGGCAAGAAAGATTTCGACGCCGAAGAAGGCTGGACCCTCTTAGCCAACGGCTCAATTCTGACAGAAGACGTGAAAGATGCTCCCAACTCCGAAATCTACACGCCTTCGGCTAAAGAGTGGGTGACCGCCGGTAGCACCATCGTCGATCTGCATTCACCCTCGCCCTTTGGCTGCATTAACTATGGCCCCGACAACAAACTGTGCTACTACCCGCCTGGAGAAATCGGCCCGGCTATTCTGCGCCCGGATGGCACGGTATTCGTCACCGGTTCCTATTCGAAAAACAATGGCCCCGGCAACACTGCCATTTACGACAGCCTCACCGGTAAGTGGTCGACCGGCCCTGTCTTCCCCAATGATGACAATGCCGGAGACTCGTTTGCCGTACTGCTGACCAATGGCGACGTGCTGGTGGAAGGCGACAGCGGAACTGGCTATCTCTTCGATGGAACGAAATTGACCGTCGGTCCGTTCACCCCCGGCAGCCTGATGATCCTCCCCAACGGCCAAGTCTTAATCGGAGGCGGAACGACGGAGGTTTACACCTCTTCCGGAACCTATCAGACCTCGTGGCAGCCCACGATTTCAACTTCACCCACAACCGTCACTCGCGGATCCACCTATCCGATCTCTGGCACTCAGTTCAACGGTCTCTCGCAGGCCGCTTCCTTCGGGGATGAGTTGCAGACCGCGACCAACTATCCTCTCGTTCGCATTACCAACAACAGCACGAAGCATGTCTTCTACGCCCGCACCCACGACCACAGCACCATGGGCGTAGCAACTGGATCGGCCACAGTCTCTACCAACTTCGACGTCCCCGCTTCCATGGAAACCGGCGCCAGCACCCTGGTCGTGGTGGCGAACGGAATCCCATCACAACCCGTAAACGTAACAGTCCAGTAACCCATACCAAAACAAATGCCCTTGCGTCTCCCCAGTTAAGGAGACGCAAGGGCATCTTAAGTCTCATTCAAAATAAAATTGTCATCCTGAGCAAAGTGAAGGCCCCGCTATTCTCGTCAATCACATCTAGCTACTGTCATTTCCATATAGTTGTCATCCTGAGCGAAGAGGGGTAAGCGAAGCGAGCCCCGCGAAGTCGAAGGACCCCTATTCCCTCCTCAAAAGTGCTCCCTCAAATCCCCGAACCGTTCGACCACCAGCAATTTCTGCGACGCCGGAGCCGTCCCGAGCTCCTCATGCTCCAATATCCACGTATTCCCATGCGGAACGAATACCGCATGCAGTCCCGCCGCTAACGCAGGGTTGATATCCGACTTCGGACTATTCCCGACCATCCACGAAATGTCCGGTGACAGCGCGTACTTCGCAATCGCCGAGCGGTAAACCGCTTCGTCCTTCTCGGCGACAATCTCAATCGCCGAGAAATACTCCTTCAACCCCGAACGCTCCACTTTTCCCGACTGCTCCGCGAAGTTTCCCTTCGTCATCATGATCAGATGATGCCGCTCACCGAGATATTGCAGCGTCTCCACCACCTCCGGCAGAATTTCCATGGGATGATCCGCAATCTGGTGCGCGAAACTGTGAATCCGTTTGTGCATCTCTGGCGTCACCGGATCGACCGAAAGTTTCTCAAACGTGCTCACCAGCGAATGCGCGAAGCTGTTCAAACCGTAACCGTGTGTCACGATCGAGTCGCGCTCCACATCGTTCAGGATCAACCGAACCTGCTCGGGTGTATATTCGCGATGATTCAAAAGCGAAACGAACTTCGCGATCGCCCGTTCGAAATAAATATTGTTTTCCCACAGCGTGTCATCAGCATCGATGAGCAGCGTCTGCGACCCATTCCACGGCATTTACGTATGATAATGGCTCCGCCAGACTCCGCAGCTTTGATAAACTTGAGTCCATATGACCAATCGCAGTACTAAATGCTTTTTAGCGTGTGTTCATGCACATTTTCCTCGGGCCCTGGCAAACTTTTCCATCTTGATTCTTCTCCCCGCAATCTTCATCACTCCCGCCTTCGCGCAAACTTCAAAGAAAAACTCGCAGCGAACAATGACCGGTTCAGCCGCCAGAAGCGGTGCCCCCGCAAACCTGAAAGTTGCTCCTGATCTCACGCAGCGTCTGGCAAAATTCCGGCGCGTCGAAATGCCCTTTCGCGCTACCGGCCTTACTCCACGCGAGCAGCAACTCGTCCGCAAACTCGTCGAAGCCTGCGGCTACCTTGAAAGCATTTACTGGCGACAGAGCGATCCCGACGGCCTCGCCCTCTACCAATCGCTCGCAGCCAGCCAGAGCCCCCGCGATATCGCCCTTCGTCGCTATCTGCGGATCAACGCTTCCCGTTTCGATCTCATCGACCAGAACAAGCCCTTCGTCGGAACCGATCCCATCCAACCCGGACGCGGATTTTATCCGCCCAACCTCACCCACGATCAGATCGATCAATATCTCAAAGAACATCCCGATCAACAGGCCGCTATCTACAATCAGTTCACGATCGTCCGCTGGCACCAGGGAAAACTCGAAACCGTTCCCTACGGCGTCGCCTATCGCAACTTCCTTGAGCCCGCCGCCCGATCTTTGCGCGCCGCCGCCGATCTCAGCAACGATCCCGCCTTCGCCAAGTTTCTCCGTCTGCGCGCCGACGCGCTTCTCAGCGATGATTACTTCCCCAGCGACCTCGCGTGGCTTGACTTGAAGAATCCAAAGTTCGACATCATCTTCGCCCCCTACGAAACCTACATGGACGGCCTGCTCGGCGTAAAAGGTTCCTACGGAGCCGCCGTCATGATCCGCAACGAGCGCGAAAGCAAGAAGCTCGAACTCTTTCAGCAATACGTCCCGCAAATTCAGGACTCCCTTCCACTCGCCGCCGAAGATCGCCCCTCCAAACAGGGTCTCGAAACTCCCATGGAAGTCATGGACACTCCATTTCGCGCTGGCGATCTCACTCACGGCTACCAGGCGGTCGCCGACAATCTTCCCAACGATCCCCGCGTCCACGAACAAAAGGGCAGCAAGAAACTTTTCTTCAAGAATTTCATGGACGCTCGCGTGAAGTACATCATCTTGCCCGTCGCCGCCAAGTTAATGGAGCCCGAGCAAGCCGCTAAAGTCTCCGGCGAAGGTTATCTGCAAAGCACCGTCATGCACGAGATCTGTCACGGCCTCGGACCCGCCTACTCCCGCACCGGCGCCGGCAAAGTCGATATCCGCGAAGCCATCGGCCCCGCCTTCAGCGGCCTCGAAGAGGCCAAAGCCGATGTCACCGGCATGTTCGCTCTAAAGTGGCTCGTCGATCACGACGCGCTCCCTAAAGAAAAACTCGAAGAATACTACGCGTCCTACGTCGGAGGGATTTTTCGCACCGTTCGCTTCGGCACCGCCGAGGCCCATGGCCAGGCCGAGATGATGGAGTTCAACTATCTCTCCGAACGCGGCGCCATCAAACGCAACTCCGACGGCCGTTACGCAATCGACTACGAGAAAATACCCTCAGCCTTAGCCGATCTCACCAAAGAACTCCTCGAAATCGAAGCGACCGGCGACCGCTCCCGTGCCGAACACTGGTTCCAGAAATACGATGCGATGCCCGAAGAGTTGAAAGTCTCTCTACGCGCCGCGTCCGACGTCCCCGTGGATATCGACCCGATCTATTCTTTCCCTGAAAAAGTAAAGTGAAACTCGCGCTCGAAATGGACCGACTTCAAGCCCGTTTGGGGCCGGCATTCCTGCCCGCCCGCGTGCATCGGCACTCAAGTGGCAAGATATCGGAAGGGTCTATCAGGAAAAAAATTCCGCCAGCTTCTGTCGTTCGCGGAGACCGGGACAGCAGCCGAACACCTTATTCCCAAGTCGCGTTCTTCGGCCCCGAAAGTTTCCGGTCTACATAGCACGCCGCACTAATGAGCGCGAGATGCGTAAATGCCTGCGGAAAGTTCCCGAGTTGTTCGCCGTTGCTTCCCAGTTCCTCCGAGTAGAGGCCCAGGTGATTCGAGAAGCCCAGCATTCTGTCGAACATCAGCCGCGCCTTCTCCACCTGTCCTGAGCGGGCCAGGCATTCGATCAGCCAGAAAGAGCACGCCGTAAACGTTCCCTCCTGCCCATCCAAACCGTCGGTTGAACTCGCGTAGCGGTAAACCAGCCCACCTTCCGTCAGATGTTCTTCAATCGCCGCCATTGTTGACAGCCATCGCGGATCTGTTGCGCTGATAAAGCGCATCAGCGGCATCAGCAATACAGACGCGTCCAGAATATCCGAGCCCTTCGCCTGCACAAACGAATTCAGCTCTTCATTCCAGAAGTTGTCAAAAATATCTTCGTGAATCGCGTCCCGAATTTCCAGCCACTTCACAAACGGCGCCACCAGCGATCGCTTCTCCGCCAACCGGATCGCCCGGTCAAACGCCACCCAGCACATCAGACGCGAGTGCAGAAAGTGCTGTCTTCCATTGCGCACCTCCCAGATTCCCTCGTCTGGACGATCCCAGTTCGTCGCCAGCCAATCCAGCAACTTCCGCACCCGTTTCCATCCATCATTCGAAATCCCGTTCGCATACTTCGATCCCAGATAGATCGAATCCAAAAGTTCGCCATAAATATCCAGCTGTAACTGCGACTGCGCCGCATTCCCGATTCTCACCGGACGCGAATCGCGGTAACCAGAAAGATTATCCAGCACCTCCTCCGGATGTTCATCCAGATCGTGAATTCGGTACATCGGTTTCAACGGCCCGTTCACCCCGCCACTCTTGAGGCCGCTAGTCACGCGTTCCCGCATCCATCCCCCAAACTGCCGCACTTCGTCCGTGAATCCCAACCGCATAAACGCGTACAGCATGAACGAAGAATCCCGCAGCCAGCACATACGGTAGTCCCAATTCCGCGCGCCTCCCAGTCGCTCCGGAAGTCCGAACGTCGGCGCCGCGATCAGCGAACCGTACTGATGGCTGGTCAGCAGTTTCAGCACCAGCGCTGAGCGGTTCACCGTCTCGCGCCATCGTCCCTTGTAATTGGATTGCCCCACCCACTCGTGCCAGTATTCCGACGCCTCCCGCAGAAGTTTCGCCGAGCCTTCTTCATCGATGGGGTCGCTATCATCCGACGCGCTCCCAAACGAGAACGTTGCGAGTTCATCAGGCTTGAGCGAGAACTCCGCCACCGCATCTCCCCCTTCAATTTCCAGAGGCACCGTAGCCAACAAGCTCACCGCCCCCAATCCCTCTTTCTCAGGACGAAAAACCGCCGCCCCATTCTCGATGCTTGCGGAATGTCCTCCTCGCGCATAATCAAAGCGCGGAGCACAACACAAACGAAACTTGATTTCCCCTTTAATCACGCGAAGAATCCGCACAATCCGGTTCGGCCACTTTTCCGAATTTCCAATCACCGGCATGAAATCGGTGACCTCCGCGACCCCATCGTTCGACAGGAAGCGGGTGGAAAGAATGTTTGTGTCAGAAAGATACAGTTGCTTCGTCCGTACTCCTCCCATGAGCGGCTCGATTACAAATCTGCCGCCCCTTTCCTGATCCAGCAGCGCCGCGAAAATCGAGGGTGAATCAAAGTCTGGAAAACAGTAAAAATCAATAGCTCCGTCGACGCTGACCAGAGCGGCGGACCTCATATTTCCAATGACGCCGTGTTGTTCAATCAGAGGAGTAGGCATCAGCTGGCACGCTTCCGCAGATTCGAGAGATCCGAGAGATTCACTAGAACCGAAAAACAATTGAAGTAATAGGAAAGCTTAGTACAATTCCGGGCTTCGAGCATTTTCAGTTAGGTGCAGTCGAGCGCACAAGCAGTTGCTTTCGCCCCCCCCGACCATCCGATCCGATCCACGCCATTCCAACCTGACAAACTACCCCGGCCCGCATCCCCTGCCCCGCTCCATCATCTAACACGCATGGACAAGCAATTAGCCGTCTCCGTTCTCGACTTGGTAGGCATGCGCCCCGGTGAACCTGCGGGCAGCGCGATTGCCCGCTCCGTCGACTTGGCACAACATGTCGAAAACTGGGGATACACCCGCTACTGGCTGGCAGAACATCATTCCATCGCGGGATTGGCCTGCTCCGCCACCTCGGTTCTCATCGGCCATGTCGCCAACGCAACCAAGTCAATCCGCGTAGGCAGCGGCGGCATTATGCTCCCCAACCACGCCCCGCTCGTCGTCGCTGAACAGTTTGGCACCCTTGAAGCTCTGTATCCCGGACGTATCGATCTCGGCCTGGGACGCGCTCCCGGCGGCGACTTACTCACCATGCGCGCCCTCCGTCGCGACCTGCAGCAGACCGGAGAAGATTTTCCCGCTCTTTTACAGGAACTCCGCACCTATCTCGGCCCCGAAACTCCCGGCCAAGCCGTCAAAGCCATTCCCGGACAAGGCAGCAACGTTCCCATCACCCTCCTTGGCTCCAGCGCCTTCAGTGCGCAACTGGCAGCCGAGCTCGGCCTACCCTTCGCCTTCGCCGCTCACTTTGCCCCTGATTATCTGCAAACTGCCTCGCACCTGTACCGCGACCATTTTCGTCCTACCGCTACCTTCCGCCACCCGCATTTCATGGTGGCCGTCCAGATCATTGCGGCCGAAACCGACGCCGCTGCCCAGCGTTTATTCACGACACCACAGCAGCGCTTCCTCCGTTTAATCCGAAACCAACCCGTGGAATTGCTCCCTCCCGTCGACTCCATGGAACCTATTTGGCAAGACTGGGAGAAAGCGGCGGTTTACAGCAAACTGGGAGCCGCCATCGTAGGCTCAGAGGCAACCGTAAGAACAAAACTAGAAAAGTTGATTGCAGACACGCGAGCCGACGAGGTCATCGTCGTCACCGACACCTACGAACACGCCGACCGCCTACACTCCTACGAGCGAGTAGCCGCCATCGCTCAACAGTTCACGGAAAAGCTCCAGCTTTCTCTATGAACCGAAAAAACCGCTCGGTGCCCCAGGTTCGTGCCCGTTCTTCAGGGCACTAACCTGGGTCCCCCTAAAGCGGCCTATCAGTCTGAGGAGCCTTGCTCTTTCCAGAAAAAAGGGCGCACCGAAGTGCGCCCAACCCTCAGGAAAACTAATTTTCAGAAACAGCAACTCTGCCGCAGGACAAACTCAAAACTTAAATTCCCAATTCTCAGCCCTAGCGCCCAAATCCTGCCGACTGCATCGACTGGCGCGATATATCCGCTGTCGACGCGATACCCTGCATTCGCAATTTGAATTCGTCCGCATTCGACGCGCTTTCCAGAGCCGTCTCGTAGTTCACCAACCCTGCTTGGAACAAATCCCACAAAGACTGATCGAAAGTCTGCATGCCATACTGCGAAGTACCCGAAGAAATCGCTTCGCGAATCGCGCGCGTCTTTTCCGGAACCAGAATGCATTCCCGTATATAAGCCGTCGTAATCATCACTTCCACCGCCGGAACGCGCCCCTCGGCATCCGAACGCCGCACCAGTCGCTGGCTCACAATGGCACGCAATACCGCCGCCAACTGCAACCGTATCTGTTTCTGCTCCGGTGGAGGGAAGATCGCAATAATTCGGTTGATGCTTTCCACCGCATCCAACGTGTGCAATGTCGAGAAGACCATGTGGCCAGTTTCAGCCGCATGCAGCGCTGTGCCAATCGTTTCCAGGTCTCGCATTTCGCCGACCAGAATCACATCCGGATCTTGACGCAAAGATGCTCGCAACGCCGCCGAGAACGAAGGCGTGTCCACCTCGATCTCACGCTGATTCACATACCCCTTTTTATCGCGATGCAAAAATTCGATCGGATCTTCAATCGTGATAATGTGTTCAGCGCGCGTCGAATTGATTCGATCGACCATCGCCGCCAGCGTCGTCGATTTACCGGAGCCCGTCACTCCCGTCACCAGCACTAAGCCGCGCGGCATGTCGCAGATCTGCTCCACCACCTTCGGCAGAAACAGCTCATCCAGCGCGCGAATCTTCGTCGGAATAACGCGGAGCACCAACCCCACATTTCCGCGCTGCTGAAATACGTTCACACGGAAGCGTCCCAGTCCCGCGACGCCATACGCCATATCGATTTCCGTGGTTTCTTTAAATTTTTGCTTTTGCCGGGCCGACATCATGCTGAACGCCATGTTCAACATGTCTTCCGCCGAAACCCGCGCCTGATCCGTCAACGGCACCAGATCCCCGTCGATTCGTAGGTGCGGATAGTTCCCCACCTTCAAGTGCAAGTCGGAAGCGCGGCGCTCCATGGCGATACGGAGCAGATCATCAATGTTCATGAAGGCAGGACTCCCACTACCATCCTTATGATCACAGGAACCTGTCCCCCATACGAGATGACGGAGGTAACTGGACCTTTAGGTTGCCAGACGCCACGCCCTCCGGCCCACGAATTGACCCCCCGCCCCCGAGATTACCGACGGATCGCCGCTTTTTGACCCTTTACCCTCGCGGCCCCGTGGACGCGTTCAGTAGGCACAAAAAAGCCGTCCCGCAGGACGGCTTATTCTCACCAAAACCTTCGACCCAACCCTTATGCGGCAGCCTTAAACGGCTCATCATAGCTCCCGCCGTAAATCGCCGGCACCTTTGACCCCATCGGCCTTAGATATGTCGCGAGTTCCCCTCGATGGTGGATGCTGTGATTGTTCAAAAAACCCAGATAAAACACGTCCGGCATGTTGAACACACCCATGAAATCTACCGCCGTCACCAACTGCTCTCCCGAAAGCGCCCGTATCCGCGCTGCGCAGCGCTTGACGTTCGTGTCGTACCACTCCACCAGTTGCGCCACCGTCTTCGGCTTTTCCATTTCCGACCGCGCCGCCATATTGAACTTCAAATCCGCAATCCCCTCCATGAACTGAATATCGGTGTTGGCCAAGTGCCACGCCAGTTCCCAGGCAGTTCGCGCGCACGGCTCAGGACGGTAATCCTTTTTTTCCTCCGGGATCGCCGCAAAAACTTTCTTCGTCGTTTCAACTTCTCGTGTAAATCCATCCACCATCAGGTTGCAATAACCCAACGCAAATTCGGGGGTCGGAGCGGACATGAAATTCTCCTTCTATCGTGCGGATTCAGAAACTAATCGTGTGGGCTAACAGACAGCAAGTGCGCCTTTGGTCAGGCGCACCCCACTATAGTTCACCAAATCCCGAAGATCAAACCACCCATCCCGGAACTCCCCCGCAGCTTTCCGGATCGGTAACGATTTCAATTTCGAATTGAGGTCACCAGCGGGAAGTACGTATGAGCCCTACGCCGCGGTCTCCTCACCCGGAAGCTCTTCCACATCCACCTCCCCATCGCCAATCCCCAAGCGCCGGTCGCTCACTCCTTGCTCCAGTTCTACATCCGCCAGCTCTGAAGCGGTCTCGTCTGCCCCATCCAGCGGCGGAAGATCATCCGGCCTCCCATACTCCACATGCGTGTGCACTGGACGCTCCGGATGATTCGCCGCATCCTCGACTCCATCGACGATCCCCGCCTCAAGCGCCTGATCCGAATCCGCCAACTCCTGCACACTTTCATCCGTCGCATCGGCGACCGCCGACAATTGCTGGCTGTCCCCCGATTGTCCTCCGCTATCCGGACCCACCTGCCCCGGATCACTTCCTAATTCATCCGCCTGCGCTTTTTCATCGCCACGTGGTCTGTTCACCATAGGATCCTCCAGAGTCGCAAAATTTATCATTCTCGTTCCAATTCGCGTGAATTATGATTTCACTGGCTCCCCGATTTCCGAAGAGCAGCCATTGGATGCACCAAACCCATCTCGCGTCCGCTTCTCTTTCCTGGAATGCCCGGCTGCGACACCCGATCGCCCGTCAGACACCTTGCCGCCCCTCTGTCAGCATCCAAGCTACTTGCTCATTCCAACCCCAACGAGGTTTTCAGTGAAGACATTTCCGAAGACGTCCCGGCTCTCCATCGCTCCAACGTTCGCTCTCATCGCCGTCGCTTTTCTCGCCTCCACTTCGCTCTCCGCCCAAACGCCGCCCTCGGATACCTCCCTAACCACCAATCCGGTCTTCGAAAAACAGTGTGCCAAGTGCCACGGCAAAACTGCCGAAGGCCGCCACTTCGGAGGTCCCGCCCTCATCTCCGAAAAAGTCGCCGCCGCCACTCCCGACGATCTCACCAAGATCATCAACAACGGAAAGGGACGGATGCCCAAGTACGCCGACAAACTCAAACCCGAAGAAATCGATACCTTGGTCCAGCAAATCAAAGCCGCCAACAAAAAATAAAAAATGCCCAATGGAGACGGGCGCCCCCACCCTATCCCCGGGTCTCGCCCCCTTTTCCTTCGTGAACCTTAGTGCCCTTCGTGGTTCCAGCCCTTCGCCTCCCTCACCCCCAAACTGTCCCCAAACCCCCGCCATTCCATGTACGATGTCCCTGCGCTTTCTTCTGCACGATTCAAGGAGACCTCATGCAAAGCAGCATTGTCGGGACGACCATGCCCGTCCTCGAATTCATCCTCGAGCCCAACGAGTCCGTCATCTCCGAGGCGGGCGAACTCTCCTGGATGGCCAGTTCCATCCAACTCACCACCCACACCCAGTTCGCCGGCGGAGGCGGAATCTTCGGCGCCATCAAGCGTGTCGCTGGCGGCGGCACGCTCTTCATGACCGAATACCGCGCCATGGGCCAGCGCGGCGAAATCGCCTTCGCGACCAAGCTTCCCGGACACATCGTCCCCGTCGAAGTCGGCCCCGGCCACGAATACATGATTCACCGCCACGGCTTCCTCTGCGGCACTCCCAACATCCAGATCGGAATCGGATTCCAGCAGTCCCTCGGCGCCGGCATCTTCGGCGGCGACGGCTTCATCCTCCAGCATCTTTCCGGACAAGGCACCGCTTGGCTCGAACTCTCCGGCGAACTCGTCGTCAAAGACCTCGCTCCCGGAGAAACTCTCCGCGTCCATCCCGGCCACGTCGGCGCCTTCCAGTCCAGCGTCCAGTTCCAGATCACCACCATGCCCGGAATCAAAAACATCATCTTCGGCGGTGATGGCCTTTTTCTAGCCGCCCTCACCGGACCCGGCCGTATCTGGCTCCAGACCTTGCCGATCGCCAGGCTCGCTCACAAGCTCATGGAATACATGCCCAACCGCAACAACGAAGCCGCCAAAGGTGGCGTAGTCGGTGGCATCGTAGGCACAATCCTGGGAGGCATGAACAATCAGTAATCTCAACCAAAGTTTCGAAGATCAGAAATCGATGGGCGACTGAGTATCGATTAAGTGACAACGCAGACCTGTAAATCGAAGAGAATCTCGAGGGTGCTACATCCTAACGTCGGCTTCATCGACGTTAGGATGGGGATTTTGACTTCCTCACTCCCTCCACTGAACTCAACCAGACGATGACAACGACCGCACCGATCCCCGCTCCCTCCCGCCTGGCCTGGATCGACTGGATGCGCGGCTTAGCCTGCGTCCTCATGTTCCAAACCCACTGTTACGACGCCTGGCTCGGAGGCGATGCCCGCAACACCACCTTCCTCAAAACGTCGCAACTCCTCGGAACCCTCCCCGCCCCGATCTTTCTCTTTCTCGCGGGAGTCTCTTTCGCTCTCGTCACCGACAAGCTCATCCGCAAGCAGCGCACTCCCGCTGAAATCACCCGCACCATGCTTCTCCGCGGCGCAGAAATCCTCGCCTTCGGATTCGCCTTTCGCCTGCAAGAATTTCTCATCGCATGGGGATGGGCCCCCTGGTCCGACATCTTGCGAGTCGATGTCCTGAACATCATCGGCCTCTCCATGATGCTGATGGCCGTCCTCTGCGGATTAGTCTTTTTCACGTGGGGACGAATTTCAGTTTGGCGACGAGCGACCGTATCGGGGCAGGCGGAAGTGTGGGAACGACTTTCAATGTGGGGACGACCGACTTCGCTCGTCCCGGCCGAGCAAGACTCGGCTGCTGTCAGTGCCCAAACCTACTCCCTAGAATCGCAGCCCACCGCCGTCGCCACCCAGTTCGATTCATCCCTCAACACCGTCCCCCCCCCAAACCGTGGAAGCGCGGCCCTTCAGGGCCGCGTTCCCCCCGAACCCAAAGGGGCTTTAGCCCCCGTGCCCATTCCAACGCTTCCCATCGTCCTCGCCGCCCTCTCCATCGCCGCCCTCATCGCTCTCCTCACCCCTCCGCTCTACACCACTCACCGTCCCACTTGGCTTCCGTGGTATCTCGAGTCCTACATCGACGGATGCCACAATCTTGGCGCCCCCCAATCCTGGCTTTTCTGCATCTTCCCTTGGTCCGCCTTCGCCTTCGCCGGACTCGCCGCCGGATTCCTCCTTTTCTGCGACTCGGCCCGCGTGCACACCACCAAAACTCTCGCCCTCTTTGCCGGCGCCGGAGCCGCCTCCATCGCTCTCGCCTACGGTCTCGATCACTCTCAACTCCATTTCTACGCCGTTTACGATTACTGGCACACCAGCCCCAATTTCCTCATGATGCGCATTGGGCTTCTCCTCCTCATCTCCTTCCTTACATACGCCTGGTGTCGCTGGGGTCTCGCCACCCGCGGATTCAGCCCGCTCCTCCAACTGGGCCAAACCTCCCTGCTCGTTTATTGGGTCCACATCGAATTCGTCTACGGCCGCTACTCCCTTCTCCCCAAACGCGCACAATCCATCCCGACCGCCACCCGCGGCCTCGTCGAAATCTTCCTCTTCATGCTTCTCCTCTCGCTTGTCCGCACAAGAATCGACTGGAAGAAATTCCATTGGAAAAATATGCATCCCGCCAAGCGCCTCCACCACACCCAACCCGCATAGTTCCAGCCCGTGTGGCCGAGGGCATTCCTGCCCGCGGCGACAGCCAGTCATCCGAAACATACGCCAGCAAAATGTTGTGGATTTAGACTCGCTGAACAATCCATCTCAGGCGCGAGCCAAGGCTTACTAGATTACTTTCGCGGAAGATCGACCATCACCACTTCTGAATGTTCCTGCACTCGTTCAAGCACAACCTCGCGTCCATCCGCAGAAATATCAAAGTCTCCGATATCAAAGTCTGCCGGGAGATTCGTCAACTGACGTTCCGCGCCCGTTTCCGTGTCCATCAGCCACAGATCCTTATGCCGGATATCTCCCTTCAAAAACACGAGCCCGCACCCACCCGGCACGAAAGCCAAGTGTCGCGCCCCCCGCGTCAAATTCAGTGAGGGAAAGGGAACTGCAGAGGCCGTGGCTGTAACCGCCTTAACCGCAAACGTGGTGCCGATGTCCGGTCCCGAATAAACAACGAAGCGTCCATCCGGCGACCACGCCGGATCCACCGAGTACTCTCCCACAAAACCCGTAACCGGACGACCATCCACTGGCACCCGAAACAATCGCGGAACGCCATGATCCACCGCCGCCGATGTGATCGACTGCCCGTCCGGTGCCCATGCCGGATCTCCCTCCAACTCCAGCGCGTCCGTCACGATCCGGGCATTCGTGCCATCGGCCTGCATCGTGTAAAGCAACGTTTGCCCCTTTAGACGGACTGAAAATCCGATGCTGTTTCCATCCGGCCCGATCGCGGGCCCGCCTACAATTTGCGCACCCTGCCCGCTCCATAATTCCGTGTTCGTCTCGCCGGCGAGTTTCCAGATGCTCTCGCTCGTCCCCGTCCCAGAAACATACAAAAGATAATTCGGGCCCAGCCGTGGCGAAAACCCCGTGCTGGTCGTCAATGCAGTTCGCGTAGGCGCCGATGCTTCCGCCGCCGAATTACCGAGGGATAAGCGCCACAATGTTCTCTTCGGACTCGCCGGCGTAAGTACCAGTCGTCGTCCGTCTGCGCTCGCCGCCAGCGATGTGTATCGGTCAAGACCAGAAGACAGACGATGCGGGATGCGCCGCTCGACGTCCATGCTATAAAGCCACGGCCCCGAACCATCCGGATCGCTCGCCAGGTAGATCAGCGTCCTTCGATCCAACATCGCCGGATAAATCACTCGCCCGTTGTGCGACGTAATCCGCTCCGGATTTCCGCCGTCGGGACGAATGCGCCATATGTCCAGCTTGTCCGGCAGCGAGCCCTGGACGAAGTAGATAAACGCCATGTCGGGCGCCCACAACTGAAAATGACAATGCAGCCCCGCAGGTGCAGTGAAGATCGGCCGATCCTCCGCCCGCCGTCCGCCCCTCGTCACAAACAGTGGATCTCCCGGACCCGGCGTATGGTACGCAAGCCGCGACCCGTCAGGCGACCACCCGAACTCCGCTACACCTTCCAGATAGGGCCTCGGCTCACCACCGAGCGTCGGCACCTCCCAGATGCTTATATTTTCGCCATTCGGCCCGTCTTGCTTCCGCGACCAAAACATGACGAACGACCCATCCGGCGAAAATCCCATGCTCCGCAGCGATGGATTGGCAAGGTCCGCGAAAGCCCCACGGGTAAGGTTGTGGAATTGGCCCGACCCAACCTGCGTCACCCAAACGTCCATCTGTCCGTCACGATCGGACAGAAAAGCGACGAACTGCCCATCGCGCGATATCGCAGCGGCCTGCTCCACTCCCTCAAATTCCGTGATCGTCTGCAGTCGAGCCCCAGCAATCGGATCCCGCCAAAAATATTCCGTCTTCCGCAGCCAGAAACCCACAGCAATTGCGAGAACCGCAATCACTGCCACCAGCGTCAGAAGAAGTTTCCATCCGACCCGAGACGCGGCGCGAGGCGCAACCACCTCCACTCGAGGAAGCACTGCAAAGGGAATGGTCGATCGGACCTCTTCGGGGTTCTGCGCGATTCGAACGTTGCGGCTGCGAGCCCATTCATCCAACTCGGCCGTAAAAGCGTAAATCGAGCCCGCCCGGTCATGCAGGTGTCGGTGAACCGGCATCCCCTCCCGCTTCTCCCACCGCTGCACCGTGCTAACGTCGCGGTCGAAGTGCGCTGCAATTCCCTTCCAGGAATCAAGCCGTTCTGAGGGCCGAGTCTCGGACGACTGCCCCCCGGGGATTGTTTCGCCCATCGCCCTCTCTCCTCATGGATCCGCGCGTTCTCTCGAGCCTCGGGAACCCGATTGTAGCGTCCCTCGACAGCGACGGCAAAGTACGGCATTCGACTGCACGCCCGCAATTCCGCGCATTGCCGTTTGACCCCGCCCCCCGAACCGTCAGATTGTGTTCCAGCGTTTCCAGAAGGCAACGCCAATAAACAAAAGGAGTTCGATATGCGCAGAAAGTTGAAGGGGTTGGTTTTGCTCGGGGCGGCTATCTTCGCCACCGCAGGAAGTCTCTTCGCAACACCACCGCAAGGCTTTACCAGCACCACCACTGCTCAGGGACAATTCGCCTCGTTCGATGCCAATAACTATTTCGTCTCCCAAAAGGGAAAACTCTGGTTCTCCTCCGAACAGACGAAGGGGGCTTCAGACGGATATTTCTTGATCAATGTTTGGGAGCCCGGAGGCACAACCGGCTGGCACACGCACCCCGGCCATACTCTAATCATCGTCACCGCGGGAACCATAACCCACTACGACGGAGACGATCCCAAGTGCACCCCTCACGTCTTCACCACCGGCATGTCCTTCGTCGACAAGGGTGGCAGCCACGTGCACATCATCCGCAACGAAGGCGATGTCGAAGCACAAGTCATCGCTTTCCGCCTCATTCCGCACGGTCAGCCCGGACGAATCGACGCCCCAGATCCCGGCAATTGCCCTTTCTAAGAACATGGACGGCATTGCCTCCGGGCCGTGTTTGCGCCCAGCGCGACTCGCGCCCGGAAGCCCGTCCCCTTCCTAAGCCAAAGTCCCCTGAACAACCGGCGCATCCAGAGCCTGCATCATCAACTGCAGATCAAATGCTTCCTTGCGCACCCGCTCGTCGTAGTAAAGAAGAGAGAATACGATGGTCACCAGCGGCCCAACCAAACATTCTGAAATGAACGTTGCCAGCAAACCGGCGATCTGATATCCGACCGACGCCTGCTTCAGCGCGGCGAGCGACTTAACTCCCGCCGCAATCTCGACGGGCCAGCGCAAAGCGAGACTCAACGCAACGCTAAACACAATCACCAGGAGCCAGATGACAAAGATGCGGCCGCGGCTGCCATTCGTAAGTTCAGAACTCCGCTTCATCGCCTCTCCCACGCTCCTGCCTTCCAGAATCTTCGCCGGGACGGCCAACGACCACCGTACCGCCAGCATGATCCCCGGCACAATCAAGGCAAGGCACCCCAAACCAATGAGAACGCCGACGGCAAGCGAAAGACCGATCACGCCGACGATCTCCCCTTTCACCCTTGAAAATGAATCCAGTACTCCCGCTGGCCGATCGAGGTACACCTGAGAAACTGCAATCACCGTCGCCGCCTGAGAGGCGGCGGAAACGACCATGCTCAGCAGCACCGTTTCCAAACTAAAAAAGATCACTCTTCCAGGAGCCGTAATCCCCAGTCCCCAGCATTGGAACGCGAAGACAATGAGATGTGGTAAGCCAAAGATCGCCAAAAACATGGCGAAGTGTTTGCGATAAAGAGAGAACGCGTGGTCAACCAATTCTCCAGTACTAAGTGGCCTAAGTGCTGTTGCCATAATTCCTCCCCAAGGGACTAAAACTTGGCGGGGAATCGTAACACACCATGTTGTTTTGATCTGTGAGTCCCCGGCTAATCTTCCCATCCATCTCAAACCCCGGGGTGCCCCGCTACCTGACACCATCTCTCATTTGACGCCGCTCCACCCACCCAATAGAATTCGTAAGCTACTCGGACGGCCCCGTCAGATGTTCCTATTGACGGTTGTCTCTTGCTTTCATGTTGCCCCCGCAGGCTGCCCCCAGCCATACATGTCAGCAAATCCAGAGAATGTGAGAAACCGCAGCACACTCACGCCTTACTCTGCCCACCCGAGTTCAAGCAGGAGACAAAACAATGAAGAAGTTCGCAGGGGCACTCATGTTGACTTTAGGTCTGCTCGCAGCGGGCGGCGCATCCGCGTCCGCTCAGAAGAATACTTGGCTCGCCAAAGCACCACGACCTGAAGCCGATCAATCCGACAACTCCGAAACACCTCTCGTCACCATCTTCTCCAACCTTGGCACAACCAAAGACGCCTACGACGGTACCGGAGGCTGGATCGCTGCCGGTCCCAAAGACACTTACACCAACCAGCAACAGGACGTCGCCATTCCCTTCACTCCGGCCACCAACGCCACCGTGACCCGAATCCGAGTCCCGTTTCAGTATTACGGATACGGCAAAAACGCCGGCACCATTGCGCTCGCCTCTGACGCGTCGGGCCTGCCTGGAACCGTGCTCGCCAGCCACGACATCGCCAATCTGCCTGTATTTGGAATTGGCTGCTGTAAGCTGCACGCTTGGGCTCTTAAAACCGGCGTACCCGTAACCGCGGGCACTCAGTATTGGATCATCGCTACCACCGACAAGAAGAGCATCGACTCAGCCTATGTCTGGGATTACACCTGGAACGGCGTGATCGAAACCATCGCACTGCAAGACAACCTCACCGGTTGGAGCACCATCAACTTTCTCCCCGGCCCCGCTGCCGGCGTCTTCGGAACCACCCCGTAAACTCCACTTACTCCCAAGAACCAAAGGCCGCCCCCGTCGCCGGCCTTTTTTTACTGCCGCTTGAGACTGCCGAACCGCGCAGCTTAAACCTGCTGCCGAAGATTCGGACGCAGCGTCAGCGATCCATCACCGTTCAACTTCTGATGGCATGCCCACCGCACCGGATACCGCATCCCCTTCACCTCAATCTCCGCTCTCAGCTTCAGCCCTTTCCAATCCGTATCACTCGGCAGCACAAACTGTGCCTGCCGAATCTTCCCCGGTATCGGATACCCCGCGTCCAGGCAGCCACTCTTCAGCACCTTCCCGTCCTGGCTCTCCACCGTCACCCGCAGTACGCCCGGCACGCCGGCGATTCCGTCATTCGCGAAGCCCACAATCAGCCCCACGTTTCCGCCATCCTTATAACTCCAGATGAAAGACGGCCTCACCCGATACCCAATGCGCCGATTGATCCGGTCAAACGCCGCCGGATAAGCCTGGTAGTAGCTCATCAGATTTTTTGCGCTGATCTGATGAAAGTTCCAGAGCGACCAGTAATTCGCCCCGATATCGATCACATGATCGATCATGTTCTCTGCCGCGGAGATCCCTTCCTCTCCCCCGTGCGCATCAGGAGGTTTTCCCGGAAGCCCCTGCTCCAGCAACGCCGCAGTCCACGGCGGCCGATTGCTGAGCGCTTCAATCTGCTCGTTCTCGATAAAGATGGTGTCGCTGCGAATCCAATTATTGCTGCGCACCGACCGGTCCAGCAGCTCTGCATTCCCAACCCGGCTATAGTCCGGCTGCGTATTCGTCAGCAACGGAGTCTTCGAAAAATACTCGAGCTGCACCTCCAACATTTGGATCCACGTCCGCTCCGCTGTCTCGTAATCAGGAAAAGGATTATTGGCAAACGGCCAAGTGTGCCCTTCGCCCCAAAATCCATACATAAACGTGTCGATATATTCGATCAGCGGATTGCCATTAAATTCCGCCGCCAATAGTCCCACCAGTTCTTTGAATGACTGTTGAAAAAAAGGATGATCAAACCGCGGCTGATACTTCGAATGCGGATTCTCCAGGAATCTCTTCCCCTCCGTACTGCTCTCCTGATCGCTCGCCACCAGATCAACCTTCGGCACCTTCTCCAGAACAAAATCCGGAAGAGCTGCTTCGTGCTTATAGTCCGGAGCGCTCATCTGCACTCGCAATCCGACCCGCTTGTTATTCTTCTTCGCCAACTCGAAAACAAGCTTCAAATAATCAGGTATCTCCAGCCGTCCCGGCCGCGGCTGCACCTCCCTCCACGTCGGACGCACATAAACCTGCTGCCCCAAAGGAAATTCAACTAGCTCTTCGATCCCCCGCGAAACATTGTCGGACTTGATCTCCTCTGTGCCGCTGTCCGCCGTGATATATGTGACCAGTCCCTTGCCATAATTCGGCACCACCTCTTGCGAAGAAGTCGTGGTCATCACTACCTCGTCGGTGGGAATGACAGCATCCGGTGCATACTGCGGAAACGGACCTTGGTTGAGTCGATCTGTCGCCTGCGGACCACTACCGAAGTTGTAGTTTCCCCAATTATGGGCAGCAACTTTCGCTGCTGCTCTGACCCAATCCCAGTTCTGCCGCGACCGCAGCAACCGCAGTACTTTTTATAAACTCCCTACGCCGCATCCGAGATTTCCCCCCAACCAGATTTCTGTACTTCGTCTATTCCGTAATGATCCGGTCCGCCCACTCGACAAGTGACACAAAAATTGTCGGATTGCCGAACTTTGCTCCCCACTGGCTCAAATCCGCTTCCGTCACGCCCCTCGCGCGGCAGCAAGCTCCACAAGCGTAAATCTGAATGTGTTTGGCGACGACTTTATCAAGAGTCTCCGCCAGAGGAGGCCAGCCGACGGGCACCACCGCGCTTGCCAGCGACTTTCGCATAACCGAAACGGCTTCTCCCAAGAGAAAGATTTGCACATCATGCCCGGCTTCCGCCAGCGCATGCCCGTGCAAGAAAGGAAACGCCGCTTTCGTCGGATCGTCCGATCCCCATGCACTCTTCATCATGATCTTTAGTGGTTTGCGTGTCGTTGCCTCTTGAGCAGTGCCCGCACGCAGTCCGAGCACTCCCAAGCCAATCAATTGTGGAATCTTCGAAAGAAGCTGCCGTCGAATCATGGTTCCCCCTAAGCAATCCCGATCAAGCTTGCGAACGAATGTACACTCTGGGCGATGCTGACGTAAACAATCAGCGTCCGACCAATACCATCGTCCAATTGTTGAGCGGACGCACTTCTGCTTTGATGGCGTCGTGCCGCAGGGTCAATCAAATCTGCATTTCGGAAACGTCCTAACACAATTAAGAGAAAGGAACCCTTATGAAACACTTCACATTCTTCCTGGTTGCGGTTGCAACTATGGCCGGCCTCGCCGCTCTTTTTGCTCCTGCTCGAGGACACGCGGCCGGCGATCCCGCCCCTGCCTACGTCACCGAAATTCCTGACGGATACCGCGACTGGCGCTGGGTCTCGTCCGCCCACGAAGCAGGCAGCCTCAATAGCTTAGGTGCTGTCCTTGGCAACGATGTCGCCATCAAAGCCTATCGCGACGGGAAACTTCCCTACCCCGACGGCACGATCCTCGCCGCTCTGCATTACAAACACGTCCCCTCGGACGAAAACAATAAAGTCTTTGGAAAGGCTCAGTCTTTCGTCCCCGGCGCCCCTACGAATGTTCAGTTCATGATCAAGGACTCGAAAAAGTACGCCGCAACCGGCGGCTGGGGCTTCGGTCACTTTGCAAACGGCAAACCCGCAGACGCAGCCTTCATGAAACCCTGCTTCCCCTGCCACGAGAAAGCCCAAGCGACCGACCTCGTTTTTACTCGCTATGCCCCCTAATCCCGCACGCTAGAACTAAAGCCACGAATCGATGCGAACCGATAGCATAAGTTTCAACGAACAACAGTTGCTTCCACTTCACTCGCAATCAAGTACCTGAAACCTTGACCGCTGGGTCGGAGTGGCCTAAGATTCGGTTCCCGGAATCCGAAGCGAATTCCAAACTTCCAAACAGACCTGTGGAGGGACAAGCCATGAAGGCAACTCTATACGCCGCGATGGGCGTCTTCGCGCTGGCAATCGTCGTCATCAGTAGCCGATCCAGTTCTGCGCACGGCCAAGACAAGCAGGACAAGTACACGCTGCAGATACCAGGTGGCCTCGCCTTCTCCGAGGTTAGGGGATACGAACAATGGCAGGTGGTCGGCCCCAGCCTCACCGAAGCCGCAAATGTCATCCGAGTAATCGTCGCCAATCCAGAAATGATCGAAGCCTACCAGGCGGGCATTCCCGGCAATGGCAAGCCCTTTCCCGACGGCTCCAAGATTGTGAAGCTGGAGTGGAAACCAAAAAAGATAACGGATCCGCCCTTTTCGGCGAGCACGCCGGACACTGTCCCGGGCGACTTAGAACAGGTCGAATTCATCGTAAAGGACAGCAAGAGATTCTCCGACACGCACGGATGGGGCTACGCGATGTTCGTCTACGACACCGCGTCCGGATCGTTCGCCCCCGCCACCAAAGCCAGCCACCCGCCGGTAAATAACGACGCCAAGTGCGGCGCCGCATGTCATGAGATAGCGAAGTCAAAGGACTACATTTTTACGGCATATCCAAAAAGATAAGCCCCATCAGTGCTCTCCACTTCTCGATTCGTCGGCAGCCGGAATCCGGTTTCCGAAATTCGCTTCGGCAGAGCGCTTGGAACACAAGCTGAAAAGGCCATCCCCATGCGTCTCGCCGCACTCGTCCTCATCCTCTTCGCTCAACTCGCCCACGCACAGCCCGCGAAAACCTTCGACCTCTCCGCCGATTTTTCTCTTCGCGACAATCCCGACCACGCGAGTCCCGCCAAAGTCTGGCAGTACGGATACTCGGAAACGAACTCTCTAGCGCCCGATCAGTTTCGCGTCGACACCCAATCCGATCCCGTCGATCTCCAATGTGACCCAACTCGTTCCATCGGATTCTGGCATCCCACCGCAAATCACGGCCCCGGCCCCGGCTACTATCCCTACGTCGCTTTCAACACCACCAGGCAGCCACAAGTCGGCTGCAAAGGATGGGCCGTGCGCCCCGGCGAAATCGCCATGGAAGCCAGCAACAGCGGCCAATTCAGCCTGGTTCGCTTTACCGCACCCGTCGCTGGCACCTACAAAATCAGCGCCCAATTCGAAGGTATCCACTACGGACTCTCCACCACCGACGTCCACGTCCTGCACAACGCCACATCTTTATTCGACGCCGATATCGACGGCTATGGCGGAGACCCCGCCTTCCACAAGGTAGAAGGAGCAAGCCCGACCGCGAATTATTCCGGACAAGTCGAACTGAAAGCCAATGACACCGTCACCTTCGCCGTCGGATACGGAAAAGACAAAACCAACTCCGGCGACACCACCGGACTCTTCGCCCAAGTCGTCTTGCTACCCGCCTCCCCGACCCACAATCAGTAAAGCCTCCGACCCGCTACCGGAGCCGACATCGTCATGGAATCACTTGCACCAACCACCACGGATCACCCTGCACGAGCCCCGTCCTCCAACCTCGCCCACTTCAGTCGGCTTTCGAGCCGACTTCGATCAGCCGCTTGGTCATTAGGACGAGCCCGAGAATCTGTGTCCACTCCGACACGATGTTCCCGACAACTTGTCCCCACTTGCTCCCCGGATCCATGGCTCTGAATGCCAGCACCCACCCTATGCCAGTAATCGCAAGAACCAGGGTCAGCGAGTGCTCGCGCAGGAACTCCACCACCGCTGACGGCACTTTACCCTTCGGGTTCTTGCTCTCGGCTGAGCCTTTTTCGTAAAGATGCTTGGTCATCACAACCGTGACGAAGACCCCTGTCCAATCCGCGATGGCGTTGCCGAAAAATGAACCGATGTGGGTCGCCGGGTTTGACCCGCAGTAGAGTACGAACAACAACACGACGACTCCCAATGCAGCCAAGCTGAGTGAGTGTTCGCGGAGGAATTGCTGAGACTTTCGGGGTTGCTTCATGGAGCTACTGTAATTGATTCGTCCTGGATCGAGTCCGGCCGTCCTCTCCTGGACACCGCTAAAAGTGAGCCTTTACGGATGGTTGGCGAAAATCGCGATCTCGATGGCGGAGTCCAACCGGCCATCAAGCGAAATGGGTACATCCCTCGATCGCCGTTGGGCCGCGACGCCGGGCGGTCCTTTCAAACTTCGGAAAGTCTTCCAGAGTCTTCGCTCTGCGGATTTCCATTCCTTTTCAGTGACGGCAGTCGAATTCGAACACACCAAGATTACGTGACCATAGAAGCCTTGCTCGCTACCCGCGGGACTTCATCTCCGGTCAATTGGCGGTCACATCGCGGTTGCGCCAACTGAAAAACGCCAATTCTCACTTAGTAAAATCGCCTTCCATGAGAAGGCCGGTCGGAGTCAAGTGGATTGTTTCGTTTTTTCGTTGAACAAAGTTTGTTTCTCCCGCCGAGTGGCCACTGTCGCCATGCTTCCATCCGCACTCTCGAGGAGCGATTCGTATCGCTCGGTGCATGTTGGGCGTTCTCGTTACAGCCGGTGCTGCCATCTGATTGGCGCCCTGTGGTTCTGCTCTTCAGAGTGGAACCCGGGCCAGGCGATTAACGCAGTCACCGAAACTCGGCTTTGGGCGTTTTGATTTTTCTCTTCCTGGAACGGTTTTGATTCTTGTTTTTGCCTTTCGTTCTACGCGGCCGCCGCCACTGTAGTTCGGCTGCTGTTGTGCAAGGGTTCGTACACTTCTCCGCCCACCCACAGGTGATGCAGCAACACCGCCAGCTTTCTCGCCGTCGCAACGATCGCTCGCTTCTTCCCGTTTCTTCCACCGCGCTCCGCCAGCTTCAGTCCCCAGCGTCTGAGATCGCAGTCGATGCCGAACGGTCCCAAGATATGTTGCGCCCCTTGCACCAACAACGTCCGCAGATACGGATCGCCTTCCTTGCTGATGTGCAGCTGCGGCTCACTCTGCCCGGAGTTTCGTCGTCCCGGCTGCAGTCCCAGATAACATCCCACGTCGCGGCTCTTGCGGAAGCGATGCGGATCTTCCAAGGTCAGCATGTACGTCAGCGCGATCAGCGTGCCCACGCCCTTAATCTGTTTCAGCAGCGCCACCTGCGGATAGCTCTCCTGCGCCAGATTCTCGATGCGTTCGTTGTATTCCACAATGCGCTCGCTCAGCGACTCGATTGCGTTCAATAGAGGTTCCAGCGCGGCTTGCAGTTCCGGACTCAAGCCTTCCGATTTCTCCGGATTCATATTGCGCACGTTGCAGCCGCGCAACCGCTCTCCGTAACTCTTCGCCAATCCGCGCACTGTGTTCACCAGCGCCGTCCGCGCTCGCACCAGTCCAGCTCGTGCCCGCATCACCGTCAGATCGGCTTGCGCCTGTGCGCTGCGGTGCTTCACCGGATACAGCAACTCCGGATCGATCCGCGCCAGCCGCGCGAGCGTCTGCGCATCCAGCCGATCGTCTTTCTTGCGGCTCTCTCCAATCAGCCGCACCTTGCGCGCATTGGCCACAATCACTTCATGCCCCAACTCGCGGAGCAAGCGACTGATCCAGGGCGAATGCGTCCCGATTTCCAGTGCGATCCGACTGTGCGGCATGGCGGCGAAGACTTCCTGCAGCGCCTTCGCATTCGTACGGACTCGCTGCTCCCGTTGTACCTGCCCGGCTTCATCCACCACGCAGTACCAACTGTTGCGATCTCCCAGATCCAATCCAATGGTCAGTTTCTGCTGCGAAATATTCCTGCTCTGCGCTGCTGCTCTGGTGCTAACCTTCTTCATTGCCGGTCTCCTTTTTATCTGTGCCTTGAGCACGTCGATAACTTGGGAGCGTACACCGCATCCCGTCCCGAGACCGGCCTTCTCATCCCATCGGATTTCGCCAACTGACCGATGATTGGTGTCTAATACCAGTATGAGAACCGTTCTGACGAGAGCGTTTGCAACATCTTGCGCGTTCGTTCTCGTGCTCACCGCGGCTGCCTCCGCACAAGGGTTCGACCCTTACGAGAAGCAGGTCGTCGACTATGGCGTGGAAAAGGACTTTCTCGGTAATCCCCATCACGATCAACTCACGTGCTTCTACTACCACGGCCTGATGGTTAAGCAGATGGCGAACGAGGGGATCAAGGGGGCGCTATTTCTTTCGTTCCTGCGCTTCGACCAGGCGCGACCGGCGTGCGTCAAGGAACATTTGCCGGCCGAGAAGGTCCTCCGCGACCCCGAATGGGGCGTCTATTTCAGGGGGCTGGTTAAAGGCGACCTCGTCTTCGTCGACGCTGAGGACGGTGAGGATGGCGGCATGCCTTTCGCCGTCTACGATAGCAAGACCCAGAAGAAGATCTTCGAGGACAATGCCTACTCCGTTTGGATGTGGAACCCGAAGCTGCGGCCGCGGCCGTCGCCCTTCAATGACATTCACGTTCGCACCACGCACGACGGCAACGTAGTGCTCACCTACCTGCGCGTGCTCCGCACGGAGTGCGACATCCCCAACAAGGGAGCCGAGTGCTGGCCACCGCTCGTCCAGAAACTCGGACTGAAGACCACTCCCGCGCCCAGTTGCATCCGTTGGGAGGAGAACCAGACAGCCGGTGCCTCCGCAGTCGCTTATCCCGTCGAAACCTCGCTGTTCCCCACGCCCGTGACCAAGACCATCAGCGGCCCCGTGAGGTGCTGGGCTGCGGATTAAAGCAACCCTGTGAGAACGCCCACCCACTTCTCCGAACAGTCGGCAGTAAGGACAATGCCGCTTGATTGGTGAAAAATCGCGATCTCACCAACTACGGTTCCTGTTGGGTCATTTGGTGCTAATGCTTGCTTTCGCCAGTCTGCTTTAAAGGTGTAAAACAGTGCGAGGTTCAAGGTGCGCGAGTACGACCGAATCGCAGAGTGGTACGCGTCAGAGCGCGACGATTCCACAGGGGTGCGCGAAACGGCCGATCTAGCTTCATCCATCCCGCCTGGATCGTATGTTCTCGACGTTGGCTGTGGCAACGGTATACCCATTACCCGCGCGTTACTGCGCAGCGGCCACCGAGTCATCGGCCTGGATAGTTCGAGCGCGATGCTAGCAAACTTTATCCACAACTGCCCCGAAGCGTTTGCTGTTCGGGGAACGATTCAGTCATGCCCGTTCGCCGAGGGCATATTCGATGCTGCGGTCTCTTTGGGTGTTATGTTCCATCTCAATCCTGAGGATGCGATTAAGGCAATTGCGAATGTCTCGCGCATCATTAAGCGCGGCGCGCCGTTCCTTTTTACATCGGGAGACATTGATGGCTTTGATGGCAAAGAGGGAAAGATGAACGGCGTAACGTTTCGGTATTTCTCCTACAGTGTCGACGGCTACCGACGTATCCTCGCTGATCAAGGATTCATATTAGTCGACGTCCACGCTGACGACGGGAAGAACACGTATTACCTCGCGAAGAAAAACGGGTGGCATGGCGATCTTTCGCCAGCCAGCTCGGATGCTACGGTAATCTAGCGGTCAGTATCTTCAAGATAGATAGGGCTCTCGAAGAGCTCATTCTATTTCTTCGGCCGCGAACTACTGTAGGCCCACTTCGGCATCATCAACTGCGCCTGTGCCGGATCGACCACCGCCAGTTCCACCTCGCCATTCGGTACCTGCGACGCGCCGCTTCGTGTCAACGACGTCGGACTCGGTTGCGTTCGAAAGTAATACACTTTGCCTTCCTCCGCCGTGAATGTAATCGCGGAAGCATTATTGTCCCGCCGCGACTTCAATGAAGACTGCTGGCTCGTGCACAGCCGGTGTTCCCCAGGGTCCACCGAGAAATACATATACGATTTGTGTTCGTACGCTCCCACCCACGCTCCGTCCACACCCACCCGTGTAATCAAGCCCCCAATGTGGAGCGCCGTGTTATCAAATTCCGAGTCGCCAAATACGTACACCAAAGCCTTGCCCGATTCCGGCGTCGCGGTAGGATGCGAATCCGACTTCCGCTGGACTTGAAACCTGGCCGGGTCGGGACCACACCCTGCCTGCATTTGCCCCGATGAACTGTCCTGAGCCCATGCCGCCGTTGCGAATACGACCATCGCGAGCGCTAGCTTCTTAGTCATAAAACCCTCCGGCCACATCATCATAGGACTTATGATGTCGAACTCGTTCCAAAAAGATGTCAGAACAATTTCCAAGCCCGCCACCCGGTTTCGCCTCTTTCATCACAAATCAGCAGTGAGCAGAATCACTGACAACCACCCCGTCATCCACGAAAATAGACTGGATTGGCCAGGGAAGAAGTGTGCAGGTCTCCAGAGACGCAACCCTTCCATCCCGCCCAAAGCCACTCACTCTTGCTCCTTGAAAACAAGAAACCGGTCGAACATCCGCTTCCGATGGATCACGGAACCAGAAAATTGTCGGCCCCTAATTCCTTATTCCTTTGGATTTAATTCCTTTAATAATCCGAATAGGGTGCAAATCCAGCCCGACGCCCATCCGGTTTTTCCTGATGGCTGATGGCTAACGGCTTTCCCCCTAACTCCTTATTCCCGAATACTTTACAAGTAAGTCCTTCAGATTGAATACTTTACGAAGATGGGGGGGGGGGGGGGGGGGGGGGGGGGGGGGGGACAAAAACCTCATCCCGCGCGCGACATCTGCACCATCGCATTCCCTACCAACTTCAGCGCGACTCCCCAATTCAGGCGCGCGCTGTCTTCGTCTTCACCATATCCACTCACATACAGCGTGAAGTAAAACCCTTGTTGGACCGCATCCTCGGTGAAGTAGCAGCACCGAACACAAACTTCCGCCGACGAAGGAGTCTCCGGCGCCCGCCGCAACAGCGCGACCAGATTTTTGGCAAACTGCTCGTGACGCGCCAGCGTCAACCGCGCATCGGTCGCCGAAAACACGACGTCGACATAACTGGCAACTTTGTGGGCGGCATCGTAAATCTCTTCCTCCACCGAGAGTTCGGTCGTCGCCCACGCATCGCACTTCGCCGTCTCGAGCGTGCTTCGCGACGAATTGACCATCCGCAGAAAATCGCGCAACTCAGGAAAATCTTCCGCCTCCGCAATCGACGCTAACTGTTCAGGATGTCGTTTCAAATCGACATACGCAAACTTCCCTTCCGGATCAATCCACGGAAAATCCAGCACTGGATCTTCGCCGCTCAGTTCGATTGAGAAATCAGCATCCATTTGTAAATCCTGAACGAGAGAAGAACCTCATGTTGCACAGCTCTTCAGCAACGTAGAACTCTGTTCGTCGCAAACTAGAACTGCCGCAGGAAACTCACGATTTCCCGTTCTGCCCAATAGCCATCATCTGCAAGAGGACTGCTTCCGTTCATCATTGCCGACTTCGCTCCGATAAACGCGCAATGCCCTCCATCATCAGTCTCCACGAACGTGATGTTGCTATTGTTCGCGATCTTCCGCCGCGTGGCTTCCGTGATCCGCACGAAAGGATCGTTTGCCGCATACAGAATTAGCGCTGGAACTGCGATTTGCTCGACCCTGTGCGTAGCCGATGCGCGATCGTAATAATCGTCGACTCCCGTGAATCCGCAATAGTATGCCGTGACTTTATCGTCAAACTCACGCAGGCTTCGAATCCCTTGCAATCGCCTGGTATCGAAGTGATCCGGAAAAAGGCGTGCCTTCTGCAGCATGCGGCGACGCAAGGCCCACAGAAAGTAGCGCTCGTAAATGCGGTTCGAACGCTCGTGCAGCGCGTTCGCCGAAGCCGACAGATCGAGCGCAGGACAACACGCCGCAACCGCGCGAAACTGCGGAGGCGCTTGCGTTCCCCACTCGCCGGCGAGCTTGAGCACCAGATTGCCGCCCATGGAAAAGCCGACCAGCGCCAACCGCGTGATACCGTCTCGCTCGATCGCCTCGCGCGCTACTTGGCGAATATCGTTAGAGAGTCCCGAGTGATAAAGGACAGGCGCGAGATCGTCCGTGCCTCCGCAGTTTCGCTGGTTATACCGAATGACGTTCATGCCCGCAGCAAGCGCCTTTTCGGTGATGCCGAGCATGTACTGCGAGTCGCTCGAGCCTTCGAGCCCATGCACGATGATGACGGTAAGCGCATTGGTCCGGTCGGCTTGCCAGTGACAGTGGCAGAGAACTTGAATCCCCGGTTCAACCTCGACCAGCCGCTCTTCCGGCTGAGGAATATCGAAGCTCCGAGGCATGACAAAGCTCGCGAGCGTCTGAATGTGTCCGCCTCCGAGCCAGCGTCGCGGATGGAACGGACGCGTAACGAAGCGAGGCATCGACTGGTCGGTTTGCTTGGAGTCCACAATTGATTTTAAATAGAACACAGCCGTTTCCGTTCTCTTGGTTGACTATGTTGTCTGCAAGCAGCTACGTCTAAAATGGCTGCAGGAGTTTGTTATGCCGATTTTTGAGTACATCTGCAAAGACTGCCAACACGAGTTTGAGGCGATCGTCTACGGGAAACAGAAGGCCGTTTGTCCGAAGTGCGAGAGCAAGAAGCTCGAAGCGCAGCTGTCGGTCTTCGCCGTCTCCGCCAAAGGCGGATCGAGTTCGCTCGCGTCGATGCCTGAAGGCATGTCGTCAGGCGGATGCGGATCCTGCGGCGATCCCCGCGGCCCAGGCGCCTGCTCGATGAAAGACTTCAACTAACTTCAGTCTTCGGTGAATCCCTCCGTTCCGTGACCAGCCCTATCCTCGTCTTCTCTCCCGGCATTTTCGCAACGTAACTTCCGGTACTCGCAGCGAGTAACCGTTGTGACGTTTTGTTTTGTGATGTCCGTGGTTATGATCCGTTTGAAAGCTGAAGCCGAGAGAATCGGCGAAGGGCTTTCCAGTGAAGCGGAGCGTGAATGGACCGGCGAAGAGAGCGCAGACTGACCCTCGAATTGCCCGTACGCATTTGGGGAGTCGATCGCATGGCCCGCGCCTTCGCCGAGATTGTACGAGTGCGAAACGTCAGCGCAGGAGGTGCAGTGCTGACGGGCGTGCGAGCGAAGATCATGGTCGGCGATCAGCTCGATATGCAATTGGGCACATCGCGCGCGACCTTCCGCATCGTTCGAATGAGTTTATCGGGGGAAGCCGGAATACAGGCTTTGGCCTCGGAGCCACCCATCTTTGGCATTTGGGCGGGCACCGGCTTCCCCACAGTTTTCGAGATGGTGGGGACCGGATAGGCCAACGCCGAACGGCTACCCATCGGCCATCTAACGTGAATTCACGTGGCCGGTTCCCACTTTGTTTTCTTCTGCCAGAAATCGTCCAAAAACTTCGTTGGAGAGCAATCGGCCGCGCGCAGTGAGGCGAAGGGTTGTGCCTTCCTGTTCCAGCAGCCCGTCTTCGATGCATTGCCCAATCGCTGATTGCCAAGGACCGAGCGGATCTTCCGACGATGCTTGCGCGGCGCCATCGGCCTCCTCGGAGAGATAGCCGATCTGCATTCGGAGTTGTTCGAGGTCGATTCCGCGATTGAGACGCAAGCCGAGGAAAAAGCTCTCCTCGATGGCAGCTTCGGCGGAAACCGGAGTGAGCGTGTGTGGTACGCGATTCATGTAGGCATCCAATGAATCGGGCGTGGCAAAGCGCATCGCCTGGCAATGGTCGACCGTACTGATATCCAAGGTGTGCGAGAGCGAGTGTTTCCTTCCGGGTACATCGAGCATAGAGTGGGCGTCGACTCCGAAGCCTAGATAGGGCTGGCGCGTCCAATATTTCAGGTTGTGGAGGGACTGGTTGTTCACTGGCTCAATCGCTCCCTCGAAGGATTGGCTCGTCGCCGGCGCATTATTTGCGTCCGCGCGGGCGAAATTGGAGATCTCGTATTGCGCGATGCCGGCTGCGGAGAGAACTTCGCAGGCACGCTGATAAAAGTCAGCCGTCGCATCGTCATCGGGGACAAAGTGCGCGTGATAGCGAGCGCCTCCGGCAATCAGTTCCCTTCCAAGGCGCGAATCATCGTCGACCTCGAGCATGTAAATGCTGACGTGCGGGACTTCAGTCGCAATCGTCTCGGCCAGGGAAAACTCCCAGCTTTCGGCGGTCTGATGAGGAAGTCCGGCAATCAGGTCGATGTTGATGTTCGCGATCCCCGAATCGCGGAGGCGAGCAATCTCCCCGAGAACAGTGGAACGTTTGTGCAACCGGCCGACGGACTGCGCTTCCTGATCGACAAAGGACTGCACACCGAGGCTCACACGGTTCACACCACACTTGAGCAAGGTTTCGATGAGGAGGGGGCTCAGCGTGCCGGGAGCGCATTCGACAGTGATCTCTGCATCGGGAGCAACCGCGAATTCGTTGCGGACAGCGGCAAAAATGCGAAGCAGTTGCGGCCCTTCGAGGATCGAGGGAGTTCCTCCTCCGAGATAGATCGAATCGACGGCGCCAGAGTCTGGATCATCATGCTTCGAACCGGAGAGCGTACAACCTAGTTTTGCTGCCACACGGCGCGAGCCGGCGATATCGCCCAATAATCGGACAACATAGTTTTCATAAGAGCTTTTGGAGAAGACATCGGAAGCGAAATTGCAATAGCTGCACTTGGTACGGCAGAACGGGATCGAAATGTAAACCCCGAAGGGGCGCGCCGGATGCGAAGTTTCCAAGCCGCTGAAGGACATACTGTTTTCCATTTTACGGGTAAAGACGCAAAGATATGGAATCCCACATTTTAGACAGTAAAGATTGAAGGGCGAAGGGTGCGACAGTGGGACGATTTCGCAACCGGGTGCGTAAGCTTTGCATCTTATTAACAAACAGGGCTGTGCGACCTCAGATCCAAACTCGGACGCGAAGGGGCAGACATAAATGGGTAACGAGCAACTGGATCCTCGAAACAACAATGAAGAGAAGGTGAGCGAAGCGTGCGAAGACTGTGGGGAGGCGTTTTCAGCCTTTCTGAACGATATGGCGGCGCATAACGCTAAAGTGACGGCATGTCCCAAATGCGGCAAGCAGCATGCATTTAAACCGGCGAAGCCTCCAATGACGGCTTCGCGACCGCGGGTGCAGCGAAGAAAACTCGCCACGAAAATCTAGCTCCGCGGGATTTTTGCCTAGATCCTAGATACTGATACGCGTGTAGCCGGTGTTCCCTTCTGTTTGTGCTGCGAAGGGGAACAAATCTTGCCTTCCGCAATCTCAGAAGCGAAAGACGATTCCAGTCGAGAAGCGCACATTGTTTTGCGTGCTGCTGAAGAAACGCGTTTGCAGATAGTCTCCCTCAAAGCGTATGGCGATGGGACGGAAGATTCGGTAGTCGAGACCTCCGCCCAACCCGGTGGCAAACGAGGTATCGGACCCAACGCTATTCACGCTGACGTGTCCGACACCGAAAAACGCTTCGCCGAAGGGCCGGAATTTGCCGATGGAAATTCCCACTCGGGGTCCGAACAGCATGTTGTACTCGTGGCCGGTGAAACTATCGGCCGGGCAGGGCGGCCCGGGGCACGTGATCGTAACGTTCTCGGAGCCGTAGGATTCGCTAAAGTCAGCCACCAATCCGACCCAGGGAAGGACTTTGCCTTCGAGAGAAGCGTTGTATCCGTTGAAGCTGGAGCGACCTAACGAAGAGAGGTCGGCGTTCAAGTAGGAGTATCCGAAAAAGACGTTGCCACTGGTCGGAACCTGGGCTGCTGCGAGACTCGCCAAGCTGAAAAGCGAGACCGTAATGATCAAAAGAGTGCGCATCGAAATCCTCGTTCTTTCTGCCTTGTCTAGCGTACGAAATTCGATATCGTAATTAACGCTTTGGATGCGCCATGCGAAAAGGCGGATGTCAGATCGCGCCGGTAAAAATTTGTCAGCGAAATCTGTCGGCTAAGATAGAGGAGTGATTCAGGCCTAACCTTCGAGGAAGGTTCAACGAAGTTGCTCGAAACCAAACGGTGAGGTGCAGTAGTGACGAATCCAGGTACCAGCAATGAAACGATCGATCGGCTGTGCGAAAACTGCGGCCAGACCTTTACCACTTTCCTCCAACAGATGGCCGACCAGAACGAAAAAGTGGTATGCCCAAATTGCCGCGCAAATGCCGATTGCAAACCGAAGACTGCAGACAAGACTGTGCATTAAAAAGTGAAGTCTGGTTCGTGATTATCGGCCCGTTTCAAGACACGTGGGATACCTCGAGAACGGCAGGCAAAATTTTCCGTCTTCTCCATGGGATGGACATCTGCTTTGACGAAATGCTGGGCTGCGCTAGTCTTGAGTTGAACGTATATCCTTTGGTTCAAGGTGCGGATCAGGGGTACGCACGCCTCCAATGGCTTCGAATCAGGAAGAAGAAGTATTAGGAAAAGCGTACGACGGACGGCTTATGCGCCGCCTGCTGACGTATCTGCGTCCCTACAAGTGGCACGTAGTCGTAGCGCTGACGGCGATCATCCTGAAATCCGGGTTGGACGTTCTCGGCCCGTTCCTCACCAAGATTGCCATCGATAAATATCTGGCAAAGTCTGCCGACTCGCATTCGTGGATTGGCGACCGCCTCAGCAGCGCTCCGCTGACAGGAATTGCGCAGATCGGTGGCCTCTACGTCGGGATTCTGATCCTCACCTTCTTGCTCGAATTCATCCAGACTTACCTGATGCAGTGGACGGGGCAGAAGGTGATGTTCGATTTGCGCAAACAGATCTTCCGCCACTTGCAGTACATGCACGTGGCGTTTTTTGACAAGCACCCGGTGGGGCGTCTCGTCACCCGCGTGACCACGGATGTCGATGCCCTGAACGAAATGTTCACCGCTGGGGTGGTCTCCATTTTCGAGGACGTGTTCGTCCTAGCCGGGATCATCGGCATCATGATGAAGATGAACTGGAGGCTGGCGCTCATCACTTTTGCCGTGCTTCCACTCATCGTCTACGCAACCCGGGTTTTCCGCGACAAGGTGCGCGACTCGTACCGGCGCATTCGAACCGCGATTGCCCGCATCAATTCCTACCTGCAGGAAGCCGTGTCGGGGATGCTTGTGCTGCAACTCTTCAATCGCGAGCGGCGGGCCTACAACAAATTTTCCGATATCAATGCTTCTCACATGGAGGCGTTTAAAGACGCCATCATGGCCTATTCGGTGTACTACCCGGTCGTTGAAATATTGTCGGCAATCGCCATCGCCAGCATTATCTGGTTTGGCGGAAACGGTGTGATTCGCGGAATCACCTCAATTGGCGTTCTAGTCGCTTTCATGCAGTACGCGCAACGGTTTTTTCGTCCGATCCAGGATTTGAGCGAGAAGTACAACATTTTGCAATCAGCCATGGCGGCGGGAGAGCGGGTCTTCAAGCTGCTTGATACGAAGATCGAAATCACGTCTCCATCAGCGGGCAAGACGCCGCACGGCTTGGGGCGAATTGAATTTGAGCATGTTTGGTTCGCCTATGGAAACAAGGCGGCAGCGGAAGAGGCAGCCGATTCTTCGAGTCGGCTTGGAGGGGCGGCGACGCCCATCCCCACACACGCTGCTTCGCAAGCAACGGAGCCCGATTGGATCTTGCGGGACGTAAGTTTTGTGATCGAGCCGGGCGAGACGATTGCGGTCGTCGGACACACCGGAGCGGGCAAGACCACGTTGATCTCTCTGCTGATGCGTTTCTACGACGTGCAACGCGGCTCGATTCGTATCGACGGAGTCGACATCAAACAGATGAATCTCGACGATCTGCGGGGCCGGTTCGGAGTCGTATTGCAAGATCCGTTTCTGTTCAGCGGCACGGTTGCGGGCAACATTCGGCTGGGGACCGCGCGCATTCTCGACACCGACGTCGAGCAGGCGGCTGAGGATGTCAACTTGAGCGAGTTCATCCGCAGCTTGCCCGGAGGTTTTCAGGAAGAAGTACGGGAGCGTGGTTCGACGCTCTCGACGGGGCAGAAGCAATTAATCAGTTTCGCGCGGGCGCTTGGCGCATAATCCGAAAATTCTGATTCTCGATGAAGCGACTTCGAGTGTCGATACCGAGACGGAGTTTCGCGTACGCGACGCGCTCAACCGCATGGTCGAAGGACGAACGGCACTCATCATTGCGCACCGCTTGTCGACCATCCAGCGGGCCGACAAGATTATTGTGATGCACAAGGGGCAGGTCCGCGAAATGGGAACGCACCAGGAATTGCTGGCGCAACGCGGCATCTATTACAAGCTGTATCAGCTGCAATATAAAGATCAGGAAGTGAGTGTGCCGCGACGTGCCCCCGCCCGCGGTTACGGCGAACGCCGACGACTAGAATCACTCCGTTCTGCTTGCTTGCGAGTTGGCGCGGGCGCGGCGGTTACAATCTCTCCCAGTGCGAATTCTTATCTCGGCCGGAGAAGCCTCCGGTGAAATGTATGGCGCGCAGCTGATGGAAGCGCTGCGGCGGCGGCCAGCCGTTCCCGCTCGTGTGGAGACGGGACTCGGTCCCGTCGCAGCGGAGCAAAGCCCCGCCACCACACAAATCCACATATCGATTTCTTCGGCGCGGGCGGCCAGCGCATGCGCGCAGCGGGGTGCGAGATTGTTGTCGATGCCAAAGAACTTGCCGTGGTCGGGATCACGGAGATTCTCAGCCGCCTGCCGAAAATTCTCGGTCTCTACAGAAAATTGGTTCGTTCGGCGGATGAGAAGTGTCCGGCGCTGGCAGTGGTGATCGACGCTCCTGCGTTTAACTGGCGCGTGGCCCGGCAGATGCGTCGACGGGGAATCCCCGTGGTTTATTACGTCTGTCCGCAGTTCTGGGCGTGGCGGCAGGGGCGCGTCAAGCTTCTACGCAAATACATCGACAAGGCGCTGGTGATTTTTCCCTTCGAAGAAAAGTTCTATCGCGATCGCGGAGTGGACGCGACGTTTGTGGGACATCCGCTAGCGGACCTTCCCGCGCCATCGATTTCCCGTGAGGCGTATGCCGCCGCCAACCAGCTCGATCCCGGCAAGACATGGGTTACGCTAATGCCAGGTAGCCGTCGCAAAGAAGTGCGCATGAATCTGCCGACGATTCTTGAAGCAGCGCACCGACTCGAAGCGGACCGACCAAAAAACGCATCGCTGGGCGAGGCCTACGAGTTCCTGTTGCCGGTCGCCGCTACTTTGGACGCAGCTTTCCTTCGGAAGCTGATCTCAGTGGAAGAAACGCGGGTCAACGCGTCCCTACAGCCAAAGCTTCACTTGGTCGCCGATGCATTGCCCGCGCTTTATCATTCGCGTGCGGGAATTGTAGCGAGCGGAACGGCTACAGTAGAAGCGGCGATCATGGGCACTCCATTCGTCATGGTGTACCGCGTCTCTGCGCTAACGTATGCACTGGGCAAGCCGCGGGTGAAAGTCCCGTACTTCGCGATGGTGAACCTGATCGCGGAAGAAGAGGTCGTCCCGGAACTGGTTCAACAAAAATTCACTGTGGATAACGTCGTCGGGGAACTGAACCAGATCATTCCGGATGGCGAGCCACGAAGTCGCATGATCGAGCGACTACGAAGCGTGAAGGCGAAACTGAAGCGAGGTACCGACGAGGTGCATCCCTCCGAAATTGCGGCGGAGATCATTCTGAAAATGATCGAACCGCGCGCCCACCCATCTGGAACCTGATCGATTAGGCAAGAAAACGGGTGGTCATACCCGCGACAATCCCGAGAAAAACGACTGCGCCGTAAACCGAGGTGGCTACTCTCCAGGAAATCGTCTTGCCCACGACCGCGAAAGAATAAACGCTGTAAATCCCAAGCGTGCAGAGCAGTGTGACCACATATGGCATCGGCACACCGTGCGTCATCGCCAAGTAGGCGACCACTACATCAAAGGCCATCGGCACGGGCAGAAAGGCTCCGATAAGCGCCACCAGGAGGATTCCAGGGAGCGTAACCCGCGCGACAAGGACGTTTTGCGGCAACAATTCAACGACGAGTGCACCCAGCAGCGCGGCGAGAATCATCAAAGGCGCGCCAACGCGAAATACACACCAGAAACTCTTCGCAAACGAAAGGGCGGTCGAACGGAAAGCGGCTGGCCACGCGTCAGTCCCCGAAACGAGGGGCGCCGAAGATAGGCCGTCAAACGGTCGAGATGCAGATAAAGAGGCCACCACGGGAGCGACGACAAAGATCAGGAGCAACACCGTTGCCATCTTGAGAGCAAACACGGGCAAGGGGAACAAAGCGAAAGCCATGGCGAGAACGATGATGTTCAGGCTGGGAGAACTGAACATTGCCGCCAACACCGATTCCGTGCTCATTCCCGAGGCATACAAACCGCGGGCAATAGGCACGACACAGTTTACGCAAACGCCCAAGGGAGCTCCGGTGGCGGCTCCGATGAGGGCATTTAAGTATCGATTGTTGGTTCGGCGGCGGGGGAGCAGGGAGAGGAAGGTGAGTGCCGAGGCTCCAAAAAAGAAACCGAAGGTCATGCCAATTTCATTCGCCTGCAGCCAGTTCACGGTCGTGTGCCAAACTCGCTGCGGTAACGGCATGGTGCGATCGACAGCATAAACGGTTCCGAATGTGATCGTACCGGTGCCCTTGACGCGCGATCCCTGGCTGTACTTCTTGTAGAGCGCCGGATAACGAGATCCGGCCCAAAAATACGCTGCGATCCCGATCAACAGAAGCAGGGCGAGCACAACGCGCTTTCTTGAAGTAACGTGGGGATGAGGAATTACAGATTCAAACGTTGCAGTCTGCGTAGCCACACTTTCTCCACTTCACCCCGGCTGTCCCGGGATACTGGGACGAAACTCTACGTGGGCTCGCGATTTCGGGGAATAATGCGAATCTATTATTAGAGTCCGCTTCGCTGGATCAAGCGCTTGAAGGTCTACAGCAGTTTCGCATTCAGCCGCGAACAGCCGCTAGAAGTTTCTGGGGGAGACAAACATTTAACGAAACAAATTGCTCTAACCCTTGTCCTACCAGCATCTTTTGCGTGAAAATTAACATCTTAGGAAATGTAGTCCTGCCAGGAGACTCACTTGAAGCTCTACCAACGTCGACCAGCGCTCCAGGCGCTTGGTGGCTTTTTCGTTCTTTTCCTCTGTTTGCGGCAAGCCAGCCAGCGGGGGCTGCCGAGAAGAACCGTCTCCGGGCCGACGATTACCAGATCGACGTCGAGCTCCTGCCACAAACTCACAAATTGACAGGGCGCGCCGTCGTTAAGGTCACCGCCCTCGACGACCTGAACGTAGTCACGTTTCAGTTGAACAACGCCCTACGCATCACCAAGCTTACCGACGCCGCGAACAAACCCTTGACGCCAGAACGCAACACTCAGGAATCAACGGTACGCTTTGCCCTGAACAGCGGCCTAGCAAAGAACGCTAGCACTACCTTCACCTTCGAGTATGAGGGCTCCCTCGAAACCGCCGATGACAGCCCAGTACAGGGCATAAAGCTCGCCTACGTCGGACCCGACACTAGCTATCTGCTGTATTCCGGCCTGTGGTTTCCGGTCGCCGGATATGGCATTAACCGCTTCACATCGACTATTAGTGTCACGGTCCCATCGCACATGGTCGTGATCGGGAGCGGAAAAGAATCGGCTCCATCGGGTCTTGGGACGTCTGGAAAGAAAGGTGCACCCGCTTCAGCGACTCTCGCCAATTCGAAGACCTTTACCTTCACCTCAGCAAAGGCGAGTTTCCCGGGCACGATCATTGCCGGAACATTTCAGGAGTTCAAGAGTGACGACGCCGGGCTCGATGTCCACGTATTCTTCAAGCCGAACCATCAGAACCTGGGCGCTGAATATGCATCTACCGCCGTAAAGGCTTTCACTTTTTACGAAACGCAATATGGCAACGCCGAGTCGACCCGCCTGAACGTCGTGGAATTACCGGATGACACAGTACCCACGGCCTACGCCCCGGAAATTGCCGCCCTGGCCAGCCGCGCCGTCACCGAAAAAGTGAACTACCGGTTGTTGTCGAACGTGATCGCCCACCAATGGTGGGGCGTGTCGGTGAGTCCCGCGACCAAAGACGACTGGTGGCTGAGTGACGGCTTTGCACGCTACTCCGAGGCGCGTTATGTCGAAAGCGCGGCCGGCGAAGCTGGTCTGGAAGAGATGATTAAAGATATGTCGGTCGGTGCGCTTGCCTACGACAGCGTGCCGCTGTCGAGCGCCAACAAGCTGGACTATTTTTCTCCCGAATTTCAATCGCTCGTCACCGATAAGGGCGCAATGATCCTGCACATGCTGCGCTGGGTGGTTGGCGAGAAAGATTATCTCAAGATCATGCGCGACTTTGCGACGAAGTATGCAGGCAAGTCCGCCAGCACCGACGATTTCCGCGAACTGAGCGAAAAAGTCTACGGGCAGCAACTCACATGGTTCTATTCGCAGTGGATGGATTCCACCAGCGCGCCCGAGTTCAAAGCCAAGTACACCGTCTACCGGCTCGGCAACAACAAGGGATTTCGTATTGTGGGCGCGATCCAGCAGGATCTCGACTTATTTCGTATGCCCGTGAATCTGCGAATTGACACGGATGGACGCACGGAAGAAAAAAGGATCGAGGTAGTAGGTACGGATTCACCCTTCTCGGTCGAAACTTTCGGACGGCCGCGACGGATCGCGATCGATCCCGAAAATCGTGTGCTGGAGAATTCGAAAGACGTGAAGTTGCGAGCCTCGATTCTGCGCGGGCAGGGACTGACGCAGCAGGGCGATCTGGCCGGAGCGCTGCTCGAGTTCAACAAAGCGCTCGAAGTCAACAAGAACAGCTCGCTCGCTCACTACCGTATCGCCGAAGTGTTTTTCCTGCAGAAAAATTATCAGGCATCGGCGAACGCCTATCGCGAATCCTTGAACGGCGACGGCGAGCCGCGGTGGACGGAGGTTTGGAGCCACCTGCAACTCGGCAAGATCTTCGATGTAACCGGGCAGCGCGAACGCGCGGTCAACGAATACCGGCAGGCCATCCAAACCAACGACAATACACAAGGCGCGCTCGACGAATGCCGGCGGTATATGCAGAAACCCTACGAGCGGGAAAAACCGGTAGAAGGAATCTAGAGAGGAAAAATGGGGTCCGTACCACCAGGCGAATAGCGGTACGGACCAGGAGGGAACGATTCAGAATATAGGGCGATTTCCCGATAATGTCAAGTACTTCTATAGACTTTCTTTTATAGTCCCAGGCTGATCTCCCAAACCTCTAAATTCAAGCTAGTTACACGACCGGCCCAAGGTCGACGCCCCTCGCCCGACGCCATTTCTCCGCCCTCCTGAGCCTAAGCCTTGACCCCGTCAAACCCTTTGCGGCGCTGCTCGCTATAGCGGTGGAGCGCGTCTTCAATAATGGGATACGCTTTCGTCGCGGGCTGGATCTCGTCCACTTCTACCGACTTCCCTTCCAACAGCTTGTAGTCTTGAAAGAAGCGGCGCAGCATCAGCAGACGGTGCGGAGGCATTTCGGCGGCCTCGCGGTAGGGATTGAACTCCGGGTCTTCGGTCGCGATGGCGATGATCTTATGATCTTTCTTGCCCGAATCTAGCATGGTCATGAGACCAATGGCGCGGGCATGGATGATGGTCAGCGGAACGACCGTCTCCTGGCAAAGGACCAGCACATCGATCGGATCGTCGTCTTCGGCCAGCGTCTGCGGAATAAAACCGTAATTCGCGGGATAGTAGACCGCCGAATACAAGATTCGGTCGAGTTTGATGAGACCGCTCGTCTTGTCCAATTCGTACTTCACGCTCGAGCCAAAAGGAATCTCGATCACGGTGTTGAACTCCTGCGGCAGTTTGCTGCCGGGAGTCACGTCGTGCCAGGGATGGATCATGGATTGGGTCTGCCTTTGTAAGATCGGGTATGCCGCAGAGACGATTGTAAATGGGTTGCCCGTGTGGCGAGGACAGCACTTTGAGCGGCGGAGCAGCCTTTCGGGCACGAACCATCGATTGTCAGGCTCTTCTCGGCGAATCCCCAGCGTCTTGACCCGCCCCCGCCCAGCGCGTAAAGTTCCCCCTAGGGGTGGGATGTCATGTCGAGCGAGACCAGCAGATATCTCAAATTCGGGTCCGTAACTGTGCTGATCGTCGTTTCGCTCGGCTTTCTTGCCTACACTGGCGTGCAGGACAGCAAGAGCTACTACGTGACCATTAAAGAGTTGAATGGCATGGGAAATGAAGCCTATGCCAAGCGTCTGCGGGTGGCCGGGAACGTCGTTCCGGGATCGATCAAGCGCAACGGAACGCGCGTCGATTTTATGCTGAAGGAAAACGAACTGACTCTCCCCGTTTCGTATACGGGAACGGAAGCTCCGCCCGACACGTTTAAAGACGATTCGCAAGCCTTGGCGGATGGCAGTTTCGGGCGCGATGGCGTCTTTCATGCCAAGCAATTGCAGGCCAAGTGCGCCTCGAAGTACGCACCGGCCCCGGGTTCAAATCCAGCCACACAGCCGGCCAAGAGCATGTCGCAAATGCAGAATTCCAGTTCAGAGGGGATGGCAAATTAGTATTGCAGGGCAGATGGTTGGCCCAAAAAGCCGCGCCCAGATACAACCGTTACTTGCATCCGCATCTTGTGTACAACCCATATCGCAGCAGCCGATCCATTGACTGAAAACACGCCTACTCCTGTCATTACCGTCACAAATCTAGTCAAACAATTTGGTCGCTTTGCCGCCTTGCGGGGGGTAACCGCGGAATTCTCCGGCGGAAAGTTGTATGCCATCCTCGGCGACAACGGCGCCGGTAAAACAACACTGCTACGGACGCTGGCGGGACTGAACCAGCCATCCAGCGGCGAGTTCTCCATTCTCGGCTCAAGCAGGTTTCGCGAAGTCTGCCAGCAAGTTGGATACATGGCGCATCCCTCTCTGCTCTATGACGAGATGAGCGCTATAGAAAATCTGATCTATTTCGCGCGACTCTACGGCATCAGCGACAACGTGCGCTGCGCCGCAGTGATCCAGTCGGTTGGACTCGATCCCGAACTCACCCGCCCGGTAGGACAGTATTCGCAGGGCATGCGACAGCGCATGTCTCTGGCACGCGCACTCTTGAATGACCCGAAGATTTTGCTGCTTGACGAGCCATTCTCCAATGTAGACCTTCATTCCGCTTCCGAAATGGTCCGTCTGCTGGCCGGGATCCGCGACCGCGGCACCACAATTTTCATCGTCACCCACCAAGCCTCGTTGCTCGAACATGCGGCCGACGAATTCGTATGGATGGAATTCGGCAAGATCATCGAGCGTACGCGCGACCTGCAACGCCTCGAGGTCCTGCAGCTTGGGGCAAACCAATGACTTCCCCGAGCGGTGTCACCCGCATCACTTTGCTCAAAGACTTGCGGCTGGAGTGGCGATCGAAAGACGCGATCAATTCCATGCTGTTTTTCTCCCTGCTGGTCGTGGTGGTGTTCAGCTTCTCGTTCGATCCGAGCGCGGAAGAATCGCGCCAGATCGCAGGAGGGCTGATTTGGGTGGCCTTTCTGTTCGCGGCCGTGGTAGCGCTGAATCAGACTTGGGCGCGCGAGCTTCGCAATCAAGTGCTGGACGCTTATCGGGTATCGCCCGCCCCGCCCAACGCGCTGCTCCTAGCCAAGACCCTGGGCAATTTCATTTTCGTCAGCGTCCTCGAAATAGTCATGACTCCGCTTTTTATCGCCTTTTATCGTTTGCGGGCGCTCGGTCCTGCCTGGCAATTAATTCCAGTCGCGGCCCTCGGCACGTGGGCGCTCGTCGTGAATGGGACATTCTTCGCCACCATGTCGCTGCGTACACGCAGCCGCGAGATCATGCTACCCTTGCTGCTCTTCCCGATTTCGATCCCGGCGCTGTTGGCGATGGTTCAAGCCACAACGGCGATCCTGACTGGCGAGAACAGCGCTCGTTTCTGGATCGTGTTGCTTGTCACCTACGATCTGGTGTTTACTACGGTGTGTTTGCTGTTGTTTGAAACTGTGTTAAACGCAGAATGAAGCGATTGAGAGAATGCATCATTGAGGCCTTGACTCGTTCCCAATGTTCCAACGACTCAATCACTCAATGATCCGATTTCCGTAATTCGCTAGTCCGCTCATGAAGACACTCTTCCCGATACTCAGCGTCTTGACGGCGATCCTGTTGGCTTTCGCCCTGTACCAGGCCTTGGTTGTCGCGCCTACCGAGCAGACGATGGGCGACGTGCAGCGCATCTTCTACTATCACGTGCCATCGGCGTGGACGGCATTCGTCCTCTTCTTTGTGAATTTTGGTGCGTCCATTGTCTACTTGATGACGCGCAAGACGAAGGCCGACATCGTCGCCCTGGTTAGTGCGGAAGTCGGAGTGGTTTTCTGCACGGTTGTACTCATCACCGGTCCGATTTGGGCGCGTCCGGTCTGGGGCATCTGGTGGACGTGGGATATGCGCCTGACTTCGACCTTGGTCCTCTGGTTGATCTATGTCAGCTACCTATTCTTACGGAGGTTCTCCTCTGGCGGACAGACGCCGGCTCTCGCGGCTGCGCTCGCCGTCCTCGGCGCCCTTTGCGTGCCCTTTGTTTACTTTTCGATCCGGTTCTTCCGCACGCAGCATCCCCAGCCGGTGATGGGCGGAGGTGGATCGATTGACCCGAGAATGATGCACGTCTTGCTCATCAACTGGCTGGCGTTTTCGTGCTTCGCTTTTCTGGTGTGCTGGTCGCGATATCGGCTGGAAAGACTGCAACGCGACGTCGATCAGGCCCATGCTCTGCAGTCGCTATTGGGACCTCGCGGGGGTGTGCGATGAGAAACGGATACCTTTTTGCCGCTTATGCTGTCACTTGGGTCATCCATATTGGATACATCGCGACCATCCTCTCCCGCTACGCGCGCCTGAAGCAGGAGATTGCGGCACTGAAGAAGAAATAGCTCTCGAATGCCGTTGTATCCTCCCGGGCGAGCCGCTGCCGACAGACAGGAGCGCGCACCCCGGTCAATTTCGGGAAATTGAGACGACCGATCAGACACGTTTTTCTTTCTTTACAACCAATTGGCTCGCTTTTGGCTTCTCACTATGCGGTCCATGCTGTCTCGACGGCTTGACAGCGTATCTGTTGAATGTAAAAGTATTTGTTTGGTTCAATCCCAGTATTCTGGTGACAGGTACGCTACCGCTTGCTAAGGGCGTCGCGCCGAGTGGTATTGTGTTCCATTCTTGGTCTCACCCCACGAATTGGGAAATCGGAGGAGCTTCGTGAATTGGAATTGCCCTGTGCTGCTAGTAGGAACGGTGGGACGCGCGAGTTCAGAAACAAGAAAAGAGACCCCAAATAGGATGAAGACGGGAAAGATGTTTCGCACGAAGAAGTCTCTTCTGGCAACGGCTCTGCTGGCAGGTTCGAGTGTCATGCTCTCCCTTTCTGCCGGCGTTTCTGCAGCAGCCCAGGTCGCTGTCCCGTTATCCACCGCAGCCGTCTCCGCTCCACTTGCCACAGCTCCGGCAGCCCGCAAAACTTCATCGCAATCATTCTCTCTCCCACTGTTCTTTGAGCCGAACCAGGGTCAGACCGATCCGCAGGTTAAGTTTCTCTCGCGTGGCTCTGGGTATGGACTTTTCCTAACCGCGGACGAAGCTGTTCTGGTGTTGCATCGCTCGTCCAAACAGGAGCCAGCCGCTACGAATTCGGTGATCCGGATGCGCCTTGACGGCGCCAGTTCGTTGGCCAACGTCGCGGGCACTTCTCCGCTAGCGGGCAAGAGCAACTACTTTATTGGCAATGATCCCTCCAAGTGGCGGCAGAACGTTCCTCAATTTGGAAGGGTCGAGTATCAGGCGATTTATCCTGGAGTCGATCTGGTTTACTACGGCAACCAGGGGCAACTCGAATACGACTTCCGCGTCGCACCTAACGCCGATCCAGGCAAAATTGCTCTGAGTTTCAGCGGAGCTGCCACGAGGATCGATGCGGGCGATCTGATCCTTTCAACCGCAGGTGGTGACATTCGCTTCCACGCTCCACGCGTCTATCAGCCCGCGCTGGCGCAATCCGCAAAGTCCGAAGCGGGCAACGAAAAGGCAATCAGCGAGACGACTGTCGCTGGAAGTTTTCGTCAGTTGGCAGACGGCAAAATTGGTTTTGCGATCGGAGATTATGATCGTAGCCGCGAACTTGTCATCGATCCGGTCCTCGCCTACTCCTCGTATCTCGGCGGTAGCGGGACTGAAGCTAATGTACAGGTTGCCGTCGATTCCGGCGGCTTGATTTATTTGGCGGGCTCGACCACCTCGGCGGATTTTCCCTCCAGCGCGACGAATAGTCCGAACAACTTGGCGTTCCAGCCGCAGATCGCCGGTCCGCAGAACGTCTTCATCGCTGTGATCAACCCGAGTCTGGTACCGCCTACCTATTCCGATAGTCAGCAGTTGGTCTACGCAACTTACTTGGGGGGAAACGGCGTCGACACGCCGACTGGGCTCGCCGTCGACGGAGCCTTCAGCATTTACGTGGGTGGTTACACCACGTCATCGAACTTTCCTTTCACTCTGAATGCGTTTCAGACCACGGCCGAGGAACCTGGTAAGCATGGCTTTGTAAGCAAGATCGCTTTCGGCGCCAACGGAGCCGCAACCACCACCTACGCCCTCGCGTACTCGTCCTACCTCTCTGGCAATGGCACCGACCGCGTTACCGGACTGGCCATCGATGCGACGAAGCAGAACGTTTATCTTACCGGAGACACCACCTCGCAAGACCCTGCCAGTCACGGATTCCCTGCCAACCCGAACGCCTACCAGATCACTTCGAACGCCGCGGTAGGGGATCCACAGTTTTTCGCCACTGAGATCAACACCTCAGGCTCGGGCCTGAACAGCATTTTGTACTCGACCTACTTCGGCGGCGGAAATCCCGCGGGCGCAACGGCGGTTGGCGGCGGCATCGCGGTCGATCCGACCTCGTCCAGCGTCAACATGTACATCACGGGCACAACCAACATGCTCCCCACCGCAGGAACCGATGGCGAGGCGCCATTTCCTCTGCTCGATGCGCAGCAGTCCTGTCTCAACGGAGCGAGCAAGGTTGCAAACTGTCCCGCCCCGGGAACGAACACTGACGCTTTCGTTGCCAAATTCAACCCCACCGTCCCTTCCACTGCGTCCCTCGTGTATTCCACCTATGTGGGCGGAAGTGGAACCGACGCGGGGCTCGCGATCGCTGTCGACTCGTCCAGCGATGCCTACATCGGCGGTTCCACCAACTCGACCGACCTCACCTGCACTACCAGTTGCGGGGCGGCTAGTTTCGACGGCACGTACACGGGCACGGGCGGCAACAGCAACGGATTCGTCGTCAGGATTAACAATCAGACGAACGGTATCTACCCCGTCTACTATTTCACTTATATCGGCGGCGGCGGACCCGACAGCGTTAACTCCATCCAGGTGGATTCTCTCCAGTCAGTCCACGTGGTCGGCAGCACATTTGGGGGCTTGCCGGTGACGGATTCTCCCTACGCCTACGGCGGCGGTGGCGACGCATTTGTGGGCGTCATTTCCACCAGCCTGAGCGGTGTTGGCGTCGGCGATTACCTCACCTACATCGGTGGCAATCAGTTGGACCAGGGTACGGGAGTTGCCGTCGACGCGTTCAACGCCACCTACGTGGCAGGAAACACGATATCGCAGAATTTCCCTGTGACTTCGAATCCATTCCAAGCGACTTTGAACAGCGGTTCACAAGATGCATTCGTCAGCAAGATGGGGTCGGTCAGCCAAGTCGCGGTCTCCAACTCTCCGAGCAGTCCCTCACCCAATCCCGTAAATAACGGCGCACAGGCGGAGTTTACTTTCTTGATCACGAACTACGGTCCTGACAACGCCTCGCAAGTGAACTTCTACGCTCTTTTGCCCAACGGGTTGGGGACGACATCGACAGCTACGGTTCGCAGTGGCACCGGAACCTGTGGCACGCTCATTGGAACTACCATCAACTGTTTCTTCCCTACATTGACCGCAACCACGTGCACCCAAGGCACGACTTGCCCGTCATCGGCCTCGGTCGAAGTCGACGTCACGCCATTGAGCACGCAAAACTTAACCAGCATCTCTGTATCGGGCGAAGTTGGCGCGAACGGGGGGCCAGTAGGATTGCCCGAATCGCAGACCGCAACGGTAGTTGACTTTAAAGTCGTTGCCTCGAGTCCAAACCCGAACCCCATCAACGCCGGCGATTCCACCGTCATAACAGTCGAATTCTGTCCCACACAGCCGAGTTTTGGCTATAGCGGCACAATAACGCCGACCCAAACCACTTCCCCTTCTATGGTGACGGCCTCTACACCCACCTTCAATCCGACTACAGTAACGCTCTCCGGAGGCGCGTGTGGCACCACCGCCCTCACGATCGCTACCGTCGCTCGCCCGGTCAATACTGGCAGCTTGCTGCATCGCGGACCACTCTACGCAACGTGGCTCCCCATCGGTGGCGTAACCTTCTCGGACTTGGCATAGGGCCAACAAAAAGCGCCGCCGCTGGCTGGCGGGAGTTTTGCTCGGCGGCCTCTTGGGCATAATCATGCTGCAACTGGCTTGCGGATCCTCCAGCAGCAGTCAAACTGCAACCGGAGGGACAGTGGCGCAGACCTACACCATCACGATCTCAGGTTCGGCGGGAACCGGATCTTCGCATAACCAGCAAGTACAGTTGGTCGTGCACTAAGCGGCGAAGAACTCCTTCGTGCGACGAAAAAGACAGATAGAAAGCCTTCGCTGCGGCGAGGGCTTTTTGTTGCTTGTCCGGTTCTTGAGCTGACGATCGAACCTTTTTCCTACCCTGGCGGCTAAGCCACTGCAAACAGTAGCGATACAATCCTTGACAATATTCCATATTGCGATATTATTATCGCGATCTGGCATATATGACTTTGGGAGAAAAAATCCGTTATCTGCGGGAGGTCGAAGGCTCTCTGCGCGGATTGAATCGTCCCCTGACACAACAGGAGTTGATGAAAGCGATTCAGGCCGAGACAGGGAAGACCATTAGCCAGTCGTATCTTTCGCAGATTGAGGGAGGCAAGCGCCCGCATATGACGCAGTCGTCGCGGACGCTGCTGGCTCGGTTCTTTAAGGTCCATCCGGGCTTTCTCGTGGACGACCCCGAGGGTTACCACACGGAACTGCTCTCTGATTTGCGGACCACCGAAGGCCAACTCGATGTCTGGCTGCTACAAGGTTCGGAGCGTTTCGCTAGCGACCCGCCGGTGAGTGAGGTTTTGATCAAGATCGCGCGTCACACCGACACGCGGCGATGCTTGCTGCTGCTCGGAGAGATTCTGAATACTCCAGGACTTGCCGACCGTCTGTTCGAGGCGTTACGACCCGAACTCGTGCGTGCGATTGGTGCCGCGCCCCGCCGGCGAAGGATATGAAGAAGAAGCGCGAGACCGCTCCACCGAGGACCGCGCCGTTTGCGCCATTGAATTGAGGCGAAATTTATGACGTGGGCTGATTTTTATCTTACGTGTTTCGCTGTTGGCTTCCTGCTGAGCGCGGTTTCGTTCATCGCGGGCGGAATGCGCTGGCATCTGCATCTGCCGCACTTACCTCACGCGGGCGGACACGGTTTTGGTAGCCACACAGTCGGAAGTCACGGGCCCGCAGCGCACGGGTCTGCGGGACACGCGGCATCGGGACAAAGTACGACCGCGAATGGACAGACCGTTTCAACCGCACGCACTGCCCAGCAGCCGTCCGTGTCGCCTTTCAACTTCATCACGCTGACCGCCTTCTTGGCCTGGTTCGGAGGGACAGGATTCCTCATCGCGCGCTTCTCCGGCATCTGGTACGCGCTCGGCTTGCTCATTGCCGGCGCAGCCGGAGTCGCCGGCGCCAGCACTGTGTTCCTGTTCCTGACGCGAGTGCTGATCTCGCACGAAGAGAACATGGACTCGGCTGACTACGAGATGGTCGGAGTGCTGGGCCGAATCTCCATGCCGGTTCGAGAAAACGGTACCGGAGAGATCATCTATTCGCAGGCGGGCACCCGCCGCACCTGTGGAGCTCGCAGTGACGACGGACGCGCACTGGAAAAAGGCGCCGAAATCATGGTTTCGCGTTACGAGAAAGGGATCGCCTACGTCAAGCGTTGGGAGGAAGTCCGCGGCGAATAGCAAGGCACGTTTCGCTTGTCAGAACCTCGGAGGCGCACGTCAAGAGCACTTTCTATGAATCGGCGAATCTTCCAATTCGCAACCCTGCTGCTCTGGCTCGCATTGCCGCTGGTGAAGCTGCAATACCGGCAGGCATGGGATCTGCTTCCGGTGCATGTAGCCACGCACTTCAATGCCGGCGGACAAGCGAATGGCTGGATGTCGCGCGATCAGGCATTGCAATTCGGTGTGGGATTCGTTGCGATTCTCTTGGTGATTTTCACCGCGCTTCTGCTGTATATGGCGCGCACACACGTCGATGCTTTTTCCTGGGCTATGTTTGGTTTCTGCGCCCTGATTATTGGCGTGATGGTCGAAGTGAATGCAACCATCGTCAGTTACAACCTGCATGGCACGGCGCTCGACCTGGGAGGAATACTGATCGCCGTTCCGATTGCCGCTGTGTTACTGGGAATCGTCTATGTGGTAACGCGGCGTGGACCGGCGCTTTCGCCCTCGTTAGATCCAACCGGCACTCCAGATCTCTTAGTTGAAGAAACGCATTCTGGGGGGATGGTAGTGACGTTCTTTCTGCTTCTAACTGCCGTCGCCTTCCCCCTGCTTGCAGTCGCGATAGTGGCCGTTACAGCGGTGCGCTTGGGAATGGCCATCGTAGCTCTGGTGGGGATCGTAGCCGTTGCCGCCGCATGGAGCGGCTTCCAATACCGCTTCCTGCGACATGGGATCGAGATTCGCGCTTTGGGCTTCCGGCTGAGGTCGATCCCCAGAATGCAGATTCAAAGTTACGCGCCCGAGTCGTGGAGCGCTTTGCGCGGCTACGGCATTCGCGGAGTCGGCAACACTCGCGCCTACGTATGGGGCAACAAGGTCGTTCGCATCAAGACGTCCAACGGAGACGTTGTTCTCGGCCACAATGATCCGCCGCGGATCGTGCGCGATTTGGATTTGGTGATGAGCACTTTGCACGTGGGGAAGTGACAACAACCAACGGTTTTTCAGGAGGCAATATGCTATTCGGCATACCAATGGAAGTCTGGGTCATCGCGGGGCTGATGGTACTCACCATCCTGTTCCTGATGAGCATGCTGGCTCGCTTATACCGCAAAGCCGGCCCACATGAAGCATTGATCGTTTACGGTTTTCGCGGAACGCGTGTAATCCAAGGACACGGCACGGTCATCTTTCCAATGGTCGAGAGCTGCAAAGACCTCTCGCTCGAGTTGATGTCGTTCGACGTGGCTCCACAACAGGATCTCTACACCAAGCAGGGCGTCGCGGTCACGGTCGAAGCCGTCGCCCAGATCAAGGTGAAATCAGACAAAGAGTCAATCCTGACTGCAGCCGAGCAGTTTCTCACCAAAGCTGATCAGGAACGCGAAGGACTCATCCGCCTCGTGATGGAAGGGCACTTGCGCGGCATCATCGGACAGCTCACGGTCGAAGAAATCGTGAAGCAGCCGGAGATGGTGGGCGACCGCATGCGCGCCACTTGCGCCGACGACATGAACAAGATGGGGCTCGAAGTGATTTCGTTCACCATCAAAGAGGTTCGCGACAAGAATGAATACATCACAAACATGGGCAAGCCGGATGTCGCCCGCATCAAACGCGACGCCGATGTTGCCACGGCTGAAGCCGATCGCGATACGGCGATCCGGCGCGCGATCGCAACTCGCGAGGCCGCGGTAGCCAAAGCCCAAGCCGACCAGGAACGAGTGCTGGCCGAGACGCTCTCGCAAGCAAAGCAGGCAGAATCGCAGCGCGATCTGGAGATCAAGAAAGCGCAGTACCTGGAAGTCACGAAGAAGCAACAAGCACAGGCGGACAAGGCTTACGACATCCAAACGGCCGTCATGCAGCAACAGGTCACGACAGAAAGCGTGCGCGTCCTCCAGGTCGAAAAAGAAGGACAGGTCAAGGTGCAGGAAGCGGAAATTAATCGCCGCGAAAAAGAACTGATCGCAACCGTGTTGAAGCAAGCGGAGATCGAACGTCAGCGCATCGAAACTCTGGCCGCCGCCGAGAAACAACGGCTGATTGCGGAGGCCGAGGGCCAAGCGTCTGCAATTCGGGCTCAGGGCGAGGCGGAGGCGGAAATCATCTTCAAGAAGGGTGAAGCCGAGGCGAAGGCCATGAACGTGAAGGCCGAGGCCTATCAGGAATACAACCAGGCCGCTGTCATCGACAAGTTGATCACCGGACTGCCGGAAATTGTAAAAGCACTGGCCGCTCCGCTGGCGAACGTAGACAAGATCACGATCGTCTCGACCGGCAATGGCGATACCGCCGGAATGAACAAAATTACCGGCGACATCACCAAGATCGCGGCGCAGGTTCCAGCGCTTTTTGAAACTCTCTCGGGCATGCCGCTCGCCGATCTGTTGAGCAAAGTTAGGCCGATTGGAGACAAAGTGCCCAAGCTGCCGGAGAACAATTCGTCAGCCAACGATTAAACGACGGACGAGACGAATGGATTCAGCAGTTCGTAAACGTCAAGCCATTGGGGCGAGCTATACCGTGTGGAGATTCAGGAGGACATTGTGAACGAGGAACTACACCACGCCAGATCATTGGGCCTGTCAGTCGCGCTGGGAGCCGCCATGGGCGCGGCTCTCGGAGCGGCCACTGGGCACATGGGCGTCTGGGTCGCCGTGGGAATCGCAGCCTACATTGCGATTTCGCTAGTGGGCGGCGCCTGGACCAAAAGATCGGACGATTGACGAATTCGTAATTCACGACTTAAGCAAAGGAGTTTTTTATGGCATTACTCGAACGCGTTTCGACACTAGTACGGGCCAACCTCAACGATCTGATCGACAAAGCCGAGGAGCCCGAGAAGATGATCAAGCAGGTCATCCTCGACATGAATAACCAGCTCTTGCAGGTGAAGACGCAAGTTGCCATTGCGATTGCCGACCAGCATCTGCTTGATAAAAAGAAGCTGGAAAACGACGACAAGATCAAAGAGTGGATGCGCAAGGCCGAACTCGCCGTCGACAAAAAACAAGATGACTTGGCGCGCGCCGCGCTGCTTCGCGTAGAGAGTTATCGCGACATGAGCGCTAATTTCGGCCAGCAGCTCGAAGATCAGAAAGCCCAGGTCGAGAATTTAAAATCGGCGTTGCGCAATCTTGATCAAAAGCTTGCGGAAGCTAACGCTAAGGCGGATCTGTTGATAGCACAGCATCGCCGGGCCCGCGCCGCCTCCAGGACTACGGACGCTCAGTCGGCGATGAGCGCCAATGCCAGGTCCACGACCTTCGACCGCATGCAGAGAAAAGTGGCGCGCGAAGAAGCGATTGGCGGAGCCAAAGCCCAGTTGCTCTCCGAGGATGTGGAAGACCGGTTGGCCGCTCTGGAAAAAGAAGATCGCATTGAGCAGTTGTTGACCGAACTGAAGACCAAGCGCGGCGCGTAGCTGTTCCACGCAGCGGACGGACGCATTCGTCCGTCTCGGGCATCTTCCTCTTCCTGAGAGTGGCAGGCTTGACATTGGCCGAGCTCAGTTAGAATGTACCGGGGTTTCTATGCGCAAGGTTTTCCATTTCGACTCTTCTTCCGCTCCGTATGTGGCCGATGCGGCGGTGCTCTGCTGCTTCGATCACCGCATCGGAACTGCGGTGCGAAAGTTCCTAAAAAAACAGGGAGTCGAGCGGGCCGACATGATCGTGGTTGCTGGCGGCGCGAAGACGCTTGCCTCGCCGCGCAACGACTTTGAACAGGACTTCATCCTGGAACAGGTGCGCATGTCGATTCGCCTGCACCAGACGAAGCGTGTGATGGTCATGAGCCACTCCGACTGCGCGACTTATGGAGGTCTTGCCCACTTCAAAGGCGACGAGAAAGCCGAGGCCGAACATCATCGCACCGAACTGCTGCGCGCCGGAGAACTGCTGACCGTCAACTTCCCCGGCCTCTCCGTCGAACCTTATTTCGTGAAGTTCGACGGCATCTGGGAAGTGAAGAATGCGGAATACCTAAGTTCTCCGAAGCCGAAAAGCGTCAGGGAGATTGCCTAGCAGGCTGTTGAAAAACTCTTCCGTGGCGACGAAAACGACCACTGGGGCTAAAGCCCGCATTGATTGTAAATCGCTAACGCGGCGCTGAAGCGCCGCTCTTCCACGGCTCCGTATGCATTCGTGAGTTTTTCGGCAGCCGCTCCGTATGCATTCGTGAGTTTTTCGGCAGCCGCTGCGTGTGGATTCGTGAGTTTTTCGGCAGTCTGCTGGGCGTGGTCGACTTTCGGTGTCAGATCCCCATGCAAAATGTGGACCTCTTGCCGGTGGGACCCTACCCCCCCTACCCCCGGTATATTAGAATCAAGACTTTAGGAGTAATTATTCTCAAAGTCTTCAAAACGCGACACTTAAAGGCAAAGTCTTGAAAGCGTTGGACTTAGATCTTTTTGGCCCATTCCGCGGTTGCGCCTTCGTTTATTTCGCCTTGCAAAATTTTCAAAGAACGGCGCTGGGTATGGAACGGCTTCCTGACCGGCTCTGGAGACGGCCACACTTTAACGTTGGCACGAGCGCGGCGTTATGGCGAGGAAATTCCGTATTCGAAGAATAGCAACTCCTGATGCTTTCCAATTCGACGGACGAGTTTCCCTGCTCCAACTTCCCTGCTACAAATATTGCTATGAAAGTTCTCTTTATCGGTGGCACGGGAATCATCAGCACTGCCAGCACTGTTTTAGCCGCGAGCCGTGGCATCGATCTCACGCTCCTCAGCCGTGGTCAACATGCGACGGGCGTTCCCGAAGGTGTCAAGACTCTGGTTTCCGACATCAATGACCCGGCGCTGGTCCCAAAGCTCGAACGCGAGTCGTTTGACGCGGTCGTTGACTGGATCGCGTTCACTCCGGCAGACATCGAACGCGATCTGAAACTTTTTCGCGGACGCACGCGCCAATACATCTTTATCAGTTCAACCAGCGCGTATCAGAAACCTCAGACGCATTACTTGATGACCGAGTCGACTCCGCTGGCGAATCCTTATTGGGACTATTCGCGAAACAAGATCGCCTGTGAAGAACGTTTGATGCAGGCTTACCGTGAAGATGGATTTCCCGTCACGATTGTCCGGCCTTCGCTCACTTATGGCGAGACGCTGGTTCCGCTCGTGCTCAACAGTTGGCAGAAATCCTACACGGCGGTCGATCGCATGCTCCGTGGACAAAAATTGATCGTGCCGGGAGACGGCTCTTCCCTGTGGGTGATCACGCACAATACCGATTTCGCCAAGGGACTCGTCGGATTGCTCGGCCACCAGCAGGCCATTGGACACGCATTTCACATCACATCCGACGAGGTGATGACCTGGGACCAGTTGTTCCGCGTCGTGGGCGCTGCGGTAGGTGTGGAACCGAAGCTCGTTCACATTCCATCCGATTTTATCGCCGCGTGCATTCCAGAAAAGACCGGCACTCTAACCGGCGACAAGTCGGTGAGCGTAGTCTTTGACAATTCGAAGATCAAACGTTTCGTTCCCGGCTTCTGCGCGACGACGAGCTTCGCGGAGGGCGTGCAGAAATCGTTGGCGTGGTTCAACGCGGACCGGTCGCGCAAAGTGATCGACGATGCTGTGAACGCGACCACCGACAAGCTGATCGCAGCCTACGAGAAAGGATTGAGCGAAGCAGTGCGGAGCTTTGCTTGAGTAATTTACCGCCGAGAATCGATTTCTTCCGACGGCGATCGTGAGTATATACCACATTGAAGGGCACGACTTATGCGCGCTTTCCTGAGATTTAGGCGCTCGCTTTATCCAGCAGCGGCAATGGCTTGTCGATTGAGGGCGTCGAGGCGGCTGCGGTGTCCAACTCCAACTGTTCCTGCCCGCTGAGCGCGGTGACTTTGCCGCGATAGTTTTTCAGGTGACGTTGCGCGGTCTCGAAGGCTTCTTGCGCCTTGTTCAGATTCTTGCCTACGTTTTCAAACTGGTTCTGGAAGAAGTCGAATGATTTCTGAGCTTTTGCCAGCTCGGCGCGGCTCTTCTCGAAGCGCGTAGCAACCTCGTACCACTTATGGACCAACGAAATTGTGTGTAGCGTCATCAGCAACGTGTTGGGCGAAACGGGGAAGACATGCTGCTCGTTCATCCAGTCGCCGAGTTCCCGGTTGCGGATCACTTCCATATAGAGAGTTTCGCTCGGCAGATACATCAGCGCGATCTCAGTGGTGCCGTTCTCCGGTTGAATATATTGCTGAATGCGCTTGGCCTCGGCCTTCATTACGCGAACCAGGGCGATGCGCGCCAGGTCAATTTCAGCTTTGTCATTGCTCTCGAACAGAGCGATGACCTGCTCGCGCGGAAATTTGGCATCGATCGGCAGTTTGCGGTCCGGGAAATAAATAACGGCGTCGGCGCGGCCACTGCCCTCGCCGGGCTGCGACTGCAGCGCGAACATGTGGGCTGGCAGAAAGTCGGCAAGCAAACGCTCCAGGCTTGCTTCGCCGAACTGCCCGCGCAAATGCGGCAGCTTGAGTAAATTGTTCAGGTCGTTGATAGAGTGGCCGAGCGCTCCCACTTCGCGGAGTTGCTCTTCCGCCGCCTTTAAGTGCTGCTGAACTTTCTCGAACTGCGCGAAGCCTTCTTTGATGTTTTGATCGAGTTTCACTTGCACTTGCTCGGTGATAGCCATCAACTTCGCGTCGACGCGATCGCGAATCGAGTCCAGGCTCTGCGCTGTCTGCTGATTTAGACTCTGAAATTCACCCTTCAGTTGCTGCGTGGTGAGCAGAAGAGAGGTCGTCATTTCGCTTCGGCCATCGCTGAGGCTGCGATTTTGCTCTTCCCTTCCCGTAGCGAGTTGCTGCTCGACCGAGCTGCGAATCTCTGAGAAGCCTTGCTGGATGCGGTCTGTGACCTGCTGGCGGAGATCCCCTTTGGTCTGCTCCAGCCGACTGGCCATATCGGCAGTGGCCGCACTGAACCTCTGGCCAAGGGACGTACCGAGCCTTTCGATCTCGCCCGTAACTTCCGCTTTTGCATTCACTTGCGCGGCAGCCGAAATCCGCCGCAGCAGAATCGCCGAGAACCCAAGCAGGACAAGGGTTCCCACGAGAATAGTAACCAGCAGTATGGTCTCCATAGTAAGTAGCTGAGCTGCATTCTAGAAGCTAGCGTGAGAGATGGAAAGCGGAAGTTTGCTCGCAACCTCAACCAGCCATCCGCCAACCAACCAATCATGCTCAGAGCCGTTTTGCTTTCATTCGCGATGCTGGCTGCACAAGCAGTTTTTAGCTGTGCGCAGACGTCTCAAACAGCAGATTGGCAAGCCAATTTTTCCAACAGCGGTACTCTGGACAACGGCAGTGTCGTGGCCCGCAACGCTAACCCCAGACGATTTACGAACGACCAGCCCGCCCCCACCTCGAACTCGGCGGCCGGATCACCCTCTGGTGAGGACTCCGCCGCCGAGAACGAACTCTTACAGTTAGTGAACAAGAGCCGCAAGCTTGCCGGCGTACCGCCCCTGCGCATGGACGAAAGTCTCCACGCTGCAGCGCTGTCCCACGGACAATTTGTGATCGCCGCTCAACAATTGGACCATCAGTTTGCTGGAGAACTTCCTCTTCTCGAAAGAGTCGCCGAAGTCAGCCCGCTGCGGATCGATCGTGCCGGCGAGAATCTGGCAAACGCCACCTGCGCTCCGGATGCGCACGAAGTACTAATGCATTCCCCGCCTCATCGAGCCAATTTGCTCGACCGCAACTTTAACGTGGTGGGTATCGTGGCGATCCGGAAAATGGGCCGTCTCTACGTTGTCCAGGATTTCGCGCACGAACTGCCTTCCTATTCCGGACAAGAGAGCGCGCGATTGGTCGCACAATCCATGGACGACATCCGCCAACAGGCGGGCCTTCCGGATCTCATTCAGTTCAAGCCGTCGCACCTTGACGACGCAGCCTGCTCTCTGGCCAGCGAAGATCGTCCGAACGCCCACATGCTTGCGGCCGCTTACACCAATCGAAAAATTGTCACCTACACGCAGAGCCGCCCGGAGGTGCTGCCGCAAGGTGCCGTACGGATGCTGGGGGATCCCGGCGTTGGCCACTTCGCGGTAGGGGCCTGCTACGCCCGCAACACAGCGTATCCTACGGGGACGTACTGGATCGCGATCCTTCTCTATTAATCGATGAAACATTCACGAAAAGCGTCCCTGCTTGCCCCATGCCTCCAGGAATTACGATCTGCAACTTCTGCCCTCGTCTTTCTATTTCAAGCTTCTATTTCAAGACTCTCTTGAATTTCGAGCATCCTACGAGTAGGGGCCTCAGCATATGCTAACCTGCGAACATCTGGCCCGATCCGCATGGAGAAAGTTTCGCGAATCCGTATCGGGACTGCTGGCTGGTCCTATAAGGACTGGGATGGGATTCTCTATCCGCCAGAAGTAACGCGAAAGAAAATTCACCCCCTTGAGTTCCTTGCGCGATTCTTCGACGTTGTCGAAATCAACACCTCGTTTTACGGGCACATTAGGCCCGAACTAGGACACTTGTGGTCTCGGATGGTTACCTCAGTCAATCCTGACTTTGTTTTCACGGCCAAGTTGCATCGATCCTTCACGCATTCTCCGCTGGCGGTGATGGAACCGACCTCCGCAGCAAGCATCCGGCCGAATGATCAAGATGAACGGCGCGCTCGCGAGGGACTGGATTCGCTGGCAGCGAACGGCAAACTGGGCACGCTCCTCATCCAGTTTCCGGTGTCATTCAAAAACACCAGCCTGAATCGCGAGTATCTGGAGCAACTGCTACGGCAGTTCATCGAATATCCGCGCGTGGTTGAGGTCCGGCACGAAAGCTGGGACAATCCCGAAACGATCGCCGAATTCATGCGACACGATGTCGGCTTCTGCAATATTGATCAGCCGCAACTGGAACGATCCCTGGCTCCGACCGAACACGTAACGTCGGCGGTTGGATACGTCCGCCTGCATGGGAGAAATTACAAAGACTGGTTCGACACAGACAACCGCGATGATCGTTACAACTATCTCTACACGGCTTCCGAGTTGGAACTGTGGAAAGAAAAAATCCAAATCATCGCTAGGCAAGCAGAGTCTACCTACGTGATTGCGAATAACCACTTCCAGGCCAAAGCCGCAGTCAACGCGCTCGAATTAAGAAACCTGCTCGAGAGCAGGCGAGTTCGCGCGCCCGAGATTCTCGTGAAGCACTATCCGGAGATCCGGAAGATGGTCGAGACCGAAGATGCGAGCGGGAACTACCCTGGGCTCGTCTGACACCGATTGCTGACAACGGGTATCCTTAGTTGATCGCATTTCAGAAATAAATCGAGATAGAAGGGAGTGACTCGTTGATCAAAACGAGCCCTCGATACGCGCCCGCCGCAGCTGGGCTACTACTCGCGATGATGGCTCTCCTTGCCGGCGGCGCAGCTCGGCACGAATCGGTTGCCGTTGATGAAATCGCTCATATCGGCGCCGGGGTGAGTTATCTGCAAAAACTCGACATGCGGATGAACGAGGAGCATCCGCCATTGGCGAAAGTTCTAGCGGCGTTGCCTCTTGTTCTACACGGAGTACGCGCCGATTACTCGAACCCATCCTGGACAGTAAGTGGGAAGATGTTCAACGCGTTTCTGGGAGAATGGGTCTTTGGCGATTGGCTAATCCTACGCTGGAATGATCCGTTCTCGACCGTCATGTGGGCTCGAGCGCCCATGCTTTTGCTTACCCTTTTTCTCGGACTTATCGTTTATCTCTACGCAACACGCTTGGGAGGCGTCTGGGGAGGTCTACTGAGTCTCTCGGTCTTCGCCAGCATGCCGGCGTTTCTCGCCTTTGGACCGCTCGTGCTCACGGATGTCGCGATCACATTATTTTGGGTTCTGGCCGTATGGCGAATGCCGGAGATGTGGCACTCGCCCTCGCACGCCGCGGTAATTCGATTTGGTCTTATACTGGCCGGCGCGTTTCTCACCAAGTTTTCCTCGGGACTGTTGTTTTTTGCGTTCATCGCATTGGCTCTCAGCCTGCGCTGGCGAGCGGTTCCAGAGCAGCCCACGGAAAAGTTCGCCCGACGTTCCTGGCGGCGGTGCGCCTGGTTCAATTTTGCGAAGTCCACGGCTTGGGCCGCCTTGTTCGTATACATTGGCTATTTCGCATTGTCCTGGAATGAGCCCACCGACTCCTTTGACATCATTCCGCACTTCCCGGCATCGGCGCTTTTGCGTCGCCTGCTCATGCCGCCGTGGAAATACCTGCGCGGCCTGCTTGGATTCGCGTTTAGCGCCGGCAGCAGGCCTACCTTTATCCTCGGGCGTGCGTATTCGCACGGGGTCTGGTTCTATTTTCCAGCTTTGTTCATTTTGAAATCGCCGCTGGCCTTTCTTCTGTTGCTACTTCTCGCGTTGGCAATCGCAGTAATTGTGAAACGCCGCACAGAGACAGGCTTCTCCGCCATACCCGCCGGTATGGAGATGCGCTGGCGCGCCCTGTGGGTTTCGCTCGTCGTCTTCGTGGCCGCCTGCATGCTGAATCGCCTGGACATCAGCATCCGTCATTTTTTGATCGCACTAGCTTTGTTGCTGCTTCTACTCGCACCGTTACCAGCGATGTTGGAATCGTTGCGCCATGCGCATTGGTGGGGAGCTCACGCCGCGAGTTGGATCACGGTTGGCCTGGCTGTCGCTTGCATCACAACGGCTGCATGGGCCTATCCCAACTATTTGCCGTTCTTGAATGTGCTCAGCTCAAGGTATCCCGGCTATCTCATGGTGAACGACTCGAATCTCGATTGGAACCAGGCGCTGCCGACGGTCGAGACCTTCGTTCAGACGAGGGGGCTGAATCATGTTCTTTTGGATGAGTACGGATTCTCCGATCCCACAGCGTATCTACCGCAGGCTCAGATCTGGAGTTGCCAGCAACCATCCCCGCAAGACGGCGGGCAATTGGCTATCGTATCGGCCAGCAACATCGCCGATGGGAGTAATTGCCTATGGCTCATGAACTATCCGCATCAGGCGCTCGCGGGCGGTGGTATGTATGCGATTCAACTGCCGCAGACTATTCCCACGGCCGGCTCACCAGCCGGACCACCCTTATCCGATGGCTATCGTTATTTCGGCGGCTTCCCCATGGATTCACGCCCCATATTCATGAACTGCATTCGCTACCCCGAACAAATACAACCGACCTTGGACCGCATGCGGGCGATGTTCGAAGCCTATCGCAAGAATAAGCAAAGATAGGCAGTTACGGCTTTTCGGCCCTCGACGACAGAGGCTACGATACAATTGTCACGACGATGAATTCTGGGCGAATCGCATGCGAACTGGCTGTCGTGGCTGTGTTCTGCGTTCTGGCAATTTTCTTGTTTCCCGCGGTGCAAGGTCCATATTCCGCGGTTAACGGCCCGGTGACAGCGTTGCAGGCATCCCGAGGGGCGGCCCGGCTGCATCGGGCAATTATGCAGGGGGCGGTTCGAATTCTCGGCCGACTTCTGCTTACCTCTGAAAGCCAGTTCTTTTCGTCGCTAACCCCGACAGAATCCTGTTCTTGCACATCTCTAGACTGCATCGCAATTCTGCGCTGTTGATTGCCTCGCTCCTTCAGGTATCGCGCCTTCAATCTCTGTAGCCGTCGCCAAGCTTTGTGAGCGACGTAGGGAGATCGTCTGCGGTCGCGGCGTGCGATCACCTTCGGGATCGTACGAGGCGACTCCGCTCCGAACTATGAAGTGCTTCCACCAAGAATCGAGGACTCAATCCTATGACGCAGAATCGACTCAAGACATTTGCCTTACTCGCAGCGCTGGCCGGCGTGTTGTCTACGGCCGGGTGCGCCAAGAAAGTAGCCAAAGCCACGCCACCAAGTCCGCCTCCACCGCCTACCGCGCCGACTGCGACACTAGCGGCCAATCCCACCACGGTTCAGCAGGGACAAACTTCTTTGCTGACGTGGCAAACCGGCAATGCCAACGAGATCTCGATCTCGGGACTTGGCACGCTGCCACCCTCCGGAACGCGAACCGTTTCACCCGGCGAATCCACCACATACACGCTGATCGCAAAGGGGCCCGGAGGTACAAACGATGCTTCCGCCCGCGTCACGGTGAACGTGCCTGTCGCGAGTGCCGCGCCTTCTCTTACAGATGAAGAATTGTTCCGCCGGAATGTCAGAGACCTGTTCTTCGACTATGACAAATATGCCCTTCGTCCGACCGAGGCGCCCACGGTAGAAAGTAATCAGGCTTTCCTCGAACAACATCCCGGCATCAAAGTGCTGATTGAAGGGCATTGTGACGACAGGGGCTCCGAGGAATACAACATCGCTCTCGGCGCGAGTCGAGCGGAATCCGCCAAAGAAGCGCTGGTGCAGCACGGTGTTCCCGCTGCGCGCATTCGAACCGTGAGTTACGGCAAGGAAAAACCATTCTGTACCGAAGATAACGAACAGTGCTGGCAACAGAACCGCGTCGATCACTTCGCCTTCGACCGCTAAGACTCGAGTTTCAAATCTCGAATCTGAATTTCGAAGACTAACCATGGTGCGGGAAGGGACCATTTGGCTCGGTGCCTTCCCGCTAATTAACGCTGCGCAATTGTTATCTCTCATTTCTGAGTATGATGACGAGAGTTTTGTTTCTTACGAAGCAAACGAGGATCGATAGTGGCAGACAAGAACATTCGACAAGATCTCCGGCTCTACCTCATGCAAGAGCCTGTGATCCTGGCGCTGCTCTCGATCCTGGCGGTACTGTTCTTTCTAGCTGTCAGTGGGTTGTCCCATATCTATCATGCGCAGCAGGAGTCCCTCGGCAATCGCTGGTTCGACCGCGGCGTCCTCGACCTGAAGGCGCAACGCTTTCAAAACGCAGTCTCGGATTTTCGCACCGCATTGCTCTATTCGCGTGACGACTATTCGTACGAACTGAATCTGGCGGAAGCGCTGATTGGCTTGAAGCGAACTGACGAAGCGTACGCCTATCTGATCAACCTCTGGGAACAGGAACCCGAGAATGGATTGGTGAATCTCGAACTCGCGCGCATCGCCGCACACAAGAAAGATACCGAGAAAGCTCTTCGTTATTATCACAACGCCATCTACGCCACGTGGCCTGCTAGCGATGAAGAGGTTGAGCGGCGTACTACTCGTCTCGAGTTGATCGACTTCCTACTGGATATCAACGCCAGACCGCAAGCCGAATCCGAATTGATCGCGCTTGCCGCAAATGTCGGCGATGATCCACAGCAACAAATACGCGTGGCGGAACTTTTTGTCAGGGTGAAAGACTACGAGCGCGCCCTCGCCCAGTATCGCCTGGCCCTCGCCTCGGACCGGCAGAATCCAACTGCCATGGCTGGCGTGGGCATGACCGCCTTCGAACTCGCTCGCTACGACATCGCCCGGCGTTACCTCGAGGCCGCGTTGGCTGCCAATCCCGCCGATACTCAGAGCGCCGGTCTGCTCAAGACTACCGAACTGGTACTTCGGCTGGATCCTTTCCAGCGCCAGCTTTCCGGCGCCGAGCGAACTCGAATTGTCATCGAAGACTTTGCCGCGGTCGGGGATCGGATCAAATCGTGTTCGACGTCTGCCAACGTGGCGGGGAATGCATCGAACTCGAATCTGCCCACTGCCATCGCTGCCAGCCAGGCGAAGTGGGAAGAGATGAGGCCGCTGGTCACGGAGCGGGAGCTGCGACGAAATCCGGATCTCGTCGAGAACACAATGAACTTTATTTTTGACATCGAGCGCCAAACGAATAACACCTGTGGACCTGGCTCTGAAGCGGACTTGGCGCTGCTCCTGATCGCAAAATTGCACGAAGGAAACTAACTTGGATTTTTCCAATAACTCGCGAGCTGATTCTCTGGTGGAAGAGGCCCCCATTGAAATGCCGCCGTTACCCCCGCGTTCGCGAGCAGCGCTGCTACGTTCGGTTTTTAGCGAGGAGCGGTTTTTCCTTATCCTCTCGGTATTTATCGGAGTATTTTCCGGGCTCTCGGTCGTTTGCTTCCGCTTCGCCATCGACTGGTGCCGCATTTATCTCTTGGGATCGGGCTATACGCTATCGTCTAGTCGTCTGCTATTGGCGCCAACCCTGGCCGGCGTCGTAATCGCGGTTCTGGTCATCCATGTCTTTCCGCTCGCGCGTGGAAGTGGCGTCAATCAAACCAAGGCCGCGCTCTTCATTTATAACGGGTACATTCCGTTGCGCACTGCGGTTGGCAAGTTCATCACCGCCGCGCTGGCGATCGGATCAGGACACTCTCTCGGCCCAGAAGATCCGTCCCTACAAATCGGGGCGAGTCTCGCCTCGGCGATTGGACGTCGCTTGCATTTGTCGCGTGACCGAATGCGCCTCATCGCTCCCGTGGGAGCCGCCGCCGGTTTGGCCGCAGCGTTCAACGCGCCCATCTCGGCTGTCCTCTTCGTGATCGAAGAAGTAATCGGGCGGTGGACGGCCGGCATCCTCGGTTCGGTCGTTCTCTCTGCCGTATCGAGCGTCGTCGTGATGCGCTGGTTTCTGGGGTCGGAATCGCTTTTCCGCATTCCGCCCGTGGAATTGAAACGGCCGTCGGAACTGATTGCCTATGCGGTTCTGGGCGTCGTCGGAGGTCTGGCGTCGGTTGTCTTTTCCTCGGGCATTGCCAAATTGCGGCCGCGTTTCAAAGCGCTGCCCGACTGGACGCAGTATTTTCAGCCGGCATTCGCTGGCTTACTGATCGGCCTGATTGCCGTGCTCGGCGCGCCCCAAGTAATGGGGGCGGGCTACGAATATATCGATGAGGCCATGCATGGCCAGTTCACATGGCAATTTCTGGCGATCCTGGCTGCGCTCAAAATTGTGGCGACTCTCCTTTCTTTCGTTAGCGGAACTCCCGGCGGCATGTTCGCTCCAACTTTATTTATTGGCGCGATGCTGGGGGCGGCCGTCGGAGGTGCGGAACACGTTTTGCTGCCGCATCTGACCGGCTCGCCCGGCACTTATGCCTTGGTGGGTATGGGAGTTCTCTTTGCGGGTTTCCTCCGCGTTCCCATGACCTCGGTCTTCATGGTGCTCGAAGTCAGCGGCAACTATTCGATCATTGTGCCGGTCATTGTCGCCAACACATTTGCCTATGTAATTTCCCGACGGCTGCAGCCAGTCGCCATTTTTGACATTCTCACTCGGCAGGATGGCCTCGATCTCCCTTCGATGGAAGAACAGCGAGAAGAGGGCATTCTGCGCGTCGAAGACGCCATGCGCCCGGCGATAGAGCCGGTCCTCGAGGCGGAAGAATCGCTCGACCGAGCCTTTCAGCACGTTGATGTCGACGCAGCGCAGATTCTACTCGTTCGACTCAATCCAACCGGTTGGAGCAGCATCACCAAACAAGAACTCGGGACGATGATCCGGGAGGGCAAGGGCGATCTGACCCTCGCTGCGGCTTTGGCTGGAAAGCAGGTTCCGTTTCTTCATCCCGATCATTCTCTGGACACCGCCATGCGCTACGTCGATCGTTGGCCGTTGGTTCCAGTCGTAAGCCGCGCTGACTTCCGCCAACTCGAAGGCGTGATAACCCAGCAGGATGTTCTGAAGCGCTATCGCGATTTTGGCGAGGGATGAGTCTTCCCCGCCCAGAATCCAAATTGCATTGATATTCATCTATGCAACATGGACTTTAATCTTCTTTCTGTAGAACCCGCTTTATCCCATCCGCTTGTGGGGGTAAGTCTGCCGCAGGAAGGGTTTCCGGAAGAGCCGTTGCGCTCCGCTGCAACGGACTCCGCGGACGCAGTTCTTCTCGACTCGTATTCGCGGGCTGTAACGGCAGCTGTTGAACGCGTCAGCCCTTCAGTCGTAAATGTCGAGGTGCATCAATCCGTAACCGCGCCCCCCGGACGACGGCGCAGCAGCAATCCAAGCGAGCGGCGCGGAGGTGGCTCCGGATTTGTTTTTACCCCCGATGGACTGATCCTCACCAATAGTCATGTCGTGCATGACGCGACCCGCATCGAAGTAACTCTTGCTGACGGCCGACGCGCTCCAGCCCACACCATCGGCGATGATCCTGCTACCGATCTTGCGGTCATTCGAATCGACACCACTGGACTGCAGCCGGCAGCTTTGGGAGATTCCCAACAACTGCGGCCGGGACAAATGGCGATTGCGATCGGCAATCCCTACGGATTTCAATCAACTGTGACTGCAGGCGTCATCAGCGCTCTGGGGCGCTCGCTGCGTTCCTATTCCGGACGCTTAATCGAGGATGTCATCCAAACCGATGCTGCTCTGAATCCGGGGAATTCCGGCGGACCTCTGGTGAACTCGCACGGTCAAGTGATCGGAGTCAACACGGCAACCATTCTGCCAGCGCAGGGAATTTGTTTCGCGATCGGGATCAACACCGCGAAATTCGTAGCCAGCCGCCTTTTGCGGGATGGACGCATCCGTCGGAGTTACATTGGAGTTTCAGCGCAGACGGTTCCAATTCATCGCCGTGTAGTGCGCTTTTACGCGTTGCCCCGCGAGACCGGCGTTGTTGTAGTTGGCATCGAAGAGAAAAGTCCGGCACGCAAAGCTGGTTTGCGCGACGGCGACGTAATTGTGTCCTTGGATGACAAGCCGGTGGCGGGTGTCGATGATCTGCATCGGTTATTAACCGATGCACAGGTACGGGCGCGCTGCGCGATGACAATCATCCGCCATACCGACCGTCTGATCCTGCCGATTTTTCCGGAAGAAGCCAGGTAACCCCCGTTCGTGGAGAGACGGGCGCCCTCGCCCGTCATTCCTCGATGCACTCGACGGGCTTTCAGCAAACTCGGAGGCCCCCTATCACATTGCACGCACAGGATTTCGTGTGTTAGCTTCGAGGCGGAGAGTTCCGCTTGCGACACACGGTTCCGGCTGGGCTGGACCGCAAGGAAACGGACGTTTACCTGCGGCTAGATCCGGCACGTTTACCCCAGCACATCGCTATCATCATGGACGGGAACGGCCGTTGGGCCCGGCGCCGGCATATGCCGCGTGTCGCGGGTCATCGCGCCGGCGTCGAATCCGTGCGTGCAACGGTGGAGACTGCGGCCCATATTGGAATCCCCGCGCTGACTCTCTATGCTTTTTCCGAAGAAAATTGGAAAAAACGTCCCAAGAGTGAAGTCGACTTCCTGATGCGTCTTTTGTGCCGCTTCTTGCGGGCGGAAGTGAAGACCATGGCCGAAAACAATATTCGGCTCCAGTTCATCGGACGCCAGCATGAGTTACCTGAATTAGTGCAGCGCGAGATGGAAGATGCCAGCGCGCGCACTTCCAAGAATACTGGGATGCTGCTGACTTTGGCCCTGAACTACAGCGCCAGAAGCGAGATTGTTGACGCCTTTCGCTCGCTTGCCGCGGCCGCATCGCGCAATGGCGGCATCGACCACATGAAGGTAGACGAACAGTCGATTAGCGACAATCTTTATACGCGAGGACTGCCCGACCCTGACCTGGTGATTCGCACTAGCGGCGAAATGCGGTTGAGTAACTTTCTCCTGTGGCAGTTGGCATACGCGGAAATCTATGTAACGCAAACTTTGTGGCCCGATTTTCGCGGCGTGCAATTGCTCGAAGGAATCGAAGAATATCAAAAGCGTGAACGCCGCTATGGTGGCCTGAGCGAGGATGGCCACGCTCCCCACCCGAAAACTCGGGCGCACGCCGAGGCGAAGCGTTGATCAAACGGATCGTGACCGCCGTTGTTCTAATTCCTCTCGTTCTGCTGTTGGTTCTCAAAGCTCCACTCTATATTCTGGCCATCGTGGCAGGCGCAGTCGCGCTTCTCGCCATCGCCGAATTCCTCAAGTTGGCGACTTACTACGCCGTGCAGCCGATGGCGTCTGCCACCTACGTGTTCGTGACGCTATTCTTCGCATTCGTAATCATCGCCTCCACCAACCGCACGCCTCTGGTGGAGACAACCGCCATACTGTTTGGTCTAGCAGTTTCGGCCTCGCTAGCGCCTTTTATCTTTCTGACCATCGCAATGCGCCGGATAAATCTAGCCACTGGATACCCGGCAGCCGCAGCCTCCTCCTTCGCCTTCGCTTATATCGCGATCCCAATGGCCCTTCTGGTTCAGATTCGCCAGTTACCGGCAGGCGCGATCTGGACGATCTACACGCTACTAGCCGTCTGGTCAGGAGACATCTTCGCCTACTTCGTGGGCAAAGCTATCGGCAGGCACCGCATGTCGCCCCAGATCAGTCCCAATAAAACCTGGGAAGGCGCTGTCGCCTCGGTCTTAGCGAGCGTCATCATCGGCACCCTTTGGATTCAACATGCGCAGTCAATCAGCGCCTTCTTTATGCGCTTCGGATTGATCGACCGCCGCGACGGCATGTGGGGCTTGGAGCAGCCTCAGCTGTGGCCCGTTGTTTTGCTCTCAGCTGTCGTAAACCTCGCGGCACAACTCGGTGATCTGGTCGAATCCCTCATCAAGCGCGGCGCGGGAGTTAAAGATTCGGGAACAATTCTCCCCGGTCATGGTGGAATGCTCGATCGCGTCGATGCCATGCTCTTCGCTGTTCCCGTTGTTTGGGCTTATGGAGCCTGGCGGCTGCTGCAGTAGTCCTGAGGTCCGCATCGGCGGATCCGCAACGAAACCGCGTCGAGTAACAGCGTCCTGCCCCAGCGAAGATCTACCGCCAATACCAATAAAAAGGGCGGGACCGAAGTCCCGCCCTCTAGCTATTACATGTTCTTGTTATTTGCCGGTGCCGGTCAGACTAACCGTCTGCGGGCTGTTCGCCGCATTGTCGGTCAGCGTCACGGTTCCGGTGATAACTCCGGTCTTCGCTGGCGTGAAGGTCACCTTGAATTCACAGCTGGCGCCTGCCGCTAACGTGCTACCGCAGTTGAGTTTCTTCGAAGCAGCAACCACCGCGAAGTCAGCGCTGGCTGTGATGCTGGTGATGTCAAGCGTTGCGTTGCCGGTGTTGGTGACAGTGACAGTCTTCTTGCCACTGGTTTTGCCCACTACCACTTTGCCCCAGGTCAACGTCGTGGGAGAGAGGCTGACTACCGGTCCGCCGCCCTGTCCTCCGCCGGCGAGCGCGGTAATGAGAGCCACGCCGTTCGGACTGCCCCAACCGGTCGCCAAGTCGTAACCCGTGGTTGTCGGTTCGCCGTTGCTACCACTCGTGATGTCGTGGAAGTCGGAAGTGTAGCTCGATCCGACGCCGATGTTGTAAATAGCGGGATTGACGAAACCGAGCGGCGGATTGCCGTTCAGTGCGGCCTGTTGATTGATGAGAGCCGCGTAACCGGCCCACATGGGAGCGGCGAAGCTTGTCCCGCCGTATTCGTTAGCCGTGCAACCTGATTGGTCTGCGCAGACGTAGAAGTCGAAGTTCGATTCGGCCGAAACGTCCGGGGAATTGCGCAGGGTGGTCGATCCGTGGTTGGCCCCGGTGATCACGCCAGGCAGTTGCTGCCATGCGGGAATTGGAATCGCGTCCGGAGTATAGACTCCGCCACCGCCGTCTGGCCATGCGGTTTCCGAAGCCCAAGGGCCGCCAGCACTGGCAACTTGCAGATCCGTGCCGCCCACCACCGTAACGTAGTCGTCGTCCGCCGGGAACACATACTGCGAACGTGTCGTGTAGGCACCGCTGTCGCCAGCCGCCTGGAAGTAGTTCTGACCCTGTGCTGCGAACTTCTGGAAATAAGGATCATCGGTGGAGGGATCGGAAGGCTGCCACGTCCAAGAAGAACCGATGGTGCCAACCAGAGGCTTGTGCGTGGACATGGAACCAAGCATTGCCGTGTCTGTGTTACCAACGAATACGTAGATTCCAGCGAGGCCAGGAGCCATGCCCGCCGCCTGGGTCATATCCAGCGTTTGTTCGGTGTCGTCACAGCTGGGCTCCGTACAGCTCAAGCTGCTTCCATCTGTTGAGATGCCGGTGATAGGAACCGCTAAAGTCTGCTTGGCGTTCTTGTAATAGGTATTGAGGTCCGCAATGTCGTAGCCCAGATACTCAAGGAGACCGAGGTTCTGGCCTGCGCCGGTGAGAGCGGTTCCACCGTAGTAAGCTGCGCGCATGTCGCTGCCGCAATAGGAGCTGGACGGGCAGGAGCCCTTCACGACGTTTGATTTAACCTTCAGATTGCTATGACGGAGCGCAGGACGCGGGATGGAGAAGTTATCCAGTCCCGAGATGTGCCAGAGCTGAAACGGAAGCTCCACCGAAGGCTCACGATCGGGAGCGAAGAACGTACGCTTCTCGGTTGGATGCTGATACACATTCATCGATACGTGGAAAGCCTTTTCGATCGCTCCGACGCTGCCCTTCATCTGCACTTCGAAGGAGTCGCGGGAGCCACCGACCACCGCCAGTCCGTTCGCTTTCGCGAATCGAATCACGGCATCATAGTCTTCCTGGCTCGGACCAAAGCGCTCGGTAAATTCTTCTGGTGTGACAAAGTGACGATAAGAGGCGCTGGAAGGGTCATTCACCTCTACGACGAAGTTGGCCAACTCAGGTGCGTGGCGCAACGCCAGAACGACGTCGATACGCATGGTTTGGGTTGCGGGTAGGTGCCCAACGGACTGCGCCTGGCCAGAGCCAACCGCGTCACGCATATGGCGTGTCATCAGAGACTGCGGCTGCGCCGCCTGGCAAACGATATTCGCGACCGACACCATCGCGAGCACCGTCAGAAAAAATACGCTCATTCTTCTAATCACGTTTTCTCCTTAATTGGTTGGATACTTAGAATCTGGGAAGAACTTTCTGGTCCGTAGCATGGCACCAGCACCCACGATTGAATCTGGTTATCATGCTTGATTTGGTTTACGTCCGGCAGCCTGGCCCGGTCGGGGGACGATCAACTATGGGGCGGAGTGTATACCGGAAAATCCGCGAAGACAACGAAAAATTCGTACTGCCACCAATAGTATGTGCAACCGGAGTCGGGGCGTTCACTTAATGCCAAAACTTTTGCACACTACGTGCAAATCAGCAAACCGCTCATACTACGCTGGCGCATCTCGGGCTCAATTGCGGGCGCCCACTTCTTCGTTTTCCGTCTTTTTCGATCTGTGAGCGTAATGGGATTCGACGTAGTCGTCGAGAATTTGGGTAAATTCCGCAACAATCCTATCCCCTTTCAGGGTCGTGAACAGGCGTCCATCGACGTATACGGGAGCCTTCGGCTCTTCAAACGTGCCGGGCAGCGAGATTCCGAGACTCGCGTGCTTCGATTCTCCGGGTCCGTTGACGACGCAGCCCATCACCGCAACTTTCATCTCTTCCACGCCGGTGTGAGTCTCTTTCCAGACCGGCATCTGCTCGCGCAAGTATGTCTGGATCTGTTCGGCCATTTCCTGGAAAAAGGTGCTGGTGGTGCGCCCGCAACCGGGGCACGCTGTAACTTGAGGGGTGAAACTGCGAATACCGAGAGACTGCAAAATCTGCTGCCCGACCCGGACCTCTTCGGTGCGATCTCCATTGGGCGCTGGCGTGAGAGAAACGCGAATCGTATCGCCAATTCCCTCTTGCAAGAGGACCGCCATCGCGGCGCTCGAAGCAACGATGCCCTTCGCGCCCATACCAGCTTCGGTAAGTCCCAGGTGCAGCGGATATTCGCATCGACCCGCCAACATGCGGTAGACATCGATCAAATCCTGGACGCCGCTGACTTTCGCGCTGAGTATGATCTGATCGGGGCGCAATCCGTGTTGTTCGGCGAGTTTGGCTGAGCTCAGGGCGCTTACGACGATAGCTTCCATCGTCACTTCGCGGGCATCTTTCGGCTCCGCCAGGCGTGAGTTCTCATCCATCATTCTGGTCAGAAGCGATTGATCGAGCGACCCCCAGTTGACGCCGATGCGCACCGGTTTCTGGTGCTTGACTGCGACTTCGATCATGGTGCGGAAGTTGTCGTCGTTCTTGCGTCCAATACTGGCGTTTCCTGGGTTGATCCGGTACTTCGCCAAGCCCTCGGCGCAGCCGGGATACTTCGTCAGGAGTTGATGCCCGTTGTAGTGAAAATCGCCGACAATCGGGGTGCGCAGCCCTTGCTTTTCGAGTCCCTCGACGATGTACGGGATCGCTTTGGCGGCATCGTCGTTGTTTACGGTCACCCGCACGACTTCGCTTCCCGCCCGCGCCAGCGCGGCCACTTGCTTGATCGTGCCGGGGATGTCCGCCGTGTCGGTGTTCGTCATGGATTGCACCATTACTGGTGCATCACTGCCCACTCGAACCCCGCCAATACTCGCGGTAAAGGATTTCCTGCGCTTGATTTCAGCCATATTTGTAGCTCTATTTTAAACCAGTGCTGAGAAAAGCGCGATCACGCCTGAGCGATGGTTGGCAGATCTGGGACAGGCCGGGTGATCTCCCCAGCCACGGTGACGCGGGCAAGGGTGCCCGCGACACACTCCCTACGGCATTCTCGTGAGCCCCGGCAACGTCTTGACCAAGTCGTTGTAGATCACCATCACAGCGAAGAGCACCAAGAATACAAAAGCGGCTTGGTAGATGCGCTCTTTAATCGGAAGGCTGATCTCTTTCTGCATCAAGCTCTCGATGAAAAGCAACAAGATGACGCCGCCGTCGAGAATCGGAATCGGCAGCAGGTTCATGATGCCGAGATTCAAGCTGATCGCCGCGGTAATCATGAGCAGAGGAGTCCAGCCTTCCTCGCGGGCGGCCGCGCCCACAGCGCTCCCAATCCCGATTGGACCATCCACCTGCCGCAACGACACCTTACGCTGCACCATCTTTTGCAGCAGTTCGAGAATCAAGAACGAGCTTTTCTTATTGTCAGACAGCGAACGATGCAGCGCGTCCGAGAAATTGAGCTTCACCACTTTCATGGGAAGACTCGCAACACCGATCCGGTAGACAGGTTCCGGCCCCGGTCCCCTCGAATCGAGGATCGGTTTTACAGTGAAATCCTGTTTCTGCCCGTTTCGCAGAACCGTGATCGCCAACGGCTGATCCTTCGTATGGTTCAGCATCTGGATCAGCGCGGCCACGTGCGGAATCGGCTGTCCGTCCACCGTCAGAATCTCATCGCCGACCTTCATGCCAGCTTTGGCTGCGGGCATCCCCGGTTCAACCGTGGTCAGACTCACGCTCGGCTCTTGCGGCAGCCACCCCATGGACCCATATTGATTGGGGCCGAGCGGCAGCGGAGTGAGTGTTTTGTCCATAACTTTGCCATCGCGCTCGATACCGAACTGCAAAGGTTGATTCGGGCTCAGCGCAGCCTTGACTTCCAGTTGCTCCCAATCGGGATTTTGAATGTCTTCGACTCGAACGATCCGGTCGCCCCTTTGAATGCCTGCCTTCTCAGCGGGAGTATCGGCGTTTACCCATCCCACTACAGCAGGCTGATCGAGGTCGGCCGGGTATGAGAAGTGCGCCATGTACACGCCCGTAAGCAAAACAATGGCGAGCGCGATATTCATCGTTGGTCCCGCCAGGGCGATGATGAAACGCTGCCAGCGCGGATGTGACAGAAACTCACCAGGATCGCCGGTGCGGTCGTCCATTGGGTTCTCGCCCGACATCTTGACATATCCGCCCAAAGGCAACGCGTTGATGCGATAGTCCGTCCCACCTCGCCGGAAGCCAATCAGGCGCTTGCCGAAGCCGATGGCGAACTGCTCCACCCGCACGCCAAAGTACTTGGCAGCCGCGAAGTGGCCGAATTCATGAATCAGAATCATGAATCCGAGCACAATACCCATGTCAAAGATGGTGTGGAGAATGGACAGAAGCTGGGGCATATTACTCCAGATTACTCCGAAATTCTTGTTATGAAATGGCCCCGATAGGCGATCCCTTTTGGCACTGCTTAACCATTTCGCCTGCCAAAAGCCGGGCCTCGGTGTCCAAAACTAGCACTCTATCTATAGATTCCAAATGTCCCGTCGGCGTTGCAGTCATTACGGCCCTGATGATGCGGGGGATGTCCTCGAACCCGATTTGCTCGTCCAGAAATGCAGCCACGGCGACTTCATCCGCCGCGTTCAGAGCAATCGTCTTCCCGCCTCCGCCCCCGTTTGTCTCGGAAGCCAGGCTTTCATATGCCAAACCCAGACATGGAAATTTAGCCATATCCGGAGGGCAAAAATCCAGATGTCTTAGGTCACTAATAGAAAACCGCAGCTCCGACGGTATCCGATCCGGATACGTCAGCGCGTACAGAATCGGCAAACGCATGTCTGTTACAGAAATCTGAGCAAGTATGCTGCCATCCACAAACTCCACCAGCGAGTGGATCGTAGACTGCGGGTGCACAACCACTTGCACGCGCTCCGCCGGGACATGAAACAACCGGCACGCTTCAATCACCTCGAAGCCCTTATTCATCAATGTTGCCGAATCGATGGTGATTCTTTTCCCCATCTTCCAGGTGGGATGGTTCAGCGCCTGCTTTGCCGTAATCGAGGCAAATTCCGACTTGGGAGTGGTCAGAAACGGTCCCCCCGACGCGGTTAGCCAGATTCGCTCTACTTCACCCATGCGTCCACCACGAAGACACTGATGGACAGCGTTATGCTCGCTGTCGATCGGAAGCAGCGGTTTTCCCTGCTTGCGCGCCTCCGCCGCAATCAACTCACCCGCCACCACGAGGCACTCCTTATTCGCCAGACCAACCGACTTCCCGGCTCGCACCGCCTCATAGGTCGCTTCCAATCCCGAGACTCCCACAATGGCGCTCACCACGAAATCGACATCGGGATGGGTCGACACCCGAACCGTGCCCGCCGCGCCATAAACGACTTCAATGTCGGCAAGCCCTGCTCCGCGGAGTCTGGTTCGCACTCGTTCGGCGTGCTGTTCCGTAGCCATCGAGAGGAGGCGCGGCTTCCAGCGAACCGCCTGCTCGTAAGCCAGATCAACGTTATGGCCTGCGGCCAGCGTGGCCACTTCGAAACGGTCGGGATAGCTCTCAACTACACTCAGAGTGCTGCGGCCGATCGACCCGGTAGAGCCTAGAATCGCGATACGCTTCATATAGGAGAGGTCGTCTTTTTATTGTAAGGGATGCCGACCCGCCTCGCGAAGCGGAGATCTACTTCGCCTTCCGAACCCCGGTCCGCTTTGTTTCGACTTCTTTCGCTTTATTTCGAGATGTAGTATCCTGCGCACGCCCATGCTTGGACAAATGAAACTCTCCCTTCTAGCTTTTGCAATCGTCGCCTTAGGATCGACCGGAATTCTCAGCGCCCAGACCCAAACTGGAATCGGCTACAAACCCGCCGCCGATGCGGACAGCAAGAAAATCATCCTTCTCCGCGACTTTCAACCAGAACCCGCACTGCACGCGGCTGCGCACGACGTCCAGCGCGCAAAATTCGCCGTGATCGACGTGCACACCCACACCAACGACGCCGCCGGTATCGGAGATCGAGTCGATCCCGAAGAAATGGTCGAACGCATGGATCGCCTCAACATCCGGACCATCGTCATACTGACCGGCATGTGGGGCGACAAACTGCAGACCATCGTCGACACCATGGTCAAGCCCTACCCCGGCCGCTTCATGGTATTCACGCAGTTTGACTGGTCAAAAATCAACGACCCCAATTTCAGCCAACTCATGGTGCGTCAGATCGATGACTCGGTAGCCCGTGGGGCGCGTGGATTGAAAGTTCTGAAGGAACTCGGTCTGGGCGTACGCGACTCTTCCGGAAAGCTCATCACCATCGATGATCCGCGGCTCGATCCGGCTTGGGAAGAATGTGACCGACTTGGCATTCCCGTCTTCATTCACGTCGCCGATCCAGAAGCCTTCTTTCATCCCATTGATGCCCGTAACGAGCGCTACGAGGAACTGATCGAACATCCGGACTGGAGCTTTTATGGTCCGCAGTTCCCCACTTTGCCTCAGTTGATGGCGCAGCGCGACCGCATGTTTGCGAAGCATCCGCACACAACTTTCGTCGCGTTGCATTTTGGAAGTTGGCCCGAGAACCTGGATTTCGTCGAGCAGACGCTGCAGAAGTTTCCCAACGTCATGATCGAAACCGGCGCCCGCGAAGGCGAACTGGGACGCCAACCACGGCGCACTCATGAAATTTTCATGAGGTATTCCGACCGCATCATGTTCGGCACCGATGAAGGCGCCGGAGAGGCGATGTATCAGAACTATTTTCGCTGGCTAGAGACCAACGACGAGTATTTCCCTTACTCGCAGTATCCGCAGCAAGGTCGCTGGATGATCTACGGCCTCGGCTTGCCAGACGACGTGCTCGCAAAGATTTACCACGGCAACGCCGAAAAGTTGTTCGCGCGCTTCCAAGGCGCGACGCTGGCTTCGCGCGCGGTCTTGACTCATTCTGAGATCGCTCCGAAATAGCACTTGACAATTCCCGCAGCCATCAACGAAAGTTACTATTCGAAACAAATCGAAACCTCATGCCTTCGAATGGAATGCTCAATGAAGAACGCCGCCGCGGAATTCTCGCGCTGCTGAATCGCGACGGACGCGTTCTGGTGAAAGATCTCGCCCGGCATTTCCGAATTTCACAGATTACTATCCGCAAAGACCTGGAGCTTCTCGATAGCCAAGGTGTTGTCCAGCGCACGCACGGTGGTGCGCTTCCCCTGCAGGAAGGAGCGCTACTCGATCCATCCTTGCGCGAAAAGGAAAAACTTCACCGCAAGCAGAAGCTTCTGATTGCCGAGGAAGCGGCCCGTCTCGTCGAAGAAGGCCAGTCCGTTCTCCTGGATTCGGGCACAACCACCACCGCCATCGCCCGAGCGCTGAAAGACATGGCGCAGCTTACCGTAATTACCAATGCCATCAACATTGCCGCGGAACTCGCAGGCACAAACGTCGAGGTGATTCTTACCGGGGGCATGCTGCGGAAGAATTCGTTTTCGCTGGTCGGACCGCTGGCCGAGCGAACTTTGCGCCAACTCAGCGCCGACATCCTCTTTCTTGGTGTCGACGGATTCGATACCAAGGCCGGCCTTTTCACTCCGAATCTCTTAGAGTCGGAAGTGAACCGCACCATGGTCGAAATTGCTCGCCGGACCATCGCGGTCTGCGATTCCAGCAAATTCGGTCGGCGCAGTTTGTGCAACATTATGCCGGTAACGGCCGTTCAGGAAGTCATTACCGACAAACAAATTCCCAAGTCAGACTTACAGGCACTTAAAGAGGCCGGCGTACGAGTCACCGTCGTCTAAGCGGAGTACATCAGAATCCATGAAATCGTTAGAGATTACCGATCAGGGCCAGCATACGCTGGCAGAAATCTTCTCGCAGCCGCAAAGCTGGAGCACCTCTCTCGCAAAACTGGCCACCAGCGCGGAATTGCTAGCCGCGGCTCACTATGGGCGTCCGGGAGCGCAGTGGATTTTCGTCGGCTGCGGCACCAGCTATTATCTCGCCCAGGCTGCCGCGGCCGCTTTCAATCATCTGCAACTGCCGGCTCAGGCCGTGCCTGCTTCCGACCTGCTTCTCTATCCCGCGTTGACTCTACATGCCGGACGAGATTATGTCCCTGTCGTCATTTCGCGTTCTGGCCGCACGTCCGAGGCGGTCCGCGCCGCCCACCTGTTGGAGAAGACCTACAACTTGCGGACCATCGCTATTACTTGCGCGGACGGTCAGCCATTGGAATCAAAATCCAGCGTGACCTTGAAGTTGCTGGATGCCGACGAACAAAGCACAGTGATGACCCGTTCTTTTACTTCGATGCTGCTCGCGCTGCAATATCTCGGCGCTACCATCTCGGGAAACGATGCGTTTTGTCGGACGCTGGTCGACCTTCCCCGACAAATTGAACCCCTGTTGAAAGAAATTCCGCAACGCCTGCGCCGTTTTGTCGAAGGCCGCGCTTTTTCCGATTTCGTCTTTCTCGCGCAAGGCCCGCTTTTCGGCATCGCATCCGAGTGCTCCCTCAAAGTTACGGAATCCTCCTGCTCCTATGCCCAGGTTTTTCATTCTCTCGAGTTCCGGCACGGTCCGAAATCGATTGCCGGCCCCGAAACCCTGATCACATTTCTAATATCAGAGAGTTCGTACGACGCGGAAGTCGAGTTACTCGAAGAAATGAAGGCGCTCGGCGCCGCCACCATGGTGATTGCCAATCGCCTGGATAGCCGAGCCGAACGAGCGGCTGACTTCGCAATCGAACTAGGACTCACTACGCTTGAGTATGCGCGACCCGCTGCCTACACCATCTGGGGCCAACTGTATGGCGTCTTTTACGGGCTGAAGAAAGGTCTCAATCCCGATGCGCCCAAGAATTTAACTCGTGTAGTCGAACTTTCGGATCAGCAATAATCGAGTCAATAAGAATTCGTTCGTCATTCCGAGCGCGGCGAGGGATCTGCAGCCAACTCAATGTCCAATCTCGATATCACCATCGCCGGGGAGATCAATCTTGATTTGATCCTGTACGGGCTGCCCTTGCAGATGCCGACAGAACGGGAATTGCTGGCCAACGACTTCACGATCACCTTAGGCAGTTCTTCAGCCATTCTGGCGCATAATCTTGCAGCCTTGGGCGGCCGCGTAGGGTTCGTGACCAAGGCCGGCCGCGATTCGTTCGGAACTACGGCGTTGGATCGTCTACGCGAGCGTGGCGTGGACTTGACTCACGCCGTCGAGGGCGCGAAATCGGGAGTTACCCTCATCTTGCCTCACGGGTCCGAGCGTCACATCCTTACCTATCCCGGCACAATTTCGGAGTTGCGTTTCGAAGATATCGACCTCGATTACCTGGCCTCGGCCCGCCACTTTCACATGTCGTCGCTGTTCCTGCAACGCGAGTTGCTTCCACGTGTACCGGAACTTTTCCGCCGCATGAAATCGGCTGGCTTGACCACATCGCTCGATACCAATGACGATCCCGACGATCGTTGGGGCGGCATCCTCGACGAACTTCTGCCGCATGTCGATATTTTGCTTCCCAATGAACGCGAAGCAATGAAGATCGCAAGAACGGACTCGCTCGAAGCCGCACTGTCGGAACTTGCCCGCAAAGTGGGAACCGTCGTCATCAAAATGGGCGCGAAGGGGGCCGTCGCAGTACAGAATGGCTGCCGCTCCATCGCTGCCGCCATGCCGGTAACTGTCGTTGATCCAGTCGGGGCTGGCGACAGTTTCGACGCCGGATTTCTCTACCAGTTTCTCCGTGGTTCGGACCTCGGATCCTGCCTCGCCTACGGAAATCGCTGCGGAGCCTTCTCGACGACCGCCAGCGGGGGCACGGAAGCCTTCCGAGATGTGGACCGCATGCGAGCTTTTCTCGGCCAGTAGGACGACCACATCGTTTTCTTTGATCCGGGATAAAGAGACACCCACTCTTGCCTCTCATCCGCCGCGATGGCTCCTAAGAAGACTCTCTCTTCCCGCGACTGGCGCTTGATTCCGCCGCTGCACTAACCATTGAGAAATCCAAATTATTCACCAAAATTTTGCTGCTCAGAAGCTCGTACCCGGCATATACTTCGCCACGCGCAGAAATGCGCGCAAGGAGACCTCCCCCGATGAACACCGTACTGAATGTCCTGCTGACCATTGTGGCGCTGGCTGGGTTGTACTGCGCAATCCCGTCGAGTTCGCGCCCCAACAATTCCTCAGTTCGAGCACAGCAAGCTGTTGTCGTCGCCGATGGTAGCGACCCCATGCCTTTGTGCCGAGCCAAACGCTGCAGTCAATAAAGGAACGGTAAAAGGTAGCTGATTCCTAAAGTCGATACGGGCCGCTAAAAAGACGTTGCACAGCGGTTGAGGGATAGGTATGCTTTCCGGAAGTCAGGGTCCCTCAACCGATGAATTGGATAATGTACGGGAGTTGGCTCGCCGGTCCTTTGTTGCAGATCACTCTTCTGGTCTTCATGGTCCGGCGCGGATACAACGCGTCGTTTCCCCGATTCTTTTCATATGTCCTGTATCAAACTCTTAAGTCAGCCTGTCTGTTCGTCCTGTACCGGTACTTTGGCGATGTCTACTACTTTGACGCCTACTGGACCGGCAACGCCCTCAGTGTGATTTTCGCGGTCGCCGTGATGGATGAAATTCTGCTTAGTCTCTTCAAAGAGTACGGAGGGATGCAAACTCTCGGAACAACCATATTCCGATGGTCTTGCGGCTTGCTTTTGCTCGTCGCATGCCTTGGCGCCCTGTCGAGCGGCGAAGTAGGGGGAGATAGAATCGTCTCCGCAGTCTTCGCCTTCGATCGCAGTATGCGCCTCATGCAAGTGGGACTCTTCCTACTCCTTCTTCTACTGAGTCGCTTTCTCAAGAACAGCTGGCGCCAGCCAGTTTTCGGCATCGCGCTTGGTTTCGGAGTCTTCGCGAGCGTCGAACTGATTCTGGTTAGTGTCGTAATGCGGTTTGGCGATACCCACGGTGCCTTAATCAGCCTACTGAAAAGTCTCTCCTACAACGCGGTGACCCTCGTTTGGATCGGCTATCTCAAACAGCAGCCGCAACTGGTGCCAAGCGTTGAGCCGGCCTCGAATACGATTACAAACGAGATGGCCATGGCGGGACCGGCGGCCCTCTGTGATCCTGATTCAGGCTTTATGCTTCGGGTGGAACAGGCCGTGGACCGCGTCTTGTCGCGAAGCGATTGGCCCCGACCCACTACTCTAGGAAACCGCATTGTCAGCCGCAAGCCCAATCCAGAAGAGGGCAACTAACCTTTACTTCCCACCGGTGTGCGAAACGATGAAGTCCACGGCCAAGCAAACACGCAGTGTCGCAACTTGGCATCCCGCGGAAGGCGAACGTGTTTCATTTCAGTCTTCCACAGGTCCCGAAACAGCCGTTCTCCGAGAGGTGCGCTGGGGATTAGTCTGGCGCGATTTTATTCTTGAGGATGGCCGCGTGATACCGGAACACAGGATCGCGGGCTGTCCTCAGCAAAAAGAATGGCGCAAGGTCGAAGAGATCACCATCGAAGAACGCGAGGAGTGTGAGGAACGCTTGCTCTCCATGGCAGCCACCGGCATGGATCCTCGAACCCGCGACCAGCCCTTTTGGGCTGAGCTGAACCAATATCTGGCCTACACCTATCTCAGGTTCAAAGGCACAGAAGGCAAAGCTCCGGATCGAAAGCAATAAAGAGTTCGCGATGACGATCATGGCTACCAATATCCGTATTGGTGAAAAACCGATCGTTAGAATCGGTCGTGAAATTGGCAGAGAATAGAAGTTGGAATGAGGCTAGGGCGAATGGGGCGATCCGACGAAGAAAACAGCGAGCAGCAAGCCTGGAAAGCGCTCTCCGAAGCTGGTCTAGTGGAAATCCGAGTCGAGGAATTTGCCGAAAGAATCCGAGACGTCAAACGCCTCGTCCAAGTTCGCCTTCGTGAATTACTGGACTTCGACGCAGGTTATAAAGAGCGCGAATCCGCAGCCTACTCCCTCGGCACTCTGAAAGGCTTGGAACTAAAAGTTCTGGCAAACTCTCCCAAGCCGCCCGACGTCTGAGCCAACCCAGATGATTGGGGTGGGAGACGGGAATTGAACCCGCAACCGTCGGAGCCACAGTCCGATGCTCTACCGATTGAGCTACTCCCACCGCAAACAACGATTATAGCAATTAACCAGACCTTCGCTTGCTATCATCTCTAGTCCGTCTCTGATCTTCCGGAGCCGCCATGCGCAATCTGATTTTCCGTCTTTCCTTAGGCCCCTTCCTTGTCGTGCTCATCGTCTTCGTGCCCGCCATCCTCCTCGTCGCGCAGGCATCGACCCCGCCGTACGACCTCGTCATCGAAGGTGGACGAGTCATGGATCCCGAGACCGGTCTCGACGCCGTCCGCAACATAGGCATTCGCGATGGCAAGATTCTTCGCATCTCCTCCGACCCTCTAAGTGGACGCCGCGTCATTCCCGCTTCTGGTCTGGTCGTCGCGCCTGGCTTTATCGACCTGCATCAGCATGGCCAGGATCTCGTCAGCCAACGCGTCAAAGCTTTCGACGGTGTCACCACCGCGCTCGAGCTGGAAATCGGGGCTCCCGATGTTGCCGCCTTCTTGCAAGCAAAAGAAGGCCGCTCGCTCATCAACTACGGAACCTCCGCCAGCCACGTCGCGGCACGCGCGCTGATCTTCGGAGCTCCGATTCCGAACGGCGAGATTCTGCCGAAGAGTGGGCCTGCAACCGACCTTCCCGCTACGGCCGAACAAATTGCGGAAATCGAAAATCGCCTGCGCTCCGAACTCGACGCCGGCGCGCTCGCCATCGGCATGGGCATTCAATACACGCCGGGAGCCACGCGCCTCGAAGTGATTGACATGTTCCGCGTCGCGGCCGAACGCAAACTTCCCGTGTACACTCACATGCGCAGCGCCGGACGCGTCGAACCCGGATCGGCCATCGAATCCGTAAGCGAAGTGATCGCCGCGTCCGCCATCAGCGGAGCCCCGCTCCACATCGTTCATATCAACAGCACCTGTCTAGCCGATTCGTTGGAATGCCTTTCGATGATCGAAGGCGCTCGCGCCCGCGGCCTCGACATCACGACCGAAGCCTATCCCTACATCGCCGGCATGACCGCGATTAACTCCGCCCTCTTCAATCCCGGATGGCAAGAAAAACTCGGCATCTCTTATAACGAACTCGTCCTGCCCGACACCGGCGAGCACCTTACAAAAAGTCGCTTCGACGAACTGCACAACTCCGCCAAGACGCAGTGGGTGCTGGTCTTTGCCAATACCCAAGAAATCGTGGACAAAGTCATTCCCAACCCTCTTGTCATGATCGCGAGCGATGGCGCCGAAGGCCATCCTCGCAACGCCGGAACCTACTCTCGCGTTTTCGCCCAGTACGTCCGCGAAAAACGCACCCTCACCCTGATGGACGCGCTCCGCAAGATGACCTTGATGCCCGCCCAGATGTTGGAGCGCTCGACTCCAGCCGCTCATTTGAAAGGCCGGTTGCAAGAAGGCGCCGATGCCGACATCGTAGTCTTCGACGAGAAAACCATCACCGACCGCTCCACCTTTCAAAAGCCGATGGAACCGAGCGTTGGCGTGCACTATTTATTGGTGGGAGGAACCGTGGTCATCGATGACTCCAAGATGGTGTCCGATGTGTTTCCCGGGAAGGCAATGCGAGGCCCAGGCAAGAATTATTAGTTGAGAGACGGATAGCTAATGGAGCGCCGGGCGTACTCGCCCGGCTAGGCGGCGAGTCGACCGGCCTACGGTCGTCCCACACCCATGTACTGGAATCCCATGGCCCGCAGTCTCGACGAGTCAAGCAGATTCTTCGTGTCGATGATGATCGGCCTCTTAACCAGGTGTCGAATTCTGGCGAAATCGAGCGTTCGGAACTCCGGCCAGCCTGTAGCGACGATCAGCGCATCAACGCCTTCAGCAACCCCGTAAGCCGATTCGCAGTACTTCACCATGCCATTCAGTTGCAGGCGCGCATCGGGAATCGCGACCGGATCATAAGCGCGGACACGCGCTCCCCCGGCAAGTAGATTCTGGGCCAACTGTAACGAGGCCGATCCGGCCACCGAATTCGTGTTGGGCTTGAATGCCAAACCCAGGATGCCCACGTCTTTATTCTGCACCGTGTCGATCGCATCCGAAACCTTTTGCATCAAGCGGGTCGCCAGGTCCAGGTTAACCTCGCGCGCCGCATTCAGCACTTTCAGGTCAATGCGATTCTCTCGCGCCAGCCCCGTCAACGATTCCATGTCACTCTCTGCGAAGATCCCGCCCATGCCCGCGCCAGGCTGCAGGCATCGCGGGGCGATTTTCTTGTCCAGCCCCAATGCGAGCGAGAGGCTCACCGCATCCGCATTGACGTGCTCGCACAGACTGGCAATCTCGTTGATGAAAGAAATCTTGGTTGCCACGAAAGCCGTCGTCGCTTCGCGCGCCAGTTCAGCCGTTTCGTAATTCGTGACCAGCACTGGAACTCCGCGCATCACCAGCGGATGGAAAATCTGTTTCAGAGAAGAGACCGCTTCGCTCGACGGCGTCCCCAGAATAATTCGGTCGGGCCAGTTAAAGTCCTCCACCGCGCATCCATTGGTGAAGAACATGGGTTGGCACACGAGCAGTGTTTTCAGCCCTTTTTCTTTCAGAAGTTTTTCGATCTTCGCGGTCGACCCTACCCGCACCGGCGTAACAATCGAAATCACCTGGAACCGGCCCGCCGCGCTCGACAGGCGGACGACCAATTCTTCCAAACCTTGCGCCGAATCTTCCGCCAGAAAAATTACCTGCGCCTTTTGCGCCAGCTCTTCCGGGTTCGCCGAATACACCAGGCGCCCCGAGCGCACGTTGCGTCGAATCACTTCCTGAAGATTCTTTTCGAAGAAGGGAATATTGCCTTTGGCGACTTCCATGATCCGCGTGCCGTCGGCGTGACAGCAACACACCGGGGTGCCGAAATCGGCTAGGCAGGCAGAGATGACAGTGGCGAGATAGCCGGACCCATAAACTCCAATTTGCATATTCTCTCTCTCGATCGAACTCGCGGTCGATCCTGCAGTCCTACCTGCGCTCGACTTGCGAACAAGCCCGCAGCCTGGGATCCGGCTCTGGAGTACAGTCCGTTGATTTCTATGGTAGTCCGCCCGACAGAGTTGGCAACGGGCGGAAAGTACATGTACCGCGGGTCAGCAAAAGGGCTGCCAGTCACTGGGTTTAGGGTATTTTCCAGGTGGGCGAGCAACGCAGATGGGAGCGAAGAGCTAAACGAAATTAGCAGGATTTGCTGAAGCCTTTGAAACCGGCCTATTCCCTCTTTACGACTTCGACGACAACTGGCCGCGTCCTAAAGCGACAGGCGCTACGTCTTGCCAGCAACCATCTTTTTCGCGAACGAACATCAAGCACTCGACATGCACCTCGCGCTTCCCAGGGAACTGCGCCCAGCGTTCCCGGGCCAGCGCTAACGCCGCCCGTGCCTGCTCGTCCTTATCCGTTTTCAAAATTGTCATATGCGGAATATACGGCCAGTTTTCCGGACAGTCCAGCCCATGTCCGCAAAGTTGATCGTGCAGTTCCCGCATCCGGTAAGCCGCACGCCGCACCTGAATAAACACCGTTGGAGTAGTCGGCAAAAACGTCTCCACGTCGCCCAATTCGACATCAAACGGCATCTCCCGACTACACGCCTCCTCGAGGAACTCGAGCGCGCTTTCCTCCGTTCCTGTTAACTGCCGGGGAGGAAGAATCGTGAGGTGCGCCGCCATGTGGGGGGTGGCTGGATGGAGTTCCTGGCGCAACTGCTCCACGAACTCTCCCACCGGACTGCGTACGTAGGTGACCAACGCGTAACGTAAAATTGCCATGACTTCCGGGAAAATTATAGCCCGAGCGCGCCCCTCACGGACAATCTGCCTTACGGGAGTGTCGTGAAGGTGACGCGCTGCCATCGTTTATAATCATCCCAGTCGGGGCGTAGCGCAGCCTGGTAGCGCACCTGCCTTGGGCGCAGAAAAAGTCCTTCCAACGAGTTCATCTCACATCTTGATTTTTATTATTTTCAACAATTTGGGGAATCTGCTCTTCGTTCAAAGGCAACCCAAATGGCCCGAATTCCGTCCATAAGTGCACGGTGCCGGCACGGATGGCGCGCATGCTTCTGTCATCAACGAATTTCCAGAAGACGCGCCAAGACCAAAGGTGCGGAGAAATACTGTGAGTACTCGGTTCCCTTTGTTCATAATCCGAATCCCCTTGCCTCGCGAGTAACTTCGTCGCCGAAAAAGCGCTCACATACCCAGGACCGACATGAACAATGGAGCGCGGCCCTTTCAGGCCAAAATTAACAGTGACTACAACGACTTCGTGGCGCGGGTGGCGCGAGAAGTTGTTGATCGCTTCGTCCAATTCGATTCCAATCTTCTGAGAAGAACGGCTCGTTGCGCTGCGGCCCAATGCTGATTTGTCGGGCAAACGAGTAGCGGTCGCCAGACCATAGACGCGGCTTCCTTGAAAAGAGGATCCCATGTCCCGCTCCACCCCGGGAAGTTGGCGTGGAACCATGCCACTCGCTGGTCCGGGCCGCGTGTCTCGACGGTGATGTACCATCTAGTGACTCAATCGCTGCGATGATCTGATCTATTTTCTCAATCTCTAACTGTGCGCGCTTGCGCTTCTCGCGAACCTCGCGGAGTGCACTATCTAAAATAAGCCATGTGGTGTGCCGCTTACGCATCTTGCTTCGACCTAACTGTATAAGACTCGGACGCTATCCCTTCTTAACAATTAAATCCCAGATCGACTTGCAGGTATCGACTCGAAAACAAATTGCCGCCCGTGCGCCCTGCAGCGGCATACCTGACAAACTCGAACCTTGTTTCGAGCTGACAACACTTCAACGAATCTTTACTAAAGCTTAACGGAGTCTTTACGACAACCGTCTTTTCCATTGGCATCTTTCTATTGAGCAAGCGTGCCTGATCCACTCAATTTAGATGAAACTGTTGGCGAAAGGGAAAACTCCATCATGAAATCCATCAAACTCGTAGTTATGTTTTTTTTGCTGGCTTTAGCCGTAGATGCTCAGGAAAACCGATCGGAAGCAGGACTTCAAGGCGGTATATTGTTTACTCAGGACGCGACAGGCCAGGACATTAGCCGACACGCCACCGACTCAGGCAGCTTGCTCCTCTCGTACCGATACCATATCAAACGCTGGTTTTCTGTCGAAGCTGCGTATGGTTTTGGGAGAAACACGCAAGAGTTCTCATCGAGCACATCCATCTATGGGGAGCGGGCCGACTTACACCAGTTTACGGGCGGTTTTGTATTCAATATTCCTGCCCTTATGAAAGGGAAGATAAGCCCCTATCTTTTGGCCGAAGGCGGCGGGCTCACATTCAGTCCAACGAACTCATATGGCTCAGTCGCTGGCATAGCTACACGCCAGACGAGAGGCGCTTTGACCTATGGGGGTGGCATCGATTATCCCATATCAAAGTCTTTATCTTTTCGGGCGGAGTATCGTGGACTCATCTACAGCGCTCCAAACTTCCACGTTTCGAGCCTAAATATGAATACCCTTACCCACACCGCGCAACCCTCTCTCGGTATCGTCTTTCGATTCTGAGCGCCTCCTGGTCCACCACCTGCAATCGCTTCAGACCTTTCGCAATCGAAGCGAATCGTGGCGGAAGGAGGAAAAGGTGATGCCACTGGAACCTTCTGGATGTCGACCATGAGACCATCAGTCAGTGATCAGGTCCACTTCAGGGAAAGGCGGGGACCTCCATCCCCCTTTTCCGAAATGATGGACGAAACGAAGTTGCACTTCCGAGAGTTTCATCTGCAGAACGCCATCCCCAGCAAGGGACGTGATTCGCGGCCGCCCTGGAGCAGTAGGTGGTGTGGTTTTATCAGGAGATCGAACTGCCCAGTGAACTAGCCTTTCACGGTTTCAGAGGGTTGTCTCTACGCGCTCATCGAGATCGTCGTAAACGTGTTTAGGATCGCCGACCCACAGTACCAGGTCTGCGGCCCTAACTGGGCCGCGAGAACTGGTCCCGCTGATTCAAAACTCACCATCCCGAGAAGCTACAGTCTCTTCCTGGCCCAATCGTGCAAGAGCACATCCTAGACAAACTCCCGACTCGGTAGTCGTCGGTGTCAAATCAGCGGACGTAGCGGAAAGACCAGATCTCATTTAGGTCAGAAGCCTTCCGAGGGCCGGGACCGCGTGGAGCCACTTCGATCGCAGGAGTTGTGATCCACGATCGAAGGATGACGACTCCCTACCGTATATAAGGACGTTTATCCGGTTCGAGCTAGCGCGACGAACTATCGTAAGTTGGCAGGCTTTCAGATCTCTGACCATTGAGTGCGGTAACTTGATCACCCGAAAGATGCAAGTGCCCGTCCAGCGCAATGGCGAGCGTACCGCCGTCGGCGTCCCGAACAAATTCGGCGGACTCAATCGCAGCGGAGTCTGGACCCAACGACAACAACACTGCGTTAAGCTTCAGGCTATTCTGCAAGGCTGTGACGAAGCCGTTTTTAATTTTCTCAACCACCGCGTCGCCCAGAGGGCCGGAACGCAACATCTCGGCGAGCATTCCGGTTGCTTCCACTTTCTCGATCTGCGTGAGTATCGACAGCGATCCATCTTTGTCGACCTTAGGAATTATCTTGACTGTCATCGTACCATTTGCCTCCATGACTTCCATTGGCGTCTTCGGCGCAGGACCGCTTGGGCACACCCAACGTTCAAAATGCAACTGGACCCAGACATCGGTTGTCGGCGAAGAAGTGCCAACGACGGCTTGCTGAATTGCAAGCTGCTCGCCACACGGGGCAGAGTGAGCGAGTTGCGACTGCAATATCCGGGTCATGGATTGTTGCAGACCACCCAGGTTTGCGCTCATCTGGAGGTGGACCAAATGATCGATATTGGTTGCGGGGATGCTAGAAATCTTACCGGAGGTTGAAACCACAATCATCTGGCTACCTATGGTTACAGAATTCGTTGAGGGTGGCATCGTGAAGATGGGTTGTTCTTCTGCTGAGTCCGGAAGAGCGTACATTTCTTTTCCCAACACACGCTGTTGCTCGCGAAACTCAGTCAGGGCCTCTTCAGTTTTGTGAGATGAGCTGATGAGCTCACCCTTCTCCGTGGTTAGATCGGCGATCTTCGCATCAAGTGTCTTCGCCCGGTCCGCTAGCCGGTAATCGGCGCGAATCAATTTCGCGGTGACTGGCTTCAATGCGGCTTTCTGTTGTTCTGAAAACCCTTGCAGGAAAGCCTTGTTCAGTGTGCGAGCCTTCTCCAGAGACTCATCAAAAGCAGCTTTCTCGGCAGGCCATTGCGCGCGCGCACTCTCGTCGTCCAATAGCGTCCGCACATCTTCAAATTGTCCGACGACTATCCTCGTGCTCTTTACAAGAGAGAGGTACGCCGATACCTGCGCTGGCGTGGCTTGAGCTGCTAACGCGTGACGAAAGACTTCCATTTCAGTTTCGTCGCTGGGCTGTAGAGCCGGGGGATCGGACGTTGTTCTTGGGCCGCTAGACCCGATGCCAGAACCAGCGGGAGGCTTGGGGAAATTGAGCTTGATGCCATCGGTTCCGATGCTAACGCTCGGGATGGGGAGTCCCGCGCCTGCAGGCGGCTTCTGCGCAACTCCTTTCCAAGAAAGCAGTAACGTTAATAGAGCGGTCCCGAGCACAAATGACGCTGAAAGCGTCGCTGGAGTGTTGTAACGCGGCATCATTCACAGTCTCCGTTGGCCGTCGGGGCAGTAGGTGTGGGCACACCAGCGGCAGCCATCCCGAACATTCCCGTCCTCTGCGCACTGAATCAGAGCGCCTTTGCTCGAAACAACGCAGCCAGATGAAATTAGGAAACTCAACAAATCGACAAGGGAACTCTCTCTCGACGCTTTTCAAGAACTCCTCAGACTTCGACGCGCGTTTTAGGGAGGCAGCCTCGGCTCGCCTCCTCGCGCCAGACGCTAACTCGGATCCAGAGCGCTCGATAGACTGGGCTCACGACCCCGGTTGTCATATCTTCAAGCTGAGATTCTTATCGTTTGCGGGCGGGTTGTGTCTTAGGTGCGATAAATAAGTTAAGGAAGCGTAAAGAGTTTGTGAAGCGGTGTAGCCATCAACGCTCCGGTCCATAACTGGTAAAACACTCTAAGTCTTTCACGTGCTCACACTGGGCAATGAGTACACAACTTTACCGTTACTTAACTAACACTTAACAACGAACCGCAACAGCGTGTATTCCAATCTCTTAACAATCTCTGAGCGCGCGTTGAACTTAAGAGAAAGGATGTTTAACTTCACCGCTTGTCAGAGCTGTACCTCCCTCCGGTGGTACAGATCCCGTTGCAGGTCTGCCGGACTCACTCTCCTGCCACAGACTGCAACGGGAAATATTTCTGGCGGTTTGGAGGCTCGACAAACGGTAAGAGTATGAAACGAGCACTGATTCTTATTCTGGCGATCTCGACACTAGCTGTGGCGCGCGACAGGAAAGCAAAGGCTCCGCCGGGGCCTTACGCGTTTACCAGCAACGCGACTGCCCAAACGCTCAAAGTGCTCATCGTCCAAGCGAATTTGAGGGAAGGTTACACGCTCGATTCCGACGATCAGCTCCAGTTTCGTTTCTCGAAACCAGCGCAGATGCCCTTCATCGATGCGATTTTCACGGCCTCAAGCATGTGTAAGGGCATGATCACAAGAAAGGTCTGGTCGTACACCTTGATGGAACTCAAGGGCACAACGAAGGTGATTGTTCAGCCTTTCTGGGAATATCCGGACGACTATTGCAAAACGCAGACTCAGGAATTTATATGGAGCCGGACAGAGGAGATTGCGGCGTTTCAAGCAATGCTAGACAAGGCGTCCACTTCGAGTGCGCAGTCTCCGCGTCCCGCTTCGCAATCGGTTCCTCCCTCTTCTGCTCGAGTTTCGGCGGATCAGCAACGGCGCGCGAAACAACAGGCGGCATGTCTAGAATTGGCGAAAGACAACCCCAGCGTTTCGTGCAAGTGAACAGTATTCCTGCCATATTCAGGGCCACAGGTTTCTTGCCCGCTTCGTGTGCTGGCGTCGAGGCTCAAACGGGCACGACCAGATCGGGCCAACTAGTTGCGCATCCAGATTTCCTGTGCAGCGGCGTGCTTCGGGTTGCCGACAACGTAGGGCGTTATCAGGATCAGAAGTTCGTCATCCTGTTCCTGCGCGGATCGCTGCGATGTGAGGGCGCCGAAGCCGGCGACGGCGGAAAACGCAGGTAGACCGCTCAAGCCCTTCTCGTCAGACCTGCTGATCATTCCGGCCACGACCGCCGCTTCGCCATCTTTGAGCAGGGTTGCTCCCTTATACTCACGATTGAGAATGATGGGATTTCCGTTCACAGTTGTAGCACCCAAAGTGCGGAACTGTATCTCCAGATCGAGCGACACACTTGAGGTGCCATGAACCAGAGTCTTCGCCTTTAGCACCAGTCCGAGGTCCTCATAACTAACGGATGGAATCGTTGAACTCGAGGCGCTCGTGAGACTGGAAATCTGCGAGGAAGATAAGCCAAGAGACTGCAACGTCGATGTACTGACAGAATTGGTTATCGACGAATAACTGGACGTCTGAACGGGATACCGAGACCCCATTTTAAAAGTGGCGTCCTTCTCTTGAGAAGCGCGCAACTGGACGTGATCGAGCGACCGCGCGGAACTGTCATTTACGGAAAGGTCGGCGGACAGCTGATCGAGGCTCAGCCCGAAGAAACTGATTCCTCCTCCAAAGGTTGTCAGCGGGCTAGTCAGAATCGAACTATCCTCGCTCTCCAGCGTTGCCAGAACGCTCGCCTCGCTCTCGCCGCTATTTACCCCTGAGAGAGCCGCCCCGAAGCTGTAGAGATTGAAACTATCTGGTACGTGCAGCCCGATCTGCCGAGCATAGGTGTGACTCAATTGAAAGACTTGCAGGTCGAGCATGACTTCCGGCTTTTCGCCCGTAATCTGCCCGAGAAACTGCGTCGCGGCTTTCAACGCCGCTTCCGTCCCCCGCAGGGTAATAGTTCTGGAGGCGACGTCAAGACTCACGAACTTGAGATCAAAGAGGGTTCTTAACGAGACCATAATTTCGTTTAACTCCTGGCCTGAATCGGCGCCAGGGATATAGAACGAGCGCATGCCCATGCGATCGTAGATACGGTGGTTCTCAGGATTATCGACGACGACAAGAAGAACTGTATCTTCGAGCGCCACGCTAAATGACTTTGTGACTGCGGATGCGAGCCGCATCGCGGTCGCGAAGTTTGCGTCGTCTAAATCGAATCGCACAGGACGGTTGGGGAAGTTGTCGTCGAAAAGTACCGAGAGCCCATAGCACGCGGCGATCGCAGTGAGCAAGCCCTTTGAATCGCCGCGATAGCGAATATCACGTGGCCCGTCGAGCGGCTTGAGGACCAAAGCATCTTTGCTCGTGACCAATTGCGGCCCCGAGGTCGGGAGCGTTTCTGCGCCGAGACAGCTTGCGGCGAACAACAGGGCAACTCCGGCTGAGACCCATCTCATAACGACTTGGTTCGGAAACCTGGTACAGTCCTTTGCAAGTGAAGTTACGCCCATCCTTAGTAAACTCAGTCAATGGTCAGCGTCATCGTGGTCGACGCCGTGATCGACGACGAGGAGGTATCGGCACCCACGACGGTTAAGGTATACGTTCCCTTCGCTGCGTTAGTAGAACTCGATGACGATGCCGAACCACAGGAGGATATTCCAAAGCTCAGAGTGGCAATAAGGAAGAGTCCCGCATACGCGCGAAATTTCTTCGGGCGATATCCTAGAAGTCCAACGAGAAGAACAAATCCCATGCTCATTCCGGCTTTCGCAACGTTCAAGCTGGAGTTTAGACGATTGTTGGTTCCAGAACGCATCACGCCAGCAGTGAACGGGCGCTTACCATTTGATCCTTTTGCCGAAGCGTTAGCACATACTGACTCGCTGGTGTAGATGATCATTGTGGTCGTGACCGCGCTGGTTCCGGAGACATTGGCATTCGAGAGGGAATAGCACGCATTCGACAGCGCTGAACTAACCGACACGCTCCACCCGATGGTACCGGTATAGCCGTTTTGCGGTGTGATGGTGATGGTAGAAGTGCCCGAGCTGCCTGCGGAAACCGTCAGGTTTGTGGCCGCCAGCGAAAAAGATCCGCTGGACGACCCACCCACTGTCAACGCGAGTGAATTAGCTGAAGGCGCGAAGGTCGAATCGCCGGAGTAAGTCGCTGTAACAACATGAGAACTCGCGGCGCTGGAAGAGAAAGTGTAGGTGGCCGAGCCGTCTGTGAGGGCAAGGGAGGAGGTCTCGGTGGTGCCATCCACTTCAATTGTCAAAGTCCCAGTCGGCGTGGTTGCGCTCGAAGTCGAACCCGGGGCCACTGTAATGGTAATCGTGTCGTCCGCACCGCTCGTGGGCGTGGTAGTTGCAGGAGATAAGGTTGTTGCTGACGGTTCTAACGACGAGGCCGGGATCGTGGGCCAAGTTCCCAGCAGGTTAGAGAAGTCGACCGAACCGAGGCCGGAAGCCTCGTCATAGCCAGTACCGGCCGGATACTCGGATTCTCCTGAGGAGGAGCAATAGCCCGAACCGGCGCCGCATTGGTTTCCGCCGCTGGTAATGTCGTGAAAAGCTGAAGCGTATGTGGTTGGGCGGGAAGCCAGAGTGTAGAGCGTGGAGTTGACCACACCTTGTCCAGTGGAGTTCAACTTTTGATTAATGATGGCCAGCATGCCCGCAAAAATCGGAGCACCGAAGCTGGTGCCTCCGGCTACCGTAAGATAGTCATCGTTGCTGTCACGAAAACCGTTCGAGCAACTTCCAGCAATGCCTGTCCAGCCCGAATCGCTGGTACAGAAAAGGTATCCAGGATTACTGGGCGAGGCCGCCAGGGAAATATCTGGAACCAACCGATAACTTCCGGAGGGGATGCCGGTCACCCCGGTTTGCCAACTGGGTCGAGCCGTCAGCGCGCTGATGCCGCCGCCCCCGGAAGAAATTCCATTCGACGAAGAATCATCGTTCCAGACCTGCTCCGGAATGTAAGACAGCGCCGAGCTGATCACATCGCTGCCGCCGTTAGCGGACTCCCAGTACGTCGAACTATTCGAACCGCCATCGATGTCGGCTGCCGGGAATTCGGTGCCACCGATGCCGGTGACATACTGGCTGTCGGAAGGGAAATCCACCGCGAGAGCTTCCTGTTGGGCTGTCGTCAGATTGCTGTACCCGTAACAGTCGGTCGAACCGCTGTCCCCGGAGGCGGCGACAACGCTCTGCCCTTGTGCGACGGCCTGCTCCAAAATGCTGTTAAGGGTTGCGTAGTTGCTCGAACCAAGGTCGGTCTCGCAATCTCCATAACTGACACTAATAATCGGGGCAATCCGTGTATCGACGGCGTAGTTGATGGAGTCCCAAACGCTGTAGTTGGAGTTACCGCCCACGTAGACAAGATAAATCGTGGCGCCTTGGGCGATGCCGCCCGAATACTCCATATCGAGGTCGGATTCGGCTTCGTCGCCCGAGCTGACGGCTGGGCTTCCGGAATCCGGAACCAGCACCAGCGTGGGATCCTTGACGGCGAGCCCGGCTGCGTTCTGAAAGTTTTCCACATCCGATAAATAGACTTCCGACTGTCCGACCACGGCGATCGACTGTCCTGTCCCAGTGTAGCCAGAGTTATAAGCTGCAGTTATGTCATAAACGGTGGCGACATCTTTGGGTGTAAGAAAATTGTTTCCCGATTGGGCGGACGTGAAACTCGGCTTCGCCTTGACGTGGGGCTTGGGCCGGAAGCTGGATAGGTTCATTATCGATTGCACCACTGAGGAAAGCGCTGCTGGCACGCTCAAATCTTTCGACGGAGCGTAATGCACTTGGCCGTCGACAGTGTAGTAATGCAACTCGGTGTCGAAGGCCGCTGCGACATGTTCAGCCGTACCAGAGAAGGTGACACGGTTTTTGCTGCGCGAAACGCCGTCGATCACAAAGCCCTCTTGCTCGAGCCACGACTCTACCTCCGAGATATCGGAGTGAGCCACGCCAAACTGGTCGGCGAACTCCTGCGGGGTAAGCCACTTGTGATACAACGCCGAAGAAGGGTTCTGCTGGGCGGAGATGAGAGCTTGTAATTTGGCCTCTTGGGAGGCGGTGCGACTGAAGACCATGCTAATGCCGCTGAGCTTCGTTCCCGACGGTATCTGGCCAGTATCGTTTGCCTGCCCAGCCATCGGCGGATGAGTCCCAGGAATGGTTGTCCGCCGGGCGTTGTCGATCGCGGCCGTGATCCGAGGCGTTGCTGGTGCCTGTGCCAGCGATACCCCGTGGAGAAACCAAAGGACAACAAATGAAAACGAAATTCGACTTTGTCTTCTTGAGTTAGCCAGCTTTGCGTTACTCATCGTGGAACTCGCTTCCCTGCAAGCACGGAACCGCCGCGAATTTGACCAGAAGCCATCTCATACTGAACTGAAGCAGCAAACCATCGCCTCTATTAGCGGGCTAGGCTCGCGTCTTATTGGCCCTTTGCAGCACGGCTGAAGTCGTGCCCATTCAAGGACGATTCACGAGATGGCTTCTCGATCGCAGCCAAAAATTCAGCTGGGGACAGATCATCATTTACGTAAAGATGCGGTTCGCCTTGTCCCTTGTGTAAATGCCTCGTTATGTTTCTGTAAAGATATGCATTCGCCCAGGAAAACACTCGTTTGGCTACATTCGCCATTCGGGACTGAAGGTAATCTGCCAAAGTACCGGCGGAGCCCGTTTTGGGGAAGAGCACTTCACCGGACCCCGCCGAGCGGCGCGGCATTGAATCAACAAGCGCCGCCTCCGTTTGCTGCCATCCCCCCTCAATCCCACGGCAGCAACATCAGCTCTATCGAGAGTTTCCCCTTAGTTAAAATCGACCCAAAAGCGATCACTGCACCGTTATGCTCATCTCGGTTGCCGGTATGGCTAGCATCTGGCCATCCGGATGAACCACGTTGGCATCCGTGAGCGTCAGCCTTGAGAGCCCCGTACTCTTTGTCAGAAATGTGACGGCGATCACGGCACCGTTGCCCGATGCTCCGCCGCTTCCCCTGGGCCGCAGTGCCGTGCACTCCAAAACTCCGGCAGAAGTGTCTTCCCGATGCGAGAGGGCAACAATCTGATCTCCCTGATCGAGGAAACCGCCGTTGGAGACGTTCACTACTTCTAGATGGGCCGGATCGTATACAAGACGCAGAGGCACGGAGGATGCATTCTCGACATTCGATAGCATCACGTTAACCGCAAAAGTTGCCCCTGCCCGAGTAGATACGGAAGCGGGATCGAACGCTGCAGAGGTCCTGGCCGCGGCCAACTGAGAAACAGAAACTGGAACGATCGACGCGGGCTGTCCCTTGGCGCCGCCCACGACCGGACGATTCTCAGCGGAATGTAACTGGATGCCGTTGGCGGTGCCCACGTCCAGAGTCCGGCGGTTGAGCGCAACGATTTCACGTGCCCGCACGATATGAGGTATCAGCGCAAACACGATTTCATTATTGACCGTCTCCTTGCTGGTTTCAGAGAACAGATATTTCAGCACCGGAATATTCGAAAGGCCGGGAATTCCGCTGATCGACTTGGTGTCCTGGGTTTCGAACATTCCTCCCAACAGATTGACTTCTCCATCTTTTAGTCGAATCTCATGCTCGATCTTCCGTTGACCGATCTCTGGCTCGCTGATACCTCCGATGCTCACGTAGGAGGTGACTGAAGAAACGTCGAGCGAGATCTTCATGCCGATGTCACCATTGTCAAAAACGCGAGGCGTTATATCGACGTTGACTCCAACATCGAGATACTGAAATTGTGTGTTCACAAGAGCGCTGACTGTCGTAGACGAAACTCCGGACGAATAGGACCCTGTGGCGGTGGGCACGCGCTCGCCAATCTTCAGCGAAGCCTTCTGCCCATTGATCGAACGCAATTGTGGGTTTTGGATTATCTTCGTAGAGCTGTCGCTGGCCAGTGCATTCAAGCTAGCGGCTCCGATGGTTACCTGAAAATCGGTGGCATTCAAGTTGGCCAGCGAATTCAGGCTGAGAGAGTCGCTCGTAGACGATGTGGAACTAGAACTGCTCGAACTACTGCTGGAAGAACTTGTGGTATTGCTCTGCAGTTGCACGCTCGCGCTGCTCGGGGGGTTGATACCAAGATTCTTGACCTTGTCTCGACTGACCTGCATGACGGCAACTTCGACAATGACTTCCGGAGGCGCCTTATCGATGTCGTGGACAATTTTCTCCGCCAGCAAGATCTGGTCCGGTGTGCCGCGCATTACAATCGCCTGCTGGGACGGCAGTTGCTGGATCCGACTAACTTCCAATACCGTGCGTACCGCGTTGACGACGTCTTGCAATTCGGTGGGTTGCGACAAATTAGACAAATAGAAGGTCTTTACGACGCTTTGTTCGAGTTCCTTTCGTTTTGCCGGGTTGTCGGCTGCGACGAAAACCGTGTTGGGCGTTACCGGCCTCCAAAAAGTCTTCGATTGCAGCGCAAGTGTCTCCAGTGCTTGCAGCAGGCTGATACCCGTGAGTTCGACGCGTATGCGTCGGGAACTGTAATCGGGATCAAAGAGGACGTTGATCCCAGCCAGCCTCCCAATCGTTTCATAAATGACTTTGCTGTCCTCTGAGAGCTTCAAGGTAATCGGCAAATCAGCCACGGGAGCCAACTTTACGGGACCCTGAATGGCCTCGAGTTCAGCATTTAATGCGTCTTCCCCGCCGTTTGAATCTGTCGCGTTCGGCGTTTCGGCCCCCGTGATCACTCGTTTCATGCTCTCGATCTGTTGCCTAGCGATAGCACTGGAGGGATCGATTTGGAGTGCAACTTCGAATTGCAGCAGGGCTTCTTTCATGTCGCCGGCATCGCGCAGCTGTATTCCCCGATGTACTCTGACCGCAGCCGCCAAAAACTGCAGGCGCGTGGCCGAGCTGCGATAGGCAATGTTCGAGGGCTGGAGAGCATATGCCAACTTGTATGCGAGATACGCTTCTTCGTAACTCTGACTTGCCTCTTCCTTCTGCCCGCGTTGAAAGGCGGAGAATGCGGTTTCCGAAGCGGAGAGCGTAGTCATTATTAACAACAGCAGCAGACAAGCACGCAGTACACGACAAACCTTCGGCACGAGTCTCCCCCAAAGAAAACTTTTCCCGGTAGTTACTTATTTGCAGAGCAACTGCCGCAACGCGGCTTGTTTCCGAGAGATGCTTGCGCGACGGCTGCTACCGCAGCCTCGGTATAGAGATGAACGTCGGCTTGGCAATTTCTTTCGCAAGAGATTAATTAAGAATTGTAAAGTGATAGCGGGGACCGATGTAGGAGCGTTGCGCTCGTGCTCGAAGCAAGCGCAGTTGACTTCCGGCTTCGCGTACTCGAATTTGCTTTCAGCTCAGTCTTCATGCTCGAGAAGCTGGCTGCTTCATCACGGTGAACCCCGAAATCTGCTCCAGCGCAGCAACTAAGTCCGCGCGCAGGGTTGCCTTCGAAAGGGTTGCTAGTGCGTCTGTAAGGCGCGTGGAGTCTTCCTCGACGAAACACAGTACCTTGATTGCCGGAAAGTTACTTGTCAACACGGAGCTTAGGGGTAGAAAGCCCACATCTTGCCGATGATCCAGAATTACGAGGTCCGGGGCCAGGACCATCATTGCCTGCAAGGCCTCTGATCCTCTTTCTACTCTGCCAATGATTTGAATGCAGCCAAAGTCCTGGAGTTTCAACAGAGCGCGTATCGTTCCGCGGCAGATGGATAGCGCCGCGACGATCAACACTTGGACCGGGGCGCATTTTCCCTGGGCTAAATCCTGCTTCCCTGGGGTGCAGCCGGCGAAACTGGTTGCGGTCATAAGATCTGCACCTCCGGCGCTCATAAGATCAGGTAACCACAGTGCCGAGTTCTGCCCAAGTTAAGAGTTTGCAAAGACACGGTAAATGTTTGTCATTGTCGGTCGGTGAGAAACCGTTTGTTCTATGCTGTGATGAGCGCAAAGGTGAGTATGGATCGCGTCCTGGTGATAGATGACGACGAAGAAATGTGCGGCATGCTGGAGGAATACCTTCGTTCCGAAGGGTTGGCGGTTGAAACTGTGCACAACGGTGAAGACGGTCTTACTCGGGCGCTTTCAGGCGAACACTCCGTCATCGTCCTGGATGTAATGCTCCCCGGCATGAACGGCATCGAGGTTTTGCGAAGATTACGCAGCGAATCGGATGCGCGGGTATTGATGCTCACGGCGCGGGGTGAGGAAGTCGACAAAATCGTGGGTTTCGAAGTGGGAGCGGATGATTATGTCCCCAAGCCTTTTAGTCCCCGTGAACTCCTAGTGCGCATTCGAGCAATTCTTCGCAGGCCAGGCAGTAATGGCAAACCCGAGCGGATTGTGTTGGACGATCTGGAACTTAACACGGGCAACCGCTGCCTGAGGAAAGGAGGAAGAGAGGTAGAGCTAACCGCGCTGGAGTTTAATCTCTTGGAATTGCTGTTGCGATCGGCAGGGCGGGTGGTAACGCGCGAGCAGGTGACGAAGCTTGTTCTTGGGCGGCAGTTCTCAGCCTCGGATCGCAGCATCGACGTGCACGTCAGCAAACTTCGGCGGAAACTTGGTGAACGAATTCCCGGGGAGGAGCGCATCAAGGCAATCCGAAGCGTGGGCTATATCTACACAATCGCGCACGAAGACGAAAAACGGAAGTGAGCTTGATGAGAACGTTGTTTTGGAAAATATTCATTTCGTTTTGGTCGGTGGTGGCCATTTTTATCGTTATTGCCGTTCTGCTTTTAGGCAGACTTCCGCTGCGACAGACGGTCGATACCAGTGCATCTGCAATGTACTCGCTGAGCCTGGTGCAAACCTATGCCGTCGGTGGAAAGGTGGAACTCTATCGTTACCTGCAACAATTCAAGCGGACCTCGGGCGGCGAAGCGTACTTACTGGACGGAGCAGGCAATGAAGTTGCCGGACAGAAACTCCCTTCCCCGACGAAAGAACTGGCTGCCCGAGCGCAGTTAGAGGGCAAGTCAGAGTCCGTGGTGGTAGCGGGCAAACAGTTCTTTGCCCGACCGATCGTTACGAGTAGCGGAGCAACCTATGTGGCGGTTGTAGGCTTTCCGCGCCCCGCTGACGAATTTCCCCCACCCCCCGGTCCTCAGCGGCCCTTGAGAGACCTCGCGATAGCAATCATTATCTCGGGGATCGTCTGTTTTGGGCTGGCGCGTTACTTAAGCGCCCCCATTGTTCGCCTGCGTAATGCCGCGCAAGAACTTTCCAAGGGAAATCTGGCTGCGCGCGCGAAAAAAAACGATGTCGATCATCGTCGTGACGAAATCGCACAACTCGTGCAAGAGTTCGACCAGATGGCGGAACAGATTGAGTCGCTGATGTACGCGCAAAAACGGCTTATCAGCGACGTGTCTCACGAATTCCGGTCGCCTCTGACCCGGATCAACCTAGCGGTCGAGTTGATTCGTAACGTCGATAGTCCTGGGGTCAGTACGGCGATAGCCCGGATAGAACAAGAAACGGAACGGCTGAATGGAATGGTCGGAAAGCTGCTCACTCTTTCCAGAATGGAAGCCGGCCAAGAACTGGTGGAGAAGGCAGACGTCGATCTAACCGATCTTCTCCGCCACGTGGTTGAAGATGCGGATTTTGAAGCCCGCAATCACAACTGTCGTGTGACCCTTTACGAGGCGAGCGAGTGCCACGCCGTGGGCAGCCCGGAACTGCTCCACAGCGCTGTCGAGAATATCGTCCGCAACGCGGTGCGGTACACCGCCGACCAGACAGAGGTCGAAGTTCGCCTCGTCTGCAAAGCAAATGACGCCAACTCCGAGGCCGTCATTAAGATTCGCGACCATGGCCCTGGGGTACCCGAGTCGTCTCTGCAGCAACTGTTTCGCCCTTTTTTCCGGCTCGACGAATCGCGGGAACGGAAGACCGGGGGCGTTGGGTTGGGCTTGGCCATCACGCAGCGTGCAGTTAGACTTCACGGCGGCGAAGTCAAAGCCTCCAATGCGCCCGGAGGAGGGCTCGAAGTAACGATCACTCTTCCAGCTACGAGTCTCGTCCCATTGATGAGTCACACTTCCTAGAGATTGTCTCACGAGCCTTTTCGCCGCGGCAGCCCGAGATTTCTTTTCGCTAGGCTGAGGGCGCCAGCGCCTCGGTGCGCATTGATCTGCTGGGTTCCTCCTCGATTGAATCCACGAAAACTTTCGGTAACCAATCTTTACCGGAGCGTAACCGAGTCTTCACGGGAGCGGCTTTTGAACTCGCATCTTTTTCCAGCAACGGAACACTAGCGTAAATGCCGCTAGCTGTTCATGTGACCAAGCAAGTCTCAAAGGAGGTCAAAGTGAAAGATACTCTGCAAGTCCCTTATGTGTAGATCCTGACTCCCAGCAAGCGATGCCCGTGACAGCAGATCTAGAGAAGTCACACTTTCTCGCCAGAGCTAGTAAGCCGGGTTGGTGCGGAATACCCTCCCAACGATTTTGTGTGCAGAACATAATGCTCCGCGAAGACTCCGACTGGCTGCCGACCTGGAAGGAGCGGGCCTCCTCGTCAGAACAGCCGAATGCGCTGTTGGTGCCTTGGAACTGACGGATAGGTAGGCGTTCGACGTGATGATTCTCGATTACGAACTGCCTGATATGACAGGGGCGCAACGGGCGCAGGAAATACGGGCCTTAGAACCTGGGACACAAATACTTCTCTTGTCCGGGCCCTCGCATTTGAGGGCTGGCGAACTCGTTTACGTGGACTTCCATGCCATCAAGGATTTGCCTCTCGACGTCCTCATCGAAATATCGAAAAGCCTAATTGAGTCGTCCACTCAGAGTCCCGAGTCGGTCGCCTAATATGGACTCCGTCAACATCTCCTTCTGTAGAACCAGCTTAGCCCGAAAGGCGTCACTCGTCCTCGTGTCTTGCTGGTCTGTTCTACCGGTTCCCGCTGCGTTTCATCCTCGGTCCGGCACGTAGTACATTCCAAATCTCTGCGGCTTCGACCACGAAACCATTGTTCGCGTTTGACCGTTCCGCCATTCATCCTGTGATCGACGAGCCACTCCTCGATGACGTCGATATCGTTGGTTGCGAGAACTCCTGTTACAGGGAACCGCGTAGCCGGGTTTCTTAGCTATCCAGCACGAGTAAGCGTATTTCCGGGCGAGGGCAGGCCGCTACTGCCGAAGCAGCCAGTAGCAGACGTGATCGATATGCGGTACAGCGGCAACAAGCTCCACCCAACACAAGAGCCGGCTGGGGCGCTCCCGGAATGTCGGGTTTGCGGCTGGAATCCTGGATTTTGACGGTTTTGGACGGGCGACCGCTTATTCTTCAGTTAGCCCAGCACGTCAAGACGTCGTGCCCAGTCGGGGGAGCCGTCCGGATGCTAAGTCGCCAGCCGTTGCTCTCCCGCTTTCGCTTTCTCTCGGGAGGAAACTCAGCGCGGTTGAGGGTAGAACCAGTGACAGGCTTCGCACCGACAAATCTTTACAGTTCGTTAACTGACACTTAACGATTACAGAGCTCATCTATGTGGTCGAATAATCCAATTGCCAAAGGCTAACGACCGAGACTACGACACCGAAATCCCGCCAGAGGCGAAGAGAGTAGCTGTTCTCTGCGACTGGTTCAGCGGCCGCCTAAAATATGTCAACCTTGGAGCAAGTGAAAGCAGCGGAGCGCATCATGCAAGAAGCACAACGCGCACTCTGTGCGTATACCGAGAGACCCCCTGATTTGCAAGATGTGGATTTGCGTCGCCGACTCGCTGTTGAGGCGAAGAGAGCGGCAGATGACTATATCAAAATGGCCCTTGCATTAGATTCACAGTAAGAAGCCATTACTGTTGGTAGACGTTCCGTGGCTCGCTCTACAAAGTTTTACCCTTAGTTCACTGACACTTAATAACTAAGGTCAGGTGTCCGTGTTCGAATGGGCAGAAGCGATAGTTGGTCATGACAGCGCAACCCACAACTAACCGTGAGGTTAAGAGAACGAAGTAATGGTGACGAGGGTGGTTAGGCTATGGTGCCGAGCGCCGCTGGGAGCTGCCGGGGTCGTCGTACTGCTCACAAGCGCGCTACTCCTGAGCGGGTGTGCGCGGGCGCGGCCGACTCGGCCGGAAATCGTAGCCCCTCCATCTTGGAGCAGCGCCGGACCCGATATTGCGCAAAGCCCCATGGGAGACTTATCGCAATGGTGGACGCGGCTTGGAGATCCGGTTTTGTCCGACCTCATTGCGCAGGCGCTCAAGAAGAACTCCAGCCTTCGGACGGCACGTGCAAATTTGCGCGAGGCTCGCGCGGAGCGGGATTACGCCGCCGCCAGTCGTTTTCCGACCGTCGCCAGCACAGTATCGGGCAGCGGGAGCAAAAGCAATTCGTCGGGGAGTTCCTCCGACAACACATTTTCCGCGGAACTCGACGCCAGTTGGGACCCGGACGTATTTGGCGCCAAGCGCCAGGCGCTGCGTGCGGCGGATGCCGATCTCGCAACCAGCGCCGCGGACTTGCAGAGCACTCGCGTCTCGCTCATCGCAGAAGTGGCTACAGATTACGTAGATTTGCGTTCGTATCAGACGCGGCTGGAGATTGCCCGCCAGAATGAAGCCAGCCAGGCGGAAACGCTCCAGCTGACTGAATGGAGAGCGCAGGCTGGACTTGTGAGCAGTATAGACGTCGAGCAAGCCCGCTCGAATCTGGAGCAGACGCGCGCCACGATCCCCACGCTCGAAACCAACGCCGCGCAAACCAAGCATGAGCTCGGCGTTCTGCTCGGCCTGAGCCCGGGCGCCTTGAATCCACAGCTTGCGGCAACCACGCCCATTCCGTCCGCGCCTGACACCTTAGTGGTCGGAATTCCCGCCGCAACTCTGCGACAGCGTCCCGATGTCCGTGCGGCGGAACAAAAAATCGTCGCGGAGACGGCGCGGCTCTGGCAGAAAGATGCGGCGCGTTATCCAACTTTCTCCCTTAGCGGTTCATTCATTCTCGAGCAGTTGCTCGGTGGGACTGCAGTGGGAGTGGTTAGCGGGAGCACGTTCACTTCGTTGACAGCGAGCACCACCACCTCCGAATCGGGCTTGGAAAGCATCACGCAGACTTTGTTCGACCGAGGCCGCATCCGCCAGCAGATTGAGATTCAGAACGCGGTGCAGGAGCAAGCCGTCATTTCGTACGAATCAACCGTTCTCACCGCGTTAAAAGACGTCGAAAACGCGCTGGTGTCGTTTCAGAACAGCCGTCAGCGTTTACAGGCTCTGAACCAGGCCAGCGAGGCTGCGCGCAATGCGGCGCAGCTGGCGCACAATCGATACTCCGCTGGACTGATCGATTTCCAGACCGTTCTCGATACTGAGCGCGCCGTGCTAACCATCGAGGACAGCGTCGCGCAAACCCAAGCGGATCGTACTGCCGCACTGATCCAACTCTACAAGGCATTGGGCGGGGGTTGGCAAGCTGATGCGACGATCGTTACCCCAGCCAAACAAGGGAACCAAACATGAGCAATACTGCAACGCAGCCCGATCGAGAACTCGCCCGCATACTCGGTGCCGAGTCGGCCAGCAACCGACGGTTTAGATATGTCCGCTGGATCACTGTCGCTTTGGCACTGCTAGCCGCGATCGTTGGATACCGTATCATGGCCTCGCGCTCGGAAAATCAACTGCCGCTCTATGAGACCGAGCCTGTACTCCGAGGCACTTTGCACGTAACCGTCTCGGCGACAGGAAATGTAGCGCCCACCAATAAGATCGATATCGGATGCGAACAATCGGGCACGATTGAAACCGTGATGGTGCAGGAAAATGATCGCGTAGCAAAAGGTCAAGTTCTGGCTCGGCTCGATGTTTCAAAATTACAGGATCAGATCACCAAGTCCCAAGCCGTCCTGGCCTCATACCAGGCCAAACTTGCGCAGGCTGAAACCACGTTACAACTGGACCAAGCTAGCCTCGATCGAGACCAGGAAGTCTCGCATTTGTCCGGCGGCAAGGTTCCATCGAAAACCGAAATGGAGAGCGCCCAGGCCACGCTGGACCGAGCGCAAGCGGACGTGCTTAGCGCGCGCGCGGACCTGAATCAGGGGCGCGCCTCATTGAGTTCTGATCAGACCAATCTCTCCAAAGCTTCCATACGGTCACCTGTGAATGGCGTGGTGCTTTCGCGCGCGGCCGAGCCCGGACAAACGGTTGCCGCTGGTTTGCAGGTGACGACGTTGTTTACGGTGGCCGAAGATCTGAGGCAAATGGATCTGAAAGTCGATGTCGATGAAGCGGATGTGGGCGAAATCAAGGAGGGCCAGACCGCTACTTTCACCGTGGATGCTTACCCCGGCCGCAAATACTCCGCGCGCGTCACTCGCGTGGCCTACGGCTCGACCACAAAAAACAATGTGGTTTCCTATTCCACGGTGCTGAAGGTCAAGAATGACGACCTCAGTCTGCGCCCGGGTATGACGGCTACCGCCGAGATCGCCACCGTAACCCGCGACAACGCCCTGCTTGTCCCCAATGCGGCGCTCCGATTCACACCGGCCACTCCCGCCGGTGCGCCGCCGAGGGGTGGCCTTATGGACAGCCTTTTGCCCCACCCTCCAGCCGGAAAATCGGTGCAAGACGCACCGACAGAAAGGAAAGGAATCTCAAAGCAAGTCTGGACCTTGGTCGATGCGAAACCCGTGGCGATACCAGTCACCGTCGGTGTAACCGATGGTAGATTCACCGAAATTACAGGAGGAGATCTCAAAGACGGCATGCAGGCGATTACCGACAACGCCTTGCTTCCAAGATGAACGCAGCAAGATGAACCCAAAATGAACACAGTGAACGCCACGCTAAATCGCATTCCGTCGGATGACATCGCCTTCCAGCTAACAGATGAGGCGCTGATCGAGCTTACGGGTGTAACCAAAACATACGGCCAGGGAAGATCCGCGTTTCCAGCGCTTCGGGGCATTGATCTCCGCATTGTCCAAGGCGAGTTCGTCGCGATTATGGGCCCCAGCGGGTCGGGTAAATCCACTGTCATGAATTTGCTTGGGTGTTTGGACACTCCCAGCTCCGGCGTCTATAAATTTCAGGGCGTGCAGGTCGGGAAGTTGTCGCGCGACCAGCGCGCCCTGTTGCGAAGGCATTTCCTCGGCTTTGTCTTTCAGGATTTCAATTTGCTGGCGCGAACTACAGCGCTCGAGAACGTAGAATTGCCGCTGCTTTATCGGCGTCAACCTGCTTCCGAGCGGCGTGAAGTCGCTCGGCAGGCGCTTGCTTCGGTGGGGTTGAATGGTTGGGAAACGCACACGCCTGCTGAACTTTCTGGCGGACAGCAGCAACGAGTGGCGATGGGTCGCGCGCTCGTCACGCAACCACTAGTGCTCTTGGCTGACGAGCCCACCGGCAACCTCGACTCGCAACGTGGACGCGAGATCATGGAATTGATCCGCTCGCTCAACCGCAACCGCGGCATCACCCTCGTTGTGGTCACCCACGATCCCGATATCGCAAGCTATGCCGACCGCGTTATTCGATTTGTCGATGGCGCAATCGAGTCCGATACTCACGCCCGGAGCGCGCGGTGATGATCTGGAATACCATAGTGCTCGCGCTGAAACAGATGCGGCGCAATGCCCTGCGCTCCTTTCTTACCGTGCTTGGCGTTGTGATAGGCGTCTCGGCGGTGGTCACCATGGTTACCCTTGGCAACGGAGCCACGAAGGCGGTCTCGGATCAAATCGCGAGCTTGGGAAGCAATCTGTTAATAGTGATGCCCGGTCAACGTTTCGGAGCAGGAAACGCCGGCGCCAGCGCGCAAGCGTTCAAGCTCAGCGATGCCGATGCCATCCGCTCGCAGATCGGCGGGCTCAAGGCAGTTGCGCCCACCGCGAGTGAAAGTGTCACGATCGTATCGGCGGGAAAAAACTGGGCAACCTCGGTCACAGGAACCACGGACGATTACTTTCCCGCCGGAGGCTGGCATCTGAGCTTGGGAAGAACATTCACCGATGCGGAGGAGCGTGCGGGTAAGGCAGTCTGCGTCCTAGGCGAGACGGTAAGAAAGAATCTTTTTGGAACTCAGGATGCGGTCGGCAACGAAATCCGCGTGAAGAATTTTTCCTGCGAGGTGATCGGCTTGCTCATTTCCAAGGGCCAGGCCTCGATGGGACGAGACCAGGACGACACGATCGTGATACCCCTGCGCACTCTTCAGCGGCGCCTGTCGGGCTCGCAGGACGTGGGCTCCGTGATGGTATCTGTGAATGAAGGCCGGTCGACGGAGACGGTGCAGAGACAAGTTGAAGCCCTTTTGCGCGAGCGTCGCCACCTCTCCGGTGGCGCACAGGACGATTTCAACGTTCTCGATACCAAGGAAATTGCCCAGACAATGTCTGGCGCAACGCGCGTGCTTACGGCGCTGCTCGGTGCCGTGGCCGCGGTCAGTCTGCTCGTTGGCGGCATTGGCATCATGAACGTGATGATGGTTTCGGTCACTGAGCGCACTCGCGAAATTGGCACGCGTCTCGCGATCGGCGCGAGGGAACGCGAAGTTATGCTGCAGTTTCTGGTCGAGGCTGTCACCCTGTCCTCCGTCGGCGGAATTGTGGGACTGGTTCTAGCCATGAGCTCCTCTCTTCTTCTTTCCAGGGTGCTGCAAATTCCATTCGTATTTAACCCACAGATCAATGTCATAGCCTTCGCATTCTCGGGGGCCATCGGCATTATCTTCGGATATTTGCCCGCCAAGCGCGCGGCACGTCTCGACCCGATTGAGGCGCTGCGCCACGAATAGATGCTGAGTTCAATAGGAACGCTTCGAATCTTATTTCCTCCCACGTTGTCCTTGAGTCTCGAGGCCCCTATCGAGACAGATGGAACGTGAACTATTTTCTTTTGAAAACGCGGGACCATCCACGTGCCTTCGACACTCTGGGTCGGTGTTATTAGATTCTTTCGTTTACCCATTTCATGTAAGGAGCAAAGCCGACAAGAATTTTGAAGCTTACCCGTGCACCATGAATCTCCAGGGGGAACCTAGACCTGCGGTCGCTCCGTCGTACGCCCGACAGCACTTCGCGGAGCCCAACAGTTCATTGTCGGTATTACGAAACATGGCCTAGATACCGGGGTTCCCGCAAAATGCGGGTGCATCCAGAGAGGTGGCCTAGTTTAAGTCTTTCAATATTGCGAGGGTATAGCCGCCCGCCTCCCCATTCAGAGCAACCATCGTGCGAATCTCGGCGTTGGTGTATGTCACCGGCCCACTATCGATCTGTGCAGTTTTCGCATTCGTAAGCGTGAAATAGACTTCGTACGCCGTACTCGCGGTCAGTGACTGATAAGTCGAAACTGCCTCGAAGGCCAGCCCACTGACGGTTGGCGACACGGTGCTGAGGTCCGTGCCGGGCGAGACTATGTAAACGTCTACAGTTCCTAAGCCTGGCGAGGCATTGACGATTCGCAACTCGGCGGTGTTCGACGCTGGCGCTGATTTCTTGTCCACCAACAGCAAAGCGTTAGCGCTCGAGAGTACATTGGCCGACAGCACGGTGTACTTATCACCCGAGGTCAGACTGATGGTTTGGTCGATGTAAGCCGTGGCGACGCCCGGCGGATAGACCTGTAGAGTGTGGGAACCTGAACCCACGGAACTATAATCCGAAGCCGTGCCGTACGCAACGTTAGTAGCGAAAGTCTTGCTATCCAGCGAAACGTCAATGTCGGATTCTTGCGGGGTCGCATCCATCGCTCGCAACTGCGCTTTATCGCTACTGCCACACCCAGAGGATACAAACAAGGCACCGGCCAGCAGCAAGACGACCACTGGTTCGGTTGAACTGTGCAAAATTTTCACACTTTACTCCTTAGGTTGGTTTCCGGTCGATGGACACTTCACTTCGAGATGATGCTAACTTAGCGCTTTTGAGGCTTCCGGGTTGTTAAGTTATGTTTCCATTTAGTTAAGAATCATGAAAGGTTCCTTGCTTGCAAATAGCGGGGCTAGGGCGAAAACTGTTCTTCTGAAATGTGCTCCCGAAAGGTAAGGCGATTGTTCGCTCCTTGGGCTGAATCTCCCTAAAAGAATGAGAGCTGGACTCTGAGCAAAGACGAACTCGTGAAGTGTTTTACTTCGGCACGTTCCGCTTGCTAAGTAACCGTGGGGTTGATTCTTTTTTGCGTAGCATTTCTGGCGATAGGCACTATTACATCTCATACTCGGAGACGCTTAGCCGGCGAAGGGACATGATTTAACATTTCCGCCGCCAACAGTGAATCTCATCGCAACGAAGTCGAGCGTGAAGCTTGAAAATGACTTGAGCACGCTGGCCGACGTTGCCGTAGAACTCGCCAGCCCTTCCGGTGGACTCCAATAGCACCGGGATGTTTTGCACTCTTGCGCATCCGCCCCCGAGATTCACCAGAGTGTTACGCATTATGTAAGCAGGCGAGACTAGAGCCCCCCTGCTCCAGCAAGTTCCAAAGCGGTCCACACGCCCCCGCCAAGGGACCCTCTCGCGTCTCGATAGAATTGCGCCGACAGCACTGTCAGCAAGGCTTCACTTCAGTAGTGGCAATTCCGATGTGATAGTACCGGCGCATTGCTTTTCGCTCGCCGTGAGAATAGGCAGTACTTTGTCGTTGATGAGGGTAGCGAGGTCACTTGCCTATCCCAATTTGGCGGTTCATTCAACTCGAGAACCTCGAAATGGCGGGTCTCGACGACTCGCCATTAATTGAATTTCGACCGGACTCCGAGGTGCCCAATACATTCGTGTTCTTTGCGAATGTGTGCGCGTTTGCCCCCACTCATCAGTTTGGCCTAAGAGTGGGCTGGCGCTAATGGGAATCTGCCGCGTGGCCCGCGCCGACCGTCGAAGATGACGGGAGAAGCGCCTTCGAGTCGTGTCCGGTGCCGGGCGGGCTCATGGGAATAACTGCCGACGATGCCCATTCGAGCCGCCCATCGCTATTTGCGACTTCCTCTACGATTTTCGTGAACAACTGATCTTTCATAGCGGTTCGGTTCGTGTAGTCGACCACGTAGCTGACGGTAAATTCCAGCGATCCGGCATTTACGACGAGTGCGAGGGTAGGTTCCAACGGAGGATTTACGCTTTGATAATTGTCACTCATCGATTTCCATGCGCTCTGTGCCTCGACCAGGTATTCGCCAATCGCCTCGTTGGCTGCCCGCAGAAGCATCGCTTTGGCAAGCTGGCAATCGCTGGTGATTTTAAACAGCACGTAAATCTCGTCCCAAACAAACCGGAAACCTTGCGAGTAGTTGAAAACGGAGCCGCGCAAGACCGTGCTGTTGGCGATGCGAGCGATCCGGCCGTTGTACAAGTCCCGGCTGACCCAGTTCCCCGTTTCCATCAAGGTGGTGCGAAGCAGCCCGATGTCGATCACGTCCCCTTGAGTGTCGCCGATCTGCACTCTGTCTCCCACTGCATACAGCTTTGAAAAACCGATGGAGAAAGCACCGGCAATGCTGGCCACCACGTCCTGGAGAGCGACTGCCACACCCGCGCCGACGACACCAATGGCAAAGCTGAGGCGGCCCAGCCGATCTTCAAAGAGGATTGCGAGGAAAAGGAGAATCGAAAGGTAACCGGAAAAGACGAGGAACTTGCGAACCTTATAGCGCGCATCGGCTCGTCCAAAGCGCCGGGGCAGGGTTTGTTCGAGCACGCGAAACGAGCCTTGAATAAAAAAGATTCCAACAACTGCGGCAACGCACTTCCCGAATAGCGAAAGCGAAACTGCGTGTTTGAAGAGATCATTCATCCAGCCACCATCGCGCCCAGCTTGCCGAAACCGGGCGAAGCAGGACTGCCCGACATTCTACCTTCGATCAGCGGTTCTACGGACCGGTCCCCTTGTAAGGCGCACTTGGGCCCGGTGCTGGGGACGTAAGAACAGATGTGGAAACGGGCCAGCTCAGAGATACCATGAAATCGAAGCCATTTGAGTACCCTAAGGCTTCAGAGACGGTTCGTAGGAGGCGTTCCGCCAGAGGCCCGACTCCGCTATACGACTTGCGGTTTAGACGCAATACCGTCCACCGTGTCGGAATCAACGCGCAGGAGGCAGAACCGTGCCGCCGTGGGGCGCCCGGAACGGAAGTGTCAAAAATGGGGAGGTCGGCTCTGCGGATCCGCACTCCTACAACTTATCTTACGTTACGAGGAAGTTGCCGCCCGCGGTTCAACGAACAACTGAAGTGTGGAACTGCGCTCGCGCATGGGCGGATTTTTTGGGCTGGCACCGGAGAGTCGCTGGTAACGCGTTTCCATCGCGCTTCCCACTGCCTTAAACGCCCGAACCCGCGCGGCAAGCACGTCCCGCCGTGTGCAGCCCAAAAGAACAGAACACTCTTGGTCGGAGTACCGCTCCAAAACCGTTATCACGTAGGCAAAACGCTCGAACGGCCTTAGTCCAAGAATTGCTGCAATCTCCGGCTGTTGCTCATCCGATAGCGCTTTGCCATTGGTATCAGCCGGACCAGAAGTCGATCGACCACGATGATCTCCGTCGGCTGGCCGTGGATTGATAACCCTCACGGCGTTTAGACTCACCATCCGCCGAGCCCAGGAGCGCGCCCATTCCTTGAAAACCGGATTGCTTTTGATGGCGTCGTCCAGTCCGGCGACAAAACACTGCTCCGCCTTCTCATGATCCGCAGTGAGCAGAAACGCAAGTTGGTAGAGTGTGTTGATGTCTTCATCAAACACCTGGCGGAAATCGTCGCACCCTGCGTACGACGTGGGTCTCGTCATTTGCTTTGGGACCGTCATGTTGACCTCATCTTTCACTTTGCTAGTCGTTTGACCCTGGTGAAATATTGTTGTTTTTGCTCTCAGCTTCTCATTTTTTCTAGTTCTCGGAGGGTACTGGGTATGGTTGAGACAATTCGAGATCAGGAGGTACGAACGGCAATAGAAACCTGATCCCACACATCGCAGTACAAAACACCGTGCTCTAATACTGCGAAGCAATTCATGCCCGTGTCGCAGGCCTCGCACCGAAAATGCCGTTAAAGCTTTCCCGGTACTGCAGGAAGACCAAGATCCACAACACGCATGCGAGCAGCGCGGGAGCGATGCTCCCCGGTGCCATCGTCAGGTGAAACGCAAGGATGTTGTAGAGCTCTGCAGCGAGCATTGTCAGGGCCAGGGGCACGAAAAAGCCGAAGAGCAGCAGCAGCCCGCCAAGCACCTGGACCGCGAAGAAAAATGCGGCAAAGTGCGATGCGCTGACCGCAACCAGGAACTGCATTGCCAGCGGATTCGGCGGTGGCGGCTGATGAATAAATTGAAGAAATCCGTTCAGCCCAAACACCGTAAACATCAGCCCCAGCAGATAGCGCGCAACCGTCGAAGTAATCTTCATACGGTCACTCCCTCTAGGCTCCGCACGTGCGTTTGGACGGCCTGAAGATGCGGCGCAAGAAACGCATCACGATCCTGCCCGTGGTTTAACGCCATGGTCCCACCGGCGGTCAGGAAGGTCGTATCCGTCAGTCCAAGAAAGCCAAACAGCGATCGCAGATACGGCTCCACAAAGTTGAATGAGGCCATCTGCGTCTGGGCGTCGTAGATACCACCGGTCGCAATGATGAAAGTTGCCTTCTTGCCAATGATCAGGCCCTTCGGCTGCCCATCAGCATAGGAGAACGTCTTCCCGACACGGGTAATCTGGTCAATCCAAAGCTTCAGCACGGAGGGCACTCCGAAGTTGTGCATCGGCACGCCAAAGACGTATTCATCGGCCTGCTCGAGTTCCTCCAGCAAGGAATCCGAAAGAGAAAGCAACTCCTTCTGCCGTGGAGTGTGCGCCGCTTCCGGGGCGTACACGGCTCCCACCCATTCGGCGCTGATAGGCGGGATTTCTGTTGCGTTAAGGTCGCGATAAATGACCGTTCCATTCGGGTAAGAAGATTTCCATTGGGCAACGAACGCACCGGTTAGCTGGCGCGAGACGGATCGTCCATAGAGTGGGCTCGAATCGATGTGAAGAAGCTTGGGCATGGCAGTGAGTTCTCCTATACAGCAACTGATGTGTAAGCAACATATGTCGATTCAAATAAATCGACGAGTGTTGTTTAAGCATCTAATGCGGAGAAAGGAGTTATGCTGAGAAGTCCAATGCCCAAGAGTCTTCAAACCGATAGCTCGACCGAAACCACGGACCCGCGCATCGTGCGCAGCCGCCACATGCTGATGGAGGCCTTAGCCAAACTGCTGATTCACAAGAGCTTTGACGACATCTCGATCCAGGATATCGCCGACGAGGCCACCCTAAATCGGGCAACGTTCTACCTCCACTACCCTGATAAAAACGCTCTGCTGCAGGCAATGGCCGGCGAGCGCTTCGGCAAGTTGATCGCGCGGCGTGGTCTATCCTTCACAGACTGCGACGGTGCACTTCGAGCGATTGCGCTTGGCGTCTGTGACTATCTCGCAGAGACTACAGGCTGTCCTGGCCAGTTGGCGAAGATGCCGCTCGAAGGTTCGATCATTCCTGTCGTGGAAGACATGTTCCGGAAGGGTGCCGCTGATCACGCGATGGCACCCGGAGTCGATCCCGAGTTGCTAGCAACTACGGCCGCATGGGCAATTTTCGGCGCGGCGCGCCGCTGGTATCAAGCCACCGACCGGATCCCTGCTGAAGAGATGGCTGCCAGGATTGAAGCAATGGTGAAGCCGATTTTCCTTAGTGCTTCTTCGCGCTGATCTCTTGGTGTCCTTCCCTTCAGGATCTTACGTACTGGGGCTCTTCAAGAATTGGCAGGAAGGGGAGGAGGGAACTTGACCCTCAAATCGCGCCCCGTTACTGAATAGTAAACGTGAACGTGAACGTTAAATTTGCTGGGCGCTGGGGCGTGGAGTGGAGTTGAGTTCTCGTTTGCGTGCATGAACGTTGGCGCGCGGGTCGCTGAGTTGAGCTGAGTTGACGTTGAGCTAGCTGCGCGTGAACTTCACGTCAAAGCCCCCGCCCCGCCCCCGGCCTATTCAACTGAGCGCGTTGAATTGTTTCGGCGCTGGCGCGGCGCTGGCCGTGTATCTGATGTGGAAAGGCGCACAGTTGTATTGGTTGCTGCCTCGGTTCAGAGTGGCCTCCCGCTCCCTTAATCCTCTGGCACAGAACGCTCAGAGTTTGTCCGGGTTAACGGCCTTCCATAGGTGAACGAAAGCGAGCGCCTGAGCCTCTAACAAAGGCAGTAAATTGTCATCCGGTCCCTTGGGCAGGATGAGCCGTCCTTTAGCAATGTCAAGAACCGCCGGGACAATTCCATCCTGCAATTTAAGTCCCAAGCGTATCATCTCGAACACGACCTTGAGCCTTGGTTTCGTCAGCTTTTCATCCTTGAAGTAGAGCTTGACTACGTGTTTATGGTCGCCAAGTTCTAGCCCGAGTTCCGGGTTGACCCGAACGACGAGTCCCTGGTAGGACCAGGTTCCGGCAGGTGGCTTGAACCACTTCAGATCATTCTGTTTGGCAACGAACTTACGGTACATTTTCGCCGTCCCCGGGTAGCGCTTCTTTTTCTTCGGGTCAGTAAGGTCGGCCAGCATAGTTCCCCACCCCTCGTCGTCGGCGTGGTCCTGGATACACTCTCGCATCGGTTTCCAGAAATCGAATCTCGGATCGTAGGGACCACGATTCGCGATCTCGCGCACCTTGCTAAGTTGTCGGTGCGGCGTGCTAATCGAAAAATCGACAAAATCTGTTAGTGATATCTCGGGCATCAAGTTCTCCTAAGAATGAAAAAATAGCCGGTTTGGGAGCGTCAGAAGGCTGTTACTCGATGAAATCGGGACAACAAACTCCGTTGCGAACTGCCGCTTCAAAAGAGGCTTTACTTGAAAGCATACACCTAGGCGAACACTAGGCGAAAGTAAAACCTAACAAAGGCTGTAGAAGCTCTTCTCGATTCCAAATTTCCATGATTGTGGCATCACAGCTGAAATTCCGTACTTCGCTGCAACTTTGACTTGCGGGCGTTCCCAGACCTCCGCGTAAAGCTTATCCCGATTCCAAGTTTGCATGATTGTGGTGAACCTCCCGGACGGCAGAGTATCCGGAAGCCCTTCTGCTGGCACTGGCTGTGATGGCGTGTAGCATCAGTTGAGGATTACAGTGTCTTGATGCGCTATCTTATTGTGTGTATGCGGATGCGATGTGCAGGAGGTCGCCGCTGACCCCGCCACAAGCTGCAGGTCGAGATAGCAAGCCGTTACCTATGAATTTGATCAAATCCAAAAAGCGCGTTGCAGACCACGGCGAAGTGTTTACGCCTCCTTGGCTGGTCGAAAAGATGCTTGACCTAGTAAAGGGCGAGAGCGAGCGCATCGACTCTCGTTTTCTGGAGCCCGCCTGCGGAAGCGGGAACTTTCTTGTTCCCGTCTTGCAGCGCAAACTGGCCGCTGTTGAAGCGAAGTACGCCAAGTCGGAGTTCGAGAAGCGGCATTACGCCTTGCTGGCGGTGATGTGCACTTACGGGATCGAACTTTTAGCGGACAACATCGCCGAGTGCCGCGCGAACATGCTGGACGTTTTCGCGGACTATCTGAACCTGGATGAGGCGGACGAATTCTACGGGGCCGCGTCTTATGTACTTTCCCAGAATCTCGTGCATGGCGACGCGCTGACCATGCTCACCGACGACGGCCAGCCCATCACCTTTGCCGAGTGGGGCTACCTAGGCAGAGGCAAGTTCCAGCGGCGCGATTTCCGTTTTGACGCGATGGCGCAGATGTCTTCTTTCAGCCGTGAAGGCACACTCTTTTCCCAGCTCGGCAAGCATGAGGTGTTTACGCCTCTCAAAGAGTATCCGCCGGCCCACGCTCGCGAGCTTGCTTCTTCGGCGTTTGACGGCAGCCTTGGAAAGGCGATATGAGCGAGCAGGTCAGTTTTTCGCTGCGCGGACGCAATCCGGATGTGTTGACCTGCATCGCCAATCTTTCGAACGACGAGGTATTCACCCCGCCCGCGTTCGCTAACCGCATGCTCGATACATTGGCCGAGGCCTGGGCGGCACGCAACGGCGGAGCAAACCTCTGGGCGAATCGTTCGGTTCGGTTTCTCGATCCGTGCACGAAGTCGGGCGTGTTTCTGCGGGAGGTCGTCAGCCGCCTTGAGAAAGGTTTGGCGGCCGAGATTCCCGATCGTCAGAAGCGCGTCGACCATATTCTGACCCGGCAGGTGTTCGGCATCGGCATTACGAATCTCACGGCGATGCTGGCGCGGCGTAGCGTCTATTGTTCGAAACACGCCAAGGGTCCGCACTCGATTGCCAAAGGCTTTGACAGTGATGATGGGAACGTCTGGTTCAAGCGGACACAACACACGTGGGCAGATGGCAAGTGCAAATTTTGCGGGGCAAGCCAAAAGACATTCGATCGCGGAGAAGAGCTGGAGACCCATGCCTACGCGTTTATTCACACCGAAGATATCAAGACTCGGATGCGCGAGATTTTTGGAGGCGGTATGCAGTTTGACGTAATAATCGGGAACCCGCCGTACCAGTTAGACGACGGCGGTTTTGGAACGAGCGCCGCGCCGATTTACCAATTGTTCGTCCAGCAAGCCAAGAAGCTCGACGCACGCTTTTTGTCCATGGTTATTCCCTCTCGCTGGTTCGCAGGCGGAAAGGGGCTGGACGAGTTCAGGCAGTCGATGCTCACGGACAATCGCGTGCGCTCGATTGACGACTACCTCAGCGCGGCGGACGTCTTTCCCGGCGTCGGGCTCAAGGGCGGCGTTAACTTCTTTCTTTGGGACCGAGACAATCCTGGACTATGCCGAGTCAGCACGCATTTCAAAGACTGGCCGGTCTCGACAAGCACTCGCCCGCTACTTCAAGAGGGCGCAGACGTATTTATCCGTTTCAATGAAGGACTGTCGATTCTTAAGAAGGTCGCCGCAGTCGAAAATACGAAGAGCGGAGAGCATTCACTGTTACTACCCGACGAAAAGCGATTCGACCAACTGGTTAGTTCGCGAAAACCTTTCGGTCTCACGACCAGCTTCACGGGAAAGGTAAAGAAGAACTCAGGTGATCTTCTGGTCTATCGGAACGGCGGCAGAGGATACATACCAAGGAAATCAATATCAACCGGTGCTGATCTGATCGACAGATGGAAAATATTTGCCGGCTACGCCGCGCCGGGCACCGGCAACAGAGACACCTACCCGCACCGGATCATCAGCACGCCATTTATTGGCGAGCCCGGTTCCATCTCATCGGAGACCTATCTGTGCATTGGCCCGTTAAATTCGAGAAGTGAAGCAGAAAGTGTCCTGTCCTACCTTTGTTGCCGCCTCACTCGTTTTCTTATCCTCCTCCACAAACCCTCACAGCATGTAACCCGCAAGGTTTACACCTTCGTTCCGGCTCAGAAGTGGACGAGGTCGTGGACAGACGGGGATCTTTATAAAAAGTATGGCCTTACCGCAAGCGAGATCGCGTTCATTGAAGGAATTGTGCGCCCGATGGAAATCAACGACGAACTGTTCGATGAACCTGCCATAGACGAAGACGACGATGAGTAAACCCATTGACGAGATTCTCTCGCCGAAGCCAGCGGCGCGGCCTCGCATCTACGCCTACTCCATCGACGACAAGGCACACGAGGGTCTCCTCAAGATTGGCCAGACAACGCGCGATGTGAAGCAGCGCATCGCCGAGCAACTCAAAACCGCTGCCATCAAAAACTACAAGATCGTACTGGACGAATCCGCCGAGAGCGATGACGGCACTATCTTCAGCGATCACCACGTACGCGACGCTCTCGCCAGAAAAAACTTCGTACGCGCCGAACTGGAATGGATGCGCTGCTCCCTCCGGGACGTGAAGACCGTGCTGACCGAACTGCGCACCGGGCAGCGGTTCACGGGCACGCATCACCAGGATTTCAAGATGCGGCGCGAGCAGGCCGAAGCGGTGAAGTTGACGCACGCCTACTATCACTCTCGCTGGGCAGAAGATAAAAAGGCCGTCCCGCGTTTTTTGTGGAACGCGAAGATGCGCTTCGGCAAGACCTTTACCACCTACCAACTCGCCAAAAAGCTCAACGCCAGGAAGGTGCTGGTGGTGACCTTCAAGCCCGCGGTGGAAGATGCTTGGCAGACGGACCTCGAAAATCATAAGGATTTTGACGGCTGGCAGTACCTTTCACGCAACTCCGACCTCGATCCCACGGAAGTCGACCCGAAGAAGCCTGTTGTTTATTTCGGCTCTTTTCAAGACCTTCTGGGCCGCGACGCGGTTGGGAACATCAAGGCCAAAAATGAATGGCTTCATGCCGTCAATTGGGATCTTGTAGTCTTCGACGAGTACCACTTCGGTGCATGGCGGGAAACTGCTCAGGAACTGTTCGAAGGTGAAGACGAGATAGTTGCTCGGAAAGAAACCCAGCTCGAATGGAGCGCGGGACTAGAGGATGTAAAAAAGAATCTCGGAGAGCTCTCGGAGAAGGAAGTCGAGTTTCTGCCCATCACAACCAAGGCCTACCTCTACCTCTCAGGCACACCATTTCGCGCGCTAGCCACCGGAGAGTTTATTGAGGAACAGATCTTCAACTGGACGTACACCGATGAGCAGCGCGCCAAGCAAGAGTTTGCCGTTGAGAATCCGAGCAAGTGGAATCCTTATGGCGCGTTGCCGCAGATGCGCCTGCTTACTTACAAGATGCCGGAGGAACTCCTGGCGGTCGCCAGCGGCGGAGAGTTCGACGAGTTCGACCTAAATGAATTTTTCTCGGCTACAGGGACTGCGAAGAGCGCACAATTCAAGCACAAGAACGATGTGCAGAAGTGGCTCGATATTGTTCGGGGCCAGCGCATCCCAAAGGAGGTTGAACACCTAAAGACGGGTTCGCAAGCCCCATTCCCTTACGGGAATGCGCGGCTGCTTCAGTACTTGCAGCACTCATTTTGGTTCCTACCCAATGTTGCCGGTTGCCACGCGATGAAGAATCTCCTCAGCGAGAAGCAGAATGTCTTCTGGCACGAGTACAAAGTCATCGCCGCTGCCGGGCCATCGGCGGGTATCGGGCCAAAGGCGCTGCCTCCGGTGCGAGAGGCGATCGGGAGCGGATTCGAAACCAAGACCATCACGTTGTCATGCGGCAAGCTGACAACCGGCATCACCATACCCCAATGGTCTTCGATCCTCATGTTGCGTAACCTGAAAAGTCCTGAAACCTATTTTCAATCTGCCTTCCGCGTGCAATCGCCGTGGTCCATTCTCAACCCGAATGGTACCAACCCGAATGAGGAAGAAATCCTAAAACCTGCTTGCCTTGTGTTCGACTTCGCCCCAACGCGTGCGCTTTGCCAGCTCAAAGACTACGCTGTTGGGCTCTCACCAAACGTATCGAATCCAGAACAGGCCGTCAGAGACCTTACCTCTTTCCTGCCGGTGCTCGCCTACGATGGCGCAAACATGGTTCAAATCGATGCTGGTGACATTCTGGACACCGCGATGACAGGCACCTCGGCCACACTGCTGGCGAAAAAATGGGAGAGCGCGGCCCTGGTGAACGTGGACAATGCCACGCTGCGCCGTGTGCTCGACAGCGCGGAGGCCATGGCCGCAGTCGAACGGATCGAGGGATGGCGCGCGTTGGGTGACAACATTATCGAGACCATCATCAACAAGAGCGAGAAGGTCAAGGAACTCAAGAACAAGGCCAAGGAAAAGGACCTGACCGCCAAAGAGAAGGCCCAGCTCACGGCGGAAGAGAAGGAATACAAGTCCAAACGAAAGCTGGTGCAGGAAAAGCTGATCAAGTTCGCGACGCGCATTCCAGCGTTCATGTACTTGACCGATTTTCGTGAGAACAAGCTGAAGGATGTGATCACGAAGATAGAACCCGAGTTGTTTTTGGGAGTTACCGGCCTGACCGTGAAAGACTTTCATTTGCTCGTCGATCTCAAAGTATTTAATACCGAACAAATGAACCAGGCAGTGCTGGCATTCCGACGCTACGAGGACGCCTCGCTGCGATACACGGGCATCGAGAGCCACGAAGGGCTTTCCTATTATGGCCTTTATGACACTGTCGTCGGGAGGGAGTAAAGGCGGTAGCGACAGCTCTTTAGTTTTGCAGGTGGTGAATGGTCTTCGTTAGTTTCTTCAGGGAAAGTGGCCTAATACTGTTTTTGCCGTTCTTGAACCTTCGTATCGTGTCCTCTGCAAGTCCGGACTTGCGAGACAAACGCTTGGTCGAAAAGTGCTTCGCTTGAGCCCGGATCTTGTCCAGATATTTTGAGTCAACGATTCTCTCGTATTCCCGAAAGGTTTCGTGCGTAGAGTCCAGTTCTGCTGCTTCGTCCATCATCGACAGATCGGGGCCACCTGCCCAACGAGTAGACGCCTCTTTACCAATGTAATGAAACTCACCCGCCACGATATGCCTACGCACTAGGAGACCGAGTGTCTTACTCGTGCATGTGCTGCCGTTGGGAGTGCAGAACTTCGATTCGGCTCTGGCCAGGATGCGATTAATCTCGTCCTCCATCGTTCGCAGGGAAAGCCACCCTTGCGGCTTGGAAAGTGTAGATGCATTCGCATCGTGAATGAAGAAAGTTTCACCGCTGACGACATTGACCAATGGTCGCCCGTGCAGATCATCGAGCCTTTCCGTGAAGGGCATGACGAAGTACCCCTTCCACAGTAGACCGATTTCCTTTTTTGGGAATGGAACCGTTACGACGGTGAACGGGCGGAGTTCATCCTTAAAATGACCGAGCCGCTCAAGCACTTGAGGTGTAGTGAGAGGTACCGCCATGGCCGCAGGCTGCTTCAACCAGCGCGGAGACTTATGCGGAAGGCCCAGTTCACGCGAAACGATGTAATGCCAAGCTTCGAAGATCCACGGAGGCAAGTTCTCTTCCCACTTCCGCCCCGTCTTTCTCTTCCAGCCAGCCACACTGTAGGGCGCCTGTAAGAATCCAAGGCCGTGGCCGGAAGGTTTGCGAACTAGCAAACTGTCTTCGTCCAGGTTAAAGAGACAGTACAACTTCGCTGAGATGCAATACGCGAAAGCTGGCGGCGCTCGCCATCTGTGCTGAAGTTCTCCTTCTCTAATTTTAGGAATGGAACTCCGCTCCAAGGGTTCAGAGCCTCGAAACGCTCGCGGATGCGATCCACCTCAGCATAAGAAAGCGCCCGAATCGCCGCGTTGCCGCCCGGCAATTGGTATTCCGCTAACGTAGCTGGGCCGCCCACGCACGGAACCAAGCCGCCATCCTTGGTTGAAACAATCATCGCGCTGTCGGTATCCATCGCTGCGATGTGGCCTCCCGCGTCGCGCACCGCGCACTCCAGCATGGCGCACAACAAATGCGACCCGCCCGTTACAAGAGAAGCGATCACCGGGCAATAGAGATCGGCTGGTTGCTCCCAGACTTTTGCTGCAGGAGTGCGATAGCTCGCTTCCCCCGAAAAAACGTGGAGCGCGCAAGGCGAATCCAAGTCCTTGACGTTCAGCTGGCACAGGAGGCCGAAGGCGGCGCTGTTCGCTCCCACCTTCAATCCGGCCGCCAGCTTTGGATTTTTGTTTTTCAGCCAAGTTCGCAATTCGACCAGCTTCACAGCTAAGTCGTCACGAATGGGATCTACTTCGAGATGATTATGAAGCTTCACCGGCTGTAGTCCCGATTGCACTCCGCGCGGGATAGCCTGAATGGCCTTCAAGATTTTGAGAGGTTTTCCCGTGATCAGTTTCGCGGCGATTACGTCCGACCCCGTAAGCCAAATGGGTTCCTTCGACGTAAGAAAATCCCATCCCAGCGTCGGGTCTGATTCCGCGCGCTTTCCAAATTTTGCCCGTATCGGGACGACATCCTCACAGGGCGCTACGAGCGCGAACCAGCGAAGTTGTCTCCAGAATTCGAGCCGGAAACAATCATCCATGCGTGCTCGTTCCAGCATGTCCCGCGCATCGGCGGTGAAGTCAGAAAAATCCAGGCTCTCGGCACACATTATTTCCCGGCAATCGATCAGCTTGCTCACCGCTGGAAATTGCGCATGGAAATCGACATAGGTTACGGGTACGGGTGTTCGCCGAATTAAACATTCTGCACGCCCGGCGAAAAACGCCTGTGCTGCGATCCCGTTGATCTGGTCCGGAATTTTGAATTTTTCCTGCGGGGGCTGTATTCCCATCGCGAAGAAATAGGCCTTGGGTAACGTCGCAGGTGAGTAGCAGCGTTCGGGTACCAGGTCGACTGGATGCTGTTCGAGTTCGTGTTGGAGGCGATTCAGCAGTTCGAGTTCACCGGTTATGTCCCTTATTAGTCGCTCGATTACGGGTTTTGTGACTTGGAAAGATGTGCGGCGTGCCTTGCTGGCGGGGGCCCCGAATACTTCGCAGGCGGTTTGCAGGGTATAGATTTCTCCGGTTAGAACCGCAGTCAGCGTCTTCAAGTCGAGAACATGGACACTTGAACCCCCTTGTTCTTCGTCTAGCTCGGCATCCTGTTCGTGAAACTTATACTTAATCGGGCGATAAATGGCTTTCGCTGCGTCGATGCTCTCAATCAAGAGTCCCGGCTCGAAGCCGCTGGGTCGTATCGTGCCCGTTTTCTTGTCGTGAAATCGACGGAAGTAGAACGAGAAGGCATGCCGTCGCTTCAAGGATTTATTCGACTTCACCGCAATCCGGCTGATCTGAAACGGGGCATCGTACGCGACTATGAGTGCACCTGCTTTGAGATACTTCAAGAAAATCTTTCGACGGAATTCTGCTAGCGTTCCGAGCTCATAAACACTGTCCTCCGCGAAGCGCTTCAGTATCCGCAGCTCGTCAGGGTGACCATCACGGTGAAAGAGCCCGATTTCCTCGGCGACATAGTTCCCATCTCTCAATTCGGCGCAAATGTAGGCACCGACAAGTGGGTCCCGACGTTCGTCATTCGTTGTTGCACAATGAAAAATGAGCGCATGCTTCGGAACGGTCGCATTCTCTGGCCTCCAGCCTACATTCGGACCAATTTCGGGGATCGTATGTCCACGAAAAAAGAGATCTAACCTGTCCGTCATATGGTCTCGGTTGTTAGGACCGTGTCCTTTTCAGTCTTTCCGCGCAGAATTCCAGCGCCTCGGAGAGCTTGTCGAGAGCCCAGGCCATGGCACGCCCCGTAACGGCAAGTGAACGCAGCGCCATTTCGACGGACTTGATTGTGTTCGGCTGCTTCTTCATTTCCGCACCGGCAGCTAAACGCTCTTCCGTGAGCTGGGCGTGATGAAGTTCGCACAAAGCGACGGTCAAGTGAGGAACATGGTTGCGTCCGCCGATATGGTCGGCCTCTAGGCGAAGGGGGCAAACCTTACGCGGCGGACGTGCTAGCTGGCGGGCCCGTCGAAGGGCCGATTTGGCGTTGCGTCCAATCAACGTTCTCCACCTGTGCTGTCGTATAAATTTTCTACCTTCAATAAATCATCGTCCGCCATCTGAAAGATTGCATTTGTCTCTGCGAAAAGTTCCCGACCGGCAACTCGCACGCCTCGCCATTTGGCCATAAAGTCGTAAGCGCGAAGCTTGCCGTAAAGGAGCATTTCGCGGTCGTGGAAGTATTCGGAGAGGCGGGTCGCATCCTTCGAATTTCGCGTTTGGATGTAAATATCTCCGTCAGAAGTCGGAAAGGGAGTTGGCGTAAACGCCTGTCTGACTTGCTAGCGCGAACTCGTTTACCGCGAGTACCACCGATTAGGTCGCGCCCTAGGTACTTGCGAGCCGTACGGCCCTGTAGGCGGTGCTTCCGCAAGAGTTCGCTATAGGAACCAACCCCACGTCGCAAGTCGGAGAGTAGGGCGAGAGCGCGTTGATAGGTAGCTCCGTCACGTGCGGTTGAGCGTTCATTCTGCTTTGTGTTCTTTGTTTTAGGATGATTGGATCGTTGAGCCTGTTTTCGACTGGATGACATTGGGTTCCTCCTGCCGTCGAAAATTACCTTGCGACCCTCCAGATCTGCAAATATAATTAATACCGAGGCTTGGTCCTATAGCCATATGTTAGATTCGGAGAGAAAGCTAAAACGTTTGTCGCGAGTCCACATCGAGGGCGGTCTTCCTCCCTCAGCGACCTTGACGAGCGACCTAATCGGCTTCCTTCAATAAGGCAGAGACGCGTCCGGGCAAGAAGATTGTGGTAATCCTCGAAATGATGCTGGAAATCGAGGAGATGACAAGACCGCTCGCGCCTGAAGAGCCGATGATTGCTGCGGTGGAATGGAAAAAGTCCAAGCCAGATAAGTACAAGCTCCACTGGGAAATTGAAAAACACAGAGCATTGCTTGAAAGAGAACTATCCCGTTACCGATTCACGCCGCGCGCAGAAGTTGTGATGGGCGGAGGGGGTAAGGGTCCGAGCACGTGGGCTGCCTGGTGGAGAGGTGATGACTCACAACGGGAAAGACGGCTCAGGATGACTGCACCCGAAGCGCTGAGAGTTAATTCTCAAGCTGACCCAGACTGGTGACCTTAGTCGTTTGCGGCGATGTGCACAGTGCCAGAAATGGTTGTTTGCGAGATTTCGACACCAAACATTTTGCTCGACGCAGTGTCAGCAAAAGAACTACACGCAGAGTGATGCATGGAAAGCCCACCGGCGAGAGTATATGCGCCGTTATTACAGAAACAATTTCAGCCAGCGACAACAATAGAGCGGGCCTGCCGAACTGTTCGAGCAGCCGACAAGCCCTGACCACCAAAAGGAGACATCTCCAATGGCAGCTTCGGTGAACGTATCTCAATCTATCGTTTCCAGCAAATCCACAATTCCCAAGAGTGGTGTTCTCACGCTGAATGGTTTCGGTATACGCATCCGGGTGCAGTCCGGCCATCTCGAAATTGAAGACGGCATCGGTCCCGACCGACTAAAATCAGACTCGCTCGTGTGGGTCAGGGGCTAAAACGATTGGTTTGCATCTCGGAGGACGGTTTCGCCACCCTAAGTGCCCTCAAATGGCTCGCAGATGTCGGCGTTTCATTTGTAATGCTGAATCGCAACGGGAAAGTCCTGTTCGTAACGGGTCCGACAGCTCCCAGCGATGCCAGGCTGCGTCGTGCCCAAGCTCTGGCGTTTGGCAATATTGTCGGACTCGACATTTCACGAAAACTGATCGACGCAAAATTGGTAGGTCAAGAACTTGCGGTACGCGAGGGCATGCAGGATTCCATTACCGCACAACAGATTTCACACTTCCGCGAGAAATTGACTAGTGCAGACAGTCCAGACGCGATCCGCCTAATTTCACGCTGCAGTCGTCTACTTTACGGCGTGGCGGAATATTCAGGTGATATGGCCGAAGGCCGATTTACCCAGTTCCAGCGCTGGCACACAGTTAGCAGCAGGCACTCCCCATTGTCAGGTGGGCCGCGTCTCGCAATAACGCCCGTTCACGCGATCCTCAATTATTGCTTCGCCTTGCTTGAATCAGAAAGCAGACGGGCGCTTGCCTCCCTGGGCCTCGATCCTGGTCTAGGCTTGGGCTTACACACTGACACTCCGAACCGAGACTCGCTAGCTCTAGATGTCCTCGAACCTGCGCGACCGGAAGTAGAAAGATGGGTATTGCACTGGATCACGCGGGAACCACTTCGCCGCTCCGATTTCGAAACTGCAACTGGAAATTGCAGATTGAAGTCTCACTTCTGCGCCAAGCTGAGTGAAACCGCTCCCACATGGGGAAGACTCTTGGCACCGTGGGCTGAGTACGTAGCAAAGACTTTGTGGGACTCAACGTCACCAGCAAGGAGCGAACGTAGACTTTCCACTCCCCTTACGCAGCAGCATCGCCGTTTGGCAAAAGGACGCGAGCCTCTTCCTACAGCCAAAGCACCAAAACCGGAACGTCTCTGCCGCGGCTGTGGTAAGAGAATTGAAGGCGATTCGAAACACTGTAAGAAGTGCGATCTTCAGATCGCTACCGAGCGCATAGTAGAAGTAGCACGAGCCGGGCAAGTCCGGACACACTCCTGAGGCCATCGCAAAAGAGTCGGAAACGCACCGCAAGCACGCACAAGCAAAGGCAGCGTGGAATCCTTCGACGCAACCGGCATGGCTCACAGAACAGGTGTATTCCGAGAAAGTTCAACCAGCACTTGCAAATGTATCTGCAACGGAGATCGCGAAAACGATCGGTGTAACTCGCCAATACGCTGCTTGCATTCGCGATGGCCATCGCCCGCATCCGAGGCATTGGCAGGCACTTGCGAAACTGGTTGCTATTCAGACGGTGGACCTCTAGGTGGGCTACACACAGGTCTCTTCAGAGCGTAACTTATAATTTCCTCTTTAGGTTATTGTCAGCTTGGCACAACCTTCGAGATTGAGCGGGAGGGTACGTTCGTGAAGTGGATCATAGCTCTAGATTTGGAACGCTCGGCGGAAACAATCGCTTCTCGAAGTGACATTATTCAACTCGTCGCCGACCTAATCCAAGCTTCAGCGGCCGATATCAGTTCAATTAGATTTCTCACTGGCGATTCCTCCCAGAAGCCGGGCTGGGACGGTCATCTGGTGTCGTCGGGAGCACAACCTTACGTTCCAGAAGGAGAATCTGGTTGGGAGTTTGGAACCAGCGAAGACCCAAAGACCAAAGCCAACAAGGACTACGCCGCTCGATCAGCAAAAGCCGAACCAATTGACAAGTCGAAAGCCACATTTGTTTTCGTAACCCCTCGATTTTGGGCAGAAGCGGAAGTATGGGCGGCAGAGAGGCGAGCCGAGGGAGTTTGGAACGACGTTAGAGTTGTCGATGCGCTCGCTTTGGAGGACTGGCTGTACCTCTGTCAGGCTGTCGGATTTCGCCTAGCGCGAGATTTGCGTGTGATGCCTCCTAGCGGAGTTCACAGCACGGATCAATTCTGGAGAGAGTATGCGAGACAATTCGCGCCCGACTTGACGGAAGATGTTTTGCTGGCCGATCGGGTCAGCCAGATGAATACCATTCTCAGCCAGATGAGATCAGGCCCAACGAGTCACGTATGGCAAGGCGATTCTACTGAAGAAGTTGTTGCTTTTGCCGTTGCAGCGATTCGGAAAGCGGAACCTGATGTGCGTCGCTTTATTGAGGATCGCACACTGATCATCGATACCCCAGACAGCGCGAGGCAACTTGAGCATCTTGAGAATCTTATTTTGTTGCTACGACCTGATGCCAGCACCATCGCAGGAATGCTTTCGCAACGCAATATTGTCATTGTCCCAGTCGGTCGAGACAATCCAACGGGGGGAAGTGCAAATCTTCTGGAACAGCAAACTCTTCACGGCCTCGCTGCGGCGATAAAGACGATGGGCTTGCCAGAGGAGAAGGCCAGAGAGTTGGCGCTGAAATGTGGGCGTAGTGTGACGATTCTTGAAAGCAGATTGCAAGCGTCGCAAGCGCAATTCCATCGGCGGGAAATCGCAACCTCATCCCAGCAGTGTTGGCGGGAAGTTGGAGCGACAAGTCGAATCATGACAAGCGCGCAATCGCAGCACTTGCTGGTGTCACGGAATACTCCGAATACGAAGAAAAACTGCTCGCGTTCCTTCAGATACCAGATTCACCACTCATCAAAGAAGCCGATGCCTGGCAAGTACGAGCCCTATTGACGCGTTTAACTACCTCGGTCGACTAGTCAGCAGAAGAGATTTCGATAGGCTTCGCGCTGTCGCTACCACCGTTTTTAGCGAGACAGACCCTCGTCTTGATCTTCCGGATTCTGAGCGACTGTATAGTGAAATCTACGGAAAGAACTTCCAACATTCCAAGTGGCTACGAGATGGCGTCGCGAGAACGTTTCGCATAGTTGCGATTTTACACGGTCCACTTGGCGTGACTAACACTGGAGTTGCTCCCGATCAGTTTGTGAACCAATTGGTCGCTGAGCTGCCTGGTCTGGCGACCGACTATCGGCGAATGGCGAGCCTGTATGAAGAATTGCCGATCCTCATGGAGGCGGCCCCACGCCCTTTGTTGCTGGCCCTCGGGCAGATGCTCGGGGGCGACGGTAAGACCCTCGCACCAATATTTCAGGACAAAGACCCTTTTCTTTCGCGCAGTCCCCACACCGGGCTGTTGTGGGCGCTGGAAGCTTTAGCTTGGGACCCGAAGTATTTGTCGGATTCAGCCCTAACACTTGCAAAGCTCGCGCGGGTTGATCCTGGAGGAAATTAACCAAGCCGCCGATTGAACAGCCTGCGCGAGATCCTCTTGCCGTGGCATCCGGGTACAAATGCCACTCTGGTCCAGCGCATGGCGGCCTTGGATCAAATCATTGCGGAGGAACCGGAAATCGGATGGCAGTTGTTAATGAAGCTTCTTCCTGGTTTACATGAAGTTGCATTTCCGACCGCGAAACCGCGCTATCTAGAAGCGGGGGCATCGGAACGCGAAACGCTCACATATGGCCTTGTGGCAGACGGGAGGCGTGGAATAGTCGAACGTGCGATCTCTTTAGCGGGCGAGAATCCTGAACGATGGGTCCAACTGATCAAGGAAATGTCGCAGTTTGAGGAAACGCAGAGAGTTCGCGCAGCCGAACTTCTGGAGCGCTTAGGAGGGCGATTGGATGGCGAAAAGCGAATGGTTATTTGGACGGCCCTGAGAAGCTTCGTCGCCCACCACATGGCGTTCCCAACCGCTGAATGGGCGCTGAAGGCGAAAGACCTAGAACCTTTTTATCGATTAGTAGCGGCTTTTGAACCTGCTGATCCCATTGCTCGGATTGTTTGGCTCTTCAATGAATGGAATCCTGCGATGCCTCAAGAGGCCAAATGGCCTTACGACCTTCCGGAAAAAACTCGTGAGAGCACGATTCGCGATCTCCTCAAAACTGGCGGCTTAAGTTTGCTTCTTGATCTCGCCAATGCATCGAAGCACCCGGAACTTGTGGGAATAGCTTGCGGGGCAGTTCTCACGACCATTCAAGACTTTCGAACACTCGTAGACGCAGCGATGGACAAAGGCGACCGCTTGGCATTGTTCGCGAGTGTGTTGAGTGCCGAGGCTGAGCGCAAGATAGGCAAAGGTTGGTATGACGAAATTGATTTATTGAAGCGAGAGCGCACTTGGACAGACTTGCAATTCGCAAATCTAGTAATTAATTGGCAAGACAAGCGTACTACTTGGGACTTTGTGGCCTCGTTGGGGGATGATGTCAACCGAATCTATTGGGAGCGCAAGAGACCGTGGGCTCCTCGCGGCTTAAGTACAGAGGACGCAGAGTTGGTCGCGAAAAGCTATGTCAGCGTAGGTCGCGCAACCGCTGCGATTCATGCATTTGCTCTGAACGTTGGCGATCTGTCGAGTGAGACTCTATTCAAGATTCTGGACTCCGCTATAAGCGAGTTGAATGCTTCTCACGAACAGATCAACAGTAATTTCGTTTTTGAAATTGAGCAAATCTTGGGAGCGCTTCAGCAACGCACTGAGGTATCCATTACCGAGATCGCTAAGCGTGAGTATGCCTATCTTCCTCTATTCGGATACCGCGAGCAACAGTTAACACTGCACCGCGTAATGGCGGAAGACCCGACATTCTATGCATCCTTAATACGCGATGCTTTCAAACCCCACAACCAAGAAGTCCCAGAACCAACAGACGCGCAGAAAGCCAAGGCGAGAGCAGCCTACCGTCTCGTGAGCGAGTTTACCGTTATACCGGGCGCGCATGAAGGCCAGATTGACGCGGGAATCTTGTCGACGTGGGTGGAAGTAGTGCGCGCGATTTCCAAGGAAGACGACCGCTCAGAAATCGCAGATGAGTTTATTGGGCATCTATTGGCCTATGCCCCACCAGATCCAGATGGGAGTTGGCCGCACAGAGTTGTGCGAGATTTAATCGAAGCGACGTCGTCAACCCACATGGAGACTGGAATCGATACCGAGCGTTTCAACATGGCGGGACGACCTCACGCGCGTGATCTCTATGGTGGCGGCAGTCGGGAACGCGGCATTGCAGAAGAGTTTCGCGATTGGTCGAAGAAAACGCGAGCATGGCCGCGTACCAGCGCGATGCTCGAGAGGATCGCTGAATCATGGGATCGCTTTGCAGCGATGCAAGACCAACGTGCAAAACAGGACCGAATGCGTGATGAGGCCTAGGGAGGTAGTCCGAGCGAACGTGAAGTTGATGCCAGCGTCCAGTGTCACCTTCAGCTCAACGTTCACGGCCAGCGTCGCGCCAGCGCCGAAACAATTCAACGCGCTCAGTTGAATAGGCCGGGGGCGGGGCGGGGGCTTTGACGTGAAGTTCACGCGCAGCTAGCTCAACGTCAACTCAGCTCAACTCAGCGACCCGCGCGCCAACGTTCATGCACGCAAACGAGAACTCAACTCCACTCCACGCCCCAGCGCCCAGCAAATTTAACGTTCACGTTCACGTTTACTATTCAGTAACGGGGCGCGATTTGAGGGTCAAGTTCCCTCCTCCCGAATTGGCAGGAAGCGCGCGGCGAAAGAGCGTCCAACCGATGCGCGCTGTCGTCGCCATCCTTGGGAGACTGTTGGCCCTGATCCAGCGACTCACGGATGCCGCGGTATGGAGGGAGAATGTCCGTCATGGCAGAGGCCTCTCTGACCTGATGCTGCACTTGTTCGATAAGTGAAGCTTTGCAGTTTCGTACAGTTCTCAAGAACACTATGGCTTTCAAGAGCAGAGGGAGGCCAAGTTGGACCCGATAATAGACATCTTCAGAACCATGCACGTAACCGCTTTCGGTCTGCACAGGCTCGAAGCCACAGCCCCGTGGGGCATAAAACAGGAAAACCAGACCGAAGAAAAAGTCACGTCTTCCGACAAAAAGATGTCACCCACAGATTTGGCGCACTTCGCCATGCTGTCGCGCGGCAACTGCTGGCTGAGTGTCGAAGGCATTCCGGAGCCGATTCCCCTCACCGGTGGTGATTGCTTTTTACTGGCTAAGGGGACTTCGATTGTTTTGCGCGACAGCCCGCGAACACGTCCGAGGTGGAGCTTCCGCGAGATCGGGGCCAAGGCCAACGGCAATGTCGCTCTGTGCGGCGGCGGTGGCGCACCGACGACAATCGTCTGCGGATCCTTGAGTTTCGATCGCGCCAGCCTGAGGCCGATCACTCATTTATTGCCGAACTTCATTTTGATGAAGGCCGATCAGGCACGTACGCTTGCTCTTCACACCACAGTGCAGGCGCTCGCGTCAGAGATGGAAGAACAGGCGCCGGGATCTGAAGTCGTCGCGAGTCGACTGGCCGAGGTTCTGTTTATCCAGGTACTCCGGGCGCATATCGCGTCGGGACCGGAACGCAACAAAGGATGGCTTCGTGCAATTTTCGATCCTCAAATAGGCGCTGCTCTGAGTGCCATTCACGACAGAGTGAATACACCCTGCACGGTCGAATCCCAATGGTCCCGGCAGTTGTCCCGGCCCGGTTTCTGATGAGAAGCCGACTTCTCATTACTAATCTCGTGATGGCGAGACCGGATTACTTCCGGATTGCCGACCACTCATCCAGAACCGCCTCAGGTTTTTCAACACTACCTACCTCATCGCGGCTTCGATTTCCTCCGCCGAATAGGGAACTCCCGGGGTAAGTAGCTCGGCGCCATCCTTGGTAATGATGTACATGTCTTCTAGGAAAAATCCCTGGCCATCGACCGAGGCGATCGGCTCAAAGTTGATCGTGGTTCCCTGTCTGAGTGGCCCAACCGGGCGACCGGCCATCAGGTTTGTCGTATGCACTTGCCAGTACGGAACATTCTTGCGATCTGACCAGGACTCGATCGCATGCTGCGCAAGAAGACTCTTCACTGATGCACGATGACGCAGCAGTTCGGCACGCCAAGCATCAAAGATTTGGTCGACCATGGCCCCGTCGCGCAGCCCGAGGACACCAGCATGATATGCCGCTACGAATATGTTCCAGGTCTCTCGCTGATTGTCATCGTAGTGGCCCGAGACCGGGACGGTCCGCCCCAAATCTCCTATGTAGTGGTCCTGTTCGCATCCCACATCAAGGCGCACCAGGTCGCCCGAGCGCATACTCTGGTTCAGGTGATCGTATCGCGCGAGCGAAGTGAAAGGGCGCGGGAATACGGCATTGTCTCCCGCCATTGCCCACGGCCAGAAAGAGGAACCATGTGCACCCTCGCTCCAGCATGTGTTTTCGACCACCGCTTCGACGCTCCGTTGGGATACGCCTGGTCGAATTGCCCTCATTCCGGCCATTACGGCAGTCACAGTCGCCTTCGCAGCCGAGCGCAGATCAGCAGTTTCCTCCGCACTCTGAACTGCCATAAGGGCCTCGATTCGTTCCCCCGACTCTTTGGCTTCAAAGGCGGGCCATCTTTGCAGAATGATCTGGAGCCAGATCGGAGCTTGGGGCGACTTCGGGCTGAGAAGGTTGGCTGGCAGTTCGGCGAATATTGACAGATCGTCGCCATAGTACAGGGGCGGCGCTTGGCCGGCGTGTGAGGCCAGAAACCCTTCCAATTCGGACCAGTCAACGACATGTTCCATGCCCAAGCGTTTTGTCGCTTCCGGTCCGGGCTGAACTTCCGGCTGTAGACCGATCCTCAAAAACGGGGGGTTGGATGGCAAGAAAAGCCAGCTTTCGCCCGATCTTCCGTCGATGGCGAGCACGGCCCCCACCGTGTTCCCCAAGCCCGTGAAGTAATAGAAGAAAGGGTCCTGGCGGAAACCATCAGCGGTGAGATCCAGCTCGGAACTGGCGTGAAACAAGAGAATCCCGTCGCGGAACGCAGCGGCGGCTCGCTGTCGGCGCTCGCGCGCGACCGTGTTTTGAGATGTCGCCAGGCAAGTAAAACCGATGAGAATAGTCGCCAGAATCAATCCAGGAACTCGCATGGCCGAATAACTTAGCACGCAGACTGTGACATTCCTAGTCCCCAGAATTGGTTTCTAGGGGAGAGTCTCTACTGCCGGCGCGTTTGTGGGCGAGTGACGAGCAAACGCGCAAGCATCCAGGATTTTTTCTTCAGCCTAGCCGACTTATCAATACCAGTCGCTTGACAAATCGGGTGCCGCTTTATAAAGAACAGACCGCCTCGCGGCGGTCTGTCGAGAATAGAGAGGTTCGCGACCTTCACTACGCTGCCTTGCTCTTTTGAACCGCTGCCGCGGCTTTTCGGATCACTTCGATGACTACATCCGGCTTAGAGAGCATGGGAACGTGGCTGCTTTCCACTTCTACCACGGTCGCTCCCATGCGTTTCGAGACCCACCGTTGGAGATCGGGATGAACGGTATGGTCTTGCAGGCACAAAATGTACCAACTTGGCTTCGACTTCCATGGGGTGCTCTGGATTTTTTGTTGCTGGAATAGGTCGGCGACAGGCGGAAAATGGGTGGCCCAGACGAGCTTCTGCTCTTGCTCCGAAAGGTCTCCGCAGAAGAACTCAGTCCCGTTTGGAAGCATCCAAGCGTACCCGTCCACGACCTCCACGCGAGAGAAGATATCCGAGGGATACTTGTCGAGTTGGTCCTGTACCGTCTCGCCGACATCCGGCGCAACCGCTCCAATGTAGACGAGACCAGCCACGCGATCATCGACTCCCGAGGCGGTGATGGTGGCACCGCCATAGGAGTGACCGACGAGGAGAACAGGGCTACCGACACGGTTGAGCGTGCGCTTCACCATGGCCACGTCCTCTTCGAACGACTCCAGGCTGTATTGAACTGCAATGACTTCATGGCCGTCCGCCTGTAATGCGGGGATGACCTTGCTGAAGCACGAGCCATCGGCCCAGATGCCGTGGCAGAACACTATGGTGGGCTTGGTTTTAGTGGACATTCGTGTACTCCTTGGGGATTGGGGATTGAGGTTTGTGCGGCCTCAGCGCACGGCGGGCCGTCTCGATGCGACGGGCCGCTCGGTGCCGTCATTATCGATTAGAAGGCATCGTTTTCCGGGTTAAACGGAGTAAAAACTGACGGCGAAGCTCAACCGTCGTCGCGGAGCACGACTCTGTGTGGCGCGCATAAGACATTCACTGAGACGCGGTACCCTTGCCTGGGATTCGCGGAGCAGCAGTTGGTTCAATCCAATCGTTCTAACAGTTCGCGGGCCCTCCGCAGATCACGGGTATCAAGCCCATCGGAAAACTGGCTATATAGTGGAGCAATAAGCTCACGTCCCTCTAACGAAGCGCCCCGTTCGTGTAGAAGCAGCGCAAGATCGTACGCCGCACGGAATTTGAAACTGGGTGCCTCGATCTCGTCAGCGTCCCGTAGCGACGCCCTCAGTGTCGCCTCCGCCCGCTCGATATGGCCCTTGCCCCGTTCGGTCCCCGCTTTGAGCCTCAAGAACTCAGGACGCGCCCAGCGCTGTGTCCCCAACGTGAAGACGAAATCCAAAACTTCCAGCACATCATCGATATGTCCGGCTTCAAGCATCGCCCCTGCCAACATCGCAAAGTACGCCTGGTGCTCGACATTCGCCGCTTTTCCTCCAAGGCCATCGAATGCGAGCCGCAACCTTCCAGGGTCCCGAGAGCGTTCGGAGAATGTCTCAAAAGCTGCTCGATAGCACTTCGCTTTCGCGACCCAGGCTCCCAGGCCGTGTCGATCAATTGTCCTTTCAAGGAGGTCAATTCCATATTCTGCTTTCTGGTAATCGCCCATTTGTAGCAGGGCGTCGATCAGGCCGGTGCCTAAACAATAAGCCAGCGTTAACCCATGTCCGACGGCCAGCGCCATCTCCAACGTTTCATTTACAGCCTTCTGTGCCCGTCCGATTTTTCCTGCATACCATGCGGTGGCAGCGAAATTTGTTCTCATCATCAATTTGGTATTGACCTGTGACTTAGTCAGCAGATGCTCGGGGTAAGCGTCCAGTTCGACAAATATGCTTTCTAAGCGCGCATGACCTGACGAGAAGTAGCCGGAGCAACTCTCCCAAAAGGCGTAGACGTGTTGCTGTTCCCACAGGGCAAAGGGATCGTTCGTCCGAATTGCCGCTTTGCCCATTGCTTCGAGCGTGCCGGCTGGGTCAGATTGAGTTCCTCGCAGCACTGCATAAAGTGCTAGCGCCCCAAGCGCCCGAAATTCCGCGTTTGCGTCCAAGGCTACCCGCGCCAAGTCGATTGCACGTTGGAACGTTGCGATCGTCTTTTCGGTATCGTTGGATAGAAGTGCGTTAACCGCCGCAAGCCCGACCGCCAGATTCAACTCTAGGGTCGGATCTTTGCAGTCAATGCCATCCAATTCGGCTAGCGCTGTTGTGCAGTTGCGAGAAATTTCCAAATCGAGAGATAGCGTTTGCCAAAGAGGTAGCCCGGCGGCGACAAGCTTTATCCCGAGTGGGAGGTCACGGCGGCCATATAGAACCCAATCGATCGCTTTGCGAAGATCGTCTACCTGTCCGGCGCACAGCATTTGCCAGTCTCGCACCGGCATTTCTGCTTGCTCCGAATTGGCACGTTCCAGAATCTCAAGTTGGAGATGCGCATGTCGGGCTGAAACTCTGTCAAGTTCGTCATGTGCCACGAGCAGATCGCGAGCAAAGGCGCGCGTACTATCCAGCAAGCGATAGTGTAGTTCGCCTGCCCCTTGATCGATGCTTAGCATCGACTTACCCAGCAAGCCAGAGATAGCTTCGACCACGGTGGCCGGCACTAATTCGAGTGCCGCACCTACATAAATTACCGAGTCAGTGACGAAGGTTCCGGAGAAACTCGAGATGGCACGAAGAGCATCGGCCTCACTGCGTGTAAGCAATGCGTAACTCCATTCGAGTGTCAGAAGAAGAGTCTGTTGCCGCAGTGGGCCACCCGGGCCGTCTCTTCGCAATCTGCGAAACCGATCTTCCAGTTCGCCAAGGACGAGATCCACGCTGCGCCCTTTCAGTCTCGACGAGGCGAGTTCGATTGCGAGTGGAGCGCCGTCGAGGCGCCGGCAAATCTCAGCAATTGCAGGGGCATCTTTCTCTGCGATTCTATAACCTGCTTTGTCGGACGCCAGCGTCGTAAGAAGTTGTGGCCCGGAATAAGCCAGGACAGCCTCAACCGTATCGTCCTGGCCTTCCGGGGGAACCGTTAGAGGGGGTAGCCACACGACGTGCTCAAATTGCGAGCCCAGTACCCGGCGGCTGGTTGCGAGGATCCGCAGGTTGGCCGTGTCGTCCAGCAGGACATCACAGATGCGCGCGACTTCGCGCTGCACGTGTTCACATGTGTCGAGGACGAGCAGGGCTTTGCGCCGTGCAAGAAGCGATGCGGCGGCCGGAAGAACATCCTTGCCCTCGACACTAATCCCCAATGCGGCGGCGATCGTGGATGCGACGAACTCCTCGCTCACGACGCGCGCGAGATCGACGAAGGTCACGGCATGACCGGCTTCATCCTCAAATATTTGCGCCGCGGCAACTGCCACGGTCGTCTTTCCCATTCCGCCTGCTCCGGCGATTGTCGATAGTCGGTAATGGACCATCGCTTCGCAAAGTTCTGCGATTTCCTCGTCGCGGCCAATTATCGTGCGCAGTTCCGGCAGGGGCGCGGACCGCGGTATGTCGTCCGAAGATGACAACGGGCGGACATCTGAGCTTAGCCAGTACCCCCGGCCGACAACGTTTCCGATGTATTCGTGGGACGGAGAATATTCACGCAGCGTTCGGCGAAGCGCTGCCACTGTAACTTTCAAATTGCTCTCATGAACAAACACGTCCGACCAAGCCGCAGCGAAAAGCTCGTCCGAATGCACGAGGGCGCCCTTCTTTTTCGCAAGCACCCTCAGTACGTCCATTGCCCTGCCGCCAAGGCGAACTTCGACGCCCCGGCAGAGCAACGTGCGCTGCCCTTGGTAAAGCCGAAATGGGCCAAAAGATACGACGTCGCCTTGCTCTTCCATGCACTGCCTCGTCGACTGGCGTGGGTCCTCTGTCCGTGAAACGCAATGACTCTAGTCCGAATATTACACACTGTCTATCTTGGTGAAACGGACTACTGCGTCAGTACAGGGAGACACGCTTGTCGTCATTTGGGGACTGATAACGAGGAGCCGACTTATGAGGATTAATGACGGATCCATGAAGGGACCGGACATTCATAACGCCAACGTCCGAGCGGTCCTCATCCAGCGATCATTCTTCCAATCGTCTCGCGGATCGGCAGCTGCTCGAGCAAACGTCCAAAGCCGGAGGCGCTCCGCATCGACCTCGGCAAGATCAGCAACCCGACGAACCAGTGAAATCGGATCACGATGAAGCCGTGTTTCACAGTTCATCAGGTGCTGCACGGGATCGTACGCGCGATCGCCAACGAATGGTTTTGGGTCAATCACCAACCAGGGCTCTCGTTGAGACCGCAGAATGTTTCCAGCATGAAGGTCGGTGGCCAGAAGCACGTTGGTTAAGGCGGGCCTGGCAAGTTCTTTGAAGACTCGCAATCCTTCGCTAACCAGTTCCCCATCCTGCCAGAGATGTCTTTGCGCGATGGTTTCACCTGACCAGAGTTCGACCATTAGCGACAGCGGACGAAAATTCGCAAAATCGTATCCGCTTTGCGTCTGGCTCCAAATTCGTCTGAGCAGGTGCGCGACCACTTTGTCCTGGCTTGTCTCCGATTCAGAATGAAGCGTATTTCCGGGCAGACAGCGTTCCAGCAACATCGCACCTGATTCCAGGTCAGCCTCCAGCATTTTGACTGTGCCGTTGCCGTTCCAAAAGTGCAGGCCAAGAATTTCATCTTGCCCCTCCATATGCGGCATCGCGAGCTTTAATACTACTGGCTCGCCATTGGCGCGCGTCGCCGGTGCGACCCATGAACAGGAACCAGAATGGTCAAAGGGCTCGCCAAGTCGGAGAGACCATCGCAGTTCCAGCTGCCTAAGCAAAACCGGCAGACGGTTCATCCACGCCTTGCGCTCAGGTGTTTTTTCGCAATTTGCGACGAGTTGTTGTGGAATTCTCATGCGTTCAATCCCTGCCATGACCCTGTTCAAGTGTAAGTATCTCAAGTGTGAACGCCCGGGCTCGAATTTCACTAGGTTGAGGCTGCTCATCCACGGATCAGTCCCGGAAAACGCGCTACTGGTTAGAAGATCGGGGACAGGATCATGCTTTTCGCCGCGGCAGCGGAGGCCGCTTCCAATGGCGAAGAGCAAACGCAAACGAGTCCCGAAAACGATCCTCAAATTACCCGATCTAGAACAATCGAAATCTGCGGTCTTGAACAGTCTCACGTCTTCGAGTTCAAAGCGCTCGTACGACCATGCCATTCGTGAATTCATCGAATGGTACTGCTCGGAGCCCAGGATAGCCTTCAACAGGACCGTGGTCACCCGGTACCGAATCGCACTCGAACAGCGCCCGTACGCCCCGTCGACGATTAACCTGAGATTGGCAGCGATACGCCGGCTGGCGTATGAAGCATCCGATTGCGGACTTCTTAGCCCGGATCTTGCGGCAGGCATTCGGCGTGTGAAGGGGGTCAGGCGGCTGGGAGTGCGTGTCGGGAACTGGCTCACGGCGGAGGAAGGCAAGAAGTTACTCCGCACTGAAACAACCTCCACCCTTCGCGGCCGACGAAATCGCGCTTTGCTCTCGCTTCTCATCGGCTGCGGTCTCCGGAGAGCTGAGGTTACAGCCTTACGGTTTGAGGATCTGCAGCTTCGGAAAGGCCATTGGGTCATCGCTGACCTGAGAGGAAAAGGTGGCCACATCCGAACGATCCCCGTTCCGCAGTGGGTGAAGGAGGCGGTTGACAGCTGGACTGTGGGTGCCGGCATCACCTCAGGTCCATTGCTACGGTCTATCAACAAAGCAGGCAGAATTTGGGGACTCGGCTTCACACCCAAGGTCATATGGGCAATCGTGAAAGCAAACGCGAAAAGCTGTGGTCTGCCATCGCTAGCACCGCACGATTTGAGAAGGACCTGTGCGCGATTGTGTCATCAGGCAGGCGGCGAACTAGATCAGATCCAGTTCCTGCTCGGCCACGTTTCAATTCAGACGACGGAGCGATACCTCGGGTGCAAGCAGCGTTTTAACGATGCGGTCAATGATCACATTGGCCTGGAGCCGGATGCGCCGTCGTGAGGAACACGCGTAGAAATTGATATCCGCTGGCCGACTTCGCGGTACCAATCTGGCCAACTTCCGAGTAGCCGACAACTCGACCGGAATCGGTCGCCTCCTTGCGCCTCGCGTGATATGTTTTGGCAACCTCCCACAAGGCGTTTGGGAGAGCGCCCGGCCCTCAATCCGAGATTCTAAACTTCTCAGAGTGACACGAGTGGTAGGATGACTGTGGTACCAGGTTTTGTCTGCCCTCACAACCAACGAACCGATAGTCTTTCTGGAAGAACCTCCAAGTCCTCCTCTTCGTTCATGGGTTCGATCCCTGTGGTACTGCCGGGCACCCGCGTTTTCCCACCGCCGCGAACGCGTTTTGCCCAATGGCTGCATGCAGATCATCCTCAATTTGTCCCGCAACTATCTCACCGACTGCGGAGAAGACGGGAAGGCAAGCCGGCGTCTTCCACGAGCCATCGTCGTAGGTATGCGAGCACGATACGGATTTGTGGATACGGCGGACATGGAAGAGATGATCGGGATTTTGATCGAGCCTGGAGGTTTCGCGGAGTTGTTCCGCGAGCGCGCCGATTTGTTTTTTGAGCGCTCTATCGGTTTGGAAGAGATCTGGGCTGGTCCGTCTCTCACGGAAAGGTTGTGCGAGATTCCGACACCCGTCGACAAGCTGAGGACTCTGGAAGTTCTCCTGACCGGACGGCTTAATCTTCATCCTGGCGCACGGCGTTCTGAACTGGTCGATCAGGCGTTGCATCTCTTCCGGGAGAAAAGTTTCCGCGTTGCCGAGTGCGCCCGATCCGTAGGAGTAAGCGAGCGGCGCCTCTCACAGGTGTTTCGAGAACAGGTTGGTATGAGCCCCAAAACGTGGTGCCGCATACACCGCTTTCAGACCGCCGCTCGAGCTCTGCACAACGGAGTGGACGTGCCTTGGACGGAGTTGGCACTCCGCTGTGGATACTACGACCAATCGCATTTTGCCAATGATTTCCGTGCGTTTTCCGGTATCAACCCCACCACCTATTCCGCACACCGTGGCCTCTGGCAAAACCACGTGCCCATCGTTTAGTTCCGAATTTTCCAAGCATCACGGCGCCTTCGGTGACAGAATGGCGGATATGACAACCTTAGCGAAGAACTGCAAATCAACCATAATCCCAGGGCTCCGCTATCGAAATGCGATGGAAATGATCGAATGGCTGTGCCGGGTCTTTGGGTTTGAGAAGCAGGCCGTTTATGCCGGTCCTGACGGTGTGGTGATGCATTCCCAGCTAACTTTCGGCAACGGCATGATCATGGTCGGCTCGGTCATTAGTGGGACGCCGGTGTCGAAGCTGCTGAAGCAACCGGATGAGATCGGTGGAGCCGAGACACAATCTCCTTATCTTGTCGTATCCGATATAGATGCGATCTATGCTAGCGCCAAAATGGTGATCGATCTTGAAGAGAAAGAGCATGGCGGTAAAGCATTCTCCTGCCGCGATCCCGAGGGACACGTCTGGAATGTCGGGACCTTCGATCCTTGGGAAGCACAACCGGCGTGAACCGCGCAGCCGGTTGGAATTCGCTGCCCTGCTAACGGTTCGGGGAGCTGGGGATCTTATGAAGGCCAAGCTGGCATTGAGGGTGGCGCCGGGATTGGCATTACTGACCCATACTGCCGGCAACAGGTGCCGACAAGTCTGCAACCACCTTCAGGCAGACTCGGTAGGCGGAACTTCAAATTACTTTTTACGAGTAAGTGCTTGAGCGCAATAACACACAGAGGAGAATGAATCCATGAAGATGAACTACAGACTAGCGCTGGCAGTGTTGGCCGGCGTCTCGATCGGCATTGCCGGCGCCAAGGGGATGCACGCGGGGCAAGTTACGCCGCCGCCTGCCTACGTCATCTCGGAAGTCGATGCAATGGACCTCGCTGGCTTACAGAAATATGGGGAGAAGGTCGGCGACACGCTGGCGCCTTTCAATGGCCACTATCACTTTCTCGTTGGTGGCGGTGCCAAGATCCAGGCTCTCGATGGCGAACCACCAAAGGGGATCGTGGTGCTCGCTTTCGACAGCGTGGAGAAAGCGCGCGGGTGGTACGACTCGCCAGCCTATGAGGCGATCAAGCCGATCCGGCTAAGCGCGACGAAGGGCCGCATGTTCATCGTCGAAGGCCTCGCCCCCCAGTGACGTGACGTGACAAGTGCAGATTACCCAAGTGTTGACAGGTACTCAGATCCGGAAGTTAAGTCCAGACCAAATTCACAACTACGCGGTCGAGAAGTCGGCTTGATAGGAAGTTTCACCACATAGGTAACGATAAACGCGCTTATATGTACGAGCCATCACGTTTGGTGATTAGGCAGAAACGGGCTTGTGGAGATCGACGGGATCATTCTTCGAAGCCGACTTCTCAGGACCGATCCCGCGGCGCAACCCGGATAGCTTCCGGTTTGCCGTCCATCCGCCCATAATCCTGTCGGATTTACTTCCCAGATTGGACTTGAACCCATTCAGACCATGTTCTTAATCTAATCGTTGAAAAACTCCAGTAACAGCGGCGCATGCGCCTTCGGCTTCAGCATGTGCGTCTACCCTTCGATCGTTTGGTGCAGCGCGTTCGGCAGTACGCTCGCCGAGCGACCGGTTCCCCCGATGCATCCAGGCAGGGCTTTTTCCACCGCCCATGGCGAGTGCCGGTACTGTGACGGATGCCCAACGTCCGGCCGACAGCGGTTTGCCTCGCTGCTTGTCTCCTACTATCGCGCCATCGTAGGGCAGCGTATGCGCAACGGCTTTAAGCTTCGACCACATAGGCATCAGCGGCATCACGGCGATAAACAAGACAGGAGCTCCGGCTAGCTTCAGAAAGAGCTTGACCGCCTCCTCTCCGCGACTATTTGCCGCAGCCGCCCCGGCGATCCTGACCCAATCGCGCTCAGTCGTAAGACGGCCGCTGTCCGCGATGAAGGGTGCCTCGTACAACGCCAGCTTCTTGATTCCCCCCAGGCGATTTGTCGCCTCAAGCGCAAGAACTGCGCCCGAGGACATGCCCCAGAGGAACGCCGAACCGCCTGCTTCGCACAATAGTGCAGCAATGTCCTCTATCTCGCGCTCCACGGCATAGGGCGGCGTGTCACTACTTCCGCCTCGGCCTCGACGGTCGTAGGTGAACACTGTGAAGTATGGTGCCAGGAGGGCCGCCAGTTGCTTAACCGCTTTTCGCCCCATACGCGGCACCGACATTCTGAAACAGAGAAGAGTTCCGCAGAAGCATCGCAGGCGTTATTGCATCTTAGGTTCCAATTGGCTTGAACAAGGTAGGACGCTGTCGGTACGCTGCCGTTCAGAAACCAGTCAGGCGTGGCAACCCCCAAAAAACGAAAGCGCCCCAACGACTCTGTTTTGAGTCGCGGAACGCGCTCGTTCGAACAGCCCTCCCCAAGGACTGCTCGAATTCAGGCTACCCTGCAGCGCGGTCTTTGGGCTATGGCTCTAATGTGCATCTCGTGGCAGGGGGTGGGCTCGTCTGAACAAAGGTTTAGAAAAGGGGGAAAGGTCGGAACGATACCAGCGTAGACGACGATCACACGAGTTCTGACGATCCGCTATCTAGCGGCGTTGTTGCGAGCGACTCGCTTTTGCGGACCAGGCAATACCGAGAGAAGGAGTTCCGCTGGGGCTTGAGTTCCAGAAGAAACGGTGCCGGAGTTCTGTCCTTGTCTTTCGTGAAGGCACGCTCTACAGCATCGAAGAAGTCTTCCATTGCCACAGTAGCACCCGAATCCTTAGGCCGATTTCCGTCGCTCGACAGGTGCAATCATTCGCCACTTGCCATCCTTAATCCTGACTTCATCCCGCTTCAATATCTCGGTAAGGGCCTCGCGTACCTCGTTACCACTGGCCCCACGCTTAATAGTTCTGAAGTAAATCTCGGGGAAATGGCTGTCGGGATGTTCTCGAAGCCCTTCGCGTACATGATTTAAAACATCCCTCATATCCATCAGACGGTATCCTTTCATCGGAAGATGTAAAGAGACGATGCCGTATCATGTGGCGCGTGCGGGTTCTGGTGCTACACGGAGAAAGGGAGGACTGTCGCTAGTTAATGCCCAATTAGAAGCCTTATTCGGTTGTCTTCGACCCTAAAGCTCAGTCTCGACCCTAGCAGTCGTGGGGCCGGCTGTATGTCCGGAAAACTACGGACGGAAACCTGACAAGCTCTGCCACTGTGGTGCGATGTTTTGCCCTCTAGCACTGCACTGGATCGAGTGGCATCCGGTCAACCGTTCAGGTGGGATGGCAAGATAATCTGGAAAATTGTCCCACGGGAAACGGGTTCCGCCCACAAACGACCGCCATGCGACTCAATAATAGAGCGACTGATCGACAATCCCATCCCGATGCCCTGCGGTTTGGTTGTAAAGAATGATTCAAAGATGTGGCCTATTTGCTCCGCACAGAGCCCGCATCCGGTGTCCCGAACCTGAATCAGCACGCCGTCATAACAAGTTGCCGATTTGATGACAAGCTCGCGGACTCGACCAACATTGCCGTGCATCGCGTCGATGCCGTTCATGGCCAAGTTGATTATGACCTGTTGCAATTGCACTCGGTCCCCAACTACACCCGGCAGGTTGATGCCGAGATCGAGCCACATCTGAACATCATTGCGTGTTGCCTCGTGACTCACGACAAGTGCCGCTTCTCGGATCACATAATTGAGATTCAGTTCGACCCGATCAGAAAAATCCTTCTTCACTAGCGCCCGTATTCGCGAAATGATGTCTTTGATCCGAAGGGCGTCCTCCGCGATCTCTGTAACGGCTTCCCGCACTTCCTCTAGATTCGGTAGCCTGCCTTGCATCTCGCGTCGAACCACATTGCTGGTCGTAAGGATAGCCGTTAGTGGCTGATTCACTTCATGAGCGATGGACGTGACCAATTCTCCAATCGCCAGCACGCGAGTGACGTGCGCAAGGTCCGTTTGAGCCACTCGCAATGCTTCCTCGGCTCGTTTTCGGGACGTGATGTCTCGCGCCAAGGCCACGCCATACACTCTCTCGCGTTGCACCTCTCGATAATTCACTTCCACCGGAAATGTCGATCCATTTTTACATCGGCGTTTTGTTTCAAAGATAGCGACTCCGAGCTCTCGCAACTGTTGCTCCACATGAGTGCGAGAGTCTTCGGTCAAATTCGGATCGAGATCAAAGAGGGACATCGACAGCAACTCTGTCCGGCTGTAGCCGAGTTGCACACATGCGGTCTGATTCACGTCCAGTAAGCGCATGGTCTCGGGATCAATGACCTCAATGGCATCGGTCGATTGGTCCAGCAGCGTGCGAAACAGGTCAGGGTCCTGAAAGATGCGGTCTTGGTCGCGGACTAGGGTCATGACTTTTTCATTTGGCGAGCGTAGGGGTGTGCCTCCGTCAGAAGGACGACCTTGGAGCAGTGTCTACGTTGCCTACGGATCAGTCGAAAATGTCAAAGTGGGGTAGGGTCAGAATTTCGTTCAAAAGGAATTTACAGCGAAGCCCTGTTGACCCACAGAAGGATGCAGTATAGCGACGGCTCACGCTGCAGTCTGTTCAAAATTGCACACTCATTTCGGTTGGAGTTCTACTAGACGATGAGTGGCCACATCCACTCATCCATGGAATCGCTTCCATACTCCGCCCCGAGCGGCTGTGAGATTGTACTGCCCGGGATCCGAAGGGTGCATACCAAGATCATATCTTTACAACGCCGACGCTCTTGAAACTGACGCCATTGCCCGTGCGGAAGCTCGTCGGCACTCTGAACTAGACACCGTTTGTGTTAAATGTGCTGGGCGTAAAGGCCCTTGCCGACCGTGAACGAATTTACCGACCCGTGAAGCTCTTTTAACCCAAGTCATGGGCAGTTATAGGAGCGTCGCCCGCGAGCTAGGTTCACCCGATGCGGAGACTCGTCAGGGGGCGGCCTACACGAGTCAGCGGACTCCCGATAGACGATACTAGATAACCGCAGTAAAGTCTGCGCAATAGCTATAGCAACGAGAGGTTGAGCGCTCGCTTCCTACGATGGAACGATTGACCCTGAGGGCGCTGCCCGACCTTAGGATTCCGTCTCGGGAGGAAAACATGCTTCTACCCCGTCCCGCACGATTACTTAGCGCCTTAGCGGCTCTGCTCGAGTTTACACAGCATTCCGGGCCAGGCGGCAGCGAGATTGAGCAGATTCGAAAGTCCATCATAGACCACGGTCGGATGGTCTATAACCTCTACTCAGTCCAATGGGTCAGGATAGAGGTCAAACAACTCGCTTACCGACTGCGAGAATCGCCAGCAGATGTGATCGCCGCCCTAATGATCCTTGAGAATGACGGGCTAGCGTTTCGCACCACATCCAAAGGCCTCTGGAAGTTGCGGGTGACTTCCGGCAACGACGACAGCAATTCGAAGTTGTCGCGCGATGAGTCACGATCCGCCCGGCATGACGGCGTGGATCGATCCGAAGACCGGACCTAAGACTTTATTCGACCACCAGAATATCGGTGGAAAAGTATCCGCCGGAAACTCTGCTCGCGAGGCTCTGGTCAAGATGTTCAAAGTAGCAGAGGCGCTGCAAGGAGTCGTTCAGGGGGATGAGGGTGAATACTACAACGCCTCGGGCAATCCCGTCTGATTCAGGTCAATCAGCGTTATGGCGAGACATCCGCTGGACGACACTTGTATGCTTTTCATCTCCGCGACATTCATCCCTTATATGCCGCTGCGAGCTTCGTTCTGTTCTTGCGTGAGCTTCTCTATCAGTCCTCTCAGTTCAATAGCATTGAGTTGTTGGTCGGACGGGGCGCTACCGGAGATGCCCTCGTCAGTCTGCTGGATGTCATCTGTCATTGGAAAAGTGTGACCCTTTAGATCGGATGCACCGGTAGTTAACATCACACATCGTGATGTGACGTGGGTCACAACCGATTTCATAAGTCTAGCTGTTATGAATGGCATGTCTGTCAGCGTGAACAGTAACTTCCACTTCGGCACCTTCTTTTAGGCGCACGTGTTCTCCGCTCGGCGTTTCCAGAGAGTTGTCGATTCGGATTTCCTCATAAAGAGGGTCCGCCGCTTCGACCTTCACTTGCGCTTTCTCATTCTCCTCAGGAACAACGGGCGGGACAATTTTTTCAACCTTTGCGGAGAGCGTCACTTTTGCTTTATCGGTCATCACTTTCTCCATTCAATGCTCGTTTGGCAGCCTGTTCACAATGTTCGCACTGGTGTGTCAGAGAAGGGTCTCGATCGGACGAATGCCGGTGGTGCATAGCCTTCAGCAAAGCGGCGGAAGGTTCACGTATGCGCCGAAGTCGCTCATCTTCTCTTTTCAGGTCGCCTTCGTTAATTCCCAAGAAGGTTCGCTGGCTCAAGCTTTCGCTCTGTTCCAGCATGAGTTGCCCCAACTGCTCTTGTAGCTTTTTCAGGTTTGACATCGGATTCCAGCATCGACGGATGCCTACAGGTTGCCGACTGCCTTGGGAATACCTTTTTCGCTGTATTGATTTTGTTAACGCCACTTTAGTGCCATGATAGGAGGGAAGCTAATTTGGGCGTTGCTTGAGCAGGCGTGATTCGAGACGATCCTCCGTCGCTTTGAGCAGCTCATCTGGTGCGGACAAGCTCATTGAATTTCTTTGGTTCTTGTTCGTCCGCGATCTGCTTGCATAGCAAGTTCATCCTTTCAGGTTCTTCATGCGTCATGGTTTTCGCCCTCACTGATCACGAGAAAACGCGGAAAAATTCTAGCAAGCAGTTCCTCAATTTGTCGATACTAAGGCGCTCTCTATCGCTTAGCTTGTCATGCTTCCGAGCGGACCATGCCCTGGATATAGATTGATAGTCAATGGTCTAATGCAGGGGATTGTCGGGTAGGGTTACTGTCTGAATCAATATAAAAATGGGCAACGCGGGGAATCGTCGCGCTGCCCTAAGAGGGTAAATCGTTGTGGATTGGTTCCGCGAGTATCCGAACGTAATCTCTATTGTATAGATAGACATACTGTTTTATAATCCCCATATCCCTGCGGGGATATTTTTGCCTCCCTCAACCGTTATTCATATCCGGACCAATGTCTTTTCTTATTAGTCAACCTATCCCTTCTTCACAATCGGGCTCGGGGCCCGCGGAACGGAGCCGCGCCTGATGCGCACATCATGGCTCAACGCAATGGCTCTTGCTGCGGTTGCGATCGCAATCGTACTGGTCGTGGCAAGAAATGTCGCTGGCGATGCTTCGACCCAACTGCTGAACGTCTCCTACGACCCGACCCGGGAACTGTTCCAAGACATTAATCAGCAGTTCGTCGCCAAGTATTTCAAGGAGACCGGCAAGAGGTTAACCATTCAGCAATCTCATGGTGGCTCGTCGCGCCAGGCACGCGCAGTGATTGATGGCGCGCCCGCCGATGTCGTTACGCTGGCCTTATCTTCCGACGTAGATTCTCTCCGCAAACGCGGGCTCATCGCTGCCGACTGGGCAACTCGATTGCCCAACCATTCTGAGGCCTTCACGTCGACTATTGTCTTTGTCGTCCGCGAAGGAAATCCCCGAGCCATCAAGGATTGGCCGGACCTGATTCGCCCCGGTGTATCCGTGATCACGCCGAATCCGAAGACCTCGGGAAATGGAAAGTTGAGTGTCCTGGCGGCATGGGGATCGGTAATCGCCCGCGGAGGTACCGAGGCCCAGGCTCTTGAATATCTGAAGCAGCTTTATCAGCATGTTCCCGTGCTCGACTCGGGTGCGCGGGATGCCACGAACACCTTCACACAGGAGAAGCTTGGCGACGTGCATTTGACGTGGGAAAACGAAGCTTTGCTGGAAGCGGCGGAGTACAGAGGTGAAGTCGAAATCGTATATCCGCCGGTCAGCATAAGTGCGGAGCCGAGCGTGGCTTGGGTTGACCTCAATGTTGCCCGCCGAAAGACCGAGGCCTACGCCAAGGCGTATCTCGAGTTTCTCTATACCGACCAGGCGCAAGAGACCATCGCGCAACACGGCTACCGCCCCACGAATCCCGAGGTCCTCAAGAAACATGCCGACCGCTTGCCACAAATCGAACTTTTTGCAGTCACCATTCTTGCCAAAGATTGGGACGACGCGCAGCAGAAATTCTTTGCCGATAACAGCATCTTCGACGCGATTCGTCCGGTGAAAGGCGACGCCCGATGAAGCTCGACTACTCCCTGGATCGCGCGCGAAGAGATCTGTTGGCCGGCGTAACCGTCGCCGCCATTTCCCTCCCCCAGGCGATGGCCTACGCGCTCATCGCGGGGATTGATCCCAGATTCGGCTTGTACTCAGCGATCGTCGTGACGCTGGTCGCATCGATCTTCGGGTCGTCGTCTCACCTGATCAACGGACCCACCAACGCCATTTCGCTGGTCGTTTTCAGCGCACTTGCCTTCTTCGATCCGGATGCTCGGTTCGACGCTTACCAAGCCACTTTCCTGCTGGCCATCATGATCGGCACGATCCAGATCCTGATCGCAGTCTTCAAACTCGGAGATCTCACTCGCTACATTTCCGAATCGGTTGTAATCGGATTCATGGCCGGAGCGGGCGCACTCGTTGGGCTCGGTCAACTCGGCAACCTGACCGGCCTTCGCGACCGGGGCACGGGACAGCAACACGTTCTTTACCGCATCTGGCTCACGCTCACCGGAGGCCACGTGAACCCGCGGGCCCTCGGCCTCGGTCTGGGAACGATTGTCGTCGTCGTCATCCTCAGAAAACTCTCGCGGAAGTACCACTTACCGCAAATCGACATGCTGTTGGCTCTGATCGTCGCCTCGATTGTCGCGGCCTGGTTCGGCTGGTCGAAGCTCGCGCTGGACGGCAAGACGCTGGTATCGGTGGTCGGCAGTGTCCCGCGCAGTCTTCCTCTTCCACACGTTCCCGAGATCAAGTTCTGGTGGGTTAAAGAATTGTCGGGAAGCGCGCTGGCCATCGCGTTTCTCGGATTGCTAGAAGCGCTCGCTATCGCGAAGTCGATCGCATCCTATACCCGACAGCAACTCGACTACAATCGCCAGTGCCTCGCCGAAGGCTTGGCCAATCTTGCCGGCGGATTCTTTCAGTGCTTGCCCGGGTCCGGATCTCTGACTCGCTCAGCCATCAATTTTCAGGCTGGGGCAGTCAGCCGTTTCTCCGGCGTAATCACCTCTGGGACCGTTGCCCTGGTTGTCGTTGCATTTGCACCTTATGCTCGTTTCATTCCAAAGGCGTCTCTAGCCGGACTATTGCTAGTAACCGCGTCCAGACTCATCGATTGGAAACGTTTGACCTATGCCATTCGCGCGTCGCGTTACGACGCTGGCCTGGTTTTCGTTACTGCATTTTCTGCTGTCTTCATCAGCATTGAATTCTCCATTCTCATTGGTGTAGCTCTTTCGTTCTTGTTGTTCGTACCGCGCGCCGCCTTGCTGCGTTGGTCCGAATTGGTAGTCAGCAATGAGCGTGTGGTGAGAGAACGTCTTGCGGAAGACGCTGCTTGCACGGCGATGCTGCTTTACGACCTCGAGGGCGAGCTCTTTTTTGGCGCCGCTCCGGAGCTTGATCGTTGTTTCGAAGAACTCAAACGCCGCACGAGAGACGAAAACATCCATTCCGTTGTTCTCCGCCTCAAGCGCACTCGCAATCCCGACATGGTTGCGCTGGAACGCTTCGAGCATTTTCTCCGAGACATGGAGAAGGAAGGGACAACCGTGCTGCTGTGCGGCATTCGACCCAGCTTTGCTAAGGGCATGATGAACCTGCACTTTCGCGATTGGTTGCCCCCGGACCGAATCTTCCTCGAAGAGGACGAGAGGTATTCCGCGACCCTCAAGGCCGTTCGTCATTTGCACCAACTGTTGAAGGACAATGGTTGTTCGCATTGCCGGCAAAACGGAACGTCCGCGCCTGATCGGCAAGCGCAATATTATCTCGTGTAGTCTTCGGCATTGATTTTCTATCCGCCTAGCCCACGATCTTTGAATGGTCAACAACACTGTGCTCACGCCTCTAGCGTAGCTCGCCGTCAAGAACAAAGCTTATCTGCGCAACGAGAGCTTGGAATATCGCCAAGATCGAAACGCCCTCCGTGCCGAAGAAATCGAGCTACGACGTCACATCGAACGTGTCGCCGCACTCCGTCGCACTCTGCCTCCGGGCGCCGAAGCCCCCGAAGACTATGCATTCGAGGGCCGCAACGGCGCCGTGCACCTGTCTCAATTATTCGCCGACAAGGATACTCTCGTGATCTACTGCATGATGCTCGGCCCGCAACGCGAGCGAACATGTCCCAGGAGGACGGATGACCAGCCGAGAGCTCGGGTTCACGACCGAGATCAATAGCTTTCCTGAGACGATTTTCGATCTTATTGCGGACATGCCGAACTATGGTCGATGGCTCCCCGACTCCTCCGCATTTGGGGGAACGGTCAATGTAACGCCCTATCCTGTGCAGTTAGGTACCACCTATCTGGATACCGGCCCCGTTGAAAAACCTGGGGTTGTCACGGAATTTGATCCTCCAAAGCACATATCGTTTCACCATACCGTCCAGCTCAGGCGGGGATCCCTGAAGACCGATGTCGATGCTCGCATCCGTTATACGTTAGAGTCAAAAGATGGCGGAACCTTCGTAGAGCGGAAGGTGTTGCTTGCGTTTGATCTCCACGGGTTCTACCGCCTGATGTTGCCTTTCCTTCTCTACGGTTTCCGTAAGGAAAATGATCGGACGCTGGCCGCCCTCAAGAAATACGTTGAAGCTCAAACGGCAAGTCCGAGAGCATGACTCTTGATATTTCCCATCATTAGATCCGGAGCGCCTCGCCGCCCTTCGGGGCGATGCACGCTATTGGTTAGAACACGGAACTTATCCGCCCGAGGAAGCAGCCGTGCGCTTCATCAGCGCTTGGTTTTCAAGGTTTTCATCCCTCTCCTTGCCAGCAACAACGGCCGCTCCGCGCGTTTGACGGCAGGCATTCTTGCCCTAAACAAGACTGCCCGTGTTTCCCTGAGGGTTTCCGATCTGGTGCTCTCCGGTGACCTTCAGCGTCCCCATATCGATGCATGAAGGCAGCGGATGCGGGAGAGATCGGACCTCTTTCCCGCTTTCGCGCGCCCTCGGATTTGAAGCGTGTCAATTCCAAACCAGGCGTGAAAGCGTTCGCAATAGATAGCCACGGTATTGTAACGGTCGAGCTCCGTATTCCTGGGAATGTTATAGCTTTGATCGCCCTCGTTACTCTATTCCGGATCTAACAGTCTCGGTCCGGGACCTTGTGCGGACAATTTGTCCCAGGGATTGCGCAGTGGGCAGACTCCAAGCGACAGGCAACCGCAGCCAATGCACCCGTCCAGCTGGTCGCGCAGGCGGGTGAGTCGATCGATCCGGTCGGTCAGCTCCCCCCTCCAGGCTGCCGACAAACTTTTCCAGTCCTCCAGGGTGGGAGTTCGCTCGCCCGGCAGCGCTTTGAGGGCCTTGCGAATCGATGCCAAAGGGATGCCGGTTCGCTGCGCCACTTTGATGACTGCAACACGACGGAGCACCTCGCGGGCGTATCGCCGCTGATTTCCTTTGTTTCGCCAGCTTTTGATAAGCCCCTTCGATTCATAGAAATGAAGCGCGGAAACAGCAACGCCGCTGCGCGCCGCGACTTCCCCCACCGTCAGTTCGCGATGGAAGCCGGATGGATCAACCTTAGGTTTCATTTTTGTTCTTGACCTCAAGTTTACTTGAGGTTGTACCTTGATCATTAGAGATCTGCAAGCTCATGGGAAATAAATTGGAGGAAGAGCAATGATTCTGGTTACGGGAGCTACAGGAACGGTAGGACGCGAAGTGGTGGCGCAGCTACTGGCGGCGGGGCAAGAGGTGCGCGCGATGACGCGCGATCCTTCGAAGGTCAAACTTAACGGCGAGGTCGAGGTGGTCAAAGGCGATTTCAATGCTCCTGATTCGCTCGCGAGCGCGGTCCACGGTGTGGAGCGCATCTTCTCGTTGACCTTCGGTCCGGAGACGGGTGTCCACGAAAGGCATCTGGCCCAAGCGGCCAAGGCGGCAGGAGCTCGCCATATCGTAAAGCTCTCCGCGCTCGGCGGCGACGATGAAACGCGAAATAACATTCGGAAATGGCACGACGAGGGAGAGCAAGCGATACGAGAAACGGGGATCGCCTTGACTGTGCTGCGGCCGACCGGTTTCATGTCGAATGCCTTGCATTGGCGGCCATCCATTCGCGCCCAACGTAAAGTGTTCTCAAACTATGGTGACGGCAAGCTGCCGCCCGTTCACCCTCGCGACATCGCGGCGGTTGCGGTTCGCGCGCTGACCACGAGTGGCCACGATGGTAAGGTCTATCCCTTAACCGGACCAGAGGCCCTGAAAATGAGCGAACAGGTAAAGATTCTCGCGGATGCGATCGGCCAGCCGCTCGAATACGTTCCCGTCTCGGACGAGGCCACGCGCAAGGGAATGGAGAACGCGGGAATGCCCTCCTTCTTGATCGACGCCCTTCTGCCGTTCGCTGCATTCATTCGAAGCGGCAAGGCGGCGCAAGTCTTTCATACGGTGGAAGAAGTGACAGGGACACCGTCATTGAGATTCAGTGATTGGGCAAGAGAGAACGCGGTTGCATTTGGGTAAGGCGATCTCGGCGCTTCGCAAGATGATCGAAGCTTCACCCATTCTTGAACGTAATGCCGAGCGACGATGGCTGAAGGGACGTCGAGCGGTTGGCATTGACAGCGACAGCAACCTATTAATTTAATCGCCGAAGGCGTCGCTGACGGGAAAGCCTTTTCTGCCGGCATCGGATGGCGAGACGTCGTGCTTATTTTGCCTTATTTAACTCAAGCTGAATAGCGGCGATGGCTACAAAGGAGCGCGGATCGGCTCTTGACCGTCCAACCGAATGACCTCGGCAACGTAATGGGTTCGGCTTCCGTGCAATCGAGTCCGGCAGCGTTCAGACGGCAGATCAAGCCGGAGTGGGTCGAGAGGTGGTTGAATCCGTTGTACTCGAACTGCAAGACGGCGGAACTGCCACGGTTGACTCGGTCTTAATCAAAGCGGCCAAAGAAACTTTCCCAATCCGAGTGCCACATCAATCGAGGCGGAGATCAAGGGGCTTCTGCCATAAATGCAAACTAGTTTTTCCGGCGAATAGCACAGGTTGAGAGTGATCTGTACTGCTCAGTTTTCACGTCCCGTTGAAGCTATCCTGATCTCAGTCCTCCAAAGGAGGCGTTCATGGGCAGCCCATTTCCCGGCAATACGCTGCATAGTTCGCAGCAATACAGTAAATCTAATTTCCTATTTGTATGCGGATAAGAACGGCGAGGCCGTTCACGAGGAGTGCCATGTCAAATGCATCGCCGAGAGCAACTCTCGTGGCACTATAAGCGACGATCAACCCCGCAACGCAAGCAACTATTCGCTCTGACGACTTGAGCCCCTCAGGCTTCTAGCGCTTTAGCTCAGAGGAAGCGGAAGTTTTGGAAGCAATCACGTGGTCGACGACTATCTGCCACCGAGATCGGCCACCCGGAAAAGTGTGCGTCAAGCAACTCTAACTCAACATGCGGGCCCGAAGAGTATCGGTTGACCGCTTAGGCCGGCAGACAAGATCATCTGGAAAATCGCGCACCGGGAGACGGGTTCAGCCCACAAACGACCCCCGTGAGGTTCAATAATGGAGAGACTGAGCGGGCAAACAATTTATCTCCCTGATTCGAAGGTAGTGATCGGTGTTTTTGCCAATCAGAGGTTCATCGGGAAGTTAGCAAGAGTTGCCCCCCGCGGCTGGCCTCCTAGAGTTTTAGCGCCGCTGTGCAGCAGATTAATGAGACACGTGGCACCGGGCTCAATTTCGAAGCGTCTTTCCCTCGCGCTGTTGCTGTTCACGTTTTGCGGTGCACTCCAAGCTCAGCGATTTAGCTTTCAACGGTATGGCGCGACGCAGGGTTTAACGAATCTGGTAGTTACCGATCTGCTTCAGGATAAGCAGGGTTACATCTGGACCGCCACCTTCAACGGACTGTTTCGATATGACGGAACCTCCTTTGAGCGATTCGGTGAGAAAGAGGGGATTGTCACCACCGGATCGATATATCTTGTCAAGACTCCTTCGGATGATCTGTGGGCCGTATCGGACCATGCGCTTTTTCGCCTGGAGGGAAAACACTTCCACGAGTACGATTTGCCGGTACATCTTCCCAACGGACCCCAAGCCGTCGTATGGGATGAAAAATTGTCGCTCTTCCTTCTTGCAACCGACAACGGACTCGCCACCGCATCTTTCCGTGGTGGCAAGCTGGCCCCGCCAATCATCGATCCCTTAAATGAAAGGGCTTCTGTTCTTGCAGTCTATGAAGCCCCTGATGGAAGTGTCTGGTTTAGCATCCACTCGGGTGTGTGCCGCAGCCTCGCCGGGGAAACGGCTTGTTTTGGAACTCGCGAAGGCATGCCGAAGGATCGTTGGACTGCAATCCGAATGGACAAAAATGGAGACCTTTGGGTTCGCAGCGAGAAGCAGCTCCGGGTGCTTCGCCGTGGCGCAGCACACTTTGATAATGGGGGAAGATCGCTTCCACCGGCCGAAGGAGCCGGTGTGCTCAGTCTGGATCGCGGAGGCAACCTGTTCGTGCCCACCCAGCGCGGTTTGGCCTTTCTGCTGAACGGTCAATGGAAGCTGGTGACCATGCGCGAAGGCCTGACGAGCAACAGTACGCAGGTTGCACTCGAAGATCGAGAGGGTTCGCTTTGGATTGGACACCTCGGGGCGGGGCTTGAGCGTTGGCGAGGCTACAACTCTTGGGAAGGCTGGACCGATCTCGACGGTCTAGAAAACAGCAGCATTCTCGCAATCACGTCCGACGGCAGGGGAGGCTTGTTTTTGGGCACGGATCGCGGCCTGGTTGAATTTCACCCTGGACAGGGTACCGTCCGCACCTGGCTTGAGGCAGATGGTCTCGCCGGAGACCATGTATACGCCTTGGCCTACGATCGAGATGGAAATCTCTGGACCGGAAGTTCGCCCGGCGGGCTCAGCTGTTTGGACACTCGGACAGGGCGTATCAAACGCACCTACCCCATCTCGGGGACATGGATCTATCGATCTCAACCCTTGCAATGGATGCGGATGGTTCGATCTGGGCGGGTTCTCAGTTCGGACTGCTTAAATTTCCGGGATCACTCCACGGCGGATATCAGCTCAGTGTTCCTCCCGGAACTCCGTCTGACGGAACCTCCGGGTTGCTGGTGGATCGTGCTGGCCGGGTATGGGTGGCAAGTGGCGGCAAACTCCACGTGCGGGTGAATGAGGATTGGGTCACCGTGGGACCGTCACAGGGTCTAACCGGCACGGTCTCGTTTGTTGCCCAGTCTGATGACGGATCGATTCTTGCGCTCAACGCCGCTGCGCAATCTTTCCGTCTCACTGATCGCGAGGGGAACTGGAGTGCCGCCCGCCTGCCACCGCTTCCTGCACCAGAACGTCTGGTTCCCTACTTCATCGGATCGGATAGCAGAAAAGCCGTCTGGGTGGGCACCGACCGTGGAGTATTCGTACTCGAGCTGGGCAGTTCGCGTTGGCGATGGCTTGATGAGGACGATGGCTTGGTGTGGAATGACACGAACATCGGCGCCTTTCAGAAAGGCGAAGGAAAAGATGTCTGGATCGGCACAAGCCGCGGACTTGCGCACTACACACCTAGGAATTCCGGCCGCTCGAATCCGCCGTTACGAACCCTGATTTCCGCAGTGCAGATAAACGGCCAGACGCTGGACCCTGCCGAGACGATCACATGGAGATATCCCGTTACCAGCGTGCAGCTCAGAGTGACCGCTCTCACCTTTCTTAATGAAAGCAGAACCCGATTTCTCTACAGACGCCGTGGGATCGACAAATCGTGGCTTACGACTGACTCACGCGTAATCATGTATTCTGACTTGAACCCGGGAACATACACCTTCGACGTGCTGGCCGAATCCACCGACGGCGCCATCGGAATCGAACCGGCGAGCATCGCCTTGACCGTCCTCCCCCCATGGTACCTGAGCCCTGCGTTTCTCGGTTCAAGTGTTGCTGGCATCTTTCTGCTGTCGATTACGGGCTACCGATGGCGCATCCGCAGTTTCGTGCAACATCATCGCGAGTTGGAATCCGCGGTTGCGGCACGCACAATCGAATTGGAGGCCGAGCGAAGCTTGGAGCGGAACCAGCACCGTGTGCTGGAGATGATCGCCTCCGATTCGCCCCTGAAACTGGTCTTTGAGGGGATCGCGGACCTGGCCTCTTCGCGACACGAGAATATGGAATGCTCGATTCATCCCGGTACGCCCCCCATAAAGGACCCAGCACCGGGAGTCATCCGCCGGCACATTCTCGCCGGCTCTTCAGAACCGGTCGGTTGGCTTGATTTCAACTTCACGGTGTGCGCCTCTGGAGGAAGCGAACTGGAAAGGACGTTGGGCATTGCCATTCGCCTGGCTTCCATCGCGATCGAGAGTGCGAGCGTGCAGGAGAAGCTAAGCTATCAGGCTAATCATGACCACTTGACCGGCTTGGCGAATAGACTGCGCTTTCAAGGAAGCCTGCGCAAAGCCGTGGCCGAAGCAAAAAAAACCGGCGAGGGTTTTGCTCTCTTGTATATCGATCTGGACCATTTCAAGCAAATCAATGACCGGTACGGACACCGCATTGGCGACCTCTATCTGAAGGAAGTCGCTAACCGCTTTCGTTCGTGCGTTCGAAAAGTAGATACCCTGGCGCGCCTGGGAGGCGATGAGTTCGCCGCAGTTGCTTCCGGAGCGAATTCGGCCGCAGCGGAAAGAATCGTGAATTCGCTCCATCTATCGTTGTCGAAGAAGCTGATCATTGAAGATTTTGAATTCCAAGCGAGTGCAAGCATGGGGTTCAGTCTCTATCCTGACGGTGGCACCGACGCCGAAGCGCTGCTTCGCGCTGCAGACGAGGCCATGTACGCCGTTAAACTTGCCAACAAGACGAACGCAGTTTAACGGTGTGTTCGAATCGGAACAGTCAGATCGTCGCGGGAATGCTGGTGTTGGCGATAACGCCGGCATAGAGGCTACCGGGCCCATGGGGACCAGTACATCATCCTCTCCCGATCGGTTGAGCTTTGAGACAACAACGCAGAAGCAAACTTTCAGCGGCGTGTTCCGAGATCAAGCGAAGAAGGACCTCTTGAACGCCTCGTACCGTTGACGAGCCATGTTCAAGATTTGTGCGAATTCTGGTCCGCTCCGTAGATCATTCAAAAGTGGGTCCCTTGAAAGATACGCATAGCTGAAGAAACCAGATTCAACGCTCGTGCGCAGCGCGCGTAGAGCGGAGGTTTTGTCACCCAAGACGGTATACGCTTGCGCGATCTTGTATGTGGCCTCTGGATCGCCGACTCCCCGCTCTCGGATTTGTCTTTCCAATCCGCTCAAGAGTTCCAAGCCTTCCGCTCGCCGATCATGAATCGAGTCGCTCAGAGCCTTGCCAATCCCCGCATATAGCGTGGGATCGAGATCGTACGCACGGTCAAAGTCTCTTGCTGCTTGGGCGTATTCTTTTTGATGAAATTCTCCAAAACCACGGTAGAAGAGAGTGAACGAGGAATCGTCGACCGGCAAACTCTCAAGGAATTTCTGGTATTGTCCCAGATAAAGATAGGTGTTTAAGACGGAGCCATTGGACTTGACTTGCCCGATCTGACGGGCCCGCTCGCACTCTGCGACGGATTCGTCCAGCATTCCGGCAAATCGGTAGGCGTATCCCAGTTCCCAGTGAGCGGCGGCGTTGTTGCCGTTCGTTCGTAACGCATCCCGCAACAGCGGTACCGCCTGCTCAACTTTTCCGGTGTCTACCAAGAGGTTGGCGAGGAACATTTGTGCGTCGAGCAGGTTCGGTCGTAGCGCCAAGGCCCGTTCGTAGGCCGCTTCGGCGCGACGGTATTGTTCACGCCCTCCAAGCTCGAATGCTGCATCTGAATTGTATGAAGCCCCTAAGTAGGCCCAGGCTGGAGCGTAGTTGGGATCAATGTCTGTCGATTTTTCCAGCATTTCGATGGCGAGAGAGAATTTGTGCTGTCCATGAAAATCCAGTCCCTGCAGAAAGTATTCGTACGCGAGTGGATTGACCGGTTTTTCCGGCTTCAGGCGCTCCGCTTCCAAAGGTGACAGGCTGAGTTGCAGTTGGGAGATAAGCAGGCTACTGACTTTGTCCTGGACGGCAAGCAGATTGTCATATTTTAAGTCGATTACTCCTTGACCGAGGATCTTCTCACTTTTGGTTTCCACCAATTGGTACGTGATTCGCAAGTTGTCGCCATCTCGAATGAAACTTCCCATGAGCAGACTATCCACTTTGAGGTCTGCCGCAGCTTTCTGAAGATCAATCGGAGTGCCTCGATACTTCTCGATCGCGGCCGAAGGACGAACGCTGAGCGCGTTTACGTACGCCAGTTTAGTGATGAGTACGTCCGCTAGAGATAGCCCGAGGAAATCGCTGCTCGCATCCTGCCCACGATTTTGCAGGGGCAGGATGGCCAGACTGCGGGTAGGTAACGACTGCTCTTTTCCAGATCGGATGGGAACAAACTTCGAGAGAGCGATGATGCCGAGAAAAAGGATGACCGCAGCAGAACGGAGAAAAATAACCCTGTTGGTACGGGATCGTGTCGGTGCTAGAGGCGGTAATTCTGAGGATTCTCGCTGGTCCCCTGGCTGAGACGAAGGCAACGTTTCCCCGATTCCAACCGTTGAGTCCACAAACACTGGATCGGTAGATTCAAGGTGGCCCACAAACCGGTAACCGCGTCGACCAACCGTTTCCACGAATCTGGGCTTTTCGGCAGAGTCACGCAGCGCGTCTCTGAGTTTGCTTACAGCCACCGCGACGCGATGGTCGAAATCCACGTACGTATCCGTTGACCAAAGCCGTTTGCGAAGTTCTTCCCGGGTGACGACTTCTCCCGCCGATTCCAACAACACGGTAAGGAGCAGAAAAGGCTGTTCCTGCAGGCGTACTTTGCTGCCATCTTTTCGCAACTCCCCGGCACGCACGTCTACAGCAAAATTCGCGAATCTCACAACAGGGGGGAGAGTCGATGGCATCGTCACGCCTCAAATCTTCAAGAGTCTAGCACGTCTTTCATTACCGGCGAAGCCCGTATTGTATTGCGAACAAACGATTTATCGAGGGATTGCGAGGGGATCAAAGGGGAAGTCCCCGAGAATTGACGAATCGCCCCTTTTCGAACAAAACTGCTGACGCGTTGGCGGTTTCTGACCACCCGCCCAGCGACTTGGTGGAGGAACAAATGTCTGTAGACGAAAATAAACTGAACGAATTATTGGGAAAGGCGATTGTAGACTTTGGCGCAACCTTTCATGCCGCGCTGGTGCGGGTGGGAGACCGGCTGGGATTGTACAAAGGCCTTGCCGAAGGCGGCCCTCAGACTCCCGCCGAACTGGCGAAGCGCACCAACACGACAGAGCGCTACGTACGGGAATGGCTCTGCAACCAGGCTGCGGGCGGATACGTGAGTTATGACGGCAACGCTGACAAATTCTTTCTGAGCGATGAGCAGGCCTTTACGCTGGCAGATGAGAATAGTCCGGCGTTTCTGCCGGGGGCGTTTCAAGTAGCACTGGCGGCCGCCAAGGCTGAGGAGGAGATCACCGAGCGTTTCAAAACCGGCAAGGGGATGGGTTGGCACGAGCACCATCATGAACTGTTTGTCGGCACCGAGCGGTTTTTCCGTCCGGGATATGCGGCGAACCTCATGGCCTCGTGGATTCCGGCGCTCGAGGGAGTGAGAGAGAAACTGGAACGCGGAGCTACCGTAGCCGATGTTGGTTGTGGCTTGGGGGCCTCCACCGTGCTGATGGCGAAATCGTTTCCGAAGTCGAAGTTTTTTGGTTTCGATTACCACGATAAATCGATTGAAACGGCCAAACGACGCGCCAAAGACGCCGGCGTTGGAGACCGAATTGAATTTAAAGTTGCCAAGGCAAAAGATTATCCGGGCGCTGACTATGACTTTGTAACGTTCTTCGATTGCCTGCACGATATGGGAGATCCGGTGGGAGCCTCGGCGCACGTCCATCGCAGCCTAAAGAAAGATGGGACCTGGATGATTGTTGAACCGGCGGCGGGAGACAAGCTCGAAGACAATATGCACCCAATTGGGCGGGCGTTCTATGGGGCGTCAACATTATTGTGCACGCCAGCGTCGCTTTCACAGGAGGTAGGGCTGGCTCTGGGTGCGCAAGCGGGAGAAAAGCGCTTGCGCGACGTAGTGACCGCTGGTGGCTTCAAACACTTCCGGCGGGCGACCGAAACTCCGTTCAATTTGATCTTTGAAGCACGGGCTTAACGGCCCGTGCTTAACCGAAATTTTGATAAGAACCGATTGGCGAGAAGTCGGTTTCTGGGAGATTAGGAACGGTAAACGGGCTTGTAGCCACGGAACGAACAAAGGCTCATCCGGAGGGGGAAGGGGTTCGAACCCTGGCCGGATCGGCCAAAAAACCGCTCGCCGGGCGCGCGCACGCGCCCGCGATATAGGGGAGGGGTGATAGAGGCAAGTTTTTGACGATTTGGCGGAAAATATGAATATTCCGTCTAATTTCGGATGCCACGAAGGCACCCCAAATCGACGATTTTCGGCTGTTTGTTTCCACATCTCCATGTCTTTTGTTTCTTCGGCAAGATAGCTTGCGGCGCTGGTGGTTTGTAACCCAGCGCCGAGTGAGGCCGCTCCGTGTTGTATTCCATCCGCCACCTCGCCGTCAGGATCTGTGCCTCCTTCAACGATTAAAGGATCTCACCGTTCAATAATTCATCGGGCGGTTTTCCGTTTCCCGCGGAGTACCCGGCTCGATGTACCACGTCTTCGTGGCCACCTTGCCAGCCACTTCCGCAACTCCTCGAAAATGACTTAGCCTGTCGACGCGCGAGACCTCCTTCGTTTCTCGCCGGGTTTAGAGCTTAAAGGCCCTTTGCAGCAGTTGCCGAAAGCGAGGGTCGGCGGAGATTGGCCCGAGGTCCGGGTCGAATCTCATAATCGTGACGTCCGGATTGCGCTCCTGACATGCTCGACGCAACCAGGCGATCGCGGCATCCGTTTCTCCTAGCGCCACATGCACTCTGGCGAGACTCACCGGATCGACTGTAGCGTCGGGGTTGCGCTCAACGCGTTGGAGAATACGGCGAGCCTCTTCGCGGCGCCCGTCCAGCGCCTGAGCCTGAGCCACGCGAAGAAAGTATAGATCGATCGGAAAACGTTCCGTCAATTGCTGATACACACCTTCTGCCTTCGCATACATGCCCTTTGCGAGGTAGGCGTTTCCAAACGCCCAGGAGAATGGAACCATCTCAAACTCGAGCGGATCGCGTGCTTGGAGGGAGCGCATTGTTTGGATAGCATCGTCAAAATGGTGCCAGTAGTAATAGTTTTCGAACAGACCCTCGTAAATCATCAAGGATAAAGGATCGAGTTCTTGCGCCTTGCGTAATTCTGCATTGGCGGCTTCGAATTCGCCCATCGCGGTCAGGTTCTGTCCGGCCCAGTGATGGGCGGTCGCATAGCCAGGATTGAGCGCGATCGAACGCTGAAATTCCTCCTGGGCCCCGGCGAAGTCCCAATCGAATTTCGATTTCAGCAAGCCGAGGGTGGCGTGTGGCTCCGCCAAGGTGGGATCGAGCTGTAGTGCCTTTACTGCCGCATCCCGAACCAGCGGAGTGGCCGTAGCGACGGGCATCTGCTGACTATTCGTCGCCATGACGATGTACGAATCCGCGAGGCCGGCGTAGGCGCGTGCGTAAGACGGATCTTTGGCGATGGCTTGCTTAAACAAAGCCACACTTCGCTCCAATGCATCGCGATTTCGCGTGCTCCACAAATATCGCGCCTGCAAATAGAGATCGTGCGCCTCGGGATTTTCGACTTGCCGTCGCGACCACTGCTCCTCTAGTCTGGCTGACCACGGCACGCGAAGTACCTCAGCAGTGTGACGCACAACCTGTTCCTCAACGGCGGGGATGTCCGACACGTCGGCCGTGTAAACGCTGGACCAGAGTTCGCGGCCATCGTCACTGCTAATCAGTTGCACGGCGATCCGATATTGTGCGCCGGAGCGCCTCACGCTCCCTCTTAGCAAACTCTCGACATTGAGGCTGCGGCCAAGCGACTTCGGGTCCAGAGCCGCAGGAGCCGATTCGGATCCAGACTGAGACTGGGAGGCAAGTCGTCCGACGATGACCTTCAGCCCTTGCAGACGTGCCAGTTCAGCGGTCAGTTCCTGGGTCAAACCGCTCGCAATATACTGCTTCGCCATATCGGCTGAGGAGATACCGAGATCTTCGAAAGGCAACACCGATAGGGAAGGCGGTGGGTCAGAAAGTGTCGGTCGCGCGGACCGAATCATCGGGCGCATCATCGACGTTGCCATCGACTGCATCCTCGACCGACCATCTGAAGCAGGCGAAGCGATAAAGATTGCTGCAATCAAGATCACAACTACGATCCCCGCAACCGCGTACTGCCATCGGCTGTGCATAATCCTTCGCGCGGTCGAAGGACCGGGCGCAATGCTTTCGTCCTCGGCAAGAATCGGCGGAGTCATGATTCCAGATGCATCAACTTGCTCAGACAGACCGGAACGACTGTCTGCGGGATCTGGAGACTGGTTGCCGTTACGCTCCTCGACCCGACGCACCTCCGCAATGAAAGAGTAGCCGCGTCCCGGAAGCGTGGCGATGTAGTTCGGCTGTCGTGGATTATCGTCGAGAATCTTGCGTAGGACCGCAATCGACTGATTCAGGTTGTGCGCGCCCACAGATGTTTCGGGCCAGATCCGGGCGGTCAATTCCGAACGGCTAAGATTCTGGCCATGGTGTTCGACCAGTACCACGAGAGTATCAAGGACCTTGGGCGTAAGTGTAACGGGGCCGCCGTCGCGCAAAAGTCGCCGTCCGGCAGGGTCCAAACGAAACGGGCCAAAGTCGTAGAAGTCCCGCGCCATAGCGAGGATACAGCCTCTTATAACAATTTACTTTTTTTGACTTGCCTGCCGGGGGATGGCTCGAGTAACTAGCGTATTCGAGGGTCGCGCATCCGTGGAGTTTAGCATGATTCCGGTGCCACACCCCACAAGGAACGAAAGCCGCACTACTCAGGGGGATTACCGTGAAGTTGAGAACCTTTAGAACCGCTGCGTCCAGCCTTTGCCCGCACCGTCTGAAAAATACATTGCGAAATCTGGAATCCAAGCCATTGCGCTGGATCCCACTTCTTGCCTGCCTCGCCGGACTGGCGTCACTTTTGTCCCCCTCCCTATGCCGCGCTCAGTCCATCACTTCAGTCAGCACGGTCACAAGCCAGCAGTATCAAACCATCACCATCAAGGGCACTGGCTTCGGCAAACAAGCTCCTTACACTGGCGATTCCTACTACATTAGCTTTTTTGACCTGAGAACCAGCCCTCCGGGTTGGCAGGCCGGCTACACCGGATACAACGACACCATCACCCTCATTGTTAATTCGTGGACCAACACGAAGATCGTTCTGGGAGGGTTTTCCGGCGCCTGGGGTGAAGCCGGTTATGACTATACGCTTGCTGTGGGTGATCCGGTCGAAGTGCAAGTCTGGAATCCCCAGACGGGTGCGGGCCCCTCGAACTTCGACAGTACGGTCAGTGCCGAGCCGACCAAGACCGCTGTCACATCGTCGCCGAACCCGTCCGGCTTAGGACAGCCTGTGACATTTACGGCAACCGTCACATCCTCCGCTGGACCTCCGCCCGATGGCGAAACCGTTTCCTTCAACTTGGGCAAAACTGTGCTCGGAACTGGCGTACTGAGCGATGGGACAGCCACCTTCACAACTTCCGCGCTCAAGTCCGGAACCCATGCAATCGTCGCCGTCTACGGTGGCGACTCTGACTACGAAACCAGTAAATCAAAGGCGGTAAAACAAGTCATAAATTAAGCTGGGCCGGCGACGGTGTGTGACCACGTGTTGTATCCACGCCACCAACTACCAGTAGCCCACGCGGAGGTCAATATTCCCACGGCCATGCCGAGGAATTGGGCGATTACTGGTCAACCGCGAAGCTCGGAACGATGCTTGAAGTACGTTTGCTGGATTCGATGCGCACTTGCTTTTGCGTTCAGCCCTCGGCGATTTCCCGAAAGGGAACCCCTCATGGCTGGCTCAAAACCTTGACCATGAAAACGTTGAGTTTGGTTAAGGCGTGGTTTCCCGTTCCTTCTCCCAAGGCGCGCCGGGCCGCCACGGTTTGTTGTCGGCGTTACCCGTCAAAATGGCGTGCACAACTGGCATCACGAATTCTCGAATCACTTCGGTAATTTCTTTCCGGGAAGAATCTGCCTTGAGTCCGCTCACAGAAATGCTTGCCATTGCGTTTGATTGCTCGGAAGGTCGAAGAAATCCGGTCGCAACGCTAGCGGCGACGACTCCGGGAGGGCCGTACGTCGCCTCTCGAATGTCGCTCGGATTGCGGCAGCCAGGCATAAAAATTCTTGCAGCCAAGATGCGCTCCAATTTTGTGGGATCGAACAGCTACTCAACAACCGCCGAGATGCCCGCTATCCCGATTGCTTTGCTGGCGCGAGGACGATCAGCGCAATGCCAACAATAATGAGGGCGGGTATGTCGCCCATCAGGTGTCCACGTTCGCTCGCATTCTGGAACGCCTGTATTGCCATAATCGCGGCATGAACGAGGCTCGACCAAGCAGTAAAGGCAATCAGACTGCGATTCGCCGATGGGTTGCGGGATGCGAGCAGCAGGAAAATACCAAGTGTAGCGTAGACGCCAAGAATCATCTGCTCGTATTCCGGCTGATTAGGCTGCCATCGCCATCCGCTCGGCCACAAAAACATCATCAGCGGGTAGACGCCAACTAAAAAAATTAACCCCACCAATACCAACAAAACCTTAAGCGCCCGTTCTCGACTCATCCTGCCCTCCTGCTAAATCAGTCATGACATATTCAAACCAACGATCCCCAGCCGTCGCCGATCGCTCAATGATGCGGTCGTGGAAAACTGTTTGCCGCCCGTGACCGGGGTCGAAACTCCGGATGGCAATCTCAGGCGTGCTGCGAAGGTCGCGTCAACGAAGGACGCGATAAGACATCGGGTGAGATATTAGCACCCACGATGGATCGCCCCTAGTCCTCGTCTAGACGCTTTCGTTCGCAGCGTCGAGTCATGACCACATCCAAGAAGGACTGAAGGCCCTCCAGCCGCGTTCCCTTTTGTAGCCACTCGTGGCGCTCGTCAATGTTGATTTTGCTGCTGTTTTCCAGTTTTCCCGTTACGAAAAATACATCGACAGCGGTATTCTGTGAGTTCATTCCCGCTACAAGCGTGACCTGACGGCAGCCTTGACTGGCTGCCTGTAAAATCCACATTCGTCCCTTCCGAGCGAGATGAATGGATCGACAGACACGGACTGCGACCTGGACCATTCTTGAGTTTAAGGAAGGTTCTACGTCTCTTCCCTGAAACTATCGAAATTTGGACCGGAAACATCTCTACCAGTTGCTGCATCATTTCAGCCCGAACTCTCCGACTTTGAAGGCGATGCTCGGATGTTTTCTTGTGGGGCGATTGATAACCAGCGAGTTCAAAGGCTCTAATCATCGACCCGAATCGGTAGGCGATCCCGCCGCCCGAGAGACCGTACATCGCCAGTATCCGGTGGGAAAGGCAGCCGTGGGCTTTGAAGATCGACTTTAGCTGCTCTAACAGGTCTTCGTTGGACCGATTCCAATACTTCCGGCGCACGGTTTCTTGGACTTCTTCAAATAACTTGGTATCGACCAACGGCTCAAAAGCGTTCGGGATTAAAATCCAATCTGATTCCGGGAGTTTTCTCGCTTTCGAGTTCAATTTCTCGGTAGTCCGGTTGTAGACCGCCGTACCTTTATATTTCGGATGGGTCAGGATTCGCTTTACCGCCCAATCGCTCCATCGCCTTCCCGACGTAAACGAAACTTGCTTCTCGTTCAGTTCGACCGCAATCTCGACGAAAGACCTGCCATTTATAAACATCCGATAGATTTCGCTCACCCAGAAGACTTCCTCGGGAGGTCCCGGAACAAGTATCACGCGATCTGTAGCAATGCTCTTTCGTTCCCCGGAGGGAAGCTCCTGTTTGCGATTCCCATCGGGGGAAACCAGCATTCGCCGAAAGCCGTAGCCGGGAACTGATCCCGCTCTGAAGCCTTTCTTCACCAGTCGCACTAAACCTGCAGACACTTTTTGCGACAGTTCACGGCTAAACCCGCCATGACTCTTTTTAGTGTTTTCAGGATCATGCTGGACATTTCGCCGTTGTTCGAGAAGAGTTCCGCGCAGTAGTGTACTTGCACACCCGCCGCCCGGCACAGAAACTCGTAGTGAGCGCCTTCGTCAGGGTCCTGAAATCTTCCCCAAGGACTCACGTCGTACACCAGAACGGCTTTGTATTTTTGCTTGCCGCCAACAACATCCTGAAGCAGTTGAGACAGCCCTTTTCTTCGTCTGATATCCAGACCGCTCTTCGCTTCATCACTATATGTCTGACAGACATCGAAGCCGTGTTTCATGGCGTAGGTGGCGATTTCGGCGCTCTGACAAACGAGAGAGTATTCCTGACGCTCCGTGGACATCCTGAGGTATTGGGCGGCGCGTATGCTCTCCATCCTGCTCTCCTCGCACTCGATGAGCCTAGAGTACACGTGATTACTCAAATGATTGGATCGCGGATTCTTGCTGGGAGAGACCTTTCAAGAAGCGTAGCCTGTTTGCATGCCTCGCATGAGGTTCTTTTGATCGCTACAGCAATGTCGCGACGAACCGCGAGAAGAGGACCAGATGACACTCGCCGGACCCCCTATTCCCGCTGCCCAATATCTTCGGATGTCCACTGATCATCAACGGTATTCATTGGACAATCAAAGTGCCGCCATCGGGGTTTACGCGACGAGAACAGGCTTCGTCGTAACCCAAACTTATAGCGATGCGGGCAAGAGCGGACTCGTGCTCAAAAAACGCGAGGGTTTGCGGCAACTCCTCAATGACGTGATGACCGGAAAGCAAACCTACAAAGCTATCCTTGTTTATGACGTAAGTCGCTGGGGTAGATTTCAAGATGCCGATGAAGCAGCGCATTACGAGTTTCTATGCAAGTCAGCGGGAGTAAGCGTCCACTACGTCGCGGAGCAATTCGCCAATGACAATTCGCTTACCAGTTCGATGATGAAAGCCCTAAAGAGGGTCATGGCCGGGGAATTCAGCCGGGAGTTGTCAGTAAAGGTCAAGGAGGGCAGCAAAAGGGTTTCTCAAGACGGATTCAGGACGGGTGGAACGCCCGGTTACGGACTTCGCAGAATGCTTGTCGCGGCCAACCGCGAACCTAAATGTCTCCTTTCGAAGTGTGAGAAAAAATCGTTGCAGTCTGACCACGTAATTTTGGTGCATGGGCCAGATGACGAAGTGCGCTGTGTGCGAGACATCTTTCGGATGTTCACCGAAGAGCAGAAATGGCCCGCCGCCATCGCGGCCGAATTGAGGGCGAAGGGCGTTCCGTACATCGGAAATACGAGGGTGGCATGGTACGCCGGGGCAATCAATCGCCTTCTGAAGAATCCGAAGTATTGTGGCTGCAGTGTCTTTGGTCAAAGCATCCATCACCTTCGCGCACGCAGGATTGTCAATCCCCGAAACCTCTGGACAATCACCAAGGGCGCATGGGAGCCCATCGTTGATGAGATCACGTTCGAGAGAGCGCAAGGACGATTCGCGGACCAAACCATTTACAAATCCGACGTGGAGTTGCTGTCGGGCCTGCGACGGCTACTCGAAGAACGCGGCAAATTATCCGAGATTGGAATTAACGAATCGTTCTATCTCCCCTCCATAGAACCCTACGTCCGCCGATTTGGTAGCCTGTCCGAAGCGTTTGAGAAAATCGGCTACATCGGGCCAAAGCTAATCGCGACAAAAACCAAGCGCATCAAGCGCGTTTTGCGCGACGGAATCATTGCGCAAGCAGTTGCCACCGATCCGAGCCGGATTACCGTTATTCAGAGCGACGGGCATTTTCGTCCCAGGCTATGTGTGTTGGGTCTATTGGTGTCGGTCTTCGTGTGCCGATACTGGCAGGATGGCAAGAGTAACCCCCGCTGGATTCTCAGCCCTGTCTCCAGAGAGCGCAACTGTATTGCACTTCTTGTGCTCCTTGATCCCGGCAATCAGACCGTCTTGGATTTATTCGTCGTGCCAGACACAAAGTCTCAAACCCGTTACACGCTCAGAGTAGATGATCCGTGGCTACGAAGAGGCGAGCGACTAGGCTCGGTTTCGGATTTGCTAGATGTGGTCCGTTTCATCAACCTCAAGCGAAAACATCAGAACGCCTCATAAGACAAGGATCATTTGGCCGGGTTTGGACGGTCGCGTACCGCCAGTTCTGCCGAACTGTCGTCGCGGGCCGCCGAAACATCGGCGCAATGCCCCGGCAGAGTGCCGGTTCTGAGTAGACTCGCTTCCATGAAATCTTCCATTTAGGGGCGATTCCCCTTTCGGTATTCGTATTGCTTCCCGATATCGATTGGAGGCGACCACGTGGCAAGAGATATAGGGAAACTCGCGTCAGAGTTGGGGGCCATGGAAACCTTCGACGAAGCCGTTCATCAAGGGCTTATACGCGGGAAAATTGCGTTGCCGGGTTTAATAGCTCGTGCACTACGGCGTCGAGAAATTCTTACAGAAGTAAAAGCGTGGATCTCGGATGCCGAGGAGTCGATGGAAAGGACGAATGCGAACCTGTGCTCTCGGCATCCGGAATTCGCTGACCTCATAGAACATGGGCTCACGGCGCAGCAGGGGAACAGGGACACCGGGCCATCATGAAAGAGCCTATTCCCATCGTTTTCCTAATCGACGACGACCGTTCGGTTTGTCGTGCTATTCAGCGCCTCGTAAAGTCACTGAGTCTGCGAGTCGAGGTTTTCCGTTCTGCACGGGAATTCTTGTTCGCCAAGCGACCGCAAGTTCCAAGTTGCCTAGTCCGAGAGGTCAGGTTGCATGGGATCAGCAACGCCGAGTTCCAGCGGAGTTTGGAACGAGCCGAAATTCACATTCCGACGATCTTTATTGCCGCACACGGCGACATTCGCACGGCCGTGCGAGCGATGAAGTCCGGGGCAGTGGAATTTCTGCCCAAGCCGTTCAGTGATCAAGAGCTAGTCGAGGCGATTCAGTCTGCGCTAGAAAGGGATCGTGCGGAGCGGGCACTAGAAACTGAGGTTGATGCTTTGCGGAAGCGTCTTGAATCGCTGACACCGCGAGAATTGCAGGTCGTAACATTGGTCGTTTCGGGCATGCCGAATAAACTGATTGGAGATCAAATCGGAATCTCCGAAAACACGGTCAAAGTCCATCGCAGCCGGGCAATGTGCAAGGTGCATGCAACATCGCTACCCGATTTAGTAAGAATATTCGAGACCATTGTTGCTCATGCTCGCCGTGCCGCTTGACCCGGATTTGCTCTCTGCAATTAGCAATCGACTTTGCTTCTAAAACGAGAACAGGCGTTTTCTAGCAGATTGGACACAGGTCCTTTGTCATCCATTCCTGTAGAAATTCGTTTTCGGGTGACTTATGCTTTGCACCGCGTTATCGTCCAGGACCTCGGAGGTCCAATGAATAGCTATCGATTTGTAACACTTGCTTTCTGCCTTACTTTGTTTGCCTCCTTCGCCGCGTTGGCGCAGGGCGTCCAGCCTTATCCCGACGCCTCTACTGACCGGAACGTCCACCCGAAAACGCCGATGGCTCCTCCCGCTATCAATGCGGTATTCAGGACCCTGATTTCGGAGCGACGATGGTCCGCGTTACCAACGACTACACCAACCCGAAACAGATTCACAGTTATTTTCGAAATCCCGAAACTGAAACGAATGCGTGGAGTGCGGATGACAGCAAGTTCTTCGCAGTCGGGGAGCCATAGACAGCGCTTGTCTTCAGATTCGACCCAAGCACGCTGCTCATCAGTCCCCTGCCGGGAGCAGGTAGTGGAGGCGGTTTGAAGGCAATAGGGGTGCTTCGCCAAGAACCCGTGGCCAATTTTCAGGTGGGTGTCAATCGCCGACGCGGGTCGATCAACACGATGCAGCCTCGGCAGCGGATTCCTAAGACGGAATCGCTTTTGGGCAAATTTCGCGGTAAGAACGAGAGACATGTATATGCGCCCGTCCTGAATGGGAATTGCTGTTCTCTCAGCGAGCTACGCTACGCTGAATTCCTTTTCTGCGCCCGGAACTTCGCCCATCTTGCACGCGAAGCCTCCGCGATTCTCTTCCTACCCGCTGCCGACATTTTGCGCTTGGTAGGAGCCGAACCAGCTTTCGCCACCACCGTTGACTGCGACTGTTTCCGCACCGACGCCCATCGGGCTTTTTGTGCCAAGCTGATTCTCCGGCGAGCAGAGGCCGACAACGTGTGCTTAGCTTTAATAGCGTGGCTGGAACCTCCCGCACCGTTTAGTGACTCTATTCCGGCAATAATCTGGTCTAACTTCTCAATCTCCAACCGAGCGTGGTTGCGCTTCTCACGAAGCTCGCGTAGTGCGTTATCTAGATTAGACATGATGTGCCCCTCAGGCATTTCGTTGCGAACCCAACATTATATGGGACGGAAACTGACCTGCGGCGGTGCAGGAGTGTCGAGGCCGACTGCGCCCGTCGTCTCCCGTCAGTGCCAGCTTGAAGCTTCATCTCCATGCCACTTTTATGAGCAGACTGCGCCAGGTCATTTGGAACGCCCTCGTTTCGCGGTTTTTCCATAGGGCCGTAGCTAGCGGCAACCTGCCCGAAAACACAGCGTCTGGCTAAAAAATGGGATCACGTGATTCTGTATGCGATCGGCGACCTTGCTCGTGTGAGTGCCCTCGTACACCTCGAAACGGTTCGCGACTCCGTACTTATCAAGAACATCGTGCAGCTTGGCGGTATCGACGCGTAACCCGTCTTGATCACCGACGTCGATCGAAATCGCGCGGTACTGGCGCAGGCCGTCGACGTACTGATCGAAAAAGGCAAGGGGCGCGTTGGCCGTCCATTTCGCCAGCACATCCGGCTGAGGCTGACCATCTTTGGTCGGGAGATCAAGATATAGTGGCAGATTTTTTGGATTAGGGGACCATGCAGCCGCCGTGGCCAGCGTGGCCCGCGCGAAGAAAGACAGCTTGGCTGAATCCTCCGGCGTCTTCACGGCCTCCAAAGCCTTGGCCATTTCTGGGTCCGGAGCGGGGCGAGGCGATAGGCAACACGGGCTCATGATGTAGAGGCTGCCGAACACATCGGAATGCTTCATGCCGATGCGTGTCGCGCCATAGCCTCCCATGGAGTGGCCAACCAGGCCGCGGCTTCCTCGCTCTGGAATGGTGCGGTAATGAGCGTCGATGTACTCGACGACATCATGCGCGATGAACCGCTCAAAATCTCCGGTCGTAACCGAACTCGAATACATGGAACCGTTGTGCAACGTCTTCGAATCGGGCAGAACGATGATCAGTTCTTTCGCTCCCTGGGCGAAAGCACCTTCAATCGTCTGCGGCACGTGAATCTCGTGAGTCCATTGCTCGGCGCTGATTGAGTAGCCGTGCAATGCATATACAACCGGGTAATGTCGCGACTTTTCGTTGGCATAACTCGGCGGCAAAAAGACGAATACATCGCGGTCAACGGCGTCGCCCTCTAAATTTCCTTCGAGAGCTTTGCCGTGGATCTTTATGCGCTCGACCGATTCCGGCTTTGCCCCGGCGACAGCTACAGGGACGTCAGTCTGAACTTGTGCCGCAACCCGAGGTCCGAGACCGACCGCCACTGCCAGCGTTAGCAGATAAAGAAACTTGTTCACTATCATCAATTGTCCTCCAGTAAGGCTCCTCGCGAAACGAATGCGGTGCTCCGGGCATGACCGATGCACTGGGGAACACCAGAACAACTGGCCTGCGGGGTCGCCGACACCTAAGCAATTACTCAGCAACAACCTATTTCACGGTTCCCCTACCGAAATTGATTCGCCGGTATACTCCACTGTCCTGTCCGGGTTGACCACTCGCGTGGCGGCGCCATGCCCGGCAGACGCCCAGACAATATTGATTTGAATGGTCGCAGGCATTTCGGAGAACGCTCCCTTACGATCACCGAGCGTCAGAGTCTTGGTTGCTTCAGACCAGCGTATCGGAATGACAGCATGGGCGCCCTTTTCGTAGTCGTAACTGTCTCCAGCATCCTGGTAGAGATCGCAACGGCCGTCAGCTCCCTTGTAAACACGAAGCTCGATCGACGCCCCCGTTCAAATCAGCTCGCAGGTGTAATCGTTATATTCCGAAAGGCGACGCTTCCAGAACAAACGCCAGCGCCGTCAGCGCGCCCACTCCCGGATGCGTCTGCAAACGCTGTGCCGCCGGACATCTTTGCATTTCCTGTTCGATGGCCGCCGTCAACTCGGCGATCGTCGGTGTCAGTCGATCCAGTAACTCCAACAGATCGCGCCGACGCCGGCTCGTCCACGGAGCTAATCGAATCGACTCCAGTTGCTCGCGTCCTGCATCCCGCCACAACCGCTTCTTCGAACGCAGTCCTTCGTTCAGTGCGACCGCCTGCAACTGATTCATGATCCGCGTGCGCGCCTGCACCATGCGATGCCGGTGCCAGAGCAGTTGCCGCTGATCGCGATTCTCCCAGCTCGGTACCCAGATCTGCGGAAAATCATCTTTCAACATCAGCCGCAGAATCAGCTGCGCATCCTGGCGGTCCGTCTTCTGCTTGCGCACCCGCTTCGCCCGGATCGCCGCCGCATCTCCGGTCCACAGTTCAAACTGCAACTCGGAGAGCAGCCGTTCGAACCAGCGCGCGTGCCCGCTCGCTTCCATCCCCACGCGTACCTTTATGTTCTGGGTGCCAAGCTCGCGGTAAAACTTTTCCGCCTCTTCGCGGTACTCCAGCCGCCGCTTTTGCAGCTCCCCAGTCTCGGTATCAACAAAAGCAATTTGTTGGAAGCCCGGGTGATAATCACATCCTATAATCATGTTCGGCTCCTTTCTCCCGAGCGCTTTGGTTGGTTTCGTAGCCACCAAACTCTACTCGGCTGCGGGAGCCGACATTGTCATGGAATCAATAACACCAACTACACCCGTCCGGGTCAATTGGTGCTATGACCTTGGTTACGACCATTGACAGCCGCCCTGATTCTCGCGGCATTGTTTTTTTGCTCTGCCTGATGTTCTTTTGATCTTCGATCATTGCGGCGTTCGGATCAGTCGCCGCACCAGATCAATTCCTAGCAATGCCACGAAGATCCAAAATGCGTAGATGAAAACATTCACAACCAACACTTCAAGACGGAAACATACTGGAGTCCCGCAATTAGAGTTGTGATGCCTCGCAAATTCCCATGCTGGGCCTAACATTCCCATCGAAAAGCCATGGAGAGCTTCGGTATAAAAGAGCCCCCAGTAGAGAACGCTCACCGCTACCCCGCCGAGTAGCGCGAATAAGAGGTTTCGCCATAGACGACGCTTCCAATTCATTAGTCCGCCAGCTTGGCTGATGCCATCGTTTAGCCCCGTGCCGCACACATGAAACAAACTTTCACCTCCAGACTACACGTGGATTGGCGATTCTATGGGGAGATGTCCGCTCGTCCCGCTAGCCAGCGTCTCGGGCCTATAATCCAACCGGGCCGCAAGTCATCGCGCCTGATAAGGCCGCTTTGGGGTTTGGGGATTCCCCGGCGGCCTTCCTATTTAGGCGCGGCGCTACCCAAGGAGTAGCATGCAAACATGTGGCTTTCAACCGAGGCTTTTGCTAATGAGTTTGGAGCGACCCTAACGACCCAGCCACGATTCCAGCGTCAAGCACTGTTCCGAATGGCGCTGGGGAACGGAACCGTCGTTGCTGGACCGTTTGATTCCGAGAAAGCTTTGGACGCGGCATGTTTGCACTTGCTCAACGTTGCACATGGAACGGAAAAAAGCCCCGCCAGTTGCTAGGCTTTTCACTGCAACTGATTTTGTCGCGGGAACGCCGCGCAATCGTGCTTGCGGAACGCGTCTAGCACCTTTGGAGGGGGTCCACTCGCTGCCGCTCCCTTATTGGTGTCTGGGATTGGCAATACCCAAGAACAAGCCGCGCAGCCCCATGCTGCAAAGCTAGAGTTCTCCAGGAATATCAGCATTCTCCGCCCCAACAAACGACCGCGAAGGCCCATAATTCGCGAATACTAGCATAAGGCGGCGTCTGTAGCAGTGACGGTTCTCACTCGCGGAATCAGAGCGGTAGAAACATGACCTTTGGAAGTGTTCGATACCAACTTACCCTAAACCACATCGTACGGTAGTCTCCCGCCATGCAAGGTGCAAATAAAGAACGATGGCAAGAGCTGTGCGCCCAAGCAGCGAACGAACAAGACCCGCAAAAACTGTCCGCACTCATCGCGGAAATCGACCGCTTATTGGGCGAAAAATATGACCGACTGACCCACAGTTCGGAGCCGAAAAAACCCTAGCAGCCATCGAGTCCAAACAAAAGTACGCTAGCGCGCCGACCGGCTAGACCACTTTGGTGTAGTTTGACGCGTATGATGGGCGTTCACCCAATCGGCCCCCTGATAGACCAACTGGAACGGACTCGCGAAGAATTGTTTGTCCTCCAGCACTCACTAGAGAAGCACGAAGCGCACGGCAAAGGCGCACGCAACCGGCGTCTGACAAGTGGCATCATAATGCCCGTGGTCCGATAAGCCAAACTCAGAACAGATTCGCCGCGACGCCCTAGTGCTGCGAGAGACGGCGGCCAAGTTGATTGCGCAAGCTGCATCTCTTATCGAATTCCAAATTAGAGCAGTTATCCTCATCCGTGCCCGCGGTGGCGCTGCTGGTCAGCGCGCCGGTGATTGGCTTGGTTGCTTTTGCGGTGAATAAGTTTCTTGAAGCATGGGAGAGAATCGAGAAGATAAGCAAGATAAGAGCCGAACTGACGGAGATTGGAATGAAAGGCCAGGCCGTTGAGGAGCTGACCGAACAAATTACGATCACGGTCTCGGGATGAGGTTGTCGGTCAGCCGCTCGACTATTGAGTCTCCCGGCGGGCGCTTGTGGGATGAGGCCGGTTCTCATGGAGCGATTTTCCAGATTACCGTACCACCCGCCCTGAGCGGTCAACCCGATACTCTCCGAACCACCCGCACATTGAGTTAGAGCCGCTGCGGGGCTCGTTGCTTCCATATTCGGATGTCGGGGGAACGGCAGCTTTCCCTTTTTGCTTCGAACCTCACACAATCCCACCAGTGCCGCCAGGCGGAGTCGGAGAGCCGTAGCCCGAGACCGCGAGGCAGGATAGCTTGAAAATCGAACCGAGTTCGGGGGCTGATCGAACTTAAACGCCCCATTACTCAGACCGGAGTTGGGGCACTTCGTTTTTGCGCGGTGCCTGAAATTCGGGCGGGATGTTCCTGTGCGTTGCGGAAATCGGGTCATTTTGCCCGTTGGCGCTTCGACTACCCGGGAGCTACGCTGCTCGTTTCCGCTCGACGAGATGCGGATGGGAGTGATGGTTTTCTTTTATTTGTTCAGTCGAAACAACACCGCGGCCGAGGTCTGCGAGTTGCATAAGCTCATGCTGAATCCCTTGTAGTCGCTCACTCCTCTTTCCGTGAGCGATTTGATAACCTGTTCCGTTCCTGCCGTCCCGCCGAAACTGTGCATTCAACTCTCGAATGTCAGCGATCTCCAATCGGAGACGCCCAATCTTGGCTCTGAAAACTCCTAGATAGTCCATACCATCAATGCCTTTCGAGTCGATCCAACAAAGGCAGAACAGTGAAGCGAGCGTGCCGACATGCTCCTCGGCACTTTTTCAAGGAACCGGAAAGGAGCGGAGAGAGTAATAGTCCAAGATCACTTCGCTCCCTCAGGCCCTGGTCGTTTCGGCATCCCCGGTTACCTGATCGAGCGGTGACTCGCTCACAGTCTCTTCGGGGGTTGTAAACACTGCTAACATGCTTGCAACGTCGGGATCAGTTGCGGCGCGAGCCGCGAGTCGGCGGTGAACTTCGTCCGGCAAAGACATGGTGTTATCTCCTACACCCAGCTTAGGAGTCCGGAGTTAGCAGAACTGTTCCATACTGCTCACTTCGCGAAATCCCTTGCCGATTTGTAGAGGTTTTGGATGCGCCCGTGCATCCTCCAGTAGGCAGACATTCCTTCACTCGAGGCGGGGTGGCGACCCTTCTGGCATCTGCCAATAGCCGATATGCGATAGCAGCTTGAGGCGCTGACCTTAACTTGGCGATTCCCGCAACCACACGCGGGTATCCGCGTGTTGGGTTCTTTGCTCCAAGGGTTTCGGAGCGTTCGGTTTCAAAGTCTGCGAGAATATAAGCGAGTATGAGTGCTCCTCCGATTGGGAAAGATATCTTCATAGTGGGACTGGCCGGGGCGTCGGGCAGCGGTAAGTCCACAGTGGCCAAGCGCGTGGCCTCTCGTCTCAATGGGCACGTTATCTCGATGGAGGTCTACTCCATGGAGATGAACCACCTTCCTCTAGAGGAACGAGCAAAGCAGAACTACGACGCACCCCATGCAATCGACGTGACGCTGCTGGAGAGTCATATTCGAGTGTATTCCACAGGCCATGCCATCGATGCTCCCATCTATGACTTTGCGGAACATTTGCGCGTGAGGGACCGACGCGAACACATTCCGGCCAAGTCCCTGCTAATTGTGGAAGGCATTCTAGCTTTGCATTTTGCGGAACTGCGGCTGCACTTCGACCTCTCCATCTACCTCGAAGCCACCGATGAAGAGTGTTTCCACCGTCGAAAGGTAAGGGACATTACCGAGCGGGGGCGCTCGCAGGACTTCATTCTGTGGCAATACAAGAATACGGTGTTACCAGCAGCCAAACAGTACTTGCTGCCCAGCAAACGCTACGCCGATCTCATTCTGGACAGCAACGCGGACATAGCAACCGTGGAGAAAAACCTCTACGATACTATCATCGAGAAGCGTGCTCTCGCTGGGAAGAGATGAGCCTCTACTGAACAAAGCCGGAGTTGCTCAGGGAGTCCCTCAAACGGAAGTAGACTGAACCATGACCAGCCGTATTCGGTTCATCGCTCACGAGGACAAGCAGATTCTTTTGGTAGACCTGTCAACGTGTTTGGCTGCCGAGGTCGAAGAGATTCTCCGAGCACTTCCCGATGTCGTGACTGCCCATCCGCTCGGTTCAGTCTTGGCTCTCACCGATTTCTCAGGAGCAACTTTCGACGCGGAAGGTATCCGGGTCTTGAAAGAAACCGCAACCTTTGACAAGCCGTTTATCAAGAAATCGGCATTTGTGGGAACGCTAAGCCTTCCTCCTGGGGTTTCCCAAGACTTGAATGATTTCTCTCGCCGGGAATTTCCCACGTTTCATTCCCGCGCTGAGGCTCTGGCATGGCTGGCGAAGGACTGATAGGCTTACTCAGGACGTTGGCCGCACCGTCTTTCCGCTTTTTGCCACCTGCGTTCAGACGAACCCACCAGTGCCTCCCAGACGTACGAAGGGGCAGCCTACCTGTCAGTGTGTGTGTCGAAGGTGGTCAACGAAAGTAATCACACTTTGCATTGCGAGATTACTCGTCGCTTATAGCGGCACGAGAGTTGCTCTCGATGATGCGTTTGACGTAGCACTCCTCGTGAACGGCCTTGCCGTGCTCATCCGCATACAGATCGGAAATTAGATTAACTGGATTGCTGCAAAGTGCGCAGGGTATGGCCGGGAAGGGGCTACCCATGAAAGCCTCCTTTGGAGGTCTGTGATCAGCGTAGCCTTAAAATGGGATGTAAACTGAGCAGTTCGGATCACTCTGGAAGTGGGTATCCCGCGAAAACAAGGCAAACCGATTGATACGAAAACTCAATCCGGTCACACTGCTTTTAAGCGCAGGATTCGTGCAGAACTGCGTGAACCTTCTTCAGTAAAGCGTGCTTGGAAAACGGCTTCTCAAGCAAAACCACATCCGGAGCCACGGAGATTTGCCGCGCAAGCTCGTCGCCACCGTATCCCGAGGCAAATACGACCTTCAAATTCGGTCTGGACTTCTGGAGGCGTTTTGACAACTCTACTCCATTCATATGCGGCATAATGACATCTGTCAGAAGCAGATGAATAGGCGCTCGGTGGGTGGCTACTAGCTGAATCGCTTTCGCGGGGCTGTCTGCCTCAACTACTGTGTAGCCCGCTGACTGGAGAGTAACCGCCGTCACCTCCCGGAGAGCAGCTTCATCTTCGACGAGCAAGATGGTTTCATTTCCTCCTATTGACTCCGTGTCGATTTGCGGCAGTCGAGCGGTTTGCACATCCGCCTGCAACCGGGGAAAATAGAGTTTGAATGTGCTGCCTCGACCGACTTCACTATAGACCCAGACGTACCCTCCGCTCTGTTTGACGATTCCGTAGACACTCGCTAGGCCCAGCCCGGTTCCTTTCCCCGGTTGCTTGGTAGTGAAGAAAGGTTCAAAAATGCGAGCTTGAGTTGGTTCGTCGATGCCGCAGCCAGTATCCCGGACCGACAACATCACGTATTGCCCCGGCACCACAGGCCCGTGCCCGAGACAATAGTCTTCGTCGAGTTCGACGCGGGCCGTTTCAATGGTTATATTGCCGCCTTCTGGCATCGAGTCTCGTGCATTGACTACAAGGTTTAACAAGACCTGTTCGATTTGCCCGGCGTCTGCCCTTATTGAGCCGCGAGGAACCGAAGTCTTGTACGTCAAGATAACGTCTTCTCTGACAACCCGGCTTAACATCTGACTTGCGGTGTTAATGACCGCATTGAGGTCCAAAACCTTAAGAGATACGACCTGCTGTCGGCTGAAGGCTAGAAGTTGACGGGTAAGGTGAGCGCCACGTTCGGCTGCTGTTTTAATTTGAAGCAGATATTTTGTAACTAAAAACTCCGGGTCGAGCTTCCCTATCGACAAGTCGGTGTAGCCGATAATCACACCGAGGAGATTATTGAAGTCATGCGCAACCCCGCCCGCCAGACGTCCTATGGCCTCCATCTTCTGGGCCTGCTCAGACTGCGCTTGCAGACGTTTCGTTTCAGTCGTATCTTGCGTGACCGCGAGCACACAGAGTTGCCCTAAAAGCTCAATTCGTTCGGCGGATATGGTTGCATCCCGCACTATGCCTGTGCCAACCCGAATTTGGGTGGGTAGTCCAACGACCGTGCCGTGGTTATTTAAACCGCTCATCATTGTCGCGTAATCTTGTGAGTTAACCCAAATCCCTAGTTCAGCCATGGTGTGCCCGATCACCAAACTGCGTTCATATCCCATCAAAGTCAAAAATGAGTCGTTCACGTCTAGGTAACGGCCTTCAGTCTCGGTAGAAATTGTCATGGGCAAAGGGTTTGAACAAAATGCCTTGCTGAATCTTTCTTCCGACTGGCGAAGCATTTCCACATTCCTATGCCGTTCAATTACCTCCCCTGCTGCCACATCTTTTGCCCTAGCGATTTTGGCTGTCCGATTCAGTGCCCGCTGCTCCAATGAAGGTTTAGATTGTCTGAGTTCTCCGAGCGGTGGCCGTTTAGCAGGGTCTGAACTCTTGATATGAGACGTATTCATAAATCCTCCTCACAGGGCAGCGGAGTACGATAAAACAGCGTAGCCCCGAATAGGCGCTTCAGACTGGTCGAAACTGCACAGTCTCCGAAATAATTCAGTGGATGTTACAAATAGCCGAGCCGAGAGGAATGCTAGGAACTTTGGGTTGCAAGACATTGTTGGTCGTGACACACGAGGTCGAAAGAGGTCAAAAATGAACTGTGACCTTTTGCTTTGGTGATCAATGAACGTTCGTAGGCCTGTTCATGATTGTTTCAGGCGTCGGGGGTTTCCGGACAGACATTCCACTCAGCGACGGCTAGGGTAGGAATTGTCAAATGAAAAGGGTGCTGCCGGGCTGGTCGATCCCCTAATGGAAGCTGGGTGACGGCAGTTTTCTCTCTCTATCTGTGCGGTCACTGAATCAGCAGTTCCCCTTCGAACCGCTGCATCCTACTGGGCCCTACCTCATCGCCTCATTGCTTTCCCCATAGAAAGGAAGTTATCCGATGGACATGAAGAATGTTTTGAATCATGTGCGTGAAGAGCTACGAGAGCGGCCCGACAGCCACTTCTCCGAGATTTACTTCAGAACGGTTAAATGCGGAGCCAGCACGAGTGAGGTAAGCGAAGCACTCGTTGAGATATTGAAGAGGGATGAAGTCAGGATCAAGGATGGCAAATGGCGATTGATTGCACCTGTCGAACGACGAATTTCGGCCTGAGGGTGCGGGTGCCGCTGTGTTAATCGAGGACTTCTTCGACGCCGTGGATCGTGCCTTTGCGAAAGAGAAGGACAGAATTCCGGCGCTTCCTCGTCCCGAATTTCAAACTCCATTGGAACTGTCGCTCTCAATAACTTGATAGTTTGCAACCTACTCGCTCGTCAGAGCCGCGGCGAATAGTAGATCGTCGCCATCTACCGGAGGCCACGTCTGCCACGGGCATAGCTTTCTGCTCATTGGTTCCCGGAACAATACGAAGTTGTTCGGTGACACGGGATTTTGTTGTCGCGGGGGGCTGGAACGCTCGGATCAGCTGCGTGGAGAACGACATTGAGAAGCGAACTGTGCACCCGCAACTGATCGCCCGCCTGATAATCAATAAATCCCAATTTCCGAAAATTGTTCATAAAAAAACTGACCCGCGACCGGGTTGTGCCGACCATCTCGACGAGGATCGCCTGACTGATCTTAGAAATTACGGTCTTGTGCTTACCTTCCTTGCCGAAATGAGCCAGCAACAGCAACAGCCGGGCCAGCTTTGTCCCTTAATTGAAAAGCTGATCCACTAAATCCGCTTCGTATCGGATGTTCCGCGCGAGCAAATAAGCCACGAACATATCGGAAAATGCGTGTTCCCGGTGCAGTACCTCTATCATCGACTCTTTACCAATTTTCATTAGGGAGCAATCAGTCATTGCGATTGCGGAGCATAGATGCAGAGGTTGCCCACTAAGGCAACCTTCACCAAAGAAAGCGACCTTGTTCAGAATGCCGATCGTGGCTTCCTTCCCCGTCCGGGACACCACGGTCAGCATTACCTTCCCCTTGCGTATATAGAAAACCGACTCGGAGGAATCGCCCGCGGAACACAATCGCTCCCTCTCGGAGAAGGATTCAATCTTTCTACGGCCGTTGATGGTTGAAAGGAATTTCTTGGGATCGAACTTGCCGCGCTTCTTGGCCACTTCCGCGAGCGTCATAAATGGCCTCCTAACATCGGATATGCAGTCGTGCCATCTCACGTGCCGGCTGTAATGATAAGCCAGAATGTACGGCAGCGAACAATTCCAGCCAATAGCGTAGTGCAGTGCTCAAGCCCTTCCCTCATCCAGGTTTTCGCCCAAAAGGACCTCCGAATCTGGTCTGTTTTGCACAGACTTCGATCGCCTCTCAGTCCAAGCTTAAGTCGTACGGACTCCGAAGAAGTCTTTGGGTAACCAGTGGACGGCGATGCATTCTAGCCGTCGAACCTCGATGGGTAAGGGTTTGTTTTCTAGGTAGAAAGCAGGATTAAGTGTCGAAACACTTTGAGAAGTGGAAAGAATTGGCGGCCATGTTATCTACAGAACAAGATCCGGAGAAGTTAACGCAGCTCGCCAGCGAAATGAACGATGTTCTATTCCAGAAAACGCAGTATCTGGATTCTTCGTTGCACTAATCTGCGGAATAATCGTTCCTCTGTTTATCGAGACCCCCCATGATGATCGATACCGAACGTTCGCTACCCGTCTTCTACGGTGGGAGCGGTGCTCGATGAGCGCCACGAAACTGCACGATGAAGAGTTATCAGACTCAGCCTAAACCTGAAATTGCTACCGCGTCTCTTTGTAGCAGGAACATGATTTCTTAATTAGGGCACCGAGGAGAGTATGCTCCTACGCCAGCAGGTGCATCTGGGCCACCGCACATGCGGATGAGTATTGGCTTCAGTGACAAAAATCGCGTTGAGAAGAATCGGGAGGGCGCGATCGCCCCCAGGCGTCGAGACATTTCCAGTATATGGACAATGTGAAACGCGGCGGCAGGTAAAAGGCTAAAAGGGCTTCTTCCAGGTCCGGCATCGCTTGACCAGAGTTGAGGCCGTATTCCGGCGGCTGGCTTGAAGGTATAGAAGCAGGCCAGCAACCTAGCCTAGCAAAATAGGGACCGAAAGAACACAGAAAACCGACTCTAGATTTGACCTCTTGCAGACCACAGAGGCATGAGTCAGGAAAGGCCGAAATGATGCGGCTCGGTTGCGCAGAAACCCGGTAGGGCATCCCAGATTTGGACATGACGGAAAGTTCCCGGTTGTCAAACACTTTCTTTTGTTCTGAACAAGTTCGGAGCGCGACGTGCCTGCGT
>CAWJUN010000001.1:0-1721837 GCA_963846085.1 uncultured Acidobacteriaceae bacterium | reverse complement strand
GTGTCAAAATTCTTCCGGTGCGAAGCACCGTTCTTGCACCACCACGAAATTGAATGGACGATCATGCCTTCACTGCGCGCACAGAAGCCGTGGACTCGACCCCGGCTGCAAGCTTCTTTGTCGGCTGCTCCGTCGCACCATTGCTCGGGCCTTTTCGCACACGCAAAGCGGGGGCAACCTGCTTGGCGTGTGCCGTCTTCAGGAAGTCCTGGAAGTCGCGGTCCTTTGAGAAGACATAGTTGAGCGCCTTGTCCACAACATCATCCGCGGATGCGTGGATGAAGGCGGCATACTGATCGACCTGCGTGGCGGTGACCTCATCGAGTCGGACAGAAGCACAGATGTGGCGGCTCTGGTTGATCTCAAGCAGTGGCATGTGGGTTCTCCTTTATAGGTAGTGGAATCAAGGAATCGTTATGTGCAGAATTGGTTAGCAAGTCAGCAGCAATAGGCGCCGCAGTCCGTGCGAATGCTGTGGCATGTTCTACCTCGAAGACGGGCTCAATAAGGAAGCGTTTCGCGTCGCGGTCATAGCCGCGAAGCGCAAGCACCTCGCGGACAACGCGGCGGCCTGGCTGACGTTCAACATGGACGACAAAATCGACAGCTTCTGCGATCTCGGCTTCGGTATCGGCGAAGGTGCTTTGCGCGTGACTGCGCATCACGAGATTGGCGAAACGGTGAAGGGCTTTCTCCGCCGAGTTGGCGTGGATCGTAGCCATTGAACCCGCATGGCCCGTGTTGAAGGAATCGAGCAGCGTTCGTGCCTCGATTCCGCGGACTTCCCCGAGAATGATGCGGTCCGGTCGCCAGCGGAGAGCGGACTTTAGAAGGTCGTCGAAAGTTATCTTGGCCTTGAACGTATCAGTCTGGCATTCCGTCGGCAGAATGTTCGGCTTCTGGATCTGAAGTTCGGAGGTGTCCTCGATGACAACGAGGCGATCCTGTTCGGGAATAAAGTCGGCCAGTATCCGCAATAGCGTGGTCTTGCCGGTACCGGTTCCGCCACTGATAAGGAGCGTCTTTCCGCTGCGAATCTGCTCGGCTAAGAAGTCCGCAAGCGCCCGCGTCAGCGTGCCGCGAGCGATCAGATCATCAACTGTGTAATGGCGGCTGGTGAATTTCCTGATGATGAGAGCAGGTGTACAGCGCACGACCGGCGGGATGACTGCCGCCAACCGACTCCCGTCCGGGAGTTGTGCGTGCAGAAGTGGGTTGTCCTCGTCGAGCTTCTTACCGAGTTGATTGGCAATAACTTCGAGGCCGGTTTGTAGCTTGCCGGCGTCGAACGAAATGTTCTGCTCTTGGAACATGATGCCGTCGCGTTCGTACCACCATGAGGCGTCGGGATTGCCCATGATCTCGCTGACGTTTTCGTCGAGCAGCAGCGCCTCGATGGGCCGAAGGAATGGAAGGATCAATTCGAAGCTCATAGTGGGAACCTCACAGCGATGGAAGCCCAGCGGATAGCCGGGCTTCCGAGAGTGAAGAGCAAGGGCTTATGCGGCCGTTTCCTCCTGGGGCACTTCATCGTGATCCTGATCTTCCGGGGCGGCCTTTTCAGCGCGGTCCAGCTTCAGGATCGAAGCGACCCGAATTTCCCAGACGCGCTGCTTCGTGTCCGTCTTCTTGCTGTCGTACTCCCGGCTGCGCAGTTCGCCTTCCACCTGGATATGTGCGCCCTTGGTGAGCGTCTTGGCGAACTCCGAGAGCTTGCCGAAGACGACGCAACGGTGCCATTCGGTGTGCGAGATGTACTTGCCATCCTTCTTGTAGGAGGACTTGGTTGCCAGCGAAAGAGTGGTGACGCTGAAGTCCGGGCTGTTGGTGCGAGCTTCTGGGTTGCTGCCGAGAAAGCCGATGAGGGTTACTTTGTTCTGGTACATGATAGTGTCTCCGTTTGTTGAATTCGCCCGATGTTGCTCGGGTCACACTGGGCGGAGCTTAGCGAGTGGGCCCGGCTCCCAAGTGCCGAAGGTCTGCATTCTGGGAGGGGCCCGAAAGAAGTTTGAGAGGCGTTCTTTGCCGTGGTTCTCAAACTTGTTTTGGGAGGAACCGAGACCCCGCAGGGGCGCGCAATGCGAAGCAGAAGACCGAGTGCCGCAGGGCGCCGGAAAGGCCCCGAAGCTGTGACCGAGCAAAAGACGGGATACATAACGGCAGACACGCTCCAGAGCAAAGTTTTCATCTGCACACTGGCTGCGGAAGTCCACCGCAATTGCAGTGCGATTCGAGCTGGCATGTCCGCCGTAAGAAGGGCGCAATTCGCCACCGTAGTTGCGCGTCGAAAGGCTCTTGTTCGCCCGCTCCACCGGGCACGAGGACAGGTGGGAAAAGCCAGCCGGATTAGCAGCATGAAAGGACATGAATAAGCCTCTGGGCAGGTCGATGAATCCCTAGCTGAATGCCTGGTCGGCCCGGAAGCGCACGATGGTCAGACCGAGGGGGTTCACGGCAAGCTCATTGTTCTTCACGTTCTCGCGAAAGACATAGGTGACGCTGGCTGTCCATCGCTCCCGCTTGAGTTCGGTATGATCCGCGGGGTTGGTGTACACCTTCTCGAACTCGATGCGCGCCGAATACGGCGACTGTCGCAGGTCGTCAAGGATGACGTTCTTGATCTCCACATCGACATACGGCAAGCTGCTGTCTTTGACGTAGTTCTGAATGCTGTTGTCCTTGCGTTCCTGGTCGATGACGGCGCGTTGCACGTCGCTATTGAGGAAGTAAAGCGACTGCGTTTGATCACGTTCGATGGTGAAACGATTGCGGCTGAAATACAGTTCCGCCCAGCGGGTGAGGTAATACTTGTTCTCCGCTTCCTGCGGGCGATACTGAAAGTTCCGATAGTCGATCGCTTCCGCGTGGCCTACGTCGTTGATCCGCACAATCATTGGGTGCATGTTGGCGAGCGCTGTCTGGCTCTTGTAGGTGAGCCCCGCCAGCGCGATACACACGACGGCGAGCACGAGAATCGTCACCTTCAAGTAGGTATTCATCACCAGCGGGTCGCCGTACTGCTCCAGGTAACGCTCTGCGGCTCGGGTGATTTCCGGGGTGGCTTTGGTTTCCATGTTCATTGTTTCTGTGCTCATCTCTGACCTCGTTTCTCTTGCCGTTTACATCGCGGCCCGTATCGCCATCATCGCCACGCCCAAGCCCCCACCGTGTCCGCCAGTACCGCCAGTGAATAAGCTGTGCGTCATGGTCGGAATCTTGAAGAGGATGTAGATGTTGACCAGTACAAGAAGAACAAGAAGCGGCAACGTCTGGACCATCGTTGAAGGGTCCGACACGCTCTGGCCAAGTTGGATGTAGTAGTTGGTCAGAACATGAGACAGAACATTCAGCGTGGCTGCGGCGACGACCTTGTAAAAGCTGAATCCGAGATACGCCTTGAGCCATCCCCAGAACAGCCAATCGAGCTTGTCGAAGACAAGAAACGGGATAAAGATCGGCCCGAGCAATCCGATGATCGTTGCCGCAATTGCGCCGTAGGCCAGATTGCAGAAATGATTGCGGCCAGCAGGGCTAACAGGAACTGCACGACAAAGTACACGATCGCGTAGTACGGAGACATCATGCTATTCAGCAGGGATGGTCCTGTCTTGGAGGATGCCGTGTGGATCTCGTTCAGCATGGTGGCGGAACCATCTGCCCCAATCAGGTTCACAAGATTGATTGTGCCGCCGTCGATGAAGCCCTTGATGGAGAAGCCAAGTCCGGGGATGGAACTGTCGTAGTAGTTCACCATCACGTAGGCGAAGGTGAGCAGCATGAAGAGGTTGAGGAACCTCCCCATGCTGAACCCTGGCCCACCGTGCGCCGATGCCAGCGCCTCCTGCACGCCGAACCAAACCAACATGATGGTCGCGAGCGCTATGACGATGTGAATCCCCATCGCGGTAATAGAGGGGGCCGCCGTGGCTGCAAGCGATCTGGCACGCCTGAGCGATATAGTCAAAAAGACCTGTACCCATGTTCCATGCCCTCCTGTCTTCTCTTACTTGCGTCTCGTCAGTACGCTTGCGTGAGGAGATTCGCTGCACCGCTGCTGGTTGTCGTTATGTTGGCGTTGTAGTAGCTCTCGTATCCTGCCGAGTCACGGAATGCCGATTTCATCGCGTCCTGCTGCTGCTTTTGGGCAACGATCTGCTGCAGGGCAAGATTGGCATTGATCTGGTTTGCGTCCTGCAGGGTACGCAGTTGCAAGAGCAGGGCCTGGTTGATGCGCTGCAGTTCGGCCATGATGGTCTGCTGCGACGGGTCCTGGGTTTGGGTTGCAGCCTCCAGATTTGCAATGTCCGCTTGTCTTGCGGTCTGGTTGGCGCGGATGGTCCCGAGGGCTTGCAGGTTGTTGGTCATTACCGAGTCGGTGATGTCAACGGTGGCGCCCTGCGCGGCAATCTGCAGCTGCCCGGCCATACTCGCGGTGCCGTAGCCGGGAATCATGTTGTTGGTGTTCGGAACGCTAACTTGCTGGTACGCGGATGCGGCCCCCTTCCCGGTGTTTGCCGAATTGAGCCAACCCATCGAATTGCCATAGGTATTCGAGATTTGCTGCAGCAGTCAGCAAGTCAGAAGTCGGAGACAGAAATCGCGCATAGAGCATCCTCGGCGCGAGAATCATCTGATGCGTGAGGTTCGTATTGCTGCTTTGCGACGTTGTAGGCTTGTAGCGCCGTCGTGGCGATCTTGACGGTATTGGTGAAGATCTGTTGGCCCTGCTCAATCTGCCGGGCTTCGTTGGCGATGGATTGTTCTTCGTGTTCGATCTGCGTAACGGCATGACCCGCCTGCGTAGGATCGAAGACGATGCCGGAACCGAATTGTGCATTCGCGAACGGTTGCAACGCCGCCGCAAACCCAACGGCGAGCACGGTAAGGGTTAGTTTCTTCATTTGTCTCATCCCTTCGTCGCCGTTGGTTTCGTGATGCTTTACAGCGGTACGGCTCTACTGCTGTGCGGCAAGAATCTCTTTCTGGAGCTGCGCAAGATGGTCAGCCTTTGGCTTGCACCTTGCGTCGCGTTCTTTCTTCTTGGCTTCGAGGTCCGCCATCTGTTCCTTGGTCAGAGTCTGTCCTGTCAGAAGTCTTGTGGCCCCGGAGTTGTCTTCCTCCAGGCAGTCCTTGGCATAGGCCGGGTATTCGGCGTTGTATTGATCCTGCAACTGCTTCACTTTTGCCGCTTTGCTCTGACAGCCGGCAAGGGTGAGAGTCCACAGAACTAAGAGGGAGAGGGCAACGATTCGCATGGAAAAGCCTCCTTAAAACGTCTGTGGAATAGTGTGGTTCGAGTACGCAGGAAGAAGCAAGTCCTGCGTGAAATACACTTTCACGCGGTGGCCCTCCCGAATCGTGATGGTCGGCGGTATCTGGATGAAGCGGTCAAGGATCGTGGTCGCAGACTGCGAAACACTGCCCGCCGCCCCGTTGGTGAATGCCTGGGAACCGCTCGTAGTGATGGTGCCGCCACCCTGGGTGATCTGGCTCGCTCCAGCAACCACGCCCAAAGCTATCGAGGTGCCGAAGATTTGGAGGTAGTGGTTGTTGACCTTATCTTTCAGCCCTTCCTCTCCGATCTGATCGAGGCCCTGGAACTGGTCGAGATCGACGGAGTAACCGTCTGGCATAATCAGGCGGTGAAAAACCACGGCCATCCGCCGCTGTTGGCCGAAGCCCGCCGCTCCAATCTTCTTTGCCTCGCCTAAAACAACCGTTCCCTCGGGAATGATGACGTGTTGATGATCGTGCGAATACAGCGGATTTGAGACCAGGACTTTAACCGGCCCTACGGCGTCTCCATCCAGACGATTCATGAGAACAGTGTCGAGAACCGAGCCCTCGTAGACGAGATAGGGCTGACCGACGGCTGAATCGATATTGGCCTCCAGTGGACGTTTATAGCCTCCGGGCGTGTCCTCCTGTTTTCCTTCGGCTGGTGGGGAGACGAGACTGCTGTTTGTCTGCCGTTCGGCAGGGCCATATTGGGCGGGCATCGTCTGCCCTTGCTGTTGTTGTTGCGGCGGATCGGCAGAGCGGGAGTACACCAGATTGGAAGCGAAACGTGAATCGTCCGCGCGTTCGCGTTCTTTCGCCGCGATCATCTGTGCCTGCTGTTGCACAGGCGTGAGTTGCATCTGCATGTTCCCCTGCTGCGCTTGCGGGCAGGGCTGGCCCGGAATACAGGGCACGGCAACGCCCGTCGGTCCATAGGCCGCGGCTGCCGACCGCTGCTGTGGCGTCGCGGACGTAAGCGCAGGATCTCCCAATGCAGCAGCGGCCATTGTTGCCTGCTGCTCTTTCTGACGTTCGGACTGAAGCTGGTTCTTCAACTCCTGCACGTTGTTGTCGGTGTTGTCCTGCAAGGTCGGTTGCGGGGGCTGCCCTTTCGCGCTGGCCTTTTCTCCAGGCGTCTTCTTGCCAGACGAACTGAAGAGCGCCGCCACAATCACGAGCAATGCCGCACCCAGATAAACGAAGGTCTTGAGGTTCTTCTGCAAGACGCCCTTTGGCAGTTCCAGGTTGCGGTGCAACGTTGGCTCGGCTTGCGACTCTGTGTGGGGCGTAAAGACGTTGTCCGTCATGACGGTGATCCCTTGCGCGTGAATTCCATCCGCTTCTTGCCCAGCTCCACATACCCGCTGTCCATGATCTTCGGGATGATGTACGTCCCTTCCCGGAGGTCGTAGGTGACGAGGTTGGGTTTGCCGTCTTTCATCTCATAGACGCTGAACTTCTCAGGCGCATTGGTCTTGATGTACGTGAACTTGTCGTCGTGATAGATCGACTGAATGTCGAAGGGCGCTTCGTTTGCCTTGTAGGCATAGTCGAACTTGAGCCGTGTTGGATAGGCGCTTTTGTATTCATCCACCGCCTGTTCAACGTGCGATTGCAGAGCGGCAAGCTGCTGCCGCGATTGTTCGAGTTGGGCGGCGGGTACGAACTGCGGAGGGCCGCTGGCGGCAACGATGGCAGAGCGATCGGCGGGTTCGACGATCACTTTCAAATCAGGGGTGGTCGATGTGGCAGAGATGTCCTGGAGGGTGAAACTGTAGATGTTCCCCTTGTCCGTAATGAGATTCAAGTTGGAGCTGATGCCTTGTTTCGCCGGATGCACAAAGCAAAAGTTGCCAACCACGTCCACGATCCAGAACTCCTTGTCACCCGTGGCGGCTTCCATGATCTTCTCGGTCGTGGGTAGTTCGATCAGGGTCGTATATTTCACCTTGGCGCGGATGGGAACGATGTCCTGCGAGTGATACTGCACAGTGCGCGCAGAGTCTTGGGCGAAAGCACCGATGGAAGAAAAAACCAAAGCGCAATTGACGACGAATTTCAGATGCCGCATAGAGCTCTCCTTAGCGGTTAGTGTTCGAAGTTGATACAGCCAGCGTGCGCGGCTGGAATGGATGATCTTCCGCGAGATGGCGAAGCCCATCCGCAAAATCGAAGCGGTCGAAATATTCCTGTTTCATGAGGTTGTCGCGAGCATTGTTGGTTGCCATCCAGTGCGAGACCGAATCGACGTTCAAGTGCACTTTCTTGGAGGTCTGCGCCTTGCGAATCAGCATTTGGCCCGGTGGAACAAGGCCGTCGATAAGGTCCAGTTCGGTGTCGTTCAGATGAAACGCCTCGCGGTAAACTTCCCGGTTCATGTCCGGATTGGCGAGGAAGATCTTTGTCGGGCAACTCTCGGCCACTATCGCCAGCATCCCCGATTCCTCAAGTTCTTTGATGGATTGCGTCGCCAGGATCATCGCGGCTAGGTGCTTGCGCCAGGTCTTCTGCGCCTGCACCACATAATTGCGAATGGTCTCGTTCTTGATGAAGAGCCACGCTTCGTCGAGCAGGAAGAACTTCGGGGTGCCGAGGTTCTTCGGGTCAGTGATCTCATTCGATGCCCGATGCAAAACATAAAACAGAAGTGGTTCCAAGACTTCCGGCGCATCGTTCCAGCCGTGGAAATTGAACGTCTGAAAGCTTTTGAACGAAAGCGTGTCCTCGGCGTTGTCAAAGAGAAATCCGTACTGTCCACCGCGGGTCCAGCGGTGGAGGCGTTCTTTCAACTCGCCAATGATGTTGCCAAAGTTCGAGATCGTGCGCTGGTTCGGCTCCAGTACGTAGATGCGCTCGATCGCGTCCCACAGTCGGCGTTCCTCCTTGAAGTCCAGACGGTAACGTTGCTCGTTACCCTCAATGAGCACGCGGAAGAAGCTGAAGAGAAACTGCAGGTTCTCTTTGGTCTGAGGCAGCGAGAAGGGGTTGATGGTGAAGTCCCGCGCTTCCTGACCCACATTGAGATACGAGCCCTTGAATATCGTCGTAAGCGACTGGAAGCTGCCGCCGATATCAAAGATGAAAGTCAGCGGCTTGTACTTCTGCGCGTTCTGCAGCAGAAAAACGCAGAGATAGGACTTGCCACTGCCGGTCATCCCGAGAATCAGGGTATGGGCAACGTCGCGGGTATGCAGGTTGAGGAAGTAGGGCGTGCTGTTGTCGGTTTCGACGACTGCCAGGTACTCCGTGCCGAGATGCGCGTTCGTCTTCTCGCCGGGAAGGATCGTAAACAGAAAAGACAGGTCGGCGTAGTTCGTGTTCAGCAGATACAGCTTGGCGGAGGTTCAGCGCATAGTTGCCCGGCACCGTAGCGAAATAAGCGTTCAGCTGGTTGTAGGTTTCCGCAAACAGATTGCCGTCCGCGTTGGTGAAGACGCCAGTAAACTCGGCCACGAGCTGATCGAGTTCCGTTCGTGACCGGCCATACAGCACAATCGTGAGCGAGAAATCGCCCAGCGATTGACCGTCACCCAGGGCGCGAAGGCAATCGCCAAGATTCTCAATGTCGGCCTGTTTGGACTCGTCCACCAGCACGTCGCGCGGGTTCGTCTTGGTGGCGTCGTTGCCCATCTGTGAGACAAATCCTGTCTTTGACATATTGAAGTGGCGGCGGCGCTTGTTCACTTCTTTGCGGGCCTTGTCCGCGGGGAGCGGCGTCCACTCCGTGACCACATAGAAGTTGGCCGGAATCTTCAGCAACGCGTCGAGCACCAGGGGACGCGTCTCTGTGATGGCCTCTTTCATCGTCAGCACACGGACGATGTGATCGCCTACTCGCAGATGATCGCGTTCCGCTTCGATGTCGGAGTTGACTACCTGATAGTCGAGAAACTGCGTGGACTGCGGCCTGCCGGCAACACGCCAGTCGTCGTAATTCAGCAAGCGGCGGAAAAACGTGAATTGCCCCTGCCGATTCAAGATCTCGACTTGCATGAAATCCGCGAGCTGCCGAGCGAATGCCTGCACGTGCTGGTCGAGCCGTTGAAGATCGCGCTCGATATGCGTCCGCAACAACTTCTTCATGCTGTCGTTGGTGAACTGCGATTTCAGTTCGGCAATCGCGCCCTCTGGATCGCGTAACAGGCGAGCTAGCGCCGTGCCGACGCCGGTCTTCGACCGGGCGCCTTCGAGCAGGATGCAGTAGAAGATTTCAACCTGATAGAGATGGTCCCGCTTCGCTTCAAAGAACTTCCGTCGCTGGTCGATAGCCGCTTCGACAATGGGGTCGTCATATGTTGCGAACGGTATGTCGGGGCGGTTCGATTTGAAGAGGTATTGGTAAACATGGAAGCCTGGGCCAAACGCTTTCAGCGCTGCCTCCAACCGCTTCACCGCATACTCCTGCTCCGAGCGGTCGAGACTTTCGTAGTCCACACCGGGAACACTGAGAACCATGCCTAGATCGCCGCTTTTGGTAAGGAACGCCGTCTCATTCCAGAAGCCGTAGAGGTTGATGTGGTCGTTCAGGGCCGCACTCTCTTTCCACGGCTTGATGACCTTGTCGAGACGCAGCATCACACTACCTCCACGCGGGGAACTTGCTGCTTCGCGGCGTCATAGCGCAGCTTGTAGCGTTCGGACTTTGCGAGGATGCGGAGGAATGCCGGATCGCTGTTCGTTACCCAATGGCCGAAGGCAAAACCGCCAATGAAGACGGCGATACCTGCGAGGATGGAATTGAAGAGGTTGAAGGCCCCCACCGCGCCGACGCAGACGAAGTAGAAGAGTGTGCGCTCCACACCCAAGTAAGTGAGCGGCTTGTGCAGGCTCTTGAAGACTCGATTTGTGCGGCGTTTCTGCTGCGCTTTGTCGGGCATATCGTTCTCGTTTCAGCGTGGCACTCAACGGCATCGCGGGCAGAGCGACAACCAGACGCTATACTCCCCAGAGCCAACTCAGGACATTCACCGCGAGAACGGCGATGCCCGTTCCGGCGGCAACGCCGGCGAGTGCCTTTTTTGCACCGGGTTCCCCGTGCGCGAAGCCGTAGCCGCCGATCACGATCGCAACCAGACTTGCAACCTTCGCGATCGTGCCGGTGAAAAGGCTTTGGATGGCGTTAAAGCCGGTGTCGAACGGTGAACCCTGTGCCAGCGCGGCCACCGGCATCAGAAGAAGAATGGTGAGAAGAGCGGCGGTTGGACGCGCCAACTTCGACCGAAGACGCAGATGGATTTGGCGGATTAGATAAACTTGGGACCAACGTAGCATATGCACCTCCGGCAGCACCTCAAATCGTCTGCTTTTGGCGCAAAGCTAGCCCCACTCGATCACGATGTCCAATAACGTCTCGTTATAACGTTATTCCTAGGGGTTATAAGTGCGGAAAGTTAGAGTGATTTGGCTTGGTCAAGTTGGCGTCGAGGCCCGGGATGAGGAAGTTTTATTCACTTCGCAAGTAAGGACATAGCCATCGTCGCTTAGGTAAGCCTTCGGTTGCCCCACACAGCGTCCGAGGGTTTGGGCGATCAGCTACCTGGGTCTGAGTAGCACAGGAAGACGGTGGGATTTACTAGCATTTCAAGGATTGTCTGATGTTTTTGTCGAATGATTCTCTCTTTCGTAAGTCCCAGCTTGTCAATACGCTCCGTATGGCGCAGCGGCTTGGTTACCGAGAATTTGAGATGACGAGTCGGCGTGGAGCCGTTCGTTATAACCCGCAGGAATAACGTTATAACGAGCGGTTATTGGACACGACGGCAGGAACGGGGCAAGTTGGTTAACAAACAATGCCCAGCACGGACGTGACCAGCCTACGACGGCAGTGGTCGTCTCCGAACCGCCGTGCGGGAGCAACAGAGGACTAAAATGTCAACCCAGCCCAGTATCATTGCTCGACCGCGAGCTCCGCATCTGATTCGCGAAATTCCAGTTAAGTCCGGATCAGACCCAGCATTGATCTCCGAGATCCTCCGTTCTTACCACAGGGCCCTTACTGCTCGCGAGATCGCCGGGATTCTCCATCTCCATCCGGTCACGGTTTACCGCAAGGCGAAGGCGCATATCATCCCCTGCAGGTTCATCGGCAGCGCCGTCCGTTTCGATCCCGGCGTAGTCGCGCAGTGGTGGGAGGAGTCTCATTCTTAATCCCAATTGTCTGGTGCGTTCGTTTTGAAGTGACTAGCGCGGAGCATTAGTGGCTTTTCGATGCTTCGTGCAAAACGCCCCGACCATTCCGATTGGATTCTCAGTCCGTCCGGTCATCGGAACGCTCTTTGGGGCCAGTCCTAGGTTTGCTTGTCGGGGAATGCGTTGTCAATCTTCCGCATAATTAGATCCGCCCATTGAATCGAAGCCGTGATCAGTTTGTCGGTGCGTGGACTGCCTTGCGGCCCTCCGAACAGATCGTCTGCCGATTGCATGTGCAGACTGGTAAGAATTGCTGCCATTATTCCGATCACGCGCTTGCGGCCTTCATCCATGGCAAGAGATATTACACTCTTCGCTTTATGTTCGCTATAATGGTGGACGACAATCTGAGGTTTTCAAACGTGGCTCTTCGCTTCAAGAACCCTCCACCCGCAAATCCAGACGATTTCGAGCGATTATGTCTGAGACTGCTGAAGGCACATTGGAACCTCCCCACTCTTGAGCTGTATGGACGACGCGGGGAGAGGCAGCACGGAGTTGACATCATTGACATGAGCGGTGCTGAGGCGCTGCGTGCCGCGCAGTGCAAGCTCTATGACCAGAGCGGGACACTCCCGCCTGCGGAAATACAAGCGGAAGTAGATGCTGCCAAAGGCTTCCCTTTTCCGTTGGGGGTATACGCAATATGCACGACGGCGCGAGTCTCTACCCAGGCTCAGAACGCCATACTCTTGATAAACCAAGAGCACCGCCAGAAAGGCTTATTTACCGTAGAACTTTTCACGTGGGATCGGCTGGATGAACTGCTTGAAGAGTTCACAACTATACGCGATCAGGTGTACGGGACTCTTAGCGGGGAAGTTGCGCGACAGGTTCAAAGCGGCCTATCGGAGATAAAACTCCAATTGACCGACCTTGGGACTCAAGTGGTATCGACAACTCTAGAGGTTGCGGATGGATTGCATCAGGAAATTGACGAAGCACGCGACCTAGTTCGGAACGGTGAAGCACAGACGGCGAGACTCCTACTTCAACGCCTTCGGACCAGGAAATGGGAACAGATGGGACCGCGTCATCGTTATCGTGTGCTTGCAAATATCGGTGCCGCTTTCTTGGCTGAGCGGGATTTTCCGCAGGCAGCTCAGCTCTTTTTGGAAGCAGCGGCCATACAGCCCGAAGATTCTCAGGCCGCTGAGAACGAGGCACTCGCCTATTTCATCTCAATGCCCACAGATAAGGCGTTCGAGGCAATAACACAGGTTCGAAAAAAATTCCCGCACGCCCCCCGAATAAACGCCTATTGGATTACGACCGCTCCAACTACGGAGACACGAACCCAAATCGAACAACGGTTAACCACCGCCGATCTTGCGACGCCAGAGGTAATTACGGCACTCGCGAGTCGCGCTCTCACTGAATGTGAATTCGGCTTAAGCGAAGAACTGGCAGATCGGGCCGTGGAGCAGCGACCTGAATGGTCATTTCCCCAATTCTTGAAAATACGTGCGTTGACGCTTCGTGTCATCGAGTCCGACTCTCTGTCACCATCGGCCAAGATCAGGGAGTTCCGCGCTGTCTTAGACCCTCTCACGAAAGCGATCGAGGCTGCAGTTAAAGAACATGACCCCACCACACAGACGCTCTGTCTTCTCGAACGATTCCAAATGCACTTGATGTTGAATGAGATGTCGGAAGCGGAGACCGATGTACTCAGTGCCAAGTTGCTTTCGCCCGACGATATAGCGGTAAAACGCGCTATCGCGGAATTAAGCCTGAGGAAAAATGATCCCGATAGGGCAATTTCAGAACTGCGCGGCATTGGCGTTCAGGACCGCACCGATGTAGCTTTACTTCTCTCTGAGGCCCTCCGCAAGCGCGGCACGCAAGCTGACATCGCGGAGGCAATTGAACTTCTGAAAACGCTGGTTGATTCTCCTAGCAGGGTTATGCCTGGAGGTCGGGAGTACATGGCGAGTGCTCTACTACAGTTGCTTTCGCAGGCAAAACGGTGGCAAGAGTCCGAGCAAGTGTGCGATAGCTTGCTCACTCGCGGTGCCAGTCCCGCACTTGTATCGGCTTTCAGGGCAAGGAACAAGCATTTACAAAACCTGTCGGACGATGCGAATCGTCTCGCGAGAGAGGCCGCCTCTCTCCTTTCGGACACCGCCCCACACGCTGAGGTGCATTGGGTCGCGCAAATACTCTCTGAACTCGGACGCCACGTGGAGGCACTTCCGCTATGGCAACGCATTGCCTCCAGAACGGAACTAACCGACTACACAAGGGGCCTTTTAGATTGTGCGCAGCGCCTCGGGAGAGACGATCTTATTCTCGACACCTGTTCTGCACTACGCGCAAATGGTGTCTTTGATCGCGACCTCATCCTTTGCGAGGTGGGCACCCTAGAGAAATACGATGTGAACGGAGCTATAGCAGCGCTCAACAATTATTTAGAAAAGCGTCCCGATGACAAGATTGTGAGGTTGCGGCTTTCAATTATCGGCACGAATTGGAATCGACCTGAGATTGTCGATGGACGCCCGAGCGTCATGCCAGCCGTGACTGAGGTGGATGTAATGAACGGACGGGCGGCAGTCCAGGCAATGAAATTGGGTGGTTATCCAGATGACGCTCTGGCCTATGCTTACGACCTATTGCGATTTCACTTTAGCGATTCACAGGCCCACCGCGCATACACGTTCAATCTTCTCCCTTTTGAACCTCGTCCTACGGTGCCTGAGTTTGCGGAGGTCAAGGCGGGTTGCGCGGTGTGCTACGTGGAAGAGCACGAAACCCAAGAGACCTGGATGATCATCGAGGACGCACCCAATCCCGACATTTCACGCCATGAATACGGCCCCGACCATCCTCTGTCGCGGGGAATGATGGGTAAGAAGGTCGGGGAGAGGGTGACTTTGTCGGCCAGCAGCTTGGGGGAACGAGCAGCAACAATCCGAGCAATTACCAGCAAGTACGTGTTTCGTTTTCAGGACTCAATGCGGAATTGGCAGATTCGTTTTCCCGATGTCGGGGGACTTCAATCATTCAAGGCGGTGCGAACGAACAAAGAAGGTAAGGAGGAATTCGACCCTTCCCCAATGATCGCGTCGATTGAACAATTAGCGAGCAATCTTCAACGACTGAAGGAACTTTATATTTCCACACCGATGCCGATCCACATGCTTGCCGCCGCCCAGGGCAAGAGCACGATCCAGACTACTTTGTATTTGGCGCAACAAGACGACGTGGGAGTTCTCTGTTGCCTAGGAGCGGCGGACGAACGGAGCAATGCTCTCGCAGCTCTAGATACGTCGGGCACGTGGATCATCGAGCCGTCGGCATTGGCGACAATTTTCCTTTTAGATTTAGAGGATGATCTCTCAAATTTGCCTGTGAACCTCGTGCTCTCCCAAGGAACAGTAGCCGACTTCGATGAGATGTTGCAGGAGGACCTGCAGTACCACGGCGATGGGGCCGTTTTAGTCAAGCAGGGTGATCATGTTGCCTTTATCCCTCAAACGGCATCCGAACGAGAGGGGCGTATACAGTCGTTTACTAACCGCTTCAATAAGGTGAAATCGGTCAGTACCGTCGTCGGATGCGTCGAATTAGCAAAGCTCGATGAGCACCGCCGAGATATCACCATCAAAGCGCTTGGAGAAGGTGGAGCTGAGAGTGTTATTTTGGCGGCGAAGCCTGGTCATTTGCTCTGGACGGATGATTGCCGTCTCGGGGGATTTGCAAGAACCGAGCATGGCGTCAAGTCAGCCTGGACTCAAGTCGTGCTTCAGTGGGCAGTGCAGCATGGCTACATCTCTGAACAAAAGTTCTTCAAGAGTTCTGCGCGGCTGATCGGATTCGGGTATTCATTTACTAGTCCAAGTGTTCCGGTTCTCATCGCGGCTGCCGAAATCGCTGATTGGGACCAATCCCGTTGGCCGTTGTCTCAGGCCCTAGATCAACTAGGAACCGAATCGATCCAACTTCGGGATGCAGCTTCATTGATCGTTTCGCTCTTGGAAAGAGTGTATCGGGAAAGCATCTTGGACGAACGAAGGCGAGCGATTACGCTAGCACTGATGGACAAACTCGGTAGCCGTTTGGGAGGTCCTTCGATAGTTCAAGAGATCAAAAAAGCAGTGCCCATTGCATTTGGCCTCAACGCACTTGGCGCGGCTGCCGCCGTATCGACCATTGCTGCTTGGCTCAACAGTCGGACGATTCGCACTATCGATTGAGACTGTCAGGCAGTGATACCAGTGATACCGAAAATACGAAAACTGAGGATTCAGGAGCAACAGATGCAACAAAAATGCAAGGATGCAATGTGCAATAAAGTTTGTCCTTAGAATAGTTTACGGTTGATGTTCCTCAAATGACGAGAGATAGCAGAGTTCCCGATTATCGAATCCCGCCTCTCTACTACATTTGGTTCGAATCAGAAGCTGGGGAGGGAATCATCGTGGACAGAATAAGCAATTTGCTTCCAAGGATGATCCAGCCCATATCTGAATTTCTGTGTCATCGCCTCGTTGCGACAGTAATGGAGTCGATTGAGATGTTGTAAGTTCATGTCGATGTTTATGATCAATGACCCTGAACCTGGAACGCGTTAGCGCACAACGGATGGCGCAGCCGGAACAGAAGCCTTGCGCACTTCTATTTGTCCACTGCGTGCGCGAACCTCAAGGCAGGGCTGTGGATGAACCGCGGGGCCATCCATTACACGACCATCCTCCAATGCAAAGCGGGAAGAATGATATGGGCACACGATGCTATCTCCTACAAGTTTACCTTCGGAAAGCGGCCCGCCAAAGTGGGAGCACGTGTCAGCCATGGCGAAGACACGGTCTCCGCGACGAACGAGCAGAACAGGCAGGCCTTGATACATCGCTTGGGTAGGTTTGCCGTCGGCCAATGTCGATTCAGGCAAGATGGCGACAAACTCATCGGGGAAAACTTGGCCATCTGTGCGATCGACGCCTACTCGATGTTCGTAAACCATTTTGCCGCTCAGGTGCGACGCATAAGCCATAACCGCATATCCGAGAGCGCCGACGATGCGCCCGCTCCTGCGGGACTTGTTTCTTCGCAAAAGAAGGGACGTTACAAATAGTGCGGTGCCACCAAGGTTCAGCAGGCCGTGACTTAATCCGAGGCGGCGCGCTGGAGGATCAACATCTGACCAATCCGTAATACCGGCTGCGGCAGCACCCGCCGCGCCAGCAATCCCAATTGCGATTGATGTGTCGGCGGCCACCGCAAACTCAGACCGGTCTAGTGCTATGTCCAGGAGATCAAACACCATTGCGACGGTCCAGGCGCCGGCGGGAACATCCTTGAGGACGACATGCAAGGGTTCCCCCAACCAAGTTCCATTCAAGAAATTCCTGATCTTTTGTGCCGCTGGCCGTCCCCCGGCGTACAGAGCTTTATCGAGTGCCTTCTGTAATCTTTCATCCGCCGGGGCTGTGGTGCCGGGCTCGATGAATCGCCGATTGGATCGACTTTCATGCCCGAGTCGTCGTTAACGTTTGAATTTTCCATTCTGGTCCCTACTCCTGCCCTTGTTTGGCGAACTCAGGTTGTTGCTGCTGGGCAGGCGCTTGAGCAAAGAGCGGAGCCAGAGAACCGAGCATGACGAGCAATGTCGAAGCAATCACACCGATGGACGCTTTCATGGGCCTGATTTTAAATCGCCACATGCAGCGCCGAGTGCCAAGCAACCGAAAAGACGCCGGAGATCGCTTGAGGGTGCCCACATGCCGGATTCGAAGGCAAGACGCAGTAGCGTTCGCTTCATTACTTCATTACCAGTTGAGATTCTGTCTCGACTTCATCAAAAGGGAGAACCATGAAAAAGCTTAGGCCGTGTTGCGAACGCTTCCCGAGATCGTGATGTATGTTGATCCTCACTCATGTTGTAGAGTTGCGTTAAACGTCGCGCAGAATTGCAATCGAAGACACGGTTACACAGCTCTGCTGAGAGCCTAAGGATGGGAAACTTCAGGTGGGCTGACTTTAGTTCAGGAAACCTGAAAGAGGGTTCGGGGTCGATGGAACTTCCCTCGCGGATGCCGCGATTAAGAAATCAAGTAGAGTGCTAACGTATTCATCCTGGGAACTGCTAGCGGCCCCGGCGTGAATATCCCCAGCCCCCGCCACCGAGCAACAACAACACCACTACGACAATCAATATGGTTGACATATGTAACCTCAATTTCAAAGAGGAGCGGAACTGGCTTTGTGGTCGTCACACTTCCTCACTCGACACCATCATAGAAGTGGATAAGACAGATGTCTGGTCACATTTGACCACGTGCACGGAGGAGACATGTGGCACGACGCGCCCATTGCGCTGCTTGCACTAAACCGACAACGGCGCGAACTGCTGCATTCAGTTACTTTGGTTGCGAGAACTGTGCATTCCAGACCAGCAAAACCACTCTCGCCTGGCCTATTCTCTATCTATCGAGGACATGAACAGTCGCAGCGGACGCCGCTGCTCCGGCCTCTTTGGAAAGAAGCAATGAAACATGACTCATATCGCTGATAATCCGATACCCAGATTACATGAAGCTCCTCAACCACCCTTGTCTTATCCCGGCGCAACCCCTGACGCAGACCGTGCAAAGAGGCCACCGCTCGGCCAGCCCTGGCGTTGGGCGGATGACGCCCGTGGCGGCTCAAATCGCCAACGCATCGGCCGGTACTTAATTGATAAACCAAATTAGAACTGTGAGTACTCATCGAGGCCGTTCCGCCCGGTGGAGCGATCTCCGGAATTGTGCTGCGTGTCCCGCGTCCGTGTTGAAGCTTCCGAGCCATTGATAACGCCGATGCCCCGCATTGCCCTACGAATACGAGCACTGTGAGACAAAAAAACGTCGAATCCCTACGAAACCACTAGCTGGGATTCGACGCTCATTTCTAACGGATAAGACGAGAGTACCGCCTATGCTGCCTTTTTTTGCGGGAAGCGAATCAGCACTTTCGTGTAGCCCTCAATTCGCTGATCAAATTTGTCATACGCGTCGGGAGCGTCATCAATGTCGATGTGATGGCTCACAATCTGGCCCGGCTTTGCGCGCCCATTCACAATGAGATCGCGAAGGTATTCGTTATATTTCTTCACCGGCGCCTGGCCACTTCCCATGCTTACGCCCTTGTCAAAAAACTCGGCCACCGGGAAAGGAAAGATTCCTTGTTTAGCGTCACCCTTGGCGCCGGGGTCAGGGGACATGTACACGCCAATCATCCCGATGCTGCCCGTCGGATTCACCACCTTCAGGCAGTTCTCCAGGACTTGCATCGGTTTTTCCTTTTTTGGGTCGGCATCGTTTCGGGCCTGATAACCGACCGCGTCGATCGCGCAATCCACACCCTTCATTTTCTCCTCTCCTGGGCGCAGTCCTTCCTGTATTCCCTGATTTTGTTTGCGCAACTTAAATATCTGCTCTACCGGATCGCCGTGGCTGAAATCAACCGGAATCGCTCCCAATTCGCGTCCTTTTTCAAGGCGTTCAGGAATGCTATCGACAAGGTAGACTTCGGAAGCGCCCTTGAGCAACGAGCAGTATGCGGAGAGCAGGCCCACCGGACCGGCGCCGAAGACGGCAACGGTTTTGCCGGCGCTTACGCATGCAAGTTCGGTGGCGTGGAAAGCCGTGGGAAACACATCCGACAGAAGGAGGAAGTCGTCTTCCCATTGATCCCCCGGCTGGCCGGGCAACTTTAGACAGTTGAAATCGGCATGCGGCACGAGCACAAATTCCGCCTGTCCGCCCTGATACGGGCCCATTCCTGCATACCCATAGGCGGCATGCGGTTCCTCGGGGTTCATAGTCAGGCAGGCTTCCGTGTGGCCGCGATGGCAGTTAAAGCAAAAACCGCAGGCGATATTGAAGGGCAGCACCACGCGGTCGCCCGGCTTGATGCTCTCGACCGCCCCGCCAACTTCTTCGATTACCCCCATTATCTCGTGGCCGACGACCGTACCCTTATCCAACGGAGTTCGGCCATCGTACATATGCAGATCGCTGCCGCAAATACCGGTCGTTGTGACTCGCAGCAAAGCGTCGGTTGGTTTCTTGATTTTGGGTTTGGAGTGGCTTGATACCGACATCTTGCGCGGACCTTGATAGCTGATTGCTTTCATAACCTATTCTCCGGGATAAAATATGATGACCGTATTGAAATGATGGCCTCGGTTTACGAGGCCTTCTTCTTTGGAACCTTAGCTCCTTTTTTGCGAGCTTCGGAAAGAGCGGGGCGGTCAAGAGCCGCAAGCAGGCGATCGCCATCGGCCTTTCCGCCTTTGCCTGATCGCAACGTGCCCTTCTTCTCGCGGCGCACGCCGCTCTCCACCGACTTGCCAGCAGCGTTGCCGTATTTGCGGCCTCCTGATTTTCGGGAACTACCTTTCCTCTTAGCAGCCATCTTCATGGTCCGCCTTCTGGATAAATGGACACTCTTCGATGCGACGAGCGAGCCCACCGTTGCCGCATGTCACGCTATGTATGCGATTCCGAAATCCGCTTGACTCGGGGCAGCACTTCCTTGCCGTAAAAATCAATGACTCGTTTCTGATCCGCCTGGCCCGAATGAATGTTCACGATGGTGGCTCCGCTACTGAAAAGATCGGTGATCGCTTTAATGTGAGCTTCCGGGTCGGTGCCGACCGGCCAGTCTCCATAAACTTTCTCCAGCGGTATCTCCGCATCCGCCCTGCGTTCGATTTCCTTCGGATCACGGACGTTGTAGTACGACTTGAAGGCCTTGGGCCCGAAACGCCATAATTCGGCGGCCGCCTCTGCGTCTTTCTTTCCGCCAACCACCACATACTGTTCCACTAGAACGGGCATCCGGCTGACGTCTTTGCCGGCGGACTTGGCTCCCGTCTCAAACTCTGCCTTGTGTTCCTTCCACGTCTTCGGGTCGGTGACGAGGCCGTCGGCATATTGCCCGGCACGGCGCATCGCCTTCGGGCCGTTGGCCGCCATTAGCAGGGGAATCGTTTTCTCCGGTCGGTCGTAGAGTCTTGCATTCACGTTGTAATACTTTCCTTGATGCGCGATTTGTTTGCCCGTCCACATCTGCCGGATGATGTCAGTCGCTTCGACAAGTCGTTCGGAGCGCTCGGGCCATTTTGGCCATGAACCGATGGCCGCCTGTTCATTCAGTGCTTCTCCGGATCCGATCCCGAGAAAAATCCGTCCGGGTGCGAGGGAATCCAGAGTCGCAAAAGCTTCCGCAACAACGGCGGGGTTGTATCGGAACGTAGGACAAGTAACAGTCGTTCCCATCCACACTCGCTGCGTTCTTTGTGACAGAGCGCCCAGCGTAGCCCAGGCTTCACCGCTGTGGCCTTCATTTGCCTGCCAGGGCTGAAAGTGGTCGCTGGTTGCGAGAAGATCGAAGCCGGCCTGCTCCGCAGAAACGCCGATATCAATCACCTGCGGCACTGTGAATTGCTCGTGGGCCAGCATGAAGCCGACCATCTTGCTCTCGATGGCCTTTTCGGGCCTGCCGGAGTTCTGGCTGGATGCCGCTGTGACGAGGGAAGGAAGGGCATACGCTGACGCCAGTGTTGCCGCTGCCGATTTGAGCCAGATTCGTCGGCCTGGCTGTTGGGCTTTCTCCCCTGCGGTATGAAGTGGAGGCGCTTCCATAGTAGTCTCCCGTTTTAGTTTCGTAGTGCAAATATCGATGTAAGTCGGGTTTCGATGCCGTGTTGCGCGCGGAGGTTGGTTTTCAAAAGGAAACCGTATCCGAGTCCCGAGCATCTGGTTCGACGGACAAAGGAGAATTGATGAGCAAGAGGGCGAGCAGAAAAAAGGCATTGGCAAATCCCGTTGGGTTAAATCCGTTCAGCGCTGATAAGGGTCTGCTCCGGGTCGTCATCGAAACCCCGAAGGGCAGCCGCAATAAATTTGCCTTCAGCGACGACGAGCGTATTTTCGAACTAAAGAAGGTATTGCCTGCGGGAATGACGTTTCCCTATGACTTTGGATTTGTTCCCTCAACCAAAGCCGATGATGGCGATCCGGTGGATGTCTTGGTGTTAATGGATGAACCCGCCTTCCCCGGATGTGTCTTCAGTTGTCGCCCCATCGGCGTCATTCAGGGCGAGCAGGGGGATAAGAAAAAGAAGAAAAAGATTCGCAACGACAGAATCGTCGCGGTAGAGCAGGATGCCCATAGCTGGGCTGACATAAAAACAATTGATGATCTGGGCAAAGAGTTCTGCCATGAACTCGAAGAGTTTTTCGTGAATTACCACAGTCTTTCGGGCGAGCAATACAAGGTACTGGGAATTAAAGGGCCAGGACAGGCTCTAAAGTTAGTGAAGCTAGGAATGCGATGATCCAGATACTCATCCGTTTCCTCGTTGGCGGGGCCGTGGTGTCGGTATTCGCACTGATCGGGGACGTGCTTAAGCCCAAGAGCTTTGCCGGACTGTTCGGAGCGGCACCCTCCGTGGCGCTTGCGACGCTGGGCCTGACAGTGGCGACAAAAGGAGCGTCCTACGCTGCGGTTGAGGCGCGTTCGATGATTGCAGGAGCGATCGCATTCTTCATTTTCGCTTCGGTGGTCAGTTGGATTCTGATGCGATATCCGTTTAGGGCACTTTGGGTGACACTCGGCGCCATGCCGGTGTGGTTTGCAGTCGCCTTCGGCCTTTGGAGTGTGGCGCTGAAATGAGAATGCCTGTGAGAGTGGATGGTTCTGCGCTCCGGGACTCGAAGTGGAGCCAGTACGCCGTGCGTTTTCTTTTCGGCGGCATCATCACCGCTATCGCCGGTCTCGTGGCGCAGCACTATGGGCCGGTGGTCGCCGGACCTCTGCTCGCTTTCCCGGCGATTTTTCCTGCGAGCGCCACCCTTGTTGAAAAGCACGAAAAGCAACAGAAAGAAAAAAATGGAATGAACGGAACTGTCAGGGGAAGAGAGGCTGCAAGTGTGGATGCCGCGGGCTCTGCCATGGGAAGCCTTGGCCTTGTTGTATTCGCCATGATCATTTGGCAGTTCTTGCCGGCGCATTCAGGCTGGACCGTGCTTGGTGTTGCTACGGTTGCTTGGGCGGTGATTTCGGTATTTGTATGGCAAATCCGCAAACGCGGGATTGCCCGTTCACTGAGTTGACGAGTTGCGTCCCGTGATTTCGCTAGGCAAATTTCGACTCAATGAACAACGCGCACGATACAATTTGCACATGCAACGATCCGGGATCGCCGACCTTCCGCTGCATGGCGGCAGTGTTCCTAGATGGTTGGCACTACGGATGACCCTGCTCGGCACTGCAATCGCTGAGAACGTTGTTCATCATTACGGTGTGTCAGCCCTGATGTCCCGCCTCGCGGATCCATTCTGGTTTCAGGCACTCGGTTCTGTGATGGGAATGGACTGGCATTCGTCAGGTATTACCACTTCGGTTCTGGGAGCGCTTAAGAGAGGGCTGAATCCGCGAACTCATGAACTCGGAATTTATGTTTGCGGCGGCCGTGGTCGCCACTCCCGACAGACGCCTGCTGAGCTGTTGCGATATGCCAATGGTACCGGTTTGAACGGAGACTCGCTGGTGGAGTCAAGTCGCCTGGCGGCACGCGTCGACAACAACGCGATCGCTGACGGCTTCCAACTTTATCTTCATGGATTCATCGTCGCCGCAAGTGGCGAATGGACCATCGTTCAACAGGGGATGAATGGCACGAGCGGAATGGCACGCCGGTACCATTGGCATTCGGCGGCAGTGCGAAACTTCACGAATGAGCCGCACACCGGCATTGTTGGCGAACATCAGGGCACAATCATGAATCTGATCGCCGCTCCTGCCGAGCCGGCGCAACAAGCTTTGTTGGAGGTCGTGCGGAGCCGACCGGAAGTGACGCTAGCAAATGTCCGAAAATTGACAATGCCGACGCATCACGATGTGCGAGCGGAGAATGTGGATCTCAAGCGCTTGGGCGCGGTTCTAGCCGTCGCCTACGATCGCGAGTTTCATGATTTCGCATCATTGTTGCTATTGGAGAAGCTTGGCCCTAGAACTCTCCAGTCGCTGGCCCTTGTTGCCGAAGTAGTCCACGGAACGCCCACGCGATTTTCAGATCCAGCACGTTTTTCCTTCGCTCTCGGCGGCAAGGATGGCCACCCATTTCCCGTGCCTCTCAAAACCTACGACGAAACCATACACGTGCTGAGACGCTCGTTGGAAGCAGCCAAGGTTGGAAATACGGACAAAATCGAGGGACTTCGACGGCTTGATCGTTTCGTTCAGGCGGTCGAGAATTCAAATGCTCCGGGTGCCGATTTCGGTAACACAGTCGCTCGCGAACGTCAGATCTCAAGTGCGTTGGACGGCGGAACCGCGGGCTCTCCGCCAGCAACGTCAAGGCGTACGACTGAACAATTATCGCTTTTTTAGTCTTTAGTATTGGACGCCATCCTCAGAATCCTCATCCAACGATTCTCGCAAACCGCGAGCACGAATCGAAGGATCAGGATTTCACAAATCAGATGAAGACTGAGCGATCCAATAATCCTGCAATTTTGTTCGATCTTGACGGCACACTCATTGACTCGGTTTATGAACACGTCATTGCGTGGGCTGCTTCCTTGCGAAGTGAGGGAATCGTTGCACCAAATTGGAAGATCCATCGTCGCATCGGCATGAATGGCGAATCCATGGTCCGGCAGTTACTTCGCGAACCCGAAATTAATAAGCGGGCGGTTAAAGTGGCACGGCTTGAGAAAAAACATGACGCCACATTCAAGAAAGCGGCTAGCAATATCCCTCTGCTTCCTGGAACGCGAGAGTTGCTGCGCTATTTGAGTCAATCCGGCATCCGCTGGGCAATCGCTACAACCGGTGGTCGAAAACAGACGACGAGTTTGCTTAAGAACTTAAAGGTTTCAGAGCGAAGTGTCGTGGTCACTGGCGACGATGTCAGGAAAGCCAAACCCTCTCCCGATGTTTTCGTTCTCGCTGCGAAGCGTTTGCACGTACCGATCGAAGATTGCATTGTCGTGGGCGATAGCCCGTGGGACATGCTTGCGGCCGGACGAAGGAGAGCGCTCGGGGTGGGCATTCTTGCGGGAGGCTACAGCAAAGGGGAGTTGGAGGAATCGGGAGCGTTTCGCGTCTATGCTGATCCAGCAGACATGTTATTGCATATTGAAGACTTGGGCATCGCAGGCAGATGACCATGGTGTCGACAATGCCTGATCTCATCGCCGTGGGCGCGGGAGCAGCTGGACTTGCGGCCGCTATCAGAGTGTCAGCCTTGTCGAAATCGGACATTTCCCGTTGCAAGGCTTCGGGTTCGTAATGCAATCGCCGGCATGGCGAACGCCAAGCCATTTCAACGCGTGTGGAATACGCATCCGAGTTGCCGATCACTGTATGCCTCCGTCGATTAGCGCTTCTATCGCGCGAACGAGATCGCGGGCAGCGAACGACTTTTGAACCACTCCGTGAGCGCCAGCTTCGCGGGCAGCGCTGTGAAGCGTCTTGCCGCCGTGCATTGTGAAAATCAAAATCTTCACTTCCAGATGCTGGCGGCTGACCGAAGCCGCAACTTCAAGTCCACTCTTCCCCGGCATGCTGATGTCGAGATCGTGATGTCGCAATCTGTTTTCCCGATCAGTGAGGCAGCTTCTGTTCCGTCTGACGCTTCGCCGCAGATCGTCCACTCCGGGCGATTCTTTAGCAGCGATTTAATCCCTTCGCGCACGATATCGTGATCGTCCGCCACGAAAATTCTAATTGGCATTGAGTCGGGCCTTTCCGGCGGCGTTTAGATCCGCAACTGATTCACTGGAGGCCGCGGTGGGGCAGGGTAGCTTCACACGGACCACTGTGCCTGGCCGCGTATCGAGAAATTCCATGACGCCATTGAGCAGGCGGACTTGCTCTTGCATTCCACGAATGCCCACGCCGGTTTTTTTTAGACGTTCCGTCATCTCCGAGATATCCCCCGGCCGACATCCGCAACTTCGAGGACGACACAGCCATTCTCGCGTGCAAGTCGGATGGAAGCATCTTTACCTCCTGAGTGTCGGTGAACGTTTGTGAGGCATTCCTGCACAATCCTGAAAATCGCCGTTTCAAGTTCCGGGCTGAGACGCTCGAAACTCACCGGCAAATCCGCCGACCGCAATCCGGCTGCGCTCCTCAAAGCCTTCAATAGAGGTCCGAAGCGCGAGACAAAGGCCTGCTTCATCGAGCATCGGTGGATGCAAAAGGTGGGAGATCGTCCTGACCTCGCTAATTGCATGGTTCGTAAGCTCCACGGTTTGCTCGATGCGAGCGCGATGTTTCGGTGAAAGCGAGAACTCATTCTTCAGCACGCTCAGATTGAGCTGTATAGCAGTCAGTGTCTGACCTGTGCTGTCGTGGAGCTAACGCGCGAGTCGTCGACGCTCCTCATCCTGGGCCAAGAACATCCAACCGTAAGCTCAAAACTCATTCTTGATTTTCGGAAATGCGGGCATTTACCATTACCGAAAGCGATAGTCATCGTCGTTAAAACCGTCCCGGCGTGAGGATTGGTAACGACGGTTGAAAAAACTAGTGGTGGCGTGGGGGCGCTTACTAATGCCTGAACTTCAAGATGAACCTGCAGCAGAGGAATGGGTGGGCGGAGGCGAGCTGGGCGAATTAGTTCGCCAATTCGACTGGTCGACGACGCCGCTAGGCAAGCTTGAAGAATGGCCACAAAGTTTGAAAACGGTCGTTCGCGTTCTTTTGACCTCTCGTTTTGCGATGTGGATGGGCTGGGGGCCCGAACTCACTTTTTTCTAGAACGATGCATATCGTCGGATGACCTTGGGCAAGAAGCATCCTTGGGCCCTCGGAAAACCATCTAGTGAAGTTTGGGGGGAAATTTGGGGTGACATCGGTCCTCGCATCCGAAAAGTTCTGGAAGGCGGTGAGGCAACGTGGGATGAAGCGTTGCTCTTGTTCTTGGAGCGGAGTGGATATCGTGAATAGACATACCACACATTCTTCTAGTTAAGAGCAGTCAGTACCGTCGTAAAACCCATTCCACGCATCTCGGTTGGCGTTGACCGAATGAGAGAAATCTTGCGCCGATGCGAAAGCAAGTGGAAGCATGGCACAGCCGGCAAGTTTTATGGCTGGCGAGAGAGCTACGGCAAAGTCAATGAGCATAACGGCTGGGTTGCCGGGGACTTTTGGTTGGAGGAGTGGGAGAAGCAGGCGATCGTTGCGTTTTACCTGAAAAATCCGCTGGAAGGCTACCGCCAGGCTGACGTTCATGATGCTGGACGGCGACATCGTGGGGGTGAGTCCGGCCAGCGTGTGGCGTGTGCTGAGTCGAGCGGGACCGCTGCGAAAGTGGAACGGGAAGCCCTCAAAAAAGGGGACCGGCTTTGACCAACCGCCGCAGCCACACCAGCATTGGCATATCGATGTTTCCTACCTGAACGTTTGCGCGACGTTCTACTGCCTGGGAGCATCCTGGACGGCTGCAGCCGCTTCCTGGTTTATTCGGATCTGCGGGAGTCGATGACCGAGGCCGACATCGAGATCATTCTGGAACGGGCAAAAGAGCGGTATCCCGGGGTTAAGCCCTATGAGCGCTACCTTAAGGAATTGCTTTTTTACTCTTCGGGATGCTCCTTCGCTTGATCCGTGAGCGTTTGAGCAACACCTCGTCTTCGGGGAGAGGCGTATCTGGAATGAAAGTAAAGTAGGGAAGGACAGAAGATGAATTTGTCACCACTCAAGTAACGTACGCAAGTACAAATTCAGCAGTTGGTGGCAGAGTTTGTTTCGCTAAGTAACACGATGTTGAAACCGCTGTTTTGCTTACCTCGCCGCCAGACGCATCCTCCGACGAGACCTTGGGGAACCGATGTTCTATTGCAGTCATCTCAACGCGTATCCTGAAACGATTCCAAACCAAAGACTTCCAGAAATGCTTTAAGGCATCGTAGGTAAGAAGGATTCTTCCACATGAGACTGAAGGCCGAAAGGCAGAACCCAGGCGCGGAATCAATCAGGTAAATCTTGTAGGCGCGCTAGGGTGAGCGCTGTAAGCTCTTTATCTTTGCTAATCGTGGATTTGCTCCTATGATCCAGATCTTTGCTAATCGTGGATTTGCTCCTATGATCCAGCGTATGATTCAGCAAGGGTCAAACTGGCGGTGTTCTGTGTCGGTACGTGTTCTCCTCATCGACGACATCAAAGCCGTCGTGCGTGAACTCCGCTCCCTATTGTCGCTAAATCCCGGGTGGCTTTGTGTGTGGGGAGAGGATAAACGGAGTTGAAGCCGTTTGAGAAGGCGAGATCCCTGCGTCCTGATCTCATTCTCATGGACATCTCCACGCGGATCGAGGCAACCCGAATCATCCGTCGGGAAGTTCCTGAGTCTGCGGTTATCCTGATCAGTCAGAATGATCCGATAGTTGTTTCCAGGCAAGCGGCGGAAAGCGGAGCGAGCGGATATCTCGCCAAGGCCGATCTCTCGCTCTTAAATTTGGTGACCGTTATGAACAGAGTGGTTGAGCGTCAAAGTTCCGAGAAGCGGATCACCTCAGGGGTGACGACGGAGTCTTCATCAGATCATGAGTTCCGCGTGCCGCTGGAGTCGGTGGTCAGCACGCCCGAACTGAGAAAACGTCCATCGCGATCGCCGGACTACCAAGCAGAGAGCCGCGCGCTATCGGCACTCGCACAGGAGATGGCCAATTCGCCTCAGAACGTATTGCAAAAGCTCGTCGACGTCGCATTGGAGCTGTCTCGGGCTCAGTCGGCGGGCGTCAGCATTCTTGAAGAAGAAGACGGACGAAAAATCTTCAGATGGCGTGCCGTAGCCGGGCAATGGGCCGGGTATCTTGGCGGCACCATGCCGCGAGAGGCGAGCCCCTGTGGCACAGTCTTGGATCGAAACGCCAGTCTATTACTCTCACACCCTGAACGGTATTATCCGATTCCTTCTACCATCACCCCCCCAATTGGCGAAGTATTGCTCATCCCACTCCACGTCGCTGACGAACCGATAGGAACGATTTGGGCCATCGCTCATGATGAGAGCCTCCAGTTTGACGCTGAGGATGAGCGAATCATGAGTTCCTTGGGCAAATTCGCCTCCGCGGCATATCAAGCGTTGAAGCGGGTTGAGGCCCTGAAGGTAGAAGTTGCAGAGCGCCAAGAAACGGAAGCGGCCCTCATAAAGAGCGAATCAAACCTTCGTGATTTTCTTGAGAATGCAACCATTGGCATGCACTGGGTGGGGCACGATGGCAGAATTGTTTGGGCCAATCAGACCGAACTGGATCTTCTTGGCTACACAGCGGAGGAGTATGTCGGCCATCACATCTCGGACTTTCACCTGGATGCACCAGTGATTGAGGACATTCTCAACCGCTTGAGCGGGGGAGAAGTGTTGCGCGAGAGCGAGGCACGGCTGCGGTGCAAGGACGGCTCAGTTCGCCACGTGCTCATCGATTCGAGCGCGCTATTCGAAGACGGACGGTTCGTCCATACGCGTTGCTTCACCCGTGACATCAGCGATCGTAAGAAAATGGAAGATCAATTGCGCGAGAGCGAGCGACGCTTCCGCGAGATGATTGACTTGCTGCCCGCCGCTATCTATACGACTGATGCCGAAGGCCGCCTCACGCACTTCAACCCGGCAGCTGTCGATTTCTCCGGTCGCGTGCCTGAGCTGGGTACGGACCATTGGTGTGTTAGTTGGAAGATGTTCCTGCCAGACGGAACCCCTTTGCCGCATGACCAGTGCCCGATGGCGGTCGCGGTCAAGGATGGCCGCATCATTGACGGTGCGGAATGCATTGCCGAAAGACCCGACGGGAGGCGTGTCTGGTTCACGCCGTATCCTAGGCCTTTACGCGATGCAGAAGGCAGGATCATCGGCGGCGTCAACATGCTGTTGGACATCACCGAACGAAAGGCAGCCGAGCGAGCAGCCGGGCTGCTGGCTGCGATCGTAGATTCGTCTGATGAAGCGATCATCAGTATGAATCTCGATAGCATTATCACAAGTTGGAATCCAAGTGCAGAACGGTTGTTCGGCCACAAAGCTGAAGAAGCCATCGGACGGAACGTAGCTCTAATCATTCCGCCGGACTATCGGGAGGAGGAAACCACGATTCTCGACCGCCTCAAGCGGGGAGAACACATCGAGCACTTTGAGACCGTCCGGGTTCGCAAAGATGGCTCGATGTTCGATGTATTGCTTACAATTTCGCCAGTGAAGGATCCCGCAGGGCATATTATCGGGGCCTCCAGAATGCCGCGGGACATCACTCAACGAAAGGAGGCGGAGCGCACCACCGGTTTGCTGGCTGCGATCGTGGACAGCTCTGATGACGCGATCGTCAGTAAGAGTCTTGACGGCGTGATCAGTAGCTGGAACAAGGGTGCGGAGCGGATGTTCGGATACACTGCCGACGAAGCGATTGGGCAACACATCACTCTAATCATTCCGCCGGACCGCCGACAGGAAGAGGCGATGATTCTTGAGCGGCTCAAACGAGGCGAGCGCGTCGACCATTTCGAAACTGTGCGCGTGCGCAAAGATGGCACGCCACTCGATATTTCACTGACAATTTCACCGGTGAGAGATGGCGAAGGCCGAGTAATCGGAGCCTCGAAAGTAGCACGGGACATTACCGAGCAAAAACGGGCTGAGCAAGCGTTGCGAGAGAGTAAGGAGCGGCTGCGCTCGTTTGCGGATGGGCTTGAAACCGAAGTGCGTCTCCGGACCCGGGAACTGGAGCGAAGAAACGCGGAAGTGCTGGACCAGTCGGAGCAACTGCGAGACCTTTCAAACCGGCTCTTGCGTTCCCAGGACGACGAACGCAGACGCATCGCGCGCGAACTGCATGACAGTGCAGGCCAAATTCTAACCGCCCTGGGCATGAGTCTCGGTAACATCGGTCAGCGTGTAAGACATGATCCACAGCTTGTCGAAGGGGTTGAAGACAGCCGCGAACTTGTTCAGCAGCTGAGCAAAGAGATACGGACAACGTCTTATCTGCTGCATCCCCCTCTGCTTGACGAGAATGGTTTGCCCGAAGCGATTCGTTGGTACGTACAAGGTCTGGAGGGACGCAGCGATCTAAAGATCGAGCTGTGCTTCTCCGACACCTTTGGCAGACTGCCCTGCGAAGTGGAAATGGCGCTTTTTCGTATTGTGCAGGAATGTCTTACCAATATTCATCGCCATTCCGGCAGCAAGAAGGCGATAATACGGATTGTGCGCAAGGCAGAGATTGTATCCCTGGATATTCAGGACGAAGGCAAGGGAATACCGGCAGAAAAATTGGTTAGTATTCAGGGGCAGAACGCAGGCGTGGGAATTGCGGGAATACGTGAGCGAGTCCGCCATCTGAGGGGAACTGTGAACATTCAGTCGAACCCCTCAGGTACGACGATCTCGGTCACGTTGCCGGTGCCGATGGATGTTGTTTCCCAACGTGAGAGCATGGTTTCATAAACTAGGGCTGCGGGATAAGTTTCTTCGCGGAGGTCGGCGTTATGCGTATTCTCATCGCCGATGATAACGGCGTTGTTCGTCGGGGTGTGTGTAGAATTTTGTCCTCTGAGAAGGATTTGGAAGTCTGCGGGGAAGCTAAGGATGGATCAGAGGCACTGCAAAAAGCCCGGGAGCTTTTGCCTGACCTGATACTGCTGGACATAAGTATGCCGGGGATGAACGGGCTGGAAGTAGCGCGACGGCTCCGCGAAGAAGTACGGCAGGCCAAGATTTTAGTAATTAGCCAGCATGATCCACTTCAGCTTCTTTCCAGCGTCTTAGCGGCAGGCGCGGAGGGGTGCGTGGACAAGAGTCGTCTTAGCGAAGACTTGGTTGCAAATATCAGGAAAATCAACTGCGCCTGAAGCCGGAGAAACGAGAAGATGGGATTCAGGCTCAGGCTGTCCGCCTTTATCGCTCTTGAATTCTCAGTTGATCTTCCACTTCACGATCTCCGGCATATAGTTTTTTGAGATCGCGGAGTCCCTGGCCACCATATCAGTCATTGCAGTTTGGAACGCAACCTCGACATCTCACAATTTTCTCCTGCTGACCTAGAGCTGTTGCCACCCAAATTAAAACATATGACGAGATAGGATTTCCGGTAGAGCGCAGCCCCGGAGGGCTTGGCGTCAACCCTTGGGGGCTCGTACGCAAACTGCGAGAGGGCATAAGAATTATTAATGATACGGGCGTAGAACGCCACGCGAGCATACAGCGCAGAGTGCACGACTGCATTTACCTGACTTGGCTTTTACCTGTGGTGTCGTTGTAACATTGTTCTTGTTGGGAGTACTACAAATAGCGCTGAAACTCCGTAGGAATACGTATGCCTAAGAATCCTGCCAAGACCGTTGCCGAATGGTCCCGTAAAGTTATAGATTTTCGCCAGGCACTGAAATTGACCCAAGGCGAACTAGGCAAGAGACTGGAAACATCCGCCATGGCGGTTTCCCGATGGGAACGCGGAGAGACTGAGCCTCCGGCCGAGTCGTACATCCGTCTCGGGAATTTGGCGGGTGATCCAATGTGCTGGTTCTTTTGGGCACGCGCAGGTCTCAGCACCGCGGACGTTATGCGCGTCTTGCCGACGGCAGACCGACGTTTGCGGCAGGGCAGGATTGCCAGCGTGAATCTTGTTCATGCCGGAGCGCCCAGTTCCCTGAAACCGGAAGATTTCGTTGCCATACCGCTTCTACCCGTCCGTGCAGCGACTCCGGGAGCCGACGGAGATGACGTTACCGATCTCGATCAGCTAAAACCCGAAGCGATGTGGGCGGCCCCCGCGCAGTGGTGTCCGAATCCACAGGCTACAATCAGCCTTCGCGTCGCCGGTAATTCGATGTCGCCATTGATCCTCGATGGATACATCGTTGCCGTTGATACCTCAGCTGCATCCCGCGACGGTTTGATTGGAAAAATTGTTGTTGCCTGGAACCCCAAGGAGAAGGTACTCCTTTTGTCCCGCTTAATAAGATTTGACCACACGGAAGCCCTCGTCTCGGATCAGCGTGGACATAGGTCGGTTTTATTGGCCAACGGATCGCAGTGGCGCATTGTGGGGAGGGTCTTGTGGTGGGCAGGCAGAGACGAGACCCCGTAGGCTGTCCACACCTGCAGAATCCCACGTGCAGCTCGTAAACCATTCTTGATTTTCAAATTCGAGGGCTATATTATCTTTACCGGCAGCGATAGTTATGGCCGTTATTGCTGATCAGGGTCCAGACTAAACAAAGCCAGCTCCGCTGCGTTCGATGCCAGGCCAGCATGTCGGAAAGCGGGCTTCGAACACAATCTGATTTAATCCCGAGATTTACTTCCGGAGATGGGGGGGATGGCAATGGAAAACAATAGCAGCTTGGACGAGACAAAAAACGCAGCGGCTAAAGGTGAGCCCTGGTCCGGTCTCTTAGCCGGCGCTGCCCCCCGCGATCACATCGTCCAGCTGTATCAGGACCAGCAATTTCTCAATCGGGCCGTCTGTCGCTTTGCGGCTGCGGCGATTGCCAACGGCGAGGGGGTGATTCTAGTTCCGACGATCGCTCATTGGGATGCTTTTCGGCCCCGCCTGGAGAGCGAGGGCGTGGATGTGAAGGCCGCGGAAAAGCGCGGACAACTAACGATTGTTGACGCGGATAATCTGCTGCCCACCTTCATGCGTGACGGAATGCCGGATTCGCCTGTTTTTCTGGGCTTGGCTGCAAACGTTGTTTCACAAGCCCGCGGAGAGGGTCGTTATCCGAAAGTGCGCTGGTGGGGTGAGATGGTTAACATTCTTTGGGAACGCGGCGACGTTGCCGCGAGTATGAACCTCGAAGATTTGTTTGACAAACTCGCGCATGAGCAAGATATTTCGATCTTCTGCTCCTTCTCGATGGATAACTTCGACGGAGACGTGCACGCTCGTATGCTGCCGCGACTCAGCGAGAATCACTCCCATCTTATTCCCGTCGAAGATTACTCTCGGCTTGAGCGAGCCGTGTCGGAGGCACTTCGAGACGCCGTGGGCCCGGACGAATCCCGTGTCCTAGAGGACCGACTCTTGTCGCGGCATCCTGGTTCGTTCCACATGCCGCGCTCTCAGGCGTTGCTTTTGGCGTTACGTGAGATTCTCCCACTTGTGGCCGATGATGTGCTGCAACGGAGTCGCACGCTGTATTCTGCTACTGGTTAACGGATACAGATACTCCATGGCCCAGGACGACGAGTTCTTTATAGCCAGCACTGTGTCAGGCGACGGCACCACTTTGGGCGGGATAACCGCCAACGAAATCGGTGTGCTTGATGCAATCGATCTTCCGACAATTGTCATCAGCCGGGAGTGCAAAGTGGCCCGCATTAACCGTGCCGCCACGACGGTACTAGGTTTAACCGCCGCGGATCTCGGTTGTTCTCTCGGCAACACTCTTGCGGGCGTGAAGGATCTCAATAGAATCTGCACGCGGGTGATCGCTGACGGAGCGCCACACCGGGTCGAAACCCGCGATGGCGATAGATATTTTCTTCTTCGAATAGCTCCCTACACCGGAAGCGATTGCCATGTCCTGGGCGCGGTGCTCACTTTCACGAATGTCACGGCCTTTCGCGCAAGTATCGAGCAAGCCATCTACGAACGTGAATACACCAAAGCGATCCTCAACACAGCAGTTGATCCCGTGGTCGTTATCGACGCTAAATTGCAGGTACAGACGGCGAACCGGGCCTTCTATTCCCTATTTGGGGTTTCGCGGGATCAGACCCAGGGCATTTCGATCCGCAAGCTGGGGAATGACGAATGGGAAACCTCAGATGTGTGGGAATCCGTAGAAACAACTCTTTCTGGCCCTAGTGAATTTCGAGCTGTCGAGATCGACCGCGAATTCCCTGTCGGTAGAAGGACGCTTGTGCTTGACGCACGCCGATTGGCGGGAGCCGGGGATTCTCTCATCGTTCTCACGTTCCACGACGTCACCGAGCGAAAGCAGGCGGAACGGACGACATCACTTTTGGCTGCCATTGTTGATTCTTCGGACGATGCCATCCTCAGCAAGAAGCTCGATGGGACCATAACCAGTTGGAACCAGAGCGCCGAGCGAATGTTCGGATTTAAGGCAGAGGAAGCCGTCGGCCAGCATATTACGCTCATTGTGCCGTGGGAACGACGTTCGGAAGAAGAAGACATTCTCAGGCGCTTGGCAAGAGGCGAGCGAGTCGAACACTTCGAAACGGTGCGCAGACGAAAAGACGGGAGCTATCTAGATGTCTCACTCACGATTTCTCCCGTTCGCGACGGGGCAGGCAGGATCACCGGAGCATCGAACGTAGCCCGAGACGTCAGTGAAAGAAAACGGACTGAAGTGGCACTGCGAGAAAGCGAAGAACGCTTCCGGGCGATTTTCGAAACCACGCCTGGGTGCGTCAAACTAGTCTCCTCAGATGGTACGTTGTTGCAAATGAATCGGCCCGGCCTGCAGATGGTTGGCGCTCGTTCTGCAGACGAAGTAGTCGGCAGGAATGTTTACGACCTGATCGCGCCGGAAGATCGGGACCGGTTTAAAGCTTTCAATGAGAGCATCTGCCGAGGCGAACAGGGTTCACTACAGTTCGACATCGTTGGGCTGGAGGGTAAACGGCGGAACATGGAAACCCACGCCGCACCCTTGCGAAATAAGGATCAAACCCTGATACATCTTGCTGTAACGGCCGACATTTCCGAACGGAAGCAGGCGGAGGAGTTGCTGCGCACGAGCGAAGAACGGTTCCGCGCACTCGTGAATGCCAGTTCTGACGTGGTTTATCGCATGAGTCCCGACTGGAGCGAGATGCGCGAGCTCGATGGCAGGGATTTCATCGCGGATAAGGGGAAGACAAGGAAGGATTGGCTGAATGAATATATTCATCCCGATGACCAAGCGATTGTGTTGCGGACGATCCGTGAGGCAGTGCGGACAAAAAGCATGTTCGAGCTGGAACATCGTGTCCGACGAACCGACGGCACGCTGGGCTGGACGAACTCGCGGGCGGTTCCCCTACTCAATATAAACGGCGAGATCCTGGAGTGGTTCGGTGCCGCCAGCGATGTGACCGCTCGCAAAGAGGCAGAGGAGAACTTCCGCAAACTGGCCCAAACACTGGATGCAGAGGTGCGGGTTCGCACCCGAGAATTGGAGGAGCAATCCAACCAAGTTCGAGAGCTCTCCTGGCGCTTGTTGAGAAGTCAGGATGAAGAACGCCGTCACATCGCTCGGGAGTTGCACGACAGCGCAGGTCAGACATTGACCGTCCTTGGCATGAGCCTCGCGCAGCTTGTTCAGAAGACCGGGCGCAATGCCCCCGAGCTAGCCAGGGAGGCCGAGCAGATTCAAGAAACAGTTCAGCAGTTGCACCGCGAGATACGCACAACTTCTTACCTGTTGCATCCGCCTCTGTTGGACGAGAGCGGGCTATCTTCCGCGATCAGCTGGTACCTAGAAGGGCTTCTAGAACGGAGTGGTCTGGAAATTCAGCTTGATATTTCAAAGGAGTTTGGGAGAGTGCCCCGCGATATGGAACTCGTGATCTTCCGGCTCGTGCAGGAGTGCTTGACGAACATTCACCGTCATTCCCAGAGTGAGACTGCTTCGATCCGGATTGCTCGTGAATCGAATCAAATCATCCTAGACATCCGGGACCAAGGCAAGGGCATGTCCCCCGAGCGTTTGGCTGAGATTCAATCGGGACGCTCAGGCGTCGGAATAGGCGGGATGAGAGAACGCCTGCGTCAATTCCAAGGGACCATGAATGTCGAGTCGGATAGCTGCGGGACCCGCATTTTCGCGACCATCCCGCTCCTCAAAGATGCATCGCCGGAGGATCAGAGCAAAGCTGCTCCCTTGCAGGCAAGCGCGCCAGACATTTTGAATACGGTCTGATTAGGAAAGTGCTGATCGCGGAGGACAATGAGCTGGTCCGACGCGGGATAGGTAGGCTCCTACACAGGGCTTAGAGTCTTCGCTCAATGAGCCCCACTAGCGAACGCATCCGAATAGCGGGGAAACAAGAGGTTCACTGGATTCGAGTCCTCGCCGCAGATCTCCCACACCTTGTCGCCTGATTGGGTGACCAACCCTACTACGGAGCGACGCGCAGCATCTTCATTAGCGTTTTGCTCGACTTTGCCGACAATTTTCTTGTGGTAAAGATGCTTGCCATCAAATCTGGTCTCAGACCTGCGGAACTGCCAGACATCAGGGCCTTATTTGCGTCTATTTCATTGCGTACATCCGCATTGCATCCTAATCCTCCTGCGCCGCTGTTGCGGCGTAGAAGAATCTTCAGGCATAGCCGAAGGGCAGGGGCGGCGAGCGACATCCGTGGAGTGAATTGCTTTGCGGCGGCAATTTTCTTGTTCCCGCAGCAGTGGTAGTTCGGTTACTTCGGTGCGAGTCCCCGCCTGAAAAGTCTATGTGATGAGGGACCGAGCTTCCTATACTTGTAGAAACCTGCCATAAGATGGATCTGACAATTGTTTCCGGAACATACGCTGCTCGTCGGGTCCTATGACTACCGTTTGGTGTCCCTGTCAGTTGTAATCGCAACCTTTGCTTCCTACGCAGCACTTGACCTCGCGGATAGGGTGACCATCGCCCGGGGATCGGCTCGGTTTGGTTGGTTGGCGGGCGGAGCCAGTGCGATGGGCGTGGGTATTTGGTCCATGCACTACATTGGAATGTTAGCTTTTAGGCTGCCGATTCCGGTGTGGTACAACTGGCCGATTGTCCTGCTATCTCTTTCGGCAGCTATTTTTGCCTCAGCCGCCGCATTGCATGTCGTAAGCGGACATGGAATGAGCCTCTGGCGCACACTGTCAGGAAGCATCGTAATGGGCGCCGGAATCGGTGCCATGCACTACATAGGCATGGGCGCTATGCGGATGAGTGCGATGTGCCACTTCGATCCTTTAGTCGTGGTTCTCTCCGTCATTCTCGCGGTTCTGATTTCGTTTGTCGCTCTCCGCCTGGTCTTCCTTGCTCGGAATCATAGCGAAACTAGACGTCTACGGAAGATCGCTAGCGCAATCGTGATGGGCACGGCCATCCCTATCATGCATTACACCGGAATGGCGGCGGCAAGCTTCACGGTTTCCGAGCAGGCTCCAGATTTGTCTCACTCGGTGGCCATTTCTACGCTGGGCATGATTGGTATTGCGGCTGTGACAGGCACGATCCTAGGAATTGCTATCCTGACGTCGGCCTACCACCGCCTAGTGCACGAAAAGAGCACGATGCGAACGCGGGCCTTGAGCCCTCGTATACGTGCGCTAAGAGCGGCCATGACTACTTTCTGCATCATGGTTGTTTTTGAAGTGGCGAAGCAGGCCCTTCATCCCAGGATCTCGGTCTGGACTTCTCACACAGTAACGATTCTATTTGCCACTCTAGTGGCTGCTGTTCTCAGTTTCGCCGTTCTCAGGAAGGAGGAGCAGCTTTACTTTGACCTGTCATCAAGTGAAAAACGCCACCGCCTGCTTTTTGAGAGAAGTTTGGCAGGTGTGTATCGAACTACCTTGGCTGGGCGCTTTTTGGATTGCAATGCCGCGTTTTACCAGATGTTTGGATACGCATCGCGCGAAGAAATACAGGCCCGTCCGTCCAATGATGTCTATCTCAACTCCCTTGATCGAGATCGATTCATTGCCAAGCTGCAATCAGAGAAAAGTCTGACGAATTTCGAGTGCTGCCTACGACGAAAAGACGGTAGCGCCATTTGGGTGCAGGAGAACGTAACTCTCGTTCCGAGCGAAGATGGCTCAGACCCAGTGATTGAAGGGACGATAACCGACATCAGCGAGCGTAAGCGTGCAGAAGATGGCCTCCGCCACCTGGCCGCTATTGTTGATTCCTCGGACGATGCAATGATCAGCATGGACCTGGATGGTGTCATTCATAGTTGGAACAACGCAGCAGAACGGTTGTTCGGTCACAGCGCTGAAGAAGCGATGGGCCATCACATCACACTCATAGTTCCACCCGGCCGCCAGCACGAAGAAGCGACGATTCTGGATCGGCTCAAAGGGGGCGAGCAGATTGAGCATTTCGAAACGGTCCGTACTCGCAGAGACGGAACGACAGTCGATGTTGCTCTCACCGTTTCGCCGGTGAAGGACGGCGCTGGCCGAGTTGTTGGGGCTTCAAAAGTATCTCGCGATATCACCGAACGTAAGCAGGCGGAGGAAGCGCTCCGTCAAGCCGAAGAGAAGTACCGGGCGATCTTCGAGGATGCTGTGGTGGGAATTTTTCAGATCACTCCCGAGACTCGTCCTCTGAGCATCAACCGAGCGTTGGCGCAAATGCATGGCTACGATTCTCCGGAAGAATTCATGGCGGAAGTTTCAAACGTGGCACAGCAGCTATTTGTCGATCCCAGTTCGATGGATCGAATGAAAGAGATGTTGGCAGAGAAGGACATCGTTCGCGGCGCCGAAGTGGAAATCTATCGGAGAGATCGCACCAAAAAGTGGGCATTGGTCAATATACGCGCAGTTCGTCACGCCGACGGCAACATCGTGAGTCTCGAAGGTACGGTCGAAGACATCACGGACCGCAAAGTTGCCGAGGAACGGGTCCAATTCCTGGCCTATTACGATGCGCTGACAGGATTGCCGAATCGGACTCTTCTCAGAGATCGACTATCCACGGCCCTCGCCGGCGCTCGTCGGCGGAACGACCAAGTTGCAGTTCTGTACCTTGATCTCGACCGGTTCAAGGTCATCAATGACTCGCTCGGGCACTCGTGTGGGGACCTTCTCCTGCAGGACGTCGCAGAAAGGCTTAAGAGGTGGGTCCGTCAACAGGACACTGTTGCCCGGTTGGGGGGAGACGAATTCCTCATCGTGTTGACCGGGGTAAAGGAGATATCTGACGTAGCCGTTGCCGCCGAACGCCTCATGGATGTGATGACCACTGAATTCGTCATCCAAGCCCACTCATTCAGTATTAGCTGCAGCTTGGGCATTAGCATTTTTCCTGAGCACGGTGCGGACGCCGAAGCCCTGATCAAGAATGCTGACGCAGCCATGTACTCCGCCAAGGAAAGTGGTCGCAACGCCTTTCGGTTCTTTACTGAGGACATGAATGCCCAGGTTGTAGAGCGGTTGACGCTGGAAAGCAGCTTGCGCAAAGCACTTGATCGCAAAGAGTTGTTCTTGATGTATCAACCGCAGATGGATATATCTACAAGGAGGATCACAGGGCTGGAAGCGCTCCTCCGCTGGCAGCATCCGGAGTTGGGGCTGGTGCCACCCGATAGATTCATACGGATTGCTGAAAATAGCGGCTTGATCATGCCCATCGGCGAATGGGTTCTCAGGACTGCCTGCTCTCAGGCCCGGAGATGGCAAGATGAAGGGCTCCCCGCAGTGCCAGTGGCAGTAAATGTGTCAGCGGTCCAGTTTCGCCAGGAGGGCTTCTGCGAACTTGTCAAGAAGGTGCTCCACGAGACTGGCCTCTCCCCTAACTATCTTGAACTCGAAATCACAGAAAGTCTCCTACTATCGAATGCTGACGTGATGTTCTCCGTTTTTCGGAAACTAAAGGAGATGGGGCTGAGGCTAGCAATTGACGATTTTGGGACGGGCTATTCTAGCCTCAGCTACCTGAAACGGTTTCCGGTTAGTAAGCTCAAAATCGACCGTTCGTTTGTCAGAGATGTGGCCGTGAATGCTGACGACGCGGCGATCACAAACGCAATCATCAGCATGGCCAAGAGCCTAAATCTCAAAGTCATCGCTGAAGGCGTCGAAAACGAAGAGCAAATGTCATTCCTTCGGGCACATCATTGTGACGAGATTCAGGGATACTACTTCAGCAAGCCCCTATCAGTCGCCGAAGTTGCCGACAAGCTGCGAGGCACCGCGGTGCGCGCCTTGTCGGCAAACCACGGGAAGGGATAGACCAGACCGCTGCGCTGCGGCTGTCAGCGAATAGGTGAAGCGGGCTCGAACCGAGGAAGGTATGCACGGAAACCGAAAGAACTCGGCGAGGACGTCGTCGCCTCTTATCTGTTCCAGACTAGCTCGAAACCAACGACAATGGCCGCTCTCTTGTCGACAACCCCCATTTTCTTGATCTGTGGCGGAGTGCTAATTTGCACTCCGCTTTTTGTGTTTGAATGGAGAACTCCCATCAATTACTTCCTGTTTGTCCGTCATTCGAGAGTAATCCAATCACGCATACTTCAGTCGGAAAGCCCCACGTTCCAAATGTTGACTAATAGGTACTGACGGGGACACAGGCCCGTTGCACCCAAAACAAGAACTTTCATGTTTGACCTCGATCTTTCTTGACGTTAGCGCCGCAGTTCCCAAAAAACCGGGCTGATTCAGCTTGCCCTGGCTTTACGCCTTGACGGCGTTCTGTACAGCCGCAAACACATCGCGTGCGGACGTCGTACCCGCTACGTGCTCGGTACCCGTGATTCCGAGGTCCATTCCGTCCCGCGTTAACGCTCTCAAACATTTCTTCGGCAGGTCCAGTGTGGCCTTTCGGGATGCCGAACTGCTCGAACGCTTCCGCCCACCCTGCACGCGGGACTGCAAAGGCTTTTACGTCGAGTGTCAGGACTTCACCCAATTGTCCGGCCACTTCATCCGCGCTTACCATCGAACCCAGCTCGACGACGCGATGCCCTGACCACTCCGGCCTGGTCAGAAGCGTTGTCACCTCTGCGCTGATGTCGTCTGACGCGATCATTGTCGATTTCCGGTTTGTAGGATTGTAGAAGACCGGTAGTGTTCCGTCTTGGGTGGCCTGTAAGCTGAAAAGAAAGTTTTCGAAAAAGCCGCCTGCGCGCACAAATGCGACCGGAGATGGAGGCTGCGAAAGCCTTGCTTCAAGAGTGATGATACCAGTGATACCGAAAATGACGAAAAATGGGCATTCAGGAGCAACAGATGCAATAAAAATTAAAGGATGCAATGTGCCATAAAAGGTGTACTTAGAATAGTTTACGGTTGATGTTCCTCAAATGACTAGAGATAGCGAAGTTCACGATTATCGAATCCCACTCTCTCCGCCAGTTTTTCAATCACTCAACTATTCGCGAGACAAATCGCTGAATACGAGCGAATCTCGCAGGGCGCGGACCACAGCCGCTATCGCCTTGACTCGCTCCGGGTCAGCGCCAGAAACGCACGGAGAGCCATAGCCGATTCCGCGAGATTGATCAACCAAATTCCACGTTGTTGGAGCGTGGGTCGAGAAAGTTGCAAGGGATTCGTCCTCAGTTCAATCCGGCCTGCGTCAGTTTGATCGCGCAGCCGACTCCCGCCGTCCCACTGCACGGGATACCGCTGGTGCTATTTCCCTGATTCGAGAAATAGAGGCTTGAGGCCTGCGGATAGGTCGTTGTGTTCGCAAAACCATCTACAATGATTCCGCTGGGGCCACCGATTTCGGCAATCGAATTGGCAATCGTCAAGGTGGCCGGCGTGTTCGTCACGTTGACCGACATAACACACCCAGCGCCACCACAGTTGGCTCCTTTACCCAGAGTCTGGGTGCCAAAGAAAATCTGGTCTTGCGTCGCCGCAGGTGCATTCGCGTTAAATAGTTCCGTCAACGGAGCGCATTCCGCGCTGGCGGTTGCTACTGCGAGCGTCACGCTCGCGACCGCCGCGTTCATCGTGCCGACAGGATTCGCGAAGGGGCTTGCCGGAGTTCTCCCCGAATTTGTAAATCCGATGCGCTGAAGCGTGGGAGTACTATTCGACGATGAGCCGCATATGTAGAGGGAGCCAGTACCGCCGGTCCCGGTGAGGTAAGTATTGTCGAACGCTCCAGCATGAATATGATGGCCGGTCCCTGATCCCAGCGTCGCGGTGACAGATGCGCTCATTGTCGCATCCGATTGAACGACGGCTGAGAAGGTGCCATTGCTCCCGTAGAACCCGAAAACTTTTTCCGTGGACGGGTCCACGATTGGGGCATCGGTTACGACATGGGTCCCAAAAGTGACACTGGTCGAGCCCAGACAGGGAGGCGACCCACTGGCGCACGTCCCCACAGTGCTGAAAGTTTCTCGCACGTAACCAAGCAGACCGCTCGAATCCTCAAGAAAAATGTTTCCCGACGTTGGATCGAGGATCGGAGAGTCGATTTTGACATTGACCGCAGTGGTATCCACGATAATCGGCCAACCCGTCGTGACCTCACTCGGTGTCGAACCGAAAATTCCGAAGGCGTTGACAATTTTGTGCAGCTTGCTCTTATCATCACCCACGTAGATCGCATCGCGCTGGTAGTCGTAGAACGGCGAGGAGGCTGTGTCCGTCGGAGTGCCGCTGAGTGCAATGCTAACCATACAGGCCCCCGTGACCGGACAGTGCCCCGCGAGTCCGTCCGCCGTCCAGACGGTTGCAATGGTGGGCACGGCGGCCGAACCGATGGCACCGCCGTCTCCTGCCTTCCATTTCAGAAGATGCAAGATCGCACCGGCTGCGGCGGACTCTACAAACGCCACTTTGCTCCCGTCGGCTGATAGCACGGGCGATGTTTGCACCGTTCCCGTTGTGGCGCCGCCCGAGGCGTTGAAGTTTGTGTTGTAAGACCAGTAGACCGAAGAATTGGTCACTCCGCAGTAGGAAGTGCCCGTCCCCGCGTAGAGTTTGTTGTAGGCAACGATGCTGGCTTGTCCTCCTGTCACCCCGGTCAGGTTCGTTGGAAACGTGACATAATCGTGCGTGCAGTCGGGATTGGAATTGAGATTGAATGTGAACTTGGCAGGATAGACCGGCCACCAGCTCCCGCTCGCGTAGGGAACACCCGTTGAGCCGCCGGCCCCCAGAGATTGGCCCCAGTCTCTCCTGAACGGCTGCGGAGCGTCGACACCGGAAACGCTCACAGCGCTACTGTCAAGCTCGGAGTCCTCGCCACCTCCTCTTCGTCCCCGGCGCCCCACTATCTGCATCCAGTAACGCGGCTCTCCTTGGAGTCTCAACGCTTGCTCTGGGGTCAGCGGCTGTGAGAAAACGACATGCTGATGACTCCAGTCCGAAACGATCGAAATCCGCTGCTCGGCTAACTGCGTGCCTGAGGCCGATACAAGAAGAAGTGCAAGTCCGATTCCTGACGACGCCAGAAAAAATATGTAGGCCCTCGATCCCAGTCGCTTCATATGTTTCACTCCATCGCTTGCCTTTGCTTCCGACTGCTCAGCCAATTGTGGATCCCAAGCGTTACGAATTCTTTAGAATAAATTTGCAGGAACCTTGGGTGGAAATCACCTTCCCGCAGGTGAGTGCGTTGGTCTCGAAAACCTTCTCGAATCGGAAAGCGGGAGCGACATAGGGTCTCTTTTTCCTGACGGACTTTTCGGGGGCAGTGTCCGGGCATGGTTTATCACTGTTTGAATTGACGGTGTCGAGCGGCTCGTTGGCGTCCACTAGCGCCCCCTTGCAGGGCTGCCTGAAAACTCAGGAAGGAAAAATCCTCTACGAATGCTGGATAATATCCAACTCAACAAACCACTGCGGCTTGCACTCTATCCCTGCCGTGTAGGGGAGTCTATCCGGCTCGCGATGACAGCGCGTCATCCATTGCCCGACAATCCCCTTCAAGAGTGTGCTTGCCGTGCCAGGCCGCAAGGGCATCGGGATGGGACTATCGATCAGTTGTTCGATTGTTGAATCTCAAATCGGTGGGAGTTTGTGCGCTGAACCCATTTCCCGTGGGGCGATTTTCCACACTACCTTGCCCGCCGCCCTTTGAAATTCTAATGGCACGATGGAAGAGGGGCCGTGGCGATGGTTAGCAGCGGCGAATATCATCGACGGAGGCGGGGAGTAGGGATGACGCAACGCCCGTTAGGCTGCGAGTGGCAGATTCCGAGTGCGACATTTTGAGCCAGCCCTGGTATAGAGACGGGCAATGAGAGGATCCTCTGAAACGTTTCCCACTGGCCGCGAATAAATCCAAAGAAATGGTCATTTTGGCACAGTCCCGAAACCCAAAAACTAGACATACTGTTGATGACCGTTGCAGATGACGGTGGACTTGCGGTTGTGCACGATTGATGCGAATGCCAGCGTGTTACTTCCCTCCACCCTAAAAAACAACATGAAAACGAAGACATGGACGATTATCACCAACACGGGCAAGCAAGCAAATCTTGAGTCCGGCTTCGAGAAAATTGAGGTTCAAAGGCCGACGCACATTAGCGCACGAGAGTTTGTTCACTGGTTAGCGCCAGGTAGCCATATTGACGACGCTTCTTTGGGGTCGCTATTCAAGCTCTAGAACTTATTTCTTTCTAAGACCACAGGAGAGTGAGCGGGTCGCGGCCTTTGCCGGGACTGATGAGTCCTCGCTGTTCCATCGCTTTGATTGTATTGCGATTGGCCGACAAAGGGCGTACTTCTTCGTTGTCTTTTAAACGCCGCAGAATTGGATTGCCCCAGAGCGAATCAGTTTCAAGCTGGTATCCGTTTTGGATATGCGAAAGCAGGTCTTGTTCGGTATCGTTGAGTTTCGGCGGGGCATTAGCAGTTGTCTTCTTCGCCGTTCTTCACGTCCGTATGCAGGAGGATCAATCCATGGCGCCCGATCGAAACACTGGGGACTCGGTTCGGCAACAGATCCCATATCGTTGCCAAAGCTGAAACCACGGGCTGCGCGCGAGCATTTCGTCGTGTCTTCGATTCGCAGCAGCAATGTCGTTGGCAGTGAGTGGCCTGATGTCTGGCGCCTCGAACATTTCCTGCAGTTGCTCGATATCGTTAATAGTACGTTCTACGTCCATGCCGTCCAATATCCGACACTCGCGTGGCCGTCGTCAAACTGGCGCGGCCGCTAGCGCGAAATTCCTCGTTTTGTGACCAGATAAACCGCAAAGCTTCCTAACCAATGACCACCTTCGTAACGCTCGCCTGTTACCGCCACTAATCCAGCCCTTTTACGCGCCTCGGCACTCGGAATAATCGACCGCAGCCGCTTGTCGTTCTTCGGTAAACTAGCAGCGATTCCTTCGAGCATCCAAGCTCGGCTCAAGTTCAGACCATCCAAATGCGCGAGCTTCGGGTCGCTGGGATCGGGAGACACCACTGGCTGCAACCACGATCCTTTTTTCGCCGGGGAAATCTGTGGCAAGAATGTTACCAGCCAGCGAGCGAACTCCCGAGTGGGCATCACACGACGCATCAGATCGGCTTCACCCAAGCACGGCGAGAGAAAGTCCTCGCCCGACGGCTCATATGCAAATGGGCAATCTTTGTCGCCCAGATAGAACTGTCGTGCTTTCGACTCCAGCAGGTCGGCAAACGTCGTATTCCCGGTGCCCCGTGCATAATCCAGCATCAGGCTAAGGGCGAAAGCGGTCTGATCGTGTTCGCCGGTTCGTACGGGATGCGAGAGCTTCGGCAGCCAGTTGTTCAGCCGTTCCAGTGCAACTGTTTCAAGCGGATGTAGGTTGGCCGCCATCGCCTTTGCCTGCGGATCGTCCCACTGTCGTAATTCCGCAGCCAGTTGAAGGAGCCACGCTAGCCCATACGGGCGCTCAAAACTGGCTCGTCCTTCTACTTGAAGATACGCAGCTTCCTGTGCGAGATGGTCTGCCGTGAGACTTTGCCAGAGTGCTTCGCGAGCAGCAGGAACAAAGGGAGCGTCTGGAAAGGTTCTGACTAGCCGAACCAACAACCAATGGCCGTGCACCGAGGAATGCCAGTCGTAACAACCGTAGAACGCGGGTGTCAGCTTTCGCGGAGGTGCCACATCCGCATCGCTATTCAACATGTGGCTGATGTGATTTGGGTATTCCTTATGTACGCACACAAGGGCAAGATTTGCAAAACGCTGAGCGGCTTTGACATCAAATTCGCGCGAATTCTGGGCGCTAGCCACAATCGTCAACAGTAGGAAGGCGATGCAGAAAGGTCAAGTTCATCCGCTAATACTTTAGCCGAAGACAATGAACATCGGCGAAGACGAGATTTCAGCCGAAGATCGAAGCTCGGGCGACGATTTGCTCTTCCAAAACTCCATCCCGAGCGAAGGGTTTGAGTACGGCTTCGATCTCTTTTTCAAATTGTCCCCGCCCCTCAGCCACGACCGCCGGCGAGGTATTGGACCTGGAGAGTGCACGCCCGATCAGATCAGCGACGGTCACTGGACGGATTTCGGTAACGGATATCTCGCCCATTGTGGTGAAGCGCGAGCCCGCAAACCATTGGTCCGGATGAATCCGATATTGCTTCTCGGCTGGTCCTGAGGCCCAGGCGCTGCGCACTTTTCGATAGGGTTTCACCCAAGGGGTTTCCGGCGTCTCAACCATGGAGGCTCGGCAAATCAGTATGCGGCCGGAACTGGGAGCGAGAATCCGCTCAAACAACTCCAACGTCGGGGCACGATCCAGCCAATGCTGGGCACGACCAATGGTTATGACATCGTAGGATTCGGTCGTTGTGAATTCCTCGATCCGATCCTGGATCAGGGAAAGTGGAATCCCGGCCTCCATCGCCGCACACTTCGCTGCCGCGATCATTCCCGGTTCGGGATCGAGAGCCGTGCAACTTCTGACAGAGGAAGCAAAACCAATGGCGAGCATTCCTGGTCCGCAACCGACGTCGAGCAAGCGTTCGTCCCCGCGCAAACCGATCTGCCCTGCGACTTCTCGAAAAAATTCACGAGAATAAGGCTCCCGGCAACGGGCGTAGAATTCAACCGTCGATGCGAAGCGACCCATCGGTTCCAGTTTTACAGCGGACGGTAGGAACTTCAACCAATAATATGCGATCAGCAAAGCACCATGAAAACGGGTAGAAACAGCGTTGTCATTTTGAGGCGATTTTGCTGTGAAAGTCGTATTCAGGTCGTCGCGGGAAGATAATTGTCTTTGTAAAAAGGAGTTCTGAAATGAGTACCCAATCCTTCCTTCAATCGCTGAAGGAAAGCATACTCAGCCAAGCTAGCGTGAAAGCAATCTACGGCGAGCCGATATCAGCCCACGGAAAGACGGTCATACCAGTCGCAAGAACAATGTACGGCTATGGCGCGGGGGCAGGCACGGGCGGTGTGGGCGATTCCAGTGCTCGTGGCGAAGGTGGCGGCGGCGGTGGCGGGGTGCGCGCTGTTCCCGTGGGCGTGATAGAGATCAGTGAGCAGCGGACCTGTTTCGTTCCGATCACCGACGCCAAGAAAATAGCTGGAGCAATTCTAGCGGGAATCGGTCTCGGTTTGTGGCTCGGTTGGCGCAGGCGACGCTGAATCCTCTCGTCTGGTTCGGGCAAAAAGATTAGCTAACCATGGCAAAAGTGTGGGACCGCACCGTATGTTGCAGCCTTCTCCGGGACCCGCACGGTTCGCTGCTAATTCTTGGTTGAACCAAGTTCTGAGGTTAGCCGGACCTTCGTGTTTTCGGCTATGAGTGTAGGGATCCAGACTTGTTTAAACTTGACTCCGCGATAACACAACGCGAATATTGGTTGGCCTTCTAAGACAGCCATACTTCCCCGCACGCCCGATGAAACAGCCATGACCATAGTCCGCGACCAAGACCGCATCTTTCAGGACCCGGACCTGTTTCGTGCGTTACTGGAGCACTCGACCGATGCCATTGAGGTTATCGATCCGAAGACTCTACGCTTTCTGGACGTGAACCAGACGGCGTGTTCACAACTTGGCTACAGCCGGGAAGAGATACTTTCGCTGTCGATCTTCGATCTCGATCCGAACTTCAATGAAGGTTTGCGGGCCCGTGTGGCGCGACAGTTGCGAAAGTCCGGATTTGCGATGTTTGAGACAGAACGCCGACGTAAAGATGGCTCGACATTCCGAGTGGAAGTGAATTATCGAAAGGTGCAGCGAGAAAGGGAGTATGGCATTGCCGTGGCGCGGGATATAACGGCTCGAAAACGAGCTGAGGAGGCGCTGCGGGAAAGCGAACGACGCTTCCGGACACTATACGAGAGGTCTCCGGTTGGCATTATTGTCGTGGATTCGAGTACAGGACGGTTTCTGCAAGTTAACCAAAAGTTTTGTGAAATTACAGGCCGCACCGAGGATGAACTGCTGCGTGGCGATGTAGAGAGCATCAGTCATCCCGATGATTTGGGTCGTGGCGATCAATATTTGGGGCGGCCGCCCGAGGACCAACTGGAAGAATACGAGATGGAAAGGAGATACCTTCGCCGGGATGGAGCGGTGTGCTGGGTGAGTGTTCTCGTCGTCCCGCTGTGGAGCCAGGGAGAGAAGCGAAGATGTCACTTAGCAATGGTGAAGGACATCACCGATCGCAAACAGATGCAGGAAACGACTTGTACGCTGGTACAGGTACGGGCCGATAGCAGCGACAACTTTTTTGTCGATGGCCATTGAGCTTGCCAAATGCTTAGGGGCTGACGGGACGATCATCGGGGAACTTATTGAAGGCAATATAGACAAGGTGAAGACGATTGCGGTATGCAGCCAGGGCAAGATCGCGGATGGCTTCGTATACGATCTGGCCGATACGCCATGTGAAGGAGTATTACGGCAAGGTGTCTGCTCCTATGTTTCCGGGGTAGCGGAGACATTCCCGAAGGACTCGTTGCTCAAACAGATGACGGTGCAAGGGTATGTTGGGGCTCCGCTGCGAGATTCAAGGGGACGGGTTGTCGGCATCATAGTCGCTATCTACAATCGACCGCTGGTGGATGCGAAGTTTGCGGAAGGAGTTCTGCAGTTATTTTCGACAAGGACGGCGGCCGAGATTGAGCGCAAGCGGGCGGAGGAAGCATTGCGATTGGCACAAGCGGAGCTAGCCCACGTCACTCGGGTGCCGGCGATTGGAGAATTAGTTACTTCTATTGCACATGAAGTAAACCAGCCATTGACTGCGATCCTCACCACCAGCAATGTCGTTCGACGCGAAATGCAAGGCAGGCTGCCGAATCTGGAGGAGGTACAGCAGGCTGTTACAGAAATTGCAGAGGATGCGGTCCGAATCCAAGACATCATTTCTCGAGTACGGACGCTGGTGAAGAAAGACTTTTCTGATCGGGTCGAACTGAATGTCAATTATGTGATTCGAGAAGCGGCTCTAGTGGTAAGTCACAAGGCAACACGCAACAATGTTCATGTGCGGCTCGATCTCGGCATTAACTTGACTGGAATCGTGGGGGATCGAGTGCAATTGCAACAAGTCATAATCAACTTAGCCATGAACGGAATCGATGCGATGCATAGCGGCATTGGCCAGGCCCGTGAACTTGCCATCAATTCGGAAAACCGCGGCGATGGCGTGTTGATTCAGGTTCGGGACACCGGAGTCGGGCTCAAGGCGGATCAAATCGATCGTATCTTTGAACCTTTCTTTACGACCAAACCGCACAGTCTCGGGATGGGACTGTCGATCAGTCGCTCGATTGTTGAGTCCCATGGCGGTCGATTGTGGACTGAACCCAGCTCCCATGGTGCGATTTTTCAGATTACCTTGCCAGCCGCCCAAAGCGGTCAGCCCGATCCTCCTAGACCGCAACGGTTGAGTTAGAGGCGGCGAAATTGCGGAACCATATGAGGCCTACCTTCCCAGGTGTTTCCCTCTTTAGTTTGGCGGTCATATAGCCGATTCGATGACCGTCGGGGTCGAGATTGCGGTTGGGAAAGCGTGTGAAGGGTTTACTCGCTCCCTTGGGCGTTGGATCTCACGACGGCATCTCCGCCTTTTCTGGGGCGCCAGAACCAGCATGCGATGCAGGACACGCGTCGCTGCGTCGGTATCCCGGCTAGCAAAAAGAACCCTCGAGGCCTTTCCCGCACGTTACCAGGATGCCATTCTAACGCCTCAGCTCCGGGATGAATGAAAGGACGGGTACGCAGTTTGCGTGCTTCGAGTGAGAGCGCCGAGGCACGGCGAGGAACCACGGCTTGGATGGCTTCGCAGCTTTGCGAAATCGTGTTACTCTGCTGCGTTTACCGGAGTTTCTCATCTCATGTTCCCTGCTTTGCGCTCAGGTCTTGTCGCCACGCTTCTTCTGCTCTCACCGCAACTTACTTTTGGCGAGGACACCAAGGCTCCAGCTATCAATCCCGAGCTTGCGGCCGCTGATCAGCTTTATCGAGCGGGAAAGTTCGCGGAAGCCGAGTCCAGTTATCAGGCTCTACTCAAAACTGACTCGAAGCTGGTACCCGCCAAAGTCGGATTTGTTCGGGCGATGTTGCGGCAGCAGAAAATCGATGAAGCGTTAGACGCAGTGAATGTTGCATTGTCTGAGCAATCCAACTCGGCAGCGCTGCTCGCAGCGAAGGGCGAAGTCGAATTTCGTCGCGCTGAAATGTCAGATGCCGAGTTGTCATACCTCGCAGCAAAGAAACTCGACCGACAAGAAGTTCACGCCTATCTCGGACTGGCGCGGTTGTACCGCTCTTATTCCATGTACAGCATGGCATATGGGGAATTGCAGGCCGCACACGAGATCGCACCCGACGATATCGAGGTGCAAAGGGCGTGGCTGAGCATGCTTCCGCGAAAAGACAGATTAGCAGCGTTGGAGGCGTATCTTGCTGGCTCCCATCCCGATGATGAAGAAGAAACAAAGAGGTTGGGCGAATACTTGGAGTTTCTCAAGGCGACAATCGACAAACCCGTTCATGCATGCAAGCTAGTCAGCAGAGTGGAGCAAACTGAGACGAAATTGGAAACCGTTTATGCTGAAGACGGACGGCGCACACGTGGCCTAGTTCTGTCGGTAAAGCTCAACGACCGGAATGTCCATCTCCTGCTGGACACGGGCGCAGGTGGGATCATGGTTGGACGAAAGGTCGCGGAAAAGACTGGACTGGCTCGCATCTCAGCCGTGCGCTACGGAGGCATCGGCGATAAAGGGCTGCAAAGCGGTTACACGGCGGTAGCCGACCATATCCGAATCGGCGAACTAGAGTTCCAAGACTGCGTGATAGCCGTGAGTGATCAACGTTCCTTGACAGACGAAGATGGGTTGATCGGTGCCGACGTATTCGGAGCCTACCTCATTGATCTCGACCTGCCCGGAGAACGGCTCAAACTATCGCCGCTGCCTAAGCGCCCGGAAGACACCGTGGCTCCGAAATCGCTGAACAGCGAAGGAGAGGAACAAGCGAATGCGGAGCGGAATGCAGAGAGCGCGACCGAGCAGGCTTCAAAGGACCAGAAACCGTCCGCGCCCGGTTCGATGACTCCGCGTCTTTTGCCACGAGATCGTTACGTTGCGCCTGAGATGGCCAACTGGACGAAAGTCTTCCGCTTTGGTCACGCCATCCTGGTGCCGACCAGTGTGAACGATTCCAAACCCATGCTGTTTGGACTCGACACAGGCGCGTTTAGCAACATTCTCTCGCTCCGCGTTGGACGAAAGTTAGGCAAAGTAAGCTCCGATTACCGTGATCGGGTCGGCGGACTGAATGGCGAAGTAAGTAGGGTCTACAATGCCGACAAGGCGACTTTGACTTTTGGGCACTTCCGCCAATCGAATCTGGGCATGATCACGCTTGACCTGTCGACCGCCAGCCGCCAGACCGGGACTGAGATTTCAGGCTTTCTCGGTTTTGCGATGCTCAAGCAGCTTGAGCTGAAGTTGAACTATCGGGATGGCCTTGTGGATTTCGAGATCGACCCGAAACGAGTGCCTCTCAACAGATAGCCACGCCCGGATGTGTTCCTTCCCGCGGCGACGAAGTCGCGACTACAACCCAAATGTTTCCCGATAGGCACTCGGCGAAACGCCAGTATGTCGATGAAAAAGCGAGCGGAAAAAGACTACGTCCTGATAGCCAACGGAATCACTGATCTCCTGCATCGTGCGGTGATTGCTTTCTAACATGCGCTTGGCCGCGGCGATTCGTAGCTTCTGAAGGTAGATCAAAGGACTGTCACCGGTCGCTCCCTTAAAGCGGCGCACGAAATTGCGGACGCTCATGCCCACAAACCCGGCTACGTCTTCGAGCGAAAAAGTCCTGGAGAAATTCTTGTGCATCCATTCCTGTGCGCTGGAGATGGTGTCATCCGTATGATCAGTTTTTAGTGGAACGATGGCGAAGCCCGATTGCCACGCGCGGGGCGTTTCGATGAGCAGCGCTTTGGCAGTCTGAATCGCAATATCGTGCCCGCAAAATCTCTCGACCAGGTAAACGCTGAGGTCAAGCGACGCGTTCACCCCACCGCCGCAGTAGAAGCCCCGGTCCTCAGTGACCATACACTCCGGCATCCACTTCACCTTGGGATACTTTTCGCGGAACCGTTCTGCGAGACCCCAATGAGTTGTCGCGCGTTTGCCGTCGAGTAGCCCAGCGGCCGCGACCAATCCCACGCCGGAGCAAACGCTTGCGACGGCCACGCCGGCGGTGCTCCGACGCCTCAACCACGGCACGATTGGCGCGTTCCGTTCGACCACATCGTCGATGCTGAGTCCAGTTGTTGGAACAAAAATGAGATCGGTTTTGCCTACATCTTTTAGAGCCACGTTGGGTTGAATCCGAATGTCGCCATCGCACCGGACGGGGCGTCCGTCGGCGGACGCGGTCGTCACATGGAAGCTGGGAGCAAGTTTTGTACCTGTGAGAACGTTCCATAACGAACCGGCATGGCGAAAGACTTCCATCGGGCCGATGGCAGTTGAGGAAAACATCTGGTCGAGAAGAAGGACTGTGATTTCCCGCATCGTTATACCTCAGAATCGGTGAAATTGAATATGGCCTAATAACCTACCTACGATGGCATATATGCCATCTTGTTGCAAGCCGGTTTTGAGGCTACCGTGTGTCATCGAACGCTGCCGGGGTTGCGGAAACTTAACAGAAAAGACCAAGCGGGCACACATGACACTTGCACAAGAATTTCCCAGGAGCATCAACGGGGTCAATGTAAGCGACCTATTTACGACTATCGATGCCATCAGGGCCATGCCGTCCATTGCGCAATTCAGATTTCGCGTTCGAAACCAATGGCGGGGGGCTAGTCGAAATCGTTCGATCGTGAGCGAGTTCCGCGGCGCCGGGCAAGAGTTGTCGCGGACGCAGCCCTTCATTCTGGAGGCGGACGAACCCGCCATTCTGCTGGGCACGGACGGCGCGGCGAACCCCGTCGAACATCTGCTCCACGCACTGGCCTCTTGTGTGACCACGTCTATGGTCTATCATGCGGCGGCTCGCGGCATCTCGATCGAAGAAGTCGAATCGTCATTCGAAGGCGATATCGACCTGCACGGGTTTCTGGGTCTCGATGAAAACGTGCGCAAGGGATACCAGGGGATTCGAGTCAACTTCAAGATCAAGGCCGACGTACCCGACGACCAACTGCAGGACATTGTCGGGTTGGGGACGGGACATTCGCCGGTGTTCGATTCGCTAACGATAGGAGTGCCTGTCTCCGTCAGTGTGAAGCGGCTGTAGCATCGGGATCATTTCAACCAACCTCGCAAATCGGCAAGGTGATAAGCCCTGCCAGGGTCGCGCAAGTTTCCCCAACAGCTGGAGAACGAGAAACTAACCGAGAAAAAACAAAGGAGAACTCAATATGCCGCGAATCACAAACGCAGTTCAATCATTCACCAAAACAGCCCTGCCGTTGGCGCTGCTGATCAGTTTGGTGACCGCCTCGCCACTTTTCGGACAAGATTCGGAACACGCGAGTCATCACGTGACAGCCAAGCTGGTTCAAGATGTTCGCGAGGCGACGAAACAGTTCATCGACGTCAACAATGCCGGTCCAGCCGGCTATTCGCCGGCGTTTGGGTGCGTCAGCGGTCCCGACCACGGGGCCATGGGTATTCATTACGTCAACGGCGGACTGGTGGGAGATGGCCTGATTGATGTCACGCAACCCGAAGCCTTGATTTACGAACCGGTCGGCAATAGGCGAAGGCTGGTGGGGGTTGAGTACATTGTGGACGCGGCCACGTGGCTGAAGAATAACAACAACACGCCTCCGTCCCTCGATGGCCAGGATTTTCAGTTCATTGCTGCGCCGAACCGTTTCAACCTCGCCGATTTCTTCGAATTGCACGTCTGGGCTTGGCGCGACAACCCTCAAGGCGCATTCGTAGACTGGAACAATCATGTAACCTGCGAATACGAATAAGTCACTCGCAGGCGCTACGCGGGGGCCGGGGTAACCGTTGATTCATTTTTGGAAAAGCTCGGGTTACCACGGCCCTCTCAACTGTTGTTCCTCTTGATTTCTCCATTCGGGTATCACACTGTGATCGCAAGCGGCATGGTGCGGCGAACCGAGGTGGCGAACCTGCGGATGCCTGTTGTAGCCGGACCGTTGCGCTCCCCTATACTGTTCTGAGTTCGTTTACGCCAGATGGCCGTGCTTCTGTGAAGGGATATCGTTACAGCTCTGGTCGCAATTCGATGCACTGACGGGATCTAGAGAATTATGTTGCCGCGACGTATTTGTCAACTCGTACTCTCGCTTTCCGCACTGCTTTCCGCGTCGGTTTTTGCCCAAAGGACGCCGCTTTTTACCTCGCCGCTTCCAACCGGTGTACGACTCGATCCGGCTGGCGACGCCGTTGCCCTCGGCAGTTTGCCGATTAATCTAGTGCTTGCCCCTGATAAGGACAGAGCGGTAGTCGCGCTCAGCGGTTGGCGCGAACAGGGCATTCAGGTCGTCGATCTCAAGATGCGAAAGGTCACGCAGACCCTCCTTCAGGGCGGAGCATTCTACGGCGCCGCCTTCTCGCCTGACGGCCATCGCCTCTGCGTCTCCGGTGGCAACACCGACATGCTCTTCGTCTACGCATGGAAAGACGGTGCCGCCACCCTCGAGAACAAGTTCGAACTCGCCAAGGCAAAAACGGCGGACGGCACGGGCACGAGCTATCCGGCGGGACTGGCGTTCTCGCCTAACGGAAAATTCGTCTATGTGGCCGAGGACGTGGGCGATCAGCTGGCTGTGGTGGACACCGCGAGCGGTGAGATCACGCAACGATTTTCTACCGATCATTATCCTTATGGCGTCGCGCTCACAGCGGACGGTCAAGTGTTCGCCTCGGCTTGGGGCGGTGGCACGGTTTCGCAGTTCCGCGTTTTGGCGGATGGAAGACTTGCCTATCTCGGACGGATCGAGGTTGGACGGCATCCGTCAGCCCTAGCGGTGAAGGGAACGAGGCTGTACGTCACGCTTGCGGGTAGCGACCGCGTGGCGGTTGTCGACACGAAACTGCGCAAGGTCGTGAACTATCTGCATGATGCAGCTCCCGGAGCGCCGCCAGAGGGAAGTACTCCCAATGCGGTCGCACTTAGCTCGGATGGCAAGCGTCTGCTGGTCGCGGAAGCTGATAACAATGCCGTCGCCGTCTTCGACGTGGCAACAGACAAGCTACTCGGGCGTGTTCCCACTGACTGGTATCCGACGGCGATCGCAGAAGACAACGGAGAACTGCTCGTCCTTTCCGGCAAAGGCCACGGCACCCACGCCAATCCCAACGGTCCGGTTCCGCTTACGAACTGGCCTGACGGGAACCCGACCGCGTATACGCTGGGGCAACTGAATGGCAGCCTTCGCGTGCTTCCGTCCGCGATGAATGGGACGCAACTTGCTGCATTTTCGCAACGCGTCAGCGCTGCCAATAACTGGCAACAGCGAGTTGAGTCGCGGCGCTATCCGCCGTTCCGCCACGTTGTCTACATCATCAAAGAGAATCGCACTTACGACCAAGTACTCGGAGACATCAAGGATGGGGATGGCGATCCGAGCCTCGTTTATTTTCCAGACGTTTTCGTCTCTCCCAATCACCACGCGCTTGCCCGACGTTTCGGGCTGTTCGATCGCTTCTTCGTCAATGCGGAGGTCAGCTCGCAAGGGCACATTTGGTCGACTGCCGCCTACGTGACGAACTATGGCGAGAAGACCGTGCCGTCGGCTTATGCCGGCAAGCGAGCCGACGTGGACGGCGAAGAGAGTGATGAGCCGGAACGCGGCTTTCTGTGGACGCTCGCGGCTCGGGAAGGTATTTCTTTCCGCGACTACGGCGAAATGGTCAAGGGGAATCCCGGCTGGCCGGTGACGCAACACGATTTGGGTGCCGACGTGAGTCCTGACTACGTTCCGATGGATTTGGCTACGCAAGATCAAGAGCGCGCTGATGTGTGGGTCGCCGACCTGCAGCGGTTTGTACGCGACGGCAACATGCCACAACTCGAAGTTGTATGGCTTCCGATGGACCACCTGGCCGCCGGACGTCCGGGCAAGTGCACTCCGCGGGCCTGCATGGCCGACAACGATCTGGCGCTTGGGCGGATTGTACAAGCGCTCTCGAATAGCCAATATTGGAAGGACACGGTGATCTTTGTCGTTGAAGACGACGCCCAGGCGGGGCCCGACCATATCGATTCGCACCGAGCGCCGTTCTATGCGATCTCGGCCTACAACCGGTCCGTCACGGTGCATCGCTTCATCAATACGACGGATGTAATCGCGGCGATTGAGGACATCCTTGGAATGGGGCGGCTTTCGAAGTTCGACTACTTCAGCCGATCACTGGCCGACATCTTCGGAGCGACGCCCGACTTGACGCCGTACAGCCCGATCATCCCGACGCAAGACTTGAATGAGAAAAATCCGCAAAACACGGCGGCTGCACGCATGTCGGAGGGACTAGATCTGAGTAAACCCGACCGCGTGAACGACCAACTCTACAACCGCATTCTGTGGCTGATGTTGAAGGGTGATGTCCCGCCACCGGCCGTAAACAGCCACGCGTCATTGCAGGCGCTGCAATCGAACAAATGATGATGATCGCTCCTAAAAAGCAATATCGTTGATCGATAACCCGCCACCTCTCGTCTTCACCCGCTCCTAAGGCAATGGCAGCGTGATTGTTTGCCCAGCAGTCATCGAGATATGTGAGATGTACTGTCCACCGTAAATTTCGGCGCCGTTGCTGTTCAGTCCGGTGATCGGAATCACGGCTGCGGGAACCGAGGCGGACGCCGGCATAGTCACGCTGATCGTCGCGTTTGGTCCTCCGATGCCAATGACGCTGGCCGTCACATTTGAAAGGTTGAATGCGTTCCGGCTCTGCATGGCCAGTCCGAGCTGATCGAGAGTTGGAGTGAGAACGGGAATGTTATACACCTGTTTGTAAAGGCTGAAGGTTTGGTTATATGTGTCGCTGATGAGCGACGCAGTCGTGTTGGTCGAGGGCATCCCCGGCGCGGTGTTGACCGAGAAATGCAGATCCGGCTGGTGGAACATTTCCGGATCCATGTCGCCAATCAACATGTTGCTGAGGAAGCTCGAGCTGACAAAGTTTAAAATCTGCGCGGCTGTGTAGGTGTTAAACGGAGGCACCTGGGTCGGATAGGAATAGATGCAGTCGAACTCCGCCTGATCGTCATTCCAGTTCGCGACATTGTAATAAATGTCGTTGGGATGTCGCGGCACCTCGTAAATGCCCGGTGCATAGCTGTTCACAATACCCACGTTCGGCGACGGATTTGGACCATTGTTGGGCTGGCCGATGACCGAGGTATCCGTAACGACGTACTGAATCCCATCCACGTTCAAATAGCCTGGCACATTCGGATCATTCAGCCCAGTCACTCCAGGCGTCACCATGTTTGCTGGGTTAAAGTCGTTAAAGTTGAGTTGCGCGAGTGCAACGTCACTGGGATCATTGTCCAGGTTAGCGCCGTTCGGGTTCGAAGCCACCCAAAGGTTTGTCAGCACTTCCAAGTCAATGTCATCGGTGGGCGGGTGATCATAAATATCGCCGCAGCCGGTTCCGGTCGGAGCACTCTTACACAGACCGTTCAGAGTCGTCGGGTGATCATAGGTATGGCTAATCCAGTGGAAAGCTCCCTGATAGCTCTGCAGATTTGCCACCAGGTCCTCCGCGACGGCTGCTGTCGCCGACGCTTCTGTTTGCGGAGCCACCGTTCCTATATCGTTAATCATGGCCGTGAATTGTGTGGTTGCTGGAGTCGTCGAGCTGTCGGAAGCTACTGACAGAATCGTCCAGATTCCGTTGAACGCACCGCCATTGTTCGTTGCCCCCGTTACATTGACCATTGCGCCAGGAAGTCCCGAGAAATCTGTCGTCGTAAAGGTGGCGAGACCGCCGCTGGCCGAGGTAGTGGTAACGGGAGCGCTGAGCCCCGTCCAGTCGCCATTTCCGGCGGTGCCAACGCCGTTGAACGCCAGTGTCAGCTGGAAATTCGCAAACAATCCCGAAGGATCAGTTTGTATGCTGTTCTGCCACGCCGTCAGTTGCGCCATGTCAGCGGCATTTACTCGAAAAACTGGAAGATTCGAAGCGTCCGGCTTGGTGCGGTCGTGTGTGACCGGATCCTGGCAGGAGGTTCCGGGAATCCACTCGCTATCGTCAATAAAAAAGTCGTCGACCTGAGGAGTGGCATACACGTGGTAGTCACCGAGGAAGATTCCCTGTGTGACCCAATTCACGAGTCCGTATGCGAGAACCTGATCGTGGAGCAGATACTGATTGCTGTCGAAGGTAAGCGACAGATACTGGCCCGCGAAGGGCGTGCTGTAGATAGCCGCCAGCACATTGCCGGAGGTGTCAGTGAGCAGTGGCGTGGAGCCGTTCGCGGTACTTGAAAGGTAGATGAACGCGTTCGCTATGCCAACCGGATTAGCGACGTTGGCGTAGGGGAAGATCGCGCTGGCCGCCGGTGCGTAGTAGAAGTTATACGGCGTGGGGCTGGCGTCAACACTGCCGGTCGGTGAAGCTAACCCGAAATTTGGATCGGGATACACATACCAGTTCACTTGGCGCACGCTGAATTGCGACTCGTAGAGATCCAGGACGCTGATGTTTGAGATGTTATAGCGGTCGTTGCCAAACGCAAAAATCACTCCCTGAAAGTAGCCGTGGCATCCGCCATCTGACAAATATCCCGGAGGGATTGCATTTCCCGTCTGGCTGATGTCAAGCACCGTATAGGGTGTGCCGACATAGGTGAGAGCCTGCGTGATGGCAGGGAAATCGGACTCCGATTCGGCGTTCGTAACCACCAATAAGTTCATGTCGACAATGTGGGAATCACACGAAATAAAGCCTCCGGGCACGCCGTTCATCGTGGCCGAGCCGGTTAATGCTCCCTGCATCGCGTTGATCATCGCCGCACCGCCGCCGGTCGATGTAGCGAGTCCAGTGCTCATGATGGTGGCAATCAAAGGATTATTTGAACTCCAAGACACTGCATTGGTCAGATTCGAGGTCGACCCGTCGCTATAGATGCCAGTCGCGGTGTATTGCGTGTTGCTACCGACTCCAACATAAACCGATGCCGGGGTTACTGAGATCGAAGTGAGCGCAGCCGGATTTACTGTGAGCGAGGTTGAGCCTGTGATCGAATTGAAACTGGCCGTAATCGTTGTTACACCTTGTGCGTTGGCGCTTGCCAAACCAGAGGAATTAATGGATGCGGCGGTTTGGTTCGAAGAAGTCCACATCGAGCTACTGGTGACGTCGCCGGACGAACCATCGCTATAGGTGCCGGTGGCCGCGAATTGCTGGGTCGTTCCCTTGGCAATTGCCGAGTTAGCGGGTGATACCGCAATCGACACAAGCGTCGGTGGCGTAACAGTGAGGCTGTTTGCCGGACTTACTACGTTGTTAAGCGCAGCCGTGACGTCACTCGTTCCTGTCCCGATGCCAGTCGCCAAGCCGCCGGACGCAATGGTCGCAACCGAAGTCATCGACGACGACCAAGTCACGCTATTCGTGATCGTTTGCAAGCTTCCATCGCTATATGACCCAGTCGCGGTAAATTGCACCGTTGCACCTTTCGCAACCGACGGATTAACCGGCGCCACAGCGATCGCGACCAGTGCCGGAGCCGTGACTGTCAGTGTCGTCGATCCGCTCACCGAACCGAGCGTCGCGATGATGCTGGAAGTGCCCGCCGTCACTCCTTTGGCCAATCCCGCCGTCGTGATGGTCGCCACACTCGGCTTAACCGAACTCCAGCTGACAAAAGCCGTCAGGTTCTCGGAGTTGCCGTTCTTGAAGTGTCCTGTCGCGGTGAATTGCTGGGTGGTGCCCGCTGGAATCGAAGGACTAGCAGGCGTTACCGCTATTGAGGCCAGCCCTGTATCGTTGCCCGTTCCTTTCAGCGCTAACAACAGCGGGCTTCCGAAACCTCCATAATTAATAGTGAGTTCGCCCGACCGCGAACCAATAGCGGAAGGAGCGAACGTCACTCCGATCGTGCACTTTCCACCCGATTCAATGCCCGAGCTACATCCGTTGCTGGAGAGCCCGAAATCTCCGCTAGTCGACAGGGACGAAATAACTAAGTTCGTATTGAGATGGTTGGTGAGGGTAACAGTCTTCGTGGCGCTGGTGGCTCCCACCAGCGTATTTGAGAACACCAAGCTTGTCGGGGAAACGGTAACCGGTACGGCACCCACACCAGATAGAGCAACCGACTGAGAACTGGAGGAAGAGTTACTGCTGACCGTCAACTCCGCGATACGATTCCCGAGAGCTGACGGGGTAAACGTTACGGTAATGCCACAACTCAAACCAGCGCCAAGCGAATTGGGGCTGACCGGACAATTACCGCCCCAGTTGTAATCCATGGCATTTCCGCCTGAGATTACGATGCTCTCGATCGTCACCGCCGTTTTCTGCGAGTTCTTAAAAATAGCGGTTTTGGGGTTGCTGGTGGCTCCGACCGCGAGGCTGTCGAACGACAGACTGACGGGGGTCAGTTTAGTTTGTGCGGAAACAGAGGAGCCGGCAGCAACCAGCAACGCAACAGCTACAACGGTGCTGCAAAGCGGTTTCGTCCTATGATTGACGGTGCTCAAGATGCGATGATCGGAGGGCTTAGGTTGACGGGTTTGAAGAATATAGGATTTGAAACAGCGCATTCCGAAACTCCGAAGAATAAGTTCGTTGAAGAGTTCTCTAAGTTTCTAAATCAGGGTTTCTAAATGAGGATCGCGGCGTCGCCCGGTTACACTTGGAACATGCAACCACACGCGAACAAAACTGCCCTGAAAGTCCAACGCGATTCTGTCGCTGATGGATCAAAAGGTCTTAACAACTGATTATTGGTGGGCAAACCAGCCCGGACTCGGCCCGAATAGGAACGATCAACGGTTGCTATTGTTCTTGAAGGGGAAGCGAGCCATTGTGGACCGAGTGGCTTTTCATGTCAACACGAAAAGCGTAAGGGCGAATAGTGCTGAAGCGGGGATCCTATCGCATCTCATCTTGTTCTTCGGAGCAAGCATGTGATTTCTGACGAAAGAGAGAACGCGTTTCAATTTAGAAGTGAGATCAGTGGTTTCAGCAGCAATGCGAACGGATTCGCGTCCGAGCCATCGATTGAGTTCTTCCGGCGAAGTTTGTACTCGCCGGCCATTGTGGGTGACAGGCATCCCGCAGTTTGCCCACCGTTGCGCCACTGAGATTGGCTGACCCAAAAAATCCGCGATCCGCCGCCACCCGAGCAGCAAGTCGGATTGCTTCTTCTTCGGCATGATGACGCCAAGTTCTTGGATGCCACTTATTAAGCCGGCTGGGATTTCAGGCTAAGCGAGATGCGGTTGTTCCGGCAGAATCTCTCACGAGTTGTTCTGCCCTCGCGGTTGCACTGTCGAAGTTGGGTGCGACACCCCAGCCGACGATTTCCGGTGGTCGAACTTGCTGGACAACGTAATAGTAGCGGGGATTGACCACCAACTTATCCGCTACTATTTCGGCCCCGTGTCTGCCCAGGCGAACGTGAATGCTGGAGTGAAGGAAATGCCGCCTGCTCTCATCGAGATGCAGCCCGTGGCATTCCAATACCGAATCTAGGATGTCTGGGCGAAACTCGTCGACCGCATACTGGCAAAGTTCAATTGCCGGTTTGGGGGAACCATTTTTCCACCAGTTTTTCGTATTCCAGGATTTCATCGCATTCGTTGTGTCCCCGCATGGCCCATCCCATCTCGCCAGCGGTGCGCAAGCCTGCAAATCCTTGCTTCCGATCACCGTGGCGAAACTGAAAGAGCGGAGAGTCCCGAAGAAGCATTGCTGCGTCCTTGCGTCTCAAGGTTCCTATCGTCCCCAATTCTAATAGTGGTGCCGAGGTAGGCTCAAGTGATTATTTTGTCGTTCGGTACCGTACACACGAGATTGGAATCCCCGCAAACTTGGAGGCTTGCGGTCCGAACGGGGGGAAGTGAGTGCACACCAAGATCGGACGAGAGGATTTCGGTCTCCTCGCTTCTCGCCGTTCAGAAGGGTCGATCAGCGTCGCGTCTACCAGCTCTGATTGCGACCGCTTACTTGGTGAATTCCCAACGATCCCCTGTCATCACGAGCGTCGCTTTGTCCGACGGGTTCGTGGCGAGAGCCGAAGCCATCGCGGGATAAGCAGTCTTCATCTCCGGCGAATTGGCCCAAGACGCCACGTTTGCGATCTGATAGTGGTAACTTACTTCGACAGTTTTTGCCCCGGCTCCATTCGTGCCGAGAGTGGAGTCGTCGATCGATGTCACTTCCCGATTGCCGTAGCAGAAGTTTCCATAGCCGGGTTGAGACGAATCGGGTGTCCATGAAGTGCGCCCTTTGTCCGAGAGGTCATAATTATTCACCTGCTTGGAAGCAATGATTAGCACTTTCTTCTCGGCGGTGGTTCGCTGAAGTAAGCCTTCCTGCGTGAGAGCGTCGTACCCTTCGGTCTTGGCATCATCAGAAGTCGCAGCCTGCACCGGAAACTTCTTGGGCTGAGACCAGATGCAAACTGGGAACGCTTTGTAGTGATCGTTGATCGCAGCTTTGTAGCTCATGTTCGTATCGCTGCCGTTATTACATGCGATCAGCAACGTAAATACGCTTAATACAAGTGCGCAGGCATTGGCCCGACTAATCGTCATGGATCTCCTCATGAAAAATGAAGCCCGCGAATGTAGTGTGCCGTGTTAGTCGCCTATCTTCGCCATCGCGAACCAGAAGTTCTGTTTAGCCAGTTCGCAGCTTAGTGGCTGAAGAGAGCGATGAGAATCACGATCGGTATCGGCACGCCTAGAAGCAAAAGTAGAATGGACCGCATATAGATCTCCTTGAATTCCGGATTTATGCTAAAGCGGTAAGTGGTCCCGCTGCTTTCCGCCGATGGTTCCCGCGTAGCTTGCGCTGAATGCGCCACTCAGAAGCGCAACGAAGAGCCAGAGCGAGAGATGAGCAATCGCTTTTCGAGCACGATCTGCGGAATTCTGCGCTTCGCCGAAAACCTCGATCACTCGCTTCTCACTGTCGGAGGGGCTCAGCCCGGTTCGCGCTGAAACCAATTGAGCCAAATAGAGCCGGTCTCCATCTGACATAGCGCCCTCGTGCAAATCGTGGGCAAATGTTTGAAGCGTCTCGGCCTGATCAGCCGTGTCTGGCTTTGCCAGAGCCGAACCGCTGGCACGAAGCAACGTATCTACGAAATATGCGGTGGGATCCAGCACCGTTTCCTGACTCCGGTTGGCGGCAACAACATTCCGCTGCGCGCCCGCAAAAGACGCCGCCGCGGAGGCAAGAAATCCTGCCGTTATCACCATGGCTACTGCCCACACTAACAATCCATGGGCCGTATCACGAAAATAGACTTCATCTGTGTGAACGCCCGACCATTTTGTTCGCAGACGTCCTCCCAGATAACCTCCGAGAGCGGAAGATAGGATCTGAGTCAGGATGAGCCACGCGATAGCCCCGTCTCCTATCGCCGAAGCTGACGTACCGTTGTTTGACCAAGGCGAGGCGGCCGAAAATCCCAGTCCGGTTCCCAAAGACAGAAAGATTAGAGAAATCGCAGCGGCTACAAAAGCTCCACCGACGACGGCAGCCCAAGAAACGCCAGAAGCAAGAGATTCGTTTCTGCCTGCAACGAGGGGAATTTCTCGATCCACCAGAGGTCGCGGCGAAGTTTGTGCTGCCATTCATGCCTCCTCAAATTGAGTACCTGACTAAGAGTCCTTCGCACCCCGTGCGGTTGCTTCACTTGGAGAAGATGTTTCAGTTTGTCAAACGATCAGTGACATCCTATCGATAAATCAAGCGCGAGAATCTTCAACGCGAGACGAGACAATCTCGGGTAACTCGCGGGATAAACAAAGAGCTGCAATTTCGGAAGATGTACTCAGAAATGTGATTGTGAGAGGGGCAGGGGCCGTTTCTCAATTCCCCGTCCCTGTGGAGGAAGAGAACGACACCACGTTCAGAGCCAAATGAACGGGAGCGCCAGGAACGTTCGGTCGTCCTACCTCAACGCAGCGATGGAGTCGTTGCCGTGAGGCTCGTTCCGCCACGGAAGACTGACTCGAACCACGGTTTGCCAAGTTTTGATTGTTGGTTGTTAAAGACGGGGCGCACGAAACGCCCCATAAAACTTGAAAGAGCGGCGACTTCGCTTGAGCCGCGATCAACAGCAACGTCGCGAAGTCGCCTACTTTCTTCTTCCTCGGAGCTCAAGCGAGGTCGTAGCGGTCAAGGTTCATCACCTTGTTCCAGGCAACGGCGAAGTCTTTCGCGAACGCCTCCTTCGAATCGTTAGACGCGTAGACTTCTGCGAGTGCCCGGAGCTGCGAGTGCGAACCGAAGACGAGATCGACGCGCGTAGCAGTCCACTTGGCCTGATTCGTCTTGCGGTCGCGCCCTTCGTACAAGCCTTCGGAAACGCCTTCGACTGTCGAAGAGGGCTGCCACACCGTATTCATGTCGAGCAGGTTGACGAAGAAGTCATTCGTCAGCGTCTCGGGATGAGTGGTGAGGACGCCGTGTTTGGTATGCCCGAAGTTCGCATTCAAAGCACGCAAGCCCCCGACGAGAACCGTCATCTCGGGAGCAGTCAAGGTGAGCAACTGCGCCCGATCCACCAGCAGTTCCTCTGCCGACAGGACTTGCCCGCTTCGGAGGTAGTTGCGGAACCCGTCCGCGACTGGCTCCATTACAGCGAAGGAGTGCGCGTCAGTTTGCTCCTGCGATGCATCCGTCCGCCCTGGCGAGAAGGGAATCTTCACGTCGTGCCCGGCCTTTTTCGCCGCCTCCTCGACGGCTGTGTTGCCGCCGAGAACGATCAGGTCAGCGAGAGACACTTTTTTGCCCTTGTTCCCATTGGACTGCGAACCGTTGAATTCCTTTTGGATTGTTTCCAGCGCAGCGAGTACCTTCGTCAGTTCGGCCGGCTGGTTCACTTCCCAATCCTTCTGTGGCTTCAGGCGAATGCGTGCCCCGTTCGCCCCACCGCGCTTGTCAGAGCCGCGGAACGACGCCGCGGATGCCCATGCCGTCGTGACCAGTTGGGAGATCGACAATCCGGATTTAAGAATCTTCGCTTTCAGAGCGGCAATGTCCTGCTCCCCTATCAACGCATGATCGACAGCGGGAACCGGGTCTTGCCAGACCAACGTCTCCTTCGGAACGAGCGGCCCAAGGTATCTTGGAATTGGCCCCATGTCGCGGTGCGTCAGCTTGAACCACGCCCGGGCAAACGCGTCTGCGAACTGTTCTGGATGCTCGTAAAAGCGACGGGAAATCTTTTCGTAAACTGGGTCGAAGCGCAACGCGAGGTCAGTCGTCAGCATTGACGGAGCGTGATGCTTTGACGGATCGTGCGCGTCCGGCACGGTACCGTTCCCTCCACCATTTTTCGGTGTCCATTGATGCGCCCCTGCTGGACTCTTTGTCAGTTCCCATTCATAGCTGAACAGGTTAGTGAAGAAGTTGTTGCTCCACTTCGTGGGGGTCGTGGTCCAAGTGACTTCCAGGCCGCTGCCAATGGTGTCAGCACCGAAGCCTTTACCAAATTTATTTTTCCACCCGAAACCCTGATCCTCAATGTCGGCACCTTCGGGTTCGTTGCCCACATATTGAGCGGGAACGGCAGCGCCGTGGGTTTTGCCGAAGGTGTGGCCGCCCGCGATGAGTGCTACCGTTTCTTCGTCATTCATCGCCATGCGGGCGAAGGTGTCTCGGATATCCCGCGCCGCTGCAATCGGGTCCGGTTTCCCATTCGGTCCTTCCGGGTTTACGTAAATCAAACCCATCTGCACGGCGCCAAGCGGATTTTGAAGATCTCGGTCGCCGCTGTAGCGCTCGTCCGCCAGCCACGTGCCCTCAGGTCCCCAATAAATCTCCTCTTCTGGTTCCCACACGTCCGCACGTCCGCCGGCAAAACCGAATGTCTTGAAGCCCATCGACTCGAGGGCGACGTTGCCAGCGAGAATCATGAGATCGGCCCACGAGATTTTCCGTCCATACTTCTGCTTAATCGGCCAGAGCAGCCGGCGTGCCTTATCCAGGTTCACGTTATCGGGCCAACTATTGAGCGGCGCGAAGCGCTGTTGACCAGCCCCTGCCCCGCCGCGTCCATCACCGATGCGGTACGTGCCAGCGCTGTGCCATGCCATACGAATGAAAAGGGGCCCGTAGTGGCCAAAATCGGCGGGCCACCACTCCTGCGAGTCGGTCATCAAGGCGTGCAAGTCTTTGATCACGGCATTCAGGTCGATCGTCTTGAATTCTTCGACGTAGTTGAACTCCTGACCCATCGGATCCGACTTCGGGGAATGCTGGTGCAGGACCTTCAGGTTTACCTGGTTCGGCCACCAATCAACATTTGAATGGGATTTGCGAACACCGTGGAATACGGGGCACTTCGATTCGGCTGAGGTGCTTTTGTCTTTAGCTTCGGGGGAAACGCTTCCCGATGAAGTTGCGAGTGTATTTTCCATGTATTTTCACCTTCGAATTTTAAGTAACAACTGCGTGAGAAAACTATTTCTTGGCGCTGCAGCGGCGACAGAGGCCAAAGACCTCGACCAACGGCTGCGTCAGATCAAAGCCATCCGGCAGATGCCGGGATAGCCGGTTGAAATCGATGAACTCCCCTTCGATGTCTTGCACCGACTTGCAACGGGAGCACACCAGGTGATGATGAGGTTCGAGATTGCCATCGACACGCAGTGTGGAAGCATGAGGAGTGACCTCTCGCAACAACCCGCACTCGATGAAAAGGCGGAGATTGTTATAGACGGTAGCGAGAGAAATGGATGGAATACGGCGCCGGACCGCGGCATAAATGTCTTCCGGAGAATAGTGTCCGTGCGACGCGATGACGGCCTCATAAACGACCTGTCGCTGGTGCGTAACCGCCAGGCCGTGCGTCGCAGCCAGTTCCCGGAACTTCTTATGGGTGAGGCGCATAATTATCGGATGAGAATTATTATAAAACGCTGGACAGCCGTGTCAACGGAATCTTTCTGTGATTTCTAGCGGAGGGCTGAAGCAACTTTAGCGCCGCCTCCGTGACGCCGCCTGACACAAGATTCGGAGGCTTGCTGATCGCAGTTGACCGGTGCTTATTTTATCGCTCTGAATAGAGAGCCCAAGCGCTCGCGAGATCCTGAACGACGTGGCCCAGGGATTTGTAAACGGTAATCTCGTCTTTGGTCCGGCGTCCTTCGATCTCGCCCGCGAGAACCTGGCCTATTTCAGCGGCGATGTGTTCGTCGCCAATTAAGCCTGCATTCTTCGCGCGGAGAAACTCAGCACCTTGTTGGAGAACGCCGTCTCGGCTGTCGGCGATGAAGCGCGAGCGGACGACGAGCTCGTTATCTACCTCTGTAGGTCCCGCGAAGCCAGAGCCGACCAAGTTCACATGCGTGCCGAATTGCACCCATTCACCCTTCAAGATCGGCTCGGTGGCCGAGGTGACGGTGCATATGATGTCGGCTTCGGCGACGGCTTCTCGGACTTCTTCCGCCACAGAAACCGGCAGCGCGAGTTCCGCTTGTATTTTCTTCGCGAAGTCTCGAGCACGCTCGGGCGAACGTCCCCAAATCACGATGGAGTCGAGATCGCGAACTTTGCGAATCGCTCGCGCATGTGTTCCGGCCTGCTCGCCATATCCGAGCAACGCAAGGCGCCGCGCGTCTTTGCGGGCTAATATCTGCGTGGCCACCGCACTGGCCGCTGCAGTGCGAATGGCCGTGATTTCCCCGGCGTGAAGGACGCAGACCGGCGCTCCGGTTTCGGGATCAAACAGGATGACGAGGCCTTGGTGCGACTGCATTCCGCGGGCAAAATTCTCGTGGAAGACGCTGATCAATTTTGCGCCGAATGGCGCGTGTGCGCCCATCGCACCGGGCATGACGCCGAACAGCCGGCCCTCGGATAGCGGGATGATCGAGCGCAGAAGTTGTTTGGTCCGGCCCTTCGAGAGCGCGATCATCGCATTGCGCACGATCGGAATGCATACATCGTAGGTAAGACGCCGGGCAACTTCTTCACGGTCGATAAAGCGCATCGGACAGTTCCTTTTTGTGATCGACGGTTTGCGGTTTCGATGAACGCACGCCCTCGCGATGCGCGCCTTCCTTCCGCGAAGCTTTCTAAAGGCTCACCACGAACCGGCTGGGGAGTATCATCGGTGCAAACGCTGCGTTTCAGATCAACCAATATAACTTATGATTTTCGTCAATTGCTCAAGGTGTAGACCGTAGCAACCTTCGCGACTGTGGTCGTCCTGTGAAGGGCGGTGCTGAACAGTAGCGCTAAACAAAATCAGACACCATGTCGACCGCACCGATCATTACGACCCCGAGCAATCCGTCCCGTTCTCAACGCTTTTACCGGCCCGAACTTGACTGCCTGCGTTTTTTCGCTTTCAGCTGCGTTTTTGTATCCCACGTTTTTCCTCTCGATGCCGATTCCTATACCGCCCGCCATATTCCATTCGGGACGCTCTTCGCCGGTGCATCGCGGGCGGGGAGTTTCGGTGTCGACTTGTTCTTTCTTCTCAGCGCTTATCTCATCACGGAACTTCTATTGACCGAGAAAGAGCAATTTGGCGAGATTCACCTTAAGTCTTTTTATATCCGCCGTATTCTGCGGATTTGGCCTTTGTATTTTCTTGCAATTCTGATTGGTGCTTTCTTACCGTTGTTGGACGCTACACAAAGGTTTCCGCTCTCCTACGTGGCAGCCTTTCTACTCTTGTCCGGGAATTGGCTCACATCATTAGTCGGTTTTCCTGGGTCCGTCATGAATCCCCTGTGGAGTGTGAGCTTTGAAGAGCAGTTCTATCTCATTTGGCCAATTCTCGTGTCCAGCGCTCGCCTGGCCAAAACGCTCTTGCTCTACAGCGGGCTCCTCATCGTTATTGCGCAGATTGCGCGCTTAATTTTGCTGAGATATACCCGTCCTTCCGATGTCGCCATCTTCACCAACACGCTCGCCCGGCTCGACCCTCTTGCATTGGGTGTCGTAACCGCCGCCCTCCTGCATCGAAAACGGGTCCAACTCGATTGGTTCTTGCGTTTGAGTTCCTTCACTCTTGGAGCTGTTGTCTGGCTGATTGCCGGCCACTATTTTGGCAGGACTCGCACTTTCATGCTGATCGGCTATCCCGGCATGGCTCTCGGTAGTTGGCTTATTTTTATGTCCGTTCTGGGCATCGGTGTAGCTCCACGCTGGCTGAGGTATCTGGGCAAAATTTCCTATGGATTGTATGTATTTCACTTGCTCGCTATCTACCTGGCGGAAAAGCTGATCAGCGCACATGGAAAACACTGGGGTAAGTTTGTCGTCTATTATTGGCTCAGTCTGGCCATGACCATTGTGATGGCTTCGGTGTCTTATCACTTCCTCGAGGCTCCATTCTTGCGTCTCAAGGAACGATTCTCCTTCGTTCGGTCCCGGCCTGTTTGACTGGTCCCGGAGAAACCCGCTTCTCGAACAAACAGACATGACGGTCCATTATTTCGTCCCGGCCGACAACCGTGGTCTCCATCAAGCCGACTTCCTTTGCGGAGAGGCGAACGGTATCACTTTCCCATTCGGCTCTGGCGTGATCCACTTGGTCGCTTTTTTCCGGAAACTCGTGGGTATATAGAACTCAATGATTTTTGCCATAAAATCCCCTTTGTGAAACGAATAATGCAGGGCTTTCGACTCTTTGCTATCTGGTCGTCCAGCCCTCACTTCGTATAGCGTTATTCGCGAGCGAAACGTTTCACGGGAACGAAAATCTTCAGATCGATTCATACGGCTTCAGATGAACGATATGAGCTACTCAGAAACCGGCGAGTGATCCGGCCGGACTGCCGGAGTTCCCCTCTCGGCAACGGGCAAGCGGTGCGAGGTCATTTGCGGCAGAGGTAGCGGAAACTCGAATCTAGCTACGAGTACCACAATCGGGCTATTGCGCGCCAAACCTCAAGAGGTAAGACAAAAACCCCACATCTCGTGATGCGTTCCGCCGCGCAATCAGGCAGAGTCTAAAAAGCAAGAACCGAACTAACGAACGAGTGAAACGGGGTTGCCGAAAAGGCCGAGGCCAGCCGGCGCTAGTCACATAGGCTGAGGTGTGGGGTTCCTATGAAACGGATTGCTTTCCTACTCGTTGCGGTTGCCGTGTTGGCCGGCGTTGCCACTCTTATAGCTTCTGGACAAGCTAACGGAGAGGCTGCCCCGGTTTTCGGAGTCAAGATTCCGCTGGGCTACCGCGACTGGCGGTTGATCTCCGTGGCTCACGAGGCAGGTAACCTGAACGACTTCGCGCTATTCTCGGCAACGATGTAGCGATCAACGCCTACCGAGAAGGGAAGTTGCCGTTCCCGGACGGGGCGATCGTTGTCCGGCTGGCTTGGAGCTATGCCCCTCTGAGGAGAACAACAAAGTGTTTGGACGTGAACAATCTTTCGTAGCTGGTTCCCCAGTTAATGTTCAATTCGCAGTGAAGGATGCAAGAAAATACACCTCGACGGGGGCTGGGGATTCGCTCAATTCAAAGACGGCGAGCCTGCCGACGAGGCTCTACATAAAACCTGCTTTCCTTGTCACGAGCAGATCAAGGCTCGTGACTTTGTCTTCACCCGCTACGCCCCATAATACTAAAGGAGGAGGGCAGGTAAAACTTATTCTGTCGCTTCCGGGCCCTGCGTTGAATCAAAGAGAATCAGCGAGTGCAGTTCGACCACCGTTAATAATGTTTCCGGGGTTTATAGCACTGCTCAAGGTTGCACCGAACTCCGCTGCGGCAACGTAGCTACAAACGGCGAGTAAAAGGGGCAACCATGAACATTGCAGCCACGGCAAGGAACTCGGCAGCATTTCTTCTGATCGGGCTCGCACCCGGTTATCTCGAAGGTCAGGAAAGGATCAAGATCCCCATGTCGAAACCGGTCGTCGCTCGTGCCGTCTTTTATCGCACAGTAAAAGTTGATGGACTCTCAATTTTCTACCGGGAAGCGGGTCCGAAGGATGCTCCGACCATTCTCTTGCTCCACGGATTGCCTTCTTCGTCGCGAATGTTCGAGCCGTTGTTTGCCCGGCTATCCGATCGCTATCATCTGATCGCGCCAGATTACCCCGGCTTCGGACACAGTGACTGGCCAGATCCGAAACAATTCGCTTATACCTTCGACCATTGCGCCGAGATCATGAACCATTTCACCGAGGCGCTTGGCCTCTCGCGCTACACGCTGTATATGCAGGATTACGGCGGCCCGATTGGTTTTCGCATGATTCTGGCACATCCGGAGCGCGCGGAAGCTCTGATCGTCCAGGACGCCGTCGCACACAACGAAGGCCTAGGAGTGAATTGGAAGACACGGCGGGCGTTTTGGGCCGATCGCGCTGCCAATGAAAATGCGCTTCGCGCGAACTTGCTGTCGCTGGCGGCGACGCGTACCCGCCACGTCGGAGACGATCCAAACGTGGACCGCTACGATCCCGATCTCTGGACTGACGAGTTTGCGTTCTTAAGCCAGCCCGTGCAAGCGGAAATTCAAAGCGACCTGTTCTACGACTATCGAACCAATGTCGAAGCCTACCCGAAATGGCAAGCGTGGATGCACGAGAAGCGGCCGCGGCTGCTGGTGATCTGGGGTAAGCATGACCTCTCGTTCGACCCGTCGGAGCCGGAGGCCTATCGCCGTGATGTTCCAACTGCTCAAGTTCATGTTCTCGATGCTGGTCATTTCGCGCTAGACACGGCTGCGGATGAGATTGCCGACCTGGTCCGAAAATTTGTTGGCTCTCCGCGCTGAAGTGTATGGTTCGAGCCTCCAGATTAATGAGGCGGTGTATTCAGATAGAAAGCAGCAATGGTTAAGGGAGCCCAGCAGGGAATTGTCAAGAACTAAGCGCAACGCACATCGCGTCCGAACGGATCGGATGCGTGGAACTAACACTCTTTTATCAAGGAGAAAACTATGACTGTAGCCGAACAAACACACACCATAGCGCAAATCGAAAAAGTCCTATACACCGCAAAAGCTCACACTACGGGGGGCCGCGACGGTGGAGCATCACGCACCTCCGATGGTCGTCTCGACGTTAAGCTCTCAGTTCCCGGTACTCCGGGAGCCGGCACGAATCCTGAGCAGTTGTTTGCCGTCGGTTGGTCAGCCTGCTACCTATCTGCGCTCAAGATCGTCGCCGCTAAAATGAAAGTCAGGTTGCCCGAGGAGGTTGCCGTTGATTCTGAAGTGGACTTGGGCACCATTGCCAGCGGCTATCTGATTCAAGCGCGCCTCAACGTCCATTTGCCGGGTATCGAGCCCGAGGTCGCCCAGAAACTGGTGGACGGAGCCCACCAGGAGTGTCCGTACTCCAAAGCCACGCACGGCAACATCAACGTTGTAACGAACTTGGTCTAAAACGGAAGCGTCACGGATCTGGCCCGCCCGATGAGAGCGGGCGGGTTGGTTCCCGTTGGAGACATGGAGATCTTCATTATGAGCTCTCTTTCGCTCCTAGTCTGGATCCGTGGCGCCCTGGGCGTGGCCGTGTTTATCGCCTTCCTTGCCGTTGCGATCGGCCCGCATACGTGATTCGTAAAAAAATTCCCTTCTTTACGGTGACCGCTGCTGAACCCCCGCCTGCTTTTGCTGACGAAGGTTCTCTTCCTGTGTTGGGCAACAGCGTGGTCTGGCTCAACTATGATCCCTTAAGCCGTGAGTCTCTGCGCGGAAAAGTTGTGTTGGTAAATTTCTGGATCTACTCTTGCATCAACAGCCTGCGAGAGTTGCCCTACATGAAGAGTTGGGCGGCAAAATATAAGGATGCCGGCCAGGTTGTGATCGGTGTGCATGCTCCCGAGTTCATGTTCGAGAAAGAACGTGCGAATGTAGAAAATGCCGTTCGCGAATTGAACATTGCTTACCCGGTCGCCATCGACAGCAATCACAAAATCTGGGATGCATTCAAAAACGAATATTGCCCAGCGGACTACTTCATCGATGCGAAAGGGCGAATTCGCCACCCTCACTTCGGAGAGGGCGAGTATGACGAGTCGGAGCGTGTGATTCAGCAACTTCTGAAAGAGAACGGAGCCACCGATCTGAATTGGGGCCTCGTTCGCACGTCTGCTGTGGGAGTCGAAGAAGCCCCGAGCCGAGATATTCGATCTCCCGAAACCTATGTCGGCTACCGGCGCGCCGAGGTTTCGTATCTCCTGAACGAACGGCGCAAGATTTGCCAAGGACCTACAGTCCCCCGACGCCAGTGGGGATTGGGCGGATCGTGCATCGTCGGTGCGGAGAGCGCCGCGCTGTCCGCAGCGTCGGGCAAGATTGTGTTTCGTTTCCACAGCCGGGACTTGCACATGGTGCTAGCTCCCAACAAGAACGGTAAGCCCGTTCGGTTCAGGGTGAAGTGGGACGGTGTCGTGCCCGGCGTCGATCGTGGAGGAGACTCTTCACTGGATGGCGCTGGCGAGGTGCAAGAACCCCTTCTCTATCAACTCATCCGGCAGAGAGGGAGGGTAAAAGACCGGACATTCGAGATCGAGTTCCTCGACCCCGGCATTCAGGCTTTTTCGTTCACCTTTGGCTAGGAGATTCGAAGGAGAATCTGGAGCGAGGGAGACAGCCAACGTCGCCTCGAAGTGAAAATCTTGGCCGTGCCGAGGTTCAGGCTTGTGCCTCAGAGGCCGACTAAGGGCTTTGGTTTTCCGAGGGTGATGTCACGTTGAGCATGGCACTCGCCTGATGGATCGAAGGTCGCAACTCCCTCGAGATCATCCTTTGTTACACGGAATTCGAGCGGTGGACGGGAGACCCGGCGGGGAAGCTCGGCGAACTGCACCTTGCCATCCGAGTTCGTTCCGGCTTGAAGATCGAGTCGATGCATTCCGCCGAAGCCGTATGCGATATGAACCTTGACGGTGGCGGCATAGGCGGGTTTGCCGTCCGCGCCAATCACTTTAAGGTCGATGGAACACGGACCCACACCACCTTGGATTACAGGAACTTTTTCGCTGGCGGATTGCGCTTGCGCATTCGAAATCAAGAAGGCGACCACGACGAAGCACAGCCGGCCGGAAGATTCGGTTCATTGGTTTATTATACGAGCGCCATTAGCGAACTTTCCTAAAGCCTGAATCCGCAAACACAAATTGGTCACGGGTGACGATTTCACCGCACGTCAACGGACAAGTTGCGCTCAAACATCGGTCCTGCGTAGGCGAAGGTGTGGAACTCGCCATTTTCGCCGCAGGGATCAATCTCCGCCGGCAATTTGGAGAGCAGTTCCTCATTGAATTCCTGGCCGACGAAATCTGGAGCTAAGACTTTACTGTCGATGGAAGTGAGCTTCGCGCGAAGCCGGAGCGGACCATCTCGAGGGCAAGCTCTCGCGTGGGCAGACCCCACACGGGAAAAATCGGCTGCAATCCGGACCCTTCTAATTGTTTCTCGCGGTACGCGCGCACGTCGGTCAAGAAATGGTCGCCGAAAGCGACGTGATTGATTGCTTGTTGGACGGCGATTTTGTACTGCTCGCGCATGATCGTTTCGTAGTCTTGATTGGAGCAGGGCGAAGGTAAATCAACTCGCCATAAAGGAATGCCGGCAGCTTTTGCTTGCGCTTCGACCAGGCTGCGACGGACCGCGTGCATCGCGACGCGATCCAAGGCCTGGTCGAATGTCGTTAGCAGATCGACAATTTCGCATTCATTCTTCTCACGGAGAACGTGCGGGGCCCAAGCACTGTCTTTGCCGCTACTCCAGGAGAGCAAGGTTCGTTTCATCTGGAATCCGTAATCGTCATGTAGTCGTTTCGGCCTCGGAGCGGTGAGTTGCTTAAGAGTAAAGGAAAACGCTTGGGATTGCAGTGTCGGAAGCGCAGTCCGCAGAACATGCCGAGGAGAATTGTGTGCAATTTTGAACAGACGTTGGGGCGCATTTTCGCTACTCTTCCACCTATCTTAAGGTCAAAAAAAAGGGTCACTGCTGGGTAAGTCCCTCCCCCGAGGTGGGTGACGGCAGGGATACCGAGTGGCGGTGCGGCGGTTCCTCTCCCCGAGGGCGTGAAGTCGCACCGCTTCTTTCCAACGGCGGCGGACTTTGGGGACGAACGCAGAGCTGATGGAAGCCGGACTGGCCGGATTTCCCAGGTGAGGGAAGCGACGTAAGCAAGCCTGGAGTTTAGTTCAGAGAATTGCTCGTATTGGAATCCTGATCGGTGCGCCACGCGATGTAGACACTGGCGGTGTGGATGGCCTCTTCGAGGCTGAACCGAGTTTCTTCGTAGACCTCGAGACCCCGCCGATAAACGAGCACCTGATATTCCGCGGGACCATGTATGCCGGTTATAGGCAGCACCGTCGCAACATAACGCTCGGTCGGGCCGTTAAATCGAAGAGTAAGCATCGGGTTCGCGCCGATCTGTGCCGAAGCTGCGGGACTGTGAAAGCCGTGCCGACTCTCGTCAGTTTGCGCCGCCATCGGTCCCGTTAAGTGCTTGAACGCCGCGACTTTACTTCTTCTCGAGGAAGGTGTCTATCAGGCCCGGCCTGACGTTTGTCGGGGATTTTCCGGATACGAAACTATATGCGGGATCAGAGATCGAAGCCGGTCCGGACTGAAAAAGGCTGACCGATTCGCTCATTGATCGGAGCCTGGGAAACTCCGCGGACTTTCCTCTTCAGTTGATAAAGAAGTTAATAAAAACGCGACGCCGATTCGCGAGCAAAGAACGGCCGCGCGGACCGACCATCAAAGGGCTTTGAGAGGGTTTTCCAAATCGTCGGTCCAATTTCCCGATTCGAAGCCAGGGAAAACCGAGCCTTGATCAAAAGTGCGGGAATAAAGTCCGGCGAAGTATCGTTCCACTTCCTCTTCGATTTTGTCCAACGGTGTTTTCAGCAACATACGGACGTATTGCTCGTGATTGTCACGGCGATTCACCAGCGGGATACGGGAGGAATAAGCACGGGCGATAATGAAAATGTAGGGATTCATCAGCAAATTGAGGGTCCGGTAGAGCAACGGCTGGTTGGCAGCCTTCCAGATGGTGCGGTGCAGTTCCATATCGGCCTGGAAGAATTGCTCTTCGTTGTTCTTCGTGGCCGCTGACTTCAGTTTCTTCAAGGCACGAGTCAACAGATCGGAACAGTTGACTGAGGGATTCTCGCGCATGTAGCGGACGCAGAGGCCTTCGAGTTTCGCACGCATGCGAAAGATGACGCCGATTTCGGCGAGCGAGATATCACGAATGAAGGTGCCGCGCCGCGAGGTTGTGACGACGAGGCCGTCGCGCTCCAAGCGAAGAAGGGCTTCGCGCACGGGGCCGCGGCTGACCTCGAGTTCCTGGGCGAGGTCTTCTTCGATGATGCGTTGTCGCGGGCGCAATTTGCCGGCGTGAATTGCCTTGCGCAAATGTGCCTCTACGCGCTTGCTGGCGGAGACACCGCGCTCTGGTTTAGAAGAATTGTTTTTCACGGTTCGCATGGAGGCAGCTATTTACAGAGCAAGCAACGCGATCCTAATCTCAGACCATTACGAAACTGGGCGCTCACGAGACTTAAACTTCGAGTCCCGCGCTGCCCACGCTGAAGGACTGAGTCCGGTGGCTTGGCTCTCGGGGCGCGGATTTCCGTGGATATTCTCCCACTTGTCCGAGCCCATAACCAACTTCGTAACTGCCTGTATTTGTCGCCGAGAGCATTCTCTTTCGGCTGGCAACACCCAGATACTCTACCATGCTGTCGACAATGTAGGTGACAGGATAGTTGTCAGGAATTGCGGATTGTCGGTAGACTGCCCTAACTTAGAAAAAGTTAAAACGGCGAAGCAAATTTGACAATTTGGGTCGGCGTTCCTTGGATGCAGGAGAATCTCGTGAATCGATGGTTCAGTCGCAAAGATGACTAATCCTGCCCCGGTTGATCAGGCCCCCGATCACACTAAACCGACCTTGGCCCGTAGACTCGGCCTCTTCGATGCCACCATGCTAGTCATGGGCGGCATTGTGGGATCGGGGATATTCATCAATCCTTACGTGGTAGCTCAACAAGTGCATACTCCGGGTCTGATCCTTGGGGCGTGGATTTTTGGCGGGATCATCGGCATTGGGGGAGCTTTCATCTGGGCTGAATTAGCCGCGACCCTACCCGAAGTTGGCGGCCAGTACGCGTATTTGCGCGAGGCCTATCATCCGGCGGTCGCCTTTCTTTATGGATGGGTTTTACTGCTCGTCATCCAAACCGGAGGCATGGCGGCGGTTTCGATTACCTTCGCCCGATACTTCGTCGAGTTGACGGGCTGGCAAGTTCCCGACTGGATCATCGCGACCACCGCGCTCGCAGTCCTCACCCTCATCAATTGTCTTGGCGTCAAAACTGGAGGCCGTACACAGAGTGGGCTGATGGTAATGAAAATCGTCGCCATTGCCGCCCTGGTGGTTGCGGGCGCGGTGCTCGCCGGCCACCACATAACTGTGACGACCCCGGCCGAACGGCACTCGTCGCTCACATCCTTCGGAGCGGCCATGGTTCCGGTGCTCTTCGCTTACGGAGGATGGCAAACGGCGAACTTCCTCGCCGCGGAAGTGAAAGAGCCCAAGAAGAATCTTCCGCGCGGATTGCTGCTCGGAGTACTGGGAGTGGTCGTTCTCTACATCGCTGTGAATTGGGTGTGCCTGCGCGCTTTGGGTCCGCAAGGATTGGCAGCGACCAGCACGCCGGCCACCGCGGTAATGCGGCTCGCTTTGGGACAACGCGGCGCAACGTTCATCGCCGCCGCCATCGCTATTTCTACATTGGGGTTTCTCAGCCAGTCGATCCTGACCGCTCCTCGCGTTTATTTTGCGATGGCCGACGATGGCCTCTTCTTCCGTGCTGTGGCGTGGCTCGATCCCCGCACTCGCGTGCCGGTCGTCGCTATCATTCTGCAAAGCGTCTGGACGATCGTCATTGCGCTCTCGGGCCGGTATGAACAGATTTTGAACTACGTGATTGCGATGGACTTTTTGTTTTTTGGGCTGACAGCGACGACGATCTTCGTATTCCGCCGCCGGGCGCCGCGCGGCGAGATGAGCGCGACCGCCGGTTATCGTATGCCAGGGCATCCTTTGAGCACAGCGGTGTTCGTCGCGATATGCTGGTGGGTCGTTGGCAATACGATCTATCGCTATCCGCAGAACAGCCTGATTGGGTTTGTACTGCTGCTGGCGGGTATTCCAGTTTACTGGTTCTGGAGCAGGAAAGCTCCATCGACACGAGGATGAAAACTTGTTACTCGAATGTCCGTGCTAAATCGGCTCCCGGGGCATGAATAAGGTATGAACGACCCACAATTCAGCGCTGTCTCCCGCTATCTGGCTTGGGCCAAACTGCACTCGTATGCGCGCTACAACCTTGCGGTCAGTGGCCTGTTGGATTATCCGTTCGCAGAATTGCCGGTACGAATCGAAGATCTGGGGATCGGGGGCACAGGGCCGTACGGTTATAAGCCGCTGATGGAGCGGCTCGCTGCGAAGGCCGAGGTGCCAGAAGAGTGCGTCGTCTACACGCACGGCACTTCAATGGCGAATTTTATCGCGCTCACAGCGCTCGTCCGCCGGGGCGACGAAGTGTTGGTGGAGCGTCCGACCTATGATCCGCTGCTAACCATTCTCGACCACATCGGAGTCAGGGTGTCACGCTTCGAACGGCGCGCGGACAAGGGATTCCGCTTAGGGCTCGGGGAGTTAGAACGCAATCTCACACCCCGAACCCGTCTGGTGGTTCTTTGCAATCTGCATAATCCTAGCGGCGCGCTCACCGACGACAGCACCATGAAGCAGGTCGGCGAAATGGCGGCCAGGGTGGGGGCGCGCGTCCTAGTTGATGAAGTTTATCTGGAATCGATCTTTGATCAACCGTGGCGTTCCGCGTTTCGTCTTGGCCCGAACTTCGTAATTACGAGCAGCCTCACGAAAGGCTATGGTCTGAGCGGCATTCGTTGCGGATGGATTCTGGCGCAGCCGGATCTGGTGCAGCGGATGTGGCAGATCGTTGATTTTACCTACGGGAGCCCGGTGCATCCTGCCGAACTTCTGGCGGTGATCGTGCTCGATAATATGAAGCGCGTGCGAGATCGCGCCCGCTCTCTGCTGGAACCGAACCGCGCCTTGGTAAACGAATTCCTGGCGGCCCATCCGGAACTCGATTGCGAACCAAGCCGTTTCGGCACGACCGTATTTCCCCGCTTGAAAAACGGATCAGCAGAGGATTTTGTGAAAGTTCTGCGCGGGCGCTTCGAGACCAGCGTCGTCCCGGGAGATTTTTTTGAGCAACCGCAACACTTTCGCATTGGCTTCTGCGGAACTACCGAAACAGTGCAGGGTGGACTTGAGCGTTTAGGCGCGGCGCTTAGCGCCTTCCGACAAGGTGGGCATGCGTAGAACTCGTCCTCGTCGGTCTAGTAGTTCCGAATTGCGAGCCACCAAAAAAAGAAAGGTTTCGATCAATGCCTGAAGAGAAACGCCGCTATCGTTCAGCAGCATGGTTTGCCAAGACGGATAAAGACGGGTTTGTGCACCGCAGCTGGATGCGCAACCAGGGGCTTCCCGACCACGTATTTGATGGCCGTCCCGTAATCGGTATTTGCAACACGTGGTCGGAACTCACGCCCTGTAACGCGCACTTTCGACAGATCGCCGAGCATGTGAAGCGCGGTGTGTGGGAAGCCGGTGGCCTACCTCTGGAATTCCCCGTGATGTCGATGGGCGAAACGAACATGCGGCCCACCGCGATGCTATTTCGAAACCTCGTGAGTATGGATGTCGAGGAGTCCATTCGTGGGAACCCAATCGACGGGGTAGTTTTGCTGTGCGGATGCGATAAGACTACGCCTTCCCTCGTAATGGGAGCGGCGAGCTGCGATGTTCCTGCGCTCGTAGTTTCTGGCGGTCCCATGCTCAACGGGAAGTACCGCGGTTACGACATCGGCTCGGGCACCGCCGTTTGGCGTTTCGATGAAGAACTGAAAGCTGGAACGCTCAGTGCGCAAGATTTCATGGAAGCCGAAGCTTGCATGTCACGCTCTGCCGGGCATTGCATGACTATGGGAACGGCATCGACGATGGCGTGCATGGTGGAAGCGCTGGGCCTCGCGTTGCCGCAAAACGCGGCGATTCCTGCAGTTGATTCTCGTCGTTATGTCCTGGCGCACAATGCCGGCCACAGGATCGTGGAGATGGTGCGGGACGACATGCGCATCTCGCACATCCTCACGAGGCAAGCGTTCGAGAATGCGATTGTCGTGAATGGCGCGGTCGGCGGTTCCACCAACGCCGTTATCCATCTTCTGGCGTTTGCGGGACGTGTCGGCTTGAAGGTGACTCTTGACGACTGGGATCGTCTCGGCCGCGACGTCCCCACGCTTGTCGATTTGATGCCCTCCGGCCGTTTTCTCATGGAAGACTTCTACTACGCAGGCGGGATACCAGCAGTGATTCGAGCGCTTGGACAGCGCAATCTGATCCATCGCCACGCTCTCACGGTCAACGGGAAGACTATTTGGGAGAATTGCCAGAATGCCTCCAACTGGAACGCAGAGGTGATTCGCCCACTGGAGAAGCCGCTTGTGGAACATGGCGGGATCGCCGTTCTCCGAGGCAACCTAGCTCCCGACGGCGCAGTGCTCAAGCCGTCGGCCGCGTCGCCCAAACTCATGCGCCATCGAGGAGCCGCCGTTGTGTTCGAAAATATCGAACATTACAAAGCGCGCATCGATCAGGCTGATCTTGAGGTCGACGAGAATTCTGTTCTCGTGCTGAAAAACTGCGGGCCGAAGGGTTATCCGGGCATGGCCGAAGTTGGCAATATGAGTTTGCCAGCAAAGCTCTTAAAGCGCGGAATCACCGATATGGTGCGCATTTCCGACGCCCGCATGAGCGGAACGGCGTATGGGACGGTCGTTTTACACGTTTGTCCTGAAGCGGCGGTGGGTGGGACTCTTGCCTTAGTGCGAGATGGCGATTTGATCGAAATCGATGTGGAGGCGCGGTGCATTCACCTTGATGTGTCGGCGGAAGAGTTAGACCGGCGACGTCTCCAATGGGAACCGCCGGCAAGTCCGCCAAAAGGTGGCTATCAGCAACTCTACGTCGAGCGGGTGATGCAGGCAAACACCGGAGCGGATTTGGATTTCTTAACAGGTTGTCGAGGGAACGATGTTCCGCGCGAGTCGCATTGAAATACGCTGTCTGGTTCTTTGCGGATTTACGACAAGATGAACTTCGCTCCGTTTAGTTTACCAACCGACTTTCGGGAACAGTTAGCAACCTCTCGGTAGGTCAGCTAGAGGGCCTGTCCCTGGATTCTCCGCCCGCGAAGGGATCGGGAACAGATTTCAGGACTGACCCCGCACCGTGCTTGTCACGCGAATGGTTCTGCATCGCTCGCGCAGCCTGGGTTCGACGGCTGCCAAAACTTTCGTCGAAGGCGTTGACCCGCTCAACATGTGCGCAGTTGTGGCATAACAGGAAAATACCATCAGGGTCCTTACTGATTTTGTACATATCCTCGAGCATACTCTTTCTACTAATAGCGTGTGAGCAGTATTGAACAGATGGAACATTCTTTCGTCGATAAGTGGGTCCGCAAAAAAGGACAGAGTTAGGTCTGGGCTCCGTCGTGTCTCCGCCTGAAGCAAGAAGACGACTTCTTTGACCTTCTGGTGCAGGTGTACCTGTGCCCGTGGACCGCGCACCCCTTCGAACCCCCCGCGATCGCCGATTCTATCGCCAACTGCACTTAGGCCGGTCCTGGAGAATACACTCACACAAAAATAGCCGACCAATGTCAGGCATCCACTGACATTTGTCCGGCCTAAGCCGGATAGACCCGGTCGAAAATGACTTATAGGTTACTAACGATGAGGTAACAGTGTTTAAGTGCGACCTCTGCGAGACCCTTCCCCCGGGCAAAAAGTAGAGCGTCTTCGTATTCACGCATCGACAATTACAACCGGAAGTACAAGTCAAGTGTGATTCGCCGTCATGACCGCTTACAAAGCTGCCGTTCAGCGGACACTCTTGAAGGCTCTAATAGTCCTAGCGATGAACCTGAACGAAGTAACCATCAACAACAATCGCTATGCTAAGAGGAGAACATTCATGGAAGCCCGTCGAAAGATAGACTTGCCGCCAGGCCTGAAACTGGAGGAGACGACGCTCAGAGAATCTGAGACCCGGTTTCGCAAGCTGTTTGAAACCGCCCAAGACGGGATACTAATTCTTGATGGGCCGGCGGGCCTGATAACTGACGTGAACCCTTCATTGGTAGGCTTACTGGGCTACTCGCGCGACGAACTAATCGGGAAGACGTTGTGGGACATCGGTCCTTGCAAAAACGTCGAAACGGCGAGGGCAGCATTTCTAGAATTGAAAGACAAAGGTTATGTCCATTACGACGATCTGCCCCTGGAGGCGAAAAGTGGGCGTCGCGTCAGTGTCGAATTCGTTAGCAACGTTTATGGAGTCAACGGCGGCACGGTTATTCAATGTAACGTTCGAGATCTCACGGCACAGAAGCTGGCAGATCAGTCCGATGAGCGCATCCGGCAATCGCAGAAAATGGAAGCTCTGGGTCAACTGGCCGGTGGGGTCGCGCACGACTTCAATAATCTTCTGGGCGTGATTCTGGGGTACTGTGAACTGCTTGAAGATCGGATCGCGCCAGAAGATTCATCCCGAAAGATGGTCGAGCAGATCCACAGTGCCGGCAACCATGCCGCTACTCTGACCCGGCAACTTCTGGCGTTTAGTCGACGCCAGGTGTTGCGGCCGGTGGTATTGGACCTGAATGGACTTGTGACGCGGATGGAGCCGATGTTGCGACGGTTAATTGGTGACGACGTGGTCATCTCCACGGTTTTGTCCCCGGAACTGGGGCGCGTTAAGGCTGACCCGAGTCAGATCGAGCAAATATTGATGAATTTGGCCGTGAACGCGCGCGACGCGATGCCCGATGGCGGTAAGATCGAATTGATCACCGCGAATGCGGCCTTGGATCACGACGCTCTTCAAGTCGACTTCAAGCCTGGATCCTACGTCATGTTGGCAGTCTCCGATGACGGCGTCGGGATGGATGGTGAAACCAAGGAAAGAATCTTTGAGCCTTTCTTCACAACTAAGACGCCGAGTAAGGGCACTGGCCTAGGCCTGTCAACCGTTTATGGCATTGTGAAGCAGAGCTCCGGATACATCTACGCGTATAGTGAACCCGGGAGAGGAACGACGTTCAAGATATATCTTCCTTGCGTGTCTGGGGACGCGCTGACGTCGGGCCGTGAGGAAATGTCGTCGGCTCGCGGAGGACAGGAAACTATCCTGCTAGTGGAGGATAATGATCTTCTTCGTGAGATGACTCGCGTGATTCTCGAAGGTCTAGGCTATACCGTGCTTGATTCGGGGCATCCCCTTGAAGCGACCCGCATCGCTGAAAGTTACACGGGCAAGATCGATCTGCTGCTTACGGATTTGGTAATGCCTGAGGTAAGGGGAAATGTTCTCGCCAAGAAAATCTCCGCCGTGAGACCCGAAATGAAGGTGCTTCTGACCTCCGGCTATGTCGGCATCGATCCGCTGGACATTAAATTAGGTTGCGCATTTCTAGAGAAGCCGTTCTCACGAGATGCGCTTGCGAAACGAATCCGTCAACTACTCGACCCTGCAAACTGAAGCTCCTTGCTATGTTCGAACTAAGAGTCACTGCAGTAAGAAGACAAAGTCAACAGGTCTGGATAACGTGGTCGCGGCGAAGAAATGCGTGACTGTTGCATTTATATACCCTTTAAACGCGACCTGTCGTGAATGCTCCTACGACCAACTTACGCGCACCTTTAACAAATCTGTAACGTCCGGTGTTGTCCTACAGACAGATAACGGAGCGCGTGCTAGGTTCGGAAGCGTCAACTGATAAGAAGGGGCCTGCCGGGTAATACTCGCCCATGGGAAGTGGGTGGCGTCAGGCGTCCCTCTAGGCGGTGCGGCATGCTTCTCTCTCCGAGAGCGTTTAGACCGCACCGCCTCTTTTTGTATATTTGCTATATCGCCTTACAAGGCCGGGAGCAATCCGGGAGAGTCAAGGTTTGAGGGATGGAGCATAGGGATGAGCTGGGCCGAGGTCCACTGCGCTCGGTACGTTTGTTGAAGCAAGACTACGTTCGCAACCAGCGGCATGCGCCAGTCTGATGAGGGCCGTCGGAGAATTATCTGAGCAATGTAACGAAGATTTCCATTCCAGACCCATCGCCGCGACCGCAGAGCCGGACTCGGTGGCTGCGCCCCAGAAACTAAGGCCTCCGCCAGCGATTCAATGGTCCATGGACGAGCCGTTTCCCTTCCTCGACACACGGGAGGAGTCTTCCGGGGAACGCTGTGTCGTCTCTTCAGAATGGGACGTCAAGTCGCCTAGAACTCCCAATGCTTCGCGATAATTCCGAAGAATCGTATCTGTACAGCCATGTCACCTTCCAATGCGGCCAACCAACCCAAACGTTGGATGCTAAAGAACGATGGCTCGTCACATGGACCACTTTGTGCGCCATCGAAGTCTCTTCGTATAGGAAAATAGATCATGACTTCCGTACGGATGGACAAGTGGCTCTGGGCTGCCAGATTCTTCAAAACCCGCGCACTTGCTGCACGTGCCTGTGAACTCGGAAGAATTCAATCGAAGGGGCAAGCCGCGAAGGCGGCCCGAGATGTTCGGGTTGGAGATATGCTGCGAGTGACGAATGGAGGCGGCGATTTTCATGTCGAAGTCCTGTCTCTGAGTGAAGTGCGCGGACCGGCGGCGGTCGCTCAAACCCTCTACCGCGAGACCGACGAGAGCCGTGAGCTACGTGCGAAGGTGGCGGCGGAGCGCAAGGCGATGAAGCAGTTTGAAGAGTTGCCTGAAGGTCGGCCATCCAAACGCGACCGGCGACGAATCATACAGTTCCGCGGGCGAGCCTGAGCGCGAACGATCGGAACGAGGCGACGCAACGGCACCTTATAGAGTCGTGCCTGTTCCTCGGCGATGTCCATGTTGCTGAGGACTCGCGAGGTATTGTCGATCATGCTGCCCAGCTAGCCCATGCAGCGAAATTGTCGAGCTCGTGTACCAAGATTCTTGCTATCGTAACTGCCTGGGAGAAACGCGGTGCAGAGATCTTGGCTGGCTGTAGGAAAACCAAAAATTCTCAGTGGTATGCGACGATTCTCGCTCGCAAAAATCATCTTCTTCGTTATCCTCGTTCCTCTCATCTTCCCGACCTCGAGTTGGGGCCAAGCGCAGCCCGAGATTCCGGAGGGTAGCCCGAATCTCGAAAAAATTCTCGCCTACATCCACAGTGGATGGGACTCTCTGACACGCTCAACCAGTTCGTGCGCCGCAGTTGCGGACACGAAGCTGTCTACAGCGCCAGTGCTGTACCTTCCAGCCAGCCTCGAGCCACCGGTGGAACTGGATCAAATGCGGCGCGATTGCAAAGTTAAAATCGCAAATCTCTCCCAGTCGATCCATCAACTGGGCGACATCGATGTCGAGTCCATTCAGCCAACGGGATTGCTCTATCTCAAGAATAAATATGTGGTACCGGGGGGGCGCTTCAACGAAATGTATGGCTGGGATAGTTACTTCATTATTCGTGGCTTGTTAAGAGATGGACGCCTGGAATTGGCGCGCGGAATAGTGGACAACTTTTTCTTCGAAATTGAAAATTATGGCGCAGTTCTGAATGCCAATCGTACCTACTATCTCACTCGGTCCCAGCCTCCATTTCTGAGTTCGATGGTGATGGCCGTGCACCAATCGCAGAAAGCGGCCGGGCAGGATGACCGCGCGTGGCTTCAGACAGCTTACTCGTATATTGAGCGAGACCATGCGATGTGGACTCGCGCTCCGCATCTGGCGGGGCAGACCGGTCTTTCTCGTTACTACGATTTCGGAGTAGGTCCTGCTCCAGAGGCTTTGCAGGACGAAAACGATATTTATCGTAAGGTGGCCGCGTATTTTCTTCTGAATCCTGCGAGTCCTTCGTATGAGGCTCCGGAGGCCGACGTTCCGCCCGGCCCGGCTTCGGGAGTGGCGTATTCCCTGCGGGTTTGCGGAACTAGCCAATCCAATTCATCTTGCGAAACGGCTGGTCTGATTAAACTGAAGCCGGACTACTACAAAGGAGATCGATCGATGCGGGAGTCGGGATTCGATATCTCCTTCCGCTTTGGTCCCTATGGCGCTGCGACACATCACTACGCCCCTGTCTGTTTGAACAGTCTTCTCTTCAAGACCGAGCGCGACCTGGCGGAAATCAGCCGCTTGCTGGGCAAGAACTCGGATGCCGAGCAGTGGGAAAAAGCAGCCGATGCGCGGCGTCGCTCGATGGAGAAATACCTGTGGGACGAGCAGCAGGGGCTCTTCGTAGACTACAACTTCGATCAGGCACAGAGATCGACGTATCGTTACGCCACTACGTTCTATCCCCTGTGGTCGGGTCTGGCCACTCATGCGCAGGCCAACGCGGTGATTGCGAATCTGAGTTCCTTCGAAAAACCCGGGGGCATCGTAATGAGCTTGCATGAGTCGCTGGGCCAGTGGGATTATCCTTTTGGGTGGGCGCCGATCCAACTTCTCGCCGTCGAAGGCATGCGACGTTACGGACACAGTGCAGAAGCGGACCGCGTCTCGATTGAATTCCTGTCGACCGTGCTGCAAAACTTTGAACACGACCACACGATTCGGGAGAAGTACAACGTCGTGACTCGATCTTCGGATACGAATGTGCAAGTTGGCTACGCGGCCAACGTTATCGGTTTTGGATGGACCAACGGCACATTTTTGGAACTTCTCCACGGACTTCCGCCGGAAAAAATCGCGCACCTCGAATCGATGCTACCGTCTGGCGAGCGCCAAAAGGATTGAGCTCGTGATTTCATCTGCGTTGCGATAAGCGGCCGATAACAGACCTACTGTTCGTCGAGATATTCTTCGGGAACGTCGTCCTCGGGAACCTCGTGTGTGTGAACTTCTTTTTCGTCGGCGTTGTCAGCATCCTCTACGCCAGAGACGATGCCCGCTTCGAAAGCATTTCCTTCCTCGAGCAACTCATCGACGCTCTCCGAATCCGCTCTTTCGCTGTTGGACAAGCCCTGCAAATCGCCTGATTGACCGCTCGTGTTGCCCGTGGAGCGTTGCCGCGTTATGGGTGGGGCTTCGATCAGCTGATCGTCGTCCCGGAGTTGCCTCTTGTTTGAGGCTTTGACAGGTTTGCGGACGACGCTCTTGTTGGCAATCGCTCTGGATTTTAGGCTTGTCTTTTTAAGGGCTGTCTTTTTGATAACGCTCTTTAGAGGCGCCTTCTTGGGCGACTTCTTCTTGGAACTTACCTTCTTCTTGGGCGATTTCTTCGCTGGCTTCGTCTTTGGAGCGACAGTTCGGTCGGATCGCGATGCTTTCTTTTTGGTTTTCTTTTTGGCGGCCATAGCCGCAGTCTATCATCCTGCGGAGAGAGTTGGCTTTCGTCTTTCGTTCGCTATAATAGCATCGTCGCAATCGCAAGTATTCCATGAATCTCGCATCGTGCCTCCGTCGTGATCTGGCTGAGCGAGCGCACAAATACGCGCTGGCGAACGCCTTACCCCACAGCCTAAGCTACGGCGAAGCCCCAACTCTCTGCTTCTCGCCGTTCGCGCAAGACTTGCGGCACGGCAATTTTCTAGAAGCAAGCTTCCGGGCGATCCAGTCGAATCCCGATTGGAAGCGGCGACTGGAAAAAGTTCACACATTGGGCCGGCGTTCTTTGCCACAAACCGAGCGGGGACGGTGGATGGAACTGGATACCTGCGCAAGCTCCGACGCCCTGCTGATGAACATTTTCTGCTATCCCGGAGTCGCTCGAAGCCAAAAAGTATTGTCGCTGTTGCGAATCCAGCCAGATTCCGTTCCAATCGTAGGCCATAGGGCTCGGGTTCCGCTAACGAATGGGAGATCCGATCGCACCGAAGTTGATCTGCGATGGGGCAGCCTTCTGGTAGAGGCGAAACTCACAGAAGCCGATTTCCAGACGGCCACGAAGAATATTCTTCTTGGATATCGCGACTTCCGGGATGTATTCGATGAGGAGCGATTGCCGCAAACCGAAAATCGATATCTTTCCTCTCAGCTCCTGAGAAATGTGCTGGCGGCCTATGCATTGCAATGTTCGTTTTGCGTCCTCATCGACGCCAGAAGGTCTGATTTGACAGAAGCATGGTATGCGGTCATGCGATGCGTGAAGCCGGTAGAACTGCGCACCGAATTGCGCATCTTGACCTGGCAGGAATTAGCGGAGGTAGCGCCGTCGAAACTTCGCGTCTATCTCGACGCGAAGTACGGAATCAGAAGCCACCGGAAATTGTAAATAGGACTACAAGGATCACGCAGCTTTTGCGCCCGCGGCCGAGGTGCGCATCGGACCCACTGGCTTTTCCTGCAGAAGCAATTCCGTTGCCTGGACGCGTGGATGACCATGAAACCACTTTTGCACCACTTCATCTTGCAGAAAGTTGGCAATGGAAAGGAGGCTCATGCCTTGGTGATGAGCCATCCAGCAGCGGACGATCTCGGGACCGCGTCCCTGCGAGCGGCCGCGTGACGGGCTAAAATCCAATGACTCGTAAAATCCGTAAGGGCCTACGCCTCGCATGTGTTGGATCTTGCGTAAATTTCGCAACGCCGCCGACGGATCAACGCTGAGCGCGAGGCATGTCGAATAGGGCGAGATCACTGGCCCGTACTCTTCAGGCTTGTGAACTGCCAGTTGAGGTACGCCGAAGGGAAAGTACTGATAATTGCCCGCATCGTCTGTTTTGGCGCAAGCCGATTCGGAAATGCCCCAAGGCACGTTTTTCTCGGCGGCATACGCTTGTTGCGCACCGACGGCAACGATCGTGGCACGCTCCAAGAGGGTGTTGGGATAGCTGCGCATCCAAAGGGCTGGCATCAGGAATTCGAACATCGTGCCAGTCCACGAGAGTAGTCCAACCATCGGCTGATCTTCGGTCGGGGCACGCCCGAGCAAGAACCAACTGTCCTGCGGGATTTCGTCTTTGCCGATGGAGACAAAGTAGGCGATTCGCGCTTCACTTGCGAGCAAGTCGTAGCAGGAGGGGAGCAGTTGCTGCTTGGATACTTCAAAAGCGACAGAAAGCAAATTGCGACGCTGGTTAAAGAGGAAGGAAAAATCCATCTCATCCGCCAATTGCGCCGCCTGATTCGCAACTGATTTGAGGTCGTCGATAAGTTTTACCGCCTGGATGCGAGCCGTGGGCAGTAGAGACAGGAGCTTCTGATAACGGGAACTCGATTCATTGGTTGTCGCCAACTGTTCCGCCGCTTTAAGGCGATCGATAAGACCGTCGATGAAAGCAGGCATCTGCTCGATTGCGGGAAGATAATCAGGGTGAGCTTGCGACCGGTCGGCGGGGACCTCTTTCAAGCCGGAAAAATCTGGAAGGAGCCATGGGGCGTATTGTTCGACAGTTTGCGAAATGTGTTGGATCCGCGCCTTTGTTTGCTCTTCAAACCAGATGGCTTCAGCAGCATGGGCCGAACTGCAAGCCTTCAGGTCGATGTTAGCGAGCGGAGCGGTGGGTCGAGATAGAAGGGAATTGAGCCATCCCGCTCGCTTTAGCTCTTTTTCTATCATGGCGAATCTGCGGCGAGGCAGAGCACCAAGGGTGGTAAGAAGATACAGATGATCCAAGAGTCCGGTCGCTAGCGCCGCGTCGAGCAGTGGTTGGCCCAGAAGTTGTAGGGTTCCTTGCTGCAGGGTCCAAAGGGAAGCCACCAGATTGCCGTTGTCGACGCTAGACACGATGGCCGGAGTCAACGGAATCAGGGTCCGCGTGTCATACCAATTCAGTAAGTGACCGCGGCATCGCTCGAATCGAGAAACGGATCCCATCGTGAGGAGGTTGAGTTCAGCAAACTCTGGAACCGTGAGAAATCCGAAATCGCAGGCGACTTGCCGCACATTGAAAAGAAGGCCGAGGTTAGTAGGAGAAATTCGGGGCGCGATCCGCGTGCCTTCTTCCTGTACATTGTCGGGAATCAGCCAATGATGCTCTTCCGTACTAAACTCCGCAAAATAGCGCCATGTGCGAAGCGCCGCCGAGCGCAGCAGCCATCGGTTGCTCTCAGAAGCTTTTCCCCGGGGATTTCGACTCGGTCGATCGAGCCACGCTGAAATCGGCTTGCTGCAGCCCCACAGAATAAGGATAGGAAGCGCCGCTAGAACCGCGCTGGGTTTTAGGAGGCCGATTGAGAACAAGAGCACGAAAGCGAGCGCGGGAGTCCAGTTCAAGTAAATGTCGAGCATGGTTCGCTTCTCGCCCGCAAGCTCAGCCTCGGCGGCTGTCTCCCACTCCAGCAGACGTTGCCTCGTGATCAGTCGCCGAACCATGGTTCGCACAACCGCGTCAAGGGATAAGAGCGCCTGATGGGCCAGGAAAGTGATCATCAGAGCGTTGCCGATGCTGGCATTGAAAAAACCATCGAGAGCGCCAGCCAGCGCTGATCGACTTCCCGCCGCGACGCCTTGCGCTAACTCGAATCCGAGCTGGAAAAGAGCAGGCAGAAACAAAATCGCAAGGGTAGCCAGAGTCCAAAGTTCTGCACTGCCCGGAAGTACCGTCCAGCTCAGCACGAATAATAGAAAAAACGCAGGCTCCAACAAACTGCGCCGCAAATTATCGAGAATTTTCCATCGCGAAATAACCGACAGCGGATTTGCTACGCGCCGTCCGGACTCGTCTGGAACGCGCGGGAGCAGCCACTCCGTAATCTGCCAGTCGCCGCGCAGCCAACGATGTTTGCGCCGATTGTGAGCGCTATAGTGCGATGGATAGTCTTCAATGACCTCGATATCGCTGACCAACCCGGCTCGGGCATATGCGCCTTCCATCAGGTCGTGGCTCAGAAGAGCATTGCGAGGGAAGCGGCCGTGGAGAACGGTGTGCAGCGTTTCTACTTCGTAAATCCCTTTTCCTACAAAAATTCCCTCGCCGTAGAGATCCTGATAAATGTCGGAGGTGGCGTGGGTGTAGATGTCAATTCCAGTTTGACCCGAATAAATTTCGGCCAGTCGTGAGCGCGCCGTACTTTGAACGCTGACACCGACCCTGGGTTGCAAAATACCGTATCCCGCGACGACGATTCCTTTTGCGGGGTCGATAATCGCCTTGTTTAGAGGATGCGCCATGGCCCCGACCATACGGCGCGCGGACCCGCGCGGCAATTCAGTGTCGGAGTCTAGAGTAATGATGTAACGAACCTTCGAAAGCAGCGAAAGATCACCGATCTTGACGGGAAAACTGTCAAACTGACCGCACAGCAGATTATTCAGATCCATCAGTTTGCCGCGCTTGCGTTCCCAACCCATCCAAACTCTTTCGCGGGAGTTATAGACGCGGTGCCGGTGCAGCAAGAAAAACGATCCCATTTTCTTGGCAGCGTATTTCTCATTGAGTTTGCGGATCAGATCCGCAGCCAGATCGACGATAGCATTCTCTTCCACTGGCTCAGACGGCGAATCAGGAAGATCGGTCAACAGCAGGAAATGAAGATTTGGGTCTTGATTGCCAAGGAAACGCACTTCCAGAGCATTGGCCAGATGGCGAACTTGCTTCTCATTCAGGAGCATGCTCGGGATCGCAACCATGGTGACGCAATCATCGGGAAGTCCCTCTGAAAAATCCAGTTTCGGCAGAATCTGCGCCGATATCAGAAGGCTCGCAACATAGTTCATGATTTGGATAGCGCTCTGCGAACTGGGTAGCAACACGGCGAGCAGCGCCAGAAAAATCAGCCCCAGCGGCGTGGATGGTTCCGTGAGCAGAACAACGACGCTCGAAACAATGGCGACCGTGAGAACCGCAATCCCAGGAAGATAAAAGTCATCCGGACGCTGACGGATCCACGAGCCCAAGCGTTGGCCAAAGGACGGATTCAATCCGACCTTTCGCTCGAGCTCCGCACTCCCTTCAGCGATCAGATAGGATCCGACATGTGAATCACGCTCGGTGCTTCGGGGATTTTGGTGGGCTTGCTGATTTGCCCGCCGCGCCAGCGAAAGCACCTCGCTTGCTACCTTCATCTCGCTGCAGTCGCAGTGATCAGCGATGTCAACTACCTTCCTGCGATATAGCTCACGGCTGTCATAATCCATCCCGGAATACGCTCCAGCCGGATCCTGCCGCAGAACTTGATCGAACAGGATTAAGGGCTCGATCACGACCTTCCACGTTGTTTGCCGGATCTCTTGCAGGCTAGCGAGCAAGTCGTGTGTGCCTTCGGAATGATTCCGATCTTTCAGCAGACGAGCGGCGCGTTCGGCCACATGCTCGAGCAGCACCAATTTCAGAACAGGGATAAGCATCCACAGTTCGGCTACATTGAGAATCGTGACTTGTTGAAACGCTTGAATGTAGGCCGTAAAGCTAGACTCGCTAAATTTGTATCCCGAAACCGCGAGGTAGTCGTCAGCGACCGCGGCAATCCTGGAAATTATGCGGTCGTCCGGGGTACGAACCTGGGCAAGTTTGTGGCGCGCCTGAAAAGTCCGACAGATTCCCTGAAGTTCTCCCTCGATCAAATGAACGTTCTCGTGCAGTTCCTGAAGATCGTCGAACAAGGACGACACAGGGGTCGATTCGAGTGCCACAAGCAAAGGCTTGAAAGTGCGGAGGAGATTTTCACAACGATCGGCAAAGTCGCGCGATTCCCGTTCTCCGGGTATCCACGCCAGCGTATGCGCAAGTTTCTCCGCGCTCGATAGCAGCGCCAACTCTCTTGTAGATGAAGAAGGATTCACCGCTGCGGGCGACGTTTCACGCTCCGTCTCTCTACGGACGAGTTCTAAATTCCCACTGTCTTCCATTTGCATTTCGTATCGTGTGCTAGTTTCACTCTTTCCTATCGATAGCTTGAGGCTTGCATTTCGAACATTTCGGCGTAACGACCCCCGAGACTTGCCAGCTGCTCGTGACTGCCTTCTTCCGCAATCTTTCCATTGTCGAGCACAATAATCCGATCGGACGAACGCACGGTAGAGAATCGGTGCGAAATGAAAAGCGCCATCTTTCCCGCTGTGAGCTCGGCGAAGCGATGGAAAACCTCAAATTCACTGCGCGCATCCAGGGCCGCCGTTGGCTCATCGAGTATAAGAAGTTGGGCGTCGCGCAAATACGCGCGCGCCAAAGCCACCTTCTGCCACTCGCCCCCAGAGATGTCCACTCCCTGTTCGAAACGCCGGCCCAACATTTGCTCATAGCCCTGCGGCAGGCGCGTGATCGTTGGATGAGCCATGCTTTTTTGAGCAGCGGCTTCGATCAACTCCCGATTATTTATCTCCTCCACGCGCCCGACAGCAATATTGTCGCGGGCCGTCATTTCATAACGCATGAAGTCCTGGAAGATGACGCCCATTATCCTATGCAGATCTTCAAGGTCGTAATCCCGGAGATCGACGCCATCGAGCAGGATCTGCCCATCGGTTGGATCATAGAGCCGCGTGATCAGCTTTACGATGGTCGTTTTCCCCTGGCCGTTTTCGCCAATCAGCGCCAATCGCTCTCGCGGATTCAGCCGAAAATTAATGTGGTCTAGAATTAGTCGGGAGTTCCCCGGATAGCTGAAGCAGACATTCCGAAATTCGAACCCACGCACAATTGGTCGAGGCGCGAGCAGCGCATTTGGCTTCGAACGGATCGTCGGCTCCATTTTGAAAAATGCCAGCAGGTCCGTGAGAAACAATGCCTGATCGCCAATGGCCGCCAGTGTCGAGAAGATCTGTTGGATGTTACTGCTGGCCTGCTGAATTGCACCGGTCAGAAAAGTTAGCGTACCAATACTCAAAGCCCCGGCGACCGTACGCCAGATAACGAATACATACGCCGAGTAGTATCCCATCGTGCCGATCGCCGTGAGAACCGATCCCGCGATGAGCTTACGTCGCGATAAAGCTACGTTCTCGGAGTAGATTTCGTCCGACAGACGGGTAAACCGCTCGCGCAGGAAATTCCTCAACCCGAAGAGCTTGAGCTCCTTGGCCGCTTCTTTACTCCCTCCAAGCACGCGTAAGTAATCCAGTTGCCTCTGGATCGGCGTTTGGCGAAAATTTTTGGCGTATCCTAGGAATGCGAAGTGGCTCTCGCCGAGGAACGCCGGCACGACGCCGACGATCAGAAGAAGTAGCAGCCACGGCGAGAAAAACATGATGGAGATCGAAAGCGTCAATGTCGTGATTGCCTGCTGGACGAGCCGCCCCAACGCCTGAATCATCACTAGCCGATCCGTAGCCTGCACGCGCGCTCGCTCGAGGCGGTCATAAAAGACGGGATCTTCGTAGGCGAGCAAATCAAGACTCGCCGCGTGATTCATCACTCGGATACTGACGTATCGCGTGTATTTATCGGCGAGCAGCGCATCGGAGTAGTCGATTGTCCGGACCAGAACGCTGTTTAGGACAGCCAGCGAAAATTCCGCCGCGACCAGCCACCACAGTTTGGGCTGCACCGACTGGTGATGGGAAACGGCGAAAACGATGTCATCAATAATGAGCTTGGTGATGGCCAGCAGGCCAACTGGGAGAAGCGCAGAGAAGAGCCGGGAAACCAAGCCGAAAACCACGACGTGCGGGCCCGAGTCCCAAACGATCTTTAGGACAGGTGGAACGTTCCGGAGCGCCGATATGCGTTCCTGCCATCCGGTCCAGAAGTTTTTCCGTTCCGCCACTCTCGGCTCCTGTGGATTTTGAGGTCTCTGCATTCGCCAACGGATCGAGTCTGTGGCGAACACCTGGAGCCTGGCACTGTCGCGAGCCCAGTCGCTGCGACGGCGACACTAGAGATGCCAGAATCCCCCATAAGGTTATCAGGAACAGCGATTCATACAGCAAATACCGTACAGGCAACAAGCCATGCCGCGTTTATATTGCTGGCTAGCGGCGGATTGCCTACAGACCTCGAGGGTCCGACATAACCAAAACGAGAAAGCAGTTCAACTCCCACTCCTATCTCTCGGAGACGAGTCTTAAGAAAGGTGAAGCAGACAATGAAACGTGTCGATCAAGCAAGAAAGGTCCACCCCCAACCGGTGCCTGCCGATTTGGAAGAACAAGTTAGAGAACGTGCTTATCAGCTTTATCAGGAACGTGGCGAAACTCCCGGCTTTGAGGTTGACGACTGGCTGCAAGCCGAGACGGAAATTCTCGATGCCCACAAAACTCAGAAGGCGGCGTAACTGTGTCCCAAGGGAGAGCAGCAGTCGGAACGCACCCCGTTGCTCTCCACTTCAAAGTTCACCCAACGGGTGGTTAACCCAATCGTAAGAGTGATCTGAAACGATGATTCGCAAGCTTGAATCCGGACAATACCGTTTGTACTCCCGCAAGAAGGATCCCAAGACCGGCCGGCGGCGCAACCTTGGTACGTTCTCGACTAGGAAAGCTGCCGAAGCTCACGAGCGTGCCGTCCAATATTTCAAACGCCATTAGGTTTTCTTGCATGAACGGCTCAACAAACCCTTGTCCTGCCCGCGAAGTTGGCCAACTACTGCGAACAAATAATAAGAGTACAGAATCCAACCCATTTGACGCCCCGCGTTGCCGAGCTAACTTGATGGAGTGAACACCGGGCTGAACCTACCGATTGCGGGGATAAACTTCAGGTTCTCGTGCAGAACTAATAATCCCCGTAGCTCCGTTCGAATCCGTGTGACTCGCGCTGTTGTGCCTACCATCCTAACCAGCGTGCTCCTTCTGATTTTTTGTGTTCCGGTTCGGTCGCAGGAAGCAACCGGCGAAGCTGGAGTGTCGGCGATCGAACTTCTTCGGAAGGCCGTGGACGGCGAACTGCAAGCGCAAGCGAACGATCACTCCCACTGGATGTATGAAGTGAGAGCGGAAGAATCAGGCCAACAAAAGGTCAAATGGGTAGTTGAAACTCCAGTCGGGGACGTCGATCGCTTAGAGTCCGTGGACGGGCGGAAAATTTCGACGGCGCAAGACGAAGAAGAAACGCAGCGGATCAGTGCTTTGATGCATGCTCCCGAAGCACAGAAGAAGCAGCGGCACGCACAGGAAGAAGACGCGCGTGAGACGGAACAAGTGTTCCGGCTAATACCGAATGCCGTATTGGCTCGCTACGGGGTCCGCGAGGGTGATCTGGTAGAAATCATCTTCGAGCCAAATCCGAATTTTCGTCCTTGTTCCCGCGAAGGCGTGGTCTTTCATGCTATGGCCGGCCGAATTTGGATTAACAAAAAAGAGAATCGGTTGGCCGAGATTGAGGGTCACTTGATACGCGAAGTCAAGTTTGGCGGCGGATTATTAGGTTACCTGGAGCAGGGCGGCGAATTTCACGTCCGGCAAATTGAAACCGCTCCCGGTCATTGGGAGGTTAGTCTGCTGCGCGTCAACATGCGAGGAAAAGCCCTTTTCTTCAAGACAATCTCTGTGCAGCAAAACGAGAGCCGGAGCAAGTTCCAACGTGTCGGAGACAATATAACCCTGACTGAGGCAGCAGAAGAATTGCAAAAGCGCTGCGCTATTCAGACCGCGGCCCTGCCTCGAGCAGAGCAAACAGCAATGAAACGTTGAATCCAAAGAGGTGTTCTATGAGACTCGTACCCTTCGCACTCCTAGTCTTTCTTGTCGGAATCAGCGCGGCACAAAACCAAGACCCCCAGCAAACGGCTTCTCCGATGAATGGCCCGTCCCCGGTATTTGCATCTGCGCAACAATCAGACGCCCAACCGATGTCGCAAACATCCGAAGCTCTCACAACTCCTGAAGTAGAAAAGTTAATCCAGGACAATCTGACTTCGGAGCGGGCTTTGACTGATGTCCGCATAATGGTTAAAACCAATGACAACTCGGTCATGTTGACGGGCGTCGTAGACAGGTACGAACAGCGGAACCTGGCGGAGCAGATTGCGAAGGCTTATGCCGGGACCCGAAGTATCTCGAATAAGATCAGAGTTCGGTAGTAACCGCCGGCGACAAGCGGTTAAACGTCGAAGATCCGGTAAACGATCGAAGGATTTTGAGCTTGCAACAACGTGATCGCGACGTTATGCACAGGCACGCCCGCTGTGGTTTGGCCATCAGGCTTCCCATTGTGAGCGTGTCCATGTAGAACAAGATTGGCGCCATGCCGGTCTACGACCTCCGCCAGCCGCGATGTACCCAGAAAAGGATAAATCTCAGGCGCCTCTCCTTCCACCGTAGCGGCGATCGGCGAGTAATGTAGCACCACCACTCTCTTGGGCGTACGTAACTGTGACATGGCACGCTCTAACTTCACAGCCTCGTCGATTCCAGCCCGAACAAACGTTTTGATCTCAGGCTCGCCAAAAGCGGTGAGCATGCCGCGGCCGAATCCCCCGACGAATCCCTTCGTGCCGGCAAATCCGACGCCATCCCGCTCGTACGCGCTGCCATCAAGCACCTTCACACCTTCGGCGGTCATCATTCGAGCCAATTCGGCCTGTTTGTCCGATTCGTAGTCATGGTTGCCGAGAACCGCGATGACGGGAACTCTAAGACGAACCAGAGCGTTTAACAACGGCTCCATTTCTTCTGGCTGGCCGAAATTAGTGAGATCTCCGGCGACGACCAGCACATCTGCTTCGTCTCGAATGCGATTCAGTTGATCGCGCAACGCCCCGTAGCGTTGTGGTGTGAAGTGCAGGTCGGCGGTAGCGGCAATTCGCATATCGAGTTATCCGAAACTATACGTATACAATTAATCGCGACAGTTCAAGCGCATGCCTCGGCTTTCGGCAGCGTAATGAGCGGGGTTCGCGCCGCGCGATATCGTTCCAACAGATTCTCCATACCCCAATCTTTTAGATCGATGGCAAACATGCAGTCATCGATCAAACTTCCACGAAACGGCTGTTGCGAGTCGGGCGTCGCGACGGCCTTTGACAGCCGCTGAATGAGGTTTTGCCACAGCGCGGCCGGAACGTAGTCGCTCTGACTGGGATAAACATAACGAAAAAGTAAAAGAGACCAGAGCAAGATTTCCCAGTGTTCGCCGACACTCTTCACAATTCGCTCCCAATCGAGTTTTCCTTGAGTCGCGTAAACGATGTGAGCAATATCAGCGCCGTCAAAACGCTCGCGCCGCGTAACAAAAAGCTTGGACAACAGCAGTTCCTCCGGCGCCAGCATCCTAGTCGAAACTCCCAGGACGGTCACGGGGTGAGCATGTTTGATCCAGGACGCATCGACGATGATCACAGCATTGCTCATGCCGGCGATCAAGTCTACGAAGTACCGGTCCCGGTATGCCTTCGCCAGCCACACTGGATCGGTAATCTCACACTCGAACCCGCGGTTCATCAGGCAGGCAAGAGCATCCGAAATATCTTCAGCCGGCAAGAAAATGTCGAGATCTTTGGTTTCGCGGCAGATGCCGCTGTGTTGCTGCAATGCGAACGCCCCAGAAACCGCAAATGGAATCGACTTCTCCTCCAGCAACGTGAGAACGTCGCGGAACAACTCCCTTTGTTTTTTCGGTAGACGCTGCGGCGTGGCAGAGGTCACGGACCCGCTTTCTGGTGAATGACGCAGCCGTTTCGACATGAGGAGGATTCGATGTCTTCCACGCTGTTGCGGTTGCCGTAAACGCCGATCTGCAAGCACTTTAGATCGAAATGCAAAGGGAAACGGGAAGCGTCTCGAAGATCTCGGAGACATTTATAGTCGATGAATTCTCAGCTGTCCGAACATTTAGGAGCGCGCCGGTCAACACGTTGCAGTACCTCTCTGGAGGGTTGTCGGGTAGCACCACCCGAGTGTCTTCCCACACTTGTGGCCCAGTGGGTACCTCGTCTACGTTATGCAATAACGTTGCGACAAGCCGCGGAGCAATAACCAGCACGCTGGTATTTTCGAACCTGCGGCAGAATGCCACCACATGGTTCGATCGAGAGCCCTCGACCATCAACGGAAAATATTCCCCTTGCTGAAAGACCTTTGGGTGTCGCTGCCGCAGACCGAGAGCCTTCCATGTCAAATACAACTTGAGCCGTCCGTCTTCCGGGGCTTCCAAAAGTTGGGCGATCGAGGACGCGTCGGCGGCGTTGCCCATTTTTCGTACGCTCTCGAATAACTGCTGCCCGTAAGCATAATCAACCGGCCGGCGATTGTCTGGATCCACGAGGCTGAAACTCAGGAGCTCATTCCCTTGATAAATGTCAGGGACGCCAGGAGAGCTGAGTTTCAGAAGTGTTTGCGACAGGCTGTTCCACAGTCCAATGCGGGCTACACGCCGCTGGAAGGGCAAGAAATCGGCCAGGAATTGATTCTCCTCACTTGGAGTCAGGAGGAGCTTCACGAATGAGGAAACGGCCGCTTCGTATTCGTCGTTTCGATTAATCCAGCTCGTGTTCTTTTTGGCCTCGCGGATCGCCTTTAACATAAAGTTTTCGATCCGCTCGGAAAGCGTCGCCCCTGTCCCCTGGTCGCCTGGCGCCTTCGAATTCGACGGCCACGCACCGACCAGAGTCTGATAGAGCAAATACTCGTCATTGGACGACGGTGCCGGGCGATCGTTGACCATTCTCTTAAGGTCACGATTGAAGCGACGCCAATGCCGTACCCGAAGCCTCCAAAGTCCCGGAATTTCGGAGAGCACGTTGATTCTCGCTCGAACGTCTTCTGAGCGCTTCGAATCGTGGGTGCTGGTAGCCAACATGGTGGCAGGCCACGTTTGCAAACGCTCCAGATTCGCAAAGTGAAACTCGGACGGCGTAATTCCGAAGCGGTGAAGGTCGCCTCCAACATCGTTCAGAGAAATGAGACGGTTGTACCGGTAAAAGGCCGTATCCTCCAGGCCCTTTGCCATGACCGGACTCGTGAACTGCTGGAATTTCATGGCAAACGTGCGGACTGCATTCTCATATCCGGGGTCGTGTCGTTCGATGATTCTAGTGAGAAGCACCTCGCTGAGAAAATCTAAAATGCTGGTATCTGCTGCCGGACTCCTCCACTTAGCGGAAGCGATTGCCAGTCGAATGTAACGCGTATCGGTTTCAGAAACGCCTGAGGTTGTCAGGTAGGTGCGATACACCGGAAAATTGGCGACCACTTCCGTAAGCGCATCGCGCAAGCCATTCAACGTAAAGTCGCATGTCCGACGCTTCGAAAGAGCGATTCGGGCAAGCCGGTTGGCCAACACATTCAATTCGCTGACAAGCGCAACGCGAATAATAAGTTTTCGGCAGCGGTAGGCGAGTTCCTCATAGTCGACGCCATCGCCCGTAAAGTACCGATAGATCCGTTCCATCCGCGTCGCGGCCGAAGATTCTACGAATAAACCGTTCAGGATATTCGAGAAGTCGTATCCTGTCGTGCCAGACACGAACCACTCCGGCGGTAGCCGCTCTGCGCCCGTGAGAAGTTTTTCGATGACGACATAAAAAGATTCTTCCTCGGTCGAATCGCTATCATCGTTCGCGACGCTCGCACTTCGAGCATTTGCGATAGCTCGACTTAACCGTTCGAAATATTGCGCTGGATCGTACAGCCCATCCGGATGATCCAGGCGCAACCCGTCTACTTTTCCTTCCGAGATCAGCCGCAGAATAAGGCGGTGAGTCGCCTCGAATACATTCTCATTCTCCATGCGGATACCCGCGAGATCATTCGTATCGAAAAAACGCCGGTAGTTGATATCGTCGGAAGCCACTCGCCAATCGGCCAGTCGAAATGCCTGGGCCTTAATCAGTTCGTGGAGATCGTCGAAACTTCCCGCATCGCCAGGATTACCATTAATCAGTTCTACAGCTCGAAGGATGCAGTCGGCGGTTTCAGAAGAATGTGCGCACAAATGCGCAAGCTGGCGTTTGTAAGTCTCCTTGTCACGGTTTCGCTCCGCGATGCGCTCGTTGCTGATCTCATGCCGTCCCGGCAAGTTTCGGAATCCAGTCGTCAGGTGCTGAAGTTCACTCGCTTCCAAATCACCTTCGCCAACGCCCACGATTTTTCCGCGTCCGCAGTGCTGCAGAATTCGCGGATATTCCTGGGGGTCGACCGGGAAGCGGTGCTCGCGATAAGTAATGTCAAATTCGCCTCGATCTGATCGAAAGACCAGCTTCAGGTCGCCGCTTTCTAATACCACGCCGTATTGGTCGTGAAGAACCGGTACCAGCACTTTTCCCTGGAGCTCTTCTTTCAGAGGCTGCCAATCGATGTCAAAAAAACTCGCATACATCGACGATTCTCCGTTTTCGAGAACGTCGAGCCACCAGGCATTGTCACTGCCCATCACGCCCATGTGATTGGGAACGATATCAAGAACCAATCCCATGCCATGCTCGTGCAGAGTGTCCACCAGGCGATCTAAATCGGCGGGGCTTCCAATCTCGGGATTGAGTGAATTGTGATCCACGATGTCATATCCGTGCATGCTACCGGGGCGGGCCTTTAGAAATGGAGAGACGTAAACGTGACTGATACCGAGCGCAGCCAGATAAGGTACGATTTCGGTGGCCTGATTAAACGTAAACTCGCGATTGAGTTGCAGCCGATAAGTAGCCAGCGGGGTGCTCGAAGGGCGGCTCATATTCGGAGAGACCACACTACCGACCATGGGGACAGAATTCCAGTCTTCAACTCATCTTTATCAGTGGGGTCACTGGCATAGAGGATCGGAAGCGATTGAGCTTGAACGCCGTGCAACGGAACCGATCCGAGATTCGCCAAGAGCGAGAGCTCAGAATCATTCGCGAATTTCCAGCACGCGACAAGGGAACCGTCCCCTTCGATTCTGTAATCCGCCGCGGGCACGCACGACGCAAAGAGTAACGGAACAATTATTTCGCGTCTCAGTTTCAAAAGTCGGCGATAAAAGCCGAGCCACTCCTCGGGTTTCGGATCGCCGATTCTGCTCCAATCTAAATGCGAGGACTCGAACGTAGCAGCAGCGTTCGGATCGGGAATTCTCTCGCGCTGCGCCGAATCACCAAAAGAAGCGAAGCGCGCGAACTCGTTTCGTCGGCCGTTCGTCACAGCCGCCGCGAGGTCTTTCTCGAAGTCGCAGAAGAAGAGAAATGGAGATTCGGCCGCAAACTCTTCCCCCATGAAAAGCATTGGCGGCGAGGGTGCGAGCAACAGGATTTCCATCGCTGCGCGCACTGCTCGCGCGTCCGCGATCCGCGTGATCCGTTCCCCAAAGGCGCGGTTTCCGATCTGGTCGTGGTTTTGCAGGAAGCTGACAAACGCCGCAGGTGGCAACCCAGCCGTAGACTCACCATGCTTCAGTCCATTCCGGTGAAGAGACGGCTCGCCTTGATATGCGAACCCTTGGGTCAGGCACCTTCCCAGTTGATCGAGTGGACGCTCGGCGTAGTCCTCGTAATAACCATCACGTTCCCCAGTAAGCAACACGTGCATTGCGTGATGAACGTCATCGTCCCACTGAGAGGTGTAGGTTTCTGGCACGCAGCGTGGCGTGCGACGCAGACGGCTAGCTTGGTTGCGCTCGTTTTCCAGAATGAGATGCACATGCCGATTGGGTAGCGAGGTGTGAACCGCCGCCGCCAATTCCGTGAGTATGTCGGGCTTCGAGTCGTCGGTGATGGCGTGAACCGCATCAAGGCGAAGACCGTCGAAATGATATTCCGTCAACCAGTAGAGTGCGTTGTGAATGAAAAATTCGCGAACCGCTCGACTCTGCGCGCCGTCAAAGTTAATTCCATTGCCCCATGGTGTGCAATGCCGTGCGGTAAAGAACTGGGGAGCATACGAGTTAAGGTAGTTTCCCTCGGGACCGAAGTGGTTATACACCACATCCAGAAGGACCATCATTCCGAGCTCATGCGCCGCTTGCACGAGCGTCTTGAGGTCATTCGGCCGCCCATAGCTGCTGTCGGGAGCGAACTCGAAAACGCCGTCGTATCCCCAGTTGCGCTTGCCGGGGAAATCGGCAACTGGCATCAGTTCGAGAGCTGTGATTCCGAGATCGGCAAGGTAGTCCAGCCGATTGCACGCGGCAGAAAACGTTCCTTCCGTCGTGAAGGCGCCTACATGTAGTTCGTAGATCACCGCTTCTTGCCAAGGCCGTCCGCGCCATTTTTCATCGTGCCAGTCGAAAGCCGCTGGGTCGATAATCTCGCTCGGGCCATGCACGTCCTTGGGCTGGAAACGCGAAGCCGGATCGGGAACATCCTGCCCACCGTCAATTTGAAAGAGATACTGATCGCCGGGCCCGACTTGATCCGTCACCAATTCGAACCAGCCGCCGTCCACGCTCGCCAAAGCACTGAGCACCGGCGTCGCCGAACCTCCTTGTGAAGGTTCGACACGAAGCTCTACGCGATGAGCAGCCGGAGCCCACAAGCGAAACCGCACACTTCCATCATCGCGGCACTCGGCGCCAAACGGCATCTCATGACGGCGCTTCATTCGGCTCTTCTTTCTTGCCGTTCTTGCGCCGCTCCATCAGAACCACCATCGAGCGTGCCTGCAAAGGGTAGGGAAGACCCGAATCGTAGGTGTCAGCCGGTCGCAACCCCTCTTCGCGCGAGGTATCCATCCATGCGCTCCAGCGCACCCCGGGACGCGTCACCGGAAGCGTAAATCCGACGTCCTCATGGTTCGCGTTGAATAATACAAGAAAGTTTTCATCGGTAAGTTTCCGGCCCCGCTCATCCGTCTCATTCAGTCCCTGACCGGAAAGAATCATTCCCAGGCATCGAACCGAAGGATCGCGCCACTCATCTTCGCTCATTTCATTCCCGGCAGAATTCAACCATAGTACATCTTTGACCGTCGCACCTTTAATGGGCCGACCCTGAAAGAATCGTTTCCTGCGAAAGATGGGATGCCGTTTCCGCAAATTGATCATGCGCTGTACAAATGCCACCAGGTCACGATCATGGGGCCGCTCAGACCAATTCAGCCAGCTGATCTCATTGTCTTGACAGTAGGCGTTGTTATTACCGTTTTGCGAATGCCCGAGCGCATCTCCGGCATACATCATCGGAACTCCCTGCGATAGGATCAGGGTCGCGAGAAAATTCCGTCTCTGTTTCGCGCGCAGAGCGAGAATGTTGGGATCATCGGTCGGACCCTCCACACCGCAATTCCAACTCCGATTATTGTTATTCCCGTCCCGATTGTCTTCGCCGTTCGCTTCGTTGTGTTTGTCGTTGTAACTCACCAGATCCTGAAGCGTGAAGCCATCATGGGCCGTAATGAAATTGACGCTGGCGTATGGTCGTCTCCCGCTGTGAGCATAAAGGTCGCTGGAGCCAGTTAGGCGATAAGCTAAGTCCCCAACTGTCCCGCTATCGCCTTTCCAGAAAGAGCGTACGGTGTCGCGATAGCGATCATTCCACTCCGCCCATCCAACCGGAAAGTTTCCGACTTGATAGCCGCCTTCGCCGAGATCCCACGGCTCCGCAATCAGCTTCACTTGCGAGAGAACCGGATCCTGATGGATGATGTCGAGAAACGCGCCGAGACGATCGACTTCATGGAGTTCGCGCGCAAGAGTGGCCGCGAGGTCGAAGCGGAAACCATCGACGTGCATCTCCAGCACCCAGTAGCGCAAACTGTCCATGATCAGCTGCAGAACGCGCGGATGCCGCATGTTTAGCGTGTTTCCTGTGCCGGTGTAATCCATGTAATAACGAGGATTGTCCCCCACCAGGCGGTAGTAAGTACTGTTGTCGATACCCTTCAGCGACAAAGTTGGCCCGAGGTGATTGCCTTCCGCCGTATGGTTGTAGACAACGTCGAGGATGACCTCCAATCCGGCAGAATGAAGAGTCTTCACCATCGTCTTAAACTCGCGGATCGAGCTCGTGGCGAGATAGCGCGGTTCGAGCGCGAAAAATCCGATCGAGCTATACCCCCAGTAATTGCGCAGGCCACGGTCGACAAGCTGACGATCATCGACGAAGCTATGGACCGGCATAAGTTCGATGGATGTAACGCCCAGGCGAGTCAGGTATTCAATCACGGGTGCCGTCGCTAACCCAGCATAAGTGCCCCGCAAGCTTTCCGGAACATCCGGGTGGCATTTTGTGAATCCCTTAACGTGAAGTTCGTAAATCAGAGTTTCGTGCCATGGAATTTTGGGCGGCGCATCCGTGCCCCACGTAAAGGCAGAATCGATCACCCGATTTTTCGGCATGCCGGCGGCATTGTCGCGCCGGTCAAAAGACAAATCTTCCAGTTTGTTGCCAACCCTGTAGCCGAAGTGCGAGTCGGTCCAGTTCAGCGCTCCTTGCAGTTGTTTGCCGTAGGGATCAAGCAAAAGTTTGTGGTGGTTAAAGCGGTGCCCCTGTTCGGGAGCATAAGGACCGTACACGCGATAACCATACAATTGCCCTGGCCGCGCTTCAGGAAGATACCCGTGCCAGACCATGTCAGTTTGTTCAGGAAGCACAACGCGCGCTGTCTCACGTTTTCCGGAACCATCGAAAAGACAAAGCTCGACCTTTTCCGCGTGCTCTGAATAGAGAGCAAAGTTGACGCCTTCGCCGTCCCAAGTAGATCCCAGTGGATACGGACGCCCGGGCCATACGATAGTTTGAGTCTGATAAGGCATTATTTTGACTGGATGAAACTTGGCCGCACCGACCCTGTTGGCTCGATACACAAATAAGTTTCTGAACTACGGTAGATGGCTGCTTGTTGAAGTGTACATAAGGGTTTGTCTGTAGCGACAGGGGCCAAAAATCGCAGAGATACAAGCAGAAATACAAATGAGCGGGACTTCCTCAACGAATCGTCCCCAACCGCGAATCGTCGAAGATCCATTCTACAAGTGCTTCGAAGAGACGATCGCGATCTCGCCGAGGGGGAAAGGCTTAGAAACCGTTCTAGAGGGGAAGTTCTTGTACCGTTGGGAAGTGGTGTTGCTGCCTCCCGATCTTGCCATCGTACTTAGTCGTCATTTTGAAAAGTTCCAGTCGGCCGTCCCCGGCCAAGATTCGGCACCGGTCGCGCAGTCCCTGCATCTCTGACGTTGCGAGCGGCTTGAAATTCACCGCGACCTGAAGGTTTTGTTCCAGCACCTGCATCGTGTCGACGCCGCTGATCGTGGTGGCGACGGGCAGGCTCATGGCATAGCGCAGGCCTTCTTCGGGAGTTACCGCGCCATGACGCACGAGTTCGCCGCTCCCGCCCAGGCTTTTCATTCCAAGAGCCGCAATCCCGCGCCGGTTTGCCTCAGGCAAGACATGCGTTTCGAAGCTGCGGAACGTCGCGTCGCAGCAGTTGAGCGGCATTTGCACGGAATCGAATGGAAAATCGTGCGACAGCATCTTGAGATGAATTTCAGGATCTTTGTGGCCCGTGAAGCCAACGAATCGTACCTTGCCTTGCTGCTTCGCGGCTGACAGAGCCTCGGCTGCCCCGTCGGCAACGAAAATCAACTCGGGATCATTGTCGTATACGACTTCATGAATCTGCCAGAGCTCCAGATGATCCGTCTGTAAGCGACGCAAAGACTCTTCCAACATGCGCATCGCCAACTTCTTATCCCGGCCGTGAGTGCAGACCTTCGTCATCAGAAAAACTTCGTCGCGTTTCCCGCGCAAAGCTTTCCCTAACCTCTCTTCGCTTAGTCCGTCGTGGTATTCCCACGCGTTATCAAAGAAAGTCACGCCATAATCAATTGCCTTAGCGACAATCTCAGTCGCAGCCTGATCCGTCTCCGCCGATCCCAGATGATAACCACCGAGCCCCATGGCCGAGACTTGTACTCCCGTTTTCCCAAACTGCTTCTTGGGGATTATGCCCGAAGGAATCTGGGTTTGAGTTTTCTGTTGCTGCGCCATGCTGCCTCCGGAGATCATGGGCGCTGCCCCTAGGAGTGCCGCTCCCTTAATAAATTTGCGGCGATTTAAATCGTACTTGCTTTCCATTCGTGCAACTCCTAAAACTGCTTTTCTGGAAACGGGTGCCCCGTATTCTGCGCCGCTCCCAACATGTCTTTTACTTCAGACTGCTGCGTGTCGAGCGGGAAACCGTGAGCCAAGCGGGCTTCTGGGTTGTCGAACTTCAGCGACAACTTGTAAAGTTCATACCTGCCATCCGCTGCCTCTTGTTTGCAGCGCTCGCGAAGTGCGTCCATTTCTGCCTCGGTAAACGGCTTGAACGCCTGCGCAATCTGTAGGTTTTGATGCAGGACATCCAAACTGTCCATCCCGGTGATCGTTGTCGCGACCGGCAAGCTCATCGCATAGCGTAGCGCTTCCTCTGCCGTGATCACGCCATTCTTGATTGCCTCCCCGTGACCGTTCAGGGGTTTCATGCCCAGGACTGCAATCCCCCGCCGATTGAGTTCCGGCAGCACTTGTTGTTCAAAGCTCCGGAAACTAGCATCGAAAGCGTTCAACGGCATTTGCACGGCGTCAAACTTGAAACCCGTTTGCAGCATACCGAGATGGACCCTGGGGTTTTGGTGCCCAGTAAATCCGACATATCGTACTTTGCCGTCTTTCTTTGCTTTCTCTAGCGCCTCCGCCGCGCCGTTCGGGCGGATAAAAAGGTCTGGATCGTTTTCAAAAGCCATGCCGTGAACTTGCCAAAGATCCAGATGATCGGTTTGCAGGCGGCGCAAAGATTCTTCCAGCATCGTAAGTGCGACGCTTGCATCGCGGCCGTGCGGGCACGTCTTGGTCATCAAGAACACCTTGTCGCGACGTCCTTTTAGCCCCGCTCCCATCCAGACTTCCGTCTTTCCTCGGCGGTACTCCCAGCAGTTGTCGTAAAACGTGATCCCGCCGTCCACGGCGTGATGGACGATTTCAACCGCCGTTTTTTCGTCCGCGGCCTCTCCGAGGTGATGGCCTCCAAAACCGAGAATGGAAACCTTGTCGCCCGAGCGCCCAAAGGGCCGGGTTGGAACATTTCCGTCATAGGTCGATGGCATTGGAATTTCCTATCGTATCTGTTAAACCAGCAGGCTAGCCGAGTTCGATGCGCTCCGGAAAAATGTGGTTGGCTGAGCTTGCCCTTCACCTTCAAAGCTCCCGCGAGTGGGTACAGAACCCTCCTAGCCGGAATGAAGGCCATTCCCGATTGAAGCGCATCTCCGCTCCTTTTACTCTCGTCGAAGATGGACTACATCCTACGAAGGAGTCACCATGACTAAAACGTTGTATCGGAGTTTGATAGGTTTGACCGCGGCTGGCTTTTTAACTTTGGCCGTTGCGCAACAAGATGCCACCCCGATGGGTACTGGCGCGACCTCGGGTAATTCTGCCAAGCCTGGCATGTCGGATCAGAGGTTTATGAAAGAGGCCGCGCAGGGCGGCATTGCCGAAGTGGAACTCGGGAAGTTGGCCGTCCAGAACGCCTCCAGCGACGAGGTTAAGAAATTCGGACAGCGGATGGTAGACGATCACAGCAAGGCAAACGACAAACTGAAAGAGTTGGCCTCCGCCAAAGGCGTCACCCTGCCCCAGGAGCCGAATGCAAAGCAGAAAGCAACAAAAGATCAGCTGTCGAAACTCTCAGGCGATCAATTTGACAAGGCCTACATGAAAGACATGTTGAAGGACCACAAACAGGATATCGCGGCCTTCCAATCCGAGAGCAATACTGGACACGATGCGGACGTTAAGAATTTCGCCACGCAAACGTTGCCTACGCTCCGGGATCATCTGAAGGACGCGCAAGGTATCGCTCCCAAGGTGCTCCAAGCGCGGAGTTCAACCCAACCGACCTCTTCGCAATAGCTACTTTCTTGGCGAAGTCAGACAGTGCATTGGATGGCCAAGTTTAAAACGAACAGAGCGAACGGGAACAGCAAACGGTGGGTTGCGACGGTAACTACAGACTCAACCCATCCAGAGCCAGGGCTTTTCAAAAAAAGCGCCAGCGCGATTGCGAACGCGCTGGCGTCTAAAAAAGTTTCGCCAAAAGGCCCTGCCTCAAGGATGCGAATGTTGAACTATTTTATAAGCCGCGCCGGACGCGGTCTCAGCCGCGAACGCCGCACCGAATTGGAAAAAGCTAAGACCTATTGTCGAAGCGAATCCGTCAAAACAAAAGGCTCAAGACAAGTTTGCTCACCGTAAGGCTGCGTGACGCGGCGAACCGAAAGGAGAATTGCGATGCCGGATCGAGAGACGTTGGAACGAGCCGAGGACGACAAGCGAGAAGGGAAGTCGCCTTCGACCCAAGGGGGAGAATTTGTACGCGAAGAAATCCATCATGTTCGGGAGGGCAAACACGGCGCTCGTTCGCCCCAACAAGCCATCGCGATCGGCCTGTCCAAGGCGCGCCGGGCAGGCGTCAAGTTGGCTCCGCCGAAAGGGTCCTCCTCTTTGCGGAAGAAAGCCGAGCAAGATACGGCAGCGTCTAAGAAAGGAAAGGGCCGCGCTAAGACCTCCGCCAGACGGTCCCGAGCCGTCGAAGGTGCTCTTAAGAAAGAACCGAAGAGCACGACAAGCCATCAAGCTCTTTCGCGCCAGGCGAAGAAGTCGGCCGCGACCCGCGGAAAACAAAATCGGCGTCAGGCTTCTCTAAAGGCCGCGCCGACCCGCAAAGCAGCTTAAGCGAAATTCGAGAGCGTCGGGGAAGCCAAGCAAGTGTCAGTTGTTTAGATGACGAGCGGGGGACGAGTTCGTACGGTAGGTTCCTACAAACAACTTCAGGGGAACCATCCCCCGCTTCGACGCGTCAAGATATGCCACCGAACGCTACAGCATTACCCCGATTGTTTGAAGTGTCCTTGTCTCATACATTTGATAGTGTTACGTGCTCTTTACTCTCATGAATATTGCTCAGGTTGCTCCCCTGTATGAAACGGTTCCGCCGCCTGGGTATGGTGGTACCGAACGCGTCGTCTCATGGCTCACCGAAGAGTTAGTTCGTCTCGGACACAATGTCACTCTCTTTGCCAGCGGCGACTCTCGAACCAACGCGAAATTAGTCCCTGGATGTGCGAAATCTCTCCGCACCAGCCCCGAAGTTCGTGACTATCTCGCCCCACACATTCTGATGTTGGAACAGCTGAGAAAAAGAAGGCGAGAGTTCGACGTCGTCCATTTTCACACCGACTATCTCCACTTTTCCCTCTGTCGGGAATGGCGCCTGAATCACCTGACGACCCTGCATGGCCGTTTGGATCTGCCGGATCTAGTCCCGATCTACGACGAATTCAGCGACACCCCCGTAGTTTCGATTTCTCGCGCACAGCGTCGCCCCCTGCCCGATGCGAATTGGATCGGTAATGTTTATCACGGTCTTCCTGAGCGTTCCTTGCGCTTTCACCGCGGCCCGGGAGAGTATCTGGCTTTTATCGGACGGATTTCTCCGGAAAAACGTCCAGATCGTGCTATCGAGATTGCTGTGCGTGCCGGCATGCCGCTGAAAATCGCCGCCAAGGTCGACCGGTCCGACAAAGACTATTTCGAAAACGCTATTAAGCCGCTCCTCAATCAGCAGAACATCGATTTCATCGGCGAAATCGGAGATCAACAGAAGGGCGACTTTCTTGGAAATGCGGTGGCATGCCTCGCGCCTATTGATTGGCCCGAGCCATTCGGCCTGAATATGATTGAGTCTATGGCCTGCGGCACGCCCACCATTGCATTCCGCCACGGGTCCGTCCCCGAAGTGATCGAAGACGGCGTGAGTGGCGTGGTGGTCGATTCCGTCGAAGAAGCTGCTCTTGCCGTAGCCCGCGTTCGATCCATGTCTCGCGCCGCATGCCGTGCCGCCTTCGAAAAGCGTTTCACTGCGCGCCGCATGGCCAACGATTACGTAAAGCTCTACGAGCGTCTGATTGAAAAGAGCATGCCTTTGCATGTCACGAAACTCAGCGTTCCCTCTGAGATCGAAGAAGAATCACTGCTGGAGGGTGCCGCCTGATTTGGAAGACGTCATCCAAGTTGAGAATCAGTTTTATGTTCTAGCCACTTCCTCGCTCGCAGATGATCGAACCCGCGTCCTCAAATATGGCAGCACCTTTGCAGTCTTCAATCGTGTAGGCGACGTCGAATCCATCGGCCTTGGAGAACAAGGCCTATACCATCAAGGCACTCGGCATCTTTCAAGGTTCGCTCTGCGGATGGGCGACAAGATGCCCCAACTGCTGCGTTCAACCATCCAGAGCGACAACGCCTTCCTGACCCTCGATATGATGAACCCAGACGTTTATGGGGCGAGCGGTCTCATTCTGCCGCGCGGCTCGGCTCATCTTTTCCGCTCCAAATTCCTTTGGCAGAGTAGTTCTTACGACCGGCTGAGACTTTGCAATTTCTCTCTGTCTTCCGTCGAAACGTGGATAAGCCTCGATTTCGCCGCCGACTACGCCGACATTTTTCAAGTTCGCGGAACCAAACGGGAGAAGATCGGCGAACTCCTTTCCCCGATCGTGAATGACGATTCGGTCGTGCTTGCTTACCGTGGACTCGACGGGCGCGTTCGTCGCACGATTCTCCAATTTACTCCGCGTCCCGAGCGCATATCCGAGAATTCCGCGGACTTCCGGCTCAGTCTTCAACCCAAAGAGGAATCCACGATTTCCATCGTGATCAACTGCGAACAAGAGCCTCGTCGAACGACCGTGGATTTTGATGCGGCGATGAACGAAGCTCTAGCCGCGTTAGAGCAGGTCCGGCTGCAGTTTTGCCGCGCCACCACTTCTGACGCTCGCTTCAATTCGTGGCTTTCTCGCTCGGAAGCCGATGTGATGATGATGATCAACGGGAATCCGGAAGGAGACTACCCCTACGCTGGCGTTCCCTGGTTCAACACGGTTTTCGGTCGAGACGGCATCTTGACGGCGAGGGAGTGTCTCTGGGCGGCTCCTGGAATCGCGCGAAGCGTATTGAAATATTTGGCTGGTAAACAAGCTACAAGTGTCGTTCCCGAACAAGAGGCCGAGCCAGGAAAGATTTTGCATGAGATGCGTAGAGGCGAAATGGCAAACCTCAAAGAAGTGCCTTTCGGCCTCTACTACGGAAGTGTCGATTCGACGCCTCTGTTTATCATGCTGGCCGGAGACTATCTTGATCGCTCCGACGACCTATCCTTTATTCAGGAAATCTGGCCGAACATCCAAGCGGCGCTCGACTGGATCGACAGTTACGGCGACGTTGATGGCGACGGTTTCGTCGAGTATCAAGCTAAGAACGAAAACGGCTTGAGTCAGCAGGGGTGGAAAGACTCGTTTGATTCCGTGTTTCATCGCGATGGCACACTCGCTTGGGCGCCCATCGCTTTGTGCGAGGTCCAAGGCTACGTCTACGCCGCGCGATTGTCGGTGGCCCGCATCGCCAGAGAACTTGGGCAGTCAGATCTTGCTGAACAACAGGAACAAAAAGCGGAATCGCTCAAAAGTGGTTTTGAGAGGGCTTTTTGGGATGAAGAACTGGAAACTTATGTTCTAGCCCTTGACGGCGCGAAAAAGCCCTGCCGCGTGCGCTCCTCCAATGCCGGGCATTGCTTGTGGACCGGGATCGCATCTCAACCGAAGGCCGGCCGCCTCGTTCGAACGTTGATGAGCGAAGAATTATTTTGCGGATGGGGAATTCGCACTCTTGCCAGCGACGAAGTGCGTTACAACCCGATGTCCTACCACAATGGGTCCGTGTGGCCCCACGATAACGCCATCATCGCAGCGGGCTTCGCCCGTTACGGATATCGCGAAGAAGCTCTTAGGGTGCTCGAAGGATTATACGAAGCGAGTTGGTTCATGGAATTGAATCGCTTGCCCGAGCTCTTCTGTGGCTTTCACAAACGATCTGAGGCGGAGGGTCCAACGCTCTACCCGGTAGCGTGCTCTCCCCAAGCTTGGGCCGCGGCCAGTCCGTATATGTTGCTGGAATCATGTCTCGGAATAACCGTAGACTCCGCTAGAAACGTCGTTGAATTTGCTGCGCCCCAGCTTCCCCCAAGCGTGGATCGACTAGAGTTAACTGGACTAAAGGTTGGAGATCAATCGGTTGATCTTTGCGTCCGCCGCGATGGCCACGAAATACGCGTTGACGTAATAGGGGCCGACAAAAACTCGGGCCACCGAAGCGGAGACGTCGAAATTCAAATTGGGCATTGAACTTTTACATCGATTCGGATCTACCTAACGCCGGATCAGGCCTCTTTTGCATCTGTTCTAGACGGTTCTTCGACGGTTTCTGGAAACGGAAAGCCTAACATGACAGAGAGTGAGCAAAACCAATTCCGTAAAAGCGGTCGCAATCGACTTTGGAAATGGCTCGCCGGGATTTTTCTGCTACTCACCGTGGGGGCCGTTGCAACTTTCTTTGTGTTAGCCCGTGCGACGCCGACCTTGCGCACACTCGTGATCGAAACCCTCTCGACGAGATTCAAGAGCAAAGTTGAACTTGACGACTTCCACGTCGCGGTTCTCGGAGGCTTCCAGGTTTGGGGGAGCGGGTTGCGTATTTTTGGGGACGCCGACCCCAATAATCATGAGCCCGGTTTTCAACCCATCATCAGCGTTGCTGGGTTTCGCTTCAGCATGGGAATCCGCGACTTCTTACGGACACCGAAGCACGTTAACACTGTGTACGTAAAAGCATTGCAGTTGAATTTGCCTCCCCGAGAGCAGCGCAAAGAGTGGCGGCATAGCGAGAGTCAGCAGGGAAAGATTGAGATTGTTGTTGATCGGCTTGTCTTCGATCAAACCCAATTAATCATCAATACGCTACGACCCGGTAAGCTGCCGCTTGAGTTTGATATAGCCAACCTGACGATGACCGAGATCGGCTCTGGTTCGCCCATGCACTTCGAGGCAAAACTCACGAATCCCAAGCCAGTGGGAGAGATTCTCTCGAGCGGATTGTTCGGGCCCTGGCAGGCCGAGAGTCCTCGCGATACCCCGGTGAGTGGCACCTATTCGTTTGACCACGCTGATTTAGGTACGATCAAAGGAATTGGTGGCATTTTATCCTCCACGGGGAAGTATGAAGGCGTTCTCGACAAAATTGTTGTGGATGGCGCAACCGACACCCCAGACTTTCGAATTGCGACCAGCGGTAGAAGCGTGCCTTTGCATACAGACTTTCACGCCATCGTAGACGGAACGAGTGGCGACACCTATCTTCAGCCAGTGAAGGCCAGAATTCTGAATTCGTGGCTAGTCGCGAGTGGTGCCGTTGTACGAACGAAAAATCCAAATGGCCATGATGTCAAATTGGACGTTTCCATCGCGGGCGGAAAAATCGAAGACATATTGAGGCTCGCGGTGCGAACCGATCCGCCAATCATGACCGGCACTGTGCGTCTGCAAACGAAATTCGATCTTCCGCCAGGAGAACCTGATGTCGCGAATCGCTTGCGCCTGGCGGGACGTTTTCAAGTCGCGCAAGCTCATTTTACAAATGACAAAATCCAGGGGAAAGTGGACGCCATCAGTATGAGAAGCCAGGGCAAACCTAAACTTGCTAAGGACAACATACCCGACAACGTGCGCTCCGACATGGCAGGCAGCTTCACCCTGACCAATGGTCTTCTCTCATTTTCACAGTTGAGTTTTCAGGTTCCCGGCACTCATGTGAAGCTTTCCGGAACCTACAGCTTGGATGGGAACCAGTTCGATTTTCATGGGAAAGCCTTTATGGATGCCAAGCTTTCACAGATGGTCACGGGTTGGAAGTCGATTCTGCTAAAGCCGGCCGACCCATTCTTCAGCAAGGATGGTGCCGGCACAGAGGTTCCTTTCAAGATCACAGGCACCAAGTCCGAACCCCACTTCGGCACCGACTTTGGCCATAAAGACGAACACCCGGAAGTCGGCAAGAATCGATAGCGCCTCTTTTGAGGTCCCGCGCATACTGCGGTTCCTGTAGACGGGGTGCTAACATCGCCTAACCACACCTCTGCCACCGCTTTCTCGCGTCTAATGTCTCCGATAGGGAGAGCAAAAATGAGCCGAGATGACCTGATGCGTCCTGACTTAATCAGCGAGATCGTGTTAGCTGGTAGTGGGCTGGTTTTCCTGATCGGACTTGTGACGCTGGTGGTTGCCGCGTTTATGCATTCGATGCCTTAGCAGTTAACGCTATTCTCGAACACTCCCCCGCCTTCGCGGCTTTTCTTCGCCTACATGGAAATCCGCAATTCGACTAGGTACTTGAGGGGATTGGACCGCAGACTTCCAGCCCGTAGGCTACCTGTGTGAAGACCAAATCGAACAAGGATCCAGCAATTCAACCCGAGCAGTAACGAAGGAGAAAATTTATGTCTGATAAGAACACCGCGGTTTTCGGTATTTATCCGAGTTACGCCACTGTGGAAAGCGGGGTCGACGGCCTTAAAGCTGCGGGATTCAGTAATCGCGATATCTCGGTCCTCTTTCCCGAGAGCGCGGGAACGCGAGATTTCGCACACGAGAAAGGCACGAAAGCACCCGAGGGCGCAACTGCGGGCGCTAGCACGGGCGTAGTTTTGGGCGGAGCTATGGGTTGGTTGGTAGGTGTTGGTGCTCTCGCGATCCCCGGCTTAGGACCTTTTATTGCCGCCGGTCCAGTTATGGCTGCTCTCGCGGGTGCGGGAGTTGCCGGGACCGTTCTTGGCGTCGCCGGTGCGCTCGTGGGACTGGGAATTCCTGAGTATGAAGCGAAGCGCTATGAAGGCCGCGTGAAAGACGGCGGCATCCTTCTTTCGGTTCACTCCGACAGTTCCGATTGGACGAAACGAGCCAAGCTGATTCTGGAAGCAACTGGCGCCCAAGACATCGCGTCGAGCAGTGAGGCAAGTTCAGCTGGCGAGAAGGTCGACCTTCCTCGAGCTAGCTAACTCGCGCTCGCTGAGAAGAATACTTGCAGGGAACCGGTAATTTGGTTCCCTTTTTCTTTTGTCTGTCGCCCGGAATTATTCAGGCCTGCTAGGCTACTGATCGTTCTCCAGTAATCGGCGTCATCATCGTAACCGGCATTTGAACCTGGATAATGTCGTTTTTCACGGCATACACGACCAGGTCGCGAATCGAGTGAAAATCGAGTTTGCGCATAATGTTACTGCGATGGGTTTCCGCGGTTTTCGTACTCAAATTCAACAGGCACGCCACTTCTTTCGAGCTTTTCCCTTCGGCCAGAAGCTGGATCACCTCTCGTTCACGCGGCGTAAGCTTCGGCAAGTGAGGTAATTCGTCCTCTGCGGGCCTGTAGCCTTTATCGAGAAACCCGGCCAATACCATGTCGTTCACGCGTGGAGTGAAAAACATGCGGTGACGTTGCAGCGCCTCGACGGCCGATACCAAATCCCGCGCCGCGTCCGATTTCAGAACGAAACCACGCGCCCCAGCATCCAGCGCCTCGCGGATCACTTGGTCAGAGTCGGTGATCGTCAGCACGATGATCTTTGCCTGCGGGTTCTGTTGAGCGATTTGTCTCGTGGCCGCCAAACCGTTGAGATTGGGCATGCCGATGTCTAAGATTACGACGTCTGGTTTCAACTGCTTCGCCATATCCACGGCTTGGCGCCCGTCTTGCGCCTCGCCGCAGATCTCCCAATCAGTGCGGGCTTGTAAAAGATTACAGAGCCCACGGCGTACTACTTCGTGGTCGTCAGCGATCAAGATACGCAACTTCATGGCTCACCTCCGTGAGGGACGACAATTCGTTCGCCTTGCACAAAAAGTCACAAATCGTGAAATAAGCGCGACCCCGCGCCGATTGTTGCTACCTTAGGACCTCTCAAGTAATTGGCAAACGGAACCCCGAGCTCCCCGACAAATTTATATCTAGAAGAAGCCCGTGGGCGAATACAGCAGATCCTGTAGTCGGCTACACACTTGTACCTAAATGCGACGACTGGGTCAGCGTAGGAAACCCCTCTGTGAGATAAACTGGGGACCAATCACCGTTATGTTTCCCGCTGCACGCCTCTTCCATCCACGGAGGAGCGGTTTCCGCAAGGCGGGTTTCGCGGTGGTTCGCAATCGCTGAATTTGGTGAATTATGGGTCCTCGCAAAAAGGCGCAAGTAGCATTCGCGTCAGCGGTAATGATGCTGCTTCTCAGCGCATTAGCCGCTTACGTTGCGATCGACCGCCTCCTCGTTAGCGAAAAATGGGTCAATCATAGTCTGGAGGTTCGTGTTGCTCTGGGCGACATCGATTCGGCCTATGTCAAGGCCGGACGGGCTCGTAGTGGCTACATAATTTCGGGGAATTCCGATTTCTTGACTCAATTCGAAGAAGCTGTCCCCGAAATTCCCCGAAAGTTGTCTAATTTGAAAGGCCTGATTCGCGATAACCAAACGCAAAGAGATCTCTGTTCACGTTTGCAAACTGTGACCACGAGCCGAGTCGAACTCCTGCGAGCGTCGATCGAGCTGAAGAAACGCGCGCCCCATGATACCGAGTCCCAAGCCGACTTTGACCGTCGCGGCGTCCCTCTATCTTCTGAAATGACCTCGCTGAATGACCAGATGCGGGCTCAGGAAGACCGATTATTCATCGGTCGCGAACGGACTACCCACCGGCTCTTTGTACTCACGGTCGGGATTCTGGCTGTGGCATTCATCCTGGCTCTCGAATTGCTCGCCGTTCACTATCGTCTTTTGTCAACAGAACTGAACGCCCGCGAACAGGCAGAACAGAACGCGCGTGCCAGCGAAGATTCCTTACGCCACCTGACCGGGCGCTTGCTGCAGCTGCAGGATGCAGAGCGTCGCAAGTTCTCCCGCGAGCTTCACGATAGTCTGGGCCAATATCTGGTTGGCGTGAAGATGAATCTTGAATTATTTGCCAAGCAGCGCAAAGACGACTTCCTCGCGGAGGCCATCCATCTTCTCGATCAGTCCATATCGGAGACACGTACTATTTCGCATCTGCTTCACCCGCCCCTCCTCGACGAGGCCGGACTTGCTTCCGCTGCAACCTGGTATCTGGAGGGTTTCTCACAGCGCAGCGGGATTGAAGTGAAACTCCAATTGCCCGATGATGTTGCTCGCTTACCCAAACCCGTCGCTCTGGGGCTATTTCGCGTTCTGCAGGAAAGTCTAACCAACATCCATCGGCACTCGAGTAGTTCCAAGGCCGATGTCACGCTGGAACTTTCGCGAGACTATGCGATTCTTACGGTGAGGGACTACGGAAAGGGAATCGCTCCAGAATTGTTGGATTCCTTTCGTTCAACCGGAACGAATTCAGGAGTTGGATTGGCTGGGATGAGAGAGCGTATTCGCGATCTCGGCGGCCACCTGATTATTCAGTCCTGCACCCCTGGCACGCTTATATCGGTTACTCTGCCGATAGCGCAACCGGAACATTCAGCGCGACTAGCCGTTGCCGACTAAAGCCTTAAGCTCACGCTCAACAGTCAATTAGGGAAGTACGTTTCTTGCCGCAAGAGCGCCCCCACCCCATCCACCACCGAGCTGACGTCTGTCTTGGCGCATGCCCCCCTGGCACCGGCTTTCTTAGCTTCCTCAGAAAGTTGGCGAGAGAGATAGAGTGTAACGATCAGGATCGGTATTTCGGGAGAGTGTTGCGCAATCGCCCGAGCGGCATCCAAGCCGTTCATCTCGGGCATCTGGAAGTCCAGCACAATCACGTCCGGCTGGATCTTGCGGTATCGATCCACCGCCTCCCGCCCATTCCGCGCTTCGTCGCACACGTGCCAATTGTCGTGTTGCTCGAGAACGCCGCGCAGATAGCGCCTGACCGAGGGATTGTCGTCAACGACGAGAATCCGAATTGCGGGTTTTTCAGCCGAAAATCCAACCATGAGCCGCCCTTTACTGCAAAAGTTACGCTCTCTGCATTCACCCAGCAATACAGGGAAGCCCCCAAATCTCGAGCGGAAGAATTCCAACCTTTCTCAGGCTCGCTCAATCAAGCGCTCGAAGAAAGGGGTTGGCAGACATCGGGCCGCCTTGCCGCCAAGAAAAAGGCGATCACGAAATCCGCCAGTGCGGAGTTCCCGATCGCCTTCTGCGTCCGCTCAGGACGACACCTTTCAGTTTCTTTGCAACCGCGGTGTATCGTGCAACCTCAAACTCGTCCCATCAGTACCAGTACCAGGACGATGACTAAAACCAGACCCAAGCCGCCGCTCGGGTAATACCCCCAGCCGGTGCTGTAGGGCCAAGTCGGTAGGGCGCCAACCAAGAGCAGCACCAGGACGATCAGCAGAATCGTATACATTTAAGTTAGCTCCTTATCGTAGAAAGTTTGTAATAAGAGCCAGGTAAACCTGGCTCTTATCCCCGCACTGTTGTCGATATGCGTGTGACTCAAGTTATTTTGAAGCGCGTTCCCGACCCCTCGCTTCTTCCGAGACTTTTCTAAGCACAGATAGCAGCGGTTCGCTGGCCGGCGGCGGCGCAACTTTTCCTGTCAGAATGGCGTTGGGCGAATCCAATTTCCCGCCGAACAACAGTCTCGTCTCGTCTTTATCCTGCTTTACAACCGTTCCCGAGAGATCTACGCCGGCAAACAGACCGCGTGCGCGGGAGTAAGTCAAGATCTTGTCGCTCATCTTGATATCCGTATCCGCAGCGGCATCTCGCCCCACGGGTCCCGCAGCAGCCGACGCGTCGCCACCAACCTTGAAGTGGTCAGACATTAAATGTTCCATTCCACCGTGACCCATGAAAACCAGAACGAGATCGATCGCTTGGCCACCGAGCTGTAGTCCCCAGCTTCCGCCTGTTATGTCGATTGGAAGCGGCGCGCTCCATCCATGTGCGGTCCGGCAGGTCGCGACGCCCTTACCGTGCTCTCCGCCGAATCCGACCGCGATTTTCACCAAAGACGGGATAACCGCGATGCAATTGGCACCGTCCAAAATCTTGTCCGGAATTGCATGGTCCGGAGTGGCCATGACTTCCTGCAAAACAGCCGCGGACTTGTCGATGCGCTTACTGATGTCCGATTCGTTCTTGTCGTCGTCGGCCCAGGTCAAACTGGTGAACAGCAGGGCTAGTGTCGTCAACACCATGAGATATTTCGTCGTTTTCATGCAAAACCTCTTCTGTGCCCGAACTGAGCACCAGGAATTATTGTCGTCAACCAAAGTTTAGCGGTGGACATTTTCCCCATCTATCCACTCAAAACCTTAGAAGGCATACCGTCATACCCTAGGAAACGCTAAAGAGAACACAGCCTTCGATAGGCTGCTAGGCTGCTGCCGCCGTCAAAGCGATCGGCGCGGGCGCAATTCTGTAGCGCGCCCGTGTCCGTGGGATCGGTATCGCCGCTTGTGTGCCCACCACGGCCAAAGTAGCCTCTTTACCGGCAAGGGACGTGCCCGCTATTGCTCGAGAATTCCGCACCTCAGCCGGAGAGGTGGTGCTCAGAAGTTCCCGTATCCGTAGCTTGGCTTTGTGCAGTTGCGATTTCGAGGTACCTACAGAACAGCCGAGCATCTTCGCAATCTCGCGATGTTGATAGCCTTCTACCTCATGCAACAGGAAGATTGACCGGTAGCCCTCGGGAAGTTCGCTGATTGCTCGCGTCAACGCAACGCGAGTTACAGATGTATCCAAGCGTCCATCTCTCGCTCCATATTCGCGGCGAGCGGGCTTTCCGTTTTCATCCCCTTTAATAGGCTCGTCCAAAGAAATTCGATAAGGCGACTTTCGGCGGAAGTGCATCAGCACGGTGTTGACCGCGATCCTGTAGAGCCACGTTGAAAGGGCTGAGTCGCCCCGAAACGTCGAGAGCTTGCGGAATACCTGAAGGAATGCGTCCTGAGCGAGATCTTCTGCCTCAGCGGCGTTATTCGTCATCCGCAAGCATAATGAGTAAACCCGCGTCTTGTGAGAGTGAAACAAAGTCGCAAAGGCGTCCGAATCCCCCTGCTGTGCACGCTGGATGAGCTCCGGACCAATCCGGTTTATGTTGGCCGCGGTTGATGGATTATTCACTTGGTTCTCCTTTTATCAAATCGCGATCGAACGGAAGCGCATTCACCAATGTTCGCCCGCATCCATTGTGGCGAGACTAACGGGGGTGGACCATCGTCCTCTATCGAGTTCGAGCCTTAGTTGTTTGGGTAAGTTGCTGTACTATCAGCAGGTAACAAAAAGGACTAGCTGCGCTCGCTGCGGAATCGCGTTGCATCGCCCCGTTGTCGCGCGATTTCCCATGCCTACAGGAGTTCCGCAAAACAAGTACAAGGTCGCGGGGATTTTGCTTGGCCCCGCTTTTGTCTAGTTTCGTTGTATGAGATTGTTCTCTTCAATTGTGCCCACCTTCCGAGCAGGAGCTGGTCAATAGCTGGCTTCTGCTTCTCGCCTCTGCACCAAAGCAGTCGCGGTTGGGTCACGGTGACCGGAATGATTTGTTGGAAATGCTAATAATCTGCGCCATCCACTTCCGTCTAACAAAAATTTCACTGGAGGCACACCATGAAAATCGAATCGTTACGCGAACTCTACCTCGAACAGCTGCAGGATCTGTACAACGCCGAACAGCAGCTCATCAAAGCTCTACCCAAGATGGCGAAAGCCGCGTCCTCCGAAGAATTAGCCTCGGCGTTCGAAGAACACTTGGAGAAAACTCGCGGCCACGCCCAGCGCATCGAGCAAATTTGCGAGCACATGGGTGAGAAAGCTTCAGGCAAGAAATGCAAAGCAATGGAAGGCCTCGTCAAAGAAGGCGGCGAAGTCATTGAAGAGGACATGACCGAGTCCCTCAAGGACGCCGCACTTATCGCCGCCGCCCAGCGCGTAGAACACTATGAAATTGCCGGTTACGGCTGTGTGCGCGCTTATGCCACGAAACTGGGGGACGACACCGCTGCCGAACTTCTCGGGCAAACCCTCGATGAAGAAAAAGAAGCAGACGAAACTTTGAACGGCATCGCCGAGCAACTCGACTTGGAGACCGATAACGAATCGCCAGAGTCGGGGAAGAAAACCTCGCGTGTCGCGCCCAAGCGGTCCGCAGCCTAAGACATAACGTAAGAAGACTGGCCAGACTGGCGATCGGACGTAAGTCCGATCGCCTTTTTTGTCAGGCAGACAACTTCTAGGGTCTCCTACACCGCATCAGTAGTTCTCACCGTTAGCTTTTAAGTGAAGGACTGTATTGTGACTGTCCTGGCACTCGCCTTAAATAGCGTCTGAAAGGGACCCACCGAAAACTCTATGATCAACCAAGCCGGACCGCAGCAGAGCCCTGACTCCGTCATTCATCTGAAGACCGTCTTCGAGAAATCGCTAGCGGTATTATCCGAGGGTAAAGATGCTCTGACCAGAGACACTCGAATCGGGCGAGCCTCTCGCGGATCGACGCCAATTCGAATTAACGCGGCTGATCTTCAAAAACGCGCTCTTGAGGATGCGGCCCACGCGTTGGCAACGCTTTGGAAAGTCCAGGAACCAGGCCGACCGAAAGCACAAGTTCGCCCCTTACCCAGCACCAGGTAGACCAATTGATCCGCCCCATCGTTGCCGGGACCAGCCCTGCCACTGCCTCTTCGAGGCTGCTGACTCTCAGCGCCGTGGTGGTCGTGATTGCGGGACTGTACTTGGGTCGTCAGGTCCTAATCCCCTTCGCTCTAGCAGTTGTTCTCGCCTTCTTATTGTCTCCAGTCGTCGATGCGCTCCAGAAGTGTCGTTTGGGCAGAGTTCCCGCCGTTCTGGTCGTCTTACTCCTGGCTTTTACCCTAGTCGGCTCTGTCGGTTGGATTGTTACCGGTCAGCTCATGGATATCGTCGAGCAGTTTCCCAATTACCGCTCGAACATCCATGAAAAAATTCAGTCTCTTCGCCTCCCTGAGGGAAGCCGTCTCAAGAGCGCTTCGAATACAGTCAGCGATTTGAGTGCCGAGCTGTCCGATACGGCAGAGTCTGCAGCTGATAGGAAAGCGGGAAAGACGCCGCGGCGCCCCATCCCCGTTCAAGTCTCGCAACCCGCCACCAACGCCCCCGACTATATCCGCGCCGTCATCGGTCCTCTCACCGGCGTGTTGGAGACCTCTGCGGTAGTAATTGTCTTCACGCTCTTTATATTGGTGAAACGCGAAGATCTCCGCAATCGCGTGATACGGCTTGCCGGTCAAAATCAGTTGAACGTTGTAACCCAGGCTCTAGACGACGCCTCTCGACGGCTCAGTCACTACCTGCTCTTTCAATTCGTCGTCAATCTTTCCTACGGTGCGATCTTCGGACTTTTCGTCTACTGGATCGGCGTCCCCCATGTCCTCTTATGGGGCGTTTTGGCCGGACTGCTCCGATTCATCCCTTATGTCGGAACGCCGATCGCCGCGGCCTTTCCCATTTTCATGGCGCTAGCCGTATTTCCTGGATGGCACCAGGCCGCGCTCGTCCTCGCCGTGTTCATCATCCTCGAGCTCCTGGTAGCGAACCTGATTGAGCCCTGGTTATATGGCTCGCACACTGGAATCTCTTCGCTCGCGATTTTGGTCGCCGCCGTATTCTGGTCCGTCCTTTGGGGTCCCGTCGGCTTGATCCTGTCGACTCCTTTGACGGTCTGCTTAATCCTGATGGGGCGATATGTTCCCCAATTAAGTTTCCTCGAGGTTCTTCTGGGCGATGAGGCAGTCCTGCCGCTGGAAGCGCTTTTTTACCAGCGTCTGCTTGCGCTCGATGACGACGAAGCCACTGAGATCGCGGAAACATACTTGAAAGACAATCCTGCCGGCACTTTCTACGATTTCGTTCTGATTCCGGCACTCAGCATGGCCGAGCAAGATCGCCATCTCAATTCGCTGGAGACTCGCACGGCCACTTTCATCATCCAGAGCGTCCGAGAACTCGTCGAAGATCTAGGAGAACGTCTTCCCGACGCGGAAGTTCTCTTCACGCCTGAGCTGGATGCAGAGTCCCCCCTTGATCTTTCCGTTTTGTCGGGGCTTCGCGTGGTTTGTATTCCGGCGGGCGACGAAGCCGACGAAATCGTAGCCATGATGGCAGATCAGCTCTTACGGCGTCTGGCATGCGACGCCCGCTACCTTACGATCGCAAATCGCGCGAATCTCGTGAATGACCTGGCGACCGAAACTCGTCCCCAGCTCGCTATGATCTCTGCCTTGCCTCCGTTCGCCGCCGGCCAGGCCCGATCACTCTGCAGGTTGCTCCGCCAGCGCTACCCCGACATGAAGATTGTCATCGGTTTGTGGGGAGTCGAAACCATCGCAAAAGCGCAGGAGCGGCTGGGCGCAGGCTGTACCGATCTAGTCGTCACCACTCTGCGGGAGGCGGTGAATTTGCTGGCCGATTGGAAGCGTTCAACAACCTCGCCTAAGCAGATTCGATCGGCAGGCAGGATCGCTCCCGAAACTATCCCGGCAGGGGATTAGCCGGCTTAATTTGTTTTCGCAACTAAAGAAGAAGTCGCCACAACCACACGAACCACCAGCTCTATAAAGGAGAAACCCATGTCCACCGATGCGCCAACAAATTGCGATTCTTTAAATGCGGGTCCGAAACAAGGTCAGGATTTGCCCACCATGCCCGATCCGTCGCAGAACCCCGAACGTGGACCGCATCTTCCGACTATGCCTGATCCCACCGAGGATCCAGAGCGAGGCCAGCATTTTCCCGCGGAACCAGATCCCACAAATGAGTCGCCGCGCATTAATGATCCAATTCCCAGGGATGACGACGGCGAGGCAGAACAAGTTGCGTGAATTGCTCGATTTAAGGCGTCTCCCGAATGATTTGACGACCCGGATTTCGATCCGAAAAAATTGATTAAGGATTAAGGAGCGATACAACTATGAGTGCTGATACGACGAAATGTGCGAATGCAGCCTGCGCTTGCATTACTGACAAGGGGAACAAGTATTGCAGCGAGTCTTGCAAAGAGTCCGCCAATCTAACCGAGATCGCCTGCCAGTGTGGGCACTCCGATTGCCCTAATTCAGTGTAAAACTGCTTGAATCGTGAACGCGGGGAACTTCCGGCCACCGGTTCCTTTGACTTCTCGTACCACCAGCGTTACAACTGAGCCCAGCAAAACCGCTACGAAAGCTGAGCGCGCGCAGAGTCCTGTTCCAAATCGTGCGGCAGTTAGATGAGTCAGTTTTCGTGACACTCGGGGCTCAATCCCCGCATCTCAGAGCTGGAATGGCAGTACCCGGGCCGGCAACCGAGGGACACGAGCCAGAGGAAATCAAAATGAACCCCCATTTCACTCGCATCTTAACGCTCGCCCCTGCCGTGATCGCATGTCTGCTTCTCGGTGCGCCACAGAAGTCGCAAGCGCAAGTCGGCGTGATGATCACCGTCGGGCCTCCGCCTTTGCCGATTTACGAGCAGCCTCTCTGCCCTGGAGACGGCTATATTTGGACCCCCGGATACTGGGCTTATGGCGATGACTTCGATGACTATTACTGGGTGCCCGGCACATGGATCTTAGCTCCCGAAGTCGGCTTTTTCTGGACCCCAGGCTACTGGAGCTGGGGCGGAGATCGCTTCGTTTTTTATGATGGCTATTGGGGACCACAAGTCGGTTTCTATGGCGGCATTAACTATGGCTTTGGTTACTTCGGAGAGGGCTACCAGGGAGGTCGCTGGGACAATGGACATTTCTTCTATAACCGCTCCGTCAACAACGTGAACGTCACCGAGATCCACAACGTTTACAACGCCACGGTAAACAACACGACAGAAAATCGTGTGAGTTTCAACGGAGGGAAGGGGGGCATTACCGCTCGTCCCACGCCTCAACAACAAGCAGCGCAGCGCGAACGTCACATTCCCCCGGTAGCGGCTCAAACGCAACAGATGCAGGCGGCTCGCGGAGACCAGCAACTTCGCGCCTCAGTGAATCACGGCAAACCATACGTCGCCGCAACTGCCCGCCCGGGCGATTTCAAGGGATCCGCCGTAGCCTCGAAAGAGGCGGGGGGCGCTTACAATCCGCCGGCCAGTCGAGGCATAAGTCGAGGTGCCAACCAACCGGCAAACAACAACGATAGCCACTCGGAGAATCGTCCGGAAACCGGAGGAAGCGAGAATCAATCCCAAGAGAATTCGGCCGGTCACGTGCGTGATTTGCCACCCGCTGAAAAACCGCCAGCCCCCAACACTGGTGATCCCGATCTTGACAAGAAATATCAGCAGGAACAGGACAAACAATACGCGCAGCAACAAGACGAACGACAAAAGCTCGCGCAGCAACAGGAAAAAGAGGACGCAACGGTCGCGAACCAGAAAGCGAATGACGCGCAGAAGCAACAGCTGGAGCAGCGACACCAACAACAAACGCAGGACTTGCAGCAGCGCCACCAGCATCAACAACAGCAGATGCAACAAAGAATGCAGATACCACCCCGCGAGCCACAACGGTCGACGCCACCCAAATAGCGTCCTCCCGAACTGACTGCGAGAAGAACTCAAGCAAATTCAGCAATTCTCGGAGGAGACAAATGACGTTCAGATGCAGGTTAAGTTATTTTCTAGTTCTACTGACCGCCTTGACTGCGGGCGCTTTCGCGATCCCTCAGCAAGACGACTCCAGCGCAAAGCAAGACATGAAAGACGCCGGCCACTCCACTAAGCAGGCCGCACAGGACACGGGCCACGCAACGAAAAAGACTGCCAAGAAAACCGGTCACGCTGTAAAGAAAGACACCAAGAAGGCTGCAAATAAAACCGCTCAGAAGACGGATCAGGGAGCCCAAAAGGTCGAAGACAAAACAAACCCGAACCACTAAGGGAAGGCAAAATCCAAGTTCGGCGGGTGGAACGCGTGCTCGTCCTGACGGCCGTTCCGCTTCAGACGAGCCCGAGACAGGGAAACGGCAAAAACCTGTTGCCGCATTCCATCCCGCCTGGGACTTCTGTAGTTACGCTAATATCCAGCATGCGATTGGTGAATCGGGTGTTGTGCTTAGTCTACCAAGCGTGGATGCTGTAACTGCAAGTTGAAGAGTTTTGTCTTCAGGCTAGACTGCGTCAACCAGCTGCGGCCAAGCCCGAACTCCCGGAAACACTCGTCAGCCGCTCGATTGTCGACAAGAGCTCACCCCGAGGTCCGCCCTTAGAGCAGATCGCATCGACCCAATCATGAGCCTCGTTCGGGATCGATGGGCTCCCCGAGTAAAGAATGACAGGCATTTGGGGATGTAGATTCTTGATCAGGGATGCCAGTTCCCCACCATCCAACTCCGGCATTTCATAGTCGAGGATCGCCAAATCGATGGTCGAGAGACACCTTGCCTCCAGTGCGTCTTGCGGAGATGAGGTTGTCCAAATTTCGAATCCCAGACTCTCGAATACCGACTTGTACAACAACAGCATGTCCTTATTGTCATCAACCCACAACAATTTCTTTTGTTGGCGAACGTGAGAAGATAGGGTCGCTGCTTGCGAAACCGAAGGGGCGCAAAATTCGATTGACGGTTTTCGGCCGGCGTTCGACGGCTCTGTATGAGTGTTCGACGAGCCGTTTTGCATGCAGAAGCCAGACCGTTTCTATGGAAATCTTATTGGGAACCTTACGATAAAGTAGGCGATCCCCGGGCATTTCGGCAATGCGGTAAATACTGTAGGTTTAGGCGTTATTCGATTTCGAAAGGCTCGGGCCACGTTTTTGCTTGGGATTGCCATTCGGGAGCTCTTGAAGGTAGGGTCGCTACACGCATTCAGCCTCCGTTTTACACAAACCTACTGATACTTGAATCTCCCTGATCACTCTAAATTGTGAATATCTGTATTGGAATGGACGAAACGTTGTGTAAGTTTTCAATCGAGCAGCGAAAGGGGAATTATCATGACCAAATTTGGGAGCAAGAACTCTGCAAAAGATTGGGTGAGGCTCGCCGCAAAACTAAGTCTTCTGTTTACTGAACCCAAAGTTCGAGCTGCGATCTCGAACCGTTTCAAGGATCATCTGGATGACGTCACCGATCGAGTATCCGGGAAATTTGACGATGTGGCTGACCGGGTTTCCGATAAGTACGACGACGCGGCTGATCGTCTGGAAGCGGCGGCGGAAGCTCTTCAGGGTAAGAGCCAGTGGCCTGCTCACCTGACTGGATTTTTGCTCGGTGCTGGAGTCGGAGTCGGGTTGGGCATTTTGCTGGCGCCGGCTTCCGGTAGTGATACTCGCCAGGCGGTCGCCGATGCCACGAGCCGCGCGTTCGACTCCGCCGCCAACGCCTCGGCGCGGATTCGGCAATCGGTTAGTCGGATGCCTCCAACTGGCACCGAAGGGTAACCTAATCTCTCCAGCCGATCAGCGGGCACTTACGCGATCGACGCAGTGTTTCAAATGGAGTGCTGGGACGGTATAATGCTTCAACGCATTGCCGTTCCACCACACATTTCCCATACTGAGGTCGTTCTATGAGCGAAAAGCCCAGCGCTACTCTTCCCGCTACTGTCGAAAAAATTATCAAGCCCATCGCTCCCGGCGAACCAGAGAAAGCTCAAATTTCCATCGAGGGTGCGGATTATCTCTATCAGGAGATTCGAATCGAAAACACCCTGACCGATCAGGATGGAAACAAGGTTCGCCTTAAGCCCGGGGCCGAAGTCGAGGTCACCGTCGAAGCTCCGCCCGAGGCGACCACCACCCATTACGAGGTCCGAGACGGGCACCGGCCCCAGATGCCGCTGCCTTAGGATTGGAGCGCTTCGCAGTGCGATCACGTTCACACCTCACCGCTCTTTGTTGAACAGTCTTCCTCCAAATGCTTCCCGCAAGCATGCAGCCCTCGGTCTACGAAGACCTTAGGAAGACAGGAAACTGCCCGCTCAGCGAAGGAATGGCGAACAAGCCTGAGCCTTCCCCCTTCAAGGGAACTCCGTGGGAGAGGTAAAGAAAGCAATTATCCGGTCTTCTGTTCGATCAATCTCCCTTGATGTCTGCTTATAGCGTCTAGAGCCTACCCGCCTACAGTAAAAACCCTACTGCCACCCCCCTTTCTCCGTGATAAACCCATGTAGTTCGGCTTTTGTCGAGTTTTTGCATTCGTCAATCACAACAGCACTCCCCCTATTCGAGCGGAAAGAGCCATCTGGTGTCAGTGATGGATCTGTGATTTATGACCTATGCCCATAAAGATTCGAAATACATCCTCCCTCTGGCGGAGCACCACGGTGAGAGCGCACGATCATGAAAAAAAATAGTCGGAGCAGCGCCACCGTTGTTGCTGGCGACGAGACCAACGGGCGTCCCGCCGCAACTGAAAAGCGCAACGGAAATGGAAGTTCGGTCGTCGTAGATCAATCTGCTCCGCAGGATCTCAGCGCCATCCTTGCGAGTCTCCAAACCATGCGCGATGGCGACTTCTCCGTCCGCTTGCCCGGCTCTTGGACCGGGATCGAAGGAAAGATCGCCGACACTTTCAATTCCATCGTCGCCGCCAACCAGCAGATGGCCCAGGAACTGAAGCGCGTTGGCCAGGTAGTCGGCAAAGAAGGACGAACCCGCGAACGCCTCCGCTTTCACGAAGCCCGAGGCGCGTGGGGCGACATCGAAGTCTCCGTCAACACCCTGGTCGAAGATTTGCTCCGCCCAACCGCTGAGGTCACCCGCGCCATCGCCGCCGTCGCTCAAGGAAACCTGACCCAAACCGTCCGTTTGGATGTCGACGGTCGTCCTCTCGAAGGCGAATTTCTAAGGTCTGCAAACATCGTCAACACCATGATTCAGCAACTCGGCGTTTTCACGGCTGAGGTCACGCGCGTCGCCCGCGAAGTCGGCACAGACGGCAAACTTGGAGGCCAAGCCCTCGTCCCCGGCGTCGCTGGCACGTGGAAAGATCTCACCGACTCCGTGAACTCCATGGCCAGCAACCTGACCGGCCAGGTTCGTAATATCGCTGAAGTCGCAACCGCCGTCGCCAGCGGCGATCTATCCCGAAAAATTACGGTTGACGTCCGCGGCGAAATTCTCCAGCTCAAAGAAGCTATCAACACGATGGTCGATCAACTCCGCTCCTTCGCTTCGGAAGTCACGCGCGTCGCCCGCGAAGTCGGTACCGACGGAAAACTCGGCGGCCAAGCCGTCGTCGTCGGCGTAGCCGGCACCTGGAAAGATCTCACCGACTCCGTCAACGCCATGGCCGGAAACCTGACCGCCCAGGTCCGCAACATCGCCGAAGTCACCACCGCCGTCGCCCGAGGCGATCTCTCCCGCAAAATCACCGTAGACGTAAAGGGCGAAATTCTCGAACTCAAAGACACCATCAACACCATGGTCGACCAGCTCAACGCCTTCGCTGGAGAAGTTACCCGCGTCGCTCGCGAAGTCGGAACCGAAGGCAAGCTTGGCGGCCAAGCCCAGGTCCCCGGAGTCGGTGGCACATGGAAAGATCTCACCGACAACGTCAATTTCATGGCCAGCAACTTGACCGGCCAGGTCCGTAACATCGCTGAAGTCGCAACCGCCATCGCCAACGGCGATTTGTCCCGCAAGATCACCGTCGACGTGCGCGGCGAAATCCTGCAGCTCAAAGAAACGCTGAACACGATGGTCGACCAGCTCAACCGTTTCGCCGGAGAAGTCACACGCGTCGCCCGCGAAGTCGGCAGCGAAGGCCGCCTCGGCGGTCAGGCCAACGTACCCGGCGTGGCCGGCACCTGGAAAGATCTCACCGACTCCGTCAACTCGATGGCCGGAAACCTCACCGGTCAAGTCCGAAACATCGCCGAAGTCACCACGGCCGTTGCTCGCGGCGACTTGTCCCGCAAAATCACGGTCGACGTCAAAGGCGAGATTCTTGAGCTGAAAAACACGATCAACACCATGGTCGACCAGCTCAACGCGTTCGCCGGAGAAGTCACACGCGTCGCCCGCGAAGTCGGAACGGAAGGCAAACTCGGCGGCCAGGCCCAAGTCCCCGGCGTGGCCGGCACCTGGAAAGATCTCACCGACAACGTCAACTTCATGGCCAGTAACTTGACCGGCCAGGTCCGTAACATCGCCGAAGTCTCCATGGCCGTCGCTCGCGGTGACTTGTCCCGCAAGATCACGGTCGACGTGCGCGGAGAAATTCTCGAACTCAAAGACACCATCAACACGATGGTCGATCAGCTTCGCTCGTTCGCCTCCGAAGTCACCCGCGTCGCTCGCGAAGTCGGCACCGACGGCAAACTCGGCGGACAAGCCCAGGTCCCCGGCGTCGGCGGCACCTGGAAAGATCTCACCGACTCCGTCAACTCGATGGCCAGCAACCTGACCGGCCAAGTCCGTAACATCGCCGAAGTTTCCACCGCCATAGCCAGCGGCGACCTTTCGAAGAAGATCACGGTGAACGTTAGCGGCGAAATTCTACTGCTCAAAGAAACCATCAACACGATGGTCGACCAGCTCAACGCCTTCGCCGGAGAAGTCACCCGTGTCGCCCGCGAAGTCGGCACCGAAGGCCGCCTCGGTGGACAAGCCAACGTCCCTGGAGTCGCCGGAACCTGGAAAGATCTCACCGACTCCGTAAACTCCATGGCCGGAAACCTCACCGGCCAAGTCCGAAACATCGCCGAAGTCACCACCGCCGTCGCTCGCGGTGATCTCTCCCGCAAAATCACCGTCGATGTAAAAGGCGAAATTCTCGAACTCAAGAACACCATCAACACGATGGTCGACCAGCTGAACGCCTTCGCTGGAGAAGTCACCCGCGTCGCGCGCGAAGTCGGCACCGACGGCAAACTTGGTGGTCAAGCCCAAGTCCCCGGAGTCGCTGGCACCTGGAAAGATCTCACCGACAACGTGAACTTCATGGCTAGCAACCTCACCGGCCAGGTGCGAAACATCGCCGAGGTCGCGACTGCCATCGCAAACGGCGATCTTTCCAAGAAAATCACGGTCGACGTGCGCGGCGAAATCTTGCAGCTCAAAGAAACGCTCAACACGATGGTCGAGCAACTCCGCTCGTTCGCCGCCGAAGTCACCCGCGTGGCTCGCGAAGTCGGTAGCGAAGGCCGTCTCGGGGGACAGGCCAACGTTTCCGGAGTCGCCGGAACCTGGAAAGATCTCACCGACTCTGTCAACGCCATGGCCGGAAACTTAACCGGCCAGGTCCGCAACATCGCCGAAGTCACCACCGCTGTCGCCCGCGGCGATCTCTCCCGCAAAATCACCGTCGATGTAAAAGGCGAAATTCTCGAACTCAAGAACACCATCAATACGATGGTCGATCAGCTCAACGCCTTCGCGGCCGAAGTCACTCGCGTCGCCCGCGAAGTCGGAACAGAAGGCAAACTTGGTGGCCAGGCGCAAGTCCCGGGAGTCGCCGGAACCTGGAAAGATCTCACCGACAACGTCAACGTCATGGCCGCCAACCTCACCGAGCAGGTCCGCGGCATTGTAAAAGTCGTCACCGCGGTCGCCAACGGTGAATTGACTCAAAAGCTCACTGTCAACGCCAAGGGCGAAGTTGCAGCTCTCGCCGAAACCATCAATAACATGACCGACACGCTCGCTACCTTCGCCGACCAGGTGACCACCGTCGCTCGCGAAGTCGGCGTCGAAGGCCGTCTCGGCGGACAAGCCAACGTCCCCGGTGCCGCAGGTACATGGAAAGATCTCACCGGCAACGTCAACCTGCTCGCCGATAACTTGACCAACCAGGTGCGCGCCATTGCCGAAGTCGCGACGGCCGTAACCAAAGGCGATTTGACCCGTTCGATTCAGGTGGAAGCGAGCGGTGAAGTGGCGGAGTTGAAGGACAACATCAACACGATGATCGACAACCTTCGCCTCACCACCGATCGCAATACCGAACAGGACTGGCTCAAAACCAATCTCGCGCGCTTCACCGGCATGTTGCAAGGCCAGCGCGATCTGGCGACCGTCGGACGCATGCTCCTATCCGAACTCGCCCCGCTCGTCAGCGCCCAACAGGGGGTGATCTACCAGATGGGAACCGAAGAATCGGCAGAGATGGTTCTCCTGTCAGCCTTTGCTGGAGACGGTGAAGATGGCCACCTGCGCCGCCTGAAAATTGGCGAAGGTCTCGTCGGTCAGTGCGCCGCCGAGAAGCAGAGGATGCTCATCTCCGATTTGCCCGCCAACACCATCTCCATTCGCTCGGGACTCTTCGAAGCAGTTCCACGGAACGTCATCGTGCTGCCGGTCCTCTTCGAAGATCGCGTGAAGGCCGTCATCGAACTGGCCTCGCTCGGCAATTTCACCACCTCGCATCTCGCTTTCCTCGAACAGCTCACCGCCAGCATCGGCATCGTGCTCAACAGCATCGAGGCCACGATGCAGACCGAAGGATTGCTGAAGCAGTCTCAGCAACTCGCAACCGAACTGCAGATGCAGCAGAAAGAGTTGCAACAGACCAACGAGCAGTTGGCGCAGAAAGCCCAACAGCTCGCCGAACAAAACGTCGAGGTCGAACGTAAGAACCAGGAAATCGAGCAAGCCCGCCGCGCCCTCGAAGAGAAAGCCAAAGAATTGGCTCTCACCTCGAAGTACAAGTCAGAATTCCTGGCCAACATGTCGCACGAGCTGCGAACGCCGCTGAACAGCATTCTGGTCCTGGGCCAGCAACTCAGCGACAATCCGGACGGCAACCTCACACCCAAGCAGGTCGAGTTCTCACGCACCATTCACGGCGCTGGTACCGATTTGTTGAACCTCATCACCGACATTCTTGATCTGTCGAAAATCGAGTCGGGCACAGTTTCGGTCGAAGCGGAAGAAGTTTTCTTCGCCAGTCTGCTCGATTCCATCGAACGCCCATTCAAGCACGAAGCGGAGAATCGCCGTCTCACCTTCGAAGTCCAAACCGATCCGCACCTCGCTCGCAGTGTCGTCACAGACTCGAAACGTCTGCAGCAAGTCTTGAAGAACCTGTTGTCGAACGCTTTCAAGTTCACCGAACTCGGTGGTGTCCGGCTCTCCGTCTCGGTCGCTCGAAGCGGTTGGAGTGAAGAGCATCCCATCTTGTCCAAGGCCGCCACGGTCGTCGCTTTTGAAGTTTCCGACACCGGTATCGGCATCCCCTACGACAAACAGCGCATCATCTTCGAGGCCTTCCAGCAGGCCGATGCAGGCACCAGCCGCAAGTACGGTGGAACCGGTTTGGGCCTCGCCATTAGCCGCGAACTCGCCAGCCTTCTTGGCGGAGAAATCCAGCTGCGCAGCGCGCCGAGTCGCGGCAGCACCTTTACGCTCTACCTGCCGCAAACCTACGTTGGACCGTCAAGCACCGTGACGATTGAGCGCAAGTATTCGCCTTCCATCAATCCGGCGCAGATGTCCGTCGTCGGAATCGTCGAACATCCGATTGAGAAAATTCCAGACGACCGCGAGAACCTCCAACCTGATGACGCCGTCTTGCTCATTGTGGAAGACGACCCACACTATGCACGCGTTTTATTAGATCTCTCGCGGGATAAGGGATTCAAGGTACTTGTGGCGACGCGGGGTGCGGAAGCGTTGGCGCTTGCCCGCGAGTACCATCCCACCGCGGTTTCCTTGGACGTTTTCCTTCCCGACATGTTGGGTTGGACCGTCTTGAATCACTTGAAACAGGATCCTGCGACCCGTCATATCCCTGTGCAGATGCTGACCCTCGACGAAGACAGGCATCACGGCCTCGCGCGCGGCGCCTTTGCATTCGTCACCAAGCCCACGAGTCCCGAGGGCTTGGAAACTGCCTTATCTCGCATCAAGGAGTATTCCGCTCCTCGCCGAAAACGCTTGCTGGTCGTCGAAGACAATCCGGCAGAACAACTCAGCATCCAGGAGTTGCTCGGCTATGACGACATCGACGTCACCGTTGTTTCCAGTGGCGAAGACGCGATCCATGCCGTAAAGCAGCAGCTCTTCGATTGCGTCGTCCTCGACTTACGTTTGCCTGACATTTCGGGCTTCGACGTGTTAGAGCGTTTCCGCGACACTCCCCAACTCGGCGATCTTCCCGTTGTCGTCTTTACCGGCAAAGAGCTTTCGCCTGATGAAGACGCTCGTTTGCATGCCTTGGCTCGCAGCGTCGTCGTCAAGGGAGTCGAGTCGCCGGAACGGTTGCTCGACGAGACTGCATTGTTCCTGCATCGCGTGGTTGCCGACCTTCCGGGAGAAAAACAGCGAATGCTCGACCGCTTGCATCACTCTGACGATGCGCTGGTCGGCAAGAAAGTGTTGGTCGTCGATGATGACGTTCGCAATATTTTTGCTCTCAGCAGTGTTCTCGAGCGTCGCGGCATGGATGTCATCACCGCTGGCACTGGTCGGGAAGCTATCGCGAAGTTAGAATCGACAACCGATGTTGCCATTGTGCTCATGGACATCATGATGCCCGAGATGGACGGGTACGAAACCATGCGCGTGATTCGTCAAAATAGTTTGTTTCAGAGGCTGCCGATCATTGCCTTGACTGCAAAGGCCATGAAGGGAGATCGAGAAAAATGTCTGGAGGCTGGCGCCTCTGAGTATCTGGCAAAGCCTGTCAATACCGAGCAACTATTGTCGTCGCTTCGTATGTGGCTGCACCGGTAAGAATCGTAGCGAAGAGCGGAATCGTCGGATGGGTTGGCAGGGAGAGCGATGAGCCAGGACGACAAGGTCAATATTTTGATGGTCGACGATCAGCCGGCCAAACTCCTCAGCTATGAGGTGATGCTTGCCGAGCTCGGCGAAAATCTCATTCAGGCCAATTCCGCCAAAGAAGCTCTCGAGATTCTGCTGAAGACCGATGTAGCCGTCGTTCTCATGGACGTCAGCATGCCCGAGCTCGATGGTTTTGAACTGGCAACCATGATTCGCCAGCATCCCCGCTTTCAACGCACTGCGATCATCTTTATCTCCGCCGTTCATCTCACCGACCTCGACCGCCTCAAAGGCTATCAGCATGGAGCAGTGGATTACATTTCCGTTCCCGTAATTCAAGAGCTCTTGCGCGCCAAAGTAAGAGTATTCGCCGAGTTACATCGCAAGACCAGGCAACTCGAAGCCTTGAATCGCGATTTGGAACACCGCGTCTTCGAGCGCACCGAAGAGTTGGCAACCAAGGCCGAGTTACTTTCTCAGCTCAACTCCAAATTGCTCGGCAAGAATCAGGAACTCGACGCCATCGTCAGCACTGCTCCTGACGTCATTTTCAGCAGTGACGCCAGCGGCGGCTACGAGTACGTCAGCGAGCGTTTCCACGAATACACCGGAGCCCCTGCAGAGCCCGCCAAGCGAATCCAGTGGTTAGACTTCGTGCATCCTGATGACGTTGAGCGCAGCAAAACCGAGTGGACTGGCTCCGTTCAGAGTGGCGAACGCTACGAGGCGGAATATCGTCTGCGTTCCAAAGATGGCGACTACCGCTGGTTTCGCTCTCGTGCCGTCCCCATCCGCGATTCTGCCAAAAATATCGTGAAGTGGTACGGCGCTTGCTCCGACATTCACGACAGCAAACTGCTCGAGCAGTCGATTCGTGATAGCGCTGTCGAATTAGAAAAAATGGTCGACCGGCGCACCGACGAATTGCGTCGCTTGTCCGTTCGCCTCATGGCCGCGCAAGATCAGGAGCGCCGCCGTATCGCTCGTGATCTCCACGACGGCTTGGGTCAGGAACTCGCAGTCGCCAAGATGTTGCTCGATAAAATTGTTTTGCAAAAATCGACGGAGCCCCAGGAGGAATGCACGCAAGCTAGCGGTCTTGTCGAGCGTGCCATTCAGCAGGTGCGAACCATGTCCCACCTCTTGCATCCGCCGCTGCTCGATGAGGTCGGACTTCTCTCAGCGCTCGCTTGGTACGTGGAAGGCTTAACCAAACGAAGCGGAATCCAAACCTTCTTGGATGTCCAGCCCCCAAGTTTCCCCAGGCTCGGCACGGAAATCGAGACGGCGGTCTTCCGCATCGTGCAAGAGGCGTTAACCAATGTCTTCCGGCACGCCGAGGCGACGAAAGTCTGGATCAATCTCCACCAAAAAAATGGACGCATACTCGTTTCGGTGCTAGACGATGGAAAGGGAATTGATCAACGCGTGGCAGAATTGCGTCCTGAAAAAATGGGCGTCGGAATTGGTGGCATGCGGCAGCGCGCCAAGGAATTTGGCGGCGAATTGCGACTAACCAATAATCAACCTGGAACTCTCCTCGAAATTATGATCCCCACGAATGTCGCTCTCCGCGAGCCAAACGCCGTCACCGTCTACTAATCTGGCGCAAGAGATTCCTCGATTGTTTTGCATCCGTTTTCTCGCTGGGACACAACTATCTTTTCGATCGAGCCTCATCCCGTTCTTCTCCGCCATCAGGTGATTCAGGTAGACGTCGAAGGAAATTCTTACGCGTCGCCCAAAGTTTCCTGTACTCAATCGCGGTCTCTCCCGATACGTAAACCACTGCTCCTTGAACCGCATCTATTGTGTGGGTTGAATTTCAGAACTCCCCGATAGCGTGAAGACAAAGAGGAGCAACGGTGCCAAAGCCATTAAATGTTTACCTTGCTGCTAGCACGCTAGCTCCTACATCTTCGGCGGGGGTCCTCGAAAATCTTTACGAAAATGGGGAAGATTCCATGAGCTCAGGGATACAGACGATGCCGCTACCAGCAAGTTCGGTCAAAGCCGGTTCTACCAAAGAAATTTCGGCTGAGGAAAGAAAAACTACGGCAGCCTCAAATCTTCGTGTGCCCAACCCTGTCGGACCCGATGCCATCTGGGGGCACTACAACAACTATCGCTCGAATGGGCTCGTTGGCTCCGCTTTCGTTCATATCGTTCTAATCGGCTTGATTATCGCCGCCACAATCTATACGCCGAAAGTCGTTCCAGTAATTAAGCAGCAAGAGCATGTGACCCTGATCGCGCCCTCCCCCGACACCTACGCCTTGCCCGTCGCCAAGACCATCGCCAGCGGCGGCGGCGGTGGCGGAGAGCGTGAAAAGCTCGTTGCCCCCAAGGGCAAACTTCCTAAGCCAGCAATGCAGCAGATCGTGCCGCCCCAGATTGTCGTTCGCAACGAACAGCCAAAATTGGTCGCGCAGCCAACGGTCGTAGTTCCCCCGCAATTGCATATCGCGGAGAACCGCATGCCCACGCTCGGCGACCCCTCTGCGATCCCCTTGCCGTCCGCTCCGCCTTCGAACGGCGTCGGTTCTGGCGGAGGAATTGGCTCCGGCGTTGGTTCTGGTGTTGGCATCGGTCACGGCCCTGGCGTGGGTGCCGGGAGCGGTGGCGGCGTTGGTGGCGGCGTATTCAAAGTCGGTGGCGGAATTTCAGCGCCCCAGGCCGTTTCCACGCCCGATCCCGAGTACACGGAAGAGGCTCGCTTGGCCAAGACGCAAGGGACGTGTATTCTCTGGTTAATCGTTGATGAGAAAGGACATCCGCGCAATATTAAGGTCGTCCGCGGCTTGGGCAACGGACTGGACGCCAAAGCAATTCAAGCTGTCCAGCAGTGGACCTTCCAGCCCGCGATGAAAGATGGCCGCCCCGTAAATGTCCAGATCAGCGTCGAGGTTGGATTTCATCTCTACTGATCTCAAAGGACTGTGCCCGCTGCTCGGCAAAATCTTCGACCTGTCGGGCATCGCCTTTCGATCGCCCGCAAAATCGTACGAAGTTCAAAGCCGGCGACCATCTTCCACTCCTTCTTCTTCGTTTTCTCCCCATGCCCAACTTTATCGCGAATTTCGGGCAACAATAGTGATCTAAGCTTCTTCTACTACGACGCTTCCCACCTACCGAATCCCCTCAACACACTTCATGAAGAAAAGTTTCGCACATTGTTGAAAATAAAAAGAAATTCACACCCGGACTTCTGCCCTAGAAGGTACAGCAAGTTCCACAATCGAGTACAGGAGCATCCTGATGGGACAATAACTCGCCCTTCGTTACTCTCAATCTCGATAGTTGAACTCTCCGCGCCGCTTCATGGAGATGCATTGCAACTGATCGAAGGAGAAAACCGTGGCAACTTGCGTAATATCCGCGACAGCATTAGACGTGCCTCCGCTTACCGTGCTCCCCAAAAGGGAAGAAACAAAAATCGACACTAACCAGACTCTTCACCTCGTTCGAGAAGAAAAGCCTAAAGATGAATCCGAAGCTGGCCTGATTCGTCGCGCCCAGAACGGCGATGAACATGCCTTTGGCAGTCTCTACCAGCTCCACAAAAAGCGGGTCTACTCCGTTTGTCTTCAGATGACCAAAGATGTTGCCGACGCGGAGGACCTGACCCAGGATGCCTTCCTCCAGGTGTTTCGCAGCATCGGTTCGTTCCGTGGAGACTCTGCCTTCTCGACGTGGCTTTACCGCATTGCGGTCAACACGGTTCTGATGAAACTCCGGCGCCGCAAATCGCCGCCGCTCGTTTCTCTCGATGAGCCGGTCTCGGCCGATACTCCTTCTTTGAAGCGTGATATCGGAAAAGCCGACCCAGCGCTTGCCGGCGCCGTCGATCGCATCGCGCTGCGGCGTGCCGTCGAAGAGTTGCCCGCGGGCTGCCGTCAGATTTTCGACTTACACGAGGTTGAGGGATATCAGCACCACGAAATCGCTCAGCTCCTGCAATGCTCCATCGGTAATTCGAAATCGCAGCTCCATAAGGCAAAGATGAAGATGCGCGATGTCCTCTTCCCGAAACGGAAGATTGCTCCGGCTTCCACCGAAGCGACGGTTGACTCTGGCGAGCCGTTGATTCCCGTGTGGGAGACCGGTAACCCAGCAGCCCTGTCTCAATCGAACGCTGCTATTTAGGCGCTTACTCCGTCGTAGCGCATCTTTTTGGGCGGCCGTTTGCCCGGAGTAAGAATCAAAGAGAGACAAGGGGACAAGTTGTGAAGCTAGGAGCCATCATAGTAGTAGCGAACCCGGGCGGAACGCTCGCCCGGAAACCCGAGGGTGGCGATGTCCTGCGGGGTGAATCGCTATCGTGTATCGACGTCGTCGGCCGCTCCATAGCGGAGCGGAGCATCGAACGTTATTTGAGCGCTGGCGTGGATGTTGTTTCGGTTCTAATTCAGGAACCGGCGTTTGGCGATCTCTCTTCATTTCACGTCACCTCCTCAAAGGTGACCACTTTCGTAGTGACTGACTTAAATTCGGCCATTGCAAATCGATTGCAGGAATACTCAGATAGAGGTCTGGAACGTTCTTTCGTCCAATGGACCGATGTCTATGCCGAAACCGATTTATTGGATTTTTTCTACTACCATCGCGCCTCAAAGCTACCTGTCACCTGGGCGTTTAACTCTGAGGGGCCGCTGCCCATGTGTGTAGTCGATTGTGAAAATCCTCCGGCGATCGACTTTGAAACTGCAGCCGAACAGCTCGCAAAGAATGCAGCATCGTACCTGATTCACGGTTATGTGAAGCGCTTTGCTCAGCCTCGAAACCTGCGTGAATTTGCTGCCGACATGTTGCAGGGACGCTGTGAGACACGGCCCTCCGGCCATGAGAGCAAGCCCGGCATTTGGATCGATGCCGGGGCCGACATCCATCGTGGCGCGCGAATCGTAGCGCCCGCTTACATCGGCCGCGCATCCAAGATAATGGACGACACCTTGATCACCCGCCTCAGCAGCGTCGAAAGGAATTGCTGCGTCGACTGCGGTACGGTGATCGAGGACAGTTCCGTCCTCCCCAACACTCAGATCGGCATCTGGCTTGATGTCTGTCACGCAGTGGTGAGCGGAAGCCGTTTGCTGAGCCTCTCTCGCGACATCACTGTCGAAGTTTCAGACCCGCATCTCATTCGCTTTACCGCCGCAACCAGTCGTTCGGCGGCAGAAGCCAGCAACCGCGTAGCAGATTATCGTGGTTCGCCAGATGTGCAGACGGCGCCACCCTTGCCCGAAGCGTGGCAATTTGGTTCTAACTTTATTCGAGAATAATGAAAGTAGGAGTTACGGATATGTATAACCGAGGTCCCGTTATCGTAATGGAACTACCCGAGCAGCTTCGGCAAGCTGAGGTTAAGACCTTTCTGGACGGCCTGCTGCCCTTATTGCAAACTGATCGTCCCCGCATCGTCTTGGATTGCTCCAAGGTCGAGCACATCGACAGCGCCGGAGTCGAAATGCTTTTGCACTGCCTAGAAGAGGCCATGAAGCGAGACGGGGATCTCAAGTTGTCTGCCGTTTCCCCGGCATCGGCAATCATTCTCGAACTGATGCGCGTTGATCGTCTCTTCGAATGCTTCCCGACGTCCGAGCAGGCTGCGCAAAGCTTCCACGCCTACGGCACGGGCGCTAATCCTCCGAGCCAGCCTTGGTACTCGGCCGCCTTTCGAACTGCAGACTTGAAAGCGGCCAGCTGAGATACATCCTGTGAGAGAGGCGTTCATGACGACATCGAAACGGCTGTTTGTACCGCTGCCTAGCCACGTTGTTTTGTTCGCCTCATTGGCGGTATCGCTATTGGCGTTGCCCCTGCCTTTGGCGGCGCAGCAGCAATCGCAGCCAGCCCCGCAACTCATCGCTGAGTTGCCAGACAGTCCCAGCGCGACTATCGCTGCAACTCATCAACCAGCCCAAAGAGCTGACTCCGCGTCCGTTGAAGCGAGTGTCCAACCCAGTCCAGTCATGGAAGCCCGCGCCACCGACTCCGATTCGCCCACTCAGCAAGAGCCGCCGCCTTCACCTGAAAAACCCGTCGGCACTGCCGCTGCGGGCATCATTCCCGCCAGCGGCATTGCCGCATCGCAGCCCGCTGGCGTGGCGATTGCTCCCGCGAAGCAGCATCGCGTACGTACGATCCTCATCAGGACGGGAGCGATCATCGGTGCTGGCGTAGCAGTCGGTTCTGTAGTTGCACTCACCGAAGCAACTCCCAGCAGGCCCCCCGGAGCCCACTAGCACCGCCTCTTGGCTGAAGGATTTTGACTCCAATGATTGTGAGCTTCTCCGGAATTGATGGGGCAGGGAAGAGCACCCAGATCGCAGAGCTCGAGTCGTGGCTGCACCGCGCTGGATTCCGCACTCGCCTTCTCAGCTTCTGGGATGACGTCGTGGTCTTCCGCCGTCTCCGCGAATCGATCAGCCTCAAAGCTTTCAAAGGAGATCCCGGAGTCGGAAGCCCCGAACGCCCGCTTACCCGCCGAGACAAGAACGTCACCTCTTGGCCTGTATCCGCGCTGCGCTTCATTCTCTATTTCGCGGATGCGCTCAACTTGATTCGAAAGGTGATGAGTCAGAGAAGGTCGGATACCGAAGTTTTGATCTTCGACCGTTATATCTATGACGAACTCGCCAATTTGCCCCTCAACACCCGCGTCGCGCGAGCGTTTGTCACAGCCATACTGAAGCTGGTTCCCAAACCCGATTTCGCTTTTATCGTCGATGCCGATCCGGCCGCAGCTTTCGCTCGGAAACCCGAATACCCCCTCGAATTCCTGCATCGCAACCGGGAAGCCTATCTTGCACTCGCCGCTTTGTCTCGAACCATCACGATCATCGAACCGGGCTCTCCTGAAGCAGTACAGCAGAGAATAAAGCAGCGCATGCTCGACGAACTCGAAGCTCGGAAACTTCCAACTCTCGTGATGAGCCAATAGCGCCGCACTGGCTTCAACTGCGCCCTGGCCCAACGCGTCCGAATCCTTTAACACTTACGATAAGCCTAGCCAACATCTTCCTCCCCGACTTCATCGAACCTTCAAGCGATGAGGCGGGAGAGTTAATGAAGATCTGTCTGGTCACCACTTTTCCACCGAGTCAGGGCGGATTGAGCGAGTATGGTCTGAATATTGCGCGCGAGCTTCGCAACGACCCATTTCTCAGCCTCACTATCCTTGCCGACAAGCTCGCTTCGCATCAACCCGAACTCGAGGACTTTTCGGTCCTCCGCTGCTGGTCCTTCGATGATCCGACCAGTTCGATTCGAATTCTCCGTGCGATCCATAAGCTGAAGCCCGATGTCGTCTGGTTCAACCTGCTCTTTAGTACCTTCGGCCGGAATCCTCTCATCGCGTTCTCAGGCCTGCTCACCCCGCTCCTCGCCCGTTTGACGGGTCGCTACACGCACGTCACCTTGCATCACTTGATGGATACTGTCGACCTCAAAGATGCCGGCATCAAGCATCCTCGCGCCTACCGTATGGCCGGCGCTGTCGCCACAAAGATGCTCCTGCGTTCGAACTCCGTCTCCGTGCTCATGCCCGGATACCGCAAGATTCTTCACGAAAAATATGGACGCGACAACGTGCACCTCCGCTCCCACGGCATCCTTACCACGCGTCCCGAATATCCCGCTCTCGACCGCCGCGGCAATCCCGAACATCGCATTCTCGCTTTCGGTAAATGGGGAACCTATAAGCGCCTTGAGCTGATGATTGAGGCCTTCAACATTCTTTCCGAGACTCTCCCCGAGGCCAGGCTCGTCATTGCGGGAGGAAACCACCCCCAAGCCGCCGGTTATGTTGAGTCGGTAAAAAAACAGTTTGCCCACGATTCAAGAATCGAATTTACTGGCTACCTCGACGAAGAACGGTTACCAGATCTTTTCCAGACTTCGTCCGTGGCCGTCATGCCCTACTCCTCCTCCACCGGCTGCAGCGGCGTTGCTCATCTCGCCTGCGCCTACGGAGTCCCCATCGTCTGTTCCGACCTAGCCGATTTCCGCCAGATGGCGGCGGGAGAAGATATCGCCATCGACTTTTATAAACCGGGAAGCGCCCAGGATTTGGCTCGCTGCCTAACCGAGTTCCTCACCGATCCCGAGAAGCAACAAACCATGGCTGTGCAGAATTTCTCGACAGCCTTGCGCATGACGATGCCCACCATCGTGCAGAAATATCTGCGTCATTTCGAATTGCACCAGAGAGCGAAGGCGCTTCGCTACGTCACTCGATTCCGCAAACTGCCGAGTTGGATGCCTTCGAAAGCACCCCTCATCCGGATGATGACTCGGAATTCCCTCGGCTGGGTGCACCGTTCTGCGGTCCGCCAACACACCAACCAACGACCCGCCCCCGAGCAAGGGCCACAAGATGGCCGCGAACTGAGCCCTCTACTGAATCGTGACGTTGACAATAGTGGAAAATTCGCTGGAGCCGGAACTCCCGTTAATGGTAACGGAGTAAGCGGTTGGCGCAACGGTGCTCTTGCTGGCCAGTCCCCCGCAGGAACTGGCGATCAACCCGAGCCCAACCACCAAACAGAGAGCCACGACGCGCCCGCCACGCCTGCGTTGCGCGCTACCGGCGAAGGCCAACCCGGCTATTCCGAAGGGTAGCGCCAATCCTGCAAAAATCGGCAAGGAATTTCGTCCAGCCGGTAATTCGTCCGGTCGTGCATTCATTGCCGAACCCGACGCATTAGAAATCGTCAGAGCCGATGTCGCTGGATTCGCGCCCGGCGTCACTTCCGACGGAGAAAACGAACAACTCCATCCACTCGGCAATCCAGAGCAAGACAACGTAACGGCGCTATTGAAAGCTCCCTGCTCCGGTGTAGCTATGACTGTGAGGTTTCCCGATTGTCCGCCGGGAATATCTAACGATGAAGGCGATGTGCTTAAACTAACAGTCGACGGCGGCGGTGGCGGAGCGCACGACGGAGTATAAGCAACCCCTCCACTCATCTGATTCGCCAAGCTCGGCTTTCCGATTGCCTGCACGAATAACGTGTAATTGCCCGCCGGTATCGGAAAGCTGCACAGATTTAGCGAGTAAATGCCGGTCGCCAAATCCGTCAAAGGCATCAAATTCTGCCCGTCGGTGCTAATGTAAGCCGTATAGTGATCGACCGTGTTCTCTTTTCCCGTTATCGCCCAGTTCACAGAATTGGCTTTCGCCGTGGCCGCGACTGCAAAACAATTGTCGATGCCCGTCTCGATCTCCGTGCCTTCTTCGTAGTCATTCCATGTCACCAGTTGCATATCCGACAATTGCTTATCTGAACTATAGAGGCTGTTTGCTTGGGAGAATGTTTGCAGCCAGGTTTGGCCGCATTGCTGTCCCATAATCCGATCCGAACCCCACGATGCCAGCGTGTCGTTGAATCCTTTGTAAGTTCCTCCAACCGTATGTTCCTTGGGAAAATTCATCCCCGTGTCGTAGAAACTCGTCAGATAACCCATTCCGTAGTCGGTTGTTGTCGGCATAACCCACGCATAACTGCCTTCGCTGAGCGTGTGGCCGAAACCGTTATTATTCTGAAATATGTAGAAGGGCTGTATGGCCAAGGCAGCGTCCACCGCATTCCAGTCGATTGTGTATTCCAGGTCGACATTGAAATTCGTGATGACTGGTTGCCCCTGCTCGGTCATATACGCCGACGACGGAACATATTTCTGTTCGATATACTGCAACTGAGCGATCAGAGCCTGCTGCGGAGTGCATCCCTGGCATGAGTCCCACTCGATCGCTCCCTGATCCACCATGATGGCAAACGTGAATCCCGGATGGTTCTCCGCCTCCGCCATCACCAGCTGCGTCGCCTGATCAATATCGTTGTTCGGACCGTACCAGTCGATGATCACCCCGTTAATGCCGCGGCTGATCATATCTTCCACTTGACGCTTAATCTGCGCCGCGTCGTTCGAACTGTACCCGATATTCATGTGCTTCGATTCGCCAAACCATAGCAGTAGGTGGGCATAGACCTTCGTAGTGGCTCCCGAATACAGAAGCGACTGCACGGCGACTTTACTGGTGTTGCCCGCGCCCCGATTCCCATTGGTCTGACTCGTGAATCCCGTTGCCGCACTCGTATTGTTGGAAGTCTGTGCGGTGAGAGTTGTCGTCGGCACGACATATCCCGTCGCTGAAACAAGAGTCGAAGACGCGAGTAGCAAGAGTGAAACGACAAGACTTTTTAGGCGCATTGATCCTCAGAAGCGGACAGGATCCGTGGCCAGAACGAGAGCGCTCGTCCGCACAAATAGAGCTTTTTGGATTGAATGGAAATTGCTGGAACACTCTCAGCGTAAGGCGCTACGACTTAGGCGGGTAGATAACGGATGGTTTTGAACCTACGTCACACACTTTCGTAATCACTAGGATCGTTAACGAACAAAGCAACCCAGTCCCGACAGGAAAGGCCCCGTTCCTTCGGGCCCTTCCCCTCAAATTTCAACCAACATTACAGGACGAATGGTCATCCTACGTTCGGCCTGAAAGTGTGTCCAAACCACGGTCGAGGGATCCCATGAGTTTAAAAGAGAAAGCTGCAAAGCTTTTCACCGCGTGCGCGACCGCTTCCTTGCTGGCTCTCAGCGGATGCCGCGGTCTGGCCACCGGCCCTACGAACCCCGGCAATCCGGGCGGCGACCTTCAATCCGTCGAACATGTCGTATTCATGTTGCAGGAGAACCGGAGCTTCGACACCTATTTTGGAATGCTCAATCCCTACCGCCAGGCGAACGGCTATAACGTCGGCGACGACGGCAAAACCTACACCGTGGACGGCATCGACGACAAACTCACCCAATTTGCGCAAGACGACGACGAGGGCCAGGCATTTTCTCTTTTCAAGTTTCAAAGCACCTGTATAGACGACATGACCTCCGCCTGGCAGGAAAGTTATGGCGACGTAAATCGCTACGACTTTTCTACGACCCGTGCCATCTCCATGAACGGCTTTGTGCACACCGCCGAAGGCTACGCGAAGTCCGGAGCCGGCGACGGCGAGTTTACCGATCTCGTCGGCCAGCGCGCCATGGGTTACTACGATCAGGGGATTCTGAATTACTACTACTACATGGCCTCGCAGTTTGCTTTATCCGATCGCTGGTTCTCGCCCGTCTCCAGCAAGAGCACTCCCAATCGCATCGCGACCATGACGGGAGGAACCACCCAAGGTCTCGTGCACGATCCTTTCGTCGACGACGAAATCACCACGCAACTCACCATCCCCACCATCTTCGAAGAACTCGATCAAACCAATGTTCCCTGGCGTATCTACTACTCCCTCACCGCCGGGGGTTGCACCGAAGAAGACGGCGACTGCGGTAAGGGGGGACAGACCAACGCCTATCCCGTAACTACGTTCTCTGATTTCGCTTATTCAAGTAAGTACCTCTACGAAAATCCGACGCAAGCAGCCTGCGTTGCGCCCACCGTCGGCTCGCAACAAGCCGTCGGAGATTCGACCAACGCCTTCTGCATCGACACCACTCACATCGCGCCTCTCGCTCAATACACGAAAGACGTCGCCAGTAACTCGCTGCCGAGTTACGCCTTCATCGAAGCTGCCTACGGAGTCAACGACGAACATCCCGGCTCCGGGCAGTCGATTCTCGAGGGCCAGCAGCAGGTGTCGACCGTCATCAATGCCTTGATGCAAAGTTCATCCTGGCCGAGCAGTGTCTTTTTTCTGAGTTACGACGAACCCGGTGGACCTTTCGACCACGTGCCTCCCGTCCCCGGCCACTCCAACGACAACACCGACGCATCCCTCGGCACTATCGCTGACATCAGCAGTATCGCCGTCAACGCCGACAGCTACGAACCCTGCCTTCCCGCCGGAGGAGTCGCGACCCTCCATTGCGATCTCCTGCCCACCGATCCCGGCGCCAACCCAGCGGACGCGCCCGCCCAGCAAGGCTTCGCCGCCCAACTCGGATTCCGCCTCCCCAACATGGTCGTCTCGCCCTTCGCCCGCAAGCACTACGTCTCCCACATCCCCATGGACCACACCGCCATCATCAAGTTCGTAGAAAACCGCTTCATCAACTCCAGCGCCCACCTGACCAACCGCGACGCCGCCCAACCCAACCTGCTGGACTTCTTCGACTTCCAAAACATCCCCTGGGCCACTCCCCCAACGCCCCCCGCGCCCAACTCACCACCCGGCCAGTGCACGCCGTCGAATATGTAAGGGACAAAAGAATGGAAAGCCGTCGCCGGAGTCCGCCCCTTCTCGCGGTTTTCGACAAGGGGCCACGATCTTCCGCGCTTGCCCCCATCGTCTTAGTTGGCGGATTCTACCTTCTCATTGGAGTTGTTTCCGTCAAAGCGTACCCCCGATATTGATTCGGTTCGCCCCCGAACATCGGGGGAACGCTCCATCTGCCCCCGGTTTCCTTCCCCGGTTTCATCCAATCCCACGCGGCGCAACAAATCCTCGAATCGCGGTTCGCGTCGAAGTAGATCATAGGCGGGATCAACCTTTAACGACGTAAGACCGCTTGAGCGTTGAGCGCAGGCTTTGTCCAGCCAGGCAAGCGCTTGATCCTTGTCCCCGACGCCCGCGAAGGCTTGCGCTATCGCAACCGGGTCAATGGACCCGCTTTTCTCGATTTCCAGCAACTTGCGAATTGCTTGGTGTGCCTCTGGCAATTGTCTGGCGTGCCCTTGAATATAGGCGCGCCATCCCCAATAGGCAGCGTTCGAAATAGTTGGCCGCAGCTTTTCGTTTTCCGCGTAGGCCTCGGCGAACATCCCTTTCTCGACATAGGCCCCCGCGATCAGGTGGGCACGCATAAAAACAGGATCCATGTCCTGCACAGAACGCCATTTTTCGATTGCGGCATCGTAGTTGCGTGAAAAGTAGAGGATGGCGCCGTTATCCGCCGCGATAATTAATGACAGCGGGTCCAACTGATGCGCCCGCTCGCTTTCATCCAGCGCCTCAGCGAAGCGTCCGCGCCACATCAGATGCTCCGCATACCAATGGTGCGCGGTCGCATCATTCGGATTCAGTTCGATCGCCCGTCGGAACTCTTTTTCCGACTTCTGCCAATCCCAGTCGTGGTTTTGAACAATCAGCGCCAGCGCGGTGTGCGCCTCCGACGAGTTCTCATCAATTTGGAGGGCCTTCAGGGCCGCAGCGCGAGCCTTCAGCATCAACACCGCTTCAGTCTGATTGCTGTATTCGCAGAGGATCGCGTAGCCCTTCGCGAGTCCCGCATAGGCACGCGCCGAAGACGGGTCTTTGGCCGCCGCCTGCTCGAAATATTGAATGGCCACTCGCAAGTCTGCCGGCGTCCTCTTATTGAAGAAGTACAGCCCCTTCAAGTAAAGGTCGTAACCCTCGAAACTTTGCGTCTGTATGGCCGATTGGTCTGCCGCCCCCTTGCGGCCGTCGAAGGTCAGTTGAATCTCTTGCGCGATCTCCTCAGCGACCTCACCCTCGAGAGGAAGCAGGTCTTTCAATTCGCGATCATACTGGCGAGCCCAGACGTGAGTCTGATCTTTGACCTGGATGAGTTGGGCAGTGATGCGCAGTCGCTCCGATTCCCGCCGGACACTTCCTTCCAATACATATTGCACGTGCAACTCGCGCCCGATCTGATCGAGGGGGACGTGCGCATCTTTGTAATGCATGACTGAGGTCCGCGCAATGACTCCCAGGCGCTGGGGATTGAGATTCCCTAATTGCGTAAGCATTTCCTCGGTCAGGCCATCGCTGACATATTCTTGCCCAGCATCTCCCGTAAGGTTCTGGAATGGAAGAACCGCCAGCATGATTCTGCCAGGCTGCTCCGCAAGTACCTTTCGTGAACGCCATCGCCAGATAGTGAACCCCGCTACCACGATGATCACGACAGCAGCCAGGGCAACGACGGCTCGTCTCCTACCGCTAAAGCGTCGCACTTGAGTTTGCAATCGAGGCTCGCGCGCATCGCTGGCAGCGGATGGTACGACCGGCGCCTCTGTCTCCGGGGCGCCGCCGGCCGTTTCCGTAACCGGAACTAGGAACTGATAGCCTTGCCCCTGCACGGTGAGGATGTACCGGCGCGTGGCCGTCTCGTCCAGCGCTTTCCGCACCATGAAAATCGTCTGCGTCAGGTTCGACTCTTCCACGAAACTGCCCGGCCAAATCGCCTCCATCAGTTCGTCTTTGGTTACTGTTTTGCCCGCGTTTTGAACCAGCAGAACTAGGGCATCGAAGGCCTTCGGGGTCAATGATACGGCCTCTTCGCCCATCCTTAGCATCCGCCCCTGGGGGTCGAGGATGAATTCGCCGAACCGATATAAGTTGTTGGTAAGGTTGCAGATAGTGGGGTTTATGGAGGGCTTTGAGAACTTTTGATCGCCGGTTTTAGGAAATTTTAAGGCCATGTGAAGTAGCGTTTGCCGCTGGGGATGGTGGGCCTGAAGCTTAGCGGAAGTCTATCACGATTGTTTCACGCGAACCGGCTAAGCCAGGGCAAAGAAGATCACAAGCAAAAAGCTCTTTCTCTTCGTTTCCGCGCCCGCCAATCCCCGCGAACAAAAACAAATCCTTAAGGAGATTCTTATGTCGCGCCAAACCGTGTGTCGCATCGTCGTCGTCGTTCTCGTGGGCTGGGCTTCGCTCGTCGTCCCAGCGTCAGCACAACACTTTCAGCAGATTACAGGCACTCTCGCTACTGTTTCGGCCGGGCGGAACGAGGTTTTTGGTATCGATAGCCACTCCGTGGTCTGGCGGCTCAATCCCAAAGCGACCGCCTTCGCCAAAGTAAAGAAGTCGTCGCTAGTCACAGTCGCCGTCGGTGGAGGAACCCTCTCCCAACTTGACGAGGCCTGGGGATTAAACGCCAATACCGAAGTTTTCAGGTTCGACTACACCTCCAAGACCTTCGTTCAAATCACCGGCGAACTCACACAGATCGCCGTCGGCGTAGGTAACCAGGATGACTGCCACCCCTATGAAGTCTGGGGCGTGAACCCCAACGACGAAATTTTCCGCTACAACTACTGCACCAGCTTGTTCGACCAAATTAGTGGCACACTCACGCGCGTCGCAACCGGCGGCGGCGATGTGTGGGGGCTCAACAGTTCGGGCCAGATCTTCCACTTCAACTTTTCCAAACAGTTGTTCGGACAGGTATCAGGCACCCTGACACAGATCTCTGTCGGAGTGAATGATGTGTGGGGCGTCAACGGTTCCAACGGTGTCTTTCGCTACGATCCTAAAACCGGACTGATGAACAGCGCAGGTGGAAATACTGCTCAAGTCTCGGCGGGCGGGGATGGCGTCTGGATCATCGACACATCCACCCACATCTGGCGCTTTGACTCCAGCAGCGAATCATTTATCGCAGTCGCAGGCAATCTCAATGACATTTCTGTCGGATCGGGAGCCGGCGTTTTCGGAGTCAACTCCGCAGGGAGTGTCTTCAGTTTCGTCCGGCCGTAATCGCAGAGACCTGCTCCATGCCCAGCCCTCCCCATGCCAAAAAATCCAAGGAGATTCGCTATGTCGCGTAGAAAGGTTTTTTGCAGCACGCTTCTGGCTGTGGCAGTTCTGGCCTGCTGTGCCGGACTTGTTGTCCCGGCCTCGGCACAGCAGTTCATACAGGTGAAGGGCACTCTCACGGGTGTTTCCGCCGGACGAAATGAGATCTTTGGCGTAGATAGCAAGTCCGCAGTCTGGCGATATCATCCGACAACTAAGTCCTTCGGCAAAATAGCGAAGGCGTCGCTGCTCAATGTCGTAGTCGGCGGCGGCACAGCATCCCAGCTTGACGAGATCTGGGGACTAGCCCCTAATAACGGCAACGTTTACCGGTTCAACTACACCACCAAAGCCTTCGATTCGTTGGGGACCTCCCTTGCGCAGATCGTGGTCGGCGTGGGCTACGATGACAATTGCCATCCCTATGAAGTCTGGGGCCTCAATTCCGTCGGCAACGTCTTTCGCTACAACTACTGCACCAACGTGTTCGACGCAGGATTCAACACTCTTCTCACTCAGGTCGCCACGGGTGGGGGCGATGTGTGGGGACTCAGTAGCTCCGGCCAAATCTTTCTCTACAACTTTGCCAACCAGTCGTTCACGACAATTTCAGGCACGCTCACGCAAATCTCCGTAGGAGTAAATGAGGTTTGGGGAGTCAACAGCCTGAACGATGTCTTTCAATTTGATCCCGCGACTCGCAAATTTAACGACGTTGACGGAGACACGGTTCAGGTCTTGGCTGGCGGGGATGGCGTTTGGATGATCAATGCAGTCGACGGCGTCGTTCGCTACGACTCCAGCAGCGGTTTGTTTGGCAACAATACAAGTTTTCTGAAAAGCATCGCGGTTGGATCCGGGGCAGGAGTTTTTGGGATCGATTCCGCAGGGCATGTCTATACGTTCGTTCGACCATAGAAATAAAGATGCAATCCCCGGCGGGCGGCGGGTGGGCCACTTCTCGCGTTTTTCGAGCAGCGCTCACCACCCCGATCGCAATATGTTTCGAGCGTCATAAAGTGTGCTCACTTAGCAACTCTCACCTCTGGAGCCCTGGATTTCTTAGTTGTGTTATGGCCTAACAGCAACTGAGAAAATCCCTCCAGTTTGCTGCGGCTGTTCTTCGGAGTAACTCACAGATAGGTCAGGCACCACTTATGGTGATTTTGCTTGACGCTCGCGAACCACCGGCATGCCGGGTAAAGCAGCAGAAGTACGGCAATCCAAATGATGTAGACCGCCCACAGAGGGAATCCATAATCCGGCGGAAAGAGTTTGCTCGGGCTCCCCATCGAGGGTGGTGGCATTAGGAGAAAGGCCTGTCGCCCGTAACGCGCGAAGCTCGTCCCCACGGCTATCACATGCGAGAGCAGCATATGAGCGACGTAGTAGAAGAACGGAACTCGTCCGAACACGATCAGGGGGTTGGCGAAAGAGAAGTGAAAGCGCTCAAGCCAACCCATAACCGCCAGCGCGGGACCCAGCGTCATTAGGAGAAAGTCGAGAGAAGGTGGGTACTTCGTCGTATTCAGAAAAGAGAGCGTACTGAAAAGTGCCGAGGACTGGTGGCTCCAGCGGATGGGGTCGCCGTAAACGTTAATCGCTCGCAGTACGATGAAAGCCGGTAAGCGCGCGCCCTAATCCGATCAGAAAATGCTGACGACGTGCGCCATCCCATAGAAAAATTGTGCCCAGGCAATAGCCGAGTGACATGACGCCGATCCAGGGCAACACAGGATACGCCGTCACAAACCTAATTCCCATGAGCGTGATTAGACTTTGCTGGTGAAGGGCGTCCCAGAGCCATGCAACGCGCCCAAAGTGCCTGTCCGAAATCGGATCGAGTAGGTTATGCAAGGCGATGATGGCAATGCTCGAGCCTGCGAGAACACGGAGCGGAAAATGAACGAGCGCAGCCAGAGCGATCATGGAAATACCGATGGCCCATAGGATGAGCAGTAGCACGAGATTTCCACAATAGCTGATCTGAAAGAAAATGATCATGCGCATCAGCGTGATTTCGACCAGCATTGGGGATGACGACTGACTGTTAACGACAGCAATGTTGCAAGAATGCCTCGATCTCGCGTTCGATTGTTTACGACAACAAGAAGAGATGGAGTTACCTCATCAATATCGGTACGATTTGCGACCGTGGCTTATTTTGGGCAGCGGGCTTCTGTGGATAGCTCTCGAATGGCTATTGTTGGGATACATGCCTAATGGGTTCCGCTTATGGTTTGGTCTTGTCCCCATAGCATTGGCCTTCATTGTCAGAGTGCGCCGAATTTCGGTTGCACACTACCTTTTGCTCCATAACGACACGAAGGTACTTCCCACAAGACCGTTCCAGATTCGGGCTGCAAAGATCGAATACACCAGCGTCAAGCGCATCTGGCGACACTACCTTCCCATGACCGTTGTGCTCCGGGTGGCGACCGAGAATCGAACATTCGAGATTCTGTCCACTCTTCTTCCGGATAACGAAAGCTATCTCGCTGTCGAAGAGCTCCTTGTCCAAAAGGCTCTCGAAAATACACGTGCCGATAAGTCCTCCAAAAGCTGATTGGCGAAACATCGCTATAGCGCCCACTATGGCCCGTCCGAGGTCGTTCGCACTAATGCTCTCTTCATGAGTTGACGATTCTTGTGCGGCCCCGTCGAGCCGCATCGCCACGCTGCTATTGCAACGCCTATGCTTGCCTGAGCTTCCTTAAGGATGGGAATTTCCGGGACCGGCGTCTTTCCTCTGCCTAACTGTGAGCTTTGCGGGTGTTTTTCCGTTCGCGATGCTTACCTCATTCTGCCGCAGCACCGTCACAATTCGCTCAGGCTTGCCACCTCTTGAGGCCATGCACCCTCCGAACTTTCGCATTTAAGCATGAGTATCGATGTCATGTTTTAGACAATAAGTTCTCCTACCTATTTGGAAACAAACGTGTTATTTCGTTGCATGCTGGTCGTTCACCCGTCATCCGCAGACAATTGACCACCCGGCCCATTCCGGGGTAAGGTCGCCGCAGTTGTGGGGCAAGATCCTCGGGAACAAGTAGCCTGCGACCGCAAACAAGCTTCTTCCAGAAATGACAAAGTGAAAGCCCAAGAGCAGCCAAAGATGCCAGGTATGGCTAGGACCGGGTATTGAACCCAAGCCCCTAACGTAAAAATCCCCCATCAAGAATCAAGCCCAGTTGCAACGTACTCCCAGGAGACAATAAAAATGAAGTCGAATCATCGTCAAGCGAAACACCCGGGCGCGGTCGCAATCTTGCTGACCATGCTCGCCGCCATTGTAATTTTCGCTGGAGTGCTCGTCCCGGCGCAGGCCCAAACCAACAACATTAATTTTCCAGCCCCCACAACCTTTATTGCTACATATTGCAGTTCCTACCCCTGCGGTAACTCTGTGACGGCCGCCACCACCGGAGATTTCAACGGTGACGGCAAACTGGATGTCCTCGCCCTCGATGGCAGCAATCTCAACGTGATCTTGGGTAAGGGCGACGGCACGTTCCAGACACCCATCTCGCTCAATATAACTGCCACCGGTATATTTTCGGAATCGATCGCCGTGGGTGACTTCACTAGCAGCCACGTGCTCGATGTTGCCCTGTGGGCGGTGAACGCTAATACTGGCAACTCGGAACTTCACATCTTCCTCGGCAATGGCGCCGGCAGCCTTACTTACAACGCCACCTATGCAGCTCCCAACAGCGGCAACGCCAATCCCGGCCCGAATAACCTGGTCGCTACGGATGTGAACGGCGACGGGAAAATCGATATCGTCGCGATGACTACCTACAACGGCGTGTTCGTTTTCCTCGGCAATGGCGACGGCACTTTCCAGGCGCCCACTGCCTACACCACACTCTGCACGAATAGCCTTGGGCCCTGCCAGTCGCTGGCCGCCGGCGATCTGAATGGCGATGGCAAGCCCGACCTGGCATTCCAATCGAACGACACCACCGGCGGCGGGATCAGCGTTATGCTGAACACGGGCACCGGCACATTTGGAACGCCTACTTATTACCCTGTCGCCATCTCTGGTGTCTTCGCCGGCGCCGGCATCGCCATCGGTGACGTAAACGGCGATAAGAAACCAGACATCGTCGTCGGCAGCGCAGGTGGCGCCACAGCCATTGTCTACCTGAATCAGGGCAGCGGCACATTCAAGGTAAGCGGAACGGTCGGCACCGTTCCTCTTTACACCACCAACAACCTCGTCCTGGCCGACATCAACAACGACAAGAAACTGGATATCGTTGTTCCCGACCCCTTCGGCGACGTTTACACCTTTTACGGAACCGGCAAAGGCACCTTCACCGCCGGGCCGGTCTACCCGCTCCAAAGCTGCAACGATTGCAGCAATTTCCTCGTCGCCGTGGGCGATTTCAACGGTGACGGCACGCTCGATGTCCTGGACACCGACGGCTTCGATACCAACACCGTGTCCCTTGGCCGCGGAGATGGCAGCTTTCAGACCGCCCAGTCCTACCCGTTCGCCCTCGAAGGCCAGTACCAAAACATCGCGGTCGCGGATTTTAATGGCGACGGCATCCCGGATGTGGCCGCACAGGGACTAACTTCTGGAAGCGTAGCCGTTGTCCTCGGCGCTCAACACGGAACACTCGCCGCGAAGCAACTGATCACATCTGTATGCACCAACACATTTACCTACGGCATCGCCGCCGGAGATGTGAATGGCGACGGCAAAGCCGACGTTGTAGCGGTTTTCGGTGGCGGTTCCGGATCATGTGACCACAAGGTTGCGGTCCTTCTCGGATTGGGCACAGGCAAGTTCAAAAAAGCCGTTTTTTACTCCACAGGAGCTGGGACCAACGCGCAGGAGGAAGAAATCTATCTGGTAGACGTGAACGGCGATGGCAAGCTCGACATCGTCATCGCCAACTCCGATGGCACCCTCAGTGTGCTGATCAACAAGGGCAATGGAACTTACACCACAGAGGCCCTGGTTCCCGCGGTTGCCAATCTCTATTACCAGGAGTCGTTGACCTTTGCCGACTTCAACGGTGACGGCAAGATGGACATTGCGTTGACGTCCAGGGGAGCCTATGCCACCGTCTGGGTGCTGCCCGGAAATGGCGATGGAACCTTCGGCTCTCCCATCCAAACCCAGACGTCGTACGTTGTGGATGCCGCCGTCGCCGGCGACTTCAACAAGGACGGAAAGTCCGACTTGCTGGCCACCATCAATGGCATACCCAACTGCGGTTCGGGCGCTCAGTTTCTTCAGGGAAACGGTAACGGTACCTTCACCGCCGGCGCAATCAATTGCCTGGGCGGGGGGGCCTTCAGTAATGCACCCGTTGCGGCCGACTTAAACGGAGATGGGAACCTCGATGTAATCATCCCCTATAGCGCGGGCAACTTTGAGCTCGGCCCCGCCCTACTTCAGGGCAACGGCAATGGCACATTCACCCCGACGGAGTTCTATTACACAGGCACGGGTGCCGTCGGCGCGGCGGTCGCGGACTTCAACGGAGATGGCATGCTCGATGTGGCATTGCTCAACAAAGGCAACGGCACATTCGTCAGCCTCATGCTCAATTCCACGCAGCCGGTGAGCATTTCGCCGCTGAACGTCAACTTCGGATCGGTCACGGTCGGCTCGAAAAAGCCGGAGACTGTCATTCTTACCAACAACCAGAAAACGTCGCTGTCGATCACCAACTACACGCTCGGTGGAACCGATCCGGGCGACTTTACCGAGAAATCAACGTGCGGAACCAGCCGCAAGGCTGGCTGGGATTGCACCATCACCGTCACCTTTACTCCAACCGCTACGGGTGCTCGTTCAGCAACCTTGAGCATTAAAGATGCTGTAGGCACGCAAATCGTACAACTCTCAGGAACAGGAAAGTAAGGCGCTGCTCGGCCATTCCGGATGTTCAAACATGCTCGCCGTTTCCCACCAAGGAATCGGCGAGGTCCCAACACTTCACCGCGAACTGGTCTCCTGGTTCCCGGTGCCGGAGCGTGGATGGGGATCCGCGCTCCGGTCTTTATTTCCTCCAGCGATTCCGTCCTGCCACCTCCACACTCCCGGCGCTTCGGTCGTCTCACGCATTTCTTGTTGTCACCTGTCACGCCTTCCAATCGAGTGCTCGACAAACTCGAAGACCTGCGGGCTTTTCGAAATCTTGCATTTCTAGTCCCCCGTGCCCGTCAAATTCGCGGCTTGCGGACTGTTCCTGGCGTTGTCGCTGACTTGTAGCTCCCCGGTTCTTGTTCCCGTCGCTGTGGGAGTGAAGGTCACGCTGATCGTGCATTTCGCTTTCGCCGCCAGACTAGAGCCACAAGTCGTCGCCGAAACCGCAAAGTCTCCCGTCGTCGATATCGCAATGTTCGTCAGCGCCACCGGTTGCTTGTTAGCCAGAGTGAACGTCTTCGCCTTACTCGTCGTACCAACCTTCTGCTTCGCGTAAGTCGCGCTTTTTGGCGTAAGCGCGGGCACCACCACCACCCCTGTCCCCGACAGCGCTACCGTCTGCGGACTGCCCGGCGCATTGTCGGCAAATGACAGAGTTCCGTTGCGCGTTCCAGCCTGCGTCGGCGTGAACGTGACCTTCACCGCACACTTAGCCTTCGCTGCCAGCGTGCTGCCGCAGGTCGTGCTCTCAACCGCAAAATCCCCGCTGGGAGCGATGCTCGTAATGTTCAGAGTGGAGGCTCCGGTGTTAGTCAGGGTCACGGTCTTCGGACTGCTCGTCACGCCCACATCGGTATTCGGAAATGTAAGCGACGTCGGTAAAAGACTGACGACTGGCCCGCCTCCTGTCACCGTTAGCGCGATCGTCGTTTGATTGGTCAAACTACCAGAGACGCCGCTAATCGTAATGGTCGACGTCCCCAGAGCAGCGCCGCTTCCCACCGCGAGCGCCAGCGTGCTGGTGGTGGTTGTCGGATTGGGAACGAACTGGGCCGTTACCGCACTCGGCAGTGCCGACGCACTCAAGGTGACTTCGCCGTTAAAGCCGTCATTATCTGTTACGGTGATCGTGCTTGTGCCGGAACTGCCCTCCGCAACGCTGAGCGCGCTCGGATTCGCCGCCAACGAGAACGACTGCGTTTGCCCGAAGAAATCGGACATGGCGGCAGTCGCATACTGAGTCGGAGGTTGCGTACTGCACGCGTCCCCGTACACCGCACTCAGGCCGAGACCCTGCAACAACGTGCACGCCAGCGCTCCTTCGCCGTATGAAACACTTGAGGCATAGGCCATCTTCGAATACTTCGGACTGACCATCGCAATGAAAATCTGGCCGCCGCCGTTGTGGTTGTCATTCCTCGATTCGTCAAACGCCACAATCAGCAAGTCGCCATCGTTAAACGTCGGCCCGTAACCCGAGGGGTCGGTCAACGGCCCGATAACATTCGTCTGCAGCCATGTATCCGCGTTCAAATCGATATGGCCCGGATAGGAAGGACAATCGTGGGCATCGTCGCAGCCGTCGGGCGCAACATAAACAAGGTTCGGTAAGTTCTTATTCGCCACGTCGCTTGCGAACTGGCTGAAGGGGACAATGTTATCTGCCTGCATCTGGCTGTTGTAGACATCCGAGTAGTACGGGAACGGGTTGTGGCGAACATAGTAGGTGTTGTTACCCGTGAGATCGGTGGGGCAGGACTTCGCCACATAGTTTCCGCCTAAGTAACCCGCGTTCGGAATGCACTCGGCGTACGACTTCCACGTCAGCCCTTGAGATAATATCTCGCGCACAAGGTTCTCAACCGCGCTGGGAAACGGGCAGTCCGGGCCGCCGCTGCCATTGGGATCGCAGGAATCATCGTTGGTCAAAATCTGACCGCTGATGTCTTCTTCGTAGTTGCCAATCGACGGATGTGTGTCAGCAAAAAAGTTCGTCGAATATCCGTACGTGTGCCCCAACGCATACAGATTCGGCCACGTGGCGCTCGTGATGTCGGAATAGTTGAGGTTCTCTTCCATGACCCAAATAATGTGATTGAAGTGAGGCATAGTTTGGCCAACTGCAGACTGGCCAACAGTAGACCGGCCAACAGCGGTCTGGCCGAGAGCCGACAGGGTGGCGAACCCGCACACGACCAGAACCGCAACGCCCGTTCCCGAGAACCAGAATGAGGTCCGAAAGAAGGTCCAGGACAAGGTCTCAGAGAAGAACCGGCAGATCGATTGCATGAAATTTCCTATATTCCGTGCTCGGCAGGGGAGCACGGATTTGGGATGGAATCTCTTCTCAACTTCAAGAAGGGGACCATTGTATGATGAAACCCCCAACCCGTCGCGCTGCGCAAGGGGTTCGGAGGTACTCAGATGGGAAGTGTGGTCCAGAATGCAAATCGCCTGATTGCAAACGCCTCGTCGGCTTCAGCTTGGCGAATGGTTTTTCTGCTCTCTTTCATGATGGTGCTTGGCCCGGTATATCTGCATTCTCAATGCCCTGATAACGGGCAAACGAAAGTCATAAAGCTCAACGAAGGCACTGGGTATTACTTTAACGTGTTTATGGGCGAGAGTAGTTTTCGCTATTTCCTGGATGGCAAAACGTTTTCCTTCAACGACAAAGACGATCCTGGAAAGACCATCATATTCATCGACGATATGGCTTACGAATCAATCGTGAAGGATAAGGACTGGGATGAAATCAAGAAGTACCTTAAAGGTTCGAAGGACGAAGACATTCTTCGTGCCGAGGCAAAGCAACACCAAGAGCACTTCCAAAGCCTCGCCCCTTCGATCGTGATCACGGATTTTGGAATCTCTCCCGGGGAGAAGAATCCCGAAGGCAGTGAAGGCCGTGCATTCTATCTTTGGAAAAAGGAAGACCCTAAGGTGAAGGACGGCGCAACACAATATTTATGTTCGACGGTGGTCAAGAACGGAATCGTCGTTCTATCCATCATGCTCATCAAGCCTACAGTTAAGGAAGAGGATGCATTTCGTCAACTCCGAGAATACACGTCACATTTCGCTACGTTGTCAGGCGAAAAATGTGCGCAAGTGCTAGCCTTGCCGACGGCGCCCTAACATCTTGAGAGTATTTGGTTCACTAACTGTTGAAATATCGCGCCTCTAACAATGTCGGCGCTGTCAATCACTTTTTGAGCGCACTACTCCGTGCACTCCGAGGAGCGTCGCGTGCCCGCATCCCCACGCGTACCTTTATGTTCTGGGTGCCAAGCTCGCGGTAAAATTTTTCCGCCTCTTCGCGGTGCTCCAGCCGCCGCTCTTGCAGTTCCCCAGTCTCGGTATCAACAAAAGCAATTTGTTGGAAGCCCGGGTGACAATCACAACCTATAATGATCATGTTCCGCTCCTTTCTCCTGAGCGCTCTTGGTTCGTTTCGTAGCCACCAAAGTCTACTCGGCTGCGGGAGCCGACATTGTCATGGAATCAATAGCACCAACTACGAAAGGGCCGAATTCTCAGTTGGCGAAATCTCGAGAAGGGCACCACCGCGATCGCAGTATGCTTCGAGCTTCACAAAGTGTGCGTGACTTAGCAACTCTTACCTCTGGAGCCCATCCCACGACCAGCGTGGGATGCGGAGGCCATCAGGCACATCATTGGCAGACTGGTGATAGCGCGACATCGTTGTATTCGTCGCACAGGCGAAATAGTCGTGGAGTACTTGTCGCAGCTCGCCGTCGTCGAGTCCAATATCCGCAAGAGCCTGATCGAAGCAGGCAATCGCCCGCCGATCCATTTCGACGTGCTCGCCCTTGCCACTGTGCATCTTGACGACAGTCGTCTCGTCGCCATAGGAATCGGTATACGCGCTGGGCCCACCGAGTGCCTCCGCCCAATAAGCAGCAAGTCTCTCCACATGCTCTGGATGAAAGCCCCGGCTGAAGGCATGTCCGACCACCTCGTCGGCTGTCACCCGACGATGCCAAGCAGCGGCCAGACGCCGCAGGCCCTCTATTCCACCCGCCGCCTCGAAGACAGTTTGCACCCCTCTATAATGACGAAGCGTCCCGAGTTTGTGCAAAAACGATCAAGCAAGGGAGGGGATTCCTCGAAATGTAAAATCCGCACGGCAAAAAATATACGGCGGTGGCCAAATAACCACACAACTTCCGCTTTATTTTCTTTATCTTACGGACCACCCCTAGACCAATTTTGTCCTGAGTTCTCTATGTGTTCGCCAAACGAAACGCGAATCTTTCTATCACTTACGGGCGGCCAGACGCCCTCCCAGACTTCCTTGAATTTCCTGATGGCTGACGGCTGACCTAATTCACCGTAAAGTTCTGAGCCACGTACCGGCTCCCGTCAAATCGGGTGTTCACCGTAACCTGGGCAGCCTGACGTAAGTTATCCCCGCTCAAGGACTTATCGAGATAAATCTCATACGTCTTGCCATCCGTAGCCGAGGTCAACACTAGAAGCCCAGTGCTCAAATCGAGAGCGCTGATTTGACCGACAAACGTAAAGCTTGCCCCCGGAGTCGCAAGAACCGATACTTCGTCAGCAACCGCGCGTCCGTCCTTAGTCGAGCCGAATGTTACACTTACCAGCGCGCCGCGCATCAAGGCGCTGGTGGAAGCGGGTTGCCCGTGATCGACCACTCGCGTTTTGTTGGTCAAATGCAGCTTCATAGGAACCGGAGACAGCGCATCGCGAATCTGAAGCTCGCGTTTGTCCTCGCGATAACTCACGACTATTCCTTGTCCTTCGCCGCCCGCAACCCCTTTGAGGCGAATCGTGCGCGCAAACACAGTGCTGCCGTCAAGAATCGTATCGATCGAAACCCTGTCTCCTCGCCGCAGATCCGCGACGGATGCTTCGCCTCCGTCTTTGTAAATATGAGTGCGCGGATCAAAGTAAATCTTCATCTTCCCGCCGCCGAAGACCTGAATCGTAAACTGGTCACGAATCCGATCGAGTTTGTAAACCGTTCCGCCAATTAAAGATACTTTGGCACGCGGCAGGGCCGGCAACGCCGGCAGCAGGCTGGCGGGATTGACCGTTGTCTCGGGCACTTCCGGTGTCGTATCCACGGCAACTTTGGTGCCTGGTTCGATCGTCGCGGCAGAAGCTGAAGCCGGATCGGGAGTAGGCTCTTCGGGAGAAGGAGTCGACGAAGCTGGACTCGTCGGGGATGAGTTCGAATCGGGCGAAGGCGCAGCAGGTCCTACGGCGGACGATGGAGCAACCGTCGGTGGCGGCGCTTGGCCGTGGGCCAAAGTCCCAAGACTCAAGCCCGCGAAAACGACCCCGAAAACCGCCGTTTGGAAGCGACTCATTGTTGTTTCACCCTCGTCCCAGGAAGTTGCCAGACGCTAAATTTCAGCCAGCCATTGGATGCCGATGTCGCTCGTAAGGTAGTCATTCTTCTGGGAAAAATGAAATATCGGACGACAAACTTTAGCCGCCGCTTGGCATCCTACTTCGGGGTTGTAGCGCCGCATATTGCCCTTGTAAGAGGCCTCTATACATGTTCTGGAAAGATAAGCTCGTCGTCAGCGCCTTCCTCTTGGTTCTCGGATTCGGTCTGGGCGCCAACGCAGATGTCAAAATCAACATCCCGAAGCGAAGCCACATGACGCCGGTTCAGAAGTTGAATCGCGAGGGAGTCGAAGCGGTCCGGAATCACCGCTACGACAAAGCCGAGTCGTTTTTCTTCAAGGCCTACCTCCTCGACCCCGACGATCCTTTCACCCTGAACAATCTAGGCTACGTCGCCGAGATCCAGGGTCAAGTCGATCGAGCGCAGAAATTTTATGCCTTGGCAACGAAACAGCCCACCGACGCGATCATCGATCTAGCGAGCTCCAAACGGGTCCAAGGCCACCCTGTGATGGAGGCGCTTTCCACCCCACGCGGTCCCCTTCAGATTAATCATGACAATGTCGAGGCGGTTCGATTGCTCTCAGAAAAACGCGCTCCAGAAGCAGACATTCTTTTGGAGAACACCTTGAAATCAGATCCCCAAAACATCTTCACCTTAAACAACATGGGTGTTGCGAAAGAGATGGAAGGCGAGTCGCAGGCAGCGTTGAAATATTACGACGAAGCCGCGACCAGCGGCTCCGACGCGGCCGCCGTCGTGACCCTCAATCGCTCGTGGAGAGGTAAACCTGTCCATGAGATGGCGGCGCAAAATGCGAGGAGGTTGCGCAATCGCCTGGCCTCGCAGCAGTCGGACGAGATAAGGCTCGCGGAACTGAACCTTCGCGGCGTTTCGGCCGTAAATCGAAATGACTTGAAAGCTGCCGATCAGGATTTCCGCAGCGCTTACGCGATCGACCCGACCAATCCATTTGCCATGAACAATATTGGATTCGTATCTGAAATCGAGGGGGATCCCGAGACCGCCCAGTTCTTCTACGACAAGGCCAAGACGATGGGCGGCGCGAACGCCACCGTGGGCCTAGCCACGCGAAGTTCTGCGCAAGGCCAGAAACTATTCCAGGTCGCGACCGATAGTGACTCTAAGGTAGAAGAAAAAGTGACTAAAGAGCGAGAGGCGCTACGCCAACAACGGGAGCCGATTGTGCTCCGTCATCGGGACGGTTCGGTGGTAGACGAACCGCCAGCAGCGCCAGTTCAACCAAACCAACCACCGCAGTAGAACGTCTGCACGGAAATCTCAGGGATGTCAGGAATCGAAGATCCGACCTGGAATTGCGTGCCGGTCGGAACGCTTTTTGGGACAGCGATTTCAGGTGTTACAACCCACGTTCCTGAAAGCGCCCAATGTCAGAGTCGGGATCGTAGGGGAAATTCCACACAAGATTCTTGAAGTACCGCAGCAGGGAATTGACATTCGTGTAGTACCAGCAGCAGCGAATCATTTGTGGCGAAAGTCCGCACACGAATCGAAACTGGCCCCACGCGGAGCCGCGCTCTCCCAGCATCGCCGCTGCCATGCGATGATTACCGTCAAGAATTGTTAGCGCCGCTTTCTGATCGGCTCCAATGAGCAGCACAGTTCGATTCACCTGATCATCCTGAACCGAGTCACTTAGCAATCGCAACTTGTCGAAGAACTCGCCTTCCGCCGATGCGTCGAGCCTGCGCTTGATGCGCTTTACCACATCCATCATGTAGAAGCTGCCATCGGCGAGTCGGCGCCAATGGGCCCGCGGAAAGAAGCGGATTCGTGCCAGGTCCTGCTCCGTTAATTCGACTTCAAACCACTGTGTATCGGCCGGAAGCTCTCTCCACATCGCACCTCGACGTAAGAAGAGCAAGGCTTGCCGTACCTCATTCTCTCGCGAACTGGTGAGATCGGGATACTTGACGAGATAGTCGAACTGATGGCGGTAACTGTCGAACTCCGCGTGGTGAAACTCGCTCTTTAGGAATTCAGCCATTACTTCTTCTTCGCCGAGCCTTCGTCGAATCCTTAGAGCGCCGTAAGTGCCGAAGATCTTGGGATTGAACTGGTTCCGTAATAAAGGAATCAAGAGGAGCACCAGCAAAATGCTCATCAACACAAGCTGCACCAGAATGACTTGCCGCAGGGTTTGATGAAGAAGGTACACACCTAATGCAAGCATCCCGCTGAACGCCAACTGCACCCAGCTCGTGTTCGCAATCTTCCGCGACATCTCATAAGTGATGATCACAGAACTGAGCGAGTAGATGCCCGTCGTGATGGCGTATAGGATCAGCAGCGGAGCCAGCGCTCCATAGCTCGCAACCTCGAATTGAGCGCCGAATAGCGTCTTCCAAAGAAAGCTCGGAATCATCCAAAGGCCAAAAATCAACACGGTCAAAATCCCGAGTACTAAAGCCAACGACGTAAAAAGGACTGGTCGCCCTTCGGGCTCTTCTTCTCCGGCGCCTGCTGAGACGGGAAACATGGTATTTACAACGGACCACGCGCACATATTGACCAAGCGGCCGACAAGTGCGACCGCGGCATAGAAACCCGCCTCGGCTGGGGGGAAGAAGTGTTTGACCAAGACAATGTCGAAGTTGTTGATGACCGTTTGTCCTGAAAAGAAGACTATCGCCTGCAATCCCTCACGGAATGAGATAGGGATTCCGCGAGAACTTAACGAGCCGAGACCGGGGCTGGGCAAGGCCACGAAGTAGCAAACGATGACGGCCAGAATACTCGCGAGCACGGCCCCTTTGACGCCCATGCCAAGTTCGATGAGGACCCACAAGGCACCCAACCGAACTAGACCTTCCAGCATGAAGTTGATAGCCAGAGGCCGGAAAGCGTGAATCCCCTGGATGTAGCCGCGTCGCACACCCAGTGGAACGTAGAACGCCGTTCCCAACGCCAGCAAAGAGATGAGCACAGGATCGGGCAGGTTGAGATAAGCAGTGATCGGCTTCTCGCAGAGAAACAGAAGCAGCCCGATTGCGATGCCCGCAACCCAAGCACGCCGATGCAAGCTTGCGAAGACCACAGCGCGGTCTTCGGTAACTGCACTCTTCGCTATATATTTGGCGGAGACGACCTGAAACGACAGCGTGATGCAAGACATCAGCATCAACATCGTATAAACAGCAGTAGCGTGGGCGAAGCCAGTGGGTCCCAGCAATCGCGCGGTCACGACGTTGTAAACGAGATTGGTCACCCCAACAAAGCCGGAGCCCGCGAGCAGCGTAAGCGTGCCCCCCACAATCTGCGATTTCAAATTCTTGGTGTTGATCGACGCCGTGATGGGGCTTTCTTCGGCCCGCGATTCGACTGCGACAGCGGATTGTTTCGTATTCTTCATTGACGACGGCAGAAAAGACCCCTAAGAAATGCTGGACTCAAAAAATGTTGAAGTGGATGACAGGAAGAATCGTGCTGCGAGAGGATCCCGCAAAGTCGTAAAAAGTCTGCTGCTGAACTCCAAAAGAGATGCGCAACGGATAGCTCACAGGTACTTCACCCCCGCTATCTTTCAACGTTCCTCGCATGGATTTCGAGTAAGAAACAAGGAACTCGCTCTGGGCGTTGTCGTACTGATGGAAACCACTTCCGCGCGAGAGCAAGAACGATCCCTGCACGTTCCAACGCTGCTTTGCGCGAAATTCGAATCTGCCTCCCGGCAAGAACGCTTGCGCGGTCGCATACTGCACACCCTGGACTCTCCACGATCGAAGATCCTCGGCGAGCAGGGCGACAGTCCAGCGATCGCCGAATTTATGCTGCAATCCTACGTAGCTGGAGGTGTTGAAATATTCTTGCACAACCGGGTTAAAGAGGAGATCGCGACTCGAATATCCGGTGAGCAGGGAAGTGCGTCCCCAAGGTCTTCCTACCGTGAATTCCACGGTGGCAGATGCGTCTCGCGAATTTAAGTTTTGATCTGTGAACGGACCAGCCTCACGAATCGCGCTCGCATTGACCGAAATCCAGTTGAAGAACGAACTCGTCGATATATACAAGTACTGGCGGAACAGATTCTGACTCATGTAGACGGGAGAGATCGTGTCCCGCCGGACGGTGAATTGGAGCCCACCGTTGAAGGCGATCTGGTTTGAACCGAAATGAAGAATCGGTGTTATTCCGCCATTGAGGAACGTGTCATAAGTATGCCGGTCTTGAACGACATTGACGCTGGGGAAGAGAAGGCGTCCGGTCGTCAGGCTCTCGCCAACCACGCCCGATATGACAGGCAGGTTTCCAATATGAATGCGGTAGTGGGAATCGGCCAGGCTCTGAAACGAGTGCCGCGGCGGGGGCAAGAGCGACGGATTCGTCACCTTCAAAATCTCGGCATCAAGCGTGTAGACATTGATATCTTCGAGCGACGGAGCGAAGGAAGCTTCGGGCGAGATGCTGATATTCTGTGTAAGGGGCCGTCCTTCTTCGGTGGCAAGCTCATCCTGGGCTGTTTGCGCGGTTAAATGATCTTCCTGGCCAGCGACCGAACTGGCCTGCGCGAAGTCTGAGAGTGCGTGCACTGTGTCCTGGCGCTGGCGGTATACATTCGCGGCGGCCATCATATAGTCGTAGTCGTCTCGCAAGTCATTCGCCGGACCGAGAGTGGCGAGCGAGTCTTCTGCGTCGCGAGTCTTTCCCTCTGCCAGGTAAGCATTGGCCAATCCGATTTGCACAGTTCGGCTATTGGCTCCCGCCTGGCGCGCCTTGGCAAAGTAGGTTTCGGCCAGATCGAAATCGTGCATGGCAAGGAAAGTGTTTGCAGCCGCAAGGATGTCATCTGGCGTGACGGTTGAGTTGCCAAGACTTGCTTCCGCGAAACCCAGCGCGAGTTGCCGCCGGACGTCATCGTAATGACCTTGGCGCAAGAAAACCTGGGCAATCGCCAGTCTCACGCCGATCCGGTCTCCTCCCGGGACTTCGAGCGCTCGCTCAAAGCGCTGCATCGCCGCATCCCGGTCGCCCAGCATTAATAGCGCCCCGCCAGTCGCCATAAATATGTCGATCTGGTTCGCGCCGTATTGCTCGGCCAGTTTGACGTTTCGCAGCGTTTCTTCCCGATTGCCCTCGCGAGCATAAATTTGTGCTTTCAAGGCGTAGAGGGACGGGTTTGCCGGTGACAATTTGTCCGCAACATCCAGAGCAGCGATGGCTTCGGGGAAGCGACGCAGGCGGAAAAGCGTATCGCCATACTGCAACTGGGTGGGAAAATCTTTCGGATCTTCCTGCAAGGCGATGCGATATTCCGCTTCAGCATGCACGAAGTCCTGCTCTTGCCGAAAAGCCTCGGCTCGAGCCAGATGGAACGCGTGGGACTTGCCTAGAATTTTCTGCGCGGCCGCCAGTTGGACGAGCGCCGGTTTCGGCCGATGCAATTGCAAATCGGCATACGCCAGTCCGAGATGGGCCTCGCCGTAATTCGTTTGCAAGCGGATCGCAGTTTGAAAGTCTCGTGTCGCCTTATCGGGCTCGCGAAGATCGTTCAGAATAAATCCGCGATTCACGTACCCGGTAGCCATGTTTGGGTCGCGCTCGAGGGCGCGTGTGAAATCGGCGAGCGCCTCGCGCGATTCCCCATTGTGCGCGTGAACGTAGCCCGCGACGAGGGCAAGGTCTTTATCGTCGGAAACGATCGAATCGTATTTCGTGGCCAGAGTCAGAGCATCCTGATACTGGCCGAGGTAGAAAAGGTCATAAGCAAGATAAACCGCGCCTTCCCGATCTTTGGGAAGCTTGGCGAGAACCGCGTAACCGAGTTTTGCCGATTCTGCGTAATCGCCCTTCAATGTGAGGTATCGTTCGCGTTCGCGGTTAACTTGCGGACTATCATTCATTTTTCCTGTGGCGCGATCGAGCCAGTGTTGTGCGAGCTCGGAGTTGTGCGCCTCGAGGGCTGCATTAGCCCCTCCAGCCACTGCCAGGGCGCTCGTCGGCATCCTCTGAAAAGCGTTCTCGTATTCGGTCTGGGCCGAATGGAAGCTTCTCTCTGCGGTGTACAAGTCACCCAGAGCGAGATAGGGAGCGAAATCCTTGGGATGTGAATTTATCACGCGCTTGAAATACTGCTCAGCGAGCTTGTTGTCGCCGCTGTCGCGGGCGAGAAATCCCAGAGAAGAAAGAGCAATACGATTGTTATGGTCTAATTCCAGAACCTTGGCGAAGGTGTCGCGTGCGCCGTCCTTCTGGCCAATCTTCCACTGCAGGTTTGCGTAATTCAGCAGGGAATTGACATTCGACGGCGCCAGCGCGAGTGCTTCCTTGAGATCTTTGTTTGCCGCGTCGAGATTTCCCGAGCCTGCCTCGATGGCAGCTCGTAACCGCAGCATCTCTGGAGTTGAAGACGTCGGTACTTTCACTCGGCCAATTTCGGCCAGCGCCGTTTCGAGTTGCTGCTTGCCGGCCGCTTCATCTTCTTGGCGCAAGTCCAGTTCGTATAAATTGAGCCGCAATTCGATGGGATAAAGAGGCCCTTCCGACACATTCGGCGGCAAGTTCTTCAGTGCGAGGTCGTATTCAGTACTCGCATCGGCGTACCGGTTATCCGCTTCGGCGATTTCAGCCTGGATGGCGTGCAGCCTGTAACTATTGCCGTCGGCACGTCGCGCATCGTCAACGAATACCCGAGCTTCGTCGATTTGGCCAAGTCCAATCAGAGCCTGAGCCGCGCTCAGATCAAGTCCCGTATTACCTTTCGCATTCTTGGCAAGGCGAACATATAGATTTGCCGCCTCCTGTTGCTTCCCCGCCAGTTGAAGGGTGTAAGCCAATTCGGCTTCGATATCTGGGCTCTTGGCGGGAATTGCTTGCAGCGTGGCGACAGCCTGGTCGTAGTGGCCTGCCTCGCGATATTCCCCCGCGACAGCTCGCAATACCTCCGGGTCGTTGGGCGATCGCGCTTTCGCTCGATTCAAATAGTGAGCCGCCTCGCCGGGCTGCGATAGATGTTGGTAGGCGTGTGCGATCAGCAGATCGCTGTGCGCGGATGTCTGCAGCATGTCGGCCCGGCGCAGCAGTTCAAGCGACTTCTCGGGATCTGAATTGAGTAGAAGCTCGCCGGCTAGTTGCAGGCTGTTCGCATCTTTTGGGTTCGCGTCAATTACGCGCTTTAAGAGCTGTTGAGCCTCATCGTCGCGGCCCATCCTGACGAAGGTCTGCGCGAGCCCCGCCATACCTTTTACGGAATGGGGTTCAAGCTGCAATCCGCGACTGTACGTATCAGCCGAGGCTTGCAAGTGTCCTTCAAGCCGGTCGGCGTAACCCAACAGAAACCACAATTCGGCCTCTTTGGGAGCCAATTTCGTCGCACGTTCGGCCGCAGCCACGGCAGCCGCGTAGTCATTCCTCTTTAAAGCATCTTGCGCCGCGCGAGCTTGCCGGGCGACATCAATACTGGATCCCCAGCCCAAATTGCTTTGGCCGGAGTCCCCACCCTGATTGGCAGAGGCATTTGCTTGTCCATTGACGCCATATGTTTGAGTCCAGGCTGAACTGGCGAAACTGAAGAATAGAGAAGCTACGCAAAAGCTAGCGAGCGGCAGTCGGAATTTCACGGAGTCACCACGCTATATACAAGTCTTGGGTTAACCTCCCGCACGGTAGTCTTTGCGGTTCAAGTCAGATGCCGAAGTTCGGCGTATGGCTGCCGTCGCGATGTCTCGTTTTGATGCTGAGTAACGTTACTTGCCGGTCAAGCACTGAAAGAGGCTGGATGGCCCGTCACAGGCCAAAAAGAAGTAAACCCCAACTGTGCTTTCCGAATCCAATCCGTTCGCTATGGTCTACAGGATTGAACGGAGCAGATGCCAGTGAGCAGGTCTCACCCCTATTCCCGCCCTATTCCGCTTCTAGCCATTGTTTTGATGGCTTTGGTCGTTCATGGGCCGCTGCTCTTTATGCAGCTTCCGGCCGGTTCCTTCGACACGAATTTCCACATTTTCTTCGCATCGCATTACGCCCATCACTGGTTTGATCCGTGGAACGAAAAATGGTTTGCCGGTTTCTCGCAGACCACTTATCCACCTCTTACGCACCAGTGGATCGCGCTGCTCTCGAACGTCGTCGGCCTGAAGATGGGATACATGCTGGTGCAGTTGATCGCTGTTCTCCTATTGCCGGTGGGAGTTTTCCGCTTCGCCCGCATCTGGGTTGAAGAACGCGAGGCGAGCTACGCGGCACTGGGCAGCATTTTCCTCGGAGCGCTGGCTTTTCTCGTCTACCAGGCGGGACAGCTTGCGACGGTGGCGTCTGCCGCCCTTTACCTGAACGCACTGCCCTACCTTTATGAATGGATGACCGAGGGGAACGGGAAGTCTCTCATCAAGGGGATCGCGGTCAGTCTGACCGCGGCGGCCGCCCACCACGTAACTTTGATCTTTGGTGTCGTGTTGTTTGCCGGGCCCGTATTTTGGACCGCATGTATCGACGCGCGTGATGAAAGGGTATCGGGGTCACTCGGCGGCGTATTAGGGCGCGGAGCGGCGTTTGCAGTTGCGGTTGGCGTCGGCGTCGGGCTGGTATTGCTACCCTATTGGCTCGCGCTGATGCAGCATCCCATCCACCAAATCCCGATTCCTCACGACAGCCGCGCCAACTTCCTGTTGAATTCGATCACGGCAATAAACTATTTCGTGATTCCTTATGGGCTGTTGATTTTGGCTCTGCCCTTCATTTTGATCAAGGGAGCATCTTCTCGCCGCTTGGTGCCCCTGCTCCTCGGATTTTGGCTAACGATGATTTTTGGCCTCGGCGGAACCACGCCCTTGCCAAGATGGCTGCTGGGTCGAGCTTTCGAGGTTCTGACCTTCGAACGATTCACTTTCTGGGCGACGCTGCTAGCCATGCCGATTGTGGGCTTGCTTGCCGCTGATCTGGTGGATCGTTTCCGGCTCAAAGGTGCGGTGGGGCTTGCTCTGGCAGCTGTCGCCACCTTTGGGGCGGCATTGTTCTGGCTTACGGCGAACCCTTTCCGGCCGATCGGCGCATCGACCAATGTTGACCCAGTTATCGCCTTCTTAAACCGCGATGGGCATGATCGTTTTCGATACGTTGCGCTTGGTTTTGGCAGTGAACTGGCGAAGATCTCCACCTATACCGACGCCAATAGCGTCGATGGCGACTACAATTCGGCCCGCCTTTTGCCCGAAATGACGCATTACGGCTCGGCACAACTCACGAACGCGAAGTTCTATGGATCGGCGGGGATGGCTGCTCTGCGCGCCATGCTCGAGCATGCCAACCGCTACGGCCTCAAATATGTCTTTGTGCGCGACCAGTATTACGAACCGCTTCTAACCTTCGTGGGATTCCGGAAGATTGAAGTCTTCAATAATGGCGAGATTACAGCCTGGGCTAAGGACGATGTACCGCCGGCTCACAAGATTTCCTCGGACGCGATTCCGCCTCATTGGGAAGGATTGCTCTGGGGAACCTTGCCCATAGGGGTGAGTTTTCTTGCGATTTTCCTCGAGGTGTTCTTGCGTGACGAGCGTCGATCCAGCGTGCTCCACGCGGTGCCAGTCCGCGTTGAACACTCCGTAGCCTGAGGAACAGAATGAAGATCATCTTGCCCATCGTTCTAGTCGTCGTAACCGTTGCTCTTATCTTTCTCGCGCTGACCGGCGTCGGCCGCGCCAGTGGCACAGTTGGTATCGCTGTCGGTTCCACACTGGTTACCAAAAAACCGAGCACGCCCGAGCAGGCCCTGACGAATCTGCTGGTTGACGCCAAGAGGCACAACTGGGAGCAGGCCTTTTCGGATGTTTCCAACGTTGCCCCCGGCGACAAACAATCCTTCATTCAGGACTGGACAGGGTCCAACGGAAGTCTTCGCTCATTTTCGAATCTCGAGACTTTTGAGACTCGGCCGATGCACATCACCAACGATCAAGCGCAGATGCGCGTTCATCTGCACTGGAGCACGCCCGTCGGCCCGATCGAAGACGTGCGCGATTTTCACCTGACGCGAGAGGGCGATATCTGGAAGACAGTTTGGCCTAAGAATCAGATTCCAACCGTGCCGGCACAGGTGATTCCAGTCACCGCTCTTCGCTGGGATCTCGTTAGCGGAGGCGCTGACGATGAATGGGGTGCGAAGAATATCGACGCGCCACATGTGCGTATCGTCTCTATGAATGCCGTCGATCTCGCGGAAGGTGCTGTTGTAATGGGCGAAGTCGTCAACGAAGATACAATTCCAGCCTTCGTGAATGTGAACGCAACTCTAGTCGACGGGAGTGACAACGCGATCGACGACGAGAGCAGTTTTGATCGGATTGACCATGTGCTGCTGCCAAAACAAGTCACACCTTATCGCATTGACTTCCCTAACATCAATCTCAAGAACGTTAAGAATGTGCGCATGGATGTGAAGGCGACTCTTGTTCCAGCGTCCGCCGATCCAATCATCGGAGTGATGAACCAGAAACTGGATGCTGATGTGCAGGGGAAAAGCGTGCTGCGCGGCGACCTGTTTAACCAAAGCGGTCAGACAGTGAATATTCCACACGTGATTGCCAGTTTTTATGACGGGGATGGCAAAGTGGTGTGGGTTTCCGACGGATACGTCGAACGCGCACTTCTCCCGCTGACCTCGGCACCCTTTACAGTAGATATTCCGAAGTCATTGGCTGCGAAGGTGCAAAACTTTCATGTGGTCGTCAATCAGTACAGCATAGGTAGAGAATGAACATGCAGCATTTGCGGCTGATCGGTATTTTCATCTCTCTGGCGCTATGCCTAAATGGCGATTGTACGGCCGAGGATGCCAGCCTCCGTGTTCCGAGTTCGGTCGTTGCTGGAGATCCGGCCACGATCTCGACGACGGGGAGCGGCAAGGCGACTGTTTACTTGGTCGGGCCTGGAGTCTCCCGCAAGAGTGATGTGATTCTCGGTGAAGAAATTCATCTCCAATCCCAATCCACACGAAATGCGGGTGCTTATCAAGCGATCGTATGCGCGGAGAGCTGCCAGAGCGCCACTTTTTATGTGACTGCCGACAAGACGGCGGCACTCACGTTTCTCGTTCATCCTTCGCGCGTGCCCGTCTCACAAAGCGATGCTGTGAGCGGAGTGGCAATTCCATTCGATCAATTTCATAACATGATCTTCATTCCTTTGAGCGTTAACTTTCAACTCACCACAGGCAGCACGTCGTTACTCTCTCGTGCCATTCGAACCCAGGACGGGGTCGCTTGGTTTCGGAACGCATCGGGCCGTTCCGCGGGGGCGTTGCAGGTTGTAGCTTCTCTGGACGATATATCCGCACGTCGCGTGGTGCAACAGGTTGCTTCCGATCCCTGTAACCTTCGCATCGAAGGGCAGCGGACCAAGACCGGAATCACGGTCCAGACCGAACCCGTCCATGATTGTTCTGGAAATCCGGTCCCTGACGGCACGATCGTCACTTTTACGGCGACAGAGCTAAGCGGAAAAAGTACGGTCGACGCTCCCATCAAGCAGGGGATCGCTCGCGCTCAAATTTCCGGACCTGGCGGGGCCGTGATATCGGCCGCGTCTGGCGTTGTGATGGGGAACGAAGTTCGTATAGGAGCACAGCCGTGAACATTGTCGCTAGTAGGGATCTGACCGTCTGCCGAAGTGCCGCCAGAATGGCAACGCTGGCTTTGCTCATAGTGCTACCACTCGGTTTGAACGCAGCCGATACTGTCAATGATTCTTCCGCTGCTTCACAGGTGACGGTGCAACTCGACGCCAGGAAAGCTGGTCCCCGCAGCGTTGAGAACCTTACCGAGCGCGCCATCGTGCGCGACTATCGTTCGGCGTGGAGCAGTATGTCGCACGCTCTCGAGTTCAATACCCTCGACCCCATCGAGGTGCCCTTCGCCGGAGACGCAAAACGCGTCCTACGCGACACGGTGATGAACCAGCAACGTTCTGGAGTCAGTCAGAGATTTACCGACCAAAACCATCAGCTGGAAGCTGTCTTTTATGCCCCCGAAGGCGATGCCATCGAACTGCACGATACCGCCTCCTACCAACAGCAGGTTCTCGATGGGAGCAAATCGATTCAGGATCAACGGATGGTCATGCATTACGTAATATTGATGACACCGAGCGCCGACCGCTGGGTTGTCCGTCAGATGCAAGTCGTACCGCAGTTCTAGTCAGTTCTCCCGCCCCCTCCACGCCCGTCGCGACGCCAACCGCAGCATCGCCCGGCGCATCTTACCTTTTCTGTCGAAGTCGAAAAAGGGAGTCATGATTTGCCAAAGGCGTTTCTATGCTTGGTGTTTTCCTGCTTTGCGCTAGCGCGAGGATGTGACACTCCGAGCGTTGGCATTAATCACGTCCTGCCAGCAAACCATACCCCTGCTCCGATTCCCACGCTTCTAGCGGTCTACATGCCGTGGTTCGGCGATCATACTCACCTCGACGTTGGCTATTCCAGCCACGATCCGAAGGTCCTGCGCAAGCAAATCGACGAGGCGCGCGGGCTCGGGATTTCCGCCTTTGTTGTGGACTGGTATGGCGATAGCGCCCCTTTTTCCGACAGCAATTTCGCACTCCTGCAAAAAGTCGCCAGCAAGAGTCATTTTCAGGTCGCGCTGCTTTATAACGAGCCTGAGGACGAAGATGCCGACGCGACGGATGGCGCGATCGCTGCTCTCGACAAGGCTTACAAGTCCTACATTGGGCCCGCAGCAAAATACAAAGATGCCTACCTGACCTACCAAGGCCGGCCCGTGATTTTCGTTTTCCCAAAGCAGGGGCACGTCGACTGGAATCAGGTTCACGAGCACCTCAGCAACTGGGCCGCCGCTCCTCTGCTCATTTATAAAGACGAGCCTCCCGCAGCCATTGCCGGCGATTTTGCCGGATCGTACGCATGGGTTCAGCCCGGTGCGAGCGGGTGGGCCGCAGACGGCAGCAACTGGGGCGAGCAGTATCTCGACTACTTCTACAAAATGATGACAACCAAGCATCCCGACAAGATTGCTATTGGCGCGGCGTGGCCGGGATTCGATGATTCCGCCGCAAAGTGGGGTCTCAACCGTCACATGCGGAACAATTGCGGACAGACTTTCGAAGACACATTCCATCTCTACAATCGCTACTATGACAGCGCCGACCCGCTCCCCTTTATGCTGATAGAAACCTGGAATGATCATGAAGAGGGCACGGCAATCGAACGCGGGATCGCGTCTGGTTGCGCCGCCGACCAGAAACCTGCCCCGGGGCTCGAAAACCAGCCTACGGCACCCAAAGAGTAGAGCGCCTGAGTCGGTCGAACGCTAGAAACCGAAGCGAACGATTTCCGACACCAACCTCGGAGTCGAATCGCTCATCGAACTAAAGACGGTAATATAGCGCCCGCTACCGCTGACGTGTTTCGATCGTTGAAGTAATCGAAAAGCATATGGCTGCCACCAGCTCCACAAATTGTCTTTCTCTGCTCTCTCGGGCGCTGTTTGAAGGCCATCGAAAATCAGACTTGCCTTCAGAAATAGAAGCCAATACGGCTGGGCAGCAGCCGATTTCGTCATTGGGATCGAAGGAGTTTGCTGTGTTTTTTGGTGACCTGTGGAGTCTGGCGAACTCAAACCATGTGATTATGCGCGCCTTTCCCGCTCTACCTCGCGTTTTCGGAGACGCAAGCACGGAGAGCGCCGATTGGATCGATCGAGCGGTCCTGAGAGAGCAGGAACGCATCTCGCACGCGCTGTCCTACGTGGCCCCCATTTGCCAGGCGTTGGAAGCGGCTGGCGATGTCATCGTCATCAAGTCGCTCGATCACTGGCCGGACCTCGGAAACGATCTCGATCTCTATACCAATGCGGACTCCGCGGATGTGAACGCCATTATGCGCAAGCACTTCAATGCCCAGCCAGACGCGCGCAGTTGGGGCGATCGCCTTGCGAATAAATGGAACTTTGTCGTTCCAGGCTTGCCCGAATTAGTTGAAGTGCATGTTGCCCGACTAGGCCAAACGGGCGAACAAATTAGCATTACTCATTCGCTGGTCGCGCACTCGAGTGTCCGGCAATTTGGCGGCTATTCGCTTCGAGTGCCAGCGCCAGAAGACCGAATCATTATTAGCACTCTGCAACGGATGTATCGCCACTTCTATATCCGCCTTTGCGACATCGCGGATAACGGCAGGCTGGTGGACGTCCCATGTTATCGACTATGTACATCTGAAATCGCTTGCCGAGTCGGCAGGCTTATGGAACGGATTGGCGGCGTATCTGGCAATTGTTTCTGACTACGTCAAGCTGTATAGCGGCGCAGATCTGCCCTTGCCGCCCCTCGTACGAGAGGCAGCCAAGTTTGGCAACGAACTTGTTCGTTTCGAGCGAAGCTTTCTGCGCATCCCGATCTTTCCGCAGGCCGCAAGTCTCTACGCTGCCGAATGGAAGAGATTGCTGCTCAATGGGGAGATGCGGAACACATTTCGTCTCAGTTTGCTTCCGGGCTTAGCCACTGCAGCAGCTCTCGAATTGAAGCTTACCGGAAGCGATAAAGGGATCTGGTAAGGGCACAGTGGCAGGAGCCGTTGCCCTCAATGTTCGGGGGTTCACAGTATTGTGAACCTAGGAAATGCATCCTAACTTCGGAATACTTGGAAGTTCCAAATCAGTCGTGGGGAGATTCGTTTGGTTCGGATTCTGGTTGCAGATGACAATCCGGCAGTGCGTCACTACCTCCGAGGGCTCTTGGAGTTGAAGGCTGGTTGGCGAGTCTATGCAGAGGTTCCCACCGGCGTCGAAGCCCTGCAGCGAATTAAGGAAGATCCCCCAGACGTTATTGTATTGGACTTCCAGATGCCTGATCTGAATGGCCTTGACGTGGGTCGCGAGATCGCAAAATTGTTTCCCGAGATCCCAATACTGATGGTCACCATCCACGTATCGAAACAACTGGCTGAAGAAGCGAAAAGAGTCGGGATCCGAGGAGTCTGCCTAAAGTCGGACGTGGGTTCCATTGTGGAAGCGGTAGACACTGTCCTGCACGACCGAACGTATTTTCCACATACCGCTTGAGCTTTGAAACGGTTGTTGCCCAGATATCGTTTCAAGAATTGCGATATACAGGAATCCCTGTATTCGGCACTTGACGAAAGCCATGTTAGCTTTAAACTTCTTCAGGTAGGACGTAACCTAAGAGAGAGCCTTCTCTGCGGTGCTTGTGAGATTTAGCACCCCAGCCAAAGCCCCGGCCGTCCGAAAGTTTATTCTGTCGATGGTCGATAATAGAAGAGAGTCGGGAACAAATATGACAGTCCGCATCCTGCTGGTGGATGATCATCCGGTGGTGAGACAAGGACTGAAAACCCTTCTTGAAGGGCGATCCGAATGGGAAATAGTTGGTGAGGCGTCGGACGGGATTGAGGCTTTAGAAAAGGTGACTAGTCTACAGCCCGATGTGGTGGTGCTCGACGTGACCATGCCCAGGATGAATGGGATCGAAGCGTGCCGGCTGATCCAGGAAAAAACTCCCGGTCGTGAGGTCTTATTCGTAACCCAGCATGACTCTCCGCAGATGCTTCGTGAAGCGCTGGCTGCTGGTGCGCGGGGTTACGTCGTGAAGTCGAATCTGGCTCGTGACCTGGTGGAAGCGGTGGAAGCGGTGAGCCAGCATCGTCCTTTCACAGCTTTGGCGCGACCCCGTCAGAGTTAGTCTTGCATTATTTTGGAATTCAATGGTAGGAGAATCTGCCGTGAAACTTCGCATCCTGTTAGCCGATGATCACGAAATCGTGCGCCGTGGATTATGTGCGCTGCTTCAGAAGCGCGAGGGTTGGGAAGTTTGCGGAGAAGCTTCAGACGGTCGCGAAGCGATCGAGATGGCCAAGCAGTTGAAACCCGATGTTGTGATCCTCGATATTGGAATGCCAAACCTCAATGGTCTCGACACGACTCGCCAACTCCTGCAGCACGATCCTCAATTCAAGATCATTGTTCTCACCATTACCGATTCCGATCAGGTCATCCGCGAGGCTTTGGACGCCGGGGCCCGGGGCTTCGTTTTGAAATCCGACGCTGCCCGCGACCTCGTTTCGGCTGTCGAGGCTCTCCAAAGCAAACGCATGTTCTTTACTCCGCGGGTCAACGATCTTGTGTTGCGGGGCTTCCTGGATAAAGGCCACGCGATCTCTCGAAATGAGCCGCCCAACTTGCCGATTCTGACCACTCGCGAGCGCGAAGTCACGCAGCTTCTGGCTGAGGGAAAGAGTTCCAAGGAGGTTGCGTCGCTACTGAATCTGAGCACGAAAACCGTTGAGACGCACCGTAGCAATATTATGCGGAAACTCGGGCTGCACTCCATCCGCGATCTCGTTGTTTACGCCATCAAGAACAACATCATTCAAATTCAGATGCCGGCCCAACCGAGCACGCAAACAACCGTGGCTTGATCTGCGGGCTCCATTGGTTATTTTCGCGGAGAATGGGTTTGCCAACCGCTGGGAGTGGGGTGCGTCTCCAGGGATTTAAGTGTGAAGTCTGACCCTCGGAAGCCCGACTATTGAGCGCTCTGACCCGAGAACGAGTGGCCGCTTCTCGTTTCCACGGTTAGTTTTCCATAGCCAACCGCACGCGCCTCCACTTTTGCGGGAAGGTCGTCCCGTTTCGCGTTCTGGTTCCGGGGCCGATACGCGATGATGTATTCGGAACGCAGATCATGAGCAATCGTACGGGTGATCTCGCTGACCTGATCGAGAGATTCTGGAAAGTAGGCCACTCCGCCCGTGCCTTGAGCGAGTCTTTGCAGGGCATCTCGTCCTCGCCCCTCAAGCCCACCGCCAGTGAGCCCAATCGCATAAATAGTAGGAACGAACCCCGGTGAGGCGTTCCTCTCTTGCAGTTGCCGGAGCGCCTCCGCAAGCGTTTCCTGGCTCATATTATCTTCGCCATCCGTAATCACCAGAAGCGCCCTCTTATCCAACCGGCTATTGTTTTTGAGGTGATTTGCCGACGCCACTACCGCGTCATAGAGAGCAGTGCTCCCTGCGGAAGAGACTTGATGCAGCGCCGTTTGCAACAGGTTCACGTCCGAAGTGAAATCCTGATCGAGATAATATTTTTGGCTGAAATTTACAACGAAAATCTCGTCCTGCGGATTGCTCGCGCGAATCAGGTTTAATACCGCCCGATTCACTTCGTCGCGTTTATCGCGCATCGAGCCGGAGTTATCGATGACTATGCCCAATTCAACGGGAACGTCCTGACGACGGAACGAAGTAAGAGTTTGCGGAACTCCGTTCTGAGTTACGGTAAACGCGCTGCGATCCAGCCCCGAAACTGGGCGCCGCTGATCGTCCACGACTGTGGCGTGCAAGATAATCTCTTCGACATTCTTCTTGAATACGAACATGCCCGCTTGATCATTGGCTTCAGGGCCCGTAGGGTCTTGCGAACTGGAATCGGGAGTGGGGGAAGCAGCATTGCCTTCAGTCGTCTGAGGCTGAGAAACGGCAGCTTGCGGATTGGGGGGATCCGGATTTACGGCTGGCGCCGAAGTTTGTCCCGAGACCAGCGTAATTGCCGCCGACAGAAACGCGGCCGCCCCGAGCGAACGAACCGAACGCCCACGATAAGAACGCATCAAGAATTTCTCCCGAGTGTAAAGCGGAAAACAAAGTACTTAAATGAGAGTCCCGGCCACTACGGTCGCGACTCTCTTTAAATTTTAGGAAGCCTTGCGCTGACGGTCGCGGTTCTGATCGTTTTCTTCGTTGTTGTAATCGCCCTGGCCGCCTTTCTTATGCTGCTGGCCGGATTGCTGTTGCCCAGACTGACCGCTCTGTCCGTGCTGCCCCTGTCCAGTCTGACCGCCCTGCTGACCCTGATTGGGTTGGCTCTGGTTACGTTGGCTTTGGGCCTGACCACCCTGCTGACCCTTTTTTCCCGTATCTTCTGCCATAAATACTCCTCCAATCTAACGTTCACGCCCAAGTACGGGCCGCCCCGCACTCCGGCGAATTTATGAACAACCAGTTCTTTAGTTGCTTTTGCAGTAGTGGGGGTTGGATTTTCTGACCAGCAGTGGTGCAAGCGCGAAAAAGCCCTGTGGCTTAGACTTAGAAATGAAGGGAAGTGGTTGGAAGACGCAGAGCGACCGGAACATCAACAAGGTAACCTTCCCCGCTGCGAAGGTTCCGCCAGGCACGGGGAAGGCTACTCTGCTCGATCAAAATCTATGGGCGCTCTCCTCAAACATTAGGCTCTGCTGCCAGAGCGGCTGAGATGCGCCACCAGGGAGACCAAAAAGAGCACGAGGAAGACAACAAACAACAGTTTGGCGATTCCTGCGGCCGCCACTGCGACGCCCGTGAAGCCGAACACTGCGGCAATCAGCGCGATCACGAAAAATGTTATAGCCCAGTTCAGCATAAATTCCCCTCCGCCTTTTGAATAGCAACGAAAGCGATCATACCCATCAATCGGATCCGGACCTATCCATTTGAAACTGTATTCCGCCCTTTCCTGTCGGGTAAGGTGAGGTTTCGGATAGGTAGATGGGGCCTGGCAATGAACTGTAGAACGAATCAACTGAGAAGATCGGTGGGCGGTAAATGTGAAAAGGAAGGTGGTAGCAGGACATTGGTCTGCTGGCGTGCCAATTTATTGGCTCGGAGGAGGTCACGGAAATCTCAAGCCCCCTACCTTGGGGCTCTAGAATTCCGCCAGTTCCTTCATCGCCCGGAACAAATCACTCGCCTGCGGCAAAATCGCATCTTCCAAGATCGGCTGATAGGCGACGAAAGTATCCGTGGCTGCTACTCGCTTCACCGGAGCGTCGAGGTGATGAAAAAGCTGGTCTGCGATGCGCGCCGCGATTTCCGAGCCGTACCCCCAGCTAAGAGAGTCTTCATAAGCAATTAAGACTCGGTTGGTTTTTTTGACTGACGCAGCGATGGCATCCCAGTCGAACGGGTTCAGACAGCGCAGGTCGATCAACTCCACGCTGACGCGGTGTTCCCGTTCTAACTTTTGCGCTGCCTGCAGTGCCCGCGGAACCACTGCTCCATAAGTGATGACGGTGAGGTCAGTGCCAGCCTGCACGACTTTGGCTTTCCCGAACGGAACCATATAGTCGGGCCCTGGATATGGCGCGCGTCCGTAGGTTTCGCGATACAGACGCTTGTGTTCAAGAAATAACACCGGATCATCGCAGCGGATTGCGGTCCGCAACAGACCTGCGGCGTCGAGAGCATTCGATGGGAAGACGACCCGCAGCCCAGGAATATGCGTGAACATGCTCTCGCCGCACTGGGAGTGATAAATCGCCCCGCCTGTCAAATATCCGCCAATGGCGACGCGAATAACCAGAGGCGCCGAGAACGCGTTGTTCGACCGCCAGCGGATGACCGGAAGTTCATCGCGTAACTGCATCATCGCCGGCCAGATGTAGTCGAAGAACTGAATCTCGACTACGGGCTTCAGCCCGCGAGTGGCCATCCCAGTTGCGCGGCCCACGATGTTGGCTTCGGCAATCGGAGAATTGAAAACGCGGTCGGAGCCGAACTGACCCTGCAGACCCGCTGTCAACTTGAAAACTCCGCCCTTGCCCTTAACCAATTTCTGTTTCAGATACTCTTCACGACTGCAGTCGGCAACGTCCTCGCCGAAAATCACGATGCGCTCGTCTCGCCGCATTTCATCGCGCAGAGTCGTGTTGATGAGATCGGCCATCGTTTTGTTCGGAGCGGCTGATCGTTTGCCGTCCGCGGCCGTCTCGGGAGCGCCAACCGCCGCCTGCGTTTCAAACGCTGACGATGTGGGATCGAGATTATGCGAGTAAACGAAGTTGTAGATCGTGTCCGGCTGTGGTGGCGCGGCATCGAGCGCGCGATCGGTCGCCGCTTGGATCCCTTCTTCGACTTCCTTCTCGATTTGGTTGATTCCCTTTTCGTCAAGAATGCCTTCGCGCAGCAGGAACATCTGCAGGCAGTGGACGGGGTCGCGCGCTGCATCCGCCTGACGCTCGGAATCTGGGCGATACAAACGTTCGTCGTCCGAAAGAGAATGCGAATAAGGACGGATCACGTGCGCATGGACGAAGGCGGGACCATGTCCACCGCGGCAGTGATCGGCGGCGCGCTTGAATGAGGCGTAGGCGACGACCGGATCTGTGCCGTCGATTTCCTCGAAATGAAAATTGGGGAAGCCAGAAACTACGCGAGAAATGTTGCCTCCGGGAGTTTGGACTTCAACCGGAACAGAGATCGCGTACTCATTGTCCTGCACACAAAAGATCACAGGCAGAAGGCGATTGGAGGCGGTATTCAGCGCTTCCCAGAATTCGCCCTCGCTGGTGGTCCCATCGCCGAGTGACACGTACGTAATTTCATCGCCTTGAAACTGGATGTCTTTGAACTGACGGTAATCGCCCTCCGCTTTCTGCGCGGCCTTCGGATGGCTGGAGAAATAGCGGCCCGCCTCGGCGCATCCCACCGCCTGCAATATCTGCGTTCCAGTCGGAGAAGACTGGGTGACGACATTCAGCCGCTCGTAACCCCAATGCGATGGCATCTGGCGACCACCCGAGCTCGGGTCATCGGCAGCCCCCACACCTTGCAGAAGCATCTCGAAAGGGGTAGCTCCCAATCCAAGGCAGAGTGCCCGGTCGCGGTAGTAGGGATAGAACCAGTCGTAACCCGCCCTCAACGCGAACGCGGCGGCAACTCCAACCGCTTCGTGGCCGGCACCTGAGATCTGAAAATAAATCTTCTGCTGGCGCTTCAGGAGGATCTCGCGATCATCCACTCGGCGTGAAGTGAACATGATGCGATAAGCGTCAATCAGTTGCTGAGTCGTCAGCCCCTGATAGGATTTCGCTTTTTTCGCAACACTATTTTCGTTCAGCTTAGGATCGACCTTGGTTGTGGCCATGCCGCTTGATTCACCCCAGTGGGTCTGAGCCCGGTTCATTGTAAATCAGGTCTTGGGTCTTGGCTCCAGTATGACCAGAAATCTTGCTGATCGGGTTTGCTGTGCCGACAAGCCGCCGCCAAAACGCCACTGACAGATTTGATCGGCGATCCATCAGTCCTGACACCCGACACCGATTACTGCCAATCATTTATTCTGAAGACTCATGATTCGTTTTCTGCGCGCGTTTGATCCCGACCGGATTCGTCTCCTCATTTTCGACCTGGACGGTACCCTGATTGATTCCCACCTCGATTTGATTCATTCCGTGAACGCAACGTTGCGCCATATCGGAAGGGCCGAACTCGACGGCAGTGTGATTGCCAGTTATGTGGGAGACGGCGCCCCCACCCTGGTCCGTCGTGTTCTCGGAGAGGCACCCGACGAGGCGCTCATGCGTACGGCTCTTGAATATTTCCTCGGTTACTACCGTATGCACAAGCTCGACCATACAACGTTGTATGAGGGCATTACCGAGACGCTCGAGCGACTCCTGCACCCACCCGATGGAGCCACGCGGAATGGAGTGTCGCGTCAGTTTGCGGTACTCACGAACAAGCCGGTGAATGCCTCTCGCGATATTATCCACGCCCTCGGGCTAGCAGATTTCTTTGTCCGTATCTACGGCGGCAATAGCTTTGCGACTAAGAAACCCGATCCGCTCGGGGCGCGGACCCTGCTGCAAGAAACGAATGTTCTGGCGGACGAGACTCTCATGATCGGAGATTCGTCGATCGACGTTCTAACCGGTCATAATACTGGCATGTGGACTTGCGGTGTAACTTACGGTTTCGCCCCTCATTCGCTGGAACAAACCAAGCCCGATGTACTGATTGATAGCCCGTCCGATTTATTAGAGTTATTTAGCCGCCCGCAGCCAGTAATTGTCTAGAAGCGTAAAGCCTGCACCCATCCGAAATGTTTTAGCATCTGACAATCAGTGGAGGTCCTCAAGTGATGAAGATCCAGAGGAGGTTCCAGAACGTGTTTCCTTTCAGCGAGGCCGTAAGGTCTGCTGCCCTTCGATTCGGACGACAGACGCTGGTTTTTTCTCTGTCGCTGGCGCTGTTACTGGCGACGTTTCCGCTGAGCCTTTCAGCCCAGAACACACAGGCCCCTCCGCCCGATCAAGACAACCAAGATGTTGCTCAGAACGGCTCGGCTCCTGGTCAAAACAGCCAGGCCCCGCCGTACGCGCAACAGACACCCGAACAGTTGCAGCGCCTAGTTGCCCCCATTGCCTTGTATCCGGATTCGCTGGTGGCGCAGGTTTTGGCGGCATCAACCTTTCCTGAGGAAATCGTGGAGGCGGACCGTTGGGTGCAAGCGAATCCTGATTTGAAGGGCGAAGCACTCGGCAAAGAGGTCGATCAACAACCTTGGGATCCGAGCGTGAAAGCTCTCACCGCCTTCCCATCTGTCCTGGGAAATATGGACAAGAATCTTTCATGGACTTCCTCTCTCGGCGACGCCTACTACAACCAGCAACAGGACGTTATGGACGCGGTACAGTTCATGCGCCACAAAGCAGAGGCGGCTGGCAACCTGAAAACTACTCCGCAGCAGGTCGTAAGAGATCAGGATGCTGACGTCGAAATCCAGCCGGCCGATCCGAACGTCGTTTATGTCCCTGCATATGATCCGTGGCTGGTTTATGGATATCCGATCGTGGCATGGCCTGGATGGTATCCCTACCCCGGAATCTGGTTCGGTGGCCCATATCTTTCGTTTGGACTCGGCTTCGGCATAGGTTGGTTCGGTGGTTTTGGCTGGGGCTGGGGCCATTGGGGATTCGATTGGCACAACCATTACGCGCTTTATAACCATGGACGTTATTTCTCACGCAGCCGAACGTTTTATAACCGCGGCAATTTCTATCACGGGTCAGGGCGCGGCGAAGTTGGCCGTGGGGGTTTCAACCGCCCCAGCGAAGCAGCCCGGCCCTTTGAAGGAAATCGCCAAGCGGCGCGCGGATACGCGGCCCCGCGCGGCGAGAGCGGAGTTCGCTCAGGTGCTTTCAGCGGCTATGACCACGGTGGAGAGACCAGAAGCTATTCATCCCGTGGACGAGCTAGCGCCGGTGGGGGAGGGTTCCACGGCGGTGGAGGAGGTCACGGCGGCGGACGTCATTGATCGAGAGTTCGCTTCGAATTCGATGGCTTTCCCGGTAATTGCATAACCTGAGTCTCAGAAATTTGAATAACGGAGTGCAGCCTATGCGGCGAATCAAGCAAAATCTCAATTCACTACTTTGGACCGGTCTGCCTAGAACAGCTGCAGTAGCGATTCTCTTGGCTATGACGTTGCGAGGTGTTTCCGGGGCGCAACAAAAAGGCCAGAAGACATTCTCGTCAGCCAACGATGCGACCCATGCGTTCGTGACCGCGATCGAGAAGAATGATGACAAAACGCTTCTCGAAATTCTAGGACCCGCCGGCAAGACGGTTGTCTCCTCGGGAGATGAAGCCGAGGATTCCGAGAGTCGCGCGAATTTCGTAAAGCGCTACCGAGAAATGCACCGTCTGGTGAAAGAGCCAGATGGGACGACCATTCTGTACATTGGGGCGCACAATTGGCCGACGCCGATACCCCTAATGAACAAGGGCAATTCCTGGTTTTTCGATACCGAGGCGGGCGCGAAGGAGATTTTGTATCGTCGTATTGGCCGTAACGAGATGTCCACGATTCGCGTCTGCCAGGAGCTCGTGGCTGCCGAGAAAGACTATCGTTCCGCCGGCCACGACGAGTACGCGTCGAAAATTTTTAGCGATCCTGGTCAACGCGACGGCCTCTACTGGAAGGTGGGCGACCGCGAACCCCAGAGTCCGATTGGTCCACTTGTCGCTTCTGCCGTGGCTGTCGGTTATGCCAAAAGTTCTGAGGGTAGTCCTGTTCCATATCGTGGTTACTACTTCCATATTCTGTCGTCACAAGGAAAAAATGCTCCCGGCGGCCCGAAAGCTTACGTCGTCGACGGCAAAATGACGCAAGGTTTTGCCTTCGTCGCCTATCCCGCAGAATACCGATCGTCCGGCGTTATGACGTTTATCGTGGGAGCAGATGGAGTCGTATACGAGAAAGACCTCGGCAAGAAAACGGCAACAATCGCCGAGGCAATGAAAGAATACGACCCCAATTCCAGTTGGCACCAGACGGAAGACCATAGTAACGAGGCGGCCACCGAAACAAAATAATCGGGGAAGATTCGGAATTCTCGCGCGCCATGCAAGCTCCGTTTTCGCGACTCGGAGCACCGTCACTTTAGGAAGTGAAACTCTCGGGTGGATCGCCCTCATCTCGCCTCTCGAAGATCCATCGGGGGAGCCGTCTGGAAACGAAACCCGTTTTTTGCCTGTATTATGGTGCTGTGGCAAGCCGTGAACGAAAATAGCGGTTTGATCTTCTTCGCGTAATACGGGCTGGCGTCCCGAACCGCCAACAACAGGAGACAAGATGGCTCAGACTCATTACACCAGCAAGACCAAGCGACGCCCGAAGACGGGCAAACGCAAAGACCCCTCCGCAGCCACTATGGCAACATTGCGCCAACTCGCGGCCGATGCAAAAAAGTAGACAGGGTGACCAGGAACTTCCTTCTTGTTCGGATTGGCGAGGTTCGCTACGGCGCGCGACCCTCGGCAAGCCTCTCGTAGCCCACCCTTCGACTACCCTCGCCCCTGCCTTTGGCTTAACTCGAGAATGAAGAGCCGCGCCGATCAAAGCGGCTTGACTCCCGGCGAGCTTCGCAGATTGCGCGGCCTGAAATCTCCCTACGGCATTCAGCGCGCTCTCGATGCCATGCCCTACCACCTCGCCGACAGTGCGTGGTCTCCTCGTCGCGTGTTGCGCGAGAACACATCGCACTGCTATGAAGGGGCCTTGTTTGCCGCCGCGGCTCTCCGTGTTCTCGGGTACCCTCCACTGATCCTCGATCTGGAAGCCGAGCACGACACCGACCACGTAATTGCCGTTTATCGCGTGGATGGCCACTGGGGCGCTTTGGCGAAATCCAATTACACAGGCTGCCGCTATCGCGAACCTGTCTATCGTTCGCTCCGCGAATTGGCCCTCAGTTATTTCGATACATACTTCAACCTCCGCGGAGAGCGCACTCTAAGAACTTTTTCCAGGCCTGTAGATATGCGTCGTTTCGATCGGCTTCATTGGATGACTTCCGACGAGCCCGTGTGGTTCGTGGCAGAATATCTGCTGACCATCTCCCACTACCCGCTGATCAGTCGTGCGCAGGCCAAAAAACTTTACCGGCTGGACGGTAGGTCGTTTCGGGCCGGGTGTCTCGAACGAGCTGAAAAACTGGAGTGAAGACCGATCGCAATGGAACTGGTCGTAGGGCGGCGATGAGATTGACGGCTTGCAGAGCCTCGATAACGTCCTATAAAGACGGAGTCGAATGAACTGCCATTCCGTTTCCTGCGTATAACCGCTATGCATTTCTCTACTCGTCTGACATTTGCGTTGTTCTGGCTGTGTTCGCTTGCCTTCGGGCAGGCACCCCTGACGAGTCAATCCGAATCCGCCACGCAAACCGCCGCGCCTGTTTCTCCCCCTGTCGATCTAAGGCCCGACGCGAACGGCGCTGTTCACCCCGAACAGATTCGCGAACTTCTCCGCCGAGCCGAGGAGAAAGATTTGGAAAACGATAAACGGCAGCGCAACTATACGTATATCGAGCGCGAGGAACGGCACCACCTCGATAACCACGGCGCAGTACAGAAAGTGGAGTCCCGCACGTCAGAGGTTCTTCAAATTTATGGCGAGGATGTCGAACGCCTGACGGCCAAGGACGACAAACCGCTTCCCGCTGACGAGGCAAAAAAAGAGGACGAGAAGATCCAGAAGATTATCGACAAACGCAAGAACGAATCGGAAGACGAGCGTCGCAAACGGCTCGAGAAAGAGGAGAAGTCCCACGAAGAAGATCGCAAATTTGTGCTCGAAATCGCCGATGCGTTCAACTTCCGTTTGATCGGATCCGAAGCGGTCAATGGCCGTGATGCATGGATACTTGAAGGCGCGCCTCGTCCGGGTTATGAACCCAAAGAGCGGGGGGCAAAAATACTCAGCAAGTTCAGGGGCCGCGTGTGGATCGACAAGATCGACGATCAGTGGGTGAAACTCGACATCACAGCGATCGATACGATTTCCGTCGGCTTTGTCCTCGCAAGAATTCACAAAGGAACTCGGATTACCGTCGAATTGACTCGTATTAACGATGAAGTGTGGCTGCCGAAGCACGTTCAGTTTCACTTCGACGCTCGGGTGGCCCTCTTCAAGAGCTACGATGAAGATGTCGAACAGACCTTCCGCGATTACAAGAGGTTTCGAGCGGACTCCAAGATCAGCGTGATCGGCGACGAAGTCCCCTAGGACTGTTTGATACGTTCGGCGTTAGCGTGACCGTGGCAATCGCTTGAGGTTCCTTTCGTAAGGTGAATCGTGACCAAAATCACGGTTCATTGGGGCGTGCACCATTTAATTTTGTAGATGTCGGAACGACGCACGATCGTAAAATCATCTTCAAGTTCTCCGGCCGAGCGCGAAGAGGTTGTCATGAGCTTACGAGATTGGTTGCGATCTGATTGTGAGTACGGTCGAAAACTTCTGCAGGCTGGGCTTTCCGGAGCGCGGGTTGGGGGCGAAAAATACCTGCGCGGCAAACGCCTCGTTCCTTCTCGAAGCGCCCTGGGTGTCGCTGCCGTTGGAGCGTGTATCGGCGCGGTGGGGGGCTTCTTGCGAAATCGACAGAGGTCTGCAACGAACGTTTTTGTATCCGGCATGTTGGGCTGCGTAATCGGTTTCGGTGTCGGTGTCGCATCGTGCCACCGTGGCCTCGGCGCCAGCGTCATCTCGGGCGCATTGAGTCGCATCTCTCGTGTTCAGGATGAACGCTGGCTCGAAGAGAATCCGATCGACTATGCCTAAAGTGATTCGTTTTAGGCCATCAAGTATTAGGCCGCTCAAACTCCCCTGGAAAATGAACCGCTTGTCGTAGCGTTCGCCGCGTAACAGCAACTCATCTCTAGCCAAAAATTCTTCTCTACCTGAGCGGGAAACTCAGGGAAATCAAGTCGATTATCGAGTGGTATGACGAGGCCCTGTAGCTGTGTTTTCACCGCCTTGCGCGTCCGTCCAAGTACTTCCGTACCGTCTCTAGTACCTTAGTTACCCCAACCCGGGTGACCGGTGCCCTATCTGTGTAGAACATACTACAGGTATGGATCATCTGCATACTGCCTACTACATATAGTTGACGATTGCAACTCTGCAATTTGCGATTTCCAGAAAAACCCCATAAAACCCAACAAAACGGGGAGATTCCCAGCAGCTGGCCCCCGCTACCCATTGAGATATGCTCAGCACACCAAAACAAACAACAGCGCGCAGGAAATGTTTATGGCCGACTCGCGAGAAGTGATGAATATTCGTCAAGCCTCCCAGTACTTGGGAGTGAGTCCGGACACGCTTTACAAGTACGTGAACGAACAAAAAATTCCGGCGTTCAAGTTGGGCAATCGCTGGCGCTTCAAGAAATCAAAGTTGGATCAGTGGATGGAAGAGCAGTCGATGGAAATGGAACCGCGTGGCAAAAGAAAAATCAAGACGGCCGTAAAAGCGGCCGGTACTCCGTAATCGAACTTCGCGAAAAAAGGTGGGCACATGTTTGGAATGGGATCGAAAACGATAGTGGGTCTGGATGTGGGTTCCTCGAGCATCAAGGCCGTCGAGCTCAGACGGACGCGCGCGGGAATCGAAGTCGCGCACCTCGGCCTCGAGCCGATCGCTCCGGATATTGTTGTCGATTCCATGATCGTGGACTCGGGCACGGTTTCCGCAGCCATTGCCAAACTGTTCACCGACACTCTCATCAAGTCCAAGTCCGTGGCGACAGCAGTGAGTGGTCACTCCGTCATTGTGAAGAAAATCTCGCTGCCTTCTATGAGCGATCAGGAACTAGCCGAGACCATTCAGAAAGAAGCGGCGCAACACATTCCTTTCGATCTCGCCGATGTGAATCTCGACTATCAGATTCTTTCCGACGATGCCTCGAGCCCGCAGATGGACGTTTTGCTCGTCGCGGTGAAGAAAGACAAGATCCTGAACTACACCAACGTACTCTCGATGGCCGGCAAAACTCCAGCTATTGTGGATATCGATGCGCTCGCTTTGCAAAATTGCTACGAGTACAACTATGAACCCGCAGCCACCCAGGTTGTTGCCTTGCTGAATCTCGGAGCTAGCGTGATGAACATCAACATCGTGAAGGGCACGACTCCACTTTTCCCGCGTGACGTTTCGGTAGGCGGCCATCAGTACACCGATTCCCTACAGAAAGAACTGGATCTCAGCTTCGACGACGCAGAGTCGCTCAAACTGGGCCGCAAAGTGGGTACCGTGCAGGACGATGCTAAAACGCCGATCCTGCAGCAGGTGACGGAAATCATCGTGCTCGAGATTCAGAAGACGTTTGACTTCTTTCGCGCCAGTGCCGCGGGAGAACACATCGAGAAGATCTACTTGGCCGGTGGCTCGGCGAAGGTTCCGGGCTTGGTAGAAGCATTGCGCCAGGAGTTCTCGATGCCGGTCGAACTGTTCAACCCATTTCAAAAGGTACTGGCTCCGGCGGATGGTGCGGGAGCAGAGTTGGTCGAACAGAATGCCGGTCAGCTGGCAGTGGCCGTAGGTTTGGCCCTGAGGAGCTTTGAAAAGCTATGATCCGAATCAATCTGCTGGGTTCTCCGAAACCGAAAGGTAAGAAGGGTCCTGCCTTCAGCATGCCGAGCTTCGAACTCGGCAACCTGGGTGGACCGGTTGTTCAGATAACCGCGGTATTGTTAGTCGCGGGTGCTCTCAATTACGGGTACTGGTACCAGATCGATCGCGAAAAGAAATCGATTGAAGTGCAGACCCGCATGGCGGAGCAAAAAAACCGCGAACTGGCCGACATCAAAGTCCATTACCTCGAGCGTCAGAAACAGGCGGACGCCTACAAGCGACGCGTGGATGTGATCGATCAACTCCGCTCCAACCAAACGGGGCCGCTCACTTTGTTGTCGATGATCGGTGATACGGTCAACGGCACCGAAGCGGTCTGGCTGAACAGCATGCAGGACCAGGGTGCGACCGTCGCCATTGATGGCACCGCACTTAGCAGCGATGCTGTCGCGAACTTGATCTCGAACCTGCAGAAGACCGGGTTTTTCCGCAACATCGAAATTAAAGAAAGTTTTCAGGACGAGTCTGTAAAAGACATGCAGGCATTTCAATTCACGCTGACCTGCGAGAAGGCGAAGTCGTAAAGGCGGAACCGACTATGAATCTTGGCGAACTAACAGGTGTGAAGTTGCTCGGCATTCTGATACTCGTGGCCGTCGTGGCCACAGGCGGATTGTATTACACCGTCTACAAATCGCAGCGTGATCAGAATGACGCGGCACGAATCAAACTTCAGGCAAAACTGCGGGAGAACGCGGAGCTCGAAGCTTATCGGCCAAAGCTGGCGGATATCGAGCGACAGCTCGCCAGTCTCAAGCAACAGCTCGAAATCGAGCGGCGGATCGTGCCTGATGAGAAAGAAGTCGACAATTTCATGCGTATGGTGGGCGGGGAAGCGCGTAAAGCTGGAGTCGAAATTCGCCGCTATACCGCACGTCCGTATGTCAACAAGGAGTTCTACACGGAAGTGCCATTCGAAATCGAATTCGACGGGCCGTTCTACTCGATGCTTGGCTTTTTCGATCGACTGAGTAAGGTAGAGCGCATCGTCAACGTTGCAAATCTGATGGTGGCTTCGACCCGCGCTCCCGGTGGCGCCAAAGCGAAACGGGTCTATCAATATGCTTCCAACGAAACCGTCGTGGCCACCTGTTTGACCACAACGTATTTCAGTCATGACCTGGATCCGGCTGGACCGGCCAGCAAACCCGGCGCTCCGGCGAAGAAGTAGGAGGGACACGATGAAGCCAACGGTGACAATTCTCGTTTGCGTACTGGCCTCGGCCTTAGCCTCGGCCCAGAGTCCCACAATTATTCAGAACACGCGCGACACCATGAACGGGGTCAGCAGCCGCAGCACCGCCGCCTCGAATCAGGCTCTCGGGACGAGCGAACCCGCCCCCTCTCGAGCGAGCGCGACCAACAATCAAGTCAGGTTGTCGACTCGCCCGGTGAAAGTCGAAGCCGCCCCGAGACATCGCGGTGCTCCTAACCACGGAGGCGGAATCGCAATCGTGACGAATGCTCCTGCGAAATCGTCTGGCGGAACTCCTAAAGTGACTGCGGTTTCCGCCGTGGCGCCCGCCCATGTGGCTCCGGAATTGGCGGCGGGCGAGACCGAACAACCAGTGGTGCCCGACACCAAGTATGCAGCCAACGGACGTCGGGATCCCTTTGTCAGTCCTGTGGTAAGCCACGCGGGCGGTTCGGGTTGTAGCACAGGTAAGAAGTGCCTCGAAATTGGGGCGATCAACCTGCGCGGGGTTGTGCACGCGGACAGCGGTTTCATCGCTGTGGTCAGTAATGGCCTGAATAAAGCTTACTTTCTGCGGGAGAACGATCCGGTATTTAACGGCTATGTCGTGAAGATTACTGGAGACTCCATCATTTTCCAGGAAACGTTGCAGGATCGGTTGGGCAAGTCGTTCACTCGCGAAGTAGTCAAGAAGATTACAACTCCGGCTGTTTAAGGCCGGCGCTCTACAGAAATACCTAACTGAACTATAGATTTTGCGGGAATCAGATTTCGAAGAAGCACATCGAGGCAAAACGGCCTCGGATGGGGAGATAGGGAAATGCGAAAGCAACTGCTGGGCATCTTGGTTCCGATAATGGCGTTCGGACTAATCGCCGACGCGGCGGACGTGACGGGCAAGGGGGTGGCCACGAGCGCTGCACTGCAGAAGCTCGAGGTCGCGCACAGCCAGGGCGAACTACGAGTCGAGTTCAAAGCGAAGGGGCCATTGGCTCCCAAAGTGACGACTCTCGATTCTCCTGCTCGCATCGTCGTCGACCTTCCCAACACGGTTATGGCCACGGCACAGAGCCGTATCAACGTGGGGAGCGATGGCGTGAAAGATCTTCGCATCGGCACGGACGGGCAGGTTCCGCCCAGCACCCGTGTCGTTATCGATCTGGATAACGAAAGCGCCAGCAGCCGCCAACACGAATTGGCCGCCCGCCCCGACGGCTCCTTTCTTCTCACAGTCCATGACAGCGTTGTCGCTCACCGCCAGCCAGCCCCGGCGTTGAAACCGGCAGCTCTGAAGTCCTCGGACAAGAGTGCAGCGCCCCACATGGTGCTCGTTTCCTCTCCGGCCGCTTCTACTTCAGTTGCCTCTGTTGCCGCGCCAGCCGCCGGAGTAACCGCTCCGCTAACGGCAGAGAATCTTCAGAAAGCCACTGACATCGCCCTCGTCGAGCCGACGTTCTCGGTGAAAAAGGAAGACAAAGCCGCTGAGCCCACCGTCAAGGCTGAACAGGCCGCGAGCCGCTTTGCCGACAAGACCGCATCCGAACTGGTTGCGACCACGGCCAACGCCAGCATGGGGCAGGCTGGACCAACCAATACCCCCATTCAGCCGGCCGTCAATCTAGCCGCCGAGCAGAAGATCCAGATGGAACAAAAGCCCGCCGCGACTGGCGCCAAATACACTGGCGAGCCGATTTCGGTCAATCTGAAAGACGTCGATCTGAAGGACTTCTTCCGCTTGATTCACGAGATCAGCGGCCTGAACGTTGTTCTCGATCCTCAAATTCACGGCACATTAACTATCGTTCTCGACGATGTGCCCTGGGATCAGGCATTGGACATCGTCCTGAAGAATAACGATCTCTCCCGCCAGTTGGACGGAAACGTTCTTCGCATCGCAACCGTCGACACGCTACGCAAAGAAGCAGAGAACCGCCGAGCGCAGATCGACGCCGAGGCGCTGGCTGTAGACAAAGTCAGCATCACGCGCTTCCTCAGTTATGCTCACGCGAAAGACCTGTTACTGCCTCTTAAGAAGTTCCTCAGTCAGCGTGGCGATGTGGTCGCGGACGAACGCACCAACTCGCTGATCGTCAACGACATTCCTGCCGTCCTGCCGCAGATCGACCGCATTATTCAGCAAATGGATCGCAAGACGCAGGAAGTCGAAATTGAAGCGCGCGTCGTCGCTGCCACCCGTAGTTTCGCCCGCGATATTGGCGTGCAGCTCGGTCTTGGCTGGGGCAACGGTACCACCGCTCTTGGCGGTGTCGCCGCTGTGGGACAATCACCGATCATCGTTGGAGGCCAGGTGCAGCCGCTGTATCCCGTTATCGGAACGCCGGCCACGGGCACACAAGTTCCTCTCTTCTCGAACCTGGGCGCTACCGGTCCCACCAGCGGCCTCCAGTTCTTGAATGCAACCAACAACATGCAGATCGACGTCATCCTGACGGCGGCCGAATCTCGCGGCTTGCTCAAGGTTCTTTCTCGTCCTCGTGTGGTTACTCAGAACAACATTCAAGCGGTAGTGAAGCAGGGTACGCAAATACCGATCGTTACTCAAGCCCAGTTGGGTGGCCCATCGACCACCACGTTCGTCAGTGCTTTCCTGAGACTCACGGTAACTCCGCAGATCACTTCGGAGGGAACGATCTTCCTCAATGTGGACGTGGAGAACACGCTACCCGACTATAGCCGTGCGACCTCTAGCAACGGCGACAACCCAGCGCTGATTACTCAGCAGGCAACGACGCAAGTTCTCGTTACTGATGGTGGCACGGTGGTGATTGGCGGCGTGATCCAGACCCAGAACTCACTGAGCGTATCGCAGGTCCCTTTGCTGGGAGATATCCCGTACCTTGGCAACCTGTTCAAGCACCGTTCGATTACCAGTTCCGATACCGAACTGATCTTCTTCATCACTCCGCGGATCATTCAGACATAAACGCGGAGTTGGCAGTACCTGGATAGCAGAGCCAAGAGCCGCCGGCTTTCTCGGAGAACCCGCCGAGAAACCGGCGGTTTTGCTTTGGATCAAATCTCGCTGAGATCCTAAGATGTTCGTCTCCCGTCTTGTTACACTCCACGCATGGACCATGCCGGTCGCCAGAATCGACTTCGCAGCGAGATCAAAGACAACGATGTTGATTTTCTGCTGGTAACGCATCTTCCCAATATTCGATATCTCTGCGGATTCACCGGTAGTTCCGCCGCTCTTCTCGTATCAGGCGTTGGTTCGATCCTCTTCACCGATGGTCGTTACCGTGCCCAAGCGCTTCAGGAAGTGGCGTCTGCGAAAGTTGTCATCGGCCCAAAATCGCCGGCGCTCGGCGCGGAGGAGTGGCTGTCCCCAAGGAAAAAGGGATCAACACCAATCCGCTTAGCTCTCGAACTGGAGTCGATTTCGGCTGCCACACGCGATCGAGTCGTTGCGGCGCTGAAAGGGAACGCGCGTCTGCGTTCCTTGCCGCCCGTAATCGAGCAGGCTCGCATGGTGAAAGATCTTGCCGAGATCCTATGCATCCGCGAAGCCGTAAAACTCGGTGCCAGTCTTTTCAATGCTGCGCGTGAAACAATTCGTCCGGGTAAGACCGAGGTTGAAGTCGCCGCAGCCATGGAATACCAATCTCGGCTTGCAGGCGCCGACGGCATGTCCTTCCCAACTATCCTCGCTTCGGGGAAACGTTCCGCCATCGTGCATGGGCGCGCCTCAACCGCGCGCATTCCCCGGCGTGGGTTCGTGGTGTGCGATTTTGGTGTTATACTCGCCGGTTATTGTTCGGATCGAACTCGTACTGTGCACGTAGGACCGCCTTCGAGCAAGGCGAGACAACTCTACGAGTCTGTATTGGAAGCGCAATTGGCGGCGATCGCGGCGGTACGTCCAGGAGTCACTTGCGCCGAAGTCGATGCTGCCGCTCGAAATGTACTGAAAAGACGCAAACTCGACCGGTATTTCACGCATTCGACCGGGCATGGTTTAGGATTAGAGATTCACGAAGCGCCCAGGCTGGCAGTGGGGCAAGCCCAGAAACTGCAGCCCGGTATGGTTGTTACGATTGAACCCGGTGTGTACATCCCCGGGAAGTGCGGCGTGCGGATCGAAGATGTGGTCGTGGTAACGTCCTCGGGATGTGAGGTACTGACGCCCACGGACAAAGAACTGATTGTCATTTAGGGAAGTATATTAGCAGGTATCGCGAGAGCGATCCGATATCGAAAAGGGTACAAACCGTCCTCATACATGAATCTAAAAGAGCTGAAAGAACTCGTCGAGTTCTTAATCGAAAAAGACATCGCCGAATTTGAGTTGGAGCGTGGCGACGTCAAAGTAAAAATCAAGCGAGCCGCGGATGCCCCGCCTGCGCTCCTGCCGGACTCTCGCTACATTGCGGTCCAGTCTGTTCCCGCAGCCGGTTCTCCAACGCCTTCTCAGGGATCGTCTCGTAGCGATGCGGCGCCCAATCCTGTCTCGCCGGAACCCTTAGAGGATGTGCACATCGTGAAATCCCCCATCGTCGGTACGTTTTACGAATCGCCCTCGCCGGGTTCTCCGCCATTCGTTAAGGTCGGCGATACTCTCGAAGTTGGCCAGGTTCTCTGCATTGTCGAGGCGATGAAGTTGATGAATGAAATCGAATGTGATGTCGCGGGAGTTTTGGTGAAGATACTCATCGCGAACGGTCAACCCATCGAGTACGGTCAGGAATTGTTCGCCGTCCGTCCAGCGCGATGACGTCCGCACGTCGCTCCAGGCAGGGCCTTTCCGGGCAAACCATGTTCAAGAAAATTCTGGTAGCGAACCGCGGCGAGATTGCCTTGCGCGTCATTTGCGCATGCAAGGAACTCGGCATCCGCTCGGTCGCGATCTATAGTGAAGCGGATCGTAACTCCCTTCACGTCCGTTTTGCGGATGAGGCGATTTGCATCGGGCCACCTCAATTGGCCTTGAGCTATCTCAATATTCCTGCCGTAATTAGCGCAGCCGAGATCGCTAACGTAGACGCTATTCATCCGGGATACGGCTTGCTCTCCGAAAACGCGAACTTTGCCGAAGTGTGCGAAGCCTGTCACATCAAGTTCATCGGACCCACTCCCGACGTAATACGCCTGATGGGTGAAAAAGAAAAAGCACGCGCGGCCATGAAGCAGCATGGCGTGCCGATTCTGCCGGGTTCGGATGGCGTAGTTGCCTCCGTAGAAGAAGCTTTGGAATGGGCTCGGAAGGTTGAATACCCGGTCATCCTCAAAGCTACCGCCGGCGGCGGCGGTCGCGGAATGCGGATCGTTCGCAACGAAGACGAACTGCCTGGTCTCTACCGGCAGGCCAATTCGGAAGCCTCGGCCGCTTTCGGAAATGGCGACCTCTACCTTGAACGGTACGTTGAGAATCCGCGCCATATCGAATTTCAGGTCTTGGGCGACGAGCACGGCCATGTCATCAGCCTCGGAGAGCGGGAGTGCTCAATTCAGCGCCGCCACCAGAAACTGCTCGAAGAGTCGCCTTCCGTACGCGTGACGCCCGAACTGCGCAAGGAAATCGGAGATGTCATCTCGAAAACGCTCAGCCATGTCGGCTACCACAATGCCGGAACGATCGAATTCCTCATGGATCAGCAGCAGCGGCTCTACTTCATCGAGATGAACACACGCATTCAAGTCGAGCATCCTGTCACCGAAATGGTGACCGACGTCGACCTCGTGAAGAGCCAGATCATGATCGCGGCAGGCGAAAAGCTGAGTGACGTGTTGCAGGGTCCGATCATCCATCGCGGACACGCCATCGAGTGCCGCATCAACGCCGAGCATCCCGAGAAGTTCACCCCCTCGGCGGGAAAGATCACCACGTTCAATCCCCCCGGAGGCACCGGCGTGCGCATCGACACCGCCGCCTACGCCGAAGGCACGATCCCTCCTTATTACGATTCGCTGATCGCCAAGTTAGTAGTGCGCGGCAAAGACCGCAGCGAAGCCATCTCGCGCATGAGCCGCGCCTTAGGAATGTTCATTGTAGAAGGGATCTACACCACCATTCCGCTGCACCGCCGCATCCTTGCCGACCCTGAATTTCGTGCTGGCAATTTCGACACAGGATTTATCGAGAGATTTTTGGCAAAAGCGAAGTGAGAGGGCTGCAGTGATGCGCGCGAAAAAAAGCTCTCGGCCCGGTGGGTTCTTTCCTCAGTGCGGACGGAGAAATAGATCGGCGATTGTCTGTGCAGAGCGCCAAAAGCCAGGTAGCGCCTGAGGCGCGAACAATTTTCCGTGACGATAAACGAAAAGCCATCCCCCACTCTTCTCTGCCGACCAGCCGCCCTGCGGATCGCAGCTCATTAACCGGTCTACCAACAAATTCGTAAACAGCGCTTTCGCCAAGATTTCGTCCTTTGATCGCAGCCAGTATTTCTTCGCGAACTGTGGCCTTGCCTCGATCCGGATGGCTTGCATGCCTAGCCGGGGTGCAAGACGATCTAGCGACGTTGCAGGAGTCAGTTGAAAATCAGGAACGCTCGTCATCTGCGCTGAAAATGCAGCCACGCTCTGCGAATATCCCACACTTGCGATAATCCTCAATCCGAATCGATACGCAAAATCGAATAGAAAAGCGGAAGGGATGTCCGCGTTCTCGGTAAGCATGTTTCTCCATGTTCCACCGTAACCCCGCGAAAAAAGATTAACGCCTTTGCGCTCCGAGGCGAACGGGTTTGGCCCAAGATATGCCTTGAGACCTAGTTGCGCTGCAGCTACCGCCAGGCCGGCGCTTCGCTGGCGCTTGGCATAGATCACCGCACCTATCAGAAGCGCAATAGCAAATACAAGAACCCCTACCCACCACCTGCCGGACCAGTCCATGCCAGGAAGTATAGAGCATGCCTATGCGGTGTCGGAATTTCGAAATATGAGTGGCGCTGACGCCCCGCTCGAAAACGCATAGACTACCAATGGACAATGCCCCTTCCGCGTTTATACCCGATTCTCGATGCCGCCTGTTTCTCTGACGTCGCCGCTATGTTCGCCGCCGCCGAAGAACTCGCCTCCGCCGGCTGTACCCTACTGCAGTACCGCAACAAGGAGGGCAACGCGCGCCAGATGCTGGATCAGGCGGGCGAACTCAGGGCGCGCCTCGGCCCAGCCGTCACTCTCATCATGAACGACCGCGCCGACCTCTGCCTCGCCGCTGGTTTCGACGGTCTGCACGTTGGGCAGGACGATTTATCTCCTGGATCAGCGCGGGCCATCATTGGGCCGGATCGTTGGCTCGGAGTTTCTACGCACAATCCCGCACAACTCGCCGAGGCCGATCAGAGTTCCGCCGACTACCTGGCCATTGGACCCGTTTTTGCCACCAGCAGTAAGGCGAATCCTGACCCGGTCGTGGGCCTTGAGGGTGTTCGGAGGGCGAGGGACCTGACGCGCAAGCCCTTGGTCGCCATCGGTGGCATTACCCGTGCTAACGCGCGTTCCGTCCTGGAAGCCGGGGCCGATTCGGTCGCCGTGATATCCGACTTGTTACGAGATCCTCGCAAATCAGCAGAAGAATTTTTGAGAATTCTGGGATAAAGTGTAGTTCCTTAGTGTTGTCATCTTGAGGAGGTTCGCGATTCCGAACATTGAGCCCCCCGTTCCCGTAGCAGTCGTCAGCGATTGGGAGCGTCACACCCATCAAGATAAAGATCTAGTCAAAGGTCTCGGCCTCACCAGTGCCTCCATGCTGGTGATGGGCTCGATGATCGGCTCTGGCATCTTTATTGTGTCAGCCGAAATTTCCCGCGAAGTGAGTTCTCCAGCGCTGCTAATCGGAGCTTGGCTCATTACGGGATTTCTAACGATCGTCGGCGCGCTGACCTACGGCGAACTGGCGGCTATGATGCCTCGCGCCGGAGGCCAGTACGTTTATCTCCGCGAATCGCTCGGTCCGCTCTGGGGATTTCTCTATGGGTGGACTCTTTTCTTAGTCATTCAAACCGGCACAATCGCAGCTGTCGGCGTGGCTTTCGGCAAATTCCTTGGCATCTTCTGGCCGGCAATCTCCTCGAGCCAGTGGATTCTCCACCTCTGGAAAGTTCCGAAGTTTTCCGTTGGCCCCATGGTCCTCGGTGGCATGGACGTCGGACTGAACACGCAGAACTTCGTCGCCATTCTCGTAGTCGTTGCACTCTCCATCATTAATATCTTCGGCGTCAAAACGGGCGCCATCATTCAAAACATCTTCACCACGGCCAAGGTGTCGGCGCTCCTTGGTTTAGTTCTCTTCGGAATCTTCCTCGGCCGGAATGCCAAAGCAGTCGCCGCAAATTTTAGCGCAAACTTCTGGCACAACTCGGGACTCGGCGCCCTCCACGACGTGGGCGCCGGTGTCGTCGTCTCAACCCTTACCGTGCTGGCGATCGCCCAAGTCGGCTCGCTCTTCTCCGCTGACGCGTGGAACAACGTGACCTTCACCGCCGGAGAAGTCAAGAATCCCAGCCGCAATCTGCCGCTGTCCCTAGCGCTTGGTACTGGCGTGGTAATTGCGCTCTACATTGGCTGCAATTTTATTTATCTAAGCGCGCTGCCGCTCTGGGGTAGTCCCGCGGGAACCACTCTGCTGGAGCGCGGAATCCAATACGCCAGTGAAGACCGTGTGGCCACGGCGGTCATGACACAAATGTTTGGTTCTGCGGGTGGAGCGCTGATGGCCGTCGCGATCATGATTTCTGGCTTCGGATGCTGCAACGGCCTAATTCTCTCCGGCGCGCGCGTTTACTATGCCATGGCCAAAGACGGCCTCTTCTTTCGTAGTGTCGCCAAACTCCATCCTGGCTACAAAACTCCCGCAGTCTCGCTCATGGTCCAGATGGTTTGGACCTGTGTCCTCTGCATCTCAGGCAGCTACGGCCAGCTTCTGGACTACATCATTTTTGCCGTGCTCGTTTTTTACGTCCTCACTATCTTCGGACTCTTCGTTCTGCGCCGCACTCATCCCGAGGCCGAGCGTCCCTACAAGGCGATCGGATACCCGGTTTTGCCCGCCGTTTACATCGTGATGGCTTTGTTTATCGACGTGGTGCTGTTACGCTACAAGCCGCAATACACTTGGCCGGGATTGTTTATCGTGCTCTTAGGCATTCCCGTGTACTACATCTGGCGCCCGCGCACGCAGACGGCTCCGGCTCGATGACACTCTCAAGACCCATTAGGAGAAACGCATCTCATGACTGATCTGTTTGCGAAAAAGCCACTCGAACTCCTGCTTCAGGAAGCGCAGGAGACGGGTTCGCACAGCTTGAAACGCACACTGGGTGTATTTCAGTTAACGGCTCTGGGAGTGGGTGCGGTCATTGGAGCGGGAATCTTCGTGCTTTCCGGGCTGGGCGCCCACTATGCCGGTCCCGGGCTCATGCTCTCTTTCGTGCTGTCCGGCTTGGGATGTGCCTTTGCCGCCCTCTGCTACGCCGAGTTTGCTGCCATGATTCCCTTAGCGGGCAGCGCCTACACCTATGCCTACGCGACCTTGGGCGAAATCTTTGCCTGGATTATTGGATGGGATCTGACTCTCGAATACGCCATGGGCGCCAGCACCGTTTCCTCCGGATGGTCGAACCACTTCATCGAGCTCCTCAATATCTTCCACGTCAAAATGCCGCTATGGCTAGCCTACGATCATTGGACCGGACTTCACACGGCTGAAGACATCATCGCCCGGCAAATGGCGCAGACCGCCGATCCTTCGCTTGTTGCAGGCACCCAAGCTTTTCTCCAGACGAAAACCGCGATCCTGGCGGCGCAATCTCCCGAATTACTGCAACGCGCCCACGATCTGTTGAACGCGCCCCATCTTTTCGGCTACGAAATCGGAGTGAACCTCCCAGCCTTCATCATTGCCCTCGTAATCACCGCGATATTAGTAGTCGGTATCAAAGAGAGTGCCCGCTTCAACGCGACCATCGTAACGATCAAGGTCGCGGTCGTCATTTTTGTCATTGGACTCGGCTGGCATTATGTCCACGCCAGCAACTGGGGGACTGACTGGGCGAGCTTCGCCCCCTTCGGGTTCTCCGGCATAGGCGCCGGAGCTGCCTACATTTTCTTTGCTTACATCGGATTCGATGCGGTCTCTACAACCGCGCAAGAAGCCAAGAACCCGCAGCGCGACCTTCCGATCGGCATCATCGCATCACTTCTCATCTGCACCGCGCTATATATCGCAGTGGCGGCTGTTTTGACAGGGATGGTGCCTTGGCGGGATGTCAACATCGAAGCTCCGATCGCTCGCGCGTTCATGGATGTTGGTCTTACCGGCGCGTCCCATATCATCACGCTGGGCGCCTTGGCCGGATTAACCAGTGTCATGCTAGTCATGTTGCTCGGCCAGACGCGCGTTTTGTATTCCATGGCGAACGACGGACTTCTTCCGAAAAAATTCTTCGCCGACGTTCACGAACGCTTCCGCACTCCGTGGAAGAACACGATGCTGGTTGGCCTTCTCGCCGCCATTGTGGGCAGCCTCACTCCGATCGATGATATTGGAAAGATGGTGAACATCGGAACGCTCTTGGCTTTCGTTATCGTCTGCATCGCGGTCATGGCCTTGCGCCACACCAATCCTGGGCAGCATCGCCCCTTCCGCACTCCATGGGTACCGTTTGTACCAGTCATGGGAATTCTCTTCAACGGATACATGATGTACAAACTGGGATGGGTCAACTGGGCGCGACTGATTATTTGGCTGGTGATCGGCCTGGTGGTTTACTTCACGTACAGCCGCAAACACAGCCGGGTTCAGGCTGCCTTGGAAGGCCGCAAGCCAAGCTGAAGTCTGACTTGAACCGACGAAACGCGGTTGGAGCACTCGCGTTAATGCGAGGCTGCCCGGCATGATGCCGAAGATGTGGCTATCGTCCCTCTTGAATACTCCTCGCGATTGCCGTCACGAGTCTACGCGGTGAGAAGCGTATCGACTCGGCCAATAGCCAGTTCTTGAGCCCCGAAATCACGACTGGCTTTCCGGCCACGAACGCGCGATAGCCATCTTCCGCTACTGTATGAGCATCCATCGATCCGAATTTCAGCAGCTTCATGCCGGTGGCTTTTGCTCGCTTGTGGAACTCTGTGGTCGTTGCGCCGGGGCACAGGCAGGTCACGGTCACACCTGCGCCGTGTAGTTCGTTGGCTAGAGCTTCCGAAAAGTGCAACACGTAGGCCTTCGTGGCAAAATACACAGCCATCAGCGGTCCGGGCTGAAACGCCGCGGTGGACGCCACATTCAGAATGCCCGCGCCTTTGCTTCCACTTCGCGCTCGCTCGATCATCATCGGAAGATAGAGTCGTGTCAGGTGAGTCAGGGTCGTGACGTTCAGCTGAATCTGTTGCAGGCATTCCTCGAGGTCGCTCTCCGCAAACAATCCGTATTGTCCGAACCCAGCGTTATTGACCAGCACATCCACTTGAATGTCGGCGCGCGTCGTCTGGTCAAGCACATAAGCGGCCGCTCCCGGAGCTGTCAAATCGGTCGCCAAGATCAATGAACGCGTGCCGTGCGCTTTCTCGAGTTCAGACGCTAGTTGGCGAAGCTTGTCCGCGCTGCGCGCAACCAAAACTACGTTGTAGCCTTCACGCGCAAAAATGCGGGCAAATTCCAATCCGATGCCGAACGAAGCGCCTGTAATCAGGGCAGTTTTGCGGTCAGCCATAGAAAAGTAGCAATCAGCACTTCGCGTTCAATACGCGTTCAATACACACTACAAAGAAAAGCGGGTCCGAAGACCCGCTTCTGTGATGACCAACGAATTGTTCTAAACGTGGGCGAGCGCGGGTTCTACTTCGTAGATGGAATACCACGAAGTTGCCGCTTTCAACTTGTCATTGACGTTGTGAATGTTCTTCACACCTTCAGTTTCAAGCCACTTACGGAAGGCCGCGGCTCCCTGCTTCGCATAGATGGGAATACCATCTTTCCACGTCGCTCTGCCACATAGAACGCCATTGAACTTCACGCCCGATTCTCCCGCGAGTTCCAGCGTCTCGCTGAACTCGGCATTGCTGACGCCAGCCGAAAGATAAATGAACGGCTTAGTCGCGACATTCGCCGCTGCGTGGAACAGGTCGATTGCCTCTTTTTTCGTGTAGGCTTTTTGGCCCGTGAAGCACTTCACGCCCTCGACAAATTTCATATTGACCGGAACTTCCACCTTCAGCACATCGACGCCGTAGCGAGGCTTGCTGAACTCGCGCATGCTCTCCGTGACGATGTGCGGTTTCTTCTTGGCGTATTCCAGGCCCTTCTCGTCCGCGCCTTCTTCGTAGCCGACGAATTCGAGGAAGTAGGGAATATCGTTGGCGCGGCATTCATCGCCAATGCGCTCAACCCACGCATGTTTTTTGTCGTTGACATCCTTGGGATCAAACGGAGTGTAATAGAGCAGGATCTTCACGCAGTCCGCTCCAGCCTCTTTGAGGCGGCGCGCCGACCAGTGATCGAGCAGGTCGCCCAGTCGTCCCGGACCTGTCTTGTCATATCCGGTTTTTTCATAGGCCAGCAACAGGCCCGCGTTCTTCGCACGACGCTTCGCGGCGGGAAGACCCCATTCAGGATCGAGCAGAATTGCGCTCGCGTGCGGCGTCAATACCTCACTTACCAAAATCTTGAACTCTTCCATCATCTCGTCCGAGACGGCCGAGCCTTTTTCCTTGGCTAGAGACTTCTGGAGTGAGCCACGCTGATCCATGGCAGCGGCGGCGATGATTCCACGTTCGTTCGATACAGCCTTGATGCCGGCCAGTTTGCCGGGGGTAAGTTTCATAAATCCTCCAATGAAAGGTTTGATAAGTTCGGTTGAACCTACAATTCTAAACCTAAAGCGGCTCCCCACGTAGGTCCAGTTCGGGAATGAGCCTCAAACGGTCGCTTCCGGTCAGCGCTTCGGAAACTGGTAACGAAAGCCGATCCGAGCCAGCAGCGGTGGTCCCAGCGTAATCACCGGCGTTGCAGCACTCGCATACCGTGTATTGAACAGGTTCTCTGCCGCGGCGAAGCCCTCGAAGCCCTTGCCAAAGTTGTGGCTCAGATAGACGTTAACCGTAAAGTACTTATCGAGCCGGTACTGATTCAGATCGTCGTCGAACGCCTGTCCAACAAAGAGCCCTTGCACTGTCGCGGTCACGATCTTTGGATTGGAATACATCGTCTGGAGTGTGAACTGCTGGTGCGGGACTTCCGGATCCCACTTTCCCACCAGACTTGGGTTCTGCGTCTGTACATCGGCGGGAGCGGTATAGCTGGATATCACCGAGTGCGCATATTGATATCCACCGGAGACTTGGAGCGAGCGATTGACCCGAAACTCGCCATCCAGATTCACGCCGGTGGAAAGAATGCTGCCCACGTTCTGCTTCTGGCGAAGAATCGGATTGGACTGCGCGTCGAGCGTGACATTTACGACGGCATCGTTCACGTCGTTCCAGAAGAATGTGCCGCGAAGGTTGAAACGGTCCGAGAGCAGGCTCTGACGGACTCCGGTTTCCACGCCAGTGAGTCTTTCCGCCACCAGTGCAGGATTGTTCTGGGTGAATACATTTCCTTGGCGGAAGCTTCGATACAGCTCATTCAAGGTCGGCGCGCGAAAGGCACGATATCCCGATGTTGTAAGCGATGTTCCGTGGCGCCAGTGATAAAGGAATGAAGCGCGAGGATTGAACGCGTCGGAGCTACGATTGGCGTACGGCGTGAAGACCGTGCCACTCGGTTTGATCGTGATCAGCCGAGCATTGATGTCGCTCCAGTGGTCGTAGCCGAAGGAAAGATTGGCGACCAAACGCGAGCCGAGTTGCAGAATGTCTTCTCCGAAGGCGCGTACCGTGCGCTCTTCGCCGCCGCTAAGGCTGGTGCCAGTTGGATTTCCGCCGTTGAACAGGGCCTCGTTGCTCGATCCGCCAACTCCTCGCATCTCGAAGCCAGCCACTAGCGTCTCGACCCGGCCAATCGGCCGAGACCATTGCGCGTTGCCGCCGAGCATCTGCGACGGAACCCGCTGGTTGTCGGTTAAGAATTCCTGGCTTCGGTCGGCTGAGATCGAGGAGAAGAGCTGGTCGTAGGATTCGTAAAGTCCGAAGATCCGCGCGGAGAGCGTTCCCACGCGCTTGTTTTCATAGTCCCAACCGCTGGCGAAGTCGGCCATGCGGGTGCCGTTGGTCTGAATCACGGTACCGTTATGACGACCTTCGCCGAAGTACGATCCGCGGACGAAGACTTTGCCGAAGTCGGCGAAGTGGCGTCCGAGATCAAGCGCGGTGAGTGCGTGGCGCGAGTTCGCCGGCACGTCGACTGCGCCGCGTTCTGGTTCGGGCACGAGGATGTAACCGTTGGTGCGGAAGAAGTCACCGGAAAAGGCAGCGTTCCATTGGCCAATCTTGGCTCCAGTCCAGAAGGAGAGTTCGGGAGTGTTCTCGTTTCCCAAAGAACCCTCGACGGCTAACGTGGGCGTTTCGGGCTCGCGGGTGCGGAACTGGATGACTCCGCCCATCGCGGTTGAGCCGTAGAGGCTTGCTCCAGCGCCACCGCGAAGCACTTCTACGCTGCGGATGGATTCGCGGGCGACGCGATCCCAATAAACCCAACCGCCGAAGGGATCGTTGAGCGGAACGTCGTCGACCAGCACCAGAGCGCGACTGGCTCCGCTTGCGCCGAGGCCGCGCATCGAGACGCCTTGCGTTCCCGGATTGGCAGTGCGGCTGCTATTGCGGCGGAAGAGGTTAAAGCCCGGAACGTCGCGGAGAACGTCGTCGAGCGTCAGCGCGGGAGTTGTGTCCAGATTCTCGGTTGAGATGGTCACGCTGTCGGCAGGCGAATCTTCGAGCGCGGTTTCGATTCGCGTTGCTGTCACCAGAACATGCTGGTTGTTGGGATCGTATTGCGGATGCAGAACCAGCTTGAGCTGCGTCTCATGATTCCATGTGACCTGAAGCGGGAGGAATCCTGATGCGGTTGCGGAGATGGTTCCTGAGGCGGCTGCTATCTCGATGCGGAACTGTCCGACTGCGTTCGTCTGCGCTGTGGCATGAATGTCGGCATTGCTACTGCCGTTGAACTCGATGTGCGCGCCGACAATGACTGCGCCAGAAGGATCGTGGACGATTCCGATGACTGTCGTTAACGTGGTTTGGGATGCGATCTGGCTTTGCGCGCAGAACGTTAGGAGAACCGCGAAAGCGGCTGCTAACGTGAGACGCGAGAGGGCAATGCTTACACTGTGCTGCAACGGTTTCCAGGATTCTGACGTCACTGCCTTAGTGCGAGCTTTCCCAGCAAGGTCTGCTGCTTGGCGATGAGCGACTGGATGCCTTGGCGGGCAAGCGACATCATCTTCGCGAGTTGCGCGTCGTCGAAGACCTGATGTTCAGCGGTTGCTTGCAGTTCGACGATCTTGTTGCCGGCGGTCATGACGAAGTTCATGTCGACATCGGCGCGTGAATCCTCTTCGTAGTTGAGATCGAGAAGAATCTCGCCATCGACAATGCCGACGCTGATGGCGGCGACGAAGTCCTTGATGGGAGCGGCGGTCAGCGTTCCGGCATCGATCAAGCGCTGGAGAGCGAGGCCGAGGGCGACGAAAGCTCCGGTGATCGAGGCGGTGCGCGTGCCGCCGTCGGCTTGGATGACATCGCAATCGATCCAGATGGTGCGCTCACCAAGGCGTTTGAGGTCGGCGACGGCGCGGAGGGAGCGTCCGATGAGGCGCTGAATCTCTTGCGTGCGGCCGCTTTGCTTGCCCTTGGCCGATTCGCGGGCGGAGCGGGTGAGGGTGGCGCGGGGCAGCATTCCGTACTCGCTCGAGATCCAGCCTTTGCCGGTGTTGCGTAGGAAGGCGGGAACGGTCTCCTCGACCGAAGCGGTGCAGATGACGCGGGTGTTGCCCATCTCGATGAGCGCCGAGCCTTCGGCGGTGGAGATGAAGTCCGGGATGATGGTGACTGGCCGGAGCTGGTCGGGATTGCGGTTGTCGCTGCGGAAGATCATCAGGAGGAATTCTAACAGCCGGCCGAAATCGCCATTTTTTAATTCCTCGATCTTTGGGAATCATCGTTTAGGGTGGATGCTTGCTGCAGATCTTTGACTTTAAAAGATTTATTCGTAAAATATTGGGGAATAAAGGCCTAGCCATTAGCCCTCAGCCATCAGGAAAGGCAAGGTCGGGGGATGCTTACGGCATCCTAGAGGGCCTCGGCTACTGCAAATTGTCAAAGAAATCGGGGTGTGGGCCGAAGTTTTTTAGCCGTCGGAGACACTTCGAACTTGGTAAACAGGTCGAGTTTATTTTCGCCGATTGCGTTGGGGATGTCTGTGATTTTGCGCATGGGGGTTGGTGATGAAAAAGCGAATAGTGGGTTCGAGGGCGGGGTTGGTCGGGCGAGAAAAAAGCGATGGAAAGGGAACGTCCTAGCGGCCCGTAAGTGAATTGAAAGATTCTCTTTTTGTTCGGCGAATGAAAGGAGAAGTAGTGACAAATTTTGTCTAGGGATTGTCTGTAAGTAATAAAAAATAAATATGTAGCCGTATGGTTATTTAGGCGCAACCGCATATTTTTTGGCGTGTTAATTTTACATTTTCGGGAGAGCAGCCGTTAGGAGTCGGCAGAATTCCTTTTTGGGAAAAAGGGGGGGAGGGGCGATGGGAGTTCGGGGTGTCCGGGAGAAGTTTTGTGTTCGTTATGGGCGCTCGTTTTTTTTGATGGAGGAGAGAGGTGGGAGAGGCGAAGGTGCTATCCGCCTGCCGCCAGATCGGACGGGTGACAATGCCCACTCCAGACAATTGAGATTCGGACTATTTTTGACGTTCGAGAACTGGGAAACCCGCCCCATTGTTAATTTGGTCTGAAACAGACGGATGAACTAATACCCCAACGGGAATGGTAGAGCAACTTGGAAGGAAGATCCCGATGGCGGATATAACTCAGGAAAAGGGCTACGGAAGACCGTTAAAAGTTCCGGCGGTCTATCCAGTGCCGGGTAGGATGCGTGAGTAGGGCGGCACTGAGACGACCGGGCAGAAGGTGATCACTTACCTCCCACAACATCGATGGCGATATCGTCAAAAAGCCATCTGTTATTCAATTCATAAGCCTGCATAGAACAGTGAGCGAGATGTTCTCGTCCAGAGCGACTTCTGAATCTCCCATTGCCCTTAATCAGCCATTTATCCGACGGCGGTATGTAGGTGATCGAGACGGGCTGAAAATCGACGAGCGGATTCAGCGCGCTCATTTTCCTTGAGAATTGTGCTCTGGAATACCCTTCGGCATTGTGCATCAAGTCATAAAGCCCGGACCAATCGCCGTGCTCTCGCAGGGATATAGCTCCATTAAATATCTGGAGGAAAGTTTGACGCTCGGACGCTGGCAAAGAGGCACACCATGAAGAAGATAGCGTAGGAACGGTCGCCGACTGTTGCGAGGCGATCGGCACGACAACTTGCAGAAGAAAAGCCGCTGCTAATGTCGATTTAAGAGTCAATCTGCGGTCGCCGATTGTCCGCGTATTTTGCGAATGAGCGGATTCGTTACTATCCGGATGTATAGCGGTCATCATGGCTCCACTCTTGCCGCGAAGCTCAGCGGATGAGTATGGTTCGCCATTATGGCACGGGACGTTTGCAGAGCGCGGTGGGAAACACAAGGTCCCTCGACTTGCCCTTGGTCGCTTCGCTCCGGGCGGCGCTGGGAATGACAGGTTGGAGGAAATGGACGGGATCCCGTTCGCGCGTTCAGGGTGGGATCTTCGTAGTTTTATCTGTAAGCGTTCGCGATCACGTGTGGTGCAATCCGCTCTGTGGGAATCGAGCCGTGGGGAGCCCATGTTTCGAAACCGCGAAACGTGCGGCACCTGCGGTCGGCGGAAGGGTGTGAAAGCCGGGGTGATCAGGCGAGATCTCAGTCGTCCCTCTGGGACTTGATCTTTTCTTTTCGCGGTTCCCCGCGCTGAAGCGCGGGGCTATTTTCGGATGTCCCTCCGGGACAGGTGCCTTCTAGTTGGCGCGTTTCGAGTGTGCGGCCGGGCCGCCGGGCTTTGTTTCTCTGCTCATAGCGGCGTCCTAAACAATCCTGAGAAGTTTCTGAGGACTTCCAAAAGACTTTTTGGGGGCATTTGCGGCAGTGTGCTTCGGGTCGGAGCACGGCGTCCTGAAAGCCTCGACGGATTTGGGTGGGAACCCGGCACTGGATGGGAGCTGGGAACGTTCCGGAAGGCACACGAGGCTAACTTTGCGAAACGACAAGGGACTTTGAAGGTCAAGAAATCTTGAAAAAGGAATACAAGGAGGATCCAATGAACAAGCACAGCAAGATGATTCTGGTCGCGGCTTTTTGCCTCGGCTTAACTGCGGCGGCCCTGGGCCAGAGCGAGGCCGTTCGCGCCATCTACCGGGAGTCGGCAAGCATCCCGACGAATATAGAAGGAATTCATGCTTATCCTGCCCCGCCAGTTGGCTTCAAACCGCTCACTGCGTCGGACGAGGAACTGGCGGCGTATGGTTTTCCGCCTCGTCCCGATAAGGTCGAGGATGCGCATGGTTACGAGGTGTGGGCGAGGGTGATGAGCATCCCGGCAACACGTTGGTTTGGGGAACTGAAGGTGCGCAGCAATCGCAGTTATCCGGCGGTGGGGACGTTGCCTCAGAGCCAAACTCGCCCGGGGAAATTCGCGGCTTCTTCGGAGTCCACTAAAAATTGGAGTGGCGTGGTGAACACGTTGTCATCGACCAGTTACAGCAGCACCAAGTCATTCTGCTGCGTGGCGGCTGAGTTCGTGGTTCCACAACCGCAGCAGGCGTTTAACGGATCGGGAGGGAACATCTGCGACGGCGATACGGACCAGGCGGCTTTCTGGGTGGGTCAGGGCGGGTTTACGGTAGCCGGGGTAAACCTGGGAAAGCAGAACAACATTGCGCAGACGGGCGTGGATATCCTGGCACCTTGCGGAAACTCTAACGGGGGAGCGTACGCGTGGATGGAGTGGTTTCCGTTGAACCCGGTGGAGTTCTTTCTCGTTTCGGCCGGCGACGACATTTATGTTTCGGTGAACAATACCAGCGCAACCACGGCGACGATTAACCTTGTCGACGAAACTGGCCAACAGGCGGTGAGCGTCAGCGCGACTGCGCCGAGCGGATACAAACTCGTCGGGAATGAAGCGGAGTATATCGTGGAGCGGCCGTTTGGCGACTCGACGCCCACGGGTTTTTATCCGCTGGCGAACTATATCTGGTCGTTCTGGGATTACGCTCGAGCGAAGACGTTTGCCGGGAAGTATTACTATCCGGGCTCGACGGCAGCGTCGACCTACGACGTTTCGATGACCGATGACGGTGGGGACCAGACCATTTCTGTTCCCACGGTTGGAACGTCGGGGACGTTGGGATCGGAAGGCATGTTTGTGAAGGACGAAAACTGCGCTCAGCTTGGCGGATGTACGCCGTAAGCTTGCGAATCGGGGACGGGGGGCGGGGCATTTTCGCGTACGCGAAGGAGCGGGGCAGCCAGCGGCGACTTCAATGAGGCCCCGCCCTTCACTTCGAGACAGGCCGGGGCACCCTCTATAACCTTGTCGGCGTTGTCAAGAGACACGTAGAGTGTCCGAGATTTGCGGTGCTTTCGAAGCGGCGCTGAATCTCGCGGTTTTTGTTTTTACTTAGTAGAAAGCCTTTGCCGTTGCTCTTGTTGTTGCTGTTGCTCATTGCGACTTCGGCTCGCTTTCAGAATCCCGCGGTGGACGCTCGTTCCACCAACCATCTATTCGGTCTCTTATTCCCGACCATGATTCGTTATTCGGACTCCCCACCGCTGCGGGGAGGCGAGGCGCTCCATCAGGCCAGCGATGGATCTTCTTCCACCAGGGTGCCCCACGAGCTACCTCGCATGCGAACGAGCTGCGCATAATCCGCCGTGCTGCGCAGCATCCAGTACAGCCTCACGGCCAGTTTGCGGGCAATGGCGACTTTCGCCACCGCTGCCCCACGACGGAACTTCAACCGTTGATAGGTGCGCTTGAGTTGCGGGTCCAGCCGTGCCGCCGTGTGCCCGGCTTCCACCAGCAACGAACGCATCATCGGATTGCCTTGCTTCGAGATCGATCCCAGCCGCTGCCGCCCGCCCGAACTGTGTTCCTGCGGATTCAGTCCCAGATAGCTCACCACTTGCTTGCTGCGCTCGAAACGTTCGACCGGCCCGATGATCAGCACGAACGCTAACGACGTGATCGGACCCACTCCCGGGTGCGTCATCAAACGCGCGGCCAACGGCTGACTCTGAGCGGCTATCTCCACCGCCTGGTCTAGTCTTTTCACCGAGCTCTGCAGTTCCCCGAACATCCGTAGTAACTCCTGCCGCCGATAACTCGCCCACGGACCCAGCTTCAGTCCTTCCAGTTCGGTGCGTCCCTTCGCCGTGAACAGTTTCTTCTTGCGACAAACGCCCTCGCCCATGGCCAACGCATGTATCTGGTTCTTCACCGCGCCCCACATCCACACCAACTTCTGCCGGTGCCACAACAGTTGCCGCAGATCCCGCTCCTGCAGCGACGGCCGCCAGATCGTTGGAAATCGATTCGTACACATCATGTCCAACAGATGCGCCGCGTCCCGCGCGTCCGTCTTCTGCTTGCGCACCACTGCGGCGCGAATCTTTGCCGCGTCGCCCATCCAAAGTTCGTGGCCCAACTCCGCCAACAGGGCTTCGAACCAGGCCGTGTGGCCAGTTGCCTCGATCCCCACTCGAACCGTGCCCTTCAGGCTGGCATAAAATACCCGCGCCTCTCCACTCTCATGTTCCAATCGGCGCTCCACTAACTCGCCGCTGTCTGTATCGACCATCGCTATCTGCTGGTAGCGCGTGTGCAAATCGCAACCTATAATCATCATCGCTCGGCTCCTTTCCTCCGAGCCTCGGTCGCTTGAGCGCTTCCAAGTCTACTCGCCCGTTAGGAGCCGACACGGTTATCTCATCAGGCCGCGATAGGAACGGGCACCCGGTCGCAACGTTTTTATTTGGCGGGGTCGGGGGACTGGTTGCAGGGGCCTCCGCCGGGGGCTACGCAGGCGCAGCCGGTGGTGGAGTTGTAGCGGCACTGGTCTCCGGGGTGTCCGAACTGGTCGCAGGTGGGATTGCCGCATCCGCGGAATTTGGGGATCTTGCCGCAGGCAGTGGATTCGGAGTATTTGTGGGATTGCTCCCAGGCGGCAATTTCGGGAGCTTCGAAGCGCAACTCTTCATGACTTAAGACGTGGAGTTCGAGGCCTTGCGGGCCTTGAACTTCCTGCACGCCTCCGTTGACGTCTAGCGAATAGGGGCCGGAGATCGTGAGGCGGGTGTCGGCTGATTTGGCTTTGCCGGGAGCGAAGTTGATGTAGATGGCGGTTTTGCCGTCGGCAGAGTGGGTGATGGAGATCTCGCCGGCGGTGACGATGGTGGTGGCGGGGGCGTCCGGTTTGGGGGGTGCTTGGGCTGGCGCCAGTGCGATGAGGAGAGTGGTGCTGGCGGCTAAGGAGAGGATGGTCTGGAAACGTGTTTTCATGGGGATCTTTAGGTGATCATGCGGAAAGAAGTGTGATGCGTCAAGGTGTGGGGAGGGATTTGCGAAAGGCGTTTACCGAAGAGCACTAAGGTTCACGAAGGAGAGGGCCGCAAATCAGAGCTTTTGTAATGGTTTGTAGTGCTGCAACTAAGGGGAGGAGAATCTGCTCTAATAAGGACCATGTCGCTTGCCGGGATGCTGCTGTTCGCTGCGAAGAAGAGTACGACGAAGAGCACGCTCGGATGGCTCATCCATTTGGGAGGGCCGGGGCTGATTTTGCTGGGGCTGGCGGACAATTCGCTGATCCCGCTGCCGGGGAGCACGGATGTGGCGACGATCCTGCTGGCGGCGCATCACCGGCAACCGTGGTTCTATTACTCGTTCATGGCGACGGTCGGGGCGGTGATTGGCGGATATCTGACGTACCGGATGGCGCGCAAGGGCGGGAAAGAGACGCTGGAGAAAAAATTTTCGCAGAAGCGCGTGAAGAAACTTTACGCGATTTTTGAGCGGTGGGGATTTGCGTCGGTGGCGATTCCGGCGATTTTGCCACCGCCGTTTCCGATTGTGCCGATGCTGCTGGCGGCGGGAGCCATGCAGTATCCGACGAAAAAATTTCTGGCGGCGCTGACGGTGGGGCGCGGGGCGCGGTTCATCATTCTGGGATATTTGGGCGCGCATTACGGGCGGAGCATTCTGAAGTTTTTCGGGGAATATTATTGGCCGGTGTTGATTGCGTTGATTGCGTTCTCGGTGGCGGGCGGGTTGTATGGGCTGTATCAGTACAAACGGCGGCAGAAGGGTGAGAGCGTGAAGGCGGCTGTGCCGCTACCCGAGGTGAAGCGGCGGACGGCGTGAGCGGGAAGAAACCGGCCGAATCTTAGTTTCTCAGGTTGCAAAAATCCTCTACCACTAAGGGCACTAAGGGAACACGAAGGAAAATCGTTGTCGTCTGTCTTAGTTTTCAGCACTACACGACGGGACGGTAGATCAGGCCGATCACTATGCCAACGACTAACCACTCGATGAAGTAAGCGACGGATTGCTGGAGGGTTAGGGTGAGGCCGATTTGCAGGTTGACGTAGTTGTGGACGACGAAGGCGCCGATGGCGAAGATTCCGATTAACGCTCCGAAGGCGGCACCGAGGCGGGCGCCGTGGGCCAGGTCGAATCCGCCGGGATAGAAGGTGGCGTAGAGCAGGGCGAGCGCGAGGATAGAGACGAACATCGCGGCCATTCCGGCGGGCATATGGCTCATCTGTCCTTCTTGAGAGCGATAGATGGCAGGGTATTTGAGGAATTCGGCTTTCAGGGATGGAATCAGGGCGAAGATCAGGCCTCCGAGAACAAAGTAGGCGACGAAGGCGGCGACCGCGGCCAGGGCGAGACGTGCGAGGCTCATCGGCATTCCTTTCGAATGGGGCGGGGTGAGCGGGGGCGGCTCGCTTCGGCAGGAAGTATAACTGAAAATGGCGGGCGGACGAAGGCATCCGCCGCTACGCGAGATGGGTAGCATTCCAGGACTGCGAAAGAAGTCGTCGGGGATGCAAGAGTCGTCCTTCAAGCGCTGAAGCGCGATTTATTTGGAACGATTTAACGACACGAGTGAACTCGTGCCCTTCCCGAATTGCTGCGAAGCATAATTCTTGTTCGCGGCTTGTTAGGAGGCGAGGCGCTGCAGGATCTGTTTGCCCAGTTTCTGGGCTTCTCCAAAAAATTTCTGATATTCGAGGAAGATGCGATTCAGTTCGAGGGACTGATCGGCGGAGAGCTTGTGGCGCAGCATCATGTCGCGAACGTGAACGGGGTTGGGGAGGGTTGCGTCTTCGGCGAGTTCTTCGAGCGCGGTTGCTGGATTGTAGTGGTACATGGGAATCATTCTACTGCGGATGAGGCGGCGCGGGTTTTGTGCGTGGGCGAAGAAAATCGCTAACCACCAAGGACACTAAGGTCCACGAAGGAAAATCTGGCGCGGGGGGCCCGGAGCGTTTAGGGTTTAGGGTACGCTGCAATCCGCGAGCAGGCTTTGACGAAGGCGAAGTTAGCGAAGAAAATCGGGGCGATTGGATTGGCTGGCGTGCTGGCCGGGATGACGCTGCTTGCGGCGGGGCCGAGCGACGAAAAGCACATTTCGGTGTATTCGCCGGCGGCGATTTACACGGTGCCTCTTCTCGAGCGAGCGGGGCACGAATATGTGGGACTGCTGGAACTTCTCGATCCGCTGGGGCGGGTGAGTAGCCAGGCGAACGGCGGCGGGTTGCGGTTGCGGTTCAACACGGTGGATGCGGAGTTTGTGGCGGGGAGAACGCGGGGGAGAATCCGTGGGAAGGATTTCGACTTCGCGGCTCCTTTTCTGATTGAAAATTCGCGGGGGCTGGTTCCGGTTGGTTCGCTGGGCGCGCTGTTGCCGCGTTTTCTGGGGACTCCGGTGAACTTTCACGAAAGCGCGGGACGATTGTTTGTGGGGAATGTTGGGATCCAGGTGAGCTTTCAGCTGGATGCGATTGATCCGGCGCACCTGGCGCTGAATTTCAGTGGGCCGGTGAATCCGACGATTTCGACGGAGCCGGGGCGCGTGCGGATGGTGTTTAAGCGGGAGCCGCTTGTGTCTCCGGGAAGCCAGTCGATTACGTTCGACAACAAAATATTTAAGCAAGCGAGTTTTTCGGAGGGCGGCGGGGATGCCGAGTTGGATGTGGCGGCGAGCGAGCCGCTGATTGCGACGTTCAGCGGCGACCGGCGGACGATCCACCTCGCGTCGGTGCCGCAGAATCCGGTCGCAAGTGGAGCGGCGGCGACATCGGGAGCGGGACTGGGGAATCCGGCGCAGGGGCAGGCCGCGGGAACGGCGGCGACGGGTGCGAGCAGTGTGCCGCATCGGATTGTTGCGGTGGTGGATGCGGCACATGGCGGGGAGGAACGGGGCGCGGCGCTGACGGAGACGCTGGCGGAAAAAGAAGTGACGCTGGGATTCGCGCGGTTGTTGCGGCACGAACTGGAAACACGGGGATTCGCGGTGGTGTTGCTGCGGGATTCCGATATTGGGTTGACGCTGGATCAAAGGGCAGCGGCGACGAATGTGGCACACGCGGGGATTTACATCTCGCTGCATGCAGTTTCGCAGGGGACGGGCGCGCGGGTTTACACGGCTCTGCTTCCCGTAGAAGGCGCGAGCAAGGGAGTGTTTCACGCATGGAACTCGGCGCAGGCTCCGGCGTTGCCGGTGAGCAAAATTATCTCGGCGGCGATTGTGGGAGAGATGCAGAAGAGGGAAATTGCGGCGCGAGCGTCTGCGGCATCATTGCGCCCTCTGAATAATGTGGTGATGCCAGCGGTAGCGGTGGAATTGGCTCCTGGGGAGGGCGGCGTCGCGGAGTTGAGTTCGGCGAATTACCAGCAGAGGGTGGCAGCGGCGATTGCCGATGCGGTTGCGTCGGTGCGGGACCGACTGGGAGTGACGCAATGAGAGGTGGAGCATGATTCCGCGGCATCTGCTGATTGGGGTGGGCGTATTGCTGGTGGCGGTGGTGTCGATGGGAGTCTATCTGCGGCATATGCGGCGACAGGCGGTCGAAGTGGACACACTGGCGACGGCGGCATTGCCCGTGGCACCTCCGGCTTCGGGTCCGACGGAGGCGGTGACGTTGTATGTGGCGGATGACAATGCGGGGGTGCTGTTGGCGCGCGGCGCGCAGATTCCATTGCCGGGAGGAAGGCAGCAAAGAGCGGAAGAATTGTTGCGGGCGCTTTTGAGTATCTACCAGCAGCCGGGGGCGGCGCATCCGATGGCCACGGCGGCGGATATACGGAGTATTTACCTGGTGGATCCGGGCGCGGCGGTGATTGATTTGAATGAAGCATTCGCGGATCAGCACCGGTCGGGTGTGCTGAGCGAACAACTGACGGTGAATTCGCTGGTGGAGACGCTGGCGAGGAATGTTCCGGGGATCCAGCGGGTGAACATTCTGGTGGAGGGTAAGAAGCGGGAGACGCTGGCGGGGCATGCGGATTTGAGCGAAGCGTTCGATGTGGCGACGGTGGAGCAGGCGGGTGGAGGGTAGAGCGGCGGGTCGGGACTGGATTTCGGAAGCAGTACGGATAGGAATAGAGGTAACAGGCTACCGAGAACAACGGCAAGAACAAGAGCTAGGGCTAGACCAAAATCAAAGTCAAGAGCGGCGGACAAGAATGTCCGCCACCACACGTTTCAACTTACTCCACACGATCTAACTTAGGCGGCGGCGGGCTTGGCCGAGGAGGCCATGTAGCTGTCCATGGCTTGGGTTAACTGAGAATCGACTTCGTCGGCGATGGTCATGATGTCAGGCAAGAGAAGACTGAAATCCAAAGCGCTGAGATTTTGCTGCAAGGTTCCAAAGATGGTGACCTGAAGGATGCGCGAGTCGTGCACGAGCATGCCGGGAGTGTAGCCCTGCAATTTTCGCATCTTGCCATGGGCGATAGCGGCGTTGGAAGGCGGAGAATCTTCTTCTGATCCAGGAATGTTCGTTTTTCGCAGGCGAATGACCAAGTCTTCGATCAACTTGGGGAGATAGCGGGTGCGTTCTTTGTCGGCAAGTGTGACCAGGTTGAGTTGTCTACTCTTCCTTACTCTTCCTAGCCAGTCGATGACAATGCTATCGGTACATCGTTCAAGAATCGCTGCGACCCTTTCTTTTTGCGTGGGAGCGAACGGCGCACGATTTTCCATTTTGTTGCGGACGAGTTCGGCGAGTTCCCGGACATCGAAGGGCTTCACGAGGATCTCGTCGGCTTGGAGAACGATGGCGTCCATTGCGCTTTGCACGTCGGGATAGCCGCTGACCAGAAGAGTCAGAGCCCCGGGTTGAGTCTGGCGCATTGCGGCAATTACCGCGAAACCGTCACTGGGATTCGGCATGTGGAGGTCGGTGATCAGTACATCGAAGGATTCAGTTGCGATGAACTTGAGGGCGTCGGTGACGTTGGCGGCGGCGGTTACTTGGAATCCTTTGCTGGAGAGTGTCATTCCCATCATCTCGCGAACGGCGTCGTCATCATCCACGAGTAGAACTCGGTGCGAAGTACTTGTTTTGAATTGGGGCATTAAGGACCACTTTTCTGGGAACTAACTTATAGCGAGTATGGGCTATCTGGCTCACAAAAGATGTGCTAAACAGACCACTTTTGGGGAGGGTGAAGTAGGAAGTGCATGCGGAATCGGCTGTGGTGGCGGGTTTACAAACGGTGACAATGGAGAGTTACGAGCACCCGTCGGTGTGCGTTCATCGTGTGATCTAAATCTGCGGCGAGAAGATAAATGCGTCGCGATTCAGCGGAACGAGTGGAAGACAGGCGGGGAAAAAGTTAGATCGGGTCGGCAGTCCCTCAGCGGCTGGGAGCCGCTTTGATTCCGCGGCAGTACGGCACGAGTGGAACTCGTGCCCTTCCCAAAAACACTTGAATTCAGATTTTTTTGCAACCTTCGGAACTCGTGCCCTTCCCAAAACCCTCGAAGGTGAACTGCTTGCAAGGGATCTCGGGCTGATTGCCAAGTCACTCAGGCGGGCAGGAATGCCCGCCACCACACGGTCCGACGTGCTCGCAATGAGGGGCTTTTCGTGGCAGGGAGTTTCTAGAGGAAACGCAATGCGGGGGTGGGTGGGAGGGCGGCGATTTCTGCTCCCAGTTGGTAATAGAGCGCGAGGCCTTCGAGGCTGGGAGGATCAAGATAGTAATGGATGTTCTGGGTGAGATACACGCGAACCATCTGGACGGAGAGGCCGAGGCGCGGAGCCCATTGTTGCGCGATGGCTTCCAGATTTTTTGGAGAGAGGCCGTGATCGCGAGATGTCTGAAAATCCTGGGAGATTTTTTTCGGATCGTGTCCGGCTAGAGCTTTTTCGCGAATGGCCCAGAAGGCGAAGACGAAGGACTTGCCGGTACGGGCTTTCCATTCTTCTGCGAGATCGAGGGTGAAGTATCGGGTGCGGTCGACTTGGAGAGCGGGGTCTCCGATGAGAAGAGCGGCGTCGCGCGAGGCGAGCATGGCGTCGAGGTCGGGGGACATGGGGCGATAGTCGCGTTCTCCGCCTAGCCATTTTGCGAAGAGAATCTTGGCCAAGGCGACGGAGGTCATGGAAGAAGTGTCGAGGGCGACGGTGCGAACCTGTTTGTCCCAGGCGTCGAGCGGGTGTTTGCTGACGAGGAGGATGGAGCGGACGGCGTGGCGGGCGGCGATGGCGACGTCCGGAATAATAAGGAGGTTGGGGACGCTGGTGTAGGCGGCGGCGGGGATGATGCCGATATCGGCGGCTCCGGAGTGCAAGGCTTCGGCGCAGGCGGATGGGATGGTGTAGGTGATGTCGTAGCTCGCGGTTGGGTCCGCGGCTGGGTCTGCGTGCTCAAAATCCCACATGAGGGGTGCTGTATTCAGGTAGGAAATGGCCGAGATCTTTAACCGGCTCATCACTTTACGAATTATACCGAAAGTGGTGTGCTGGCCATCCTTGACAGCATTTTTGGGCACGCTTAGGGTCAGCCGATATGTCGAATGTCGCTGTTCCTTCACCTTTGGCCGCTACGCAGCGGGCCACGTATTGGCTTGCATTGTCGCTCACTCCGGGACTGGGCGCATCGCGCATCAAGAAATTAGTCGAGCACTATGGGGCGGTGGAGCAGGTATTCCGCGCCACATTGACGGAGCTCGAAGCGAGTGGGATGCAGGCAGTTTCGGCACAATCGATCGCGACAGGCAAGTCGCTGGAACTGGCGCAACTAGAGTGTGGGAAGACGGTGGAGGCGCGGGCGCGAATTATTTCGCTGAGCGATCCGGAGTATCCGGCGCGGCTGAAGGAGATCTACGATCCTCCGGTAGTTCTTTTTGTGAAGGGAAGTGTCGAAGTGCTGTCGCAGACGGGGATTGCGATGGTGGGAACGCGACATCCGACGCCGTACGGGAGCGGGATGGCGGAACGGCTTTCGACGGACTTGGCGGCGCGGGGGCTGGTCATTATTAGTGGGTTGGCGCGGGGGGTGGATACGGCGTCGCATCGCGGGGCGGTGGCGGGGAAAGGAAAGACGGTGGCCGTGCTGGGGACGGGAATTGATGTGATGTATCCCAAGGAGAATACGCGGCTGGCGGAACAGATTCTTGCGCTGGGCGGGGCGTTGGTTACGGAGTTCCCGGTGGGGACGTTTCCGGCGCCGCAAAATTTTCCGATACGAAACCGGATCATCAGCGGGATGTCGGCGGGCGTGCTGGTGGTGGAGGCGGCGGAGTATAGTGGCACGCGCATTACTTCGCGGCTGGCGCTGGAGCAGAACAGGGATGTCTATGCGGTTCCGGGGAATGTGACGAACAAAAATGCGTGGGGTCCGAACACGCTGATCAAGCAGGGAGCGAAGCTGGTGGCGACGTGGGAAGACGTGTGGGAAGAGCTGCCGACGGATGTGCAGGTGGCGCTGTCGGCGGGGGGGGATGAATCTCCGGAGGCGGAAACGGCATCTCTATTCCCGGACGAGGCAATCTCGCCGCACGAGAAAAAGATCCTGAAGCTGCTGAAGGCCGATGAATCCACGCACATCGATGAATTAGTGGAGTTGCTGGAAGCGGAGGTGTCGGCGTCGGAAATCTTTGCCGCGCTGTTTGAGCTGGAGCTGGGAGGGAAGATACGGCAGTTGCCGGGGAAGAGTTTTGTTAAAAGCTTTTAGCTGTTAGCTCTTGGCTTTCAGCTAAGACTCTCGAGGTATTCATGAGGAATTATAAGGATCTGGTTGTTTGGGAAAAAGCGCACCTGCTTACGTTGGCCGTTTACAAGAACACGAAGGCGTTTCCTAGCGAGGAGCAGTTCGGAATGACGAGTCAAATGCGTCGTGCGTCGGCCTCTATCGCTGCGAATCTTGCCGAAGGATGCGGTCTAAGGTCGGACGGAGAAATGGGCAGATTTATCCAGATTGCGATGGGTTCGGGTGCTGAATTGTCTTACCACTTTCTGCTGGCGCGAGACTTAGGTTTCCTGGACGTTAACCTTTATCAGGACCTGGACTCTGACTCGGGAGCAATGATGCGGATGATGTCATCACTCGATCAGAAGGTTAGGATCAGCCCAGTTGATAGAGAAAAGCTTGGTAGAGAGGCGAAAGAGCCAATAGCCAAAAGCTAGCAGCCAATAGCTCGCAGTTGTTGCAATCCGGCAATTCGTGCTAGCTTCAAATCCATTACTGCCACATTGAGGAACCATTGTCTAAAGGACTAGTCATTGTCGAATCGCCGGCTAAGGCGAAAACGATCCAGAAATATCTGGGTAAGGGATTCACCGTGGATGCGTCGTATGGCCACGTGAAGGATTTGCCCAAGAGCAGCCTCGGGGTCGATCTCGAAAACGAGTTCGAAACCGAATACGTGGTAATTCCGGGTAAAGAGAAGGTTCTGGCGAAGCTGAAGAAGCTGGCGCTCGCCGCGGACTTCATCTACCTGGCGCCTGATCCGGATCGCGAAGGGGAGGCGATTGCGGCGCATCTCGCCGATGAACTGGGCGAAGATGGGAGCAAGAAAAAGAAGGGCAAAAAGGCGAAGCCGAAGACGGATGATATCGGCGACGGAGCGCGCATACGACGCGTGACGTTCAACGAAATTACGCAGCGAGCAGTGAAGGCAGCATTTGAGCATCCGCGGGATATTGACCGGAATCTGGTGGATGCACAGCAGACGCGGCGAGTGCTCGACAGGCTCGTGGGGTACCAGGTCTCTCCTTTATTGTGGGACAAGGTACGGCGTGGGCTTTCGGCGGGACGCGTACAGACGGTTGCGCTGCGGCTGATTGTGGATCGCGAGCGCGAGATCAAGGCTTTCGAGAAAAAAGAGTATTGGACGATTGACGCCAACTTGGCGGCGAATAAGCCTCCCGCGTTTGACGCGCGCTTTCTGGGCAAGGGCGAAGAGAAGATTGAGGTCACGAACGGCGAGCAAGCGGAAGAGATCCGCAAGTCGCTCGAGAAGGCGGAGTGGGCGGTACGTTCGGCGGAAAAGAAGGAGCGGCGGCGGAATGCGACTCCTCCGTTTACGACCAGCAAACTGCAGCAGGATTCGTCGCGAAAACTGCGTTTCAGCGTGAAGCGCACGATGATGATTGCGCAGCGGCTGTACGAAGGCGTGGAACTGGGCGAAGAGGGACTGGTCGGCCTCATTACTTATATGCGTACGGATTCGACGCGGGTCGCGCCGGAAGCGATTACCGAGGTGCGGGAATATATCGCGGAATCGTACGGGCAGACGTATCTGCCGGAGTCTCCCAATACATATAAGGAGAAGAAAGAAGCGCAGGCGGCGCACGAGGCGATCCGGCCGACGGCGGCGGCACGGCATCCTGACCAGATGAAGCAGTATCTCCAGGAAGATGAATTCAAGGTTTACAAGCTGATCTGGCAGCGCTTTGTAGCTTCGCAAATGAACCCGGCAGTGTTTGACCAGACGTCGGTCGACATCGATGCGAAATCCGGGAACGATGTCTTCTGGTTCCGTGTGACGGGATCGGTCATGAAGTTTGACGGCTTTCTGAAGGTCTACGAAGAGTCAAAGGATAATAAGGATGAGGAAGACGAGGAACTGAAGCACAAACTTCCGCCCCTTGAAGCGGGTCAGAAGTTAACCCTAAAATCTCTGCTCCCGGAGCAGCATTTTACAGAGCCGCCTCCGCGCTTCAACGAAGCTTCGCTGGTGAAGGAGTTGGAAGAGCGCGGCATTGGGCGTCCTTCGACCTACGCGACGATTCTGAGCACAATCCAGGAGCGCATGTACGCGCAGAAAATCGGCGGCAAGTTTACGCCCACCGAAATCGGACTGGTCGTCACCGATCTGCTGGTAGAAAATTTCAAGGACATCTTCGATTTCCAGTACACCGCGCATCTGGAAGAAGAGTTGGATGAAATCGAAGAGGGCAAGCAGACGGGAAACGAGGCGCTCACCGATTTTTACAAGAAGTTTTCGAAGGATCTCCGATACGCGGAGAAGCACATGGAAAACATCAAGCGTATGGAGAAGCCGACGGACGAGAAGTGTGAGCTTTGCGGCGCGCCGCTCGTGATCAAGTGGGGCAAGCACGGATCGTTCTACGCCTGTAGCACGTACGACAAGGAAAACCCCGATACCTGCAAGTTCACAAAAGAAAACCCCATCAATCTGCCGGATCTGGATACGGCCGATGTGCAGGAGACCGCGCAGGAAGAGTACTGCGAAAATTGCGGCCGCGTGATGGTGCTGAAGCGCGGGCGCTTTGGGCAGTTCATGGCTTGTACCGGGTATCCCGATTGCAAGACGACGCGGCGGTTGGATCAGGGCAAGAAGGTGCCTGATATTCCGCTCGATGAGACCTGCCCTCTGTGCAAGCGCAACATGATTCTGCGGCACGGGCGTTTTGGAGAGTTCACTTCGTGCAGCGGATATCCCGAGTGCAAGTACGTGAAGCAGAACTTCATCGGGGTGAAGTGTCCAGAGTGCAAGGATGGGGAACTGGTCGAGAAGCGGGCACGCAAGGGTAATACTTTTTATGGATGCGGGAATTATCCGAAGTGCAAATTTACTTCGGCGGCGAAACCTGTGCCCGAGAAGTGTCCGGACTGCGGGCATGAGTATCTGGTGGAGCGAATCCGCAAAGACGGAACGGTAATCGCGTGTCCGAATAAGGAATGCGATTACGAGAGAGCGGTGGAAGGCGCGGCCGGTGAGGTTGCGAAGGTCTGAGTTGGGGGTGGGGAACACAAGGTCCCTCGACTTGCCCTTAGTCGCGTTGGCTCCTGCGGGCTGCGCTCGGGATGACAGGGTAGTAATGGGTTCATCATTTGGGAAACTGGCAGGGGACTTGAATTTTCACGAGGCGAAAAATGGCGAAGAAGGCGACAGCGAACGATGCAAGCTTGATTTTGAAACTCTATGATCTGCGGCGCGAAGCGGAGATGCGCAAGGCGCGAGCGTGGTATGTGGGCGAGTTTTGGCCAGAGAGCGCCGATGACTTCCTGAAAGTTTCGAACGCGCAGGGCACACAGGAGAATGCGTGGCTTCGGCAGGTGGGAAGCTATTGGGACATGGCGGCTTGCTTCGTGATCCAAGGGGCGTTGCACGAAGAGCTGTTTGTGCAGCCGGGATGCAGCGGCGAGATGTTTTTCGTTTTCGCGAAAATCCAGCCGTTTCTGAAGGAGCTGCGCGAGATGATGGGTAATCCTTACGCGTGGTCGAACATTGAGAAGGTGGCGACTGGATCGAAGACGGCGCGCAAGCGGCTGGAAATGGTCGCGAAGAATATCGAAAAGCGGCGAAAGGCCATGGCAAAACCGGCCAAGAAGAGCTGACCCTTTGACCATAGCCGCTGGTTTGGCGAGAGCGTGATTTTGCGCACATAGGGGTCGCGGCCTATCTGCTATCCTGAATGAGTTGTGCGGATGCTCTGGTGGTTTCTCATACTAGGAGTCAGTACGGCGGTGGTGGTTTCGGTTGCGCTGACGATTTTTATGCGGGTCCGGCGGCAGATGAAGGCGACGGCGGCCCACAAGGCGGAACTGGAAGAACTCGACCGCTCGTCCCACCCTCAGGTTTGACGTTGAACCATTCGCATATTTGAGCGTCTGCGGCGAAGAAAGGAAAGCCATGTCGAAGCTAGCAAGCCAGGTTTTGGAACATACTGGGGTAGTCGGGCAAGAGAAAGACGCGAGCCGGGAGTGGGTAAAGCAGGCGGCGATTGTGGTGTCCGCTAGCCTGTTTGTTGCGGTGTGCGCGCATATTACGGTGCCATTACCCTTTACGCCGGTGCCGCTGACCTTGCAGAATTTTGGTGTCCTGGCGGTGGGTTTGCTGCTCGGTTCGCGGCGTGGTTTTGCAGCGCTTGCGATGTATCTGGTGGAAGGTGCGAGTGGATTGCCGGTGTTTAGTCCTGCGGCATTGGGCAGCGGGGTTTCACATCTGTTTGGGGTGACAGGCGGGTTTCTGCTGGCGTATCCGGTGGTCGCGTTTGTGGCGGGCTGGATTTATGAACACACTTCGCGACGATTCGGGTGGGCGGTGCTCTCGGCGACGGTGGCGGAGGTTGTGCTTTTTGCGGGCGGACTGAGTTGGCTGGCGGTGCTGACGCACTCGATTGGGTTGGCGATTCGGTATGGGCTGTACTGGTTCGTTTTCGCGGAAATCATCAAAATATTCATGGCGGCTGGAATTGCCGCAGGTTGGTCCAAGCAGACCTCCCGGTAGCGCCGGAGCCGCGGCAAGCCGCGTCTCGACTTAGTGTCAGGAAATGGCCCCGCTGGATGCGGCGCTTTCGTTTCTCCCCCAATAAAGTTTTTATAGAACAGGATCGCGAATCTTATGAGTACAGTTTCCTCTCCAGTACGCGAAATCAGCGTGGCGCACAGTCCAGACTCCGATGACGCATTCATGTTTTATGGACTGGCCACGAATAAAGTTCGCGTGCCGGGACTGAAGTTCAACCACACGCTGTGCGATATCGAGACACTGAATCGGCAGGCGCAGGAGGGTGTGTACGACGTTACGGCAATTTCGTTCCATGCCTATCCGTACATTCAGGAGAACTATGCCCTGATGTCGTGCGGGGGGAGCGTTGGCGATGGCTACGGGCCGATGCTGGTTTCGACTAGGCCATTCACGCAGGATGAGATCAAGACGAGGAAGATCGCGATCCCCGGTAAGTTGACGACGGCTTACCTGGCTCTCGAACTTTTTGCGCCGGGTGTTTCGGTAGAGATCGTGCCGTTTGATCAGATCATTCCGCAGATTCTTGAGGGAAAACATGAAGCGGGGCTGATCATCCATGAAGGGCAGTTGACGTATGACAAGTCGGGATTGCACCGGGTGATCGATTTAGGGCGCTGGTGGCAGAAGGTGACGGGACTGCCGCTTCCGCTGGGCGGGAATGCGATACGGCGGTCGCTGGGGGTTGAAACGATGGCGAGCGTCAGCCAGGCGCTGCGGGAGAGCATTCAGTACGGTATCGATCATCGCGAAGAGGCATTGGCGTATGCCATGCAGTTCGCGCGCGATCTGGACACGCAGCAGGCGGATAAGTTTGTGGGCATGTATGTCAACGAGCGCACTTTGGATTATGGGGACGACGGGCGCGAGGCTGTCCGGCGTCTGCTCGATATGGGGCACAAGGCGGGAATCATTCCACAACTGCCGCGCGTGGAATGGGTGTAAAAAGCTTTTTCTAGAGAGTTGAAGTTACTTTTCTTTTTGATCTCGTGAAGACGGAAAGTGCAACGCTTTTCGTCCGAGATTAACGGAGTTGGGAGTGCGATTTGCTCCGACTCGCGGCGCTGGGGGCATGAATCCGTAACAACCGATGTGACCGGCGTCACCGACCTTTTGTTCGTCGCGGGCTAGCATAGAAGCGATTTCCAGCCATTTGTTGTTGATCGGATTCCGCCATGACCAGCGACTGGAAGGTGCTGTACCAGTTAGCGATGTGTGAGGAGGACCCGGCGAAACGGGAAGAAGCTTACGAACAGGCACGCGTCGCGATCCACAAACGAGTGCTAGAGTTAGCGAAGGACCGGGCAGGAGTCAGCGAACGTGGCGATCTCGACGAAGCCCTCCGGCAACTCACGATCCACAAATACAAGAAAAAATGAGCTTGGCAGTTCGCCGTGCTGCTTTCTCGTTGGCAGGACTAATGAGAAGGAAGAGTGGTCGCCTGCCAACCAGTGGCGTAGTGTTTAGATTAAGGAACAGCAGCAGTCAGCATTCATAAAGATTCATGCAATTTGCGAATGCGTCAGAAAGTAATCGGTTGGGTAGCGATTGCAATCGGAGATTCGCTGAGGCGATTCGCCATTCAAAAGGTGAGCGTTTATGAGCACGATTAGTAAAGTTGGCAAAGTTACGGGCGGTTCTTCGCACGATGTACTGAGAGCGGAAGGACATCCTCTGGATCCGATTTTCAGTCCGCGGAGTGTCGCGCTGGTGGGCGCATCGGAACGGGTGGGCAGCGTGGGCCGCAGTGTTCTCTGGAACCTGCTGAGCAGTCCGTTCGGCGGTACGATTTTTCCGGTGAATAACAAGCGTTCGAATATTTTGGGAGTGAGGACGTCTCCCAGCGTGAGCGAATTGCCCGAAGTGCCGGACCTGGTGGTGATTACAACGCCCGCTGCGACTGTGCCTTCCGTGTTGCGGGAAGCAGTGGATATGGGTATTCCGGGAGGGATCGTGATTTCCGCCGGATTTAAAGAGATTGGTGCGGCGGGCATTGCGCTCGAGCGCGAAATCATGGAGATTGTGCGCGGGAAGATGCGGATCATCGGGCCGAACTGCCTGGGGGTGATGAATCCGATTCAGGGCCTGAACGCGACTTTTGCCGCTACGGTTGCCAAGCCGGGAAATGTGGCCTTCATCAGTCAGAGCGGGGCGTTGTGCACGGCGGTGCTGGACTGGAGCCTAGGGGAAAATGTCGGCTTCAGTTCGTTTATTTCGATTGGATCGATGCTGGATGTGAATTGGGGCGACCTGATTAGTTATTTCGGAAATGATCCGAAGACGCACGCGATCGTGATTTATATGGAGTCGATTGGGGATGCGAGTTCGTTCCTGTCGGCGGCACGGGAGGTGTCGCTGACGAAGCCGATTATCGTGATCAAGGCGGGACGCACCGCGGCTGCCGCCAAGGCTGCCGCGTCGCACACGGGATCGTTGACGGGATCGGACGATGTTCTGGATGCAGCCTTCCGGCGGGTGGGGGTGCTGCGCGTGAATGCGATCGCCGACATTTTTTATATGACGGAAGTGCTTGCGAAACAACCGCGGCCGAAGGGAAATCGCCTGTGCATCGTGACGAACGCGGGCGGACCCGGCGTGCTCGCGACGGATGCGCTGGTGCAAGGTGGAGGAGTGCTGGCGGAGGTTTCTCCCGAGAGTATGGAGGCGTACAACAAACTGCTGCCACCTTCCTGGAGTCATGGGAATCCGGTCGACATTCTGGGGGATGCGGAGCCGGAACGTTATGCGAAGTCACTGGAGATTGCGGCGAAAGATCCGAACATCGATGGGATGCTGGTCGTGATGACGCCGCAGGGGATGACGAATCCGACGCGGATTGCAGAGGAGTTGCGGCCGTACGCGCACAGTTTGGGCAAGCCGGTGCTGGCGAGCTGGATGGGTGGAAAAAGCGTGGCGGCGGGCGAGGAGATTCTGAATCAGGCGGGACTGCCGAGCTTTTATTATCCCGACACGGCGGCGCGCGCTTTTAATTACATGTGGCAGTACGCCGACAATCTTAAGGGGTTGTATGAGACGCCATCGCTGCAGACGGGGGATTCGGGTCCGGATCGCGGCGCGGCGCGGTCCATTATCGGACGGGTGAAGGAATCGGGACGAACGATTCTGACCGAGTACGAGTCGAAGAAACTGCTCGAAGCGTACGGCATTCCGACGACGAAGACGGAGATCGCGGCGACGGTGGACGAAGCGGTGGGATGGGCGGAGAAGATTGGCTATCCAGTGGTGCTCAAGCTGTACTCACTTACGATTACGCACAAGACTGACGTCGGTGGTGTGGTGCTGAATCTGTGGGATGGTGCGGCGGTGCGCGAGGCGTTTAACAACATTCAGCGTGCCGTTGCGGAGAAAGTTGGGGCGGAACATTTTCAGGGTGTGACGGTGCAGCCGATGGCCAAGCTGGACGGCTACGAACTGATTCTGGGGGCGAGTCTGGATTCGCAGTTTGGTCCAGTACTGCTGTTTGGAACGGGAGGGCAGTTGGTTGAAGTTTTTAAGGATAAATCGCTAGCACTGCCTCCGCTGAACACGACACTGGCGCGGCGCATGATGGAGACCACGAAGATTTATCACGCCTTAAAGGGAGTACGGGGGCGCAAGAGCGTGGATATGGCGGCGCTGGAGAACTTGCTGGTTCGTTTCAGCGAACTCGTGGTCGAGAATCCGCGGATCAAGGAGATCGACATCAATCCGTTGCTGGCGTCTCCTGAGCGGCTGCTGGCGCTGGACGCGCGGGTTGTGCTGCATGACATGGCGGTGACGGACGAGAAATTGCCGCGGTCGGCCATACGCCCCTACCCGGAGCAGTATGTTTCGCGATGGAAGATGAAGAATGGGGAAGAAGTTGTGGTGCGGCCGATCCGGCCGGAGGATGAGCCGAAGATGATCGAGTTTCACAAGGAGCTCAGTGAACGCTCGGTCTACCTACGATACTTCCAGCCGCTTAAACTTTCGCAGAGGACGACGCATGAACGGCTCACGCAAATCTGCTTTATCGACTACAACCGCGATATGGCGCTGGTGGTGGAGCGAAAGAACAAAGCCGGAGAGCCGGAGATTATTGCGGTGGGACGGTTGAGCAAACTGCGGGGCATTCCGGAAGCGGAGCTTGCCGCGCTGGTGCGGGATGGTGCGCAAGGCATGGGATTGGGCACGGAGCTTTACCGGCAACTGCTGAAAATCGCGCGTGACGAGAAGCTGGATAAAGTGCATTCCAATATGCTGCGCGAGAATATCGGGATGATCACGATCTGCCGGAAGCTCGGGTTCCATCTGACGGATGGAGAGCACGACGATAATGTGATTCTCGCGGAGCTTCCACTGAAGGCGCTCTGACGAATCGCGTGTTCTGACGATTTAGGCAGCGAGGTTACGTGATCTCGTTCGACAAGAGGGCTCGTGCAATCTTCACGATATCTGCGCGCGATCCACGAAACGCCCAGAGTTGGGAGCGATCTTCGACGTGGCTCAGCCCGGTGTTTCCGCCAATGGCTGGAACGTGATATTCCATTTCGCTGAACATCCCCCAGCGGCTATTCACGCTACAGGCTTGCGTGGAGTAGCCGAGGTCGTCGGGTTCGGTCCAAGGAACATCGGCATACTCGCCTGACGGATTCACGAAAAAATTGCGGATAATTAGAGCGTGCTGTTTGCCGGCGGGATAGATGTAGCCGATACGGCCGGTAGTGACGGCGGCGCGGACTCCGATTTTGTGTTCTCCGGCGGCGCGCATCTTAAAGCACACCAGACGATCGCTCATGGCGAGTTCGTCTGCGGGAGCATCGACTAGACCAAAATAAATTCTTGGCTCCGTTCGGGAGTAGGTGGGGATGAAAAGCTCGCCCTGATGGGGCATTTGCGTGAGACTCCACAGGCCGACGAGGAAAGCATCGTTCGGTTGCGTATCGACGATCTTCAGGGAGGTCACGAGGGTGTGACCGGCATATTCCACGGCGCCGGTCTGAATTGAAGCTTCGTGGCGCAATGGATTCGCGGCGGAGGCGACCGATTTTGTGATCTCTAGCTGGACGCGCTTTCGCGATCGAAATCCTTCGATGGTCAGACGGTTGGTAAGCCTCACACCGTGAGTCGTCTTGGTTAGTTCGTAGTTGCCTGGGTCGACGCTGCGGGGTTGCCAGTATCCGGCGATATCGATGTTGGGAAATTTGGGGAAGAAGAAGTCAACTTCCGGAGCGAGCCAGGTGCGGTCGCCGCCAGAATTCTGCCAGTCATCGCTGGCGTAGTAGGCACGGGCGGTTTCTGGATTGTCGAGGGCAGAGTTCGTCCAAAGAAAATTTTCTTCGCTGTTGGGCGCGAAGACGCCGAGAATTCTGCCTCCGTAGGGGAGAATCAGAATGCGCGTTCCATCGTCGGTTTGATGGAGTTCGGCGGATTTGCCGACCGCTTTCAGGGTTGCAATAAGCTGTTGAAGCATGTTCGCGCCACCTAGACGCCGGGGATGTACCCTCTACCAAAGGTGTTCGTCGATTCTTTTCTGAAGTCGGAGACGAGAGACATGAGAGCGGTTGTGCCTCCGTCGGCGACGATGGTTTGGCCGACGATGAACGAGGCGTCGTCGGAACAAAGAAAGGCTGCCAACTTCGCGATGTCGGAGGGCTCGCCGCAACGCGCGACAGGGATTGCTTTGTAGCCGGTTTCGGCAGCGATTTCTCTGGTGAAGCCGGGAATGCACTTGAAGTAATTCTCGACGGTGATCCAGCCGGGAGCGATGGAGTTCACGCGGATGCCTTTGTAGGCAAGCTCGACAGCCAGGGAGCGGGTGTAGGCAATGATCGCGCCTTTGGTCGCGGCGTAAACGGAATGCTCGGGCACGCCCTGAAGTCCGTGGACAGAGGACATGTTGCAGATGACGCCGCCTCCGCGTTTCAGCATGTCTTCGACGATCCTCTGCGTGAGGAAATACTGGCCGCGAAAATTGATGTGAAACATCTTGTCGAACTGTTCAGGAGTGACCTTGAGGAACGGCCGGTTCATGGTGACGCCGGCATTGTTGACGAGGCAATTCACCCCGCCAAGAAATTCTCCGGCTTGATCGGCGAGCTGGGTGACCTGGTCCAGGGCGTCGAAGTCGGCTTGAAAGGCGGCGGACTTGCGGCCGAGAGCCTGGACCTTTTCAACGGCGGCTTTGACGCCTTCGTCGCTTTGGACGTAATGAAATACAACGTCGGCGCCCTGGCGGGCGAATTCGAGGCCGATTTCATGTCCGATGCCCGTGTCGGAGCCGGTGATGAGAGCTTTTTTTCCGTGCAGTCTGGATTCTTGAGACATGAGTACCGACCGATTTTTAAGTTTGATGGTTACTGTCAGACGATGGCTTGCGCAATGGAGCAATGGAGCCGGAGCTAATCTTCCTGCCTCGTTACGATATCACCCAACGGGTTTGGTATGAGGCGAAGGGTAGCAGGGCACAATCTACGTCCCGGCCCTAGTTGTTGTCAACAATAATGTTGACTAAATCGGGGCATCGCGGCGATAATTTTGAGTCGAAACACTCTGACTCGAACACCCGAAGTTCCTCCCATGAAAATTACCGCAGTTGAAACTATTTATCTTCCGCGCGGAATCACGGTTCACGCTGGCGCGATTACATATCTCTGGGTGCGCATTCATACGGACGAAGGGCTGATCGGGCTTGGAGAGAGCTATCCCAACGCGGAAGCGGAGGCGGCGATCGTCCATTCGAAACTGGCGCCCGTATTGTTGGGGAAAGATCCCGGTGCGATTGATCGGCTGTGGGCCGACATGTTTCTGAATGTTTCGTATAGCGGGTGGGCTGGCACGGAGATGCGAGCGATCAGCGCGGTAGACATCGCGCTCTGGGACTTGCTGGGCAAGGCGACAGGACAGCCGATCTATAAGTTGCTGGGAGGCGCGTCGCGCGAATCCATACGCATCTACAACACGTGTTACGACCGGCTGGACTTTAATCGCGAGCCGGCGCGGCTGGCGGGCGAGCTGCTGAAAAGCAACATCAAGGCGATGAAGATCTGGCCGTTTGACGGGATCGCCAAAGAGACGAGCGGGAACCATATTTCGGCGGAGCAGGTGCGGCGCGGGAGCGATCCCTTGCGCCTGATTCGTGAAGAGTTTGGCGACGCGATTGATGTGGCGATCGAGTTTCACGGATTCTGGAATCTGCCGTCGGCGATCAAAATCGCGGAAGCGTTGGAGATCTACAAACCGATGTGGCTGGAGGAAATGCTGCCACAGGATAATCTCGCGGCGTATGCGGAGCTCGCGCGTTCTACGAAGATACCGCTGTGTTTGAGCGAACGGCTGATGACGCGCTGGGGATTTCGAGAATTGCTGGAAAATCGCGCTGCGAGCGTGATCATGCCGGATATTTCGTGGTGCGGGGGGATTTCCGAGGGTAAGAAGATTGCGACGATGGCGGAGACTTACTATTTGCCGATTGCGCCGCATAACTGCGGCGGGCCCATTCTGCATTTTGCGACGGCACATCTCTCCGCGAACGTTACGAATCTTTTCATCATGGAGACGGTGCGGCGGCATTACGGGCAGGAATACGACGGGTTGGTCACGCAGAAGCTGCTCGCGGGGGCGAATGGGGACCTGCCATTGCCTCCGGGGCCCGGTCTGGGCGTGGAGTTGAGTGCGGAAGTGTTGAAGCGCGAGGATGCGATCGTAAGGCGGTCAGCGCTTTAGGCGGTGTTTTCTGAGGAAACTGGTCGCGGTTTGGTTCTGCAGCAGCAGCGTTGAGCAGTTCGCTGAGGCCTCACTTGCAGCTTCAGCCCCTAAAGGGGGCTTATTATGTAGGGCCATGCGGTATCGCTAAAGCGATACCCGGATACGAACCGGGATTTTCTGCGAAGCCGAACCTTTTACAAAGCCGAACCTTCCACCAAGGTGAAGCTTCTACAAAGCCGAAGCTTGTGCGAAGTCGCCTTGTCTGCGGGTTGCTAGGCGGCGGTTTCTGGCTCCTCGGTTAGGGTTGCGAGCAAGGTTCCTACGGGGACTTTGAGGCCGAGTTCGACTTGAATGGGGCCGAGATAGCCTTTGCCCATCGACTCAACTTCCATTTCTACCTTGTCGGTTTCGACGGTGAAAAGCGCCTCGCCCTTTTCGACAAACTCGCCTGGCTGCTTGAGCCAACTTGTCACAGACCCTTCTTCCATGGTGAGGCCGAGCTGCGGCATAACAATTTTGTAAGACATCTCTAAGACTTTCTCCTTGATGTGCTCATCACGTCCTTGACTTCGCTTACGATGCGCTCGACGGTCGGAATCATTTGATTTTCGAGAACCGGGCTAAAGGGGTTGGGAACTCCGAGTGAACAAATTCGCTTGGGGCTGACTTGCAATTCGTTGAAGCAATCTTCGGCGGCGATGGCCAAGAGTTCGCCGGCAAAGCTGCAGTAAGAGGGCGACTCATCGATCACGACGAGCCTTCCTGTTTTTCTGATCGAGTTGGTAATCTTCTGCCGATCGAGAGGGACGATGGTGCGCGGGTCGATCACTTCGGCGGAAATGCCATCCTGCGCGAGAACTTCGGCGGCTTTTGCGGCGAGGTCCACCATTCTCGACATGGCGATGATAGTGAGATCTTTGCCTTCGCGCACGATACGCGCGTCTCCGAAGGGAATGAGGTAGCCCTCTTCGGGCACGACGCTCTTGGTGTTGTAGAGAGACTTGTGCTCGATGAGTGCGACGGGGCCCGGATCGCGGAGGGCGGTTTTGAAGAGTCCCTTGAGATCGTAGGGCGTGGCAGGGAGAACGACTTTCAGTCCGGGCGTGTTAGCGAACCAGTTGTAGAAGGTGTGGGAATGGTGCGCTCCGGCATTGCGCACGGCTCCCATGGCGCCGCGAATCACGACGGGCGCTTTGATCTTGCCGTTCGACATGTAGGAAATGTTGGCGGCCTGCTGGATGATTTGGGTGATGGCTTCGAGAGCGAAATCTAAGAAGACTTCGTCGACTACGGTGCGGGTACCAGCCATGGCGGCGCCGATGGCGACGCCGGTTGCTCCCAGTTCGCAGATGCCGGTGTCGCGGAGGCGTTCATCGCCGAATTCTTTCCAAAGCCCGCGAGTCTGGCGGAAGTTTCCGCCGCGCGGGCCGATGCCTTGCCCGATGTAAACGATGCTGGAATCCCGGGACATTTCTTCGCGAAGAGCTTCGACTCCCGCGTCGGCATAGGTAATTACACGGCCTTGCTCTGACATACTTTCTCCTCAACTAAAAGACGTGATCGTGAACGGAGTTTGGGGAGGGTTCGGGACTCTTCTCGGCGAACTCTACCGCTTGATCGATCAGTTGTTCGATCTCCTGATCGGCCGCCTGCAGCTTGGCTTCCTCGACTCCCGCTTCAAGCAGGCGCTTGCGAGCCAACTTTACGGGGTCTTTCTGCTTCCACTGCTGAACCTCTTCGCGGGTTCGGTAATCCGTACCTGGGTCGCCTTCGTGATGGCCGACGTAACGATAGGTCTTGCATTCGATCAGGGTCGGGCCGCCACCCTGGCGAGCGCGGTTGATTGCAGCCTGCGCCGCGTCGTGGACGGCAACGACGTCCTGGCCATCAACGGCAACGCCCAACATTCCGTAGGCTGAAGCGCGGCTGGCTACGCTTGTGTTCTTGGTGGCGCGCAGGAAGGCCATTTCGGTGGCGTAGAGGTTGTTCTCACAGACGTAGACGACGGGAAGATCCCAAACCGCGCCCAGGTTGACGGCCTCATGGAATGAGCCGCTGTTGACGGCGCCATCACCGAAGAAGCAGACGACAACCTGACCGTTCTTGCGAACCTTGGCGCTGAGTGCGGCTCCGGTAGCCAGAGGAATCGGGGCACCGACGATGCCGTTGGTTCCCATAAATCCGTACTCGGGGGCATACATATGCATGCTGCCGCCGCGTCCGCCGGAACTGCCGGTACTCTTTCCCCAGAGTTCGGCGAGGACGATGCTGGAAGGGACGCCTTTGGCGAGGGCGTGACCGTGCCCACGATGAGTGCTGAAGACGAGGTCGGGCGGTTCGAGGTTCGAACAGACTCCGACTGCGACCGCTTCCTCGCCCACGTATAGGTGGACGAAGCCGGGGAGCCGGCCGTTGCGATACAGCTCTTGCACTTTGAGCTCGAACAAGCGTAGTTCGAGCATCTTCTTGTAGTAATCCAACAGCAGCTGCTGCGAGATTTGCTCGGTCAGAACGTGTTCCGACATGATGAAAGCCTCCGAACTTATTGCGACAAGGGTAACTTTTGCGGTAAGTGTTCGCGCTGCGAGCGGTAGACGGCAGTGAATAGCTCGACGACACTGCGACCTGCCTCGGCATCGACCGAGGGCTCGCGATCGTTCGTAACGGCGTCGAGAAAGTCAGCCAACTGCAACTGATGGTAGTAAGTCATCACGTTACAGGGGCGCGATCGATCTTCCTGATTCCAGATGGCGAGTTGCTGCTCTTCGCCGGGGATGGTCCAGATATCGTTAAAAGGAGGATCCATCTTCTCGGTGACTCCGGAGATAAAGGGCGAGCCGCTGTCAGTTTCAGCGCCGACGGATGCACCGGACGAACCGTGAATGTGGATCTTTCCCCACAAACCAGGGCGTTGCGAATTGCTCAGGACGATAGAACCCATGCCGCCATTCTTGAAGCGCACGGAGGCGATCACGGTGTCGTCGACTTCAATGCCGGGATGGTTGTAAGTATCCCAGTAGCCGTGTAATTCAACGGCGGGACCCATGAACCAACTCATGAGGTCGAGATAGTGGGGCGCCTGACTGACTACGACTCCGCCGCCCTCGCCGGCCCAAGTGCCGCGCCACGGGTCGGAGCGATAGTAGGCGGGCTCGCGCCATCCCAGCATGGTGACGATGGCAAGCACCGGTTTGCCGAGCTTGCCGGCATTAATCGCTGCTTTCATGCGCTGGACGGGCTCGTACCAGCGACGCTGACTGATCACGCCGAGCTTGACTCCGGCGGCGCGGGCCGCGGCAATGGCGCGGTCACAGGACGGGAGGTCGATGGCGAGTGGCTTTTCTGAAATCGAGTGCACGCCGACGGCAGCGGCGATTTCGACAGCGGCGGGATGCTGCGTGTGCTGCGTGCAGATGGAGAGCACGTCGACGTGCTCACGCTTCAGCATCTCAGCGAGATCGGTGTAGGGATTGACGTGAAGGTTCGCGGCGAAAGTCTGGGCACGTTCGGGCGCGACATCGCACACGGCTACGAGTTCGGAGTTGGGCAGCGCTTGATAGGCGAGAGCGTGGGTGCCGGCGACTTTGCCGCAGCCTACAATGGCGGTTCTCAAGCGAATTGCATTCGTTCTCTGCATGGCTTTTGGTCCAACTGTTTATCGCTGTGACTCGCGCTTCAGGAGAATGAGGTACCGTCGGATTCGCCGGGACGGTGCCGCAATTCCAAGAAGAATCCAAGTAACTTTTGCGTATCCATTAACGCCCAACGGGTGCCGGGGCGAATGCCGGTTCCAGACTGGAGGACGGTTATGCCGGACTTTGCCAATTCCTGAATCACGGGATCGATATCGCTCACTTCAAAAAGGACGTGATGAATTCCGCCACCGGTTGCATCGAGGAAATCCTGGTAGGCGCTGTTGCCCTCCAGAGGCTGGATGAGTTCCACCTCGACGTCTCCCAGTTGGACAAACGCTTGGCGAACGCGGATTTTCTGTTCGACTTCGCGGTAGTAATACTTCGACTCGGGCCGATCGGGCCATTCGACGAGGCGAAAAGGTCCAATGCCGAAGAGAGAGGTCAGCAAGTGCGCCGTACGGTCGCGGTCGGGGACGACGATCCCAATCTGGACGAGCCGCTTGAGCTTCACGGAGGAAGGAAGGGAAGACGACAAACTCGACGTAATGTTGTCTTTCAGCGTCATCGAGCCAGGTAGCCTCCGTCCACCGGGAGAATTACGCCTGTGACCATCGAAGAAGCGTCGGAGGCCAGGAACAAAGTGGGTCCAACGATCTCTTCGGGTTCGCCCACGCGTCCCAAAGGGATGTTGGAGACCCAGGTTTGCATGAGCTTTTTCGGGTCGAATTGTGGCTCGGCCATGACTTCTTTGAGACCGGGCGTCATGAACTGGCAGGGGGCGATAGCGTTGACGCGAATGCCGCGATCGGCCCACTCCAAGGCAAGTTGCTTGGTCATGGCGTTGACTCCGCCTTTGCTGGCGCAATAGGCGTTGGCACCGCGGCCGACACCGACTACGCCGGCTATGGAGGAGAAATTGACGATTACTCCTGAGCCTTTTTTCAGCATGACGCGAGCCGCAGCCTGGCAACACAGAAAGGTGCCGCGGAGATTGATGTCGAGCACGCGGTCCCATGTCTCGAGGGGGGTCGATTCCGCGGCGTCATGTTGGGGAATGCCGGCGCAGTTTATCAGGATGTCAATGCCGCCCAGTTGACTTACTGTGGCGTCGACCATGGCGGTTATATCTTCAGGGACGGCGACGTTGGCTTGCAGGGCGATAGCGCGCCCTCCAAATTTGCGCGCTTTTTCCGCGGTGCGCTGCGGGTTCTCAATATTGAGATCGCAGGCGGCGATATCGCAGCCGAACTCCGCGAAGCCGAGCGAGATTGCTTCTCCAAAGCCGACTCCGGCTCCGGTGATGAGGGCGACGCGTCCAGTGAGGTCAAACAGATTTCGAATGGTATTCTTTTTAATATGCATGATTCGATCTCAAGCTTTCTGACACTAAACTGCGATCTACTAATTTCTCGCGGCCGTTGGCACGCTTTCGAATAACAACATTTCGGATGTTCCGGCGGTTTCGAGGCGAACGGGAATTCCGTCTGTCATCAACTTAAAGCCGGATAATTCGACGACCTCGCCGCGGTTTTCGAGAGTTACTTTGTATGAAGCTGAAGCATCCAGACCTCGCGGCAAGAAATGATAAACAGGGTTATCAAGGTTCGAGGTACGGAACAGAGTTGCGACGTCGTGCTTCTTGTCGGGACTGGCGTACTCGAGAACCAGCCAAGGCGATTCACTGAAGTACGGCGTTTGTGGCGTGTGGTGGTAGACCACGCTATCGCGCAGGATCGGGCGCAGCTTCGTTTTGTAGAGATCGACTCCGGTTCGGATTTTGTCACGCAGGATCGGATTCAAGTCCGCGAGCGATGGGGCTATTCCGCGGAAGATAGGCAGCGACATCTGCACTTGGCGCAACTGCGAGTCGATGTCTCCGTCGCCTGCGAGATCGGGCACTTCGGTGCCGAACGTGCGTAACAGGATTTCGGGCGGCAATACCCAGGTCATACCGTTCAGGATCTTGACACCGCGAGGCTCGCGCATCCAGTCGGAAAGTTCGGTGTTGTCAAAGCGGTGCAGGATACCCCAATCGAGGCGCCCGCCGCCGCCGGCGCAATTCTGCAAAATTACTTTTGGAAATTGCTGGCGCAGGTGATCGAAGATGGCGTAGAGGTTTTCGACGTGGCGCCATCCGGAGTTCTCAACGAATCCGTCGCGCACTTGATTGCCGTCTTCTTCGACGGACATGTTGTAGTCGATTCGGAAGACGTCGAGATCATACGTCTTGATGATGCGGGCGATTTCGGATTCCATCCACTTGGCGACGATAGGATTTCCGACATCGAGGTGGCGGCCATTCGCGAAGGGCTGACCATTCCTATTCAGAATCCAGTCGGGATGTTCTTTGCGGAGCTTGGAAGCAGCTCCGGCACCTTCGATTTCTACCCAGAGACCAAAGCGCATTCCTTTTTTTCTGGCATATTCGCGGATGGGCTGCACATCGTTGGGGAGCCATGCACCGGCGTACCAGTCGCCGACATTGTCATACCAGTGATTCGGCGCGGGTCCATACCAGCCGGCATCAATGAAGAATGTTTCGGCTCCGATATCGGAGGCCATGTCGATCTCGCGATCAATGCCGGCTTCAGTTTCGTGATCGACGATGTAGCCACGGTGGTTGGCTTCTACATCGAAGACGTGTTCGGACGGCGCGCGCGGAAGGATGTCGCGGCGAACGTGATTCAGCAGAGCCTGCGTCACATGATCGAGATCGGATTTCATGCAGAGGATGTGAGTTTCGGGAGTCTTGACTGTTTCCCCCGGCTCGAGCACTCGCAGGACGGGGTCGACCGAACTCGGGCCCATGTCGAAAAACAATCGAGCCTCGTTGACTGGTCGATCAATTGAGTTGCTGCGATCGACGGGCGTTTTGTCGACTTTACTGGTCACGTGGATCTTCCAGTTTGCGCTCCAGGCGAGCGAAGCGACAAACCATTCGCCGGTTGCGTTGTTGCGCGCAAAGAAGGTGGGGTGGCCCCAACCGGATTTGCCACGGTCTCCCGAGATAATCTTTGTCTCATTTACGACAGGATCGAAGCGCCAGGCGCCTTCATATCCCCACTTATCGTATTGGGCGTAGCCGAGGTCGTAGACGTTCTCGGAATCCGGCGGAAGCTTCTCGGCGAAATTGGGAGTGTGCCAGAGCTGTCCGGACCAAGGCGACACATTGGAGATGGCCGTCGGCTGGCGACCGGTGTTGGTAACTTCGAGCCAGCGAACCATTACCGGACCACCGCTCAGCAAGGTGTGGATCTTCACACGAACGGGGCGGGCGCTGCTTTCGAGTTCGACGGTGACCAGCAATCCATTGGGGTTGGCCACTTCGGATTGATTGACGCCGATCCACTTCCAGGTTCCGGAGAGATCCTGCCCTTCGAGTTCAAGCTTGAACGCGTCGACGGGGAGAGTATCCATCTGCTGGCGTTCGGCGTCGATTTGAATGTCAGCGATCACTTGACCACTGGAATCCCAGTAGCGACTGACCCAACGGCCGTTGCGGAGCTCCTCGTCGCAAACCGTTAAGCCAGAATTGAAACGGATTCCGGGAAACTGGCCGGTTCGAATGAAAGCGGATCGAGGGCCGTGTTCGGTGGCGATCGCTGCAAAAAGGGATGGCAGACTCGAGAAGAAACAAAAGGCCGCAAGGATTTTGACGAAGGAAGTCCGAACGTGCGAAGACTTGCGCGCGCGCACCATTTCTTCGAACAAACTCATTGCGACCTTCCCCCTCGGCTAGCTCGCAGCCTTCCATCTCACATGGCCTTCACCGGCAACCCGGCTTACTCGACCTTGCTGCTCGAGAAGCAAGAGATGACCGTGCAACGGATACATGAGTAACCAATCGTTCATTAGTGGCCACGAGCCTAAAACGGGGCCACATTCATCCATAAAACCGCGCAGCGTCACGCCTTCAGAATGTTTTTCGAGAGTTTTCCAGACCAAGCCTGCGGCATTATCAACGAAGCGGCGCGATTCGTTCAGAAATTCAGAAACCTGTGAGCCGTGGAATGTCGGCCAGTGGCCGGAGTAGATCCAGTCAATATCAATGGCGTGGAGCATTTGCAAAGTGCCCAGGTACGCAAGGACCGAGTAATAGCCTGGAGGGAGTGCCGGTTTTCCGGTGGCGTTAGGGCAGTAGCGGCCGTGGAGCGCGTCGCCGACAAAGACAGCTTTGTTCACCGGATCGTAAAGAGCCAGGTGACCGTCGCTGTGTCCGGGTACATGCAAGATCTGGAGGACGCGGTCGTCGTCAATCCGGATGTGCTCGCCCCCGACAAAAGTCTGGTCGATGCGCTGCGGTTCGCCGACCATTTTTCGCACCCAGGCGCTGGCATCGGGATTCACTCCCAATCCAACACCGTGATCGGGAAGCCATTGGTTGTAACGGGTGGCGAAAAGACGATCGGGATCTTCGATGATCAGGCGGTCTGGCTCGCCGCAGGCCAGCCTTACATGAGTCGCGAGCTGCTTGAGAGAGGCGTTGCCGCCGTGGTGGTCGGCGTCGGCGTGAGTGTTGATGGCGATGTTGAGACGGGATGCATCGATTCCGGTTTTCTTGAGATAGGGAACAATCGTTTCGGCGGGTGTGTAGGAGGCGCCTGTGTCGAGCAGAACCGTGTTGTCGCCGACAAACAAATACTGGAACAGATTGCGGTCGGCGACGTGGGACGCGATCTGGTAGACGTGTCGGAAGATTTCCATAATGCTGCCCGGCCAGGTGCCGGAGTGGAACTCAAGAATCGGTGAACGGCGGAAATGAACCTGTTTTGCGATGCGACGGAATTTTGGGGAGAAGGTGACGAGGCTACGGATCGTTTACCGACTTCCCGAAAAATACTAAATGCCTTACGCACAATACTAAAGTCAAACGCAAATCGTCAACACTTTTGTTGACATAATGTCGGGCTGATTCGCAAAGGCGCCGGAATCTGCACGCACGAAGGCTGGGCCGGGGCCAATGGATGCTCCGGCAGAAGCTAGGGTCGGCCGGCATAACTGAGAATTCCGATGGCGAGCACAAGAAAGGCAACTCCCAGAATCATGGTTTGCTTCGGGAGCGTGCCCGTTTTTTTCCATTCGCCAGTGAGGAAACCGAAGATGGTGCTGGCCACGACGATGGAAGCGAGGAAGAGCGGCCATCCGATGGAAGTGCCGAGATCGCCGAGTTTGACGGTCGAAATACTGTAGAGAATGATGCTGCCGAACCAGAGAAAGCCCATGCTGGCCCCGACCAGCCAGTAGTACCAAGTGCCTGACAAGGCGAGTTTGCCGACAGTGCCTTTCTTGTTCATCAAGAAGAGGCAGTAAATGACGCCGGGTAAGAATCCTGCATAAAGACAGGGAAGCCACACGGCGTTGGACATCATGGCCTGACTTGCGCCGTGGAGTTGAGCGGAGCGCTGTATGCTTCCGCCGAAGGCGAGACCGAGATTGAGCATGGAGCCGAGGATGCCGGAGGTAAAGGCGAGGAGAAAACCGCCCCAAAAACCTTGCCGGACAGTGGCGCTGTCAAGTTGGAGGGCGGCCTCGCGATTCTTACCCGCCAATCCGCAGAGGGTTACGCCGATGACAATAACGACGACGCCGAGCAGGATGAGAGCGCCTTGGCGGGTGAAAACGAGTTCGGAATGTTGGGCGATTAGGGGGGTGAGCGCGCCGACAGCGGCGGAGGTTCCGAGGCAAACGGCGAAGGTGATGGCCAAACCGAGTCGTGTGAGGGCGAGCCCGAAGAAAACGAGCGACACGCCCCAACTCGCGCCGAAAAGTACCATCGCCATCAGGGTTCCGCGGGAAACGGAGGCGTAGGTCGACCAGAGGCCGGGAACGGTGAGTACCGCGATGATCGTGGGAACTACCGCCACTCCCACGATGGAAAAGGCGAACCACGAATGTTCCCAATCCCATTTCCTGTTTAGTTTCATGGGTAGGGCATACGAGGCATTCATAATCGCAGCGAATAAGACCAACAGGATTGCCTGGACGATTTGCGATGGCATGGTGTTCCTTACCCTTTAGTCGATCGATTCGAGGAGCGCCGGGTGAGCATGGAACAGACGTGTGGGTGCACGAGACAGTTTTCGTGCGCGAAACCGAGCCATTGAAGCATCCCGCTTGCGCTTCTGTCAACAACTTTGAAGACAACTAGGGGCCGAGGTCAAAGTCGGAAGGGTCGGCGTCGTTGAGGGAATGAGAGTTGGCCGTGGCGTCCGTCCAGTTTCCGGATTCGAAGCCGGGGAAAACCACACTCTGGTGGAAAAACCGGGAATAGAGGCCGGCGAAATAGCGTTCGACTTCTAATTCGATTTTATCCGGCGGCGTTTTCAGGAGTGTGCGGACGTACTGCTCGTGATTGTCGCGACGATTCAGCAGGGGCACCCGGGAGGAATAAGCGCGGGCGATGATGAAAATGTAGGGATTCATCAGCAGGTTGAGGGTCCGGTAGAGCAAGGGCTGGTTGGCTGCCTTCCAGATGGTGCGGTGCAGTTCCATATCAGCCTGGAAGAATTGTTCTTCGTTGTTCTTCGTGGCCGCCACCTTCAGTTTTTTCAATGCCTGCGTGAGAAGCAGGGAACAATTGATGGAGGGATTTTCTCGCATGTAGCGGGCACAGAGGCCTTCGAGTTTCGCACGCATGCGAAAGATGACGCCGATTTCCGCGAGCGAAATGTCGCGAATAAAAGTGCCGCGCCGCGAGGTCGTGACGACCAGGCCGTCGCGCTCCAAACGGAGGAGAGCTTCGCGCACGGGGCCGCGGCTGACCTCGAGTTCCTGGGCGAGATCTTCTTCGATGATGCGTTGCCTCGGGCGCAATTTGCCGGCGTGAATCGCCTTGCGCAAATGTGCCTCCACGCGCTTGCTGGCGGAGACGCCTCGGTCTGGTTGGGAAGAATTGTTCTTCGCGTTGCGCATGGAAAGCGGCGTTACCATACGTGATCTTCAGCGAGACCCGTTTTGTTTCAGCCTCTTACGTTCGTGGTTCTGGGATACTCTACCACGGTGTCGACAATCTAGGTGACATGATCGTCGGCAAAATATATGGATTTCGGAAACACGAGACCACGGTCCGGCACGCGGGATGTGTCCGATATTCGGACGAGTGATCGCGGGATTGGCGGAATATCTTGAATAAAGCAGACGAGGCTTTGACCCGCATCGCAGGCATCGTCGGTGCGTAGAATCGATGGGAATATGTTCGGCGCGATTTCGTTATGCGAGGGCGAGAGGAGCGCGGCCGCATCACCTATCTTCGTCTTGTAGACATTAGTGTTAACAATATTTCTCTTGACAGTGCACCCGAACATGGGTTAACTTCCGCGACGGTCATGACAGTCTGCAGTGCTGCGCGGTTTGTGTCAGGAGTGGTGGTACCGCAGCCTGAACTGCATGTTTTGTAGAGCCCCGACCCGGGGAATGTTTTTCTGAACAAACGCGCTATGGTCCCAGGAGACTCCACGATGAACTCCGCAATCCGTTTTGTGACTTCCCTCGCAGTTCTCTCGCTTTTAAGCCTAGGCATCTTGTACGCACAAACGGCGGTTACCGGAGGCATTGAGGGAAACGTAACCGACCCTTCTGGAGCCGCGGTTTCCGGGGCAACCGTCGAAGCAACGAACGTCGGCGACGGGGTGACGCGAAACACCGTCACGAATAACGACGGGGCATACCGGTTCCCGAGTCTTATCCCTGGAACCTATACGGTTACGGTGAAGAAAGAAGGGTTCGCGCAATTTACGCGTGAGGCCACGCGACTCGACGCTGGCATAGGGATTCGTATCGATGCGAGGTTGCCGGTCGGCGGTGCGAGCGCGAAGGTAGAAGTTACGGGCGAAGCGCCGCTTCTGCAAACCGACAGCGCGGAGGTAAATGAGACGATCCACTCGACCGAGATTAGCGCGCTGCCTACTTTTGGCAATAACATCACTCGGCTGTCATTGTTGGCCCCGGGAGTTTCGATGCCGGGCGGGCAACTGGACATGCATCCCGAGAATGCGGGCGAAGACTTCAATCTTAATGTCAATGGAGCTGCGCCGAATGCGAACGGCCACCTGCTGGATGGAGTCGAGAACACGGAAGCGATTCAGGGGTTATCGCTGATTGTGGCTCCGCAGGACGCGGTGCAGGAAGTGAAACTCGCCACCAGCGACTACGATGCGGAGTACGGTAAGGTGGCTGGCGGACTCTGGCAGATCACGACGAAGTCAGGCACGAATGCATTTCACGGGTCACTGTTCGAGAACTATCGTACGTCCGGTTTTAATGCAGCTGATCATTTCAGCCAGCCTAACGGCATCCCTGGCAATCGCTGGAATCAATTTGGCGGCAGCGTCGGTGGGCCCGTGATCAAGAACAAAATCTTTTTCTTTGGCGACTACCAGGGGATGAGGAACAATCTCTCCGGTTCAGGCAACGAGACAGTGCCGATCGACGCGTTCAGAATGGGAGATTTTAGTTCGGTAGCGGCCACAGATCCCATTTACGATCCGGCAACTGGTAACGCAGATGGAACAGGAAGAACGCAGTTTGATGGTTGCCCGGGCACGCCTGAATTGAATGTGATTTGTCCGAACCGACTGAGTCCTGCGGTGCAGAACTTGCTGGCGCTTCTGCCGCAGCCGAATTCTCCTGGAACTCAGCAGAACTATCAGATCTCTCGGCCGGCAACTTTCGACCAAGATCAGTTCGATACTCGAGGTGATGTTTTTGCGACTTCAAAAACCGTCGTGTTTGGAAAATTCACTTACTTCAAAGCGAATTTTAATACTCCTACGGCGTACGGCGTCGCGGGCGGAGGTAACCCGCTGACGTCAGGGTCCTCCAATGCCGGGCTTTCGGCCGATCACGACAAGAGTGTGATGCTCGATTATCAGCACACATTTTCTCCCTCGCTACTGACGGATGCCCGGTTCGCTTTCTCGCGGATTGTAATTTCCGAATTGCAGCCGGATTACAACACCGACGCGGCTACGCAAGCAGGAATTCCAAACATCAACCTGGGCACGGTCTATACGTCGGGGTTGCCACAGATTGCGATCAGCGATCCACTGACTGCATTCACAATGGGGGACGAGGGGTTGCCATTCTTTGAGCGCGAGGCAAACTTCGAGTTCTACAACAACTGGACGAAAACGGTAGGCCACCACGCCTTTAAGTGGGGCGGCGATGTCGGAAAGTTCTTCGGCATTCGAACCGACGTCAGCGGCCGCGGCAACTTCAGCGTCAGCCAATCGCTCACGCAGCTGAACGATCCCTCTTGCACTGGCATCCTACCCACCGGTGACTTTTGCGGATCAGGCCTAGCGGCGTTCGAGCTTGGTCTCACCAGCGGCTTTGGCAGAGACATCACGCTGGTTCAGCCGCAGGAGAAGTATTGGAAGCTGGCTTTTTATGGCCAGGACACCTGGCAGGTCACACCCAGACTGACGCTGACATTGGGCTTGCGGTGGGATTATATGAGCCCGATCTTCACGCCGGATGGTCAGAGCGTCGGCAATATCGATGTAGCCACCGATACACTGCTCTTGACCAACTTGGCCGGCAAGTATGCCGGAGTAACAACTCCGAAGACGGAATTTTCGCCGCGCCTCGGAGCGTCGTTCCGGCTGTTTAAAGACACTGTGCTTCGTGGCGGATATGGCCGAAGCTACTATATGAATGCCGACGGCGCCGGCTTTGGAACGCAGGGTTGTTGCTGGCCGATCAAGCAGAGCCAGACTGATGTGCAGGCGAATCCCTATGCTCCTTTGGGCTACACGCTCGATCAGGGACCGGGTGCTCCCCCGCCGCTACCGGCGTTCCCGGCCAATGGCCAGATTTCATTTCAAGGCGCCCCAGGCGGCAGTGAATATTTCGTCGGAGTCGGAACCTATCCGCATAGTTATAACGACACTTACAACGTCACCCTGGAGCATGCTTTCCCCTACCAGATCACTGCGTCAGTTGCGTATGTTGGCAATATCGGGCGCCATCTGTGGGATAACTATAACGTCAACCTGCCACCTCCGGGACCGGGCGACTACACATCCCGCGAACCGTTCTTCGCCAGCTATGGCTGGGCGGTACCGGAGTACCAACGGAATAACGCGGTGTACCATGAACCAGAAATGAGGAGTAACTACAACTCACTGCAACTTCACGCTGAGAAGCGCTTTCATCAGGGATTGTATCTGCTGAGTAACTTTACTTGGGCTAAATCACTTGACGATGGAACGTTTGGTCCGGGAGACGGCAACGGAAATCAATTCTGCTTCTCGTGCAACTACGGACCTACAGGCGCCGTAAGGCCCTGGACATGGATCAGCGCTGCTAACTGGGAATTACCATTCGGCCACGGAAGGGCGTATGTAAACGGTTTAAGCCGCGCCGGGGACGCTGTGGTTGGAGGCTGGGCGCTGAGCGGAGTTTTCAATTTCGAGAGCGGATTGCCGTTCACCCCGTATTACTCGACCTCCCCAACCGTGCTTAATTCTCCTATCTACGATCGACCGAATCTGGTTGGCGATCCCCATGTGTCCCATCCCAACCGCAATGAGTGGTACAACCCAGCGGCTTACGCTACCCCGGCGCAGTACACCTTCGGGGACGCCGGACGCAACAGTCTGATGGGTCCGGGGTACGGTGAGGTGGATCTATCGCTGACCAAATCGTTTGCCATCACGGAGAAAACCCATCTCGACTTGAAGTGGGATGTGTTCAACGCTCTTAACCGGATCAACCTGGCGCAACCGACGGGCGACGGCGCTGCGTTTGTTGATGTTGGAAACGCGGGCGTAATTACGAGCATCGTTGACTTCAGGCGGCGAATGCAGGTTGGACTTCACCTGACCTTCTAAACTAGAAAACGTGGCGGTCAGACGAACTTGCCTCGGTCTTAAGCCGGGGCAAGTTTCGTTTTTGACTCTCTCGTTTTCCTTCGTAGTTCAATCTCTGACCCAAATCACGCGCCACGAACCTACAAACCCTGAGTGAAGCTAACGCCGAGGCCTGCGGATGAGATCCTTCCTATTCACATTGTTCCTAATCTTCTGTGCCGCCATCTCTTTATTTGCCCAAGTCTCTATTACAAAGACGGTGGCTGGTTGGGAACTGTCTAACGGGCACGTTCGACTGGAGCTGGCGCGTTCGGAGGGAACGGTAAAGCTAAAGTCGCTGCGGCGGGAAGGGGGAGTCGAATGGGCGAGCGCCGAGGCAGCGATCGTTGCGTCGCCGGACAAGGGCGGTACGCCCTATGTTTTCGCGGATGATTCGATCGCCGGACTGGACAAGGGTGGAAAGCAACTGACATTGCGATTCCACTCGGAGGGCGGCGGACTGCTTTCTCTCGAACTGAAGATGTATCCAACGGGAGCTGTGATTCAGACGGCTGTGAAGTTGGAGAACCGCGGCCAGACTGCGCTTTTGCTTGCGCCTTATATGGATCCGCTGTTTCTTACACTCAGGAGCCCGGCGGATGGACTTAAGCCTTATTCTTCGGTCAAAGGCGAGCATGGATTCCATCGGGCGGGAAATCTTTCGCAGAGGCAAGAGTTTCCTGACTGGCTCGTGCTGGAAAACGGCGCTGCCGGGGAGTCTGCGCTGATCGGCGGGGAACCTGGGCTGGGCGTACTGGGATGGAAGGCTGTGGTGGAATCTTCTACCGCGGGGACGGTGATTCATGCCGGAACGATTCTGTTGAAGGAGAAGAAGGGTGAATCGCCGCGGGCATTCGAGTTGGCTCCGGGGGCGGCGGTCGAAACTCCGATCAGTTTTATTGCGCTTGCTAAAGGGGACACGGACGACGCGGGTAATGAGACGTTTCGTTATTTGAAGCAATACGTTTTTCAGGCGCCCCTGCCGGATTCTCCGCTGGTGACTTACTGCATATGGCTTACGGAGAAGAATAGCGAGGAGCAGCTTCTTAAGGAACTTAGTCTGGCGAAGCGAGCTGGTTTTGACGTCTTTTATCACGATGCCACCTGGTACGAGGGGGCGTCGGTGATACCCGGCATGAATGACTGGACGTCGGGATTGGGAAGTTATCAGGAAGATAAGGAGAAGTTTCCTCACGGTCTGAAGAGTCTTTCGGATGCGGTTCATGGGATGGGGCTGAAATTCGGATTGTGGGTGGATCCGGGGAACGTGGATGCGGCGCGCGTGGCATCGGGCGAGATTCCAACGGCGTGGCTGGCGATGATTGACGGCAAGGAGCTCGGCACTACGCACCCCTCGCTTGCTATCACCAAGCAGCTTTGCCTGGGAGATCCCAAGGTGGTGGCTTGGATTGAGAAGCAACTGGGCGACATCATCGAGAAGTGGCACCTGGATTGGATCAAGTGGGATCCATCGTCGACGGTAAGTTACGAGTGCAACCGCACGGATCACGGACATGGGAAGACGGATGGCGCTTATGCGGCGTATCGCGGACGGATGGAGATTATGCGTTACCTGCTGGAGCGCTTTCCGAATCTGTCGGGATTTGAATGCGATCCTTCATTGCAATTTGCGCGGACGAATCCGGGGCCGCAGGGCCTTCTTCCGGGTGGATACACCAATGAGTTCATTACCGGGCCGATGCTCAGTCCGAATGTGTGGGGATCGCTGGCGACTGCAGGACAAGGGGATGCCGGCGGAGAATACCTGACGGCTCGTTGGTACAGTGCGTCGGCACTTGATTACTACTTCCGCAAGCACTTCACGCATGGAGTGACATTCGGAAATATCAACGGAATGTCTTCACAGTTCCTTTCGGCGGCTCCGCCGGGGTTTGTGGAGGCGTTAGAGCGCAATCTTTTGTACTTCAAGCAGTACCGGCATCTGTTGCTGGAGGATGTTTACCATCCGCAGGTGGAGACTGCCGGGTGGTCGTCGATTCAATATGTAAAAGAGGATTCGTCGGAGTCGGTGGTTTATGTTTTCCGCGACAAGTCTGAAGTTGCCGAGACTAAGATACGGTTGCGAGCCTTGGACGCGAAGGCGAAGTATCGGGTCACCAGTCTCAATGATCGGCCGGGGCGAGATCGCGAGATCACCGGCGAGGCGCTGATGAACGGGATCGCAGTTCGTTTACCCGATAAATGGCTGGCAAGCGGGGATGGGGCGATCAAGGAATTTGCTGATCAACAGGTTTATGGATCCGATATCTTGCTGCTGCGGCGGTTGCCGTGAACGGCGGAATCGTTCGAGATTTTATTGAGGCGATTGGCTTGAATCGCGGATGATAATTGCAGGATCCCAAATGATGGGATCGGCGCGGTTGGCTCCGTTGTGTTTGATGACGAACCGGATCTTGTCGCCGGCCTTTACTGGAAGATTGGCTAGCGTGTAGCGAGTGGGTTGGTCATAAATTGGAGAGACTTCGGCCCAGTCCGTGGACGGCCAAATCTGAGTGGAATTGAGCAGGATTCGTACGAAGCAAGAGGCTCCGTTAGCGGCGCTGGGATCCTTGCGGATTTCTCCCGACGTACTCGTCGCTCCCGCGGACGGAACGATGAAGGTGCGCGATAGATCGTATTGAGCGGACGGCTGCATCCAGATGCGGCCGATTCGACCTAAGCCGGAGCCGGTCCAGCGGCCTTCGTAGCCTCCTTTATCCCAGGCTAAGTCGGTGTAAGTGAGATCGTCGGCTGTTTCTTCGTAGGCCCAGTAGTTAGTTAGTTGAGTTGGAGAAAAATCTCCGAGAGCTTCGTAGCTCTGTGCGCCAGTTGGCTCGCTGGCGACTTTCTGCGCGGAGACGCTGGGGCTGGCATTGCCGTCTCCGTCGACGGCCGCGACTTCATAGCTTGCTTCGAGGTCGGTACGGGCGGAGCCGGTGTGATCGAAGAAAAATGTTCCTTTGGCGGTTCTTCCCAGGGTTTTCCCATCCTTGCGGACTTGATAATAAGAGAGCCAATTGTTGTCGTGACTCGGCGACCAGGACAGTTCGATTCCTTGTACGCCGAGATTTGTTCCGGGTCGTTTAGTCACATTGGAGGGAGAACTGGGAGGAACATGGTCGGTTCCTGAACCAGGGTAATGGGGCAGGTTCAGGAAGATCAGTTCTCCGGCGGGAATTGTGTTGAGGGTGATGCCATCCGACATCAGTTGCGAACCGGTCTTGTGTAGACGGAGACCCGAGACGCTGGCACGCACATCGTAGGGCTCAGTGAGGATGAGACCGCGCGGGTAGATTGTTATCGGTTTGGGAGAAATCTCGAGCTGAATTGGATTCGTCAAGTGAACATACTTGAATCCGTTGGCGTCTGGATGCGTTTTACTCATGTCTAAGTCTGCGGTGGCGAGCACCTTGCCATCTTCGGCTCGCACTAAGGTTAGCGTGTAAGTGCCACGGTTATTGCCAGGATCGAATTGGCCTAACTCGGTGACGGCCATGGGGTGGTCGAGTTGGATTGCCATGCCGAAAAATTGGCCTGTCGCAGGGCGGTCCGCTCCGAGTCTAACTACCTTGCTGACGAGCGATTCGGTGCCGGATCCGCTCTGATATTTGAGATTCAGAGGGCCGAATTCCTGACCGGGGACTCCGTAGTAGCGGATTGCTCCGTCGGCTGGATCTTCATAGATTCCGGTTTCGAGGTTAGCCGCGGAAGTTGTTATTGCTTCGTTCATATCCCCTGCGCCGCCGCGGTAACGGTCTCCGTTATCTGAAGATTTCCCTGGCAGAGATTTCACAGGGTGGCTGATGATGAAATAAGTTGAGCCTTGCTTGGCGTGTTTGGTGAGAATGACGCCTTTCGATCCGTCACGATTCATGCGCTGGAAATACCAGATGGGATCATCGTGATCGACATGAGGACGGAAAACATGGCTCCATTGTCCCGCGACTCCTTGGGAGACGAGATAGTGATCCATTTCCCAGTCCTTGCGGATCGATTCGACGTCGGGACCGTCGCCAGGATCGCGATACCAGGTTGGATTCATGGAGAGATGAGTGCGGTCGGTGGCTGGGTTGTAATAGATATGGTCGTAGTCGACGACGTTGTGCAACTTGTCGGGGGACACGAGAAGGGAAGTGTAGTACGCGCTGTAGGGGCCCACACCGCCGTCGGTGTACTCTCCGGACTCGGCGAGACGAGCGATGTCGTAGCTGATCCACCGGCCGCCTCCATCGCAAGCATCGATACCGCTTTGGGGATGGTTGGTTTTGAAGTGCTCGAGGAGGGTCCGGAAATTTTGGTCCGCGGCTAGAGCATCGGTATCGTTCGCGCTGGCGGCGGGCGCGATGTCGTAGCGCCATTGGTAATCTCCCCAGGCTTTGACACTGTTGTCGAGTAAGCTAGTCTGCCAATCGGCGGTTGCGGGGATGGATTGTTCGAGAGTTTCCTGGCCGGGGATCAACCAATCGGGATGCTTCTGCGCGACGGTGGATTGCGGCGTTGCGAGGAAGGTTGGGTACCAGAGCACCCATTTCATGTCGTACTTGTGCAGGTAATCGTTCGTCGGTTTCCAATCGGGGCCGTTCCATGTACCCCACTTGTCGTACCATCCCGCGTCGTCCCAGAGAATGTCGGTGCCGGTTTCGCGAAGAAGATCGATGTAGCGAAGGTCGAGAGCGAGGCGACGTCCCCAATTGTCCGCGCTTGGAGTTCCTCCGTCACCGACCCAGGGATCGGGCCAATCGATCGCCCACCGAGTCTTGGCGAAATATTCTGGATTCGTGAATTCCCAGAGGTAAGCGTACTGCCAATCGAGCAATTGATTGCCGAGCTCGTCGACCTGGCCCGAGAAGGTCGCGAGGAATGCTTTTGGCGTTTCGACCTTGGCGCCGGGAGAGAGATCTTTGGCGAAGCCGGCGAGTTCCAGATGCAGACTCAGCGGCGGATCGTTTTCGTTGCCGATTTCGAAGCGCCAGTGGCCGAGGTAGTCCCAACCGATGGCCAGGCCTTCTGAGGCTTTGTGATTCAGCAGGAAAATGAGGGGCAGGAAACTGCTGTAATTGCCGGGCTGAACGCCTCCGTTGGAATCGAGAGTGCGGCGGTAGGCGGCGTTCATGGGCTCGGTCTTCAGGAGTTGGCTGCCGTTGTAATTGCCGCCTCCGGTTAGATAGTTGAAGTCGAGATCTTGCGCAATGGATGCGGGGACACGCGTGTGTAGGAAATCGACTTTCGTGATGTGGACGGTTTTTGTTGAGGAGTTGTCGATGGTCAGCCATTCGCGGATGACGGGGGTTCCGGGATAAATCACGTAATGTTTCGTGACGCGGAGGCTGGGGGATTCGAGTTCGATGTCGAGATGCAGTTCGCCTTGGTTGGTTTTCTTAGCGTGATCGCTGAGGAGCTTCCAGTGCCAAGCGGGCGCGCTGACATCTTGTTCGTTCGCGGAAAACTGGATTTCGGACGGAGGGATGGAGGCGTCAAGGTATTCATGTCTAGAGAGCTTGTTGCGTAGCGAAATGGAGGAGAGGCGCCCATCGGCGAAACGAATCCGTTTCTCGGTGCGCGAAGTGCCCAGGAGCCAGTCGCTTCCTTCACGGTGAATGTAGCCATCCTGATTCTGAAGATTTGTCTGGGCACAGACCGGGGAAGTGATCCAAAGGAAGATCGAGAGAAGGATCACAGTTGTGCAGCGAGTCGAATTTGGATTTGTCTTCAGGCGCGGTGTCCGATCCCGACGTTTGGAGCAAGTTTGTATTACGGATTCAGCCGACGCGAGGCCATGTGGTTAGCGGCCAGTGCGTCAGTTCTTCGATTTCGAGCAGGCGATTGTACTTAGCCAAACGCTCGGACTGCCGAATCGATCCGTTCTTAAATTGATCGGCGCCCCATCCAACGGCCAAGTCCGCCGCCCAGTTATCTTCCGTTTCTCCGCTGCGTACGCTTAGCGTGATGGACCAACCGGCTTCTCGCGCGAGCTTGTAGGCTTCGATTGCTTCGGTCAGCGTTCCAATCTGATTGACCTTGAGCAATAGAGCGTCGCAAGCCTTGGTGTCGATCGCGCGACGGATCCGCGTTGGGTTCGTGCACAGAAGGTCATCTCCCAGAGTTAGGGCGCGACCGGCTATGGCTCGGCGAAGGTCAGGCCAGTTCTTCCAGTCATCTTCGGCGAGGCCATCTTCCACGCTCAGGATTGGATATTCCTCGAGCCACCGACCGATGCCGCGAATCATGTCGGTACTATCGAGATTTTCTCCATCTTTCTTATAGCGCCCGTTCTCGTAGAAGTGAGAAGAAGCTACGTCGATGCCGAGGAAGACCTCTTTGCCCGGTGCGTGTCCGGCGAGTTCGATTGCTTCTACCGCTAAAGCCAGCATTTCTTCGGCGGAGCGGCACGGGGGAGCTAATCCGCCTTCGTCGGCGGTGAGCAGACGCATGCCATATTTTCGGAGGATTAAGTCGGCGGCTGCGTGATAGATATCGGAGGCGCAGACCAGAGTCTCGTCGATGGTTTGTGCGGACATCGGAACGATGAGGACATCTTGGACGGATACTTGCTGACCAGCGTGTTTTCCGCCACTGAAGAGGTTGATGGTGAGGCGAGGCAACCGATTTGCGGGAAGGCCGATCATATCGGAGAAATGCTGATAGAGAGGAATGCCGCGTAACAGGGCGGAGGCGCGGGCGAATGCGACGGAGACGGCCAAAATCGCGTTCGCTCCGAGACGGGACTTGGTGGGAGTTCCGTCGAGCGCGATCAGGGCGCGATCTAATTCTGATTGAGATTCAAACGCTTGCCCAGCGAGTGCGGCTTGGATTTCTCCGCCGATGTTGGCGGCGGCTCGACGACAGCCCAGGCCTTGATATCGTTTGGGATCGCCATCTCTAAGTTCGAATGCTTCGGCCGTGCCTGTGGATGCGCCCGAGGGAACAGAAGCGGAGGCCGTAGTTCCCTCTTCCAAACGACAGGTCGCGACAACTGTTGGTCTTCCGCGGCTATCGAGAACTTCGCGGCCAAAAAGCTGCTTAATGGTTGGCATCGGTTTCTATTTTATGAACGAACTCTGAAATCAAATGGGGAACACTGGCCGGAGGCTTCCGGAGCATTGCGAGAACGACATCGAGTTGCCGCTTTCGTTCGATTGGCGTCAAGTATTCCAAGGGAGATTTTCCGGCCACACGCGCCAGCAAACATCCCAGGGTATGACGGATGGCACGCGATTCCAGGGGCTCAGCCCAACTCAGGCGGGCAATTTCTCGATAGTACACATGCCAGAACAACTCGGCCGCGCTTGCCAGACGACCACGGAATTGGGGCAGGTGATGCGCTTTACTGAGAAAGTGCGTGAGGGCGAATCCGAGGTCAAAGGCGGGGTCGCCAAAGTGGACGACTTCGTAGTCGAGCAAAATCAGTCGGCCGCGATAGACCAAAGTATTTTTTGGACTGAAATCACCGTGTACCAAGCTGTCCTGATGATGGAGCGTTTCGTTCGCGAGCGCGTTCAGAAACTCGGCCGCATCGGGAGTCATCTGGGCGGTATAAAGGTAGTAGGGTTCCAGACGCAAGCTCTTGAAGTAAGTGGCATCAGCGAAGGACTGCGAGACTTCGGAGCGCAACTCCGTCGAGCGACGGTGAATGGTGCCGAGCAGGAATCCGAATTGCTCAAAATGATCAGGGACGATTGAGCCCGAGAGCAGGAGCGATTTCCAATTGGCGTGTTCTTCGGGAATTGCCGCCATGCCGAGGAGGTGATTTTCGATGTCTTCGAAGATGAAGGCGGGAGTGGTGCCGGGGGGAGCAGCATGGTTTAGCCAGCGGAGGGCTCTTGCTTCTACGGAGATTCTGTCGGGACTGCTGAACCAATCGATGTTCACGCGCAATTTGTTGAGTGCCTGTTTAATGACCCAAGAATGGCCGTCGGGCCATTTGACCTGTACCGTACGATTGGAAACGCCTCCGGCAAGGTTTTGCAGGTAAATGCTGTCGTCCGACTTGATATATCCTTGCGCGGCAAGATAGGCGCGCAGGGCGGCGAACTGCTCGATGTCCATTTCCATGACGGGTTCGTCGAGGTAGTCTACAATGTTAACAGTAGTGTTGACAATTAGAATGCGTCCGCTATCTTGGACGGCGCGTTCACTTTAGACTCTTTGATTCAGCGGGGGCCAAATGAGCGGAAGACTGGCAGGTAAGACTGCGTTGCTGACGGCAGCGGGACAAGGCATTGGGCGCGCTACAGCACTTGCTTTCGCCGACGAGGGAGCGACGGTGTGGGCGACGGACATCAATGATGCAGCGCTTGCGGCTCTCGGCGAGAGCCGGCCAGGCATTCGTACTCGGCGACTGGATGTTCGCGATGCTCAGGATGTGTCGGGTTGCGCAGCCGAACTCGGCGCGATCGATATTCTTTTCAATTGCGCGGGGTATGTCCATCACGGCAGCATTCTCGACTGTGCAGAAAAGGACTGGGATTTCTCTTTCGATCTCAATGTGAAGTCGATGTACCGGACTTGCCGCGCCTTTCTACCCGCGATGCTGCAGGCGAGGAAGGGAAGCATCGTTAATATGTCGTCCGCGGCGTCGAGCATCAAGGCCGCGCCGAACCGGTTTGTATACGGTAGTACAAAGGCGGCGGTGATTGGACTGACGAAAGCGATCGCGGCCGATTTTATTCGCAACGGTATTCGGTGTAACGCGATTTGTCCGGGAACGGTGCAATCGCCTTCGCTCGACGAACGGATCGCTGCGCAGGGAAATGTAGAAAAAGCGCGATCAGAGTTTGTGGCGCGGCAACCGATGGGCCGCATTGGGTGTCCGGAAGAGATCGCCTCGCTCGCGGTGTATCTGGCTTCGGATGAATCGGGCTATACGACCGGTCAAATCCACATCATCGATGGCGGCTTTAGCCTGTAGAAATTGATTGGAGAGAAAATGAAACTGCTTCGCTACGGTCAACCGGGTCAAGAGAAGCCAGGGCTTCTGGATGCTGACGGTGAAATTCGCGATCTCTCGGCAGTCATCGCCGATCTGGAGCGAGCCGACTTGCTTCCCGCGGCGATCGAGAAACTGCGCCACGGCAATCTGTCGAAGCTGCCCAAAGTTGCGGGCAAGCCGCGGCTGGGGCCGTGCGTGGGTAGTATAGGAAAATTTATTTGCATCGGGCTGAACTACTCGGATCACGCGGCAGAATCTGGAATGGCTGTGCCTGTCGAACCCGTGGTTTTCATGAAGGCGACGTCTTCGATCTGTGGGCCAAACGACGGGATCGTTATTCCGCGCGGCTCGAAGAAGACGGATTGGGAAGTTGAACTCGGCGTGGTGATCGGCAGGCCAGGAAAGTACATCGCTGAGGCCGATGCGCTTTCGCATGTAGCCGGATATTGCGTGATCAACGATCTTTCGGAGCGAGCGTTTCAACTGGAAGGCACCGGACAGTGGGTGAAAGGGAAGAGTGCCGACACATTTGGACCGATTGGGCCTTGGCTGGTGACTTCGGATGAAGTTCCGGACCCGCAAAATCTAAATATGTGGCTAGAGGTTGACGGACATCGCTATCAAAGTGGGTCGACGCACACGATGGTGTTCGGAGTGGCGCATTTAATCAGCTATCTGAGCCGCTTTATGAGCCTGCAACCGGGCGATGTTATTTCCACCGGCACGCCTCCTGGCGTGGGCCACGGCCAAAAACCGCCAGTTTATCTGCGTACCGGAAGTCGGGTGCGGCTTGGCATTGACGGTCTTGGCGAGCAGACGCAAGACGTTACAGCCGACTAGCGAGCCTTCAATCGGCTGAATCGATATCAGCGAACTTATTTCAGCGAATCTTCTAGCGAATCTTCTTGTAGAGGAGAATCACGGCTCCTCGTTTTTCTTTGATTTCTACGTGCAGACCTTGCTGGAGTAAGTCGCGTCCCGAAACCGTGGTCCGTGTCGTGGTGTCGAGATTGTGAATCTCGTAGGTGGCGGCGGGGTCGAGTCCGCGCAAAGGTAGATTCTGCGAGGGCTGATCGCTTTGGTCTCGCCGAAAAGCCTGCACCATTCCGTCGCCTTCTTCGGGGCGATTAAACTGCCATGCGGCCCACTCGAAGGCGGCGCTACGCTCTTGACGAGGGTCGGTGGCGCAATCGGAATTTTCGCTGCAGGGTAATAGAGGGTAGTAGTCGCCGTAATAATAAGGACGCACCAGTTTGAGCTGAGAGACCATGGTGCGCATCCACTCGTACGGGAAATCAGCGGGAATAAAATTTCCGACTTGATTGGGATAGCCGGCAACGTTAAAGAGCGCGAAGGCCAAGCCTGGCGCCATGCCGCTCCGGAAGTGGTAGGTATCGCTGGGCCGAACCTGAAGCAGAGTTCCAAAATGCGCGCGCCAGTAAGCGAGGCCTTCGGTGCTGACCTGCGCTCCGACAGGATCGGCATCGGGAGAGACGGGATAATCCGCACGGCTCAGATCGACAGCGCGCGAGATTGTCTCGAGGTCGCCGCGCTGCACGATGTCGAGAATGAGCTGGGGGTGGCGGCGGCGCAGTTCGTCCCAGAATTTCAGAAGGCCTTCGGCGTAGCGGATTTGCGTGATTCCCTGACGGTCGGGAGTGTCGGCTTGGGTCCAGAATGGGGCAAGGGCGAAATTACAGTCTTGCCGGTAAATGTCGATGCCTTCTTTGTCGATCAGGTCGGACATGGAATCGATCATGTATTGCCGCGCTGCGGGATTGCCAAAGTCGAACATTCGGAACTTTACTAACGGACGCTCGGTGTTTCCTTCGAAGTGGGTGGTGACTTCTCCGATAAACCAGTCGGGATGTCGGAGGGTTAACGGAGTTCCGACCACCGCGCGTTCGGGCTCAAACCACAGCAGAAATTTCATGCCGTGTGCATGGGCGGCATCGCTGATGGGACGGAGGCCCTTGCCGTCGGGGTGAGGCACTTCGTTGACGCGCCAATTCCCGGCGTGCAGGAACCAGTCTTCCTTTCCGAAAACCTGGAATTCGTCAACAGGACGATCGGTGCCATACCAGCCCGCGTCCATCCAGAAATTTTCAAAACCGATATTTTCTTTGGTGATCTGTTCGATGAGATGCAAGCTCGTGGAAGTCTTCATTCCACCCCATCCCAGATGAGAGACGGGAAGAACGACTGGCTTTCCGTCGTACTGGGGCGTGTGGTATTTGAGAATGTGCCGACGTAGAACGTTATGGGCGTCGAGATCGTCGCCGACCCAAGGGAGCAGGAGCACTTCGGGAGTGCGGATTTCTTCGCCGGGATGTAAGGAGAGATGAGTGCCGTCCATGCCGGCACTGACGGCGATCGCTGGCTCGGTGGAACGAGAGAAGTTGATCGACCACTTGCCCGGCCAGCCGAGAGCTCCGATGAGGCCGCGTTTTGCGGTTGTGATGTCGAAGAAGGGGATGGTCTCGACGGTCTTGCCGCCGCTTTCACTGGAAATCTGAAAGGACTCGAGCTGGTTTAGCGTTTTTTTTACTAGCGAATAGGTGTCCATCACACCGCATCCCTTGGAGTAAAGGATGCTCGGGATGCCTTCGCCGGCGACGGGGAAGGAGACGTCGAGTGCCTGCACGTATTCGAGCATGGGAGAGTCAGACTTGCCGTCGTTCTTAAAATAGGCTGTCCACTCCACTACGGGAGAGTTGGCGAACTCTATGGCATCGACGCGGAATTGCAAACCGGTCTTCGGGTCGCTCCAGACAACAATGTGTTCCGTGCGGCCGCTGTCGAGGTGTTTGGATTCCGTTTTCTTCGTCCAAGTTTTGAGGAGTGCGCTGGATCCCTGGCGGTCATAGGCGAAGGAGACTGGGGGGAGAGCCTGGTCGTCAAGCAGATGTTGCTTGAGCCACAGACTGCCTTGCGGGAAATCGTGAGGTTGATCGGTCGGCGTTTGCTGGGCAATGCTATGTGTGGAAGCCGTTATGACGGCGACCGACAGGATGAACCGGAGCACGACAAAGCAACGACTGTTTCGGGCTGAGATCATTTGTTCTTTCGTTTGCATAATTCTTTTCGCCTCATTTCATCCGATCGTTTCATGGAACCCACGCTCCCAACCTATGCTCGCCGTTCCGCGGACATTAAAATGTCAACACTATTGTTAACAGGTTTGAAACGGGATGGGAAGAGGCTGCCATTTACGCTTGTCTGGGCAGCCGACTATGAAGCTCGGTTCGACGGTCTGTAAAGTCGTGCTGTCCGCTAACTGCGTAGAGCGGTGGCCCGGCGAGCTATAAGAAGGAATCCGCGGCTACGGGCCTCATTCTCGACTGATTGCAGGAGAGCGAAGGCATCGCGCTGGTGACCGGATTTAGTTTGAATTTCAGCCAGAGCGAGGGTCGCGTCGAGTTGGCGAACGAAGAAGCCGGATTTCTGAGCCTCAGTGATGGAGGTCCGCAGTTTCCTGGTGGCTTCGCCATGATTGCCTTCGGCCGAAAGCAAGCGCGCGGTGACAATTTCAGTTTTGAGGCGAATAGTGCGGGCCTGATTTTTGTCAGCTAGTTTTGTGGCCCGCGCCAGCTCTGCCTTTGCATCTGGCAACCGGCCCAACCGCAATAGAATTTCGGCCAGTGTGTCGTGGGCGGAGATTTCGTTTGGAACTTGTTTTTCGTTCTGGAATTGCTCGAGGGCGGAGCGAACCAGTGGTTCCGCATTCGCGGCTTGGCCTGTTTCCATCATCAATTCAGCTTTGCTGAGGTGGGTTGCTGAGGCGTTGCCTTGTTCGCCGAGCTTCACCTGAATGGCGAGCGCTTGGTCATAGAGTTTCTGGGCTCCTCCGATATCTCCCTGCTCGCCGAGAGCGCCGGCGATGTCTTGTGTATACTCGGCGACGCTACTTTCATTGCCCAGGTCGCGCTGGAGAGCGAGAGAGCTGTCTAAGAGCTCTTTGCCGGCAGACAAATCGCCTAAGTCGATCAGCACTAGACCCATGTTGCCCTGGGCATAGGCGAGGGCGCCTTTTTCGCCGAGTTCCTTGTAAAGAGTGAGCGCCTCTTCATCGTATTGTTTGGCACGGTCGAGATCCCCCGCATTTCGAGGAGAGCGCCGAGGTTGGCGAGCGCGTCGGCAGTTCCGCGTTTATTGCGAACCAAACGCTGGCCGGCGAGCGCTTCTTCGTACATCGTTCTCGCTTTGCTGATTTCCCCCATTTCAAGGAGTCCGCTGGCGATGTCGTTCAGAGCTTGAGCGGCATCCCCGTCGCTGCCAAGGGCGCGATAAGTTTGCAAACATTGTTCAAGCAGGACGTTCGACTCGGCGACCCTGCCCTCCTGAAACAAGAGGTCGGCCATGCGATAGCGGGCGAGAGCGAGCCCGTACTTATCACCAACTTGACGAAAGAGTTCTGGGGCGTCGTTATCCAGAACGACGGCGCCATTGGGATCGTTCAGGCGGCTGGCGGCCAAACTCTGCTTGAGTTTTGCTTCGGCGGATAAGAAATGGGTTCCACGTTTTTTAGCTTTCAACGCCGCACTTGCCGCCGTGCTTTGCAACTTCTGATATTGTCCTGCACGATCGAAGGTGGCGGCCTCTTGCAGGTCGATGCGAGGATCGTCTGAGGCGGGCTTTGCGAAGTGGCGCAGCACATCGATCTGATGCAAGCTATCCTGCGTTCGACCTCCCTTGCTCAAGACGGCGGCAAGGTGCAAGCCATAGTCGAGGTTGTCGGGGAAAAACTGGGTGAGGGCGTGATAGATCTCGATCGCTTTGGGCCAGTCCCAAGTGAGTTCGCGATAACGACCTTCGATGGAAAGCCTTCCTCGCGCGAGAGTGCGGCGGAAAGATCGAGGGCTCGTTTCGCTTCGTCCTGGCCGGTCTGGACATACCCTAGCGCTGACCACGCGTCTGCGAGAGCGGCGTGAGTCGCAGCGCTCTCAGGGTCGGCGGCAACGGCCTTGACGAGCAAATTACGCGCTTCGAGGAACTCGAATTCATAAAACTTGGCGCGACCCTCGGCCAAGAGCCGTCTCGCCTGCTGATTGGAAGGGAGGGAGGCTCTGGCGGCGCTTATTGCTTCCGCCGAAGCGGCGTTGGTTCCAAGCTTTTCGCGCAGACGGGCGCCAGCCTGCGAGGCTACATCGAACAAGCTTTCTTCTGGTCCAGTGAAGGCTTCTTCATCGATCGTTTCTCCGGAGTCGGTGTCCTGGAGACGGACGTCGAGGCGGATGCGTTTTTCGCCTTTTTCTGCGATGGGCGTGCAGGTGCCAAGGACGACGAGTTCGGCGCCAGGGTTGATGCGAAGGTTCGCAAGCGTAGATTTGGCCAGAGAATCGGTCTCGGCAATTTGCAGATCGCGCTTGGCGCGGGAGACATCCTCTCCTGAAACCAGGCGCAGGGTGCCGCCGGCTGCGAGTTCTGTGCTTAACATTTCAGTGAACGCGGTTGAGAGCCAGTCTTCTTCGTGGCGTCCAGGTAAGTTGCGGAAGCCGAGCACGGCGACGGAGCGACGCGGCGCGGCTTGCAGACCGGAGTTAGATTTGGCAGCCGCCCGCATTTCGATGGAGGCTCGCCAGCGATAGGCGGCGATGCTGGCGAGCGCTAAGAGAATCACGATGAGGGCGACAACCAGTTCCCGCTGTCTTGAACGGATCGAGGCGGAAGGTAGGACGGGAACATCTTGAAGTATTGAAACTGGAGTTTCGCGTTCAAGGGTTATTGCTGGCGTCGCTGCGATTGGCGTGGCTGCGGCTTGGATAAGTGCGCTCGAGGCCGAAGAATTGGCTGAGACCGGAACGAGAAAACGGTAGCCACGCTTGGGGACGGTTTCAACAAAACGGGGATTGCCGGCGTCGTCGCCCAAGGCCGTGCGCAACTTCTTGACTGCGACGTTCAGGCCATTGTCGAATTCGACGAAGGTGTTGCCGGGCCAGAGCCGTGCGCGGATTTCTTCGCGGGTGACGATCTCAGCGGGGCTCTCTAGCAAAAGAGTCAGGATCTCAAAAGGCTGACCGTGCAACTTGATGCGCACTCCGTCTTTTCGCAGTTCTCTTTTTTCGAGATCGGCGGTAAACAGCCCAAAACTGATGATTATGGAATAACCCGGTGTGGTCCGCATGCAAATTTGGATCGGCTGCCCCGGCCGCGAAATGCGTGAGCAAGTCTAGCATTGCTCCGGGTCTACTGACCCGAAAAATCCGCCCGAACCCGCGTGCCAGGCTCGTCTTGCTCTAAGGCAGCTTAGACCTCGGCAATGGCCGCGATGGACACTCGCATGCCGGGGATTCGAACGGGCAGCTTCGCGCCTTGCCTAGCCGGAGGATTCTGGGGAAACCACTTAAGCCACTCTTCATTCATTCCGCCAAAGTCCGTTTCTTCGAGAACGATGACTGTGGCGCTCACAATCCGATCAAGCGAACTGCCAGCGGCCTGGAGGATGGCAGAGATGTTCTGCAAGCACTGCCGGGTCTGCTCTTGGATCGTATCCCCAACGAGTTCGCCGGTTGCAGGGTCGTGCGGCCCCGTGCCGGAGACGAAGACGAGACCGGCTGCCCGGACAGCCTGGCTGTATGTCGGCGGCGGAGCCGGGGCATTGGGCGTTCGAATGATGTCTCTTGCCATAAGTGTCTCCTGTGCTTGGACGATCGGGAGCTAGAGAGGGACGAGTTGTGGACAACCCAAGCGCACCCTTACAGAAATCGTCTCACAACCGAGGCGTTTTGAGAGACAGATGCGGAACGGTTGAATTCTCCCGTTTCACTAAATGCGATAAGGGGAGTGGCATCAGCTACTTAGAGGATAAGGAACGACTAAGGGAAGAGTAAGTTGATCTCCCGCCGGAGCGCTGCCATATTGCCCGTGGTGCGAGGAGCTGTCGTCGAAAAGATGTTCCTTGGCGAGGACATAGTGACCCTGGAAAGCACCAGCACACTCCGATCGGTTCTGCGCTGTATCGTGCTGACGCTCACGCTGCTGACAATCGTGGCGCGGGCGCAGAGCGGGCCCGATCGATTGGCCTGCACCGGCGTGGCCTTTCAATCCCGAATGACGGAAGCCAATCGGCGCCAGTCGTCGAGAGCCTTCCACAGCGCGAAACATTTTACAAACTTAACTCCAATGAGGAAGCTCTTGTAGAGGCCGGACCGCCGCAATCGCATGGCTTCCATGCCTACGGGACTTCTTTGTGCCCAACAACGTTCGATCCCAGGACTGAGGAGAGATATTTATGCAAAACCTGAATTGGCGATTCGTCAATAAACTGATCGCTTTTGCAACTGTGTCGGTGGTGAGTTTCACGCCGCTGGCGCTGGCGCAGCACGAAGACGCCCTGGCGATTTTTACAGCGGCGCCCAAGCTCAATACCAGCGTCGAGGGAGTTCACGCGTTTCCGACTCCACCGAGCAACTTTGATTTTATGAACGCAACCAACCGCGAACTTCTGACCTATGGATTACCGCAGCGTCCTGGAAAAACGGCCGACGCGAAGGCTTATGAACACTGGGAGAGGGCCATGGCGGTGTTGCAAAGCTGCAGCCAAAGTGCGCAACAGACTCATAGCGGCTGCAACTACGTCGCAATCTTCCAAGGTCTGTCATGCCACCGATGTCGTAGCCAAACCATACTCGAGCAGGAACATGGCTCCGGCGGGAGCGCCGGCGAAGGCGAATGTGGACGGAACGGTCGCTTACACTTCGTTCAACTGGAGCGGAATTGCGCAGACCAACAGTGTGAAGACCTGGAACAAAAACACGTCTTTCGACGAAGTTGTTTCCATTTGGAACGTGCCGGTGGCAAACCATCCGTTTGGAAATCTCCCTTGTTCGGAAGGACCGTGGTTTGAAGTGACGTGGAACGGCATCGATGGTTTGACCAATGGCGACGTGGTGCAGGGCGGCAGTGCCGACTACTGGGATGGCGGCGGTTGCGGCGGAGCCGTGGAAACTTACGGATGGGTCGAATGGTATCCCAGCTACTCGATGCTGGCGATCTCTTGCGGATCTGGCCTTTGCTACGTCGGACCCGGCGATGACTTCGAGGTGATTACCTACGGAGCTCCGGGAACGTCCGAGCAATTCGTTTTTGTGGAAGACGTAACGCAACAATGGTCAGGAACGTTTGGACTTACTTATCAGAGCGGTCCCGGACTCGTGGGAAACAGTGCGGAATACATTGTCGAACGCCACTGCCGCAATGGCAGCGATTACTATCCATTGGCCAATTACGTATGGGAATTTTTCGACGATAGCTTTGCGCTGGACGGCAAGCAAACCATATTCTATCCGGGCAACACGGGCACCACGACGGCCATCATCACCATGCTGGCCGACGATGACGCGACTCATATCTCGGCTCCCGACTTCTATGGATCGCCAGGCAATCAGGGTAAATATAGTTTCTGGATGACCGACGAGAACTGTGAGTATTCAGGAGGCTGCACGCCGTAGTTGTGTTGAGCGATTCGTTATACAAGACGCGAAGGCCCGCCCGGCTGGGTGGGCCTTTTTTGTGACTGGCCAGGGCATTAGGCGGGTGCGGCAACGGGCCGATGCATTTTTAGCTACAGGCGTGCGGCTGAATGAAACCTGCGCGCTCTCGAGGAGAACTTTGCTGGAATTCTTCGCAGGAGCAAACGCGCAGTGACAGTCGGGCATCTGATCTGCTTTTGCGCCGACGTCGCTTATACTGGACGCCAATTTGAGGCGATTACTATGTCCACCCCTACGGTTGTCGAGGTAGAAGGTCGCAAGCTGAAGTTGTCGAATCTGGACAAGGTTCTCTATCCGGCCACAGGGTTTACCAAAGGGCAGGTAGTGGATTACTACGCCCGGATCGCGCCGGTGCTCGTGCCGCATTTGGCGGGACGGCCGCTGACGATGAAGCGATATCCGGGAGGCGTGGACCAGGAATTCTTTTTCGAGAAGAACGCGCCGAAGCACCGGGAAGACTGGGTGAAGACAGCTCCGGTGTGGAGCGAAGGGAATCATCGGACAATTCAATTCCTGCTGGCGAACGATCTGCCGACGCTGATCTGGATCGCGAATCTGGCGTCGCTGGAACTGCATCCTTCTCTGTCGATTGCACCGGAGATGGATAAGCCGACGATGATCGTCTTTGATCTCGATCCGGGGCCTCCGGCGAATATTGTGCAGTGCTGTCAAGTCGGAATTTGGGTGCGCGAAATTTTCGAGCACTTTGGTTTGCAGAGTTTTGCGAAGACTTCTGGATCGAAGGGGCTGCAGGTTTATATTCCGTTGAATACGAAAACCAGCTACGACGAGACGAAGCCGTTTGCTCACGCGATCGCACGACTGCTGGAGCAGCAGCACCCGGAGATGGTGGTGTCGGATATGAAGAAGGCGATCCGAACGAATAAGGTGCTGGTGGACTGGAGCCAGAACGACGAGCATAAGACGACGATTTCGGTGTACTCGCTGCGGGCGCGCGAACATCCGACGGTGTCGACTCCGGTGACGTGGGACGAGGTGGAGCAGACGTCGAAGAAGAAGGATGCGTCGCGGCTGGTTTTTGAGGCGACGGAGGTGCTTGGGCGGGTGGAGAAGTCGGGCGATTTGTTCGCGCCAGTGCAGACGCTAAAGCAGAAGTTGCCGCAACTGGCGGGATTGGCTGGGGAGTCGAGAGCCGAAGCGAAGGAAGAGAGTGAACATGCTGCGGCGGGTTCTGCGGTATCGGAGCGTCCTGCGCGGTCTCCCCGTTCAGGGGCGAAGACAGGTCGGAAGGCTGCGAACGGCAAGGCGGGCGCCAAGGTGAAGTCCGCCGCCGAAAAGCGGCGCAAGCTATAATCTCGTTTGCGTTGAAGGCGGTTTGCGTCTGCGCGCGAAAATGTCTCATGGCTTCTCTCCACATTGGCACTTCGGGTTGGGCGTATCCGACGTGGAAGCCTAATTTCTATCCCGAAAAATTGGCACAGAAGAAGTTTCTGAGTTTCTACGCGTCGAAGCTGAATGCGGTGGAGGTGAATTACACCTTCCGGCAGTTGGTAAAAGAGACGACGGTGCAGAACTGGATTGCGGAAACGCCAGAGCATTTCCGGTTCACGATTAAGGCGCATCAGGTGCTCACGCATATCAAGCGGCTGAAGAGCGCGCAAGATTTTCTGCAGCGTTTTGTCGGTACGTTGGAGGGGTTGGAGCGTGCGGGAAGGCTGGGTCCGATCCTGTTTCAGCTGCCTCCGAACTTCAAGGTGGATCAGGCGGTGCTATCTGAGTTTCTGAAGTGCTTGCCGCGAACGGTGCGGGCGTCGTTTGAGTTCCGGAACGAATCGTGGTTCACGGATGCTACATGGGATACGCTGCGTGAACGGAATGTTGCGCTGTGTGTGGCGGAGACGGAAGAGCGGGATACTCCTGATGTTGTGACGGCCGATTACGCTTACTATCGGTACCGGAAGCCTTCTTATACTCCTGAAGAGCGGCAGAAGATGGTTGCGCGGGTTCGCGAGCATCTGGCAGCGGGACGCGACGCGTTTGCCTACTTCAAACATGAAGAGACTCCGGAAGGCGCGTTGTATGCGTCGGACTTGCTTGCGGCTTGCCGCGAGCCTAGCGTCTAGTTCGGGGCGAATCCTGCTCGTTACTATTGTGGTTCTGTCTCACCTCTCATACTGATCAAAGACACACATAAAGATGGCTCATAAAGATGGCTCATAAAGATGGCTTCTGAAGCCAATTCGCGAACGCTCTCGGCGTTTCTTGACTACCTGCGCGTGGAACGCGGGTCGGCGAAGCTGACGATTGCGGCGTATACGAGCGATCTGGCGCAGTTTGCGGAGTTTCTGGAGAAACGGCGGGTTGAGTTGAGCGCAGCGCGGCGCGACGATGTGCGCGAGTATTTGCAGGAGTTGTTTTCTAATTCGCTCGATGGGCGTTCGGTGGGACGGAAGCTTTCGGCGATTCGGCAACTTTATCGGCATTTGCTGCTGGATGGAAAGATCGAGAAAGATCCGACGCTGAATATCGATTTGCCGAAACAGTGGAAGGTGCTGCCGAAGTCACTGAGCCGCGCGGAAGTGGGATCGATGCTGGCGGAGCGTCCGTCGGGAAAAGAGACGGTGAGAGAGGCGGCTCTGGCGTTGCGGAATCGCGCGATGATTGAACTTCTGTATGCGGGAGGCGTTCGGGTTTCGGAGGTTGCGAATGCGCGGCTGGAAGATCTGAAACTGGAGATGGGATACATTCTGGTGCGCGGCAAGGGCGATAAAGAGCGCATGGTTCCGCTGGGAGCGCCTGCGCAGCGGGCGCTGCAGGATTATCTGAAAAACGGCAGAGCGGTGATTGCGAAGAACAAGAACTCTCCACTTTTGTTTTTGGGAGTGGGAGCGCGGCGGCTGACGCGGCAAAGAGTCTGGCAGTTGGTGGGAAAGGCGAGTCTGGCTTCGGGACGCCATGCGAGTCCGCATATGCTGCGGCATTCTTGCGCGACACACATGGTGGAGAACGGAGCGGATCTGCGAACGGTGCAGACGATTCTGGGGCATTCCGATATTTCCACGACGCAGATTTATACGCATGTTGCGCTGGACCGACTGAAGAGTGTGTTTGCGAAACATCATCCGCGGGCGAAGGCGAAGGCGTGAATCTACCACGGAGACACGGAGGCACGGAGAAGACCTTTTCTTGGTTCTCAATGTCCTGTCGCTCAAAGTCTTGTCGCTTAAATAAGCGGTCGGGCGGTTTCGGCCGCTTCATCAGCGCGTTGAATCCTCTCTTCTCGGTGCTTCCGTGCCTCCGTGGTGGATTGCTTGTTCGCGGAGCAACGTTATGAAGCAATCTCGCACGATTGTCGAACTGGCTACGGATGATTTTCTGCGGCATTTGCGGGAGCGGAATGCTTCGGGGCACACGATCAAGGCATATGCGGGCGATCTGGATGTGTTTGCGACTTACATCGGTGAACGCGGTTTAAAGGCGATTGATCATATTGCGATTCGTGGGTTCCTTTCGCATTTGTATGACAAGGGGCTGAGTAAAACGTCGGTGGCGCGAGCGCTGGCGGCGGTGCGGTCGCTGTATCGCTGGCTGGCGCAGGAAGGCGCGGTTGAGCAGAATCCGGCGAAGCTGGTTTCGACTCCGAGGCTGCCGAAGAAGTTACCGCGTGTTCCGACGATTGAAGAGATGAATTCGATGCTGGACGGGAAGATGCCGGAGGTGGCGTCGTTTCCGGAGCGGGACCGGCTGATGTTTGAATTGTTGTATGGATGCGGGATTCGGAATTCGGAGCTAGTGGGCATCAATCTGGATGACATCAGTTTGAGTAACGAAGCGATTCTGATTCGAGGCAAAGGGAAGAAAGAACGGTTCGTTCCGTTTGGGGGATCGGCGCTGGGGGCGTTGAGCGCTTATCTGCCGTGGCGGCAACAACTGCTGGCGACGTTAAAAGGTTCTACGAAGAAGACGGTGGCGGCGAGCCGTCCAGAAAAGGGGATGCCGGCTTTGCTAGTGAACCAGCGCGGAGGGCGGCTTACGACGCGGAGCGTGGGGCGGATCGTGAAGCGGATTGCGGTGGCGAAGGGGCTGTCTCCGGAGGTGCATCCCCATACTTTGCGGCACGCGTTTGGAACGCACATGCTGGAAGAAGGAGCGGACTTGCGGGCGATCCAAGAGTTGCTGGGGCATGAGCGGCTGGCGACGACGCAGCGGTATACGCAACTTTCGGTGAAGCACGTGATGAATGTGTATGACGAGACGCATCCGCGGGCGAAGTGAGGAAGGCAGCCATCAGCCGTCAGATGCGGGGTTGTTTTAGTGTTTGGTACCCTAACGCCCCCTGGTGTTATTGCGTCGTTGGGTTGATTGGTGAAATTCGAAATGGTCGGGGTTGGCAATCGGGGCGCGGCTGTGGGAAACTGTCGCATGAGCCAAGGCATAAAAGTGGGTCAGCTGGTTGTGCCGGATGGATTCGTCGGGGTGTATCGGGTGGTCACGGTGTCTTCGGACGGAGAGACGGCGGATATTGAGAAGTTCGATGTGGCGGCGCAGAAGTCAGTGGGCGATCCGCTGCGGACGGTGGCGACGAACAAGCTCACGGCGTATCAGGAAGACGCCAAAGAACGCGCGGCGCGGATTGCAAGGGAAGCGGTGACGGAGGATTAGGTCCGAGCCTCTGTATTAGGTCGGAATCGTTTAAGACCCTCACTGCATACCCTGGTGGAATCCCACCCCTTCGGCTCCGCTCAGGGCAGGCTCTAACGTCGATGAGGCCGACGTTAGGATGGGGCACCCCTTGGGACGGGCGAAACGCCCGTCGCCACCTGTTCTAATTGTCCCGCTTGCCACTTTTACCCTTCCTCTGTCCCCTCCTCCCTGTTTCCTATCTTTCCTGGATGCTCAGCAGTTGGGTGGACGGGAGAGGACGCCCGTCGCTCCATGTAGTCTTCGTTCTTCCGCGGTGCCAAACTGAAAAAATGCTCATTACCCCGGTAACTTTCGAAGGGGCCGGGGTTGCTCCAACATGGCAAGAGAGAGAGATCGTCCCGACCCATGTTTTTGCCGTCGTGAGAGCGACGGAGGGAGGGTTTGCGGGCGGCGAGTGTTCCGAAAAAATGAGCAAATTTGGCAAAGAAAGTATTCTGCTGGGATCGCTGCTGCTGATCGCGGCGCTGATGCAATTTTTTGCCCAGTCGCTGCCCATGGCGTTGTGCTTCTACTTTTTGCCGACGTTGTATTCGGCCTATTACTTTGGGCGTCGACACGCGACGCTGACAGCGTTCGCCTGCGTATTTCTCGTGGTCCTGATGGACTTCCTGAACAACATGATGCCGGCACACAAGGTGCTGACCTTGCCCAGTGAACGCCTGTTCAACTTTGCGATATGGGCTGGCAGCCTGGCCGTGGTCGGATATGCAATGGGAACGCTGTACGAGCGCAAGGAAGCGATGACGGATGACATCCGCGACAGCTTCAGCGGGTTGCTTCTGGTGCTGCAGCATTTCATGGCGACGGAGAAGATCGGGTTTGGAGAGAACCAGCGGGTAGTGGAGACATCCACAAAACTGGCGGAGGCGATGGGGTTGGGCGCGGATCGTGTGGAACTGATGCGCTCGGCGGTGCTGATGCGCGATTTAGGAAAGCTCGGCATCTCGAACGACATCTTGTACAAGGCGGCGGATATGAGCCGCGACGAGGTGGAGAAGAGTTTTCGTCTAGGGCGGAAGCTGGATGCGCGGATGCAGGCGGCGGGGAACGCGCTGCGAAAGGTGATTCCGATTATCGTGGCACAGCAGATTGTGGCGGAACAGGGAGCGCGGTCGGTGAATGTTCCGATCGAAGCGCACATTTTGGTGGTGGCAGATGCGTATCAGAAGTTGATCGGCGGTTTGACGGGCAAGGCGCTGTTGCCGTATGAAGCGGAACAAGAAATTTTAGCGGAAGCGGGGCAGCGGTTTCATTCGGGTGTGGTGGGAGCCTTGGGAAAAATTGTGGAGAAGCGTGCGAAGGGCGCGGGAGCGAGCTGAGGTTGTGAGGCCGTTGGCGTTCCCTCAGCGGCTGAAGCCGGCACTCAAGAAAGGCTCTTATCGCAGCGGTGAACCGCTGCGCCACCTAAAATCTAACCTTCTAGAATCTGATTCTACCGATTCTTATCGACTGAGTTCTTCTCGTGCAGGTCCTGCCACATCGCTACTACTCTGGATTTCAATTCGGCGGTGAGCTGGTCGAAGGCGGCGTCGCTGGCTTCGGCGGCGGGCGGAGGCTGAATTGGCTTTCCGAAAACAAGTTGCAGGTCGGTGAATTTGGGGAATTTTTTGTGGCGCGGCCAGGCTTCGTAGAAACCTTCGATGGCTATGGGGACGATGGGGGCCTGGGCGTGAATGGATAGAATTGCGGCGCCTTTGCGGAAGATTCTGGGACTTCCGTCATTGGTGCGCTCGCCTTCGGGATAGAGGATGAGAATGCGCTGGTGAGTGAGTCCGAAGAAACCGGCGCGCATGGCAGGGACGAGGTTGGCGTCGGGATCGAGAACGACGACACGAACCCAGGGGGCGAGGCGACGCATGAATCCTTTGCCGAAGATGTCGCTGGTGCCGAGCGCGAAGGTGTTGCGGAAAAGGCGCCAAGGCAGGGCTCCTGCCAGACGAGGGGATCGATATAACTCTGGTGATTGGAGCAGAGAAGGAATGGACCTTTGTCGGGCAGGTTTTCGATGCCGCGAGTTTTGAGGTGAAAGCGGTCGAGAGCTAAGAGATAGACGAGGCGGCCGAGCATTAGGAGAATAAGTTCGACGAAAACGTTATGGCGGGCGAGGGTGAGGACGTCGGGATCGGTGACGGGTTCACTGAGGATGGTGGACCAGGCGGGGGCGGCGGCTCCGACGTGGCCTTCGCCTCGACTGGCGCTGGCGAGGATGGTGTCGACGAGGTTGCGGACGGAATAGATTTCCGAGAGCTGGGATTCGGGAACTTCGCCGCCGAGTTGCTGCTTGAGAGCGGTGAGAAGTTCGACGCGCTGCATGGAGTCGAGTCCGAGATCGAGTTCGAGATTATGGGCGGGGAGGATGGCTGGAGAATCGTTGTGAGAAGATCCGAGCGAAGATGCGTGGTTGGATCCGCGGGAATTTTCTTGAATGATGGCGAGAGCGCGCTTCACGTCTTCGCGCTGGAGCCAGTTCTGCTCTTCTTCGGAGAGCGGCTTTTCGTTACTGATTTCTGAATCGCCGGAATCCTGTCTCTGCTTGCCTTCGCGAACCTGTTTTTCAATCTGAAAGCGTTTCAGCTTCCGGGTGGTGGTGCGAGGCAGATCTTCTTGCCAGACGTCGTAGCCTCCGAGGCGCTTGGTGGAGGCGATTTTGTGGGAGAGAGCTTCGATTGCGAAGCGGATGGCCTCTTTGGAGTTGACGATTTTGCGTTCGCGGAGGAGTTCGAAATTGGGGACAACGACGGCGTGGAGACGCTCGGAAGTAGGGTCTCCGGGGCGCGATTGGAGGGCCATTACGCAGATTTCTTTGATGAGGGGCGCCTGGAGATAGTGGGCTTCGACCTCTTCGGGGTAAATATTCTTGCCGTTGGCGAGGACGATGACTTCCTTGCGGCGTCCGGTGATGAAGAGGTTGCCGCCGGAGTCGAAGTAGCCGAGATCGCCGGTGTAGAACCATCCATCGCGAAGAACGGCGGCGGTGGCATCGGGGCGATTCCAGTATCCCTTCATGACGATGGCGCCGCGGAGGGCGATTTCACCGGAGGGCGGAGTGTCGTCGTCGGGCGGTTGGGCGTCGGCAGTTTTGTCCGCAACGATTCGGGCTTCGACGCCAGGGAATGACTTACCTACGGAGCCAAAGACGATGGGCTCGCCGGGAGGATTGAGAAAAGCGCCGCCGGAGGTTTCGGTGAGTCCGTAGGCGTTGAGGACATCGATGCCGAAGGAATAGAAATCGCGGGCGATGGCGGGATCGAAGCGCGAGCCTCCGGTGACGAGATAGCGCATGTTGGGGCCGAAGGTGGCGTGGATTTTTCCGAAGAAAGTTTTGCCGGCGTTGATGTTGAGGCGGCGGAAAGCGCGGTTGAGGGCCATCAGGGAGCGGACGATACGAAGAGTGAAGCCGCCCCGCTTGCTGAGTTCTTTGAAGATCTTTTCGTGAATGAGATAGAAGAATTGCGGGACGACGCAGAAGGCGGTGATGTTGCGTTCTTTGAGGGCGCGGAGAAGTTCGGTGGTGTTGAGGGTTTCGAGATAGACGACGCGGGCTCCGTTGAAGAGGGGGAGAAAGAGGTTCGCCATCTGAGCGAGGACGTGAAACATGGGGAGGATGCCGAGGAGGGCGTCGGTGGGTCCGATTTTCACGACGGCGAGGACGGAGTTGGCTTCGCCGACGAGATTGGCGTGGGTGAGCATAACGCCTTTTGGATCGGCGGTGGTTCCGGAAGTGTAGAGGAGGGCGGCGAGGTCGTCGTCGTTGGGGGTGACGGGTTGGAAGTTGGCGGTGCCGGTGGTGAAGATCGAGTCGAGGTCGGCGGCAAGATTGGTGCTGGGTACAGACCCACTCATCGCAGAGGACGCGATGAGTGGGGCACCCGGCGGGGTGGGCGGGGTAGCTGGCGCTATTATGGGCGCGGCGGTTTGTTCGGCTGCGGCGCTGGTCATGACCAGGGGGATGTTGAGATCGGCGACAGCTTCGCGGGAGATGGCTAGGTGCTTCACGTCGGTAAAGAGCAGGGAAGTGCCGCTGTCGAGGAGCAGCTTTTTGACCTGATCGGCATGGAAGGCGGTGTCGAGGGGGACGGCGGTGCGTCCGGCGGCGATGATGCCGAGATAGGCGGCGACCCAGCGCGGATGGTTGGCGGCGAGGATGGCGACGCGCGCATCGCGGGGAACGCGGGTGGAGAGCCAGTTGGCAACGCTCTCGGACATGCGGGTAAGTTCGGAGAAGGTGACGCGTTCGACAGCATCCTGACGCTGAATTTCGAGGGCGATGTTGTCGGGGAAGTGGCGAGCGGATTCCTGGAAACGCTGGTAGAAGGTGGGCATGAGTCGGAGAAAATCTTACAGGAAATCGATATCGAGGGCTGTGCCTAGAAGGATCTCCTGTCGCCGCGGACGATCCCTCTTGGCAGAATGACGATCCCTCTTGGCAGAATATGGGCGGTTGCGGGTTGCACGATTCTCGTGTACACTATTCTAGTGCGTAGAGCGGACTGCACGCCATTCGCGACGAAATGAATGAGCGATAGAGCCTTATGAAGAACATCACTTTTAGCGCCGCCGAATCTGACATTGAACGCGCGCGGGAAGTTGCTCGCAGTGAGCACCGGCCCCTGATCGATGCTTTCCGCGAGTGGCTTATTCAGTACGGATCCCGGCGCGTGAGCGCTGCAGAGGTCACGGAACTTTACAACAGCCTGCGTCATGTGAACGCGGGCCGGAAGTTTACGCGCGACGAGATGAATGAGCGATAAATACTTCCTCGATACGAACATTTTCGTCTATTCGCTCGATCCAGTTGATCCGCGCAAAGCTCGAATAGCCGAGGAATTGGTAACGCGCGGTGTGGGTTCGAGGATGGGTGTGATCAGTTACCAGGTCGTACAGGAGTTCATGAACGTGAGCCTGCGGCAATTCAAGGCCACCATGACGGTCGCCGAGCTGGAATTGTACTTCTTCAAAGTCTTGCTCCCGATGATGACAATTCCGTCGTCGTCCGGACTATTTTTGGAAGGCTTGCGCCTACAGGCAGCCGGGCAGATTGCGTGGTACGACTCTCTTGTCGTTGCGGCGGCGATACAGGGAGGCTGCGAAGTGTTTTATAGCGAAGATATGCAGCATGGGCGGCGGTTTGGGGATCTGGTAATTCAAAATCCGTTTCTTTAGGGCAAGAGCCCGGCCGCGTTCTCCGTCCAACGCCATCCCTACCGCATCTAATGTGCTAGGCTTTTAAGCAGATTTGGGACGTGTGTCCTCTGAAGGAAACTCCTTTTGATTAACGAATTTTTTGGCAAGATGTTTGGGTCGAGTAATGAGCGCCAGATTAAGCGGCTAATGCCTCGCGTGGCCGCGATTAATGCGCTCGAACCCGAGATGCAGAAGCTCTCGGACGACGAGCTACGGGCTAAGACGGCACTATTTCGGACGCGGATTCAGGAGCGTCTGGGAGCGATTAAGGATGCGCCGATTACGGATTCCGACGCGCAGAATGCTGAGGGATTGAGCGGCGATGCGGAGAATACGGATGGGGACTACTCCGACCGGCAGAAGGTCGTTGAGGAGCAGCGGAGCAAAGAGCTGAAGGTGGTCCTCGACGAGATGCTGGAGGAAGCTTTTGCGGTTTGCCGCGAGGCGAGCAAGCGCGTGCTCAACATGCGGCACTTTGACGTGCAGTTGATTGGCGGCATGGTGCTGCACCAGGGAACGATTGCGGAGATGAAGACGGGCGAGGGCAAGACGCTGGTCGCAACTCTTCCCGTTTATCTGAATGCGCTCAGCGGGCGCGGCGTGCATGTGGTGACGGTCAATGATTACCTGGCAAAGCGCGACTCGGAGTGGATGGGGAAGCTTTATAGCTTTTTGGGGCTGACGGTGGGCGTGATTGTCCATGATCTGGATGATGCGGAACGGCGAGCGGCTTACGCGGCGGATGTGACGTACGGGACGAACAACGAGTTTGGGTTTGATTACCTGCGCGACAACATGAAGTTTGATCTGAACGATTGCGTGCAGCGGGTGCACAATTTCGCGATTGTCGATGAAGTCGATTCCATTTTGATTGACGAAGCGCGGACGCCGCTGATCATTTCGGGCGCGAGTGAAGAGTCGACGGATAAGTATTACAAGGTGAACCGGATTATCCCGAAGCTGGAAAAGGGTGAAGAGATTGATACGGCTCCGGGCGAGCCGAAGATCATGACGGGCGATTATGTGGTGGATGAAAAGCATCGCAACGTCACGGTGAGCGACGACGGTTGGGAGAAGGTTGAGAAGTTGCTGGGGATTGGGAATATTGCCGATCCGGAAAACTGGGCGCTGAAGCATCACGTGGAGACGGCGGTGAAGGCGCATGCGCTTTACAAGCGCGACGTGGAATACGTAGTGAAAGACGGCGAAGTGTTGATCGTCGACGAGTTCACGGGGCGGTTGATGCCTGGTCGGCGGTGGTCGGACGGGCTGCACCAGGCGATTGAGGCGAAGGAGAACGTCAAGATTGAGCGGGAGAATCAGACGCTGGCGACGATCACGTTCCAGAATTATTTCCGCATGTACAAAAAATTGGCGGGGATGACGGGAACGGCGGAGACGGAAGCTCCGGAATTCGACAAGATTTATAGGCTGGAAGTGATTGTGATTCCGACGAACCGGGTGCTGCTGAGGAAGGAAAATCCGGATATTGTTTATCGCACGGAGAAGGAAAAATATTTTGCGGCGGCGGATGAGATCAAGCGGCTGCATGACAGCAACCAGCCGGTGCTGGTGGGAACGACGTCGATTGAGAAGTCGGAGCGGCTGTCGGAGTTATTGAAGAAGAAGGGGATCAAGCATGTCGTACTGAACGCGAAGTATCACGAGCGTGAGGCCGAGATTGTGGCGCAGGCCGGTCGCAAAGGGATGGTGACGATTGCGACCAACATGGCGGGACGCGGTACGGACATCCTGCTGGGTGGCAATGCGGAATTCATGGCGAAGCAAGAGTGCGTGAAGAAGGGAATCGCACAGCCGATTCGCGCGGCGCAGGGGAAGATTGAGGCGGAGATTGACGATGCGAACCGGACGGTGTGGTACTACGCGGGAAATGAGTTCGCGGTGCCGACCGATCAGTGGAACGAGATTTTTGCGCGCTACAAGGCCGATACCGACCAGGAGCATCGCGAGGTAATCGAGGCGGGTGGGTTGCACATCTTCGGTACCGAACGGCACGAGGCGCGGCGCATTGATAACCAGTTGCGTGGACGCGCGGGACGGCAGGGCGATCCTGGGTCGTCGCGTTTTTATCTTTCGCTGGAAGATGACCTGATGCGAATTTTCGCCAAGGAGTGGGTCTCGAACCTTCTGCAACGGCTGGGAATGGAAGAAGGCATTCCGATCGAGTCGCGGATGATTACGCGCCGGATCGAAGCGGCACAGAAGGCGGTGGAAGGCCAGAATTTCGAGTCGCGCAAGCACCTGCTTGAGTATGACGATGTGATGAACAAGCAGCGGACTGCGGTGTACGGATTGCGACGCCGGTTGCTGGAGGGGCTCGATCAGAAGGATTTGATTGTTGAGGATTATGTCTCTGGAATTCTCGGCGACATTCTGGAGAAGCATTGCCCTCCGAAAGAGCATGTCGCGAATTGGGATCTGAAGGCTTTGAAGGATGCGATTTTCACGCGTTTCGGCGTGGACATTTACGCGGAAGGGTTGAAGCCGGAGGAGATGAACCGGCAGGAACTGGGCGACGCGATCTTCAATAAGCTGAAGGAGAGGTATGACGCCAAAGAGGCGTTGATTGGCGCGCAGGCGATGCGGTATCACGAGCGGATGATCATGCTGAGCGTGATTGATGCGCAGTGGAAAGATCACCTACTGTCGATGGATCACCTGAAGGAGGGGATCGGGCTGCGCGGGTATGGGCAGCATGATCCGTTGGTGGAATACAAGCGCGAATCGTTCGATATGTTCGAAGAGATGATGCAGCGCTTTCAGGAAGAGACGGTTCGCTATCTGTACCTGATGCAGATTATGGAGCGGCCGCCGGATCCAAGGCCGGGTGATGCGGGAACGGATCTTTCGGCGCAGGGGACAACGGCGCAAGCGCCTTCGCTGATTACCGGTGGACGGGGAAATGGGCGTCCAGCGCGGCAAATTGCTACTTCGGTGGACGATATCGAAGAGGCGTTCCAGCGGAAAAAGAAGAAGGAGTTGGAGCAGGCGCGGATGGCTGGGGCTGGCGATATGCAGGTGCAGCAGATCGTGCGGTCGGGGGATAAGGTGGGGCGGAATGATCCTTGTCCGTGCGGGAGTGGGAAGAAGTATAAGAAGTGCTGCGGGTCGGGGTCGTAGGGATTTTTTTCACCGCCGAGAAGCAGAGGGCGCGGAGCTCAGGGCAGGACCAAGGGGTATCGAGTGGTCTGCGGGGCAAACGGGACTCGAAAGCGCCTTCTAACTATCACCGCTTGGCGGCGCGGCTGAAGCCGCACCCTTTCAAATCCTCCTGAATATCAGTTCCGGAAACCGCTGGATGGATCACTCACCTCACAAAAGAAAACCAATTCAATTTTATTTTGATTTGCCGACGGCTTTGAAGGTCATTTCTTCGGCGGGGCTGCCGGTGCGTCTTTTCCATTCGAAAAACATCGGGGCGTAGGTGTTGGTGATGTAATCGGCTTTGCTGATGCCGAGAGCGGTCGCGACGCGGTCGATCCAGCGCGGGGGACCTTCGATCTCACCGAAATTTCCTATCGGAGTTTTATCCAATACAACGTGGCCTTGGGCGTCGCCCCATTCGGCGCGATATTTCTCGTAGCGGAAGGTGGGCCTGTAGCCGAGGGCGCGTAGAATCGCGTCGACCTGCGGGCCGTTGTCGACGCGCGTTTCGAGTTCGACTCGGGACTTGTGGCGTCCAGTTGGAGCTTTGGATTTGGCTTTGTGGGTCAGAACCCATCTCTCTCCGTATTTGCGAAGGCGGAGGAGTTCTCCTTTTTTACGAAGTTTTTGGCCAGGCAGGTCGTAGAGGGAGTTCATTTCGTGGGTGGAAGGAGTGAGTTGCTTGAATCCTGCTTGCGTTAGAGAGCGGATTATTGAGGGCAAGCTGTCGATACGAAATTTGATCTCGATTTCTTTCGGCATACCGAAATCATAACTGGAAATTTTCACCGCCGAGACGCCGAGTGCGCCGAGAAAAACTAGAATCTGAAATCTAGACCAGCAACACAGATTGAGGGATTACAACGGACCAAGAGGACGCGAAAAGCTTTGCCAATGCATCTCTCGGCGGACTCTGTGTCTCGGCGGTGAAAAGCTCTAAGGTTTCGGCTCGTTCTCAGACTCTCGCTCGTGGGGGCGGAACCAGCTCATGTGAGGGAGGTCGCGTTCGACTTTGCGGCGGCTGGCGATTAGTTCGGCGGTGATGGAGACGGCGATTTCTTCAGGAGTAATGGCGCCGATGTCGAGTCCGACGGGGGCGTTGACACGGTCGAAGAGATGCGCGGGCAGGCCTTCCTGCTGAAGTTCTTTGAAGATGGTGATGGTCTTGCGTTTCGATCCGATCATGCCGATGTAGCGGGCGGGGGTCTGTACGGCCCAGCGCAGCATACGCATATCGTCGCGGTGGCCGCGGGTGACGATGACAATGAAGGAAGATTCATTGGGCGTGACTTGGGCCATGGCTTTGTCGAAATCTTCGGCGATGACCTGGTGAGCCTCGGGAAAACGTTCGCGGTTGGCGTAGGTTTCGCGATCGTCGATGACGGTGACGTCGAATCCCGCAATGTGGGCGACCCGATAGAGGCTGGCGGCGACGTGGCCGGCGCCGAAGATGTAAAGATCGGCGGGCGGCAGAATGGGTTCGACGAAGATTTCGAGTGTGCCGCCACAGACGAGGCCGGTGTCGTACTTGGGATCCTGATTGAGGTCGAAGGTAAGGGTGCGGGGCTTCTCGGATTCCATCACTTCGCGGGCGGCTTGCCAGACTTCGGCTTCGACGCAGCCGCCGCCGATCGTTCCGACGATAGAGCCGTCGTCGCGCACGAGCATTTTCGCGGTCTTGAAAGACGGAATGGATCCACGCACGTTGACGATAGTTGCGACGGCGCCGCGATGTCCGGCTTGGCGCAGGCGAACGATCTCTTCGTACAGGTCCATACCTTCCCATTATGGTTTGACGAGCGGGGAAGGTCAATTGGGAAAGGCGGTGGTGGGCTCGACTTGCGAAGGCTTTAACCACCAAGGGCACGAAGGGGGCACGAAGGAAAACGTTCGAACCGAAAAGATGTCTTGTGGCTAGTCGGGAGGTTTGCGCAGGATTAGATCTCCGTTGGTGGGGGGTAGAGAAAAGGGGAATTGCCAGACTTTGTCTTTCATCCAGAGGGCGACGATAAAGTCTTCGTGCTCTTTCCAAGGGCCGACCCACTTGTTGGCGGTGGGGAAGAAGACCCATCCGTGAGCTTCGGGATTACCGGGGGTAAGAAAGATGGTGTCGGTTCCGAGGCTTTGGGTGCTGACGAATTCGATGAACTCGGAGGCTTCTTTTTCGTACTCGCGCATGTGCGCCATCTTATCTTCGGTGACGCTGGGATCTTTCTTGATTTTGCGCTCGCCCTCGAAGACATAAGTATCGAGATCGTTCTGGAGCTTGAGAGAGAGCTCGGCGGGATCCGTGTAAGAGACAACAACGTCGTGGTGGCGGACGAAATCGATGCGGACGTCCTGGGGAAATTCGAATTTAGTCTTGCCGGTGTAGGTGACACTGACGAAGGCGGCGAAGAGTTGATAGAAGCGGTGGCGGCTCTTGGTGAGTTCCTGGGAATCGACGAGGACGGAGACGGTGAGGTCGTTGCCAGTCATCGTCCAACGATAGCGGCCATCGTCGCCACGTTCGAAGGTGCATCCGGGGGCGCCGGCGGTCCAACGAACGGTGGGCAGTTCCTTTTTCTTGGCATGGCTTAGTGAGGGCGAAAAAAGTGTGGCGGCAAAGACTGCGCAAAACGCAAAGAGGAATTTTGCCGAGAGAAATCGAGAGCGCATGAATGCAGAGTGTATCGCTTTTGCGGAGCTGGCGTCTCGGCGGTGGGGACGGGTTTCGGCGCAAAATATGTTAGATTGAAACGGGTGAGAGCGCGTAGCTCAGTCGGTAGAGCAATGCACTTTTAATGCATGGGTCGCAGGTTCGATTCCTGCCGCGCTCACCATAGATTCAACAACCTACGAGCGAGTTGGCAAGGGAATTCTTAGACTCTCTACCTGTTTTTCTCGATCTCCTTAAAGTTACTTCTTTCTCACACTCCCGTCATTCCATGCACATTCGGTGACGTCTTTCTGCGGGACTCAAGCATCCAAATAGAGTGTGACATGTGTGCGTATTAGAATGTGGTGTCGGTTCGTCGACCGATGTAAGGAAACATTCCGGCACATTCCATCCCTAAAAATGAAGTGGGGACCCAGCATTTGTCCAGATTCGTTCCATTTTTTATCAGGCGCGATTTCGTGATGAGGCGCGGCTTGGCGATCGCGGCCGTTTTAACTTTGTGCTGGTTCGCGTTCGCTGGCTTGGCGCTGGCGGACACGGCGGCGTTCGATCTGATTGGGCCGAAGATGGAGGTGCGCGTCCAGCGCGAGGGCAAGACGCTGCCAATATCGGAGGTGCCCAACTTGCAGTCGGGGGACCGGCTGTGGGTGCATCCTGATTTACCGGATGACCAGTCGGTGCACTACCTGATGGTGATTGTCTTCTTGCGTGGAGTGACCAATCCCCCACCGGATACGTGGTTCACGCCGATGGAGGCGTGGAGCCGTCCGGTGCACGAGGAAGGCACTTACGTGATTGTGCCGGATGGCGCGGAAGAGGCGCTGATTCTACTGGCGCCTGAAACCGGAGGAGCGTTCAGCACGCTGCGGAGCGCGGTGCGGGGAAAGCCGGGTGCATTTGTGCGCGCTGCTCAGGATCTGGAACAAGCCAGCTTGGATCGGGCGCGGTTGGAGAAATATCTGGAGGTGGTGCGGGAGAATGCTTCCGCGGATCCGGAGCAATTGAAGGCGCGAACTACGTTGCTGGCGCACAGTTTGAATATAAAGCTCGACCAGCAGTGCTTTGATAAACCGAGCGCGCAGCAGGTTCCCTGTCTCACACAGAATACGGATCAGCTGGTGCTTGACGACGCCCACAGTCAAAGCATGGTGGCTACTTTGACGTCGGGAACATCGAGCGATCTGCTGGCGCAGATTAGTTCGACGCCGACGGCGAAGGGCGGCTATTACAGTCCGTATGTGGGAGCGATCGTGGATGTGGCGAGGATTCTGGGATCGACGCATACGGCGCAGTACCAGTACATTCCCGCGTTGGCGCTACCGAAACAAGATCAGTTGAACCTGCGGTTGAACAATCCTCCGTCATTTCGCAATCCCAAGTCGGTGCTGGTGATTGGACTGCCGGCGATTCATCCGGCACCGCCGCCGACGCTGCGGGCGTTGAATCCGACGCAAGTTTTCTGTGCGGGGAAGCCTGAGTTGGTGCTGCCGGTGGACGGGGCACCGCTGGCATTCGCGACGGAGCTGGGACACAGTTTTGTGCTGCACGTGGAGCCCAAGGTGGGACCGGCGCTGGATCTTCCGGCGGAGCCGGATGCGGCTAGCGGAGGTTTCCTGGTGAAGACGGAGGCGATGCAAGGCGTCGCGGCAGACGGCGAGGAAGTTTCGGGGATTTTGCGGGGCGACTGGGGATTCAAACCGTGGGAAGGTCCGCGTTTTCGCATGCGGACCTCGCATACGGCGCAATGGATTGTCGCTTCGAAGGATGCGAGCGCACTTATCGTCGGCAGGGAAGACACGCTGCATTTGCAGAGCGCGGATACTTGCTGCGTGAGCGAGGTTCTGCTCCGTGACGAACAGGGGAAGCATTTAGATGCGCAGTGGAAGGTGACGAAGCCGGATGAACTGGAAGTGCGAGTCCCGCTACAACAATCGGCGCCGGGATCGTTGATGATGACGGTGAAAAAGTTTGGCTTGCGGGAGGCGGATGAGATTCGTCTGCATACTTACGCGGAAGCGGGACGGTTGGATGGTTTTGCCATTCATGCGGGTGATTCTGAGGGAGTGCTGAAGGGAACACGACTGGATCAGGTGACCGAACTCGAAGCGGGGGCTCTCAGTTTCAAGCCTAAGGCGCTTTCGCGCGCGAATCAGCAAGACGAACTGGTGCTCGTTTCCGAAGATCCGGCGGCGAGCGCGCTGCTGCAACCGGAGCAGGAGATCGTTCTGCACGCCACACTCAAAGATGGACGAGTGCTTGATCTGAAATCGACGGTAGAGGCGCGGCGACCAAGCGTGAATGTGATCAGCAAGAGTGTGCGATATGATGAGGCGGCGCCGCCCGCGATGGTGCGGTTGGGCGATGCGGATGAGTTGCCGCAAGAGGCGCGACTGAACTTTTTTCTGAAGACGCAAGTGCCGGATGTGTTTCCGCCCACGGAAAAAGTGGAGGTTGCGACCGCGGACGATTCGTTCCGGGTGCTGCTGAGTTTTAAGGATGGCAACCTGACACTGCAGGATTCGAAGACAGTGTTTGCGGTGCTCGATCCGATGAAGTTGCTGGGGCCGTCGGCGTTTGGGCCGCTGAAGTTTCGTCCCGTGGCGGCGGATGGGGTGGAAGGGGACTGGCAGCCGCTGATTAATCTGGTGCGGGTTCCGGCGCTGAAGGGTGTGCGCTGCGCGTCGTTGCACGAACGGCAGTGCACGCTGAGTGGGGATAAATTGTTTCTGATTGATGCAGTCAGTTCGGATCCGGATTTTGCGAATGCGGTGACGGTTCCGGATGGCTTTGCGGAGACGAGTCTGTTGATTCCGCCGATGAAGGGGAAGACGCTGTATTTGAAGTTGCGCGATGATCCGACGACGGTGGATACGGCGGTGTTGCCGACGCTGGCGAGTAATCCGTAGCAAGACGATTTTCCCCCCGGTGTACACATATTTCTGTTGACTCTGAGCTTCCCCGAACGTCCCTCAGCGGCTAGAAGCCGCTTTTTATTTGATTGCAGTTACGCGCAGCTGAAGCTGCATCCTTTCAAAACAGAGTCAAAATCAGGTCCGTTTTGGACGGGCGAGGACGCCCCGCGCTCCAACGAAAATTGGAGGAGTGTGGGCGCGCCGGTTGTCGAGATGTAAATTAGATGGGATGAATGAGATTCGATGCAAGGCGCTGCTGTTTGATCTGGATGGGGTGCTGGTCGATTCGACTCCGGCGGTGGAGCGGGTGTGGCACGGGTGGGCGGTGGAGCACGGGTTTGATCCTGAAAAAGTTGTGCAGTTGGCGCACGGGCGGCCGAGCCGGATTACGATTCGGGATCTTCTGCCGAACGCTGATGTCGAGGTGGAGGATCGCGAAGTGGAACGGCGCGAGATCGAAGACCTCGATGGAGTGGTTTTATTGCCGGGCGCGGGCGAATTACTGAAGAGCTTGCCGGCAGATCGCTGGACGATTGCGACTTCCTGTACGCGTAAGTTGGCTGAAGTGCGCCTGCGGGCCGCGGGGTTGCCGGTCCCAAAGACGATGGTGACGTCGAGCGAGGTGAAAATTGGGAAGCCTGATCCTGAACCGTATTTGAAGGCGGCAGAAAAGTTGGGGTTTGCCGCGTCGGAGTGCATCGTGGTCGAAGATGCGGCGGCTGGGGTGCGGGCGGGAAAAGCGGCGGGCGCGCGAGTGATTGCGTTCCTGACGACGATGATGCGAAGCAGTCTGGAAGAGGCGGGTGCGGACTGGATTGTGCGGGACTGCTCGGATATTGCCGCGACGAACGACGGGGACGACTTGCGGCTTACGCTTAGGGAGTAGGATCAGGTCTCAGGTGTCAGGTGGCGGGTCTCAAACGTGACGGCGGATACAGAAGAGCTGTGACGCAGACCATTGCGCGGTGGCATCGGCTCGAATAGAATCCTCCGTTCCTCAGAAGTGGCCGCAAGAGATAGAGTTACCGCAAGCTAGGCAAATCCGAAGTTTCTTATTCGCGATGTGAAGAATCGGCTAGACAGGCAGGACCTTGTGATCATAGGCGTTCCAAAGGAAATCTATCCGGGAGACCGGCGCGTGGCAATCGTGCCCGCCGTGCTGCCGACGCTGACCAAAGCTGGTTTTGAAGTCCACATACAGTCGGGGGCGGGAATTGATGCGGGGTATCCCGACGCTCTGTATGCGGAAAAGGGCGCGAAGATTGTTGCCGACCGAGCGGCTATCTTTGCCGCCGCGGATATTGTGGTCCAGATTCTCTGTTACGGATCGAACGATGTGACGGGGAAACAGGATGTGCAGCACTTTCGACGCGAGCAGATTCTGGTGGGATTTCTGCGACCGTTTGGGACGAAAGAAGTGGTGGAAGAGGTCGCGAAGACGGGCGTGACGGCTTTTTCGATCGAACTGATGCCACGCACGACGCGGGCGCAGAGCATGGATGCGCTTTCTTCGATGGGAACGGCTTGCGGATACAAGGCGGTGCTGTTGGCGGCGGATACGCATCCGCGGATCTTTCCGATGCTGACGACGGCGGCGGGAACGATTACTCCGGCGCGCGTTTTTGTGATTGGGTGCGGTGTGGCGGGGTTGCAGGCCATCGCAACCGCGCGGCGTTTGGGCGCGGTGATTTCGGCATACGATCTGCGTCCAGCGGCGAAGGAGCAGGTGCAGAGTCTCGGCGGCCGTTTTGTCGAGCTTCCGATTGAGGCGAAAGATGCGCAGGATGCGCGGGGATATGCGCGGGCACAGGATGAAGACTTTTACCGGCGGCAGCGGGAATTGCTGGGAAAGGTCGTGCAGGAAAGTGACGTGGTGATCACCGCGGCAGTGATTCCGGGAAAGAAGTCCCCGGTGCTGGTAACGGAGGAGATGGTGAAGGGAATGGCGTCGGGCTCGGTGATTGTGGATCTGGCAGCCGAACGCGGCGGCAATTGCGAGATCAGTGAGGCGGGGAAGACGGTGGTGAAACACGGGGTGACGATCATCGGAGCGATCAACCTGGCGGCGGGCGTGCCGTATCACGCGAGCATGATGTATGCGAGGAATATTACGGCGTTTCTGCTGCTCCTGATTAAAGACCAGAAGTTGAATTTGAATCTTGAGGACGAGATTGTGCGCGAGACTTTGCTGACTCGCGGCGGAGAGATTGTGCAGGCGCGGGTGCGCGAATTCCTGACGTTGCCCGCGCTAGTTAAGCAGGCGTGAGACGAGATTCGCGGAGGAAAGATGAATAGCAGTTCCACTTTAATCAACGCACTTTTTATCTTTGTGCTGGCCGGATTTATTGGCTTTGAGGTGATCCGGCGGGTTTCGCCGTTGCTGCATACGCCGCTGATGTCGCTGACCAACGCCCTGGACGCTATCGCGGTGGTGGGAGCGATTGTGCTGGTGGGCGAACATAAGAGTCATCTCTCGACCGTCTTCGGATTCATCGCGGTGGTTGCGGCCACGAGCAACATTGTGGGCGGCTTCGTAATTACGGACCGCATGCTGAAAATGTTTAAATCGAGCCGGCCGGCATCGAATGCGGCGGCGAAACCGGCGGCTAAGTAATGACAGCCGGGGCCGGTTCTATCCAAATTGTGATTGAGTTGTTGTATCTCGTGGCGAGCGTGTTGTTCATCCTTTCGCTGAAGTGGATGAGTTCGCCAACCACGGCGCGCCATGGTATCTGGGCGGGCGAAGCCGGCATGGTGCTCGCCATTGGAGGCACGCTGCTGAACCGTGGCATGGATTACCGGCTGATCGCCATCGCGCTGGTGCTGGGCACGATTATCGGCGTGCCGCTGGGCCGTGTGGCGATGACGGCGGTACCGCAGCGAACGGCGCTGAGCCACGCGTTTGGCGCACTCTGCGTGACGCTGGTCGGGTCGGCGGAGTTCTACCTGCGGACTCCTGATATTTCACGGTTCATGATGGCGGTGCTGTCGCTGGAGGTGATTCTCGGCGGGTTGACGGTGACGGGGAGCTTGATGGCGGCGGGTAAGTTGCAGGAAGTCCTGCCGCAGCGGCCGCTGACTTACAAGGGCCAGAATCTCGTAAACTTTTTGCTGCTTCTGGGAGCGCTGGCGATCGCGGTGACGCTGGTGCTGCATCCGGAATCGCGATCGTTGTTTCCGTTTATGATCCTGATCGCGCTGGCGTTTGGTGTGCTATTGATCATTCCCATCGGCGGGGCGGACATGCCGACGGTGATCTCGCTGTTGAATGGTTATGCGGGATTATCGGCGGCGGCGATGGGCTTTGTCCTGAACAGCAAGTTACTGATTATTGCGGGAGCGTTGGACGGATCTTCGGGCTTGATTCTTTCGATCATCATGTCGAAGGCGATGAACCGTTCATTCACGAATGTGCTGTTTGGGGCTTTTGGACAAGTCCAAGCTGCTGCGGCGGCGGGAGAAGAGGCGCGACCGGTACGCAGCGCCACTCCCGAGGAAGCGGCGGCTATTTTGTCGGCTGCGAACCGGGTCATTGTGGTTCCGGGATACGGCATGGCGGTGGCGCAGGCGCAGCACAAAGTCAGGGAATTGTATGACGCACTGAGTAAGCGCGGTGTCGATGTGCGCTTTGCCATCCACCCGGTGGCAGGGCGCATGCCGGGGCACATGAACGTACTACTGGCGGAAGCGGACATACCGTACGACCGACTGATCGAGATGGAAGAGATCAACGGGGACTTTCCGCAGACGGACGTGGCGCTCGTGATTGGAGCGAACGATGTGACGAACCCGGCGGCGCGGTCGGATGCGTCCAGCCCGATCTATGGGATGCCGATTCTGGATGTGGATAAATCGCATACGGTGATGGTTATCAAGCGGAGCATGAATCCGGGGTTTGCAGGCATCGATAACCCGCTTTACTACCTTGATAACACGCTGATGCTTTTTGGGGATGCCAAGGCGTTTGTGGGCAGCATCGTACGGGAACTTGGTGGAGGACACGGTTAGATCGAGTTACGTGGGCGTGCGGGGGAACGGGACAGGCTGAGTCGAGTCAGCCGGAGTTAGGGGGAGAAAATTCGGCGGGCTCAGCCTGCGAAGGGGGAAACTCGCGGAGGCTGGCGGCCCGCCTCATTTTTTAGGCGGCTTTCTTCGTCTGTCTTATTTTCGCCCAACGTGCCTTTTGGGCGAGAGAGATTCTCCGGCGCCCGGCGGCTGAGAGAACGCGCTTGGCGCGGATTGTGGTTCCTGCGTGGTTGGTTGCGCCCGCACCTCGGGTTAGCTTTTCGAGAACTGAAATCGCTTCCCCCAGTTTTTGGACTTGGTTCTGTGCTTCCCGACGTTCCTCACGGAGCCGGACGATTGCAGTAGCAATGTTTGTCATCAAATACCCCCTCGGGTAACTACAGGTCGTCAATTGTATTACTAACTCAGCGATCTGTGGAGAAATTAATTGTCAACAAAATCGAATTAGCCGTATAGCAATCACAGATATCCATCTGTCGAAGAAAGACGATCGATCGAAATGGAGTGTCTTTGATGCAGGAGGGCGAGAGGTTGTCTATGCGATGCTGAAGTCTTCCGAGTTCTCTCGGTTACGGAGGAGTTAGGTTTCCTGCGCGTCGAGGGAGCTATAGCGATGCAAAGGGGGCTCATCCTAGGGGTGGTAGTAGCCCCGAGGAGCCAGACAAAAAGAGGGCGCCGACGGCTAAGCTGTAGACGGCGGTTAGGGCGGTAACGGCGATCTGCAGGCGGGGCAAGCGAGAACTGATTCCGAAGAGGCCGACGGCGGAGGCGGTCATCACGGTGTTCATGATCAGTAGTCCTCCGATGAACATGGCCAGACCAATGAAGCCCTTCCCCGCCCCACCAAGCTTGGCAGCCAGTAAGAAGATCATCAGTTGACTTGGTGTCTCGGCGCCAAGGCCGTGGACGACGCCGATCATGAGCACGGATTTCGAGGTGTAATTCCAAGTTTTTTCGGCTGGTCTTGGTACGTCGTGATCGTGCCAGTAGGCGCGCATTTTCCAATGGACCCAGCGGAACGCGTGCGCCAAGAGATGAAATCGGCTGTGGGGTCGAGGGTTGCCGGTGAAGAGCGAACCCAGAACGTAGACGCCGAGGACGAGCAGGGTGAGCCCAACCAGGCGCTCGGCAATACGATCAATGCCATGCGGTAAAGAAAGTTGAAAGACGATGACGGCGCTTCCCAGGATGGCGACCATAGCCGCGTGTCCCAATGCGTAGAGGAGGCCGAGACGCATGCCCTGCCAGCGATTGGTTTGGACGCTAGTGATATCGGTGATGGCGGCGATGTGGTCGTAATCGAATCCGTGATGGAATCCGAGGATCGCTGCCGATAAGAGAGCAAGTTGCAGGCTGCTGGGGGCGTCGGTCATTAGGACGGCTCGACTCGGTACAAATCTCGGTTTTTCTCCAATACGCATTGTTCCACACGGAGAGCGATATCGGAAATGCTGGCACGGGTTAGGGAGGCCATCTGCGAAACCCTTTACCACGAATGGCACGAAGGACCGAGCAGGAAATCGCAACTAGTGAAACGGGGTTACTGGAGTGACACGTTCGGTTCGAGGGCGCTTCACGGGGAGGAGTGGGGTGTCTAAAATCAGTTATTCAGAATCGCTATTCCAGCGAAGACCGAAGGCGGCTACAATGGCGGCAAACAAATTACAGATGGAGACAAAGATGAGGCCGAGGCATTTGCGCGTTGGGATCGTCCAATGGAGTTTGATTGTGCTTGCCCTGGTGGTGACGGGGATGCCTTGTCTTCGCGCACAGGAAGCGTCGCCCCTACGGCACGTGGGCGTGACACAAGACTGGTCCTCAGGCACGGTTATCTTCAGCCGCGATGGGTTGGCGAAGCACCCGGAGCTGATGAAACGGGAGCCGCGCGTCTTCAATCAGGTCAGGCAGCGCTGGCAGACGCCACAAGCAGACGTGTTTCGCGGGTCAGACGGCACAGCGAATGGACAGGGGATTACGGGACAGAGACATCCTCCCCAACGGGATTGGAATGTTACCGGGTTGGGTGGACGCCTTTCGGCGAATATGTATCCGTCGAAGTTCTCGTTCGATCCTGCTGCGGCTCCAGACTGTACGAATGACTATGTCGTTTTCGGGCTGAACAACGTGGGAAGTGCAGCGAATGGCAATCTGGTCGCCTTCAACAATCTATATGTCGACCCAGCGGGGGACGGGTTTTGCGCGGGACTTTTTGCGCCGACGGTGCTGTTTGACTACAACATAACTACGGTTGCGACGGGGAGGATCAATACTTCTCCGATTCTTTCTCTAGATGGAACGAAGGTGGCTTTCATAGAGAGCGTTCCGGGAGCGACACCGTCGACTACTTTCCATGTGCTGACGTGGGCTGCCGGGCAAGGCACGCTCGCCGCTTCCGTCATGCCCACCGCGGGGCAAATGAGTTCGCTAACGGTATCGACGACCGCCGATGATTTGACGTCGTCGCCGTGGATCGATTATGAGAATGACGTTGTTTACGTCGGAACAAATGACGGTGTGATTTACAAGATCACGGGAGTCTTCAACGGGACGCCGGCGCTGGCAGGATCGCCATGGCCTGTGACGGTGAGCAGCGGGCTGCAACTTACGCCTCCGGTATTGGATTCGACGCTCGGGCTGTTGATGGTGGGGAGCACGAATGGCGGCTTGTACCAGATCAATACAGCGACCGGGTCGGTAGCGCTGCCGTTGGTGATCGGGAGCGGACCGACGAATGGGATTGTGGCGCCCCCGATTGTGGATGTGACGAACGGTACGACATTTGCGGTAAGCGCGGACGATGGGACATCCGGAGTGCTCGCAGAAGCGGATACGGCAAGCTTGACCGAGTTAGCGTTCGGGCGCATCGGAGAGGCGTCGGCGTCGGGTACGGCCATCCACCTTTACCAGCCGGCTTTCAGTAATGACTACTTCACCGATCCGTCGCTGGGCGTGGTGCGGGTTTGCGGCACGGGGGCAGCCGACTTAACACCTTGGCAGTACGCTTTTAATTTCACGGGGAGAACGATGAATGGAACGACGCCAACGTTTTCGAAGCAACTGCTGGCTTCGACGACGTCCCGTTGCACCGGATGGACGGAGTTCTTCAACCCGAATGTAGGGCTGCCGACGGGCACCGACTACTTCTTTTTTGGACTGACCCAAGATTGCACGGGGAGCGTGGGAGGTTCGGCGGATGGCTGTGTGGCAGAGATCACGAACTCTGCGCCGGGAACCCTTGTGACGTCCACGATCGATGGGGGAACATCGGGAATCGTGATTGATAACTACAGCACTCAGTCTCAGGCGGCGAGCATTTACTTCTGCTCACGCTTGGCCGATACTGCCTACAAATTTACCCAAGACGGTCTGCAATAGGTCGAGGACGAACTGGGCAAATGCAGGTGTGGAGGCAATCAATCTCGGTATCTTGTGTTGATACTTGCGTTCGACTGGTTTGCAAGGGATTGCAGTAGTGGCTGGAAAAAGCCGAACAAAATCGGACTAACGTGCTGAATCTAAGAGCCTTGAGCTTCACAGGGCTTGGCAGGGCAATTGCCCTCATCCAAGGTGATGAAGTGCTTCTGGCCAAGCGCGAATTCGGGGACACCACCGGCAAGGGGACTGGTAGCCTTGTTGGCAGTGATTGGCAGCGCTTGCATCGCCTGGTGCGCGGCTACGCCCCCGTCCAACATTCCTTCTCCGAGGCTTCCCTTGTCGCGCCGGGAAAAGACATTGCACCGGGTACCGGCGCACATTTCCGAGTTTTCGCCGGTTTCGGCGCCGCTGGATCTGCCTAGATGCGGCGAAATTAGGCCGCCGGAAGCATTGCTTACGCCCGACCCACTGATTGAGGCTCAACAGGGTCAACTGCATGTTCGGGTCAGCTTCATCGTGGGGACCGACGGACATGTGCACAGCGCCTTCGTTCTGGATAGTGGCGGGCCTGACGAAGACCAAGTCGTGCTGCATGCCGTGAGCTCGTGGCGATACCGTCCAGCGCTGTGTAACGGCGTGCCTACTGATTCCGAAGCGCTGGTACGATTCAGCATCCGCTAGGCTACGAATTCTCCTACAATGAAAAACGACGAGGTTGTCGTGACCAATCCCTATTCGAATCGCGCCGAGGGTGATCCGGACAGTTTGCGGGACGAGTCCGATGTCGATGCCGCGCGCGAGAACAACCTACCTGAGCCCGGTCTTGCCGGAGGAAATGGCGGGACGGGCAACAGCATTGACGATTTTCTGCAGCGACTGCCAGGGAGCTTTCGCTGGCCTAAACCGAATGCGGAGGCGGTTGCCGCAGCGGTGGAAGCGATTCAGCGGATGTCGGGAGGTTCGGCGGCAGCGGAAGACCTCGCTACGGACGGAAAACCGGAGGCGGCGGGCAATCCTTGTGCAGCTTGCGGCGGGGCGCTCCCGGTCGGGGCACATTTTTGTGTCTGGTGCGGTGCTCCGAGCGGAAAGACGTCGGAGGCTCCTGCGGCCGTAGTCCCGGGCAGCGCGCTACATTCCCCACAACACCACTATCACCATCACTATCATCACATCGTTCCGAATGGATCTGCGACGGCGGCCTCGTCAACGAATGAGTCCGATTCGTCGGCTCCTCGAGGCCGCGCGCCGGGCGCTCCGGGTTCGACGGGAGGGCGTGCTGAGGCGACGGCTCGCCAGGTTGTCCAGGACTGGGCGCAGGCTTGTAACACGAAACATGTCGATGACCTGATCGAACTATATGCGGCGGACGCGACGGTGATTCGGTCGAGCGTTCCTCCAGTTCGGAGTTTGCCGGCGATTCGGGAGTTTCTGATTTCGCTGCTCGAGGCTGGGTTGGGGGATGTCGAGATGGAGTCGTTGCGGCTGGAGGTTATGGGCGAGATCGCGCTCGACATGGGGCGATGCAAGATGCTTATGCCGGTCGCCATGGGGAAGCGTCGCGAAGAGCGTGGCAAGTATCTAGTTGTGCTGGTCAAACAGCCGGCGGGAACGTGGAAGATTCTGGCGGATTGCTGGTCGTCGGATTTGGCGGTCAACGCACCGGCGGCGGTGAAAGCGGCAAAATAAGAATCAGACTAATCTCGCCACCGCCGATGTCCACAGGCGGGCAGGAATGCCCGCCCCACATGGTTAGTGGTTGTAAACGGTGGTTTGCGGGTTGTAATTCTTCCAGTCGAACCAATAATCTTTGAGAAATTGAATTTTCTGCAGACACGTGCCGGTTGCTGGACCGCTGGTGGCGCAACCTGCGAAATTCCAGGTGTTGCCTTGCGAGTCGATGAGATTCCAGTCGGAGGTCTTTTCTTTCTTCGGGGAGGTTTCATTGGCCGGCTTGTCATTGGCCGAGGCGTCGCGATAGAGATCGATGTGGGATCCATTCCATTGTGAACGGAAAATGCGCACCGACTCGCCGTCAGGGCCCAGTACAAGCGCCACTGGTATGCCTGCAACTTTGTCTTCGATCGGACTCTGGGCGTGGATTTTGTCCAGGGGAAAGGCGCGCGACTGGTAGCCGAGATGGACTCCTAAAACCACGTCGCGATCTTTGAGGCCTTGCCCGGGAAAGGTCAGAGGGACGGGATACTTGGCGACTTCTTCTTCCCATTTGTTGTCGTAGTCTTTGTCCCCGTGTCCGGCGACGGGGGCCAGAACGAGTCCTTCCGGCGATTCGGACTTCCACAAGGCGAACGTGAGTTCGTCATTCGGCATGAGTTCGAGGGTGGCACCTTTCATTTTGCCTGCGATGGCGCGACCGGAGGCCTGCTGCCACCACGATCCGGTTTCGCGGTCGCGCATCAGGAAATTCTGGTTATTGATGCCTGCGAGATAGAAATGGAGTTCCCGTCCCTGCGATGTTCGCTTCCACACCAGACCGGTGTGACAGAGCGTTCAATACGTGACGACGATGGGCTCGCCGTTCACCCTGTCGTTGAGAATGTGGTGATAGGCCATCTGGACGATGGGATAGGCGCGGGCCTGCTGGCCGATGCGAACCGCCATGACCATCTCTTTGTCGGCGAGATGGGCGTCGGCGGAGGGGATGAAGCCGGCGGCAGCGATGGGATTGAACATCCACTCAAAATAGTTTTGCCGCACCATGACGGCTGAGGCTGTTGCGAGCAACAGAGCGAGGACGAGGCTTACGCGCAGCAATATAGAAGAGGCCTTCCACAAGCGCCATGCGAGGAGAGCGATTGTTGCCAGCGTGACGAGTGTGAGCGCCGGCGCAATGCGCTTAACGGCGATTGCCAGAGATAATCCGGGGGCCGATTGATGGGCGAAGGGGCGGATGACGAAGGCTGGAATGAAAAACAGGAAGAGGGAAGCGACCGTTAAAAGGAGCAGCGCCAGCCACAATGCGTGGCGGTAGGATCGATTCGCGGTTGGAGTGGGTCGTTGGTTCATGAAGACAGGATCCGATGAGTCTTCAGCAGTTGCTTCTGGTTTCGATACCGTACCGGAAGGCTGTGAGATTGAGAATACTATCTTCCTACTAACTTATTATGACCCCAGGGCGGCACAGCTGAAGCCGTGCCCTTCCATACGACGATTTATGAAACCAGGGCTGCGAAGAAAGCCCCGATCCTTGAGGTTGCGGATCGGGGCTTCGGCGGTGCTCGGGTTTTGGTTGAGGAACGTTAGTTCGGCCGTACCGTAAACAACTGACGGTAGCCAAGGCTGTTCACGTCGCGGAACAGAGGAGTTCCGGGTGGCAGACCTTGCGGCGTAGAGAAATCGGAGTCGAAACTATAGCCTCGGCTTGGTGCCCCATAGACGAGCGCCGACTTGTAGGTTCCGGTGTTGTAGGTGGAGTAGAACAAGCTCACGATCGAACCCTTGTAGTAAAGGGTTTGTCCGCTCCAGTTTTCGAGGTAGCGCAGGAAGTTGTGGAGACCTCCGTCGGTGCCGAAATCCTGAGCAGCGGCGGTAGCCCACGTGGTCGGCCGGGTGAAGTTTCGAGTTTTGCCGGCGGCGATGGCAAGGCGGTAATGCGTTACGGTCGCATTGCGGTCACTGGGCTGGGTGGGATCGTTCATAAAGCTATTACGGTCGTCCCAAGCGTCAGAGAGGAGTGTGACCGTGTCGGCGATGACGGCGGCGGAGGAGCGGCCCGGTTCATCGACTGGCGTAGAGTTCCAAGTGGTGTCGGTCGAGTTCGTGTTGTAGTCGGCTTGAACGTAGACAGGATTCTCGGCGGCGACAGTGAATCCGCCGGGATCCGTGGAGGTGCCGACCGGGCTATTGGGCACGTTGCCGAGCGAGCCATCGACGAGCTTTAAAACGTGACGAGCGCCGCTGATCCAGTTTTGGCGTGCGGTGTTGGTACAGGTTGCGATGCGGTTGTTGGCAGAAGCGGTGCCATAAGGATCGGGCGGCGTAGTGCTGTTGATCAAGGTGTTAAGGTTCTGGGCGGGGTTGCCGACCGTGCCGTAAAGACCCAGACCCATGTTGTGCGGGCCGAAGTTGTCGAGGACGCCGTTCTGGTTGACGTCTTCGGGAGAATTCGCAGCGGGAGGTTCGAGCACCCCGTCGGGCGTGCCGGCCATACCGCTCGAGAGGTTAATAACATCCTCTAAGCCTGAGTCGCCGGTTTTATCGCCCGCAACGTTGGGAGACACTGGGTTCGGATTGGGGAGCATGCCGCGACGGTCTGAGAAATACAGGACGTAGCCGTTCTGCGCCGTGTAGTCGACGTTGGTGCCGCTGGAACCGATGTTTCCGAGGAGCCATTGCTTGAGGTTGCCCACGTCGATTTCGACGGCGTTCATGGCGCCGTTGGTAGTGCAACTGTCGTTGCTGCCGGGGTCACCCGATTCGCGAACCTCGCCTTCGCGGGCGTCATAAAAGTTAATGGGGTACCAGTTGAACTGAGTGAGGCTCTGCGCGGTTGGCGAACTGGTGGGAGTGGCGGCAAACTGCCATTCACCGGCTGCGCCGAGCGCTGCCGAATCAGCAGCGACAAGGGGCGGGGCTCCGCTCCATCTCGTGCATCGGAGAGTCGCACCGCTTCCCGACGTGGCAGTACAGGCCGGCGCGGTGCCGATAGAACTGGCTGCTCCTGGTTCGGCGGCGAGAACGCTGGTGGTCAGGCGATCTGCCGGAACTTGCAGGATCAAGATTGCATTCGGGTTGATCGGGTTTGGACTTCCGCCGGAAGGTATGCCAGCGCCCGATTGCGTAGGCGCGGTTACGCCGCGAGCGAATCCGAGGTTAAGCCACTCCGCGGTTACCGGATGCCAGGCGCCTGAAGAGTCTTTGTATTCGACGCGCAACCAGCCATCGATCAAATTCCACGAAGTAGAGTTAGGCGAGTTGTAGAGGGTCGCTCCGTTGGCGATGGGTGGAGGATAGTAGGGATAGGCCCCCGTGGTGGGGCAGCCAACCGGCACAGTCGCCGGTGCCGGACTAGCTGGCGGGCAAATGCTGATGGTCGGGGTTCCATTGTTTTCGCCCGGGATGATGGGGGCGCCGGGCGAAGGAGTACTTGGGTACAGTGTGACGTAGGCAGCGGCCGGTGCTTTGGGCGCATATTGCCAGTCGGCCTGCGTGCAGACATCAGTAGTGACCGAGCAAGTGGACGGAACGGGAACGCCATTCGAGGCGGAGGCGAAGTACAGGTTCCATTGAGTGCCACTGGGCGGGGCCGGATAGCCAGCGGGAAGCGCCGTGGAATTCATAGGAACGCCGAAGGGATAGCTGGCGGTGGTGCCCGATGCCGCAGCCTGTGCCGTGGTTACATTGGCGAGCCGGATGTTATTCGAGTCGGCTGCGCCGCCGGGCAGTTCGGACGGACTGTCGCTTATGAGTACGTGAATCTGAGCCAGATTGTATTCACGCGACTGGCCAAGGGGCGAGGTTGCCGACTCGGTGGACGGGGGTCGGCGAATGATCTGAAAGGGCAGAGCTCCACCGCCGACGAAGGGCATCGACAGTTTTGTGCCACCAGTTCCCTGATAGACGGTGCTGCCGTAGTTTCCGTTGACGAGCATGTGGTTCGTGGTCGTCTTGGAAAAAGTATTCCAAACGCTCGTGTTGTATGTTGCTGGCGGAGCGGGTCCGCCAACCGTCTGGGTGCTGCCATCGCCGTAGGTGGTGCTGAAGGTTCCACTGCCGGGCGAGTCCATGGCGGTGCAATTACCGGCGGCGTTCAGGGTGGTGCAACCGCCCTGGGCGGTCGGCATCCAGACCGTGCCGTTGTAGTTGGTAGCGGGATTCCAGCCGTTGGCTAACTGGGTGCGGACAACGTTGCCGTAGGCAGATACCTGGTTGTGGAAGCTGAGGTTTGATCCCGGTCCGACGAAGGGATACAAATCGCCGTTGGTGTGGATGGGGCCGCTGACGGTGAAATCGGGACCGCTAAAGAAGGACAAATCGCTTTCGGAAAAAGCTCCGAACTGGAAGACGGGAATCAACGCGACTTGCGCGTTCCGGACCATGCTCACTTCCTGGCCGCCGGGCAGAGCGGCGGTGGCTAACATATTCACAGGGATGATCTGAGCCCAAAGACCCTGGTTTGAACCGGAGGTAATGGTTCCCCACTGCGTGGTCATGGTGGAGGGGCAGGCCGCGCCGAGTTGGCCGGGAGTTACCTGATAGTTCGACCAAGTCACGGCAGGCAGACTGGGCTGCATGGAAGTGGCGCCCAGCGCGCAAATTTGCGCGGCGGTCGGCGAGAGCGCGTTCTGGAAGGTGGCAGCCAAGTCGGAGGTCATTTTCTCGACTCCGCCCTCGGCGCTGGCAAAGGCTGCGTTGTTCTGCAGATCGGTGCCTCCAACCTTGCCTTCGGTATTGACCATCAGCATGAGGCCGATTGCGAGACCCGAAAGCAGCAAGAGCATCATCAAAGATGCGATCAACGTAAATCCCCGGGTGTGTCTCTTGCTTTTCATTCTGTATCTCTCCATAACACTCCTCAATACTCTGCTCAGCATCGTGTGCATGTGCGTGAGTCTTCCCGTTTAGGGGCCAATCGGATAACTGTTGTTGTAAGTCAGATCGCGGGCACTGACCGAGGTGACGAGATCCAATCCCTGGAAGCCGCCCTGAGCGCCTTTCAGGGTGCTGTTCATGGCCATGTGCGCAATATTGATCTTGGTGATCTCGTTGGGTGGCAGCCCGGTGGAAAGGCCGGAGCATCCGTCGGCGGCGGCGCCCGGATTTGTGCAGGCGACCGCTACGGAATTTGTGCTGTCATTGAAGAGGTCGTAGTTGAATTGCATGTAAACCACGTTCTCAGCCACGGGCATGGGACTGTGTCCACTCACCTGACGCATGAGGCGGGGCGGGTTCAGAGTGTTGTCGATGTAATAGGTGATGACAAAGACGCGCGTGGGGCTGGTGCCGGAAGCGCCCACGGCGGCGGCGTTCATGCCCTTGCCGGCGACGGTCTGATTCATCTTCAAGACATCGTTATTGGCGAAGGGCACGCTATAAGTGTTTGTGCCGGTCGCGGTGGGCGCGCCAGTAACTTCGACGACGACAGGAGTGCTGCTTAGCGAAACATAGACGAGATCACCGATAGTCAGTCCGACAACGGAGTCGTTCACGGCTTGCGGTGAGGTGACGCCATTCGGCAGACAATTGGCGGGCAGCGTTGTGGGTAACGCGAACTGCACCACTCCTAAAGAGGTTACTGTGGCGGTGTAGCAATTCAGATAAAAGTTGGTGTCGGTATAGGCCACCGTGATGGTGTCGGTGGGGTAGCCGGTGTGGATCGTCGGCCCCTGTTGAAAGCCCGGAAGCAATCCATAGAAAAAGGGTGTGGTGCTTTGCAGAGGGTAAAGGCCGGGCGAGGTGTTGGCAGTGCCCAAGTGACAGGTCGATTGATCGCAGCCATAGCGCGGAGTGGCAACGCTGGGCAAGGCAATCGCGGTATTGTTTCCCAAGCCGGCGCCGGCCATGCTCAAGTCACGCAGCAGCATGTTCGAGGCGGCGCGAAAATCCTGCTGCATCTCGGCGCGCTGTGAAACTTTGAAGGTCGCGCCGACGCCCTGGGTATACAGCTGCACGGCGGCGCCTAGTACGATCATGCCGAGTGCCATGGCGATGATCATCTCCAGCAGACTGAATCCACTCTCGCGCTTAGTGCGGTCGCCCATGAGTCCCCTTTTACTGATAACTCGAAATTAATGTGCTCAAGATGTAGCTTTTCGCCACGCTCATCTGAGCGGTCTGATACTGAACGGTGACATTCACGGCACGGAGCGAACCTTGCACTACACCGTTTGAGTCGGTGACCTGTGAGATCAGAATGGTGCGTTGATAACCGGTGAGGGGGACGGAGACATCGTCCGAAGTGCCGTAGATTCCGTCAGGGCCAGGCTCGGTGAGAGTCTGGATAGGCTGGCCGCTGTCACAGGTAGTACCGATAATGCCGAGGTATTTCGAACAACTGCCCGCACCGGTGGTCGTCAGCGCCTGATAGATCGGTTGAGCACCGTTGGCGAAGATGCCGCAACCGCCGCTGCCGTCAGCACAGGTGGACCCGGTATTCTGGATGTCGTCCCACGCGATCTGTGTCGTGTTGCGGGCGGTGACAATGCTCTCGAGCGCTTCATTCGCCAATTGCTTGGCGATGAGGTCTTGCTGTGAAGTTTGGGTTGAGGCCATAGCGAGTCCGAAGACGCCGAGTAGACTGACGAGTCCGACGGACAGGATGGCCATCGAGATCACGACTTCAATCAAGGAAAAGCCACTCTGGGACTGCGCCGGAGTTCGAGAAATTCGCCCACGCCTGATCATTGACGCACCCATTGATAACCTCCCACTCCGTTGCTGTAGATCCGCCATCCGCGAACGCGGCCGGTGCCACCCCAGAGTGTGATGGCGCGAGAACTCATGAAGTCGCCGGCGCGGGCGATGTAGATAACGCCGCCATCCCAGCTGCCAGCGCATTGTCCCGCCGTGCCCTCAGCGTCCTGGGCAGATCCGTCGGGGCAGAAGTAGATGGTTGATTGGCCGCCTGTGCCGACGCCATTTGCGGTGTATCCAAAGTCGATTGCAGTCGAGCCCGTGCCGTAGTTATCGGGGCCGGGTGTGGGCAAACCCGATTGCGCGAGAAACGAGACATCGGTGGGCAAGGTGTAAGTGACGGTGTTCTGAGCGCCCTGAAAGGTGGATAGCGTGGGGGCGACAGAAATACTGTTCAGGGTCGCGGTATGCGTGAAGGTGACAGAGTAGGAGGTCCGTTGCGAAACTGCGTTATCGCGAGCCTGGCGCATGGCCGCGAGGGTCAAGTTGTAGGCATTGCTCACTCGGTATTGCTTCATCACGGGGACCATGCTGATGAAAGTGACGGATGCCATGATGATGACGATGGCGACGACCGTTAGCATCTCGATCAAACTGAAGCCGCGTTCTCCGCGCCTGCCGCGTCCCGTGTTTCTTTTCAGGCTTCTCATAAAGAATTGCCGTTCCCCAGCGGCTCGCCGCTCAGCCAAACAGATTCGATATCTGCCGCGAAACAAATTTCGCGGCCTCTCGTATTCATGTCGCAGACGAGGTCGATCGTCCTACTGAAAACCGGACCCACTAACCCGATGGTAGGAACAGTCTCCCGGCCCGTCAAAGTACCGGGGTACACGGTCCCTTTGTACACTGGCTTTTCGTAAGGTAATTCCGGGAGAGTTACAAGCGTGCTGCAACGTTGGCGAGAAGGCTGTGTCGATCCAATCACCTTTTCTTAGCTGCGCAGGTTTCAGTTCACTGGATGCGGACTGCGAAGCGCCGACTAAACCTCATTACCAACGTCCAGCGAGCATATCGAGGCTTGGGGGGAAGTAACAGATAACGAAAGGTGCGATTGTGATGGTTACCTCTGCGCAATCGCGGCGCTGGAGTTGCCCCAAGGATGCGCTGGAACGCGAGGCTTCCTATGCCCCGCTGGGAGGGTTTTCTGAAGGCCGGCTGTTCCGAGAGTTCGCCGGGGTGGCGGAGGAGCTGTAGAAATCCCAGACCGATAGCACAATGACACAGGTAACTTGTCCTGAGCATGTACCCTCTCGTACGATCCTCTCACTATGGATTTACGAGCTCTCGTGGTGTGTCCGGATCAGAACTCCGCTAAGTTGTTGATGATGATCCTATCGGAGCTGGGATTGGTGGCGGAACACACGCCGTCAATGACACGAGGGAACGAATTAGTGGAGAGCCAGCATTTCGATGTCGTTGTACTCGACTATCGTGCCGATCAAAGTTCCGAGGAATTCCTATCGCGGCTGAGGCAGTCCGCTAAGAATCGAACCAGTATGTTGGTGGCCGTGGTCGACAGCGATTTTAACGCGCGCCCGGTGTTCGGACTGGGAGCGAATTTTGTTTTGTATCGCCCGCTTTCGCCGGAGCGCACGCGCATCAGTCTGCGAGCGGCGCGGGGACTGATGCGGCGTGAACGCCGACGGGCACCACGGACTCCGGTTAATTCGACGGCCAGCGTCGCCTACCCCGGAGCGCCCGAGATGAACGCCGTGATGGCTGATCTGAGTGATGGCGGGACGTCGATCCAAAGCTCAAGCCGACTTCCGACCTCCTGCAAGGTGTATTTCGAGTTCGCACTCCCGGGTCAGAAGCAACTGGTGCGGCTTTCGGGAGAGGTCGCATGGCAAGAGGCGAACGGACGTACGGGCATCCGTTTCCTGGACGTGCCGCAATCTTCGAGGCGTCTGATCCAAACGTGGCTACAGCAGAACAACCTGCAAGTTGCGCAGGGCGTGTCACCGCAGCCGGCGAGCAGCAAGTTATCTGGCGCGCCATCGTTCGCCACCCAATCCCATCACGTTTCGCAACCGAAGAGCGAGCCTGGGCCCGCCGCGCGAGAAGCAACGTTGGTGACGAACGCCGGAAACCGCCGTGGTGAACGCCGCTTTGCGTGCAAGCTGGGAGCGGAAGTTTACCGTCTGGGGACGAGCGTGCCGAATCGCTGCACGTTGTCGGATATAAGCGAAGGCGGCTGTTACGTTGAAATGCCGTCGCCGCTCTCGGGACAGTCGGGAGTGGAGATTCTGGTGCGGACCGTGGACGCGAAATTCAAGATCAGGGGCAAAGTGCTCGCCACGCATCCAGGTTTTGGCATGGGTGTTCGTTTTGTTTTTCGCGACACAGCTGAACGCGAAGAAATTCTGCGGTTGCTTGCTGTGCTGGCAGCGGGGCCGGCGTTGGACGAACAACCTCGCTGAACGTGACCGCTTCTGAGATTGAAAGCTAACTGTAGTAGCGAGTCAATTTTCTCGCGCTGCCTTGAGACGCATCCTTCCGCATACGTTCCACAGTGATCTGGGATCCCCGCCACAATTTATCTAGGCTGACGCTGGAGGGTCATTCAAGCTCTCTGGAGGTTTCGATGGGCGCAGCATTCGAGTGGACGGCTGAATATAGTGTCAAGAATGCAGCCATGGATGCGCAGCATAAGCAGCTATTCGACATCATGCGAGAACTGAATACGGCCATGCGATCCGGGCACGGCAGGGATGTGCTGGGGGAGGTGCTGCGGCGATTGATCAACTACACGGCCCAGCACTTTGCGGCGGAAGAAAAACTAATGATGGCGAACGAGTATCCCCACCTGATTAGCCATTTGGCGGAACACAAAGCACTCACCGACAAAGTTCTGGCGTTCAAGAAAGACTTCGACGAAGGAGCTTGTAGCATTACTCCCGACCTGATGAAGTTCTTGCAAGGTTGGTTGACCAACCATATTCAGAGGGTGGATCAGAGATACGGGAAATTCCTCGACGCCAAGGGCGTGCAGTAGGGCGGCTGGAAATCATAATTCGAATAATGGCGTTTGCCCGGTGTAGTTCGCTCAGGCAAGAGGTTTTCTTTCTTTTTCGGCGACGGCCTGGCGGAAATAAGCCAGGGAGAGCTTCAGGCCACTTTCCAAATCGACTTGGGGCGTCCACTGCAGGAGACGCTGGGCCTTGGAAATGTCGGGACGTCTCTGCTTGGGGTCGTCCTGAGGGAGGGGTTCGAACTTGATCTGGCTGGCGGATGCGGTGGTCGCGATGACTTTCTGGGCGCACTCGAGAATGGTGAATTCTGTTGGATTTCCGACATTGACGGGCAAGTGCTCAGACGATCGAGAGAGCCGCAGGATGCCATCGACCTCATCGCTAACATAGCAAAAGCTGCGGGTCTGGCTGCCGTCGCCATAGACAGTCAGATCTTTGCCACGGAGAGCCTGCCACATAAAATTCGGGATCACGCGGCCATCGTTGATCTGCATACGCGGTCCGTAGGTGTTGAAGATGCGAAGAATCCGGGTGTCGACCTGGTGATAGCGATGGTAGGCGGCGGTCACGGCTTCCGAAAAGCGCTTGGCTTCGTCGTAGACTGAGCGCGGCCCGATCGGGTTTACGTTTCCCCAATAGGTTTCTGGCTGAGGATGCACGAGGGGATCACCGTAGCATTCCGAAGTCGATGCCATCATGAACTTGGCGCCTGAACGTCGTGCCGCTTCCAATGCTTGGAAGGTGCCGTAGGAACCTACCTGCAGGGTTTCGATGCCGTGGTCGGCGTAGTCCACGGGACTGGCTGGACTGGCAAAATGAAAGACATAGTCGAGCGCGCCCCACTCCGCGGGCTGGCAAACATCCTTCTCGACGAATTCGAAACGCGGATCGTTGCGGAGGTGCTCGATGTTGGCTACATTTCCAGTGAGCAAGTTGTCGGCGGCGATGACCGAATAGCCCTCACCCAGTAATCCGTCGCAAAGATGCGAACCGAGGAAGCCGGCACCTCCCGTTACCAGGGCGCGCTTCATCATGCGTGGCTTGCCTGATCTGATTCACCGGCGATGGTTGGCATCTTGTTTATTTTGTTCATCCGTTCAAGCCCGCTCCCTTATTTTGGAAAACGAAGGAACTTCCTCGGTCAACGCGGCCGGGCGCCCAACGCTGTAGTAAGAAAATCCGTGCTCCAACATTACCGCCGGATCATACAAATTCCGTCCATCGAGCACGATCGGATATTTTACCAGCGAGCGCAGGCGATCCAGATCGAGGGCGGCGAACTCTTCCCATTCCGTCAAGATCAACAGGGCATCTGCGCCGGCCGCAGTCTCGTACGCGTCGCAGGCAAACTCGACACCGGAGGTGAGTATTTCGCGGGCACGATCCATGGCGGCCGGATCGTAGGCGCAGATGTGGCAGCCCTCGCGTAACAGTTCCTGGACGAGGAGCATCGCGGGAGACTCCCGGATGTCGTCGGTTCCACCCTTGAAGGCGAGTCCAAGGACGCCCAGTCGCTTGCCGCGCAAGGTCCACAATACGCCGCGAACCTTGCGCATAAAACGGTGCCGCTGTTCTTCGTTGATGCGGTGGACTTCTTCGAGTAGACGAAAATCGTATCCACTTTCTTTAGCCACGGCACGGAAGGCCATCAGATCTTTCGGGAAGCAGGATCCACCGTAGCCGATTCCGGGATTCAAGAAGCGCGGCCCAATGCGCGAATCCGTTCCGATGCCGTCGCAGACCTGTTGCACATTGGCGCCGACCGACTCGCAAATGGAGGCGACGGCGTTGACGAACGAAATCTTCATCGCCAGAAATGCGTTGGAGGCGTGCTTGATGAGTTCGGCGCTCTTGGTGGATGTGATGATGAGTCGGGGTGGAATCTTCGCCGCCTCGGGACGCGGGATCGCGTCAGCCCGCCCGTAGTACCATCCGCTGGTCAAGGGCTGATAGAGTTCGCGCATAGTCTCGGCAGCGCGCTCGCTTTCGACTCCGACAACGATGCGGTCGGGATAGAGAAAATCGGTGACCGCCGTCCCTTCGCGCAAGAATTCAGGATTGGAAGCCACATCGAAATTTGCGGGCGAGGCCCCGTTTCTTGTAATGATGGTGCGTATCCACTGGCTGGTGTAGACGGGGACGGTGCTTTTTTCAACCACAACCGTGTAACCGTCGATGCCGCCGGAAATCTCACGTGCTACTGATTCGACGTAGGACAGATCGGCATCGCCACTTTCGGTGGGGGGCGTGCCAACCGCAATGAACACTGCGTCGCTGTCGCGCGTTGCTTGCGGCAGGTCGCCGGAAAACTGGATGCGCGCACCGCGATGACGCGCCAGCAATTCGGGAAGAAATTTTTCATGGATGGGCACAGCGCCGTCTCGCAGCGCCGCCAATTTGTTTTCGTCATTATCAACCAGGACCACGTCGTGTCCCAGATCTGCAAAGCACGTTCCCGTTACCAGTCCCACGTAGCCGGAACCAACCACCGCGATACGCATGGCGAGCCTTCTCCTTGATGTTGATGGCAAGATTTGTCGCACATCCGGCTCGACGGTGTGCACGATTACTGTAGCAGCCTTTTTCTCGCTTAAACCCAATTGAGCGAGTTATCTGAATTCGTCAGACCGGGAATGGGAATTTGAATGTCACAGACGGCAGGAATATAGGGTTGCTTACTGACTATTGATCAAATCTAAGGGGAATTTGCGTCGGCGGAGCGCGGAAAAACCCTTGCCTAGAGAGACTCGCGAAAGGACGATCGTCTTTCTTCGAATGACATTAGTGAGAGCTTATCAGAGAGGATGTGCAAGGTTTTGCCTATATCCAACGAAAACTGCGATTGAAATGTGAGCGCGGTTCAGTGTATAACTCGCTTGGATCGTTTGAGTTGATTCGATTGTCTGATGTCGTCGAAGTTCCTTCCCCAAGGTCCCCCAAATGCTCCTAGTATAGAAACTTTTAGGTTTCAGTTTCCCGGAGGCGGTAGGCTATGCGCCATTTTTGTCTTTATAGAAGCAACCGATCTGTCCCATGTTTCGAGGCAGCAGATCGCTCGGAGTCCCCTAGGCTTGTCGTGCGACTAGTTGGACTGACCCTTTTTCTGGTTTTGAGTGCTTTTCAGACGCCGTCGTTCGCGCAGCCGCAGATTCCGACCAGCCGCGTCGATAACGCGCGCGACAACGCCAATACTCAGGAAACTTTGCTCACTCCGGCCAACGTCAATAAGAATAGCTTTGGACACCTTTTCAGTGTTCCGGTCGACTACGTCATTATGGGCCAGCCTTTGTATATGCCCAATGTGAACATTCCAGGCCAAGGGGCGCATAACGTAGTTTATGTCGCCACGCAGGCGGATTCGGTCTACGCAATCGATGCCGACACTGGGGCGCAGTTGTGGTACGCGAGCGAACTTTATGGCGGCACAACCGCCAGCGCTAAGTATCTGCCATGCGGGACTGGCCCGGGATTCAACCAGGAAGGAATCGTCTCGACTCCGGTAATTGATCCAAGCGCGAACACGATGTACCTGGTAGCGAAGACGGAACTGAACGGCACGGTTCGCCATCACTTGCACGCGATCGACATTACAACCGGATTTGATCTGCCAGGCAGCCCGGTTTTAATTCAGGCGCAGAGTGTGAGCAATAAGGGAACTGTCACAAATTTTAACAGTCTGCATGAGAAAAATCGGCCGGGACTTTTGCTGCTCAACGGCGTCATCTATATGGGCTTCGGCTCAAATTCCTGTAATGATGGAGACACCGGTTGGGTGCTTTCGTACAGCGCTTCGAGTTTGACGCAACTTGGTGTCTTCAACACTTCGCCGGATTATGGATTGACTTCGGTTTGGCAGGCTGGCGTTGGACTCGCGGCTGACGAGCAAGGAAATATTTTGATTGAGACCGCGGAAGCCGGCATTCACGGGTTTGATGTGCCGACGGGCGGCCAGACGTACTGCAACAGCGTGGTAAAACTCGCGCCCGATCTAACAATCGCGGACTATTTCACTCCTTACGACGTCGGCTTTCTGAATGTCAACGATCTGGATCTGAGTTCTACGGGCACGCTGATTCTTCCGGACCAACCGGGGCCCTACCCTCACATGTTGGTTGCCAGCGGGAAACAGGGGTTCGTATATGTACTGAACCGAGACCAGTTGGGAATGTACGAGGTTAACGACAGTGGAGTGATCCAGGAATTTGCCCTGATTCCGGGGGAGAGCCAAAGCACAGTCAAGGACGTTCAGTTCGGCTCATCTACATATTGGAATAACACCGTGTATTTTGCGCCGAACGGTTCGCCGATTTTGGCGTATCCGATTGCGGGTGGAATGTTGGGGAATCCTCCCGGCACACCGTTGCAGACTGCGGGAAAATATGCGGGCGGGCATTCACCGTCGATCTCGGCGAATGGAAACAGCAATGGCATCCTGTGGACGATCACGGGTCAGATGCTTGCATTCGACGCCACTTCTCTTAACTTGCTTTACACAACGAGCCAAGCTCCTGGCGGTCGCGACAAGTTGCCGCCGGTCGGTCATTTTATAACCCAGACCGTAGCGAACGGCAGGGTCTATATTCCGACGCAGAAGAGCGTGGAGGTTTACGGACTTTTCCACGCCGCGACGGTTACTGGCGGGAATGGGCAAAGCGCAACGGTTGGAACGGCATTGGCTGCGCCGATCCAGGTGCAGGTTGCCGATCCATACACGGGACAACCCGATGTGGGCGCGACCGTCGCCTTTAGTGATGGCAACAAGGGGGGAGTCTTCAATCCCACATCGGCGGTCACGGACTCGAACGGCAACGTGTCGACGACATATACAGTTCCCAAGAAGGCGGGCACCTACAACCTGACCGCGTCGGGTACGGGCTTTGGCAACGCGACGATCACGGCGACGGCAACGACGGGGAGCGCGATCAAGATCATCGCCTTCGGCGGAGCGAAGCAAACGGGCGCGGCGGGATCTACCTTGGCGAATCCTTTGGTTGTGCAGGCGCAGGATGTTTATAAGAACGGAGTCGCGGGGATCACGGTGACTTTCACGGCCAACAAGGGCGCGATTCCGACGCCTGTATCCGTGGTAAGCGATGCCAACGGGATGGCTCGGACCATGCTGCAGTTGCCGACGACGGTCGGGACGATCACTGTGACGGGAAGTGCGACGGGCTTCAAGAACATTTCTTATGTCGAGTACTCGGTGGCCGGTCCCGCGGCTACGATCGCTGTGACTGCCGGAAACAACCAGACTGGCAAGGCGGGGACGCAATTGCCGACGGCGCTCACAGTTTTGGTGACCGACCAGTACGGCAATCCCGTCTCGGGCAATAGCGTGGCGTTTTCGGATGGAAACGCGGGAGGAACATTCTCGGGTCCGAATCCGATTCTAACGGGGACCAACGGTACGGCGGGCGAGATGTACACTCTGCCGCCGTCCCCAAAGCCGGTAACGATCAATGCTACTGCTACGGGGGTCACGGGTCCCGCCGTCTTCCACGAGACGGGGCAATAGTCGTGCGGGACAACCGTGGCACGGCTGTGGTTTGTGGGTCATCGCCGCCCGCGAGCTTTGTGGGCTGGTGTGGTCGATTCGCGGCGATTGTGTATCCCTTTGGATTCAGGAATACGGCCTTTTTGTGCAATTGACTTCCCCCGGATTTCGCGGGAAACTCCCCTCTTGTTATTGCTTTGGCGCTTCAGTGGAGGGGCCGGAACATTCCTGTTCCCGCAATCTATGGCCAGGTCCGAGTTTTTTCCCGAGGATGGGCACTCCAACGCGACCCGCGATCTTGAGGAGCACATTCTTGCCGGTTTACCGCCAGACCTCGCTCTCGATCTTGTGCTTAATGAGGTTGTGGTGCGGGCAGCGGAAGCGACCGACGCTTCGTCCGCTGCGCTCGCCTTATTCCGCGGTGGCGAGATGGTCTGCCGGGCCTCTACGGGGCCGTCAGCCCCCGGATTGGGCGTGCCGATCAATACGCGTGACGGACTTTCTGGCGCGTGCCTGGAGACTCGCCAGCCGCAGCTTTCCGTGGATACGGAATTCGATCCGCGGATCGACCCGATTGTTTCGCGACGGCTTGGGATTCGATCCATTTTAATCGTGCCGGTCTTCGATAACGGAATCAGCTCAGAGTTCATCGGCGTTCTGGAAGTTTTCTCGCCGTCTCCAGCCGCTTTTTCGAACCACGAGCAAGAAGTTCTCGAGAATTTCGCCGCGCAGTGCGCCCTGCTTCGTCGGTCGGCAACGGAACGGCCGCCACGCCGGATCGATCGTAGGCCCAAGGCTGTGACGGTTGGGAGCGAGGGGCCATCACCGTTCGATACTGCGGAGATTGAAACCGAAGGACCGATTGCTCGCGGGATTACTTTGTTTGATTCCGGTGTGAATCACTCCGAGCCGGCTGAGCCCAGGGCGGCGGCAGCGGTGGTGCAACGGCCTCCTTACGAAACTTGGGCTTTGGTTCTGGGAGGATTCACGATCCTCGCCACCGTCGCTCTGAGTTTCATGATTGGCTCGCGCATGGGATGGCTGAGTTTCTCTCGAAGGCAGACATCGGAATCGCCCTCTTCAAGCCAAGGCCCGCAGGCTGATAACTGCATGGGAACAGAAGCTAGTTGTGCAAGCGAACACGGTTCGGTTGCGACCCATGCTAGCTCTTTGAATTCTGCCTCCGCGCAAAATGCGAAAGAAAGAGCTTCTGCGAAAGCGGTCAAAGGAAAATCTGGAGCTCAAGAAAGCGACGAGCTCGTGGTTTACGAAAAAGGTAAGGTAGTCTTCCGCATGAAGCCGTCTGCAAGCCAAGGGAACGGAGCCACTCATGCGGTGGCGAATAGAGATGCACTCAGTACAACGAACAATTCTGTCGTCCAAGCCGCTTCGACCACGCAAATCGCTACTCCCGTGAACCCGCGCACGAATACGTCTGCGGATAAGGTGGCACATAGCATATGGCTGTCTCCTGCGGATGCGGAATCGCGACTACTTGAGCGTGTCGAACCGCAGTATCCTGCTGAAGCCCTGGCCGCACACATCGCCGGAGATGTCGAGCTCAAGGTTCGAGTAAATGAAGAGGGAACTGTTTCCACGGTCAGTACGGTGACGGGAAATGCCATTCTGGCGCGCGCGGCCAGCGAGGCGGTGCACAAGTGGCGATACAGGCCTTTCGGCTCGCAGAGGCGATTCTGGCCGTTCGAGACTGACGTCACATTGAGTTTCAGCTTGCCCAAATAGCTCTGCGCGGTATGGAATTATGAGTGACGTTCGCGCTTTGTGAGGAAGTCATTACCTGTTTACGATAACTACTTGCACACGTAGTGTTATTTTGCGGAATTTTCGATAGCAGTTCTTGTACGCCGTTCGGCTGTGTGTTGTACTGCAGCAAGGGTCGGTTCCACTCGAAGGGCAATCTTATGAAGCAGTGTTTCCCAATGCAGTTTTGGCGCGTCGCTGTGCTTGCAGTCGGCATTCTTGTCGTGAGAGGAGTTGCCTTCGGTGCGAGTCAGTATGTGATTACGAATGACGATCCGGGGGTCAGCTTTTTTTCCGTCGGCCCAAATGGGGCGCTGACTCTGGCACAAGAGGTGATCGCCGGAGGTTTCGGCACAGTCGCGGGATTCTTTGGCGCCGACCGGCTCAGCGTGCTGAATAGCGGGAACCAGCAGTGCGTTTATTCGTCGGCGGCGTCGACGGCGACAGTTACAGGAATTATCGTTTCCAGTCTTACCCTCGGGGGGAGTGCCACGGGATCGCCGACGGATGGCGGGACCTCGAATGGGATTGGGCTGGCTATGAACAGCCAGTATTTGTACGCGAGCTTCACCGACTCCAACACGATCGGGACCTTTCAGGTTCAATCGGGATGCTCGTTGACGTTTGTGAATGATGTGGCGGTTTCGGGATTAGCGGGTGGGATTATCAACGGCATGGCAATTCACGCGAACATGCTGATCGCGACGTATACGGATGGATCGATCGAGTCGTTCGACATTTCGAATGGCCCGCCTGTGTCCCACGGAGATAAACAATATTCCACAGCGACGATGCAATCGCAGGACGCGACTTATCCAAATTCGATCGACGTCACGAGTGATGGCCACTATGCGATTTTTGGAGATACATCAACGTCTGTTGTCGTCGAAGTTTCCGACATTTCCTCGGGTAAGTTGACGACAACTAAGGTTTACACCACGAAGAACAGTATCAGTTCCAGCAATGTGATGCTGAGTCCAGATGAGAGCGTGCTTTACATCGTGAATACGCAAGGGGCAGCGGTGAGCGTGATGTTCTTTGATAAGACAAAAGGCACGCTTTCTGTGGGTTGCAAGTCGGGACGAATCAAAGGGCGATCCTCGAACTGGTCCTACTTGGGAGGAGCCGCTTTGGCCAGCACAACTGGAAACGGCGGAGGAGTCTACGTCGCCGAGTTCGGGGCACCGTCCGGAATCGCGCTCGTAAGTCTTACGGTGAGTGGACAGACTTGTTCGCTGGAAGAAGTGAAGGCCTCGCCGTTCAATGAAATGAACAGTCAGGGATTGTTGTCGATCGGCCGTTTTCCGCCAAGGTCTTTCTAGGAAAACCTGCTAGGAAAACCTGGACATCATCTGCAAGATTTGACCACGAACCTAAGGAGTTTGAAATGCCGTCCCGCCTCAAATGGTCGCTGCTGATTGTTATATGTGGATTTTCTTTTCTGAATTTGCGGGCGGATGATTGTCCGGCGCGACCAACTTCCGGAACTGTCGTCAGCGACCCTTTCGCTATTTCCTCGCAAAATGGAGTACTCAAAGCGAACTTCACACTCGCGCACTCGGTTGACGAATTCGGATATACGCACTACTGCTACAAATACAATGCTGCGGGCCAGATCGAAGAAGCACCAACGCTGCGCTTGAATCCTGGGGACACTCTGAAACTTGAGGTGGCGAATCGCATAAAAGATAACGATCCGATGAAGTCGACCATGAAGATGAACATGGCACCATCCGATCAAACCTGCGGCGACGGGGGCGTGGCGACGGTCGATTCCACGAACGTGCATTTCCACGGTTTGAATGTGCCTCCGGTTTGCCATCAGGATGATGTGATCGACACGATTATTCAGCCGGGCACACCGGCATTTAAATTCAGCATGCAGATTCCGACTACGGAGCCGCCTGGTTTGTACTGGTACCATCCGCACATTCATGGCTTTACGGAGTTCCAGGTGAACGGGGGAGCGGCGGGCGCGATTGTGGTTGAAGGGATGGAGAAATATCGCCCTGAGGTTGCTGGGCTGACGGAACATATCTTCGTGATCCGGCAGCAATATCTTGTGCCGTGGATACCTGGTCCCTACCAGACGACCATTAACTTCCAGGTTGCTCAGGCAGTAGGTCTGAAACCGATTATCCAGATGCAGCCGAATGAACAGCAGTTCTGGCGGGTGGCGAATGCATCCTTGCAGGACTTTCTTGAGTTGCAGGTGTTGAGCAACGATAGGCCGACAGATTTGGAAATGATCGCGCTGGATGGTTATCCGCTGGCGAAAACGAGAAAAGAGAAAACCATTCTTATTCCCCCTGCCGGGCGCGCGGAATTTATCGTGACGGCTCCTCCGGTTGGAAGCAGCGCAATTCTCTTCACTCAGTCTTACTCCACGGGGCCGACGGGAAACGCCGACGTCGCCGCTGTTCTGGCGGATATCCAAGTGGGCGACGGGAACGCGAAGCAGACGGCGAAGCAAGTGGCTCAGCCGGTGTTGGCTCAGACAGCGCTTGTTCAACCTACGACCAAAATGCCAAACAACAGCACTCCTGCATCGTTTTCTGATTTAAAGTTTTCCGAGTTAGAAAATGTCAAAGTGACGGCGGAGCGCAAGCTGTTTTTCTCGGAAGAATTCGGAGGCACCAACGGTCCGATCCAGTTTTACATTACGGTGGATGGGCAGAAGCAGAAGGTTTTCGAGCCTGATGAGAAGCCGGTGATCACGACCAAGGTTGGAGCGGTTGAGGATTGGACGATCGAAAACCGCGCACTGGAGACGCACGCCTTTCATATACACCAGATTCATTTCAAGGTTCTGGAGGTGAATGGCAAGCGGGTTCCGGATAACGATTTGCGCGACACGATCGAGATTCCGTTCTGGATGGGGACCGGACCTTATCCGAGTGTAAAGGTTCGCATGGATTTTCGGGATCCGACGACAGCGGGCACATTTGTATTTCATTGCCACATCTTGTTACATGAAGATTTGGGGATGATGCACAAGATTCTGGTGGAACCATAACTCAGTTTTGAGATCTAGATTCGAGGGCGCACGATGATGTGGAAGAGAGTAGCGGTTGTCGGAATTACTTGCAGCGGGCTTTTACTGCTTGCCGGATATGTCACCGGAACACATCACGCGGCCGTGGCGTATGCGGGCGCGCCGATGCAGAGTGCGGTGCCGAAATCCTACGGACGACTGGCTGCGGTGATCCCGGATTCGATCGGCACAGGATTGGTGTTCGAGGATCCGCAGGGCGTGATTCGCTTCGTCAGCGTCAACGGGATGAAAGAAGGAGAACTGGCCCGCTATGAGGGGAAGGCGACGCATGGCGGGATTCCGCGAGCCTATGGTCATCTGGTGAGCGGGGTCGTGAACAACGGCAATACCGCGCTGATATTCGAAGATGCGCAAGGAGTGATTCGGCTGGTGACGCTGGCGGGAATCACCGAGGGAGAATTGACCCGCAACTGAATTCGATTCACGGCTTTTCGAAGTGAATGCAGGTGGTCCGCTTACGAGAAAGCCAGTTCTTTGGCGCGCTGCACGGCTTTCACAACTGCTTTGATCAACGTTACACGCAGTTTCCCCTCTTCCAATTCCATGATGCCGTCGATGGTGCATCCGGCTGGGGTTGTGACAGCGTCTTTCAACAGGGCGGGATGATCTCCCGTTTCCAGGACCACTCGGGCGGCGCCCATCGTTGTCTGAGCGGCCAATAAAGTGGCGACATCGCGCGGCAAACCGACTTTGACTCCCGCCTCGGCGAGCGACTCAAGAATGATGTAGATATACGCGGGGCCGCTGGCTGATAATCCGGTGACCGCATCCATGTGCTTCTCGTCGACGACTACGGTCCGTCCCACGGCATCGAAAAACTTCGTGGCGATTTCGAGATGCTGTTTGCTGGCAAATTTACCTTTGCACAGAGCAGTCATACCTGCGCCTAAAACGCAGGGAGTGTTGGGCATGGCCCGCACCACGGCAACTTCTTTTTCCATGGCGCGTTCGATCATGTCGGTAGGGACAGAAGCGGCTACAGAGATGATCAGTTGCTTCGAGTTCAGGTGGGCGCGGATTTCACGGACGACGTCGGCTACCACTTGTGGCTTAACGCAGAGAAAGATGATGTCAGCGTTCTTCACGGCCTCGGAGTTGTCGGTGGCGGCGTGCACCTTCAATTTCGCTTTGAGCGTTCGAGCACGATCGGCGTGCGCAACCGTCGCCCAAGTTTGAGTCGGAGACATGAGTCCGTCGCGCAAGAAAGATTGAAGCAGAATTGTGCCCATCTTCCCGGCACCTAAAACAGCAAATTTCTTTTTCGAGGTCGGACGTTGCGCCATGCGATTTTTCTCCAAACCAGTAACAATCGGGATAGGTCTAGATTACACGGTCCTTGCGCAGGTTCCGCATATCAATTCTTTAGGATTTCGGCCGGGACCATTTTCAGAATCTCGCGTCCGATGGGCAGAGATGCTGTCGCCGCAGGAGACGGAACGTTTAGGACGTGCAAGAATGGCTCCCGCGCTACGAATCGAAAGTCGTCTACCAACGAGCCATCCGGCGCGACGGCTTGGGCGCGCACGCCGGACCCACCGCGAGTTAGATCTTCCATACGCACTTCGGGGAGGAGGCGCTGGCAGGAGCGAACGAATTCTTTCTTGCGGAGCGAGCGGCGAAACTCATGGAGGCCGTTTTTCCAATGGATGCGCGCCATGCCACGGAACCCGGCGTCGGAGAATAGCTCCATGGTTTCGCCCAGGTTGAAATTGCGAAAGCGGTAGCCCTCACGCCGAAAGGCTAGTACGGCATTGGGACCGGCGTCGATGTTGCCGTGAATTCGCCGGGTGAAGTGGACACCGAGAAACGGATATCGAGGATCAGGGACCGGGTATATCAGATTTCGCACCAATGAGTGTCGGGGTGGCGCCAGGTCGTAGTATTCGCCACGAAAGGGAACGACGATCATTCCGGGATCATCGCCGGCCAGTCGCGCGACGCGATCGCTGTAGAGGCCGGCGCAATTTACGACGTAGCGAGCGGAGAATTCTCCGGCGGCGGTTAGGACGACGACGCTATTTGGTGCGCTGCCTGAAGGATGAAATCCGGCGACTGCCGCGTCTGTTTTGATCTCGGCGCCACTGTTCGTGGCAATCTCCGCATACTTGGCTGTTACGACAGCGTAATCGGTGATGCCGGTGGAAGGTACGTGCAGAGCGCGAACCCCGCCGACATGCGGCTCAAACTCGAGCATCTCGTCACGGGATAACAAACGAAGACTTGTGAGGCCATTTTCTACGCCGCGCGCAAGTAGGGCGTCCAAGCGCGAGGCTTCTTCGGAGTTCGTTGCCACGATCAGCTTTCCGCAAACCTCGTGGGGAATCGCGTGGGTGGAGCAGAACTGCACCATCTCGCGGGCGCCGGCGACGCAGAGACGCGCCTTCATCGAGCCGGGCCTGTAATAGACGCCGCTGTGAATGACTCCGCTGTTGTGGCCGGTCTGATGGCGGGCGAGGCCCGCTTCTTTTTCGAGGACGACGAGGCGGAGGCCTGGGAAAGTCTGGCTCGCATGCATGGCAAACGAGAGGCCGACGATTCCGCCACCGATTACTGCGATGTCATAGGTCATGGGCTAGGGCCAAGTGCGCCGCTGACCTCGCCGCGGTTTCGCTCAAGTGTGCCCTCTTTACAAAAGAAGACCAACCTCAAAAGCCGCGGGCGAGGGAGCCCGCACCACACGGGCGGTTCAGGAGCTGCCAATCCAAATACCGACGGCGAAGACCAACACTCCACCGACTACTACCTGAAACGCTGCGGAAAGGAGGGGCGTATCCATATAGCGGTTTCGAATCCAGGCGATGGTAGCGAGTTCCAGAGCGACGATGATGACCGCTGCGGTAAACGCTACGTGGAAGTTGGTCAGCAGGAAGGGGAGCGTGTGACCGATACCGCCGGCTGCCGTCATTAAGCCCGTGACTGCGCCGCGCAGCATCGGACGGCCGCGCCCTGTCATCGACCCGTCATCGGAAAGCGCTTCGGCGAAGGCCATCGAAATGCCAGCGCCTATCGAAGCGGCGAGGCCGACGAGAAAAGCATCATGGCTGCTTCTGGTGGCGAACGCGGCGGCGAATACTGGCGCGAGGGTTGATACCGAACCATCCATTAGTCCCGCGAGGCCCGGTTGGACGATCTGCAGCACAAACAACCGGCGCTGGGCTTCTTCTTCGGTCTTTTTCACGCCGGGGCCCATGTTCTCGGACATGGCCTCGGCTGCGACTTGATGCTTGCGCTCGATCTCCTCGAGATCGCCTAGCAGTTTGCGGATGCCCGCATCGGTCACCTGTCCCATGGCTTTGCGATAGAACTGGCGTGTCTCCATTTCCATCAGTTCTGCCTGCTTGCGGGCGTCGGCGATCTTTAGAGGACGGGTCAGCCACATGGGGCGCCGACGAATGAATCCCTTCACATCTTCGCGCCGGATCAGCGGAATATGCTCACCGAAGCGAGTCCGATAGGTCTGGAAGAGAGAGGCCCGATGTTCTGATTCTTCGGCGCCCATGTCGTCGAACAATTTTGCGGTCGCTGGATAGGTCTCGCGCAAGCCCTCGGCGAAGTCCGCGTAGACGCGTCCGTCTTCTTCTTCGAGCGAGATTGCCAGCGCCAGAATCTCACGCTCCGACAGATCTTTGAATTTTCGTGCCATGCGGATAAGTGTACTGTCTCTGAATTTGGTTGCAATGTTTTCTAGTGTGGTGCGGAGTTCGGTTGAAGGATTCGAGCGCCCACGGGGCAAGACTTGCCGAGTTTGCGAGCGGCATATTTTGCCGGAGGACGCATGGAGAAAGCCGGGCGATACGGACGATGCTCATAAGTGCCGTAGGTAGTGGCTTATGACTCATTTGCAAGTCGAGGTGGGATGGAATTTGCCGTGCTTATCGAGGAGTGGGTTGATGGCGGATTTTTCGCAGGCCGCAAGCCTGGCCGGTCCATCTAACGAAACGTATTCGAGCTAGCGGCATAGTTTAATTTCACAGCGAGGTACATGAATGTCGATATCCGGTATTCCTAACAGCATCTTCAGTCCGTCGCAGTCAAGTTCGGCGACTAACACCATCCAACAGGAGTTCCAGCAACTTGGCCAATCGTTGCAGTCGGGCAATCTTTCGTCGGCGCAATCGGAGTTTGCGACTTTGCAGCAGGCGTTTTCGCAGGCAGGGTCCAGCAGCACGGCTACTACAGCCTCTGGCTCGACGGCGACTGGGACTGCGTCTACGGCGGCCAACTCCAATTCAATCGTGCAACCCTTCAATCAACTAGCGTCCGATCTCAAGTCGGGTAATCTGACCGCAGCACAAAAAGACTACTCGAGTATCCAGCGGGACTTCCGAGCTAAGGGTGGCCCCGTCAGGAATCACCTGCACAATCACCATCGCGTTAGCACGGGAGGCTTGGGCAGCGAGCCGACTTCGGGCATCGACGGAACCAGTCAGAATTCTCTGTTGCAGGATCTCACTCAGGCGAGCCAGATGGGTTTATCGAGCACGCCGGCGGTTGCGCAACAGGCCTATGCCACACTGCAGCAAGAGTTGCAGCAGTTTGCCCTTGGCGGCAACCTGAGCGCGCAAGCGAGCGCTCTTTCGGCACAACCGGTGGTTTCGCTTGAGGCCTAGTGACGTTTGATCAACGCAAGTTCAACGGCCGCGGGCGAAGGCGCCCGCGCCACATAACTGAAAAAGCCATCCGCCGTCAAAAGGGCATGACGGCGGATTGCCGAGCTTTGTTGGCGGTGCGATCTGAGTTCTGGCGTGATCTAGATCACAGCGTCTTGGCCATATTGTTCGCTATCGTTGTTTCAGGGTATGGACGCTTTTTCGATTCTCACCAACCGCAAGCGCGCTATTGTCGCGCTGGTGCATTCCGCGATCTTTCTCGGGATCGCGATCCGCCAGATGATCGGAGCGAGCCCCGCTACCGGCCTCTTGGTGACACCGGTGGCGACGAGCACCTGGGTACTGTGCGGGATCTTCACGGTAGTGTCGTCGATCTTGCTGTGGCTGTATTTGGTTTCGCGCGGATGGATGGAAAAAGCGTATTTCGGGCTCTGCACGGTTAGCGCCTCCTCGGGGCTGATTCGTACCGCCTTCGGAGATCAGGCATTTCATGCGGGGATCTATATCAGAGTGGCGATGCTGCTGAGCGCGGTACTGGTCGGCCTTCTGATCGTGCGGGTGCATTCGCGAGAAAGAATGTCCACTCGCGAAACGGCGTGCGCTGAGACCACATAAAACGTAGGGATCACTTGCGTTCGAAGCCAGAGCGGCCACGGCGAGTGACGGCCACGCTGGCTCAGTGAACGGGCAACCCTGCGTTCGAGGTGACGACGCAATTCCTGCCTTCTTTTTTCGCTCGAAACATTCGATCGTCGGCTAAGGCGAAGAGTTCGGATGTGGTTTCTCCATCTTGGGGGAAACTTGCCAACCCTGCGCTGATCGTGACCTGAACCTTTTGGCCACGCTTGGGCGATTCGAACGAAGTTTGCGCCACCAACTCGCGCACGGACTCGAGCTTCTGCTGGGCTGTCTCAAGCTCGGTTTCGGGGAGGATTACGACGAACTCCTCTCCACCGTAGCGTCCAGCGGTGTCACTTTGGCGGAAGGATTCGCGAAATATCTCTCCTAGTTTGCGCAGGACAACGTCGCCCATCGGATGGCCATAGGTATCGTTCAGCGATTTGAAGCGATCGGCGTCGATCACGGCGATTGTTAGAGGAGTGCGGTAGCGGCGGGCACGACTGAGTTCAATGGCGAAGCGATCGTCGACGTAACCGCGGTTCAAGAGTCCCGTTAACGGGTCGCTGGTTGCGAGTTGGAGCAGCGTCTGGCTGCGAGCCACCAGCGCGACGCTGAGGGCGGCGGCGATCAGCATGATGATCAGCCTCGAGATCTGTGCCGACCAACCGAAGATTCCATAGTAATAGGGGGAATAGATCGGACTGTTGAGATCCCAATGTCTGGAGGTGAAATAAACGATCCCGCAATATTCTGTACAGGCTAATAAGCCAGCGGTGATGCAGACTCGTTTGTCGTAGCGCAGACTGGTACTAGCAATTGCCAGGAAATAGCCTTCAAACACAACTTTGCTGTTGACGGCTGTGTGGGGTTCGTTCATGAGGAGAAAAAGCACCAGCGCGCCACTAATAAGGGTGACGTCAAAGGCGCTGCTAGCAAAGCTCAGCCAAGATGGATTGTACTCACGGCTCAGCAAGAAGTAGACAAAGACGGAAACTACGAAGGTGGTAATCGTAAGGCTTAGACCAACGATGCTTTCTGTTCGGTCCACGGGAAAGAAAGCAGTGTTGATTGCGGGGATGAGCAGGAGAATGGTAGCGAGCGAAAGCCGCACTTTGGCCACTAGTAATTCGCCCGCTAGACCTGCTCCCGCCAGGACCGGGTCAGGCTTTGACCACAGGGATGCCAAAAAAGTCTTCAGGCTGGAATTCATAGCTGGATTTGTAGCGATTGCCCCGTTCCGTTCAGCGTTCTGAAAATAAGCAAAATTCGTGTGGACTCGGGGAAGGAGTCCCTGTGTCAGACAAACTTAACTAGAGGATAAGAGAGGTCGTACCGCCCAAGCAATACCTTTTAGGGGTCGCTAATACGAAGCAACCTACCGGGGTGCGCTCCCAGACTCTGTTTTGTATAACAACACCGTTCCACCCTGGACCGGCGTTCTGACGGGAAATCTCGAGGATTCTAGCTTTCTGTTGCTTTTACGCCTGCGTCAACCTCGGATTGGCCAAAGATCTGGTTGGCTCCCATATGAGCGGGGGCTGGGGCCAGCATTTGCTCTTTACGATAGACCAGATTGCTGGCGTTGAAGGTCGCCAGCTCAAATCCATGGCCGTGCGTTATCGCGTCGGTAGGGCAAGCCTCGACGCAATAGCCACAGAAGATGCAGCGATTGTAATCGATGTTATAAACCTGGGCGTAGCGTTCGGCTCCGGAGACCCGTTTTTCTTCTGTGTTTTCTGCGGCTTCGATGTAGATGCAATTTGCCGGGCACGCCGCGGCACAGAGGAAGCATGCGACGCACTTTTCCAAGCCATTTTCGTCGCGCTGCAAGACGTGCATGCCGCGAAAACGCTCCTGAAACATCGCTCCCTTGGTGGGGCCGGGACCGTCAGGATAATTTTCGACGATAGACGGTTGAAACATTTCCCGCAGGGTAATGCTCATTCCCTGGGCGATCGCTCCGATGTTTTTGATCACGGACATACCTCAACAGTATAGCGGATGGGCCGTTTTTCGGGTGCGGACCGAGGGAAACGAGGGGACTCAATTTGCAAGGTTCGCCACCACTAATCTCACGAAGGTGCACGAAGGAAATCATGGTCAGCAAAGTCAGCGAACCCCCCCAGATGCTTTGGCCGGCACTTTCACCTCACCGCTCAGGCAGAGCCCTAAGGCTACTAAGGTTCGGGAGCCTTTCGAGGACGTGGAAATTCTTTGTGAATGCCTGAAACTCATCGGTTGCGCTGGGTTGTTGAGGCGCGACAAAGTGGCGTCGCAAAATTCTATGTTCCAGCGCAGTTTTCGTTTCGCGATTCTCGCGCTCTTGTTCTCGATCTTTCCAGACGTAGTTGTGCTGGGAGGTTTTTCAGTGCGTGCTCTCGGACAACAGCCGCCTGGAAGCTGGTCGTCAGCAGGTCGAAAGGCGGAGGATCGAAGTTCTGATCGTCGGGATAATTTGAGCTGGAACTGGAACCAGCGCGGTCGAAGGGTGCCTTCGGGGGAATCGGCGGCCAAACTCCGGTTCCGCGCCTATCGTCAAAAGATGGCGATGCGAACGGCGCGAGCGGCATACGCAAATGCGATGGCTGCCGTGTACAGTCGCGCTCCAGAGGGTTTTGCATTCGGCTTGCCGGAGACTTCAACTCCGTGGGTGTCGGTTGGACCTGCTCCGCTCGCCTCGGACGCAACTGGTGACGGAGAGCAGGATTACAACTGGGTGTCGGGACGAGCTACATCGGTGGTGATAGACCCGAGCGACACGTCAGGCAATACGGTTCTGCTGGGTGGCGCGCTTATGGCGGCTTGTGGAAGTCGACAAACGCCGGGAGCTTGAATTCCAATCCGGCGGCGGTGACATGGAAGCCTTTGATCGACGATCAACCTACGCTCGCGGTGGGTGCGATTGCGCTTCAGCCAGGGAACAGCAACGTAATCCTGGTGGGAACGGGAGAAACTAACAGCTCCGGTGATTCTTATTACGGTTTGGGGATCTTGCGCTCCAGCGATGGCGGAGCGACCTGGACGCAAATCCAGACTGCGGGCACGGGCCAGTCTTTTGTGGGAGTGGGGTTTAGCAAGATCGCGTTCAGCACGGTTCTACCTAATGTTGTGGTCGCAGCGACGGCCGGGGACAACGGGCTGGATCTCGGCTTAGAAGAGGATGGCAATTCGACGGCGCGAGGGTTGTATTTTTCGCAAGACGCAGGGGTCACATGGAATCGCGTCATTCTGTCGGATGGAGCGGTTCCTGCATCGGCGACCTCCGTCTTTTACAACGCGAACCAGGGCAACGCTGGGACGTTTTACGCCTTTATTCGGCGTCATGGACTTTACTCGTCGACAGATGGCCAGCACTTCACGCGACTGGGCGCGCAACCAACGGCGGGTCTGGCGACTGGGAACTGCCCAGCGGGGGCGAATTCCTTCACATGCCTGATTTATCGAGGTGAGTTCACGGTGGTGCCGGGCCGCAACGAGATGTATGTGTGGGTTGTCGATGAGCAACCGGATCTCGAGGGGAATCCGACGGCGGTTGATGATGGTATTTGGCTGTCACGGAACGGGGGCACGACCTGGAATCTGATTCCCGACAACGGCATCACTAATTGCGGCGATGATGCGTTTGGTCCGGCGGACAGCGGTTGCGGCGTCGAGCAGGGTTGGTACAACCTGGAACTAGCGGCAATGCCGAATGGGACGGGAGCTACCGATCTCTACGCTGGGGCGATCAATCTTTATAAATGTACGCTGACCGGAGGAACCGTCTGTTCGCAAGGGGACTGGATCAATTTGACGCATGTCTACGGTTGCAGCCCGCTGGCGGCGCCGGCGCATGTGCATCCTGATCAGCATGGCATCGCGTTCATGGCGGCGAGCGGGAAATCGCCGGGATACTTTGCGCACGATGGCGGAATCAGCCGAACTCTGGACGGTTACGCCGATCTGAATAGCGGCAGTTGCTCAGGCACGAATGGATTCGACAGCCTCAGCCAAAGCCTGGGTTCGATGACGGAGTTCGTTTCGGTATCGATCCACCCGACTAGCGCCGACATTCTGCTGGGTGGGACGCAGGACAACGGGTCTCCAAAGACGAGTACGGCAACTGCCAATAGCACTTGGCAAAATGCGCTTGGGGGCGATGGGGGGTTCAATGCTATCAACCCTGAGAATCCGAACGAGTGGTTCGCTTCCAGTCCATACCTGACGATTCTGAAGTGCGAACTCGGCACAGCCTGTAATGACAACGGATTTGTCGAAGTGGTGAGCGCTGCCAATCTCGGAGGAGATCAGGGCGCGTTCTACACGCCGTATATATTAGATCCGCAAAATAGCAGCGAACTACTGGTGGGAACTTGCCGAGTGTGGCGCATCGGCACGAGCGGAAGTGCTCCGCTCGCGCTTAGCGGAGACTTCGACACGTTAGGAACAGGAGCGTGTACGGGTGGAGAAATCAACCTGGTAAATGCGCTGGCCGCCGGCGGCCCGAATGAGGTTCCCAGCAACTCGTCGGTGGTCTATGCGGTCACGAACGGCTACGGGCCGCTAAGCGGAAGCCCTGGCGGAGAAGTCTGGGTCACGACCAACGCCGGTGCCGCTCCGATGACGAATGTGACGCAGAACGTCAATCCGGGTGGCTATGCTATCTCGTCGGTGGCGATGGACAGTTCCGACACGTCTGGCCGCACAGCCTACGTCGGAATCATGGGGTTCAGCACCTCGCAGTATCCAACGTCGCACGTTTGGAAAACGACGACGGCGGGATCGAGTACGTGGACGGACTGGACGGGCGTTGGGGCCACGGCGCTGCCGGATGCGCCGGTGAACGCGCTTCTCGTGGATGCGCAGGCGGCCGTGGTCTATGCCGGCACGGATGTGGGCGTCTTTGTGAGTTCGACGACGGCGCCTCCGAGTTGGACAGAGGTTGGGCCAGCGCCTGGGCCGGGCGTGACCGGGTTTCTGCCAAATGCCCCGGTGACGGCGCTGCAGATGTTCCATCCGGACGCTGGCACGAAAACGCTCGTGGCGTCGACTTATGGGCGTGGCATCTGGAATTATGCGATTGCCACCGCGCCGGACTATACGAATGTGATTTCAAATTCGCCGCAAACAATTTTTCCGAATCAAACCGCGACGTTCAACGGCACTCTGACCGCGCAAGGGGGATATGCGAGTGCGGTGAATTTGAGTTGCAGCGGAGCAGTTCCCAATAGTTGTGCTCTGCAGCCGACGAGTGCCATCCCGACCGCGGCCTACACGTTGACCGCTGAGGGACTTGTGGGCGATTACGGCTTCAACGCACACGCGGTTGGAACCGATGTGCAGACGATTACGCGCGATGCATCGATCACACTGCACGTCGTTGACTTCGATTTCACAGCACCCAACCCCAACTCGTTAACCGTAGGCCAAGGGGGGACTTCGTCGGCTACCACGTTTGAAGTCACAGCGTCGGGCAGTTTCGCTGGGACGGTTACGCTGAGTTGTTCTTCGGGTCTGCCTAGCGGTACGGCGTGCGCCTTTTCGCCAGCGAGTTCGGTGAACCCCACCTCGTCCAGTCCGGTCACGGTGACTTTGATTGTGACCGCAGCCGTCGGGGCTGCAGTGGGCGGGCCAAAGATTGTAACCATTTCGGCGACGACGCCGGGCGCACCCGCAGCCAAGGCACAGACGTTCAACTTAACTGTGACGGAGGCCGTAGCAGACTTTGCCATCGCTGTGACAGCGAATCCGAATGTCGCGGTGGCGAATCAAAGTGTGAACTGGAGCGGGAGATTGACCGCGGTGAATGGTTACAACGGAAGCGTCACGTTGACTTGCATTGGCGCGCCTCCAGCGACGTGCGCCATAATGCCACCGACGTTGGTACCAACCGCGAGCGGCGTAGCGTTTACGGTGACACTGGCGAATCCAACGACCGGGGCGTTTAATTTTGCGATTCAGGGCACGGATGGCACGATCACTCATACGACATCGACCGCGACACTGACAGTGGGCACGGACGTCTCGTGGACCAGTTCCGGCAGTGCTACAGAAATTGTGGCGGCTGGACAGACTGCAACTTATACGTTTACAGCGACTCCGGTAGGGGGGGCGGCTTTCAGCGCTCCGGTGAATCTCTCCTGTGGCAATACGACATTCACTTGCCAGTTTAGTCCGGCTTCGATCGCTGCGGGGACAGGCACAACGACGGTAACGTTGACGATACCGACGCAGGGTCCAAATCAAAACGGGCAGTCGAGGCCGCGGATACATGTGGAAGGATTTGGGCAGTCTTCTTTGGCGGAAAGCCGCGATTTGGCATCCCGCCAAGTCGCAATCGGCAAGCTCCTAACACTGGCTTTCGGGCTGGCCGGAGCATTCGTCGGTATTCGAGGAAGGAAGCGAAGGAGTCAGCGCCGCCGCCTCCCGATCGCTCTTCTGTGTCTCAGTCTGGCAGTCACGATCGAGATTTCGTGTGGTGGAGTGAGCGGGGGAGGGGGCGGTGGTAGTCCTCCGGCGGTGACCGTCACCGTTGCGCCGGGCGTTCCATCGAGCTTATACGCCAACAGCCCAGGATGGCCGAATCAAACTGCACAGTTTACGGCCACGGTCTCGAACACTAGCAATACGACTGTGACTTGGGAGGTGGCTCCGGCCTACGGAGGGACGATCGACGCCAACGGCTTGTATGTGGCTCCGGAAGTGGGGAGTGGACTCCCAGCGAGCGTGACGATTACCGCGACTTCTCAGGCCGATGCCAGCAAATCGGGATCGCAGAAAGAAACTGTTGAACCATCGACCATTCCCGGAACTTATAGCGGCATACTGGTAACCGCTACGGAGGGAACGTCTGCGCACTCTAATTCTGTAACCTTGGTCGTCCGATAATCTTCCTAGTGTAATTTGTGAGGTTCGAACGCTAGGGGTCGAGCCGAAAAAGTCTGCGTCTTTGCGTGGCGTAGCGGTATCTATTTTCTATGGATGCTACGCCTCGACCAGCGACGTGGAAGACTCTGTTGGCGTTTGCCATCATCTACTTTGTTTGGGGCTCGACATTTCTGGCAATCCGGGTCGGGGTGCGCGAAGTCCCGCCCTTTCTTTTAGCCAGCATGCGTTTTTTCACGGCGGGTATTGTTATGTACGGGTGGCTGCGCCTCAGAGGGACGCCATCGCCATCGCGCCGGGAATGGCTGGGCGCTTCCTGCCTCGCCGTGTGTATTTTCGTGGTCGATTACGGATTGCTCTTTTGGGCCGAGAAACGCGTGCCTTCGGGAATTGCAGCGGTCATGCTGGCGACTATTCCCGTGTTCATGGCGCTTTCGGAAATTGTGATTCTTCGTACGCAGCAGCTGACTCTACGGCTCGCTGTGGCGCTTCTGGTTGGCATTGGAGGTGTTTCCGTTCTGATTAGTCGCGGATTGAGTCTCGGCGAAGTCCCAATCGATCGACGGGGAGCCTTCGCGCTGGTGGTCGCGGCCATGAGTTGGTCGGTCGCCTCGGCGCTTACTCGCAAGCTGCCACTGCCTGCTTCCAAACCCATGAGTGCCGGAGCTCAGATGCTGGCGGGAGGAATAATGCTGGCGGTCTTGGCCGCGGTGACCCGCGAGTTTCGCGGATTTCAGATCGAGGCCATCTCGCGCACGGCGTGGTTCGCCCTTACTTACTTAATTGTGGCGGGTTCCATTGTTGGCTTTACGGCGTACGTGTGGCTCATCCATCACGAGTCGCCGACCAAGGTTGGCACGTATGCTTACGTTAATCCGGTCGTCGCCGTCATCGTGGGGTATTTTATTGGCGGCGAGACGGTTGGTCCGAGGACCTTGCTGGGGACGCTTTTGGTGCTCGTCAGCGTCATTGCGATCACGACCGCCCGCGCAAAGAAGCCGATCGTTGCGACGCCGAGGAATCAGCTGCAAACGGAAATGGCGGAACAATAATCGGCGACCGTTGATCAGCGAACTGAGTCAAAAGCCAAGGCTGCCCCTTTTTCGTTCACATGTTTTTCATCGGCTATTCACATGGCATTAACCAGACGGTTCCGAGGACGGCAAATACTAGCCTTTGTAGTATTAAAGGAGGTTAACTTTGTCCGTTCGTCCCTTTCTCCCCCTCGTACTGTTTTCGGTGGTGCTGGCAGGCTTGTTTTCCTTACCGGCCGCTGCGCAAGGAAACAGCAAGATTCAACACGTTCTCCTCATCAGCATCGATGGAATGCACTCGCTGGATTTCGCGAATTGCGCCAAGGGCGTTCCGCTCTATGAGAATCAAACCTACTGCCCACATCTGGCTTCGCTTTCCGCGACCGGAGTGCATTATCTGCAAGCCTTGACACCGAAGCCATCCGATTCTTTTCCTGGCCTCGTCGGCCAGATCACGGGCGGGACGCCACGATCGGCGGGTATGTATTACGACGTGAGCTACGATCGCGCGCTTTCTCCTCCGGCGAAGACGACGCCTTACGGCATTGTGGGCGGGCCCAAACTTTGTCCGAGCGTGATTGGCACGCAAGTTGGATTCGATGAAGAAATTGACTACAACTACTTGAAACTGGACTCCGGAAAACCGGACGGTAGTTCCGGCATCAACGGAATCAATCCTGACTACCTGCCGCGTGATCCGAAGAATGGTTGCGCGCCGGTGTATCCGCACAGCTTCATTCGGGCCAATACGATTTTCAATGTGGTTAAGAATGCCGGAGGGTATACGGCTTGGTCGGACAAACATCCTTCGTACGATTTCACTAACGGACCGAGTGGCGATGGCGTCAATGATTTGTGGTCCCCTGAGATCAATTCGATTCCGGTGCCGATTCCATCGGTACAAGGCTGCAGTCCGCTGCCTGATCCTGGCGCGGCTCAACCGAGCAATGCCTGGACGGACAGTTTCCAGAACATCCGTTGCTATGACCAGTACAAGGTGCAGGCGGTGCTGAACTGGATTGACGGCAAGACGCACGATGGCAGCGCTACGGCTCCGGTGCCGAGTGTATTCGGTATGAATTTTCAGGCCGTTAGCGTGGGACAGAAACTGGTCGAGCCTTCGCTCAATTTGACCGGCGGGTACTTGGACGCGACGGGAACTCCGAGCGATTCGTTGTTTGCGGAGGTTCAGTACGTAGACGGCGCGATTGGACAGTTTGTGTCGGAGTTAAACAAGCAGGGGTTGTTGGACTCGACGCTAATCATCATCTCGGCAAAGCACGGGCAATCGCCGATTGATCCGAATCGGGTGCTTCGGATTCCGGCGGACGATGCTTCGGACGAACCGCCATCGCAGGTGCTCTCGCCGAACGGAGTTGGGCCTGGTCTGCCGGTTGCTCAAGCTGACGAAGACGATGTTTCGCTGCTCTGGCTGACGGACCAGAGCCAGACGTCTGCGGCAGTAGCTACATTGAGCGCTAATGAAAACATCTTTGGGCAGGGCGAAATCTTTTCCGGCCCTTCACTCACACTACAGTTCAACGATCCGCTAACTGATTCGCGTACACCGGACATCATTGTGGCTCCGAATGTTGGAGTCGTGTACACGGGGGGAAAGAAGAAAGTTGCCGAGCATGGCGGCTTTGCTTATGATGACCGGAATGTCCTGCTGATTGTCTCGAACCCGAAGTACAAAGCTACAACTTTCGTGTATCAGGTTGAGACGCGTCAGATCGCTCCAACGATTGTGAAGGCGCTGGGCCTCGATCCGAACCTGCTGAGTGCCGTGAAGTCGGAGCACACCGAGACGTTGCCCGGCTTGCCCTTTACACAGAAGTAAAAGGCACTCTAGCAGCTAGTTAAAACAAAACCCCACCCAAAAACTGAAATCGGGTGGGGTTTTATTATTGGTTGCGATCTATGAGGCAGAGTGCTTAAGCGTTTACTTCACGCTGATTTGATCGTGGTCATAATATTCGTAGGCTGACATTGGTTTTGAGCCGCCCTTCTTCCAGATACGGCTTTCGGCGGGAAGTTTGCCCAGTACTTTCGCCATTTCACGGACGTGCATTGCTACGGATCCGCAGCAAGAACCTATGTAATTGATGCCGATCTCTTTGGCCTGTCGAGCATAGTCTCCCATTTGCTTGCGAGTTAGTTGCAGGGGGTCGAGAGCATAAGGAAATTCGGGAAGACTAGTGAAATCGGGTTTGTCGGGCGGAGTAGTGTAAGCGACGGGCTGGCAGGCGACATATCCGTCGACGGCTTTTCGCATTTGCTCCATGGGGCCGAGAATGTGTTGCGGCGGACGTAGGCAGTTCATGCCAACGATATCTGCTCCGGCATCGAGGAGGGTTTTGGCGGCTGTGGCTGCGTCAGTGCCCTCCGCGGTTTCATCCTTGTTCTCGAAGCAGATCGTGACCATGACGGGCAGTCCCGTTTTTTTCGCACGCTCGACGCAGAGCAGCGCTTCACCGAGCCAGGAAAATGTTTCGCCGATGATGAAGTCGACTCCTTCTTCGCACTGAACTTTGAGTTGCTCGTCGAAGGTTTGACGAACACGATCGGAGGACGCGGGGCTGTGGGGCTCGTACATCCATGTAAGGCTTAAATTGCCGGCGACGAGGCATTGATCGCCTGCGACTTCTTTCGCGACGCGGACTGCGTTGCGGTTGATGTCTTCCACGCGATCTTCGAGACCGACCGTGGCGAGCTTGTCGCGGCTGGCGTAAAACGTGAGAGCCTGCAGGACCTCGGCTCCGGCTTCTCGGAATTCGATGTGGAGCTCGCGGAGAGCGTCGGGATAGACAATCGCGACCTCCGGCGTAAACGGCCCGGGACGCACCCATCCGCGCTTTTCCAGTTCAAGCAGGTATCCGCCGTCGCCGAGGACGGGGCCATTCTTCAATCTCTCCAGAATTCCTTGCTTTGGCATAGTTTGCTCCTGTGGAATTACCTAAATCTCGAAAATCGAAGAACGGACTAATCATCCTTGTACTCACACTGCGCTTTGATCGGCGCGCTCTCGGCGAACCGCGTCGGGCGAAACGGTCTGATGTCCACCGACTTCGCGTCGCCGTCCAAAATCAGTTCAGACATCACCAGACCGATTGCGGGAGAGATCTTGAACCCCATGCCGGAGAAGCCGGCGCAGAGATATAAGTTGTCGATGCCGCGTACGAGGCCGAGTAAGGGGCGGGAATCGGGAGTTACATCATAGACTCCCGTCACTCCCCGCATGACCTCGGCGTTGGCTACTTTCGGAACGCGTCGCGCGTTTCGTTCGATGATGTCCTCAAGATCGGTTTCAGAGGGACGCTGAGGAAAGTGATCCGGATCTACCGGACGCTTGCCGTAGAAATCGCCGATGAGAAATTTGTCGCTCGCGTCAGAACGAAAATATGTGGAAGTGACGGAGTCGATGCACGCAGCTCCTGGCTTCATGGAGGCTTCGTTTTTTAGAATCGCCACCTGGTGAAATTCGGTTTCGATGGGTGGATCGAATCCCGTGGATTGAAAGAGCGGACGCGTCCATGGGCCGGTTGCCGCGATTACGACGGGCGCGTGAATTTCGCCTTGATCGGTTTGGATGCCGCGAATGCGACCTGATTCGGTCAGAAAACTGGTCGCCCGCGTCTTCGAAAGATAAGTTGCGCCTGACTCGCGCGCCTGGCTTAGAAAGTCGTTTGCTACGACGTTGCCATCGCCATAACCAGAGTCCGGTTCGTAGGCGGCTAGCTCCACTTCGTCGACTTGCCAATCGGGTTCGATCTGTTTCAGTTGCTGGCGATCGAGCAATTCGACGTTTGAGCCTAGCTTTTTCTGCATGGTTACGTTTTGTTTGAGCAACTCGGTTTCGTGGGGATGAACGATTCGCACGAAACCGGTCTTGCGAAATTCCCCGGGCTCTCCGACGATCTCGCGCCAGTGCTGAAAAATCTTCAGGCTGATCAGAGCGAGTTGAACCTCTGGCGCAAAGCTGTAGTGCATGCGAACCACGGCGGAAGATCGGCCGCTGCCGCCGCTTCCAGCGTGCTCTTTGTCGATCACGGCGATGCGCCCAGCGTTGCGGCGGGCGAGATGGAAGGCGATGGACGCTCCCATCACGCCCGCGCCGAGGATGATGAAGTCAGCGGTTTTAGGAAGGCCGTTTGCGCTCACGCTACGGCCTCCTTAAACTTGCCCTTCTTCAGATCGCGCAGAACCTGGTGGGCGCAGTTATGCCCGGGAGCTCCCGTTACGCCGCCGCCGGGATGCGCGCCCGCACCGCATAAATAGAGGCCAGCGATGGGGGTACGATATTGAGACCACCCGGCAACGGGGCGATTGAAGAATAACTGTTCGAGGTTCAGGTCGCCGTGGAAGATATTACCTTCCGTTAGTCCGTAAGTTCGTTCGAGATCAAGCGGCGTTAGAATCTGGCGGGCGATGATCGCGGCCGGAACATTAGGAGCGTATTCGGCGATCTTTTTCACCACTCGATCGCCTAACAGTGCGCGATTCTCGTCCCAGGAGCCTTGACGGAGTTTGTAAGGGACGTACTGCACGAAGCAGGTCATGACGTGCTTGCCCGTAGGAGCCAGGGAGGGGTCGGCATTGGAGGCGATCACGCAGTCGACCCAGAGTTCTTCGGGGATATCGCCAAACTTGGCGATGTCGTAGCAGCGTTCGGCGAACTCCAGCGACGGAACCAAGGTGAACAGCGAGCGTTGTTGAGGGTCGTAATTGGCGGGTGTTCCGGTGAAGCGGGGCTCTTCCGCCAGGACCATGTTGACTTTTGCGCAGGGTCCGGCCATTTTTATGCCACGAACGGCGTGGACAAAATCGCCAGGCAAATCGCGCTCAGGAACGAGGCCGAGGAAAGTGTGCTTGGGGTCGGCGTTGGAGAGCACGACGCGTGCCCGGATTTCCGTGCCGTCTTCGAGGATCACGGAGCGTGCACGTCCACCACGCGACTCGATCTGCTGCACAGCAGCGCCGGTTCGAATTTTGGCGCCGAAGGAAGCGGCGGCTTTCGCCATCGCGCTGGTAATCGCTCCCATGCCGCCCATGACGTGTCCGTAGAAACCCTGTTGGTCGTGTTCGCCGCCACTTAGCAAGTGGAAGAGCAACCCAAGCGCGGTGCCGGGCTGATACGGTCCTCCATGCTTGCCGTAGACGTTGTTGGCGAGAAACAGTGTTTTTATTTTTTCGGATTCGTAGTTGCGGTCGAGAAATTCGCCGAGGCTTCCGGTTAAGAATGAGACCAGTTGGGAAATTTCAGCGGAGGAAATTCCGCGGAAGCGCTTTGCAGCGCGAAATAAGTCGGACCATCCGTCGAACGATTGTGTGCCCGGTTCAGGAGGTGGTTCAAGGAAAAAAGGCTGAAGATAGCGGGCCAATTTCTTGAGTTGGACGTCGACGCGAACAAACGTTTCGGCATCCTTTGGAGAAATCTTACGAAGTTCGTCGACAACCCGGTCGCGGCTCGACCACCAGGAGACTAATTGACCGTCGGGAAAGGGAACCTGAAGCGCCGGGTCGCAGGGGACCATGCGGAGTCCGTGCTCGGCGAGATGGAGATCGCGGATGACCTCGGGCCGAAGCATACTGGCAATGTAGGAAGTTGTCGATGCGCGACAACCGGACGCGATCTCTTCGGTTACGCAGCAGCCTCCGACTATGTCGCGGCGTTCGAGAACCAGCGTCGAGTGTCCCGCGCGCGCTAGATACGCGGCGGCAGTCAGACCGTTGTGGCCACCGCCGATAATGACGGCGTCGTAAGTGGGAATTGCTCGAGTATTCACGCTTTGACCGTTGGTCAAAATTGCAAAAGATGTTGGTGGATCAAACTAACGAAACCCCTTGAAAAAAGCCATTGAAAAATGGTTTAGAGGTGCTGTATTGTTCGTTGACCGGCGGTCAAGAAAAGGTTTGGAGCACCCGGGAAGGAGTTGGGCCATGGAAGGAATTACCAGCAGTCTAGCAAAACCGACGCAGATGAGGCGGGACGGCAAGCCGCGTCCGAGATCGGAGGCGAAGCGGGGGCGAATCGTGGAGGTGGCGATCCGACACTTTGCGGAGCGCGGGTACAGTGCCGCGCGGGTGGAAGACATTGCGGCGCAGTTAGGGATTGCGAAGGGCTCGGTCTTTCAGCATTTCAAAAGCAAGGATGGATTGTTTTTCGAGGCATACAAGAAAGCGGTGCAGTCGTTTCCGAAGTACATGGAGGCTCCGGCGGCGGCGCAAGAACGGGGCTTCTTCGAAGTGCTGCGGTACTGGTTGGGACGCACGGAAAACATGGTGCGGGATAACTGGTCATCCTATCGAATTTATCTGGTAGGGAATTATGGGACGGATCTGTCGTTGCGGCGGGAGATCAACCGGTTTTTGGTGGCAGAGGATCCGTATGGCTGGCGGGATTTTGTCAGCTTCGGAGTGAAACGAAGCGAGCTACGAACCGATCTGGATGTGGACATGATCGGCTCGATTCTGGAATGGACCATGGATCGGTTTCAGGACGCGTTGCTCACGGAGGAATTGGACCCCGGACTGTTTCGAAAGTCGGGTCCGGTGCCCGAGGAGAAAGAGGCGCGGATCGAGCAGTTCGTCGACCTGTTGCGAAGAGCGATTGGATCGGACAAAGTGCAGATCGCGGGGAAGAAGGCATGAAAACCGGGATGACGGTGGAACAGATTCTTGCGAGTTACGACGTGGAGGCGCCGTTGGCGGAAGCCTCAACGATTCCAGCGCCGTGGTATGTAGATGGGCGAATTGCCGAACTGGAGCGGCAGACAGTCTTCTCTCGGACATGGCAAGTGATGGGAAGAATCGATCAGGTGGCGAAGCCGGGACAATTCGTGACAGCGACCGTCGCGGGAGAGCCGCTGGTAGCGGTGCGCGGGAGTGACGGAATCCTGCGAGCGTTTTATAACGTTTGCCGACATCATGCGGCGGCGGTGGTCATGGAGCCTTGCGGGCAGGCGTCAATCTTGCATTGTCCTTATCACGGATGGAACTACGGGCTGGATGGTTCGCTGAAGGGCATGCCGGAGTTCGATGGTGTGAAGAATTTTGAACGCAAAGACAATGGCTTGGTGCCAGTTAAGGTCGATACGTGGGAACAGTTTGTATTCGTAAATCTGGATGACAACGCTGCTCCGCTGACGGAGTTTCTGGGCGGATTGGTGAAGCGTGTAGCTCCCCTCGGATTGAGCAAGCTGCATTACTTTAGCAGCCAGATCTATGACATCCACTGCAATTGGAAGGTGTTTGTGGATAATTATCTCGATGGTGGGTACCACGTTCCCCATCTTCACAAGGGACTCAATTCGGTTCTGGATTACAAGCAGTACACGATTGAGAATGAAGATCGCTATTGTTTGCAATCGAGTCCGATGGTTAGTTCGGATGACGATGCGGACACCGGAACCACGCGGCGCGGGGACCGGGCCTGGTATTTCTGGTTGCATCCAAATTTTATGTTTAATTGCTATGAAGGTTATCTGGATACGAATCTCGTGATTCCGGTGGATGAGGATCATTGCCGGGTGATCTTTGACTTTTACTTCAGCGACATCAGCGAGTCGGCTCGAGCTTATAACGAGGCGAGTGTTGCGGTCGGGAATCGCGTGCAGGGCGAGGATTTAGGTATTTGCGAGGCAGTGCAGCGTGGGCTAAAGTCTCGGGCGTATGGGGCGGGGCGGCTCTCCGCGCGACGTGAGGCGGGAGAACAACTGTTCCACCAGTTGTTGGCCGCAGATTTGAAGAGCGGCTTCGGACGATGAGCCGTGGCCTGCGATTAAGAACGCAAGGCCAATTTATCGGCGCGCAGCGGCAGTTTGCAATTGGGCCATTTTCGCGTGAGGGGAGGATTGTTGGTAGCGAGCGATGCCCTGGTAGAGAGCCTCTGCGATCTGCTGGCGGTAAGTTGCGCTCTGCAAGTTCCGCTCGTCTGCGGGACTGCTCACAAAGGAAATCTCGGTAAGAATGGCAGGCATGGTCGTTCCGGTCAGGACCGCGAACGAAGCGTTCTTGATGCCCCGGTTGCGAATGTCAGGGCTGGCCCCGGCCAGCGTGCCGTACAAAGAATGTTGCACACTCAGCGCCAAGCGCCGGGACTCTTCGATTTTTTCGTGCAACGCTCCTGAGGATAATGAAACAGGGGTGAGTTTGGCCGAGGTTCCATCCTCATGCTTCTCAAGCTCGCGCGATCCGGGAGCTGAAAACAGATCGGTGTAATAGGTCTCTACGCCTCGTGCCGCGGCGGAACTGCTGTAGTTGGCATGGACGGAGACGAAGAGGTCGGCTTGAGCACGATTGGCCACATCCGCGCGCTGGTCGAGAGGTAAGTAGCTGTCGCCGGTTCGCGTGAACATCACTTCGGAGCCGAGGCGAGTTTGCAGCAGTTTGCCGAGGCGCTGGGTGACGTCGAGCACCAGATCTTTTTCCAGTAATCCCTGGCGTCCCACCGTGCCCAAGTCCCAACCGCCATGCCCAGCATCGAGCACGATGCGAAACTTGCCGGTTCTTGCGGACAGGGGTTGATCGGACGGTTTTACTGCGAATGCGGTTTCGGGAGCTGTCTTTACCGCCGTGGGCGCGACTGGAGCGGGCGCCGGAGCGCGGTTTGACGCCATGTGCGAGGGCAAACCTTTTTCCGTGCCCCGCAGCTCAACCACCAGTCGATAAGGGTTCGACTCCATGCTGACGGAGAAGTTCGATCCGTCTTTCGTGTCAAGAACGATTCGAGTGACGCCGGCGACGGGCTGGGCAATCCGGACGCGCGTCAGGGAAGCATCGCCGACATCCATCGTGGTCCCATCCAAATGGTGTGGCAGTAGTGTGTCATGCAGATCGAAATAGATTCGCTCCGGCGACATCAGGCGATGGACTTCGTACGGAACCTGATCTTCCATATCGATCACTACGGTGCTGCCTACGGAAGAGCTCCAGTGGCGGACGCCCGTGACTTTCGGCAGTGCCGCGAGCCGGTTAGCCGACACAGCAACAAGCGGCGAGTCTTCGGAGTCTGCTCTCGCCGGGACCATGAGGTTGTCGGAGGCGGCCACGAGAATTCCCGGGGCAGGGACAGAAGGTGTGGTTACGGATTGCGGCGACAAATTTTTGTCGCCCTGCGATGACAATGTGGTAGCGGCGATGTCCCGTGCGGGCCCGCGCTTGCCGTGGGTTTGTGTTCCCCACCACACGCCGAGAGAAAACAACGCCGCGACTGCCACCAAACCCAGAACCACACTGACTCCCGGACGAGAATCTCCGGAGGCGGCGTCGCGGCTTGGAAAAGACAGAAGACGAAATGGCTTCAGAGAAGGGGTGGGATCATTCTCGAGGATGCAGGAGTCTCTGCTACCTGAATCCTCAATAGGCGAGGCGATAGCCTCGGACCCGTCGATTTCCCATTCGGGAGATTCTGAATTTCCGATCGCGAATGTGGAATGGAAATAAGTCTCGGACAATTCTTCGGCGATGGCAGACTTCGCGGCTTCGGACGCGGCGGACACGGATTCTACCGGCTGAGTCGCAGAGACGACAGTCGGCGACTCCGGTTCGATTTCTGTGATGACGGATGCCGTGATCAGAATCGCCTCTGGAAGCTCTTCGAGTGCCGGGACGGAGGTGGGTGTAGTAACCACCGTTTCGATGGTGAGGCTGGGGGCCGTGACTTGTGGAACCTCATCGACGATGTTATCGGAGGACGCCAGTTCGGAGTCGGTAGATTTTATCTGCAAAACTTCGCCGGCCACGTCGGATAACCAGTGAATTCGCCGATCCTGATCCTCGGGTTTAAGCGCCGAAAGGACCAGTTCCGCAAAGAGGTCGAAGCAGCGAATATCGTGATCAGTGAAGGCCCAAGGCGTGCTGGACATCGCTTGCAAAACACCGAGTTGCTCGCGCCGGCCGCGCAGCGGAACGAGGACGATCGAACGAGCGCCGATCTGTCGGGAGAGGTCCAGTTCGACGCGAGCGTCAATATCACAATCGTCCGAACGAAGAATGCGACCGGAGTCCATGCAGTCTTGCAGAATCTCGGAATCGCCGATTAAGTGAATGCCGCGCTCCACGCTGAGCGGTCCGGCGGAAGCCCGGCAAACAACGTCGGTGCCGGCTACCAGAGCGACGACGATACCATCTGCTCCGCTCAGAGTTTTTGCGCGGTTGCAGATCAGTTGCAAGACTTCGTCAAGAATGAACCGCTCTGTCTCGAAGAGATCCTGATCGGAACTTCGGCCGGTCGCCATGCGCCGGTTTCTGATCTGTTCATGAAGTCCAGAAAAAGCAAGGAGGGCGCGAAGTGCCTCTTGCCGCGCAATCGATTCGAGGGCGCGATTGCCTTCCTGCAGCGGTGTGGTGGCATCGGCCGTCATCGACGCGTTGCAGTCAAATCGGGTTGGATTAGCACTCATGCGGGCAGTCGGTATATCGAAAAGCCTCGGTTGATCGTATCGGGCGCTACCTGGAAGCTCATTGCCGTTCTTGGTTCGACCAGTTTGGCAAGGCGAAATCGCACGCTACGGGGCAGAATTGACCTCTCCGCCGACGATTCACAACCAATACCTCGAAGCTTCAGCGTAATAGTCGTTGGGGCTGTGCCGCAATGTCCGTTGGTACATGTCCCAGCGGGAGAAATCGAGTGGCGTACGTTTTCTCCGGAAGTTGTCAAATTGTGGCGAGCGTTGTGTACGACCCTTTAGATTTTGCCCTTCTCCGGCAATCGTCCTATGGTTGAAAGGTAAGCTTCAGAGTCTCTGGAGAGGTGATGACTGACCCGATGTTGCCGCAAGAGTCCTTAGGACCGAAAAAGTTCAGCTGGTGGTGGCCCGGAGTCGTCGCCAGTGGTTTAGCCGGAGTGGCGGTGGCGGCATTCAAAGGATGTTGGCATGGCAAAATGGGCTGGCCAATCGGCATCGATGGGTATTCGTACCAGGTCTGCCTGAACTGCGGGGCCATGCGGTTGTTCGATGAGAAAACCTTTCGCGCCTACGGCCCGTTTCGTTATGACTTGCAGGAATTGATTTCGTGGGAGAAGTCCAAGCAGGCCAGACTGCACGCGCGGGAAGGGAAGCAGTCGGCGTAGACGGACGTCAAGGCAGGCAGAGGCTTGCGCTTCGCTCGGGTGAATCCGGATCTGCGACGGAGGCAGCAATCGGGGCGCTGTCAGAAGGCTCACGCGCCGACGGGCTGCGCTTGGCTCTTGTACCAAGCAACGGTTTGCCGCAGTCCATCTTCAAAGTTGACGAGAACTTTGTATCCAAGGTGCTTCTGCGCCAGTGTGATGTCGGCCAGGGAATGCTTGATGTCTCCGCCACGTTCTGGGCCATAATTCATGGTGCCCTTGTAGCCGGTTAATTCCTTCAAAGCTTGGACGGTTTGATTCAGCGTGATCCGGCGTCCGGTGGCGCAATTGAAGACGCGGCCGGCGCATTCCGCGGCGGGCGTCTTGCAAGCCAGCAGATTGGCTGATACGGCGTTGTCGATAAAAGTGAAATCGCGACTGGTTTCGCCATCGCCAAAAATCGTGGGTTGTTCGCCACGGAGCATCTGCAGGCTGAACTTGGCGAGGACGCCGGAATAAGCCGACGATGGATCCTGGCGTGGTCCAAAGATATTGAAGTAGCGAAGGCAAACGGTTTCGAGCCCATAACAACGGAAAAATGACACCATATACAACTCGCTGGCGAGTTTGGCCACCGCGTAGGGCGAGATGGGATTGGGATTCATCGCTTCGTGTTTCGGAAGGGTCGGAGTATCGCCGTAGGCCGAGGACGAAGCGGCGTAGACGACACGCTTTACTTTGGCGTCCCGCGCCGCAACCAGCACGTTAACGGTTCCATCGATATTCGCGCGGTTACTCCCGATCGGATCGAGCACTGACTTTGGCACCGAAGGAATGGCCGCCTGGTGCAAAACGTAATCGACGCCCGCACAGGCTTGGTGCATGGCGTCCAGATCAAGGATGTCGGCTTCGCGGAAGTCGATGCGGCTCAGCACTTCGGAAAGATTCTCACGCCGACCGGTGGCAAGATTATCAACGCCTCGCACCTGGTCACCGCGTTCCAGTAGAGCCCTTACTAAAGAAGAGCCAATGAATCCGGCAGCGCCTGTCACAAGATATTTAGCCATATCGCTTAATGATAACGGATGGAGCGGGCAGAATTCTTCGTCACGGGAGTAACTTTCGTTCACCGATTCCGGTTGTGCCATTGTCCGCAAGTCATCTCTCAGCGCATCGGTCGTTGAAAGATTGCCTCAGACTGAAGGATTGGGATTGGGCCGTGGGAGCCGACGAACTCTTTCTGCGATCCGGCCGAATTCTTCTCGAGAGAGCAGCTGGTTGGCGCGAAAGAATTCTGTGATCTCATGGAGAATGGCGGCAGGGTCGGCCGAAGAAACCGCGCCGGCAGCAGAATGAGCTTCTGTAGGATGAAGCGAAACCGACCGTCTGTGTCCGGCCAAAGTGTTGATCAGTTGCGAGAGGTGTTGTTGTTGATCGGGATCGATCTTCGAGAAGCATATGCCCATCCCGAGAAAGGGATACGAAGTGCGGACCACGCCGGTCACTTCGATCCGTATGCCGAACGATTTCAGTACGAGATTTGCGTTTGTGTCGACGGGATAAGTGTTGTTCATTTCCACGTAGCATCCATGGAGGCTGATATCAGTCAAAGTGCCCCACATGCGCACGCCGGTACCATCAACGCGAAATTCGACACTACCTGAACAACGAATTCGCGGGCTGGCGCGACGTTCTTTCCAATTGACGGGACTTGCAGTTGAAGGAGGGCGCCCGCCGCCTTTCGAAGCGGCCTTGGCCGAGTCTTCTGCCCCACCTTCCTGGTCCACGGTTTTTTTCAAGCGCCAAAGATAATTGGTGCCCTCGTCGGCGGGAGCCAATTCTTCGGGCGATCGATCTGATCGTGGGAGGGACTGATTTGGATGAATATGCCGATCCACGAGCACCTCCGACAAAAGGCTGTACTTACTTCATCGGAAGCGAGAGGGAGAACTTTACCATTCGTGTCTCAAGAAAATTCGACTGTCGGGAAGGCTTCGAAAAGGCCTAGCCCTGGGGGAATTGCGCGAGAGAGGCGCGAATCTGCTGCCAGAGTTCATCTTTGCCGGTACCGGTCTTGGCTGAAAAAGGCACGATGGGCACCCCGCCATAGGCTTGTCCAAGTGTGCGCATCGCTTGTTGCAACTGGTTGCTCGATAAGCGATCGCATTTGGTCGCCACGATCGCGTGGGGCCGACCGCGGGAAGAAAGGAACTCGATGAGACGACCATCGCTTTCTTGCGGAGGGATATTTGAATCGACCAGGGCTAGACAGAGCGCCAGACTACCGCGTTGGTGGAGGTAGGGATCGACAAAGCGGGCCCAGTCGGCGGAAATTTCGCGGGAGACTTTAGCGTAGCCGTAGCCCGGCAGATCGGCAAACAATGCGTCGGGTTTGGGCTGGCCTGCGCGACGGACTTCGTAAAAATTAATACTGCGGGTGCGTCCGGGAGTGTTGCTGGTTCGGGCGAGCTTTGTGCCGACGAGTGAGTTGATGACGCTCGATTTCCCAACGTTCGATCGTCCGAGGAAAGCAATCTCGGGCACGTTCGGAGGAGGGAAGTGCAAGAGGTCGCTCGCCGACAGCAGGAAACGGGCCAGAATCCGCATATAGACAGTTTCCTGTGTCTGGGCCGCGCATGGCAAGGGCGGAAAAAAATAAGTTAATCAAGCCCGAGAGGGCGCTTATTTTCTACTTGTGGTTCTTTGATCGGGCGTAGCCTGTGCCATAGCGATAATCCACCCGCGATGACCAGCCCGATGAGAACGCTGATCAAAAAGAAGAGGCGATATGCCGGGAGCGCGATTAGCAGAACGGCCACAACTCCGAGAGCGACGATGAGTCCGGCCGATCCCTTCAAACTGAATCCAGACCGGCTCATGGATTCCGGTTCCCTGGCTTTTATTTTATCGCGATGCGAGCGGCATGCAAGCTCGTCGGGGGCGCGCGTGCGTCACGGCTCATGTTCTTGCTTGCGTATATACTCGCAAGCGGCTTGTCAAGGTCTCGGCAAAAGACGCTGGACAGATTGAGAGGGAACGAATGAAAAGGCGAATCGCGGTGAGTTGGCATGCGTATTTCCTGGTGGCGCTTGCAATTCTTCTTCGCCAGTCTGCGCCGCTGGCATCGCAATCGGTTGCGCGACAGACTATAGATAGTCCTGCCGTGTCGGGGAATGGGCTCACCGATAAGCGGATCCGCGAAAAGGTCGATGGTCTGTTGCACCAGATGACTCTGGAGGAGAAGGTCGCACAGTTGTCGCAACTGCCCGGCATGGAGGTCCCTGAGTTTAAGGAAAATGTCAATAAAAGCGCGGAGGAGGTTCTCAAGCGATTGGGGGCGGGCTCCGTTCTATGGGTCCCGGACCCGAAGGAGATCAACCGCCTGCAACACGTGGCTGTAGAGCAATCGCGTTTGCACATCCCCGTTCTTTTTGGTCTCGATGTGATCCACGGCTACCATACGATTTTTCCAGCGCCGATTGCGATGGCGTCTTCATGGGACACGAAGATGGTGGAAGAGGCGCAAACCGTGGCGGCACGAGAGGCGCGGGCCGCAGGCATTCATTGGACGTTTGCTCCCATGGTCGATATTGCGCGGGATGCGCGCTGGGGACGGATGGTCGAAGGGGCGGGCGAAGATCCTTATCTGGGAGCCGCGATGGCTCGCGCGCAAGTGCAGGGCTTTCAGGGGCGGCAACCGGGAGCGCCTGATCGTGTTCTGGCTTGCGTGAAGCATTTTGCCGGTTATGGAGCGGCTGATGGCGGCCGCGATTATGATTCCTCTTATGTGCCTGAAGAAGAAATGTGGAATGTGTATCTGCCTCCGTTCAAGGCCGCGGTGGATGCGGGCTCGGGCAGTTTGATGAGCGCTTACATGGATTTAAACGATGTGCCGGCGAGCGGGAACCCGTGGCTACTGCACGAGGTGTTGCGTTCGTCATGGGGCTTCAAGGGATTTGTGGTGAGCGACGCCTTCGCTGTGAAGAGCCTCGTCACGCATGGATACGCTCGCGATCTGCAAGATGCCGCGCACAAAGCTTTTACCGCGGGTCTGACCATGGATATGGCCAGTGGCACCTACCTCAAGTATCTTCCGATCGAAGTGCGGCAGGGACACATCTCAGTGCGGCAGATCGACGATGCGGTTCGGACCGTTCTCGAAACGAAAATCCGCATGGGATTGTTTGAACATCCTTATGCCGATGAATCGCGCCTTGAGCCGACGCTGAATGATCCGAGCCATCAAGAGATGGCCCGGCGCGCGGTACAACGGTCAGTGGTGCTTCTGCGGAACGAGGGCGCAGTGCTGCCGCTGGATAAAACAGGGAAGAATATCCATTCGATTGCTGTGATCGGGCCGTTGGGGGACGCGGAGGCCGACCTGCTATCGATGTGGGGCGGGGCGGTTAAAGCGGGTAAAACCGTCAGCATTCTGCAGGGCATTGAGGAAAAAGTAGGATCTGCGGCGCACGTTGCGTTCGCTCACGGCCCCAACCTCCGGAGAAACATTCCTTCGCCATTTGAAAATATCGACTTGTTGAAAGCGCTGAAGGAACAGCCGGAGCAGACTCCGCAAGAAGCGCAGAAGGCAATTGACGAGGCGGTGACTCTGGCGCGGCAGAGTGATGTGGCTGTGATGGTGTTGGGGGAAATCGATTTGATGAGCGCGGAGTCGGCATCGCGATCTTCACTGAAGCTGTCAAACCGTCAGGAAGACCTTTTGGAGGCAGTATCCGAGACGGGCAAGCCCGTCGTTCTAGTGCTCGTCAACGGGCGTCCGCTCGACATCTCGTGGGCTGCCGAACATGTTCCTGCGATTCTGGAGGCTTGGTATCCGGGAAGTCAGGGCGGCAACGGAATCGCCGACATTTTATTTGGGGACGCGAATCCTTCGGGTCATTTGCCAGTGAGCTGGCCGCGCAGTACGGGACAACTGCCGATCTACTACAACCACAATTTGACGCAACTGCCGGAGACTTCCTCGGACTTCAAGTCGCGCTATTGGGATATCCTGAGCACGCCGCTCTATCCCTTCGGCTACGGACTGAGTTATACGACATTCGCTTTTGACAATCTGAAGGTGACTGCGACGGCGCGAGCAGGATCCGCGATCGAGGTTTCTGCCGATGTGACCAACACTGGCGGCCGTGCCGGCGATGCCGTGGTTCAACTCTACATCCATCAGCGAGCAGGAAGTGCTTCGCGGCCGGTACGGCAATTGAAAGGATTTGAGCGGATTGCCTTGGAGCCCGGAGCGAAACATGCCGTGCACTTCACGCCGGGGAAAGACGAATTGCAATTCTGGAGCCCGCTGGACAAGAAATGGGTGGTTGAGCCGGAGCAGTTTGACGTGTGGGTCGGAGACAATTCGAGTGCGGGGATGCACGGAGAGTTCCGGCTAAACCCGTAACTCGGTATTTCGAGTTTGACGCTTGAGGTTGCGAGAGTCTCACTCGTCGCGCGTTGAGGGGGTTGCGACGAGTGAGAATTCAGAGGATGAGGCTTCAGCTTTACTGGCGAGCCGTTGGAATCTCTGCGGCGGGCGGTGTTGCAATCGGAGCCATGGTTTCGGCCTCCGAAGTCATTTGCGGCAGCGGCCCCTCAAGCGCGATGCTCAGCACCTGGTCCATGTTATCGACGAAGTGCAACTTCATGGCGGTGCGCAGGTTTTCGGGAACTTCGGCGACGTCTTTTTCGTTCTCCTGAGGCAGAATTACTTCGAAAAGTCCGGCGCGATGGGCGGCAAGCAGTTTTTCTTTCAGGCCGCCGATGGGCAGCACCTTGCCGCGGAGGGTGATTTCTCCGGTCATGGCTATATCGCGGCGCACGGGAATCCGGCTGAGGGCGCTGGCCAACGCGGTAGCAATGGTGATGCCTGCGGAAGGGCCGTCTTTGGGAATCGCCCCTTCGGGCACGTGCACGTGGATATCGAAGTTGCGATAGAAATCGCGGGGCAGCCCGAGACGCGCGGCGCGCGAGCGAATGTAGGACATGGCGGCCTGGGCCGATTCCTGCATTACGTCACCGAGTTTGCCGGTTAGGGTGAGCTTGCCTTTCCCGTCGACGACCATGGCCTCGGTGCTCAGGATCGAGCCGCCTACTTCGGTCCAAGCCAAACCCGTTACGAGACCAACTTCGCTCTTCTCGTGTGCCAGAGTGTCGCGGAATTTCAGGATGCCGAGGTAGTCGCCAATCTTGTCTGCTTGAATCGCGGCGGAGAAGGTGGCGCCCTCTTTCACAACCTTGCGCGCGACCTTGCGGCAGACATTGCCAATTTCGCGCTCCAGGTTACGTACGCCCGCTTCGCGCGTGTAGCCGCGAATGATTTGCCGGATGGCGTCGTCGGAGAACTGAATATTTACATCGGTCAGTCCTGCTTGCGCCATCTGCTTCTTGACCAGAAATTGCTTAGCGATTTCAACCTTCTCGTGCTCGGTGTAGCCATGCAGGCGCAGCACTTCCATGCGGTCTTGGAGAGCGGCCGGAATGGTGTGCATTACGTTCGCGGTGGCGACGAAAAATACCTGCGAGAGGTCGTATTCGACGTCGAGATAGTGATCAACGAACATGAAATTTTGCTCGGGATCGAGGACTTCGAGAAGAGCCGCGGACGGATCGCCGCGGAAGTCCATCGACATCTTATCGACTTCATCGAGCATGAAAACAGGATTCTTGGTTCCGGCCTTTTTCATCATCTGGATGATCTGGCCGGGCAGGGCTCCGATGTAGGTGCGGCGATGGCCGCGGATTTCGGCTTCGTCGCGCACTCCGCCGAGCGACATGCGGACAAATTTGCGGCCGGTGGCCTTTGCGATGGACATGCCGAGCGAGGTTTTGCCAACGCCGGGAGGTCCGACAAAGCAAAGGATGGAACCTTTAGGATTTTTAACGAGTTGGCGGACGGCGAGAAATTCCAGGATGCGCTCTTTGATCTTCTCGAGACCGTAATGATCTTCGTTCAGAACTTTTTCGGCGCGGGAGATGTTGCGAATTTCTTTTGAGCGCTTTTTCCAAGGAACGGCGAGCAGCCAGTCGAGATAGTTGCGCGAGACGGTGGATTCGGCTGACATCGGCGGCATGGCTTCCAGCTTTTTGAGTTCCTGGATGGCCTTGTCTTTAACTTCTTTCGGCATGCCAGCGGCTTCGACTTTCTTTTTAAGTTCGTCGAATTCGCTTTTTTCGCCGCGTCCCAATTCCTTCTGGATAGCCTTAATCTTTTCGTTGAGGTAATACTCTTTTTGCGCCTTCTCCATCTGGCGCTTAACGCGCGACTGGATGGTGCGATCCATGTTGAGCTTTTCGATTTCGACATCGAGCACATCGCCGATACGGTTCAGGCGCTCGGCAGGATCGAAGATTTCGAGGAGGCCCTGTTTTTCTTCGATCGAGAGTTGCAGGTTGGCGGCGATGGTGTCGGTCAGTTTTGCAGGATCTTCCATGCGCACGGCGGCGATCATGGTTTCGTAGTTCAGCGACTGGCAAAGTTTGACATATTGCTCAAACATGCCGGTCACGCGCTGCATTCCGGCTTCGATCTGCGCGGTCGTTTCGGTGGCGTAGCGTGCTACGCGGACCGTTGCCTGGAGATAACCATCCGTCTCGACGACCTGGAGCGTCTTGCCACGTTCGATTCCTTCAACCAGAACTTTAATGTTGCCGTCCGGGAGCTTGAGGCTCTGAACGATGTTGACGATGGTGCCGACCTGGAAAATGTCTCCAGCCTTGGGCTCGTCGATGCTCGCGTCGTGCTGGGTGGCGAGGAAGATTTTCTTGTCGCTGGCCAGAGCTTCTTCGAGGGCACGAACGCTGGACTCCCGCCCGACGACGAACGGCGTCATCATGTACGGAAAGATGACCACGTCCCGAATGGGCATCATCGGCAGTTTCTTGCTCTCGAACTTTTCTTTGGGATTCGACAACTTGTTCTCCCGTCTCTGGTCTTAATGGATCGTCTTTGGTCGCTAGCCGCCGTTTCAGTTCGCGAACGACTAGCGACTGATGAGTAACGACTAGTTCAGCTGGCCGCTTTTTCAATCATGGCCAGCGAGACATTGCGTTTTTCCACCATCTCGCGGGTCACTTCGAATTCCTTAACTTTCTTCTGGCTGGGAAGGCTATACATCAGCTCCAGCATGAGCTCTTCAAGAATCATGCGCAAGCCGCGGGCACCGACTTTGCGCGCCATAGCCTGCCGGGCAATCGCACGGTTGGCATCATCGCTGAATTTCAGCCGTACATTCTCGAATTCAAACAACCGCTGGTATTGTTTCACAATCGCGTTCTTGGGACGCGTCAGAATCTCGACGAGCGCGTTCTCGTCCAGTTGCTGCAGCACGCCCATGACGGGCAGGCGGCCGACAAATTCGGGGATCAGGCCGAACTTGATGAGATCTTCCGGCTGCGCCTCAGAGACGAGTTCGAAGTTACGTTTGGATGAGGCAACCGTCTGTTCGGTTTCCTCCTCCGCTCCAGTGCGGAAGCCAAGGGCTTTCTTGCCGATCCGCCGTCCGATGATTTTTTCTAGGCCGACGAAGGCGCCGCCGCAAATAAAGAGGATGTTCGTGGTATCGACCGGGGTAAATTCCTGGTGCGGATGCTTGCGTCCGCCTTGGGGTGGGACATTGGCGATGGTGCCTTCAAGGATCTTAAGCAGCGCCTGCTGCACGCCTTCGCCTGATACGTCGCGGGTGATCGAGGGATTCTCGTCCTTGCGCCCGATCTTATCGATCTCATCTATATAGATGATGCCGGTCTGGGCGCGATTTACGTCGCCCTCCGCCGCCTGCAGAAGTTTCAAAATAATGTTTTCGACGTCTTCTCCGACGTAGCCGGCCTCGGTCAAGGTAGTGGCATCTACAATCGCGAAGGGCACGTCAAGCATGCGCGCCAGCGTCTGCGCCAGAAGAGTTTTTCCGGTTCCGGTGGGACCAATAAGCAGGATGTTGGACTTCGTCAGTTCGACGCCGTCGCCCGAGCGCTGACGATTCATGTAAATGCGCTTGTAATGGTTGTAGACGGCGACAGCGAGTTTCTTCTTGGTTTGCTCTTGCCCGATGACATACTCGTCGAGGAAAGTTTTCACTTCCTGCGGCTTGGGCAGTTGGTTCGGTACCGCAGCCGCCGGAGTCGCGGTGCGGTCGTCTTCGAGGATCGAGTTGCAGACCGCTACGCACTCGTCGCAGATATATGCCCGGGGATAGTCGCTAGGGGACGAGATCAGTTTCGCCACGGCATCCTGCGACTTGTGGCAGAACGAACAACGCAGCATCTCTTCCGTACCCGATCTGGTTTTCACTCGGCCTCACTCCTTTTCTGGCTAGCCTGACCGCGTCTGGCTTGCTGCTCCAGATTTTTGCTGCGTCCTTCGGACTGCGGCCGGCTCCGTCATCGCCGAGAACTTGCTGGCATTAATCGACGCCCGCCGGTTTCATGGTTGTCCGCGTGACGAAAGTCGCGCTTGAGGGCCGCCGGCAAACGCCGATCATACCCTCTATCTCGTCTTGTAGATGATATCGTCGATGATTCCGTATTCCTTAGCCTGCTGGGAATTCATGATGAAATCGCGTTCCACGTCTTTTTCTACTTTATCCAGCTTCTGGCCGCTGTGCTTGGCCAGTAACTGATTAGTAATCTCGCGCATACGCAGAATTTCGCGCGCATGGATGTCGATATCGGTCGCCTGGCCGGAAAGTCCACCCATCGATGGTTGATGGATCAGGATGCGCGAATTGGGCAGTGCCAGACGCTTCTTGGCTTGGCCCGCGGACAGGAGCAGGGCAGCCATGGACGCCGCTTGCCCGATACAGATCGTGGTTACGTCGTTCTTGACGTACTGCATCGTGTCGTAGATCGCCATGCCGGCTGTAATCGAGCCGCCGGGAGAGTTGATATACAGTTGGATGTCTTTTTCCGGGTCTTCTTGCGCCAAGAACAGCATCTGCGCGATCACCAGGTTGGCGATATTGTCATCAATCGGCGTACCAATAAAGATGATGTTATCGCGGAGCAGCCGGGAATAGATGTCGTAGGCCCGTTCACCTCGGCCCGTCGACTCGATTACCATCGGTACCAGCATTACGTTCACCCTTTCCACACTCCTGCCCTGCAGTCGTTTTTGGCGCTCAGGGGAGGATCGAAATAGTCTGCATCCCTATGGTTATAAGCTATGCAGACTGATGATACAGAAAATCGAGGGTCTTCTCGTTGCGGATTCGTGTTCGGATTCTATCGAGGCCCCCATCCTGTGTCAAACGAGCTCGCACGGCTTCTGAAGTCTGTTTGGATTGTCTTGCCAGCGCTTCGAGTTCGCGATTGAACTCGTCGTCACTGACCTGAATATTTTCTTCCTCCGCCACTCTTTCGAGCAGCAGAGCGGCTTTTACGTCGTGCACCGCCTGGTCGTGTTGGCCGACGCGGAGACGGTTCAAATCCATTTTCTTCATCTGTTCGGAGGTTAACCCCTGCGCAGCGAGAGCGCGTAGTCCGCGTTCGATGCGGATATCGATCTGCTGCTCGATGAGGGAGTCGGGAACCTCGAAGTCATTACGCTGAATCAGTTCGCCCACTAATTTTTCCTTTGCGGCGTGTTCGGCTTCGTGTTTGCGCTCCGCTTCCATCTGTTCGCGAATCGCTTTGCGGACGTCATCGACTGCCTGAAACTCGCCCAGAGTTTTTGCGAACTCGTCGTTCAGTTCCGGGAGGCTCTTTTGTTTGATCGCCTGTACTTTGACTGTATAGCTGAAAGTTTTGCCAGCGAGGCGCTTATCCTGCGTATCCTCGGGATAATTCACATCGAAAGTCCGCTCATCGCCCGGGTTCGCGCCGCGCAGGTGTTCGGTGAATTCGGGCATGGTGGTGGGACCAGCGATTTCAACCAACACCTCATCCATGTGAACGGGTTGACCTTCGGCCTTTCCTTCGGCAGGCTTTGTTTGCCCGGGTTTCGGATGGCCGTCAAGTGAGACCTGTGCGAAATCGCCATCGGCCAGGGCGCGACCTTTGACCGGATTGAAGGTGGCGTGCCGCTCGCGGAGATCGGCGAGAGCTTTCTCGACGTCCTCTTCGGAAACGGCAATCTCTGGCTTGTCGGCGCGGAGTTCCTTGTAACCTTCGAGCTTAATTTCGGGTAACACCTCAAAAGCCGCTTTGAAGCGCAGGGGTTCGCCATCATGGAGGTGCAGATCGGTCACGCGAGGCTGCGACACGGGATGCAGGCTCAGGCGTTCGGCCTCTTGACGGAAGAAGCGAGGGATGAGGGCCTCGACCATGTCCGTCTTGATTTCCTCGGAGAAGCGCTGGCGAATAATCGAAGCCGGGACGTGGCCGCGCCGGAAGCCGGGGATGCGCGCCACCTTCTGGTATTTCTGAATGAGCGACTCGGTCTGCCGGTTCACGTCCGCGACGGGGATTTCGACTTCGATCTCGCGTTTGGTCGCGCTGTCTTTCGGAGTGCTTTCCGTGACGGGGTTGTCGGCACTCGTACCATCTTTAATTTCAGCTGGGCTCACAATTACCTTTCCGATGCGGCAGCGGCAGCGAAGTCGCCACAGAAGTGTTCCGTTGAAGGGAATGTCCGCAACCTTGAGTGTAAAGACTCACGAAGAGCAACGTCAAACGGCGGAGGGGGATGACCCAGCCACCAAAGTAACGAGAAGGTTTTCATCTGGCCCGGACGCTCGCAGCAATTTCTAATTTGGTAATTTGTAATCTGTATTTGAAGTCCTGGCGATCTCAATTTCTTCGATAACAAAGCACAAATGCCTCTCCCAATCTGGCTCAAGGTTCTGAACGCCGAAGTCGTGAACTGCACGCGCTGTCCGCGCCTGGTGGTCTATCGGGAGGCGATCGCGCGTGAAAAGCGTCGCGCCTACCGCGATCATGAATACTGGGGGAAGCCAGTGCCCGGTTTTGGCGATCCCAAGGCGCGCGTGCTGATTCTTGGACTCGCGCCGGGAGCCCACGGCTCGAATCGAACGGGACGCCCGTTCACTGGCGACTCCTCGGGCGCATTTATGTACCCCATATTGCATGAGACCGGTTTCGCCCTGCTGCCGACTGCGATCTCGCGGGATGATGGCCAGGTACTGACTGATCTTTATATAACGGCCGCGGCGCGCTGCGTTCCGCCGGACAACAAGCCTTTGCCCGAAGAACTTGCCAACTGCGCGCCCTTTCTGGAGCGCGAACTCCAAGGGCTGAAGAACCTACGCGTGATCGTGGCCTTGGGAAGAATCGGATTCGAAGCGTATCTGAACTACCTGCTACGAAAAAAACGGATTGGCAGCAAGCGGGAATACGAGTTCCGACATGGCGCAGAATACGCGATGCCCGATGGATGCACGCTTTTGGCTTCCTACCATCCTTCGAATCAGAACACGCAGACAGGGAAGCTGACGAAAGAGATGTTCCAAAAGATATTCAAGCGGGCAAGGGAATTGGCCGATGAGGAGGCAGGGCGGATCCCGCGGTGACGAATACCTCTGGGCCGGCATGGGGGAGACGATGGCCTCGGGATGCGCCGCCCTGTAAGTCAGGTCACGGGTTTTAGGTGCCTCGTCCCCATGGTTTTGTGGGCCGCGGGTGGAGCGAGAAGCGAATTCCGCGCTTTTGTGGAGTCGTGAGTGGGGACGACTGAAAAACGAGCGAGACCCCAAGAAGTCAGGGCCGAGAGTTTTTCGTTTTTGAAGCGAGATCGGGTGAAACTGGACTGGTGTCGACCTTAGCCAGCGACCGCAGCCCGCTCGACTGCGCGGCGGCGATGGTAACGGAGCGCGACATTCATGAAAACGTTGCCGCTCGCCGTGCGGAAACCCATCACCAGTGCTTCCGTATCTTCACTGCTTTTGCTGCCTTGTTCTGCCGTCAGGAAGGCTGGGGGGCGAACGTGAAAGTGAAATCCCTGATCGTTGAGCGTGGTCACGGCGTTGCCGATGATCTGGTTAGCCAGTTCGCAGACCGCTTCGCGAACTAAATCTTCGTCGGTCTCGGAGACGGCGATGCCAGCCAGACGGCTGGCGAGCTGCACCGCAGTTCCCAGATCCACGTCGAAGATAATCCGGCCTTCGATTTCGCCTGTGAGACCGACCTCGGCAGCTACGCCTTTGCGGCGGTACGCCTCTTCTTCCATGCTCAGGTTCTCGATGGAGATAGGCGACTGCAACGCTTGAGCCAGCACGGCGTCGGCCGAGTTGATAAAAGGCTGAATCAGGTCCATCCGCATTGGCTAGGCTCCCGCGCCGGCTCCGCGTGCTGTGGTTCCATCGTCCCGCATCACATACTTGATCACTTCGTAGAGAACTTCCGGTTTCACCGGTTTCTGCACGAAATGGCGGGCGCCGCGCTGCAGAGCAGCCACAATGTTTTCCTGATATCCGACTGACGACACCATGACGATGCGGGCGCTGGGATGATCGCGGACAATCTTCTCTGCCGCTTCAATGCCTTCCATCTGCGGCATGGTGATATCCATGAGAACGATGTCGGGTGTCAACCGTTCGTACTCGCTGATGGCAGAAACTCCGTCGCCGGCCTCGCCGATCACCTGGCCGCCAAAGGTTTCTACCATTCGGGCCAGATTCTTGCGGGCAAATACGGAGTCGTCTACGATCAAATATCGTACAGGCTGTCCGTCTTCGCTCCGTTTTACGGGCGCAAACTTTTCCATGATGCTCCTCCCCAACTAACACTTAATCACGTCGTACATACCTTCGGGTAGATAACTCTAGTTACTTCCGCTGTTGGTCGCTCGCCTGGCCTCGGATTGATCTCCGCGACCCCGTTCGGGCGCACATTGTGACTGTAAAATCCCGGGCAAGTCCTGGAGATCTGCGACCCGCATGGCATAACCGCGCTCGATGGCCGCTTTCGGCATGCCATAGACTACGCAGGTTGCCTGGCTCTGCGCGACGGTGTAACCTCCTGCTGCCTTTATTTCTCCGAGGCCGGTGGCGCCATCTTCGCCCATCCCTGTCATCAAGACGGCCATCGCCTGCGGGCCAAATTCTTCGGCCACACTGTGGAATAAGACGTCGACCGAGGGGCGGTGTCCGTTAACAGGTGCCTCGTCTGCCAGCACGGCGACGTTGCCGAGGGGGAGCTTCTTGAGGCGCATATGCCGGTTTCCGGGGCAGATCAAAGCCCGCCCTGCTACCAACAGGTCACCCGACTGTGCTTCCTTGACGCGGATGGGGCAGGTTTCGTCCAAGCGCTTCGCAAATAGTTCAGTGAACCCGTCGGGCATGTGCTGGACTACTACGATGCTGCCTGAGAAATCGGCCGGCAGTTGCGCGAAGAGATACTGCAGGGCATTCGGACCGCCGGTCGAGACGCCAAGCGCCACGATGTGGGTGGGCGCGATCGGGCGCAACTTGGGCGGCATTTCGCCGCCGTGGTGCGCGTCGGAAGGCAGGAATTGAGTTTGCACTCCCGCACTCTGAGCCGCGGCGCGAATCTTCTTGATTAATTCGGCGGCAATTTCCGGCATGCGCGCGGAAACGTCCTCGGGCTTGGCGACGAAATCAAAGGCTCCCAGCGCCAGCGCTTTTAGCGTGATCGCGGCGCCTGCCGTGCTGTGGGAACTGACCACGATGACCGGGATCCGCCAGCGGCGCATGATTTCTTTCAAGGTGTCAATCCCGTTGAGACCGGGCATTTCGAGGTCGAGTGTTACGACGTCCGGAGAAAGATCCTCGATTTTCTTCAGGGCAAAGTTGCCGTCCATCGCCGTGCCCACGACTTCGATGGAGCTGTCTTGTTCTAGAATCCTCGGAATCAGCTTGCGCATCAGGGCCGAGTCATCGACCACTAGCACCCGCAAGGGCTTTCTCATGATCGCCCTCCCGCAGCGCCGCGCAACTGCATCTCAGCCTTCGCGGAATGCGAAGCGGGAATGACGTTCGAAAGCAACCCCGTCATGCGTGGGCCGGTTACGTCGGCCCGACCGCGCGTGAAGCGTTCGACCAAACCGATCATGTTCAGGATCAGCACCACCCGGCCGTCGCCGAGGATCGAAGCTCCGCTCACCAAGTCGGTGGTAATGGACTGGTCGTCGAGGGCCTTGATCACCAATTCGTCCTCGCCCTCGAGGCCGTCGACGATGACGCCAAATTTGCGTTCGCCGCTGCTGATCACCAGCACGAAGATCTTGCGCCGGGTAGGATCGGGCCCGGTCTCGGGCTTCGCCCCCAACCGTAACAGGGGCAGCACATCGTTGCGCAATTGCAGGACATCGTAATGCTCAACCTGATGAATGTCGCCTTCGGAGGCGCGGGCGATCTCGGCAACCGCGTTCAGGGGAAGAGCGTACAAGCGCTGCTCTACGCGGAACATCAGGGCGCGGATAATAGCCAGTGTCAGCGGCAGCCGCAAGCGGAAGGTCGTGCCTCGCCCAGGCGTGGTTTCGATCTGCACCGTTCCTTTTAGGCGTCCTACAACGCTTTGAACCACATCCAGTCCCACACCGCGGCCGGAGAGTTCGGTGATTTCTTCCGCGGTCGAGAACCCGGGCTGCAGAATGAGTTCAAGCGTTTCGTTCTCGGTCAGTCGCGCTGCCTGCTCACTCGTCAATAACCCTTGCGAGAGGGCGCGCCGGCGGACTTTTTCGGCATCGATACCGGCTCCGTCATCGGTGACTTCGATCACAACCTGGTTGCCTTGGTGATAGGCGGCGAGCCGCAACATTCCTTGCGGGCGTTTGCCAGCACTCGTTCGCTCAGCGACAGTCTCGAGACCATGCCCAATCGCATTGCGCACGAGATGGGTCAGAGGCTCGGCAATGGCGTCCAAAATACTTTTGTCGAGGTCGGTTTGGCCGCCGCGCACACCGAGTTCGACTTCTTTTCCGCAGTGCAAAGCCACGTCTCGCACAATCCGTGGAAAACGTCGGAAGAGCTGATCGACTGGCACCATGCGAATCTTCATGACCGAGTGTTGCAAGTCATTCAGAACCCGTCCTTGAAAGGCCATAGCATCTGAGAATTTTCCGCGCAAGGCATCTTTTGGGAAGCGCTGCCCAAATTCGATGATGGTTTGTTGCAGCATCGATTTCGCGAGAATCAGTTCGCCGACCAGATTGAGAACGCTATCGATTCGCTCTGCATCTACCCGCAACAGGTTGTCAGGACCAGTCGGAATCGTCGCTGCCGCCGCCGTCATCTCGCTGGCTGCGGACTCATGGTTGAAAGAGTCGGTAGTGAATCCGGCCATTGTCGAAGCCGCGTCCTTGAGAGAGGTGGCTTCTTCCGCTACAGAGGAGTGGTGAAGCGCAGATTCAGGGCTTCCACGATCGTTGCCCGGAGTAGACACAGCGGGCTTCTTGGAGAGCGCGTTCAGAAGTTCCTGAACGTGCAATTCTGTAACGGTGGCGTGGAGCGCGATGGTTGGGATACTACACTTCGCCCGGATCTGTTCCGCGGGAGACTCCGACGCGAGCGCGGCATCAATCTGCGTAATGGAATCGTGGCTGGCTTCTAGTGGATAAAGAGCGAGAACCTCGCCAAGACCGGACAGTGCTAACTGGATCATCTGGCGGCCCGCAATGGGCATAGCGCATTGCGGATCGATCTGAACAGAGACGTGGTAGGCGTGTCTGCCGTCCGCTAAGGCTTGGTTAATGGCGAGTTGCTCGTATTCCGACCACGGCACTTTGCTAGCCGTTTTTTTCTTCGCCTTGGCGGCAGGAGTTTTGGCGGTCTTGCCGGCAATTTTCTTTTTCCCCGATTGCTTTCCCGCTTTGAGCGCGACGCCCGGGTGCGCCAACTTCGCGATGTCGGCGCGGAGAGATTGGATGCTCGGAATCTTAGTTCTCCGTTGGTAGGCTTCCAACAAGGCGGCAAAGACGTCGGCCGCGCGCAACGCGATCTCCGGAACCAGGGCCGCAGCCGCCGTATTCTCGAGGGCCAAGACGTCCTCAAACTCGTGGGCGAGTTCGCTCAATTCCCGGAACCCGCAGGCGGCAGCGTCGCCTTTCAGCGTATGCACGGTCCGGCGCAGACTGCGGGAAATCTCCGCATCACCGGGCGCCTTCTCCAGTTGCATTGCTTCGTCGTTCAGTTTCTGCACGAGTTCGCCGGCACTCTCAAAAAAGAGCTGGCGAAGTTCGGTCATGCGGTCTTCGGGGGGACTGCTCACATCTTCACCTCAACCCGCTGGTACGCAGTGCCATTGTTACGATGGACCATCTGAAACTTATCGGTCAGTCCCAACAGGCTTTCAGCGTGGCCGACAAATAGATATCCCTGGGGATTGAGGCAGCGATAGAACTTTTCGACCAACCGTTTCTGCTCGGGTTCATCGAAGTACATCATGACGTTGCGGCAGAAAATCACGTCGTTGCGTTGCGGCAAATATTCCGTCTTCAGATTGTGAAAGTCGAAGTGGACCATCTCCTTCACATTCTTCTTGACGGCGTAGCGCTCGCCCACCTTGTCGAAGTACCGCAGGCGATAGCCGTAGTCGACTCCCGCCATTTGGTGCTCACTGTAGGAACCTTCTTGGGCAGTTCGCAGTACGGAATAATTGATGTCGCTTGCCAGAATCTCTACCCTCCATGGCGCGGGAACGAGTGGTTTGGGAAGCGGCGATTCATAAGGCAGAGGATTGCGTAAATAGTGATAGGAGAGCGCATCGGCCACCTGCATGGCCATGGTGTAGGGCTCCTGGCCGGTGGAACAGCCGGCGCTCCAGATGCGCAAACTGTAATCACGGCGGTCGCGCTTGCGCCGCAGGAGATCGTCCATGATGTCATTCTGGAACAGGTCGAGCTGCGCCTTGTTGCGAAAGAAGCTGGTTTCGTTGACGGTGAGGTTTTCGAGCAACCTCGACAATTCCTGTTTACCCTGCTGACTGATGAGCAGGCGATAGTAACTGTAGAAAGAATCGAGATGGCACTCGCGCAAGCGGCGCTGCAGACGATCCTGCAGAAACGGAGTTCGCCGGTCGTCGAAGTGCATACCGCACTCCTGATAAACGAGGGCCTGCAGGAGTTTGAGTTCAGCGTCGGTAAGTTCTGGTGTTTCGGCTAGGTTCATGTGGGCTAGGCTCTTTTGGCTACTTTCCGGCGGAAGCACTCTTCTTGTTTGCAAATGCTCCGGATGCCGGTACCGCCATCGGCGCCTTGCCACTGCTGGCTGCCGCTGGTTTTTCTGCCGGCGCATCGCTTCCTAGTTCGCGCGCCGCCAACACTTTGCTGATATCGAGAAGAATGATGAGCCGGCCCTGATACTTGCCGAGACCGGTCACACAGTCCAGACCACCCTCCTGCATCATGGCGGGGGCCGCTTCGATTTCGCTTTCGGGAATCTTGAGAACCTCCGACGCAGAGTCGACGATCATGCCCGCCAGTCGGCCACGATGCTCGACCACCAGGATGCGGCTGCGGCGGTCGAGCGTCGGCGAGGGCTGCCCGAAGCGCTTCCGAAGGTCCACAACAGAAACAATTTTGCCCCGGAGGTTGATGACACCTTCGAGATAATCGGGCGCGTCGGGTACGGCGGTGATCTCCGGGACACGCACGATCTCGTGGAGCGAAGTGATGGGGACGCCGTAGGTTTCGCGTCCCACTCGAAAACCAACAATGTGTGTTTCGCGGCTCATGAATGCCACTCCCTCAACGAGACCCGGCTGCGGTCGACCGGACGTTGCCCGGACGGGACGGGTTGTTGTTGAACCGGTCGCTTGAGCGTTCGTGGGATCGATCTTCCGAGCGCTCGTTCGATCGGTCATCCGGACGCAGCGCGAAACGATCCATCGAGTCGAGCAAGCCGCGCGACATCTTCGACATCTGATCGGAGGACGCTGCCAGTTCCGTCGAGCCTGAGGTGGACGATTGGACCAATTCGCGCATTCGTTCCATGGCCTGCACGACTGCTTGGGCTCCGGACGCCTGCTCCTCCACGGCTGAGTTGATCTCGTGCGTAATTTCGTTCAAGCGCGTGGTAGCGCGAGCGATCTGCGCCGAGCCGTGCGATTGCTCGTTGGTGGCGGCGCCGATTTCCTGGGCGAACTTGTAGACCTCGGTCACCACATTCGAAATCTTGCGCAGCGCGGCATTCAGCTCCTGCCCCAGATTCAGCCCTTCGTTCACGATGGTGGTGCTCTTTTCCATGTTATCGACGGCTTTGCGGGATTCCTTTTGAATGCTCTCGATCAACTCAGAAATTTCCTTCGTGGATTGGGCCGACTTCTCAGCCAATTTCCGGACTTCATCCGCGACGACAGCGAATCCGAGACCGTGCTCGCCCGCTCGTGCTGCTTCGATGGCAGCGTTGAGAGCCAGCAGATTGGTTTGCTCTGCGAGATCGTCAATCACTTCGACGATCTTGCCGATATCGTCGGCGCGCCCGCCGAGCGCATCGATAATTTCGCCGGAGGAGCGAATCGTTGTATTGATGCGATTGAGGCCGTCGGTAGCTTTTTCCATCGTGCCGATGCCGCTGTGCACCTCTTCGCGCGAGCGGTTGGAAATATCGAGTAGAACTTTTGCCGTGTCTGCTACCCGTTGGATCGACGTCACCATCTGGTCGATCGAGGCCGAGGTTTCGCTGACGCTCGAAGCCTGTGTCTGCGTGCTCTTCACCATGTTCTGGACGTTGACACTCATCTCGTGCATCGTGCTGGTGACTTCATCGATAGCCGACGACGTCTGCAAGCTGTTGCGGGCCGACTCGTCCGAAGCGCTGGCGACTTGGGTTGAAGCACTGGCAACCTGGGAAGCGGCGTCACGAACGTGCCGCACCATTCCGCGCAAGCCTTCTACCATGCGGATGAAAGCATTGGCTAGAGTGTCGTTCGCGGAGCGGGGACGCACTTCAACCGATAAATTTCCGCCGGCGATCGCTTCCGAGACCCCAGCCATTTCCTTCAAATAGTTCACCATGGAGTCGAAGGTACGAGCGAGTTGACCGATTTCATCCTTACCGTGGACGTCAATCGTGTGTTCCAGATCGCCGGATTGGCCGATCTGTTCGGCCACATGAATCAACCGGCCCAACGGTCCCGTAATGCCGCTGGCAGTGCGGTAGGCGATGATGATGCCGAGGCCGAGGGCGAACAGTGAACTGATCACCGCCGCGAGAATAGTCCCGGTTGCGGCGAGTTCGTCGGTATGGCGCCGTTCGTCAAGAATCTTACGATTTTCGCGATCAACATCGTCGAGAACATCGCTGGAATGCGAAACCCACGAGTTGGGATCCTTCTGCAGGTAGAAAATCTGGAGTTCCGCCACAGTTGCGTTGCCGCTGTCTACCGCTCGCCGCTTGTCGACCAGCGGATTCGCGAAATCGCTTCCCCAGGACTGCTCCAACCCCTGGACCTTGTCGAGATTGTTTTTCTGTTGGGGCGAATTCGATAGGTCCTCGGCATGGTGCAGTGCATCGCTCAATTGCCGCTCGCCGTCCGTCATCTTTTCCACGTCACGAGTGTCACCGCTAAGGAGATAGTTTTGAAGATGAAGGCGGTTTTGCATCATCTGAAAGCGCACGACCGAGGTGGCTTCCGTCATATCGATCGATCGCTGGGCCGCGGCCTTGGTTTCGTGCTCGCGTTGCACCGCGAGCAGGTTAATCGCCAGCAGCAGAAGCACCGTGGACAGAATGATGCCGAAACTTAGATAGAGTTTTTTGCCAATATTCATTTTCCAACCTTCCTCATCCCGTGCCTCGCGCCAATAGCGGATCTACTGAGTCGCGTCGAAGCGGAACTCGACGACCCCGGTTGACTCGAGAGGACCAGTTTCGAAACGCCATTTTCGGACCGCGTCAAGAGCGGCGTTTGCAAGCACCGGGTGTCCGCCAACCAACTTTGCATCTTTTACGGTCCCGGCGGGGGTAACCGTGATCAGCACCTTTACGACTCCAGTAATGTTCATGCGGCGGGCCAGATCTGGATAGATCGGCGCTACCTTGGTTTTTGGCTTGCGATTGATTTCTTCCTGCGCCCACGCAGGGGTGGTGCTAAAGGCCGACCATCCAACCACAAGAAGCAGAACCAGCGCTAACCCGCGCTTTAGGGCTTGCATAAAATGGCTTTCCTCCCTCATTGCTGATCTTTGTCTTATATTCGTGCAACGCCCACATCACCTGATACCAAAAGTTCGTAGTGTGAGTTACTTTGGTGACGAACTAGAAGGGCCCGCGAGATGGCGTTATCTCTTGCGCGAGGACGGCGCCGTTCTCCACTTGCGCGCGCCAGATTCCACACCATTTCAGTTCAGTCTTCGCCGTCGGGCAATGCCCGACAGACGACTTAAGCGTCTGGGCATCCTCGCAAATCGGCAAGGCAACCAAGAAGATTGCAAAATGAGACTAGACGTATCACTTTCGAGGCGTTTCACATGTGGGCACTACCCCAGCTATTTTCTTGACTCAATTTGAGAATGAAGCGTAGTTTCTAGTAGTAATCCAATTGTTTTCAACCGCTTAGCTTGCGATTGGTGAACACTGAATCCCCATATTGGAAACCCGGGTCCCAGCGATCAGTCTCAATCCGATGAGACATTTCAACGGCTTCTGCTCGAACTCTCCCGCTCCGCGTTGCAAAATGCCGATCCCGGCCAGCTGATTCGGTCCTTTTGTACTCTGAGTCGGACGTTTTTCCATGCTTCGGGCGCTTACTTCTGGAATCTCGTGGCGGATGGGGAACTGGTCGGCGCGGAATGCGACGCGGCCGATTCAGGAGCATTTCGCGGCATCCGCCGCGGGCCCGGCGACGCGTCCATTGCGATGGATGCGGTACAAAAGCGTCGTCCTTTTTTCGTCAATAATCTCGACGCCGCTCGTTATCCGTGGATTGTCTCTTGCGCCGCTCACTCGGCGCTGGCCGCTCCTTTACATGTTTCGGGAGAGGTGATTGGGGCCATCACATTCCTGCGGAGCGCACCGCAAGTCGGTTTCGATGAAAGCGACCTGGCACGCGCCGCGATTATCGCCGCGCAGCTGGGAACGGCGCTCGACGCTCTCCGACTGAATCGGCTTTCGCGCGAAGAGCGTCGTCGCGCCAGCATCCTAGTTGAAGTTGCCACGGCCTTGCACGGATTGCCGGATACCGCGTCGGTGGTGGAGAGTATTGCCGACCGTCTTCGCGTTCTGCTGCACTCACCGGCTGTGCTGGTCTTCGTGCAGATGGAGAAACTGTTCCAGTTGCAGGCGGTTTCGACTGACAATTCCCGGCTCGCGGAGACGATTCGGGCTCGCTTTCAGCAGAACGATCTGCGCTCGCCTCTCGAGATCGCGACGCGGGCTGTGGCCGCCGGTGAGCGCATCACGGTGAGCATCGACGGCGCTTCTCATTTCGGAGGAGATTCGCCCCCGGGCGTTCTAATCGCCGCACCTTTTCGAACCTCGCGATCACATGGCGCGATACTGGTGTATCCCCGTCTCGCCCAGCCTTTCACTGGAGAAGACAAGACTCTCATCTCCGCGCTCGCCGGGTTTGGGGCAGTCGCGATCGCCAATGCTGAGTTGTACGGAATGGCCCGAGCGCAAGCCCGTGAACTCCACGAAATCCTCGAGATTTCCTTCGAACTTGGCTCTGCCGGAAAGCTCGACGAGTTCATGCAGACATCGGTTGTCCGCGCAGCCAGTTTTCTCGGTTACAAGCGTTGCTTCATCGGACTGCTGGAGGAATCCACATTCCACGTACGGTGGGGAGTACAGGATGGCGTAGCGCGGCCGGTGGACATACCGCTTTACGACGGCGTGGCAACGCGCACGCTGAAGAAGAAGACTGTTTTTGTAGCCGAGGACGCGTCGAAGACTCCCGGCGCGAATTTAGATTTCGTACGAACTTTCAAGATCGGCCAGCTTCTGGCGGTCCCGTTGCTCGGCTCGCAGGGCGACGTGCTCGGCATGTTTGGAGTGCTCGACCGCATAGAAGCCGGTCCGATCAACGATGAGGATGTCCGTCGCGCCCGTGCTCTAGCCGCACAGGTGGCGATCGCTCTCGAACTGACGAGGAACCTGCACCAATCCGAAGAGCACCGCCGCCGAGCCGAGGCTCTCGTCACGATAGCGCTGGAACTGAACACCGTGCTCCATCTGCCGGAGTTCATGCGCAATTTCGCAATGCGCACCGCGGGGCTACTCGGCGGCCGCTCAGTTGCTCTGAGTCTGTTTCAGACGGCGGAGAGCGAAACCGTTTTGCTTCGCGGTGCGTCCGATGTTGACGACAAATCCCTACTTCGGCGTTTCAGCCAGGCGCTCAGCGGGGCTCTGCCGAAATATCCCACCGATATTGCATATGCCCCGGCCGTTGACGTATTGGGGAGTGCCCTGGCTTCGAGTCTGGAATGGGGTGATTGCACCATGGTCCGGCTGAATGGATCGGCGGGAGAACTGGTCGGGGTTCTTTGCCTCGCTGATCGTGGCGCGCCGCCTTCCAACGAAGACCACCAGTTGTTGCGAGCGATCGCGGGACACGCCAGTATCGCGCTCGAAAACGCATGCCTCTTCACCCGCATGCAGCAGGCGAACCGGCACTGGCTCGAGATCTTCGATGCCATCAGCGACTATATTGTCGTTCACGACGAGCAGAACAATATTCTCCGCGTCAATCGCTCGCTCGCGAGTTTCATCGGACTCGCTCCCGATCAGTTGATCGGTGTCAACATGCGCGCTCTCGATGCTCTGACAACCGCAGCGTCGCCCCACTCCTGTCCTTTTTGCCGTTCGGGGGAAGGCCTCGACGAATATGTGCATCCTGTGCTCGAAAGCACCTATCTGATTTCTACTTCGCGTATTCATGCCGCGAGTAGTACGCAGTTGCAAACCGTTCACGTGCTCAAGGACATCACGGACCGGCGAGAAGCCGAACGCCGCTATCGCGAATTGTTCAACAATATTCAGGAAGGGATTTACGTCTCGACACCGCAGGGCCGTTTTATTGAAGTGAATGATGCTCTTGTCCGGATTCTGGGCTATAGCAGCCGCGACGAGGTGCTGCAGCTTGATATTCCCACGCAAGTGTATTTTTCGCCGCAACGGCGCCAGGAACTTCTGGAGTTGCTCAAGGCAGAAGGCGGCATGCGCAATCAGGAGGAAGTGTTAAGACGCAAAGATGGCTCGCCCGTCCATGTCTTCATGAACTGTTTTGCCATGCGCGACCAAGGCGGCAATATTGTGCAGCACCGCGGATTGATGCTGGACGTCAGTGGGTTGCATCAGTCACAGACTGAACTGCAAAAGGAACGCGACTTCTCGAGCAAGATTCTGAATCACACCCAGAGCTTGATTCTCGTTACGGATACGGATGGTGTAGTCAGCTACGCTAACCGGCGATGGGGCGGACTTGGTTTCCAGCAATCGCAGTTGCTGGGGCGTTCGTTATCCGACTTTTGCGGCCCGACACGACGCGCTTCATTGCGCGAAGTTCTCACCGCGGTTTCTCGCGGACAGCAGATCGACAACTTCGATCTGCCGCTATTGCGGGGTGACGGAGTGACGGGGCAATTTTCTGTCAATTTCAGTCCCATCAGCGGCGAAGATGGACATGTCACGAGCATCGTAGTGGTCATGACCGACGTCACTGATTCCGCGATGCTCCGCGCCAAGTTGATGCACGCTGAAAAATTGGCGGCCGTGGGGCAACTCGTTTCTGGCGTGGCGCATGAGGTGAACAACCCTCTCACCGCTATCCTTGGCTTCACTGACTTACTGATGGAAAATCCCGAACTCCCCGAAAGTGCCCGCCGCGATCTGAAGGTTATTTTGCAGGAAGCGCAGCGCACGAAACAAATCGTGCAAAATCTGCTGAGCTTTGCGCGTCAGAATCCGCCGCAGCGCCAATCGGTACAGTTGAACAACGTTGTGCAGCGTACGGTCCACCTCCGGTCCTACGACTTCATCAGCCACGGCGTGCAAGTGGTGGAGCGCCTGGATGAGTCTTTGCCCGCGGTCATCGGCGACTCCCATCAGTTACAGCAAGTGTTTCTTAACATTTTGAACAATGCGTACGACGCGGTGCGGGAAACATCGCGCCCTGCACGGATTGAAATTATGAGCGCCCGTGCCAGCGAGTTCGTGGAGATTTCATTTCGCGATAACGGGCCGGGGATACTCGATCCGGGAAAGATTTTTGATCCCTTTTTCACTACCAAGGATGTGGGTAAAGGAACCGGCTTGGGCCTGAGTATCTGTTATGGAATCGTCCACGAACATGGCGGCGAAATTCTTTGTCACAACAACTCGAACTCTGAGGGCGCGACTTTTATTGTCCGACTACCGATCTTGTCGGAGACGGCGTCGTTCGGGGCGGTCGCAGGAGTACATCCGAAATGACTCAAACTGGAACTCAATCTGCTTGTGTGCCGGTGCTGTTGATTGAAGATGAACCGGCAGTTATGGCGCTGGTGCGGGCCGTGCTCGAAGGCCACGGATACACGGTCATTCCCACCGAATCGGGTGCGGAAGCGCTGCAGTTACTGGAGAAACGCGAATTTCACGGTGTCATCTCCGATATGCGCACTCCGGGAGGGGTGGATGGAGCTCAGGTGTATGCCTGGATTGCCGCCAATCGACCGCAACTGGCTTCGCGCCTGGTTTTCATCACCGGCGATATCGCCAACGAGGAGACCGCGGCCACGCTCCAACGGACGGGAGCGCCTTGCGTGGAAAAGCCATTTCGAGTGCACGACTTCATAACAGTAGTCGAACAGACGCTAGGCAAGGCAACTTCGTGAGGCCAGCCTGGAATACGAGATTGACCGAAAGCGTTGCTGGACTCCGGTTGCTAACTACCAAAGACAGAATTTCAAGAAATAAGAACGAACGACCAACGATTTTATGACTCAAGACTTCCGCATACGCTTGCTGATCGTCGATGATGAACCGACCATCCGCCGCCTCTGCATGACGGTGGGCGAGTCTCTCGGCTTCTCTTGTCTCGAAGCGGAGAGCGGCGATGCCGCCATGGCGCTCCTAGACGAACAGCCCGTGCACATCGTTCTCACCGACATGGTGATGCCGCACATGTCGGGTATCGAGTTTCTCGAACAGGTCAAGCGGAACCATCCCCGTGTCGAAATCGCTGTCATGACTGGCCATGGATCGGTCGAGACGGCTGTCCAGGCGATGAAGTTGGGAGCCTACGACTACATCGCCAAGCCCTTTGCGCCGCTCGATGAATTGCGCCTCTTCCTGCGCAGGATGGCTGACAAAATCCGTCTCGTCGAAGAGAATCTCTACCTCCGCGAGCGTTCTGAAACGGAAACTTCGTTACACGGCATCATCGGCAATTCCGCCGGCATTCAGAATGTGCTGCGCCTGATCTCCCGCCTCAAAGACACGCGCACCCCGGTGCTGATCTCGGGAGAGAGCGGAACGGGAAAAGAACTGGTGGCTCGCGCTCTGCATTTCCGGGGATCCTTGGCGAGCCGTCCGTTTGTGGCGGTCGACTGCGGATCGTTGGTCCCCACGCTGATCGAGAGCGAATTATTTGGTTACGAAAAAGGGGCGTTTACGGGCGCGCTTCGCTCCAAACAAGGTCTGCTGCAGTCGGCCGACACGGGCACGATCTTCCTTGATGAAGTTGGAGAGCTTCCGCTCGAAATGCAAGCCAAGATCCTACGCTTTCTGCAGGAGAAAGAAGTGCGCCCGGTGGGCAGCAATCAAAAAGTGAAAGTGGATGTGCGCATCATGGCGGCCACGAACCGCGATCTAGACTCCGAGTATAAGAAAGGGACATTCCGTAAGGACCTCTTTTTCCGGCTGAACGTGGTCACAATTTCGTTGCCGCCATTGCGCGAGCGCCGCTCCGACATCCCCATCCTCTCTGCATTTTTTCTTGAGCGGCTCGCACCTGGGCGAGGTATGCAAGTATCGAGCGGTGCTATGAAGGCCATGCTCGCCTACGACTGGCCCGGAAACGTGCGCGAGCTCGAAAATTGCCTGGAGCGTGCGGTCGCCCTTGGAGATCAGAGTGTCATCGAAGTGCGTGATTTGCCGCCATCGATTGCGCATTGCGAAGCCCCGGTCCCGATACCAAATGGAAGTGAAGGGATCGACATGCCAGAATCGTTTGCCCGGGCTACCGACCTCGAAGATATCGAGCGTGCCACCATTGAGCGTGTCTTTTCGCAAGTCAAAGGCGACAAAGCCTTGGCCGGGAGAATGCTGGGCATCAGTCGAGCGACACTCTACCGAAAACTCAAGCGCTACAACATCAGCGGGCGGGAAGAATCGAACCCGGCTGCAACTCTTCAATGAGCCCTCTGTGAACCGGTGGGTATAGAGAGCGTTTGGAGGAAGGAGTGTAGCCTCCGGGCGAGATTCCGCAATATCGTTCCGGAATGAGACGCAGGTTTCATTCTGAGACTCGCCGCAGGCAGTCGAGGAAAGCGAATCAGTTCCCATATTCAACCCATTCTGCTCGATTTTCCCATGATTTGTTCGACTTGTTCGGAGGGTCATGTCCTTCAAGTCTTTGGACTAAACCGTGCATCACGTTATGCTGATCACAGCCGAACGAGTCTCTCGATAATTTTTCCAAACCAGGAGAATGAGGAGACTCGGCTGCTAACGTTATTGGAAGTCGAGGTCGACTGTGCCCAACCAGGCAATTGCTCGTGCTTTTGAAGAAGATATGGTAAGTCGTTTGGCTCGCTTTTTTCCCGAAGCCACGCGCGTGAGAATCCCCATCAAACTCAGCCGCGCCGGCTGCACTGGAACTGAGAACGGAAATGGCAGCGGCAACGGGGCTAGCGAGGGTAAAAATAATGATGATGACGGAGGGAAGGTTTTCTTTCAGGAGACGGTCATCGAGTTCGGCACCGCCCACGAAGTCTTATTTGCCGTAGACCGTCCACTGGAGTTTGCCGACCGCGTTCTCGTCGAAAGCAATGACGGCTCGCTTTGCGCTGAAGCTTCCGTGGTCGCCGTTCAATATCACTCGCAGCGGACGGTGGTTGCGGCCCGCTTCCTAAAAAATGTACCCAACTGGATCGTGAAATTATGACTGCATCTCTCCAGAAGCCCGTCGGCCTTTCTCTCGAGGAACAGGGCATTACTTTGACCGCCCTGCTAGCCATTTACGTTGCGCTGGTGCGCGAATTTGTAATTGACGTCTCGGTGTGCCCGGTCGACGAAAACTTTTCGCCGTCCGCCGAGTCGATTAAGCAGGCATCCGCCTGGTTTGAACAGGTCGACTCGCAGATACAAGTTCACCAGTTGCGCCAGTTCCTACAGACGACTCCTCTCGCGAACGAGGTCGTGTTGCGGCATCTTCTCGTGCACCACATGCAGAAGACAGCGAAGTCCACGAGCGACCGTGATAAGACAGACTTTCTCCTGGTCCAATACTTTTCGCTTTGCGCGCCTTCTGGTATGGATGACGCGGACGTCGATCTCGATTACGTCGCCCAGGTGCTCGAGCCCGTGCTCGGTCCCCAGCAAACGACGCTGCCCACGTGGTTGAGTTCTCTGGAAACGATCCTGCAATCGGCCGCGCGCTCCAAGCGTCTCAGCGAACTGTTGCACAGTGGCACGCTCGAGCAGGGCCGTAAACTCAAGACGCAGAGCGCGGCTCGTTATTTTGAACCGGCGGCGATGGTAGCTTTTACCCGATTCAGCTTTATGATTCGGCGGATTTTCTTTCGTCTCATGCACGACGACCTCAATGCGATCCAGGACGGCCTGCGCGAGTTGGAACGCCGCGGTGTAGCAACCATCGATTGTCGCCGCGCTCAGTTCTCGGCCGAAGAGCCGATCGGACGGCTGCGGATGATTTGCCAATCGTGGAAAGTCATGTTCCACGCTGAGTACTCTTCTGGCCAGCCGCTGCGCATGCTCGTTGATCTTCGAGCGGCAGTCGACGATGCGCTGCAAAATGGAGCTCGCAAGAATCCGATGGCCAAGGGTGCTGCCGCTTCTTCTCCGAAATCTGGAGCGGTAACAAAGTAAATACGCTTAGGATCAGGATTCTCTTTTTAGATTTGAGACCGCGAGTCGGTCTTGCCACGGATTGGCCTTGTGCCAAGACCAACGTTCACCACCGCCCCCCAACTTACGAGTCACGTAGCTCCGATGACCAGCCGCCGCCCAACTGTTCTGATTCTGGCCAGTGACCCCGCTTTCGCGCGCGAGGTTACGGCGCATTGGCCACAGGCGCCGGCTCATTCCGACGGTCCGGAATTCGTCATCCTCGACGAAGGTTTTGCGCGCGGACTGGAAGGCAGCCACTATGATCTGGCCATTGCCGACGCTTCCTCGGTTGAAAAGAAAAACGACAAACGCAAACTTCCGAACAAAACCCTGAACAAGGGGTTAAAACTTGCGCTGGCAGCGGCGGGTCGACCGGCGATTGTGATTCACTCGGATCCCTCGCGCGAGTTTTACAACGTTCATGGCCCGGTAATCGACCTGCGCCGAGAGCTTGGACTTTGGCCAGCCATCGCGGGTCTCTTAGGGCGGGAGATTCTGCGGCGTGAGGAAGCGGAACACTACGCTCGTAGTTCCGATAAGACTCGCGCTGCCGCGCAGAATGAGGCCATCCTCGGCCGCTACATGGTCGAAATGCGGACGAATATCAACAACGCGCTGACCACAGTTCTGGGGAATGCCGAGCTGCTTGTCCACGAACCTGGCTTGCCCGCTTCGGTGCAATCGCAAGCCGATGCCATCCGCAGCATGGCGATGCGGCTCCACGAAATCTTCTTACGTTTCTCATCCATCGAGAAAGAGCTTTGCGCCGGTAGTCACGATCTCAGTCCGGGAGCTGCCAGCGCAACCGCTGGGAGGTAACGAAGAAGAACCCGCACGTCAAGAGACATTCGCGAGAAAGTGCGTCCAGCATGCGAAAGAGAAAATGAAAATCGAGTCCTAAACCGGTTCATGGCGCTCAATTCGTCGCGGTAAGATCGAGTACATAAGCAGTCTGGCTTACAGTCATGACAAAAAGCCGCATGCTATCCGGCGAAAAAACTTTGAAAGATATCGGATCGGCAAAGGTGTATTGCTGCTTAAGGCGCGAGGTAGTCAGATCGTAGACGCTCAGTTGACCTGGCTCATGTTCCAGAGCGAGCAAGCCACTGGGCGAGGCTGTAGGCTCGGTTCCAAAGAAGTGGCCAATTTCTTGTCCCGTCGCCAAGGAGTAGCTTAGCACTTGATTACCGCTGGCCGACGCCACCACCCAGTCTCCAAAACTCAATAGCCGGTTCACAGTAAATGAACCTTTGTTGGTCTTGATCACAAATTTGCCGACGACGCGATCTGTTTGGAGATCGATCTTCTCCAGAAAATAGTCAGAATCATTCGCACCATTCTTGAGGTCGGGGTATTTCCGCAATTCCTCTCGCCCAGAAGTGTTGCGAAGCGACCATTTCAGTAACACCACGCCGGATCCCAACGTAAGAGATGGCGCATCGTGTGGGAAGTCACGCGCCCACAAGACCCGGCCATCGCGAACGTCGCGAACCTCCACGGTCTTGGCATTCCCGCCTGTGTCGCTCACGGTGAGGAAATGTTGCATCAGCATTTGCAAACAAAGAAATTCCGGCGCGAAGACAATCGTTCCGGAGGATCTTGCTTTCTCTGACTTGGTTACCAAGAGATAAGGTCCATACTGATTGGCGACCACGTCATCGATCTTGTAGCCGAGACCAGCCATTCCTGCCACTGGATCGAGATGACCGATTGCACGTTGCGTCTCCATGAACTTCGGAAAATCAACGTATACCAGGTGATCGGGGGCGAACCAGGCTCCGTGAAAACCGCGCAGTTCCAGCGTCCGTATGTTGTGCGCGATGTCCCACACCGCGCCCCGTGTGCGATGGGAAATTGCCATCCAGTTGAAGTCGGAGGAAACCGCAGCCGCCTGTAACGGGCCGAGACGCGCCTGGGGCAATTGCACCCAGGCTACTGCAGGGCTCTTGTCTGCAACCTTGGAGAGATCGTTCAACACCAACTCCCCATCAACCTGTTCGTTAACGAATATTCCGTCGTAAATATCCGCGGCCGCCTTCTTGAACTGAATCGGAATTTTCTCAGTCTTCAAATCATAGAGACCCATCGGCTGATCTTTGAGCGGACCTACAAAGAGATAATCGCCCCAGGTTGCGGCAGTCAGCTGAATTCCTGTTCCCAGCCCGACCTGTTGCAGCCGCGCTCCAGAGGGAAATTGCAAGATAGCTGACTTCTTGGGATCGCCGACGTTAATACCAACAATGCGGTCTGTGCCGAGAAAGGCAAAACTCGCCTTGACGATAGCTTTGATTGATCCGGGCAAGGGAAGTTCGTGGTGCGCGGTAAGGTCCCAGGCAAAATGCGATTCGTAGCTGCCGGCGACGAAGTAGTGTGCGTCGGACGAAAATTTCATCTCGATCAGCCCTGGCTCGTCACCGTTCGCCATCGAGATTGCGACTCTGCAACTGGTAACGGCGCTCACTTGGGCAAAGGATTTCTTGCTCGCCAGCACCGCGCCCGATGCCGCGTCGATCAACGAAAGTTCTAAGTCTGAATTCAGACATCCCAGTGTCGAGCCATCGGGAGACAAAATGCTCTGTAAACAGGTGTGCAGGAGTGTGAGTTCGTGGACTGCAGTTCGCTTTTGCTCGAGAACCGACCAGCTTTCTACTCGCATGGAGCGGTTATAGAAAACGATCGATCGGGAATCTGGCGCAAATTGGGCATGGCGAGCATCGAGTGCCTCGATATAGAAGAGCACTGCGAAAGGGCTTCGCGTCAGAACGTGGATACCACCCTCATCTTGCGCCAATATGTACTTGCCATCCGGACTGAAGCGTAAATTGGTAATGTCGGGACGAAGCGGCAGCGCCAAGGTTTGTTTGAACACTAACCCAGGCAGGGATTCGCGAGTTCCAAATCCACTATAGGCGACTACATCTTCCTGCCAGTGCGCGAATTCGGCAGTGCGGGACCCGGGAGGAATGTCTGCGCAACCTGGCGGCAGGGCGGAAATGTTTCTTAGCATCACGCCCAAACGTCTTTCTGAAGGTTTAGTGGTGCCGAAGAGATTCGACATCCAGTTCCCGGTTTTGCCGCGCGTTTGCTGAAAGCGATCCCAAAGGTCCACGTAAGCATGCGGCGCGTATCCCGCGCGAGCCATCGCATAGAGCGCAACCTGATCGGCAATGTATTGCTTGTCTTCTTCCTCACCGCTGCCATGAGACGGTTTGCGACCCTCATTCTCAAGAAGCAAATGAAACTTTTCGAAGATATCGGCCCGATCGCCAACGCTGGTAACGCCCAATATTTCGCGCAGCTGCGCGGTCATCTGGATTGCGGTCTGATGAGTAACAATGTGCCCAAGTTCGTGCGCAAGGACTCCCGCCAGTTCGTCGTCACTCTTCGTCAGAGCCACCATCTTGCGAGCCACATAGACGCGGCCGCCAGCGATGCTGAAGGCGTTTACCTCGGGAAGTTCGACAAGATAGAAGCGGAACTTCAGATGAGATGGGGGTAGATGCAGAACCAGACGGTCTCCGATGGTGCGCAGATAGCCATGGAGTTTGTCATCGTCGATGATTCTAATGCGGTGCGCCAGGTTCTCAGCCATGACGTCGCCGAGGTCGACTTCTTGCTGGTCAGAAAAGATATTCAACTGGTTCGAAACCGGCTGAATGGCGGGAGGAATAGGACAGTCTTGCTGGGAGTGCAATGAGATGGTCAACGATAGAAGAGCGATCAGTAAGCCCACGCGGCTGGGCATAAACCAGCCTCTCGCGGTAGAGCCGCGGAGCGGCAAGGTATACGTTTGTCTCAACGTCTTTTGGAACTGACTTTGCATCTCCGAATGGTTCGCCGAGTTTCGCACTTATCTTACTATCGAGAGTCTGCTTTTCGCGGCTATGATTTTGTTCAGATTTCTTTGGGAAAAAGCATCCAAGGGTGAGCGAGGAGAAAACTAGCTCAACTGATGCTTGCACTCTTGCTGATCTCCGCTGGATGCAGTGCTTCGCGCACTTTTGCCAGCAGTGCTTGCAGAGTGAAGGGCTTTTCAAGGAGCACGATCCCCGGGTCCAGAACTCCTTGCTGCGCGATGAGATCGTTGCTGTAGCCCGACATGTAGAGCACTTTAAGGCTAGGACTGAGTTCCAGTAATGTCTCCGCTAGCGCCCGTCCACTTTCACCCGGCATTACTAAGTCGGTGAGTAGTAAATCGATCTTTCCGACGTGTTGCCGAAAGAGCTCGGTGGCGGCGGCGCTGTCGCCAGCTTCCAGAATGGTGTAACCGTGGCTTTCCAGGCAGGTATGAGCTAATTTGCGAAGAGGAGCTTCATCTTCGACTACGAGAATAACTTCCGCCCCTGGCGGCAGGGGAAGCTTTTCGATCGGCCGCGACGAAGATACAGCAGCGTTTGCGCGCGGAAAATAAATCCTGAATGTTGTTCCCTTCGCTGGTTCGCTGTATATCCGGATGTAGCCCTCGTTCTGCTTCACAATTCCGTAGACGGTGGACAGTCCGAGGCCAGTGCCTTTCCCCACTTCCTTGGTCGTAAAGAACGGCTCGAAAATGTGGGTCTGGATTTCTTTCTCAATCCCGCAACCGGTGTCGCTCATGGTCAGCACGATGTATTTGCCAGGTTTGGCATAGGCGATCTGCCTCGCATAGGTCTCGTCGAGCTCGGTTTCTGTAATTTCGATGCGCAGACTACCGCCGCCAGGCATCGCATCCCGGGAATTAATGGCCAAATTCATCAGGATCTGCTCTACCTGTCCGGGATCGATTCGCACGGGCGCAAGCGCGGGCTGGCGCTTGAACGAGACCAGGATGTCCTCTCCGATTAGCCGGCAGATCATCGTCTCCATCTCGCCGACCACGGCGTTGAGATCGAGGACCAAAGGACTGATGACCTGTTTTCGACTAAAGGCGAGCAACTGCCGAGTCAGCGCGGTGGCACGGCGGCCAGCCTTGCCGATTTCGTCCGCATATTTACGAAGGGGCCCACTCGGTGGAAGGTTCAGTTGCAGCAGTTCGCCATATCCCGTGATCACACCTAGCATATTGTTAAAATCGTGCGCGACTCCACCAGCCAAGCGTCCGACGGCCTCCATCTTTTGCGCCTGGCGAAGTTGATCTTCCAGCAATTTGCGCTCGGTGATGTCTTCATTCATCCCCTCATAGCCGATGATTGTTCCGTCCCGGAGAATCGCGCGACCGCTGGCGGATAGCCACATCTTGCTTCCATCTTTGCGATAGGCCTGGATCTCGAAGTCGTGGGCCACGCCGCCTTCTTTGAGCAACTCTTGAAATTCGTCACGGCGCGACGGATCGACATAAACCTGGCGTCCAATATCAGTGACGGAAGTGGTCAGGTCTTCGGGTGATTTGTAGCCCAGCATTCTTGCCATGGCAAGGTTTACGGTCAGGTACCGTCCTTCGAGCGTGCTCTGAAAAATACCGATGACTGCATTCTCGAAAATGCCGCGGTAACTCTGCTCTGCCAGTTCAAGCTGCTTTTCCAGCGTCCTGCGCTGGTTGATGTCTTCAAAAGTACCCTCGTAGCGAACGATTACTCCATCTTGCTGCACCGCGTGCGCATTGGCAGCAACCCATATTTTGCTGCCGCCCTTGCGATACACTTCCACCTCAAAATTGCGCACGACTCCCGTCTCTTGTAGCATCCGTTTGAACTCGTCCCGCCGCTGCGGATTGACGTAGAGTTGGGTTCGAACGTCGATGACACTCTCGGCCATTTCATCCGGCGAAGCGTAACCGTAAAGAGTCGCCATGGCGAGATTGGCGCTTAATAATCTACCGTCGGGCGTCGTTTGGAAAATGCCGACAATCGCTTCGTTAAAGATATCGCGGTATTTCTTTTCCGCGAGTTTCACGGCCTCCTGCGTCGTTCTGTGATCGGTGGTGTCGCGAGTTATTTTTGAAAAGCCCTGCAGTTCACCCTTCTGGTTTCGGACTGGAGTAAGCACCATGGTCGCCCAAAACCGTGTTCCATCCTTGCGTACCCGCCAGCCCTCCTCCTCGTGATGTCCTTCGGCGAGAGCTTCTTGCATGCCCTTCTCCGGCATACCTGCCTGCGCATCTTCTGGGAGGTAGAAGCACGAGAAGTGATGGCCGATAATCTCGCTTGCCTCATATCCTTTGATCCGCTTCGCTCCCTCATTCCAGGTCAACACGTTGCCGGAAGGGCTGAGCATGAAGATTGCATAATCCTTGACGCCACTGATCAGTTCGCGATAACGATCCTCGGTCTCGTGCAGTTGCTGTTCTGCGCGGTTTCGACTGGTTACGTCGTGAACCACTACCAGTTCAGCCTCCCGTCCATGAAACACAAGGGTGTGGGAGGTAATCTCTACATCGGTCACGCTGCCATTCTTGAGGGTGTGCCTGCGCAATACAAAGTGCTGCAGTCCGGAATGAGCGCTGGCGACATCCTGCAACAACATTGGAACATCTTCCGGCGGGCGAATATCTGTAATCCGCATTTCCAGGAATTCGCCGCGAGAATATCCGAAGCGCGTAGTCGCAGCATCGTTGACCTCGAGAAATTTGAGGGATTTGAGATCGTAGACCCACATAGGTTGTGGGTGGTTTATAAAAAGGAGGCGGAAGCTGGCGTCGTCCTCGCGCAACGCGACTTCGGGCGCAGTGGCCTTGGGCTCGATGGACCTTTCTCTTCTCTTGCGGACGAAATGGTTGGAAGACATGACGACAGTTCGCAGCGTTCGATTCGCTGTCTTTACTCCACACTCAACCGGGCTCGCGCAGTCATGGTCGGTCCCCGGATAGTCGCGTTGATATAAGAAGGAACTATCACCTATTCGTAGCGATTACAAGCTAACAGAGGTCACAATTAGATAAATTGAAGGAGATTAGATAATTAGTCAAAGAAGATACAAGTCGTTGCGCTTATTTTCCGGACAAGCTCAGGTAAGTGTGCAGAATTTGGACAGAGTAAGTTACTTGATCTTACTGAAGTTCTGATCAACAAGCACCGGTCCTAGGCGAAGAGAAACTCTTTTGTTCGTAGTTCCTTGATGGTATCGCGCAACTTCGCTGCCTTCTCGAACTCAAAGCGCTTGGCAGCTTCGCGCATGTCACTCTCCAGTTTCGCGATGTAAGCGTCAAGTTCTTCCTGCGATTTGATGTCGGGAATTCCGTCTGCTGAAATGTCGGTCAAATCTGCGTAGTCGGCGCCCACAATGCCGGCCAGCGTCATGTCCAGTGGCCGGCTGATGGATTCGGGGGTGATTCCATGCTCGTGGTTATAAGCTTCCTGAATCGCACGGCGGCGGTTCGTCTCATCGAGCGCCTTTTTCATTGAGTCGGTCATGCGATCCGCATACAGAATGGCCCGCCCATTCAAATTGCGCGCGCAGCGTCCGATGGTTTGAATCAGAGATCCGGCCGACCGCAGAAAGCCTTCCTTGTCCGCGTCGAGAATTGCAACCAATGAGACCTCGGGTAGATCCAAACCTTCGCGGAGTAGGTTGATGCCGATCAGCACATCGAACTCGCCCTTCCGAAGATCGCGCAGGATTTTAACCCGCTCCAGCGTTTCGATTTCGGAGTGCATGTAGCGGCACTTGACCCCCACTTCGCTGTAATACTCCGCCAGGTCTTCGGACATGCGTTTTGTCAGAGTAGTAACCAGTACGCGCTCGTTGCGGGCTACACGGTCGCGGATCATATGCAGCAGGTCATCAATCTGACCCTTAACCGGACGTATCTCTACCGGCGGATCGATCAGTCCGGTGGGACGAATGATCTGTTCCACCACCACTCCTGCCGACTTGGTAAGTTCGTATGGACCGGGGGTAGCCGAGACATAAACAATTTGGTTGGTGCGATGTTCGAACTCCTCAAAGGTCAACGGACGATTGTCGAGCGCGGAAGGCATCCGAAAGCCGTACTCGACTAGAGTTTGTTTTCGCGAGCGATCGCCGTGATACATCCCGTGGAGTTGCGGCACTGTCTGATGCGACTCGTCGATAAACATCAGAAAATCGCGTGGAAAATAATCGAGCAATGTCGGCGGAGGCTCGCCGGGCATCCGTCCCGTAAAATGTCGCGAATAGTTTTCGATGCCATGGCAGTACCCCATGGCCTTGATCATCTCCAAGTCATACATCACGCGCTGATGAATACGCTGCGACTCGACCAGTCGGCCTTGTTTTTCCAATTCCGCTTCCCACCACGCCAGTTCGGCCTTGATCGAAGCGACCGCTGAGGCGCGCGTCTCCTCTTTCATCACATAATGCGTCTTGGGATAAATCGGCAACCGCACATACTTCTGCTTGACGGTGCCGAAGAGAGGATCGATCTGGGTTAGAGATTCGACTTCGTCCCCAAACATCTCGATGCGGTACGCGTTGTCATCGTAGGTGGGGAAGACTTCGATCACGTCTCCTCGTACGCGAAAGGTTCCGCGGCGAAAGTCTCCCTCGGTTCGCTCGTAGAGAATGTCCACCAGTTTGCGGGTGATGTCGGCACGCTTGATCTTCTGTCCTTTTTCGAGGAACAGCATCATCCCGTAATACGCCTCGGGAGACCCCAGCCCGTAAATGCAACTCACCGAGGAAACGATCAAGACGTCACGCCGCTCGAATAAAGAGCGCGTCGCAGACAAACGCAGCTTGTCGAGTTCGTCGTTGATCGTCGACTCTTTCTCAATGTACAGATCCGCGGCAGGAACGTAGGCCTCTGGCTGATAGAAGTCGTAGTAGGAAACGAAGTATTCGACCGCGTTGTGCGGAAAGAAGTTCTTGAACTCGTGGTAGAGCTGGGCGGCCAGGGTCTTGTTGTGGGCCATCACCAGCGCAGGTCGATTGCCTGCCTCGATGATTTTGGCGGCGGTGAACGTCTTCCCCGAGCCTGTGACTCCGAGGAGAACTTGGTGTTGCTCCCGGTCGAAAATGCCCCGGGTTAGGGCTTCGATCGCTTGTCCCTGGTCGCCTTGCGGTTTGTAGCTGCTGACCAGCTTGAAATCCACGCTTTAATTATATGGGAATCCTCAGGGGGAGGCTGTGCATGTACTTCTGTGTAAATATGTACTTTGGAAGACAGACACTGGGAAGTTTGTACTAAGCAATTCACCTTAGGCGCTGAGCAAAATCATTGTAGAGCGGACCCTCAGATTACTATCGTAACCACTAAATATTAGAGGAAAAACCTCGCAAATATGCGATTTCACAGTTGGTTAACATCAAATCTCAGAATTTGGCCGCGTGAATGCAAAACAACGCGTAAAGACCCAATCAGATGTGCCGAGGGGGCAGGTTGAGCGCCGCCAACCGAGGCCGCGTACATCGGTAAGGTGCAGTGATCTTTATATGGACGAGAAATTCGAACAAGTAGGGCCTCGCGAGCGACAGATTATCAACCTGTTGCTGCAAGGATGCGACAACTCAGAAATCGCTCACGATCTCAACATCGCCGAGCGCACGGTAAAAGCTCATTTCAACCGTTTGTTTTTACGGTTCGGAATCAAGGGCGGCATCAAGCGGGTGAAACTCGCGACTTTGCTCTATAGGAGACAGCTATGGCAGGAGAGACAGCAACCCACCGCGGGCCCAGTGAACGCGAGCAATTAATCATTCAGCGTGTTGCCGAGGGCTGCAAGAACCGAGAGATCGCGGATTCTTTAGGGACGACGGAGCACGTCGTAAAGAATTATCTGCGTTTGATTTACGACAAATTAGGTCTGTGGAACCGCGTCGAATTGGCATTATGGTATGAGGCGCGTCAGAACGAGCAGGTTTATCACGCATAGGTGTCCGCGACGAAGGGCGTTGCGAAAGTTTGATTCCCTCTTGGCGACTCGTTTTGCGGCGCTAGGAGGGGATTCCTCAAAGCTGATCCTTGGAGAGTCGTTCTTCGTGTCACTTCCTCGTCAGTCGATCAATCAGTTGCCGGTGTTGGGGGTAGACGCGCCCGAGTTCGTCCCGCTTCGCTAGCTCGAAATCTTCAAAGTCGAAGCCGGGTGCCACAGTGCAGCCGACGAGAGCAAACCCTTGCTCTTGTCTGTAATCAACCGCTTCACCCACATGCGATGCAAACCAGCAACCCGCTTTGACGGTTGCCTGGAATGTTTGCTTAGCTTCGTGGTTGCTTCCGAGTGTGAGCGATGAATAGTTGCCTTCCGGATCGATGACGTGGACGAGCACTGGCTCTCCAGTGTAGTGGTGCCATAATTCGTCAGACTGCAACCTGTGGAATGCGGAGAAATTGCCACGCTCAAGAAGAAAATAAATTGCCGTCGAGACTGCGCGCGAGCCCTTGAACCGCCCGGGCAAATCTTGTTCAGGCAGTAGCAAGTCGGCCCGATACGTTTGTCGGTACCAGCCGCCTTCGGGGTGCGGTTCGAGCGCTAGATTTTTGATCCAGTATTTTCCGTTCCTGATCATCGGTATAAAGTGTACCGCCGGTATAAAGTGTACCGTCCTCGTCCTGAATCGCAATCCACTCATAAGACCGGCGTAGGGAAATAGAGAGCACTTCTCTTTTGCCTTGAGAGATGAAAAGAAAGTAGAGTCGGATCTAGTCGGAAATTTCAGCGGTGTTCGCCATGCGGCCGGGCAGCAACAACTGGAACTCTGCAAGGGGCACTGGCGCGCTGATCAGATAGCCCTGGAAGGTGTGGCACCCGATGCGGGCGAGATAACTGCGCTGTCCTTCTGTTTCAACGCCCTCGGCGATCACCGACAAACCCATGGCGCGGCTCAGAGAGATGATGGTTTGTGCAATGGCGCCGCTGCTCGCGTCGACGAGAATGTCTTTCACAAAAGCTTGGTCAATCTTCAATTGGTCCAACGGCAACCGCCGCAGGTAGGCCAGTGAAGAATAGCCGGTGCCGAAATCGTCGAGGGAAAAGCTGAGCCCGTGGGCCTTGAGGGCGCTCATTTTCTCGATGACATCGTCAATATCGTCTACCAGCATACTCTCGGTGAGTTCGAGCTTGAGCTTCTGCGGCCGTGCTCCTGTGCGGTCCAGAGTGGAGAGGACGACTTGAGTGAACTCAGGATTGAGCAATTGACGGGCGCTGATGTTGACCGCAATCGTCAGGTGGCTCGTCGCATTTTGACCGGCCCAAACCGCGAGCTGTTTGCACGCTTCAGAGAGCACCCAATCGCCCAGAGGCAAGATCAAGCCGGTCTCTTCGGCCATGGGAACGAAATCGCTGGGGGACAAAAATCCTCGGGTGCGGTGATTCCATCGTACGAGCGCCTCGGCTCCAATCACCAGGCCGCGTTCCACTTGCGGTTGGTAGTAGAGCACGAAGTCGTTCGTCTTGAGTGCCTGGCGGAGGTCCTCTTCCATCACGGCGCGGGCGTTGACTGCGGCCTGCAAAGCGGGGGCAAAGAAGCGTATGGTGTTGCGGCCGGCCGCTTTTGCCTGATACATCGCAATATCGGCCTGCTGCAACACTTCGTTCGTGCTATCTTGCGGATCCCCGAATATCGTGATGCCGATACTGGAACCACTGCGACACTCGCGACCCGCCAGTAGGAACGGTTCGGAGACACTGTCAATGATTTTTTCGGCGATGGTTCTCGCGTGCCCCGCAGCATCCTCCGCAGCTTCATTGAGGTCCTGCAATAAAACTACAAACTCGTCACCACCGAGGCGTGCAACGGTGTCTGTTTCTCGAATGCGCGCGCTGATGCGCCGCGCCACCTCCTGTAACAGAAGATCACCGATGTGATGACCGAGCGTGTCGTTCAGCGTCTTGAAGTCGTCGAGGTCGACGAATAGCAGCGCTCGTTTGCGATGGCTTCGAACCCCGGCGGCGAGCGTTTGCCGCAACCTGTCTAATAGGAGTCGCCGGTTGGGCAGACCAGTGAGGGGATCGAAAAAGGCGAGATTACGGATCTCATCATGCGCCACCTTAAGTTGCTCGAGTTCGCGCTCCCGCCTTCGAGCGGTTATCGTCCGTATCCAGATCACAGCCCCAGTGAGGAGTGCCAGCGCAAGTCCGCACGAACTGAAAAACCATAGCGACGCAAACCACGGTGTCAAAATCCTGAAGGCGAACTCAGCCTTGTTTGTGCTCCATTGGCCATCGCCGTCTTGCGCTTCAATCTCCAGCCGATATTTTCCAGGGGCCAATTCCGCAAATTGCAGTTCTCGTTGCGTGGTCTCAGTCCATGAGGGATTCGCGCCCGCGAGTCGATAGCGGAAGAGCACACCATTCTCCCCGGGAGCGTTCAATGCGGAATATCTGGCGATCAGAGAGTTTGCGCGAATCGTGGAAGAAGGATTGGTTTCTCCCGAGACGTCTCTCTGTCCCATAATGAGCTTGGTAAAAACTACTTTGATCGGCGATTCGGGCCCGACGCGCGGAAGCGGCTTGAAACGGGATAATCCGCCGCTGGTTCCGATCCAGACAGTGCCGTTCGGCTCTTCGGCGAAAGCGTTCAGGTTGCAATCGTTCCATGCCAACCCATTACTCATGTCGTAGTGGCTCCAACGCGAGCCATCCCAGGTATCTACGCCACGCTCAGTGCCTGCCCACAGGCGGCCCGAGGCGTCGGGTTCGAGAAAATAGACCAATCCAAGTGTGCCGGCTCGTTGGACACCTTTCTCGACGGCTAATTTGCCAGCCAGCAGATGGACGCGATCGATCCCCCCTCCGAAACGATACCCAACCCAAACTGTGCCATTGGAACTGCCGAGAGCGAGCACTTCCTGGTTGCTCAAACCGTTGGCGCGGGTAAACGTGCTCCACCGTCCGTTCGAAAATGAAAAAAGTCCACCGCTGCCACCTGCCCAGATGGCGCCATCGCTAGTTTCGGCAATGGTCCACATCTGTGTCGAGGGTAGCTCGCTGACGCGTGAGAATTTGCGATAGGGAGGGCGAGCGAAAAAAAGTCCCGCTTCGGTTGCCGCCCACAGTCGGTGCTCCTGATCGAAGCGCAAGGTATACGGAGATCTGCCCAACAGACCCTGCGCGTCCCCAATTCGTTCGACCAAGCCGGTTCGGACATGCAGGCGCGCCGCACCGTGGGCCTCGGTACCAACCCATACGTCTCCTTCCGGTCCAACGCGAACGCTGTGAACAGGAAAACCGTCCAGACCCGCAACTCTCTTCCAACGGATATCATCCTGCACACGGGTTCCGCGTAGCAACCCAGCCTCGGTGCCAACCCAGAGCGTCCCATCGGATTGGGGCTGGATCTCGTATACGATGTCGCTTGCCAGGCCACTGACCGTGGAGTAGTTCACCCACTCTCGATATCCACGCCACTGCACCAATCCCCGACCTGCCAACCCGATCCACAACGAATGCTGCTGGTCTTCGAAAGCCGCATAGACGGCGCCACGAAGGCCGAGAGACTGATCGATTCTTTGCCAGTTCCTTCCATTCCGGATCAGCAAGCCGTTGGGCGAAGGGAGGAGAATTCGTCCGTCGGAATCAACACCCGGAACTCCCATCGCACTGCCAGGAATCGGCGCATCGGGTCGGCGGAATTCGGTGTGTCCTGCGGGTAAAACAAAGACACCGGCATTCCGAACTCGCACCCAGAGGTTGCCATCGCGATCTTTCCGAATCACCATCACGGCGCGGTCTGGAAGCCGGTCCTCTCTTCCGAAGACTTGAGTTCCGTTGTGGTCTCTGCGACAGAGTTCGTGTCCACAGCCAAACCAGAGGAGGTCGCCGTCCACTAAAATCCCGTTAACCTCAGGGCTGGAAGTTCCAGGCGTCTGCGGAAAGGTGTGCATAGCAAATTCTGTGTGTCCGGGCTGCAGGTCTAGTTCGACCAGTCCGTTGTCGCTCCCGACGAAAGTGTGGCCGTTCCTATCCGACTGAATGCCTTGTGCCCAGCTGACAGTGGTGAAAGTGGCGGAGATTTTTTCGAAGCGGTTTCCCATGAGGTGGTAGAGACCGAAGGTACCACCGGCCAGGAGAGACCCGTCGGGCGCTTCGCCAAATGCGGCACCCGATGTCGGCGGAATTCCTTCGGCGAGTCCGAAGGCTTCAAAGCGCTCTCCATCGTAGCGGAAGATGCCGTTCTCCGTGCTCACCCAGATAAAGCCAAGACGGTCTTGGTAGACTTGGCGGACAGCGAGGTTGTTGAGACCTTCTGCGTTCCCGAAAGCGCGCAAGCTGTATTCCTGAGCGCATACGTCGGCTGACAGCAAAAGCAGGACGGCCATAGCGCGCGCAATCGGTCGACAAGGCACTGCTGAATGATATCGGCCATCCTATTGAATTTCTTCAACTTAATGTGACCATATCCACCGTAGTAATGCTGCCCGAAAATCGGACGCCAACGGGCCGTTTTCGGACCTATCGGGCAACCAGTTCGTCGGGTAAATTTTCCGTGAGGTCCGAGATATTTTGCCCGCGCGACAGATTCCATTCGCGATTGAAATGGAGTTCGAGGGCGCTGCTTTGTTGATCGCTATTGAGCTGGATTTACGGATTTCAGATAGATTACGACCGCCTCGGCGTCGGCGTGGTCCATCCGAAATTGAGGCATCGGGGGCCGCAAATAGGTGCCGGTCGTCCAAATGCCCGTCGTAAGCAACCTGATCATATCGGAGTCGTTCGCGGGCATTGTGCCCCCGATCCGCGGGGCGTTGATAGGCCAGTTCGAATCGGGCCGCGAGGGCTGATACGGAGTCGGCGTCCCCTGCAACCAGCGCGAGCGGTCGAGATTCCCGTTTGTGTCGCGTGGAGTATGGCACTGTCCGCACATGGCCACACCTTCGACGAGATATTTTCCCCGAGCTATGTCGGCCGCGGAGCCGGTCTTTTCACCGGAACGCTGCGCGCCGGCGGTCTTGGGACCTTCTTTCTTTGCGTTCGCGGTCTGGCTGTGAATTGAATCCGCGCCTGCGGTGAAGAGTGCAAAAATCAGAACTGGAGCGACCGCCACGAAAGCTCGTCGGATCTGGGAGAGTGAGGTATGGACTTTGTTTGAGGACATGAAGGCCACCTTCTGAAATTGGGCCGCAGTCGCTGATATGCTGCCCGCTGAGTATTGTATCCTTTGCGGTCGACGTTACGCGTTGAACGACTCGGAACATTCATCGATGTTTTTCTGAAGGCTTATCACGCGGGGATGCCGGAACTCCGCCAAGGGATTTAGTGTGATATCCGGATGGTCTTGACTGCTTTCGTGGACAGGAGGGCCTTCTATCTTTTCTTTCATTCGCAGGCGCTGCGTTCGGCGGGATCGAAGCGATCCATCTGCGCTTCCCGTTGTGTGCTGAAGCGTCCGTCGGCTGCCTTTCCGTACTGTTCTTCGCCGGGGCAGTAGTAGAGAGCGCTGTGCGGGTCGATCCAAACCTGGACGGAGGGATCCCCCTGAAAGTGGACAGTGGGCGCTGGAGCCTCAGCGATCCCTAGCTTTATGAGCGCCCGTTCCCAGAGGCCGAGCGTGGGCCGTCGCGGCGCGCTTGCGGCGGGCCACAGGAGGGCGAAGCTGGCGACAAGCACGGCCAATCCGAGATAGAGGTTGGCGCGGTTGAAGCGCAGTGTCACGCGCACGTTCGCGAGGTGTTGCAAAACAGAACTCGGCGGAACCGGTTGCAGGTCGAGTTCTCTAGCAGTCGCCTCACCGGAAACGAATTCAGCGGAAGCGGTGATTTCGTCAGGCGTCTCCAGCGCGATGTCTTCGGTCAAAGTCGATTCGAAGGTCGTCCCGTGAGTGGGATGGAAATTTCTATTTTCAGAGAATAATGAAAATGACGGGACAGATTGGATCGAATCCGAAATTGGTTCCGCACCGTGACTCTTCGAGACGACTTGATTGGCCGCAGCGTTGATCATGGACCCGGTTGGGGCGACTTCATTTCCATAATTTCGGGGCTGAATGTCGTGAACGTTCGCCGCCGACGAGATTGACGCGTTCGTCTGAGCTGTATCGTGAAGCGGTCGCGCCAGAAAATTAGAAGCAGCAAGAGGGGATGCGGATTCCGACACGGGGTTGCGCTTGGACTGGATCGGCGAGATTGCCCGGCCTCTGGTATTACTCTCGGGCCAATTCTCCTGCGAGAGCGAGTGCTCTTGGCTCATCAACCACATCGAAGCCCAATTGCGCTGCAAGCGCTCTCCTGGACGAAACTCACCGGTTTCACAACGATCACACCGCGGATTTTCGCCGGCCTTCGGGGCGCCACAATTTTCACAAACAGGAGTCGAGTCTGGCTCAGGATGGCTTGCCGAAATTTCGGATTGGGCGGCACGTTTCCGACGTTCGTTATGTTCCTGAATTGTGAACGCGGCCGAGAGCAAGCCCTGAAAGGAGTGCTCGTCCAGCATGGGCTGCGTTCGCGTCAGATCGGGCTGGCTCGTGGGCATGATCGCAGGAGAGATAAAACGTCCAGACTGCCAACCATTGTAGTGCAAGTCTGGAGGTCTGGAAATGGAGTTTATAAGAACAGTTCCGGAACCAATTCCCAAATAGGCGTGCCGAAGTGGAGCAGACTCATGAAGAATCCCTCAGAAACGGGGCGAACAGGAGTGTAAGTGTATGACTACAGAAGCGAGTCTTGAGGGCGAACATGTGGCGAATAAGATGCTTAAGGTTTGGGGTGGGTCGCGACCCCAAGACTGAACTGAAGGAGTAGACGAAACGCCGATGATTAACCTCAACGAAATCAAAATAACGCCGCGAGATCAGGAAGTTCTTCGGTTACTGGTGCAAGGGTGCAGTAATAAGGAAATTGCGGTCCATTTGAACATCAGCCCCCGCACCGTCAAACAGCATTTGCGCACGTTGTTCTTGCGTGCGGGAATCAAAGAGGGCCGGAAGCGAGTGAAACTCGCAACCGCCATGTTCATCAAGGAGCAGGTGCCACCATGCAACCCCGCGATCGGCTAACCGCTAAAGAGATCCAAGTTGCGACCCTAGTTTGGCAGGGCCTAACCAACAAGGATATAGCTGGCATTCTCCGCACCAGCGAGCAGGTAGTGAAGAATTACCTGCGCACCGCCTTCGATAAACTCGGAGTCTGGACGCGGCTGGAACTGGCGTTATATGTTGCGGGTCACGGCGGGGCGAACTGGCATATTCAAGTAGGCAATGGGCTCGCGCCCACGACGGAGGACTGGAGCCTCGCGATAACCGAAGAGCCGCAGCTTTCGCATCGTACGGATAAAGGCCGCGCCACCGCAGCGTCAGGGGCCGTCTAGGAGACCAAGGGGAGTGCCGACCCGAAGTTCGCTCTTCGCAACGCCAAGAAGTTTGGCAGTAACTAGCAGATCCGGTGAGATAGAGTGTTAGAGCGACATGCCGAAGCTGCGTAATTCATCACCGGGCGAGCGAAACACATTGCACATGAGGGTCGATGCCTGGGTCAAACCGCGAGGCCGAGGTTTCGCCACATGACAACAGCTAACCCTTGTACTTTATTGATAAGGCAGGGGTTTCCCCGATGAGGCAGGGCAAAGATGTCAGCAGTCGCCCAAGAAGCCGGTCCCGGTCTCTGAATTGCACTGCTAACCGTGGATCTCTCTCGCTGCCAGCGCGTTTCGGAGGCAGGCTGCGCGAGAGGCTTCATCCGTTGGAAAGCACACTGAGGACGGGCATGGCGTACAAAGATATTTTCTGGATGGCCTGCGATTCGACGGAACAACTGCGTGCGGAATACGGGCCGTTCCACACCCGGGATGAGGCGGAGATCGAGGCTCGCAAACTCGGTTTTGGATACCTACTGCGCTACGAGCATATTCTCGGTCCGGATGAAGAGATTGAGGAGGTGCGCTGCGTGTTTCTTGAACTGCAGGACATCAACTCCCCGTCCCGACCCGGTCTGATTTTTCACACTCGTTGTGCTAGTTGCGGCGAAGCCGCTTCGCACGATCGAGCCTGGCAAGCGGAAGTGTGGGCTGATATTCACGAGTTCGAACACACCCGCCACAAAGTAAGACTCTTCGAGCACGGTCGCGGAGAAGGATTGCGCGAGATCGCCGACTGGCGCGGTCACGCCGCGTAGAAGACCTGTGTTTTAATCCGAGTTGCCTGCGGTCCTTTGAGGTTCGGTCCCTCTCTACCGGCACACCTGAACGGTTCCCATCTGAAACCAGGTTGCACTTGGGTTGTTGCGATCGCCGCTGTGTTCTTGCGTCTTGATTGTGATCCGTATTGCTCAGCAACTCTCTTTCCGAATCTTGCACAATAGATCGAGCCAAATGCCTCTTCAGCGTGGGTCGCCCGGGCCAGGCAAGTGATGAGTCGTTTCGAACAATTGTAAAGGTTTCTGCAGAGATTCTACTCGTGCCTCCTACTCGCCTAATTGTTCGCCACGCTGTTGTGTCTCTCGCGTTCGTTGCGGTTAACCTGCTGCTCAATCGCCCCGAAGTCATTTTCATTTCCCGCATGGGATTTGTGGCGTGGTATCCCGCAGTCGGCCTCGTTATGGCGCTTCTGTTAGGCGTGAGCCCCTGGTACGCTCTGCTGGCCTGTTTTGCCGATGTGTTCGGTGCACGACTGATTTACTCGCAGCCGTTGCTCTCGTTTGGCTCCACGATTGGTGCCGCGGGAGGCGCCTTTTGCTACGGGTTGGCGGCCTACGTGTTGCGTGGTCCTATCAAAATCGATCTTTGTCTTCGCCGTCGCCAGGATGTGGTCCGATATATTTTTGTAACTGCGACGGCGTCTTTAGGGGCGACCGTCTGCGGTGTCGCGTCACTTGTTGCGGATCGCAACATTTCATGGGAGGACTATAACTCTTCCGCGATTGGATGGTTCCTGGGAGACGCGGTTGCCATCATCGGGGTTGCTCCATTTCTACTGGTCCATGTCTTCCCGTATGTCCGCTCATGGCTTTCTGCAACCCCCTCCCAAAGCAGTCGTACCGAAGATCGTTCTGACAAGGAAAGATTCCGTCTCGGGGCGCTCACGGAAGCTTGCGGGCAGGCTGTCGCGATCGTAGCAGTCTGCTGGGCAATGTTCGGAGTTCACGACAATCGTTACGGCTCGCTTTATATGTGTTTCGTTCCGGTCATATGGATTGCGATGCGTCAGGGAATCCGTCGGATTGTTACGGGACTGCTGGCGCTCAATTTTGGAATCATGCTCGCGATGCGGGTGTTTCCTCCGACCCCTGACACGCTGACCAGGGTTGTTGTACTGATGCTGGTGGTGTCGGTGGTCGGACTCATGGTGGGATCCGAGGTTAGCGAGCGACACCGCCAGGCACTTGATCTGAATCGACAGACCATTTATCTAGATGCATTGATTAAAAACAGTCCTCTAGGGATTGTCGTTGTAGATCGCCAAGGGGCGGTTCAGGTGTCGAATCCCGCATTCTCCAGACTCTTCCAATACGATGAGCACGAGTTTGTATCGATCGATATCGCAGGAATAACGGGTCCCGGTGATAGAGCGGCCGACTTTCGGCAACTGATTCCGGATATCTTTGGCGGAAACGCGACGCACAAGACTGTGCGGTATCAACGGAAAGACGGCCAGACTCTTGATTTGGCGTTCCACGGCGTTCCCCTGCTAGTTAAGGGAGCAGTACGAGGTGCGTATCTACTCTATGAGGACATTTCAGCGCAAACCAGGGCGAGTGAAGCCCAACGTCAACACGCCGAAGTACTCGGCCGTCTGGTAAAAGAGCTGGAGCTGCGCACCAGGCAGATGACCACACTGAATGAAATGGGATCTCTGCTGGCCTCAAGCGGGACAATTCAGGAAGCCGGTACGGTAGTCGCCAAGGGCGTGCAGGAGCTCTTTCCAGGAGCTGTGTCGGGAGGACTTTACTTGTTCCGGTCGTCGCGAGATTTAGTCGAACAAATCACGTCTTGGCGAAAAAAGGAACTGTTGCCAGCGCGATTTCCTCCCGATACCTGCTGGTCACTTCGACGCGGTCAGGCGCACTGGAGTGAATCGTCAGGAGGTGGCGTCGTTTGCCAACATGTAGCCAAGCGCGCGGCGGCCGAATATCTATGCGTGCCGATGATCGCTCAGGGGAACACACTCGGCATTTTGCTTCTGGAATTTGAAAGGTCCGTGACTCTCCAATCCGAGTTTGGCGCAGAAAGTTCCCGAGACTCACTTCAGCGCTTAGCGAACCACGCGGCGTCGCAGATCGCATTGTCGCTAGCGAGCTTGCAACTGCGGGAGACTCTCCGCGAACAGTCGATTCGTGACCCGCTAACCCGACTCTTCAACCGGCGATTTCTGGAGGAGTCCTTCGAACGAGAATTGCAACTCGCGACACGGAAGCAACAATCCATTGCCGTTCTGTTCCTCGACCTCGACCACTTCAAGCGATTCAACGACACGTTTGGCCACGATGCGGGAGATATGGTGCTGCAGGCGCTCGCCGACCTGTTTCGTAACTTTTTCCGCACCACCGACATCTGTTGCCGATATGGCGGCGAAGAGTTCGCGATCATTCTTCTCGAGTCATGCTCTAGAGACGCAGTCATGCGGGCCAACGCGTTATGTGCCGAAGTAAGAAAGCTTCGCCTCCAGTATAAAAACGAGCTTTTGGGAAAGCTGACGCTCTCAGTAGGAATCGCCGCGTATCCAGAACATGGTTCCACGGTCGAAGAGCTGCTTAAGATCGCGGACCATTGTCTTTATGAGTCCAAGGGCCGCGGCCGAGACGTTGTAACTGCGCCTCAACCGCAAAAAGTCTGACCGAAGAGGATAGAGGCGCGCCTGTTGCGCAAGCGACAGCCGACTTTTTTACTGGCTAAGTTCGGCGCGTCAATTTCACGGCGGCAGCTTCATCAAGCATCCACAGTAGTTTTCCATTGGTGGGGTGGATTCGTTGCGAGGGAAGCAGGAGGGTGTTCTTGCTTTCGAGAACCTGATGCACCATGTCGGCCTTATCGGATCCGCTAGCCATGAACATGGCTTCCGCAGCATGATTGAGAACGGGGAAGGTGAAAGTGATGCGGTGAGTCTTAAATTTCTCGACCCAATTCGCGACCACCAGCCGCGACTGTTCTTCTAGCGCGGGGGAGCCTGGGAAAAGGGACGCGGTGTGGCCATCGGGTCCCATGCCGAGAAGAATCAAATCGAAGCGCGGGAATTCTAACGGCTTCAGCGCAAAGAAATGCCGGACTTGGTCTTCGTATTGGGAAGCAGCGATCTCTGCATCCGGATTTTCGGCATGAACTCGGAAAACGTTCTCGGCGGGAATCTCGATCTTTGATAGCAAGGATTCGTTGACCATCCGGTAGTTGCTTTCGGGGTCCGAGGGAGGGACATGGCGCTCGTCACCAAAGAACAAAAAAGTTCGATTCCAGGCGAAGTTGGCGTAGTAGCTAGCGAGGAGAGAATAGAGAGCTTTAGGCGTGGCGCCGCCCGAAAGTGCAACGGAAAAGCGGCCCTGGGCGCCGATCGCGGTGCGACCAGTGCTGACGAATTCTTCAGCGGCGGTGTGAAAGAGATCGGCGGCGGAAGCGAGCACTTCTATGGTTCGTATCGGCGGCATTGGTTTTTTCCAGAGTACGGGGCGGAGACCGCGAGGTTTCGCCGCACTACGGCTGGCCAAAAATCCCCTCTCCACACTAGGATCTTATTTCAAACGACTCGCAGTAAATTCGCGCGCGCTGTTAGCTGCGTGTCGAGCGCCGTAACAGGCGGCTCCTAACAGGCCCGTTTTTTCATTGGTAATCACGCGCACGGGAATTGCCTCAAGTAGAGGCTGCATACGTCCCTTGTGAAGAAACCCCTGCATAAACAGAGGTCCAGAAAGTTTTGGCAAAATCTTTGGGGCAATTCCTCCCGCAAGAAATACGCCACCCGAAGCCAGAACCTTAAGCGCGAGGTTGCCTGCCTCGGCGCCGTAGATCGAAATCCATAAATCAAGGGCTTGTTCGGCAAGCGGCACTTTCCCCGAGAGAGCGGCTTTGGAGATCGCTGCCCCGTGATCACCGGCTGCAATTTCGTCACGCAACCATTGGGGCTCTTCGCCACGATGGGTGTCTTTGAGAAACAGATATACGTTCACCAGGCCGGGCCCAGAGAGAATACGCTCGTAACTGACGTGTCCAAAGCGGGTCAGAAGATAGCGAAGTAGCTCGATTTCCAGTTCGGTGCGAGCAGCGAAATCGCAGTGTCCGCCTTCACAGGCGAAGATATGCTGTCGTTCTCCATCCCAGATGAGCCCTGCCTCGCCGAGTCCCGTACCGGCTGCAATCACGGCTTGATTGCCGGCCAGCGTCTGATGGTTGGGGCCTGGATTGAGCGCGACCGTGTCGGTCGGTGCCAGACACTGGATGCCCCAAGCTTGGGCTTCGAGATCGTTAATCAGGCTCACCGAATCGAGCCGCAATTCTTGTGCGAGACGCGACGACTCGACAACCCAGGGTAAGTTCGATGTTTCGACTCGTCCATCGCGCACGGGGCCGGCGATTCCAAAGCTCGCGATGTCAGGGTGGATGCCCGTTTCCGAGATGAACTTGAGCACAATCTCGTCCAGCCCGCGAAACTCGCGACTCTTGAAAATCTGTTCGCGAACGACGCTAAATCCGCCGTTGCTGCTATTCCCATTGTCGCGATCTTTGTTGGCATCCTCGCGATAAAAGCTAAGGCGAGCGTTTGTCCCGCCTATGTCTCCCGCTAAGATCATTTCTCGAAATTTCTCCAGCGCCGGCCATCGCGCTCCATTAGTTCGTCGGATTCTTTCGGGCCCCAGGTGCCGGCGGGATAGTTGGGGAAATAACGTGGAGGTAAGGCCTTCCAAACATCCATCACAGGATTAACGATACTCCAACCTGCCTCCACCATGTCGGCGCGCTGGAAGAGCGTAGCATCTCCCGTCATGCAGTCGTGCAACAGACGTTCGTAGCCGGTTGACGGGTTGATACCGAAATAGTCGGCGTACTCAAAGTCCATATTTACTTCGCCGAGTTGCATCGCGGGTCCGGGAGTCTTCGCGGCGAAGCGCAACGAGATACCCTCTTCCGGCTGAATGTGGAGGACGAGTTGATTCGGCATCATGTTCTCAACCTGGGTCTCGCGAAACAGCATGAAAGGCGCACGCCGGAATTGAATCACAACATGCGTGTTGCGTCCGGGCAGCCGCTTGCCAGTCCGCAGATAGAAAGGAACTCCAGCCCAGCGCCAGTTGTCGATCAAGAGCCGCATCGCTACAAACGTTTCGGTGCGGGAGTCTGGAGGGACACCCTCTTCGTTGCGATAACCAGGGACGCGCTTGCCGTCGACAAGCCCTTCGCCGTACTGTCCGCGAATAGTCTTGCTAAGCACGTCCTCGTTGCTGAAAGGCTGAATCGCGTGCAGAATCTTGGCTTGCTCGTCGCGGACGGCATTGGCCTCGAAGGAAATCGGAGGCTCCATGGCGGTCAGCGTGATGAGTTGCATGATGTGGTTGGGCACCATGTCCCGAAGCGCTCCGGCACCATCGTAGTAGCCGCCGCGAGTTTCAACGCCTACCGTTTCGGCGACCGAAATTTGAACGTGATCGATATAGCGACGGTTCCAGATCGGTTCGAAAATCCCGTTCGCGAAACGGAGGGCCAAGATGTTTTGCACTGTCTCTTTTCCGAGATAGTGATCAATGCGGTAGATCTGGCATTCGGCGGCGACCTTCAAGATCTGCTGGTTCAGGGCTTTCGCGGAATCGAGATCATGTCCGAAAGGTTTTTCGATGATCACTCGCCGCCAATGCGTGTCTTTTTCTTCGGTCATCAGGCCGACATGGCCGAGATGCTCAACGATGCCGCCAAAGAAGTTAGGAGCAGTCGCGAGATAAAAAAAGTAATTACCGTGGGAATTGTGTTCTTTATCGACCCTGGCGAGCGCTTCGTTCAAGCGGTCGTAGGTGGTGGGATCGTCAAAGTCTCCACTGATGTAACTGATGCGGCGGACAAACCATTCCCAAAGATCCTGATCGACGGCTCCTGTAGCGAAATGTTTGAAATCCTCGGTTACTTTCTTGCGCGCGTCGTCATCGCTCATCGGACTGCGCCCGACACCGATCACGGCGAACTCTCGCGAGAGCAGTTGTTGGCTGGCAAGGTTGTAAAGGGCGGGGATCAGTTTGCGGCGGGTCAGGTCGCCAGAGAAACCGAAGATCACCATGACACAGGGATCTCCGATACGCCCTACGCGCGGTTTGATAGCTGCAGGCAGAACTTCTGTTTGAGCCATTCTTTCCTCGTGCTGGAGCCGTCGGTTACTAGGTTTTCGCGGGCGGTTTAAGCTCAATGTGTCCGCCAAATTTCTGTCGCATTGCGGAGAGCATCTTCTCCGCGAAAGTGTGCTCCTGGCGTGAACGGAAGCGGGTGTATAACGCTGCCGTAAGGACCTCGGCGGGCACAGCCTCTTCGAGCGCCGCTTGGATGGTCCAGCGACCTTCTCCGGAATCCTGTACGAATCCGCCGTACTCGGAGAGCGTTGGATTTTCAAGCAGCGCCATCGCGGTCAGATCGAGCAGCCAGGAACTGATCACACTGCCACGGCGCCAGACTTCAGCGACATCGGGCAAGTTGAGATCATACCGAATGTCTTCGGGAAGGTCTTTGCTGGTTGCGTTCTTGAAAATATCGAATCCCTCGGCGTAGGCTTGCATGATCCCGTATTCGATCCCGTTGTGGACCATTTTGACGAAATGCCCGGCGCCGGAAGGTCCGCAGTGGATGTAGCCGTCTTCGGAGGTCCCGACGGCAGCGCCTGAGAGCTTTTCGCGTCCCGGAGTGCGCGACGTGTCGCCTCGTCCTGGAGCCAGTGTTTTGAAGATGGGATCGAGGCGCTGGACGACCTCTTTCGGACCGCCGATCATCATGCAGTAACCACGCTCTAGACCCCAGACTCCGCCGCTGGTTCCGACGTCGACGTAGTTCACGCCTTTCGCGGCGCAGAGTTTCGAGCGGCGCACATCGTCTTTAAAGTAGGAGTTGCCGCCATCGATGATCGTGTCGCCCGACTGCATGGTTCTAAGGAGCGCTTCCACAGTTTTTTCTGTGGCGTCGCCCGAGGGAACCATGATCCAGGCGGCACGCGGAGCGGTTAGTTTGCTGACCAAGTCATCGAGAGAGGAAGATGCCACTGCGCCTTCCCCGGCGAGTTCCTTGATCGCATTCGCACTGAGGTCAGACACGACCATCGTGTGGCCGCCGCGCATCAGGCGCCGCGTCATGTTGGCGCCCATGCGCCCGAGACCTACCATTCCGAGTTGCATTGTTGGTTCAGCCCTCAGCGGCTCAGGCCGCACGTGGATTCAACGTTTATCGCAGCGTTCCCCGTAACCGAAAAGTAAAGAGAGTCTGCCCGAAGGGCGAACGCACTTCAGACGAAAGCAAACAGCAAAAAACGGCACGGTTCCGTCTGCCTAAAAACTTACAAGGACTGTTTTACCAGTTTTGCGAGTTTGCTGAGACCGGCCTTAATGTCGCTGCCGATGTGAACGCGCAGAGCCCGACGCTTGCGGTCGGCCAAAACCTGGAAATCGCCGCGAGCCTGGGCTGCTTTTACGATGCCGAACGTGTATTTCTGGCCTGGAACCTGCAGATCCTGAGCGTCATCGCACGTAATCTGGAGAAATACTCCAGAGTTGGGGCCACCTTTGTAAGCTTGCCCCGTGGAGTGCAGATAACGCGGGCCGAAGCCCAGAACAGTTGCTACATGCTTGCGGTCGCGTACGGCCAAGCGCAGATTTTGCAGCAAAGTCTCGTGCTCGGGATTCATCTCGATGTAGCCGAGGACGGCAAAGTAGTCTCCGGTTCCTAGACGGGCCAAGTGTGCGCGCAAATAGCTCTGCAGTTTGCCCGCGGAGGACGACCCGGCGGCTTTGGCCAGTTCAGCGGCGTTGATCTCGTCGGAGAAGAGCTTGATACCATCCTCGTCTACGATCGGTTGTTCGACCGGAAGCGAGCCCGAGCTTTCGTAAGCGGACGTGAGTTGCTTGGTTACAATTTTGCTCGCTTCGACATCGGGTTGATTGAAGGCATTGATGCCGATGATCGATCCGGCAACAGCGGTCGCAATTTCCCAACGGAAGAATTCCTGTCCTAAACCATAGGTGTCGGAGACGACGATGCGTACGACCGGATGCCCGGCCTTTTCAAGCGCGGAAACCTTGGCCTCTTGTTCCTCGTCGGACACGCCCTCCAGTCGAAGGTAAGCGAAGATGCGGTCGTTGCCGTAAACCTCGGGCGCGCCGAGGCTCTCGCGATCGACCGGAATGATACCTTTGCCGACTTTGCCCGTGGACTCGGCGATTAATTGTTCGAGCCACGCACCAAGATCGGAAATTCCGTTCGAGGTGATTAGGGTAATTTTGTCACGACCGAGTTTGGCGGCGGTTCCCATCACCACGCCAAGCTGCACTCCCGGGTTCTGTTCAACGGGTGTAACCGGTTTGCAGGCTTCGACCATTTCTTTGGTTCGTGAGAGGAATTTGGCGGTGTCGAGCCCCATGGCGGCGGCGGGAATCATGCCAAAATTCGAGAGCGCGGAATAGCGCCCGCCAATTGAAGGCAGTCCGTAAAAGATGTGGAGGAAGCGATCACGCTCGGCGACAAGCTGCATCTTCGATCCAGGATCGGTAATGGCGACAAAGTGGCTGCCTGCTTTTTCGCTGCCGATGGTTTGCTGAACGCGCTCGAAGAAGTATTGCTTATAGATGTTGGGCTCGAGAGTACTGCCCGATTTACTGGAAACGATAAAAAGTGTCTTCGCGAGATCGATTTTTTCTTCAATACTCTTGATTTGCGCCGGATCGGTCGAATCTAGGATATGCAGGCGTGGGAAACCGGGCGCCTGAGGATAAGTTAGCGAAAGGACCTCTGGACAGAGGCTCGATCCGCCCATACCGAGCAGCAGGATGTCAGAAAAACCTAGACTCTTAACTTCGTCGGCAAACCCCTTGAGTTGATCTAGATTGGCCAGTTGGTCGTCGGTGATCGCCAGCCAACCCAGCCACTTCGACTCGTCGTCATCGGTCCACAGGGTGGCATCCTGGTGCCAGAGGCGTCTTACTTTTCCGGTGGCACGCCAATCCTTAACGTTTTTTTTTACCGCTGTATCGAGATCGGAGGGCAGGGAAGTGTTCTGCGCGTTCACCTTCGGTACGCTTGATCGCTTAGTGTTTTGTTCCACTGCCGCGAGCAAAGTATCGAATGCGTCGGCGAATAGTTTGACGCCGTCCTTAGTTAATTTCTCGGTTACGTCTTTCATCACAATGCCGACGGCCGCAAGGTCAGCCATCGTCTGACGAGCCGCATCCAGATTTTCGGTGAGGCTTAGGCGTGGCTTGCCATGGTCGCGGAAGGCGTCGAAGGTGGCCGGAGGGATGGTGTCCACAGTGTCTGGTCCGATCAGTTCCTCCACGTAGAGAACGTCGCCGTAGTTCGGATTTTTCGTGCTGGTGCTGGCCCAAAGCACGCGTTGCGTTTGCGCGCCTTTCGCTGCCAGCGCCTTCCAGCGAGGAGTGGAGAAGATTTGCTGGTAGGCCTCGTAGGTCAGCTTGCCGTTGGCGATCGCAACCTTGCCAAGGATGCCCTGCAACTTTGCTTTGCGCGTTGCGTCGGTCTCTTTCTTGAGTTGATCGCCAACTAAAGAATCGACGAGCGAATCGATTCGGCTGATGAAGAAGCTGGCCACGCTCGCAACCTTGCTCACGTCTCCACCACCGCCGGCGAAGCGCTCGACTCCATCGATGAAGGCGGCTGCAACTTGCTCATACACGGGCTGCGCGAAAAGCAGCGTGACGTTTACGTTAATTCCCTCGCAGATCAGCTGGCGAAATGCCGGAATTCCTTCGGGCGTGCCAGGTACTTTGATCATGACGTTTTCACGCGCCACGGCCTTCCACAGTCTCCTCGCCTCGTCGAGCGTCCCCTCCGTGTCGTTTGCTAGGTAGGGAGAGACTTCCAGGCTTACATAGCCGTCGTGCTTCTTCGATGCTTGATAAACGGGCGTGAGAATATCGGCGGCATCCTGAATGTCGCGAATGGCGAGCAATTCGTAACGGCCTTTGGCGTCGAGGTCTGAGCGATTGGCGAGCGAGTCCAAGAAATCCTGATACTGGCCGCCGGCGATTGCCTTTTCAAAAATTGTGGGATTGGAGGTCATGCCTCGCAGGCCGTCCTCGGTAATGAGACGCTGCAATTCACCGCTCTTCATCAAGTCGCGACGAATGTAGTCAAGCCAGACCGACTGGCCGAACGTGTGAAGCTGGACAAGAGGATTGGTAGCTTTGGCGGTCTCAAGTGTTTCGACTGGATTCATGACCATCTCCTAAACTTTAGCCAATTCGCAGAATAATCGGCTTGTGTTAATAAACTGTGACTTACCAGCGTCGCAACAATCGTTCCTCGCGGCCGGCCTTTGCATTCCACGCACGAGAGCTCGGCCTTCCAAGGGAACGTGGAATCTCGTTACGCGTCCCCAACTGCTGCTTAAACTTCATTTTCCGATCTGTTGATGCGCCGCTTTCACGATTGCTTGGGAATTGAAACCAAACTTCTTTTGCAAATCTTTGAGCGGCGCGGACGCTCCAAATGTGTGCATTCCTATGATGCTTCCTGTCAGGCCCGTGTAACGGGGCCAGCCAAGAATGGAAGCCTGTTCTACCGCGACGCGGGCAGTGATGTCGGGGGGAATCACAGAATCGCGGTAACTCTGATCCTGATGTTCGAAAATCTCCCAGGAAGGCATACTCACCACTCGGGCGCGAACGCCTTCAGCCTTTAGCTGTTCATAGGCCTCGATGCACAGATAAACCTCGCTACCGGTGGCCATGAGCAAGACTTCTGGTTTGCCGCCCTCGGCGTCGGCGAGAATGTAAGCGCCACGAGCAACGCCGGCAGCCGGAGCATATTTGGTGCGGTCGAACGTTGGCACCGCTTGCCGGGTCAGAATCAGGGCCGCCGGCTCTTTCGTGAGGGACATGACTACTTTCCAGGCTTCGAGAACTTCGTTCGCGTCCGCCGGGCGCAGTGTAATTAGGCCGGGAACCGCTCGCAGCGTGACCAGTTGCTCGATGGGTTGGTGGGTCGGGCCGTCTTCGCCTACGCCAATGGAATCGTGGGTGAAGATCCAGATCGAAGGGATTTCCATGATCGCGGAGACACGGATCGGCATCTTCATGTAATCGCTGAAGATGAGGAAGGTCGAACCATAGGCACGGAGTTTCGATAAAACCATGCCGTTTACAATTGCGCCCATGGAATGCTCTCGAATTCCAAAGTGGAAATTGCGAGCGTTGTAGTTGTTAGCCTCAAAATCACCCACACCGTCGAAAGTGAGCCGCGTTTTGGTGGAGGGATAAAGATCAGCCGCGCCGCCCATCAACCAAGGGTCGTTCTTGGCGATAGCGTTGAGCACCTTAGACGACGAATCTCGGGTGGCGAGTCCCTTGGCATCGGCTGCAAAAGTGGGAAGTTCCTTGTCCCATCCCGCCGGAAGTTGCTTATGTAGCATTCGTTCATATTCCGCTGCGAGATCTGGATATCGTGTGCCGTATTTACCGAACAATTCCTTCCACTGGTTGTTCAGTTGTTTTCCACGCTTGCCAATGCCGTCGCGGAAATTTTCGTAGACTCCGTCGGGGACAAGGAATTTGGCGTCTTCGGGCCAGCCGTAGAAACGCTTTGTGAGCTTCACTTCTTCTTCGCCTAGCGCTTCACCGTGTGCTTCTTTTGTGTCCTGGCGATGGGGAGATCCATAGCCGATGTGACTGTCGACGATGATCAGCTTCGGACGATCTTTGATGCTAAGCGCATGCCGGTAGGCGTCGGCCAGCGCGACGAGATCGTTGGCGTCGTGGAGGTGGGTGACATCCCAACCGTAAGCCTCGAACCGGGCTGCCACATTTTCGTCGTAGGCGAGGTCGGTATTGCCTTCGATCGTGATGTGGTTGTTGTCGTAGATCCAGCAGAGATTGGAAAGCTTGAGATGGCCAGCGATCGAGGCGGCTTCGGAGGAAATGCCCTCCATCATGTCGCCGTCACCGCAGATCGTCCAAATGTTGTAGTTGAAGAGCTCAAATCCCGTGCGATTGAAATGGGTTGCGAGCCAACGCTCGGCGATCGCCATACCTACGCTGTTCGCGACGCCTTGGCCCAGCGGGCCCGTAGTCGTTTCGACTCCTGTTGTCAAGCCGTATTCGGGATGCCCGGGCGTCTTGCTACCGAGCTGCCTGAAGGCTTTGAGGTCATCGAGCGACAATGCCGGGGTCGAAAGAATCTTGTCGTCGGCAGTTGCTTCCCGTATCTCCGCCAGATGGATCAGCGAGTACAAGAGCATTGAGGCGTGGCCGTTCGACAGCACGAAGCGGTCGCGATTAGGCCAAATCGGATCTTGTGGATCGTAGCGGAGGAACTGCTGCCAAAGGCAATAGGCCACGGGCGCCAAAGCCATGGGAGTACCGGGGTGGCCGGAGTTCGCTTTCTGGACTGCGTCCATCGAAAGAGTGCGAATCGTGTTGATACACAGTTGATCAAGTTGTGTACCGGTGGCGACAGACTGGTCACTCACAGCCATTAATGCTCTCCTAGGCGATCGGCTTGCGCCGCGTTATTTACCCCGTTTAGATGAAGCCGGCCGCAAATGGATACAAGAGTATAGATTCCAAGTTTACATCGTCATGAGGAATTGCGGGACGGACAAGCTGACCAGATTTTGTATCGGGACTCAAACGCTTACGTGGAGCTGCAAGCCCTACCGCGCGTTGCAACTGCATTCTCAGGTGAGGAAAATTCTATCTTTACTGACCCTGTGTTGCAGGGTGGCCGCGAGTTGGTCGACATCCACTGCGGAGAGGTTCATGATTTCTGCGTCAAAAATGGGGAGGTGGTTTGTGCCCACGGCATCTCGCCGCACCTGGATCAGGAGGGCCTGCAAAGCGTGGGGGTCATACTTTTGTGGGGTCATCCGGATTAGTTCCTGAAGTGCGGCGCCAATGGTGAGGCGCTGGCGATAGGGACGCTCGCTCGTCATGGCGTCGAAAGTGTCGGCCAGCGCGACAATACGCACTGCCTGCGACGTCTCGTCGGTCCTTAAACCGTCGGGATAGCCGGATCCGTCGCCGCGCTCATGATGCCAGCGCACAATTTCAGGGATTTGCGGCCAGGGAAATTGCACTTGGCTGACGATCTGATGGCCAACGACGGTGTGGTCCCGCATCTCTCGCGATTCCTGTGCGTCGAGTTTCGATGGCTTTTCGAACAACCTCTTGTCGACAGCAACCTTGCCGATGTCGTGGAGATATCCTGCCGATCGCAGTGAGGCTACATCGTTCGGATCCATGCCCAGAGCCTCGCCGATCGCGTGAGAATAGCGGCCTACTCGCAGCGAGTGCCCATGGATGTTGACGTGTTTGACGTCGATCGCGGCGGCGAAGGCTTCCAAGGCATTGTCGTAAAAACCGTGCAGTGAGGCTAGCAAGCGCAGGTTTTCGGATACACGCTGAGCCAGCGTTTGTCCAAGAGTGTAATTCTGAATGGCCAGCGCGACGAAATGGCTGAGCATTTCGAAGGCGTCGAGAGCGTCTTCTTCGTACAGCGCGTCCCCCTCGCGTCGCCCCAAGGCAATCACTCCGGCAAGTTTTCCTCTAACACGGAGGGCGCAGACACATTTGAACAGCTCGGGTGCAACGTTGCCGTTCGAACTGAGGAAGACGTCGTAGGTCGAGCTATTGAGGAGGACGGGCCCGGTCGCGGCGGTCAAAGTGTGTACGTGACGGGGATGGAGAGGGATCAGCGACGGGTCGGGTAACAGGGCGAAACCCTGCGAATCAACCGAGGTGAGTAAGGAGGGGCGCTCACTGAAGGAAAAAAGCACAGCCTCCCGAGCGCCAGCTGCTTCCATGACAGCGGACAGCATGGCGCGAGCGGTTTGGCGGAAGTCGCGGTCCGCAGTAAGTTCGGGCCCCAAGTCCGCCAACGCTTCGACTGTTCGTAAGAGTCTCTTAAGGTTGGTTCCCTGCAATCCTCTTGCGGAGGGCGTGCGAGAAACCAGAGCGTACCCAGCGTAGCATCGCCCCGACAAGCCGATTATTGGTTAGTTTGGTGCCAGCGGAAGGAGGCGCGGGGCGCATAAATGATTGGATTTTCGAGAGAACCGGTCGTTTTGGCAGTTAGACTTCCCATTCGCGGAAGCGCCAGTTGGCCAGATAAGCTGTCTTGACAGGGACGGATAGTTAGCTCATACTTCGGCGAAATCGCCCGCGCAGCTTGCGTTTCAAACGATTGTCCGGCAATTTACCGACAGATTTAAGCAAACGAGAAAACTTTGGTCGTTCCTCCATTCAAGTCGTTACGCTCTGGGAGAATACTCGGCGATCCTGATCGCGACACCTCAGCCGATGGTAGCTCGACGGGGTCCGGCCGTCCCAGTGAGAGCGCGGTTCTCGCGTCTCTGAAAGAATTGGTCGCTGCTGGCGACCAACGTCTGGAAACGATTCTGAAAACCATTATTGATAATGCCCGGCAATTGACAGGTGCTTCCGGATCGGCGCTCGCCATGTGGAAAGAAGGTGCCATGGTTTGTCGAGCACGCAGTGGCGATACCGCGCCTCCGCTCGGTGCGCAATTGAGCGCCGAGACGGGAATTTCGGGAGAGTGTTTGCGCACCGGGAAGGTGCAGAATTGCTCGGATACGGAAAACGACCCGCTGGTTGATCTTGAAGTGTGCCGCAGCCTTGGATTGCGGTCGATTGTAGTGCTGCCGATTTTGGGATGGCGTGGGATCAACGGTATTGTCGAGGTTTTTTCCACGCAAACCGCGGCTTTTACTGAGAAGCATATTGATCTTCTGCAACAGCTTGCGGCGCTTGCGGAACGCGCCCGTGCTTCGCAACCGCACGGTGCGTCGGCTGCTGTGCCCAAGGCGGCGTCTGGGAGTGAGAAGGCGCAATCCGCGGGGCTACTTCCGGCCTCCGATCGAGTCGGCGACGTGGCCCTCGCGTTCGTCGACAATCGATCGCGGCCATTTGTTCTGGGCGGCATTGCCGTGGGTGCGATCGCATTGCTTGCGTTGGTCGTTTGGCTAGGCTGGCGTGGTCCGGGCGATATGGGTGGGAAAGCGCACGCAGCGGCTCCGACGTCGACCGCCAATCAAGCCTCGGGGGCCAAGGGCGAAGCTCCGAATGCCGCTACCGCCGAGTCTTTCACCGCCCACCTTCCTGACAACGACCCCATTTGGAAGCCAAATCCTGGAGGCGAGATATTAGTTCCCGTTACAGGCAAGCCGTCCGCCGGATCTCCCGTGAAGTTCGCGGCGAAGGTTGACCCGATTCCGGGCGCCGTTCCGACTAAGAAAACGGCGGCTGGCAAGGTGCCATTGCTCTCCGCTCTGGCCGACAAAGTAGCGATCCTACAGGGAGTGCCTGCGGTGCGGCGGGCTGGCGAACGGGCATCCGCCGAATCGGTGTCTGAACCGCCGTCCATCCCGACAGCCTCGACGAGCGCTGCCGATCTTAACGGAGTGCTGGTCGCAAAAGCCTCGTTGCCGAGTCTCAACTTGCCCGTATCGCAGGGTGTTTCTGGTGGCCAACTGGTGCGGCGGATCCCGCCTGTATATCCCGAACAAGCTCGCGTCTTGCGGTTGGAGGGGACCGTCATCCTTTCCGCCATGGTGATGGAGGACGGAACAGTTGGTGAGTTGAAGCTGGTCGAAGGGCCGGCCGCGCTCGCTCAATCCGCATTGGACGCTGTGAAGCACTGGCGCTATCAGCCTTATCGGTTGGATGGAAAAGCGGTGAAGAATGAAATCAAGGTCAAGGTGGATTTCAAACTTCCGAACCGTTGACCTGGGGATATTGAGGCATTGAACGATTGAATCATTGAGTCAAGCGCCAATCGCTCGAGTGCTCGACCTTCCGAAATCGCTACACACCGACGGGAAACGGCTTATTGTGGGTTTCCGACCCGACGGAGAGTCCGGCGAAACGGCCTTGCAGCAGCGACATCAGCCCGGTGCACCAATAACCCACGACAAAAAGCAGCAAGAAGGGAATCGTGAAGTAGTTTTCGTTGTCGATGGCGTAGAAGATTGCGAGCGCAAAATACGTTCCGATCAGCAGTTCAATCCAGGGAACCCATCCCAGGCGCTTGCGGTACTTGGCGCCCAAAACTTTGTCTTTCTTCGATTCGACACGATACTTAGGCGTGCGAGCGAAAGCCGTTTGCTTCCCGACCAACGCCTCTAGAACAGCAATCGTATTCGTGATCGTGAGTCCGATTCCGAGAGACATCAAAAGCGGCAAATAAAGCAAAGCTCGGGGCCAGCTTTTTGGAAATAATTCTTTTTGTGAAACCAGGTAGAAGCTCGAAATCGAAAATGTCGACGCCATGAACAGAGGCAGATCGATGTAGAGCATCTGGAACCACCCCTGATAAAAGCGGATGATCATGGCGGGCATCAGCAACACGGAGAGCACGATCATCAAGGGGTAGCTGAGATTTGCGGTCAGGTGGTACCACGCTTCGATCTTTATGGATCGCGGGACGTCACTTTTTAGGACGCGGGGAAGTATCTTCTTGGAAACCTGGATCAGACCCTTGGCCCAGCGCGCCTGCTGTGTCTTGAATGCCGTCATTTCTACCGGCAGTTCGGCAGGGCATTCGACATCCTGCAGATAGATAAATTTCCAGCCTTTGAGCTGGGCGCGATAGGAGAGGTCGGTATCTTCGGTGAGCGTGTCATGTTCCCAACCTCCGGCTTCGTCGATGGCCCGTCGTCGCCACATTCCGGCGGTGCCGTTGAAGTTAAAGAACGCGCCGCTGCGGGAGCGCCCCGAGTGTTCGAGCACGAAGTGACCATCGAGCAGAATGGCTTCGACCTCGGTCAGAAACGAATAGTGCCGATTGATGTGCGTCCAACGAGTCTGCACCATACCGATTTTCGGATCGGTGAAGTGATGGATGCACTTCATCAAGAAATCGGGGGGCGGAACAAAGTCAGCGTCAAAGATGGCAACGAACTCGCCTTTTGCAGTTTTCAAACCTTCTGCCAACGCACCCGCCTTGTAACCTTCGCGATTATTTCTGTGAAGGTATGAGACGGGATGTCCCAAGGCGGCATAGCGGTCTACTAGCAGACGCGCGACCTCGATGGTTTCGTCGGTCGAATCGTCGAGCAATTGAATGTCGAGCTTGTCTTTTGGGTAGTTCAGCCGGCAAACGGAGTCGAGCAGTCGATCGACGACGTATTGCTCGTTAAAGATCGGCAACTGCACGGTCACGCGAGGCAGATCGGCATCGCTGAACAACGCCGGAGGCTCTGTAGTCTTGCGATCTTTGTGCTTGTAATAAAGATAGACCATCCAGTAGCGATGCGCGCCGTATCCCGCCAAAATGACCAGAACGATGAAGTAGGGAATCAGGAGCGCAAGGTCGAAGGCGTTAACCTGGTAAAGGCCTTGAAATGTCTTGTCGAGAAAATGTTGCCGGAGGTAGGCCCCCCAACCCTTGGTGGCGAGGATCAGGGATACCGCCAACCGGGAAGACGTGAGGGTCAAATACATGAACTCAGTGAGGCCATCCGAAAAAAAATCGCAGCAGCCCAGACATTGTACCTGAGCGGGACGCAGGGTTTCAGCGACGTTCGCTACCTGAAGGGCTCATCGCCAATCGTCGCCAGTGGGACTGAGCTTGAGCTCCAACTTCTGATCTGAACCTTCGTCGACTTTTACTGCTGTTCCGTTCGCTTCCTGCGATTTCAGAAAATCGGGATCGCGCCATTCACCCTCCTCGACGTCTTGCCACGCATAGAGAAGGTAACTTCCGGGCGACAAACCTCGGATCGCGAAGGCTCCGTGCTGATCGGTCGACCCCGATCCGAAGCGACTGGGTATCTTCCGGTATTGCTCTTCCGGCACGGCCACGACGGTAGCGTTCGCGACGAGGTGATTGTTGTCGACATCTTTCTCCTTTTCGATGACCGTGCCTTCTAGCGACGCGCCCTTGGCGCTCACGACCAGGTCCAGCGTTGCAGGACCGCTCGCGGTGAATCCCGCGGAGAGATCTCGTCCGCCGAGTTTCACCGATTTGAGAAAGAAGTTATTCTGCGCGTTTCCCCCGAAAAGTTGAACGATGTAGTTGCCGGGATTCACGTTCTTCCAAGCAAAGTTGCCCTGCCGATCAATAGGCGCGTTAGCCTCAAAAAAGTCCGGCGACATGAAGAAGCCCGGATCTTCCGGTAATTCCGACTGACGCAGGTTGGCCGAGTACCGCGTCAAGTCTCCGGCGGAACCCTCGAAGCGAAGATGCCCGGAGAGAGTAAAAGAAGGCTGGGGCGTCATCTTTATGCCGTCGATGTCAGCGGCAACAACATTTATGTCCTGACGCGCCGTCGAGGATTGCGCCTCGGTGCCGGATGTAGCTCTGAGTACGTAGGATCCCGGCCCAACTCCGCGTATCTCGAATTGGCCATCCGCTCCCACGTCGGAGCCTCGTATTGAATCGCCCGCCTTGGAGATGAGTTCAACATTTGCCCTCAGTCCCGCGGGGATGCCAGTAACGATGCCGCGGACTCGATACGTGCGCGCCGGCACGAGTGTCAGGCTGATCGGCATTTCATCGCCAGCTTTTAGCGCCACAGTCGACGCCTGCATGGCGTCATAGGTGCCGGGATAATAGGTTGTGGGGTAGCGAGTTTCCGGTTGTGAGGCGGTCGGACCGTCGTCATTGGCATCGTTACCACTCATGCCGGGCCCAGCCTTTGCGTGTTGCGATTCATAATCGCGGAAATCCGGAGCCGGGATGGCAACGATCCGATATTGGCCTGGAAACAGACCTGACAGACGATACTCACCCAGATCGTTTGTTCCCGAGGACGCGGTGCCTTCCCACGCTACTTTCCCAGGTTTCTTCCTCTGCGCAACCACACGAACTTCGGACAGCGGATCGCCGTCTTCGTCCAAAACACGTCCGCTGACGACCGCCGTAGGCAGCATTCGGAAGAGCAGGTCTTGGATTGACTGACCCGCCAGAATGGTCAGGACATTGACATCGGCCTTCAGGCCACGATCATTCACCTCGACGTAGCCGGCACGCTCGAAGAATATGCGGTATCGTCCTGGGACGATATTCTCAATGTTGAAGTGCCCGTTGGCGTCAGTCGAAGTCGTGTAGTTGCCGCCAACGTTTTGATCTTCGGCGACGCATTGGATTAGTACTTTTTTGAGGGGTTCGCTGCCTGGTTCTTTGATTACGGCTCCGGCGATGGAGGCGCTGCTCGTTGAAGAACTTTGCCCGCGCGCCGGAAGAACAATGCTTATGAGCAGCATGGTGAGCGCGAGGATTGGGACGTATGAACGCGTCATAGAGGTTTCTGCGAGCTCGCGCGATCGTTTAAAGCGAGTCCAGTTTGCCTCGGTCTCTTGCACGGCCCGGCGCAAGGGCTCACTCCGTTTTGATGCGCTGATGAAGCTCGGACGATCGCTCCTGGGCGTCCGTTTTAGTTCAGAAAATATTTCCGGTACAAAGTATCCCGCTGTGCCGGACGGAAGCCCGCGTCGCGTATGATGCGCCGTAGTTCTTCTTCGGTCGTGCAGTTGGTCACGCCGGCCGCGCGCACAACATTTTCTTCCAGCATCACCGAACCCACGTCGTTGCCTCCGAACCGCAAGCCCATCTGACAGACCTTCAATCCCTGCGTCACCCAACTGGATTGCACGTTCAGAAAATTAGAAAGATAGAGCCGCGAAATGGACAGGACTTTCAAATACTCCACTGCGGTGGCTTCGTCCCAGCGCCGTCCTCCGAGCGCTGTGTGCGCGGGTTGAAAACTCCAGGGGATGAACGCGGTGAACCCTCCTGTTTCCTGCTGCAAGTCGTATAGAGCCTGGAAATGATTGATGCGGTGTTCGATTGATTCGCCGACGCCGAACATCATTGTCGCGGTGGTGCGCATACCAAGCTGGTGGGCAGTGCGATGAACCTCAAGCCAATCGGCGGTCAGGCATTTCAGGCGCGCGATCTTGTAGCGAACTTCATCGTCAAGAATTTCAGCGCCTCCGCCGGGGATGGAATCGAGGCCGGCGTCCCGCAGACGCGCGATCGTGTCGCGGAGATTCAGATTGCTATATTCAGCAATCGCCAGAATTTCGGAGGCGGAGTAGCAGTGCAGGTGAACTTGCGGGAAGCGCTGCTTGATGCCGCTGAGCATCTTTTCGTGCCAGCCAATCTTGAGATCAGGATGCAGCCCGCCCTGCATTAGCACGCCGGTGCCACCGAGTTCGACCGTCTCTTGAATTTTTTCGTAGATGGTGTCGAAGTCGAGAATGTAGCCTTCCTTCGAAGCCGGCCCTTTCAAGGGACGGTAGAAGGCGCAGAAGGTGCAATATTCCGTGCAGAAGTTCGTGTAATTAATATTGCGGTCGATGATATAGGTGACGGTACCTTCGGGATGGAGTTTCCGGCGGACGGCGTCCGCTTCCATGCCAATTCCGATCAGATCGTCGGACCGAAACATCTCCAGTGCCTGCTGTTTAGTCAGGGACATCTTGTTTCACCCCACGGTAATCGCTATTTTAACTGGTCTACGGCGCCTGATGCGAACTTGATTCGTCTGGGAAAAACCGACCACAGCGCGGTAGCCCTGTGCCCGTTACTGTTTTTCTCGCTTTTGCAGTTCCGCGGGCTGATCGGATTTGGGCGGGGTCGGTAGCTCGGGCTTCCAGGTCGGGGCATTGGCGGGCGCGGAAGGATTCATGCCGAAATCCCACACATAGAGGTTCATCCCTTCTTTGCCGAGCAGTTCGGTGAGCGCGTACTCTCCCGTGGCCAGCGGTTCGGTGGGAGTGAGTTTGATCCAGCCGCCGGTCATCGCGGTCTCCGTCGCGGGGACGAAATGCTCGTCGGTTTTCATCTTCCCTGTTACCGCGATCTTGAGGGCTCCAGCCACCCGTTTGCCGTTCTTAACCTCGATGCGGATGATCCTGTAGCGCTCCGTGGGCGGCAGCGGAGGAGGATCGCCTGGGACCTGTACAACACCGGGCGCGCCGTCATTGGAGTCAATATTGACGTACAACGAGGGCGTCGCACTGTGTGACTGAACCTTGGCGTGCGGGCCCGGGAGTTCGATGGTTTGTTTCGAGCCCGCGACCGGATTGATTGCCGACCGCAGAATGTTTGTTTTTGTATTCTGGTCAATATCGGCGCCGGACTGCTGCAGTTCTGCTAGCTGAGGCTGATTGTCGTAAGTTTCGAGCAGAAAAATGCCAGTTTCGTCGGGCAGCCGCAAACCCGGCGCGACCTCGGGCGATCGAGCCAGTTCGGCTTTTCGTTCGGAGTCGATTTCCTTGTCGAGCGCGGCCGCTTCGGGCGCGAGCCTACCCCCTTGCCGCCCTTGCTCGAATTTGTCCGTAGCCTCCCAGTCGATTAGTGAGTTCGGAACTTCCTCCCACTCGCCCCGCTCAGCGCTGAAGTAACGTACCCGGTCGCCGTGGACTTCGTACTTGGTTACCGATTGATACGTGCCATCTCTGAGGATGAGCCGTCGCGCCTGGCTGGGGGCGGGCACCTGCACTTCGGGAGATTGGGCCCGACAAAACTGGGCTAAGCATGAGCAGATCAATACGGCGGCAAATGCTGCAAGAACTGTGGGCTTGCCGGTCGTCTTTCCGATCGTCTTGTTGAGCAACGATTTCATGCCGACGAACATTATCGATCTTTCTTCTGCATCTGGATAGGTTAGATGCGAGCGATTCGAGGCCAAGGAAGCGGTGGGATCAAATGAACACAATCGAAAAGCACTTTCTATCCGGTGTTGTGCAAACCGGCGGCGATGCCATTCATGGTCGCTCCGATGGCGTATTCGAGAGACGGATCGACCGATGTTCGGTCGCTGAAGGCTCGCTTGCGACGCAGAAGGTCGACTTGAACGAGGCTGAGGGGATCGACGTACGGGTTGCGCAGTCGCACTGATCGAAACAGAACCGGATTTGCTTCGAGTAACTCGCGTTGCCCGGTGACGCTGAGGATGACGCGTCGAGTCCGTTCAAACTCCTGTCGAAGCATCTCGAAGACACGGTCACGGAGCACTTCGCTTGTCACGAGATTCGCATACATTCGGGCAATCGCGAAATCGGCTTTGGCCATCGCGATTTCCACGCTGCGAATCAGGCTCGCGAAGAGTGGAAAGCCCTGCATCATCTCGCGTAGAAGTTGGGTATGCCCGGCGCCGACCGCAGCGAAGCGTTCGAGTGCATGTCCAACTCCAAACCAGGCTGGAACGGCGTGGCGACTCTGCATCCAGCCAAAAACCCAGGGGATGGCGCGCAGGTCTTCGAGGCTGCGACTCGAATTGCGGCGCGCGGGGCGCGAGCCGATTCGGGCGTGCTCCAATTCGTTGACTGGAGTCGCCTGCTCGAAATATTCCAGCACGTCTGGATTTTCGGCGATGTGCTCGCGGTAGAAGGCGAAAGCATCGGCCGACATCGACTCCATTGCTTCGTCCCAGCGCTGTTTGGCTTCCGGAGCGGCTTTCGAGGGCATGGTGATGGCTTCGAGGCAGGCCGCAATCATGATTTCCAGATTCCACTCGGCAAGCACGGGGTCGGCGTACTTCCAACTCAGAACTTCGCCTTGTTCGGTGATGCGAATATCGCCGGAAAAATCGCCAGCCGGTTGAGCAAGAATAGCGGCGTGCGTGGGACCGCCGCCTCGTCCGACTGTGCCCCCGCGGCCATGGAACAGGCGCAGGTGCACATCGCAGTCGCGAGCGGCCTCGTGCAGCAGATGCTGCGCCTTGTGAAGTTCCCATGTGCTAGTCAGCATGCCTCCATCTTTGTTGGAGTCGGAGTAACCAAGCATGACTTCGTGTGCACGGCCCCATGAGTTGAGAAGCGACTGGTACTCGGGTGCCTTCCAGACCCGACGCATGATTGCCGGAGAAGCGTGCAAAGCCTCGATCGATTCGAAGAGGGGCACGGGCATGAGTCCGGGATCACCGTTGCTCGCCTTGGCTGAGACGCCGCCCAGAGCAGCCAGACGAATGACGGCGAAAATGTCGTCTTCAGACTGCGTGTTACTGATGACGAAATTGCGAATCGTTTTCGGCGAGTGCGTTTTTTTCGATTCGGCAATCTCGCGGAACGTTTCGAGAAGCTCGACCGATTGAGCGGAGAGGTGCGGTGGAAACGGTGTGGTCGGCAAGGAGGGGTTGATCGCGGATTCGAGTTCCCGGAGCGCCTCCGACTGGACGCGAGCATTTTGCCGAATGTCGAGCGCGTGGAGGTGGAAGCCGAAAGTTCGTACCTTACGTAAGAGCTGCGATACGAATTCTGCTAACCGTCGACCGCGGTTTTCGCAAAGACTTTCGCGGACGACGGTAAGGTCCGCTTCAAACTGAGACGACGATTCGTAGGCGTGAGCGTGTTCGGACGAATCGCGGCTGAAACGGAGTCGTGCGATGAGGAATTCTAGGAAATGGCGATAGAGTTCTGCCTCGGTAATCTGCTTCCATCGGGAGTGTTCGCCCCCCAACTGTTCTTCATAATCGCGTAGCCGCTGCGCCAAAGCGTTTGACACTCCGATGCGGCGGGTCGACATGCTGAGTTGGCCAATCAAGCGAATGGTCTCGGCGATGTAGTGATCGACGATAACGTGACGCGCCATCACGAGCGCCTCGCAGGTGCAGGAGGCGGTGACGAAGGGATTGCCGTCACGGTCGCCACCGATCCACGACCCAAACGACAGCAACTCTGGAGCCATGTGGTCCACGCCGTACACGTCACGCAAAGATTCTTCCAGTTCGGCAAAGAGGCGCGGCAGGGTTTCGAACAACACCATGGGAAAGTAGTCGAGTCCCATGTGAATTTCATCGCGGACAGTTGGTTTGTTGAGACGAACCTCGTCGGTCTGCCAGAGCGCGGTAATCTCCGCGAGGATCAGCGATTCATATTCGCGAGCGTCCGAATCCGAAAGCGGCAATTGGTCGAGGCGTTCCAGATATCCGGCGATGCGATGCCGCTTCAGCCGGATCGTGTGGCGGGTGATCTCTGTTGGATGTGCGGTGAATACGGGCGTAACTTTCACCTTGCCCAACGATTCGAACATGGCTTGCGGCGAAATCCCTGCCGCCTTCATGCGGGTAAGCGTGCCGCGGAAGGAGCCATCCACGGCGGTCTTACCCGTCAGCATGCGGGTTGCGCGGCGGCGGCGCTTGCGATGGTTGGTCTCGGCCAGGTTGGTCAGTTCGAAATAAATGGCGAAGGCTTTCGTCACGCGATAGGCATCGTCCACCGACAGCCCACTGATGATTTCGCGAGCGCGCTTCATGAGACTGTGATCGACGTCAGCAGCGTTGCCCGAGGATGGACGCTCGCGATGCTGAATCAGGAGTCGCCGCAACTGCTCGACGATATCGAGAAAAGCTTCACCCTCCTGCTCAACCAGCACACGGCCCAGCAGGATGCCGAGAGAGCGTACGTCGCGGCGTAGCGGAAGTTCTTTTGCGGGATCGGAGGTGTCGGCGGTTAATTCGGCGAGACGCGTGGCCTGAGGGCCATCACCCCAAAGGGGACTGTCGGGCATGGGATATTCTAGCGGAAGAGACTGAGGCTCGCGGATTGTGACGGCTCTTTATTATGTGTCGGACATAGTGTTTCGGACGGGGTACAGTCATCGAGGACAGTGTCTTCTATGACTCGTGCCTCGTGTTCGTATTCGGTTCTCGCGAGTCTCTGCGTGATTTCGTTGCTAGTGACCGCATGCAATAGGACGAAACAGGAAGCGTCGCCCGATCGTCCTCGACTCACTCCAAATGTTGCGATGCGAGACGTTACTTTCCGCAGTGTGGCACTCGACCGCGACATGCAATACCGAGTTGTTCTGCCAGCGAGCCTTGCCTCCGGCGTGAAACTGCCAGTCGTCTACTTGTTGCACGGCGGCGGAGGTGGGTTTCGCGATTGGTCCAACTTCTCGAACTCGACAAGCTATGCCGAGCGAGGTCTGATCCTCGTTATGCCGGAGGGCGATGACTCCTACTACGTAAACGCGGCCGAACGGCAACAGGATCGCTACGAAGACTACATTGTGAAGGATCTTATTGCCGACGTTGAAAACAATTTTCCGGCAGCGGTGGGGCGTGCGAATCGAGCGATCGTCGGGGTCTCGATGGGCGGATATGGCGCGCTTAAACTTGCGTTCAGCCATCCGGACCTGTTCGTTTTCAGTGCGGGAATCAGCCCCGCTGTCGATGTTCCCAGTCGGCCGTTTTCCATCAAGCGGATTTCACAATGGCAACACCATCGTTCAATATTTGGACCTTGGGGAGGACAGGCGCAACGTAGCGGCGACCCTTTTGTTCTCGCTCGAGCCGCGGATCCTGCAAAAACGCCGTATCTGTTTCTGACCTGCGGTGATCAAGAGGGATTACTACCCGCGAATCGAAATTTCGCGGCTTTGCTGGAAAGCCATCATTTTCGATACGAGTTTCACGTGGTTCCTGGCGGACACGACTGGAATCAGTGGAATCAACGATTGCCCGACTTGTTTCAGAACTTGAGAAAGCAGTTGGGTTCGAACGGATCGCTGAAAAACTGATCTCTGCGAACTGTTTTTTCCACATTCCCTTCCGGAAAAAGTTCTGCCATAATTGATCGTGCACCCCAGCCCGCACAATTTTCCAAAACAATTTAAAGCGAGGAAGCGATGTCGGCCAAGTACATCTTTGTAACCGGCGGTGTGGTGTCTTCATTGGGTAAAGGACTGGCGGCGGCTTCCATCGGATGCCTGCTCGAAAGCCGCGGTCTCAAGGTCAACCTGATGAAGTTCGATCCCTATCTGAACGTGGATCCGGGGACGATGTCGCCCTTTCAACATGGCGAAGTTTTCGTCACCGACGACGGCGCCGAAACCGATCTCGATCTCGGACACTACGAGCGCTTCACCCACGCCAAACTTTCTCGCGATAACAACTGGACGACCGGCCGATTTACGAACAGATCATCGCCAAGGAACGGCGGGGCGACTATTTAGGCAAAACGGTGCAGGTGATTCCGCATGTCACCAACGAAATTAAAGCGGCAGCAAAGAAAGTTGCGCAGGATGTAGACGTGGCGCTGATTGAAATCGGCGGCACGGTCGGCGACATCGAGTCGCTGCCGTTCATCGAGGCGATCCGCCAGATGCGGCAGGAGTTGGGGCGCGACAATACTCTATTCGTCCACGTGACGCTGGTGCCGTTTATTGCTGCGGCGCAGGAATTGAAAACGAAGCCCACACAGCACTCGGTTAAAGAATTGCTCAGCGTCGGAATTCAGCCGGATATTCTTCTGTGCCGCACCGACCGATTCCTTTCGAAGGACATCAAATCGAAGATTGCCTTATTCTGCAACGTCGAAGAAGAAGCTGTAATTACGGCAAAGGATGTGGCGTCGATCTACGAAGTGCCGGTCGTCTTTGCACATGAAGAGGTCGATACTTTAGTTTTGCGACGTCTGAAACTGGAAGCGAAAGATCGCGATCTTTCCAAGTGGAACGACCTCGTACACCGTGTTTACAACCCGAAAGATGTGGTCCGGATCGGCATCGTCGGCAAATACGTGGAGTACGAAGATTCCTATAAATCGCTGAAGGAAGCGCTGGTCCACGGAGCGCTCTCGCACAACCTGAAGCTGGAAGTGAGCTGGATCGAAGCCGAAGGACTGGAGTCAGCCGACAAAAACGACAAGAGCTACGAAGCTCAATTAGAGGAGTACGACGGCTTGCTGGTGCCGGGAGGATTCGGCAAACGCGGCATTGAAGGAATGTTGCGGGCGATCCAGTATGCGCGCGAGAAGCACGTGCCCTATTTCGGAATCTGCCTGGGAATGCAGACGGCTTGCATTGAATATGCGCGCAATGTCTGCGGCTTGGCGAATGCCAACTCGAGCGAGTTCGATCAGGCTACTCCGCACCGCGTGATTTATAAGCTCCGCGAACTGCGCGGTGTGGAAGAACTCGGGGGCACCATGCGTCTGGGCGCATGGCCGTGCAAGATCGAGCCCGGTACGCTGGCGTATAAGGTTTACGGGCAGTCCGAGATCAGCGAGCGCCACCGCCATCGTTATGAATTCAATCGCGAATACGAAGAACCGATGGTTGCCGCCGGTTTGCGCATCTCCGGTTCGACCCCGGATGGTACCTACGTCGAGATGGTAGAAATTCCCGGTCATCCGTTCTTCATCGGATGTCAATTCCATCCTGAATTCAAGTCGAAGCCGCTCGAGCCGCATCCGCTCTTCAAGGCGTTCACTGGAGCCGCTTACGAGTATGGTCAGAGTAAGAAAGAACAGAGAGGCGCGGCCGAGGTTGAAATGTTTCTGCGGCCTGAAAAGGTAGGGTTGCGGTAGAACCTCCATCACGCGGGCGCGGAGACGCAACTCTTCGTACCGACGTCGAAGACTATGACCTTATCATTCCAAATCGATAACGTTCGCGTCGGTTCAGGCGATCTGTTTCTCATCGCCGGGCCGTGTGTGATTGAGAGCGAAGAACACGCGCTGCGGATGGCCGAAATAATCAAGGGCGTGGTGCGTTCCTTGAACTTCCCCTTCATCTTTAAAGCCTCCTATGACAAGGCGAACCGCACATCGATCCGCAGCTTTCGCGGGCCGGGGATCAAAGAGGGTCTGCGCATTCTCCAGAAGGTGAAAGACGAGGTTCACGTTCCGGTATTGACGGACGTGCACCAAGCGGCTGATGTGGCCGCAGTGGCTGAGGTCGTGGACGTGCTGCAGATACCAGCGTTTCTCTGTCGCCAGACCGATCTGATCGTAGCAGCGGCGCTCAGTGGGCGTCCGGTTAATATCAAAAAGGGCCAGTTCGTTTCGCCGTGGGACATCAAACACGCTGTCGATAAGTGTCGCGACGCGGGAAACAGCCAGGTTTTCGTCACCGAGCGTGGATCGAGTTTTGGCTACAACAATCTTGTCGTCGACATGCGGTCGCTGGCGATTATGCGGAAGTTTGCGCCTGTCGTGTTTGACGCAACCCACTCGGTCCAGTTGCCCTCATCTCCGCAGGGCGAAGGTGACAAGCCAGCAGCCAGCGGTGGACAGCCGGAATTTATCCCCGTTCTTTCGCGCGCGGCGGTCGCGGCGGGTGTCGACGGAGTGTTCATGGAAGTGCACGACAATCCCAAAAAAGCGAAGAGCGACGGTGCTAACGCGCTCGACACCCGCAACCTGCGTGGATTGTTGAAAGAGCTGCATGCGGTCAAGAAGGCGCTAGAAGCAGCGCACGCAACTCCGTAAGCGCATTCCCTGAATCTGCTACTATTTTCCGCATCATCTGAACTACATCGCTATGCATTGGTGGGCGTCAATCTTCGGGATACTTCTCATCTTTGCCATCCTGATGGATGCGTTTGAGACAGTCGTTTTACCGCGACGCATTAAGCGCCATTTCCGGATTGCGTCGTGGTTCTACAGGAATACCTGGGGTTTTTGGGTTCGCGTAGGCCGTCGAATCAAGGCCGCAAACCGGCGTGAAGGTTTTCTCGCCTACTATGGACCTCTATCGCTGATTATCCTGCTGGGCTTCTGGGCGATGGGGTTGATTTTCGGATTTGCCTGCGTGCAATACGGATTGGGCGAGCATGTGTCGTTGGGCAACGAACCGATCACGTTTGGGAAAGTGCTCTATCTGAGTGGGGAAACTTTTTTCACGTTAGGGTATGGAGATATCACGCCCAATAACGCGGCTGCGCGAGCACTCTCAGTGTTGGAGGCCGGCATGGGCTTTGCGTTCCTAGGAGTTGTCGTGGGATATCTGCCGGTAATTTATAACGTATTTGCTACGCGCGAGATTGAAATTGCGCTGCTCGATGCGCGCGCCGGATCCCCGCCGAGCGCTGCGGAATTTCTGGGAAGATTGGGGTGTTGTCCCGAGCAAACGGTACTGGACCAGATCTTTCGTGATTGGGAGCGTTGGTGCGCGGACCTGCTCTCTAGCCATATCTCGTACCCTGTGCTCGTTTTCTTTCGGTCGCAGCATCCGAATCAATCCTGGTTGAGCGCAGTCACATCGATGCTCGATGTCACGTCGCTGGTCATAACGGGCGTCGACGGCATTCATCCGGACCAGGCGAAGCTAACTTTCGCTATGGCCCGTCACGCAGTTGTTGATCTCGCACAGACCGTCAAATCGGAATATAGTTCGCTCGATCCAGAACGACTGTCCATGGACGAAATGACGCGTTTGCGCACCGACCTTATTGCGCATGGTGTCAATCTGAGTAGTCAAAACGACGGTGCCGATGAGCGCTTGGCTGAACTCAGGGTCTTATACGAGCCTTATATATACGCTCTCAGTCGCCGGTTGTTGATGGCTTTGCCCCCGTGGATCCATGCGGAGCCCAGAAAGGACAACTGGAAGAGCGGACCGTGGGATCGCGCCATCCAAGCTCGCGCGCTGGAACATCCCGGGCACCCCGTCGATGATCATTTTTAGCAGTCGATCTCTTTTCCATGTAGGCTTTAAAGTTCGCCTTGTTCGGTGGCGGCCGCACCGCCGTCTACTTGCGAATCCCGATTTTCGAGATCTTGCTTTACCTCATCCAAGGCTTCAATGAGTTCTTCCACGAGCCGAGACAGAAGCTCGGGGTCTTTTTCCTCAGCTACCGCCGCGCACAGTTTTCTCCAATTCTTTTCTTCGGTTGTCATGTCTTGGTAAAAGCAAGCACATCGCCATATGTGGAATGAAACTTGCGGTCAAGTTTCGGCGCAAGTATCGGCCCGCTATGGAGTTGGCCGTCACCGTAGGAGATTGCAAAGTAAACTGTACGAAAAATTTGCACGAACTCGAATCTTCGCTAAAGGTTGCTTCCGGTGTTTTCGGTAGATAAAATCGAAAATCCCTCGAGTTTCACCGTAAGCAAATCCTGACCGTCGACGGTGGCGGGCTCACTCGTCATCGCTTCTGCTACCATTTCTCCTTCATGAAACATGTAGGCGAAAGTGTCGTTCGCATTGAGGCGGAAGCTTTGGGTGCACTGGCCGACCGGTTGGCCGGTCCGATGGCCGCGGCTTTCGAGCATGCACTCGAATTGATGCTGGCATCGCGCGGCCGCGTCGTCGTAACGGGAATGGGAAAGAGCGGGCTCATCGCCCGGAAGATTGCGGCTACGTTGAGTTCAACCGGTTCCCCAGCGCTCTATCTGCATCCAGTCGAGGCACTGCACGGCGATCTCGGTGTGATTATGCGCGGCGATGTAGTCCTGGCGCTCTCGGCGAGTGGCGAAACGGAGGAGATTCTCCAGTTAGTGGCGACTACCAAGCGATTGCAGGTGCCATTAATCAGTATGACTTGCGATGATCTTGCGGAAAACCTGGCCATTGGTGACGCTCGCCTCCCGCCTGCTTCCGCGCTAGCCTCGGCGGCCGATGTGGCTCTCGATTGCTCGATTTCGAAGGAAGCCTGCTCGTTGGGACTTGCTCCCACCGCTTCCACCACGACGATGCTCGCGCTCGGGGATGCTCTCGCGGTTGTGCTTTCCGAACGACGCGGATTCAAAGAGGAGGATTTTGCCAACTTGCATCCCGGCGGCAAACTTGGCAAACGGCTGGCTCGAGTCGAAGCGTTGATGCATTCGGGAGAAGCAATTCCGCGGGTACTGGCGCAGACGAAGATGCCAGATGTGATTTATGAAATGTCGCGAAAAAAACTGGGGATGGCGGCTGTGGTCGAGAACGATCGTCTACTCGGCGTGATCAGTGATGGCGATCTGCGCCGGTTGCTGGAACAACGGGGCAAGGATGCGCTGGACCTTGCTGCACAAGACTGCATGACTCGGAATCCAAAAACCATTGGCGCGCGCGAGTTTGCCGCGACTGCGTTGGCTCGGATGGAGGAAAAGAAGATTACGTCGCTGGCCGTGGTGGATGGCGATCGTCTGCTGGGAATTCTGCACCTGCATGACCTGTGGGGCACGGAGATGGTGTAGGACACTCCTTGCTCCGATTGACGGACAGCCATTTCGCGAACAAGTAGTGGCAGCGGGAAAACCTTAGTGACAGAAGCGCTGGAGCTTGGGCGGGGGCGGGGTGGGGAACTCATCAAACTCTCCGTCCCATCCAGAACATCCGCGAGCGGTCACGGCGCGAATTACGACCTGTTCCAAGTCTCGCGCCTTCGCTCGTGCCTGCCCGATTTGATCAATCGTGAGGTTGCCGGTGGCCTCAAGTTCGCTCAGGCCAGTGCCCGCGGCGGCGTAGCCAGCATCGGCGGCGATGGTGAACCAGATATAGGCAGTAAAGCGATCTTGCGGAATGCCGCGCCCATCTTTCAGCGTCTTAGCGTAGAAATATTGCGCTTGGGGCAGTCCTTGATCCGCGGCAATTTTGTAAAGCGATGGAGCCTTGGTGAAGTCGCGATCGGCCAGGAGTCGACCGAGATAGTAAGCGCCGTAGGGATTGTTCTGATCGGCAGCGAGTTTCAGCCACTTGCGTGCGGCGTCAAGATCGCGTGGCATTGCGCCTCCCGCAAAATAGAGTCGTCCTGCCATCCAGCCAGCCAGCGGATCGCCTTGCTGCGCCGCCTTACGGTACAGATCCACTGCCTGCAGAGGGTCGCGCGCCAGAAACGTGCCTGTTTCGTAGTAGTAGCCTAAAGCGACTTGCGCCGGTCCATAACCAAGTTCCGAGGAGTGCCGGAAGCATTCAATCCCGAGGGCGTCATTTTCCGACGGCCCAATGCCGGTAATTGCATCGACTCCTCGATCGTAGAGCGCCTCGGGAGACGTGCTCTGCGCGAGCGCAATCGTACTCCACACAACGACAATGAGAAGCAAAAGAATTCGACGCATGGGCGATTTTTCCACGAGAATGTGCTGGCGTAAGTATAGGAAACAGGCGGGCCGATGTAGAGTTACCAAGGTTCAACTCACTGCTAGCATGAAACGGGATTCGGAAGGGCATCGGGAAGATTGGCTCAGCGTGAAGAAGCGGCCAAAGCTGACTTCACAGCCTAGCTGACGCCGAGCCTTCGAGACTGTTCCTCTTGGAAAGCCCGCGCCTTCCACCACGCGGGGAAGGCGCGTTGCTTCGAATCTGATTGTTACACCGGCACTACTGGGGGGGTGTCGTTGTGGTGGTCGTCGTTGTGTCAGTGCGCTCACTGGGGGGCGGAGTCGTGGTGGTTGTCGTTGTTTCTTTCTCCTTCTTCACTTTCTTGTGATGATGCTTGTATTTCGTGGTGGTCTCATTGGTCTGCGTGGTTTGGGTTTGCGGCTGCGTCGGAGTCTGGGTTGTTGTTGTGGTGGATTGAGTGGTGTCCTGGGCGATTACAGTTAGCGACAGCGCCAGCACGACGATTAGCGCCAACACCACAGCAGCTACCTTATTTGATTTCATCTGATTCTCCTTTAATGTGTCCGGTACCTGACGATCGAGTTACGCGACAGGACCAGGATCTGACAAACTGCTTTGGAGCAAAGACAATGTTGGCTCATCTCCGAGCGCAAAACTGAGCAAAACAGGTCATTTTGTCCTTCTTACTTTCCGGAGTCTCGGGCCTCTGACGACGATTTGGTGGTTTATCCTTAACGACAGTCAGAGGAACCAGGAGGCGGGCCAGCGATGAGTGAAGTGGAACATGTTCTCGAAATTCGCAATGTAATCGGGGAGGGACCCGTCTGGCACTCGCAAGAAGGGTGTCTCTACTGGGTGAACTTCATCGAGAGGTTTCAAATCCTCCGCTTCTCTCCGCAAACCCTGGACTTGGAGATTTTTGAAACGGGAATGCCAGTGATGGCTTTGGGGATTCGGAAGGAGGGTGGGTTTATTGCTGCGACCGCCAAAGGAATTGCCACTTGGGACATGCGAGGAAGGAGGTTTGAGCCGGTTTGTAACCCTCTTGCCGGGCGGGATGGTTTTCGTTTCAACGATGCTGCGACAGACAGCGAAGGCAGGTTTTGGGTGGGCACATTGAATGACGCCAACCCCAAAGGACCGGATGGTGAGTTGTTCTGTATTGAAGGCGACGGTTCCAGCCGGCTAATGGATCGAGACATTACCGTGGCCAACGGAATTGGTTGGAGTCCTGATCGAAAGATCATGTATTTCACAGATTCGTTTCGCTACAGCATCTACGCCTACGACTATGCGGCCGAAAATGGAATGATTGCGAACCGGAGGACCTTCGTGCAGACAAGTCCAGAAGGCGGCATCCCGGATGGGCTAACGGTGGATAGCGAGGGATTCGTGTGGAGCGCGTACTGTGGAGGATGGAAGGTGATTCGCTACAGTCCCGACGGCCGGGTAGACCGAGAGTACAAGTTGCCCGTGGCGAACCCCACAAGCTGTGCATTTGGCGGCGAGCGACTGGATGAGCTCTACATCACCTCGGCCGCGCTGGGGCTTACCAAGGAGCAAAAGCAGCAGCATCCCCAATCGGGCGACCTGTTTCGCTTGCGAGCGGGCATTACTGGGATGGATGAACCGCGTTTTGCAGGGTGATAGGAAGGTGAAATAGGCGTGACCGCCTCTTTGTTCAATGCTGGATCGCTTCTTTTTTTAACCGCTCGACCTGCTCCAGGTGATTGGGCCCGTGCTTCGACATCATCCTTACATAGTCAGCAACCGTTACCCCACGGTCGAGTTCGGGATGGCGTGCGGATTTGAGCAGGTCAACTGCTTTCAGTCGTCTCAGTAACCTTACGTTGGCATGGCGATTGAGTCCGTAAAGCGCGACTAACTCCGAAATTGGCGACTCGAGATACCCAAGATTATCCGCCCAGTCATCCTGATCAATCGGTGCGAGCACCGGATCTTTGTCGGCGAGCATCTGGCGAACGCGGTATGCGTACAGGATTTCCATGTCAGCCAGATGCCCGAGAATCTCCCATATACACCATTTATCCGGAGAAGGTTTATAGCGCAATGTCTTCTCCGGCAGGCCCAACACAGCGGCAGCAATTTCTTTTGGGCTCTTCTCGGCGGCGTCGAGATGCGTTTTCAGTTCGGCCTCAGTCAGAGTTACCCTTTCGATGGTCGTTGGAATTAGGCTCGGCCGGCGAATTCCCGCGTTTCGGTTGAAACCTTGACCGTTTCCCCCTGTTTAATAAAGAGGGGAACGCGGATCTCAATGCCTGTCTCAAGTTTTGCGGATTTGGTGACACTTCCGCTGGCGGTGTCGCCGCGAGCGCCAGGCTCGGTGTAGGTGACGTTCAGTTCCACATGGGGCGGTAGCTCCAACCCGATCGGATTGCCGTTGTACTTATGCAACTGAATGATAACTCCTTCGACAATGAAGTCCTGCGCGTCGCCGATCATCTCGCGCGAAAGAGTGAGAGTCTCGAAACTCTCCTGATCCATGAAATGGAAGCCCTCACCATCGCCGTACAGGTACGACGCTTCGACCATCTCGAGGTCGGGCTCCTTGAACCGATCGCTCGCCTTGAAAGTCTTGTCGAAAACTGCGCGGGTCAGGAGGTTGCGCATCTTCAGGCGCACCAGGGTTTGGCCACCCCTGGCGGTTGGAGTTGAAACCTCCACTTCCAGGCATACAAAAGGTGTGTTTTCGAACTCGAAAAACATTTTGCGCTTTACATCGATCGCGTCGATCAGTGCGGCCATGATTTCCTCCGAGAGGGGCCCGGAGCGGACGATCCCACTGCGGTTTGGTTTTCCATTCGTTTACGCGTAGCGCTCCCGCATGAAATCGCCAATCGCCGCGTAGGCAGCAGACAGCGTTTTTTCTTCCGGCAGGAAAACGATGCGAAAGTGTTTTGTCCCCGGCAGTTGACCAAAACCACATCCGTGGACCACCGTCACATATTTTTGGCGGATGAGTTCGGTAACAAACACATCATCGCTTTCTGGGATGTCGATGCTGGGATACGCGTAGAAAGCGCCACGAGGCGCTACGCAACTTACGCGCGGAGTGTCGGCGCACCATTTCATCGTCAGATCGCGGCGGCTGAGCAGTTTACGCTTGACCTCGACGAGGTGATCCTGAGGCCCTTCGAGGGCTGCTTTGATCGCATACTGCTCGGGATGGTTGGCGCAGAGTCGCGCACGTAGGAGCTTATTCACACCTTCAAGGTAGGGCTTAATAGCGGCAGCTTCGCCGCTGGCGATACCCCATCCAATCCGCCATCCGGGCGCGAGGTAGTTCTTGGAGAGGCCTCCGAAGGTAATGACCGGCACATCCGGTGCCACGGCGGCCATCGCAACATGTGGGTCATCATCGATGATGAGTTTGTCGTAGATTTCATCGGCGAAAATGATCAGGTTATGGCGGCGCGCCAATTCGGCGATCTGTTCGAGGGTCTGGCGCGTGCAGAGCGAGCCGGTGGGATTGTTTGGGTTGATCAGCACAATCCCGCGCGTCCTCGGCGTGATCTTTCTCTTGATGTCTTCGAGATCGGGCTGCCACCCGTCTTCTTCGTTCAGGTAATACGTGTTCAATCCAATTTCGAGTTTGGCCAGAACTGCCGAATAGAGAGGATAGTCCGGACAAGGCGTGAGCAGGGTATCGCCCGGGTTGAGTAGCGCCGTCAGGCAAATATCGACGGTTTCGCTGACGCCCGAGGTCACAAAAACGTCTTGAATGCTAGTGATCCCTTTGCGGGCCGCTTCGCCGCGAATCGCCTGCAACGCTGGCGCAATTCCGGAAGAGCTCGAATACCCATTCTTGCCGTCGCGCATGGCCTGATAAACGGCTTCGATCATGTGGGCGGGGGTATGGAAGTCGAAATTGAGCGGGTCGCCGATATTCAGGGGCAGGATCTTGTGTCCCGCGCGCGCGACTTCGTCCGCAATGCAGGCCAGGTCCCGAATAGCGTAGCGAACGTTTTCCAGTCGGGTGGCGGGAGCGATTTCGCGAAGTTGAGTTATTGGCATAGGTCAAAGTCAATCTACCGCCGAGACGCCGCGAACTGCGGATCCCTCGCTGCGCTCGGGACAACAAAAATAAACGAATCCAACTTCTCGGCGCGCTCTGCGTCTCGTCGGTAGATCGCCTTATTCTGGCCGGTCGATCTGAGCTTTCTGCAGAGTGTCAGAGTAGTCGATGTACACGGACTTCCACTCCGTATAGAAGTCGACCGCGCCAATGCCACCTTCGCGATGTCCATTGCCCGTCGCTTTCGTCCCGCCGAAGGGCAGATGAACCTCAGCGCCAATTGTCGGCGCGTTGATATAGGTGATGCCGGCTTCGAGATCGCGCACTGCGGCAAAAGCCTTGTTCACATCCTTGGTGTAGAGCGACGACGAGAGGCCGTATTCGATGTTATTCGCGATAGCGATGGCATCTTCCAGATCTTCGCAGGGGATGATTGAAACTACCGGACCGAAGATTTCTTCCTGCGCAATCCGCATCTTGGGATCGACATCGGTGAAGACCGTAGGCTCCAGGAACCAACCGTGTTGGTATTCGCCTTTGTCGAGGCGGTTTCCGCCGGTGACAAGTTTGGCGCCTTCGTCCTTGCCGATCTCGATGTAGCTCAAGTCAGTCTTGAGCTGATTCTCGTTCACCGCCGGACCCATCTCAACCGTTTCGTCCAGACCGTTGCCGACTTTGATCTTCTTCGCGCGCGCGACAAAATGCTCGATGAATTGTCGATACACGCCTTTTTGGACGATGATGCGGCTGGTCGCTGTGCAACGCTGGCCCGTGGTGCCGAATGCGCCCCAGAGTCCGCCTTCGATCGCCAGTTCGAGGTTTGCGTCGTCGAGAACGATCATCGGGTTCTTCCCGCCCAGTTCCAACGAACAGTGTTTAAAACTTTTCGCGGCCGTGGCGCCTACGATTCTGCCGACAGCCGATGATCCGGTTAGAGAAATAGCACGCACCGTGGGATTTTCGGTCAGTGGCGTTCCAACTTCCGTCCCGTATCCTGCAACGACATTGATGACACCTTTTGGAATGCCAGCATCGGTCAGCGCTTGCACCAGATTGAAAGTGGAAAGCGGTGTATCTTGGGCAGGTTTGATAACGCAGGTATTTCCGCAAACGACCGCTGGTAGCAACTTCCAGGAGGAAATCGCCATGGGAAAGTTCCACGGCGTAATCATGCCACAGACGCCAATCGGATGGCGGACGGCCATCGCAAACTTATTGGGCAGTTCCGAGGGCACCGTTGGACCGAACAGGCGCCGACCTTCGCCCGCGTTGTAGTAGGCAGCGTCGATCGCCTCCTGCACGTCTCCGCGAGTCTCTTTGATCACCTTCCCCATCTCACGAGTCATGTCGCGGGCGTACTCCTCTTTCCGCTCAATCAGAATTTCGGCCGCGCGAAAGACCATCTCGGCCCGCCGGGGAGCGGGCACCAGACGCCACTTCGCAAAGGCCCGTTTGGCCGCCTCAACGGCTGTGTCTACATCCTCTTTGTTCGAACGCTGGAAGATGGCGACGACTTCGCGCGTATCCGCGGGATTTCGATCTTCGAAAGTCTGGCCGCTAGCGGATTCCACCCATTCGCCATCGATGAAATTCTTGAAAACCCTAGTTTTGGTGGTGCTGCCATCGATTACTGGCTTCGTCATCGTGTCGGTCGCCATACGAACCTCCTGAAAGTTGCCGAACCTCCATGCTAACAACCGCATTGCCGACCGGCAAGGCGAGGACTGATCGAACTCCAGATTTTGCTGGATGGGTGGAATCTCGGTGGATAAATCTGAGCCGAACCGTGGATTTCTACAAACCGCTCCTGCCCTGGTACTGGATTCTCATGGTTTCCGTCCTTTTCGCCCTGATACGAGCCGTTGCTGACGGATTGAATCGCGACTTCCCTCTGTCTCGCACCAGTCGCTTCATTCGTGTTGGCCTGGGAGGACTTTGGGCGATTCTGATAATTGTGGGCATGGCTTTTGAACGTCTGGAAGGCCTATCGCTGAACACGCGATACCGGGCGCGAATCCTGTCGGTTCGGAAAAGCGGGTATGGTCACTTTCGTAACCCTTTCACCCCCTGACCGAAGATCAATCCACACCCAACCGAAGATATGATGGTGATAGTGCTACAGATATACAGAAATCCAGAAATTGTGTGATGAGGCTGGCACGAGTCCGTGTCGAAAAATAATACAAAGCCGGGAGTCTACGTTGCTTGGAAACAGGTAACGTACCGCAGCGTGATCATGGCGCTGCTGGGTGTCTTGCTGATTTTTGGCGCTCTTATGCACGTCGTGTTTCCGAAATTTACAGACTCGACTGTAAAAGCCGCGGGGCAGATTTCATCGGGCTTGCTCGAAAAAGTTGCGGGACTGGCTCCTCCTCTCAAAGGGACATCCGCTCTGGTTGGGCAACAAGCGCACTTCACGGCCCTCGATGGGACCGTCCGTGTGAGAAAAGGTACTGGCAATAGTTGGATCAACGCCGACTACAACGTGCCGCTCGAAAAAGGGGACGTTGTGCAAACCGGCGCTGAGGGCATGGCGAAGATTGTTTTTAACGATGGCACGAATTACACCGTGAAGCAGGATTCGCTGATTGTCATCGAAGAGAACTCCGCGAACGATCAGCAGCAGACGAACGTATCGGTCGCGGTTACGACCGGTACGGTGGATTTAACGACTGCTACGTATGTTCAAGGATCAAAATCGCAGGTGATCGTAGCTGGAGCAAAGGCTTCACTTGCTCCCGACTCCGCAGCGATGGTTCACAACAATCCTAAAGACAACGAGCACGAAATTCTGGTGAAAAAGGGCAGTGGCGACGTCGAGCGCAACGGAGAAGTCGCACATCTGGCGAGTTGGGAAAAGGTGAGTTTCCAGGCGGAATCGAAAACCATGGAACACGCCACCGAGATCGGACCACCTACGCCGATTACGCCAGGCAACATGATGCCCGTCTTCATCAACACGGGAGAAAAGTCGAAGGAAGTCGAGTTCGCCTGGACGCCCATGGCCAATGCCGCCGGATACCGTCTTCGCATTTCTCACAATCCATATTTTTCTTCTTTATTGCTCGACCGCAAGGTGGAAGCGCCGAGCGTGGTTGTAACTGGCCTCCCGGTTGGTGCTTACTATTGGTCAATCGAGTCCTATGACTCCGCTGGCAAGGAGTCAGTCGAGAGCGAGAAGAATCGCTTCACCATCGTAGTCAAGGCCAAGGAAAAAATCGAGCTGTCGCTCGATATGGACCCGCTAATCCAGCACGGGCACGTGATTGAGGTGACGGGTAAGACCGAGGCCGGTGCCCGGGTCATGGTAAATGGCAGGGAAGTGCCGCTCGTGAGCGACGATGGCACATTTCATTACTTCACTCCTCCTTTGCCGAACGGGGAAAACCTGATTACGGTAACCGCGCAGAATTCCAAGGGTGGAGTGAATACGCACCAGGAGAAGGTGGTAATTCAGTAGACCGTCGTTCAAACAGTTTTTGGCACCCGGTGCCGAGATAACAACCGGTCCTACTGAACGAAGTAGAATATAAAGAAACGTAACAAATAGAAGAAGCAAGGGGCGACTCACCAGGAAACCGGCCAAGTCCCAGGTTCCAGCGAGACGCAGTCCCAGAAGAGAGAAGTTTTGCTATGTCAAACAACGGTTTTCATAACGGATCATCCCGTTCGCACAATCTCCGCTCGCTGTTCAGCATGTTTTCGAGCGACCTCGCCATCGACCTGGGAACGGCCAACACGCTGGTCTACGCGCGCGGTAAAGGCATCGTGGTCAACGAACCCTCCATCGTTGCGCTGAACAAGAACACGAATGAAGTCGAGGCCGTCGGCAAAGAAGCGAAAGAGATGTTGGGTCGAACCCCCGGCAACATTGTCGCCATCAAGCCGATGAAAGACGGTGTCATCGCCGACTTCAAAGTCACCGAAAAGATGCTGAACTACTTCATCCAGAAGGCGCACAACCGCAAGATGCTGGTGCATCCGCGAATAGTGATCGGCGTACCTTCGGAAATCACCCAGGTCGAAAAGCGCGCGGTCATGGATTCCGCTTATCGAGCTAAGGCGAGTGAGGTGCATCTCGTCGAGCAAGCGATGGTCGCGGCCATTGGCGCTGGCCTGCCCATCACCGAGCCAAGCGGCAACATGGTCGTCGATATCGGCGGCGGTACCACCGACATCGCGGTAATTTCTCTCAGCGGCATCGTGTATTCGCGTTCTGTGCGCATGGCCGGCAATCAGATGGATGAGGCCATCATGAACTACCTCAAGCGGAAATATAACCTGCTCGTCGGGGAACGCACGGCTGAGCAGATCAAAATGGAAATTGGTTCCGCGTACCCTCTCGACAAGCCGCTCACCATGGAGATCAAAGGCCGCAACCTGATCGAGGGCGTCCCCAAGACCATCACGGTAGACGATAGCGAAATCCGCGAATCCTTGAGTGAATGTGTTTCCACTATCATGAACGCGATTCGCGTGGCTCTCGAGCGTACGCCGCCAGAGCTCTCTGCTGACATCAGCGATCGCGGAATTGTGCTGACGGGCGGCGGTGCGCTAATCAAGAATCTCGACAAGCGCATCCGCGAAGAAACGGGACTGCCGGTCTCCATCGCCGACGACCCGCTCTGCAGCGTGGTGCTCGGCACCGGCAAGATGCTCTCTGACTTCAAACTGCTGCGCAAGATTTCGATCGAGTAAAACCGGGAGCTATGATCGGTGAGCGAAAGACAGGTTCTTCGCCTCGTTCTGGATGACAAGTCCGAAAGAAATTGAAGGATAGATATTGACGGACTCCGCACGAATACCACTCTCAGGGATATGGCTACTGAGAACTGACAACTGAGAACTGAGAACCCGTGTTATGGACGTCCTCGGACGGTACCGAAATCTGATCGTGTTGGTGGGAGTGTTATTCGCCCAGATTCTTGGCTTGGCCGTACAGGTCAATGTCAAGCGGACGACTGACAGCGAACCGACCCGGCTAATCCGCGTGTGGGCCGTCGGCATGGTTACGCCGTTCGAAAAAGTTTTGGTCTGGACTCAAACTTCCACCGCCAACCTGTGGCACAGTTACTTCTACTTGCGCGGCGTTCGCGCCGAGAACCGCAACCTGAAGGCGCAGATCGAGCGCATGAGCCTCGAGCAAGTGCGAATGAGCCAGGACGCCGACCAGGCGCGCCGTCTGCAGGCCTTGCTCTCCTTCAAAGAACAATTCATTTCGCAGACCATGGCGGCGCAAGTCATCGGCTCGAGTGGCAGCGAGCAATCGCGGTCGGTCTTCATCGACAAAGGCGATAAGAACGGAATCAAGACTGACATGGCGGTCATCACTGCCGACGGCGTAGTGGGCAAAGTGTTGCGCGTCTACCGCTCCACCGCGGAAGTGCTCTTGATCGACGATCAGACCAGCGGCGTCGGGGCGATTCTCGACAAGACGCGATTGCAAGGCATTCTGCGTGGCACTCCGGCAGGTGAAGTCGTTCTGGAAAAGGTTATGAGCGACGAGATGGTGCCTCCCGGAGAACAGGTACTGACGAGTGGTGGCGACGGCATCTTTCCGAAAGGCTTGCTGGTGGGCGCGGTCACCAAGGTTTCGACCGGCAGCGAACTGTTTCTTAATATTCACGTTCGTCCCGCGGCTGACCTCAGCAAACTGGAAGAAGTGCTGGTTGTAACCAAGATCGACGAGCGTCAGGCCGAGCCCGATCAGACGAACGCCGCTCGCGCGGTTGATATATTGGCGGAGCGTTTGCCCGGAGTTCCGTCGAAACCCGAAACCCCGGAATCTGGCGCCGTGCCTCGACCCGGCACATCCTCGGTGAAAACTCCGAACTCAGCGTCTACCGTAGGCGCGCCAAAACCGGCCACAGGAACGCCCAAGCAAGCAAATACTGACAGTGCAGTAGCCAAGCCGAAAGTCGTTGCGCCACAGAGCCCAGCCAGCAGCGTAATTCCACCAGTCGCGAAAACTACAACGCCCGCCTCCGGAGCGGCCGGGTCGACGGGTGGCTCGGCGTCGACTTCGGTCAAGTCTTCGACTTCAGCCAAAGCTTCAGGCCCCGCTTCCGGTTCGCCCGCGAATGCGACTTCCAACGTTAAGACCGGCACCTCGTTTTCCGGCACACTGAAAGTTGCCCCCAAGCCCGCCAAACCCATCAGCGAGCCGAAAGCTCCGCCAACCGCTGAGGATAGTCCACACTAACGTGGCCATCACTTACACATCGGGAGAGCAGGTTGAGGTTTATCGCTTCAGCATTCCTGCGACGGTGCTGATTCCGCTAGCGGCTGTTTTCTTCCAAGCGTGGCTGCCGCTCCGCTTGCCTTTTTTTTCCATCTTCGATCTGCCTTTACTGGTGACGATTGGATTCGCCACCGCAAGGCGAAATCCGCTCGCTGGACTCGTTACTGGCGGATTGATCGGCATCTTGCAAGATGCGCTCACCTCGCAGCCCATTGGACTATACGGAATCGCAAAAACGGTAGTCGGATTCGGTGCATCTTCGCTCGGAATCAAGCTCGATGTGGAAAATGCTGGTGCCCGCTTCCTCCTGACCATTTTCTTCTTCGCAATACACGAGGTTATCCGCTTCAGCATTGCGCGGGGATTGGTCGGTTTGCACATCGCGTTGAGTTGGCCACACGAACTGCTGTCGGGCATGGCGAATGCTGTTTTGGGCGTTCTGGTTTTTATGCTGCTTGATCGTGTCAAACAGCGAACCTAATCCCGGAATCGACACCGTCGTAAGTTCACACAAACAGCGCGAGTGCGAATGCCGCAGTAGCGGCGGCCACTGTGCCGACGAGATTGACCCCCTGGTTACTGATCCAACCGCGCCGTTGCACAGTTGCTCCCAGAAAACTGTCGAAGAGCATTCCGAGGAACCCCGCGCTCGCAGCAATCCAGATTTGTGAAGCTGGAAACAGCCCGCTCGCCGCGGCAAGCACAGCCAGCAACATTCCAGCCGCCGCACCGGCAATACAACCGGGAGCTGTAATTCCACCGTCCGTGCCTGCCGGAACTCTCTGCCAGGTCGTGATCAGCCGCGCGTCTGTTCTTCCGACTTGGCCAATCTCACTCGCAACCGTATCGATCGCTGCCTCTGCGAGGGCGGCTACAATCACAGCGAGCCATGCGCGATTTCCAGTGATTCCATAGAAAATCGAGCCAAGCGCAGCCGCAGCCAGATTGGCGACCACTTGCCGCGCGCTACGACCTTCGCGACGCTCGGCAAGCCCGAGGGCCATTTTTCGGGAATATCCCATCCGTGTGGCGAGCCAAGTTACAGCAAAAAGCGTCGCCAATAAAGCGAAGGCAGTTGGACCCGCTCCCACAAAAAGCAAGAAACAGGCAATTCCGCCAGCGAGCGCTCCCCACGAATTGACCCCGCGCAACACGCGAGCGAGAGCCGAGAAACTTATGGTTACTGCCACCGCGATGACGAGTCGCGCCGGCGACGACGCCCAGAAATGTGCAGGCCAAAGATTCATACTCGATGCCAGATCCCGAGGGTCAAGTCTTTAGTAGAATCTCGTGCAAAACAAGCAATAACGTGGGTCAACAACAATCCGGTAGCGGGAATCTGATCCGTGATTGCGTCACGATGTCTCACTCGATCCGCATTGGATAACACTATATTCGGTGCCTCACAGCATAAGACCACGCCCTGTAGTGCTTGGCCTTTGGATTCATCCCACACTCTGGCCGCGTCTCACAACCTCGTTTAAGTTACACTTCTGTACGCTCGGCAGGGTTTAGGCATCTTAACCCCGCTTAGTGACGGATTCTACGAGCGCGGCGAGTTGTACTCGCCGCATTTTGAGAGGCGAGGCGATCCTCGTCAGGATTTGGGGTGAAGCAATGGCAGCTTCTGTCTGGTCGGGTTACCTGACGTTCGGATTAATCTCCATGCCCGTTCGCTTGTTTTCGGGCGCGCGTAGCACGGGCATTTCCTTTAACCAATTGCACCGCACCGACCATCATCGGGTCAAGCAGCAACTCATTTGCCCAGCCGACAATCAGGTGCTCGAGCGCAGCGACATCGTCAAGGGATTCGAATATCGCAAGGGCGAATACATCATCATCGAGCCGGAAGAGATCAAGAAGATCGAACCGAAAACTGCCAAAACCATGGAGATCCTGGAGTTTGTCAAATCGAGCGACGTGGACCCCGTGTATTTCGAGTCCTCGTATTACATGATGCCGGAAGAGGCAGGGCGCCGTCCCTATGCGCTGCTCACTAAAGCGCTAGAGGAGAGCGAGTATGTTGCGATCGCCAAACTCACGATGCACAACCGCGAATACACCGTCTTTTTACGCCCCCACAAAGGCGGAATGATGCTTCACACTATGTACTACGCGGAAGAGGTGCGCGAGGTGGAATCCTTTGGCGCGCCAGATGTCGAGATCAAAGAAGCCGAACTGAAAGTCGCGCACCAGTTGATCGAAGCGTTGGCGGACGGGTGGAACCCAGAAAAATATCACGACACGTTCCAGGACAATCTCAAGAAGCTTATCGAGACAAAGCTGGAAGGTGGCGAAGTACAGGCGGTCGAGCAACCCAAGAAACTGGCTCCGGTGGTCGATCTGATGGCCGCGCTCAAAGAAAGTCTGGCTCAGACCAAGAAGCCGGCGGCGTCCGAGAAAGTGACCGAGATGCCCGGTAAAGGGCAATCCAAAGCGCGTCGGGGGCGAGGTTAGTTCCCGATCCTTAACTTAGCACTCGCGTTCAGCTCTGAACCAAACTCCAACTGAGCCATTCGGTGACTCAAGAGAAGTTTCTCGGCCGGCAACCAAACTCGCGTCGAACCGCTTCTATACCAGCAAAGGGCCAATGGTCCGATTTCCCCTCTAGGCCCGGTTCCCGATACAATGTCGATTCCGCGTAAGATTAACTTTTCCATGGAGTTTGAATGAAGCGGTTTCTCTGGCTGGGCTTTGTGCTGTCCGTTTATCTCATCTGTACCGGTTGCGGCGAAACGTTCCGCCCCATCATCATTCCGAATCCTCCTACCTTCCCGAACCCGGCTGCGTCGCACAGCGTATTGACGGTTAACGACAATGGAGACATCACCCAGGGCAGCGCCATGAGCATCGATGTCGCGGGAGATGCCGACATCAGCAACCACGATGTGGATATTCATCCGGTGCATGCCGTACAGCAGACTGCGAACGAAGTTTTGGTTGTAAACCAGGCGGTGAATGGCCTGAATATCGGGACGACGACGTGTCTGGTGCTGGATCCCCCTCCTCCTGCCCAGCCGACCACTACCTACGACGTGTGTCCTTCCCTTTGGAAGTTGAGTTTCAACGGAGAAAGTATTAGCAGTACCAGTTCCGTTTCGCTGCCCATCTACGCGGGAGCGAACTTCGTCGCGTCGGCGCCGTCGGACTCGTTGGCGTATGTAGCGATGCCGACTTACCCACCGGATCCCACAGTTCCCACGGCCATCCAGCCCTCGGTCCAAGTCGTCAACGTCCTGAGTAACGTTTTAGGCCCTGTTCTTCCGGTAGGAAACAACCCAGTTGCTTTAGCGGTTACTCCTGATAAGAGCAAGCTTTACGTTGCCAACAAGGGAGACAGCACGATTGGCGGTTTTGACACCAACAACGGGAATCCCTCCACCCGCGTAGGCTCGCCAACGAGTACGTCTTCGCCGCCGATCTGGTTCTCGGCACGCACGGATAGCCAAGCGGTCTATGTGCTCGAACAAGACGGACTGCTCGCATGGCTGAATACAACATCGACTGCTGGGCCCGACATTTTCACGGAGACCTCAAATCCGGCCATCAGCATTCCGGGCGCGACCTTGATGGTCTACGACCCGAATAAAAACCGTTTGTATATTCCCGGCGGATCGCAGGTTGGCATTGTCGATGTTTCCCAATCTCCGCCACAGTACCTGTCCGGAGGAGCTATTAAAGGGCCCATCACAACCTGTCAAGCTTCGCAGACGAACTGCATCGCCACGGTGCTCCCAAGTTTACGTGGTAGCACCGACCCCTGCTCGGTAACGAGTCCGCAACCGTTGACGGTAGTCGCCGCCGCCACTCTTCCAGACGGCAGTCAAGCTTACGTCGGGTCTTACTATGTGGATGCGGCCGATAATATTTGTCCTCAAGTGACCCCGATCGACGCAGTTAGTTTCGCGGTCGGAACTTCAATTGCCATACCGGGGTTTCCCGACGCAACAAGTCCGACTCTTTCCGGAGGGGCGCAAAACCCCTATTACGTTCCGGCCTGCGTTAATGCGCGTTTTCGTTTCATGATGGCTGCCGGCGGCGATAGCAGTCGAACTTATATGTCGAGTTGCGACGGAGGCGCTGTCAACATCGTCGATACCACCATCCAAAGTTATATCGAAGATTTACCAGCGCCGATCGGAGCGCGCCCGCCGATTCCACCAAGTCTGCTGAATCCGTCCCAAAACCCGATCTTCTTGCTCGCCGGACCCTAGGGCGATCGGTTCGTGGCGGATAGACGAATCGTCGATTTGCGAGCGAACTAGAATCCAACGAATACGGGTTCCGGCTCGAGTCGGACCCCCCACGTCCCTTGCACGCGGTTCTGGATCTCATCTTTCAGTCGGACGATATCGCTCGCCGTAGCGCTACCGAGATTGAGCAGCGCCAGCGCGTGTTTGTCCGAAATACCGGCGGCTCCCTTCGCATAGCCCTTCACGAAGCCCGAGTTTTCGACCAGCCAAGCCGCAGACACCTTTCGTTGCGCGTCGAGAGCGGGGTAGCTTGGGATCTCAAGTGCTTTGGCTGCTGCTCGAGCCGCCAGATCGTTGAACTGTTCCTCGCCCAGCACGGGATTCTTGAAGAACGACCCCGCACTGCGGGAGTCAGCGTCTCCGGGAACGATGAGCATTCCCTTGGTTCGCCGGATCGCGCGCACCGCCTCGCGGGTTTGGCTCAGCGACGGCGCGACTGCCTCCTCGCCAGAAACCGCGGTATGGAATTGGGCAAAATACTTTTGCAGGTCGGCGTACTTCAAACTCGCAGGGCCGCCCCGTTTCAACCTGAAGTTCACCCGAACAATGATGTAGCGTCCGCGTTCTGAGCTGTTAAAAATGCTGGATCGATAGCGAAATCCGCATGCCGGTTTGGGCAGCAAAACGATGCGATCTTGCTTCAAATCGAACGCACGCACCGATTCGATCGTGTCTGATACCTCTTGCCCATAGGCTCCTACGTTCTGTACTGGTGTGCCTCCCACGCTCCCCGGAATGCCGCTCAGGCATTCGATTCCTGCACAATTCTGCACGACCGCCTGCGCCACAAAGTCATCCCAGTCGATGCCTGCACCCACGCTAAAAAGTACAGCGTTGCCTTTGGCGTCGGTCGTTTTCGAACTCGCGATCCCGCCGATCGCGATTTTGAGCACCAGTCCGGGCCAGCCTGAATCGGCCACCACCAGGTTGCTTCCACCTCCCAGCACAAACAGAGGCAGATTCTGGCTCTTCGCGAATCCCGCGACCTCGCGAACCTCGTCTTCTCTCTTAATCTCAGCGAAATAGCGCGCCATTCCTCCGACTCCCAACGTAGTGAGTGGCGCCAGCGGAACATTTTCTTGCATCGTCATAAGTCGAGTTTGGCTCTATAGTTAACAGAGCATCTCATGTTCTAGGCACCCCGAAGCAAACTGTAACCAAGTCTAATGATTCAGGAGCGTTCATGTACCCAGAAATTATGGTGGTCCCGATGCGCGAAGAATTGACGCGTTTGGGAATCGAAGAATTACGCAGCGCGGCCGATGTAGACCGCTTTGTCCAGAAGGAATCCGGCACGACGATGTTGATCGTCAATTCTATCTGTGGATGCGCTGCTGGCCGTATGCGCCCCGCTGTCCGTCTGGCTCTACAGAATGTCACCAAGCCCGACAAGATCGCGACTGTCTTCGCCGGCCAGGATCTCGAAGCCACTGCGCAGGCTCGCGCTCATTTCGTCGGATACCCCCCATCCTCCCCCTCCATCGCCATTCTGCGCGACGGAAAAGTGATCTACATGATGCATCGTCATCAAATCGAAACCCGCGATGCCGCGGCTATTGCAGCCGACCTGAAAGCCGCTTTCGATCAGCATTGCGTAAGCAGTGCCGTCGCTCGGAACTAAGACTTTTCGGTGAAAACCATCGAAGCTGGAGTGGTGAAACGCCGGAATTACCCCCTCCATAATCGGCGCATTTTGGGTGTGTTTGGTTTTTGATCGTTTGCCGCCAAGCCTGCGATTGAGTAATCTCTATCGATGCCCTTAAGTCAAGAAATCAACAACTCTGGAACGCTGCACCTCACCGTGCATGACCAGACATTTTCCATTCTCGCATCGCTCCGTACTTCGATTTGTTGGGGAGCACTTGCCCTTCTTACGGCTACGGCACTTGCCCAAGAAACTGCGAAGCCTGAGCCGTCTGCTCCGCCGCCCGCTGCCACCACTGTCCCGACCCCCGAAACCGCACCCCCTACCAAACTGGAGAAAGTTTCGGGTGCGGCCTTGTACAATCTCCTGCAGGAAAAATCCATTGTTTTTCCCGACATCGCATTGAATACGGAACGCCTTTCGCCCGGACAAAAATTTCAAATATTTGTCGATAACAGCATTTCGGTGCATACCGTCACCTGGGCGATGCTCGGCTCGGCCGTGGGGCAGGCCGACGACTCGCCCACCGGCTTTGGTGAGGGATGGGACGCGTATGCCAAGCGATTCGGTTCCTCGATGGGCCGACAGGCATCGAGCGAGTTCTTCGGAACCTTCGTGCTCGCCTCGGCCCTCCACGAGGATCCTCGCTTCTACGCCGAGGTTAACCCGAAATTCATGCATGCTGTGAAGTATTCGGTGCAGCGTGTCTTCGTCACCAGGAACGATGACGGACGCGACGTCATAAATTGGTCGGGGCTCGTTGGCCCAGCCATGGCCGAGGGCTTGGCCAACGTTTACTGGCCCGAACAGAATCGCACAGTCGGAGATACTTTCTTTCGCTATGGTTTGGATTTAGCTACGCGGGCTGGAGGCAATATGCTCCGCGAGTACTGGCCGGTGTTTTACGGCAAGATACGCCGTGCCCCTCGACCCAGCGGCGGCAACAATTAGCGTCCTGCTGAAAATGGAGCGGCTTGTTCCGTCGGCATGCGCATCTAAAGTAAAAACGGCAAATTAGGTACACTTGGACGGAACCTTAGCGGAGTCATGCTTGAAACAGCGTCGCTTCGCTGCGATGAATGCCCCACGAATTGGGAGATTGAGAATTGAGCACTCGGATACTTTTGTTTCTTGCGTTTTGCGGACTCATTACGGTGGCTTCGGCCCAGGATAAACCAAGTTTCAATCGTTTTACCTACAACGCAGGCATCGGGCTTGGCATCGGCAAGGACGATGTCGCGAGCTATGTTGGCAACTCTTTTACCGGAGTGGCAGGTGCTGGTTTCAATTTCAATCGCTTGTTCGGCGTCGATGCCGAATACATGTATTACGATCTCAACTTCCGGCCCAGCGTGAAGCAGTCTCAAAGCCTCACCAACCAGAGTGGGAATATGCAGTCCATCAGCGTGGATGGAATTGTCACTGTGCCCCGCCATTTTGGGAAATTGAGCGCCTACGGAATCTTCGGGATTGGTTTCTACCGACGCTCCGTTTCTATACCCAGCCGTGTTCTGGGGCCGGGCACCATTTACCAACCCGCATGGCGATGGTGGGACGTTCAACGCGATATCTTCGGTACACCTCTGCCCCAAACCATGTCCTCGAATACCAAGGACGCGGGCGGTTTTAACTTTGGCGGCGGACTCAACTATCGTCTCAACCACCTCCACGACTCCAGGATTTACCTCGAATACCGCTATCATCGTGCTTATCAAAGCGACGGTAAGACCATCGTCATGCCGATCACCGTGGGATTGCGCTGGTAGGGATCGTCGGCTTTTCTCGTCCTAAAAGTGGGTAGAATCGCGACCGACTCTCGCGCCCTAAAGTCTTCGTCACCCCTCGTCGATGATCCAAGAAGCGAGCGGGATAAGAAAGAGCAGTGGTCCCGGCGCGCGAATCGAGTCCCTTCATGAGCATACATGCACTAATTGTGGATGACTCCTCAGTCATGCGGAAAATCGTGGAGCGTTCGCTCCGCCAGGCTGGTCTTGACCTCAGTAAAGTATCCGAAGCGGGCAACGGCGCAGAAGCGCTTTCGGTGCTCGCGGATCAGCAAGTTGACCTTATCCTCTGCGACATCAATATGCCTGTCATGGATGGCCTGGAATTCATCAAGCAACTCCCGGGCGTTGCAAACGCGAAAGGCGTCCCCGTAGTCATGATCACGACCGAGGGCAGCGAGTCACATGTCGTACAGGCTCTCTCCTTGGGCGCCCGCGGATATATTCGCAAACCCTTCACTCCCGACCAGGTGAAGGAGCATGTCATACCCGTTCTGGGGGGCAAATCATGAATTCGTCGCATGGTGTACATGCTGCGACTGCAGACCACGCAGTCTGGGTTCCTCTGCTCGAAGTGTCGACCCGAGAAGTTTTCGACCTGATGCTGAGTTCTGAATTGACCTCATCCCAAGACGTTGACATAACTGCTTTGGACGTGACTGCTATGGTCGGTTTAGCCGGACAGTTGTGCGGCGTGCTGAGTGTGCGTTGCGGCGGCCGCGCAGCCGCGCTCATGACCTCGAAGATGTTAGGCGTCGACGTCGACAAGGTTGGCCCGGAAATGGCGGACGCCTTGGGAGAGGTGTGCAACATGGTCGCCGGCAATTTCAAGAATAAGATCTCCGGTCTCGCCGAAGGTTGTATGCTTTCGCCGCCCACCGTCATTACGGGTAATGACTACAGCCTGCACTCGCAGGCTGAGGAGCCTGGCCTTCAAGTTGAAATGCTGTTCGAGGGTCTGCCCATGATTGTCTCTCTTCAAATTCAAGCCTAAAAGTTTAGTCGGCACTGGCGCGGCATCGACGGCCTGTCCGACGAATCCTCGCCGAGGGCCTCGGGCCCAGAACGTCTAGTACGAGCGTCCCAGCCTAGCCGATTGGAATGATCAGTCGCGGCTTCGCAGCCAGAGTCGGCACCTATTCGGCTCAGTTCTTCTCGGCTCTAGCCACTTCGTCCAGCGTCAGGTTAGCGTTGTGCTACTGCAGGTGCCGACCCGAAGATCGTCGCCACGGTGGTATGGATTTCTTCGATCTCGTCATCCATTTCGAAAGTGAACCGAACCAAGTCCATCGATTCCAGTTCGCGATTTTTCTGTGCCAGAACGTTCCACGCTGGATCGGCAATTAAGTCAACTTTCTGTCGCTCGTAGGAGCCGTGGCCCAGGTCGCGCATCCGGCACAACAAGTCGCTCAAATGAACCAAGGCCACGAGCGGTTGCATAGTCCGGCTGTGCTCGAGCTCATGGTCATGATGATGAGCAATAACTTCCTGTATATCCGTCGCGAGATTCCACTTTGCCGCCAGGGCATGACCGGTTTCACAATGCGTGAATCCCATTACCCTTCGTTCCGCTTCGTGCAGTGGCATCTCCTCTCGGCAAGCGTGCTCTAGAACGCCTGCAAATTGTTCCGGAAACACGAGGCAGTTCACGACAAAACCGATGTCGTGCAGCAACCCGGCCGTATAGGCCTTTTCGTGGTCGCCGCCCGTCAGTTTTTCGCTGAACTTCCGGCAGACCATGGCGCAGCCTAGCGAATGTCTCCAGAAGACTGTGGGATCGATCGCCCAGTTTGTTGTGGGAAAAACTCGGCCCAGGCAACAGGTTAGAAGAATCGTCTGCACACGCCGCAATCCCAGACTGATCACCGCCGCCTTAATCGATTTTGGCGGCAACGCCATCCCAAAGAGCGGGGACGCCGCCATACGCAGGCATTGCGCGGCCAGAGAGCCGTCATAGGAAACCAGCCGCACTACCTCGTCCAGCTTTACATCCTCAACCGAACTTGTCATCAGCTGTAGTAACGGAAGAAAAACTGCCGGAATAGCAGGCATGGTTTCGATCCGTTGCACGCGCTCGCGAATTTGCTCCTTCAAAGGTGTGCTCATAGTTTTCCGCTGCTGAGAGACGGCTTCCAATAAGCTATGCTGCCGGGAAAATGTACCAGGTGAAACTTGTCCGTCAGATTCATGAGAGATTCCGATGTCCCGAGAAAGAAATAGCCGCCGAAATTGAGGTTGGCGAAGAAATGATTGATGACTTTTATCTTCGAAGTCGCGTCAAAATAGATCAGCACGTTGCAACAGAAGATCAGGTCCATGCCCTTCATGAACAGCATCTTCGAATCGTCCTGCAGGTTCAGCCGGCTGAACGTGATCAGCTTTTTTACTTCCGGGCGCACTTCCAGTTTCTTGCCATCGACGGTCGAGAAATATTTGCGCTTGTAGTAATCGGTCGTGGAGCGCAGTGCATAATCCCCGTAAATGCCGGTCTTCGCCGCCTCGACCGAGCGATCGTTTAGGTCAGTTGCGAGAATCTCCACCTTCCAGCCCTTCAACAAACGTTCGCTTTCTTCAAGCATGTTCATGGCGAGGGTGTATGACTCTTCGCCGGTTGAGCAGCCCGCGCTCCATATGCGGAGGCGTTTCGTGATCTGCTTGGTTTTCTCTCCCACAATCTCCGGCAGAATCACTTTCCGCAACGCGTCTAGTTGAGGCTGGCTGCGGAACAGGCAGGTTTCGCCAATCGTGATCTCGTTCAGCAATTCGCGCAGTTCTGCGTCGCGAAAGGGTGCCGCCGTCAACCGGTCCCAGTACTCGCGCAAGGCGCAGTTTCCCAAGTGCTTCATCCGTCTCCCACAGCCATCGGCGAGCAGGTAGAGTTTGTCTTCTGCCTTGTAGATCCCGGAGACCTTATAGATCAAGTCGCGGATCTGCCGGTACACCGCGTGACCGTCTTCGCTGAACTTGCCAGCAAGCGGGGCCGCGGCAACAAGTTTCGGGGCAATCGTCATAGGACGCGAGGCTCCATTGTGGAATCGCCTTTCGAGGCGAGCATGGCTTGCGAATTGCGGCTTTGCAGAACGCGCCGTGTGATCTCCGCCCCGAGCTGCGAGAGAGGATAGGAGCCGTCCGCCAGTCCCGAGGCGTGAACCAGGCCCGGCATGCCCCATACCACAGAGCTGGCTTCATCCTGGATGATCACGTTTCCGCCGGCGTTGCGCACGTCGCGCGCTCCGAGCACGCCATCCGAACCCATACCCGTCATCACCACTCCGAGAACGTGGTTGCCGTAGGTCGCCGCTGCCGAGCGAAGCAGTACATCGACCGCGGGGCGGCAGGAGTTCTCAGGTGCACCTTGGTTCAGATTGAGTCGCCCGCCTGTTTCCGTGCGGATTACTGTCATGTGGAAGTTCCCCGGCGCGATCCAAGCATGGCCTCCTGAAAGAACTGCGCCCGCACTCCCCTCTTCGACACCAATTGCCGATCGACTCGCGAGTCGCTCCGCCAACAGGCGGGTAAAGATCGGCGGCATGTGCTGTACCACCACAATCGGAACAGGAAAGTCACGCGGAATGCTCGGCAAAACCTCCGCCAACGCGTTCGGTCCTCCGGTCGAAGTGCCGATGGCCACAATTTCGATTCGGGAATTCAACCGGGGTCGAATCGCCATCGCCGGACGGGAGCCCGGCAACGGCTGGAGTTTCAGTGTCGCTGCTCCACAAAGAGCTTTGATCTTCGGCAAAAGTTCAGAACGGATACGTTCCGCTGCTACTGCCGCGCTTCCGGTATTGCTCGGCTTTGTAACATAGTCAGAAGCCCCCAGTGCGAGTGCATCAAGAGTCGCTGCCGCTCCGCGCTCGGTCAGCGTGCTGAACATGATAATTGGCAGCCGAGGATACAGCTTTCGCACGGCGGCCAGAGTCTCCAACCCGTTCATCACCGGCATCTCGATGTCCAGCGTGATGAGGTCGGGCTTGAGCAGTGGAATCTTCGCGAGCGCAATACGCCCGTCGCCCGCCACCCCCACCACCTGCAGCGCCGTGTCCCCGGACAAAGTCTCGGCGAGCAGTTTCCGGATTACGACCGAGTCGTCCACGACGAGAATACGAATGGGATTCATAAGCGAACCTGTGTCGGGCATTGGCGATCGCCGCCATACAGAAACGCAACGCAGCGAACCGCCCGTTCCGCGATCGAGCGCGGAAACTTCTGTGCATGTCCCATCCGATTAGCCGGCATGAGCGGCCCTGCTCCGAAATCGTGGCGCATCTACAGCAGGGTCCCGGTCATACTCCCCGCGTTCGATCTTGAACTGTCCCACCAGTTCGCGCAGCGTCCCTGACATCTCGACCAGTTGCTGCGCCATTTTTCTTGTGCCTGAGGCTTCCCGCGAAGTGCTCTCCGCCGCAGCCGATACCCCGCCAATGTTGCTCGTAATCTCGCCACTTCCGGAAGCCGCCTCGTTGACGTTGCGCGACATTTCGTTGGTCGTCGCATTCTGTTCTTCAACTGCGGTTGCGATGGTGTTCGAAATGTCGTGAATCTGATTAATGACTTGGCTGATGGAGGCGATGGCATCAACCGCCGCCCGGGTGTCGCCTTGAATGGTTTCGATTTTGTGGCTGATGTCTTCGGTGGCTTTTGCCGTCTCCTTGGCCAGTTCCTTCACTTCGTTCGCGACCACGGCAAAGCCTTTGCCAGCCTCACCCGCGCGAGCCGCTTCGATGGTGGCATTCAGGGCAAGGAGGTTGGTTTGCTCGGCGATCGAGGTAATGACCTTGATAACCTGCCCGATTTCGGCGGAAGACTCGCCCAGTTTCGCAACCGTAGCATTGGTTGATTCTGCGACCTTCACTGCTGAAGTTGCCACCCGCGCCGCCTCGGTTGCGTTTTTCGCAATCTCTTTAATGCTCGTGCCCATCTCTTCGGCGCCGGTAGCGACGGTCTGCAGATGCTCGCGTACCCGCTCCGTAGTTGCGGCCACCAGGTTAGCCCGCTCGGAAGTCTGCTGCGAATTGGCGGAAATTTTCTGGCTGCTGCCGGAAACCTCGCCGCTCGCTCCGCTCACCTGCTCGGTGGCCACGGCTACGGCTTTGATCATGGACTGCAACTTGTCCAGAAAGACGTTGAACCAGCGCCCCAATTCTCCGATTTCATCTTGCGCCGTGATAGGAATCCGCTTCGTGAGGTCACCCTCGCCCTCCGCCACATCCTGAAACCGCTCAATCATGTCGCGCAGGCGAAGAAAGATTGAGCGTGAGGTCGTCACCGACAGGATGGCGAGTGGCAAAAGACAGAGCAAGGCAATCACGATCGCCGTCAGCGCGCTGTCCCACCAGGCACGATTTACTTCATCGATATAGATTCCGGTTCCGATGATCCAGCCCCACGGCGCAAAATTCCGGACATAGGAAACCTTCGCGACCGGCGCCGATCGGCCCGGTTTTGGCCATGAATAATAGACAAACCCCCCATCCGGGGCCTGCGCCGCTTTGACAAATTCCATGAACACGGCCTTGCCTGAAGAATCTTTGAAGGAACTCAGGTCGCTTCCGTTCAGTTCGGGCTTCACCGGATGCATGATCATCGTAGGATGCCCGTCGTTGATCCAGAAGTAGTTGGTCCCTTCGTAACGCAGGGTGCGAATCGCTTCAATCGTCCGTTGCTGCGCTTCGGCACGGGAGATCTTGCCATTCGTTTCGAGTTGGTACTCGGCGTCCATGATCGAATAGGGAATCTCGACCAGGCTTTCCGTCTTCTGTAGTTTTCCCGCCAAAAGCGCCGAGTGCTGGCTCTCGAGCCAAAAAACCGCCACCGTAAGTAGTCCCGCCGCGGCGAGGCCGGTCATGATCCAGAACTTGGTTTTGAGATTCATAAGCGTTGCTGTCGGACCCATCACTACCTACGTAAACCTTCGACCTGAATTGCCTTTCCGTGAGTACTCTCCGTTCGATCGGCCGCCGCGGGAATCGTCGTACAAGCTACTGGCCGCAGAAAGAAGAACTCGCCAGGGCGTCGTCCTACGATCCGGCATTCGCCTTCGCTCGCGCTTTTACCACCCCCGCGTTCAGTGAGCTTCCTTTTTCGATCTTGAACTGTTCGACGAGATGGCTAAGTTTGGTCGACAACTGCACCAGTTCTTGTGCCTCTCTCTGTGTGTCGTTGGCGCCTTGCGAGGTGCTCGAAGCCGCTTCCGCCACTCCGGAAATGTTGCTGGTAATTTCACCGCTGCCCTGTGCCGCTTCGCTCACGTTGCGCGACATCTCGTTCGTCGTCGCGTTCTGCTCCTCGACCGCCGTTGCGATCGTGCCTGAAATGTCGTTGATCTGGTGGATCACTCCTGAAATGGACGCGATTGCATCGACCGCTCCTTTTGTGTCGGTCTGGATGGCCTCGATCTTGCGGCTGATATCTTCAGTCGCTTTCGCGGTTTCCTTGGCGAGTTCCTTGACTTCGTTAGCGACGACGGCAAAGCCCTTGCCGGCTTCGCCGGCGCGGGCGGCCTCGATGGTAGCGTTCAGAGCGAGCAGGTTGGTTTGTTGCGCGATTGAGGTGATGACCTTGATGACCTGTCCGATTTCTGTCGAAGAGTCGCCGAGTTTCGTCACGGTGGCAGTCGTGTCTTCTGCGACCTTGACCGCGCCTGTCGCGACCTTGGCGGCTTCGGTAGCGTTCTTGGCGATCTCCTTGATGCTGGCGCCCATCTCTTCGGCGCCGGTGGCGACCGTTTGAAGATTCTGGCTGACGGCCTGCGCTGACCTTGAAACCACATCAGCCTGCGCTGAAGTCTCGGCCGAGTTGGCGGAGATCTGGTGGCTGGTCGTGGTCAGATCTTCGCTTGCGTGCGCGACGCTTGCCGCCGTCTCGGCAATCGCGTGGACTGTGTTACGCAAGTTGTTTTTCATCACATTCAACGCCGCCGTTGTCTCGCCGATTTCGTCTTCGCTCTCGATCGGCAAATCGTCCACCGCGAGGTTGTTGCTCGCAATTGCGTTCGCCAGTGTTACTGCGGAGGACAAGGGTTTCACCACCAGTTTGCGAACAAGCGCAAACATCGCGCCCGCGGCCGTCAGCAGGGTCAGCAAGCTGATGAGAAAAATCGCAAGGGAATTGGCACGCGAGTTTTCGACCAGGGACTCCGTCGATGCCTTGACCGAAAAAGCGCCACGCAGGTCTCCCGCTTTCATCCCCTCCTTGGTATAGCCAAAAGGATCTTTCGTTCCCGCTGGGTCTCCATGACACAACAGGCAGTCTGACGTCAGCCGCACCGGTTGCGCATAGCGCATGACGTCATTCTCGTTCTCAACCTTGCGCTCGGAATATTCCTTCAACGCTGGATCTTTTTGGAAGTTCTCAAGCGCGCGCCGTTCGAAATCGTCGGGCTGGTTCTTCTGATCGCGCGGCGTCAGCGACGGCGTGTGGAAGGTCATGTCCTGCGACTCGGCATATTTCTGGGCGACACTCCAGGAGACGACGACCGGCACCTGCTCCAGGTGCTTGAATTCCTGGCCCGGGACGAGCACATCGATGTTTTGCGAGAACCACGCGCGGGTCGTGTTCGCCATGCCCGTAATCTGGCGAATCTTGTCGCGGAACGCCTCTTCCGCCTGCTGGTTTACGCGACGCTGCGTTATCCAGAAACTGATCGCGGAGGTCACCATTAACGTGATCACGATCGTCGCAACAATCTTCGCTGTGAGGCGCATATGCGTTAGCATTTTGTTCCCCTTCATCTCCCAGCGCGAGCCGCCATGCTTCGCGTGGCCAGCGTCCCGTCATTTGCGCCTTCGTCGACTTTGAACTGCTCGACCAGGTGGCGCAGTTCGTTCGAGGTCTCGACCAGTTGCTGCGAGGCCTTTTGCGTGTCGGTGGCGCCGCGGGTCGTGCCTTGCGCGGCCTCGGCCACGCCTGCGATGTTGTTCGTGATCTCGCCGCTGCCCTGTGCTGCTTCGCTCACGTTGCGCGACATCTCGTTGGTGGTCGCGTTCTGCTCTTCGACTGCGGTCGCGATCGTGCCTGAGATGTCGTTGATCTGGTTGATCACGCCAGAGATGGACGCGATTGCATCCACTGCCGCTTTGGTGTCGGTCTGGATGGCTTCGATCTTGCGACTGATGTCCTCGGTCGCTTTTGCCGTCTCTTTGGCCAGTTCCTTGACTTCGTTGGCAACCACGGCAAAGCCTTTGCCGGCTTCTCCCGCGCGAGCGGCTTCGATGGTGGCGTTCAGCGCGAGCAAGTTGGTTTGCTGGGCGATGGAGGTAATGACCTTGATGACTTGACCGATTTCGGTGGAAGAGTCGCCTAGTTTGGAGACGGTTGAGGTGGTGGTTTCGGCGACCTTGACGGCGCCGGTTGCGACTTTGGCGGCTTCGGTCGCGTTTTTGGCGATCTCCTTGATGCTGGCGCCCATCTCTTCCGCGCCAGTGGCAACGGTTTGCAGATTCTGGCTGACGGTCTGGGCGGCCTTTGAAACAACATCGGCCTGGGCGGAAGTTTCCTCGGAGTTCGCGGTAATCTGCTGGCTGGTCGAGTTCAGTTCTTCGCTGGCACTGGCTACCTGCATGGCATTGGCGCGAATCGAGACGATCATTGTTTTGAGGCTGCCACTCATCTTGTTGATCGCGATCATGAGGTCTCCCAGTTCGTCGCGGCTGCGGACCTCGAGATCGTCGCGCGTCAGATCGCCGGCCGCGATGGCTTCCGCCTGTCCGAGGACGGCTGCGGTCGAGGAGGCGATACTTCGCGCCAGAAAAATCGCGACAAATACGCCGATCCCAATGGAAGCGAGTGTGGCGAGGGAAAGTGTCCATATGAGCGAGCGACTGGCGGACTCGAGGTCCTCTTTGCTCTTCTCGTTGAGTTGTTCATAGGAGGTGACTAATTCCGCCGCGCTTTTTGCCACATCGTCGCCCGTAGGAGTCGCAGTATCGGCATAGAAGTTTCCTGCTTTTTCGACGGCATCCGAACTTCCGCTGGCCGCCATTTGCAGCGCTTGCTCCTGCAGGGTGCGAAACTTCACCGAGCCTTCCTTCATGGAAGTCAGGACATCACGATTGGCTTGCACCACCCAATGCGGCGAGAGTTCCGTCAGCTTGGCCAGGTCTTTATCTGCGGCGGCCCATGCGGCCTCGAAACGAGCCTTGGCATCCTCAGCTCTGGCGGGTTGGTGTGCGGCTAGAATAGTTTGCCGGGCCTTATTGCCAGACAAAAAGAGGTCGCGCTGCAACGAGCGGCCGGCGCCGAGAGTCGGGACACGGACGTTGAGCAGGAAATCCTGCAGGTTGCTAATCTCATGAATCTTGAGCAGCGAGGCGGTGCCGCTTGCCAGCATCAGCGCTAGAATCGATCCAAAACCGAATCCCAGTTTCTTCCCAAGCGTGAACTTCATTTTCTTTTCTCCATACTTCAAATTGTTGGCACTCAACTTAATTACGTGAAGGGGCGCGGCGAGCGGGTTGTGGCTTACGGCTATCGGCCGATCGCCGATTCCGCCACATCCGACATCTGACAAGCTTTTTCGATATCCAGCACATGCAGGAGGCGGTCTTTCAGTTTGTGGACGCCGAGGATCATGCTGCGCACCGATCCGCGCAAAGTTTCTGGCGGGGATTCGAAGCTGTCTTCATCGACTTCGACCACGTCGCCAATTTCGTCGACCAGCAGACTCACCGCGCCATCCTCGGAGCGCACTACCACGTTCATGGCCAAGCTACCCTCGGCCCTTGGATCGAGAGCCAGACGCCGCCGCAGATCGACGGCGGTGACGATCTGCCCCCGCAGGTTAATCAGCCCGCTCACCACTGACGGAGCCAGCGGAACCTTCGTCATCTCGAGCGACCGGATGACCTCCTGAACGCCTTTCAATTCCACCCCGAAGAGCAGTTTGTCCAGATAGAATGTGCAGAACTGGGAAGTGTGGGCCATAGTCTAATTCGCAACCTCCGCCGACCGTGCCGCCAGAGCCGGTCGCGTTGTGTTTATGTCAGCGTTCCGCAGAATTGCCGGGATATCGAGCAGTTCAGTGACCCGCTCTCCGATCACTACGGAATAGAGAACATTTGCCCGTGTTGCCGCCGACTTAACGTCCGCGCGATCCTCGATAATGTCCAGAATGCGATCGACCACGAGGCCAAACGACCGCCCCTCGTGATTCAGGACGAGCGCTTGAATCGGTCCGCTATCCGCCGCAGGAGGCGCCTGCAGCGCGCGCAACCGGTTGCGCCGCTCTTCGAGCGCAATCGTCAGGCGAATCAGTGGCAGGATCTGTCCCCGGTACTGCGTGACCCACTGGCTGCCCGACATCTCCACCTGCGCTACCGGAAACTCCTCGAGGCGCGCCAGCGTGCTCAGCGGGATGGCCATGCGCGAATCGCCCGGGCCGGCGAAGAGCAAGAACGTCTGCTTGCCTTCCTCTGTTCCGGCCGTCTCTGCGGCCTTTTCGGTTAACGAGCGGTCCCGTGTTTCCGTCACCACGCTCGCCCGTTGTGCCAGACCAAGCACGTCAAGAATCAACGCCACTCGGCCGTCGCCCATGATGCTCGATCCGGCGAAGGTCTTGACCGTCTTGAGCTGCTTGCGCAACGGTTTCACGACGATTTCTTCGGTATCGTTAATCTGGTCGACCACCAGCCCGAATTGTCGCTCGTCAGCCTGCAGCACCACGATGTTGACCACGCCATCGCTCGTCGCCACCTCACGCGTGCTGTTTTCCAGTTTCAGTTCCTGATTGAGGTAAACCAAGGGCAGCAGCCGCCCCCGCAGGCGATAGACAGGAGCGCCGTGCACCAACTCGATTCCTTTGGCCACCTCATCTGCTTCCAGCCGAACCAGTTCGAGCAGACTTACTTGCGGAATGGCATATCGATCGCCTGCGCAAGTCACGACCAACGCAGGAATGATGGCGAGGGTCAAAGGAATCTTCACCCGCACCGTCGTGCCCCGCCCGGGCGTGGATTGCACGTCCACGTTGCCGCCAATTCTTTCGACATTCGTCTTCACCACATCCATGCCAACTCCCCGGCCGGAGACGTTCGTAACTTTTTCTGCTGTCGAAAATCCGGGAAGAAAAATCAGATTGAAGATTTCGCGCTCCGTCATCCGCGCTGCCTGGTCGGCCGTGACAACCGCGCGTTCCACCGCCTTTCTGCGGATGCGTTCCACGTTCAGCCCCGCTCCGTCGTCGCTGATCTCGATATTGACTTGGCCACCTTCATGAAAGGCGCGCAGAATCAGTCGGCCCGCGCGGTCTTTGCCCGCCTTCACGCGCTCGGCCGGAAGTTCGATCCCATGATCGACGGAATTTCGCACCAGATGTGTCAGCGGATCCTTAATCGCCTCGATGATGGTCTTGTCGAGTTCCGTCTCCTTGCCTTCCATCTCGATGCCCACTTCTTTCCCGCAGCCGAGTGCTACGTCGCGTACCGTCCGCGGAAACTGGTTCCAGATGTTTCCGATCGGTTGCATGCGGGTCTTCATCACTTCTTCTTGTAATTCGGTGGCGATCAGGTTCATCCGCTGTGAAACCGCCTGCAGACCCGTGTCTTCCACGATGTTGGAGATCTGCAGCAGTTGATTGCGCGCCAGGACCAGTTCGCCAACCAGCGTCATCATTTTGTCCAGCACATTTACGCCTACGCGAATCGTCTCCGCGATGGCTTCCCGGCTTCGGGACTCCGATTCCGTCACCGGACCCTTGTTCGCGCCCGTCGCTGCACGGGATGGCGCCGGCTGAATTTCGCTCCCAGGGATTGTGGACAACTGCTCCGCGCCGGGTGCGTCTTCGGCTGGTTTAAGCGTCCCGGCATGGGCTGCTTTGTGTGTCGTCTTGGTTCTGGATTTGCGCTCCACGGTCGGCACCGCCACCGCTTCTCCCGCGGCGCCCGCGGCGGGACTCCCTGAGTCTGCCACTCTGGGTGCCTCAGAAGCCCCTTCGCCCGCAGTTGGTGTCGGGAATGACGCGGCACCGCCTTGCAGCCGCGTCAAGGTCTCCCGTAGTTCCGGATAATCAACCTCGCCGTCCTGACCAGTCGTGGCAATCTCTTTCAGCATCTGCCGCACTGCGTCTACCATTCCCAACAGCGCGGTCGTAATTTCCGGATTCAGGGCGAGTTGTCCGTCGCGCAGCCGGGTGAGCAGATTTTCGCCGACATGCGCAACCTTCTCGAGCTTATTAAACGCGAGAAACCCGCAGGTGCCTTTGATCGTATGAATCGTACGAAACACGCCCGCTAAAGCTTCCTTGTCCCGCGGGTTTTTCTCCAGCCCGACCAGGTCCCGATCCAGCCGGTCCAGGTTTTCGTAGCTCTCCACGAGAAAATCTTTGACGATGTCGCTTTCGTTCATCACTGCTTTCCTTTCCCAAGCGGAATCGCACTTGGCCGAGAAGGATGAATCGTCACTGCCTCTCCCCCTCTGTCTCTTGCGGTCGGTCAAGCAATCGTTTCTCGGTGGTTGGCGGACACTCGCGTTCTTTCCGTTCAACTGTCCATCGTCCGTTATCGTCCAAGTCATTAGTGGCAGCGATATTGAGCGCAAGCCTCACCCCGAGCCAGGAGCAACCCACGGGCCGCGAGTGATTAGAAAAACAAAAGGTTTGCCGGGACCGCGCTTATACCTTGGGGATCGATATAGTGCTGCTTGCGTTTGGCTTTAACGAGTTAACGAATCGTGGAGAGTCCGCATCGTTCTGAACTAGGATTCAGCAAATACGTCCTTCTGGATGGACCTCATCGGGTTACGTCTATTCGACTTCGACAGCAAAGCGAAAATCACGCGTTCTCCGCGCCTCAATCCGCGATTCGTATCCTCCAAGAAACTCGACAGGGTTCCCCTATTTGAAATCGAATACTTCTGTGCAGTCCCGATTGGTACGAAGTCCCAACGCAGTATTGGGTAAGATGGAGACCAGCGCTTCGCGCTTATGTCGAGCACGCAAATCCAAACCCGATCGCTGCTTTTCGCCAGTCTTTTTGCCGCGTCGATCGTGTTTTGGTGGCGCGCTCTCACGGAAACGTTGAAGCTCGCTTTATCGAACGATGCCTACACGCACATTTGTCTGATTTTTCCTTGCAGCGCCGCGCTCATTTATCTCAATTGGAAAGACGGCCGCTCTCACAATCTCGAAAGGGATCTTCCGTCCCTATCTCGTGCCGGAGCTGTGCTCCTGATCCTCGCACTCCTCGTTGCTGGTTATGCCAGATGGGGAATGACGGTTCCAACCGGCGATCTACCAAATACTCTTCGCCTGTCGCTCTCTATGTTTACCCTGGTGGTCTGGTGGATCTCCGGTGTCGTTTTCTGTTTCGGCGCCAAAACATTTCGTTCGCTTCTATTTCCGCTTTGTTTCCTGTTCCTGATCGTCCCTCTTCCCCAATTTGTTTTGGACTCCATCGTCGAATTCCTGCAGTATCAGTCCGCGGGTGCCTCGCGCGTGCTCTTTCGTGCGATTGGCGTTCCCGCGACGCAGGATGGAATCATGGTCTTCATTCCAGGACTGAACATTGAAGTTGCCCGTGAGTGCAGCAGTATTCGCTCTAGCCTGATCTTGATCGTCATCACTCTCATCTTCGCTCAACTGTTCCTACGGTCATGGTGGCGTAAGAGCTTGCTCGTTGCCGCCGCGATCCCGCTTTCCGTTGCCAAGAATGGGCTGCGCATCTTTGCCATTGGAGAACTTGGAACTCGCGTCGATCCCGCATTTCTGAATGGCCGACTTCATCACAACGGAGGGGTTATTTTCTTGAGTATTGCGGTCGTATTCATGTTGCTGCTGCTCTGGATTCTGCACCGCACCGAGTCGCGCTTCGTACAACCGGAGAAGCTGTGAACATCTTTCACATCGTCGGAGCTCGCCCCAACTTCATGAAGGTCGCTCCCGTGCTGAGTGCCCTGAAAGGGCGACCGAACGTCGCACAAACCCTCATTCATACTGGACAACACTATGACGTCAACATGTCCGACGTGTTCTTCCAGCAACTCGATATCCCGGCGCCCGACCTGAACCTCGCAGTTGGCTCCGGCACCCATGCCCAACAAACAGCAGAAATCATGGTCCGCTTGGAACCCGTCATCGCCGAGCGACGTCCTGATATCGTTCTCGTTTATGGAGACGTCAACTCCACCGTCGCCACGGCTCTGGTCTGTACCAAACTTGGAGTTCGCATCGCCCATGTGGAAGCCGGCCTCCGCTCCTTTGATCGCACCATGCCCGAAGAGATCAATCGCCTGGTTACCGATCAATTAGCAGACATGCTCTTCACACCATCCGAAGACGGAGACGAGAATCTTCGGCACGAAGGAATTCCTCCCGAGAAAGTGTTTTTCGTTGGCAATGTGATGATCGATTCTTTGGTGCGCCTGCTGCCCGCCGCGCGAAAAACCGGTGCTGCCGATCTGACGGACCGCTACGCCCTGGTCACCCTGCATCGCCCGGCCAATGTTGACGACAACGTGAGGTTGAAGGGAATTCTGGAATCGCTGCTGGAAGTGAACAAGGATCTGACGGTCGTCTTTCCCACTCATCCGCGAACCCGCAAGCGCATCGACGATTTCGGATTGGACGCCAGTCAACTTCGCCTGCTCGATCCATGTCCCTATGTCGATTTTCTGGGACTTCAGACCCGCGCCACCGTGGTCATCACCGATTCGGGCGGCATTCAGGAAGAAACCACTTATCTCGGCGTACCTTGTCTCACGGTTCGAGAAAATACCGAGCGGCCAGTCACCGTGACCATGGGAACCAATGTTCTGGTTGGGCACGATCCAGAGAAACTTCGCAGCGAACTCGCTAGAATCCTTTCCGGCCGGGCCAAGAAGGGGACGATCCCGCCACTCTGGGACGGGCGCGCCGGAGAACGGATCGCTGACATACTGACTGAGAACCTACTCGGGCTGCGTTCCGGTTCTGGCGCCCCAAGCTGATATAGTTAAAGTTAGAAAACATCCCCTTATCGCAATTGGGCAGGATTCAAAATCTTGCCTATATACGCGGGTGAAGTAGGCGATGGGCCCGACCAGGGTCACAGCGGCGGTGCCGACTCCGTCCCACCCGCTCCAACTTTGCGCTACTTTTGCGGCTGCTCTGGACGCCTGGACGTTGCCCGTAAAGCTATATAAACAAAAAAGGCCCAACCTCACGCGCCCCGGCGTAAAGTGGGCCAATCTCTGGGTCGATCGAGTCTAACCTACGATTGCGTTTGTTTTCCAACGCGGGACTTGAGGAACATAGCCCCCGCACATGTAACTCCGGCCGCAAGAAGATACATCGTTGCGGAACCGCCCTCCGGTGCCTGTTGTTGCTGACAGCCCTTCTGCCGCGGATCACATCCGCGACCGCCGCGGCCTTGGTCGGCCAGCGCCGCGGGCGCCAAGCAACAAACCAAGAGCGCCGCCATCCACCACTTTCCTTTACTATTGCTCATTTGCTACTCCCTTGAGATACGAATTTGAGAACCCACCTGGGACGGGGAGTATCGGGGGATGGAAAACTACCAGGGGACTCTATCGGAACTTCGTCTATTAGATGGTTTCGCGTAAGTGTATGTCAAGATGATAGTTTTTGCGACAGTTGCACGAAAATGCAACCTTGACCGGGCAATCCACAACTAGCCATAAGTCATCCCGATGCTATGAAATGCGATCCAACCTTCTTTCGGGCATCACTCCTAACGGGTGTCTTCCTGCTGCTCTGCGCGCCTTTAGTGGGCTGTCACAAAGCTCACAGCGTCACCCTTAACTGGCGCGCGTCGACAAGCGCCAATATTGTCGGTTACAACATTTACCGCCGTCCCGACTACGGCAGTATCTTCGTGAAAATCGCTACTCGAGTCTCAAGGCCGCCCTACGAAGATCGCCTCGTAATGAACGGCCGAACCTACGTCTACGCTGTGACTGCCCTCGATCAAACCGGAGTTGAGAGCCCCTTCTCAGCCGAGGTGCGAGCTACCATACCCTAAGAGCCGGAACCATCTGAAGTGACGTAACCCGGCGTGGACCAACCTAATCAGAATGGAAATCTAGCCGGGTTCCCGTCTTGGCGGATCATGCGCCTACGGGTTCGGCACCACCGCTTGTGCCTGATTCGAATACCCACTCTCCGCCTGATCGCTGTCCACACTCGTGACCACGTAATAGTATGTTGTACCGGAGACAACCGTGCTGTCGGTGTAGGTCGTCGTTCCATCCAGAGAACCGTTGATCATCGTATAGGGACCACCCGACGCCGTCCCGCGATAAACGTTGTAGCCCGCCACACCGCCGACAGCGTTCCACGCCAGGTCCACCGTATGCTGAGTGGGCGTCGTGCCTGTCCCCGTCATCGTCTGCGTGGTTGGAGAGTTCGCAGCGTTACTCGCGAAAGACAGTGAAGCCGAAGTCGCTCCACTCGCCTGCGGGGTGAATGTAACTGTGAATCCCGTGGACTGGCCCGCGTTTAAGGTCAGCGGGAGCGAAATTCCAGAGAGCGCAAACTCGCCGTTCGTCGAGCTTGCCGAATTAATCGTGACCGACGCTCCGCTTGCGGTCAGGGTGCCGTTCAGAGACGAGCTAGATCCCACCGTCACATTCCCGAAGCTCAAGCTGGTCGGTGAGACTGCCAGTTGGCCCGCCGAAGTTCCAGTCCCCGAAAGTGCAATTGTGAGAGTCGAGTTCGATGCGTTCGACACGATCGCGAGACTTCCGCTGACCGCTCCCGTACTCGAGGGTGTGAAAGTAGCCGTAAACGTGACACTCTGGTTCGCCGCCAGACTAAGAGGCAGCGACAATCCGCTAATGGAGAAGGCCGCTCCCGTTACGTTCGCCTGCGAAATCGTTACGCTTGAGCCGCCTGTATTCGTCACAGTCTCCGAAAGATTTGCGCTCTTGCCCACCTGCACGCTTCCGAACCCGAGTGAGGTGGGATTCGCGGACAGCGTTCCCTGGGTCGCGCCCGTACCCGATAAAGGAATGCTTAAGCTCGAATTCGAGCCGTTAGATGTGATTGTCACGCTGCCGATCGAGGAACCGCTCGCACTCGGCGTAAATATCACCGTGAACGACGTGCTCTGACCGGCGCTCAATGTCAAAGGCAGGCTCAAGCCGCTTAAACTGAAGCCGCTGCCACTCGCCGCTGCTGCCGAAATCGTAAGGCTCGAGCCGCCGCTGTTGGTCAGCGTCTCCGACAAACTCGAGCTCTTTCCTACTTGCACCGTGCCAAACGCCAAACTTGTCGGATTTGCCGACAGAGTTCCTTCCGTTACACCGGTCCCAGAAAGCGGAATACTCAGACTGGAGTCGGATCCATTGGACGTAATGGTTACGCTGCCGCTCGCCGTGCCACTTGCCGTCGGCGAGAACAGCACCGTGAATGAGGTACTTTGGCCCGCACCCAGCGTCAAGGGCAGACTTAGCCCGCTCAGGCTAAAGCCGCTGCCGCTCGCGCTCGCTGCAGAGATCGTAAGGCTTGTGCCGCCCGAGTTGGTCAGTGTGTCGGTCAGTGATTTCGAAGTTCCATCCTGAACGTTGCCAAACGCCAAACTTGCAGGATTCGCGACCAAGTCTCCTTGCGCCGCGCCCGTACCCGACAAAGGAATGCTCAAGCTCGAATTCGATCCGTCGGAGGTGATTACGACGCTGCCGCTCGCCGCTCCAGTCGCGCTTGGCTTAAAGACCACTGTGAACGACGTGCTCTCCCCAGCGCTCAAGGTCAGAGGCAAGCTCAGTCCACTCAGACTGAAACCACTGCCGCTCGCCGCTGCCGCCGAAATCGTAAGACTCGTTCCCCCACTGTTGGTCAACGTCTCGGACAAACTCGAACTCTTGCCCACCTGCACCGTGCCAAACGCCAGACTAGCGGGATTCGCTGACAGCGTTCCCGGCATTACGCCCGTACCAGAGAGAGGAATACTGAGCGTCGAATTCGACGCGTTCGAGAGGATGCTCAGCGACCCGCTTACTGTGCCCGCGCTGCCAGGAGCAAAAACCGCGGTGAAGGTGGCACTCTGATTGACCGCTAGAGTCAGGGGCAGAGAAAGACCGCTAATCGAAAATCCCGCTCCACTGGTTGTAGCCTGCGTGATGGTCACGGAGCTTGCGCCCGTGTTCGTCAAAGTCTCGGAGAGACGGTTGCTACTGCCGACGTCGACTGTCCCGAAACTCAAGCTGGAGGGATTCGGAGTCAGCGTCCCCGCACCCGCTCCCGAGCCAACGCCTGAAAGATTCAGTACCACATTGCTGTTCGTCTGATTCGTGGTGATTGCGAACGTGACGCTGCCCGCGAAATTACCACTTCCCGTCGGGGCAAACGTCACGGTCACGGTGGTCGACGTTCCCGCACTAACCGTAATCGGCAGGGCTAGGTTGCCCAAGGAAAACCCAGCGCCGCTCAGCGTCGCTTGATTGATGGTTAAATCCATTCCTCCGGTATTCGCCAAGGTTACCGTGGTCGTCTGGTGAGATCCCACCTGAATGGTTCCGAAGGACACGGGCGACGGAGTCGGTGTCAATTGACCCGGGTTTCCGCCCTGCCCTTGGGTGACTCCGTCGCCCGAAGCGGTCAGTGAAACGATCAACTGCTGGTTCGGATCGTTGAACGAAATCGTAGTCGACACATTGCCTGCGGCAGCAGGCTGAAACACGACGTTGAATGGAACGTTTTGTCCGGGAGCGAGAACCAGCGGCAGAGTGATGCCACTGATCTGAAATGCGGGAGTAAGCCCCTGTATCGATCCGACCGTAACCGACGAACTTGTATTGTTCGTAATGGTGTCCGACAGAGTCGAAGAAGTGCCGATTACGACCGATCCAAAGAGCAGTCCGTTGCTCGCGAGTTGGACTGAACCCGATCCCGCCTTCGAGCCGCCCAGCGCTTGGCATCCTGTGAGGATGAGAAGCGATCCCGCAAGCATGAGGCCGACCACCACACCGAGAATGGACGAACCCTGTGTCGGTTTGTTCGCGGATCTCTGATACGAACTGTGAACCGAACTTTTTGCCGAACTATTAGTCGATCTAAGGGCCGAACCTTGCTGTAGCCGATAAGCGTTCAAAGCGACCTCTGAGTGTCGTCTCCGCAAACCACGGCGGGGGATTTTCCTATCACCAGCAGCTTTAAAATTCGGGCTCCGGCAGAACCAGTTTCGCTCTCTAGGGCCATGCGCCATAGATCGCGAAAGTCCAGCTGGGTGCGGCATCTGGCCAAGATCCACCCGGCCGAATCTCAACTGGGCCTTGACCTCTAGTGTTAAGGGAAAAAATACAAAATCGCTTATAAGCTATTGCGAATACGAGGGCAATTCATTTTGGCAAGGAACGAAAGTAGTTAGTGCATGCCGGAATGGAGATACATCGCGTTGGCCGTGTTTCGGCGGAATTTGGGGGTAATTGGGGACTCGATGTGCAAACTATTGCGCATGGATCGCACGCCCTTTTAACGCGATTTCAGCGCCTGCCGAGCTCCCACGCTCCTAACCCGTTGTACTTCTTTCTGTCCTCACGAGTGCTTTCCCCTTTTCCCGGGTTTAGAATGAATGAACACGGATGATTCGATGGCAGGTGGCGTGCATCTAACGCTAGGTATCCCGGAGTTACAGCAGTTATCGATCCCGCGAAGGGATCACATAGTGGAGTTCTCAAAGATGAGATTTTCGTTGGCGGTTGCGGTTGCGGTGGTCGGCATTTCGATGAGTGGGTTGGCACAGCAAACGAACAATCAGTTCAGGGTGAAACATGTACCGGCGGACAAAGGCATCAAAAAGAGCACCATGCCCGCGGTAAAGGCGACCGGTTCGGCTTCCAGTGGGAACTCGAAAGATCTTCAGACCCTCGAACATCAGACTGCCAAGGGTGCGGGTTCTCACACTCAAGGCGTGCACAAAGCCCCGCCTCTGAAGCAAGTGAAAGAGAAGGCGAATCCGCCCATGAATTTCAATGGCGGATCTGGCGGCAAGGGCGCCACGTTCGCTCACCAGAGCTCGAATCCGTACAAAGGCCGGCTCAAGCAGAAGCATTCGCGGTAGACATTCTCGCTGAACATTGTCAACATCAGCGATAGAGTCCGATCGGACTCTGCGGTTTTTACTTCACAGTCGCAGACTGACCTGCGGATGCGACGGGCAGCACGTGCTTCTTCGCTTTGGGTTCTTTAAACGAATACTTCAGCAGGCAATAGAAGGCGCGCATGCCGTCTTTCCATCCGATCTTCTTGCCCTCTTCGTAGGTGCGTCCCCAATAGCTGATCCCGACCTCGTAAATACGCAAGCGCCGCCGGGCCACTTTGACCGTAATCTCTGGCTCGAAGCCGAAGCGATCTTCCTCGATCGGAATTGACTGAATGACCTCGCGCCGGAAGACTTTGTAGCAAGTCTCCATGTCCGAGAGATTGATGTTAGTGAGACAGTTCGAAAGCAGGGTCAACGCGCGGTTGCCGACCGAGTGCCAGAAATATAGGACGCGGTGGGGCGCGCCGCCCAGAAAACGAGAGCCGAAAACGACGTCCGCTTTGTCCTGCACCAGCGGCGCAATCATTAGCGGATATTCGGCTGGATCGTACTCCAGATCAGCGTCCTGGATAATAACGTAGTCTCCTGTTGCCTCGTGAATACCGCGGCGCAACGCCGCTCCTTTGCCCATGTTTTGCGGCTGAAAGAGAGTTCGAATTTGCGGATACTCCGTTTGCAGCCTCTCCAGGATCTCGCGTGAGCCATCGCGCGAGCCGTCGTCAACGCAGATCAGTTCAATCTCGAGGGGAACCGCGAGAACCTTCGCGACCACTTCTCGGAGTGTGGCGCGTTCGTTATACACGGGCATGACGACGGAAAGTTTCATCGTTCGCCTATTCGTCCCTGTGCACGGTCTCGGGCGAGAACGCGGGCAAGCACAGCGCGACGTATTCCGCTCCCTCCGCAAATGGAGTCGAGTAGCGCACCCACTCGCCGCGATGGGACAGCACGGCTTGCCCAGCAGCTACATCCATTTCTCCGGAACTGTGCTGCACTCGCAGCGTTCCCCGCAACACGACCGTGTACTCGTCGAACTCCGGCCTCTGTCCTGGTTCTTCCCATCCTTCGGGACTACGCATGTGGGCGACGCTAAGTCCATCGGTCTTGGTGTTGACGCGTCCGACGAATTCTTCAATGATCTTCGGCTTGCTGCCGGCAGATTGGATCCGCGTAGGCGCTGCGATCAGGGTTGGCATATTGGTACAGAATCGTAGCAATGCTTACCAGACTGCACAAGGAGCGGCGCCGCGACCTCGTGACTCAGGAGGGCCGAGGCCTCTCTCCTCGCTATGGGCTAGCAGTATTCGGACGTTTAGGAACCGGACAGTGGGAGGGGGTGAAGGAGGTTCGCCTCAGCGGAACTCAGGCACTTAAGAATGGCGAATGTAGTGAGGGCGAACGGCGCGATTACCCAAACTATCTGCTGGAACCGCTCTTTCCGAAGGGAGAGAATCGACTCTGTCCGCAGCCGAAAATTCGACCCGCCAACCTCAAGCCCGACCGGCCGGCGCATTCCTCCGAGAAATCTTCTCATCCGATCGGCGGGACTCGAAGGCCTGTCGCACCTGTTCCCATTCTTGCTCGGCCTGCAGCCGGTCGAGACGCGACTCCATTGAAATTGCTCCGGAAGAACGCGGGTTTGCAATCGGCTCAGGGGTGGTCTCGTTTGGCTCCCAGGTTTGGACCCATCCTGCCAATTGGTCCAATGTCCAATTCTTTTTTTTCATGACGTGGAAGTCGAAGAGGTGGGCAACGACGTCTTTGATGCGCATCTTGCGCGGCGCGCGGAGGATCCAGCAATCACAGGGGCGCGCGACTACTTGCAACACCCACTGGCCCCAGACGCCTTCCGTACCGAGTGTGCGGCGTTCATTCCAATTCACGGGGGCTACGCGCTTTTTAGCTCCGGTCCCGCGGCTAAAAGTGCATCCCCTGGCGACGGCTGCCATTCCCAGAGCACAGCCCGACTTCGTCTCGGAAAAATATTGCCCACCCTCTTTGGCGGCTATCATCGTGCTCCCAAGTAAAATCGCCTCACTAAGTTTCATTGGGCACCCCTGAGATGCGATCCCAGTATTGTAGCTCGGATCGTTTGCATCGCGTGCATCTGCGGGCGCGCGTCTGTAATGGTAAAAGAGGATGGGCCCGAGCATCGTTGATATAATCACGCGACATTGCGACAAAATCTTGAGTCATTGAGTTGAGAGAGTACCGTCTGGGTAGGTCAACTTTGGATTGGCTCGAGCTGCGCAAAGGTGGAGCAGATCAGTTGTATACAGAGGACGAAGTTGTCGGTTCGATCAGGAACAAGCACTGATTATTCGGGGAGTGGCCGGCATCCAACCAGTCACGAACGCAGGACGGGGCAACCTTGGGATGCGTCGTATTGCGATGGTCCAGCACCTTGGGATATTGGCCGGCCGCAGCCAGCAATCGTGAGGGTGGCATCGGAAAGCGGAATCGCCGGACCGGTGCTCGATGCGGGATGCGGGACGGGCGAGAACGCACTACATGTCGCAGCGCTGGGACTGTCGGTTCTAGGCGTTGACGTGGCTGAGACGGCTCTGGCGATGGCTCGCAAAAAGGCCGAAGACCGGGGAATAGAGGTAGAGTTCGCAACGGCGGATGCGTTCCAACTGGAGCAATTGGGGCGCACGTTTCAGACGGTGTTGGACTGCGGGCTCTTCCACGCCTTCGACGGAGAAGAGCGACCAAGATACGTAACGAGTCTAGCGTCGGTGACCGAGCGGGATGGAACCCTTTACCTGTTGTGCTTCAGCGACGATGGTCCGGATACTGGCCCGCACCCAGTCAGTCAGGAAGAACTGGAAGCGTCGTTCAATCACCGTAGCGGATGGAATGTCGCCCGCATCGAACCGGAGCGGATTCAGACAAGATTTCACGACGGCGGGGCGCCGGGCTGGTTGGCGACAATCAAACGGATTTAAGGCGCGGAACTGGCTCGCGGGGTATCAGATCCCCAGGCGTCAATCGCGATCGAGCGCGCGTTCGTTTCGATGACCGAGCGCCTTTACAAGTCCGATGCATCGCTCGCACTCTTCACGGGGAGTAAGGCTGGCGGATAGAGCGTCTTCATTTTATGAAAATCGTTAGCGCCGCAGAAATGCGGGAGATCGACAAGATCACATCCGAGCGCTTCGGAGTTCCGTCTATTCAATTGATGGATAACGCGGGAGCCGCCGTCGCACGCTTCGTGCTTTCTGAGTATCCGCAGGCCGAGCGTGTCGGCGTGCTTTGCGGAAAAGGAAATAACGGCGGCGATGGATTTGTGGCTGCCCGCAAGCTTGTCGAAGCAGGGCGCGCTGTCCGTGTACTTCTGCTGTGCGATCCGACGGAACTGCGAGGAGATGCGGCCGCGGCATTTCAGCAAATGCTGCCGAAGCTACGTCCTCCACAGACGCCGCTGATCGTGCGCGAGGCGAGCCAGCTTGATTCTTCGGATGCGGGCGAGATTTTTTCCTCGGACCTGCTCCTGGACGCCATCCTCGGCACGGGCTTTCGTCCTCCTGTGAGCCCGCTCTACGGCGCCGCAATTGCCAAGCTGAATGCCGCCCCGGCGACGGTCATCGCAGTTGACATCCCTTCTGGGGCCGACGCCGACGCCATGAAGCCCGCTGCGCTTAGCCCGCAAGCGAGCGCGCAGAGCCAGGCGCGGGCTGATGCTGTGGTCACCTTTACAGCGCCGCGACCGGCGCATGTTTTCGCGGGGTTGACCAACGGGTCAACCGTAATTGCGCCCATCGGTTCGCCCGCTGAAGCGATCAGCTCGAAGCTGGACCTGAATCTGAATACTTTGTCTGATTTCGCATCTTTACTTGCGCCGCGCGAAAAAGAAGGGAACAAAGGCAGCTACGGACACGTCCTCGTAATCGGCGGATCATTGGGCAAGGCTGGGTCCGCGGCCATGGCAGGATTTGCCGCGCTTCGAGCCGGGGCCGGGCTTTCGACCGTTGCCACGCCGAAATCTGTGCTGCCAACAATTGCGTTGTTCCATCCCGAAATAATGACCGAGCCGCTGCCGGAAACGGACGCCGGCACCATCTCGAAACGAGCACTCGGTTCGGGATTCGATGCGCTGCTGAAAGGCAAGACGCTAGCGATTGGCCCGGGCATCTCGCGCAACTCGGAGACTTCAGAGTTTGTGCGCGTGATCGTGAAGCGAGGCGAGACGTCGGCGGGGAATTCTGCCGTCGTGAACATGGTGATTGATGCAGACGGCCTGAACGCTTTTGACAAATTCGCCAGCGAACTCAATGGCAAGGATCGGACTCTCGTCATCACTCCGCACCCGGGAGAGATGTCTCGGCTGACCGGCCGGAGTATTGCCGAAATTCAAGCTAACCGTTTGCGAGTGGCACGCGACTTCGCTCGTGAGCATGAGTTAATTGTCGTTTTGAAGGGGCATCGCACGCTTATAGCATCGCCTGATGGAATCGTATGGGTGAACTCGACAGGAAATCCGGGCATGGCGACGGGTGGCACTGGGGACATTCTCACGGGCATGGTCGCGAGTTTGATTGCGCAACATCCTAAGGATGCCCTCAGAGCGACGGCGCTGGCGGTTTATCTCCACGGACTGGCAGGAGACTTGGCCCGCGCGTCCGTCGGCGAGAATTCGCTGGTGGCGACGGATCTGCTGCGGTTTCTGCCGCAGGCGTTCCGCGACGCGCGGAAGCGTGAGTCGGAAGAAGTTCGGATTCACGCGTAGAGAGAGCGTCATCTCTGCGTAGCTGCGCTTTCCGCAAGCTTTTTAATTCCGGTCAGTACCGTGTCGTCTCCCTCCAACGAGTGTTTGTAACGGTTCTCGCCGTCTTCCACGGTGGCAAAATCGCCTTGCGTAATCTCGAGGAAAGAAGCGCGTTCGCCGCTCTTCTTAAGGTCATAGGTCATCGTCAGGTAGTTCGCAGGGATGTCCTTGATCGTCGAATTCGGATCGAAGATGGTATAGACAAGCCGATGCGGAGAATCGAAGGCGACAATCTTCCCCTTCACGTACAACTTGCCGTCGGCCGCGCCCTTCCATAGCAGAGGAGACCCGGGCCTCCAATCCGTTTCGGCGTTGCAGCCGAACATGTATTGTGGAATGAACTCGGCATCGGTGAGAACCTTCCACAGAGTCTCGACCGGGGCATCGACTTCGATTGATTTACGGATCAACAGCTCGGGCATATTTTCTCCTCGACTTAACTTAGTATTCCAGTTTCTTCGTGCGCCTGTCTTTGTTCGAAAGTTTCTCGACGGGCTCTCTTTGAAAAAGAATATAGACGCTCGGTAAAAGCGATGATTGGAAAAACGCGACAGCAATCCAGGCCGGCGATTCGCAGTTCGGAGGGGGCACCTGCTTCGGAAAGCCGAGCTTCGGAAGTCGAGGAGGTCTACGACCCGGAAGTGGGGAAAGCACGTGGCATGTTGCGGCGCCCGCTGCGTGCCGGAAAGATGAGGCACGCGCGCAAGCGTCCCGCAGCTGACCTGGCGGGATGGATCGCCCACTATTGGATGATCCGCTGGGACCTGCGCGGCTGCGAGCCTCAGTTGGCCGAAAGCATTCCTCATCCCAACGTGCATGTCATATTTGAACCCGCAGCCTCGGTTGTGGCGGGCGTGCAAACGCACATGTTTAAGCGCAAGCTCGAAGGCCAGTCGCAGGTTTTCGGAGTGAAATTCAAGCCCGGGGGCTTTCGTCCTTTTCTCGGTTATGCGGTTTCTAAGTTAGCGGACCGAACCGTCCCGATCGAGCGCATTTTTGGAAAAGAGGTGCAGGCGCTGCAGAGCATCGCGCTCTCCGACCGGTCCGAGGGCGAAAAGGTGGAAGCGGCCAATGCGTTTTTCCACGACCGCGTACCAAAGCCAGACAAAACGGTTGCCTTGGCAGGTCAACTGGTCGAGCAGATTCTGCAGGACCGCGAAATTAAGACCGTCGACGACTTGGTCGAGCGAGCGAGTATCGGCAAGCGTTCTCTGCAGCGCTTATTTAGTGAATATGTGGGAGTCAGCCCAAAATGGGTGATTCGCCGGTACCGCTTGCATGAGTTGATCGAGCGCTTTCACACGGGCGAGGAGCCGGACTGGCCCCAGTTGGCGCTGGAGTTGGGATACTTCGATCAGGCGCACCTGATCAACGACTTCCGGTCAATCACAGGATATTCACCTACCGAGTATCAAGAGCTGATTCAGCGCGGAATGTAATCGTCGAGGAGTGGAAGAACTTTAGATCCGAGTTGCATCACGCGGGCCTGGGCGGCGTCAGCAGATTCGCCCTCGAGCATCGGCGTCATCAGCCGGACAAGGCTGCCGTCGCTCCGATTCATGCGGATCGAATCTTCGACCAGATAGAACTTCGCCTTCCAATCGCTAGCCACAACGCGCCCGTGCGCCTGAAACCAGTAAAGCGCCAGTTGCCGTTCTCCACCTTTGGAGCCCACATAACGGTTGGCTGGAAAAGATGAGCCATCTGCTCGCGCGATGTGCACGACTTCGTTCCGCACCGGAATCCATCCCGCGCCTGGTAGGCAATGATTCGGAGAGTGAATCGTGTCGCCCGTTTTTTGCGTCGGGAAGTACGCGATATACAAATTGATCGCGGGCTGCAGGTCTTTCGAGTTTTCGTAGTCGCGCAGTAGATATTCGCCCGGGCCGAGGATCTCTAGGGTTTGTTGGTCGAGTGCTTCGTCGGTGCCCTTCCAATTATCCATCTGATTGGGCAACGAACTCAGCGGCTCGCGGGGAGGAAAAACCTCGTTGTGCGAGTGAGCCTGCAGGCCAATGGCAGTGGCAAACAGCAAAATCGCCACCGCGGCAAAGCGAGAGGAGCCCCCCCGCAGAGTCACTTCGCTTCTCGGTAACCGCACCGCCTTGACGATAGGTTTTGCCGGTACCGGCTTGCTCTTCCAGATGGAAGTGATCATCCAATGCACTGTGAACAGCAATGTCAGCGCGATAGCAAAGATCAACACTCCAGACAAGGCGTGGTAGAAGCCCTCCGCGGCATCGGGATGGTGAGCTTGCACGAGAAGACCGGTGCCGAAGATCCGAAAGCTGTTGGCCACCACCGCGATCGGAACGGCCAAGACCGTGAGGACGACCCGCACCCACATGCGACTTTCCAGCAAATATCCGTAAATTATGGAGAGCGTCACCAGGCTCAGCAGCGATCGGATTCCGCTACACGCTTCGGCGACGTCAAGCGGCATGGCGGCCAGTTGAATCAGATTTCCTTCGCGGAAGACAGGAACGCCAACCAATTGTAAGAGGTTTGTGGCCATCCTTGAGGCGATGAGCTGAAGAGGAAAATTGACCTGCTGGATGATCAGGTTGGGAATCGGGATCATCAGAATCAGAAACGCCCACGGGAAAAGCACAGCGCGAAAAAACGTCCAGCCCTGAAAGAGAATGATCAGGCCGGCCAATAAGATCAACAACGAAACGCGCGACAAAAAGTTTTCCGCACCCCACTGTCCCAAGACGAGCGTGATCATGCTGAAAACTACCAAGACCAAGCCAGCCCACGAAGGAGAGGAGGAAATTGCCCGCAATCGCTCACGATCCTGCCAGATCACGAAGGCTACGAAGATGGGCACGAAGATTCCGTGCTGAAAATTGGGATCGCGCGCAGGACCGACCCACTGCAGGAAGAGCCGGATCAGAATCGGAGTGTAGAGCCACGCGATCAGCAGCAGAATTGTCGCGGCTTGCCAAAGAGCCAAGCCAGACGATATGCCGTCCTCTCTTGTCGAGAAGAGCGGAACTGCCTCTGCTGAGTTACTCATAAGATCTTAAGGTTGCCCTTGAGAATATGCGAAACGTGGTCGGGAAGCAAAGCCTAACCGTGGGTGTATATGGCACATCCGGGTAGTTACTGGCCCAAGTTATTTAGATGCGTAAACGATGGGCTTAAGGCGAGTTTTGGGGAGAAACGAACAGTGGTCTGAAGGGCAAAAAGGAGAAGAAAGTTGCCCAAAAAAGGGCCCTGCTTGCGTCGGCATCCCGATCTAGTCATCATCCAGTCATGGACATCCATTAAAATCAGAGAGTTAGGTTTAGCCCCGTGATCGCCTTTGGATTGACGCTTGCTGAAACCAAGACTGGGAGCGTGTGCGCTTTGGAAGATCGGCAAATGCCTTTGGTGAGTGTCATTGTCCCAGCCTATCGGGCCGCGGAGCACATTCGGGAGACGTTGGATTCGGTCTTCGCGCAGACCTACCCCAATATCGAGGTGGTGCTGGTCAACGACGGATCGCCCGATACCGAGGCGTTGGAAGCCGCCATTCGCAGCTACAGCGACAAACTGGTTTACGTCCGGCAGGAAAACCGCGGCCCCTCCGGTGCTCGCAATACGGCAATTCGCGCGGCCCGCGGCAAATACATCGCCTGCCTCGATAGTGACGACCTCTATTTGCCGGAACATCTGGCGAGCTTGGTTCCCCTCCTCGAAGAAGACGGCTTCGACCTGGTTTACAGCGATTCCGACTTTGTACGAGATGGAATCCACGTGGGGACCGCCTTCGAACGGCAGGCGCAGAATCCGCCCGTGACCTTCGAAAAGTTGATTACGGAGGAATGTGGCGTGACCACGTCAGCCATGGTTGCCTCGCGTCAGTCCATGATCGATGCGGGCCTGTTCGATGAGCAGTACCGGCGTTGCGAAGACTTCGATCTATGGTCGCGCATGTCATTTCGGGGCGCGAAAATCGGCTTTTTGTCAGAGGTCGGCATCGTGCACCGCTTGCTGCCCGATGGGCTCGCCGCCGATAGCTATCGACTCAAGCAGGCGCAAATCGAAATCCTGAAAAAAATACGCAGAACCTTGTCGGTTTCTCCGCAGCAGAAAACTCTGATCGAAGAAATCATCGTTCGGACGGAGTGGCTCTGTCAAAAAGATCTGGTTAAGCGTCACCTGCGCGAGGGCAATTACGCCGAAGCGCGCGCGGCGGCCGACCACGCGGCAACGTTGTCTACCGATCGGAAGAGTCATCGCATGGCTCTCGCGGTGCGAATTGCTCCTTGGGCTGTGCGGTGGTTTCTTGCCCTTCAGGACGCGCGCTTGGCCCGAAAAACAGCGCGAAGGTCGGTTGCGCGGATGGCACCGCGGTAACGAGCAAAATCTGAGAGCGAATGGCGCCGCGCAACCGTCAGCTACAATTAAAAGAGCTGATGTGGGTCGGAAATGCATTGGAATGAAGAATTAACTTTATGATCGAGAAGCTGATCCGCGTAGTTCGACGGGGATTGAACCTGCACCACCCGGGGCGCAACCTCGAGGTGTTTCCGGACGACGTGTTCATTTTGTCTTTTCCGAAGTCGGGGAACACTTGGACCCGTTTTCTCATCGCGAACCTCGTCTATCCCGAAACGCCGGCGGATTTCTCGAATATCAATCACCTGACACCCGATCCCGAGGCGCTTTCGAAGCGCGAGATGGCTCGTATGTCAAGGCCGCGGATCATCAAGAGCCATCAGTATTTCGATCCCCGCTACAAGCGCGTGATTTACGTGGTCCGTGACCCGCGTGACGTGGCTCTCTCCCAATTCCACTTTCATCGCAAACGCGGCCTGATTGAAGATGGCTATCCGCCCGAGAAATTCGTGGCGCGGTTTGTGAAAGGCGAGACGAGTCCTTATGGATCATGGGGCGAAAACGTAGCCGGATGGCTAGCTACTCGTCAAAATCGTCCCGGATTTTTGCTCCTGCGATATGAAGACATGCTGTCCGACGCCGCACGCGAACTCAATAAGGTTGCGGCGTTCCTGGAAATTCCCGCCGATGGCGAGCGCATCTCGAATGCCGTGCAGCGCAGTTCTGCGGATGAGATGCGCAAACTCGAGAAGTCGCAGGGTCATCTGTGGTCCTCGACCCAGAGCACGCGGAAGGATGTTCCTTTCGTACGCGCCGCGAAAGCTGGCGGATGGCGGACAGGTCTTCCCGAGGCCGCGGTGGCGCAACTCGAAGCTGCATGGGGCCCTTTGATGACTTATTTGGGATACGAACTACTGCTTCCCTCCGCAACGAAGACCCCTGCAGCCGATCCCGACTCGCGGCTGCTGGAAGCTGTGTTGAACGGGCCTGCGCGATGATCTACGGAATTCGAAAAGTGTTGAAGTACGCTTTGGGCAGCGACATCGCCGGTCGCACGCTGGCGGTCCGTCCCGACGACACCTTCATCGTTTCCTATCCGAGATCTGGCAATACATGGACCCGCTTTCTCGTCGCCAATTTGCTGCATCCCGAAGAAGCCGCCACCTTCGCCAACATCGAGCGTTGGGTGCCCGATACTGAGGCGCAATCGAGCCGCTATATGCGGGCGATTCCCGGACCGCGGACAATCAAGAGCCATTCGTACTTCGATCCCCGCTATCCGCGCGTCATCTACATCATGCGCGATCCGCGCGACGTCGCACTTTCTTATTACGATTTCTCACGCAAGTATCGCCATATCGAAGACAGTTATCCGCTGGAGCGTTACGTTCGAGATTTTGTGACCGGGCATTTGGGCTCGGCGAATTGGGGTACCTGGGGCGAAAACGTCGCCAGTTGGGCATTTGCCCGCGGAGCGCGCCCTGGATTCTTGTCGCTTCGCTACGAGGATATGAAGTCTCGTCCCGAGGAAGAATTAAAGCGTATTGCGGAGTTTTACGGGATCGAGCCGTCGCCAAAACTGCTGCAAACAACGCTAGAGCGCAGCTCTGCCGACCGTATGCGCGAGATGGAAAAAACGCAGGGAAAAGAATGGGTTTCGACGAAAGATAAGCGCAGCGACATCCCCTTCATTCGCACCGCTTCCGCTGGAGGCTGGAAAAGCAAGTTGCGCCCCGAGTCAGTTGCCGAAATCGAATCGGCATGGGGCAACATCATGGCGGAGTTTGGTTATGAGTTGGTAACGCGGAAAGCGGACGGTCGCCTGCCGAGCGTTGCGAGTCCGACGCCACCAAGAATAGAGAGCGACGAGACTCAACTTACGACCACCAGTGTCCTCGGGGAAAAGCGGGGATGACGGACAGAATCCGGCTGGCCATTCTAGGTTGCGGAGCGATCACCCGCAGCGAGCACATTCCCGCCGTCAACTCACACCCCGACGTCGAACTCGTCGCGCTCGTCGATACCGATACATCGCGGGCGAATGCTCTCATTCAGAGTCGTGGGCTTGCGTGTAAGGCAGTCGCTGATTATCACGACCTTTTCGGACAAGTCGACGCTGTCATCAACGCGCTCCCCAACCACCTGCACGTCGGCAGCAATATGGATTGCCTCGGGGCGGGCGTGCACGTGCTCTGCGAGAAGCCGCTAGCGATCACTGCGGCCGAAGCGCAACGGTGTACCGAGTTTGCAGAACAAGAAAAGCTTGTTCTTGCCGTCGGGATGAATCGTCGTTTTGCCGCGAGCCATCCGCTGCTGAAACTGGTGATCTCCGAAGGCCTGCTCGGCACTCTGCAAAGCTACGACTTTCAATATGGCGGCGCATTCGACTGGCGCAGCGCGTCCGGATTCTATTTCGATCGGGCCAAGGCTGGCGGCGGCGCGCTTGTCGATTTCGGCGTCCACATGCTGGATAGCGTGATCGACTGGTTTGGCCCAGTGACGGCATTCGATTATCAGGACGACGATTGGGGCAGCGGCATAGAAGCCAACCTGTTTCTCGACGTAAAACATGCGGGCGAATTCGGAGACGTTCCCGGTCATCTGCGTCTAAGTCGCACATTCCAGCTTCCAAACCGTTTGCTGGTTCGCGGCAGCGCTGCGAGTGCGGAAATTTCTGTGCAGGACCCTGAGGTGGTGGTGATCCATCGCGAGATCAGAGGCGTTCCGGTGAGCCAGACCCTCCGTCTCGAAAACTTTGCTGGCACCAGTTCCTACTGGCGACAACTCGACAACTTCGTGCAAAGCGTCAGGAACCACACGAAGCCCGAAGTCGACGGATGGCAGGCTGTGCACGTGCTGGAACTTATCGAGAACTGCTACGCCAACAAAAAACGAATTGTAGAACCATGGTCTGAAACAGACTCCGAGCCGGGCACGGCCGATCGCAAGGCGAGTGCGCCACCAAAGAATGAGGTGCGCGCATGAACTGGCGCCATGAAACCATCTTCGTGACCGGCGCCACAGGATTCATTGGCGGACGCGTATGTGAGCGTCTTATCCAATCAGGCGTGCCGCGTGTTCGCGCCTTGGTGCACGGTATGCATCGCGCGCCACGCATCGCGCGCATGCCCGTGGAACTCTGTCCGGGCGATCTGCAGGACCGGGAATCCCTACGCCGCGCCCTTGGAGACGCGAAGATCGTAGTTCACTGTGGCCTCGGACCCGCGAGCACCATTGTGCGCGGCACCGAAAACATGCTGGAGGTCGCGCGATCCGCTGGTGTCCAGCGCTTCATCCACGTCAGCACTGCCGCGGTCTACGGAATCACGCCGCTCCCCGGATCGGAAACCGAAAACGCTCCACTGCGGCACACAGGCGACCCTTACTGCGACAACAAAGCCGCCGCTGAGAAAGTCGTTCTGGACTACGGCAAGCGCGGACTACCGGTGGTCATCCTTCGCCCATCGATTGTTTGGGGTCCCTACTCCGCGTGGTCGACGCGATTGATCGACGATCTGGGCGCAGGACACGTGGCCTTCATCGACGGCGGCCGCGGCATTTGCAACACGACCTATGTCGATAATCTGATCGACGCCATGCTCCTCGGCCTCGAGAACGACGCGGCCCTGAACCAGGTGTTCCTCATCACCGACGGCGAGCGCATTACCTGGGGAGATTTCATCCGCGCGCACGTTGCCCTCCTCGCGTCTCCGCCGGAAGTCAAAGACATAACTCGAGCAGAAATCGAAGCCAGCCGCGGCAAGAAGTCCGGAATGGTGATGGGATCCGTAAAGGCCATGGCTCGCGTGGCGCGGAGCAAGCTCTTCCGCGAGATGCTGCTGCAGATCCCACTAACCGAAGCGGCAATGAAAAAAGCGTGGAATTGGGTCGGTTCGATGCCGCCGGAGAAGCGCGAAAGAATGCGGGCGCGTTTCGGAGTAAAACGCGCGGCAGCGAAATCCGCCAACAGCAGATTTATTCCGGACGAAGTCACGGAAGCGACCCAGAGCACAACGGTATTTTTCAGCATAGACAAAGCGAGAAAGGTGCTCGGTTACCAACCCCGAGTGCAATTTGCGGACGGGATGCAGCGGGTCGAGCAGTGGCTCCGTTATGCGGCGTACCTTTAAGCAGAACTCACTCAAAATAAAACAATCCCGTCAATTGCGCGACATAGATCAACGGAACTAGATTCATGCGGAAGTTTGAAAAACGACAGATCCTGAAAAACGTTGGCTCTAGTTGGTCGGCGCTCGCCGTCAACGTGGTCGTCGGCATCTTTCTGTCGCCGTTTATCGTGCACCGTCTGGGCGATGCCGCCTACGGCATCTGGGTGCTGATTTTCTCCGTCACCGGCTATTACGGACTCTTCGATTTAGGCATCCGATCCTCGATTATTCGCTACGTTTCGAAGTATACGGCCACCGACGATCACGAAAAGTTAAAGCAGTTCGTAAACACCGCTCTCGTCAGTTACACCTGCATCGGCCTCGTGAGCATGGTGCTGACCATGTCGCTGAGTGCCTCGATCGAACACCTCTTTAACATTCCGCCGGAGATGCATTCGCAGGCGCGCATCCTGCTCCTGATCGTGGGAGCCTCCGTCAGCCTCGGCTTCCCGCTCGGTGTCTTCGGAGGCATGCTCGAAGGCTTGCAGCGCTTCTACATTCTTAACTGGACGAGCATCGGGGCCACGTTGCTGCGCGCCGCGTTGATTGTGTTTGTCCTGAACCGCGGCTACGGCCTCATTACCATCGCTCTGGTTACGGTCGCGTTGCCGGTTCTTTCGTCAGTCCTGCGCGGCATTATCGTTTCTCGGCTGTGCCCCATTTCGCTGAGCCTGCGCTACGTTGACAAATCATCCTTCCGCAACATGGCGACCTACGGGGGCACGACTTTTTTAGTGATCGTAGCCGGCCGCCTCCGCTTCCGCACCGACGAACTCGTCCTCGCTTCGATGATGTCGACGGTCGCGGTCGCGTATTTTTCCTTCGGTGCGCGCATCGTCGACTACGCCCAGGAATTTGTCTCAAGCCTGGCGCAGATTTTCGTTCCCATGTCGAGCCACTCCGAGGCCAAGGGAGATCTCACTCGCCTGCGCAAGGTTTATATCGCCGGCAACCGCGTTTGCGCCCTGCTGATTCTGCCCATCACCGTCGTCCTGATTCTGCTGGGCAAGCACGTGATCCGAATCTGGGTGGGAGCGCGTTACGTCCCGCACAGCTACCCCGTCCTGGTCGTCCTCATTATTCCTTTCGCGTTGATGCTGATGCAGTCGGCGTCGGGCCGCGTGCTGTTTGGGATCGGCAAGCACCAGTCGATGGCGAAAGTGACACTTCTGGAAGGCATCGCGAATCTGATTTTGAGCATTGCCCTCGTGCCTACGCTCGGCATTGTCGGCGATGCGCTAGGCACGGCCGTTCCGTTGTGTTGTACGTTTTTCCTTTTCATGCCCCGGCACATGAAGAAGCAGATCGGCGTGCCGGTGGGAACGTTCGTTCGCCAAGCTTATTCTTTGCCGTTTCTACTGAACTTGCCCTTGGCGGTTGCGCTCTGGATCCTGAACCGGTATTTCACTCCGAGAAATCTGATTCAGTTGGTGGTCGAAATTGTTGGCGCTTTCCTCTTCTATGGAGTCGGAGCGTTCTGGGCTTATAAAACAGGCCGCGTCTTCGAGGTAAAGGAAACCTGGGCGCCCACGCCCGCCTTGCTCATTCCCGTCGTTCCGGATCCTGAAATCGGGGGCGAATATCAGGAGGAAAGTTGATCCCTCCCGTGGCCCATCCCACGGTTTCGACCCTGCGCCCGCGTGCTATGATCCCCGAACAGCGGCTCGTAAATGCTGCCTTGTCGCAGCACCGAATTTTATAGCGCATGCGCGGGACGTGCGACCGATCAACGCGAGGCAATGTACATCGCGCCAGTTCCTCCGGTGTTAAGGAGAATTTGAATATGACTCCGCGTCCCTTCCGTTCCTCTGCCTTGGCGGCTCGTGCACAAGATACCTTCGCCCCCCTGCCAACTTTCGGCTTAATCGTCGTCTTACTTTTCTCGTTGGCGATTCTTGCCCGCCCGGCCTACGCAGTCGCGCCTCCGATCACCGAAAATGCTTACTGCGGAAAAGGCAATGTCGCGCAGTTCGGAGAGAAAGACGGTCCCGCCGAACTTCCCAAAGCCTGCTACTACACGGCGCTCGACGGTACTCCCTCGCCCGGAAAACAGATTCACCTTCCAGCCAAGTCAGATCTGGCTCACGAGATTGATAGTGCGAAGTGCGGCGATACGCTGCTTCTTCCAGCGGGTGCTTCGTTCGAAGTAACAGAGCTTCCCGCAAAAAAGTGTGACGACCAGCACTACATCACCGTGCGCACAGAGACTTCCGACGCAAAGCTGCCACCAGAAGAAACGCGGATCTCTCCCGCGTGGGGCGGAATCGCGAGCCTTCCCGGCCGCCCCGCGTTTGCCCGGCCCTCCGGAGGGCCGGCGAAATTGCTTGCCACCCTGATTGTGCATCGTCCCGACGGAGCCGCGATTGGCGATCATCTTCGCTTTATCGGCATTGAGTGGACCACGCCCCCAGAAGCGAACATCGGACGCATCATTACCGTCGAAAAAACTGACCACGTCATCTTCGACCGCAACTGGATTCACGCCGCTGACGGCGCCGAGGTTGGCCACGGAGTCGGCATCGTTCACGGCGCGAAGATGATTGCCGTAATTAACTCGTACATCAGCGGTCTAAGTTGTATTGCGCGAACCGGAAAGTGTACCGACGCAACCGGAATCGGCGGCGGCAGCGGCGATGAGCCCATAACGACGCTGAAGATTTACAACAACTTCATTGAGGCCGCCGGAGAAAACATTCTTTTCGGAGGCAGCGGCGCGACCATCGTTCCCACCGACATCGAAATCCGCCGCAACCATCTCTTCCGCCCCATGCTGTGGAAGGAAGGCGAACCCGGCTACGTGGCCGGGCCTTCCGGGAACCCGTTTATCGTCAAGAACAACCTCGAGTTGAAGAGTGCGATCCGCCTGCTCTTTGAGGCTAATCTGCTGGAGAACTCATGGGGAGGATTTAGCCAGACAGGTTTCTCGATTCTGCTCACGCCTAAGAGCCAATCGAACAAATGTCCTGTATGCCGCGTTAACGACATCACGCTCCGCTACAACCGCGTTCGCAATGTAGCTGGCGTTTTGCAAATCGCGAATGCTCTTGCCAAAACTGGAGGCGCACCAGAAGACGGCGGTCGCTACAGTATCCACGACCTCTTTGCCGACCACCTGCACGATCAGGATTTCAAGGGCGGCGGAGCTTTCATCATCCTGGTATCGACGCAACCCCCCGTCCACGATGTTTCGGTCGACCACGTCACCGCGTTCGTCCGCGGCAGCTTGCTCTCGATTCTCGACGCCGGGGCGAAGATGCACAATTTCTCAATTACCAACAGCGTGTTTTCGTTGGGAGATCGGCGGCCCGCAATTGCCTCGGCGGGCGGTGGACCGGGGAGTTGCGCCTCAAAGACACAGCATCAGGGAGGGGAAGCCGTGCTCGACGCGTGCTTCGATTCCTATAAGTTCGACAAGAACCTGATCATCGGCGGACGAGGTTCCTTTCCTAAAGGGAACATTACAGTCGGCTCAGGCGAAGCCGCGGGCATTCGGGACTTTGACTCAAAAGAGGGTGCGAGCAAAGATCCGCGCCTCTGTAAGTCCAAGGGAGCTAGCTGCGGAAAAGTGTCTCCCGGCGCCGGGGCGGCCTCGGATGGCAAAGATTTGGGGGCTGACATCGACGCCGTCGAAACGGCAATAGCTGGCGTGGAATGATGGAGTTAGGGTTATTTAAGAAGTGATCGTCTGGCCTTTCAGAATCCTGTTATCCATCTATCCGAGCTACCAAGCCGCGTTCAATGGAACTCCCTGCGTCACCTTGGCATTCGCAGTGCTAGCACTTTCTCCCCAAACGAAGGGTAAGTAATCCCGATGAATTACCGAGGATGTGGGCAAACTTTTTCCCATTTCTCCGCATGTGATACCGTCATACAACGGGCTGCTTTCGAGCGACAGCAAACTAACTGTTTGAAAACAGGCTATATAGGGTGCGTCGCCTTGTGAGATGTTTTAACAGGATTGGCAGTAGGTTTGCTCTATAACAGGTACGCACCAAGTGAGGCCTCTCCCAAAAGGGTCTTCGGGCCTCGGTCAAACCCCCGGCAACCGAGTAACGCAAGAGACGAGCTGAGCGACGACGCGAGAATTCATGGAAATCGACCGCACTGAAATTCAGGCGAACGCCGCCGCACCAACGAACGGAAACGCTCGTGTGTGGCTCGAAAGCGTGAGCGCTGGAATGCGCACGGTTGAAGCGATGATCCGCGAGCTGTCGCAAAACGATTTGCCGGTTCTGGTCGTGGCCGAGCATGGATCCGGCAAAGCCGCGGCAGCGGCGAGAATTCATTCCCTCTCCAGCCGCTCGAGTGAACCATTTCAGATCTATCAAGCACGTGACGTCAGCGAACAAGTTCTCGCTGCTTTGGGCGAACCACTCTCCGATAGTCACGGTGGAACAGTCTACTTGCAAGATGTGGCAGCGCTGACCCCACCCGCTCAGAAAGAGCTAGTTCGTCAGATTGGACTAAGCGGTCCTGAGCAGCGTCGCGTGCCGCGCTACATTTGTGGTACTTCGACCGAGCTGGAGCCGGACGTGAAGGCCGGTAAGTTCCGCGAGGACCTATATTACCGCATCAGCGGAGTGTGCTTGCGGCTGCCTCCGTTGCGACAGCGGAAGGAAGACATCCCGATTCTGCGCGATTGGTTTCTGTCTGCCGCTGCGCATGATTTTTCTCGGCCGGTCCCCTCGCTGAGCGTCGAAACCAAGAATTTTTTTCTCGAATACAACTGGCCCGGCAACATTCGGGAACTAAAAGACGCCGCTCGTGCCATTGTCGGCCTGGGCGATGAGACGCTCGCCATGGGCGGACTGCGATCCCTTCTGCGGCGGGTCGACCATACTCTCGGCGGTGAGAAAATTTCCCTGAAAGATGCCGCACGTGCTGCATCCCGCGAGGCGGAAAGAGAGATCATTCTGCAGGCGCTGACGCGAACCCGTTGGAACCGTCGCCGCGCCGCCCAGGAGTTACAGATAAGCTACAAAGCGCTTCTATATAAGCTGAAGCAGATCGGTTATGAAGAGTACGGGGCCTGAGTGCAGAACAGCGATGACATTTCGTCTATGAGAACGACTGAACGCACAGGAGAAGATATGAATTTGAGATCGAAAGTGGCGGGTGAAGCAAGGTTCGCCACGTTTAAATTCGCCACACTAATGATGGCGACGTTCCTGATCAGTGGCATTGGCTTTGCGCAGGATGCACCCGCAGTCGCGCCGGCTTCCGGCGTTGGATCTGGCATGTCTTCCAGCAGCACGGTTCCGGCGAGTCAGGGAGGAGCTACCTACGTCATCGGTCCCGATGACTCGTTGCATATCGCGGTGTGGCGAGAGCCCGATCTCACCGCTACCTTGCCGGTTCGTCCCGATGGAAAAATCTCGCTTCCCCTGTTGAATGACGTGCAGGCGGCGGGACTTACGCCACAACAACTGGCCGATTCGGTCACCGAGAAACTCAAAAAATACATTGCTGATCCGCGCGTAACGGTAGTGGTAGCGCAGATCAACAGCAAGCGAATTTTCATCAACGGAGAAGTCTTACACGCGGGCCCGATGCCCATGTTGCCGAACATGACCGTTCTGCAGGCGCTGTCGAGTGCGGGACTGAACCAGTTCGCCAAAACTAAGGGAATTTACGTCTTGCGCATTGTGAATGGCAAGCAGGAAAAAATGCTGGTGAACTACAAGAAGCTGCTCAAAGGCGAAGATATTCAGCAGAACTACCTATTACAACCCGGGGATACAATTGTCGTCCCGTAGGAGATATACATTCTCTGAGGGATCTCTGGTGAAAAGCATGTTGATCTCGCGAACATTTCGATTGTTGGTACTGGCACTCGGCGTGAGCCTCTGCGCGGTGGCGCAGGATAGCGCGCCGTCGGGTTCGCAAACTCCGCCCAGTACGACACCCCCAAGTACCGCGCCAGCTCCGGCGTTCGGACAGGAAAACGCACCGATTCTGAATCCCGAAAACCCACCGGTTACGGGCTTGGACGAACCCAGTCTCGATCTACATACGGCGACGCGCAGCTTTATCTCTCCTTCTTTACAAGCAAGCGAATCGGCCGATACAAACGGGCTTAATCAGTTAGGTCACGGAGCCGGGGCACAATCGATCACGCGAATTCTGGGCGCTCTCGATCTGCAGCAGTTCTGGCCGAAGAGCGATCTTTTCGCCGAGTACCTTGGCGGTGGTGCATTTTATTCCAGCCCCTATCAAGTGAAGCAGTTGCAGGCGGCTGGCCTCGAAGCGGTAACGCGCTGGCGCACCGGTCAAGTAACGGTCAGAGATGCATTTAACTATCTCCCTGATGGCTCCTTCTCCATCGGTACTTTCGGCGGCGTTCCGGGCTTGGGGATCGCCACTGGCAATGGAGGGCTTAACGGCGGAGTTGCCGGTGTACATGGCTTCTCCAGCGGTTCACTCGGTTCTGTCGGCGATATCCCGCGGCTTGCGAATACGGCAGTGATCGATGCGGTGCAAGCGATCAATCCGGTCTCGGCGGTCACGGTGGCGGGAGGGTTCAGCAACGCGCACTTCTTCGATCCGACAAACTTCTTTATCAACAGCGACCAAGTTACTGTCGAGGGCGGATACACGCACCTCATCACTCGACATGATCAGATCGGGGTCGTCTATGCCTTCCAACTATTTCAGTTCCCACAGGACTCAGGTGGACAGTTTTACAATCACATCGTCAATCTCCGGGTGAAGTACTATCTCAGCGGCAGACTGAGCCTGACAGCAGGCGCAGGACCTGAATACACCGTCCTGGAAGAGGGTGGGTATCTGAATCGCTGGTCCCTGAGCGCCCGCGTGCTCTTGAACTACAAGTTCGCGCACTCTTCGATGGGTGCGACCTATGAGAAGTTCACATCGTCAGGGTCAGGCTTTTTTGCCGGCGCGAACACGCAAGCGGCACGGCTGTTGTATACGCGTCCCATTGGCCGCACTTGGGAGTTCTACGGCGATCTAGCCTTCTCCCACAATACAAAACTTCAGGATTCAAACTTTGGCGTCCCGGCTGGCAGCTACAACGAAGGCTCCGCTGGAGGCGTCTTCCGCAAGCACATCGGCCGCCTTTGGGATGCATTTGTCGCATACCGTTTCAGCGAGGTCGCCTTCGATGTCCCGGTCACGATCGGCGGCAGTACGGGTCGCGTAGCTCAGCGCAATGTCGCTTCGATCGGAATCGAGTGGCATCCGACGCCGACCAGGATTGAGTAAGTCGGAGTAAGAGGACGAGAGTTTAAGAGATTGATATTTTTTGGCCGCCAGTGGCGGCCGGATTGGTGAACAGAAATGGCAAATCGCGAACTGTCGATGGACGATTACCTGGCAATGCTCAAGCGGCGGATGAAGGTTCTGTTAATCCCCACCGTCGTTGCTTTTGTTGTCGGCTACCTGGTCTCTCACGCATTCCCGGCGAAGTACACTTCCCAGTCGACGGTATTGGTCGAGGGTCAGAAGGTTCCTGACACGTATGTCGCGCCAGTGATCACTGCCGACTTCACGGAGCGAGTGCAGAGTCTGCAGGAGCAGGTTTTAAGTCCAAGCCGTCTCCGTCCAGCGCTCGAGGGCCTCAATCTCGAAAGCCTTCATGCCGACAAACCCGGGGAAGAGGGAAAGCTCATTTCTAATATTCAGCAGACGCTCCAGGTTTTGCCCCTGATCACCTCGATGAGCGCCGCCGCCTCGCAATCGGCCGGAGTCAAGAAACGCAAGCCAGGAAGTACCGACGAGCCCGTTCCCGGCTTCACGGTCAGCTACACGGACAGCAGGCCTGACCGCGCGCAAAGAATCTGTTCCGCCCTCACTTCGATGATTTTGAATGAAAACCTTCGTTCGCGCTCAGACACGGCGAAGAGCACGGGCGACTTTCTCGGCCGCCAGGTTGACGAGGCCAAGCGGGCCCTCGATGACCAGGACTCGAAATTGGCCGCCTTCAAGAAGCAATATTTCGGGCAGCTTCCCAGCGATGTCGACAACAACTTAAGAATTTTGGCCTCGATGAACACGCAACTCGATGCCACGACGCAGACTCTGAGTCGCGCGCAGCAGGATAAGGCTTACACCGAAAGCATGTTGGCGCAGCAGACGGCGACCTGGAAAAGTTCGCTCTCCAGCACCAATCCCCAAACCTTGGAACAGGAATTGACTCAGTTGCAGGGTCAATTGATGCAGTTGCAGGCTCGTTACACAGACGACCATCCGGACGTCATTAAGACCAAGGCTGACATTGCGGAAGTTAAGAAGAAGCTCGATGAAGTGAATAACGCGACTGTGGCTCCCGCCGACGCAAACGCTAAGGTTAGCGCCTCGGAACCGCCCGAGATTCGTCAGTTGCGTTTGCAAATCCACCAGTACCAGAGCGTGATCGACCAGGCGAATGTCGACCAGAAAAGGCTGCAAAGCCAAATCGGTGTCTACGAGAGCCGGACTGCGATGAGCCCGAGCGTCGAGGAACAATACAAGCTTCTCACTCGCGACAACGACAACGCGCAAGCGTTCTACCAGAGCTTGTTGGCGAAGAAGAGCGCTGCCGACTTGGGCTCGAACATGGAAAACGATCAGCAAGGCGAGCAGATGTTGGTGGGAGCGCCTGCCGGGCTGCCCGAGACTCCGAGCTTTCCGAATCGCCCGCTGTTTGCGGCGGCTGGTACGGCTGTCGGATTGGCGTTTGGGCTTCTGATCGCAGTGGTACTGGAGTTCAGCGACAAATCGATCCGCACCGAAAAAGATGCGGCCGCGGTGATGGAACTGCCGCTTCTGATTTCGCTGCCCTGGGTGGGAGGCGAAGAAGACAACGAGGTCGAGCCTCGTCGTTTCTGGGGCAGATCCGATCCTGGCTCATCGCGAGAGCGTGAGCACGTTGGGGTTTAGCTGCGAGGTCAAGGTCTTTTGAGTATCACAGAAAAGGTTCAGCAATATGTATAAAGAATTTTTTGGGCTTCGTGCCAATCCGTTTAACGTCAATCCGGATCCGCGTTATCTGTTTCTGACGCGGCATACGGAAGAAGCGTTGGCCTGCCTGACCTACGGCATCCAGAGCCGAAAGGGCTTCGTGTTGCTGACGGGCGAGGTGGGTACTGGCAAGACGACGCTGATTAATAAGTTGATGGAGTGGCTGCGCATGCAGCAAGTGGCTACTGCTTTTATTTTCAACTCGCGCATGGATGTAACCCAGCTTCTCGATTTCATGATGGCCGACTTCGGAATTCCATGTGACACCAAGTCGAAAAGCCAGGTCTTGCAGCGCCTCTACAACTGGTTGCTTGATCGCTATCGAGCCGGAGAGACGGCTGTTCTCGTTATCGACGAAGCGCAGAATCTTTCTGACGAGGTGTTGGAAGAGATTCGTATGCTGACCAATCTCGAAACCTTCACCGAGAAGCTTTTGCAGATCGTTCTGGTGGGGCAACCGGAACTCGAGCAACGCCTGAAGCAGCCGCAGTTGCGCCAGTTGCGGCAGCGTCTCACGCTGCGCGCGAAAACTCACCCTCTTAATCTGGAGGAGACGAAGTCTTACGTCAGTCAACGCCTGCGGATCGCGGGATCGAACGGCGACGCTATTTTTGAAGCGGACGCGATCACTGCTCTTTTCCGATATTCGCTTGGGATTCCGCGGGTCATCAATCTGCTTTGCGAGCATTGTCTGGTGAGCGCATTTGTCGATCAGAAGAAGACGGTGTCTGCCGAGATCGTCGATTCTGTGGCTCGCGATTTTGATTTGACGGATGGCAATGCCGCTGCGGCCATGACCGCGCCGGTGCCATCCTCTGAGAAGTTTGATTTGGTCGAGGCCTTACGTACCTTGGCAACCCTGGCCGACCGTTTGCGCCAATCCGAACAACACGATCTCCCCAAAGAAGGGAAACTATGAGCCGCATCCATGATGCTTTAAAACGCGCTGAACAGGAACGAGCAACCTCCACGGGGACGCACGTCGAGCCCGCTTTCGAGCAACCACCACTCCAGGATGAGGGACAACGCGATAGCATGCCGTCGCTGCAACCTTCGGGAGCGACCATGATGCCGAGCATGACCTCGGGGATGAGCTACGAATCGCTGCTTGCCCGCTGCCCGCAGACGCAATGGAGTCCGGATGAGCGCACGATGCTGTTCTTTCAGGATGATGACAGCCGCGTGGGAGCCGAAGAGTTTCGCACCTTGCGCTCCCGTCTGTATCAGATTCGAGAGAAAATGGCACTGAAACGCCTGATGGTAACGAGTGCGCTTCCGAAGGAAGGGAAATCGTTCGTGACCGCCAATCTGGCACAGGTACTGGTGCGCCAGCATGGCCGCCGCGTGCTCGTGATCGACGCCGACCTGCGCAACCCCGGCATGCATCGTCACTTCGGAACGACTCCGACTCCTGGACTGTCGGAGTATCTTCTGGGAGAGTGCGACGAGTTTGCCGCGATGCAACGTGGTCCCATGGAGAATCTGTTCTTTATGCCTGGTGGACGGGTTGCAGGCAGCGCTCCAGAACTGCTGTCCAACGGCCGCTTTAAGCTCTTCTTGCAACGAGTCGAGCCGTTATTTGATTGGATTGTGATCGACACTTCGCCCGTCATTCCGGTCTCGGATGCAACTCTCGTGGCTGGCTCTTGTGACGGCATTCTGATGGTCGTGCGCTCTAACGTGACGCCTTCTGACTTGGCGCTGCGGGCGCGCCAGGAGTTCCCCGACCAGTTGCTGCTGGGCGTTGTGTTGAATGGAGCCCCCGCCGAGTCCCATCAACATTCGAAGTACTACTATGGCGAGGCCGTGACTAGCCCCGCTTAAGTGGAAGATGACGAAGAAAACGAACCGAGGCCCCGTTGATCCGGCTCTTCAATGTCTATTATCCAGTTCGCACTCTGGTCCTGCTGATCGGAGAGGCTCTGATTGTTTTGACCTCCTTTCTTCTGGGGGCGTTTTGCATGCTGGGTCAGGACACGTACCTCACGCTTTACTACGAATATGGTTTTTTGAAAATAATCGGCGTGACGGTGCTGGTCCTGCTTTGTTCGCACTGGTTTGACCTCTATGACACAGCGCGAATGAACACGAAAGGGGAGCTGTATTTCCGGCTGCTGATGGTTCCAGGCCTTCTGGCCTTTCTGCTTGCGGCCATCGCGTATGTGCGGCCCAACTGGCTGTTAAGGAGCGGATCGTTTGAGCTCGGCCTGGTGATTCTGACGGTTGCGCTTTTTGGTTGGCGACTGGGTTTCGCATGGCTGGTCCAGTTGCCAATCCTGGTCGAGCGCATTTACGTACTGGGTACCGGCGAGCGGGCGCAGCGCGTGGTTCTCGGCTTACGGCAGAATCCGGAGATTGGCGTCGAAATCGCGAGCTGGACGGGAAAAATGGAAGGCGCGGTCACGCGCGAGGCAGTGGCTGCTCATCTGATGGACGTTGTGGAAAAACAGAAAGTCCATCGCGTCATCGTGGCCACACCCGATCGCCGTGGAACCATCCCCATGCAGGAACTGCTCAACCTGCGCATGCGAGGGGTGAAAATCGAAGAGGCCACGACCTGGCTGGAAAAAATCTCCGGAAAAATCGAGGTGGAGAATCTCTATCCCAGCTGGCTGGTTTTCGGACAGGGATTCCGGAGGAGCAGCACCTTCATTCTGGTGCGCCGCGTCCTTTCGATCGTGATTTCTTTGGTGGGGCTCATCTTAGCGCTGCCGTTATTGCCGTTCATCATGCTTGCGATCCGGCTGGACTCGAAGGGCCCGGTATTTTATACGCAGACTCGGGTGGGTAAGGCCGGACGCACGTTCAAAGTTGTGAAGTTCCGCACCATGCGCGTCGACGCGGAGGCGGGCGGCCCGAAGTGGGCCGGGGACAACGATCCGCGTGTCACACGCGTCGGCAAATTTCTCCGCTCCTCGCGCCTCGATGAGATTCCCCAGTTGTGGTGCGTCCTCAAGGGCGACATGGCATTCGTAGGCCCGCGTCCCGAGCGCCCGGAATTTATCGAAATGCTTTCGAAAGAGATTCCCTTTTATGGCGTGCGCCACATGGTGCGCCCCGGCCTGACGGGATGGGCGCAGGTGAAATATAAATACGGGGCCACGGTTGAAGACTCGCGCGAGAAGCTGCAGTATGACCTCTTCTACATAAAAAATGCGTCGATTGGACTGGACATGTTGATCATGTTCCAGACGGTCAAAACGGTCCTGCTGCGCCGGGGCGCTCAATGAAGATGAAATATATCTTCTGGCTCGCAGCGTCGTTTGTTGGCTACTCCTACCTGGGATATCCGATGTGGCTCTGGCTGCGGAGTCGCTGGTCGCCACGTCCGGTGCGGCGCAGTTCCGCGACTCCTTCGGTTTCGGTGGTGATGGTGGTTCGGAACGAAGAGGCGATCATCGCGCAGAAGCTCGACAACCTTCTGAGCCTGGAGTATCCGCAAGACAAGCTCGATGTGGTTATCGTGTCCGACGGATCGTCGGATGGCACGACTGCCGTTCTGGCTGAATACGCGGGCAATTCCCGCGTCAGAACTCTGTTGAAACCCGCGTCACAGGGCAAAGCGGCTGGACTGAATGACGCGATCCGGCTCGCGACCGGAGAGGTGCTGCTCTTTACCGACGCCCGCCAACAGATTGAACCCGGAGCGCTGCGCCTGCTGATCGAAAATTTCGCCGATACCGAAGTCGGCGCCGCCAGCGGCGAACTGATGCTTGGCGATCCCACCACCGGCGAGACCGGGAAGGGGATGGGATTGTACTGGCGCGTGGAAAAGAAGATTCGTGAGTTGGAATCCGCCTCGGGTTCGGTGGCGGGCGCGACGGGAGCAATTTATTGTGCGCGCCGCAGTTTAGCGTCGTCGTCGCCTTTGCCGGAAGGCACCATTCTTGATGACGTGTTGTTGCCGATGCAGGTTGTGCGCCAGGGTTCACGGGTGATTTTCGACGCGCGCGCTCGTGCCTGGGATTCGCCGGATCTGGGCGATGGGCGCGAATTTTCGCGGAAAGTGCGCACACTGACGGGGAATTACCAGCTCCTGCAGATAGCGCCTTGGTTGTTGCGCGCGGAAAATCCTATTCGCTTCGAATTCATCAGCCACAAGCTATCGCGGTTAGCGGTGCCGTTTGCGTTGCTGGCGCTGCTGATTGCATCGATCGCTTTGCGGGATCCCTTCTACCGGGTGGCTTTGGCTGCGCAGATGGCTTTCTACGCTCTGAGCGTTATTGCGCTGTCTAACTTCAAGATGGGACCGCTGTCTCGCGCCGCTGACCCAGCGCGCACATTTGTTGTTTTGAATTCCGCGGCGGTGATTGCCTTCGTCAACTTTGTCACCGGCAGAAAGGCGATTTGGGTTCGCTGAACGAGGCGAACGGATAAGCGCGATGAGAATTCTCTGGGTCAAAGCCGACAAGCTGCTCCCCGTGCAACACGGCGGGAACATACGCACGTATCACATCTTGCGGCAGCTTTCGGCGAGCCATGAGCTGACGTTTTATTCGTACTATGGAGGAACTCCCGATTCCGATTACGATCGCGAATTGCGGCGGCAGTTGCCCGGTGCGGTAACACTGTGCACGGGCAAGCGCGAGCTTTCGCGGGCGGGACGCGGCGTGGACTATTTTGCCCGACTGGGCGCGCATCCTCCGTATGCAATCAGCCGCTTTCAGAACGCGAATGTTCGCAAACAAATCCAGAGTTGGTTCCACGATCAGCGCTTTGATGTTGCTGTCTGCGACTTCCTCGATGCGGCGGTCAACTTTCCCGGGAGCCTCAACATTCCCAGCGTTTTGTTTCAGCACAATGTGGAGAGCGAAATCTGGCGGCGCCGAGCGGCGGTCGCGCGGAATCCATTGGCAAAGATGATTTGGGCGATGGAGTTTCGGAAGATGCGCCGGTTTGAGCGAGTGGCACTCTGCAAGTTTCAACATGTGATTGCGGTTTCCGAAAACGATCGCGCCCTGATGACGGAGTGGGTAGATGGTGATCGGGTCACGGTTGTCCCGACGGGAGTGGACCTGGCTGAGTATCGTCCTGAGCCCGGGGCGGCCGCTGGAACTGCGACAGCGCCCCTGATTGTTTTCGTGGGGGCGATGGACTGGCAGCCGAATAGTGACGGCGTCGAATATTTCTGCAGCGAAATATGGCCAGCAATCAGGGCGGAAGTTCCGGGGGCAAGATTCCGGATTGTCGGACGGAATCCGGGCAAGAGTGTCCAGAAGTGGGCGTCGGAATCGATCGAGATAACGGGGCGCGTGACGTCGGTAGTCGAACATCTGCATGAGGCAGCGGTGGTGATTGTGCCTTTGCGCATTGGCGGAGGAACGCGGCTGAAGATTTACGAAGCGATGGCGGCGGGCAAGGCGGTGGTCTCGACCACGGTCGGCGCCGAAGGACTGGATGTGAAACATGGGCGCGACATTGTGTTAGCCGACGATGCGAACTCGTTTGGGCAGGCGGTTCTTATGTTATTGCGCGATCCAGAAATGAGGCGCCGCTACGAAGAAGCTGCCGTCGAGACGGCGGGGCGCTATGACTGGCCGGCGATCGGAGAACGGTTCAGCGAGGTGTTGCAGTCGGTAGCGGAAAAGAAAGCGATGGCGCGACGCGCAGTGCCGGCTCGTTTGGCGGAAAAGAAAGCGTAAAGAAAAAGCGTAGAAAAAAGAGGAATTTGTGGCGATTGGCGATAACGGCAGTACGGCGAAACCAGAAATTTCGGTAGGGCGCAGGTTCGTGCAAGCGGCGGACCCGACGAAGAGTCCCTTCTTCTGGCTCACTGGTTTCTTCATCGTGTATTGCACCCGGTTTGAAGATTTCATTCCGGGCATGCAATACATTCCGATGGCCAAGATTACCGCCATCATGGCGATGTGGGGTTTGTTCAACGCACTCGGCCACACCAAACGTACTTTTAAAGATTTGCCGAAGATGGCAAATCTGCTGCTGTACATGATCGTCCTTCTCTACCTGGGAGCTTTTCTGTCTCCGATCTGGAAGGGCGGGGCGCTCAAACGGACCATGGATTTTTCGAAAATCTATGTGGTATGGGTGCTGGTTTTTCTGATCATTACCACGTTTGCGCGGCTGAAGCGGATCATCTTTATTCAGGCGTTCTCGGTAGTCATGATTTGTATTGCGGCCATCATCAAGGGCTACGATGTGCCCCGTCTGAATCAGGTGTTGGGCGGATTCTATTCGAATCCCAACGATCTCGCGTTTGCAGTTGTGCTCTCACTGCCTTATGCGCTGGCTTTCTTCGTCATGGCCAGGAAAGGCGCGGTGAAGGCTTTTTGGGTTTTCGGCATGCTGATCATGCTCACCGTCGTTTTCCTGACGGCGTCCCGAGCTGGTTTCATCGACCTGATCTGTTCCTACAGCATTGCGCTCTATTACATCGCCGTCCGGGGCAGGCGGCTTTATCTAGTGTGGGCGAGCATTCTGGTTGGGGTTCTGATCATGTCCACGGTGGGCGGGAAGCTTTACGATCGCTTCACCGCTCTCTCGGGTGATAGCACGACCGATAATTCCGCGTACGGATCGTACGAAGCGCGCAAATTTCTCATGGAGAAATCCATCGAGGGCATCGAACATTATCCGATCCTCGGCTTGGGCGTGCGTAACTTTGAAACCTATTCGACCATCTGGCATGAGGTCCACATGACCTACCTGCAGATCTGCGTCGAAGGCGGCATCCCGGTTTTGATCCTTTATCTGATGTTTTTCTGGCGAGACTTCCAGAACATGTTTGCGCTGCACGCCATGAAGGATCTCGATCCCGACGTGCGCGTGTTTGCGGGAGCGTTAACTGGTTCGCAGGTCGGCTTCGTCGTGGGGGCGCTGTTTGCGCCCGAAGCCTACCAGTTCTTCCCATATTTTGCCGCAGCCTTTACAGCGACATTGTTGCAAACGATTCGAGAGCAGCAGAAAGACGGTGGTGGTGTAGCGCCTCCGCCGACCAAAAAGCGTCACCATTTCCTGGAGGTTTATGCCGACCACCGAACAGCCGGTACAGTCTCCCCTGTCCGCTGACTTGCAGGCAATTTTACGTTGCCTGAGTTGCGGATCAAAACTTGAGAGCGATCAAGCTGGGGGATATCTCTGTCCCGCCTGCAAGCGCACTTATCCGAATGCTAAGGGCATCGCTCGCTTTGTCGACGCCCAGCAATATGCCGCCAGCTTTGGTTTTCAGTGGCATCGATATCAGAAGACGCAGCTTGACAACGACCAACTCCGCGAATCGGAGCGCCATTTTCTGGCAAAGACCGCGTTGCGTCCCGAGGACCTTAAAGGCAAACTCGTCCTCGACGTGGGTTGCGGCATGGGACGCTTTGCCGAAGTTGCCACGCGCTGGGGAGCCCGCGTCGTTGGCGTCGATCTGAGCGCCGCCGCCGAAGTTGCCGCGAAAAACCTGGCCGACCGGGAATTCACCGCCTTCCAGGCCGACGTCTTCGCCCTGCCATTTGCTCCCGAGAGTTTCGATGTCATCTACAGCATCGGCGTCCTTCACCACACGCCGGACTGCGAAGCCGCCGTCAAAGCGCTCGATAAATATCTGAAGCCCGGCGGACTTCTCGTCGTCTGGCTCTACAGCGGCTATAACAAGTGGTACCGTTTCAGCGATTTCTGGCGCCGCTACACGCACAAGATGAAGCCTGAGCGCCTGCACGGCATTCTCAAAGTGGCCGTGCCTTTTTTCTACAATTTGAATCAGGGCTTGAAGCGCGTCCCGCTTGTCGGTCCACCTGCAGCGGGTGCGATTCATCACGTCTTTCCGGTGAACCGCCAGAAGGATCCGGAAGCGCGCATGCTCGACACGTTCGATTGGTATTCTCCGAAATATCAGTCCAAACATACTTACGAACAAGTATTCAAATGGTATGAAGCGATGGGCATGGAAGACATGCGTGTCGGAGACATTTCCATCGCCGTACGCGGCCGCAAGCCGATGCGACGAAGCTAAGCTCGATTCTGGTCCACAGCGAACAAACGAATGGGTCTAGCACAAAAATTCGTCTATGCCAGAAAAGTCTTGCCGTCGGCGAGCCTGCGCGCCCTCAAACCGTCGCCTTCTGGCTCGGCGCACGTGATCATCGCGCTGGCCGATCATTTCGAGCCTGCCATCGATCCTGAAGATGGACAGAACCGCGTCCCGCGCCCCGAGCAGGAACGCCGCCTCGAATGGTGGGCGCGCGAGTATCCCAAAGCCATCGACAGCTACCGTGACCACGATGGCCGTCCATTCGTCCACACCTACTTCTATCCCGCCGAACAATACGACGAGGGTCTTGTCGAAATGCTGGCGGATCATTGCCACGCCGGATGGGGAGAGGTCGAAGTCCATCTCCACCACGGTTTCCCGCATCCCGACACCGCCGAAAATACGCGGCGCATTCTTACCGAATACCGCGACCGGCTCGCCTACCGCCATCGCTGTCTGGCCGTCGAAGATGGATCGCGCACTCCCAGCTACGCCTTCGTTCACGGCAATTTCGCGCTCGCCAATTCGGCCGGCGGACGCTTTTGCGGCGTCGATTCCGAGTTGCAGGTCCTCGCCGAAACCGGATGCTACGCCGACCTGACCATGCCCAGCGGCATCTGGCACGGCGCGCAAATCGCCAAGATCAACTCCGTCTACGAATGCAGTCGGCCGCTCGATCACTCCGCGCCGCACCGCGAGGGTCACGATCTGACAGTCGGGCGACGTCCCGAGATCCTTCCGCTCATGATCCAAGGCCCGCTGGTAGCCGACATGCGCCGGACACTCAATTCTTTCCGGCCGATTCTCGAGAACGGAGCGATTACGGGCCCGAACCCTCCAAGTATGCACCGCTACTCGCTCTGGAAGCAGGCCGACATTCACGTAAACGGCCGTCCCGACTGGCTTTTCATCAAGCTGTTTTGCCACAGCATGAACCCGAATCAGAAAGACAGCGTCATCGGCGACTCCTTCCTTAAATTTCTATCGCAGCTAGTCGGCGGCGCTGGTGAAAGAAAAGAGACTCTGCACTTCGTCACGGCGCGTGAGATGACCAATATTCTCATCGCCGCCTGCGACGGGCGCGAAGGCAATCCCGGAGATTATCGCGACTACCGCTTCAAACGCATCGCCGATGTAGCCGTGTCATCCGAGAAATTATCTTTGACTCGAAAGGGCGCGGAGGCTTTAGCCCTCCGTGGCCTGCACAACCTAAAGGAAAATTTTCGCCGCTAAGCCCCACTGGCCAAAAAGATCATGTGCGGAATCGCTGGAGTCGTCAGCACAACTCGCGAGAGCAACATCACCGAAGCGCTGGTGCACGAGATGTGCAACCAGATCGTTTATCGCGGTCCTGACGACGAGGGACTCTACGTCGCGGATGGCGCCGGTCTTGGCATGCGCCGCCTCAGCATCATCGATCTCTCCGGAGGCCATCAGCCCGTTTTCAACGAAGATCGCACCTCATGGATCGTCTTCAACGGCGAAATTTACAATTTCCCCGAACTTCGTCCCGAGCTCGAACGCCGCGGCCATACCTTCCGCAGCCACTGCGATACCGAAGTCATTATTCATCTTTACGAAGAGATGGGCGCGGATTGCGTGAACAAACTGCGCGGCATGTTCGCGATTGCCATCTACGACAAGACGAAGCGCAAACTGACCCTCGCTCGCGACCGCCTCGGCAAGAAGCCTCTGCACTACGCATTTCACAAGGGGAATCTCTACTTCGCATCCGAAATCAAATCGATCCTCGCCGTCGCTCCCGAACTCGCCGAGGTCAACGCGCAGGGACTGCTCGAATATCTCTATTACGGATATGTCCCCGAACCCATCACGGCCTACACCGGAATCTGCAAGCTCCCGCCCGGCCACATTCTCGAATTTCAGGACGGCAAGATTCGCACCCGCCAGTACTGGGACATTCCCCAATACAATACGCACGCTCCCAAGAACGAAGAAGAGTGCCTTGAAGAATTAGAGCAGCGTCTTTTTGAAGCGACCAAGATTCGCCTGATCTCCGACGTACCGCTCGGCGCATTTCTCAGCGGAGGAACCGACTCCTCGACGGTCGTTGCCATGATGGCCCGGGCGAGTTCCACGCCAGTCAAGACTTTCTCCATCGGATTCAAGAAAGACGATTTCAACGAAGCCCATTGGGCCCGCGTTGTTGCCCAGAAGTTCAACACCGACCATCACGAGATGATTCTCGAACCGGATGTGGTGCAGACGGTTGCGCACCTGACCAGTTCGCTCGAAGAACCGTTCGGCGACTCCTCCATGCTGCCGACCTACTACGTCTCTCAAATGGCGCGCCAGCATGTGACCGTCGCGCTTTCCGGCGATGGTGGCGACGAGATGTTCGCCGGATACGATCGCTATCGCATTCACGACGAGCGCCGCATCTTCGAGCGCATTCCCGGATGGGCGCGCAAATTCTTCCGCGATCAGGTTTTTCCGCGTCTGCCGAACAGCATGCAAGGGCGAAAATTCAGCTACAACGTTTCGCTGCCGTGGCAGGAACGCTACATTGATCACCTGTCCTTCCTGCCCGCCTTCGAACGCGATACACCGCTGCTGTCGCCGGATTTTCGCCGCATCTTAAATGACAACGACGATCCTGCCAATGTCCTGCGTCGTTATTTTGCGCAGGCGCCGGCGAAAGATCCCGTTGACCAGTTGCTCTACGTTGATACCAAGACGTACATGGTCGCGGACATCCTGGCCAAAGTGGATCGCATGAGCATGTTGAATTCGCTCGAGGTTCGTGTTCCCATTCTCGATCACCTCTTCGTCGAGTGGGTCGCTGGCCTTCCACCCGAGTGGAAACTACGCGGCAAGCAGCAAAAATATATTTTGAGAAAGCTGGCGGAGCGGGTTGGCGTTCCTCACGAAGCGATTTACAGGCAGAAGCAGGGATTTTCTCTGCCGCTCGTCCACTGGATGCGCAACGAACTTAAAGACATGCTGATGATTCTGCTCGAGCCACGTACGCTTGAACGCGGGTACTTTGACGCGAACGGCGTTCGCAAATTGATGGACGATCATCTCGTGCGCGGCAAGACCATGACGGGACGCATCTGGCGTCTGCTGATGTTCGAACTTTGGCATCGCAACTTCCTCGAACGGTACGTCAAGCCCGCTGGGCTCTTCTCGCTGGCCGTTGTCGCCGACTCGCGCCGCCAAGTCAAGAATTCCGCGCCACTCGCCTCCGCTCCGGTGGGAGGATGATTGGGTGCGAGCTTATCGTGTTGGTCGCTTCAAATTAGATTGGTCAGATATTGAGCGCGTCCGAAGGCTGCGATCGGGCGATCCACGAACCTCGGGTATCGCGACCACATGAGCAAAAGCTCTTCTCCCTATCTTCCCGACGAACCCATCAGACTCTTTCTGATGGTCAATACGTTCGAGACGGGAGGGTCCGAGCGCCAGTTCACCGTACTCGCGCAGAATCTCGTCGCTCCGAATTTTGAAACATATTTAGGCTGTGTCAGCCGTCGTGGACCGCTGGCTCATCACTTCCCGGAAGCCGCGCAGTTTCCACTCGGTGGTAGCCTCTTCGGATGGCGCTCGTTGCGTTCGCGGCTCAATCTCAGTCGCTACCTTCGGCAGCGCCGTATCGAAGTCGTCCACGCCTTTGATTTCTACGCCAACCTTGTTCTCATCCCCGCCGCTAAGTTCGCACGCGTTCCTGTCGTCATCGGCAGCCATCGGCAGATTGGAGACTTGATGACTCCGGCGCAATTCCGAACGCAGATGGCGGCATTTCGCTGGTGCGACGCTGTGGTCTGCAACTCTCAAGCTGCTGCCGATCGGCTGATTGCGTCGGGATTCGCTCCAGATAAAATCGCAGTGATTGGAAATGCTCTGCCATCCGAAGTATTCGATTCGGCACCCGCAGCCCTGCCGAAGCAATCTGGCGTACTGCGCGTAGGCATGGTCGCACGCATGAATCATCGTTATAAAAACCATTCTGGATTCCTGCGCATCGCCGCTAAGGTCCATCAGCGCCTGCCTGATACCGAATTCCTGCTCGCTGGCGATGGCCCGCTGCGCGGTGAACTGGAAAGAGAAGCGGAAAGCCTTGGCATCGGCGAACGCGTCATCTTCCTCGGCGATCGTCAGGATATGCCTGCAGTTCTTGCCTCAATAGACATCGCGGTCAATCCGTCCGATTCCGAGAGCCTGTCGAACGTCATCCTTGAAGCGATGGCCGCGGCGCTTCCCGTCGTCGCCTACAACGTAGGAGGCAATTCGGAACTGGTCAACGATCAGCGCGGAGCGCTGATCTCCGCCGGCAACGAAGCTGGCTTCGCCGATGCCGTCGACAAAGCTTCTCTCGGATACTGCGCTGCGCCAACGGCTCGGGCAGAATGCCCGTCAGTTCACACAAGAAAACTTCAGCCTCGAAAAAGTGCGCCAACGCTATTCGGACTTGTACACGATGCTTCTTCGCAAGAAGCATCGAAGGCCTGCAACCGCATGAGCGAGTCGAACCAGCACAGTTCCGTCGGCGGCAAGCTTGTCCAATCGAAGCGGGTGCGCGTCGTCATCGTCGCTCCCAGCCTGCGTTACGTTGGCGGACAATCCGTACAGGCCGACTTGCTGCTCCGCCACTGGGCCAACGATCCTGACATCGACATCAGTCTTCTCGAAGTCGATCCGCAGTTTCCCGGAATCCTGCGCTGGGCAGAAGGCATTCCCGGCCTTCGTACGCTGTTGCGCGAGCCGATCTACTTCATCGATTTGTGGCGCGGGCTTAAGGGAGCCGACATTGCCCACATCTTCTCCGCATCCTATTGGTCGTTTCTGCTAGCTCCCGCTCCTGCGGCTCTGGCTGCGAAGTTGCGCTCTTGCAAAAGCCTCATCAACTATCACAGTGGAGAACTGCGCGATCATCTGCAGCGCTTCCGCTCGGCGAAGTTCGTTCTTTCTCGCGTCGATAAAATTGTGGTTCCATCGGGATACCTGGTCGACGTTTTCCGCGAATTCAATCTTTCGTCCAGCGCTGTTCCGAACATCGTTGATCTGACTCAGTTTCGGTATCGTGACCGGAACCCCTTGCGTCCTCATCTGGTGTGCACTCGCGGATTCTCCGCTTATTACAGCGTGGATGTCGTCGTTCGCGCCTTCGCTGAAGTGAAAAAACAATATCCAGAAGCACAACTTGATCTCGTCGGCAACGGCCCGCTCGAAGAAGATATCCGCAAGCTAGTGCGAGACCTGGAACCTGACAGGAGTCAACTTCGTCGGAGTTACTCCGCATCAGGAGATCGGGAAATGCTACGACGCGGCCGATATCTTCATCAATGCCTCATGGCTCGACAACATGCCGCTGTCGGTGATCGAGGCCTTCGCTTCGGGAACTCCCGTTGTCACAACCTCGCCCGAATGCATGCCGTATCTGGTGGAGCACGAGCGCACTGGACTTGCTATCCCCCGTTGCCGATGAAAAAGCGCTCGCGGCCAATGTCATTCGTCTGCTGCGCGATCCGGAACTTGCCTCAAACCTCGCTCGCGATGCTTACGAGGAATCGCAGCGCTATACGTGGGAAGCGGTGCGCAGCCAATGGCTCGACTGCTATCGCAAGCTGTCGGACGATTAGCAAACTCCAGGGAACAACACGCGGTAGGCGCAGACCCTCCGAGGGGCGCGGCTAGACGCTTCTTGTTCGCTCTTTGTACGGTGTCGAACTGTACGCTACCGCACAAAAGTGCTAAATTTAACCTGAGTATCCCTTTGCATTCGTGGTGATTTATGGAATCCCCGATCTGCTCCATCTGCAACAGGCCGATCCGGCTCGAGACCTCCAAAACCGACGAAGACGGTAAGCCCGTACACGAAAGTTGCTACGTCCGTCGCCTGATCGCATCGCTTCAGGATCCTCCGAGTCCAGAGCACACTCAATAAGAATTTCAAACTGCCCATCACAGCTTCTTTTTCAGCGGCCACACGACGGTGACGACGAGAGCGACGACAATCCCCAGGGACACTTCGAGGAAGCGATGCCAGGCGGTTACCCACGGACCTCGCACTCGCGGAATTAAGAGGACGATCGTCAAAGTGATCGCGGCGAACCGGTAAGCGCCTCCGGCACGCAACGAATACGCGAGCAATCCACACAACAAAATTCCAGCGGCGTAGATGGCGGCGCTTGGATGAAAAAAAGAAGCGATGGACGCGCCGACGACCGCTCCCAATGCGGTTCCGAGGAATCGTTGCCATCCCAGCGTCAGCGGAGGGATGGTGGATTGAATGACCACGATTGTCGAAATTGGAGCCCAATAAAATTCAGGTAGTTTCATCAGACGAGCGAGCAGCATCGCGGCGACTGCGGCGATGGCCGTTCTTAGAGAATCCAGGATCGCCTCGAAACCTTTTGGAAAAAATAGACCGCGACCCATCGCGCCTCCGTGTGTTGAACGAGAAGTTATTGTACGTTTGCGAGGTGGTTGCGCCTTCGTGGTATTATTTCTGCCGTACCTCGCGGGACCCGCGCTCCGTTCGGGCGATTGAACCGGAGCCACACACAATGAGGGTTCCTACTCACGTCCTTCCTCGCAAGGGTCGTGGATGGAGGCGATGCGAGCACACCGGAGTTGTGTGCCGATCGTCCTCACACACCGTCCGGAATCCATTTCAAGACAATTTTACGATCGATCTCACCATCGATCTGACCATCGATCTGACAATAACGAAAGGAGCATTATGCAGATCTTGAAACTTACGCCCAATCTAGTCGTCCGCAACGTCGAAGCCAGCCTCAAGTTTTACGGCGAAATTCTCGGGCTGGAAAGAGCCATCACCGTTCCCGAGCAATCACCCTACGTCTTTGCCTCGGTCTCCAATGGTGCAGTAGAGATTTTCTTCAACGACCAGAAAATGGTAGCCGCTGAATATCCCAAACTGGCTGCAACGATCGGAGCGAGCCTCACACTCTACATGGAAGTCGACAGCCTGCAATCGGTGCTCGATCGCGTACAGAAAGCGGGAGCCAAAGTCTCCATGCCTGTTACCGATCAGTTCTATGGCATGAAGGAATTTGCCTTTGAAGATGTCGACGGTTACACCATCACGATCGCTCAAAAGATGGGATGAGGGTCCGTGGTGCTCCGGCGACCATCGCTCGACTGCTAACGGAAGCGGAGCGGGACTTGTAGTGGTCTGCAGAATTCCGGGATGGTGCGGACACCCACACATTTGCCGAAGACGCGGATGTGTGGGGCACCTGCTGTGAACCGATACAGGCCTGGATGGTCTCGCGTGGAAAGTCTTCGCTGAAGGGGTCCGCGATGGGATCGGCAGGTTCGACATCGGTGACAATCTGCTCTGGTTGCGGCTTTTCGAGTTCCATGCGCTTTAGATTGGATGATGCGATCTGGAGCGCGTAGAGGATCAGGCCGGCGGTTTGGCGTTCGAGCCGCTTTTGCAGGACCATCTGCACGACCTGGTGGATGACGTTCTGAATGGAGTGCGCGTCCTCAAAAATGGGGAGTTTGATTTCTCCGGTCGCGTACTCTTCCGGGTTGTAGTAACAGTCGACAAGCACGCGACGATTGTGCTGATGGTAGAAACAGAACTTCTTGTTGCGAAGAGCGGGCGAACCGCATTGTGTTCCGCTGACTTTGATGTGGTTGCAACGAGGTGCTGCTAAGTCTGACATAAGTGCTCCTGAGTTGGCTGCGATCTAGCGCTGGCCAATGTTAGTAAGGGGTACCCCCCCTGTGCGTCGGTATATTAGAATCATCGACTTAGCGGCGGTTAGGCGGCAAAGTCTTGAAAGAAAGATAGTTATAGGTAAAGTCTTGATTGTGAGATAGTTATGGTTGTTACTTCCTTCTCTGCCGGATTGGTCACGGCGGGCGCGGGAGTTATAAGTGGAGAACGGCGCGCCTATCTATTTTATTTTGTGTCTATTTTTATTATAAGGCGGGGTGTCAAATGTTATTTGGAAAGGCCGCTTGGAGCGGGCCTTTCTGCGGAACAGGCTGCTGCATTCGCGCGAATCTGTTGAGCTTGACCTGTGCTTCAGCTCCCAAGGGGGCAGCCATACAGGAGCAAGCGGGCGACACTTAGGGTGGAAAGCTTGTCGCGAGTGAGTTCGCTCACGCGGGGCTGCTGGACTGGCAGGATTCGCTCCAAATCACTATTTGTACGTCGCTGAGGGGAACGCGAGCGCTCGGCATTCCCATTTTGATACCGCCGCCCCGCCGTTTTGAGCAAGATTTGTGTTTTTGGGTGGCGCGGCGCTTCAGCGTTGCGATAAGTTTGCTCCCAGGGCACGGCTTAGGAGGTGCCGGCGAAAGTCTTTCTCTTGCAGAGCGTGGGGCCTCAGCGCCTAAAGGCTCGATCAAATAAGGCCTTTACCGCAGCGCTGAAGCGCTGCGCCACCCAAAAGCCGAGCGCTACACGCCTAAAGGGGTGGCAATGCAGGGCGGCATCCCGCTCACCTCAGCGGCTAAAGCCGTCGGAGGTGGTGGGGGTGTGAACGCAGCGCTGAAGCGCTGCGCCACCCAAAAGCCGAGGGGTACGCCACCCAAAGGCCGAGGGGTGCGTCACCCAAAGGGCGGAGGGGTACGCCACCCAAAAACAGGCATAGATGCGAGTCGAGTTTTGGCCGCTGAGGTGATTGATGGCTGCGCCGCGCAGAGGCAATACTGGGTTTAGTACTTACTTTATTACCGCCAATACTTTTCAAAAGCATAGTTTGTTTCAGTCGGAACGCATGGCTCGGTTGTTCCTGGATGTTCTCTTCTCTTATCGGACGCAGCACAGATACTTGTTACATGAATTTGTGCTCATGCCAGACCATTTTCATTTACTGATTACTCCTACAGAGAGTCTGGAAAGGGGGCTGCAGCTAATCAAGGGCGGATTTTCTTTTCGGGCGAAGAGAGAGTTGGGGTTCGGCGGGGAGATCTGGGAGAAGAGTTTTCATGATCACCGCGTGAGGGATGGGGAGGAGTATTGTGCTTTCCGGCGGTACATTCATTTGAATCCGGTGAAGAGGGGGTTGGCTGCCGGGCCTGAGATGTATCCTTACTCTTCTGCTGCGGCGGGGGTGGAGTTGGATGCAGTGCCTCAGCGGCTAAAGCCGTCGGGGGTGGTGGGAGTGTGAACGCAGCGCTGAAAGCGCTGCGCCACCCAAAAGCCGAGGGGTGCGCCAGCCCAAGGCGCTCCTAGTCCGCTGGATGGCTCACCTCAGCGGCTAAAGCCGTCGGGGGTGGTAGGGGTTGAACGCAGCGCTGAAAGCGCTGCGCCACCCAAAGGCGCTGCTAGGTTAGAGCGAGGTCTGGGCCACCCAAAGGGCCTCCTAGGTTAGGGCGGGGTTTTGCTAAATTTGAGGTGGAATCTGATGCTGTAGAAGTTCCCGAAGCTCGGACTGTTGCTTGTCTGAGAGAACTGGCTTGGGAATCATGGCAATGCAGGGCGGCATCCCGCTCGCCTCAGCGGCTAAAGCCGTCGGGGGTGGTGGGGGTGTGAACGCAGCGCTGAAAGCGCTGCGCCACCCAAAGGCCCTCCTAGGTTAGAGCGAGGGCTGCGCCACCCAAAGGCCCTCCTAGGTTAGCGCGAGGGCTGCGCCACCCAAAAACTCACAACAACAAAAAGCCCCGCTCTTTGAGAAATCGAGCGGGGCTTTTAGGTTTTTGCGCCGAAGGCGCGTTTGCCTTGACGGCTAGTCTTAGTACATGTCGCCCATGCCGCCACCGCCGTGGCCACCGGGAGCGGGAGAGTTCTTCTTCTCTTCCGGAATCTCGGCAACGAGGGCTTCGGTCGTGAGCATCAGCGCGGCGATCGATCCCGCGTTGGTGAGTGCGGTGCGCACTACCTTGGTCGGATCGAGCACGCCCGCCTTGACCAGATCTTCGTACTCTCCGGTCAGAGCGTTGTAGCCGTAGTTGTTGTCTTTCGAATCGTGGATCTTACCGATCACGATGGCACCTTCTTCGCCGGCATTCTCGGCGATCTGGCGCAGCGGCTCGGTGATGGCGCGCTTCACGATGTTGACACCGATCTGCTCGTCACCTTCCAGCTTGAGCTTGTCGAGAGCCGCTACGCAACGCGCTAGCGCGACGCCGCCGCCCGGGACAATGCCTTCTTCAACGGCTGCGCGGGTGGCGTGCATGGCATCTTCCACACGGGCTTTCGTTTCCTTCATTTCGGTTTCGGTTGCGGCGCCGACTTTGATTACGGCTACGCCACCGACCAGCTTCGCCAACCGCTCCTGCAACTTCTCGCGGTCGTAGTCGCTGGTGGTCTTTTCGATCTGTCCGCGAATTTCTTTGACGCGGCCCTGCACGTCTCCCGGCTTGCCTTTGCCTTCGACGATGGTGGTGTTGTCTTTGTCGATGGTGACTTTCTTGGCTTGTCCGAGGTCGGCGAGGGTAACGTTCTCGAGCTTAATGCCGAGGTCTTCGGTGATGGCCTTGCCGCCGGTCAGGGTTGCGATGTCCTGCAACATGGCCTTGCGACGATCGCCGAAGCCAGGAGCCTTGACGGCCGAGACTTGCAGCGTGCCACGCAGTTTGTTGACGACGAGGGTGGCGAGTGCTTCGCCTTCGACGTCCTCAGCGATGATCAGGAGCGGCTTGCCGCCCTTGGCGATCTGCTCGAGCAAGGGGAGCAGGTCTTTCATGGAGCTGATTTTCTTTTCGTGGATGAGGATGTAGGCGTTCTCTTGCACGGACTCCATGCGCTCCGGATCGGTAACGAAGTACGGAGAGAGGTAGCCGCGGTCGAACTGCATGCCTTCGACAACGTCGAGCTGGGTGTCGAGAGTCTTCGACTCTTCGACGGTGATGACGCCGTCTTTGCCGACTTTCTTCATGGCTTCGGCAATGATCTTGCCGATGGTCTCGTCATTGTTGGCGGAGATGGTGCCCACCTGGGCAATCATGTCGCCGGTGACGGGCTTGGAGAAGCGGTCGAGTTCGCCCTTCTCGCGATTGCCTTCTTTGTCGACGCGTCCGGTGATGAGCAGGACGGACTTTTCAATGCCGCGCTTGATGGCCATTGGATTGGCGCCAGCAGCTACGGTTTTGACGCCTTCGCGATAGATTGCCTGGGCAAGAACGGTAGCGGTGGTGGTGCCATCGCCAGCGACGTCGGAGGTCTTCGAAGCAACTTCGCGGACCATCTGGGCGCCCATGTTCTCGATGCCGTTGGGCAATTCGATTTCTTTGGCTACGGTAACGCCGTCCTTGGTGATGGTGGGCGATCCGAATTTCTTTTCAATAACAACGTTGCGGCCCTTGGGGCCGAGGGTAACTTTCACAGCATCAGCCAGAAGGTTGACGCCGCGAAGAATCGCCTGGCGGGATTCTTCTCCATGAACAATTTGCTTTGCCATTTCTTTATCTCCTCAAGTTCGATTGCAGGACTGGCCTGCGGGAAGTCTTTTGGTTAGCTGTCAGCTATCAGCCATCAGCCATCAGTTAAATCTCAATGGCTCTGACAATTCTTGCTGACCTCTCACCGGTTCCTGACTGCCGCCCACCCGCGTTCGTCGCGATTTTGGTTTCGCTGACGGCTGATGGCTGACGGCTGAAAGCTACTTGCGCGATCCGGCGGTTTCTTTCTTGGCCGGGGTGGTGGCGCCTGTGAGGATGCCGAGTACTTCTTCTTCGCGCATGATGATGAAATCTTCACCATCAATCTTGATTTCGGTGCCCGAATACTTGCCAAAGAGGATGCGGTCGCCTTCTTTTACATCGAGGGGACGGACCTTGCCTTCTTCGTTGATCTTGCCTTTGCCGGCGGAAACAACTTCGCCTTCCTGCGGCTTGTCTTTTGCGGAATCGGGAATAATGATGCCGCCACGGGTGGTGTCAGCTTCTTCCACACGCCGGATCAGAATGCGATCATGCAGCGGGGTAAATTTAGTAGCCATAGTTGCGTACTCCTTTCAAGAGTGGTGATCTAAAGTTTGGTTTGCTTGGATTCGAGTCTACCTTGAAAAACGAGGGCTGTTAGCACTTGACTGCCACGAGTGCTAATTATAGGAATGTGAGTGAGGAGTTGTCAAGGCCCCGAGTCGTTAATGTGTAAGTTATGTTTAATCAGTGGTATACAAGCTATACGCGGCGACGATTTCCGAAGGCCCACGGAGTCCAACGCCGATGCGAAGTCCCGACTGGTATCAAAAGAGGGAAGAAGGCCGCTATTCCCCCGATGGGGACGCGGTAGGATCCGCTTTGCTGGCTTCAACGCTCGGAGGCAGCGGCGCCGTTCGCAATGGGGAAGCGGTCCAGGAGGTCTACAGGCATGGGTTGCCGGAATGACGGCAGGGCTGTCAAATATCCGTCGAACGTAAAGGAGCGAATCGGGGATGCAATAACCCAAGTCGCTGGATTAGGCCCAAAACGGAACAATCGAAATCTGGCGGTCGGCGTGCTTAACAAGCAATTGCAATCACCTTCCACTCTGTGCGAAGCGACCATTCCGGACCTCTACTGACAGTGATCCTTCCGAGCGTGGCGGTTTTACTTCGCGCATGTCAGCCTGTGCGAGAGAAAATCGAGGAGCGCCGCTAATGCCGTCTTTGAACTGTGTTGAGAGCTGCTTGAGTTGTAAACTGCGCACGCGCAGTTTTTTCTGCGATCTTTCAGAGTCGTCGGTGGCTGCATTCAATCACATTAAGCACGCTGCGGTTTTCCCCGAGCATTCGGTTGTGTTGGTCGAGGGACAAAATCCCTGGGGAGTTTTCATTCTGTGCCGGGGACGCGCCAAGCTTTCGACCACCTCGCGGGAAGGGAAGACTTTGATCGTCCGTATCGCCGAGGCCGGCGAAGTCTTGGGGCTGCATGCAGTAATTTCGGGCGGTCCTTACGAACTGACGGTGGAGACGATGGAGCCCTGCCAGTTAGACTTTGTGGGAAGAGACGATATTCTGCGTTTTCTTAAAGGGCATGCGGACGCGTCGATTCATGCCACGCAGCATTTGGCACGCGATTGTTCTGCCGCTTATGGGGTGGTGCGTTCGATCGGGTTGTCGCACTCGGTTTCGCAGAGGTTCGCGCGATTCCTGCTGGAAACCGCAGCCGATGGAGAGAATAGCAATGGGACCGTCCGCGTCCGACTGGCCCTGACGCATGAAGAGATTTCGCAGCTCGTGGGGACTAGCCGAGAGACGATTACGCGGCTCCTGTCGGAATTCAGGCGAAAGCAAATGGCGGAGTTAAAGGGATCGACCTTGATCATTCACAACCGGCCGAAGCTGAAGCATATTGTCGGAGCGTAAGACATTTTACTGCCCGACTATGCTCAGGGCTCACCGGGCTCGCAATAAGCCGAGACGCTATCTTCCGGAATCTGATCAGAAAATGGCGCCGGAACTGTAGCGGCGATCTTCTCCGCGATCGTTGAGTTCGTGGCAAACGCCGCGCTGAAACGGGGAATGAGAATCGTCCATTGTTGCGACGGTTGTCCGGGTGATAAAAAGCTGGATTTCGTTTCAGAAAAGCCGCTAAATTCGCGGGTATTTATTTTCGTTCGTACATACAAATTCACTTGACTAAGTTTGGAAATGAGCTAAAGTGCGTAAGTCGGCGTAGGCCACTACGCTTCCCCATAGTGCCTCACTGCATTCCCTGTTGCTGAATTCTTCGAAAGTCAAAACGTAACTCGCCAGGAGGAATTCCCTCGGGCTGTCGGCCCGTTCGCGACCGTGCGAATGGTCTTGGCTCAATGGGACAGTTCTGGCCCTAACGTTCCCCCTCGAGGGGAAGGAGAACAAGTTATGCAGAAGCAGAGTTGGCAATTTTTGAACCAGGCGATGGTGGCGGCGGCAACGACAGCGATGGTACTGAGCCTCTCAACGGTTTCGATGGCGCAGCGGGAGGACGCGAACGCGATTATGGCGACGGCGCCCAAGATCAATACGAGCGTGCAGGGGGTGCATGCGTTTCCGGCGCCGCCGAAGAGTTTCAATCCGTTGACCGCAAGCAATCGTGAGTTGCTCAATTATGGTTTGCCACAGCGTCCGGATGGAAGTGATGAGAAGTCGTTGCAGCATTGGACAAAAGCGATGCAAGCCTTAAAGACGCACGCGGTGGACGTCAAAGCGCTGCCGTATTCGAGTACAAATATGCAATCGGGCGCAGCGGTGAATTCGAACGTCGACGGCACGGTTTCGTACACTTCGGGAAACTGGAGCGGCATTGCGAACACCAACAAACTGACGAAATGGAACAACAACACCTCGTTCGACGAAGTTGTTTCGTTCTGGAATGTGCCGGTTCCCAACCATCCACTCGGCAACATCCCATGTTCAGACGGTCCGTGGTTTGAAGTTACGTGGAACGGCATTGACGGGCTTTACAACGGTGATGTAGTGCAGGGTGGAACGGCAGACTATTGGGACGGCGGCGGCTGCGGTGGCGCAGTACAGACTTATGGATGGGTGGAGTGGTATCCCAGCTATTCGATTCTGGCGATCTATTGCGGATCGAGTCTCTGCACCGTAAATCCTGGAGATGATTTCGAGGCGGTTACGTTTGGAGCTCCGGGAACTTCCGAACAATTCGTGTTTGTGGAAGACATCACGCAGCAGTGGTCGGGTACCTTTGGTCTGACTTACAAGAGCGGGCCTGGAGTTGTGGGAAGCAGCGCGGAATACATTGTGGAGCGTCCGTGTTGCAATGGCAGCAATCTGTATCCGCTGGGCAATTACATTTTCGAATTTCTGGGCTACAACTACGCTTATGACGGGAAGGGAACGTTGTTCTATCCGGGCAACGCTGGATCTTCGACCGCGATCATCACGATGCTGGCGGACGATGGCCAGACGGACATTTCGTTTCCGTTCCTTTATGGTACGTCCGGAAACGCGGGTCGGTATTCGATCATGATGGAGGATGAAAACTGCGCTTATGTCGGTGGCTGCACACCGTAGGTGCCCAGGGATGGAAGTCCTGTGGCACTTTTGGGCCCGCCAGTTTTTTGGCGGGCCTTTTTTGCTCTTTGAAACTCTGTAGAGCGGGCGGCCGGTCCGATATAATCCGGGACTCAGATGGCTCTCACTGCAGGCACGAAACTGGGCCCGTACGATATCCAGTCCTTATTGGGTTCTGGAGGAATGGGCGAAGTGTACCGCGCGCGCGATGCGCGGCTCGATCGCGTCGTTGCCATCAAAGTATTGCCCACTTCGTTTTCTGCGGATCCCGTGCGGTTGCAGCGATTTGTGCAGGAAGCGCGGGCGGCGGCAGCGCTGAATCATCCGAATATTCTGTCGATTTTCGATATTGGCGAGGAGCGTGGTGCTCCGTACATCGTCTCGGAGCTGCTCGAAGGACAAACTCTGCGCGAGCGCATTCGGAGCGGGCCTCTCACAAGCCGGAAGTCCATTGAGTACGGGCTGCAAGTGGCGCGCGGATTGGCGGCGGCGCACGAAAAAGGAATCGTACATCGCGACCTGAAGCCAGAAAATCTATTTTTGACCAACGATGACCGGGTGAAGATTCTCGACTTTGGTTTGGCGAAGCTGACGCGTCCGGAGACTGACGCAGGAGCGGATGCTCCCACCGTGCAAGTGAATACGGAGCCGGGTCAGGTGATGGGGACGGTCGGATATATGTCTCCGGAACAGGTGCGGGGGAAACCGGCGGACCATCGGTCGGACATCTTTGCCTTTGGATCGATTCTGTACGAGATGCTCTCGGGACGGCGAGCGTTTGAAGGAGAGAGTCCGGCGGAAACGATGAGCGCGATTCTGAAGGAAGAACCGGCAGAGCTTTCGGAGACTGCGCGCAATGTGCCACCGGCGTTGGAGCGGATGGTGCGGCATTGCCTGGAGAAGAGTCCGGCACTGCGCTTTCAGTCGGCTGGAGATTTGGCTTTCAACCTGGAAGCGTTGAATGATAGTTCGGCGCTGAGTTCGGCGGTGGGGAAGACCGGTGCGCAAGCTTCGGTGGTGCAGTCGGCGATCGCAGAATCGGGAGCTGCGGCGGTTGTCGATGCGGAACGACCTTCCGCGCACAGCAAACTGAGGGAGATCGCGGGCGTGCTCGTGCTAGCGGGGTTGATGGCGGGACTGGGCTGGTGGTGGGGTCGAGGCAGTGGGCAGGCGCCGCTCCCGGAGTTCCAGGCGATCACATTTCGTACCGGTTCCATTGGGAACGCGCGTTTCACTCCGGATGGAAGCATCGTTTATAGCGCTTCATGGGATGGAGGCGAGAACCAGTTGTACATGGGACGGGTCGACGATCCGGGTGCGCGGGAATTAGGGGTGAAGGGTGCAGAGTTGCTGTCAATTTCGAAGAGTGGGGAGTTGGCGGTCCGGCTGAAGTCAGTCATTCTCAGCGGGTTTGCCCAAGTGGGCACTCTGGCACGGATCTCGATGAGCGGGGGGGCGCCGCGCGAAGTGCTGGACAACGTGCAAGACGCAGATTGGGCGGCGGATGGGGAAAACATGGCGGTGATCCGTTTCATTCCAGAGACGGCTCACTGGCAGTTGGAATATCCGATCGGGAAGGTATTGTTCGACGGCGCAAACTGGATTAGCCATCCGAAGATTTCGCCGGACGGAAAATGGGTAGCATTTGCGGATCACCAAAATGCGGTTGGCGATGACCGGGGAGTGATTGCGGTGGTTGCGGCGGATAGCAAGGAGAAGAATAGCGAGAAGATTCTGTCCCCGGGATGGATCGCGGTGGAGGGAGTGGTTTGGTCGCCGCGCGGAAACGAGATCTGGTTTACAGCTTCGAACAAAGGCAGCGCCTCGAATCCGCGGGCGGTAACGCTGTCGGGCAAGCTGCGAGCGATTGCGAACGTGCCTGGCGGCATGTGGCTGGAAGACATTCGGAGCGGGGTCGCGCTGATGGTCACGCATCACCGGCGCATCGGAATTCGTGGAATGCCTCCTGGCGGGAAAGAAGAGCATGAACTGGGCTGGTTTGATTGGTCAATTCTGGGCGATCTGACGCCCGATGGACGAAAGGTTTTGTTTGAAGAGGCGGGCGAAGGCGGAGGTCCGAATTACACGGTTTTTGTGCGCGACACGGATGGGTCTCCTCCGGTGAGAATCGGCGAGGGAGCGGGATTAGCCATCTCTCCAGATGGACGATGGGTGGTCACGCAACCGGCCAAGGGTGGACCGCTACGGCTCGTGCCGACCGGAGCGGGAGAAGCACGGCAGTTAACCCACGACAAAGTGGACTACCAGAAGGTGAGATGGCTTGCCGGCGGCAAACAATTGCTGGCTAGCGGAATTGAACCAGGACATGGGACTCGCGATTACCTGATTGATGTTAGGGATGGCGCGTCAAAGGCCCTCACTCCTGAGGGAGTTGTGGGAGTGGTGCCATCGGTCGATGGTCGGAAGACCGCAGTGTTGGGGCCGGACGGGAAATGGGGCGTTTGGATGATTGAACCGTACCTCTCGTCGAACGCGGGCAAGGCGACGCCCATTCCAGGCCTGGATTCGAACTACAAGGTGAGTGGGTGGTCGCCGGACGGGGCCTCGCTGCTCGCCGTTCTGGTTACGCAAAGCAACGGGACGGGAAACGTCTATCAGGTAAATTCGGTCACGGGCAAGATGGATTTATGGAAGACATTCGGGGATACCCTGCCGGCTGGAACGGCGGGCATTGGCGGTTCGTATATATCGGGGGAAAGCGGTACTTATGCCTATCACTACATGCAGACACTATCGCAGGTGTACGTGGTTCGAGGAATGAAGTAAATGCGGAGGTCTTATCTCGTCCGAAACGGCAAAGAGTTGGGACGCTCTAGAATGGATTCCATGAGAAAGAGTTTGGGGTTCGCGGGTCTGATCGCGCTTCTGATGGGATGTGTCTTGGTTGGCTCTTCTGTGGCGCAGCAAGATAATGATGGCCCGATGTCGAACCTGCAATTTGTGGTGGTGAAAGATTACAACGGAAAGCCGGTACGAAACGCTGCTGTGGTGCTTCATCCCGTTGGTCGAAAAGGGAAGCAGTCGCGTGGCGGGCTGGAATTGAAAACGGATAACGATGGACGCACGAACATTGATGGAATTCCCTATGGGCCGCTGCGCATTCAAGTGCTAGCGCCCGGCTTTCAGACGTACGGAGAGGATTATCAAATTGACAAGCCGGAGTTGTCGATTACGGTGAAGCTGAAGCGTCCCGGGAGCCAGTATTCAAGCTACGGGAGCAGCGGGGACCCGAAGAAGACAGACGACAACAAGGCGCCTGAGTCGAAGCCGCAGTGATTGATGGCGGGCAGATCTTCGTGGGCGGCAGATTGTGATAACGAGGGAGATATGAAGAGATATCGGCGAACGGCGGCAGTTTTACTGCTCTTCGTGTTTGGGGCGATTATTGTGGCCGGAGCTCAAGATGATGGACCGACATCGAGGTTGCGGTTTGTGGTGGTTCGCGATAGTGACGGGAAGCCGGTGCGAAATGCACAAGTGGTGCTGCATCCGGTGAAAGGCAAGGGAAAACAGGCCAGCGGAGAGATTGAATTGAAGACCGATGTGGACGGTAAGACGAATGTCGACAGTATTCCGTATGGACCGTTGCGGGTTCAGGTGCTGATGCCCCGATTTCAGACATTTGGCGAGGACTACCAGATCGACAAGCCCGAGATGGAAATCACGGTGAAGCTGAAGCATCCGAGCGGGCAATACTCGATTTATGACAACCACGGTGACGAGAAAAAACCGCAGTGATCGCTAACGAAGAAAATAGCGGGGAAAGTTAGCTTGATTCGGCAGACAGGTGACAGGGGGAGCCGGGTGTCCTACAATCGGCTGACTATGGCATTACAAGAACTCACGGTCGAACGTTACGAGGGCGTCGCGGACGATCAGCGCATCCTGTTGTTACGCGGACCGATTACGATCGAGACGGCTCCGCAATTCGAGCGCGCCGTCCGCCACGAAAGCGCGGAAACGATGATTGTGGATTTGTCGGACGTTCCGTACATCGATTCGGTTGGATTGGGTTCTCTAGTAGCGGCTTATGTTTCGCATCAAAAAATGGGGCGCTGTCTGGTATTGACCGGAGTGAAGCCGAGGGTTCGGAAGATTATGGACATAACGAAGGTGAGCGATTTCTTTGTGACCTTCGGGACTACGTGGGAAGCGGTGGAAGCGCTCGCTAACACCGGCACTGCTTAAGACTACGCGTGCGACACGGGCGCCTGCCTGTGGGTGAGTGCCATGAGCGTGGTTTGCATGAATCGAAACGAGCGCCATACCATCTAAAGTCTGTCCTCTAGCATTAACATCAGTAGCATTGCCATTGCGCGCAGACGCCTATGAATCTTCTTTACCGGTATTCCAAGCAGTATTGGAAGTTGTTTGTGATTGCTCTTCTCCTGGCCGCAACCAACCAAATATTTTCCCTTCTGGATCCGCTAATTTTTCGGCATGTCATCGATAGTTATGCGACGAAATACCACCAGTACACACAGGGCCAATTCGTGCGCGGTGCTGGATTATTGCTGTTGGCGGCGGTGGGGGTGGCGTTCGTCTCGCGGGTGGCCAAGAACTTTCAGGATTATTTCGTGAACGTGATTGTGCAGCGGTTGGGCGCGAAGATGTATTCCGATGGGATTCGCCATTCGTTGGATCTGCCGTACCAGGTATTTGAAGACCAGCGGAGTGGGGAAACGTTGGGGAAATTGCAGAAAGTCCGGAGCGACGTGGAGCGCTTTATCACGGCGGCGATCAATACGCTGTTTATTTCGGTGATCGGCATCATCTTTGTGATGATCTACGCCTTCAAGGTGCACTGGTCGATTGCGCCGGCATTTTTGTTGACGGTGCCGTTGCTCGGGATTATCAGTTCGGTGTTGAGCAAGCGCATCAAGAAAATGCAGAAGACGATCGTCGCGGAGACGACGGCGCTGGCGGGTTCGACTACGGAATCGTTGCGCAATATCGAGTTGGTAAAAAGCCTGGGGCTGGCGCATCAGGAGGTGGTGCGGCTCAACGGGGTCACCAACAAGATTCTCAACCTGGAACTCAAGAAAGTGAAATACCTGCGCAGTTTAAGTTTTATTCAGGGAACAGCGGTTAATGCGCTGCGGACGAGCATCCTGTTTCTGATGCTCTATCTGATTTTCCGGCAGGAGATTACGGTTGGGCAGTTTTTCGCGTTGATGATTTATTCGTTCTTCATTTTCACGCCGCTGCAGGAACTGGGAAACGTTATCAATATTTATCGGGAGACCGAGGTTTCGTTGCAGAACTTTCAGCAGATTCTCGACACGCCGCGAGACCCGAGGCCGAGCGATCCTGAACCGGTGGAAGAATTGATGACGCTGCAGTTTGAAGAGGTGAGCTTTCAGCATCAAAGTTCGACGGCGCTGGCGCTGGATGAGATTGGGTTCAGCGCGGCGCGGGGAGACACGATTGCGTTTGTAGGGCCGTCCGGTGCGGGGAAATCGACGCTGGTGAAGTTGCTGGTTGGTTTGTACGCGCCGAAGAGCGGAGAGATTCTGTATAACGGCATCTCATCCGACCGCGTGGATCTCGATGTGTTGCGGGAGAAAATCGGATTTGTGACGCAGGATACGCAGCTGTTTTCGGGATCGATCCGGGAGAATTTGCTGTTTGTGAATCCGTCGGCGACGGATGCGGAATGCATGGAAGTGTTGAATCAGGCGGCGGCGCATAGTTTGCTTTCGCGCGCGGACCGCGGTTTGGACACGCTGATCGGCGAAGGTGGCGTGAAGGTTTCGGGCGGCGAAAAGCAGCGGTTGTCGATTGCGCGGGCATTGTTGCGGCATCCGCAGTTGCTGGTGTTTGACGAGGCGACGTCGTCGCTGGATTCGCTGACGGAAGAGGAGATCAGCCGCACGATTCGTGAGGTGGCGACGAATCAGGAGGCGATTACGATTCTGATTGCGCACCGGCTTTCGACGGTGATGCATGCCGATCGTATCTATGTTCTGGAGCGCGGGCATATTGTCGAGTTCGGCAAGCATGCCGAGTTGCTCGAACAGAAGGGGCTGTATTACGCGATGTGGCGGCAACAAGTTGGGGAACGGGAAGCGGTGGCGCAGGGGAAGTAGTCGAAGTTTGTTTGCTGCCGGCTGCCGAGCTTCGCTCGGCTTGGACGGGCAAGAATGCCCGTCCCCACACTTGCGCGTCCACGCTTGCCCTTGCCCACACTTGCGCGTCCACACTTGCTCGTCCCCACCTCGGTTCCACTCTTAACCTTAGCCGGAGATGGATTCGATTGCGCCAAGGGCTTCGGCGGTCAGAATCAAGTCGCGGCTGTTTAGATCCTGTTTCATGTGTTCAGCACTCGAGGTTCCCGTCAGCGGCAGAATACCGACGCTGCGAGCGAAGCTGAAGATGATTTGGGCGGGAGTGGCATTGGCGGCTTTGGCGAGGTCCGCGGTGACCGGATGCTGCAGTACCTCTTGATTCGCGGTCAGCAGCGAAAATCCCTGATAGACGATGCCGTGCTCGCGGCAGAAGTCGCGCATGGGACCATCCCAAGCCAAGCGGGCATAACAACGATTCTGGACGAAAGCCGGGAGTTCAGTGCGGAGGGTGCGCATGCGCTGGAGGTGTCCCAGGGCTACGTTGCTTACGCCGATCTGACGGGCACGACCCGCGTCCCGTTCTTTGCGAATAGCCTCCCACGTTTCAGCGTCATCCTCGGTCCAATCATAATTCGATGAAGGGCCATGCAGAACGTAGCTGTCCACGTAGTCGGTCCCGAGATGCTGGAGTGAACTGGCCAGCGACTGCTGAACCTGGGCGGAAAGAGTGGCGGCGGGGTCGTAGGGCAAGCGATGATCCTGGCCGCGCTGATAAGTGAATTTCGTCTGCAGAAAAAGATCTGCTCTCTTGAGCAAGCCATCGCGATAGACAGCGGCTAGGGCTTGGCCGACGCCGGCTTCGAGGTAATGGCGACGCTGGTTGGCGGTATCGATGGCGCGGAAACCGGCGCGCAGAGCGAGTTCGACGAGGGCCGGAGTGCGATCTTCTTTCCAGGCGGTGCCGTAGATGAAATCAGGGAGGAGTGGGGTCGAGTTGGTATTCATTGAATGATTGGTGTTTGATGGCATTCCGAGGGTACGCGGTTTACGTGACCACGGGAATATTACTGAGTCCTTTGGAACCGAAGACACGTCGGTAGCGTTCAATTTCCGGCGGAGTTCCAAGAGCCTTGGCGTAATTGTCGGACAGTTTAACGGCAGGCTTCCCTTCGACAGTCGATACCTTACAAATGAGGCTTACGGGGTCGAAGTCGCTACTGTCAGCCGGATCGCAACCGCGAAAATCGTTGGTGAGCAAGGTCCCCCAACCGGCGCTGAAACGAATTCTGCGACCGGGAGTCCATTTTTTAGAATCGTGGAAATCGGCGGCGCTGCGGAAATCGTTCTTGGCTGTGGCGGCGGTGCGGCCTGAAGCGAGCGTTCCGCCAAAATAGGCATGCAGGCCGAGGATATCGTCGACATCGAGCGCGTCCGATGCAATGACGCGCTTTTCCTGGGGATCGCGGCCTCGTGCCTTGAGCCACTCGATGTATTCGTCTCCCCCAATGTATGGATCTTTGCTGTCGATGCGCTGACCAGTCCAATCGGCGGCCCAGTCGGGGGCGTTCTCGAGAAACTGGGTGGTGCCGAAGGTGTCGGGCAGCATAATGCGGAGCGCTCCGTGGTAGGTGTTTTGCCACAATTCGAGGACGTGGTATTGCGAAGCTTTAAGAGCCTCGTCGTCGGGGGCGAGAGCGGCCAAGACCATGGGAATCTCGTGGGCGTTGGTGCCGATCGCTTCGAGATCGTGCTTGTGGGCGAGGAAGGCGTTGGAAGTTCCGGTGAAGGCGTTGCCGAGATTGGCCGCCATGGCATTCACGACGTACTCCTGCCAAAGAAAACTGTGGCGGCGACGAGTTCCGAAGTCGGCCACGGCGAGGCCGGGAACACCGCGCAATCTTTCGATCTTGCCCCAGAGTTTTGTTTTCGCCCGCGCATAGAGGATGTCGAGACCGAATTCGCGCAATTTCTTCATCGCGGCGCGGGTCTTCAGTTCGTCCAGAATCGATAGCGCATAAAGCTCCCACATGGTGGTTTCGGTCCAGAGGCCGTCGAAGTTGAGAACGAACTGGCCATCCTCGACGGAGAGTTGATAGTCGGAAAGACGGAAATCGCGCTCCAACCATTCGAGAAAGGCGGGCTCGAAGATTCCGCGGCGGCCGTAGAAGGTGTTGCCAGCGAGCCAGACCAGTTCCGACCGGCGAAACTTGAGGCGGCGGGCGTGTTCCATCTGGTGGACGAGTTCCTCGCGATGGAACATATCGGCGAGGCGGAATGAAGTCGTGCGGTTGAAGAGAGAGAAGGAGACTTGCGTTTTGGGGTAATGCTTCCAGATGAACTGCAGCATCAGCAGTTTGTAGAAGTCCGTGTCCAGCAAGGAGCGGGTGACGGGATCGAGCTCCCAGTTGTGGTTGTGGGCCCGCTCGGCGAAGTTAACGATCATGGGGGTGACGTGACGTTCGTCGTGTCATCTAGCGTACTATCCTCTGTTACCGCCCGAAGAAAATCAACCGGGTGCACTTGTGAGGGGCCGATATTTTGAGGCTTCGGCTGACTTTGGAAGGGCAAACACGGTACTATCGAATTTCTTTATGAGTATGCCTCGACCCTCGATCACCCGCAGCTATCCCTCAGTGTTCGTCGCGTTGGGGCATGCGTACGGTTGGGCGTCGGTGTCGGGACGGGCGCTGCACACGGTGGCCATGGGCATTCTGCCGGCAATGTTTCTTCTGCGCTCTACCCGCGAAGAGATTTACAACGTTCTCTGGTCCCTGGTATTCGGATTTGCCACGCTGAATATCCTAAGCCTCGGCGCACGGCGGTTCGAACAGACCCGGGGTCTGAATTTCGGTGAGATTCTCGCGATTCTGGTCGTGTTGGTATCGATCCTGCTGTTAGGTTGGGAGATGCTGTATATCTTCGGCGTCCTGCCGATTCGCCTGACGCCGCGCTGACAGGGAATTGCGGTATTATCGGCTGTGGTGAAAGGGCTGTGGTGAAACGCGAATCCAGTTTCGACGTGACTTGCCCGTGCTGCGGCGCGGTTCTGAAAATCGATCCTGCGACGCGCAGCATTATTGCGCATACCGCGCCGGTCAAGCCAAAAACTTTTAATGACATGGAAGAAGCGGCCCGGGCTATGAAAGAACAAGATAGCCGGCGGGATTCGATCTTTCGCCAGTCGCTGGATGCGCAAAAGCACGCCTCGGAATTGTTGGAGAAGAAATTCCAGGAGGCGGTGAAGAAAGCGAAAGAAACGCCGGATACGGGAAGACCGATACGAGATTTTGATTTGGATTGAGGCTCTCACCTCCGAGAAAGGTGCAAGAGTCGTCTTTCAGGCGCTGAAGCGCGATACATTTGGGACGACTTTGTGGCACGAGGGAGGAGGTTGCGGAAAAACGTGCCAGGTGCAAGTAGTTGACCTCAGCGGCTAAAGCCGGCTATAAAGACAAGCCTCCTATCGCAGCGGTGAACCGCTGCGCCACCCAAACGCAGAAAGCTAAGAATCGTGAACCGCTGCGCCACCCAAACGCAGAAAGCTAAGAATGGTGAACCGCTGCGCCACCCAAAATCAAGCGCGGTCGATAGTTTTTCCTCCGGCTGCCTGGGCGCCGAGAAAACACACAATTTGATGAGTCAACCTCTTCTGCTGGGGCATCGCGGGGCGCGCGCATTTCGAGATATTCCTGAAAATACTTTGGCATCGTTTGAGCTCTGCTTGCAGCAGGGCTGCGACGGCTTTGAATTTGACGTGCGGCTTTCCGGGGATGGACAAGCGGTGATCTGCCACGATGCGACGATTGGCGGGATGGAAATCTCCCGGACTTCGTCGGCTGATTTGCCGGTGCCTACGCTCGAAGACGTGTTGCGGGGATTTGCTTGGCGGGCGTTTCTGGATATCGAGTTGAAGGTGACGGGTCTGGAAGCGCTGACGTTGGCGGGATTGCGTAAACATCTGCCGCAAAAGGGATTCGTCATTTCATCATTTCTTCCAGAAGTACTTTCGACGATTCGCGATTTGGATCCGAGGGTTCCCCTCGGTCTGCTATGTGAAACTGCGGATCAGTTGCGAGGATGGCGGGATGCGTCGGCAGAATGGGTTATCCCGCGTTTCGATTTGACAGATCAGGAATTGATCGAACAGGTTCAGTTGGCGGGCAAGAAGATCATGGTTTGGACGGTGAACCGTTCCGATCTGATGCGCGAGTTCTCGGCGTGGAGGGTGGATGCGATTATCTCGGACCAAACGGAATCACTGGTTCGATCGCTGAGGGCGTAGAGACGCATACCCCACGTCCGCGCATGCCGATTAGGTTTTGGCGATGCTATTCGCCGGACAGCACGGAGCGTTCGATCGTCATTGTTCCCTCCGATTCTGATGATTTAGATTGAGGTACATGCCCACTACAGGTGAACGATTCGAGCGTGCTGTGGAGATCATGGCGCGATTACGAGCTCCGGGGGGATGCCCTTGGGACCGCGAGCAAACTTTTGACTCCATCACACCCTACACGCTGGAAGAGACGTACGAAGTTCTGGAGGCAATCGATAATCGCGATTGGCCGGAACTGACGGGGGAGTTGGGCGATCTGCTGTTGCAGGTTCTGTTTTATTCGCAGATGGCGCGCGAGGAAGGCCACTTCTCGGTGGATGATGTGCTGGAGCGCCTTTCGAAAAAGCTGGTGGACCGGCATCCGCATGTGTTCGGCGAAGTCAAGGCGGATACCTCGGCGGAAGTTTTGCGTAATTGGGAGGCGCTGAAGGCTGAAGAGAAGAAGAAGCGAGCGGCGGCGACTGGCGAGGCTAATAGCGAGAGTTCGGATCATGCACAGTCCGTGCTTGCGGGAGTTTCTTCCAAGATGCCGGCCCTGATGGAAGCCTACAAACTCAGTTCGCGAGCGGCGCGGGTTGGATTCGACTGGCCGGAGGTTGAAGGACTGTTCGAAAAACTCGCGGAAGAAACTTTGGAATTGCGAGCGGAACTGAACAGCGCTCCGGTCGATGGGCCACCGGGCAAGGGAATTGCGGGGTCGGGAAAGCCGCAGGTTTCCGCCGAAGTGCGGGAGCGTATGGAGGGGGAAGTGGGGGATTTATTTTTTGTTCTGGTGAACATCGCGCGCTATCTCTCGTTGGATCCCGAATCGGCGTTGCGGAAGACGAATCGTAAGTTCAAGCGACGCTTTCAGTGGATGGAGGAGCGGCTGCGCGCCGGTGGACGCGGTCCGGAGCAAGCCTCGATGGACGAGTTGGAGAAGCTTTGGCAAGAAGCGAAGAGACAGGAAAGAACGGCATGACCGACGCTGGCTTTCAACCTTCGGACGCCGCCGGAGCGAACGTCAAAAAAGAGTTCGACAATCCAATATCCGACGTGACTATCCGCAAGTGCGAAGCGCTTGAGGAAATGCAGGCTTGTTTTGCATTGCAGAAGGAAGTATGGAAATTTTCGGATGCGGACCTGATCCCGGTGCGTATGTTCGTCGTGGCATCGAAGATTGGCGGACATGTGATTGGTGCGTTTGTTGGGAAAAGTGGCAAGGAAAGCGGGGGCGCTGGCGAACTTATTGGTTTCGCGCTGGCGATTCCGGGGATGAGGAATGGTCATTGCTACCTGCACTCGCACATGCTGGCCGTGAGACAGCAATATCGAAATGGCGGGCTGGGACGACGCATCAAGCTGTATCAACGGGAAGACGCTCTGGGCCGGGGATTTGAGCTGATGGAGTGGACGTTCGATCCGCTGGAAATCAAGAATTCGTATTTGAATATCGAGAAACTGGGCGCCATCGCGCGTCGCTACAATGTGAACCAATACGGAATCACTTCTTCTCCGCTACAAGGGAGTCTGCCGACAGATCGGCTCGTGGCTGAGTGGTGGCTGAAATCGAAGCGCGTGGAAGCGGTGCTCGCGGACGCTCCTCGCCCAGATTTCGAGTGCCGACTGCACATAGACGTACCCGCGGAGATTTATCAGTGGAAGGCCGCTCCGGCGACTCGAGGGAGAGCGCTGGCGTTGCAGGAAAACAACCGCGAGCAGTTTGGGAAGGCCTTCGCTGAGGGGTTGAGCGTGCTCGGATATTCGCGTGACGACCATGGGAATGGGAGGTTTCTGCTAGGGGGCTGGGCCGAAAACTTGCGTTCCTAGCGCGCGAATTTGGATGCTACTCGGGACGAGACTTCGATTGCCGTTTGCGGTTCACGAAATCTATACTTGCGGGGCTCGGATTGGAACAGGCGACGATGAGCGCAAGCCGTGGTATCCAGACATAAATCATGAAAATCGACTCTATCACTCTACGTGAATTGCACATGCCGCTCGTGCATTTTTTTGAAACGAGCTTTGGCCGTATCTATAGCCGCCGTGTCCTTCTGGTCAGCGTCGAGGCCGATGGAGTTCGGGGGTGGGGAGAGTGCGTTGCGGGTGAAGATCCGTTCTATAGCCCGGAATGGACCGAAACCGCGTGGCCAACGATCAAACAATATCTGGCGCCGCTGCTGATGCAGGCGGAATTGCATGCGGGACGCGATTGTGCGGCTCGATTTTCGAGGGTTCGCGGACATCGCATGTCGAAGGCTGCGCTGGAAAACGCGGTGTGGGATGCGGAGGCGCGGCAGAAGCAGATGCCACTCTGGAAGTTGCTCGGAGGATCGCGGCGGGAGATTGCGTGCGGCGTTTCGATTGGAATTCAAGATAGTCCCGAACAACTCATGGAGAAGATCGAGACGGAATTGGCTGCCGGATACCGGCGAATCAAGATCAAGGTCAAGCCGGGATGGGATCTGAAGGTCCTCGAGAAAATCCGTTCGCGCTGGGCCGATATTGTCTTAAGCGTGGATGCGAATTCCGCCTACACGCTCGACGAGGTGGAGCATCTGCGCAAATTCGATGCCTTCCGCCTTCTAATGATCGAGCAGCCGTTGTGGAACGATGAAATCTACTTACATGCGCGGCTGCAGAAGGCGATGGAGACGGCGATTTGTCTTGATGAGTCGATTCTGAACGCGCGTGACGCCGATTTTGCACTGGAGATCGTGGCGTGCCGGATCATTAATATCAAAGTCGGCCGGGTTGGCGGGTTCAGCGAGGCTAAGAAAATTCACGATGTCACTTTGCGGCATGGTATTCCGGTATGGTGCGGTGGGATGCTGGAATCGGGGGTGGGGCGCGCCCACAACATCGCGCTGTCGACGTTAGAAAACTTTCGCTTGCCGGGAGACGTATCGGCGTCGAAACGTTATTGGAAGGAAGACATCATCGAACCGGAAGTGAAAGTGGGCTCCGACGGAATGATCCCGATTAGCGACGATGCGGGAACTGGCTATCAGGTACGTGAAGATCTGATCAAAAAGTTCACAGTGCGTGAAGAAACGTTTCGTTCCGGCAAGTCTTAGTTGCCTTGTTCCTTCTTCAGCAATTCGAGTGCTTGCGCGAAGGTGATGTCTGAGGGAACGCGTTTGAAACCGCTGAAGACTTCGGTCGAGTTGATGATGAGACTCTTGAACATCAGGATTTTGCCGGAGAAGTTCAAGGTCATGCGGGAGATTTCCCAGAGATTATCGTCGACTTGTTGTTGCTGAACGAAGAATCGACCGCCCCGGTCGAGATGTCCGAGGATACCCCATCCAAAGCCGACTTCTTTGAAAAGTGTTCCATCAATGGCCGCGATTCGGTAGTGAACGGGATCCAGGAGTATGTAGCCTTGCATGCCAGTCAGAATTTCTTCGACGCGGGATGGAGGTTCGTACCTGGGATTGGGATGGAACTTCAATTTGACAAGGGCGGAGCCGGGGCGGCCCATACCCGGCGTACCTTGCTCTTCTCCGGCATATTCGTAGATGAAGGCGTCTGGCAAGGCGCGCGTGATGCGCAAAGAGTTTTCGGCATTGTCTTTTTCCTGTTGGCGCTTCTTGCGGAGTTCCTCAGGATTGCTGGCAAAGCGGCCGAAGCGCGCTTCCTCATCGCGACGCTGCTCGGGTGTTAGGGGATTGCCGTTGTAGGCGACGACCATGCCGGCGGTGGCGTCTTTGGTCTCGACATAGATCCGTGTGGTGGATCCCTTGGGGGTCGTCTTGATACCGCGAAACAAGAAGCGAGTGTTGTCGTCGTTGGCGGACTTCACTTCGTTCTGCACCGACTTGCGCACCAAGTCCGCAGGATCGATGGTAGCGGAAATCGAGGCTGGCTGGCCCACAACGCTGGACGAGAGCAGAATGCAGAAAGCGCCAAAGGCAATTCGGGCGAGAAGAGAACTGTGCGGAAGAAGGATCACGGCCGCCATGACGAAATTGGGGACGTGCATCCCCCTAACGATGGTAGCAAACCGGCGCGAGTTGCTTCGGGTTGAAGCCTCATCCTTGCTGTAAGTTCATGCTGATGAATGATTTCTGGTTCGGTCCGAAAACGTAGAGGAGCTGAATGATTTACAATCAATCCACTCGCGGCGAACAGAGCGCGAGAAGATGGAGGCCAAGGCATGGATGCTCCGCAAACCGGAGAGTTCGCCCACATCGGCAAGTCAGTGGTCATCAAGGGAGAGTTGTCGGGTTCCGAGGATTTGTATGTGGACGGCAATGTCGAAGGCAAAATCGAGTTGCGCAATCACAGCCTGACGGTGGGACCCAACGGGGTGGTCAAGGCGAACGTCACGGCGAAAGCAGTCGTCATCCAGGGCAAGTTGGACGGGGCCATTTATGCCTCGGAGCGAGTGGAACTTCGGAAGTCGGCGGCGGTCACCGGAGACGTGACGACGCAACGCATCGCGATCGAAGAGGGCGCGTTCCTCAAGGGGACAGTCGACGTGCAAAAAGACGCGGGCAAGACTGGTTCCGCATCTTTGTAGGAGAAGGACACCGGTATAGGCGGGCTCGGCGCGACGGCGTTCTCCCGGCGGTGCACGAGTGCTTAAGCCATGGCATCTGTTTCTGACAATGTGATGAGATTTTTTCGGAGCTCTTCGAACCAGACTGCGAATCCCGCAGTTCCGCTGAAGGCGACCCGACGGTCGAGCGGTATAGCCGAGATTGCACGCCTGCTGAACGCGCAGGAGGGGCTATGTGTGCTCGACGTAGGCTCGACCTCGGCTAGTAATATTCGATTTCTCACCGGTAAAGGACACAAGAATTACAGCGAAGATCTCTTGCGCTCGTCCCTTGAACCGTCCCTGCGCATTCAAGATGGCGCGGGAGGCGAGGTTGTCGACAGCAAGAAATTTCTCGACGAAAACCTCGTCTACCCCAACAATCATTTTGACGTGGTGCTGGCGTGGAATCTCCCCGACTACATGGAGGAAGGACTCGTCAAACCGACCATCGACCGCCTATGGTCGGTGATGAAGCCCGGCGGTTTTTTGCTCGCTTTCTTTCATACGCGCGATGCGGGTCCCGACTCGACTTGTTATCGCTACCATGTGACCGACACCGACATGTTGGAGATGCAAGAAGTAAAGTTTGCTCTGCCCGGGCGCCCTGCGTCAGAGAAGCAATCTCCGCGCCTGCAGAGGGTGTTCAATAACCGGCACATTGAGACACTGTTCCGGGACTTCTCGTCGATCAAGTTCTTTCTGGCACGAGATGCCATCCGCGAAGTTCTTGTGGTTCGCTAAATTTCAGGCTGAATCTCTTTACAGATCGGACATGTCTTGGCATGCGCCAAGCGAGCTTTGTGCGCTTGTTGGTAGGCTTCCATTTCTTCCTTCTGATGTTTCCGCTTGGCCTTATCGGAGAGCTTGGGCTTAACTTCATTGCGAAAGAGAAACGAAGTCCACAGTGTGTGGGCGCGATCCTCTCGGTCTTTTAACTCTTTATATTTGGCGCACTCGGAAGCGGACATTGACTCGATGATAGATGAAGACTCAACGGTCGCGTACTGGGTGGGCAGGCCGCAAATATTCGAGCGATCTCGGTTCTGCTTTTTCCTGTTTTGCGCGATCTCTTGCTAATATGGTTAGTCAGGCATCGGTTCCGCGCGACGTTTTCCCGCCAACCCCGCCAGGTCCGGAAGGAAGCAACGGTAACGGGCTCTTTCGTGTGCAGTGGAGCTCCGGTGCCTGACTTTTATTTTGTGTTGGCCGGTGACGTTTGCAGGGGCTAAATAGATTGCTGAAAACTCGGGTGCACGCCGCGTCGCGCCCTCAGCGGCTAAAGCCGGCTCCGAAAATGAGGCATTTATCGCAGCGGTAAACCGCTGCGCCACCCAAAGGCAGAAGCTAAGAACGGTGTTGCGCTGCGCCAGGCAAATGCAGAAGCTAAGAACGGTGTCGCGCTGCGGCAGGCAAAGGCAGAGGCTAAGAACGGTGTCGCGCTGCGGCAGGCAAAGGCAGAGGCTAAGAATGGTGTCGCGCTGCGCCACGCAAAAACAAGACCGAAGTCGAGGGGCTAAAGATTGCTGCAAAAACTCGAGTGCACGCCGCGTCGCGCCCTCAGCGGCTAAAGCCGGCTCTGAAAATGAGGCATTTATCGCAGCGGTAAACCGCTGCGGCACCCAAAGGCAGAAGCTAAGAACGGTGTCGCGCTGCGCCAGGCAAATGCAGAAGCTAAGAACGGTGTCGCGCTGCGGCAGGCAAAGGCAGAAGCTAAGAACGGTGTCGCGCTGGGCCAGGCAAAGGCAGAGGCCAAGAATGGTGTCGCGCTGCGCCACGCAAAAACAAGACCGAAGTCGAGGGGCTAAATAGATTGCTGAAAAACTCGGGTGCACGCCGCGTCGCGCCCTCAGCGGCTAAAGCCGGCTCTGAAAATGAGGCATTTATCGCAGCGGTAAACCGCTGCGCCACCCAAAGGCAGAAGCTAAGAACGGTGTCGGGCTGCGGCAGGCAAAGGCAGAAGCTAAGAACGGTGTCGCGCTGCGGGAGGCAAAGGCAGAAGCTGGTGTCGCGCTGCGCCACGCAAAAACAAGACCGAAGTCGAGGGGCTAAATAGATTGCTGAAAACTCGAGTGCACGCCGCGTCGCGCCCTCAGCGGCTAAAGCCGGCTCCGAAAATGAGGCATTTATCGCAGCGGTAAACCGCTGCGCCACCCGAAGGCAGAAGCTAAGAACGGTGTCGCGCTGCGGCAGGTAAAGGCAGAGGCTAAGAATGGTGTCGCGCTGCGCCACGCAAAAACAAGACCGAAGTCGAGGGGCTAAATAGATTGCTGAAAAACTCGGGTGCACGCCGCGTCGGGCCCTCAGCGGCTAAAGCCGGCTCTGAAAATGAGGCATTTATCGCAGCGGTAAACCGCTGCGCCACCCAAATGCAGGAGCTAAGAACGGTGTCGCGCTGCCAGGCAAAAACAAGAACCGAAGTCGAGTTTTTCAGCAGACTTTAGAGCCGAGTTATTTTTGAATATCTGCGGCACGCCTGAAGGTGCGCCCTTGCAAAACGTCTTAAAACGTTTCTAAATCAGCGGTTCATTCGATGACCAAACGCCTTTATTACGATAATTCCGGAACGCGTGAATTTGAGTCGGTTGTCGAAGAATCGCTCGAGGTCTCGCCGACGCAAAATCGCCCGGGCATCATTCTGCGCGAGACGGCGTTTTATCCGACCAGCGGGGGCCAGGTTCACGATACGGGATGGATTACTGTCGAGACGGACGATGGGAATTCGGAGCGGTTGCGGGTGAACGAAGTGGCCGATATGGAAGATGGCCGCATTGTCCACTACCTGGAGACGCCTTCGAAATTGCCGGTGGTGGGTGCAAAGGTTAGCGGCAGGATCGACGCGGCACGACGCCGCGAGCACATGCAACAGCACACGGGGCAGCACGTGCTTTCCGCGGCCTTTATCGAACTGTACCAGTTGCCGACGGTTTCGTTTCACATGGGCGAAGACTATTGTTCGATCGATCTCGACGTGGCTTCCGTCAGTTCGGAACAGATGGTGGGGGCGGAAGCGCGGGCCAATGAGATCGTGTTCGAGAACCGTGCGGTGCGGGTGCGTTATGTTACGCGCGCGGAGGCGGAGACGCTTGGATTGAGGAAACTTCCTCCTGCGGATCGGGATGAATTGCGACTGATCGAGATTGCAGATTTTGACCTCTCGGCTTGCGGGGGAACGCATGTTGGAGCGAGCGGACAGATTGGCTCGATTTTGCTGCGCAAGAGCGAGAAGACGCGACAGGGGACGAGAGTGGAGTTTGTTTGCGGGGATCGCGCGGTGCGAATGGCACGGCGGGATTACACGGCGCTCAGCGAAGCGGCCGCACTCTTCTCTGCGAAACTTTGGGATGTGCCGGAACAGATTCGTAAAAATGCCGAAGAAATTCGACTGCTGCGCAAACAAAAAGAGGAAGCAACGGAGCAACTCGCCGAACTGGAGGCGATGGCGGATCTCAACCGGCAATCCGAGAAAAATGGACGAAAGATTATCGTGCGTATATTTCCCGATCGCGATATGAATTTTGTTAAATTGTTTGCGCAGAAAGTGACGAGAGCGGGCACTCCGGCGATTGCACTTGCTGCGAGCACTTGGGATTCTCCAAGCTTGGTTTTCGCGCAGACGGCTCCCACCCTCGCGGAGCCGGCGGCAGGCAAGAAGTGTGACATGGGCGCGTTGCTGAAACAGGTTTTGTCGACGGTTGGTGGTCGCGGAGGCGGCAGCCGCGACTTTGCGCAGGGCGGAGTGCCGGCGGGTTCGAACGTTGAGCAACTTCTGCGGCAGGCTGCGGGTACAATCGAGTTCTGATCTCGACGACGCGTCATAGGTCGGGAGCAATTTATTCATGCTGGAACCGCGGCTGATACTCGTTTACCTGTTGCTCAAACTGGGCGTGGCTGCGGCCTTGTCGAGCGCTTTAGTACGCTCCAAGGAATTCAAGAATCTCATTTTCCGCGAGCGCTCGGACACAAAGCACAAAATTTATCTCGCGCTGGCGATGGGCATCCCGATCGCCCTCGGGGTCTGGATTCGGCTCAACGTCAAGAGCTTTCTCTCCGGCGACCTCTCGCTGGAAACCGCTCTGCTGCTCGGCGTCGTGGGTGGACGACTGGCGGGAGGTGTGGGCGGCGCGCTGATGTCACTGCCCGCTGTGGCGCACGGCGAATGGGCCAGTTTGCCCCTGAATGTGTTTGCCGGGATCGTCGCGGGGTGGTTACGCAAGGCCGCACCTGAGCAGGAGGACATCTGGTCGTTCTCGCCCTTCATCGATCTCACTGTCTATCGCATGATTCGGCGGAATCTTCCGCGGCCGCGCGTTTTTGACTGGCAGGTGGCATTTTTCGCGACCATTGTGGGGCTGCGCTTTCTGCAGACGGAGATCTGGCGTTTCTGGCCCAATTCGATTTTCAGCCTAGAGAGTCCGGGACTCTCGACTGGAGACGCTGCCTCGACGCTAAACGCGTACCTGCTCGAGAGCGCCATCTACCTCACCGTAGTGATGGTGGTCGGAATGGAGATGAAAATTTTCAATAGCGTCCGCATCCAGATCAAGCTGGAAGAGCAAGAGCGGTTGTTATTGCAGGCGCGAATGGCGGCGCTACAAAATCAGATCAATCCGCATTTTCTCTTTAATACGTTGAATTCTATTTCGTCGCTGGTGCGCTTCGATCCCGACACGGCGCGCGAGATGATCCTGAAGCTGGCGACAATCCTGCGGCGCCTGCTGCATAGTACGGATTCGTTTGTTGCTCTGCATGAGGAAGTTGAGTTTATCGACAACTACCTTGATATCGAGGTGGTGCGGTTCGGGCGGGACAAGCTGAGAGTCGTTAAAGATCTCGATCCGGCTTCGCTCGACGCCATGGTGCCCAGCATGCTGTTGCAGCCGCTGGTGGAAAACTGCATTAAGCACGGACTTGCACCGAAGGTAGACGGCGGCAGCATCACGATACGCAGCCGGCTGATCAAGTCACGGTTGGTGGTTGAGGTCGAGGATGACGGGGTGGGGATGGGAGCGGCGCAACTGATCGAGCGTCCCGACGGCTTCGGGGGCATCGGAATCGGGATGGCGAATGTTGCGGAGCGTCTGAAGGTGCTTTATGGAGATGCCGCCAAGATGATCATCGAGAACAGGGAAGAGGGCGGCACACTGATTCGATTGCGGCTGCCCATCATTCCGAATCCGGAAGAACTCATGACGACTTCGGCGATTGCTCCAGCACCGTTCGGTAAAAGTCTTCGTAAAGCGGAATAATCTTGCTAGAGCAATACTTCGCTTGGGCTGCCGCTCGGGCTTGTTTCCCCATTTTCCGCAACTCTGTTTCATCGCCAAGCAGGTCGATGGCGTAACGCGCCATCGTGTCTACGTCTCCCACGTCGGCGAGAAAGCCGCTGACACCGTGCTCGATCACTTCCGGAACACCGCCGGTTCGTGTGGCGATGGGCACGACTTCGCATGCCATTCCCTCGAGTGCTGCCAGGCCGAAGGACTCGAGTTCGCTGGGCATCAACATTACATCTGAAAGGGCGAGTTTTTCGCGGATCTGATCTTGTTTTCCCAGGAACAGGACGTGTTCGTGAATCCCTTTTTGAACCGCCAGCCATTCCGCCTGTGAACGGTCGGGGCCATCGCCGATCAGGAGCAGCTTGGAGGGAATCTTTTTGCGAACGCGATCGAAGATTTCGATTACATCGAGAACGCGTTTCACGGGACGAAAGTTCGAAAGGTGCACGAGCAGGCGCTCTTCGTTGGAAACATACTCGGTGCGTTTTTCCAGCCACTCGGGTCTGCGCAGGTATTCGTCGCAGTTCACGAAATTGGGAATAACCTCGATGTGTTTCTTGATGTCGAAGATGCTGATGGTGCGGTTGCGCAAATATTGCGAAATCGCGGTCACGCCATCGCTCTGTTCGATGGAGAAACGCGTGATGGGAAGATACGAGCGATCCAGTCCGACTAGGGTGATGTCGGTGCCATGCAGAGTCGTAACAAATGGCAAATTCTTTCGCGGAGGAGTTGCTGCGAGCATCTGTTTGGCCAGCATCGCACTGACAGAGTGCGGGATGGCGTAGTGGACGTGCAAAAGATCGAGCTCGTAGAGCTGGCTAACTTCCGCCATTCGCGTCGCCAGAGCCAAATCGTAGGGAGGATATTCGAACAGCGGGTAGCGAGTGACTTCGACCTCGTGATAATGAATGTTTGGTTCAGGTCCGGTCAGGCGAATGGGCTGGGAGTAGGAGATGAAATGGATCTCGTGGCCGCGCCGGGCCAGCTCAAGACCCAATTCGGTGGCGACCACTCCGCTGCCACCGTAGGTTGGATAACACGTGATGCCAATCTTCATGCGCCTCCCACGATATCACCATTGGATTCGCGGGAGTTGGGCGAGGATGCAAGAGGGATTTGTGGCCAAACTTAGAGGTGAGCGGAGGCCCCGGTATCAGGGCCTCCACCGGTTGTTGTTGCAGGATGAGTTTCGGCACCAGGGACGAAAACGCAGGTGCGGAACGATGGCGGACTTAATCGTTGCTCGGTTTCTTCGGTGTCAAGTCACACGCTTGTTTGATTCGATCGAAGTTTAGTCCCGAGGGAGAAAACTCGGCGATTTGCCTTCCGCTTCGAGTAGGCAATGCGACGTTGAAGACCTGAGCGCTCAAGAGACCGCGAACGGTGCCTTTGTCCATGGAGAGAAAGCGGCCGCGCATCCAATTCCAACCCTTGTAATAGTGCACGCCGTCGACTCGAACCTCGACTTCGAGTTGGGGCTGTCCCCACCAGCCAGGACGGTTCGGGGGTGGCAGGCGAACTCCAGGGTTGAAGTCTGCGTACTTGAGCTTGCCGTTGTTGCAAACTAAGTTCACACGGGGCTTGTAGTCAGGATCTTCCTTGAAATAGTTGTCAGACTGCAATTCGAACCGAACCCGGTTCGCGCCCGTCATTTTGTCGGTCGAGGCAAATTCCAGCCATTTTCCACCGGCGCTGACGCCATCCGACTCGCCCTGGTTGGGAGACATGGCGCCGGTTTGAGCGTTCGCCCGGGGCGCGCATGTTAAGACGAGGCCGACAGAGGCCGCGGCAAATAAGAGAGACAAAGGAAGGGACAAAAATGCTTTACGAAACACAGGCAATGCTTTCAAGGTTTCCTCCAAACGGTGACACCACTACATACTATTGAACCCGGAAGCGAGCGAAAAGTTGTATCGATTGGTTCGGAGAGGGCGCCGCGGCTCGACGGTTGCCATTCCTGGTAAAGGTTTGTCAACGCCCAGGCAGACAACGGGTGTTGTCCTGGAGCATAATCGTTCAGGATTCGCGAGATTTGGGGCGCTATGCGAGACTCCTAATCCTTATTCTTAATTCTTATCGTTATTCTTGTCCTTATCATGATTATGAACGACAACGAACGAAACTGGCCCGCGCTGCCGCTCGAAGAGTGGGAGAGCACATATCGCACGCTGCACATGTGGACGCAGATCGTGGGGAAGATTCGGCTGACGCTTGCGCCGCTGGAGAACCATTTCTGGAACGTCGCACTTTACCTAAGCCCGCGCGGGCTGACGACGTCACCGATGCCGTATGGCGGACGTACGTTTGCAATCGAGTTCGACTTTGTCGATCACTTGCTCAAGATTGAGACGGCTGACGGAAATAGTGGATTGAAGCTTGCGCCCAAGTCTGTCGCGGCGTTTTACCGGGAAGTATTTACGGAGTTACGCGCGCTTGGTATTGACATCAAGATTAACCCGAAGCCGCAGGAGATTGCAGACCCAATTCCTTTTGATCAGGACGATACCCATGCGTCCTATGATCCGGAATATGCCAACCGGTTGTGGCGGATTCTGCGGTCGACGGACATCGTGTTCAAGGAGTTTCGCGCGCGATTCATCGGCAAGGCCAGTCCGTCTCACTTTTTCTGGGGCAGCTTCGATTTGTGCGCGACACGGTTCAGCGGACGCCCTGCTCCTCCGCGCAAAGGCGTCATCACTTCTGAGTCGTACTCCCACGAATGCAGCAGCGTCGGGTGGTGGCCGGGTGGTGGAGAGATGGTGGCGCCAGCGTTTTATGCTTATATGGCTCCTGAACCGGCTGGATACGGCGACCAGTCCGTTCGTCCGAAGGGTGCGCATTATGAGGGCAAGATGAGGGAGTATTTTCTGATGTACGACGACGTTCGGGAAGCTGAATCTCCTCGCGAAGAAATCTTAGCTTTTGCGCAAAGCACGTACGAAGCTGGAGCCAATCTTGGGGGATGGGACCGTTCGGCTTTGGAGCGAGTAGTTAGTTAATAGGTGCGCTCGCCGCCCGGCGAGGGATGGGGCTGATCTGTTCTGTACGATCTTGCGGCTCTTTCGGCATTCTTCTGTTTCGGAGAATATCTTGTAACGAATCGGTGAGTGGGATAATCCAAAGTCGCAAAGTAAAGCTTCCGAGGGCGTGCTCGGGGCAAACTGCAAATGCTGCTGGGGTCGGAGACTCGAGGTGCACGCATTACGGGATCGGTAATAGAATGCGGAGGCTATTCGTAGCCGGCCCCCTGATGAAGTTTTCGCCAGGCACCGCCGGTGTGAAGATTTCGAAGCTAGGAGGCTCCCTTGGGATTCAGTTCCGAATGCGGTGGCGCTTTTTTGTTAGCCGCATGTTTGGTCTGCGGGTCGGGAACGGCGGTCGCGCAAATCGACACGATGAGTGGGCCGAGCACTCCGGGTCAAGCGATTCCGGGGACAGGTGGAGTCAGCACTTTTGCGGGCAGCGTGCCATCCCAGTTGGTGCCGGGAGTTCTGCCGCTTTCGCTGCGGGAGGCGATCGACCGCGGATTGAAGCAGAACCTAGGACTGTTGCTCTCGAATGCAGACATCCACTCGGCGCGAGGACAACGGTGGGAGCAGTTGAGCGCGCTTTTGCCGCATGTGACGGGGTCGCCTTATATTGCTGAATCGAAGATCAATGTCGATGAGCTTGGCTTTGGCGGCCTTAAACAACTATTTCGTCTTCCGTCGTCGTCGGTAGGCCCGTTTTCTTACTTCGACGCGAGGGCTGCTGTCACACAAACGTTGTTTGATTGGAAGTCAATCAACGCTACGCGTGCGGCTAGCCAGAGTGTGAAGTCCGCGAGCTATACGTTTAAGGATGCCCGCGATCTGGTGGTGCTCGCGGTGGGATACAGCTACCTGCAAGGGATTGCCGATGAAGCGCGCATCGAGACGGCGGAAGCGCAGGTGCAATCGGCGCAGGCGCTTTACGATCAGGCAACGGACAGAGTGAATGCGGGCACATCGCCGGACATCGATGGCCTGCGAACCAAGGTTGAGCTGCAAACGCGGCAGCAGCAACTCATTCAGGCAAAGAACAACTTCGCCATTCAGAAGCTGACTGTGGCGCGGGTGATCGGGTTAGCGCCGGGGCAGGAATTTGAACTCACGGATAAATCGCCGTACCAGCCGATGGAAGACATCACTCTGGATGAGGCTCTGAAGCGCGCATACACCGGGCGGTCCGACTACCAGGGGGCGATGAGCGAGGAGCGCGCCGCGGAGTTTTCTCGGAAGGCAGCGCTGGGCGGGTATCTTCCGTCTCTTTCCGTCAACGGAGATTACGGGCTGGGAGCAGCGCATCCGTCGACAGCGACGCCAGTGTTCGATGTTCGCGGGACGCTGACTATTCCGATTTTCCAGGGCGGCAGCGTTCATGGAGACGTAATGCAGGCTGACGCGAAACTGGAACAGAGCCGGGAACGGTTGGACAATCTGCGGGCACAAATCGACTCCGATGTACGGGCGGCGCTGCTGAACCTGCAATCTTCGGCGGAGCTGGTGAATGTGGCGCGCAGCAACATCGATTTGGCGGAGCAGACGCTGACGCAATCCCGCGACCGTTTTACGGCGGGGGTAGCGGATTCGGTGGAAGTGGTGCAATCGCAAGAGGCGGTTGCGAGTGCGCATGAACAGTACATCTCGAGCCTCTATAACTATAATTACGCAAAAATTTCCCTGGCTCGAGCTCTTGGAGTCGCCGAACAGGGCGTCAAGGAATATTTCAGAGGGAAATAAAAATGGCGGACAATCCACCTCATGTGTCGGCTGAGACCGTGAACGAATCGCTGGCCGAACCATCGATTTTGACGGACAAAAGTGTCAAGCCTCCGGCGAGCCGGCGGTCCAAGCGCCGCCGCAACATCATCATTGTTGTTGTCATTCTTGTGGTGGTGATTGGCGGCGTCTTCTTATGGCGCTACTTGAGCAGCTACGAATCAACGGACGACGCTCAGGTGGATGTTCATCTCTATCCCGTCAGCGCGCGTGTTTCGGGTTACGTGGTCAAGGTCAACGTGGACGATAACCAGTGGGTGGAGAAGGGAACCGTGCTGGTGGAGATTGATCCGAAAGACTATGAAGTTGCGCTGGCGCAGGCGCAAGCGAATCTCGCCAACGCCGAAGCGACCGCCCAATCACTGAATATCACGGTTCCGATCACTTCGGTGAACACTTCGAGCCAACTGAAGTTCGCGGCGTCGGGCATCGAGGATGCGAACGCGGGCGTGGTTGCTGCCGAGAGGCAAGTATCGGCCGCGCACGCGCAGGTTGAAGAGGCTGAAGCCAATGATGTGAGGGCGCAAGACGATCTGCAGCGCTACAAATTACTTGTCGACAAGCGGGAAGTGGCGAGGCAAGTCTACGATCAAGCGTTGGCCGCTGCTAAATCGAGCACTGCGACGGTAGTAGCTGCACGTGCTAACGAATCCGCGGCGGAGCAGTTCGTCCAACAGGCTCGAAGCAAACTGGCGCAGGCCGATGCAAACCACCGATACGCGGAGACCGGGCCGCAGCAGGTATCGTCCACACGGGCGCACGTGCGTGCGTTGGTCGCGGATGTCGAACAAAAGCGCGCCTTGCTCGAACAGGCGCAATTGAATCTTGGATACACGAAAATCGTGGCTCCCGTCAGCGGCGTGGTGAATAAGACGGTGGTAGTCGGGATGAATGTTCAGGACGGGCAGCAACTGTTGACCGTTGTGCCGCTTGACGAAGTGTGGGTGACCGCGAACTTCAAAGAGACTCAGCTTAAGCACATGCAAGTTGGGCAACGAGCCGAAGTCAGTATTGATTCGAGCGGCCGGACGTTCAAAGGGCACGTGGACAGCATAGCGGGAGCAACCGGCCCTCTCTTCAGCTTGCTTCCTCCGGAGAACGCTACCGGAAACTACGTCAAAATTGTGCAGAGAATTCCAGTCAAGATTGTTCTTGAGCCGGGAGAGAACCGGGATCGTCAGCTTCGTCCCGGCATGAACGTCGTGCCCGACGTATATCTGAAATGAGTTCCGCAGCACTCACTCTCGAACAGGAAGTCTGGCGGCCTAAGTACAACCCCTGGCTGATTGCTGTGGTTGTCGCGCTGGCGGCCTTCATGGAAGTGCTGGATACCAGTATTGCCAATGTGGCGCTGCCGTACATGGCCGGCAACCTTGGTGCAAGCAACGACCAGAGTACGTGGGTGCTGACTTCGTATCTGGTTTCGAACGCCATCATCCTGCCGATCAGCGGTTGGCTCGCGGGCGCTTTCGGACGAAAGCGCTTTTTCATGACCTGCCTGGGGATCTTTACTATTAGTTCTTTGCTTTGCGGTATCGCGCCGAATCTTGGGTTTCTTCTTCTGTTCAGAGTGCTGCAGGGCGTCGGTGGCGGCGGGCTGCAGCCGATGGCGCAGGCGATTCTGGCCGACACGTTTCCTCCGCAACAGAGAGGGTTGGCGTTTGCCCTTTATGGTATTACGGCCATCATGGCGCCGACGATCGGGCCAACGCTGGGGGGATGGATCACTTTTAACTATTCGTGGCGCTGGATTTTCTTCATCAACCTTCCAGTCGGTCTGGCGACGTGGTTTCTGGTGCGCCGCTTCGTCGAAGATCCTCCTTATCTGGCTCGAATCAAGGCCGCTGGAGTGAAGTTGGACTACATCGGCATCGCTCTGCTGACCTTGGGTATCGGAGCGTTGCAGATCCTGCTGGACAAGGGGCAGGAAGATGACTGGTTTGGCTCGCGCTTCATCACGACCTTGATCGTGGTCGCAGCAGTTTGCCTGATTTCGCTGGTGATCTGGGAATGGTTTCAAAAAGCGCCGATCATCGACGTTCGCATGTTCAAGAGCTTTAACTTTGCGAGTTCGAGCCTGATGATGTTCATGCTAGGAATTCTGTTGTTCAGCAGCTTGGTGCTGATGCCGCAGTTTCTGCAGACGCTGCTGGGGTACACCTCGGAACTGGCGGGGCTGGCTCTTTCGGCCGGAGGCTTAGTCTTGCTGATTGAGATGCCCGTTATGGGGCAACTGACGACGAAGTTCCAGGCGCGCCGATTGATTGCCTTTGGCTGGCTGGCTTTGTCGATCGCGATGTTTTATTCGACCCGGCGGATTGACTTGCAGCTTAGTTTCAGCGCTGCGGTGTGGCTGCGAATCGCGCAGGTGATTGGGTTGGGATTTCTGTTTGTGCCGATCACGCTGGCGGCTTACGTTGGAATTGCGCCAGAAAAGAACAATTCGGTCGCCGGCATCATCAATTTCATGCGCAATATGGGGAGCAGTGTGGGAACGTCGCTGGTGACCACTCTGATCGCGCGGCGCTCGCAATTTCATCAGGCAAGGCTGGTGCAGGATGTTCGGATCGACAACCCGAATTTTGTAAATTCGGCAAATGGGTTGGCGCAGCACCTGGCAAGCTCTGGTGTGGGCAAGCACGAGGCGCATCTTGTGGCCTACGCGCGGATTTACCAGTCCCTGCAAGCGCAGGCGGCAAGTCTGGCTTACATCGACACCTTCAAGGTTCTGGGCGTGTTCGCTGCGGTCATGTTTTTTCTGTCTTTTGCGCTCAAGAAAAATGATCCTGGCGGTGGCGGCGCAAGGATAGTGGAGTGATATTCAGCCGGAGGTCCAGGGAGTAACATCCGTTAGAGACGTAGTCATGCTGGAAATTAAACTCATACTTTGCCCGGTTGATTTCTCGGAATTTTCGATACGAGCGTATCACCATGCTGTGTCGCTAGCCGAGCACTATCGTGCCAAGTTGGTGGCGATGCACGTCGTAGAACTATCGCGATATCCTTTCGCCGACTATGTAGCCTCTACCGGAGACTACGGGGAATTCTGCCGCGCGCTTGGCGAGGGTGGCCAAGAGCAACTCCGGCAATTTGTGAAGAAGCACGCTCGCAAAGAAATTCATCCGGAGCTCGTCGTGCATGAGGGAACAGCTCCGGACTGTATCTTATCGGTGGCGCAAGAGCAAAAAGCGGATCTTATCGTCATGGGAACGCACGGCCGACGGGGATACGATCGCCTGGTTCTGGGTTCCGCTACCAATCGAGTGATGCGCAGAGCGCCGTGTCCGGTGGTTGCAGTCTGCAAGCCGCCTCACGAATCGATGGCAGCGGATAAGGAGACGGCCTATGCACATCGCTTGAGCCGAATTGTTTTCTGCACCGATTTTTCCGAGAACTCAGAGCGAGCTTTGGAGTATGCGATTTCGGCCACGGAGGAGTACGATGCTGAACTCACGCTGCTGCACGTCGTCGAGGTCGCCCCAGCTGCTGGCGTGTCAAAGAACGCCGTAGCGACAGCGACGCTGCAACTCGATAGACTTATTCCTCCGGAGCGCGGCAAAGCCGTCAAGACGAAAACAATGGTCCGCGTCGGAAAACCGTACCAGCAAATCATCGAAGTCGCCGAGGAAACGTGCACCGACCTTGTGGTTATGGGGGTACGTGGCCGTGGTGCCTTGGACTTGGCGGTATTTGGTTCGACTACGTATCGGGTGTTACAACTGGGACCATCCCCCGTCATGGCCGTTCACATTTGAATGCGGTATTTGGGGAAAATGATAAAAATTGTAACGATTGAGCGCGAGTATGGAAGCGGGGGCGGCGAGATCGCCCAACTTCTTGCGAATAAGCTGGGCTGGAAGCTTTGGGATCAGCTACTGACCGAGGAGATTGCGAGGCTCGCTGATTGCCCCAAATCGGTGGTCGAAGGTCGGGAGGAAAAAACCGATCCACTGTACTACAGGCTCTTCAAGTCTTTCTTGCGTGGTAGCTACGAGGGAAGCCTCAATGCGCACAAGCTCAAATTGGTCGACAGTGAATGCATTTTGAAGTTCACGGAGCAGGTCGTTCAACACGCGGCGAAATCGGGGAACTCCGTCATTGTCGGAAGAGGGTCGCAACAGTTTCTCAGGACGCGCCAGGATGCATTGCGGGTATTCCTTTACGCTCCGCGAGAGGATAAAGTGCGACGTCTGCAGGCTCGCGGGAAAAGTGAGAACGAGGCCGAGCAACTCGTGGATACGGTTGATCGAGAACGCGTGGCTTTCATTCAGAAATATTTCCACGTGGAGTGGCCTGACCGGGTTGTGTACCACACGATGATCAACACTGCGATCGGGGATGATGCAGTTCTCCGCGTGATTGTGGATCTCATGGAAACCGTCAATGCCAAACCCACGATGTGAGTTCGGACGAGGGTTTGGATCAGGGTTGTTCGATTGCGAAATCTCTCTGTTGTCGACCGCTGGACCTTGAGCCCGTGTTCCGACACTGCGAAGCGGAGGAGATTTACCAAGGCAATTTCGGTATAGGGCAGCGGGGATTATTTTTTAGGATTGGCAATGTTGGATTCGCCTTCAGGCTTACCTTTTCATTCTCATGGCAAATCGGGAGGAGGGGTGCGCCTCAGAAACGGCCGCGTGTCCACAACGTGATATTTGCAGACGCTCTTGCCGACGAGTACCCGAACGGTTGTGTGGCTCTTGTCGATCTGCGCCGGGTAGGCGTTTCCTGTTTCAGCGGCGGCGCACCAGTCCTGCGAAATGTACACCGTCCGTTCGATTTGTATTTCCGTTACGACATCCCCAACGTTCTTACCACGGGCTACGTCAACGTGAGCGAGCAGAGCATAAACCACAGAGGCCAGTAGAACGATCGACGGTGTCATGGACGTTTTCGATTTTGTTTTCGAGTGTCGCAACACAGCTCAATAACGAGATTGACCGAGCGCCGGTCGTAGCGAAACTCAAGGAAACGCAAGAAGAGAATAGCGCAAGAATCGCCAAAGAGAAAAGTCACGCGGATAGAGTCGCTGAAAGGGCTAGGTCGCGCAACTTCGCTATAATCAGCTGATTGCCGATCATGCCCGGATGGCGAAACTGGCAGACGCACGGGACTTAAAATCCCGGGTCCTTAACAGGACGTACCGGTTCAATTCCGGTTCCGGGCACCAATGTTTTCCATTGTTTCTCGTTTTGACGATCGAGGAGCCTCGGCCGCTCCTTCCTATTTTGCGTTGCTGTTATTCGGATAGTTCACACGGACCGATACGATTTCGTAAGGGTGAACCGGTACGCTAACCTGACCCTCCGCGACGGGTATCGCCGATCCTTGAGGTCGTTCTATAAGATCCGTGAGCGTAGCGTCGATCGCTCCGGCCGGCACTGCGAGCGTTACATCCCCAGTCTTCCCTCCCCACTCATAGATCCGAAATAAAAGACTGTTGCCATCTTCTGTTTTCTTCATAGCGGTAAGCACGACGTTTTCTTGTTTGATATTCACAAACGAGTGCGCCGCAGGGAGCATTCCTTGATGAGCATCCACCTGCATGGCCGCCAATTTGTAGTTGAACTCGTATCCCCGCCGGACGGTGAGAGCCTGCTTCCAGTCGCCGCTATGAGGATAAAGAGAATAACTGAAACTGTGGTGGCCGCGGTCGGCGTCTGGATCCGGCCACGTCGGCGAACGCAGCAAAGAAATGCGCAGCGTATTGCCCTTTGCGTCGTATCCATACTTCGATTCGTTGATCAAACTGAAGCCGTGATTCCCGTCTCCCAAATCGGCCCAACGCAGTGCAGGGACTTCGAACTTCGCCGCATCAAACCGGTTGTTCCGCGTGGTCGGGCGTTCAATTGAGCCGTATGGGATCTCGTAGGTCGCCTCCGCACTCGACGCCGCCAGAGGAAATGCCGCTTTGAGCAAGACATGGGTTTCGTGCCAGTCTATTTCGTTTCCAACGTCCACTCGATTGAGGCCTGCGTAGATCGAAATGTCCTGGACAAATTTGGAGTTCTGCCAGCTTCGTACGACTCGTATCGTCGCGCGGAGCGGACCTTTTTCGGTGACGGTAACGGACTCCACCATGTCGAGGTTGGTGAAGTGCTGATCGAAATTCGCGTCGATATTCCACGCGTCGTAATCTCGGGGCGTGTCTTTAAAAGCGATTAATTCATTCCCGCACGCATGGGGCGCGATCGATTCGAACTTTGAGCTCTTGTCGTACAGACTGGATATGCAACCCGTCTTCGAATCAACAGTCACGTGTAACGAATCGTTTTCCAGTGTCAGTCCACTGACCTTGATATCGCTCTGCGGAGCAGTTGCGTGGGGAACCACGTGAAGGACCTGATAGCCGAGAGAAGGAACATTTCTTGCTTCTACCAACAGCTGATATGTATTTGTCTCGGAATTCTTCGCCAGCGTTTGAAATGGTTGTGGCTCGCCTTTCGAATTCACAATCGAGAATCCGTCTTTTGCTCCGTCCGGCAGTTGGACACTAACGGTTACAAGGTCCGTTCTCTCCCACGCCAGCGGGTTGATGACGAGAACGGGAACGCCTTGGCCTCGTGTGTCGATCGAACTCGCGATCGTCTTTAGCGCGCCCGAGGTTATTTGCGCTGCCCGCAGCCGAACGAAGTCGTAGTCGCGCTGCGCGTCCCGATAGATGTCCGCGATGCCGGAGCCCGCGGCCAGATCATGAAACTGATTGAAGAGAACTTTTTTCCACGCGTCGGTAAGCTCGGTCCCCGGATATGCGTGACCCGAGAGCCACGCCAACGAAGAATACTTCTCCGCGTTGAGCAATTGTTCTTCGCTTTGGCGCATGTTTCGCTTGTGATTGGCTTGCGAGGTGAAAACGCCGCGGTGATATTCGAAATAGAGTTCGTCGTTCCAGACGGGAAGACTGAATTTCCCCTCGGGAGGGGCGGGCAACGTCGCGTCTCCGGCGGAGAGCACTTTATAGTTCCATACCGGAGCGTGGGCCGTGTCTGCTTTGCCTTCTACATCGGAGAAGAAGCCTTGGGCGATTCCAAAACTCGCGTTGGGAAAAACAACGTCCGCGCTCGTCCAGTGCGTTCCTTCTTCCAGCATTGCTCGAGTCGGACCACCACCGTGATCGCCCACTCCGTAGAGATGCATCATCTCAGGAACGCCGGGGCTCGCCGTCTGTAACGCCGCTACATCGGAAGCAATCCGCAAGGGCTCGATAACATTCACGTAGTCATGAGGAAAATACGTAAGCACGCGGCTGCCATCCGGGGACTGCCACCAAAATAACTTCATGGGCAATTGATTGGTGTCGTTCCACGTCATCTTTTGTGTGACGAAATAATCTACGCCGGACTTCTTGTAGATTTGCGGCAACTGCCAGTTGTATCCAAAAGAATCGGGATTCCATCCGATGCGCACGTCCGATCCGAAATGCTCCTTAAAGAATCGTTTCCCGATCAGCAACTGCCGGACGAGCGATTCGCCGTCGGGCATGTTCAAGTCGGGTTCTACCCACATCCCGCCGACCATTTCCCAACGGCCCTGCTTCACGCGATCGACAATTTGTTGATGGACCGACGGGTACTTCTCCATCATCCATTCGCTATAGGCGGCGGCTGATTGCGTATAGGTATATTTCGGATACTCGTCCATGAGTTGCAGCGCCGTCCCAAAAGTTCGCCGCACGACATCTACCGTCTCGGTCCAGGGCCAAAGCCACGCCGCATCGATGTGAGAGTTTCCTGTGAACCGCACCTGAGTTTGCTGCAAGTATGATTTCAACGGCAGAAGTAGGGCATGCGCGCGGGTCAGTGACTGGTCGAACGCACGCTGATCCGCCCGTGCCAGCGCATCCAGATCGACGGCGTCGGCAGCCTTCGCTAGTTCCGCTTGAAGTTTCACTGAGGCGGGGCCCACATTGGGAGCAAGGATCGAGATGCTTCCCATCTCCTGGAAAAGATAAGTTGGATTGGGCCGTGATCCTGAATAGTCGATGCGCAAATCGGCGCCCGTGAAATGTTTTCGATCGACGGTGTGCAATATCTTCACTGCGACCAGAATCTTGTCTCCGGGTTTTGCCGGATCAAAAAGCACGATCGGCTCGAGATCATCACCCATAGCCACGCGACGTCCGTTGAAATATACAATTTGCGTAGCCGGACCGTTCGCTTCATCCTGGAAATCAAACCAGATCCTGGCCCCGGTAAGATCGTATCCATGCAGAGTTTTAGGAATTTCGATGAGACGCCGGTACCATACCGCCTCGTTTGGTCCGATGCTGTTGTGACCGACCACTTTCCAGGAACTATCGTCGAGATCGACCGCTTCTCCGTGGGGCACATCCCCTTCGTGAAGTTTCCATTCCTCTGCCGGCAGATTCATCAACGACTTGAGCTGAATCGCAACCGCCTCGACTTTGCTTGCGGATCCGGTCGGCACGCGCTGCCAGGTGCCGTTCCCACCCGCCGACCACGCGCCTTGAATCGTCTGTCCGTCGGCCGAGAGCGAGCCCTCATAGGAGACTTGCCCCGAACGAAAATTGACGACCGGCGCATTGAATACGATCGAGTCCGCCGATTGACCAAACTCAAAGTGCTCTGGCACGTCCAGAGTAGCCGCGATCGCTCCGTTCGCCTTCGTAATATGGACGACGTAGCGTAAGTCCCGTCCGTGAACTGGAACGGAAGTCTGCCAAGTTCCTTGAATGTCTTGGGCTGAAGTGACGATTGCGAGCAGCAAGCAAGCGAGAAAACATAAGGACGCAAATTTCATTTCAACTCCACCAGGTATGTATAGGTTTGTACGCGGGGTGGCCGATCGGAAGCGTGAACGTCATCGAAATCACAGCCGTGATTGTTTCGCGATGCGACGTTCAACGCAAGTGTAATTCTGTTGTCGGAGAGTTCCAGGAAGATACCCGCACACGAAAGTCCTTTGAATTTGCTCTGGACCGCGAACTACTCTCCGACGCCTACGATCACAGGCGTTCCGCGCGGAGCTTCATGAGAACCGCTAGCCGGTTCAAGAGTGACCGCAAAGTTCTTGGCCGCGACCCCCTCCGGCAACGGGGGATTCACCAAGGTCGCGCTGCCACGGGCATCCGGCTTGAACAGGCCCGCAGCGATCGGCGCACCGCCATTAGCAGGGAATAGCCAAAGTTCGTAAATTTTATCTGCGGGTAGCATGGGTAAATTACTGGCAAAGAAAATCAGATTGCGGTTGCGTCGCTGGTAAATCGCCTTTCCACGCGGCTGGGGCTTGCTGCCAACGGCGACCAATTCGATCTTAGTCGCCTCGGGATCGAGCAGTGTCTCCAACGTTTGATTCGCCTGCTCAAGCTTATTGCCCTGATCATTCAACTGCGCTTCGAACCGCGCTCGCATCTCACCGATGTTTTGCTGCAGCATCGAATTCTGCCGCACCAAGGCGACACAAACTAGAACCAGCGCCGCGGCTGCTGCCCAACGCAGAGTAGGCCATCCGAAAGCATTCCACCAGGATGGGGAAGTCGGCGGCCGCGAAGGTTGTTGCGAACATGTTTGAAGTTGCGGCGCAACAGAAGCTGTCGCCGGAGTCGGGAGCTGAGGCTCAGTCGCAATCGCCGATATCAGTCGTTGCCGTGACCGCGCCGGTGGCTTGGGTCCGACGGCCGTCAGAGCCAGCAGACCGACATCGCCCCGTAGAAGCTCCAACTCGAGCCGGCACGAGGCACACGTTGCCAGATGGACTTCCAGGGCGGCTCGCTCCGGCCCGTCCAGCGATCCCAGCGAGTACAGAGCCAGGTCTTCCGCGAATTGTTCGTGCTCGCTCATGCGGCCAACACTTTTCGCAACGACAGTAATCCTGTTCGGATTCTGGTCTTAATTGTGCCCAGCGGTTCGCCCGTTTTCTCGGCGATTTCGTTATGCGTCAAGCCTTCGAAATAGGCCATCTCGAGCGCGGATCTCTGCGGCACGGGCATCGTTTGCAGAGCCCCTCGGACTCGATCCATCGCGCGCGATCGATCCGCTTCGCCCGCAAAATCGGTCTCGACCGAAACCACAATATCAGCGATATCATTTTCCGGACGGCGGCGCCGCAGCGCGTCAATCGCGCGATGTCGGGTGATTACTGCGAGCCAGGCAGCCATGTTGCCACGGCTCGCGTCGAACAATCCCGGATTGCGCCAGAGTTGCATGAAGATCTCCTGCAACACGTCTTCGGCCGCGCCTGTGTCCTGTAAAACACGCAACGCCACTGCATAGACTATGGAGGAATAGCGGTCGTAGAGCGCCGCCATAGCGCTCTGATCGGCAGACCGTATCGCCGTTATCAGCGAAACGTCGGACGGTGCTGCGTTGCTGTCAGCGTTCGGCACGCCGATCTTCATTCTCCTAAAGTACGCGCGGTAGCCGCCCTTGGATTGGTAATCTCAGGGGCCCCGCTAAACCGCTTTGGCTCAATGAAAATACCAGCCGAATCGCCGGGAAGCAAGGCGGTTCCAAGCAGGCTGTGGGTTCGCTGAATGAGCGCAGCGAGAGCAGGCCGCGGAGAGCGTGTATCGGCTTCCCCTCTGATCCCGAAAATTCGCCTTCCGATAGTCGGTCGCCTAATAGACCTCGGACTTCGCCGCACGCGTCATCAGATCATCGATGGCCTGTTGTGGCAACTTTCCGTTTTCGAGGATCTCATACATCTGTTCTGTAATCGGCATCTCGATATTGTGCTTCCGCGCGAGCCCAACAGCCGCCCTGGTTGTGAAGACTCCCTCCGCGACGGCACCATGCATCGCAGAGATAATGTCAGGCAGTTTGCGTCCTTTCCCCAACTCGACACCGACACTGCGGTTGCGGGAGAGATCTCCTGTGCAGGTCAGAACCAGGTCTCCCAAGCCGGCGAGTCCGGCCATGGTGTCAAGCCTTCCGCCGCAAGCAACGACCAGCCGCGCAACTTCCGCAAGGCCCCGCGTGATTAAAGCTGCAACGGAATTATGTCCCAGGCCGAGCCCGTCGCAGACTCCCGCAGCAATCGCGATAATATTTTTCAGCGCTCCGCCTAATTCCACACCGATCACATCGTCGTTCGTGTAGACGCGAAAACGCGAATCATTGAAAACTTGCTGCACCGCGCGCGTCACTTCGCCATCAACGGAGGCCACGGTGACCGCCGTCGGATCGCCCCGCGCCACTTCTTTGGCAAACGATGGACCACTTAGTGCGGCCACGCGAGCCTCGAACTTGCGGATGCGCAACACATCACCAATCACCTCGGTCATGCGCATCAGAGTTTCGTCTTCAAGCCCCTTGGTGCAGCTGACGAACAGTGCCTCCGGCTTCAGCGACGGCGCCATTCGCGCGAACAGAGTCCGGCAATGCTGGGAGGGCATCACGCTGACTACGATCTCCGCTGCATCCAACGCGCGTTCCAGATCGCTTGTTACCTCAATCGATTCCGGCAGAATAAATCCCGGCAGAAACCGTTCATTGATCCGGCGCTTCGCCACGCTCTCGGACACGTCCGGTTCGTTCGCCCACAGTCGGACATCGTGTTCGGGATGGTTGTGCTGAGCCCCAGCGCCGCTCATTTGATTGGCCTTGTAATTGGCCTTGCGTCCCAAGACAATCGCCAGCCCAGTTCCCCAAGCCCCTGCTCCGATCACGGCAATGCGGCTCATGGGCGCGACGCTCCAATCGTTCCTGATTCTGAGCTCAATCGTTTCGAGGAGGACATTCCTGTGCTCGCCTCCGACTTTGCTTGCTCTCTTTTCCCGAGCTTCGATTCGGTCCCCGCCGCAATCCGGCTAATATTCTGCCGGTGTCTCCATATCACTAACGCTGAGACCAGCGTGACAAAGATCAGTTGTCGGTCGTCGACATATTCGCGCAGGGCCCAGACCAGCAGGGGAAACGCAGCCGCCACTGCGACCGATCCAAGCGAGACATAACGAAAAGCCACAGCGATCAGCAGGAACAAGATCACCATGCACAGAATTGACTTGGGGGTTAGCAGGATGAAAGCTCCAAGACTGGTTGCCACTCCCTTTCCCCCGCGAAATTTCAGCCAGACAGGGAATAGGTGTCCTAGCACTGCGAAAAATGCCGCCGTCGTCAATATAAGCGGATGGTAGGAACCACCGAACAGAACGCGTGCCACGAGCACCGCAGCGACACCTTTGCTGGCGTCGAGTAATAGAGTGGCGGCTCCGAGCAAAGGCGAAGTCCGGGCTACGTTTGTCGCGCCAATGTTTCCGCTTCCGCTGCCGCGCACATCCTCACCTTTGAAAAAACGCACCAGCAGATAGCCAAACGGGATCGAGCCCAGAAGGTAACTCACCGCAACGGTAACGAAGTAGGGTGTCATGAGCGTTCCTTCAGCGGAAACCGCTCCAGCTTGGTGTACTTCGACCCAACCGCCGAAAGCTGGCTCTGATAGAGAATGAACTCGTGCGCCATCATAGTTCCGAAATCCAGTTCTGCGATCGCTGATAGCCGCTTTTCAATCTCGGCGAATTTGGCGTTGGAACGGTCGCCCGCTTTCCGCCTGGGTGAACCTGATCTGCCGCCCGCACGCGCCAAGGTCAGATGCGGAGTGTAAGGCCGGTCTTCGGGAGGAACACCGAGTTCTGCCATTCTCGTGTCGATGGTCTCCGCCAAGGCATTCAGTTGGGATCCGCCGTGAATCCCAATCCAGAATACTCGCGGAGCCAGGGCGGAAGGGAAGAATCCGTATCCGCTGCAGCGAATTTCAAACACGCTTTCGTCGAGTTGGCGCAAGCGTTCAGCAACAGCATCGACTTTCCCAGGCGTTTGCTCACCAATGAATTTCATGGTGATGTGCAGAGACTCTGGATGCATCCAGTGCGCATCCGGGGCAAAACCTTTTACACCTTCGACGAAGCGCGAAATCCGGACGCGAACCGCCGGATCGAGATCGATGCCTACGAAAATTCGCATCTGCTGATTTGCTTTATGCCGACGCGGGCCTACAACAATGCCCGCCGGATCATCTCCAACGCCTGCAGCGAGGCGAACTGTCGTATACGGGTTCGATCACCGGGAAAATTTCGCTCAACTACCTGGGTGCCTTCTTCTCCCGCGAGAGCGATATAAACCAAACCGACGGGTTTCTGCTCCGTTCCGCCGCTCGGACCGGCAACGCCTGTAATTCCCGACTCCGTAGCTCGACACGCAACGCTGACGGATGCCCTCTGCCATCGCCGCCGCCACTTCGCGGCTTACCGCTCCATGCCGATCGATCAGAGCCTTCGGCACGTTGGCGAATTGCGTTTTCAATTCGTTCGAATACACGACCGCCCCGCCTATGAAATAACGGGAGCTTCCGCCAAGCGATGTGATTCGTTCCGCCAGCAATCCGCCGGTGCAGGACTCCGCTACTGCGAGCGTCATGCTGCGCATCTGCAAAAGATAGCTGATGATCTGCTCGATCGTTTCCCCCTTGCGCGAGAAGATGGCATCGCCCAGTTCATCCTCAACCTTCCCGGCAAGTTCTTCGACGCGTGCGTCTGCCTCCGCTTGCGAATCCTTCCGGCAACGAAAGTGAAGCTGGATTTCTCCCGCGCCAGCGAGAATTGTCGTCTCTACGTCGGTGAAAGATTTGTAGATGGGAGCGACGCGCGCATCCACCTGAGACTCGGGCATCATCGCCATTTTGAGTGTGCGCGTGGCAATGTGCTGGACTGGAATGCGCGCCCGCAGCCGCGGTAAACACTCATTTTCAAATAGTCCCTTCAATTCGTACGGAGGACCGGGAAGAAGCATCACCAGCCGTTCCTGACCATCGTATTTTCCCGCGATCCATTGCCCTGGCGCCGTGCCCAAAGCATTCGGCAAAACGGCGGCGCTGGTTAGGACATCGGCCTGTTTGGAATTGTTGGCGGTCATTTTAATTCCGCGCTTGGCGAACCGCTCTTCGAGTTTGGCAAGGATCTGCGGATCGCGCTGCAACTTCAATCCAAGTGCCTCGGCTACTGATTCGCGGGTCAGGTCATCCTCAGTGGGGCCGAGTCCGCCGCTGAAAATAATGATGTCAGACCGCCGCATAGCGAGCTTTGCCGCGGCAGTCAATCCTTCCGCGTCGTCGCCGACGATGCTCTTGAAGCGAACTTCCACGCCCAGATCGTTCAGTTTTTCGGTGAGGTAGAGCGAGTTGGTGTCTTGGCGATATGGAGTCAGCAACTCGGACCCGACCGCGATGATCTCAGCATTCACGGTTAGAAGTGTAAACGAAGTTGCAAAGGGAGGGCTGAGATCAAAGCAGCGAGTTGCTGTCGCCGGAGGGGCAAGACCAGCACTGGGTCAACGATCTCAACGTTCTTACGGCAAGCTGGCGTGAATGCCGAGAGACGCGGCGACTTTTCGGAGTTGTTTGTCTGTTGTCCACAAGAGCGTGGGCGGATTGATAAGAACCGAAGCGAGCAGGTGCGCGTCCGTCAGACCGATGCCGAGGCCGTATAGACGGCGGACCTCGGTCAAGCTTCGAATTTCGTGCAATTGCGCCACTCGCACATGAGGTAGAAGGTCCAACAAGGCCAGTGTCTTGGTGCGGTCTTTCAAGAATCCCAAGGCCAGTTCCGCAATGACGCAGGGATGAACTGCAATCTGCCCCCGGTTCAACTGCCTCTGCAGTTCTTGGTTGCCCGAACGGAAGTGGTCGATCCAAACCGAGGTATCGGCGAGAATCAATTCGCCGCCCTGCGCCGGGGGATATTTTTCAATCCCGGCATGGTGCCTCCCAGGGACGCCAACCGGCGAGCGCTTTCCCGCTCGATCAGGGCTTTGAGGGCTTCACGAACCAGGGCCGTCTTCTCCGTTACCCCGGTGAAGTCTTGAGCGATTCGAACCAGTTCGTCATCGAGGGCAAGGGTGGTTCTCATGGGAACTCCAGGCACTGATTATAGCATCGAATGATGCTCGATTGTATGCCTACTGAAAGCGGCTGGTGACTGGCGGGGTGTTGCCGAATCCTGATCGCTGGACGACGGTTGCTGCTGCGTCATGCAGTGCAGGGCGCCAAATCCCCAGATCAGATCGCCCGAGTAGATGGGTGTGATTTCGCGCTCTGGGAAAACTTTTGCCAACACATCAAGAGCAACGCGGTCGTTCGGGTCATTGAATACGGGCACCAGCACCGCACCGTTGGCGATATAGAAATTTGCGTAGCTGGCGGGGAGTTGTCGATCTTCAAATATCACGGGACGCGGCATCGGAATCTCGACGATCTCCAATTTTTTGCCGTCGGCAGTGTGAGCGTTTTTCAGGCGTCCGAGGTTGGCATGGAGCGGTGTGTAATTTTCGCTCCGCGCATTCGACTCAATCATGGTCACCACGGTGTTGGGACTGACGAAACGGGTAATGTCATCGACGTGGCCGTGCGTATCGTCGCCTGTGATGCCGCTATCCAGCCATATGACTGACTGCACTCCGAAATAGTCGGCGAACATTTGCTCGTACGCTGCACGATCCATCGACGGATTGCGCTGTTGCGTTGTCGAGAGCAAGCATTCCTCGGTCGTAATCAGCGTGCCGTTGCCGTTCACGTCGATCGATCCACCCTCCAGTACCGCGCGATATTTGCCCTGCGTGCTAATCGCGGCGGGCTGGATGATCGGTGCGCCGGCAGCCTTCGCCATCTGCGCCCCGTTTCTTTCGTCATGAGCGTAGTTCGGGTACTTTGCCCACGCGTTGAACTGGAAATGCAGCGCCAGTAATTGAGATTCGGTGGGGCGGTTATCTGCGGAGGGCGTTAGAAAAATGCATCCCGAGTCGCGCACCCATACGCGATCGGTGCGCCAATGATGGAAATGAACATTCTCTGAGAGCGCGTTTGCGCGTTCAAGAACAGCACTCGCGCGCCTCTCCGCGCTGGCGTTGTTCACGATTAAATCGACTCGCTCATGCCGGGCCAGACTTCGAATGATCTCGGCGTACACCCACGGAATCGGCTCAAACTTCTCGGGCCAGTCACCGCGAAAATGTGGCCACGCCAGCCATGTCGACTCGTGCGGCTCCCACTCGGCAGGCATGCGGTAGCCCTGGGCGGCGGGGAGTTTGGTACTTGCGAGGTGTCGCAGCGTCAACGCACTCCTCCGCGCAAGAATTCACATTTGGCTGGTTGGAGGGAATAGGGGTCCTTCGACTCCGCCGGAACTTCACTCCTTGAAGTTCCGGCTCCGCTCAGGATGACAGGCATCGAGAATTTCATTTTCCATCCAGCATGCGGCTTGTGATCGGAGCGTAACTATCGATGCGCCGGTCACGGAGAAAAGGCCAATTCCGACGCGTATCCTCCAAGTGGTGCAAGTCGACTTCGCCGAGCAGAATTTCCTCTTTGTTGGGAGAACCTTCGGCCAACACACGCCCAAAGGGATCGCAGAAGAATGACCCACCCCAGAACTCGAGTCCCTTGCCCGCGACTGAATTGCCGCGAATATCCCCTGTCTCGAAACCAACGCGGTTTACCACGCCGACGTAAACGCCATTGGCAATCGCATGGGCGCGCTGAATGGTCCGCCAGGCGTCATGCTGTGCTTCGCCGAACTCCGCCTTTTCCGCCGGGTGCCATCCGATTGCCGTGGGATAAAACAGAATACTTGCTCCCTGCAACGCTGTAAGCCTTGCGCCCTCGGGATACCACTGATCCCAACACACCAGTGTGCCCAGTTTTCCCGCAGAGGTGTCAAAGGCCTTGAAGCCGAGATCGCCGGGAGTGAAATAGTATTTTTCGTAGTAAAGCGGATCGTCCGGAATGTGCATTTTGCGGTACGTCCCGCGTAACACGCCATCCGAGTCGAAAATGGCAGCCGTATTGTGATACAAGCCCGGCGCTCGTTTCTCAAAAAGCGACGCGATGAGCACAACTTCATGCTTCTTCGCCGTTGCCGCAAGCTTCTCCGTGGTTGTTCCGGGAATCGGCTCCGCCAGATCGAACAAAGCGGCGTCTTCGCGCTGACAGAAGTACTGGGTCTGAAAAAGCTCGGGCAGACAGACCACTTCCGCGCCCGCGCGCGCCGCCTCGGCAACGCGATCTAGCGCCTTCGCCAAATTGTCTGCCGGCTCAGGGCCACAGGACATCTGAACTAGCCCGACGGTAAATTTTTCTCGCACGCCTCACTCCGAAAGTCTTGATGAGATCGTCATCTATTGCTGGCTCCTGGATGACAATCCAGGAATCTTTATTCACTACGACGTCGTGTGCCGCCACAATTCTAGAGTATCAAACGGTGGACCGCCCGCGAGAATGTTACAGCCATGTGAAATGGAATGGCCCCGCGTTGCTCTCACTTCTAGTAAATTGTTTCTTCGGCTCAATTCGGTTTTATTTTGACGGAGGCATTCCTTGAAACAGAAAAGCACCACCAAGCCAGGCCATCCTAAGGAAGCTGTTCACGAAGAAGGCGCCGGCATCGACCGCAAACTCCACGATCCCGTTGCCGACCGCCTGATACCGCTCGAACCGCTCGACTTGGGCAAGATCGCGTCTATCGATGATTTGGTACGCGCGATGTCGCACACTGCCTTCACCGGACGTCAACTCGGCGAAGCTGCCGACGTGCTCGAAGCCATGGCTCGTGACAAGGATTGTTTCGTTGTCATGACACTCGCTGGCGCGATGACTGTAGCGAAACAAGGACTGGTCATCGCGGAATTGATCGATCGTGGCATCGTGAACGCCATCGTCTCCACCGGAGCCCTCATGGCACACGGCTTAGTCGAGGCCACCGGGCGCGCCCACTTCCGCCACAATCCCGAACTCAGTGACGAAGAACTTTACGAAGCGGGATACAACCGCGTCTATGACACCTTGGAGCCCGAGCAGAATCTCGACGACGTGGAGCGTGTGATGGCGGCGGTCTTCGGGGGGTGGGACTCGGGCGAGATCATGTGTTCGTACAAGTTAAACCGCGCTATCGGAGCGCATTTAGCAAAAAACAAGAAAGAACGGGGAATCCTTAAGTCCGCCTACGAAAAGAATGTTCCGGTTTTTGTGCCCGCCTTCACCGACTCCGAATTAGGACTCGACTACGCCTTGACGAATCGCGAGCGCGACAAAAAAGGGATGCCCCGTTTCCGCTTCGACCCCTTCGAAGACCTCGAACACTTCGCCGCAACACTGCTTAGTCAGAAGCGTCTCGGCATCTTCACCATCGGCGGAGGCGTACCGCGTAACTGGTCGCAGCAGTTTGGTCCCTTTATCGAACTGCGCCACCGCCGGGGCGGGGAAGACCTGCCGCTGAAGCGCTATCACTATGGCCTTCGCATTTGCCCGGAACCGGTCTATTGGGGTGGACTCTCGGGAAGTCCCTACAGCGAAGCGGTGTCGTGGGGGAAGTTCGTGCCTCCAGCGGAAGGTGGAAAATTTGGCGAAGTTTTTGTGGATGCTACTGTAGGCCTGCCGATCATCGTTGCGGCGGTGCTGGAGCGTCTCAAGAAAAAGCCTGCCGCGAAAAAGACGATCGTCAAATTATAGAGACGCGGCTTGCCGCGTCTCCGTTTTGACCAGTCGGGCGATTAGTCGAAGATCAGCACGGCCGACGCGATCACTGTGGTCCACATACCACGCTTGTCGCCCACCGCCGACTGTGTGACGTTCGCGGTCCGCACGATCTTATTTGAGATGCGGTATATTTCCTTTTTTTCATCCCAAGACCGGTCCGAATCAAACTCCACATTTAGAGTCGTCGCCAGCATTTCTGCGGCGAGTTCTTCTGCGTAGTCTCCGGCGGCGTCTTCTGTCTCACCGAACGAGTGGTGCTCGCTGAGATATCCGTAGGTGTTGCGATCGGCCGGAATTGCGACGCCGATCGAGGAAGCCAGCAGGCGGTGGGGTTCGTGAGTCGAATTTTCAGCAACTACTGCGAAAACAACTTCTCCCGGCGATAAATAGGTGAGTCCCTGCGAGCGTGGAACCAGTTTGCAGTTGGGCGGAAAGATCGAAGAGACGCGAACCAGGTTTTGCGCCGCGATTCCAGCGTCACGCAAAGCGAGTTCGAAAGAGGTCAGGCGTTCCTTGTGTTTCCCCACGCCTTTGGTGAAAAAAATCTTCTTGGGGACCATGTCCTTGCCCAATGCAGTTTCCTCCGAAACAATTTTAGTTGAGCGCCAAATCTAACACAGCGATTTGTGAAGATTGTATGAAAAAACAGATGGGCGGCACGGATCGCGAACTTTTCAAGTATTTCGAGGCGAACATGCCTCCTGCGCATCGGGTAGGCGGACGTTTTGGAGAAATTTCGGTGCAACCTTCGCGATTCGCCGCAGTTGCGATTATGCGCTTTGCGCCGTTCAGGCGGTTAGTGAAATCGGAGAGTGTGTCTTTGAGAGGCGGGAGGAAAAAGCCAGGGAAAACGAACCAACAAGTGGGAGGTAGTCAACGGGAGATTTAATTTTTGCCGCACAAAGTTTGCGGAAGCGCCGCGCTACGAAAGAAGCGGCGCGAGTCTTGACTTCAGACGCTCACGCAGCTTCTTTCGTAACCAGGGCGTGCGACGCCTCTCTTCTTTGAGATCCCACAATCCTCATCGCATGCCAGTCGTACGGAAATTCTTTGCCGCAATCGAGACACGCAACATAGGTACCAGTGAGCTGAGTAGTCGGGTTGCGCCGAGAGCCGGCACGCACCGTTATCGGAAAGCTGTAGCGAGCGTGGCGGCAGCCAAACATCGCGTCCATTATTTTTGAAATCATCGAAGAACCTCCAACAGAACCAACGACAGGCGAGCCGCTTCCCCTCACTTAGGGTGGGAAAACGCTCTTCATACTTAGATTCCAGTAGGGTAGAAAAGGTTCGTGTTTGGGGTAGCAGACTAGGTTCTCTGGAAGATGTCCGGAATGATGTACTTACATCAAGTGATGAAAAATACAACAAATACCGAAACGGTGTAGGGGTGGGCTTTAGCCAGAAATCTGCAGCCTAGCTACTCGGCGGATTCGACTTCTTGTGCGCAGTGCACTTATTCATGATGGCCGACCGAAGTTTCGTTCGGAGATCGTCGGGCAACTCGTAAAGCTCCGAGTCGCGATAGATCTCGATCGTTTTGCGGGTGGTATCGCACACGACGTAGCAGTTATGGCACCACGCCAGATGGTCATCCAGTTCGGTCTTCGTCTGGGCGTCGAGCACGCCGTCTAGATAGTTGGTTAATTCGTTTAGGAACTCAGAGCACTTCACTGGTCGCCATCTCCACTCGCCTTTTTCTGAAAGAAGCGGTTTAGCCGCTCGCGCAACTGCAACCGCGCCCGCAGCAACCGCGACTTTACCGCCGGAATGCTCAGCTCCAACGCTTGAGCCGTCTCTTCCGTCGAGAGGCCTTCCACGTCGCGGAGCACGAACACCGTCCGAAATCCCGACGGCAACCCTTGAATCGTGCGAGTCAGTATGTCTCGCAACTCCTCCTGGTTGTACATCTGCTCCGGATTGGGACTCCAATCCGCAACCTCTCGGGGAAGCGAGTCATCTTCAGTTTTTACTTCTTCGTCCAGCGAAACCGTGCGTTCCGGTTTCCTCCGGCGCAACTTCATTAGTGCTTCGTTGACCGCAATCCGCACTAACCATGTATAAAACTTTGACTGTTCCTGAAATTTGGCCAGGTTGCCATACGCTTTGAGGAACGCCTCCTGCACTACATCTTCCGCGTCCTCGCGATTCTGCGTGATGTGCTGCGCGATCCGAAAAACATTGCGGTCATAGCGCCGCACCAATTCTTCAAAGGCGGTGTCGTCGCCGCCCTTTGCGCGCCGTACCAGCTGCATTTCTTCGCTGATCGGCTGCTCTATGTTGGGTTGGATGGTACTCATTCGTAACTTGATGCAGATTTTTCCGACTGCGTCTCTAAATTCCCAATGCTATTGTACTTGCTGAACGGCTTTTTGCGGGACGTGTTTTTCCGCTACGGCGGTTCGTTTTATCTCTCGGCCGGTGAGTTCTTCCATCGTCCAATCGCAAAAGCTGGTCTGGACGCGGTTGTTATTGGAATTTCTTGTGGGTGGGCAGTTCACCAAAGCGGCCGGGATTCGACGAGCAGCGGCGGGATGTTTCAAGGTAACCCGGTAGGGCAGGTACCATGGTGTCCCGAGAATGCCTGCGATGGGCCCTATAATCAGAGGTTAGAAGGGTCGCCCCTTCTCCCCCAAACAGAGTTTTGCCAATGATTTTAGCCTCGGAGTTCGCATGAAGGAGCGCGGTTGGATTGAGCCGATAGTGGAACGCGTGGTAGGCCAGGTCCTGGACAGCCACGTCGCCCAACTTCGCACCGAGATCGTTCGCCGCGTGATGGAAGAGATCGCCGCAGCGCCGCAGGCGGTTGAGGCTACCCCCGTCGAGCCCGCTTCCGTTGCTGCCGCTCCTGAGGTCACCCCCGCAGATCTAGCTCGGGCGGTTGCCGAAATCCAGTTGGGTGCCTCTCAAAAAGAAATTCTGCGCGCCCTGCTCGATACCAGCGCCCACTATGCGACCCGAGTCGCATTGTTCGTCGTCAAAGGCAGTCACGCTACTGGATGGCAAGCACGCGGCTTCGCGCAGAGCGACGGAATCAAGGATTTCGCGCTTGACGAGAAAGCTCCCGCGGTGATTCGCGCCATCGTGGATCGCGTCGCTGTGACAGCGCCAGTTTCTGAACTCGACTCGCGATTCGCTCAACAATTTGACCCGCCGGCAAGCGGCGAAGCCCGATTTTTCCCGTTGATCTTGAAAGACAAAGTCGCGGCCTTGGTCTATGCCGACGGTGGAACCGGTGCCGATGGATTGCTCGATGCAGGCGCCCTCGAACTCTTAGTCCTGTCGACCGGCGCATGGCTCGAAATCAATTCACTCCGAAAACAAGCTCAGAAGGAACCTGTAAACGCGGAAAGTCATTCGAGTGAAAATCCGAGTGCCTCGACCGCCCCAGCGTCTTTGCCTCCCGTGCAGTCTGTCCCGGCCTTTAACGATCCCTTTGCTTCCCATGCTCCCGCCTTCTCTTCCGGAAATGCCAAAGCTGCCGCTGCTGGGGCTTCCGCAGCCCCGGAAGCGATCGCCCACCACGTGCACGAGACTCCGGCGATGGAGTCCCCGATAGCAGAGGTGCAATCGACCGTTGCTGAGATGGAACCTGCGCTCGCAGAACCGCCGCCAGTCGGTCACGCGGAAACTCTGCCTGTACCAGACTCGCCTCCTGCGGTTGCCGCACTCTCGCCCGAGGATCAGGACGTTCATCGCAAGGCGCAACGCTTCGCGCGCCTGTTGGTGGACGAGATCAAACTCTATAACCAGGCAAAAGTCGCCGAAGGTCGAAAGAACAAAGATCTCTACGACCGCTTGAAAGAGACAATCGAGAAGAGCCGCACGACGTACCAAAAACGTTACGGGACCACCGTCGCTGCTTCCGCCAATTACTTTCAGCATGAAATAATACGAAGTCTCGCAGAAGACGACCTCTCGATTATGGGTGCCAATTTCCGGCACTAGGTAGGGTTTAAGTGCGCAGTTTTGCAGTCGCAGTTTTCGCCGGATTTCTTTTTCCAATCTCGCTTGGCCTCTTGCCGTCTGCCGTTGCTCAGTCACAGTTACCCGCGCCAACTACAAACGAAACCGGTCCCGCTAAGAAGCCTGCTGCCAAAAGCACGTCCACGAAAACCGCAAAGAAGAAAACGTCCGCAACCACACGTTCCCGAAAGCACAGGCCGGCTTCCCCGCGCGTACGTCGCGCACGCCAGGCGTTCGTCGCCTCGGCCAGCCTACGTCCCATGGCGCAGCAGTTGCTGCAAGAGCGAACTCCTACCGCCTATGCTGGCGTTGAATCCTACGCTCGTCATCATCCGAAAGAAGATGCGGGAGCTCTCGCATGGCTTGTAATCGGCTATGCTCGCACTCTTGATCACGATTACGCTAAAGCCATCGATCCCTTCAATCGCGCCAAGGTTGGAGCGAGCGAACTCGGGGACTACGTTGCGTACTACCTCGGCGATGCTTACCTCAATACGGGCCACACTGCCGAAGCGCTTTCCACGCTCGCCGATTTCAGCAAGAAATTTCCGGACTCTCTTCTGATCCGCGATGCCAATGTGGTTTACGCCAACGCCTTGCTGGCGGAGAGTCGACCTGCGGACGCCGCCGCCCTGCTTGAGAAAAATCGCGCTCCCGTTCATAGCGACGTCGAACTGGCTATCGGGCGGGCCTACGAAGCCGCCGGGGATAAACAAAGAGCCGGCGCTGCCCTCCGCAATGTCTACTTCAACCTTCCCAACAGCTTCGAAGCCGACGCCGCCGGCCAGGAACTTCGCAAACTGGGAATCTCGGGTTCGGTCATCGAACGCCGCACACGCGCCGATTTGCTCCTGAAAGCCAAACACTACAGCGACGCCGCCCGCGAGTATCAAAGTTTGCTCGACGAAAACGGTGCGGCCGATCGTCCCCAATTGCAGCTTGCTCTCGCCAGCGCTCTCGAAAAAGGCGGTAGCAGTCAGGATGCCCGAAAGATCCTGAATTCCATGGGAACTCAGACTGGTGACGCCGAAGCTCAGCGACTCTACCTGCTCAGCGAGACCGCGCGTTCGGCCAGCGACGAAGATGCCGTCCAGCGCACACTCAACCAATTGCGGCAGTACGGCCCGGCCAGTCCATGGCTTGAACAAGCGCTGCTCTCAGCCGGAAACATGTACCTGCTGAAACGCGACTACGACCACGCCATCGACTATTACCGCGAACTGCAGCAGCGTTTTCCCACCGGAACGCATGCCGCCACCGCGCATTGGAAGGCAGCATGGCTCACCTTCCGCCAGGGACGCACTGAGGCCGCGCGCAAGAGTTTTGAAGACCAGATCGCGCTCTATCCCGACTCCAACGAGGTTCCAAACGCGTTGTATTGGCGGGCGCGCATGGCCGAGGAAGAAAACAATCCGGCGATGGCCCGCGCGTTTTACCAGAAACTCTCGGACCGGTATCGCAACTACTATTATGCCGAGTTGGCTCGCGAGCGCTTGAAGAATCTGCCCGTCCAAGGCGCTGCACTCAGAGAAGCCTCCGCCAAAGTCTCGGAGGACGATGTGCTCCACTACACGCTCCTCGACCACGTTCCGGCGCTTTCCAACTCTGGGAAGATCACGGCCGCCGATCCCCCTGAAGATAACTTGCGGGTCGCCCGAGCCCGCCTGCTGTCGAACGGTGGCCTTGCTGATATGGCGGTCCGCGAACTGCAGGCGGCCGCTAGCCAGGAAGGTGGAAGCTGGGCGCCCCCAGAAATGGCCCACGTCTATCAGGATGGTGGCCGCTACGATCGGGGCATTGAAATTATGAAGCGATCGACGCCGAATTATTTCGCTGTCGACCTTCCTGATCTGCCTCGTCCCTACTGGGAGGCCCTGTTTCCCAAGCCTTACTGGACCGACTTGCGAAAATACTCGACACTCAACGGACTCGATCCCTACATCGTTGCGTCGCTCATCCGACAGGAATCCGAATTCAACGCCGCCGCTCTTTCCCGCGCCAATGCCGTCGGCCTCATGCAGCTACTGCCGAAGACCGGAAAGTCCGTCGCCAAGCAAGTCAAGATGCGCGGATACACAGCGCCCCAACTCTTTACGCCAGCCGTGAACCTCGAACTTGGCACCCGCTACTTCAAAGATATGGTCGACAAGTACAACGGACAGTTCGAATACGCCTTGGCCGCCTACAACGCCGGAACCGACCGCGTCGGCGACTGGCTGGGACAGGGTCACTACCGCGATCCGCAAGAGTTTGTTGAATCCATCCCCTTCACCGAAACCCGCGAATATGTGCAGGCCATCCTGCGCAACGCGAGCGTCTACCGCCAGCTCTACGGCACCCCGTAGCCACTTAACAATTTGTCGTCTTGTAATTTGTCATCCTGAGCGAAGCGAAGGACATGCTTCTGCCGACGACCTGCCTCTAGATTGACTGTTCGCTGGGCGACTTCGCGAACACAATCTCAAACACCAGCAAGCACGCTCCCACCACAATCGCACTGTCGGCGACATTGAAGGCTGGCCACTGATACCGCCCGACGTAGAAAAGCAGGAAATCAACGACTCGATGGTTGATGACACGATCCCACAGATTGCCAATCGCCCCGCCCAAAATCAACGATAGCCCGATTCCAGTGGAAGTCATTGTCTGACTGTTCTTCCAGAGCAAGACCGAAACAACTAGCAGGGCGACCACCGAAAACGCGATGAGCAAGCCGATTTTCCATTCTGCAGGCGAATCCGCAAAAATCCCGAAAGCCGCTCCCGGATTTTCTGCGTGAATGATGCGGAAAAAACCAGGAATAACAGGAATACTCGAGTGAAACGAGAGTCGCCGCGCGATCGCAATCTTGGTGACTCGATCGAGAGCGATAACAGCAATGGCAATCAGGAAAAAATATTTGCGCATGTCATCCGAAGAAATAGAGTGACCAAAAAGGTTGGCCGGAAATTTTGAGAAACAAAAGTTGTCGTTCCGCCTGAAGCGAAGGCCTTATGTAACGGGTCGCGCGGGCTCAATTTCCTTGAGCACCGCGCTACATCGCTCGCACACCGTCGGATAATTCTTGTCTTCGCCCACGTGGATCGAGTAATTCCAACAGCGTTCGCACTTCTGCCCGTCCGCCTTCTTGATCTCGACTTGAACACTCCCCGTCCCGTTGGCCGCACCCTGCGTGAGATTCACGGCCGACACAATAAACAAATAGCGCAGTTGCGATTCGTGCCGCCGCAGAACTTCGTACAGCGCGTCAGGGGCCGCAATTGATACCTGCGCCTCCAACCCCGTCCCAATCAGTTTGTTGTTACGCGCCTCTTCGAGAGCCTTCAGCACATCGTCGCGCACCGCCCGCAGGGCTTTCCAATCCTCGTCGGATTGGGAACTACCGTCCGAAGCAACCTCCGCCGCGACCGGAAACGAAGCCAAATGCACGCTCTCTTCCCGGCTCTCGTTCTTCGGTAAATAGGACCAGATCTCCTCGCAGGTAAAAGTCAGGATCGGAGCCAGCAATCGCACCAACGCCTCGCCAATCCGCCAGATCGCCGTCTGGGCCGAACGCCGGCCATGCGACTTCGGCGCAGAAATGTAAAGCCGATCCTTCAGTACGTCAAAATAAAACGCGCTCAAATCGACAATGCAAAAATGGTTGACGCGATGGTAGATCCGGTGAAAGGCAAAGTCGTCGTATCCGCTGCGCACATCGGACGCAAACGACAATGTCTGCCGCAGCATGTACTGATCCAGTTCTTCCATTTGCTCAAACGGAACCACATCGGTCACCGGATCGAAATCGTAAAGATTACTCAGGATGTAGCGAAACGTGTTCCGAATCTTCTTGTAATTTTCGCCCACACGCTGCATCAGCGCTTCCGACCCGACCACATCCTCGCGGAAATCCACCGACGCCGTCCAGAAGCGTACGATTTCTCCGCCCAACCGGCTGGCAATATCCACCGGATCGACATCGTTTCCCCGCGACTTCGACATCGCCTGGCCTTTTTCGTCCAGCGTCCAGCCCGGCGTCACGACGCCGCGATAAGGAGGCGTGGCGCGGGTTCCCATGGCGCATAACAGCGATGACTGGAACCATCCGCGATACTGATCGCCCCCCTCCAGATATAAATCCGAAGGCCAGGGATAGTAATCAGGTTCGTCCGCCACCAGCGCCAGATAGCTTGCGCCTGATTCCAGCCACACGTCAAAAATGTCAGTTTCTTTTTCGAATTTCGTTCCGCTGCAGTGCGGACACTTCGTTCCTGCAGGAACGATCCTGTCTGGCTCGGAAGTAAACCACGAATCCGCGCCTAAGCGCGCAAATAGATCGACTACTTTACGATTAATCGCCGGATCGTTCAGAGGCTTGCCGCAACCTTCACAAAGAAATACGGCAATCGGCACTCCCCAAACTCTCTGTCGCGAGATACACCAATCCGGCCGCGTCTGAATCATGTTCGACAGCCGCTCTTCACCCCAGGCGGGATCCCACTTCACCGTTTTGATTTCGCTCAGCGTCCGCGTTCGCAGCGTGTCGTCCTTGCCCGCGCCCCCTGGCATCCGAGTCTCCATCGAAATAAACCATTGCTCCGTCGCGCGAAAAATGACCGGATTATGGCAGCGCCAGCAGTGCGGATAGGAATGCTGCGTTTTCTCCGTGTGCAGCAAAGCGCCACGGCTCTTCACCAGGTCGATGATTGGCTGGTTCGCATCCCACACCCGCTTGCCGGTGTACTCCGGCAGCCCGTTGCGCAGAATTCCTTTTTCATCGACGTTGCTTGTGGCATCGAGCCCGTACTTCATTCCAGTGATGAAATCTTCCGCACCGTGCGACGGAGCCGTGTGCACCACGCCCGTTCCCGTATCCATGGTCACGTAGTCGGCCAACACGCCGAGCACTTTGCGATCCAGAAACGGATGCTGAAAGTTCAGCCGCTCCATCTTGCGTCCAGGAAAGTGCGCCAATTCGCGTGGATCAGCCAGCCCGCACGTTTTGGCCGCGTCCTGTGCCAGTTTTGAGGCAACGATATAAACCTCGCCGCCTGATTCCAGCGCCACATACTCTTCATCGGGATGAAAAGCGACGGCCATCGATGCGGGGAGGGTCCAAGGAGTGGTCGTCCAGATGATGGTGAAAACTTTCTTGCCGGCGAGGGTGGCGTCGATCGTGGCCGGATCATCGAGTAACGCATATTTTACCCACACGGTTGAACTGGTGTGATTTTCGTACTCGACTTCGGCTTCAGCCAGTGCCGTCTCGTCATGCATGCACCAGTACACGGCGCGCAATCCCTTGTAGACGAATCCATTTTCGTAAAACGAAAAAAACGTCGAAAGCACCACCGACTCGTACTGCGGGGTCATGGTGGCATAGGGCCGGTCGAAACGGCCAAACACGCCGATGCGCTTAAACTGCTGCCGCTGCAAATCGAGAAACTTCTGTGCGTATTTCCGACACTCGGCACGAACGTCGGTCGGGTGCATCTCCAGTTTCTTGCCACCGAGTTCCTTGTCGACCTTGATTTCGATGGGGAGCCCATGGCAATCCCAGCCCGGAACGTACGGAGCGTCGTAGCCAGACATGGTTTTCGACTTGACGATGAAATCTTTCAGGCACTTATTCATCGCGGTTCCAAGGTGGATGGGCCCGCTGGTATAGGGTGGTCCGTCGTGCAGAACGTATTTTTTCTGGCCCTTGCGCGCCTCACGAATGCGCTCGTAGATGCGCATCTGTTCCCAGCGCTCCAGCATTTTGGGTTCGTTGGCGGGCAGTCCGGCCTTCATCGGAAAGCCGGTTTTCGGCAAATTGATGGTGGATTTCAGATCCATCGACACTCTTTGAGTTCTCCCAACTGATTGAATCTTTTCATTATATAGGCAGCACCAGAGGACGCGCCCACCGCGCTCGCTCGGCTGCCGCCAGAATTCAAAAAGTACTGTTTCGCCTCCGGAAAAAGCGTGTACAATTTTCCGTAGATCGAAGCCTGCACGCATCTAACGGACTGAGAGACATCGGGGTGGCAAGCTTCGCCCTCTGTGCCAGTGATTTTTTTGCAAGCTTCGCGGGGCGCTCACCGCATCTAAATCAGCGAATCCCCAAAGTTGCGTTGGGTCCACCGCTCGGGTAAATATGGCAGAATTACAAACACCGCAGAGTCCGCAATTGCAATCCCCAGAGCCCGAACTGCATCTTCTTTTAAGCAATCAGACTCTCGATGAGCCCATCTGGAAGTCTCTCATCCACAACGTGGACGAATTCTTCTTTCCCAAGAAGCTTCCACCGCTGGTTCTAACTTCGAAGCCTGTTCCGGTTCGCGACATCTGGGGCTTTTATGACTACAAGGGACGTGGCGCTGCCGGTTCTACCGCCATCCATGTTCTGGCCGTGATCATCATTATCGCGGTGACTATTCTTGGTAAGCGAATGGTTGACGTCACCAAGCCGAAAAATACCGTTGTGCTCATCGCTCCAGACGATCTGCCCGTTCTTCAGCCCTCCAAGAGTGTCAGCGGAGGAGGTGGTGGTGGCGGCGACCGCGACAAGCTGCAAGCTTCCGCGGGACGGCTTCCGAAGCAGTCGATGCAACAAATAACTCCTCCGATGGCAGTCGTTCGCAACCTGCAGCCAAAGCTTGAGGTTCCACCCACAATCGTCGTTCCACCCGAAGTTAAGCTGCAGCAGCCTAATCTGCCGGATCTAGGCGATCCGCTCTCCCATCTTCCCTCTGTGCCTTCCAACGGAACTGGCACAGGCGGCGGTATTGGTTCCGGGAGTGGTGGCGGCGTGGGCTCCGGCGAAGGCCCTGGTTTTGGCCCTGGTCGCGGCGGTGGCACCGGTGGAGGTGTCTTTCACGTAGGCGGCGGAGTTTCCGCCCCGAAGGTGATTTTCCAGCCCGATCCTGAGTATTCGGAAGAAGCGCGCAAGGCGAAGTTTCAAGGAACGTGTGTACTCTGGTTGGTAGTGGGACCGGATGGCAGACCCCGCGACATCAAGGTAGCTCGCACTCTGGGGTTGGGTCTGGACGAAAAAGCCCTGGAAGCTGTGAAAAACTGGCGCTTCGAACCCGCGCTCAAAGATGGTAAACCGGTAGCCGTCCAGATCAACGTAGAAGTCAGCTTCCGTCTTTACTAGTTGCGATCCAACCAAAAGTTGAGGAGCCCAAAGCAGGCCGCGCAAGCGGCCTCTTTTATTGTGTGCCGAACATGTTAGGTAGCTTGGGGGTGAAAGCCTTTTGCCAAGCCGGTGAACGTGGAGGTTTAGCAAAGGCAAGGGGCGTTCTCGAAGAAGTGAGAAACGAGACCGCCAATCTATTGCGATTGGCGTGAGAAACGGCTACCATTGCCGTGTTTCACCCAACAACTAGAAACTGGGCCCGCATTTTCCATCAGATGCTGCTGGTCCATGTCTCAACTCCATCGCTTTCTGAAGTCTGTCGCTCGCTCAGCCGACGCCTCCGCCGTCATCGGCCGGCAAATCCAGACTCACGCCATCCCTGGGAGAAAAGAATGAACGCGAAGACCAATACAACGAAGAACGCAGATATTATTGTTCGATTCCTATCGTGCATAGCAGTAGTGGTCGCCACCGCCTGTGTATCGATGGCAGCCAGTACGGTTGGCGGCAAACTCGTCGCCAATAACACACCCCTCTACGCGGCGACAGCCAAGAACCTCGGTGCCGAAGATCCATCGAAAATTATCGAAGTCAGTATTTGGTTGCAGTTGCACTATCGAAGTCAGTTCGACGCACTAGCTGGCTCGCTCTACGATCGGACGTCGCCTAACTACCATCATTGGCTGAAACCGGCGGACTTCGCGCGCTTCGCACCAACCACGCCGGAGGCGGCGAAGGTACAACAATTCTTTGCGGCGCACAATCTTAAGGTAGTAAAGACGGGCCCCCACAATTTCTACGTCAGGGCGCGAGGCTCGGTTGGCGATGTCGAAAATGCGTTCCACGTACAGCTCAACAACTATCAGGTCGGAGACAAGACCATCCGCGCGAACGCCTCGGATCCATATGTTGAGGGAGAAGCCGGAACTCTGGTGAGAGCCGTGTCAGGGCTCGACACCGCTGAGTTCGAGCACACTTTCGTCGCCCGGCCAGATCTCGGCGGCTCAAGAGAGGGGGCGGTGAGCCCGGCCATCGGCGACGCCGATTTCTTCTCGTCGCAATGTTTCACTGGCACCGAGACGGAAACCTTCTCTACCAACAATGACGGTGAATTGCCGATCGGCACCTACACCGGCGAAAAGCTGAACCTGCAAAGCGCGACCAGCCCCGGTTGTGCCTATACGCCGCCAGCGATCCAGACCGCATACAATCTGACCGGCTTATACAACGAGGGATACGACGGTACCGGTCAGACAATCGCCATCGTCGACTGGTGCGGCTCGTTGACGATTCAGGACGATGCTAATAAGTTTTCCAAAAAATTCGGTTTGCCCAAGCTGACCTCGTCAAACTTCGCGATTATCTATACGGCACCCAGCACCTGTCTCGCCTACGACCAAGTTGAAATCAACATCGACGTCGAATGGGCGCACGCAATCGCACCGGGCGCCAACATCAACCTGGTGGTGCCGCCTTCGGCCAGCTTCCAGGACATTGATCAAGCCGAGTTCGATGTCGCGAACGACGCTCTCGGAAACGTACTTTCAGGAAGCTACACTTCCACCGAGTTGTATACCGCAACTACGGAACTGGATACCGAGAATCTGCTTTCAGAAATCGGAGCCGTCAGCGGAATTTCCTACAACTTCGCGTCGGGAGATTACGGCGACTACGGTCTCCAGACCCTGCGCAAGACTGTCAGTGCGCCCGCCGATTCCCCCTGGTCAACTGCGGTCGGCGGCATCTCACTCGCATTGAACTCCGATAACACGATTGCCTGGCAGTCGGGCTGGGGAAACAATGGCGTTCTGTTGGCCGAGGAGGGCACCGTATACGACCCGCCCGAGACCGGCTTCTTTGGCGGGGCTGGCGGCGGTCCGAGCGAATGCGTCACAAAGAATACTCGCTTCCGCCCACCCCTGTGCACCGGCGGCTTTCCCAAACCGGCATTCCAGAAATCGCTTCGTGGCAAGGATCGCTTGCTTCCGGATGTCTCGTGGTTGGCCGACCCATACACCGGCGCTGCAATTCTGATCAGCATCCCCGGTCAGACTCCAGAGCAAGTGTGGCAGGTCTATGGCGGCACCAGTGTGGCGACTCCAATGTTTTCCGCACTCTGGGCGATCGCCAATCAGGAAGCGTTGGCAGGAGGTGGAACTGAACTCGGTCAAGCTGCCCCTTATCTCTACTCTCTCCCTGCAGGAGCCGTCTACGATATCGTTCCTGTGACTTCGGCAACGAACGTGACCGGATCGATTCAGGACTCGAAGGGCACCAAACAATACAATGCCAAGGAGTTGGCGGGTAGACCTTCGACCGAGTTTGTCAGCGCTCTCTGGGACTACTACGCGGACGCCGACACGGCCTTGGTCATCTCGTTCGGCACCGACTCCACCCTAAAGACAGCCACAGGCTGGGACAATGTAACGGGAGTGGGAACGCCGAATGCGCAAGCCTTCGCCGATTTCTTCTACGCCCAATAGCCCTTCACCAGGCATTTGAAATGAGCCTGCCATTTTTCCCTATGGCGGGCTTTTTTCTGGGCGATTCGCGCTGCAAGACCGAGAATTGTCTTCTTCTCAAACTATTCGCGCCCCAGCGAGTGTCGACGCACGACCTATTCCTTCAAATCCACTAGCACCACGTCCTCCACCGGAAGCCCCAGAAATCGCGTTCCCATCCTGCGAAATTTCTCCGCCGAATCGGTGGCGAAGAACCGAAGCCCCGGCCCTTGCCCGCTTGCCGATTTGGATCTTTCCTCCCCGGCCGCAAATCCCAATTCCCGAGCTACCTCTTCTGCCGTGGACTCCGCCGAGTCGACAATCGCGACCTGCTCTGGCGCAACTCGCCGCAACAGCGGATGAATCAGCGGATAGTGAGTGCATCCCAGCACCAACACATCCGCGTCATTCGCCTCTCCCGCAAAGGCCTCCGCCAAATAAATCCGCGCCACCTGCGCCGTCACCGGGTGGTCCACCCATCCCTCTTCGACGAGCGGCACAAATAGGGGGCAAGCTTTCTCCAGCGCTTGGACCTCGCGAGCTTCCAATGCCCGCCGGTAAGCATGGCTGCTGACCGTAGCCTCGGTTCCGATGACGACGACTTTCCCTCGCTTGCTGGACGCGGCCGCCGCCCGAGCGCCCGGTTCGACTACGCCAATCACACTTACTTCGGCCGCGGCTTTGATCTCATCCAGTGCCAACGCAGTTGCCGTGTTGCAGGCAATTACCAGTAGTTCGGCGCCCCGGTCCTGTAAGTAGCGCGTCGCGCCGACGGCATATTGCGCGACGGTCGCTGCTGATTTCGATCCATAGGGAAGCCGCGCCGTATCGCCAAAGTAAAGATAGTCGGCGTCGGGGACGTGCTTGAGAAGCGCCCGCAAGACGGTGAGACCGCCAACTCCCGAGTCAAAAACTCCAATCGTGGGTCTGTGTGAATTGGATTTCGCGGCCAGAACTCACCCTTCGCTTTGCGTCACGACGCCAGACTGCAAATCAGATTTCTACAGCGCCCGTCGATCTCGCACTCGAGTTACTCGTTTTAAGTTGCGCTACTCCAAGAGTCGATTGGTACCCTTGCTGATGTCAACAGGAAAATGCCGGGGTTTGCTAGTGCACGCCGGTGGCGCTTGCGACCGCCGCCCCCGTATCTGCAAACGAAAACGCGATGGAAACATTCGGATATTCGTTCCCACCCATCTCCACATACGGATAGACAAAATAATTCAGCGGAGCGCCATCCTGCGCCGGCTTGAGTTTCAAGTCGCGGCCCTGCGTAAATTGCACTCGATTCACATCATGCGCCCCGAAAAAGTAATCGTGTTTCTCGGGATGCTTCCACGCCTCCGAAATATCCACCGGAACCCACCCTGTCGCGCCCGTGTAAAACTCCGCCCAGCAGTGATACCCCGGAATTTCGGCCGAGTGCTTGTCCGCTGGCAGTGGAAACCCTATCTGAAACCGCGCCGGAATCTTCTCCGCGCGCGCCATCGAAATAAAGACGGAATGAAAATCAGTGCAGTTCCCATGCTTCGAGTCGCAAGCCCACAGCGTGTCCCCGTGTCCCCAACCTTCGCCCGTCTTGTCGTACTTCATCGTACGAAAAACGTATTCGTAGATGTCTTTTGCCTTTTCGAGAGGAGTATTAGCACCCTTCGTTTGCTCTTCGGCCAACTGCGCCGGAACGCCGGTCACGGGAACCAATCGGTCCGCTTCCAGAAATCGCGTCAACTCCATACGCGGCGCTTTTTCTGCGTGCGTGCCATTCCCCAGCTTTCCGTTTACCAGTACGACGTGCTCGCGCCGCACCACGTCATAGTCGACCGAAAACTTGTATTCACTCTTGTCCGCTTTTGACGTCCCCGCATACAAGACTTCGTTTCCATACTCTGGCTGCCGAACCTCCTTCAACGCCAAGTCCCCGCCTTTGGAGAGGATCTTCACCTCCTGAAAAGCATCCGAATGCGCCACAGGAATCCAAACCCGCAACCGTTCGCCCGCGCTGACATTTTTCACCGTGAACGAATAATGGAACGTGAAGTGACGCACGTTTTGGCTGGAAGCCTGTCCGAAAGCTAAGGGCGAGAGAGACAATAACCCAACAAACACACACATCAGAGACTGACGCATGGGGCATCCTTTCGACGAAAGTTGTTTTCGATGTGGACCACTCAAAAAGCAGGGAAACGGCCGACGGACGTTTTAGGAGGGACTATCGTCAGGTAAAGCCACGTCCGGCGAGGCGAGGCGCGCAGCGCATGATTCCGCAGTGTGCCCGTTTTACGAGCACCGTGTCAAATTCGTTTCCGCGGACATTTCCAATCCAGGCCAACGCGGTTGCGTTGACCATCGAGGTCCAGTTGCCTCAGTCGCTTACCGCCCGTTATCCTTCCACCCATGTCCAGTACTCTTGTCGAATGCGTGCCCAATTTTTCCGAAGGCCGCGACGCCGCCAAAGTCGACGCCATCATCGAAGCCATGAAATTGCCCGGAGTTTATCTTCTCGATCGCGAGATGGATTCCGACCACAATCGCTGTGTCATCACGCTCGTTGGAGACCGTGAAGCTATTCAGGAAGCTGCCATCCGCGGCGTCGGCAAGGCTTCCGAGTTGATCGATCTTACCCAGCATCAGGGCGCGCACCCGCGGATGGGAGCGGCTGATGTCATTCCTTTCATCCCTATCGAGGGAGTTACGCTCGAAGACTGCATCGCGATGGCTCGCCACGTTGCTGCCGAAATCAACGCACGCTTCAAGATTCCCGTTTACCTCTATGAAGCGGCCGCGACAGTTCCTGAGCGGCAGAACCTCGAGAACATTCGGCGCGGCCAGTTCGAAGGCATACGCGCCGATATCGCCACCAATCCCGCGCGCAAGCCGGATTTCGGAGAATGCTGCGTCCATCCCACCGCTGGAGCGACAGTGGTTGGAGCCCGCAAAGCCCTCGTGGCCTACAACGTGTTTTTGAACACGCCAAACGTCGACATCGCCAAGAAGATTGCCAAGGCCGTTCGTTTCTCGAGCGGCGGTCTGCGCTTTGTCAAAGGCGCAGGATTTCTGGTTCGGGGACAGGCACAAGTCTCCATGAACCTCACTGACTTCGAGCAGACTCCTGTCCATCGTGTTTTCGAATTTGTGAAACGCGAAGCGGAGCGCTATGGTGTCGTTCCCGTGTCGAGTGAGATCGTGGGCCTGATTCCCAAGAAAGCGCTGGAGCAAGCCGCGGAGTGGTTCCTGCAAGTCGAAAATTTCGATTCGTCGCTGATTCTTGAAAATCGACTCGCTGCGGTCATGACCGGAAAGATGGCTGTCGGCGGACTCCGCGCCGGAGTCGAACCTTTCATCGAACAACTCGCCGCTCCCACCGCGACTCCGGGAGGAGGCAGTGCCGCTGCCGCTGCCGGAGCGATGGGAGCAGCACTCGCGGCCATGGTCGCGACAATGTCACGCGGCAAGAAGGCTTACCTGCAATACGAAGCTCAACTCAGCGAAGCCATCGCCAAACTCAGCCGACTGCGCGAAGAACTAAAGTCTGCCATCGACGCCGACGCCGAGTCCTATAACGTAGTCATGAAAGCCTATAAATCAGCCAAGGAATCGGCGAACGGAGGGTCGGCGATCAGCGCCGCTCTGAAGCAGGCGACGAGTGTTCCGTTGGGAGTGGCCGAAAAAGTGTTCGAGGTCGAGCGCATCGCCAAGACTTTGCAACCCATTACCAATCCCAACATGGGATCCGACCTCATCACCGCGATTGCCTTGTCAAAGGCCGCTCTCGAAGGCGCGCTTGCGAATGTCGAAATTAATCTCGATTCGCTGCAGAAAGATTCGCCGCAGGATGAACGGTTCGTCTCTGAAACGCGGCAACGAACTCTAGTCTTAAAAGGTTAGTGCAGAGCGAAGCGATTCCAAGATAAATATCTTAAAGATGAAAAAATCACGCAGTGGAACCCGACTGATCTGCCTCCCCGTCACTCTTCGCTTGCTCATGTCGCTTCAGGCCGTCGCGCAGATTCCTTCGCCCGCGCTGCTTGTGCTCGAGAAGAGCGATAGCACGCTCGCCATCGTCGATCCGGCAACGCTGAAGGTTGTGGCCCGCGTTCCTGCTGGACCTGACCCTCATGAAGTGATCGCCACCGACGACGGCAAATTCGCCTACGTTTCGAACTACGGAGGGGAGGGGAGTGCCCTCAACACAATCTCAGTGATCGACCTCGTCGCGGCGAAGCCGCTCCCCGCCATCGATCTCGGGGCTCTGCACTCTCCACACGGCCTCGCTTTCGCTGGTGGCAAACTCTATTTCACCGCCGAGACCAGCAAAGCCATCGGCCGGTACGATCCGGCCACGCACCGTGTTGACTGGATTCTCGGCACCGGTCAGGATCGCACGCACATGATCGCTGTCTCGAAGAGCCTCGACCAGATTGTCACCTCCAACGTGAGCTCCGGAACAATCAGCATCCTGGAACAGGTTGCGGCCAAGGGAGGTTACGGGCCTCCGCAAGCCAACGCTCCCTTCGATTCTCAGCCGCATCCACCCCCGCCTCCGCCGGGCGGTGGCGTGCTCAGAAAAACATGGGAAGTCACCAACGTTGCTGCGGGTCATGGTTCCGAGGGATTCGATGTTTCTCCGGATGGAAAAGAGATTTGGGTGGCGAACGCGCAGGATGGCACGATCTCCATCATCGACGTTGCCGGCAAGGGGGTGACGGCGACTGTGCCGATCTCGGTAAAGGGAGCTAACCGCCTCAAGTTCACGACGGACGGAAAAAACGTGTTGATCTCAGGCTTGGGCAGTCGAGGAGACGATTCGACTTCCGGCGGCAACCTCGAAGTTCTGGACGCCGTTTCTCGCAAATCAATCAAGCTGCTCTATCTCGGAGGCGGTTCTGCCGGGATCCTCATCCCCCCGACCGGAGATCGCGCCTACGTTGCTGTTTCCGCCAAAGGCAACATTGCTGTTGTGGACCTAAAGACCTTGGAAGTTGTCGCCCGAATCTCCGCCGGCAATCAACCCGACGGCATGGCGTGGGCGGTAAGGAAATGACTTCGGGAAAGCGATCTTTTTGAGTCATCGACTTAGCGATGAATTCCTTCCATATTTCTTGGTTTAAATGCCTTACCTGCGAGACATTGTGAAGTAACGTCTACTTTCTCTGACTCCAACAGGCACAAGTTTAGGTTTGGCCACTGGATAATGCCCGAAGAGTGCGAATCTTGGAACGGCCAACAGGAGTAACTGGCGGCTTGGAGGGAAGACATCTGACTGTGCCTCTTGTCGATAAGTCGATGTCGCTAAATTCCCGTCAGGCAATTCTCCGCTAGCCGAACCGGGCCGTTGTCCGTGTCCCAACTAGATCGCGTTCTTGCGAATGAGTCCGCGGTTCCGGTTGATTCCCAGGTCTGACACTTCCAGAAACGCCGGGTGGTCCGCCCGTTCCACGGCCTACGCAATTTCCCGCGGAGGGATCGTTCTTGCTCCATGGGCGGCGGAAGCACTTTAGTTACGACACCGTTCCGCGATTAAAGACTAAAATAACGGGAGAACAGCCAAAGACTTCTAAACTCACCAACGTACGGTTTGCGGTGCGCATCTAACCTACGCAGACCCACTGGAGAATCAGGTTTTGGATTCACGTCTGGAAGCGTTCATTTGGAGACGTTTATGTCGAGGAGATCTATGAAGAAATTGTGTTTCGCGGTTTTGCTACTGTCTGCCACGGCCGGACTGGCCATGCCGATCGCATCTTCGGCGCGGGCGCTGGTGCCCTCTGAGATCCAGCAACTGATTGGCGTGGACTATCGCGCCCTGAAAGATTCGCCGACCGCGATGGCGCTGAAACAACAGGTTCTGCCTGACAACCTGAAAGAGTTGGAGTCGGCGTTGAAGGGCATCGGCATTGACGCCGAGCACGACCTCGATCAGCTCAATTTCGCGTCGTTCCGTACGGAGAAAAAGGGAATTCAGACGATTGGCGTGGCCGCGGGATCGTTCTCCGCCAAGGCCGTGCTAAAGAAAATGAAGCTGAAGAAGATCACAGCCACGAAGTATGGGACGGCCAGCATTTATCCGATGGATAACGGTCTGGTGATGACCTTCCTGGATGACAACACGCTGGCGTTTGGGACGGAGGCGTCTCTGAAGAGCGCTCTTGATACCCGCGACGGCAAACGTCCCTCGCTCGATTCGAATCCAGAGATGGCCGAGCAGATGGCGGCGGTGGATGGGGCTGCGGTGTGGAGCATCCTGGACCAGAAGGGGACGCAGTCGATGATGTATTCGGCGATGGGAGACGCTTCGAAAGTGGGCGACTACGAGTCGCTGAAGAAGCGGATTCTGGCGTCGCGCTACACGATGAACTTTCAGAGTGGAGTGAATTTCGATTTGAGCGTGCTGACTTCGGACTCCATGACGGCGGCGACGCTTTCTACGCTCTTTAAAGGAGTCATGCTGTACAAGAAGATGAATGCGAGTCCGGTGGAAAAGACGGCGTTGGATGCGACCACGGTCGACTCCGACAGCGCGAATCTGCAGCTGCACTTCAAGAGCGATGACCAGAAATTTCAGGCGCTGATGCGGTCTCCGCTGTTTGCGGCGGTATCGCACTAGCGTGTAGCGGCTGCGCGGCAGCGCGAAAGATTGCAAGCCGCGACATCGTGAGGGAAAAAGAAACGTCCCGACAATCTCGGGACGTTTTTCTTTTGTCTCGAACTTTGAATCCAGGCAACGAACGATAGTTTAAGATGCAGGGGATGATCGACTCGTGCATCGATCGCGGGTTTTCACGAATTTGTCTTTCGCTGGCTGGCCTCGTGCTGGTTGGATCGCTCTGTGTAAGGCCGGTTGGGGCGCAGACCATTCCGGCGCGCGACTCGGTGGAGGCGCTGGCTTCTGATTTCTGGCAGTGGCGGACGCAGCACCAGCCGTTTTCGCGGGATGATATTCCGCGCATTGAGCGTCCAGAGGGCAAGGCAGATTGGTCACGCGCGGCGGTCGCGGAGCAGAAGGCAACTCTGGCGGATTTTGAGAGGCGCTGGAAGCGCATTGATGCGAGTGATTGGGCGGTGCCGCGGCAAGTCGATTACCGGTTGATCGGTTCGGCGCTGGCCCGGGTTCGATGGAAACTGGAAGTGAATCCGCGATGGGAACACGACCCGTCGTTCTACCTTGATCAAACGCTGACGGCGCTACTGGAGGCGCTGGTGCAGCCCCCGCCGTTTGACGCCGCGCGGTGCCGCGAGATTCTTAACCGCATGCAGGCGATTCCGCGGATCCTCGAGGATGGGAAGGCGAATCTTCATCCGGTGCGACCTTTTGCGGCGCTGGCGATCGGCGATCTGCAACGGATCCGGCCTGAGTTGGAGCGAGTGGAGCGCGAGGTGGCTCCGATGCTGGAGGATCACGGGGCGGCTGGGCAGGATTTACCGGCGAAGTTTCGGCGGGCTTCCGAGCAGGCGATTCTGGCGCTGGAGTCTTATGGGGCGTGGCTGCAGGCGCAGCTGGGTGCTATGCCGGAGAAAGTGGCGGTGGGGCGGGAGAACTACGAATTCTTTCTGCACCAGGTCGCGCTGCTGCCGTATAGTCCCGAGCAACTGCTGGCGCTCGGCCGGCAGGAGTTGGACCGGTCGGTCGCTTTCGAGCAATACGAAAAACAGCGCAATCGGGGGTTGCCGGAACTGCAACTTGCAGGGAGTCTTCCGCTGGAGATCGAGCGGGCACAAAAAGAGGAACTTGAAATCCGCAAATTTCTGGAGGAGAAGAGCATTCTGACGGTGCCGTCGGATATCGGGCACTACAGGTTGCGGGCGATGCCCGGGTACGTTGCGGCGCTGGCTGATTTCGGAGAGACGGATGATTTCACCGGGCCATCGCGGTTAAGGGAGGATGGGATCCGGTGGGTGGTTCCTCCTTCGCCGCAGCTGGGGTATTTCTGGCTGGCGACGGCGAAGGATCCTCGGCCCGACATGGTGCATGAAGGGATTCCGGGACATTATTTTCAGATGTGTCTTTCGTGGCGACATCCCGATGCGATTCGCCGGCACTACTACGATTCGGGAGCGAACGAAGGCATCGGTTTTTATGCGGAAGAGATGATGTTGCAGGAAGGGTTGTTCGACGATAGTCCTCGGACGCGAGAGATTATTTACAATTTCATGCGCCTACGAGCTTTGCGAGTCGCGGTCGATGTCAATCTTGCGCTTGGAGTTTTTACCGTAGCGCAAGGTGCGGATTACCTGGTTGAACACGTGCCGATGGACAGGAAATCGGCCGAGGCCGAGGCGGCACTGTTTGCGACTGATCCCGGGCAAGCGATCAGCTATCAGATTGGCAAGGTGCAAATTCTGCACTTCCTGGCAGACGCCAGGCTGGCCCAGGGAGATAAGTTCAGCCTGCGGGCTTTTCATGATTTTGTGTGGATGAATGGGAACGTGCCGCTGGCGTTGCAGCGCTGGGAATATCTCGGGAATGACGATGAGCTTCGCGCCATCGCGCAGCCCTAATATTGTTGTTGGTGGGAAGGCCGCGGAGTGAGGATGGAAAGCTGATGAGAGTTTTGGTTACAGGCGGGGCGGGCTACATTGGCAGCGTCGTCGCCGAAGAACTGCTCGAGGCCGGACACGAGGTTGTGGTGTTCGACAACTTGAGTCGCGGACATCGGCAAGCAGTGCCGAAGAATGCGGAACTCGTCGTGGGCGAATTGTCGGATCGCGCGGGTGTGGACGCGGTGCTGCGTTCGCACGGGATCGAGGCGGTGGTGCACCTCGCGGCGCTGATTGAGGCGGGCGAGTCGATGAAGGCTCCGGCGGAGTTTTTTCGGAACAATACGGCGAACGCACTGACGCTGCTGGAAGCGATGCTGGCTGCTGGGGTGGGCGTGTTTGTCTTCTCTTCGACGGCCGCGTTGTATGGCAATCCGGAACGCACCCCGATTGAAGAGAACGATCCGTTGGGGCCAACCAACGCCTATGGGGAGTCGAAGCTCCTGGTGGAGCGCATGCTGGCCTGGTTCCATCGGATTCACGGACTGCGTTATGCCTGTCTTCGATACTTCAATGCCGCAGGGGCATCACGGCCGGATAAAGGAGAGGCGCACAGGCCGGAGACGCACCTGATTCCGCGCATTCTGCAGGTGGCGCTTGATCGCGGGAAAGAGGTTCAAATTTTCGGCACCGATTATCCGACGCCTGACGGGACGTGTGTTCGTGACTACATTCACGTCAGCGATCTGGGGCGCGCGCACCTGCTGGCACTGCACAGGCTGCGGGATGAGCAAGGAAAGGCGAGTCCGCTGATCTACAACCTGGGCAACGGACAGGGATTCAGCGTGCGGCAAGCGGTCGAGGTGGCACGAGAGGTCACGGGTCATGCAATTCCTGTTGTGGAATCGCCGCGCCGCGACGGAGATCCAGCGGTTCTCATTGCAAGCTCGGAGAAGATCCGGCGCGAGTTGGGATGGATTCCGAAATTCACTGACTTGCGATCGATCGTCGACAGTGCGTGGCAGTGGCATCGTGCGCATCCGGAAGGCTACACGCGGTGATTTTGATGACCGCGCTTGAACCATGACTTTTTCGCAGCTGACTTCACAACCGCATCGCAGACTGAATCCCCTGACGGGAGAGTGGGTGCTGGTTTCTCCGCATCGCACCGAGCGTCCGTGGCAAGGACAAGTTGAGAGCGTCCCGGCGGCTGCAGTGGCGGCCCACGATCCCACTTGCTATCTCTGCCCCGGCAACGAGCGGGCGGGAGGAGTGAGGAATCCTGCGTATAACGAGACGTTTGTTTTTGACAATGATTTTGCAGCGCTGAAGCCCGATACGCCAGCGGTGGACCGTGGAGGAACGCGGACTGCTCGTGGCTGGCAGCGAAGCGGGGCGGTGTCGTGTAGTGTGCTTCTCTCCGCGTCACGATCTCACGCTGGCGCGAATGAGCGGGCCCGAGTTGCGGCGGGTGGTCGATACGTGGGCGGACGAGTTTTCGAACCTCGCGAGCGATCCGCAGATCAACGCGGTACAGATTTTTGAGAATCGCGGAGCGATCATGGGATGCAGCAATCCTCATCCCCATGGACAGATCTGGGCCAACCAGACGGTGCCCAACGAACTGGCGAAGGAACTGGCAGCATTTCGCGAATACCGCCGAGCTCACCAGACAACTTTGCTGCAGGATTATCTGGAACTTGAACTGGAGAAGCAGGAAAGAATCGTCGCGACGAACGACCACTTCGTTCTGCTGGTGCCCTTCTGGGCGGTGTGGCCGTTCGAGACCCTGGTGGTGAGCCGGAGACCGGTGTCGGCGCTGGATGAATTGCGCGATGAGGAGCGCACCGCGTTGGCGGAAATCCTGGGGCAGGCTACGGTTCGTTACGACAATTTATTTCGCACGTCGTTCCCTTATACGATGGGGTTTCACCAGCGCCCCACGGACGGCAGAGCGTATCCGGAATTTCATCTGCATGCTCATTTTTATCCGCCGCTGTTGCGCTCGGCTCAGGTGAAGAAATTTATGGTTGGCTACGAGATGCTGGCGATGCCGCAACGGGATATCACGGCAGAGACTGCGGCACGATTGCTTCGAGAGTTGCCAGCTACACATTATCTGGACAGTGCGGCTGTTAGTCCGGTGATTTGACGAAAGCTTCGATCCGCCGTTTCCCAGAGGACGCAGCTTTAACTACTTCGGTCGCTTGATCAGCCACGAAGTGTTTGCAAACGAACTTTCCGATCAGTTCGGGTACTCCGCCGTCGGAATCTCCGAGCCCACACCGATTTCAGCTGGTGCCCGATTGCCGTCGGGAATCGCGGCTGCCGCTCCGGCTAAGAAGTTCTGCTCTAGGTTGGGCGCCTGATCGTATCCAGCGTAAGAGAATTGCGGGACGATCTTCTGCAAGTGCGCCAGGATGGCGGAGCGTTTGCCGATCGAGACAGCGACCTGGAGTTCGTCGAGGGCGCGCTTCAAGGATGACCAGGCCGGCTTGGCGCTTTCGGTGCGGACGATTTTCTCGCAGTGGCTCGGAAAAACACGCTCATCGGGATAGAAGAGTTCTTCAAAAAGTTTCTCGCCGGGACGGAGTCCGACGAACTGGAACGCCTGCGGAGGTTTTCCGGAGAGGCGAACCAGTGTTTTCGCGAGGTCAGTAACCCGCACCGGTTCTCCCATATCGAGCACTAGGATGTCACCATCTCGTCCTACGGCAAAAGCTTGCAAGACCAGACTGACCGCTTCTGCAATCGTCATGAAGAAGCGTGTAATATCAGGATGGGTGATGGTGATCGGCCGATTCTGACGGATTTGCTCCTGGAAAATCGGAATCACGCTGCCGTTCGATCCGAGCACATTTCCGAACCGAACAGACACGCAGCGCATTCCTCCGGCGGGCCATGCCGCGAGCAGAAGCTCCCCAACTCGCTTGGTGCAACCCATTACATTGGTGGGATTCACGGCCTTGTCGGACGAAATCATTACAAAAGACGTGCAACTCGATTTCTGCGCCACCTTCAGTAACGACAGCAATCCGAAGACGTTGTTGCCGACCGCCTCTTCGACGTTGTCCTCCATAACGGGTACATGCTTGTAAGCGGCGGCATGGAAGATCACTTCGACTCCGTAGGTGAGGAGTATTTTCTGTATACGCTCCGGATTGCAGAAGTCGGCGACACAAAATACCTTTCGTTCTCCGCCACTGGCGAGTGCCAGCTGATGCTGCAAGTGAAAGATGCCAGTTTCGTTTTGATCGAGGCAGACGAGAAGTTTCGGTTTGCACCCCTGAATTTGCTGGCATAGCTCGGATCCGATCGATCCGGCGGCTCCCGTGACCATGATTACGCGGTTCCTGATATGTTCGCGCACGGGTTCCAGATCGAAATGATTCGGAAGCCGTCCCAGAAGATCCGTCAGCGAAACTTCACGGGCCTGCTGCAGAATGACGCGGCCTGCGATCAGTTCCGCCAGTGCAGGCACGGTGCGGAAGGGGAGACCGCTTTTCTTGCAAATCGCAACCAGACGGCGCATCTGGGTTTGGGTGGCCGACGGAATGGCAATCAGAATTTCGTCGATGCGATGCTTGCCCAACGCCTTATCCAGCAACTCGGTGCTACTCAGCACGGGAACTCCGAGGACTCGCGATCCCTTCTTCAGGAGGTTGTCGTCGACACAAGCGATCACCTGGTATTCGCTCCCCGGCTCCTGGGTCTCGCGAATGATCATCTGCGCCGCGTGGCCGGCGCCGACAAGAAGCAGTCGCTTGGGGTGCGACTCCCGGCGGGCGGCTTCCGCTACCACGCGTGGAAGCACGCGCACTCCGGTTAGGAACAGGAAAGTGAGCAAGGCTTCGAGTGCATAAATCGACAAGGGGAATGCGGTAATCCCAAGCCCGTAGCGCAGAATGAGGAAAAAGGCAACCGAGCCGGTCAGAGTGGCTTTCAAAACATCCATCGCGTCGCGGATTCCTGTGTCGCGCCACCATCCGTGCATCAGGTCGAAGAGTGGCATGGACAGAAGTCGTACCACGGCAAGAACGGGAGCGGCGGTCCACAGCAGGCTGGATTCCGGCAGGCGAAACTCGAAGCGCAGCAACCAGGCACCGATTAGAGAGCCAAAGATCAGAACGACTTGCTCAACCAGGACCAGCATCGACCTGCACTGCGGAGGCACCGGTGAACTTTTCGTAAGTTTTCTCATACCAGAAGGTTCGTGTCCTTAGTGGATGTATTTAGTGTTTTCATCGACATCGGCGAGAGGGGGCTTGAGCGTTGGACGCGACGCGGGTAAGCCAGCCCGCCCGCTCAGAACGGAAGCGCAACCTAGAAGCGTTTTAGTGGCGGACGCCTTGGGATCGAATCACGCGCCACAGAGTCAGCACCAGAATCTTCAAATCAAGTGCCAGGGACTGACGGTGCATGTATTCGGCGTCGTAGCGAACCTTGACGGGAATTTCCAGTTCATCCCGACCGTTAATTTGCGCCCACCCGGTGATGCCGGGAACTAGACGATGGAGGCCGTTTTCGGTGCGCAGCGCGACCAAATCGTGCTGATTGAAGAGCGCGGGACGGGGACCGACCAGGCTAAGATCGCCTCTCCAGACGCTCGCGAGCTGCGGCAACTCGTCGAGGCTCGTTCTGCGCAGGAACGAGCCGATCGGAGTCAGATACCGCTCGGGCTGATGCATCAAGTGAGTCGCGACTTGCGGAGTGTCGACAAGCATCGTCCGAAACTTCGGCATACGAAAAAGACAGTTTCCTTTTCCTACCCGTTCGGACCAATGCAGTGCCGGGCCCCGCGATGTTAAACGCACGGCAAGCCAACAGAACAGGAGCAAAGGAGCGCAGAAGATCAAGAGGATCCCTGCCAGCAGGAGATCGGTGCGGCGCTTCCACGCCGACATCGATCCGGCCGAAAGGGCAGAAGAGGCGGTGACTGTAACGGTGCTCATTGGATGGCTAGGAACGGCTTGCCTCGTTAGTGGTTGGCGAGTACAGGTCGAATATCGGCAGCATGCCGGAGAACGTGAGCCGCCACGCGCGCTCGAGTGGCGAATCCACGCGGGGGGCGAAGCCGGATCTTAGGAGGCCGTTGCCTGGGGGTTGGGAGGGGCGCCCGGTCCTTTAATTACTCGCTTGTCAGAACTCAGGATGTATTCCGCGCGCTTCAGGCAGAAGCGGGCCTTGACCGCCAGACGGACGAGGAGTTTGATGGCATAGCTTTTGCCAAAATAGTCGTACGCTTCGTTAAAGGTAATCAATGCGTCATGCAGTTCGCGAAGAGAACGCTGCGGGGTCTGGTTGACGCTTTGACTCCCGAAGTGGACGACTTCGGCGCAAGGTGTGTAGTAGACGGGAAAGCCCTTCTTTTTCAGCATGAAGTTGTAGGCGAGGTCGGAGACGAAAAGCCGGAAACGCTCGTCCAGCATGCCGGCCTTCTCCCAGGTGGAGCGGCGCAGAATATAGGCGGTTGTGCCAATGCTGTCGACGGGCTGTGCTTTCGAGTAATCAAGACGCATGGCGTAGTAACGATCCGCGAAGCGGCTTCGGGGGAAGAGTTTGTGCCAGTTGATCGCCTGCAGCGCCATCGTGACCGCTCCGGAAAAACGGCGAATGCAATGCTGTACGGAACCGTCAGGATTCAGCAGCTTCGGCCCGCATGCGGCGATGTTCGGATTCTCGTCCATATACTCGACCAGGGCTAGAAAGGCGTTGCTGGTTAAAAGCGTGTCACTGTTGAGTAGACAGGCGTAGCGGGCCTGCGACATGCTCATTCCCAGATTATTGTTTCGAACGTAGAACTGGTTGGTCTGATTCCGTACGAGGATGACCTCGGGGAAGATCTCGGCGACCATGTCGGCGCTGCCATCGGGCGAATGATCGTCCAGGCATATGATTTCAAAACGCAGGCCGCGCGTCTGTTCGTAGATAGAGGAGATGCAATTCCGCAGTAACTCGCGGGTGTTATAGCTGGGGATGACAATGGTTAGATCCAACTGAACTGGCATCTACTTCTCCTTATTTCCTTTGCGGCCGTTCTCTGTGTTCCTTTTCTCTTCGATTCGGGGTCGACTTCGTCCGCGGCTCTCCAGTTGAAGGGTCGGTTTTGAGGGGCCATTCAGGATTTGGAAAACACGCTACCGACTACCAGTTGTGGCGCCATGCTCTTGCTAGCCGTCCTTCCTGACGACGCGAGCGGGAACTCCGACCGCGATACTGTTCGCAGGGACTGACTTTAATACGACTGCATTCGCACCCACGCTTGTGTTGTCGCCAATGTGAATGCCGCCGAGAATCTTCGCCCCCGCGCCGACGACTACGTTGTTCCCAATTTCCGGACGGAGTTTGGCATCGAATGTCAAATCCAGTTCTTTCGCACCCAGCGTAACGCCCTGAAAGATGGTTACGTTGCGTCCGATACGCGAAGCTCCGATGACCGTTCCCGCGGGATGGGGGAAGAAAATTCCTGGCCCAATCTCGCAGCGCGGGGAAACCTCGATACCAAAGAGCGCAATGTTTAGATAAGTCAGCAGTTCCGGAAGCGCCGGAATTCTCCGCAGCATAGCAGCACGGCTGAGGCGGCAAAGCACGATCGGCAGAAAACGGGGGTGCAGGAGGCGCTTGACAAGAGTGCCGAAGCGCTGCCGCGAGACCGTTCTGCCCGCGATTTCAGCCTGTCGCGCGAGATCACTATAGAGCAGCTGCTTGGGCATGATTTATATGGTGCCTTATGTTGGTTTGGCCGTTCGTGGGTTGATTGGGCATCAGACCGTGAGCCACCAACTCCGCGGTGGCGCGGTCCAGTCGGTCCGGTTCCAGCGGCTGGTTTTTCACCCAAGCGACAAACCGTGTCAACCCCTCTTCAAGCGAGATCTCGGGAGCAAACCGGAGGAGAGCGTACGCTGTGGTCAGATCGGCATATCCGTGGCGAATGTCGCCCAGGCGATATTCGCCCGAGATGCGGGGTGGTTTCGTGCCTCCGAGTCGGTCCTGCAATAAGAGAGCGATCTCCCTCACGGAAGTGGGGCAACCAGAACCGACGTTGAGCGTGGCGCCATCGGCTGCGCTTCCATTTATGCCGAGGACTACGGCCCGGGCCACATCCGATACATGCACGAAGTCCCGGCTCTCCTCGCCATCTTCGTAGAGGTTCACAATCCTACCGGCGCGTATCTGAGTGGAGAAAATCGAGAGAATTCCGGTATAGGGATTTTTCAGCGACTGTCCTTCGCCATAAACATTCTGAAAACGGAAGATTACGGCGGGAATGCCCAGCGCCTGCGATGCGATGTGGACCAGGTCTTCCTGCGCCAACTTGGTAGCGGCATAGATCGAGGCGGGCGAGGTCTTCGCGGACTCGGGCGTCGCCGTTCTGCGAATCTCGCCCGCGCAGATCGGGCACGCGGGTTCCCAGAGTGCTGTCTGGAGCGGCTTCTCGGTCCGCATCGCCGGATAGACCAGGCCACACAGGCGGCATTCGTAGGCACCCTCCCCGTAGACCGACCGGGACGAGGCGAGGATGATCTTGGATACGTGATGCCGGTGATTGGACAGGTAATCGAGCAATGCGGCCGTGCCGCCGACATTCGTGCACGTATAGCGGCTGATTTCATACATGGATTGAGCGGTTCCGGTTTCGGCTGCAAGATGTACGACGCAAGCCACACCATCGAGCGCTTTCTCCCAATCCGCCGCCTGGCGAACGTCACCTCGCAAGACCTCAACTGCAGGATCCTGGAGCAGTTGAGCCGCAGAAAAATCAGGCACCGCTCCGTGAATTTGCGCACTGAGGTTATCGAACAAAACGATGCGCCGCTTTTCTGCAAGCAGTTGCCGAGCAAGGTTGATCCCGACGAAACCGAGACCACCGGTAATCAGTATTTTGTCAATGGCCAAGAGAAACTCCCACGAGGTTGAAGAGCGCGAGTGTGGAACCACACACGAAGAATGCGAGTCGGATATTTCATCATCTCAGTCGTAGTTCCAAAGAGGAATTGCAGCGGGCTGATGCTGTTTTCGGCAAACAACCGTTTCAAGGCGAGCATTCTTCCCAGATGCATGGCGTTCAGATCCTGGCTCAGTCCGGCTATGCCGAGGCTGAGTTTGAATGCGCCGGCGAGAACCTGCCGCATGTACATACCGCGACACCCCTGTCGTGAGAGCAACTCCATATACGCTTTGAAGTCTTCTCCTCGGCGAAGCGAAGTGTCATAGAGAACCATCTTTTGCCTCGCGACCATGACCGTGCTCGTGTTGTCGTTTCGAAGGAGCGGAGTCCAACGAGTGAACGCTGAATAGGAGAGCGGCTGCGGGAAGAGACACTCCTCCACTGTGCATGCCTGGACGTTCAGATCGTCGCGATACCCGTGCATGGAAAAGTCGACGTTCCCATGGCTCATAAGTTCATACTGCAGCAACAGTTTTTGCTTGAACCAGATATCGTCCGCGTCGAGAAACGCAAGGTAAGAACAGCGCGCGGCGCCGATGCCCCTATTTCTCGCAGCGGACACGCCGCAGTTGTTCTCCTGTCGGAGGAAGCGGAGCGCGATGATGCCGGGATACGATGCCGCGATCCGCTGGGATTCTGCCCAATCCTCGCTGCCATCGTCAACAACGATGATCTCGCGCGGAAGCAAGGATTGGCCGTGAACGGAGTCGAGCGCCCGCCGCAGCGTTGACGATGAATTGTAGGTCGGGATGATAACGCTAACATCGCAGGTCATGGATGTTTCCTTCGGACCGCCGGATCACTCTCGGCACATGGGATGTAACTGAATCTTCGTTCGCTCAAAACTCGGGAGGCTGCCGCTTGGGCATTCCTATGGAGAGGTGATTGCGCCGATGGCGGATGATGAAGGAGTTGTGTGCGCCGTAGCTGTTCTTCCGGCAAGACCGAGCGCCGCCAGAAATATGACGTATGCAAGCAGGGTATCGACGGCGGCTCCTAGTGCTCCGTACCGGGGAATAAAGGCGAGATTCAAGAGTATATCGATGGTGGCGGCAATTGCGGTGCAGAACAGAATTGTTTTTTCCATCCCCCAGGCGATCAAGGCGTTACTCAGGTAAGAAGTCAAAAAGTCGAGAGGGATCGACCATGCGAGCAGTGCAAGCAAAGGGGCAGCGGCGAGAAACGAGTGTCCGAACATGATGGTCAGTAACGGACGGCGCGAAAGCGAGATGAAAGAACTAAGGACGATCCCGCCCGCGAGAAGCGACAGCAAGATTCCCGGCCGAAGCATGCGAGCCTGCTGTTTCGCGTCGTGACGCGCGAAGTAAGGATAAAGAGCTTGGGTCAAGACGTAGTATGTGGCCAACACCTGGTTCAAAATGCGATAAGCCGCACCGTAAAGGCCGACCTGTTCAGGATTGGACATAACCCCCAGCATCAGCACATCAACATTGTTGAACGCAAGATTGAACAGCCAGGCGAATCCCATCACGCGGGTGCGGCGCCAGGCGAGCGAAGCGCGAACCTCTTCCATCTGCTGCCTCGGCACCAGTTCCGGCGTCAGCCGGTTGCACCCGCGCGAGATAAGAGCCTGCAAAAGCCAGCCCAAAATATTTCCGACTACCAGCCACCAGAGAACCTGGCGGCCGGCAGGCCGGACGACGGTGAGGAGTAGCAGAATGCTGATGGGTACGGCGGATTTCGCGATACCGACGATGCGCAACTGACTCTGGCCCCACGCTACCCAATCGAGCGAAAGGGCGTAGAGCACGCCCGCGCCGGAAAAGACGAAAAGAAAAACCTTCATCTCCTCCGGCAGTTTGGCGCACGCGGCATAGACAAGCACTAGGGGAAGCGATAGTGCCGCCCTAGACATGCGCCGCCTCTGCACCTGATCAACGATCGCGCAGGTCGCGTGCGGATACAAGGCGACCAAGCGCGCTCCAACATGGCGAAGGCCGAAGTCGATAAGCGGCTGCAGATACTGCAAAAGACTCTGCGCCAGCGCGTAGACGCCGACTACCACAACTCCATAGCAATGGCCCAGCCACACGACGATGGCAACACTACAGACTCGCCCCGTGAATTCACCAAGGCCTAGATTGAAGATGTTGCTGAGCAGTTCCGAAGCTGAAAGTCTCGTAGTCGACATATTCTGGTACACGGAACAAGAGTCAAACGCGCGGGGGCGCACTCATCGGTTGCCAACGTCGATGGTGATCGATTCCGAAATCGGTTAGTGCGACAGGTAACCCGCGAGTTGACCCGCTCCACGGAGCAAGTAAACTCGGGATCTCGCAAAGTCTCCCTGGCAGAACCGGATCGCCGCGCCGGCAAAGCTGCGCAAGACCTGCCACATTAACCACGCCGGAGCAAAACGATGTATTCGTTGCAAGCGGCCCGTGCTCAAGGCATAGGAATAGGTGGTCCTTCTGAGCCGGTCGAGTGATCCGAGCGGCGGATGATGAACTGTCAACGCGGGCTCGCAAGTACCGTGAAATCCAATGGCCAAGGCCCGCAAGACGTAATCGATCTCTTCTGCCGATTGATAGGCCGTGGGCGCCCCGACTCCGAAACGCTCATCGAAAGCACCGACAGCGTTCGTCACGGAGCGCCGTAGGAAGAGAGAGGTCGACATCGCACAACTCCAGACATTGCTGCGGGTGCAAGGGCGACGCGTGGGGGGCAGATGGGACGAGACCTGATGTCCGTTCGCGTCGCGCACGGCTGTGATCAGGACTCCGGCGTCCTCGTGCAAACGAAACCACGCTGTAACCTCTGACAGAAGAGTCTTCGGATACCAGCAATCGTCATCGGGAAAAGCGACGAGATCACCGCTGAGATGGCGCAGTCCCACGTTCCGGGAGAGCGAGAGTCCGCGCTCTGAGCGCAGATGGCGGATGACGAGGCCGGGATGGCGGCGCAAGACTGAAACCAGTCGCTCGTCCGGATTCTGATCGACGACCACGACCTCAAAGTCCTGGTAATTTTGGTTGTCGAGACTGCAAAGGAGACGATCGAGATCCGCGACCCGGTTTAGCGTGGCAACAACGAGAGAGATCATGGTTTTCTTCAAAAGAGATTATGGCCCACCAAGACTCCGCCGCCGTGGACCGGCGTCCGCAGGCCAACTTCGGTGGAGTTCTGCCAAAGGACGGAGCGCAGACTGCCGAGAGCCCGATAGAGCCACCATGCTAGGCACAGCAGGAGCAGCGATAGAGCCACGCGTGCCGCCACCGATACCCAGTCCAAGAGGCCTCCGCGAGCCATCCAAAGCACGTCCGGCAGGAGCAGAGTAACCAGGAACAGCCCAAGAGGGGTCTTGGAAAGAAAGTGCATGCAATGGAGGAGCATGCCGATCAAACCTGAGACCAGCGCTACACCTACCAAGCCACCCATCACGTACGCTTCCGCAAGATACGATGAGCCGCTGCCAAAACCCAATTGATAGGCGGATGCGTTCAGAAACATGGAAACATCATCGGCAAAGTGTTGACCCGGGCGATCTTTCGTCTGATCGGGAGCAACGAATGCCAACTTCAGCTCCCCGAGCAAATAAGAGGCGATGTGAGGAGAAAAATGCCGCCGGTAGGTGATTGCAACCGTCGTCACATCTAAGGACGCGCCTTGCTCCTCTAGAAACCGGGAGGTTCCCGCCAGAGCCGAGGATTCACTTCTGTCCGTGCGCAGGGATCCGATAAGTGACGCGAGGATGACGAGTCCCGTTCCGAGCAGTGCTACTGCGTACCAGTTGGCGGGTCGGTTCGACTTCACCTTGGCGAGATAACAGAGAGCAAGGGTCAGGCTGAAAATGGCTCCACGCGACCCGGTAAGCAAAATGGGCGCCGCTACAAGGAAGTAGATGGTTCCTGCACTGCGGAGCCACTTCTTTCTTCGTTCGAGCACAAAGATGCCTACGATCGCAGGCAAACAGATGACCGAGACGGCGCGAACCGCCAGGGGAATGCTGGCTGCCATCCCTCCATGGTCGATGAAAAACACCAAGTAACCACCATGTTGTTTCGCATACTGGTAATAGCAGAAGTTCTTGTACAGTTGCACTGGCACGCTCAACGAGAACAAGAAATAGAGATACGGCAAGTAGTGATCAAAGGACGTGCTGAGCGGTGAGAGAACGGGGCGATAGTTCCATCGGCAGACTAGATAAATGCAGAACCCTGAAAGTGAAATTGAGAGCAACACCAAACCTTGCACGTCATGGGGTACGTCAAACGGGTACACGGTCAATAAGGTCACCCGGAAAATCTCCGGGACGCTCCCGCAGAAGTAGGCGAGAATCCGTCCGCCCTGAAACAATATCAACATGCAGAGAAAGAAGAAGCAGGGATGGCGTCCCCCGTCAAATCGCCACCACGAAAGGCCGATGAGAGAAATCAAGATCAGGAGTGTGAGGGCCGCGGCGTGATTGGAGCTCAGCCACCTCAAGAGGAACGCTAGCGCCCCGGCGGAGAGAATAGATAGGAATCCGAGTGTTTCCAATAAACAACCGAACGTTGCGTTTCCGCTTAGGGGAGACGGATTGGGTAGATGCGAGCGATTCACTTTGATTCGTCGAAGGCAGACCATAGGAACGATTGCCGGGTTGGGAAATCGAAACTCGTCTATATCTGACCAGGGTCGTGGTTGTTGTCAAAATCCGAATTGAAAAGACGATTTCAGAAGACGGAAGCGGGCGCCTACTTCGGGGTTCGCTCTCATGCGAGCAAAAGCCTCGTCCACGAAGACAAATGCAACCGAGCCGAGAAACCCTAACAGACTGCCGATGGCCACGATCCAGGTGCGATGCGGGGAAGACTTACGGTCGGGCTCGATGGCCGGGTCGAGGACCTGAATTACGGCAGCGGTCTTGCCCTCATCAAGCTTGGCCGCCTCGTATTGCCTGGCCAACAGTTCGAAGATTGTCTCGGCGTACTTTACGTCGCGAAGTCTCCGGACATAAAGCAGGCTCGCTTCCGGAACATTTCCCGCAGAGACGTCTCCCGCTGAAACTTGGGAGTCGTCAGAAACTCCGCTGCGCTTTTCCAGTTGCGAGAGCTCCGCGCGCATGCCGTAAAGTTCCTGTTCTTGGAGTTCGACATCGGGGTTTTGTTCCGTCGAAAACAGCCGCATGGCGTGTAATTGCACTTCTTTCGCTGCGACCGAGGCTCGGAGCTTGATCACTGCTTCGATAATGGCCTTTGCCTGGCCGTCCAACTGGATCACCCCGGTCTTCTGCTCCGTTTCCTTCAGAGCCAACTCGGCTTTCGCCAGGTCGTTCTTCGCCGTTTCCAGTTGCTGTTCGAAAAACAGACGCCGCTGCCCGGCTTCGGTGACGGCCATGTCTTGTGTCAGTTGGCGTAATTCGTCGACGTAAGCACTCGCGATCTGGGGTGCGCGACGGCGGTCGACGTCCTCCACCGAGATGCTCACGAAACCTTCCTTGGACACGACGATGCTGCTTGCTTCTTCCAAGTCGAGCCTGGCGTCCGACATCTTTGTATCGTGATAGACGCGGAGCAGATCAAAGCGACGGATCAAGGCATCTTCAGAGGAGCGGCTGCGTAGCATCCCGATATAAAGATCGTTTGGATTCTTCAACCCGAGATCTTTCTGCGCCAAGGCTCCCATGGCTCCGAAAGAGCCGAGTTGTCCAATCATCGAGGTGGCCAGGGACTGACTCTGCTGGGGAGGAAGGATATTGGCGGTCGCTGTGTAGCGGTTGGGCAACAAGGCTGAACCAATACCTGCGAGCAGGGCGGCAGAGAGCGTGGTCTGAAGGATAGTTCGTTTTCGGCGGCCAAGTAGGATCAATAAATCGAGCACGCGCGTCTCTATGCGGGCGCCGGCATCGATTCGCCCAGTGGACCGCGTCTCCTTCGGCGGGTCATCCGATGCGGGCGCTCGAACTACGCGAGGGTCCTGCCCTTCTATGCTCTCGACGAAAAGAGTCAAGCGAGCCTCTTCGGAAGATTGTGTCCCGGCTTTCTCGAGTTCAGAAATCGTGGTTGGTGTCATTGAATCACCCGAACCGCAGCGGCGCCCAAGGCGAATTGTGAGAAGACCTGGCTCCAGTCGCGCAAGCCTCGGAGAAACGACCCACGGGAGAGGCGTTCCGGGACGATGATCGTGTCCCCTGGCATCAGGCGGAGCGAGTCGAAGCCTCCATTCCACAATCCCTTGACCGACTGCTTGCTGAGGACAGATCCGTCAGCGCGTATAACAAACATGCGGCTTCTATCGGCATCCCGGGTTGGCCCTCCCGCGCGCCTCAAGTAATCTTCGACTCGCGCCTCACGGCGGTACAGAAAGGAGTTCTTGTTATACACGGCGCCCAACAACTCGACGGATGAGGGACGGAACGGGACCAACGAAACGGTCGCCGTCTTCCAGCGCGATTTCCGGCAGGTCGGCGACGGTCGATGAGTTCGGCGTCAGATCAAGCACCACGCGGCCGGTTACTTTCACTCCGCGAAGCTTTTCGACCAATTGGCGTTGCGCTTCCAGTTTTGCGCGCTGGTCGGAGACTTCGTCGGGGTTCACCCCGGTTGGTGCCATGGCGTTGCGGGAAATGTCCTCCTCCAGTTTCTCGATCAGCAGGTCGAGTCCCTTCTGTTGATCGAGCCGCACCGATTCCCGCGTAAATTCAGCTCCATAAAGATAGGCGTCTGCCGTCAATCCACCGGCACGGGCGACCAGATGACGGATGGTTTCGCCCGCCTCGGCGCGATAGATTCCTGCACTTGGAAATTCCCCTTCCAACCGCACCAACTTGCTCCGCTTTTCCAGGGGAACTGCGAGATCAACCTGGGAAAAAATAGTGATCACATCCCCCGGTTCGAGCATTAAATTGTTTTCCTCATCGCCTTGGAGGACCAGTTTCCCGAGATTGAAGGGCATAAGACGAGTCGTAAGATCATGGGGGTTGAGCCGCTGGACAACGGCGTAATCCCAGTTGATTTCCGGGGCGTCCGGCTCGACCGGATCGAAAAGTCGCTGCGCGGTACCCACCGCGTCTCTTAACTCGTCTTTGACTGATTCACCGCTGGTTTGTGCCTGACCTGCGGGGGACTTGCTCGATTCGCGCGCGGCCGCTAGCCATCCTTCGTTCGCTCTTTCACCGGCATTTGCCACGGAATTGGCAAAGCGCCAATGGTCTCGCGTAATAAGCGCCTCCTGATTTGGCAGGATCTCTCGCAGACGCATCCCCGGGTGCCACTTGCGGCGGCCGGGATGAGCCACATTCCCCCGGCAGGGTCACAGCGTTTTCAAAGTGAGGAGAAACGGCAAAGATTCGAACCACATCTCCATCTTTCAAGTTTCGCGCCCGGCCTACCGCATCCAAAGGAAACTCTTCGACGCGACGGACATTGTGTTCATCGATCCGTTCGACCAAAGCCTTCTGACCATCGGCCGTCGTCGCCAATCCTCCAGCCACCTCGATCGCGCTCGCAAGAGTCATCCCGTCACGGAGTTCGAAAATCGCGGGGACGTTCACGCTACCAGAGATGGCTATCGAGGGACCGGTTGGCGGGATGTAGATAATATCTCCGGGCAAGAGCCTCGTATCTTTCGATGTGTCTCCTTGGAGAAGCAGATCGTAGAAGTCGAAATCCGTGACCACATGGTTATCCCTCTTCAGCTGAATATGCCGCAAAGATCCGCTGCCAGAGGGTCCCCCCGAAGCGAACAGTGCGTTCACCAGCGTGCAGAGGGAACTCACGGTATAGCTGCCTGGACGGCGAGCCTGGCCAACCACGAAAACTTGAATCGAACGTAGTTGCCCGAGGCTGACCGTTAGATCGAAGTTACGAAACATACGGCCGATGGCACTGCGAAAGTAGTCCTGAAGCTGCTGATACTTCAATCCAGCGACCGCCAGTGTGCCGACTTTCGGTAGGAAGACCTCGCCTTGACGGTCGACCACGAGTCTCGCGTTCAAATCAATCTGGCCCCAGGTTCGGATCAGGAGCTCGTCGCCCGGACCGATCGAATAGTCGCTCGTTACGGGAACTCTTTCGAGAGGCGCGAAAGTCGTCGGCCCGTGTTCGAACAGGCTTAGTCCGTAAATGGGCAGGACGCGTCCCACGGAACTGGCGGCAAACTTCTGAAAGTCAGTGAGCGCTATCGCCGGAACTGGCTCAGTGGTCTCTGCAAGGGGGCGCCTCGTTTTCCGCATCTTTTCCGGAGTTACGGCTTCCTCAGAATTCCCGGAATTGTTAGGCAGATTTCCGTCGCCAAACGTTTCCGGATTTCCTCGATCGTTTTGTCGGTTTCGGGCGGAAGTGGGAACGTCTTGGAGGTCCGGTCCCGTCGGCGGGCACTCTTCGTGCGCGCACTGCGGGTCGCTACTCACGCGATCGTAAGCTCGGTGATTGTCGTCGGTTGCAGGTGTGCGAAGCGTGGTTTGGCCCCACGTTAGACTGGAACAAACGAGCGCGATCCAAAGCGTCGGGATGAGCGAGTGAACGAACCGGTGGCGCAAAGCGAACGCCTTGGGTAGGACCTCGCACGTTGGCACTTTGTCCCCCTGGTCGATCGACATTCGGCCGATCAACAAGCGATCGAACAATATTCCGATTCGTTCTTCTTCCTGATTTCTGTCCTTCACCATGAATGGTTCAATGCCTTCCTCCACTTCGGGTGGTATGTGAACTCGGCGGAAGCAACCACATCGGGACCCGCTATCGGAGACAAGACCGGGAAGTTCCAGCTTTCGTATTGAAAGAAACTGCCGATCTCGATTTCCGGACGCAGAGAAACTGAGGCCCGTGCGAAGAAATCCTGGATGTTCCCTCCGTCTGGAATGAAATCGCGATCGACGTGCGCTTTTCGATATCCCAGTTGAAGGCGAGTGCGAGGTGAAAACCAATAGGTGGTCCATAGTTGTAGGCCGTGGCCTTCGCGGCCTACCCAGGACCCGATGATCTGCCCGCCATTAGTGTACGAATCGTGATAGGCACCGTTGTAATAAACATATTTTCCCGCACGGTTCGAAAGTGCCGGGGGATCCGACCAGACCATCTCGGCGCGGAAGTCGAGTTTTGACAGTCGGGGAAACTGGGGCAAATAGATTCCAGGATTCATCAAGGCGCGCTGCGGGGCTCCGAGCGGCGATGTGTCGTCGTCGGCCATGCCGTCGTTGTAAAGAACCATCCAATGCCGCAATCCGGGGATGCGATAGCTGAAATCGAAGCCGCCGCGGCGGTCGCCCACGTCAGCAGGACTGCCCGGGATCGTGGTCTTGTTGTCTCCGAAGCTGCCGATCCCACGCCAGAACATCCGTAATGTGACGGGGCGAAATACAATCGTTCGCGAGAATCCGAACTCCAAGTTCGGTGTTGGTTTGAAGTTGATCTTCTGCCCATCGATGCCCGGCTCGTGCGGATAGTGATGGCCGGCCATTAGCCCGAAGAAGAAATCCCAGCGCACGGGACCGAGCCATTTGAGAAAACTCGGCAGTTGCCACGGAGATGGGTTGGTCAGACGCAGCATGTCGATCGGTTGAGCATTGTCGCTGAGATTTGGCGGGCCGCCTTGGCCGGGTCCCCACCACAAGCTCTGCCGCCCTGCCGACATTTGAATCGTCTTGAAGTTCCACGCGGCATAGGCATCAAGCAACCGGAGGTTGTCGAGCGTGGTGGTGTGAATCGGAAGCTGGGGCGAAGTCCCGTCGATCGTCCCAATCAGCTGTTGTACCGCCGTACTGTAGGCGGGGAGCGCTGCTGCGTGTTGATATTCGCCGCGCACGTAAAACGCCACGGAACCGGCCGACGCTGATACCGATGCCCCGTTCACAGTATTGGAACCCTGACCGTACGGGCGTCCAAAATCATTGATAAGGGTCTGGCCGAAGTGATAGCTGTCATCCAGCGGGGTTCCCGCGATGCCGAGATAACGGGAGTAGATCTCCTCGACCCGCATCTCGGACCCGCCGGCGCTGTCTGAGCCAGCAATGGTGCGTTGCAGCTCGACGGCAAACTCGGCTCTCAGCGCAAAGGCGATTCGGGAGGCTTCGCTCGCGGGCCCGGCACCACAGGCAATACCGGTCGAGCAGCGGTGCGTCTGTATTGTGTAAGCGGCCAGAGTCGTAGAACCAATGCCTGCTGGGGGGTCTTGAACATACGAATTGTCACCATTGCTACTTTCGCGAGCGGGATCGTCAATTTGAAGGTCTTCTTCGGCAGCCAACACAAGGCGCGCACATTCCATTCGCGTCCAGGGGCGCAGGGAGGCGAAAGCGCTGGGCGCATACCCTAGGGCAGCGAGACGATCAAAGGCTGCATAGACCCATGACCCGAGGAGAACTTGGGGAGATCCCATCTGCTTGGCGGCGCGGACCGGTGTGTCGTCTTCTATCGCCTGCGGAAAATTGTTTGTGCTGGCTCCGTCTAGATTCGGATCGTGATGCGCGCGGTAAACGTACCGACCAATGGCAAATCCGAGTGCGCTGCCGACTAAAACATCAGAGGGGAAGTGTTGCCGGGCCGCAACCCGTTCCAGACTGATTCCAGTTGCTGCTCCGTATGCGAGGAGCTTGGTTAAAGATCCGGGATACTCTTGGGCAATCACACTCGCGATCGACCAAGCGGCGAGGGCGTGTTCGGACGGAAAGGATGATCCGCCCGAGCCAAACTTTCCCGCGTTATTTTCGTTCGGCCGCGGCCTCTGAAAGGCAAGCTTCATGGTCTCACCGAGCACCACGCTGTCGATGGCAGCTTCGGCCGCCAGGACGCCGGATTCTCGACTGTGGTCGTCATTGCTGCTTTCCCCCCGTAAGTAAAGGCTGGCTGCAGTTCCTATCATGGCTACAAGACCGTAATTGCTGAAACTATTGACGTGGGAAAGTGGTGTGGAACCGAGGTGACGCATAATGCTCGTGTCGGTCCCTACTAAACTCAATGTGCTCAGTCCCAAAGGCACAATCCAGTTCTCAGCTCTCATCCGTAGATGAAAAGGAGTCGTCCAGATCGCTTTCTGATCCGAGAAAAGATTTCCTGTGAGAGTGGCGAGACAGAGGTTATTCGGACTGTATCGGTGTCCGATTTCGCTTCTCGGCACGTATTCAGTTCCGGTTGTGGGAACTGGGTTTGACGGGAGTTCGTATTCGGCATGGTCTCGGCTTTGAATCGCGTTCAGCTTCGTACACGGTGTCGGATTTAAAGCGTCGGACGCGCAACTGACACCCTCCATCAACCGCAAGAGCAAAGCGGCCGCCGCAAGTGTTCGACAGGACAGACGGAATGGCATCGAAGAACGGATGTTTGTGTGTTGGGGGGCTTCTGACTACGGATTGTTACGGCACAACCGAGGAGAAAAAGGTTAGGTTACAGATTCCGTTGCCCGCTCTAAGTTGCATTCATCGACTTCAACGGCGACGCTTCGCATCAGCACATCCAGCGCAATTACGACTCGGAGACAATTCTTCCTACGGACAAGCACACCCTCAATTCCAGTCATCGCGCCGGCTGTGATGCGTACGCGCTCTCCGATTACCAGATAGGGGTGAGGCTCGATTGCCCTTTGACCCACGCTGGAGCGGAGGGCCTCGATCTCGCGAGTGGGCAGCGCCGCAAGGTTGCGTCCAAAACTGACGAGCGATAGCACACCGGGAACTTCAAGGACGCGAAAGCGCTCCCGCGGAGCAATATGAACAAAAACGTAGTTGGGAAAGAGCGGCAAGCGAAGTTCCGACTCGCAGCGGTTCTTCCAGCGATGTCGCGCCCCATATAAAGGGCAAAACGATTCGACGTGGCGTTCTGCGAGCTGTGAGGCCACGCGTTTCTCGTGACGCGAACTGGTGTAGGCCGCGAACCACATGCCAGAAGACTCTCGCAATAGAGGGATCTCCAGTCCACTTGCCGGTTCTCTCGGTTCTAAGTCGGTATCCATCGCTCATTTTCTTTCGTCTGGATGAAGCTTCGCTAGCCTCGCTTAGCAAGGGTTGTTCAGAACTTTCAAATTGCTACGGACTTATGCTCTCTATTGCAGTTGCGCTGCCAACACACAAGGAATCGTGCCGACCACGTTTACGCCGCTACAGCTTGGGTTTACGAGTTTCAGTCGCGAGCGACACCTTGCGTAATTCCCAATACGGAAGCCTGAATCGGACCGCCAGCCCTATATCAGCACGGTCAAAAAGACACACACCCCATGGAGGTTGGCGATCCCCTCGTTCGTTGGAGAAGCCGAAGTTGTTGAACCCACGAATGATCGAGAGAGGCGATGCAGCATTCAGATCAGAGTTATCGAAAAGATCGATGCGACTAGTACTGAAGTTTGTTGACCAGGTGAACTGTTCAAAGTAGACTTTGCCCTATGTTGGTGCAGAATCTTTCCGCGATGAGCATGTGCTTCTGTTGTTGTTGCGCATTCGTGTGCTCTGGCGCGGGGAGGCTGACAACTTAAAGATTAGATTTTAGAAAACAGCCCTTATAAACCCCACTGCCAGAGAAATCTGGTGGTGGGGTTTTTCATTTTGGGGAACAAAAGGCGAGGCTCAACCGCATGGCGAATACAGCAGCAGAAACGAAAGCGCAAAGGGTGGAACGCCTCAAGCGCTCGAAGAATCCGTGGGAAGGGTTGGACGAAATCCGGCGTTTCGCACGCGAGGGATTTGCATCGATTCCGCCCGAGTGGATCGGGACCTACTTCCGCTGGTGGGGTGTCTACACGCAGGGTGATGGGGCGGGCGTCACCGGTGGCCAGGGCGGGGAAGGACGGGCGCTGCAATGCTTCATGGTGCGGATCCGAATTCCGAATGGTTTGTTGCGTTCGGAACAGCTGCGAACCATCGCGGAACTGACGCGGCGTTATGCCCATGGGATCGCAGATATTACGGTTCGCCAGAATATACAGCTGCATTGGGTGACGATCGAAGCGCTGCCGGAAGTGCTCGAGGCGCTCGCGAGGGTTGGGCTGAATACGATGAGTGCTTGCGGCGACGTCACGCGCAATGTCACGGGTTGTCCGGTGGCGGGGGTAGATGCGGACGAGATTTGCGATGCATCTCCTTTGGCAGTCGGAGCCTCGCAAATGCTCGCGGGGAATGGCCAGTTCTACAATCTTCCGCGCAAGTTCAAGATCTCGATTACGGGATGCCGGGTATGGTGCCCGTATCCCGAAATTAACGACGTTGGTTTGACCGCCGTGACTCGCGTGGTGCGCGGGACGCCGGAGATCGGTTTCTCGCTGCGCGTAGCGGGAGGACTTTCGACTGAACCGTATCTGGGCGCGCGTTTAGATGCATTCGTCCAGTGGCATCAGGTGTTGCCCGCCATCAAGGGAATTGCCGAGTTGTTTCGCGACTCGGACGTTTTGCGGGAGCATCGCGAACGCGCGCGGTTGAAGTTCCTCTTTTTAAAGCAGGGATGGACGGCGGAGAGGTTTCTGGAGGAACTGCAAGGGCGCATCGGATTTCAGTTTGATGCGGCGGCTGAGGAAATTCCTCCTGCGGATGTGTATCGCGATCACGTCGGAGTTCATCCGCAAAAGCAACCGGGTCTTTGCTACGTGGGGTCGGCGGTGCTTCGCGGACGGATAACCGCTGACCAGATGCGGGAGGCCGCGGAACTTGCTGATCGGTTTGCGTCCGGTGAATTGCGTACGACGAACATGCAGAACCTGCTGATCGTCAACGTTCCTCAGGGCAATGCGGAGGGATTGGCGAAAGAACTGGACGCGATCGGTTTGAAAGTGGGTGGTTCCTCGTTCTGGCGCGGCACCGTGGCCTGCAGCGGCACTGAGTTCTGCAAACTTGCCATTACCGAGACAAAGAGCTTTTCACGCTGGCTGGTGGAAGAACTCGAAGAGCGGCTGCCTGGGTTCGATCAGTACTTAAAACTGCACGTTACCGGATGCCCGAACAGTTGTGGACAGCACTGGATCGCGGACATCGGGATCGATGGCAAGAAGTTGAAAGTCAAAGGGCAACTCGTCGATGCCTATTACTTCTGCCTCGGCGGGGCGCTTGGTCTGCATCAGGGCACGGCACGGCCCGTGGGGTATCGCTGCCCGGCCACGGAGGTTCCTGAGTCGATTGAGAGATTGCTTCGGCAATATTTAGCGGAGCGCCGGGCGAACGAAAACTTGCGGCAGTATTTTGCCCGGCATACCGATACGGAGTTACGGGGATTTCTGGCTGGCGGCTTGGTGGAGGCCGTTACGCGTGATTTGCCGCCGGTGGCGGTTGGCCGCATGGCACATTCTGCAGGAGTTGACGGTGACTAGCCTGTTCCCAATGTTCATGAAGTTGACCGGGAGGCAATGCCTGGTGGTCGGCGCGGGACGCGTGGGCGAACCCAAGATCGGTGGGCTCATCGATACGGGTGCGCGCATTCACGTGGTGGCGATTGAGGCCCGCGAGCAGGTTCACGAGTGGGCTCGCGCTGGAAAAATCGACCTGGAAATCCGATCGTTCGCGGATCGTGATCTTGACGGGAAGTTTCTCGCGATCGTTGCTACCGCTTCAGAGCAACTGAACAAGCTTATCTTTCGTGAAGCGGAGAGGCGCGGAGTGCTGTGCAACGTGGTCGATGTTCCGGAACTTTGCGATTTCTTTTATCCCGCGGTGGTGCGGCGGGGGGATCTGCAAATTGCGATTTCTACGGCTGGGCAGAGTCCGTCGCTGGCGCAGCGGCTGAGGCAGCAACTGGAGCGGCAGTTTGGGCCAGGATACACGGAATGGGTTGCGCAGCTCGGAGAGACGCGTCGGCTAATTCTGGCAAGCCCGCTCGACAAAGAGTGCAAGTCGGAATTACTGCACTCGCTCGCGAGCAGGGAAGCGTTCGAAGCCGCGCTGGCAAAGGTCGCTGCGTTTGGGCAAGAGGAGTTGGGCAGGCGAGAGTTAGAAAACGATATAGGCCATGCGGTCAGCACCGTTTAGGAGAGAGGAAATATGAAGGGGAAAGTTTATCTGGTGGGCGCGGGGCCGGGCGATCCGGAGTTACTGACGTTGAAGGCTCTTCGCCTGCTGCAGAGCGCGGAAGCGGTGTTGCATGACGACCTAGTCAGCTCCGAAATATTGAAACTGATTCCAGCCACGGCTCAACTTCACAACGTGGGCAAGCGTTGCGGCAAGAAAACAATTGTGCAAGACGAAATCAATTTCCTGATGGTTGCGCTGGCCGCGTCGGGATTGCGGGTGGTGCGGTTGAAGGGTGGGGATCCGCTGATTTTTGGGCGTGCGGGAGAAGAGATCGAAGCGCTACGAGCGAACAAGATTCCTTTTGAGATTGTTCCGGGCGTGACGTCGGCGATGGGAGCCGCGGCTGCGGCGCAGTTTCCTCTGACCCACCGGCGGTCGTCGTCCGCAGTTGTCTTTATTACGGCCCACCAGGCCCCTAAGCCTCGCGCAGCGAGACGGACGTTCGACGAGCAGGCTATCCGAGAAGATGGTTTGGATTGGAGCAAGTTTGTCGGCAGCGGTGCGACGCTTGCGATCTATATGCCCGGACGGGACTACTCGGATATTGCACGAAAGCTGACATCGGCTGGGCTCGCAGCCGAGACCCCATGTGCTGTGATTTCGCGAGCAACGACCAGCAATCAGCGGACACACCGGACGACGGTGCGGGAGTTGCACCGGGCGCCGAAACTCGCGGCACCCACATTGCTATTGGTTGGAGATGTGGTGTGCATGGGAGATCCGGCTGCGATGGCGGAGGGATTTGCGATTGCAGACTTCTCTTCGGCCGGTGAGATGGCCAGTCCGACGCTGCATTTACAGCCGTCGACCGGCGAGGAGGCGAGCTTGTGAGCGACACAATGGCGGAAATGCAGCTGGCGTCTGAAGATTGGAGTCCGCAGCGGGTGCTCGCTTGGGCCTTCGATACGTTTGGAGATACGGTGGCCATCTCGTCGGCATTCGGGGCCGAGGGCATGGTCTTGATTGATATGGCTTCGCGGCTGCGGAAAGACTTCCGCGTTTTCACTGTGGACACGGAATTCCTGTTTCCCGAGACGTACAACCTCATCGACAAAATTGAGGAGAAGTACAAGATTGAAATCGAGAGGGTCTACTCGCTTCTATCTCCGGAGCGGCAGGAGCAGGTCCACGGGCAGGCGCTGTGGTCGGTCGATCCCGATCAATGCTGCAATTTGCGTAAGATTGAGCCGCTCCGCCGCAAGCTGAGCGAACTGAATGCGTGGATCACGAGTATCCGTCGGGATCAGACGGCGTTTCGGAAATCTGCGGGGAAAGTTGAATGGGATGCGAAGTTCGGGTTGGTCAAGGTGAATCCGATCGCGGATTGGAGTTCGAAACAGGTGTGGCGTTATCTCGTCGATCATGAGGTCCCGTACAACTCGCTTCACGATCAGAATTATCCGAGCATAGGTTGTGTGCAGTGCACACGCGCGGTGAAGCCGGGGGAAGATCCGAGATCTGGACGCTGGCCGGGCACGGCGAAAACGGAGTGCGGACTACACGTCATTGAAATCGCGCCGGTGAAGCCTTCTGAGGCGGACGCGTCAAGCCCATCGCTCTGAGGCATTCCGTGATTTGCTGGAGTCATTTACCGATGATTTCGATTTATCTCTGATAAGATTCAGCTCGTTAATTGATGAGCGGCGAGTTGAGTCGGAGATGAATTGAAGAGATGATTCTGGCTGGAGATGTCGGTGGGACGAAATGCAATCTGGGGCTGTTTTCGCAGGAAGGGGAAGCCCTGCGTGCAGTTTTTCACCGGCGCCTGGTTACCCGCGGCTATCCTTCATTTGAAGAGCTGATCGCCGACTTTCTGCGACAGGCGATTCCTAGCGTTGACGCCGATGCGTCGTCCATTGATGCGGCAACGCTGGCGGTTGCGGGGCTGATCGTGGCGGGGCGCCACCATTCGGAAAATCTGCCATGGGTTGTAGATGTGGCTCCGCTTGCGCGCAGGTTGAATTTAAAGGACGTTGAGCTGCTGAATGATCTGGCGGCCACGGCGCTGAGCCTCCATCACCTTTCGACCAGCGACCTTGTTTCCCTAAATGTCGGAGTTAGTGTTCCGGGTGCCACCCGAGGCGTGATCGCCGCAGGTACGGGACTCGGCGAGGCGATTCTCTTCTGGGATGGCAGTACGTATCAAGTGGCTGCAGCCGAAGGCGGACACGCGGACTTCGCGCCGCGCACGGAGCGGCAGATTGAATTCTTCCGTTACTTAAAACGACAACTGGTGCACGTGTCTTGCGAGGAGATCGTGTCGGGGCGCGGGTTTCGCAGGGTTCACGAATTCCTGGATGCTGCCGTTCGCCACGAGTCGTTCGATACTGTGGGCGGGAACGCGGCGAGCGAGATCACGCAGCGGGCGCTTGCGCAGTCGTGCCATGTGTGCGAAGAGACGCTCGCGTTTTGGATTGAAATGTATGGTGCACTGTGCGGCAACTTTACGCTGCAAACGATGTCTCTGGGCGGTCTCTATGTGGCCGGCGGTATTGCGGTGAAACTCCTGCCGGTTTTGCAACAAGGCAAATTCTTTGAAGAGTTTTGCGGTACTGGGAAGCTGTCTTCCGAGCTGTCGCGGGTGCCCTTATTCGTAGTCACGAATGAAGATGCGCCAATGCTTGGGGCGGCCCATCATGCGGGAAGTCGAGCGATTCGCTCGGGGCTCGGCGTGCGTGCTTGACCTGAGTGGTCAGAGATGACGAATTTGAAAAACAAGATGAATCGGACGGGAACAAAACATCGATGTTGAAAGTGGGAGGGGCGCAGCTGTCATGAGCAACGAAAAGTCTGGGTACAACCGGTTTCTGCTGCTGGTCGCGGGACTGGGAGGATTGCTCTACGGCGTGGACGTTGGCATTATTTCGGGCGCGCTTCCTTATCTGGAGGCGACTTCAGGGTTAAATGCGGGTCAGTTGTCCATAGTGGTTGCCGCCGTTCTTCTCGGAAGCGTGATTTCAACGCTGTTTGCGGGTGTACTCGCAGACTGGCTTGGGCGCAAGCCGCTGATGGTTCTGAGCGGACTTCTCTTTGTTCTTAGCATCCCGGTGATTGCGCTTTCACATGATTATCAAGCGCTCGTCGTAGGCCGCTTGCTGCAGGGCGTAAGTGCCGGGCTGATCGGAGTAGTTGTCCCTTTATATCTGGCGGAATGTCTTGCTGCGTCGAGCCGGGGAAAGGGCACGGGCATTTTCCAATGGTTGCTGACGCTGGGGATCGTGACCGCGGCGCTTGTGGCGATTTATTTTAGCGTTCGCGTCGAGGAAGTTTCGAAACTCGGGGATCCCGCGCAACTCTATGCCTTCAAAGACAGGGCTTGGCGCAGCATTTTCTGGGTTTCGTTGCCGCCGGGGATTTTGTTCGTGATCGGCAGCCTGATGGTGGCGGAGTCGCCGCGCTGGTTGTATCGTCGTGGCGAGAAAGAGGCTGCTTACGCCGCGTTGCTGCGCTCGCGCGTCACGCAGCAAGCGGATATTGAATTCGCGGAAATCGAGCAGGCCGCGGCGGCCGAGAGAGCGAAAACCTCTACCGGGACGAAGGTTCGCGAATCGCTTCTTCGGCGCAAATATGTGATCCCGTTTGTTCTCGCCTGCGTGATTCTGGCGTGCAATCAGGCGACGGGTATCAATTCCATTATTGGATACAACACGAACATTCTTTTGCAGAGCGGTCTTTCGGACGTGCAGGCGCATTGGGGTTACGTTGTTTTCACGATCGTGAATTTCCTGATGACGATCGTGGGCGTGCTGCTGGTGGACCGCAAGGGTCGCAAGTTCCTGTTGTCGGTGGGCAGCGCGGGGATCATCGTTTCGCTTCTGTGCACGGGCATGCTTTTTCGCCGAACGGAAAGCCAGCGTGTGGACTCTACAGGAAGTGTCCAGTCTATGGTCGATGCGGACCAGAAAGTGACGCTGGTCTACGATGACAAGGCCGCGTCGAAGCTGCTCGCGGCGAGTGGGGCGGCGGGCGCAGGGATGAGTGGAGGGCCGACGACGCTGGTGGTCATCTATTCGTATGGAGATTTTCGAGCCGCGACCAAAGCGGCCCGTTCTGATGACAAAACCGCGACGCCGATTGAGATCACGCGCGCGAGTTGCGTGCCGGCAAACAAAGTGGTCGCGTTCTTTTCGAACCCGTTCAGCAATTTGGACACGGCCCGGACAGCTCCGTTAAGAATCGATAACGCGCTCATCACGCCGGTGCCGAGCACACATAACGGATGGTTGGTGGCGATCACCCTGTTCGTGTTTATGTCGTTTTTTGCGATTGGTCCGGGAGTGTGCGTCTGGCTAGCGCTTTCAGAGTTGATGCCAACCCGCATTCGTTCCAACGGAATGAGTATCGCGTTGCTGATTAACCAGGCGGTAGCAACCACGATTGCCGCAGTCTTCTTGCCGACGGTCGGTAAGTATGGATATTCCACGATGTTCTTTTGCTTTGCTGCCTTCACGGTGGTGTATTTCATTACCGCTGCGGTATTCCTCCCGGAGACCAAGGGGAAGACGCTGGAAGAGATTGAAGCGCGCTTTGAGGGAGTTCCGCGGACGACTGCTCCCTCAAAGGGGTGATTGTTCTTCTCGATTCCTATTCCTGGCTACGAGTGCATGGTGGCGTGATTAGCCATTGACCAGAACGTGCTGCATCCCTTTAACGGCTTTCATATATTGAGCGCGTTCGAACGCTCCGGGATCAGGGCATCGAAGTTGGCTCATGCTGCCTTGCATTTGTTTGACGGACTCGTATTCCCGATCTTCCATGAAGCGGCGCAAGCCTTCTTCAACGTGACGCAGATGGCCGATGCCATGGCGCAGTAAAGCCGAGCACATCATGGTCACATCGGCCCCCACCATGAGCAGTTTAATTACGTCTTCGGCGGTATAGACGCCGCTGGTTGCGGCTAGATTCGCGCGGACACGACCATATAGAATGCCGATCCAAGTGAGAGGTAAGCGGAGTTCTTGCGGACTGCTGAGGAGGACACTGGGTTTGATTTCCAGTTCGTCAAGATCGATGTCGGGCTGGTAGAAGCGGTTAAAGAGCACCAGGCCATCGGTGCCGAGTTGGTCCAGTTTCTTCGCCATATTGGCGAAATTGCTGAAGAATGGGCTTAGCTTTGCGGCTACGGGAATCTGGACCGCAAGCTTCACCTCGCGGATGATGTCGGTATAGGTCTTCTCGATTTCCGATCCCAGAATCTCGGTGCTTGTCGGCAAGAAATAGATGTTGCACTCGATCGCGTCGGCACCGGCTTGTTCAACCTGTTTGGCGTATCGAGCCCAGCCTCCGAGCGTGGTGCCGTTAAGGCTGGCAATGACCGGAATACTCACAGCCTGTTTCGCCTTGCGAATGTGATTTAGATAGCCTTCAGGGCCGACATGGAATTCGGTGGACTGGGGAAAATAGGAAACTGATTCGGGAGAGCTTTCACTGCCGACGTTGAGGTAATGTTCGAACTCGACGCCCTCTTGCTTAAGCTGTTCCTCGAACAGGGAGTAGAGCACAACGGCGGATGCTCCCGCATCTTCAAGCGCGCGGATGCCACCGATTTCCTGCGAAAGCGGGGATGCGGAGGCGACCAACGGTGTGCGCAACGGTAGACCAAGATATTTTGTGCTGAGATCCATGACACTCCCTTTTCGTTTCGTATGTGGCGACATAGTTGTGTGCTCGCTGCCAACTTGCCTTCTGTAACTCGCTACTTGGTCTCGATCGCAACCTTCGGTTCGTGTGTCGCTGCTGGCGTATCGTTCGGCTCGGTTTTGCGCTGTGCCAAATATTCGTACATGTGAAAACGAGTTTCTGCATCTTGCTGCGCCTGAACCCACAAGCGTTTCGCATCGTCCGGACGGCTCTTGAGCAGCATTTTGAAACGTGTTTGCTGTTGCAGATAGTCCTTCACCTTGCGGGTGGGGGTTCGGGAATCGAGTGTCAACGGATTGTCGCCCGTGAGTGCACGATCGGGATGATAGCGATAGAGGAGCCACTGACCGGAGTCAACCGCGACCTTCTGGTCGGACATCGCCGTCGTCATATCGATGCCATGCGCGATGCAATGCGAGTAGGCAATGATGATGCTGGGTCCGTTGTAGGCTTCGGCTTCGAGGAACGCCTTGAGCGTGTGTTCGTCTTTCGCGCCCATGGCGACGCTGGCGACGTAGACGTTGCCATAACTCATCGCCATTAGTCCCAAATCTTTTTTGGCGGCTGGCTTTCCGCCGGCGGCAAACTTGGCAACGGCGCCGCGCGGAGTCGATTTGGACGCCTGGCCTCCGGTATTCGAGTAAACCTCGGTATCCAGGACCAGCACATTCACGTTTCGTCCGCTGGAAAGCACGTGATCCAATCCACCGTAACCGATGTCGTAGGCCCAACCATCGCCGCCGATGATCCATACGCTTTTCTTGACCAGCATGTCGGCCACCGCTAAGAGTTGCTTGGATTCCGGAGTGTTGAGTTCCTTCAGTTTCTTCTTCAGAAGGTCGACGCGTTGCCGCTGGTCGAAAATGTCGGACTCATCTTTTTGCGGCCGGCCGAGAAGACCGTTGGCGAGTGCTTCTCCAATATCACCGGAGAGGCGGCGAACGAGTTCCTGGGCGTATTCGGTCTGCTTGTCGATGGAGAGCCGGAAGCCGAGACCGAACTCAGCATTGTCTTCGAACAGGGAATTCGACCAGGCAGGTCCGCGTCCTTCGTTGTTCTTGGACCATGGCGTTGTCGGCAGGTTGCCGCCATAAATCGAGGAACAACCGGTGGCGTTGGCAACGACGGTGCGATCGCCGAAGAGCTGCGAAACCAGCTTCAGATAGGGCGTCTCGCCGCATCCCGAGCATGCGCCGGAGAATTCAAACAGAGGCTCCTGCACTTGTTGCTGGCGGATGCTGCTGTTCTTGATCTTGCGGCGGTCGAATTCGGGGATCTTCAGGAAGAAGTCCCAGTTCTCGCGCTCGGGCTCGCGGAGCGGCGGCTGCGGAACCATGTTGATCGCTTTCAGCCGGGTTTCTGCCTTGTTTTTCACGGGGCAGATATCGACGCAAATGCCGCATCCTGTGCAGTCTTCGGGAGCCACCTGGATGGTGTACTTCTGGCCTTGCCAGTCGCGATCTTTCACGTCCGTAGACTTGAAGGTCTTGGGTGCGCCGGCGAGTTGCATGGAGTCATAAACCTTGATGCGGATGACCGAGTGCGGACAAACCATCGCGCACTTGCCGCACTGGATGCAGATCTTCGTGTCCCACTCGGGAATTTCGAGAGCAATGTTGCGCTTCTCCCATTTCGAGGTGCCGGTCGGGAACGTGCCATCGATGGGGAAGGCGCTGACTGGGAGTTCGTCGCCGTGTCCGGCATAAATGACGCCAAGCACGTCGCGCTCGAACTTCGGAGCACCTGCCGCGAACGCCGGGGGCATTTCAGCTTCGCTCGTGACCTTGTCGGGGAGGGCCACTTCGAAGAGGTGGGAGAGAGTTTCGTCGACCGCTCGCAGGTTTTGTTGAACGACCTCTTCGCCCTTCTTGCCGTAGCTGTAGCGAATGGATGCGCGAATGGCCTCGATTGCTTCTTCACGTGGCAGAACTTTGGAGATGGCGAAGAAGCAAGTCTGAAGGATCGTATTCATGCGGGATCCCATTCCGGTTTCGCGAGCTACCTGATAGGCGTCGATGATGAAGAACCGGGCCTTTTTGGCGATGAGTTGCTTCTGGACTTCACGCGGCAGATGATCCCAAACTTCTTCTTTGCTGAAGGGGCTGTTGAGAAGAAAGACGCCGCCCGGAACGAGGTTGCTCAGCATGTCGTAGCGTTCGAGGAATATCCACTGGTGGCAACCGACGAAGTTGGCCCTGGAGACGAGATACGCGGCGCGAATCGGTTGCGGTCCGAAACGAAGATGGGAGACCGTCATCGCACCGGATTTCTTGGAGTCGTAAACAAAATATCCCTGGCCGTAGTTCCTGGTGTTTTCTCCGATGATTTTGATCGAATTCTTGTTCGCTCCGACCGTGCCATCGGCGCCTAATCCGTAAAACATAGCGCGAACGACGTCATCGGATTCGATGGAGAAGTCGGCATCGTAGTCGAGGCTGGTGTGGCTGACGTCATCGAATATGCCGATGGTGAAATGATCTTTGATTTCTGGGCTCGGCTTTGCGAGGTTGTCGTAGACGGCTTTGACCATCGCCGGTGTGAATTCTTTGGAGGAAAGTCCGTAGCGGCCGCCGACGGTTTCCGGCGCTGTCTTCAACGCACCGTAGCCGAGTTTGAGTCCTTCTTGCAGGGCATTGACTACGTCGAGATAGAGTGGCTCTCTGGAAGCGCCGGCTTCCTTGGTGCGGTCGAGCACGGCGATCTTGCGGACGGATGCGGGGAGAGCTTCCATGAATCGCTTGACGGAGAAGGGGCGATAGAGGCGTACTTTCAATAAGCCAACTTTTTCGCCATTCTGGACCAGATGATCGACCGTCTCGTGCGCGGTCTCGGCTCCTGAACCCATCATGACGATGACGCGCTCGGCATCGGGGGCGCCGACGTAGTCGAACAGATGGTAGGAACGTCCCACAAGGGCGGCAAACTTGTCCATCACGACCTGGACTTTATCGGGACACGCCTCGTAAAACGGGTTGCCGGCCTCGCGAGCCTGGAAATACACGTCAGGATTTTGCGCCGTGCCGCGCAGTACCGGATGATCGGGTGAGAGCGCTCGTTGCCGGTGCTCGATCACGCGATCCATGTCGATCATGGCGCGCATATCGTCTTCGGTCAGCATCTCGATCTTGTTGACCTCGTGCGAGGTGCGGAAACCGTCAAAAAAGTGCAGGAAGGGGATCCGGGTTTCGAGGGTAGCGGAGTGCGCGATCAGGGCGAGATCCATGGCTTCCTGAACCGAGTTCGAGGAGAGCATGGCGTAACCGGTGGTGCGGCAGAACATGACGTCGGAGTGGTCGCCGAAGATCGAAAGCGCATGAGCGGCGACGGTGCGGGCACTGACGTGAAAGACCGTCGGCGTGAGTTCGCCCGCGATCTTGTTCATATTGGGAATCATCAGGAGAAGACCTTGGGAGGCAGTGAAGGTCGTGGACAAGGAGCCGGTTTGAAGCGCTCCATGAACCGCTCCGGCGGCGCCGCCTTCGCTTTGCATTTCAATGACATGCGGGACGCTGCCCCAGACGTTGGGCACTCCCTCGGACGACCATTGGTCGGCCCATTCGCCCATGTTTGACGATGGTGTGATGGGATAAATGGCGATGACTTCGTTGAGGCGATACGCCACATTGGCGACTGCCTCGTTGCCGTCCATAGTCTTGAACTTGCGCTTCATTGACGATCCCCTCTGACTGTTTTATGACCCCGGCCGCTCGGAGAGAACAGCCAGATAAAGAATGCCGGATTGGGACGGGATTGTCGGGAACACAGCGCACAGCGACGTGTGATCCACATCACAAACGAGCTAAGCCTCAGGTAGTTGGTTGATCGTGAAGTAGGAGACCCGTGCCTAATCCGAAGCTTACTTGCCAGAAACCGGCAATCCGTGGCCGACGTGCGCTACGGGTTGACCAACCTGCACGTACGGATCAAACTTCTGTTCGACCGATAGGGCACGCGACACCAGGCAGAGTTCGCGAGTTTTTTCCAGGAGGCCGATGGCTTGGGTTTCGGCTGATTCGCGCGGAATCGTGAGCTTGGGACGAATCAAGACCTGGCTGAAGTGGTAACCCGGGCTGGATTTGTTGACATCGCCTTCCACTTCCACTTGCAGGTCGGTGTAGCCAAATTTTGAACTCTGGGCGACCGCGCGAAAGGTGGTTGTGAAGCAGCTGGCGAGCGCACAAAGCAGCAAGTCTTCCGGCGTCCATCGGCCGTCCAAACCGCCGAAGGCAGGTGGGGCCGTGAAATGGATCGCATTGGGTGCCGACGCGGACTTGGCGATGCCGGTCGAACCGGAAGTCCACCATGCGACGACCCGAAAACGGTGCGCTTCATCCATGAGGTTGTAACCTGAGCCGAAACTCTGCGTAAGTCGAGTTGGGCGTCTGGATTTATCCTGTTCTCCTTCGGCTTGCCTGACGATGCGTCGAGTCACCGTAGCGGGTGATTCCGATCACTCTGAGAACGAGTGATACAATCCGCATGGAAAGCGGTTCTTGTAATGCGTGCTCCTTACGGGCTCAATATCCTCGACAACTGCCTTACCTGTCCGACACGGGAAGAGCACTTATTCTGCAACCTTCCGATGGCGGCAGTGCAGAGATTGAACGAGATTCGGTCGACCGCAATCTATCCGAAATCCGCCATGCTGTTTATTGAGGGACAACAGCCTCGCGGTGTCTTTGTGCTGTGCAATGGAAAAGCAAAACTCTCGACATCGTCGCCGGGCGGCAAAACAGTAATCACGAAAATCTCGGAGGCGGGGGACGTATTGGGGTTGAGCGCTACGATTTCCAATCGTCCCTATGAAGTGACGGCTGAGATGATCGAGCCTGGGCAGGCGAATTTTATTACGCGGGATGCTTTGCTTCACTTCTTGAGGGAGTACGGAGAAGTTGCGTTGCGGGTGGCGGAGCAGCTAAGCCGAAATTATTACTCTGCTTATGAGGGAATCCGGACTTTGGGGCTGAGCAATTCGCCTGCGGAGAGATTCGCAAAACTGTTGCTGGAGTGGTCTAACGCCCCAAACAATGCGGATCCACTGCAAGTCAAATTGACTCTTACGCACGAAGAAATCGCCGAAATCATCGGCACGACACGAGAAACGGTCAGCCGTCTGTTCTCACAGTTTAAGAAGAAACAACTTCTTCAATTGAAGGGGGCAACACTGGTGATTCGCAACAAAGCTGCGCTCGAAAAAATGGTCAACTCGTGACCCGTTAGTTTCGGCGCTTTCCCTTAAGACTGACGCCTGACTGACTCGCGCTCAGGCAGTCCTCGCGAGTTCCTTCCGCAGGGTAGTGATCAGCGATAGTGGAATCCGCATGCGCCGCATGTTGCCCGATCTGCGAGCCACGCCTTCGACGGCGAACCCATCGCCATCGGGCATCGGATTTGTTACCAAACGCAATTCTTCTCCGTAGAGTTTGATGGATTTTTCACGCGCATAACCGAGTTCCTGGAGTCTTTCGCAGATTGTCTTTCGCCTTGTAGCCTGATTCATCATTTCGAATCCCCTGGGGTCTTTGTCTCTTTAGATCAAAAAGGTGGCAGCGATTGCTAGATTGTTTACTTTCGAACTTCTGCCGGCGGCCGAAGCAACCATTTTGTCTTTTCGCAGTATTCGTAGAGTCCTTCCTGGAACTTCGGATGCGCGATCTCGATCAGTGCCTTGGCACGTTCCCGGATGGTTTTTCCGTGCAGATACGCCACGCCGTATTCCGTGACTACGTAACGGATGAGACCCCGCGATGTAACCACGCCAGCGCCTGGGTTTAGCATGGGCACGATTCGTGAGATCTCTCCATGCTTGGCGGTCGAGGAGATGGCGATAATCGGTTTGCCGCCTTTGGATCGCGACGCGCCACGGATGAAATCGACCTGTCCTCCGATTCCGCTGTAGAACTGGGTTCCAACCGAGTCTGAGCAGACTTGGCCGGTCAAGTCAGTCTGCAACGCGGAGTTGATAGCCACCATGTTGTCGTTCCTGGCAATGAGCGCGGGGTCGTTAGTATAGGCCGTCGGGTGAAACTCGAAGATAGGATTGTTGTCAACGAAGTCGAACAATTTCTTCGTTCCGAGTGCGAATCCCAGGATGATCTTTCGCGGTTTGAAGTTCTTGCGCGCGCCCGTGATCACCCCCGCTTCGATCAGCGGAATGGCGCCGTCCGATACCAGTTCGCTGTGCACGCCCAGGTCTTTGCGATCGCCCAAGAACGAAAGTACGGCGTCCGGAATTCCACCGATGCCCGTTTGCAAAACAGCTCCATCTTCAATCAGGCCCGCGACATTGCGTGCGATGGCCACATTTAGATCGGTGACGGCGACCTTCTTGGTTGCGCACAGCGGACGCGTTGACTCCACCACAACGTCAATGTCGCTCACATGGATGAAACTGTCGCCGTATGTGCGCGGCATCTCACCGTTTACCTGGGCCACCACGATGCGAGCGCACTTGGCCGCCGTCAGGGTCGTATCCACCCCGATGCCGAAGCTGCAAAATCCGTGCGAGTCTGGCGGAGACACTTCAATGAGCGCGACGTCGATCGGCATTTCGCCGCTCTCGAAGAGACCTTCGATTTCGCTGAGATAAATGGGAGTGTAATCGGCGCGCCCGTCATTAATTGCGTCGCGAACGTTGGCTCCAATGAAGACAGCGTTGTGACGGAAGTGGCCTTGCATCTCGGGTGCGACGTAGGGAGCGCAGCCCATCGTCATCATGTGGACGATTTCCACATCGCGGACACACGGCCCGCGCCGCATCAAAGCTTCGACCAGGGTCTCCGGTTCCGCGCATCCGGGTTGTATGTAGACGCGCATGCCGGATTCGACGCATCGGAGCGCCTCGTCCGGCCCTTGAACTTTCTTTGCGTAGTCGATCTCCCACGACATCTTTCCAATCTCCTAGGCACTTCTGGACGGGGCGCTTGTCTCTCGCAGAACTTGATCTGCGATCTCGAGTTCGTAGCCGACCGTAGCATAGTAAATTGCCCGATCGAAGAATTGCTCGAGCAACTGCAACATCTCCAGTTCGCCGAATACTTCGACGGGTCGCTCCATCACAGATTCTTTCTTGATGAAGTCCCACAAATTTTCTTTAGTTAGAACGATCACCCAAGTCATCTCGCTCATGGGCACCCGCTGGGAGGCGCGACGTGCGCCGATTTCGAGGTACCGTTGCTCGAGTTGAGATTCATCCTTCCCTATGAGCCATTCGCCGACGTGACGGTAGATCTCATAGACGCAACCCTTGAGTTCCTCGCCGGGAACGTTCTTCTGGTAGGTTCTCGTCAGCTCAGAGCTTTGCACTTGATCGAGCAGACAGGACGAAAGCGATTGGGAGTGAGTCTCGATCAGCCGCACGAGCCGGTACAACATCATCATGGCGCCCTCCGATTCCCCACCGTGCTACTAGTGTCGGCGGGAGAGCGGTCTGCGGCCATGATGCACGGTACAACGGTATGTGATCTGCGTCACGGGTAGGCCGGTCGCCTTCATGTTTGTGGAGGGAGCGACGAATATGCAATCCTGAGGGGTCGGTTACGCCGCACCGTAAAGTCCCACCGAATCAGTGTCTTGCGGTTACTAGCGAGGAATGTGCTTTAAGCCAAGGGGTCGCCCGGCTTTGACAAGAGCGAGGCTTCCCGCCCTCAGTCCGCCGCCAGACCTTGTGCCTCTCTTTCGTACTCCTCAGAATTGCTCGGGCTGGCTTCTGACGCCATTTGCTCTTTCAATTCTGCCTCGAGCGCGGCCAACTGGGCTTCGATATCTTGCGACGCACGACGCTTGCGGATGACTTCTTCCCGATAACGCCGCAAGAAGTAATCGATCGTCTCGACACGAATCCTGATTGAACCCGTCGGCTTGTTCTCGTCGAGGTCTTTGAAGCAGAAATATGGCGTCCCCGACTGCTCAATAATTCCTTCGATAACGCCGTAGATCGGCGCGTCATGGCCGCACTTGAAACTCGAGATTTCAAGCGCTACAAGGTTCGGATGTCGCGCCGTGAACTTTGCGGCCCACACCTTGTGGTTGGTACTGCAGGAATAGGAATTCTTCCATGCGTCCGTAATATCGAGCGGGTGGCTGATGATTCCGGCTCGAACCTCCTCGCCAAACAAACGTTCCAGCATGTCCTCATCGAGAGGCAAAGTGTTTTGCGAGAAGATGGGATAACCGAGTTTCTGGAACTCTTCCATGATTTCGTGATTCAGTCCCGGATCGTGATGGTAGGGCCTGCCGAGCATGACGATGCCGATGCGGTCTTCGCGTTCGAGTTGATCAAGAACCTCGCGCGCACGCTGACGGATGCTGGTTTCGTAGTCAGCGAGCGCTTGGTATCCGACTTCCACGGCGCGATCGTTCTCGTCTCGTGAAAGCCCCATAATGGGCTGCCACGCCTGGAGCATCTGGTGTGCGAACAGCTTGCGGTCGGCAAAGTTCAGAACCGGATCCAGATACTTCACATTGTGTTCGGCAAAGACGTCGTTTTCTTTGGTGAAGGCAGCCTTTACGGTTTCTGGCGTCGCTGTCACGGTTGGGCAGGCGTTGGCACCGACGATTTTGACCAGCGGGGAAGTCAGCACGTCATACATGGGAAAGAAAATGACGTCGAGCGCCTTTTTTCGATGCTTTTCTTGAATGAGGTTGTAGACGTGCGAAATGCCGATTTTTGCAGGGAAGCAGGGATCGATGGCTCCGCGGCTTGCTCCCGCCCGGTATAGATCGGAACTCGTGTAGTCGGAGTAGATGACATTTTCCGGCTGCACTCCGAGGCTTTCAAGATATCCATTGAAAAGCGGTGCGTAGCTGTAGATGTTCAGCACGCGCGGAATGCCGACGCGGAGTTTCTTGCGTTTTTCCATGAGCGGGATGCGCTCTTTGCCCGATTTGTTCCAGAATTTCGTTACCGGCACCGGATCGGCCACACTCTTCGCATTTACGGGCCGGAACACTTCATGCGCGGCGAAGTCAACAAAGTTTGGATACTTGTCTTTGATCTGATCGATACCGGCCTTGATGTCCTTCATGTCGTTGACATCTTCGACCAGCCCCTTTTCGCAAGTCGCGATGATGAGGCGCTGCTCGCCGTGCATGAGAGGCACCTTGGTTACTTTTTGAATTGGGACGAGCGCCATGTCGTCTTTGGGCGCGGTGCGAATGTCGATGAAGGTTCGCAAGCAGTTGTTCTTGCAGAAGTAGCAACGCGTACTCTCATTGCGCGTGGTGCGATATTGAATCTTGCGGACTGCTTCCAATCCCACAAAAGTTGTTTGCTGTCCATTTCGCCACAAGCGAAGAGATTCGACCGCCGCTCCGATTGCGCCTGACTCGCCACAAAACTCATGGACGATGATTTCTGGCTTCTTACCCGCTGCGCGAAAACTGTTCTGGATGAAATCGACTTCAGCCTTGACGACGGCCATATTATTTTGCGTTCCACCTTGCAGGACGAAACGAGTGCCGAGTGCGGCGAGATTTGGAATACTCGCGACGTAGAGAAAGACATTTTTAGGGAGTACGGCGGCGAGACCGGCCAAGATTTCTTCGGCGCGCCATCCTTGGCGCTGGAAATTCACGATGTCCGATTGCATGAAGACCGCGCATCCGTATCCGAAAATCGGCATGGATTGCGCCGAGAAGGCAAGATCGGCGTACTGTTCAACATTCAAACCGAAGCCTTCCGCTGTCGATTGCAAGAAATAGCCATTGCCAGCCGAGCATTGCGTGTTGAGTTTAAAATCTTTTACGCGCCCTTTGTGCAAGATGATGATCTTGATGTCCTGCCCACCCACGTCGATGATGACGTGCGGATCCTCATAGAATTTCAAAGCCGATTCTGTGTGCGCTACGGTTTCGACCAGGGCGACATCGGCATGGAGAACGTCTTTTAGAATGTCCTTGGCATAGCCCGTGGTCGCGACACCGAGGACTTCGAGCTTCGCCTTTTGTGCCTCGACCTGGCCGCGCAAATTCTCGAACATCTCGATTGTGTCTTGAATCGGATTTCCGTTGGAGAGTTGGTAGGCCTTGCAGAGGATGTCGCCCTTTTCGTCGATCAAGACAGCTTTGGTTGAGGTTGATCCACCGTCGATGCCGATGAAGCCTGCGACCGTCTGGTTCGTATGAAATGCCGCCGGCGTGAATTTCTTGCGCTTGTAGGAAACCTTGAATTCGTCCAACTCGGTGTCGCTGGTGGTCAATCCCTTCGCGCCCGATTTGGCTTTTTCTTCCTGCCTGCCGAATTCGATGTAGTGCAATAGCTGCTCGTATCCGCGGTAACAACCGACGCAATCCTCTTCACTCTTACCGAACTCGATTGCGCCCATCGCTGCGAAATACTGGGCGTTCTGAGGGACCTTGATCAGATCTTCAGGCTTCGCGCCGTCGGGGATCGCAACTTTGCGTTCCTGCCACATGCGCGGGATGTTGGCCTGCCATGCTTCGCGCATCCCCCGGATAAAGCTGTTCGGACCGCCCAGCAACAGGACGTGCGGCCGAAGAGTGTGACCCCTTGTGAGGACGCTGAGGTTTTGCAGAACGATGGCTTCAAAAAGTGATGCCATCAATTCATCCGGTGGCGTGCCGACCTTCTGGAGTCCATTGATGTCTGTTTCAGCGAAGACGCCGCACTTGCCGGCGACTTTGTGCAACTTGATGCCGTGATATCCCTGTTCGCAAAGTTCAAGGGCCGGAATCTTCAGCTTGGCATTGATCTTGTCGATGACGGCGCCTGTTCCGCCGGCGCACTTGTCGTTCATCGATGGAATCTTCTTCTTGCGGCCGGTTTCGTCGTCGTCCTTGAAAACGATAATCTTCGCGTCCTGGCCGCCGAGCTCAATGACGGAATAGACCTCGGGATGCATCTTCTCGACCGCAAGCGAGACCGCCGTCACCTCTTGCACGAACTTGGCGCCGATCTGGTCGGCGATGGTGCCGCCACCAGAGCCGGTCATGAACATGCGAGTGTTATGGCTACTGATGCCGACTTCTTTTTCCATCCGGCGTAGGAATTCCAGCGTTTTCTCTGGTTGCTTGGTCTCGTGGCGCTGGTAGTCCTGCCAAAGTACCTTGTCGCTCGCCGCGTCCACTACGGTCGCCTTGACGGTGGTCGAGCCCACGTCGAGACCGACGAGAAATTCGGTGTGATGGTCGTGCGGTTTTTGTAGAGGCGCAGGAGCTATGTGCAAGAGCTGTGGCTTAGGTTTCTCTGCCCGATGGTCGTGCATCGCTTCTCCGATTCTTCGTCAAAAAAGGGAACTCGTTATCCAATGCGGAGATCGGCCATCTTGTCGTGACGCGCAACCTGCAACAAGATGGCCGTGCAGCGCCGTAGTTTCTAGGCGGCGTTCTCCGCAATCGCGACTCCTGAGACGCGCTCGCGCTTCCAGAGTCGTGTGCTCTTATCCATTCGATCGCTGACGTGCAGGATGAACTGCGCTGCGGTGCCCGCAACTCCCTCGCGATGAGGCACGTGATAGAACGGCCGACGCAATTCCGGATGCTCCGCGATGTATTCGCGAATCTCGGCCATGCTCTTTCCAGTCGATCGCAGGCATTGTTCGAACTCAGTTTTTGCCTTGACCTTGGCTTCGCCGAGAGCCATTTGCACGCGGCTGTGAGCATTGACTTCGCCTTCGCCGGAGGTTTCGATGGGCAAGAAGATCATGTCTTTGAACTTGTTCACCACCGCGGATTGCACTCCGTCGGACTGCGAGGACGGCATGCAGCCGAATGGTTTCAGCGCCAGGACCATGTGGCACATCTTGTGCACCGTGTAGTAAACGTTCTTGCCGACTTCCAAGTGCCCTTCACCACCGCGGGCAAACTGGTTGTAGAAGGTATGAGCCAACTCGGCTAAATCCGTTTGCGGGACCAGATGGTGCGTGATGTCGCCCATGTTCTTGATGGTCCGGTGATAGAAAAACTGCCAGGCTCTCTCGCCGAAACCAATCCCCCAAAGTTTTTTGTGCAACCCAAAATAGTTGGCGGCTTGCTTCTTGAGCTCGTACCACTCGGGATTACGATGTGGCCGATTCACCGGCCATTTTGCGATCGCGTGCGCCTTCGCCTGGTACATCAGGTAGGCGACCCAGGTGGCGATGGGTTCGACAACCACTTGAGCGCCCTCGCGCTCGAGGAACTCGAACATGTGGAAGTTGCCGTCGCCCTCCGTGATTTGCGCCCAGAACTCGCCGGTTATCTTCACGACCGGCTTTATCTTAGTGCGATCGACCTCGATGCGATCCATACGATCGCGGGCGGTGTGGAGAGCCTCCAGATAATCCTTCCCCCAGAGGTGCTCGTGCATCTTGCCAAACACGTTCGCGGTATTTCTGAGAATTTTGTTGCTCTTGAACCTCGGTTTGAGCCAGTTCGGGGCGCGCTGCTCGATCTCGAAAGAATCGCGATTTCTCAGGTCGTCGCATAGCCCGTCGACCATCTCGCGAAATACGCGATCGGTTTCGCCCTTGTTCACCTCGAAGGGGCGGATCTGATAGATCAGGTCGTTGATCACGTCGCCGAGGTGCATGGCGTTCAGCATTCCGAAGCCGAAATCGATGGTGAATTTCAGGCCCGGCTCGCCGGAAGCAGCCTTGATGCCGTCGCTGTCTTTAAATAGCAGAACGCGAAATCCGTCGAAACCTGCATTCTTAAGCGCGAATCGGTATTCCGCCTCGTACATTCCAAAGCGGCATGGGCCACAGGAACCCGCAGTGAAGAAAACGTAGTTGTTCAAAATTTTGTCTCGGGAAAGCCCTTCCTTTTCCAAAAATTGGAGGTACTGTACGAGATTGCCAACCGTGAAATAGGTCGGATTGCACTGACCGTTATTTCCGAACTCTTTTCCGGTCTGGAATGCGGCGACATTCGGCACCGGCAACTTCTCGCAGCGGTAGCCACACCCTTGAAAGACGGCTCGAATCAGATCTTCATGCTTCCAGGTAAAGCCACCAAAGAGGATCGTGACCTGATCCCGCTCTTCGGCTGTGAACGCACGCTCAACGGGGCGGTGGAAGTGGGTGGGCTGGTCTAAGCCAGCGATCTTGCGGAGCCGGCTGCGCTCCGCTTCCAGGCGCTGCTTAATTTCCCGGCCGCTATTTTTCTCTACCTTTTTTTCTACTTCGATTTGTACGAGATTGGTCGCCATGGTCGCCCTCCGGCGCATGAAGTGGTGTGAGGTTGTTGCAAGAGTGCGGACAACAAGGGTTTGCCCGCGTTGAGATGAGGGAGGTAAGAGGAGACAGGAGAAAGGCGCAGGGAATCACTGGAACTGTGCCGCGTCTTTCGTAAACCGCGAAGGTAAGCCACCAGAAACTCCTAAAAACCCGTGCAGGAGGTTCGATGTTTAGCCGATGGGGAGTTGAAACCGAATCCGGCGAATTCACAGACGAAACAGATTCCCACACGCGTTATCTCGCGAGCTGAGATCTTTCTGCTCGTTCATTCCGCCAAATCAGTACTGCTGCGAACCGCATTCGAAAACGGGCCCGCGTCAGCCCCACTTAACAACATTGATAATCTTTCTAGCAGAAAAACCTGTTGAAGTTCAAGTTCACGGCCAAGTGATTTTTTCACCTGAAGCGGAAAATCGAACGATCCGGAACTCGATTCACCACAACTCGGATTCCGTTTTCCCAAAACGATCTCTCTAAGTTGCTAAGAATGTTGGATGAAACGAGGGAGAATGCGGTTCCGCCTCCGGCTTGGAGGTTTTCGGACGCCAGGAGATAATGTCATCAAAAAAAGTGAAGTGACGCATCTAAAGTTTCGTAGTCTCGTATGACTTCCGTGGTCCCGCATCGCTCGCTTTCTTTCCGTTGGAGCACTTCCATTTTCGAAAAGTTCGCTCGCCGTATCTCAGGGTTGTCATGAGCGAGTCGGTTCAGCCCCATTTGCCCAGAAAGTTGGATAAGTTAGCAATTGTGGGCGTGGACGCATCGTTAAAGCAAGATGATAACTGTCGCAATTAAAGCGCCATACACCAAGTTAGAAAGATAAGCTTCGCTGTTAAGACAAAGAGACGCTGCGATAGTTGGCCAGAATGTATATAGATGCGACACTCCGACCGTGGTTGGGCCCAGCGCACGTTAGATCCGCTAATATTCTGGTGGTTAACACCGTATGGATAGGAAGGCTAATCATCGCCAACTAATGTCGGTCAGCTGAAGCTGACGAAAAACTCTCACCGAAGACTGCGATAGCCTACTTTCGTAACTCTTTCCATCTTCTGTCACAAGCTAGAATCTATGCAGGCCACAAGGAATCCTCCACGCATGGATCAGCAGCCATTTCAGCAAGTGAGTGAGAACAGCCCCGAGAAAATTCCCGCCGAAATGCGTCGGATTGAAGGTCGTGAATGGTGGCTTTGGGGGTTCGCGGTTGCAGTTACGCTGGCACTAACGCTGGGAGTAATCTCTTTTACTTTTCCGTTGTTCAATCACGAAGCGGAAGTGTCGTACTGGTTTGATCTTCGCGAGTGGGTACGTGGCCTCGCTGCCCTCGTGTTCTTATTCGACTTGTATGCGGTGTACCAACACATGCAACTTACTCGCATTCGCAGACAGTTAGCCGAGCGAGATCAGCTCTTCCAACTCATCAGCGAAAATGCCGCGGATATGATCGCTCTCGTTGATAGGGATGGCAGACGCCTCTACAACAGTCCCGCCTATCAAAAGGTTCTCGGTTATAGTCCTGAGGAATTGAAAGCCACCTCCTCAATCGAACAAGTGCATCCTGACGACCAGCGACGGGTATTGAAGGCGGGGGAGAAAGCCATGCTTGGTGGCCAGGGCGAGCGCCTGGAATACCGCGTTCGTCACAAAGATGGATCCTGGCGAACTCTAGAATCAACCGCCTGCGCGGTTCGAGACGCCAAGGGCAATGCGGACAAACTAGTGATCGTGAACCGCGATATTACCGAGCGAAAGCGCGCCGAGGAGATGCTCCGCCACAGTGCCTTCCACGACGGCCTCACAAATCTGCCCAATCGCGCCCTGTTCATGGATCGGCTGCAACACTCATTAACGCTCTCGAAGCGTCATGAGAACTACAAGTTCGCCGTCTTATTGATCGATGTCGATGAATTCAAGATATTCAATGACAGCCTTGGGCATACTGCCGGCGACCAGTTGCTCGTTCAAATTGGAGAACGCTTGAAGGAGTCGGTGCGCCGCGCCGACATGATCTGGCGTCCCCGCAACGGACGCGTGGCCGTAAAACGCGCTGTTGATGATACCCTCGCGCGGTTTGGAGGCGACGAATTCGCCATTCTTCTGGATGATATTCGGGACTCCGTTGCCGCTGTTCGCGTTGCTGAGCGCATCCAGGAAGAACTGGCTGCGCCCTTCATCGTGGGAGAACATGAGATCGTGATTTCCGCAAGTATTGGGATCGCTCCGAGTACCAGTCCACATAATCTTGCAGAGGATCTCGTTCGCGATGCCGATATCGCGATGTATCGTGCCAAGGCGACAGGGAAAGCGCGCTGCGAAGTCTCTGACCCAGCTATGCATGCCACCGCACTGAAACGCTTGCGCTTGGAAACAGATCTTCGCAAAGCTTTCGACCAAGGAGAATTCCGTGTTTATTTCCAGCCCATAGTCGCGCTACAGACGGGGAAAATAGTTGGTTTCGAGGCGTTGACTCGGTGGCAACGCCCAGAAGGCATTGTTCCCCCGATGGAGTTTATCGCTGTTGCGGAGGAAATCGGTCTGATAATTCCAATGAATCGACGATTGCTCCGAGAAGCGTGCGAACAACTTCGACTGTGGCAGAACGAGTTTCCCTCCGACACGCCCCTGAGCCTGAGCGTGAACATCACGGCCAAAGAGTTCGATCAACCTGATCTGGCCGCAGAAATCCGTCGAACTTTGGAGCAAACCGATATTGAGGCGCGGTGTTTACAGCTGGAAATTATTGAAACGATTGCCATGGGCGACGCCGAAAAATCCGGTCGTGTGCTTTCTCAACTGAAAGCGCTGGGCCTTCGCTTGAGTATCGATGATTTCGGTACCGGTTATTCGTCGCTCAGCCGCCTACGGAAGTTGCCGGTGGATACCTTGAAGATTGATCGCTCATTTATCTCGCACATGGATAGTCACCCAGAAAGCTGCGAGGTCGTACGGACCATCATCATGCTCGCTCACAATCTTCAACTTAAAGTGGTAGCCGAAGGCGCTGAGACACAGGAGCACATCACTCTACTCAAGCAACTGAGTTGCGAGATGGCGCAAGGGTATTTCTACTCGCGCCCGGTAGATTCTGAGGCCATGTCGAAGCTGTTGCAAGCCAATCAACAAGGTGCCATGGGAATGTCCGCGGGATCGCAGACTTAGAAATGACGACTCTTGAAGAGCGCGGTCCCGGTTTCCACCGCTGCCTCGCCTGCAAACTGCCCACTTAGAGCTATCGCGCTGTAGCCGTGCCGTTTCGAATAATGAAGTGCTTTGGCGATAGGCTGTCGGAGAACTGGTACGGGCAGCGACGGTAGTCATAGTAGAAAGGGAAGTCGCGCAGTCGCTAGCTTCCTTCCTTCGAGGCGACAGCCAGACTCAGCTCGCCGTTTGGTTCAGGCAAAGTGGATCCGGATCGGGCCGCGATCACTCGGTCGCGTCCACCGCGCTTGGCTTGGTACAGCGCATCATCTGCGAACTTGAGGAGCAGGTCCATGCGATCAGTAGTCTCATCGAAGCCGGCGATGCCAATTGAGACGGACAGAGGATTTGAGCCAACGTCGGTCGAAGCCCCACCAGTATCCCCGAGCCGCTTGCGAATCTCTTCTGCCCGCACGGTCGCCTGTTTCACCGAGCACTCGGGCAGAATGAGCAAGAATTCCTCGCCGCCGTAACGACACGCAATATCCTCGGTCCGAACGCAACGTAGAAGAGTTTCTCCGAATGCAGCTAAGGCCCGATCGCCGGCCGAATGGCCGAAGTTATCGTTGTAGCGTTTGAAGTGGTCGAGATCGAGCATCATGACTGCCAGAGGACGGTTCTTGCGGCGAGCCGCGTGAAGCTCACGATCGAGGAACTCTTCCATGTACCGGCGATTGTAGAGACCGGTGAGCGGATCACGAACAGCCTGCAGGCGGAGAGATTCGCGCAGGTTAAGATTGGCAATTGCCAACGCAACTTGCTCCGCAACCGTGGCAGCCAATTGGCGACGGCGGCCGAAGGTTTCAAAGTCGGAGTAGGCGTCGGCAGGTGTACCGTGTTGATTGTCCTCCTCGATCGACAATATCCCGATGGAATCGCCGTTAGCAATCAGGGGTATGCAGGCCGAGGCGCCCTCTCCCAGCAGGTGAGCGCAACGAGGTGTAGTTGGTCCAACCCCGTTGACGTGGGTGCACCCCCGGCGCAAAGCCCAGCAATCTTCAGGCGAGAATAACTGAGCCGTAGGAAACACTCCCCACCTGACAACCGAGTCCAACCGGTTCCGCGATGGACTGAGAAGCGAGATCGAGCCCGAGGCTCCCATGAAAAGGACACGAAGCCGTTCTGGGACTAGGCGAAAGACCTCTTCGCGAGAGGTGCAGGCTTGTAGAAGGCTTCCCAATTCGCTGATTTGCGTGATCTCGGCAGTCTGGCGGCGAGCAACATCGAGCAGTCCGCCTACCTTCTGGTGAGCGGTTGTTAGCTGCTTTTGCGCTTCTTTCCGCTGCGCGATTTCCTGTTGCTGGTGATACTGGGTTAGAGCCAGCCGAAACGTGAACGCGACGAGCGAGGCAGCCAGCGCAATATCGGTGAGGGTTTCGCCGTGCGCTTCCTTCCACCGGCTCGTCAACAGATTGACACAGGAAAGCATGGCGACCAAGATCAGGTTGGTTCCGAGGAAGCTGAAAAAATTAGCGGATTCGGAGACAGATGGCGTTTCGTTGCGCGGGTTCCAGGTGAGCGCGACCATGCTGGCGGCAACGAGAGGCATCGCCCACCCTAAATCGAACCACGGATAAACGGAATGGTGGTTGAGCAAGATCCAGTCTCCGCAGAATGTGGCTACGGCGCACACCAAGACAAAGAGACCGAGTCGGCGCAAGAGATTTCTGGTACCAGCAACCCGGGCAAATCGCAGGCGAACGAGAACTGCGGCGAGAAGAATCAAACTCTGTACATCGCTGATACTGATGTCGTGCAGCAACGCATCGGCAGGAAGCATCCGTCGTGCTGGAAGAAAAAAGAATGTTGAGTAGATGAGAGCAACAACGACGGCGATCTGAAAGATGTCGAGAAATATCTCTGATTTCACTCGTGTCCGACCGTGGGTGTCGGGCAGGAAGAGCATCATCAGGATGGGTGCGCCATACAGGCAGAAAAGCAGGTCCCACGTCGACTCGGTAAAGAGGACTTGATCAAAAAGGGTGTCGTAGGCCTGGACTGCCGTAGGAATTAGCAGGACGACCAGCGCGACGCCAAACAGGCACCAGAATAGGGCATTCACACCCTGCGAACGCCGGAACGCTGACCACGCGCAACCGACTGCGAGCAGCGTCATGATCACAAGAAGCAGTTCTGAAAAACCCCTACCCCAGCGCCCTGTGCCGAGCAGCACGTAACCGATCGCCTGAGCGGCGATCAGAAGCGGAAAAATGAGGCTAACGAACCATAATCCACGCAGGTTCGACCCTTTAATCGTGTCTGACCCGCGATTTATGATGGAGTTCCATGCCGACCTCGCTGGGCCCTTTGAGAGATTCACTATCGTTTAACCTTTCTGAGTCGCTATGGGGTATTCCGCTTCCGTTGGCAGCACAACAGAAAGCGGGAGTCTCGTCTGAAGCAAAGTAACGGTTCTTTGCGGCCTGTCGCTATTGCTGAACGCTAACTGCCATTGGTATCGAATGAGAAACTCCGTTCCAGGCGGTTGCTGTAACCATGATCGTGTAAGCTTTCGGAGCCTGCGTTGGCGCCGTCGCCTGGCAGGCGCTCAGAAATACGAGACTCGCGAGCATTGCGACTCCTGCGGATCGCCGGACTTGCCGACAGCCCCAACCACTTAAGAACACCCCGCCGAGGATCGGCATCATTGCCCAAGCGAACATCGCTCGCGGCAAAACGGGCATGGCTGCATTCGGCTGGCTGGCGGAAATAGTCAGTCGCGAAGTGGATACGACTCCCTTTACCAAATGCAGCGAACGGGGAGTAAAGAGACAAGACAGCGCGGTGGGCAACTGTGGACAGCCGAGTTCCACGGAGCCAATAAACCCATTGCTGGCCGATAAGGAGATCACAGTCGTCACCGACCCTCCTGGAGCGACCTCCATGACACCTGAATTTGCCGTCATGATAAAGTTCGATGTCGGCAGCGAGCCCGAGTTGTTGTACGCGACCGAGACGCCACTAAAATGTGCGTCAGCCGTGACAACATCCGGGAGTCCATCCCCATTGACGTCCGCAATGACAAGGCCCGACGTCCCGCCCCCCATGGGAAATTCTGCTGGCCAAAAACTTCCGGATCCGTCCCCGACGAAGGCTCCAATCGCACTGTCACCCGAATTTGCATACACAATATCCAGTTTTCCGTCCCCATTTACGTCCGACAGAGCGACTTCTCGGGGAGACGGATTCAGCGGGGATGGGACCATCGTCGTCGAGTACACATGGGGCGGATTGAAAGATCCGTCTCCGTTGCCCAGTGCGATTGCGATAAAACCGTCGGCGGGCGAAGTCACAACGAGATCGGGAAGAATGTCGCTATCCAGATTGCCGACTGCAATTCCGTAAGTGGAAGCCATTGTTGTATCAAAGTCGGCAACCGACGTGAACGAACCGGTCCCGCTGCCTAGAAGCACAGCAACTCGTGATGTAGCGGACATAGTGATACAAAGATCGGTCCTACCGTCTCCATTAATATCGGCTGCCACCAGCTCCGTACCGGCTCCAGAAATCGGATACGTGCCGGAGAGCGCGAGATTTCCGGCTCCATCGTTTAGCAAGACGTAGACCACTGAATCTTGTCCTGCGACGGCGACGTCGGGGGATCCGTCTCCGTTGAAGTCGGCTACAACCAAGCCGTTCGTGTTACCCGGAAGAACGATTGAGATGGGTGCCTGAAATGTTCCGTCGCCATTGCCGCGCAAGACTTCCAGGCTGGCCGTCACGGAGTTGGACGCCACAATATCAGTATTGCCTAGGTTGATGAACTTGCCGACCGCGACGTAGCTCAGCGAATCGTTTGGTGCATACGCGACACCTTTGCTGAGAGTGCCGTCCGTCTGCGTCAGGAAAACGACTAACCCCAAGCCTGGCGTCGTGGAACTTTGCCCAACGACGAAGTCAGGGTGCCCATTGCCGTCGAAGTCGGCCGAGGCAATACTGACTGCGCCTCCAATGTTGCTTGAACCCGCCGGCACCACGATGTCGGTTACTGGAGTTGCCTGAAATGTTCCGTCTCCGTTGCCTAAGGCCAGCACAATAGAGGATTGGTTGTCCGAAATAACGAAATCAAGATCGCCATCGCCGTTGAAATCCGCGAGCACCGCTCGGGTTGTTGGCGAGCCGCCGATTGAGAATCCCTGAGTCGCCGCAAGCAAAGAACCATTTCCTTCCCCAATGAAAACCGAAACATCCGATTCTGCGGCGTTGGTCACGATCACATCGGGCTTTGTGTCTGAGTTCAAATCTCCAATTGCTATCGCGACAGGATCGTTCCCACTCCACATCGAAGCCCCTAGCTGATCGAGGCTACGACCGCCTGTCTGGTTGATGTACACGCTCACCGTATTTTGGAGCCCGTTGGCAGTCACTACGTCGAGCCGGCCGTCGTTATTTAGGTCGCCCACCCCGACAGAATCGGAGGATGTTGCTCCCGCATTTTGTCCATCGCTACCAGAAAATGGAATACCGGACAGGAATCCACCGCCTCCGTCTCCGGGATAAAGCGTGTCGTTGGTCACCAGATCGAGATTGCCATCGGCATCCAAGTCCGCCAGTACGGCGATCGAGGTGGTTGCTGGAAAGGATGTCAGTTGGGCCGCCGTAAATCCCCCATGTCCGTCTCCCGGGAGGTAAGCGGCCTGCGTTGACGAGCCATCGACAATCGCGATGTCGAGGAAAGAATCGTGGTTGACATCCCACAAACTGGCGGCTACCGGGGAACCGATTCCGGTGGCGAATGTTTGGGGCACGGCAAACGTCCCGTCGCCGATTGAGAGCAGAACATCCACTGAGTTTGGATGGACCAGGACAACATCGTCGATGTGATCCTGGTTAAGGTCCGCAACAAGCATGAAGTCACCCACTGCAAATGAAACGGGCGTGAGAATCGGCGCACTCAGACGTTGGCCTGAAACATTCAGCAGAACGGCGACATAGGCTCCTGTGGGAGTTCCGGTGTTGTGAATAATCGTGACCGCATCCGGCAGTAGGTCGGAATTAAACTCTCCCTTCATCACCGGATATATCGCGTCGCCGTCCGATTCGATTCGGGTAGCGGAAATGAATGATGCTGGTGACGGTCCGCCAGTCGCATCGGGACGCGCCCGGCGAGACTTTTTCGAGCCGTGCGAGGTTCCCGCGAATCGACTGTTCGCCGGCGATGGATACTCCCGAATATGTTCTGGATCCTTCGTCGATGTGTTCTGCCCGGTCGTCGTCTGAGCGACAAGCATCTGAATGGCAAAAAGCCCAAGCAACGAGAGCGAGGCGCAGCAATAAATTCTTGTCTTCATTGATATTCGGTCTGAGCGCTATTCGGTCTAAACCAAGCAATACGGGGTCCTTCCCGTGCAGAAGACGTCAAAAAGAGAAACTTTCGTGTAGATAGCCGGATTGTCCGTGTCTAGCCAATACCTCGCGAACAACAAAAGCCAGAGGAACTGAGCGCACTCAGCGACAAGCGGCCAGACGCCACGTATCCGCGCGGCGGGAGCGATCGCCAAGCCTGTCCGCGATCGGTCGACAACACCTTACTGATCGTCTTATTCGTTGCACCAGACCCGAGTCAAAAGTTGAGAGGCCGCGCTGAGTAATCTCTTGCCCGCATAGAATGGTGTCCAATGTTTAGATTAAAGACATCCCGATCGGACTGCGCGTCTTAACTACGGGGCGATCGCGCCCCTTATAAGACACCCTGAGGCGTCAGCGAAAGCGCCCTTGCTGCTTTAATGTTCCTGTTCGGTTTTCCGATCTGTTTGAATAAGAAGCGCTGTGCGCCCGAAACTGTGGTATAAGGATCGCGAACATCGGATGAGATCAGAGATTATGCGAGTACGCTAGGTAATAAACTTCCTGATTGATATCGATATCTTAGATGTTCTTCTGTGCTCTTTCGGGTCGCTGTACCAATGCATTATCGGCTGCCCGTGACTGAAAGGTTGTTGGGTGGCGAGACTGCTGGGGATCGGGGACAGTTAGTCGACGGGTGAGGTGATCTTGACTCACACCGACGACGCGAACAACGAGATCGTCCTCAGAGAAGCTAAGGGGTCGGTGCACGTTCTCCTTCTCGTCCGCGTCTCTACATCGACCCCGCCGAGCACTGGCCATTCCGCTGTTGAAGGGGATGTGGTGACCGATACTGAAGCCATTGCCGCAATTCTTGACGCAGTGCCTGGGATGGCTCTGGTTGCCCGAGACGCGCAGTGTCGAACGATCACAGGTAACAGTGCAGCCTATAAGTTGCTACGCATGCCCTACGGCACAAACATTTCGAAATCTGTACCGGAAGAGGATCGCCCTCCCAACTTCCGCATTATCAGGGATGGACAGCAACTCCCCGCTATCCACCTGCCCATGCAGGTGGCCGCAGCCACTGCGCAACCGGTGCGCAATTCCGAATTGACAGTTGTTTTCGACGACGGTTCCAGCTTGGACCTTCTCGGGAACGCGGCTCCGCTCCTTGATGAAACGGGAACAGTGAAAGGGGCAATCGGCGTGTTTGTTGACATCACGGAACGGAAGCGAGCCCAACAAGCCCTTCGGGAAACGCAGGCCGAACTCGCTCACGCGACACGCTTGCTCTTGATGGGAGAACTGCTCGCAACAATCGCTCATGAAGTAAACCAGCCGCTCACGGGAGTTGTGACCAACGGCAATTTCGCCCTCCGAGAGCTCGAAAAGGAGAAGCCAAAGCTTGAGCAGGTGCAGGAGGCAGTCGCTTGGATGGTGGAGGACGGCAAGCGCGCCAGCGCCGTGATCTCTCGCGTTCGCTCCCTGTTGAAAAATGATGCTCCGTGTCGGAGTGAACTCGACATTAACGACGCCATCCAGGAGGTTGTCGTTGTTGTGCGCGATGAAACTTCCCGAAATCGGATCCAAGTGCGACTCTATCTAGCCGCCGGATTGCCGCCGGTCGTTGGAGACCGTGTTCAACTGCAGCAGGTTTTAATCAACCTCATCATGAATGCAATCGAAGCCATGCAGACTGTAAATGCCAGGCCCCGGCAATTAAAGATCACCTCCGAGGCGCAAGCCGACAAGGTATTGGTACGAGTGCAGGATTCGGGAGTTGGACTCGAACCGGAACGTGCGTGCCGCGTTTTTGAGCCCTACTTCACGACAAAACGACATGGCATTGGGCTTGGATTGGCGATCAGTCGCTCTATCATTGAGTCTCACGGCGGACGTCTGTGGACGGAGCCGGCTTCAGACGGCGCAATATTCCAGTTCAGCCTGCCCGTTATAGTCAGAACATAATATGAGCGAGACAGCCCCGGTAGTGTCGGTGGTCGACGACGATCCTTCGGTCCGCCGTGCAATCAAACGTCTCATTTCTTCCGTGGGATTGCACGTCCAAGTCTTTGGTTCCGGACAGGAGTTGCTGAAGAGCAAAAACTTGGGCGAGCCGGGGTGCCTCATCCTCGACATCAGGTTGCCTGGGATCAGCGGCCTCGATTTCCAAAAAAATCTGGCCGAGTCGGACATTAATACGCCCATCATTTTTATCACTGCGCATGGCGATATCACCATGGCCGTTCGCGCTATGAAAGCCGGAGCCATCGAGTTTCTCACCAAACCTTTTCGCGATCAGGACCTCTTAGACGCGATCCAAGTGGCACTGGAAAAGGATCGCGCCCGGCGTCAGCAGAAAGCCGAAATTACTGTCGTGCTCGAGCGCCTGGAGTCCTTGACAACGCGGGAACGCGAGGTAATCGGTATGGTCGTAAAAGGCATGCTCAATAAAGAAATCGCGGCTAAGATCGGAGTCACCGAAAACACCGTCAAAGTCCATCGCAGTCGCGCGCTACAAAAGATGCAGGCGCACTCTCTTGCCGACCTCGTTAGGATGGTTGCTAAAGCGCAATCTTAACTCCGTCTTAAGGTCGAGTAAAATTCCAAAACTTATGCTAGCACTTAGTCGTTTCCTCTTCGTAATTCTCATGTAAGTTATAACTATTAGGTTATTTACTATAATATAAACTAAAGCAGCATAGCTGCCATCCCATCTGTTACGCGACAAACTGTTCTCCTGCGTGAAACTATAGGTCGGGCACTTCCAAACAAACAAAACTGGGTCTGGACTGTCTTCTCAATCATTGGGAGCGTCGGGAGGGGCCATGACTGAACACTGACGCAGATTCGGAAGCGTGTTGTCACAGTCGTTTTGACAACTCGCTAGGGGGCCGGCCTCTTGGCGCTCGGCTAGTCAGGTGAGATTCACCGAATCTGGAGCAAAGAGTGATTTTACTAAGGGTGCCAACTGGTCTTGTACCTCGCTAGGCCGTAATACAGCAGTAAGGGACGAAGCGAGAGGCAGCGCGACGCGATGCGAAGTGATCAGTACGATCGGAAGTTTCAAGTCAAATCGCCTTAGGGCATCGAGTTCTTCGATCGTGTTCGGGAGTAATGGGTCTAACGCGACAATGGCACAATCGGGGCGCCATTTCATTAAGAATAGTTGGATGCCTATGCGTGGTTCACAGATGGTAGAAAAGCCCTCCCGCAGTTCGAAGAGGGTTGCTGTCGACTTCCCGAATTCCTTGGACCCTATGATCAGAATGTTTGTTCTCTGTCCCATCAGTTCTTCCTGGTTGCGTAACTGTCGTAGCTTTGCGCGCGCCGAGCGCCAGATTCTTCGTGCGTCACGCTTTGAAAGGGACCCGTCATGAAAGAAATCACCGTGCTCGTAGTCGGCGACGAAGTCATCCCCCGTGTAGGACTCAAGCATTTGCTCGCCTCCGAAGATGGTTTCGCTGTCCAGAGCGAAGCGGACAGCAAGTCTGCCGTCGAGGAAGCCACTAAACTGGCGCCCGAGGTGATCATTATGTTCGCCGAGGCAACCAGGCCTAGCTGCGCCCAAATGATCAGTTCTCTTCGCGTTGCTGCACCGGGCTCCGGCATCGTGGTTCTCGGCCGCGAGACTCACCACGCCTATGTGGCGCTGCTCTTGTCGACCGGAGCACTTGGTTACGTTCTGGTGCGCGCTTCCCCCCGCGACCTCTTTAGTGCGATCCGCGTTGCCAGTTCCGGCCGCCGCTTTATTGATCCAATCTTAAGCGACGAACTCTACGAGATGTTCGCTCATCAGGCGGAAACCGGAACAAAAGTACTCAGCCGCAGGGAGGAACAGGTACTCCGAATGCTCGCCTATGGCCACACTTTGAAAGAAATTGCTGGCCTCCTGAATGTAAGTCGAAAGTCAATCGAGACATATCAGGCGCGCAGCCGTCAGAAGTTGGGGCTGCGAACCCGCGCTGATATTGTCCGATATGCGCGAGAGACCGGAATCTTCAGCCCCAATTCTGAGCAGAAACTCTGACTCACCGTCGAATACACAAGCAAGTGGATGGCCCGAGAGCATGGAATCCTCAATGGCACCGGAATCTGTCAGGTAGGTACTGACACTCGTCAGTGCACTCCCGATAGACAAGTGTCGGTGAAGTGCAGTAAAGTTCGCTCAATCGGTTGCACCATGAGATGGCCGCAAGGATAGGTTTCCCAAAACTACGATGAGTCCTTGACGCCCTGGCGCTTTTGGGACTCCCGCTTCGGGAGGAATCATGTATCTACCTAGACCCGCAGATCTAATTAGCAGCTTGGCATCTTTGCTTGAAACGGGCAACCCACATCCCGCGCAAGACACCACACAGTTGAAGCAGCTTCGAAAGTCCATCATGGAGCACGGGCAGATGGTATACGAACTTTATTCCTACCAACCCGTTCGCATCGAAGTCAAAGAGCTTGCCTACCGCCTGCGAGAGTCGCCAGAGGATGTAATAGCCGCCTTGGCTTTTCTGGAACGGGAAGGGCGGGCGTTTCGCACACGCTACAAGGGTCTCTGGAAACTACGCATAATCCCCGAAAACGAGGCAACCGAAATCGATGAAAACTGCTCCGGCGAATGATTCCGGCGGAATCCCTCTCTCTCTGTCTCCGCTTGCGGGCAGAAAACCGTATCGAAGTCCCAGGCTCACTAAACTGAGCCTAGGCCAAGCCAAAGCGATCGTGGCTGAGCGTACGCTTGCCGGAGATCTCGGACTCGAAGCTTATTTCCCCCTCCTTTCAAGAGCGATCCCGTCGGATAACCGCCTACGATAGTCGGGCCAAAGCTGATAGACACGCTCCTAAGGCGCGTTATAGGCTCACGGTCGCTGGAGTCGTGCGACGGTAAGAGAGTACTTTTTCGACGGTTTTCAATTGGCGCCGGATGTTAGCGTCGCTCCTCCCATTCAAACTCTCGACGATGAAGGCCAGCATGATTACGCTAGAAGCGCGTTGCCGGTCGGGGCACTACCTTGCCGCGGTTGTGCCCATGGAGGAGGCCGGTCGAATCGAATATCACGTCCTCGTCTTCCAGCACGGTTATGAGATCTACGAGGAGACCGAGTCAAGTCTGGAAGAGGCGATCGGAACCGCAAAAGCTTATCTTGCGCGGCAGTCCGAGCGCGATCTTGATAGTTAGTCACCGCGGTAAAAGCAGTTGTTATGCCGCTAATCGACTGTCTCTAGATCCCAGTCCTCGTGGGAAGGAATGTTGAGCTATTCCGTTGCGTTGATAGTGGCTTGAACACAAGAGCTAACATGGAGTTCTTGATTTACATGCTTGATTGCGCGGAATCAGCACCGACAGGTATTGCCGTGTATCTCTAAGCGCTAATGTAATAAGTGCATGCACAAGATCCTGGAGTATGTAAGGAGATATCAGTACATACAATCTATCCTTGGTGTCGTTACAGTTGCTAGATAATAACCTGCGAGAAATAACTATGTTAAAGCCCAGCCTACCTTGGGGCACAATTGAATCAAAGGTATTCCTGCGCACTATGCGATCGCTTTCGCCGGCTCTGCGAGCAGGCTTCTTTTTCCCTTGGCGACTTCGGGTAAAGCGAATCGTCACTTCTCGTCTCGTGCTGCGGGCTTTTTTGCGGGGCCTGACTATTCCTCGGCTCTGTTGTGCGTCTCGCACTCATGTTGCCGCCGATCTCGTGGCTATGCCTTCCCATTGTCGAACAGAGTTCTTCACAAATTGCAACAAATACCTGGGGGCAATCCGATGAACATCGATGAGGCCGCTAGTCTAACACTGCTTGTGATTGACGATGAACGTCAAAACTTGGCACTCATTGAGTCAGTTTTGCAGCAGCCAGGATTGGATATTCTGACTACTGCCAGTGCCGAGGGCGGCGTAGCTCTGTTTCGGGAGCGTCGACCTGAGATTGTGCTCTTGGATCTGATGATGCCGAATGTGAGCGGCATGGACTTGCTGGAACAGATTGTGGCCATCGATCCAAGAACAGAAGTGATTCTAATGACTGGCTATTACGCCGCGGAATCCGCCGTGGAAGCCATCCACAAGGGAGCGGCCGACTATTTGACGAAGCCTCTTAACATTGTCGACCTTCAAAGCCGCATCTCCAAATTGATCGAAGAGAATCGCCGTCGCCTCTATATCACTCAACTCGATCAGTCCCTGGTCGACACGTTTCAACTGGAGGGCATCGTCGGTCGCAGCCCTCTGGTCATGGATGTCTTTGCCACTCTCCGTCGCATCGCGCCTCATTTTCGCACGGTACTTCTCACAGGCGAGACTGGAACCGGAAAGGAACTCGCCGCCCACGCTCTTCATCGCCTGAGCCCCGTGGCGGACAGAACTTTCGCCATCTGTAACTGTTCGGCACTTGTCGAAACGCTTTTCGAAAGCGAGCTTTTCGGCTATGTGCGCGGCGCATTTACGGGAGCTACTCAGGATAAGATCGGGCTCTTTGAGTACGCTCATCAAGGAATCGTATTTCTCGACGAAATCGGCGACATGCCTTTGGCGGGTCAAGCCAAATTGCTCCGAGTATTGCAAAATCAGGAAGTTCAGCGCGTCGGTTCGCCGGCACTGCGCAAAGTTGACGTACGCGTGATTGCAGCCACAAATAAGGATTTGCGCGTTTTGGTTCAGGAACACAAGTTCCGCGAGGACCTCTATTACCGCTTATCGATGACTGAAATTCGATTGCCGAGCCTGGTGGATCGAAAAGAAGATCTTCCCCTACTGCAGCGATTCTTTGTAGAAAAATTCTCAAAGCAGTACGATCGGCCCGTCTCTGGCATCACGCGCCGCGCCCAGGCTCAATTAGCCCGGTATCATTGGCCGGGCAATGTCCGGGAACTGGAGAATGTTTTGGGAAATGCCTGCATGATGGTTGAAGGGAGTGTCATCGATTCTAAAGACCTCCCGGCTCAACTTCTCAGGATTCCCGATCATGTGAACCAGGAGCGAATGTTGTCGATGGAGGCGGTGCAAGAGCGCCATCTTCTGCGCGTTCTGGAAACTGTTGGCGGGGACAAGAGTAGAGCCGCGGAGGTGTTGGGGATCGCGCGGTCAACTCTCTACAACATGCTCGCCCGGATCGCGATTCCACCGAAAACCAATGGGCACGGTTCTCACAACGGACCCGCGGCGAGAATGGCCTGACTTCCTGTCGGCTGTAAACGGCATTGACATGATTGGTGGGTCGATAACGGGTCAACGCGCTCCCGAGTGAGAAGGGGCGCGATTTCAGCGTGCCAGGCTTTCTTCTAGACGGTCCGAAAGCCACGATTGCAAGCCTGCCGATTCCATCGCTGATACCTTCACAAATTCGAGTCCGACGTGTCCGGGATCTTTTGTCCAGCAAACATTGCCTGTTATCTGCACTTCATTGGGCATGCCAGGCAGTGCGAGGGTCAACGTGAGTTGTTCGCCGACATGGATTGGGGTAGGGGTCACAAGCGCCATTCCGCCCTCGCTGATGTTGATCGTTTCTGCGAGAAAGTCCGTGCGATTCTCGGTGGCCACGCGAACGGGCACCTCGATCGCACAGCGATAGTAACGGCGCATTTCCCGAACCATCATTGGATAAGCGGCTCGAAGGGTGTGCGCCAGAATTTCCGCGAGCAACGGTTTCACGAGGGTAAAACTCGCTCCGGCGCGGAAGGCATCGGGCATTTCGCTGCTGTCATTCAGAACCGCAATCACAACTGCTTTCTTGTGAGAGGTCATTTCGTGCGTTTTTATTACCAGTTCCAATGCTTTTGAGCCGTAACTAAAGTCAATCACGACGGCCTCGAACTTGCTGCGGCACAGTTTTCCCGCCGCCAATTCGATGTCGGCACATACTTCCACCTGCATCGCCATCTGCTCCATGCAATTGCAAAGAACGGCAACGGTTTCTGAATCGTCGCTTACGAGCATCACTTTTACCGATTTTGCCTTCGCTAACACATCGCTCCTCTTCAATCTTGTGATCGAGCTTCTGATCGAGCTAATTCTTGTTGTGCCAATTCTCTGGATTCTGTGACAGGGCTTGCCACAAACGGAATCGCATTTTGCTAGCCATCATAGGTTTCACTATCTAGCAGCACGAGTCTTCGTTTGACCCCCGAAGAGTCGAATCCAAATTTGCCTCCGGAGCAAACGGACGGTGCGTGTGTCCACTTTGTGGACGTATGTGCAGAAATCAGTCTCACGATTTCTTGTACTGAAACAAATTCGTATCCGCTCGGAATCTCGTTCGGCTAAACCGTAGGCCGCCGAAAGGGCTGCATTTCGGGCTGGACTTGACATGTATCCATAGTTCTGCAAATATCGAAATATGCAAGGAATCGCAAACAAGAAAACCACCGAGCAAGTGGCTAAATACGCCGACATGTTTTCTGCCATGGGCACCGAACCACGCCTGCGCATTATGCAATTGTTGCTGTCGGCTCATCCGGATGGCTCGGTTGTGGGCGATATCCAAGCGGAACTCGATATTCCGAATTCCACGCTCTCGCACCACTTGGAGAAACTGAAGAATGAGGGGCTAGTGAACGTCCGCCGTGAAAGTACATTCTTGCGATACACGGCCAATACGGAAGCTCTCCAGGAGCTTCTGCAGTTCCTTTATGCCCAATGCTGCACGCGAAACAAGGCAGTCCAACCGCAAAATATCGTCCGGCTTTGTCAATAAAAGAGGAAGGACATCATGAGTAGCGCGGATATCAAAGACGTAGTCAAAGAAAAGTATGGCCAAGCGGCGCTCCGCGTGAAAAGCGGCGGAAGCAGCTGTTGCGGAGCGACCGCTGCGAGTGGTTCGAGTTGTGACCCGATCACCTCTAATTTGTACGATTCTTCCCAAGCAGGACAGGTCCCCGAAGAAGCGATTCTGGCCTCGCTCGGATGCGGAAATCCGACTGCGCTGGCGAAATTGAATACGGGAGAAGTAGTGCTCGATCTTGGCTCCGGCGGAGGCATCGATGTTTTGCTATCCGCGCAAAGGGTGGGACCCACCGGCAAAGCATATGGCCTCGATATGACCGATGAAATGCTGGCGCTCGCCAATGAGAACAAGCGCAAGTTGGGGGCCGAGAATGTCGAGTTCCTGAGGGGGGAGATCGAGCACATCCCGCTGCCAGAAAACTCGGTGGACGTGATTATCTCGAACTGCGTGATCAACCTCTCGGCAGATAAAGACCGTGTGTTGCAAGAGGCGTTTCGTGTGCTGAAACCGGGCGGCCGCTTGGCGGTTTCCGACGTTGTTACCCGGGGCACAATCGCGCCAGAAATACGGCAAAGTGTTCTTCTGTGGGTTGGGTGCGTAGCAGGGGCGCTCGGGGACGACGAATATCGCACCAAGCTTTCCTCGGCCGGCTTTGAGCAGATTGATATCGAGCCCACACGAATTTATCGAGCTGAGGATGCGCGCGAGTTTCTATCGGCCGAAGGCGTCGATGTGGACACGATCGCGCCCCAAGTGGACGGAAAGTTCATGAGTGCTTTCGTTCGGGCAGTCAAGCCTGCCGGCGCGAAAGCGTGTTGTGGACCGGCTTGCTGCAACTAGAAGAGAGCGAGCATGCAAGAACATTACAACGTTTTGTTCCTGTGCACCGGCAACTCCGCGCGTTCGATCATGGCCGAGGCAATACTAAGCTTCAAAGGCAAAGCTCATTTCACTGGATACAGCGCCGGCAGCCACCCGTCCGGCGTGGTTCGGCCGGAAGCCTTGCGACAACTTGAAATGGCTCACATACCAATCCTTGGTCTGCGGAGTAAAGGTTGGGATGAATTCTCGCTCCCAGGTTCTCCAATCTTCGATTTCGTTTTCACCGTTTGCGATAACGCCGCGAAAGAGGTCTGTCCGATCTGGCCTGGACAGCCGATGACAGCTCATTGGGGCGTTCCCGACCCGGCAGCAGTTCGCGGAAGCGAAGCCGAGGTGGAGAGGGCATTTCGCGAGGCTTTTTTTGGTTTGGAGCGTAGAATCAGTCTATTTCTTTCTCTCCCACTGAAGACTCTGGACAGCCTGACGCTCAAGAGGGAACTCGACAACATCGGCCAGACGATGGCGCCCGTCGCCCACGGATAGGGGGAACCGATAGGAGGCCCTGTCTCTCAATTGGCCGCACCACAGGAGAGGCAAATGAGGGACCCCGTGGCGCGTTGAATATCGGTAGGACTGCTATCCGCGTCTAATGTTGGCTCTGTTGTCGCTCGGTAAGGAATCGGTCGCGGCAATTTTTGGCAGCCGATAATACTTCTGCAAATTCAGCAGTCCTACGTAGCGTCCCGAGCAACGGATCGGACTGCAGGGTTTGGTAGGCGCAGTAGTTGTGTGCGATTGCGCTTTTCAGTAAACGCAGAGCCGCATCTTTTTGACCGCAGTACGACAGCAGGCTTCCGAATACGTAGCGCGGTTCCGGATCGACTCCCGCGAGTGCAGCGGTCTCAACTTTCCTAGCGCTGTCCTCCAATCGGGTTGCATCTTGGGGATCAAGACACGCTTGAAGCAGGTCGTGGCCCATCAAAGGCGTGTCCGACATTCTCTGGATGCTTTGTCGCGCTTCCGCCACTTTGCCTTGGCCGAGAAGAATAAAAGCCGTTTGTCTTGCGGCCCAGTCTGATCCCGCGTCAAGGCGAACGAACTGCATCGCTCTTTCTGGCTTGCTCAAGCGGGCGAATACCCAGGAGCACGACCGGAATTGGTAGTTGCCCCGGTCCAACCTGAGTGCGGTGTCGCATTCGCGCGCCGCGTCATCCAAAAGCCCTGCATAGCGCAGCACATAACTAAGAACAAAGTGGGCCGAAGCGCTGTTGGGTCGTCGCTGCACCAACGCTGAAGCTTGCGTGTAGGCTCGTCCAATGTTGCCGCGATCACTCTGGTTCGTAATCAGCGCGCCAGCGGCGGAGATTAGATTTGGATCAAGCGCCAATGCGCGTTCGAAGGCCGAGTCCGAGCGCCTGAGCATCGGCTCTCCTCCGTTGCCGAAGGTCGCGTCGTAGTAGTACCGCATGCCGAGAGCCGCCCAGGCGGGCGCGTAACTTGGATCGAGACCCACGGCACGCTCCAGCATCGCAATCGCGCCCTTCGTGGGCGCAACATCGTGCGGGATCGCGATGCTGCGGAGATATAAGTCGTAAGCTTGCTCGCTCTTCGGGCGAGTACCGGGCTCTCCGAATGTGGACGACCCTCCAAGCACGGGCACAAGGCCTTGTCGAACCTGTGAAGTGATCTGTTCGCGCATCGCAAGCTTGTCCGACGACGCGACGCTGATGGTGTCCCGCCAAATGCTGCGGTTGTTGACAACATCCACGGCTTCCAACGTAACTTCGAGTTGATCGCCGGCGATGAAGTAGTGTCCCGTTACGATGGAACTCACTCCCATCTCCCGACCTGCTTGCTGTAGGTCTAAGTTCGGCCCGTTGTATTTGCTCGTAGTGGCGAAGGGACGAATCGAGAGCGAGGGCACATAGCTCAGAACGTTTGCAACCTCGTCGGGTAGAGCAAGCCTTAGGAAATCCGCGTCCGAGTCGGTTCCGGCGTTCTGAAAAGGCAAGACCGCCACCGAGTGCACTACACCGGAGTCGGCTCTTCCAAAAAATTTGCCGAAGAAGCTTTGCTTCCAGCCTGCCCGTTGCAAGAAAGCAACGGCCAGTAAGATAGCCAGAAAACCGAATAGAGCCCCGAGCCAGCGACTTCTCTGAAACCTTCGAAGCCTCTTCGCAGCCGGAATCACACCCTCCACGCTTGGCCCACTGCGAGTCGATTCTGAGTGTCCCTTAGTTTCTGGACTCGGTGGCACCGCAGCGGCAGGGGTCTCGACCCGAAGGATCGGCGCAATCCACCGGTAGCCGCGGCGGTCGACGGTCTCCACAAAAATTGGATTTTCGGCTGCATCCCCGAGCGCGTCGCGCAGGCGCTTGATCGCGCTGCGGATTCCGAGATCGAAATCTACGAACACATCATCTGGCCACAGCACCTGCCGGAATTCCTCTCGCGTCACGACTTCGCCGGGCCGGCTCAGTAAGAGGGCAAGGGCGCGAAAGGGCAGATCCTGGACTCTGACCTTAACGCCGTTCTTGCGCAATTCCCCGAGGCGGAGGTCGGCCTCGAATGCCGCGAATCTAACGACCGTATTGGACGCGGGACTCAATGAGTTGGAAGGCATAAGATGAAGGCCGCTTCGGGGAAGATCGCAAGTCTACCATCCAAGCCCGTGCTATCGAAAACTAACTGTCGCTTGGTTTCTCCCTCCGAACGGCTTCTGGCGCCAGACGAGAACTTCCGGGATTGTACTGCAAACAAAAGGTTTAGCGCGTCACACGCGCTTCACGAACGGGTCACGCGCGGGACATTGACCGCGCCCTCTTTCTGAGGCAAATTGGGCGCCGACTTCAGGGCTAAGCGGCACGCACTGGAGCGAGAAACCCCAGACCTCGGTCGCGCATGTCAAAACCTAGAGAAAAACCAGACTTTCAGGAGAGATCAATGAATTGCTTTCGCCAACAAGTGGAGACAGTCCGCATGGCTGCTTTGCTTATCCTTTTCGTTTTCACAATGGCGGCAGCCCCGCTGCTTCATGCCCAAACGAACCAAGCCATAGCGCAGGTGGCGCCGGCGACTTGGTTGCAGAGCGGATACAACGCGGCTCATGTTGGCTATAACCCAAAAGAGACGACGCTGTCTGCCTCGAACGTAGCCGGATTGACACAGACCTGGCTCTTCGCGACCAACGCCGAAATCAACGTGCCGTCACTGGCTTCGGGCAACACGGTGTATATCGATTCCAGCGACGGAAATCTTTACGCAGTGAACGCAGCGACGGGCAAGCTGCTTTGGACATTCGCTGGGACTGCTACCAGCTATGCGTATGGAGGAATGGCGCAGGGTATGGCGATTTCCGGAAGCACCATCTATGTGAACTGTCAGCTCGATGAGAACGGCGGTGGGCATTCCGGCGTTTGCGCCGTCGGACTCACGGGAAAGAATGCCGGCAAGTTGCTTTGGAGCTGGGCCATCTACAACGATGGCGGGACATCGGTGAGCAGCGGCCCCTACAACGGCCCGGTTATTTCGAACGGCATCCTCGTCATCGGCGAAGCCGACACACTGAGCGAGCGCGCGGGGTACATTTTCGGGCTTAATGCCAAGACCGGCGCCCCGATCTGGTCAATTGGCAATTGCGGCGATGGCGGCGCGGGCGGGGGTGGTGCCAACGACTGCTATGCTCCCACCGACTACCCAGCCGCAGTCTCCGGCGGACTCGCCTACTACGGCACCTTTTATCCGAACGACAGCACCGAAGGCGTTTGCGCGATTGAACTCGCAACCGGAGCAACGGCGTGGTGTGCCCCGACCGGAGATCCGGGTTCTCCGGTGACGGTTTCCGGGAATACCGCCTATGTGAACACATTCAACGGCACCGTCTATGCGTTCAACAAGAAAACGGGAACTCAGTTGTGGAAGGTCACTGGCCTCGACGTAGGCAACACTTATAACCGGCCTGCCGTTGCGAAAAATGTGGTCTACGTTGGCGGGACCTATTACGGCCAGGAATACGCCCTCGCGGCAAAGACGGGCAAAGTAATCTGGTCAGGTACTGGGACGAATAACTTCTCCTCGGCTCCCTCGGTAGCTAACGGCGTTGTCTATGCCGAATGCAACGGAACCTGCGCACTCGATGCATCCACGGGAGCTCTGCTTTGGGACTCTAGCTATGGCGGCGGTACGACGTCTCAACCGATGGTGGTCAACGGAACTCTCTATGCCGTTTGTGGTTATAACAATCTTTGCGCGTACAACGTGCCTTAGGGTGGGAAAGCTTTTGAGGCGCAAAAAGAAGAATGCGCTCACGAACGCTTAACCGTTCGTGAGCGCCAGCCGTGTTTCCTGGCAGATACCTCCGACAACTCGAAGCGGCCCTTAATACTTACTGTGAGGTTTCGGTAAAGACCGCGGGACTCGACACTCCTGTCGCGGTCGCATTTATCGTGACGGTTTTCGGGGAAAGTGGAAGCGTGTAGAGCTGCGACGCGTCTCCATTGGTTCCCGTGATTACCGGATTTCCGTTGGAAAAAGTTCCCCCGGCGCCAGCATCCGAAAACGTGACCGCATTGCCAGAAACCGGATTGCCGTATTGGTCGGCCACGAGTACCACCAACGGGAGGGGCAACTGCGTTCCGCCGGGACCAGCCTGATTATTGCCGCTGATTACGGCGATCGACGTGGCGGGTCCGGCAACTGAGGTTTCCGGGAAGGTGATCTTCTTCAATGTTCCGGAGGTGGCATTGACGTTAAGGATTGTGGCAACCGTGGGCAGTTGAAGCATCGTGCTCGCTGTGCCGGTTGCGCCCGTAACGGCGGAGGCGGGATTTGGGACACCGCCTTTCGTGGCCGTGAAATTGATTGTGACGCCGGGCACGCCGTTGTTGTATGCATCCCGTGCCTGGGCGACGATGGGATTGGCGAGGACGGAACCGGCAACGCCTGTCTGCCTCGCTCCGCCAAAAGCTATGATCTTACTCGCGGCGCCTGGAGTTGCGGTCGCGGTCGTGCTTCCGGTTGCGAAGTCAGTTGCCGTCGCTTTCAAAGTGTACGTCCCAGCTATTTCTGGCACGGTGTAAGTCGTCGAGGCATTCCCGTTGCTGTCGGTGACGGCGGACGCGGGATTGAACGTACCGCAGGTCGTTCCCCCGGCTTTCTTGCATCCGTCGCTGAAAGTGATGCTCACTCCGGCGTCGGGCTGCTGGTTGTAAGGATTGGCAGCGTGGATTGTGACCGGGGCAGAGAGAGCAGTATGGACGGTTGCTGTTTGCCCGCCCCCTCCCGTGATGGTTACGGCGTGAAACAGTCCATAGGCCTCGAGGCTATTCTGTGTCGCTACGTAAACCCTGCCGTTTGCCACAGTCTGCGTAATGAAGTGGCCAATAGGCGGCAACTTGTCGCGCAAGGGGATTTGGCTGGTGTTATAGAGCATTTGAAGAGAGACGGCGTCGAACGCGTAAAGTTGACCGGTAATAACCCACAAAATTCCATTTGTCGTGCCATTCGCGGAAATGGAAGGAGAGTGACTGCCGTTGTATTGCTGGGCAGTTTGGATGGGGGTGGTACCGAGCAATCCGCCCGAGACGGGGTAAGCCAGGACCGGATACGCCTTCGGAGCAAAGTACACGGTGTTGTTCCAATATGCCGGAGAGCCGAACTGAACCGATTTGTCCTGTTCGAGTCCTTCTCCGGGAATGAGAGGAAATTCCTGGAGAATCTGACTGTCGTTTACCGAATACATTCCCATGTTGTCGCGATTTAAGACGTACACGAATCCCTGTTTTCCGACGGCGATGAGTTCGTGAGGGTAAGGCGAGTCTGGTAAGTCAGGAAGAATGACCGCACCGGCTGAACTGATATCGAGATCGTTGGTGTTGAGGAAAGCGACGGTCCAAGGCGTAAAGTAATCGGTCAGTGTGAGAGTGGACGGGGCGAGTTTCACGACGCTGTTGCAATATGTCTGACCTCCGCTCGGCACGTCGAAGCCATGGGCGCCGGCTTCCGCGGTTTCCGCGAAAATGTAGCCTTCGTCGTCGCCAGAGAGCCCCACCCCTGATTGCCAAATCGATGTTAGTCCGTAGTCCGGCGAAGTATTGAACACACCCGTTTGTGTCAGGCTTGTGGCGTTGTAGGCGAGCACCCATCCGCTGTTCTCATCGTTGCACGCGTTGGAACCGAATCCGATGTAAAGGTTTCCGTTCAGCAAAAGCAATCCCGGACGATTTTTCTGATGAAGGCTGTTAAATATGGTGACTGTTCCCTTGTTGCTGACGCTCTCAGCTGAGATGAGCACCGGACTGCCGGGTTTGTCGAGACCGGTGGTGATATCGAGAGCGTGAATCTGATGGCGTACGGTGCCGTTGAGTACGGACTTCGCCACCAAATACATGGTATCGGTGCTCGGTTCGATTGCGGGCGTTCCGATTATTCCTTCTTGGTTGAACCCAGGGCCGGTGCCGCAAGGAAGATATTTTCCGGTCGCGATCGTTCCGCCGTCGAGCATGCTGGCGTACCAGAGCTGACTTCCGGTGTCGGCATCGATAGCGTATACCGAGTCTTTTTGGGTGACGACGTAGACAACGTTGTGGGTGCCCTGGCCGGGGATGCTCACATTGGGCACGTAGAGCGGCTGTGCCATCACGACGTAATCGACTGGGAAACGAAATAATCGGCCGAAACTATTCGTATTGACATTACCCGGAGTGAGCAACCTCTCGTGGGTATTCGCGCCGTCGCGGGCATTGTCCACACGACTCGTCGGGCTCGGCGCTTGCGCGAAGGAGTTTGCGAGAAGCAGAATCGCGGCAAGGAGCAAACTCACGCAGTGCCTGGCGATCGGCTTCCTACAGGCAGCAGAATGATCGACAGCAGCGAGAGCTGAAACCGTAAGAAACTCGAATGGACGTGAACAAGAATGACCCATGACTCTATCCCTCCAAAGACCCTGCGAACTGTGGGAGCGTTTGAACTGCCGGGGGACTTCAGGCAGCCACAGAAGACATGACAAAACCTACACAAATTACGAACTGGATACAATGCGAAAAATGCTTTTGAGATCTTTAAATGTGAAGCGAAGCGCAACGCTTTGCGTACCTTTATTTTTTTCGTTTTACTATCAAACCGATTCGCAATCCTCTCTGTGAGTCGGGGAGCATTGTCCTATCGACGATAGTATTTCGTCTGATTTTCGGAATTCCTGAACCTTCCGAAAAGGCTATTGGACGCCGCTTTTCGATTGACTGGCTTCACTCTGCATGACATCCTTACATCAGTGTGTGACTCCTCCCCTCTTCAAAAATAGCGATCAAATCTTAAGAAACCGTTTGGGATAGCGAGTGCAGTTTCGCCCGCCCGACGCCAGTTTTCAGGAGCCCCTAGCATGTCAAACAGTCTCGTCCGGAGTGTCTGTGCCATCTCGCTTCTCACGCTATCCGTTTCTGTGATCGACGTCGAGTTGGCAAAAGGACAAGCCAGCGTGTTGACTCATCACAACGATGTTGCGCGGACCGGACAGAACCTGAGTGAGACCATCCTTACACCGTCGAACGTAAATGCGGACACATTTGGAAAGCTTTTTATTCAGAAGGTGGATGGTTCCATCGTTGGGCAGCCCTTATACGTTCCAAATGTCCAATTTTCTAATGGTACGATTCACAATGCGGTCTACGTTACAACGCAGCACGACAGTGTGTACGCCTTCGATGCTGACAACGACTTAGGTGCGAACGCGAATCCGCTATGGACCGTGAACTATCCGAAGGCGATTCCGGATGACGCCAACCACTTTGGCTGCGGCACACCTGGCTACACGGAAATTGGCATCATGGGCACGCCCGTCATCGACCCGGCTTCCAAGACACTCTATCTCGTCTCGAAGACTCTGGAGAGCAACCAATACTATTTTCGACTGCACGCTTTGGATCTTGCCTCCGGCGCGGAGAAATTCAACGGTCCTGTCGAGATCAGCGCAACCGTTCAGACCAGCATGGGTCCAATCGATTTCACCGCCGCCGTTCAACTCCAGAGACCAGCTCTGCTCCTGCTGAACGGATCGCTTTACATCGGATTTGGGTCAAACGGATGTGACGTCTACGACTATCACGGTTGGTTGTTAGCCTATAGTGCTTCCACGCTCAAGCAACTCGGCGTTTTCATCACGACACCGCAAGGCTCCAATGGCGCCATCTGGGGAAGCGGCGGCGGCCCCGCGGCGGATAGCGAAGGCTTCGTCTATGTTTCCACTGCCAACGGAACCTTCGATTACGGAATGGGGGGCACGGATTTCGGCGATAGCTTCGTGAAGCTCAACAACACCCAAAACGGATTTACCGTACAGGACTTCTTCACTCCCTACAATCAAGCGTACCTCGCCGGCAATGATATGGATCTCGGATCCGGTGGTTTGATGGTTCTTCCTGATCAGAGCGGGTCGCATGTTCACGAGTTGGTGGGTGGCGGGAAAGAGGGAACGCTCTATCTCGCCGACCGCGATGACCTGGGCCAATTTAATTCGGTCCAGGATATGGTGGTGCAGGAATTCACAGAAATCACGCCTTCGATCAAAACGGTTCCGGCCTATTGGAATGGCAACGTTTACTTAAGTGGTCAAAAAGATTACATAAAAATGTTCTCGCTGGCCGGCGGAGCGATGTCGAGCCAACCAGTTCAGCAGACGAGCGTACTTTTCAACGACCGCGGACCTTCCATTTCCATTTCTGCGAACGGCACGAGCAATGGCATCCTGTGGGCGATGCTGCACGGGACGCCGATTCTGTATGCCTTTGATGCAACCAATCTTTCTAACGAATTGTATGACACGACGCAGGCGCTCAAACTGCGTGATAAAATCCCGTCCACCTCGCGCTTTGTCGTTCCCACGGTGGTGAACGGCAAAGTCTTTGTCGGCGGCTTGCATCAACTCAACGTCTTCGGACTTCTGCCAAATCTTGCCATCTCGGCTGGCAACAACCAGACCGCGATCGTCGATACGACTCTTCCCGTTCCCTTGACCATGCAGGCGACCGATTTCTATTCCCACGCAGGAATTCCTGGAATCACCGTTACCTGCAAGGACGGCGGTGCACGAGGGAAATTTAGCGCTCCGATCGGCGTAACCGATGCCAATGGCAACGTGAGCACAACGTACACCCTGCCTGTGAAGGCAACGACTGTAAGCATCACGTGCTCCGCTACTGGTTATGTTTCGGCGGTATTTACGGAGACCTCGGTTGCTGGCCCGGCAAACGTGATCAAGCAATACTCAGGCAACAAACAGACTGCTCCGGTTAAGACGCCCTTGCCACAACCCCTCGTGGTTTCCGTAATCGACGTGCATTTCAATCCGATTGAAGGAGCCGTAGTGACCTTCTCCGATGGCGGCAAGGGAGGCACTTTTTCGAAGACCACCGTGACGACTGATGATGCGGGCCATGCACAAACCTCGTACACAACTCCTGGCACGGCTGGTGTCGTGAAAATCACTGCGACAACCGGTTCGCTCAAGCCCGCCACTTTTACGGAAACCGTGACGGCACAATAACGCGGCATTGAGTCAAACAGCCCGCGAATTTGCTCGGGAGGAGCTTGCAGGTCTTCCTCTGGAATTAGAAAACGAGTTTCGCCGCTAGCTGCAGCAATCGCGGCGAGTCGGCATTCACCACCTCTCCAAAGCCGGCGCTGCTGATGTTGCCATTCACCGCTGCCGCTCCGAAAAACTGTGCATGGTTAAAGATGTTGAATCCCTCCACGCGAAACTGCAGCGACTTCGCCTCCGCGATGGTGAAGTCCTTCTGCAGAGCCATGTCGAAGTTGTTGAGCCCGGGGCCATAGAAGAAACGGCGTCGCGCATTGCCCAACTGGCCAAGGTAAGGGCTGACATCTGATGGAAACAGCGCAGTGTTGAATGCGGGACGTCCATTTCTTGGATCGCGATTCATTTCCAGATTACCCGGCAGATAATACGGTGTGTCCACGCCATTGTTATTGATGCCGTTGGGCATGCTGCCGAGAAGAGAGCTGTCGGTGTTGTTGTAGAGAGTGACCGGCAATCCGGTGGTGAAACGAGATATGCCAGAGAGCGACCAGCCTGTAGTCCATCGATTCTGAACATGGAAGAGGGCTTCGGCGGGAATCCGGTAGCGGTAGCTCGCTACAAAGTTGTGGTGCAAATCGAATGCAGAGATTGCCTTCGTGAGATTCGCCCCCATTGGATATACAGGCTCAGAAAGACTGGAAGAGTCGTCGAGCGATTTTCCATACGTATAGCTCGCCAGCAGGTCCAAAGACTTGCCGCTATGCCGCAGTGAAACTTCGAGCGCGTTGTAATTGGAAGAACCAATTGTCTTCTGGTAGGTGATGCCATCGAAAGATGCGTTAAATGGTCCGCGAACCTGCACCGACGTGCCGTCCGCTTTCGTAAAGACACCGCCCTCGCCGAATGGCCCGCAGGTCGACGTTCCCGGCATCACTTGCTCAGGTTTGCTGACACTGAGACATAAAGCCGCGTTCCCTGGATCGGCAGATGTGAGCACAAGCAGATGGTGAGCCTGCGAGCCAACATAGCCCAATCGGAGAAATATCGTATTCGGAAGCTCGCGCTCCCAAGAGAGACTATAGGACTCCGTGTACGGAGAAGTATTGCGGTAATAGAATGCCGGATCGCCGGTGATGGGGTTGTACTTCGACCAGTCGACGCTTGTATTCGGATGGCTGGGTGACGCGCCGAAAGTCGGAACCGGGGAAGGGAACGGCTGTCCGTTTGTTGTCCCTGTGGTTGCGGAGACGAATGGCTCGTTGAATAGCGGTTGGCCGCCAGTGCTGTCGTAGTCGTATCCATACGGAGCGCAAGCGCTCATAATTCCGGCGGAGAGTCCTTCAAACGCGCTATGGAACAGGCCGACAGCCGCGTGAATGCTGCTTTTATTGGCGCCTCCAAAGATCTTTCCGAGTAGTCCGTCTTCCACGTCAGGGGAGTAGGCGAGACCGAGGCGCGGAGCGAAATCAGTCCAACGCGTGGGAGCAAGCGTGTCTGGAATGCCGCGGTCACCAGGAAAAACGATGCCTTGTGGCGCACCCGGGTACGCTTCTGACTGCTGTCCCAGAACGAAGGTTTGCAGCTGATTATATTTTTCGCGCCACGGGGGCAACACGTCCCAGCGTAGGCCGTAGTTGAGGGTCAGGTTGGAACGCAAATGCCAACTGTCTTGCGCAAACACGCCGATGTATTTATTTCGGATGTAGAACGGACTTGCATCGCCCTGCTCATAGGTGCTGGCAATCCCCAGTAAGTAGTCGGCCAAGTCCGAACCCGTTTCCGTCCCCTGAAAAACGAATGAACCGTTGTTGATCGAATTCGAGTTAATGTTGACTTGATCCACGTGGAAGCTGCCACCGATCTTCAACGTGTGAGAGCCTGCGACTCGGGTAAAGTTGTCGCTCCATTGATTAGTGTTGTTGACCTGCCGTTCTCCGGTTACGTCGACCCCGATCGTGAAATCGTTGAACGCGACATTTTCGACACCTTCAATACTTTTGTTTAACGGCACGATCCCTAGTGTCCCCGGTCCTTCCACAAATCCTTGCGACAACAACGATGGTCCGACTCCTCCTACCGGCTGCCCGATCAAATTTGAGTAGCGCATGTAGCTGAAGTGCGCCTCGTTCAAAAGATTTGCGCCCCAACCTCGGCTCAGACCCATGCTGAACAACTGAGCTCGCCCATCGGAGAGCGCGTTGAACCCCGGCACATTCGCACCACCTTGCCCGGTCGGGTATGGATTGTCCATCGTGTATTGGTCTACGAAGTAATACGCGCTGAGCTCCCCGAAGTGCGTGTGCAAGTCGAACCGCGCGGCGCCCTTACTGTCGCGGAGCGTTTCGTTCTCTGATGAATCAGAGAATTGATCGATCCCGACGTTCGGTTTTGGGATGTATTGCAACAGGCTCTTCGCAGGGGACGACCACACCGATCCCGGAACCTGAGCGTTTGGGAAAACGCACTGGCTGCTGCTCGTGCAGGCGGACGATGGACTTGTGGAAGCCACATAGTAAGGTTCGCCTGCCCATACCGGGTACCCGAGCTTAGTCGACAGTTGCGAAGCCCAATAAGACGAGCTCACCTCTCCGCTAAGTTGACTTGCAAGATCCAGGAGATTTCCGCCGCGGTCGGCCAGGCTCGGTACAAAGATGTTGCCGGTTTCCTGTCCCTGCGTCATTTGCGTGCCTTGGTAGTCAAGAAAGAAATACGCCTTGTCTTTCCGGACCGGCCCACCGAGCGATCCGCCATACTGGTTGCGGTTGTAAGCGGCACGGTCGGTGGCGAGGTAATTGCGCGCGTCGAGTCCGGTATTCCGCAAGAACTCGAACCCGCTACCATGAATCCCGTTACTGCCGGACTTGGTCGTGACCTCGACTTGCCCTCCGCTGAAGTTGCCGTACTCCGCGTCGAAACTATTCGTGAGCACACGCAGGGTTTCTATGGAATCAAGATTGGGAACAACCGCCGTCCCATTATTAAAGTCTTCTTCCACGGCGCTACCATTCACGGCGAAACCATTTGCGGTCTCGCGCTGTCCGCTCACCGACAAGTTGCCCGCGTCGAGGTCTCCTGACGGAGGTGTGTTTGTACAGCCGGACATTACGACAGCATTTGGTTGGGCTGAACTGGCTGGGATTACGCCTGGCTGCATCGCCAGCAGATCTGTGAAACTGCGGCCGTTCAAGGGAACGCTCGCCATCTTGTTCGCCGAAATCGACCCGCCAATTTCGGAGCTTGAGAGATCCAGTTGCTCGCTGTTGCCGGATACCTCAACGATTGTGTTCTGAGAATCGAGCGCCAAATCTGCGTCAATCCTCAGTGTTGTTCCCGCGTTAAGTTCGATCCCGGTCCGCTCGTAGGGCTTGAATTCAGGATTATGAATCTGGATCTCGTAGCGTCCCGCCTCCAGATTTGGCGCCGAGTAATTACCATCGCCGTCAGTCACCAAACTTTCGGTCTGCCCAGTTGCGGAGTTCCGAAGCGTCACCGTAGCGCCGTGGATTGTTGCTCCGCTTGGATCCCGAACTACGCCCAAGATCGCGGCGGAACCGTCACTCGGCCAGCTTGAGATACATCCGAAAAGAAGAAACAAGATGACGGCTGCCGCACTGCGCTTCGCAAAGGTTCCACCGCCGAAGAAGGTGACGATCTTTACATTTTGCAAACTGCTCCCGAGTCCGTTCTCGCTCGTTTCCATAAATGATTCCGATTTCGATAATGAAATTGAATTTCATTTTCATAATGGCGGAGGGCATGAGTGTCCTGCTGTGATTTGAATCACAGAACCGTGTGTTTCCACGTGGGAGTCAAGGCTTTCATGGCGAAAGCCTTGTCGCTTTAAGGATTTGGCGGTTGCCTGAGAGGCGCTGCCCCGCATTTCTTTGAAGGTGGGTGCGCAAACATTGGATAGGGCTACAGCAGAAAAATTACCGCACCAGCCATTCCGTGACTTCGTGAGTAATCGCCAGCACCGGGCCATACGCGATGGTCACGATCAACGAAACCGCAACTGCGAACGGAACGACGAACCAGGTTCGAATTTGCACCCGCCGTGCCTGGCTTGCTTCATCCCAGGCGAGAAGACTCTCGACACGTTGGCTAATGCGACCGGCTACGAAACTCATCGTGCAAACAGGGGGAGCTTTGACAGGAACCAGGCGGGAAAGCTTGACCAAGGCCGCGGCCAGGTCGAGGGCATCACTTTGACTCGTCACGGACGCATCATCGGCGGCTAGCTCCGAGGCTTGCGACCAGGCACTCTCCAGCTTGGTCATGCCGGGAAAAGGACAAAAAACCTGGATGAGCCTCTTCAAGTTATCGCGAGACTTCATGTGCTCCAGTTCATGTCGCAGCGCCATGCGGAGTTCGTCCGGACTTAACAGCGCGATGGTGGCTTCCGAAACCAAGACTCTCGGATGCCGAACCCCCACCACCGTCAAGGGCGGAGTCTCCGGTCGCGCCTGCAAAGTGACGGTGGGGTCCGCATCGGTTTTCGCAGGCCGAGCACCCTGTAGCCAACAACTCACCAGACGCGTGGTCCTGGTTTGGGCTGCAACCGCGCGTAAGAAGCAATAGACAATCAATACAAGAGCGCAAACGCCGAACACGAGTGGCATCGCGCCGAGGTCCATATCGCTCGGCAGCGGTTTCAGCAAAAGCAGCGACGGCACGACCAATGCGAATGTGACGACCACGGAAGCGAGCAGTGGGAGAATCCGCATCCCGAACAGCACGGCGGCTACGCTCCGCTGTGCCACATCGAAAGGCTTCAGCAGTCGCCACGCCGTCGTTACCAGCGTCGACAGCAGGCAGTAGAGTAGGACGAAACAATTGAGCGAAACGGCGATTCCACGCAGGGCAAACATCATGGTTGCTCCCGGGTTTTCCACTGCTCTCCCCAGTACTCGCTTTCGACCAGAAGTTCCAGTTCGTTCAACAGCAAATGATTGGACGTGGAGTCAAATATTAGCTCAACTTCTGGCATAATTCGCATTCTACAAAATCCCAAAGCGCGGCCCTGATGAACATGCCAATGTAGTTCGAACATTTACTTCGAGTTATTCCTGCGCTTCTCATCCACCAGGCGGCCCAGTTCCTCAAGCAATTCCGCATCGTGATTGCTGATTTCGTCTACCATGTGTGAGAGCAGAAGCGGCCCTGACATGTCCAGACCGAGCAACTGGCGGATGGCACTGCTGGCAAGCTCTCGCTCTGCTTCGGCCATCGTGTAGCGGGGCACATATTGAAAGGTCACGACCTTCGCCCCCTCGAGTGCGACACGATCGATCAATCCCTTTTTTCGCAGGCGATTCAGCGTAGTCACAATCGTGATGTAAGCCTGTTCGATATCGGCGCGCTCCCGCAGTTCGCGTATCGTGATGCCGTCCGGTTGCTGCCAAATAGCGGACAGGAGTCGCTGTTCCAGCGGGCCAAGCCGGATTTTGCGAGATGCTAAAAGAAGTCTAAAAATATGGTTCATCGGCACGACCCGCGAACATGTTGCGAAGTGTACGATGAATTTCGCGAAAGGTGAAGCCGAAATCGTTCAAACAGCGCAATCAGTGCGGTTTTTCCCTTGATGAGGCGATTCGAATGCCCGCATACGACGCAAAACGCCCTTAGCTCTTGCCGATACGGCGGCCTCAATCGAGCAAGGCCGAAAACAGGTAGGGAACGAGGTCGAGGGTGCATCGACCGGTCTAAGAACGCAGATCCTGCAGCGGCAAAAAAGGCCCTCGGTCACAGCAATTCTTGAGCAACTCCTAAAAGCGCTCTCCTCCGGTCGGATGCAATCCGCGCAGGATTTAGGGCGCGGACTGCATCCGTCCTGAGTTTTACGCAACTTTAGTGTGGCTTCTCAGCCTTCGCCGGAGCCTGGCGAGGCGCCTGGCGCTGCTGCAGTTGTGCCTGCTGCGTGGCATGCTTTTGCTCTACCTGTTGTGTTTGCTGGGTGTGCTTCTGCTCCATTTGCGCCTTTTGCGTGTCGTTATAGTTCTTCTTGGTGGCTTGCTGGTGATCCTTTTCTTGCTGTTGCTGCAGTTTCTGGTGATCCTGCGTCTGCTTGGCAGCTAGCTGATTCTGTTGCTGTTGGTACTTTTTGTCGGTTGCGGTGTTGCCGGTATTTGGTGGCGTAGTTGGGTGCGCTTGTAGTCCGCTGGCGTGATTGCTTGCGGTCGGCTGAGTGGCGGCTTGCGGATGCGCTTCATTGCCGCGCGCGGCATTGGCGGGAGGAGCCTTGTATTCTCCGCCTGTTTCTTTGGCGGTTACGGCACCGGTTTTGAAATCACCCGGTTTGCTCGTAGCCGCGATAGGAGGTTTGCCCTGGTTGGCCGAGGCGCGAAGCTCGGGATTACTTCGAGCTTGCTGAACATGCTGGGTTTGCGCTGCTACCGGCCCAACGTGGTGCTGGCTGGCAAACGATTCTTCATGCGCGGTCGGACGCGCGGAGACTCCGCCGGTCCCGCCGTTAAAGCTGACGTGCGCATCGGAAACCGTCACCCGGGTGTTGTACGTATTATGAATCACGTTGGTGTCCACGTGATTTACGTAGGTGTTGTAGGAGAAGTGGCCACCATCCCAACGGCCGCCCTCATACCCAGAGCCACCGTAGCCGAAGCCGTAGTTGATTCCGCCATAAAAGCCCACCTCGTTCCCCCAATATCCTTCGTGGAAGAGGTATGCGCCGGTGCCCCAGCCCCAATAGCCAGGCGTCCAAAGAAATCCAACTTGGGGTGGCTCGACCCACGTTCCCGGCACCCAGTAGTAGCCATCGCCGTCATCGTATGCCCAGTAACCGGGCGTCCATAGATAGCCGTCAGAGGGGCAGATTGGTTGCTCGTAGACAGGCAGCGCCGGAGGGCCGAAATTCACGGAGATGCCGATCCCGATTTGAGCGAATGCTGCGGGCGAGAATGCCAGGACGACGAGCGAAAACAGCAACGAGCGAATCACGATTGATGTACGCATTGTGCTTCTTTCTGCCGCCCGTCCTTTATTACCTCTGTCACGGCGAGAGGTTGGCGGTTTAGCGGCGCTTAATCTTCTGCGTGGGCAGATCGATTCGGTTCATTGAGGCTCTGCAAACCGAGATCGCTTTTTACCCGCTTGTAGTTGGGCGGATCGGAAGTTCGTCGTTGATGATGAAGTAATGCTGAGAAGAAAGATGGTCAATTTTGCACACGATTCCGATACGCCGGAAGAACCTGCCGTTTCGAATCGCTCAGCGCAAAGCAGATGGAACGACCGCATGCGCAGGGTGGGGCATGCGACCGAATTAGAAACCGATCAATTATGAACAGTCTTTAGGGGCCCAAAGATCGATACTGGCATCGACTGACGTTTCTGATCTCGGCGAATCGTGGGGGTCTGGACTTAGGGCTAAGCCTCAAATGCGTTCGACGCACGACTGCACAACCACCACGAAGGGAAGCTCTAAAAATGGAGATGCGCCGCTTTATGCTCTTGCTGCTGGCAATCACAACCACAGTGGCCTTTGAGCGGTTCGCGCTAGCACAATCGTCTATTGGGGAGAGCAACGCACCCCGTGCGGCACCCGCGACTTCCTCGATCCCGACCGCCTTGATCCCGTCTTTCCAGCGAGAGTCGCTCACCTATACGCGTCCCACAGAAAAGACCAAACTGCAGAACTATTTCTTCGAAGCGTATGGCCCTTATCCCATCGTCGTTTCCGCGGTCGGTGCCGGCATCAGCCAGTGGGAGAACGCGCCGCCCGAGTGGAAGCAAGGCGCTGAGGGTTACGGCCGGCGGTTTGGGTCCGACTTCGGAATTGCCGCGGTCAGCACCACCACACGCTACGCCCTTGCCGAGGCTTTCCGCGAAGACACGTTGTATTACCGCTGCGCGTGTAAGGGCTTTTTCCCGCGACTCAGTCACGCTGTGGTTTCAACCTTAATATCGCGTCGCGGGGAGGACGGCCATCGGGTGTTTTCTTTCCCTGCTTTGGTGGCGCCCTATGCCGGTGCGATGACGGCCGTGTACGGATGGTACCCGAGCCGCTTCGATGCCAGAGATGGTTTCCGCATCGGCAATTACGCCTTGCTGGGCTATGTCGGAGCAAACGTCACTCTCGAATTTATTTACAGCGGGCCGCACTCCTGGCTCTCGCGTCTGCATCTTAACAACGCCCATGCTGCACCCGTTCCGGGTCTAAGTCCATGACCGAAACCGTCTCCACAGCGACTGCTGGAATCGGGCCTGCCTCCCCAGGCCTCCCGACCTCACCCGAACTCCCTTCGGTGAGTTCTATCAAAGGTGGGGCTACAGAATTCTTCGAGTGGTTTGGCGAACTGGGGATCTTTTTCTGGCGGGTCGTTCGCGCTGCCGTCACTCCTCCATTCGAATTCCGCGAGTTCGTTCGGCAACTCGACGAGATCGGATCCAAGTCCCTCCCGCTGGTCGCGTTGGCTGGGGCAGCGGTTGGCGTTGTTCTCTCCTTGGAGTCCCGCTTTAGCCTTACGCGATTTGGAGCAAAATCACTGCTTCCTGCTGCCATCGTATTCTCGGTACTCCACGAGACGGGGCCGATTATCACTGGCTTGGTCGTGAGCGGTCGGGTGGGTGCAGGAATAGGCGCCGAACTGGCGTCGATGAAGGTGACCGAGCAGATAGACGCCATCGAGGCTTCAGCGGTCAATCCTTATCGCTTGCTCGCCGCTCCCCGTATTCTCGCCTGCATTCTGATGCTGCCCTTGTTGACTCTGGCGGGAGATCTCTGCGGCGTGATGATGGGCTGGGTCGCGCAGGCGCTGGTTGAGCCGCTCTCTTTGCATCAGTTTATTAACGCCGGCTTTAACGGTGCCGACTTTAATGACTTCTTGCCACCTACATTCAAGACCGCGGTATTCGGCTTGATCATCGGGCTGGTCGCCTGTTTTCAGGGGATGCGGACTCAGGGTGGCGCTGCGGGCGTGGGTCGCGCCGCCACAAGTTCGGTCGTTCTCTCCTCCTTATTTGTCATCCTCGCGGACGTTGTTTTGGTGAAACTCATCATCATATTTTTCCCGTAAAGAAATCATGCAAGCAATCGAACAGAACGCCACGAAACAACAAGACGCAGGGAACCTCGGCGATGATCCGGCGATTGCAGTCGACGAGTTGCATAAGTCCTTCGGCGCCCAAAAAGTGCTGGACGGCCTCACTCTCGCAGTGAAGCGCGGAGAAACTCTCGCGGTGCTCGGTCGCAGCGGTACCGGTAAAAGCGTCTTGCTCAGGATCATCATCGGGTTAGAAACGCCCGACTCCGGCTCGGTTCGCATCCACGGTCAAGACATTTCGGGCATGGGTCTTGACCAACTTGGCGAAATTAGAAAAAAGATGGGTTTCTTATTTCAGCATGCCGCTCTTTACGACTCCCTAACCGTGGAGGAGAACGTGGCTTTTCCGCTCCAGCATCACAGACAGTCGATGTCCAAGTCGGAACAGCGCGATCGGGTCGCCGCCCTCCTCGCGGAGGTAGGAATGCAAGCCGGTCTTAAGAAAATGCCTTCTGACATCTCGGGTGGCATGCAGAAGCGGGTTGGACTGGCGCGCGCACTCGCATTAGAGCCTGAAATTCTGCTGCTCGATGAACCCACCGCGGGCCTCGATCCTATCAGTTCCGGCGAGATTGACGATTTGGTACTGAAACTCCAGGCAGAACACCATATGGCTTCGATAGTCGTCACTCACGATCTGCACAGCGCAAAGACGATTGCCGACCGTCTCGCCTTGCTCAACAAGGGGAAAGTTGTGATTGAAGGCAATTTTGAAGAACTTCAAAAGAGTGATATCGAGTTTGTCCGGGAGTTTCTAGCGCATTCGTAGGGAGTCTTATGTCGAGAGCAGCACGGTTAGGCGCTTTTATCGTTATGACACTTGCGATTCTGGTGACGGGCGTTTTCATCATCGGAGGCAAGCAGTATCTTTTTAGTCCCACGTATCGATTGAAAGCGCAATTCGACAACGTGATGGGTTTGGATGCGGGGGCGGACGTGCGCGTGGGTGGCGTCCACAGCGGAACCGTGCGCACTATCGAGTTGCCTCACAAGCCTGGCGACAAGGTCTTAATTGTCGTGGATCTCGACAAGTCGACTCACGAGATCATCAAGCGCGATTCTGTGGCCACAATCGAGACAGAGGGCTTGTTAGGCAATCAATATTTGGCGATCTCATTTGGATCCGCCACTGCAGCCGAGGTGCGCGACGGCGATACTATCGCCAGTATTCCTCCGCTCGACATGGCGGGCCTGTTTCAAAAGGCCAGCGTGATTCTCGACGGCAGCCAGGCGGCCATCCAGAATGTCACTCAGGCAGCCGCGAATCTGGATTCGATCACCGCCAAGATCAACCGGGGCCAAGGCACCGTTGGAGCGCTGGTGAACGATAAGCAGCTCTACAACAACCTCTCGCAGACGACCAGCACAATGCGGGACACGATGGTCCAGGCGCAGACGGGGGTTACGGATTTCCAGGAAAATATGGAAGCCCTGAAACACAATTTCCTTCTGCGCGGTTATTTCAAAACTCGCGGATACGAAGATGCTGCCGAACTCGCCAAGGACGAGGTCGAAAGGCTGCCCCAAGGTACACCTACAAAGGAATTTACCTACTCTGGGAAGCAGCTCTTCGATAAGCAGGGTTCCGCTAAATTGAAGAACCAGAAAACCCTAAAAGCCGCAGGAGATTTTCTCGCATCCAATCAGTTCGCCGTTGCGGTGATTGAGGTGTCCGCCGGCTTGGAGGGCGATACGCAGAAGGACCTAGTGCTAACCGAGGCGCGAGCCATGGTTGTGCGGCAGTATCTGGTCGAAAACTTCGGATTCGACGACAGCCAGCTGAAGACCTTCGGAGCGGGCAAGCAGGCGGATGCGGGCTCGGACCCCGGGTGGGGCAGCGTCAAGATCCTCATCTATCCAGATGGAACCGAGATGCCGCCGAACAAGAAAGCGCCGGCGGCTAGCTCAGCGAAGGCGACCTCAGACCAGCCGGCGCCCGCGAGCAGCACCTCGAACCAGCAGTAGGCGCGTCTGGGGTGTGGCAGAGGATACAACCAAGATCAGTGTTGGATCCAGGCGCAGATATGGAAATGCTGCGAAGCTAGTCCGGTCTACGAAGCGACTACGCCGGGCGCCGCCCATGAGTGCTCGATCTGCGGAGGACTCTGCAAGGTTTGCATCACCACGCAATACTGTTCCGTTTTTGCCCGCAGCGCGCTCAACTGCTCTTGCGTTGCGTGCGGTGCGCGGACATCGAAAATGACCCGGATGCTCTGAAATCCGACAGGGACCTCTTTCGAGATTCCCAGCGTTCCCTGCAGGTCAAGATCACCCTCTACCGTGACATCAATGCGTTCCGTTGCGATTCCCATGGCAGCGGCGACCATCTGGCACGTGATCTGAGCGCAGGCGGCGAGCGCCCCTAACAACAGGTCTCCCGAGCAAGCTCCCGTGCCCGCTCCTCCAACGCCCTGGTGCGCCTGCGCATTGTAGATTGCCCGCCCCAGGTCGACCGAACAGGCGATTGGTGCATCGGTCTGGTTTCCGCGGGCGATCAGTGTGATTCGCGAACTCGCCGGATCCTGCCGGTATCCCTCTTTCAGCGGGCGTTGCAGCGATCGAACATCCATTAATCTCTCCTAGTATCTGGGGTATTATAAACGCACTTAGGGCGCTACTAGGCACTCGACGCGGCCACAGGAATTCGAATCAAATCACGCACTGTCGAATTACGACGAACCACTGACAAACCATGAACCCGCCTGAGAACCCATCATCCGTGCCATCGACTTTGTCTCCGGGTTCGTCATTCGGCACTTATCAGATTGTCGAGCGACTGGGCGTGGGGGGTATGGGCGAGGTTTATCGCGCCAAGGACACGCGCCTCGAACGCGAAGTCGCCATTAAGACTCTTTCTTTGGAGCTCTGTTCCCAGCCGGAGGCCTTATCGCGCTTCGAGCAGGAAGCCCGCTCCGCCTGCGCGCTCAATCATCCAAACATCGTCACCATTTATGAACTCGGCCAGGTGAACGGAACCCGCTACATCTCTATGGAGCTCGTAAACGGGGAGACGATCCGAAAACTATTGGCCTCCGGCCCCATTCCATTCCGCAAAGCTGTCGTCATCGCGGCGCAGATTGCCGATGCTCTTGCCAAAGCGCATGCGATCGGAATCGTTCATCGCGATTTAAAGCCAGAGAATCTGATGGTTTCTGGCGACGCCACCGCCAAGATTCTGGATTTCGGTTTGGCGAAATTGGTCGGTCTTAGCCCAACCTCGGATTCGGATGCCTCAACCGGCATTACCGAGCACGGAACCGTTCTCGGCACGGTCGGCTACATGTCACCGGAACAAGCGACCGGCGGCGAACTTGATTTTCGTTCAGACCAGTTTTCTTTTGGGTCCGTACTTTACGAGATGGTCACCGGATTCCCGGCATTCCGTAAAAAGAATCATGCGGAAACCACGGCCGCGATCCTTCGAGATGAGCCGGCGCCGCTCGGCTCCAAAACGATCCAGGTTCCACCTCCTTTTCTTTGGATCGTAGAGCGTTGCCTTGCTAAGGACCCCGGCCAGCGCTACGCCTCCACACACGATCTGGCTCGCGATCTCGCCGCAGTGCGAGACCGCCTCGCCGACCCATCCTCTCGTCATTCGGAGTCTCGTCCTACCACCCTCCCCGTGCAACGCACGGCATTTATCGGGCGCGAACACGAAGCCACGGCTCTCCGTCAGCTTTTAAGCCGCGCCGATGTGCAACTCGTCACCCTCACCGGTCCTGGTGGCATCGGCAAAACGCGACTCGCCTTGCATGTGGCGTCCGATATCGCGGCCGAGTTTTCGGGCGGAATTTGCTTCGTCCCTCTTTCGGCGGTGAGTGATCCCGATCTAATCGCCTCCACCATCGGCCAAGCCTTGGGGTTGCGCGAAAACGGAAATCAATCGCTGCAAGAGAGCCTGCAAGAGTATGTGAGCGGCCTCGATCAACCGATGCTTCTCTTGCTCGACAACTTTGAGCACCTCCTCTCCGCCGCGCCGGTGATTACTCAGTTGCTCACGACCGGTCCGAAGCTCAAGGTCGCGGTCACAAGCCAGGCGCCGCTGCACGTCTATGGCGAACATGAATTCCCCGTGCCACCTCTCGCGCTTCCTGACCTTAAATCGATTCCGACCGTGGAAGTGCTTTCGCGCCTTCCGGCAATTGCGCTCTTTGTGGAGCGGTCCCGAGCGGTAAAACGCGAATTTGTACTGACCAATGAAAATGCGCCCGCCGTATCATCCATTTGTGCACGACTTGACGGGCTGCCTCTAGCCATCGAACTGGCGGCGGCGCGCATCAAGCTGCTTTCGCCGTCCGCCATGTTGGCGCGCCTCGAGAGCCGTCTAAACCTGTTAACGGGCGGTGCCCGCGATCTGCCCACTCGGCAACAGACCCTTCGCAGTACGGTGGACTGGAGTTATGGCCTGCTCAATGTTCCCGAACAGACTCTCTTCCGCCGGCTTGCCGTGTTTACCGGCGGCTGTACGCTCGAAGCCGTGGAAGCTGTGTGCGACATCAAAAGCGACTTGGGCCTCGACATCCTCGATGGCATGGCCTCGATGGTGGACAAGAGCCTGGCGCAGCAGGTGGAACAAGTCGATGCGGAAACGCGCTTCCTCATGCTTTCCACCATCCGCGAGTATGCGCTTGAACGCCTTGCCGAGAGCGAAGATGAACCCGCCACTCGTCGCGCCCATGCCGCATATTACCTCGTGCTTGGCGAGGAAGGCGCCGAGGACGTGGTCGCTCACCCTGAATGGCTTGACCGCTTTGATCTCGAGCACGACAACTTCCGCTTGGCGCTCGATTACCTGATCAAGACCGGGGACGCCGAGTGGGGTCTGCGCCTCGGTGCCGCTCTGTTTCACTTCTGGGAAACGCGGGAACATTTCACCGAGGGCCGAGAGTCGGTTGCCAGGCTGCTCGCGCTGGAAGGAACCGCTACGCGCCCCAAACTGCGCGCACGCTTGTCATTCGCCGCCGCAGTGCTGGCAGGCGAGCAGGGCGATTTTGACTCGGCTCGGGCGCTCTTCGAGGAGAGCCTCGAGACCTGTATCGGACTCAATGATAAGCGCGGTGTCGCGGTTGCCCTCAATGCTTTGGCCCTTAACGCTCGCGACCGTGGCGATCCTGCCGCTGCGGTCTTACTTTTCGAGCGCTGTGTCGAGATATGGAAAGACCTCGGTGATTTCGCGGACATTGCCCGCGCCCTTAGCAATCTGGCCAACGTAACAAAGTTGCAAGGGCAGTACGCTCGCGCATCCTCGCTTTACGATGAATGCCTCTCGATGTTCCGCAAGGCCGGAGATGGCGCCGGCGTCGCCTGGACGCTGAACTACCAGGGCGATGTCGCGCGCGAAAAAGCCGATTTGGTTGCCGCGCGCTTGTTTTGCGAACAGAGTCTGCGTGAGTTTCGCCAGCTGCGCGATACCTGGGGAATCGCGAGCACCCTGTCCGATTTGGCAAGTCTCAGCTGCGATCAGGGTAACAATGCCGAGGCGCGCCGCCTTTACAGCGAAAGCATTCGAATGTTTCAACAGTTAGGCCACAAACGGGGCGTCGCCAGAGCTCTGGAATCTCTCGCTATCAGTGCGGCAGCGCAATCGAATGCCGTGCAGTCGCTCCACCTCGCAGGAGCAGCCGCTGCGCTGCGCCAACGACTGGGCGCTCCGCTGACGCCCGCCGAGCAACCCCGTCTTGAGAAGGCGTTGGATTTTGCGCGCCGGAGTCTTGGCAGCGCTCGAGGTCTGGCGGCGTGGATGGAAGGTTGGGCAATGCCGGTCGAGCAAGCCGTCGATCAGGCGCTGGACGGCGGCGCGGACTCCGATCTTTGGACTCGAAACCCCGCTTGAATCAATTTGCCGAACTAGGATCGATCAACCGCCGTACTGCCGAGATGCGATTTGCCGGCAAACCCGTTCGGCGAGCATGATCGCGAATCGTCTCCTCATCGGGAGCGAGATACACACAGTAAACTTTGTCGCCTGTGACGTAGGAGTGCAGCCATTTGATTTCCGGTCCCATTTCCTTGAGCACAGCGACCGACTTCCGAGCGACTGCCTGTATTTCCGCATCCGTCAGATTTCCTGCGCCCGGGATCTCCCGCTCGATCACAAATTGGGGCATGTTGACCTCGCCGAACGGTCATAGTAGCAGAGGTTGCTTGATGAGTGCACCCATGGCGCGATGAGTAAGCGCCTGAAATTTCAAGTTAGCCGGCGGATTCGAACCCCTGTTGTAACCATGGACAGGTCCCTGGGCCTTACGTAATCCCTGTCGATTCCTTTTTCTTGATCAAAGTGGCTTATCGGTCGATGTAGTAAGCGCGGACCCGTCCATGCCACTGACTCAATCACTAAAGAATTCCGATACTGCTTCAAGAGACGACTTTCAACTAATCCTGAATGCGATAGTCGAAGGGGTGTGCGGCCTCGACGCAGCCGGGAAGGCGACGTTCTGCAACGAGGCGTTGTTGCAAATGACCGGTCACCAGGCGGACGAATTAGTGGGCAAGAGCGTTCATCAATTGCTCCATCACAGCCGCGCGGACGGAACGAAATACCCCAGCGAGGAATGCGTTTTCACCAAAGCGTTCGAACGTGGTCAACCAGTTCACATCGTGGGAGAGTTTCTTTGGCGGAAGGATGGGACGTCTTTCCCAGCGGACTATTGGGCTCATCCTCTGCAGTCGACTTCAAGTCCGACGGTAGCCGTGGTTACGGTTCAGGACATCACGGAGAATCTTCGGGCCCAAGATGTTCTGGTGCAGAGCGAAGAGAAATTTCGCAGAATACTGGCCAGTATCCCAGATGTAGCTTGGACTTCAGACCAGGATGGGCGAACGGTTTACATCAGCCCTAAGGTGGCAACAATGTGGGGCTTCACGAAAGAGGAGGTTTGTACCGGCGGGGCTCATATGTGGATTGGGCGCATTCATCCTGAGGATTTTGGCCGGGTGAGTCGGGCTTTTCGAAATCTGTTCGAGAATCAGAAACCGTTTGACGAGGAATACCGCATTCGCCGAAAAGATGATGCCTGGATTTGGGTTCACGATCGGGCAACGGGCACCCGTGAAGAAGGTGGAGTGCTTTACGCCGACGGCGTGCTTACCGACATAACCGACCGTAAGCAAGTAGAGGCCGAACTCCGCTCGCAGACCGCATTTCTCGAGGCCCAGACAAACTCCACCATTGATGGCATGCTCGTCGTCGATGGGCGCGGACAAAGGCTGATGCAGAACCAGCGATTGGGGGAGTTATTCGATATCCCCGCCCATCTGCTGGCCGACAAAGACGACAGAAACATGCTTAAGTATGTGGTCACCAAGATTAAGGACCCCGATTCCTTTCTGAAACGGGTCAATTATCTGTACCGACATCCGGATGAAACCAGTCGCGACGAAATCGAGCTCAACAACGGAACGATTTTGGATCGGTATACTTCCCCGGTTGTCGACAAAAACGGTTTCTATTACGGCCGAATCTGGACCTTCCGCGACATCACCGAACGAAAACGCAACGAGGACGTGCTGAAGCAACTGTCCACGACAGTCGACCAGAGTCCGGTTTCCGTCGTGATCACGGATCCCCAAGGCAACATCAGTTATGTAAATCGCAAGTTCACAGAGGCGACAGGCTACACGCGGGAAGAAGTTCTGGGTAAGAATCCACGTTTCCTCAACGCCGGGGTCGGATCTCCCGATTTGTACCGGAATCTGTGGTCAACCATCCTGCAAGGAGAAGAATGGCGCGGCGAACTCTGTAATCGGAAGAAAAATGGCGAAATCTTCTGGGAGGCAGTCGCCATTTCCCCGATCATGAACGCCCGGGGCACCATCACTCATTTTCTCTCCATCAAAGAGGACATCACCGAACGCCGCCGCGCCGAAAAAGAAGTGCGGCTGACCAAAGCCTCGGTGGAAACCGCCTCGGACTCAGTGTTTTGGATTGATCCACACGCTCGCGTCGTATACGCCAATCAGGCTGCTTGCCGCTCGCTCGGATACACGCGCGAAGAGCTTCTTTCGCTGACCATCCCAGATTTCGCTCCGCTGGTGCCGCAAGCGGCTTGGGGAAGGTTTTGGAATGATATGAAATCGGGCGGTTCGATGACCCTGGAAACCCAGCACAAAACCAAAAAAGGACGTATCTTCCCGGTCGAGGTCACCGCGAACTACCTGGAGTTCGACGGGCAGGAATACAGCTTCGCGTTTGCGCGCGATATTACGGAGCGGCGGGAACTCGAGAGCCAGCTTCGCCATGCCCAAAAGCTCGAGGGAGTTGGGCAGTTGGCGGCAGGCATTGCGCACGAAATCAATACGCCTACGCAGTTCGTCACCGACAACCTGACGTTTCTTCGCGATTCGTGGAAAACCACGCGCGAGCTGCTCGAAGGGTATCGCGCCGTAATCCGAAACGCCGGGCCAATGTTATCTCCGGACGTTACCGCGGCCCTCGCAGCCGCGGAGAAGAACTGCGATTTCGGTTTCATCGAGACGGAGGTTCCTCTGGCCATTGATCAGGGTCTCGAGGGAGCCCGTCGAGTGGCCAAGATTGTCCGTGCCATGAAGGAATTTTCTCACCCAGACTCGGCCGACAAGACCGCTGCCAATCTCAACCAGGCGATCGAGTCCACAATTACTGTAGCTCGCAATGAGTGGAAGTATGTGGCGGAGATCGCCACCGAGTTTGATGAAAACCTCCCGGCGGTTGTTTGTTATCCCGGCGATATCAACCAAGTCGTTCTGAACCTCATCGTGAACGCGGCCCACGCGATCAAAGGTACTGTTAAGGACGGTGAGAAGGGGAAGATAACGATTCGGACGCGCACTCATGGCGAGTTTGCCGAAATCTCAGTGAGCGATACCGGCACGGGAATTCCCGATGCAATTCGCACACGCGTGTTCGATCCATTTTTTACTACCAAAGAAGTAGGCAAAGGCACCGGTCAAGGTCTCGCCCTGGCCCACACCGTAGTGGTCAAGAAACATCACGGCAGGATCTGGTTTGAAACGCAGATGGGTCAGGGCACCACATTTTTCATGGAACTGCCGATGAACCAAGCCAGTCCCTCGGGGGGGAACTCATGAGCAAGCGGCTGATTTTCGTCGATGATGAGACCCGAATTCTCGATGGCCTCCGGCGCGCCTTGCACGGTATGCACCAGGAATGGGAAATGCACTTTGTCGATAGTGCAGCGGCTGCGCTGAAGGTTTTGGAACAAGAGAATTACGACGCCATCATCACGGATATGCGCATGCCCCTCATGGACGGTGCGCAACTTCTGGAGTTGGTCAAACAGCGTTATCCAAACGTAATCCGCATGGTTTTGTCCGGCCAGTCCAGTCAGGAGGCGATTTTCCGGTCAATCGCCCCAGCCCACCAGTTCATGTCCAAACCCTGCGACCCGCAGAATCTGGTGCTTCGGCTCGGTCAGGCGTTCGCGATGCGTGACCTGCTGACGAACCAATCCCTGAAAACCATCATTTCGCGTATGCGGTCGATCCCCAGCCTGCCCACGCTCTATGGTGAATTGACGGACGCTCTCCGTCGAGAAGACCCCTCCTTGGCCCAGATCGCCAAAATCATTTCGAAGGATGTCGGGATGGCGGCCAAGATTCTGCAACTCGCGAATTCCGCTTTCATCGGCTCCCGTGGACAAGTATCGAGTCTGGTCCAGGCCGTCTCATTGATTGGAACGCAGACCGTGCGGACACTGGTTCTGTCTGTGCATGTGTTCTCGCAGTTCGATAGCAATTCGGAAGTAGTCGCCAGCATGCCTGCGCTTTGGGAGCACAGCGTAGCCGTATCGTCCCTGGCGCAGCGTATCGCCACGGCAGAGAGTAGCGCAAAGGCAGTGGCGGAAGAGAGTCTAACGGCAGGACTGCTCCACGATGTTGGCAAGGTAATCCTGCTGGCAGAAATGCCAAAGGAGTACCGACGGCTCTTCGAGAAGAATCCGCATTCCTCATCCGCTCTCGAACGGGAACATCTTGGTTGCACGCATGCTGAAGTCGGCGCCTACTTGATGAGTATTTGGGGTCTTCCCGTACCTCTGGTTCATGCCGTTGCCAACCATCATCACCCCAGCGAGAGCGCGGAGACTCAGTTTTCCTCGCTGACTGCCGTTCACGCGGCCGACGCGATCGTCAGTGCGACTGATCCTTTCCTGCTGAATCGCGATATTGATCTGGACCTGGATTATCTGGATCGCTTGGGGCTGCGTGACAAAGAAGTTCTGTGGCGTAGCTTTCATGATGAGAATCTCGCCGCAACCGCCACAGCGGCAGAAGCCAACGAGCAGTCGATCCCTTCTCGGGCACCGACCTCTTAAAGCTAAAACCTTTGGCGGCCGATGTTCCGATTAACGGGAGAAAACGGCATGCCTGAAAAGATCCTTCTCGTCGACGATGACGGCAACGTCCTCGATGCGTATCGCCGCCTTATGGGCCGCGAGTTCCTAATCGAAACCGCCCTGGGTGCAGCACAAGGCCTGAAACTTTCTGCTGAACACGGTCCCTACGCGGTGGTGGTCTCCGACATGCGGATGCCGGGGATGGACGGCATCCAGTTTTTGAGTCGGATCAAGAGCCAATCGCCCGATACCATTCGCGTGATGCTCACCGGCAACGCCGATATGGATACGGCCATCGACGCCATCAACGAAGGCAGCATCTTCCGTTTCTTGATGAAGCCCTGCAGTCGCGATTTACTGGCTAAAACCTTGACCGCGGCTCTCGTACAGTATCGTTTGGTAACCGCTGAAAAAGAGCTCTTGGAACAGACTCTAAGCGGATGTATTCAAGTTCTGACAGAAGTTCTTAGTCTCGTGAATCCCGCTGCGTTCAGTCGCGCAGAACGGACACGCCGCTATATCCGGCACATTGTGCGTGCGATGAAGTTAGGAAATCCATGGCAGTATGAGATGGCGGCGATGATGTCGCAATTGGGCTGCGTAACCTTGGCCCCGGAAACCATTGAGGCTGTCTATAGCGGGGAGACTCTCTCTCCCACCGAACAGGCGCAATACGACGCCCATCCGAGCGTGGCTTACGATCTGCTTTCGAAAATCCCTCGCATGGAGCCTATCGCATGGATGATCGAACATCAAAATCGGCCCGTGACTGAGTTCGGGGATGCTGGGATGGGAGATATGCGGCTTGGGGCCGAGATCCTCCGGTTGACGCTGGCGTACGAACGGCTCATCCAAAAGGGCGGTTCGCGAACCGAGGCGGCGCACACACTGGCTCGTCAGAACAAGAACGTTAGCCCTGAATTTTTCCAGGCACTTGTAGCGTTAGATCCCAACGCAGAGGAAGGCGAAATTCAGAACTGCAGGATCGAATTGCTCGTGCCCGGCATGATCGTTCAGCAGGAGATAAAGAACGAACAGGGTGGGCTGCTAGTCTCCAAAGGACAAGAAGTCACCCCGCCACTGATACTTAAGCTCAAGATGCTCCATGCGCGCCGTGCCATCGCCAAAGACATAATCGTCTCCATTCCGAGCAGTACTACGCTGGCTTTTGTGAGAGGTACTTCCTAGAAGCAGCGTGGGGGCTGGTCAATCCCCTCGTCACGGTCGTTCTCGGGCGCTGCGCGGAGGGCGCGCCCTTCTCGAAACACAGTTATTGGCACGGCACGATGTTGGCATGATGCCGGATCCGCTCATCGCGGAGCCTGGATGGGAGCTATTTTGTCTCAGTTTGAGTTGGTGGAGGCGGCGGGAGTCGAACCATTCCGTATCCAATAGTCTCTGTAAGTTACTGATTCCCCGTTGTAAGGAGAATCAGAATAGTTAACAAATCCTCTGGGGTGTATACATAAAATATACAGCAGAGGTGAGGAGTGACCACCGTCAGCGTTTACACCCGGCACGTCCCAACCTGCGGCAAGAGGACAGACCGATACTACCGTAAGTGCCGCTGCCCGAAGTGGCTTTACTGGGCGGACGCAAAGCAGAAGAACAAGCACGTTCTCAAGAGTGCTAAGACTCATTCATGGGCGATTGCCGAAGAGGAAGCACGCAGAAAGGGACACGAACTCCGAGACGTTGAACTGGGCAAACCTCTAGCCGCTGAAACAGGGCTGAGTGCAGCCGACGCCGTCACCAAGTTCCTCGCCAATAAACGCAGTGAACGTCTGGACGAAGGCACTCTCAAGAAACTTGCACTGATATTCCAAAGGAATTGCTCGACTGGTGCGATCATAACGGCGTTCATTTTCTTGCCCACCTTACGGCACCCGAACTTCAGAAGTGGAGAAATTCTTGGGGGGTTGGCAAAAAGGATAGCCCTGATTGGAGACCCTTGAAGTCTGTGACAGCCAGTAAAAAGCAGGAACGGGTTAGGGGATTTTTTTCTTCTGCCATAACAACGGGTGGTTAACTTCCAATCCTGCCGCAGCGTTGACCAAGATTAAAGTTGACCGATCTGAGCCTGATTATTTCTCTAGCAGCGAACTGGCGAAGATTGTTGACGCCACCTACCTATACGGCAAGACTGCTGTTGAAAGGCAGCGAGTCCGAACCTTAATTAATCTTCTGCGATGGTCTGGGTTGGCAATACGAGATGCCGTGTGCCTCGAACGCAGCGCCCTTAACAGCGAAGACTGCTTGAGGCTCGTCCGAAGAAAGACCAAAGAATCTGTATTCGTTCTGCTGCCTCACGACGTTGCCGAGGAACTACGCAACGTCCCTGACGGCATGAAACCCAACCCTAAATACTTCTTTTGGTCAGGTAACGGGTTGCCAAAGACTGCTGTTGCAGACCATCAGAGGGCACTGCGGCGAGTGTTCAAGTTGGCAGACCTGAAGCAACCGGATGGAACGCCCAAGCGTTGTCACCCTCATATGTTTCGCCATTCGTTTTCGATTCATCTGCTTGAGTCTGGAATGCCCGTGGGGTCAGTCGCCACGCTGCTCGGACATTCAAGTTCCAGAACCGGAAAGAAGAGACATTGTTCATGCTTGATTCCAACTCAAGGCCGTACATTTCGTTGATTATTGGAATTTTCCTAACTGGCTCGGGAGTAATGTCGACGTTGTCCGGAGAAGCGCTTGGGCGCTATGGTCGCATGGTCCGCCAAGCGGAGGATCCCAATAAATTTCGGAGGATGGTCGCAGTCGACTACCTCGGTGGTGCTTTTTGCATAGGATACTTCTTGTATAAGGCGTATATACTTTCGAACTGAGTGGATCTTAGCCATTGGCCGATATACTCGGAGCGTGTCGAGGGCCAGACTAGCCCGGACCTCTTTTTGGGGATTGCCTGTACCGCTGGTGGGTTGACCTACCTGTGGAAACTGAGCGGCTTTCGGGGCTTAAGTTCGAAGTCGCTTACCACCACTCCTTTTGATTCTTCGCTGACGCCCGACAAGAAAAAGTGAATGCTTGGAGAAACCTCTGAGAAGCGTATGAACCGATCCGTTGGGATACTGACCGCCCTCCCTTTGCGTGTTGTTCTCTGACAAGACACGAACCGTTGAGTGCGGAAGACGGGCTGCATAAATGCCTGTGAAATTAAAAAAAGAGGGGGACCGAGTCTAACTCGGAGATCCTCACGAAAGAGTTTACGTAGTCAAGAGAGTTGATTTCGCTTGTTACGTCCTCGAAGATGACAAAGGCCACGAGGAAGTGGTGTCACACACACACCCAGACTTCTTTAATGTTAGGTTGCGTATGCTGTCATATCTCAGTGGATTTTGAACGGATTCCCAAGTAATTGAGTTCAGTCGATGAAGTTGGTTTCTCTCAACATCGCCGATGCTCGTGAGTTCAAGCTAGCTTCGCCAACCACGGTTCGCTTACCGTTCGAACTCTCGGCAGGGTAGCATAAGTCGTCCGAATTCCTATCAGGCGGCGCTCAAGACGCCGCCTCCAGCGCCGCTCTGCGACGTGCCTCGAAATCAATCCGGTCCAGTTCCCGTCGAAGGATGCCAGCAAGTCCTTAAAGAAGCTGTCAATGACCGATTTGGTATTTCGGTCGCAAGCGACTCGGGCTTGGGAAACTGGACACTCTCGATGGCGGGTGATATTGGGAGATGACGTCCTTTATACTTCGCTATCCGGAAGGGCGAAAACGCAAGTTGGGATCTCAAGCACGGGGTCGCCCGGAATACCCGGCCCCGACATTCCTACAAGCTATCTGCATTGTATGCAATGACACTATGAGGCACCTACCTCAACAAACGGAACAAATTAGGCCTGACCATTACTACGAAGGTAAACCTTTGAAACCAAAATCAGTGACGCGCCTATGCCAACTTGTGGATTTTGCCTGCTCGCAACGATTTGTCTTGACATCATCTCCACATATGGAGCTTCTTCGTCCGCGAAGCTAACTCAGTGGCGGATGCTTCTCATGATCGACCGATGCCACCTAATGCCAGGAGAACAAAATGAATGCACACGAAGGCACAGAGCTAACTCACAGTTGTCCCTTTGGTTGTCAGTCACGATTGCTGCCACTGATGTTCCTACTGATCACCGTTGTAGTTTCGAACGCCGCATGGGGGCAAGCGATAACTGTGTCCGTATCGCCGGCAGCAGCCTCAGTGGCAATCAGTGGGTCGCAAAATGTCAGCGCCACTGTGCAGAACGACTCTTCAAATGAAGGAGTTGATTGGGTTCTTACCAGCAATGGAACAAGCGAGAGTGCGCCAGGTTGTTCCGGTTCCACTTGTGGAAAGCTGACGAACGTTGGCGCCTTCTCAGTCACATACGTGGCCCCCTCGACCGTGCCGAGTCCGGCAACCGTAACTCTGACGGCTTATTCGAAAGCCAGCAACACGAGTTCCTCGTCTACGAATATCGTTGTCACGCCGGGCGCTTTGAATGTGTGGATTTCGCCTACTGGAGCGACTGTCTCGACGGGTCAAACAGAGCAGTTCACCTCCATTGTGTCGGGAAATTCCGATACCGCAGTCACGTGGGAAGTAAATGGCGCCGCGGGCGGCAACTCGACGGTGGGCACGATCTCTGCTTCTGGACTATATGGAGCTCCCGCTACAGTTCCCAGTACTGGAACCGTGACAGTTACGGCTGTTTCTCAAGCGAACACTGCGATATCAGCATCCGTGGCGGTTGCGCTTATTTCGCCGTATGCGTCGATAGCCGACACTCCTCCTTGGATTCCGCTGCCGATTCACGGTGTGACGATAGCCGACTTCAGCTTTTCTGGCGCGGTGCAGGATATCCGCAGCACGAGCTATCTGAATGAGGTACTCACTTCGCTCAACAATCTCACGGACCGCCCTTCGGCCAGGCTCACGTTTACTCTGTGCGGTGTCGGCGATGATGGCAGTTGTTCATCCCCGGCCGCGGCTAGCACCTATACCACCGCCCTCCAGACCCTGAAGTCGCAAACTCGTCCTCCCTTCCTGCTGGGAGAAGTGCTCGACTCGAGTTACCAGGGATGCTTCACTACAACCACCGCTCAGCAGCGTTGGACTGATTACGTCTCGACTCTCGGTCCCTACGTCGATGTGTGGGAGGTTGGCAACGAAATCAACGGCAACTGGCTGGATAGTCAGGACGCCGGTGGTACCGGTCAGATCAGTTGCCCCTGGAAGACTCCAAAAACCACCGACGCGAACGTCGTCACCGATATGATCAACGCCTATAACACGGTGAAAGCCGCGGGCAAACTCGCGGAGCTCACTCTCTATTATCCGGGCGCGGGGTCAAGCTGTGACAGCCCGGCATCCTTCGATCCGATTACATGGTCGGAAGCCAATGTGCCCCTGAACATGAGAAATGGATTGGATTATGTATTCGTCAGTTACTATCACCAGGACTGTACCGCAGGCACAGATCCGAGCGCTACAGCCTGGGGTACTTTCTTCACGCAACTTCAAAATCTGTTTCCCAATGCCAAGATTGGATTCGGCGAGTGGGGTTACAGTAGCAAGAAGCTGACCGGCTCAAACTTGACCACGTTGCTCAATCAAGGCTATAGCCTGGATCCTTACCCGTTGCCGTTTTCCCAGAACTGGGTAAGCGGTGTTTTCTTTTGGGAGTGGGCGGACACCGCGGTGCCCTACAACTCAAACCCTGGTTCCGTCTGGGAGGTTGTGAATACCGACATGCAGAGCCAACCGTAGCAGATTGTAGGGGCCAGCCATAAAGTTGGCCCCTTTTTCAATTTTCAGACGCGCACGTGAGCCCGCCCGCTTCCTCCATCTGATTTTCGAACGGAGACGACGGAAGCCGTATAGCGATCTCCGCGCAATAACGAGAGGCTATATTCAATCGCCACGTTTTGAGTGTCATAAGTCGTCTCTCGAATGATGAGGAGCGCGCTTCCCACTGACGTTTCCAGAATTTCGGCTTCTTCTTCACCGGCAATCACGGCGCCGATCACTTCCTCCGCCCACTGCAGGTTGCGCTTGTAACTACTTTCGAAAATGGCATAGAGCGATTGTTTCTCCAAGTTCAGTTTGTCGATCCCTGCGAAAATACGCGCAGGGAGATAACTTGTGACCACCGCGACTGCTTCTTCATCGACCGAACGGAGTCGTCGGAGACGATACACGCGCTCTCCTGGGGTTAACTTCAAGGCTTGCGCGACTTCTAGGTCAGGATCCTCCAAGCCCATGCTCAGCAGGCGGGCGGACGGATTAAGGCCTCGCCTGCGCATTTCTTCACTGAAGCCACGCAGTTGTTGAAAATTCCAAGGGACACGTCCCGTGCCGACGATTGGCCGCTTCCCTTTGGCAATCACGAGTAGCCCTTCGGAACGCAGTTTCTGAAATGCTTGCCGGACGGGCATCTTGCTGATGTTGAGGGCGCGGGCAATCTCTCCTTCAGAACAAAAGACTTGTCCCTGGATCAACTTGTTCTTCTTGATCAGGTCACGGACATGATCGACAATCTGCACGTAGTAGGGCACGAAACTGTGGACGTCAACGGTCAGACCAAGTTTGTCGACCGTGACCGAGCCAGAGACAGAGGCTATCTGTGCCAAGCGGAATCTCCTTTCGCATCTTGAGCAACGTAATATACAATGTATCTATCATGTTTGCACCATGCTTTTTAGCGGGGTCGCCAACCGAGTTTGCCAACCTGTATAAAACATTGAAAATGGGCATCTTGTCGATTGACTGAGTTGCTGTCGCTGCCCTTAAGACGTGGCCGGCTTTCGAATCATCTTGACATCATAGAAGCATATGAGGTTCATATACGTTTTCATTAGGAGAACGGTTCAATGAACACCGGCATTGAGATCCCGAAGACCATCGCATCCTCACTCCCGACTTCTCATTTAAAGATTGCCCGCTTTCTCGTGGCGATTGTTTGGTTGCTCTGCACCTCCGTCGCGGCGGAGGCTCAGGTCGAGTCTGGAAAAATTGTTGGCACGGTTCGAGATGCTTCGGGCGCGATCGCATCGGCGGCCACCGTCACCGTCACGGAAACTCAGACGAACGCCGAGAAAAAGATCGATACCAACAGCGCAGGCGAGTATGTGGTGACGGAATTGAAACCTGGAACCTACACGGTGAAAGCGGAGCGAGCCGGCTTCAAAACCGCGATTGAAGCCGCGTTCAAGTTGGATATCAATCAAGTAGTACGTGTGGATTTTTCTTTGGTCGTGGGATCGGTGCAGGAACAAATCTCGGTCACGGCCGCTGAGCCGCTGGTGGAATCGGAAACTTCGTCGATCGGGCAGGTGATCGGTGAAAGCCAGGTTCACCAACTCCCGCTCAATGGACGAGATTTCATTCAGCTCGCCTATCTTAGCCCCGGAGTGAACATGGGTCCGGCGAGTACTGGCAGCACCGGCAATGTGCAGCAGGGCGATATCCCCGAGGATGAGCGCGGCAATGGTTCGATCCAGGTGAATGGACTGTGGGCCACGAACAACAACTACCTGTTAAACGGATTCGACAACAACGAGCAACAGATTGGTTTCGAGCTGATCGAACCTCCGGTTGATGCGATTCAGGAATTCAAAGTTCAAACCAACAACTTCAGCGCCGACATTGGAAAAGGCGGGGCGGTCGTGAACGTGGTGACGAAAGCAGGGACCAATCGCTTTCACGGGAGCGCGTTCGAGTTTCTCCGCAACTCGTTTATGGATGCGAAAAACTATTTCGACGATCCGAGTGCGCCCATTCCGGGTTTCAAACGCAACGAATTCGGAGGCTCTTTGGGTGGGCCCATCATTCGAGATCGAACTTTCTTTTTTGCGGATTATCAGGGACGGCGCATCCGCACTTCCGAGACCTATCTTTCTCCTGTGCCTAGCCCTTCCGAGGTTGGAGGAAATTTCTCCGACCTGTTAACCGGTCCTTCGCCGACCGTCATCATTGATCCGGTCACGGGCAATCAATTCATGGGAAATAACAATGCGAGTCCGAACGTGATACCGTCTTGTCCCAGTCCCACGGGTGGAGCGTGCCTTGATCCAGCCGCGCTCAATACGGTGGCGCTTTTTCCGCAGCCGAACGTTGCCCCGGCATTGGGGATCTGTTTCTCTACAATCCGGTCAACCGCAACAATCAGGACGCATTCGATGTCCGTGTCGATCACCAGATCAGTTTGCAGAATAGTTTTTTTGGCATCTTTAGTTATGGCAATGTGCAGGATCATAATCCCGACCCGTTCCCGGGTATCGCCGGAGGCGGTTCCTTTACCGGCAACATCAAAAACAAGTCGCTGCTGGCGGGCTTGAGCGATGTACAGGCGTTCTCCGGGACCAAAATCAACGAACTGAAGATGGGCTACAGTCGTTATGTGGTGGATGCGGTTCCGTTTTTTCAGGGACAGCCATTGGCTACGCAGTTAGGGATTCCCGGAATTAATGATCCCAGCAACCCGATCACCGGTGGTCTGCCGAATATCCAGATCAGTGGTTTGAATTCCTTGGGAAACGGCGACTATTTTCCGGAAACTCTGAAGGAAGACAATTATCAGTTGCTCGATGGATTTACCTATATTCATGGAAAGCACTCCTTCAAGATGGGAGGCGACTTGCGGCGTCGCGAACACGGTTTCTTTCAAGTTCAGAACCCTCACGGAGACTTCTTCTATACCGGTCAATTCACTAACGATCCTCTAGCCGACTTTCTCATCGGCTACACGCAGAGTCTCTTTCGGGATACGCAAACCGGGCCCTTCGGTATGCGCTGGTGGGAGTTCGGCACGTATCTGATGGATGACTATCGCTTATCGAACAAACTCACTCTCAACCTCGGCGTGCGCTATGACGTGTACACGCCCATGGTCGAAGAGCATAATCGCCTGGCGAACTTCGACTTCGCGACCGGCTTGTTTGTCGCTCCCGGCGTTACTCCCGGCACCAGCCGCTCGGGCGACGTCGCAACGAATTGGAAGAACTTTTCTCCGCGCATCGGCTTTGCCTATTCTGTAGGCAACGACAATAAAACAGCGATACGTGGCGGATATGGAATTTTCTATGACGAGCAGGCAGACCAGAACGACACCGAGCTCGCCTACAACGATTTGCCCGGCGTCTATGGGAGCGAGTCGCTCACTGCCTCGCTCGGGCCGACTCCGGTGATGATCCTTTCTCAGGGGCCACCTCCGATTAGTTTTTCGACCATCGCCAATCCGAGCGGACGAGCCAGCGCGGCCTACTTCCATAACCCCACCACCTACATTGAAGAATGGAACCTTAACGTCGAGCGCCAGTTGGCGAAAGACATGGTGCTTCAGATTGGATACGAAGGAACGCGCGGAGTCCATCTGACGTTTCTGAGAAATCTGAATCAGGCTACAACTCCGACCTGGCAAAACTTTTCCGGACCTACCGGAAACGAAGGACGGCCCTATGATTCGACCGTTCCCAACATCGCTGCCATCCGCACGGAGGGGCATGATATCAGCTTGATAAATCACGGCTTGCAAGTGCGCTTCGAAAAACGTTCATCCAAAGGTTGGAGCATGCTGAACAGTTACACGTGGCAGCACACCATTGGCCAAGCTACCGAAAGTGAAACGCCGAGCGCCGACGGTGAACCGCAAGACACCTACAACCTCCGCGCTGAGCGTGGGGACATTACTCCAGACTTTCGACACCAGTTCACCTCGGCATGGTCTTATGAACTCCCATTTGGACCCGGGCGGCGTTACCTCCGCAACCCTGGCCCGTTAGGGCTTCTGACCGGGGGTTGGCAGCTGAACGGCATCATCTCGATATACTCAGGCCAGGCCTTCACGCCGTATTTGTCGTTTGATCCGACCAACACGGGTTCCGGCGGACCGCGCCCCGATCGAGTTGGAGATCCCTACAATTTTTCGAACGTTGCGCTTGGTTTCGATGGCGGTAACAACGGTGGTCCGACTCAAGGCTGCGCTGCAGCCGCCGGACAAAATATCAATTGCTGGTACAATCCAGCGGCCTTCGCATTTCCCGCGGTAGCTCCCGGTCAGCCAACGCCCCCGCCCGGAACTGCATATGCCACGATGTTTGGAAATGCTGGCCGTGGCACTCTGCGCGGGCCTGCCTTCTACGACACTGATTTCTCCGTCTTTAAGGATTTCAAATTGAGGGAGCGAGGCCAACTCCAACTGAGGGGCGAGATTTTCAACCTCTTCAATACACCGCAGTTTGCCTTGCCAAATAACCTGGTCGATACTCCAACCGCGGGGCAGATTACCAGTACTTTGCACGAATCGAGGCAGATCCAAGTTTCGGTCAATGTTTCGTTTTAGTACTAAGTGAGGTAGCGCTCGGCGGTGTTCACGGATTCACCGCATTCGGCCTCGGCTTGTGTTTCGGGATGGGTGAAGAGGGAACAGAATCATGCAGTTCAGACAAACTCGGCAGGTTCCGGTTACCGCACTCGTAGTTGGGGCCATTTTCTTTCTGTGGGCATCAGTCTCTGCGCAGACGCGGGAATATTCGAAAGAGAGAGACCACAGCGCTCTTCCAGCAGCCGGCTTGTCATCCCTACATTTGCCGGCAGTGCGGCTTGAAGGAAACTATTTCTCCCGAGAAGGCCATCGCTTTATTCCGGTCGGAGCAAACTGGGTGCCTGCCAAAGCGGCCATGCAATGGCCGACCCAGTGGGATCCGGCAGCAATCGAGGCCGACTTTGCGCGCATGCACGAGCTCGGCTTTAATACCATTCGTCTGGATTTCCTTTGGGCCTGGCTCGAGCCTCGTCCTGGCGACTACGATCCAGAGGCGTTTCGAAAGCTCGATTTCCTCATCGCGCTTGCTAATCGTTATCAGATTTATCTTCACCCAAGCCTCTTAATCGGCGGCGAAGTCGGCGAGGCCTACTGGGACGCGCCCTACCGCCAGGGCAGGCACCCCCACTCGGACCCCGATATGCTAAGGATCGAGACCGATCATGTCGGCGAACTTGCGCGCCGCTACGGAAAAGAGACGGCAATTCTTGGCTGGGATCTTACGGACGAGCCCCCCTTTTGGATTGTGCCCGACAGCACCACGGACGCGATGGCGATTAACTGGACTCGGCTGCTTTCCTGGTCGATCCGTCGCCATGATTCGCTCCATCCGATCGTGGTCGGGACCAGTATGGAGGATGTGGGACGTGGACCATTTCGTCCTGATAATCTCCGTGAAGAGGCTGACTTCTTTAGCGTTCACCCCTATTCGATTTACGCTCCCAAGCTTTTTCCCGACGCGATGCTCTCCGAACGCGGCACTTATGGTTCGGCGTTCGAGACCGCCTTGTCGGGAGGCGCCGGGAAGCCGGTCATGGTGCAGGAGATCGGTGCTTCGTCCGCGCAATATAGTTCCGGGGAAATTGCGAATTTTCTGCGAGCCAGCCTCTACTCAGGGCTGGGCGCGGGGGCAAACGGATTTCTCATCTGGTGCTATACGGACGCTGCTCCAGATCAATTTCATAAGGTGCCCTATCTGCGCTCTCCGCATGAGACCCAATTCGGCCTCACCACCTGGGACGGGAAAGACCGACCATCGGCGAAAATGTTTAAGGAATTTGAAGATACTATCGCGCGACTCGATCTCGCGGGAATAGAGCCTGCGCCCGCCGAAGCCGCCATCATCGTCCCCTATGAATGGTCGAAACCGCATGGCGATTTTTCTCACTTTGGCTTGACCGGCCCCGAAGTGGTTCCCTACACATCGACCGACGAAGGGGCGAATGTAGTTGGTCAGTCCCAACCGAATTTCAGTGAAGAAAATCAATGGATCACCGGTTCATGGTTGTCCTCTTTTGTACTGGCGCGCCGGGCTGGTATCAAGGCTGACTTTCCGCGTGAGTATGGCGACTGGCAGAAACGCCCAATGGTGCTGTTGCCATCCCCTCTGACCAGCACCGATAGTTTTCTGGTTCATGTTCACTCCGATTTCTGGGAAAAAGCGAAACAATATGTCGCCAAAGGAGGCGTGCTCTACGCGTCGGTTGCCGCCGACGCTGCAATCCCCGACATGGAATCGCTGTTCGGCGTAAGAATGGTCGATGCGAATCCGAAAGACGAAGTCACTCTAAAGATTGTCGCGCCCTTCGGTAACCTTAAAGTAGGAGACACTTTTCACTACGCAGTGCCTTCCGCAACGCCGCGTTATTGGGGAGCAATCCTGGAAGTCAGGGGCGGTACGATCGTCGCGGTCGATCAGGACAATCGGCCTGCCCTTGTCACTAACACTATTGGTTCCGGAAAAACATTGGTCAGCGCCTACCCGTTGGAATCTTACCTGGCAAATTTACCTGCCGCTTTTGACAAACCCGAAAACACGCACCTCATCTACGAGGGCTTCCGCGAATGGTCAGGAGTAAAGCCGCTCTTTCATAGCAACCAACCGTCAGTGGAAGTCTCCGCCCTGAGTGGAACTACGCATGGATATGCGGTCGTGACGAATCACGGCGCGGCTACCGAATCCGTGACTATCGCAGCCTCTGGAGGATTGCATTCCATCGCAAGGATTACGCCGCAAGGGGCGACGCCGGTCCCAGTCTCTGGGGAGACATTCAAGATCGATATCGGACCCTATGAAGGGCAAGTTTTCGAGTGGAAGTAGCGCAAGAGCAAGAAGAAGAGGAGACATCATTGATTGGAGCAGTAGATATCGGCGGGACCAAAATAGCGGTTGGAGCGATCGACGATGAGGGCAAAGTTTTGGCACGATTGGAGTGCGCGACTGAGCCCGATCGTGGCTATGCGGAAGCACTGCAGCGCATCGCGCAGATGCTTCGCGCCACGGCGCGAACGGCGAACTCGCAGATCTCCGGCATCGGGATTGGATCGACAGGACCGGTATACCCGCTCACGGGAGAGTTCGGCGAAGTCAATTTCTTCCCCCACTGGAAAGGGGAGAATCCCGTCCAAGATCTCGCGCAAGCCTTCCAAGTCAAAGTCGCTATCGAGAACGATGGCGACGCCGCCGCTCTGGGTGAGGCCGGTTGGGGCGCGGGCCGGAATAAGAGAAAACTGATTTATGTGACGGTCGGAACCGGAATCGGGACAGGGTTGCTCTTCGACGGGCAACTTTACCGTGGGGTAGACCAGTCGCACCCCGAAATCGGCCATCATCTCCTTGATCCGTCCGGACCGCCGTGCGTGTGTGGTTTTGCGGGGTGCTGGGAATCACTGGCTGCCGGGCCTGCGATGGTCGCGTGGCTGCGGAGAAATGCACCTTCCACGTACGCCCACCCTATCGATCTGACGGCAAAGAAAATCTGCGAACTCGCGCGGCAAGGGGACGATTGGGCGATGCGCGCCGTCAGGAACGAGAGCCATTATCTCGGGTTAGGTCTCGCCAATCTTGTCACCATATTTGTGCCCGAAATCATCGTGCTGGGTGGGAGTGTCATGAAAAGCGCCACGCTCTTTCTCGACGAAATTCGTAAAACCATTGTGGCCAGTTGCCGCTTGGTCCCATTCGACAAAACCGAACTGGCATTGGCTTCACTCGGCGATGACTCAAACTTAATCGGGGCCGCCCGAGTCTGGCATCACCGCTTTGGGCTGGAGGGCGAAACTCGTGCCAGCTGATTCATCAATGATCGAAGGCGCATATCTTCTCGATATTCTTGATCAACCGCGCGCTCTCGAAGAAACACTTTCTGGGCTTGAAGTCTCCGAACCTCTTTGTCGGCTCGCAGGCTGCGTACGAGAAGGCAAGTTTAAAAGGGTCGTTCTTACCGGCATGGGCTCTTCCTTCCATGCTTTGCATCCCCTTTACCTCGAATTCATCGGTCATGATTTCACAACTTTGATGGTGGAAACATCCGAACTTCTCCACTATCAAAATCGGCTATTCGACGAAAAAACACTGATTGTGGCGGTTTCGCAGTCCGGGCAGAGTGCCGAAGTCGTCCGCTTGCTGGAAATGAACCGAGGCAAGTCCCCCGTGATTGCGGTAACGAACACACCGCACAGTCCCTTAGCCGATTATGCGAACGCAACTATCCTCACTCGGGCCGGTGTGGAATTTTCGGTCTCCTGTAAAACCTATCTCGCCTCGCTGATGGCTTTGGTGTGGCTGGGGGATATTGTCTGCGAACGTGATTTGCACCGCACCCGACAGGAACTTGTAACCGCCAGCCCAGCAGTTCGCGCATATCTAACCTCCTGGAAAGAACATGTACAAGAACTTTTGCTACTCCTTCGGGGCACTCGCAACCTGTTCCTCGTCGGCCGTGGACCTTCACTTGCCGCGGTTGGAACGGGCGCTTTGACGATTAAGGAATCCGACCACTTCCATGCCGAGGGCATGAGCAGTGCAGCCTTCCGCCACGGTCCATTCGAAATGCTCAGCGATGAGACCTTTGTTCTTGTCTTTGCTGGCGAAGCTAAGACGCTCGAGTTGAACGAGACACTCTTCGCGGACATTCGTGAAAAAGGCGGACGGGCCGCGATGATCGGTGAAGGTGCGACTTCGTCCTCCTGTCGTCTGCCGTCAGGGCCACCGTCGATTCGTTCGATACTCGAGATGCTGCCTGTGCAGATGGTTACCCTAGCCTTGGCTGCTCAGGCCGGACGCGAGCCTGGCCGTTTTGAACTGGCTTCCAAAGTTACGACAAAGGAATAGCAGATGACCTCACGATCCATGCCTAGAAACCGATACATGGTTGCGATTGTATTCCTGACCTTTTTCGTGATGTCATTGCTGACCAATATACTCGGACCTATCGTTCCAGACATTATCAGCAGCTTTAAAGTGAGTCTAGCTGCGGCAGCCTTTCTACCGTTCTCTTTCTTTATCGCATATGGCGTGTTGTCAATCCCCGCTGGCTTTCTGGTGGAACGCTTCGGTGAAAAGCCAGTCATGATCGTGGCGTTCTTGGTCGGCACGGTAGGCTCACTCAGTTTTGCCTTCCATCCCAGCTATGCTGTGGCCGTTGTCTCGCTATTTGTAATGGGATCGGCCATGGCTACCCTCCAAACCGCGATCAATCCTCTGCTGCGGGTCTCGGGTGGAGAAGAGCATTTTGCCTTCAACTCTGCTTTTGCCCAGTTGGTATTCGGGAGCGCCTCGTTCCTAAGTCCATACCTGTATTCCTATCTTGTGCTGAATCTTGGCAACCAGCACACCGGCCGAAACGGCCTGCTAGAAATTCTAGCCAGGATCACCCCTCCCTCGCTGCCTTGGGCTTCGATGTATTGGATCTTTGCAGTGTTTACCTTAGCCATGGTTGTAGTTCTTTTCTTCAGCCGCTTCCCGCGCGTGGACCTTACTGTGGACGAGAAAGCTGGATCGCTCCAGACATACGGCAGCTTGTTCCGCAAGCCCATGGTCTGGGCCTTTTTTCTGTGCGTTTTTACCTACGTTGGTTCGGAACAAGGTACTGCGAACTGGATCTCAGAATTTCTGTCGAAATACCACGGCTACGACCCCCACACCACCGGCGCAACCGCAGTGTCCTGGTTTTGGGGGCTGCTCACGGCCGGGTGCTTTATCGGAATGTTACTTTTGAAAATGTTTGATAGCCGATACGTCTTGATAGGCGCTTGCCTCGGTGCGCTTCTGTGTTTGACCGCCGCTCTGTTCGGCCGAGCGAGTGTTTCGGTCATAGCCTTTCCTGCAATCGGATTTTTTGCATCGGTGATGTGGCCGATCCTGGTTTCGCTGGGGCTCAATTCGGTCGCTGAGCATCACGGTTCCTTGGCCGGAATTTTGAGCACCGGAATTATGGGCGGCGCAGTGGTGCCCGTAATTATCGGGCGAATCGGAGACCATTTCGGTCTTCGTACGGGAGTGGCATTTCTGTACGTCACTTTTGGGTGTGTTCTTAGTGTTGGCTTCTGGGCAAAGCCGCTCATCACTAACGCGATCGTCAACTTTAAGAAGGCTGACTTTGAGCATACTCGAGACGCGCGTTTAGCAGGGCATAAGTGACAGGGGAGCAGGGGGATTATCGTTCTCTCCCGTTGAGGAAGATGCCCGACTCTTTTCGCATTGTTGTATGTCGTTGTAAAACCAACCACGCTACGCTGTCACGGCAGCCTCCTGGGCCCAACAGCATAGTTGACCCGTAGACTTACTGTCGGTAAGTCTCTGCACTCGCTATTAAGCGAGCAACTTTAACAAATTGCGTGCTAGATGTGTGCTGAATTGTGCCGTGTCTTTACAACAAGAGGAAAGAAAGCGTTCAGTTCTGAAAACGGTAAGTGAAAAAATGGTTTTAGACTCGACTCGCCTTCAGTTGCGCCCAATGCCCCGAAAATGCGGTAGAACGGAACTGCAGAAAGCGGCGTGAACAACTGAGTGAGCGAAAGAGATTGCGGGAGAGGAACGGCCCCGTTACCCCGTCGCGCCGAACCAGTTGTGCGCGATTTGCGCTCGAAGGTTTTGTTTTCCGCAGCTGTTGATTTCGGGGAACGCACCAGTGTTGGCGGCGTCTTCCAAAATCATCGCAAAAGTATGGACAGATATATCAGTTTCCGTTCAGCGTTGAAAGTACCCGCACCCGTACGGTTTCTTCGCTGTGTTACTCGGACAAGGCGAGGGATTCCCGGCATTCTTTAACCTGCCACAAGCAGTTCGCGGGGATCGAGAGAAGGCGTAGTTAGATAGTGCCGTCGAAATGCTTCTAGACCCTTTTGGCACACTCAGGCGCGCCAATAGCGGCTCTACGCGACGAGAATAATTGCGTGGTTAACACTTATTGGTTGAATGGAAAAGAAAGATGTGCATCCCAGCCGCATTACCAAATAACAAATAATGGACGCCCGGTTAGTAAAGGCAATCGACAAGTTCGAAAGCCTCGACCATTATGCCGACCGGAAAAGGCCGATTAGGACCGCGCGGTTAAGAAGAAGTGTGTGAGGGAAGGAACCAATAATCAGGCCGACGAGGTCGACTTCCCCGTAGTCGGATCTATCTTCATCTGCCGCCACGCGGCGTGCTGGCTGGCTATCAGCTGCTGCTGCTGTGCTTTTACAAAGGGAGAGTAGTACTTCTCAGTTGTCTTCACGCTGTCGTGGCCGAGTAGCAAAGACACCTGCTCCAGCGGCATCCCAGCCAGCAAGTACTCCACCGCGAACGTGTCTCTGAACATGTGGGGGAAGCAACGTTTGCTGCTGCCGTCTTCCTTCCTCAGATCAGCGATCTCGAAGAGACGCCGGAATGCACGCTGCCAGGTCTTCACCGAGCTGCGCAGCTCTCCATTGCCACTCCAGAAGAAATATCTGGGGTTGGGCTTCGCGCCCGGAGGAATATTGCGAAGGGCATCGGCGACGAAGGGTGGAAGGCACATAGACGGGCACGGCCGTCTTCTGGCGATATAGAAAGAGGTTATAGTCATCCGTCAGCCCGGTGCGTTCGAGAGAAATAGCATCGCCCAGAGCAAGACCGCTCCAGCGCAGAAGCAGGATCATCACACGCAAGCGGGATGCGTTGTTGATCATCTCTGTCTTCTCGACCGCTTTGCGGTCGTACAGGTAAGTCGAGTCTATGATCTTGTCGAATTCGTCGGGAGGGAAGTAGAGTGTCGGCGGCTTCGCCGCATCGATGCGGCTCAGTCCCTTGACGGGATTCTTGTCGATCCATCCCCGCATTACACAGTAGTTGAAGAAGCCGGATAGACGTTCCTGTTTCTTCTTGAGCGCCCAGGGGATTGTTGATCTTTCGCTTCCGCTGGATTTCTGGGTCAATACCCCTGGGGGTTGTCCTCCTCGGCGTACTGTCGGATTTCCTCGGAGCATCGGGGAGCTGACCCGCAGCCAGCGCGAGACGAACTTCTCCAGATAGTCGCCTGTGAGGTCGACGAGGTAGTCGCATCCGAGTTCGTCCGCCCGCCGTAAGAGCTGCTTCTCCAGAAGCACTTCATATTTGTAGACGGTCTGTTCGTCGCGCTTCTCTATGTCCCGCTTTACCGATATATAGGCGGACACGGCATGGGCAATCGTTGCAGGTTCGGCTGGCCTTGTGGGTGCTTCGACATCATGACGTTGTTGGTGTTCGAGCTCGATCTTGCGAGCCATCGCCGTGGCGCGCTGCCATGATCTTGTTTCGGCACTCTTGCGGAAGGCCTGTTTCCCACGTGCCAATAGAGATGTTTCGTGCAGTTAAATCGGCGGGAGAAGCGATTGGCTCGCTCCGGACAGGTGGAAGAGTGACGGGTCCAGACGATGACTTCCATGGGCGGAACCTTACCACGCTCTCTGCGACCCTGCACAAACCTTGCACACTTTTCAGGAGTGTTCTTGTATAACGTTTATTTTCAACAACTTAAGCGTGGTGGAGGCGGCGGGAGTCGAACCCGCGTCCGAAAATGTTACTGGTCAAGAGACTACATGCTTATTCACGTTCATGCCCTGGGCATTACCCCAGGACGTTCGCGACCCACGCTCAGAACGGACAAGAAACGCTAGCCGCTAGCCTGAGATCTTAGCCTCCCAGCCCAGACGTAGCTGAGAAGAGCGGCCCGCTGTGTGACGTCCTGACCGCAACCCACGGGCGAAGCCGCGGAGGACGGCAACTTAATTAATTAAGCTGCGTATGCCATCTGTTGATTGGCAATTATCATTTTGCACTCGATTACGGGTGTGTGCACCCCGACATGCCTCTTGGCCGCAAGCATCTCCGTCGAAGCCGTGACGCCCCCACTGGTGGGTTTGGCCTATCAAAGAACTACATCTATTCTGCGGACGAACCGGCGGGAAGTCAATGCCACCCGAAGTTACCAAAATTAGGCTCTTCAGTCCAGCCTTACGGCGCGCAAGGCTGCGTAGAACTGCCGACGAGAATCGTGATGGGAGCCGACGTCACCGATTTGGTCGGGTTCGTAACCGACGTCGCCGTGATGGTAACCGTGTTGCCCTCTGGAACTGTCTCGGGTGCCGCGTAGCAGGTCGGAATCGTGCTCGCGATCTGTGGCGGCTTGAAAAAACCGCAACTAGCCGACGGAGCGCACGTAAAGTTGACGCCGCCATTCTGCGGATCATTCGCGACTGCCGCGGTAATGCCAACTGTGGATCCCGTGTTGATTGAAGTCGGAGGCGTCGAAAGGAAAGTTACGACAATTGCGGGCGCTTGACTCTTCGGATCGCCGCACGATAGAAGAGCTGCGAAGACCGCCGTGGCAACGATCGTTTTGGCAACTCGGACGTAAGATGATTCGCGACGGGTCATTGTTCGTGACTAACGTTAGTGGCTACGCTAGAAGTTTGTCAACGAATCAGGGCGAGTTCAGCATGGACAAGCATCTGCGAATCCGATCCAGCCCTTCGGAATCTGCGCGTGGAAGTTGGTCCCGTGACGGAATGTTTACAATTTTCTGACCTCAGCGTGACACGAATGGCGTCGCGCGACGATACCATCGCCGGGCAATTCCGATCGACTACAAATAGCTGACAAATCCGCGAATGCCAATCAAGGATCGAATCATGAAAAACCGAAAATCTCCCCTCCTCCGGGCTGTAAAAGTCTTTGCGCTGATTTGCATGTGCTCTTTGGCTCCTCCATTCACGGCCTCGGCTGAGCCGCCCGTCGATCGCGGCGGTATCGCGCAAGTGGGTGCCGGCACAACCTTCGTGAACAGCCAGTTTGGCGGAAGCATTTTCGGCTTCGACATCGACCAGAACGGCACCGAAGGCGTTCTAACGGAAGGTCAGCTCTTACCTAACGGCAAGACGTTGGCCGCAGTGGAAACCTTTGATCAGGCGACCGGAAAGATTCTGAAAGTGGTACAGAAGACAGAGAACAACGGCGACTTTTTGACCGAAGGAGTTGTGGGACCAAGCATAGGGCTGATCGAGCACGAGGAGGAGTCGCACGGGATCTATGTGACCAACCGCGTCTACGAAGAGTTGAGTCCCTTAGACAAGAATAAACGAGCGGGCACATGGAAGCCGCCACTTACTGTGAAGGACATCATTCTGGGGGTGAGCCGCACCCAGGGCTTCGCGACCACGGCAGTGTTTTACTTTCAGAACGGCCAGTTTACCTCTTCTGTCTTTGGCTCAAACGTAGGCGCGAACACCTTTGGACCAATTGTCAATCTCACCGATCAGCTTTTTGGCTCTGGCTACTCTCCCGTGATGGCCTATGACACTGTGACCAACGAGGCAGTGATTGCGACTTCGACGGGAGCGGTCGGGGGTCCAGCGCCGCAAATTGCGCTAGCCAATCTCACGACGGGAAAGGTGACACAGTTCGCTGGCATTCCCGAGCCACCGCTTGGTCCGGGTTCTGTCAACGGGATCGCCGTCGATTCAGAAGACGGAATCGCCGTCACTGCTACCGAACTGAACGGCAACATTACCTTCTACGACTTGGTCAAGAAGACGGGTTTCCTGGTGGCTTTGCCGGATGCGGGACAATTGACCAGCGGGACCGATGTGGAGTTCGATCCCGTGAACAAGCTGTTCTTTGTGGCGCAGCAGGTCTCGGGCACAGCTCCGGGGAGCAGCATTCAGGTCTACGATACAAAGGGAAATTTCGTGGAGTCGTTGAATGGTTTCAATTTCTCCGACGCCTCAAGTGTCGTCGCGACGTACATCGCATTGAATCCGAGCAATCGCACCGGATACATCAATAGTGCAGGCCCGGACGGGACTCAGGGGGGCACATTGCAGTCCTTTACCTATTAGAGAGCTGCGGGCGGAGTCGATCAGGTTCGTGTCGAGTCAGAATCGGGCTCAGGGCAGCACCTCTGCTATCCAAGACCCCATGATCGATATCCCCCGCCTGTCTCAAGTGTCTGTTGCTTCAGCCTTTTTCGTTTCCGCCACCGCTCTGCTGATGGCGTATCGTCCGTCGATTGCGACAGGAACGCGTACGCCACGTCCGAACGTCGACTCTGCGATATCTCCGGTGACAATCTCATTCTCCAGTTCCTCTGGGGTCTCACATTTCAGATGAAACTGATGGCCCGATCACCCAATTTCGCCTTGTCTACAAATTGTCAAATCTATGTCACTTTCTGTCTGAAAGTGCGCTAAACCGCTGATATCACGCTACAGTTTAGGAGTATGATTCATGCCAATTGTGGCGTCGGGGGCTTTGTGAACAAGAATGGACTGTCAGCCGCAGCGGGAACGCTAACCATGGAAATGGCTTCCTCCACTTCCGAGCGCATCCTGGTGATTGAGGACGATCGTGCCGTCCAAAAAGCTCTGAAGCGGCTATTTGAAGCCGAGGGATTTACCGTCGATATCGCCGGAAATGGCGCGGTCGGTCTCGAAATGTTTCGTGCGGCCACTCCGTCGGTCCTCGTCTTGGACCTCAGTCTTCCCGGAACGCCCGGCCAGGACGTCTGTCGCGAGATCAGCCAGGCTGCCCCCTCATTACCCATCATCATCCTCAGCGCCCGCACCGAAGTGATGGATAAAGTCCTCCTTCTGGAATTAGGTGCGCACGATTACGTGACGAAACCCTTCAGTCCCCGCGAACTTCTCGCCCGCGTACGGACCGCTATGCGGCGCTCCACTCGCGTTCCTTTGAGCGAAACAATCACATTCGCCGACGTGAAAGTCGACTTCACCAAGATGGAAATATGGCGCGACGGCAATCTCGTGCAATTAACCGCGCAGGAGTTTAAGGTTCTACGGTTCATGATCCAGAATGCGGAGCGCGTCTTGTCCCGCGAAGAGTTACTAAATTTTGTATGGGGCTATCAGAATTATCCGAGCACGCGAACGGTCGACAATCATATTTTGCGCCTGCGCCAGAAACTGGAGAAAGATCCCGCCAATCCCCTCCACTTCCGCACTGTGCACAGTTCGGGTTACAAATTTGTACCCTAGTCGTTGTCGCTGCTGGTGTGGTGACGGTCGTCTCGCCCGCCGGTCCTGCGGATGACGAATAATTCACAATTTCAGATGTGCTGCACCGGCGCACCTGAATTTTCCAACGGGAGAAATCGAGGTTTAACCATGGGTGGAATTCGGTTGCGGACCAAGTTCCTCCTCTCTATGGTCGCCGTTTCGGCCGCCCTCACCTTCACCACTCTGCTCGTAGTTCGCAACACCGTCCAACAAGAAGTCCGTCTGGGCATCCGGCGCGATCTGCACAATTCCATTTCCGCCTTCCACAATTTTCAAAAACAACGCGAGATCACTCTTGAACGCTCGGCGGCTCTCCTCGCCGACCTGCCGAACGTGCGCGCTCTGATGACCACGCACGATCCCGCGACCATCCAGGATGCCTCTCGAGATCTTTGGAAGATTGCCGGCAGCGACCTGCTGTTGTTGGCTGATTCCTCCGGACGCGTGATGGCCCTGCAAGCCACCCCCCAGGAAATTACGACCCATCAGGGTCAAGACTTTTTCGCGCAAGCGGTCGCCCGCGAAGAAACGCATCATTGGTGGTACGTTGAAGGCCATCTCTACGAAGTTTTCCTGCAGGACATTTATTTCGGTCCCGCAAGTCGCCAGCAGGTTCTCGGATACCTCCTGCTCGGCTACGAAATTGACGACCACTTCGCTCGCGAACTCAGCCGCGTAGCAGCCAGTGAAGTTGCCTTTCGCTACGGCGACACCTTGGTCCGTAGCACGCTCAAGCCCTCCGAAGAGTCCGAGTTGCTTCGCGTAGCCCCTAGAACCGCCGCCGGTGCCTCGCCGCAAGGAGATCAGATCTGGCTGGGTGGAGAGCGCTTCTTGGCTACCGCCGTCGATCTGCCAACGCCCGGTTCGCCCGCTTTAAATCTCTGGGTCCTGAAATCGTTCGATCAGGCGACGGCCTTCCTCAGCCGACTCAACGAGTTGCTACTCGGACTCGGGTTGACCGCTGTATTAGTGGGCACTCTTCTCGTGTTTGTCATTTCGCACACCTTCACTCGTCCGCTTGAAAACCTTGTCGGCGGGGTCCGCGCCCTCGAGCAAGGCGACTTTGCCTATCCTTTGACCGTACAGGGCGGGGACGAAGTGGCCGAAGTCACGGGAACCTTCGACCGCATGCGGAGGAATTTGCAACGGACGCAACGCGAATTGCTCGACGCGGAGCGCTTGGCGACCATCGGTCGAATGGCGAGCTCCGTTTCCCACGATCTGCGCCACTCGCTCGCCGCCATCATGGCCAACGCTGAGTTCCTTTGCGAAAGCAACCTCACCCCCAGCCAGCGCGAGGATCTTTACGCTGAAATACGGATTGCCGTCAACCAGATGACCGACCTTATTGAGTCGCTGCTCGAATTCTCACGCACCCGCGAATCCTTGCGCCCCACCTTCGGGGATGTTCGCTCTGCCATCGATCGCGCCGTCCAGGGTGTGAAGGCGCATCCCGAATTCCAACGTATTCGTTTTCGCATCATCGGAGAAGGTTCGACCGAGGGTTGGTTCGATTTCAAAAAACTCGAGCGCGCGCTGCTTAACCTTTTGCTGAACGCCTGCGAGGTTGTGCCGTCACAAGCTGGAAAGATCGACATCGGGTTGAGACGCGTCGCTGACAACCTGGAAATCCGTATCGCCGATAACGGCCCGGGAGTCGCGGAAGCGATCCGAGACCGTCTCTTCGAGCCCTTTGTCAGTTACGGCAAAGAGAACGGCACCGGAATGGGTCTCACCGTGGTCCAGAAGATTCTCCAGGACCATGGCGGCGATGTCGCAGTAGAACAGACCTCGTCTTCGGGGACGACGTTCCGCATTAAACTTCCCCTCAGTCCATCAACGGAAAATGTTTTGACGGGACGGCACGCCACGTGAGGAACTGGCCTCTGATCTGAGTGTTTTGTAGGCGCGTCTCGCGCGACTGGGTTCGGAAAGGTCAAAGGTTGAATGGCGCCGCAACCAAGGCTCGTCAGGCAAGGCACGAGTCAGATCGCGGGCAAGCTCCAGTACGTTGTTGGGGAAGGGAAGGCCTTCCGGTCTCTTCTTAAACGCATCCACGCGCCTTTAGACCGCCCCGGATCTCCTTACACGGTTTATCGGCAATGCAAAACTGCAACGCACCAGACACGCTACTTGGCAGGAGGGCAGCATGAGAGCGACTGAGCTCCGACGGTTCACATCATTGCGATGGTTAATATGCATAAGCATCATGGTCTCATCGGCCTTCGCGCAACAAAACGCAAATCCGCCCGCTCTCGCCGCGAACGAAAACTCTTCGGCCAATTCGCTCCGTGAATTGCGTGATCAGGTCCATGAGCTCCAGGCCGCAGTCGCCGAGATGCGTTCTGATTGGCAGCAGTCGCGCTCCGAAACTGCAGAACTACGCCGCGAGCTCGATCAACTCCGCGCTTCCACTCCGCAGCGGCCTGCCTTCCTGCGAAACGCTCTGGCGAAGTCCGTGAATGCAGTCTCCGAGTCGGAAGCAGCCAATCCTCAAAGTACTCTTCCGACCGCGGACAACTACGCCGCGCAAAATGAAGATCAAACTCCCAACTCAGCCCAGAAAGAGACCGGTCACGCCGCCAGCCTCGAAGAGGAATATCAATTGCTCAGCGGCAAAGTGGATGACCAATATCAGACAAAAGTCGAAAGTGCCTCCAAATATCGCGTGCGCCTGTCGGGCATCGTCCTGATGAACTTGGCCAGCACGCAAGGCACCGTCGACAGCATCGACCTTCCGACACTTGCCTACCCGCGCCAGCCGGGCGATTCCGGTGGTAGCTTCGGCGCGACCTTGCGGCAATCCCAGATCGGTTTCGAAGCCTTCGGTCCTACCGTTGCTGGCGCCAAGACCCGCGCCGACTTGCAATTAGACTTGGCCGGCGGTTTTCCCTCCGTTCCCAACGGCATAAACTCCGGCTTGCTTCGACTTCGCACCGCCACCATGCGCATGGACTGGACCAACACCTCCGTCATCGTCGGTCAGGACAGCATCTTCTTCTCACCGAACTCGCCTACCTCGTTCGCTTCTCTGGCCGTGCCTGCACTCTCCTCGGCCGGCAATCTATGGGGATGGATCCCGCAAATACGGGTCGAACATCGCGTCTCGGTTGGCGATCAATCCACATTGCTTTTCCAGGGCGGAATTCTCGATCCTGTCGCCGGCGAATTGCCGTCCGGCATCCCCGGAACTCAGGGCAACGAAGGATACTACCGGCAAGCCGGGCCGGGGGAAGCCTCGCGTCAACCCGCCTATGCCACCCGCATGGCTTGGACACGCAATCTCTTCGGGCAGCCCTTACGAATTGGAGTGGGAGCCTTTTACAGCCGCCAGGACTATGGTTTCAATCGCAACGTCGACGGTTGGGCGGCCATGACGGATCTCGATCTTCCCATAAATACCCGCTTCTCGCTAAGCGGAAAACTTTATCGGGGAAAGGCACTGGGTGGACTCTACGGCGGCATCGGCCGCAGCGTCTTGTTCAGCGGCGATCCCACATTACCCACTACGCAAATTCAAGGATTAAACTCTGTCGGCGGTTGGGCGCAATTGAAATATCGGCCCGCGAATAAATGGGAAATCAACGGCGCCTTCGGCATGGATAATCCCTACGCGAGCGACCTTGAATATTTCCCCTACTCGCAGTCATACGGCGACCCGTCGCTGTCGAGAAATAAAGGCAGCTTCGGCAACGTGATCTACCGCCCCCGCTCCGACCTTTTGTTCTCCGCCGAATATCGCCATATCACGACCTACACCATCACCAACGGTTCCAGCGGCGCCGGGCAATTGAACCTGATGATGGGAGTCCTCTTCTAGTAGCATCGGAGCTTCGCGTGAAACTCACAGCAACAGCGCGCCAGGAAGTTAAACTGAGTTGATAAATGATCAACGATCGCGACGAGTCATAAAGCCGATGAGCAATCGCCAGATCCCGATCCGATGCGCGGCTTTCTTTGTCGCGATATTGCTATCGACCGCGACGATCAGATCGCATGCGCAGACAACTACCACGGTCCACGGCCGCGTCGAAGTCGTCGGACGGGTCAACGGAAAGTCGAAACATTCTTCCATCCCCGAAACCGTCGTCTGGCTAACCCCGCTTCCTGGTACTTCAAGCGAAATTCCTTCAATTCCGCCGACGGCTACCGCATCGCCGAACCTTCGTCTAGTTCAGAAGAACAAAAGTTTCGATCCGCACGTCCTCGTCGTTCCCGCCGGATCCATGGTCGAGTTTCCCAATCGCGACCCCTTCTTCCACAATGTTTTTTCTCTCTTCGAGGGAAAGCGCTTCGATCTCGGACTCTACGAAGCTGGTACCTCTCGCATGGTTCGCTTCGATCGCCCCGGAATCAGTTACATCTTCTGCAACATTCATCCCGAAATGAGCGCCGTCGTGATCACTATCACCACGCCCTTTTACGCAATCTCCAACTCCGAGGGACAGCTAAGCCTAGCCAGTGTTCCCGTGGGCCGCTATCTGTTACATATCTGGAGTGAAGGCATGGGCCCCGAAAACGCTCAACCCCTTACCCGGGAAATTACCATTGCCGAGAACGCCGCGTCTCTCGGCGTCATCCGAGTCCCGGAAACAACCGGCCAGAGCATGGCTCACAAAAACAAGTATGGCCGCGAATACGACGAGCCCACACCCGACAGCTCGGTATACGAGCAACAACATTGATGTTCCCCTAAACTCGCAGACCTCGAAAAATTACCAAATCCAGTCCCGGAGGGGATCAGTGAATCCTTTTCTGGTGATATAGGCCCCGCCACCCTGGCTCGCATGATCAAGTGAATTTCCGACAGTCCGATGATAAGAGTAGATGATAAAAGTTATAGTTCGACCATCTATACTTTCCTTACGAAACAAAACCGCTATGAAAATCAGCAAACTTCTTAAACGGTACCGCATAGGCAACGGAAAGCACTTCAAATTAAAAGACCACGACCCCGCCGACACCAACGGACTCGAATCCGAACTCAAGCCCCAAGCCAAGGAACTCCTCGCCGATGGCGTTAAGAAGCTCAGCGATCTGCAAAACGTCCTTGCCGCGCAAGACCGCTGGGGCCTTTTGCTGATTTTTCAGGCTATGGATGCCGCAGGCAAAGATGGAACCATCAAGCACGTGATGTCTGGCGTCAATCCCCAGGGCGTCGATGTCTGGTCTTTCAAAGGACCCTCCGCAGAGGAATTGCACCATGATTTCCTCTGGAGAACCACGAAGCTGCTTCCCGAACGTGGTCAGATCGGCATCTTCAACCGCTCCTATTACGAAGAGGTTCTAGTCGTTCGGGTTCACCCCGAAATTCTTGAGAGCCAGCGGCTGCCCAAAAATCTGCTCACCAAGCGCATCTGGCAAGAGCGCTTTGAAGACATCAATTGCTTCGAGCAACACCTGACGCGGAACGGTATCGCCGTGGTCAAGTTCTTCCTGCATCTTTCCAAGAAAGAACAGAAGCGCCGCTTCCTCGAGCGCCTCGACAATCAAAACAAGAACTGGAAATATTCCCCGGCCGACTTAAAAGAACGCGATTGTTGGGACGACTATCAGAAAGCTTACGAAGAGATGATCCAGCACACCGCGACCGAGCACGCGCCCTGGTACGTCGTGCCCGCTGACAACAAGTGGTTCACTCGCCTCGTAGTCGCCGAGGCCGTTGTCGACGCTTTGGAAGCGATGGACTTGAAATATCCGAAAGTCACCGGCGAACAACGCACCGCCCTAGCCGCCGCCAAAGTGAAACTCGAAAACGAATAAATCGAATGAACCAACTAACAGAATCGATGGAGTGCCGGGCGTCCTCGCCCGGCCACTCGAACCAGCGCAGTCCTCGCCATCCTGATCGCTACTTGGCTCACTTCAGCACCACTGGCAGCACCTGATCGTAAGGCTGAATCGTAACGCTCAAAGATTTGCGCTGAGCAAATGCCTCCTTCGCAACCGCGAAACTGACGATGATCGTTCCTCTCTGCGCCACGCCCGGCAACAACTTGGTTTCAGGAGAAAGCGCCGGCTCCGAACTCTCCTTCAACGCCGGAAACGCCTGGTAGTAGCGGTCCAGATCCACAGCCGATGCGGCATCGTCTTCCATCGTTTTGTCGTCCGCCGTGGTTAGCTCCGCTTTGACAGTCTTTATCCAAAGCGGCCTCAATCCGCTGTTTCGGAGCGTAATCGTTACCGCCACGAGAATTATGCTTTGTCCAGGCACGTCGACCGCTGTCACAAAGTCAATCGAGCCACCGCCCTGCGGTTTCGGCCGCTCTTTGAAAGCGAAGATCCCCACAACCACCGCCACGGCCGCAATACAGACCAACACAATGCGAACCGGTGGCAAATTCCGCTTCGCAGTCCCGAATTCTTCTCCAATATGAAACTCTGTCCCCGTCGCCTCTTGCTGTACGGGCGGCGGCGGAACTGGGGTTCCGGCGGTTGGCGCGGGTTGGCCGGGCGTGAGCGGATCAGACATGCTTCCGATTGTAGACGACTTCTAACGTACCTCTTCCGCCCTCCTCCCGCGCCTTTTCCCGCGCGCCTGTCTCGCAACCCTTTACGTGCCATCGGCCAATAGTTCGCCTCTTTGCGGTGTCATGACTTTGGTTACCTTGTGCCATGTGACGGATGCTGCGACGATGCGGAAGATTTCCTTTTGGAGGTACTTGGCGGTGAATCGTAAAACTCTCTTTGCCGCGTTAACCTGCGCGCTGCTCGTATTCAGCATGCTAGGCTGCGGAACATCGAACAAATTGCAGTCTATCCAACTCTCGATTTCGAATACGGAACCCGGTACCGGCGTCGGTACCTATGTCAACTTGTATGGCACCGACCAGCCGGGCCAGTTCTTCGCTTGGGGAAACTACAGCAACGGAACGCAGAAGTTGCTTGCTGGTGATGGAATCCACTACCAGATTTCCATCACACCGGGTAGCCTGACGCTCGACAATTCCTCCGGTCTTTACGTTCCTCTCACCAGCGACCCGAACGCCAATCCGCCGCAGACCGTTCAATTGAGCCCGGATGGCGTTGTCACCGCTGTCTCACCGTTCGAGTGTACTTGGGAAAACTTCGCTGTTCCGCCGGCTACCGCCCCGTCTTTCGCCTACGTCGGTTCTTATACCGTAACGGCCACCTACGGGTCGTTTACCTCGCCTCCGGCTTACATTCCGATCGCTTCGGACGTCGTTGGTGTTGCCAGCGTCACCAACCCCGACGGGCTTTGCACCAACCCCCCCACCCAGTAATTTTTCTAGATCTCTGACCCGCGGTCGGCACCTGTCTCGCAGATGCCACCGCGGGTTCTTGATTTAGGGGAGAACACGCTCTCGCCAAGCGCCCACTGCCTTGAAGTTCACAACCACAGTCTGCCTGGTTTTCAGTCCCAAGTAAGCGCCTCCCGTTTGAACCTCTTAGCCCAGACCCCTTATAATCCACTGTTTGTGCCCGATAGCGATTTTCCTATGCTCTTGATCCCCGCGTTTCAAATCGTGACCGGATGAAGCTTCGTCCTGGGATTGAATTATCGAGCCAATCCGACATTGGCTGCTTGCGTAAGAATAACGAGGACTCTTTCGGCTATTGGGAAGCCGACGACGACCAGCAATTCCTCCGCAAAGGCCGTCTGGCCGTAGTCGCTGATGGCATGGGGGGCTACGAGGGCGGCCAGGAGGCAAGCCGCTTGGCCGTCGAAACTCTGATGGCCTCCTATCGCGACTTCGTCGGCAATGACCCGCAGGCGGCGCTCATCGAGGCTTTGCAAGCCGCTCACGAGCAGATTCGCGAATACAGTTTTGCCCACCCCGAGCTGCGCGGCATGGGAACCACGTGCACCGCCGCAGCCATCGTCAAGCCTACCGGAGGAGACGCTCAATCCTCTCTCTACTTCGTCCATGTCGGCGACACCCGCCTATACCTCATCCGCGATGGACAGATTACTCGTGTCACCCGCGATCACTCCTACGTGGGTCGCCTCGTTGAAGCCGGAATGATCAGCGCCGACGAAGCTGAACATCATCCGCAGCGCAATATTCTCACCGCGGCTCTCGGCACTAACCCTGACTTAATTATGGATTCACCGACTCATCCGGAAGTCCTGCAAGGCGAAGATGTACTTCTCATTTGTAGCGACGGTCTATGGGGGCAAGTTCGCGACCCAGAGATTCTTCATGCGGTTGATAGTAATAGCGCCGAAAAAGCAGGTCGCATTTTGATCGAGCTTGCCCGCGAACGCGGCGGTCCCGACAACATCACCGTCGAAATTCTTCGGATCCTGTAACGCTTCTCAAGAAAATAGCATCCTAATCCTGCGGGGTTGAACCGCTTGCAACAAGCCACGTAAACCTCAGAACGCGCACTGTCGTCATTCCAAAAGTGCAAAGCGTTGCACAACCTCGTTTCTCGCGCCTTTTCTGATTGTCGTATCTTGCTGAAACCACACAGTCTCCTTACCTTTCCCCATTAATTTCTTTGGCACTGCGCTTGCTTTTTCCTATAATGCCTATCACTGACATAGGGATAGTCGGGAGCGCACATGAAAGTTTCTCAAAAAGGCCTCTACGCGTTACAGGCCATGATGGTGTTGACCCGGCGTCACAACCAGGGTGCCATCCGGATTCGCGACATTGCCTACGAAGAAAATCTTCCTGAAAAATTCCTTGAACTGATTCTCCTCGAATTGAAGAACGCCCGCATGGTCGAGAGTGTTCGCGGCGCCAAGGGCGGCTACCGCCTCCGCCGTTCGCCCTCGGATATCCGACTGAGCGAGATTATCCGCTTGATTGACGGCCCCCTCGCCCCCTTTGGCGATGCTGATCAACTCCGCGTTTTGATCGATCGTGATGCTGACCACAGCGCTCTTTACAAGGTGTTTCTCGCTGTGCGCGACGCGGCCGCCAAGATTCTCGAGAATACGACGCTCGCTGACCTGATCAATAGCGAACCCGCCAGCTTGGCTCCGAAGGCCATCATTCGAAAAAACGCAAAAAAGAAAAAGAACGAGCCCAGCATTCTCCCCATGTTGGCCCGCGGTGAGGGTCAATGACACCACGATCGCTCCTTCGCTTGGCTTGTCTAGTTTTACTATTGGGCGCTTTAGCTTTCGGCGAAACCGTCATTCGCGTCGGCGCATTCCCCAACATCACGCACCCGCAGGCGATGGTCGGCAAAACCAATGGCTGGTTCGACAAAGCCATGGGCTCGCAGGTGAAGATCGAATGGAAGAGCTTTAACGCCGGTCCTTCGGCCGTCGAAGCGCTCTTTGCAGGAGCCATCGACATGACCTACATCGGCCCCAATCCGGCCATCTCCGGCTATGTCCGTTCTAACGGCGAGGCGCTCCGCATCGTAGCCGGCGCCACCAGCGGCGGCGCGGCACTCGTCGTCCGCAACGATTCCGGCATCCAGAAGCCGGAAGACTTTCACGGCAAGAAGGTCGCGTCCCCGCAAATGGGCAACACGCAGGATGTCGCCCTCCGTGCCTGGTTGAAGGCTCACGGCATGAAGTCCACCGACAAAGGTGGAGATGTTCAGGTAATCCCGCTCGCCAATCCCGACCAGTTAACCCTTTTTCTCAAGAAAGAGTTGGACGCTGCCTGGGCTCCCGAGCCTTGGGCCACGCGTCTAATCAAAGAGGGCAATGGTCACCTGTTTCTCGATGAGCGAAGCCTCTGGCCGAACGGTCAATTCATCGCCGCCCATCTGATCGTGCGCACGCAGTTTCTCAAGGATCATCCAGATCTCGTCAAGAACTGGATTCGTGCCCACGTCGAACTTACCGACTGGATCAACGGAAACTTGCCTCAAGCGAAGAAACTTCTCAACCAGCAGATCGCAAAAGAAACTGGAAAGGCCCTACCCGATGGTGTTCTCGACGAAGCCTTCGGACGTATGACCGCCACCTACGATCCTCTCCGCGGCTCGCTGATGAATGCCGCGAAGTCGGCGTTTGATGCAGGTTTTCTCGGACGTGAAATGCCCGATCTTTCCAGTCTGTACGATCTTTCGCTTCTGAATCAGGTATTGGCAGAAAAAGGGAAGAAGGCGATCCAATGAGCACCAGTCCTCGAAACGCATATTCCCCGGACGTTAATCCAGCCGTTCGATCGAATGTGCTCCATGGCAAGCCCGTTTCTTCGGTCACAAATTCGACCGCATCGGTAACAACTTTTCCGAGTCGCAACGTCGCTTCGCCAGTCGTTCCGAAAGTCGCGCTTGACTCGATCTCGCTGAGCTACAAAACAACTTCCGGCGAGCGTTTGCTCGCACTCGACAACATCTGTCTCCAAGTCAAACCCGGAGAGTTCCTCTGCATCGTCGGTCCATCTGGATGCGGCAAATCAACTCTGCTCCATCTCATTGCCGGCCTGAATCCGCAAACTTCCGGCAAAGTTCTGGTCGACGGAACCCCGGTAAGTGGACCTGGGCCCGATCGCATTCTCATCTTCCAGGAACTCGGCCTCTTCCCATGGCTTACCGTCGCTGGCAACGTCGAGTTCGGCATGAAGATGAAGAACGTGCCCAAAGCCGAGCGTGAAGAAAAAGTTCAGTATTACCTGCGCCTCGTCCATCTTTCGAAATTCAAAGATAGCTACATTCATCAGCTCTCTGGCGGAATGCGTCAGCGTGTCGCGTTGGCCCGTGCTCTCGCCACCGAGCCCGACGTGCTGCTCATGGACGAGCCCTTTGCCGCTCTCGACGCACAGACTCGCGACCTTCTTCACGACGAGCTTGAGCGCCTATGGTCCGAGACCGGACGCACCATCATCTTCGTAACGCACAATGTTCGCGAAGCCGTGCGCCTCGGCGATCGCGTCGCGCTTCTCACCTTCCGGCCCGGCCGCGTGAAGCAGGAGTTCTCCGTCAGCCTGCCTCGCCCCCGGCACATGGAACAAACCGACGTCGCCCGCACTGCCCGCGATATTCTCGATTGCTTGCGTACCGAGATCAACAAGTCCTTGGAAGTGGAGTACGCCGATGAAAAAGCTCGCTAAGCAAGTGCTCTTTTATTCCTCGTTGATCGCCATCTGGACGATTCTGGCCAAACTGAAAATCTGGCCGCCCTACCTTTTTCCACCACCCTGGGGAGTAGGCCACGCCCTGTGGGACGGATTCGCCGACCACAGCTTCTGGATTGGTATCGCCGTCACCATGAAGCGCATGTTGATCGGTTACAGTCTCTCCGTCGTTCTGGGGATGATCCTCGGCCTCGCTGTCTCCAGCAGCAAATTTCTCGAAGAGACAGTAGGTGGCTTGCTCGTGAGCCTCCAGTCTCTGCCCAGCATCTGCTGGATCCCACTCGCCGTTCTCTGGTTCGGCCTCACCGAGAAAGCCATCCTCTTCGTGGTTCTCATGGGCTCTCTGCTCTCCGTCACCATCGCCATGGAAGACGGCCGCAAGCAGATGCCAAAAATCTACAGCATGGCCGGACGCAACCTCGGTGCCAGTGGATTCCGCCTCTTCTGGTCCGTCCTGCTGCCCGCCAGCCTTCCGTTCATCGTGAACGGCATGAAGCAAGGCTGGGCCTTCGCTTGGCGCTCGCTTATTCAAGCCGAAATGATCTTTCTCAGTCTCGGACTCGGCCAGTTACTCATGATGGGACGCGACCTCAGTGATATGAACCAAGTCATGGCCGTCATGATCCTCATCATCATCCTCGGCTACCTGGTTGACGGCTTAATCTTCCGCACCATGGAGCGCCGTCTCCAACAGAAGTACGGTCTCTCTCCAGCCTGAGAGAACAGGCGTCAGGTCTCAGGTCGCGGGGTTTCGCGAATCGTTCCTCCGCGCTGCTCCTGAGACCTGACACCTAAGACCTGCACTCTAACCCCTCGCCGTCGTAAGATTTCTTGTGCTCCTTTTCTGGATTCTCTTCAACGTTTTTATCCTGACGATCCTGGCTCTCGACCTCGGAGTCGTCAATCGTCGTCCTCATCAGTTGGGTGTACGCGAAGCGCTCGCGTGGTCCGCCCTCTGGATTTCCTTCGCCGCCGCCTTTGCCGTCATCGTGTTCTTCTGGCATGGACGTACTCAATCCCTCCAATTCGTAACCGCCTACGTCATCGAACTCTCGCTCAGCATCGATAACCTCTTCGTTTTCCTGCTCACCTTCCGCTATTTCAAAGTTCCCGACCAGCATCAGCACAAAGTGCTTTTCTGGGGAATCCTCGGGGCACTCGTCATGCGCGGCATCTTCATCGCCGCCGGTGTCAGCCTGATTGAGCGTTTTAGTTGGATCACTTACGCATTCGGCTCCTTGCTCATCTACTCCGGACTCAAATTCCTTCGCCAAGGCAAAACCGAAATTCGTCCTGAGAAAAATCCCGTCCTGAAAGTCTTCCGCCGCATTTTTCCTGTCACCGAAGAGTACGTCGGTGGCCAGTTCTTCACCCGCAGAACCGCCCTCTATGGGACCCCGTTACTCGTCGTCCTGCTGGTGATCGAAACCAGCGACGTGCTCTTTGCCGTCGATTCCATTCCCGCCGTTCTCGCCATCACCGTCAATGCCTTCCTCGTCTACACCTCCAACGTATTCGCCATCCTCGGCCTCCGCTCGATGTACTTCGCCTTGGCCGGAATGATGGACCGGTTTCACTACCTGCATTACGGCCTCTCCCTGGTCTTAATTTTGATCGGAGCGAAAATGCTGGCCGCGCATTACTTCGACATTCCTACCGAGTGGGCGCTCGGCGCCGTTGTGCTGATTTTGACGGTGTCCGTCGTCGCTTCGTTGCTCAATCCAAGAACGCCGGCACCGGAAGGGAAGCCATCGACCTGATTCTCGCGACTCCCGCGATTGCTTCCATTGCGCCCGCCTCACTACGCCAGCTCCACTAAGCTATGATTACAATTCATGATCAGCGTCCCAGTCGCCACGCCCTCGCGCTCCTATGAAGTCCTCATCGGAAGCGGACTGCTTGCGCACGCGGGCGATAGCTTGGGCAAATTCTTCAACGGCGGCCGCGCATTCGTGGTTACCGCCGCGCCCGTACGGCGTCACTGGTCGAAGGTCCTGCTGAAGTCGTTGTCCGCTGCCGGAATCGAAGCAGAAATGCTCGAAATGCCCGACGGCGAGCGCGCCAAGCGCCTCACCAGCCTCGAAAAGTTAGCCGAGAAGCTCGTTCAACACGGAGCCGACCGCGGCATCACTCTGATCGCTCTCGGCGGTGGCGTCGTCTGCGATGTCACCGGATTTCTAGCTTCCATCTACATGAGAGGCGTCGACGTAATCCAGATCCCCACCACCGTGCTAGCTCAGGTCGACGCCGCAATCGGCGGCAAAACCGGCGTTAATCTCGTCTCCGGCAAAAATCTACTCGGAACCTTTCATCAGCCCCGTGCCGTGTTGATCGACCCGTCGGTTCTTGCGACACTTTCTCCGCGCGAATATCGTGCGGGACTCTACGAATCCCTGAAAGCCGGCATTATCGGAGACCCCGGCCTCTTCCGCCTCTTTGAAGACCGTCACCGCGAACTCATCGACCGTGATCCCGGCGTCGTCGAAAAAGTGATTGCCGATTCCGTGCGCCTAAAAGCCTCCGTTGTCAGCTCGGACGAGCGCGAAGGCGGCCTGCGACAGGTTCTCAATTTCGGTCACACCATCGGCCATGCCCTCGAAGCCGAGACGCAATACAGACAACTGCTTCATGGAGAAGCTGTCGCCTGGGGCATGATCGCCGCCACGCAAATCGCGCTCTCCTCCAGCAAACTCGATAGCGTTACCGCCGGACGGATTTCCAACGCAATTCTGGGCTTGGGTGAACTTCCCCGCATGCAATGGAAATCTAACAACATCCTGAAGCGCCTGCGTTCCGACAAAAAGACGCGCCAGGGTGTCGTCCATTTCATTTTGCCGCGTGAGATTGGAAAAGTTGAAATTACAACCGATGTACCGGAAGAGATCGTCCGCTCCGCTGTCGACGACCTGCGCAAGCTGGCAAGCAAGTAGGGAAGCGCAAAATTACGACAGACGCCGCGCCATCACTGGATTGAAACTGCAGTCCCAAGAAATAAGAAACATGAAACAAGAAACAATTCCGCCCGTAGTAGGAGCCGCGCCCTCGGGCACGCGTGATCGCGAATCCGCAGCCGCCGCGGTCCGCGAGATGTTCACCTCGATCGCGCCTCGCTACGATCTTCTCAATCACGTTCTCTCTTTCAACATCGATCGTCTCTGGTGGTGGCGCACCGCCCGCCGGTTCGATCCGATCCTGAAGAGCCCTGACGCGCGCATCCTCGACCTTTGCTGTGGCACCGGAGACATGACTTTCGCCCTCCGCCGTCGTGCCTCCAGCACCGCTCAGATCCTCGGCGCTGATTTTTCCCACGCCATGCTCCGGCGCGCGGCCCTGAAGACCACGGTGAAAGCCGCGCAAACGGGAAGCGTCGCCAACCCGCGCTGGATCGAAGCCGATGCCCTACGCCTGCCATTTCCCGACGCCCATTTCAATCTCGTCACCTCGGCTTTCGGATTCCGCAACCTCGCCGATTACGATGCCGGCCTTCGCGAAATCGCCCGCGTACTCGCTCCTGGCGGAGAAGTCGGCATCCTGGACTTCGGGGAGCCTGGAGGCCTCATGGGTAAAGCCTATCGCGTCTATTTCAAGCAAGTGCTTCCCCGGATTGGAACCCTGATCTCTGGAGTGCGCGGCCCCTACGCCTACCTTCCCGCATCGGTCGAGCGCTTTCCCGCCCCGGATGAAATGCTCAATCGCATGCACCAAGCCGGTTTCCGCGAGCCTTCCTGGACCCCCTACACCTTCGGCATCGCCGGCCTCTATCGCGCCATCAAGAACTCGTAGCGCAGAAAACGCAGGCGCTGAAATGCAGGTACGTGAAGAGTGAGCTTTTCCTTCGTGTTCCTTAGTGCCGTCTGTGGTTAAGCCGTTGATCTTGACTCTGGGTTCTGATTGGTTTGTGGTTTTCTCAGCGCACTCTGCGTCTCGGCGGTGGATTGCTCTTCAGTTTCTCTGGAACGAATCCGCGAAGGCCTCAAGATTCGTTTTCGTAATTACCTTCCCATAATCGTTGCCCAGAAATTTCTTCAGCCGGTCCGTATTCATAATGTATTGCCCCGTCATGTACGGCACGGCATCCGGAGGAATTGCCGACACATTCCAGCTCCACAACAACTGCAGCACCTGCCGCATCCCCCACTGCCCCGGTACTCGCAACAACTTGGCGTGCGCCGTCTCGATACACTGTCCGAAAGTCATCGCGTCGCCCTGCGCCGCCACATTCAGAATCGTCAGCCGCTGCGCCTCCGGTTCCCGCTGCAGAATCCACGCAATCAACCGCGCCATATCGTCGACATGAACGAACTGGATTTTATTGTCCAGATACTTCTGCCCATACGGCAACATGCACGGCAGCCGCTTTCCCGCCCGCCTCATCTTTGCCGCGCGCGAGCCTTTTCCGTTCGGCGTCCCGCGAAACGCGCCCATCAAATAATTTTCCACCGTCGCCCCGGCAAAAATATGCGGACGCAAAATAAACACGCCGCATCCTCGGAGTGAAGGCGCACGCTGTTGCACCACCAGATCGCTTTCTCTTTTGTGGATTGCGTAAGGCAGCGTATGCGCCTCCAGCGGAGCATCTTCCGAGACGGCCCCCGGCAGATCCGATCCATACGCTGAAACACTACTGGGAAAAATAAACTGCCGGATGTTCGTTCCGATATTGCGGTTGGCCTCCGCAATCGCTTCCATGATGCGAGCCGTTCCCGCTACGTTGATCCGCCACATGAGGTCCACGTCCAGCACCCCCGACCGTTGCGGATCTATTACAAACGCCAGGTGCACTATCGAGGTGGGCTGAACTTCCCGCAGCAACAACAGAAACTCACGCGTCGATTCCTCTTTGCCCAAATCCATCTGAACAAAGCGATCCACCTGCATATCGGATGGGGGCGTGACATCCACGCCCACAACCCTATAACCCGCGAGCAGCGGCATCAGCCGCCGCCCGAGATTTCCCGATACGCCGGTGACAAGAATCGTTGGTTTGTCCACTTCCATTGAAAGGAAATACTCAGTCAGGATCTACCGGCTGCTGCGATGTGGGTCGCGCTCCTCGCGGCGGTGGCGGCATTCCCGGTCCGCGCGCCGGACCAAAGTAGGCCTCATTCAAGTCCGCACCTTGCTGAAATCCCTGCATGCTCTCGCGGTAGCGCTGGCTCGAAATTGTCTTCTGGATCTCCGGCTTCACCGACTCCAGCGTCAGCGTTTCTTTGCTGATCATCTTGTAAACATAGTGTCCGCTGTTGGCGTCCGAAATTACTTCCGATACGTCACCCGGCTGCAGATCCATGATCGCCTGATGATTCGCCGGCAATGTCGTGCGGCGCACTTTTTCCATCTTCGTGTTCGGCGCACTGCCCGGCAGTCCCGCCGCCGCATACGCCTCTTTCTGCAGCTTGTCGGGATCTTCCCCCTTGGCCGCGCGCGCCCGTATGCTATCCGCCAGTTTGGTCATCGCATCTTCCGCAGCCTTCTTCTGTGCTTCCGTCGGAGCCGCCGGCGCAACCGGTGCCGTTGCCTTGGCTCCCGCAGCCGTTCCCGTCTTCGGCTTCGGCGGAGTATTCACAATCTGCTTGCTGTGCGGAATGAAAATTCTCGCAAACGTTGCCTGCACGTAGTTCGCTTCATTCTTTTTGTAATAGTCGTCAATATCCGCGTCGCTGACATTATTGGAATCCGCCTGCAGCGCGCTCGTCAGTTCCTGCGAAAGAACCTGCATGCGCGCAAAGTACATGCGCTCTTCAAATCCCGTGCCTTTGTCCAGCCCGCGCTTTTCCGCCGCTGCCGACATCCGCACAATGCGTGAATAGATCGTCGCCAGCTGGCGCCGAATCGCTGGAGACATTCCCGGCTGCAACGCCTCCGCGAGTTTCTCAAACTGCTCGCGCGTCACCGTGGTTTTGCAGGCGTCACCCTGGAGCGAGCTGTCGGTGCAAAAGCCTTTCAACGTGATGACCGTATCTTCCGGTCCAACCTTCACTTCCGGCGCCTTTTCCGGAGTTGCCGGCATGCTTTGATCCGCCTTGGCTCCGGCGGCGGGAGGTGTAGCCGGTTGCGCTGCTTGTCCGTAAGCCAAGCTCGCGAGCAGGAGACACACGAATAGCTGAGAACGCATGAATCGTTATCCTCCAAAGGGGGAATATTGCGACGAACCTAATCGTAGCATGCCCCGCCACATCCGAGGCAAGCCCCGTCACCCATCACTTTCATAGCTCGAATCCGCTAAACTCAGATCGTTAAGTTTAAGCCAGCTGCGCGTAGGACTTTCACCTTTCACCGTCTTCCTTCGTGTACCTTAGTGTCCTTTGTGGTAGTTGTTCTTTTGCCCGATAATGACCTTTATGTCTCCAAAGCCGGCCGGATTTACCTCCGGATCCATGCGCCGAGAAAAACGCGACGTCGCCGGTAACTCCGTCTTGGCGGCTCTCGTCATCACCACCCTGAAGATCGTCGTCGGCCTCGCCACCGGCTCTCTGGGCATCCTCTCCGAAGCCGCCCATTCCGGATTGGATCTGATCGCCGCTCTCGTCACATTTTTCTCCGTCCGCGTTTCCGACAAACCGGCCGACGCCGATCACCAATATGGACACGGCAAATTCGAAAATTTCTCCGCCTTCATCGAGACCGGCCTGCTCCTCCTCACCTGTATCTGGATCGTCTCCGAATCCATCAAGCGTCTCTTTTTTCATAGCGTCGAGATCGAGCCCAGCCTCGCGGCTTACGTTGTCATGGCGCTCTCCATCGTTGTCGATACCTGGCGCTCCCGCGCTCTCGCACGCATCGCCCTCAAATACGACAGCCAGGCTCTCGAAGCCGACGCGCTCCACTTTTCTACCGACATCTGGTCGAGTGGCGTCGTCATCATCGGCCTTGCCCTCGTCTCCCTCGGACGCCTCTATCACATCAACTGGCTTCGCCAAGCCGATCCCATCGCTGCCTTGTTCGTCGCCGGCGTCGTCATCTCCGTGAGTTGGCGTTTAGCCCGAAGAACCGTGGACGCCTTGCTCGACGCCGCGCCCGTGGGCGTGCGCAGCCAGATCCAGGATCGCATCGGCGCCGTCAATGGCGTACTCGAAGTCGAACGCGTCCGCTTCCGCAAAGCCGGCAATCGCTACTTCGCCGACGTCTCCGTCGGCCTCGAGCGCAATTTCACCTTCCAGCATTCCGAGCAGGTCTCCGATGCCGTTCGCTCCCAGGTGCGCGAAGTTCTTCCGGACGCCGATGTCATGGTCCACACCGTCCCTCGCGCTCGCGGCACCGAAAATATCTTCGACCGCATTCGCGCCGTCGCCACGCGCCACAATTTCAACGTCCACGATGTCAGCGTGCAGGATCTCAACGGCCAGTTGCACGTCGAGCAGCATCTCGAACTCGACGAGCGGCTCAGCATGAAGCAGGCGCACGACGAAGTCAGTCGCCTCGAGTCAGAGATGCGCAGCGAAATCCCCGAAATCGCAACCATCGTCACGCACATCGAAAGCGAGCCGGCAACCATCGAAACTGGAGAAGAGATTGTCCGCGAGCCCGAACTCGAGCAGAAACTCAAGAACATCGCGAAAGAATTTCCCGAGGTCATGGACATCCACGAATTTCAGTTCAAGAAAATCCGTGCGCGCCTCTACGTCTCGTGCCACTGCACCTTGCCCGACGATATGCCGCTATCGCGCGTGCACGACGTCCAGACCTCTCTCGAAATCCGTTTCAAACACGATGCTCCGGAACTTTTCCGTGTCCTGATCCATCCAGAACCTGTAACTGATAATCGGAGGTAACCGCTTCTCCCGATTCGCTATTCGTCCTTCGCTTAAAGGCGCTAATCGAACAGCGAACGACGATCCGCGAACAACGAACGACCAACGACCAACGACCATTTCACCAAGGACCATCAATGATCGAAGCCACCGCCATCTGGACCGACAAAGAACGCTACATCGGCACCGCAACCTCCCGCCATGCTCTCGTCATGGATACCGCAACCGAAAAGACCGCCAGTAGTCCCATGGAGTTGGTCCTGATCGCTCTCTGCGGATGTACCGCTTCCGACGTCGTCGGCATACTTCGCAAGAAGCGTGAGCCCTTCACCGCCCTCGAAGTCCGCGCCGCGGGAGACCGCGCCGATGGATACCCCGCCGTCTATACGTCGATTCACCTGACCTACGCCGTTCGCGGCCAGGTTTCCAAAAAATCCATGGAAGACGCCGTGCGCCTCTCCAAAGAAAAATATTGTTCCGTCTCCGCCATGCTCGAGAAGACCGCCAAAATCACCTACACCATCGAGCACCTTGCGTGAAATCTGCGCATTCGCTCTCCGCGAATCCGGTCCGTGGCTACCTCTACATCGGGACCGCCGCATTCTTGTGGGGAGTCTCTGCCACCTTGGGACGCGCGGCCTTCACCGGTCACCTTTTGCCCGGTGGAGCTTCTCTGGGAAAAATCGATCCTCTCATCTTGTCGCAGAGCCGCGCCACTCTCTCTCTCGCCGTTCTTCTGCCGGTCCTGCTCGTTCGTCGCGGAGCACAATCCCTCCGCGTTCCCGCTCGCGACCTCGTCCAGTTTCTTCTACTGGGAATCCTCGGCGTCGCCGCGTCCAACTATCTCTACTACCTCGCCATTCAACGCACCAACGTCGCCACCGCCATCATCCTGCAATACACCGCACCCGTCTGGGTTCTGCTCTACACCGCGGTCCGCAGCGCCCAACTCCCCAGCTTGCGCCGGATATCCGCCGTCGTCTTAGCCGTCTCCGGATGTACCCTGGCCGTGGGCCTCGTCGGTTCCGGTGGCTTTCGCATGGACGCGATCGGCGTTATCGCCGCGCTCCTGGCCGCGTTTTCCTTCGCCTTCTACAACGTCGGCGGACACCAGGTCCTCTCTCGCTACGATCGCTGGAAGGTTCTGCTCTGGGTCCTCATCGCGACCGCCACCTTCTGGATCTTCGTCAATCCCCCCTGGAAAATCATCGCCGCCCACTACAACCGCCAGCAGTGGGAATTCATGCTCCTGTTTTCGCTGGTCTCGGTCTTGGGTCCATTCTCGTTCTACTTCGCTGGCCTCCAGCATCTGGAGCCTACCCGTGCCATCGTAGCGAGTTGTCTCGAACCCGTCTTCAGCATCGTCCTCACCGCCCTGGTCTTGGGCGAACTAGTCCACACCCTCCAAACTGGAGGAATCATTCTCGTCCTCATAGCGATCATCCTGATCCAATTACCAGAACGTCCCGCCGGGCCCAACGATTGTGTTGTCGAACCGATTGACTAACGCGGTCGGCTATTGTTTCGTGTGAGGCGGGCATTCCTGGCCGCCTGTGTGCATCGGCAATCAAGCAGCGGGATTTTTGAAGTCCAGTTGCGCCGTAAAGCAGTCGGTTTCCCTGCTTTGTCCAATTTGAAGCGAGTCAAAGCCCTGTAGTGTTCGGTGTCGAACAAAAGGTTGCCAGGCCGCCGTCGTACACTACCTCTAACCTACCGCGTTCGATCACCACATCTGATACGGGGGGCAACCTCGAGGTCATCCATGCTCGGCGAAAAGAAGGAACGTTGGCAGGAACTGTGCGAACAGGCCGCGCAGGAACAAGATCCCGAAAAGCTAAGCCAGCTTGTAGCGGAGATCGACCGGATGCTGCAAGAGAAGCAAGATCGTCTGGAACGAAAACAAATCCTCGGGACGAGCACGCCAGAAGCAAAAAGACCTCACCAACGCCGAGCGTCTGGGTAGAACTCCCTTCGGTTTTCTTCCTGGAAAGCAGTTGCTCCGTAAGTTTCCAAATACGATCGCGGCGTTCGTCATATTCCTTCGCTTCCGCGACCGTCATTCCTCCGTAGACCGCCCTGGCACGCGCATCGTTCTGTTGGCGCGTGAGTTCGTCGATTAAGACATCTCAGTTCTATAGAATTGGGTTCTTGCTTGGAAGGGATGCTGGTGGGGATTCGATCATCAGGTTGCTGTACGTCATCTGTCATCGAGAGAAGTGTGCTCTTTGGGCTGGATGTACGCCGTTGCAAACATCACATCGTCGAGTGACGTGGATCACAACTGATGATCATGCTGCGGCTGCCTATCCGCTATTTCATGGACGTAGCACTCTTCGTGAACCGGTTGACCGCGGTCATCAGTTTTAGCGGATTCGAGATAAGCCCTTTAAAGTCAAAGATCTGGGGGTAGGTCCCCGTCCTAAATCCATGATTCTAAAAGATCGAAAAATAAAAATCTCGAAACTCCGCCGGGGCAGCCGTAGGACCTGATCAAGTGATGGCCCTTGCTGCGAACTGACAACTGAGAACTCCTCTTTTACTCTCCCAGTCGCCCTAGGTACCGCTGCGCCTTTCGCACATCGCGCCCAATCTGCTCCCTAAGCGCTTCAACGGACGGAAACTTGATCTCGTCACGCAGACGATCGAGAAAGTGCAGCTCAACGTCCGTCTCCGCCGAAAGGTCGATGGGATAAAAGTTCAGCAGGTGCGTTTCAATGGCAAATGAATCGGCCCCGAACGTCGGACGATTCCCGACATTCGTCACCGCATCGAAGCACTCGGCTTTTTCGCCGCTTCCCACGCGCGCGCGCGTGATATACACACCATGCTTCGGCACGAGTTCGTCGTAGTGCGCGAGGTTGATCGTCGGGACCGTATATTTCGCCCCATATCCCCGACCCCGTCCCGGATTCGACAGGATACTGAACGGACGCCCCAGCAAATGCCGCGCCCGGCTCACTCGCCCCGCGGCTAGCAACTTGCGAAGGTGACTGCTGGATACGTTCTCCCCTCGCAGCCGCATCTCCGGGTAATCGTGCACCTCAAATCCCATCTCGCGCCCGAATGTTCGCAGCATCTCAATGTTGCCCGCAGCCTTGTGTCCGAAGTGGAAGTTGTAGCCCTCGTGAACTTCGCAAGCATGCAAACACTTCTTCAAGATGTCATGCGCGAATTGGTGCGGCGTCATCAGCGACAGATCCCGCGAGAACGAAAGCAGCAGCACCGCGTCAATCCCGGTCGCTTCGAGAAGCCTCAGTTTCTCGGGCAGAGGAGTCAGCAGCCGAAAGCTATGATCCGGCCGCAAAATTCGCGACGGATGCGGCTCAAACGTAACCACCACCGACTTGGCGTTCGCAGTTCGCGCCCGCCGCACAATCTCATCAATCACGAGCCGGTGCGCCCGATGCACGCCATCAAAGTTCCCCACGCTCACGAGCGTAGTCCCAAAGTCATGAGGAACCTCGTCGAGTTGGTGAAATGTTTGCATGAGATTTTTGCTATTTAGAGGTCGTCATCCCGAGCAAAGCGAGGGATTTGCAGTTCGTCGCGAGATGCCTATCCCTCGCTCTGTTTAGGTGAACGCTCAAATCTCAAACTCCAACTTCATCCCGTCAAACGCCAGTTGCACTCCTGCAGGCAACACGGCATTGGTCGCCTCGTGCGGCAAGTCATGACAGATGTGCGTAAAAATCGCGCGCGTCGGCTTTACCGCATCCACGATCTTCAACGATCGCTCAACCGTCGAATGCGTCGGATGCGGCGTATACCGCAACGCGTCCAGAAACAAAATGTCCACGCCGCGTAACTTGTCCAGGGTCTCGTCTGGAACCGAGCTGTGATCGGTGAGATACGCTGCCGATCCGAAACGATAACCTAAGATCGGCGTCTCCCCGTGAATCACTGTCAGCGGCTCAAAGCGAGCGCCAAACAATTCCACCGGGTCCTCTACCGGATGCATCTCCACCTGCGGCAGCCCGCCAAACTTATAGGTGGGCGAAAAAATGTAAGGAAACATGCCCCGCAGAAACTCGCAAGCGTCCGGTGCGGCGTAGAGGGGCATCTTGCCTGGCTTATGGTGATAGGTCAGCGGACGCAGGTCATCGATGCCCAGAATATGGTCCGCATGCGTGTGCGTGTAGAAGACGGCATCGAGCCGCGTGATATTTTCGCGAAGAGCCTGCTCGCGAAAGTCAGGCGTCGAGTCGATCATCACGTGCCGGCCGTTGTAGCTGATCAGCACCGATGGCCGAGTCCGCCTGTCGCGCGCATCCGATGAATGGCAGACGGCGCAGTCGCACCCGATAGTCGGAACTCCCATCGACGTGCCACTGCCCAACACCGTCAGAGTCGCCTGCATCAGCCGTTGGTTCCCGTGATCGGCCCGGGCGCCTGCGGGGGCCGCGCCAGCGTATTCGTCACTTCCACGTAGGCCATACGCAGTTCGTAGAGACAGTTCTGCAGAAAGCCCTGCTCTTTGAGAGTCAGGTTGCCCTTGGTCTTGTCAGCAATCATGCCCAGCGTGTCGATCGTCTGCCGCGCGCCAATGATGTCCACACCAGGCTGGCCCCCTTGTTCGTGCATCAGGCCGAGTTGCATCATGGCAGTCATATAGAGCGAGGCCATGAAGCGCTCGAAACTCATCTCGAGCTCCTTCGCCGAGTGCCCACTCAGTTCAACGCGGGTATCGAGATCGCGCGACGACTGCTTGTAAGCATCATGCTGCGCCTTTTGTTCGGAATCGGTCGGCGGTTCAGGAATGTCCGATTCTGGCCCCGATGGCGCACGGAAGGCCGCTCCTTCTGGAGGTGTCAATACCGTACTCTCGGACGGCGCAGATGGGGCGGGCGGCGGTGGCTCCACAGCCACTGGCGCAGGAGCAGCCACGGCGGCGGAAGGAGCAGGTTGTTCTTCGACCGCTTCGGATCGCAGTTCTCCCTCGGAGTTGAACAAGCGCTTATCACTGACTTTGAATTCGCTTTCTTCTTTTCTTCTTTGAGCCATAAGTTTTGCCTGATCTCGAAAATTGATTTTGTCGAAGACGTTTCGGACTTCAGATCGAACTCGGAATTGAACTCAATGTTGAACTCAGATCATCGGCACCGTGGTTGGTTTCAACTTCGCCGTTCCCGCGCGCAGCTCCTTTGCGGCTGCTTCTCGCCGCAGATAGCCCAACGCAACCGAGCGTTCTCCATCGGGGAAAGGCAGAACCGCGCTGCTCGTGATTTCGCCCACTTCTTTGTCGTCCGCTACGATCTTTGTGCCCGCCTCGGGCAGCGCGCCTTCCACCGTAAATGCACCGAACTGCCGGTGCACCGCGCCCCGCGAGCGGATCCGTTCCACGATTTCCTGGCCGAGATAGCAGCCTTTGGTGAAATTCAACGCGCGGGTCTGTCCAGTCTCCTGCGGCAAATCACGGTCACGGATGTCCACACCAAATTGCGGAACGCCGCGCGAGACGCGAAACAGATTCAGCGCCGCCGTACCCGTGGGACGCCCGCCAGTTTGCACGATAGCGGTCCACAGTTCGCCGAAATGTTCGGGCGCAATCCAGAGTTGCCACGACTCACGCGCCTCCTCGCCAGAGCGCAGAAGAGTAACGCTCTTCCCCTGCCACGCGAGATCAACAAATTGCAGGTAAGCCAGTTCGGGAGCAGCGATGCCGGCGCGTTCCAAAACCTGTCGCGACTCCGGTCCCGTCAGCCCAATCGCGGCGAGGCTGGCACTGACGTCAGCGATCTCAACATCATCGGCAATGATGTAGCGATCGAATAACTGCAGTATCTTGTCGCGCTGGGCTGCCTCAGTATCCACCAGCAGCGACTCGCCGCGCTGAAAGGCATAGATATCGCCCTGAATTCGTCCTTGAGCATTCAGCAGAAAGGCATAAACTGCGTGCCCCGCCGCGAGGTCCCGAACATTGTTGGTAACCATGCCGTTCAGCCAGCGAACGCGATCTCCGCCGGTGACCGCGATCTTTGCGCGCGAACTCAGGTCGTAAACCCCGCAACCCGCCAGCAGGGCCTGGAATTCGGTGCGACCATCACCGAAGTCGGCGGCGGTGTTCGCGCCATGTAAAGCGGGATTCGTCTCTGGAACCACAATAGAACTCATAAGCTCAACCTTTGATTATAGCGAAGCGTGGATAACACTACCCTGCCTCTCCGGTAGAAACGCGGCTCGCTGCATCTCCCGTATGGATCAGCATCACGTGCGCCAGTGGAGTTACCCCATCTCTACAGAGATGCCAGTTTGTTTCTAAACGGTTCGCGTCTGTGCTAACGTTGCCAGCGTGAGCGCCACGAAGCGTCGTATCGCCGTACTCCCCGGCGATGGAATCGGCAAGGAAGTTATCCCGCAAGCGGTGAAGGTTGTTGAGGCCGTCGGAGCTCCGGTCGAGTTCACCTCGTTTGACTGGGGAGCCGACCGCTATCTCGCCGACAAAGTCACCGTTCCGCCAGACGGATTTGCCACGCTATCACGCGATTTTGATGCCATTCTCGTCGGAGCTTTCGGCGATCTGCGAGTCCCTTCGAACATTCATGCCAAGGAAATCCTGCTCGGCATGCGCACGAAGATGGATCTGTTCGCCAATGTCCGCCCCGTTCGCTTACTCGATTCCTCGCTCTGCCCGCTAAAAGGAGTGGAGCCGCGAGACCTCGATTTTGTAGTGATTCGCGAAAATACGGAAGGTGTTTACGGCGATCTCGGAGGCACTTTCAAGCAGGGAACTGCCGACGAGGTCGCGATTCAGGAGGACGTCAACACGCGCAAAGGCGTCGAGCGCATCGTGCGCTACGCCTTCGAATATTGCGCCCGAAACACAAAATTCGAGGGATCGCCGAGACGTCGCCTGCTGATGTGTGACAAATCAAATGCCATGACCCATGCGGGCGGTCTCTGGCAGCGCGTTTTCAAAGAAGCGTCGGCCGACTATCCGCAAATCGAGACACAGCACATGTACGTGGACGCCCTCTGCATGCAGATGGTACGCGATCCTCGCGCCTTCGACGTCATTGTCACCAACAACATGTTCGGCGACATCATTACCGATCTCGCAGCCGGATTACAGGGTGGTTTGGGAATGGCCGCCAGCGGCAATCTCCGTCCCGGTCATACTTCGATGTTTGAGCCTGTCCACGGCTCTGCCCCGCCGATCGCCGGAAAGAATCTAGCCAATCCATTCGGCGCGATTCTGACCGCCGCGATGATGCTGGCCAATCTGGGAATGACAGCTGAAGCCCAGAAAATAGAAGCGGCCATCCTCGAAGCCGTTCGACAGAAGAAGACCACGACGGATATTGGCGGCACGTTGGGAACCCGCGAAGCCGGCGAGTGGGTCGCCGAACAACTACGCCGTTGAAGTTTCGAGGCTAACCTTTTCGTCCAGCCAGTAGCGCCAGTTCCCGCCACTTCCAATGGCAGTCGACGTCCACAAATCCGATCTCGCGCAACCATGCCAACTGGGCTTCGAGATCAAGTAGTTTGTTCGACGGATCTTCCGTCTCAACTGTGTACCCAATTCGGTGCAGAAATTCCTCGTGCAGTTGTGGAGTGGGCGAAGCGACATGCTCGAGGTTGCAGAAGACTCCTCCCGCATTCAACCGGTCGTAAATCTCGGCATAAAGCGCGCGCTTGCGCTCGTGGACGAGATGATGAATCGCGAAGCACGACACGACGGCATCAAATGAGCCCAAAGCGGGCAACCGGTTGTCGAGGTTATGGACGGCTAGAGTCACCGACGGATCGTCGCCAAAGCGCTTGCGAGCGGCTTCCAGCATCGCCGGAGAGAAATCAATCGCGACCGACTCCGTTGCTGGATGCTCGGCTTTTACCAGCGCGAGAAGACGTCCATCTCCCGTACCAAGATCGAGCACCCGGTGTGCGCTCTGGGGAATGAACTCGAGCAACGTCGACTCGCCTTCCTTGCGATGAGCAATCGAATCGGCCCGCTCGAGATAATCGAGGGCATGGTCGGGCTCGCTCCAAAGATTAATGGCCATGGGAAAGTATAAACTCGATCTTAATGAATGCAGTCACGCAAGTTGCTCAAGACGTTCGCAAGTGTCTCGCCGCAGTGGGCGTTATCGTCCTGTTAGTGGGCGCGCTCTGGGGACAAACGGAGCCCAACAGCGGAGATCCGTCCCAAGACCCGTCGTCCCGGTCACAGGCGCTGCCGCAAACTTCTGCGCCGCCGGTTCCCGCAGGCGACTCCGCCTCCTCCGGCCCGGAGAAAGTCGTGTCGCCAAAGGAAGCGAAAGAACTCTTTCGCTCGGTCGACGAAATCTTGAAGTTTGCGAGCGACGACACCGCACTCCCCGTCAAGCATGCGGTGAAGCGCCGGCTGACCAAACGCGATGAGGTGCAGTCGTACATCGAAAAAGGCATGAAAGATGACAAGGACGCGAAGCGCTTGGAGCGCTCGTCCGCCGTTCTCAAGAAGTTCGGACTATTGCCCCGCGATTTCGACCTGCAGACATTTCTCGTCGCGATGCTGCGTGAGCAGGTTGCCGGATACTACGATGTCAAAACCAAGACCGTAAATTTACTGAACTGGGTCGACGCAGAACAGCAGAAGCCGGTTCTGGCACACGAATTGACGCATGCTCTGCAGGATCAATCGTTCGGGATTGAGAAGTGGATGAAGGCGGCGGAAACAGAGTCCGACAAGAAGAAAGCCGATCCCACTCCGGCTGACATCGAGAGCGACGAAGATTCGGGCGCGCGACAGGCGGTGGTCGAAGGCCAAGCCATGGCGGTGCTGCTCGACTATTCGCTCGCCCCGACCGGAAAAACGCTGCTGGAATCGCCACAGATCGTCGAAGCTCTCAAGCAGGGGATGCTCGTTGGTTCGGCGGACTCTCCCGCATTTCGCGACGCCCCGATTTTCCTGAAAGAGGAGCTGACTTTTCCCTACCGTTACGGGCTCGACTTTACCGTGGCGCTTCTGCAATCCGGCGGCAAAGAACTGGCTTACGCGGGCGCTTTCAAAGACCCTCCTAAAACGACACGCGAGATCATGGAGCCGCAAACTTATCTCACGCACGAAAAACTCGAGCCCATCAAGATCATCGACATGAAACAAGACTTTCAAGACTATGTTCCATTCGACATCGGAGCGATGGGTGAGTTCGACGTAGACGTGCTGGTGGAACAGTATGCCGGTCAGAAAGCGGCCAACGCGATCTATCCCGAATGGCGCGGTGGCTACTACTTCGCCGGAAAATCCAAGTCCAATAAGTCTGCTCCGATCGGAGTCTTGTACATTTCGCGCTGGTCGACTCCCGCGAAGGCAGCTGAATTCGCGGCGATCTACGCGAAGTCTTTGACGCAGCGCTATCAAAAACGGCAAGCGCTGGGCGGGGACGGCAAACTCGCGGACGATGCGCCGCCTCCGGATTCCTGGCGTAGTTTGCGTGGCCGTCACGCCTGGTTGACGGAAGAAGGTCCCGTTGTGATCGATGTTCGCGGCACCGACATCCTGATCAGCGAGAGTCTGGACGATTCGACGACGAAACGCGTTGTGGCCGACTTCTGGCCCGCGGTCGACTTACCTGCGCCCGAGTCAAAAGAAAAGCCGGCGGAGCAGGCGCCTCCCGCGAACCCGTAATTTCCCATCTTGTATAATCAGTGATTCTGAGTCATCGCGTTTGAGTCGTATATCGTCGGGGTCGTTGCGTCCTTCATCCCACCCAAAAGCAGGAGAGCACTTGCACCAGGCAGAGATTGGCATCATCGGCGGCAGTGGTTTGTACCACATGCCGGGTTTCAGCGACGCGCACGAGGTTGTTCAAGATACACCTTTCGGAAGCCCGTCGGACGCTTACATCGTGGGCACTCTCCAAGGAAGAAAGGTCGCATTTCTGGCGCGTCACGCCCGCGGGCATAAATTGCTGCCAAGCGAATTGAATTTCCGCGCCAATATTTATGGCTTCAAACAACTCGGAGTCGAGCGCATTGTCTCGGTCTCCGCTGTGGGTTCTCTGAAAGAAGAACATAAGCCGCTTGATTTCGTAATTCCAACTCAGTTTTACGATCGCACCCGCCATCGCGTCGACACCTTCTTCGGAGACGGCATCGTCGCCCACATCGGATTCGGCGACCCTGTCTGCGGCGAAGTGGCGAAGGTAGTGGCCCACGGCTGCCGAGAAGCTGGCGTAGAAGGCAAAGTGGGTGGAACCTACGTCTGTATGGAGGGCCCGCAATTTTCTACGAAAGCCGAGTCGAACGTCTACCGCAGCTGGGGAGCCGATGTGATTGGCATGACCAATCTGCAAGAAGCCAAACTCGCGCGCGAGGCCGAGATCTGCTACGCCACGATCGCCATGGTGACCGACTACGATTGCTGGCATCCGCATCACGATTCGGTCACCGTCGAGCAGATCGTTTCTGTGCTGGTGAAGAATGCCGAGAACGCCGCGAAAGTGGTCAGCGCCACAGTTGCGGCGATGCCTTATGGCCGTTCGTGCAAGTGCGGAAATGCATTGGCCCATGCCATTCTTACCGATCCAAGCAAGATTCCGGTGTCAACCAAAGAGAAGCTGCATTTGATACTGGGAAAATATTTGAAATAGTCGAGAAGTCGTTCGTCGCGAATCGGTCGCAAAAGACGCTGACAAATTCTCTTCGAGTTCGCGATACCAACGCCAACGACGAACGGCCATTGACAAACGACGAACGACTAGTAACAACGACCGTCTTACGGAGTTCCATGAGCATTCTTGTAGTAGGTTCGGTAGCCTTCGACACAATCGCCACGCCTTCCGGGCGCGTCACCGACATTCTCGGAGGCGCTGCCACATACTTCTCGCTGGCTGCCAGTTACTTCACCGAAGTCCGCGTAGTGGCCGTTGTCGGCGCGGACTTTAGACCGGAACAGGAAGCTGTCTTTAGGAATCGTGGCATCGATACGCGCGGCATTGAGCGCACCGAGGGCAAGACATTTCGCTGGGGCGGGCAATATCTCGATAACCTCAACGAAGCCAAAACCGATTTCACCGAACTCAACGTCTTCGAGAAATTCCAGCCGAGAATTCCGAAAGAGTATTCCGACACCCAGTTCTTGTTCCTCGCAAATATTCATCCCATGCTGCAGGCGGCGGTGAGCCTGGAGATGAATGCGGTGCGCCTCACCGGCGGCGACACCATGAACTTCTGGATTAAGGGTACGCCGAAAGAGCTAGCGGAAACGCTCAAGCTGGTGAACGTTCTGCTCATTAACGATACCGAGACCAAGATGCTGGCAGCCGAACAGAATCTCCTGCGCGCGGCCAGGAAAGTCCTGGCGATGGGACCGAAGGCGCTGGTTGTGAAGCACGGCGAATATGGAGCCACGATCTTCTTCCGCGAAGGAGCTTTCGGCGTCGGTTCCCATCCCTTTCGCGCGCCAGCTCTGCCGATCGACGAGGTCAAAGATCCAACCGGCGCTGGCGATTCGTTCGCCGGAGGATTCATGGGATACATCGCCTCGCAGGGCGAGATCAACCGCGAAGTTCTCAAGCGCGCCCTGTTCTATGGAGGCGTTATGGGTTCGTTTGCCGTCGAACGGTTTGGCACCGAGCGTCTCCAGAATCTGTCGCGGGCCGAAATCGATGCCCGTTTTCAGATCTTCCGTGAACTGACGCATCTGGATTGATCGCGCCAGCCGTTTCGACATTGAAGTAGACGGCGACTCGTAGGCCCTGAAGCGCGCTCGAGGTTCTCGTCAAGCACGAAGCCATGCGGCAACGAAAAAACGATCGCGAAAGTCCGGCGGTGATCTCGGCCCGCGACAGCGGCGCAGGCCGCGTGGCTGGCATCGCTGCGCTCGTGTCGATGTTTTCTTTTTTCTACTATTTCCGGCATGGTGATGTTCTTCTGTATGGAGACGCCGTCGCGCACATCAACATCGCGCGCCGCGTGGTCGACTCGCAGACCCCCGGCCTTTTGCAACTCGGCACTGTCTGGCTGCCGCTTCCTCATTTGCTGATGGTCCCGTTTCTTTGGTCGAACGCATTGTGGCAGAACGGCGCGGGAGGCTCGATCCCGTCCATGGTCGGATTTATTCTCGCCGCAGTCGGCATGTTCCGTCTGGTGTATGGCATGCTCGATTCAAATCCACGGACTCAACCGGCTGCCGTGGTCGGCGCATGGGTTTCCGTGGTCGTCATTGCCGCCAATCCGAACCTCATTTATATGCAATCGACGGCCATGACAGAGTCGCTGTATATCGCTCTCTTTATCTGGGCCGTCGTGTTCATTGGTGAATTCTTTCGGGCTCTCCCGAACGGCGTTCTTACGCAGGCCGGTGACGCCGACCCAAAACAACTCGCCGTCTCACTTCATCGTTGTGCCTGGTGCCTGGCGGGAGCTGAGCTGACGCGCTACGACGGTTGGTTTCTAGCCGGATGGATGGGCGCGGCGGTCATTATACTGGCTCTGCGGCGTTGGAATGACGGCGCGTTGCGCCGCCTTGCCGTGAAGTTCGCGCTGGGCATTGCTGTTGTCCCTGTTCTGTGGCTGGCCTACAACGCAACCGTCTATGGCAATCCGCTTGAATTTGCCAATGGGCCCTACTCCGCGAAAGCGATTGAGCAGCGAGTCGGCGCTCCGAACCCAGCTCTCCACAGCATCCCAACGGCCGCTATCTTCTTTCTGAAGTCGGCTCAGTTGAATATGGCTGAAGGCAACTGGGGCCGCCTCTGGTTAGCGGCCGCTGTACTTGCACTCGCAATGACTCTGTGGAAACTGCGGCCGCAATCGCTCCCCATGCTTTTCCTGTGGATGCCGCTCGTCTTCTACGCCTACTCCATCGCATTCGGTTCGGTGCCGCTCCACGTCCATACATGGTGGCCATTTGCCACCTTCAACCAGCGCTACGGGCTGCAATTATTGCCGCTGTTCGCCGTTTCAACCGGACTGCTGACTGCCTTCGTTTTTCTGCTAAGCGCGACCGGAAGGCACGCGGGCAAACTGGTGGCGTTGCTGCTCGCGTTGGTTGTTGCGAGCTACGCCTCAGTTTGGAAGGCCCAACCGCAATGCTTCCAGGAAGCGGAACGCAACTGGGAGATTCGACACACACTCAATTCTGCGGTGGAGCGCATCGTAACTCGCCTGCCGCGCCACTCGATCTATCTCATGGACCTCGGCGAACACGTGGGCGTCATGGAAGACGCGGGCATCCCGCTGCGCCAGGTCGTTAACAACGAAAATCATCGCCCTTGGAAGCGCCCGACCGACCCGGAAGGTTTGTGGGAGCGCGCGTTAGCCGATCCTCAACACTACGTCGATTATGTGATTGCCTTCGATGGCGATCCCGTCGATCAGTTCGCGAACAAGACCAATCTTGTGCCACTCGCCGAGATCCACGCTACCGGGCAGCCTCACGCGCACATCTACGCCACTCGCCGAGACCCGAATCAATCGCGTTAACCCCTGCGGGCAACTAGCTCAGAAAGGGGGTATTTGCGGTGATAGAATCCGCTCGAAGCCAGTCGGGCTGAGAAGGTCTCTATGCATCCAATCCACGAAACCATTCAATTGATGCGGAATGAACTGGGTGTCGTGTTGAGTTCAACCTTGGCACGCTTGCTGCTGGCCGCACTCCTCGGCGGCATCATTGGACTGGAACGGCAGTTGCGGCACAGGCCGGCTGGGCTGCGAACGCACATGTTTATCTGCTTCGGCGCAGCGATGTTCACCGTTCTATCGAAGCAGCTGGCCGGAGTGGAGTCGGACAGCGCTCGCATCGCGGCACAAATTATTCCGGGAATCGGGTTCATCGGAGCCGGGTCGATTCTGCACGCCAAGACCTCGGTTACCGGACTTACAACGGCGGCAACGTTGTTCGTAGTGGCAGGCGTCGGCATGGCTGCTGGTGGCGGCCTGTATCTGACGGCGACGTTTGCTACGGCGATCATCCTTGTGTCGCTGGTGGTTCTGGGACGAATCGAAGCCGTCTTCTCCCTGAAAACCTTTGGTACGACCTACGAAGTTTCGGGCCGTAACGTCGATGCCATGCTGCGAGAAGTGAACCGCGTTTTGGAGAGTGAAGAACTCACCATGCATAGTATTCATATCGCGAACGCCGATCCCGATTTCCGCATGGTGTTCGCGGTCGATGGCGCCCGCGATCAGCAAGGAGTCTTTGCAGTCCGCCTACATGAATCTACCGCCTTCGCCACTGTTACCACGCTCGAGACTACGGAACACGAATAGCGCCCGCCATCCAGGTCGGCCTGTAGACTTCGAGCAATCTTAGCTAAGGAATGACTGTGCCATCGATCGATCACCGGTCCAATGCTCAAATCTCGTTTACGAAGGCGTCAGCCTGCGGCAACGACTTCCTGATTGTGAATGGCTTCGAGGTGTCAGGCGATTTGAGCGTGCTTACGCGCCGCATGTGTGATCGTCACAATGGAGTCGGAGCGGATGGCGTCGAATGGTTGTTCCCCGATCACGAAGCGGATGTGAAAGCACGTCTGATCAACGCTGATGGCTCTGAAGCCGAAATCTCGGGCAATGGCACGCGCTGCGTCGCGGCAGAAATCTGTTCCCGAGAAGAGAAGAGCGAAATCTTTATTCGCACAGGAGCCGGAGTGAAGACGTGCAGACTCACGGCGCGGCAAGGCTCTACCTTCGAATTCGAGACGAATATGGGTGAGCCCGAAGTCAGCGGGTCGTTGTCGATTGACGCGACATCAGTTCACGCCGTGGGGACAACCGTTTCGATGGGGAATCCTCACTACGTAATCTTCGTCGACGAACTCCCGGAGGGATGGCAGCGCCAGGCGATGCTAATCCAGGCGCAGCCGCAATTTTCGCAAGGCACCAACGTGGAGTATGTGAAGGTGCGAACGCCCCACGAAATCGAGATCCGGCTCTTCGAACGCGGCGTCGGAGAAACGCAATCGTCCGGCACAGGTTCCTGCGCATCGGCGGTCGCTGCAATCGCGAGCAAGCGAGGCTCGTCGCCCGTGACGGTCATCGCGCCAGGAGGTTCGCAGATCGTGCGCTGGGAGAATCAAGTCTATCTTCAAGGTCCGGCAACACTGGTCTGCCGCGGAGAGTTCTTGATTTAAGATTACCGCAGCGAACGAGTCAGGTTGGATTAAGCAACTAAACGTGATCGTCACGAGCTGAGATGGCCGTTATTTCCCCTAGTCCGCGAATCAAGCCCCGCGCGTTGCGTCCCGGCGACATGGTGGGCATTGTCGCGCCCGCGTCAAACGTGAAGCGAGAGATGCTGGAGGCGGGTTGCGACGGCCTTCGTCGAGCTGGATACGAGCCGTTTTACTTCGATTCGATTCTCGAACGCGATTTGTACTTTGCCGGCTCAGTGGAGCGTCGCGCGCACGAACTGGAAGAGATGTTCGTTCGAGACGATATCCGCGCGATTGTCTGCGCTCGCGGAGGCTATGGATCGAACTACTTGCTGCCCAAATTTGATCTCAAGACGGTTGCATCGAATCCGAAGATCTTTGTCGGCTATAGCGATCTGACCTCGCTGCTTACCTGGTTCACCGACAGCGCGAATCTCGTCATGTTCCACGGTCCCATGATCGCCAAGGACTTCAGTTCGACTGACGGAGTCGATTTACCTTCGTGGCAGAGCGCCTTGAGCGGTGCCGCGAACTGGGAAATCGGCGAATCCTCGAGCGCGAAACCGTTGGTTGCGGGAACGTCCGAAGGAGTTCTCTACGGCGGATGCCTTTCGATTCTGGTCGCAGCGCTCGGAACTCCGTACGACATTCAGACCGCGGGCACGATTTTGTTTCTCGAAGACATCGCAGCCAAGCCTTTTCAGATTGACCGCATGCTGATGCAGTTGAAACTGGCGGGCAAGTTGGACGGAGTTCGCGGAATCGTCTTCGGCGAAATGCTGGATTGCCGTCAAAGTCTGAGTCAGGATTACACTTTGGAGGAAGTCGCTTTGCGAGTCGTCGGCAATCTGTGCATTCCTGTGGCTTATGGAATGCGTTCGGGACACGTTTCGCGGGCGAACATCACGCTGCCATTTGGGGTCAGGGCGCGGCTTGAAGTGGATCGCGAAGTGAGACTGACGATTCTCGAATCGGCGACGACTCCGGCGAATATTCTCTGATGACGAAATCACGGCACATTCATCTCATCGGCATCTGCGGTACGGCGATGGCGTCGCTGGCGGGAATGCTGCAAGAGCGCGGGTTTCGCGTTACAGGATCGGACGCGGCTGCCTATCCGCCGATGTCGACCTTCTTGGAATCGCTTGGTATTCCGGTCGCGCAGCCGTTTGCCGAGGTAAATCTCAATCCTCGACCTGATCTCGTAGTCGTCGGCAATGCGCTGTCTCGCGGAAACGTCGAGCTCGAGCTTGTTCTCGACCAGCGGATTCCTTTCTGTTCGCTGCCGCAGATTCTGCATGATGAGTTTCTCGTCGGCAAAGATGTGCTTGTCGTCGCGGGAACACACGGCAAGACGACTACCACGTCGATGCTTGCGTGGATTTTCGAAACGGCTGGTCTTCAGCCTTCGTTCCTGATCGGCGGAATTGCCGAGAACTTTGGCCGCAGCTTTGGTCTCGGCGAAGGGAAGCATTTCATCCTCGAAGGCGACGAATACGATACGGCGTTCTTCGACAAAGGTCCGAAGTTCCTGCACTACTTTCCGGATTCCGTAATTTTGACCTCAGTTGAGTTCGATCATGCAGATATCTACAAAGATCTCGATGCGGTTGAGACGGCGTTCAAGCGGTTGGTGAATCTCGTTCCGCGACGGGGACGCATTGTTGGCTTTGATTCAGGAGGAAAACAGGGAACGAGCATTGACGACTGTTTGCAGAAGGCATTCTGCCCAGTCGAACGCTATGGCGCTTCGGATCGCGCTGGATGGCGAATCACCAATCTCAGTCTTGGCGAACATCAAACGTCCTGGTCCGTGATGCACGATGGCAAGGCCTGGCAAGGCTTCGAGTTCGCGCTCGGCGGAGAATACAACGTCTGGAATGCGACAGCGGCTGCTGCTTTGGCTGCGAATTACGGCGTTCGGAAAGAGGTGATTGCGAAAGCACTGCAGAGTTTTCGCAGCGTCAAGCGGCGTCTTGAAGTCAAAGCGGAAGTGAATGGCGTCATGATTATTGATGATTTTGCGCATCATCCGACGGCGATTGAACAGACGATTCACGCTCTGCGTGCGCGCTATCCGCAGTCGCGCTTGTGGGTCATCCTCGAGCCGCGTTCGAACACGTTGCGGCGTAACGTTCTTCAGGACGCGCTTGCGCGCAGTCTCGCGCTCGCCGATCAGGTCGTGATTGCGGCGATCTTCAAATCCGAGGCGATTCCTGAGGCTGAACGTCTCGATCTGAATCGTGTACTCCACGAAATTCAGAAGCAAGGGAAGCAGGCTCGCATTTTGGCCGATGCCGATACCATCGTCGCTACGATTGCTCCCGAACTGCGCGAGCGCGATGTAGTTGCCATCTTATCCAATGGCGGATTCGGCGGTATTTATGAGAAGCTTCCTCAACGATTGCGGTCGCTCGCAGCGGCGGAGTTTCGAGCACAGCCGCTCGATTCCACACCGCTCGGGGTAAAAAAATAAGTGTTTCGTACCATCCTAATGCTGGCGTTCTGGGCGCTATCGCTGCCCATCGCGGCGCTGCTCGGGATTCCCTGGACGTATATCACGAAAGACATCAGCTTTTTGTACAACACCTGTATGTCGGCGATGTTTACGGGCGTGCGCATCGCGGGAGTGAAAGTGCGAATCATCGGACTGGAGAAGATCGATGCGTCGCGCACCTACGTTTTCATGTCGAATCACATTTCGAATCTCGATCCGCCAATCACGTTGCCGCTGATTCCCAAGCGCAGTTCGGTGATGGTGAAGAAAGAGCTGTTCAAGGTTCCGATTCTTGGTCCCATCATGCGGATCGGGTCGCTTGTTCCGGTCGACCGCAAAAATCGCGATGCGGGCATAACGGCCGTGCGCGACGCAGTGAAGGCGATCGAGCAGGGACTGAATATGACCATCTACGTAGAAGGGAAGCGCTCGTTCGATGGGCGTTTATTGCCGTTTAAAAAAGGGCCGTTTTACCTGGCCGAAGAGTGCAAGGTTCCGGTGGTTCCGATTACGATTTCGGGGACCGAGGTCGTGATGCCGAAGGCGCGGTTTGCCATTCGTCCGGGGACGGTGACGGTGGAGTTCCACGATCCGATTGAGCCAGCCGAGTTTGGAGAGCGCGATTGCCTGATGGCGAAGGTGCGAACGGCGATCAATAGCGGGCTTCCTGTGGGATTGCGAGAGTAGTTGGTCGGGAAAAGCGCGGTGGGATGGGAGCGTCCGGACGCCCGTAAGTGACTGTAAACTTCTTGCGTAAGTTTCCATCGATATGCTTGCCTCGTCGCGCCTGGGTGCGTTCCAACCCTTGGCGGGTGGGATGAGAACTCAGAACTCCAAGCGTGCTTGAAAGGCGATCATGCGCGGACTGCTGTCCCCGCCCAACCCGACGCCCAGCAGTCCAGTCGGTGGAGAGGTAGTATATGTGAGCGCTCCAAAGCCAGTCTGGGTGGAAGGCTTTCCTGGAATTCCCGCTAGCGTCATGCTGGGAAGCCCGAAGTTCGGATGATTGAAGACATTGAAGAACTGGGCTTCTACCCTCAGCTTCACGCGCTCCGTCACAGCAAACCATTTTGTGAGATAGAAGTCATTCCAGACGAAATCGGGACCGCGCAGGGCATTGCGGCCGAGGTTTCCGAATTGGCAATGCTGTGGGTCGTCGCCCCCGGCACACTGCCCGGTACTCGGATCAACGGTGGAAACAAACGCGGCGGGATTGAGCCACTGGAGCGTGCCCGGTTGCGTTACACCAGCGACAGGATGACGCTGGTAGAGGGGAACGCCAGGAACGACGCTCGCGAACTGCGGTCCGCTGCCCTGCACAATGCCGTTTCCGTCGGCTGAATAGGGTGTGCTCAGAACGGAGAATGGCACCCCGCTGTGCCAGAACATAGTCCCGGAAATCTGCCAGCCGTTGAGCGCGTGCGCCAACTCGTGATTGCGAGCGTGGACGCGGAGCTGATACACATACTGCGCATTGAGGTTGTGCCGGATATCATAGTCGCAAGGACCGTAATCGCGGGCCAACTCTCCCGGCAGCGGAGAAAGAATCCCTCCAGCCGAGAACTGAAGGAAGCCTCCGTTCGAGACGGTATCCATGCAACGGCTCCAGGTGTAGTTGACTTGCCCTTGTAGTCCGTGCCCCAGGCGCTTCATCGCGGTGAGTTGAAGGCCGTTGTAGTGACTGTTCTCTCCGGTTGCGAGCTGGGTTACCGCGCTGAATCGTGGATCGGTTGGCTGCAGGTAGGGGAATGGCACAAAGCACCCCTGACACACCGTCTGGTATCCGTTCACGTGGGTTAGATAGGGCTGGTTTACAGCGCGTGTTCCCACATATCGGGCGAGCAAACTCGCCGTCGTTCCGAATTGATGTTCAATTCCCAAGCTCCACTCCATGAAGTACGGGGCATGCAAAGTGCCAGTGGGTACCGCCGTGATAGCGACCGGTGGAAGGCACGTTGCGGGATCTGCCTGCGGGGATGCGCAGGAAAGCTGTCCTTCAGGGAATCCTGAACTAAATCTCTGATTTGCGGCGACAGTTGCATTCACTGCACTGTTCGGAACTCCCGGAGCGAGGGCAGTCCCGCCCACAGTACCCAGCAGACCTCCTTGGAAGGTTTTGTCGTAAGGAGGATTCGTGCCGATCAGGTCGGCCACACTGCCGGGCAAAATATCGCTGAAGATTCCGAAACCGGCACGCAGCACTGATTTTGGCTCGAACTGCCATGCGATCGCGGTTCGCGGCTGCAGAATGGCCAGCGGGGTGGACGAAAACAAATTGCCGAGATGAGTCTGGATGGCCGCGTTCAGCGGCTGATTCACATCATGCGAGATCGAACTGAAAGAGCCGCCAAGCCGAGCGATTTGATGGTGAGGATTGAGCGGGTTTGAGTTGAAGGTGTCGCGCACGCCGAATGTCCAGGTAAGGTTCCGCGTCACCTTCCAGGTATCCTGGGCATATAAATCGAGATTGAGGAAGCGGAATGGTTCGTTTGCCGACAGGGGAAAAGTCTGGGTTGCAGTAGATGCCACTCCATAGATGAATTGCGGCAAAGTCGTGTAGACAACCGTCGGAACCGTACCTTGCCCGAAGTCATAGTCATTCAAGCGAAAGATTCGAGTGTTCGTGCCAAACCGAAGTTCGTGAGCGCCACGGCCCCAGGCTAGGTTGTCATTGAGGAAGAAGCGAGAAGCTCTCCTGCCTTGCACCCAGGTGTTGTCGAGCCCTCCAATTGTGGTGAAGGGCGCATTGGCACCGCTGCCCTGCAAAACAAGCGGAAATGCCGCGAGCGTCTTCTGCAAGTCGGCAGGCCCAAACAAGCTTTCGTACCACGAAAACGCCGGATTGAAATAGTTCACGAGGTTTTGTGAAAAGACATGGGTGTAACCCGCCGCAAAGGAGTAGAGGGGCTGAGGCGAGACCGCATTAAACAAAGGGTTGATTGGATCTGTGTAGGCGGCCTGTACGCCGGTGTCGGCCTGGAAACGAAACCATGTCGTGTCTTTCTGGTTGATGTTGTGGTCGACGCGGACTGTCTGTACCTGTTCGTGATCATCGCTGGAGTGCGACACGCTTTGCCGATTCGCGCAACCATTTCCATTCGGCGGACTGCGCGTGGCCGAAGTGCCGTCGGCGTTAAATGGGCATCCGAGTACCGCGAGAGGCGTGCCATTGGTGTTTCTGTACAGTGCAAACATCTTTTGATAGAACGGAACTGATTGCGGCGACGGCGCATAAGTTGATCCGGTTACGGAGTCGGTTCCACCCAGCGGAAGCTGTTCGAGCACATATTGTTGAAACGCGGTGCTGGGAGCCGTCGTCGGCGTCACGATGGGCAAAGCGATCCGAACCCATTCGCTGTCGAAGAAAAAGAAAAGCTTGTCGTGCGCAATCGGCCCGCCCAGACTGCCACCAAAATGATTTACGGTCGCTCGGGGCTTGCGATTTCCCGGCGTTGCATTGGTAAAGTAGTCGGCTGCGTTGAACCGCGCCCCATTCCAAAGTTCGTAGAGATTCCCGTGAAACTGATTTGAGCCCGACTTGGTGACGTAGTTGACTTGGGATGCGCCATACCGTCCTTGATCCACGGCATAGGAAAGAGTATTGACTGTCACCTCTGAGATCGAATTCAGCCCCAGCACGAGGTTCGTGGAAAGACCGCTGTTGAGGTTAGTGAGCGGGTCATTGGTTTCCAGTCCGTCGACGATATAACCGTTTGAGAGGGCAGGCAGGCCGTTGAATTCCACATTGCCGTAGCCGTTTGTTCCGCCAACGAAATCATTTCCGCTGCCTGCCGTGTTGATCAGCGCGCCGGCGGCAAACTGCAATGGGTAGGTGAGATCGCCGCCTGGATTGGGTAAATCCTCCAGGGCGGGGGCGTTCAAGGTGGCGGATGTGTTGGCGTTCTCCGGATTGAGGATAGGAGCATCGCCGCTGACCTCCACCGTCTCACTGGATCGGGCCACTCCCAGTGTGAAGTTCAGTGTTTGCTTTTGACCCAAGGCGGAAACGACATTCTTGTTTTGTTGTGGCTCGAAGCCCGGTGCTTCAACCTTGACCGAGTATGTCCCTGGGTTTAGTTGGGGGAAGTTGAATCGGCCCGAGTCATCGGTCTTCGCGCTGCGCCTCAGCCCGGTCTCTTGGTTTGTGATCGTCACAATGGCGCCGGGTACGATGGCGTTGGTTGCGTCGCGAACCTGGCCAACAATGGCGCTGGTGGTTTCGCCTTGTGCCAGCGCCTTCACTGAAACAAGAGAGGCCACGGTCAACATAATTAAAGCAAATTGCACTGTCCGCGCCATGATTCCCACCGATTTGCCCTAAAAAGCGGCAATAGGTCCCAAATACGAGTGATTAACCGAAGATTATTCTATGTAGTTAACCACAGTTAATACAAACAAACAAGCCAAGGAGGGAGACTGGGGAAGGCTCGGGTGCGCCAGAGTCACGGGCAAAGCTAGATCCTCAACTGTTGAAATCAAGATTTCACTAATTGGGAATCCGGCCTGTCGTTAGTGTGATCGCGATCTATTACCCAGGGGGCCCGTGCGGGTGTGTCAGGGCCGATAGATCCAGGTCTCGGCGGTGGTGGAGTCGCTGGCTGGATATCCGCCTGCTAGTAATACGCTGCCATCGCGGAGCTTGGTCTCTGTCATAAAGTGCCACGCGTCGCTCAGTTGCCCAGTAGCCAGCAGAAACTTTCCACTGGCTGGATCAAAAACCTCTACTTTCTTGCTTCCACCGGCAATCACGAGTAGTCCAGATGGGAGCTGCACAGCTTCATCCGGGAGTTTGAAACGGCTATCGATCAGCGGAGATGCCGTGGCAAACGTTGCGGTGTGAGGATCGTAGATCTCGGCGCTTTTGAGGTTCCCATTCCAGCCGCGCGAATCGGAGCCGCCCGCAATTAACACTCGGCCGTCTGGCAACAGTCCCGCCGTGTGCTTGCAGCGGGCGGTGGTGAGGCTGCGAGTTTCCGTGAAGGCGCCAGTCTTCGGATCGTACAATTCCGCGCTCGACGTGACATCGCCAGAGTAGCCACCGGCGACGAGGACTTGTCCGTCGTCAAGGAGAGTTGCGGTGTGGGACACGCGCGGGTAGCGCATTGAACCAGTGGGCTGGAAAGAAAGACTCTTGACGCGGAAGATCTCGGCCGAAGCGAGCGCCTGGTTGTCAGAGCTCTCTCCGCCCGCGATTAACACATCGCCATCGGCCAGCAGCGTGGCGCTCGGCCGGCCGCGACGTACGGTCATCTTTGCGATCAAGGAGAACTTGCCAGCAGTTGGATCGTATAGCTCGGCAGAATCCGTTCCCTGCCGACCAGTCCATCCTCCGGCGACCAGCACTTTGCCTGAGCGCAGCAGCACAGCGATATGGCCTACTCGTCCCACTTTCATTTCGCCCGTGCGTTGAAACTTGCCGGTGGCGGGATCGTAGAGTTCTGCGGACTTGTAGAAATCCTGATTGCGGCGCATACCTCCGGCGATGAGAACCGTGCCGTCGGGAAGAAGAGTGGCGGTTTGCCCCGAACGAGGTTCGAGCATCGGTGCGGCCGGTGTGACAGTTCCGACACGGGACGGCGAGGCAGCAGCTCTCCTAGATGGAGCGGACGCAACGGCAAAACTGATGGTGAAGGTGAGAGCAATCGAAGCAATTAACGAAAGGCGAGACCGGTTCATGGCATCCTCTGTTAGAAAGAAGACGTGCCTCCCGGTGAAACGTAAGCTGGTAACTGAACGGAGATGTAATCTCGCGCCAACTGTTGTCATCGGGCTAGCCAGTGCGGGTGTGGCTGGGCCGCTCTTAGCATTTCAACGGACTCGGAGGAAAGCTTGTCGAGAGAGGAGAAGGGCGCGATTGTCGAGTCGTATCTGTGAGGATTGGCGGGGAAGGATATATCCAAGGTACCCTTCGCCGCGAATATTAGCTTTGAGGGGCCACGCGTGGGAAAGCTGGCCGGGCGGGACGCTGTGGTCGGATTTTTGACGAGTATTTTGCCAGCGGTAAAAGGCGTCCAGATCAAGCAGCATATTGTTGAAGGAGATTTTGTAGCAACAGTGTTTGAGATGGAGACAATGTTTGGCGTAGATCAAGTCTTTGACCGCGTGCAGGTCTGCGACGGGGAGCTGAAAGAAACACAGTCGTTTTACTCATCGCTTGCGATCAAAGAGATTGGATGGAGCGTGGGGTACGAGGACTATGGAGCGTTTCGAAAAGTGTTTTTGAAAATTATGGGGCTGTCGCCGGAGAATACCGGATGCGGTTCGCGGTTGGGGCACGGGAGAGCGCGTAGCCTCTACGCGGTTGCGACGAGAGCTGTATTGTGCGGGTTCGGCGCCCAAGGGCATGTTTGTTCCTTCCTAGTTACTCAAAGCAAAAACTAAACACAAGGTTCCTCCACTTTTGCGTTCATCTTCGCCGTTCATTGCGTGCGCGATGATCGGCTGCGTCAGATGAGAAACCTTAAATCTCTGTAGATGGTTTGCGGGTGCGGCGCAAACGCAGCAAAAGCTCGTTGTGCCGGCGTTGTGGACTCCCACTTCTGCTTAAGAGACGCGCAGAAATGGGGCACCCTCAGGCGGGGCGGGCTCCTACGTGATCAAATATTTTATTATATGCCTTGACACGTATATGCGTAGTAAGGTATATAAAGAGCGTGGAAAACGTTTTTGATGTGATCGCGGAACCAAACCGGCGGGCGATCTTGAGCTTGCTGGGCTCGTCGGAACAGTCGGTGGGGGAGATCGAGCAGCAGCTTCGGATGCCGCAGCCGATGGTGTCAAAGCACCTGCGAGTGCTGCGCGAGGCTGGGTTTGTGGAAGCGACGGTGGACGCGCAGCGTCGTCTTTACCGGCTGAAAGCGGATCCGCTGCGGGAGGTCGATGTGTGGCTGGCGCAGTTTAGGCGGTTCTGGTCGGCGCATGTGGATGCTCTCGAACGACATCTGGACCGGATGGAGCGGGATCAAGCAACGACAACAAAAACAAAGACCAAGGAGAAAACGACGCGGACGACCCGCAAACTCGGCCGCGAACGTGAAAAAGGAGAAACGAAATGAAAATCAAAGTGACTAGCTTATACGTGGATGACCAGACGAAAGCCCTGCGCTTTTATACGGAGACGCTGGGGTTTGTGAAGAAGACCGATTTCAGCCAGGGTCCGTATCGCTGGCTGACGGTGGCGTCGCCGGAAGAGCCGGAGGGCACGGAGTTGCATCTGGCGTTGAATAATAATCCCGCGGCGAAGGCGTATCAGCAGGCGATGTTTGAACAGGGACAGCCGGCGGCCATGTTTTTCACCGACGACGTGAAGGGCGATTATGAGCGAATGAAGGCTCGCGGCGCCGAATTCACTATGCCGCCGACGGACGTGACCGGATCGACGATTGCGAAGCTGAACGATGGCTGTGGAAACGTCATCCAAATCACACAGCTGGCGCGCTATTGAGGTTAGGGGTCACGCGACCAGGCCAGGAATAAGGCCTGAATAGGGCGGGAATAAGGAGAAGACGGTGAACGATCGCGAGCTGTACAAACCCGGCGAAGCCAATTTGGCGCGGGTGGAGAAGGTCCGGGGAAAAGACGGGGAAGAGAAGTGGACGCTCGTTCTTGTCCGGCATCTGCGGCATTCTCCGGAGAAAGTGTGGCAGGCGATCACGGATCCGGCGCATCTGCGGGAGTGGGCGCCCTTCGACGCCGATGGGAGCCTGGCTACGGTTGGAAACAAAGTGAAGCTCACCACCGTGGCGGCTCCGGCAGTGCGCGTTACCGAAACCACGGTGACGCGCGCGGATGAGCCGGAAGTGCTGGAGTATAAGTGGGGCGACTTTGAGATGCGGTGGGAGCTCGAAGCCTTCGATGGAGGCACACGGCTGACGCTGTGGACGAACATCGGGCATCGGTTCGTCGCGATGGGAGCGGCGGGGTGGCAAATCTGCTTCGATGTTCTGGATCACCTGCTTGGTGAAAATCCGATCGGCCGCATCGTCGGACCCGAGGCTATCAAGTTCGGCTGGCAGCGGCTGAACGCGGAGTACGCCAAGCAGTTCGGGGTTGAATCGCCGAACTGGCCGCCTGGAGGGGGGCGAGAATAGCCGTATAATCCGACATCTTCAAACCATGGGAGTGGGACAGCCTTGCAATGTTTGAACAATTGGACAAGCCGAAAAAGGTGGCACAGGTTTCAATTGCAATGTCACTCGGCATACTCGCTGCCTACTTGATTGGGGCGTTCGGAGGCGCGTGCCTTTTCATTGTTCTCGGAGGAAGACGCTTTGGGATCCAGGTCGCAAGTGCAATCGTGTACACCTACTTTGTTTTTTGGTATGTCTTTTTCCCCACGAGAGGACTCCTCGAAAAGTATAGCTTGCGAGACAAGGCCGTTCAGAGGCAGATTCCTCTGCTGTTAGCGATCCACTGTGTGTTTCTGATCTCAATCGTGTTTGGCCAGACTGTCTGGCTTGGAATGAAGCTGCGACAATCGAATAGATGGATCACAGAACACGGAACGCGGGGGCCTGGCTGGGTACGCGTGGGTGATGATCGTTGTTCTTTTCTTTATTCAGGTCTTAATCTCCCGGAGAATCCTGAGTGGCAGTCGCAGAGAAGGTCTAAACAAATCTGGTTCCGTTTTGGATGAGCGGCACTCCTGATAATGAGGCAACGTGCAGACTATGGCAAAAACAGCCCTTTCTAAAAAACAATGCGATGAACTACTCAAAACGTTGAAAGCGCGCTTTGAGGAGAACGTGAACCGCCATAAGGGGCTAGAATGGGCCGCTGTCCAGGCGAAGCTCGAAGCGAATGCGGAGAAATTGTGGTCGCTTGGTGAGATGGAGAGAACTGGCGGGCAGCCGGATGTTGTTGGTCGGGATAAGAAGACGGGCGAAGCTATTTTTTATGATTGCGCAGCGGAGAGTCCGAAAGGGCGGCGAAGTATTTGCTACGACCGGGGAGCGCTGAACGCGAGGAAAGAGAACAAGCCAAAAGATGACGCTGTGGGAATGGCGGCGGCGATGGGCATCGAGCTCTTGACGGAGGAAGAATATCGGGAGCTGCAGAAGCTTGGCGAATTCGATACGAAAACGTCGAGCTGGGTCAAGACTCCTGCTGCGGTCCGAGAACTCGGGGGCGCGCTTTTTTGTGATCGGCGATTCAATACTGTATTCACGTATCACAACGGGGCGGAATCCTATTATGCGGGCAGGGCGTTCCGGGGCTCGCTACGGGTGTAGCGGGAAAAATCGGATGCCTTGCGATCTCGTTTCTTACGACGAGTGATGTGGTGTGGAAGAATCCCACTCAAGCCAAAACCGGGCTTAAGTGGGGCACCCGCCTAACAGCCTACCCTTGATGGGATCTCGTGGTGAATAGAAACAGCGCTACGGTTAGCACCAAGGTTAAGGCCTCGATCAGTAATGCGTAGAGGGTCAAGCGCTTTGCGCGGTCGAAGCGTGCGAGCAAGCGGCTGACGGCAAATCCTAAAATCGCGATCGGGGAACAAAACAGACGGTCCATGCAAATCCAGCCCAATACCATCGTGCCCTGGCTTATGGCGGAGATGGTGAGGAGTGCCAGAGAAAGCGGCGCCGTTAGGCTCAGGCCCAAGAGGGTCTTGGCGTATCCGGTGTAGAGGGGTTCGGACTTGCGGATGATGAACACGAGAATGAAAGTCGGGACAAGCAACATGCAGCCGATGAAGAGCTCGAGCATCCAATCGCCGAATGCATACATACCGCCGGCCGCGGCGACGTCTTGCGGGTGGGTGACGTAGAGCAGATGACGCGCGTAGACGAGGAGCGCCGCAGTTACGAGGACCGCGGCGTAGGCGGCCGCGACCAGATACAGTTGCGTCCGAAGAGGGATGGATTTCATGTCGGCATTCTACGCGGCGCGCTTTGGGAAGTTCTAAACATTTTGCGGGAGGGCGGGATAAATTTGCGATGAAAGAAATTAGCAAACGTTCGATGGTTCGCTGGATTCATATCATTCATTCTTAGAATTGGGCCGAATCGTGGTGCGATATAATCCGGCTCTTCATGCATCCCATTGCCAAGGACGCATTGCTCGCGCTGCAGTGTTTTGTCCTGCTGTTCGTGGCATCGCACAACTGGATTCCTCTCGGAACGCTGAATAACGTGAAGGGAGTTCGGGTGGAGTTTCCGACCGGCAAACTGGTGGTTACGACGCTCATCAACTTCACGCCTTTTGCCGTCGACCTGGCGGCCACCGCCTATTATTTTGAACGGACTTTTCCGGGCTGGCTCTTCTGGTGGCTTTGGATTACCTACGGACTTGCAGTCTACGGTTCGCTGAAGGCGTGGTGGATTCCTTATCTTTTCCGACGGGATCCGGCGCTGGTCGAGCGTTATCGGGTGATGTACGAATCGACCCGTTCTTTTCTGCCCGAACGCAACGGTATCCGACCGAATACGCTGCATGTGACCTTCGATGTGGCGACGGTTGCGATACTGATTGTTCTAGCTACGCTTTCGTAAAACCCATGTGGTCATGCAGCGATAGTCCTGCACGACGGTGGTTTTTAAGGGATCGACGAGGACGGCGTTCATTTTCTCGCCGAGATCGAGGAGCATTTTTTCGTCGACCAAGAACCATTCGGAACCGTCCGCAAGGAGATAGATGTTGTCGCGCACGCGCTGGAAGGTCATTCCGATGCGGGAGCCGAGGCGACAGAAGAGCATTCCGCCGGGTCTTACAACGCGCCATAACTCGGACAACATCTTTGTGAACTGAGCTTCATCGCGGGCGAAGTGAAGGACGGAGTTGCAGAGCACGACGTCGGCGAATGCGTCGGGGAAAGGCATTTGCTCGATGAGGCCAATCTGGAAATTCTGTGCGGGCAGGCCGGTTTCGAGGGAGGCGGAAAGTTTACGGACATGGTCGACGGCATGGCGGTCTTCGTCCAGGGCAAAGATTTCGCAGCCTTGGCGGAGAAGGTGGACCAGATTGCGTCCGTAGCCGCAGCCGGCATCGAGCACGCGCATTTCATGGGTAATGTTTCCGCGGAGGATTTGATCGAAGACGTAGATATCGATTTGTCCAAACTGCTCTTGAACGGTTAGCGGCATGCATTCACGATAGCGCGTAGCGTAGGTTCTGATTAAGTGTTTATTGGTGATACGGGACTCGGTGCGGTCGTCCCCCAGCGGCTAAAGCCGATGGTGTGAGCTGGTTTCGGCGGCATGGCTGAAGCCATGCCCTTTCAAAGCTATTCGTGGACCTGCCTAATAGTCGTTTCCTCACAGATCCAATGAGTCGGGTGAATTCGATCGAGAGGCGGGTTGGAGGCGATGCTATACTCGCGGGACAAAGCCGCGCCGGTGGCTCGATTCGGGCGCGTTCGCTGCGAAAATTCTTTCAGGAGAAAGTCATGAGACCCTCTTCCCGCATCGTTTTGTGTTTCGTGGTGTTGACCGTTGCCTCGAGCGTCCTTTGGGCCCAAAAGCGTAAGCCAGTTACCGGCGTAGTCACGAGCAGTGACAAGAAGACGGTATTCGTAACGAACCCGTCGGGAGTGCACACTCCTTATGTGGACGATAATGCCGGCGCGACGGTAATCTTCAGCAACCTTGCGACCGCGTATCCGAACGGTTTGTACTGGTGCTGCCAGGGCGTTTCTGTCTCGGGTCCGGGTTCGCCGGGCTTTGTGGAGTGGTGGCATGCGGCGGCGTTCACTCCCGCGACCAATGCGACCGCGACGAAGGTGACGGTTTCGATCGGCTGGCTGGCGGGAGGCGGAAGCATCATCCTGAGCCTCAATGCGGACAATGGAGGAATCCCGGGCGCGGTGTTGGAACAGTGGACGCTCTACGAACTGGGCGAGTCGGGGACTTGTTGCGCGGTGCAGAGCAAGAAAGTTTCGGGGATTCCGCTGAGCGCTGGGCAGCAATATTGGATTGTGGCGAGTACGACGGATAAATCCAGTGTCTGGGCGGCATGGAATCAGGCGGACAACGATCAGGTGAGCACTTTCGTGAATGCTGGGTATACCAATCAAAGCGAGAATCCGGCGTGGACTAGCTATACGACGAATCTGAATGTGGCGTTCGCGGTGTACGGGCAATAGGTAGAAGGCAGGCTAGTGCCGCTCGGCACTTACAAGTTCGGTCGCCACTCGATCACGTGATGTCATCATTGGTGGAATCTCACCTTAGCGCAAAGAACGCGCGAAGGTGGGGCACCAACATGTGGAGGAATGTTTAAGAAGATCGGGTGAGGCGGTGGAGTTGGACTGTGCGGGCGGTTTGAAAGCCCATGCGGTGGTATAGGTCGATGGCGCGGCGGTTGGAGCCGGTGACGTGTAAGAAAGAGACGGCGCCTTCTTTGCGCTGATGACGAACGACCTGCCAGATGAGAGCTGCGGCGAGGCCTTGTCCGCGATGCGCGGGATGGGTGCAGACGCCACTGATCTCGGAGTATCCGTCGAGTTTTAGACGTTCGCCGCTCATGGCGACCAATTCGCCGCCGGATCGAACGCCGAAGTAGGTTCCCATGGCGCAGGTGCGGGGGCGAAAGAAGCCGGGGAAGGCGATATTGGTGAGGGCGACCATTTCTCCGGCGTTCGAGTCGGTGAGTGGAATGATTTGGGTGGCGTTCTCGGATGCGGCTGCGTCGGGCTGCGGGACTTCGGCGGGCAAGACCATCTGCAGGCATTCCAGCGTTTCGTTGGAGGTGAGTTCGGGAATGCGCGGGTAGGTATCGCCGACTAGCCAGACGGATTCTTTGGGGGCGAGGAGAGAGTGCAGGTCGTGCAAGGCGGCTGCGCTCGGGTGAGCGACGGCGGCGAAGGGAGCCACGTCGGCGGGATAGCGGCAGGCGTCTCCGGCGGATTGGGCGAAGTGGCGATGCTGGGATTGCAGGGCATGCCATGCCGGATTGGCGAAGAGGGATTCGGGGAGATCGGTCATTTCTTTAAAGGAAGATACACGACTGATCAGGTCGATGCCGGGGACGGTCTGCTTGACGTTCGCGGAAACAGCAGGTCCTTTGCTGCGCTAAGGATGACAAATCTCCTCTAACCCTGCGCTGTGCGAGTTTCTATTCGCGTTCGGAGAGCTTTCTTACGGCTTTGGCGATTTCGGGGAGCTTGGGGTAGACCGCACAGCATTTCAACCAAAGGCGATGATCGATGGCGGGAGCGCCGCTGACCATGGCGCCGGGGGCGACGTCTTGGGGGATGCCGCTCTGGGCGATGGCGATGGCGCCGTCTCCTATTTTAACGTGGCCGCTGACGCCGACTTGTCCGGCGAGGATGGCGTGGTTGCCGATGTCGGTGGTTCCGGCGAGGCCGACCTGGGCGCAGAGAAGCGCGTCGTGTCCGATGGTGCAGCTGTGGCCGATGTGGACCATGTTGTCGATTTTGGCGCCGCGGCCGATACGCGTTTCTCCAATGCTGGCGCGGTCGATGCAGGCGTTGGCTTGAATCTCTGCGTCGCTCTCGACGACGACGTTTCCGGACTGGACGATTTTGTGCCAGTGGGCGTTGGGTCCGTTGCCTTCTTCGGTCTTGGCAAAGCCGAAGCCGTCGGAGCCGATGACGGCTCCGTTTTGCAGGAGGACGTTGTCGCCGAGATGGCAGAATTCGCGAACGATGGCGTGGGCGTGAGCGAAGAAGTTGTGGCCAATGGTGGCTCCGCGATAGATGACGACGTGAGGGAGGATGGTGGCGTGGTCTCCGATGACGACGTCTTGGTCGATGACGACGTAGGGGGCGATGTGGGCGTTTTGTCCGAGTTGAGCGGTGGGATGGATGACGGCGGTGGGATGGATTCCGGGGGCGTATTGGGGCGGGCGGTAGAAAAGTTCGATGGCTTTGGCCCAGGCGAGATAAGGATTCTTGCTGCGAATCATTCCGGTGGCGAGGGCGGGGAAGGATTCGGAGACGATGACGGCGGAGGCTTTCGTCGTTTTGGCGGCGGCGTTGTATTTGGGATTTGAGACGAAGGTGAGTTGGCCGGCGGCGGCGTGTTCGATGCCGGCGACGCCGGTGATTTCGGTGTCGGGAGAGGCGTTGTCGAGTGTGGCGCCGAGCGCTTCAGAAATCTGGGAAAGTTTCATAGGAAAGCACCTTGGGTGAAGGAAGATTGTAACGGAGGGCTCGAGGTGCGTCGCAGCGATCCCAGATTTGTCCTGTCAAACATCAGATGGTTAAGGGCTTAGTAGTTGACGAGGAATTGAGCGACGGAGCATTGCTTCATTCTCAGCATGCGTGAGACACGTTGCCTTGACTGGAGGCGACTATGTGGCGAAACGTGCTGGCAGTATTGTTGGCGGTGGCAATGGCAAGCGCTCAGACTGAGGTGGGGAGTGCTGTTGCTCCACCATCCACACGTACGAAATCGACGAAGGCGTGGCCTGGGAAAGTCGTGGTTTCTAACGAACACTCGGCGCTGCGGCGTGGAACGGATGAGAAGATCCTTTTGATGCCTGCGCTGAACTCGTCCAACGTACCCGTGTATATGGGCGCGGCGCGACCGAACAATGGCCGGTTTGCGCCGATGGAGCTTGAAATTGAGGCTAGCCCGGGTATCACTGTGGTTAGCGTCGTTTATCCGAAACCGCGGAAGTTGCCGAAGGTGTTGTCGGTGTCAGAAGTCGGCTCGGGCAGAGTGATCGATACCGATCGACCGAGAATTTATGTGAAAGTGCACGCGGACCGGGACTTGGCTCTTGGGGACCGCATCATTCGAGGGAAACTCAAGTTTCAGAGGATCAGCCAGTTTGGACTTTCTAACCCGGAAGCGCTCGAATTCAATATCCCTGTTCAAGTGGTGGAGCACGACGAGAAAGTGAAGCGAGATGGCGCGTACTACGAAGACGTGCCGCTGGTGGAGAAAATCCTCATCATTGCGCTCATGCCGATTATCTGGCCGTGGGCGTTTCGAGACTGTTAGAGAGATGGCCTTCGCTTCGATCGACTGGTTGGACGAACGCGTCCGACCCTACGTGAGGAAGACTACTGTTCGAACAAGGTGACTTGGCGCTGGTCGGGTTGGCCGCCTTTGCGGCGGCGGTTGGCGGATCCGATAACGGCTAGAACGGTGACTGAGGTCAGGGCTTCGCGGGGGACGAAGACGCGTTGGGTGTTGGAGCGGAGGTCGGGAGGGTTCATGAGGAATCCTTCGGGCGGATTTTGGGTGAGGTCGTTGGGCAGGATGCCTTCGATGATGTCATTGTCTTTGAATTTCAGGCGAACCCACAGACCTTCGGTGCGGGGTCGGGTGGTGAAGGTCTTGCGGAGCATCAGGTCGGTGTCGGAGAACTCACGAACGAAGTAGACGGCCTTGATGTCACGCAGATCGATGGCGACGACGTTTCCGGAGGTGTTGAGGAGTTCGAGTTTACCGTCGACGACGAAGTTAGAGGGGGAGACGTGTCCGCTGACGGAGTCGCGGTCGTGTTTCCGCACGATAACTTTTTTATGAGTCGACGACATGTGCTTTCTAGGCGGTCATGGCAACAAAACAGCGTGAACAGGCGCTGTCGGTTGGAAAGGGTTGGAGTTACGCGGACGAGGGCGCCCGCGCCACACTAAATCCACCAAGTGCAATTGGATTCTCGCACTTTCTGGGGGAATTCGAACAGACGGGGGCTAGCCAGTAGCCAAACGGTAAACCTTGTGTTATTTTCTGTAGCTTGCCGGAATCGGGAAAATGGGATATAAGTCTAATGTCTAGAGAGAGTTAGATTCCGTTGTCCGGCGGCTCGCCGCGAAGCGGGCAGTTTCCCTGTGGAAAAGTTGTGAAAAACGCCCCGGCCGCGCCCAGCAGGGCCACCGTACGGCGACTAGGAAGGCATGGCCGATTACATATACACGCTGGAGACCCGGCTCAGCCCGGACCAACAAAAAGCAGTCACTGTTGTCCTAGACGCCGCCAAGGCGGCGGGGATGAATCTTTACCTGACGGGCGGAGCCATCCGCGACATTATTACCGGTTTTCCTATCCGCGATCTTGATTTTACGGTTCAAGGGAACGCGCTCAAGCTACAGAAAGATCTGGAACGCGCGGGGGCGGTGATCGGGGATTCCGATGCGGAAACCAAGACGCTGCTGCTGACGCTGCCGGGCGGAGTTCGCGCTGAGATTGCGATGGCGCGGTCGGAAAGATACGACAAGCCGGGCAAAGCTCCGGTGATGGCGCCAGCGACGATTATTGAAGATCTGCGGCGGCGGGATTTTACGGTGAACGCGATGGCCCTGTCGATGAACGAAGGGTCGCGCGGGTTGTTGATGGATCCATTTAACGGCGCGGCGGATATCGAAGCGAAAGTGATACGCGTGCTGCATAATTACGCGTTTCTCGAAGAACCGTCGCGCATGATCCGGGCGACACGGTTCACGACGCGGTTTCACTGGCCGCTGGAAGAACGGACGCAGGCGCGCTTCGAGTCGGGAAAAGAAAATAATTACATCGAGTACATCCGCAACGACCGAATCGGGTACGAGATCGAGCAGATTGCGTACGAAGACGATGCGTTGGGTGTGCTGAAGGCGTACGAAAAAGAGGGCTGGCTGAAGGTGTTGAATCCGCACTGGAGCACGGCCAAGGTGGATACGGCCGGCCTGGGCGCGTTGATGAAGACGCGACAGCAGATGAACGATCTCGGGTATACGCCGGATGTGGCGCCGGCTGTGCTGCATTTTCTGACGGAGCGACTGGGCGATAAGGATATTGCCGATTTGCGGAAGGCGATTCCGCGCAAGGATCTGGTAGCGGCTTGGAAGGATCTGGAAGACAACGCGCAAAGCCTGGCGAAGCGGCTGACGGGAAAGGAAGCGGCGACTCCGTCGCGAACCTGGCAGTTGCTGTCGTCGGCACGTCCGGAGATGATTTTGTTTCTGGCGATTCGGGCGCGACAGCAGGCGGTGGCGGAGAAGATCAAGAATTTCTTTACGAAGTGGCGGCAGGTGCAGCAGAAGATTCCGTTGCCGGAGATGACGGAACTGCATATCACGCCGCAAATGCCGGAGTATCCGAAGATTGCGAATGACGTGTTCTTGCTGCTGTTGGATGGCAAGCTGCGGTCGCGGACGGAGACCCTGAAGTATCTGAAGCCGTTGGCGCCACCACCGCCTCCACCGCCTCCGCCACCTCCAGCGAAGCGGGGACGCGCGGCGAAAGCGGCTGCAGCGGCGGCCGCAGCAGCTGCTGCCGAAGCAGCGGCAAAGGCTCCGGTGGTAAAAGGAAAAGGCAAAAAAGGTAAGGCTGCCGAGGTTGCGGTGGCGGTGGCTCCGGTACCGGCGGCAACAGGGAAAGCGGGGAAGCCGGCTGCGCCTGCTGCTGCGAAAGCGGCTGTGGTTACGGCGGCTCCGCCAGTAGCTAAGCCGGTTGCTGCTAAGCCAGCAGTCGCTAAGAAAGAAGAGAAGGTTACGACGAAGACGGCGGTTGCTAAAGAAAAGCACGCAAAGCCGCAGAGTTCGAAGGCGCAGCCTGCCAAGGTGACAAAGACGGCTGGTAAGAGCGGGGCGAAAGCCAAGAAAAAGTAGGCGAAAGCGGTTTGAGTGCGCGGAAAGGACGACAACACCAGCCGTCAGCCATCAGGTAAGGCATGGCCACGCTTGAAATTGCGGTATAATGAGGCATGCGGCGCTGGGTGACTAGAGCGGCGTTTGGCTTGGTTGTGTTGGCGTTGCCAGTTTGGGCGCAGCATGGCGGAGGGCATTCGGCCGGAGCCGTTGGCGGTCACTCTTCCGGATCGTTTCACTCTTCAGGTGGTTCCTTCCAATATTCTGGATCTTCTCTTGCCAGCTATTCTCATTCTGGATCGTTGCGTTCTTCGGGCGGCTTCTATCGAGGCGGCTTAACGAGAGGGTCGGATTTCCGTTTACGCGGAAGAGTTCCATATCGTAACGGTCGAGGATATTACGGTCGGGGGTATTATCCGTATGGGTATTACTATCCTTATTTGTGGGATTACGGGTACGACGGACTGGATGACTCGGCGGCTTATCAGGATGGAAATCAGACACAGGATGTTTATGCGAACGCTCCTCTGCAGGCGCCGTACCGTGAAGATAGCGGCGTACAGCGCGACTTGCAAAATTTGAGCGGAAAGATTGACCGGCTGCAGGCGGATGTCGAGGCGCGGAATCGTCCGAAGAGCGAAGAGCCCGAGACAGCGCTGGTGTTTCAAGATAAGCATGTCGAGGAAGTCCGGAATTACGCGATTTCTGGTGGTACGCTTTGGGTGTTGAATGAGCAGGCCGCCAAGAAAATTCCGCTGGCAAAGCTTGATCTTCCGGCCACGGTCAAGATGAACGACGATCGCGGCGTGGATTTCGAGATACCGAAATAAAATTTCCCAAGATCCGCGGCGTTTGCCTGCGAGCCCGTGGGATTCGTACGGGCGCTGCGTGGTGCGTAATTGCACCACTTTCAGGCGTTGCGTGAATTTCTCCAGCCGTTAGAATGAAGCGATCCCGTTTGTCGAATTGTGCCGACCGACGAGCTTGCCTGCGTGCGAAGAAAGTCAAACCTTCAATCACGAAGGGCACGAAGGTTCACGAAGGAAAGCGACTCGAGGTTCAGAGCACGGTTGGAAACTGTCGAAACACTACTGATCGCTGCTGATTAACGGGTCCTGAAAGCTACCGATTGTCCATGAGCAAAAATCAATTCGTACATCTGCATCTGCATAGCGATTACTCCATGCTCGACGGCGCCTGCGATGTCGAGAAGTTGGTGGAGCGGGTCCACGAATTGGGGATGCCGGCGGTCGCGATGACTGATCACGGCAATATTTTTGGCGCGGTGCATTTTGTGAACGCGGCCAACAAGGTGGGCGTGAAGCCGATTGTGGGATGCGAGCTGTACATCTGCAAGAAAGATGACCATGTCATCTCGCGGACGCCTCCGGACGGCGACACGTATAACCATCTTCTAGTACTGGCAGAGAATGAAGAGGGCTATCGAAACCTCGTGAAGATTACGTCGGAAGCATCACTGCACGGCTTCTACTATAAGCCGCGGGTGAGCAAGAAATTTCTGGCGGAGCATTCGAAGGGATTGATTGGGCTTTCCGGTTGCCTGAAGGGCGAAGTGGCGGAGCGTCTGACGGAAGGAAACTACGAGGCGGCGCGCACGGCGGCGGGATTCTACCGCGATCTTTTCGGGAAAGAGAATTTCTTTCTCGAGATTCAGGATCAGGGACTGGAGCAGGAACACAGAATCCGGACGGGATTGTTTCAACTGGAAAAAGAAATCGGGCTGCCGATGGTGGCGACGAACGACAGCCATTATCTGTGCGAGGACGATGCGCATGCGCAGGATGTGATGTTGTGCATTCAGACGGGGAAGTCGATTCAAGAGACGAACCGGATGAAGTTCGAGGGGACGCAGTTTTTCGTCAAGAATGGCGACGAGATGCTGCGAGTTTTTGGAGACGCGCCCCAGGTGATCTCACGCACGCTTGATATTGCGGAGCGCTGCAATCTGAAACTGGAGAAGATTCCGAGCCCGTTCCCGCATTTTGATGTTCCGGACGGATTTACGACGAATAGTTATTTTGAGCACATCACGCGGCAGGGATTCGCGCGGCGGATGGAGACGTTGCGGAACCAGTCGGCGGGCGGGCGGCTGAAGCATTCGCTGGCGGATTATGAGCAGAGGCTGGCGCGGGAGATTGCGATCATCCAGCAGATGAAATTCCCGGGATATTTTCTGATTGTCTGGGACTTTATACGGTACGCGCGGGAGAAGGGGATTCCGGTGGGACCGGGGCGTGGATCGGCGGCGGGCGCGCTGGTGGCGTATTCGCTGGGGATTACGGACATCGATCCGCTGCAGCATGAGCTTCTGTTTGAGCGCTTTCTGAATCCAGAACGCATTTCGATGCCAGATATCGACATCGATTTCTGCATGAACCGGCGCGGCGAAGTGATCGAGTACGTGACGCATAAGTACGGGCGCGACAACGTGGCGCAGATTATTACGTTTGGGACGATGGCGGCGAAAGCGGCGATCAAGGATGTGGGCCGCGCGATGGACATGCCGTACAGCGACGTGGATCGCATCGCGAAGATGGTTCCGACTACTCTCAACATCAAACTCGCTGATGCGCTGACGGAGTCGGTGGCTTTGCAGGAGGCTTATCAGAAAGATCCACAAGTAAAGCAGTTGATGGACACGGCGCTGAAGCTGGAAGGGTTGGTCCGAAATTCGGGAGTGCATGCGGCTGGGGTGGTGATATCGCCGCGTCCGTTGACGGAGCTGGTGCCGCTGCATCGCACGAAGAACGACGAAATTGTTACAGCGTTTGACATGGTGGCCATCGAAAAGATGGGGCTGCTGAAGATGGACTTTCTCGGCCTGACGACGCTGACCATTCTCGATGACACGCTGAAGCTACTGAAACAGAAGGGGACGATTCTCAACCTGGAAGATGTCCCGCTCGACGATCAGGAGACGTACGAGAAGGTGTTTCATCGGGGATTGACGTCGGGAGTGTTCCAGTTTGAATCGTCGGGCATGCGCGATGTGCTGCGGCGGTACCAGCCGAATTCGATTGAAGATCTGACCGCGCTGAATGCGCTGTATCGTCCGGGGCCGATTCAGGGCGGGATGATCGATGACTTCATCGAGCGCAAGCATGGACGGCGGAAGATTGAATACGACTTGCCTGAGTTGAAGGAAGTTCTGCAGGAGACGCTGGGCGTGTTCGTGTACCAGGAACAGGTGATGCAGACGGCGAACAAAATTGCCGGCTACTCGCTAGGGGACGCCGATCTGTTGCGACGCGCGATGGGAAAGAAGAAGGCCGAGGAGATGGCGGCGCAGCGCGAGCGCTTTGTGCAGGGGGCGACGAAGAATGGTTTCCCGGCAAAGAAGATCGAGAAGATTTTTGATTTGATGGCGCAGTTTGCGGGGTATGGCTTCAATAAATCACACTCGGCGGCGTACGCTCTGCTGGCGTATCACACGGCGTATTTGAAGACGCATCATCCGGTAGACTTCATGGCGGCGCTGCTGACTTCGATCACCGGGGACACCGATAGCGTGGTGAAGTACATCAACGAATGCCGGGAGATGGGGATTGCGGTTGAGCCTCCCGATATTAATGTGAGCGACGCGAATTTCACGCCGCATGGTCCGGCGATTCGGTTTGGGCTGGCGGCGGTGAAAAACGTGGGTGGGAACGCGATCGAGTCGATTGTGGCGGCGCGGAAAAAGCTGGGACGGGAGTTCAAGTCGTTCTACGAATTCTGCGAAGAAGTGGATTTGCGGCTTTTGAACAAACGAGTGCTGGAGTCGCTGATCAAGAGCGGGGCGATGGATTGTTTCGGCCGGCGGGCGCAGCTGATGCAGGCCCTGGACACCGCGATCGAACAGGCTCAAAAAGCGCAGCGGGACGCGGAGTCGGGACAGCACGGGCTGTTTGGCGTGTTTGCGGAGGAGACGGCGCAGGAGGCGAATGCCGCGCTTCCGAATACTCCGGACTGGGACGAGCATACGCGTCTGGCGGCGGAGAAAGAGATTCTCGGATTTTTTATTACTGGGCATCCGATGGACAAGTACAAAGAGAAGCTGGCCGATTTGCATGCGTTGTCGACGGAAGATATTGCGGCGATGAAGAAATCGACGGCGAAGGACGAGAACATCAGCATTGCGGGATTGATTTCGGGATTGCGCGTAGCGAAGTCGAGGCGCGGGGAGCTTTGGGCGCAGGCGGCACTCGAGGATATGTCGGGGAAGGTGGAGTTGCTGGTGTTTCCCGAGGCTTACAGGAAGCTCGCCGAGAAGGTGAAGCTGGAAGTGCCCGTATTGATTCGCGGCGGAGTGCGGATTGAAGAAGGTGCGAATCCGAAGATTACGGCGAACGAGATTATTCCGCTGGATGAAGCGCGGGTGTTGTTGCCGAAGGCGTTGCGAATTCGAATCCCCCTGGGAAGCGCGACGGACAGCACGGTGGAAGCGCTGCATGCGCTTTTTAACGAGCGAAAGGGTGAAGCTAAGGTGCTGTTTGACGTGGAGCGCGAAGGCGATTTCATGGTGGTGATGGAAGCCGAAGGCTATAATGTGATGCCGGACCGCAACTTTTTGGGACGAGTGGAAGAGCTGTGCGGACGCGGTAGTGTGCGCGTGATTGGTTGATGATTCGTATCGGGAAGCGAATACGAAGATGAACGGAGACGATGCGAAAAGCGAAGCGAAAACGCGCTGAAGCGGCACCGGTCGGGGTGAATGGGGACGGGCCGTCGGCGGTTGACGGAACGGACTTTATGCTTTCGATCGTGGAAGCGCATCATACGCGAAAGAATGGAAACGTCATAAAAATGGATTCGGGATTGAAGGCGCAGCAGGAGTTGGCGAAGATCGAGGCGCAGATTACGCGGCTGCAGGCGGTTGAAGGGCAGAACGCGGATGCACTGCGGCAAATCCAGCAACTGCATGATCGGGTCAATGATTTGCGGCGGGAAATTTCTTCGCATTTGAATGCGTGGGAGCGGACGGAGCTGGCGCGACATCCGCAGCGGCCGTACACGCTGGATTACGTGGAGCGCATCTTTACCGACTGGAGTGAAATTCACGGAGACCGCGGGTTTCGGGACGATCCGGCGATTGTTTGCGGGATGGCGCGTTTTCACGGCGAGCAAGTCGTGGTTGTCGGGCAGCAGAAGGCGCGGGACGCGAAGCAGCGTGTGTATCGGAATTTTGGCATGCCGCATCCGGAAGGGTATCGGAAAGCGCTACGGGTGATGAAGATCGCGGAGAAATTCAAGCGTCCTATTTTTACGTTTGTGGATACGGATGGAGCTTATCCGGGACTGCATGCCGAAGAGCGGGGACAGGGCGAGGCGATTGCGCGGAATCTGCTGGAGATGGCGCGGCTGGAGGTACCGATCGTGACCACGGTGATAGGCGTCGGCGGAAGCGGCGGGGCACTGGCGATTGCGGTGGCCGATCGGGTGCTGATGCTGGAAAATTCGGTGTATTCGGTGATCTCGCCGGAGGGCTGTGCGTCGATTATGTGGCGCGATGCCACGAAGAAAGATCTGGCGGCCGAGGCGATGAAGATTACGGCAAAAGATCTGAACGAGTTGGGATGCATTGACGGGATAATTCCGGAACCAGCTGGCGGAGCACACTCCGATCACGCGCAGGCGGCGCAGTTACTGGACGGAGCGCTGGAGCAGCATCTGGGTGCGATCAAGAACGTGCCGATCAAGGATTTGTTGGAGACGCGGTATCAGAAATTCCGGAATATGGCGCAGTTCTTTCAGGTGGAAGCATAAGAACTGGTTTCTTCTGCGGTGCTGGTTCTCTGGCGCCGGTGGCATACGACCCTGGAACATTTCAACTGACATGGATGGTGGTATTGAACTGCGGATCCCTAGCTCCGCTCGGGATGACAAATCTTTGAGTTTGGGTGGCCGGGGGCTCCATCGACGGATCTTACAAAGCAGTTTAGAGGATGGGCAGGTGCAGGCAAGGCTGCACGAGGAAATCGAGGGCGTTGATCTTGCCCAGAGCCTCTTCTACATGGGAGGCCTTACATTCCTCTAGCGTAATCAGGAAGGGTAGGTGGGATTTGGGGCAGCCGGGTTTCTGCACGACCGCGTCGATGTTGATGCCAGATTGGGCGAGGATCGTGGCAAGGCTGGCGATGATGCCCGGGCGGTCTTTTACCAGAAAACGCAGATAATGTTTCGCGCTGAAATCGTTGGTGACGGACGGATTTTTCTCGGTTGGTTGTGCGGCGTAATTGCATTCGCCGCGGCGAGCGCGGGCGATTCCGAGGATGTCGGAGACAATGGCGACAGCGGTGGGATGCCCACCGGCGCCGTGTCCGCCGAAAACGGTTTCTCCACCGTACTTGCCGGTCGCGATCAGCATGTTCTTGCTGCCTTCGACGCGCGCGAGCGGGGAAGAGAGTGCGACGAGCGCGGGTTGGACGGCGGCGAAGATTTCGTCGTCATTCGTCGCATCGTTTCCTGTTGTGACATTTCTCGTCGCCTCGTTTCTGGTGGCACCGTTGGATGCGATCGACTCCTGGCTCAATTCAGCCCATGAAATTTGCCGGATGGTGCAGCCGAGTTGATTGGCATATTCAAAATCGATGGCGTCGATGGCGGCGATCGAGCGAGCCATGATGCTGGCGGGAGCGACATAGCACTGCAGGCCCACGCGCGCGAGAATGGCTAGCTTGGCGCGAGCGTCGAGGCCTTCGACGTCTTCGGTGGGATCGGCTTCGGCGAATCCGAGTTTCTGCGCTTCGCCGAGCGCGGTGGCGAAGGGAACTCCATTGGCCTCGATCTGGCTGAGGATGTAGTTGCAGGTCCCGTTGAGAATCCCCTGAATCTTGAAAAGTTCGTCGCCCGCCAGGCCTTCGTGGAGGCCGGAGATCACGGGGACACCGCCCGCGACGGAGGCTCCAAATTGAATCTGCTGATTTTTCCTAGCGGCGAGAGCGGTGAGTTCGGGTCCACACTGCGCGATCAGCTGTTTATTGGCGGTGACGACGGATTTGCCGGCGGCGAGGGCGCGGCGAATCCAATCGCCGGAGGGCTGAAGTCCGCCCATAACCTCGACGATGATTTCTGCGTCGGAGGATAAAACGTCGTCGATGTTCTCGGTCCAGCGGACGTCGGCAGGAAGCCAGTCGACTTTTTTTCGTTCGACATTGCGATTGAGAACGTGGGTGAGGCGGAGGTGGGCGTTGGAGCGCTCACAGAGAATCTTCGCCACCGAACTGCCGACCGTTCCGAAGCCGAGGAGCGCAACTTTGCAGGTGGTTGCGTCTTGGGCTGCGGGGTTGCTGGCAGAATCTGGCTTCGAAGGACCTGTCATCGTCCTATTATCGCCGAACCCGAACGATGGACGGCAACGGATTAAACGATCGTCGGACCCCGGTCTTTCGATAGGGCAGCGGATTGATCTTTGGACGGATCGGGGGAAAGGGGCTTGGCGGGTGCGTCACCCTTCATTGCGGTTTTGAAACCGCGGATGCCGTCGCCGATGCCCTTGCCGAGTTCGGGAAGTTTCTTGGGACCGAAGAAGAGTAGGGCGATGCCGAAAATCATCAGTAAGTGCGTGGGTTGGAAAAGTCCTTCGAACATAATTCCAGTTACTCCTTTTGCGGGACGGTTGGTGTGCACTGATTTGTGAAAATGAGGGCGCTGCGATTCCATGCGCAACGGACTGCGCCAGGAATCCTGCAGCGCCCCGGCGGCTTAGAAGCCGCGTTGAGCCGCGTCGGCTTGTTTGGCCAGCGCGGTGAGGACTTTGAAGAATGCCGGGGATTGGCCGGTGAAGAGACCGGTTCCGTTGAGGAAGTTGACGACTCCCATGGCGATTCCCTTAGGGTTGGTGGGGCGAATTACCGCGCAACGGGGCAGGCTTGCGCTGATGAACTCGCACGGAATGGGAAAGATCAGGTTGGTCTGCAACTCGGGGTTTCCGGTGGCGTTAAAGTCGGGGAAGGTGAGGCCGTTTGTCGGATCGGTGAAGGGAGCGATGGGCGTCTGCACACCGTTGCCGGCGAAATCAACCCACTCGAGGAAGTGCGCGACTTCGTCTCCGCCGATACTGACAATGATGCGAAGAACCTCGAGGTTGCTGCACTTCTGGGCCATCGCTGAGTAGAGAGTGCTGCCGCCTTGTTCGATCATAGCGAAATGGAAAGCGGCGGTATTTGCGATCGCTTGGATGTGCTCGGCCGGCGTGAAGTCGTCGTCAGTGCGCGGAATCGCGGTCACGTTTATCAGGTCGATGGCTTGCGGAAAAGTGCCGCCGAGGTCGGGATTGTCGGCGCTGCGGTAGCGCGTGTACCAACTAGTATCGACGGTCAGGTTCGTCAGGTTGGTAAGGCGTCCAATGTTCTGAGCTCCGGTTGCCTGGCTGCTGGGCAAGGTTCGAAAGGCATCGAGGTCGACAGGCTCCGCGCCTTTGGAGAGCAGGTATGCATTGAGAAATTGGGCGTGGCTCAGTTCGTCGAGAGTGTTACTGGTGATGTACTGGGCCGCGTCACCATCGAGTTTCTGGAAGGCCTTCTGGTAGGGATTCTGTTTCCCGGGGGTAACGCCTCCCAGTTCGGCATATTGCTGCCAGAGGTCCGTCTCGATGAGTTCGGCCGCGGCGACAAAGCGCAGGATGGCGGCGTCTCCGGCGGTGAGCGATTTTGGAGATTGCCCTTCGGCTTTGCCCTCGGTCATGGTTGCGAAGAGGGAACCGGCGGAGAGAGCGGCTCCGGCCATGCCGGCGCCTTTGAGGAACGAGCGGCGCTTGACGCCATTCGGGGATGGAGAGTCAGCCGTCTCGGTCGACACAGTTGGGAGGAGATCTTCTTTCTGCATATTCTGTACTCCAGTCTTTTCGAAAAGATTTGCGGGAGATCGTGGGTGGAGAATGGATTCGCCGCAAGATGAAGGTAGGAGGATCTACTGCGTAGGGTGTCACGGTAGCGTCAAATGGATGTCAACTTATTCCTGCGAATCGGCGGCGGGTGAGGCAAGTTGGCTTGCAGAATCCTCTGAGCGTCGGGCGTATAATGGTTAGTTTTCTTCTTCCTCGGACTTTCCGGGTGACGGGGTCGCCCGGCTATTAGGTGTCAGGGTTCCGACCAGAAAGGTACAGGGAATGGCCACTACCGATGTCGTGCCCCATGAAGCGCACGGACAACTGGGGCAAAAGCGCGTTGTCAACGATATGAGTATTCAGGTTGCGACCGTGAATGGATCCGGGTCGCAGAGTTCGAATACGGTTTTACTGCGCAGCATCTTTCAGATGGGCGTGCCGATCTCGGGCAAGAATCTTTTTCCCTCCAACATCGCGGGGCTGCCCACGTGGTACACGATCCGTGCTAATCATGATGGATATATCGCGCGCAAAAAAGAGATCGATCTGCTGATCGCGATGAACGCTGAGACGGCGCAGGACGACGTCAAGACGCTCGCAGCAGGCGCGGCGGTTCTCTACGACGAACCGCTGGCGCTGGATAAGGTGCGCGACGATCTGATTTATTACGCTGTTCCTTACGACAAGCTGGCGGCGACCGTGGGGGCAGAAGCTAAGCTACGCAAGCTGATCAAGAACATGATCTACGTGGGCGTGGCGGCGCAGTTGCTGGAGATTGATTACGCCGAGGTGGAGAAAGCGATCCGGAAGCAATTTGCGACGAAGGCGAAAGCGGCGGCGCTGAACCTGGCGGCAGCGAAAGCGGGACATGATTATGCCGTCGCGAATCTGAAGAAGCGCGATCCGTTTTATATCGAGCGGATGAATAAGACAGCGGGGAAGATCATTGTTGATGGGAACTCTGCTGCGGCGATGGGGTGCATGTTCGCGGGGTGCACGGTGGTGACGTGGTATCCGATTACGCCGTCGTCTTCGCTGGTGGAGACGATGATCGATTACATGAAGGAGCACCGGATTGGGCCGGATGGCAAAGCGACGTTTGCCATCGTGCAGGCTGAGGATGAACTGGCGGCGGTGGGCATGGTGATTGGAGCGGCGTGGGCGGGAGCGCGGTCGATGACGGCGACGGCGGGTCCGGGGATCTCGCTGATGGCGGAGTTTACGGGGCTGGCGTATTACGTGGAGATTCCGGCGGTGATCTGGGATATCCAGCGCGTGGGGCCGTCGACGGGATTGCCGACGCGGACTTCGCAGGGGGATCTGCTTTCGACGGCATTTCTGAGTCACGGCGATACGAAGCACATCATGCTGTTTCCGAATTCGGTGAGCGAGTGTTTCACGATGGCGCAGGACGCGTTTGATCTGGCCGAGCGCTTTCAGACTCCTGTGTTCGTGATGTCGGATCTTGATCTGGGAATGAATAACTGGATGTCGGATCCGTTCGAGTATCCGGAGAAGCCGATTGATCGCGGGAAAGTGCTGACGCTGGCCGATCTGGAAAAGGCGGGAACGTTCGCGCGGTATAAAGATGTGGATGGCGATGGCATCGGGTACCGGACTTTGCCGGGTACGGAGCATCCGGCGGCGGCATATTTTGCGCGGGGCAGCGGACACAACGAGAAGGCGCAGTACAGCGAGCGTCCCGATGATTTCGAACGCAATATGGAACGGATCAACAAGAAGTTCGAGACGGCGCGGTCGTCTGTTCCGCGTCCGGAGTTGCAAGGGAGCGGGAAGTCGAAGATCGGAATACTTGCGTTTGGTACGACGCACTGGGCGATTATCGAGTCCCGCGACCAGTTAGCGAACGAATACAAGGTGGAGACGGATTACTTGCGAGTGCGGTCGTATCCGTTTACGCGCGAGATTCATGAGTTTATTGAGCGGCATGAGCGGGTGTATGTGGTCGAGCAAAACCGTGACGGGCAAATGGCGATGCTGCTGAAGTTGGATATCAAGCCGGAGTTGACGCCGCGTTTGCGGTCGATCTGCCACATTCACGGATTGCCGATTGATGCGCGGTCGGTGACGGACGAATTGATGATGATGGAGGGCAAATAAGATGGGGACGACGACGAATACGCCGATCCGAATCCGGCTCCCGCTCCGAAGACGAATCGCATTGGACTGCAGGTGATCGACTACCGCGGCGGGAAGACGACGCTGTGCGCGGGATGTGGACATAACGCGATTTCGGAACGAATCATTGATGCGATGTATGAGATGGGCGTGAAGCCGGAGCGGGTGGCGAAATTCAGCGGGATTGGATGCTCGTCGAAGAGTCCGGCATACTTCATGAACCGGTCGCATAGCTTCAACTCAGTGCATGGGCGCATGCCGTCGGTGGCGACGGGAGCGATGTTGGCGAACAAGAACCTGATTGCGCTTGGCGTTACGGGCGATGGCGACACGGTTTCGATTGGCGCGGGGCAGTTCATTCACTTGATGCGGCGCAATCTGCCGATTATTTACATCATCGAAGACAACGGGTGCTACGGGCTGACGAAAGGGCAGTTCTCGGCGACGGCCGATCTGGGTTCGACGTTGAAGAGCGGCGTGGTGAACGATCTGCCTCCGGTGGACACGTGTGCGATGGCGATTCAGCTGGGAGCGACTTTTGTGGGGCGTTCGTTTTCAGGGGATAAGCGGCAATTGCATACGATGCTCAAGGCGGCGATTGCGCACAACGGTACGGTGATGCTCGACGTGGTGTCGCCCTGTGTGACGTTCAACGATCATGAGGGGTCGACGAAGTCCTATAAATACATGCAGGCGCATGAGGAGCCGCTGCACGAGGTGAGTTTTGTGCCGTCGTTCGAGGAGATTAATGTGGATTACGATCCGGGGACGACGTTTGAAGTGACGATGCATGATGGGTCGAGTTTGCGGTTGAGGAAGCTGGAGCAGGAGTACGATCCAACGGATAAGATTCACGCGGTGCGGCGGTTGATGGAGTCGCATGCAAAGGGTGAGGTGTTGACGGGAGTGTTCTATATCAACGCCAAGGCTCCGAGTTTTATCGACATGCTGAATGTGACGGACCAGCCGCTGGCGACGCTACCGGAATCTGTGACACGGCCGGGGCGGGAAGTGCTGGCGAAGTGCATGGAAGAGTTGATGTAGGTTGGTGAATTAGGAGTCGCAAAATTGAGCCGGCCTCTTTCGGGGCCGGCTCAAATTGTTTAGGTCTGGTTGAGAGCCGAGCTAGCTACTGACGGCTGCCCATCTTTGCTTGGCTGGGACGCATGAATGCGTCGGACCATACACAAGCACGGGGCAGAGCCCCGTCACCACACTTACATGGTTAGGACTACGCGGAAGCGGGCTTTGCCGGTGATCATTTGTTGGTAGGCTTCGGCGGCTTTTTCTAGCGGATACTTCTCGATCATCGGACGGACGCCGGAGAGGGCACTGAAGTTTAAGGTGTCTTCGGAGTCCATAGCGGTTCCCGATGCCCATCCCTGAACGCCTTTGCTGCCCATGATCAATTGAAGGGGAGTGACCGCGATTGGGTCGGCAGTCGCGCCGACGACGAGGAGCGTTCCGCGGCTGGAAAGTCCGTTGAAGATGGCGGACATGGATTTGGAATCAGGCGCTGTGGTGAGAATAATGTTGGCACCGCCGAATTTCTGCAACTCCGCGGCGGGATCGCCGGTAGCAGCGTCGATGTAGTGAGCGGCTCCTAGTTTGCGGGCCAGAGCTTCTTTGTCTTTGCCGCGTCCGATGGCAAAGGTGCGAAAGCCCATCTGGCGGGCGTATTGGATACCGAGATGGCCGAGTCCGCCGATGCCTTGCACGGCGACCAAATCGCCGGCACGCGCTCCGGAGTTGCGCAGAGCGTTGTAAACGGTGATACCGGCGCAGAGTAGCGGGGCGGCGTCCGGCGCGGAAAGCTCATCGGGAATCGCGGCTAAGGCTTCGGCGGGGGAGATCATGTATTCCGCATAGCCGCCGTCGTGATGAATACCAGTTATTTTTTCATTCTTACAGTTGACGAAATCGCCGTGACGACAGGGAATGCAGGTAAAGTCGTGTCCACCGTGCCAGCCGACCCCAACGCGCTGGCCGGGCTTCCAGTTGGTAACGTCCGCGCCGACGGCATCGATGCGTCCAGCGATTTCGTGGCCGGGAACACGAGGATACTGAAGGCCAGGCCAAAGAGCTTCCTTTACGAGGACATCGCTGTGGCAGATTCCGCAGGCTTCGACTTTGACGCGAACCTGATTGCGTCCGGGGTCGGGGATGTTTCGTTCGACGAGTTCAAAATCGCCGCCGGGCTTGGAGATTTGGACGGCTTTCATTTTCGGCATGATGGTTTCCTCATTTCTGTTGAATGTGGATCCGATGTGGAGATAAAGATGGCAATCCAGTTATATCGATAGACAAGAAAAATAGATGTTCGTAGGGCGGGGGGCGACTCAGGCATTCTTCGAGGGGAAAGGACAGTGGCGGACGGGCAGGGACGCCCGTCGCCCCATCGTTACGGCTTTCTTTCGGATTACGGATTAGTCGGTCTTCTTGAGTTCGCCTTCGAAGGAATGTTCGGGGCTTTGGCCGGGCTCGGGGAAATCGCTGTCGGCACCGTTCTGTAACGGATCGGGACTACGGTGTCCGAGTTGGCCGTTCATGGAATTGTTGCCGGATTGGCCGCGTTCGTCGGGTTCCTGGGAACCTTTGCCCCGATCGGCATCGTTTTTGAGGTGGTCGCTGACACTTTTCGGCATAGGGCGTTTCGATCCTTGTGCTGTTTCTCAGATGCGAATTCAGGGTACGCCGATCGGCGAGGTTGAGCAATACAGTGATTTTTCAATGACTTGGATGTTGTTGTAATGGTTACGATAGGTAAATTTAATAGTCGTTTAACGTGGTGTTGAATCTAAAATAGAACATGGCTAGTAAGAATCGGAAACACTACCTGTTTGCCAGCGATTTCGACCAGACGTTGACCTTTAACGACACGGGTTACGTTTTGAGCGAGATGCTCGGCATTTCTGTCGAAGAGTTCGAGCGCAAGGCCAAAGGGATGGCGAAGCTGAACCTGGTTCAGCAGGGCGCGGAACTGTCTTATCTTCTGCTGCACGATCCTGAGTTTCATTCGCGTGTCCGGCGGGACGACCTGGTCGAGGCGGGCAAGCGCATCCGTCTGAAGGACAATATCAAGCAGGTTTACGAGATTCTTGACCGCAAGATCGACGGATTTCATTTTGATTTCTACGTGATTTCGGCGTCGCCGGTTGAGGTGATTCAATCGGCGCTGGAAGGGATTGTTCCGGCAGATCATATCTTCGGAACGGAGTTCAATTACAAAGCTTCGGGCGAGATTGATTGCCTAGTGCGGGCAACGGCGGGCTACGGAAAAGTGTGGCGGCTGGATCAACTGGAAGAACAGTTGGGGATTCCTTCGGATCATGTGGTGTACGTGGGCGATGGGAGTTCGGACATTCACGTCATGCTGCAGGTGAATCGGAGGGACGGGTTCACGATTGCAGTTTCAGAATCGAAACTGGTGGCCCAGATTGCGAAGCGGACCGTGCTGAGCGACAACGCGCTGCCGACCCTGGTTCCGATATTAGAAGATATCGCGGGATGGCAGCGCTCCCAGATCCGGCAGTTATTCGACTCGTACGGCTTCCTGATCCAGGGTTGGGATCGGGTGCAGACGGACTGGGTCACACTTCGTCCGAGTGCCGGGGTGGATAAGGTCGCGGCGGCGGAAGCGCGCTAAGCAGGTTCCTTCCTGAAACTGGTTCTTCTTGTCTTGTTATAGGAGGTGGCGATCCGTGTGTAATGGTGGATCGCCGCGTCTCCTAGAAATTCTGATCTACTCTCTGCAACCGAAGCGCCTTCCGGTCATCTGATGTAGTTGGGCTGAGGGCGCTTACATCGGAAAGTGCTACCCTTCAGAAGCGGCCGTAGGGATTCCAGTTCTGTGTTTTGCGAGAGTGAGATTATGCGGACGGCCAGAACGTGGTGTTATATCGCTTGCTGTCAAAAGGGCTGCCAGTGAAATCGCAGTGTTTGCCTTTCCAGCAGATTCCGCATAGCACTCGCCTCTTTCTTGATTACCTTTCTTACACACCTGTCGTTCGCGGAATGTATCCGCGTTCTCCGATATTTTCTGAATGGGTTCGAGACGAAGCGGGGCATGTTCCGTATGCCGAGGCACGGCGCGCTAAGGTCAGTGACATTCTTGAGCGGCAGAACCGGAAGTGGGGTGCGTCGACGAAGACGCTGGCCAACATTGAGCGGCTGCGGCGAGGAGCGCTGACGGCGGTTACGGGACAGCAGGTCGGGTTGTTTGGTGGTCCGCTGTTTTCGATCTTCAAGGCTTTGACCGCGGTGAAACTGTCGGAAGAAGCGACTGCCGCGGGTGTGGAGTGCGTTCCTGTTTTTTGGCTGGCGACGGAAGATCATGATTTGGCCGAGGTCAACCACGTCGCTTTGCTTGGGGAGCAGGGAGCGCCGGAGCGCTTTGCGGCGGAGGCGAATGTCTTTGATGGGCGGGCGGTGGATGACGCGCCGGTAGGTACGGTGAAGTTCGGTCCGGAGATTTCTGCCGTGGTGGAGCGCGCGGCGGCGTTGCTCGGAGATTCAGAGGTGGGGGCGTGGCTGCGGGAGGCGTATCGTCCGGGCGAGTCGCTGGGCAGTGCGTTTGGGTTGCTGTTTGCGAAGCTTTTTGCGGAGTGGGGCGTCATCCTGCTGGATCCGGCGGACAAAGATTTTCACGAGCTTGCCAAGCCCCTGTTTCAATTGGCGGTGAAGCGGGCGGGGGAGCTCGATGAGGCGCTGCTGGCGCGAGGTAAGGCGATCGAGGCGGCGGGATATCACCAGCAGGTGAAGGTGACGGCGGCGTCAACGCTGTTGTTTGAGGTTAAGAAGGGTGCGCGGACGGTAGTGCGTCGCAGAGGTCATGGTGAAAATGGCGGGGAGTTTGCGGTTGGCGAGGAAAAAGTTTCCGCGGAAGAATTGATAGAGCGGATTGAGAAGGCCCCTGAGAATTTCAATCCGAATGCGTTGTTCCGTCCAGTAGTGCAGGATTATTTGCTGCCAACCCTTGTGTATACCGGTGGAGCGGCAGAGGTTGCGTATTTTGCGCAGGCGGCGGTGGTGTACGAGAAGATGCTGGGCCGGGTGACGCCGATCCTGCCGCGGTTTTCGGCGACGCTGGTAGAACCGAAACCGGAGAGGCTGTTGGCGCGGTACGAGTTGAGCTTGCCAGATGTGCTACTGGGTCCCGATAAAGTTCGTGAAGCGATCGCCGCGCGTTCTCTGCCGGCGGACTTGCAGGAGCGTTTTGAAGAGGCGTATACGAGCGTGGAGACGTCGATGACCGCGCTGCGTGAGTCGATTGGGAAGCTGGATTCGACGCTCGTCGATACAGCGGAGAGCGCGCGAGAAAATATGGCGCAACAGATTAAGCGTTTGCAGGCGCGTGTGTCGCGGGCTGAATCGCTGCGGGATGAGGTTATTTCGAGGCACGCGGATGCTTTGAATCACGCTTTGTTTCCGAATAAGTCGTTGCAGGAGCGGGAAGTTGCCGGTGTCAGTTTCGTGGCGCGGTATGGCGTGGAGTTATTGGCAAATCTATATCAGCAGATTCATACGGATTGCCACGATCATCAGGTGATTGAAGTGCAGTAGGCGACTCGAATCGCAGCGTTGAACCGCCGCTGCGCCATCCAACCTGACTTATTTCGAATCACTTAAAGCCAGATAACTACCTAAGCCGATCATGACGGCGCCGGTTATGGTGCGATGACGGCGGCGAAAGCGGGCCGAGTTGCGGATGCGTTGGCCAAGTGGTCCGGCGAGGAAGGTGACGAGAATGTCGGCGGAAGTATTGAGCGTGACGGAAATCGTGCCTAAGAGAATGAATTGCAGGAAGACGTGTCCGTTGGCGCGGTTGACGAATTGCGGGATGAACGAGAGGAAGAAAAGAGCGGTCTTTGGATTCAAGACTTCGGTCAGGATGCCCTGCCAGAGTGGATTGCGGACGCGCGGGAGATGGAGAGAAACAGCGTCCTCTTGTTTGTCGTCTTTTCTTGCGTCGAGGATCATGCGGATTCCGAGCAAGCAAAGATAGGCTGCGCCGAGATATTTCACGGTGGCGAAGGCGACGGCGGATTTGGCGAGAATGATGGAGACTCCGGCGGCTGCGGCGAAGACGTGAACCATACCGCCGAAGAAGGTGCCGAGGGCGGAGAGCAGGCCTTCGCGGCGGCCCGCCGAGGGCGCGGGCGAGAACATAGAGCATGCCGGGACCGGGTGCGATGGCGAGCAGGACGGCGGCGCCTAGAAAAATGAAGAAGCGCCCCGAGTCGAGGATTGTCTGGTGGAACATAGTTTCTAATTTTAACGTGGATCGTTTCGAGCGCGATCTCTCGCGGCGGCTTAGCCGGGATGAGCCGCGAACTCCTCGAGAACCGATTGCAATTCGACGAGGTCTTTTACCGACTTGGCGTCCCGGTCGCGGTAGGCGCCGGGGACATCCATTAATACCGCTTGCATACCTGCACCTGTGGCGCCGAGGTAATCCACGGAATAGACATCCCCAACGTAGAGGCTTTCTTGCGGTATGGCGTTCATGCTTTTTAGAGCGAGGCGGAAGATTTCGGGGTGCGGTTTTTCCAAGCCGACGAGGCCTGAGTCGGTAACGGTGCGAAAGCAGCGGGCGATGCCGCAGCGAGTCAGTACGTCTTCGATTTCGCCGTCGGCGTTGGAGATGACGGCTAGTTCGTAACACTCGGCGATTTCATCGAGGCGTTCGCGAGTGCCGGGGCGGATGATGTCCCAATTGGCGGACTGGCGAATGCTGGCGACGAGTTGATCGCGAAGGGGATTGTCATCGATCTGGAGCTCAGAGAGTAGCTGAGAGTAGAACATCCACCAAAAACCGTGGTCAGTGGTGCCGCTGGTGGCCATCATGCCGTCGAATTTATTTTTCGTGCGGCACTCGAGATCGCGCAGGTGCTCGGGATCGGCGGTGATGCCGCGTCTGGCGAGCGGTTGGTGGATGCGCTCACGGTTGGGAAAGAGCAATGTGTTGCCGACGTCGAAGAAAATGGTCTTAATTTTGTGATTGGTCATTTCGTGGTCATGTTGTGATTATTTTTGTGGTCATTTTTGTGGTGGCGGCTCGAGGAGAAGACGATTGGTGGTGGCGTTCTCCACAGCCTTCTGGGAATAGAGTAGCGGAAAATAGTTGCCGGCGTCCCAGAGATGGAGCAGGTCGGAGTAGTGGGGGCTGCCCGGTTGACCGCTTTGTCCGGGAGTGTTGATGGCGATGGAGTGATCCCAATCGCTGGTGTCGAGGATCTCGCGATAGCTGGCGCCGGAGACTTGATCCCATGAGTCGTCGTAGGTTCCGGTGGCGTTCACCGTGTATTCGTCTCCGGGACGGGGAAGTGGCGAGAGATCGAAGAGGTCTTTTGCACCGGCTTGTTGATCGAGGGCGTGGCGGAAACGGACCGTGTGGAGACGGCCCCATGTCCATTGAGAAGGATCGTTGCCCAAGAGCTTCTTAAGTTGATCGCGCCCGAAGCGGAGGGTTTGCGACAACAGCTGATCGCGGTCGCGAGAAGGATTGGCGGCGTCGAATAAATCCTTCTTAGGGTTGACGAGAAGTTTGAACGCCGTGTCGGGAGTGAGGTCGACGTAGCGTGCGGCATGCTGCTTGGAAAAGCGTTCGCCGAGGGCATGGTTGATCTGTTGCTGCCAGACTTCGTACAGCGTTGCGTCGGATGAATCCCGGGTCAGCTTGGCATCCCACGCGAAAAAGCTCTCTAGAGATGGATCGGTCTTTAACGACGTCGACTGCAAGAGTGTTTGAAATTCTTGTGCGGGCAGAGAGGTGACGTCAGTCTGCAGAGATTCCATGTCAGCGATGGTCAGCTTGTGCTCGTCTTGCTTGGCCTTCTCGACGACGTTGCGGATGCGGGTTACGCGGTAGGTCGGAGCCCATTCGAATCCAACGTTGTAGGGGTAACGATCGGGAATCATTTTGTGATTCGCAGTGGCCACGAACCCGTCTTTCGGATTGAAGAAATGGGGCAGGTCGGAACTCGGGATGAAGCCGGACCAGTTGTAGTTGCCGTCGCCGGGGACGGGGAGAAGGCCGGTCCAAGTGCGAATGGGGGCGAGTCCAGCGGAGCGCTCGCCGATGTTGCCGTGGTCGTCGGCGTAGACGAGATTTTCGGAGGGAACTTTCCAGCGGGCGACGGCGGATTCGAATTGATCCCAGTTTTCGGCGCGATCGATGGCGAGGGATGCTAAGTAACCGGCGGTCCCGGGTTCGCTGCCGACCCACTTCAAGGCGAGGGCGCGCTTGCCATCTTCCCACAGAACGGGGCCATGCTCGGTGAATTTGAGTGTGAGTTCTTGCGGCGCGGCGCCTTTCACGAAAAATACCTCTTTGCGTGCTTCCATGGTTTTCCACCCCGTAGGGGTTTTGTATTGCATTGGCTCGGCGGGATTTAATCGTTCGACGTAGAGATCCTGCTGATCGAGGCCAAAAATGGTGAATCCCCAGGCGATGTGCTGGTTGTGCCCAAGCGCGACGCCGGGAAGTCCGGGTTCGCCGGCGCCGATGACGTCCCATCCGGGAGCGACGAGGTGAACCATGTAGCGCAAGGAGGGAAGGCCGACGACGCGGTGCGGGTCGTTGGCGAGGAGCGGCTTGCCGGATGCGGTGAGCGTGCCTGAGATCGTCCAGTTGTTGCTGCCTTCTCGGGAGTGGGAAGGGAATTCGATGCGTTGATCGCTGCCGATGAGGTTCTTCAGCAAATCGGGAGCGAGTCCGGCGAGATCGAGACCCGGTGCGGGGTCGAGAGCGACGGGCGGATCAAAATTGAAAACCTCTGCGGCTTTTTCGGCGCCGACGTCGATGAGAGCCTGGGCGTGTTCGAGTTCGCTGACAGCGTTGCCGGTCATGGAAAAAGCGGCCATGCGGTTCAGACAATCTTCGGGATGCCAGGCGTCGGGCGAGAATCCGGCGAGCTGAAATTCGATGGGAAGGCCGGGACCTCGGGGAGCGGTGAGGCTGGCGATGTAGGCGTTGATGCCGTCTGTGAACGCGGTGAGAATCGACTGCGTATCGGGCGCGTAGCTTTCGTATTCAGCGCGCATGTCTCCGCGGTAGCGCAGGGCGCGGGCGTTGCTATCGCGAGGAAGGGCGGAGGGTCCAAGGATTTCGGCGAGGCGTCCCTGGCCGGCGCGTTTCCAGAGTTCCATTTGGAAGAGACGATCCTGGGCGGCGACGACTCCCTGGGCAAAGAAGAGATCATGCTGGTTCTGGGCGTAGATGTGAGCGACACCCCAGCGGTCTCGCAGGACGTTGACGGGATGTTCGAGTCCGCGGAGTTGAAGTTGTCCGGAAAGGACTGACGGGGCGGAATGGGCGGTGGATGACAGGGCTGGCTGCGGGGGCGACTGCGCAGCTAGCTTGAGTGCAATCGAGAGGATCAGGAGGATCCGGAGAAAGAGGCTTCGCATGCGCGAGTCATTGTAATTCGTTTGGACGGTCGGGATGATGACTGTTGCTAAATCGGTTCAGCTTGGGGGAAAAGCTTTGGGTATGAATTAAACTGAAAAAACCGCCGATAGATCAGGTGAAACGGGAGAAATGGCACAACTACGAGTCGTTGTACTGTGGCACCAGCATCAGCCGTTCTATAAGGACTTGGTGTCGGGGCAGTATCGTCTGCCCTGGACGCGCCTGCACGCGTTGAAAGACTACTACGGGATGGTGAAGCTGCTGGACGAGTTCCCGCAGGTGCATCAGACGTTCAACCTGGTGCCATCGCTGGTGACGCAGATTCAGGATTATGTTTCGGGCGAGGCGCAGGATCCATTTTTGCAGGTGGCGAGTAAGCCGGCGAAAGACTTGACGGATCTGGAGCGGCGGTTTGCGCTGCAATATTTGTTTCAGGCACATCCGGTGAATGTAATTGGGAGGTATCCGCGGTACCGCGAGTTGCTGGAGAAATTTCAGAGCACGGGGTCGTCGCCGGAGCGGGCGGAGAAGTATTTTCAGGCGCAGGACTATACCGATCTGCAGGTGCTGTCGCAGATCGGGTGGTTTGACGAATTTTTTCTGCTAGAGAAAGACATTGCTGAGCTGATTCGCAAGGGCCGGAATTACACGCTGGAAGACCAGCGGCTGGTGATGACGCTGGAGCGAGAGCTGCTCGGACGAGTGCTTCCAGTGCATGCAGAGGCAGCGAAAAAAGGTCTGATTGAGCTTTCGACTTCGCCTTTTTACCATCCCATTTTGCCGTTGGTGTGCGACACGGAGGCGGGGGCGGTGTCATCGCCCGGATTGCCGCTGCCACAGAATCGCTTTCGGCATCCGGAGGATGCGCGCGAGCAATTGCAACGCGGCATGGACCTGCACAAGAAAGTTTTCGGAGTTCGTCCCCATGGGGTGTGGCCGTCGGAGGGCAGCGTTTCGGCGGAGACGATTGCGATTGCGCATGAACTCGGCGTGAAGTGGATGGCGACCGATGAAGGAGTGCTGGGGAGAAGTCTGGGTGTCAATTTTTCTCGGGATGGATACGGGCATTTGAGCGCGGAGGGAGCTCGGCAGCTTTATACGATCTATCGTTACGAGCAGGACGATACACGGATGAACCTGCTGTTCCGCGACCACACGCTTTCGGATCTGATTGGATTTGTGTATTCGAGCATGCCGGCGCAGGATGCGGCGAATAATCTCATCCACAAGATTAAGGAGTCGGCGAAATCGCTGACCTCGAACGGGCAGGATGCGGTGGTGCCGATCATTCTGGATGGCGAGAATGCGTGGGAGTATTACCCGCAGTCGGGGCGGGAATTTTTGCGGCGATTGTATGACGGCTTGCAGAAGGATCCGGGAATCGAAGCGGTGACGGTGAGCGAGGCGATTACGCGGCACAAGAGTCCGACGCCCTTGCGGTCGCTGGTGCCGGGGTCGTGGATTAATGCGAACTTTAACGTGTGGATCGGTGCTCCGGAAGACAATAAGGCGTGGGACTACCTTTACCACGCGCGGAATTTCTACGCGAAAGCGGCAGCGGGCGCGGCGGAGAAGCAACGCAAGCTGGCGTTTGAAGAAATTCTGATTGCCGAGGGGAGCGACTGGAACTGGTGGTACGGTCCGGAACATCACTCGGCGAACGACCGCGACTTCGATGAGCTCTACCGCAAGCATCTGTCGAATGTTTATCAGGCGCTGGGAGGAATTCCGCCGGACTATCTGGCACAGCCGATTACCGGAGGTGTAGCGCGGCCATCGTTCGCGGCGCAGCATGCGTACATTCATCCCAAGGTGACGGCGGATATGGTGCGCTACTTCGAATGGATGGGAGCGGCGCGGTATACGTCGGACCAGCGGTCGGGTTCGATGCATGGCAAGCAGTTTTTGATCGACGAAGTGCTGGCCGGGATCGATGAGGAGTATGTCTACGGGCGGCTGGATTTTTCGGGCAAAGTGCCCGAGGGTGCATTCGAAGTGGTGGTGAACCTCGAATCGTGGTCGAATCGTGCGACGCAGCCGCGGCGAGAGTTGCGGTTGGACGCGGCGGCGGACGGAGGACGGCTGCAGTCGTGGAAGGTGACGCAAGGCAAAGACAAAATCGTGGCTGACGGGAAAGACGCGAGCGATCAGGCACGGGTGGCGCTGATGAGGAATTTTGAGTTTCGCGTGCCCTTGGCGTGGCTGCTAGCGGCTCCGCTCGAAATGGAGAAGATTCGCGGACCGAAGAGTTCGGATGTGCTGACCGTGCGGCTGCGCCTGCGCTTCAGCGTGTGGCAGAACCATCTGCCGGTGGACGCGATGCCGGTGGAGGGGTGGATTGAACTGGAGCTGCTGATGGAAGAAGACCTGGTGGCGGGAGCCGGGTAGATTGGCAAGTCCGGACAAATGCAGTTCTTCAGAGCAATTCAGACTGCTTCAGATGGGCTCCATGGACCTTTTTGAGGGAGGGGCGCAATATCACAACACTTCCCCATCGAGCTGATTAGCTCCTGGAGACTACATATGAAGCAAACAAAATGGGCGGTCGCGGCAATGTTGTTAGTGTTCTCGGGTTTGGCGGTTGGGCAGAGGCTTGGCAGCTCAACGATTGTGGCCGAAGTGCCATTTCAGTTCGTCGCGGCAAACCGGGTCGTTCCTGCGGGCGAGTGCAAGGTGCAGGCGGAAACCATGGATGGCAGGACCTTGATCATCCGCAACGTGGAAGCGAAGAAGAGCTTGTTTGCGTCGATTTGGGAAAGCGAAAGCAAACAACCCGCTGCCAACTACACGCTAGTATTTGCGCGCTACGGAGACCAATATTTTCTGACCGGAATCAAGCTGGCGGGGAGCAACATTGCATACAGTTTGCAGGAGAGCCGGTTGGAACATGAGCTGCGCGCGCAGAATGTGACTTCGACGCAAGAGACGGTGCTGGCTGGTTTAGAGTAGCCGGCGCAGGTGGGTCGTCCGCCGATCCACAATGAAGTTTGAACCTCGTTCCAGTTCGTCTGGGGCGGGGTTCTCGTTTTTAGAGCGTGCGCATAGAACGAACCGCAAACGAAAATTGCTACTGCCCGCCAGCGACTGTTGTTGTCATGGTCATGGGGCGGTTTAATTCCATGACCAGTTCGGTGCCCGCGGGAAGCATGGCGGAGCGGTGCTTGCCGAGCCAGTGCGCGACGGTGACGGTGGCGCCGACGGCCCCACCAATCAGCAGACCTTTTCCGCCGTCGGCAAGACCTCCGATCAACATGCCGACTCCGGTTCCCATGCCGATTTCGGTGAGATCTTTGCCGTCGTGGCCTGCGCCTTTGAACTGGCCTTCCGTGTTGACGTCGGAGCCGTGCCGCGCGTTGGTGTCGACGAGCGACGCGTTCAGCATGAAACGGTCTCCGTTCGGGAGCACCATGTTTTCGGGGAAGATGGCGATTGTCGGCTTGCCAGCGATGCGCCTAGGTTCACTTGATTTGGTTACACGGCCGTCGACAGTGGCGCCCCCGATGGGAATGACCGTCTTTCCGTCAATCACGACGGGCTCGGTGACGCGGGCGGAGAAGGGATCTCCGGCCTTCGAACTGAAGGTGGCGAGTGTGGTTTCGAGTTTCATCTTGACGGCGGTTCCGGTGGGCAAAGCGGTTTGCGCGCAAGCGAAACCGGCGAGCAGGATGATCAACGTGAGCGAGAGAGTTTTCTTCATCTTCTTACCTCCACAGTTCTTACCAAATTTCCTAGCTGCGAAAAATCATTGGACGGGCACAGGGCATTTCGCTTCACTACTACTGCGTAGAGTCTTGACGGCAGCTAGAACCGCATCGAGCGGCGCACGATCCAGTTGGTTGTCGCCGCGATAGATGTAACGGATTATGCTCGGGGCGATGCCGACGGAATCTTTGTGGCCGCGGGCGATGACGAGCGTGGCAGGATGCGCGATGTTGAAGGCGTCGGTGGCGAGCGTGTGATGGAGTCCGTAGGCTTCCGTCACGACGCGATCCTCGTCGAGCAGAAAGACGCTGGAGACGGGGTGCTTTGCGAAAAACTTCTCCGGCTTCCAAAGGCCGTTGCGTTTTTCGGCCGCGATGAACGCCACTTGTAAGCCTGCTGCTTCGATTTCATTGCTCCTCGACTCGAACTGAGCCATGCGCTTGACGCAGTTGGGTCACCATGTGCCCCGAAGAAACTCGAGAATGAGAGCGCCTTTCGCTAGCAGAGTCTCGAGAGTGAATTTGTTTGGACGGTTCGCCGCTCCGAGAGAAAAGTCGGGCGCGGGCGAACCGATCTCCAAGGTATCGGTGCGGTTCTGCATGTTGGTGAGACTGTAAGCGAGGTGCGAACGGCGGACAATAACAGACGGGGTACGGGGCTGGGGCAGGGAGGGTTGCCCGAATGGTCGTAGCTCACAGACCGGGAGTTCTCAGTCCGATATAATTCGATTTCACATGCGGAGCCGCGGCGAGCCGCGTCTCTGCCCTAGGAACGTTTCGGAAATTAATTCCCAAATAAAGGACGCAATCATGCCACTTACAAGTATTGCTGAAATTCGCGGACGCCAGGTGATCGATTCACGGGGCAATCCGACTGTGGAAGCGGAAGTTTTTCTCGATGGCGGCGCGAGCGCGCGAGCCATTGTGCCGAGTGGCGCATCCACTGGCGAACACGAGGCCGTGGAATTGCGCGACGGCGACAAGACGAAGTTTATGGGCAAGGGCGTTCTGCAGGCGGTCGGGAACGTGAATGGCGAGATCGCAGAGACGCTGATTGGATCGGATGCGGCAGACCAGCGCACGCTGGATGCGCGCCTGATTGAATTGGATGGAACTCCGAACAAGGGCCGTTTGGGGGCGAATGCGATTCTCGCAGTTTCGATGGCGGCGGCGCGGGCCTCGGCGCGAGCGTGCGAGCTTCCGTTGTATCGCTATCTCGGTGGAGCAGCGGCGAATATTTTGCCGACGCCGATGATGAACATCCTTAACGGTGGGGCGCACGCCGATAACAACGTCGATTTCCAGGAGTTCATGGTGATGCCGGTAGGGGCGCCGTCATTTTCGGAGGCGTTGCGCTGGGGAGTGGAAGTTTTTCATACGCTGAAGGGTGTGCTGAAGAAACGCGGCTACAGCACGGCGGTGGGCGACGAGGGCGGATTTGCTCCGTCGGTGAAGTCGAATGTGGAGGCCATTGAGGTTGTGGTGGAGGCGATCCAGCAGGCCGGTTACAAGCCGGGCGAGGAAATTGGGATTGCGCTGGATCCGGCGGCGAGCGAGTTCTATCAGGATGGGAAGTACGTTTTCAAGAAGTCGGACAAGTCGGCGAAGAGCTCGGAGGACATGATTCGCTTCTACGCGAAATGGGTGGAGGATTATCCGATCGTGTCGCTGGAAGATGGGCTCTCGGAGAATGATTGGGAAGGATGGGCGCTGCTGACGAAAGAATTGGGCGGCAAGATCCAGTTGGTGGGCGACGACATTTTCGTGACCAATATTGAGATCTTTGAAAAGGGCATCGAGAAGGGAATTGCCAACTCGATTCTGATCAAGCTCAACCAGATTGGCACGGTCAGCGAGACGCTCGATGCAATTGATCTAGGACGGCGCGATGGATACACGTCGGTGATCTCCCACCGCTCCGGCGAAACGGAAGACACGTTCATTGCGGACTTTGCCGTGGCGACGGGAGCGGGACAAATCAAGACAGGATCGGCCTCGCGCACGGACCGGATTGCCAAGTACAACCAGTTGCTGCGGATTGAAGAAGAGTTGGGCGGCGCATCGCGGTTCCTGGGAGTGAAGGCGCTGAACTATCGAGGGTGACAAATCTGATTTTGAGGATCAATCATGAAACGATTCGCAGTTTCAGCTGTAATCGTTGCGCTGTTTGCGTGCCCATTACTCGGACAGCGACAGCCGGAGAGTGTTCCGGGTTCCTTAACTTCGCGCCCAACGGCCGCTCAGGTGATGAAGTATATGGAAGCCATGCAAACTCGATCGCGCCTGCAGAGTTCGGTGACAACGCAAAGAGAGGAATTAGGCATAAGGGTTCACAACATGTTCCGCAAGGCTCTTCCGGATGCGACGCCAGCGGAGAAAGCTAAATTTGAGAAAATCGTGGCCGACACCTTGGGTGATGTCTTCGCCAACTATCCAGTTGAGGACGTACTCAGGGACATGATTCCGATCTATCAAAATCACTTCACCGAATCGGATTTGAATCAAGTTGTTGCTTTCTATTCTTCTCCAGTGGGGCAAAAAGTTCTTAAGGAGATGCCCGCAATCTCTGCCGAGGTAGTGCGCGTTTCCGAGGCTCGCCTGCAGCCACAAATCGATGAAGCGATGAAGAATGTCAGTGAACAGCTTAAGGAGATGGTTGAAGCCGAAGGGGGTAACACCAAATGAACATTGAATGTATCTCACTCCGTCTTATTTGACTTAGCTAAGGACTTAGTCTAATATTGGGAGCATGGAAGTCAACATCCACGAAGCTAAGACCCATCTTTCCAAGCTTTTAGAGCGTGTTGCTTTGGGCGAAGAAGTCATCATCGCCAAAGCCGGCACACCCGTCGCCCGACTTATACGCATTGAGATGGAGCCAAAGACCCGAGTTTTCGGGAGCGCCAAAGGTGAATTCACCGTTCCGGACGATTTCAACGATCCCGATCCTGAGATCGAGGACCTGTTTTATGAGGGTCGGCTCTTCCCGAAAACAGATGTCTCGACGAAATGAGAACCCTGCTCGACACGCACGCATTTCTCTGGGGGATCGCTGGGGACAGGCGTATGTCAAAACATGCTCGCGACATCTTTATTGGTCCGAGCAATTTGTTGATGAGTATCGCGAGCATCTGGGAGATTCTGATTAAGGTGCAGCTCGGCAAGCTGAATCTTCCTCAACCCGCTGGCCCGTACGTCATCCGCAAATTAGCTGAAAACAGGATCGAAACTCTGCCGATCCATTTAGATCATTTGCTCGCGTTCGAGCGGCTTCCCTTGCACCACCGTGATCCGTTTGATCGCATGCTCATCGCGCAGAGCATCGAAGAGGGATGCCCGATTATCACGGCCGATTCCTGGTTTGCGCGCTATCCGGTGGATGTGATCTGGTAGTTTCGTTCTTGTCTTCTCCGTGACTCGGTGTCTCCGTGGTGGATGTGTTTCTCCGACAACGCGGCTAGAACCCCATTTTGTCGTCAGCCGAAGGACCGTAGGTTGCGGGGACCGGTGTTTCAGTCAATCGCAGGTAGACGCCGAGTTGGGCGCGGTGATGCACCAGGTGATTGAGGAACATCTCGCGATAGGCCAGAAAACGCGAACCGCTGAAGATTGGCTTGTCGCCCAAACTGAGCTTCCAGGGCTCGGTCCAGGCAGCCTCGGGAATCTTGGCGAGCGCGGCGCGGGCGTTGGCTGCGCCATCATCAAATGTCTTGACTAGCTGTTCGATCGATTCCAGCGTCGGTCGGGGCGTACGCGGGCCTTTGGAGAAATCCAATTCTGGAGTCGTCAGAATTGTAACGCCGAACTGAGGCAGTTCGGCGACGTGGGACGCGAGTTTTCCGAGCGGGGACGATTTCGGATGAGGCGCGAAGTCTTTTTTGTCGATGGGAACGCGCTCGAGCGCGGCGCGAGTTTTCTTTACTTCTTCGTCGAATTCGGTGAGAAGCAGTTCATTGATTAGCATGGGGGATTTCCTCGCGAATAGTATAAAACGACGGATCGATCGGCACTGCGAGAATCTACCTGATCAAAGCGAGTGCCAGACTGCTGGTGTCTCATTTGAAAAGCTGCGAACCGTCCTATAGATTCTTCTGTTACCCCTTTTTCTCCGTGTCTCCGTGCCTCCGTGGTGGATTTCTCCCGGAAGCGAAAAGCGAATAGCCAACAGCCTGGAGTTGAAAGCAATTTTATGCCTCGTCCGAAACCTCTCGTTCTCATCATTCTTGACGGCTGGGGATACCGAGCCGAAACCAAAGCGAATGCCATTGCGCTGGCGAGAAAGCCGACGTATGACCGGTTCTTGCGCGAGTATCCGAATACCTTGATTCACACCAGCGGCCCGTTTGTTGGACTGCCCGAAGGCCAGATGGGCAACAGCGAAGTGGGGCACCTGAATATGGGTGCAGGACGCATTGTTCATATGGACATTACACGGATCGATTTGATGATCCTGAATGGCGAGTTCTTCTCGCATCCGGTGCTGGTGGATGCGATGAAGCATGCGCGAACCGGCGGGCGCAAACTACATCTTTTCGGATTGCTATCGGATGGCGGCGTGCACTCGCGGCAGGAACATCTTTACGCGTTGCTGAAGATGGCGAAGCAGCAGGGAGTGGATCGCGCTTTCGTGCATGCCTTCATGGACGGGCGCGACACGTTGCCCACGAACGGCGCGGGCTATCTGGAAGCGCTCCAGCAGAAGATGCGTGAGTACAACTCGGGGAAAATTGCTTCGGTGAGCGGGCGATACTTTGCCATGGACCGCGACCGGCGGTGGGAGCGAGTGCTGAAGGCGTACAACGCGATGGTCAACGGTAAAGCCGAGGGCGGAACGCAGAGGGATGCGGTGCAGGGAATGAAGGCGTCTTACAACAAGGACGTAACCGATGAATTTGTGGTGCCCTTCGTGTGTACGGACGAGCGCGGCGAAGCTCTGGGGACGATCGGCGATGACGATGCGTGCATCTGTTTCAATTTCCGGGCGGATCGCGTGCGCGAAATTACGCGCGCTTTGTGCCGCAACAGCGGTTTGAATGCGGCGGGAGGCAGCGATTTACCGGGGGCGGTTGAGCTCGATACCACCATCCCGCGGGATAAAGTTCCGGCGAATTTGAAATATGTCTGCATGACGCAGTACGACAACAATTTCCGCCTGCCGATTGTCATTCCTCCAGAGTCGATGGCGAACATTCTTGCGAACGTGATGGGCGGGCTGAATATGCGAAACCTGCGCGTCGCCGAGACAGAGAAGTACGCGCACGTCACGTACTTCTTTAACGGCGGAGTGGAGACGCCGTTTCCGGGAGAGGATCGGGTGATGGTGCAGTCTCCCAAGGTTGCGACTTACGATTTGAAGCCGGAGATGAGCGCGGCGGGAATTGCCGAGGCGGTTGTGAAAGCGACGAATGACGGAACGTTCGACGTGATCATTGTTAATTTCGCGAATGCCGATATGGTGGGGCACTCGGGGAAGATTGAACCGACGATCAGGGCGGTCGAGACCGTGGATGCCTGTCTCGGCGAGATTGAGAGAGCGGTTCGCGCCAAGGGCGGGGCAATGCTTATCACGGCTGATCATGGGAATGCCGAGATGATGATTGATCCGGTGAGCGGCGGCCCGCATACGGCGCATACGACGAATCCGGTGCCATTTATTGTGATTGCGGAGGACGCGAAGCAGTATTCGCTCAAGCCGAATGGATCGCTACGCGATATTTCGCCGACACTGCTGGGAATGATGGGGATCACGGAGCCGAAAGAGATGACGGGCGCCGATTTGCGGGAGGCGTTGAAAGCTTGAACTGCCGAGACGCCGAGCGACGCCGGGAAATTCTTTTGATCAAGCGATGACGCAGATGACCGTTCCTGCAGTCCGCAAGCTGCTGATTTGTGTTCGTCATCCATTTGAGCAGTGGAATGCTCCCGAATGGTTCAGCGAGCGCTTGCGGCGCGACTTTCCACAAACCGAAGTTGTTCACCTCACCGACTACGATGGCGTCGACAAAGAAATTGTAGATGCGGAGATCGTCATTGCATGGTCGCTGCGCCCTGTGCAGATTGCGGCTGCTAAGAAGTTGCGGTGGATTCACTCTCCGGCGGCTGCAGTGCATCTATTCATGGTTCCTGAGTTTGTGGAGAGCGACATTGTTCTCACCAATGCAAGGGAAGTGCACGGTTCTGTCGTGGCCGAGCATGTGATTGCCATGATTTTCGCGCTGGCTAAGAAAATTCCGGGATCGGCGCAGCTGCAAGTGAAGCACGTCTGGGGACAACAGATTTTGTGGGATGAACTGCCGCACATCCGGGAAGTTGCCGGCGCGACGCTGGGACTGGTCGGATTAGGTAGCATAGGACGTGCTGTGGTGAAGAGCGCAAAGGCTCTCGGAATGCGGGTGATCGCAGTGCGGGAGCATCCGGAGAAGGGCAGCGATGGCGCTGACGCGGTTTTCGGCACGGGGCAGATTGAGGAAGTCTTTCGGCAGGCAGACTATGTGGTGCTGGCGGCGCCGGTAACGAACAGCACGAAAGCGATTGTGAACGCGGAGCGTTTAGGGTTCATGAAGCCGGATGCTTGCCTGATTAACGTATCGCGTGGCGAACTCGTCGATGAAGCGGCGCTGGGCGTGGGTTTACGAGAGAAGAGGATTGCCGGGGCGGCGCTGGACGTGTTTCCGAAGGAACCGTTGGCTATGGATTCTCCGCTGTGGGATTTGCCGAATCTGCTGATTACTCCACATACGGCAGCGCTTACGGAGAGGCTATGGGAGAGGCATTACGCTTTGTTTGCGGAGAATCTGCGGCGGTATTTCAGTGATAAGCCGTTGCTGTCAGTCGTTGATAAGCGAAGAGGGTATTGACTGCGATAGGTGTTTCTGAACTCTCGCGTCTCAAACCGCCTACCTGGTGTCCACGCCAAATCCTAAAATTGCATTCACTTCGACTGGCTCGTTTCCCCGAAAGGCAGGGCGGAACTTCCAGCTGTGCAGAGCTACCAGAATTTTGGAAGTAGTTTCGGCGGCGCCGGGTTCGAGGACACGCATCTCTTTTATTTCGCCGGAGCGGTCGAGGATACAGGCGATGACGACACGCGTGGGGCGGAGTCCGGCGGGGAGATCTTTGCGCATGGGTTCGGGAGCGCTCAGGTTTTCGGATGAGGGGTGGGCGGCTGACGCGGCGTCGGCGAACTGCATTACGGCTGTTCCCAGCGACGTATCGATGTAGATCGAGTAATTGCGATCACCTTTCAAGATGCCGTAATACCCGAAGACTCCGCCAGAGCGCGGGGTGGCTTCGATCGTGATGCCCGAACCTTTGTGGACGTTCGCGGAAGAGTGGCCCGGGCCAGTTGTGGGAGCGCCACCGTTCGGAGCGCCGAAGCTGGGCAGATTGATGACCTGGGCCGATCCGCCCTGCACCGAGACTCCGGGCATTGCGGGAGGGCTTGAGGTGCCGGTGCCTGATCCGCCGGGTCCGGGATATTGCGAGATGCCTGCGCGCGAGTTGGGATCGGAGCCGCGTCCGGTGCCTTCGCGACCTGCTCCTGAGCCTTCTGCTTGTAGACCTGCGCCAGGGCCATTGCCTTTTCCAATGCCCGATCCGCCACCTCTGCCGCCTAGTCCGCTCTTTGCCGTTCCGGTGGGCGACATAGCAACTGCTCCGGTCGCGGTTGAGTTCGGTACGCCGACTTGCTTCCCTGGTTGATTGGAGACGACGACGCCCGTGCCGGGCGCGTTGCCTGCGGCGTTATTGCTTGGCGGCGCGACGGAAGAACCCAGATCAAGCGGTCCGCCGGCGCCAGCGCCTATTGCCCCACGTCCGGGGCCGGAGGTTGCTTTGCCTCCTCCCAAGCCTGGCGGCGGAGGTACGACGTCGGCGGACCCGAGCAACGAGCCTGCGGGATGACCGGGTGACGAGCCAGAGCGGCCACCACTCTGCGAAGCTCCACCAGCGATGCTGGCGGGTGGCGGAACAACCTGAGGAGTGAGCGGTCCCACGCCGGATCTCGAGAGTGCTCCGCTGCCGGAGGTGCTCGGCAGCGGGGGAACGGGCTTCACGCGCAAGTCGCCCGAGGTGGTGCTTCCCCAGCTATTCAGATCGCGGCTCACCTGCGACGGCGGAGGAGCAACGATGGCGGGAGCGGGCAGCGTTAGTTTGGCTTTCGACGATGAGTCGCTGGCGGGCGCAGCCACCGGAGGTGGAACAACGTCGGCAGTTGGCGTCAAAGGAGCGCGGGAACTGGCGAGGTCGCGCTGGGTGTCGCGCGGAGCGGGGGCGATGATTGTAGGAGCGAGCGAAGCTGCGGTTCGCGACTTATCGCGCGAGACGTTTGGAGCAGGCGGAATGATGGCCGCGTTCAAGGCTTGCGTGTTACGCGTGCTGGAGTGAGAGACTTCCGGTGCGGGCGGGACGATGTTTGCGGCGAGGGCGCTGGCGGTGCGGCTGGTCTTGGAATCCAGTTCTGGAGACGGAGGCACGGCGCTCATGGCGGGCAAAATGGGCGCGGTGAGAGCGGAGCGCAGGCCTTCGGCGGTAGGCGGTCCGGGATTTGGTTTAAAGGCCAGCAGATTGGCAACGGCGGAATCGGAGCGCGGCAGATTAAGCTTGGGCGCGTCGACAACTTTTTCTGTGGGCTGCTCGCCGCGAACGACGCGGATGGTTTGCGTGGCGTGGTGAGCTTGCTGTCCTCCAGCGCGTCCGGTCTTACCAGACTGTGCGCCGCCGCGATCTTGCGTTTGCGGCAGTTCGTCACCGGAGTAGTAAATGACGTCGGACTGAGGATGATTTGGAACGGGCGGCAGTTCCAAAGTTACAAGATGTTGAGGGACTTCGATGATGGCGATGAGCAGCAGACATTCGAGCAGCCAACAGACGAGCATCCCGCGATAGGGGAACATGCCGATCGGCGCTTCTCCGGCGAGGCGCTTCGGAGCGCGGGTGAAGGCGGGGCGGAGGGCCGACTTGAATTCTTCCCACGGCGAGGACCATTCGACGAGCAGGCGTGGAGGCTCGGGCCATTGGGTGGCTGGTTCGGGAATGGTTTCGACTTCCGGCATCTTGGCTGTTTTATATGGGTGGGGGATTTGTACTAGTGTAGCGTGCCGGACGGCTTCCCGATTGACGAAGTAGCTAGATCATTACGGAGGTTTAAATGGGGAGGGGGACGTTTGCCACACAGCAGCCCGACCCGCTCCCTCGGGGTTGTTAAATCAATAATTTAGAGAAAATTTGGACCCAACCTTTGAAGCCACGGTTTTCAGGCAGCTTCGGTGTGGATGGGGTCTTCTAGGAAAATGTCGACTTGGTCGCCGAGCGCTGTTTGGGTTGCGGCGATGGTGCCAGTGGGCAATTCCAGTACAGAGGCTGCGTTAATACGGACGGCGGCCATGCGCCACGGCTTCAGGTCTTGTTCAATGTGAATGATGATTCGGTCGCGATCGAGATAGACGGCGTCGATGGGGAAGCGCATAGCGAAGGTGTGAATGCCGCGCGAGGGACTGATCCACAATCCCTGGCCATGCGAGAAAAGGGAGGCATCGGTAGCCATCAGTCCGCGAAAACGCGACCAGTGAGTGCGAGCGATCAACAGATCGGTTGCGAGATAGGTGGCGCGGGTTCGGTTAAAAGCGTATCCCTTGGGTCCGGGACGGGACATGAGGAGCCCTCAATTTGTAGTTGGTGATTTGTAATTTGTAATCAAGAACCGTGAGGGCGACAGTTGCAATCTTAAATCACAAATTAAAAATTGACAGCTGGTAAATCCAATTTCGGGATTCACTTTCCGCCGGCGACAGGCTTAAAGATGTGTAACAGCTGAATGACTGCCGGGCCGACGGTGACGAAGATCAGAGAGGGCATGACGAAGAGCACGAGCGGGATGATCATCTTGACGGTGGTTTTCGCAGCCTGTTCTTCGGCCCGCTGGCGTCGCTCGGTGCGCAGAGAATCGGAGTGCACGCGTAAGGCTTGGGCGACGCTGGTTCCGAAGCGATCAGTCTGAATCAAGGTTCCGACGAGAGAGCGGATGTCGTCGACGCCAGTGCGCTCGGCCAGATTGCGCAGAGCTTCTACGCGAGGCTTGCCGGCGCGGGTTTCCAAATCGAACAAATGGAACTCACCGCTGAGTTCGGGATGAGCGTAACTCAGGTCCTGTCCGACGCGCATCATCGCCTGGTCGAGAGAGAGGCCTGCCTCGACGCAGATCACGGTGAGATCAAGGCCGTCGGGAAGGCCGAGGCGAATGCGGAGCTGGCGTGCTTTCAGTTTCCTCTTAAGCAGGAAGCGCGGCAGAAAAAAACCGAATGCCGTGAGGCCCAAGAGGAGCATCGGCGAATTGAATCCGGTAAGAGCGAAGACCGAGACAAATGCCAGAGCGGCAAACAGGACGCGCAAACCGCGATAGATGGTGACGTGTTGCGCATTGCGATATCCGGCCTGAATGAGCCAGAGGCGAGTTTGGGAGACCTCAGAGGGGGAGATGGGCAGGGCGCGACTGAGAGGATCGAGAGCTTGCTGCATGCGCTCGCGGATGGCGGGCTTGGCGGGAGTCTTGGGACGCTGCCAGCCGATTTCACGCAGGCGCGAACCGAGGACCGACGAAGGGGCAACCGAGGCCGCTCCGAAGGCGAAGACGATCGCGACGACGGTGAAGAAAGCGACTATCGACAGTATGAGGGGCAGTGGCATTTAGTAGCAGTTCTCGGTTCTTAGTTCTCAGTTCTCAGTAAAACCAAAACCTCTCGATTGCCAAGTCTCTGTGCCATGTCCAAGTAAAAACAGACCGCTCGACGGAACGATTTTACTGAGAACTGAGAACCGACAACTGAGAACTCTTTTTCCATATCAAACCTGGATCCTGATAATTCTACGAATAAAGAAATAGCCTAGGGTTTGCAGGCTGATGCCACCGACGATCAAGGCGTGTCCAATGGGATCGGTAAAGAGCGGACGAATAAAGCCTGGATTCAGCAATTGCATCACGAGTACAACGGTCGGCGGCAAGGCCATGAGCAGCATCATGGTGAGGCGGCCCTGGGCGGTGTGTACGCGCACCTGACGCAAAATCTTGAAGCGTTCGCGGATCACGTAAGAAAGGTTGTCGAGAATCTCGGCGAGATTGCCGCCGGTCTCGCGCTGCAACATGACTGCGGTGACGAAGAATTTGACATCGACGAGAGGGACACGGTCGGCGAGATTGACCAGGGCATCGCGTACCGGGAGTCCGAATTTCTGTTCTTCGTAAAGCTGGCGAAATTCGCCGGCGACCGGTTCGGAAACTTCGTTGGCGATCATTTCTAAAGCGGTGGTAAAGGCGTGTCCGGCGCGGACGGCGCGGGCGAGGGTGTCGATGGCTTCGGGAAACTTCTCCTCGAACTTGGCAAAACGCTTGGTGCGCATGTGTCCGGCGTAGGCGTACGGAAGGAAAAATCCGAGCAAGCCGCCGGCCCAGGCGAACAGGAGGTTGCCGCCGGCGACCGAGGCGACGATGGCGAATACCACCGCCGAAACGGCGCAGAGCATGAGAAAGTTTCCGGCGCGAACATCGACATTGCCCTGTGCGAGAACTTTCTGCAGGGCGGAGACTCGCTCCGAACGGCGTAAAAATGTATCGAAGGCTGGGATGCGACTGAGGACCTCATCGCGGAGTAGAGCCACATCGGGCAGGGCTTGCTCGGCGGGAGTTTGCACGTTCGAAAGACGGTCGCGAAGCAGGCGAGCCTGGGCCTTGCGCTCGTCGAACAGAGACATGCCAGCGAAGACGGCCACCGAGACGACGACAAATACCAGCAAGGCGATGACGAAGATCATGATTTAGACCTCCATCCGCGATTCGAAGAGGGCGGGATTGAGACGGCATCCAGCGGTCGCGAGGCGGTCGGCGAAATGGGGCGGCTGGCCGGTGGAGTGGAACACGCCGCGCACCTTTCCGGTTTCATCGATGCCGCTGCGGTCGAAAACGAAGACATCGCGCAAGGCGATCATGTCGGCTTCCATCCCAGTAACTTCGGAGATGGTGATTACTTTGCGCGAACCATCTGACAGACGCGCGACCTGAACTACGGCGTGAACGGCATTCGCGATCTGGTGGCGGATGGCGCGCTCGGGAATATTCAGGTTGGCCATGGACACCATATTTTCGATGCGCGAGAGGGCATCCCGAGGCGAGTTGGCGTGAACCGTGGTCAGCGAACCTTCGTGGCCAGTGTTCATCGCCTGCAACATATCGAAGGCTTCCTCGCCACGCACCTCGCCTACCACGATGCGGTCGGGACGCATACGCAGGCTGTTAATTACAAGTTGCCGCATACGCACCGAGCCCTTGCCTTCAATGTTGGGAGGGCGAGTTTCGAGGCGAACGACGTGCTCTTGTTTGAGCTGCAATTCCGCCGCGTCTTCGATGGTGACGATGCGTTCGGAATTCGGAATATAGCCAGAGAGAACATTCAGAACCGTCGTTTTACCGGCGCCGGTTCCGCCGGAGATGATCAGGTTGAGGCGGCCCTTGACCATGGCAGATAGCAGTTCGAGCATCGGCTCGGTCAGAGTTTTGTTGTCGAGCATGTTACGCGCGGTGACGGGATCGCGGCCAAAACGGCGTATGGAGAGGCAGGCTCCATCGAGCGCGAGCGGTGGAATGATGGCGTTGACACGGGAACCATCCTGCAGGCGAGCGTCAACCATGGGCGAGGATTCATCGACTCGGCGCCCGATGCGCGAAACGATGCGATCGATGATCTGCATCAGGTGCTGGTTATCTTTGAAGGTCAGCCCGGTCATTTCAAGCTTCCCGCCGCGCTCCACGTAAACACGATCGAAGCGGTTGACCAGAATGTCGGAAATCGTCGGATCTTTGAGCAGGGGTTCGAGTGGGCCTAAGCCGAAGATTTCATCGAGAATTTCGCGTGATAGTTGCTCGCGCTCGGCGAAACTGAGAGGGACGGCTTCGCTGTTCACGGAGCTGCGAATGAGGATAAGAACCTCTTCGCGGGCGGAATCTCCTGCCGAGCGGCCGAGCTTTTCAAGATCGAGGCGGTCGAGGATCTTCCGATGCAGGTCGGCTTTGACCTGCTGGTACTCGCTGCGCTCGAAGGCTTGCAGATTGGCCATAATGCTATTGAATCATTGAATCAATTATTCATTGAATCATTTGTTCGGCAACTCAATGCGGCGGTAACTAGACGGTCTTAAATAGAGACCAGGCGGTGCGCTTCACTTCCAGATCGTCTTTCGTCAGGTATTCCGCTAGCCCGGCAATGGAGCGGGCGATATCGGTGCTGCCCTGCTGCATTAAGGGTACTCCACGATCGATGGCGGTGGAGACGGCAAAATACTGATTGGGAATGCGCCAGAGGACGGGCGCTCCGATCGCAGCTTCGGTCTCGGCTTCGTTGAAGCCCGCCACTTTGCGATAGCGATTCAGGAGCAGGGCAAAGCGGTCGCGGGAGCCTGTTTCGCCGAGGTACTGGGCGACGCGCCCGGCGCTCCAAAGAGAGGCGACATCGGCGTGGGCAATGAGCAGAACTTTTTCCGACAAGTTGCTGACCAGGCGGGTGGCACTGTCCAGACGCGAAGAAGCGTCCACAACGATGTAATGAAAGAGGCCCGCCATGGTGTCGAAGAGGCGGGCAAAATCGGAAGCGGAGGGCTCAATGGCGGTGGGAGTCGACGGTCCCGCCAGTACTTGCAGGCCGCGATCGTGGCGCGCCATGAAGCTGTCGAGCAGCGAAGAATCGAGACGGTGCAAGTTGGTGATGGCGTCCGCGACGGTGAATGACGGCTTGAGATTGAGGTGGAGAGCGCAGTGGCCGAGAGGAGCGAGATCGACGAGCGCGGTGCCGGGATGAATCGCCTGTAGCGCGAGAGCGAGGTTCACGGCGACGGTGGTCGCACCGCTGCCGCCCTTGGCATTCACGATGGTGAAGACCTTTCCACGGGAACTATCGCGGGAGGGTTTGCGACGCAGCGACGTCAAGCGGACAAACGCTTCGAGAAGATCGGTGGTGGTGGTGGGACGCTCGATGTACTCGCGCACTCCCGCCCGCATGGCACTGACGATGAGCTGGGGCTGCGCCATCGAGCCGACGGCGAAAATCGCGGCGTCGGGAAGTTCCTGGTGCAGCAGTTCCACGGCACGCAAAGACCCTGTGATGCCATCGCTCGCGATATCGACGAGCACGACGTCGGGGGCGAAAGATTGAGTTCTGCGGATAACCGGATCGCTGGCAGCAAGAGGCATGGTCGCGTTGCTGAACACGGTGCGCGCCACGTTCGTGCCATCCACCAAGACCTGAAGCACCGCGCGTTGGTCATCGTCGGTGGAGAAGACAGCGACTGATAAGTCCGGCATGAATCGTTCCCAAGACCCTTCTAAATGACTGCAGCCGCCAACGACATAAGCCGTGTTCGGAAATATCCCGAACTCACTGTTTGTTGCTTCCTGACGCTTTTTTGCCGTCGAACTTGTGCGGATCCAAGGTTGGCACTGGCATGGTCGGGCCCGCCGGCGCCTGGGTGCTGGGCGAAACCTTTCGCACGGTGCAGAGGACCATCAATTCCGAGTTGCTCTTTTGATCGCTCTTGCTCTTGAAGAAGTTGCCCAGGATCGGAATATCGCCGAGGCCCGGAATTTTGTTCGCGATGTTGGTGACCCGGTTGTCCATTAAACCTGCGATGACGAAGCTCTGGCCGTCCTGAAGTTCGAACTCGGTTTCCGCTTTGCGAGTGCTGATCGCGGGGATGGTGGTTCCGGAAACGGTGACGGCATCGGCGAAGTCGAGTGTGCTGACTTCGGGAGCGACATGAAGATGGATATTGCCATTGGGCTGAATGATCGGAGTAAATTTCAAGCGCACGCCGAATTCGCGAAATTGAACGGTAACGGTGGAGATTCCGCCGGCGCCCGGTTGCACCACGGGGAAGGGAAACTCTCCGCCTGCGAGGAAGCTGGCTTCTTTGCCGTTGACTGCAACCAGATTGGGCTCGGCGAGAATCTGGAGCAGATTGCGTTCCTGCAAGGCCTGGATGACTCCACCAAGATGCACTTGCGGGTTGAAGAAAAAGAGATTCAGAGCGTTGGTTATCGTCGTCGTAGTCGAGACTGTGCCACTGCCATTCGCGTTTGTCGTATTGGTAATGGGGCCGGTGCCGATTCCGCCGAACTGGCCCGTGGTAATAGTCCCGATTGTGTTGCCAGACCCGGTCGAAAAAATGTTAATGCCGGCTTGCAGCAGGGCGGTGCGATCTACTTCCGCGAACTTAACTTCCAGCAGAACTTCGTCGGCGCCTACAGGACCGAAGGTGAGGACGTTGACTACGTTCTTGGAGTAGGCCGAGGCGAGTGCGCCCGCGTGTTTGGCGACGTCTTCGGTGGTTACGTGGCCGGAGAGAACAATCGCGGAACGTGACGGCGTCACGCTGATCTGCTCGTTCGGGAAGAGATTATGCATTTCTTCCGATGCGGCGGTGATGTCGACATCGACACGAAGGTCGAAGCTACGCGACCGCTCGGCCTCGTCCCAGATAAGCAGCGAAACCTCGCCCGGAGCGAGTCCGTTAACTAGGACCTGTGTGGGGGTGACGACGATGGCATCGGCCACCGAGGGGTCGGTGACGGATACGCGTTTCAGGCGTTCGGTAGTGTTAATCAAAAGAGATTTGTCAACCATTACCCGCAAGGGCGCGGCGCCTGGGGTTTCACTTTGCCCGGCGGTTGAAGCGGTGGTCGTGGAAGGCTGTGCGGCCGGCCTGTCTTGTGCCGAGGCTGGGGTACTCAAGGCGCACGTCAGGACCGCGGTCGCACCGAGAAGAACAGCGGTGGCGACGAGGCTAAGAACCTTCATTGATTCGCACCTCTGCGAGGATGCAGGAAACGAGTTCATCGTGGATGGTTCGAATTTGTAATCTTGCAAGCGGCGGTCGAGTGATCGGTGACAGCTTAATTGATTCAAAACTTGTTATCTTCCGGAAACTTATTTTCTTCGCGTTTGTTGCCCCGGATCATCTCGACCTGGTAGGTAGTGGGCGGAGCAGGCGGAGCGGCTTTGGCTACGACTTTGTGAACTTTGGGCTTGGTCGCGGTCGGCGGTGGAGGAGTGTCGCCTAAGTAAAGAGAGCTGGAACGAGTTGCGCCAATCGCACCCTTCTTGGTGTCCATGGGATTGCGCAACGAGAGCTGGATCCGGCCTTCTTGCGAAACCAGAGCCAGCTTTTGGGCATCGTCTGGAGAAACCGCCAGGGTAATGACGGGAGCGATCTGCGCTTCCGCCGCGGCGTTGCGGTCGAGGCTTCTACCGACCGCGAGGACCAGCACGTTTTCGAGGACGGTGGTCGTTTGCCGCTCGTTTGCCGCTTGATTGCCCGTCGCCAAGACATCGACGTGGGTTCCCGGCTGTACGAAGCCGGCCACGGAGACAACGTCATTGACCCGGACCGATACGGCGCGCATGCCGGAAGGAATCATGGCGGGTAATCCGGCACCGGCGTTCTCTGGCGCCAGTTTGCTCGAGAGGATGAATTCGCCTTTGCTGATGGGAAGCACAGCACCACGCTCGACAACCTTCGATATCGTGGCGAAAGATCCGGGCGGGATCGCCGATTGCGGCAGGTTGATTACACGCACGTCGCGGCCGGTCACTTTTACTCCAACGGGAATGTCATTGGAAGCGACGACGACTGGGGCTGCGCGTTCGGAAGTGTTGGAGCCAGCGGAGGTCTTGAGCTGGTTATACACGGTGAAACTCACCAGCAGGCCGAGAGCAAGCGCCAACCCTCCGATCATTAACAAACGGCTACGGTTCATCCCTCTCCTTCCGCAACGACCCGAGACTTATTGGAGGCTGCGGCTGAATTAAGTCTTTAGGCAAACCTAACGTTCGCGGCCCAGATTACTGAATCTGGCTGGCTACCGAAGAGAATACGTTGTTGGCGTTGCTGCCAATCAGACGAACGGTGCCGATCACGATCACCAGAATCACGGCCAACATCACAGCGTATTCAGCAATGTCCTGGCCCTCTTCATTGCGCACTAAATTGCGCACTAAGTTTTTTGCGAGACGTGCCATTTCGGACTCCTTGGCTTTTATTTTAGTAACTTGCGATTGGGTACGAGCTTCGAAAGCCCGTCCCTTTATATGCGCCCTAGTTTCGCAGATTCGGGATAGCTCTGGGAAACAATTTTTCACTCAGTTGCCCTTCCAGCGGGGGTGGGTGGAAGTATTTGCGCATTTTGACCCCCAAGAGGCGTTCTCACAAGCAGAATTGTGCCTTTATCGAACACTTTAGTGTGCCAATTGGGCTCGAGGAGAAGGGCTTGGGCCAAGGCGCAGGAGGGGGGAATCAGCACGGCGTTGACGCCCCAGTGATCGAGTACACGTCGCCAGCCCGTCCTCAGGTCGGTCGTGGTTTGCATCGATTGGCGCATGAGTTCGTCTCCATAAAGGTCGGCTCGACCGTCGATGAAGACGCGATATTGAGGGTAAAGCTTCCAGATAGCATAGCCTCCCCAGTCATAGTAAACAAACAGCTTAGATGGCTGATTGGTCGCCCTTAGGAAGGCGACGGCGTCGCGGGGAAAGCGCTCGGCTTCACTCGTGTCCTGATCACGTGCGAGGGTGGTCCAGCGGACAAGGGTAAAGGCGGCGAGCAGGATCAGGATCACCCCGTTCACCAGGGATCGGCGGCGCAAGGTCGGCAGAAAGCGGCTTCGATGAGTCTTGGCAGTTATCGGCAGAGTTCCGGCCAAGACCGGTATTACCACCAAAACGAAGATGGGGATGTGGCGGACGGCGTCGAGGGCCGCGAAGGCTGTAAAGAGGAGTGGAGCCAGCACCCGTCCCTTGATGCACACGCGCGAACTCGCCAGTGCTGTCAGGAGCAAAAGCCATAGCACTAACAACGGGCGGTAGAGCCATTGATGGAAATCGGGGGAGAACCACTCCACGATGAAGGCGCGCATGGCGTGGGAGCGCAAGGTGTCGAATGGATAGCGATAGAGTTGCGCGCCGCTCGGATTCAGGGGGACGAGCGCGAGGCACGCCGCCAGGAGCAGTGACACTCGTAGAAGGATCGGGTAGGCGTCGTGCCAGGAAGTGCTACCGACTGCGGTTTCGCAGAGGAGTCCGGCAGCATAGGCGAGCAAGAGCGCAGGACCGAGGGCAAAGCCGGCGTGCAGGTTCAGCCATAGGAGAAAAAGCGGGGGGATCCAGAGCAAGAGAGCTGGCCGATGCTCGCCGTGCTCGATCAGCCAGAGAAGAAAACTCGCCAACATGAAAGTAAACATCTGCGGACGTACGCCCCAACATGGAGCTGCCGCCAACGCACCGAGAGCCATGGCCGCGGCTGCCCAGTGTCGCTTTCCTGGACAACGCCAATAGAGGACTATGAAGCCGGCGGTCCAGATGATGGCGGAGAAGACGATGAGAGCGGTGGGACCACCCCGCTTCCAGAGTTCGTAGAAGATGACCTCCGAGAGCCACTCGTGCGAGACCCAGGCGTGGCCGGCACGAGTGAAAGAAAAGGTGTCGACGTGGGGAACCTGGCCGGTTTCGACGATCAACTGACCGGTGCGCAGATGCCACCACAGATCGGGATCCACGGCGTTGCGGGCCGTCATGGCGAGGAAGCCGAATAAGAGGATGCCGTCGAAGACGGTGAGCCTGCCCCAACGACGAATTCCCGACGTGCTCATCGCTGTGGATTATAGAATCAGAAGTCTTGAAAAGGGGTTGATGAGTTTGTCGGGCAAAAACCGGCGGGCGTTGGTCGTGTTCTTTTTGCTCGCAATGACCTTTTGCAATATTTTGCTGCCGCTTCGCATTCTGACGAAGCTGCGCAATGGATATCAGGATTTCACCATCTTCTATACGGGAGCGCGACTACTACGGAGCGGTCAAGCTGCGCATCTGTACGATCTCGGCACGCAATATCGGCTGCAACAGACGTTCACGAATGTCCCGATCCGGTTGGGACCACTGCCGTTTAATCATCCGCCGTTTGAGGCGTTGCTTTTTATCCCATTCACTTTTTTGGCGTATTGGCCGGCTTATCTTATTTGGACCGGGCTCAATCTGGTCATGCTGGCGGGTTGCGCCATTCTTTTGCGAAGGAATTTTTCGGAGATTGCGGCGATGTCTCCGCTTGCGCTCGGGCTGGGCACGACGGCATTTTTTCCGTTGGTGGTGGGAGTCATGCAGGGGCAGGACATCGTTCTGCTTCTTCTTCTCTTTGTGTTGGCAGTGGTCTGTCTGGAGCGAGGGAAGGATGCGGCGACTGGGGCGATCCTGGCGGTGGGGTTGTTCAGGCCGCATATCGTCGTGGCTTTGCTTGTCTTGTTGGCGGTGCGACGGTGGCGCGTGTTGCTGGGATTCGCACCGGTCGCGCTGGCTTTGGGCGCACTCTCGGTGGCGCTCACCGGATGGCACGGTCCGATCGACTATGTGCGGTTTGTTCTGCACGTGGAGAGCAGCCATATGTTCGGCCCGCAGGCTGCCCCTAATTTGCGCGGTCTGATCTCGGACTTTCCCGGTGTGGCACTGTCGGGCCCAGTGGCTGGAATACTGATTTTTGCGGCGTCAATGCTGGTTTTCATTCCGGCAGCGCTGCGGATAAAGAACGACCGAGACTCGATGATTTTCCTGTCGAGCCTGGCTGCGGTGACGACCGTGCTGATCGGCTTTCACGCGTTTGTTTATGATCTGTGCCTGATTTTTCCAGCAGTGCTGCTACTGCTTTCTCACACGGTCGCGGTCGACACAGCGACAGACGAAGCGAAGATCGATGTGGCAACTCTGCTGCTGGTGCTGCTTCTGTATCTGACGCCGATTTATCTTTACTTGCTCCTGTCGGTGAACGCTTTCTTCTGGTTCTCGCTGGTTGTGCTGAGTCTTTACTGCCGGATGGTGTTTGGGCGCGGGACTGAGGGGCGCAGCAACATTGTAGCGAGCATGGGAGTGTAAAAGCCGAGCACACACCAGAGTCCAACCTGGTGCATGCTGTGCGGGAAGTGATACCAGCGCCAGATTCCGACGATCCAACTGCACGCCACGGTTGCGAGAATGCTTCGACGCGTTTTCGGAATCAGCCATAGAAGGAACGAATCATAAAACCAACGCTGCGGCATGATGCAGCACAACAACAGCAGGAGAGCATCGCGGTCTCGCCAGCGCCAAAGCGCGAGGGCCAGCAGCGGTCCGGGAATCACTAACAACGGAATGAAATGCTGGTAGCCGTGGAGTTGGGCGATCCAGTCGACGGGCCAATGCGGCCGAAAGAGAAAGCTGGCGAGCAGCAAAGCGCAGCCCGCCAACACGCCCGCGCGGGAGGGGTGAGTGGCGGCGACTGGGAGTCCGATTTGCGGTTTGGCGATGGAGAATGCGAGCGCGAGCGGAAAGAACGCGGCGCACATGATGAGAGGCGTCCATTGTGCGGTCATGAGAGCAGCCCAATAAGGAAAGGCGAGAAAGATCAGCAGACGATTGGGATCTTGCCGGACGAGCCCGAGGGCGAGCAGCGCTGAGCTGATGCCGAAAAATAGCGCACCGGCGATTTCGGCCGACAATGGCGCGAACGGCAGGGCAACGACGGCGGCGGGGAGTGGGTAGGGGATCGTTCCGGACGGCGTGTTGGCATAGGGATTGTTGCCGGACAGCAGCGCGCGCGCAGCCTGATGTGACCAATTGAAATCGGCGCCACCGAGTTGGAAACGATGGAGAAACGTCCAGCACAGCGTTCCGCTGAGAATTCCAATCGCCGCTCCGACCACGAAATTTCTGCGCGGACGCGAAATGTTCACGCGAGCATTGTAATATCCAGATTCTCGCGGACCTCGCAATGGGACCAGGCATTCTGCGGAATCCCGTCTGGCTGGTTCTCGCTGCCACTCTGTGCGCAGCGGGCACGTGGACCTACGCCGAGCGGGTCTTGATTGCATATCAGGTGTCTGACGCCGCGGCACATGACCGGCCGCGAGGGAATCTTTCCGATCTTTATCCACGGTGGCTGGGAGCGCGAGAATTGCTGCTGCATGGCCGCGATCCGTATGGCGCGGAGGTCACGAGCGAGATTCAAGCCGGCTATTATGGCCGACCCTTGGACGCGTCGCGTCCCGATGATCCGCAGGACAAAGCAGGTTTTGCCTATCCAGCCTACGTGGTGTTTTTCCTGGCGCCTACCGCCCGCGTCCCTTTTCCTGTGATCCAGCGCTGCTTTTTCTGGTTGCTGGTTGTGGTGACCTTGGCCGTCTCGCTGGCGTGGCTGCGGGTGCTGCGCTGGTCGTTGCCGTTTTGGAGTCAGATAAGTGTGCTCGCCCTGACTTTCGGCAGCATTGCCGTGATGCAAGGGCTGAAGCTGCAGCAGATTAGCCTTCTGGTTGCTGGACTTATTGCCGCAGCTATCGCCCTGCTCATGGCGGACCAAGCCGTCGCTGCTGGAATTCTGCTGGCGGTGGCGACGATCAAACCGCAAATCGTCGTGCTGTTACTGCTATGGCTTGCGCTCTGGACTCTGGGCGATTGGCGTCGGCGATATAGGCTGTTCGTATCGTTTGTAGTCTCGATGGCTATTTTGTGCCTGGCGGCGGAGTGGCTCTTGCCCCATTGGATTCTCCGCTTCTGGCATGCGCTTCACGACTACCAGAATTACACCGGCGCGATCTCGGTGCTGGACGGGCTGCTGGGCGAGCCTTCGATTACGTCGCCCTGGAGTTGGATTCTTGAGATTGGAGCGTTCGCCGCGCTGCTGGTTGCGTGCTGGCGGGAGCGGAAGAAGCCGGCCAGTTCCCAATCGTTTGCGTTCATGGTTAGCCTGGTGCTGGCGGTCACGATCCTTCTTGTCCCGACATCGGCCCAGTACAATCAAGTGCTCTTAATCCCGGCATTGCTCTGGCTGGTCAAGGAACGACGTTCGATTTGGCAGAGAAGCCGGATAAACCGAATTATTTTCGTCATGACCATGGCGCTTGTGGTTTGGCCTTGGGTTTCGAGCGTCGTCCTGGCAGCGCTTTCCTTCATTCTGCCGCGGAATGTGGTGGAGCGAGGGTGGGCGATTCCTATCTGGACGACGACTCAGATTCCGGTGGCAGTGGCTGCCTTGATGCTGCTCCTTTATTATCAGACGACATTTGCCGCGTCTGAATAGCCGGGCTCGTCGTAGAATGCTTGGAGTCCATGTCAGGCTGGGTAGCGTGGCCCTGGCATGATGGCGGCAGGAGAATTCAGGGTACATGTCGGCTTCGTCGCATTCGGGTATTTCCAGCATTTTTCCCATCGCGATTTTTGTGCAGGGCAGCGATCAGCAGACGCTGTCTCTGAATCACACTCCCTATACCGTTGGGCGCAAGGTGGATCGGGATCTGGTGATTGCGGACCCGCGAGTGTCGCGCGAGCACGCTTCCATCGTCGCAGAGAACGGCGAGTTTTTTGTTATTGACCTCGGAAGTAAACACGGAACCTTCGTCAACGGCGAGAAGGTGGATCGGCACAAACTACAACGCAACGACCGGCTGGAGTTTGGAGCGCGCGATGTCGCTTACCTGATTTTTCATCCCCTGCACACGACTTCGAACACGGCGCGGGAATTTCTCAGCCAGATCTCGGGTATTCAGATCGCGCCGGAAGCCAGCGACCTCGAGAAGCTCACGCTGTTCATGGAAGCGGCTCGCAAGCTGAATACCATCGGCGTGCTGGATGAAATCCTGGTCACATTGTTGGATGCGACGCTGAAATTGACTCGTGCCGAGCGCGGTTACATTTTTCTTCGCGACGTTGAAGGCAACCTGATCCTCGCCGCCGGGCGTAATTTGAAGGGCGAGCCACTGCTGGACGACAAGACTATTTCGCGATCGGTGCTCGACGGCGCGGTTGCCTCCAACTCTGAGTATTTAGTCACCGACACCAGCAAAGAGCTCGATGTGCAACAACGGCAGAGCATCGTAGCTTTTGACCTGCGCACCGTAATCTGCATGCCACTCCGCAAGCCGCTGGTGCAAACCACACGTGACCAGCAACCCGCCGGCGGAGACGTGATGGGTGCACTCTATGTGGACTCGAAATTTGCCGCGCGCGATATCACTAGCGTCGGCGCTGACATTCTGCGGGCGATTGCGACAGAAGCCGCGCAGTTGATCGAAAATGCGCGGCTGGTGCAGGCGGAAGAGGCAGGACGCCGCTACCAGCAGGAACTGGGAATTGCGGCGTCGATTCAGCAACGCTTGTTAGCCGTGACGCTGCCAGAAGTTCCATTTGCGCGCGTCAACGGGCGCAACATGTCTTGTAAAGAAATCGGCGGTGACTTCTTCGAGGCGGTCAACACGCCGCAGGGACTCGCGGTGGTGCTGGCTGACGTTAGCGGGAAAGGTGTTTCGGCGGCGCTGCTGGCTTCCATTCTGCAGGGAATGGTTTATTCGCAATTGATCTCGGGCATGCCGCTGGTCGAAATTGTCGATGCGGTGAACCGCTTCTTTACCTACAAACATATCGGCGAAAAGTACGCGACCATGATCATTACGCGACTGCGCAATGACGGTGAACTGGAATATGTGAATTGCGGCCACGTGCCTCCAGTTTGGATCTGCGGCAACGAAGTGCTGCGTCCTTCGCACGGCAACCTGCCGGTGGGACTACTGGCGGATGCGACGTATTCCAGCGACCGCTGCCAGATGCGCCCCGGAGATCGCCTGATTCTTGTGACCGATGGCGTAACCGAGGCTGAGAACGCGCGCGGCGATATGTTCGACAGCGAGCGCCTCGAACTGGTGGCGGGGAAGAGTTCTTCCATGGAAGATGTGTTTACCGCAGTCGCGGATTTCTGTGGAGGAACTCCGCTCAACGACGATTGCACCGTGGTGGAACTCGCTTACACAGGTATTTAGCTTCAACTCCCTTTGAAAGACGGCTCCAGTCGGGGCTTTCGGGGGATCGAAGAAGTCGCAAAATGCGGGTTTCTCAGTTTTCCACATTACCTCAGTGATCTTCTGCGACACACCTATGCGTCTTTAGAATCGATTTTCGGCTGATTCTCCGGAACTCCCTAATGCGACGTCACCGATTGTCGATGTTGTGCGTCGTTACTTCTTGCCTTGCACTCGCTGTTTTAATGTCGGCCCACGCGCCGCCGGATGCCGCAATCAGGCGCCGCGTGACGACTCAAGTCGCACCCGACCTATCCGATCCTGGCACGCAACATGGCGTTGGAGGGACTGGTGCGCCTCGAGGTGTTAGTCAACGTTGATGGAGCGGTTACGAAGGTGGACGTAAAAGGCGGGCATCCGGTGCTGGCGCAAGCAGCAGCCACCGCAGTGCGGGAATGGCGCTGGGAAAAAGCGGCGCATGAGTCGCGGGAAACGGTCGAACTGAAATTCAAGCGCGAGTGACGGGAGCGAATTGGAATTTTTCCGCAAACCTTTACGGCTGCGCGCTGGCGTGAATCTCGACGGTCGACCACGTCTTATCGGCTGCGTGACATAGCTTCTCGAGCGCACAATCGGCACACTTCGGACTCCGGGCGACGCAGAGTTTGCGGCCATGCCAGATTACTTCGTGAGAAAAGTCTGTCCAGCGGTTCCGCGGAATGATCAGCATCAGATCTTCTTCGATTTTCCTCGCGTCTTCTTGTCGCGTTAGTTCGAGGCGCCGCGAAATTCGCGTCACGTGTGTATCGACGACCACTCCCTCGTTTTTCCTGAACCACGTCCCCAGCGCCACATTGGCGGTTTTGCGAGCGACTCCGGGCAGGCTCAGGAGTTCATCCATGGTCGCGGGTACATTGCCGCCAAAATCGGCCACGATCTTCCGCGCCGCTCCTACTACGGACTTCGATTTGTTGCGAAAAAAACCAGTCGAGCGGATGTCAGGTTCCAGTTGCTCGGGTTCAAGTGCCGCGAAATTCTGTACGGTCGGGTACTTCTCAAACAAAATGGGAGTGACCATATTGACCCGCACGTCGGTGCACTGCGCGGAGAGAATTGTAGCGACCAGCAGCTCCCAGGCATTGCGGTGAGTCAGAGCGCAGGTCACTCCGGGATAGAGCTGGTCGAGCCCGGCGATGATCTGACGAACGCGCTCGGGTGCGATCGGATTGTAATTCGAGGGAGCCTTGCCGACGCTTTTCGCGGCTAAGACCGATTTGGTTTTCGTGGCAGCATTCGACGGCTTTCCGGCAACAGAAGAAATTCCACCTATGCCGGCACGTCCAACTTTGTTCTTGGCGGCTACACTCTTGAACGGCTTGGCGATCTGGGTCGGCGCGCCCTTTGGGCGAGCCGCGCCCTCTTGCCTTCCGGTGCGACTGGGTTGACGCGGCACATTTCCGCGGGGCATGGAGTTCCTCCTGAATAGCGATCATAGTAACAAGCTTTCTAAGCGCGCCGCGAACGTGGCCGAAGCGAGGGCTGGCTGACCAAGGTAACCTCGCCGCAATTGACGCCTTGGCAGGCGGGTGAGTACCCTGAAGTCTAAGGTAAACCGTGGGTATAAAACTGTGGCCGTAAAAGGAATTAAGCTCGGACAAGTCTGGCGGCACGACGCGACCGGCCAGGATCATCTCGTCACCAAAGTCTATAGCGAAGTCTTCACGCAGTACGCGGTATTGCGGCCCGCGGAAGTCACTGCTCCAGATGCTCCCGTTGTCAAGGTCAAGGTCTCAAAGTTGGCGGACGGTGTAACGCTGCCTGGGTTCAGCTTCACGCAGGAAGGCGCCTTTTAGAGACATCGGGTCATTTATTGATCGGGTCCTCGGGTGATTGAACTCCGAGTCAGACGATCCGATCAGTCGATGCCGGTTGACACGACGGCCCAATCATCTGAATTCTAATTTCCAATGACTGAAAAAATCCTCACCGTACTCTTTGTCTTTATCAACTCCATCGTGGCGGCGACGGGCTATGCGGGCATTGCGCTGCTGATGGCGATCGAGTCGGCCTGTATTCCGCTGCCCTCGGAACTGATCATGCCCTTCGCCGGCTACCTGGTTTTTACTGGCAAGATGAAGTTGATTTGGGCAGCGACGGCTGGGGCAATTGGATGCAATCTCGGTTCGCTAGTCGCCTATGAAATCGGATGCTATGGCGGACGTCCTCTGGTGGAAAGTTACGGCCGCTGGATTCTGATGGGCCGACGAGAACTCGACTGGGCCGACCGCTTTTTTCAGCGCTGGGGATATATGGCCGTCTTTATTGCGCGGCTCTTGCCGGTGATCCGGACGTTTATTGCTCTACCCGCCGGAATTGCCCGCATGCCGCGCAGCAAATTTCATGCCTACACTTTTCTGGGATCGTGGCCGTGGTGTTTCATGCTCGCCTACTTCGGTATGAAGCTCGGCGAAAACTGGCGCTCACTGGGCAAGTACTTCCACAAATTTGATGCCGTCATTGGAGTGGCGTTGATCTGCGGAATCGTTTATTTTCTGTGGTCGCATTGGCGGAATCGTGTGCAGACAGCAGAATAGAATTTCTACGGGTCCAACGGTCGGGCCAGCTGCGAGGCCACAAGCTTCCAATGGCCATCGCGTTTCTGCAGCACATCCAGATAGACATAGTGGACGGTAAAGCGCTTTCCATCCGTTTCCACTTCATCCGACTCCGATCCGTGGACGACGGCGGTGTCTCCGAAGAGGCGAATCAGCCGTCCCGTAGAAACAATCGACGGATAGCGAATAGCGCCAGTCTGAAAATTGTTTAGAACGTCCTGTTTGGTGAAAGCCTTGCCCGCCTCGTTGACCTGGACGTAGTCGTCGGCGAAGATCTGTGCGAGAGTGGAGAGGTCAGCGGCCATCAGCGCGCGGTCACCAGCCTCATGCAGCGCCAGAATCTGTTGCTCGTCATCGTGTTCGAGATCGTTGATTTTCCCCGCTGACATTTGTTACTCCCCTTCGTTTTCTGGAGCCATCCCCCATTACAATTGTCATCCCGAGCGCAGCGCGGGATCAGCAGTTTGCCACCACAACCGCAGCTTGCCGCCGCTCAGGCTTCAAACTTCGGGCTTCGTGATCGCTACCCAGCAGTCACTTTCTCCATCTTCCACAAATGTGTAAGCTCACGCTAGGCCTCACTTGGCCGAATCCAGCATGGGATTTCTAAGTTACTTACTCTACCCGTGGGGCTTCATCCTACAGGGATTAGCCATCGTCCACTTCATTCGACGGCGGCCCGAGACCTATTGGATTTTTATCATTCTGTTTCTGGGCGCACCGGGCGCGATTATTTATCTTTTTGTCGAGGCTCTGCCTGACATTGGACTGGTCGGTCAGTCTTTCAAAGTTTTTCCGCGGCGCAAGCGCATTCGCGAGCTCGAAGCCGCCATTCACGATAATCCCTCGGCGGGAAATTATGAAGAACTCGGCGATCTTTACATGGACGACGCCAAGTTTGCCGAGGCCCGCGCCGCCTTCGACAAAGCCATTGCAGCCCGCGCCGATACGCCCGATCCTTTTTACCGCCGCGGCGTATGCGCGATCCAATTAGGAGACGCCGCAGCCGCCTTGCCCGATCTCGAACGCGTGGTCAGCAAAGAATCCGATTACGACTTCCAACGCGCCGCGGGATTGTTGGCGCACGCCTACGCGCAGACCGGACAAAAAGAGAAGGCCGAAGCGCTCTTCCGGCAAGTGACCATCACCTCGACACTATCGGAGACCTACTTGAATTTTGCAGAGCTACTGGCCTCCGAAGGACGAAATGCCGAGGCCCGCGAGTGGGCGCAGAAGGTGCTCGATAAAAAACCGTCGATGCCGGGATATTTGAAACGGCGTGAGCGTCCGTGGTTCCGGCGGGCGAATGAGATGCTGAAGAAGGTTCCGGCATGAGGAAACACCAGCGCGTGGAACGCGACGGCCCGTCGGCTTTGAGGATAACGTCACCGCTCTACTGCGGTTTCGGAAGATCGGTGCGCGCGTGATAGTAGCAGGGACTAAGCCTTATGCGAGCGGGGCCTTACGCGAGCGCATCAAGACCACGGATAAACGAATTCCTTGGTCCGTAAAGTCGTGTTGGCCACCGTCCTTCTCCTCAGATTTGCGGCCTACGGCGAAATGATGCCGATCGTAAAAGGGTCCAGCGTCAAAATCGGCGACTCGACCTACAAAGTTGTTGACCGCATCGTCCTCAGCAAAGTTTTAGTCTTCCGCAAACCTAAAACCCGCAAAGTTGATCGCTGTCTAAAGCAGATGAAGTGCATTCCTGGCGGGCGTGCCTCATACGGCATACTGGGGTGCGGCCCAACCGTTCCGTCGCCGGTAGAACCGATCGCACAAATCTTTGCCCGTGTCCCCGGCAAGGACGCCCCGAACCTGTTTGCCTCAATTGTGGGCATGTCCATTTCGAGAAAACGTGCAGAGGGGACCCTTGAGGTTGCGTTGATTGCGTGCGGTCCGACAATCGTCGTTCCGGTTGACCAAGCGGATCAACCCGATAGGCGATACTCGGATAGCTTTAATCGCATATCGCTCTCGTTTTCAGGAAGCGAGAGGGCCGCTCGACTCGTGCTGTTGGGGGAGTCAACGAGACCCGAAACGTACAGAGTCGTTGGGGCAAATGAGGTGGTTGTGTTCGTGGTGCACTTCAAGTCTCTCAAGGGCCTGACGATTGAGAAGAACGAGAACGACACGATCGCGCATACCCAGAGTATTGACCTAGTCGATGGTGAATACGATTTGGATTCATGTTCTATGGCAGATGGCAAGTGCACGGAGGTTACGAGACGCGACGTCGTTCCCGCTGGTCACCCACCCGTGCCAGTGATCGACAGTAGGCAATGATGCATCCTCCGGGCCTTAACAACAGCCAGCAACGGTAGTGCTATCCTTCCCTCGATGCGAATTTCCTATCTTGAATGCACTCGTTGCGGAGACCATCTCACCGGCGATCATCCACAAAATATCTGCCCTAAGGATGGCGGAGTACTTTACGTCCGCTACGATCTTGCGAGTTTGAAAGGAAAGTTGCGCCGCGAAGACCTAGCGGGACGCGTTGCCAGCATGTGGCGTTATGCCGAAGTACTTCCTGAATTCCCTGGCGAAAAGCCGGTCACGCTCGGCGAAGGGTTCACTCCGATGCTTCCCAGCCGCGAGTATCCGAAGGTTTACATCAAAGACGAAGGGCTGAATCCTACTGGGTCGTTCAAGGCGCGGGGCATGTCGGCGGCAGTGACGATGGCCCGACATTACGGGTTGAAGAAGTTGGCTGCTCCTTCGGCGGGAAACGCTGGCGGCGCGCTCGCGGCTTACGCGGCGGCGGCGGGCATCGAGGCGTACATCTTCATGCCGAAAGATGTGCCGATGGCGAATCGGATCGAGTCCGATTACTTTGGCGCGCACGTGACGCTCGTCGATGGGTTGATCAGCGATTGCGGCCGCATGGTGGCGGAGCGCATAGCGAAAGACGGGTGGCCGAAAAATAACGACGGATGGTTCGACGTCTCGACGCTCAAAGAGCCGTTTCGCGTCGAGGGCAAGAAGACGATGGGCTACGAAGTCGCCGAACAGTTGGGATGGAAGCTTTCGCAGGGAATCGTTTATCCGACGGGCGGAGGCGTGGGGATGATCGGCATGTGGAAGGCCTTCGACGAGATGCAAGAACTGGGATGGATTGGCGGCGAGCGTCCGAAGATGATTACCGTGCAAGCCGCAGGTTGCGCGCCCATTGTGAAGGCGTGGGAGGAAGGGAAGAGCGCTTCGGAAATGTGGCCGGGAGCCACCACGTTTGCGTCGGGATTGCGTGTTCCCAAAGCTTACGGAGATTATCTGATCCTCGATATCATCAAGAAGAGCGGCGGAACGGCTGTGGCCGCCACCGACGAAGAGATGCTGGCTGCCACGCGACATTGGGCGAGCAAAGAAGGCGTGTTTGCTGCGCCGGAAGGGGCGGCATCTCTCGTCGCCTATCAAAAGTTGCGCGCCAGTGGCTTCTTTACTCCTGACGATACGGTGGTGCTCTTCAATACTGGAACGGGCTACAAATATCTCGACATGATGGAGGCGCAAGAGAAGAAATTGAAGTCTGCGCCGGCGACGCGGCATATTGGCGGGATTATCGGGCCGTATTAGCGTACAGAAGAACACCTCACCACGGAGGCACAGAGGCACGGAGGAGATCGGGGTTTGAAGTCTCGGCCGATACGAGGCAGGGACGCTAGTGTTCTACTGCACGGGCGAGTGCTTTACAATTTAGACGTGGGCGTTTTCCGGAATCTCAAGATTACCCTCGAGATGATCAAGTGGGAGCACTCGATCTTTGCGCTCCCTTTTGCGCTCTGCGGGGCGATGCTGGCCGCGGGCGGGGTTCCGGCTTGGCGTCCGCTGGCTTGGATCATTATCGCCATGGTCTCGGCGCGTTCGGCGGCGATGGCCTTCAATCGGCTGGCCGATGCCTCGATTGATGCAGCGAATCCGCGAACCGCAACGCGCGCGCTTCCTGTCGGGCAGCTAACGCCGGCGTTCGTGAGCGTGTTCGTGCTTTTGTCGTGCGGGGTTTTTGTGCTCGCCGCATCGCAACTCAACCGTCTTACGCTGCTGCTTTCGCCGGTCGCGTTAGCGGTGATTCTTCTTTATTCCTACACAAAACGGTTCACACGCTGGTCGCATCTTGTTCTAGGTATTGCGCTCGGAATCGCTCCGGCTGCCGCTTGGATCGCGGTGCGCGGGTCGCTCGATCCCAGGATTCTACTGCTGACGGCTGCGGTGACATTTTGGGTCGGGGGATTTGACGTGATCTATGCTTGCCAGGACTACGACTACGACATCGCTCACGGGCTGCACTCGATTCCGCGCTATCTCGGAATCAAGAACGCGCTGACGATCGCTCGCCTGTTTCACATCCTGATGATTGGGTTGCTGGTGGCGCTCGTCGTAACTTTCGGATTGGGCAAACTGGCGATAGTCGGGGTCGCTGCCGTAGCGGCGCTTCTGCTCTACGAGCATCTGCTGGTCCGCCACGATGATTTGAGTAAATTGAATGCCGCGTTTTTTACGATGAATGGCGTGATTTCGGTGGTGTTCTTCTTGTTTGTGGCGGGGGATGTGCTGGTAAGGCGCGGCTGAAGGTTCGGTGGCCGGGTTTGGTAACCCCACCCCAAAAAATCGTGTAGCGTATCCATTACGATCCCCGTTAAGAAAAGTGGCGAAAGCTGCTCCGGTTCTACTGTGCCCGCGTGTTTGCCGGGCGGCACGACTGAAAGGCGTGCCCTTCCCGTTCCTTTCCTCACGCAATAACTGGGCAACGTCTTAGAAACGGTCGCTACCCGTCCACGTCGGTTGCGGTGATGGCATCGCGGGACGAGTGCCAGATACGCAAGACACGCACATGCTGCTCGTCCTTCTGGACATGAAAAATGATTCGGTAAACACCGTTCCCTTTGCCGTGGAGCAAATGGCGGGCGGCAAAACCAAGTTCCTTTGCCTCGGGAATGACCGGACACCGGGTGGGAAGTTTGTCCAAGCTGAAAATGGCGTCGAATAACCGCGTGAGCCACTTCTCTGCATGCCGGGGAGATGCCGCGCGTATGCGTTCAAACGCCCTATAGGCATCCGCTTCAGCGGGCGCGGCGAGACTAACGTGGTATGCCATACTTGGCGCGCATCTCGTCGAACACCTGAGCGGCAGGCTTCAGTTCGCCCCGTTCCGCGCTCGCCATTCCCTCTTGAATTGCCGCAAGAGTTTCCATATGGTGCAGGCGGTCTTGCATTAACTGGTAGCTGGTTGCATCCTGCACCACGACCTCGGCCTTGCCGTTTACCGTCAATACTTCTGGAGCCTGCGTCTTCTTGAGCCGCTTGACGTGCGCCTTATGGTTCCGTAGGAAGTCGGTCAAAGAGTGAATTTCACGGGTGTCGAGCATGGCTCCTCGCTGATTATTATCTGACAATTATATGGTGCCACAGGTGCGGCGAAAGTCAAGGAAGTATTTTTCCCGCGCCCCACCCAAGGCATCGAAGAACGGTTCCCTCAATATCAATACCGTGCCGAAGGTGATCCTCCGAGGGCTGGGTTATTATTGAACAGATGCCTGTTTCCCACTCATTCCAGACCCACGCATTCGAAACTGACGACCCGCGCCTCTTTCCGATCAAAGATAAAGTTTTGGCTGGCGGACGCCTGAACGAGGCGGATGCTCTTGCGCTTTATGCGACCGGCGATATTCTCGCGGTGGGATGGCTGGCCAACTGGGTTCGCGAGCGCATGCATGGGGATAAGGCATACTTCAACGTCAATCGCCATATCAATCCCACGAATGTTTGCGTGGCGGCTTGCCGGCTGTGCGCGTTTGGGCGGAAGAAAGACACTCCTGGCGCTTATACCATGGCGCTGGAAGAGGCCTTCCAGACGGCGGCTTCGGGGTATACCGAGGCGGTGACCGAGTTTCATATTGTTGGCGGGCTGCATCCTGATCTGCCGTTTCAATATTTTCTTGATCTTGTCTCCGGATTAAAAGAGCGCTTTCCGCAGGTGCACATGAAGGCGTTCACCATGGTTGAAGTGGCGTATTTGGCGAAGCGGTCGAAGCTGACGATTCGTGAAACGCTCGTCAAAATGAAAGAGGCGGGGGTGGATTCGCTGCCCGGCGGCGGCGCGGAGATTTTTGCCGACCGCGTGCGTCATATTATTTGTGACCACAAAATCGATGGCGGCGAGTGGCTCGACACGGCACGGCTGGCGCACCAGATCGGGCTGAAATCGAATGCGACGATGCTCTACGGGCACATCGAAAACGATGAAGACCGCGTCGATCATCTACTCAAGTTACGCACGCTGCAAGATGAAACCGGCGGATTCCAGACTTTCATTCCGCTGGCCTTTCATCCGGCCAATACGCCGCTGCAGCACCTTTTCACTACCACGGGGATGACCGACATCAAGCAGATTGCCGTGAGCCGGCTGGTGCTCGACAACTTCCCGCATATCAAGTCGTACTGGCAGATGATGACGCCGAAGATTGCCCAGATTTCCCTGCGTTTCGGAGCCGACGATATCGACGGAACCGTGGTCGAAGAGAAAATCTATCACGATGCTGGAGCGACGACTCCACAAGGCCTGCGGCGGCACGATCTAGTGCGCCTGATTGAAGAAGCGGGACGCGAACCCATCGAGCGCGACACGCTTTATCGCCCGGTTACTCGCACGGAGACTTCTTTTACAGTTTCAGTGTAATCCGCTTCGCACAGGTTAGTCGGCCTTGCTTTGAGCGACGACCCTCCTGCTTTTCTTGCGTTTCCCGTCGAAAATAAAAGCTTTCCGCTCAAGCTTTGTGCGGTACCATTCCTAGTTTCTCGCGCCTTCTTGCTGGGAGCTTCCATGCGATCGTTCATTCTCTGGCCAGTTGTTACATGCCTTGTTCTTTGTTGTCAGCAGGGTTTTGCCGGCGATGCCCAATGGGTCGAGATACGTTCGCCGAACTTCTCTGTCATCACCGATGCGGGCGACAAGCGTGGCCGCGACGTCGCGCTTCACTTCGAACAGATGCGCAATGTATTCGGGCGCCTGATGGTGAAGGCGAACGTGAACCTATCGGTGCCACTGCAGATCGTGGCTTTCCGGAATAGTAAGGAAATGCGTCAGGTCGCGCCGGTGTTTAACGGAAAGCCCACAGAACTGGCGGGACTGTTTCAAGGCGGCGACGATCGCAGCTTTATCCTGCTGGATATGTCAGTCGACAATCCATGGTCGGTCGTCTTCCACGAATATGCGCACCAATTGATGAATGGAAATGTCTCGGTTCGCATCGATCCCTGGTTTGAAGAAGGATTTGCCGAGTATTTTTCGAGTATCGAGGTCGATAACAAAGAAGCGCGCGTCGGCAAGATCCCCGAGGACACTTATCGCATTCTGCAAGGCATGGGGATGATGCGAGTGGCTGAGTTATTTCGGGTACAGCAGTACTCCAAAACTTACAACGAAAGCGGAGATCACCGTAACATCTTCTACGCCGAGTCCAGCCTTCTGGTGCACTATCTGTACGACAACCAACTCGTGCTCAAGGTCGCCGACTATTTTGATGCGGTGCGCAATCACCACCAGTCCGTGGAAGAGGCTACGCAAAAAGCTTTCGGCATGACGCCCGAGCAACTCGACAAAGCCTTGCGCAATTACTTGAATAGCGGGCGTTTTAAGTACTACCCCATGGCGACTCCTGCGGGCATTGTCGCAGCGCAATTTACCGAAGCTCCCGTGAGCATGGCCGACGCCCGCGCCGTGCTGGCGGATGTAGACGCGCATTCTCTCGATCATCACGATCGTGCTTTGGGTGAGTTTAAGGACATCTTGAAGACTGACCCCAACAACGCCTCCGCGCTGCGCGGAGCCGGGTACTCCTGCCTGCAGCAGCAGGACTTCGAACACGCCGCCGAGTATTTCCGTAAAGCGGAGCAGCAGGATGGTAAAGATCCTCGCGTCCATTATTACAATGCGATGGTGATGAATCGGTCCGGAGCGTTCACCGGCCGAGAGAAATCGGACGAGGAAAAAAAAGAACTCGAAGCCGCCATCGCGCTCGATCCGAAACTGGCGGACGCCTATTCGTTGCTGGCCTATGCGCAGGCATTTTCAGGCGAGCCCGAAATGGGGCTCGCAACGATGAAAAAAGCGGTAGAGCTTTCTCCTCGCAACGAAACGTATCAGATCAACCTGGCCAATATTTACATGGCAGACCGTAAAGTGGATGAGGCGATTGCGCTGTTGCAGGTATTAGCGAGCAGCGCAAACCCCGAAGTTTCGGGCCGAGCCGCGGTCTCTCTGGCGCAGGCGCAGCATTTCAAAGAACAGTCGAAATCGTTTCAATTGCGAGTCGAAAGTCGAACGTCAGAGCACGCGCTGCAGGTCCGCGATACTGGTCCGGACTCGTCCGTCAAAGGCCAGGCCGAAGATGAAGCGGGGAAGCCGGCAGCGCCACCGGCGGTTCGATTTATCAAGGGGAAGATTACGGGGGTGGATTGTTCCGTCGCTCCGGCAGCTTTGCTGACTTTCGTGTCCGAAAGCAGGCTTTTGAAGTTGTACGTCGGTGACAGCCGACATGTGGTGCTGTTTGGTGCGGACGTATTTTCCTGCGACTGGAAAAATAAGAATGTCGCCGTCAACTACCGCGAACGCCAGGATGGCGGAGGAGACGTGGTTTCGCTGGAAATCCAGTAGATCGACAAGGGACGTTCGACGCGCGATGCACAGGTAGTATCTTTCCGCTGTCTAAGGCATCCAATTACCATGGCAAAAGAACAAAAAGCAATCTTCGGCGGCGGGTGCTTCTGGTGTATCGAAGCCGTATTTCAGCGTCTGACGGGCGTAAGCCATGTGGAGTCGGGTTATATGGGCGGTCGCGCCGACCAGGCAACTTACAAGCAAGTCTGCGATGGCGATACCGGACACGTCGAGGTGGTGCGCGTGACCTACGATCCCGATCTGATCAACTACCGCGAACTGCTGGATGTATTCTTCGCCGTACACGATCCGACAACCCTCAACCGCCAGGGCAACGACGCCGGCGAGCAATATCGCTCGGTAATCTTCTATACCGACGAAGAGCAGCAGCGCATCGCGGAAGATGTGATCGCCGAGATGACGGCGGCCAAGGTTTATCCGGAGCCGATTGTGACGGCAGTTGAGCCGGCGGAAGAATTTCACGTTGCTGAGAATTACCACCAGAACTACTACAACGAGAATTCACGGCAGCCCTACTGCATGTTCGTAATCTCGCCGAAGCTTGCCAAGCTGGAAAAAAAGTTCGCCGAGAAGTTAAGGGCATAGCTGGGATCTTGCTGGAGCGGCGCGCGAAGACTCTATGCGGCCGAATCGTGCCCGGCAGGCGCATGCTCGGGACGTTCTTCGAGCAGCAAGCGGCGGAGAGTTCGCAGATCATTGAGCAGACGGCTGCTGATCTCGAGATGCTGCTCCAGTTTATTCAGCTTGAACTGCACGATCTGAAGAGCCTGTGCCCGACGTTCCGTCTTATGGCGCAGTGCCACGCCAAGATCGGCTTCGATTTCGCCCTTGGCTTCTACGATGGCTTCGACGAGCAGCCGCACATAACGGTGGGCGTTCTCGACACTGTCGAACGGGGTTTCAAGAGGGTCGTTCATCGGGGAAGGCTCCTCGCCAGAGGATAGGGTTCAGCAGCGCAAGCGGAACTTCGTTTTGCCGCTTTTGTTCGAATCATCCTTGTACGGGTCATGAGGATAATGCCGCCAGCGATTCTAGACTCTGTCTCACAAGCCTTACAATAGATTTCTTTAGTATAGACCTCGGAACGGAATTTACCCTGAGGTCCGGCCAACGCGATTTCCAAGCAGGAAAAAGGCCACATCGCTCGCCCATTCCTGTAGGGACTACGCTGTCAGCCTTCGTCCGATGATCTTCGTCCAATCAGCGGCCTGCCGTTATACTATTTCGTGCCGAGCCGTTCGCTCGCGGAGAACGCATGTCGAGCTTGAAAGAGTTTCAATGCGAAATTTGCGGGATCGTGAGTCAAGACCCGATCCGGTGGTTTGTCATCGAGTGCGGAGACCAGAAATTGTCGGTCATCAAATGGGATTTGACCGCGGCACTGAGTCCGACGGCCCGTCATTTTTGCGGCGAAGCCCACGCGCAGGTGTACATCAGCCGCTGGTTTGAATCCATCTGCGTTCCTATGAAGCCTGCCTCCAAAGTTTCTTAGGCAAAAGAACTCCAGTTTTTGTGAAGAGAGTCGACTAGGGTTTTTGCGTCGGGCGCAGTAGGATTTCGCTGGCGAAAGACTGCGGTGCCTGGGTAACGATCATGGCGATGGCGTGGGCGACGTCTTCGGCTTGCAACATTTTCTCGGTGTTTTTTCCGGCGTGCGGGCTGAAGTCGGTGTGCACAGAGCCGGGACAGATGACCGAGACCCGAATATTGTGCGGGCGCAACTCCTCGGCGACAGAGTAGCTCAATCCATTCAATCCCCATTTTGAGGCGGCGTAGGCAGCTCCGTTGGGAAGCGCATTTCTTCCCGAGAGGGAGGAGATGTTAATGATGTGTCCTGCGCGGGCTGCGATCATGAGCGGAGTGAGAGCACGGATGCAGTAGTAAACGCCACGCAGGTTGGTGTTGAAAATTCGGTCCCAACTTTCGGGCGTGAGTTGGTGGAGGGGACCGGTAGGGCCTCCGATACCGGCGTTGTTTACGAGGATGTCGAGGCGCTGGAAGGTGCGTTCGATTTGCAGGGCGAGGGCTTCCACCGACCGCAGATCGGTCACGTCACACTCAATCACGGTCGCGTTTGCGGAAGACGGTTCGGCGGAGGGCCTGGAAGTGGGCGCTCCAGACGGCTCGCCGGCGCCGTTTGGAATGGCGGTAGATGCTTTGTCGAGGGTGCTGCGCGTCCGCCCTGCGAGGACGACGTGCGCTCCCAAGGCGGCAAGTTTGAAAGCGATAGCTCGGCCAATGCCTTTTCCGGCGCCTGTTACGAGAGCTACTTGGCTGTGGAGAGGACCATGAAGAGGGGAGTTGGATGCGATTTGGTTCAAAAGGGCTAGCTCCGGCGAATGCCAATATTTTAATTGCCTGCTTATTCTATCCGGCATCGATTCTGCATCCAAGGATCGGGACGCATAGAGATCTTCATAGGGTGGGAGCGCTTTCCAATATCGAGACAGTTGGCGTGAGCGCGAGCAAGACGCTTGCCTTAGGCGGATTCCATCCTTATAATCCGCTCACCGGAATAATGTTAAGCCGCAATGAAACGACGGGCGGCGCAAGAGTTTCGGGATTATCGGTTCGTACTTTTTGGCAATTGTTGCAGCGATCGCTTCGGCGAAAGAGCGCTGCATGGTGCAGGTCCGACACCAGGATTGGTTGGAATCGGGCTCGAAATCAAAACTCCATCTTCCCCGAAGAGCTTAAGGAGCCACAGGAAATGAAGAAGATTGTTCTCGCGATGTTGCTGGTATCCGCAGTTACCGCCGTCGCTCAGACCGCCGCGTCGGCGCAAACACCCGCCCCAACGGCCGCACCCGCTGCCCCAGGTGCTCCCGCGCAAAAGAAGGAGATCAAAGATCCGGCGGAATATAACGCTTACGTGGGCGCAGTTCAGCAAACCGATCCAGCGGCCAAAGTCAGCGGACTCGAGGCATTTTTGACCCAGTATCCCAACAGCGTTATGAAAGAAGACGCCTTGGAACTGCTGATGGGCGCTTACCAGCAGACATCGAACCAGCCCAAGACGTTGGAAACAGCGCAAAAGGTTCTGCAAGCGAATCCATGCAACATACGGGCGCTGGCTTTGCTGGCATATACCAAGCAGGCGATGGCGGTGGCCGGCCAGAACGCGGCCCAGAACTATGCAGAAGCTGGGCAGAACGGCGAGAAGGGCTTGCAATGCTTGGATACGGCGACCAAGCCGCAAGGCACCTCAGACGCGGATTGGGACAAGCTGAAATCGCAGACCGCAACCATCTTTAATGGAGCGGCAGGATTAGCCGGTTATGCGGCCAAGGATTACGCCAAGGCCGAAAAATATCTGCGGGCTGCCGTCGAGAAGGATCCGGCGAATCTGCTGGACGTGTATGATCTGGCGCTCGCCGATCTGGCAGCAGGGCCGACCGAAAACGACGTAGACGGGCTCTTCTTTATCGCGCGCGCTTCGAACCTGGCCCAGGGTGCGGGTAAGGATCAGATTGCGAAATTTGGCAAGAGCAAGTACGTGAAGTATCACGGAGCCGAAGACGGATGGAGCGATATTCTAGCCCAGACGGCCACGGCATCTGTGCCTCCGGCGGGTTTCACGATCAAACAATACGTTCCGCCGACGCCGGCGGAGCAGGCAGCCACCTTGGTGAAGACCAAGAAAGTGGAAGAAATGAGCTTTGCGGAGTGGCAGATGGTGTTGTCGGAAGGAACTCCTGAGGACGCCGAAAAGGTATGGACGGCGCTCAAAGGGAAGCCGTTACAAATGCAGGCTCATATTATCAGCGTGGATTCTTCGAGTAAGACCAATACGAAGCTCCAATTGGCGGGCAGTCAGGACGATATCGACGCCAAGCGTGCTGACATCGACCTGACCATGACGGCGGCGATCCCAGTAAAGCAGATGCCAAAAGAGGATTCGGATTTCCAGTTTCAAGGAACGCCGGTTTCTTACGTCGCGAAGCCGTTTGTGATGACGATGAACGAGGGAGCGTTGCTGGTGAAAGCGGCGCCCAAACCGCCCGTGCATCGCAAACCGGCTGCGCAGTAAAGTAGAGCAGTTCGCAGGTCTTAGGTAGGAAGATCTGATGAGTTGGAAGCGGATCTAAAAAGGGCGGTCCTTTATAGGGTCGCCCTTGCCATTTTCGGATGTTTTTGGAGCGTTATCGGGCTTGTTTCTTTTCCAGTTGAACGGTGTGGGCGCTACGAGAGGGACGCTTGGCGCCGCCACGCATGGGACGAATGTCGATCTTGAGTTCCTGCATGGTCCGGCTCAGGGTGTTGCGGTGCATTCCCAGTTGCCGGGCAGCCTTGCATTGATTGCCGCGATTTTCCTCGAGAACTGTCATGATGAAACGTTTTTTGAATTCGCGAACCGCTTCTGAGTAAAGGATGTTGCTGTTGTACATCTGAAGGATGAGTGCTTCCAGTTGATCTTTCAATGTTGCCTCGTTTCCGCACCTTTTACCCTCTAAAGCTTTATAAAGCAGTCTCACTAAAGGCAACTCCCCCTGCACAAATCCCACGTCGAGGTTGCTTCAAGGCACGGCAAAAGCCGAGCGCTAGAGAGTCTACGAAACAGGACAACGTAACAGAGTTCGTTGCGCAGTTAGAGAAGGGGCAAGCCCCGTCTCTACCGAATCCCGAATCACGCGCGCCTCCAAGAAATCACATCGAAGGTTAGGGCATAACCCTTTCAGTTGCCGGATGTACCTGCCGCATGTAATCCAACCCCTGGTAGAAGCGGTGGCGCAATTCTGACGGTGCGAGCCAGACGGCGGCCCTTCCGCCTACCAGAAAATAGGGTGCTAATTGCGATCCTGAAAGCCAAGCCGCCGAAGAGGCAAATGCCGCCACTGCGGTGAGCACAATCGCGACGACCAGGACGCCCCGCAACAAGCCCAGGACGCCTCCGAGCAGACGGTCGATCGAGCTCAGACCAGCCTTCTTCATTGCCCAGCGCGCAATCCGTCCGGCAAAACCGGCGACCAGCAGGACTGCGAAAAAAATAATAAGGAAGCCGGCGATCTCGCCAACCCATGGCGATTTCAAATGGGGCGCGAACCACGCCGCCAGGCGATGATATTGCCAAGCGGCCAAGAGGTATCCCACGACCAAGCCCGCCAGCTTGAAAGCTTCATGAAAGAAGCCTTCGATGGCTGCGCCGATCACTGAGAAAACCAGAAAGCCGAGGATGATCCAGTCCGCTATGCTCATGTTTCAGGAATCGAAATGCCGGATCCAAAACATTCGTATCAGAAGTCTGATAGGGAGTCTGTGATCCGAATTCAACGAGACCAGCGCACAGGGACTAGATCTCCAACTCGCGTCCCGTCAATTGACGGTATGCCCCGAGGTATTTTTCGCTAGTCCGCAGCGCAACGTCGTGGGGAAGGGCGGGCGCGGGGGGCTGTTTGTTCCAACGAATTTCCTCGAGGTAATCCCGAACGTATTGCTTGTCATAGGAATCCTGCGCTTTGCCCGGTTGATAGGTGTCGGCCGGCCAGAAACGCGAGGAATCCGGTGTGAGTACTTCGTCCGCCAGGGTGATGCCTTTGGCGGTTTGTCCAAACTCGAACTTGGTGTCGGCGATGATGATGCCCCGCGCACGCGCGTAGTCGGAGGCTTTCTTGTAGATGCGCAAGGTGAGATCGCGGAGCTGGCCGCTTAATTCAGGATCGACGAGCTTGCACATTTCTTCGAACGAAATGTTGATGTCGTGCCCGGTGGTGGCCTTGGTGGCCGGTGTGAAGATCGGCTCGGGAAGCTGGTCCGATTCCTTTAGTCCCTTGGGCAGTTCGATGCCACACACCTTGCCGGTCGCCTTGTATTCCTTCCAGCCAGAGCCGGAGAGGTAGCCGCGGGCGACGCATTCGACGGGGAACATCTCGGCGCGCATCACCATCATGGAACGGCCCCGGAGTTCGTCGGCATGGGCGCGAACGGCTGCAGGATAGCGATCCACGTCCGCCGTGACGAAATGGTTGGGGACGATGTCTTTAAGGAAGTCGAACCAGAAAAGCGAAATCTGGGTCAGTACCCGGCCCTTGTGCGGGATGCCCGTCGCGAGCACATAGTCGAAGGCTGAGATGCGGTCGGTAGCGACGAACAGGAGGTGGTCGCCATCAAGGTTATACACGTCGCGGACTTTTCCGCTGGCGTGCAATTCGAGTTCGGGATAGTCGGTTCGGAGCAGAACGGAATCTAGAATTTCGGGGCTCATTTTTTTTGTACTCGCGCAAAATTGACCGGCAAAAAACTTTGCGTATTCTAGCTATCGCTAAAGATTTGTCAACGCTTTCTTAACTACAGTGGTTCGAGCTTCACAACCCGCGTTGCGAAAAGAGTTGACACTTTCAGTTTAAGCCAGAAGGCCTGTCTGACGCAGGCTCTCACCGGACGACGATGTGGAAAAACTGAGGAAGGCTCTGGAAAAAGAGATCGAGGTTTTCTGCGATTCGCAAGCAAGAAAGAGGTCGGTGCGTCAAGGTCGGATTGTATTCACGATTCGAGATTCTTGCGATAGACGACGAATCCTGAGCGCTCAGCCGTCTGATCGTAGAGCTTCATCGCAGTGCTGTTGGATTCGTGGGTGTGCCAATAGACACGGCGGATTCCAGCGAGTCGAGCCTGCTTGTAAACCGCATTGATCAACAGTCTTCCAATCCCGTGGCCGCGAACAGATTCCTTTGTGAACAGGTCCTGGAGATAACAGGTGGGTGCGATGGAAATCGTGCTGCGATGAAAAATGTAATGGACCAAACCGACCAGTTGTCCTGCGTCTTCGGCGACAAAGGCATGGAGAGGTTCGTAGGCATCGAAGAACCGAGCCCAAGTCATTTGCGTGATCGTATCGGGCAAGGCCGTCGGCCCGAACCGGCCGTAGAACTTGTTGTAACCCTCTCAGAGAGGGAGCCACTGGGAAAAGTCGTCGCGTAGTGCCGGGCGGACGGTCGGGGTGGGTGGCATTCCGATTTCGGTCCTATATGTTTAAGAAGGTCGGCAAATTGGATGGGCGAAAACGTCCGTCCCCAAACCAACTCTTATGCGGCTCCGAATCTGACCGACACCAGCTTCGAGACGCCCGGTTCCTGCATCGTCACCCCATAGAGCACGGGCGCGATGCTCATCGTCCGCTTGCTGTGGGTGATCAGGATGAACTGGGTTTGCACGCTCATCTCGCGGACCAACTCGGTGAAGCGGGCGATGTTGGCTTCGTCCAAAGGGGCGTCGACTTCGTCGAGAATGCAGAACGGGCTCGGCGTGTATTGGAAGATGCCGACGAGCAGAGACAAAGCCGTCAGGGCCTTTTCTCCGCCGGAAAGCAACAGGACATTTTGCAGTTTCTTGCCCGGAGGTGACGCCACCACGTCGATTCCGCTCTCCGCACTGTTTTCGAGGTCGGTGAGGCGCATGAAGCCGTGGCCTCCTCCGAACAATTTGCGGAAGGTAGCCTGGAAGTTTTCGTTGATCTTGTTAAACGCCTCTTCGAACTTCTGCCGCGAGACTAGATCGATCTCTTTGATCGTCGCCGTGGTGTTCTCGATCGCGTCGAGCAGATCTTTCCGTTGGGTCGAGAGGAACTCGTGGCGTTCGGCGGTTTCTTTGTACTCTTCAAGGGCCATCATGTTGACGGGGCCCATCGCATCGAGGCGCGCGCGCATTTCGCGCTGGGCCTGATCTTCGGCGGCAAGTTCGTCACCCGCCACCAGCGGAATCGTGGTGTCGGCCATCAGAATCGGCCGTTCCATCCCCAGGTCGTTGAGGCAAGTATCGGCCAGGTGTTGCAGGTCGGATTGCAGCTTCGCTGCGGTCGCGGAGAGTTCTCCGCGATGGTCGCGAGCGAGGTCGAGTTGCTGCCGCGTTGCTCGAAGCGACTCTTCGATCTCAGCCAGGCGGGCCCGAACCTGTTCAGATTCGAGTTGCAGCAGGCCTTCCCGGGCCTCTCCCGCATTGCGCTCGGCCTCGAGTTCGACGAAATGTTCAGCGAGCTCGATGTTCTCGTTTTGGCGTTGCGCGATTTCGGCGGTGGCCGATTCCATTTGAGTTTGCAAGGCGCCGCCACGCTCGCGCATCTCGGCGACGACGGTCTCGATCCGCTGGAGCAGAGCCGTTGCGGAACGGTGGCGCTCTTCAAGGGTGGCGACGCGAGCAGCTCGCTGCGCGCTGGTCTCTGCCGACGTGTCGCGCTGGCTGCGCAAAGTGGCCAGACGGTCTTGGCCGGAGGCAAGCTTGGTTTCAAAGTCCGCGCGAGTCTGTTCCATTGTGGCCAGTTCGGCTTGGCGCGATGCGGTGAGGGCTTCCTGCTCCAGGCGTTCGGACGAGAGGCGTTGCAGTTCGCGTTCGCAGATCGCGATCCTCTCGCGAACCCGCGTCATTTCACCATCCAGCTGCTTGAGCAAATGGCCGGAAGTCATCGCCTGCTTCTCGGCATCCCGCTTTTCTTCTTCGAGACGATCGAGCAGCGAAGTGTGGTCCTTGATCTCACGGCTCAGGGTGAGCGCCAGTACCTCTTTTTCACGTAGAGCTCGCTCTAGTTCTTCCAGCAGTCGCAGCACGTCGCGCAACTCGCGTTTCATTGAGAGGGGACCTTCGCTCCGCTGTTTGCCCCCCGTGACGGTGACATTGTGGAAGCATTCGCCGTTTTCAGAAAGGAAAAAGGCATCGGGGCTGGAAAGCGCCAGTTCTCGTGCCACCGTGGGATCGGGGACGATGTAACCGTTGCCGAGTTTCGGCAGGATGACTTCGAGCGACTTACCGAATCCATTGAGCACACGAATCGAATTCTTCAGCGGAATGACCGTGTCGTTCTGCGGCGCGTAATGCTGCGTGGCATCTGCCAGGAAGGAAAACTTGGCTTGCGAATCCTCTGGATGCACGAGGAAGGTGGCGCGGCCGTTAACATCCGAGCGCAAGAGGCGCAGACCTTCGTCGGCCGCTCCCCAGGATTTCACGACCACGTAATTCAATTCATCGCGGAGAAAATCTTCGACAACGCGCTCGTAGCGGGGTTCGACTTCGAGGAAATCGGCGAGCACTCCGGCTGGAGTGTTGCCGCCCTGCATCGCCCCAGATTGAAAGAGGCGGCGAACCGACTCCGTGGAATAGCCGTGTTCGGCGATGACGGCTTCGAGCGATCCCTTCTTGCCCAGCGCGGTGGCGTATTCCGAACGCAGGGAGTCGAGATGTTTCTTAGTCTCGCTCTCGGCGTTACGCTTGGTTTCGATGGTGGCACGCAGGTTTACGATCTCGCCCGACAATCCCGTGGCGCGTTGCGAGACGCTTTCGAATTCGAGAGCGATCTGGCCGCGTTGTCCGCCGAAGGCTTCGGACTGCGAGGAGGCGGTCGCAATCTCAGACTGCAAACGCTGTTCTTCCCGAGCGATACCCGAAAGGCGCTCTTGCGATTGGGTGAGTTGGTTGCGGAGGCTCGATGCTCCGCCAACCGCCTGGAGAATCGCCGTCCGATGCGCTTCTTGCTCGCTTTCCAGAAGCGCGAGATTGATGGCAGCCGTCGCGGTTTCCTGCTGGCTGAGGTTGTACTCCTGCTGGGCAGCGGCCAAGTCTGCGGCAGCGGAGTCGAGCGTCTGCTGATGACCATTGCGCTCTTCTTCAAGGGCCGCGAGCCGAGCCTGCGCTTGCACGAGTTCGGCCTCAGCCGAGGTGGCGCGCGCGATCAGTTCGGCGCAACGCTCTTCGTTGGTGCGCATCCGAGCCTTGCCGCGATCGCCTTCGATGGCGATCTGGTTGAGGCGCTCGCGATTTTGACGCGTCTCGGTTTCGATCGCGTAACCACGCTGGGTGCGCTCGGTGTGCTCAGCCTCAGACTGCTGCACGCTCTCTGATTGGAGGCGAATCTCTTCGGCCAGTTGAGCGATCTGGGCCTCGAGTGCGACGGCTTCCTGATCCATCTGCGTGAACTTGCTAGCCAGCACGACGCGCAGTTTCGCTCGCATCTCTTCGCGCAACCGGGCATAGCGTTCGGCCTTGCTGGCCTGGCGCTTGAGAGAATTCATTTGGCGTGTCACTTCTTCGAAGATATCGTTGACGCGGTTCAGGTTCGTCTTGGCGTCCTCAAGGCGCGCTTCCGCGAGACGCTTCTTGGTCTTGAATTTCGTGATGCCGGCAGCTTCTTCGATGATGTTGCGGCGATCGGTGGGACGGCTGCTGAGAATCTGACCGATTCGTCCCTGCTCGATGAGCGCGTAGGACTCGGGGCCGAGGCCGGTTCCCATGAACAATTCCTGGATGTCACGCAGGCGGCACAGCTTCCCGTTCAGCAGGTATTCACTGTCGCCGCTGCGGAAGAGGCGGCGGGTGACGGCAATTTCTCCGGTGCGGTGTTGCTGTTGATTGAATTTGCGGCGGCGAATCTTGAGCACAAGCTGTGGGGCGACGACAGCAACCGCGGTGTTCCCAACCGGGACTTCGGAGAGCTGTGCTTCTGCAGATTGAGACTCCCCGGCCTCTGTTTCGGCTGTCTGACCTTCGCCAAGTGTTGATTCACCCGCCCTGGCATCAGCAGACAATTCGCCTTCGACTTCTTGGGTTCTTCCGGGTTGCGCTTCTTCAACGGCGCGTTCGGTTTCAGCTGCGGCTTGGGAGCGAATTTCGGCTTCGTCCCAGTTCTCATCACCACCGGGCAAATCGTCTTGAATCTCGACCTCGGTGGGGGCGTGGGTATCGGGTCCGCCGTAAACTTCGGGATCGATCAGAGTGAGCGACACTTCGGCCATGCCCGTGGGATTGCGGTCGCGCGTGCCGGAGAAGATGACGTCTTCCATGCGCGAGCCGCGCAGCGACTTGGCCGACTGTTCACCCAGCACCCAGGAGATGGCATCGGCAATATTCGACTTTCCGCAGCCGTTGGGGCCGATGATGGCGGCGATTCCCTCGCCGTGGAATTTCAGTTCGGTGCGATCGCAGAAGGACTTGAATCCCAGAATTTGCAGCTTCTTGAGTTTGAGCAAAAATGACTCCTTCGCGGGCGAACATGGTGATCCGCTCCGTCGGTAATTCGCAGACTCGGTTTGCGCTGGCTGGGGTGCGCTGCAAATTGCGGGGACTCGCAAGCTAACATTGGCGATTTACGCGCTGTTAACTCCGATGGTTCCACGCCGGTCGCATAGTTGGATGCCGCGCCCTGAACCAAGAACGACACCCATGCTTTTGACCAACTCTAACGGCGAATACGGGGACGGGTCAAGTAATAAAACACCACATATTGTGGTGCCCCTCCCAATCACGCCTTTAGTTGCACACATACCGCAGCTATAACGCGCATTTGCCGGGGAGAAAAGGAGGGACGGAAGAAAGGCGAGAGCTAACAAACTGTACATCCGGTGGGATGCGGATTCAAGGCCGAACCGATTAACGACCTCCTTCGAGCGAAAGGGCGCGCGGCGACTTGGATTTGACTATTCGGGCGAGACAGCGCCGGACTCTCCAGACACTACGGCAGCGTCAGATCTCGAACATCCGTGAGGTCCAGCGTCGGGTCGGCCGCGGAAATGGGAGGCGGAAGGGAGCATGCGTCGCGAAGCGGCCCGGTGAAGAGTTTCCTACCGTTCCAGACGATGCGGATGTCGCCAGGCTTGGTGAACAATTCGGGGCGAAGGCGCAGGCGAATGCGTTTAATCTCGTGGCTGTGGATATCGATGGTGTTGTCGCCCTTGACGCGTGCGTCGAGATCCGACTTGCCGGGCTTGCCATCGAGGATCTCAACCCAGTAGGCACGCGACGCAAGCGGATCGGTTTCGGTCAGGTCGACGATTCTTGGAAGTGGGTTACGGATTTTGTCTTTGAAGAAGGCGAGAGTCAGGCCATCGTCCGAGTCGAGCGTGATGTCGTGAGCGTGATTCGGCAAAATCTTGAGTGCAGGCTCAGTCGCTGGATGCAAATCGATCAGAGCCTGCTGCGTGGTGGTCGAGCAGTCGGGAGTGATGACCGGGTCGTTGGCGCCGTGAATGAGTAGTAACGGGATGTTTCGCACATTGGCGAGTCCAGCCTTCACCTGCTCGTTGCATTGCCCTGCGCCCATCTCGGTGACGACGGCCGCAAAGCGCTGCGGCCACAGAATCGCGTAGTAGAGTGCGCCGGTTCCTCCGTTGCTGAAACCGGTGATGTAGACGCGGTCGCGATCGATGTTATAGCGCTGCAATACGTCGTTCAGGACGATGTCGAAGCGGCGGGCGGTTTCGGGCGTCCACCAGTAGGCTGCGGCTTGCGGGTAGAGCACGAGGTAGTTGGTTTGCGCGACGACATCGTCGGCGGAGTTCATGGCATCCATGGCGAATCCTGCGCCTCCGCTCAGGTAGACGAGCAGCGGCGCGGCGTGATCTTCGCGGTAGGAAAGCGGGACTCGGAGAATGTACGGAACTTCGGGGGTGTCTTTGTTGGCGACGGCCATTTGAAAGGTAGTTCCGGGTTTTTGGGATGGGAATTTTGGCGGTGGGCGGCGAGGGCATTCGTCGGTCGCCGTGCCGGAACTTGGAGGAGGGGACGGAAGGTCGCCGAGTTGTCGAACTTCTTCACGAATCAGTTCGCTGGAACTCCCTTTCAGATGCGTCAGGACGTCGGTTGGAAAATTAAGTTTGCGGCGCGCTCCGATGGTCAAGGCCAGAGCCTGCGCAGCGGTATCGCTCGAGGAGAGGGGCGGCGTTAGTTGCAGCCCTGAAACGACGATTTCAGGTGTGAGCAAGATCGCTTCAAGCGCGGCCAGTCGCGTGTCGGGCGCGGCGAGCCACGATTCGAGCGACTCGCCGCGATTGCGCGATTCCAACTCAAGACGGGCCGTTTCATGGACTGTGGTGTCGTAGTCCGAATAGGAGCCCTCTAATGTCACCTGCTCGAGGACGCCCGAGTCGGGCGACAACCAGTAGTCGAGTTTCAGCGATCCTTTCGGCGAAGTTGCCTGGAGATGATGGCAGGGCTTTCCGTGGATCGGCTCATCGTCGATCCAGCGGACGTCGAAACCGAAGGCGTTGCCGCCGTGCCAGGTTGCACCGCGAGTCAACGATGTGGGCGGTAGCGGGAGGACTTCATGCAACGCGTCGATGACATGGCTGTGGACTTCACGCGCGACTTCGAGCGCATTTCGTGGCTCTCCGGAAGGAGAGACTTCTATTGCTTCGGAAAAATGCGGCGGGCGAGTCTGCATCTGCTTCTGAAACTCGATCTGTTCGTGGGCAAGTTTGTCTTTACCTTTGGAAACATATTGCGTCAGATCTTCGGCCTCGCGATTGCGCTGGAATCCGAGACTGAAGCCGCCGGGAATTTCTGCGGCTACAAGAACATGAGTCCGAAAACGAGCTTCGACTTGCGTTTTTTCCTCTTTGCTTTCCAACTGCTTGTGGAACGAGTAGGCGTAAACGAGATGATCGCCGGGACGAAAGTCGTAGTGCCAAGTGGGAGCGTTCTGGGCGCGGCCCAGTTGAGTGGTCGCGAAAATTAGTATGGTCAATGCGGCGGCTTGCGGATATGAGCGGAACGTTGCGAAGAATCGATGGGGCTGGCAAGTCTGTTTGGGATTGGACCGGGCAGGCGGGTTGCCTATCTCCACACTGACTAAAGCGGGCGAGTCCGCCTCCACGGCATTATCACGATTCATTTCTTGCGCTCAACGAGAAAGCGAGCCAGGTCTTTCAAGTTAGACGCAGCGGCTCCGTATTCGTTAAGCTCGGCGCATGCCTGATCGACGAGGGTGTCGGCTCTATGAAGCGATTCTTCGATTCCGAATAAGGCGGGGTAGGTCGTCTTCTCAGCAGCCGCATCTTTGCCCGCGGTCTTACCCAATTGCTCGGAGGTTTGCGTTAAATCGAGGACGTCGTCGACGATTTGAAAGGCCAAGCCAATCGACTGACCATAGGTGCGCAAGCGCGCGATGTCGGCCGGTGTTCCCCCGGCGTAGATTCCTCCGCTGACGACGCTGGCAGTGATGAGCGCGGCCGTCTTCGACCGGTGGATGTATTCGAGGGTGGCGAGGTCGGGTTTCGTGTGTTCGGCTTCGAGGTCAACGACCTGGCCGCCGATCATGCCGTCGATCGTGCCGGTGGCGTGGGCAATCCCACGGATGATGGCGACACGCGCTTCGGCAGGGCAGGCAAGTTGGGCCAAGACTTCGTACGCCTGCGTCTGCAGCGCGTCTCCGGCGAGGATCGCGATGGCTTCTCCGAACGCCTTATGGCAGGTCGGACGGCCGCGCCGGAGATCGTCGTTGTCAAGCGCAGGCAGATCGTCGTGAATCAGAGAGTAAGTGTGAAGCATCTCGAGCGCCGCGCCGACCTGCTCGATGCCAGCGGGCAGTGAGTTGGCGGAGGACGAGGCGGTCGCCTGCTGTGAAGACCCGATGGCGATCATGCGCCCGACTTCCATGCACAGAACCGGACGCAGGCGCTTGCCACCGGCGAACACGCTGTGACGCATGGCCTGATGTATGGATGTGGGATGCTGGGAAGATGGCGGTAAGAGTTGCTCAAGCGCCGCGTCGGCCGCTTGTCGTCCCTGCTCTAGAACTTGTTTCAGCATCGCATCGCAGTATAACAAGGCAGAGGTTAGCTGCAGGTCGAGGTTGGTCGGGAAAGTGGAAGGCAGGAAATCAGGTCTCAGGTCTTCGGTCTGAGGAAACCGAGAGAGCGGCAAGAGAAAAGGTCTCAGGAGATGTTTATCAATTCCATCTCGCTGAGACCTGACACCTTGGACCTGAGTCCTGACGAATTAAGCTGCGATATGTCGTGCACGACCTTGCAGCAAGGAATGAATCACGTGCTCACTGCGCGGCTCGCAAATATCGGACGCGCCGAGACTCATCGCCTCAGCCCAGAGTTTGTCGTCGGCCAAGCGGTGGGTACCAACAATGCACAGTTCGGGAAACTCACGATGGAGATGCTCAACCTCGCCGGTTCCAGAAACTTCCAGATCAATTACCACGGCATCGGCACGATGCAGGGCAACCGCGGGACCGATGTCCGCGCAATTTTGAACCAACTGAACAGCATCGAAGTGCTGCGCCAGACTGACCGCCAGACTTTGTGCCGCTCTGAGGTCGTTCTGATAGAGGACAACTGAAAGTGGATCCATACATTCCCCCTGACTACACCGCAGTTCCGCGGTGACCTAGGCTGCGGCAGCTGGGAACTGTCGCAGGCATTTGGCGTTGTCAATGCTTAATCCGAGCGCGAACAGCGTTACTTACGCAACGCTTTCTCGGTCGGGGGCTCAAATGGTTCGGCTTGAAGCTTCCCGTTCTGTTTTAACAGAATCTCTACTTTTCCTTCCGCGTCCTCCAGTTGTTTCCGGCAGGTCGAGGAAAGTTGCATGCCTTCTTCAAAAAGCGTCAAAGACTTCTCGAGAGGAACTTCACCTTTTTCGAGTTCCTGAACGATTTTTTCCAGACGCTCCAGGCATTCTTCAAACTTTACCAATTCAAATGCTCCTGATCTATTGTATGACTGATTTCCCTGTTACTTGTCCAGAGAAATTAGCAGATCTGTTAGTTCCTTTGGGCAGCCTTGTTGCAAAAGTGCACATCCGCCATCGCGCCTTTGGGTTTATTTCGAACCGAGCGCCTCCAGAACATCCACGGCTGAGGAATATCGGCCTTGTGGCGCGCTGATCTGGGCACCTTGGACACGATCGCGGAGCGCCGACAACATCTCGCGGGCAATCGCGACCCCTTCTTCGCGCGCCGCTTGCGGAGTCGCGGCTCGCGCCATACGGTTGAGGACTTCGTCCGGAACCGAGACCCGCAGCTCGTTCTTCATGAATTCGGCATTGCGCGCGCTGACCAGCGGCCAGATTCCGGCAATGACGGGGATCCGGCAGTGCTCGATCCGCTTCAGGAAATTCTCCAGGAGTCCGAGATCAAAGACCGGCTGGGTGACGACATATTCCGCGCCCGCTTCGACCTTGAATTCGAAGCGCTTGATCTCTTCATCCAGATTGGGCAATCCTGGGTTGGCGCCCACGCCGATCACGAAACTGGTGCCCACGCCGATCGGGTTCCCGCCCAAGTCGAGGCCGCGGTTCAGGTTGCGGACGATATTGACCAATCCTATGGAATCGACGTCAAAGACCGCAGTCGCGTCGGGGTAGTTACCCATTTTTGGCGGATCGCCGGTGATACAGATCAGGTTATGGATGCCGGTGGCCGCCGCACCGAGCAGATCCGACTGGATGCCGAGGACATTTCGGTCGCGGCAGGTGTAGTGAAGAATTGCTTCGATGCCGACCTCGCGCTGCATCAGCAACGACAAGGCTTGATTGCTCATCCTGGCGGAGGCGCGAGGGCTGTCGGGGATGTTCACGGCGTCCACACCGACGGATTTGACGAATTTCGCCCCCTCGATCTCTTTGCGGATGTCGATGCCCTTTGGCGGCACAATCTCGACCATGGTGACAAATTCACCGGCGGCAATCTTTGCCCCCAATCGCGATCGTTCGGCAATGGGGATGGCAGCCGGCGCTAACGGTGTGGATCCGGAATGAATCGCCTCCGTAACTGCGGTCTTGCCGCGAGCTTCGCCGACCCGTAAGGCGGATTTCATGGCGCGGATGTGATCGGGCGTGGTGCCGCAACAGCCGCCGATGATTTGCACTCCAGCGGCGACAAATTTTCGTGTGTAGCTGGCCATGTATTCGGGCGAGCAGAGATAGATGTTGCGTCCCTCGACCGAGCGGGGCATGCCGGCGTTGGGCTGCGCCGCAAGTGGCAGGGAAGTTACCGCGCGCACGCGCTCGATCGCGTCCAGCATGGCAACCGGACCTACGCTGCAGTTGATGCCGATCACGTCGACGTTCCACTCAGTAAGGCGGGCGGCGAAAGCCTCGGCGTCCGATCCGTCGAGGCAGTTGCCGTCCTCGTCAATGGTGACGTGGGCGACGATGGGAATCTTGGTATTCACATCGCGGCAGGCGAGGACGGCCTGGTGAAGTTCTTCCAGATAGCCAAAGGTTTCGAGCATCAGCAGGTCTACACCACCCTCGGCGAGCGCGGCGACCTGTTCGCGGAAGGCGGTCCGCGCCTCTTCCAAAGAAGTTTTGCCGAGGGGCTCAATCCTAACGCCGAGGGGTCCGACGGATCCGGCGACCCAAACGTCGAAGCTCTTTGCTGCGTCGCGTGCGATGTGAGCGCCAGCCAGGTTGATGTCGCGGACTCGGTCGGCTAAGCTGTGCCGTGCCAGCCGGAAGCTATTCGCGCCAAAGGTGTTCGTCTCGATAATTTCGGCGCCGGCCTGCAGATAATCATGGTGCACGGCATGGATCAGTTCAGGCTGCGACACATTCAGCTCGTCGTAGCAGCGGTTGATGAAGATTCCCTTGGAATAGAGAAGCGTGCCCATGGCTCCATCACAGAGCACAGGCGACTGCTTCAAGCGTTCGATGAGGTTTTGGGGCATTCTCTCAAGGATACAAGATGAAGCAAGTGACCGCATTCTGCTGGTCGTGGTTAGTGGGACAATCTTGAACCACTAAGAGCACGAACGTCCACGAAGGAAGCCGCCAGACGCGAGGGCCGTTTGCCAGCTCATTTTTCTTCCTTTGTTATAATCCTTTACTTGCATCCAAGTGATTATCTGGCATGAGGTTGGAGTCCACAGGTTTGAGAAAAATCCTGATTCTATTATTGTGTCTGGCACCCGCCAGCCTGGTGTTGTTGAGTTGCGGTAGCACTCCTTCTGGCGGGGGAACGCAGACCAGCGGGATCAAATACCGCGCCTTCCTCACAAATAACGTAGCCGCAGGAACTGCGACTCCCGGCATTTATATTGTGGATGCACAAAACGATACGCGTGGGCCGGCCAATCCCATCTCCGCGGGAAATACTCCGGGGATGATGGTCGTGAGTCCCAATCTCGCCCAAACAGTTGTCTTCAGCGGCAACGGAACGCAGTTTTCTGATAACCAGCTCAGCTTGATCAACAACGCGAGCGAAAGCAACGCCGCTCATCTGACTTTGCCGGGGATGACCGAGAGCATCGTGATTTCACCCGATGGATCCGCCGCCTACGTTGCGGTGCCGACTGCACCAGTAGTTGGTCAAGCGCCCGGAATTCTGGAGGCGATCGCGATGAACAGCGGCACCGTGACGGGACAGTTGGACGTGCCGGCCCTGCACTACATTTCGATCAACAATGGAGGGGATCGGCTTTTCGGTTTCAGCGATAATTCCGATTCAATCGCAATCATTACTCCGTCGAACATCGGGATCGGCAATGCCCTGACCACGCTGGGCGGTTTTGATCGACCCATCGCCGCCTTCTTTACTTCCGACGACACGATCGCTTATGTAATTAATTGCGGAGCCGAATGCGGAGGCACGCAGGCCAGCGTGCAAATGGTGGAATTGACCCCCATGAATTGCTTACCGACCGGAGTCTGTCCTGCGGTGAGCGTTCCGGCTGCGACTGAGGCTCTGATTAGCGGTTCGACCATGTATCTGGCCGGCACACCCTACGCCGGCGGAGTGCCCTCGCAACCCTGCACGGGCGAGGTTACAGCGGCGACTACTTGCGGCCTGCTCACGCTTTTTAATCTGACTAGCATGTCCGTCACCAGCACAGCCGTCATCACCGACGGATACCATAACCGCATCGCGATGGGCGCCAACGGACAGCTGTTTATCGGTGCGCGCACCTGTACCGAAATTATTCCGCCCACACCTCCGCCGCCCGGCGCCGAGATTCGGGGTTGCCTTTCCATCTACAATTCGCTGAGCACGCCGGTTGGGACTGTTGCGGCTGGCGGGGTCTTGATCCCTCCCCAAAATGGGGATGCGACGGGGCTTCAGCCGATTTCGACGCGGCAAGTTGTTTACGTCGTCCAAGGCGGATCACTGAATATTTACGACGACACGATCGATGCGTTGGAGTACAACCCCAACGATCCGAATAATCCCGGCCACATCTTTGGCATCATCGGGAATTTCATCGACGTCAAGACGGTGAACTTCTAAGAAAAGAAAGTGGAGCGCCGGACGTCGTCGCCCGACTGCCCATCTGTCAGCCTGTCATCGGGGCAAGAGCGTCATCTCATGCGCTCGTTGTTTGTCGACCGCGTCTTTTGAATACGCAAAAACAAAGGTAGAGCCCCCGTACCAGGCCTTCCATTGATCCATGTAATACGGACTAAGAAAAATGCCGCTTTCGCCTGTCACCAGGTTCAGCGTGCTCTCGTCGAAGCTCGCGAAGTTCCACGTGATCCGCTCGGAAGGCCCAAAGCCCCGACCCACCGCCTTCACCGTGAACCCACTTCCGCTCAAGGGGTGCAATCCCGGACCAGTCAGGCGTCCTATGAGCGGAAGTTGGCTCAGCACGAGGTGGTCGATTTCCACGGGATAATTTTGTCCCCACTTCCATTGACTCAGGTCCGCCGGAGCGTCGGAATGAGACATCGAGCCTATTTTCGAACTGTCTCCAGGGGCGATTTGCCCTCGCTTCACTACATTCTCGACTGCCGTCGTTAGCAGAGTGCCGTAATCTGGATATCCTGCCGGCAGCCAGCGCTGCGGTTGTTTGCTGAGCACGTTTTCCAGCCATACAGACGACATGGCCCAGTGATAACTCTTCCAACTCAAAGCGCCTGTACTCGGATTTGAATCGGCCGCACCCAGTTTGGGCTCCAACAGCAACCGCACCAATTCCTGCCGCGCCTTCGTCTCGATCGTCGGTGCGGCCGAATCGGCTGACATGCGACCGTCCCAGTCGCGCAGAATATCCGCAGCCCGCTTGGCTCGCTCCGAAGGATTGGTGGCGTGGTCGACAGCGTAGACGAATTTGTCGGCGCACAGGCGATCGTAGGTGGACGACACATCCATCTGGAGCGCCAGCATATCGGCAGGCGCAAATTTCTTGCCCGATTCGAGGACGCGATAAATTCGATCCGTCCGCCATGGCGCCTCCCATTCGGTGCTGATCGAATATTTGTAGTCGTCGGGTGTGATTCGTCCATTGGCGGTCGCGAGAATTCCTGACGGCGGATCGTAAACGCGCGGCATATCATCGAAGGGTATCCATCCCTTCCACTCATGTGCGTCGTCGCTGCCGCTCACCGGTAGGCTGCCATCGCCGGCAGCGCGGATGGGTACCCGTCCGGTAGCTTGGTAGCCGATGTGGCCGTCCACGTCGGCATACATCACGTTTTGTCCGGGCGCGACGAAGTTAGAAAAAGCTTTGCGAAACTCCTGCCAGTTGTGTGCCGAGTTCACATCAAAAAAGACGAGTCCCTCGCCGTCCTGGAGCGTCCAGCGCAGAGCAATCTTGCGAGTCTCCCCGGGTAACAGGTCGGTGATGATGGGGCCGTGTCGCGTCGTCACCACATCAATCGTTACGTCCGGTTTGCCTTTGACGTGGATTGTTTCAGGACGATGTTGCGGGGCAACCCATCCTGCGGGCGTTCTGTACTGGCCCTGTGGGTTAAATTCTTCGATGAATTCGTCTTCAACGGTCGGGCCTACGTTGGTGAATCCCCAGCCGATGTGCTGGTTGTGGCCCACGATCACAAAAGGAACGCCGGGCAGGGTGACTCCGGCAACATCGAAATCGCCGCTGGTCAGTTTAAGGTGAGCGGCAAACCACAGATTCGGCATCTGGTGGTCCAGGTGCATATCGTTTGAGAGCAGCGGCTTGCCCGTAACCGTGTGCGCACCGGAGATCACCCAATCGTTCGAACCCTGCCGAAAAGCGTCGCTTTCTTGGTGAATGAAAGAAGGGAACAGGTCCGCGGCTAACGCGGATTCTATCTGCGGAAGTCTCCGAGCGGCAGGGCTTGCCAACGTGATCCGGCTGTTCCCCCCATCGGGATCAACCTCTTCGTCGTCATCGTCATCTTCGTCGCCGTTCTGTGCGGCAGGCTCTTCGTCGATTCGTCGCCCTGTCGTCGGCGGACGATCGCGCCAGGAGGAGTTCACGTACAGATCGGCTGTCAATTCCGGACCGAGCTTGGCCAGAATCTTTTCTCGCGTCAGCGCCGGAGGATTGCTGTAATGATTCAAATCTTGCACCATGCGCGCGCCGACGAGCAGGGAATCCGTTACTGTCCACGGACGCGGCGTGTATTTCATGAGCCGGAACTCGAGCGACAGACGGTCGCGATGCGACTCCAGGAACGCGTTCACGCCGCGGGCATAGGCCTCAAAGTAAGCACGATCGCGAGCTGAGATCTGTTTCTCGGATGACTCGGCCGCCTCGCGCAGGCCCAAGGTACGCTCTTCGCGGTCCATTTTTAGCGTGGCCTCGCCAATGATTTCCGAGAGTTCACCGGCAGCCGCGCGCCGCATCAAGTCCATTTGCCAGAGTCGGTCTTGCGCGGTCACGTAGCCTTGAGCAAAAAACACGTCTTCCAGAGTAGCCGCTTCGATGGTAGGAACCCCTTGCTTGTCGCGGACGACCCGCACTTTGGAAGAAATCCCAGGAACGGTGATCGTTCCATCCAACTGCGGAACCGCGGAGTGCGCGATGAAGTACAGCCACCAGATACCCGCGATAAGCAAAACCAGCAGCAGGCACACGGCGTAGTAGACGATGCGAAGTGCGGGATGGCGGCGCGCTGCTGGGCGCGCCATTTCGGGCAAGGAAGCAATGGAAGACATTACTCAAGAATTGTAGGGGTGCGTGGTGTCGATGACAACCATGCTCGCCACGACCTTGTTTGGAAGATCTGGAAGTCGTAGTTTTACGAAATGAGACCCGAGCCTGCTGCGGGGTCGATATGCCTAGAGGGCCCAGGATGCGACATGGATTCTGCGATTAAGAGGATTCAGTCATTGGAAGACGCTGACCCGCGCCGCCAACTGGCGCTCAGCCCGGCCCAAACGTGGAAAGGTCTACGGAGCCGCTTACGAGAAAAAATTAGATCAACGACCTGAATATGTATACTGTTTTCTCGTCGCCCGGAGACCACATGCTTGTGCTGCGCAATTAGTTGCCCGCGGCAGAACTCCGCACCCCAGAGCCAATGTCCATTCGACGCGCCCTTCGTAAATCTCTACAGCGGATCGGTTGGGATGTGCACAGGGTGGGTCCCCTCGAGTCGCCGTCGGCGCAATTGGCGCGCCAACTCCAGGTGCACGGAATCGACGTGGTCTTTGATGTCGGGGCCAACATCGGACAATTTGCCGAACAGTTGCGCCACGCCGGATACCCCGGCCGGATCGTTTCCTTTGAGGCATCTTCCGCCGCTCATTCGACGCTAATTACACGCGCCCAACACGATGCGAACTGGATTATTGCTCCCCGCATGGCGTTGGGCAATCAAGAAGGGACGATCACCCTCAATCTCGCCGGTAACAGTGTTTCCAGTTCGGTGTTGCCCATGCTGTCCTCGCACGTTGGTGCAGAGCCGAAATCGCGCTACGTCGGTTCTGAGTCCGCGGAGATGCGCACGCTGGATAAAACAGCAGTGAACTTTATATCGGAGAGCGATCATATTTTTCTAAAGCTCGATGTTCAAGGCTTCGAAGAGCGGGTGCTGCGAGGAGCGCGGGAACTCCTTCCGCGAGTGCAGGGAATTCAGATCGAGCTTTCTCTCGTCCCGCTCTATGAAGGTGAACGACTCTTCCATCCCACGCTCGACGATTTGGAGAAGTACGGGTACGAGATCTGGTCTTTGTTTCCGGGATTTATGGATCCTCGCACAGGCCGCATGTTACAGCTGGATGCAGTGTTATTCCGCAGCAGCGTGTAACAGCCCCGCATTGTTCAGAAGTATCAGGGTCAACCGACGGGAAAGTGATCGTTGTTGCAAATGTTGATCTTATCTAACGATCATGTCTATAAAGAGAGCGCTTGGAGTCGGCCCCCCCGGTCGCTGCCCACGATTGCGTTTTGGTTCTGGCCGTAAGCAAGTAGCCGCGCGACCGGTGACCAGGCGCCGAAGGGAATTCGCTCGCACCATTTTCGAGGACACCAACTATTAACCGCACCGGAGGCTCAGAAACTTCGGTTCAACACCTCCTCAACTCTCTTGGGTAGCGGCCGACACCTCACCCGAGCTCATTTATGCTCGGAAATCACATTTCAGAAAGAGGAAAGGGACGTTTGGTAAAGAAGGTCCGTATCGAAAATCCATCGACGCAAGATGGATTTCCTGACGTGCGTTGGACAAGTTATATTCTGATGCAGAATGGAGGCTGCCATTGGATAAGCTTGCCCGGCGATTTGTGCTCCTGTTGATTCTGATGTCCACGGTGCCGATGCCGGCGCGTCAGGCCGGGACGCATAAACACGGAGGCGCCGACGATGCCCTTGCCTGGACGGACCTTGGGCATTGCATGGAAAATATGCAGGCCGCAATGACCTCTGTGAAGCCATCCGGTGATAACGATGTTGATTTTGTGAAACTGATGATGCCCCACCATCGCGCCGCGATCGATATGGCGAAGGCGGAACTGGTTTACGGGAAAGATCCGCAGATGCACAGGTTGGCACAAGAAATTATTACCGACCAGCAATCGGAAATCGAGTTGATGCAGCTCTGGTTGAAGAAGCACGAGGCACGCTCACAGAAGTAAATCGAAAGGCCGCGAGTTGTGCGGGTCATGGGAAATAGCATGAGAATCGTTCGTTGGTTGTCGCTCGTGTGTTTTGTTTCCGGCGCATTTGCGCAGCAGGCGCCCTGGGGCAGACCAGATACTCCAGTCTCTGGGCACGACCGGGTTTACGCCGCCGACCAGACGTCCAACACAGTTTCCGTGATCGATCCTTCCAGCAACAAACTGCTTGGCGTGATCCGGCTCGGCGACCCCGTGCCTGGAGCTTTGAGCCCGCTTTATCGAGGTGAATTGCTCGTGCATGGTCTCGGATACTCGCCGGATTCCAAGATGCTCGCGGCGGTGTCGGTCGCTTCGAACTCGGTCACGTTAATTGACACAGCGACCAACGCGATAAGAGGGAAGATTTATGTGGGACGTTCGCCCCACGAAGCGTTTTTCACACCCGATGGAGCGGAACTTTGGGTTACCGTGCGAGGCGAAAACTACGTTTCGGTGATTGATCCAATCCAAATGAAGGAAGTTCGCCGCGTCGAGTTGGCCAATGGTCCGGGCATGACCGTGTTCGGCCCCGACGGCAAGTACGGTTTTGTGTGTTCCAGCTTCACACCAGAACTCGCCGTCATTGACGTGGCCTCACACCAAGTGCTGAAGCGCTTGGCGCAGGGGAGTCCGTTTTGCCCAAACATAGCGGTGAGTCCTGAGAACGACGAAGTGTGGATCACCCTGAAAGACGCGGGTGAGGTACAGGTGTTCGGCGCCAAACCGCCGTTTGAGCAAAAAGCTCTGCTGGAGACAGGTCCAATCACGAATCATGTAAATTTCGTCAACAACCACAACGGCAAGTTTGCCTATGTCACCATCGGCGGTGCGAATGTCGTGAAAGTGTTCCGCAGAGGTGTGTCTCCTGTGTTAGTTGCCACCATTCCTGTGGGAAATCTTCCCCACGGTATCTGGCCTTCGGGAGACGGATCGAGAGTCTACGTCGCATTGGAGAACGGTGAACATGCGGTGGCAATTGATACGCTGACGAATAAGGTGATCGCGAACATTCCGATTGGCCAGACGACGCAGGCTTTGGTTTATGTTCCGGGTGCGGTTCCGAGCGGCGTCGGCACGGATAATCTTTCGCCCCTTGGGGAGGCTGGCAACACAGCGCGCTTGCACCTGGAGGCGGCAGGATCAGCCCCGGCGGATGCACAGGCGTCGGTGGCCGTCAATTCGCTTGGTCTGCTCGATCTGGTCCAGATTGCGGCCGCAGGGCTCGCGCCTAAATCGCAATACCAGGTTTACCTGGCAGAGTCCAACCACGCGCCTTTCGGAAAACTAGAGCCCTTAGCGATTTTGAAAACGAATCCTGATGGAGCGGGAATTGTGCAATCGATCGGCCCGCTGAAAACTCTCGCTCGTGGCGACTCTGCTGGATCCCTTGCACCGTCGAGAAGATTCCTCATCGTCACCGACATGAACGATACGTCGCGGGTCGTGTTACGGGAGACCAACACGCCAAGCGCTCAATAAAGTGCCCAGCGATTTCGATTGATATTGCCCCAATAATTCCCGGCCACGATCTCGCGCAGCTTGAACGGTAACGTTAACGGAGGTATAGTTGCTCGCGTATTAAGCTCGCAAACATCAATCCAGGATGATGACCCTCGATGGCCTCAATCTCGCCGAGTTGGCGTTGGTTTTTCTCCGTTCTCTGCCTATCCTCCTTGACTTTACTTACGTGCACCGTTGCCTCTGCGCAGAGCCCTTTGCCGTACCGCGATTCCAAATTGCCGGTTGAACAACGCGTTGCGGACCTGCTCTCGCGCATGACGTTGGAGGAAAAGGTTGCCCAGATGGAAGGCGCATGGGAGAACCGCGATTTTTTCAGCGATCCCCAAAAACTTTTTGTGGATGAAAAGGGAAATTTTCTTCCCGAGCGCGCTGGAGTTCTGCTGAAGAATGGGCTTGGGGAAATTTCGCGTCCGAGTACGAATCGCGATCCACGCCAAATGGCGGAATATACGAACACGGTGCAAAAGTGGTTCAAGGAAAATACGCGTCTCGGAATTCCTGTGCTATTCCATGACGAATGTTTGCACGGGCACGTCGCGCCGATGGGCACGTCGTATCCCCAAGCCATCGGATTAGCGTCGACTTGGGATACGGCATTGGTGCAAGACGTTTTCACCGCGACAGCAGCGGAAGTGCGTGCGCGCGGAACTCATCACTGTCTGGCTCCGGTTCTAGATCTCGCTCGAGACCCGCGGTGGGGGCGCACGGAAGAGACCTACGGTGAAGATCCGTACCTAGCTTCGCACATCGGCTTGGCGGCGATCCGCGGCTTTCAAGGTACGGGCCCGATGGACGGTACCCACGTCATGGCGACTGCCAAGCACTTTGCGGTGCATGGCCAGCCCGAAGGCGGCATCAACGTGTCGCCGGGCAATTATTCCGAGCGTGTGGTCCGCGAATACTTTCTGAAGCCTTTCGAAGTGGCCGTAAAAGAAGGCCACGTACGAACGGTGATGGCTTCGTACAACGAGATTGACGGCATTCCCTCGCACAGTAACAAGCATCTTCTGGACGAGATCCTACGCCACGAGTGGAATTACCAGGGAACGATCGTGTCCGATTACTTCGGGATCACGGACTTGCTCAATTTGCATCACGTCGCAGCGACAAAGGAAGATGCTGCGAGAATGGCCCTGGATGCCGGGGTTGAAATCGAGTTGCCTTTTGAGGATGCGTATCCAAGCCTGATTGATCAGGTGCATCAAGGAAAAGTTCCCGAGGCTGCAATCGATCGCGCGGTCTCGCATTTGCTTCGCGACAAATTTGAAGCCGGACTCTTCGAGAATCCATACGTCGATCCCGACTATGCTGAAAAGCTTGTCAATAATACGGAGCATCAGCAATTGGCGCTGAAGGCTGCCCACGAAACCATCATCCTCCTGAAAAACCAGAATAATCTTTTGCCTTTGGATAAGACCAAGTACAAACGCATCGCTGTGATTGGGCCCAACGCCGCGGATCTGCACCTTGGCGGTTACAGCAACAAACCGGGCCGTGGAGTGAGCCTGCTACAGGGGATTAAAGACAAAGTCGGTTCGTCGTCGGAAGTGCTGTATTCGGAGGGATGCAAGATCACAGAAACTCTCCCCGACTGGGATGCCGACAAAGTCGTGTTGGGGGATCCAGTACTCAACGCAAAGCGGATCCAAGAGGCAGTTGCGGTGGCGAAGAAATCTGACATCGTGATTCTGGCACTCGGAGAGAATGAACAAACATCGCGCGAGGCTTGGGCCAAAGATCATCTCGGTGATCGCGACAGCCTGGATCTTCTGGGCAATCAAGACGACTTGGTGAAGGCGATGCTCGCGCTGGGCAAGCCGGTCGTCGTCTACTTGCAGCACGGACGCCCCAATTCCATTAACTACATCGCCGAAAATGTTCCAGCAATTCTCGACGGCTGGTATCTGGGTCAAGAGGGCGGCACGGCCATCGCTGACGTGATTTTTGGAGACTACAATCCGGGCGGGAAACTGCCGATCACGGTTCCGCGGTCAGTGGGTCAATTGCCCGACTACTACTATCAGAAACCGTCTGCCAAACGCGGTTTCTTAGGTGCGTCCGTTCAGCCCCTGTTTCCCTTCGGGTGGGGACTTAGCTACACGAGTTTTAAGTACGAAAACCTGCGCCTGACACCGGAGACGATTGGACCTGAGGGCACAGCGACAGTTTCCGTAGACGTGACCAATACAGGGAAGAGAAGTGGCGCCGAGGTTGCACAACTCTACATTCGCGACGAAGTAAGTTCAGTGACGCGGCCGGTTAAAGAGCTCCGCGGTTTTCAGCACATCACGCTCGATCCTGGAAAAACGGAAACCGTCAAGTTCACTCTGGGACCCGACGAACTATCGTTTTTGAATCGTGAGATGCATCGTGTGGTCGAGCCCGGAAGTTTCAAGATCATGGTGGGCGGGAATTCAGTCGACTTGATCGAATCGAAACTAAACGTCGTCTCGCGATAGGTGTGGATCAATGCCATCCATCTTTTTGATTGCTTTTCGCTCGTTCACTCGAGCGTTCTGGATTGGTAGGCTAACGAGCGCGACGCTTTTGTTGTTCGCCTTGGCCGCTGTTAGCACGGCTCAGACGCACTGGATCGGATCCTGGGCGACTTCGCAGATGCTTGCCGAGCAAGACAATGCGCTCGGTCCCGACTATCTCCGAGACGTCACACTTCGTCAGATTGTGCGTCTTTCCATCGGAAGTGAAAGACTTCGGATCCATTTATCTAACAGATTCGGATCGGCGCCGATGCACTTCACCGCGGTGCATGTCGCTCGCCCGACATCTTCCGATTCTGGAGGCATAGCCGCCGGCACCGACCGACCGTTAACGTTTGCCGGTACGTCTGACGTATGGGTGCCGGCGGGCGCTGAGTGTCTCTCCGATCCCATCGACTTTATCGCGCCACCCTTATCGAGTCTTGCGATTACGCTGCATATCGATGTCGCACCGGCATCGCAGACAGGGCATCCAGGCGCGCATGCGACGTCCTATCTCATACATGGCGACCGGGTCTTAGCCGCTGACTTTTCCGACGCCAAGAAAGTGGAGCACTGGTATTTCATCGCAGGCGTGGATGTGCCAGGTCCGGCCGACGGTGCGGCGGTTGTGATTTTGGGGGACTCCATTACCGACGGCCACGGCGCCACGACGAACGCGAACAATCGTTGGCCCGACGTCCTCGCCAATCGGCTACAGACCTCGATGGATAAGCGGGCACCTGGCGTTCTCAATCAAGGGATCGGCGGAAATCGCCTGTTGCTCGACGGGCTGGGACCCAATGCGCTTGCACGTTTCGATCATGACGTTCTGGACCAGGCTGGCGTCCGGTACTTGGTTATTCTCGAGGGAGTCAACGACCTCGGCATGCTGGCGCGCACCGGCGAGGTCCTGCAGGTGGAGCATGACGAGATGGTGCACCGGATTATTGTCGCCTACCAGCAGATGATTGATCGGGCGCGCGACCGAGGGCTGCGAGTGATCGGAGCAACGATCCTGCCGTTCGTCGGGTCGGAGTTTTACCATCCGGATGCCCTCACGGAGGCCGACCGGCGGGCAGTAAACAATTGGATCCGTACGCCAGGCCACTTCGACGATGTGATCGACTTTGATGCCGAGATGCGTGACCCCCAGCATCCGGAGCGGTTGCTCGCGTCTTTCGATTCGGGTGACCATCTTCATCCCTCACCCGCGGGGTATGCAGCCATGGCCAACGCCGTGCCGCTCACTCTATTCAGTCGAGATGCTGCTTCGCCGAAGATGGCGATTACGTTCGATGATCTCCCAGCACATGGTTCGCTCCCTCCGGGCACAACCCGTCTGGAGATTGCGACGAAGATACTGGCGGCGCTGCGAGGGGCTGGAATGCCGCCGACTTTCGGCTTCGTCAACGGAGTGGCAACCGAGCAGCACGCGGCCGATTACGCTGCGCTTCAGGCTTGGCGCGCCGCAGATCAGCCACTCGGCAACCATACGTGGTCACACATGAATTTGAACACGCACTCGATAGATGAATTTGAGGCGGAGGTAAACCACAACGAACCTCTTCTCAAAGACCTGATGAGAGATGCCGACTGGCATTGGTTTCGGTTCCCGTATCTTGCGGAGGGCGATACAGCTGAAAAGAGGGCAGGCATCCGTGGCTTTCTCAAGCAGCGCGGTTACAAGGTTGCTGCAGTCACGATGAGTTTCTCCGACTATCTCTGGACTGACCCGTACTTCCGTTGCCGCGAAAAAGGGGACAGCAAGGCGATTCAGGCGTTAGAGGACAGCTATCTCTCGGCTGCGGATGAGAGCATCGAATACTATCGCGGTATGTCGCGCACGCTCTATGGAAAGGATATTCCCTATGTTCTCTTATTGCACATCGGCGCTCTGGATGCGGAGATGCTGCCTCGCCTGCTCAAGCTATACCGGTCGAGAGGTTTCACGTTTGTAACTCTGCAAGAAGCTGAGTCCGATGAATTCTATCGAAATAGCATAGACCTTGATCTCCCGCCCGGCATCGACACGCTCGAGGGCGCGATGGCGGAGCAGCATCTTCCTCTGCCCGCGCAGGCATCTTATGGCCCGTTGCTTGATGCTGTTTGTCGCTAATCTGTGATCTTAGTCGGGAAGCACACTCTCGGATGTAATGGTGAACTGAGCGCTCACTCCATCAGTATTGCTCGGAGTTGGTGCGGCGGTCGGTTGGCCGCCCCCAATCCAGGCGTGCACGAGTCCGCTGGAAATGCGCCGATGGCCATCAGCGTCCACAGTGCTTAAACCGCGATCTCGCAGTGTGAAACTGACTCGCTTGCTCTCTCCACGCGCTAGATGGATCCGCTGAAAGCCGCGAAGTTCCTTCAACGGTGCAACTGGGATACCGTCGTGGGTCAGATAAAGCTGCACAACCTCGTCGCCTTCCATTGCGCCGCTGTTTGTTACGTCGCCTGAAAGCGTCACGCTCCCGTCGGCAGTAATCGACTCATTGCTAACTTCCGGCTTGCCGTACTGAAACTTTGTGTAACTCAAGCCGTAGCCGAAAGAATAGAGTGGATCGCCGGTGAAATAGCGGTAAGTACGATTTGCCATGGAGTAGTCTTCGAACGGCGGCAGTTGATCGATACCCTTATAGAAGGTGACTGGAAGGCGGCCTGCCGGGCTGAAGTCTCCCGCCAGTGCCTCGGCGACTGCTGTCCCCCCTGCCTCGCCCGGGTACCACGCTTCGAGGATTGCCGGTACATGTTCGTTGGCCCAGTTCACTGCTAATGCGCTGCCGTTGGTGAGCACGAGCACCACGGGTTTTCCGGCAGCGGCAATGCGCTCCAGTAGTTGCTCTTGCGGTATAGGCAGATCGAGACTGGTGCGATCTCCGCCGGAGAATCCTTCTGCTTTCACTTTCATCTCTTCGCCTTCGATTCGCGCGGAAAGTCCGAGCACCATCACCACCATGTCAGACTCGCGTGCCGCCTTCACAGCTTCGTTTTCCTCGCGGCCAGGAATACCCCAGACGAGTCTTGCTTCCGACGAACGAATTGTTTCGAAGTACTCAATTTTGATGGCGTACGATTTGCCTTTCTCCAGACGGATGGCCTTGGTCTGAGTGGTGGAGGGGCGATGCGGCGTCCAGTCGTCGACCAAAGGCTCGTCGTCGATCCAGACGCGGTAACCATCCTGTCCAGTGAAGCCGACGATGTAGTTGTCGGTTGCAGTTGGGGATAGCACGCCGGTCCAGCGGACCGAATAGTTTGAGGTCACCTTCGGAGTGACGCCATTGAAGGCCCACACGAAATTAACATTCGGATCGGTACGGCGAATGACAGGTTCGCCTTCCAGTTTGATGTTGTCGAAGTACTCGGCCTTCAGTCCGTGCGTTGTGCGTTTCGAAGTGGTGTACAGAGCAGTAGAGGGGATGGGGCTAACTACCGTTCCGATGAGGCCTGTACCCTGTACATAGCGGATCTTCGATTGCCGGAAACGTTGGCGAATGCCCTTCAGAATGGTGACGGGTGCAGAGGGAGTTCCGTTGTAGTTGCCTTCCAGCGCATCCAAGCTGTCCGCATCCGGCCCAATCACGGCGATCTTCGGATACGTCTTCTTGAGGGGGAGAAGGTGATTCTCGTTTTTCAACAAAACGAGTGATTCGCGCGCCGTTTTCAGCGCCAGGGCCCGGTGCGCAACCGTGTCGTTTGCGGACGCACCGAGATTCGACCACGGTACAGAAGCCGGTGGATCGAACATGCCGAGACGGAACCGGGCTGTGAGCGTTCGCGTGACGGCTGTGTCGATCACCGACTCAGGCAGAATATTCTCGCGGACGGCATTCAGAGCTGCGTCGCGCTCGAGTTTCGTCCGTGTTTGCGGCGATCCGCAGATCAAGTCGGTGCCAGCGGCAAGGGAAGCGGCGACCCCTTCTTCTTGTGTGGGCTTGAACTTGTGATGCGCGCTCACGTCTTCGATGGCGGCGCAGTCGGACACGACGTAGCCATCAAATTTCCATGCATGGCGCAGATGGTCAGTCAACAGAACGGAGTTGGCGCAAGCCGGTTCTCCATTGATCGAGTTGTAGGCACACATCACCGATTGAGCATGGCCGTCCATGATCGTTGCCCGGAATGCAGGCAAATATGTGTCTTCCATATCGTGCCGCGAAACGGTTACATCAACTTCGTGCCTTGTCGCTTCCGGGCCGCTGTGGACGGCAAAGTGCTTCGGAGTTGCTACCGTCTTCAGATACTTGGGATCGTTTCCTTGCAGTCCTTTGACGAAAGCCAGTCCCATTCGCGATGTCAGGTACGGATCTTCTCCATAGGTCTCCTGTCCTCGTCCCCATCGTGGGTCGCGAAATATGTTGATATTGGGAGACCAAACGGTAAGCCCCTTGTACCAGGCGGTCGATCCATCGGTGCCTTTGTTTTCGTTGTATTTGGCGCGGAATTCGGTGCTGATCGCGTCCGCATCCTGAAAGAGCAGCGCATCATCGAAGGTCGCCGCCAACCCGATGGCTTGCGGAAAAACGGTGGCCACGCCGGCGCGCGCCACTCCGTGCAACCCCTCGTTCCACCAGTTGTATTCGGGGATACCTAGGCGCTCGACGGCATCGGCGGTATGGCCCAGTTGCGAAACCTTTTCTTCCAGTGTCATGCGCTTCTCGAGATCGCGTGCGCGTTCTTCAAAGGATAGGTTCGTGTTCTTGTACGCAGGGGTCGTCTCTGTTTGCGATTGAGCAATACACAAGGTCGCGACCCCCGACAGGAACAACGCTAGAACCGACGCTGTGATCTTCGATCTCATGGCTACAGGGCCTCCCTGTTCGAACGTGTTAAGAGGAGCTTCTGTTGATTTTCTCTGCGGGTTATGCGATCGGCGTGCCCGCAGCAGCGTAGATCGCTTCGATCGCTAGCATGTCTTTCAAACCCTCTTCGCCAGGTGATTCTGGCTCTTTGTTATTCCGAATACAGTCGGCAAAGTGTTCAGCCTCGATTGCGAATTGGAAGGGATGTTTGCCGGAACTGAGCACGTCGAACGGTTTGCCGCCCACCTCTCCGTGAAAGTGAACCGCGTCGTAATTGAATGCCGGCTCGGCCACTAGATAGCCGTTCCCGCCGTTGATATTCAGAAAGCTCGGTCCACGCTGACCATACGAACAGCTGCAGGAGGCGAGGATGCCGGAGGGAAACTTCATCGACCATTCCAGCGACTGCTCGACCTCGGTGAAGCGGCCATCATGATCAATCGTCGAAACCGTCGCTTTGAAATCGGCAGGTTCTTCGCCGGTGATGTGACGGATCGCATTCAGCGGGTAGATGCCGAGATCCATCAGCGCGCCGCCGCCGCCGAGTTTTTTCGAGAGCCGCCATCCGCCCAGCGGCATTTGTCCGAAGAAGCCGCCCTGAAACGATTCCAGACGGCCGATCTGTCCAGACTTGATGATCTGGATGGCCTCCAGCCAAGTGGGTTCGTAGTGCACGCGGTAGCCGATCATCAGCTTGACGCTGGCTTTGTCGCAGGCGTCGATCATCTGGCGGCATTCTGCGCTCGAGATCGCCATCGGCTTCTCGCACAGTATGTGCTTACCCGCCTTTGCTCCACGAACGGTGTATTCACAGTGCATGCTGTTCGGCAAACCTACGTAGATGGCCTCAACGTCTTTGTTGTCGCGAATGCGGTCAAAAGTCTCGTAGGTGTAGATCGAAGTCTCCGGGATGCCATACATCGCGGCATATTTCACACCCTTGGTGTCGGGATGGCCGGTTACGAGCGCCGTGATCTTGGCGGTCTGCGAGTTCGCGCAAGCTCGCATGAAGATATCTGAAATTGTGCCCAGGCCGACGGCAGCATAGCTAACGGGCTTATGGGAAGTTTCGACATTTTGCGCACAGATGGGCAGAGAGTTCCAAGCGAGAGCAAGTGCAGAAAGCTTTGCAAATTCACGTCGGTTCATGCGTCACACCTTAGGTAAATATTGGACGTTGGAAACTGAGCAGTCATTTTGCTGGCTCTTCAACCATCAACACTCGATCGGATGCTACATCCCGCAGTTGCTGGATAATTCCCGATGGCCATCGGATTTCGACAAGGTCGGCGGAAGCGTTTGCACCGAGCCCGAAATGGACAGGGCCAGCACTTGATGACGCGTAGCCCGCAGCCGTCGACTTGTGATCGTACTGCGTGCTGCTCTTCGTGACGACCTTAAGACGCGCGCCGATGCCATCCCGATTGCTTTTGGTTCCGCGAAGCTTGACCTCGAGCCAGTGATTGTTGGCCGGACTCTGGTTCAACCATATTTCCGCGGGCGCACTGAGCGCGCTCACAACCACATCGATACGTCCATCGCCGTTCAGGTCGCCAATGGCGGATCCGCGGTGCCGCGAGGGGGGGCGCGAGGCCAGCCCGGCCTCTGCCGTCAGGGCGGAGAACTTCATTCCTCCGAGATTGCGAAAGACGCTATTCGGTTGTTCGATCGGCAAACGGTTCGCAGATAATAGGGACTGGACGTGTCCGCGCGACACGAAAATATCTTTCCATCCGTCATTGTCAAAATCGGCGATGGTAGGAGAATAGCCGCCCATCTCCTGGCTCGACGCGGTCATCCCGCTCTCCCGGGTTACTTCCACAAAATTTCCTTGCCCCGTGTTTCGGTAGAGGGGAAATGTTTCATTATCCAGCGCGACTACGACAATATCGGGGTAACCGTCATTATCCAGGTCTCGAAAGTCGACGCCCATGCCGGAAATGAAGATGCCGTCGTCGCGTAGCGCTACATTGGCATCAAATCCAACTTCGTCAAATGAGTGGCCGGTATTCCGAAAAAGAAAGTTGAAGGCTTTGTCGTTGGCAATAAAGATGTCCATCTTGCCGTCAAGGTTAAAATCCGCCGCGGCTCCCCCCATACCCTTGCCCGGGTGCTTTCGAAGACCCCACTCCACCGAGGCATCGCGGAATGTCCCGTCTCCATTGTTGAGAAAAAGTTGGTTGGGAGTCGGTTTGTACATCTTGGGATGACAGTAGTCGGGATGGCCGTCGATCGGGCAGGTAGGTTCGTGTTCGAAGTCCCACTTCAAATAGTTAATGACGAGCAGGTCGAGAAGGCCGTCGTTATTGACGTCGACCCAAACACCGCCAACGGACCACAGCGGTCCATATTCGGCGTCGGGCTTGTTGAGGCCGGCCTTTGCGGTTACATCCGTGAACGTACCATTTCCGTTGTTGTGATAGAGCGTATTTTTGTACACCCCTGCGACAAAAATATCTTCGTACCCGTCATTGTCGTAGTCGGCAACCGCGACGCCGATGTCATAACCAGTGCCCGCAAGTCCTGCCTTCTCGGTGACGTCGGTGAATTGGCCTTTCCCATCATTTTCGAAAAGTCGGTTGAAATACTTCGGAGACGATTTGCGGAGCGTTTTGATATCCGCTCCATTCGTGAAGAAGATATCCAGCTTTCCGTCGTTGTTGTAGTCGAAGACGGCCACGCCTCCAGCCATAGTCTCCGGCGCGTGTCGTTCGGGCGTTTCGCTGCTGTCGAGTTCGAAAGCAATTGGCTGGTATGTGAACTGAATCGGGCTTTTTGTGGAGGGCTTGTCCTCCCTCGGATTGGCCGCTTGCGATGTGCGGTCCTTCACAGTGGGGGAGGGAAGTTGGGCGAGCAAAGTCGCCGACCATACGAGCACGGCAACCATGAATCCCCAACTTCCGTATCGCATCACTTGCATTTCACTCGATCGAACAGTTATACGACCATTTATTCGGGGAGTTTTTCATTTCCGGAGATTGAGAGCGGAGCCTCTGCGCCTGAAGTCGATGCTCCCGGCTGACCTCCTCCGACCCTAACGGTATAGGCGCCAGCCGCGACGATCCGATCGCCGGACTCATTCACCAAGCTCAGATCGCGCGGGCTTAGTGTGAGGTGGACATGCTGAGATTCCAACGAAGCCAGATGGACTCGCGTGAACCCGCGCAGTGCATGCATGGGCGCGCCCGCTCGCTTGGGGAAATTCAGGTAAAGCTCAACCACCTCGTCGCCATCGACTGGGCCCACGTTCTTGACATCGACATCAACCTCGAGCGCGCTACCAGCCTTTAGTTTTGACTTCGAGAGTTTCAGGTTGCTGTATTCAAATTTCGAATAGCTGAGACCGTAGCCGAAAGTATAAAGCGGCTGTCCCTCAAAGTAGCGGTAGGTGCGATTCTTCATCGCGTAATCTTCGAAGGCCGGCAACTGATCGACACCTTTATAAAAAGTCACCGGCAACCGGCCTGCCGGATTGTTCACACCCGCGAGGGTTTGCGCGATCGCCGTGCCGCCTTCTTCGCCCGAATACCATGCGTCAAGAATCGCATCGGCGTGTTCACTGGCCCAGTTGACCGACAGCGCACTACCATTCATGAGAACAACGACGAGTGGTTTGCCCGTGGCCTTGAGCGCCTCCAGCAGATCCTCTTCTTCTTTCGGCAAATCAAGACTTGTGCGGTCGCCCCCTTTGAATCCGGGAACGTCGACCTTCATTTCCTCGCCTTCCAGTTGTGACGTGATGCCGACGACGGCGACCACCACGTCGGCTTGCTTTGCAGCGGCAACAGCGTCCGCGACGGGATCTGCGATCAGATTCAGCCAAACGAATTTTGTGCCAAACGCGCCGCGCGCGTACTCGATCTTAATGGCGTAGCGATGTCCTTTTTCGAGTTGAAGCGTTTTGGTCGCCGGTGTCGGATCATGCAGCGTGAGGTCATCGACCAGGATTTGGCCGTCGATCCACAGGCGGTTCATCGACCCTGCCAGACCGATCTGGTACGAGCCCGACTCACTCGGCGTCAGAAAGCCCGTCCACCGGACCGAGAAGTCTTTCATACCTTCCGGCGGTGTCAGCGAAGAAGCATCCGGGTGAAAGAGTTGCAAGTCGACGAATTTGTCGACGCGCACCACCTGCGGCGTCCCAGAAAAATTATCACCCGCGAAGTACTCACCCTTCAGGCCAGCCGTCGCGTCCTCGGTCGAAAGCACCGCTGTCGGAATCACGGTTGGCGGGCGCAGAAAATTCATTCCTGGCAGGAATGTAACTTCGGCAGGGAACTGTTTCCGAATGCCATCCAGAGCGGTAGTCGCATGGGAAGCGGTGCCACTGTAATTGCCGTGCAACACTCGGATCGATTCGGCGAGCGGGCCAACGACCACGATCTTCTTAATACCCGGCCCAAGTGGCAGAACACCATCGTTTTTCAGGAGCACAATTGATTCGTTTGCAGCCTTAAGCGCAAGTGCGCGATGTGCGTCGCTGTCGATCTCTGAATCGGGCGTACGGGCATATGCCACCATCTCGGGAGGGTCAAACAGTCCCAGCCTGAAACGAGCTGTAAACAGGCGCTTCAGCGACACGTCGAGATCTTTCTCACTCATCAGACCCTGCTTCACTGCATCGATAAAAGGCACATAGTCGGAGTTGTCAGTGGCCCTGGTGAAGAAATCCGCACACTCGTTGTCCATGCCAGTTTTCATAGAAATTGCGGCAGCTTCAGCTTGGCTCTTGGTGAATTGATGGCCCTTAAATATGTCGACGATCGCATCGCAATCGGATACGACATAGCCATGGAACTTCCACGCTCCGCGCAATTGATCTTTTAGCAGGAAGGTGTTAGCGCAAGCCGGTTGACCGTTCACGCGGTTGTAGGCGCACATGATGGATTCGGCTTTACCCTCGGTGATCGCAGCGCGAAAAGCGGGAAGGTATGTATCTTCCATGTCATGCTTGGAGACTTGAATATCGATCGTGTGACGCGACGGTTCGGGGCCGCTATGCACCGCGAAGTGCTTGGGTGTGGCAATCACGCGAAGATATTGGGGATCATCGCCTTGCAGCCCTGTCACGAATGCGATGCCCATACGGCTGGTAAGGAAGGGATCTTCGCCGTAGGTCTCCTGGCCGCGCCCCCAGCGGGGATCGCGAAAAATGTTGACATTGGGCGACCAGAAGTCGAGACCCTCCATAATGTCTCGACGACCGGCACGCACTGCCTGATTGTGCTTGGCTCGCGCCTCCGTTCCGATTACGATTGCCATGTCATGAATCAGAGGAGAGTCGAAAGTGGCCGCCAATCCGATGGGTTCCGGAAATACAGTTGCGGTGCCGGCATTGGCTACACCGTGCAAGGCTTCGCTCCACCAGTCGTAAGCGGGAACCTGTAGACGTGGAATGGCGCGCGCTTGATTGACGACTTGGGAGGCTTTTTCCTCCAGCGTCATTTGAGAAATCAGATCGTCGACTCGCTCGGAGATTGGTTTGGATGGATCCAAGTAAGTTGCTTGCGATGCCGGCGGCACGTTCTGGGCAAGTGAGACGCACAGCCATATGAAGGGCACAGCTAATAGCTGAAAAATAGCGCGAAGGTCGTTTGGCATAGTTCCCCGATGATTCAAAAAGCGCCTGAGTATATCATCGTCAACGTACACGGAAAACAGGATTGCGAGCATTTTCGCAGGAATCGGATGCAGACTCCAATATGACGCGACGACAGACTGGAGAGGCGCCGGGGATGAACAAGAATAGAAATGGCATTCACCGTATCGCCGAACTGGCGAATGTCTCCATCGGTACGGTAGACCGAGCGTTACATGGTAGAAATGGAATTCGGGAATCAACCCGCCAGCGGATTCTGGAAATCGTAAGTCAGATTGGATACACCCCAAACCTCGCCGCCCGAGCCTTGGTAGCAACTAAGGTCGGTATTCGAATTGGGGTCTGTATCCCACGCGAGATCCGATTCTTTTACGACCAGTTGTGGAGTGGTGTGCTCGACGAAGCTCGTCGGTTGACCCAGCTTGGTGTGCAGTTTGAATTTCGCCCCGTCCGTTCTCTTGGTGAAGACGACACGTCTGCGGTGAAGGAACTTCTTCGGGCCGGCGTCAACGGCATCGTCCTCACTGCAGGAAACCCCAAGGGCCTGTCGCCGCTCGTCAATGAGGCGGAAGAGCATGGTGTTCGCGTTGTCTGTGTTTCGACCGACGCTCCCGAGAGTCACCGATCTACAATCGTTTGTGTAGAGCCGTGGTTGAACGGGCACCTGGCCGGAGAGTTGATGGGAAAATTCGTGCCGCCCAAATCCAAAGTGGCTGTGGTCGCCGGCATGCTCAGAGCCCTGGATCATCGCAAGAAAACAGACGGCTTTTCCGATGCTTTTCCACGGTACTGTGCCGGCGGGGAGATCATCGACATCCTCGAAGGCCACGAAGACGAGGATGAGAGTTTTCAAAAGACATTTGATCTTCTGGGGCGTGTGCCCGACCTGGCCGGACTCTATGTGAACACCGTCAATTGTCTTCCGGTGTGCCGCGCCTTGGGCGCCCGAGGATTGGCGGGAAAAGTCAAGCTCATTACGACCGATCTTTTTTTGGAAATGGCGCCTTACTTCGAAAAGGGAACAATCTCCGCTTCGATTTATCAGCAGCCGTACCGCCAGGGACAAACCGCCCTGCGTCTGGTAGCCGATCACTTATCTAGCAAGACAGCGCTGCCGCCGACGGTCCATCTCAGTCCTGGGGTCGTCATGTCATCCAACCTGCAGATGTTCCGCGAAATGCGATCCTCGAGGGTACCACTCGACGATTCCATATTCCGCGAGAGCGGGTTGTTGACGAGGTAGATGCTATGGGAAATGGTGGAGTTCCGGTTCCTGCCCGAGTCGTTCTCTGAGCGCAATTCATGTTGTAGTAAGAAACCACTAGGGTTAGTTATAACTAGAGTGGTTTGTTTAGTCTATGGATTCCAGTAGAAGCCGAAACACCGAATCCCATATCTGCTTCTTTGCTCCGGCAAATCGAAAAATGTTCTTGACAAAAACGATTATGGTGAGCTAAACCTTGCAACGGCCAAATCGCGGTAACGTTAACGCGCGATCGACCAACCACTCGCTTCGAAGTGCCTTTTACAGGAGCCCTACATTATGCCAACGACCTTCGGTGTTGCCACGAGGCCCCGAGTTCAACGCAAGGGACGTTACTTTGCGGCCGCCTTTGCCTTCCTTCTGCTCGGCGCAGTCTTTTCCTTTGCCCAGGAGGCGACCATCGTCGGAAGCGTTACCGATCCGAGTGGTGCTGCCGTCGCCAATGCGGCCGTCACCATCACACATGTGGAGACCGGAGAGACCCGCAGCTCCACGACCGGGGATTCCGGCCAATTTGTCGCGCCCGATCTCGGAATCGGCCACTACAACGTTACGGTTAAGGCAGCGGGTTTCGGCGAGTCGGTCAGGAACAACATCGTCCTCAACGTTAACGACCGTACTCGTATCGACTTTGTCTTGCGAGTTGGCACCAAGCAGGAGGAGGTCACCGTCGAGGCCAACGCCGCGCAAGTGCAGACCGATACCGGGGAAGTGAGTACTGTAATTAACGGCAATCAGGTTGCCGAACTGGGAACCAACGGTCGAAGCGCGTATTCACTTTTCGCCTTGACTCCAGGCGCCTCCGGTATTCAGGGTGACCTCATTCTTCCCGTCCCGGTTAGCGGAGACAGCAACGTCAGCATCAACGGGCAACGCGCTGGTCATAATTTGCAGCTCTTGGATGGCGGCGAAAATCTGGATCGCGGCGGCAGCAGCGCCAGCGTGATGCCGTCCGTGGACGCCATCGCCGAGTTCAATAACTTGACGTCGAATTACAGCGCCGAATACGGGTTGGCTGGCGCCGCAACCATCACCCAGGTCGTCAAATCCGGCACCAAGCAGTTTCACGCTTCCGCTTGGGAGTTTGACCGTAACGATTCTCTGGATGCTCGAAACTATTTTAATCCTGCTCCGAATAAGGTCGCTGAACTGCGGTTCAATGTGTATGGGTTTAATGCCGGCGGCCAAGTTCCTTTATGGAAGGAGCATCCGACTTTCTTCTTCTATAACATGGAATGGCGCAGCATCGTTCAAGGTGGTTTGACTAACCAGACAGTTCCATTCGCCGATACCTACGGTGGGGATTTTAGCGTTAACACTCCCGCCAACATCCTCGATGCGAACGGCAATCCTTATCCGAATTCCGGTCTCCACGTCCCCTGTGCCAACCAACTCTCTCCTGCTCAACAAGCGAATTTTGCTGCGGCGGGCATCACGACCTTCAGTACTCCGGACCCCACGGGATCGTGCACATTTAGCAAGGGTGAGAACCCCGCGAACGGGCCTGGGTTTGTGGCATACACAGGCAATATGATTCCGGCGAGCCTCATCGCTGCCAACTCGACGGCGCTTTTGGGCGCAGGTATTTTCCCGGCACCCACCAATGGTGCGCAATTCATCGGTGGCAACAACTCACCCACTACGGTGCGCGAGGAGATTGCCCGAGTCGATCACGACTTCACCAAGAAGTTCTCGGTCTTCGGCCACTGGGTCTCAGAGCAAGTCTCGCAGACTTACGGCACCACGCAGTGGAGTGACGATAATGTTCCTACCGTCAGCGACGTTTTCGGTAACCCCTCGTACAGCGCTGTGATTCATACGACATACGTCGTCAGCCCGACGCTGCTCAACGAAGCGTCTTTCAACTACAACGGTAACCGCATTAACATTATCCCGGCAGGCGTCGTTTCGGCTCCGACGGATTTCACATTTAACCGGTTGTTTACTGGGCCCAACGAGGACACCCGAATTCCCGGTATCTACCTGAATGGCTCAACGGGCACGACCTACACCTCGAACTGGACTCCTTGGACGAACCAGGCGGACGACTACCAGCTCCGCGACGATCTTTCCTGGACAAAGGGCGCGCACCAGCTCAAATTTGGTTTTAGTTGGGCGCTTTACAAAAAGGTTCAAACTTATTTTGCCGATACCCAGGGAACATTTAGGTTCAACGGTAGCTATACAGGCAACGACTTTGCCGACTTCCTGCTTGGCTATGCCCAACAGTATGAGGAAGACGCCGTCCAGTCATCCGGTCACTGGAATAACGTCTCCTACGCCGCCTACGCTCAAGATAACTGGCGCGTAAACCATCGCCTGACCCTGAATCTAGGCTTGCGCTGGGACATTGCACCCCACACTTACGAGGCCAACCAACAGTCGGCAAACTTCTATCCTGATCTCTATAATCAGGCAGACAGCGGCCACGTTTGACTCGAACGGAAACATCTGTAGCGCGAACTCGGTTCCAGCGTGCGCTGGCGGGCCGAGTCCCGGTCTGGTAACTAGCCCGAATCCGATATTGGCGGGATTGCAATTTTATGGCAACGGTATCGGAATCGGCGGCCGGGGCGGCATTCCGAAAGGTCTGACCAATACTTACTGGAAAGCCTTCGGTCCACGTATCGGCTTTGCTTATGACCTTACCGGGCAAGGCAAGACGGTTGTTCGGGGCGGTTTTGGCATCCTGTACGACCGCGTCCAAGGCAACGATATGTACAACGGTGCCACGAATACCCCGTTCGATGCCAGCCCAACGCTCCACGGCGTTCTGCTCGCAAATCCAGGAACGATGGTCGGAGGAACCGGTGCCACGATCAGTTCCGCTGACCTGCCGGTTTTGCCGGTCGGTATCACCGGCATCGCCACCAATTATCCCCCACCCACCAACTACCAGTATAGCGCCGGAGTGCAGCAGTCACTCGGTGCAAGAACGGTGCTGGGAATCTCCTACGTGGGGAGCCAGTCTCGCCACGGAAACGACTACCGGGCGATTAACCTTCCTGCGATTGGAGATCTCCCCGGACTGGTAAATGGCACGAGTCCCTATACCATCAACACGATTCCTTCACTCACCTACCCTGGTTTCGGCGGTATCCGTTTGGCTGAAGATGAGGGCAACGGACACTATAATTCCTTGCAGGTTGACCTACATGGAAACGTGAGACCGGACTTACAACTGCAGTTCGGCCTTACGATCGCGCGCGCTTATGACTCCACCACCAGTACCGGCAGCGGCGGCGACCTTAACAATGTCACCAATCCTTACGCGGGATGGAAGTACGATTCCGGCCCGTCTATTTTCGACCGGACGGCTGTAGCTTTCGTTAACTACGTGTACCAGATTCCGCTGTTCAAGAATGCCGACAACCACTTCCTGAAAGCGACTTTAGGAGGATGGGAGCTGGCAGGAATCGTGACCGCGGAATCGGGAGCTCCACTCAACATCGGACTGAATGGCCAAAATGCAAGCAGTATTCTAGCCAACACGTCGAATCGACCCGACGTGACCGGCAGCATCTCCTATCCCAAGAAGGTGGGCGAGTGGTTCGGCACGTCGAACTTCGCCGCCCCTGCCTGTGCCACAGGCCCAGACTGCTGGGGAACCCTGGGACACGACGTAATTCGTGGGCCGGGACGTGACAACTGGAATCTTTCGCTCAACAAGAGTTTTCTGCTGAGCGAAGCACGCGGCAGCCGACTTGAGTTCCGCGCGGAGAGCTATAACACCTGGAACCATACTCAGTTCAAAGGTGATTACAACAATGGTGGCATCAGCACCAACTTCGGAGCTACCAACTTCGGTGCGGTTACGGGAGCCTTTGATCCGAGAGTGTTCCAACTCGGATTAAAGTTGATCTTCTAATCGCTTTCAGCAACCGTCTTACAGGCCCCGCTCACAACACCCTGTGAGCGGGGCGTTTTTCCGCCACCGAGATCCTCGTATACTCTGTTTCGTATGAAGAACGAGAAGTTCGATTGGGCTCGCGTTATATCGCCATCCCAAGTGCGTTTTCTGACGACCGCTCTTCTCCTGGGCTTGTTTCTTCAGGTTCAGTCCTACGCGCAAAAGTCCACGCCGGCCCAGGCCGTTGCTCTCGAACAACAAGGAAAGCTAGCCGAAGCCGCACAAGCTTGGAGCGCTGTGGTCGCTCAGAATCCGCAGGACGCCGCCGCTTTCGCGAGTCTTGGGGTTGTTCTAGCAAGGCAGCAGAAGTATCCAGAAGCTGCAGCCGCATACAAGAAGGCATTGATTCTGAATTCAAAGCTGCCGGGCGTGCAGCTGAATCTGGGATTGGCCGAATTCAAGCAAGGGCACTTCGAGACGGCCATCGGTCCACTTCGCAAGGCTGCACTATCTGATCCGGGCAATATGCAGGCTGCGACGATTCTTGGCCTGAGTTGCTACGGGGCAAAACGATTTGCCGATGCTAGTAAGTTTCTCGCGGATCCAGCCAAGGCAGATCCGGCTAACCTCGAACTCCATCAGGTGCTGGCCCAAAGCTGTCTTCTGGCCAAGAACTACTCATGTGCTCTGGACGAATTTCAGCACATCCTGGAGCGAGATCCCGACTCCGCTGCGGCTCACATGTTAAGCGGAGAAGCCCTGGACGGTCTAGGAAGAGGCCGTGAAGCGATCGCCGAATTCCAGACGGCCGCCAAGGCATCGCCGCTGGATGCGAGTGTGCATTTCGGGCTTGGTTATCTCTATTGGAAGGGACATCAATATGACAGAGCCGAGCCGCAGTTCGAGAGCGCTCTGTCGATCGATCCGACTTACGTCCAGTCGATGGTCTATTTGGGCGACATCGCACTGAAGAACAATAAGTTGGACGAGGCTCTCATCCAGCTTAGAAACGCTGTGCGCCTCAAGGATGACATACGTCTTGCATACGTGGACATAGGCGCAGTTTTGGTGCAACAGAAACAATACGCTGACGCCGCGACAGCCTTTCGGCGCGCTGTGGAGTTAGATCCGTCGGAACCGGATGCTCACTATCGCCTGGCTCGCGTATACCAAGCCATGGGACGGGCCGAAGAGTCCAAAAAGGAGTTTGCCAAGGTTCGCGATTTGCACGAAAAGGCCGACGAGTCCCTGGCTTCGAAGATCCCCGCAACCCCCTTGCCCTTGACACAGTAGAGCAGCGGCGCGTGACCAACTTCTAGCGCACTCCCAGTAGCAGATCAACGGTCAGCTGGTCCAGAAGTTCATAGGGTAAACGCTTCTTTAGAATTTCGTCTTTATCGAAAACGGAGGTCAGTAATTGCGTTGCGCCCTCTTTTGAATAAGTGCCGGTTTTCGCGATACCATTCCCATGGCTCGAAAGTTCCTTGAGAATTGCCTGGATCTCTCTGTCCGAGTTCCAGCGCGATCCTTTATCTCTAAGAATCAGGTAGGTGCGCATGCACCCGCGCGCGAAATCCTTCACTCCCTCGTAGTCTTCTGTTCGGTAAGCGTGGGCGTCAAAGTGCCGTGGTCCGTTGTAGCCGACATCTTCGAGAAACTTGACCAGCCAGAATGCGCCCTTCAAATTGGACGACCCAAAGCGAAGATCTTGATCGAAACGGCTCGGCATTTGATCGTTGAGATCGATGTGGAAGAGTTTTCCCGCCTCCCAGGCTTGGGCGACCGCGTGCATAAAGTTCAGGCCCGCCATCGTTTCATGGGCGAACTCCGGATTCACGCCAACCATTTCCGGATGATCTAATGTCGGGATGAAGCCCAAGTACTGTCCCGTAGTGGCCATATAAATGTCAGCGCGTGGTTCGTTAGGTTTGGCTTCCAACGCGAGTTTCATGCCGTAACCGCGATCGATGTTGTATTCGCAAAGGTAATTGATTGCCTCGCGTAAGCGTTTGATGGCATCATCTGCGCGCCGGCATGCGTCCGTCTCTACGCCTTCGCGCCCGCCCCACAAGACGAAAATCTTCGCTCCCAGCTCGGCTCCAATGTCCATCGCCCGCATGGTCTTCTGCAGCGCATACCTGCGTACCTCGGGATCGTTCGCAGTAAAAGCTCCGTCCCGGAAAATCGGATGGAAAAAAAGAGATACCGTCGCCATGGGGACAACAATGCCGTTGGTCTCGCACGCCTTTTTAAAGGTGCAGACAATCTTGTCGCGCTCGGAGGCGGTTGCATCAATGGGAACGAGATCGTTGTCGTGTAGATTCACGCCCCACGCGCCCACCTCGGCCAGCATCGCGACAATATCCACGGGTGAAATCGACGGACGCACAGCATCGCCAAAGGCATCTCGCCCGCGATTGCCGACTGTCCAAAGACCAAAGGAAAATTTGTGTTCCGCACGCGGCTGATAGTTGTCACTGCTCGTCATTAGAATTTCTCCGTCGATCGCTTTTTAATTAGTTATTTAAGATGGATTTCATGGCGGGATAAATGCGGCGATACGCCGCATAGGATTTGTTCATCGTCTCCGCGTCTTTCTCATTCGGGCTGACACTTCCGGCAACGCGAACGACCGCCTTACAAGCCGAGTCAACCGAAGGCCATGCCTTGGCGCCGACCCCGGCCAGAACTGCCGCGCCGTAGGCTGCTCCTTCCTCGGCCGCCACTATCTCTACAGGCTGCCCATAAACGTCTGCTTGGATTTGCCGCCAGAGAGGCGACCTCGCCCCCCCACCGCCCAGTCGTATCGTGTTAACCGGAACATCAATGCCCCGAAACAACGTAAACGTATCGCGCAAACTAAAAGCGACGCCCTCTAAAATTGCGCGAATCACGTGAGCGCGCGTATGGGAAGCGGTCAGGCCAACTAGCATTCCGCGGGCTGTCGGGTCGAGACAAGGAGTCCTCTCTCCCATCAGGTAGGGAGCCCACAGGAGGCCGTCGGACCCGGCAGCAGCCTTCGATGCTTCGCCCATCAGTTCGTCGTATGACTCAATCTTGCCGTCCAATTTGATGCCAAATTGATCGCGGAACCAGCGCAGCGAGAGTCCGGCCGCCTGGGTTACACCCATGACGAGCCAGCGCCCCGGAAGCGCGTGACAAAATGTGTGCATGCGTCCGCCAGGATCGAGAAAAGGAGCGTCCGTGGCAGCGAGAACTACGCCTGAGGTTCCGATGGTTGCGCTCACCGTTCCTGGGGAAACAACGCCGATGCCTGTCGAACCAGCAGCCTGGTCCCCCGCGCCGGCTACGACGGGTGTTCCCTGACGCAGACCTGTTGCATCTGCTCCAGCGGACGAGATTTGGCCGCAGACTTCTGGCGACTCATATAACTGCGGCAGAAGCGATGCCTCGATCCCGGTCAGCTCCAGCATCTCTTTCGACCAACGTCGATGGACCACATCGAGCAGAAGCGTGCCCGACGCGTCGGCCACATCCGTCGCTCGTTCGCCGGTCAACTGCAGCCTGACGTAGTCTTTCGGCAGCATGATGAAACGAACCCTTTTCCAATTTTCCGGTTCGTTTTCTCGTACCCACAGGCACTTGGTCAGTGTGAAATTGGTCAGCGCGGGATTGGAGGTGAGTCGAATAATCCGTTCGGCGCCGATCTGTGCCGTGAGGTCGCGGCATTGTTTGTCCGTTCGAACGTCGCACCAGATCAGAGCAGGGCGCACCACTCGCGCTCGCTCATCGAGCAAGACCGCGCCATGCATTTGGCCGGAGAACCCGACACAGTCAATCTCTTCGCCGCGTAGTTTTCCCCGCTCGAGGGCCTTCCGGATTGCTGCGCGGCAAGCCAGCCACCAATCATCCGGATCCTGCTCGGCCCAGCCCGTTTTTGGGGATGCGAAGGGCTGGTGTTCTTCGGTGGCCGAGGCGACTACACTTCCTGTGTCACTAATGACGAGCGCGCGCGTGCCGCTGGTGCCGACGTCGATTCCCAGGAAAGACATGCAGGATTCGCTTTACTCGAAGCGAGCAATTAGCTATATCGTGTACGTTAACGAAGGCTATATTACCACGCCTTATTGAGATTACAAGTGATCAATGGTGATCAATAAGGGCGCGGCGGCAATTTGTGTGCGGGTCGCGTTGGAGAGGTTCTTCGCGTCCGATTTCTCCCTTTTCCAAGCGACGTTATCAGCGAATCGAAGCATCGCTCGGTTCCGGAATATGGTCATTTTTGGTTGGGCGGCAGCAAGTCGCTGGTCGCGAGAACGTATGTCGTCAATCGGTCGATCTTAATGTTCTGCGAGGAAGAACTCAGAGCGACGATTCCGTCATTGCTACGGGCCGATTCGATATGCTTCAACAAAATGCGGCGTTTCGAAATACTGGAAGCGGGAGTCAGGGGTCCGCTATCCGAATCCTTGTCACTGTCGCGGCCAGGAAACTTCTGCTGCGAAATCGGATTCCCCGGGTCAGGGTAGGTGCCTTGCCCATTCCAGGTTCGCTTGCTGTTGGCCGCGTCGGTCGGCTGATACGAAAGATCCTGATTCGTCATGGCCGCCTCGGGGTAGTACCAGGCAGTCAAGTAAAGCTTCAGCGTCGCCGAACCATTTTTCCATTGCGCTGAGTCCATACGAATGGAGAGGCGGGACGGCTCGGTTTTCGATTTCGCCACGGACTCTAAGACTTCCCCTGTAAGAATGGCACCTCGTGGAACGACGATTCCAGTAGCCATCGTCGCGATGACCAACTCCGCTTGTACTCGCGCTCCTACAGGCGTTTTGCCAGCGACAACATTTTGCCGCATGATTACGGGAAATTCACTCAACTCCGTGTCGGCAGGGTTCGCGGCGCTTTGCTGGATCGACACAGCCAACGCAAGACCGACGAGCGTCCTGACGCACTGCACAACGATGGCTCTTCTATTCGATTCGGTCGCCATGTGCCCTCGCGCGGATGGACGGATTGGGTCGGTAGTATTGGTGCGGGAAACCATAAGAAGTTTCCTGAAGTGGTCGTAATTGTACTCGGGTAGGGAAAGCCGATCAATGCTCTACTCACCGGCCAGAAGGCGAGAAAATCAAGCCGGTGATAAGTCTGAATAGCGTGGAAGCAGGAGATTGGTTGCGGCAGAAAGGCCGAGCGCTGCGGCGAGAATGATCAGCAGAGAGGAATAAGAACCGGTCACGTCAAATGCGCGCCCCAGTATCACCGGCCCTATCGCTCCCGCAGCAGCATAGAACGTCCAGGTGAGACCGTAAAGGGTGGAAAATGCGCGCAGCCCAAAATAGCGCATTAGCAAGTAGGGCGTAGTGGCCGCTTCGCCGCCGGCTCCGACGCCAATGAGGGCAGTAGCAACACAACCCGCCGGGAAACTGTTCGCCCTGGCAAGAAGAAAAACGCCAATCGCAGTAGTGACGTTGATTACAAGCGCGACACGTGGCCCGAAAAATCGATCCAACAGCCATCCCACAACGATCCTGCCCAGCAGGCTCGATCCTCCAAGTATCGAGGCGCATAGCGCCGCTTTTTCCGCTGTGATTCCACGGTCCGTCAGCAACGCGGACAAATGAGTGATTGCCCCGTTCATGCTGATCGAGCTCACGAATAGGATGGCAGTGATAATCCAGAAGGCAAAGGAGCGCAGGCCCTGCTTCCAGCTTATTCCACAATGCACGACCTCCGCAGACTGGCGTCCACTCGCCGGACGATCGCGGATGTAGCGCCAACTCAGTGGCAACCCGAGCAGAAAGGCTAGACCGCCGAGAGACGCGTAGGATGCGCGCCAGCCTGACCGCCCAATAATGGATTGGGCGACAACCGGCAAAATCATGGCTCCCAATCCCGCTCCAACCATTACGAAGGCCAAAGCCACTCCTAAACGTCGGTGAAACCAAGTAGAAATCGACCGCGAGTAGACCAGATGAGCCGCGCCGTTCCCTACGACACCCAGCACGAAGCAAGTCAGGTAAAACTGCCACAGGCCTGAGCCCAAGAGTGACAACGAGACAATGCCGCAAACGTACACCGTCATGCAGACAAGAATGATTCGGCGAGGACCAACCCGATCAATCCAATGGCCTAACAGCGGCGAACACACTCCCAGTGTGACGGCGGCAATGGCGAACCCGCTGGAGATGGCTTCGCGACTCCAGCCGAATTCCGCAGCGAGCGGTTTCACAAAAACCGAGAAGGTATAGACGAAAAGCGAGCCGAACCCGGCCATCACGCCGAGGCACGCCGCCAATACCACGCGCCAGCCGTAGTACCCGCGATCGTATTCAGTGAGGTCAGAAGGCATTTCGGCGTTCTGCATTGCGGCCGCGCGGGCTCCAGCAATCTCGGAAATAAACTTCTCGCCCATTCGGTCGATCTCTCCGCACGATGCAGGAGTCGAATGATACACAAGCACCCGAGCACCATCTCTAGCCTTTTTCTAGTATTGCTGCGATTCGGCGATCATTGGTAAGGTTTCCGAATCCGGGACCGCTTCGCAGATTGAAAGGGAAAAATCTGTCTTCTGAAAAGGAAAGCGCGACCGGCTGAAGTCGCGCTGCCGTTGAATTTCCAGTTCAAGTCAAGGAATTCCACACGATGCCGATACCGACCGAGCCCATTGGCAGCATACCCCGCCCCGGGGATTTACTGGCGGCCATGCGCTCTCGTGCGTCGGGAGAAATCTCTGCTGGGCAGCTCAAAACTGCAGAAGACTCGGCCCTCCGCGACACCATCTCGCGCTTCGAAGAGACTGGCTCGCCCATCATCTCCGATGGCGAACAGACCAAGCCGAGCTTTGCTACCTATCCTCTTTCGGGACTTAGTAATCTCGCGCCCGATGGAGCGGTCATTCCGTTTGCCGACGGACACACTAGGCAACTCCCTAAGCTGACGTCTGGCCCATTCCGCTATGGCGTGCACGCCGTGACTTTTTTGAAGGCCGCTCAGCGTTACGCTCATCGTCCCGTGAAGCAGGCTGTTATTTCGGCTTCAGCCCTGAGTCTGCTTTATCCACAAAGTGGAATCGAAGGTTATTCGCGAGAAACGTTCATCGAGGATCTTGTTGGCGAAGCAGAGCGTGATATCCGCGAGTGTCTGGAAGCTGGCGCTGCGTCGGTGCAAATCGACTTCACCGAAGGGCGGTTAGCATTGAAACTCGATCCATCGGGAGGAGTGCTGAACGCGTTCATTGAGTTGAACAATCGTGTTCTCGACCGCTTCACTGCGACAGAACGACAGAAGATCGGAGTACACACATGCCCCGGCGGCGACCGTGACTCTACCCACAGCGCCGATGTGGATTATTTGAATCTCTTGCCATCCCTCTTCCGCCTGAATGCGGGGCGTTTCTACATTCAGCTGGCGAGCGAGCCGGATCGCCGTCGTGTGCTGGCTTCCATTCGCAGCCTGCTCAAATCTGGTCAACTTCTATTCGTTGGTGTCACGAACCCGATCAATCCTAAAGTGGAGAGTCCCGAGGAAGTACGAGATCGTGTGTTGGAAGCGGCTCAACTGATCCCAGTCGAGTCGCTGGGAACGACCGACGATTGCGGCTTCTCGCCTTTTGCGGATGACACATCCACTTCGCAGGACACAGCCTTTGCGAAGATAAGGAACCGCGTCGTGGGAACAGCAATGGCGGCGAAGTCTCTTGGAGTTTAGACACGGAAAGGAAACTCAATGGCCCACATACAAGTACCCGAAGGCGCACCAGGCATCCTCGGCCCGATGGCGATCAGCCCGGAAAGCACAAAGGCGCTACGCGAACTCGCGGATGTCCTATTACGCGGTCCGAACACGCTTACCCCAGTCGATCGCGAAATGATCGCAACCTACGTCTCTTCTCAGAATGACTGTTGTTTCTGCCAACTGTCACACGGAGCCGCAGCGGCCGAACACTTGGGTGGCGACTATGACCTGATCGATCGCGTCAAACGCGATTATGCTACAGCCGAAATCTCAGACAAACTGAAGGCGTTGCTCGCGATCGCTGGGAAGGTTCAAAAAGGCGGCAAGCACGTGGCGCCTGAAGACGTCTCGCGAGCGCGCCAGCAGGGTGCCACTGACAAAGAAATTCACGACACAGTGCTGATAGCGGCCACCTTCTGTATGTTCAACCGCTACGTCGATGGCCTCGACACATGGCAGCCGACCGACCCGAACGACTATCGCGAAATGGGAAAAGTCATGGCTCACTTCGGTTATGCCAGGCCGGATTGGGAACATCGAGGCGAGGCAGCATAGATTCGCCACACTGACAGGGACACGGAAGGTCGAGGCGAATGACCGACACTCTTCGCGTTGTACGTTTCGTCGGAAGCGCGCGAAAAGTGTCGGTTTGTCATTCGACTATGGCAGCTTAGCGCGGTGGCCTGGCTGCCCGGGGTGCTGCTGGTTGCATTCGCTGTTGCATCTGCTGTTGCTGCTGCTGGTGCCTCTGCTGTAACTGTTGTGTCTGTTGCTGATGGCGTTGCTCAACTTGCTGCCTTGCAGCTTCATTATTCTGTTTGGCAGCCTTCTGGTCTTCTTTCTCCTGTTGCTTCGCGACCTTTTGTCGTTCCTTGTCCTGTTGAGCGTAAAGCTTGTTCTGTTGCTGTTGGTACTTCTTATCAAGCTTGGCGTTCCCAGTGTTGGGCGCGGGTGCTCTTTCCGCAGGGGCAATATCACGTACATGGGTAGGAGCGCTGGTTCCTCGATCCGCAGCGCTATTCCCAGTGCGAGCCGCGTTACCTCCGCGATTCGCGGGAGGCTCGTATTTGCCGCCCGCCTCGCGCGCCGCAACAGCTCCGCCCTTAAAGTCTCCAGGCCTCGCCGTCGCCGCCACAGCCGGCTTGCCCATATTTGCCGATGCTCGTTGCTGTGGATTATTTCGCGCTTCCTGTACATGTTGAGTTTGAGCCGCGACCGCTGGAATGTGTCTTTCATGCGATGCCGCCTCTTCTGCAGCCGTCGGTCGCGCACTGACTCCCCCTGTACCACCGTTGTAGCTGACATGATTAACGTTGGTTACATTAACTCTGTTCTCGTAGACGTTGTGAATCTCATTTACGTTTACATTGAGCACGGCACGGTTATAGAAGAAGTGTCCGTTGTCCCAACGTCCCCCATCGAATCCAACTCCGAAATAACCGAAACCGTAGTCGATCCCTCCGTAGAATCCAACTTGTGGTCCCCAGTACCCGTCATAGAAAACGTACCCACCGTCACCCCAGCCCCAGTAGCCCGGTGTCCATAGGAATCCCACTTCTGGCGCCATGATCCATGTGCCCGGCACCCAGTAATAGTCAGCGAAGCCGTCGTCGTAGGCCCAGTAACCCGGCGTCCAGAGATATCCGTCGCCCGGACAGACTGGTTGTTCGTAAACTGGCAATGGGGGCGGTCCAAATGAGACCACGACTCCAATTGCCGCGAACGATGACGCCGATACGCACAACATAAATAACGCGAACAAAACCACACGAGCGAAACGGATGTTCATTCTTGTCCTCTTGTCGCTCACTGTCCCTCGTTTGCCCACCGTTCGTTTGTGGGTTGCGTGGAATGAGCTAGGATCAGAAACCGAAAAACCGCCTTCAACGCTTCGAGCTCATCCTCGAAGCAACCGGCAGTATCGAACACGGCAGCAGACACAGCATGCTTGGTATTTACTCTCGGTCTGCTCCAGTGCGATTAGTTGCAACAAGTCGTTGAGGAGTTGGGGCTCGATAGGTCAGAGAATCAGAGAAAGAGAGGATCGGGGAAAAATCCGAAAGGAGTCGCAATTTGAGAATTCTGGATCTACGAGTAAGCGCATTTGAGAGCAGGGTTGGAAGCAGGGTAAACGGGTCCGAATATTTTGCGCCATCGTAGGCAGGGTCCGCGTTCGCCGTCAACGAAACCGACGCCGCTCGAGACGTCGGGCTGGTAGCGCCTCCCTCAGAAGAGGCAACACCACTTGGTAACAGCGAGGATGCCCAACACGTTCGTCTCCCACAACGCGGGCAGTTCATTCAGGAACACGTTGCTTGGCCGCGGTGACCGGGGCAATGCATTTGCTTGGCATCCTGCGCTCCCTCTCAATGTGCTCCGAAATCCTGATAGTGGTTAAAACGACTCTCCCACCAACTCTTCACTCTTCTTCCAGAGCGCTTCTGCATTTTTCGCATCGAGCGCGTATCCGCGAACGCCTTCGCTGAAGGCATTGAGGGTCACGTCATCCGGCACCCCGTGGCCGACGTGACAGTTCTCGCAATATTGGCCGCCGATTTCGACAGCGGGGGCAACGACACCGGCCCATACCGAGGTTGCGGCTCCTTGAGGGATGGTCTTCCACTGGAATGGCGGCTTGCCCTCGTCCGCGAGTTGTTGATTCATATGTTCGATCATCTTTTGTATTTGGTCGGGATCGATGTAGCGTCCTAGTTCGGTTTGAATGCCTCCCGGATGCACAGCCGCGGCGCGTACGCCCCGATTGCGGTGACGTTTGTCGAACGCGACCGCGAAGAGGATATTCGCCGTTTTGGATCGTCCATAAGCAACGAAGGGCTCATACGGCGTACGCTCAAAGTTGGGATCGGCCAAGTCGACGTTCGCGAACCGATGACCGGAAGAGGAGAGATTGATAAGCCGCCCTCCATCCCGGATAAGAGAGGCGATGCGGTTGATAAAGACAAAGTGACCGAGGTGATTCGTTCCGAATTGTGTTTCGAAGCCATCGGCCGTGTGGCCGAGAGGTGTGGCCATCACTCCCGCATTAGCGATAACCAAATCGAACATGTCTCCCTTCGCCAGCAAGCGGTCAGCGCAGACGCGCACGCTCTTCAGGTTGGCAAGGTCGAGTTCAACCAATTGGAAACTTCCGCCGCTGGCTGCGGCGTCGCTGCGCACTTTGTTGGTTGCGGTGTTGGCCTTACTTAAATCCCGCGCAGCGCCGATCACGTTAGCGCCGTGGGCGGCCAGCGATCGTGCGGTTTCCACGCCGAGGCCAGCAGAAACGCCGGTTATAAGAATCCGTTTGCCCTTCAGACTTACGCCGGACAAAACGTCGTCGGTGGTCGAAGTTGCTCCTAATGAAGTTGCCTCAAGTGTATTTGCCATTGTTTTTGCTCCTTGCAGGATACCTCTAAGTAACTGTTCACTATCGTTTGCGCATTAGCTCCGCATCGAGACGGCGTCGGCAGTGTGTTCAAAATAGTTCATAGCATTCAGGTCGGCGATGAGCCCCGGACCCGTTGGCCGCCATGCAAGCCGCTGCTGCGTTACCGCGCTCGAAGCCGGCATGTCAAAGGCAGCGAACATGGCGAGCCAGCCAAAGTGATCCTGCGCTTTCTCTGGAGAAATACTGACCACGGGCACGTTAAGGCCTTTGCCAATCACTGCAGCGATTTCCCGCATCGGTACCCCCTCTTCAGCGACCGCGTTGTACCTGCTGCCAGCTTCGCGCTTTTCCAGCGCCAACCGGTAAAGATGGGCAACATCCAGAACATGCGCCGCCGGCCAGCGATTGAGTCCCTCACCTATGTACGCCGACATTCCTTTTTCACGAGCTACTTGGACCAAGTAGGTGATCAGGCCCTGCTTGACCGTGTCGTGAACCTGGGGAAGGCGTACCACCGAGACGTTCACACCGCGTGCCGCCGCCGAAGCTCCTGCGACCTCCGAACCTTTACGAGGATTTGGGTGGTTGGCGTCGAAATGATCTTCGGTTGCGGGCTGACCTGGAACGGCATTGCCCATCCCGGTTCCGGAAGTAATGATCAACGGCCGGCTCGATCCGATGAGAGCGGCGCCGAGAGCCTCGATCGCGCGCTTGTCTTTTTCACAGACCTCGGTGAACTTCGAAAAATCCTGGCCGAAGGCGCTGTGATCGAAGGCGCAATGAATCACGCCGTCGGCGTTGGCTGCTCCGTTGCGAAGGCTTTCCGGATCTTCAAGACTTCCGCGATGCACCTCGGCCCCAGCCGCGATAAGAGACTTGGCGCCACCATCGGAGCGTGACAGGCCGATCACCTGATGACCAGCGCGGGTGAGATCTTCAACAATGGCAGAACCGATGAAACCTGTAGCTCCGGTAAGAAAAACACGCATATTGTTTCCTCCTAAGCAATTTGTGGTTCGGTTGATAGGGACGAACGTAAGGACGAGGCGCGGACTCGACTTGCGAGTCGAGTTGAGACCTTCGCCGTGAACGATTGCCATTCGCGCGCGGAAGAGGGTAGAGCATCGGTCTCGATCAGCTCGCGCAGCCAGTCCTCCGCCGAGAGCTCCGCCTGCTCTGACCCGAACAATTGGGTGATGGCGGTAAAGAATGCTGATAATTGTCGCTCCGCCATCGTTATGAGGTCGGGACAAGGATCGAAGTTGTTGGGTGATTTGTATCGAGCGAGTGGATTCATTTTCCCCACCTTTCGAAGCCGGATACCATCGAAGCCCCTATTGACAGGCGGCCGCATTCCGGCTAAAACGGAGAGTGTCTCCGAATCTGTAGATAAGATAACCGGAGACTATCTCCGGTTGCAACTTTTTTTATGTCCGCCAAAAAACAGAAACTAGCCCCGCGAAAACCGCGTACCGATGCGCAGCGCAACCGCGAGCGCATTTTGGACGTGGCAAAGGAGGCTTTTACTCGGTCGGGCGCGAACGCCAGCCTCGACGACATGGCTAGAGCGGCGGGGGTCGGAGCCGGAACTCTGTATCGCCACTTTCCTACGCGCGATGCTCTGATCGAAACGGTTTATCGGACTGAGGTGGAGAAGCTGGCGGCAGCCCAGAAAAAATTTTCTGACACCATGCCACCGGTTGAAGCGTTGCGAGCCTGGATGCTCTTGTTCGTGGATTACATCGCAGCCAAGCAGATCATAGCTCCGGCCCTCAACACCCTTGTCGGTGGTCCCTCGAAGTTGTATGAAGGTTCACGCAGCCAAATTCAGGGAGCCATTGATTCCTTGGTGAAGCGTGCCATCAAGAGTCGAGACATCCGGAAAGATCTGGAGCCATTCGATCTGCTTCGGGCGCTGATTGGAGTGTCCCACGTCGCGTCGGGTCCTGATTGGCAGCAAAGCGCTCGCAGACTGGTCGACATCCTTATTACGGGTTCTCGGCCAGTCAAATAGACGCGAATTTCAGACGATTTTTCTCGCAATAGTCGGTCGATTTCCGACGCTCGCGCAAATGAGATTTTCTGGGTTTGATGGATCAGTTTGAGACTGACGTTTCTCGCGACCTCTTCTCGTTTGGACTTCGAAACCGCCGAGGGACCACCCCGTCAAGACTAATGGCCGCTTCGCCGGAGTATAAGTTTGGCTTACAAGATTGCCAACCCTTCGGCGTTTTAATGTAGTTTCAGAACGGCGGAATATCCCCGACCGAATTCCTTTGACTTAAGACTTTGTCGGCCAATCGTAGATTATCGCTCGCGAATTTGGATTATCTTTGCAGGCATAGAGATTAGGAAGGCGAGCCGAGGGCGGGCAAAAGTGCCCATCTTTGCGAAATACCCAGTTGAAGCTAAGTCCTTATTTCGTAATATTGTACGAACAAGTCCTTCAACCTCAGAGATCTTGCGGGAATCGATCCTCTAACGTCATGATTCTAAAAGATCGACAGATAAACAAAATTGCCGCAACAACAGTAGGCCCGACGCTCAGACAAAAATTGAGCGCGTGAAATCCAAGCGCAGACTCGGACGGCGACAGTTGGCGGAATCCTCGGCACGCCAGTATCATGGTGGAATTCCTCGGCACGCGTCACGACGTTTTAGAACAAATGCTGCAGAAACGCATCGACGACCAGACCACCATCTCGCGCGAGAACATGCGCGAGGCGGAGGGCATTTTTCTACAGCACCTGCGCCGCGTGGGTTTGAAGCAGACGGGGCAGCGCAACGCGATCCTTCGTACTTTTCTCGAAACGCGCGAACACTTGTCGATTGACGAGTTGCATCGGTTGGTCAAGAAGACCGATCCGCGGATCGGGTTTACCACTGTGTATCGAACTCTGAAACTCCTCGCCGGGTGCGGATTGGCCAGCGAGGTCGCCTTTCACGACGGCATCGCACGCTACGAACACCAATACAACCGCCGCAATCATCACCACATGGTTTGCACCGAGTGCGGCGCATCGGTGGAGTTTTTCTCGGAAAAGGTTGAAGAGATCGAGCAAGAGATCGGCCACAAGCACCATTACGTTACAACACGACACACCTTTCAGATTTACGGCGTTTGCGAAGAGTGCCGAAGGAAAACGAATGGACGGCGAGTTGTCTAGCGCGGCCGACGAGTCCGCGAATCCTCCGGTAAACCAGGCGGCGGGTGCGGATCAAGACTCAGTTAAATGCCCGCACTGCGGAACCATGATGTCCGAGGACGCGGACTTCTGTCCGGGATGCGCCTGGTCGATGACGCCGCTTCCTCCCGCGGAACGCGCCGCTGCCGCGCTCGCCTATCTGACCTTGGTTGCGGGGGTTGTCGTCCTGTTGCTTCCCGCATTTTACAAGAATCGTTTTGTCCGGTTTCATGCTTGGCAAAGCATTTTGCTTTGGGGACTGTTTCTTGTCTTAACGGCCCTTGCGCTCCTGCTCTCAAACGTGGCTGCAGCCATCGTTTTTCTTCTCGTGGGAATTCTGGCAACGCTGGCGATGCTGTTCTTGTGGATTGTGCTATCGATCAAGGCGTGGCAAGGAGAACGCTTTGAGTTGCCCCTGTTTGGTGAACTTGCCGCTCGGATGAAGTAGCGGGACGGGAGACTTCGTTCCTTCCGTTAGACTTTCCTGAGCTCATCGTTGAAAATAGTCAGTTCACTTCATACTGCACTCTGGATTCAGGAGAACTCATTGAGCCAGCTTCAGCGCGTTAAGATCAGCGCTCTTGGTACTTACGTTCCACCCCGCCTTCTAACTAACGCCGATCTCGAGAAAATGGTTGATACGAACGACGAGTGGATTATGAGCCGGGTCGGAATCCGCGAACGCCATATCGTCGACAAAGGTGTGGCAACCAGCGATCTTGCAGCAGAGGCCGCCAAGAAGGCATTGGCCGAGAGGGGAATTCCCGCCAACGATCTGGACGCCATCATCGTTGCGACGGTGACGCCCGATATGCTGTTTCCGGCCACTGCGTGCCTGGTGCAGCACAAGATCGGCGCCCATAAAGTCTGGGGTTTCGATCTTTCGGCAGGATGCTCGCAGTTCGTCTATGCCCTACAGGTTGGAGCGCAATTCGTACAAAGCGGCGCGCACAAGAAAGTAATGGTCATCGGAGCGGACGTGATGTCGTCGATCATCGACTATACGGATCGCGCAACCTGCGTCATCTTCGGCGATGGAGCGGGCGCGGTGATCGTGGAGGCGGCGGGAGAAGCGTCGGATAAGACAAACGATAAAGAGGCGCTTGGAATGATCGACTTTCTACACGAAGTTGATGGCGCCGGTGGCGTCTCTCTATACATGCCGGGCGGCGGAAGTCTCAACCCGTCCTCCCACGAAACGGTCGATAAGAAGATGCACTACGTTCACCAGGACGGACAGGCCGTTTTCAAATACGCGGTGCGGAAGATGGCGGAAATTTGTGACGAAATCTTGAAACGCAACGGGCTGACCGGAAGCGATATCGACCTGTTCATCCCACATCAGGCGAATCTGCGCATTATCAACGCGACCGCCGAGCGCGTGAAGTTGCGGCCGGAAAGCATCGTGATCAATATTGATCGCTACGGCAATACCACGGGGGCGACGATTCCGCTGGCCATGGAGAGTGCGCGACAGGACGGCAGACTGAAGAAGGGAAGTCTGGTGCTGCTGGCCGCCGTGGGCGCAGGATTTACGGCGGGAGCGACCCTGCTGCGCTGGGCGTACTAGAGCAGGTCGCAGGTGTTAGTGTCAGGAAGGCCTGGATCGGTTTCGAAGTTCTGAGACCTGACGACCTAGCGGTTCTGAAATCGATTGATCAGGCCGTTCAGAATCCGGCCTAGTTCTTCGGTCTCTGCACACAACCTTGTAGATTCGAGAGGGTCGATGTATTCGAGATCGTGGGCAATGGAAACCTGTGTTTCTAACTCAAGCAGCGAGCCGCGTGCGTGATACAGGAATTGGACGAGCTCTTTCTGAGAGTAGCGTCCCTTGCCTTCGGCTATGTTGCTTGGGACCGACACCGCCGCACGACGCATTTGTGAAGTGAGTCCGTAGATTTCGTCTCGAGGAAATCGTCGAGTACCAGCGATATACATCCAAAGCCAGAATCTTTGCCTTCTTCCAAGCGATCAAATCTCGATAATTCTCAAACATAGGACTGTTCGAGAATAAGAGTGACCCCTCCCAAAAACTCATGCGGTGATCACTATCACCGGCTGGATGTTCGGTTTTGCTTTTCACCTGAGACCTGAGACCTAACGCCTGAGACCTATTTCTCCGCCATCGCTCCGACCATGGATTCGAAAATCTTGAAACCATCGACGCCACCGAGTTCGGGTTCGGCTGAGCGCTCGGGATGGGGCATCATGCCGAGGACGTTGCGTCCCGGGCTACAGATTCCGGCAATGTTTTCGAGAGAGCCGTTGGGATTCGCGTCAGCCGTAACCACGCCCTGGACATTGGCGTAGCGAAAGACGATGCGATTGTCACGCTTCAATTCAGCGAGTGTTGATTCATCGCAGAAATAATTGCCTTCCATGTGTCCGATGGGGATATTCAGGACCTCGCCTTGCTTGCAGGCGTTCGTGAAAGGCGTTTCGCTATTCTCGACCCTGACTTGAACCGCCTTGCAAACATACTTCAGGCCAACATTGCGCATCAGCGCGCCGGGCAGCAATCCCGCTTCACACAAAATCTGGAAACCGTTGCAGATGCCGAGGACGAGGCCGCCATTGTCGGCGAACTTGCGGACGGAATCCATCACGGGCGAAAACTTGGCGATGGCGCCGGTGCGCAGATAGTCGCCGAAGGCGAAGCCTCCCGGCACGATGATGGCATCGCAATTCTGCAGATCGTGTGAGTCATGCCAGAGGAAAGTCGCCTTCTGATGAGCGACGCTTTCGACGGTCCAAAAGGCATCGTGATCGCAGTTCGAACCGGGGAAGATGATAACGCCAAATTTCATGGGAGATCCTCGCTTGAATTAATGATAACAGCGCAAAAAAGAGTCCTCCGTTACTGATTAAGCGCTTTGCTCATCCAGACTACTTTAGGCCGGCCGGCGTTCTAACACTCATATCTCATGTTGCCAGAACGGTTTCCAATTCCTGCTCCGCAAGGTCTTCAGTTGGCATTCCTCGACGACGGCGGAATCCCATCACGCCGTATACGGCTAACACGACCATGATGGGATCGATTTGACGGCGGAAATACACTTCAACGTGCGTGAAATAAAACACGACGGGAAAAAAGAACAACACGAGGGCATAGAGAACGCCAACAGGTTTATCTTGCCTGAATGTGCGAGCAAGGCCGATCAACGTCAGCAGGGTAAAGAGCGTGCTGAACGCGACGTTAATAGGATCGTCGGGTTCTTGCGCCAGGTAATAAGAGCTAAAGCTCCAAAAATGAGTCCAGATAAAAACGAAGCGACGAACAGTGACGATGGCGTACCAGCGGTGGTGAGTGTGAATGAATGCGTCAGCTTTCTGCTTGCAATCCTCCATGTAAGCCAGTTCGCCGAGTTGCTTGAAGCGCTGCCACTCGGCTTCGTTTTGCCAGGGACCGATTTTCTGTGCGCGGGCCGAACCGGTTGAAGCGGAAAGCCAGTAGGAAGTGTCGCCGTTGTTGCCGAGCAGCAACTCCAGGCCCATGGAATCGCGAAAGGGAATAAAGCGATGGAAGATTTCGTAGTTGCGAATAAACCACGGACTGACAAAAAGGATGAAGGCGAGCGAAGAGACGGTCAACGGCGTCAACCAGCGCTCGCGGTGCTGCAAACGACGGATGCCAATCCAGCCCAACATGATGGGAAGAGCAGTCAGGACAACCGGTTCCGTGAGGGCGGTAAATCCCCAAAGAAAGCCGTACCCCGTCCATTTCCAGATCGACGTACGTGAGCGCGCAGGGGAGGCGCGCTCAAAGCGTAGGGTCAACCAAAATAAAAGCGTGATCAGAAGGGTTGCGAGCCAGGTCGGCCAGATGCGCTCCGCGGGCCAATAGATACCCAGGGGAAACAGTGCCCAAGCCCATCCGGCAACGAGAGCTACACCGCCGCTAAAGATTTCCGAGGCAACAAAGAATACTGGTATGCAGGTCAAGGCCGAAAACAGCGCTTGCAGGGAGAGTAGGAAGAGAGCCGATGCTTTGCTGTAGGTTCCGAGGACCTTGAAGACGCCAGCGATCAGGTAAGGATAGATCGGGGTTTGCCAAGCCGACAGGCCAGTGTCTTCGAAAAGAGGGCTGCCGAGGCCGTGACCCTGGACGATGGAGTAGGCGACTTTGCCATTTTCGAAGGCAAAATGCCAATGATTGCGGCTCGGATCCATCTGATCGGGATAAAGAAAGCCAACGACGGCGAGGCGTAGGGCGAGCGCCACAAGCACCATGCACCATTTGCTGTTAAAACAAGTTGCGAGCGTCGAAGCGGGAACTGCTGGCGGCGCCAGAATTCGCATGTTTAATTAAGATGCACGATGAAGAGCTATCCTCGCCGAAAAAGTAAGTTACGGCTCGAGGTTCGCAAGATACTACACGATGCGGTTGAGATCGGAAACAGAAATGTTTGATCGGAAGTTGTCTAGCGAAATACTGAAGCGGGCGGTTCCCGGTTGGAAACCGCCCGACATTTCAGTCCGAAAGAAGTTGATGCGCACTTCGCCGGGATAACAGAAACACCTAATACTTGACGATTGCCGCGAAAGACTTGGGGTCGAGCGAGGCTCCGCCTACAAGAGCGCCATCGATTTCCGCTTCCGACATGAGGCTATGGGCATTCTCGGGCTTCACGGACCCGCCATAGAGAATGCGAAGGTTGTCAGCAAATTCCTGACCGAATGATTCAGCGGCTTCGGCGCGGATGATGGCGTGAGCGTCGGCCGCCATTTGTGGCGTCGCGGTCTTGCCTGTGCCGATCGCCCAGACAGGTTCATACGCAACGACAAGGGTGTGAGCTTTCTTAGCTGAAACTTTGTTGAAGGCCCGGAGACACTGGCGGCGCAAGACATCGCCGGTCAAGTTGGACTCGCGCTCTTCGAGAACTTCTCCGACGCAGACGATGGGAATGAGTCCGGCTTCCAGCGCAGCCTTCAATTTGAGATTGACGGTGTCGTCAGTTTCGCCGAAATACTGGCGGCGTTCGGAGTGTCCGATGATGACGTGAGTGACGCCGATTGCGAGCAACATGCTGGTGCAGATTTCGCCCGTGTAGGCACCTTCTTTTTCCCAGTGCAGATTCTGCGCGCCGATGGCGACGATTGAGCCCTTGGTCGATTGGATGGCAGCGTCGAGGCAGAGGTAATTTGGACAAACAACAACTTCATCACGGTCGTGGCCTTGAATCAGGGGCAGGAAATCACGGAAGAATTCTCGGGCTTGTTCGGGAGTTTTGTACATCTTCCAATTGGCGGCAATCACTTTCTTTCTCATGAACAACCTTTCTCGAAAATGGCAGGATTTGATGAAGACTTCTGGGAAAACGTCTCGGCGGCTCGAACGTACGCATTGCAGGTAGCGATATCAAACAGCGCGAAGCGTACGTGCTCGAGGTGAACGCAGGTTGGTAAAAATTCGTTAACAGTGCGGATGGCGATGGTGGCCGCCTCATGAACAGGATATCCGAAAGCTCCGGTAGATATCGAGGGGAAGGCGATCGATTTTATTCCGTGGTCGTCGGCGAGGCGAATGGACTCGCGATAGCAACTAGAGAGAGTGGCGGCGTTGCTCCGCTCTCCGCGGCGATAGACTGGACCGACGGTGTGGATGACGTATTTTGCCGGAAGCCGTCCTCCCGTAGTCAGGACAGCTTTCCCGGCGGAAAGTGTACCGATCTTGGCGACGATGCGCTTGCATTCTTGCAGGATGGATGGCCCTCCAGCGCGGTGGATCGCGCCGTCGACGCCACCTCCGCCAAGCAATGACGAGTTGGCGGCATTGACTATGGCCTCGGTCGTCTCTTTGGTGATATCAACAGGACCGTGGAGTTCGAGCGTCTTGCCATTCGTGAAGATCAGTCTGGCTGCGAAGTCGGACATTGGACACGAGGTCTCAGGTGTTAGGTCTCCGATCTCAGGAGTGAATGGAGCGCACCTTGAGGCCCGCCTTTAATGCGACATTCCGATCCTGAGATTACTCTGAGCCGATTACTTTTCGGTTAGAGCTTCCACTCCCGGGAGTTTCTTGCCTTCCAGGAACTCGAGTGAAGCGCCTCCGCCAGTGGAGATGTGTGTGATTTTGTCAGCCACTCCGGCGGCTTTGATAGCGGCTACCGAATCTCCCCCGCCGACGATGGTTACGGCCGCGGCATTGTCGGCCACGGCGTGGGCGATCTTGAATGTGCCCTTGGAGAATGCCGGCATTTCAAACACGCCCATGGGTCCGTTCCAAACAATGGTGCGAGCGGCCTCGATTTCTTCGGCGAACGCGGCAATCGACTGCGGACCGATATCCAGAGCCATCATGTTGGCCGGAATCGGTTCGCCGGGAGCAATGGTTTTCGGCGTGGCGCTGGCTTCGAAGCGGTCGGCGACGACGTGATCGGTGGGCAACAGGAATTTCAGCTTGTGCGTTTTCGCCTGCTGGAGAAGTTCGCGGGCGAGCTCGACCTTGTCTTCTTCGACAAGACTCTTGCCGACCGATTCTCCTTGGGCTTTGAGGAAGGTGTAGGCCATGCCTCCCCCGATAATGAGTGAGTCGACTTTTCCAAGCAGGTTCTGAATGACTCCAATCTTGTCGCTGACTTTGGCGCCGCCGAGGATAGCGACAAAAGGATGTTCGGGATCCTGCAGAGCGCGGCCCAGATATTGCAATTCCTTCTCCATGAGCAGCCCGGCGGCCGATTTTTGCACAAACTTTGTGATGCCGACGGTCGACGCGTGAGCGCGATGGGCTGTTCCGAAGGCGTCATTGACGTAGAACTCGGCGAGTTTGCCGAGTTGCTTGGAGAATTGTTCGTCGTTCTTCTCCTCTTCCGGGTGGAAACGCAGGTTCTCGAGAAGAAGTGCCTGACCTTTTTCCAATTTGAGGGCCATCTCCTCAGCCTCTTCGCCAACGCATTGAGGACAGAAGCCAACGTTTTCGCCGCGAGAGAGTTCTTTGTCGAGAAGCATGCGCAAGCGCTCGGCAACTGGCTTGAGACTCATTTTTGGATTTGGCTTGCCCTTGGGGCGCCCGAGATGCGAAGCGAGAATGAGGCGCGCACCGTGACGGAGGGCGTACTCGATGCTGGGAAGAGTTTCACGAATGCGCGTGTCGTCCATGACGCGGCCGTCGTCGAGGGGAACGTTGAAATCGACGCGCATGAAGATGCGGTGGTCATTGAGAGGGAGATCGCGAATCGAAAGCTTGGACATGAAAGTCTCCGTGATTTTCGTTGCCGTCTTGGACAGCGGAGGGGCGGCATTATTGGCGATGAAACCTGGTCATCGCGGATTGCGGAGCTTTGCTCCGCGGGGCGGACGGTTTGCATCCGCCCCTACACGAGCATCAAATTACAGTCCCTTGGCGGCCATCAAGTTGATCAGGTCGTGGACGCGGCAGGAGTAACCCCACTCGTTGTCATACCAGGAGATCAACTTCACGCAGTTGCCACCAACTACAAGGGTCATCGGAGAATCGACGATGGAAGAGCGCGAGTCGCCTTTGAAGTCGGAGGAAACCAGTTCGTTCTCTTCGTATCCGAGATAACCCTTAAGCGGGCCGGATTCGGAAGCTTTTTTCAGCGCCGCGTTGACTTCCTCTTTGGTCGTCTTCTTTTCGACGAAAGCTACGAGGTCGACGACGGAAACATTCGGCGTGGGGACGCGCATCGAGAAGCCATCGATTTTGCCGCCCAGATCGGGAATTACGAGTTTGAGCGCTTTGGCTGCACCGGTGGTGGTAGGGATCATGTTGATGGCGGCGGCGCGCGCGCGGCGTAAATCCTTGTGCGGGAAGTCGAGAATCACCTGGTCGTTGGTATACGAGTGAATCGTGGTCATGGTGCCGCTGAGAATCTTAAAGTTCTCGTGGATGACCTTAGCGATTGGAGCGAGACAATTCGTAGTGCAAGAGGCGTTTGAGACGATGTGGTGTTTCGCGGGATCGTATTTTTCATCGTTGACCCCGAGTACCAGGGTAATGTCTTCGTTCTTCGCCGGAGCGGAGATGATAACTTTTTTCACCGAGCCGCGCAGATGCTTCTTAGCGTCGTTCGCGTCGGTAAAGCGGCCGGTCGACTCGATGACGACCTGTGCGCCGACGGAGTCCCAAGGCAGAACCGAGGGATCTTTTTCTTTGAAAACCTTGATGACTTTGCCGTCGATGGAAATGCTGTCGGGACCCGCGGTGATGGTGTTCTTCAGGTTGCCGAGAATGGAGTCGTATTTGAGCAGGTGAGCCAGTGTCTTCGGATCGGTGAGATCGTTGACGGCGACGAAATCCAGATTCTTGTCGAGGAGCGCAGTGCGCAGAACGTTGCGTCCGATGCGTCCAAAACCATTAATGCCAACTTTTACGGGCATGGTGCCTCCAAAAGGATTTTTTATTGCCTACATAAACCGATAATTGATCGCTAAACAACCTTTGATGGTAACAGGATGAAGGAATCAACGTAAACGTCATGCGTCACACAGTTTGTTACGACAGAACGTAGGAGAGGAATTCACGGACGCCACTTCGCGGTTGGAGTCGCAGAATCATGCAGCTTCGTGCTAGGCGGGCGTAATTTCAACATAGGCGTCGCTGTTGCGCCACAAGAATGGCACGCGGGCGAGCCAGTACTTAGCGTTGATGAGTTGACGCACGCGAGCGAATTCGGCTGGCCCCAAGAAACGCGCGGTAGCAGGAGATTCCGGGCCGGTGATTTTCCCGCGGATGGTGGAAGACGCAATCTTTACTTGCGGGTTGTTGCGGAGGCGTTTGCATTTTCCGGATTTGCTGTTCGTCATGAAGTAGAGTTTGTTGCCTTCTTCGGCGAACCAGATGGGCGTGAGGACGGCGACGCCGCTTTTTCGGAATGTCGCCAGACTGATATACCGCTGCTCGTGGATTTCTGGGGGAATATTGGCCACGGCAATATTGTAGCGTGACTGGGAAGTGGGTAACGGCTCGCGGAGATGCGCAGTGAAAATACATTGCCGATGCGCTTGACGCCTCCCTACAGTCCCATAGAATGGTCGAACATCCTGAACCTAAGAATGGATAAACCAAGCGTCAAAGTTCGGCATCGAAACGAAAACAAATGAGCGAGACATGGAAGCAATGGGAGGGGCGTGTCATCGACGGGAAATTTCCGTTGCAGGGCTATCTGGGCGGCTCGGATCACAGTGCAGTATTTCTGACTGTGCTGAAGGGCAGCGATGGAGAATCTAGAAAAGCGGCGATCAAGTTAATCCCGCGCAACGCTGGAGCGGAGAATCAATTATCGCGATGGCAGGCAGTCCGCGAACTCAATCATCCGAACCTGCTGAGCGTTTACGAGGCAGGCCGCTGCAAACTTGATGGAACGAAGCTGCTCTACGTGGTCGAGGAGTTAGCGGAGGAAAATCTTTCGCAAATTCTTCCTGAGAGGGCGTTGACTGCTGAGGAGGCGGGCGGGATGCTTCCGCCTGTCTTGGCGGCGCTCGATTACGCACATGGCAAGGGGTACGTGCACGGGCGCATCCAGCCGTCTAATATTTTTGCGGTGGGCGACCTCGTGAAGTTGTCGAGCGACAGTCTTAGACTATTGAATGACCAAAGCGCGAGCACGAAATTAGCGAGTGACTACGATCCCCCGGAGGCGGCGCGCGGCAAATTTTCGGCGGCATCGGACGTGTGGGACTTCGGGCTCGCGCTGGTTGAAGTGCTGACGCAGCACCCGCCAGTGTGGAATCGGGCAGGGAATAATGCTCCGACTGTGCCACCGATGTCCGAACCGTTTCGCGAAATTGTGCAGCAGTGCCTGCAGGTGGACGCTGAGAAGCGTTACACGATTGCGGATATTGGTCGCCTGCTAAGAGGAGAGAAGCCGAACTCGAAGACAGTGACGGTGGCGAAGCCGGTGGTTGTCCCGTCAATCGAAGGTCAGGGCAAGCCTGCGCCGAATAAAATCTCCAAAAAGTGGTCAGTTCTGGTGGCGTTAGCGGCAGCACTGGCGATTGCGTTTTTACTGATTCCAAGACCGAAGTCTGTGGCCCCAGCGAAGGGAGCGCAGCAGCAAGCGGAGACGAACTCTCCTAGTGAGAACTCGGTGTCGTCGGAGGCGGCCGCGACGGGTGCAGCCCCCGCTGCCACGCCGGGTGGAGATTCTAGTGCGGGGGCCGCGAACGGAGTTAATTCCAACGGTGTGGTCCGGCGGGTGATGCCCGATGTGTCTACGGGCGGGAGACGATCGATCCACGGGAAGATCGTGGTTCGCGTGAAAGTGACAGTGGACGCCGCCGGCAACGTCGCGAATGCGAAAGTGGAATCGGGCCGGGTGAGTCCTTATTTCAAGCGTGTGGCAATGGAAGCTGCGCGGGACTGGAAGTTTTCTCCGGCAGCGAGCGGGGATCCGAGCAACAGGGGATGGAAACTGCAATTTGGATTTACGCGTTCGGGCACCGAGGCTTCGGCAGAGCCGCTACAGCGGTAAGTGGAAGAGGATGCGAAAAAGGAATTTTCGGCGGCGGCGAGCAACGTTCTTACTCTGCGACTTGAACCCTAGGAGCCGGAGGAGTTGGTCCAGCGGCTAGGTGATTGGTGAAGGATCCCGCCGACTTTCGTCGGCTAACATTTTACGTCTAGCTTCTTCGCAAGCCTGCTCGGGATCGCGTCCGGTAACTTGTTTGTACCAGGCAGGATGAAAAGTCCAGGCCCAGGCATCGCTAACGGCGCCTCGAACCATTGCCTGAAAAGTTCCAGGCTCCCCGATAGTGCTTTGGTAAATGTGGATGAAGATTCCACCTAGCATGATCAAGGCGGAGATGTCGTGGAGAACGTAGCTTACGGCTACGGCGATTCTGCCGAAGATGGATGCGCCCGCCCAGAGGATTGTGCCGGTGACTATGTAAACGATGCAGCCGGCGACGATCTCCCAGAACATAACCTTCTGTCCCGCATTGAAGAATCCGGTTTCGGGGGGATCCATTTTTTCTTCGCCGCTTGAGATCTCCTTGATCTTGCCCATCCAACGGGTATCCCCTGGGGCCCAGAGCATCAGCTTGAACCAGTTGAGGACTTGCAGGGAGAAGAAGAAGACGAAGGCTACTCCGAAATAGGGATGCATGATACGGCTGAGTTGTCCGCCGCCGAAGACGGGCGTGAACCAGCGGAAGAGCCAGGGAAGATAGATGCCGAAGCCGGAGAAGAGCGCGAGGAAAAAAAAGAGTGCTATGGTCCAGTGGAGGATGCGGTCGTAGACAGAATGGCGGAGTAGTTCTCCGCGATAGACGGTAGTACGGCCAGCGTGCTCGAAGGTGTCGCGGGCTTTATCGTCGAAATGTTCGATGGCTCGGCTAGACATTAGTTGTGGCCTCCGGTATTAGAGCCACCCTTCTGCGGCGGCTCGGGTTGAGGGACGCGCGGGCCGTTGATCACGTGGTGTGCGAGAACACCGAGTAAGCCAAAGAGGGCGAAGGTGCCGAAAACGGGTTTGGCGAGCCATTTCCACCATGTGTAGCTCCACGGAATCGTCGGATTCTTGGGCAGGGCGCCGTAGCGCTCGGGGTCGGTGGCGTCGTGGAGAACATAGATGACGTGGGTTCCACCGACGGATTGCGGATCGTAGACTCCGGCGTTTTGCCAGCCGAAATTGTCGCGGAGTTGTTTGGCGCGTTCCTCGGCGATGAATTTCATGTCGTCTTTGCTGCCGAACTTCAGACAGCCGGTGGGGCAGGCCTTGATGCAGGCGGGCTCGAGTCCTTCGCCGACGCGGTCCGAGCAGAGCGTGCATTTGTATACACGCTTGGTCTCGGGATTGAAGCGGGGGATGTTGAAGGGGCATCCTGAGACGCAGAACTCGCAGCCTATGCAATTTTCCTGATTGAAGTCGACGATGCCGTTGGCGTATTTGACGATAGCGCCATCGGCGGGGCAGGCATGGAGGCAGCCGGGATCGGCGCAGTGCATGCACTGGTCTTTGCGCATGAGCCACTGGATCGTGCCGTCGGGATTCTGGTGCTCATTGAATTTGATGAGGTTCCAGAAATGAGGGCCGGTCTCGGGCATCGTCTGGTAGGTGTTGTCGAAGGTGGTCGGAGTGAAGGGCATGTCGTTCCACTCGACGCAGGCGACTTCGCAGGCTTTGCATCCGATGCAGGTGGTGGTGTCGACCAGTTTGCAGACTTCCAGGTCGCGCTGCATGGCGAAGCCGGGCGAGGGATTGGTATGGCCCGAGATCATTACGGCTTGAAGAGTCTTGCGGTCTGCCATAAATCAGTTCTCAGTTGTCAGTTCTCAGTTTTCAATTCTCAGAAAGCCGTGTCTCGCGCTCTTGCTGAGAACTTGGATTGAGAACTGTGGTCACACTTTTTCTATCTTTACCAAGAAGCCTTTGAACTCCGGCGTAAATGCGTTTGGATCGATTACGGTGGGCGTTAGCTGGTTAGTTAACGTCTTCGCCGTCTTGCCTTCGTCTTCTGCTATGCCGCGGAAGCCCCAATGAATGGGGATGCCGATCTGAAAGGTTTCTTTGCCGTCAATCTTCATGGGCTTGATGCGTCGCGTGACCATGGCTTTTGCAATGTAGGTGGCACGAATGCTCGAGACTTTTATTTTTTCGCCGCCGCGGATACCCATGCGGTCTGCCAGTTCCGCGGGGACTTCGACGAACGGTTCCGGCACGAGTTGCACGTTCATGGGGTTATTTTTGGTCCAGTAGTGGTAGTGCTCGGTCAAGCGATAGGTGGTGCAGATCACGTTGAAGTCGCCGCCCACGGGCGCGTACTTGTCCATGTCGGTCTTATATTTCTTCACAACTGGATTGTTGGACTGCTGCGGATGCAAGAGGTTCGCGAGGGGGCTTTCGACAGGCTCGTAAAATTCGGGGAACGGACCGTCGGCCATGCCGGCGAGCGGCACAAATAAACGTCCAATGCCATCCGGGTTCATGATGAAAGGGCCCATGTGATCTTTGGGGGCGGAATCTGGTTTGAAATCCGGAACGTCGACACCCACCCAGCTTTTTTTGGCCTCATCCCACCAAACCTGACGGCGCGACGGATCCCAGGGCTTGCCCTCGAGATCGCAAGATGCGCGATTGTAGAGGACGCGGCGATTCGCTGGCCAAGACCATCCCCAATTGGGATAAATGCCCAGGCCGGAAGGGTCGTCGGTGCCGCGGCGCTGCATCATGGCACCAGCTTCGGTCCATGATCCCGAGTAGATCCAGTTACCGCAGGCGGTGGTGCCGTCGTCTTTGAGCCAGGCAAAGCCCGGGAGTTGCTGGCCGGCCTTGATCGTCGTGTTTGTCTTCGGGTCGGTGAGGTCGGCGAGCGCTTTGCCGTTGAGTTCTTTCGCAACCTCGGCGAGGGAAGGATTGTAAGGCGTTGTGTAAGAGAATGACGCGTTCAGAACAGGATCGGGGAACTTGCCGCCTTCTTTTTTATACAGTTCGCGCACTTTGAGATAGATGGTGGCGAGGATTTCCTGATCGAGCCTAGCTTGGCCGGGCGTAGGCACGGCGACGTTCTTCCATTGCAGCCAGCGCGCGGAGTTGACGAACGTTCCATCTTTTTCGGCGAAACCCGCTCCGGGCAAGCGATAGACGGTGGTGTTGATTTGTTTTTGGTCGGCTGCGGTAAGGCCGGGCGCGCGCCAGAATTCGCTGGTTTCGTCGGGATAGATTTCGCAGACGACCAGCCAGTCGGCCTTTTTCAGGGCGTCGATATTCTTGTTTGAGTCGGGGCCGATCATCACGCCGTTCATGCCAAAGGCGAAGATGCCTTTGATCTTGCCTTCGTACATGTCATTCCAGATGTTGACCCAGGAATAGTTTCGGTCGATCTTGGGAAGATAGTGGAAAGCGAAGTCGTTTTCTTTGGTGGCTGCGGGACCGTAAAACGCTTTGAGGAGCGAGACGGTGAATTTCGAAGTGTTGGAATAGTAATTAAAAGACTGCCACGGATCAGGTTTGGACTCGGTAGGCGTGACGCGCTTGATGTAGGTGGCCAGATCGACATCGGCGGGATTTGGCATCTTCAAATAGCCGGGGAGGATGTCGAAGATTCCCGCCATGTCGGTGGCGCCTTGAATGTTGGAGTGGCCGCGGAGGGCGTTGACTCCTCCCCCGGCGCGGCCGACGTTGCCCATCAGCAACTGGAGCATGGCAGCAGTACGGATGATTTGCGTGCCGAAGCTGTGCTGCGTCCAACCGACGGCATAGATGATGGTGGCGACTTTTTTCATGTCGCCATCTTTGCGGATGGAGGTGAAGAGGTCGGCGGCCTTGAGGAATTGATCCTGCGGAATGCCGGTGATGCGCTCGACCATTTCCGGCGTGTAGCGCTCGTATTGCTTCTTCAGCAACTGATAGACGCAGCGGGGATGCTGGAGTGTGAGATCGAAGGCCACTTTGCCGGGCAGGGATGGCGCGGCGCCTGCGCCTCCGGCCGGTCCAGTTGGGCCGCCTGCTTGATGTCCCTGGCCTCCCCCAGTGTCGCTGGTTTTTTGCGCGGCGGCAGCGGGGTGCACATTTTGCGCTGCGGGCGTTGGGACCACGGGCTTGCCCGCCAGGTCTCCACCTTCTTCGTAGTTCCAGGTGAATTTGTCGTAAACCTTTTTCTCGGTATCGAATCCGGAAAAAAGACCGTCCTCAGGGAGATTAAATCCGTCCTTAATAATGAAGGCGGCGTTGGTGTAGTTGACGAGGTAGTCTTTCGCGATGCGGTTGTTCGCGATCGCGTAGTTGATGACGCCTCCGAGGAAGGCGATATCGGAGCCAGCGCGAATTTGTATGTACAAGTCGGCGTTCGCGGCGGTGCGGGTGAGACGCGGGTCTACAACGATGGTTTTCGCGTTGCGGTGAATCTTGGCTTCGACAGCCCACTTGAAGCCGCAGGGGTGATTCTCGGCAGGATTGCCGCCCATGATCAACATCATGTCGGTGTTCTTGATGTCGATCCAGCCGTTCGTCATTGCGCCGCGTCCGAAGGTGGGCCCCAAACTGGAGACCGTTGGGCCGTGTCAAACGCGGGCCTGGTTTTCCAGGTAGCAGACCCCCAGGCTGCGCATACTTTTTACGGCGAGATAATTAAACTCGTTGGTGTCGGTACAGCCGCCTGTGAAGGCGATGCCTTCGCAGCGATTGACGGTGTGGCCGGCGGCATCTTTCTCGAGGAAGGTGTCGTCTCGCGTTTTCTTCACTCTCTGCGCGATCTCCTCGTAGGCCTGCTCCCAAGTGATGTCCTCCCAGTCGGTTCCTCCGGGACGGCGCACTTGCGGCTTGAGCAGACGGCGGTCGTTGAGAATGTCCTGCTGGAGGGACGATCCCTTGGGGCAGAGCGTGCCGCGATTGATGGGGTGGTCGGGATCACCCTCGACGTGGAGAACCTGCGGGATCGCATTCTTGGCCTTATCGCCAATGGTGTAGATGATGACGCCGCAGCTGACAGCACAATAAGGACACGTGCTGCGCGTTTCGCTGGCGCGGGAGATCTTTAGCGACTGGGTCTGGGCGTAGACCGGAGTGAGGTCAAAGCCGAGGGCGGAAAATCCAGCGCCGCCGAGCACAGTGCCCTTGAGAAAGGTCCTGCGAGAAAGCTCCATCTGTATTGCCCCCGTGCCGCGCTTCGGGAAGATGCGGAGGTGAATGTCTGTAGACGCCCACGACGACGTCTAACGCTTACAGTCTGATGCGAAAAACTATAGCGCGCCTTTCGCAGGATCGTCAATTCGGAAGACCACAAGTCTTCTCTCCATTGCTTGCGGCTTGGCGTAAGAAGCGGATTCGATCAGATATTAATGATCTTGTCGGTGTGACGGCGCAGATACCAACAAGGAGTGTCTCCGAAGTGCGGAAACAACGAATTGACGCAGGTGTCGATTTCCTGATCTCCGGGCTCGTACTGGATTTTGCCGTTTTTTACGTGAATGGCGTACATCGAGGTTACGGTGACTTGGGAGAACTGACCTCGTCCTCGCGGAATCTGAAAACGCACGGAACAATAATCGCCCACGTAGACGACCGCGAGTAAGAGTAAAAGACCGATCGCAATGGCCTGAAGCGAGCGTTTCATTTTGTCTTTCGCATTGTTTCGGCGAGAAACATACTCTAACGGCTGAAGATTGTGTCCGTCCAGTGGTGTCAAACGGTGGGAGCGCAAATGGTTATGCATAAAAGCGTCGAATCCTCGTTCCACAAGCGTCGGTTCACGACGGATTCTAAAGAGCGCTTAACAAAACTCTACAGATTGAAGCTGCTCGTCGCGGTATGATTCGACCCAAACCGTATCGAACGCAAGCGATTTATGAACGGATCCTCAGTTCGGCCTCGAGTGGTCAAGTACAGGTTGCGGTTTGAGTTCGCTCTGCGGTTTGTGTTTCTTTGTCATGCCGTCCTGTTTCGGCCTGGGCTGCTGCTAGCGCAGTCGGCCTCGGCGCCCAAGCCAGGCATCATTCGAGGTGTCGTGAAGTCAGGAAATATGCCGATTCCGGGCGCGGGAGTTGTGATTACCGACTCCACCAAAAAAGAACGGTCTGCCACGTCAACCGACGTCGATGGCAGCTACTCGCTTACGGTTCCTGACGAGGGGCGCTATACCGTCAGCGTGGAGATGATGGCTTTCGCGGCGGGCTCGCAGGAAGTTGTGTTAGACGAGTCGCATCGGGAAGTGCAGGCCAACTTTCTGTTGGTACTGCTGTCGCGGGTACCGGAGAGAGGAGGTCCCCAGCGACGAGCCAATCTGAGTGGTGGACGCGGATTTCAGAGTCTTTCTGTATTTCAAAGCGAAGCAGGGCAGGACGCGGGTGCGGCGGGCGGGAGCTCTTTAGGGGATGTCGCTCCTTCCGGGATGCCGGTTCCGGGAATTGCGCCCGGTACTGCGACAGAATCGGTTGCAGTTTCGGGTAACTCTTCCGATCCGTTCAATTCGATGAGTGCGGATCAATTGCAGCAGCGCTTCGACAATGCCCGCCAGCAAGGCGGGGGCGGAGGATTTGGTGGGGGCGGCGGATTCGGAGGAGGAGGCGGGGGCGGCGGTCGTGGCGGAGGATTTGGAGGCGGCGGAGGAGTCTTTGGCCGACGAGGATTTGATATTAATCGTCCGCATGGATCGATTTACTACGGGGCGGGAGATTCGGCGTTGAATGCGTCGCCGTTTGCCCTGACCGGGCAGCCGACCGAAAAGCCGTCATATCTGCAGAATAGTTTTGGGGGTTCGATTGGCGGACCCTTAAATATTCCGCACATCTATCACGGCGGGAGCAAGACTTTTTACTTCGTCAATTTCAACGGCAAACACGGAGAGAATCCCTTCGACGAATTTTCAACGGTGCCGACTCTGCTCGAGCGGCAGGGAAACTTTTCCGGCGTGACGTACAGTTCGGGTCCCGAAAAAGGGCAACCAGTACAGATTTTTAATCCTCTTACTAACGCTCCCTTTCCGTGCAACCCTAACTGCAACGTGATTCCACAGGCCAGCCTCAACTCAGCGGCACTGGGATTGTTGAATTTCATTCCGACCCCGAACCTGCCGGGCAATTATCAAAACTTCCACTACGTAACCTCCGCCACGAGCGACAGCGACGATCTGAATGTGCGTGTGAATCACAGCTTTGGTGCGGCCCCTGCGGGGGGCCGTAGGGGCGGTGGCGGTGGAGGGGGTCGCAACGCTCCGCGCAACAGCCTGCAGATCGGGTTTCACTACCATCAGTCAACCGCCACGTTAACGAATCCGTTTCCCAGCGTCGGGGGCAGCACAACTGTTCGCAGTTTTGACATTCCTGTGTCCTATACGCGCAGCATCGGAAAGTTGACGAACGTTATTCGTGCCGACTTTAACCGCAACCGGACACGAACGCAGAACCTCTACGCTTTCAGCAACAATGTGACGGGTGGTCTGGGGATAGCCGGTGTGTCGTCGAACCCCTTCGACTGGGGCCTGCCTACGCTCTCTTTTACGGATCTGGCGAGCCTGCAGGACACAACGCCGCAGCTGAATCGAAGCCAGACTTATACGTTCTCCGACAACGTGATCTGGAATCACGGCAAGCATACCTGGCGATGGGGCGGAGATTTTCGCCGCGTGCAGGTGAATCCCGAGACGGATAGCACGCCACGCGGGGCTTTTGTCTTTACCGGCGTCAATACTTCCCAGATCGTTGGAGGCCAGTCTGTGCCGGGCACGGGATATGACTTTGCCGACTTTCTGTTGGGCTATCCGCAGCAAACGTCTCTGCAGTTCGGACAAAGTGAACATTTTCACGGTAACTACTGGGATTTGTATGCACAGGACGAGTGGAAGGTGCGAGCAAATCTGACGCTTAATTTGGGAGTTCGGTATGAATACGTTTCGCCGCTTACGGAAGAGAATAACCAGATTGTGAATCTTGATCTTTCGCCGGGAGTGCTGAATCCCGCTCTGCCGCTCGGTTCGAATCCGGTGACGCCGATTCAGCCGGGACAAGCGGGAACCTACAGTGGCAGTTTGCCACCTAGTCTGGTGCGGCCGGATCGGAATAACTTTGCGCCACGTCTCGGTTTTGCCTGGAAGCCACTTCCCAATACGGTGGTTCGCGGTGGCTACGGCGTCAATTACAACACCGGCGCTTATCAGGGCATCGCGCAGCAACTTTCGGTGCAGCCGCCATTCGCAACCACAGAGACCAATGTGGAGGCGACTCCTGGGCAACTCACGTTGCAAAACGGTTTTCCAGCGCCTAGCGGCATTACAAACAGCTACGCTGTGAATCCGAACTACAGGTTGGGGTATGTGCAGATTCGAAACTTGGACATTCAACAGCAAATTCGACCAACGCTCCTCTTGAATCTGGATTACACCGGTACCAAGGGCACGGATCTGGATATTCTGGAAGCTCCGAACCGAACTGCGACCGGAATTCGCATTGCGAATGTGGATGCATTTACTTACGAGAATTCTGTGGCCGATTCCGAAGCCAACGCGGGTTCCGTCCGGTTGCGCAAGAGATTGTCAGCGGGATTCTCAGTCGGTGGCACCTACACGTTTTCGAAATCGCTGGACGATGCATCTTCCATAGGCGCGGGAACAACATCGGGAGCGAATACTCCCGGGCTCGGGGCGGGAGGAACGGGCGCGGCCGGTGGCGGAGTTTCATCGGGCGGCGGCGCGGCTAATCTGGCGCAGAATCCCTTTAATTTGTCCGCCGAGCGCGGCCTCTCCAGTTTCAACCAGACACATAAGTTCACGGCCGATTATGTCGTGGAACTGCCGTTCGGACACGATAAACGCTGGCTAACGGGAAATTCGCCGTGGCGCGCTTTTCTCGGCGACTGGCAATGGAGCGGCGACTGGACGATCGCATCGGGACTCCCGTTCACGCCGCGGTTGCTCAACGACATCAACGATGTGAATGGGGGAACGAACGGAACGTTGCGGCCAAACCTGGTTCCGGGGCAAACAGTGAGCTTGGCGAACCCTTCGATTGGAGAGTGGTTCAATACCACAGCTTTCGTGGCACCGGCTGCTGGGACGTATGGCGATGTGCGGCGCAACAGCATCATCGGTCCCGGAAGCAAGGTGTTTGACATGGCGTTCACCAAGAATTTTCCATTGAAAGAAGCGCGCGTGCTGGAATTCCGGGCGCAGGCTACGAACATTTTTAACCTTGTGAATTACTCGTCCATTGACACAAATCTCAATTCGCCAACGTTTGCCCGGGTGACGGCGGCTGGGGCGATGCGTCAGATCACGATCACCTCACGTTTTCGTTTCTGATTTCTGAGCGGACGACATGACAACGACTCGAAAACGACTTACCAATCGGATGTCAGCTGCTTTAGGAGCGCTGACGCTGTTATGTGCCGCCTCGTTTTCGCAGCAGTCGTCGGAATATGTATTCCGCGCGGAGTCGGACCTTGTACTGGTGAACGTGACCGTCAAGGACAAGAGCGGAAAGTTTGTGGCGGGATTAAAGCCCGAAGACTTCACGATTCTTGAAGATAGCAAGCCGCAGAAGATCGTTTCCTTCGATGTGGAGGATGTCGATGCGCTGCCGGCAGGGGATGTGGCCCAGGCAAGACCGTTGCCTGAAGAGGTGTCTGGGGCGACGAAGCCTTCGCCGTCCGCGGCAGACACTATGGGGCTGTTCAAAGATCGTCGTCTGATTGTCTTGTTCTTTGATCTTTCGGCGATGGAACCGGACGAAATCGACCGGGCAGTCACATCAGCTGAACGCTATCTAGATACACAAATGGCCCCGGCGGATCTGGTGTCGATTGTCTCGCTGGGAAGTTCGCTAACCGTGAATCAGGACTTCACGGCCGATCGCGCTGCGCTGAAGAGAGAACTCGATGCTTTCAGTTCGGGCAGCGGCCAAGGTTTCGAGGAAGGCAGCACGGGCACCACCGAGGGAACACCAGATAGCGGTCAGCCATTTACCGCCGACGACACGGAGTTCAACATTTTCAACACCGACCGGCGGTTGGAGGCCCTGCGGTCGGTCGCGGAAAAGTTGGCATACGTGCAACAGAAGAAGTCGTTGATCTATTTTTCGAGTGGAATGGACCGGACGGGCATCGAGAATCAATCGGAGTTGCGCGCGGCGGTAAACGCGGCGGTCCGCTCGAACCTCGCGATATACACCATGGATATGCGCGGACTGCAGGCGCTGGTCGCGGGAGGTGAGGCGCAGAACGCCAGCCTGCGAGGAGTTTCACCGTATTCCGGGCAGGCGACACTCAATGCACTCAATTCGAATTTCACCACGCAGGAGACGCTCGTAACTTTAGCGAGCGACACTGGCGGACGCGCTTTTCTCGACTCCAACGACTTCAGCAAAATTTTCAAGGGAGTACAGCAGGACACGTCAACGTACTACCTGCTCGGCTATCACAGCGCCAACACCGCGCGGGATGGACGTTACCGGCACATTGTCGTGAAGAGCAAAGTCCCGGGGGTGAAGATCGACTATCGACGCGGATATTATGCGCCGGCGGACTATAAGCATTCCACCCAGGACGACAAAGAGCGACAACTGGAGGAAGAACTGGCGTCGGAATTGCCCACCACGGATTTGCCGCTGTACTTGGGAGTCGCTTATTTCCGATTGGAGGGCAATAAGTTCTTCGTTCCCATTTCGCTGGTGGTACCAGGGTCGCAGATTCCGTTTGTCCGCAGCAGTGACCGCGACAAGGCTTCGCTGGATGTGATTGGGATGGTACTCGACAACGAACATCATCCCTTAAACCGGATCCGTGACACGGTGAAACTCGCAGTGAGCACATCGGCTGAGGTGCAGAAAAAGAATGTGCAATATGACACGGGCATGAGTTTGTTGAGTGGCAAGTATCATTTGAAATTCGTCGTGCGCGAGAATCAGACCGGCCGTATGGGGTCGTTTGAAACTGACATCGAGGTGCCGGAGTTGCAATCGCAGGCGCTGAAGATGAGTTCTGTGGTACTGGCGAACCAGGTGCAGCGAGCGAACAAGAATGCGACCTTGAATCCGCTGGTGCATGACGGCTCCGAGATTATTCCGAACATTACCCATGTTTTCTCACCCTCGCAGCATTTGCTGCTTTACTACGAGGTATACGATCCAGCGTTGCTGAAAACTGCAGGAGCAGCGAAGGGCGGCGATGCTCGAGGTGTGCAGGAAGGGAAGGCGGGCATCCGTCTCTTGACCAATGTCGCCTTCTTCCAGGGCAAAGCTAAGGCTTACGAAAGCTCTCAAGTGGAGGTTACGGAATTAAATGAGAAAAAGCGAAAGGCCGCCGTTTTCCAACTCGATGTGCCACTCGCCCCTCTGAAACAAGGTTTTTATACATGCCAGGTCAATGTGATCGACGACGCCGGGGGCCATTTCCTGTTCCCGCGACTTGCTCTGCTGATCCGGCAAGAAAATCCGCCTTCGCTAAAATAAGAGTGCAAACTAGGGAACCATGTCCAGCGGTTGCGCGACCCTGAAGCGCAATCGATAATCCAGTGATGCAGAACGAATGGCAGCGAAGGATCGCAAGGGCGCAGAAGTTAGGCGCGGAGTTTACCTTCGCTTCGGAGATTCTCGGCTTTTATACTGCAATTCTTTGTTTTCAAGAGAGGTTTTACGACGAGATCGCATCGACGATCGTTCCGGTCGACGGAAAGCTCGACGATGCCGAGCCTTTCGCGCGACCGCTTCCTGCGTCACTCATCGCTCGATTCGGTGAACTTTTGTCGGTCGTCGAACAGAATGGACCGGAGTTGTTGCGAAACACAGCGCGAGAATTGGGACATGGGACCGAAGAATTACATTTCCGGTTGCTGACCAGTTTCTGGCAAGAGGACGGGTTGGTGTCAACGAGAAGTTCCGACGATTTCTTTGCGCGGGCATTTCTCCAGCCTTACGCGGCGGCGCTTCGTGTGCGTTCCAACTTGCGTTGGACGGGGCCTGCGCCATTTGCATGCCCGTTTTGCAAACGAAAACCAGGTGTCGGAATTTTGCGGCCTCTGGGAGATGGCGGACTGCGGTCGATGGTCTGTTCGCTTTGCCTCGCGGAATGGGAGTTTCGGCGCATCGTATGTCCCGGGTGCGGGGAGGAGGATTACAAGAAGTTGCCGGTATATACGGCTGAAGAACTCAAGCATGTGCGGGCTGAGGCGTGCGAAAGCTGTCGCACCTACATCAAGACAGTCGACATGACGACGAGTGGATTGGCCGAACCGCTGGTGGACGAAATGGCTTCGATCCCGCTGGACGTGTGGGTGCAGGAGCAAGGTTATGCAAAACTTCAACGCAACGTCTTGCAGTTATGAGCTCATTGTGACTACCCCGCCGAAGGTGGTATTGAGAGGGCAGATCTCGATCACGACTTGAAGGAAGTACTATGCGACTTTTTTCGCCCCGCCGCCGATCTGCGTATCGGAGGCATATTCTGAAGCGGGCCGCATCTGCGGCCCAGCGTTTCTCCAGTCCAGCGTGATCACTGGCAAATCACTTTCTGCTGGTTGAGGCCTATGATCGTCTTCTCCCCGAGGCCGGGTTGAGAGCGCGAGTAGAGTATGGAATACGCTTCGCCGTTCTCGCCTGACTTGCCTTTGCTTCCGGTTATAGAAATAGCGAGCGATCCGTCGGTGCTGTAGAAGGTATCCTGGGAGCGACCGCCCACGTAGGCATGCGTTCTCTTAAAATTCGGAAGTCGGGAACTGTACCACGAGATTACGGCATCTACTTTTGCGTTATAGATGGTATAGAAATCGGCTTGAATTTTGCTGTTGCAGACAAGGGATTCTGGCAGCCGTGTAGGGTCGTTCCCGAGATTGAGCCGCGAATTCGTTGCCGGATGAAGAGGAAGACCGGTCAAGGGGTCGGCCGTCAGCACTCTCTCGGTTGCGCCAGCGGTCAAGAACGAACAAAGAGTGAGCGTAAATACGAGCGGCACAGAGATTTTCATATTAGATAAAAGGAACCGCGCCAGAGCGCGGTTCTCTTCTTCGGGCGATTGAGTTTTCCTCTCTCCAAGTGTTTGCGACGGACGCGGTGTCCTCAGGCTTAACAGGTTAGACGATCGCAGTCTTGAGCCTCTTATCCGTGAAACGGCGGAATGTCTGCAATGTTTCCCAGCAGATGAAGCTCATAGCCGCAGCGCAGGATGAAGCCGTCAATGTCGCGCACCGCCAGACTTGCCTGCACGGTCACCGTACTGCTGATCGTTCCTGGATTCAGCACGACGAAATCGTCAACCGCCCAGCCAGCGTTTTCTGCGACGCCATCGTTGGAAATCGAGTTGAGAGTTACGAATGGCGCCCAGTGAACAAGCTGTAGGCCCTTTCCCGAGGGCAAATCAGGAATCGGCACATTGAAAATGATCTGAGTTCGAAAAAATTCCGTACCTGTTGCCTGACCTTGAACCAGCGTCTCCACGACTCCCGTGAGGGTGTAATGGATCGAGCCGTTAGCGGTCGGAAAGTAAACATAGTATTGGCTGCTGAGTGTAAGCGGTCCTGGTAATCCTTTGCCGGGAGTTCCCATTTGAATCCTCCTTGATGATTAGTTTCTGAATTTCTAAAACTGAATATGGGACATGAATCGTTGATGCGTGGGCTCAGACCTACGCTTGCGAGATTCACTGCCCGCTCCCGCCTAAGCTGACGAGCTGCGGACTTCCGGGCGCGCTGTCAGTAATCTTGAGCGTCGCATCTCTTGCACCGGTGGTTTTTGGAGTCAAGGTGACGACGACCGAGCAACTCGACCCTGGAGCTAACGTGGCGGGAGAGAGAGGACACGTTGTAGTCTGCGCGAAGTCTCCGGCGTCAGCACCGCTGATCGTTGGCTTCTTCACCGTGATGGGTGTGCCGCTAGGATTGCCAACGGTCACGGTGAGTGGAGCGCTTTTCGTCCCAACCTTCTCCGTGCCAAAGTCCAGCGCGTTGGGAAAGATGCCAATGACCGGAAGATTGAGCATGATGGACACTTTTCCTAAGTAGGCATCGGGCACAGCCAGGTCGAGCCCACCATCGTTGTTCAGATCAGCATTTGCAAGAAAGGTGGGGTAATTTGCGCCCGGAAAATCGACGCGCGGCTGGAAGGTGCCATCGCCATTGCCTAAAAGCAGCGAGATCGTACCCACGCAGTTGGAGGCGGGAGTGTTGCAGTTATTGCTGGTCACAGCCAGGTCCAGCGCTCCGTCGCCGTTGAAATCTCCGGTGACTATGCCAAAACCGAAGCTGTTGGTCGGATAATCGACGCTCGGCTGAAATGTACCGTCGCCGTTCCCGAGCAGGATTGAGATAGTTTCTCCTCCGTTGGCAAGCGCCAAGTCGGGTTTGCCGTCATGATTGAAATCTCCCTCGGCCATTTGAAAAACGGTATCGCCGGCAGCAAAAGTCAGGGCCGGTTGAAATGTGCCATCGCCTTTTCCGAGCAAGACGCTGACGGTATCCTCGCCGGTGTTCGCCGTCACCACATCGAGTCTGCCGTCGAGGTTGACGTCGGCAACGATTATGGCGACTGGGTATAGCCCCACGGTGTAGTCGACATGAGCTGAAAATCCTCCTCGTCCGTTGCCGAGTGCGACGGACACGGTATTCACATCATCGTTGGTTGTGACTAAATCCAGGTTTCCATCGCCATTGAAGTCGCCGGTTGCGATTCCGAGGGGCCATTGTCCTGTCGCAACTACCGAATCAGAATCGAAAGTACCATCGCTTTTGCCGAGAAGGATAGAAACGGCGTTCGACCCGGCCGTTGGCATGGCCAAGTCGGGAAGTCCGTCTCCGTTGAAGTCTCCGAGACTTAAGCCGGCAGGACTGAAGCCGGTGGTGTACGTGACTGGAGGCTTGAATTTACCCGCACCCTTGCCCAGCAAGATCGACGCGGTATTGGTACCGAAATCCGTAACAGCCAAGTCCGGAATATGGTCGCCGTTAAAATCCGCTGCCCGGACCGTAAAAGGCACGGTTGTATTCCCGAGAGCGAGGGTGGAGTGAGATTGAAAGTCTCCCTTGCCCTCGTTGGCTAGAACAGTGACATTGTTAGAGCCCGAATTGGCGATGGCTATGTCGAGTTTCCCATCTCCATTCAAATCGACAGCGGTCAGCGCCCAAGGCAGCGCACCGGTCCCGTAGATTTCTCGCGCTTTGAACGTGCCGTTTCCTTTTCCGAACAAAATAGAAACCGTGTTGTCACCGTAATCCGCCGTCGCCAAATCGAGCACGCCGTCACCGTTGAAGTCACCTGCGGTCACGCCATAGGGGCTGTTTCCGGTTCGGTATTCGACTTGTGGCTGAAAGGTGCCGTCACCGTTGCCGAGAAGAATGGAAACTTCGTTGCCATCGATGCTGGCAATGGCAAGATCAAGTTTGTGATCGCCGTTAAAATCACCTGACACCAGCGACCAGCAGAGTGGGCCGGATTGGTATTGGACGGCAGGTTTAAACGTTCCATCGCCATTGCCCATGAAGATCGAAACCTGCTCCGAGCCGGCGACGACTGCGAGATCAAGACGATTGTCGCCGTTAAAGTCGCCGGCGACGACGGCTCGCGGATCATTGCCCGCTGCGTAGCTCACCTGTGGTTGGAAGGTTCCGTCTCCGTTGCCCAACAGAATGGCAACCGAATCCGTCACCTCACTGGTTACTGCGAGATCTAGCTTGTTGTCGTGGTTAAAGTCGCCGACCGTGAGAGCGGCAACGAAACCGCCGCCGACCGAATAATCGACGTGAGCTTGAAATGTACCGTCGCCATTGCCTAAGAGAATCGATACGGTACCGCTCGCCCAATTCCCGACCGCCAAATCCAGGTTATGATCCCCGTTGAAATCAGCGACCGCGATCGCGCCAGGTCTCACACCAGTGGCGTAATCAACGTGCGGCTGAAACGTTCCATCAGCATTGGCGAGCAGAATGGAGACAGTCCCTGAGTCGTAATTTGCAATGGCGATGCTCTGCGGACCGCCAGTCTGAAACGCGCCGGTAGCGACGCCGTTCGGAGTGCTGCCGGCAGTCAGATCCATCCGGCCGAAGACATATCTGTCGGCTGCGATCGGCGCACCCGGCAGGCGGCTCGCCAGCAGCGGAGTCCTTTGATGAGCATCGGGCGATCGAGGGTCGACGCGAACCGGCGGCGGTTGCGTCTCCACAGCCGCCGGTGGAGTTTGTCCAAAGTGCTCAAGAATCTGTTCAAGTCTTTGCTTGACGGGATTGCGCGAGGATTCAGCGGAAGGCGTTGCCCCCACGTTTTGTCCCGCCGTGACGGCGGCTACAAGCAACGATAAGACCACGAAAGCCAGAGTTCGGAAACGGACTTCTTTGCCACTGTGCATAACATTCTCCTTCGGAAATTGCTGTCTCAACCACTTGGGTCCAAGCGACGAAACAAAAGCTCTTATTGTCCCCGAACTCTGGGGTCACTACTGGCTGGTCGTTGCTGAAAAACCTTCAATGTTGCCAAGGCTGTCGACATACATCCCGACGAATTCGTTTCCGACTAAGGTGTTGGTCCAAGTAACCTGCACATCAGCGATCGGCAGTTGGATTGGTGTAAAGGTTCCTTGGTCGAGGAAAAAAGCGTTGGGAGTGGGCCAGTCCTGTTGGCCGACGATGACGTCGTCTCCGTAGTCACCAACCATCTGACCTTGGTCATTGATGCCGCTAAGTTGCGTATTACTGGCGCCTGGATAGTCGACCGTGGTGAAGTGACCGCTCTGGTAGACAAAACCGTGGCTTACTTGACTTTGGTCCACCCAGAATCCGACGATCACTCCAGCGGAATTGATCCCGATGGGTTCAGTAAAGATCGATCCCTCCGGATCGATCGTTGTATACACTCCTTTTTTGAGTATGAATCCGTGGAGGATATCGCTCGCATTCTGGGAGTAAGTGCCGATGATTACGCCGGCATCATTGATATTGGAGGCGATCGTATAGTCGGAACCGGGATGATCAATGTTGCTGTAGTTTTTCCCTGCGCGCACAAAAGCATGAGGCTCCCCGTCCGAGCCGGAGTACCACCCCACGATCTTCCGGCCCTTATTGATTCCGAGTCCCAGTGTGTAAGACGCTCCCGGATAAACGAGTTCCTGAAAGGCATTTTCCTCAAGCACGTAAGACTGCTCAGTGCCTTCGTACGCGGGAAGATTGGGACCATACAGGCCGACAATATCGCCTCGGCTGTTCAGACCCTGCGCAGTGCTGTCTGGAGAACGCGGGAAATCGATAAGACCGAAGGTAAAAGTTATACCCTGCGGCGTGTGCGCGATTCCTGAACCCGCGAGGGAAGGCGCTGGCGACGTCTGCGTGTCAAGATTGCGGCCAAATCGGGAAACTCGTTTCGCCGAAAATTGCGCCTGACTGGAAACGCAGAACAATCCGACAGAAACGAGCAGTAAAAGAGTGGTCGAAAGAAAGCGACGATTGCTTAGCATGATATTGTCTCCTGAAATTTGATTTCCCCGAAAAAATGTCTGCGGAGAACTCACCGCTCACTGCCGACGCTTTGTCGCAAGCCACGCTTCAATCGCCGAGATAGAAAACATTCGGTAAGTTCTGCAAAGAGAGCACAGAGATTCCGCCATAGGGTGTTACCCCTGCGCCTCCGCTCTCAGCGGTCAGATCGACGTTTTGCCAAGTCGAGGTGTGCGCAGGAAGTACAAACTGATCGAGGTCCCCTTGTCCCGAAAAGTGATAGACCTGGAGCTCATTATTCGCAGTGTTGAAGGCCGCCATGGACGTGCCCGGAAATGTAGGCGGAGTCTTTGTCTTCTTCGTCAAGTCGGAGCTGCTCCATTTCAAGTTGTTGGTGGAAGCGAGCTGCAAGATGTGATTGTTTTCATCCTGGACATAGACTCTCAACTTCTTCGTGCCAGGCACTACAAAGGCATCGAGGGAGTCTTGAAATTGGGAGGGAAGACTCTTGGTTAGTACCGTGAGATCTTCATCAGACCAGTTCGAGTTGTTGTAGAGATATTGATGAACGTGACCTGCGTCGTCGAGGAAGTAAATATATTGATAGTTCCCGATGTTGAATCCGGTCAATCCGTTCCCGTCCCCCGAAGCGCCACCCGTCGTCAGGGTTAGATCCTGGTCCTGCCAGTTTGTGCCGTTGGTGTTAAAAATTTGGTGAATGTGACCGGTGTTGACGTCTTTACAGAAGACGTGGATTGCGGGCGACGTGGTGAAGGCGACCAGTTGCCCGAATGCTTGCGGACCTCCGACTATTTTCGTCAGGTCGGTATCGGCCCAATTGCTGTTGTTGTAAAGCAATTGATGAAGGTCGTAATTGAGATCGGTGTAGTACACGTACTGGTAGTTTCCGATCGAGAATGCGGAAACTGCGTATTGGTTTGGCTCAGCAGCTCCCGTTTCAGCCGTTAAGTCTTCATCGCTCCAGTTTGTGCCGTTATAGAAAAGTTGATGCAGATGGTATGGTGTTCCCGCAAAGTAGTAGACGTGTTTCTGGTTGTTAGGCGTCGTCAGAATTGAAGCGATCTGCGAGAAAACATACGCTTGGCCTCCGCCAAGGTTCTGGTCTTCCCACGTAGAACCATTGTAGGAAAGTTGATGAACGTGCTGTCCGAAGGCCGGCAGCGCTGCGAGCGAAAACAGAATCGAAAGAAAAGATAGTCCGAGAAACAAGCGGTGCCCGGTTCGTGGATAGATAGCGGCGCTGGTCATGAAAGCCTCCTAAGGCTGCGGTGCAATCTTCAAAGAAAGAAAGGGAATGCCGGGAAGGCGCGCCATAGGCTGCCCCTCGCCCAGGGGCTTCATTCGACGACGTAATAAAGGTACTGATTGTTGTTCAAAGAGAATCCAGCAAGCTGCGAGTAGGGGTTAGCGCCGTTCGTAAAGGCTGAGAGATCCTGGTTGGCCCAAGTTGTCGAGGTGGGCTGATAAAGGCGGTTTACAGCGTGACCGGTCACATAGTAAACATTCACATCGCCGCCAGTGGCGTTCGGGATGGCCACAAGTGGTGCGTAGCCATCGGGCACGGGGGCTTTCGCCTTCTTCGTCACGTCAGAACTGCTCCACTTGCCGTTGCTCGTCGAAGAGAGTTGCACGATGTGGCGGTTCTTGCCAGAGACGAAGTAAACGCGCATTGTCTTGCTGCCTGGAATTACGAACGCGCTCAAGCCGGCGAAATAAGCCGGCGAAGTCTTGGTCAGCGCGGTAAGATCTTCGTCGGTCCAAGAGACATTGTTGTAGGAAAGTTGATGTATATGGCTGGCGTTCGCGTCCAGGTAATAGACATACTGGAAGTTGCCCACGTTGAATCCTGTAATGCCCAGACACCCTTGGCAGGCCAAGGGCCCTCCGGTCGCTAAGGTCAGATCCTGGTCCTGCCAATTGGTGCCGTCGGTCGCATAGGTCTGGTGAATGTGGCTGTCGCTTGCGGTGTAATAGACGTGCAAGGCAGGCGAGGTTGTGAAGGCGACCAGCGTATTGCCGGCTGGAGCTGCAGTTGCGCCGGACGCGACGGTCAAATCTGTGTCCACCCAGCCAACGTTGTTATAGAGCATTTGGTGGAGGTCGTAATCGCTACCGGTGTAGAAAACGTACTGAAAATTGCCCACAGAAAAACCGGATATTCCGCAGTATTCGGACAAGCCAGTCGACTGGTTGAGGTCCTCATCGGCCCAACTCGAACCGTTGTAGAAAAGTTGGTGAAGATCGTTGGATTCAACCGCGCCATAGAAAACATGGAATTGGTCGTTTGGAGTTGTAAAAAAAGCAGATATCGCCCATTGCTGGGCAGCGGCTCCGTTGAGATTTTGATCGGTCCACGTCGAACCGTTGTAGGAGAGTTGGTGGATCTGTTGCCCAAAAGCAGGCAGCGAGGCAATTAGGAGCAGAGCCGATAAGATACCTGGTTCGAAAAACGATCGGCGTACCTTTTGTGGGCGAAAAGCTGTGCTGGTCATGAGTGCCTCCTCAGGCTCTTGCGCAATTCTTCAATGGCATCAAAAAGCTGTGGATGGGAAGGCGCCGCCTCCAGCGGGCGCCCTCGGCAGCCAGTTCTTAATCCACGACGTAGTAGAGGTATAGATCGTTGTTCAACGAGAAGCCGGCGAGCTGATCGATCGAGTCGGCGGTTCCAGCGCTGGTGAGGGCCTGGTTAGCCCAGGTCGTAGCGGTCGGCTGGTAGATGCGGTTAACGTTGTGTCCCGCGACATAATAAACATTCACTTTGCCGCCAGTCGCATTCGGATACGCCACAATCTGCTCGTCGGGCACGGAGGCGTTCGCCTTCTTCGTCAAGTCAGAGCTGCTCCATTTGCCGTTGTTCGTCGAAGCGAGCTGCAGGATGTGACGGTTCTTACCAGACACGCAGTAAACGCGTATTTTCTTGGTACCGGGAATCAGGAACGCGCTCACGTCGGAAAATTCAGCGGTCGCTGAAGATTTGGTCAGCTCGGTCAGATCTTCGTCGGTCCAGGAAACGTTATTGTAGAAAAGTTGATGAACATGGTTGGCGGTGTCCAGGTAATAGACATATTGGAAGTTGGCAATATTGAATCCAGCCATGCCGTAAGCAAAGTTCGCTTTGGGCGCTCCTGTTTGAGCCGTCAAGTCCTGATCCTGCCAATTGGTGCCATTGGTGGCATAGAGCTGGTGAACGTGGGAGTCGGAAGCGGTGTAGAAGACATGCAGGGCAGGTGAAGTCGTGAAGGCGACCATGTTGCTTCCGTTAGAAGCGATCGCCGACGTGCCCGAGACAACGGTCAAATCGGTATCCGCCCAATTAGCGTTGTTGTAGAGCATTTGGTGAACGTCCCCGTCGGTGCCGGTGTAGAAGACGTACTGATAGTTGCCCTCCGAGAAACCGCTGATCCCGCTGAATTGATACAGTCCTACCGCCTGGTTGAGGTTCTCATTGGTCCAATTGGCACCGTTGTAGAAAAGTTGTTGAAGATCGGCGGAGTCAAGCCCGCCATAGAAGACATGGAATTGATCGTTCGGAGTTGTAAAAAAAGCGGAGATCGCCCATTGTTGGGCGACTGCTCCGTTCAGATCTTGGTCGGCCCAGGCCGAGCCATTGTAGGAGAGCTGGTGGATCTGTTGCCCGAAGGCGGGCAGAGCGGCGACCGAAAGCAGCAGCCCGAATGCCCAGACGGCACGATGCAGGCAGCTTAAGGTGTATTTCAATGTAGTTTGGCAGATCATAATTGTTCTCCTTGAACAGCTACTAAAAAAGCTCCAGAGACCGGCCCGTCTTCCCCCGTCCTAGAAATTGCTTTCTGAACGCGACACCCGGCCTCTGGCGAACGCGACTGTGATTCAAAACCGTTCCCCGGTCAATGAAACTGGGTTTTAAGTCTCCTTTAACAGAAAAGTTCTTTCCCCACATAAACTTACGAGCGCGTCTTAACAGGAGAAGGGTTGCGCTGGCTGTGCTACCATCTTCGAACTTGGGGGCGGGCATGGCAGGAGTGGTTCCCAACGGGCCCCGTTACCGCTTCGGCCCGTTCGAACTGAACACCGTAGAGGAGTCGCTGGCGCGGAATGGCTCCCGCGTTAAAGTCCAAGACCTCCCCTACCGACTGCTCGTCATGCTTTTAGAGCGGCCGGGAGAGATCGTCACTCGCGAGGAAGTCCGGCAACGCCTGTGGCCAGAGAATACCTTCGTTGAATTCGATAACAGCCTTGGCGTAGCGGTCCGAAAAGTGCGGGATGCGCTTAACGATGATGCCGAAGCACCGCGCTATGTGGAAACCCTTCCGCGGCGGGGATACCGGTTCGTGGCCCCGGTAACAGTTTTGGGCTCCGAGGACCCTATTCGCCCAACTGTTTCGGGGGAAGCCGAGACGCCCGCACCAATCGTCTCGTCAGATATCACCGCAACGCTCGGGCAGACTAGTGCGGATCGCGATCGCCGCTATTGGCTCGCAGGCGTCTTCGTGCTCCTTGTTTTGGTTGGGGCTACGATCTATGGTTTACGGTCACTCCCACGACGCCCTTCCACCAAGCTCGCGTCAGATGGCTCCGGGAGCCCGATTCGGACTCGCCGGTCGGTTGCAGTTCTTGGCTTCCGTAATCTCGCCGGTCGCCCCGAGGACAATTGGCTGTCGCCGGCTTTTTCCGAAATGCTCAATACGGAATTGGCGTCTGATGGTGTGCTTCGGATGCTACCAGGCGAAGACGTGGCCCGCGTCAAACACCAGTTGCCCCTAGCCGACGAAGATACGCTCGCCAAAACGACTCTCGATCGTCTGCGGACTAACCCGGGTGCGGATGTTGTGATCTTAGGTTCATATACTACCCTGTCCGGAGACGGGGAGAAACGAATCCGGCTCGATGTTCGGGCGCAGGAAACAGTTCGCGGCGAAACAATTGCCGAGAGATCCTTTACAGGCAACGAGGGAAACCTGTTCGAACTCGCTACTGAGGCAGGTCAGGCGCTTCGGCAGAGTTTGGGGGTAGGTTCGGCTTCCGCCCAAGCCAGCCTTCAGGCGCGTGCTGCTCTTCCTTCGAATCAAGATGCGGTACGGTTTTATGCCGAGGGCCAGGAACGATTATGGGCGTTCGACTATGGTCACGCTCGTGATCTGCTGACAAAAGCCGTCGCTGCCGACCCTGATTATCCTCTCGCGCACGCCGCGTTGGCGGATGCCTGGAATCATCTGGGCTACGCATCGAAGGCTCGCGCTGAAATCGAACGTGCACGCGCTCTCTCCGGGCATTTGGGGCCGGAAGAGCGTTTGTTGATCGATGGACAGTACTACTCCACGATTCAAGATCGGATACGAGCTATTGATGCGTATCAGAAACTGCTTAACCAGTTTCCAGATAATTTGGACTACGGCCTTCGACTCGCTGAGGAACAGCGATGGGTCAGTCCGGACGATGCGCTTCACACTTTGGAAACGGTTCGCCATCTGCCCGCGCCTTCCGGCGACGACCCGCGAATAGATTACCTGGAAGCGCGCGCGTGGGTTAATAACAATGTCGTCAAGGCCCGGGCCGCCGCCCAGCGAGCTATCGAAAAAGGTAACGCCCAGGGCTTGCAACTTTTCGTCGCACGAGCCTATGGAATTCTTTGTCAGATCGGCAATGGAGACTCCACCGCCCAAGATTGTGACCATGCTCGCAAGAGCTATGCGGAGGTTGGAGATCGAGACAATGAAGCCCGAACAACCGCCGATTTCGCCATCCTCTACTATGAACAGGGCGACTTGGATCGTGCAGAAGCGATGTATCGGGAAGCGATCAAAGTCTTTCGTCAGGTGGGTGATCTGGAAGGTATCACTACAGCGTCCGGTAATCTGGGGGACATCGCTTTGTCCCGCGGAAATCTGACGGAAGCGGCACGCGCTCTCTCGGACGCGATTCCGGGCAGCAGGAAACTGGGAGACAAAGATGGCATCGCGCTAACTGTCGCCGATCTGGCCAAAATTGCAAGACTGCGTGGCGAATTGGCGGCAGCTCTCACCGGTTACAAGGAGGCCCAGGGCATTGCCCAGGAGATTGCTGACAAGCGGGCCGTGGCCTATGCGCTAGATGGAGTCGGTGATGTCCTTGCGGATCAGGGGGATTTGCGGTCATCCCGCAGGTCTTACCTGGATTCGCTTGCTCTGTCGAAAGAAATTGGCGATAAGCAAGGCGTGGCGGAAACGGAGCTGTTTTTGGCGCGGCTCTCGATTGAAGAAGGACATGCCTCTGATGCGGAGAGCGTGATCCGCAAATGCAAAGAACAATTTCGTCAGGACGGCCAAGCCGACGATGAATTAGCTTCCGATGTTGCCTTGGTGTATGCGTTGCTTGCTCAAGGCAACTTCTTGGAGGCGGCCAATGAAAAGCAAGTGGACCAATCGCTTGCCTTGAAGAGTAGAAATCTACTCAACCGGCTTGAGTTTGATCTCGCTTCCGCCCGGGTCGAACTGGCGACTGGACATTCGACGTCTTCGCTTGCCCAATTGCGGCGAACGCTCGAAAGCGCGCGTGCTCATCATCTCGTCGGGATTGAACTTGAGTCTCAGCTGTCCCTTGCGGAATTGAAAAAGAAGCTTGGCCAGAGCGCCGAAGCCCAAGATGATCTTCTTGGAGTGGAGAAAATTGCTCGCAGCAAGGGATTTGATTTGATCGCAAAGAAAGCGTTTGCGATTCGCACCGATGACACCAAGAAAATCTCAACAAACCAGATGTTTTCGAAGGGCCTACTCTTGTAGCGAATATCGTCCGGGAAGCCGAGTTACCGAGCACTAGCGTGCATCTTGTGAGTTCCAGCCGGGGTCTCAATCGCGACCCTCAAGCCATTCTTCGTGTTCTTCAGCCAGGCTGCGGCTCGGTTTTCCGCCTCCGCTAATTGTTCCGGAGACATAGCCAGGCGAGCGCTCTTCTTGCCCTCTTCGATCCGTTCCCGCAGCGGGGCAGCCGTTTTTTCAGCGAGCAAATACCACATGTAAGCGGAAACTGAGGCCGGTTGGAGGCCGAGCACCTCATCATCCGGTTCGCTGGCAATGTCCTTAATCTTAGAAAAATGCTCTGCCATTAGCAGTTGTGCGGTCGGATCCCCGGCCTCAGCCGCTTCGACGATGGCGGAATAGGCTTTCGCTTCTCCGTCGCTGGTCGAGGGAATAGACTGCGGCTGATTCATGGTCAGATAGAGCAACTCCGTCCGGCTGGAGACGCCCAACTTGTCAAAAATGCGGAACAGGTAGTTTTTGACAGTGTGTGGGCTGAGTGCGAGAGCCTCGGCAATTTCGCGGTTGGACAAACCGCCGGCCACATGCTGAATTACCTGACGTTCGCGAGTTGAGAGCAGTTCGATCCCTTTATGATTCGTCGTACGAACCAGAGGCGAAGTGGCAAGGGCCTCAAGCGCATGATCCAGATCGACACTGCGTGCCCAGATCTGGCCTTCGTGCACACTGCGAATGCATTTGCACAGCATTTCAAGACGCTCTTGCTTGGAGAAAATGCCGCGGGCGCCGGCGCGGAAACATTCCAGCACCTCTTCGGGCTTCGAGCCGTCGAGCAGAATAACGCCTTTGATTTGGGGCCTGAGGACGCGCATCTCGCGCAAGACCTGTGTGCCATGGCCGGGTTGGTCATCGAGATTGTGACTAATGACCGCAACATCGATCGGCACGCGGGTAACCGCGGCAATGAGCTCTTCAGAGTTCGAGGCAGCCGCTACAACTTGCAAGCCCCGGTCGTTGCGAAGTGCGTCGGCCAATAGTTGAGTGTGGATGCGTGTGCCGTCTGCAACCACAATACTGACAAAATCTGAGCCCACTTCCTCGCGCGTTGGCATCGAGGCCTCCTGAACTAGTACATGACGGTACGAATCGGATGGGGGACTTGAACTCGCTCCGTTCGCAAAAAACGCCGGTCGGCAGTGGGGGAGAAGAAGAAGTGCAGCAGAGCCGGCCAGAGTCTCTCGCTACCGTGAGAACAACAGTCTCTACAGGCGAAACTGTAGCACTAAAAAGCCTGGTGGGCAAGCAACTGACTGCAACCTATGCAAGAAAATGCAATCCAGACGCGCTATTGTAAAAGTTAGTAATCGTTGCATACGAGTGCAACTGCCGACCGTTCTAGAAAGAATTTCGTTCGGAAGTATTTGGCTTTTAGATTTCGGCGAGCAAGTGCTTGTGATGCAACAACTAATGGCCTTATCTCAAGTGTGAATTGAAGAGGAAAACAGACCTCAGTCTGGCCAATCAAATGCCCACCACACGACTGTGCCAAGGAAGAATATCTCCGAGGCATGCACCTTCGTAATGAGATAAACAGCCCCCGACCGGATAGAGTCAAATCGTCCTAGGAACTCCTACCACTTGCACCGTCTTGCAAGGGAGGTTAAGTTCAGACAGCTAGAACTTCCCCCCTATTTTTCCTGATGTATTTCTCTCCCCCGTTTGGCGTGTAGGTGTGTCTTCGTGTGTCGAACAGGCGGTCCTGGATCAATGGGACCCAGAGGGCGAAGCTATGAGTACCTCAAACCCAACTTACGAAATCGACCACTCGCATCCATTTGCAGTGCCGAGCGAATTGCGCTGGTACGCGCTCCATACGAGAGCACGTCACGAGAAGGCCATCGAGCGGCGTTTGCGCGACCGTGGCATTGAAACCTTTGTGCCGACGACGATGGAAGTCCACCGCTGGAGTGATCGTAAGAAGAAAGTGGAAGTGCCGTTGTTTAGTTGCTATGTGTTTATCCACTCGGCTCTCAGCGAGCAGGATCGCACGCACGTATACCAAATCGAAAGCGTGCACGGTTTCGTCGGAACTCGCGGCGCAAGCCTTCCGATTCCCGACGATCAGATCGAAAGTATCCAAAAGGTTCTGACCCAAACGGCACCTTGGCGTTCCTACCCTTTTCTCAAGGTCGGGCAACGGGTGCGTGTGCGGGGCGGGGCGATGGACGGAGTGGAAGGCGTCTTCCTTTCGGAAAATGGCGACCACAGTCTGATTATCTCCGTGGATGCGATTCAGCGTTCAATGGCTGTTCGGATCGATGGATACAGCGTCGAGCCCATATAGATCTTCTGCACCCGGCTTCATCTCCTCAACGTTTCCAATCGATGTCGAATTGGAAGATCCGCAGATAAACAACCTTACTCACGACCGGGCCCCATAAAAAATGTATCAACCAGAAATCGAGCGAATCAGCGAAGAGCTGTACTTCATTGCGGCCAGTCCGGCCACGCGCCGTCTGCGCACGCAAGCTGGATTGCTTTCCCAGACCGACGTTCCGGTGTTGATCACTGGAGAAGCGGGTAGCGGGAAGACGACTGCGGCGCAGCTTATCCATTCGCTATCGATCCGCTCGAGTTTCCCATTTCTCCGCGTTAAATGCGCAGTACTTACCTCCGACCTGCTGGAGAATGAGTTGTTCGGATACGAACATTCAGCGGCGAACGGGAAGCCAGAATCGACTCCAGGAAAGTTTGAACAGTGTGCCAAGGGAACGATTTTGTTGGATGAGTTCGACGCCATGCCGAGCGCGGTGCAAAAGCGGCTTCTGAAAATGCTCGAGACAGGCGAGTTTATACGCTGCGGAGGCCAGACTCCGATTCGTGCGGATGTGCGTATCATTGCCGCCACGTCGGGCGATCTGGAATGGGCGGCGTCAGAAAAAAGAATTCAAGAAGAATTGTTTTACCGCCTGAGTGTTTTTGAATTGCGGGTACCGCCGTTGCGCGACCGGCATGAGGAGATTCCGCTGCTGATTGGGCACGTCATGAACCGACTGGCCCGACGCTATGGTGTTCCGGCTCCGCGTTTTTCGAGCATTCTGTTGGACGCATGCCAACAGTATCTCTGGCCGGGCAACTGGCGCGAGTTGGAAAACTTCGCGAAACGGTTCTTGGCACACGGCGACGAGGCTGCGGCGCTCCGGGAATTACATTCCCGTTCCGACTCAGCCATAAACAGGGCGCAAAATGGGAATGGAAACGGGCACCCACCAGCCAGTTTCAACGGTTCCAACGGGCATGCCGCCGAAGAGCCCTCATCGTTGAAACTCTTGGTCAGAAACGCAAAAGGCGAGACGGAGCGGGGTGCAATCGCTCAAGCTCTCGAGCAGACGAACTGGAACCGCAAAGCGGCCGCCCGGTTGTTGAATGTGAGCTACCGTGCTCTGCTCTATAAAATTCAGGAATACCATCTCTCGCCCCCCGCCGAGTCTACACGGTTGTTTGCCGCCGACGGCTTGCGCGAAGCGAAGTAGGGGACGCTTACAATGATGCAAATCAGGACAATGCGTATTATCACAGCTCATCGAGCGATGCTGATGGTGATCCTTGCAGCTATGGTGTCGACATCGATGGGAGCTGCCGCGCAGTCTGGTGCCGGATCGCAGGCGCCGCCGGCCGTTGCTTCTCAATCGCCGGCAGGTAATCCCGATAGTAAGAAAGCGCATTCGGATGATTCGTACGTAATTGGGGCGAACGACGTTCTATCCGTCAGCGTCTGGAAGGAACCCGATGTATCTCGGTCCGTTCCTGTGCGCTCTGACGGAAGGATTTCCCTGCCGCTCGTAGGGGAGTTACAGGCGAGCGGGCAAACCCCGCAACAACTTGAGCAGGAGATTGCGAAGCGCCTGAGAAACTACATCTCAGAGCCCGAAGTGACGGTGATTGTTACCGACAGCAAGAGTCAGAAGGTGAACATCCTGGGCATGGTCGCCCGCCCTGGTGCGTACTTGTTGACCAGCGCGACCACGGTGCTTGACGCGGTGGCGATGGCGGGCGGATTCAAAGACTTTGCGAAGCAGAAGTCGATGTATGTTCTCCGGCAGGCTCCCGATGGAACGCAAAAGAAGATTCCGTTCAACTACAAAGATGTCATCAAAGGGAAGAACCCAGAACAAAATATCCGACTGCAAGCCGGCGATACGGTAGTGATCCCGTAATTGCAGACTCACGGATTGAAGATGAGCTTTCGGCGCTGCCTGATTCTCGTTGTCATAGTGGCCGGACTTCCAGTCTTCGGTGCGGCGCAGGAGTCGTCTTCACAGAGTCCAGACCAGACTAACGGGTCAGTGGACACCCGTTCCAGAACGGCACCAGTTGCGCCACTTTCTGCGATTGCGGGGATAGAAGGCGACAGTGGCCCAGGCGACACGGCGAGCACTCTGCCGCAGATACCGGCGCTGTTGGGCGGGATCGGCATATCATCAGCATCCCTGTCTGAAATGGAGCGATCGAATTATCTTCGCGGTGGCATCAATATCGGCGCCGCTTACGACGATAACCCACTACTGCTTTCGAGCGGAGCGGAGAGCAACACGAGCGAATCGGTCTTTCCTAATATTAAGATAGATGAGACCTCCTCGAGAATGCGCTGGACGCTCGGGTACGCGGGGGGCCTCACGGTGAACCAAAAATTCACAGCCCAGAATCAGGGATCGCATAATTTGAATTTCGATTCGCAATATCGACTAAGCCCGCACTGGAGTCTGCACGTGGCGGAGAACTTCTCGGTAACGACTGGGGTCTTCGATGCCGGTAATGGCGGAGACGTTGTGGTCGGTGCGGGCGGTCCGAACTCCAGTCTGATCACTCCTCTCGCGAACGAGAAGTCCGATAGGACAACTGTCGAGATCAACAATCACTTTGCCTTGAACGACCTTATCGGCGCGAGTGGATCTTTTTACGATTCCCATTTCAGTGAAGTAGCGGGGCAAGCGCAATTGGCCAACACGCAAACCGCGGCCGGGTCCGCTTTCTGGTTGCATCAGCTCTTTCATGGCGACTGGGCTGGCGTCACCTACCGCTTTGAGCGCATTACGTTTGACCCGAATGGCGAAACACGGGTGCACAGTTTTTACGCAATCGACACGCTGAACCTCTCGAAGCGCCTCTCAGTGACCGGTTTCGTCGGCCCCCAGTATGCGGAAAATCAAGGTTTAACCGCGGGCGGGGCAACCGTTTCCCAGACGAATAACTGGTCGGTAGGCGGGGGCGCAGAGTTCGGCTGGAATACTCAAAATACGGGCGCGTCCGCCGGTTATTCCCGCATGATCAGTGACGGCGGCGGAATTTTGGGCACGGTACTCTTGCAAACGATCCACGGTACATTTCGCCGTCAACTGACTCGTTCGTGGTCCGGTTCCGTTACCGCCCAACACGGAACAAATCAATCTCTGACTGTCCCCTTCCAAACGAGCGCGACCTCAATCAACCTGACTTCGGTCGGAGTTTCGCTCGATCGCAACGTGGGCAAGAGTGTTGGGCTGAGAATGGGTTACACGCACGACTTTCAGCAGCAGTTCGGAGTGCCGGGCTCAAGTTCGGCGCTCGACGCGAACCGAAATCGACTGTTCGTGACCCTGTCCTATCAATGGGCCAAACCTTTAGGAATGTAGACATGGACGAAGACTTAGAACAATCTGGATCGCTACCCGAGTTGTCCGAGATCAAGGGAATCGTGCGCCGACGGCGCTGGCAGTTTCTGATTCCATTCTTCTTCGGCTGGCTTCTGGTGTGGGGAGCGAGTTGGCTGATTCCGTCGACCTACCGGTCGGGCACGCTTATTTTGGTCGAGCAGCCTTCTGTGCCCGAGAAGTATGTCGAATCGAACATCGACAGCGACATTCAGCGTCAGTTGGATAGCATCACGCAGCAGATCTTAAGCCGCACGCGACTGCTCCACATTATCGACAGTTTGGGTCTCTACAGCACAGCTCGCAAGCGAAAAAGCCCCGACGACCTGGTCGAGTCGATGCGTAAGGATATCGAGATCGAACTGACGCACAGCGACGACAAGAAGTTATCTTCTTTCAATATTTACTATGCCAGCCGAGATCCTAAAATGGCGCAGGCTGCGACGGCCGAGTTAGCCAATCTGTTCATCACAGAAAATCTCGAACAGCGGCAGGCACGTTCGGAAAACACGACCAAATTCCTTGAGGATCAACTGACCCAAGCGAGGGCAAATCTCGCCGCCCAGGAGGCGAAACTACGAGTATTCAAGGATCAGCATCTGGGCGAGTTGCCGACCCAGACGCAAAGCAATCTACAGATCCTGACCGGCCTGCAGAATCAGTTGCAGGCGAATCAGGACTCCTTGAACCGCGCGAAGCAGCAAAACGCTTATCTGGAGTCTCTCACCAACCAGTATCGTTCGCTGGGACAGAGTTCGAAATCAGGTGAGGCCATTGGCCCGTCGGGGCTGGCTGCCGTCGACAAACAATTGGATTTGCTGAAAGCACAGTTGGCCGATCTCACGTCTCACTACACCGACAACTATCCCGACGTGCGAAAGACGAAGGAACAGATCGCTCGGACCGAGAAGATACGCGAAAAAATTGTTGCCGACATGAGCAATCCTGCGACGAGCGCTCCCACGACTTCGAACGGCCCCTCATCGCTCGACGCCAAAACCGGTCCAATGCTTGAGATGGAAAGTCAGCTCAAGGCGAATCGGCTGGAAATCTCCAGCCGCGAAGCAGAAATAAAAGACGAGCAGAACAAGATTAATCAATACCAGGCACGGCTCAACATGGCGCCGGTCATGGAACAACAATTTGCCGACATAAACCGCGATTACGATCAATCTAAAACGGATTACGAATCTCTGCTGGCAAAGAAGAACCAGTCGGAAATGTCGACCGATCTCGAGAAGACACAGCAAGGTGAGCGTTTTCGCATGCTGGATCCTCCGAACCTTCCTGCTAAGCCTTATAAGCCGAATCGCCTGATGTTGTGCGGCGCTGGCTTGGCCTTCGGCTTAATACTTGGTGGAGGATTTGCGTTCGCCAAGGAAAGGCTGACGGGCAAGATCTACAGTGAGCGCGAGATCAAGAAACTGCTTCCGTTTGATGTAATTGCGGAAATCCCACCCATTGAAAGCCTCGAAGAACAGATGGCTCGCGGGCGGGGTGCATGGTTGGCGGGTGCCGCGGCGGTGGTAATCGCGGGATGCATTCTATTAGGATCAGCTGTAACGTATTTGTACGGCTAAGCACTATATAGAAATCATGTATAAGAGCTTTTACAATCTGCAGCGGAACCCGTTTGAGATCACGCCGGATCCGTCGTTCTTGTTTCCGACGACGCGCCACAACGAGGCACTTGCCTCGCTGTACTACGGTGTTACGTCGCACCGCGGGTTCGTGGTTCTAACGGGCGAAGTCGGAACTGGCAAAACGCTGATCCTCCGTTCTCTGCTCGGCTTGCTGCAGCGCCGGGATGTAGCCTTCGCTCTGATCTTTAATCCCACCTTGTCGCCGCTGGAATTCATGCGCTACATCGCCGGCGATTTCGGATTACCAGTCGCGGGCAAAGCGAAAGACGAACTGATCCACGTTCTGAACAGCTTTCTCTTGCAGCGCCATCAGAAGGGTCTAACAACGATCCTCGTGGTGGATGAGGCACATCACCTTTCGCACGAGATCCTGGAAGAGATACGCCTGCTAACGAACCTGGAAACATCACAGCAGAAGTTGCTGCAGATTGTTCTCGCCGGACAGCCAGAGCTTGATCTGAAACTCGATTCGCACGATCTTCGCCAACTGAAACAGCGAATCGCGCTGCGTTGCCATCTCGACCCATTGACGTCAAACGAGACAAAAGAATATATGAGCCGCCGGCTCAAAATCGCAGGAGCCGTTGGGGCTAACCAGATTTTCTCAATTCCTGCGGTTGACGCGGTGTTTCGGCACTCTCGGGGAATCCCCCGTTTGATTAATACGATTTGCGAAAACGCCCTTCTCGCGGGCTACGCGAAGCACGCGTCGACGGTGACATCGGAGATCATCGACAGCGTCGCCCGGGATTTGAGGCTGGGCGTGACGGTTGTGGAGAGCAAGAACTCGATGCCGCCCAAACAATCAGTTGAAGAAGAGCAGAGAGAGCTTTTGCAGGCGGTCAAGACGCTTCTTGATGTTCGCGACCGTATGCACGAAGCCGAGACCAAGCGACGACTGCAGTAGGCACAGTATTTCCATCCCATGAGCTATATCTACGAAGCGTTGCAGCGAGCGGAGCAAGAACGGTCGGGCGGTAGCTCGCCCAAAGATGCGGATTCGGTGGCGGACCTTCTACGAGGCGTCGAACAGGAAATCGAGCGCAAGCAGGCTCTTGAGGAATTACCGGCCTCGTCGCCCATACAAATTCCGGAATCACCAACTCGGGGCGCCGGGTCTTTTAAGCCGACGAAGTCCCTGTTGCCAGCGCCAGCCTCCGATTCAAGACTGATCTGTTTGACGGACCAGGGCGGCTTGGCAGCGGAAAAGTTTCGCGTGCTGGGGTTGAAACTGCGACATCTCCGCGAAAAGCGAAAGCTCAAGCGAATCGTGGTCACCAGTAGCATTCCGGAAGAAGGCAAAAGTCTAATCGCCGCGAACCTTGCCTTCAATCAGTCGCGCAGCAAGGTTCTCAATACGGTGCTTATGGACGGCGACCTCCGGCGGCCGGAACAGGGAAGGCGTCTTGGTTTTAATCGGAACCTGCCTGGACTCAGCGAGGTTCTCCGCGGAGAATTGAAGCTGGAAGACGTTGTCTACAAGCTGGAAGGTTCGGGCCTCTGGTTTATTCCCGCAGGCGTCACACCGGAAAATCCGATCGAGGTCATGCAGGCAGGTCGGCTCCAGCAGATTTTGGAACAGCTTGAGACTTTCTTTGATTGGGTGATCATTGACACCCCCCCCGTGCTTCCGCTGGCTGACACTCCGCTCTGGATGAAGTTGGCTGATGGTGTCTTGCTGGTGACTCGTGAAGGCGTGTGCGAGAAGAAACAGCTAGAGCGAACGGTTGAAGTTCTGGATCAATCTTTGATGTTAGGCGTGATTGTAAATAGCTGCGACAGTAACGAGCAGAAATACTATTACTCACGTTACGGCCATGTGGCGAACGGTGAAGACTCACCCCTAAGCGAAACTGAATCCTAAATACTTAATTCCGATTTTCCCCCTGTAGTTCGATTTTCCCCCGCCAACTCAATTTGTTAGCGCGCTGTGGAGCTCCTATTGCTACCGCAGCCACGCGAGGAGATGCATCCGTGTCGTCCACATCAGCCAAACCACGATCTGCAAACCGGTTGTCTCAACCGCAGAACGGGTCCGACCCTAAAGAAGTCCTCACGGAAGAGATTTTTTGCCGGATGATTTCGATGGAGCGGAAGCGGAGCGAACGTACACAGCGTCCGTTTGTCCTTCTGTTGATGGATACTGGACGTCCGACACCGACGGAAAAGAACGGTCGCATCCTGCTCGACATTCTCGCTGCGTTACAAGCCGCGACGCGCGAGACCGATGTTATGGGATGGTACGAGAAAAATACCGCCGTCGGTGTAATGTTTACGGAGATCACTCTGGAAAACAATCTTATTCTGAGTACGATTCTAGGTCGCATTAGCGATGTGCTCCGCGGCCGGTTGACGAGCGAACAGTTCAGCCAGATTAAATTCTCTTTCCACCTCTTTCCGGAAGAGTGGGACCCGAACACTTCTGATCGGCAAAGCAACCCGACGCTTTATCCGGACCTTCACAAGCGCGATGGGGCGAATCGTACGGGGAAGGTTCTGAAGCGAGGGATGGATCTGTTCGGCAGTCTGCTGCTTTTGGTCACTCTCTCTCCGGTGTTTCTGGCGATTGCAGCTGCAATTAAGTTGACCTCCAAGGGGCCGATTCTTTTTCGGCAGCAGCGTATCGGAGAGCACGGTACCGCTTTTACTTTCCTCAAGTTTCGCTCCATGTATGTGAACAATGACGCCAGTCAACACAAGGAATACGTCCGCCAACTGATTGCGGGACAGGCGGCGAAGCACACGAACGAGGCAGGAGAAGGAATTTTCAAGCTCACGAACGATCCCCGTATTACACCAGTGGGAAATTTCCTGCGCCGCACGAGTCTTGATGAGCTTCCGCAATTCCTGAACGTGCTGCGAGGAGACATGTCACTGGTCGGGCCGCGCCCGCCCGTTCCCTACGAAGTCGAGGCCTATGCCACGTGGCATCGCCGACGTTTGCTCGAAGCGAAGCCTGGTATTACGGGTCTCTGGCAGGTGGAAGGACGCAGTCGCGTTGGGTTTGACGACATGGTGCGCCTCGATCTTCGTTACGCCCGGAATTGTTCCCCCTGGCTTGATCTGAAAATCCTGGTTCAAACTCCCAAAGCTGTGATCGCAGGAAACGGCGCCTGCTGATCAACCCGACCTTCAAAACCTCATAGTCCATCGTTCTTTTCTAATCGATTGAGTCCTTGCCGAGACAATCCCCCATTGTCTGCTGACTCAATTCAGAACTCCATCAGGTGAATCCTCATGCTTAAGTTTGGTGTAATTGGTTACGGATATTGGGGGCCGAATATCGTTCGTAATCTGCGGTCCTTGGAAGGTTGCCAGGTCGTCGGCGTCTGCGATCAGACTGCTGCGGCTCGCAAACGCATTGCGGCCGCAAACCCTGAGACGCCGGTCTTCAGCGACTGCAACGAACTGATACAATCGCCAGACGTCGACGCGATCGCAGTAATCACGCCCGTTTGGACGCACTACGAGCTAGCCAAAGCTGCGCTTGAAAACGGTAAACACGTTTTCGTTGAAAAGCCGTTCACCAGTACCGTTGGGCAAGCCGAAGAACTGATTAATCTGGCTGCGCAGAAGAACCTGATGATCATGGTGGATCACACGTTCCTCTTTACGGGCGCAGTCCGCAAGATACAGAAGCTTCTCAAAGAAGGAACGCTTGGCAAGCTCTACTACTACGATTCTACGCGGGTCAATCTCGGCCTCTTTCAGCACGATTGCAATGTGATCTGGGACCTCGCGCCGCACGACCTGTCGATCATGAATCACCTGCTGCACAAGGATGCCGAGGCAATCTCGGCGACCGGGCAGGCACATCTCAACAGCCACGAGGATATCGCCTTCATCACGGCTTACTATCCAGACAAGATGATCGCCCATGTCAACGTGAACTGGATTTCACCCGTCAAAGTGCGTACGACTTTAATCGGCGGGGAAAAGAAAATGCTGGTCTGGAACGACCTGGAAGCCGACGAGAAACTGAAGATTTATGACAAGGGTGTCGACGTCAAGAGCCAGGAGGGCGTGTACAACCTGCTCGTCAGTTATCGCTCGGGCGATATGTGGGCACCGCAAGTCGAACAGGTCGAAGCGCTCAAACTTGAACTCGGGTACTTCGTCGAATGCATCAAGAAAAGCGAGACTCCCTTCAACGACGGCTGCGCTGGACTCAAGGTTGTGCGCATGCTGGAAGCTGCCAGTAAGTCGCTCGCCAAACGCGGCGAACTTGTCTATCTCTGATTTGGACACCTATCGCTCGCCGCTCTAGCCAACACTCTAAGGATTTAGGTATTGCTCTCTTGAAACCCACCGCTCTCATTGTCACCACAACAAACTGGGTGCCCACGGCCCGGTTGGCGGTAGCACTGGCGAACGCGGGATTCAACATTGAGGTGCTTTGCCCCTCAGGGCATCCTGTTCATGAGACGCGAGTTGCGAGTCGGGTGTACGCCTATCGGGGCTTGGCTCCACTGCAATCTCTAGCGACAGCGATCCGGAACGGGAAGCCCGACGTCGTAGTGCCGGGAGACGATCTTGCGACCCTGCAATTGCATCGTCTTTACGCCCAAAGGACGAAATATTCGGCGCAGCCAGCGAATCTAGCCGCACTCATCGAACGCTCCCTCGGATTGCCGACCTCATTCCCGATCGTTGAGTCGCGGTCGGCCTTTATGGATTTCGCGAGAGAGCAGGGAATTCGTGTACCGACAACCGAGACACTGTGTTTAGCCAGCCAGGTTCCGGCGGCGCTGATTCACACCGGGTTTCCGATCGTACTCAAGGCGGATGGCACCTCGGGCGGAGTAGGTGTCCGGATGGCGCGAACATCGACGGAAGCGCAAACTGCTTTTCAGAAGTTGCAGGCGCCTCCTCTTCTGGCACGGGCCTTAAAGAGAGCGCTGGTGGATCACGACAGTACTCTCCTCTCGGCTGCGCTCTTGCGACGGCGTCCGACGGTTAGCGCGCAGGCTTTTATCGCGGGCCACGAGGCAACGAGCACTGTGGTTTGCTGGAAGGGAAGTGTTCTGGCAAGTTTGCATTTCGAAGTCCTCCGCAAAGGGGATGCCGCCGGCCACGCAACGGTCGTGAGGATAATCGACCACCCCGAAATCGAAAGCGCTTCCGAGAAAGTTGTTCGCCGCCTGGGGCTCTCTGGAGTGTGCGGCTTTGATTTCATGCTCGAGGCGAATTCGGGCCATGCTTATCTGATCGAAATCAATCCCCGGGCGACTCAGGTCGGTCATCTGACGCTAGGTCCGGGGCGGGATCTTCCAGCGGCGCTATTTGCGGCAGTCTCTGGAAGCCCGATTCGACTGGCGGCGCCTGTTACGGACAACGAAACCATCGCGCTCTTCCCGCATGAGTGGGCGCGAGATCCGCAAAGCGAATTCTTGCGAAGCGGCTATCACGACGTTCCCTGGGAGACTCCTGAACTTGTGCATGCCTGTATGCGCCGCAGCAAGAAGGAGACAGTGTGGTACTCCCGCGGTGAGTCGGTTCGGCAACCTGCCAGACACAAGCACCCAGAGGAAGCTCCCGCCAAGAGCGCCTCAACTGTTCCGCTCGATTGCGGAACGGATTAATTGGGAATGCTGAAGCGATCAAACTGCAAGATATCAGCGAAATCCTATGGAAACCTATAACTGCATTGCACCGGACGTAAAGCTCGGGGAAGGCGTAAAGCTTTCGAAATTCATCAACCTCTATGGATGCGAAATTGGCGACGAAACGAAAATCGGAGCCTTTGTCGAAATCCAAAAGAACGCAACGGTTGGCAAACGCTGCAAGATATCTAGTCACACTTTCATTTGCGAGGGTGTATCGATTGAAGACAACGTCTTCATCGGACACGGTGTGATGTTTATCAACGATCTGTATCCGCGGGCAACGACGGCCGATGGCGGCTTACAGACCGAGGCTGACTGGCATGTAGAGCGAACCGTAGTGAGCAAAGGAGCGTCGATCGGTTCCGGCGCTACGATTCTCGCCAACACCTGCATCGGAGAAAATGCCATTGTTGGCGCTGGCGCAGTTGTAACCAAGAATGTTCCGGCTAATACGATCGTGGCTGGCAATCCGGCCCGAATTCTTCGCAAAATTGAAACGGAGGTAGCACAGTGAGTGATTCGCCTAATATCCCTTTTCTTGATCTGGTCACACCGCACGTGGAGCTCGAAAAAGAGCTGACCGCAGTTTTCCAGCAAGTCATTCGCTCGGCCGGCTTCATTGGCGGCCCGATGGTAGACAATTTCGAGAAGGAATTTGCCCAGTTTTGCCACACCGAGCGGTCCGTCGCCGTCAATAGCGGCACGGACGCGTTGAGGTTTGCCCTGATGGCAGCCGGTGTTAAGACGGGTGACGTGGTTGTAACGGTCCCACACACCTTCATCGCGACTACTGAGGCTATCTCGCAGGCGGGAGCGTTGCCGGAGTTCGTCGACATCGACGAGCGCACCTACAATATGGATCCCGAGAAACTGCGCGTCTATCTGGAAACGCAGTGCACGGTTTCAGAAGAAGGAAAGTTGATCAGCAAGAGAAGTCAGCGTCCCGTAACCGCGATCGTTCCAGTCCACCTCTACGGGCAGATGGCGGACATGGATGCAATTCTTGAACTAGCGAGCCAATATCGGTTGGTTGTGGTCGAAGACGCGTGTCAGGCGCACGGAGCCGAATACTTTTCGCGCAAACAGAATCGGTGGTTTCAAGCTGGTTCGATGGGCCGAGCGGGCGCGTTCAGCTTTTATCCAGGGAAAAATCTGGGAGCCTGTGGCGAAGGCGGAGCGATTACCACGAACGACTCAAAGCTAGCCGACACCTGCAAGATGATTCGTGATCATGGTCAAGCGAAAAAGTACTACCACGATATCGAGGGCTACAACGGCCGTCTGGACTCGATCCAGACCGGAATCCTGAGCGTGAAATTGAAGCACCTTGCTGGATGGAACGAAAAACGGCGGGAACGGGCCGCCGAATACAACCGCTTGCTCGCGACGGCCGATGCTGAAGTTGGGACGCCTCATGAACCTTCGTGGTCTCGCGCTGTCTATCACCTGTATGTAGTGCGAACCGAAGACAGGGAAGGACTGATGGCGCATCTCGGGAAAGTTGGTATCGGAAGCGGTATCCATTATCCGATCCCTCTGCACCGCCAAAAGGCCTACAGTGCGCTCGGCTACAAAGCCGGAGACTTTCCGGTCTGCGAAAAAATTGCCGCGGAAATTATATCGTTGCCGATGTTCCCACAACTGACCGCGGCGCAACAGTCGCGCGTCGTTGAGGAGGTCGCGGCCTTCAACGCGAAGTTCAATCGTAAGCGGTCCGAGGTCGAGCATAGTGCATTGGCACCGGCCGACCAAACCGCGTGAGACCGGTCTTTTGTTAACGTCTTCAAATTCAAGATAAGGAACAACTCAAGATGAAGCTCTCAGTCATTGGTGCGGGTTATGTCGGTCTGACAACGGCGGCTTGCCTGGCGCAAGTCGGTCACGACGTTTTCTGCAGCGAAAGCGACGCCGAAAAACTTGCCAAATTGCAGAAGGGGGTGATGCCACTGTTTGAGCCGCATCTCGAGGATGTTATCGAGACGGTTCGTAACAGTGGCCGTTTGCACTTCGGTTCCACCGAAGATGCGATTGTCTTCGGAGACGTGATCTTCATTTGCGTGGGAACCCCACCGTTGCCGAACGGTGACGCCGACCTGTCGGCCATTGAAGGCGTCGCTCGTACGATTGCGAAGCGAGCAACAGGATATCGTCTGATCATCGAGAAAAGCACCGTACCGGTGCAAACCGGAGCGCAGTTGCGCAAGCATCTGTCGGTCCACAGCACAAACGGATTGAAATATGACGTAGCTTCCAATCCCGAGTTTTTGCGGGAGGGTACTTCGGTCGAGGATTTCCTGCATCCGGACCGGATTGTCATCGGAGCGGACTCGACACGTGCTGCTGAGCTGCTGCGTGAAATCTACGAGCCGATTGTTGAACAAAAATTCACCTGTCCCCTCCATGCCGCTTGCCCAAAACGCGATCGGCCAATCTTCCTGGCTACGGATACGAATTCGGCGGAACTGATCAAGCACGCCTCGAATTCTTTCCTGGCGATGAAGATTTCGTTCATCAATATGGTGGCGAATCTGTGCGAGGTGGTTGGAGCGGATGTGACTAAAGTTGCCCACGGTATGGGCTTAGATCCACGAATCGGCCCGGCTTTCCTGAATCCAGGGATCGGGTTTGGAGGGTTCTGCTTTCCCAAGGATGTGCAGGCCTTCATCAGAATCGCTGAGAAGTCTGGCTGCGATTTTGGTCTGCTCAAAGAAGTGGAGAAGATTAACCAAGGTCGAGTGGAGCGTTTCGTAGAACAGGTGCGAAACGAAATGTGGGTGTTGCGGGGAAAGAAAATCGCGGTATGGGGTCTGGCGTTCAAGCCGAACACTGACGACATTCGCTTCGCGCCCGCACTTTCGATTATTCGCCGCCTGGTGGCGGAGGGCGCGCAGATCCAAGCGTACGACCCGGAAGCCATGGAAAAAGCCAAGAAAGAAATTCCCGATATCACCTACGCCAACGATCCTTATGAAGCAGCCAAAGGCGCAGATGCAGTTCTGCTGCTCACCGAGTGGGAAGAATTCCGCAATGTGGATTGGAACCGGCTGGCCACGCTGGTGGAGAGGCCGTTGATCATCGATGGGCGAAATGGCTTAGCTCGCGAAAATATTGTGGCAAGCGGCTTCCACTATATCGGGATCGGCGGAATATCGGCGACGCCGCAGGTGGCACCGGCACTCGCGACCTAGTGCGTTGGTTCCCAAAGTTCGATTCGTGAATTGAACGAGTTCTAGAATTGCGGAGAGGTCGCCGTTGGCTAAGGCAGCAGCCGGTTTATTGGTTGCGGTGGGTAAAACCATCCGGGGGTTCGAATCCCTTCCCTCTCCGCCAAACTTTCGCAACAGCGGCAATTGATTACTGCACCAGTTTTACTTCCGAGAGCTAACTAGACGCACCGTCTACCCACCTAAGAATCTCAGACGTACATTTCAGGAATAAGAATGGCAAGCACGATTACATTTTCGGACGAGAGCGCGAAAGTCTCGGAGAAAAACGACGGGCGACCCGCGAAGGCTGCGGGAAGCGGCCTGAAGTATCGTGCAGATATAGACGGGCTTAGGGCAGTCGCAGTCCTGAGCGTGCTTGCTTTTCATATCGGATTGAGCAGGTTTGGGGGAGGATTTGTAGGCGTCGATGTCTTCTTTGTCATCTCCGGCTACTTGATCAGTTCCATCATCTTTGCCGACATCAATGCCTCACGTTTCACGATCACAGGGTTTTACGAACGGCGGATCCGACGTATTTTCCCGGCGCTTGTTGCAATGTTGGTCGTGGCCAGCGTTGTTGCCGTCATTTACCTGCTCCCGGGTGAACTCGTCGATTATGCGAAATCGCTGCTGGCGGCGACAGGCTCTGCTTCCAACGTATATTTTTGGTCGCATTCCGGTTATTTTGCTTCGCCGACGTCGAAGCCGTTGCTCCACACCTGGTCGCTGGCCGTGGAGGAGCAGTTTTATATTTCGTTCCCGCTATTCTTGCTGCTGGTGCGCCGCTTCTGGCCCCAACGGCTCCGCACCGCCGTTGTAGCGTTATTCTTCCTATCGTTTGTGTCGAGTTGCGTTGTCGTTTCGCGCAATGCGGACACCGCTTTCTACATGCCGTACACCCGGGCTTGGGAGCTCTTGCTCGGAACGCTGCTGTCGTTGAATATTTTTCCACGTCTGCGATTAGCCTGGACGCGAAACGTGGCAACGCTTACCGGGATAGGCATGATTGGTTGGTCAGTTTTGTTTTATTCGCAGGAGACGCTATTCCCCGGCGCCAGTGCTCTGTTGCCTTGCGTCGGGTCGGCCCTCATTATTTGGGCCGGGGAGGGCGGAACATCGCTCGTCGGATCAGCATTGTCATGGCGCCCGGTGGTGTTTATCGGTCTCATCTCTTACTCGCTATATCTATGGCACTGGCCGGTCATCGTCCTTCGGCACATGGGCATGCTGGTAGGACTGAGTGCGATTACTTTTGGAGGGGTTCGCCTCTACTCTCCTCGCACCGTTTCGACATGCTAATCGAGGTTAGCGTCTCCTTCCTGCTAGCCATTTTGTCCTGGAGGTTCGTCGAGCGCCCTTTTCGAAGTGGCTCCCTCCGCTTGAGCGGTCGGCCTCTATTCGTACTGACCGGCGGAGTCCTATTCGTTTTACTGGGATGTGCTGCTTGGACGGTGGCGGCGCAAGGGTTCAGGGGGCGTTTTCCCGACAAGGCGTTGCAAGTCGCATCAGCTCTTGACGCGAAAGACGATATTGGCACGATCCGGAACGGAGTCTGTTTTATAACCACGGACTACCATTTCGAGAAATACAACTACGATACCTGCTTGCACGCGGACAAGGACAAGAGCAACTACCTTCTCCTTGGCGACAGCCATTCGGCCATGCTCTGGTCTGCCCTATCGTCGATACTCCGACACGCAAACGTCATGCAGGCCAGCACCGCTGCTTGCGAGCCATCACTTACTCCTTACGGAAGCGACGACTGTAAGAAGATGATGGAATACGTTTTTAGACAGTATTTACCGACGCATCCGGTGCAGGGGGTGTTTATTGTCGGACGATGGCAAGAAAAGGACCTTGGGCCACTTACGACGCTTATCGCGTGGTCGAAGCAGCGCCAGGTGCCAGTAATCGTATTCGGCCCTGTACCCGAGTATGACGCGCCTCTACCAAGACTGCTGGCCTACTCGATTGCCTGGAGCAAACCCGACCTCGCGAGTCAACATCTGGTGGCGAGTTCAAAGATTCTCGATGCGGAGATGCAGGGCATGGCTGCAAGTACTTGGCGCGTACCGTATATTTCGCTTTATCAGCAGATATGCGGTGCTGGCGGATGCGTTGAATACGCCGATTCATCTCATAAGATTCCGATGATGTCGGATGACAACCACCTCAGTGCGATGGGTGCTTCTGTTGTAATTCAGGGTCTGGTCGACAAAGGCGAGTTGAATTAGCTGGATTGTGCTCGACATAAGCTCCCATCCGTCTTCTTCGGTGCACCGCGTTGTTTCAAGGTTACGATCTCAGTCGCAACATCATGCCGATCCAAACAGAATCTCAAGCCACCAGCCCTCTGACGCCAAGGGTTGATACTTCCGCGACTGCTCGATCACCGAAAAGCCAGCGCATTTCCGCACTTGATTTTACAAAAGGTGCGTTGGTCTTGATCATGGTGCTTTACCACTGGATAAACTATTTTGTCGGGAATCAATGGGGATACTATAAGTACCTCCGCTTCTTGACGCCATCTTTCATCTTCATCGCGGGCTTCATGATTTCCAATGTCTATCTCTCCAAATACGCTGCCGCCGATCCCCGGCTAGCAAAGAGATTATTCGCGAGAGGAATTAAGCTGATGGCAATATTCCTCTTCTTGAATCTGTTTCGGATATTGATTGTTCCGCTATTGGGCTCAGGTGTGTTCGCGAAAAACATGCTTGACCGTGCTAACCTTTTGATAGTCTTCGTATCCGGGAATCTGCCGATCACAGGTGAGAAACTCGTTTCCTTCTCGATCCTTGTACCCATTAGTTATTTGCTAATGTTCTCGGGAGCGCTGATCCTTGCGTATAGGCTTTATCGCTACACGTTCCATCTCGCGTGCGCGCTCCTCTTGTTCTCTATCCTGATACTTGGATTGACCGGTGCCCGGAGCTACAACCTTGAATTCGTCGCGATCGGAATGCTGGGAGCGGTGACGGGATTCATATCGATTGATACGATTAACCACGTTGTGCGACACCCCTACACGCTTGCATTTGCCTACATTTGTTATGTCGGTGCCATAACGATTTGGGATGTCCCGTTTCTGCTCCTTGTCGTTGGTGTGTTCCTGAGCCTAGCCCTCATTTATTTGGTAGGTGCTAGTGGTAACGCATCTGGCGCAACAAGAAGTGAGGTCATTTTGCTGGGGAAATACTCGTTGTTTGGGTATATATCCCAGATTGCGATCCTACAGATCCTCGGGGTAGCCTTCCGCCGCGTTAATCTTGGAGTCTCCGCGCTGGTTATATCTTTTCTTGCAGCCTTCGCTCTGACGATTGTGAGCGTGGAGGTGCTGGATCGTGCCAGAGCCAGAATGGCAGGGGTAGACAGGCTGTACAAGGCGGTCTTCGCGTGAGCGATAGCACGCTAGTCCCGCCCTCGTCCGGGGTTTCGCGCCAGAGCAGAAGTATGGACTTGAAGCGCCAAATGCATAGGCATCCGATGTGTGGCAGCGTCTCGCTCAGGATAAGCTAGATGGGCTTCCCGCTTGCCTTCCTCATTTGTAGTATCGGAGTCGCTGGACTTTTCTTCCTTGATCGGGATAAGTCAGTTCGAACCTCCAAAGCTCTCTGGCTGCCCGTCATCTGGCTGGGGATAGCAGGGTCGAGATCGGTCTCCGTGTGGTTTGGAAACGGCTCCGCCGGCAATCTCTCGGCAACACTCGACGGAAGTCCGATGGACGCGGCTGTTTTCGAAGTTCTGATTTTTGCCGGTATCATCGTTCTGTTCCAGCGGAGAAGGCGTTCCACAGCTCTTCTCAAAGCGAGCTCTCCTGTACTTATATACTTCGCCTATTGCTTGATGAGCGTGGCGTGGTCGCCGTTTCCGGAGCCGGCTTTTAAGCGGTGGACCAAGGCCATCGGCGACCTGATTATGGTGCTTGTCGTGGTAACCGATGTTCAGCCGGCCGCGGCCCTGCAGCGTCTCTTTTCCAGACTCGGTTTTATCTTGTTCCCGGCGTCGATCCTGCTGATCCGCTATACCGACATAGGCCGCGCATACGACGTCGACGGGACTCCGATGAACACTGGGGTGACGACCAACAAGAATTCGCTTGGCTTGATCGTTTATCTTGTTTCGCTCGGTGCACTATGGACCTTCCGCGGCCTGCTCACCGACAAAAAAGCTCGCCATCGAACTCGGCGCTTGGTGGCGCAAGGTACGCTGCTGACCTTTGGCATAGCACTCCTGCAAATGGCTCATAGTGCCACCTCCGTCGCCTGCTTCATCTTAGGTGGCGGTCTCATGCTCGTGATCGGTCTACGAGCCATCAGAACCCGGCCTGCCAGGGTGCATGCGCTCTGTCTTGGGATCATTTTTGCGGGAGGAGCAGCTATGCTCTTCGGAGGCGGGTCAGCTCTCTCCAGTGCGCTGGGCCGCGGGAGCGGTTTGAGCGGACGCTCTGATATCTGGGGTTGCGCCATGGCAGCGGCCAATAACCGTGTAATTGGCACGGGCTTCGAAAGTTTCTGGAACGCAAACGCCCCGAGGGTGTCGAGGTGCCTCGTCAGCCGGGGATTCCTGGACATGAGCAACTTGGTTTCGGCGCACGACGGATATATCGAAGTCTATCTGGATTTGGGGCTGGTCGGGCTGTGCCTGCTGCTGTCGGTCTTAATCAGTGGATATCGCCGCGCAGTAGACGCTTTTCGGCGCAATCGCGAACTGGGCAGTCTGGTTTTGGCTTACATAATCACTGGCGTTTTTTATAACATAACCGAGGCAGGCTTCAGGTTGATGTCCCCGTCTTGGGTCTTCCCGTTACTCGCCGTAGTCACCGCAACCGGCGTTACCGTAGGTTTGTACTCGGAAAGGTCGAAGGTTCCCCCGTTGCGACGGCAGCGTCCGGGCCTAGGGAATGAGCAGGCCGTCTTTGTTCCACAGAGCGGAGTGAACCCGGTTTAACCCGCGCTACCGCGCCCACACCTTCACGGCGCTTCTATTCTGAATATCTTGTCTTGACGTCTCTAAGGCGATAATTGTTGACACCATTTCAATCCGACGGCAACTTCCAACCTGTGGCCACCGGCAAGGGCCTGCGTCGTACCGCAGTACGCGGTGCCGGCGCGGCGATCGCGGGTGCGACGAGTAACTTCGCTGTCGGCATCGGATCAGTGGTGATCCTGGCTCGGTTGCTTACTCCATCTGATTTCGGAATCGTGACCATGGTCACGACTTTCAGCCTCCTGCTTCGCAGTTTCGGTCTGAATGGATTCACGGAATTGATCATGCAGCGCGAGGAGATGACCGAATCGCTGGCTAGTAACCTGTTTTGGATTAACGTGGGCATTGGTTCGGTCTTGACTCTGCTGTTCGCCAGCTCAGGCCCGTTGCTGGCGCTTTTCTTTCACAACCAGGCTGTAGTTCAAGTAACTCAAGGCATGTCGCTCACGATTGGGATTGGCTGTCTGGGCTACATCCATCTTGGGTTGCTGCAGCGTGCGATGCAGTTCAGGGCGACTGCAATTATCAATCTGGTTGGCCAGGTACTCCAGGTGATCGTCTCCGTCATCTTGGCGATGGCGGGTTGGCACTATTGGGCGCTCGTTTGGGGCAGCGTGACGCAGACGCTAGTCGTGACGGTCGGTGTTTGGTTACTCTGCCGATGGATGCCGAGCCGGCCCGGTCGCGCTTCGGGCACGGGTTCCGGATTGAAGTTCGCGATCAGCGTCTATTCGCATTTTGCCTTCAGCTACCTGACCCGCAACACCGATAACCTTCTAGTGGGCTGGCGTTTCGGCGATCGGGCGCTCGGATTCTACAAGCGAGCGTACGACTTGTTCGTATTGCCAGAAACGGCGTTGTTGTCGCCCCTGTCCGCCGTCGTCGTGAGTACACTAAGCCGCGTCAATGGCGATCGTGAGCAGTTCCAACGCTACTTTCTGCGCACGATATCGGTTCTGGCACTTTTGGGGATGGGGATCGGAACGGATTTTGCCCTGGTGGGAAAGGATATGTTTCGTTTTCTTTTCGGGCCTGGCTGGGAAGAAGCGGGTCGAATCTTCGCCCTCTTCGGTCCGGGAATCGGAGTCATGCTGCTGTACAACACGCATGGCTGGATTCACCTTTCGATCGGCCGTCCAGAGAGATGGTTTCGCTGGGGCTTGGCAGAATTTGCCTGTACCGTGACCTTGTTCTTGCTGGCCCTGCACTGGGGTCCTTCCGGAATTGCTCTGGCTTGGACGGTTTCGTATTTTCTTCTGATGTTTCCCGGCTTCTGGTATGCAGGAAAGCCGATTGGATTGGGGATTGGGCCCATCTTCGCGGTCATCTGGAAGTTCTTTGCGGCATCGGTCGCGGCTGGCATTGGGACGGCTCTCATCGTCAGGTTTACGCCTTACTATGGCGCTTTGGTCGGTGCTGAAGGAGCTTTCTTTCGGATGGTTGCAGTTTCTCTGATATTTCTTGGGCTGTATGTCGGCGGCGTGATTGTGCTCCACGGAGGGCTTGGCCCACTCAGAGAGACCGCCGGTCTGATTCATGACTTCTTACCCGAACGTAAGGTCGAGAGCACGTCGCCGGTACCCGTCAGCGCGAAGGTTTCCCAAAAAATGCCGACGTGGTCAACAGACGTCAAACCGCAACCCGACTTTGCCACGGTTCCAGACAAATAAGTGCAGTCGAATTGTGAAGGTGACCGAAGCGTCTTAGGTCGTGCTGGTGAACCGGACAGCGACAGCGGACGTGCGCTGACTTCCGCGAATGGACAAGTGATGGATATGACAAAAGCGAAGTTTCACATTGAAGGCAGGAACGTAATCATGCGAGGCCGGCTTTGCCGGGTCGCGGAGGTTGAGGGTGAGGGTTACAAGTTCCTGGCTGACCCGGCCGCTGCAGCCGCTGGGTTGCGTGCTTCGAATACGCGAGCCGATATCTTCACGTTCATGCAAGAACTGCCGGAAACCTCTCCGCGATACAAATACCCCATCGAATGGGACAACTTTGCGGTCCTGCCGATCACTACTTTTGATCAATGGTGGACGAAGCAGATTGGTTTCAAGGCTCGCAACAAGGCCAAGCAAGCGGAGAAGAAGGGAATCGTGGTCCGAGAAGTGCCTTTCGATGACGCGCTTGTCCGCGGAATTTGGGAGATCTACAACGAGGTTCCGGTTCGGCAGGGGCGGCGCTTTCCGCATTATGGCAAGAGTTTGGAAGCGGTGCGCGCCATGAGCGCAACATTTCTCGATAGCAGCATTTTCATCGGCGCCTTCGACGGCGACAAGTTGATCGGCTTCATAAAGTTGACGATGAACGACGAACGAACGCAAGCGGGACTGATGCATATCCTGTCGCTGCTTAGCTATCGCGATAAGGCGTCGACCAACGCGCTCGTTGCCCAGGCCGTACGGTCGTCTGCCAATGTCGGTATAACGCGCCTTGTTTATGCGAACTTTGCCTACGGAAACAAGGCTAAGAGCAGTTTGAGCGACTTTAAAGAGCGGAACGGATTTCAGCGAGTGGATGTGCCCCGGTATTTCGTTCCGCTGACTAAATGGGGAGCCGTAGCGTTTCGTCTCGGGCTGCATCGGCGCTTGGCGGAACACATGCCGGAATCGGTGGCGGCCAAACTGCGCGAACTCCGCAGCCGCTGGTACGAGCGCAGATTCAATTTGAAAGCAGAGTCGTTCTAGGAGATAGTTTTGCCCGGATTAGTTGGTCTTATCACGAAGATGCCGCAAGCGATCGCCGAGCAGCAGTTGCTCGCCATGGTGAAGTGTCTGCGCCATGAGTCGTTCTATAACTGCGGCACCTGGAGTGATCCGGAACTTGGCATCTACGTCGGCTGGGTGGCCAGACGGGGATCCTCGGCCGATGGCATGCCGGTTCGCAGTGAAGATGGTGAGTCTACGCTTTTCTTCGCGGGCGAGGAATTTCCGGATCCCGATTTGAAGAAAGCGCTTCGGCAGCGCGGACACCAGTTCTCGGATGGCGATTCCTCTTACCTGGTTCATCGCTACGAAGATGAGGGGGATTTCCCCAAGGGTTTGAATGGGCGATTTCATGGGGTAGTCGCAGATCGTCATCGAGGCACGACGAAGTTGTTCAATGACCGCTACGGATTGCAGCGGCTGTACTACCACGAGTCGAACGACGCGTTTTATTTTGCCGCAGAAGCGAAGGCGATTCTGAAGGTTCGTCCAGAACTGCGCGCTGCCGATCCGCGGGGAATTGGCGAATTCATCGCTTGCGGCTGTGTGCTGGAGAATCGGACGCTGTTTCCGGGAATTTATCTTCTGCCTCAGGCGTCGGCATGGGTTTTCCGAAACGGTGCTCTCGAGGCAAAGAATTCGTACTTTGAGCCCAGGGAGTGGGAGCAGCAAGAGGCGCTGGAGCCCGAACAATACTATCGCCAACTGCAAAACGCCTTCGTCGGCAATCTGCCGCGCTATTTCGACGGGCGCGAGCGGGTTGGGATGTCGGTGACGGGTGGTCTGGACACCCGCATCATCCTGGCGTGGCACAAGGCGCAGCCAAACTCGCTGCCCTGCTACACGTGGGGCAGCACGTATCGGGATCATGAGGATGTAAAGATCGCGCGCCGCATCGCGAAGATTTGTGGGCAGCCTTACCAGGTGATCACGGCAGGGCCTGAGTTTCTATCGCGTTTTGCGCACTACGCCGAGCGGTCGATCTTGTTGACGGACGCGGGTACTGATCTCAGCCGTTCTGCGGACCTTTATGTACAAGAGAAAGTTCGAGAGATTGCGCCCATTCGGATGGTGGGGACCTATGGCAGCGAAATTATGCTGCAGGCAATAATGTTCAAGGCTGCAGAGCCTGCACCGGGACTGTTTGAACCCCTCCGCGAGCAAATCGGCTTGGGAATAGAAACCTACAATGCAGCACGCGAGGTCCATCCCATCTCATTCGTCGCTTTTCGCCAATCGCCATGGCATCACTATGGCGTGTTGGGACTGGAACAGACGCAGGTCGGGATTCGCTCACCGTTTCTCGATAACGATGTCGTCAAGACTGTGTACAGGGCTCCGCGCCCGGACGGCATTGCTGCGAATGAAAAAGTAAGGGCTCGGCTGATCCGCGAAGGAAACCCCGCTCTCGCGAAAATAGGAACCGATCGAGGGTCTGGCGGTCTCAACAGCGCATTGTCGCACTTGTACCTGGAGTTTTTCTTTAAAGCAGAGTACGCCTATGACATGGGCATGCCGCAGTGGATGGCGCGAATCGACCATCTGTTCGCTCCACTCCATTTAGAGCGGATTTGGCTGGGCCGTCACAAGCCGTTCCATTTCCGGGTTTGGTATCGAGACCAGCTACGAGATTATGTGCGTGAGATTCTTTTAGATGACCGTGCGCTGGCGCGCCCTTACGTTAACCGTGCAGGTGTCGAGCGAGTGGTGAATGGCCATTTGCGTGGCGACGAGAACCATACCGACGAGATTCACAGGCTGCTGTCTCTGGAACTAGCGCATCGGCTGTTTGTCGAGTCCGCCTAGACCAGCAGAGGCGTTTGGAAGTCATATATGGGTGACGAAACGAAGAGTCTACAATACGTGTTGATCAGTCCCAGCCGGAACGAAGCGCGTTTTATTGAGAAGACGCTCGAATCGATTGTGTGCCAAACGATACTTCCGCTGAAGTGGGTCATTGTGAACGACGGCTCGACGGATGCGACTGGGGAGATTGCAGCGAAGTACGCGGAACGGTATAGCTGGATTGAGCTGGTGAATCGCCCCGTCAGAAAAGAACGGCACTTCGCAGCGAAGGTCCAGGCGTTCAATACCGGATTGGAACGTGTTCAGGGACTGCAGTACGACATCATCGGAAATCTGGACGCTGATGTCTCGTTGGACCCCGATCATTTTGAGTTCTTGCTCTCCAAATTCAGGGAAGATAGCCGGTTAGGAGTCGCCGGCACCGTGTTTACCGAGCCCGGTGGATATAATTCCGCGACTGACAGCTTCGAGGGACAAACCTATGTCTCCGGGCAGTGCCAGATATTTCGGCGGGAGTGCTTCGAAGAGATTGGCGGATATATTCCGAGTAAGGCCGGCGGGATTGACTGGATGGCGGTCATGACCGCGCGAATGATTGGCTGGAATACGCGCTCATTTCGTGAAAAGTCTTTCCTGCATCATCGGCCACTGGGAACAGCCGAACGCGGCGCTATCGCTTCGAACTATGCCTACGGCAAGAAAGACTACATTCTTGGCGGGCATCCTCTCTGGCAGGTTTTTCGTTGCACATATCGTGCGGCGAAGCGTCCTTATGTGGTTGGAGGCGCCGCGCTGTTCGCGGGTTATTGGGCTGCTTTTCTTACCCGCATGGACCGGCCCGTCTCACCCGAACTGATGCGATTTCATCGTGCCGAACAGATGCAGAAACTGAAAAATATCTTCTCTTCTCTCGGCAGACTAAAAAAGATTGACAATTTTGAACTTCTGCCAACGGAACCAAATCCCTCTCGTACTCCTGTTGCGAAGTAATTTCGCTTCCGCCCTTATATCTTCTCGCGACCTCTAAGCAAAGGATTCGACATGACGTCACTCGTAGCTGCAGTTGATGCACCTCTGAAATCCGGCACGGACACTCTGCCACTAGGAGAAATCTCGACGAGCATTCGCCGCTTCATCTCGTGGCTCGACAGCTACGGAGAGACCTCCTATGATTTTCAGACGTTCTACGCGAGCGACCTCTGCCGGAACGCCAAGCAACTCTACTATCGCAAGCCGCTTCTCGGAATGGCGGCCGTCGCCCCCATCATTTTTTGTGAAACTTTTGTGCCCTCAGCCCGCAGGCTTTTCTGGAAGCGCCAGCGGTTCCCTATTTCGGACGCGCATTTCGCGATGGGCTTCGCATTCTTGAGCAGGTATTTGAACGAAGAGAGCTACTACCAGCGAGCCCTGCATTTTTTGCAAGTACTCGAAGAAACTCGCTGTCCCGGCTACGAGCATTACTGCTGGGGATACCCGTTCAACTGGGGAACTCTCCGTGGCACGATTTGGCAAGGCACGCCGCTTATCACCACGGTGCCTTACGTGTATGAGGCATTCAGGGAAGTGTACCGAATCGACAACAACAATCGCTGGCGGGAAATCATGCGATCGATCGCCGAGCACGGCTTCGGTGATTACAAGGATTTTCCAACCTCCGAGAGGGCCGCGTCGTCTTCCTACACTCCCAAGCCAGAGCAATCGGTAGGCGTTGTCAATGCGAATGCTTATCGGGCATTTATGTTGACGCAGGCGGCAATGGATTTCTCAGAAGACCGTTATCAAAAAGCCGCCGATAAGAATCTCTATTTTGTGCTCGAATCTCAAAATCCGGACGGCTCTTGGCATTACGCCAACGACGGCACGAGGCACTTCATTGATCACTTCCATACCTGTTTTGTGATGAAGGCTCTGGCCAAAGTCGAGGCGCTGACCGGCAATAAGGAGGTTACCGGGGCGATCGAGCGCGGAGTCGATTACTACGTCCGCAATCTGTTTGATGAGCATGGCGTGCCTAAGCCTTTTTCACGCCCTCCGCGTCTCATTGTTTATCGGCGGGAGTTGTACGACTATGCCGAGTGCATCAATCTCGGTGTGTTGCTTAGAGGACGTTTCGAAAAACTCGACAGGCTCGTAGATGGCGTGGTGAGTCAGGTTCTGAATATTTGGCAAAAGCCCGACGGCTCCTTCCGCTCCCGGCAATTGTTGCTCGGCTGGGACAACGTTCCCATGCATCGCTGGGCGCAGGCGCAACTATTTCGGAGCCTTTGTTTGCTGCTTTTGCAGAGCGGTCAGAAAATAAGTTCGACAAGCTCGCCCAAGGCAGAGGCTTAAGACTCGCCATGTGCGGAATTTGCGGACAATTTAGTTACGAACGGCAGTCTCCCGTGTCGCGCCGCGACATAGAAAAGATGGCGCGCAGCATGGTCCATCGCGGCCCCGATGACGAGGGCTACTACGTTAGCGGACCAATCGGCCTCGGCTTCCGGCGCCTCTCCATTATCGATATCGAGGGCGGCCACCAGCCCATGTCGGACGACGAGGAATCTGTCCGCATAGTCTTTAATGGCGAAATCTACAACTTTCCTGAGCTGCGCCGCGAACTCGAAGGTTCTGGGCCACACCTTCCGAACCCGTTGCGACACGGAAGTGATCGTCCTCGGCTATAAGCAGTGGGGCGATGACGTTCTCAATCGTCTCAACGGAATGTTTGGCCTGGCGATCTGGGACGAGCGGAAGCGCCGGCTGATCATCGCTCGCGACGCCTTCGGCATCAAGCCCATCTATTACAAAATTGAAGGGGGCACGGTTTCGTTCGGCTCGGAAATTCGAACCATTTTGGCTGTCGCGAAAGAAAGTCCGGAACCCGATCCTACGGCACTGAATCTCTTCCTCCGGTATCGTTTCACTCCTTCGCCTTACACGGTGTTCAGAGGCATTCAGGAAGCTTGCGGCCGGAACCATGCTGGTTTTCGAAGACGGCGGCTACAAACTCCAGCGCTGGTACCGTTTTCATCCCCATCCATTTTCTCCCCCGAAATCCGAGGACGAGGCGCGGGAAGAGTTGCTGGAAATTTACAAACGCGCCATCAAGCGTCATCTGCTCAGCGACGTGCCCCTCGGACTGCTACTAAGTGGAGGTATCGATTCCGCGCTTCTCCTGGCGCTCATGAATCTCTACGGAAATTCCTGGCGTACCTTCACCGTTGGCTACGGCAACGTTTTTGCCGACGACGAACTCGCGGACGCTGCGCAAACCGCATCCGTGTTCGGCGGACAGCACACCGAGGTCCTGCTCGACCGCCAAACCTTCGAAGAATCGCTTCCGCGCGTCGTCGAATTCATGGAAGAGCCGGTAGCCACGCCTTCGGTCCTGCCCATGTTTTTCGTTTGCGAACGAGCGCGGCAGGATGTCAAGGTCGCGCTCATCGGTCAAGGTCCCGACGAACTGTTCGGCGGATATCGCCGCCACGTGGGCATACGCTACGGTCAGCTCTGGGGAGGTTTGCCAAACTGGGTGCGAGGTCCGATCTCCTCCATGGTCGAGGCGCTGCCGAGAAACGAAACCCTGAAGCGGGGCGTGCGCTCGCTCGATACGAAGGATCGTTTGCAGACGATATCAACAGGTTCTCTCGCTTCTGCCCGGCGATCAGGTCGATGGCCTATTCAATGCTGGCGTTTTGCCACCCACAGCCGGGGACGAGATTCTGCGGTCCTGGGAGGATTTCTCAGATCTCATGACCGACACGGACGAGCTCGGAGGCTTTCAGTTCGTCGAGTTGCGTTCGACGCTACCTGATGAGCTGCTGATGTACGCCGACAAGCTCTCGATGGCTCACAGCCTCGAAGCGCGCGTGCCCTATCTCGACAGGGAAGTGGTCGAATACGCGGAAAGACTTCCCGCAAGTTTCAAGGTACGCAATGGCGGAGGCAAATGGCTGCATCGCGAAGTCTGCAAAGCCTTCCTTCCTCCCGCAATTCTCCGGCGCAAGAAACGCGGCTTCGCTATGAACGTCGTCGACGAGTGGTTCCGCGCCGCTCAATCGCAAAAAATGGAAGGAATGTTGCTCGATCCCCAGTCGCATATATTCGATTACTTGCGTCCATCCGCCGTCCGCGGACTCCTCGATCAGCACCAGTCCGGCGCCAGCGACCACCACAAGATTCTCTTCAGCCTCGTTGTTCTGGAAGAATGGTTCCGTAAGAACTTCGTGCCGGTAGCCTAGGATGCCCGCGTTTGATGGGCATCCCCGAAGTGTGGCGTAACTCCAAGTCGATCAAAATCTTCGATTGGAAAAGAATCGTGAATGGTGAGCCTATAACTCGGCTGCGCATTTTAGTGCTAGCGCCTTCTTGTGATCCGTACGGCATCAGCGTGCCTTTTGTCGGATACTCTCATGCGGCGGCGCTTGCTGAAATTCATGATGTCACGCTGGTTATCGGATCGGCCAGCGAAGTTAAGGTTCGGCCTGCGAACGGTCCATTTCGCAGCATCGAAGTGGTGCGAATGCCAAGGCTCGAGCGGTTACATGCATGGATTTTTCGAAATATCTTCAGATCCAATTTTGACTCGCAAGCGGTTACCGCCATGGGCTATCCCTTCTCGCTTGCCTTTGAATGGTATGCGTGGCGGCAGCTACGGCGGCGAATTTACGGGGGCGAATACGATGTTGTTCTGCGCGTGCTGCCAATCACAGCCGTGTTGCCAAGTCCTTTCGCATTTTTCCTGCGAAAAGGACCGATACCTTTCGTGATCGGACCGCTTAACGGCGGGTTACCTTGGCCTCCGGGCTTTACCCAGCTCGAAAAGCAGAAGGAATGGGTTTCGAACTTACGCGATCTGTACCAATATCTGCCTTTCGCGAGGTCCACGTATCGTGATGCGGCGGCGATCATCGCTGCGTCGTCTCAAACGTGCTCTGAGTTTGCCGCGCACCGCGACAAGCTTTTCTTTATACCGGAAAACGGCATCAGTCGGTCCCTGTGTTCCGATGATTTACGCAACGAAGACGGCGATTCGAAACTGGAGCTTATTTTCGTCGGCGGCTTGGTTCCCAGAAAAGCCTGTGATCTCGCTCTACGGGCAGCCGCACCTCTCTTGCGAAGCGGCTTGGCTCGCTTCACTGTGCTTGGCGACGGTCCCGAGCGAAATCACCTTGAACAGTTGGTGAAATCTCTCGGGATTCAGAATGATGTTGTCTTCCGCGGATGGATCAGCCGTGAAGCAGTACTGGGACACCTGCGATCCGCAGATGTGCTGGTGTTTCCGTCCGTTCGCGACTTCGGTGGAGGTGTCGTTTTTGAAGCTCTCGCCACGGGCGCCGTCCCTGTAGTCGCGGACTTCGGCGGTCCGGGAGACATCGTCTATCCAGAGATTGGGTGCAAGGTGCCTGTGACCAGTGAGAGCGATTTGCTATCGGGGATGGAAGCAGCATTGACGGAACTCGCGAATGATCGGCACCTCTTAGCGAAACTCCGGCGTCAGGGAATGGCTTACGCGCGCGAGCGTCTGACCTGGGAGGGAAAGGCGCAAGATACCACCCGAGTTTTGCACTGGGTTCTGGGGTTGGGTCCGAAGCCCGATCTCGTGCCGCCGAAAGGTTTAGCCGCGCTTGGATCTACGCGCAGCGCCGGCGCCCCCTGCATAGCCAGCCCCGCTCCGGGCAAGTCCTGACTTATACAAAATCTTGGGGAGAAGCCCATCATGAAGCCCTTGGTATCAATCCTTATTCCAGCCTACAACGCAGAGGCATGGATATCCGACACTCTTCGTTGCGCGCTCGCGCAGACCTGGGAGCCAAAGGAAATCATCGTTGTTGATGACGGTTCCACCGACGGAACACTGGCCGTGGCGCGGCAATTTGAGTCCGACAAGTTACGAGTTGTGACCCACAAGAACCAAGGTGCCTCTGCCACTCGGAACAAAGCCTATTCGTTGTGCAAGGGAGACTACATCCAGTTTCTGGACGCCGATGATCTCATGGGGCCGGACAAGATTGCCAGACAAATGGAGGCCTTGGGGCCGTCCCCGAACAAAAAGACGCTTCTGTCGGGCAGTTGGGGACACTTCATGTACCGCTATTATCGGACGAAATTCGTGCCCAGTGCCTTGTGGTGCGATCTGTCTCCTGTGGAGTGGCTGATCCGGAAGCTGCAATTGAACCTCTATATGCAGACCGCCTCTTGGCTTTTCAGCCGCGAGTTGGCGGAGGCGGCCGGCCCCTGGGATACCCGATTGCTCGGAGATGACGATGGCGAATATTTCTGCCGCGTGCTTCTGGCGAGCGACGGGGTTCGATTCGTGCCCGAGGCGAAAGTCTATTACCGTACTGCCGGCACCAGCAGTTTGAGTTACATCGGAAATTCTGACAAGAAAATGGTCGCCCAGTTGATCTCGATGGATCTTCACATCCGCTACATCCGTTCGCTTGAAGATAGTCAAAGAGTCCGGGATGCCTGCGTCACCTATCTGCAGAACTGGCTGGTCTTCTTTTATCCCCATCGTCCAGACCTGGTGAAGCAAGCCGAGGAGTTGGCGGCCAGCGTTGGGGGAAAGCTGCATCCTCCCACGTTTTCCTGGAAATATTCGTGGATCGCGGCGCTTTTTGGACAGGAACGGGCGAAGCGAGCGCAGGTCCTTCTACCGCGCCTCAAGTGGTCCTTAATACAGCGTTGGGACAAGGCCATGTTCCGGATCGAAGGCCGCAAGCTCGAGGAAAGCCTGTCAGGAATCTGATCGGCGCCAGATCGTAAAGGACAACCAATGAACGCGGAGCGATCGATGACATCACGTGTTACTTCCGCCTTGAAAGACACCAGCCTCTATGCGCGGCTGAAGAATTCGTTTGTGCAGGATCTCTACTGGACAGTAAGCAATCGACATATTATCGACGGTAGAAATAGGCAGATTCAGTTCTATCGCAACCTGCTCCAAGGCTTTCGGAAGGGCGACCTTGTTTTCGATGTCGGAGCAAATGTAGGCCAGAAAACCGACGTTTTCGTAAGGTTGGGAGCCTCGGTAATTGCAGTGGAACCGGATGAGCACAACCAGGAAGTCTTGCAGGGGAAATTCCTTAAGTACAGACTCTCCCGAAAGCCCATTTCCATTGTTGGCAAGGCTGTCAGTGACAAAATCTCCGTCGAAACGTTCTGGGTGGATGGGCCAGGCTCAGCTCTCAACACCCTCAGCAGAAAATGGGTCGACACGCTGACGGGAGACAAGGAACGCTTTGATCAAACGTTCGATCGCTTGGAGTTTACGGAAAAGAGAAGTGTCGAAACTACGACGCTCGAACGTTTGAGCGCCGAACACGGAGACCCGTTCTTCATAAAAATCGACGTGGAAGGCCACGAACTGAGCGTTGTAAAGGGGTTGCGTGCCCCGGTCCCTTATCTTTCGTACGAGGTGAACCTGCCGGAGTTCAGACAAGAAGGTATTGAATGTCTTAACGTGCTACAGAGCCTAGGCCCGGAAGGCGAGTGCAACTACACAAGTGATATCGATCGTGGATTGGCCTTACAAAGTTGGGTGGGCCCAGAAGAGCTCGCTCGCGTGATCGCTGGCTGTGGCGAGAGCTGCATCGAGGTGTTCTGGCGAACCGGTTCCATGTTGCAACGGAACTAATTCGGGCGGGCATGTCCGGGCAGGCATCAGACCGTTCTTTCCGGTTTCGGCAACCTTGTACTTCTGTGTCTAGCGCTCGTTGGATTGCACGACTAGACTTTGCTTACGACGAACGAAGAGCCACTGTCGGAAGCCAGAGGTAAAATGAGACGCGATTCTCTGCATCTATTCCCCCTTATCTCGATATTTCTATTGTTTTCTCCACTTTGCTACGGTCAGGCTTGGTCGGGAGTGCTGGCCCCTGCACGAGCGACGAATTGGACACAAGCCGGGCTACCGGGCGATGTCCCGCCTGACAGCGCGTGGACGCAGGCCGGATCGACCATTAACGCATGCGGTTCCAGTGGCTCTCCAGTCTCTCCTTCTGCCTGCGGTATAACGCCGGCGCTGGCGGCTTGCGGCACGAACCACTATGTACAACTCGGCAACGGAGACTTCTATCTGACCGGAAGTATTAATCTTCCGAGCAATTGCGTTCTTCGCGGCGGCGGAGCAAGTCAAACCCGGCTTCACGCGGTTAGTAGCGGCAGTTACAACTGCAACGGGCAATGGGGGCTTCATCTGTATCATCGGGAGCAATACCTACGGTCAACGGCAATTGTGGCGTGTGGCCTTGTCCGCCCGGAACCGGCTTGGGCGGCATTCAAACCCAAAATACCGCCAACTGGACGGGAGGATATTCGCAAGGCTCGACTTCGATCACCGCTCGATAACGTGACCGGAATCGTGGTGAACGTCACGCCGATAGTTGTTGATCAGTGCGACATCGGATTCGGCGGGAACACGAGCAACTTCGCGTGCGGCGCTCCCGCCAGACGGAAACGCCGGGGCGATCACAGCGGCAAACGTAGGCGCAGGCGGGTCGGGATATGCTGGCAACGATACCGGGACCGATTCCTGCGACCGGGCCGATTTCGGAATGAATTTCGGCTCTGGTACCGCGACGTACAAAGTGACCTCCGTGAGCGGTGGAGCAGTTACTGGATTTTCGATCACGAACGGTGGGATTCGGCTACACCTATACGCAAATCGGAAGTCCCGGTAGTACGAAAGCCACCAGCGGTGGCGGGAGCGGTTTCACCTTGAACATCACCGGTGTTGGAGCTTATGACACGGGGGCTGCTTAACTGCGCAGTCCCGATGATTTGCACTGGACCAATCTCCCTCCAATACCTCGCTGCCCGCCCGTTCGCAGGAAGAAGTGTTTCTGGCTACCGGCTATCAGTGGAAGCGGGCCTTACACCCTTACTCTCAATCGGGCCATCGCACATAACAATTGGGTGTCGTCACAGGGACCGAAAGCATGGTGGGGGACCTCAACTGTTACCAACGCGGGGGTCGAGGCCATGGAACTCGACCAGAGCGCTTACGCTGGGAATTGCGGCCATGGTGGTTGCATGAACGCTGTCGGCGTAAACAGTGCTTACCAGATGGTGGGTTGTTGGAGTTTCGAGCAACGTAGCGAATTTCTTTCACGTCAATGCCTGGTATACGAGCAACGGACTTATCAGGGATAGTTACTTTTACGAGACTGCAAATAAGGGCACGCAGAGCTACGGCATCGGATGTACCGTCCTATTGTGGGGGACTCCTGTTCGAGAACAACATCATGCAAGGGGTAGTCGATCCGCACGGTCGCCGACGGAACTTGTACGGGTTGCGTCATTCGCTATAACTTTGCCGTCAATCAGGACGACACTTCAACCGGCCTTCCTCTTCGCATCCAACGCCATGCACGCTGCATCGACCGACTATATTTTGGAAGAAGGAAACATCGGATGCGAGCGTGAATCTTGGATCTGATTCACGGCCCGCATTTCCTGAATACTTTCTGCGCAACTCTTACAATGGCTACGAAGCGAATGAAGGAGTTTTGCCGCACCAGCATACGGTCGCCGATCACGATTGCGGCATATTCTCGCTACAATAACGTCCTTGGTAATGTGCTTGGCACGCCCGGCTATCACGTAACTTACAAATGTGCCCCGTCATCGCCGCGAAGCACTATTGTGCCGGGGTTACTGTCTGATTGCGGACAACACGATTTTCAACATTGGTTGGTCGCACGGGGATCAACTCGATTACAACTACACCCCCCCGCTCCTCACGACACGATAGCCTCTCCCTCCACAATGCTGTGGGGCAACTATGACACGGTAAACAACTCGGTGCAGTGGAACAACTCCGAGGTGCCTTCGGGCGACCCGAACTATCCAAATCCTGTTCCCTCGACCCAGACCATCTCGCCTTCTTTTTACGATGGCGTTTATTCCGCGCATCAGTCGTGTGGCACAGGACTGCAATTCTGGAAGAATCCGACGACCGGAACCTGCCCGCCCTATCCTTCGATCGGTCCTGACGTGTCGGGCGGCGACATTGGCATGTGCTCCAGTGGTCCGTACAACTGGTCGAGAGCTTTGAGCAGCAGTCAGTGTGGCGGAGGCGGGTTCATTCCGTCCGTGAATGGCGGATACGCCTACTCCAACCCTGCCATGCGTTGCTATCTGAACCAGATGGGCGGGACGCCGAACGGTACGGGAGCATTTCTTACATTCAACGCCGCAGCATGTTACGCTGCTGATGCTGCATCAGGAGCTCCAGTTCCCCCCACGGGCCTGACCGCTACGGTTCACTAAGCTTGGTGCCGTTTGCTTTTCGGATAAGGGGCGAATGGATGTACCCGCCGCAATGTGCCGCGGCACCAATATCGACGTCAAGGGCGCGCAAGGTGGCTGCGCCTTCGACCGTTCCCCAAAACCACGCCTATCGCTCTTAGTTCCCGGATATCGGCAACACGTGTCGACTGATCAGTCAGTTCGAGTTGCGAACTCGACTTTCAGCCCACCTGAAAAACAAACGACGAAAATGAGAGAACTCTAGTGCCAACGCTCGCCGAAGTAATGACTACCGATCCCATCCCAGCCACGAGACAGGCTGATATCAACATCGCCTTGCAAACGGGCGGGGTCGATCGCCCCTACGCGTCTGGTTTGGCGATGGCACTCCTCGCTAAGGGAGTTCGTCTGGACGTCCTCGGCAGTGATTATGTTGACAGCCCCGAAATGCACACCACACCGGGTCTGCAGTTTCTTAATCTGTGGCCTCCGTCGAGAAGCACGGCATTCGGTAAGCTTTCGAGAGTCCTCAGGCATTATGTGCGCCTCATTCGGTACACAGCGGGAGCGAAGCCGAAGATTTTTCATATCCTATGGAATAGTAAGATCCAACTTTTCGATCGAACTCTCTTGATGCTCTACTATCGTGCAATGGGAAAGAAGATCGCGCTGACCGCCCACAATGTGAATCAGGCGAGACGAGATGGCAATGATTCGTCCCTGAACCGCCTTACGTTGCGGCTGCAATACCGATTGACTGATCATATTTTCGTCCATACCCAAAAAATGAAGGACGAGCTCATCGAAGATTTCGGAGGATCCGATCGCGCGATCACCGTGATTCGTCACCCCATCAACGACGCTTTCCCCGACACCGACTTAACTCCCGCAGAAGCGAAGCGGCGTTTGGGACTGAAAAGTAGCGAAAAGGCGATTCTTTGTTTCGGGAGAATCAAACCATATAAAGGCATCGAGCATTTGTTGGAAGCGTTTAAGAAGTTGATCGAACGGGATGGCAACTACCGCCTTATCATTGCGGGCGAAGTGCAAAAAGAAAACGAAGCATACTTGAACCAGATCAAGCAAATGATTCCCTCGGAGATCGAGCGCGGCCAGATTATCCTGAAGGCTCAGTTCATTCCGGATGAGGACATGGAGATTTATCTCAAAGGGTCCGATGTAATGGTTCTCCCCTACAACGAGATCTTTCAAAGTGGCGTCCTCTTCCTTGGCTATACCTTCGGTTTGCCCGTAGTTGCGACTGACGTTGGATCCTTCAAAGAAGAGATCGTCGAAGGTCGGACAGGGTTCCTGTGCCGTCCTGGTGATGCAACCGACTTGGCGAAAGCGATCGGAACCTACTTTGGCAGTGATCTTTACCGGAACCCAGATAGGACGCGCGAGGAAATAAAGCGTCACGCGCATACCCATCACTCCTGGGCAGCGGTCGCCGAGTTGACGCGAGATGCTTATGCGAAGCTAGCCGGGTGAAAATAGTGCAGAGCCCTGTGATCCAACTCGGCCCCGGGGGAAGAGTCGTCCAATGAAAACCTCTGGCACCAAGGCCGTTGTTCTTGTAGGCGGTTTGGGAACTCGGTTGCGCTCGGTTGTACCCTCGACGCCCAAACCTCTAGCCCGCGTGGGCGATCGCCCGTTCCTTGAATTGCTGATCCGGCAGCTCGCGGTCCAAGGGATAGAAGATCTGATTTTGTGTACCGGTTACCTCGCGGAACAGATTGAAGCCGAGTTCGGAGACGGGCGGGATTGGGGAGTCAGGATCGAGTACTCGAAGGAAACCCATCCGCTCGGGACCGGAGGGGCGGTTAAATTGGCCGAAGCTCACCTCCAAGACGCGCGCGATTTTCTTGTGATGAACGGGGATTCGTATTTGGAACTCGACTTTGAGGAACTGATTCGGTTCCACGGCGAGCACAGTGGCCTCGCCACGATGGCCGTCGTGCGCGTTGAGAATGCAGGGCGCTACGGAACTGTGCTCGCGGACTCCGGTAACAGGGTCACGGAGTATCGTGAGAAAACCGGCGAGGACTCCCCCGGGTTGATTAACGCGGGTGCGTATGTTTTCCGTCGCGCCGTTCTCGATCGTATTCCTGCCGGACCGGTTAGCCTGGAGAGAGAAATATTTCCGAATATACTGGAGGCCGGTGTCTATGCGACGGAACAGCATGGCGTTTTTATCGATATAGGAACCCCGACGGACTATGCGCGCGCCCAGCACCTCTTGAACGATCTTTATAGACCGGTTTCTCTGGACGCTCCCGGCAGCCAAAAGTAACAGAGAATTGTTATCCAGCCGATTTTGTCGCGATGGTATTTTCTTTTGGATCCATTCTCGCGATCAATCTTCGCAATCGAGGGACAGTAAATGCGGACACCAAGTCAATTCGAAGACGATGTCAGAAAGTCTATTGAGGCATCCGTTGCGGTAAAGGAAAAATTGCTTCGCGATTCCGGTCTGGTCGCGACGGTCGGTAAAGTTACAGAAATTCTAATCCATGCTCTGGGAGCGGGGAACAAACTGCTGTTATTCGGAAACGGCGGTAGCGCAGCCGACGCGCAACACATCGCCGCGGAATTCGTTGGCCGATTTGCGTTTGATCGTCCAGCTCTGCCTGCTTTGGCGCTTTCGGTGAATACGTCTTGTGTCACCGCCATCGGCAACGACTATGGGTTTGACCTGGTATTCTCCCGACAGATTGAAGCTTTGGGTCGTCACGGTGATGTGGCCCTTGGTATTACCACTAGCGGCAAGTCGCCGAATGTCCTTCGTGCGATGTCAACGGCGAAGAAGATGGGGCTCCAGACCGTTGGGCTGACGGGAGCGAACGGTGGACCATTGGCGGGGGTAGTCGATTATTGCATTTGCGCGCCCTCAACCGAGACTCCCCGTATACAGGAATGTCACATATTGATCGGGCACATCATTTCAGAACTCGTGGAGCAGACGATATTTCATGAAGAAAGCTGTGTTTCTGGATCGCGACGGAGTGATCAACCGAAAAGCTCCTGAAGGGCAATATGTGACGCGATGGGAACAGATGGAGTTTCTTCCGGCCGTCCCTGAGGCGGTGCGGTTGTTCAATCAGGCTGGATTGTTTGTCGTGGTGGTAAGCAACCAGCGGTGCGTTGCGAAGGGGCTTATTACAACTGCAGAATTGGAATCGATGCACTTACGGATGCAGCGTGAATTCGAGGTTGCCGACGCCACACTCGATGCAATCTATTATTGTCCGCACGAAAACGAGCCTGCATGCGGTTGCCGGAAGCCGCAACCTGGGCTCCTTCTTGAGGCCGCCCGTGAACACCAGATCGATCTCGCTGAGTCATGGATGATTGGGGATTCGCAACGCGACGTGGGCGCAGGGAAAAATGCGGGATGTCGAACGGTTCTGGTAGTCGGAGATAATGAACCTATCAACTGCGGTGCCGATCTGTTTGCATCATCGCTCCTGGACGCGGCCCACCAAATCCTACGACGCGATCCAATCCTACCTTCCCCGGTCTAAATGCTGTTGCTCTAGTTATCCGTTCCATGCCGGCTATGTATTGTCTCATTCGAGTGTAGGGAAGGCTTAAAGAACAATATGGTTATAACAAGCACTCCACTTCGCATTTCATTCTTCGGCGGGGGTACTGACTATCCCGTTTGGTACCGAGAGCACGGCGGTGCGGTGCTCTCGACGACTATCGACAAGTCCTGCTTCATTACTTGCCGATGGCTGCCGCCGTTTTTTGAGTATCACAGCCGCATCTCCTACACCAAGGTCGAGAATGTCGCTACAAACAATGTTATCCAGCATCCCTCGGTGCGCGGATGTTTGCAATATCTCGGAATTAACGAAGGGGTCGAAATTCATCACATCGCCGACTTGCCCGCACGGGCGGGGCTCGGTACGAGTTCAGCCTTTACGGTCGGACTTCTTCACGGCCTCTATGCTCTTCGGAATCAAATGCGTGACAAGCATTCGCTGGCAATGGAAGCAATCAAAGTGGAACAAGATATCTTACAAGAAACGGTTGGAGCACAAGATCAAGTTAGCGCCGCATACGGAGGCCTTAACCGAATTGATTTTTGCACTGACGGGTCGGTGGACGTAAACCGGATCGTGACGTCGGCCGACAGGTTGGCTGAACTTGAAGGGAACTTGGCTCTTTATTTCACGGGCTTTTCGCGAATTGCATCTGAAATCGCGCAGGAGCAGTTGCGTCAGACGCCACATCGGACTCGAGAATTAGAGACGATGCGTGGCTTGGTCGATGAAGCTGAGGCGATTGTCACAAATCCAAACCGCCCGATCGGCGACTTCGGCCGTCTGCTGCACGAGAGTTGGAGCATCAAGAGAACGTTGACGCAAAGAATCACCAACGCAGCGATCGACGAAATCTATGAGGCTGGCTTGAGCGCTGGTGCGTTGGGAGGTAAGCTTTTGGGCGCCGGCGGCGGCGGATTCATGCTGTTTTTTGTGCCGCCCGAAAAGCGAGAAGCTTTGAGAATCCGATTGAAGCACCTCCTTTGCATTCCGTTCAAGTTTTCCACCAGAGGCAGTCACGTTGTGGTATACGAGGCGGAAGAACAGTACGATCAGTCGTTGGCGAGCGAGCGTAACGTGATTTACGGTCAGGAAAGCGCAAGCAAACACGTCACCGAAGTTTCAAACTAGGAGTCCTAGTAGTTTAATTTGAGGCGCACACGGTGTCTTGCGGACAACAGGACCGAGGAAAACACCGTCAGGTGCCATTGACGTGCCGATCTAGAATGTGTGATACGTATTGCTAACACTTCTCCCCCATTAACTCCCCGACATTGCTAAGATCAGGAGAAAAGATCTTGACTGCGGTTTCTGAATCTGCCGCGCCGGTCGGGGCGGAATTGTTGCGACGAGATTATGGGGCGAAGGGTCTAATGAACGATTCCTTTCTGGACTATTTCAAATGCCCGGAGCGGTATTTACAGCTTGGGATGAGGGACCCGCTTTCGACGGCGAAAGAATTCTTTCGCTTTGGACCCGACAACATCTATTACGGGAGACTCAGTGGAAGAAGTGCCTCGCCGGGGGAGGCCACGCGCGACGCCCTTCAGGAGGTCGAAGTAGAGGGCGGGAAGGTGTACCTTCCTTTTGATGTGGATGAAGTAGTCGACAATTTGCGGCTTGAGTTGTACACATCCTCGGCGCGAGATCAGACGTCACTGGCGGATTCTATTATCGCAGCGATGTATTACTGGATCCGGCCACTTCTACCAGTGAATGTTCGTAAACACCTTCAAAGGTTGCACCTCAGGGGTTGGGATCAAATTTCGTTTCCGCGCTGGCCGGTTGATCGTAGTGTCAACGAACTCTTTGAAGCGTTGATGATCCTCTCGATTAAATCGAAGAAGGTAGAGAAGATTCCGTTTATCTGGTTCTGGCCCGACGGTGCGCCGAGTTCCGCAATCATGACCCATGATGTCGAAACGAAAATGGGTCGAGACTTTTGTGAAACCATAATGGATATGAATGACGCCTACGGCATCAAGGCGTCCTTCCAAGTCGTGCCAGAACAGAGATACGAGGTTCCGACCGCCTATTTGGATTCCTTAACGAAACGTGGCTTCGAAGTCGCCGTGCAGGACCTCAACCATGATGGGCGCCTCTATAAGAATCGTGAACAATTCGTAGAGCGGGTTGCCAAGATTAATGACTATCGTCGTCAATGGGGTGCTGAAGGGTTTCGCGCCGCTGTCCTGTATCGCCGGCAAGAATGGTTCAAGGACCTGGAGTTTTCCTACGACATGTCAGTTCCGAATGTTGCCCATCTCGATCCACAGCGAGGGGGGTGTTGCACCGTAATGCCATATTTTGTGGGTAATTTGCTGGAAATTCCGGTGACGACGACTCAAGACTACACGCTATTTCACATCCTTAAGGATTACCAAGCCAATATTTGGAAGACCCAGATTGAGCTGATAATGGAAAAGCATGGTCTTCTCAGTTTTATTATTCATCCCGATTACGTGACTACCGACGCGGAGCGAAAGGTCTACGAGAACCTGCTGTCCCATCTAGCCACGTTGCGGCGAGATCGAGGTGTATGGATCGCGACCCCAGGTGAAGTAAATCTGTGGTGGAGGCAGCGAGCAGCGATGAGGATTGTCGAGGATCAAACGGGAGTACGCATCGAAGGAGAGGGCAGTGAACGCGCCCGCATCGGTTATGCCAGCGTCGTGAATGATCGCCTTGAGCTAAACGTTGACCAGGGAGTAGGGCGTCAACCAGTTTAGCTGGTTCACATTTCATCGATTGCCAAGAGAAGCTGTTGCGAATCGACGCGGTTGAAATCACCAACGAAGAGTCCAGCAGTTGCACCTCGCTTTTAGCAGCGGACCAAAATACCAAGATCGGAACCAGTGAAGAAAAAAGTCCTTATCGTAGTTGAGAACGCACCAGTCCCTTTCGACACGCGCGTGACCAAGGAGGCCCTTTCCATTCTCAGAGCGGGATATGAGGTCACCGTGTTATGTCCTCGCGCCAAGGGGGCAATGTTGGGCTATGAGGTTATTGACGGTGTCCGCGTCTACCGGCATCCAATGCCCGAGGAAGGGAATAGCGCGATAGGGTACCTATGGGAATATGGGTGCGCGATATTTTGGGAGTTTTGGTACGTATGGTGGATCTACTTGCGGCATGGATTTCACGTCATTCAGGGCTGCAACCCTCCGGACAATATTGTCTTGGTGGCATTGCCATTTAAGATGTTCGGGGTGAAGTACATATTTGATCACCACGACGCCATACCAGAACTGTATTTGTCGAAGTATGACAATCGGGGGGTCCTCTACAAGGCTCAGGTACTGCTAGAAAAATTGACTTATCGCTTTAGCGATGTAGTTATGGCTACGAATGCTAGCTATCGCGATCTCGCAATAAATAGAGGAGGCGTCGATCCGGACGATGTGTTCATAGTTCGCAACGGACCAAATCTGGAGACGTTCAAGCTCGTGCCCGCCAATCCAGCATTGAAGCACGGCAAGAAATATCTCGTTGGATACGTTGGCACCATGAGCGATCAGGATGGTTTGGACATTCTTATTGAAGTCGCGTCGCACGTGAAAAAATTAGGGCGTGTCGACATCCACTTTACCTGTGTGGGGGCAGGACCTGGACTCGCTGGTCTCCGGAAAATGGTGCAGGACAAGAATCTCGGAGACATGATGAACTTTACCGGAAGGGTCTCGGATGAGGATTTGTTGGAGATTCTTTCCGCGGCGGACATCTGCGTCAACCCGGATAGACCCTGCGAGATGAACGATATCTCTACGATGATAAAGATCATGGAATACATGGCTCTGGGCAAGCCGATCGTCCAGTTCGATCTGCGTGAAGGAAGATTCAGCGCTCAGGACGCAGCTGTATATGCCGATACGGGGAATCAGGTCAGTGATTTCGCCGCTAAGATCGTTTGGTTGCTGGACAATCCAGACGAAAGAAAAAGGATGAGCGAATTTGGACGCAGGCGAGTCGAAAAAGAACTAGCTTGGGAATACTCCGTTGCAAATCTGCTCGCCGCCTATGAGCGAGCTTTCGCCAAGAGAGGTTGGCCGGGTCAGCAGACCGTGCGCCACGTTGACCGAGCTGAATAAGTGGGGTTGCCCGAGTCGCATGCGCACCTCATCCAAGACGCTCTAGAGAGGGATAGTGGAGCTATACACGATTGACCCTCTTTCGGACGGCCGCTGGGATGAGTTGGTAGCACGCCACTCGAAAGCCTCGGCATTCCATCAACGGGGTTGGCTGGAAGCCCTAAATAACACCTACGGCTACAAGCCATATGTTTTAACGAGCGCATCCGCCGGTAAACCATTAACAAATGGCGTCGTTTTTTGCGAGGTTTCCAGTTGGATCACGGGAACGCGATGGGTGTCTCTGCCTTTTGCCGATCACTGTGAGCCTCTGGTTAATTCTCCTTCCGATTTGGTGGAATTCACGAATTGGTTACGCATACGGCGCGACCGCCAGCGCTGGAAGTACTTCGAACTTCGCCCCCCTACGCACCCGGAGGCGAGTTTGGATTTGCAGCCCAGTCGGTCCTACTGGCTACACCGGCTCGATTTGGGGCCGAGTTTAGAGCAGATCTTCAAGGCACTTCACAAGAACTCCATTCAGCGAAAGGTCCGACGAGCTGAGAAGGAAAAACTTACCTACGAAGTTGGCAACTCTGAGCGTCTCTTGGGCGAATTCTATCGCCTTATGCTGATTACGAGAAGACGGCTCGGTGTTCTACCGCAACCGCGATCCTGGTTCGAAAACTTGTTGAAAGGTATGGGTGACAACGTCCAGATCAGACTCGCCCTCAAGGATGGCGCGCCCATCGCGGCCCTGCTCACTTTGCGGCATCGAGCTTCGGTGGTCTACAAATACGGGTGCTCAGACGGTAGGTTTCACAATCTCGGCGCAATGCCGTTTCTGTTCTGGAGGCTCATCGAGGAAACCAAGGCGGCGGGAGCCGAGCAAATTGATTTCGGCCGTACTGACCTTAACAATAAGGGCCTCATTACTTTCAAGGATCGATGTGGTACCAGCAAGAGTGTCCTAACGTATTACCGATATCCGAAGCCCCAGAGGACAGGAGCAGCGCCGCATTGGGAGTCGCGCTTTGTGCGGCGGGTCTGCTCGATGCTTCCAGATTCTGTTGGGTGTGCGGCCGGAGGCGTTCTGTATAAACACATGGGATAGGTGTCTGAGGGGATTCACCGACCTATCTCGTGGATCGGAAATGTTTCCCACCGACGAATTTACAGTGTGAGGTCAGCACTGGTTGAGCGGATGACCTCCTCAGGATCTAGACATCTGAACTGAACAAATCTCTCGAAAAAGGAAGGTTAAAAAGACTGTGAGCGCAGATCGTGAAATCATGCCCCTCGCGCGCACCGGCAGTCGAGTCGATTCGACACGGTGTGATGTTGCCGTTATTGGAGCCGGTCCCTACGGACTCTCGGCCGGAGTTCACCTCAAGGCAAAGGGCATAGCCACGCGTGTGTTTGGTGAACCGATGGACTTCTGGGCTAACAAGATGCCGGAAGGAATGCTTCTCCGTTCTCCGCGCGTGGCGTCCAATTTATCCGACCCCGATAAAGCCTTTACGCTGGAGGCCTATGAGGCAGCTTCCAAAAAGGAGCCTCGAGCTCCTGTACCTTTGGATACCTTTGTGGAATACGGTAAGTGGTTTCGACATCAATTGGGGTCCGACCTCGACCAACGAACGGTTCTACGCGTCGATCGTGATCCGCAGGGCTTCAAGCTGACTCTCCAGGACGGCGAGGAAATTTATTCGACCTATGTGGTGGTGGCTGCGGGCATTGGACCTTTCATGAAAAAGCCGGCAGTATTCCAAAACCTGTCTCCGCAACAAGCAATTCACTGCTATGAGGGCCGTGACGTTCGAAAGTTTGAAGGAACGCGAGTTGCGGTGATCGGGGCGGGGCAGAGCGCGTTGGAGTCGGCCGCTTTGTTGCATGAAGCGAAAGCCACAGTTGAAGTGATTGCGCGACTACCTGAGCTTCGTTGGATCGGCGGGCATCAATGGTTGCATCACATGGGCCCCCTTTCGTCGCTGCTCTATTCCTCGCACGATGTGGGCCCGCTCGGAATTAGTCGCCTTGTTGCCTATCCCAAGCTTGTTTCCCATTTTCCACTCCGGCTACGCGACCGAATTCGAACTCGAGCAGTGCGGCCTGCGGGATCGCGATGGCTTCCAGAGCGTCTCGCGGCGGTGAAACTCACAACTGGGCGCAGCGTTGCGCAGGCGACAGCGTTTGGCGACGAGGTCGTACTAAAACTTGATGATGGCGGCGAACGCCGCGTTGATCACGTAGTTCTTGGTACCGGATATCGGGTCGACATTTCCCGGTACGGCTTTTTGTCTCCAGAACTCACGCGCGATATAACGCTATTTGATGGCTATCCCAAGCTGAGAAGCGGATTCCGTAGCTCGGTGCCGGGACTGCACTTCATCGGGGCAACGGCCGCCCGTAGCTTTGGGCCGTTGCTGTATTTCGTCGCGGGAACAGAATTTGCATCTCATGAACTGACTAATCACCTTTCGAAAAGTCTGCGGTAGATCTGGCCCATAATGCAAACATCCTTGTCGACGGTTCGTAACTATCCTCTTGAAGTGGGAGCCGTTGTCATTGGCGGTGAACACCCTGGCTTGGGAATTGCCCGCAGTCTGGGTCGAAGAGGCATTCCTGTTTTTGTAATTGACGACCAACACTCAATTTCACAGTTCTCGAGGTACGTGACCAAGGTAGTCCGGGTCAAGGACTTGCGAGATGACCTCAAGACGGTCGAGAGCGTGATGGAAATCGGTCGACGCTATGGCTTGGAAGGGTGGGTTTTATTTCCGACCAGGGATGAAACGGTTGCGGCATTCTCCCGTCACCGAGACCAACTTTCGGAATTCTTTCGAGTCACAACCCCGTGTTGGGAGACGGTGCGCTGGGCCTGGGATAAGAAGAATACATACGAGCGGGCTGCAGAACTGGGGATTCCTGTTCCGGGGACCTATAATCCTCGAACTGAGAAAGAGCTTTCGGAACTATACAGTCGCCTTCCGTTGGCCCTCAAACCCGCTGTCAAAGAAAACTTCTTTTACGCCACCGGTGCCAAAGCATGGCGTGCTGAGACACCCGAACAGCTAAATGAATTGTTTCGAAGAGCTATTCGGCAAATTAAACCAGAAGAGATCTTGATTCAGGAGATAATTCCGGGGGACGGCCGACGGCAATATTCCTATTGTGCCTTCTTTCGCGACGGTGAAGCGCTCAGTACGTTAATCGCCAGGCGGATGCGGCAGCATCCTCGAGAATTTGGCCGTGCAGCTACGTACGTTGAGACGGTGGAGCTTCCCGAGATCGTCGAACTTTCGGAACGTTTTCTAAAAGCAATCGATTACTACGGCCTTGTCGAGGTAGAGTTCAAGCAGGACCCTCGTGATGGTCAATTCAAATTATTGGACGTAAACGCACGAACGTGGGGCTTCCACAGTATCAGCGGGCCTGCCGGCGTAGATTTTCCATATCTCTTATACGCAGATCAGGTTGGTAAACCAGTGGATCGTGGTCACGCTAAAGCGGGGGTCGGCTGGCTTCGAGCGGTCACGGATTTGCCAACCGCTGCCAAGGACCTGTGGGATGGCGAAATAGATCTCCCCTCCTATTGGAGGTCTCTCAGAAACACCCGTTCTGAGTCGGTATTTTGTGCGCGAGACCCCTTGCCGTCCGTCGCCGAGATTCTGATGCTTCCTTACCTCGTTACCAAGAAGTACCTTGTGAAATCGGAAGGTCAACCTCCAACTCATTTGGACGGTGATTCTAGGGTGGCGGCCTTGCCGTCGCGCGACTCTGTCAATTCGCGATAGAAGCATGGGATCACGTTCCTTCGCATCAAGGTTCTGACCGGCTGGCGCACTTGTTCCGGCGGATCTTGGCTCGGAACACAACGCGCCCGATCGAAGAGATGAGAACACTAGTTGCGGCGCAGCTTTTGAAATATATTTGTGTTTGCGTTCTCCTTTGTATTCTGGTGGCGGGGTTATGGCCATTTCATGCTCCAAGGAATGACGTCAGCTGGCTGATTGAGGGGAACGGCCTTCTATTCGGTAGGCACGGCAGCATCGTGAGCGCTGGTCTCCTCGAACTAAAACCCACGCACGAGGGCACGTCTTGCAGTCTCGAGATCTGGTTGAAGCCGGCTTGGCTCGACTCGGGTGGCATGATACTGGCGTTTTACAATCCTAGCGGCAATGTAGTCCCGGTTGCTTTGCGTCAGTATCGGGACGGCCTGGTGCTGGAACACCAACGTCAAGGCGGCCTCTCGCAGAAAGACGAGATCTATGTGGGCGAGGTATTTGGCGGTCCAAACCCAGTCCTTGTGACCATGACCTCGAGCGGAGCCGGCACGAATATCTACGTCGATGGCAGGCTGCGAAAGAAAGCCTCGAATTTCGTGTTTTCGGCTAAAGATTTAACAGGTCGACTTGTACTTGGCAATGCACCGAGGACATCCTATAGCTGGTCCGGAGAGTTAAAAGGACTAGCGGTTTACGATCGCGAACTTACCGGCAACGAGATAACAAATAGTCTGACGGATTGGACGACAGGTAGTCGGCCGGATTCGATCGATAGCGGCGCCATCGTTGCGCGTTATCTTTTCGATGAAAGAAAAGGCAGTATAGTCCGCAACCAGGTAGATTCAGCGACCAATCTGCTTATTCCCAATCGCTTTTTCGTCTTACACCCCCAGTTTCTCGAGCGGCCGTGGGACGAGTTCCAACCCAGTTGGAGTTATTGGAAGGATGTCGGTATCAATATTTTCGGCTTCGTTCCGTTGGGTTTCTTTTTTTGTGCGTACTTTTCGGTCATTCAAAAGTTCAGACGAGGAACTTTGCTCACCGTAGCCTTAGGGCTTGCCGTCAGCCTGACCATCGAAATCCTGCAATCCTTCTTGCCGACGAGAGACTCTGGGATGACAGATCTCATAACCAACACATTCGGTACCGCCCTAGGGGCGATGCTATACGTGTGCGGTGAAAAACGTCGATGGTTCGCCTGTGTCGGATTTTGATTCGCGCGTTTACCCTGTTGGACCATCGGTTGGCGCGACGCACTGATTCGCTTGCCCGCAACTCCAACACTGCTTCCCCAGGTTATGCAAGTGCTGCGATTCACGATTGGGACAGAGTTCGCGGTACAGACACACCCGGCAGGTCGGCTTGCGGAACCTTCGGACGACGATGATTCCGAAGATTATATACAACGCCGCCAGAGTCAATATGATCGGGGAAAGCATCACGAATCGTCTCGAAATAGTACGATCTCCCTGACCATCGGTCTGTGATGTTGGTCACAACCGCTGCTCATTTTGAACCGAGATGAGCCCCGTTTGAACCGAGATGAGCCCCGTGAGTTCCGATCGATTCCAGAGTGCTTAAGACGAATCCTGGCGCTCACATGAAGAAAATCCCGCAACTCGATGCCATCCGCGGCCTGACCGTCCTTTTGGTGTTGATCCACAACACAGATGTGTATCCGTCGCTTCATTTGGGGTTAATCGCGGCTAACGGATGGATGGGAGTGGACCTTTTCTTCGTCTTATCTGGATTCCTGATAACAGGGATTTTGGTCGACACAAAGAAGTCCGGGGGCTATTTCAGGAATTTCTATGCCCGCCGCTGTCTCAGAATCTGGCCGTTGTATTATTCCGCGCTACTTTTCATGTTTGTAGTCGTTCCCCTCCTCCGTCCATCCGAAGCGCAAACGGTGTTTGCCGCGAGGTCGTCTCCTTGGTGGGCCTACCCCCTTTTTCTGCAGAATTTTCTGATTCCCATTCCAACGGCTGCTACAGGGCTGTTAGGGGTCACATGGTCGCTCGCGGTCGAGGAACAGTTTTACCTGATATGGCCTTTGGTAGTGCGGTTTTGCAGTGAGGCCCAACTGCGTAGGATTGCGATCTCGGTAATCTGTATTTCCCCGGCACTGCGTTTTTATTTGGCGCTTCATCAAGTCAATATCTATTCCAACACTTTCTGCCGTTTGGATGGCTTGATGGCTGGGGCGTTTCTGGCGACGACGATAAGGTCAAGCAGTTTTGTTGCTTCGAGATTTGTTGCGCCAGCGTGGATTGCTTTATTGGTTTCGGCTCCTCTTGCGCTCATCCTCGATACCTTTCATGCGAGATGGATCGTTTTCTCCTTGGTTGCGCTTGCCTCGGTTTCTTTCGTTTACGTAGGTATTTTCTCGAAGCAGAGGTGGCTGCAAGCACTTTTGGGAAATCAGTTCCTTCTTTATACGGGCACGATTAGCTATGGGATCTATTTGCTCGAAAAGATCCCTCCCGATCTTGCGAAAACGTTCCGTCTCGACCAGCACCCGTTCCTGGCGTTCTCGATCACCACTGCGGCTACCTATATTTTGGCAGCGATGTCCTGGAACCTGTTGGAGAAGCCTTTTCTCCGGTTGAAGGCTCGCTTCGAAGCGAAGCACCTTAGGCTAGACGAACTGCCTTGCGAACTAATTCCGCTCCCCGAACGATGAGGGATCACGCGATAACAGGGCGTGTTCTCGCCCTCAGACGCATGAAGTAATATCAAAAACACGGTTGTATATCGATGATAGTAAGCAAGATAACTATCGTACTCAATTCCGCATGGTAGGTATTTTCCCGAGGACTGGCATGATACAATCACGTTTCCCCCTCAAATTTTATCGATGGCAAGGTGACTCGTTGTAGTCTGCCGTTGCGAAGACAAACTCTAGAAGGAGTTTCTTAGGGCATGTTAGAAACAGCCATCATAGGAGCCGGTCCGTACGGACTCTCAATCGCTGCGCACTTCCGGAAACGCGGAATCCCGTTCCGTATTTTCGGCCGTCCCATGGACACTTGGTTCAATCACATGCCCAAGGGCATGATGCTCAAGTCGGACGGTTTCGCTTCCAATCTTTATGATCCAGCGAGCGAATACACGCTGGGCCACTTTTGTGCCGAACGTGGAATCGAGTATGGGGACACCGGTATTCCTGTGCGCTTGGACACGTTCAACGCGTACGGCCTTGCCTTCCAGTCAAGGATGGTCCCCGAATTAGAACAAAAAACTGTCACAGGCGTGGAACGTGCCTCGCGAGGTTTTCGCCTCCTCCTCGAAGATGGTGAACTGGTGGCCGCCGAGAGAGTCATTATGGCAATCGGCATCACCCACTTCGAGCATATTCCCGACGGCCTCGCGAATTTGCCTTCGGAATTTCTCTCGCATAGTGCCCGTCATAGCGATGTCACCCCGTGGCGCGGCCGCAGTGTTGTGGTTATCGGAGGCGGAGCTTCCGGACTCGATATGGCCGGATTGCTCCATGAAGCGGGCGCTGACGTTCAGTTGGTTGGCCGTCAGAAGGCTCTCAAGTTCCACACCGCACCCTCGGGCAAGCCTCGTTCCTTGTGGCAGCAGATTCGGCATCCGAAGTCGGGCTTGGGCCCGGGCCTTCGTTCGCGGCTCTTTTCCGATGCTCCATGGGCCTTCCGCTATCTGCCTGAGAGTCTTCGACTGGAGATTGTTCGCAAAGCCCTGGGGCCATCGGGCGGATGGTTCATCAGAGACAAAGTAACAGGAAAGGTACCCTTGCATCTGGGGTATAACCCCGAGAGCGCCGAGGTGGTGAATGGCAAGGTGCGCCTGCATCTCCGGTCAGCGGATGGCTCCACGCTCGAGATTCTGACAGAGCACCTCATCGCAGCTACCGGATACAAAGTCGATTTGAACCGGCTGGGTTTCGTCAGTTCTGAAATCCGCTCGCAGCTCAAATCCGTTGAAGGCGCGCCGGTGCTTTCCTCCCGGTTCGAATCTTCGGTCCCAAGCCTCTATTTCGTCGGGATCGCCGCCGCGAACACTTTTGGTCCGGTCATGCGATTTGCGTTCGGGGCCGGATTCGCTGCGCAACGATTGACGCAGACGATGGCACGAGTCGCTGCTCAAAGTCCAGCTTCGGTCGCTGTTGCACGGGCCGCAGCCACCACCAAGTAGGGCTCTTTCGCTATTCGAAAGGCTGATGGAAACGCATGAAGCTTGAAACGATGGCGATTCACGTCGGGTACGACGGAGATCCGACGACGAAGGCCGTGGCTGTGCCGATCTACCAGACGGTCGCCTTCGAATTTGACAGTGCGGCGCACGGCGCGGCGCTATTCAATCTCGAAGTCGAAGGGAATATCTATACTCGTATCGGCAATCCGACCAACAGTGTGCTGGAGCAGCGAGTGGCGGCAATGGAAGGCGGAGTCGATGGACTTAGTGTCAGCTCTGGCATGGCCGCAATCGAATACGCTCTGATCAATGTTGCCGAGGCGGGAACAAATGTCGTTTCCACTCCCCAACTCTACGGTGCCACGTACACACTGCTCGCGCACATCTTTCCTAAACGAGGAATAACTTCGCGTTTCTCAGCGACGGATCGTCCGGAAGATGTGGAAAAGCTGATCGACGAAAACACCCGCGCAGTGTATTGCGAGAGTGTCGGAAATCCCGCGGGCAACGTCGCCGACATCGAGGGGTTAGCGCGAGTGGCGCATAAACATGGTGTGCCCTTGGTAGTCGACAACACAGTGGCAACTCCAATTTTGCTACGTCCTATCGAGTACGGAGCTGACGTGGTGGTGCACTCCATGACGAAGTTCATCGGAGGTGGCGGCAACAGCATTGGCGGCATGATCGTGGATGGCGGCAAATTCCCGTGGCGGAAATATCCGGAAAAATTCTACATGTTCAATCAGCCGGAAATCGCCTATCACGGAGTAGTTTATGTCGATCATTTCGGAGACTCCGCATTCGTCGCGCGCTGTCGAACGGTCTGCCAAAGAAATACCGGCGCTACGCTCTCTCCTTTCAACGGATTTTTGTTCTTGCAAGGAATTCAGACTCTCGCTCTCCGCATGGAACGACATGTCGAAAACGCGCGGAAAGTGGCGGAGTTTCTACGCGCCCACCCCATGGTGAATTGGGTGAACTATGCCGGTTTTCCGGATAGTCCGCTTTATCCCATGGCTCATCGCTACCTCGGTTCCAATTTTTGCTCTTTGCTGACCTTTGGCGTGAAAGGCGGCTATGAGGGTGGTATAAAGTGCTTCGATTCATTCCGTTTGTTCAAGCGGATGGTAAATATGGGCGACGCCAAGTCACTATCATGCCATCCCGCGTCAACCACGCACCGGCAACTTACGCCCGAAGAACAAGCAAAGGCAGGTGTTACGCCGGAGATGATTCGGCTTAGCGTTGGCATTGAACATATCGACGATATTCTCGAAGATCTGGGTCAAGCACTGGAGAGCGCGAAAGACGTTGGCGCGCGGTAATGTTTTCGCTTGGCTAAGGCGCGAGTGGGTGAGTAGGCAGGGATTTCGTCGTTCTTGAGACTCTGAGTGGGGGAGGGGTAAATGCCGTTGATTGTTGAAGGCGGACGCGTACCGCCTCGCTGGGCTCGGGAGGGGAACTACCATGCTGTCGATTCCGCTCATCAGCAGCACTTGACTGTTGCGCTCATCAATAACATGCCTGATGCCGCTCTTGAAGACACAGAGCTGCAGTTCTTCGCTCTCCTCGACGACGCTTCCGGCGATCTGCCGATTTATCTGAAGCTATACTCGTTGACGGGAATTCCGCGAACGGACCGCGGTCAGCGTCATTTGAATAGTTTCTACTACGGCCTAGACGAACTGTGGCAGAACCGGTTTGATGGCGTCATCATCACCGGCACTGAGCCGCGGCAGCCGAAGTTGCAGGATGAACCATACTGGCCGTTCCTCGCGAATGTGTTTGATTGGGCGGAGCGCAACACGACCTCCGCGGTGCTCTCCTGTCTCGCCGCGCACGCCAGTGTTCTTCACAGCGATGGCATCTCTCGTCGGCGCCTGCCAGACAAACAGTTTGGGGTATTTGCGTTTCCGAAGTCGGCCAACCATCCCCTGCTGATTGATACCCCAGATCGACTACGCTTTCCACACTCCAGGTGGAATGAAGTGCAGGCGGATTCGCTGCGAGATTGCGGCTATACGATTTTGACCGAGTCGGCGGACGGTGGAGTCGACACGTTCGTGAAGAAGAAAAGACAAAGCTTATTCGTACACTTTCAAGGTCATCCCGAGTACAACGCAGAGACCCTGCTGAAAGAATATCGAAGAGACGTACGAAGATTTTTGATGAAGGAGAGAGAGACGTATCCTTCCATGCCCAAGGGCTATTTTGATGCGCCGGGCGAGAATCTAGCGAAAGACTTTCGCTTGTTAATGCTGGACAAGCAGCCGTCCATGGCACCAGAAGAGCTCATGGCCAGCTTTCCCGAAGCAGCTCTGATCGGAGCGCTGCAAAAATCATGGCACTCCTCTTCGACGACGATCTACCGAAACTGGATCCGATACATGGTTTCGAAAAAGGCGGAGATGCAGAATTTTCATGTGGCCGCCCCTGTGCGTGAGCATGCCCAGGGAAAGCGGTCCGAATTACGGTGAAAAGATAGGGAAGTACGTTTCGACTTACTAAGTTCGTTGCAAACCGTATTCAGAGCGCATCTGGGATGACACTCGTCCAAGACGACGGCGTCTGAAATAACAAGACCAGAGGTGGGAGCCGTTGATATTGCCAGTGCTATTGAGCAGGCTTGCGGGGAAGATCGCTTTCCTCGCCCCCGGGGGATTCAGTTTGCGACCTTGGCTCCAGCGAATGCGCGGAGTGTCGATTGGAAAAAACGTCTGGATCAGCCAGTTCGTTTACATTGACGAACTGCACCCGACCGACGTGACAATCGGCGACAACTGCACGGTCGGTCTTAGAACGTCGATCATTTCGCATTTTTACTCGGGACCCAGAAGACCAGTCAGCAACGGGAAAGTTGTGATTGAAAAGGACGTTTTCATTGGTCCTCACTGTGTCATCTTGCCAAATGTGACAATCAGCGAAGGGGCAGTGATCCGAGCCGGTACCGTGGTGAGCCGGAATGTGCCCGCGCATACTTTTTGGGGTCCACCCGCTGCTGAAGCGCTGGGAGTGGCGACTGTTCCGCTAACCCCAGAACATCCCTACGAAGAATTTGTGCAGGGCCTGAAGCTACGAGTAAAGCGCGAACCGACGTGCCAGGATCGCGAGGCAAAATGATTGCCGAAATGCCCTCCCTCCGGCACGCACGTCGATCTAACTGCTGTAGTAGCGAAATTCGAACGTAAAAACTAGGGGAACAAATGGAAATACAGGCGACAGAGATCGAACAAGAACTTCGTAGCTATCTCACGGAGGAGTTTCTTTTTGGCCGCAGCGAGGCTCTCACCGACGATGTGCCGCTACTCGGCAATATCGTTGACTCTCAGGGAGTGATCGAACTGATTATGTTCGTCCAGCAACGTTTCAAAATCGAGGTTGCGGATGACGAAGTAACCACAGAGAACTTTGCTACGGTGAAGAGTGTTGTTGCCTTTATCGAAAAGAAGCTTCATAGCAAAGCGTAGGGCCCGCGTGAGAAGCCAGTCGTGACGCAGCCTCAGTCAATCCCAAATCCAGTGAACACTTCGACTGGCAGACGCATCTCCGACATTATGAAGCCGTGGGCAGAGCGCTCTCCCGACCACAAAGCGGTTGTTGACCCGAATGGCAGCTGGACGTATCGGGAGCTAGATGGAACCATAGCGCAGACCGCGAACTGGCTCCGCAGCTCTGGAGTGCGAGCCGGCGATCGAGTCATGATCGTTGGTGAAAATTGCCGGGAGTTCGCGGGCGCCCTGCTGGCAATCGCCAGCCTGGATGCGTGGCCCGTACCGGTAAACGCACATTTATCGGCCCGTGAGATCGATGCAGTTCGTGATCACTGTGGAGCCCGCCGCGTGCTCTACACAACCGGTGTCTCACTCCATGCCGCTGAACACGCGAGTCGCAACGGAGCGGTGGTAGAAGACGTATCCACCCTGGGGCGAATAGGCCTAGGGCCCCTAGACCAAAACGTCCAGCCTGAACCAATCGACACTGACATCGGGAACCGTGTCGCTGCCTTAATTTATACGTCGGGTACAACGGGACTTCCCAAGGGCGTCATGTTGACCCACAGCAACCTGATTTTCTCGGCAGGAGGCGCCGCGAAGATCCGGTCGTTGAGTCCCGAAGACTGCTTGTACGGCGTTCTGCCTCTATCGCACATCGTTGGGCTTTCGATCGTTTTCCTCGGCACTCTGCTCAGCGGCGCGACAATCTATCTTGAGCCTCGATTCGATCCCATGGCGGCGCGAGCGACACTCGAGAAGCAGCGAATCACGGTCATGTTGGGCGTTCCTTCGATGTACTCGCAGTTTCTGCAATACGCGAAACTGAGAAAACTGGAGTCCCTTAAACTTTCCGCTCTGCGCATCATTTCCTGTTCCGGAGCTCCGTTGCCCCACACCATCAAGTCGTCGGTCGAAAGCCTCTTCGGCCTGCCCCTCCATCACGGCTATGGCATAACCGAGTGTTCGCCCAACATCGCTCAAGTGAGGCTTGATGAGCCGGCCCGCTCGGATAACTCGGTCGGCCCCATGTTTCCCGGGGTGGAAGCCAAATTGGTTGGAAGTGATGGAGAGCCAGTACCCACGGGAGAAGTGGGCGAATTGCGCGTGCGTGGGCCCAACATCATGAAGGGCTATTATCGAGCGCCGGACGAAACGGCCGCTGCTGTCGATGCGGAAGGATGGTTCAACACGCGCGATCTAGCCCGCTTCGAGGACGGAAATCTTTTTATCGTCGGACGTACCAAGGATCTCATCATTCGGTTTGGCTTCAACGTTTACCCCGCGGAAGTAGAAGCCGTTCTGAATGTCCATCCCGCAGTCGCCCAGTCCGCAGTAATCGGCAGGACACAACAGGGAAACGAAGAGATTTTGGCCTTTATTCAGGCGGTGCCAGACTCGCATTTGACGAAAGTTGACTTGGCCGAATACGCGGCAAAACACTTGGTCGCCTACAAGCGGCCCACACATTTCTTCTTCGTCCCGACTATGCCCATGACGGCGAGCGGCAAAATCGCAAAAAACGGCTTGGCCCAGATGGCCGAGGACAAGATGGCCGAGGACAAGACGGCCGAGGAGAAGATGGCCGACGAAATCGGCAAGAATCTCGAGACGTCGAGCTCCAAATCCACGACGCTCAGAGTGTAAAGCAAAACAGGGAAGGCCTAGCTCGGGGCGTTGGGACCTGCGAGGAATCCGCCATCTAGAACGAGCGACTGGTCCGGTCATGAAGGATGCGCTCTCCGAGCACATCCAAACCACAGCTTCGGCAATTTCCATCGGCTTCCCAAAGCGTCCAATGGGATGGCAACTCAGAACGTATTTGTGGACCTGTGGCGCGCCAAAGATTCTCTCGGCCATCGGGGTCTCGATCACCGCAGGGCACACGGCGTTAACGCGGATCCCGCTTTTTGCGTTTTCCAACGCCGCGCTCTTCGTCAGCCCCATGACTCCATGTTTGCTCGCGCTATATGCCGCCGCACCGGCAGAACCGATTAGGCCGGTAACCGATGACATATTTACGATCGCCCCGCCTCCGCCCTGTCGAAGCATCTGCCGAATCTCGTACTTAAGGCAGAGCCACACTCCCTTGAGATTAATGTCGATCGTCCGATCCCAGTCTTCTTCGGATTGTCGAACGATGGGCACCCACACTCCCTCAATCCCGGCGTTATTGAAGGCGACGTCCAGACGGCCGAATTTCTCCACCGCTTTCTGAATGAGAGTCTCCACTTCAGAAGCCTTCGACACGTCTGTTTTGACAAACAGCCCCGCGCCTCCGGCTGCCTCGATCAGTTCAATCGTCTCCATTCCTTCTTTTTCGCGACGTCCCGCAACCACGACCTTCGCCCCTGCTTTCGCGAAGAGCAGCGCCGCTTCTCGGCCAATACCAGACGTCCCACCGGTTACGAGACCAACCTTTCCTTCCAATTCCGCTGTCATCGCCTTCCTTCACCCCGCCACACTTCTCAAGATAGAACGCAGAGTTTAGGCCTTGCGGTAAACTTCCGTCAAACGATATCGTGACAAAGTTCGGACCTCTAGAGTCGAAACAGACCTTGTGATGAGTGCAATCAGCACCGATAGTCTTGTCGGCACGTGGAAGTTGCTCTCCGCCTCAACCAGAACTTCTTCAGGGGAGCGAGACGGGGCTCCTTATGGTGTCGATCCTGTCGGTTTCCTCACCTATAGCGCCGATGGCAGAGTCACTGCCCTGATCAGCTACGGCGGACGCAAGCGTCTCTCCGTCCTTCCGGTTGGAGAGGGAACGCCGTCCCAGATAGAGGAACAAGCTGAGGCGTTTAAGACCTTTCTCGCTTATGCCGGACGGTACACGCTCACTGGGGACAAAGTGATACACCATATTGAAATCTCTTCCATTCAGAACTATGTGGATAAGGATCTAGTGCGCACCGTCAAGTTCGAAGACAATTGCATCACGCTGGTCACTCCTCCCACGTCGGTAAACGGGAAAATTCAGACTGTCGAACTGATTTGGCAGCGCATGCCGGCTGGCTCTTGATCATCGCGATGTCGCTAAGCCGCTGAACTTCGTTGGATATGATGTCACGAAAACCTCCGCAAATTCCTGTGCTAAAGTCAACATCGGTAGGCATCCTTGGAACGCAATTCAATTCTGATCTTTCAACGAGGTGAAGGCTATCTCTCCCAGCAAAAAAGAAGTGTTCAGCGACGAAATCCTCCAGGATCCCTATCCCACATACACCCGCTTGCTCGAGGAGGGTCCTCTGCATTACGTCGATGTCGGCAGCAAATGGGCCGTATGGTCGGTGTTCAGCCACGCCGAGTGCTCCGCCATGGCGAAGGACCCAAGGTGTTCAGCCAAACGAGCGCAGCAGCAGTTATTGGCTTTGCCCCTGAGCCGCCAGGCTGAATTCAGTGAACTCGCGCGCATGCTTGGCTTGTGGTTAATTTTCATGGATCCACCGGAGCACACTCGCCTGCGCAAACTTCTCAATAAAGGATTTTCGCCGGCAGCGATTGAAGCCCTACGGCCCCAAGTCGAGGCGATTGTCGATCGAATGTTGAAGCCGCTACAGCATGGCTCCGAAGTCGAACTCATGCGCGAGTTCGCAAATCCCATGCCCGTTCGGATCATTTGCGAAATGCTCGGAATACCCCAGGAGCTGAATGAAACATTCGTCAATTGGTCGCGGGCAATCGCGCTTGTTCAGAGGCAGTCCTGATCGCACGGTGGAGCAGGCGAAGGCAGCGCAAGACGCCCTGATTGAGCTAACCGAGTTCTTCCGCAAGACCGTTGCCGAACGAAAACGGAATAAGGGCAATGACCTGATCAGCCTTCTGATTGACATCGAGGAAGAAGGGGAAGTGTTGACCGAAGAAGAACTCTACGCGCAGTGTATCGCGCTACTTTTCGCCGGGCATGAGACGACTCGCAATCTGATCGGCAACGGAATGTATACGCTGCTGAAGCACCCGGAAGAAACAGCGGAGCTACGCCAGAATCCCGATATGATCAGGACCACTGTGGAAGAGCTTCTACGTTATGAAAGCCCGGTGCAATTCACAGCTCGTGTGCTCAAGGAAGACATCGAGATTTGCGGTCAACGGATTCCGAGAAAATGGACCATCCTATGCATGCTTGGAGCCGCGAATCGCGACCCAAAGCGATTCAAAGATCCAAATAAACTGGATCTAAAAAGACTGAACAATCAGCACCTCGCATTCAGTGCTGGCCCGCATGCATGTATCGGGGGCCAACTAGCGCGATTAGAAGGACAGATTGCGATCCAGAATCTCGTCCAACGTTTTCCGAACATGAAGCTAACCGGACCGAAACCGGAGTGGGCATCCACATTCGGATTCAGGGGCCTGAAGAGTCTTCCGGTAATTCTGTAAAGTTTGCTCGAGACAGTCGTCGATTTTTCCATGCCCGAAGCTTCAGCAAATCCGAGTCTTCCCAAACGTACGTGCGACGTGATTACGCCATGGGCGAATCATGCGCCTGAACGTACCGCGCTCGTTGAGGCCTCTGGAGCCTGGTCCTACGGGGAACTCGCATCGATTCTTTCAGAAACTAAGAGATGGCTGATCGATTTGGGGGTACGACCTGGCGACCGAGTGATGTTAGTTTGCGAGAATTGCCGAGCGCTGGTAGCCATTCTGTTAGCGCTCGCGAGCCTCGACGCTTGGCCGGTCCTGGTCAGTGCACGACTCTCGGGGCGCGAGGTAGACGAGATTCGTGATCATTGCGGTGCGCGGCGCGTGATCTATACCACGGGTGTTTCGGTGCAAGCACGAGAACACGCCAAACGCCACAGCGCAATTACGCACGAAGATATCGCAGTAGGTCCTGTTGCGGTTGGACCGATAAACGAATGTGTCCAACCCGAGCCGATCCATCCGGACCCCGCGCAGCGAGTTGCAGCCCTGATCTACACATCGGGGACAACCGGTGTGCCCAAAGGCGTCATGCTGACGCATCAAAACCTGCTCTTCGTCGCCGCGGTGTCTTCGAAGATCCGGTCGCTGGCCCCAAATGACCGCCTTTACGGAGTCTTGCCGATTTCGCACGCAGTCGGTCTCTCAGTGGTGCTCCTGGGTTCGTTGCTGAGTGGCGCGACTCTCTACTTGACACCGCGCTTCGACCCAGTCGGTGGTCTTACCATTTTGCAGAAAGAGAGTCTAACGGTCTTGCTCGGAGCACCCTCGATGTTCGCTCTTTTCGTTGACTACGCGAAAATGAGAGGGATGAAGTCACTCCAGTTGCCCAGTCTTCGCATCATTTCGTCTTGTGGGGCCCCCCTACAGCCCACACTCAAAGCGCAGGTTGAAAGTCTGTTCGGCCTGGTGCTCCACAATGGCTATGGAGTCACAGAATGTTCTCCCAACATTTCGCAGGCCGTCGTAGGGGAGCGGCGAACCGACACTTCAGTGGGCAAGATTCTGCCGGGCGTCGAAGTGAAGTTGGTCGGTTCCGATCAGAAGGCGGTGGTCGCGGGAGAGGTTGGGGAACTCTGGGTGCGCGGTCCGAATGTGATGAAAGGTTATTACCGGTCTCCAGAAGAAACCGCTGCTGCCATTGATCCCGAAGGATGGTTCAACACTCACGATCTTGCCTGCTTGCAGAATGGCTATCTCTTTATCGTTGGGCGAACCAAGGAATTAATCATTCGCCATGGAGAGAACGTCTATCCCACTGAAGTCGAGGCGGTGTTGAACGCGCATCCTGCGGTCGTGCGCTCCGCGGTCATGGGGCGAACCGTCGATGGATCGCAAGGAGGCGAGGAAATTATTGCTTACGTACAACTGGCAGAATCCTCGACGACTTCTGAAAGGGAACTAGCGCAGTACGCCGCGCAGAATCTAGCGCCCCATAAGCGGCCAACACAAATTCTGCTTGTCTCCTCAATGCCACTGACCCCGACTGGAAAAGTGATCAAAGGCGAACTCTGCAAACTAGCCACACTCACTCCCACACCTTAACGATGCCGAGCCGCCAGGCTCTCGATTTCACCTGCCCGCTCCTACAGCGGCACTTCGATCAGCATTGGTCCGTCGCTCTCGAACCCCGCGCGTAGCGCCTTCCCAAATGCATCCAGTGAATCCACGCGGATGCCCGGTACTCCCATTCCTTTTGCCAAGAGCGTCCAGTCGAGATCCGGATGTCCGATCTCGAACATTGCGTTCGCTCGCACACCGGGATCTCCCTTTCCCAGGTAAGAAAACTCCCGCTTCAAAACAGCATAATCCCGATTGGCAAAGACGACGGTCGTCACGTTCAGACCCTCCCTTGCCATCGTCCACAGCGCCTGCGGTGTGTACATACCGCTTCCGTCGGCACTCAGACACAAGACACGTCGATCGGGACAGGCTACCGCTGCGCCCACGGCCAGTGGCATGGCAATGCCGATCGAACCTCCCGTGTTTGCGAGCCAATCGTGCGGGGGAGCGCCGTGGGTCGTGCCCATCAGTCCGCGTCCCGAGGTCATCGATTCGTCGACCACGATCGCATTCTCGGGAAGCAAAGCACCGACCGCCGCGGCGAGTCCGGCAAGGGTAATCTCACCGCTTGGCAACGGTGGCCTGTCAGCTTTTTCCGCATTCATCTCTCTGCCGCGCAGCGCCAACGCACCCGCCAGGGCCTCAAGTGCGCCAACGTAGTCTTCTCCCGGAGACGCCAACCTGAAAATCGCGCAATCGGGCGAGGTGAAAACGCTGCTTTTCCCTGGGTATGCGAAATAGGCGACCGGTGCTAGCGCTCCCACCAAAATCACTTGGCGAAACTCTTTGAACTGCTCCAGGGCCGGTTCGAGAACATATTGGACCCGATCGACTCGTGGCAATCCCGCACCACGTTGCAGACGAGTGATCGGATATGGAGCAAGTAGCTTCGCCCCTGTCGCAGCTGCGATCCGCCCAGCGGCGAGAAGCCCCTTGCCATATAATCCATTTCCCGCAATGAGGATGGCGGTCTTGAGTCCCGACCGCAACATCGAGGCCGCATGTTCGATCTTCTGTTGGTTCGGAAGTGGAGGTTTGGGCAGCGCGGGAATTGCGGCCAGTGAAGCGCCTTCCCCCCACGCGACATCCGCGGGGACAATGAGCGTCGCGATTTGCCCGGGTGCCGTGCGCGCAGCGATGACCGACTCCGCGGCGTCACGGCTCAGCTCAGCAGGGGCACGAGAAGTCCGAAGCCACTTGGAATAAGGTCGCGCAATACCTTCGATATCCGACGTTAGCGGCGTGTCATACTTGAGATGATCCGTAGCGTGTTGCCCTACGAGATTGACGATCGGAACCTGTGCGCGATTCGCGTTGTGTAGATTCGCGAGACCGTTACTGAGGCCGGGTCCGAGGTGAAGAAGTGTGCAAGCCGGCTTTTCGGACATTCGTGCATAGCCATCCGCTGCGCCGGTTACCACGCCTTCAAAGAGGCCGAGCACGCAGCGCATTTCGCTGATGCGATCAAGCGCAGCTACGATGTGGATTTCCGATGTGCCAGGATTGGCGAAGCATGTATCAACTCCGGTCGCCAGTAGTGTGCGGATCAGGCTTTCCGCGCCGTTCATCGCAAGTCTTTCATAGATATTTCGTAGCCAGCGACCATCTTCTGGCGGGAAGAATGAGTATATCCAAACGATCCCCAATTTCTCTTGTCGCAGTGCAGCGAGCATGAGAGATTTTCACTAGCTGGACGAAAACGAAAACTTGAAATGAAATCGTCGAAAGCAATTCGCGTACCGATTTTCGTCGGTATTGGTATTTTGTGGGCGTCCCTCGGCGCTCAAGCCCAAAAAGACCCCGGGCCCCGGCCGGGAGCGCCAGGGGCGGGCGGCCCGTATCTCAATCTCACCGCTAGCGAACTCTCCCTCTTTAGCCACGCCTTTTTGCGCTTCGCTAGACCGATATCCGTCTCGGGAACGCTTGAAAAGGGTAGGGGTTTGGGGCCAACTTTCAATGGCAACGATTGCGCCATGTGCCATGCGCAGCCGACCCCCGGAGGTAGCAGCCCGGGACTGATCGCGCCGGATGAACCGCATCCGAATCCGCAGGTCGCGTTGGCGACGCTCGATGGAGCTACCAATTCCATCCCTTCATTTATAACCCTTCACAGTCCCGTGCTGGTGGCCCGGTTTATACGAAAGGCCGATGGCACGCTCGACGGCGACGTTCATCCTATGTACACGATAGCGGGTCGGCCCGACGCAAAGGGATGCGACTTGAAGCAGCCTGATTTCGCACAACAGATCGCTGACAACAACCTTGTTTTTCGGATTCCAACGCCCCTGTTTGGGCTGGGATTGGTCGAGAACACGGCCGATGAAACTCTACGGGCAAATTTGGCGTCTACAGCGATGGCAAGGTCAAAACTTGGCATCGGCGGGACGTTCAATATTAGCCAAAATGATGGTTCGATCACACGTTTCGGTTGGAAGGCGCAAAACAAATCGCTGCTCATGGCAGCGGCTGAGGCCGCGATTGTTGAAGAGGGTGTATCGAACGAACTGTTTCCGAATGAGCGCGACACAGCACCCGGCTGCCAATTCAACGCGACTCCGGAAGACTCAAGCAACATTTCGAATCGAGATGCCCAGAGTCCGAATTTCGGAAGCTCCGTCGGAACCGTATCTGAAATGTCGTCAGATATTGTTAACTTCGCCGCTTTCGTGCGGCTTTTGGCGCCACCGAAACCTGCGCCATCGACGCCGTCGTCTCAGAACGGTGCAGCGTTGTTCGAGAAGGTCGGATGCGCACTCTGCCACTCGCTCGTGCTCCAGACGGCGGCATCGAAATATTCTTCGCTGAATAAAATCCGTTACTATCCCTACTCGGATTTTGCTCTCCATCACATGGGCCCGAGGCTTGCGGATGGTATTTATCAAGGCGCGGCAGGAGCGGATCAATTTCGGACCGCCCCATTGTGGGGTGTCGGGAAGCGTCTCTTTTTTCTGCACGACGGACGCACGTCAGACTTGTTACAAGCGATCGAAGACCATAGCTCAAGCGGCAGTCAGACTGAAGAATGTCGAGTCCAAAAAGAAAATCGGCCTCCGAAGCTAAATTGCAGCTCGGAAGCCGATACCGTGATTCGCGACTTCAGAATGCTCAACCCGCCGCAGATTCAAGACATCTTGAACTTCCTGCGCTCACTCTAGTGCCGCTTGCGGCACTGCAGTTAGGGTGTGACCTCGTACACCACACCATCGTTATTCTCGCCGCCGTAGAGCGTAGTTCCGTAGAGCTTCCCTCCGCTCGACACTAGATTGCTGACCGAGTACTGTCCGTCTTTGCCGCCCGTAAAAGTGTAAAGCAGTGTGTAGTTCCAGTTGCTGCCTGAGGGTGTCAGTTCATAAACTGTTCCAGCGTTGTATGAACCATCGCAGTGAGTTGTGGCGTAGAGGTTGCCCGCCGAATCTAGCACGACATTGCGGAACGTGCCCGAGATCCCCCACCCTGGGACGCTGTACAGCACGTTAAAAGACCACGCACCCTTAGATGAAACTAGCTGGAAAACCGTGCCGCCGCCATTTGTGCCACCTTGCGTTGCGGCGCCATAAAAATTGCCCGAATGATCGGCGATCAGTCCGGCATAAGGAACCGATCCATCGTTTCCATTTTCGAAATGATGAAGAATGTTTTCCGTCCACGGGGTTCCCGGCACCAACTGAAATACCGTGCCATAACCGTATTGTCCCCCGGCCGAAGTCGTGCCGTAGAGTTTGCCCGCAGAGTCGAAGCTAACGCCACCAAGGGGATCTGACCCGTCGGTTCCCGCGCCGAAACTGTAGAGAACGGTCTCGGTCCAAGTCCCACCTTTCGTTTTCGGGGCCGCTAACTCGAAAACAGTGCCATTGCCACTGACGCCGCCTTGGGTCGTGGTGCCGTAAAGATTTCCCGACGCATCCTGGATAAGATCGGCGATGGGATGGGCTCCGTCTGTGCCACCCCCGAAATTGTAGATTACGGTTTCTGTTGTCCCAGAGATCTCGTACACGGTGCCGACGTTCGATGAACCTCCGCCGGTAGTTGTGCCATACAAGTTCCCGGATTTGTCGAGCAATACACTCGCATAGGGCGTTGCTCCATCGGATCCGCCCGCGAAGTTATGGAGCACTGTTTCTTCGCCACTTGTGCTCATGGCGAATACAACTCCGTAGTTCGATGTCCCGCCGCTACTAGCCGTACCGTAGAAGTTTGCGTTTCCTTTGAGGGGGGCACTTACGGGAGCACTAGACCCGCCACTACCTCCGACGGTGAACCCGTTCCACGGAACACCACCGTCGCTCCCTCCTGTGAAGTTGTGAACAACGCTGAAAGTCTGCGCCGACGAGACCGAGACGAGTAGTGCCATCACGCAAGCGGCGGCCAGAATGGTAGCGCCCGCCTTTGATGCTGATGTCGATTCTTTTCCCATGGTTCCCTATTAGCCTTTCTAAAAGTGAAAAGATTGGAGGATCACGTATAGGTAGGCTCGTGGGGGGGAGGCCGTACCGGAGTGCCAGAAGCTTCTTATAAGTTCGACAGATTGTCAAGAATCAATAGTGCATATTGAAGTAAAGTGCATGAATGTTGCATGAATTCTACATCTCAACGGTGGAAGACGACCTCCATCTCGACCGATTAACTCAACATTGCGGCGTCTCGACGCTTACATGCCACCAGACTATATAGGACTGTTTGGTCTCTAGCGGGCAAAACCGGTCAGCGTTCTCTACAGTTCGCGCTAGAAGGCTAACTTTACGGCGAACTGCACCAGTCGCGGAGCCGCCGCGCTCACCACCTGTCCAAAATGGGGATCGTTATTTACTTCTCCGTCGACCGCGCCAGGTCCGTAGAACTGAGCGTGATTGAAGACGTTGAAGCCCTCGATGCGGAACTCTAACGATCTCGACTCGGTTATTTGTAGCATTTTGGTCAGAGTCATATCAAAGTTACTGATTCCGGGACCATAGAAGAATCGCCGCGGTACATTCCCCAATTGTCCCAACGTCTCGGTGCTGAATGCCGCCTTCGTATTGTTAAATTCGGGCCGTCCGTTCCTCGGGTTGGTATTGATGTCGAGTGGCGCTCCGTGATATTCGGGAGTATCTAATAGGTAGTTGTTGATGCCGTTCCCCAGCGTCCCGAGCAGGGAATTGTCCGAATCGTCGTATAGAGTTACGGGAAGGCCGGTGCTAAAACGAGTGGTACCGGCTAGACTCCACCCATCCGTCAGGCGATTCGATTTCTTAAACAGCAAATCGAAGGCGAGAGCCAGCTTATAGCTGCCCACGAAGTTTTGTCTCATATCCCAAGCCGAAATCGCGCGAGAGGCCCTGAGGTTCAGCGGATTGAGTTGTTCCCCCAGATTCGAACCTTGATCGATCGACTTGCTGTAGGTGTATCCCAGCAGAAAATCTGATCTCTTGCCGACATAGCGCAGATTCATCTCCAGAGCGTTATAGTTTGAATTCCCGATCGTTTTTTGAGCCGTATCTTCCCCATAGTTCGGGCCCAGTCCAACTCGCGTGCCTTGATATTGCTTGCCACTGCTGCTCGTTATCAGAGCATCCTCGCCAAACGGACCGCAAACCGGGCTGCCCGGCGCCACCAGACTTGGTTGGCTCAAGCTTAGGCAAAGCGCTTGATTGCCCGGGTTCGTTGATAGAACGCCAAGAATATGATGGCCTTGGTTTCCGACATAGTTCATTGTGAGAAGTGTGCTTCGCACGATCTGACGTTCGAACGAAAGCATGTAGTTTTCCGTATAGGGCACCGTATTGCGGTAATAAAAATAAGGATCGGCGCTGATTGGAATTACCGGGGGCCAATTGAAGGTTGTATCGGGATTACTGGCGGAGATGTTGTGTGGAGGAAAAGTCAATGGAAACGGATTCGTATTCTGCCCGCCGTCCGCGGCATTGATGAATGGGGTCGCAAAAAGTGGTGGTTCGGGAGTGAGATAGTTGTACCCAAACGGAGGAACCGCATACATCACCCCAGTCGACAGTCCTGGAAATGCCGTATAGAAAATTCCAAAGCTCGCCCGAATGCTGCTTGAGCCGCTATCGCCAAACATCGTCTTCAGAAAGCCGTGAGCATATCGAGGCGCATACGCGAGGCCAACTCTCGGTGCAATGTTATGAGGCTTCGCCGGCGAAATCGTACTTGGGATGCCCGGATCTCCGGGGACTACCAAACCTCCCGGCGCTCCGGGAAATAACACAGACTGGCTTCCCGGGATGATCGTCTGAATGTTGTTGTATTTCTCCCAGAACGGCATGATGTAGTCCCAGCGCAGACCAACATTGATCGTCAAATCGCTTCGTGCTCGCCAGTTGTCTTGCGCAAAGATTCCTGCGTATCGGTTACGCAGATAAAAAGGCTGGCCCGAGGACTGCGTGAAATTGCTCGGCACGCCGATCAGGAAATCCGCAAACGCCGAGCCGGTCTCGGTTCCATCGATATTAAAAGTTCCATTGAACGTTGCGTTCGGATGTTCGTTCACCTCATCCACATGAAATTGAGCGCCAAATTTCAGCGTGTGCGTTCCGACGACTTTTGAAACCGCGTCACTTAAATAGATCGTATTGTTCACCTGCGTCACGTTGGTGATCGGAACTCCCATTACAAACGAAGGGAAAACAATATTTTCCACCCCCGCAAATTGCGGGGCCTGCACTGTGAACCCTCCGTCGGCCGTACTGGTCGAAAACCCTTGCGTCGCCTGACTCACTCCCAGTCCACCCTTGGGCTGCCCAATCACGTTGGCGTTTCGAAGATAACCCGCGTGAAATTCGTTGACCGTGCCCGTTCCAAAGATTCTCGTCTCTCCGAGACTCACGAGTTGAGCTCGCCCGAAAGTCAGTGCGTCGAATCCGGGGATACTCGCGCCGCCCTGCTGTCCTGGATACGGATTATCGAGCCTGTAATCGTCAAAGAAATAGTACGCAGAAACCTGGCCCCATCGTCCACCATTCGTGTCGATTCGCCCCGAAAACTTGTCGTCGCGTACCGTCTGCGGATATGCCGAAGTTGAGAATTGATCTCCTCCAGCATTGGGAGACGGAATATATTGCAAAAGGGCGAGCGCCGGTGTCGACCAGGCGCTCGTTGGAATCATGGCATTCGGGAAAACGCAGGAAGAGCTGCTGCTGCAGTTGGAACCGTAAGGAGCATTCGTTGCCGGATTGATCACGGACGCCGTAAAGTAATACGGTTCATTGCTGGCTACCGCGTATCCCAATCGGCCTCTCAGGATACCAGCCAAATTCGCGCCAATGACCGTCGTCGGAACTGTCTGTCCGTTCGCATCTGTAGTTACGAACGACTCCGCTTGATCCGACAAATTGCCAGCCCGGTCTTGCGGAGATGGGACCGAGATATTCCCGGTCTCGACGCCTTCATTAGTTCGTGTGCCTTGATAATCTCCGAAGAAATAAACCTTGTCACGCCAGAGAGGCCCACCCAGGGTTCCGCCAAACTGATTTTGTCGAAACACGGGCCGGCTTGGATCAAAATAACCGCGAGCGTCCAAAGCCGTGTTCCGCAGAAATTCGAATGCATTGCCATGAAATGCAGCACTTCCTGACTTGGTGATGACGGTCACCATGCCGCCGTTGTAATTGCCATATTCCGGATCAAAAGCATTTGTTAGCACGCGAAATTCATCAATGGAATCCAAATCCGCAATAATCGACGTCCCGCCATTCATGTGTTCCTGCACATCGATGCCATCGACGAGAAATCCATTCGACGACTCTCTCTGCCCGTCAATCGACAAGTTCCCGGGATTCAAGTCGCCGGAGGGCGATAGACCTCCCGTCACTCCTGCCATGATCACAGAATTGGGAAGTAGGGTCGAAACGGGAGTGACTCCGGTTTGGATTGGCAGCAGGTCTGTATAGCTGCGTCCGTTTAAAGGTAGTGAGGTCATTTGCGAACCGCTTATCAATGCGCCAAGGTGAGTCGCCACAGTATCGACCTGTGCCTCCGCGGCCTCGGCCAACACCGTTAAGGTTTCCGATTGCTCTCCCAAGGCGAGCACGACGTCGAGCTCCAGCTCTGAATCGGTATCGACCGTCAAATTCGTTTGTTTCTGCGTCTTGAAGCCCGCGGCTTGAATCGCCACATCGTAGTGGCCAACTTGCAGAGTCGGGAAAGAGTAGAACCCCTGTCCATTCGAAATCGTTCTATATTCCGTCTTCAGCGCTACATCGATTAGCGTGACGGTTGCTCCCTGAACGACCGCGCCGCTCGGATCCGTCAGTGTTCCCGCGAGGCTGCCGTTGGCCGCAGCCCATAAAGTTGCTGGCGAAACCATCAACAAAAAACTCGCTACTACGCCCACGATAAGCGGAGCAATCTCGGCCGCATGTAAATTGCGATTTGCCTTTTCTACAAACGGTCGCTTCATAACTGAAATCAATCGAACGACGGCTACCTCAAAATGAAATCGAGAACGCAAGTTTATAGTAACCGCCAGAGGGGAGGTTGTACTGAGGTTCGTGCCACCGGAACCAATGCGCCGCAATGAGCGGTCCGTGATCCGTCGCTATGGGTTGTAACAAGTTGTAATGTGCAGCGTCGCGGACACTCTTCTTGCTGGCTTCCGCAGTAGAAACCATCCTCGATGGGAGCATTTTCGTCGCGCATATGGTGGTGTGGGTACCTTTTTGCGCATAACTTTGCGGCCGCATCCTCGGTCGATCACTTCGCCGTTCGAAACACCGCTCTGGACGCTTAATTTAACTTGACACTCCGTGTTGATTCGGCGATATTCGCACTCGACGCATTGTCTAGTGTGTCAATAAGGATACTAAAGATATGCAACAAAATCTACCTTTACTTCTACTTCCCACCATGTCGTCTCCGTTCACCCCTGATCGGCGCTTCCGCTTTCTCCTACTAGCGATCATATGGACCTTCCCGGTCCTCGCCATGGCTCAGGCCTCCTCTGAACTCTCCTCTCCCCGCACCGCCGACGGTAAGCCCGACTTCTCCGGCTTCTGGCAAGTGATCACTTCTGCCGATTGGGACATACTGGATCACTCGGCGGAGAAGGGCATTCCGGCCGGACGAGGCATCGTCGTGGGAAACGAGATTCCCTATCAACCGTGGGCGGTAGCCAAAAAGAACGAGAACTACAAAAATCGCAACACCGCCGACCCTGAACTCAAATCGTACTTGCCCGGCGTTCCCCGCATAACCTACACGCCCTTTCCATTTCAGATCGTTCAAACTCCGCAGCAGGTATTGGTTCTCTACGAGTATGTCCACGCTAGCCGCCATCTCTATACCAACGGCAGCGACCATCCGCCCGGACACATCGACTGGTGGCTTGGTGACTCGAGAGCCCATTGGGATGGAGACACTCTGGTCGCGGACGTGATCGACTTCAACGATCAAACCTGGTTCGACCGTGCAGGAAATTTTCACAGCGACGAATTACACGTAGTGGAACGCTACAAGTTCCTGGACGCGGATCACATTAGCTACGAAGCAACCGTTGAAGACCCGAAAGTATTCACCAAACCTTGGCAATTGAGTCTGGTTTTGTATCGCCACAAAGAGAAGAATTTTCAACTTCTGGATTACGAAGGCTATGCCTTCGACTACGAACAATACTACCCGTAGGTCTTCGCTCATCAGCTGTGATGATCAAAGTTAGAAACAAGACAACAGGGAGGACCAATTCCCGCTTCCGGAGAGAGGTTTTCGATGAGCATCCGATTCAACGCTTTGCTCGTGGCTTCAGTAACTACCATTATTATTTCGCTGGTGCCGATGTCGTCGTTCGGCCAGCAACCGCCGGCAGCAAGCCCAAGTGTGGCTCAAACTACGAGCGCGCCAAGCACCACCAATAATTGGACGCTCTCCCGCACGCCCGATGGCCAGCCCGACTTGCAGGGGTTTTGGGGCGCCGTGCCGAGTGGAACGTTTGACGTCACCGATCCTCGAACGGGCGGTGGACGCCTCGACGAGCTGCTCCGAATCCGCGCTGGAAATGTGCGCGTTCCGAAAGCGAGCCGTGTCGTTGATCCGGGTCCCGATGGCAAGATTCCCTATCAGCCCTGGGCCGCCGCCAAGCAGAAGGACCTCGAGGCCCATATCGACGATCCTACAAAGCCAGAGCATATCGATACCCAGGCACGTTGCTTTTTGGACGGCGCCACCCGCGGATTCTTTCACTCGGGTTTCGAGATCGTCCAGGTTCCCGGTTATGTCGTTTTCCTTTTCGACGGAAACAGTGAAACCCGCGTTGTTCCGCTCGATTCCAGCCCCCATGTTGGAAAAGGGCTGCAACTTTGGATGGGCGATTCTCGCGGGCATTGGGAGGGCAATACTCTCGTAATCGACATCACCAATCTGAACGCCAAGGCGCGATTAGACATGGTAGGAAATTTCTATAGTTCCTCCGCCCATGTCGTCGAACGGCTAACCCGCGTGGACGCGAAGACCATCCGCTACGAAGCGTCTTTCGACGACCCAACGGTCTACACACGACCCTGGAAGATGGCGGGACGCTTCGTGAGCGGTCACGTGAACGACCCCGGTTATGAGATTTGGGAAGATGCCTGCCACGAAGGGGAACGCAGCGCAGACCGCATGATCATCCCGGCGAATGTTGCGAAAGAGAATGCCGAGAGAGCGAAAACCGTTCAGAAATAACAAATGACACTGCCACTTAACTAGGGATGAAATTCATGTCTACGATTGCAAAGAGTCAATCCACGTTTGCAGGCCTCGGACGTCTACGCAGCTTCGTTGCCGCGTTCAACCAACTGGTCGACTCGAATGCGGAAGAAGCCGTGATCGTTCGCGATGGTTCAAGTCTTCTCAAGGGCCTCGTCAGCGAAGACAACTGGTTGCCGGCGGAATATGCCGAGCCTGATCCGAATCGTTACCGCCAATATTTACTTCACGTTGATCCGCAGGAACGCTTTTCGATCGTGAGCTTCGTCTGGGGTCCGGGACAGACGACGCCGATCCACAACCATACAGTTTGGGGCCTTATCGGGATGTTGCGCGGAGCCGAACGCGAGCGGCACTTCACGCGCGCTGACAATGGAACATTGACGGAGGACGGCGAAGCTCATCTGCTGACTCCTGGCGCGGTCGATGCTGTATCCCCGACAATCGGCGACCTGCATCAGGTATCCAACGCTTTCGATGATCGAGTTTCCATCAGCATCCACGTGTACGGCGCAAACATCGGTAAGGTACGACGCTCGGTCTATGAGCTCGACGGAAGTCAGAAGACCTTTGTTTCCGGTTATTCGAACGCCGCACCACCAGATCTATCGGACGGTCTCGGCTGACTCGAGCCTGACTCAATCAATCGAGACTTGATAGATAACCATCGGCCTCGTGGGCGTAAAAACGCAGCCGATCGATTGGAACTCTCAACATCCAGGGAATCATGACCGCGCTCTCCATACACACTTCCCCAGCTGCCTCTTTGAGTAGAAAGTCGGCCACGGAAGTGCGCTCCGATCTATTAGCACGTCGTGAGATTGCCCTGCTCGATGTGCGCGAAGAGGCTGACCATGCCGAGGGCCATCCCTTGTTCGCGGCAAACTTGCCGCTCTCGCGGATTGAATTGGAAGCGCCCACCCGCTTGCCGCGCCGGGATACTCCAATCGTCCTCTTCGCTGCCGATAGCGACCGCAATCTTGCCCAACGCGCCGCAGAACATTTATTTGCGCTCGGCTATCGCAACGTCAGCATTCTAGCCGATGGCCTGCAAGGCTGGCTTCACGCGGGATATGAACTGTTTCGCGACGTGAATGCTCCGTCGAAAGCCTTCGGAGAACTCGTAGAGGCACGAAACCTCACCCCTTCACTCTCCGCCCATGAGGTGAAGGCCCAGATCGATGCCAAGGCCAACATTGTCATTCTTGATGTGCGGCGTTTCGACGAGTTTCACACCATGAGTATTCCAACGGCTACTTCCGTGCCCGGCGGCGAACTCGTCTTGCGTGTTCGCGAACTGGCGCCCGATCCTGCAACTCGTGTGATCGTCAACTGCGCCGGCCGCACGCGGAGCATCATCGGCGCGCAATCCTTGATCAACGCGGGCCTGCCGAACCCGGTGACCGCCCTGCGCAACGGCACGATTGGTTGGACCCTCGCCAACCACCGGCTCGACCATGGTGCCGCCCGAAAGTTTCGAGACGTTTCGCCTGACCAGCGAGCGATCGCCGCGGCATCGGCACGGCGTGTCGCCGACAAAGCTGGCGTTTCGCGAATCGATCTGAACACGCTCTCGAAGTGGCTTGCAGACGGGCAACGGACCGTGTATCGCTTCGATGTCCGTACCCTCGAAGAATTTGGAGCGGGGCACCTGCCGGGTTTCCTGAACGCTCCAGGTGGCCAACTCGTGCAAGAAACCGACTTTTTCGCTCCCGTTCGCGGGGCAAGAATTGTTCTGGCTGACAGCGACGGAGTTCGCGCCAACATGACAGCATCCTGGCTTGCGCAGATGGCATGGGAAGTGGCTGTGATCGATAGTGTCAGCCTGGCTGAATTTTCAGAATGGGGAATACGGCGCGAATCACCTGTGCTGCCATCCCTTCCGAAAGACGCTTGGATCGAGCCTTCCCAGTTGCACCAATGGTTACAAGCGAGGAGCGATGGCGCCGTAGCCGTATTGGACTTCGCGCCCAGTCGGGTCTACGCGCAATGTCACATTCCGGGTGCGTGGTTTGCTCTTCGTTCAAAACTGGAAGAGGCTCTCCAGACGGTTCCCGTCGCTGACCGCTACGTTATGACTTCACCGGACAGCACGCTCGCACATCTGGCGTGGCTCGAGGCCTCTCAATTCGCGTCCCATCCCGTTCACCTCCTCGCCGGGGGGACGGACGCATGGATCGCCCAAGGATTTCAGATCGACAGCATCGACCCAAAATACGCCTCGCCGCCAACTGACCGTTATCGGCGTCCCTACGAGGGCACCGACGCCTCGCCCGCGGCCATGCAGGCTTATTTGGATTGGGAACACGGCCTTGTCGAGCAACTCGATCGCGACGGCACACATGGATTTCGTGTGATCTAGAACGATTACTCATCAGAGCAATCTCGCAAGCAACAGATTTGTACTTACGAGGAGATCAACGTGAAACTGCCAAAGTCTTGTTCTATCCAGATGCGCGTAATACTGATACTCCTCCTCATCGTCACCGGCAACGCGCTTTGGGCACAATCTCAGGGAGGCCTTCAGCCTGGCGTGAAGATCCCCGCCATCCAACTGAAAGATCAGGATGGCAACGACAGGAGCTTCGATTCTCTCAAGGGACCGAACGGACTTTTGTTGCTCTTCAATCGTTCCGCCGACTGGTGCCCTTTCTGCAAGTCGCAGATGATCGACCTCGAGTCGGCGCGGCAGCACTTTGAAGAGAAGGGAATTCGGGTTGCGACTATCACCTATGATTCACCCGCAATTCTTAAGGCTTTCTCCCAACGGCGCAATATTCACTACACCATGCTTTCCGATCCCGATTCCAAAATGATTGACGCTTTCGGTATTCGCAACGAGGAAGCTCAAGGCCACGAAGCAGGGATTGCCATCCCTAATTTCTATTGGATCGGCCCCGACGGAGTGATCCGCCAACGCCACTCCGAAGACACCCTGCTCAACCGCGTAACCGCAGACTATTTCTACGAGACGCTGTTCGGTGCCGGATCGGCACTCGCCGCATCCGTACCGGTGGTCGCGAAAACTCCGAATCTGAAACTCTCACTCACCCAGTCCGATCAGGAAGCCGCTCCCGGAGCGCGTTTCAAACTGACGGTGCGCCTCGAACCCGGCGAAGATACTCATCTCTACGCCCCCGGTGCTGAGGTGAACGGCTATCACCCCATAAAGTTGACTCTCGATCCCTCCGACCTCTACAAAACGGAGCCCGTTCTCTACCCCCCATCGACCATTTTGGAGTTTCCCGCGCTGAAAGAGAAAGTCCCCGTCTTTCAGTCCAGGACGATCGTCACCGACGACGTAACGGCCGTTCGCAGTCCAAAGACGCTGCCTCTATTTGCCGCTCAGCCACATCTTGTGATTCGCGGCTTGCTCGAATATCAAGCCTGTACTTCCACGGTTTGCTTCAAGCCCGAGACAATTCCGGTCGAATGGACCGTCAATGTCAAGGCGGCCGACCTCGATACGCAACGGGTTGCAGACGGTTTGCAGCGTAAGTAAATCAACGCCCCCGTATTGATCCTCGGGGATCTGAAATGTCAGTTCTCTAGTATCTAGATAGACTTTATCTTGACAGTAGCCTATCGCTTGGTTAAACTGCCTTTCAATCGTGGTTCCGCTCGCTACTCTCTGAACACGTTGATGGACGCGTGCTTTCGGATGTAACCCCCGAAGCGGGCTTAGATCTGAACAATCAAGCCGTTCAGGCGCGGATTGTGGCAAGAACCTATGCCAATCGCCTGGAACACCTTCATCGAGAGGAAAGGGTAGAACTCAATGAACAAGCAGCCATCACATTCCACCACGGTCTCGTCGGTTCGCTCTGGAGAGCGTCGATCCACCGGATCACCCTTTCGGGCACAGCCCTCTCTCCAATTACTGCTAGTCCACGCTTTTTGTTGCCTTGTTCTCTGGGCCTTGGCGAGCGCCGCCCCGGCTGCCGCGCAAGCGACCGGCGCGCTCATTGTCGGAACAATTACCGACATGGAAGGGGCCGCGCTGCCGAGCGTCGCCGTAACCGCCCGAAACCTCGAGACCGGGACGACGCGCAAGACAGTGAGCGAGAACGATGGGCAATATCGTCTTGACGGATTGCAACCCGGCACCTACTACCTTGAGGCGGAACGCGACGGCTTCGCTATCACCACGGTCAACAACATTCTGCTCACGGTCAATCTGGAGTTCAAAGAGCCGCTGACTCTGACCTTGAAAGGCGTGCAGCAAGCCGTATCTGTGACCGCGGCCCAGCCTCTGATAGTCGAACCCACTAGCAGCCAAGTTGGCGCGTCCGTCATTCAAGAGGCTCAGATCGATTCATTGCCAATCGCGGGCCGCCAAGCGACCCAGCTCTCTCTCCTTCTTCCCGGCACCGGTACCGATAGCACGCGCTCGCAACGCCCGGACGCGAACGTCGGAACCGGCGATGCGATGTTGTCTGCCACTAACTACTTGGTCGACGGTCTCGAGAATATGATCTCCGGCGCCGGCGACCCGCGCGACAACATTCCCGAAGGTGCGATTCAGGAATTCAAGGTCACCCTCGGCCAGGCTCCGGCCGAGTTCGGCGGAAGAGCCGGTGGCGTCGTCAGTGTGGCCACGAAGAGCGGCACGAATTCGTTTCACGGAGAAGCATTCGAATATTTCCGTGACCACTACATCAACCAGACCGATTACTATTCGCAGCTATCTTCCGATGCGAACGGAACCCCGATCGCTCCCTTTAGCCGAAACCAATATGGTGGCGACGCTGGCGGAGCAATCATAAAAAATCGCCTCCACTATTTCGGCTCTTTCGAGCGGCTCGACGATAAGGAGTATTTCACCGTATTTACCGGCCAGCCGCAGGACTATTCCTCTCTCGAAGGTACGTTCAGGGGAGGCTCTTCGCTGAATACTTACTTTGGACGCGCGGACTGGCAGATCAATGAGAACCAGAGCCTCTTCTTCCGCTCGTTCGTACAAAATCCAAATATTTATTATTGCAACGGATGCGCCGGCGGCACGAACTCCGCTTTCAGCGCCGGCGACCAGGGCGTTCAGGGATGGACAGAAGCTGCCGGCCACACCTGGGTTATTTCTCCTCGAGTCGTAAATCAACTCAATGTCCAGGTTGCGGTATCGAAACAATCCAGCTTGTTCGACCCACGCTACACTCCGGCAGCAGCCTATGCCGCAGGGGGCAGTGCGGTCTTCAAATTTCCTAGCATGACTTGGGGATTTACTCCGGGCACACAATTCCAGGGCCACTATCAGGAAGTCGTTGAAGCGCTATCCATCTCGCACCACAATCACAACCTCAAGATCGGCGGAGACATCTTGAATGTTCCGCGCGAAAATCAAGCAGTCGCGGCGCCACTTGGCACCTGGACTTTCAGCAAGGACATTTACTTCAATCCCACCGATCCCAATTTTGATTGGTCCAGTTTGCAGGCGGCCAATCCCACAAAATTTACCTCTACCTTCAACACCATTCCATTCGTCGATGAGAGCACTCGATACAGCGAATACATCCAGGACGAATGGAAAGTGCGGCCGAACTTCACTCTCAATCTCGGACTGCGCTACGACCTGCAGACCCGTATCTGGTTAAACCAGTTGAAACAGTCCGACTACTCCACGCCTCTGCCCTATGTTGATTTCGGCCACGGCGGCGACAGGCACAACATTGCCCCGCGCGTCGGCTTTGCGTGGTCGCCGTTTGACAGTGGTCGTACGGTCGTGCGCGGCGGATTCGGAATTGTCCGCGAAGACATTCAAGACCTTTGGATGGACCAGGAAATTTACGACATCCATCAGATCAGTGTTCAGTTCACCAAGCCTACCTTCGCAGCTTCCACCGCCTATTACGCCGATCCCAATGGCCTCGGCCCTGGACCCTACCCCACCACCGCCGCGCCAAACATCACAGTCAACGCCAGCAATCTTGTGAATCCGCCGTTTTATAACTCCAGCTTTGGCGTTTCCCACGAACTGACAACTGACCTCGCTCTGCACGTGGATAGCGTTTATTCGAAAATTACGCACATACCAGTCAACAACAATATCAACTTGCCCGATCCAACCACAGGATTGCGCACGCTTCCCAATTGGGCGAACATCACGCAGATCCAGCCGATCGGAACTTTCGGATACGAAGCGCTCTATGTCCGCCTCGACAAGCGCCTCAGCCACCGCTACCAGTACATGGTGTCGTACACCCTGTCCAAGCAATACGACAATTTCAATACGGCGGCCGGTGCGGTTCCGGGAAGTATTACAAACTACTACACCCCCGCCAACGACATTGGCCCCGCCCCCGCGGATCGTCGTCACAACCTCGTCACCAGCGGCTCCGTCAATGCACGCTACGGCATCACCCTCGGAGCGATCTATACCTTGCGATCGTCTCTACCCTTCAGCGCGCTAGCCGGCGCCGCTCTACCCAACAACAAAGACGGCCTAACAACCGACTATGTTCCGGGAACGACTAGTGAGCAGGGCAATCGCAATCTCAATCTTGCCGCGGTCAACGCTTGGCGCGCACTGAACGGCTCGCTGCCTCCCATCCCTGCATCGCAGATCGAGAGCAGCCGCTACAACCAGCTCGACATGCGTGTCAGCAAGGAATTCGCATTTACCGAGAGCAAGAAACTTCAACTCATCGGCCAGCTGTTCAATGTGGTCGGTACGAATAACCTCGGAGGCGTAGGTTCCACTCAGGTCACAAATAGCCTCTCCAATAAGTTTGGAGAAATTCTAACTGCCCTGCCGCGCCACCAGGGCGAGTTAGCCGTACGTTTTGTTTGGTAAACGATTCGATGCGCAAAAGCGAACACTTACTGCGGGGAATCATGCGAAAGCTTAGCCAAAGCGTCTTACTAGCTCTGTTGTTAACACAACTGCCGGCCGCACTTCGCGCCCAGGATTCAAGAGCTGTGCTGGACGCCGCCTCCACAGCCATCGGAGCTGCGAATCTGAAGTCGATTCAGGTCTCGGGCCGAGGGTTCGACTATCTTTTCGGGCAAGCCTACGACGGAGACTCTCCGTGGCCCCGGTTCAACGTCTCCAGTTTCAAGCTCACGATCGACTATACCGTTCCTGCCATCCGTGACGAACGGACGCGTAGCCAGGCGCAGAATCCTCCCCTTGGCGGCGGCAATCAGCCAATCAACGAGCAGCGCCAGGTCTGGGTGCTGAGTGGCAACTATGCCTGGAACCAGGGTGCCCGAGGCGCAGCCACACCCAGCGGATTAGAACGCGATTTGCGCACCGCCGTCGAAGCGCGTCAGACGCAGATCCTTCTCACGCCGCAGGGTTTTATTCAAGCCGCGCAGTCAAACAACGCAACTGTTACGACTAAGACGGTGGGCGAATCGAGAAAAACCGTCGTTGCCGTTACGGCCCCCAACAAAGTTAAGCTCGAAGGCACGCTCAACGACCAAAATCTGCTCGAACGGATTGAAACCTGGCTCGACACTCCCGTCCTCGGCGACACCTTATTCGAAGCTGTCTTTTCTGATTACAAGGATTTCGGCGGCGTGAAGTTTCCGACTCACATCATTCAGCGGGAGGCCGGATATCCCGTGCTCGACGTAACGATTACAGATGTGAAACCCAATTCAGCAGACCCAATCGAAGTTCCCGACAACATCAAAGAAGCAAAATCGCGCACCGCGGCCGAAATCAAGCCCGTGAAAATTGCCGAAGGCACTTGGATTATTCCCGGCGAAGACTATCATGCCTCGAAAAGCATCGCCGTCGAATTTCGTGATTACATTCTGGTCGTCGAAGCGCCCGACAGCGAAGAGCGATCCATCGCCGTCATCGATGCGATTAAGAAAACCATCCCTAACAAGCCCATCAAATACATCATTAACACGCATACCCACTTCGATCACTCCGGCGGCTTGCGCACCTACGCGGCCGAGGGCGCGACGATCATTACGTGGAATGGCAACATTCCCTACTACGAAGAAGTCTGGGCGAATCCGCACACGATCCATCCTGACCGGCTCGCGAAATCCGGACGCAAACCCGTCTTCGAAGGACTAACCGGCAACCGAGTTTTCAGCGATGGCTCGCAGGAGGTTGTGGTCTACCACCATTCCGGCAACTACCACAATCCCGGAATGCTCTTGATCTTCCTGCCCAAGGCCAAAGCTCTGATCGAGGCGGATTCAGTCAACCCGCAGGTCAACCCGAATGAGCCCCCGACGGCGATCCCGAATTTGGTCCAGTTCTACGGCGTCATACAGCATCTAGGTCTCGACATCGATCAGATCATTCCGATCCATGGACGCACCGTCACGCTCGAAGAAGTCCGCAAAGATGCGGATGCCTATAAAGATTCTCAGTTGTGGCAACAATAAACAAAGGGAGCATTTATGAAAATGTCAGGGCTGTTCGTTTCGCTGGTTATGCTTTTGGCCGCAGCGCCGTCGTTTGCGCATCACTCTTTCTCGTCTGAGTTTGATATCAATCAACCAGTCACGCTGAAAGGCACTCTCACAAAGCTCGAATGGATTAATCCTCACGGATGGATCTATATCGATGTCAAAGGAGCCGACGGAAAAGTGGTGAACTGGGCCATCGAAACGGGCGGCCCCAATGCCCTCCTTCGTCGCGGCGTTCGAAAGACCGATTTTCCGCTGGGAATCGAATTGACCATTCAAGGCTATCGCGCAAAAAGCGGATTGCCAGTCGCCAACGGCAGAACCATAACATTGCCGGATGGGCGGGCTCTTTTCGCTGGATCGTCAGGGACCGGAGCTCCGCGTGACGGCGCCGACCCGACAGAGCCACCAAGCAACTGATCGCGGTTTCGCTGAACACGCGTCATTTAATACGTGGCGAGTCCCCACTTCTCGCGTTTGGAGAAGTGGGAGCTGCAACACTCCCCCGGCGTTCCCAACACCATCGTGCTTATCGAACTCAATAACGTCTCGAAGACCTACCCCATCGAAGATCGGGGTGAGTTGCTTGCGTTGAACGATGTCTCTTTTCGTAGCCGAGGCAAAAGAATTTGTATGTCTGCTCGGGCCCTCCGGATGCGGCAAGTCAACCATTCTGAAACTGGTCGCCGGACTGGAGCAGCCCGACCACGGCACAGTCTCGATCGACGGAGAGCCTGTCGCATCCCCCAGAAAAGGCTGTGGCATGGTCTTTCAGGATTACGCCCTCTTCCCATGGCTAACCGTGCAGCAGAATGTCAGCTTCGGTCTGGAACTCCACAGCCACGACAAAGCCGCCATTCAAGAGATAGCGACACGGTTTATTAACCTCGTGGGTTTGAGGGGATTTGAAAAGGCACTCCCTCGTCAACTGTCTGGAGGCATGAAGCAGCGCGTTGCTCTTGCTCGCGTTCTCGCGATGTCACCCTCTGTTCTTCTCATGGACGAACCGTTCGGCGCGCTCGATTCCTTTACGCGCATGGAAATGCAGGAAGAACTGGTCAACCTTTGGCAGCGTCAGCCCTTCACCACGCTCTTTGTAACGCATGACATTGAGGAAGCGGTTTACCTGGCTGATCGTATCGTCGTCATGACGCCCAGACCGGGTCGCATCAAGACCATTGTTCCCGTTCCCCTGGAGAGACCGCGACAGCGCACCGACTACCGATTCACCGAGATTCGTAATCATGTTCTCGAACAGTATGAACGCTCCGGCTCAGCCGTTGTGAGCTATGGCGATTGAAGCCAGATGACGAAACCTGAGGGATCTGAATGAAGAAGCCCGTACTGCTTGCGATTGCTATGCTGGTGCTGCTTGTCGTAATTGTTGCGGCCCTCCATCGTCGGGCCTCGGAACCGGCGACCGCTGCAGACCGGGGCGAGCCCGCTTCATCAGGCATCGTAAAGATCGGCACGAACCGCGCTCTCGGCACCGTGACCCCCTACGTCGCGAACGAGAAGGGTCTGTTTCAGCAGCAAGGGATCCGCGTCCAAATTGTCGACTTTGATGACGTCACTACCCTGATGGAAGCGTTCGCCTCCGGACAACTCGATGTCGCGCTCGTGGGAATCGCATCTCCCGCTATTTGGCAGAGCAAAGGTGTCAAACTAAAAGTAGTCGCCGCCGCCAATGGAGGCGGCCACGTTTTGCTCACGCGCGCTGGAACCGGCATCGACAGCATCCAGCAGTTGAAGGGAAGAAAGGTCGCAACTCCCAAGCCGGGTACCGTCACCGACACCCTCTTCCGCGCTCATCTTATCCGGGAACTCGCCGGGCTCGATCCTGATAAAGATATCCAGATCGTCCCGAATGTGTCGGCAGCTGACATGCCAACCGTTCTCTTCGTTTCGCGTGAGGTCGATGCGACGATCACGTGGGAGCCTTTCGCCAGTCAGGCTGAGGCCAAATACAAAGACGCCAAGGTCCTCTTCGACTCTGCCAAGGAGTGGCGCAAAGCCAATCCCGACTCCAAACACCTGTATCCCGTGAACGTAGTGATTGCGAGGCAAGGTTTCATGGATTCCCGCCCCGATGACTTACGCAAGTTCCTCGCCGCTTATGCGCAAGCCATCCAGTTCATCAACGACCAACCGGATACAGCCAACGACATCATCAGCCGCGTAATTCAACTGGATAAGACGATCGTCGTAGCCGCACGCACGCGTATCGACTACACCGCTCAGGTCAACACCGCTGCCTCGCTCAAAACTCTCGAGTGGTCGAAGCAGCTTGGCTATCTCTCTGAAGTGCCCTCCGCTGACAAACTCTTCGATCTGAGTTACCTGCCCAAGGATTTGGCACAATGATCAAACCGCGCAAACTGCAACGTCTCTGGCAAGGCGCGCTGGCGCTCGTGATTTTCATTCTCATTTGGCACGTCGCCTCCACCACCGGCCTTTTTGGACGCGTGCCGCCTGAATATTCGCAACTCTTACTCCCTCCGCCAAGTGTGGTTGTCAAAGCGCTCTTCGAGATGGCCAGAACCGGCTACCTCTGGGACCATGTTTCCGTCAGCATCTTGCGCGTCGCCGTCGGCTTCTCTTTATCGGTAATCATCGCGGTCCCTCTCGGCATCGGCATGGGACTCTCTCGCTCCTTAAACAACTTTGCCGAACCCCTCGTACGAATTTTCTCTCCCATCCCTGGAGTCGCCTGGGTTCCGCTTGCAATTCTGTGGTTCGGATTAGGGGACGAGGCCGCAATTTTCATCATCACGATTGGCTCCATCTTTCCCGTCCTGTTGAATACGATTCAAGGCGTTCAGGATGTAGACACTCACCTGGTCGATGCCGCTCGCCTCATGGGAGCCAGCCACTGGCAGATCGTCCGCCGCGTCATGTTTCCGAGCCTCGTGCCGTATCTGGTTACCGGTTTTCGCACTGGACTCGGGTTCGCCTGGCGAGTCGTAATTGCTGCCGAATTAGTCGGAGTCCCCAAAGGCATTGGCTACATGCTCACCATAGGACGAAGCACCGGCCGTACCGAAGTCACGATCGTCACGATGATGGTTTTAGGGATCTTGATGCTGGCAGTCGAAGAAATTGTGTTTGCGCCTCTCGAACAACACACCAGTTCGTGGCGCCGGGCCGCTGCATGAGGCCGCCTCGAAGATCATCGTAGGGAAGTCGTCGGCGAGAGGTAGCAACTACCCGAGGACTGATTAGCAGCGGATAGGCTAGTACAAACATGGACGTGCTAGTTATAGCGATACAGTCAACGTGGTTGTCAAAAAGATAGGCGGGTTACACCATGAACATTCTTTTGCATTTTTGTCAGTGGATCTACTCCACGTCCCTCGGAACCGGGATACGCGAATCGACATACGTCTTTCCCATCATTGAGACGGTCCATACTCTCGGAATCGTTCTCTTGGTGGGCACGGTCGCGATTGTTGATCTTCGCCTACTTGGTTTCGTAATGAAAGAGGAGCCCGTCTCCCAGGTCGCCGGCCAACTCCTGCCCTGGACGTGGGCCGGCTTCGCCATAATGTTCGCCAGCGGCGGCCTATTGTTTGCTGCCGAGGCCGCGAAGATCTTCGCCAATCCTGCATTCCGATTGAAGCTGTTGCTCCTGTTCCTTGTCGGTCTCAATCCGCTCATCTTTCATTTCACCATTTACCGGGACGTCGCCACCTGGGACACCGCGCCTGTCATTCCATCCCGCGCTCGACTGGCTGCTTTTCTTTCCTTGTCGCTTTGGGCCGGAATCATCATCACAGGACGTGCGATCGCTTACTTTCATGCGGGAGCGTAATGACGAGGACGAGCGCCCAATGCGCGCTGAATCATGTTGTGAGAATCGCCACAGGGGCGGTGCCGGTCGCGCCGCCATCCGATGGCGAAAGGGTGACTAAACAAAGGTGAACACGCAATGTCGTTTCTCAATTTATTTCATTGGCTAAGTCAGACGTGGATCGGCATCCTTATGCGCGACTCCACCTGGGGTTTCGCGATCGTAGAAATGTGCCATCTCCTCGCACTCGCAATCATGGGCGGCACCATCCTCATACTTGACCTGCGCCTCCTCGGCCTCGGTCTGCGCAAGCAAGCCATTTCACGCATTGCACATGAACTGTGGCTCCTGTTTACCGTCAGCCTCGTCGGGATGGTGCTCTCTGGATCTCTGCTGTTGGCCTCAGGCCCCATGCGCTACTACTACAACCAGGCATTTCGTTTCAAGATGCTGATAACGATCCCGACAATCGTCTTTCAATTTGCGCTGCTGCACTTGGTCGGAACGAAGAAAGTTGACGTACCTACTGTGTGGTCGAGAACCGCAGCGGTCCTTTCGTTGATGCTATGGCTGAGCCTGGGCCTCGCTGGACGAGCCATCGGCTTTATTTAAGGCACCTGAAACCGGCCGCAACGCGATTGCTCGGCAGACTGCACCTGAAACCGAACGGGGAGATTTATGATCCGCAAACTTGTTTGTCTTTGCTTGGTTGCCACAACCTTCGCTATCGCCGCTGTAACCGCCCGCGACATCGCCAGCCACAAAGAGCGCATGGATACCGCCGAAGATTTGAAGGCCGATCTCAAAGACGCCCTCGATGCCGGCTTCGCAGCGAAAGCTGCTCAATCAGCAGATGACCTAACCAAGGTTTTAGAACAAGAAGAGCAATATTGGATTAAGACAAAATTAGATGACGCCATAAAATTGGCGACAACCAATCTCTCGGATTCAAAACAAATCTCCGCGGATGCCAAAGCAGGAAAGATCGACGACGCCAAAACGGTCTATAAGCAACTCGAGAAGACCTGCACCGAATGTCACGGCTCACATCCCGAACAACGAGTAAAGTCAGAGTAGCCGCCACCGCCGCATGACGTTCGCGAATCGCATTTTCCTTAGGACTCGGAGTCAGTCAAGCAACGGGAAATTGCATCCGCCAGTTCCCCGAAGTGTATCGTCATAATTCCGAGATGGTCGCCAGGCACCGTTTCAACGTGAAACGCATCAGCCAGAGGAGACCAGACGGCCGCCGGATCGGCTGGGAAGTCCGTAGGGATGGCCGCCCGCACAAAATGTATTTTGCCTGGGTAGAGTCTCGGTTGATACTGTTCCAAGGCCCGATACGAACACTCTCGGAAATGTTGAAGAGTTGGTGACGGAGCAACATCGACAGTCGTTTCGTACGGGGGCTTCACTCCGAGCCACTGCAGTTGACGCGCAGCGCGTCGCCCGATCCGTCGCAACGTTTGCCGCATCCAAAGGCGCAGCCCGCTGCTCTCTCGAAAGTCGACTTGCATGTGGATAAGAGTCGAGCATCGCCAGCAATGCTACCTTCTCTCCTTGCGCGACCAGTTGTTGAGCCATTTCCAGCATGACCAAACCACCCAAAGAGAAGCCAACCATGAAGTAGGGACCGTGTGGTTGCAGTTCGCGCACCGCGTCCAGAGAGAAGCGGGCCATATCCTCGATTCGGTCGAACGGTTCCTCGACGCCATCGATGCCCTTCGCTTGTAAGCCGTAGATCGCGCGCGGCGTCTCGATGTACTTCACAACCTGATAAAAATCAATGACGCTGCCACCTAAACCATGAGCGATAAAAATGGGCGGCTCGCAGCCATCTTTCAGTCGAACGATCGGCGGGACGCGGGGCGTGGACGGCTGCTCGATCAGTTCGGCCAGAGCCGCAATCGTCGGCGCGTGGTAAATCGTCACTGGCGGCAATTCGCAACCGCAGGCGAGCGCAATTTCGTTAAAGAGTTCGAGCGCAAGGGAAGAGTCGCCCCCGAGATCGAAGAAGTTGTCGTCCATTCCGACCGATGAGAGATGGAGCACCTGCTTCCAGATCACAGTCAGCGTGTCAATTGTCGAGGTGGCCGGCGTATACTTCACGCTGCACCGCGGTTTCCGCTATTGCGAATTGTCGAGAAGCCGGTCATGAGTGTGCGAACGCCCAATAGAGTTCCCGAGCCCTCGTATAAATCGGACCGAACGGCAGCGTTCTGTCGCTGATCTTGGTAACGGGAACCACTTTCGAGTAGTTGCCGGTCGCAAATATTTCATCGGCGCTTTCAAAGTCCTCATAACTGAGAACCTTCTCGATGACTGGAACGCCGTCTTTTCGTAACAACCCAATGACTCGCTGTCGGGTGATTCCGGCCAGAAATGTGCCGTTGGCGACGGGCGTATAGACCACTCCATCCTTCGCCATAAAGATGTTCGATGTCGCCAGTTCCGCTACGTTGCCCAGCATGTCACAAACGATGGCATTGTCGAATCCCCTGGCTTGCGCCTCAAAGAGCGATCGCGAGTTGTTGGGATAAAGGCATCCTGCCTTTGCATCCACCGGCATCGTCTCAAGACTCGGTCTGCGGAATGGAGAGAGTGTGACTGAAAATCCCTTGGGCGTCCGCATCGGAGCCTCGTAAATACAGAGACACCATTGCGTTGATTCAGGGTCATGATTCTGAACCCAAGGCCCTTCTTTTTCCGCCCAATACATTGGCCGGATATACAGTGCGGCATCCTTCTCGAACTTGGCGATCCCTTCGCGAGCTAGTCGAATCCACGTCTCGGGTGGAACGACAGGCTTCAAGTAGAGCTTTTTCGCAGAATCGTTGACCCTCGCGCAATGCAGATCGAGATCCGGAGTAACCCCCTCAAACGCTCTGGCCCCATCGAAGACCATCGAACAGAGCCATGCGGCATGAGTTCGAGGACCCATAATCCCGATGTTGCCTTCGTGCCATGCGTCCTCAAAATACGTCCACGTTTTCGACCATGCTTTTCCAACTGTCACCTGATAGCTCGCTTTCCCAGCGGATATAACTGCAGCCAGCTCAATGACTATTGCGGACAAAAAGGGGAGAGAAATTAAAGCCTTGTGCGTTCGACACGAAGAACGCCCGACGGCTTAATTCATTAGCTGACGAACCCAGTACCGTACCCCATCTTAACCATCCAGTCAACCGCGGCAGAATTGAAACCCGAACAATCGTCTGTGGGATGGATAGTTCAATTATGGCGATAGTTTATGGTGATTGGAAGTGACCGAAGGTAACTCATTTCTTGGCCGGGGTATAGCCAAAGACCGCTTTCAGCTCAAGGAATTCCTCAAGTCCGGCAACGCTCCATTCGCGCCCGTTACCCGACTGTTTGTAACCTCCGAAGCAGCCTCCAAAATCGAGCCGCGCCCCATTGATGTGTACGTTGCCCGCTCGAATCCGCTTCGCAACCCGGCGCGCCCGTTCGAGATCATCCGACGTGACGTAACCCGAAAGCCCATATGGCGTGTCATTGGCGATTCGAACAGCATCATCTTCGCTCTCGTACGGGATGATGGAGAGCACGGGACCGAATATTTCCTCCCGCGCGATTGACATGTCGTTGCGGACGTCCGTGAATACCGTCGGCTTCACGAAATATCCCTTGGTGAAGCCACCCGGACGCCCGACGCCTCCAGCCACTACCTTCGCGCCTTCCTTGATACCATCCTGAATCATCCGCTGTACTTTCTCGAACTGCGCCTTGCTCGACAGGGGCCCGAGCGCAGTGTCCGCGGAAGACGGGTCGCCCACAATTGTCGCCTCCGCCGCTCTCTGGGCGGCTTCCGCCGCAGCATCCATGCTGTTTCTCGGAACCAACATGCGGGTGGGCGCGTCGCAGGACTGGCCACTATTCCGGAAACATGCGTCCGCGCCCTGTCGTACAGCTTTCGCGAGGTCGGTGTCTTCCAGAATGATGTTGGCGGATTTTCCGCCCAATTCCTGAGTCACCCGTTTGACCGTCGCAGCCGCGTTGACGGCGACTGACACTCCGGCTCGCGTCGATCCCGTGAACGACACCATCGCGACGTCCGGATGCGACGAAAGGGCGGAACCCACCGTAGGGCCATCGCCATTTACCAGATTGAAGACACCTGCCGGCACCCCCGCCTCGTCCAGGATTTGGGCGAAAAGGTAGGCGGAAAGCGGAGCGATTTCGCTCGGCTTCAACACCATCGTGCACCCAGCCGCAAGCGCCGGAGCCACTTTACAGGCGATCTGGTTCATCGGCCAGTTCCACGGAGTGATGAGTCCGCAAACTCCGACCGGCTCCTGGCGCATTAACATCGAACCCTTTGCTTCCTCAAACTGGTAATGCTCGAGTACTTTCACGATTTCCAGAAAATGCGCAAGACCTGCGGGAGCCTGAGCTTTGCGAGCAAGTGTGATCGGAGCGCCCATCTCCATCGAAATCGTCGCAGCCATATCGTCCATCTTCGACTGGTAGATCTCAACGATCCGGCGCAAGAGCGCCAGGCGCACTTCAACCGATGTCTCAGAGTACGAATCAAAGGCACGTTTGGCGGCGGCCACTGCCTTGTTCACATCTGCAGCAGCACCCAGCGATATCGTGGCTACACGATCCTCGGTGGCGGGATTGATCACGTCAAAGTCGTGATTTTGAGCTGGGTTTACCCACTCCCCATCGATATAGAACTGGCGGCAATCTTTCATGAAGTCCCTTTTAGAGAAGCTGCCTTCGGTCTCAGCGCCGCAGGGCGATAATGAAGTAGTCGATAAAGAAGAGATGTCGTTCGGCTTGAGGATTGTCTAAGTATCAGGCAGAGGCACGCAAATCGTCCAATCGGTGCAAACTGAGAGGTCTGCCACATCGACGCGAGCATGTTCAAACGTTCTCGATGGCTCATTCGAATGTTGACCCCACGCGACGCGATCCGGGCGTAGGTCGCGCCCTCGGCATAGGCCGACCGAATATCCTTACTCAGGCATTTTGTCAAAGATAGACACACTTCATGTTGCACGATAGCGCCCGGAACAAAGATTGGGAGTTCCGAACGCTCGATGAGATTGGCCAGCAACAGAGTGTCTTCGGCGCGAATCGCCGATTCATCGAACAAACCACTCTCGACAGGCACTGCCGCACGACGAACCGCAAATCCCGCAGTATTGAGGTATCGTATCCGTCCATCGGATTCGAGCAGTTGCTTCTGTAGCGTGGTCAGCCTCAGATGTTCGCTTTTACCAACCAATCGAGCGCAATCTCCCACAAGTCGCAATTGAAAATAGCTGGACTGGGGTGAATCGGCGATTGCCGCCGAGAGGGCAATGAGGCAACCGTCTCCCAACCGGCAATCAGCATCGACGAATAGTAGAGTCGATCCCCGGGAGATCCTGATTCCGTGATTGCGAGCGGCCGAAATTCCCGCATGCGGCCGCCTCACAAGAGTCAACGGCAGCCGTCGTGTTCGTTCCACGATCGCCTCCGGAGCCGATTGAGAACTGCCGTCGTCCACTACGATGATTTCGAAATCCAGGCTGTCCTTCTGTGCCGCCAATGAGTCCAGACAGGCCCCGAGCACCCTCCAGTCGTTGTAGACGGCAATGATAATGCTGAAAGATGGCATTCCTGACAGCATGGCATACTCAATCCCGAAATCACAGTTGAAGACAGGTGACATTCGTCATCCGGTTAAGAGATCGGTTCGCCGAAACGGAAACCGAGATGTCCTGTGGCTGAACTAGAAACGATGGCCCTAGCCGTCAACCGTTGGGCCGTTTGGTACCTCCTGAGGTGGTTTAGAAGGTCATCGTATCTGAATAATTCAAAGGCGGATACGCCTTGGGATGAAAAGCACGGTGTTCGATTGGACCTGACGAACGATTCGACGGCTCGAACCGGGTGCCACGAAACGGAAGGTTACAATGAGTCGGTCGGAATTTTGGTTAAAGCCGACGATCATGCCATTGACGGATTCGCACCACCCCGGTTCGTGGTCGCAGGCGCCCTCGAAGATCACCTTTCCGACGGGACACGTGGATATCTGGAAAGTGTCTCTTGATGGACCGGCGCTAGACGAATCCGCTGCAGGCATTTTGTCCCCGGACGAGAGTTCGCGTGCCAGCCGTTTTCACTTTGAAAAAGATCGTGTGCACTTCGTGCGATGTCGATCCGCGCTGCGGAACTTGTTAGCTTGCTATATTGCAGTTCCAGCGAACGAGATTCATTTCGAATATGGCTCCAAGGGCAAGCCGGGGCTCATTGCGGAGCAAAATCCAGGGGGTCTGCAATTCAACGTTTCCCACTCTGCCAACGTCGCTCTGATCGCAATTGGCAGTCAACATCGATTAGGCGTCGACATTGAGAAAATTAAGGCCGACATCGATCCCGCCTCCCTCGCGGAAAGGTTTTTCTCTCGGCGCGAACGGGCCGGCCTCGAGACCTTACCGAACTCGCTCCGCTTGTCTGGCTTCTTCGCATGCTGGACCCGCAAGGAATCGTTCCTGAAGGCCACCGGCGATGGTCTTTCTTTTGCCCTCTCAGATTTTTCCGTGACTACCCATCCCGACCTCGCTGCTTCGATCGAAGAAATCTCGGGAAACACCGAATTAGGCAAGCACTGGTTTCTCGCGGATCTAAACGTCGCCGACGGCTATCGCGCCTCCGTCTGCGCGGACACTCCTTTATCTGACTTAAGAACCTATTTACCCCGCTAACTAGCGTCGCCGCGATTTAGCTCAGACCAGGGTGGAAGTTCGTTTCCACTTGTGGCTATCTCGTCCCTGTGATCAAAATCACATATTTTCACGCCACGACGTGACGAAGATCACAAACCGCAAGAACTTCTGCATGACAAAATATAAACAAACGCGTTATTCCCCCAAACCACAAGTCAAAAGAGTGCGCTTCATTGAATCGTAAGTTGCTCGTGGGAGTGTGGAGATGGCAACGCGATTGACCTCTCGCCATGACGATACGCGCCGGGACTATCCGCTGGCACGAAGTCCTCACGCGCTCATCGAAGACCAAGTCGAACGTACGCCAGACGCTTGCGCCTTGATGATGGGCGGTCAGCAGATGTCGTACCGGGAGCTGAATTCCCGATCCAACCGTCTGGCGCACTTCCTTCGAGAACAAGGCGTTTCTCTGCAGACCTTGGTTGGCGTCTATCTCGACCGTTCGTTCGATTCGGTCGTCAGCTTCCTCGCTATCCTCAAAACCGGTGCGACTTATTTGCCGCTGGATCCGAAATTTCCGAGAGAACGTTTGAAGTTCATGCTGGAGGATTCTGAACTTCCTTTTCTCATAACTCAATCTTCTCTCCAGTACAGTCTGCCGGAAGTGGTTGCGCGAATCATTGTGCTCGACAAAGAGGGCGACTCGCTCTCCAAGACGCCAGCAACGAACTTACCCCTGATTTGTCAGCCAGAACATCTCGCTTACCTGATCTACACTTCAGGCTCTACAGGAAAGCCCAAGGGGGTGATGATTCCGCAGCGTGCTCTGACCAACTTTCTGCTGTCCATGGCAGAAACGCCCGGCCTGACTGCGTCAGATACACTCCTTGCGGTTACAACGACCTCGTTTGATATTTCGATCCTCGAACTCCTACTTCCGCTCGTGTGCGGCGCCAAGATTGTAATCGCCAGTTCCGAACAATCTGCGGACGCCAATGAACTCCAGCGACTGCTTGCCGAAGATGCAGTAACCGTGATGCAGGCAACGCCAACCACCTGGCGGATGCTGTTAGAGAACGGCTGGGCAGGGAAGAGCGATCTCCGAATTCTCTGCGGAGGCGAGGCGCTGACTGCCGACCTCGCGCGTCAATTGCTCCCTCGCTGCCATGAACTGTGGAATATGTATGGGCCCACAGAGACGACAATCTGGTCCTCGCTCGAACGAATCACCTCGGCAGAGAAAATCTCGCTCGGGACGCCCATCGCGAATACCCGGTTCCATGTGTTTGACAAGAGCAATCAGCCAGTGTCGCTGGGAATGTCAGGCGAACTCTGGATTGGCGGTACGGGCCTCGCTCGTGGCTACCTTAAGCGGCCTGAGCTGACTGAAGAAAAATTTGTTGCAGGCCTCGTCACCGCAGCTCCCGACGCACTCTTGTACCGAACAGGCGACGAAGTTCGCTGCCGCCTCGATGGAAAGCTGGAATTTGTGGGCCGTCTCGACCAGCAAGTAAAACTGAATGGTTTTCGCATTGAACTGGGTGAGATTGAAAGTGCGGTCGAAAAAGTCGACGGAATCAGCCGGTGCGTTGCGGCGCTCCGAGAGGATCGTCTCGGCGAAAAGCGCCTTGTCGCTTACTACACAGCTCGCGCCGCCATCAGCCCTTCGGTTTTGATCAAGGCTCTGAAAATTACCCTCCCGGGCTACATGATTCCGGCTACCTTTCAACGTCTGGAAGCCTTTCCGCAAACGCCCAACGGCAAGCTTGATCGAAAAGCGTTGCCCCGGCCGGAAGCCAAACGCCCGCTGCTCGCGCAAGACTTAGTTGCTCCGCGGACGACAATCGAGAAGCAATTGGCGACCCTCTGGTGCGAGTTGTTCCAATTGGAAGAGGTCGGCATCGACGACAGCTTCTTCGACCTCGGAGGCAACTCTCTGGCTGCCGTCCGCATGACGAGCCAATATCACACTCGTTTCGGCACTGAAATTCCGGCCGTCAAGGTCTTCCAGTACACCACGATTTCCAAACTCGCGGAGTTCCTGGAAGAAAAGGAAAGCAAGCGGAATCCCAACTCCCTGGCGGAATCCGAGACGCACACCCGTCGACAACGCGGATCGCAACGCAACACGAACGCAGTCAACGGAGCAACTGAAGCGGTGGCGATAATCGGCATGACGGGCCGTTTTCCGGGCGCCGCCAATCTCGATCAACTGTGGAGTAACCTTTGTAATTCGGTCGAATCGATTTCCTTCTTTACGCCCGACGAACTGGGCCCTGGCATCGAAGAAAGTCTACGCAACGACCCGGACTACATACGCGCCCGCGGCTTGATCGAGGGTGCCGATCTGTTCGATGCCGCATTCTTTGGCATCAATCCGATTGAAGCTAGGGTGATGGATCCGCAACAGCGGGTGTTTCTTGAGCTGGCCCACCATGCACTCGAAAACGCAGGATACGATCCAGCGCGATTTAAAGGTCGCATCGGCGCATTTGCGGGAATCGGAGACAATCACTATTACACAACCAACCTCCTGACCAATCCCGATTTGTTGGCCATGGCGGGCAAACTCGCCGTCGAGTACGGCAATCAGAAAGACTACATCGCACTTCGTGCGGCCTATCTGCTGGATCTCCGAGGTCCTGCAATCAGTCTCAATACAGCCTGTTCCACCACTCTCCTTGCGGTCGATCAAGCTTACCGCTCGCTTCTTGACCGCGAGTGCGATATCGCTCTTGCCGGCGGCATCGACATCACGGTTCCGCAAAAAAGTGGCTTTCTTTATCAGGAAGGCGGCACCTTTGCCAAGGACGGACACTGCCGTCCTTTTGACGCGGATGCTACTGGAACCATGTTCTGTGACGGCGCCGGCGTGGTGATCCTCAAGCGGCTCTCCGATGCTCAAGCCGATGGCGATACGATATACGCGCTCATTCGTGGTACCGGCAAAAATAACAATGGTGCCCGCCCTGCCTCTTTTCTCGCACCCAGCGTCGACGGTCAGGCGGACGCCATTGCCCTCGCCCAGTCCGATGCTGACGTACCCGTTGATAGCATTGGCTATATCGAAGCGCATGGCACGGGAACTCCCGTTGGTGACCCAATTGAATTTGAAGCGCTCCGAAAAGTGTTTGAGAGCAAGACGCCCAAAAAGCAGTTTTGCTATATCGGATCAATCAAAGGAAACATCGGTCATCCAACGAATGCCGCCGGAGTTGCCGGCCTGATCAAAGCAGCTCTCGTTTTGCATCATGGCCTGATCCCCCCGACGCTCCACTTCAAACGGCTCAATCCCAAGATCGACTTAAACAACAGCCCTTTTCTCATTGCCGATAAGCTGATCCCGTTTCCCCGTGGAGAAAAAGTTCGCCGGGCCGCTGTGAGTTCGTTTGGGTTTGGCGGGACCAACGTCCATGTCATCCTGGAAGAAGCCCCCAAACCAAAGCTCGGAAGCGCTTCGCGTCCGTTACAACTCATCCCGTTCTCCGCCAAGAGCCCGGCGGCCCTCGACGCCTACAGTCACGCGTTGGCCGAGCATTTCGTGAATGCTGAACCGAAAGCTTTGGCTGACGCGGCGTATACCTTTCAAACCGGTCGCAAGCAAATGGCTCAACGTCGTTTCGTGGTTGCCGCCGATTCCCAAGAAGCCTCCAGGCTCCTCCTGCAACCGAACCCGTTGCGTTGCGCCACGCACCGCTGTGAGCGGCGCGATCCTCCTCTTGTATTCCTCTTTGGAGGCCAAGGAACTCAGTATGTGAATATGGGCCTGAATCTCTATCGTGACGAGCCTCTGTTTCGGGCGATCGTCGACGATTGCTGCGATTACCTCACGCCTCACCTCGGACGAGATCTGCGTGAGATTCTCTACCCCCAGAGTCGAGACGGCGTTGGCAATGACAAGACCCCTCAGGCTTGGCTGCAGGACACCTTCTTTACGCAACCCTCGATTTTCGTAATCGAGTACGCGCTAGCGCGTTTCTGGCAGAGCATCGGCATCGAACCGACGATCATGGTTGGCCACAGCATCGGTGAGTTTGTCGCCGCTACGCTCGCCGGAGTGTGGGATCTCGAGGAAGCTCTGGGCCTGATCGCTCTGCGCGGTCGCCTGATGCAGAACCTTCCGCGCGGATCCATGTTGGCGGTTAGCAGCAGCGCAGACTTGATCGCAAAAGTCCTTCCCGCCACGCTCCAAATTGCTTCCGATAATGCTCCCCACCTATGTGTCGTGTCGGGGCCGGAGCCGGATGTCAACGAATTTCAAAAGCAACTCGAATCGGAAAGTGTCGTCTGTCGCCATCTGCATACCTCCCATGCTTTCCATTCCGCGATGATGGATCCGATGGTCGAGTCTTTGCGCGAGGCCGTCGCCAAGATCCGTTTGCGGGCTCCGGAGAAGCCATTTGTCTCAACCGTTACAGGTCGCCCCATCACTACCGCCGAAACCACGGACCCGGTGTACTGGTCGAATCATGCGCGAGCAACGGTGCAGTTTTCTAAGGCCATTCATTACTTGAAAGAGGAAGGCTTCGATCTTTTCCTGGAGTGTGGCCCCCGTTCGACCCTGTGTTCCTTGACTCGCCAACATTTCGCCGCGAGCGAACCCTGCACGGCCATTCCTTCCCTTGCCGATACGTCAGAGAACAACGCTGAGTGGGCATCTGTGCTTTTCGCTCTCGGTTCTCTCTGGGAACACGGCGTGCAAGTCGATTGGGATGCGTTCTACGCCCACGAAGAACGCAGGCGCATCCCGTTGCCGACCTATCCCTTTGAGCGCCAGAGATTCTGGGTAGACCCAGCCAATCCAAGGTTCGAAGCTCAAACCTCCGACAATTCAGGTTCTGCGCGCGGCGGCGTCCCAGGTATTGAGCAATCCGCTTCCACCTCGCCCATGTCTGAGATCGCGGAAGCCGCTCCCGTCTCGCGCCTGAATTCCCGAAAAGACCGCATTACTTCCCGTTTACTCGACCTGCTGATGCCAGTCTCCGGACGCGAGCGCTCCGAGATCAGCACTTTCGCCACGTTCATGGAGCAGGGATTCGATTCTCTATCCTTAACGCAGGTCGCCTTCGCCATCCGCAAGGAGTTTTCCGTCAAGATCAGTTTCAGTCAACTCATGAATCAGTTCCCGAACGTCGACATGCTTGCGGCGCAGCTTGACGACACCCTGCCCACTGACATTCTCGCAGAGGCCTCAATTCCTCCCGCAATTCCAGCATCCTGTGTTGCCCCCTCGCCTGCCTTGGTTCCAATAAACGCGGCGACTGGCAAAGAACTGCTTGAGGAAGTTGTGGCCGAGCAAGCGCGCACCATAGCCCGGTTGGTAACACTCCTCGAGAAAGCAGGCACGAATCGCCCAGTTGATGGGGCGGACCTCGGAACGGCGGCGATAGCCAACGAGCAGAAAGCCAGCTTGCCGCCATCCGCTCCCTCGAGTCTCTTTGCGAACGAAGTTGAAGCCACGGTTCCGCAGCGTGGCATCTTCTCCTCGTCGCGTCTTTCCCAAAGTTTGTCAGCCTCGTACAACGAATCGGTAACTGTTTATTTCAGCGGAACTATTTCGATTGAAAAGATGTCGCGTTCGATAGAACGCCTGATTGAGCGCCATGATGCGCTCCGTGCAAGTTTCGATGAATCCGGTCTCTCGATGAAAATCCTCTCTAAGCTCAGAATCCCAGTCCCCGTGACCGATCTCTCGGCGATCAAAGAATCATCGGAGCAAAAAGACCGTCTTCGCAAATTGATTGCCGACGAGACCGCCCTCCCCTTTTCTTTACCGGGCGGTCCGTTGTTCCGTTGTCAAATCGTCTTGCTCCGTTCCGACCGTGCCGCGGTCATCTTCACCGCGCACCACATCATCTGCGATGGTTGGTCGTTGGATGTCCTCATCCATGATCTCTGCGCCTTATACACGGAGGAAGTCTCAGGTTCAGTCGTGTCTCTGGAGCCCCCGAGAAGTTATGCCGAGTACGCTCAGGCCGTAAACGCGCGTCGAGACTCCGGCGAATTTAAGCAGTCAGAAAAATACTGGCACGAGAAATTCAAAGATGGATTTCCTGTTCTCGTTCTTCCGGCCGATCACCAGCGAAACTCGCGCCGCGAATTCGTCGCCCGCCGTCTTGATCACCATATTTCGCCGAGAGTAGTCGAAAATCTAAGAACCCTCGCTGCCAGGCAGGGCTGCAGCTTCTTCACTATCCTGCTGGGTTCTTTCGCGATCCTTCTTGCTCGTCTTTCCCAGCAGCGTCGTTTTGTGACTGCGCTGCCCACCGCGGAACAACCATCGATCGGGCAGCCCGGTCTCGTCGGGCACTGCGTAAATCTGCTCCCCTTCCCAGTGGAGATACGGGACGATGAAGCTGTTTGCGCTTTTCTCTTGAGATTGCAACGTGAGCTATTGGCATCCCAGGAGCACGCTATCTTCACGGTCGCAAGTTTGCTCGAAGACTTGCACCCGGTGGTTCCGGGCCCCGGCGTTTCCCTGATCGCAACCGGCCTTACGAATGTCAAGAAGTTCAAGCCGAACGAACTCTCGCAAACCGGATTCAGTGTCGACTACGAATCGAACCCCAAAGGCTACGAATCGTTTGAGTTCTATTTGAATGCGATCGAAATGGAAGAAGGTCTCGAACTTCATTGCCACTTCGATGTCAGGCTCTTTGAGGACCTCACGATAAGAGAATGGCTTGCAGCGCTGGGCGGCATCTTTCAGGATATTGCAGAAGATTCTTCCCGAAAAGTTCTGGATCTCGCTCGGCTCGAGCGTTCGAATCTCTCTCCCGGAACCGAAGCTACTCGCGCTCAGACGCTAAGTCGTGAACGAGGTCGAGAATCCTGGTCGGCCATCCCGATCGAGACCCCTCGACCGCGCCAGGAATCTCAATCAGCGATTGCTCTCAGTCGAGCGGAATCCGACCTGCTTCCCGCACTCATCCCGCTCTGGCGGCGTGTTCTGGATGTTCACGAAATCGGGCCGGACGATGATTTCTTTGCTCTGGGTGGACACTCCGTTGCCGCAGCCCAGCTGTTTGACTTGATTCAGCGGGATTTGGGATGCACCGCCCCGCTGGCGATGCTCTATGAGGCATCGACCCCCAGGATGCTGGCGAGCCGCTTGAGCCGGGGAAGCCGGACCGAAGACTGGAAATCGCTGGTAGCCATCAATCCATTCACCCGATCCAGCGACCGCCCTCCACTTTTTCTCGTGCATGCCGCGGAGGGCAATGTTCTGCTCTACCGGTCCCTCGCTGCCCACCTTGGCTCAGATCAACCCGTTTACGGGTTGCAATCCTCTGGACTCGATCGACGCTCTCCCATCGACGGACGATTCGAAGATGCGGCGCACCGTTATCTAGACGAGATTCGCCTGTTGCAGCCGCATGGTCCCTACCTCCTCGGAGGCTACTGCCTGGGTGGAACCTTAGCCCTCGAAATGGCACAACAACTGATCGCGTCGGGCGAGTCCGTAGCCTTAGTGGCCCTCATCGAGATCTACAACATTCGTTCCATTCGTTGGCCCCTCCCGATCCATCAACGCTTCATCAATCGGTTTATCCTCAACCCCTATTTCCATTTCCAAAATTTTATCGCCGCGGGAGAAGGCAGACGCGCCTTCTTCATGGAGAAACTGCGGGTCGAGAAGGCGCGGATCAAGGCATCTACACGTTTTGGTTGGGACCGTCTCCGGCACCGCCTCACGATAGGTCCTGCCACCGCCAAGCCTCCAGCCAAAATTGCAGACATCTACGAGAAGGCCTTGACTCAATACGAAGTCCAGCCCTATCCAGGAAAATTGACTGTCTTCTTAGCGGAACGTCATCTCGCGGGTTATCACGATCGTTTGGGTGGCTGGGGACATGTGGCGCAAGGTGGCGTTCAGCTTTTCTCTCTTCCCATCAGTCCCCGCGGCAGCTTAGTCGAGCCCCATGTTGTACAGTTAGCAGCCAACTTGCGAGTCTGCATAGACCAGGCGCTCGAGAACGAGAAACTGTCAGCCCGCGAGTCTAGTGACGAACTCGTGAGTCAATACGATCTATGATTGCCCGATGGTGCATGGCGTCGAGAGGACGATGTGATCAGACCCACGCCACTGACCGCTTTCTCTAACTCTGCTTGCGCGCTTGCAACGAAGCCACGGATTTCACCACCATCTCCTCCAGGACACGTTGATCCACATCAGCAAGTTTCTTGATGTAGAGACACCCCTTGCCGGTCGTGTGCTTGCCAAGCTTTGTTAGGAGCGCCCTCGAATCGCTGGACCCGATCATGCCGTATAGAACATTAGCGGCCTTGCGCGGGGAAAATCCGATAAGAGGCATGTCGCCCTCCCGCCCGCTGTCGTACCTGTAGTGATGGCTCCCGAAGCCTACAATAGATGGTCCCCACATCTTCGGTTTCTCGCCAGTCGCGTCTCGCATCAACTTGACTAACGCCTTGGCATCCGCACGCCGGGTCGAGTCCGTGACGGCATCAATAAACACCGTCACACTTAACTCGGTGGGCTTGGTCTTGATGTCAGCCATTCGTAGTGCCTTTCGTTTTCCCAAAAGCTTTTGGATCTTGAGCAAGCAGCGATTCCCCGGTGACGTTTGTTAGGGAGAGATTTCAAATACCGTACCGAAGCCGTAAGCCCCGCCGTACGCCGTTACTCCGTAGAGATTTCCCGCCGTATCCCACACCAAACCTCCCAGCGGAGTATTGCCATCGCCATCTTGGCTGCCGAACGTGTAGAGAATTTTCTCCACTCCGGCAGGGGTGAGTTCAAACACCGTGCCTTGCCCATAAAGCCCACCCGCGAACGTCGTCCCGTAAAGATTGCCTTTCTTGTCGAAGACCACGCTGCCGTATGCATTAATGCCGTCGCTGGGTTGGCCACCGAAGCTGTACAGTATCTTCTCCACTCCGTCCGAGCTAAGTTCAAAGACCGTCCCTTGGCCGTACACGCCGCCGTAAAAAGTGGTTCCGTAGAGGTTGCCTTTCTTGCCGAAGACTACACCTGAAGCGGGATAATATCCGTCGCCGGATTGCCGGTTGAAACTGTAGAGAACCTTCTCCACTCCGCTGGAGCTGAGTTCGAACACCGTGCCGCCCTCGTAGATCCCGCCCGCATCCGTTGTCCCGTAGAGGTTGCCAGCCTTGTCAAACGTCAGATTCGCATCGGGATAAAGCGCGTCCTGGACTTGATCACCGAAGCTGTAGAGTACTTTTTCCTCTCCGGCCTTCGTTACCTCGTAAACAATTCCGCACCCGCCACCACAATTGCTCTCGTAGGCGCCACCCTCTTCCGCAGTTCCGTAGAGATTGCCCTCCTTGTCGAAGATCACACCCGCAGCGGGATACACTCCATCACCCGCCTCGACGCCGAAAGTATGGAGTACTTTTTCTTTTCCCTTCAGCGTCAGGTCAAACACCGTCCCCACCCCGCCGGGCGCACCACCCTCGAACGTTGTGCCGTAAAGCTTGCCGCTTCGGAAGGCTAAACCGCCGAAAGGACGCGGCCCAAATCCGTCGCCCGCCTGGCCGCCAAAGTTGTACAGCACGTTGTACTGTCTCGTCGCGGTGATTTCGAATACATTCCCCAAATTGCCGGTAGGGTTGGCGTGCGTTGTCCCGTAAAGATTTCCCTTCTGATACAGCAAGCCTCCATAAGGGAAAGCTCCATCGCTGGGGATGCTGCCGAAGCTATGGAGAATGGTTTCAGTCTGGGCGTTTGCGTGCCCAGCCGCGACAAAGAAAAAGCTTCCGAGCCCTGCGAACGCTAGAAAACCGAACCTCAGAACGCGCTTTATCATTGCCACTCCCCCTGATGCTCAACCCTTCACCAGATCGCGCGCCCATTGTCGCCTCCAACCCTGTTTGGGTCAACGTGAAACAGTTTTCATCTTGGAAATGGCTCCTATGAGGGGGCTTCTTTCCCGGAAAGCTTTGCTAGTTCCGATAAGACCGCTGCTAGGCGCTTGCGAAGTTCATTCGCGAGGAAAGATTGGGTATTCAGTCTAAGAGAGGGAGCATCGACAGGAACTGACTGTGATTTCCCCATGCGAAGCAACTTCAGTCGACATGTTCGCCCTCGGCAAACTCTCCTTCAGCCGCCGGCAAGACGTCGTGATCGCCAGCGATCCATACATAAAGCGTTGGCAGCAAAAAGATACTCATAACCAGAGCGGCGATTAGACCGCCGACAATGACAATGGCAAAAGGACGCTGAGAATCCGATCCGATAGCGTGCGAAAGAGCTGCCGGCAGGAGTCCAAGTGTCGCAACCAGCATCGTCATCATGATTGGGCGCAGCCGCAAGACCGCTCCCTCGACCGCCGCGTCTTCGATGGAATAGCGCCGAACCCGCAACTGGTTGATGTATTCGAGCATGATGACACCGGTCTGCACGGACACGCCAAAGAGAGCAAGAAAACCGACCCCCGAAGAAACGCTGAAGTTCGTTCCGGTCATCAACAGGGCCACCACGCCGCCGATCGGCGCGATGGCGACATTGGCCATGATCAGCATCGACCATTTGAACGATTTGAACATCGTGTAAAGAATGACGAAGATAATAAAAATGGTAATCGGCAACACGATCAGCAGGCGTGCATTGGCCCGTTTTTGGCTGGCGTATTCTCCCTCCCACTTGAGGTGATAGCCCGTGGGCAACTTCACTTGACGATTCACCTTGTCCATCGCCTCCTCGACCGCGCTTCCAAGATCACGGCCGCGCACGCTGTATTTGATCGCGATATACCGCTGGTTGCCCTCGCGATAAATCTCCGATCCGCCATCCGACACCTGAATCTTGCAAAGTTGTGCGAGAGATACGCGTTCTCCAGTTGTGGATAGCAGACGAATCCTCTCAATAGCCTCCTTGGTGTCTCGATATTGCGGAAGATAACGCAGAACGAGGTCGTACCGCGCTTCGCCTCGCAGCACTTGCGTGAGCGCGTTGCCGCCGACGGCTGTCTGAATCGCGTCTTGCACATCGGCGACGTTGATTTGGTAACGGGCAGCAGCGTCCCGGTCAATCGTCACGTTCAGATTGGGTTGACCGAGAACGCGCAGAACTCCCAGATCTTCGATACCTGGAATTCGGCGCATGGTGCCGACAATCTCATCTGCCTTCGCTTCAAGAGTCTTAAGGTCGTCGCCATAGACTTTTGTGGCGAGTTCCCCCTTGACCCCGCTAACGGCCTCCTCCATGTTGTCTTCGATAGGCTGGGAGAATCCCCAAACAACGCCGGGGATTTTGTCGAGCTCACGCTGCATAGCTGCGATCAGTTGGTCTTTGTCTTCGTGGAAAATCGGCCGCCATTGTTCTCTCGGCTTCAGGTCGACAAAATACTCGGTATTGAAGAATCCAGTCGTATCCGTGCCGTCATCGGGACGCCCGACTTGACTTGTGCACTGCGGAACTTCAGGAAATGAACAGAGGACAATGCGCGCTTGGTTGGCTACGCGGATCCCCTCATCAGCGCCGGTACTGGGAGCAAGGGTACCGCGGACCCAAAGAGCGCCTTCATCAAGGTGAGGTAGAAATTCGGAGCCAATCGCGCCGCCGAACGCAAGAACATTTCCCAGAAGGATGGCGACCCCAGCTACGCTAACCGTGATGATTCGGTGGTGAATCGCCCAGCGAACGGAATTTCGGTAGCGTTCAATGAGAAAAGACATGACAGGGTTATGCCATTCTTTCGCACCCTTGGCGAAAGCGAAGCTGGCGAGCACTGGAGCGATCACCATGGAAAAGATCAGAGCTCCTAGTAGGGCGAAGGCCACCGTCCACGCCATTGGCTGAAAGAGTCGACCCTCTACGCGCTGCAAGGTAAAGATCGGTAGATACGCCGTGATAATGATGCCGATGGCATAGAAAACTGGGCGCTGCACTTCGTGCGCAGCCTCGCCGATGCGTTCGATCGAAGTCTCACTGTCTTGCGTAAAGGTCATATGCCGAACGATGTTTTCGACCATGACCACGGCGCCATCAACCACCATGCCGAAATCAAGCGCCCCGAGAGATAGCAAATTGGCAGGAACCTGTTTCAGATCGAGACAGATCGAGGCAAATAGAAGCGAAAAAGGAATGGTAGCGGCGACGATGATCGCACCACGAAGATTGCCGAGGAAGAGGAACAGAATGATCGAGACAAGAATCATTCCTTCACCCAGGTTATGCAGGACGGTGTGGCTGGTGAAGTGAACGAGATCGCTACGATCGATGAAGGGAATAATCTTCACACCCGGGGGAAGGATGTGGTCGTTCATCTCCTCGATTTTTTCGTGAAGGGCTCGCAGTGCTGGATCGGCCGCAGCTCCTTTGCGCAGCAGAACGATGCCAGAAACAACATCGCCGTTGTCGACGATCTTGCCGCCTTCGCGATGAATGGAGCGAGCGAATTGCCCGAGCCGAATCTTCGGTCCCTGTGAAACTTCCGCGACATCCTTCACTCGAACAGGTGTACCTCCCTTCGTGAAAATGACCGTCTGTTCGATATCGTGCACCCGGTCGACAAGGCCGACCTCTCGGACATTGATTTGCTGTAATCCCTCCTGAATGAAGCTTCCGCCCGCGTTGGCGTTGTTATTGGTGAGTTGTTGCTCAATCTGCGAGAGACTAAGACCGTAGGCTACGAGTGTGTTGGGATCGACGCGCACCTGGTATTCGCGTGTGGGGCCGCCGAAACTCGCGACATCGACGATGTCCGGAACTGACTTAAGGTTTTTCTCCACAACCCAATCTTCAAGGGACTTCAGCTCCATCGCGTCATATTTGGGATTTGAACTGTGCAGGGTGAAAAAATAAATTTGACCGACTGGACTCCAATCGGTGCCCATCTGCGGCGAGACGCCAGTCGGAAGTGTCACCTGGCTTAAACGTTCGAGAACGCGCTCGCGATTCCATGCGTTTTCGGTACCGTCTTCAAATATCAGCTTCAGGTCAGAAAGGCCGAACAATGAGAAGGACCTGAGGTGCACAACTCCTGGGATGCCGTTCATCGCGGTTTCGAGCGGGATCGTCACCTGTTGCTCGACCTGCTCTGCCGAGATTCCGGGCCACTGCGTGATGATCTCGACGTAGTTATCCGCAACGTCGGGGTAAGCCTCGATCGGCAGATTGTGGAACGAAATAATACCCCAGACGAACAAAACGAAGGCCAGCCCGAGGACCAGCAGGCGGTTCGCAAGGGCAAAATCGACGACGCGCCGAATCACCTACTGCTCCACCGTATTCTGCAGATCCAAGGCATTGCCCACGACCGATTCGCCCGGCTTGAGTCCCGAGACAATCTCTTGCTGGCTACCGGGCAGCATCCTTCCAGTGACAACTTCAGCGCGCTTGAAATGGCCACCTCCGAGCGGCTTGTAAACCCACTCACGATCGTGCAAGTGAAGAATTGCGCCGGCAGGAACAGCGGAGTACGTCTCGGGTTTCTTGCCATAAAACGTAGCGCTGGCAAACATGCCAATACGGAGACCTCCCAGATTCTTCACCTCAATGCGAACCTTGGCTGTGCGGATGTTAGGGTCGAGCATCGGGAGGATGTTATCGATGCGGCCTTTGAGGGGTAGATTCGGATAGGCATTGAGGTGGATGTCCGCGTACTCCCCAACGCGGATCGCGTCGAGATCGTTTTCATAGACGTCGCAAACGATCCAGACGTACGAAAGGTCTGCGATCGTGAATGGGTTCGGACCTGACAATCCCTGGACGCCCGATGAATTCGTAACTTGTTGATCAGTAATAACTCCGGCAATAGGAGCGACGATGTCAACCACGCCGGAAGGATGTTGCTTGTCGATTCCCAAAAGACGCAGTTGTTCGATCGCGGCGTTGAGGTCGACTTTCATGTCGGCCTCTGCGGCGTCGGCCTGCTCAAGAGCACTTTTGGCGATCGCGCCTTTCTCGTAAAGAATCTGGGCGCGCTCCAGTTGTATACGCGCCAGGCGTTCATCGTTTTCAGCTTTCAGGTAGATCTGGTAGGCGCCCGACACGTCGTTACTTTGAACACGAAGCAGAAGTTGGCCTTTCTTCACAGCGTCTCCGAGCCTTGCCTTGATCTCGACGACGCGCCCCGACGCAAGAGAGACAACTGGAACTGCACGCGCGATGTCCGGCTGAACAACTCCCGTGACGTTGAGCTCTGGGGGTACCTTGTACTCGACGGCGATTGTCACGGGGAATTGTTCAGGATGGTCGACCTTGAAGTTACTGGCGTCCAGATCGGATTCGACCACGGCTTCAGGTGGCGCTTCAGCGCGCGGGTCGGCCTTGCCACTGCTACAAGCGACGGTAAACAGGCCGGCGAGCAAGCAGAGGCCCAGCGCAAACATAGTTTTCATTGAATGACCTCGCGGCCGACCGATAGGTTCATCTGCGCAGCGGCAGTCAGAAAAGAACCGATTAGGTTCATATAACTCAACTGCACGGTGCGGTACTCGCTCTCCGCATTAAGAAAGTCCAACAGCGAGGCTGCACCGTGCTGGTACGAGAAAAGAATCGTGTCGCGCACGCTGCACGGCCTCATCCATGTATTGGTACTTGTATGGCTTCAAGAGACTGATATCGCTCATCAGAAGGGCATAGGCAGAATCCACATCGCTGTAGACTTGCGTTTCCACGCCCTGTCGCAATTTCTCGTCTCGCCTGATATCGATTGTTGTGCGCATTTTCTCGCCCTGGTTCTTGTCGAAGATTCGGAGCGGGATGGTTACGCTTGCCCCGATCGTGTTCAGCGCGTCAGGATTGTTGAACGAACCGTTGTGCGTGAACCACACACTAACGGTGGGGTCCGTTGAGCCGTTGGCATCGGCTAACTTGGAATTCGTTTCTGCCTGCTCCACCGAGAGAAAGGCCGCGCGTAGGTCCGGACGGGCAGCGAGCGCATCTTTGCGGTATTCGTCGAGAGAGAGCAGGTCCTCGCGAAAATCGAATGAACCCTCCACATCGAAGGTGTCGACCGGACTGTGGTCGTCAAGTAGGGCGAGAAGGTTTATTTTTGTTGTGCGCAAATTTACCAGGGCAGTCTCCAGATCGGATTCGTACTGCAGTCGCTGCAAATGAAGCCGATCGAAGTCGATCTTCGCGATATCTCCCGTCTGCAAGCGGTCCTGGCTGATTTTCAAAAGCTTGTCGTAGTAGCCGAGGTTGTCCTCCGCCAAATGCACCACGGCTTTCGCCTGAAGGATGCCCACAAAAGCTGCGCGCAAATTGAAGAGCAGATTTCGTTCGGAGTCCGATTGTTGGGCGATGCCGATTGCAGTGCCTTCCTTGGCAGCTTCGAAGCGCAGCCCGCGCTTATTACGCCGCTCGAAAAGGTAACTGACGCCCGGCGAAACCAAGGTTCCTGCGAATGGCTGCCAGACGTCCTTGCTCGGCGCAACCTGGGTACCGTCCGCCGAGAGAGTGAAATCGGGATTCGGGCGAAGATGGGCAGTGATCTCCTGGGCCCTGAGTTCATCAATATTCAGTTGCCCTGCCAGAAGCGTGGTGTTTGCAGCTTCGAACTGGCCTCGAATTTGCTCCCATGTATAGACATGTTCCTGCGCCTGGGCTGTGAACGCTACGAATCCCGATACAAGCATCCCCCAGAAAAGAGCAGACATGCGGTCCCGGCGAAAAAGCCAGCACAACGGCCGACGTCGGATGTCCCCGACGGGTGGCTTTGGATCTAGAAGAGACATGTATCCTTTTCTCGGCTTTAGATTTCCATTTGGAGTTCTGAATCAACTGGATTTCTTAGGACTTCGCAATCGTTCGCCTGCCTTGGAACGCTTGCGTTGACTCTTCGGTTTTGGCAAGCGCGACGTTAACTCCGAAACCCCGGCGGCAACCATTGCAAAGTACAAGAGGATGGCAAACAGAGCGATGATCACCAACACGTCGCGGTTGAGCGTTTCGGTATTCATCAAGTTTCCCCGGCCCATCGGTGGGGCGCTCTTAGTTCTTCCCGGCGACCAAGACACACCCCCGCGAAGTTCTTTGCATTTGAAAAATGTCACGCCAACAGCTCAGGCTTCCTTGGTACCGCGATAACAGCTTTGAGGGGAGACACTCAAACTACTGAAGTGGAGATTTTTCGATTACCGGGAGGAATACAATCGGCTAATCGTTCGATTGGCGAACCGGGCGGGAGGAATCTGGAAGGTTACGTCAATTGCCGACTCTCCGAGGGCTAGTTCATAAGGACCAATCGTTTGATTGGGTTCATCGAATCGGTGAACCATGACATAATCAGACCTCTCGACGTCAAAGTTCATGCCTCACTCGGATTGGATCTGGGATCGGAAGAACCGAGTTCCCATTCTGCTCGGCAGCGGCGTCATCGTCCTTGCAATCGCCGCAGTGGATTGGTGGACGAAGCCGTATTTCTCTCTAGGCTTCCTTTATTTATTTCCAATTATGCTCGCTGCGGGCTTTCTGCCCCGCTGGGCAATCATTCTGTTGGGTTTGGCCTGCGCGCTGCTGAGCGAGCGTTTCAGCAATCTCGATCCCTCTGATGCCCACATTCGTTTGGGATTTGAAGCCTTGGCGCTGTGTGGTTGTGGACTATTGACCTTCGAGTTTTTGCGGAATCGCCGGCTCAGCTTTGAGTCTCAGGAACGGATGCGCGTTCTGGTTGAAACCAGCCCCGCCGCCATTGTGACGGTCGGCGAAAGAGGTTTCATCGAGTTGGCCAATCAGGCCGCGAACGAGCTCATGGCGCCGCGCGAGGGTCATCTGATCGGCCAGCCTATTGCTGCCTTCCTGCCCGAACTGCATTACGCGTTGCGGCCAGAGGAAGGGCCTCAATTCCGCACGTCGATGCAGTGCCGCGGGCATCGCGGCAATGGTGAATCCTTTCTCGCCGAGGTCTGGTTTTCCAGCTACAAGGAAGGCGCGACTCCCAAGTTGGCCGCCATAATTGCCGACGTAAGCGAAGAGCAGACCGTCGCTGTCGCCTCGTCATTCGATCAGAAAGAGAGACCTTCGCTTAATCCCCGAGAATTAGACGTACTCCGGCTCGTCGTCCAGGGTTTGGCTAACAAAGAGATAGCGTCCCGCATGGATATTTCAGAAAGCGTAGTCAAAAACACTCTGCAGCAGCTTTTCGGGAAGGCGGAAGTACGGACCCGAAGCCAATTGGTTCGGGTCGCGTTAGAACGCTACAGGGACCTTCTCTAGCGCCTCATGTTGAGTTCGTCAGCGCATTGTGACGACGACCGGAAACGATCCGATTTTCTTCGCAACGACTGTGGCCAGTTTGAACTTTCCCACCCCTTCGCGCGGGCTCGGCGTCGCCGACGCCGTCCTTAGACGTCGCACGGAACCGATTCCGCCGAAAGTGAACCGGGAGGTCAGTGGGTTGATCCTCAAACAGGAGGTCTAGCCTTTCCCTTGACAGACGCTCGGAACGAAAGTAAAAGTAAGCATTCGTAATATTCCGAATGCTCGGTCATTCGGAGGGTCCGGGGGGACGGCCTTATGCAAAGCAAATTCTCACTCACTCGGACGCTCGGGTTCACGCATGCTCTCATCTTCGCCCTTATGCTGACGATGACCCCGTTCGTCGCGGGTCAAATCGGGTCTACTTTTTATGTTTCTGCAAAGGGAAACGACAAGAGTCCCGGAACTCTCGCTTCGCCCTGGTTAACCATCCAGCACGCCGCGAATTCTGTCACGGCGGGTGCCACGGTCTATGTCTTGGGAGGGGTTTACCACGAGTCGGTGAACTTTCCGAAGTCTGGAACAGCTACGGCGCCAATCACATTCCAGAACTATCCCGGGCAGAACCCCATTCTTGATGGGACTGGCGTCTCCGTGCACGGAACGCAAGGCCTCATCAACATCGTTGGAGCGCGGAGCTATCTGACAGTAGCGGGATTCGAAATCCGAAATTTCACCACCAGCAGTCAAGAGGCTGTTCCAACCGGTGTCTGGATCACGGGTTCCGGTGCAGGAGTGCAAATTCTCAACAATCGCATCCACAACATCACGACCAAGGCAGAAGCGAATGGCAACGCTTTTGGGATCGCCGCCTACGGCACCTCAAAGACCCCGATCACGCAATTGGTGATTAGCGGTAACGAGGTTTACGACCTGAGAACCGGGGAGAGTGAATCCCTAAACGTCGACGGAAACGTGACTTACTTCAAGATCACCAATAATCTCGTCCACGATAACGACAACATCGGCATTGACGCGATTGGATACGAGGGTGTCGGCCCCGTCGGCTACGACGAAGCGATGTATGGCGAAATCAGTGGAAACACGGTTTACAACATCAGTGGCATAACAAATCCCGGCGAAGGTTTTGGCTACGATGCCGACGGACTCTACTGCGACGGGTGCGCCTACGTCACTTTTGAGCGGAACTTGATCATGCAGGCTGACTACGGCATTGAAACCACCAGCGAAAATCAAGTCTGCCAATCAAACGGAACCGAGTGGTCTGGCCCGAACAATACCGGAACTGCCGCGAAAGGGAAGTTCCCGTGTTATGGCCGCTACGCCACCGTGCGAAACAACATCTTTTACAACTCGAACGCCTGCGGGAATTCGATCGGTGGGTATGCGACCGCGACCAGGAATGGCGGCCACAGTAACGGAGGAGGCAGCAGCTACCACGACGTTTTCGTCAACAACACTCTCTACAACAACGCCACCCAACCCGGTAACGAATCGGAAGGCGGCTCAACCGGTGAATTTCAAATTCAGAATCAGGTCGGCAGTGCTCAAGGTAATATTTACGAAAATAACGTCGTCTACGCAGGCGCATACAACGCATGGATCTTCAGCTACGCCCCGTTTTCGCAGACCTATCCTGCTCCGCCCGCAACCCTGAACTGGAATCTTTATAACTCGGTCGCGGGTTACGTCGAAGGGCAGTCAATCTTGTGGGGCAACGTAGGAAATTACACGAGCTTTGCAAACTGGCAGAGCCGTAGCGGAGAAGACGCAAACTCTCTGAACACGGATCCGCTCTTCGTCGATCTGGGTGCCACCCCCCCCGACTTCGATACGACCACCTCGTCTCCAACCATAGGCGCCGGCAGCACCCAACTTTCGTGCAGCGTTGGATGGTGCGATCCCAATGGCACTTCTCCCAATTCGATTTATGGAAGCACCGACTTTTTAGGAAATCCGCGGACGACCGGGACGCATATTGACATCGGCGCTTATCAGAACACTGGAAGCGAAATCGTCAATTCTTTAGCCGTGAGCCTGAATTCAGAGACCTACACTCTCGGACCGGGTGAGACGACCACTCTGACGGTCACGGTGTCGGCCATCCCCGGTGGCGGGGGAGTGCCCAGCGGGACTGTGGCCTTCATGCGTGGATCAACCTTACTGAAGAAAGAAGCGCTGCTTCCCACAAGTGCAACAGTGTCCGCAGCGACTCTGCCGTTGAGTGCGTCACAGCTTGCGCCCGGATCCAACACCCTGACGGCAGTTTATTCCGGCAATTCAATCGCACCGTGTTGCCCTGTATCGGGAGCGCCGGTCATGGTTTATGGCAGCGCAACTTCGGACCCGATCGTTGTAACCAAGAGTACCCGGAAGAATCTTGCAAGTAAGCAATAGCACAGCAGGTCGGCGCATCTTCGTTTACTGAGGGTGGTCTCTTTCCCCGCGAATCATCAACCGTGTGACCGCTGCGCTGGCCAGTGAGAGGCTAGTGCAGATCAGCATCACGATACGAAATCCGAAGATAAATGCTGCTTTGATGGAGTCCTCCACTGCAACTCCAGTTGCAGCATCAAGACCGGAAGGAACAGGTAATCCTGCAAGTTTGTTTTCGCCAGCGTGCAGTTGTTGCAGCGCTTCTGCCGGCAATCCGAAGTGAGCAAGACTTAGATTAAGTCGCGAGCTAAACGCCTTCACCATCACGATTCCAAAAACTGCAATCGCGATCACGCCCGCAACACGAGCCACAGCGTTGTTGATCCCCGAAGCCGTACCGACCTGGTTTCGAGGAACCGAGTTCATGATTACGGTAGTAAGAGGAGCGACCGTGACCGCCATCCCGAAACCTAAAACAAGGATCGCCGGGAAAAAGGCTTTCCAGTAACTGCTGGCTTCGCCGGGGACCGCAAACAGAAGGAAACCAAAAGCTGAAATCAGTGGGCCGACCAGGAGTGGAAGTCGCGGCCCATAGCGGGAGACGAGTCCGCCGGACCAGCGCGAAAGCAGGAATATGAGAAGAATCAGCGGGAGCATGGCCGCACCCGTTACCGTGGTGGAGTACCTCTGGACCTGGATCAAGTTCAGCGGAAATAGGAAAAAGAAAATGCCGATTGCCGCATAGAGAAAGAGTGTCAGCAAGTTCGCTCCACTGAAACTGCTCGAGTCGAATAACGTAAGTGGAAGCATCGGCGCAGTCACTGCCTTCTCTGCGAACACAAACGCAAAAAGACAACCACAGCCAACAAGGAACGCACCCAGCACCAGCGGATTGCTCCAACCTAGATCAATGGATTCGATCAATCCGCTGACCAGGCCGCCGAGTCCGACCGTGGCAAGGACGGCGCCGGTCCAGTCAATCCGCTGTGCGTGAGTGTTGCGAGAATCCGGGATCGACAGCAGGGAGATGACGATTACCGTAACCGCAAGCGGCAGGTTAATGAAGAACACCCATCGCCAGGAAGCATGTTGAACGAGCCATCCGCCCAAAAGTGGGCCAACCGCGGTAGTAATCGCGGTAAAGCCCGACCATGTCCCGATCGCCTGGCCGCGACTCTTCTCGTCGAAAGATGTACTGATAATCGCAAGACTCCCCGGGACTAAAAGTGCGCCCCCAATCCCCTGGGCCGATCTTGCGATGATCAACTGTTGAATCGTCGAAGCAAAGCCGCAAAAAACCGAAGACGCAGCAAAAATCGCCACACCCGCAAGGAACATCCGGCGTCGTCCAAAGAGGTCGCCGAACGAGCCTCCGACCAGAATCAACGCGCCCAGGAAAAGCCCGTAGGACTCGACCACCCATTGCACATCGACAACTGTTGCGTGAAAACTCGCTTGCAGCGCCGGTAAAGCCACATTCACAACGGTACTGTCGATAAAGGCCATGCTTGACGCGAGAATCGTTGCTGCGAGTATCCAGTTTCTGGCCCGTTCTGAACACGACGATGGTGCGTTCGTGGATTGCGCTAAGATTTCGTCGCAAGGCGTTCTCATTCGAAGTATGGATGCGTCCGAAAAAGATTCGGTCCAGAGCGCGAAGGTTCCGCCGCCGCGTCGAACGCGAGAGGCTGAGCTTAACATTGCACAAGTAACCTGTGTTGTGTAGTCCCGCGAGCGAGTCATATTTTCTAAGTGTTTCTTGCAAGGAAGGATTCTGACGCAGTATTGTTGGCTGAGGTTGAGGGGTGATCCGTGAAATCTGCAGCGTACTGTTTGCTATTGTTGGGCGTCTTACAGGCCGGAGGGGTGTCGGCCGAACCTGGGCAGAAACAGACGGCCGGGGATTCGAGCGCGGTTGCGGGAACGGCGGCTGTGGATGCTCATCCGATTCTCGTCGAATTGTTTACCTCGGAGGGATGTTCGAGTTGTCCTCCGGCAGACGCGCTGCTGGAGAAGATGGACAGGCCTACCGCCATTCCCGGGGCGCGGTTCGTCGTGCTTAGCGAGCATGTGGATTACTGGGATCATGACGGGTGGAAGGATCCGCACTCTTCCGGGGCGCTCACGGAACGTCAGAATGAGTACGTTCAGCAGCTTCGACTAAAAACTGCGTATACGCCTCAGTTCATTGTGGACGGAACGAGCGAAGTTCGAGCCAACGACGGACAAGCGGCAAACAAGGTATTTCAGGAAGCCGCCTCTGCGGCGAAGATTCCGGTGCGGATCGGCGAAGTCAGCATAGATCCTGGGAGCCCCTCTGTTGTGCGGGCGCGCATCGAGGCGGATGGGGAATCCGACAGTCGCAACGCTGACGTTTACGTCGCCGTCGCCCTCGACCGCGTGGAGTCGCAAGTCTTGCACGGCGAAAATGGAGGCAAGCATCTGACTAGCGTTGCGGTCGTGGTGCAGCTCACAAAGGTGGGGAAACTGGCCAAGGGCAAGAATTTTGCTGAGACCGCGCAGTTGAAGATCAAACCTGCTGTTGATCCCAAGAATGTGCGCATCGTTGCGTTTGTTCAGGAATCAGGTCCGGGAAAGGTGCTTGGGGCCGCGCTCTGGCGGCCCACCAGCTGAGGGTGTTCTTATTTCTCCATATATTTCTCAATGGTCTCAAACTTCAGAACAGGTAAAGCTCACGGTAACAATGTAGCCGCGAGAACAACTACGTCCGGATCATTGGGTAGAGTGATACTTAGCACGGTCTTCGATGGCTTCAAAACGAACTTGTAAGCGTAGAGATTGAACGTGCGCTGGTCTTCAGTCCCGTCTTCGTAGTTCCGGTAGGCCATGGCGACGGCTTCAGACTCGTTCGCGAATTTTTGTGGCGTAAACCAGTCGCTGAAGTTTCGAACAAAATGCGTGCTGGTGCCGTCCGTGTACTTAACGGTGAAGGTCTGGGTTGTTTGATTTCCGGAGACGCCGGTGGCCAAGAGCGTAAGATCCGAAAACTGGCCCGTCGGCAAAGTTATAGTTTGTCCGGTGCAACCGAGGGCGTCAGGTGCATTCGCAGGTCCCAGGTTAAAGAGTTCGCCGTTGAGCACGCGCGATGTGGTGAGCAGGTTCGCGGAGTAGGAGTAGCCTAGACCATCGAGGCCTCCCGTGGAGTAGGTCGAACCGTCCTGATAAATTCCGTAAAGCGTAAATTCCGGAGACAAATCCACCGGCATGCCCGTTCCGGTTGCGCCGTCGGCGGCGCTTAAGGCGAGGGCGATCGTGAGTGACTGTTTGATCTTACCCGAGGCACCCTTCACCGTAACCGATGCGAAGCCGGTTCGCGCCGAAGAACTGGCGGTGAAGGCGATCGTCCGGTTATTGCCCTGCCCGCCGATTACCGCCGTGACGCCTTTTGGCAGACCGGAAACATGCAGAGTAACCTTGCCAGCAAAGCCGTCCAAGTCTGTGATCGTGATTGCGGCGTTAGCCGTCGAGCTTTGATTCAAGAACAAATTGCTGGGTCCCGACAGCGTAAAGCCGCTGCTGCCGACCGCGTTGTTGATGGCGCTGGCGTATTGTGCCGCTTCGCCGTTGCCGACGAAGTCGTCATAGAGCCACATGAATCCGCCGTTGATGCCACACTCGTTGTGCCATCCGGTCATGATGCTCTGAACTTCGCTCGGAGTGTCGTCTTGATCCCACAGTCCGGGCCACACTGGAACAGTGCCGAAATTCCATCCCGTGCACGGATTATTTCCGCTGCCGCCCGCGTACGCCTGCAGGTGCACCCCGTCGACCGTTCCCGGAAGCTGGCTGTTGATCTGAGCGACGACATTTGTCCAGTAGCTGCTGTTATCGAAGGCGTCGGGCGCCACGTGATAACCCAGGTTGCCGAGCATGACGCCGAATGCGATCGTGGTGGGTGAATTGAAGCTGTTCTCGTCGTCGAAATCGATCGCGTCGAGAGCGGGGATGGCAGCCTTCAGAGCCGCAAAATCCTTATAAAGGATGCTGGTCGGGCCCGTGCCCTGCGCCTGAACGAGCGCCGTAATGTCTTGCCAGTCTCCGACGTTTGACGAACCGATGCTAAACGTTACCCGCTTGACGGTGCCCTGTTTCAAGGTGGCCATGTTCCCGGCAAAATCGGGATGCGTCTGGGCGCCGACGTAAACACCCTTCGAGGTTAGAGGGAATTCTCCATTGAAGTTCAGGTCGCCGGCGCTGTTGACCTCGACACTCCAGACGATGGCTTCCGTGAACCCGGAGTTCTCAATTTCCGTGATATTTTTCGCAGCGTTCTTGTAAAACGGGCCGCCTCCGAAGATCCCGGTTAACCCAATCTGAGCCGAGGCTGTTTGGCCGAGCATCCCTGCTGCGAGCACAGCGAGAAAAATTGCGGTGCGGACCAAAGTTACGGGGCAGGGTGGGCAGGACAACCGCATTCTTATCGAGGGTTTCACATCGTCTCCTGTTTGTGCTGTTCGGCGCCGGCGTTTAAAGTCAGGCGGGAATTATACCCTGTTACCGGTCAAAACCGTGCCCACGGCCATGTCTACGGGGGCGTACTCGAAATTACTACCTCGAAATCCCGCGATCGGGGGATTCGGGGAAAGGTCTGAAACGTATGGTGTTCAATCACCAGCGCGAGCCTGTACTTCTTAACCGAGTTCGAAATAGAATCGCGAATCTCGGGGGTCTCGGAGTTCATCGAATTCTTTGCTTGGGAATAAGGAGAAAAAATGTCAAAGAAACTGGAAGGGAAGGTCGCAATTGTAACCGGTGGTTCACGAGGGATCGGCGCAGCGATTGCGAAACACCTGGCCGCTGAAGGAGCGGCCGTCGCGATTACATACGCGAAAGACGCCAATGCCGCTTCCGTCGTGGTTAAAGGTATCGAAGCAGGCGGCGGCAAGGCGGTTGCGATCCAGGCAGACGCGGCTGACGCCGAAGCCGTTAAGAAGGCTGTGGACACGGCCGTCGCGAAACTGGGCCGGCTCGACGTACTGGTGAACAACGCGGGTACGGCGATCCCGAAGAAATTCGAAGAGGCTACGATTGAAGAACTCGATCGTGTGATTGATATCAATATCCGCGGTACGTTCGCGACGACGCAGGCGGCGCTTAAGCACATGAACGATGGAGGCCGCATCATCATGATCGGTTCCTGCGTAGGCGAACGCATGATGACACCCGGACTTGCGGCCTATTCGGCCACAAAAGGAGCTGTAAAAATGTTCAGCCAGGGCTTGTCCAGAGAGGTTGGTGCGCGAAGGATTACTGTCAATAATATCCAGCCGGGCCCAATCGACACGGAACTGAATCCTGCTGCCGGCGAATGGGCAGTACCGCAAAAGGCTGCCACGGCACTGAACCGCTATGGCACCGTGGATGAAGTCGCCGCCTTGGTTGCGTTCGTCGCCGGTCCCGACTCTGCATATATCACCGGAGCGAACCTGACGGTTGATGGCGGGACGAACGCTTGAGCCTGCAGTCAGCCCGTGGATCAAGCTCTCTCAGGTCGACAGCGTAGACTGGTCTTCGCAGTGACTCGATGGAGGAACAATGGCTGCATACATGATTTTTACGCGCGAAAAGACTCTCGATAAGCGCGAACTGGCGACTTATTCGGAGGAGGTCCCGGCGACTCTTGCGGGCCACGAGGTGAAAGTTCTCGCTCTTTATGGCCCGCACGAGGATCTCGAGGGACCCTCGACCGAAGGAACCGTGATTCTCTCTTTCCCGAGTATCGACGCAGCAAAAGCCTGGTATGACGGGCCCTCGTATCGGGCAGTGCGCGAGCACCGCTTCAAAGGCTCAACCTATCGGGTCACGTTAGTGGACGGAGTCTGACGAACCGAAATCAAGAGGTCACGGAGAATCGGCGCAAATATTCCGGTCGACGGTGGATCGAAACTCTGAGATTTGAATCCATAGGGCAAGAGGATATCGATGACGACGGCAGCGGAGCGCAACAAGAATCTTGTTCTCGAAGCCTTCGACACACTGTTTAACAAGCGTGACTATGCGGCGGCTGAGCGCTTCTGGTCGCCGCATTATATCCAACACAGCGCGCATATCGAGCCGGGCCGCGATGGCTTGTTCAATCTGATTAAGAGCGCTCCTGCCAATTTGAAGTACGAACCAGGCACAATCGTTGCGGACCAAGAATTCGTAATCGTGCACGGAAGATTTTCGAACATTGGCCTGCCCGTGAATTGGATTGCGGCCGACATTCTTCGCATCAAGGATGGGCTGCTGGTGGAACACTGGGATGTGATTCAGGACGAGGCGGCCCGTGAATCGTCCAAAAGCGGCCTGCCAATGTTTGGCGACAAATTTCCCACGTAAGGAGGAGAACGCCGTGAATACGGTTTCAACGCAACTCGGAATGATCGGGCTCGGACGAATGGGAGCGAATATGGTGCGGCGTCTACTCAACCAAAAGCACCAGTGTGTTGTCTATAACCGGTCGCCCAAACCTGTGCAGGAGTTGGTCAAAGCTGGAGCAACTGGATCGGACTCGCTGGCTGATTTTGTAGGCAAGCTCGCCAAGCCCCGAACGATCTGGTTGATGGTACCGGCCGGCGCTGTGGAGCAAAATATCGCTGAACTCCTTCCGCTGCTTGAGCAGAACGATATTCTCATTGACGGCGGGAATTCTTACTACCTCGATGACATTCGTCGTGCCAAAGAACTTGCGCCCAGGCAAATTCACTATGTCGATGTAGGAACAAGCGGAGGTGTGTGGGGTCTGGAACGCGGCTACTGCATGATGATTGGCGGAGAGAAAGACGTAGTGAAGTTTCTCGACCCGACCTTCGCAAAACTTGCTCCTGGATCTGCCGGCGCTCCGCCAACGCCGGGCCGCGAATCGATTGGTGGCACCGCCGAACAAGGCTATCTCCACTGCGGGCCGAGCGGGGCCGGCCACTTTGTCAAGATGGTTCATAACGGAATTGAGTACGGATTGATGGCGGCCTATGCGGAAGGACTCGGCGTTTTGAACAGCGCCAATGTAGGCAAGAGACAAGATTCAATCGACGCGGAAACTACACCTCTACGCGACCCCGAACACTATCAATATGACTTCGATTTGCGCGACATCACGGAAATGTGGCGTCGTGGCAGCGTGATCAGTTCGTGGCTCCTCGATTTAACAGCCGCCGCGCTGGTGAAAGACCCGGCTCTGGCACAGTTCGAAGGACGAGTCTCGGATTCGGGCGAAGGCCGCTGGACTATCAAAGCCGCGATTGACGAGGCCGTTCCGGTCCCCGTCCTTTCGGCCGCGCTGTACGATCGTTTCGCGTCGCGCGGAGAAGCAGACTACCAGCATAAAGTTCTCTCTGCCATGCGCTTCGGATTTGGCGGTCATTTGGAGAAAACGCCCTCTAAGTAATGTATGGAACGATCTGACGACCGAGGAAAATAAATGACCGAGAACAGTTCCGGCGGCGGCAAAAGCGCTTCTGCCATTCCAGCTGACGATCGAACGCGAAGTCTCGTAATTGCTCGATCCAACGACGAGAACCTGCCTCATATCGGATTGGTCGGAGACACCTATACCATTCTTCTCTCTGGGAAAGATACTGGGGGACGTTTCTGCCTCATCGATATGCACATCCCGCCTGGTGGGGGCCCACCTCCGCACCGGCACGACTTTGAAGAGTCGTTCATCCTTTTAGAGGGGGAAATCGAGGCTACCTTTCGAGGTGCGAAGTCGGTTGTGCGGGAGGGTGCAACCGTTCATATTCCCGCGAACGCTCCTCACCAGTTTCAAAACACGAGCGATCGGCCGACGCGCCTCTTGTGTATTTGTTCTCCCGCAGGGCAGGAAGAGTTTTTCGCCCAGGTCGGCGTGCCAGTCGCGACGCGAACGACCGCTCCTCCGAAACTAACTTCGGCCGCACAAGCCGAGTTCAGAGCGAAGGCGGAAGCCTTAGCTCCGAAATATCGGACAGAATTGCTGCGGCAAGCGTAAGCTCGGCTACTTCTTACCTGTTCACTCTCCCGGCGTCTCGTATCGGCGCGTCGCTACGCGAGCTACGGGTTTGGAACAATCGCCTGCGCTTGATTCGAGTATCCACTGTCCTGCGACTCGCTATTCACCGCCGTTGCCACGTAGTAGTAGGTCGTGCCGGAGACGACTGTGTCATCGGTATACGCCGTTGCACTGTCTAATGAAGTATTGATCATCGAGTATGGACCGCCGGCTGTCGTACTGCGGTATATGTTGTAGCCGACAACATCCGGGGATGCCGTCCAACTGAGATCGACGGTGTGTTGAACCGGTGTCGACCCGGTTCCGGTCATGGACTCCACAGTCGGAGAGTTAGACGCGTTACTCGAGAATGATAATGAGCCCGAAGTCGCTCCGCTGGCCTGCGGCATGAAGGTTACGGCAAACGTCGCGGATTGACCTGAGGGAATCGTTACCGGCATGGAAATCCCCGAGAGGACAAACTCACCGTTCGTAAGGCTCGCCGACGAAACCGTGACCGCCGCGCCACTGGCGGTCAGGTTGCCGTTGAGAGAGGTACTCGACCCGACAGCCACACTGCCGAAGCTGAGGCTGGTTGGCGACACCGCCAATGTACCAGCGGCCGTGCCCGTCCCAGAAAACGCAATCGTGAGCGGCGAGTTCGAGGCATTCGAAACCACGGACAAGCTCCCACTGGCAGCACCCGCTGCGCTCGGCGCAAAAGTTGCGCTAAATGTCACGCTTTGACTTGCCGTCAGGGTAAGGGGCAGATTCAATCCGCTGATGGAAAAGCCTGTCCCACTCAAATTGGCCTGCGAGATGGTTACGGACGACGAGCCTGTGTTGGTTAGAGTTTCCGATAAGTTTGCGTTGTTGCCGACTTGAACGCTGCCGAACGAAAGCGCCGCCGGATTTGCGGACAACGAGCCAGGCGTTGTGCCGGTTCCAGAGAGAGCAATACTCAGGTTGGGATTTGCACCGTTGGAGGTGATACTCACGCCTCCGCTGGCGGGTCCGCTGACTGTGGGACTGAAAGTGACTGTGAACGAAGTGCTCTGTCCGGCCGTCAGGGTCAAAGGCAAAGAGAGGCCGCTCAAACTGAACCCGGTTCCGCTGGCGGCGGCTGCCGAGATCATGAGGCTCGAGCCACCGCTATTCGTCAGGGTCTCCGACAAGTTCGCGCTGGCGCCGACTTGAACGCTGCCGAAGGCTTCGCTGCTTGGACTTGCCGTCAATACCCCCTGCGTGACTCCAGTTCCCGACAAGGAGAAATTCAGCGTGGAGTCGGAGGCATTTGAAACGAAGTCCACATTGCCGCTTGCAGCACCCGCAGACTGAGGCGAAAAGGTCACCGAGAAACCAGCACTTTGTCCGGCCCCTATCGTCAGGGGCAACGCGATGCCACTCAAACTGAAGCCCGCGCCACTCAGAGCAGCTTGAGAAATTGTCAGGCTCGATGCACCCGAGTTGCCTAAGGTAGCGCTCAGCGTCTGGCTACTTCCGACCTGGACGTTTCCAAAACCTAGGCTGCTCGGGTTAACGGTGAGTTGCCCCGCGCCTGTGCCGGTACCCGTCAGTTGGACTGTTGTTCGTTCCGAGAACTCAAGAGTGCGTTTGTCAGATCCTGAGTATTCCAGAAAAATAGCGCCATTGGTGACACCGCTGGCTGTGGGTGCAAAAGTTGCAATTAAGCTCTCGCTCTGGCCCACCGCCAATTTCAGTGGCAAGGTGATCCCGCTCACACTGAAGCCATTTCCTTCGACTGCCGCGCGATAAATCGTCAGGCTTCGGTTTCCCGTATTTGTTAGCGCGACCGATTGCGACGTGCTGCTTCCGGTTGGAACGTTGCCGAAATTGACGGCGGAAGGAGTGACGGACAGCTGTCCAAAAGCCGTCCCTGCAAACAGAAAGATATTCAATAGGACGAATGCGCTCCCCAGACGAATCCAGGGAAAATCGTGACTTCCCATTTCGCTTCTCCTGTTCCGTGCTTCAAGAGCACGGCGGGGGATGGAGCAGCTGCAATCGCCGCTGGCAGGAAAGCGAGATCCTGCGCAGCAACGCTGCATGAAGCTATTTTTCTATTCGCAGTTGATTTTTGGCAGGTAACGAACGGTCAGGAGGAAGCAGCTCTCGCTAAAGCAAAGCTATGTCCATCGGGACAGGTCACAGATAAGCAATCGTCAGCAGGTTCGAGTACGAAAAATATAAAGGGCAGTCTGCATAACATCAGCTGGCGACCTGACTTCCAGAAGTGTGCAATTTCGGAGCAACACAGATAGCTCAAAAAACCAAATGTAGAGAGTGTTGAAAGGAATTGGTCAACTTGCATGGAGTTCTTCTGCGACTCATCGATAAGTGCCGTATAAAACCACTGCATAGATCGATCCTCGCCGCCGTTCATGGTCAAGTCAAACTTACTTGTTCATATACGGTAATCATTAGTACTAGGGTGCGCGTTTCGTCGAACAAGTGTTATCCGGCCTGAAGCCGCACAAGAACCACTCTTCGATCGAATAAGTTGCTGCCGAGTTCCATTGCGAAAGGCTGGCACAGGATGTTATAGGAAGTGTTGGCGCGTTCATCGCGTGACGAAGTCTGAGCGTCGCTAGATGTGAGTCTGTAAGTCTGGATTACCCCGACCGAGATCTTCGCGGGGCGACGATGATGCTGGATTATGACTAAGCCGTGCATCGCGTCGTTGAGGTGCGCGACTCAACCGGCATCTGCCGCTACTCGCTCGAAAGTCAATTCCTCGGGACCACCCCCCCGATCAAAGTTGCTTCTGTAGCAGAGTCCTTTGAATTGGGCAAAGCCTCTGGTTTGGAGACGGCAAAAAACTCGAAAGCGCATGGCACTCATCGGAAAATTGCGCCCCACGTTACCCCGTCCTTCAGGTAGCTTTATAGCAGCAGGTTCGCGTTTCAGTCACGGCGTTTGGGGGATCGCAACGAAGCGCGAATCCATCGGAATTGCCGTCGCAAACCCGCATGAGGTTGGATGAGCTTAAAGGTCGCACTCAATCACAGGACGCAATACCGCTACGAAAAGGCGGTCTCGGTCGGGCCGCAGGTGATCCGCTTGCGACCCGCTCCCCATGGCCGCACCCCGATTCTTAGCTACGCCCTCAATGTCACTCCCCCTGGGGCGCTCGTCAACTGGACGCTGGACCCCTACAACAACTACCTCGCGCGTGTTCTTTTCCCGGAGCGAACCAGTGAATTTGTGGTCGATGTCGATCTTGTCGCCGAGCTTGCCCCGTTCAACCCGTTTGACTTCTTTCTCGAACCTGGAGCCGAGGACTATCCGTTTGAGTACTCGCCCGAACTGGCGAGAGATCTCACCCCCTATCGTTTGGCCGAAGAGGCTGGCCCTCGGCTGCAGAGTTTTCTTCGCGGGTTTTCGCGTGATAAGCGCGGCACGATCACTTTCTTGGTTGATGCGAACCGTAGAGTTCGAGACGAAATCGAGTACATTACGCGGTTGGATCCGGGCGTACAAACTTGCGAGCACACCCTCGAAACGCGCAAGGGTTCGTGCCGCGACTCGGCATGGCTGCTGGTTCAGATTTGTCGGCACTTGGGAATCGCGGCACGTTTCGTCTCCGGCTATCTGATCCAGTTGGGAGAAGAGGATCCCCCAGAAACCCAGCCCGGCATGCAATCCGATTCTGCCGCCTTTCATGCCTGGGTCGAGGTTTTCTTGCCGGGCGCAGGCTGGATCGGAATGGATCCGACCTCGGGTCTATTTGCCGGGGAAGGGCACATTCCCCTTGTCTGCACCCCGAAGGTCTCGAAAGCCGCGCCCATCGAAGGAACGGTCGAACCGGCTCGCGTCGATTTCGCATACTCGATGTCAATCCGCCGCCTGAATGAAGGGCCACGTCCCACCCGGCCCTTCGCCGATGAGGATTGGTTGCGCGTGAATCAAGTCGCGCATTCCGTTGACGCGGAACTGGCGATGTATGACGTCCGCCTGACCATGGGAGGCGAGCCAACTTTCGTCGGCCTCGACGAACCCGAAAGTCCGCAATGGAACATCGAAGCTCTGGGCGCAACAAAACGGACCCGCGGCTTGGCGCTCATCCGGGCTCTCCGCGAAAAATTAGCGGCCGGAGCCGTCCTTCATTACGGGCAAGGAAAATGGTATCCGGGCGAGCCCTTGCCGCGTTGGGCTCTCGGTTGCTTTTGGCGAGCGGACGGAGTGCCCGTCTGGGAGAACATCGATCTCATCGCTCTCGAAAATGCGAACGCCGTCCAACCCGGCGGTTTTGGATTGGAGGATGTCCTCAAGTTCACCGAAGCGCTCGCGCGCCGTCTTCAAGTGAGTTCTGAGAATGTTCTACCAGCCCATAACGATGGGGTCGGGGTGTCGGATCCTGTTGGATACATCTTGCCCCTTCGTCGCAGGCAATTGGCCGGCCGGCCGTTTTGGTCAAGCCAGTTGTGGTTCAGTCGTCCAGAAAAGTTGCTGCTCTCCCCTGGCGATTCTCCGATCGGGTACCGCATCCCGACCGAATCGATGCCCTGGGTTGCGCCAGATGAGGTCGAGTATGAACACGAGGAGCAGATAGTCCACGGTCAGCTCGAAGCGCGAATCAAACTGCCACCGCGCCCGCTCCGCCGGATGGATCTTTTTCAGCGAAATCCCGCGGCCGACCCACTGCCTCCTCTTTCCAGTACGGCTGAAACTGCAACCGAGTTGATCCGCCCCGCACTTTGCGTGCAGGCTCGAGAGAACCGCCTGCATATATTCCTGCCCTATGCTTCCAAACTCGCGGACTATCTCGATCTGCTGGCTGCCATCGAGGATACGTGCCAGTATCTGAGCATGCCCGTTTGGCTCGAGGGCTATCCTCCGCCTTCCGATCCGCGCCTGCGATCCTTCAGCGTCACCCCTGATCCCGGCGTCCTGGAAATCAATCTTCCGCCGGCGAGCACCTGGGACGAACTCGTTCAGTTCAACACCGTGCTCTTCGAGGAAGCCCGCCGCGAAAGGCTCGCGGCCGAGAAATTCGGTTATGACGGCAGCCACCTCGCCACCGGCGGCGGCAGCCACATTGTGATCGGAGGAGCCACCGTATTGGACAGTCCATTCCTGCGCCGTCCCGATCTCCTGCGCAGCATGCTCTCTTTTTGGCAGAATCATCCGTCACTCTCGTATCTGTTTAGTGGCATGTACGTTGGCCCGACCAGCCAGTCTCCACGCGTCGACGAGGCGCGCACTGAAGCTTTGTACGAGTTGGAGGTCGCTTTCAGCAATTTGCCGGTGAACGATTGTGCACCGCATTTGCTGGATGGCCTGTTCCGCCACCTTCTCGTCGACGTCACCGGAAATTCTCATCGCGCTGAGTTCTGTATCGACAAGCTGTATCCGCCGGTAGGTTTCGGGTTGCGCCTCGGCTTGCTCGAATTGCGCGCTTTCGAGATGGCGCCGCATGTCAGAATGGGTCTCGTCGCGATGCTGCTCGTCCGTGCGTTGGTTTCCGTGTTCTGGAAGCGTCCCTTCGAAGGCGACCTCATCCGCTGGGACACGGCATTACATGATCGTTTCATGCTGCCCTGCTTTGTCGAACGCGACTTTCACGATGTGCTTGCCTACTTGCGCGATTCCGGCCATAGTTTCGAAGACAAGTGGTTCGCGGCGCACTATGAGTTTCGCTTTCCCAGGATCGGAGTCATCTCTGCAGCGGGAGTCGAATTTGAACTCCGCCACGCCCTCGAACCTTGGAACGTGCTGGCCGAAGAGACAAGTTCTGGCCGCACCTCCCGCACCGTCGATTCCTCCTTCGAGCGCGTCCAGGTAAAGCTCTCCGGAGTCACGGCCGAGTCCCGTTATGTCGTTGCGTGCAATGGGCGCAGCGTGCCGCTCCATCCGACTGGCACGCCCGGTGAAACTGTGGCGGCCGTGCGGTTCCGTGCTCGCCAGCTTTCAGAACAGTTGCATCCGACAATTCCCGTGCACGCGCCCCTCATCTTCGACATAATTGATGGTTGGAGAGAACGTTCGATCGGCCGATGCACGTATCACGTCACGTCCCCTGATGGATGTCCCTATCCGGCCCGTCCTGTGAGCGTAGCGGAGGCGGCGGAGCGCCGTCGGGGCCGCTTCCTGGAATCCGCGCCCGTGCGGGCAGCGATCGCGATGCCAGAAACCGAAACCAACACCATCTTTCCAATGACTCTGGACCTCCGGCTTCCACCGGGAAAAAGCACACATACAAAGACGCCCCGACTCGTTCCATGACCGTTGACCTGAAACAATCCCCGCTTCGATATGGCAGCTCCTACGACGAACTCTCCGTCGATGGGGTCACTCCTCGTCCGCACTGGGCGCATCTGATGGAGTCCCTCCAAGCCATCGGCACAGAGGAATTGGCGCGACGTTGGGCCAGGGCGGAGCGCCGCATTCGCGAGAACGGAATCACCTACAACGTCTATGGCGATCCGCTCGGCGCCAGCCGCGCTTGGCAGATCGATATCGTTCCTCTGCTCATCCAGGCCGATGAGTGGCGTCTCATTGAGGCTGGGATCATTCAACGCGCCCGTCTCCTCAATTTGCTTCTTGAGGACCTGTATGGGACGCAAGATCTCGTGGCGCGGGGGCACTTTCCAGCAGCGCTGCTCTATGCCAGTCCGGCATTTCTCCGTCCTCTGGTCGGCGTGCCCGTTCCCGCGCATAGCTATCTTCATATGCTCGCCGTTGATCTTGCCCGCTCTCCGGACGGCCAGTGGTGGGTTCTCGCAGATCGGACGCAAGCGCCTTCCGGCAGCGGCTATGCACTCGAGAATCGCACCATCGTCTCCGATGTCTTGCCCGACGTCTTTCGCACCTCGAATGTTTTGCGCCTGGCGCCATTTTTCCGGGCCCAACGCGATGTGCTCACCAACCTTACGCAACGGGACAATCCGCGGATCGTTCTGCTGACTCCCGGGCCCCTTAACGAGACCTACTTTGAACACTCCTATATTGCGCGCTATCTCGGATTCACCCTCGTCCAGGGAGCAGACCTGACCGTTCGCAACCGTCGTGTCTATCTCAAAACCGTCGACGGCCTCGAAAAAGTCGATGTGATCCTGCGCCGCGTGGATGATAGCTTCTGCGATCCTCTGGAATTGCGGGGTGATTCGCTACTCGGTGTGCCCGGCCTCGTGGACGCGATCGTAGCTGGAAATGTGAAGGTCGCTAACGCGCTAGGGAGCGGCCTGATCGAGACGGCCGCGATTATGCCCTTTCTCCCCGGCCTCTGCACGCAGTTGCTCGGCGAGAAACTCAAACTGCCCTCGGTTGCGACCTGGTGGTGCGGACAAAAATATGCTCTCGATTGGGTGCTCGATCACCTCGATTCCGTAGTCGTAAAACCAGCATTCCCCTCGCGCGGCATGGAACCCGTTTTCGGGGCCGAACTGGCCCACGTCGAGAAAGGTAAATTTGCCGATCGACTGCGCGCTCAACCCCACGAGTACGTGGCTCAGGAGCAAGTCGCATTGTCCACGGCGCCGGTGTGGGATAACGGACGCCTCAACTCGCGGAGCGTTGTGCTGCGCACCTATGTCCTCAACACCGGTACCGGCTGGATCGCGATTCCAGGAGGGCTGGTTCGTGTTGCGGAAGCAGAAGGCTCTGTTGTCTCAATGCAGCGTGGCGGCCACAGCAAGGATGCATGGATCCTCTGGGACAACCCTGTCGACACGTTTAGCATGCTGCGTCCCCGTAACGAACCCGTCGAGTTGCGCCGGGTCTCGCGCGTGGTGCCAAGTAGTGTTGCTGACAACGCTTATTGGTTAGGTCGATACGTTGAGCGAGCCGAAAACGTCGCGCGCATCGCTCGCGCCTTGATCCCTCGCCTGCGCCGCGCAGAAGACGCGGAACTCGGCTGTCTACTTCGCCTGCATGGTTGCCTCGAGTCTCGCCACGCCAAACTGCCCAAACCCAAACATCGGCGGGCCACTTCGGTCGAACTCGAACAGGAAATGATTTCCCTGTTGACCGATCCCAAACGGCCCGACAGTCTGGCCTGCGCGCTGGCTGAGGTCTCCCGCATCGGCGGTAACATTCGCGAGCGTTTGTCGGGCGATATGATGTTTCTCATCGGCCAGTTGCGCGAGTCGATGGCAACCGGCCGCACCACTCCGTTTCTGGAGTATCCGTCGATGCTCACCGACTGCCTTGAACTGTTGTCTGCCTTCTCTGGAATGGAGCGGGAAAATATCAATCGTGGCTTGGGTTGGCTCTTCATGACCATCGGCCGCCGCCTTGAGCGTGCGATTTATCTCACCCGCCAACTTCGTGAAATCGCCAAGCCCATTACCGAGGAGGATTGGTCGCTCTTGGAATGTTTGCTTGAAGTAGCGGATAGCTCCATGACGTATCGCACTCGCTACTACACCACACTTCAGCCGCTGGCGGTACTCGATGTGCTCATGGCCGACGAGACCAATCCCCGCTCCTTAGACTTTCAACTCAGTCATCTGGCGGACCTCTATCAGAAACTCCCCCGCCACCTTGGCGTAGACTTGCAGGCGATGCGGACCGCACTGACTTTGTTGCGAAGTTTCGATTTGCGAAAGATCAGCTACCCTCGACCCGGTGCTGTTCCGAATGGCTCCGATGAGCTGTCGCGTTTGGCAAGTTTTCTCAAAGAGTTGGAAGGCTTATTGCCTTCCTGGTCCAATAATTTATCCAGTAGATATTTCAGTCACGCTCGAACCTTGCCGATTACCATGGGGCAATGATCTCCGCAAACTGATCGAAGGACAATGCTCTACCGAATCGTTCACCGCACGACCTACAAATACAAATATCCCGTCTCGCTCGGAAATCACGTCGCGTGCCTGATTCCACGTGCCTTACCCCACCACAAAGTGGCGCGAAGCGAGTTGCGCATCCAGCCTCGGCCGGCGACGCGCACCGAGCGCACCGACTTTTTTGGCAACCGTCTTTGCTTTTTTACGATTCAGGAACCTCACCGTGAACTTGTCGTCGAGGCGCAAAGCGAAGTAGTAATAGCGGGAAACGAACCGTCGTGGTCGAAACTGCCGCTCCCTTGGGAGGACGCGACCCGGTGGGTTCCCAATGACCATAGCCCGGCAGGACTGGAAGCCTATCAATTTGGATTCGAGTCGCCGCGTATCCGCATGCGACCAGAGTTCGCCGCCTATGCTCTTGAGTCATTCACTCCGCGCCGGCCGTTGGCAGAGGCGCTGTTAGACTTGACCGCGCGCATTCATAAAGATTTTCGTTTCGATTCCAAGGTCACCAACGTCCGCACAACTCCGGAAGAGGTTTTTAAGAAACGCCGCGGCGTCTGCCAGGATTTCGCCCACCTTCAAATCGCCTGCCTTCGCTCCCTCAATCTCGCCACGCGTTATGTCAGCGGATATCTTCGCACCTATCCACCCCCCGGCAAGGCAAGGCTGGTCGGTGCGGATGCCTCTCACGCCTGGCTATCTGTGTATTGTCCAGGAAGCGGTTGGCTTGACGTGGATCCCACCAACAACCTTGTGCCCACCAATGGCCATGTCACGCTCGCTTGGGGCAGGGACTACGGAGACGTAAGCCCTCTGCGCGGCTTGATTCTCGGCGGTGGAGCTCACACACTCAAAGTTGCCGTCGACATGGAGCCGATCGAAACCTAGCGTCTTCAAGATCGAACGGAACTATCCAACCGCTGGTAAACCCGCCGTGATTTCGTCCGTCCAGACCTTGAAACTCTCCAGACTGTTTTGCCCGAAGGTAGTTGCGATCGCAACATCGGCCGCATCGCGGCCTCGTGCAATCAGGATTCGGCCAATCCGGGGCACATTGTTTCGAGGATCAAATGTGTGCCACGCACCACCCAGATAGACTTCAAACCACGCTGCAAAATCTCCCACGCCATAGGGCGGAAGCGTTCCCATGTCGCCAAGGTATCCCGTGCAGTATCGGGCCGGAATATTCATGCAGCGGCAGAACGCGATGGCGAGATGCGCATAATCCCGACAAACGCCCGCGCCTTCGTTGAACGCCTCCCACGCAGTTCGCGTAGGTCGCGCTCTCTGATAATCGAAGGCGATATGGTTATGCACAAAATCGCAGATCGTCTGAACCCGCGACCAACCCGGAGTGGATTGACCGAATTGCGCCCATGCCGCGTTCGATAGGAGATCGGTCTCGCAGTACCGGCTGCCCAACAGAAAAACCAGAGTATCTTCCGGTAAATCCTCCAAAGCGTGCTGCTGCGCGGACGGCGTCGCTGCGTCCGGTTGTGCCGAGTCTCGAATTACGCCATTGCTTCTCAAACAAATCCTGCCCATTGGCGCAACCAGCCGCGTGCACCAGTTTCCGAAACCATCCCGATACGCGGTGAACGGCGTCTCTGGTTCCGTAAGCAGGAAATCAGGCTTCACGATATCCGCGGCGCGCGAGTAGTGGACGTTGACCATGAGGATCATGGGCGTGCTTTGAGCACAATCGAACACCAGTTCATAGCCAACTTGAATCAACATGTGGAATTCTTTCCGCCAGCAATAGTTGCAATTCCCATTAAGAAGCTGCATCCAGAGTACAGAACTATGTGCCCGGGAGTCGACCAAGAGGCATGTCACATCGAGGAGGAGAGTTATTGCGCATCTTCAACACACCGCAATCCAATCGTGCCTGAGCGATCGATGCTGGGAGCCATAAGAAGATATTTGCCGTGTTCCGATAACTTGTAGCCTTGCGGAAAATACCAACGCGATCCCTGCGGTTGATAATGACTGCCCCCCCGCAGAATCGCCGCATTTGTATGATCGTCCGTATACTCGTCGGTCCATTGCCACACATTCCCCACCATATCCATCACGCCAAATGGACTCGCGCCTTTAGGGTGAGCGTCGACATCGCTCGCGGGACGTAGGTCGCGACCTTGATCGGGAACCGGAACGGCGCTCGCATTCCAATCATTCCCCCATGGATAGGTTCGCCCATCCCCGCCTTGCGCGGCATACTGCCATTCCCACTCATGGGGCAGCCGTTTTCCCGCCCATCGCGCGTATGCGCGGGCATCCTCTAGCGACACCCACGTTACCGGCTTATTTCCCCATCCCTCCGGGAAAGAGTTGCCGTGCCAGTCTTTCAGGAAATTGTGGTCGTCCGCTGGATGATAATGTGTCGCCTCGATAAATTTCTCAAACTGCGCATTGGTCACCGGGTACACGTCGATCCAGAACGGTTTGATCTGCACGCTTGCCTCATGAAAGCGACGGGCAGAACGTTCCCACGGATACTGAACATCCACACCTTCGTCATTCATCCCTTCAATTTCGATCCCATTTACGCGAAACAGATACTCCGCCTCCGGGACGAGAACCATGCCGTCGCGGACAGAATTGTGCGGGGTTCCCTTCGGCACAGTCGTCTCAGGAATGTCGACCAGTGTCTGGGGAAGGGAGTGCCATTCTCGAGAGTAACTCGCGAGAGGTTTCTCGCTGGAATGATGCATCGTACCGAGCAATTCGTTCAGCGCCGGATCCTGCGCCGAGGTTTCGAGGATGGCTCCATAGCCATCGGCTTCCAGATCAAATTGCAGAGACGCCGTCTCGCGATCCTTAGTCGGCTGTATTTCCATGCCGTGCCACAGATCGTAATATCGAACTCCCGCCTTGTACGGCACCGTGAGTTGCCGCCCCGAAACCGGATAATGATTACGATTGACGAGCGTCCAAAGCGAAGATCGCGCATCCGTCCACCGGCTAGCAAAGACACCGAATTGTTCAGTCGAGGTGTACGGCTCCCAGTCCGCACCGCTAAGCAGCGAATGATAGGCGCGCTCAATCGTTGAAATTCTGCGCAGGGCCTCAGCATCTCGCGGAGTGATCTGGTTCCATATACCCCAGACGTTTTCCCAGCTTTCGAATCCGATGCCGTTAAAGAAAGCTGATTGCAGGTCATCCTGATGGTCGTGTGCCCAGCGATTGCTGATATGCACCATATGGCGAGGCTCCAGCCATTTATACGTGCTCACAGACGGAGCAAAGTCATACTTCCAATAGCCCCACGACATATTGTTATAGGCAAGCATTTCGTTTGAACCGAAAGCGAGTTCGGGTTCCAGAGCCAGCGGATGACCGAGGCTATCAGAGGCGGTTCGAAAGGCTCGTGGCATGCCATCCAAGGTGTCGCCATTCACGCCATCCGCACCAATCTGCGCCAGAAATCGCGCCGTCGCTTCCCAGTTGGGCATGCCTTCATCATGCGTCCCCTGGTCCCACATCATGACGGGGAAGAGCACGCGAACACCTCGACTGTGAAATTGATCCACGACTCGTTTCAGTTCCTGCACCCCGCCGGGAAGATCGCGGAACATGTCGTACTCGTTACGACTGTCGATTCCAATATTCGGATACGTCGGCCAGATAAGTACGCTGTCGATTCCGCCGTAGCGTTTCGTCAAATCGTCGAGATAGCGCTCGACCGTGTACTGCCTCGAGACCGGGTCGTAAAAGAACCGGTCGTGAACCATCATCTGCGGTTGAACAAAGCTGGATTGCGTCCACTGCAGTTCCTTCCTCGCATATTGCGATCCTTCATAGCCAATTCGAAGAAGGTGCTCGGCGCGCCAGTGCTTGATGTCCGCAAGCCAATCGGCGATCTCCGCTTTGGTACATGTCGCAGCGCGCGCAGAATCCCAATCAGGCGGCGACTGGCATGCCGGACCCGCAATCTGCTCTCCATGCGGAGTGTTCGCAGTGTCTTGAGCGAAAGAGCGGGCAGGCGAAAGCGACCCCAGAAGAACGGCTAAACCTAGACGGAGCGAGAGATCAGCAACACGATGTGTCATAGTTCAAGAAAAAATGCGTTGGTGGTTCCGACTTAAGAAGATGACACAGGCAACTCGAGCTTGCCTTCGGATGAGTTTCTGAAGCGGCCGTTTTGTAGCGGTTTCCTTCGCTTTCTCAAAAAAACGGCTCCTCAAATCAGGGTGTTCCGCTGGTAGCATCCTCATCGTTATCTTCGTCGCCGCCGTCGTCTTCGCTGTGCATCTGCGCGGAAATAGTCTTCAGCAAGCGTCCCTCCGCCGTGTCGCCGCTAAGCTCCCAAATCATTACCCCGCCCAGAGATTCTTGCTTTGCGTACTTGAGTTTGGCGCCAATCGACAGCTCGTCATCGTAGGTCCAAAACGTAGTACCGTCGTACAACCATGGCGCCAGCGATTTCGGATCGCGATACGTCGTGAATTTGTCCAGGATCGAAACGATATAGTTGTACGGCAAATCGGTGCGCGAGGGCTCGCCCATTTGAAACAATCCGTGATTATCCTGCGCAACCTGGTTCCAGGAATACGCGTAGAAGGGAAGCCCAAGCAGTATTTTCTCCGGAGGAACTCCCATCGATTCGTAGCCGCGAATGGTCGAGTCTACATCGTTGTTTTTTTCTGGATCTCCGGGTGAGCTATAAAGCGGAGCGACCAGGCCCGTCCGTTTGCTCCACGGGCCGCTGTAGTCGTAGTTCATCACTCCGACTTCGTCGACGTAAAGAGCGACTGCTCGCATATCCAGATGCTGGTAAGTGATTCGGCCATCCCCCATAGCGGCCGAGAGCAACAGGTTCGATCCCGCGCTATTAAGTTGGCGGCGAAACTCTCCCAATAGCGCGATGAAGTTGAGCTTGTCAGCCTCTTTCGGATATTCCCAGTCAAGATCAATGCCGTCGAATAGGCCGGGAGCTTCGATCCCATCCGCAAATTTTCCCTTGATAAATCTCTCTATACAGGACGCCACAAAAGCGTGGCGATTTTCTGGTTGCGCCGCCTCCGCAAACAGCTCGGCATTCCCCTCAAGAGAGATCAACAGTTTGACGTTCGGGTAGAGCTTCTTCAGTTCTTGCAACTGATGAAAGTTTCCGCGCAACGACGCATCTGCCGCATCGGCGGTTCCATCCACGCTGTTGTCGGCCGAAAAAATGCGGCTTAGATCCGCGACCGGATCGGCGATTACGCATTGACTGCCCGCGACGTGGCCCTGCGAGTAATTGATCTGGTCAAGAACTGAGACAGCACCGCGTGCCACCAGATCTTTTACCAGAAAGTTCCTTCGCGCGCCGTCTCCGGGAAAGTAACCCACAATCCGCGGATGCCTCGGAGCCTCGAGCTCCTCCGCGGCGCTTGGCCGCTGCGCGGCGCATAGCAACACACAAAAGAGGAGAGTTAGGTTCAAGACATGCCAAATCCCACCTCTGGTCCAGCCGTACCAACTACTGCTTCGCGGCATTCCCGGGACCTCCTACAGAATAGATGCGGGGAATCCGCTGTTCGACGGTGGGCAATGGAGGAAAAGCCGCATGCGGTTCGTTCTGATACCAGTAGGCGACGGAAAAGAAGTTGTCAGAGCGATGATTGGCGTGGCCGTGTTCAATCGTCGCCCGCAACGATTTCTTGAAAGGAATGGGAGAATCCAGGTGAAAGCGATATACAGACGAACGGCTGCCGGCGAACTCTGCTCCCTTCACGGGCGCTCCAAACAGGGAATAAGAGAAAGGATGGTCGCCGAAATCCCACGCCCCAAGAAAATAGTCTTCCGATCCGGTTCCGTTAATGGAGGGCTGTGTTTCTCCGTCGACGAAAAACATGTCATCGCCTTCGCCCCACCACCCATCCTGATTTTGCAGAACCGACATCGTCACTCCCACGAAGTGCCCTTGGCCTGTGGCTTCCATCCACACGTAGTTGTTCTCGCCGTTTAAGTTCTTCTTTGCCGTCACGGCTGCGGCATCGTTCGCTTCCCATTGATTTGTCCAACCAACCGCCGGAGTGGCCTGACGGTATTGCGCGTGGAAATAAAGCGTGTCCGCCGGGAGTTCTTTGTTCAAGGACTGGTAGTCGATATTGAAATAGAAGGCATCCACATCCTGTCGACCTTCATTCGTAACCGTAATGCGGGCATGCTTTCGAAAAGGCATGGGGAAGAAGCAGTTCAGCGCTTTGTCCGAAGCCACAGCCAGCGGTATCGAATCGAACTGGAAATAATCCCCGAGCCCTAGGCCGAAGAAATCTCCGACCGGAGTTTCGACGCTCGGTGTCGGTTCATCGTCCCAATACATCCGCAAGACGAGTTTTTTCAGGTGGTACGATTCGGGCGAGGCGATCGTGAACCAGATGTGCGTGATAATCCCCGGGCCGCGATCGTTGAGCAGCTCAAGCGTATTTCCAGCAGCAATCTTGCGCGAATCATCGTTGCCGCCGCTCCGGTCGTAGCTCGAGGCTCGCTTCTGCACATAGTCATGAACAGAAGCAAGGCCGGCCATCATTGTGCCGCGAACTGCGTCCGGTTGCCCGAAGACCGAGGAGTACATTGCCAGCCAGACCGCGACATACCTCACCCGTCGAACGAACAGCTTTCCATAGGTGAAGTTCGCGAATCGCCAGCTCATCGAGAGACCCGCGCGATATAGACGGAGAAAGGATCCATTGGCAAGGGCTCACCCTTGCCGCTTTTCGCGGAGCCGGATGTGCTTAGCAGCGTTGTCAATTTTGGCGAAGGGAAGCCTTCATCCGAAAGGTTCAAGGGGATCGGCTGCGCCGTCGACGACATATTGAGAACTACAAGTACGGCTTCACCTTTATACCGGCGAAGATACGAAAGTATGTTGGGATTATTCGGATTCAACGCTACATAGTCGCCATAAAGCAGAGCTTTATCTTTATGACGCAAAGCCAGCAACTGCTTGTAAAACTGCAGAACAGACGAAGGGTCGGCAAGTTCGCTCGCTACGTTGTGCGACTTGTAACTTGCGGGGACGGGCAGCCATGGGCGCGCCGTGCTGAACCCGGCATTTGCCGAGTCATTCCACTGCATGGGCGTGCGCTCGCCATCGCGGCCTTTTTCCGTCGGCCATCCGGCAATACCAATCGGGTCTTTAACGTCTTCTTTCCGAACCGGATCGTTATTCTCCATCCCCAGTTCTTCGCCGTAATACATGATCGGCGTGCCCCGAAGAGTGAGATACATCCCGGCCATCAGCTTCGCGATTTGGTCGTTGTGCTGTCCGTCGCCGTAACGGTTGTACGAGCGCGTCATATCGTGGTTGCTGATCACGTAAACCGGCCACCCTCCTGTCGATTCCGCGTTCGCGATCTGCGCGCGAAACTCAGAGGCTGAAAGTTTGTTGACCTCGCAGAACATGAAGTCCATCGGCATTTGGATTTCATCGTTATGGTCGCCGTAATACTCTTTTAGTTCCTCCCGGTTTGAAGTATAGGTTTCCCCGATCAGCACAGCGTTATTCTCGTCCGCGACGGCGCGCAACTTTTTCAGTTCGGTGTGGACTTCGGGTAATTTGTCGTTGTACTTGTTCTCCATGTTGGCGTCGCCCAAGTCATTCTTGCCGGGCAACACCGGGTTATCGCGCAGTGCCGGATCCTCAAACAACAAATCCACCGCATCCAGTCGAAACCCTGAAACCCCGTGCTGGTACCAGAAGCGAGTCACATCGAACATGGCTTTTTCAACGTCCGGATTGCGCCAATTGAGATCAGGTTGTCCCACCGCAAAGAAGTGGTAGTAGTACTGCCCGGTCTTCGGATCGAATTGCCACGCTGACCCACCGAACCCGGATATCCAATTATTGGGCGGAACTCCCGGAGCCTTTCCATCGCGCCATATATACCAATCCCGATGCGACGCAGTCCGCGACGAGGCTGAGTCGATGAACCATTTATGCTGCGGCGACGAGTGATTGAGAACGAAATCCATAATGATGCGGATGTCCCTCTTTTTCGCATCATGTGCCATGCGCTCAAAGTCTTTAAGCGTTCCATACATCGGATCGATGTCTTCGTAGTCCGACACGTCGTATCCAAAATCAACCTGCGGAGACGGATAACACGGCGAAATCCAGATGGCGTCAACGCCAAGGTCTTTTAGATAGTCGAGCTTCGAGTCGATACCGTTCAGATCTCCGATACCATCCCCATTGCTGTCCGCAAAACTTCGCGGATAGACCTCATAGAAGACCGCGTTTTGCCACCACTGGTGCCCCTCTTTGTCGACCGCACGCCCCTGCGCGTCTGAAACAGGAATCCATAGGAAAGCACTCATGATCAGGATGGCGGCCATCTTGTAGTATCGAAAATCCACGTTCGTTCTCCAGTTATTGCTTGCCAAAAGCATTTCCGTCCAGCTGCATGTCTTGGTCACTCGTTATTTAAAGTGAAAGATAACCGACACCGTCGGATCTACTCCGCTTGCACTCGCTGGCATCTTGAAGTGCGCCTCAGCCCGTTTTCCGTCAGGGCTCTTAGTGAGATCAGCTCCCTCCACGGACGAAACCTGCTCCGCCTCCCAAAGCGAAAGATCGTACCCTTCGCCGCCCAAGCCCGAGAGTTCGACCCTAAGAGCATCTCGGTTGGGAGTCCACGTCTCGTCGAGAATCCGCAATCCGCGGCTCGTACTTCCAAGTGGCGGAAGCGTACTCGATTCGCTCAGTTCAAAATCGTCCTTTACATTGATTTCAATCACATCTCGGCCGGCTCCGACTGGCACGTTCATGCTGATGTGCTGATCTGCCGAATTGGGTTCCGAACGAAAGGCTAACGCGTGACCATTGAGCCGAACCCCATTCACTTTCGCCCGAAGGCTCAGAGCCGGTGAGAACGCAAGCGAACAATGTCCGGTCCCGGTCGATTGAATTTCCAGTTCAATCCGTCCCGGTCCTTTCTCGTACTTCAGATTCAGAACCTCCTTGCCAATGCGCACGTTATTGATGGAAAAAGAATTCCAGTCGGCAGGTACGTGAGGAACGAAATCGAGATGGCAGTTCGCAGCATCCGTCTGCAAGCCAAACAGACCGCTCAAAATAGGATTGACGACCATCGCCGCCGACCAGATCTGTTGCGGCGATCCGGTCGACAGCGCTTGATAGAATGTCCCCGAAAAGGCCTCGGCGACATGACCCAACGATCCGTCGAAAACAAGCATCGCATTCGCGCGCAAGTTGGAATACGCCGGCAAGGGACGATGATAGTGATATTCCGCGACTGCCGCCCACCCCGTGAACAGCGGCCAGACCACCCCGAAGTGGTACCCGCCCGGATCATAGCTGAGATCGCGAACCGATAGGATCCGCATACCCCAGTCCGTCTGATGGTCGCTGCTGGCGAGCAGACGAATCATGCTTCGCGCTCGCTCGCCGTCCAATTGCTCGAACCACATGGGCACCGTGGCGAGCACACTCACCGCATCAATACTTTTAGAAAGCGCAGCTCCGCTGGGCGCATTGCGATCGTTGAGCGGCAGCGCGTAGCTGTACGTTTGTTTCTCATTCGACCAGAACGCCTTATCCAGGAGTGGCTCTTGCCGCTCGAATATTTGCCGCAGCTGTTGCGAAAGATCCTCTTTGCCGGTGAGATGCGCGAGGTTCGATAAGGAACGGACCGCCTCGAGCCCGAGCGAAGCCTGGTAGAACTCCTGCCGTACCGGATAGAGCGGCCCACCTTCGATCCAACCGTGTCCCACTCCGACGTTCTGCGCAAAACCCTGCGCGTCATACGTAGACTGCAAGAACCCGTAGGCTCTCCAAAGATTGTCCCAGTGCTCCTCTGCAAACGCCGTATCACCGCTGCGCGTCACATAATCGTTCATGGCAATCACGAAGAGCGGCGTAGCATCGGCGGACGCAAATGCGAAAGGCGTGGCCTTGAACCAGTCCACGAAGGTCGCGCTTTGCGAGACCTCGTGCGGCACCTTCCCGTCTGCACGCTGATACTTTCCCAGAAACTCCAGGGCGCTTCGCGTCGTCGCAAAATCGCCCGCCGCATCCAGTGCGAGCGACGTCCATTCCGCATCCCGGCCAAAGAACCACGCAAACCCCGGACGCTCATCGTCAGCCGACGTGTTGTATCCGGCGACCAGACCCTTACCCAGAAATGGATTGTCCACGACTCCCTGGTGCATGCTGACTTTCGCCCAGTCGTAGGCCGCTTGCATTTGCCCATCCGGCAACTCCAGCCTCACGGTCGAAGCCAGATAGTCGTGATAGTACGCGGCCGAATCGCGCAGCAATTCGGGATAGTCCTTCGCCAGGTGCTGGTAGAGATTTGTTGCACCTGCACGTCCCGTGAAAGACGCAGCGATCACAACGAGTTTCGTCTCTGTACCTTTTTCCGTGGCGCCCAGCAGAACGGAACTCTCGCGCGAAGTTGAATAGTTGCTGGAGTACTCCTCGAAGCCTCGAACTCCCGAAGGTGAACCGACTATCGCATCAAACTTTCCTGACTCGGTTCCGAAGCGGAAAGCGCGCATCGCCACATCCCAATCGCTAAATGTGTCCCCGATCGTTCCCGGCCATTCCAGCTGAAAGTCTCGTTCAAACACCGCCTCAATCTCGAGATGTCTCGACGTGTTCACTTCGAACGCTAGGACGGCCCCCATTTCGTGGACCGGGACGAACCATGTTTCCCGCACCGAAAACGTGTCGCCGCTGTAAACGATCGTCGTCGACTCTGGCCGGACGATTACAGTTCGGGCGAGCGTTTCGGCAGGTAGCACAGCGCCATCCACGTGAAACCGGAGATGAAAGTCACGCAGGATTTTCAAGGGATAGACCCAGGCTTCGAGGCGTCCTTGCTCATTCCCGAATAGCCCTGCGCGCGTGCCCACTGCAGAGGCAAATTCCCACGATCGGATCGGGCGCGATAATTCAAGTGGTCGGGTCAGTTCGCTTGCTGACGAGAACAAACCGAGAAGCACCGCGATGCAAGGAACGATTGCTGCTTGGAGCGCGAAGCGCGCACTTAGCCGGAAGAAACTGCGACGCCGAGTCATAATTCATTAGAGCGCTCGCAAACGACCGAGGCACATTCGCGATGCCAGAAGAGTATAGCCTCAAGCCCGGAAAAGTTGGAAGCTTTCAATCGGCGAGAGTTCGATAAATAATCCGAAGACTGAAGCGGCACATTCATCGCGCGGGTCCACGCCCTTTCTACGCTTGACAGAGAGCGTCAAGATGTCGCACTATGGCCGCGCATTTTGGCGGACCTCTTGTTCGTTTGAAGCGATTCAAATTTGGTGCACGATGGGATGTCAATTTCAAACGCCAGAGCCCGCTCATGTCAGTGAGGCACTCGACAGCAATCGTGACGGGTTTGGCGCAGAGGCAGATTCGTAAACCGCCCAAACGTGCAGTAGCAGAAGTATGGAAAAGATATAGGGCCAAAAAAGGGGAATGTATGTTCGTGAGATCCTGGTCGCTGTGGGGTTTGTTGTGCGTTCTGTTGGCGAGCCAAACGATTCTGGCGCAGTCCTCCGGCTCCATCACAGGCACTGTTGTCGATAATACCGGCGCCGTCGTCGCCGGAGCTCAGGTCTCGGTCGCTGATCCTGCCACCGGCTTTCGCCGCGCCTCGACTTCGAACAACGACGGAAATTATCTGGTCGCGGGTCTGGGCGCCGGGACCTACGACATCACAATTACCGCGCCTGGCTTTGAGAAATTTGAAGCGAGGAAAGTGATCCTGCGCGTGGGCGAGAAGATCCGAGTCGATACGAAGTTGGTCATCGGCAAAGTCACAAGCGAGGTCGTCGTTGAGGGAAGCGCCGTAGGCAAGGTCGAGACGCAGTCCTCAGAGATGGCGGGCACAATTACGGGTGACCAAATCAGCCAGTTGGAATTGAATGGCCGCGATTTCACGACCCTCATCAAGCTCATACCTGGAGTCAGCGATCAGACTGGCCAGGATGACGGAACCGTCGGTCCTTCCGGTAGCGTCTCCTACGCCGTGAATGGAGGCCGCACCGAGTTTAACAATTGGGAAATCGATGGCGGTGAAGTGCTCGATACCGGAAGCAACGCCAACATTAACGTATATCCAAACATCGATGCCCTATCGGAAGTTCGAGTCCTTACTTCAACCTATGGTGCTCAATACGGGCGAAACGGTTCGGGAACTATTGAAGCGGTAACGAAGTCGGGCACAAACCAGTTTCATGGCGAGGCCTTCGAGTTCATTCGAAACGCCGCTTTCAACGCCCATAACTACTTTGACGAACCGGGTACTCCGAAAGCCTATTACAACAAGAATGATTTCGGCTACATCGTCGGCGGCCCTATTAAGAAGGATAAACTCTTCTTCTTCTGGTCCCAGGAATTCCGGCGCGAGAACGTTCCCTTTGTTTACAACAACGCAAATGCCTTTCTGCCGACGGCAGCGGAGAGGGCAGGGGACTTCAATGATGTCTGTCCAGCGCCCGGAACCCCGTTTATCCGTGGGAATGCGCCGGCTGGTTCGAATGAGTTAGTCGAGGTGAACTGTCCGGCCTATCGAAAAGCGGGAACGGATTCGAACGGGAATAATATCTACAAGGGATTTCCCCAAAATACGATCCCCGCCGGCCTCATCGATACGGTGAACTCCTCGGCTCTGATGGCGAATATTCCCTTGCCGAATGTAGGCCACGCTCTCTTCGGGACTTTCGCCTCGCCCATCAGTTGGCATGAAGAGTTGATCAAGGTGGATGATCAGGTCAACGCGAAGTTGCGTGCGAACTTCCGATTCATTCACGATTCCTGGACACAGAAGTACCCTATTTCGCCGTGGTCTGGTTCAAGCGTCCCCGCGATTGGCGGGACCTTGCAAGGGCCTGGAATCAGCGCGGTTGTGAACTTGACCTCCACGGTGTCGCCGACGCTGCTGAATGAGTTTGTCTTCAGTTACGCCGCTAACCACCTTCACCTCTTCAATACCGGGACGTCGTGGGTGCGCCCGGCGAGCATGACGATGACGGGTATTTTCGAGAACGGCTTCAACGGAACGATTCCCGCAATTGGGATTGGAGGTCCGGGTAACTTCAACTTTGCCATAGATCCGGGTTATTTACCTTTTAATAACTCGAATCCAACCTACAGTTTCCACGATAACCTGACACGAATTGTTGGAAAACATAATTGGCAGTATGGCGTTTACTTCGCCTTGGTCCAAAAGAACGAGGACGCGGAAGAAGAGCCGAACGGAAGCGTAGGTTACTACGACAATCCCAACACCTGGTACAAGGCAAAGAGTCCGAATGGGGGGCCTTTTTCCAGTACGGGTAACGGCTTTGCCGACCTTCTGACCGGATACATCAATTCGTACGCACAGCCAAACCAAAACCAGAAATACTACAATCGCTATCGGGTTGTGGAACCGTACGTTCAAGACGACTGGCGCGTGTCATCGCGTTTGACTCTGAACCTTGGTCTCCGTATCAGTCTGTATGGCAGTTATCACGAGAAGTATCTTAACGCCTACAACTTTGATCCTACTACCTATGTTGTAGCCGATGCGCCCACGATCAACGGCGACGGTTCGCTGAACTTTCCCGCGGGACAGAGCGTCTACACAATGACTGGAATGGTACGCTGCGGTTATGGGGGTGTCCACGCCAGTTGCCAATCGAACCATCTCTTGAACCCCGCGCCCCGCATCGGATTTGCGTTTGATCCCAAGGGGAACGGGAAGACCGCGATTCGCGCGGGATACGGTATTTTCTTCGAGCACGCAAACGGGAACGATGCCAACACAGAATCGTTGGAAGGCAATCCGCCGGGTATCATCGCGCCCGTGCAATATTTCATCAGCGGATATACCGCGGTCGGTGGTACCGGTGGCGAACTCTATCCCTTGGGCGGCGGAGTGAGCCAGTTGACCTCGATTACGACCGAGACTCAGTGGCCGTACGTTCAGCAATATCACTTGGATATTCAGCGCGAACTGGCGCGCGACACAATTCTCACGGTGGCCTACGTGGGCAGCAAGGGGACGCACTTATCGCAGCAACTGGATCGCAATCAGATCCATTCCACGCCCGCTTCTCAGAATCCATTCCCGAAGGGCCAAATCATTACCCAGGATATTTGCGATAACGACGCGCTTCCGGACGGGACGCCCATCACCGGCCAGGCCCAGATCAATCTCGATACTGCATGTGGCAACAACAATCCGGATACCGTCCGTCCCTACATCGGGTATGACTCGATTTACGGCATAATCGGAGGGGCGAATTCTTCTTACAATGCGTTGCAGGTGTCCGGCCGGCGCAATGCCAAGGGATTGCAGCTAACCCTGGCCTACACCTATAGCCACTCGATCGATAATTCTTCGGATCGCTATGATAGTGCATTCGTCGATTCGTATAATCTATCTGCCTATCGAGCCAGTTCCAGTTATGATCAGCGCCATATCTTTACCGTCAGTTACATATACGACCTGCCGATCTTTGCCCATGCCCGCGGCCTGAAAGGATCGCTGCTCGGAGGGTGGAAGCTATCGGGCATCACGACCGCCCAGAGTGGAGAACCCGTCACGATTGTGAATGGCGGGACCTATGACAATGCGGGCGTCGGAAATAACGTCGGTTCGGGTTCGTACGCCGATATCGTGGGCGATCCGCATAGCTCGGTTCCGCATTTTAATCCGGTGCCCGGAGTACCTTATGGGCCGCTGCTGGATAATCCTGCAGCTTACTCGCAGCCAACTGGCCTCACTTTTGGGGACTCGGGCCGTAACTCTCTTGCCGGGCCGGGGCGCCTGAATTTCGACATGGGCCTGTTCAAGCACTTCAAGATCGGAGAGAAAAAAGGGTTGGAGTTTCGCGCCGAAGCATTCAACATATTCAATCATCCGCAATGGAACGGCATCAACAATACTTCTTGCGGTTACGAAGTTAACTCCGGAGCCTCGGATTGTGTGAATGGCAGCAACGACCCCAATAACCCGGAGGTTCCCAGCAACTTCCTTCACCCTAGCGGAGCTCACAACGGACGTATCGGAGAGTTTGGGTTGAAGTTTATCTTCTAGCGATCGAGTCAGCATAAGTGATTTCCTTCGGTTTGTTTTCTACAGCCGGATAAGTGCGTAACCATGGCGACAATCGTTGAGGTTGCAAAACGAGCTCGGGCATCGACCGGCACCGTCTCGAATGTGATTCGAGGGACGGTGCGGGTTAGCCCTCCGTTGCGCGCGCGGGTTGAGGCGGCGATTCGCGAACTGGATTTTCATCCTAACGAAATTGCCCGCAGTTTAAAGGTGAACCAGACCTATATGCTGGGCATGGTTCTGCCGGATATTACGAACCCGTTCTTCCCGCAGGTCTTGCGGGGCGCCGAAGACCGGGCGCTTGAACGCGGTTTCCTGCTGGTCGCGGCCAATACCGACGAGCAGATGGAGCGCGAGTGCCGTGTCGTCTCCGCGCTGCGTTCCCGGCGAGTGGACGGAATCCTGCTTGTACCCACTCGCGGCAAAGATACCGACCACATTCGCCGGGCGCGCGAGGCGGGCATTCCCATCGTCTGCCTCGACCGGGCGCCGGCGGGCGTGAAGATCGACGCCGTCATGCTCGACAATGTCCGCGGCGCGCAAGAGTGCGTGCGCCATCTCGTGCGGACGGGCTATCGTAAGATCGCGATCATCACGGGCTCCCTCGAACTAGGGGTGGCGCGCGAACGGCTGCAAGGCTATGAGGCCGGGCTGCAAGAGGCTGGCATCGCAGTTTCGAAGCAGCTGATCCTCGAGGGCGATTTCCGGGAACATTCCGGTTACGTGCTGGCGAAGGAACTTTTGCTGCGGCAAGCGCGCCCGTCCGCGATTCTGGTTTCGAATGGCGTCATGGCGCTCGGGGTTCTGCAAGCGTTTGAAGAGCTTGGCGTCCGCTGCCCCGAGGACGTCGCGATTGCCACTTTTGACGATCTTGCCGGCAATCGCGCCTTTCATCCACGGCTGACGGTGGTGGCGCAGCCCGGTTACGAGATAGGCGCTCGCGGAGCGACTCTACTCATGGACCGGATTGAGGGCAAACTGACGAAGAAGTTCGCCGTGATCCGCCTGGCTCCGACTCTGGTCGTCCGGGAATCCACGCGCGGGCGGCTTCCCGTCAGAAGTTCTCAGTTCTCGGTTCTCAGTAAAAGGTGAAAAAAGGGTGCGGAGACAGTTCTCCACACCCTTTTCCAAGAATTTTTCTTGTACTTCTATTATATCAATTTGGCGTGGGGTGACCGACAAGAACGCAGACTTTATTTTCCCTGCGGATGCATTCGGTTACGAAGAAAAACGGTGGATAGGGCCCTTGACAACATTTCGCAAGCGGTTCATCCCCCACCCGAAGGAGCGACCATGTCGACGTCGTCCGTGCCTCGAGCCGTGTCAGCTCTCATACTCTTTTTAGTAGTCTGCGCCGGCGTCAACTCACAAACGCTTCCGCAAACGCCGATTTCGACACAAATTCCGGGGCAGAACGCGATCCTCATGGGGGCGGCGTGGTATCCGGAGCAGTGGCCGGAGTCGAGGTGGGACGAAGATCTGCGGTTGATGGAGGCTGCTGATCTCAAAGTCGTGCGCGTGGGAGAGTTCGCATGGAGCCGGATGGAACCCTCCGAGGGGCGCTACGACTTTGATTGGCTGGAGCGAGCGATTGCCCTGGCGGGGAAGCATCACATCGTGACGGTTCTTGGGACGCCCACGGCGACACCCCCAGCGTGGCTTACGCAGAAGTATCCGGAGACACTGAGGGTGGAAGCGGATGGACAGCGGATGACACACGGCAACCGGGCGCACGCTTCGGCGAGTTCGCCGCGCTATCGCGAATTCTGCCGGCGGATCGCCGAGCAGTTGGCGATGAGGTTTGGAAAAAATCCGAATGTCGTCGGCTGGCAGATTGACAACGAATACGGCTACGCGGGGATGTCGTATGACGATGCGACGCGGAGACAGTTTCAGGATTGGCTGCAGGCGAAGTACAAGACGCTCGACAGCTTGAACACGCACTGGACGACCTCGTATTGGAGCCAGACTTACGACAACTGGGCGGAGATACTGATTCCAATTGGCGAGCATAATCCTGGCTTGATGCTCGACTGGAAGCATTTCATTACGTATGTCTGGACTGCTTACCAGCAGAATCAGATCGATGCCATTCGCAAGCACGCTGAAGCGCGCCAATTTATCACCGGCAACCTGATGGGCTTTTTCGATGGATTCGATCACTACACGATTACTGCTCCTCTGACGTTCGCTTCGTGGGACGACTATGTTGGGACTGGGCACGTTGACGCTGCTTACAACGGGCTATCGCACGATCTGACGCGCGGGTTTAAACGGGAAAATTTCTGGGTGATGGAAACGCAGCCGGGAGCGGTGAATTGGTCTCCGCTGAACAATTTTCTCAATCGCGGAGAGGCGCGTGCCATGGCGTGGCAGGCGGTTGGGCACGGCGCCGATGATGTGAACTACTGGCAATGGCGCAGCGCGCTGAACGGGCAGGAGGAAATTCACGGCGTCCTGGTTGGACCGGATGGATCGCCGGTACCGTTTTATGACGAGGCTGCGCAGACGGCGCATGAGTTTGCGAAAGTGGAGAGCAGCTTTCGAGGTACGCGTCCGCTTTCGCAGGTTGCGCTTCTTTATTCTTACGATAGCCACTGGGCGATTCAGTTTCAGAAGCACACGGAAAAGTATGATGACGTCGCGCTGCTGAAGAGCTACTACCGGGCACTGCGGCAAATTGCGCAATCGGTGGATGTGGTCAGCGGGTACGCTCCGCTCGATGGCTACAAGCTGGTGGCTGCACCGGACCTGAACGTTTTGCCAAAGGATCTTGCGGACCATTTGCTCGAGTATGTGCGCAACGGCGGGCATTTGGTGCTCGGTCCGCGGTCGGGGATGAAAGACGAATTCAACGCGCTCTTGCCACAGCGGCAGCCCGGCTTTCTGGTTGACGCGCTGGGCGCGCGAGTCGAGCAGTATTATGCCCTCGAAAAAAATGTTCCGCTATCGGGGGTGTGGGGCGCGGGAGAAGCCAGCATCTGGGCGGAACAACTCTCGAACAAGCAATTGATGAGTGGCGCCGCGGCCGGCGAAGGTCCGGCCGAAGTGTTGTTGAAATACGGCAGGAGTAACGGATGGCTCGACGATCAGCCGGCGGTGATTACTCGTGTCTATGGCAAGGGCCGAATCACTTATATCGGAGCGGTTCTCGATGACAAGCTGATGGCGTCGGCGGCGGCCTGGATGACGGAGAAGTCAGGAGTGACGGCCGTATTCGGTCCCGTGCCTGATGGGGTCGAGGTCAGCCGAAGGGTGGGCGGCGGGAAACAGGTTTTCGTCCTGATTAATTATGCCCAGGAAAATCGCGAGGTGGCATTGCCGCACACGATGAGTTTGCTGCTCGACGGCAAAGACGGAAACGTGGTCCAGTTAGCTCCGTATGGCGTGGCAGTCGCGCTCGACAAATGAAAGTCAGGCGATTCACCGGCTGGGCGCGGCCTGCAACAAATTCAGAACATTCTCGGTGGTGTCGGTTTCGCCCATCCTGGGGAGAATCTGCTCGACGACGAGGCGATGGACGTCGGCGTTGCGGTCGGTCATCGCATCGGTGACAAACACGACGTTGTAGCCGTAATCGTAGGCGCCGCGCGCCGTGGATTCCACGCCGGCGCTGGTCGCGATGCCCGCCAGAAAGATCTGAGTGACTCCCCGCTCGCGCAGGAGATCGTTCAGGTTGGTGCCGAGGAACGCGCCCCAGCGTTGCTTGGTGACGCGAAGGTCTGTGGGTTGAGGGTCCATCTCAGGGACGAGTTCGGACCAGTCGGCGGGAAACGCGAACTTGGGTGGTCCAGCTTCGGTGCGCCCAGGAGCGCGGCCGTCGACGTTCACTAGAACGACTGGCAGCCCACGTTCGCGGAAGGCGTGTGCGAGTTGCGCGGAGCGCGCAATGATCTCGGTGGCCGGATGAACAGTTGGCAAACCGACAATCCCCTTTTGCAGGTCGATGACGATCAAGGCGGCGCCAGGATCGAGTTGGGTGATGGGCATGGTTCCTTCCTTTCGTGGTCGAGCGGTGGAGCGGGTTGAGACTTACTTGGGCAATTCTCGGCGGCTAGGTCGGTTGTTTTTTCCCGAAGAGAATGCTCGACGCTATGCTGAGAACGCTAAAGCCGGCGAAAAAGATGAGTAGAGCGGTGATGCCACCGCTGCACACGTTGCCGGAACGGGCGAGAACGTACGCGATGACCAGATTCACGAGCGCCCAGAGGACGTTCACCGTTGGGGAGGAAAGTTCTTTGCCGGGAGGATGAGCGAAGGGTGTGGGAAAGCGGTCGCCGGAAATACCGTGCACGAAATGAGGTACGAAGTTCGCGAGAATCGCTCCCGCGAAAAAACAAGCGATGTAGTTATACCAAGTCACAGTATTTCCTTTCTCGGTCGTTGGTCATTTGTCGTTGGTCGTTTGTCGTTCGTGATTCGTCATCCGGCAGTCTTCATTGGTTATTGCTCATCGGAGACAAGATCGATCTGGCGGGTTGGGAGCAAGCCCATCTCCCGGTAGATCGGTCGCATGACGGCTCGAACTTTGGGCAGGGTGTAGGTAAACCAAAGGGAACCGGCAACGCAGAAAGCGCCGGTGATCATGACGGTGTGAGGGGCGCCGAGGCGGTGGGCGAGTGCTCCGGCGAGCAGGCTGCCGAAGGGCGCCGATCCGAAGAAGGCCATCGTGTAATAGCTCATCACGCGAGCTCGTTTTTCTTCGGGCACGAGCGCCTGGATGATCGTGTTGCTGACCGCCGCGCCTTGCATCAGGCCGAAGCCGACGAAGACCATCAGTAGGAGAGAGAGCCACAAGGTATTAGAGAGGCCGAAGAGGATCAGCGCGGCCCCGAGCATTGCGGCGGCAATCTGAAGCATGCGCGTCAGTCCGACGACAGACTTGCGGAAGGCAAGAGAAAGACCGGAGATGAGGGCGCCGATTCCGGAGGCTCCGGTGAGCCAGCCGAGAGTGTGGGCGCCGCCATGGAGAACCTGGCCGGCGAAGACGGGCAAGAGGACGGAGTAGGGCCATCCCATCAGGCTCAGCAGCGCAAAGAGTAGAAGGATGGTGCGGATCGGCCGGAATGTTCGGACGTAGTCCCAACCTTCGCGCATTTGTTCGAACATGCTGGTCGCGCTGCGGCGGATGTCGGTGGGCTTGATGCGCATCAGCAGCAGGGAAGCGATCACGGCAAAATAACTGAGGCCATCGATGGCAAAACACCATCCCTCGCCGACGGCCGAGATTACCAAGCCAGCGATGGCTGGGCCGATTAAGCGTGCACCGTTTGCCATCGAGGAATTGATGGCGATGGCGTTGCTGAGGTCGTCTCGATCGTCGACCATCTGTACGAGAAACGATTGGCGGCCGGGCATATCGAAGGCATTGATCAGGCCTTGCAAGGCCATGAGGGCGATAATTTCCCAGAGCGTGATGATGTGCAGCAGCGTGAGCGCGGCCAGAGCGAGGGACTGCAACGCGGCGGCGGCCTGGGTCCATACCAGAAGTTTGCGGCGATTGAGGCGCTCGACCCAAACTCCAGCGAAAGGGCCAAGAGCAAATGAAACGATTTGCCCGGCGAAGCTCACTACTCCTAGCAAGAGCACGGAATGGGTGAGTCGATAGACGAGCCAGCTGGTCGCTAGACGAGTCATCCAGGTGCCGATCATGGAAACGCTTTGGCCGACGAAGAAGAGCCGGAAGTTGCGGTGACGCAGGGCTCTCCAGGCGTGGGCCAACGGGCTTCCGGGGAGATCGCTCGGGCGCAGTGGCACGGCCCGTTTTTTGTGAATGGCTGCTTGGTCGACTAGTTTGTCGGTCACTTTTGCACCAAGCGGCGGATGATTTCGCCGGCCTCGAAGAGGGTGTCGCGTTCTTTGTCGTCGAGTTGGGCGATCGCTTGCGCCAGCCATGTACGTTTCGCATCGCGCGTACTTTTGCGGACGGAGAGTCCCTTGGTGGTGAGTTCAATATTGACTTGGCGGCCGTCGGTCGGATGCGGTTTGCGCTCGACCATACCCATGTCTTCAAGGGCTGCGATGGTGGTCCCCATTGATTGAGGTTTCATGCGTTCCGCGCGTGCAAGGTCGGCGGTGGTCGCGGGGCCTTCCTTGGCCAGACGCCCCATGACGGCGGACTCGGTCAATGAAAGTTCATGCGAGACAGTGGCCGCTCGCACGCGCCGCACAAGGAGGCCAACGGCATGCATAAGGTCGGTTACTTCAACTTCCAGAGGCCTGCGTGGCATCGTAATTCCATTATTACATATGGACAGGTAAACTGGCAAGGTAAACTGGCAAGATAGACTGTTGAGCTAGTTTTGCGTGGGCTTTGTGGTCGTTTCCAGCTTGCCAATCTGGTGCCATCTGTGGTCTGATCGCCGGACTGTTGGGCGCCGGATACCTGGGCTTGTTTCTCTGTGAGGCTTAGTCGAAATGAAGAAGACAATTGCTGTTCTTTTGGTCGTGATCGTTCTTATTCTCGTGGTGGTTGGCGCGAAGCTGTACAGCAAGCTCACTGTTCAGCTGCCGACCTATTCGTCGGTTGATACCTCGGTCTGGCTTGACCAGAATTGGACCGCCGAGCAAAGAGAGTGGTTTCACCACGCGGACCAAGGAACGCAGACTTTCGGAATCCCGTATGAATGGTTTATGGCCCTTGAGCAACCGGGGCTTTCGCTCAGTGCGCCTGGGCTCTTGAGCGATCGCGCTTATCTGGATCGTTTCGGTTTTATTCCGTCGGGTGCTCATTCGGGTAGTGGCAGCCTCCCAATCGGCTTTGCCCATGGCGGCCCGATGCACGGCGGGAATGGCGGCGCGTGGAAAAATCCTAGAACCAATGTGGACATGACGGCGGTTGGCTTGACTTGCGCCGCCTGTCATACCGGACGCTTCACGTATCAGAAAACCGCGGTGCTGATTGATGGCGGCCCTGCTCTTACGAATCTGGACGAGTTTCAAAGCGGGGTTGGATTGTCGCTGCTCTATACATGGTACGTGCCGGGGCGGTTTGACCGGTTCGCGGATCGTGTGCTGGGCCCGGAGGCTAGCGATGATGCGAAGGCCGCTCTGCACAAGCAGTTGGATCCGGTCGTGGCGCAAGTGCGGAAGATCATCAAACTTGAAAATGGCGTCAAGGACAAGGACGTGGTGGAAGGGTACACGCGGCTTGATGCTTTGAATCGCATCGGAAATATTGTTTTTTCCGTGGACCTGGACCAGGCTTCGAACTACGCGGCCCATTCCGCGCCGGTGCATTTTCCGCGGATCTGGAACGCTTCATGGCTAGAGTGGGTGCAATACAACGGTTCGATCCAACAGCCGATGACGCGCAACGCAGGAGAGGCTCTGGGTGTTGGCGCGGTGGTGAATTTGACCGGCGCGAAGAACGAACTGTTTTCGTCGAGCGCGCAGGTTAAAACGATTTTCGATTTGGAGCAACTGCTCGCGGGAACACCGCCGCCGGACGCTCACACCGGCTTCAATGGTCTAAGGTCGCCAAAATGGCCGGCCAAGATCCTGCCGGCGATTGATCCTGACCAGGCTGCGAAGGGAGCGGTGCTGTACAGCAAAATTTGCCAGCCGTGCCATATGGCTCCGGTCACGGAACCCGACTTCTGGAACTCGGACCGATGGTCGACGCCGAATTCGGCTGGGGAACGCTATCTCGATTTGGAGCAAATCGACATCTCGCATGTGGGCACGGATCCGGCGGAGGCGGAGGACATGATGAACCGCCGCGTGGTGACTCCGCCGAGCCTGGGAGTGACGAGCGATCAATTTGGAGTAGCGCTTGGGCAGCTCGTCGAGTTAACGGTGAATCACTGGTACGACAGCCAGCAGCCTCCGACGCCGCAGGATTTGCGTGACCAGATGAATGGCAATCGGCCGAATGGCGTGCGAGCGCCGCTGTCCTACAAAGTTCGGCCTCTGAACGGCATCTGGGCGACTCCCCCTTATCTGCATAACGGATCGGTGCCGAATCTGTATGCGCTATTGTCTCCGGTTTCGGAACGCCCGACGAAGTTTTATCTGGGCAATCGTGAATATGATCCGGTGAATGTCGGCTATCGCAGTGAAGAGTTTCCGGGAGGGTTCGAGTTCGATACCTCGATTCGGGGGAACAGTAATTCGGGGCACCAGTTTACGGATACTTCGAACCAGCCGGGCAGGATTGGCCGGTTGTTGACGCCTGAGGAGCGGCGGGCGCTGATCGAATATCTGAAGACCTTGTAACCGCTGATCACGGGGTTCTTTCAGGAGCGAACTTCGTGAGCCTGCATTTTGGCTCGTCACTAACTCGAGGTGTAATCCAGTAGAGTTCTCATCTCAGAATCCCTAGAACTGCGCCCGCAACCCAGAAAGCATCAAAATAAATAAGTCTCTATTAGATATATAGATAGAGACTAAAGCCTATCCACGGAAGAAAATCTCTTGCTTTTCCTGTAGTGATATAGTTAACTACAACACTAGTACATCGGTTAACGCTTCTGACAAAGCGTTGGCCGAGATTGAAACGGACCCTTCCGCACAATGAAAACTCACTTCACCCAAGAAACGAAAAGGAGAATCCCGATGAAATCACGAATTGCACTTTCGCTGCTAGTCGCTCTATTCACCGCAACTGCATTTGCAACCGACGCGCCGGGCGTTGCCTCATCCGACGCGCAAAAATCTTTTGACACTTTGAAAACGCTGGCCGGCACATGGGACGCGCAGGTTACAACCATCCCGCAGATGGCCGAAATGGGCAACGGGGCGCGTGCGCAAGTCACGCTACGGATCGCTTCCCGCGGAAACTCGATTGTGCATGAGATGAAGGCAGCGGATAAGCCGGACGATCCGGCTAAGTATGACCATCCGGTGACCATGATCTACCTAGACAGCGATCGCCTGCTGTTGACGCATTATTGCGATGCCGGGAACCGGCCGCGTATGGCGGGCAAGCTTTCGGCGGACGGAAAGTCGGTGGAATTTGATTTTCTTGACGTCGCGGGGAGCACGCAGTACGGGAACATGAATCACGCCGTCTTCACCATCATCGATGCCAACCATCACACGGAGGATTGGACCTACATGATGCCTGGAGACAAGCCGGTGCGCGCGCACATGGACATGCAACGAACGAAGTGACGGACGTATCTTTGGTGAGCGTTTATTGGGAAACCATGATGGACCGTGAGTGGAACGACAGTCAGCCGATATATCGCCAGCTTCGCGACCGAGTGGTCGCGATGATCCTCGACGGCGTGCTCAAGGAAGGTGATCCGCTGCCCTCCGTGCGCAACGTCGCAGCCGAGTATCGCGTCAATCCGCTCACGGTTCTGAAGGGCTATCAACAGCTGGTGGACGAGCAACTGGTGGAAAGCAAGCGAGGCCGTGGCATGTTCATCAATACGGGAGCGCGCGATTTGCTGCTGCAGGGCGAACGCAAGAAGTTTCTTGCCGAGGAATGGCCCCGGGTCTACGCCAACATCCAACGGCTGGGTCTGACGCCGGAAGAACTGCTGGATGCTGCTGCCGCTGCTTCATCAACGACCCCAACATCGAATTCTGTAACGTCGCATGCTCCATCGTCCGACAACAATGAAGAGAAGGAGCCGAATTCATGACAGTCATCGAAGCGCGCGGCCTCCGCAAAACTTTCGGCAAAACCGTCGCACTGGACGGTCTGGATTTGCGGATCGAAGAAGGCCGTATTGTGGGATTAATCGGGCCGAACGGTGCAGGGAAGAGCACTGCCTTGAATGCGATTCTCGGTCTCACCTCGTATCAGGGCGAACTGCGGGTGCTGGGGCGCGATCCGTGGACGGCGCGTGATCAGCTCATGCGCGATGTTTGCTTCATTGCCGATGTTGCGGTTCTGCCGCGCTGGATCAAGGTCTCGCAGGCAGTGGACTACGTCGCAGGAGTGCATCCGCGGTTTGATCGCGGCAAGGCCGAAGGATTTTTGGCGAAGACGAATATTCAGCGCAGCAGCCGGGTGAAGGAGCTTTCGAAGGGCATGGTGGCGCAGTTGCATCTCGCGTTGGTTATGGCCATCGATGCCCGATTGCTGGTGCTGGATGAGCCTACGCTGGGCCTCGATATTTTGTATCGCAAGCAGTTTTACGATTCGCTGCTTAACGACTACTTCGATCGCAGCCGCACGATTCTTGTGACCACCCATCAGGTGGAAGAGATCCAGAACGTTCTCACGGACCTGATGTTCATCGACCGGGGGCGCATCGTGCTGAATTGCAGCATGGAAGAATTCGAATCGCGATATCTGGAAGTGATGGTGAATCCTGATCGAGTCGCGGCGGCCAGGGCGCTGAATCCGATTCACGAACGCCAGTTGCTGGGGCGCAGCATCTTGCTGTTCGATTTGACATGCTCTCGCGCTGAGCGGCCGCAGCTCGCCGCGCTTGGCGAAGTGCGCACGCCGAATATTGCCGATCTGTTCGTGGCGGTCCTGGGAGACAAGCAGGGCAATCCGGCCGCCGCGGCGCAGCGTGCGGCACAGCCAGCAACGAACTCACCGACACAAGGACAAGGAGTGGCTCAATGAATACTCAATCGAACGCCGTGCCCCAAGATCGCAGCGACCCACGCGAAACCGCACCCACCGCCTTGCCCGAGACGCGGCTGTTGTACTGGTCGGTGCGTCGTGAGCTGTGGGAGTTCCGGTCAATCTACATCGTGCCGCTGGCCTTTGCTGCCGTTTCTCTGTTTGGCTTCCTGATCAGCACGATTCATCTTCCAGGCAAAATGCGTGCCGCAGCGGCGCTTGACCCGATGAAGCAGTACGAGGTGATCCAACAGCCCTACCATCTCGTCGCACTTTTCGTCATGGGGGCTTGTTTTTTCCTGGCGCTTTTCTACTCACTCGAAGCTTTGCACGGCGAACGCCGCGATCGCAGCATTCTGTTCTGGAAGTCGTTGCCCGTTTCCGATCTGACTACTGTGATTTCGAAGGCCAGTATCCCGATTGTGGTTCTGCCGCTGATCGCATTTGTGGTCACGATTGCGACGCAGTGGTTGATGCTTCTTTTCAGCAGCTTGGTCTTACTGGGAAGTGGTCTTAGTGTGGGGGTGCTTTGGACGCATGTGATGTGGGTCCAAATGTCAGTGATGCTGCTCTTCCACCTGCTCGCGATGCACGGGCTCTGGTATGCACCGATTTACTGCTGGCTGCTGCTGGTTTCAGCCTGGGCGCGACGCGTGCCAGTGCTGTGGGCGGTGTTGCCATTGTTTGCGATCGGGGTTTTTGAGAAGGTCGTATTTAATAGCTCGCATCTGGCCGCGTTTTTGCGGGATTACTTTTTCGGCGGCGGTCAAGGGGGAGAAAGCACGGCGGCTAGCGGATCCTTGGATCCGATGGGACAACTCGGGCTGGGGCAGTTTCTAACTTCGCCGGGCCTGTGGATCGGCTTGGCAGTCGCGGCCGCGTTTCTCGCTGGCGCGGTTCGTCTGCGACATAATCGGGAGCCGATTTGAGGCAGCGGTAAGCTAGATTTGACGGGTGACCGACAGGGATTCCTCAGCTACAATTCCCAGTACGCAGGTTGGCCATGACCGAAAATCTACTTCTCATTCCAAGCACGTTTTACCGCTGCGCCGGTCCGAATTGCGGAGTTATGAAGGGCGGCAGCGACCGCTGGTGGGTAATGTGGAGTTCCTTTGGCGACTACAACGCTCCGGTGATGCACCTGGCACCTTGGGACGAGAAACTTGCCATTCAAGAGGGCGCGCTGCACGTCTGCGGCGAGGGTTGCGCTCAGAAACTTCAATCCCAGTTTATGGGGAACGTGATGGAGAATCGTCCACGCCGCACCAGTGGCGCATAGCTCGGGGCAACCGAAGCAGTAAGTAAAGGGAACTTGGAAGTTATGGTTCCCGAGCTAACTGGCGGGCCGCTCGATGCATCCCACTTTGCAAGTGATTTTTCCAACGTGTTCCTAAGTTGTTTCATCAGGAAGGTTTTGCATGAGTATCCGTGCTGCAGCATGGATTGTGTTGCTGGCCGGTGTCGCGGCGGCACAATCGACCCTCGCGCCCGATCCCGCAGCGCCTGCGATGGAGTCGGAGAAGCCGACGTTGACGATTCCCGCGGGCACAAGGATTCCGCTCTCGCTGAAGCAATCAATTTCGACGAAGAACGCTAAGACTGGAGATCCGGTCTATGCGGAGACTGCATTTCCCTTTGCCGTCAACGACCGTGTTGTAGTTCCGGCGGGCACTTACATTCAGGGAAAAATTGAGCGCGCGCAACGCGGGGGTCACGTCAAAGGGCGCGCCGAGGTGCTGATTCACTTTACCTCGATGATTTATCCGAACGGTTATACCGTGCTGCTGGGCGGCTCGATTGAGAACACGCCGGGCTCCGACAACACTTCGATGAAGGATTCGGAGGGCACGATTCAGCACGATAGCGATGCCGGGCGCAAGGCGAAAGCCGCGGCCGAGGGCGCAACGACTGGTGGCATCATCGGTGCAGTAACGAATGGCGGCAAGGGCGCTGGCATTGGGGCGGGCGTCGGCGGAGTCGCCGGCCTGGCGATCGCGATGCTCTCGCGTGGCTCCGACATCAAACTGGAACCGGGAACTTCGATCGAGATGGAAATCCAGCGCGAAGTCACAGTGGATGCGAGCAGGATCACCTCGCGAAAAGAAGTGGTGGTTCGTAGCGAATAAGTTCTGCGCCTCAGTTCCGCGTACGAATGGATGTTGCGCCCGCCTGATCTGGCGACCTGCACTACTTCAAAACAAACATCGCATTGACGTGCGCCGTTACGGTCACATTTTGTGGCGAGAACTCTTCCGTTGGAGCGACATTCCCTGCCATCGCCATGGGCGCGGCTCGTCCACGCATTGGGGCGAAGACGCGGACGTTCTCGAAAGTATCGACCGAAGCATAAGACAGTTCGCCGAGCGTTCGGCCACTCGCCGTTGCTAGAGATTGCGCGGAATTCCGGACGCGCCGGTAGGCGTCGGCTACCGCTTTGCCCTTGGCCTCTTCGGTCGAATCGAGCGTGTAACTGAGCGACTGGCTTTCCCCGACGCTGGCGTCGGCGAGTTGTTGGGTAACCGCTCCGATTTTGGAGAAATCTTTCAGCTTTAAGCTGACGCTGGTTGTGACTTGGTAGCCAATCACACGGTGCTTGGGGTTTTTCCAGTCGTATTGGGGATTCACTGAGAAGAAACCGACCTCGGCTGTCTTTGGATCGATGCCGTTGGAGCGCAATACCTGACGCGTGGCCTCCGCTTGTTTGGAAGCCTGATCGTAGGCGTCTTTCGCGCTCTCAGCCTGGGCTGAAATGTTGAACTGGATGAGCGCTGTATCGGGCGCGGTTTCAAACTTACCGTCGGCTCCCGCGAAGATCGTGTTTGGGATCGGATTGGACGCGGTGTTTTGTGCTTGCGCGAAAGTGCTGAGGACAACGGCCGCACAAACCGTCAGCAACCTGCTTTTCATAGCGTTCTCCTTAAGAACGAATAAACCATTATCTGACCCTCGGCGCTCGCACACACACTTTTTTCAGAGCGTTAGGGCGTGGCTAGAAATTCGTGTCGGTATCCGGTTATAGAAGGAACGCCTGCAAATTGGGGATTTGCGCTCGAAAACGAATAAGATGCTGCGAGAATTCTTGCTCGATCGATCGGCGCCAAACCGGTCTGCCCTGCCAGATGCGAATCAGGCGCATGCTGGCGGGCACCGGTTCCGAACCCGCGACAGGAGGAACCCAGCCGTCGGGAACGTTGGATTCACTTCACTTCTTTGGTTGGATGTAGTCCGGGGTGAAAAACGATGCCTGCTTATACTTTCGGGAAAGGAGTATTTGGCGCGTTGATGTCTTCGCGCAGGTCTTCCCAGATGTTGTCGGGCATCTCTAGAAACACCTTGACGATACTGGGATCAAATTGGCGGCCTGCCCAAAGTTCGATTTCCTTGCGGGCAGCGGCGATACTTTGTGCCTTCCGGTAGGGGCGATCGGACCGCATGGCATCCAGCGTGTCGGCGATAGCGAAAATCCTCGCTCCGAGGGGAATTTCCTCGCCTTTGAGTCCGCGAGGATAGCCGAGTCCGTCATAACGTTCCTGGTGGGCGTAGACGATCTCGGCAGCCTCGGCCAGAAAGGGAATCCGGGAGACGATCTTGTATCCCCGGTAGCAGTGCTCTTTCATGATGTCCATTTCGGCGTCGGTAAGTTTGCCGGGCTTGGTGAGAATGTCGTCTGGAATGGCCATCTTGCCGATATCGTGCAGAAACGCCCCGCGCGCGATCACGCGAATCTCTTCTTTTGGGAGGCCCATCTTGCGGGCGATCGCAATGGTGTAGGCGGTTACACGTTTGGAATGATGCTCGGTCTCGGCATCTTTTAAATCGAGTGCGTCGCCTAAGGCTTCGAGCGTAATGTCGTAGGATTCCTCCAATTTGGAAAGCGCCGTCTTCCATTGCTGGGTTCGAGCCGCGACCAGCGCCTCGAGGTTCGTCCGATAAGCGTCATTTTCGCGTTTGAGGCGGCGGTTTTCGAGCGCCCGGCGGACGGTGGCGAGCAGTTGCTCGCGCTCGAAAGGCTTCAGCAAATAGTCGTAGGCGCCATTGCGCAAGGCCTGCAGTGCGACTTGAATATCGTGGACCGCCGTGACCATCACGACGGGCATGTCGGGGTAGCGTTCTTTCGAGCGCTCCAGCAGGGCAATGCCGTCCATTTCGGCCATCATGAGGTCGGAAAGGACAAGATCGAACTCGTCGCCAGACTCTAGAATCGACAGGGCTTCCACGCCGCTCGCCGCTTGGCGGGTCTGAAAATGGGCGCCGGCCAACATGGAAGAAACAATCTCGCGGATTGTCTCCTCATCATCTACAACGAGGATGCGATCGTTAGGCATTGTGCTGAGGAATATATCTCTCATATTAGGCCACAACTTCACATTCCGAAAGTAACCAGCCGAAGACCGAAATGCCGCCTCGCCTGAGGCTACGCGTGATATTTAAAAAGCTGGGTGTTTTTGCGCCTGTTTGTCTTTATTAGGGTTCGCGCGCTTCTCTATGAATTCTGCCCTGCTTCTGGGAAAGTCGATTGGCCTCTTCGCGCTGCCATGGCTCACGGCGCGCGAAACCGCCGCCTTGATCGTGGTGGTTGTGAGCCTGTTATTCTTCCGTGTTTTTCGTGAACGTTGCTTGCTGGTATGGGGAGCGGGGTGGTTTTCCTACTGCGCCTTTCTCTGGCTGACGCCGGGCACGATGACCAGTGGCGAGGCGACCGTCGGACTGCTCCACTTGCCATTAAGAACGATGGGCGCCATCGCACAGGCCGATTTTGTCCTGGCTGTGACTCTGTTCGCGGTGGCGGCGCTGATGTCGGCGCACGCTGAACGAATTTTGCCCTACGTAATCGCATTTTCCTGGGTAGTGCTGGTGGGCGCGGCCATGCACCCGCTTTACTTCCCAGAGTCGAAAGGTGTCGGACTGGCGCTGGATATCGCCTGCCGCCTGATCGCCGCCGGCGCCGCGTTCGAACTTCTGCGTTATCGTTTGGGCCGCATTGGAATCGGAACTGTACTATTTTGCGTCGGCCTGCTGACCTTGAACCTCAATTGGTCGCCGATCACCAGCCAGATTCCAAGCCAGGGGTATCTTCTGGCCGAACTGCTTTTTGCTGCCAGCCTTCTGCTGGTGGTGCTTGACGATTCGCGGTTGCGTACGCGCCGCCTCGCGGTATTGAACGAACTCGCCGTTACCATCGCGCGCAGCCAAAATCACGGCCCGATGATGCAGACGGCTCTGGAAAAGCTCAAAGCCGTCGTAGGCGCGAGAGCTGCCTGGTTCCTGCTGATGGATGGTGGCCAAATGGTGGCTACCCAACACGTCGGTCTTTCCGCCGATTTTCTACGCGCGCTGAGCCAGGCCGGAGGGAACGAGACACAAACGCGCATCCTGCAAGAAAACAACGCCGCTGTAATCCAGAGTTCTGAACTGTCGGAACCCGAGCGCGTGCAAATGGCGAAGCAGGGAATCGGACACACGATAATGCTTCCCGTGCAGGGCAAGAAGTCGACGGTCGGCATGTTGGCTCTCGGCTGCTCGGGCAGTTCACGCCACACCCGCGAAGAACTCGACTTTCTCGAGACCGTGGCACAGTCGCTCGGGATCGCGGTTGAGAACCTGAGATTGCTCGAGCAGGTGCTGCGTTCGCAGCGGCAGTGGATGAACACCTTCGATTCGATCCAGGATCTGATTCTGGCGCACGACGCGGACTTTCGCATTCTCAAGACCAACCAGGCCCTCTTGCAGCGGCTCGAGAAAGCTCCCGCCGACGTGCTGGGCAATCTCTGTAAAGAAGTTCTACCGCAGAATCGACCGTGGAGCGGTTGCCCCTATTGTGAACGCGGCATGGGCCTCACCGACGGAATCGATCTCGCTTTCGGCGGCCAGTCGGTGGTTTCGACGTCGTCGTACGCAGAGCAGGGAAGCCAGCTGAAGGGCACGATCCATGTGGTGCACGACACCACTGCGCGCCAGATGGCCGAAGAGAAGTATCGAATGCTCTTTGAGCAGGCGCAGGAAGGCGTGTTTGTTGCGACGCTCGATGGAGATTTGCTCGACTGCAACGACGCCTTCGTGACCATGCTTGGCTACGGCAGTCGCGACGAGCTGATGGCTCTCGATATGGGCAGCGTCTTAAACCCAGTCGCCGAGGAGCGCGAAGCGTTTCGCCAGGAAATTGAAGCGCACAACTACGTGCGTAACTTCGAGATCACGGTACGCCGCAAGGATGGCACGATCCTGGTCGTGGCGCAGAGCTGCTTCGCCACCCGCGATCAGAATGGGCGCATCGAACGTTATCAAGGTTTCGTTCTCGACATTACCGAGAAAAAGCGCTCGGAAGACGAGATGCGGCGCCGGAATCGCGAGTTGAATGCTCTGAACGCGATGGCCGTGATCGCCACCCAATCCTTCGATCTCGACGAAATTCTGAACCTGACCCTGCGCCAAGTGATCTCGCTATTCGGGGCCGAGACCGGGTCCGTCTATCTGGCAGCCGATCCAGAGGGTACCTTCCGGCGTCGGGCAGGCTGGGGACCTCGCAGCGAAGCGCGAGTTCGCATGGCCGAAGTTGTATTTCCAGATGGACTCGGGGATCTCGTCATGCGCTCGCGAGCCGAGGTCGTGACCCAGGATTTCACCCCGCATCTGCCGCCCGCTGTCGTCGAGTTTGTCTGCGCCGATCGCTTGCCTTACTGGATATGGGTCGTTCTCTGGAGCAAAGACAAACCCATCGGCATCATGGGCATCGCCAGCAAAGAAGATCGGCATTATTCGAGCAACGACGAGAACCTGCTGGTTGCGATCAGCCGGCAACTTGCGACCACTATCGAAAAAGTACAATTGTACGAAGAAACCTGCCGCGCCTACGAGGATCTGCGCCGTACCCAGGAACAACTTCTGCAGAGCGAGAAGATGTCCGCGGTCGGCCAGTTGATTTCAGGCGTGGCGCACGAATTGAACAATCCGCTAACCGCGATCCTCGGCTACGCACAGTTGCTGGAAGGCGCGGGATTGGATCACAGGTCCGCCGACTACGTGCGCAAGCTCTTCAAGCAGGCACAGCGTACCCATCGTGTCGTCCAGAATCTTCTCTCGTTCGCACGTCAGCGCAAGCCGCAAAAGCAAGAAGTCGATTTGCTGAAGACTTTGGAAGAGTCCCTCACTCTCCGCGAATACGACTTACGGGTCAATAACGTATCGCTGGAACGCGATATTCCGGAAAATATTCCGTCCGTACTCGGCGACCCGCACCAACTGGAGCAGGTCTTCCTGAACGTGATCAACAACGCGCTTGATGCCATGGTCGAAAGCAGCGGCAGCGGCGTGCTGAAAGTTCGAGTCTTTACGAAAGAACCTTACGTTTGCGTGGAGTTCGACGACAGCGGCCCCGGCATCAAGGATCCCAGCCGTATTTTCGATCCTTTCTACACCACCAAATCTGTTGGCAAGGGAACCGGCCTCGGGCTGAGCATCTGTTACGGCATCGTCAAGGAACACGGTGGGGAAATCATCGCCCGCAATCGCGACGAGGGCGGAGCGACCATCGAGGTCCGTCTATTGGCTAGCGAAAAACCGGCGTTGCCCGAAGCTACCCCTCCGGCTCGTCGCGAGTCGTTGCTCGCCGGCCGCGTGATGCTGGTGGAAGACGAAGAAGCCGTGCTCGAGTTCGAACGGGATGTTCTGGTTGGAGCAGGAGCCGACGTCACGACATCGATGAGCGTTGAGGACACACAGGCGAAATTGCTGGCCGGCTCATTCGATGTTGTCGTGATGAATGGGCGGATGCCCGGCGGATCAAGCGCGCGCGAAATTTACGAATGGATTGCCAAGAACTGTCCCGGTCTTGAGAAAGGCCTGCTGCTGACGTTCTCCACGATGACTGATGCGCAGACTCGAGCTTTCCTGCAGGAGCACAGCGTGCCGTCGCTCGCCAAGCCTTTCGAAGTTGCAGACTTGATCAGCCACGTGCGGACGCTCAGCCAGAGGGAAGGGCACACGCCCTCGAAAGCGTCAGACAAGCACTCAGACAAGAACAACGACGACAAAGTTGCTCTGGCCAGCGCGGGAAACTAAGATCGGAATCTGAGCCAGACTAAATCCTTCGCCGGCTAGACGCACGGAAATTACAGATTCACTCCTACTTTTTCACGATCGGATTGTAACCGTCGCTGATCAGTCGCGCCTTCATCGACTCCGCGTCTTTCAGTTCCCCGTACGGGCCCACCTGCACGTGGTAGAACTTGTCGATGGCAGGGTTGTTGGAGCTGAATGCGGGATACTGCTTTTTCTTTAAAGCGTCGACCAGCGACTCGGCGTCTTCCTGGCGGCTGACGGCGGCAACTTGCACGAAGTAATTTCCATTCGCAGGAGCAGCGGTCGCGGCCGAGCCTCCTGTCGACGACCCCGCAGTTCCGACGTCAGCCGGTGTGTGGGTCGAAGCGGTTGGTGTCCCCCCTGCGCCAGTCGAAGCAGCGTGTGCCTCGGCGACCGCCGGCGTAAGCCCGGTATCGGCCGTTTTCTCGCCGACAGCCTTGTAAAATCCAAAGTCGCTGCTCTGGCCTGCGGGTTGCATGGCATCGTTCTTTGCGGCCGAAGGTCGAACAATGGCCGAGGGAGAGACTGTCGAGGTGCTCAACAGGCTGCCCGTACTGGTGCCGGCCGTTTTCCGCCCCAGCGAGAAGCCGACTGCAAAAAAGAATGCACAGACCAGCACCAAGCCAAAGAAAATCGCCAGCATCCGTCCTGTGCCGAGCGTGATTTCCGTATCCTCTTGCGTCGTCGGCATACGATTAAGTCGGACCTCCCTCTGAAACTGAAACCCTGGTTCGCGTCATTAGTCTCGGTCTGCGCTAAGTCGTCTGAAGGCGCAGGCCGTTGCCGCACGACGCTCTTCTTAGCTCGTCGGGCTTCCGGCGGTCGCTGCCGGAGTTTTTCCGCCGCCCAGCAACTGTTGCATGCCCGAAAAGAAATCGATCGGCACGGGAAAGACGACGGTCGTGTTTTTCTCGACGCCGATTTCCGTCAGCGTCTGGAGATATCGCAACTGTATGCTGGCGGGTTCGGACGACAGCAAATGGGCCGCATCTACCAGCCGCTGTGCCGCAGAAAATTCGCCCTCGGCGTGGATGATCTTCGACCGCTTCTCGCGCTCCGCTTCCGCTTGCTTCGCCATCGCACGCAACATCGATTCCGGCATGTCCACCTGCTTGACCTCAACGTTCGCCACTTTCACTCCCCAGGGCGCGGTATGGGTGTCGAGAATGCTCTGCAGGCGCAGATTGATCTTGTCACGATGCGCCAGCAGTTCGTCGAGTTCCTGTTCGCCGAGCACCGAGCGCAACGTTGTTTGCGCGAACTGCGAAGTCTGGTAAGCGTAATTCGAAACCTCAACAACAGCTTTGTTGGGATCAATCACGCGCAGGAAAATAACCGCATTCACCTTCAACGTGACGTTGTCGCGGGTGATGATGTCCTGGGGAGGAACTTCGAGCGCTTCCTGGCGCAGCGAAATGCGTACCATGCGGTCGATCGGGCTGAAAACGAGAATCACACCCGGACCTTTAGCCTGTCCCATTAGGCGTCCGAGACGGAAGATCACGCCCCGCTCATATTCGGCCAGAATCTTGATCGAACTCAGAAAGTAGATAACGACAATCACAACCGCGATGGCGATCACCGGAAACCCGAGATCCATAGTGCCTCCAACAACTCGTGAGAAGAGTATGAGCGGATTGTAGCGCACGCGATGCTCTCGAACGAGAGATTGGGAGTGAGAAGCTTGATGCGAGGGAAGAGGATTAAACCGCGAGGGAGGGGCGGACATTCGATCATCCCGGGTAACGAAAATGTAAAACTTTCGCGGGGGACGCGGAAAGTCGCCTGCCGAGCCCCAATCGATGCTATAACCGACGGATGCTGGAAGGCTGGAATCGGCTCTGGACTGCGTAAGTCGCCAATTGAAGCGGCTTTCATACTCTAGTGGGCGAACGCAATAACTGATGATCGAGTTGGATTGGACGTGTGCAGTTCGCAACAGCTGCTCTACAAAATGTGGAGGGTTATCGTGATTCCTAGGACGAAGGTCATTCTCCGGATTCTGTTTACTATTGTTTTCTCCGTTGGCGTCGTTTTAGCGTTGGCCGGGAACATTTCAAGCGGACGATGGATTTCTTATGCCGCTGGCGACGAGAAAAGTTCCGAAAAAGGTCACAAAGTGCTGTATGGCTTCGCCACCTCGCGCGTCAATCTGGCGGTGACTGCGAAGATCAACCCGAGGACCGGAGGATTCGCGACTTTTAACGTCGGAGCCGTTCCTTTCTTCGCCAACAACCCGGCGGTAGGAATGAATGGGAGCTATTTATATATTTCCAATAGCTTCATTAAGGGCATAGCCAATAATGGTACGCAGATATTCGGCTACTCGATCGATTCCAATGACGGCACGTTAACAGCGCTTCCGGGATCGCCTTTTTTCAAGTTCAAACCCCCCATTTCGATTCAGGAACTGGCGCCAACGCCGGATGGACGATTTCTTTATGGCGCCGATGCCAGCGGCCACATATACGCGTTTAAGGTGGACAGCCAGACTGGCGTTCCCAAGCAAATCTCCGGTTCGCCGTTTGCGTCGGGAGCGAACCAGCAGTTGGTCGTCGATCCGACGGGAAAGTTTCTCTACGCTTCTGACGACGATGCTCCGGGTGGCGTTTTGGCGTTCACCATCGATTCCAGAGGAAGGCTGAGCGCGGTGCCGGGTTCGCCGTTTCCCGTACCCGATCCAAGCTTTCTGACTAGCTCTCAGCCTTACGGCATTGTGGACACGGGCAGCTTCGTCTACGTGGCGCTCAGCGCTTCTGACCGGATCGCGGCGTTCTCAATTGATTCCGCGACAGGAGCCCTAACTCCGGTGCCCGGGTCTCCTTTTGCGGCGGGCAGTGCGCCCGCGAATTTCGCGTTGGCGGGCAGTTTTCTCTACGTGGTCAATCCCGGCGATGGCACGGTTTCCGGATACAGCATCGATGCCGGCAGCGGCACGCTTACCCCCATCCCAGGATCGCCTTTCGGCGCAGGCGGCGAGACAATCTCGATGGATCCTTCGGGGAAATATCTCTTTCTGGGGACGTACAAGGGCATTCAGGGTTATGACATCGATCCCGAGACCGGCGTTCTCACCGTGGGGGCTGCCAAGGCCGGTGAAAATGGAGCTCTGTTTCTAACGACCGTGCAACTGCCCTGATCGGCGCCCCGCTCTGGCGCTACTTGTCCACAACCTGGGTCACTCTACCGAAGCTGCTCTTGAAGGTTCCATCACCAGGGTAGGTCGCCTTGATAATGTGAGTGCCTGCCTTCAGCGCCGATGTGGTGAGGGCCGCAATTCCGTTTGAGATTGGCGCCGAGCCTAGCGTAGATGTACCGAGCGTGAAGGTGACGATCTCGCCATTGGGGATGGTTCCGTAGGTGGACGACACGGTCGCGGTAAAAGTAACTGGCTGGCCGGCGATTGAGGGCGAACCAGAAGTCGTCAACGACGTGGTGGTCGCGGCTGGCAACGCGTCCACGACCTGCTTAAGTGTGCTGGAACCGCTGGGGACATTGTTCGCGTCGCCCGAGTAGTTGGCGACAAGTTTTCGCGTCCCCTTGGTCGTGAAAACTGTACTGAAAGAAGCTTCACCGTTGACGAGCGTAACTATGGCCAGGGTGACGCGGCCCTGTACGAATGCCATGGTCCCCGTCACCGGCCCACGGTACTGCCCGGTGACAGTGGCCGTAAAGGTAACGCTCTGGTTTACGTAAGAGGGATTCACGCTCGAAATCAAAGAAGTGGTAGTGGGTGCCAGGTTCGAGGTGACGGGCAATGCGGTCGAAGTACTAGGAGGAACACTGCCACCGCCGCCATATCGGGCGGTGATCATGTGATATCCGATGGCGGGATCAAATCCGCCCAGCGTGGCGACGTTGCCACTTAGGGTGCCGGAACCGAGAGCGACCCAGCCGTCATAAAATTCCACGCTTCCCGTGGCCGTCCCGCCGGAGGGAGGAACAACTGTCGCGGTGAGAGTGATCGGCGTTTGCCCAAACGTCCAAGGACTGATGCTCGAGGCAACGCTCGTTGTACTTATCTTGGTACCCGGAAGGACGCCGAGCAGCACACCAACCCCACTGTTCCCACCGACGCAGAAATTTACGTCGAACGAGAGAATGTTGCAGTTATTCGCCACCACGATATCCGCTCGACCATCCCCGTTAAGATCGGCGACCGCGACCCCGAAGGCTTCGAAGCCACCCGAATCGTAAGTTTGCGGCGGTTGAAGAGTCCCATTGCTGTTACCTAAAAGGACGCTTACGATTCCGCCGTCCTGACAAAGCGATTCGCCGCACGGGTTGTTCACAACGACGTCGAGCTTACCGTCGCCATTCACGTCTTTTACCGCCAGGAAGCCGGAGTTGGTCCCACCCGTAGGGTACAGAGCGGCCGACTCAAACGTCCCTTGGCCTGCTCCCAAAAGGACTGCAACCGTTCCTGAAGAGCTGCAATTGAACGAGTGACACCCGTTCGTGACGAGCAAGTCGGGCTTGCCGTCGCCATTCAGATCGGCAACGGCCACCGACCCAGAATACAAACCACCGCTGGAGTACGCTGTTGCAGGCTGAAACGTCCCGTCACCGTTGCCAAACAGCACTCCTACGGTGCCATCGACGGCGCCACACTCATCGTTGCTGCCGCACTCGTTCGACACTACCAAGTCGAGCTTGTTGTCCCCGTTCACATCCGCCACCGCCACGGAAATAGCTTCCGTCCCCCCCGAATCGTAGGTGACGGCTGGCTGAAACGTTCCATCCCCGTTGCCGAGTAAAACCGCGACCTGCCCCTCTGGTCCAGTCGAAGTCTGCAGATTTGAGGCGATCACGTCCGGCTTGCCGTCTCCGTTCACATCCGCCACCGTCAAGGAAAGGACACCGTAGCCGACAGTCGAATAGGTCACCACGGCTTGAAACGTTCCATCGCCGTTCCCAAGGAGAACTCCGACGATTCCCTGATCACACTCTCGAGTATTTCCACATAGGTTTCCGACCAATAGGTCGGGCTTGCCATCGTGGTTGACGTCGGCGACAGCTACGGCCTCGGGCAGAATGCCGCCCGAGTTGTAAGTTGCCGCTGCCTGAAACGTTCCATCGCCATTCCCCAGCAGCACACTGACGGTGCCTTGTTGCGGGCAACTGCTGCCGAGGCTGGAACAGCCATCGGCGACAATCAGGTCTGGTTTGCCGTCCCCGTTAACGTCGGCGACTGTGACCCATTGCGCGTACCCGCCGGACCCGTAGACGACCGCATTCGCGAGATCCAGCGTCGCCGCTTGCGGATGATCTAACAGTTGGGTGGACTGAAGCCCGGGTGAGTTCCACTCGTCGGCGTGGCGAACCGGAGTGGACTGGGCTACTGCCGCCGCAGCCATCGCCGCGAGGCAGAGGACGAAGAGTACGCGGAGCGACATGAAAAGACCTCCAAAAAGAATCCGACCCGGGAACGTTACTGATGATCGTGACTCATTTCCGTGGCCGTTGAGTGCGGGGGTGCGGTACGAATTACGGAGGGGGGAACTCCGGAGGCAAAATGATGCCCTTGTTACGAACGAACGTCAAGTCGGAGTCGCCGCCCAGTGTTAATTAAGAACAGCTGCGACAGGATCTCAGGCCATCGCCGGTCGCGTCGCCGTCACGGGATCGACTCGTAGTGTAAGTCCGTCGATATGGCGCACCACGATCTGTTCTCCGGCTGGAACTGGAATCGTCGAAACTGCGTCCCAGAGTTCGCCGTGGATGAATACTTTTCCGGCGGGCGCGAGCATGCTTTGGGCGATTCCAATTTCCCCGATTAATCCCGCTGCTCCACTGACTTGCTTGTTGCGGCGCGCGCGCACAGCGATGCTCATCAGGAAAGCGGTGATCAGACCTAGGGGAATGCTTACAGCGAGCGCGGTTGCGAGGTGGACGCGCATCTCCGGAATCGGGCCGTCGACGAGCAGCAATCCGCCGAGCGTCAGAAGCACGATTCCGCCGGTGGTGAGGACGCCATGGCTCGCGAATTTGGCCTCGGCGGCGAAGAGCGCGAAGGCTACCAGAATCATTGCCAGCGCCGCGAACCGCATCGGCAGCAGATGCAAAGCGAAGGCAGCCAGCAGGATGAAGATGACGCCGATTGTTCCCGGCAAGACCGCTCCGGGATGATTGAATTCAAAATAAACGCAGAGAGCGCCGATGAGCAGGAAAATCAGAGTGATGTCGGGATCCATGATGTAGGAGAGGATCCGCTCTTTCAGCGTCATCTGATAAATCGCGATCGGCTGGCCAGTCAGGGTGAGGGTCGCGGAGGTTCCGTCGAAACGCTTGAAAGGCTTGCCGTCCATTTGGCGAAACAGATCTTGTTCGCTCGAAGCAACGTAGTCGATTAGTTTTTTGTCGAGCGCTTCCTGCTCGGTGAACGACTTTGATTCACGAACCGCGCTTTCCGCGAGATCGACATTGCGTCCGCGCCGAGTCGCTACCGAACGCATGAGCGCGGCAGCGTCGTTCTCGATCTTCTTCATCATCGTGTCGTCGGGCTTGCCGTAAAGCGTCACGGGATGAGCCGCACCAGCCGCGGTGCCTGGAGCCATAGCAGCCACGTCGGCAGCTTCGAGGATAAAAATTCCCGCCGATCCGGCGCGGCTGCCCGCGGGCATTACGTAGACGATTACGGGCACGGGGGAAGCTGTAATGCGGTCGATGATCTCACGAGTGGAGTCGACCAATCCTCCGGGCGTATTAATTTCGATCAGAACTGCCTGGTCGCCATTTTTCGCGGCGGTCTCGATAGCGCGGCCAATGTATTCGGCAGTTACCGGCTGAATGGTGTCGTTGACCGCGATCTTTAGGACCTCAGCCGAACATGCGGAGGAAGCGAATAAACAGGCGAGGACGGCGAACGAAGTCGACAAAAGTTGATTTCTGAATGTCGCGCGATAAGAACGGAGAATTCTCTTCGAAGGATTCATGGATGCGACAGCGGCTGCGCTTTCTCCGCGAGCTTGGCTGCTAAGGTGCGCTTCAAATCTTGACCAACCGAATTGTCCGGTTCGAGCTGCAGAGCCCGGCCGATGTCCTGGGCGGCTTCATCGGTGCGATTTTCCTTGAGATCGAGACGGGCGAGAATGAGGTAGGCCTCGGCCGACTCGCGGATGCGAAGCGCGGTTTGAACCTGTGCCCGCGCCTGCGTCGCGTCCCCTTGCGCATCGTAATCTTCAGCCAGTGCCAACGAAGGGGCGGCGCTCGATGGATCGACGGCCGCGGCGTGACGGAACTCCACTTCGGCCTCGCTCGTGAACCCGTGAGCCATCAATTCTTTGCCAAGTTCAATGTGAAAACGCGCATGGGCATGTGGATCGGAGCGGGCGAAACGCTGTTCGGCCCAACTTGCCATTTGCGTGGTCATCTGGCGGAAGGTGTCTTCTTCGTAATTTCGTTTGATCCGCTCGACCGGGATCTTCGAAACCGAGCTCGTGGGCACGATACCCGCAGCACTTGGCTGTGTCACCGATTCAAGAGCGGCTTTCGCTTCAGGGTCATTCGGGCGACGGTCGAGAGAGGTTCGCAGTTCTCGGGCCGCACCCGTGCGATCCCCGGCTTGGCTTAGAGCAACACCGAGGTTGAAGTGATAATCGGCATCGCTGGGATCATCTTCGATCGCTTTTTCGAAGTAGTCGGAGGCGCGCTTCTGACCGCGGCGCGCGGCCACGACTCCCAGGTTATTGTAGACCTCGGCCAAAGGCAAGCGCGCCGCGACAAATTCAAAGGCGTTTTCGGACTTGGCATAATCTCCGTGGGCGAAAGCGGCGAGTCCGAGATAGAAATTGCCTTCGCGGGCGACTTCCGCATTTCGCGGGACCTGACTTAAGGCCGCAATTGCCGGCTCGTAAGAATGCTGCGCGTAGTAGGTTTTTCCCAGTTCGAGCCAGGCTTGTGCGAACGAGGGATTGATCTGGGTTGCCGCCCGATAGTCTTGCACCTTCTCATCTGCCTTGGCAGCGAGCAAGCCGCGCACGTAGTTCTCCTGAGCATCCAGACGGATTGGAACCGCGGCCGCAACGTACGTGTTCTTGGGAGTAGAGAAATCAGTCCGGATTTGGCGAAGTAAATCCCAAGCCAAGCCGGATTGAATCGCGCCCAAGTCGGCCAGCGATCCGGATTCCGTCGCCGGGGGCAGGAGTTTCTGAGCTCGCATGTCGAGTAGTTGTGCGGTCGCGGTCAGGCGCGTGCCGTTGTACTGGTACGAACCCAAGACGGCGTAATCGACATCCATTTGCTCGGCGAGGCGGTAGAGCGTAGCGCGAGACGGATGCACGCCCGCCGGGACGCCTTGGCGATCGTAGGCGCGGAGTCGCTCGTCCCGGCTGGTTACGTAGAGAATAGGAGAAGTGAGTTGCTCGTGAAAGGCTTCGGGGAAGGATTCCCCGAGCCACTCCAGACCCGGTGTTGGCGAAGCATTTTCGAAAGGGATTACAACTAGCGTGTGACCGACATTGCCTTGTCCAACTGCTACGCTACTCGGCGAGGCGATCTCCTGGGCACGAAGCGGCTTGCAGAGAAATAGCTCAGTTACACCCACGAGAGCTATTACGCCGATAGTTATACCCAGCACAACTTTCACGAAAGAAAGAGCGGCGCGTGTCACGGCAAGCCAATTATATCGACTTGCGTGACGCCTCATCACCTGCGCGACTGCGCTGCAACTTCGGGCTCGGCTCTTTCCGGACTTTCGGCGGAGGAAGAAGGTTTCGGCTGAGGCGACGTCCATCCTACCAACTCGTCACTTCCGGTGATGAGGCGTGCGCCGCGTTCGTAAGTGAGATAGGAAGAAGCCCACTGGATCATCACGATCAGACGATTACGGAAGCCAATCAGGAACAGGATGTGGATGAAAAGCCAGGCCAGCCACGCGAAATATCCCGTGAGCTTCACCTTGCCGATTTGTGCAACGGCTGCAGCTCGGCCAATCGTCGCGAGGCTGCCTTTGTCGTGGTAGTGAAAATCGAGGCGGGGTTGATGCTCCAAATCGCGGCCAATCATTTCCGCGGCGAACTTCCCTTGTTGGATGGCGACCTGCGCGACTCCAGGAAGCAGTTTGCCGTTCTCGTCTTCTAAAGCAGCCAGATCGCCGATGACAAACGCTTCGGGATGGCCGGGAACGCTCAGATCAGGCTTCACGAGCACGCGTCCCGCTCGGTCGACGGGAGCGCCTAGTTTTTTGCCGAGCGGGGAAGCGGCAACGCCAGCCGCCCATAAAATTACAGGGGCGGCGATCCTTTCATTGCCGATCCAGACTGCTCCTGGCTCAATGCCAGTGACCATCCGAGACGTACGAACCTCGACTCCGAGATGCCGTAATTGTTCTTCAGCTTTGCGGGATAGATCCTCGGTATAAGAGGGAAGCACGCGAGGGCCACCTTCGATCAAGAGAATGCGGCTATGGCGCGGATCGATGTTGCGGAATTCGTTATTGAGGGCATGGCGGGCGATTTCGGCTAGAGTTCCCGCTAGTTCGACGCCCGTAGGTCCTCCGCCAACGACGACAAACTGAAGCGGGGGACCTGCGTGACCGGAATCGCTTTGGCGCTCCGCCAATTCAAACGCCAAGAGAACGCGGCGACGGATCTCCAGGGCGTCTTCGATCGTCTTTAAGCCCGGCGCGAAAGGTTCCCACTCGTCATGACCGAAGTAGGCATGTGTGGCCCCGGAGGCGACAATCAGGAAGTCGTAATCGATGACCCGTTCCCGGGTGACGATTCGCTTCTCGTCCAATTTGAAATCGATCGCTTCTTCAAGTAAGACTTCAATATTGGAGTAGGAGCGCAGGATCCACCGGATTGGCGCGGCGATTTCTCCCGGAGAGAGGCCAGCGGTCGCGACCTGATAGAGCAGAGGTTGGAAAATATGGTGATTTCTTCGATCGAGAACCGTGACCTCAACCGGGAGATGAGCGACTCGGCGAGCGGCGGTCAGGCCGCCGAAGCCCGCCCCGATGATTACAACTCGTGGTTTCGTTGGGCTTGGCATCACATTATAGAGATTCAGTTCGGACCCATTCTCGACCAAAAAGTTTTTGAGGCAGCAAACCCTGTCGCGACAACCATTTTGCTGGCCTCGCCGACGGGCTCCGCATACACTTCTTCTTCACACACCGCTTCGACAATTATTAATGACTACGCCCGCGCAGCCTAGTTCGACAATTCTGCGTTTTCTCCTGCCTTCTGTGCGGGATATCATATCCATCTTTCTATTCTGGTCGGTGCTCGCGGGAACCTTGGCGAACCGTCCCTTAGCCGACCCGGACATCGGCTGGCATATACGAACGGGCGAGCAAATTCTCGCGACGCACTCACTTCCTTGGACCGACCCGTTTTCTTCGACCATGCAAGGGCAGCCGTGGTTTGCCTGGGAGTGGCTGTATGACGCGGTGTTGGGGATTCTGTATCGCGCATGCGGATTGAATGGGGTTGTTTGGCTCTGCGCCGCCTTGTTCGCAGGGATCTTTATGCTGCTCCTTTCGCAACTGTTACGAAGAGGAACGAGCCTGCTCTTGGCAGTCCTGCTGACACTCCTGGCCGAAGCCGCTTCGATGATTCACCTCTACGCGCGCCCGCACATCGTTAGCTGGCTGTTTTGTCTGATCTGGTTCATCGTGCTCGAAAAGTGGGAGAGATGGGAACCTTCCGCAGAGGGAAGTTTGCCGAGATGGGTGCCGTGGTTTTTTCCGACGTCCATATTGCTGTGGGTCAACCTGCATGGCGGCTGGCTGTTTGGGCTGGCGCTATTCGGAATCTATGTGTGCGCCGCCTACGTCGAGAGTTTTCGAGCGACGGACGCTTTCGCGACGATTCAAATCAGGCACCGGGCTCGCGCGATGACGGCGTCGTGGATGGCTTCGGCAGCGGCTACGTTTGCAAATCCCTATGGCTGGCGGTTGCACGTTCACATTTATCGCTACCTGGGTGACCGTTACTTGATGAATCACATCGACGAATTCCGGTCGCCTAATTTTCACAATTGGGCGGAACGATGTTTCGCCGGAATTCTGATCCTGGTGGTGATTGCGTTTGCCGGAAAGCAACGTTCGGGAAGCCGCAGCCCAGTTCGGCTGAGTCATTTGCTGGTTGTTCTGCTGGCGACGTATGCCGGATTTTATTCGTCTCGGAACCTGCCAGTTTCTTCGATGCTGCTGGTTCTGGTCGTTGGTCCAATGCTCTGGCGAGAGATGGTGTCGCTGTCGGATCGTGCGGGAGCATGGAAATGGCTGCGCAGTGCGGCAAAACGAGTCACAGAGTTCTCGGACCGGATGAGTGCGCAGGAGATGCAGTTGCGCGGACACGGTTGGGCGGTCGCGTCGGTAGCGGTCGGCCTGGCAATTTGTCTCCACGGAGGTTTCCTTGGTTCGCGGCAGGTGGTGCACGCGCAGTTTGATCCCAAGAAACTACCCGTGGCGGCGGTGAGCTTTCTGCAGACTCATCCGAGCGACGATCCGATCTTCTCGACCGATTCCTGGGGTGGATATTTCATTTACGAGATGTACCCCGATCGGAAAGTGATGGTGGACGACCGCCATGATCTCTATGGCTCGGGACGGGTGCGGCAACTCTTGATTCTGATGCAAGGGGAGGCGGGCTGGCGGGCTGTTCTGGAAGACTGGAAAATTCGGACGTTAGTGTTGCCCGCGGATTCGACTTTGGTCAACTTGCTGCGCGAGATTCCGGGTGATTGGCGAGTTTCTTACGAAGACAAGGTCGCGGTGGTGTTCGAGCGGCGTTGAAGCAGTGTGCGCATTCATCTGCGCTTCCGGCGGGTTCGCCTGCTCATAGGACAACTAATCTCTGTCGGACGGGTTCCTAATGGGCAGGAGATCCTTGCCCACCGTTCGGGGCAAGCCCTACAGAAACAAAAGAGGTGCTCCATGAGATTTTTCCGCAGTATTGTTGTATTGGTCGTCGCCGCGGCTGCGATTCGGTATACGCAAGCGCAGCAACAGCATGAAGCGGTTCTGCACGGGCTAGACGCGTTGCGGCAAAGCGCGTCATCGAAAACCGAATTCACTTTAGACCACTCGATGCTGGTTTTTGCCGCGAAGATGGATCCGGACAACGACGATCTGCGGCGGGTGATTGCGGGAGTGAGTGGAGTCTCGGTGCATAACCTGCGCTTTGCTGGACGCTGGGCGTACGATCCGGAGGAATTGAATGCGGTTAAGGATGAGTACCGGAGCGGAGGTTGGAAACAGGTAATGAACAAGAGCGATAAGGATGGAAGTGCGGGCGCAACTGACCTGTGGATCCGTCTGGACAACAACGCGATCAGCAATGTTGCGGTTTTGCTAGCCAAAGAGAATGAAGTGGATTTGATCGTGGTGTCGGGATCGATCAGTCCGATGGACCTTTCTCATCTCGGAGGGCATTTTGGGATTCCGAAGATCGAAGGGGGAGTGACGATCCCCAATACGGATTCGCATCCTTGATACGCGCGGATGACACGAACACAAGCAAAAATTGAAACAACGTGTGGACTGAAACTATCCGACCAGATACGCGGAAGGTCTGAGATATTTATCGGCGAGACTGGAACTCGTATTGGGGACGGCCCGCAGGGGCTCTGAAGCGATTGGGAAACGGTTCCTTCAAATTAATCCGATGCTCTCGGGCCAGCTCTTGGAAAGTTTCCCCCGGTTGGCGTATAAAGAAAGGTTGCGCTGCCAACGCTTTCTTGCGAAACGCAGGCGCCAAGATTATCCACGCGAGGGCCCCATGTCTTCTCTCACCACCCTGCATGCTCCCAAAGGTCTAGAGGGTGTGGTCGCGACCACATCCAGCATCTGTTTCATCGACGGAGAGCAGGGCGTCCTCGCCTATCGCGGATACGACATCCACGATCTCGCTGACCATTCCACCTTTGAAGAAGTTTGCTATCTGCTCTGGTTTGGCCGCTTACCCAACCCGGACGAACTCCGCCAGCTCAAGTGGCGTATGGCCGAGGAACGCAAACTCGACGCCTCCATCTTCTATCGCCTACAGTTGGTCCCGCGCCACGTCAATCCCATGGACATGCTGCGCACAATCGTGTCCGCCCTGTCATATTACGATCCCGAGTACAGCAAAAACGATCACGAAGCGAACATCAACAAAGCGATTCGCCTCACTTCGCAGATTTCGATGGTGGTGGCGAACTACGATCGCATTCGAAAAGGGAAGCCCACCGTCGAGCCCGATCGCTCGCTTTCCCACGCTGCCAATTTCCTGCTCATGCTCAACGGAGTCGCGCCCACGAAAACTGCGGAGCGCGCGCTCGACATCGCTCTAATTCTGCACGCCGATCACGAACTGAACGCCTCGACCTTTGCCGCCCGTGTCACCGCCGCCACGCTTTCTGACATGCACTCCGCAATCACCTCCGCCATCGGAACCCTCAAAGGCCCGCTCCACGGTGGCGCCAACGAAGCGGTGTTCAAGATTCTGAAAGAAATCGACACCAACGGCGCCGACCCAGTCGAGTACGTCAAAGGAATGCTCGCCCAGAAGAAGAAAATTCCCGGATTCGGACACCGGGTCTATCACACCGAAGATCCGCGCGCCACCCACCTGCGCCAGATGTCGCGCGACTTGGGCCACTCCAGCGGAGACCCGAAGTGGTTCGAGTACTCACAGAAAATCGAGGAGTTCGTCCGAGGCGACAAAAAGCTCAACGCCAACGTGGATTTCTACTCTGCCTCCACCTATCACACCCTCGGAATCGAAGTCGATCTCTTCACTCCCATTTTCGCCGTCTCTCGCGTCGGCGGCTGGACCGCTCACGTCATCGAACAACTCGACGACAACCGCCTCATCCGTCCCCGTGCAGATTACATTGGCCCTGTCTACCCCCAAACCTACGTGTCGGTGGAGAAGCGTTAAGTCAGAGCGACGAGTACTGCGCAACGCTAAGGCAAAAGTCCCAATACGCCCACTCCGGTCGTTGTTCCTACATACACCTTGCCGTTGGCGATCATCGGCGTAATGAACTTGTTGCCGTTTCCGAAGTTGTCGCGTCCATTTGCCGCCTGACTCGAGTTGTACAGCTCCACCGCGAGATTGTTCGCGCTGTAGGCGTGCAGCACCGCGGGAGAAGTATTTTCGGTGGCCCAGAGAATAAGGTTCTTCGCGGAATTTCCCGAAATGCTAGGGGTTGCGCCCGGATCGTTGAACTGCGTCTTGGTCAGGGACGTGGGGGTGGAATTCAGCTGAGCGTTCGAGTTGAAAGAGAATTCTTTGAGGTTGTCATCGACTGCGCCGTAATAAATACGATTATCCGCAAATGCCGGCGCTGAGAACACCGGGCCAGCCAGCGCCCCCGTCAACTCCTGGTAAATCTGGCTGTTGTTGCTGGGATTAAACTTTCCCATGTTCGCGCGGTTCGCAATATAAATATTCGAGTCTTTGCCAGCTCCGACCACGAGTTGATGAACCACTCCGCTGGAGTCCTTCACGTTTGGCACAACCATTGCGCCGCCCGACCCTAGGTCTTGGTCGGCATCCGACTCGCTCACGGTGTTGTACATGTTGAAGTAATCGGAAACCGCGAGTTTACCCTTCTTCGTTGAAAGCTTCATGATGGCGTTCCCGTAATCGCCATTCGCCGGGAAGCCGCTCCCGTTCAACGTGGTGTCGAAGGTCCCATTGGCATCGAGAAAGTAGATGTTGCCGCTCGAGTCGGACGCTGGTCCCGCCCCCGCATTCCAGATCGCGCCTTCGCTTCCGTTCGGTGTCACGTTGAGCACCGATTTTTGCGCCAGGGTGGTCTCGTCGTAGCTGATAATCCATCCCGTGTAAGGGCGCGCGTCGCAATGCGAAGCCCAGCTCGTGTAGACGATATGGTTCAGAATGAGCAGCCCCGCCCGCTCTTTATATTGCTTCGGATCGAAGATTACGTTTCCATTTTGACTGTTGTCGCCGGTTCCGGGATACTGCGCGGCGACCGTCACGGGGCCACCAAACTCTTCCGCGCCGGTCGTGATGTCAAGGGCGTGCAGGCGTTGGTGATAGTTCGAGCTGGAATCTTTGCTCATGGCAACCAGATAAATCGTGCCATGCGGCCCCACAGCCGGATCGATCACCGGTGTGGAAGTGACGCCAATTTCTGGCTCGACCTGCCCGCATCCGCGATCATCCGAAGGGGTCTCACCCGAGCCCAGCACACTGACTTGCCACAATACCGCTCCGTTATCTGCGTCGTAGCCATAGACTGTGTCGTTTTCGCTCGCCACAAAGAGGACATTGTGTGTCGCTCCGTTGACGCTCAAGTTGGGTACGTACAAAGGCTCGGCATCGACTTTGCCGTCTGTGGTGAGAACGAAGAGCTTCCCGAAAGTGTTTTCATTAACGTTCTTCAGGGTCAGGGTCGTCTCGCTGGAGTTGCGTCCCGTCCGCATGTTGTCGTTGTGCCACGTCAGCACTCCCTTGAACGCGGGAGCGGCCCCGACCTGCATGTCGACGCGGACCATAAGCACGGCGAGAATCGTAATAAAGAGGACGGCAGCGGATACAAGCGCGAAGCGGGAAGAGTTCGCTGGTTTCATGACACACCTCGAATGCTTAGAGTCGGATTTCGAACCGGCCGTTGCCGGGACGAGGACGAAAGAGCGCGACGCAAAAAGGCGATTGCTGCGATTCTAGTGAAATTGGATGCGGAGTTTGTTACGACGAAAAATCGGAAGTGCACGGAATGGGCGTCGCGCCCGGTCGTGACTGAAAATCAGACAGCCGATTGCGGTCGAACCAGATTTTCCTGTAAGGCTTGGCTAGTTAACTCCCCCTCCCACCGCGCCAGAACAAGTGTCGCGACGCCATTCCCGATCATGTTGACCAAGGCTCTAAACATGCTCAGGAAACGGTCAATGCCAAGGATCAACGCCATCCCGGCGACTGGAATCGTAGGTATCACCGAAAGCGTTCCCACCAGGGCAATGAACGAAGCGCCTTGCACGCCGCTCGCTCCCTTGGAGGTCAACACGGCCACGGCGAGAATCGTGATTTGCTGCGTCAGCGTCAAATGCGTGTTGGTCGCCTGTGCGACAAATAACGCTGCCATCGTCATGTAAAGGCTGGTGCCGTCGGTGTTGAAAGTGAATCCCGTAGGAACCACCAACCCAACCATCGATTTCGAGCAACCGAGTCTTTCCAACTTGGCCATGAGATTCGGAATCGCAATCTCGGACGAACTCACAGCCAGCACCAGCAAAATTTCTTCCTTGATGTAGGCAAGAAAACGAAAAATATTGAAACTCGCCGCCCATGCGATGGCTCCGAGCACAACCACGACAAAAAGCACGGAAGTGAACCAGAAAGTTCCAATAAGTTTGGCCAGAGGGCCGAGCGAGGCCAGCCCAAACCTTCCGACCGTGTAGGCCATCGCGCCAAAGGCGCCGATCGGGGCGAACTTCATCAACACACGCGTAACCGCAAAGATGACATGGGTGAATGATTCGATAAAGTCGACCATCGGCTTGGCGCGCGCTCCCGCGGCCGACATGGCGAATCCAAACAGCAGCGCGACGAAAACCACCTCCAGGATGTCGCCTTTGGCGAACGCATCCACCACGGTCGTCGGGATAATATGCATCAGGAACTCGGTCACGCTTTGCGCTTTGGCCTGCCCGGCGTAATCCGCGACCGACTTTGCATCGAGCGACGCGACGTTCACGTTGAATCCACTGCCTGGCTTCACCACGTTGCCGACTACCAGTCCAATGAGCAGGGCGATCGTCGAAACCACCTCGAAGTAAAGCAGCGCCATGCCGCCGACGCGCCCGACTTTTTTCAGATTCTCCATCCCGGCGATGCCGGTCACGACAGTGCAGAAGATGATCAAGGTGATGATCATCGAAATGAGACGGATGAACGCATCGCCCAGCGGCTTCATGGCGATCGCACGCGCCGGATCCACATAGCCGAGCACGATGGCGAGCGCCATCGCGACCATCACCTGCACCCAGAGAACGCGATAGAACGGCACTTTGGCGGGAACTGGAACCGCACTCTCGTTCGCCGTTTGATTGGGTGTAAGGGTCTCCATTAGGTCGTTCGTCCTTAGTCGCTTGTTCCGATGTTTCAGGGTTGGGGAGGGCTGATGGTGTGGGGACGAGCGACGTGCTCGCCCCTCTTTAACGTCAGAAGAATTGATCCTACTTGGCGGTCTCCGGTTCCAGCGTTCGGACCAGCCAGGGAATAATGACTTCTTTGAAGATGCGCGGATCGGGCCACACGCCAACTTGTCGTCCCAAATGGCCGCCCAACGGATTGACCCAAGCCGTTTTCGGCACGTCGCCATTGCTCATGAGGAGGTAGATGTCAGAGATCGGTACCTGCGTGTCTTTCACTCCGGCGAGAATGAGCATGGGAGCCATGGGCTTGCCGAGCAGGCCTTGCTTGACGAGCGACATCTTCGGCAACTCGACCGCCATCTCGTCGATGGTGTGCACGTTGTCGAAGATGGCCATCAGTGCCGGTACCTGATCGAAGAGATATTCGCGATTGCCGATCAAAGAATTTGTCAGGAATTCTTTTTGAAAAAACGTATCAATCGGAGGAGACTGTGCGCTCGCCCCCTTCAATCGTGCCCGCTCGACGATCGCCATTTTTACAGCCCAGTAGGCGCCCCAGCTCACTCCATGCATGGCAACGCGGTTCTTATCGATCTCGGGACGTGTGGCGATGTAGTCCAGTACACGCGAGAGCATGCGGTCGGCAGTTTCGCTGACTTTAATCGGATTTTGCCCGGTCCCCGGACCATCTACCGCGAGATAGCCGATGCCGAAGGGAAGAATGGCGCTGAAACTTTCCGTTAAATCTTCTTTGCGACTGTCGAGACCGTTGACGGCAAGCACCAGCGGCACTGGTCCTGTCGCATTTTTCGGCAGGCGCAGGTAGCCGATGATTTCTTTTCCTTCGAACGGGATCTTCACAACTTCCATTGGCGGATCGAAGAATTTCGCGTGTTCGCGGAAGGCCTCCAGCGCTTTCTCATAGGACTTCTGCTTTGCAGGAGAGGCAGGAATTGGCCAGCGGCCAAAAGAATAAAGACGCCAGGCGCGGATGTAATCGGCGTTTGCCTTCGTCGGATCCGTCTTTTCCAGTGATTTCGCTTCGTTCATATAGCGGTCCGCCACGCCCATGAAGGCATTCGCCCACTCATCTTTGTCGCGCGTGTGAACCGACTTGAAAGCTTCGCGCACATCATCGGCGTTCAGCCCAATCAACGGATACTGCCCGACCTCGGCGCGATGCACAGCTTCGGTCTTGATCTCGTCGATCGTGCGTTCGGGATGTTGTTCCGCGAAGCAAGAGAAGCTCACCGTCACTATAGCGAGCAGCATGACGGAGAAAAAACGGGCGAGAGCCCCGAAAGACTGTGAAATTTGGGGAAGGTGGTTCGACGGTCGGAACACAGAGTTGATTCCTTTCTGGTTAGAAAAAGATGGGGCCGGAAAAAAGTCCGACCCCGATTTTGCGAAATCCCGCGTGCGACTACCGCGAGATCAGAAAATGAGCTTCAGTCCTAATTGCACAGCACGGCTCCCACCGGAACCGACTACAGGGTTAGCAGCGGCGACGTCTGGGGTTGCGCACGCGCATCCGAACGGCTGAACCGACGGATCGTTAAAGCCGAAGCCATTCTGTCCGCCGTAAGGGTTGGCGAGATTCGGGTGGTTGAAAATGTTGAAGAATTCGGCGCGGAACTGGGCGTGTAGGCGCTCCCCAAAATGCCAGTTCTTAGCAACCGAAAAATCTACGTTGCGGAAGCCTGTATCTGGGAAAGTGTTGCGGCCCATGTTGCCAAAGCTCCCAAGGGCGGGCGGAATCATGACGGAATTACCTTTCGCATAGCATCCGAACAAATTGAGTGCCGTGCTGGCGGGGCCAGCTGTATTGCCGCCGTCTAGGGCCAATGCCTTCGCGTTGCACGTCGCGTTTGTCGTTGGAGCCCCTTGAATCTGTTGTCCCGGAAAGAATGGAATTCCTGTAGCACTGGATTTGAAGTCGTTTGGATCTCCAAAGAAATTCCAACGAATCGGGCTTTGTGCCGGCGGACTAACCGGAAGTGGACCCACGCCGGCCGCGTCGGTTCCTTCGTCCATTGGACCCCAGTATTGCGGGCTTTGTAAGGTTACGATCGAGTTCAGTTCCCAACCTTCCAGGGACTGTGCGTAACCTTTCTTGCCGGGGATGGCGTAGGTGAACGATACCGTAAGACGATGACGTACATCGAAGTCGCTGTTTCCGTATTCGGCGGCGACGTTATGTGCGTTCTGCGGAAGACCGGAGCCGTAGCCGAAATCCCAGTTTGCACCCACGTCATCGAGAGCGTGGGCATAGGTATATCCGGCAACCATGCTTAATCCGTGGAAATTCCTCGAGTTCAACGTCACCTGCAGGCCGTTGTAATTCGAGCGGTAGACGTTGGCCATTTGAAAGATGTTGCTGAGGTAGGGAAACTTGGTGGCGAAAGGCCGGTTCGCTTCCTCGAGTCCAGTGCTGTCAGGAGCGCAAAAAGTTTGGTCCGTATATCCAGACGCAACGCAGTTAGCGACGCTCTGAGCAGGCCAACCCGATCCCACCGGCGGCTGGTTAATGTCACGAATGCCGACAAGATTTCCACCGTGATTACCCACGTACGCCATCTCCAGCGTGATGTTCGGCGTGAACGCGTGCTGCATGCTAAAGGTCCAGTTCCAGACACGCGGAGTGGTCAGATTGCGATCCACGCTCATAATCGGGCAGGGGCTGTCAAAGCAATTGACGGTCGGGCTGCCGTAAATCGGGCCGTTGTCCCAGGGGAAACTCGGGAAGACGGTGATATTTCCAGTCGTAATATTGCCGCCCGACGTGTCGCCCGATCCGTCGATGATCGCGCCGGTGGGAACGCTGCCGGGACCAAAGGCATTGTTGAAGGCGATGAACGATTGCCAGTTCACGGTTTCGTAAGTTAGCCCAACGCCACCGCGCAGCACCGTCCTGCCGTTACCCTTAGTGTCCCAGGCAAAGCCGAGATGCGGACTGACGTTTTTGTGATCAGGATTGTAGAGGCTGCTGATGGAGTGGCTTCCGGTATTGACCTGCACCAATCCCACATTCGGATCGAAGTTGCCCAGATGATTGTGGTCCTCTGACGGAACTGAGCTAAACTCGTAGCGCACTCCGAGATTCACAGTTACATTTCGCGCAATCCGCCAGTCGTCTTGTAGAAACAAACCGGTCGCCCAGTTGTGCAGCTGCAGTGTTGGATTCCCGATTTCGACCGACGCCTTAAACGGAGCGCCGGAGAAAAAATCCTCGAGCGTCGTCGTATTCAACATGTTTCCGGGATTGTTGGGGTCCGGGGTGTTGCCGCCGAGAAATGTAATACTGCCTCGTGAATTGCCGTAAGCTGCGTTGGTTACGTTGTTGCGGTGCAGCTCGGCGCCGAATTTGATCGAATGCTTTCCCGCGATATAGGAAATGTGATCCGAAAATTGAATCACATCGTCGGGACCCTGGAACTTCGGCCATTTGAAACCGCCGAGGCCGGGGAAGAAGTAGCCGCCGAAACCAATTCGAGGCAGGCCCCCGGTGAAGGGCCCAGTTACACCCGTGTCCAGACCGTAACCTGAGGCAGGTGTGTTCAAATCGCCCGGCAGTGTAGGTTGGTACAAGCGGTTGTAACCAGCGCGCGCTTCGTTGACCCAGCGTGAACTTGGGGTCCAAATCCAACTTCCCCCAACCACCTGTGCACGGGTATGAATGCTCGAGAGCCAATTCTGTTGTAGTTCGGGAAAGTCTTCCACTGTTCCCGTGTTGTTTCCGAAAAAGTACATGCCGCTGACACTCTGCCGCTCATTGATCCGGAAATCTACCTTTGTGACCACGTTCTTGACGCCGACATCGTTGCTGAATCCGTTTGCAATATTGATGGACTGTGTGTTGTTTAAAGGGAAGCCCTTGCCGTTGCAGGAGACTGTGCCACCCGTTGTGGTACAACCCGCAACTTGCAGGCTTGCCGGGCTGATCGGAATCCCTTGCGCGGTCAGATCATTGATGGCATCCGTGATGCTGTCGGCGCAGTCACCCGCAATCGAGAGACAGTTGCCGGCGTCGCTGAGAGAGGCGCCCATGAACGGACTGGTAATCCCTCCAAACGAATTGCCCACGTTGTACATCTGGCCTTCATAAGCTCCGAAGAAGAACGCCTTGTTCTTAATGATCGGGCCGCCCACGCTGCCGCCGTATTGCTCCAGTGTTCGGGGCAGCTTGGAATTCGGCTCGGTGTTAAAGAAATTGCGGGCGTCGAAAACATCGCCATCCCGGCCGAAGGCAAAGGCCGTCCCGTGGATGGCGTTCGTTCCCGATTTCAATCCGACATTAACCACTGATCCAGGCTTCCAGCCATATTCCGCTGGTGGCAGCTGTTGAATGTTGAACTCCTGGATCGCGTCGATGGGCAGAATGGTGGCGGAATCGCCGGCGATACCTGCTCCGTTGACGATGGCCTGGCCCGAGTATGGTTCGCTGTTGAATAAGCCTTCGATAAAGTAGGCGTTGTCTTCGGCGCGCAGGCCGTTGGTGCTGGTAGTAGAAAAACCTCCGCCCGGATACCGGACGACACCGGGGCGCAGTTGCAGAAGATTCTCGTAGTTACGGCCATTGAGCGGGAGGTCGTTGATCTCGGAGTTGCTGAGGGTCCCACCTAATGTAGAAGAGGTACTGTCGACCAGGGGAACCTCGTCCGTGACTACGACCGTCTCAGAAACCTGGCCGGGGGGAAGAACGACATCGACGCGCACATCCTGCGCAACCTCGATCACAATGTTGATGCGCTCGACGGTCTTGAACCCCTTGGCTTCGGCCTTCACCTTATAAGCACCCGGCTGCAAATCGGGGGCGGCATAGTCTCCGGAGGCGTCGGTGGCCACGGCTCGGGTCGTACCGCGCTGAACGTCGGTGATGACGACGGCGGCTCCCGCGACGCCTGCCCCCGACGGATCGGTCACGCTTCCCAGGATGCGACCGGTCGTCGACTGAGAAAAGGTGGGCACGGTGGCGAAGAGCAGGAGACAAAGAACGCCTGCCAGGCGAATGCGATTCAACGGAGAATGCATCTACAACCTCCAAGTCCTCGACGAGGATGGAACAGTTTTCCGGGTCCAACAAGTACGCGACCAGTTTCGGTCTGGTAGTAAGATCGGAGCGCTGTGAATGTATAGCCTTGACGTGGCCCACCCGTCAAGTAGTATTGTGGTTCGACCACAAGACAGCTTCCTCCTCCCCGGGGCCTTCTGGTCGAAAGCGTACTTTGGAGCTGTATCTTCCCCAATCGAGGAACCACCGATCATGGCGATCGCAACAACGAATCCCGCAACCGGCGAAGTGATCAAGACTTTCGAGCCGCTCACTGCACACCAAATTGAACAGAAGTTGCAGTTGGCGGCTTCGGCATTCAAGATGCACAGAAAGACCAGTTTTGCCGAGCGCGCGCAAAAGATGAGGCGCGCCGCCGAAATTCTCGAAAAAGAAAAAGACGAATGCGCCCATTTGATGACCCTCGAAATGGGCAAGCCATTGAAGGCCGCGGTCGCGGAGGTCTTGAAGTGCGCCGTTGGATGCCGCTACTACGCCGAGAATGCCGAGAAGTTTCTCGCCGATGAAATTGTCGAGACCGGCGCCAAGCGCAGTTTTATCCGCTATCTACCGAGCGGCCCTGTCCTGGCCATCATGCCGTGGAACTTTCCTTTTTGGCAGGTATTTCGTTTTGTTGCGCCCGCGCTCATGGCGGGAAATGTCGGCTTGCTCAAGCATGCTTCGAACGTTCCACAGTGCGCGCTGAAGATTGAGGAAATCGTGCGCCGTGCAGGCTTTGCCGAGGGTGTATTTCAGACGTTGTTGATTGGTTCCGGCCCGATCGACGGCATCCTGAACGATTCTCGCATTGTTGCGGCGACGCTTACTGGCAGCGAGGGAGCGGGCATTCAGGTCGGAATCTCCGCTGCCCGCCGCATCAAGAAAGTTGTACTGGAGTTGGGCGGAAGCGACCCTTTTATCGTAATGCCGAGCGCTGATCTGGAAGCGGCCGTTGCGACCGCGGTCGATGCGCGCGTGCAAAACAACGGTCAATCCTGCATTGCCGCGAAGCGCTTTATCGTTTCAGAAAAGATTGCCGACGAGTTCGAACGGAAATTTGTGAAGCGCATGCAGGAGCTACGGATTGGCGATCCCTTCGATGAGAGCACCCAACTCGGGCCCCTGGCCAACGCCGAGGCCGTGACCTCGCTCGACGCAGACGTCAAGAAATCGGTGGCCGCTGGCGCGCGTGTGCTGACGGGCGGCCATCCTCTGGATCGCGCCGGCAATTTCTATGCGCCGACCGTGCTCACCGACATCCCCAGGGAGTCGCCGGCCTACAAAGAAGAGTTCTTCGGTCCGGTGGCGTCTCTGTTTCGCGTGAACAGCGTCGACCAGGCAATTGAAATCGCCAATGACAGCCGCTTCGGATTAGGCGCCAGCGCCTGGACCAATGATCCCGCGGAGACAGAACGTTTCATCAATGAACTGGAAGCAGGCATGGTTTTTCTCAACAAGATGGTGGCATCGGACGCGCGGCTTCCTTTCGGTGGCGTGAAGTATTCCGGTCACGGCCGCGAATTGGCGGTGCAAGGGATTCGCGAGTTTGTAAACATCAAGACGGTATGGATTCAGTAGGCGAATAGATATGCAAGTTGCGACCGTGGCTGGTTGTGGTATAGTGGTTGGACCACACAACCATTGCAGCCAGGAGCCGCGAAGATGAGGGGCGTTATGGCGAGTGATTTAGCAGATCCTTTGGCTGCCAAGCCGTTGTATCGGGCCGTTAAAACCTCCCGCTTGTTTGAGCAGATCGTGCAGCAGGTGGAGGATTCGATCCTGCAAGGCCAGTTGAAGCCGGGCGATCAGTTACCGGCGGAGCGCGATCTCGCGCAACGCTTCGGTGTCAGCCGCACGGCGGTTCGCGAAGCGGTGAAAACCCTCCGCGAAAAGGGTCTGGTCGAAGCGTATTCCGGGCGCGGCACGTTTGTCACGAACGGAACCTCTCAGGCCATGCGCCAGTCGCTCGACCTGATGATCCGCATCAACCCGCAAGAAGGTTCGGCGAATCTGGCGGAGCTTCGACTGGTACTCGAGCCGGAAATTGCGGGCTTGGCCGCCACTCGAATCGAGGAGCAGTTGCTGACCACCATGCGGGAGGCGGTCGCGGTCATGAGCCGCAACCTGCACGATCCAGACGCATACGTTGAAGCCGATCTCGATTTCCATTTAGCGCTGGCCGAAGCGGCTGGCAATCCGCTGATTCTTTCATTGCTCGATTCGATTGTTGGCTTATTGCGCGACCAGCGCAGCCGAATTTTCAATGTCGATGGAGGTCCCGAGCGGGGTCAATACCACCACAAGAGAATCTTGCGGGCAGTCGAGCAGGGTGAGCCGGATCTGGCGCGTGAAGCGATGCGCGCTCATTTGAAGCAGGTCATCGCTGATTCATCGACACTGAACAAGAAATAGTTTGAAGTGGCTTCCCGCGAGGGTTCACGAGTCGACTTCGGAGTCGACATCTAACGACAGTCACTGGCCTGGCGTGATTCAGCAACGAAAGGGAAAGATTGCATGGCGAAGCTGGGATTCATCGGTCTCGGGGTAATGGGCGGCAACATGGTGGCTCGCCTGCTCGAAAAAGGGCATACCGTAACCGGCTATAACCGAACCCGCGCGAAGGCGCAGTGGCTCGTCGACAAGGGCATGCGTTTAGCCGAGTCGCCGAAAGATGTCGCGGCCGCCTCCGACGTGACTTTTAGTATGGTGACGAATTCCGCAGCTCTGTGGGCCGTGGCCGACGGCCCCGAAGGGCTTCTGGCCGGCATCGGCCCGGGGAAATTCCTGATCGACATGAGCACGGTGAGCCCGGAGGTGAGTCGAGCTCTCGCGGCGAAGGTTCGCGAGAAGGGCGCCGATATGATCGACGCTCCCGTATCGGGCAGTGTGATTACCTTGCAGCAAGGCAAACTCTCGGTGATGGTCGGCGGGAGCAAAGAATCATTCGAGCGGCTCAAGCCCCTCTTGGATGACATCGGTCCAAAGGTAACGCACGTCGGCGACAACGGCGTGGCTTTATCGATGAAGATTGCATTGAACCTCCAGTTAGCGGTCCAGATGATGGCTTTCTGCGAGGGAGTGTTGCTGGCGGAAAAAAGCGGAATCGCGCGCGAGGTCGCCGTCGACGTCATGATCCATAGCGCCATCGCCTCGCCAATGATCGTCTACCGCGGTCCATTTGTTCTCGAGCAACCGGAAGAAGCCTGGTTCGACGTGAACATGATGCAGAAAGACATGCTGTTGGCGATGGAACTGGGCCGCAAGCTGAACGTGCCTGTTCCCACCACCGCCGTGAGCAACGAGTTCCTCACCGCCGCGCGCGGCATGGGGTGGGAGAAGCTTGATTTCGCGGTCGTATTCAATGTGCTGGCGCAAATGTCGGGCGTTCCCACGGAAGTGAAAAAAGCTGGCGTGAAAACGGGAGTTACAAAATGACGACCGCAACAACCCAGCCGGCCGAAGCCTCCGGAAAAGTCGAGTTGTGGCTCCGCATGTATCGGCAGATGGTGGCCATCCGCGAATTTGAAGCGCAGGTGAATGAACTCTACACCCGCGCTTTGATGCCCGGCCTGGCGCACCTTTACATAGGAGAAGAGGCGATCGCAGTCGGCGTCTGCGAGGCCCTCAATCGTACGGACTACATCACCAGCACGCATCGCGGCCATGGACACTGTTTAGCGAAAGGCGCTTCTCCCGATCGAATGTTCGCCGAACTGCTGGGGAAGGAAGCTGGTTATTGCAAAGGCAAGGGCGGTTCAATGCACATCGCGGATCCCGCGACCGGCAACCTCGGTGCGAACGCAATCGTTTGCGGTAGCGCCGGCATTGCTACAGGCGCGGCCTTTGCAGCCAAGCGCCTCGGCAATGGTCGAGTCGCGGTCTGTTTCATCGGAGAAGGCGCGCTCGGCCAGGGCGTGTTATACGAGGTGATGAATCTGGCCCAATTATTTAAGCTCCCTGTGATCTACGTTTGCGAAAACAATCTTTACACCGAGTACACGCATTACTCTGAGACCACCGCTGGAGACATCCTGATGCGCGCCAATGCTTTCGGTCTCGAAGCAGCCAGCGTAGATGGACAGGATGTGCGCGCCGTCTACGGGATCGCACAGCGCTTAATTGATCGGGCCCGAACGGGCGAGGGACCGGGCTTCCTCCTGTGCAACACCTATCGCTACCACGGCCATCACGTTGGCGACATTAATCGCGAATACTACCGCCCGAAGTTGGAAGAACAGAAATGGAAGACCGAGCGCGATCCGATCCTGAATTTCGGCAAATGGCTGGTTGAGCAGAATCTGGCCGACACAGCAGCCTTGGCTCAAGTGCAGGCCGACCTCGAGTCTGAGATGAAAAAAGCTGTCGATTTCGCAGTGGCGGCGGCGTATCCCAATGTCAATGAAGTGGCGGAGGACGTCTATGCCTGAGACGGCGGTTCGGGAGTTAACCTTCGGCCAAGCCATCCGTGAGGCTCTCGCGGAAGAGATGCGTCGCGATCCCACGGTCTGCATCATGGGCGAGGATGTGGCCGAGGCAGGAACGCCCTTCAAAGTTCTTTCCGGTCTATTGGAAGAGTTCGGCCAGGACCGCGTCGTCGACACTCCAATCTCCGAGGCTGGTTTCACCGGAATGGCGGTCGGAGCGGCCATGACCGGAATGCGTCCCGTGGTCGACATCATGTTTGGCGATTTCATCACCTTGACCATGGACCAGATGGTCAATCAGGCCGCCAAGGTTCATTACATGTCGGGCGGGAAGTGGAAAGTACCCATGGTGATGCGAACCACGATGGGAGCCACGCGGCGTTCGGCAGCGCAACACTCGCAGTCTCTCCACGCCTGGTACTGCCATGTTCCAGGACTAAAGGTCGTGTTGCCTTCGACACCGTACGATGCCAAGGGACTGCTAAAAGCCGCGATACGCGACGAGAATCCGGTGGTCTTCTTCGAAGACAAAATGATGTACAAGCTGAAAGGCGAGGTTCCCGAAGCCGACTATATCGTTCCGCTCGGCGTTGCCGACATCAAACGGGTGGGCGAGGATATTACCCTGGTCGCGACCAGCAGCATGGTGCAGGTAGCATTGGGCGCCGCGACCTTGTTGGAAGAGATCGGAATCAGCGCCGAGGTCGTCGATCCGCGTACGATGTGGCCGCTCGACGAGAAGACACTGGTGGACTCGGCGAAGAAAACTTCGCGCGCCATCATTCTCGACGAGGGCTACGAACGCTATGGCGTGACGGCTGAACTTGCCTCGGTGATCGCCACCGGCGCATTCTATGATCTTGACGCACCCGTCAAACGCATGGGCGCGATGCATGTTCCGATTCCTTTTTCGCCGCCACTGGAAGATGTAACCGTGCCAACCGGGCAAACTGTATTTGAAGCCGCGCGCGTCCTGTGCGGGAAATAGCGACCGCTCTCCGAGGAGACAAACTATGGCTCTACCAACTTACGGTTCGATGGCGGTGGATTGGGAAAATCGTATCGACTTCGACCGCTTGCGCCGAGAACGCCTGGCCCGCGCCAAAGATCTGCTCAAGAAATCCGAGATGGGAGCGTTGCTCTGCTTCGACATGAACAACGTCCGCTACATTACTGCGACACACATCGGCACATGGGCGCAGGACAAGGCGAATCGCTTTACGTTATTGCCCCAGAACGACGAGCCCATCCTCTGGGATTTCGGATCGGCGGCGAAACATCATCAGTTGCACTGCCCCTGGCTGGGAGAACGCTCGCGTGCCGGAATTTCCGTGCTCCGCGGCGCCATGACACCCGAGATGGGTCGCGCCGAAGATGTGGCGAAGAAGATTCGCATCGAACTCGAAATGCGGGGCCTGCACAAAGAACCCGTAGGCATCGACATCATCGAGCTGCCCGTTCTCTTCGCGTTACAAAAAGAAGGCATCAAGGTCGTCGACGGGCAGGCTCTCATGTCGGAAGCGCGTCTCATCAAAACGCGGGATGAGATCAGTTTGCTGAATCACTCCGCCATGATGGTCGACGCCGCCTACGACGAACTCTACCGCGCCATGAAGCCCGGCTTGAGTGAAAACCAAGCCGTGGGATTGGTCAGCAAAGTCCTTTACGACATGGGTTCCGAATATGTGGAGGCCGTGAACGCGATTTCAGGTGAGCGTTGCAATCCTCACCCGCACGTTTTCTCCGACCGCGTTCTGCGCCCAGGCGACCCCGTCTATTACGACATTCTCCATTCTTACATGGGATATCGCACTTGCTACTACCGCTGCTTCACCATCGGCTACGCGTCGCACGCGATGAACGATGCCTATAAGCGCTGCCGCGAGTATCTGGACGCCGCGATCGAACTCGTCCGTCCCGGGCGAACGACTGCCGAGATCGCCTCCGTCTGGCCCAAAGCGCAAGAATTCGGATTCCCCAACGAAGAGGCTGCCTTTGCCTTGCAGTACGGACATGGCATCGGCCTTGCTATCTGGGAAAAGCCGGTGATCAGCCGCCTCGTTTCGCTCGAACATTCTTGCGAAATCAAACCCGGCATGGTCTTCGCCCTCGAAACTTTCTGGCCCTCAACCGATGGATGGAGCGCCGCTCGAATCGAGGAAGAAATTGTGGTCACCGAAACCGGCCACGAGGTCATTACACGTTTTCCGGCTGAACAGTTGCTGGTTGCCGGCCGCCACTACTTCACCGTCGATGGAGCATTGCCGGCCATCCGAGAAACCGAAGCGAAGCCGAGCCAGCGCGTAAAAGAAATGATCGAAGCTAGCGCGAAACACGAGCAGCTTGTGGTGGGCGACTAGAAATTATGGCGATCAGCGTAGTCATGCCCGCGCTCGAAATGGCCCAGGAAACCGGAAAGCTTATTTCCTGGCTAAAAAAGGAAGGCGAGTCCGTCACCAAAGGCGAGCCACTGCTTGAGGTCGAAACCGATAAAGCCGTGATGGAAATTGAATCGCCGGGAAACGGCGTCCTCGCCGGAATCAAAGTTCAACCGGGAACCGACGTGCCCGTGGGGCAGACAATCGCTTGGATTGTCGCTCCCGGAGAAGTGCCTCCCACCGACGAAGCCGCGTCCACCTCTGGAAGAAAGAATACGTTGGCCCCGGCATCGTCAGCCTCCACTACCGCGCCTGCCGCCGCGACACAAGCCGCACCGCCACCCGCGCAGCAATCCGTAAAGATTTCTCCCAAAGCCCGGCGTCTCGCGACCGAGCACGGCCTCAATCTTGCGGAGATTCGTGGGACCGGCGCTGGCGGCGAAATTCTGGCCTCCGACATTCTCGCCGCCGCCGAATCCAAGTCCGGATCCGCCGCGGCTTCACCCACGCCTTCTCCGTCGACGATTGAGCGTGCCAGCCTGATCGCCCGTCTGATGGCTGAGCGCACGACACAGAGTTGGACGTCCGTTCCACACTTCTTCGTAACCCGCGACGTGGACGCAAGCGCCCTGAACGATGCCCGGCAACAACTAGGTCCCGAGATCGAAAAGTCTCACAGCGTGAAGCTGACCCACACCGATCTGCTCGTAGCCCTCGTCGCCCGCGTTTTGGGAAAGCATCCGCGGGTAAACGCAAGTTGGGCCAGCGAGAACAGCAAGAATGGCGTTCGCAAAAATCCTAACATCAACGTTGGACTCGCCATGGCAGTAGAAGATGGTGTGATCGCTCCCGTGATCCAATCAGCCGACCATGCCGCGCTCGGCGATATTGCCGTCCGCCGACGTGATCTCGCCGAACGGGCCCGCAGTGGCAAACTCCGTCCCGATGACCTTGCCGGCGGAACGTTCACCGTCAGCAACCTCGGCATGTTCGGAGTCGACGCCTTCACTGCCATCATCATTCAGCCGCAAGCGGCGATTCTCGCTGTAGGGGCGATTGCTGACCGCGTCGTTGCCGTTGACGGAGAGCCTCGCGTGCGCCCGATGCTGACGCTGACACTCTCCAGCGACCATCGTGTGATTGACGGCGCGCGTGCCGCCGAGTTTATGCGAGACCTGGTAAACGCCATCGGAAATCCGCAGCCGCATCTCTCGTAAAAAGGCTCGGACAAGCGTGTGGCACCGCCGCCAGCGCTCGCCCCCAAAACGCGAACCTGCCGCTGGGTTCTCTCCGCGTCGCGGTATTCCCAAAACTCACAGCGTTACACCGATCCGCTATCCTTGACGTTCGCTGAATGACTCAATACATTTCAGAGGGTGGATTTTTGGATTCCATCCACTCCACCCATTTTATTTCGCATTTAAATCTATTCGGATGAGGCGCCCTTAAGCATGACGATCAAGAAAAATGCAGTTCGCAAGACCGCGCTCCGGCAAAAAGCGCAGCTGATGTCCGGTTCAGAAATTGAGCGCACTCTGGTGAGGTTGGCGCACGAAATCCTCGAGAAAAATGGCGGCATCGAGGGCCTGGGACTGGTTGGAATACGGCGTCGCGGCGTTCCTATCGCCGAGCGCTTGGCCAAGATGATTCAGCAGGTGGAGAAGAAGAAAGTTCCGGTCGGCACCCTCGACATCACGTTCTATCGCGATGACCTCTCGACCCTCGGGCCCAAGCCCGTCGTTCAAGAGACGGAAATTGGTTTTTCCATTGAAGACAAAAAGATTGTCTTGGTCGACGATGTACTTTACACGGGACGCACGACGCGCGCCGCTCTCGACGCCCTGTTTTCCCACGGACGCCCGAGTCTTGTGCAATTGTTGGTCTTAATCGATCGCGGACATCGCGAACTGCCCGTCGAAGCCACGTTTGTCGGTCGAAACGTCCAGACCACCGACAGCGAAGTCATCGAAGTCAAATTGACCGAGACGGACGGCGCCGAAAAAGTTCTGCTGATGGAACGTTGAGCCCGGAATGCTGAGGATGGCCCACTGAGCTTTGGCCCGTGTCAAAGTTCGTGGGTTGGCCTTGGACGGGCGTTCACCCCGTTCTCGGTAGCCGCGGTTTCGGCTCAGCCTTTGCCCAGCGCGCTCCACTCGGCATCAAAGCGCCCTCGGTCATAGAAAGATTTCTGTGTCCCCACTCCCGTGGTGGAAAGCCCGGCATAAAGATTCGCTCGCTTCACAGCGTCTTTCTCAGGCAACCCTTCTCCAAGAAAAGTTGCAAAGCTGCCGATAAACGCATCTCCCGCGCCCGTGCTGTCTACGCTCTTCACGCTGAAGGCGGAGACGTGTTCCATTCCTTCTTTTCCAGCCAGCAGTGAACCATTGGCCCCAAGCGTGATAATCACGCGGCGAATGCCACCGGCCAGCAACTTGGTAGCGCACGCCTTGGCATCGTCGAGATTGCGCACCGGCGCGCCCGAAATCGCCTCCGCCTCATGTTCATTCGGAACGAAGTAATCGAGGTCCGCGATGGCCTTAAGATCCACCGCCTGCGCCGGCGCTGGATTCAAGATGCATCGAATCCCGTTCTTATGGGCGAATTGAATGGTGTAATAAACCGTCTCCAGCGGAATCTCGAACTGCAGCACGATACAGTCGACGCTCTTGAGCATCTCGCCAGCGGCGTCCACATCGGCAGGCTTGAGGGTGTCATTCGCGCCCTTCACCACGATGATTCGATTTTGCCCGGAAGGCTCGACGAAAATCGGCGCTACGCCGCTCGAGACCCCGCTGATCTGCCTGACATGAGCCGCATCGATTCCGAGTTTTTCAAAATTCTTGACGGTCGATGATCCGAATAAATCATCACCCACATGCGCCACCATGAAGACGTCGGCGCCGCATAGTTTCGCCGCCACCGCCTGATTCGCCCCTTTGCCTCCGAATCCCAAATCAAATTTTTGGCCAAAAATCGTCTCCCCGGGCTTGGGAAAATGGTCGGCAAACGTGGTCAAATCAACATTGGCACTGCCTACAATTGCGATACGTGGGCGCTTTCCCATAGTTTCTCTCGTTATTGCATCATCATTCACAGGACATACTGCGCGTTAAACTTTCGACAAGAGGAAGGCAGAGTGTAGTCAGACGATTCCCGCATGTCAACCTGTGCCGGCGCGTATCGTCATCGTCGGTTACGCTCAAATTCTTCCTGAACAGTCGCATTCATCTGGCATCCGCGCTCTCTCTTGAGTATTCTCATTGCGATGGCCACTGTTTCACTGAGCGATTTGCTGGGTCTGACCGTCTACGACGCGTCGGGCGTTGCGAGCGGTCGTGTCCGCGAAGTGGCCATGGCGCCGCAGGAGGATCGTTCGCGCGTCGCTTCGCTTATCGTAAAAACGCCCGCGGGAAATCGCTTGCTCCCCTTGACCGCCGTTTCTTCGATCAATGCGGGCGTTCACGCATCTTCCGCCTCCGCCGATTGGACCTCGTCCGATAGCCAAGAAGGCTTATTCCTACTGAGCCGCGATCTTCTCGATCAACAGGTCATTGACGTGCATGGCCGGAAAGTCGTTCGCGTCAACGACGTCGATTTTCACCACGACAGCGCCCAAAATCGTTCCGTTCTCAGAGTCGGAGGGGTCGATGTGGGTGCGAGAGGCGCAGTTCGTCGCCTCTTGAAGGGAATCGTGCCGGCTGGCGCACTTCGAACCCTCCTACAGCGCGTTCCTCCCCGGGAAATTCCGTGGGATTTCGTCGATATTATCGAGACCGATCCCGCCCGTCGGGTCAAGCTGAAGATCTCGAACGAGCGGCTTGCGAAACTTCATCCCGCCGACATTGCCGACATCATCGAAAACCTTGCCCCCGACGAGCGGGAGGCGGTCTTCGAGACGCTGGAAGAAGGTGTCGCCGCCGGCGCGCTCGAAGAACTCGAGCCGAAAGTCCAGAAGGCTGTTCTCGAATCGCTGGATTCCGACCGCGCCGCTGACATTGTCGAAGAGATGGAACCGGACGCCGCCGCCGACCTGCTCGCCGACCTCTCCGACGAACGGACAGAAGAAATCCTCGTCCAGATGCATCCCGAGGAGCGCCAGGAAGTCACCGACCTCCTCGAATTCAAAGAGAATTCCGCCGCCGGCCGCATGACCACCGAATTCATCGCGCTGCCCGTGACGGCCACCGCCAACGACGCCATCGACACCATGCGGACCTTCGAAGGCCGCATGGAAAACATGAGTACGATCTACCTGACTGATTCGCACGGAACACTGGCTGGTGCCGTACCTCTCGTAAAGATCGTGCTCGCTCCGCCCGCGACGCCGCTCCTCGCTCTTGCCCAGGAGCCTTTGATCTCTTGCCATGAAGGCACAAAAGAAAAAGAGTTCGCCGAACTCTTTGACAAGTACAACCTGCTCACGCTGCCCGTAATCGACGATCAAAGCCATCTCATCGGAGTGATCACTCCGGACGATGTCATCGCAATGCTGCGCTCAAAGCTGTAATCGCCTCGACCAGCGCCCACGCGTCATTACCTGCCCTACATCACGTCAAAGAAAAAGTTCCGCCGATCGCAGTTTCGCCTATCCAGATTACGCGCTCTGCATTTATTCTGAACCGTCTGTTTTTGCCATTTTGATTGACTCTGCTACAAGTGCGCATGAAATTCCTGAGAAATTGGAAATTCCGGCTCCTGCTGTTTTTCGCTGTCGTCGGCCCGGGCTTCATCACGGCCAACGTCGACAACGATTCTGGCGGAATCTTCACCTACTCGGCTGCCGGAGCGCAGTTCGGTTACAGCCTGCTCTGGACCATGATCCCAATTACGATCGCATTGATCGTGGTGCAGGAGATGTCCGCTCGCATGGGAGCGGTCACCGGCAAGGGATTGAGCGATCTGATTCGCGAAGAATTCGGCCTGCGCGTCACCTTCCTCATGGTTCTCGGCATCTTAATTACGAATTTCGGAAACGTCATCGCCGAGTTCGCCGGTATCGCCGGAAGCATGGAACTGTTCGGAGTCTCGAAATATATTTCAGTCCCAATCTGTGGCGTCATCGTCTGGCTGATCGTCGTCAAAGGCCAGTACAAGAGCGTTGAAAAAGTCTTTCTTGCCGCTTCCTTTTTCTATCTCACCTACATTTTCGCCGGGGTGATCGCGAAGCCCGCGTGGATTGAGGCTATGAAGGCCACCGTCCGGCCTCCCGAGTTAGCGGCCTTTAAACATAGTTCGTATCTCTACATGGTCATCGGTGTGGTTGGGACCACGATCGCTCCCTGGATGCAGTTCTACCTCCAGTCTTCGATCGTGGAAAAGGGTGTGACGCGCCGGCAGTATAAAACCTCAAAGTATGACGTCATCGTGGGCTGCATCTTTACCGACGTCGTTGCCTGGTTCATCATCGTGGCGTGCGCCGCCACTCTTTACCTGCATGGCAATCGCGATATCCGCGACGCTGCGGATGCCGCGCAATCGTTGCGTCCATTGGCAGGAGATTGGGCCTACATTCTGTTTGCGCTCGGACTCTTCAACGCCTCGCTCTTCGCAGCGTCGATTCTGCCGCTTTCCACTGCCTATACCGTGTGTGAAGGATTAGGCTTTGAATCCGGCGTGGGTCGCAAATTTTCCGAAGCTCCCGCCTTTTACTGGCTCTACACCGCGCTCATCGTAGCCGGTGGTGCCGTGATTTTGATCCCTGGCATCCCGCTGGTAAAGATCATCGTCTTCTCGCAAGTGGTCAACGGAGCCGTGCTGCCCTTCGTCCTGATTTTCATGTTGCTGCTCATTAACAATAAAGAACTCATGGGCGAATTCGTGAACCGGCCCACCTTCAATGCCATCGCCTGGGCCACCACCGCGATCATGATCGGATTAACTGCTTTTTGGCTATACGGCACGATGCATGGCTCGACGGGTTAGTGTGGCGGCGGACGTACGTAAGCCCGCGGTGACTCAAAGAATGGGCCGGCCGTGCAGAAAAAGGCAGGTCGCTTTATTTTGGTAGAATTTTCCCCGCCGCCAAATTTTTCACCAGTCCCAAATCCGCTTCCAGAAAATCCAGCCCCAGCAGCTCTTTTCGCGTGACCCATCGGATTTCGCGAAAAATTCGGTTCTCCATCTCGCCGTTATACGAGCGCACTTCGAAAAAGCGTAGCTCCACCGATCCGCCCCCCGGATATTCGTGAACGATACGCGCGACTTCGGTACCCACGTCGGCGGCGATGCCCAGTTCTTCCTCCAACTCGCGGCGCATCGCATCGCGAGGTTGCTCTCCTTCTTCGATCTTGCCTCCCGGGAACTCCCATTTCAGAGGCATGGGTTGGTGCCGCGTCCTCTGGCAGGCAAGGATCACGTCATCCCTCAGAATGAGCGCCGCAACGACTCGTTTCATGATTGTTTGAAGGGCTCGACTGCGATTTGCAAGACTACTGGTTCTCCAACCGCTTGCCGACAAGCTGAGCGCAATGTTCCACGAGTTCGCGATCGTCGGAGCCAAACGCCGCCGGAAAGTGGCTATCGATGTCGAGTTCCCCCGCGACCTGTCCGCGCACAAAGACGGGAACAACGATTTCCGACTTGGTCTCGAGTGAGCATGCTAGATAACGCGGGTCGCTGCTTACGTCATCAACCACGACCGTTTCGCCAGTCGAAGCCGCTGCTCCGCAGATCCCCTCATTCAACGGAATCCGGACATGCGGAGTCATCGCGCCCTGGTAATGGCCCAGAACCAGGATCGGTGGCTCGGTTCCGGCCTCAAGCATGTAAAACCCCACCCAGTTGTATTTCAGCATCTGCTGGTTCAGCAGAAGCGTGATGGCCTTCATCAACTCGTCCGCCGTTCGCGACTCGGAGTCAAGCCGCTCCAGCTCTTTTCGGACTTCTTCCGTCTTTTGAACGTTCACCGTAGCCATGAATTCATCCTAAACCATGCCACCGCAATTCATCGGCGCTGGAGTAGTTGTGGTCCCGGTACCTGCGTAAATTGCCGAAGGCCGGGTTGAGTCCCAAACGTCGCCGGATGAATCGCACTGGCCAATGCACGCAGCCCAGAAACTAAAGTAGGCGCGGGTGTGTTCAACAACTCATCCGATATGCAATACACCTGCAAATCCCGTACCGCAGTCGTACCGCTCCATCCTCGGCCATCGGCAATTTTCGCCAGTGGCACACGGTCCCCAGCCCCGCACCACGCAGCGATAATGACCTCTGGATCGAGGCGTGCGATCTCCTCCGCGGAGATCTGCACTCCTGGCTTGCCCAGAAACTCTCCTCCAGCGGCAGCCACGAGTTCTGCAACCCATGGTTGCGATGCAATGATGGGCTTACCCCACTCCTCGCAGAACACACGTTTTCTGGCCAAGCCGGATGTTTGCCTGGCCATATCCTCGATCGCTGTCCGGATTTCTGAAATTGCTTTCGCGCCCCGCTCAGCGGCTCCGACGCAACCAGAGATCAGCGCGATGTCCATGTAAATGTCGTCTAGGCTGCGCGGCGCTAAGCCAAGAAAAGGGATCCCCGCCTTAAGGATCTCTATGACCGCTGCTTCCTGATAGGGAACCGACGCGATGATCAGGTCCGGCCGCGCCTCCAGAATCTCGGCAGACTTCGAGGTCCAGGAATCGGCGATGATCCGCCGAGGTCCGCCGGGCGTGTCTTTTAGTACGTCCGGCACCACATCGACGCAATACCTCGTGCACGCCACTACACGGTCCAACTCGCCCACGCCCGCTAGGATGACCGTCGCGCTAGGTTGCAGGCAGGCAATCCGCCGGGGATGATGCGAGTCCAGCATATTTCTCATTGTAGGGGAGGGAAGCCACACGGCGGGCGCATTACAATCAGCAGGTGTATTCTGCAGAACTGCTTGATCATTTTCAGAATCCAAGAAACGCCGGAGAGGTCCAAACTCCAGACTCCATCGCCAAAGTGGAGAACCCGGTGTGCGGAGACATTCTGGAACTGACACTCAAGCTGGAAGGGAATCGCATCGTGGAGATTCGTTTTCGAGCAAAAGGCTGCGTTCCGGCAATGGCATGCGGATCGGCCATCACGGAATTCGCAAAAGGAATGACCATTGATGAAGCGCGGAGAATCAGCAGGCAGGAACTACTCCAGAGAGTGGGTGGAGTACCCGAGGCGTCCACCCACGCAAGTCACCTCGCGCTTGAATGCCTCTCAGTGCTGTTGAAGGGATTGTAGGTTTCTCGCCAAGCCGCAAAACAAAAATTGGCCGGGCGCGGGAGCCCGGCCAGTCGTTATTTCGTGTCTGCGGACCGAAAAGCTATTCGACGTTCGCCAGTTCCTGGTTCAGACCGACAATGTCGGCCCCTAGATCCTTGCCGTCGGTTCCCATGTATTTATACGGGCTCGTCGACAGCAATTCGTAGTTTCCGCCATTACCGTTCTGGTAGGCGGTGAATTGCACCACCGGAACAGTTTGCGGAAACATGTTTTGCGCTGGCCACTTCGATGGCGGATATTTGGCCGGAGACGCAATCAGTCCGTTGTTGACGAAGGTCGAATCGAGAAAGCAGTTTTGAATGCTCGTGAGCGGTATGTCCGAAGCAGCGCAGCTGGATTTGCCTCCGCCTGCGTTCCACACTGGAAACTTACCAGTAAGAATCAGGTTATTGGTGAAGACCAACCCGTACATCGGCGGATTCCCGGCGATGTTCTCCGCGATGATCATGTGCGTCCCCGTGTCGGGGAACGCAGTCACGTGATTGATGGTAACGGTATTGAGCGGGTTGACCTGCCAGCCGTTCATGATCTCGAACGCTATGCCGGCGCCGCCGATGTATTTTGCGCTGAGGTCGTCGAGGACGACGTCATGGATACTCCAGCGCTCGCCAGCCAGCGCCGGGCCGCCATCCTTGCCGTCGCCGGAAATCGACGTCGCCAGCTGAAATCCGCCACCCGCATGCGAGACATGCGCATAGCGCACCGTAACATCAGTCACCTGGCACAAAGGACAGACATTCGTGTGGCCGTACAGCGAGTGTTGATTCTTGGGAGTGATCACGATGCCATAGCCGTTTTCCGTAAAGCCTCCCCATGTGTTTTCCATGAGGTTCCCATCAATCAGCACGCGCACCGCATTTTTGAGCTCCACATGGTTCTTCACGACGAAAGGATTGCCGTCGGGGCCGCCAATGAAGGGAACGTTCCCGGTCATCCACGCCATCACCTTCCAGAAGTGATTGCCCAGGATTTCGATATCAGTCGGAGTCATCGTTGCCGCTCCGCCACCGAACAGAACGCCTTGGCCTGATGCTTCCAGAAAGTTATCCTGGATCTTAAACGGACCATCCTGCGTGTTGCTGACTCCACCCGACACCGCGTGAGAATCGACGCAGCCACCGGTCTTCGAGATACAGTGGAAATCGTTGAAGTAGGAATCGATAACCGCAACATTGGTCATGCCAGCCATCGCCACACCTTCGTGAGTCTCGTCCTGAGGCTGGCCATGGAACCAGGACCGATCAAAAATCAAGTGATCGGCGATGCCTTCGGCGCCCACAAGTTGACCAATCCCTGGCGTTCCAACCGGCCGAGTCACTTCCAGTCCGATAAAACGGTAGAAGTTTGCGCCGTTGGCAAACTGCAGCGGGCCGTTGCCTGCCTTCACCATCTGGATTTTCGCCAACACATTTTGCGGATTCGCGCAGGCATACTGCGGCCGACCCGAAAGCGAAGCGACGCCCGCATAACACGGAGTCGTGCGTTGTCCTTCCGCGGGAAGGGAACTATCGGGCGCACTAGTTCGGATAATGATCCAGTGATTGATATCGCAGTTCTTGGCGGGAAGAGTGAACATGCCGCTGAACGCTGCACCAGCTTGAAGCTGGATGATGTCGCCACATTGTGCGCTGTTTAAGGCAGACTGGAAGTCTCCGCCGGCAGAGACACTAATGACAGACCCGGGTGCGGGCGTGTCCGACATCGCGCTGGGAACCGTGACGCGCGGGAGTTCCGCGGGCCCATCATAGCTGGAAGCAAAAGCTGCGCTGCTCAGCGCAACCATCAACAGAATTGTGAGAATACTCGGATGCCATACGAGCGCCGGGGAAAATTGTGAGTAACGCAGTGGAAAAGCCCTTTCTGTTCTTAACTTCGTGGCTGTTTCAAACATATGCATACCCTCGACGTCAGAGATGGGGACCGGTCGGGGCTCCCTGAGCGCGAAAGCTTATCACGCTCGTCAAGTGTTTTGTCATGTTTTTCGCAAATGAAACCTCCCGTTAACGTGGCTGCGGGAGGGAACGACACCGCTGGCTTGGGGCTGGCTGGCTACTTAGTTTTAATCGGCTCGTAAATGGGCCAGTTCCTGGCCAAGGCGATTTCCTTGAGATCCTGATTGGGATTGATCACAAATGCGTGTTTGGCCATCGACAGCATTTCCCGGTCCCAGATCGCATTACCGAACGCGCAATCCGGCGCGGACTTCAAAACGGATCGAATCGCTTCCGGCTTGCCGGGGCCGCTCGGAACGCGGATGAGGCGATCTTCGACAATGCCGTTTTCAACCGCAGCCTCCGCAGCCAGAATGCGATCATTTGGAATCCCAAAGCCGCGCATGCCCGATCGAATAACCCAATGACTCGAAGAGGAGACCGCCCAGACATCGCATCCCGCCTCGCGCAGTCGTAGCACCAACGCCCGCATCTCCGGAAAGATGGTGGGCGCGATCTCTCGCGCGAAGTAGGCATCGCACGCCTTCTGCACGACTTCTTCGCGCATGCCCCGATGGATCGTCACCATCTCCCCGCACATAACTTCTTCCGCCACCTTGCCCTCTTTATAGTCGGCATAGCGCGCTAGGATCCACCGAGCAATCTGCTCCGGTAGCCACGCCTCTTTCAGTTCCCACTTGAAGAAGCCTTCCCCAGCGTCTCCAGACCAGAGAGTGCCATCGCAGTCGAAAGTGGCAACCTTCGGTTTGAGGTCGAGCACACTTTCGATGAGTTGAGTTTGAGCCAGCGTCAGATTTGTCATGAATATTTCGTGATGCAGAACAGCCTTGGCTGGAATTTAACTTGTCGCCATAAGCTTGGGCGGTATGCCCGGCAGATTCGGAAGACTCAAGGCGTCATATTGTTCGGGCGTATTGATATTCAATGCGATCAGCGGATCGTCCACGGGTACGTATTCAATTTCGCCCTGGTGCTCGTGCTCGACATCCCGCGCGCTGGCCGTTTCGGGAGCGCGCAGGAACGCCTCGATCAGTTCGCGGCCAACCAACATAGGATGCCCGTGTTTTCCCTGATATTCCGGAACAACGCCCCATTTTCGGCGTGCCGTTGCGTCGGCGAACGCCGTTTCGAGAATTTCAATCGTTTTCATCTGAACCGGCGGACGGTCCACCAGCGTAATCATCGCAGCATCTCGTCCCAGATTGAGCACCTCGTGCAACGCGACTCGTAGCGAACTGAACTGTCCGCGATTGGGATCGGGATTGACGACCAGCGAAGCCCCGCTTCCGTAGATCACCGGAGTGAGAGCCGCCTCATTCTTACCGACCACCACGAGCACTTCCTCAACGTGATAAAGAAGGATCCGAATCGTGGCCGAGAGAAAGGTTTCGCCAAGCCCCTCGCTTGCTGCGAGCGGAGGCCAGGGCAGCAGCGCTTTGTCGCGGCCCATCCGTGACGACTCTCCCGCCGCCAGAATCACTCCGCAAAAAGCTGTAAGCCCCATGCAGCGACGATAACAAACTGCGCTTACTCTGCCAAGGATGGGAGCCAAATGTGAACCAGAGGAGACTGGAGACAACAGCCGCAGATGCCGAACTACACGCCGTCAATTAAAGGTCGGCAGTTTGATCAGATCGTCGTCGGGAACTCGCTCCACCGGATTGCCTGCCTTGCGCCACGCGCGCAACCCTCCCGCGATGACGAACACTTTGAACCCCAGATCTTGTAGTTGACGCGCCACACGGGCGCTGGTGGCTTCGCGTGCTCAAGTACAGTAGAGATAAATCTCTCGGTCCTTAGGGAGGTTCTTCACTTCTTCAACCAGGTTGTTGGGTTCAAGCCGGATCGATCCCGCGATGCGCTCCGAATCCGCATCGTAATAGCCGTGACTCCGTACGTCGGCGATGAGCATGTTGTGAGCCGCATCGGACGCATACTTCTTCGCCAGTTCTTCCGCAGGAATGCGAGGAATTACATCCAGCAGACGATATTTTCTGTAGATCCAGATGCGATAGACGATGTAGACCGCGAGTCCCACCCCGAAAATGACCTCGGCGGCAAAGCCCGCGGAACGCAGGCCGCGCGTGATGGCACGAAGGGCGTCGCTGAAAAGGTAGCCCACCAGGCTGTAGGTGCCAACATAAAGCACCGCGCCCAGAGTGTCGTACTGGAGAAAATCGCCGGGATGCATCTTCATGCTCCCCGCAAGAGGTGGGGACATGGTGTTGATGCCGGGAATGAATTTCGCGAACAGCAGGGTCTGCTTGCCGCGGCGGTAAAAATATTCTGCGGAGCGCAGAATACACGTCTCAGGGTTGGCCGAAAGGCGGCAGAGAAATCCCAGCAGCGCCCATCCGCTGACTCGTCCCATGTAAAAGAGAAAGATGTCGCCCAACACCATGGCAACCACGCCCACCAGGATCACAAAATAAAGATGCAAGTCCCCGTAGGCGGTGACGGCCCCCGCCGTCAACATGGCGAGCGCTGCAGGCACAGGCAATCCGACCGATTCGGCCAGGCACACGATGGCCAGAAACAAATAGCCGTGGTGCGAGATGCTGTGGAAAAGGTCGTTCATGAAGAGAAGATGCTCTTAAGTATAGCAACGACGCTATATTGAGTTTCCGAACTCGGTTCGCCGACGATGGCACCGCAATTCGACACTATCCCCACGCAACAGGATCGTGCCATCCCCCGAAATCCGCGACTAAATGATCGGCCTCGGCTGGGCCCCAGGTTCCAGGCTTGTAATACTGCAGCGGCACCGCATTGTTCAAAATGGGGTCGACGATCGCCCACGCGGATTCGACGGCGTCTTCGCGAACGAAAAGCAGTTTGTCCCCCCGCATCGCGTCGGTGAGCAGGCGCTCGTAGGGCTTCACCTGCGCGGTGCCGCTTTCGCAGACTGCCAGTTCCGCCAGTTTCGAAACCATCTGCGGACCGGGTCGCTTCACCTGCGCGCCCAGATTCAGGGAGAACTCCGGTCCCAGGCGGAAGCGGAAGAAGTTGCTCTCTGAAATATCTTCGCGAATCGGAGAACGCTTCAGTCTAACCATCACCTCGGTAGCGTCGACCGGCAGGCATTTTCCCGCCCGTATAAAAAACGGAACGCCCTTCCATCGCCACGAATCGATGTGCATGCGGAGAGCAGTGTAAGTTTCGACCTGCGAATCCGGCGCGACTCCCTTTTCGTTGCGGTAACCCTCGAATTGACCTCTCACCGTTTCGCCGACGGCGATCGGCCTGATCCCCCGAAAAACTTTGGACTGCTCGTCGTGCAGGGCCCGAGCATTCAATCCATTGGGTGGTTCCATGGCGAGCAGTGCAACCACCTGCAGCAGGTGATTCTGGATTACGTCGCGCGTCGCCCCGCTCTCGTCATAAACATGCCCACGCCCTGCCACGCCGAAAGATTCGGCCATCGTGATCTGCACCTGGTCGACGTATTGCCGATTCCAGATCGGCTCAAGGAAGGTGTTGGCGAAACGGAAGAAGTAGAGATCTTCGACCGACTCTTTCCCCAGAAAATGATCGATCCGGTAAATCGCCGTTTCCGGGAAAACCGCATGCAGCAGCGTATTGAGCTTCTTGGCCGAGGCTAGATCGTGCCCGAACGGCTTCTCGATAATGACGCGGGTATTCGCACCACGGCGCGACTTGCCAAGCGATTGCACAACCGACCCGAACAAATCGGGAGGGATCGCCAAGTAATTCAACGGATTGTGGGCCTGCCCTAAGGCGTCATCCAACTTCTGAAACGTTTGCGGATCCTGGTAATCTCCGTCGATATATTGCAGAAGTTGCGCCAGTTTGGCATAGGCGCCCTCATCGACTCCGCCGTTGTGGGTCAGGCTGTCCCGCATCCGCGCCTTCATCTGGTCGAGATTCCACCCCGATTTAGCGACTCCAATGATCGGCAGGTTGAAATTGTCCCGCAGGACCATTTGCTGCAGGGCAGGGAAGATCTGCTTGTAAGCCAGGTCCCCGGTCGCGCCGAAGAACACGAAAGCATCGGAATGACCGTTGTCGGCCGTTTGCGTAGACAATGCTGGTTTCTGGACGTCCATTTTCATCAGAACTTAAGACCGCGGCCGCAATGCATCGGTGAAGTCAAGATATCACGGCGCAAGACTGACGGATTCGGACGGAGCCGGAACCGCCAGAGGGCAGCAGGCCGGAAAACGGGAATTTCCACCCGATCGTGAATCGGTACCTCGTCCGAAAAATAACGAGTAACTTTACGGTGTCAAAACGCGTCCAAGTAGTAGGAAAAGCTTACCGGTTCCCGACTTGCTATCGGGGGTATAATCATATCAACCGACCGGGTTCCCGCGGGGTGTTCCGAATGTCGTACCGTAGATTGTCACTCTCCCTCTCTCTTCTTTCGTTGATCGCGTTGCCGGTTTTGGCGCAGAGTCAAGCTCCGCAGACGCCCAGCGCGCAGCCCCAGACCCAAACGACCCAGACCCAAACCAGCCCGACCCAGCAGCCGAGCACCACTCCGCCGTCTACCTCTCCAGCTGACAACGCGCCCGGCACCACGAAGCAGGATCCGGTTCCGACCGATACTCCTGCTCCGGATCCGACTGCGAATGCCAACGGCGATCAGACGCCCAGCGCTCCCACTCCAGTTCAGGAACCCGACGATAGTAAGGTTAAGCACGACGGTGGAAAAGACGACGTCGACGCCATCGGCAACCGAAAAGTCGGCGGGCGCGGCATGGGTGACTGGTATTCGCTCGAAACCGAAATCCGCATGGGCAAGCAGTACTCCATGCAGGTCGAGCAGAGCGTAAAACTGGTGCAGGATCCGGTCGTCAACGAATACGTCAACCGCATCGGACAAAACTTGGTTCGCAACTCCGACGCCCAAGTACCCTTCACCATCAAGGTGATCGATTCCGATGAAGTGAACGCCTTCGCGCTTCCAGGTGGATTTTTCTACGTTAACTCAGGCCTCATTCTGGCCGCAGACGAAGAGGCGGAACTCGCCGGCGTCATGGCGCATGAGATTGCGCACGTCGCCGCCCGCCACGGCATGCGCCAGATGACCCGAGCAAACTGGGCGCAGATTGGCACCCTACCTCTGATCTTCGTTGGCGGCGGGATCGGCTACGGAATCTACGAAGCCAGCGGTTTGGCTCTGCCGCTGACGTTCATGAAGTTCCAGCGCAACTTCGAAGCCGAGGCCGACTATCTCGGCCTGCAATACATGTACAAGACGGGATACGATCCGCAGGCCTTCATCGCTTTCTTCGAAAAGATTCAAGCCAAGGAAAAGAAAAAGCCCGGCACGTTAGCCAAGGCTTTTGCTTCGCATCCTCAGACGCCCGATCGCATCCAGGAGTCGCAAAAAGAAATCGCGACGATTCTTCCCGCCAAGGCGCAATACGTCGTTTCCACGTCAGAATTTGACGACGTGAAGTCGCGCCTGGCAACCATCGAGAACCGGCACAAGGTGATTGAAGAGAAAGACAGCAATCGCCCAAGCCTGCGCCGCGCCTCCACCTCCGATAAAACGGGATCCGACAAGGGCGGCAACAGCGACGACGATCGTCCGACCCTAAAGCGCCGCGACGATACTCCTGACCAAACGCAGCAACAGTAAAACTAAACAAGATTCAGAAATAAAAAACCGGCGACTAGTCGCCGGCTTTTTATTGTTCACGATTTTGCTCTGAAACGGGTCCGTTTAATCGAGCGAACCTACGGGCCGTTCGTCGTTCAATCAGCCTACGATCCCGCCGCCACCGACTTCACCGTCATCGTCGTCCCATCGATCTCTCCCGTCACCTTGGCTTTTTCTCCCGCCAGATCATTCAGCTTATCCAGCGCCGCCTTGTCGGAAGTTTCGAGCGTATAAACCTTGTCTCCCACGACCAAGCGCGTACTTCGATCCATGCTTCATGCATCCGCGCGTGCAGTCGGCCGCCTTGCCGGGCATCTCATGCTTCGCCCCGCACATCGCGTCGCTGACTTCTCCCGTTAAGGTCTGGCTCTTGCCCGCCGCCAGCGCCGGAACCGCCGCCAATCCGACCAACATCTGCATTCCCAGAAACGCCGCCGCAATTCGATTTACATTCATATCGATTTCCTCTCTTTTCTTTGGAACGGGGTGAGCGTTCACAAGCTGGCATCCGATATCTCGCCGTCCTCACGATCTTACTATCGATTCAAACCATTCTCCCACCACGATGGTTCCTTGATAAACATCACGCTCTACTGCTGTTTGTAGTGAATCTCCACATCCACGGTTTTGTCCCGCGCGTCCGGCGTTTCGTGAACCTGTACCGCCCACGCCACGCCGCGAGGCAGTAGTGAGTCCGCGTCCCGCAGAAATTTCTTGGAATACTCAGCGTTATACGGTTGTCCCGCCTGTAGAGTCCACGCCGCCAACACCTTCGAACGGGCCTGTGTATCCAGTCCAGTAATTTCCAACTCTCCCATCTTGTAGAGGTCGCCCTCGACCACTTTCAAGTCGTAGTGGACGGTACTTTTTTCCTCGTTGAGCTGTGCATCCGGCGTCATCTGGACCATCATGTATCCCCGGCTGCGATATAGTTGGGTCACTTTTTCAAGGTCGTTCGCGAGACGGACCGCATTCGCGGGCTGGTCCAGCGGCAGGTGGATCAACGCGGCAAGTTCGCTGGCGCTAATCGCCGATGCGCCCTTCCAATCCACGCCCGATGTCGCATACACCTTGCCGGGCGTTACCGGCAGGATCGCGTCGACTTCCAGCTCGGCGGGCGCTTGCGCGTCGCTGGACGAAGAGGGAGGCAACACGTGCGCATCGCTCGGTGCAAACGCCGCTTTCAAATATCCACGCTGCAGGTAGACCGGCAAGAAATCAAATTTTGCGGTAGCAGCCAAATTCGTCCGTCCGTATTCGGCTCCCGTAAGTCGGCGCGCGACGGTCTCCAACAGCGCGGCTTGTTCAGGCGAAGCACCGGGGAATTCCACGTCGTGAATCCGAATACTGATCTCGTCAACCCGGAAAACAATGCCGCGCACCTCATCTCCCGACTTCTCGCCCGATTCGTCGCCCGCTCCCTCGCGCAAATAGTCAACGCGCCCCGGCAGTTGCTTCTCCGTAAGCATCGCCTGCAATGCCTCGGAGACTTTGTCGGGGAGATTTCCGGAGAGTGGCAGCAGCTTCTTGAACAGCGGCACCCGGGTTTGCAAGGCGGCCAGCAGTTCGTCGTCGGTGAACCAGACGATATTCTCAAAGTGCGCAGGAACGAGCTTAGCCTTCCCGTTGTCCGAGAGTTGCAGCTCCAGTTTCACGGTACTGCCCGACGTCGTGAAAGAATACATCACATCGCTGAACAGGCCCGAATCACCGAGACGCCGCACCCCCTCCTTGAAGTCGCCCTCGGCTGCATTCTGCCCAATCTGCAATCCGGTGGCGGCAATGATCTCTTTATCGGAGTAGCGCGCCGTGCCCGTGACTTTAACCGCGACCAACTTGTAGCCGGTATCGACAACGCTGTAGTTCTTGGAAGACTTCTGCGCAGCCGCTGAGAGCACCCACACGACGCAGATGCAAAGGACGCCGCCGCTCAGCCTGTTCGCCCTCCTGATCATTTGGAGCGCTTCCCCACGCCCGCCGCTGAAAAATTCTTCTGCTTCAGGGCGATCTCGATGAACGCCTTGGCCGCCCGGCTTAACGACTTGTCTTTGCGGAAGACAATGGCCAGATCGCGACGTATCTGTGCGTCGGCCAACGTGAGCATCGCCAGCGCCTTGGCGCGGATATCCTCTTCAATATTCGAGCGCGCGATAAATCCCACGCCCACTCCCGCCGCCACGAATCGCTTCAGCAGTTCGCTCGAGTCAAGTTCCATCGCCAGGTTCGGTTTCAAATGATGGTCGTAGAAAAGCGCGTCAAGAGCGTCCCGCGTATGGCCCAACTTCGGCACAACCAGTGGATACTCGGACACGTCGACGACTGAAACGCTTTTCTTGCCGGCCAATGGATGGTTGGGCGCGGTAATCACGACCAGTTCGTCGCGATGAATCATCTGCGCTTCCAGTCGGTTGTCGTTCACAGGCAGCGAGACCACGCCAAGGTCCACGACATTCTCAAGAATCGATTCCAGTATCTTGGCGTAGTCAGAACGTTGGATGCTTACCGAAACCTTCGGGTAGTCCCGTTTAAACTGCGCGAACACCTCGGGGAGGATGTGCAGGCATGTGCCTTCGTTAGCTCCGACCACAATTTCTCCGCGCGGCACGCGCTCGGTTTCGGCAATTTCGTTGAGGATGATCTTGCGGCGTTCCAGCGTCTCCTCGGCATACTTAAAAAACAATTTGCCGGAAGCCGTAAGCGAGACGCGCCCGCCCGATCGATCGAGTAAGCCGTGCACCGACCTCTTCTTCGAGGGCACGGATTTGCGATGAAATGGCAGGCTGTGTACGGAAACGCTTTTCCGCGGCCCGCGAGAAGCTCGAGAGCCGCGCCACTTCCAGAAAAATTTCGAGCTGATCAAAATCCATCGGGGTTGAGTCTCAGACACTATAACGAGCCAGGGGCGGGGACGGAAGAGGAATCAGGAAAGTGATTTACGGCTATTAGCCCGGATAGGCTCGTGTGGTGACGGGGCTCCGCCCCGTCTTAGCGGGGCATAGCCCCGCCACCCCACGCAAGCTTGCATGTCCTAAACGTTGATTACTGCAATCAGTTCTTTCACCGCCGCCGCGCTCTTATCCAACGCCGTCTTCTCCTCAGGTGTCAGCTTGATCTCAATAATCTGCTCAATCCCCTTAGCCCCCAGCTTCACCGGAACTCCGACAAAGAGCCCGTGAATACCATACTCCCCATTCAAATACGCCGCGCAGGGCAGAATCTTCTTCTTATCTTTAAGGATCGCTTCGACCATCTCCGTCGCCGCCGCCGACGGCGCGTAATACGCCGATCCCGTCTTGAGATGTTTGACGATCTCGGCTCCGCCGTCGCGCGTGCGCTGCACGATGCGGTCGAGAGTCGCCTGGTCCATCAGTTCGGTAATCGGAATGCCCGCGACTGTCGAGTAGCGCGGAAGCGGCACCATCGTGTCACCATGTCCTCCGAGCACGAAAGCATTGACGTTTTCGACGCTAACTTTCAACTCTTGCGCGATAAATGTCCGGAAACGCGCCGAATCCAGCACTCCCGCCATGCCGATAACGCGCTCGCGCGGAAATCCGCTCATCTTGTACGCCGCCTGCGCCATCGCATCCAGCGGGTTCGAGACGATGATCAGAATGCAGTTCGGCGAATGGTGGACGATCTTGCCCACCACATCGTTCATGATCTTGTGGTTGGTATTGAGCAGATCGTCGCGGCTCATCCCCGGCTTGCGCGGGATTCCAGCCGTAATCACAACAATGTCCGAATTGGCCGTGTCAGCGTAGTCGTTGGTTCCAAGAATCGCCGAATCGCGTTTCTCAATCGGCATCGCCTCCAGCAGATCGAGACCTTTTCCTTGTGGGACGCCTTCCACGATGTCGATGAGCACAACGTCGGCGAGTTCCTTAGAAGCGATCCAGTGAGCAGCAGTAGCCCCAACGTTTCCCGAACCAACGATAGTAACTTTATTGCGCATGAAATTTCCTTTCACTTGCCCTAAAAGTAATCTTGCCGCGCTCGTGGAGACACGCGGGCGGGCTCGCCCATCCAAAAACGGAATTAGCTGCTCAGTCCGCCGCCACCGGCACCGTCATATTCTCAATCATGCAAGTAGCAAACTCGCTGGTCTTCACCTTCTTCGCGCCTTCCAGCATGCGCTCGAAATCGTAGGTGACCTTCTTCTGTTCGATAGTCCGTTCCAGACTCTGCTCGATCAGATCAGCGGCCTCCGTCCATCCCAGGAAGCGGAACATCATCACTCCCGAAAGAATCACCGACCCGGGATTGATGACATCCTTATCCGCATACTTCGGCGCCGTCCCGTGCGTAGCCTCAAAGATCGCGTACCCGTCCCCGATATTCGCTCCCGGAGCAATCCCGAGCCCACCCACCTGCGCCGCGCACGCGTCCGAAATGTAATCTCCGTTCAGATTCGGAGTCGCCAGCACGCTGTATTCATCGGCTCGCGTCACCACTTGCTGGAAAATCGAGTCGGCGATGCGATCGTTGATCATCAACTTCTTCTTCCACGCGCCCTTGCCATGCGTGGCGTAGATCGAGTCGATACAGTCTTTCACTTCTTTATAAAGAGCTTGCCGGAAATCGTCGGTCGCGAACTCAAGTCCCGGTTCAATCGCCAGCGCATTCTCTTCGACCGTGAGGTTCGGATTCCTATCTTTATTATCCAGAATCCAGCTCTCCCGCTCCGTCACGACCTTGTCCCGGAACTCTTCAGTCGCGAGCTCGTATCCCCACTTGCGGAACGCACCTTCAGTAAATTTCTGAATATTGCCCTTGTGCACCAGCGTCACCGACTTGCGTTTGCTGTCTAACGCGTGCTGGATGGCCATGCGCACCAGGCGCTTCGTTCCGGTGATCGAGATCGGCTTGATGCCAACGCCCGAGTCGAGGCGGATCTGCTTCTTGCCGCCCTTCAGCATGTCTTTGTTCAAAAACTCAATTAGCCGCGCGCAATCAGGAGTGCCCTCTTCCCACTCAATCCCGATGTAAACGTCTTCAGTATTTTCGCGGAAGATCACGAGGTCCATGCGCTCAGGATACTTCACCGGCGACGGCACGCCCGCGTAATACTTCACGGGACGCACGCAACCGTAGAGATCGAGAATCTGTCGCAGCGCCACGTTCAGCGATCGAATCCCGCCGCCAACCGGCGTGGTCAGCGGTCCTTTGATGGCAACCCGAAACTCGCGGATGGCCGCAATGGTGTCGTCCGGCAACCAGTTCTGGAAGCGCGCCTTCGCCTTCTCGCCCGCAAACACCTCGTACCAAGCGACCGACCGCCTCCCCTGATACGCCTTTTCCACGGCCGCGTCGAAGACGCGAACGGACGCTTTCCAAATATCGCGTCCCGTCCCGTCACCTTCTATAAAGGGAACGATCGGGTGATCAGGCACACGATACTTGCCGTTGCCATACTCAATTTTCTGTCCGTTAGCTGGGAGAGGAACTCCGTTGAACGCCATTCGACTTGCCTCCAGAGGCTGGAAAGGAACCAATCATTATAAATTGGGAGACCCGGCACTAGGCCGTCGTCACGGCAGGTTGTGACGGCACTCACGAGTGCATTACGTTGTCGTCTTGAGATTGCGTTGTCGTCCGACTTTCGCTTAGGCGTCCCAGTTTCGCTTTGTGACTCACAAAATTTTGCTTGTCATCCCGAGCGCAGCGAGGGATCTCATGCTACCACAAACTCATCCGTGCACCCGAACCCCTTCGACGCTGCGATCATCTAGCCGATCGAATTTGGATTATCGTTCGATCTTCACCGACTTCAGCACCACATCTTTATTCGGCTTGTCCTGCCGGTTGCGCGGGACCTTCGATATTTTCTCCACCACGTCGTAGCCCTCAACCACCTCGCCGAAAATGGTGTGCTTGCCTGTGAGCCAGTCAGTGTTCGCTACCGTGATAAAAAACTGCGAACCGTTCGTGTTCGGACCCGAATTCGCCATCGCCAACTTGCCGCCCTTCTCAAAGCGATGTGGCGAGCCCTTCGTCTCATCTTCAAACTGGTAACCGGGCCCGCCAAATCCCGTGCCCATCGGATCGCCGCCCTGAATCATGAAATCGGGAATGACACGATGAAAAACGGTCCCGTGATAAAGCGGATCTTTAGTCTTCTTACGCGTCGTGGGATGCGTCCACTCGCGCTTGCCTTCGGTAAGTTCGATGAAGTTGGCCACCGTCTTCGGCGCCTCTTTCTCGAATAGGCGGCAAACAATGTTGCCCTCGCTGGTTTCAAACACGGCATAAGTTCCGGGTGTACGCGTCATTCTTGCTTTTCTCCTTCCAAATCCTGATTCGATCTTCTTGCGCGGCGGCCCTGGACGCAACTCGCCTAAGTTTCAAGGGTCCTGCGAAACTACTGTGTCGGCTTCTTCGCTTGGGCTGCGGCCTTGGGCGCTGTCGCGGACTTGGCCACCGCTCCGCGATGAATTTCAATGTGCGTGATCTTTACCGGACGTAGCGGCTTTTCGCCATCCGTAGCCATGCGCGCAATCTGCTTCACTAGTTCAACCGCCGCATCGTCGCACTGCCCGAAAATCGTATACCCGCCATTCAGGCTGGGATACGGAACCTCCGTGATAAAGAACTGCGAGCCGTTCGTGTCCGGCCCGGAATTCGCGTACGCCAGCCGTCCCGGCCGATCGAACGTGACAGTGGGCGAAGTCTCATTCTTGAATTTATATCCAGGATCCCCCATCCCGTTGCCGATCGGATCGCCGCCCTGAATCATGAACTCCGGAATCACGCGATGAAAAATCGTGCCATCGTACAGCGCCACGCCATGTTTCTTCACATGCGATTTCGGATTCGTCCAGTCTTTCGAGCCGTTTGAGAGCCCAATGAAATTTTCGACCCCAATCGGCGCCACCTTGGGAAACAACGTGCAATGCAGATCGCCAACCGTGGTGTGGATAATCGCCGTCGGTTCTACGCCGACTGGAGGAACAGCCTTGTGCACAGGCGCCGCCGGAGTGGCTGCTGTTTGCGCAGCGCCCAACACGCGAGAGAAGACAGACGAAAAGACAAGAGAGATGACTATGAGGACGAGCGTAGACAGTCGATTGCGCATAGATGCTCCTGTAAGTTGTTTTCGCAATCTTTGATTGTACGACAATCGATCGTCTCCCTGGAGTGCAGTTCCGATTGCAGACTAGATGCCACGGGAACCACACAAGCAGAAATTCTGAGTCGGTCCGCCGTTCAGCGAACGTGTCCCGTTCTGAACCGCTTAATTCGCCGGCGCCCGTCCTCGCCTTGACTTACCTTCGCACGCCCCTCGATAATAATTAGTTTTCCACATTGGTCCACGCAAGGAGCCGTTATCGTGGCATCGACTGCCAGTCCCGCCGCTCCCAGAGTCAAGTCAGGTGTTGCCCCGCTGCGCGCCGGACAGGGAACCTCTTTTCTGTTGCGGCGTTTGCATTCCCTGAGCGGCGTCGTTCCCATTGGAGCCTTCCTGCTTGAGCATTTCATCTCCAACGCTGAAGCATTCAAAGGCCCCATCGCCTACGGAAAACAAGTTGAATTTCTAAACAGTCTGCCCGGCGTGTTCCTCCTCGAACTGTTCTTCATCTGGATCCCGATTCTCTATCACGGCTTGTACGGTATCTATATCTGGTATCAGGGCGAGACCAACGTAGTGGATTATCCCTGGACCGGCAACTGGCTCTTCACAACGCAGCGTTGGACCGGAATCATCGCGCTGATCTATATGGTGCAGCACACTTGGTTCCTGCGCTTCACTGGAGTGCATCTCGCCACGCATCCCGCGCAGTCTTTCGCTAAAGTGCAGGCCGAATTTCAGAATCCGTGGATGGTCGCGTTCTACTGCGTCGGCATCGTCGCGGCTTCCTGGCACTTCAGCTACGGCCTCTGGCTATTCGCAGCGAAGTGGGGCGTTACCACAGGCGAAATGGCGCGCCGCCGTTTTGGCTATATCTGCTTGGCGTTGGCGCTCGGCCTGATTTTGCTGGGTGGCGTAAGCATGGCCGGATTTCTCCGCACGCCGGCGCAAACGTTAGATTCGAACTCCACGGACAGCATCGTAATGCGCTAAGGACTGAAGAGATGGCCGGTGGTCGCTAGTAGTTGGTCGTGCGAAAGACGTCGTTAACGACCAAAGACTAACGACCAACGACTGAGATCGGATTCATACAGAATGGCAGCTCCGAAAATCATCGTAGTCGGCGGAGGTCTCGCAGGCCTCGCCGCCGTCATCAAGATCGCCGAAATGGGCGGAGAAGTGGACCTCTTCTCCATCGTCCCGGTCAAGCGCTCGCATTCCGTTTGCGCTCAGGGCGGAATCAACGCCGCCAAGAATCTCAAGGGCGAGGGCGATTCCACCTACAAGCACTTCGACGACACCATTTACGGCGGAGACTTTCTCGCCAACCAGCCTCCGGTCAAAGCCATGTGCGAGGCTGCTCCCGGAATCATCGATCTCCTCGACCGCATGGGCGTCCCGTTCAACCGCACTCCCGAAGGGCTCCTCGATTTCCGCCGCTTTGGCGGCACTCTCTACAACCGCACCGCCTTCGCCGGAGCCACCACCGGACAGCAACTTCTCTACGCTCTCGATGAGCAGGTCCGCCGCTACGAGTCCGAAGGCAAAGTAAAAAAGTACGAGCATTGGGAATTTCTCTCCGCCGTCCTCGATGGCAGCCGCGTCGCTCGCGGCATCTGCGCGATGGATTTGCGCACGATGGAAATCCGCACTTTTCCCGCCGACGCCCTCATCGTTGCCACCGGCGGCAATGGCGCAATCTTCGGCAAGTCGACCAACTCCGTCGTATGCACCGGCTCTGCGCAATCCGCCCTCTACCAGCAGGGAGCCTTCTACGCCAACGGAGAATTCATTCAGGTCCACCCCACCTGCATTCCGGGAGAAGACAAGCTGCGTCTCATGTCGGAGTCCGCCCGCGGCGAAGGTGGACGCGTCTGGGTTCCAAAGACTGCAGGTGACAAGCGCGATCCGAAATCCATCCCCGAGAGCGAGCGCTGGTACTTCCTCGAAGAGTGGTATCCGAAATACGGAAATCTCGTGCCGCGCGATGTAGCGACACGCGCGATCTTCAAAGTAGTCTACGAGTACAAACTCGGCATCGACGGACAACCGATGGTCTACCTCGACCTAACGCACATCGACGCCAAGACTCTCGACCGCAAGCTCGAAGGCATCCTCGAAATCTACGAGAAGTTCGTAGGCGACGATCCGCGCTACACGCCGATGAAGATTTTCCCCGGCATGCACTACACCATGGGCGGACTTTGGATCGACTACAAACAGCAAACAAACATCCCCGGCATCTTCGCCGCCGGAGAAGCCGAGTACCAATACCACGGCGCAAACCGTCTCGGCGCGAATTCCCTGATGTCGTGCATCTACGGTGGCTTCATCGCCGGACCAAACGCCGTGCAGTACGCCAAGAACCTGGCCGCTTCTCCCTCCAACGGACACTTCGACGCCGAGCGCAAACGCCAGCAGGATATCAACGCCGGTCTGATGAAAGCCGACGGCAGCGAAAATCCCTTCCTGCTCTGGCGTGAACTCGGCGCCCTGATGACCGAAAGCTGCACCGTCATCCGCTACAACAAAAAGTGCCTCGAAGCCGACGCGAAAATCGTCGACCTGCTGCACCGCTTCCAGAAGATCAACTTGAGCGACCGCTCGCAGTGGGCCAACACCACCATCGCCTTTGTGCGCCAGCTGTACAACATGCTGCAACTTTCGAGAGTGATCGCCCAGGGAGCGGCCATGCGCGACGAATCACGGGGCTCGCACTACAAACCGGATTTCCCCGAGCGCGATGACGTGAACTGGATGAAGACTACCAAGGCCACGTTCGCCCCCGATTTGGATGAGCCAAAGTTTGAGTTCGAACCGGTGGACGCAAGTCTGATTCCGCCGCGGCCGAGAAAGTACTGAAGTGGGATCAAATTTCCAATTCTTAAATATTGCAGGCGGGGGAAAACCTTTCCCGCCTATGACCGTAGGTCGAAGAAAACAGAGTTGCTTCTCGTTCACACTGCCGCTCGATCCAAACGACAACGAGAAAAAGAAGAGGAGTCAGGTCCGCGATCTAAGTATCTGCAACGTTATCGCTGAGCGAATGCGCGCTAGGGGTTTTGAACTCGGCAAGGCGAGGCGTGGAAAACCATGGGGTGCGGTCCTCACGTTCAGCGTGAGCAAATTTAAGATAAAAGTAATGCTCGATGCGAAACGGCTCCCACGGACTGTCAAATGTGACGTTCTGACGTGGACTCATATGTCGCGATGGCGCCCGGTCCCCTCGGATGTTGTCGAGGATGGGTGGGCACATTCGCTGAAAGCGCTGGAAGAGACGCTTCGGCGAGATCTCGGAGCGCAGTCATTCAAACGGGGAACCGTACGAGATGGTCGACCAGCACAAACCGACAGATCCTGAGCTAAGATCTAAAGGCTAAAAGCTAAATGGCTAACAATAAACCGTAATTATCAAGATCAAACGCCAACTCACCCCCGAGGCGCAAGCCCTCCTGGGAAGAGTTCGAGATCCCCTACAAGCCGAACATGAACATCACTTCGGCCCTCATGGAGATCGCGGCCAACCCCGTCACGCGCGGTGGCAAGCAGACCACGCCCATCACCTACGATTCCAGCTGCCTCGAAGAAATCTGCGGCTCCTGCGCCATGCTTATCAATGGACGCGCCCGCATGGCCTGCTCCTCGCTCCTCGACCACCTCGAGAAGCCGATTAAACTCGAACCGCTCTCCAAGTTTCCCGTAGTGCGCGACCTCGCCGTCGACCGCAGCGTTCTCTTCGAGAACCTGAAGAAGGTCAAAGCATGGGTGCCCGTCGATGGCACTTACGACCTCGGTCCCGGGCCGCGCGTCACCATGGAGGAGCAGGAGAAAGCCTATCCTCTCTCCAACTGCATCTCGTGCTGCTGCTGCATGGAAGCCTGTCCGCAATTCAACGAAGACACAGGTTTCGTCGGTGCCGCCGCGATCTCCCAGGTCCGCCTGTTCAACACCCATCCCACCGGCGCGGCCTTGAAGCGCGAACGCCTCTCCGCTCTCATGGGAGACGGTGGTATCCAGGAGTGCGGCTACGCGCAAAACTGCGTCGAGATCTGCCCGAAAGAAATTCCGCTAACCACTTCAATCGCCGTTGTCGGTGGACAGGTCATGAAACAAGCCCTCGGAGACCTCCTGCGCAAGTAGTCGGCTCTCGAAATTCCGCAGGGACAGTTGACTTGGACTGTCCCTGCGTAACCCCGGTCCCGAAGACGAAAACGCTTATCTTTGCATCCAATTCATTAGGGGTTGCTCAAAGGTAACCATCGGGTAACTCCCTTTGGTAAGGGGCTTTGGCGGAATTGCCTCTTCCAAAGATTCATCTGTGGTTTACAATTGCCCTTCCTCTCAGGGATTTGGAAGCTTTTCCCGCCCTGACAGTGCGAGCCAATTTCAAGTGTAGAAACGAGTCCATGACGCGAACATTCTCAGAGCGGATCACCAAACGCTGCCAACTACGCCGCGGATCTGTGGTTGTCCTGGTTCTGATGCTGCTCTCGTTCCTCGTCACGGTGCTGGCGCCCAGCCCCGCCTATGCGCTGCATCGCGTCAGCCACCATCATCGAATCCTGCATTCCATCGGCCGCCATCTCAAAGGCATCCTCTATAACCCTCTTTTCCGCCCCTCCCACGACTCTCTGCTTCGGCAAAACGAAGAAATCGACCGCCTCGATCTGCCTCGCATCCAAGATGACGATCAGCTCGAAGCCATGAAGGCCTCTCACGAACTGGTGCCGATCGTCGCCAGCGATTCGCTGAAGATCGAACCCAGTCTCGATCCTTCGCGGCGCTATTGTCGTCCTTGGACGCGCGATTTCGTACAAGACCTCTCTGAAGCCTATTACCGCGAGTTTCACGCGCAAATCCAAGTGAACTCCGCCGTGCGCACCGTCCTCGTGCAGAAGAAACTTCGCCGCCACAATCGCAATGCAGCGCCTGCCGACGGCGACACAGCCTCGTCTCATCTCGCGGGCATCACCGTCGATTTGCAGCGCCGTGGCTTGTCGAAAGATCAGATCCGCTTCGTAGAGCGCTACTTGTTTTATCTGAACGCACTCGGCCTGGTCGAACCGGAAGAAGAACGCCGTCACTGGTGTTTCCACGTAATGGTCGCCGAGCGCTATTCCGATTGGCGCGAAACACAAACCATCTTCCCGGTTCTTCCCGAAGAGCAGCCGAACCATCGCCCCGCCGCCCGCGACCGTCACCGCCATGGGCGACACGAACTAATTTTCCAACTAGAAAATCAAACGAACGATTCCAACCGCCCCTTCCGCTACACTTTCCTAACAATGATTGTTTTGATGGCTGGACTTCCCGGCACTGGTAAGACCACGCTTGCCCGCGAACTGGTGCGCGAAACCGTCGGCGCACTCATCAGCAAAGACGCAATCCGCTCCACTTTATTTGCCCCGGAAGATCTCGAATACTCAACCGCGCAGGATGATTTCGTAATGCAGGTGATGCTCGACACTGCCCGCTACCTGCTTCTGAAAGATCCGCAGCGCCACATCTTCCTCGACGGACGCACTTTTTCCCGCCGCTACCAGATCGACCGAGTTCTCGCCTTCGCCCGCGAACTCGCCCAACCCTGGAAGATCATCGAATGCGTCTGTTCCGATGAATCGGCCCGCCGCCGTCTCGATCTCGAGCCCGACTTGACCCATCCCGCCCGCAACCGATCGTATGCGATGTACCTGGAAGTGAAAGCCGCCTTCGAACCAATCATGGATCGGAAAACAACCATCTCGACCGACCAACCGCTGGCGCGGTGCGTCGAATTGACTTTAACGGCGTTAAAGAATTAACGCAAAGTTCTCGTTCGCGGAAACTCAGCGAACTCCTCAGACCGGAGTCTTCGTCTCCTCGTCCGCATGCGCCGACTCCGCCGAAAGCTTCCGCAACGACAGCCGCTCATGATGCGAGAGAACCAATCCCACTGGAATCACCGCCGCAAACGTCACCAGCCACAACATAATGCCGCAGCTCACCGTAAGTTCTCGCGGAACTATATGAAAAATGTGATCCATGGCGCTGATCGTCGCCAGTTGCGAGCCGCCCCCAACCCCCGGCAACTGCACCATCGATCCAATCATGCTCGATCCCATTAACAGCAGAACCTTCGTTGTACTCATCGCGTCCATCGGCATTCCGTAGGCGTGTGTCACTTCTTTATAGGAGAGCGCAATCACCCACCACATCAGCACTGACACCGCCGACAGTTGTATAAATTCCCACGGCCCATGAATCGTCTTCAGTCCCATGGTGAATTCCCGGATCTTCAACGCGATGCGATGGCCAAGATTCTCCGCGAGATGCGAGAACCGCATCTCCACCCATCCCGCAATGCGATTTCCGCGGTACGCAATCACCACCGCTCCCGTCAGCAAGCCGACGACGAGCGCAATCAGGGCATATCCCGTGAGATGAATCCAATGCCTAACGTCGGTAGGCGCGGCGTCGGTGAAGGCGCGCAGCTTCGATGGCAGGAAAATGGCCCCCACCATCAGCACAGTAAATCCGCCTACATCAAAGATCCGCTCAACCGCCCACACCGCAACCTGCGAGGCGAAAGGCAGATTCGTGCGGCGGGCAATCAAATAGGGGCGAATCATTTCGCCGGCGCGTCCCAGCAGCGCCAGCGCAGCGAATCCGATCATGGTCGGCGGAATCAGTTCCATGATCGTCGCTTCTTTGCGCACGGGACGCAGAAAGATCTTCCAGCGCACCGCCCGCAAAATATAAGCGAGGTAAATCAGCAGCACGCCATGGACAATGTGCCGCCAATTCAGTCCATATTGGAAGAGCTTGGCCCAGTCGAAGTTCTTGTAGGTGCGGAATTGCAGGTAAACGAGCACGGCCAGTATCACAAAGACACCGGCGTACATTGCGTATTTTTTATTGGCCATTCGTTGCTATTTCATGGCGGGCACACTTTCGGTGAGCACAGCCCCAATTGAAGGTAAATGAGGAACTCCGCAGGGTCAACGCGAAGCCTCGGCGGGAGTTGGCTTGGCCGCAGGCTTCGAAGTAGCGTGAGAACCGCTCGCTGTTTTTGCGGACGCCCGTTCCAGCCGCGCCGCTTTTTCTTCAGCAATCTTCTTCTTGTTGTACTCATGCACAATGCGCGCTACGTAGGCGTGCGTTTCGCGAAACGGAGGAACTCCCCGATATTGCTCCACCCGTTGCGGCCCGGCGTTATAAGCCGCCAGCGCCTTCACCAGATCGAAGTTGTACCGCTCCAGAAGCTCTCGCAAGTATCGGCTTCCGCCAGTGACGTTCGCTTCAGGATCGAACGCATCATTCACACCCAGTTGGCTCGCCGTTCCTGGCATCAACTGCATCAGCCCCCGCGCTCCCTTGGGAGAAACCGCATGCACGTTGAATCCGCTCTCCGCGTGGATGACACTATTCACGAGATCTGGATCGAGATGATAGGCAGCACTCGCCGAGTCAACGACTTCATTGAGAGGAGGCGCAGGTTTGGTCGCAGCCGTCACGCCCAAACTCGAGGCGATTGAGGACGATGCAGACGACTCCGCAGGAAGCTGCAGCGTCAAGTCTTTCTCAAATCCCGTAATCTCGATCGTCGGCACGTCCGTGAAACTGGAATCATCGGTAGACAAATAAAGCCGTGTCGTATCTCCGATAACAAGATGATGATCGTGTGGGATGGCAAATCCATTCCGCAGCGTAGCAAGCTCACCGGCATTCGCCGCCGAAGTGAGCATCAAGAATGCCGCGCAGAAAAAAGAGCAAGCGGTTCCCACAACTCCCGCCCTTCGATTTATGCCGACGCATCTCATCGCAAAATTGCCTTCGAGCGACGGGCATCTCGCCCGTCCATCCCCACTTTACAAACTGCTCAAAACCATCTTCCCATCCCCCACTTCATCATTCTGCCCCACCGCCCCTGTTTCGATCTCTTTTCCCCGCAAAATGCACTCCACCGCGGCACTGACCCCACTCTCGGCATTCGATCGCGTCAACCGCCAGCCCCGTCCCCGCAACTCTTCCGATGCATTTCCCATGATAAAGGGGTGTCCGGCAAAGGCAAGCATCTCAATATCATTGTAGTTGTCACCAATGGCCATGACCTGACCGGAAGTAATCCCCCGGTATTTCGCCCACCGGGCCAGCGCATGGCCCTTCGAGCAATCCGCATTGAGCACGTCCACAATCGAAAGATCGCGCCCCGGATACTCGGTGCGCAACACCGTAATCGGCAGCCCGCAACTTGCCAGAGCCGCCTGCGCCCGCAACATATCGTCTACCGGACCGCAGAACATCGCCTGCACCGGATCGGTCGTCAGCGATTTCTCGATCGGCACCACGAACTGGATGTACTCCATATTCTTCTCCAGCCAGCGCTGGATACTCGCCTCCAGCTCATCGAGCCGCTCGATCACGATGGTTCCTGCCCCGCCGCCGTCAAAGGTTAGAACGGTCTGGCCGCGAAATTCTTGCATCGCCTCCACCAGCTTCCCGCAGGTCGCCGCCGGCAGCAGATCGCGGTGGAACGTCTCGCCTGACAGCGACCGCGTCACCGCGCCGTTGGAACTGATCAACCAGAGATCAAATCCCAGGAGTTGCGCAATCGGCATGGCGAACGTATGGCGGCGTCCCGTAACGAGGATGACCTCGATCCCCTCAGAGTGGGCGCGGCGCAGCGTCGCGAGGTCGGTTTCGGAAATACGGAATTCGGGGTTCAGCAGGGTGCCGTCAATATCGATGGCAATCAGGCGAAGGGAATTGGCGGTCACATGCAATTTTAACACTGGGACGCGTCGGCCCGGCTTTACCCCGCGGGCCGAACACGTCCAGATTCGAGCGAAGCTTCTGACAACGCCTTTACGGAATAACGATCGTAGTTGTCGTCCCAAACGGACCAGGCGACTGGAAATCCGAGTCGCAGTCGGACCCGTTACCCGCCCCGCCGGTCAGATTACATCCCGCCCCGTCCAGCGCGCGGAACTCCACTTTGTAGGTTCCGGCGGCAATCGGCCCGATCGAAACCGCAAACACGCCATTCCCGTTGAGGTCTGTCGTCACCACTCCCACCTCGGCGTACGCCGCGCTCGCGGTCACGTTCTGCCGCGTGAGCGTCTGACAATCCCCGTTGACCAGCCCCTGCACCGGGAACTGCCCAAACGTGCTGGCAAACGTCGAGCAGAAGAATGCCAAATCGACCTGGTAAAGTTTCCCCGGGATCGCGCTCACCAGCGTATAGGTGACCGTCAACTTTTTGCTGGTCGCATTCACAGACCACGCGACTTTGCTCTTCGTATAATTGAGTGGTTCGCCGAAGTTGTCCCACCCGGCAGTCCACTTCTGTGTGGTTGACGCCGCAAAGCATGCGCTCGCGGAAAGCAGCAACGCAATCATCAATAATTTTTTCATCGCGCATCTCCAGAATTAGAAATATTAAAAAATTGTTTCGCTCTGCGTCTCAGAGCTGTTGATCCTGCCAACCGCACTACGGGACCGTAATCGTCGTCGTATCCCCAAACGTCGGCCCAGGAGATTGAAAATCGACATTGCAGTCGGAGTTGCCGTCTCCGCCAATCAAATTGCACCCCACACTATCGCGCGTCTGAAATTCGAGCACATAACTGCCCGCGGCAATCGGTCCAATGATCACCTTGAGAATGCCGTCCCCGTGCTCGTCGGTCAGGACCGCGCCCAATTCCACGCTCGTGACCCCCTTCGTCACTCCCTGACGCGTAATGGTGTTGCAAGCCCCGCCTCCGCCGTTCACCGGATAATTACCGAACGTTGCCGAGAATGTCGTACAGAAAAAATTGATTCCGGGCTGGTAAAGCTTGTTGGGTCTCGCTCCCTCCAATTTGAAGGTTACCGTCAAAGTCTTTTTCGTCGAGTTGACCGACCATGTGATGCTGCTCGTCTTGTAGTTGAGGGGCTCGCCGAAACTGTCCCAGCCCGCTGTCCACTTCTGTGAAGTGGAGCTAGCGAAGGCGTTGCCAGCGGCAAGTAACAGCACCGCGCTGAATAAGAAAGTTTTCTTCACTTGATTCTCCTTTGATAAAAAGGCCGGTTGCATATTTCCCGCCGCGTTCCCGGCTACGCGCAAATCGATCGATCTCCAGCAACGGATTTCTACGGCAGATAAATCTGCACGTTGCCATACACGGTGCTGGCGAAGAGCGACCCGGTATTAGCCCCACCGATGCAATACAGTTGCTTCTTTGCAACCGCCGAGGCCGGACCCACAACGGATTGCGGAATCGAAGCCAATCCGCTGGTCCACGACTTCGTTTTCCCGCCCGTGTAAGCCTGCACCGCTGCATTGGGGCCGCTGTTATCCGTCCCGCTGGCAACGTAGAATTTCCCAGTAATTGTGCCGAAGCAAGGCGCATTCACTGCCGTTGGCATTGTGGCCAGAGTCGTCCAGCTGTTCTTGGTGGTGTTGTAAAGCTCCGTGTCGTTAGTAACGCCGCCGCCTAGTCCGCCCGCCACGATCACGCCGCCCAGCACGCCCGTCGCAGGATTCGACCTCGCAACTTTCATAGAAGCTTCCTGCTTCCAATCGTTATTCGCGGGATTGTAGCTATACAAGGTCGGCACCCTCCCCGACCCTTGAACATATCCGCCGGCAACGTAGATGATGTTCTTCGATTCGACCGCGTATACGCTGTCAATCGCTACGGGAAGCGGTGCCTTTTCACTCCAGCTATTGGTCGCAGGATCGTAGGCTTCCACCACCGTCGTGGCCCCACCGCCGCTCGCGCACGAGCTGTTGCAGCCACCGATCACATACAGAACGTTTTCGACCACGGCAGAAGCCGGCACGTAGCGCGCAGTTGGAATCGGGGCGCCCGTCGTCCACTTGTTCTTTGCGATGTTGTAAATTTCGTTGTTGGTGACAATCTCGCTGGTGGTCGCTCCGGTCACGACATAAATATTGCCTTTGATCACACCGAACGCTGCTCCCACTCGAGGCGTCAACATGGCCGCGCCGCTCGTCCACGTGTTGTGGCTGACGGCCGGTTCCGTTTGCGCCTGAAGCGGCAAATTGGTCAAAGCTGCAATCATGAAAAAGTTGAGTGCGGCGAGCCTGACTGCGCTTGGCAAGTATGTTTTTTGCATCTAGTTTTCCTCTTTTGGATTAGCTGACGGTCTGCGCTTGGCTTCGCCGCACTCCCGGCAACAAACAGAAATTCGAGCGTCTTATCCCCACTGCATCCTGCGGGAACTCCGCTAGCAGAGCAACGGACATCAACGGACATGAACGGGCATGACAGGGTGCGCCTCTCGGCAGGCGTATAACGTGTTCAAATAGCAGGGCGTGGGTTCGTTCGATACCCAACTCCCTCGAGCTTGTTTCTTAGCCATTTCGGATACTCCTGTGCGAGAATTGCTACCCACCGGAGGCCAACCTTCATGAAGTGCAAACTTTTGCTCTTGCTCCTGGTTCTGTTTCCCGCAACTTTACCCGCCCAGTCAGCTCCCGAAATCGACAAACCCTTCGTCGTCGAGTACTACTACAAGACCAAATGGGGACATGCTGATGAATTCCTGCAGCTCTTTAAGAAAAACCACTATCCGCTTCTTAGGAAAGAGGTTGAGATGGGACGCATGCTCAAAGTTTGGGTCGATCAGCCGCGCTACCACACCACCGAAGACGGGCGCTGGGACTATCGCGTCACACATCGTCTTCAAGAATTCCACCGTCGCCAACGAACCCTTCGAAGAGGACGCGATCAAGAAACAGCTCTGGCCCGATCAGGCCACCTATCGGAAAGAGGAGCAGCGCCGCTTCGAAATCCTTGACGCCCATTGGGATTTGCCCGTCAAAGCCGTCGAATTAGACCATTGATCTGCGGTTTCTGTTGAACTTGAGCATTGATCTGCAGTTTCTACTGATCTGCAGTCCTATGATCGACCCGCAGTCCGAAGAACGAACAGAAGTCCCGCCCCAGAGGGACGAGTGAAAATAGCCCGCGCAGTGCCGGGAATCGCCGAGCAAGGGGGTGAGTCCCGGAGGGACGACTGAATCCGTGTCTCGGCTTTAGCCTTTGGCAGACCTCCGCTGCGAGTTCCTGACGTGCAGAACATGCTCGCCACCGTGGATTTAACCTCCGACCTCTAACCTTTGACCTCCCACTCCCCCTACGCCGTTTACAAATTCCAAACAGCCCAGAATATTCATAACAAAACAATCGTTCTGTTATAAGATTCCGCGACTCTTGGTCACCTGGGTTGGAGAACACGGTGCCCATGACTCGGTGTTGTGAAATCTGGACAAGCGAGAGGACGAAAAAATGACAAAAAGATGCTCTCCCCCAGGATTGGCCGCGATTCTCTGTGCAGCCACGATGCTGTTCATCATTGCCGGACAAGCCCAGGCGCAGTCCGTCTTAACGCGCCACGTACGTGAGGAAGTTGCCAATGGCCAAGCCAAACTCGTTGGCAAGCTCCCCGCTACCCAATCCTTAAACTTCGACATTGTTCTGCCTTTGCGCGATCGCGCCGGCTTGCAAACCTTCCTGCAAGCCGCTTACGATCCCACATCGCCCTTCTACCACCAGTTCTTATCGCCGCAGGAGTTCACCGCCCGCTTCGGCCCCAGCCAGGACGATTGGGAAACCTTGCTTGCGTTCGCCAAGGCCAACGGTTTTCAAATCCTCGGCGGAACCCTCGACAGCCGCGACCTGTGGCTTACCGGCTCGGTCGCCAACATCGAGAAGGCTTTCCATCTGACCCTCGGCCTCTATCAGGATCCCGCCGAGGATCGCACCTTCTATTCTCCCGATCGCGAACCGACCATAGACTTGCCCTTCCAGCTCTGGCACATCACTGGCCTGGACAACAATTCCAGACCCCACCCGCTCTACATGAAGAAAGCCGATTACGCCAAGGCCCGCGGCATCGATCCCAGCAAAGTGCATTCCAATACCACCGGCTCCGGCCCCGGCGGATCCTTTTTAGGCAGCGACATGCGCGCCGCCTACTACCAGGGAACAGCGCTAACCGGCGCCGGACAAAACATCGGCTTGTTTGAACTCGCCGGCAGCGATCTGGCCGACCTCACCACCTACTACAACAACGTTGGACAAACCGAACCCTACACTCCCACTCTCGTCTCCACCGGCGGATACTCTACGGCCTGCCTCGATAGCGGCGGAAGCAGCGCCTGCGACGATACCGAACAGACCATCGACATGACGCAGGCCATGGGATTCGCCCCAGGTTCTACCATGCTCTACATGTATGTCTGCGGCAACGTGAAAGCCAACGGAACTGGAAATTTCAGTGACACCGCCTGCATCAGCGCGATGGTGACAACTTCAGCCGCCCCGCTGAGCAAACAAATCAGCTGCTCATGGGGATGGACACCCGCCGATCCCAGCACCCTCGATCCTTACTTCGAGCAGATGGCGTCGCAAGGCCAGAACTTCTTCGTAGCCTCCGGCGACAGTTCCACTTGGTCTTCGTCGAACGAGGCTTGGCCGGCGGATGACGCGCATGTCGTTGGCGTCGGCGGCACCGATCTCACAACCTCCGGCGCCGGTGGCCCTTGGAGTTCAGAAACCGCCTGGACCGATAGCGGTGGTGGCATCTCGCCCGACGGAATTGCTATTCCGACGTGGCAGCAAATCTCCGGCGTAATCAACTCATCGAACAAGGGCTCAACTACATTGCGCAACGGCCCCGATGTCGCGGCCGAAGCCAACTTCGACTTCTACTACTGCGCCGACCAAACCGGCTGCAGCACAGGATTGGGTGGCACCAGCTTCGCCGCGCCCATGTGGGCCGGCTATCTGGCTCTCGCCAATCAGCAGGCGGCAGCTAACGGAGAGACGATTGGCTTCATTAACCCAATCATCTACCCGCCGGCTGCTACCGGCGGAACAACCTACGCCAACCTCTTCCACGACATAACCAGCGGCAAGTCCGGTACCTACTCCGCCGTCACTGGCTATGATCTCGTCACCGGATGGGGCAGTCCGAAAACTACGGGTCTCATCAACCTTCTCGCTCCCACCGGCGGCAGCGGAAGCTTCACCCTCTCCGACTCTCCCAGCAGCCTGACCATTACCCAGGGCGGAGCCGGAGGAACGAGCACCATCACGGTCACCGACGCCGGCGGATTCAGCGGCAACGTTACTCTCGCTGCCTCAGGATTGCCCAGCGGTGTCACTGCCGTCTTCAGCCCCAATCCCACAGCCACAACCAGCACGCTAACTCTTACCGCCAGCGCCACCGCGACCACTGGAACCGCCACGGTGACCATCACCGGCACATCCGGCTCGCTCGTTGCCACCACAACACTTGCGCTCACCGTCAACGCCTCGGTGAGTCCAAACTTCACCATCAGCGCCTCGCCCGCGTCGTTAACCGTGGTGCAGGGAACCAACGGAACCAGCACCATCACCATCGCCAGCCAGAACAGCTTCAGTTCCGCCACCACGCTGACCGCGACCGGTTTGCCCAGCGGCGTGACTGCTGCGTTCTCCGTAAATCCCGTCACTCCGCCAGCGAACAGCAGTGCGACTTCCGTGCTGACGTTCACCGCATCGGCGACAGCGACCACTGGCACGGCCACCGTAACTGTGACCGGAACCTCCGGCACGCTCACCCACAGCACGACGATTGCGCTCACCATCAGTTCATCCACCGGAGCGCAAACCGCCGTCTACAGTTCCACCTTGAAAGCTCCAGAATGCGCCACCGTCGGATCATCCTGTGATTCCGGCGCGTCTCTGCTTCTCGGACGCGATCACATGTCAGGCGGAGCCGAACCGAATCAACCCAACACCATCGCCAGCTCCTGCGCCGATGGAACCAGCGGCACCTTCCACTCCGACGAGTCCAACGATCGCATCGTTGTAACCTCCGGCAGCGGAGCGCTGACGCACGGCACCACCGCAACCGTGACGGCAACCGTCTGGGCCTGGAGCGGATACACCTCCGACTCTCTCGACCTCTACTACGCCGCCAACGCCAACAGTCCTTCCTGGGTCTTTATCAAAACGATCAAGCCCACCAAGGCCGGAGCCCAAACCTTATCCACCACCTTCACTCTTCCCACCGGCAGCCTGCAAGCCGTGCGTGCGCAATTCCGTTATGAAGGAAGCGCATCCTCTTGCACCACAGGCTCCTACAACGATCACGACGACCTGATCTTCGCCGTGCAATAAGTATTTGCGCAGAAGATCAGTAGGTTGGGAAAAACAATCGAGCCGCCTTCGCAAGAAGCCGGCTCGATTTGTTTTTCCCTCGAAGTGATCCCAGCAGACGAGGACGCTTCTCGCGATCAGCCCTCACGCACTGACAACTGACAACTGCCCTGCGATAATGCATCCGCTAATGTCCAGAATATAAACATTTCATGAATTTCCAGAAGAAATTCCTTATAGCTCTGATCAATATTTGGAGTTAGACATCCCGCTCATATGCCGCTAGCTTAGGTCATGGAAAACTTATTAGCAGTTGAAGAATCATCCGTAGACCTTCTTCATGAGATTGGCGGCCGCTTGGCCACGGCGGACGGTTTTCACGAGGTCCTGAACCAGGTGGTCGAGTTCGCCTCTGGCCTCGTGAAATGCGATTCCTGTCTGATTTACGTGCTCGAGGGCGAGCATCTCGTGCTCCGCGCCTCGAAAAACGCGCATCCCGACGTCGTCGATCGCCTCAAACTACGCGTCGGTGAAGGCCTCACCGGATGGGTCGCCGAACACCACGAGCCCGTCGCCATCTCCGAGAAAGCCGCGCACGACCCGCGCTTCCAGTTCTTCCACGAACTGCCCGAAGACAGCTACGAAGCCTTTCTCGCCGTCCCGCTGATGTGCCGCGGTCGCGTCATGGGCACCATCAATCTGCAACACATTCGTCCCCATGTTTACAAACGCAAAGAAATTCGCCTCATCTCCGCCATCGGATTCCTGGTTGGTGCCGAAATCGAACTCGCCCGCATGGAGTCGCTGAACTCCAATCTCACCGACCAACTCCTGACCCGCAAAGTTGTCGAACGCGCCAAAGGCATCCTGCAGCGCGAGCTCGGATTGAGCGAGGAGCAAGCCTATCTGGCCCTGCAAAAGCAGAGCCGTCAAAAACGCAAAGCAATGAAAGAGATTGCCGAAGCAATCATTCTGAGCGAGGAAGTCCGCGAGAACACGAAAAGTCCCAAAGTTTCGTAACCGTCGAGAAAACGATTTCTCGTAACTCTCCGCTCACGACTTGAACGAAGGGTAGGCCTTCTTCCAGGAGGCCTGCCCTTTCCTCTTTGTTCTCGTGTGGTTTTTACCTGTGTGGTGGCGGGCATTCCTGCCCGCCCACGTGCATCGGCAATCACGATCTGCTGTACCATTACTCCGCACTTGAATCGAGCGCCATTCCATTACCAGATCCGTAGAGCCGAATGCTATTCCCCTCTCGCCTATTCGTTTCGGCAACATTAATACTCCTTCTCCGCCAAACTCCCCTCGTCGCCCAACTCTCCCCCGACCTCGCCTCCAAACCCTGGCCCGCCCAATGGATCACCTGTCCCGACGCGCCCGAACGCGACGCCTTCGTCTTTCATTTCCGCAAGGTCCTCGACCTACCGCAAACACCCGCGCATTTTCTCGTCCATGTCAGCGCCGATAACCAGTTTCTCCTCCACGTAAATCAGCAGCGTGTCGGCACCGGTCCCGCCCTCGGAGATCTGGCCCACTGGCGATTCGAGACGTACGATCTCGCCCCGTTTCTTCATGCGGGACGAAACATCCTGGCGGCCACGGTATGGGGCTTCGGCACGCAAGCCACTGGTGGCCAAATGAGCGACCGCGCCGGATTCCTCCTGCAAGCCGACGACACCACCCAGCGCGTAGCCGACACAAACGACACCTGGCAGGTCGAAGAAGAAAAAGGATTGCGCGCGCCGGCACTGAAGCTAGACTTGGCCGACTACTACGCCGCCGAGCCCGGAGAGCGAATCGACGCCGCGTCCTTCGACTGGCGATGGGATGCCGATCCCCAACACGAATCCGAACAGTCATCCAACACTGCCTCGACGCGTTGGAGGAAACCTCTCGTCATCGATCATGCCGGACTTCGCGGTGCCCAGATGCAGTCGACCAACTGGCAACTGGTCCCGGACGAGCTTCCACCCATGGCGATGGAACTCATTCCCAGCGGCAAAGTGGTGCGAACTTCAGGCATCGACATCCCTCCGAATTTTTCCGACAAAGGCTTTTCCGTCCCCGCTCACTCCCACGTAAGTGTCCTGGTCGACGTCTCCCACCTCACCACCGGATATCCAGAATTGACCGCTAGCGCCGGACGCAACTCCCTCATCCGTCTTACCTACGCCGAGGCCTTGGTCGACGAAAAAGGTGCAAAAGGCAACCGCAACGAAATTGCCGGCAAGCACATCGCAGGAGTCTTCGACGAATTCTTCCTCGACGGTTCCGCGAACCGCACCTTCATGCCGCTCGCCTGGAGAGCGTGGCGCTATCTGCAACTCGACATCTCCACCGAAGACGAACAGCTTCACATCGACCGCCTGCGCACGTGGTTTACCGCCTACCCGTTCGAAGAGCGCGCCCACTTCCATTCCGATGACCCGTCGCTCGCTTCCATCTGGGAAATCAGCTGGCGCACCGCCCGCCTCGATGCCCACGACACTTACATGGACACCCCGTACTGGGAGCGCCTGCAATACATCGGCGACACCCGCATCCAGGCGCTCATCTCCTACACCGTCGCCGGAGACGACCGCCTCGCGCGCCAAGCCATCCAGGCCTTCAACGACTCGCGCATTCCAGACGGAATCACCCAGAGCCGCTATCCCGCCAACTCGCCCCAATTCATTCCCACCTTTTCTTTGCTCTGGATTGGCATGCTGCACGACTTTTGGCTCTACCGTGGCGACGCTGATTTCGTTCGCACCCAATTGCCCGGAACCCGCACGGTACTTGACTGGTTCCTGCAGCGCCAGCGCCCCGACGGTCTCCTCGAAAAGCTGCCCTGGTGGGCGTTCGTCGATTGGGCAAAAGACTTCGACGCCGGAGTCCCTCCGCAAGACGCCAACGGTGGCTCGGCAGTGATCACCCTGCAATACGTCGAAGCCCTCCGCTATGCCGCGGAACTAGAGACCGCCGTCGGCGATCAGAAACGCGCGGCAGAATATCAAGCCGCAGCCGGCCGCGCTGTCCAAGCGATCCGCCAACTGTGCTGGAACCAGAAATACGGATTAGTCGCCGACACCCCCGAACAGAAGCACTACAGCCAACACGCCAACATCCTTGCCGTGTGGCTTGACGTGATCCCTCGTACAGACCAGCAGGCCGTGCTCGCAAAAGTCTTGTTGGCCAGCGACCCGGGACCCGCGCCGAGCCAGTCCGTGCCGCCAATGTCCATCGCAACCTACTATTTCCGCTTCTACCTCGCGCGCGCTCTCCAGCACGCCGGCATGGGAGACGCCTATCTTCGTTCCCTCCAGCCCTGGCGCGACATGGTCGCCCTCGGCCTCACCACATGGGCCGAGAACCCCGAACCTACGCGCTCCGATTCCCACGCCTGGAGCGCCCATCCCAACTTCGATGTGCTGACGATCGTCGCCGGCATTCGTCCCGCAACTCCCGGATTCTCCACCGTCACCATCGAGCCAAATCCAGCCGGACTTCGCCACGTGGACGCCTCGATGCCAACTCCAAAAGGTGACATTCATGTCGAATACACACAGGACGACCGCGGAATCCAAGCGACGATCCACCTACCGTCCCAAATCTCGGGAGTCTTGCTCTGGCACGAGAAGACTTACCCGCTGCACGCAGGCGAGCAGAACGTGACTCTCCCTCCGCACTAGCGTTTCATCTGAGACCTGAGACCTGAAAAAAACCGGGAGCAGGCGATGAGGGCTGCTCCCGGCGGGTCAGCTGCGATGTGGTCCAAGAGCGGCTTGGCGCAGCTGAATCTTTGTTGATTGCGCTATTTCAGTTTTGCATCAGACGGAACGCTAAAGCGCAGCGTCATGTCGTAATCCGCCAATGACATCGTGCTCGCGAAACTCTGTCCATCCCGCGAGACGAGCACCAGGCGGCTCCCTCCTTTTGGCGCTGTCGCGTCCACGTCATTCACCACCAGCATGGCATCCGTTCCACCATTCGTTCCTCGCAACATCAGGAACTCGGATGCGCCCATCGTCTTCACCGAGAACGTGTAGTCTCCCGGATGCAAAACGATCTTCTGCAAATGAACATCGTGCGATAAAGTGAACCTGCCGTGGACTTCTTCTGCGGCAGCAGGGGTGGGCTGAGCGGCGAAAATGGTCAAGCTCAGAACGGCGGCATATGCGAATGTGCGGATCGAGTTCATACGGTCTCCTTGTCTTGGTCTAGAAAGCTCACGCCCAAAGAGAAAGCTGAGAACGTGCGCCTAGATTAAGTGGGAGATCAACGGGGTCAGCAGATTTGCAACGCAGCGTACAAGGCTGAACGCAAACATCGGGTTCGAGCAACCGCTGCCTAGCGGTTTCGAACTGACTCAACTATGAGGCAATTGCCCGCGTCCGTCCAACGAAAAAAATCGATGTGCCGCATTGGTGCGGAGTGGTTACAACGGTAATCGATCGCGAATTCGCTGAGCCAGGTTTCTTCGCGCCCCGCCAACCAACAAATGCCCCTTATACGCCATTGAATTGGATTTCCGGCGGATTCAACCTCCTCTTGTTTGCAAAAGCCCTCCCGGTACGAGAACATACTTGGTTTGCATACATCCCACAGTTCTAATAAGGAAGCAGCCAAACTATGGCGAAGGTAAAAACTCCTGCCGCCAAAGCAGGAAACAAAGCAACCATCGAAGTGAAGTCTCCCGAGTCAACCGCACAACCCAGCCGCACATGAAGGCCACACCATCGAACCAGCCAAAGGAAAACTGGGCGTCATGATCCCAGGCATGGGCGCCGTGGCAACAACTTTCGTCGCGGGCGTCGAAGCCGTGCGGAAGGGAATCGCCCACCCCATCGGATCGCTCACCCAGATGGGTACGATCCGCCTCGGCAAGCGCACCGACGGGCGCTCTCCCAAGATCAACGAATTCGTTCCACTCGCCGGCCTCAACGATCTCGTCTTCACCGGATGGGACATCTTCGAAGACAACATGTACGCCGCCGCCCGCAATGCCGGAGTCCTCGAGCGCGATCTCCTCGACAAAGTGAAAGGCCGTCTCAGCGCCATCACGCCCATGAAGGCCGTCTTCGATCACAACTACGTCAAAAAAATTGACGGCCCCAACGTCAAGAAGGGCAAGAACAAGATGGATCTGGCCGAGCAACTTCGCCAGGACATCCGCGACTTCAAAAAATCGAGCAAGGCCAGTCGCCTGATCACCATCTGGTGCGCTTCGACCGAGACCTTCATCAAGCCGACAGCCATCCATCAAAGCGTGAAAGTCTCTCGAGAAAGCGATGCTCGCGAACGACAAGAACATCGCTCCCTCGATGCTCTACGCCTACGCCTCGCTCATGGAGGGTGTACCCTTCGCCAACGGCGCGCCGAATCTCACAGTCGACATCCCCGCCATGCTCGAACTCGCCCGTGAACGCGAAGTTCCCATCTGCGGCAAAGATTTCAAAACCGGGCAGACCCTGATCAAGACCGTGCTCGCCCCCGCCTTCAAAGCCCGTCTCCTCGGATTGAGTGGCTGGTACTCGACCAACATCCTAGGCAACCGCGACGGCGAGGTCCTCGATGATCCCGGCAGCTTCAAGACCAAAGAAGAATCGAAGCTCGGAGCCCTCGAACACATCCTGCAGCCCGCGCTCTATCCCGAGCTTTACGGCAATATCTTCCACAAGGTTCGCATTAACTACTACCCGCCGCGCGGCGACAACAAAGAAGGATGGGACAACATCGACATCTTCGGATGGCTCGGCTATCCCATGCAGATCAAAGTCGATTTCCTCTGTCGCGACTCGATCCTCGCCGCGCCCATCGTGCTCGACCTGATCCTCTTCCTCGATCTAGCGCAGCGCACTCCCGAACTTCGCCGTCTCGGAATTCAAGAGTGGCTCAGCTTCTACTTCAAGAGTCCTATGACCGCGCCCGGCCTCTATCCCGAGCACGATCTCTTCATCCAGTTGATGAAGCTAAAAAATACTCTCCGCCACCTGAAAGGCGAAGAACTAATCACGCACCTGGGCCTGGAGTACTACGACTAGATGGATTGTCTTCAGTGTGGGGACGGGCGACTCGCCCGTCCGACCCAAAACTGGAAGAATTGGGACCGAGAAGTGTGGCGCGGGAGCCCTCGACCGCGTCTTCGTATCTCACCAAGAACCTACGTTTTAGTGGTGCCCGCCACCATCGAAGCAGCCGTGTCCGCCGCTGTCGCATCCGATGTGGTGCGAGCCGCCACACCCAAAATCGCCGTGATGGGACGCATGGCTATGCGTGGTGTCGACTGCAAGACTTGAATCGCCCAATGGAATCTCTGTGAACGGGTCAATAGGAGACTTGTGGCCGGAATTCCTGCGAAGTTCCGCTTCGTAACCTCGCCAAGCTCCTACGGCTAGCACGAGCGAAACAATGACGACGATACCAAGTAGAAGAAATCCCACGGGAAACATCCTCGCAAAACAACTCTTATCGAGCCCGACGACTTACCAAACTGTTTTCAATAGTGCACAATTCCGAATCCTCTCGTCCCGTGTGACCAGTGTCAGGCCCTCGGCGCGAGCTGTGGCACCAATGATGCGATCCGCCGGATCGCGCGGATAATCCTCGGGGAACTGCGTCGTCAATGCCGCAATTTCCGGAGTGATCGGAATTACTGTCATGCCCTCGATCAACACCCTGACGGATGTCTCCACCGACCCGTAGACCTGCACCCGGCCGCTCGCTACTAGCTGGGCAAGTTCCCATACTGTCATCGCCGAAACCGCAAGGCCCTCGCCTCGGCGCGCCCGCTGAATTGCAGAGGTAGCGTCCCGCGAGAGTCGCTTTGGATCGTCCGCCGCCCAAGCGACTACGTGAGTATCGAGCAAAATCACCGCAAGACGTCCCAGTCTTCGAGCGGCACGACAGGAGATTCAATATCACCCACAATCCGCATCTTGCCGTTCAATCTGCCGATCCAATTGTCTTTCTTGCTCTCGACCGGCACCAATTTCGCGACTGGTTTTCCCCGCTTTGTAATCACCAGAGGCTCACGGGTCGATTGCACGTCGTCCATCAGGTTGAGACACTTTGCCTTAAACTCTCCCGCCGCAATTGTCTTCATGGTCAGATTATAGCAGAAATGGTCATGTGGATATGACCACTATCCTATTCGTTCCCTCCCGGAACGCTACCCTCCCCCTCTTTCCTTACCACTCGATTATGGATCCGCCTCGCAAAATACTGAAAAACCGACGAGGCCACGACGCAAATGCCCGCACTTTTCGTGGGCGAGAGCATCTTGTAGTCATGTAACCAGACAAACAGCACACCTATGAGCATGGCCGGCACGAGCACGGCGATCAGCGTCGCCGGGTACGAATAATTGTCAGCAAGCGAGTCGCTTTGGTAAGCAGCCCTGCCAGCCGCATAACTCCTGCGAAATCGGGCGTGCGATTCATCGAGCATAATTTTTCCTCCGGACGCATTCCCTACTCATCCATCTCATACGCCTTCTCCAGCCACCGCTGCACCTCATCATCGATATCCGCCTTCGACTTCACTTCAATCCGCCGCGTGATCCGATCCTTCTTCTCATACCCTCCCGTATCAATCAGCCGCTTCGGCGTTTTCATATTCCCCAACGCGAATCCCAGATCGATGCGCGTATTCGTCGCCGGCTTAATCTGCGCAAACACATGCTTGCGGTAGAAGGGAACCATTGTCTTACACGGACACGCCTTCACATCCTCGCCCAGCCCCAATCCCAACTTCAGCAACTCCTCATACAACGGACGCAACCCCGCCCGCGGCCCCGCATACTGCGCCTCCACCCACTCCGCCGCCGTCTTCAAATAAGCCTCCGGAGAGTCTTCCTCCATATTCTTCCCCTCCGCCCGCCCCGCCAGCCACGACGCGTAATTGGTGCCGAGCCTGTACTCAGTCTTCAGCCAGTCCCGTCGCTCTTTCTCGGAAGCCGGCCCCGAACCCTGAATCAGCCATACCCACTCCTCGAGCGATCGTCCAGTTTTCAGCGGCAACTCGTTCACCCACTTCTCCGTCTGCGCCACTCCCGGATGCACCGAATACGGACCTCGCCCCTTCGCAGCACGTGCCATTCGCCCTCCTCCATCCCACTCGAATTTTCGCCAGCCATCATACACAGCAGCCATCCCGCCTCGCGATAGAATCTTCACATGCCCGCCAGAAAGTCTCCCGCCAAGCGCCCAACCCGCCCGAAAGACGCCTCCCCCGAAGCCGGACACAACACTCGTTACATGCAACTCCAAAAGAACCACTGCTTCGGATGCGGAACCGGCAATCCCGACGGCATGCGCCTGCGCTTCACCTACGACGAAGCGCGCGCCTGTTTTGTCTGCAAATTTCGCCTCGCCAAGCGCTACACCGGACCGCCCGGACACTGCCACGGCGGCATCATCGCCACCATCCTCGACGAAGCTATGGGCAAGGTAAACAAGCTGCGCAACGTCGTTGCCCTAACCTCCGAAATCACCGTCAAATATCTGAAGCCCGTGCCCCTGAAGCAGCCCCTGCACGTCGAATCCCGCGAACTCAGCGTAGAAGGCCGCAAGCACATCAACATGGCCGAGATCCTCAACGAAAAAAACGAAGTCCTAGCCCGCAGCCAAGGCGTCTTCATCGCCATCGATCCCCACAAAATGTTCGCCCGTTACGTGGAGCGTTAGCAAATGTTGTGGTTGATGTGGGGACGGGCATTCCTGCCCGTCCAGCCGAGCGCAGCTCGGCATCGGTTCTTCTGCCAAACCGCGATCGGAGTACCGCGAATCCCGAAGCCCCTGTAAAATACCAACAGCAGCCAAAGCCCTCCCAAGCACCATCAATTTAGGGTTAGCCGGAGCCAATCGCCAGAAGCTACCAGCTGCCTTTCGGAGCACACTTATGTCGCAGAATAACGGACACAAAAACACCAGCCTTCGCCTCAAGACCGGCCTCGCCGAGATGCTCAAAGGCGGCGTCATCATGGACGTCACCACCGCCGCCCAAGCCGAAATCGCTGAGCGCTCCGGCGCCGTCGCCGTCATGGCCCTCGAACGCGTCCCCGCGCAGATCCGCGCCGAAGGCGGCGTAGCCCGCATGGCGAGCCCGAAAGTCATCCGCGAAATCATGGCCGCCGTCGACATCCCTGTCATGGCCAAGTGCCGCATCGGACATTTTGCCGAGGCACAGATCCTCGAAGAACTCGGCGTCGACTACATCGACGAATCCGAAGTCCTCACCCCCGCCGACGAAGCCCACCACGTCGACAAACACGCCTTCAAGGTCCCCTTCGTCTGCGGAGCGCGCAACTTAGGCGAAGCCCTCCGCCGCATCGCCGAAGGCGCCGCCATGATTCGCACCAAAGGCGAAGCCGGCACCGGAGACGTCGTCCACGCCGTCCGCCACATCCGCCAGATCGTGCAAGAAATGCGTATCCTCACCGTCTTAGGCGAAGAAGAGCTCTACGCCAAAGCCAAAGAGCACGGAGCCCCCTACGAACTGATCAAGATGGTCGCCAAAGACGGCAAACTCCCCGTCCCCAACTTCTCCGCCGGAGGTATCGCCACTCCCGCCGACGCGAGCCTCGTCATGCAGCTCGGAGCCGAAGCCGTCTTCGTAGGCTCCGGAATCTTCATGAAAAACTCCACCGACTTCGCCGACCCCGTAGAAGCCGAGAAGCGCGCCAAAGCCATAGTCCAAGCCGCCACCCACTACAAAGATCCGAAAGTCTTATTAGCAGTCAGCGAAGACTTAGTAGGAGCCATGAAAGGCCTGGCCGTCTCCGGCCTAGACGAATCCCAAATGCTGCAAACCAGAGGCTGGTAACGATGCTTGTGTGGGGCGGACATTCCTGTCCGCCGCCTTTGACGTTGGCCGAGTGCCCCACGTTTCGCGGTTTTCGAAACGTGGGATTCCACGACTGTCTACATCTAGGTTTCTTATTCTCGTCCCATTTCTCCACAAAAACCAAAAGCCCCGCTGGTCAGGCGGGGCTCAACAAAATTGCCAGTCGGTACGCTACCCATCAAGCGGCTCTATATAGCAAACCAACGCAAGTCGAGAGGCGTCCAGTGCCCACTGGCAACGTCCTCCGGGCGTAACCTAGCCCGTTTAGTATTTCCTTGCGTTGTGTGCACGCGCAATCCCACGAAAGTAGCTACTCCAAAATGAAAAGGAACGAGTTACCTTCGCGCTGGGTGCCCCACGCTTCGCGGTTTTCTAAACCAGGCATCCGAAGCCGTTCATTACCCCAAAGCCAGCGATAATAGAGAAGTCCAAGATTCCAAGAACTCACGTGAACGAATCCATAATGACCAACCCCGTCACCCTCGAGATCTGCGTCGATTCCCCTCAGTCCGCCCTCGCTGCCCAGCGCGGAGGCGCCGGCCGCCTCGAGCTCTGCGCCTCTCTTTTTGATGGAGGCACAACTCCAAGCGCGGGCATGATCGCCACCGTCCGTAGTCTCGTCAAAATCGATCTCTATGTGATGATCCGCCCCCGCAGCGGAGACTTCTTCTACTCCGCCGACGAATTCGCCGCCATGCAGCGCGATATCGCCATGGCCAAGCAACTCCGCGCCAACGGCGTTGCCTTCGGCATCCTCAACCCCGATGGAACCGTAGACGTCGCCCGCTGCCGCGAATTGCTGCACCAAGCCCGCCCTCTGAAAGCGACCTTCCATCGAGCCTTCGACATGTCCCGCGACCTGCCTCAGTCGTTGGAGGCCATCATCGCCTTAGGCTTCGATCGCATCCTCACTTCCGGCGGAGAACAAAAAGTACACGACGCCATTCCAGTCATCCGCCGGCTTCGCGAGATCGCCTCAAACCGAATCGCGTTGATGCTCGGCTCCGGCATTCGCTCCGGCAACGCACACGAACTGATCTCGCAGACCGGAGTGCGCGAACTCCACGCCAGTGCGCGTCGCATTGAAACCAGCGCCATGCAATTTCGGAACGAAAAGATCAACATGGGAACTTTGCCCGAACAGGAGTATCAACGTGCCGTAGTTGACGAAGAAGAAGTCCGCCGCCTGGTCCGCGCCATTTCAACGACCGCTGACCATTTCCGCTAACATAATAAGAAGTTACGCACCCAAAGCTCAGATAGGAACACATTCAAGAACGACGCTTTCAAACGCGTTCTAGTGGCAGGAGTGAACCTTTAGCCAATGAAAATCGGTGTCCTGGCCCTGCAAGGCGATTTCGATGCTCACCGCCGCCGTCTCGAAGAACTTGGGGCCGAAGTCATCCTCGTCAAGAAACCCGAGCAACTGAACGATCTCGATGGACTCGTCATCCCCGGCGGCGAATCCGGCACATTTTTGAAGTTATTAGGACACGAGGGATTCGCCAAGCTGAAGGACTTCGTGCTCGCCAAGCCGACCTTCGGAACTTGCGCCGGATGCATCCTGCTCGCCACCGACGTCGAAAATCCCAAGCAAGCTGGACTCGGCGCTCTGGACATCACCGTGCGCCGCAACGCCTACGGACGCCAGATCGATAGCTCCATCCGCGAGGGCCAGTTTCTCAACGATCCCATCGAAATGGTTTTCATCCGCGCCCCCAAGATCGAGCGCACCGGCGACGGAGTCGAAGTGATCGCCACCGAAGGCAATGCCCCCGTCCTCGTCCGCAAAGGCAAGACGCTCGCCGCCACGTTTCATCCTGAACTCAGCGACGACCCGCGTATCCACCAATATTTCCTGGACTTGATTGCCAACAGCAAGAAAGCACAAACAGAGAAGAAGTAAAAAACGATTTGAAAACTAGCTTGATCGAGCAAGAAGAGAAAGATAGGGAGTGCCGAGGGGGCTCTCGGCAACAAAACGAGAAAAGGAATACGTTAACAAGAAGAGACTGAAGAAACTAACGTGTGAAACGATTTCGGATCAAAGCGGCCAATCCAACCAAACCGCCACCCAATAGCGCGAGAACACCGGGTTCGGGAAACAACGACGACGTGACAGCGGCCGGTTGTGCAAAGGATTGTCCGACCAGGACCATCACGACCACAAGAGCAGGGCACAAACTTCGCACGGTAGTACTCCTTTCCACCGGACTGGTCGCAAGCGGTTGTCCAATTCGCCGCCTTTCACAGTCAATTCACAGAATGGTTTTTCTTGGGTGTTTCATACCCCAAACGCGCGGCCAGTCGGAGTTTTCCAGAGATTGACCCGTTTCACATGTGCAGGAGTTTGCACAGTCTGGAGCAATCCCACACTGAAATGACCTTTTAACCACAAAAGCGGGATCCGAGCCGGATCCAGTATGCTGGGAAATTCTCCTCGATCCTTGGCATGGAACCCGCACCCGAACTCGAAATCAGGTCTGTCTCGTTCGCTGCGTACGCGCGCCTGATCGGCGGCAACCGGAATTTCCGCCGCCTCTGGAGCGCACAAGTTGTCAGCGAGATCGGCGACTGGTTCTACACGCTCGCGATCTACAACCTGCTCTTCCAACTCACCGGACGCGCCAGCTCGGTCGCCTTAGCTCTCGTGCTTCAGGTTCTCCCGCAAACCTTCATTGGTCCCGCCGCCGGAGTGGTCAACGATCGCCTGCACCGCAAGCACGTCATGATCGCCGCCGACCTTGGACGCATGTTGATCGTTCTCGGCATGCTCTTCATTCGCTCCAAAGATCAGGTTTGGATGGTCTATCCACTGCTCACGGCCGAGACGCTCCTCGCCGCCTTCTTTGAGCCGGCGCGCAACGCCGTCATCCCCAACATCGTTGAGCGCGAAGATGTGGTCATCGCCAACACGCTCTCCTCCACGACTTGGTCGGTGAACCTCATGCTGGGGGCGACCGTCGGAGGATTCGTAGCCGCCTTTTTCGGCCGCGATGCTGTCTTCATCCTGAACGCGCTCTCCTTCATCGCATCCGCGGCGCTCATCGGAAGAATGCACTTCGCCGAGCCGCACGTCGAAGTCGGTCGTCCCTTCCGACTTCGCGAACTGGTCGACTTCACTCCCATCATGGACGGCATCCGCTACATTCGTGCCCACGCGCGTCTGCGTTCGACCGTCCTTCTGAAGTTCGGCAACTTAATCATCGGTCCCAGCTGGGTTCTGTTTACCGTAATGGGTCAGAACGAATTCGCCATCCGCTGGCACGCCATGTCTCCTGAACGCGGCGCATTTCTCGGGATGAGCTTGCTGCTCGGCGCCCGCGGACTCGGTGCGCTCTTGGGCCCGTTGCTCGCCGCTCCCTGGGCCGGGCATTGGAAGCATCGTCTCGAACATGCCGTCTTCTGGGGATATCTGGCTGCTGCTGTCGGTTACACGCTGCTGGGAGTTTCCGGCCATCTCTGGCAAGCCTGCTTGTGCGTCATGCTGGCACACTTCGGAAGCTCAGTCGTCTGGGTTTTCTCCACCACGCTCTTGCAAATGCAGAGCGACGACAAATTCCGCGGCCGCGTCTTTGCCGCCGACCTTGGCCTCTGCATGTTTACCATCGCCGCCGGAGCCTACCTAGCCGGACGCTTCGTCGACTGGGGCTACGCCGCTAGGAACGTCGCCAGCGTCTCCGGCATGTTGATGGTCATTCCCGCTGCTTTGTGGGGATTCTCGCTGCGCCGAACCGCCGCTTCAAACGCCGTCGTGAAGTGACGGGCGTCCTGGCTAGTCCGAGGATGCTGACACGCTCGTTCTCGCAAGCCTAACTCAACTGATCGATCTTCGCCGCCAGAACGAAATCCGACTCGGTCAGCCCGTCCACCGCGTGGGTCCATGTCGTGATCTCAACCTTGCCCCATCCCAGCAAAATGTCAGGATGATGCCCTTGCTCCTCGGCAACCGCACCCACTTTGTTGACGAATGCCAGAGCAGATTTGAAATCGGGGAACTTGAAAACGCGAACGAGATGATGCTCATCAACAATCTTCCAAGCCGGAGGATCGGCCAGTTGCTGATGAATCTTTTTCAGTTCCTTCGCTTTGAGCGAAGGGACGCCGCCGCGACACGGGACGCAGGTTTTGTCAGCTAGAGAAGCCATGCATTTTCGATGCGCTTAGAATGGAATATCTTCATCCGTAATCGGAGAACTACCCACCGGCGCATGCTCTTCCGGGGCGCTCTGGTCAAAGTGGTTTGCGCCGCCCGACGACGCGGATGTCCCGCGCGAACCGCCCGCGTAATCCCCGCCGCCCTCGCCGCGTCCACCCAGCAACACGAGATCGCTGGCCACAACTTCCGTCATGTACTTTTTCTGGCCGGACGTCTTATCGTCCCACGAACGCGTCTGCAGGCGGCCTTCGATATACACCTTGCCGCCCTTCTTCAGATATTCGCCGGCAATTTCCGCCAGCCGCTGCCACAGCACAACGTTGTGCCACTCCGTGCGGTCTTGCCATTGCCCGTCTTTCCCTTTAAACCGTTCGTTTGTAGCCAGCGTGATCTTTGCCACGGGAGTGCCTTGCGGAGTGTGTTTGATCTCCGGATCTTTTCCCAAATTTCCGATGAGGATGACTTTATTTACGCTTTTCATGATTGCCAACTCCTTCCAATTCGCCGACCGTCGAGACGCTCACTATAGCAGAGTCGGGCGGTCCGATGATGCCGCCAAGATCACACCAAATATGTGACGAATCCGCCGTATTTCGTAGAGACAGACGAGACACCACACGCCCGACTCTCCAGCCCACAGAATCCGTCACCCCATCTGAAACAGCATCAGATACACAACCACGCCCGTCACCGAAACATACAGCCATATCGGAAACGTCCAGCGCGCAATCGCACGATGCCGGTCAAACTGCTCCCGCAGCCCGCGCGTTAGCGTGATCAACACCATCGGCACAACCACGATCGCCAGAATTGTGTGCGAAGTCAGGATCGTGAAATACAGCGCTCGAATCCATCCCGTTCCTCGAAAGTAGATGATGCCGCCATGTCCGGGCCAGTGATAGTACAAATAAGAAACCAGAAACAGGGAAGAGGTCGCGAACGCGGTCAGCATTACCGCCCGGTGAGCCGCAATCTTGCGCCGCGCAATCAGCGTCCTTCCGGTCACCAGCAGAACCGCGCTGAGCCCATTCAACGTAGCGTTAATCTTGGGGAAAATTGAATAGTCCGTCATAAAGGCAAATAGGGAAGTCTAGTTTTACGAGGATTCCAGCCCTTTGGCAAGCCGAGAGCCCAAGGCGAAACCCCAGATGTAAAGGTCAGATTCCAGCAAGTGATTAACATCGAAGCTTCTACCTCTGTAATCAAACCTCAAACCTCCGATCTCGTCCCCCTCGCCCCTTTCCCTCACCTGCGTATAAGATATGGCTACCATGCCTGAAGTGGAGACCCCCCAGCCGCCAATGTCGTCGGCGGCTCCCGACGCATTGCCTCCAAAAGACGCTCCGCCTCGCCCGCTGCCCGTCGTCGCCGTGTGGGCGCGCGATCTTCTGGTCTCGCTCGCCATCTCCGCCTTTATCATTATCTTTCTCTACCAGCCCGTGAAGGTCGAAGGCACCAGCATGATGCCCGGCCTCGAAGACCAGGAACGCATCTTCGTCAACAAGTTCGTCTATCGCTGGGAGCCCATCCAGCGAGGCGACATCGTCGTCTTCCGCTATCCCCGCGACACCTCCAAGAGCTACATCAAGCGCGTCATCGGAATCGCCGGTGACCGCATTCGCATCGACAACGGACAGGTTTACGTCAACAACGAAGCCCTCGACGAAGACTACGTTCCCAACGATTACGCCGACGCCCGCTCCTACGGAGAAATCGTCGTCCCCACCAACAGCTTCTTCGTCCTCGGCGACCATCGCTCCATGTCCAACGACAGCCGCGACTTCGGTACCGTCAACGAGCGTTACATCTACGGCAAAGCCGTCTTCGGATACTGGCCCATGGAAAAACTGGGAAGGCTGAGATAGGACGGAGGCAGTAGCATTGCCTAATGTCCGATTTCATCGTATCTTGAGCCCATGGAAGTCCAATTTAATCCCGATCTGCAGGCACGCCTCACCCAATGAGCGTCTCAGTAAGGGGTCAAACTGAATGAGGTCGTGCAAGAGGTCGTTGCGCGTTACTTTGAGGAGGAAGACCGCTTTGTCGAAGCCGTGAAACGGGGCGAGGCCGCCTTGGAACGCGCTGAGTTTCTGACTCACGAGCAAGTGGGCGAGCGCCTGCGGCGATTCCTGCAACCCTGATGCAAATCCTTTGGTCCGTGCCCGCAGCCGAGGACCTCGACCGCATCTGCGCTTGGATCGAGCGCGACAACCCGGAAGCCGCAAGGCGTGTGGCGAAGACGATCTACTAAGGCTCTGCTCAGCTGAAAGATTTTCCCGCCCTGGGACGAATCAGCAGTCGGATGAGCGGGCGACGCGAACCAGCTTTCCCGCCGCTACCCTATATCGCGGTGTATCAGATCAAGGAAAGAGCGGTCGAAATCTCACGAATTTTTCACGGGGCGCAAGACTGGCCCTAGAGTTGTCCGAGTCGGACCAGATGCCCAAGCTTATTTGAAGGTTCTCGCGAGTGACCCCGAACACGGGGACATGCACGCCCTTGACCTCGGCACGGTAAGCTTTATTTCCAGGTGCACGTAATCGTGGACGTTCCATCGAAACCCTGCCCAGTCGCAGTTAGGGTGGCAGTCTCAGTGCCCGACCCGCAGGTGAAGCTACATGTAACTGTAGCCGTATTCTTAACAAATCCGCCGGGCGCGATGCAGGCGTTGCTCGACATCCACTGAACGCTGGTAGGCGCTTGACCGTTGCTCAACGTTGCTGTTAGTACGGCATCAAGATAGTCCCCACTCTGTGCGTCGGTCCAAATGTCCGCCGACTGGGGTGTCACTATGAGGGCGAAGGGTGCTTGGGCGCTACTACCGCTTCCGCAACTCAGGATCGGAAGGCACGCCGCAAGGAGTGCCAGTGTCATTAGCACGGCCAGTTTCATGCGGTGCATCATAACAGTGCAATGTTCCAATCAACAATGCCGTCCGTGATCACGAGCTAGCTGCGACTTTTGTGAATCTTTCTTTTGGCTACGACCAATATCCCTGCTAAAATCCTTAAAATCCACTCCACAGGAGTTGCAATGCAAGCAATCCTTGCACTCGAAGACGGCAGAGTCTTCCGAGGCAAAGGCTACGGCGCGAAAGGCGAGTGCTACGGCGAAGTCGTTTTTAATACTTCCATTACCGGCTACCAGGAAATTTTCACCGACCCGTCCTACGCCGGACAAATTGTCGTCCTGACCAACCCTGAAATCGGAAACTACGGCACCAACCCCGAAGACAACGAATCGCAGCGTCCCTACATCGAGGGATTGATCGTCCGCGAGTTTTCCAAAGTCAGCTCCAACTGGCGTTCGCAACAGGTCACAGACGAGTTCATGGAACAGTTCAAGATTCCTGTCCTCGCCGACATCGACACCCGCGCCCTCGTCCGCCATCTGCGCAACTATGGCGTGATGCGCGGCGTCATCTCGACCCTCGAAGAAGACACCGACAAACTTGTCGCCAAAGCAAGAGCCATCCCCAAAATGGACGGCCAGGATCTCGCGAAAGTCGTCTCTACCAACCACACCTACGTTTGGGAGCGCGGCGAGCGTTCGCATCTGCCCGACGAAATTGTCGGAGTGAAAGACGAACCGGCCCGCTTCCACGTCGTCGCCTACGACTTCGGCATCAAGCAAAACATCCTTCGCAAGCTCCGCGGAGAAGGCTGCAAAGTCACCGTCGTCCCCGCGCAAACCACCGCCGAAGACGTGCTCGCCCTGAAGCCCGATGGAGTCTTCCTCTCCAACGGCCCCGGCGATCCCGAGCCCTGCACCTACGCCGTCGATAACATTCGCCGCCTCATGGGACGCCAGCCCATCTTTGGTATCTGCCTAGGCCATCAACTCACCGGAATCGCCTTAGGCGGCAAAACCTTCAAACTGAAATTCGGACACCACGGCGGAAACCATCCCGTAAAACAGTTAAACAGCGGCAAGATCGAAATCACCGCCCACAACCACAACTTCGCCGTCGACCCCGACTCGCTCCCCCAAAGCGAAGTCGAATTGACGCACATCGATCTGAACGACCAAACACTCGAAGGCATGCGCCACCGCAACCTCCCATTGTTCACGGTGCAATACCATCCGGAAGCAGCACCCGGCCCGCACGATTCGCACTACCTGTTCAAAGACTTCGTAAAGATGATGGAGGAATGCAAGCGGTGAAGGATCAAAGCGTATTTTACGTTTACGCTTTGAAAGATCCACGATCAAGCCCGGCTCGTCCTTTTTATATTGGCAAAGGTGCGGGGACTCGCGCTTGGGATCACGAACTTCGTGTGGATCAATCCGCTAAGGGTGAAAGGATTCGGCAAATTCATGACGCTGCGCTGGATGTACTCACCGTCAAGCTGGTGGAGGGTCTATCCGAAGCTGAAGCGCTAAGGATCGAAGCGGAATTGATCAGCGCATTCGGAACAGAGGACCGAGGTGGCCTTCTTACGAATGCGGTTGTGCCGACTGGCGTCGCGACGGGCAGAAGTCGCGGGATTATTGTTCCGGATGGCGTCGTCGAGAAGTCGCAGATCGCTTTGGAGCATTTGAAAAGCGCTGTGTTTGAAATCGCCCAAGCCAACAAGGATGGCATCACGAACTACGAGGTCGCTAGGTGTCTGGGGTTACAAAGCGACTATGGAGGCGGCTCAAAAAACTATTTGAGCTACAGCCTGCTAGGAATCCTGATGCGTGACGGAAAGATAAAACGACTTCAAAACAAGAAGCACGTTGCGACGGTTAGATAGCAAAATGCCTAAACGAACTGACATCTCGAAAATCCTCATCCTGGGCTCCGGCCCCATCGTCATCGGACAATCCGCCGAGTTCGACTATTCCGGCACGCAAGCCTGCAAGGCCCTCAAGGCCGAAGGCTTCGAAGTCGTGCTCGCCAACTCGAATCCGGCCACCATCATGACCGATCCCGAGTCGGCCGACCGCACCTACATCGAGCCCCTCACTCGCGAATATCTCGAAGAGATCATTCGCGTCGAGCGAGAAATGGCGCCGAGCGCCGGCTTTGCCGTCCTGCCCACCGTCGGCGGACAAACCGCCCTCAACCTCGCCATCGAACTCGCCGATAGCGGCGTGCTCGAAAAGTACAACGTCCATCTCATCGGAGCCCAGATCAGCGCCATCAAGAAGGCCGAAGACCGTCTCTTTTTCAAAGATGCCATGCAGCGCATCGGCCTCGATGTCCCCAAGTCCGCGCTCGTCAACAATCTCAAGGACGGTATCGAGTTCGCCGGAAAAATCGGTTTCCCGGTAATCATCCGCCCCAGCTTCACCCTCGGCGGCACCGGTGGCGGCATCGCTTACAACCGCGAAGAGCTCATGGAAGTCCTCGCCCGCGGCCTCGATCTATCGCCCGTCCACGAGTGCCTCATCGAAGAATCCGTCCTGGGATGGAAAGAGTACGAGCTCGAGGTGATGCGCGACACCAAAGACAACGTCATCATCATCTGCTCCATCGAAAACTTCGATCCTATGGGCGTGCACACAGGAGACTCCATCACCGTCGCGCCCGCGCAGACTCTCACCGACCGCGAATACCAGATGATGCGCGACGCCTCGATTGCCGTCATCCGCGAGATCGGCGTCGAGACCGGCGGCTCGAACATTCAATTTGGCGTGAATCCCTCCACCGGACGCATGGTCGTGATCGAGATGAACCCGCGCGTCTCGCGTTCCTCGGCCCTCGCCTCCAAAGCCACCGGATTCCCCATCGCCAAAATTGCCGCCAAACTCGCCGTCGGCTACACGCTCGACGAAATTCCCAACGACATTACCCGCAAAACTCCGGCCTGCTTCGAGCCCACGCTCGACTACGTCGTCGTAAAAATTCCCAAATGGCAGTTCGAAAAATTTCCCGGCGCCGACGAATCCCTTGGACCACAAATGAAATCCGTCGGCGAAGTAATGGCGATCGGCCGCACTTTCAAAGAGGCACTGCTCAAAGCAGTTCGCGCCCTCGATACCGGCAAGCGTGTCGGTTCCGAAAAAATCGAACCCAAGATTCTCACCCAGCGCCTCGTCACGCCGCATCCCGAACGTCTCACCTACGTTCGCTACGCTCTGCGCCAAGGGCACACCATTAAGCAAATCGCGAAGATGACCGCGATCGATCCCTGGTTCCTCTACCAGCTCAAAGAAATAAACGACATGCAACTCGAGCTGGAGAAGCACCCGATGGAATCCCTGCCCACCGACATCCTGCGCGAAGCCAAGCGCATGGGCTTCTCCGATGGACGCCTCGCCGGAACCTGGCGTCTCGACGGCAAGGGCGGTCAGGAAAAAGTTCGCCACTTCCGCAAGAAGCATGGAGTGCAGCCCGTCTACAAGCGCGTCGATACCTGCGCCGCCGAGTTCGAAAGCTTCACACCTTATCTTTATTCCACCTACGAAGACGAAGACGAAGCCGCGCCCACCGCGAAAAAGAAGGTCGTCATCCTCGGCTCCGGTCCCAATCGTATCGGGCAGGGAATTGAGTTCGATTACTGCTGCTGCCACGCCAGCTACGCCCTGCGCGAAGATGGCTACGAAACCATCATGATCAATTGCAATCCTGAGACGGTCTCGACCGACTACGACACCAGCGACCGTCTCTACTTCGAGCCGCTCACCCTCGAAGATGTCTTCGCCATCTGCGAACATGAAGCTTCCGGAGGAGCACCTGTCGGCGTCATCGTCCAGTTCGGCGGACAGACTCCCCTCAATCTCTCGCTCCCGCTCAAGGCCGCCGGAGTCAACATCATCGGCACCACGCCCGAATCAATCGACCTCGCAGAAGATCGCAAGCGCTTCGGCAAACTGCTCGAAGAACTCGATATCCCGCAGGCCCCCGGAGCGATGGTCGCCTCGGTCGAAGAGGCAGTCGAAGCCGCCAACAAAATAGGATTCCCCGTCCTCGTCCGTCCCTCCTACGTTCTTGGCGGACGCGCCATGGTCATCGCCTACGACGAAGACACCATCCAGCAGTACATGAAGCAGGCGGTCGAATACTCGCAGGATCGTCCCGTCCTCATCGACAAATTTCTCGAAGACGCCATCGAAGTCGATGTCGACGCGCTCTCCGATGGAGAAGACGTCGTGATCGGCGGCATCATGCAGCACATCGAAGAGGCCGGCATTCACTCCGGAGATTCTTCCTGCGTGCTGCCCGCAGTCGACATCCCCGAGCCCCTGCTCAAGCGCATGCGCGACTACACCTTCAAGCTGGCGCGCGCCCTGAAAGTCATCGGCCTGATGAACGTCCAGTTCGCCATCCCCCGCCGCACCCACATTGAAAGTCCAGAACGTGTGGGGACAGCCAGTGTGGGGACGGGCATTCCTGCGCGTCCAGCCGGAGCGGAGCTCCGCAGCACCACCGCCCATGGCAAAGACACCGTCTATGTCCTCGAAGTCAACCCCCGCGCCTCGCGCACCGTCCCCTTCGTCTCCAAAGCCACCGGCATCCCCATGGCCAAAATCGCCGCCCGTCTGATGACGGGACGTAAGCTCCGCGAGTTCCTGCCAGAGAATATCGAACGCGGCACCGACCTCGATACCGGACGCTGTTTCTTCGTCAAGTCGCCCGTCTTCCCCTGGTCGAAATTTCCTGGCGTCGACACCGTTCTCGGGCCCGAGATGCGTTCCACCGGAGAAGTCATGGGCGTCGCCGACAATTTCGGCGAAGCCTTTGCCAAAGCCCAAATCGCCGCCGGACAAAAACTGCCGACGCAAGGAACGCTGTTCATCAGCGTTACTGATCACGATAAGCCGCACGTCGTCGAAGTCGCACGCCGCTTCGTCGATATGGGATTCAAATTGGTCGCGACCCACGGCACCGCTGACATCCTTGAAGAAGCCGGCCTCGCCGTCGATCGCGTCTACAAAGTCAAAGAAGGACGCCCCAACGCCGTCGACCTGATCAAGGCCGATCGCATCCAGTTGATCGTCAACACCCCGCATGGTCCCGACCCTTACTTCGACGAGAAAGCCATCCGGCGCGCAGCCGTTACCGCGCGCATCACAACCATCACGACCCTCTCCGCGGCACGCGCCGCCGCCGAAGGAATCTCCGCCCTGCAACGCGGAGAAATTCGCGTTCAAGCTCTGCAGATCGCTGCACGCCGAAAGAGTCGGAAACCGGAGTTAGAACGCGGTAGTCCCCCGGTTCGAAGATGTGTTACAATCCCGCCATATGAGTAATACACTCACCGTTCGGCTGCCGGAAGACCTTTTCGAGCAGCTTAGAAAGAAGGCTCGCAGCACGGGACTACCGGTCGCAAGCGTCGTGCGCCAGTCGCTCGAAACGACGCTGGCCAGAGATCGGGCGGCGGCTGGCAATCAAGCCTGGCGTAAATTTTCTGGCATCATCAAGGGCGGTCCCAGGGATCTCTCGACCCGCAAAGGATTTTCGCGAGGATGAATGCCATCGCCGACACAGGTTTCTTGGTAGCCTTGGTTCGCGACTACGACCAATACCATGACTGGGCTGACGAGATCAGCGAACGGATTGATTGGCCAGCCATTACCTGTGAAGCGGTGCTGGCCGAGACCGCATTCCATCTTCGATCCGCTCTAGCGGTGATGGAGATGCTGCAGGAACATGTCGTAAGCCTCGCGTTCGACTGCGACAAACACATCGACTCTCTTCACCAACTTGCGCGCCGCTACGCCGACCGCCATCCAGACTTGGCCGATCTTTGCCTCATCCGCATGAGCGAACTTTATCCGCGCTATATCGTTCTTACCACCGACGAAGCCGATTTCCGCGTCTTTCGCCGCAACAAGCGCGAGGTCATTCCCATCCTCTGCCCGCCACATCGCAAATGAAGCGTTAGACCGATATGCTCAACTCCGCTGGCCGCAACATAATATTTCTGGTTCTCGGATTTCCGCTCATCCTCGCCGCGATCGTCGTCGGTCCCGCCGCTTTCGATCTCGTTTTTCACCGGCGCGCGCCCGAGCGTTTCTTGATTCCCGCCGGATTTTCCGGATGGGCCCGTATCAACTTTCGTCAGAAAAATGCCCCACCTCTTCCCACCGAAGACGGACGTCTTCTTCTCAAATTAAGCGCGCAGGGCACACTCCAAACCTCCGCTGACCCGCTCGTCGGCCATGGCAAAGACGATTTTTACTACTATTCTGGAAGCCAACGTACTCCCCTCTCCAACGCCGGAGTCTGCAAAGGCGGCATGATCTGGCAGGTCGAGACCATGGTCGATGAGCCCACCTCCACTCCTTTCGTCCGCTTCTTCGTCGGAACCGAAGACCAGTACCGCCAAATCGCCGATCCCAACCACAAAGACTCCGCCGCCTGCGAGTAAGTGTGGGGACGGGCGACTCGCCCATCCAGCTTTGTTTGGTGCCCCAGGTTCGTGCCCGTTCTTCAGGGCACTAACCTGGGTCCTCCAAAACGCTGCGGTCGATGCGTCGAGCCTTTCCAGCGAAGCCGCCTCGTAGAATGTTTCCAGTCACATCTGCGCCCCGGTGCTACGATTGCCATGATTCGCGCGCGAGACAACCATGGTCGCCATCATCGCCTTTCACATCCTGATCTTGATTCTCGCCGCCGGAATCCTGGCGCGCCTCATGCCCCAGTCCGCAGTCAGCACCGCGCTCGGCTACCTGCACAGCACGGTCGGCATCACCACTCCCCCCGAGCAGAAAGCCCGCACCTTCGCCCTGGTCTGGCTCGCCTCCACAGTCGTAATCGTTGACGGATGCCTCACCCTCCTCTTCTTCATCACCAAACTCCTCAACTGACTTCGCAGTCTCGGTTTTGAAAGGGCGCAGCTTCAGCCGCGCCGTAACTCATCCACAGTGAAGCGGCGGCTGAGGAACAGCTGCGCGAATTTCGACCTTTCGCGGCAACCCAGAGAGGACATCGCTTTGGTACCCTATAAGTGCACTCTTACCACCGATCCCCAGGAGCACCCATGCTTTTGTCCGGAATTTTCCCGCCGATCACGACGCCTTTTTACCCGGACGGCGAGGTCTACTACAAAAAGATCGAATCCAATGTCGAACGCTACTCGCGCACGCCCATCGCCGGAATCGTCATCCAAGGCTCCACCGGCGAAGCGATTCTGCTCTCCGACCAGGAACGCCGCGACGTCCTGAAAGCCGCGCTCTCTGCCGCCGCGCCCAACAAAGTCATGATCGCTGGCACCGGTGTAGAATCCGCGCACGAAACCCTGCGCCTCACCGAATATGCCGCCGATCTTGGCTATGACGCGGCCATGGTGCGCACTCCGCACTATTACAAAAAGCAGATGGCTCCCGCCAACTTGCTCGCCTTCTATCGCACCGTTGCTGATCGCTCCGCCTTGCCCATCATCATCTACAACTTCCCCCAAGCCACCGGATACGACATGCCCGCCGAGGTTATCAACGAGCTCGCCGGCCACCCGAATATCATCGCCATCAAAGAATCGAGCGGCAATCTCGACAAAGTCAAAGCAATCGTCGACGGCACTCGCCACGTCAAACGCCAGGTCACCGTCACCGATACCTTCGAAGCAGTTACGCCTCGCATGTTGAAAGCCGCCGTCGCGAAAAGCGAGAACCAGAGCAGGGAACTGGTCAGCATTTCCGCCCTGGTAGATTCATCCGCATCGGCCAAATCCTCCGACTCACTGGAGCGACAGGCGCCCTCGCCCGTCGAAGATAAAACGAAAGACAGAGCTGCGGTCGAAGCGACTCAGAAGCCTTCTTCCTCCGCTGTAACGCTAGTCGGCAGTCTGAAAACGCGTAAAAAAGAAGTCGGCTTTCAAGTCATGGTGGGAGCCGCTCATCAACTCGAATCCTCCCTCACCTTAGGAGCCGTCGGAGCCATCCTCGCCTTTGCCGTTCCCGCTCCAATGGCCTGCTACGAAATCTACGCCGCCCTCAAAGACGGAGACACGGCTTTGGCCCGCGAGAAACAAGACCGCGTCGAACTAGCCGCCCAGCGCGTCGTTGGCGACCTAGGCGTCCCCGGCGTAAAGTACGCCATGGATCTGAACGGCTACTACGGAGGCCCAGCCCGCCTCCCATTTCTGCCTCTAACCGGCGACCAGAAAGCGGAAATCGAGAAGCTGATGGCGGGGATCAAAAGCTGAGCGTACCCTGACGTTCTTACTGCGCTTCCTATCTGAACTAGAAACTACTAAGTAACGCGCAGACTGATCCGCCGTTGCCGCCCGGTTATTACTATGTAAGAATCTTGCGCATGCGCCGTGCCGCCGTGCTGTTTCTCGTGTTGTCTTTCTCTTGTTCTGTCGCCCTCGCCACGCCTCAGAAAGACCCATCCAAAGATCAAAGCGCGGTTGCTATTGTCATGTTCTGGCCGAGACAAGACAACGCCATCCTCAAGCTGACGTTTTCGCGTTTTCGAAGTCTGGCGTCGAACGCCGGAAGGACGACCCTGCAGTCAGATGTAATCGTCCAGAATCTCTCTTCCAGGCCAATTCCCAAAGGATCGCTCACCGTATCGTTGCTTGACAAGAACCGCTCGGAAGTCGGCAGCGGCACTCTTGTCGTCAATAATCTAAGCGCTGGCGTGCTGGCGCAGATCGCGTTTCAATGCGAAACCGTCGGAGTTCCGGTGAGACTCTCCCTCGCCGCCCGCAATAATGACGGATCCCCGATCGCAGTCAAAACCATTCCCATGACCGTCGCTTCCGTCCCCGCCGGCGCTAACCTTAAAGTGGATGGCGAGGATGAAGGTGTAACTCCCGCGAACATCAGCATTAGCGCGGGCACACATGAACTCACATTGGCTAAAGAAGGATTCGCCGTCGCCACCACACCGCTCGAAGTCGCACCTGACGAAGCGCCCGGCGGTAGTATCACCATCACGCTCGGCGGCCTTACCGAAGACACGGTCGAGCTTCGCGACGGTTCGATCCTTACTGGCGAAGTCCTGTCCATGAGCCTCGAATCGGTCGTGGTTGACATCAACGGCCAGGCCCAATCTTTTGACCGCAATCGAATCAAGAAGATTTTCCTGGTCGAGCGCATCGTGACTCACCCCGAGCCTCCGGCAGCCTCTCATCCCAAGAAACAAACTCCTTCTCCGCCATAAAGACGTACGTCATGGGCGAGAGCGGAACAACCCAAAGCCCACACATATCACACCACCTTGTGATATCCATCACTCTCCCCTATAATTCGAACGAACGTTCGAACTGATGCCAACTCTCTCCCAAACCCGAACCGCGCCGGCCCCGCATAAGCTGCGCGCACGGCCTGCGAATCTTCCGTCCGACTCCCGATTCGATCGCCGGCTCGGCCACATTCTCGATCACGCCACCGAAGTCTTCTGCGAAAAAGGATATGAAGGCGCCTCCATGCGCGATCTCTCTCGCGCCACGGGGATGTCGCTCGCAGGTCTCTATCACTACTTCGAATCGAAAGAGCGCTTGCTTTTTCTCATTCAAAAACACACGTTCACCACCATTCTAGAAAAACTCAAAGCCCGCCTCGACGGCGTCACTGATCCTGAAGCCCGCATCCGCATTTTCATTCTCAATCACCTCGAGTATTTCGTCAGCAACCAGAAGGGGTTGAAGGTCCTCGCGCATGAAGACGACTCGCTGAAAAATGGCTGGAGCTCGGAGATTGCCGGTATCAAGCGTGAGTACTACCGCATCTGTCTCAGCCTGATGGAGGATCTGCGCCGCAGGCGCGCCCTCGATTTCAACCCTCGCACTGCAGTCATGAGCCTCTTCGGCATGATCAACTGGATCTACACCTGGTACAACCCGCGCATTGACGGGAGCGCCGGCGCCCTTGCAGAGCAGATGGGCAATATCTTTCTCAACGGAATTGTGCGCGGCGCCAACCCGCGTAAGAAAGTTTCAAAACTTGTCATCCCGACCCTGAGCGAAGCCGAAGGCGAGGGAACTTCAGTTCGCCGGCAAAATCGCACTGCCGGCCACAAATAAATTCAAGGAGCAATCTCATGGCGACAATCACGACTCAGCCGGCCACCGGCGAATCCACCAAACAACTCATCAACTACCGCGCCGATGCTGGAGTCGCTGTCATCGAGATGAACGATCCTCCGGCGAATACCTACACCTACGAAATGAATCGCCAGCTCGACGAGGCTATCCTCAAGGCTCGCATGGATACCGACGTCCACGTCATCGTCCTGACTGGCGTTGGCGACAAGTTTTTTTCCGCGGGAGCCAACATCAAGATGCTGGCCTCCGTCGACCCCACCTTCAAGTATTACTTCTGCCTCCACGCCAACGAAACGCTACTGCGCCTCGAGCACACGCCGAAACTCGTCATCGCCGCCATCAACGGCCACTGCGTTGGCGGAGGTCTCGAAATCGCCATGGCTGCCGATCTCCGTATCGCTCGTAAAGACGCTGGCAAAATCGGCCTCCCCGAAGTCAATCTCGGAGTCCTTCCCGGCACCGGAGGGACGCAACGCCTCTCGCGTCTGGTCGGGAAGAGCAAGGCCATCGAACTGATGATCACCGGCAACACTTTCTCTTTCGAAGAAGCTCAGGAGTACGGGATCATCAACGACATCTTCGAGCGCGACGGCTTCATGGAGAACATCATGGAGTACGCCCGCCAGTTCACGCCGCCGAACAAAGCCGCGAAGGCCGTAGGCCGCATCAAGCGCGCCGTCCAAACGGGCTGGGAAATTCCCATGGAATCCGCGCTGGCCGTTGAGCGCGAAAATCAGCAGATCCTCTTCCAAAGCGACGATGCCAAAGAAGGCCTCGCCGCCTACGTGGAGAAGCGCCCCGCCGTCTTCACCGCGAAGTAGGGTTGCAATGAGATGGAAGTAGGGTTGCAGTGAGATGCCTGTGTGGCGCGGGCATTCCTGCCCGCGTCCCAGGCAAAGGAAACAGATTTCTCGGCGTCTCGGCGGTGAAAGGATTCTGACTCTATGCCAGGCAAAGTAGCGAAAATCGGAAGCTTCAGCGAGTGGGTCGGCTTGTTCAACGAATGGCGCAAAGAAGTTGGCGTCGACAAAGACGACGTCGAGGCCTTCCACTTCGACACCCTCTACGGCGCCATCGAGACCGACGAGATCCAGTTCGGAGCCTATAAAGGCCGCAACAAGTGGCAGAATCTGCGCCAGGTCCCGACGCAGCAAATGCGCGACGCCCTCATGAACATGATCATCTATCAGGGCGATACCGAATTCGCCAGCGTCGAGCAGCAGCGCAACCTGTTTGCAACAGCGCCCACCGAATGGGATCGCCGCGCCATCACTCGCGTCATGATCGAAGAAATGCGCCACGGATGGCAGATGTGCGCCCTCTTAATCGACTTCTTCGGATCCTCCGGGAAAGTCGAAGCGCAAAAAATGCTCGAGCGCCGCGCTTTTGAAAACAAGCGGCTCCTCGGCACCTTCAACGTCGACGTCGATAACTGGCTCGACTTCTTTACCTACACCGATTTCGTTGACCGTGACGGCAAGTTCCAACTCCAGATGCTCAAGTATTCTTCCTTCGCCCCCCTCGGACGCTCCACTTCTTACATGCTCCGCGAAGAGGCCTTTCACATGGGCACCGGACACGACGGCCTGCGCCGCGTTGTCGAAGCCGGAGTCATTCCGCGCTGGCTCCTCCAAAAATATCTCAACAAGTGGATCTCCAGCTCCTTTGATCTCTTCGGCACCGATCATTCTTCGTCCGCCCACTGGGCCTACGTCTGGGGCATCAAGGGCCGCTACGACGAGATGCAGAACGACAAAGTGGCCGATCTCGACGATCTCAACGACTACAGCCGCCATCTCTATCGCGACGAGGTTGCAGGATTAGTCGAGCGCCTGAACACTTTCCTGAGTCCCGGCGAGAAGAAAGTTCTACACTCCCGACATCCACTTCAATCGCAGCATCGGACGCTGGGCCGGCCAGAAGTTTCACTGTGAAACCGGAGAGCCGCTCGACGACCGCGCCTACGAGCAGCACTGCGAAGAAAATCTTCCCAGCGCGAAAGACAAAGAGCTGTTGCTCGACATCATCCGCAACGAAAAAAAGTGGATCAAAGAAAAAGCCGGAGCGCGCGATCCCCTATCCACCATAGGCGAACCCCGCAAATCGGCCATCAATCTCTAGCGAATGTGAGCAGCATGTTTGGATCGCTTGTGTGGGGGCGGGCATTCCTGCCCGCTCTGAACTCGCAACAAATTCGCAAGTTCAAACCAAAACTGAAAGTGTTATTCTCGCCCCTAGGAACAGGCCCCGCTTTAACCCACAATTGACGTTGAAGAACTCAGTTCAAAAAATGACCGCCTCCGCACCAACCCGTATGAAGCTCGAAATCACCCCGCCCGTCGCTCGCATCACCCTTTCTAACCCTCCGCTCAACGTCATCGATCTCCCGATGGCCCTCGAACTCCATCCGCTCCTCACCGACCTCGAGGCCCGCCCCGACATCTCCACCATCGTCTTTCAAGGCGATCCACGCGCCTTCTCCGCTGGAGTCGACATCAACGCCCACCTCCCCGAGCAGATTCACGAAATGCTCGGCGCGTTTCATGCGGTCATTCGCGCCATCGTCACCGCTCGCACCATCACGATCGCCGCGGTTCGCGGTGTCTGTCTAGGCGGAGGCGCGGAACTCGCCGCCGTCTGCGATATGGTCTACACCGCCCGCGATGCCGTCTGGGGCTTCCCCGAAATCAAGCTCGCTTCGTTTCCGCCCGTCGCCTCCGTCGCGTTATCCGCAATCATCGGTCAAAAGCGCGCCGCCGAACTCATCCTCACCGGACGCCAGTTCTCCGGCAATCAAGCCGCCGCGCTCGGTCTGGCCAACCGGTCTGTCGCCGCCGCCAAACTCGATTCGGTTGTCGAACGAACTTTGGCCGACCTCGGCCAACTCAGCCCAGCCGCTCTTCTCTACGCCAAAAAAGCCATCTACGCCTGGGACGCCATCCACTTCGACAAAGGTCTCGCCCGCGCCGAAAAGATCTATCTCGAAGAACTGATCTCGACCGCGGACGCTCGCGAGGGTATGATTGCTTTCCTTGAGAAACGGCCGCCCAAATGGATAGGCAAATAGATAGCGCCGCTCTTGGCTTGGCAAACGCGAACGCGGCGAATGTGAACGTGATGAACACGAAGATGACCGCTCCGAAACCCTCCGCCTATGCTTCTGGCCATCTCATGTGCCGCACGCCGCTCTGGGGCATCGCCGGCTTTTTGGGATGCGCCTACTTCGCCTGGATCTCTTTCAGCCATGTCACTCGCAACGAATACGAATGGCCGCACGACTGGTGGACAGCCGCCACCTATCTTGTCTGGGTCGTACTTCTGGCAGCCCTCGCGCTCGATACTCGCTGTCTCCGCGAACGCCTGTTCTTCGGCGTGCTAGTCGCGAACTTCGTCGTCGGATGCATCCTGACTCTCTGGCGCACCATTCCCTCCGCCGACGTACGCAGCGCCCGCATTGGAACCGGTGCCCTCTGGGCAATCGCCGCTCTACTAAGCCTCACCACGCTAAGCGGTGCTCGCGATCTTAAGCCGTAGGTTAGCTCGTTATTACCAGTAGTATAAGTTTGTCATCCGGAGCGCAGCGAAGGACCTGCTGTTTTTAACTGCATAACTTGCGGATAAGGCGATCTCATTAAAAAACTATGGACTTCGAAATCTCTCCCAGCCAAGTGAAAGCCCTTCAGCAGCAAGCCGAACCCTTCATCCTTCTCGATGTGCGCGAACCTTGGGAATTCGAAGCCTCGCACCTGGAAGGCACCAAGCACATCCCCATGGGCGACATCCCCACCCGTGCCCATCAGGAACTCGATCCCGACACTCACATCGTAGTCATGTGCCACCATGGCGTCCGCTCACTGAGTGTCACCAACTGGCTGCGCCAGCAAGGATACGAAAACGTCCAGTCCATGCGCGGAGGAATCGACGGCTGGGCCCGCACCGTAGATCCCAAGATCCCGCTCTATTAAAATAATTCTCTGATTCCGTGCTTGCCAGCAGCTAGGAGCCGCACCCTGATCACCGACTGCCACGTCCACATCAATCCGATCTCCGGATTCAAACCGCAGGCGCTCGAATTGATCCAGCGCAATCGCACCGACCTGCGCGACGTCGAAGAATATTGCCGCTCTCCCAAGGCCTTCCTCAATTATCTCGACCGCTGCGGCGTCGATCGTGCCGCCCTCATCAACTACGTCGCTCCCGAAGTCATCGGATTCGGTCCCGAAGTCAACCAGTTCGTGGCCGACTATGCCAAGCACGATCCCAAGCGCCTGATCTCCTGCGGCAGCCTTCATCCCCGCCACACCACCAACGTCATGGCGGACGTCGAGCACATCCTGCGCCTTGGCCTGCGCATGATCAAGATTCACCCGCCTCATCAACTTCTATTTCCCAACGATTATCTGAACGGAGTGAAGGAACTCGAGATCATCTACCGCGCCGCCGAGGCCAACGGCATCCCCGTCATGTTCCACACCGGAACATCGGTCTTTCCCGGCGCGCGCAATAAATATGGAGACCCCATCCACCTCGACGACGTCGCCATCGATTTCCCCAAGTTGAAAATTATTTTGGCCCACGGAGGCAGGCCGATCTGGATGGATATCGCGTTCTTTCTTCTACGCCGTCACCCGAACATCTACCTCGACATCAGCGGCATCCCGCCAAAAGCGCTGCTTAAGTATTTTCCGCGCCTCAACGACATTGCCCACAAGACATTATTCGGCACGGATTGGCCCAGCCCCGGCGTAGCCAACATCAAGCGCAACCTCGACGAGTTCCGCTCCCTACCCCTCGACGAGAAGATGCAAGCGCAGATTCTAGGGGGCACCGCTGCCACCCTCTGGCCCGACTAGCTTCGCGCGGACGAAACACAACCGCAGCGCGGAAAAGTTTCCGCCCTTATTCCTTGTCTTTCCACAGTCCGATCGTGTTTCCTTCTGGATCCGCAAACCATGCAAACGTGCCAAAAGGCAGTGGGACAGGCGGGACCAGCGTCTTTCCGCCCAAGGCCGTCGCTTTGTCGAGATAGGCCTGCACGTCATCCACCTTGACGTAAAAAATCGTGTAATGATGCGGCTCGTGGCCGAGCGCCGTGATGTGGCCGCCCACCGCATCGCCGGTCCGAATCATGCTGGCCGGACCCACTTCCTCGATCTTCCAGTCGAATAAACTCGCAAAGAATTGTTGGGTCTTCTCCCGGTCGCGACAGCCGATTTCAAAATGACAAATTGGATTCGCCATAATGCCCGAAATTTTACCACTCACCCAAACTCCGGACTGCCCCCACAACGCCGGCGGGCTCGCTTTTAAAGGGCGTGGCTTCAGCCATGCTGTTAGAATCCGCTACCCAAGCGCGGCTTTAGCCGCTGAGTGCTGCCCGCTATTCTCCCGTAGTCTTACCCGCGCCTTTCGCTCCCGTCAGTTCGTCCGCCAGTGCATTCGCACCATAAATCTGCCGGAGCGCTTCAATGATCCCGCGCGAATCCACCGAAACCGCTCGCGCCTGCCGGTCGTCATAATAAAAATCCAACGCCAGCGACTGGATATTCCCGTCGAAAATAATCCCCACCACCTCGCCCGCCTTGTTGACCGTCGGACTTCCCGAGTTCCCTCCGATGATATCGGCCGTCGTAACAAAATCCAGCGGCGTCTGCAAATTCAGCTTCGCCTTCATCTTCGGCCAGCTCGGCGCGAGTTCAAACGGCGGCTTGTTCCCGTGCTCCTCCGCATGTTCGAATGCACCGGCAAACGTCGTGAAATAAGGAATCTTCTTTCCATTCTCCTCATATCCCTTCGCCGTTCCGTAACTCAGCCGAAGCGTGAACGTCGCATCCGGAGGCTGTGTGAATCCCGTCTGCGCAAATCGATCTCGGTTAATGGTCGCTCCGTCCCGCCGCACCGCCGCATCCACCTCGTCATCAAAGCGCTTGCGCACCTCTCGTGCCTCCGGATCTACATTCCGCATCAGCACGATCAGCGGATCTGTACTCGCATCGATCGCCGCCTTGCCGCCTTCATATAGCTGTTTGCGCACCGCAACATCTTCCAATTTCGTGCCTGCGATCAGCGCTTTCGCCGCCTCTGCCGGAGACTTCCCGCCAAGCGCCGTTTTCACCGCGGGATCTTCAACTCCCAGCGCCTCCTGCATCTGCGCGAAAGCCGTAGTCAAGGTTGACGTTTCCAGAGTCTTATAAACCGGAGCCGTGCTGAAGAGCCCCTGTTCCAGCGAGGGCAGCGCCGAATCGCGATACTCCCGCAACCGCTGCCCGTTCGGCTTCTGCTTCTCGGCTGCCACTCGAACCAAGGTTCGCGCGTCTTGCGCCAGGTCCGAGACGAATCCGCGCATACGCTCGACGTACGTCAGATGATCGTAGATTTCACGATTCACTTTCATCGCATTCGAAATCTCTTCCCACGGATTCGGCTCTCCCGTGTGCTTCTTCATGTAAGCCGTCTCCTGCTCGCGCTCGGCCGCATGCATCTTCGAAAGCACCGGCGCGTTCTGCAGCGCTTCGTACTCGCCGCGAATGGCCTTCTGCGAATTCTGCAGGCCAAAAATGTCTTCTTGCGCGATGCGCGCATTTTCAGCGGATTCCGCGCTGAACTTCTGTAACGCCTCAATACGCCGTTTATACGTCGCTAAACGGGACGGAAAATCCACGTCCTTCAAGAACATGATCTGCGCCACCGTCTCCTGCCGGTCCGTTCTCCCCGGATGCCCGGAAACAAAAATCAGCTCCCCATCCTTTGCTCCAGCCTTGGACCATTCCAGATAGTTGTCGAGATGAACCGGCTTGCCGTTTTCGTATATGCGAAAAAACGTGATGTCCAGGTCATACCGCGGATACGTGAAATTGTCCGGATCGCCACCAAAAAATGCCGCCGCAAATTCCGGCGCAAACACCAGTCGCACATCCGTGTACTTCTTGTACTTGTAGAGGTTGTAAACTTCGCCGGAATACAGAGTGACCACATCACAGCGCAGCCCGGTCGAGCTGGCGCATTCCGACTCAATCGCGCTCATCGCCGAGCGCTGCGCCTGCCCCACATCCGCTGTCGACATCGAGGCCTTGCCGCCCGCTTTCACCTTGGCCGTCACGTCTTCAATCCCAACCAGAACGTTCAGCTCAAGGTCAGGACATTTCGCCTCTTCCGCTTGCGTCTTGGCGTAGAAGCCAGTCTTCATGTAGTCCGCGCCCGACGTCGCCAGCTTCTGGATGCAATCCGCGCCCACGTGATGATTCGTGAATGCCAGACCATCCGCCGATACGAAGGAACCCGACCCCCCATTGTTGAATCGCACCGACGAGAGCCGCAAATGGTCGAGCCATTCCTGCGTCGCCAGAAAGCCATACTGCTTCTGCACTTTCTCCGCTGGAAACGCGTTATAGAGCCACATTCCCTCATCCGCGCGTGCCACCGACGAAGCCAAGCCCAGGCCCAAACTCAACATCACACCAAAAAATGCCAGCTTACGATTCATGAATTTCTCCACGGGAGACTTAGATTTTCTCGGGCAGTAGACCTCATCACACCCGCCAGCAAGCAAACCACAAATTCTACGCGAGTGTTGGGCTTCCGGCTAGGCAGGGGCCCAGTTCGATTTCCTTTGATCAGTTCGAACTGCCCCGACAAGTACTCATTTAGAGCCGATTACGAAGCGGCCTCTAAGGGTTGAAGACATGCCCTTTCAAGGATATTCGTGAAGCGATGGATCAGAGTTTCACTGTCGGCTCTTTGTGGAGGGGCCGGGCTTTCGGAGTCTTTCTCGAGCCTGAGCGGCTTCGTTCGTCCGCGGATAGCGCTGGATCACGTGTTTCAATTCCTGCGTGCCCTCATCTTCTTTTCCCATTTCCAGCAATGCGAATCCCTTTTTGAGCTGGGCGGCGGCGGCTTTGTTTCCACTGGGAAAATTCTGCAGCACTAGATCGTAGTTCGTGATCGCCTTCTGAAAATCGCCAGCCTTGAACTGGATTTCGGCGAGATAGAAATAGGCGTTTCCTGCCAGATCCGTATTGGGATAGAACTTGATGTAGTCGTTGAATTCCTGCGTCGCCAAGTCGTTGTTGCCGCCGTTGTAATCGCGCAGAGCGTTATTATAGAGAACGTCGGGCGCCGGGGCCTGGGCCATCTGTTGCTGCTGTTGCTGGGCCTGACTCTGCTGCGCCGCGAAGTTCTGCTGCGTCGCCTGCATATCTTCGAACTGCTTGCTCAGTTTGGCGAGACGGACTTTGAGTTCGTCCATGGTGTCGTTGAGCGCCTGAATCTGTCCTGATATCTGCTCGACTTGGGCGCCGCGATCTTCCTGCTGCTTGTTGATCGACGACTGCAGCGTGGTGATAGCCGACGTTACTTTGTTGGCGGCGTCGGTGTTCTGCTCGAGGAGGTTTTTCATCACACCCATACGCTCGTCGAACGACTGCTTCATCTGCGTCATCTGCTGCTGCAGAGCGTCAACCTGGGTTTGCAGTTGCACGATGTCACGGTTGGCGGCTTGAGCTTGGCCGATCCAGATGGTCAGGAAGAGCGAAAGAACGAAGAGGTTGCGATTCGATTTCATAGTGTCCCTATTAGGATGTCAAAAGTCCGCCAAGAAAAGCGCTGCGGCCGGCGGCCAACTGCGGCGCCCCAAAATGCTCGGAGGCGCATCCAAAATAAAAGGAGGGCGGCCGCTAAGCCGCCCTCGGCTCGCAATTTACTTCTCGTAGACTAAGTGTCCGCGTCGATTTTGCTGATAACAACTTTCGTTCGACTCGGAGCAGAACGGCTTTTCTTTGCCGTAGCTGATGGTTTTGATGCGATCGCCGCCTACTCCGGCTTGGACGAGCGCATTCTTCACGGCGTCCGCGCGATTCGTGCCTAACGCCAGGTTGTATTCGGTTGAACCGCGTTCGTCGCAGTGTCCCTCGATCGTGATGTGGATATTGGGGTGCTGCTGCAGGAACTGCGCATCGCCCTGAATCGAACCCTGATCGGCGGACCGTATGTCGTACTTGTCATATTCGAAGTAGATATCCTTCACGTTTTGGGCGAAGAGCTCTTCTTCGGTGGCGTTCGAAGTCGCAGCCGGAGGAGGCGCGGGAGCGGCGTTGACGGTGACTCGGGCCGTGGCATCTTGTGTTCCGCCAGCACCTTTCGCGACCAGGTGGTAGGTGGTCGACCCAGTCGGAGTTACTTGACGGGAGCCGCTGGTTTCCACGGGACCTACGCCATCAATGCTAACGTCGGTGGCGTTGGTCGTTTGCCATGTGAGGGTTGTAGGTTGTCCCTGATCTACGGTATTGGGATTCGCCGAGAGTGAGGCGGTCGGCGACGTGGGCGCGGGTGGCGGCGGGGGCGGGGGCGGGGCGGTTTTTTTCGCGCAAGCGCCCAGGAACATGACAGCTCCGAGTGCGAGTACGAGAGTGGCGCCTCGAGTCAAAGTGGCGGACGTGCTTTCTGCTAGCTTCGTTGTCGCGTGCTTCACGGATCCCTCCAGTTTTTTGTGCGCCCGCATTGTGGCTCGCAACTTGCAGCTTCACGGTAGGGCGCACTCTCGGCCAGCCGGAAGACTGTGCTACAGAACTACTTCAATCCAAAACCTGAGTTAGAACTGCAGCGCCTAAAGGCGCTTACATGACGCTACTCCTGCGGCGCGCCTGAAAGAGTCGCCAAACTACTTCCAACTCCAGTTCGGCTGCGTGTTGCCGCCTTTGGTGGTCAACTGCTTCACATTTGTGCCGTCGGCTAGCATCGACCAAATCTGATCGCTTCCCGAGCGGTGAGACTGGAAAACGATGTGCCGACCATCGGGAGACCAGCAGGGGTAGTCGTTGCGTCCTGCATCGTGCGTAAGTTGCACCCACTGCTTGCTGGCGATATCCATTAAATATAGATCGTTCGAACCGGGTTCGCCGGGTCCGTACTTGCGAATCCAAGAGAAAGTGAGAAACTGCCCGTTCGGCGACCAGTTCGGTGACACGGCATAGCCTTGGTCGGTGAGGCGCTGCACGTTTGTGCCATCGGATTCCATCGTGTAAATCTGGGGAACTCCCGTGCGCCCGCTGACGAAGGCGATCTGCGAGCCGGTCTTGCGATTCCATGTAGGAGCAACGTCGGGCCCTTGATCGTTCGTCAGGCGGTGGGGATTGCCGCCCGATCCGTCGATGACGAAAATGTTGGGATAGCCATTGCGCGAGGAAGAGAAGGCGATCTTGCCGTCAGGCGACCACGACGGCGATAGGTTCATACCGCCAAATCGCGGGAAGCTCACCAGCCGATTCAGATCAAAGGAGTACATCATGATCTCCCAACTGCCCTTGCTGATGGAACTGAATGCCAGGCGGGAGCCGTCGGGAGAGATGCGCGGCGACAGCGAGATGCTACCAATATGCGTGACCTGTTGCTGGTTGGCGCCGTCGTAGTCCATCATCCAAATTTCTTTGGTTCCGGTGCGATTGCTGACGAAATAGATTTTGCTCTCGGCGATTCCCGGCACGCCGCCACCTAGGCGAAAAATGATCTCGTCGGCGAAGCGGTGAGCGATGACACGAACGGCGTCGGGAGTCGCGTTGTCCGTGTACTGTTTGCCCAAGACCTGCGGGGAGGCCTGATTCTTGACGTCGTAGAGCCATCCTTGAACGGTGACTTTGCCCGCAGAGGCGCCCATGTTGCCGAAGGCGAGCATGGAGGCATTCGGCGGCGCGGAATTCCAGGCGGTAAAGTTGACGTCGGAGGGTTGGCCGGGTTCCTGCAAGGGATAAAAACTTTTGGAAACGAGATCAAAGATTCCGGCGTTGTCGAGGTCGTTCCAGAGCGTGTCATTGAAGGTTTTGACGAGGGCAGGATTGCTGGCATCCTGAGTGGACGGCTTGAAGTCGGCCGAAGCCAGGCGGACACGCTCGACGCCAAGGCCGGTGCCGGTTCGAATCCAGTCTTGCGCGGAGCCCGCAGCTGCCAGCACGAATAATATGGCGAGGATCGTGAATGCTTGACGATAAATACGGCTAGCCGAACTGATCAATTTTTTGCTCCCTGTCTGCGTCCCACCGGTAAGTGCAGAGGTGTTGGGTCGGGCTGGACGGGCGAGTTGCTCGTCCCCATACGATCGTTTGTTCCGCCATTTTTTCCATAGGCTCGGCTTTTTTTTGTCTTTCGAAAACCAAACCAACTTCTTTATCTCTTGAAATCGAACCAAAATTCGACCGATACTTTGCTTCCCGAATAGTCTGAGGGCAAGGGGCCGAAAGTATCAATGCGTTGCAGGGCGCGCGTCGCCGAGAGATCAAGGGATGGTACGTCGCTGGGTTGTTCGACTTGCACGTTGAATGGATGTCCATCTCGCGCAATGTCAAACGTCAGATAAACGCGACGCGCCTCCCTGATATTAGGGTCCACTTCGTACTTCAGCCAACTCTCGGTAACTTTCCGTTGCACGCCCTGGACATACCAAGCATACCGGCTACCGAAATCGCCGCCGTTCCCTGTAAATCCAAAGCCGCCCTTCGCGCCACCCGCCGACATCGTGTACGGTCCGCTTACTGGTCCACCCTCGCCGTACGGGATCTGATTCGACTCGGGCTGTTCCGGTTCTGGCTTGCGATCGGTTGCGCTCTTGACGGGCGCGGGCTTTATCTTGGTTTTTGCATTCTTGTCGGGAATCGGAATCGCCTCAGGCTCTTTTTCCTCAACGGCTGGCTGCGATTTAGACAAACCCTTGGATTCCGTTGCCAGCACATTTGTTGTTTGCGAGGGGTTGGCAGGTAAGGGAACTGCGCTGACCAAGGTTGCTCCCATGGCGTCTCCGCCACCGCCGCTTCCCCAGCCTGTGCCGTGGAATCCGTTGATAAACACCGCGTAGAGCACAACGAAGACTGCGAAGGCGACGTGCAAGCCAAACGACCACGCCAAGGGCCGGCGGAGTTGACCGTGCTCGGAATAGACGTCGAAATTAGCGATGGCCGCCATGCGTATCCATTGGCTGGGTAACGATGCTGACGTTGCTGATGCCTGCCTGCTTGATCGCATCCATCACTGTGGCGAAAGCGCCGAAAGGAACGTCTTCATCCGAACGCAGGTAGATTGCCTGATGCCCTGGATCGCGAATCTTCTTTTTCAGCGTTGCTCCGATTTGGTTGATGTTAATCGGATCATTGCCCAGAAAAACTTTTTGCGATTTGTCGATACTGATGACGAGGCGCTCTTCGGTAATTTCCTTGACGGTGCGTGTATGAGGCACGTTCACTTCGATTCCAGATTGGAGCACGGGCGCCGTCACCATGAAGATGACGAGCAGTACGAGCACGACGTCGACGAGCGGCGTGATGTTGATGTCGGCGAGCGCCGTCTGCGTGCGTCCGTTGGAGGAGGTGAAAGCCATCAGCGGCGAGCCTCGACGGGTTGCGGCGTTGGCTGGCGCTCCACCAGGTTCAGCATCTCCAGGGCGAAGTCGTCGTTGCGGGATGCCATCTCGCGAATCACGCCGATGATCAGGTTGTAGGCGATGACGGCTGGGATGGCTGCGGCCAATCCAGCAGCGGTAGTGACCAAGGCCTCGGAAATTCCTGGAGCAACAGCTCGCAAGGTTGCGGCGCCAGCGGTGCCAAGGCCGTGGAACGCGTCGATGATTCCCCAGACGGTTCCGAAGAGCCCGACAAACGGCGTGACCGCACCCGTGATCGCCAGCCACGGAACATTGCGTTCGAAGCGAGTGATCTCTTCCGAAGAAGCGATCTGCATCGCGCGTTGAATGGCGACCGGGTTGTGGATTGTGCCGGTGGTTCCCATCTGGCGTTTAAACTCGTTGACCGCGGCGTCGAAGACCCCGACAAGAGGACTCGGACGGAACTGCTCGGCGACCGGGGCGATATCCTGCAGGCGCTGCGCTTTTCGGAAGGCGCGGATGAAGCGTGCGCTTTGAGCACGGGCGCGCTGGATCAATCGCCACTTCGAGAGAATCACGGCCCAGGAAAGCACGCTGAACGCGATGAGCAGGAGAAGAACAACCTTGGCGACCGGACCGGTCTGCAGGACGAGATCAACGATTTCGCCGCCGACAAACAACAGAAGGACGGAAGAAAAATGCATCGGTTTTGGGAGAGCCCCTGTCTCGATTATAGACCAGCGTGATGGCTCGTCCGGCGAGGGTACCGTATCTGTCAATGCAAACTTGTCTTTTGCCCGATTCGTTTCCTCGTACGGTTGCCAATTGAGGTGGAAGGGGTTTACGGGTTAGGAATCACAGCCTGCACTTCGTTGGAATAAGCGCTCTCCTGCCCCTCGGAATCTACTTCGGTGGCGACGTAGTAGTAGGTTGTTCCCGAGACGACGGTGTAGTCGGTGTAGTTCGTGGAGGAATCGAGCGATGTATTGATCTCCTGAAATGGTCCGGCCTTAACGGTGGAGCGGTAGATGTTATATCCGACCGCGCCTCCGACGCCGTCCCAGGAGAGGTAAACGTTGTGAGACTGCGCAACCACGCCGGTACCTGTCACCTGTTCGACGGTCGGAGAGCCGACGGCATTGCTGATGAACGCGATTTTCGCGGAAGCTACGCCGCTCTGGTTGGGAGTGAATTGAACACTGAATTGCAGGCTTTGTCCGGCTTGGATAGTCGCGGGCAAGGTCAACCCCATGATCGCGTATTCGGAACTTGAAGATTGATCGGAAGAGACTGTTACGGCCGCGCCTGAGGCCGTGAGCGTGCCTTGGAGGGTGGAACTGGAGCCCACCGTCACGTTGCCGAAACTCAGAGTTGTTGGGGAAACGGCTAGGCTAGCGCTGGCCGGATAGACGCCAGTGCCCGCGAAATGCATGGTGAGCGGAGAGTTCGGATCGTTGCTGCCGAAGATCACTTTGGCGTCGGTGTAGCCCTTCGCGGTTGGCTTGAAAGTGATCGTCAGTTGGATACTCGCGCCGGGCGCGAGTTTTACCGGCAAAACCAGCTTGCTCAAAGCGAATGCGCTGCCGTCTACCGTTTTAGAGGTAATGCGTAACATTTGGTTTCCGCTATTCGAGAGTTCGAAAGAAAGGGATTCGGAGGTGCCGATCTGAACGTCGTGAAAGCTATGATTGCAGGGATAGCAATGAAGGCGTTGAGCCCAGGCAGAACCCGCACAAAAAGGCAGCAAGACGATCAGGAATAGGGGGAAGGCTCGCATGCACCCATCTTCTGGAAGGCGCAAGTGTTGGGGCAAAATCAGAGGTGCATTTCGGGAAATCACTAGTACGTGGACGAACTAAAATGGCTTGGCGATTCGATGGCTTAGGTGTGCTATGCTGCGCGCAAATTGATTTGTATTCGCTTTCGTGATTTGCAAGAGTTGTCGGCTATGTGACTGCGCCACGAATGAGAGATTGAGGGGATACCGTGCTCGCCGAGCTTCGTCTAGAAAATTACGCGGTGATCGACAACGTCGTGATCGAGTTCGCGGCGGGTCTGAATCTTTTGACGGGCGAGACCGGTGCAGGAAAATCGATCCTGATTGACGCTCTGGGGTTGCTGCTCGGAGACAAGGCGTCGTCGGACGTAATTCGCAGCGGGACGGAACGAGCGGTCGTGGCTGCGGTTTTTGACAGTGATGGAGCGGCCGCTCGCGCCATCGACGGGATTCTCGAAACGAATGGTATTGACGGTGAGAACGGCTCGCTGATTTTGCGGCGCGAAATCGCCTCCGGCGGCAAGGGGCGCGTATTTGTCAACAATCAGCCCGCGACGGTAGCGGTATTGAAACAAATTGCGCCTCACTTGGCGGTCGTCCACGCGCAGAACGAATCGCTGGCGAGCTTTGACGCTGGGGCGCGGCAGGAATTGCTCGACGCTTACGCCGGAGTCGATTTGAAGTTTGTCTCCTCTGCCTTTTTACGGTGGAAGCAGATTCGTGCGCGCATGGGGGAATTGGAGCAAGATGAGCAAGACCGCATGCGGTTGCTGGATCTCTGGAACTTCCAAGCCGGCGAAATTTTGGAGGCGCGGTTGCGTGCGGGAGAAGACGAACAACTCGAAGCGGAGAAGCGTGTTCTTGCGAATGCGGAGAAGATCTACAGTTCGGCGATCAACGCCTTCGACCTCTTGTACGAGGGCAACGCTTCCACGTCCTCGAGCTTGCGAGCCGCACAAAAGCATGTCGAGGAACTGGTTCGTTTTGAGCCAAAGTTTCAGGAAGCGCTGGCGGCCCTCGAATCGGCGCGGATCAGCATCGAGGACGTAGGCGCCACGCTGCGCGACTATGCGGGAGGTATTCAGGCTTCTCCGGAACGTCTTGCAGAAATCGAGTACCGGTTGGCGCTGCTGGATCGGCTGAAGCGGAAGTACGGGCCCTCCCTCGAGGGGGCGATACTCTTCGGCGAGGATATCCGGCGCAAGCTCGGAGAAATGGAGAATAAGGATCAGGTGTTACTTGAGCTCCGGGCGCAGCTGGCGGAGGTTGCCCAGGAATATTCTGTGGCGGCTCGGCATGTATCCCGCAAGCGTTTAGAGGCTGCTCGGAAGCTCGAAAAACTGGTTGAGGCGGAAATCAACGATCTGGCGATGCGCGCCAGTTTCCGAATTGCAGTCCAAGAAAGTGACGACGAGCCGCACTGGTCGGCTTCGGGTATCAATCAGATCGTCTATCGCATTTCGACGAATGCGGGTGAGACCATGCGTCCGCTGGAGCAAATCGCATCTGGCGGAGAATTGTCGCGCGTGATGTTGGCGTTAAAGGCGAGCGTGGAAGCGGGAACGAATACTACCGCTAAAAAGAAGTCTCCGGCCGCACAGCGCACGCTGGTCTTCGACGAGATCGATACCGGCATCGGGGGTCGCGCGGCTGAGGCGGTGGGGAAAAAACTCAAAGGGCTTTCGAAGGGCAATCAGGTCATCTGCGTGACGCACCTGCCGCAGATCGCAACTTTTGCCGATCATCATTACGTGATAGAAAAGCGCGAAGCTGGGGGACGGGCCAAGACTACGGTGCGGCAGATCACAGGTGACGAGCGAACCGAAGAGGTTGCGCGGATGTTGTCCGGGGCGAAACTCACGGAAACTTCACGAAAGCATGCCGAACAGATGATTCGAGCGAATGGGTGACGGCACCGGCCGAAGACGAACCTGAGTGGGGTTACGACTCGGGGCAGGATCGTCGGCAAGAACCCTCTTCGGTAACATGCCGACCTGGTGGATACGACGAAAGGTATTGACTTCCGTGCGCGTGTTTTGTTGTACTTGTGATGTTCGACGGTGAAGGAGTTCACCGCTAACCGCTGTCCCAACGCTTAAGCCGGAACAGCTGATGACTCCTGACAAGCGGATCGCTTTGTCACGGGGTCATGGAACCGGCAAAGATCCGCAATACAAATAGTCGTGGCATCGCGTTAAGCGCATTGCTGCGGTCGTCGTCGGCCCTAAGCCCGCCGCGCCCTGCGCGATTGTGCTGTCACAGGCTCCAGAAGGAAGGTCGATCTTCTGCGGACTTCGTTAGCTAAGAAAGGTGCAAGAAGAGTTGCTCAAATATCTGATGGTCGGCGTTGGAGGCGGGTTGGGATCGGTTGTGCGCTTCTGGTTGGGAAGTTATATCGGCAGCAAAATGGGATCTCGTTTTCCATATGGAACGTTCGTGATTAATATCACGGGTTCATTCTTAATCGGCCTCATCTTCGCCTTATTGACCGTTCGGACCCAGTGGAATCCCAACTGGCGCTATCTGATTCCTATCGGTTTCATCGGCGGCTATACGACATTTTCGAGCTTCGAGTTTGAGACCCTGCGTTCGATACAGGATGGCCAGATTGGGATCGGACTTCTCTACGTAGGAGCAAGCGTGATTATTGGGTTCGTCGCCGTGTGGGGCGGTATGATCGCGGGTCGGGCCATTTCGTGAACGCGAGGCGACGATCGATGTTGGGAGGGCAAGATGCTTACAGCGGGACCAGGTAAGAAGATCAGCATTTACGTCGCAGAGGACCAGCAGTACCACGGCAGTTCGTCCTACGCCGCGATTCTCGATTTTCTGTTCTTTCATGGAGTGGCGGGAGCGACCGTGACGCGAGGCATTGCTGGATTTGGCGCGGATCATCATCTCCACACCAGCAGCCTTGTGGACCTGGCAGTGCGCCTCCCAGTCAAGATCGAATTCATCGAAACGGCGGAAAAAGTAGAAGAGCTTTTGCCTAAGTTGCAGGCGATGGCTGGCACTGGACTGATTGAAATGCAGGACACGACCATCGTCAAACCTGCCGATAAGAAACAGAAACTGGCCGAACCGGTGAAGCCCGCCTTAAAGCGGGAAGGCAAAGCCAAGATGATGCGCATCTACGTCGGAGAAAACGATCAGTGGAACGGCAAGCCGCTCTATGAGGCGATTATCAACGGCTTGCGGTCGAACGATATTGCGGGTGTAACCGTGTATCGCGGAATTTTGGGCTACGGCGCCAATCGCCGAATTCACAAAGACGCATCACTGAGCCTCTCTCACGATCGCCCCATTCTGCTATCGGCAGTCGATACGGAAGACAAGCTGAAGGCATTCCTGCCGGTCCTCGATCAGATGGTGCAGCAAGGCATGGTGGTGCTGTCGGACGTGGACATCATCAAGTACGCGCATAACTACGACAAGGCCGAGAGGCGGCAAGAGGCGCGAACATGAAACTCGTAGGCAAAGCCAAGCTGTTGCGCATCCATTTCGGCGAGGATGACAAATGGCAACGCAAGCCGCTCTACGAGGCGATCGTAGCCAAGTGCCGGGAACTGGATATCGCGGGGGCGTCCGTCTTTCGCGGAATCGAGGGCTATGGTGCAAGCTCGCTCATTCACAAGGCCCATCTGTTGCGATCATCTGACAGGCCGATCATGGTCTCGGTGATCGATACGGAGGAAAACATCAAGAAGCTTCTGCCCGCGCTCGATGAGATGGTCGATGAGGGATTGATCGCCATGTCAGAGGTCGAGGTGATTCGCTACGTGCATCAGGATGGCGCGCGCTCTCCCGCCGAATAGCCCTAGAAGCGTATTGAAGTGACGATCTGATTCGGAGTTGGAAGAGACAGCTTAGGCCACCCCTTTAAACAACTTCGCGAGGTTGTCGATATCGGCAGCGCTGGCGTCGCCAATTACAAAAAAGCGCAGGCCGTCCTGACTCCAGGTTTCCTCGTTGAAGGGAAGGCCCTTCGGCAATGGGGAATCCTTCTCCCAACTGGTTGGTAAATTCAAAGATTTTTCCTGAAATATCAAAACGGAAATATGGTGCTTTCGCACATCGTAGATCAGGTGCGCGCCAGGTACCTGACCGAGATAGGTCATGCGGCCGCCAAGAAGAGAAAACTCCGAGTTCTGAAGTTCCGGCAAATTGAATGCAAACGGAATCTTTCCCTGAAACCATGGCTTCACCGTGTGCCGATCGGTAGAGAGAACATCGACCGGAGACGAGCTGGCTAGTGTGCCCACGTGTAGATCGGCGATTTCGCTGAATACATGATTGCGGTAAGCTGCGTCTGCGGAAGATCGAGTTCTTACGTAAGTTGTAGTCAACGCTGCGACTACAAGAATGATGGCGACGGCAGCAAGTGACATCCATCCGAGACCGAAACTGCGCTTCGGTTTTGGCGCCATGCTTTGCTGCATTTTCCTGCGAAACTCTGAGCTCGAAGTGAATCGCTTCCCGGCAATCTGAATCCCGCGCTTCATCTGGACGCGGGGAAGCGCGTCGGCTGAGCAAGAGGGGCAAGTGCGCAGGTGAGCGTCGAAGGAGCGCATCTCCGCTTCGGGAAGTTCGCCGTCGAGATAGGTGTCGAGTCTTTCTTTCCAGGATTCACAAACCATGATTGGTCCCCCTTGCTGGCGACGACGCGCTGAGCCGCGCTTCCGGACGCAGGCTGTCGCGTAAAGTGCGGCGCGCCCGCGACAACCGCGACATCACGGTGCCGATCGGAACCGCCAGCGTCTCAGAAATCTCCTGATAGGACATTTCTTCTACGTCGCATAAGAGAAGAATCTCCCGAAAATACACGGGCAGTTGATCGATCGCGCGTTGCAGTCGTTCGCGATTGGAGCGTTCAAACAGAAGCGTCTCAGGCGTGTCGTGCTCGACGGCTAGCTCCGGCGCATCTTCCTCGGCATCGAGAGGTACAGTCATGGTCGCCTTCAGTCCAGTGCGCGAGGTCAAGAATGTGTTGCGCAAGATGCGGTAAATCCACGCTCGAAAGTTAGTCCCCACGCGAAACGACGAGAAGCCTTTCAGAGCCTTGGCATAGGTCTCCTGCACTAGATCTTCGGCCTCATCTCGATTTTGTGTCAGCCACTGGGCGAAGTTGTAGAGCTGATCGAAGAGGGGCATGGCCAATTCTTCGAAGGCAACGAGTTGAAGGTCCTCTTCCGACACGACCACATCATAAAACAGCGGGGCTGAGGATTTATTCCCAGGAAAACGAGTTTCTTTTGGGACGGGATCTGGCTGTGGGGAACCGGAATAAAACACGAGAGGATGAGTTCTACACGGTGAGACCCGCATCGTGGGGGGCGGAATGTTGGTCACAAATGGTCGCTGCGGCCTCCGTGTGGGTCTCAGAATGAGGACCGGTGATGGTGAATCCTTTCGATCTTAAGACGGTTGTTCTGGCTAAACACGCGCAGCACGTGGTACTGATCCACTTTCCGATCGCCCTATTCATCACGGCGGTAGCGTTCGATTTGTTCGCGCAATGGACGAGGCGCAGCGGCCTGTTAGAAGCTGCGTATTTCAATGTGATGGTGGCGGCGATTGCAACCCTCCCCGTTGTCATCACAGGTGTGCTTGCGTGGCAGTTCCAACTCGAGGGGCAAAAATTGAAGGGCATCCTGCTCATGCATCTCGTGCTCGCCTGCGTGTCGACTGTTTTGATTTGGCTGGTTTGTTGGATCCATTTCCGCGCTCGAAGACGGAACGAAGACTTGCCGAGTTACCGGCTGGCGATTGAAGTTCTGGGTGTTGCCGTCATCGCGCTGACCGCGCACTTGGGCGGCTTTCTGAGCGGCGTCAACGGACCAGGCTAGACGCGAGCGGAATTTTCGAGGCCTGGGCGGAATAAAAGCGGTACGACGCGGTTATCAATGCAGAACGTCAAGAATCACGGAGGGAAAATGCGGGATAAAAAACAGGAAGTAATCGACGAAAGGTTGCAAGCGCTGAATGACGACGGAGTTGATCGTCGCGGGTTCCTGAAGTGTATGGCTTGGGCCGGTACCGGGCTGGTCTGGACGATGAGTGGAGGAGTTCCGGTGTCGCGGGCGTTCGCAAAGAATGGAGGGAAAGATCGCAAGGCTGGAGATTTCAGTTTTGTGCAGATCAGCGACAGCCACATCGGATTCAACAAGCCTGCCAATCCGGATGTTACGGTGACCCTGCAGACAGCGATCGGCAAGATCAATGCCATCGAGCACAAGCCGGATTTCATCATTCATACGGGCGACCTAAGCCAGCTCTCGAAGCCAAGTGAGTTCGACACGCTAGATCAGCTGTTAAAAGGGGCGTCCGCCAAGCAGATCTATTTTGTGCCGGGCGAGCACGACATGCTGAGCGATAACGGCGAGCAATACCTCGCGCGCTATGGGAAAGGCACAAAGGGTACTGGCTGGTACAGCTTCGACCAAAAGGGCGTGCATTTTGTGGGCCTCGTGAATGTTGCCAACTTGAAAGCTGGAGGCATGGGATCGCTCGGACGGGAGCAATTGGAGTGGCTGGAGGACGATCTTAGGGGACGCTCGGCGAGCACTCCGATCGTGCTCTTTGCACACATTCCGCTGTGGACGATTTATCCCGATTGGGGGTGGGGAACCGACGATAGCGAACAAGCGTTGTCGTACGCCAAGCGCTTCGGATCTGTGACGGTGTTGAACGGGCACATTCACCAGATCATGCAGAAAGTGGAAGGGAAGGTTGCGTTTCATACGGCAATGTCGACCGCGTTTCCTCAACCTGCGCCGGGAACAGCGCCATCGGCGGGGCCGATGAAAGTACCAGCCGATCAGCTGTCAAAAGTGTTGGGCATTACGGACGTCAACTATGTGGTCAGCGGCCGAAGTCTAGCGGTCGTCGATTCGCCCCTTGGGGCCTGAAGCTCTCCGAACAAAGCACTCGACGATCTTCGGTGAGTGAAGAGCGTCGTCCAAGAGCAACAAGAGATGCAGGAAAAACTACTCGAAAGGAAAAGGAAGATGAACAGGAAAAGAGTTTGGATCGCAGGTTTGGCAGCACCAGTCTTTATGACTTTGCTGTTGCTGGTAGTGGGATCAGCGAAAGTCGCGGCAAACGACCAGGCTTCGCAACCGGGGGTGGCGGTGAAAATCGACAACTTCGTTTTCGGTCCGCAAACCGTCACGGTACCAGTTGGAGCGACGGTGACGTGGACGAACAGCGATGACATTCCGCATACAGCAGTGAGCACGGAGGGTGCGTTCAAGTCGAAGGTAATGGATACGGACGAGAAGTTCTCCTACACATTTACCAAGGCGGGGAGGTATTCGTATTACTGCTCGATCCATCCGAAGATGACTGGGACTGTTGTGGTGAAGTAAAGGCGCGGGTTGCGAGGCCGTCCGGATTTTCCCTTGACACAATACTACGTGGCGCGTAGTATGACGTCATACGTAATACGCGCTACGTATTACGCGGGACGGTGTACAGATGAAAAAGAGCAACGAGGAAGCGGAACTCGCCGATTTTGGCCGGTTCTCGGAGCCGGCCTTGCTGATCCTGGTGAGCCTGGCCGATGGAGCGCGGCACGGATACTCCATGACCGAAGACATCGAGGCGATTGCGGGTGTACGCCTCGGGCCGGGCACGCTCTATGGGGCGCTGGCCCGGCTGGAGGCGCGAGGACTGATCGAGCCTTTGAAGACCGAGGACCGGCGAAATCCCTACCGCCTGACTGGGCTCGGAGAACGAGCCTTGCGAGCGCGTCTGGATTCGATGATGGTTGTAGCGCGTACTGGGCAACGCCGACTGGCCAGCGCATGAATTGGCTGCTGCGACTCTATCCAGCGCAGTGGCGCGAGCGTTACGGCGAGGAATTTGGCGCCGTGCTCGCGAGCCAGCGCGTTTCGGTGGGCTTGGTCGTAGACGTGATTGGCGGCGCGATCGACGCCCATTTGCATCCACAGTTTCATACCCAAACTCAAAATTCCAATACAAGTTATTCCCAAAGAGAGGACACAATGACACTCGCCATGCTGCAAAGATGCTCTGTTGGTGGACCAAAACTTTCGCCGAGTGACCGACGAATCGCGTCGAGAGCGACGATTTTGAGCGCTCTTGGCCTCGCCGCCGTCAGCCTGGTGCTCACGAAAATTTATCATGGGGCGCCGGCCGTGCAGGCTTTGCTCTATGCGTCGGCGCCGGTGCTGAGCATCGTCCATGGACAAACGGCATACTTGCGGAAACGGCCGTGGCAAACTCAAGCATTGGTGCTTGGGGCAGGAATCTCGGGTATGTACCTGTTTATGCTCGCCGTCTGCCTGATTGCCAACCGGCTGTAAGTCCTCTTTAACTCTAGCCAAGAAGCGCTTACTGGACTCCGATGCCGGCAAGCAGTCCGCCATCGACCAGAAAGTCTCCGCCGGTGCAAAATCCCGCTTTGTCGGATGCGAGGAAGGCCGCCAATTCCGCGACCTCTTCGGGAGTGCCGATGCGTCCCAGAGGGTGGGCGGCGCCAAAGCGTCCGAATACTTCGTCGACAGGGAGGCTGGGCGCGAAGTGCGCGGCGGAGAGCGCAAGCATGGGAGTGCGGACGGAACCGGGGCTGATGGAATTCACACGAATGTTGTCGGCGGCATGGTCGAGGGCCAAAGCGCGAGTGAGGCTGTGGATGGCGCCCTTGGAGGCTGCGTAGGCGGCGACGCCGCGCTGGCAGGCGTGTCCTTGAACGGAGGCGAGGTTGATGATGGATCCACCTCCTCGCTTCTTCAATCTCCGGAATGCCGAGGTGGGCGAGGACGTAGATGCTTCCGACGTTCACCATGAGGCAGCGGTTCCAGGTGGCAAGGTCGGTTTCAAGGACGGTGCCGAAAGGATGAATCGCAGCGGCGTTGACAAGAATGTCGAATCCGCCGGACGGGCCGACGGTTTTCGAGAGGACGCCGCGGACCTGGTCGAGGTTAGTGGCGTCACAGGTTTCGACCTTGAGGCTGGCGCCGTGCCCGGTCAAATCGAGTTTGGCGGCCTCGCGGGTTAATTCTTCGTTGGCGGTGGCGTCGATGCCGAGGGCGAAGACCTGAGCTCCTCCGCTTGCGAGGCGGATGGCGATGGCGCGGCCGATTCCGGTCGTGCCCGTGATTACAGCTATTTTTCCCGTGAATTCTTTCATGGCGGTTGGAACCCGACAATCATTAGTACGACTGCATACTGCGGCGTGGGCCTCAGGAGTTTCGGACGTCATTATAGACCGTCTCTCAACTTTACTGGCCGTTGCCAGTGTCGGCTGGGAGTACGGCGCTGAACTGTATGCCATCCAAAGAATTCTGGCGATACAATACTGTCGTGATTCCTTCTTTGCTTGAACGTTCCATCGACAAGCGTCCGGAAAAAGTGCGGTTGCGAGGACGCATTCTTTTTCTTACCGAAGATCCCGAGCTGATCAAACGACAATTGGCGGGCTGGGATATGCCTTGGGATCGTTCCGACCCGGGAAAAAATCCCGAACTGCGCGACGATATTTCGACGGATGAGATCACTCCGGCGCATTACTGTTTTTATTTTGACCGGACGCTGGGCGAGATTCCGTATGCGGGGCTGCGCTGCGGAAATACGTTGCCGATCGGGCGCGGCGAGGTGAAGAAAGGAGGATTTGTTTGTTCGGTAAGCGGGAAGCGGAGGGGAAAGGGGTCGAGCCGGGAGCAGTCTCCTTATGCGGAGATGAGTGCGGGGATTCAACTCGCGATTGCGGAGAATATTGAGCGGATTTACAAGCAGAACTGCCAGAACCTCGGGCTGCTGACTTCTACAGACTTTTCTTTGATTGATCGGATTCGCGCAGGGGAAGAGGTTGCGCTAAGTGAGTTTACTGCCGGGGAGGATGAGATTACACGGCAGGTGATCGAGTATGGGGGATTGTTTCCGTTTAATGTGGCGCGGATGCAGGGAAAAGTGTTTCTACCGCCGATTAAGACGGCCGCGCGTCCGATGACGCTGGCGGAGAAGATTTTTGCACGGCACATGAAGAGCGCGGGTCAGAACCCCGTCACTACACGAGCCGAGATAGACACTCGATATGTGAAGCCGGGGGATTCGGGATTTACGGCGGTGGATTTGCGGTTTAGCCACGAGTATGTAACTCCGATGGCTGCGATTTTTTACGAGCAGTATGTGGGCAAGGATGTTCTGGTGAATGATGCTTCGAGTATCCGTTTCTTTCGGGATCATCTGACTTTCCTGGATGAAGTGATTTCAGAAGAGAAGAAAAAGATGGGTTTGCTCGATTTGGCTACCCAGTTGAAGGTGAAGCAGGAAGATTTCGCGCGAGCACAGGGAATCAAATTGCATGGGGAATTGACCGATAGGAAGGGATCGGAGGGGATTTGCCATTCGGTGATGCTCGAGACTTATGCCCTGCCGGGACAGGTGAATGTCGGGTCGGATTCGCATACTCCGCATGTCGGAGCAATCGGGTGTATTGCGTTTGGGATCGGCACAACCGATCTTTTTAATTCGTGGATCACGAAAGATGTGCGAGTGAAAGTGCCGGAATCGGTGAAGATTGTGATTCGCGGGAAACGTCACGCGAACGTCACGGCGAAAGATTTCATTCTGAAGATTCTGGCCCTGGATTATGTGCGCAGCGGCAAGGCGCTGGCGAAGGTGATGGAATATGCGGGTGAGGCGGTCGAAGCGCTGTCGGTTGACGAGCGCGCCACGATGACGAATATGGCCGCGGAGATCGGCGGGTTTACGGGGATTGTCGCTCCGGACAGGAAGGTCGTTGAGTTTTTGATGGACCGGCGGAGAATGCGGCGCGAAGAGGCCGAAAGGATGGTTGCGGGCCTGCATAGCGATCCTGACGCAGAATATGCGGCGGTGATCGAACTGGATGCTGGGGAGATTACGCCGATGGTGGCGACTCCAGGGGATCCGGGGAATGGTAAATATGTGCGCGACCTGGGTGCGCCGGTTCCGATCGAAATTGCGTATGGTGGAACTTGCACAGCGGGCAAGAACGAAGACATGGATATGTACGCCGCAGTGCTGGCAGACGCATTGGAGCACGGGCACCGAGTAGCGAAGAACGTTGAGTTCTGGATTCAGTTTGGCTCGCAGGAGACGCGGGAGTATTCGAAGCGTCGTGGTTACATCGAAATTTTCGAGCGGGCGGGCGCGCGCCTGATCGAGCCGAGTTGCGGGGCGTGCATTAACGCCGGCCCGGGAGTCTCGACTCGTGCGGACCAGGTGGTGATCAGTGCGCAGAACCGGAATTTTCCGGGACGGAGCGGTCCCGGTCAGATGTATCTCGCGTCTCCGCTGACGGTAGCGGCGAGCGCAGTGGCCGGCCGTATTGTCGAGTACGAACCGAGCCACTCGATGAAACCTACGGCTGTCTAAGGGCTGCTAAAGTATTCCGTTTTGTTCGGTAAGTCATTTCACAAACATCCATTCTGTTCGGCAAAACTTACATCAAATTATTCGGAGACCAGTATCGTTCCATTCGGCAACGATCTTGCTTAGTCTTTACCCGAAGGAAATTGCTCGTGAGTTAGGCGGCCGTTATTCGATTGGAAATTCAGTAAGTGTAGTGAAAATAGATAAGTGTAGTGAAATGAGACAAGTACCTTCGTATGCAACACCTTTGGTGTGTAAAACAGATCAGTAATCATACGCCGAAAAGCATAGACTCTCTGGACATACTATGAAATCCAATCATCACCTTAACGGCGACAAACTGCAGAAGGCGCCGACCGGAGTTACCGGTTTTGATCAGATCACCGGTGGCGGCGTACCCCAGGGGCGGACAACGCTCTTGGTCGGGGGACCGGGTTCCGGGAAAACAATCCTCGCCGCGCAGTTTCTTGTGCACGGCGCGCGCGAGTGCAAAGAGCCGGGAATTTTTGTCGCTTTTGAGGAGAATCCGAAACGCATTGTCGCGAACTTCAAGGGTTTCGGATGGGACCTCCACTCTCTGCAAAAGAATAAGTTATTTTTTCTTGATGCCCAACCTACCCCTGATCTTGTCCAATCGGGAGACTTTGATATTAGCGGGATGTTGGCGTCACTGCAGGTAAAGGCCAAGGAGATGGGGGCGCGACGGATTGTCTTTGATGCAATTGATGTCCTCTTGGCATTATTGTCGGATCAAGCCGCAGTAAGACTGGAGATGCATCGCTTACACAAATGGCTAATCGACAACAAGCTAACGGCGATCATCACCGCCAAGGTTCGCGAGGATGCTCGGGACGCTGGCTTGCAAGCGTTCAGCTTCATGCAATTTATGGTGGACTGCTCGGTTGTGTTGAATCACAGGGTGGATCTCGGTGTGTCGCAACGCAATCTCAGGGTGCAGAAGTATCGTGGCAGCAGTTACAACGAGGATGAGACGCCGTTTGTAATTGCGAAAACCGGATTTGATGTGGCGATCTCGCGCGTCCTGGGCCATGCCGAGAAACGAGTCACCGATGAACGAGTTTCGAGTGGCGTGAAGAGACTGGATACGATGCTGGGCGGTGGCGGCTACTTCCGCGGCGCGAGTGTGTTGATCACAGGTTTTCCGGGAACGGCGAAAACGACGTTAGCTGGAGCCTTCGCTGAGGCAGCATGCCGGCGAGGCGAGCGCACGATGTACGTGAGCTTCGATTCCGACGGTACTGAGGTGATCCGCAACCTAAAGTCAGTCGGAATCCGGCTTGAGCGTTACGCGAAAAGCGGAATCCTAAAGATGGTCTCAGCCCGCGCGATCATGGGTAGCGCGGAGACAATCATGGTGCACATCAAGAACCTGGCGACCGAGCATCGAACCCGATGCCTTGTGATTGATCCAATTTCCAGGCTCTCGAAAGCGGGTAACGAATTGACGGCACATGCTGTATCAGAACGTTTAATCGACTGGTCGAAATCGGCCGGCATTACGCTGCTCTGCACGAGCCTTCTCGATGAACTTGGAAGCCCGACAAGCGGTGGGTCTTCGCTGCAGGTTTCAACACTGGCGGACACCTGGATTCACCTCAACTATCTGGTGCAGGCAGGGGAGCGCAACCGCGGCATGTCAATTATCAAGTCGCGAGGCACTTCGCATTCGAATCAGGTACGCGAATTGATCCTCAGCGATGCCGGTGTGACGCTGGCTGACATTTATACGGCTGGAGGGGAAGTATTGATGGGGACGCTGCGCTGGCAAAAAGAAAGTTCGGAGCGAATCTCGACCGAGGTTGCGGATGTGGCCGGGAAACTGAAACGGGTCAGTCTGGACGCGGAAGAGGCGGTGCTCGAGGTGCGAGCGAAGTCTCTGCAGACGGAATTACTGGCGAAGCAAGTCGAGAAGGCGTTGTTGGTTCGAACGACGGAGAGCCGCAAACAGGAGTTGTCGGGTGGGCGGATCCGTATGCGCGAGTTGCGCGGAGCGGACGCCGCCAAGCCAGGACGGGGGTGAGTGCTCAATGAGCCGAGGCCCAATGTTTAAGTTGCGGTTATATATCGCGGGAGGCACGCAAAATTCCGCGCTCGCGGCTGCGAACCTCGCAGCCCTCTGCCAAACCCATCTACGCGATCGTCACTATATCGAGATCGTGGATGTCTTGCGAGAACCGAAACGTGCGTTAAAAGATCAAATCTATATGACGCCGACGCTGGTCAAGCTGATGCCCTCGCCGGTGCGAAGAATTGTCGGCACTTTAAATCAGGTGCCGTTCGTGTTAAACGCACTGGGCGTTGAGCCTCTGCCCGCATGAAACGCAGAAAGCCTCGTGCCGTCCTTGACGAAAGCCAACAGATATCCGCGCTGATCGAGACGATATATCAGACGGGAAAGCGGCTTGAGGAATTGACCGCGGGCCAAGTCGACACCATCGTGGACCGGGATGGCCGCACGTTGCTCTTGCGGGGGACACAAGAGCAACTGTGGCAGAACGAGGCGGCGCGGCAGGCTTCGATCCTAAACGCGTTACCCGCGCATATCGCTTTAATGGACGCGCAGGGAATTATTGTTTCAGTGAACGACGCGTGGAAGCGATTTGCTGCAGCTAATTTCACGAAAGAGCTCCGGAAGTTCGAGATCGGAGCGAACTACCTCGAGGTTTGCGACCACGCGATGGGCGAGGGTTCATCCGAATCTCGTTTCGCGGCGACCGGAATACGCGATGTCTTGGACGGCAGCAGGAAGAGCTTTGCGATTGAATACCGTTGCGATTCGGAATCCCAACAATGCTGGTTTCTGCTGACCGTGACACCGCTTGCGGATGACCGTCCGAACGGGGCAATCGCCATGCATTTAAACGTTACCGAGCAGAAGCGGGTCGCGCTGGAGATGGCACACTCTGCCGAGCACGATTTTTTGACGGGGCTTCCCAATCGTTTGCTTTTGCGGGACCGGTTTGGCCAGGCGATCGCCTTCGCTGCACGCCACAAAAAGAGAGTCGCGGTTCTCTTCCTGGACATGGACGGCTTCAAACACATCAATGATTCCCTGGGACATTCGAGTGGGGACAAACTTCTGCAGTCGGTTACCAAACGGCTAGTGGCATGTGTGCGCGATTCGGATACGGTCAGCCGGCAAGGAGGCGACGAATTCATCGTGCTGCTGTCAGAGGTCGAACACACCCACGACACGGCGGTTGCGGCGAGACGTATGCTGGAGGCGGTGGCTCAGCCGCATTCCATCGGAGAAAACGACCTTCATGTAACCACCAGCATCGGGATCAGTCTCTATCCTGAAGATGGCCAGGACGCGGAGACCCTCATTAAGAACGCCGATACTGCCATGTACCAGGCAAAGGAAAATGGACGCCAGAGCTACCAGTTTTTTCAGCCAGCCATGAATGTTCGCGCTGTGCAGCGCCAATCGATCGAAGAGAGCTTACGACGAGCCTTGGAGCGCAGTGAGTTGTCCCTGCATTACCAGCCAAAGGTGAATCTGAGAACAGGACGAATTTCTGGTGTGGAAGCGTTGCTGCGTTGGACGCATCCCACCAAAGGACCAATCTCTCCCGCACAATTTATTCCCGTGGCAGAAGATTGCGGGCTGATACTGCCGATCAGTAACTGGGTTCTTCGCGAAGCGTGCCGGCAAGCCAAAACTTGGGTAGATGCAGGACTCGCTCTGTCGAATCTGGCGGTGAACATCTCTGCGATTCAGTTTCGCACCGAGAGCTTTCTGGCGGACGTGTTAGGCGTCCTCAAGGAAACCGGGTTAGATCCTAGAATCCTCGAATTGGAACTCACCGAGACGGTTCTGATGAAACGTGTTGACTTGGCGCAGGCGACGTTGATAGGACTGCGAGCGGAGGGGATTCGGCTCGCGATCGATGATTTCGGTACGGGATATTCGAGTCTAAGTTACCTAACAAAGTTACCAGTCGACGCACTCAAGATCGACCAATCCTTCGTTCGGCAGATAAGCCTTATCCCCTCTGAGACAACAGTTGTAACTGCAGTTATCGGTATGGCGAGAAGCCTTAACCTGCGCGTCGTGGCAGAAGGAGTGGAAACGCGAGAGGAGTTAGCATTTCTCGAGGCGTGTGAGTGTGATGAAGCGCAAGGTTATTACTTCAGCAGGCCAGTGTCAGCGCCGGAATGCGCCAAGTTACTCGTGAATGGCCTGGCAAAAACAGTGTGGGCGCAATAAAGTGAGTCCTCATAGACCTTGTCGGGCGTTTGCTGACCAAAGTGTGACTAATAAATGCTACGAGTGGCCTTCGGTAACTTTACCGAATGGACGTAGTAAGTCAAGATAGATGCACTCATCAGTGGAAGGGCAATCCTATCCACGAAGTCCCTGCCGCCACCAGTTCATATAGGCTTGGATGGTGAATTCTAAGCTGCTAGAAATGGCGGGCGATCCCGATGAAGTGTCGAATTATCGCGGTTCTCGGTACGAGACCGGAAGCGATCAAACTGGCACTTGTAATTCACGCCCTGCGACAGCGGTCAGATGAATTCGAGACCGCGGTAGTCCACACCGGTCAGCATCGCACGATGCTCGATAGCGCCCTGCAATTCTTCAAGATTAAACCCGATTTTGATCTAGCGGTTATGCGCCCCAACCAGACATTGAATTCGCTAACCGGACGTGTATTAGACACGGTTGAGAATGCCTGCCAGCGCTTTGAGCCGAACATAGTCCTCGTGCAAGGCGATACCACTACGGCTTTTGCCTCGGCGTTGGCGGCGTATTACTGCAAGATTCCGGTAGGGCATATCGAGGCGGGCTTGCGGAGTCATAACCTGTACGATCCGTTTCCCGAAGAGGCGAACCGGCGGCTGGCCGCCGTGCTGGCTGATATCCATTTTGCGCCGACGGCTCTAGCCCGAGAGAACCTATTAGCTGAGGGCGTGGCGGCCGAAAAGATCGTGGTCACCGGCAACACTGTGATTGATACGTTGCGCGCTCTCAGCGTGCTGCCGCATTCTTGGGAAAATACGCCGCTGGCGGGAATCCCCGACGACAACTGCCGTCTTGTGCTGGTTACCTCCCACCGTCGCGAATCGTTAGGCGCGGACCAGGAACAGATGTGCCTTGCTCTTAAAGATCTGGTTGCGAAGCATCCGGACATTCGCGTGATTTATCCCGTGCACATGAATCCGAACGTTCGTAGCACGGTGAATAAGTTGCTGCAGAATACGGACCGGATTCATCTTACGGAGCCACTCGACTACATCACATTTGTCAGCCTGCTGCGGCGGTGTTTCCTCGTGTTGACCGACTCGGGAGGGATCCAGGAGGAAGCGCCGACGTTTGGCAAGCCTGTCCTCGTTCTGCGCAAGCTTACAGAGCGCCCGGAAGCGGCGCAGTTTGGCATGGCGAAGATCATTGGTATGTCGCGCGACGCGATTGTCGACGAGACAACGCACCTGTTGAACGATGCGGGCGCATATCAAGATATGTCGGAAGGAGAGAATCCCTACGGAGACGGCCACAGCTCCGAGAGGATTGTTGAGTCTGTCTGGCGCTGGTATCAGAAGAAGAGTCCAATCCTGGAAGCCGACCAGCAATTTAAGCTCGGGCCGAGACCCGCGCACCGGCGCCGAAAGAGCGACCTCGAGAAAACGGCGAGCAAATCTGCCGCAGCGGGTAAGGTGTGACGGCGCCCAACCGACATTCGGGTTGTGGTTGTGCTGGATGATTGCCGTCCTGTACGCCATTGTTTTGGTTATCTGTATCTACACCGCCCGCCATTATTTCTTCACGCTGAACCGTTTATTTGGTTTCCAGAGACATCCCTACATCGACATTGACACAGCTGATTGGCCGCCCGTAACAGTGCTGGTGGCTGCTCACAATGAAGAAAAAGTAATAGCCAACGCTCTCAGCGCATTGATGGCCGTGAAGTATCCCGAAGACAAAATGCTGGTGGTTCCGGTGAATGACCGGTCGACCGATCGCACGCGCGAAATCATCGACAAATTTGTGGGCGAGTATCCCGGGCGCATCCAGCCGTTCCATCGTGTTGGAGGCAAAGGCGGCAAGGCGGCTGCCCTGAAAGATGCCATGGAACTCGTGGACACCGAGGTAATCCTGATCTTCGACGCGGATTACATTCCGGGTGCCGGGTTAATCAAGCAACTGGTGGCGCCGTTCTTTGATCTGGAAGTCGGCGGCGTTATGGGCCGCGTGGTGCCCATGAATGCCGGCACGAATCTGTTGACGCGTCTGTTGGACCTCGAGAGATCAGGCGGATACCAGGTCGATCAGCAGGCGCGGATGAATCTTCGCCTCGTACCTCAACACGGTGGCACAGTTGCTGGCGTCAGGCTGAGTGCGCTGCGTGAGATTGGCGGATGGAACGAAAATTCGCTCACGGAAGACACCGACTTGACTTATCGGCTCTTGCTCAACGGATGGAAGACCGCCTATCAGAATCGTTCCGAGTGTTACGAAGAGGTTCCCGAAAACTGGGCCGTTCGCATCAAGCAGATCATGCGCTGGGCGAAGGGCCACAACCAGGCGATGGTCACCTATAGTTTTCGTTTGCTGTTGGGCAATCACCGCGCCACGTTGCGGGAACGGATCGACGGAACGCTATTGCTCGGCGTGTATGCCATGGCACCGATCACGCTCGTGGGATGGGCGCTCGCCTTGGGTGTCTTCTACGAAGGCGTTGCTCCGTTGCATGGCGTTGTTGCGCTTCTTTCTTTGACAGCCTATGCCGCGCTGGGAAATCTCGCCGCCTTTTTTGAAATCGCGGCCGCTTCACGGCTTGACGGAACTCGGCAACGGATCTGTCTGTTGCCCTTCCTCATTTTGGGATTTGCAGTAAGTATCTTCTCGGTATCGAGAGCCGCAGTATCGCAAGTCAGCGACCTGATCACGGGTGCCGAATTCCACTGGGACAAAACGGAACGCTTTCGAAAGGCGACGTGAATTCCTATCTTGCAGTGGCGGCGCTGTTTTCCGTGGCTAGCCTGATGTTCATGCTGCCGCTGGTGCCGGCGCTCGTGGAATTGCATCGCAAGTCGGATGCGCTGCCGCTGGTAGTTGTGCAGCAAAATGCTGGCGAGATTCGCCATTTTGCCAACAGCTTTCGGAGCTATATCAAGGATCTGCAGCCAACTCTGCAACGCTGCGTGAAGGCTCGCAGCACGGACGGAGGGATGCTTCCTGACGGCGAGGAATATGTGGTGCTGGGCCGGGCCGACGAACTTCTGTTGCGGGGATTTGCAGAGGGCGAGTCAAGCCATCCCGTTTTGATCATGGCAGGCGTGGATCTGAGCGTGCCGCCGTCAAGCAAGTTCTTGAAAGATATTTACGCCGGTGCGAAGTTCGATGGCGGAGAGAAGAGCAGTTATCGCGCGATTTTAGGAGAGCAAGAGATTCACCTGGGTATTGCCAGCGACGTCGTCCGCTGGGTTCACGCCGTTGGAGCATTCACGGCCGACCATGGATGCAATCTCTACGGACGTATTTCATCCGACTTCGTGATATGCCTTGAAGAAGGTTGCAGTTTCTTGAGGATGAACGCTCCGCGCATCGAAATCGGACGATCGGCGAGCGAAGAAAACTTACGCACGCCGGAGACGTTGGTTCATTCCGATACAAACACAGAACAGCCAGCGCGGCTCTTGCACGATGGCGACTACGAGATCGCTGCCGGGCAGGTTGTAGATAGGAACATCGTGATTCGAGGCAATCTCCACATTCGTGCTGGGGCGCGAATCTGCGGGAGTGTGAAAAGTGTAAAGGACATGGTGATTGAGGATGGCGTCTCGGTGGAAGGCAGTCTGATCAGCGCGCGCAAGATGCACGTGGGGACGAACTGCAGAATTCACGGTCCGGTGATTGCGGAGCGCGAACTCTCGATCGCCGGTGGCACCCAATGCGGAACGCCGGAGTTTCCTACAACGGTAAGCGCGCCGCAAATCGAAGTAGAAGAGGGAGTGGTGGTGTTTGGAACGTTGTGGGCTCGTGAACACGGTCATGTGGTGGCCAGAGTATGAAGCGCCACCGCGCCCTTCTTGTAGTGTGCGGAGTCATTCTTGCCCTTCTGATTGCGTGGTCGCTTGTTTCCTGGGCGACTCGCGACCGTTTTCAGTCAACCGCCGATCGCCTTCTGTTGCTGGTGCCAGACGGCACCAATTTCGCCGATCCCAGAGTGACGATGTGGCTGGACGCAGGGAATGAGGAAGGGCTGCACGTATTGCCGGTGCACGATTCAGATTTTCTCCGTCCTCTGTGGGGAGAATCGAAGTGTGCCGGCGTGATCCTGCCGGATTCTATCCATCAACAGGCGAGCGACCTCTTTGTTGCGACCCTGCATCGCTTCGTGGCCGACGGCGGAAGGTTGATGCTGGTCTATGACGCCGGCACGTTCTCTCTGAATGGTGCCTTTGCTCCTGGGCGCTCGCGCATGTCAGATATGGTCGGAGTCGACTACGCGTTATACGACAAGCTTGGGGATAAGACGATTCAATGGAACAAGGTGAGCAGCACGAATGCCGTTGTGAGGCAGATGGAGATTCCCCCCGGAAAGTATTATCCCTTTCACACGGAAACCAGTGGCACGGGAGCGAAAGACGATCTCGCCTCTTCTGGTGAAAACTTCGACACCGAACTCAGACGTTACAAATATGGCGATCTACAGTATCCCAGCTTTGTAACTTCGGGTAAGTATAGCGGCGAGATGTTATTTCAGTCGACTAACGGACTCGTAGCCGGGCAGAGCTCTTATCAAAAAGGGTCGGTATTGTTTGTCAATTTACCCCTTGGATATCTGAAAGGCAATACCGACGGATTGATGCTGCATGTCTTTCTGAAATATTTCGCCGGCCACGCTCTGTCATTGCCCTATCTGATGCCTGTACCAGACGGAGTCGGTGGGTTGGTGTTGAATTGGCACATCGATTCCAATGCTGCGATTAAGCCTCTCCAAGAGATGAGCTCCTGGAAAATCATGGAACAGGGGCCATACTCGGTTCACATTACTGCCGGTCCAGACGCGAGCCAAGAAGGCGATACGAGGGGTTTTAACGTTGACCACAATGTGATCAGTCAAGGTCTGATCCGTAAGTTCATGGCGCTCGGCTACTCGGTCGGAAGCCACGGCGGCTGGATTCATGACTACTTCTCTGCTCACGTCGAGACGGATGATCCGAAGACTCTGGAAAAGTATCTGGCTCTGAATAAAACTGCGCTGGAACATATTACGAACAAGCCCGTGGTTGAATATTCCGCGCCAAACGGCAACCAACCGCCTTGGGTTACAAATTGGTTGGCAACCCATGGTTTCGTCGCGTATTACTTCACCGGCAATACGGGCATGGGACCAACCCAGGGATACCGGAACGGCAAACGCGAAACGCAGAACGTGTGGGCGTTTCCCATTCTTCACCTCGACCGGGCTGCCGGTTTTGAGGAGATGAACACCGAAGGTTACTCCGAGGACGAGATCGGGCGCTGGCTAACCGCGATCACAAACTTTGCTTCGGATCAACAATCGGTGAGACTCGTGTACTTCCATCCTCCCGGCATTCTGCAATATCACGCTCTGGTGGATCGCTGGATGGACCAGACCGGACGGTTGAAAACGGCGGGACGATTTCGCTGGTACACCATGACAGAACTGGCGAACTTCTTGAATGCGCGGAAACAGGTGAGGTGGAAGCTGTCCGAAAACGCGGGACGCATCAGCGTTGAAGCAACCCATCCCACGACGCTTGACCACGAGACGTGGCGACTCTCTGCCGGTCGCTTTGCCGAACCGAAGATTGTAATGGGCGTGGCCAAGGTGGTCCGGGACAAAGACGCCTGGATGATCATAGCCGGAGACGGGAAAGACCTCCGATTCGAAACCGAGACCTTGGCCAAATGAAGATTACTCTCCAATCACAGCGAAGCTTTGCGGCGGCCATCTTTCTGCTCGCTTTTCTCACATTCGCCGCTGTGCCGCGTTTGCGCGGGCAGGATGCGTCCCCTTCTGCTGGTTCTGCGTTGACGGGTCCTGAAGCCCCGAGTTCCGAGCCAACCTCACCGTTGCAGCCCGATGCGAACATTCCCGTGCAGGTCGGATCGAAGCAGTTGACCAACTTCGTTGAAGCGGGCGGCGACTTTCAAAATCTGAGCAATAGTTTCGGACATTGGGACGGCGGATATGCGCGTGGAAGCGTGACCACGGGCAAGAACATCTGGAATGCCGAGGTCAGCGGGCAGCACGAATTTGGCGATGCCGGGGTGTATATGGGGGCGGGAGACACATATAACTTCAATCCCGACTGGTTTGGGTCGCTGGCGGTGGGCTCGAGTGTAGGAGGCTTTTTCTGGCCTCGTTTCCGCGCGGATGCGTTTATCAACAAGAAGTGGATGAACCGCAAGCAGCTGATTACCACTTTTGGTTTTGGCTACTACGCCGCAAAAGACCCCCACCGCGATCACAGTTTCTTCGTAGGCAGCACATATTACTTCGTGAAGCCCTGGATAGTGGAAGAGGGAATCCGATTCAACTTCAGCAATCCTGGCTCTGTTTTCTCGCCGGCGGCATTTGTTGCGGTCACTCAGGGACGAAACAAGGAGCACTATGTCACCGTTCGGGTTGGCTTTGGAAAAGAGGCGTTCCAACTCATCGGCCCTACCGTCAGCCTGAGTGACTTCGAAAGCCAGACTCTGACTGTCACCTGGCGCCAGTGGATCGGCAAAAACTGGGGCGTCAACGTTGTGGGCGATTACTACCATAGCCCCTTCTACCAGAGGGGAGGTCCGAGCGTTGGCTTCTTCCGGGAGTTTTGAGCACGCCCCGAGAACGGTCGACAGGAGTGACTTCCCGAGGTTAGGTGATCCTACCCGTCCGCGCGGACATCGGGGCGGGGTAATTGTGATGCATCGGGCGCTCGCTCACTTTCGATTGGGCCCTCTGAACCTGGTTACCGCGATCAGTTTGTTTGTGTGTTTCTCTTTAATCTGGCTCCTGTTGCTGCCAAAGATATGCCGCTTCTGGACGATGGTTCTCGAGTTCGGAATTCGCGTATTGCCCTTGCGCGCGGAAATTGGGCTGGCACACCATCACCTGACCCCCTTCATCAACTTTGACATCCCTTTCTTGCGCATGGAACCTGTTTTGCCCAGCGCGGTTGTGTGGGGGATCACTTGCGTGGTGACAATTGCGCTCTTTGCGGCGAGCTTTTTTCTGTCCGACAACCTAATCCCGGTCATCTATCTGCTGCGTGGAATTCTGTTGGTGCCGGCGACGGCCTTGCTATATTTCGTCTTCCTGGCAGCTCGTTTTCCTCATACCCCCGACAGCTATATGGAGGGACTTATGACCGCCGGAATCGCGCTGATCTCAGTTATTCCTCTGTTATTTGGGTTGACTTACTATATCTTCGATTTCGGATTGCCGAAAAAGGCATTCCTCACGACGATTGCCATGACCCACCTGGCGCTGTTTCTGCCACTACAGATCCTTTTGCAGGGGCTATTCCTGCAAAAGACGGTTTTGTTCATGCCGGTGCTCTACATCATATTCGGTATGCCGGTTAACATTCTGATCATCGTCGCCTTCTACTCGTGGGGTATGACGTGGTCCTTCCGAACGGGCAGAGCTGTCTAACGAACCACGAGTCCACGTCAGCATACATACTACCGAAGGTGCGGGCCTTTCGTATCCCACGTAATCTTTCGCTGGCACGACGCGGCATGTAGCCTCGAACATAGAGCTTCCGCAGGGCTGACCTTCCTGCACTTATTACCGCCTAACTCGCTCGCTGCTAAGGAAAGTACCATTCCCTTATGTCGTCTTCGATTACCACGCCAAAGCTTACTCCCGCCGCTCCGCGAACAGCCAATGTCGCGGTTGATTCCGCGGCACCCACGACCAATGTGACACAGGCTTTGCTGACGGCGATGCTGAAAAGCTCCGCAAAAATCAGCGATCTGTTCTTCTCGCCGGGAAAGCCACCGCTGGTAGAAGTTGGCGGAAAGCTCGCTCCGGCGGGAGCGACCCGTGCTCTTACGAACGACGATACGCGGCGGATTGCTTCCGACCTGATGGGCGATAACCAGGACGCGCTCGATAACCTGAAGAAACTGGGCTCGTGCGATGTCTCTTATAGCTTGCCGGGGACGAACCGGTTTCGAGTCAATATCTTCATGCAGCGCGGATCCTGCGCCATCGTGATGCGGGTCATTCCGGATAAGATCCCAGACTTCGACTCGCTGAACTTGCCTGTCGAACTGAAAAAGATTGTTGGTTTGCGCAACGGAATTGTTTTGGTTACGGGACCGACCGGCTCGGGGAAGTCTTCGACACTGGCGGCAATTATTGACCGGATTAACTCCGAGCAGTTTTATCACGTACTGACGATCGAGGATCCGATCGAGTTCCTGCATCCACACAAGAATTGCATTGTGAACCAGCGAGAGTTGCATAGCGACACCCCGAGTTTTGCGCTGGCGCTCAGGGGAGCGCTACGCCAGGCCCCCAAGGTGATTCTTGTGGGAGAGATGCGGGACAAAGAAACGATCGAGATTGCAATGGAGGCGGCTGAGACGGGCCACCTTGTGCTCTCCACGCTGCATACGATTGACGCCTCGAAAACCGTGGAACGAATCGTGGGTGCGTTTCCGATGGCGGAACAACACACGCTCCGAAACCGGCTCGCGAAGAGCTTCCGCTACATCGTTTCGCAGCGACTGGTTCCGCGTAAGGATGGCGGCGGGCGCATGGCAATCATCGAGATCTTGAAGTCGACCTTGCGCACGCGTGAATATGTGGAGAAGGGCGAGGTCGATGGCAAGACTCTGCTCGACGCGATGCGAGTCGGCGAACAGGAAGGAATGCAGTGTTTCGACGGAGACATCGAGAAACGGATTCGCGAGGGGACTCTGGATATGGAAACGGGCTTGGCATATGCGACGAATTCCGGAAATCTTCTGCTCGATATGTCTGATCTTAAACTTGAGGCCGAGGCTGATTCGCTGCTCGAGACCGAAGAGATTTCGAAGTGACCGTTTTTGCGGTCGAAGTTAACCAGCGCAGTTATGTTCCGTCACGCGGCCTGACGTGGCCGAATTTGCGTCTCGGTTTCCTTCTCGCGAATTTCTACCTGTTCATGTTTGATATCCAGTCGCAAGCGGTTGTAGATGCTCATGTACTGGTTGGCAATCCATACGAGGCTGAATAGGGCGATCGCGTAACCTCGCCAGTCGGGATATAGAAGTTTAAAGCGAGTGATGACAAGGAAAAACGCCGCCACGTAGTGGCTGAAACAGTATTCGCAAGTGAAGAGGTAGAAGAATTTACGGTGAGTGCTGTTTTTGGCTGATTTTGCTTGCTTCTGGCAGTAGTCGCGGGGCTCGCGGAACACCTCTTCGTGGGTGACCGTCCAGGCGACGCACGCCACGGGTATCGAGAGAATGAGCAACCACACAATCTGGAGAACGATCGGCATGGGTTTGTTTCGATGCCGCAACCAGGAAAAAGGCTGGAAAACGCGTGAAAACTACGCCGGTTAACTTGGAAAAAGTGCGGTGGCGAGTCCTATGATGACCGAGCACAATGCGTTAGACTTTGCGAGTCATCGATTCAGCCGATAGAGATTTACCGTTTGTGGAGAGTCCTTTGAGGAGAAACGTACCGATTCTGATGGCGGTTGTTTTCCTGCTCGGTTCACTGGCGGCAGCGTCCGATCACGATCAAACAACAAAGGGTTCCATTTCGAGTGGACTCGCTGCGACGCCACCAATGGGATGGAACAGCTGGAACAAGTTTGCCTGCAACGTGAGTGAGGACCTCATCCGGCAAATCGCCGACGCTATGGTCACCTCCGGAATGAAGGATGCGGGCTATCAATACGTAGTTATCGATGACTGCTGGCAGATCGACCGGGACGCACAAGGAAATATCGTTGCCGATCCGAAGCGCTTTCCGTCGGGCATCAAAACGTTGGCCGATTATGTGCACGGCAAGGGCTTGAAGTTCGGGCTGTATTCCGACACGGGAACCAAGACGTGTCAGGGACGACCCGGCAGCCGCGGATACGAGTTTCAGGATGCGCGGCAGTATGCCGCGTGGGGGGTCGACTATCTGAAATTTGACTGGTGCGAAACCTCAACGCAAGACGCGCGGTCGTCTTATGAACTGATGCGTTCGGCGCTGGATGCTTCGGGGCGGCCGATTGTCTTCAGTATTTGTGAATGGGGGAAGAGTAAGCCATGGCTGTGGGCGAACGGCGTTGGCAATCTGTGGCGAACCACGGGCGATATCAGCGACCATTGGGAAGGAAAGACTAAATGGCCGAACGGCGATTGCTGTTCCAACGGTATGACCGAGATCCTCGATTTGCAGGTAGGTCTGGAATCCTATGCGGGTCCGGGGCATTGGAACGATCCCGACATGCTCGAGGTGGGCAACGGAGGAATGACGGTTCCAGAATATCGGGCTCATTTCAGTCTATGGGCGATTCTCGCGGCTCCTTTGATTGCGGGAAACGACCTGAGAGACATGATGCCGGAGATTCGCGAGATCCTCACGAAGAAAGAAGTGATTGCGGTCGATCAAGATGTCGCAGGCAAGGAGGGGCAACGCGTCCGCAAAGAAGGGAACTTGGAAGTGTGGTCGAAGCCCCTGCACGATGGAAGCCGGGCGGTCGTTCTCCTGAATCGGGGAATCGACGAGAAGAAGATCGGCGTGAACTGGGAGGATTTGGGTTACCCGTCCCACTTGACTGCCAAAGTTCGCGATCTTTGGCAGGAAAAAGAGTTGGGTGAGTTCAAGGCGACGTTTTCGGCGAGCGTTGCGCCGCACTCAGTGGTGATGGTGACGATCAGGCCCTAGTTCGAAAATCTTGATCGCATCGCTAAGAAGTAACGCGCAGGCTCACCCCAAAAAACCGGCAGAATTAAGGTCTGATCTGGCTCTACTACGTGGCGGGATCGTTGGTCACTCGTGATACTCTTACTGTAGTAGCTGCGTTTTCTTCCGATTGGATCGATTCCCGCAGTTCCCAAAAAACATCATGATTTCAGTCAGCAATGTGTCGATGCGCTACGGCGCTAAAGTTCTATTTGACGAAGTGTCCACCGGGTTCGTACCGGGGAAGCGCTATGGCCTGACGGGTCCGAACGGCGCGGGCAAATCTACGTTTATGAAGCTTCTGACGGGCGAACTCGATCCGCAGAAGGGAACCGTCGTCCGTCCGCGGAAGCTTGGCGTGTTGAGCCAGGATCAATTTGCCTTCGATAAATATCGCGTGATCGATGCGGTCATCATGGGCAACAAGCGTTTGTGGGCTGCGCTCGAAGAGCGAGAAGTGATTTACGCGAAGACCGAGATGACGGACGCCGACGGTATGAAACTCGGCGAACTCGAAGGCATTGTCGGCGAAGAAGACGGCTATACCGCCGAAAGTGACGCGGCGATCCTCTTGCAGGGCCTCGACATTCCCGACGAACAACACGAGCGCATGATGTCCGAGTTGCCGGGCGGGCAGAAAGTCCGAGTTCTGCTGGCGCAGGCGCTCTTTGGACATCCGCAAGCGCTGTTACTCGACGAACCGACCAACAACCTCGATCTCGATTCGATCCACTGGCTGAAGACTTTTTTGAATGAATACGAGGGCGTGCTGATCGTCATTTCCCACGATCGCCACTTCCTGAACGGTATTTGCACACACATTGCCGACATCGACTACGAAACCATCATTACGTATACGGGCACGTACGACGACATGGTGGTGGCAAAGACTCAGATTCGGTCGCAGATCGAGTCGCAAAATGCGCAGCGTGAAAAGAAGATCGACCAGTTGAACGAGTTCATCGCTCGTTTCGCCGCCGGAACGCGATCGAGCCAGGTGCAGTCCCGGCGCAAGGAAGTCGAGCGCCTGCAAGTGACGGAACTCGCGCGCTCCAACATTCAGCGCCCCTACCTGAAATTCGAGCAGAAACGCCCTTCAGGCAAACACATTCTAGAAATCGAGAGCGTCACGAAGTCATACGGAGACGCGAAGGTCATTGCGGGCTTCACCGCCAGTGTGGTCCGCGGCGAAAAAATAGCTTTGATGGGCCGCAACGGTTCCGGAAAGACCACGCTGGTCAATGCGCTGCTGGCGAATTCACCTACCACGACGGTCACGGAACTGCGCAAGACGAGCGGATATGACGGTCCTTTTATCGACGGCGGCAAAGTTGTCTGGGGTCATGAAGCCGCGGTCGGGTATTTTGCCCAGGATCACAAGGCGCTGATCGAGCCCGGCATTAAAGTACTGGAGTGGTTGCATCAATGGGATCCGTCGGCATCGACGGAAGAAATCCGCGGCATTCTGGGCCAGATGTTATTCCCGCGCGAAGACGCCGAAAAGCTCACTGATATCCTTTCCGGTGGAGAGGCCGCGCGCTTGCTATTTTGCAAGTTGATGCTGCAGAAGCCGAACATTCTGGTGCTCGACGAACCCACGAACCATTTAGATCTCGAGTCAATCAACGCGCTCAATATTTCGTTGCAGCGCTACCAGGGAACCGTGCTGCTGGTGACCCATGACGAAGATCTGATTGATGAGGTCGCCACCAGAATCTGGCACTTCGAGAGTAATCATCTGATTACTGATTTCAAGGGCGCCTACGGCGAGTACCAGTCAGTGCTCGCCTAAAGGGACGGCAGAAGCAGGTCCTTCGCTTCGCTCGAGATGACAATTCCATCAGGGTGGCAAATTCCGACGAGAATCCCCGCTATTTGCCGTTTGCACCCTTGCGCACAATAGACAGGACGGGATGTTTCTTTGCTTTCTTCCCTGCGTTTGATCGTTTGGCCGGCTTCGAAGCATCCCGGATGATGTCGGCGACCGACGTACTCTCGAGGATTTTGGCGGCTGCGTCCCGTACCTCGAGAAACACACCATAGAGTGCCCGATGGTCCGGGTCGGTAACGATAAGGCTGCGCAACTGGTCAGCATCGCCAAACGGAGCCAAAGGTCCGTCGACAAGTCGAATGATTTCGCTAAGCTTGATTTCCGCAGGCGCGCGCCGCAGCCGGTAACCACCCTTCGCGCCGCGAACACTCTCCACAATGCGGGCGTTTTTCAACTCCAGGAGAATCAGTTCAAGAAACTTCTCTGGCAGGTCGCTATCGATGGCGATGTCCCGGATTTTGACCGTTTCGTTCCCATAGCGGCGGGCCAGAGTCATGATCGCTTGGAGTGCGTAGAGCCCTTTTTGCGAAATCTTCAAACTTGTATCCTTTCACTTTCTACGATTCATGACTTCCGCGCTAACAGGCGCCTCGGAAGCCCAGCATTGCATTGGACGTACTGTAGTTCGCCGACACCGACTTTGCAACTAATCTTGTCGAGCGCATCCACAAGTTACATAACCGCAACCGGCTTACGCCAGTGTCAGGAAGAGTTCTGTTTGTCACCCGTGAGTGCCATTTACTTCCATTCAATAACCTGAGCTTCGATGCAGGCTTGAAGGTAGTCGGCTACCAGAGTTAGTGGCAGTGGCCCGTATTCAGCGGATACCGCGTCTCGAATTTCGCCCACGTTGCGTTTTCCGTCCACGAAATTGACGATCTCATAAGCATAAAGTTCCGATTGATCACGAACATTGAGTAATTGGGTAGCTTCGCTGTTCATGAGCTTGATCTTTCCATAGCGCTCCTTCCCGAGTCGAGCCCGCAGGACGTCGTCATTCTGGTAAGTGAGTGGGCCGAATTCTCCGACGCGAACCGGCACTTTTCGTGCATCCGCATCTCCGGCCCAAGGCGCTGTAGGGCTAGATGCTTTCGCTCCTCGGATTATGGCTTCTCCCTCGACCCAGCGTTCAAGGGCCGCCTCCTGCTCCGCCACGGCTTTCACCCATTCGGCGTCCGCTCCGTTGGGACCATTCGTGAAGTCGACTGCTGAATGCAGCGTCGCTCGTTCCCGCTGCAAGGTTTGATGCAAAAGATTGGCGGCCTCGTACCAGGCAATGTCAGGTTCAAGTTGAGGATCGTCAACCAACCGCTGGGCGGCGGCGAAAGATTGGGCGAGGCGAGCTTCCGCTTGCGCGGCGAGAAACGGGAGCGTGGTGGACAGCTGCTGCGAGGTCAGGCTGGCATAGACGTACCCAGAGGCGGCCCCCAGCAAGGCCACACGGCGCAACTTTGTGGCATCGATCTGATCGAGCGTGTCGTGATCGGTATGGATGTAAATGTCGGGCCAATCGCGCAGGTAGAGCGAAGGCACGGCGATCGTCGAAGAGTCGTAATCGTCGTGATCACTGCCGCTTGAATATGGAGTGATATCAGCGATGAGTTCGTTCCGTGTGCCGGAAGCTCCGGCGCGGGTTTCGACAATACCGTCCTCGGCTGGAATGTCGCCGGCCGCATAGCCGCCGGCAGCGACGCGAATGGTGTCGAGAAATGTCGATCCCACGTCGGTGACAAAGCTGGGCAGCGACCAGGGCGTTGCCGTGACGTGGAATATGGACTTGTTCTTGAAAGGGTCTCCGCCCACCATATCCATGTGGATGTTGGCGCGTAGTCGCTGCTTGATCTCGGGATGGGAAGCGAGAAACGCCATCGTACCTTCGACCTCAGGCCCCCATGTGAAGCGCAAAGTGCGCTTTGGACGGGCCAAGTTCCCAGAATCGATGAGGTGCTGGAGGATTCGCGCAGATTCAAGAATGGTCACACAGCCGCTCCCGTTATCGTTTGCTCCGGGTCGCTCGTGGTCGAGATGGCAGCTATAGACGATTTCTCCAGCGCCCGGGTCTGTGCCTGCTATGGTCGCGGTGACGACCGTCCAGTGGCCGGGGCCAACGGTTGCTTTGACGTGGGCGTTCAAGACGACGGACTCACCCGCGCGCAGGCGGGAGCGGAGGCTCTCAGCGGTCTGGCGCGAGACCATGAAGGCGAAGCCGGCGGGCTGGCGGGCGTCCAGGTGGCCCCAGCGGATGATCGTCGTATCCAGACCGGCCCAAGCGGTGGTTTGATTGGGCATGTCGCTGACGATGCCGGCGGCGCCATGCTCAGCGATCGCCAATTGCTGCACGCGAGCAAGAACACCATCAGCCAGCACGATCTTGCCGCGAACATCTTTGTCTTTGTAGTCGGCCTCGCTGGCGCCGTTGCCAACATCGACGAGTGCCGTTTCCACGTCGGCGCTGTGGCTGTAGTCCGCCAAACGAATCGGATCGGTTTTCCAATCCCCGATAAGAAGATGTTGAGGCCGAACCTCCCAGAGGCGAGCCTCTTCGACGTTCCAAGCGAGGTAGGAGCGCATCAGGCCGTAAGTCTTCGTGCCATCAACGGGGAACTCCTCGGTGTGGGCATCGGACAACCCGTATTCCCGGGCGCGCTGCAAAATAAATTGCGCGGCCTGTTCGAATTGCGGCGTTGCTGGAACACGATGCAAAGTGGTGATATAGCGCAGGTTTTCGTAAGGTGCGGCTCCGTTCGACTCGTCACGCAGCGCGGTCCACTGATGGCTGGTAAGAAATGGCTGTTGTCCAAAGGAGAAGCACGTGATGAAGAACAAAAAGCACGAAAGCAGGCGAAGAGTTCGCATGGGTATCGAGGATACTATGCAGCCGTCGCCCACGCATGGTGCGATTCGATAACAGTGACAGACGTTGAGGCGGCCAAATCTTTGTCGCGAATCGTGGTGCCTAGCGCGAGGAGGCTAGCATAGCGGGTTCGCCAACTTCAGCATGCGATTCACCCTCGAGACAGACCCGATGCCACACTTCTAGATTGAGCAAACGCCAGATGCGATCGTAGTTATCGCGGTGCTTCGCCTTGTGTTCATCGAAGAGTCGCTCGATGGCTTCACGACGGAAATATCCGCGATCAAGGCTGCGGGGTTCGAGAAGCATGGCGCGGATCGTCTCGAGTCGCGGCCCCGCGAGCCAACCACTCCACGGCGTCGGAAACCCGAGTTTCGGCCGGTACAGAATCTCGTGCGGCAACAAATCTTCTACTGCTTTTTTCAGGATGCGCTTCCCGGCCAAGCCCTGAATCTGAACCTCGCGCGGAATGCGCGACGCGAACTCAACGAGCACGTGATCGAGGAAGGGAACGCGGCTTTCGATGGACGCGGCCATACTCATGTTGTCTTGCTTCATCAGCAGTTCGACGAGGTAGGTCTTGATGTCGGTATAGAGCAGGCGTTGCAGCATTTCGCCTGACGAGCGCTCCCAATATCCGAGGACATTCTTATAGGCGGTGCTGGGAGCCGCTTCACGCGCGAATGCCTCGGTGAGCAATCCTGCCTGTTCCGCACCACCGAAGGCGGAGAAGAAATTATCGAAATAGAAAGAGTCCCAGGAATTGCCGTCTTTCGCGAGGAAGGTGTGTTCCAGCTTCCGCCGCATCGTAGCTCCCAACAGGGAGGAGGTCGCGACAGAATTGCGCAATCCGCGCCGCAGAAAACTCGGAACAACTCCGCGATAGGCGCGATCAAGCGCCGCGTTTTTCAGGGTAAAGGCGTAGCGCGTGTAGCCGGCGAGGGTTTCGTCGGCGCCTTCTCCAGTAAGGACGACGGTCACGCGCTCGCGTGCGAGGCGAGCGACAAAATAAAGCGAGATGCTGGAAGGCCATGCGATCGGCTCGTCTTCATGCCAGATCAGGTGCGGAAGCGCGCCAAAGAAATCCTGCTCGCTAACGAATACTTCGTGATGGCGCGAATGGATGTGCTCGGAAACGGTCCGCGCAAAGGGCAGTTCGCTGTAGGTCTGCTCGGTGTACCCAACAGAAAATGTCTCCACGGGCTCACGGCGAATTTTGGTCATCAGCGCGGCCACGGCACTTGAATCGACGCCCCCGCTGAGAAACACGCCGAGAGGGACGTCACTCATCAAGTGGCTCTGGACGGCCCCTTCCAGCAATTCGCGATAACTCTGAACATAATATTGTTCGTCGTGGGATTCGTGCGGTTTCGAGGCGTCGAGATCCCAGTACTGGCGTATATCAGCTTTGCCCTCGGGACCAATCGTCATCGTGTGCCCGGGCATTAACTTCTGGATTCCCGCGTAAAACGTTTCCTCGCCCGAGAGATATCCGAATGCGAGGTATTCGGGAAGCGTGGCACGGTTGAACTCGGGGCGAATTCCGCCATGTGCAAACAGAACCTTGATTTCCGACCCGAACAGCAGTCGTTCGGGAGTCAGTTTGTAGTAAAGCGGCTTGATGCCGAGTCGGTCGCGAGCGATGAACAGCGTCTTTGTGTTTCGGTTCCAGATCGCGAAGGCGAACATGCCTCGCAGATGCTGCACGCAGTCGGCGCCGTACTCTTCGAAAAGATGGATCACCGTTTCGGTATCACTATTCGTGACATATCGGTGGCCGCGCGCGATGAGTTGCTCCCGCAGGGCGAGATGGTTGTAGATCTCTCCGTTGAAGACGATCCAAAGAGTACCGTCTTCGTTGGAAAGCGGCTGATGACCGCCTTTCACATCGACGATGCTAAGACGGCGCATCCCGATGCCGGCGACGCCGTCGGTGTAGAAACCCTCGTCGTCGGGTCCGCGATGCGTGATGACGCGGCACATTTCGCGGAGAGCGGCAGCATTGGCGCGTGCGTCCCGTCCGAATTCAAGAATGCCAGCGATACCGCACATCTATTCTTTCTCCGCGTACGTGGTTGAAATAGGACTAACGTCGAAAGGCGCCGAACCGCCAGTCAGTTGTTCGAAGAGTGGAGTCAGCGAAACGCGGCTGAGACCAGCATTTGTGATCGCGTCTTGCTTGCGCCACTCGAAAAAAGTAAACGACGCGTCCGCTGTCATCAGCGGCTTGCCCTGCCATGCGACGTGCGTCCCGCCGATCACCACGAGATGTGTCAGCTTTTCCTCTTCGATCCGGCAATAAAGAACCTGCGCGTCGGATGACCACGGGCCGAAATTCCATGCCGCCTCGCCGAGGGCAAAAAAGAATCCTTGGCTCTCATCATGATATTCGAGTTCATAAACTTGAACCGCGGCGTGAGGCATACTGGCCATCCGAAGTTCAGAATTGCGTGCGCTGGCTCCAGAACGCGGAATCAGGGCGGTGGCTATTTCCGCAGGCAATGGGACGCGAGCGCTGCACCCTACGAGCGGCGCCGGTTGCATCGCCCCATACGATGGCGAGAGCAAGGTCCGGCTCACTTCGGTTGAGGCGTGCCAGACGCTTTGTTCTGGGACGATCAGACTTAACCTGTCTCCATTCGTGAGTCCGTCGGTTCGTGATATTTCTACCCGACCGTCGCAGACGGCTTGAACGTCAAGGTCCGCGGCGAAATGCCAGCGAACTTCGACTTCGTGTTCTGCGTGTCCCAGGGCTAGGTCGCGCACCAACCAGAGGTCGCCTGCGATTTTCAAAACGTGGCGGCGATGAGTTACTGGATCGGCCAGACGCGTATATCCGTTATGACTGCCTGCAAAGTAGGTGAAGCTCTTTCCAACGACCCAGTTTTCGACGGTCGTGGTTGGAATATGAGTCCATGAGAAAGGCTCGTCAGCAACGGCTTGGTCGAGCCCATCAACGCGCATCGTATTGTGCGCTCCGGTGCCGCGAAAAGTGTCGCGGTCGACGGGGTCCTTCGAAATGTAAACGCCGCTACCGGCGTCTACCAGCCAACGCTGCCCATTCATGGTGAGACGCAGACTCAAGGCGTCGGCGTGGCCGTGTCCGGAGCGACCCACGCCTTGCGGGCCAGCATCCACCGCCATCGTTTGCGGGTAGGGCTGCGAATCGGCAAGCACGTAGATGCCGCCTTGGGGAAACGCACTGGACTGCATCGCTTTGTTGGCAGCCGACGGTTCGAGCGGTAAGCGCTCGATAGCGCGGTTTCCAAATAACCAGATCGCTTCTTCAGTTAATCTCGAAGCGCCAAACGGGCGCGAGTACATCACCGCCCCAACAGCGAGCGGATCGCTCATATACTCAGTGCGATTGCGCCGCGGATTCCAAAGGCGTCCGCCATCGTCATCGCCGAAACCTTCTGCAGGCCCGGCCTGTGCCAACGCCTCGACCACATCAAGCATTCTCCCCAACACGGCGTCATAGGAAGCCGGGATTTCCATTTCGTTCTGAAAAGCCAGCAAGCGCGCATACAGAAAGAAATCGAGGGCGTAGACGTGATAGTAAAGAGATTGCTCGAAGTAAACACCATCGGGACGTACCTGCCGCTCGGCCTCGCGGAGAATGATGTGCCACCCCGTTGCCTTCCAGTGTGCCGCGCCAGGCATGAGGGGATAGAGTGTCCCGAGGAAAAAAAGCGCGACCGCTTCGCCCAACAGATGCGTGTTGGGAGAGAAGTAGGTAGACAGATATCGCGCGATATAACGGCCATGAAACGCGAGCGCGGGTGCCAATTCCACGCGAAATTGCGCGCACTGCGGTTCGCCCGAGAGCAATTGATCGATCCAGACCCAAGACAAGCTACGAAAGGCGGCCTCAAGGCTGCTGGCCCAATTGATCCCGAGGGGATAGGGATTTGCTTCGATCCAACTGTGCCATTGCGCGATCAGCTCGCGTAGATATTTCTCGTCTCTGGTAAGAAGAAAGGCCTTGGCCAGCGTGACCAAGTGTTGATGACGGTTGAGTTCCCAGATGACCTTGTGGTCGCCAATCGCGGCGAAATCGAGGAACGGAATCTTGAACCACGGTTCGAGCGGCCCTCGCTTGCCGTGGACGGCGTCCAAGTGCCAGTCAATCTCTTTCCAGTTACCTGCGCCGGAAGCCACCGCTCCGCCCGCGAGTGTGAAATCAAGATTGGCATAACCCAACAGACGAAATCGGTGCCCGCATATCTCCTCAGCCTCGCGAACGATCTGGGCCGCCTCAGAGGGCAGGTGCTGCTGCACGAGGGCAGCCCGTTCCGAACCCGATCCAGGAGGGAAGAAGAATTGCCCTTGTGGCAGATTCGCATCCGTCTTAAGTCGCACCGTAGCACCCTGTCGGAGGCCAATACGGTGAAGGAGCAAGTCCTGGCGTTTGTGCAGTTCCTGTCCAGCACGCACGCGGATTTCCTCCCAACTCATCCGGGATAAGCGCGCCAGTTTGCTTTGCGATCCTGAAGCCATCGAATTCCTTTATCTTACATGCTGAAAATCACGGGAGGTCCGGCAGGGTTACCATCGGCATCAATCGCGGTTTAGTCGCCCGTTTTAGCCGCCGGCACGGCTGACGCGGTCAGTAGTAGACAGGGCGCAGTTGGACAATTTGACCCATAAAAGTGCCTAGGACAGGGAAACAGTTGTCCACTATTTGCCCAGCCCGTCCAGATGGTAAAGATGACCCCGTTGTTAATCTTGTAAGCTGATGATATAAAAGTACTTACAATCGAGGCGTAAAGTCGATTTTTCGCTCCATGGAGAACCGTTTGCTATTGGTTAAAGGGGCGATTGGTATAGTTCATGGTTGGGCCGCTCGCCCAGAATGATCACCGGGAGGCTTTCTTGGGTTTGTCCGTCAGCATTTTTGGTTTGGGATACGTGGGTTCGGTTTCGGCTGCCTGCTTTGCCTCAATGGGGCACAAGGTCATTGGCGTGGATGTCAGCCACGACAAGGTAGCAATGATGGGTTCGGGGCGTACTCCGATCATTGAAGCCCGCATGAGCGAAATGGTGGCCGAGGCGCATAAAGCCGGCCTGTTGGAAGCGACCACCGACGCGACCGCTGCCGTGCTCAATTCCGAGGTGAGTTTTGTCTGCGTAGGCACGCCGAGTCTGAAGAACGGCAAGCTCGACCTGAGCCATATTGAGCACGTAGCGCGAGAGATCGGCGCGGCGATCCGGCAGAAAAAGTCACCCCACGTTTTCGTGCTGCGCAGCACCGTTCTGGCCGGAACGACCGAAACCGTCGTGCTTCCGATTCTTGAAAAAGCCAGCGGCAAGAAGTGCGGCCAGGATTTTACGGTTTGTTATAACCCCGAATTTATGCGCGAGGGAAGTGCGGTCGCCGACTTTCTGAACCCTCCCTATACCATCCTGGGAGCTAGCGATACCCACCATCTGGCACCCCTGCGCGAGCTTTACAAAGAAACGCCGGGCACTTTGTATGAAACGACCATTCCTGTTGCCGAGATGGTCAAATATTTCTCCAATTGTTACCACGCTGTGAAGGTGGGATTTGCCAACGAGATGGGCATCATGTGCAAGCATCTCGGAGTTGACGCGCAGGTTGTCACGAAGATTTTTACCTCCGACACCAAGCTCAATATCTCACCCGCCTACCTTTCGCCGGGATTTGCCTTCGGTGGTTCCTGTCTTCCGAAAGATCTGCGGGCGATTACTTACAAAGCGAAAGAACTTGATCTGAAGCTTCCGCTGCTCGAATCGCTGATGCCGAGCAACGCCGAGCACGTCGACCGCGCCGTGGAGATGGTGCTCAGCACAGGCAAAAAGAAAATTGCCCAGCTCGGCCTGAGTTTTAAAGCAGGCACTGACGATCTGCGAGAGAGCCCGCAAGTGCAATTGATCAAGCGCCTGATGGGCGAAGGCCTGGACGTGAAAATCTGGGACGAAGATGTTTCCCTTGGACGACTGGCGGGATCGAACCGGCAATACATCGAAGAAGTAATTCCGCATATCGGATCCGTGCTCTCCGCTGACCTCGAAGCGGTGCTGGGAGCCGCCGAAGTGGTGATTCTCGGCAACAAATCCGCCAGCAAAGATCAGCTGGCCAAATATCTGCGGCCCGAGCAGATCGTCATTGATCTGATTCATCTCGATAAGGCGCGGCGTCCGGAAGGCATCGCACAGTACGAAGGGATTTGCTGGTGAGAGTTTTTGCTGTTGAAGTCGCTAGACCGGGAAGAGAATGAAGTTTCACGCCGTCGATATCAAATCCGCCGATTGGCACGAACTCGACAAGTTTGCCGATCGTACCGTCTTTCAAACGCGCGAATGGCTGCAATTTGTGGCGGAATCGCAGAATGCGGAGCCCATACTTGCTGAGCTGCGCGAAGGAAACGAGATTCTTGGATATTTCTCGGGCCTCACTTTCTCTAAGTTGGGGATGAAAGTTCTGGGCAGTTCGTTTCCCGGGTGGACCACGCCCTACATCGGCTTCAACCTGAAACCCGGCGTCCCACGGGGAAATGCGCTCCAGGCGCTCGAAACATTTGCCTGGGACGATCTGAAGTGTGTGCATCTCGAAGTGTCGGATCCGAATTTCACTTTCGAGGAAGGCGAGGCGGCCGGATTTGAAGCGGAGTATTACGGATCGTATCGCAGCGATCTTACTCGCTCGCAAGAAGAATTATTCAACGGCATGGAAAGCGCCTGCCGCCGCTGCATTCGGAAAGCGGAAAAGAGCGGTCTGAAAATCGAAGAGGCCCACGATCTGGACTTTCGCCGACGAATATTACGAACAGCTGAAAGATGTATTTGCGAAGCAATCGCTGGTGCCCACCTATTCCGTGGAGCGCGTCCGGGCATTGGTCCGCAACGTCGTGCCGGGCGGCAATATTCTGCTGCTGCGAGCGCGCAATCCGGAAGGGAAGTGCGTCGCGACGGGAATCTATCCCGGTTTCAACCAGATTGCCGAATTTTGGGGGAACGCCAGCTTTCGCGCGTACCAAAATCTGCGTCCAAATGAAGCTTGCCATTGGTACGCGATGCGCTACTGGAAGAGTCGTGGAATTTCGATCTTCGACTGGGGCGGCGAAGGCACCTACAAAGAGAAATATGGATGCAAGCCGCATCGGGTGCCGTGGTTCACCAAATCCCGATATCAAATAGTCGGCAAGTTACGCAATGGGGCGCGCAACATGTTTGCGCGTAAACAGAAAGTTCTCGGGTGGTTGCAGGGGGATCGGTCGACAGTCACGACTGTGGTCGAGTAGAAGCGCGGATACAGGAAATAGAAGCGGTAGCGAATTTCTAGGGGAAGGCACGCATGGCGTTACTGGTTCGCAGGGCATTTCGACATCTGTCTCGGGTGCAGGATGTTCTCTTTCGGCGCACGCTGCTGGAGCGCGAAATTACCATTTTTGACGACGACGTTTTTCTCACCTCCTATCCGCGATCGGGCAATACCTGGACGCGTTTTCTCGTCGGCAATTTCGTCAACCCCAACGAGCCCGTCACCTTCCTGAATGTCGAACGGCTTGTCCCCGATATGTATAAGACCGCCGACTGGTCGCTGCGGCGCCTGCCGCGCCCGCGCGTTCTAAAGAGCCACGAGTGCTTCGACGCCCGCTACCGTCGAGTCATCTACATTGTGCGCGATCCGCGCGACGTGGCCATCTCGAATTATCACTGGGAGATGAAACTGCGTTCGATTCCTGACGGATGTCCGATAGAAGAATTCGTGCCTCTCTGGATGGATGGTAATTTCTGGCGTCGCATTGGATCGTGGGCCGATCATGTCAATAGCTGGCTGGCAACGCGCCAGGGGCATGAAAGTTTTCTCCTGATGCGCTATGAAGATCTGCAGGCGAATCAGCAGCGCGAACTGGGGCGCGTAGCTCAATTCATGGGACTGGAGCCGGATTCCACGCGAATCAACCAGGCCATCGAACGAAGTTCTGCGGCCAATATGAGGAAGATGGAGGAGACGCAAGGGAAAAAATGGGTGGCCACATTCCACACTCGGTCCGACAAGCCCTTCGTGCGCAAAGCGTCATCTGGAGGATGGCGTGCCATTCTTCCCGAAAAGACGGTCACCTACATGGAAGCGTACTGGGGGTCGCTTATGAAGCAACTCGGCTATCCGCTTTCGACTGAGCCCAGCAAAGCAGCGCCCGAGATGATTCCCGCTACGAGATAAATGCGCTATTGAATTAGAAGTTAGAAGGAAGTCCGTCGCCATCGGCGCGGGTCAAATGCATCCGCGGGCGAGTCTCATCAAATGGAGCAAGCAGTTCGGCAAGCTTCTTTGAGGCCGCAAAGAGAAAATTCGACGGCCCCTCCAAATATCCTGCTGCCCTGAATGCGGAGCCCCACTCCGCGTGGCTCTGATTACTCAGTATCAGGTCGAACCCCTGGCGCTGCAAAGTATCGGACGCCGCGCGGATTACGGAAAACCATTCCCCATCAAGCGCGAAACAATCGACGATGAGCCGACACGCAAGTTGCCATATTTTGCGTCCTTGCGGCGCTCGCCCACCACAGCCCATCCGATCGCCAAACCGTTGCGTTTGACGATCAGTCGAGTGAGCTGCGTTTGCTCTGGAGGATACAGAACGCGCAAGACATCGGCATCTCTGACTGCCGTGAATGAGCAGGTTTGGCGTGCCTTTTCCCAAAGCAGTTGCGCGGGCTCAGTCGGGCCAGCCGACTGAAAGTTGGGAACCTCAACGCATTCCACACCTGCATAGCTCGGCGCGAGCGCGGCGCGATAAGCGTGAAACAGTTTCGAGCCCGCCCATCCAGCGCCACTATAAGCCGCCAGGTCGAGCAGCAGCTTTCGCGGAGCTGACGAGCGTAAAGTCTCCATGTTTGTCAGAAAACGAGAAGGATGGACAATCCGAAAGAAAAACGGCACCAGGCAGTGAGCCCACCCCAGACGCACGAGCATTTGCGGAAGCGGGTTGTCGTAGCCGCCCATCCCAAGACAATAGAGGAGTGGGGCGCGCTGCATTGCGTCACGTAGCAGCAGCGTGCCCACGATGGCATGCGCCTTGTTGACGATGCCTTCGGACAACGGATGATGGTAATACCCGATGGATCGAATCTGGCCGTCGGGAAAGAAGAAATCCTGCGTCTTGAGCGCATACCCGCCCCGGACAACTCCGCCGTCGACCGCGACGAAGAATTCGTTATAAACACGAGACTGCGCCGATCGCGGCAGCCATCGCGGCTCCGCCCAACGGTAAAAGACCATGTTTTCGTCCTGCCCACCCTGCCGAAGGCGCTGGTTGAAATCGGCGACCGCGGGCTCGTGCTCGGGACGGTAGGGCTGGATGACGATGGGCATGGATTGAGAGCGATGGAAAGGGACTTTTACGGTTCGCAGAGACCCTTCGCCGCGCTTAGCCTGACAAACTTCGATATTCTAGCGCGCCGTCGATTGCAGTTTCGTGACTAGGGCGGCGACGGCGCCGATGCTTTTCATCTTCTCGATGTCTTCTGGTTCGAGCTGCACGCCGAACTTTTCTTCGACGGCGAGAACGAGATTGAGATGCTGCATGGAATCCCAATTCTCAATGGTCTCAGGCGAGGACTCGGCCGTGATCTGATCGGGCGGAACTCCGAAGATATCGCTGGCTATGGCCCGGACCTCTTCAAATGTGTTGGCTGTCAATTCTTTCCTCCCACGGAAGTTTCTGTCGGCATGTTGACAATCGGCGTCTTTAGAATCGGTATCTTCAGCTTAATCCATTCCGGACAGCGCAGAGTGGAACTCTTCAGATTGAGCGTCCAACGGGAACCAGCGGCAGCGGATTCCTCGCGAACGAAGCCGTGCTGCTCGTAGAAGTCGCGAGCTGGCGCATTCTTCTTCGTCGGTAGAAACCATCCAAACAGTTGCTTGCGGCCGCGCTGGGCGGCGCTTTCGGCGAGATGCGCCAAAAGGGCGGTTTCGACCGTTCTGCCAATCACGCGGCAACTCAGCAGGAAAGTATCCACCTCACACTGCTCGCCGCCATCGTGCGTGATCGCCACGCCCACCAAGCCGTGGTCACCAAAGCGGTCGCGCACGCGAATCGAAAATATCTGCCACTCCGGCTTTCTGGCCATTTCGGCGATTTGCGCCTCGCTATAACGCCGTGTGGTCAAGTTGAACTGATTGGTTTTCTGCGTGAGCTGCGCAATTCGCGCCAGGTTCAATTCTGAGACGGGTTCGAGTTCGGCTTCCTGCTCGAGATAACGAAAAAAATCTTCCTTCGATTGAAAATTCTGCTCCGCGCCCGAGCGCTGCTTCTCGGCGGCATACATCTCGGTGCGCTGCTGATCTTCGGCCGAAAGGGCAAGCCGCTCAAAGACGGCACAATTTCGTACGGCAGCCGCATACTCCAGCGGGTTCTTCGGCAGATCAATAACGGTCACTTCCGGAACCGCGGCACGAACCTGTTCACGTTCGAAAGGATTATCGTCCACAAAGGCGAGAGAATCGATTCCCACATTGAGTTCTTGCGCAATCTCGCGAAGATTCTGCGCTTTGTCGGTCCAATTAATTCGCATGGCCGCAAAATGCTTCGACCGCAGCAACATGCCAGGATGCTTATCGATCGCTTCCAAAGCGTCGTCAAGATTGTTCTTGCTGCATACCGCCAGCAGGATTCCCTTGCGCGAGAGATCGAGCAGCGCACGCTGCAGAGCCTGGTACGCCGCCCCCGGATATTCGGCGCTGACTTTGATGCCCGCCATGCCGTCTTCCCCGATCACACCGCTCCAGAGCGTATTGTCGAGATCGACAACGAGAACCTTGGCGATGCGTCCGCTGAGGGGAACGACAAAGCGCATCCACTCGCGAGCCATATCGAGCAGGTGATTGGCAGAGATGGGCAGACGCGCCATCTGCCACTTGCGTTCATCGTGCCAATGGCGGCTTCCGTGCCGTGCCACGAGAGCGTCGTAATCGAGTACATAGACTCCGCGAGTGTCGGAGGCGACGCGTCGTAGCTCGCGATTGATCCGGCGAATCAGCCCAGATTGTCCTGAATCAGATTGATCGTCGAGCACCCCCAGACTTTGGAACGCAGGCCGCTCGAGGGAATGCACGATCAATGCGGCCTGGCTGTGCTGGCGAAAAGTTCGAACGCGCTGCTCATAGCCACGAACGGCGCGATTAGCGGCCTCTTGGGCCGCCTCCGGCGACAGGTCGGCAAAATTACTCCATAGTTCAGGCGCAGCCTCATCGGCGCGCACGGCGAGCACCACAGCGTTCGGGGCAAAGCGATACAACGAGCTTTTCTCGTCGAGGATATCTTGCGCGTAGGTGTTGAAGTCACCGACGTGAATTTCGAGATCGATTCCGTAGGCGAGGGCTTCAGCCCGCACCAGAGGGACGATGGGTTCAACCGTGAACGAGCGCAAAATAGCCAGTTTGAACTTCGCAAGAGGAAGCGAGTCCGCGGCCTTGTCGCGCAGTTCGCCGAGTTTTGTTGTCACAAAGCTCGCGGTACCCGAAGCAGGATCGCGTCGCCAAAGCTCCGCCAAACGTTTGAGGGCGACGTCGAAGGCGCGCTCGGAAATCAACCGATCGATGTCAACCCGCAGGTTTGCCGGGCTGCGATCCCCGTGCGACGAATTCGATGTTGAATCAGACATTCACCAAGGTCTCAGTTCATCCATGCTGCAAATCACTCGAGTTGTAAATCAGCGTTCGAGATATTCGATCAGCAGGCGATTTTTTGTGTAAATCCAGGCAATGCGGCGTCCGCCAAAAGCCACGGCCGGCACGGGTGAGCGGGCGATAATTGCGCCCAGCGCGCGGGCATCAGCCAGAGCCTTCTTCAAGTCTTCCACGACGTAACAGACATGATGCAGGCCGCCGCCTTTGGCCGCGAGGGCGTAGACAGGGGATTTTTCATCCGCCGGTTCCACCAGTTCCCACAGAGGATCGCCGTCGTGCCGGCTTCGCAGAAACGTGACGCGCACATTTTGATTGGGATCATGAATAATCTGTTCGTCCCAATCCGCATGCAACATGCTGATGAAGCCCTGAACGGAACTCGGAATCGAAGCCACGACAAAGCCCACATGATGAAATGAGCCCGCGGGTTGCCAGGTCAGGGAAATCGCGTCCATTCGCTCGCAGTTACGCTCCCGGCTTGGCAACGGAGTCCGGCACGCCCAGGCGGCCTTTGTCGGCAATGCGGGCGAGCGGAGTATCGGATTTCAGCCAAAGTTTGAAATCAAAATACAACGGATAGACGAAGTTCATGATTCGCACCGGCAGCGATGCATGCAGGTCGGCCACTGGCGTCTCAAGCGCGTAGCCAGTGTCAGAGAGCAAGTTGCCAATGCTCGACTCGATGTCGTGAACCTGCGGCGCGGTGAACATACGTTTCCAGCGCCCGATGGTCGCGGCTTCTGTCTCTTTGCCGTCCCCACGAAATGATGAATTGGGATTGTGCACCGATCCTAGCGCTACCTGCTGGATCCGGTCATAGTCCAGATCGTGCTCGATAAATTCGCCGATGCGCGCCAGCGTCTCTCGCGGGTTCTGCACGAGATCTTCGTAGTGGATTTCTATGTAATCCGGCCCCAAAGCTTTGCCGTAGCGGCGCCCCTTGCTCACAATCCATCGCCAGAAAATCGCGGGCACAAGAAAAGCTCGAGCTCGGTCCCAGGGCAGGGGACGAATCCATCCGATGCGATGCAGGGAGGCAGTCACGTCGCGCCCATCGCGAATAATGTGGATCACCAAGGCATCGGGAACGACCGTCTTGATGAAAGGCAGATAAAGCAGGTGGAGGGGCGTCGATTCCGCCCAGCGATGGACGCCCTGTTTCGCGGCGATCGTCTCCATCACGATGCGCAGGAAGTCGCCGGCGTTGCGGCAATCCTCCATCACGCGTTGGTCGATATCGGATGGATCGAGTCCAGTGCGCTGAAAAAGCTTGCTCTCGTAGTAGGCGTCAAGTAGTCGGCGGCGATTGCCCCGGTGGGCGAGATTGCCAAAGCGTAGTCCCAGCAGGTTGAAGGCGTTGCTTTCGGCGTGATAGATAGCGAATCCGCCGGCCGAAAGCAGCGTGTGATACAGAAACTTCGTACCAGAACGTCCACAGCCCAGCACAAAGACAGGAGCAGTTGATCGCGTACTGCGAGCGACGTCTTGCCCCGACCCATCCGCAGACTTCGTGTCAACGAGGCGATCCGAACTTGTCGTCTGAGCCTGCGCCGGAATTGTGGTTAACGGATTCATGCTGTTTTGTGCCAGCGCTCGCAATTCAAATTCGCTAGGATCGAACAGACTCCGCCACCGGAACTGGTTCCTCCTCGAGTTCGAGGGCAGACATATTCGCCAGCCGGCCGATCGGTGTGTGCAACTTCGCCCACAGCTTGCCTCCTAGAAACGCGGGGTACATCCCGCGCATCCACGACCGCCGCAGTCCGCGGCTACGTTGCGACGCGGGCAGCGAAAGCGGGTAGCCATTCTCTTCCAGGCAGTCGCCGACGGTAGCTTCGATGGCGCCGACTTCTTCTGCTGTCAGGCGTTCTCTCCAGCGGCCGAGCGGGTTGATTTTCTCTTTTGCGCCTTCTTCGCGAAAGGACGAATTGGTTTCCGACAAGCGTCCCAGACCTGTGCGCTGGATCCGATCGTAATCCAAATCATGGTCAAGAAAGCTGCCCAGCTTGCCCAGCGTTTCGTGCGGACTCGTAATCAAGTCCTCATAGCGAATTTCGATGTAATCCGCGGGAAACTTACCTCCATGTTTGCGGCCTTGATGAACCATCCACTCCCAATAAAGCGAGGTCGCCACGAGGCTATCGGTTTGGCCGCGATCCCATGGCAGGGGGGTGAAGCCGCCCATTTTCTTGAGCGAGAGCGCGATATCACGGCCGTCTCGGATAATGTGCACGAAAAGCGCGTTCGGAATGTCGCGCTTGACCCGTTCGACGTGTAGCACGTTGTCGGGATCGTAGACCGCCCAGCGTTGCATCCGCTGGTTCTCGGCTACCGAATCCATGACCACGCGGATAAACTCGCCGCCGTTGTGGCACTCCTTGAGAATGCGTGACGACAACTCCTCGGCGTCGAGCCCGGTGCGGCGAAAACCCTTGCTTCGCAGCCAGGTCTCGAGGATCTTCTCCCGGTTGGCCCGGTTTTCCATGGAGCCAAAGCGGGGGATAAGGATCTTGTAAATCGGCAGGAAGCCGCGATAAACGGCAAAGCCTCCGGCAGACAATAACATGTCGTAGAGCAGGTTTGTCCCGGACCGGTGGCATCCCATCACGAAGACAGGCGCACGCTGGCGGTCGGTTAGTGTAGACATCGGCACTCTAAAAAGTTTATCACGCACGCGGACCCGGGCCTCTTGAAGCCATTGTTAAAAAAGGGGTTACGGAAGTCATTTTGGAAAAATGCTGACCGGGGCCTGTCGTCAGCGGAGCCCGCCGATTGACAAAAGACAAGGCCCGCCGGGGAAGCGGACCTTGTTGTCGCGCGAGTTGCAAAACGTCGCTGCGGGAAGACTATTCGACGTTCGCTAACGCATCGTTGAGTCCGACAATGTCGGCTCCGAGATCCTTGCCATCCGTTCCCTTGTTCTTATAGGGGCTGGATGCTTGAAGCTCGTAGTTTCCGCCATTGCCGTTTTTGAAGTCTACAAATTGAACATCCGCAACCGTATCCGGGAACAGATTGTTCTTCGGCCAGCTTGAGGGAGGAAACGCGGCCGGTGTTGCAACCAGTCCGTTGTTTCCAAACGTATTGCTGGTGAAACAATTATTGATGCTGGTGATCGGAACATCTTTGTACGCGCAACTGTCGGAGCCGCCTCCGGTATTCCACACCGGATACTGTCCCGTCATCACCATGTTATTCGTGAACACCAGGTTATACATTGGTGCTGTTTTTACCGTGTTCCCCATGATGATCACGTGGCTGCCCGGATCGGGGAATGCAGTGACGTGATTAATAGTGACCGTATTGAGCGGGTTCTTCGGCCATCCGTTCATCATCTCGAAGGCGGTGCCGCCGCCGACGTACTTTGAACTCAGGTCGTCCAACACCACATCGTGAATACTCCAGCGCGTACCCGCAAGGGCGGGGGCGCCGCCGCTGCCGTTACCGGAAAGTACCGTCGCCATCTGAATTCCGCCGCCGGCGTGGGAAACGTGTACGTAACGGATGGTGATGTCTGCTACCTGACATAGAGGACAAACATTGCCGCCGTTGTGAGCGTGCTGGTTCTTGGGGGTGAGCAGAATCCCGTAGCCGCTCTGGCTAAATCCTCCCCAGCTGTTTTCCATGAGATTCGCTTCAACCAGAACGCGGATCGCATTTTTCAGTTCCAGGTGGTTCTTGACGATAAACGGATTGCCATTCGCTCCGCCGACAAAGGGGGTATTGCCCTTCATCCACTGCCACGGCTTCCAGAAATGGTTGCCGGTGATGGTGATGTCGGTCGGAGTGAGAGTTGCCGCGCCGCCGCCGAACATCACAGCCTCGCCCGAAGCTTCGAGGAAGTTGTCTTGCACCTTAAAGGGACCGTCCTGCGTATCGCTGGTGCCGCCCGCGATCGCATGCGAATCAACACATTCGCCGGTTCCAGCGATGCAATGGAAGTCGTTGAAGTAGGAATCTATGACAGCGCCGTTCGTCATGCCGTTGAAATTTACGCCGTCGTGAGTTTCATCCTGCGTCTGCCCGTGGAACCACGATCGATCGATGATGATGTGATCGGACGTGCCCAGACCGGCGAGCAGACGTGCTGTGCCGGGAGTTCCGTTAGGACGCGTGACTTCCAATCCGATGAAGCGGTAGAAATTAGCGCCATTCGCCAATTCGAAAGGACCGTCACCACGAGTTTGAATCTGCACCTTCGCCAGCACATTCGTGGCTTTGCTGCATGTGTACTGCGGGCGTCCTTCAAGTGAAGCGACTCCGGCGTAGCACGGTGTGAGGCGTTGTCCCTCCGCGGGCAGGGCGCTGTCAGGCGAACTGGTGCGGATGATGATCCAGTGGTTGATGTCGCAATTCTTCGCCGGGACCGTAAACTGTCCCGTAAAAGTCGCGCCCGCCTGCAGCTGAACGGTGTCGCCGCAAACCGCGCTGTTCAACGCCGTTTGCAGATTGCCGCCCATTTTGACTGGGATCACCGATCCTGGCGCCGGTGTATCTGCCATGGCTGTCGGCACGGTGGCGATCGGCAACTGTGCCGGACCATCGTAGGCTCCGCTCGCGGTAACAGTGACGCTGAAGTTGCCGGTTGCGGTTTTGCTGTTCGCGTCCGCAACCATCACCGTGAACGTGTAAGTGCCGGTTGCAGCCGGCGTGCCTGAGAAGTCTCCACTGGCGCCCAACGTAACTCCAGCGGGAGGCGTGCCTGCCGAGATGCTCCAGCTATAAGGAGTGGTTCCGCCCGTGGCGGCGAAGGCTTCTCCGTAAGGGCTACCTTCTTGGCCTTCCGGCAGACTGCCGGTGACAATTTGGGGACCCTTGCTGGCGGCGGGTTGAACAGTAAGAGAGGCGCTGGCAGACTTCGTGCCGTCCGCGCTACTTGTGGCTGTGACGGTCACGCTGGTTTGGGACTGGACCGCCGGCGCGGTGTACAAACCGCTGCTATCCACAGAACCTTTCGATGCCGACCACGTTACAGCTGTGTCCGAAGTGCCGGTGACCGAGGCTGAGAACTGTTGTGTATGGCTTGAAACCACGCTGGCGCTGCTCGGAGACACGCTGACTTTGACGCTACCCCCGCCCTTCGCTTCTGCAACGTTGATGGCGAAACTCTGGCTGCCTGCTCCTGGATGCGGCGCGTCCGTCACGATGACTTCGAATGCGTAGTTACCAGCAGTCGTCGGTTTTCCCGATAACGCACCGGTGGCGGGATTCAACGTGATGCCCGGAGGGAGGGAACCGGTCTTCACGGAGAAATAATAGGGAGAGTTCCCTCCGCCAACAGCTAGCACGGCATTATAAGACTGACTGACAGCAGCCCCAGGAAGTGCGCCGGAGAGTTTCAGTTCGGCTTGATTTGTACCCGAGCCGGCCGCCTGCGCCGCACCACATGAAGTTGTGATCAACGCGATCACCAGCAATAGTGCGAAAAGACCGAGCTTTTTCGAAAGCGTGGGGGAATATCGAGAATGAGACTTTAATAATGCATCTCTAAAATTAACCTGTATCTGTGCTTCAAACATTATGGCCCTCGACCGTACTGAAATGGGGGACTAGTCGATAATCCTCACGCTGAATGTAAGGCGAGGGCTGACGTGCTCCCAGATATCAGAAGTTCATTCGAGACGCACAAGTACATGAGGAACCAACATGTACAGATTCGTGGGCGCACAGTGTCCAGCAGTGTTGTTGTTGATACTTAGGCGCAAAGGGGCACTGGGCGCGGCTTTTGGGCGATGGAATGATTACCAAAGTCGTAGCTGCCGAAACGGAAAACTGCGGTGACTTAAATAACCAAAGAGGAGTTACTCGTGGGATTCGCGCGGTTCGCGCAACACTATCGCCCTTAGTCGGTCGTAAATTGTATTGCCAAATACTCGCTGCACCCCGAGCCGAGTCTGATGTTGCAGACGTTTTTTCCACAATCCGCGACCATGGCAAATATCTTCGAAATGCCCAGGGGTTACGTCGCGGAGCATCGCGACCCGGCCGAGTTGATAAGGATTTGTGTTCCGGGAGTTCGAGTGAAATTCGCTGTTAGTAACACTTTTGAAGCCTGCCTGCCGCGCCATTTCTAATGTGCGTTGATCGTAACGTCCTCCCGGACAAGAAAAATGTTCGATCGAATGGCGAACGATCTCTTCAAGCTGTAACTTTGCGTCCATGATCTCGCGCTTCAATTCGGCCTCTGGCAGATCGGAAAGATAAGGATGCGTCATCGAGTGGCAGCCCAGTTCAAAGCCCTGCGCGTCGAGCTCTTGTACCTCATCCGTGCTTAAGTATCCGGGTTTTCCGAGAAAGCCGGAGGTCAGATAAAACGTGGCGTTAAATCCTAATTCTCGCAACATCGGCGCCGCGGCAAGCAGATCGGTTTCGCAGCCGTCGTCAAACGTAATACACACGCTGGGTTTCGCAGGATGTCGCAGAGCTTCGCTGACATTCAACCCTTGCCAGCCCGCTTCCTTGAGCCACATCATCTGGCGGCGGAAGGTTTCGAGCCGAAGGATGTAGCGCACGTACCCCGGTTCCGACTGGCATAGCTTTCGGCCAGGGAGTTCGAGTTCGTGATACATCAGAAAAACAATGTTTCGGTCGGACATTATTGCTGAAAGTCTAGGACGGTCACGTCTATCGCGCTCAAGATTCTTTCGATCCGCCCACCGTTTGCGCGTGCCGTTCCAGCAATTCCAGCAAGGGTTCCCGCAAGAACGGTCCCCCCGCCAGCAGCCCCGAAATCAGCGGATCTCGCTGGTTGCAGCGCAGCGGAGAATTGTCGAGTTTCAGCGTCCAGCCGCCAGCGCTGGCCACCAACGCCGCTCCCGCGGCCACGTCCCACTCGTTCTTCGGAACCAGCGTAAAAGTAAGGTCGGCCAGGCCTGCCGCAACGAGGCCGAGTTTATAGGCGACGGAACCCATGGGCTTGATGTTAAATGCGGCAGATTCAAACTGCTTCCACTCACCCCGTTTCACTTCGCTTCGGCTGGCGAGCACGAGCGCGCCATGTAGATCCTTGCGCTGGCTTGGTTGCGCCTTCTTCCCGTTGTAGGTGACGCCGGTATCGAGCGATCCTAGAATCAGTTCGTCGGTGACGGGATTGCAAATTCCGCCAGCCACCGGAATTCCGTTTTCAACCATGGCGATCGAAACGCAAAATTCGGGGATACCTTGGACGAACTCGCGCGTGCCATCGAGTGGGTCCACCACCCAAACACGCTGTTTGTCGAGGCGCGTAAAATCGTCAACCGTTTCTTCCGAAAGCCAGCCTTCCCCGGGTCGAAGCAGAGTTTTCCGCAAAACATCGTCAACCGCACGATCGGCCTCGGTGACGGGATCATGTCCCACTTTATATTCAGTCTCGATGGCCCCCGGCGTGAATCGGTTGAGCACAGCGCGCGCGGCTTCAAGCCCGGCATGAAGACGTTCCAGAATTTCTCTCGAGTTGGAAACAGAAGACGACATTAAGGCTCCGTTGGTAGTTAGGTCTGATATCTGATTCTCACGCCCACAACATTCTTGCTCCCGTCATCAGCAAGACCGTGCAGAGAATTCGCCGAAGCCAGAGCACCGGCACGCGCGTGCTCAGATGCGAACCCAGCATCCCGCCGGGGATCGAACCAATGAGCAGCGCTCCCACTAAGTGGCCATCGACGTTGCCCGCGCGGTAATGCAGCAGGCTCGTAACGCCGGTGAGGATGACCGCATGGGCGATGTCGGTTCCAACCATGATCTTGGGAGCGAAGGAATAAAACAAAAGAAGCAACATCATGATGATGCTTCCCGAACCGACCGAAGTGATGCCAACCAGAAAGCCGCCGACGAGGCCGATCACACTCATGAAGGCGAAATTCTTCATCGTGGGCTCGCGTTTTGCGAGATGCTCTTCGATGCGCCCCTGAAAAAGCAACAGGGTCGGAATCAGGACCAGAAGCAAACCCACGGCTGACTTGATGAAGTCATTGACGTGAGCGCCATAGACTTGGCGCAGGTGTATGAGAAGTGTGACGCCAAGGAACGACCCGGGTATGCTGCCGATCGCTAGCGCGACAACGACCTTCTTCCGCACCGTACCCCGCAAGAGATGCATAATGCTGGCGGGGATCTTCGTGAAGAAGTTGAACAGGGCGTCACTACCTACCGCCGTGATGGCGGGTACATGAAGGCCAAAGATGAGCATGGGCAGCAGCAGGACGCCGCCACCCAAACCCGTCAACCCGATCAGCGTTCCGACGATGAAGCCGATCAGCACTTTTAAGAGCAAGAATTCCATGCCTTCTTTCGGTCTTATGACTCCCCATGTCCCAGTTAAACAAAAGCATGTTAAGGAACTGAGACAGGGGAATCGATAACCGTTCGTGCAGACAATTATGTCACGAAGCCGACTGCTTCAATCGACTTCATTGGCATACTAGCCGTTACCATTGGCGCCGACGAACCCCTCGCGCTCGAGGTGTAGAAGGATGGTCTGCGCCGCTTCTTCGGGACTCAACTTCGCCGTATCGATCACGACTTCCGCGTTGGTTGGCGCCTCGTACGGATCGGAAATGCCTGTGAACTCCTTTACAATGCCGGCGCGAGCCTTTGCGTATAGCCCTTTTCTGTCGCGCTGTTCACAAACATCAATCGAAGTGGCAGCATGGACGAGAATGAAACCGCCAAACGGCTCGATCATGGCGCGAACCGCTTTGCGGGTCGCTTCATACGGAGCGATGGGCGCGCACACGGCGATGCCCCCGTTCTTGGTAATTTCCGATGCGACGTAGCCAATTCGGCGAATGTTGATGTCGCGATGCTCTTTAGAGAATCCCAGTTCGCTCGACAGGTTCTTGCGCACGAGATCGCCATCGAGTAGGGTGACCGGACGTCCGCCCATTTCGAGGAATTTCGTAATCAACGCGTTGGCGATGGTGGACTTGCCCGACCCTGAGAGTCCAGTAAAGAAAATGGTGACACCCTGCTTGTCGCGTGGCGGATAGCTGCGGCGCAACTCTTTCACGACTTCCGGATAGGTGAACCAGGCGGGAATGTCGCGGCCTTCGTTGAGGCGGTCGCGTAGTTCCGTGCCCGAAACGTCTAGCACTTTGGCGCCCTTCGGCACTTCGTCGGAGGGAACGTAGCGGTCTTCGTTTTCGAGATAAACCATCATCTGGAAGGGGACCATGATGACGCCGATTTCTTCTTGATGCTTCTTGAAAAGTTCTTGAGCGTCGTAAGGCCCGTAAAACGGCTTTCCGTCGGTGTCTTTCCCCGGTCCAGCGTGGTCGCGGCCGACGATGAAGTGGGTGCAGCCATGGTTCTTGCGAATAATGCCGTGCCAGACCGCCTCACGCGGGCCGCCCATGCGCATCGCCAGCGGCAACATCGCGAGTTCCACGGTGCCTTGTGGATACTTGGAAAGCAGCAATTGATAGCAGCGCGTGCGGACGAAATAATCCACATCACCGGGCTTGGTCATGCCAACGGAAGGATGGATCAGCAGATTCGCCTCGACTTGCTTGGCGGCGCGCATCGTCAGTTCGACGTGAGCGCGATGCATTGGGTTTCGAGTCTGGAAAGCGACAATCTTCGTCCAGCCGAGTCTGCCGAACTCAGCGCGAAGGTCGGCGGGAGTCAGGCGCAGAGAGCGGAAATCGTAATGTGACGGATCCTGTACGCCTTCGACTTTTCCGCCGACATACCACGGGTTTGATTTGTTGATGGCGTAGTCCGCGCCGGGATGGGCAGCGCTGGTCGAACCAAATACTGCCTTGGCCTCTGCCGTACGGTCCGGCTGCCAGACGTCTTCCACGTGCAACACCGCAAGCATTACGCCCTCGGGATCGCGCAAGGCGATCTTACTGCTGCCTGCCGTCAGTTTCTTGGCGAAGTCTTCGCTGACATCAAGGGTGATCGGCATCGGCCACAGGGTTCCGTTGGCCAGCCGCATGTCTTTGCAAACGCCTTCGTAGTCGGCGCGATTCATGAATCCGCGCAACGGAGAAAATCCGCCGCTCATTAACAGCTCGAGATCACAAAGTTGCCGGGCTGTCAGATCCCACGAAGGCCAATCCTTCGATTGCGCTTTGATTTCCGCGGCGCGCGCGGCCGGCACTTGCAGCTGGATAAGTTCTCCCCCGTGTGGGGCGATTAGGTGACTCGTTGTCGCGTTCAAAGCAGTATTCCTCCCGGATGTTGTAGCTAAAATTTATGCTGATCGCAAAATCACTTGGGGGGTTCTCGTCTAAAGTTCGCCCTATTGCTCGTGGCTCGTCAATCTACCTGCTGGGGTCGCAGGTAACCGCCGGAACCTCGGCGGATCCCACCACTGACTCCCGGCTCTGCCGGTTTAGCATTTCATCTAATTCACGGTACATTGGGAAGGTGCAATTCGCCTTCCGAAACAGCCAGCGTCGTAAGTGTGTAACCTATTCAAAACAAAAGATAATTGCAATTTTACCTTAAAAGCAAAAACTTCGCAGGCACCAATGTGAAGCATTTTGCAACCCTACACCCCCAGCCGTGGAAAAGGTTTTGCGTCCTAGAAGACGGAAAATCGCCGGGCAGAGCGAGGATTCTACGACTCGAACCTTGCACACGCCTCTGCTCACCAGATCTACCAGGCGTGTTTCATCGCTTCCGCGAATTTGACCGTCGGCCGTGTGTTCAGAACGTCATCCTTGGTAAGCCATGCGCGCCGCGCCTGCGTAACGCCATATCGCAATTTTTCCATGTGCGAGGTGTGGTGCGAATCGGTGTTGATGACGATCTTCACTCCGTGCTGTTTGGCGAGCCGGAGATGAACGTCGCTCAAATCGAGCCGGTCGGGATAGGAGTTCAGTTCCATCGCTACTTTGTGCTCGGCGGCCGCTTTCAGAATTGCGTCCAAGTCGAACTGGTAGGCGTCGCGGCGCAGCAGCAGGCGTCCCGTAGGATGGCCGAGCAGGGAAGTGTTGGGATTGGAAATCGCCTTTAACAATCGCTCCGTCATCTGCGTGCGATCCTGATTAAAAAGGGAATGCACGCTGGCGATGACGATGTCCATCTGTTCCAACACCGAGTCCGAAAGGTCGAGCGAGCCATCCCCAAGGATATCGACCTCGATGCCGGCAAAAATACGAATTCCGCCCACCTTCTTTTCCACCGCTCCAATCCTCTCGATATGCGCCAGGGCGCGTTCGTCGGTAAGCCCGTTGGCGAAGGCAAGATTTTTCGAATGGTCGGTGATCGCCATGTACTCGTAGCCGCGTTCGCGGGCCGCCTCCGCCATCTCTTCGATCGTATTGCGACCGTCAGTTTCGACGGTGTGCATGTGGACGTCGCCTCGAATGTCAGACAACTCCAGCAATTCCGGAAGTGTGTGCGTGGCCGCCGCCTCGATCTCGCCTAAATTCTCACGCAACTCGGGAGCGATAAAGTCGAGCCCCAGTTTGGCGTAAATCTCTTCTTCCGTTTTGCGCGCGACCGGCTGGTTGTCTTCGAGATTGGCGAGACTGTATTCGTTGAGCGTAAATTTCATCTTGAGCGCGCGCTGGCGCAACGCGACATTGTGTGCCTTCGAGCCCGTGAAATATTGCATGGCTGCGCCAAACGATTCCGGAGGCAGAAACCGCACATCCACCTGCATTCCATTGCGGTGCCGGAAGCTGACCTTGTTTTCGCCTTGCGCCATGATGTCCATCAGTCCGGGAAAGCGCAGCAAATTCTGAATCAACTCCTGCCGCGGCTCCGCATCGATACACGCCTTGCCCGTGACGAGAATGTCGAGATCGCCAACCGTTTCGCGCCCACGCCGCAGCGAGCCGGCGGGCGTGGCTTTTTCGATTCCGGGAACCGCCAGTAAATACTCAACCAGCTTCTCTGCCAGTTCTTCTGCCGTATCGAGCAGAAAGCGCCCAGCGATCCGCCGATAATCCTCGATCGCCTTCAGCAACTTCTGTTCGTGCTTCTCGCCCATGCGCGGCAGCGTGCGAATTTTGCCTTCACGCGCGAGTTTCTCGACTCCTTCGAGATCGCAAACTTGATACGCGCTCCATATTAAGGAGATTGTCTTTGGTCCGAGCCCCTGGATCTTGAGCAACTGCAGCATCGACGGACGGTACTTCTTCAGCAATTCGGCATGCGCCTCTATCCGCCCATCTTTGAAAAGCATCTGCAGATTGGCCAGCATGCCTTTGCCGATGCCCTGGACGGCCAGCAACTTTTTAGGCTCCCCAATCAGGTCTGAAACTTGCTGCGGCAGCGCTTCAATCGCCTCGGCAGCGTTGCGATAGGAGCGTATGCGAAACGAATCTTGCGCGTCGATCTCCAGCAGATCGGCCGTTTCGTAGAGAAGCGTAGCAATAGCTTTGTTATCCATGGAAAATTGTGACCGCGTTTCTTCACTGTGAATCGTGTTTGAATTAGTGATTGTAGCGCTGAAGAGCTGCTGGTGAGGAGGGTCGGAGGACACAGCGCCCTGGTTTCCGAACTTGACGCGCGGTCCGCAAAAGCGGGATGGGGAAGTAAGTCGCGACTCTAAGAAATCTTGGTTACGTTGGCCGCTTGAGGCCCTTTCTGGCCTTGCACAATTTCGAACTCGACTTGGTCGCCCTCCTGAAGGCTCTTATAGCCTTCGCTGGAGATCGAGCTGTAATGAATGAATACATCCGGTCCATCATCGCGGCCGAGGAAGCCGTATCCCTTCGCATTGTTGAACCACTTGACGGTGCCTTTCAAACGATCCACGTGCGTCCCCCTCTTTCTCTTGCAGGTCTCCTCAAAAAGGCGCAGTTTCGAGGACCCGCAAAAATGTGTAGGCATTGTGCTGCCGTGCGGGTGGACTGTCAAGGCTTGGGATCACACTGCTATGTTTGAGGTTCTAACCGACTGTCAGACTGAGTTAGCCCGGTTGGCTGGGGCTGGCCCTCTAACCCACCCGTTAGGCCCTTTCGACCAGCCAAAGGATGCCGGAAATCGTCTTGGCATCCTGAATTCGGCCGTTGACGGCCATCCGTCGGGCCTCGGACAAGGGGAAAAACTTCACCGCAATCCTCTCATCCGCCTCGGGTTGCGCCTCGCCAGCCCGAAGACCTTCTGCGAGATAGATGGTCATCGTCTCGTCGAGAAACCCGGGACTTACATAGAAGTGCAGGATTCTCCTCCAACGTCGGGCCGAGTAGCCAGTTTCTTCGAGTAACTCGCGCTTGGCGGCAGTAAGGGCTGTTTCGCCGTCGTCGATGCGCCCCGCCGGCAGCTCCCACATCATCGATTGGGCCGCATGTCGGTACTGCCTTTCGAGCAGAATGCGAGGCCCGGCGCCTTTGGAGGCTTTCGTAGGCTGTTCGACCGCCAGAACGACGATAGAACCCGAATGGCGTATTACATCGCGCCGCGCCCGCACGCCTCCGGGCTCTTCTACTTCGTCCGTGGTGACGCTGAAGACCGGACCCTGATAGCTGATGCGAGAAGAGATCACCCGAGCTTGCGTTGACTTCCTTCCTGCCGATTTCGTTTTCGCCGGTTTCGCCATGACATCAATAATAAGATAGGAAGCGCTATTTAAGCTTGAACGTTAAAGTCGAACCGCTAAAAGGTAACGAATTGAAAGAGGGAATGAACCCAAGGAAGAAAAGCCCCAAGCCTTCGATTGCGCTCGTAGGAGCCGGTAAGCTGGCGGGCTTTCTTGCCCTATCCTTGCACAGCGCTGGCTTTAAGATCACGGAGATCCTCGGCCGCGATTCGCCGCAGTCGTTGCGTCAAGCGCGGCTTCTGGCGAAAAAAGTCGGCGTGCGAGCGGCAACCGTAAGCTCCGCCGCTCTGGACGCCTCGTTGATCTGGTTCTGTGTGCCGGATGGCGATATCAGCGCGACATGTGCAGCCGTGGCCGACCGCGTAGCAACTCAAGGGCGGCACAAGCTTCGCTTCGCCTTCCACTCCAGCGGAGCACTCCTCAGCCGCGAACTGCAACCTCTCCGCAGACTGGGAGTCGCCGTGGCCTCCGTCCATCCTTTTATGACCTTCATCGCGGGCACTCGACCCTCTTTAAACGATGTCCCTTTCGCCCTCGAAGGCGATCGAGCAGCAACACAAACGGCGCGACACATCGTTCGCGCTCTCGGAGGACAAAGCTTTTCTCTCGCAGCCAAGCGAAAGCCCGCCTACCATGCCTGGGCTACGATGAGTTCACCACTGCTGCTGGCATTGCTCGTCACCCTCGAAGAGGCCGCAAGCGTCGCCGGAGTCAAACGAGACGACGCTCGTCGCCAAAGCTTACCCATCATTCGCCAGACCCTGGCGAACTACGAGAAACTCGGGCCCAGCGCGGTCGTTCAGCGGGCCGTTTGTTCGAGGAGACGCGCAGACGGTAGCGAAACACCTGGCAGCCATCAAGCGAAGCCCCCAGTTGATGGATGTCTATCGAGCGCTGGCAAAAGCCGCGCTCAAAAAGCTGCCCACTAAGAATCAGGCAGCCCTAAAGAAGGTTTTGGAGTGAGTTTCTTGTTTCATGAGCGGGATGCTCGAAAGGGAAGCTACAGGCGAGCAGTATCGCTGCGCGCTAGTTTTGCCCCTGGCGGCTCGTGAACAGGTGCCCCAATTTTTCCTGCTTGGTCTTCAGATAATCTTCGGTATGTTCCGTAGGAGCAATCTCGCACGGCACACGCTCCGTCACGCGAATGCCCGCCCGCTCCAACGCAGACACTTTGTCGGGATTATTCGAAAGCAGCCGCACCCGCTGGATATCGAGCGCTTTCAAGATTTCGACCGGCATCAAAAACTCGCGCTGGTCGGCCTTAAACCCCAGCCGTTCATTCGCCTCGACCGTATCCAACCCGCTATCCTGGAGCGCATAGGCCTGCAATTTCGCCATCAGCCCAATGCCGCGCCCCTCCTGCTGTTCATAGATTAAAACGCCTGCACCTTCTTGAGCGATCATCGAGAGCGCCATCTCCAGTTGCTGGCGGCAATCGCAGCGCAGCGAACCAAAGACGTCTCCAGTAAGACATTGCGAGTGAATGCGCACGAGCGGCGATCCGGAATGCACCTCGCCCATCACCAGCGCCACCGCCTCCTCCGTCTTGGCGCCGTCTCCCGTGGCCGAGGCTTTGGTTGTAAACCCATGAATCAGAAAATGGCCCCAACGTGTAGGGAAATCGGCCGAGGCGACTTGCTTCACTCTAAGAGAACTCACAGTTAAATTATAGCCCTCGATTTCCGGCGCGAACTGCCTTGCCTGGTGATCCAGAAAAGTGATCCAGAAAAGTATTGGATGTTCTGATTTGCGTATGGACTCACATCCCACAGTGCGCAATCAATAGTCCAACCAACGGAATGAATCGATAGAGGAGTAAATAAAATCGGTAGAGGAGTAGAAAAAGCTGACTCTAAGAAGGACGTGTAGGAGAAAAGCATTTTCGCGAGAAGATGCCTTTCTGCGCGCCGCGTCTAGGCGAAAGCGAGTGCGGCTGATAAAATGGAAAACGAAATCCCAACCGTAGGGGCTATAGCTCAGCTGGGAGAGCGCGTCGTTCGCAACGACGAGGCCGTCGGTTCGATCCCGACTAGCTCCACCAAATAAATCCCAACAAAAATGCCAGTCTACGATGGGTACATAAGAAAATGTACCCAAATCGTACCCATGTGGGTACAATGATTCCCATCACCCAAGAGGGAATCGGCATCCATGCTTTTCGTTTATTCCCGCCACACTCCCGATTGCGCTCACAAGGATGAGCTCAAGTACCGGCGCTGCCGGTGCCCGAAATGGATCGACGGCTACGTCGACGGAAAGCGGTTCCGGCAGTCCGCCAAGACTCGGAGCTGGGAACAAGCGGAGCGGAAAGCGCGCTCCTTGGAGGATGCTTCCGATCCCGCGAAGCCGCCACAGCCGAAAGTGACGACCATTGCCGATGCAGTCGACGTTTTCATGGCTGATGAACGTGGCCGCGATCTCTCCAAAGAAACGACGAAACAGTCGAAGACCCTTTTTGAAAAACAGCTTCTTCCCTGGGCGAAGCACCGCGGCCTAAATCGGTTGCGCGATCTAACGGCGGCCGAGTTGGTCAATTTTCGTGCTACCTGGAAGAACAATGGTTTAACGGCAAACCGCAAGCTCTCGCGTCTGGTGGGGTTCTTCGCGTTCTGCATTCAAAACGGGTGGCTTAACGAAAACCCTGCGATGAAAGTGAAGCGCTCGGCACCGACTTCACTTCCGACGGGCTGGTTTCCGAAGACCGAATTCCAGCGAATCGTTGACGCGACCTATGCATATGGTGAGTGGCGCGGAGGCCGCGATTTTCATTTCCGCGCGGATCGTCTTCGCGCTTTAGTGTTGCTAATGCGGTGGTCGGGATTGTCCATCCAAGATGCCGTGACGCTCGAACGTGAGCGGTTGAGCGATGACGGCAAGATATTTTTGTATCGGGCGAAGACGGGGGTTCCTGTCAACGTTCCCGTTCCTCCGGACGTTGCCGATATTTTGCGCGCCCTCCCGAGCGAAAACAAACGATACTTTTTTTGGTCTGGAAACGGAGATCCCCAGACCGCTTGCAAAGGCTGGCGCCGTTCGCTTACGCGTCTGTTTGAAATCGCAAAGATTCACAGGCCAGACGGAAGTCCAAAACGATGCCACGCTCACATGTTCCGCGATACATTCGCGGTCGAACTGCTGAACAGGGGAGTGCCGATCGACCGTGTGTCCCTGCTGTTGGGGCATAGCAGTGTCAAAGTGACAGAGAGGCACTACGCGCCGTTTGTGAAAGAACGTCAGCAGCAGTTGGAAATTTACGCCCGCCTTGCATGGGACGATTCAGCGGTGGATACCCGCGAATTTGCAAAGTGTTCCTTCGACCGGATCAAAGCCTGCCCCGGCCCAAGTCAACTGAGCCCTACCGAGTGAACACCGATTTTGTGCGGAGGTATAACCGCACGGAATAGTGCGTGACCAAAAAGTTATTGGACATTTGAATCGACATGAACCAAAGTAGTTAACATTTGCAATGGCGCTGTGGGCAAGGGTTTTGGCGCACAGAGGTCCGTTGCGTTCGCCAATCCAGCCTTTTGAGCGGAGCAAGGGTATTCCCATGTCGAGGTTCGCTCGGAAACCAGCCAGCTATTCTTCCGCCTTCGGCGCCCCTATCGCGGAAGTGACATCAATCGATCTCTCCAGAGAGAAGCACTACTCAATCGCCGAAGTTGCCAAACTGTGGGATCTCAGCGAGAAGACAATTCGCCGCATGTTTGAGCACGAGCCGGGCGTGCTGTGCTGGGGAAAATCTGAAACACGGTTCAGGCGCGGATACAGGACGCTGCGCATCCCGGAGACGGTCATGTTAAGGGTCCACCGACAACTACGCATCGCGAGCTGAAGCTCTCTCTGATCCGTGGGCTTCGGAGAGAGGCAAATTCATTTGCTTCGGCGGAACTCGCTGCGGGGCGTATCGGCGGAGAAATGCACGCGCGAATTCGTTTGTCAGCCGCGAATCGTCATCTTTGCTCATCACCAAGCAGGTCTGAAACTGCAGTGACTTGTCGGAAAGGGGTTTTATCACAACGCCCTTACCGTTCGTCTTGGGCGTTGTCGGCTCCGCGATAATGGCGACGCCAACATGTTCGGACACGAGGTAAATTGCCTGATCCGCCGTGTGAATATACGATACTCCCGCATTGGTATTTGAGCCTGCTAAGGCCGAGAGCGGGGCAAAGGCCATCATCAAGGCAGGCCCGCCTATAACCCTGAAACAGTTATTTGAAATCGATTGGCAGAATCTACCGGCTTATTACAGCGAAAGTGTTATGGAGAGCCAAGTATTCGACTCTGGCTCTGTGAAGGTGGCATGGAGAGTTAACGGCGATTTTGTTGGACGATCGAAGTTTCTTGCCATTCTTATTGATCCTACGACCAAAGTGAGCGATGCGTTTAAAGCATGTGAATCAATCGCCGATCGGTGTGGGTACTTCATTGATTCAGTAAATTCGGAGGTGGATGTTGAAGGGCAGGCTCCAGACGACACCGCGACGACTCATCTGAAAGATATGGTGTTTTCAAAACGAATCTTCATTTATTACGAGGAGTTTTCGCTCGCGCAAAAAGGGCAGCTCGAAACGATTTACCAGAGCAAGGAGTTGTCAGTCCAATTCAGGGATGCCGCATATGCGTGGGCGCATAGAGACGACAAGCCACGCGCAACACCGCTCGTTCCTAATAGCACCATTTTGCCAGATGCAAAGTTGATCCCCGGACTAAGGATTAAGATTACGAAGCTGAGTCCGGGGGTGGATGGAGAAAAAACGCAGGTTGGCGCGGCGAATGTTGCGGAGCCGAATGTCACGTTCGATGACACCAAAATTTCAATCCAGAAAGTCGTGGAAGATGGCGGGCGGTTCAGACTCTTCGTGCCGGAGGAAGCAGCTAAACCCCTGCTTGCCCTCTACGTTGAGGTCACGAATCAGGCCATAGATGGGAAGGCCATAGCATCCGCTGGACAGATCAAGGCGCAACTGAGTTTCAAACTCACACAGGGAACATTCGACATCGCTCCCGGCGTATGGTTGGACGAGCCGTATAGCTCGGTTCGTCTTGACGTAGGCGACACGCGGCGGCTGATTCTAGCACTTGGCGTAGATTGGATTCACGATTGGAGAATGGTCACAAACAAAAGAACGGGGCCGAGTGATGCGGTGATGCTGGACTATACGAGAGACTTCCCGATGTCGGCAAGCGGGACTCTTGAAGCAAGCATTGTCGGCTCTGGGTGCGTTCTCCGTAAGTTAAAAGTTCGTGTTGGATGGAAGCACAATGAGAGTCTGTTGTTGCAACCGATAGAAGAGGGCAAGCCGTGATGGATTCGCAAGAAGTCGTTGGCTAGTCAAGTTAATTATTGCCCTAAGAAGGATATTGGGGAGACCCGCTACAGGCTGGCCATCACAGACTTCACTCAATGAATATTGTGGGCTTCAATCTGCTCCATTAAATAATTCCGTTGTGCTCCAGCTTTGCCGCCGCCGCAGTAGTTAAAGTGCGTGCCGCCGACGAGCGCGAACTGGTAGAGATCCGCGCAAAAAACTGCCGTGAAGCCAGCAAGCTCAAAAGCGTCGGGCTTTTTGCTTTCACATTTTTGCTGCTTTAATTTTTGTTAAGATGCTCAGGTGTCGCAGCGTTTGCAATTCAGGCTGGCCGACATCGACCTCCAGCGACTTCGAGAAATCGAGGCACAGGTTCGGCCTGCACATGACGAGATTCTTCGCCAAGAGTTAGAAAAATTCTGGCTTCAGCATCTGCAAGCCCTCGACCATCCTGTCCGCATCGTTTTAGATGAAAGAACTGTGCGGAATAAGGCGGCCCTCGTTTGGGAGGAAGAGGAGCGCAGAGACCATCTCACTGTGCCATCAGAGGGGGAGATATTTAGGCGAGAGCTTCAACTGAAGGATACCCAAATTCGAGTATTAACCGAGAAGCTGAATGAGCTTCTTAAGAAGGAACAGGAAACAGGTGAGACCGGAGAACTCAAAGAGACTTCGTTGCTGTTGCTTCTATGGAAGAATCTCTCAGCGAAGCCCGGCATCTTCGGATTTTCTATCGACCTCAAATCTCTGGTCACAGAGAGTGCAGCCGTGCTGCGCGACCGCTCCCGGATTATCGAGCTCGGCCTAAACAAGCCTTAGTTCTTCACACTAACAATGCTCAGTTTTTTCAGCGCATAGGTTTCGGGCCGTCCATCCCGCGGGCCACAAGTCGGCTTCGGGAATCGAAGCCCGTTTCGGAGACTATGTGGTCGACCAGTTGGTCACCCCGAACCAGCCTCCGGGCTCTTGTAACGCGAGTGAACAAAAGGCTCGTGGAGTGGGATAATGCGTGTACCCATGCACCAACTAGAGCAATTGAAGCAGGAATACCAGCTCAGCACTGCTTACCATGAGGCATCGCATGAGGTCGTGTGCATAGCGCAGAAGATTCCAATCCGCGAATTCGGACTCCGCATCGACACCCAAGGCCACGGAGTAGCGCATACGTTCCGCAGAAACTCGGGAGACCCAAACAATACGGCCGTTGACGTCCGGGAGAGGGAGGAAAGCATCGTTCTTCTGTTTGCAGGACAAATGGGGCAGGTGCGCATTTTTCCGGAAACGCCGTTCGATGCGATTGCAAGAGACCAGAGCGAGATCGACGCGCTACTCGACGAAATGCACAAACACAAATCCGCCGAGTGGCACGCAGAAAAAAACAGGCTGAGCAACGAATCGGAGAGGCTTGTCGCCGAGCACTGGCGGGCGATTGACGCCCTGGCAAAGGCACTGTGGTCCAAGCCGTGGAAGCCCCAGGAACAACTTCCCCCTAGTGACGCGGCCTGGTCGAGTGACAAAACGGAGAAATCGATGGACGCTGTGGAGGTTGAGGCAGTTGTGAAGGAGTTTGGGCTGCACCCGATGATCAGGTCCGACGGGGCGGGGAGCTATGTCCGTCCGCTCGCAAAATCATAATGGTAGACACGCTGTCTCCGATTCCTGTCTGGGTGAGGGCAACCTCGAATTCGCATGAGCGGAGGCCAACGGGCCAAAGTTGGCTTCTGTGATATGTGGCAGATTAGGACCGATAAACGCGATTGTATTGACTGATCCGGCGAACTTCCGGATTGTCGGCACTCGGAAGTTGGAACTGCGGTTCGGCAGACCCGCAGTGCTTCAGGTGCGAAGTAAGTTACTGTACCCAAAACGTACCCAGTAGTCAGGATTGGTGCCTTTTGAGGCCTTCTCGCCAGTATAAAAATCAATAACTTACGTTTTTTCAATACGCCCTGATAGTTCGATCCCGACTAGCTCCTCCAAAACCCGCGACATCCCTTTACCTCCACATCTCTGGTTAGCCTCTACTTGCCCGTTCCCGTCAGCGTCACTTTCTGAATGCTGCTCAGGGCCGAGTCTTTGATCGATAAAGTTCCGCTGAGCGCGCCTTTTGCGGTGGGCGTGAAGGTGACGTTTATCGCGCAATTTTTGCCCGTGTCGAGCGTCTTCGGGCAAGAATTCGTTTCCGCGAAGTCGCCGGCGATGGTGATCGATGTAATTTTCAGCGGCGTTCCTCCGGGATTGCTTATAGTGACTTCCTGAGCCACGCTCGTCGTACCAACCGATTGCGCCGGGAAGGTGAGGCTTCCTGGGAAAAAAGCGATCACCGGATCGTTGAGCAAGACACTGGCAGAACCGATATCGCCATCAGTAGATCCATTCGCGGTTGCGAGATCGAGGCCGCCGTCTTTATTAAAATCTGCAACCACGATTCCAGAGGGTAACGAACCTGTCGTCAAGGTGATTCCGTTGCCGAAAGCTCCGTCTCCTGCGCCGGGCATGATCGTGATGAAACCCGGGTTCCCCGCATTCACGATCGTCATCGCGAGATCCAGGTTACCGTCGTTGTTGAAGTCGCCGGCTACGATCGAATATGCGTTGTTCAGAGTGTCGTAGGGGACAGCCTTCTGGAAGGTGCCGTCGTTGTTGCCCAGCAGGATCGCGAGGCCGCCAAAAGCATTGTCGGTGGTGACGGCGAGATCGAGAGTTCCGGTGCCGCGGAAACTGCCAACGGCGACCGATAAGGGACTGCCTCCAACGGCGTAGTCGACTTTCGGAAGAAACGTGCCTTTACCGGTGTTGATCAGAACCGAGACTGTGCCGGCGCCCTCATTGGCGACTGCCAAGTCGGGAAAGCCGTCGTGATTGAAGTCTCCAACGGATACGCCCCGTGGAAATGAGCCAGTGGGATACGTAACGAACGAGGGAAACGCGCCCGATCCATTACCCAATAGAACGGAAACCGTATTGCTCGTTTCGTTGGTGGCGACGATGTCGAGGTTGCCATCATTGTTAAAGTCGCCGGTAGCGATGCCGTAACCGGATCCTCCAATGTTGTACTGCGTGTTGGTGGGGAAGGTTCCGCTTCCCGAATTGATCAGGATCGAAATTGTTCCGCTGCCGCCGAAATTCATCACCGCGATATCCGTTTTGTGATCGTTATTAAAGTCTCCCGTGATCACCGCGTTTGGGCTGACGGGAAGCGTGACGGTTGTGAAGGGCTTGAACGTGCCGTTGCCTTTATTTTCGAGGAGGGCAAGCTGGCTGGCAAAAGTGACCGGGACAACGAGATCGATCTTGCCGTCGCCGTTGATATCGCCCGCGGCGATTCCGCTGTAGGCGCCCGTGCTGCTCGCGTTGCTGATGTTGTAATCGGTGCGTCCAGCCAGTAGTGTTTTGCCGTTGCTAAGCAAAACCGAGACCTCGCCGATTGCCGTGCCGAAGGGGCTGCCGCTGTCGGCCGTCACCAGATCAAGTTTGCCGTCGCTATTGAAGTCGGCGACGGCCAATCCTATCGGACTAAAATTTGTGCCGAAGGCAATCGCCGGCTTCAGCGTTCCCGAACCGGTGCCCGTTAGGACAGAAACCATGCCGGTCGCGCCGCCGTTGGTGACAGCGACATCAAGTTTGCCGTCGCCGCTCAAGTCCCCGAGAGCAACAATATCCACGCCCGCCGCCACAGCATAATCTTTGCCCGTCTTGAAAGTGCCGTTCCCATTCCCCAGCAGGACGACGATCTTGCCGAGCGGCTGGCATCCCGCAACGAGATCGATTTTGCCGTCGTTGCGAAGATCGCCCGCGGCGAGGCTTATACAGCCAGATTGTGCCGTGGGAAGGTCCGTGTGTACTCCGAACGTTCCCGTACCCGTACCCAGCAGAACCGAGACCGTTTCGCTGCCAGAGTTCACCGTGGCCAAATCGAGTTTGCCGTCGCCATTGAAATCGGCGATGACGACCATGCGAGGATCGGTCGCCGTTGCGTAAGTCACAGGAGCTTTGAAGGTGCCGTTGCCATTGCCCAGCATGACATCCACGCCCTGGGTCGACTTCGAGATTGTCGGAGATCGCGATGTCGAGTTTGCCGTCGCCGTTCAAATCGGCGACCGCGATGCTATTTCCTCCAACGCCCGCCGTGGTCACAATCGACGGCTTAAAAGTGCCGTCGCCATTGCCAAGCAACACATTGACCAGCGCGAACGAAGAACCCGACACTGAGACGATGTCGAGTTCGCCATCGCCGTTAAAGTCGCCAACCGCAACGCCAACGGGATTTCCCTCGACAGCGTAGCTCACCGCTGGAGCAAACGTGCCATCGGGCCTGCCGAGTAGTACGGACACGGTTGGCGCGGGCGCAAGAACGTCGCCGACGACAATGTCCATACGTCCGTCGTCATTGAAATCGCCGACCGCGACCGTTTCTGGACCTGTGCCAGTGGCATAATCTGCGCGATTAAAGATGTAGGTCTGCGCCGAAAGCAGGGAAGCAAACAAGAACACGAAAGATGACGCCAGTACTGCTGCAAGTCCAACGGAGCGCGCCCGACGTCCGCTGTCATGAAATGAATGTTGGTTGAAACCGATCATAATCCCTCCTGTGGCACTCAACTGTCGCGTCGGAAAGAGTGGAAAAGGGTCCGTTCCCTGGGCGGACCCTTACCAGTGCTCAAAGTGTCAGCGTAGCTGCATAGTTCCTCGCTCCTACGGCATAACGACTCCCCTTTCTGAGCACAACTCTTTTCTCCCGCAGGGTAACCGCTAGGGAGGAAGACCGTTCAGCACGCTCGTCTCCGAGACCTTGCTTTCTCGTCCTGAAAATTTCAGTAGAGATTCGAGACAAACGCGCGGCGTCGAACCGTCGTTCGACGCAAATATGTGAATCTCGTTTTGCAAAGCAGCTTTCGGCCAATCCAACATCAGCGCTTCGGCCAGCAATCCTGCGGTTTGCCAGCCCACCACTTCCCGTTCCGTATTGCAGCGCTCGCACCATATACAACCTAATCCCGTCGCGTAGATGACCACTCTTCTGTCGGTCTGAATTCTGATCTCGATCCTTTTCTCTTTCGCCAAGGTCTCGGTGTCCTTTACCTGACCGGGGATGTCGCGATCCGACGCGAGTCACTTGGCCGAAACGTCTGTAAAAATCGTCTCGACGCGAGGCAATATGCCTCGGAACGGTGACGCAAGTCTTCAGAAGCACCTCAGAAAGTTCTCAGACGGTTTCGGCGGCAGGAACCTATAAGAAATAGAAGGATTTAAGCGGAAGGACGCAGGCGGCGGCGATCCATAAGAGTATCGGCCAAACATGGAGCCTTTGCGCCCAACCGGAAACTTTACCTCGCCGGAATCTCGTGCTAAAGTCCAAGCCGCGTCCGTTGCGCCTTCCCGGTCCGCCCTGCCTAACGGAAGCCACATCCACGTTATAGGAGGCCATCTTTGTCAGCCGTGACCGGGACATCCGCGACCGACGGCAGCCGCACTCTCTACGAGTTCGGGCCCTATCGCGTGGACCCTGAGCAGCGCCTTCTGTTGCGCGACAATCAGCCGGTCGTTCTGCAACCGAAGGCCTTCGACACTTTGCTTGTCCTGATTCGCAATAGCGAAAGCCTGGTCCTGAAAGATGACCTGATGAAGGCGCTTTGGCCCGACAGTTTTGTCGAAGACTCCAATCTCTCCCAGAACATTTTCGTTTTGAGAAAAGCCTTCGGCGAAACAGCTCAGGACGCGCGCTACATAACGACCGTGCCGGGACGTGGCTATCGGTTTACGGCCAAGGTTCGCTCCGTCCCCCGCCAGGGCGAGATCGTGGTCCAGACCGAATCCGTCACCCGCGTCATGATCAACCAGACGACGACGGAAACGGCCTGGCGTCAGGTCGCTATGGTTGTTGTCGCGGTCGCCATCGCGCTCGCGTTAACTCTCGGATGGAAGTATTTTCGCGCCGGTCGTTCTACCGCGCTCACGGAAAAAGACACCGTGGTTCTCGCCGACTTTTCCAACAGTACCGGCGACACCGTTTTTGATGGAACCTTGCGCCAGGCTCTGTCGGCGCAACTCGACCAGTCTCCCTTTTTGAATCTGCTTTCTGAGCAGCGCACGACGCAGACTCTCGCCCTGATGGGTCAGCCGAAAGATGTAAGACTGACGCACGCGGTGGCGAGGGAGGTATGCCAGCGCACTGCGAGCACCGCTGTTCTCGATGGATCCATCGCCCAGATCGGTTCGCGCTATTTGTTGACCCTGCGAGCGCTGAATTGTTCGAGCGGCGAACCCCTCGCCAGCGCCGAAGCAGAAGCCTCAGACAAGAACCATGTGCTCGACGCTCTCGGGAAGCTAGCCTCACAGACGCGCAGCAAATTGGGCGAGTCGCTCGCCTCGGTGCAGAAGTATGATGTCCCGCCGCAGGACGTGACCACTTCTTCACTGGAAGCGCTGCAATCCTACAGTCTGGGGATGAAGGTGCGTCACGGCGAATTTTCGATTCCCAGCCAATTGTTCCAGCGGGCCATCGATCAGGATCCAAATTTCGCCATGGCATACGCACAACTGGGTGTGATTTACGTGAACATCGGCGAGACCGCGCGCGGCGCCGACAATATTCGCAAGGCCTACGCGCTCCGCGATCGCGTCAGTGAACGCGAGAAGTTCTACATCGAGGCGCACTATCACGACATGGTCACCGGAGACCTCGAGGCGGCTCGCAAAGTCTACGAACTGTGGGAACAGATTTATCCCAGGGATCCCGCCGCTCCCGCGAACCTTGCCATCATCTCCTTCTATACGGGAGATTTCGACAAAGTCCTCAATCTGACGCAGAAGGCGATCGATTTAGGGGGCGGCGGAGGCAAGCCCAGCCCGAATCTCGTATGGTGTTACATTTTTGCCAACCGCCTCGATGAGGCCAAGGCCATGGACCTGGATGCGCAGAAGCGCAACCTGGACGACCCTCTGTTTCATATGAGTCTTTACATCATTGACTTTCTTAAGGGCGATACAACTGCGATGGAGAAGGAAGCCGCGGGCCTGAGCAACGATCCCACTTGGAGCGATGCCATGGTCAGTCAGGAGTCGGACACCGCCGCCTACATCGGTCAGTTTGCGAAAGCCCGAGAACTTACGCGCCGCGCCTCCGCCACCGCTCAGAAAGCTGACAGAAAACAGACCGCTGCGCACTATGAGTTGAAGTCCGCGATCCGCGAAGCGCTCGCCGGAAACGGGGGGCTCGCTAAATCGCAGGCTAAGTTCGCACTCAAGCTATCCAATGACAGGGATGGGGAGGCTATGGCAGCACTTGCTCTGAGTCTCGCGGGCGATCCCGCAACGGCAACCGGACTGGCCAACGATCTCGCGAGACGTTTTCCCCAGGATACAGTCGTTCAATCCAACTATCTGCCGACGATCCGAGCCACCACCCAGTTGCGAGCCGGAAATCCCGCGCAGGCGATCCAGACGCTGGTTCCCGCAGAACCCTACGAATTGGGTGTCACCGCCCTCGATGACGGCAGCTCTCTGTACCCCGTCTACGTTCGTGGAGAGGCATTGCTGGCGGCGAAGCAAGGCGCTGCGGCCGCTGTCGAATTTCAAGAAATTCTCGATCACCCGGGGGTTGTCCAGGACGAACTGATAGGGTCGCTCGCCCGTCTGGGATTGGCCCGGTCTTACGTCCTCGAGAAGGACACTACCAAAGGAAGAGGCGCGTATCAGGAGTTCTTGAATCTGTGGAAAAACGCCGACCCGGAGATCCCGCTCCTGCGGCAAGCCAAAGCCGACTACGCCCGTCTATCATCGGTCGGTTCGCCCTAGTCGGACGGGCCCTGGCTGGGTTCGCAATACGTTCGTGCCATTTACAGGGGCGCGAAGGCGGTCCGAAAATCGGTCACGGCAGGGTATTTCCAATGTCGGAACTTTGTCTTCGAAAACGGCAATTTGGCTGAAAGTTTTCACTGAACTCTGCTAGTATAGGCTGTCTTTAGCTCCAAGTACCTGTATCCGAACCGCTTGTCTGGCCCGGTTTTTGGATGCCGGAATGCTCATATTAAGGTTGGCTCCCCCCAGCTCAGGTTCGTTATCGGTAGGAGTCTCGTTTTGAATGATGCTGTTCCTCTAGCCAGAAAAACAAGAGTGCGACGAAGACGACGCTGGTATCGACGCCAGCTGCGCCGCCGCCGAATTTTAATCGCGGTTATGGTCGGCGTTCTCGTCGCCGGCGCTTGTGTTCAAAAAGCGGTTCGCCATTTCGTATTCCCGAGCTTGAACGCGGCCAATGTTCTCCCCGCGTCTTTCTGGGCGCGCACAGATGTCCACACGGATGTGGCATTCTCCGCTGTGCAGCCCAGGCCCAAGAAGGTCGTCCGTAGGATTCCCGGAGTTTATCCGTATTCGGTCGTGCCGGGCGGTGTGAAGGACGTTTCCGATCTCCACTACGCTGCGTTACGTGACTACGTGGTTCGTCGCCATTACAGTCATTTTGACTTCCAGCATGCGCGTCTGGAACGCGCCAAGGAAGCCCGCGAAGTTTACCTTTCCTATCGCATTCGCGACAAGATTTTCTGGACCCGCAAGAAAGCTCATCTCCGCATCGGAGAGTTGCTCTTGACCGATGGCAACATTACCGCCCGAGCAAAGTGCGGAAACCAAATCTCCGACACTGCCAAGCCCGAGGTTTCGGAAGAAGAGCCCGACGAAGATGTAATGGATCAGCCGGTCGTCGCGGTTGATGACACCCCGTATGCGCCGATCAAGCCACTTCTCGCTTCGCTCGATCTACCCACCGGACAGCCCACTGGCCCTGGCATCGTTGGCGGACCTTTTTCGTTTCCCTATGTGCCGATCGGCCTGCCGATCCCTTCCGGAAAATGCCCGGTAGGCGAATCCGTTGTCGATGGCAAATGTAAACAGCACCACAAAAAGCCGGTGGTGCCAGAACCCTCCACCCTGGTATTGCTCGGTTCGGGCTTGGCGCTAATGATGTGGCGCTACCAAAGAATGACTCGCCCGCAATCGGCCTAGCCAAACCTCGGGCACGATCAGTTTCATTGCTCCCGCTTAACGTATGTCTACCGGTATGTTCCCCCTCCTTTTGGCCTAAGAGTTCGGTTTCCTCTAAAGACAGTTGGGTTCGGCGCCGATCTGTATAGGGTGGGCCGCCGGAGGAGTAATGAGAAAAGGACTGTCGAGGACGTTCATGCTCTGGACTACGATTGTGGTGGCGTTCGGAGTCTCGGTTCTCGGATGGGTCGCGATCCGATCGCTGGGCTCGGAGGTCCGGGGCCGTGCCGACCAAGAGGCGGCCGATCAGGTCGACACTGTTTTGACTGTCCTGCAAACTGTAGACGATTTGAATTCGCAGTCCGTTCGCTCAGCCATGAAGGTTCTGTTGCAAGAGGGCGAACGAGTCGGCGAGCCGGACGCCAGCCACTCCGTGTCGATTGGTGGGCACGCGGTGCCCGACCTGGCCTTTGGACGTTCGTCGCAGGTCGGCAACTTCGCGCTCGTGGACCGACTGAAACAGTTGACGGGTTGTACGGCGACGCTATTCGTGAAGAACGGGGATGAATTCATACGCGTTTCCACGAATGTTCTGAAAGCGGATGGCTCGCGAGCCATAGGGACTCCTCTGGATCCCAGCGGAAAGGCGTATGCGGCGGTTAAGGGCGGAAATGCCTTTTACGGAGTCGTAGACATTCTAGGCCAGCCTTACATGACAGGCTATGAACCGATGCGCGGTGCGGGAAACAAGATTGTAGGAATTTGGTATGTGGGCTACCCGCTGACTGCGATCGGCGATTTGGGAAAACGTATCAGCGGCACGAAGATTCTCGACCATGGTTTCGTGACGCTGCTGCATACGGATGGCAGGGTCATCTTCAAGCCGGAAAACGTGAGCGAAGAAAACGTGCACAAGCGCTTCGACCATCTCGAAGAGAGTCAGTGGACGGTTGTGTCGAGACCCTTTGAGCAATGGGGATATACCTTATTGGCTGCATATCCGCGGGCAGACGTTAACGCCAGACTGAGTGGGATGCAGGTGGCGATTTTAATTTGCATCATCCTGGTGTCGGCGCTAGTTGTGACGGCACAATACTTCTTGATCGAACGACTCGTGGTCCAACCCATCAGTCATCTTACGATTCGAATGCGGGACGCCGACCTTAACGCCTCCATCGTGGAGGAGCGGCAAGACGAAATCGGACTATTGGGGCGGACATTTAACGGATTCATTCGCAAAATTCGCGAGACGCTAATCGAGGTTGGGCGGGCAACCGACGAAGTGACCGGCGCCAGCGAGAAGCTCAACACGACGAGCCAACAAATCACTGCCAACTCCGAAGAAACGTCGGCTCAGGCGAATGTTGTCTCGAATGCCGCGGAACAGGTTAGCCGCAATCTTCAGACCGTCGCCACTGGCGCCGAGGAGATGGGCGCGAGCATCAAGGAGATCGCGAAGAATGCGACGGAGGCGGCGAAAATCGCCTCCTCCGCGGTGGGGATCGCGGAAACTGCCACCGGCACGGTTGCGAAGCTGGGCGGTTCTTCGACGGAAATCGGCCAAGTGATCAAGGTCATCACCTCGATCGCGCAACAGACGAACTTGCTGGCTTTGAATGCCACGATCGAAGCAGCGCGCGCCGGGGACGCTGGCAAAGGGTTTGCAGTGGTTGCGAACGAAGTGAAGGAGTTGGCAAAGGAAACGGCGAAGGCAACGGAAGACATTAGCGGCAAGATCGTGGCAATCCAAGCCGACACCAAGAACGCGGTGGAAGCGATTGCGTCGATCAGCGATGTGATCTACCAGATCAGCGACATTTCGAGTACGATCGCGACGGCGGTGGAACAACAGAACGCAACCACTAACGAAATGTCGCGCAACGTAAGCGATGCGGCGCGAACAAGCGGAGAGATTACCAGCAATATATCGGGGGTAGCGCAGGCAGCCGAAAGCACGTCACGAGGGGCGAGCGACACACAGAAGGCAGCACAGGGACTGGTGAAAATGTCGGCGCAACTGCGGGCGCTCGTGGAACAATTCAAGATCGATGCTGGGGATGGCCACCCGACAGGACATTTCCGAAGTCGCGCAGCTTATGCGGGAGAGTAAAACGGCAGCATTGGACCGTGAGGCAAGGCCGAGCAAACGATGCTCACCTCGGTTCAGTATTTCGTGAAGCCGACGGCCGTGCCACAGTTCAGCCGCTACCGCTCTTCCGTTTATCTGACTTTGCGCCCAATCGGACGCCTCTGAGAAACGCCCGATACGGTGCCATCGGCGTTGTGCGCGACTTGGTGGCACATCAGCGTGCAGGTATTCGTCCCGCGATTGTAGGCAATGGGCGCGCCGTTATTTTCTCCCACCACGTTGGCATCGAAGTTCACGAGCCGCTCGCCGGTGATAGTGGGCGAAACCGCTCCCATGCCGTGGGCTGTATGGCAGGTGGAGCAACTGAATCCATACTGCGAGATGTGCAGGCCGTGTTGCGTGAAACTGTTATTGGCAATCACGTTGCTCAGGTCGTGACACTTGCCGCACATCGCGTAGGGTCCAGTGATGGTGAGATCGGGGTTGGGGAAGAGGTTGGTGACGAGCCCGCCAGGCGTAGCAGCCTGGCTGAACTGATAGTTGCGTTCCAGAATGTGAGAGTTCACGGACCCGTGCGGCCCATTCGGTCCGGTGCCGCCAAACTCGCGGTTGTCGTCGCTGTTATGGCAATCGCTGCAGAAGATGCGGGGCCCGGTGGCGCGCGCGGATGCGATTCCATTCTGATTGAGCTGGTTGATGAGCAGGCTGGGCTGCGGCAAGGGACTCGACCGGTCGTGCGTGACGGGATGGCTCGAGGTCGCAACGGCTGCGAACTCGGGAATCACATTCAGAGGGTCGGTCGCCGAGACAACTCTCGTCGGCGCGTATCCATAGAGGATCAGCCGCTGTTTACCGGTGCTGGTGCCGTGGCAGCGCAGACAATTCTCATACTGGTTGATCGCTGGCGTCAGCACAGTGACGCCATCCAAGGCGCTGATGCCGGTCACGCCCGCTTGCGAGGGGCGCAACGTTGGTGGAGCGGTGAATTGCGTCGTCTGGTTCGAAGCGTGCGCGTTGTGGCAATCGACGCACGTGGCGTGCCTGTTGTTATTCAGCAACACCGCTTCGGCTTCGTCGTGGAAGTTGTTTCCCGCAGGAAGCGGATGTCCCGTCTTCGCCACTTCGGCCATAATGTTCGCAGGCACCGGCGATAAGAACGTGCCGCCGTTATGGCAGGTTATGCAATCTTGCGTGACTGGATCGGTGCCGGGCGCGGATGGCGTCGCTGGACGCAGTAACCGCGCGGGGGCATTAGAATCGTGCGACATGTGGCACGAGTTGCAGGCGTTTACTCCAACGGTCGGATAGGAGCCGATGTGCCCATCCGGCGAAACCTGATTCGTCGCCGTCTGATGAATGCTTCCTGTGAATCCCGCGAGAAGGTTGACCTGCCCCTGCACGACTCGATTCGGATCATGACATGCGAGACACATCTGTGCGTTCGAACTGTCGCGGACAAGAAAATTCTGCGCGATCCTGTCGATTCCTTGCACGTGAGGACTGTGGCAACTGGTGCATTCGATGTTGCCGTTGATCAGCTTCACCGCCTGCGTCGGATCGGCCGTTTTGCCTTGTGCGACGAGAGATGCTGCCAGATCGGGCGCATCTTTAAGTGGAAGGACAAGACTGAAAGGATGCGAGCCGGTCAAGGTGGTTCCGAAAGAATCGACGCTGTTGAGCGAGCCGACCATCGGCAGCTGGCCATAGGCTGACGATTGTCCGACCCCGACTGTGCCATCGTGGCAGCTCAGGCAGAGGCTGCTGGTTATGCCGAGCGTTGGCTGTGTATTACCTTGCTCAACATAGGTCGTGCTCGTATACGGAGTGTACGTCTGCGTCGAATATTTTTGATTCCACAGCGGCGAGATGCCTCCCGATCCGCTGTGGGGTGCGTGACAGAATGTACAACCGAGGCTGCCTTGCGAATAGACGGACGCTCCACTCGCTGCCGTCAGGTTGTGCATCCCTAACACGTCGGTAGTGCCGGGCGTTTGTGCCAGCAGGAAGCCACAAGCCGCGGCGACCATTGCAAAAACGGTTAATAACCTAGAGTAGGGAAGCGACAGACGATCACTCACTGTAGCCTCCGATCCGCCGGTTGCGCGATGCCGTAGTAGTGAAACACCTGCACTCGCCGGTTGTAGGAATCGACGACGTAAATCCGATCCTGATTGTCAATCTGCAAACCGGCCGGAAGCTGAAACATTCCCGGCCCCGTGCCGCGCTGTCCGAAGTAGTACAGCAAATGGCCTTCGCGATCGAAAACTTGCACGATCCCCCACTGTCCATCCACCACGTACAGGTGGCCCTCCGAATCGAAGCCAATTCCTTTGGGACGGAAAATCCATCCTGCCCCGTCGCCCACCTTGCCGATGGCGTACTGAAACGTGCCCGACTTATCCAACACTTGCACGCGGAAATTCATGGCATCGACAACCACTAACTCGGTTCCGTTCAGGCGCAGCTCCGTCGGAAAATTAAACTCACCATCTCCCGTGCCCGTCTTCCCAATCGTTTGCAGGATGCTCCCCTGCATATCCATCATGAAAATTTTGTTGCGTAAGGTGTCGGTGACATAGATATGTTGCGCCGCGGAATCGACCGCAATCCCCGTCGGACGCTTGAAGTATCCTTCGCCGCCTTTCAAGCTTCCGATCGCTCGCCGAAACTTTCCGTTCGCGTCGAACACGAACACTTTGCCTGTCTGCGAATCGGTGACGTAAATATTGTCCTGGGCGTCAACCGCGACGCACTGCGGCGTCAGCATCGGGTCTTTCCCGGCATCCCGTCGCGAGATGAACTTATATTTCTGCTGGACGAAGTCGAAGATGTGCACACCTCCCGCAGAAACGTCGGTGACGAGCACGCGTCCATGCGAGTCGGTGACCACGCTGTAGGGGCTCACCAGGTAATGAAAATCGGGTTGGCCCGCGACCACGTCGACCACCCTTGTCCAGAAACTGCGCTTCGGCTTGACCTCGCGCTCGAGGCTGAAACTGCGCTCAAAAGACAATTTGCGGCCACCATCCAGCAGCAGATCGGGAGGTGGCGGGGGACCTAACGTTTCTTTTGACTTTTTCGCAGCGTGGGTGGGGATAGGCATCGCCAGTAGGATTGCGAGCCCGGCAACTGCCAGTCTGGCAAAAATGATTGTTCTTGTTCGCGTGCCTAAAAGAAATTGAACCATCTGGTCATCCCAACGAAGTATGACGTGGTATTGACGGGAGTGCCGATTGCACTGATACCTTGCGTAAAGCGAGTATATCCGGCTTGTAACCCGATCCGTCGCAGATGGTACTGCATCTGGGCGTTGAAAATTTCCGTGTTGTTGTGCGAGTCGGTAGTAGAAAGCGTATTGCTGATCGCGCGGCTGAAAGCGCCCGAAATCGACAGCCGCCTTAGCGGCGTCAGCGAAAGCCCGCCACCGTAGCTCGAGCCGCTAAACAGAATATAGTCGGTCAAGCCCGGCGTTGGCTCGGGTTGAATAATCCCCCCCGCTCCTAATAGAGAAATGCCGGTGGATTGGGAGAAGAAGCCGTTGAATGCCAGACGGCGCGTACTCAGAGAAGAAGAATAACTCTCGCTGTGGTTGCTCGTACCTTGATCCTGCGTTAACCCGCTGTGATTTCCGCTGAAGGCTGAAATCCATTGCCACCCGCCCGGCAGGCGGCGTCCCACGTTCGCACGGTAGCTGTAGTAGGACGTTGTGTACGTGATCAGCAGAGTCTGCACATTTTGCGCGTAACTGAACTGCGCCGAAGTTGTCCAATGTCCAAGGCGGTGATAGAAGTTGGCATTGCCCATGAAGCCGACGGCGTTTTGGCCCTGGCCATTCGAACTGTCAATCACGGAACCGGAAAAAGTGAACATATCCCACAGCCTTCGGCCGTAGTTCACCGTGCCTGCCAGGTAGGCGCCGGTGTAGCTCTGGCCAAAGTAGTATTGATCGTAATAGGTAGCCTGTGCCGTCGCGGACAGGTAATTCGTAAACGAGTACGACGCTCCGCCGCCCATGGTGGACGAATGCGAGCCCGATCCGAGATCCTCGCCACCTGCTCCGACTCCGCCGCCGAGATTCTGCAACAAGTAGCCGTTGAGGTTGCTGGTGTAGTTCTGGCTCACATTAAAACTGAACTTCTGGGTGGGATGGAAAGTGGCATTCAGCGTCTCGTAGCTGTCCGTGTAATTCGAGACGTCGGAGGTGTTGCCGCCTTGCCCATCGCTGGATTGAAGATTGTCGTTCGCCGATGACCGGTTGTAATTCACATACACGAGTCCGTGCATCGGAAGGCTATGCTGCGCTCCGAACCCGAGATTGTCGCCGGTTGAATCCTGAACCTGAGCTTCCGCTCCCGCCAGGAATGCCGGAAACACTGAATTCAAGCTGTTGTGGGTGTAATAGGCGTTGAGCCGGAAGCCCGCAATCTCATAATTCGAGTGCACGTTGAACAGTCGCGTGCTGGAGTCGCTCTCCTGGTCGGTGCCGTAGAGAGTGCTGTTGCCAGACCCCTGAGAGTATCCAACGGACAGCGTCGGCAAGCCCGGGCGCAGCGCGCTCCAGTTGATCCCGAAGCCCCGCCCCGAGCCCACTGTGGTGAAGTTCGGCTCCCCAGCAAGACCCAACGTGCCGGTGCTGTTGCGGTCATAGTTGAAACTGACCGAGCCCGGGAAATTGCTGCCGGTAAAGAAATTTGCCGAGCCATCGACTCCGCTCGCGCCGGTTATGGATTGATAGCTGGAATCTGCCCTCGACTGATCGTAGTAGGGATGCGCAGTGAATGAAAGGAAGTTGGGGTTGTAGTAGGAGCCGGCGACCTTGCCATCGAATCCTAGATCCAGTCCGTGGTCTGAGGGAACGGCGTCGCCATAGTCGCCCTGGTAGCCGAAGGTGAACAGGCCGCCAGCGCTTAGCTTGGTGTTCTCGCCCAGAGCGATCGATGGCGATTGCTGGCCTATCGCGAGCTGCGCCATCATCAGAACCACGCCGCCGATGATGAGTTTCGCGACCTTCATTGCCCTGCAACCTTCCAGCCAGTGATCCAAAAACCGAGGAGAACTTACCTCTTGCATGGCAAAGCGGTTGCCAAAGACGCCAATTTGGGATGGCCTGTAAAGCTATGATAAAAAAGGTAGTAAATGTGTATTGGGGGAGTGAAAAGAGACCGCCGTGGGCAGAGTGCGGGATATCACGCGCTGAGGGGGGCGAAAGACTCAATTTGCCAAAAACGCCGAACGTAAAACAAAATTGTCATCCGGGACGAAGTGACGGATCTGCAGCTCGTGTTAAGTTGCAGATCCGTCACTTCGTTCTGGATGACAAGAGCGTGGGTGATCCTAGACCACTTCGATCTTTGCCTTGCCCCGAAGTTGCTTGGCCAAGCCCGAGCGCAACTTCTCGTACTTGCTTTTCTGCAGTTCGACCTTTAAGTCGGCCTTCACTTCCTGCAGACTCTGCCTTTTTGGCGGATTATGCGCATTGAGCCGGACGATCGTATAGGCGGATTCAATCTGGATCAGCCCGCTGACCTGTCCCTGTTGCATCGTGGCAAAAGCTTTTATGATTTGCGGCGGTAACTTGTCGCGCGCAATCAGTTTGTGGTCGCCCATGTTTACGCGGAAGTCGTCTTGCGAAAGTTTTTCCGCCAGCAGCCCGAAGTCCTGATAGCTCTTCGTCGTCTTCGCCTGTCGCAATGCATCCTCAGCCTGTTTCTGTGCGTCTTTGGCTTGCTGCGGTGTCGGCTTGAGCGGGGGCACAATCGAAATACTCTGGAAGCCGTACGATTCACCTCGTTCAAAACGCTTCGGATTCTTGTCGTAGTAGGCCTTGACTTCGGCCAGCGATACCGCGGAACGGTCTTCTACATCGGTCTTCAGCAACTGCTCGATCAGCAGCGAGCGCTTCATCTGCTGGCGTAGTCTCTGTTCCGAGCCGCCCATTTCCGAATCCATGTACTGCTTGTACTGGTCCGGACTCTTGAACTGGGTGCGGAAATCGGCCTCGGCCTGATTCAGCTTCGCGAGCGAAATGGTCATCTTGCGTCGCATCGCTTCCTGGTACACCAGTTCTTCGAAAATGATCATTTCGAGCGCGCCCTGCCGTATCGCCGCTTCCTGCGCTTTGGGGAATCCGTTGTGCTGTTGGGCATAAGGAAAAATGGCGAACATTTCACGCAGCAGATCGCGGTCTGTGAGCACCGCTCCGTTTACCCGTGCGACCGGCTTGTCGCTGACCTGGAGCGCCGGCGCCATCTGCGGCGCACTTGCGCTGGCGAGCGATGTGTTCGCCATGCTGGTTGGAGCGTGCGAGGCGATCTGCGCCGAGGCGCTCGAGGCGAAGAGTGCTACTAAGATCGTCAGCGTCGCTAAGAGCGCTGCGCTGATTGGGAGTGGGTGTTTCATAATTCCTCACTTGCTGAATTCGTGCCCGGATCGAATCCGAAAAAAAACGGGAGAGATTTTCTCTCCCCCGTTTCTACACCAGCTGTTTCTACTGGAATTGCGCTTGAATGTTGTTGGTGTTGTTGCCTTCGTTCGACTCACCAAAGTGACACTGACGGCAGAATTCAGTCGTCGAGGGCGCTTTGTTGGCCGCGTACGTCTGCAGGTTCGGGTTGTACGGGCCGTTCACGAAGAAGTAGGTGGCATAGTACTTGCCGCCGCCGTCAGCCTGAATCGGGCTGGCAGTGCTCGACGTGTACACGGTCATTACGTGCTGATTGTGGCAGGTGGTGCAAACGACGTAGGGCTTGCCACCGGCGGTGACGCCGAAGGGCTGCGACCATTTGCCAGGTGCCAGGGCGGGATATCCATAGTTGGCTACGAACTGAGCAAAAGGTGTGCCAGGCGTAACTGACATCTTGGTTCCGTCGAATACCAGTCCGCTGCCGGTGCTGATGTCAGCCAACTGTCCCACTGGGTGATCGTTGGTGTAGTTGCCGGCTGTCGTGCCGTCGTTTCCGAGTAAGGTCGGAATCGGCTGCGTGCCGTAGGTGGTGTTGGTCAACAGGCCGATCCGTTGTTCGTACGATTGATTCGTCATCATGTTCGACTGCGTGACGTTGCCGTCATGGCAGCTGAGGCAGAGCAGGATGCCGCCGACTTCTGTGCTGCCGCTGCTGATGCTCGACGGCAGAGTTTCCGTGTATTGCCCGTTGTCGCCGAACGCAATCGTTACACCGTACAGTGGGCTGGCATCCTGGCCCCACAATGCATAGCTGCCAGCATCGGCTTTGCCGCCGTGACCGGAACCGAACGAGCCGCTATGCGGAGCATGGCAGCCCGCGCAGCCGCGGCCCTGATTGTTGTGCGCGCCTAGGACGTCAACTGAGGACGACCAGTTCTGCGCCATCATGAACCCTGCGAATGCGAAGACCAACAGTACAACTAACATCGCTTTCTTCATAAAATTCAAAACCTCCATGATTTTTGGAACTCTTACAAAACTCTCAGAGGCTTAGGCCTTGGGCTGGGATTCGTGCCTGGGCACTCTTCGCAGCCGCCCCTTCGGTCCTTACTAATGCAACTGGTTGTCCTAAAATGGGGAGACCCAATGCAGAAAAACCAAAAGCCTAAGTGGTTGATTCCATGCGGGTAAGGATGGCAGGGCCGGGCGTTCGCCTAGTTTCCTGTCTGAAGAACTGGGGGAAAAGAACCACTTCCACTCGCCGATTGGTCAAATGCCACAGTTCCGAGGTTACCCGCTGGTTACCAAAGCGAGCGTTGCAGAACGCAACAGATGGGTATGGCGAGATGAAACAGGGGAGGCAACGATCAGTAGTGGACGAAGTCGTCGTGTGGTGACGGGACTCTGTCCCGTCTGAGCGGGGCGAAGCCCCGCTACCACACAAAAAAAGCTAACGGCTCGGTGGGGCGGCGGGAGCTTGAGCGACCGGAGGAGCAATTGGCACTACCTGCTGCTGTCCCGCTCCTGCTTTCTTCACCCGCTGGTCTTCTTTTTCTTTCTTAAGCTTTTCCGCCTCGACGTCCGTCACATAGCGGAACTGCTGCACTCGTCCGGGAAAGATCTCGGAAGTGAAAACGCGGTTGTTCTTGTCGATTGCGATGCTGACCAGTCCCTGAAACATTCCCGGCAAAAGGCCGTGGCCGCCGAACGTGATAAGCAGCTGGAATTCCTGGTTGAATACCTGGACGCGATCCTGCATGCCGTCGGTGACCCAAATGTGCCCGTCACTATCGATGGCAACACCCTTAGGACGCGCGAAGTACCCCGGACCGTCTCCGTTCTTCCCGTAAGTGCTGATGAACTTACTGTCCGCGTCAAAAACCTCGATGCGATCGTTCAAGGTGTCGCAGACGTACAGATTGCCTTCCGCGTCGACCGCGAGGCCTGTCGGCTTGGCAAAATCCCCAGGAGTGGTGAGCTCGTGATTGTGACCCGTGGTGCCGATCTTGCGCAGCAGTTTGAGCGAATCCGCGTCGTACACCAGAACCTGATCGAGCTTGATGTCGGAAACGTAAAGCAGCCGGTTTTCTTTGTCGATGGCCAGCATGCTTGGCTCGACCAATCCATCAGTGATCACGTCTTCCGCTTTATGGTTGGCGTCGAATACTAGAATGTGACGCAGGCCAGGATCGGATACGAACAGACGGTCGCCGTCATCCATGGCAAGCCCAATGATGCGGACAAAGTGCGCATGCGTCTTGTTCTTGATCATGTCGAGGTCGCGTGTTTCCGTGTTGAAAATGAAGATCGCGCCCACCTTCTGATCTGCCACGTATAAGTTGTTCTTGGAGTCGACTGCCATGCCGTAAGGCTCGGCGAGTTGCCAGAGCACTCTGCCGCTCTCCTGCTGCGTCTGTGTGCCCGCCAGCCGGTCCATCCATTTCGCTTTCTTGGTGTCGGTTCCTGCCTCAACCTGCGAGATCTTTTCTGCCGAATAAAATGCCTGGTATCGAATACGCGCGACCGCCGGCGGATTTGGCCACACAATGTTTGAGTAGTCGATGACAGGAACTTTCTTGGGCGGCGCATCCTTTTTCTTTTTATCGGCGAATCCGGCACCGGGAGCCAGCAGCAAGAGGCTAAACACCAAGCTCAGCATCAGCCATCCGGCCGCGCCGTGCATTAATTTTGCGGTTCGATTCAGCATTGTCATTCTCCCCACGCGAGCCGCGTGCCTACTACCGTTTCGTCAGATCCTTGTGACATGTCACGCAGAAGGCCAGGTTATTGGCCTGATCCTTTACCAGCAGATCGGGCTCGGCCGAAGCGTGCGGCTGGTGGCACGACATGCAATCAATTTTCGCGTGCAACTTGGTGATATCGCTCGGATCCATCACATCAGAAACCGGATGGCCTTCGACGGGATGACCACGGCCGAACTTGAGTGGGAGGATCACCGCTTTATTCTTAGTGAAGTAATCCTCGGGTAATTTCACGCTCCCGTCGAAAATGGTGATCAAGTGTTCGGCTTCGAGTTTCTTCGGCGCGGGAGAGTCCGGACCATGGCACTCAAGGCAGAGGGTATCTGTCTTCTTGGTGCGCAACAGGTGCTCGTTGTCGCCGCCGTGCGGCTGGTGGCAAGTCGCGCATCCCTGTCCGAAAGCCGGTTGATGCAGGTGTGCCTTCTTGAACTGATCGGCCTGATCGGAATGGCATGCCAGGCACGCACTCACCGGGTCCGGCTGCAGGAAGCCCGGCGTCTTGCCCGCGTGTGGATTATGGCAAGCGATGCACTCTCCCTGCGCTCCGGGATGCGGCACTTTGGCCTTATCAATCTTCTCGACCTGATCGCTGTGGCAGGTCGCACAAAGTGCTCGAGAGTCGGCGTTCGTCAAAACCACTTTGCCGTCTTTCGCGGGAGAGTGGCAGATTTCGCAAGTCTTATCGGCGAACGGAGGATGCGTGAACTTCTGCATCAACTTCGGCTGCGCCGATTGATGGGGATCATGACACTGTGTACAACTCGCCGTCGCAAACGGCTGCCCTTGGTGCGTCTTGATGAGCGCGGCATCTTTGACGTCGTGGCAGTCGATGCACAGCGCCGGGACAGACTTCGTCAGGTGATTGTCGAATTCCTGTTTTCCGCGTTCGCCAACTTTGTGGGTCGTGTGGCAGGTGTCACATCCCATATCGAGCGCGGCATGGCGGCTACCTTTTTCCGGCACGTTTGTCCCTTGGGTATGGCAATCGAGACACAGGTTCTTGCCCTTTTCGCCCGACGTGGCCTTCAGCAACTGAAACTTGTTGTCGGAGGTGTGTGGATCATGGCACTTGAGGCAGTCTCGTACGGCCGGGGGATGAACCGTTCCTTTTAGAGTCGCCGCGTCCTTATCTGCGTGACAGGTAATGCAAAGGCTCTGAGGAGTCGAAGTGATCAGCTTGATGCGAGTGATGTCTTTGTTGACCCGTACCTCGTGGCACGTCAAGCAGCCCATCGCAATCGCGGAGTGGACTGCCTTGCCCTTTGTTTTGTCTTCGTGGCATTCCAGACATTTGGCGGCGTCCACGTTCTTATCTAAAGGAACCGGATGTACGGCAGCGATCGCGCGAGACATTAAGAGTGCGATCAGAACAAACAAAATAAGGACTACGACGGCAAAAGGGCGTTCCAGCCGTTTCGCAGGCGTTTCGCGGAACCCGACGCGTTGGGGGAGCAGTCTCAAATGGCCTCCGAAGGGTGCGTGTGCACGGGACCTGCCGTATCTCCAAAAGAAAGTTGAAAATCGCAACATAAGCGTAAGAGATTGACTTGAACCGAGTTGAGGAGGGCCCGCGAACATCCGGGGTGCGCCGCAGTCCCGAGTATGATCCCGGAATGGGCTTTCTGCCACAGCATCCTCGGTGAAATGCCCCACGAGCGGGGTGGTGTCATTCCCGCCAAGGAGTTCTAACCTTCGAAGCGTTCCGAACCGGTAAGACTCGCGGGATCAGGTACGTTTCGAACGCAGATCAGGAAACGTCTGGGAGCATGATTGTCACTGGGGATTGTGACATTCGTCACTCCGGTCCCGCCGCTGACAAACTACCCAGCGCCGAATCAAACACCCGACCGTCACGGACGTTAGTGAGACCCATCACCAACCCCGTGTGATGTGTGAAATCGCCGTCCGGGCCGATTCCGCTGCGTGATTTAGCCCAAACCGCGCCTCGTTGTCGCCCCACTGGGTCGATTTAACCGGCTTTATTTCATGACTTTACGTCCCGGCCTCCGTCTGGCGTCGAACATGCATTTGAGCTATCGAACATGGAGAGGGTATGGCCGTAGATTCGCGTTCGTTCGCCCACAAAACCTGGCGCACCATCGCTTCCATCCAGACCGGGGTGGTGCTTTTGATCTTGGTCGTCATTCTTTCGGCGGTCGGAACGGTAATCCTGCAACGTCCGGTCACCGATCCCGACGAGATGCAAAATGCCTACTCTCCCCAGGCACTGCGCATTCTCGACGCTGTCGGCCTCACCGACGTCTTCCATTCCTGGTGGTTTCTCGGACTCGTCCTGCTCGTCAGCCTCAGCATCATCGCCGCCTCTGTCGATCGTTTTCCCAATTCCTGGCGCTACTTCTCGCGCCCTTACAAGTACCCGGACGAAAGCTTTCGCCGCGCTCTGCGCCCGCAGAAGTCAATCCCCATCGCCGACGAAGAGTCGGGCATCGTCGCCGCGCAACGCGCCCTGCACTCCATCGGATTCAAGCCGGAGCGCGTGGTCCGCGAAGATCATTTCGGAATCTTCGCCGAACGTCATCGCATCTCGGAACTCGCCGTTTATATCGTGCATGCCAGCCTGCTGCTCATTTTCTGCGGCACCATCGTCGACGGCATCTGGGGATGGCGCGCCTCCATCAATCTGAACGAAGGACAAACCTCAAACATCGTCGAATTGCACGACGGCTCCACCCGCACGCTCCCCTTTTCCATTCGTTGCGACACCGCCGGGCAGGAAAACTATAAAGACGGCAGTCCTAAAAAATGGTGGTCCAAGCTCGCCATCGTCGAAAACGGCCGCGATGTATTGAAGAAAGAAATTGTAGTCAACGATCCGCTCCTCTATCGCGGCGTCCGCTTCTATCAATCGAGCTACGGACCGAACGGCAAAGTTGACAAGCTTGCGCTCGTTGCCGTTCCGATGTCCGCTTCGGCAGCTGGTCAAAAACAGGAAATCGGCTTGGCTGTTAACGAAAGCGCATCGCTCGACGCCGAGACTACAGTCCGCTTCGCGGAATTCTTCCCCGACTACGCCGTGCGGGATGGGCAGGTTTATCTCAGATCCAAGCAACTGGAAAACCCTGCCGCGCACTTGATCCTCACGACGAAAAGCGCGGGCGTTAGCAAAGACTTTGACATCTGGTTCCCTGAAATTGAAGGCGTCTCGGACAACTCGAAGTCGCCCTGGCAGTTTCAAGCTACCGACTTAAAGATGGGCCACTTCACCGGACTTCAGGTTTCGCACGAGCCCGGCCAGTGGGGAGTCTGGTCTGGCGTGGTCCTCATGGGCATAGGACTAGCCTTCGTCTTTTATGTAGTGCACATGCGCTTCTGGGTCGTCCCTGTACTCGATGCCAAGACGGGCACCTATTCACTGTGGATCGGCGGCAGCGCGAATCGCAATCGAGATGCCTTCGAGCAGCGCTTCACCGATCTCGCGACTGCAATCGAAGAGGAGCTTCAAATTATTACGAAAGTGATTCCCCGTGAGCAGGCAACCGACCAGCCCACGCAAAAATTAGTCGTCTGATCTTCGTCGATCGCCGAAAAGAATATTGGGAGGATGGAATGGCACCAGCAAAAGTAGAACAACAGCAGCAGCCGGCGACCGGCATGACCCTGATTGTGATGGTCGGATTGGCCATCGCATTCCTGTTGTTTATGGCGTTCCTGAACGTGGTCAAGAGCGGCAATCTTTTGAGTGAGACCAACCTGCTCTTCGCTACCTTAATTTTCTATTGCGGAGCCGGCGCGCTCTACCTCGGCTTCGGCGTCACCGGTACCGAGTCCTACGTGAAATTTGCCTCGTTCGCTACATGGCTCGGCCTGATCGCGAATACCGCCGCCGTTGCTCATCGCTGGTACGAGGCCGGGCACGCCCCTTTCGCGACCGTCTACGAAATGCTGCTTAGTTTCGTCTGGACCCTCGCCGTCCTCACCCTGGTAGCCGAGAAGAAATATCACGTCAAAGTGATCGGCACAGTGACGATGCCGGTCGCGATCGTCGGAGTGGTTTTGATGCAGCTGCTGCGCACCGAAGTTCATCCTCTGGTGCCCGCGCTGCAATCGACCTGGCTCCACGTGCACGTCACGCTGGCGATGCTGGCTTACGCCGCCTGCGCTCTGAGTTTCGCGTTGGCCATGATGTTCCTCATCCAGGACCACATGAAGACCGAAACTTTTCTCGCCGTAACAAGTGCCAGCACGCTGGGAATCTACGCCTCTATCATTCTGACCCGTTTTGAGAAATGGGGCGGGCTCAATCTCGTCGCGTGGGATCCGGATCGTAAAGCGGAAGTTTTTCTCTCCAAAGGCGTGCGTCTCTTCGTCACCGTCCCTGATCTGGGTTGGGTGATGACGCTGACCCTTTTAGCGGTAGCTGCTCCTCTCGTCTGCTACGGTCTGGCGCGCTGGAAAAATAACGATAGCTTCCTCACCCTCGCCAATCGCGCCGTCTTTATCAGCATTCTCCTTCAGATTATGACGTTAGCGATGTTTCTGGTCCGTGCGCGCGACAGTCGTTATCCGTCGCTCGACGCGGATGGTTTATTCCCGACCACCCTCGCCGCCAGTCCTTTTATTCTGTCGGGTTTAGTAGGCGGCGTCTTCATCTCTCTCCTCTATCTGCTGTTGGTATGGCGCCGCAACGATCTCGAGCGCTTGCTTCCCACCTCCGATAACCTTGATCGAATCACCTATAAGACGATTTGCCTGGCCTTCCCTCTACTCACCCTTATGATCGCCGCGGGAGCCTATTGGGCGAATCAGACCTGGGGCTCTTACTGGAGCTGGGATCCGAAAGAAACTTGGGCCGCAATCACTTGGCTCGTCTACGCGCTCTATCTTCACATGCGCATCACCCGCGGATGGCGCGGCCGCAGAGCCGCCTATTTTGCGATCGCCGGCTTCGCGGTCGTCATGTTCACCTTCTTTGGGGTGACGTACTTACTCCCCGGATTGCACGCCTACGCTTAGTGCTCGGCGCGTGTCTCAAGAGCGCGCCGTAAATTAGAGAAGTAAACTGTGGCTTGAGCCACTGGAGCCACGGAGGCGGCAAATTGAATTCCGTTCGCGTCAATTGGCAGATTAAAGCGCTCTTGCCGGTCGTCTTTGTGTTGCTGGCAGGGCTGCTCCTGTTCATCGTCGCGACCGTATCGTTTCGCGATCCTGAACGCCACGCCGTCCTCATCGTCGCCGGAGTCGGCGCGATCGTCATCTGCGGAGTTTCGATCGGTGCTCTCGCCTACTTCATCCAACGGCCCATGGTGGAGCTTCAAGAGAAGATCGCGCAGGTCAGCGAAGGAAATCTCGACGTATCCGTCAGCTTCTCCGGACGCAACGACGAAATCGGAGACCTCGGCCGCAATTTCAACCACATGATGCAGCAGCTCCGCGAGAGTCGCGCCGAAATCGAATCTCTACATCGCACCCAAATGTCCCGGGCCGAGCACCTCGCGACCCTCGGAGAACTCGCCGCCGGTCTCGCCCACGAGATTCGCAATCCACTTGCCGGAATCGCCGGCGTGATCGAGATTATCGGACGCGATCTGCCTGCCACCAGTCCCGCCAAAGCCGTCGTAAAAGACGCACGCCAGGAAATCACTCAGATCAACCGCATCCTCACGGACTTGCTTGAGACGGCGCGTCCGCATCCGCCACAGATCTGTCTGAGCAATCTCAATACGACGGTGGAGCACGCCGTCATGCTGGCTCGGCAGCAGGTGCTCTCGAAGCCAATCAAGATCGAATTACAGCAAGCAGCCGATCTGCCGGACGTCGAGCACGACAGCGATCAGATTCACCAGGTGCTGTTGAACCTGCTGCTGAACGCCGTGCAGTCGATTGAAGGTTCAGGGTCGGTGCGCGTCGAACTCGGCGCGCGGGACGATTGCGCCAGCGTGGTCGTCAGCGACACAGGACGCGGAATTCCTCCCCAGAACCTCGGCAACATATTTCGCCCGTTCTACACCACGAAAGGCAACGGAACGGGCCTTGGACTCTCGCTCGCTCGCCGCATCGTAGAAGAACATCATGGGCGTATCGAAGTCGCCAGCAGGGTCGGGAAGGGAAGCAAGTTCGAGGTGATCCTCCCGCTCCGGATTCCAAATGACGAGCCAGCCACTCCCCACGAAGCTCGTTCCTAGGGTATCGATTCGCCACGAAAGTCGAGTCGTCACCCCGCGAGAAGCGCCATAGAATCAGTCGGAACTGCCTTCTCCTCCTCGTTTCGTGTAAATTAGTCTCCGGTGCCTTCCCAAAAAATCATGATCGTTGACGACGAGCGCCTGGTGCGCTGGTCCCTGCGCCAGAAGTGCGAAGAGTGGGGATATCAGGTCGTCGAAGCCGACGCCGGGGAGCCCGGCCTGAAGCTTGCGCAGCGCGAGTCTCCCGATCTCGTCTTGCTCGACGTACGCATGCCCGACCTCACGGGCATCGAAGTGCTCGATCAACTCAAAAAGAATGGCGACGCCCGTGCCGTCATCATGATCACGGCCGATCCTCAACTGGACGACGTCAAAGCCGCGCTCAAGCTGGGAGCGTACGACTTCATCGGCAAGCCCGTCGACTTCGACGAATTGCACATCACCATCAAGAACGCTCTCGAGGCGACCAGCCTCCGCACCGAAGTGCAACAACTGCGCGGCGAGGTCCGTCGCGTTGGCGGATATCACGACGTGGTCAGCGTCTCCGCCAAGATGACGGAGTTGATGAACTTCGTCCGCAAAGTGGCAGCCAGCGAGGCCACGACCATTCTGATTCAGGGCGAAAGTGGGACCGGAAAAGACCTTATCGCCAAGGCGATTCACTACGAAAGCACGCGCCAGGAGAAGCCTTTCGTCGCGATCAATTGCTCAGCGATTCCCGAAACATTGATGGAGGCTGAACTCTTCGGCCACGAAAAAGGCGCCTTCACCGACGCCAAGCAGATGAAGAAAGGTCTCTTCGAAGCGGCGGATGGCGGAACTTTGTTCCTGGATGAGATTGGAGAGCTCTCTCCGCTGCTGCAGGCGAAGCTGCTGCGCGTCCTGGAAGATCAGGTGATTCGTCGCGTCGGAGGCATTCGCGACATGCAGGTCGATGTCCGTGTGATCGCCGCCTCGAACCGCGATCTCGAAAAAGCCGTGCGAGACGGACAGTTTCGCCAGGATCTTTATTATCGTCTCGCGATCATCGCGATTTTCATTCCCCCCCTACGCGACCACAAAGAAGATATCTTGCCACTCGTCGATTTCTTCATCGATCGCTACAACCGGCGTTTCAAAAAGTCGATTCGCGGGATCACCGAAGAGACGCGCCGCTTAATCTTCAGTCACAATTGGCCCGGCAACATCCGCGAACTGAAAAACACGATTGAGCGCGGCATGATTCTCGAGGACGAACCTTATCTGCGTCCCGTTTATCTGCCGTTTTCGGTCGGGGAATCCGGCGGCCGCACGGTCTTCGAGCGCACCTCGCCAGCGGACGGTGGCCAAACTCTCCCCAACGGCCGCACGCTTCCGCGACTGTATATTCCCGAGGGTGGAACATCTCTCGAAGAGGTCGAACACTCGATGGTCGAACTCGCCATGCGTCAAGCCAACGGAAACCAGACGCACGCCGCGAAACTCCTGGATATCAGCCGCGACGCCCTCCGCTACAAGCTGAAGAAATTCGGCCTGATCCGCGGCGATGACGAAGCCTCGCAAACCTCGACACTCGAAGAGCAATAAAAGCTGAAAACTCCTGACATCGTTGTGCAGTGTGCTCCGTTGAATAGACTGATGCCAATGAATCCGTTGCGGAAGGCCTCACAGCGAACCCGCTGCCTTTTGATTGTTCTGACGGCTGCCGCGCGGGCGATCCTCGCCACATCGTTCTTGATCGGCGCGTCCGCCTTGCTCTTCGCTTCAGGTTCAGAACTATGTCAGGCGAGCGGCAGTCGCTCGATTTCGATTACGTGCGATTACAAGGCCGAAAGTTCGCATGCGGAGCCGGCAGCCGGCGAACCGCGAATTGCTCTGAATCATGCAGCGTTTTCGTTTAAGACCAAGCACGACAATTGGATGAGCGTCACTCTTACATTTACGAATCTTGCTAACGCCAAGCCCTCGCAGGCGCGCTCGGTGTATCTCGCAATCGACGATGATTCCGGAAAGAACTACATACGGCGCGTATTGCCGCACGTTGATTTCCGCACCTTGGCGCCGGGGCAAAAGGCCGAGTTCTCGGATCATCTTCTGATCCCGGCGCTTCATCCGCGTCACTACCGGATCTCGCTCTGGGTTCCCAGTTCCGATCCGGCTCTGAAATTTGACCCCGCGCACAATCTCTTGATCGAGAGCGACGGCGTAGCAGATCGCAAGACAGGACTCAATCGCGTCGCGTCGTTTTCAGTTGTCCATTAATCGGTCACACGCTGGTCCGACGGCGCAAGTCCCCCCGAAACAGCCCGCTGGACGGGGCGACTCAGCCATTCACCATCTTCGTGGGGCGGGCCCGTGTTACTAAACTTTCATTGGGAATCGTGGCGACCGGCGTGCTATGCTCGATGGCCAAGATTGTTTTCGACCCTACCCCTCAGGAGTGCCACATTCATGCAGCAAGTGAGAGCGAATCGACACCACAGCCCTGTCCGCCTATCGCATAGAACTCGTGTGCTTACACACAGGTTAAATTGTTGCTGCCTGTTGGTTGGCCTGCTCCTGGTGGTGGCTCTCCCGTCGTTCGGCCAGACCAGCGTTCTCACCCAGCACAACGACATTGGCAGAACCGGACAGAATACGAGCGAGACGATTCTCACAACGTCGAACGTGAATGTCACTCAGTTTGGGCGCCTGTTCACGCTGCCGGTAAAGGGCCAGATTTATGCGCAGCCGTTGTATGTTCCGAATGTCACGATCAACGGGGCGGTGCACAATGTTCTGATCGTGGTCACAGAGCGAGAGTTTGTCTACGCCTTCGACGCCGACCAACAAGGCCCGGCACTGTGGCAGGCGAGCATGGTGGACACTGCTCACGGTGCGGCCAAAAGTGAACATGCGCTGGTCAGCCTGAAGACCACGGGGTGCACGGATATGCAGCCGTACATCGGGATTACGAGCACTCCGGTGATTGATCCGAACTCGGGAACGATTTACGTTGAGGCCAAGTCGCAGAAGGGACAGAATTTCTTTCATCGTCTGCACGCGCTGGATTTGACAACCGGCAACGAAAAATCACCTGGCCCGGTGGTGATCACGGCTACGGTCACCGGAACCGGCGATGGTTCGCAGGGCGGGAAACTCACTTTTGATAACCTAACCCAACTGAACCGTCCGGGACTGCTGCTCTTAAATGGATCGATTTACCTGGCGTATGCTTCGCACTGCGACTCAGGTCCCTATCATGGATGGATGTTCGCCTACGATGCGGCGACTTTTACCCAGCAAAGCGTTCTGGTGACCACTCCCAACGGTGGACTCGGCGGCTTCTGGATGGCGGGATCGGGCGTTGCGGCCGACGCGGAAAACGGCATCTACATTTCCAGTGGCAATGGAAGTTTCGATACCCAGCATGTTCCGGCTACGGAGTTGGGCGACACCATCATGAAGCTGGGCACCACGAATGGCGAGCTTTCGCTTCTCGATTACTTCACTCCTTCGGATCAGGCTTGCCTCTCGAATGAAGATGCCGACCTTGGCTCAGGAGGTGTTCTCGTTCTTCCTGACCAGCCGGGAACCTATCCTCACATTCTGGTGGCTGCGGGAAAAGAAGGCGCGATTTATGTCGTGAACCGCGATCAGATGACCGCCGGCAACCAGCATTACGAGGGCAGGAACTCGTGCCAGACTGATGATCCGCAAATATTGGAAGAGTCCGCTTCGGGCGCCATTGGCGGAATGTGGGCCATGCCAGCGTACTGGAACAGCACTCTGTATTTCTGGGGCGCTGGAGATCGCCTGAAATCCATTCCTGTGGTGAATGGTCTGCCTGATTTCACCCATATCACCGCGAATTCAACCGCGATCCAATTCCCCGGCGCCACTCCGTCCATTTCCTCCAACGGAAATACGGTTGGCAGCGCGATTTTATGGGCGATTGATTCCTCCAACTACGGTTCGCCGGGACCCGGTCCGGGACCGGCCGTTCTACATGCTTTCGATGCGACGAACATCTCGAAAGAGTTGTGGAATAGCACGCAAGCCAAGCATAATCGCGACCGTGCGGGTAACGCTGTGAAATTTTCCGTTCCGACGGTTGTGAACGGGAAGGTCTACATCGGCACGTCCACTGTGGTCGATGTTTACGGCTTGCTCTCCCCGCTCGGCGCAACTCGCTGATTCGGAATGCTTCTGCTTCGCTCGCTTGGCCGCGAGAAATTCCACGCAATTCGATAGCGAACAAAAGGCGAACATGCTACCATCGCCTCTCCATGGCACGGCGTCCTAATAATGATGAGAAGACCGATGTCCTGACTCCCGACGAGTTGAAGCGACTCCGCGAGAGTCTGGCGCACCTGAGTCCCGAGGGAGTGCGGGGATTTTATGACCGTGCGCATGAAGATTGCCGGCTGATTTACAGCCGGCTTCCCAGTCCGCGCAAGATGCAGACCCTGGTGCAGGTTTGGAAGCAGCTCTGGAAGTGGCGGCGCTGACCCCGGCGGCCGTGCCGAACCCAACTCTCGATTACAGCGCCGAATGCTCATGCCAGCCCAGCAACAAACGCAGACGGCGGTGATCTCCCGTGTCGCAAGAAAATAGACGTTAAAATCACACCTCGAACCTTGACTGTCACGCGGTGAATCACCTCTGCTCAAGAACCTCTCCTCGTTCGCGGAATCGCACTGCAGCTGACACTAACATTTCCAACGCGAACCAAATACCCATCAGGAATCAGAGCTCCAATTCAACCGTGCAGTGATTTAGAACAAATCCGTGTCCAAAAAATGGTCTTTGTACAGAAGTCAAACACTTTCTCGCAAGCGAAGGTCGCGCCCCCAAGGTTCCACACCCAATGCCCCAAATGATTGATACGCGAACGAGGTAGAGTGACGTGTGGGATATCGCGCGACGGATCAAACGAAAGTCGACACGGCACGGAAGAATCGCGTTCGCGAGCGCAGTGTAGTCAGCGGATCCGCGAGACTCACGTTTGTGTTGGCAATTCTAATTTTGATTTTTGTGGGCGTCGTATCCTATCGCAGCCAAGTCGCGTCGACTGAAAGCATCCGGTGGGTGCGGCATTCTCACGAGGTGCTAGAGAGACTGCAGAGTCTGCTCTCTGACATGAGGGGCGTGGAGTCCAGCACGCGAGGATTTGCTTTAACCGGCAAGCCAAGTTATCTGGCGATCTACAGCGCTGACACGGCGAGCGCCTTGCGAGATGAGGCGGCCCTTCGCCGGTTGACGACAGATAACGCGGTGCAGCAGCGCGAGCTTCCCGGTCTCGAGGGGCTGATCGCACAGAAGACGAAGCTCGCCGACGCGGTGATTCTTCTGCGGCGAAACGAAGGTCTGGAGGCCGCGGCGGAAGCGGTTGACATCGACTCAGACCAAATGGGCATGAGCGGAGTCCAGGACATCATCCACAGGATGCAGGACGAAGATTCGCGATTGCTGGCCGAGCGCAACACGGATGCGAAGACACGGCTGGATCGCAACAAGAGGATCCTGGTTGCCGGTACCGGAGTGGGCCTGCTGATGGCCATCGCTGTGGGTTGGAGCGTGCAGCGTGATAGTGCTGGACGAGAACTGACGCGGGCCCTGTGGGACAGCGAAGAGAAATACCGGATGCTCCTCGATGGACAAAATTACGCCATCGTCATGATGGATACGCAGGGCAACGTATTGAGTTGGAACGCGGGAGCGGAACGGATTAAGGGCTACGCAGCGCAAGAGATTATCGGCCACAATTTCTCCTGTTTCTTTACCGAGGCCGATATCAAGCGCGGCAGGCCGCAGGAGATCTTGCGCCAAACTGTGGCCAGCGGACGGTACGAAGAAGAAGCCAAGCGCGTGCGCAAAGACGGTACGCGATACCTCGCCAGCCTGACGTTCACGGCCTTGCGCGATCCTTCGGGGAATCTGTGGGGGTATTCGGAATCCAGTTACGACCTCAGCAACACTACGGAATCAGAGGCGAAGTATCGAGGTCTGTTGGAAGCGGCTCCCGATGCGATGGTGATTGCCGATGAGCAAGGCCTGATCGTCCTGGTGAACGCGCAAACGGAAAGTCTTTTCGGATATCACCGCGATGAGCTCGTTGGGCACCCGGTCGAGATGCTGGTGCCGCAAAGCTTTCGGGCGCCGCATCCCCAGCAGCGACAGGGCTACGCCGCACATCCTCACAAGCGGGTTATGGATGGCGGCGTCGAGTTGCGCGGGTTGAGAAAAGACGGGAGCGAGTTTCCCGCCGAGATTGGTTTGAGCCCGCTCGAAACAACTGAAGGAATTCTGGTAACGGCAGCGATCCGCGACATCAGCCTGCGCAAGAAGTCGGAGAAGCAGTTGATGAATACGATGGACGAGTTGAAGCGTTCGAACGAGGACCTTCAACAATTCGCCTACGTCGCGTCGCACGATTTGCAGGAGCCGTTACGCATGGTCGCCAGTTATACACAACTGATCGCCAGCCGCTACCAGGGCAAGTTGGATACGGACGCCGACGAGTTCATCGGGTTCGCGGTGGATGGGTGCAACCGGATGCAGGTGCTGATCCACGATCTGCTGACTTATTCGCGCGCGGGAACGGATGGAAAGGCGCTGAGCGAGGTTTCCAGCGAAGAGACGCTGCTTGCGGTGCTGAAGAACCTGGGCGTGATGTTGGAGAAGAGCGGGGGAATCGTGACGCATGATCCGCTTCCGATGGTAACGACCGACGAAACGCAATTGCGCCAGGTGTTGCAGAACCTGATCGGGAACGCAATCAAGTACCGCGGCGTCGCGGCACCGCGAGTTCACATCTCGGCAAAGAACGAGGCCAAGAAATGGATTTTTTCGGTGCGCGACAACGGGCTGGGCATCGATCCGAAATACTTTGAAAGAATTTTCGTGCTTTTTCAGAGACTGCATGGGCGCAACGAATTCGAAGGCACAGGAATTGGTTTAGCAATCTGCAAGAAAATTCTGGAGCGGTTGGGGGGCAGGATCTGGGTGGAATCACGACTCGGACAGGGCTCTACCTTCTTTTTTGCGCTTCCGGAAATTGAGGGGAAATGATGCAGGCGAACGGCAAGGACGCGGAACCAATTGAGGTCCTGTTAGTCGAAGACAGCCCGGGCGATGTGCGACTGACGCAAGAAGCGATCAAGGATGCGAAGGTCCAGATGAAGTTGCATGTGGTGGAGGATGGCGCGGAGGCGATGGCTTTTCTGGCACGAGAAGGGAAGTACATGAACGCGCCACGGCCGGATTTGATCCTGCTCGATCTGAACCTGCCGAAGAAAGATGGGCGCGAAGTTCTGGAAGAGATCAAGCAGAGTGTGACGCTGAAAAGCATTCCGGTGGTGATTCTGACGACTTCTTCGTCGGAAGCGGATATCTTGCGGAGCTATACGCTGCATGCAAACTGCTACATCACGAAACCGGTGAGCCTGGACGGTTTTCTGACGGTGGTGAAGAGCATCGACAATTTTTGGTTTTCGGTGGTGAAGTTGCCGCGGGAGAAGTACTCATGAACGAAAAAACGGTGCAGGTTCTGGTGGTTGAAGATAACGCGGGAGACGTCCGTTTACTGCGGGAGATGTTCAGCAAGGAAAGCAGTGACGCTTTCGAATTTACGCACCTGTGTAGCTTGCGCGAGGCCGAGGTACATCTGGCCCAAGGCGGAGTGGACATCGTCCTGTTAGATATGGGGTTGCCCGATGGCCACGGCATCGATACGGTTCGGCGGGCCCACGCCGCCGCGCCGGGCGTTCCGGTCATCGTCTTGACGGGTTTGGACGACGAAGAGCTCGCCGAGTCGGCTATGGCAGAGGGTGCCCAGGATTATCTGATCAAAGGGCAGATCGAAAATCGTGCGCTGCCGCGGGCGCTCCGGCATGCCATCGAGCGGCATCGGATGCAAGCCGAGGCTGACCTGGCGCGCACCCAACAGATCGAACTCAAGGACGAATTTCTTTCCCACGTTTCCCACGAACTTCGTTCGCCGCTGACCGCGATTTATCAGTTTTCGACCATCTTGCTCGACAACCTGGTGGGCGAGCTCAATGCCGAACAACACGAGTCCTTGGAAATCGTCCTCAGGAATGTGAAGCAGCTGCAAGCGATGATTAACGACTTACTCGAGATAACTCGCGTACAGGCAGGGAAGCTGATGATCGAACCGCAGTGCGCTTCGGCGGAGGATGCAATCAACTATTCCGTGAAGACGCTCCTCGGTGCGGCTACGGCGAAGGGAGTGGCGTTGTCGACGGAAATAAACGCCAGCCTGCCGTCTGTGTGTGCAGATCCACTTCGCCTGCGCCAAATCCTGGTCATCCTGATGGATAACGCCGTTAAATTCACCCCGGCGAAGGGAAGCGTGAAGATTCGCGCACGCGTCTTCGACGAAGTTCCAAGCCACTTATTGATCGAAGTTATCGATTCAGGATGCGGAGTCGATCCTGGAATGACCGAGAAAATTTTTGATCGGCTCTTCCAGGCATCGGAAACCGATGCCTCGGGGCGCAAAGGTCTCGGCCTCGGCTTGTACATCTGCATGGAGTTGGTTACGCGACAAGGCGGTCAGATTTGGGCTAAAAGCTCACCCGGCGAGGGATCCACTTTCTCTGTCACCTTGCCCATCTTTTCGTTGACGAATTTGATCGATCCCGTCCTGAAAATGAAAAGGACTGTCGATAGCCCGCTGGTCCTCGTCGTGACCGAACTCGGATCCAATACTGGCTGGCTTTCAGAGGAGTTACGCACCGAACAGTCGCATGAGGTGCGCGACCTTCTGCAACGCTCCCTGCATTGCGATCAAGACGTTCTTTTACCCAAGATGTCGCCGATGGGAGCCGTCGAACTGTTTTTCATCGTGGCCAATACAGATGAATTCGGAGCCGAGGCCATCACCAGGCGGATTCGCGAGCGTTTGGGCAAATCTGAAATGATGCGAGATGCCGGTTTGACCTATGAGACCTCCTACCGCTCTCTGGGTATGATTCCGGGAACCGAGATGGAACAGAGAAAAATGTTGCACGAGGCTGTCACCGGCAAAATTCTTGAAGTTGTAAACGAGGAAATCTCGTTAAGGATGGTACACAATGGATAACAAGAAGATTCTTATCGTCGATGACGATCCGGATGTGCGTAAGGGGATGCACCTGCGTCTGGTGGCCAACCACTACGACACTTTCTTCGCCGCGGACGCGGTGACCACTTTAATCGAGGCGCGGAAACATAAACCGGATCTGATTATCCTCGATCTCGGTTTGCCCGCAGGCGACGGTTTCGTCGTTATGGAGCGACTCAAGACGATTCCCTCTCTGGGGGTCATCCCTGTAATCGTTGTTTCGGCACGTGACGCTCGCGCGAACCAGGCGCTCGCACTTAAAGCAGGGGCGAAGGCTTTTCTGCAGAAGCCGGTCGATAACGGGGAACTTCTGGCAGTGATTCGGCAAGCGCTCGGAGAAGCCGCGGTTCCGAAGAAATCTGTCGTTTACGACATGGGAACTGTCTAGGGTCGCCGGACAGCCACGCGGCTGTCCATCGTCTCGGTTGAGTCTTAGTCGGTCGACTGACCCGCGCCGCTTGGCGTGGCCAGTCGCTACGCGGATTTGGTGCCGGCAATCGCCTGTTCGGCGGGTTGCAGATGGAAGAGACGCTGCAACGCAGTCGTCATCTGTTCCTGCTGCACTTTTTCTGGAAGCTCCTTGAGTTCACGGGCCAAAGATCCTGCGATTCTCTGCGTCATTCGGGACAAGACAGCGTTTAGCATCTCATCCTGGTCTTTGGAAAATGGTCCGGTCTCTTGTTTGAAGGAATCCAGCTCTTGCCGGCAAATTTCGTCGAGTCGCGAGCGCAGCGCGACAATGGTTGGAACCACGCGCTCCGCCATCAGTTTTTGACGGAAGCCTTGCGCTTCGACGTGTAAAATCTTTTGTGCTTCGATGGCAGCGGCCGCGCGTTCGACCGCGTTGTGGTCGGCCACCACCTCCAGATCGTCCAGATCGTAAAGATAGATTCCCGAAACCTCGCGCACCGTGGGATCGATGTCACGCGGCATGGCGATGTCGACGATCACGAGCGGGCGGGTTCCGGTGCGATTTTCGGGGAGGGTGTTCTCGTTTTGCTCTTCTGTTGCCAGCGAAATTGCCACCGGGTCTTTCGCCGTGGGGCCACGCTGCTGGCGGTTCGTGATGAGTTCTCGAGTGAGGCGCTCGCGCATCATGATCTCGGCCTCTTCGCGCGTGAGAATCGTATGCGGACATGAGGTGGAGCTGATGATGATGTCCGCTTCGGCCATTGACTTCCAGCGGTCATCGAAGGCAACGGCTTGTGCTCCCAGTTTCGCCGCCAGCTCGGTCGCGGTTTCCAGAGTGCGGTTGATGACGGTTACTTGTACAGAGCCTTTGCCATGGTTCATCAGGCCGCGGGCGGAGAGTTCACCCATCTTGCCGGCACCGAGTAGCAACACATTTTTGTTTTCGAGCGAGCCCAGGACCTTGCGCGCCAGTTCGACGGCGGCATACGGAATCGAAACTGCCGCGTGGCCGATGGCCGTCTCGCTGCGGACGCGCTTGGAGACGGTAAGGGCTTTCTGCAATACCGCGTCAAGGAATCGCGCGGTGGCCCCGGTTTTCTGCGCCAACTGCCACGCGTCTTTCACCTGCGCCACCACCTGTGGCTCGCCCACTACCATGGAGTCGAGACTGGAGGCGACGCGGAAGATGTGCAACAGGGCGGCTTCATCCAGCAGACGATAAAAATGCTTCCACTCGCAGAGCTTGAGTCCGTACTCAGCGCCGAGTAGCCGCATGACGGAATTCGCTGCCAGGGTGACGTCGCTGGCCCACATCCAGAACTCAGTCCGGTTGCAGGTCGCCATCACCAGAACTTCTTCAATACCTTCAGCCCTCGACAAATGGATCAGGGCTTCGTAGCGCCGACTCTCGCTGATCCAGAAGCGCTCGCGCACGCCGACAGGCGCAGTGCGGTAGTTCAGGCCGACCACCATGAGTGCCGGTTCCACGGGTGCTCCTCTCTTCGATCTGAGAGCAGCAAATCGGATGCCAAAGAATTCTATGGCTTAGAATAGCTTGTTTTATCAGTAGTTTATGGAGAGTTGTGGAAGTGGGCGGTGAAGGGGGATGCGTGCGGAATTGCGGGATATCGCGCTGGATTCGTGTCTTTTAGCTCGTTCCAAAACGGGAAAATCGCCTGCTCGGGAGCGACGCGGGGCAGTTACGGGGCGGTGGCGCCAAAGGCTTCGCTGAGCCGTGGCACCGTCCCCGATTCGTTCAGAGACGGGGATAACCCCGTCTCTACGATGCTTGTCTTGGATTGTGGTAAGGGGGAGGCTCTTTGAATTATCGGTCCCAGTTATGCTCGGTTTCCCAGCGATGTTCGTGCCCATTCCACCATTGGTGATAGCGGCCCCAGCAGCGTTCGCGTTCCTCGTTCAGTTGCCGCCTACGTTCCTCGGCTTCATGGCTGTGTTCACCGCGGTCGTGGACGGCTCGATCGAGCCTGCCCTCCGCTTTCTCGATGGCGTGCTGGCATCTTGACCGGTCATCGGCTCGCACCAGGGGTGCTGCGGAAAAAAGGAAAAGCGCTCCCGCAATTACAGTGGCCACTGCTGATTTTCGAAGTCCTCGATTCAACGGTGTTCTCCTCTCGGTTATTCTCAGGTCAACTCGACTGCACCCTGACTGAAACCAGAAGATTCTATGAAAACCGTCGGCGGAGCTCGATACAGTGCATACGGTATGACTTTGAGACTTTTCAGCTAGCCCGCATTGCTGGGTGTGACAAGCGGCACGGCGAAGGGGCGCCCGCGCCACACAGTCGGTGGGGAAGAAAACAGAAAACGCGCGCTAGCGGAGAACTTCGGCGGTCGCGATTTCGTGCAAATTCTTTTTCAATCCCTTGGCCTGCGGTTCATAGACGCAGAAGGGCTCTTCATCCAGATAGTTTCCGGTGGCCGCGTAGGCGCGGGCACGGCACCCCATACAGACATTGCGGAACTCGCAGCAGCCGCACTTTCCGTGAAGGTTGTTGACGTCGCGGAGTTCGTTGAACACGATCGAGTTTTCCCAGATTTCGGCGAAGGGCTGTTTTCGCAAATCGCCGGCCAAGGCCGGCAGATACCCGCAAGGGAAGACCTCGCCCTGATGCGAGATGAAACAGACCGCGGTCCCAGCAAGACAGCCTTTCGTCATGGCGTTCATGTCGGATGGATGCGATCCGGGATGACCGACCGGCTGACCGTGACCTTGCGGCTTCAATTCGATGCCCGTTGATCCCGGCATCACCATTTCCGTGGGGCCAATATGGCTTGAAGGCGGCGCGGCCCCCACCTGCGCGGCATGAGCGGCCGCAGACTCCGAGCGATGCTCCAGCGCGCGCCGCTGGCGCACAACGCGGAAGTAGTGTGGCGCGCAGGTCGCCTTCATTTCGATCTCGCCCTCGAGCGAGCGATCATAGAACCAATTCAGCATGCGCTCGTATTCTTCGGGAGGAACCATCTGTTCGGCGGCGATATCGACTCCGCAACCGACTGGGACAAGGAGAAAGGTATGCAGCGCGTCGGCTCCCAGGGACTTCGCCAGTTCGAGGACAGCCGGAAGCTGGTGGGCATTGTGGCGGGCAATGGTGGTGTTGATCTGCACCGACATGCCGAGGTTCTTCAGGTTGCGGAAGCCGGCGATGGCGGCGTCGAAAGCTCCGGGAATGCCGCGGAAGCTGTCGTGGGTGACGGCGTCCGCCCCATCGAGACTGATGGCCACACGCTGTACGCCGCTATCCACAATCATGCGCGCAACTTCTTTGCTGACCAGGGTGCCGTTCGTGGCGAGCGCGACGCGCAGTCCTTTTTCGGTTCCATAACGCGCGAGTTGAAAGATATCGGAGCGGTAGAGTGGTTCGCCGCCGCTGAGCACAAGAATGGGACTCGATACTTCGGCAATCTGATCGATGATGTTTTTTGCCGTTTGCGTCGAGAGATCGGTAGGCGCGCTCAACTCCGTTGCCGTGGCGCGGCAGTGGACACAGCGCAGATTGCAGCCCTTGGTCAACTCCCAGAAAATCAACCGCGGCTTGTTCTTGCCCGCCGCGCTCGAAGGCTGCTGATGGGAGTGCTGTCCGTTGCCGTTTGCTGTGGCCATTTGCGGTGTTCCTTTCGTATAGAACCTGCGCCTGTTCCCGACGACCCGACACCGAGAACCGATGGAAGCAACAATAAGAGAGAAAGGAACGGCGAACCGTGACAGACATCACCCGGAATTGTGATTATGATCACGCCACGGCAAAACGATTCGAATGTTGGAGATAGACGCAGTTCGGCCCGAAACTTAGGGCGTGCGATCGGCCTCGCAGTTGACGCATTTGGCCGCAAAACACACACAGTGACATTGATTGGCCTCTGCGGTCCCAAGGGGCTCGCTGCGGCTTGCAACGCCTTGCAACAAATCTTTCCGCTCGAAGGTCGCACTCCCAATGCCCAACACCGGCACCGGGAGACGGGATTAGAGTGAATACGAGACTGAGATAACCATGTTCGCGTTGGGATGAGATTAGAAAGTCAAAGGCGATGTCCGGCTTTGAACCATCTTCTGAAACGTGTGAACAACGCAACGATGGCGAACGAACCAATAAACGTCGCGGCACTTAGACGGCGCGTTAGAACCGATTCATTTGGAGGACTCAAGTGGAAAGACCGAAAATCCTGATCGTGGACGATGACCCAGACCTGAGGCGGGCAATGAAAATCCGTCTCCGCGCCAACCATTACGACACCGTGCACGCTTCCGACGGCTATTCTGCCGTTGCCATGGCAGAGAAGTGGCGGCCAAGTCTCGTCATTCTTGATCTAGGCCTCCCATCCGGTGACGGCTTTGACGTGTTAAAGCATTTGCGCGAGGCCGACGCTTTGTCGGGAATCCCAGTCATCGTGCTCACCGCCCGTGGTCCTCATTTCAACGAGTCACGAGCACTGCAAGCGGGGGCGACCGCCTTTTTCCAGAAACCTGCGGACAATGATGAACTCATGGATGCGATTCGCAAGGCTGTCCCGAATCAAATTTCGGTCCCTGACATTTTCGTTAGGAAAGAACAGAAAGACTCGCGTCCAGGGTTGCGCACCCAAAACGAATTCACCCGAGATTCAGAGGAAGAGTCCGAACTGGCCGCCACAGTTTCTTAGAGAGCTGAGCGCAATCCCCGAAAAAGGTAAGTGAGCCACGCGCCGTTCTTCAATCGACGCGCCTTGATCTAGGTCAGCGCAAACTCCCATACGGCTGGGCCGAACCGGGAATTAGATACTGTCCCAAAAGACAATACTTGAGGAATTTGCGCTCGAGAAATCGGGTCCGTTCTCTCGACTTTCGTTACCTTGTCGCGCAATGCACGTCTCGTCTAGCCTTGGAGACTCTGGAGTTTCATTGAAGCCCCAGCCATTTTCGTAAATCGCCGCATTACGGAGCGAAATCTCAAACGTTCCGCAACTCCCCCGCACCGACAAAAACTGAGAATGACAAGGCGCCAACTCAACTTCATGAACCTTTGGAAACCGGGATCATAAATGGGAACAGAAATGCGGCACCGCCATCAAACACCGAATCAGTCCGGCAGTTTTCCTGAGGATCGTCTCGATCTTACCCTCGGGTGGGACCGTAGATGATCAACAAAGAAGAATACGGGACAGTGTTGTCATGTGAACCTCCACCAGGCCCCGAGGCCGCGCAAACGTTCGTGCTGCTTTCTCAAGTTGTGGAGCAGATCGCTGACAGTGTGACACTCACCGATACCCAAGGCGTCATCCAGTATGTGAATCATGCCTTCGAGACGACTTCGGGATACGGACGGGATGAGGCGGTAGGCAAGACCCCTCGCATCCTGAAGTCCGGCCGGCACGATGCTGAGTTTTACCGGCAGATGTGGGCCCAACTGGCGCTGGGACTTCCTTTCAAAGGAATGGTGATCAATCGCAAGAAAACAGGCGAACTCTACTGGACGCAACAAACGATCACCTCGATGCGCGATAAGTCCGGGCGTCTGACCCACTTCGTCTCAGTCTCCCAGGACATCACCGAACTGCGGAAAAAGCAGGAGCAGGAATTCCAATTACAGTTGGCTCGCGATGTGCAGCAACGCCTGTATGCCGTCCCGCCCGTGGTTTCGGGCTTTGATATCGGGGCATCCGCGCACGCAGCCGACGAAACTGGAGGCGACTACTTCGATTTCATCTCCATGGACGACGGCTCTCTTTTGATCGCGGTGGCCGACGCCAAAGGGCATGGTTTCAGCTCAGCCCTCGTCATGGCGCTCACTCGGGCATATGTGCGCTGTTTTGCCGCGATGCAGATGGAGTTGGATGATTTGCTGGCTCACGTCAACCAGATGCTGCTGAAAGACCTCGATCATGGGGATTTCGTCACCCTCTTTTTAGCGAAGCTGGACATCAGTCGTCGAACTCTTTCCTACGCCAGCGCCGGTCACGTTCCCGGCCTTATATTACTGAAATCGGGTGAGGTGAAATGCATGCTCGACAGCACGGGCCCACCCCTCGGTTTGTTCCCCGTAACCAGGTTTTCGCCGCCGCAGCCAGTGAGCCTCGATTCGGGAGAGATCGCCGTGTTCCTCACCGATGGGGTTACCGAATCGGCCACCCCGCAGGGTCATCAATTCGGCATCGAGCGTGTCCTTGACCACATTCGCATCCTCAGCCACAACTCGGCTTCACTCATCGCGGATGGTATCTATGATGCGGCTCGAGCGTTTGTGCAAGGGGATCTGCAGGACGACGATATTACCTCGGTTGTAATCAAGGGCTAGTTGCGACAAGGCCGCTTCCCGGCCGAGAGCCTCCCAAGCAGGCACGCTTCGACAGAAGAAGAACAGAAGAAGAGACGATCAGTGCGAGATTGATGCGTACCGCTCAATCAATTCGGCTACCTGTTCCGGTTGATCCTCTACCAGATAATGCACGGCGCCGTGAATCAGGCCCGTTTCGACATGAGTACATCCGTGGGCTCGCAGACTGTCTGCAATCTTCGGGACCAACTTCGCAAACGGTGATCCATCACCTGTACCGAAGAATATAGGGACAGGCATCGGCTCACGTCGCGCTGCGTTGAACTGCGCGTTTGCAGGAAAGGCGCGGTACATTTCAAAGACTGCGTGCAGCTGCGCGACCGTGGCGTAAGCCTTCAGGTAATGGGCAGTTTCTTCCGGCGTGAATTTTCCAAACTGAAAGAAATATCCGAAGTAGGCAGCCTGCCGGCCGTCCACAAGTTTCTCGGCGAGCCCTGGAACTTGCATAAAGTGCATGTGCCACATGTAAGGGGCGCCCTGGATTTCCTCCCATCCCTCGATTCCGGGAATGGCCGTGTCGAGGATCATGGCGCCGCGCGTGATTTGCGGGAAACGACGAACGAACGCATAAGCCACATGCCCGCCGATGTCGTGTCCGACGACGTAGACGTGGTCCAGCTTGAGAACCGAAGCGAGCTGGTAAATATCTTCCGCCATATTGGCTGCATCGTAGCCGCCCGACGCCGCGGTCGAGCCGCCGATTCCGCGCAGATCGACGGCAATCACGGTGAACCGTTTCGCCAGCGTGGACATGATGGGGCGGTACTCGAACCAGTCTTGCGGGAACCCATGGATCAGGATGACAGCAGGCCCTTTCCCGCCGCGCATGTAGTGCAGCGTGACTCCATTGACCGCTGCGGTTTCGGAGAGGAATTCTTTGTCCAATCCCGTCGCCATTGGATTCGTTTGCCCTTGTGTTTGCTGTGGAGAAAGTAGCATGCTGCATCCCGCTACATACGCCAGCACGAACAAGCTCAGACAGCCGATACCGCGATTCATCTGGGACCATCCTCCTGAACGTGTCCGGCCGGCGTTGGGAGAATCTGCATGATTGCGGTTTTCGACACTGGTTTGTCCAGGCCGTGATTCTAAGCCACAGTCCACCGTTGTTGGCATAAGTCTTTTTTGTGGTGCGGCCAGTCAAGGTGGCCGAGTATGGCTTTGTGCGCGTCCGACTGGATCACGAGCAAATCGGAAATTGAGAGTGGTGGAGGAAGCAGAGCTGCACCGGCGTCCGTGAAACGAAAATATTTCACGAATCACTATGGCAGAGAACGACTGAGAGCGCTTCGCTCGCAATCGGTTGCAATGAGCCTACAATTGTTTGGTTTTTCCAGACCGCAAAGAAATCCGAACCAGGAGGCGATTCCGATGCCGCGACAATCGTTCCGAGCCATGCTAATCGTATTCACTCTGCTGGTTGCAACCTCAGCCTTCGGCCAAACGGAAACAGTTCTGTACAGTTTTCCGGGCGGCGACGGCGGCAGCGATCCCTATCAGAGCGGCGTGGTGATGGACAAGGCGGGAAATCTTTACGGCGTCCTCTCAAAAGGCGGTCCCTCGGGTACCAGTTGTTCTGGCGATGGCTGCGGCCTGGTCTATGAACTGAGCCCCAACCCAAACGGCGGATGGGATGAAGCCGTTCTCTACAATTTCAAAGGGCTGCACGATGGCGGGTCTCCCGTGGGCAATTTGACCATGGATGCGAAAGGCGACCTGTATGGCGTCACCGAACAGGGAGGGAACCCCGTTTGCAGTTCCGTGCTGGGAGCGGGTTGCGGTGTGGTCTTCCGGTTGGTGCATTCGAAGAAGGGATGGAAGTATTCGGTGATTCACGAATTCGGCAACGATGGGGGAGCCTATCCGAACGCAGGAGCTGTGTTCGACACGGCCGGCAATCTGTATGGCACAACCGAATTTGGGGGAGACTTCTTTTGCGGCTGCGGCATTGTCTACCAGCTCAAACCGGGCGCGGGAGGGAAGTGGACCGAAACTACGCTGTACAACTTTCTCGGCATTTCCCGAGGCGGCAGCGATGTTTCTTTTCCCGGAAGCGATGTTTTCGTGGATCCAACCGGCAACATTTTCGGGACCGGCACAGGCGGCGGCGACGCCAGTTGCAATGACGGCTGTGGCGGAGTTTATGAACTGGTGGCGCAAGGAGATGGTAGTTATCAAGAACAGGTTCTGCATGTTTTCGCCGGGGGACGGGACGGCGAAAGCCCGTTTGGCGGCGTCCTTCTGGATTCCGAAGGCAACTTGTATGGCACCACAGCGTTCGGTGGAGGCAATGCCTGCCAAAGGTCCGGTTGTGGCACGGTGTTCGAACTGAATAAGTCCGAGGGTTATAAATCGAAGATCATTCTCCGCTTCACCGGCGAAAACGGCCTCAACCCGGTCGCGGACCTCTACCTCGACAGCGCTAACAATCTCTACAGCACAACTGCCGGCGGTGGCACCTTCGACGACGGAATCGCCTTTGGCCTGGGTTTCATCTCGCACAAATGGACCGAGACGGAGCTTTACAGCTTTGGCAACGGGACAGACGGCGCCAGTTCGTGGGCCAGCCTTACTCCGGATGGGAAAGGTGGCTTCTTCGGCACGACCCGCGGTGGAGGGACAAACGGCGCGGGGACGGTGTTTCAGTTGCTTCCCTGAGCATCGAAATCATCACCGAAGCCACCTTACGGGTTCAATCTCGGCAGTGGCGGCCCTTCAGGCACCGCGGCCCCGTCGGCTCGCCCATCAGACGCCCCATAGTTAATCTGCGTCGCGCTGTCGTGCAGAACTGCCTGTCCCCGCCCCATGGTCGTCGAATATTCTTTGCGAACATCGAGAACGTGCCCCATTTTCGTAAGCTGGTTGATGGATTCAGGCGTCACGCGCGACTCGATCACGATGTCGCACCCAAGCTTGGAACTCACGGTAAAGCGCGGCTCTTCCAAAGCAGCCTGGATGTTCATCTTATAGTCCACGACATTTGATACAAATTGGGCATGCGCGAGCGGTTGATTCATGCCGCCCATAATGCCGAAACCGATATGCTGATCGCCATGCTCCATGAAAGCCGGGATGATGGTATGAAACGGACGCTTGCGTCCGGCGAGAGCGTCAGGAGAAGCCGGGTCCAGCGAAAATAATCCGCCGCGATTCTGCAGAGCGAATCCCGCCCCTTGTACCGTAACGTGCGACCCAAAAAGCGAGTAGTTGCTTTGAATGAACGAAAGAATATTTCCCTCGCGGTCCACGACTGACAAATAAGTCGTGTCGCTTCCCGAAAGCGCGCCGGGAGCGACAGCGCAGTTGGCTTTCGCGGGATCGATCAGCCTAGCCCGTCTCGCCGCGAATTCTTTCGACAATAATTCCTTCACCGGAATCGTGCCGAACCTCGGATCGCCGTCGTACGCCTTCACATCGGCGTAGGCGAGTTTCATCGCTTCGATCCTTGTGTGCAGCTCCGCGGCGCTGTGCGGTCCTCCCGGAGCAGGCGGAAACTGTCTCCATAATATTCAGCATTTCGAGCGCTGCCATGCCATCGCCGTTTGGCGGTATCTCGTAAACCGTCCAGTCGCGATACTTCGTCGAGATGGGATCAACCCACTCCGCGGAATACTCTGCGAGATCGTCAGCGGACATCGTGCCTCCGAGATCGGACGATGTCTTGAGAATGGCCTGCGCAATTGCTCCCTTATAGAAAACCGACTCGCCCTCGTTTGCAATCTGTGTCAAAGTTTGCGCGATGTCGGGGTTGCGGAAAATCTGCCCCGTCTCTGGCACCCCGCCCCCCGGTAAAAAGACGCGCTGGCTCTCGGGATTCTGGAGGAGCCCGCCGCGCGCCTCGCTCCAGTAGTCGTGAATCATTTCGGCTACGGGATAACCGTGATCCGCGTAGAAAATCGCAGGCTGAAAAAGTTCGCGCCACGGCAGTTTGCCGAAGCGGTCGTGAAGTTTCGTCCATCCGTCAACGACGCCCGGCACGGTCACCGAATCGATGCCCGATTGCGGCATCGCGGTTGCGCCCTTGGACTTCAGGTATTCGATGGTGAGCTTTTTGGGAGCCCATCCGCTGGCGTTCAACCCATAGAGCTTACCCGTCTTCGAGTCCCAGTAAATCGCGAAGAGGTCTCCCCCGACGCCGTTCATCATCGGTTCAGCAACTCCCAACACGGCGTTCGCCGCAATCGCTGCGTCTATCGCCGATCCGCCTTGCTCTAGCACCCTGGCACCGGCCTGCGACGCCTGCACATAGCTGGTCGCGACGATGCCGTATTTCGTGATCACAACGGAACGGCCGTAGGAGCGGTCCTGGGCAGAAAGGCAAACAGCAGCGAACAACACCATACAAGTGAGTGCAATGCTGCGTGAGTTCATCGGCGTAATGTCTCCGGTTTGAAAGGTTCAACTCTCTCTTAAGAGCTGAATAATTCTGGCGAGGGTATCACAAGAGGGAAGTCGCGTCGCAGTGGACGTCGGGAGAGAGCCAGTCTCGGCGGAGATTTCGCGGAGCGGAGAGTTACTTTGCCGGGGGGCGCGCACCCATCTAATTGTGGTTGGCGAGTTCCCGCAGCGCGTTGCTGTTTCGAATCACCAGCGTCGACCCCTTCGACTGGACGATCTGGCGTCTTTTCATATCCGCAAAAAGTCGGGTCACGGTTTCGCGGGAAGTCCCAATCATCTGCGCGATTTCTTCGTGGGTGAGGCGAAGTTTCAGGCGAGGCTCGGCTTTGGCAGCTTCGCCGTTCTTGGAACTCCAGTCGAGAAGCAGCTTCGCCAGCTTTTCAGCGGCCGAGTGCGAGAGCCCGAGCGACCCCGCTTCTTTACATGCACTGTGATACTTTTCGCTTAACTGCTCGGCGACTTTGAAGCAGGCCTCCACATCGTCTTTCAGAAAGCGCAGGAAATCGTCTCGCTTCACGAAATTCACCTGGCAAGGATCGATGGTCTCGGCCGTGACTTCGTACGGTTTGCCCGAAATGGTCGCGCTCAATCCCAGGACCTCACCCGCTTCCGCCAGTTTTACAATTACGGTCCGACCGCTGGGAGAGTTGATGGAGAGCTTCACGCTCCCTTTGCACAGCACGAAAATGCCCCGCGGGGTCTGCCCTTCGACAAACAGCACCGCCCCCTGCGGATACGCGGTCGCGTACTTGATGCTTTCAAAAGCTTGTAAGGCGCTGGTGGGCAGATCGCAGAAGATGCGATCGGTGCGCAGCTTGCACGTTATGCAACTTTCTACAATCTCCATACCGTAGGGCGAGAGCATGAACCAGCCTCCTGAACAACTTCGTGGCCGCTTGCCGGTAAGCAGGAACGGACGTGTTGCCCCGGCAGATGAGCAGACCTCGTCTGAGGTCAGTTTCCGTCCGTAGGGAACCAGACGCTGTGCTGCCAGATACATCGTAATGTGATATGCCTCACATCAATGTCTCTAAGAACTGGAGAAACTTACAGATGCAGGTGATCGACATCACAGCCTATTCGTCCCTTGCGAGCGATATTGGCGGGTTAGGGCTATCGAGCTAGGCGTTGGACTACCCCGGTCCCAGGCGCGATAAGCCCGCGCAGATCAGCCCTGGGCGGACAAACACGGACGAATCGCGGTTTCAGGAAGCGACGACGAGGAGCAAATATGGTTACGAAGCAGCAAGCGCTGGACTATCACTTTGGAGCGCGCCCGGGAAAAATTTCCGTCACTCCCACGAAACCTTGCCGTACGCAGCGCGACTTGAGCCTTGCCTACACCCCCGGAGTCGCCGAGCCTTGTCTGGAAATCCAGCGCAACCCGCAGGACGCTTATAAGTACACAGCACGTGGCAACCTGGTCGCAGTCGTAACCAACGGAACCGCCGTCCTCGGCCTCGGCGACATCGGTGCGCTCGCCGGCAAGCCCGTCATGGAAGGGAAGGCGGTGTCTGTTCAAGCGCTTCGCCGACGTTGACGTCTTCGATATCGAGATCAATAGCCACGATCCCGAAGACGTGATCAAAGTATGCCAGCTGATTGAGCCGACGTTTGGCGCCATCAATCTGGAAGACATTAAAGCTCCGGAATGTTTCTACATAGAAGAGACATTGCGCAAGACGATGAAGATTCCGGTTTTCCACGACGACCAGCACGGCACCGCGATCATCTCAGGCGCCGCGCTGCTGAACGGGTTAGAGGTCGTCGAAAAAGAGATCAGCGAAATTCGCGTGGTCGTGAACGGTGCAGGCGCAGCCGGATTTGCGTGTGCGGAACACTATGTGCGCCTCGGCGTGAAACGCGAGAACGTTCTTTTGTGTGATACGAAGGGCGTGATCTACGAGGGCCGCACCGAGGGTATGAACGCCTACAAACAGCGTTTCGCCCGGAACACGCCACTTCGCACGCTCGCGGAAGCGATGGAAAATGCCGACGTATTTCTCGGCCTGTCGGTAAAAGGCGCGATTACCCAGGATATGGTGCGCTCGATGGCGGCCCGTCCCATCGTGTTTGCCATGGCGAATCCCGATCCTGAAATTACTTACGAAGATGCGAAGGCGAGCCGCAGTGACGTCATCATGGCGACGGGACGGTCTGACTACCCGAATCAGGTAAACAACGTTCTCGGCTTCCCGTTTATTTTCCGCGGTGCGCTCGACGTGCGCGCCACAGTGATCAACGAAGAGATGCAACTGGCGGCCACACGCGCTCTGGCGAGTCTGGCGAAACAGGACGTTCCCGACTCGGTTTGCCGCGCCTATGGAGTGTCGCGGCTGAAGTTCGGGCCCGACTATCTGATTCCGAAGCCCTTCGATCCGCGTGTCCTGGTCTGGGCTTCCTCAGCCGTGGCGCAGGCGGCCATGGAAAGCGGCGTCGCCCAACAGACGATCAATATTCGCGAATATCGCCAACAGCTGGAACGCCATTTGGGCAAGGCGCACGAGATCTCGCGCATCATGATTCAGAAGGCCCAGTCCAAGCCGAAGCATGTGGTATTTCCCGAGGGGGATAACGAAAAAATCTTGCGCGCGTGCCACACGCTCCTCGAAGAGAAGATCGCCACGCCGATCCTGCTGGGCGACATTGCGAAGATTCTCGCCAAGACACTCGAACTAGGCTTGAACCTGCGCGGGGCCGAGATCGTCGATCCCCTCACCGCGCGCTATCGCGAACGCTACATTCAGGAATTATTCCGCCTGCGCCAGCGCAGCGGCGTCACCCTCGACGAGGCCCGAACCCTGATCAACGACCGCAACATCTTTGCGTCGATGATGGTGCACATGGGAGACACCGACGCTCTCGTCTCAGGAGTGACGCAGCACTTTCCCGACACAATTCGTCCCGCGCTGCAAATCGTCCGCATGCGCGAAGGTTTGCACAAGGTCGCGGGATGCTACCCGATGATCACCGCCAACGGCGATTTATTTTTCCTGGCCGACACCAGCGTCAACGTCGATCCTTCGGCGGAGGATCTCGTCGACATCGCGCTCTGCGCAGCGCAAGAGGCGCGACGCTTTGACGTCGTACCCCGCGTTGCCATGTTGTCGTTTTCCAGTTTTGGCAGCAGCAAGCATAAGTCGTGCGAGAAGGTGCGCAAAGCGGTCGAACTTTTGCACAAGGCCGATCCATCGCTGATCGTTGATGGCGAGATCATGGCCGACGCGGCTGTCTCCCCCGAAATATTGGAGCAGACGTACCCCTTCAGTTCGTTGCAAGGCGGCGCGAATGTTCTGGTCTTCCCCGATCTCGCCTCCGCCAATATCGCCTGCAAACTCCTCGGAACAATCGGCGGCTGCGAGACCCTCGGGCCGATCCTGATGGGGATGAACCGCCCCGTCCACCTCCTACCGCGCGGCGCCGAGGCAGAAGAGATTGTGAAGATCGTTGCGATTGCAGTGGTCGACGCGCGTGAAGGTGAACTGCGCATCATGCCCGAAAATACCCCCGCGCTGGTATCGGCAGACTGAGAGGCGCTGGGCGATCGCTATCGCTGCCGGATTCTCGTCATCATCAGCGATGAAATCGGTCCCGCCAGCCCGGCTATGCCCTATAATTGCGCGCACGCATGCCCCTCACCTCTGGCGCGAAGCTCGGTCCCTATGAAATCCAGTCGCCCATTGGAGCCGGTGGCATGGGCGAGGTCTACCGCTCGCGTGACACTCGCCTTGGCCGCGACGTGGCCATCAAAGTTCTTCCCGAACATCTCTCCTCCAACCCAGAGCTGAAAGAACGTTTCGAGCGCGAAGCCCGCTCGATCTCCTCGCTCAACCATCCCCGAATCTGCACTCTCTACGACGTCGGCCATCAGGACGGCACTGATTTTCTGGTGATGGAGTATCTGGAAGGAGAGTCGCTCGCCGAACGCCTGAAGAAGGGCCCGGTCCCGCTCAAAGAGTCACTGAAGATTGGCATCGAAGTTTGCGAGGCGTTGCAGGCCGCACACCGCGCAGGCATCATTCACCGCGATCTGAAGCCCGGCAACATCATGCTGACCAAAACCGGCGCGAAGCTAATGGACTTTGGCCTCGCGAAAGCGATGGCCGCCGGATCCGGATCCGGAAGTTCAAAAGCGCCGCTCCTGAGCGCTGCGATGACCATGACCGTCGCGGGAACCAGTCCGCTGTCTCCCCTGACGACCGCGGGCGCCATCATTGGAACCATCCAGTACATGTCTCCCGAGCAGATCGAGGGCAGGGAAGCCGACGCGCGCTCCGACCTGTTCGCCCTGGGCGCGGTGCTCTACGAGATGACGACGGGCAACCGGCCCGTTTGAAGGCAAAAGCCAGATCAGCGTGGCCAGTGCGATTCTGGAAAAAGAGCCGGAACCGATCTCGACCGCCCAACCGCTGATCCCGCCAGTCTTCGAGCGCATTGTCTCCACTTGCCTCGCCAAGAATCCAGACGACCGCTTTCAGACCGCCCACGATGTCGGGCTGCAATTGAAGTGGCTTGCCGATGCAGGAGCGCCAACACCACCGACACCCGAGAAACAGAATAGGAATCGCGAGCGCCTTGCCTGGATTGCAGCGGGCGCCCTCGCGATCCTGCTGGTCGTCCTTGGACTGTGGTGGCGCAATTCCAAGCCAGCGGAACAGACGACGTTTTACTCCGCGCCATTTCCGTTTCCGGCGCGCGATGTCGCCGTCGCTCCCAATGGACACACCGTCGCCGTTGTCGGCTACCGCGAAGCGGAGCGAAAAAACGTCATCTGGATCTACGAACCAGGATCGTCGGAAGCGACCAGCCTGCCGAATACCGAAGGAGGGAACTATCCCTTCTGGTCGCCGGACGGTCACTCCCTCGGTTTTTTCGCGGATGGCCGGCTCAAGAAACTAGACATCAATGGCGGCACCGTCCAGACGCTCTGTGATGCGCCCACCGGCCGCGGCGGCGCATGGAACAAAGATGGTGTCATTCTTTTTACCCCCAGTGGCCTTCTGGGTACGGGCATCTTCCGGATTCCGGCATCGGGCGGAACGCCCACGCAAATCACCTTTCCCGACCGCGCTCAGGGAGAAGATAGCCATCGCTGGCCTGTCTTTCTACCCGATGGCGTCCACTATCTTTTTCTAGCAGTCAATCTTTCAGGAAAAAAGGAACTGTACTCCATCTTCGTCGGTTCGCTGAATTCGAACGAGAAGCGTTTTATAACCAATGCGCGAGCCAACGCTGCCTACGCCGCCCCGGGATATCTTCTCTTCTATCGCGATCAGACCCTTTTCGCACAACCCTTCGATGCGAAGAAGTTTCAACTGACCGGAGAGCCAACACCACTTCTCAACGACATTCAATATTTTCCGCGAATTGCGAAAGCGGCGTTCGCGACCTCCGATGCGGGATTGCTGGTTGCGCAAAAGAGCGGCGGCGCGGGCACTTCGCAAATGCTCTGGTTCGATCGCAAAGGCCAGCAGGTTGGAACGGCCATCAAGCAGGGAACGCCCGGGATTTACGGCAATATCTTCCTCTCTCCGAACGAAAAGATGATCGCCGCCGATACAACCGACCCCTCCAGCCAAAATACCGATATATGGACCTACGACCTGGAAAACGGAAGCGCGAAACGGCTTACCTTCGATCCGTCGATCGACACGATTCCCGTCTGGAGTCCCGATTCCGCGCGCCTGGTCTTTTCCTCCAATAGGGAACTGAAATTTGGTCTCTACTTCAAAGACGCTAACGGGGCGCAGGAAGAGAAAGAGATGGTGCAAGACGGCCCCGATCGGTTTCCGGACGACTGGTCGCACGATGGCAAATTCATCCTCTACGAGCGCGGTGCGGATTTGTGGTCTCTCGCGTTACCCGAACAAAAATCCGCCCAATTCCTGAAAGCCACTTCTACCCTCAAGAACGGACGCTTTTCGCCCGACGGAAAATGGTTGGCCTATGCCTCAAACGAGAGCGGCCGCTGGGAAATCTACGTCACCTCGTTCCCCGATGCCCACGGCAAGTGGCAAGTCTCCACGGGAGGTGGAGACCAACCCAAGTGGCGCAGCGACGGCAAAGAATTATTCTATTTTTCCCCTGAGAGCAAGATGATGGCAGTTTCGGTAACCACGGGAGATCACTTCGATGCCGGAACTCCCACGGTCCTGTTCCAGGCCAATCCGCGGGAGATGGTTGCCACATCAGAACACGTCACCTATGACATAAGTAAAGACGGGCAGAGATTTCTGATCAACACCGCCACGAAGCAGAGCGAGACCATGCCGATGTCGGTGGTCCTGAATTGGTCGGCCCGGTTCAACAAGTAACGTAGGTTGGGAGGCCCCCCACTTCGATGGGTCCGGGCCAGACTGTGACCAAGAAAATGGGCACAAGCTTGTCTGCTTGCGCCCACCTGACTCGTGCGTCGTTCGTTGGAACTTAGCCCATCAACGACGGATCGCTGCTTACTTCGCCTGCATAGATTCGATGTAGTGAGTGAGGTTGGCTACACGCTGCTGCACTTCGCCCTCGTGGCCTGCGCTCATGCTCCAGAACAGTGATCCCCACACCGGCATATCTTTGGTGCCGTGCGCAGGAAGGCCGCCTTCGCCGCGGATCGCGGACGAGACCTTCATCTCAGGATATTTCCCGTTGCTGTTCTTCGCCAGCAGGGTAAGGTCCGTGGGAGCAGTCTTCAACGCGCTGGCCGCTGGTCCGCCGCCTTTTAGATCGGTTCCGTGGCAAACAGCGCAATAGGCCGTGTACATTTCTTTGCCCGATGTGGGCGATGTCGCCTTGATGGGGACATGCTTGATGACTTTCTCTGGTTGGTCCTGCGTTTGATTTTGCGCGGCCACGGTGCAGACGCACACCAGCAACGCGGTGAATAACAGTATTAAGTTTTTGACAGACATCGCGGTCTCTCCTTTGACACGAATGAAACTATGCCCGCTTTTGGAAGTCGTTTACCCCCCAAAAGCGTAATCTTGTCGGCTCCGCACGACGGGGTGTGGAGCCCGCAAAGCAACAACTTCTACAGAGTGGCGATCTTCCACTCTTTGCCGTTGCGCATCAGGCCCATGCTCGATCGGGTCGGATCGCCGTTATAAAAATCGACGGAAAAGCGGTTGATCAGCGTCTGGCGATCCCAAAGATTGAAACTCTTCACCACCGGCCCACCCGCATCGAAGATGTTGCCAAGCGGGTTCGGCGACCATTTCCAGTTGTATTGCACCGTCGCTGTATTGGGTCCGGTCATGTTGATCGTGGCAACACTGACAAACTCGCGGTGGGCAAGGGGTGCCTCGTACAGAAAAGTGCCGTCGGCCTCTTTGGTTTTCTTGACGTCCGGAAGGTTGGCCATCAGGTGTTCTCCTTCCGGAGTCAGAGAGACCGCTACTCTGCCCTTCGATTCCTTTGCCACCTTCAAGATTCCTGCCTTTTCAAGCAGCCGGTAGTTGGGAGCGGCCGGAGTTTCGTCATCCGTCGGCTTCACTAGACCCGTGTGAAAGTGAATCACCGCAGGATCCGTGCCGCGTAGCGTTGCCGCCACGACCACGCTTGCCTGCTGCGCGTTAATTGGTGTGCGCTGATGAACTTGCAGAGCAATGTAAACCGCTAATCCCACGATCCCTGCCAGCAAACACATCATTAGGACCAACGGCAAAAATGACGAGCGTCGTTCCATTTCAACTTGGGCTTCGAACACGCAGCACCCCCTCAATGAGTGAGAATTCTGTAAATAACCTTTCATTCTGGTCCAACCCTATCCCCATTGCTGTGATTAAGCGCACACGCGAACGTGTCCTCCCTCACCCCCCGCCATCACTCGTAAAACGCCGAGGTCGCGCAACGAATCGCGCCGGGCGGCCGCGCGAAAACGCACCTTCATCCGCCTCCCCTTTTGATTGGGTTCCAGTCCACAAGTGTCAGGTTGATCGGGCCTCGCCGGAATCGCTTTCGCCAGTGTTTCCGGCCCTTGCACAGTATTTCCGCGGACTCCACGTACCTAAGGTCTACTCCTAATACAGAAGGCTATCTGTCCTTACGTTTCTATCTTTTCTCTTACAAACATACCCAAAGGAGTTACAGTGAACTTAGAAGATCACGCACGATCAATCTGATGGTCGGCAGTAACCTGGATATAAATCCATCTTCCGTAAAACCAGTCTTCAACATCCCCGATTTCGACTGGCACCAGAGTTGGAACACCGCAGGCAGGGAACGCCAATAAGGCATTCCAGACTGTGAGTCAGCAAGCTTGATTCGGGGATGGGTGAGGCATGATCAACAAGAAGATTCTGGTAGTCGACGACGATCCGGATGTGCGTAAAGGGATGCACCTGCGATTGGCGGCGAATCACTACGACACTTTTTTTGCCGCAGACGGCATCACGGCCGTTGCCGAAGCGCGCAAGCAGCAGCCGGATTTAATCATTCTTGATCTCGGATTACCCGCCGGCGACGGTTTCGGCGTGATGGAGCGGCTCAAGGCAATCCCCACCCTTGATGTCATCCCCATCATTGTCGTCTCCGCGCGCGATGCACTCGCGACCAGGGGGCCCGTTCTCAGGGCTGGCGCGCGTGCCTTTCTTCAAAAACCCGTGGACAACTCGCAATTCCTGGCGGTCATCCGGCAGACCCTGGGTGAGGCTGCGTCTCCGAAAAGAGGTGTCGTTTACGATTTGGACAAATGCGACGAAGTCCTCCCGTCCTGAACAGTCGGAGACTTTGTCGAATAGCGCGTGGCCGCAATGGCGATCATCCCAGAAACAGCAACTTCCGAAGCCGAAGAAGGAGTTGAGATGCTGACTTTAACCAGTTGTATGGCCGACATCGATGTCTACGAAACCGATCACCAGTTAAGCCTGGTTCCACCCAAGCCAGCCAGAGTTCGTGGCAACAAGATTCTCATCGTCGACGACGATCCCGAGTTATGCCTTGGGCTGAATATCCGCCTCGCCGCCAACTACTACGATGTCTGTTTTGCGAATAACGCAGAGTCCGCGATCCGCACCGCCCTGGCCGAGTTGCCAGACCTCATTATTCTCGATATTGGATTACCTGATTTTGACGGTTACTTTGTTATGGACGGTCTTCGGGTCTTTCCGGAACTTGCTGAAGTCCCGGTGGTCGTCCTGACCGCAAGAAACCGCTTCACCCACGAAAAGCGCTGTCGCGACGCCGGCGTCAAACGTCTGTTCGAAAAGCCGGTCGAAGATCAGGTCTTGCTGCTGGCGATCCGCCAATACCTCGGATAGTCCCGAACCGGCAGAGCGCTGCGCACGGATGCTGCCCCCAGCACCCACGAGGGACAGCCCGACATTCCCCAACCCCACTCCTGTACCAACGTACGAAACTCGCCTCGCTCGCCCGGGCCAGGCTGAATGAATGTGCCGGCCCACGTGTCCGCTTCCATGTGCGCGTCCGCACGTAGGCCGGTGATTACTGTCACATCGCAATGTACCCGCCAAAGTCATAATCACGCGAGATTATGCGGTCCCAGTCGACCGCCTTTCAGCGTGGAGTCTCCATGGCAAAAGGACGCGTTTCCATCGTCGTAGAGCGCTGTAAAGCATGTGGCTTCTGTGTGGAGTTTTGCCCCTCTCACGTGCTCGCGCTCTCTTCCGCTTTTAATTCCAAGGGCTACCATCCCCCTCACGTGGTCCATCCCGAAAAATGCAGCGGTTGCGATCTCTGCGGCATGTACTGCCCCGATTTCGCCATCTGTGCCAGTAAGACCGAGTCTTCGGGTGCGGCCAAGACTGCCTTACCTAAGAAAGCCGTCGACGCGGCCAGCAAAGCCAGCACGGCCCAGGAAGGTGACAAATGAGGCCTGACACCGTTAAAGCAGACCCCCGCGGCGTCCTCACCGGCACGCACTTCATGGACGGCGATCACGCCTGCTGCGAAGGCGCGCTCGCCGCCGGAAGCCGTTGCGCTGCCGGCTATCCCATCACCCCGTCCACCGAAGTCGTCGAACGTTTCGCCGCGCGCGTGCCAACCGTCGGCGGAACTTTCATCCAGATGGAAGACGAACTGGCCGCCTCGATTACGCTGCAGGGCATGGTTTGGGGAGGAGCGAAAGCCTTCACCGTCACCTCCGGCCCCGGCTTCTCCTTAATGATGGAACACATCGGTTACGCCGCCATGACCGAGACGCCCTGCGTCTTTGTCGACGTCCAGCGCGGCGGACCCTCCACCGGCCTGCCCACGCTTCCCGCGCAAGCCGACATGATGCAGGCCCGCTGGGGTTCGCATGGCGACTACGAGATCATCGCCCTCTGTCCGAATTCTCCCCAGGAATGCTTTGACCTCACCATCAAAGCCTTCAATCTCGCCGAAGAATTCCGTGTTCCCGTGATGTTCATGATGGATGAAGTCGTGGGCCACATGACCGAGAAGGTCGTGATTCCCCCCGCCGATCAGATCGACGTTGTGCCCCGCAAACATACCCACAAATCGGTCGAAGACTACTTGCCCTACGGAACCAACGGCGACCTGGTTCCTGAGATGGCACACGCCGGCGACGGCTACAACTTCCATGTCACCGGATTAACCCACGACGAACGCGGCTATCCCAACATGACGCCGCAGGTGCAGGACAAACTCGTGCGCCGTCTGCAAAACAAGATTCTCGACGCCACCGACCGCATCTCCATGTTCGAGGAAGAGCAACTCGAAGGCGCCGACGTGGTGGTCATCTCCTACGGCATCACCTCCAGAGTGGCGCAACGTGCCATCGGAGTCGCCCGAGAACGGGGCTTGCGCGTAGGGAAGTTGCGCCTCATTACCGCGTGGCCGTTCCCAGACAAGAAGATTCGTGAACTGGCGACAAAAGTCAAAGCGTTCGTCGTCCCCGAGCTGAATCTCGGCCAAATGGTGCGCGAGGTGCAGCGAGCGGCAGACGGCAAGGCCAAGACCTACGCCGTGTCCCACGCCGGCGGCGGAGTGCATAACCCGGAAGACATCCTCAGGGTGATTGTGGAGGCAAGTCGATGAGCGACAACTGCAACGACGATCTCGATACGGACATGCTCGATAACGACCTTGTACAACTCGACTTGAATCCCGTAGAAAACCCAGTCGAACGCTTCTTGCGCAGCGACCGCGTGCCTCACATCTGGTGTCCCGGATGCGGCATTGGCACCACCGTAAATTCCTTTGCCCGCGCCCTCATCGACTCCAAGATCGATCTAGGATCGTTGGCGCTCGTGTCGGGCATCGGCTGCACCGGTCGCGTCGCCGGCTACGTCAAACTGGATTCCTTTCACACCACGCATGGCCGCGCCATCCCCTTCGCCACCGGCCTGAAGCTGGCGAATCCCAAGCTGAACGTCGTCGTCTACTCGGGAGACGGCGATCTCTCCGCGATCGGCGGCAACCATCTTATTCACGCCGCGCGCCGCAACATCGATCTCAAGGTGATCTGCGTGAACAACCTTATTTATGCGATGACCGGAGGCCAGACCGCTCCGACCACTCCCGATCATTCGACCACTTCAACCAATCCCTACGGAGTCTTCGAACCGTCCTTTAATCTGCCGCACCTGGTAGAAGCCGCTGGCGCCGTCTACGTTGCCCGCTGGACCACCTACCACGTCCGCCAGCTCTCCCGCGCCATCAGCGAGGCCTTCAACAAAAAAGGATTCTCCTTTATCGAAGTCATCTCGCCCTGTCCGACCCTCTATCAGCGCCGCAACAAACTAGGCGACGGTCTCGACGCCATGCGCGATTACAAAGAGAAAAGCAAGGTCCGCAACGGCTGCCCCACCAGCGAAGTCGGCATGACCATGACTGGCGAAATCATCGTAGGGAAGTTCGTCGACCGCGAACGCCCGGATTATCAAACCATGATGCGAGCGCAATTCAACTCTTCTTTAGGTGAGCGCTACGTCGAACAACCGGAGATGGTATGCAGCTAACTGAAATTCGTCTCGCAGGCTTTGGCGGCCAGGGAGTCATTCTCTCGGCCATCGTCCTCGGCAAGGCCGCCTCGATCTTTCAAGGCTCCTACGCCACCATGACGCAAAACTTCGGCCCGGAAGCCCGCGGCGGCGCCTGCAGCGCTCAACTCGTGCTCTCCGATTCGCCCGTTCTCTATCCTTATGTAACGCATCCCGACATCATGGTTGCCATGTCGCAGGAGGCCTACACCCGCTTTGCTCCCGAGCTGAAAGACGGCGGCATGCTCATCATCGAGCAGGATCTCGTGCGAGTTTCCGACCTGCACAAAGAATTCCAGATCTACAGCATCCCCGCCACCCGCATCGCCGAAGAACTTGGCAAGCGCATGGTATTGAATTCAGTAATGGTGGGATTCTTCACAGCCGTGACCCATTTGCTCGAACCGGACGCTGTCCGCAAGGCCGTCGCCGATTCCGTTCCGCCCAGCTTCCGCGAATTGAATCTGAAGGCCTTCGAAAAAGGACTGGAATACGGCCACACCGCCCTCACCACCACCCCAAGCCGCTCCGACGCTGTTCTGAACGCACAATACGCCGTAGAGTAAGAGTGGCGAGAATCGAGAACTGAATAAATGCGGCGGCGAGTCTTTGCCGTAAACTCGGCCAACCGCTCCTTTAGGACTGCGGCTCCTCTTCTGTTCGTTCGCGAAGAAGCCTCGTGAAGTAGCATTCGGCGTGGAGCGCTTTACCGTCGTGATCCACCCTTGCGTTTTCGAGATCAACCTCCTTATGGCATTCGGGACAAACCGGCAGGTGACTTCGGGTCTTGTCGCTCAAAAAGTTCTCCCCATGGATCGACGCGCGGCATTAATGATTGGCTAACCGCGTCAACGAGTCGCGATAGTTTACGGAAAGGATGACGGTCGATCTGTGACATATGTCACAAATCGGGCTGGAGTACGATTTTTTTTTGACGGGGGGCAATTGTTTGAGAAAGTCGCGCTCCTTCGCATTCTTGGTTTGGGCCCAGAAAACGAAACCTCCTGAGGAGCACCGAAAATCGACATGGGGCCGATTTTCAGCGTTGTATTCTTCAACCTAGCTATTGCGAAATGAAACATCGCGAGCGCTGCCCGCATCTTGCTGATTTCAAACTGTCATACGATCGCTAGTACGGCAAACATTGAAAACAATCGCTTTCCGCTGTTGCGATTGTCAGCGATTCGCTGTTGACATTTTCAGCGCAAGAAACCGCCGCAGACACTTGACTCGCTTCTATCCAGCTCATTGCACGGGAGATCCCTTTACTGGCGCAACTTTTTGAAGAGCGCTCGCATCCTGGCACGGCGATTGCCTTTACCAAAATGTGAGTGGCTCGCGACAGACGGCCCTCCGACGAGGTGACTTATGACAGTCCTACTGGTTCTCTTCTTCTTTACGACTTTTTTACTGATCGACCATTTCCGCAGCCGTCATGCCGTGCAACCCGTTATGCAGCTCGCTCCCGCAAAGCAAGAGTCCGCGCCGCGACTTCAGCCCGCTTTAGTCGGAGGCTTCTCCGTCCCAGAAAACCTGCGCTACCATCCCGGCCACACCTGGGCGCTGAGCGAGAGCCCGAACCTGGTCCGCGTCGGCATGGACGACTTCGCCTCCAAGCTCACCGGCAAAATCGAACGCATCACGCTGCCGCAACGCGGACAGTGGATTCGTCAGGGCCAGAAGATGTGCACCTTCCATCGCGACGGCGTCGCCGTCGATATGGTTTCGCCGATCGAAGGCAGCGTGTCCGACATCAACCAGGCGCTCATCGCCGATCCGAAGCTAGCCCTCAGCGACCCTTACGGAGAAGGCTGGCTGGTCACCGTGCAAGCTCCCGACGCTAAGACAAGCTTCCGCAACCTGCTCGGCGGCGCCTTGGCCCGCTGGTGGACCGAAGAGTCCGCAAGCCGTCTGCAACGCCGCATGCCGCTCGCTTTCGCCGGCGCGCTGGCGCAGGACGGTGGAGTCGCCATCAACGACGTAGCCGCCCAGATTCCCGACCAGGAGTGGCTGCCACTGGCCAAAGAATTCTTCCTGTCGTAAGTCAGTAAGCGAGTCCAACGGCGAGGCCCGAACCACCTCGCCGTAATGAGGACCGCATCCAACCAACCGCCCGGATCCAAGGCCGAAAAGCCAGGACCCCGGGCGGTTGGCGTTTTACGCGCAACCCAATGTGGCCCAGCGAGAATGCCCGCCGCCTCCACCATGGATTGGCGATAGGTAGTTTTAGAAATATGTCGCGGTGCCCCAGGTTCGCGCCCGTTCTGTGGGCGCGAACCTGGGCGAATCCTAGCCTCGATCGCGACGATTCAAATCACAGTTTCGACTTTCGTCGCAGAGTGCTCAAAAGCTTCCTTCACCGCCGCCTCCCGCGTCCCCGCATCGTCTCCCTTTTTCTCCGTAAGGTCGTCGTACTCCCGTCCCGGAACCGCCGACCATGCCGACGCTCCAATCGGACGCCGCTCCACGCACTCGCGGTCAATCACCACCCGCGTCGGTTCCGGCTCAAATGACGTCCGCCTCATGTTCGACGACGCGGTCTGCAGCGCGTACAGCATCAGGCCCGCCGACTTGTAATCCAGTTGCCGCAACCACAGCATCCGCATCACCTCCGCCAGCCAGACCTGTACGGAATTCGCATCCTCCAGCGCCGGCAGTTTCACCGGTTCGTCCTTCTTGTAGCGCACGACGTGACTCATTCCGTCCTGATCCCATCGCTCATGGAAGTGACAGAATGTCTTGTCGCGCAGCCCCGGCGAGCCGCACTGCGTCCCATCGACTTTAATGTGCTTGCACCGCCGAATGCTTACAGGATATACACCCATTGTGTTGCTCCTTCTCCAATCAGTTTTCAGTGACTGGTCTCCAGTTCTCCATCCACCAGTCCTGGATCCGCCCAAAACGCGAGCGCCAAAACGAAGGGCGTAGCCATTGGCCACGCCCGTTTCGTGAAACCTCGAATTGTCCGCCGCGTTGCTGACGGCTTGGGGATTTCCAGAAGTTTCTCTTCTACCCCATCCTAACTTCGCACAATCCCGGAATTCGCGCAGTGTTTCCAGTCACACACTGTTGTGATCGGAAGAAGGTCATTGCAGAATGTCATCCAGCCTGATGAGATAACCGTGTCGGCTCCTAACGGGCGAGTAGACTTGGAAGCGCTCAAGCGACCGAGGCTCGGAGGAAAGGAGCCGAGCGATGATGATTATAGGTTGCGATTTGCACACGCGCTACCAGCAGATAGCGATGGTCGATACAGACAGCGGCGAGTTAGTGGAGCGCCGATTGGAACATGAGAGTGGAGAGGCGCGGGTATTTTATGCCAGCCTGAAGGGCACGGTTCGAGTGGGGATCGAGGCAACTGGCCACACGGCCTGGTTCGAAGCCCTGTTGGCGGAGTTGGGCCACGAACTTTGGATGGGCGACGCGGCAAAGATTCGCGCCGCAGTGGTGCGCAAGCAGAAGACGGACGCGCGGGACGCGGCGCATCTGTTGGACATGATGTGTACGAATCGATTTCCAACGATCTGGCGGCCGTCGCTGCAGGAGCGGGATCTGCGGCAACTGTTGTGGCACCGGCAGAAGTTGGTGTGGATGTGGGGCGCGGTGAAGAACCAGATACATGCGTTGGCCATGGGCGAGGGCGTTTGTCGCAAGAAGAAACTGTTCACGGCGAAGGGACGCACCGAACTGGAAGGACTGAAGCTGGGTCCGTGGGCGAGTTATCGGCGGCAGGAGTTACTACGGATGTTCGGGGAACTGCAGAGCTCGGTGAAAAGACTAGACCAGGCGGTGGAGATAGCCGCTCAGAGTCAGCCGTTGGCCGCGCGTTTGATGACGCACCCGGGAGTGGGTCCGATCACGTCGTTAGCGTTCGTGCTGATCATCGGGCCGGTCGAACGTTTCGAGCGCAGCAAGCAAGTGGTGAGCTATCTGGGACTGAATCCGCAGGAACACAGTTCGGGCGGGCGGCAGCGGCTGGGATCGATCTCGAAGCAAGGCAATCCGATGATGCGTTCGTTGCTGGTGGAAGCCGGGCACACGGCGGCACGGCTGGACCCGCAACTCAAGCGCACCTATCAACGGTTGAAGTTCCGTCGTGGGGCAGCGGTGGCGAAAGTCGCCATTGCCCGCAAACTGGCCGTGAGGCTGTACTGGATGCTGCGCAGCACGGCGGATTATGCGCAGCTCGTTCGCATGCGAGGTAGCTCGTGGGGCACCCTGGTGGAAGAAGATCCATCGCTGGCCTGATGGAGCGCCTCGCCTCCCCGCAGCGGTGGGGAGTCCGAATAACGAATCATGGTCGGGAATAAGAGACCGAATAGATGGTTGGTGGAACGAGCGTCCACCGCGGGATTCTGAAAGCGAGCCGAAGTCGCAATGAGCAACAGCAACAACAAGAGCAACGGCAAAGGCTTTCTACTAAGTAAAAACAAAAACCGCGAGATTCAGCGCCGCTTCGAAAGCACCGCAAATCTCGGACACTCTACGTGTCTCTTGACAACGCCGACAAGGTTATAGAGGGTGCCCCACGCATTCGTGTTTTTTGCGAATCAGTGGGTCGCGGCATGCTGCTCTGCGCCCTTGATACAGCCCTTACTCCGACAGTCGGCCACGCCGGGGCTTTTCTGTTTGTTTGTGGAGCGATATGGTTGGGGGTCTTGATTCACTTTCGCAGCGGCTCGGGCGCATAGGAGTTTGACGCGAGCGTGTAGCCCGACGACTGTCACGGAGTTATCTTGAACACAATGCCGTAGCCATAAGTACCGCCAAAAGGCGCTGTGCCATAGAGATTGCCCGCCGTGTCGAAGACCACGCCCGTTTCCGGGACCAGTCCATCATTGGGTTGAGCGCCAAAACTGTAGAGAATCTTCTCTTCGCCCGTCGAGGTTAATTCGTACACGGTTCCCCTGCCATATGTGCCGCCTTCGCTAGTCGTGCCATAGAGATTACTCTGCTTATCGAACACCAAACCCCCAAAAAGGGGAAGGGCATCGCTTTCAGTTTAGAAGTGACAACACTTGTGAGCTTTCCGGTGGTAAATGGCTCGGGATGCTCGAGCCAACCAACGGCTCTCAGTGGAACGGCCCAATTCTGGGGTTCAAAAGGCCCGTCATGATAACGGAAGACATCAAGATCGGCGACATGCACTAAAAGCAGCTCCTCCGCACAAATATTTTGCAGACACTGGATTCTAGAGCCGGAATGGGCTGATGGGAAGCTCGAGAGGATAATTGTTGCAAAATCGCCATCGCGCTAAACGGAGAGTGTTTCCGTCTTTGCTCGGGTCGCAATTCTCAGTTTGCGAGAACGCCTATTTCAATTACCTCAGAGTATAGTTTCCGCATGAGCAATCTCATCCGAAGATCGCCGGACGCGTTAGCAGGACTGATAACTCTTTGCGGTTCTGTTTATTTTCTCGTTCTGCGGATCGGATGGAGCCGAAAAGGGCTTCCACTTTTCGGAAACCTTACGTACAGTCTCATTCCGAGCGGGAGGGTTCGCGGCATTTTCTTGGTCGCGTGGCTCGTAAGTATGCTGTGGCTCTTGATGCGGTTCAACGATCTCAGAGATTAGTTGTTGCAAACTCGCCATTTCGCCAACCACCAAAAGGGCCGAATTCTTACTTAGCGGAATCGCCTGATTTCGGCAATCTCTGGGTATACTTTGGCTAGATGCACGGAGGAACCCTACGCTCCGTCTTGTACTGGTGTCTTCCGACCTACTTGTTCGTTGGCATTACATTGGCAATGATGCATTTCCGTTCCTCGCTTGCGTTCAACTCACTGCGGCTTTTGACGAGATTTGGATGACTATAGCCGCGCTTCTCCCCATTTTCACGATTGTGGCGTGTGTCAAAGCCGCCCCTCTCCGCCTCACGTGGCGACCTGTCTTGGGCTGGGGGTTAGTAGTAGTTGCATTCGCCCTGAATGCGCTGTTTTACCGCGTGATTGCAGACACATTACGATGAAGCAAGAACTTCTTGCTCGTCAATGGCTCGGCCAACTGTTGCAAAATCCCCATTTCACTAACTACAAAAGTGCCAGATTCTCAATTAGTGAAATCGCCCGTTGCATCAATCAACGGCAGCATAATATTGGCCGAGGGGGAATGTCCGCCTGGACCTGCTCTTGTTTCGATAGACTATCGCAAGCCTTCTATGACTACGCGCCGGGAATTTCTCTTGCAAACAACGGTTGCCGGGGTCGTAGCGTCGGCATCCTTACGGATCGCTCACGCTGCGAAAGCTGACGCCCGCAAAGACGGGCCTAAGGTTGCCGGGACTGGCGTGGTTGAGACTGTGCTCGGACCGCTCGATGTGTCGAAGCTGGGTTTCACTCTCAGCCACGAACATGTTTGCTACATCCCGATGGGGCTTTTTAGCGATAGGGCGGCCGCTGCCAACAGGATGGCAGACAAGTTAAAAGACGCTAAGGCCGCCGGTGTTAACACGATCATTGATCTGACCACTTTTGACGCCGCGCGCGACGTGCGCTTCGGGCAGGAGGTTTCGCGCAGGTCTGGAATGCAAATCGTGGCCGCCACCGGATTTCGCTTTCCGCATGAATCTTACAATGTCCAGACGGTGGAGCAGATCGCCGAGGTTTACATTCGAGAGATCGAGCAGGGGATCGAGGATACGGGCGTTAAAGCCGGTGTCATTAAGGTAGCCTCTCAATCCGGAGCAGTCCTGCCTGCTGAAGAAAAAGGTATTAAGGCGGCAGCGCGCGCCAGCAAAGCCACTGGCGTGCCCATTGAAACGCATACCGATGCTCGTCATCGCGGCGGTGAGGCGCAGGCTAACATCTTGGAAGCCGAGGGCGTCAATCCAGCCAGGGTATCTCTCGGGCACAGCGATGACACTGAAGACGTGAATTACCTGATTGGTCTCGCCAAACGCGGATACACAATCGGGGTCGACCATGCATTCTATGGAGCGACCCAAGTTGCGGAGGGCGAGCCAGGCTACGTTACGTACCTTCGCCAGGTGCCATGGCACAAACGGGCGGGATACGTTAAGCAGCTAATTGACGCAGGCTTCGGCGATAAGATTTTCCTCTCCAACGACTGGGAACTCGAACGGGAGCAAATGAACCCGGACGGTTTTTTATTCAATACCCGCAAGACGATTCCGTATCTGATGCAACTCGGCGTATCACAGCAGCAAATCCACGCCATCACCGTTGATAATCCCAAACGCTTCTTCGGTCGCAGCTAAGCGTTCCGTATGCTGGTTGGCGCAGAAATGCGAATAATCCCTAGGGAATTACTGTCGCAAAATCCCCCATTTCACCAACTACCGCCGACCCCCGTTAATGCATGCGAACGTTGGAGCGGAGAAACTCAAAGCCAGCCCGATTCTCGCGGATTCGTTGGGAGAAATCGGGAGCGTCATCCACCGCCGTTCGCCACGGGATTAACATACGCCTGCGCTTTAAGCTCAGAAAAAGGTAGCTGGCCGGCGAAGTACCCGCCGCGATAGAGCATCTCCGGTGCGCGGCCATTCAACAGAACCCACCACGAGTATCGCGAGCCTCCCGCCGCCATGTGGCCCGTGGCGGCCATATTGGCGAATAGGTTGGTGGTGCAGTTGTTGGTGATGGCATTGAACCATCTGGGGTCGTCCCGCAGTCGGTTCGCTTGGCGGAGATACTGAAGAAAGACATCGCGCGCCCATTCTGGGCGGGTGGTTGTGTGAAAGAGATAAACACTCTCGCCTGAGCGATAGTTAGTTCGAAGACGGATGAGATCGCGTTCGCTAGAAATCACGTAAATGATGGTGAATTGCCGAAAAAAAGAACGAATGGGCGAATAGCCCTGGCCGTTCTGGTATCGCGCCTCGATCGAGGCCGCCACATAGTCATTGTCGCCGAACTGAAAACTAATGATCGGATGCGCAATCCAGGGCGAGTTCCAGTAGTCCACAAAGAAGTCAACACCTCGAATTTGCGAGAGGAACACTTCCTTCGTGAGCCACTCGCAGGTGAACTCTGCTTCCTCGCGGTAATAGCAGTGGCGGAAATTGTGGATGGTCACACGGTCGCCAGCGATTTCGGCCCAGGGCGTCCGGGAGAGATCCGCTCGCCACTCGCGATCGTTCGACGGCTTGAGAGACAGCCAGCAGATCAGCACGACAAAAAAGCCTAGGAAGCTGACACCGAACCTGAAGCCTCGGCTTTTTGCGATCGCAAGAAAAAATGTGAGCACAACCAGATAAATCGCCGGGGTTAGCCACTCTCGGCCAGCGCGGGAAAAGTCAAAATACAGCGCGGCCATCGCCCAGGCGTTGAGGCAAGCCGACAATAGACAAACTGCCACAATCCCGACCCGCCTCAGAGTGCGCATCAATCCCTCCGCCTCAGGGGATACTAAATTGTCCCGTTGGCGGGTGGGCCAGGTCCGCCGCCGCGACTGTAAATCGCATTGTCTTTTCATCACTATCAACTGTGCGCGCAATCACCGACATCCCACCGCGAAGCCTGCAACAATGGCTATGTAATTGGGGCAGCGGAACCTGTGCCCGTCTCCAGAGACGGCACAAAGCGCTGCCCCAAAGTCGTTTTCAGCGCTCTTTGACAGCCTAAGTCCTTATTCCTGAATATTTTCCGAATAACTCCTTTCTCCTCAAAGATTTTGGTGAAGGTCTTTCCCTAAATCCATGATTCCAAAAGATCGGGGGAGGGGGGAGGGGGTACCACCTTTAATTAATTAATGCGGTACGACCTTCAATAAAGATCAGAAGCGGGCCGGGAAGGTCACGAAGACCAGACTTCAGAAGTAAGGTGCAGACGGGACCTGCACGGCAGGCGTTGCAACCGATTGGCAAGCGCTGCACAGTGTTCTTTCCTTCAGATCGATCCACTCTACCGCGTGCGATGGAGCCATCGCGCAGCGGTAGTCGTCGCAGTGCGTAAGGTTTACAGTGTGCCCCAGTTCGTGGACCGCTTCTTTTCTAACGCGTTGGCGAAATATTTGCGTATCAGAGGGAAGCCCGTAGAACTCCTGGTGCAGGCGATGGACGGAGACAACGGCGCACGGTCCCCCCATTTGTGCCTCGCCAAAAACGAAGGTCAGAATCGGAATGTAGAGATCGACCGCGGCGACACCCAACATCCGCCAGGAATCCGCGGTCAACATCTCCTGCATGCGAAACAGAATTTCCGACGAATGGTATTGCTGCCGCTCTCCGTGGAAGGCGAACTTTGGGTCGAGCCGCACCGGAAGCACCCTGCACGAGACGCGAAACGTTTCTTCGAGAACGGGCCGCAGATCTTTCAGCAACCCGTCTTCGACATTCCCGATCGGCAGCAGGTGTAACAGTTTCATGCAGGAGTTCTCAGTCGCCAGTTTCCAGTTATCAGTCTCAGGCCAAAAACCATCAAGCCTGTGAACGGATTAACCGAAAATTTCGCCCTATCGTGTCTCCACGGGAGTTCGCGTCCAGCCGTACTTTTTGAGCTTGTGGTAGAGGGTGACCCGGTCGATATCGAGAACATCAGCGGCGTGACTCTGATTGCCGCCGCATTCCTCGAGAACTTGCAGAATGTGCGCGCGTTCTATCTCGTCCAGCGTCTTGCCCCCAGACGTCGAGACGTTCGCTTGTTTGAAGATGAAATCCTGCTCGTTGAGTTCGGGCTCTTGTCCTACGACCATTGCGCGCTCGACCGCATTCTCCAGCTCGCGAACGTTGCCGAGCCAAGGTTGCTGCTGCAGTTGGTTCATCGCGGCTGGAGCGACGCGAGTGATGCGCTTGTTCATCGCCTGCGAGAATTTGTGTACGAAGTGGTTCACCAGCGCGGGAATATCGTCGCGCCGCTCGCGCAATGCCGGAAGCTCGATGCGGAAGACATTCAATCGGTAGAAAAGATCGGGACGGAACTTGCCTTCCTCGATCAGTTTTTCCAGATTCTTATTGGTGGCCGCAACGCATCGGAAATCCACCTTTATCGTCTGGTTGCCGCCGACGCGCGTGATCTCGCGCTCCTGCAGTACGCGCAGCAGGTCGGTTTGCGTCTTGAGGCTGATGTCGCCAATCTCGTCGAGGAAAACCGTTCCACCCTCGGCAATCTCGAACTTGCCCTTCTTGCGGTACTGCGCTCCAGTAAAAGCACCTTTTTCATGGCCGAAGAGTTCGCTCTCGAGCAGCGACTCCGTCAGAGCGCCGCAGTGAATCGCGACCATGGGATGAAATCGTCGTGGGCTGGCATGATGGATCGCCCGCGCCACCAATTCCTTGCCCGTCCCGCTCTCCCCTGTAATCAGAACGGTAGCATCCGTCGGACCAACCGTGTCGATCGCGTCAAACAGCTTGCGCATGGGCCCGCTTTGACCCACGATATCTTCCGGACGCGCGACTTCTGCCACCGTTTCGCGCAGCAGCACGTTCTCCTCAGTGGCATGCCTGTGCGCCAACGCGTTCTTCACTAAGTGTGCGATCTCGTCGGGATCGAGAGGCTTGGTCACGTAATCATAAGCGCCATTCTTCAGGGCGGTGACGGCCGTCTCGACCGAGGCGTACCCCGTCATCATAATCACGACAAGCTCGGCGTCGACCTCATGCATTCGGCGCTGCAGCTCGATGCCGTCGGTGCCATGCATTTTGATATCAACTAAAGCTGCGTCCCAGCGCTGTTCGGCCAGTTGGGTCAGCGCGTCGTTGGCGTTTTCAACGGTCGTCACCTCATAGCCTTCTTCGCGAAACCATTTCCCCAGCGAGTCGCGGACGCTCAATTCGTCGTCTACGATCAACAACCTTCCATGTGTGCTCACTGCATTCACCTCGTTTTCGTCTTCATCGCTGCGCGGCCAAAGCCGGTTTGCGGTTCATTTCTCCGGGCAAAGGTTCTGGGCCGTGCACAGGCAAAGTGATCGTGAAAGTCGTTCCGTGGCCCAATTCGGACGCAACATCGATACGCCCGCCATGACGCTCGACGATGCCGCGACTGATGGCCAGACCCAATCCGACTCCGCGCCCGCTTTCCTTCGTAGTCAAGAAAGGTTCAAAGATGTGCGGCAGGATGTCGGGGGCAATGCCCGCTCCGTCGTCGCGCACACGAATCTCGATCCCCGCATCGTCAGCCGTCAGCCGTGTTTCAATCCAGAGCGTGCCCCCCTTGGGCATCGCATCTTTGGCGTTCATGATCAGCACCAGCAAGACTTGTTCGATCTGCGCCGGATCGCACGACAGCAGCGGCAAATCTTTTGCGAGCTGGCGTTGAAACTCAATACCACCAAGCTCCAACTGATGTCGCACCAGCAACAGCGACCGTTCAATCACAGAATGCAGATCAGTCGTCTGGACGTTCATGGGCGCCGTTCGGGAGAGCGTCAGCAAATTCTTGATCAAGTCGCCGCACCGCCGGCTCTCCGCGGCAATCAGTTCCAGGCACTGCATCGCCTCATCGCGTTTTTCACCGGACGTCTGGCCCGTACCCACCCATTTCCGCAGCAGTTTGGCGTAGGTGAGAATGCCCGAGAGCGGATTATTGACTTCGTGCGCCACAACGGCTGCCATCTTTCCCAGGGAAGCCATTTTTTCCACGTGCAGCATGTGATCGTGAGCCCGCTGCAGTTCTTTTGTCTTTTCATCGACGCGGCTTTCGAGCGTCGCAGCCCATTCAACGATCTCCGCATTCGCAGCGCGCAATTGCAGGCTCATGCCGTTGAATGACTCCGCCAGCGCACCGACTTCATCCTGCGATTGCACCTCGATCTGATAGCCAAGATCACCCTGCGCCAGGTGCTTCGTCCCTTGCTTGAGAGCCTTGATCGGTTTGTCGACAACCTGCCACACGAAGAGCCAGCTCAGAACCGCAATAATCAGCAGGGCCGCTGCCGTGCACGCCAGCATGCGGGCGCTGGTGACTTTCAGTTGTGCATCGGCTTTTGCCAGCGAGATGTTTGTGTCCAGGACACCCAGAACCTGCTGGTCCGCAGGATGCGCGTGGCACGCTGCGTTCGAGCAACTGGGCTGATTTTCGATCGGAGTGATGATGCCAAGTACCCTCTGGCCGCTGGCGCGATAAATGCGAAAACGATCCGGACGGTTCAGCCGCGCCAGTGGCTGCGATTGCGTGTGGCATCCGTAACACGCTTCGGCTGTCTTATCGAGCACGTGGCTGACCTCGGCAGAGTCAGTCGAGTAGCTCACTCGTCCCTCTTGATCAAGGATGCGCACCTTCACCATGCCGGGTTCGTCGGCCATGGTGCGGATGGCGTGATAGAGCCCCTCGCGATCGTTGCGCAGCATGTAATAGGTGGTGCTGCGGCTGATCACGTCGCTCACCCGCTCGGCGCTGGATAGCGTGGCCGTTTCCAGATCCTGCCGGTGCAGTTGAATATTCAGATATCCGAGCAGGGCGAAGATGGCGAGCATGGCCGCCAACAAAGAGCCAATCAACTTGGTACTTATGCGCTGGGTGAGTTGCTTCCACGCTGCAACGCGACGAATTGGATCAATCCCCGGCATGGCCTAGTACCGGAGTGGAGACTGCCGCTACGTTTGCCGTTTCCCGGAGTGCTTTTTCGACCCGATGCTCTTCGGGATAGATGGGCAGGTATTTAACCGCCGTTCCGAATAACGCGAAGCCCATCGCGATGATCATCAGTGTCACGGAGAATTCGGTCCACTTGGGCACGAAGTGATGGCCGACGTACGTCTCGAAACCCGTGAGCGCGATGTTCAGCCGGTTCGTGATAAATCCGAGCACCGTGAAGATCGACGCCAGATACAGTCCCTGCGGTGACAGCCTGACCTTCTTGAAACTCAGCATGCCGATCGGAATGATGAACGCCAGCGTCAGTTCCAGCCACAGAAAATACGATTCATAACTGGGCTTCACAATTTGTCTCAGCATGCCGCGATGGAAGTAGTCTTCGAAGCGCAGCAGAGCATTCACCCACAGCGCGACCAGCAACGCTCCACCCAGTTCCACCAGAACCGGAAGTTCAAGCTGGCGGCCAAAAGCCTTCGCGCTTTGTGTCGACTCAAAAATCGTCATCGCCAGCCCAACCGAGATTGCCGATCCAAAAAAGAGGAAGGGAAGCGCCGGCGTGTACCAGAAAGGATGCAGCTTGCTCGGCATAATCAGATAGAGCGAGCCGAGCGAACTCTGGTGCAGTGTCGACAGCAGAATGCCGAGCACGATCAGCACCGGGTAAATCTTCTTGATCCATTTAATCGGAGCGTGCAGGTTGAACCGCTCGAGCACATTAGGGAGAAATTCAAAAAAGAGCACCGTGGTGTAAGCCATCACGCACATCCCCACCTCGAACATCACCGAGTGCGGATTCATGTACACCATCTGGTGCCATATGAACCAGGGCCGTCCGAGATCGAACAGGAGTCCAACGATGAAGAGCAAATATCCAAGGAACGCCGTCAACACCGCGGGACGCACCACGCTGTGCAGTCTCTCGACATTGAAAAGATAAACCGCACCCACAATGCAAAAGCCGCCCGCCGCCAGCATGACGCCGCAAAGGCAGTCGAAGCCGATCCATAAGCCCCAGGGAAACTGGTCCGTCATGTTCGAGATTGCGCCCAGCCCGTAGTAATAACGAACGAAGGTCGAGTACAGGCCCAGCGCCATGATCACCAGGAACACAATCTTCCAGAACGTCAGCTTGATTGTCATCGCGCACCCCCGTTCTTCTTGTCTTTTTCTTCGGCCTCCGCCGAGGCGACCTCTTCGCGGCGATGCGATACCCAATAGATGCCGCCTAACACCAGCGTCCAGACAGGGATGAAATCGGGGATTCTCTCCATGACCCGGCCCGTATACTCCGGCATTGGAATTTCCCCCAACTTCGCCGACGGCGGGTATCCGTACTCTTCGACGTTCATGCTGGAAAGAAGCAGCACCGACGTCCCGCCCACTTCCTTCACTCCGTAGATGCGCGGCTTGTAAGTTGTCGGATTCTGCCGGATCCGTTCCTGGGCTTCCGCTATCAGTTCGTCGCGCTCTCCAAACTTCGTGGCGCCCGTCGGACAAATCTCAGCGCACGCCGTCTGCTTCCCGGCAGCGATGCGATCCGGACACATAATGCATTTCCGAACCCGCGGATTCAGCGACTGCCATTCGTACTTCGGCTGCGAAAATGGGCAGGCCACCATGCAATAACGGCATCCAATGCATTTCCACACGTCATAAACCACCGGGCCGGCTTCCGTCTTATGAAAGGCGCCCACCGGGCAAACCGAAGCGCATGCAGGATGCTCGCAGTGCATGCACAGCCGCCGCATGAATTTGTCGTCCTTGTTCAGAACCACCGTGTACTTATGCTCCGATTGCACCGACTCGGCAGCGACCTTGTCGTCGTAGGGCAGCTTGTTCTGCTGTGCGCACGCGCCCTCGCACTGCTTGCAGCCGATGCACATCGTTGCGTCATAGAGCAGAGCCTTGCTCATGGGAAATTGCTCCTTCTGGATCCTGCCGGGGGCCAACTCTTGGAGGGATGCTCGGGTGGGCTCAAAATAGAAAACCGGGTACTGAGCAACCTGTGCTCCGTACCCGGCAGGGAGGGCCTTCTCCGAGGGTAAGCGAATGGGGAACAAGCTCTTCGGTTAAATAAGGATGGTCCCGAGGTCGATTCCATCCGCCGAATTGAGCCCGACACCCCCATGATTACCTAACGCTTCCCTCAGTCGCCGACCGCAGTCTCGCGGCAGCGGTGATGCGCTAAGAGGAATAGACAAAACTACGGCAACCGCCGGCAACTATTTCTGCAGGCTGCGAACGTAGGTCACGACTGCCTTCACGTCGTCCGCTGCGAGGCCCTTTACTCCGGCCGGGTGCTTCGCGGTTCCGGTAACGGCCTTGGTCAGGTCGGCATCGGAGAGTTTCTTCGCATCGTCGCCAACCAGGCTGGGAATCTTCGCTGCCGGTTTGCCCGCTGCATCCGCTCCATGGCACATGGCACATTTCGCTTTGTAAATGGCGCCACCGTCCTCGGCCCAAGACAGGCTGGGCATCAGGATGAACAGGGCCATTGCAATTGTCATTACCAGCACTACTAGCTTCGTCGTCTTCATGATGTCGTTTCTTCTCCTCGTAAAGTTTTGCGATTTAATAAATAAATTCGTTCGATTCACAGCCGTATTTCCTGTTGCGAAACTGACCACCGATGAAACCTTCCACAATCCCGATGTAGCAGAATTCAGCAATTCCGCTGCTTTCACTAGAAGTTTCAACGTTCAGCCGAAATCCCGCAGTGATGCAGGTCACCCTGAGTGGTGACTGTTCCTTGAGCAGTTTGGGGAGAGACTACGATTCAGAACGATCTCGGGAACAGCACGAGTTCAAAGTTGGCTGAATCACTCCATTTTTGGTCTTTGTTTTGGGTGGCGCAGCGGTTTACCGCTTTTGGTCTTGGTTTTGGGTGGCGCAGCGGTTTACCGCTGCGATAAATGCCTTGCTTTCAATATCGGCTTCAGCCGCTGAGGGCCCTGAGGGCGAACCGGAAAGCCCCACCTCCATCTCCTTCCGCAACCCCACAAATCAATGGCGCCCTCCTTCTCCAAAGGCCGCGCCAATAGTTCGCGTTTTCACGGCAAAAAGTGACTGGAATCACAGCGTTTTACGGCCTCGGGAGCGACAATTCAGCGCAGCAGCGAGGTACGCTATGACCGCTGACGCTCTCTCATCTTTGAATTCATCCCTTCATCTAAAACTTCGGTAACCGCAAGACGGGCGACCATGCTAGATGCGTCCGCCAAAGGAGAAACCTGCATGAGCACACTTGCACTGGACAAAGCCACCAAGAGGGAAAAGAAATCCAAGACACGTAATAAAAAAGCAGACCTGGCCGGACCGGGAATCGGTAACTACAAAGAATTAGAAAAGACCTTGCCGAATGACTACCACTCCTTATTGACTCCCAAAGAAACGCAACAAGCCATCCACGAGATCAAGCGCTACATCGCCGACAACCTATGCAAAGAACTCAACCTGATCATGGTCGAAGTGCCACTCATCGTAGACGTGGAAAGCGGCGTCAACGACATGCTCGATCGCGACGGCTCCCGCACCCCCGTCCAGTTCCACATTGCCAACGATCGCAACGCCCATCCCCTCGACGCCCAGGTCGTACAGGCCGCGACGAAATGGAAGAGAATGGCGCTCAAGCAATTCGCCTGCAACTTCGGGGAGGGCATTTGCACCGATATGCGTGCCGTCCGCAAAGACTATTTTCTGGACCACGATCATTCCGCCTACGTCGATCAGTGGGACTGGGAGCGAGTGATGATTCCCGAGCAGCGCAACCTGGATTTCCTGAAGGCGATTGTCAGCAAAATCTGGAAGGTGATTGTGGGCGCGGAACGGCATGCGCAATTCCTCTTCCCGCAGTTGCATGATTCACGCTATCCAAATCTCCCCGACGAATTGAAATTCTTGCACGCCGAAGAAATTCTGGAGATGTATCCCGACCTCCCGCGTAAACAGCGTGAAACTGCGATCCTGCAGAAGTATCCAGCCGTCTTCATCGTGGGCATCGGATATCCCCTAAAAGACGGCTATCCCCACGAGATGCGCGCCGCCGATTACGATGATTGGATCACCCCGACTCAAGATCAGACTGGCCAGAACACGCACGGCCTCAACGGCGACATCCTGGTTTGGAATCCCGTGACCCAGCGTCGCCACGAACTCACCTCAATGGGCATCCGCGTAACCGCCGACACGCTGATGCAACAACTGACCATGGCAAAGCAACTGGACTTCCTGCAGCTCCCCTATCATCAGGCCATCCTGAAGAACGAGATCCCGCTCTCCATCGGTGGAGGTATCGGGCAGTCCCGCACGCTAATGCTATTACTCCGCAAAGCTCATCTCGGAGAAGTCAGTGTTACCGTATGGCCAAAAATCCTGAAACAGATGTGCGCAGGGAAGAATATTTTTGTGCTGGAGTAGGGCGGCTTAGTTAGATAAGAAGGGGATAGTGAAACTAACTATCCCTTTTTGTTGTGGGTTGAAGTCTTTGGGAAGCCTGAGGAACTTCGGCTCGTCTCGATTTTGGGAAGGGCACGAGTTCCACTCGTGCCGCAAATCGCGCTCCTTCAAAAGCGGCTTCTAGCCGCTGCGGGAATGTTGCAATCGGAACACACGTTTCGCCACCCTCAAAGCACTCAACTCAGCCAGAATCACATTCTCACAGCTTCAATTCCAGCCTGACAATAGATTGCGACAGATGAGCCTTCACCGCCGCAGCCAGCCGGCGTACGCCCTCGCGGATCTGCTCAGGAGTGGCGTTCGAGAAATTCAGGCGCATGTGGCGGCATCCCTCGCAGTCATCATCGGCGCGGCCTTCGTTTCTCTGGCCATCTCGTGCGTAAAACGACGTGCCCGGCACGAAGGCCACATTCTGCTCTAAAGCCGAACGGAAGACGGCCTCGATATCCACTCCTCGCGGCAGCGTAACCCACAGAAAGAGCCCGCCTTGCGGATGCGTCCACGTGACCGCTGGCGGAAAGAACTCCTGCAGAGCCTGCAACATCACATCGCGCCGCTCGCGATAGACCTGCCGGATCAACTTGACGTGCGAGTCGAGAAACCCGTCACGTGCGACCTCGTAAGCCACAAACTGGGTGAAGGTCGAAGTGTGCAAATCGGCGCCCTGCTTGAGCTGCGCGAGCTTGCCAATCACCTCCGGAGGAGCCACGATCCATCCCAATCGCAGCCCTGGCGCCAGCGTCTTCGAGAACGTGCTGAGATAGATTACGTTGCCGATCGAGTAGCCGTTATCGCGCCGCAAGTTCTCGCGGTCCAGCACGACCAGCGACGGAAGATGCTCCCCTTCATAGCGTAACTGCCCGTAAGGATCGTCCTCCACAATCGGAATTCCGTAACGGTCGGCGAGCAACACAAGTTCGTGACGGCGGCCCTCGGACAGCGTCGTTCCCGCCGGATTCTGGAAGTTCGGTAGCACATACATGAACTTCGGTCCTGATCGCAGCGGCGCTTCCAGCAGATCGGTGCGCAGTCCGTTTTCGTCGCTGGGGACGGCGAGATATTCGGCGCCATAGACGTTGAAAGCCTGCAGCGCTCCGAGATAGGTAGGCGCTTCGACGAGAACGTGATCTCCGGCATTGATGAAAAGCTTGCCAATCAGGTCGAGAGCCTGCTGCGAGCCGGATGTGATCAGCACGTTTTCGATTCTCGCCTTAATCCCGTAGCGTGCCATGTTGTTGGCGATCAGTTCGCGCAGCGGTTCGTATCCTTCTGTAGCCCCGTATTGCAGGGCCTGCGACGCGTTCTCGGTTAGAACTTTGTGGCAAGCTTCCGCAAAGCGCTGGGCGGGGAATACGTCGGGCGCGGGCAGCCCTCCGGCGAAAGAGATCATGCCCGGCTTCTGGATAACCTTAAGCAGGTCTCGGATGGCGGAACTGGTGAGGCCCTTGGTGCGGGCGGCGTAACGCGATGTCCAGGCGGTCGACATTGTTCATCCTTCCGGGAACGTACTATGGATGCTAATCCGGTACTTGTGGATCAACGCGAATGCAGGGCAGCTAAAGAGACGTCACTCCGTCTGCCCGACCACGATGAACCTTCTCGTCTTTTGGTCTGAAAACAAGACCTCATACACTTTGAACGACTCATAAGCTACTTTATGGTCATCTCTAACGATTTTCGCTTTGTAATCGCTTAACGACAGGAGCCTGTCCGCGGGTGCTTCAGACTGCAGCTCATATTTCTTTCCGTCAATCAACACCTCCATTTTTTGATAGACCGTTCCGCCCTCTGGAACCATGTGCGAGGCAGTGACATGAATGCTGACGTTGTATTCGGCCGGGTCTGGGTTTGATCCAGCCCACGCGAACGCGGAGAACAGGAATAGCAGGGCAACGAGTGAGACCTTTTCCATAACAGCTCCGGCCTCTATTCTAAGCGAAGCCGTCAGGCTGACTAACCGCCCCAATGTGCGCCTGCTCATCAATAAAAAGCCTCCCGGCATGCAGCGCTTTGCGATCGATTTCAAGCAGGTCGAGTTTCTTGACTTTGTCTTCGAGCACGCTCAACGCAGTTCGCGGAGCGAGGCATTCGGTCTCTTCGAGCAGCGCCCCCATCATCACGATGTTCGTAGCCTTGGTTGAGCCCAGTTTGTCGGCGATCTCGGCCGCGGGCACTGCGACAATCTGCACATCCGGCACGCTAAAATCAGCAGGAACCGCTTCGCCGTTGTAGAGAATGACGCCTCCGCTCGCCACTTCGCGCCCAAACTTCCGCAGCGAAAATTCGTTCATCGCGACAAGCACATCGGGATGCGAAACCAGCGGCGATCCGATCCGTTCTTTCGACAGGCACACATGGCAATGCGCGCTGCCCGAACGCATCTCCGGTCCGTACGACGGCAGCCAACTCACTTCGAGCCCTTCGCGCATTCCCATTTCGATGAGCAGTTGACCGAGCAGCAGCACACCCTGTCCGCCGAAGCCCGCGATCTTGATCTTCACGTCTTTGAAGCGATGACTGTGATTTACGTGGGTAATGCCGGTGCTCGCTTGTTTGATGCCTAATACATCCGCGACAGAGCGTTGCGGAGGATCGTTCTCCTTGACCGCAAGCGGCGCAGGCTGGTGGTCGCGAAACACGTTAAGAGGAAATGCCGGAATCATCTTGTCCGCAATCCACCGTCGCGCTTCGACCGGATCCTTGCTCCAGATCGTAGGGCATGGCGACAGAATTTCCACGAAAGAAAATCCTGCGCCATCGCGCTGCCGTTCGAGCGCTTTGCGCACCGCGCGCCGCGCTTTCATGATGTTCTTGTTGTCGGACAGCGCGACGCGCTCGATATAAACGGGTGCTTCGAGCGTAGCCAGCAGTTCGGCCATGTGAAGAGGGAAGCCTTCGTTGGAGGGCCGCCGTCCCCATGGAGACGTAGTACTCTTCTCGCCCACCATAGTAGTCGGCGCCATCTGCCCGCCTGTCATTCCGTAGATGCCGTTGTTCACAAAGAAGACGGTAATCTTCTCGCCGCGGTTGGCCGCGTGTACGATTTCCGCCGTCCCAATCGCAGCGAGGTCGCCGTCTCCCTGATACGAGATGACGATCTTATCGGGGCACGATCGTTTGATCGCCGAGGCCGACGCCGGCGCGCGTCCGTGTGCGACCTGCACGTTGCCCACGTCAAAATAGTAATAAGCAAATACCGAGCAGCCGACCGGGCTGACGAAGATCGTCTTATCCTGCACGCCAAGACCTTGCAGCGCTTCCGCGATCAACTTGTGCACGACGCCATGCCCGCAACCCGGACAATAATGCGTCTGATTTTTCAGCTCCGATTTGCGTTCGTAGAGATCGTAAAAAAGTGGAGACTTGGAATGGATTTGTTCGTACGGTGAATCACCCGCTCCCGGAATTTCGGCAGGAAAACTCGTTTCCGGGTGACTCTCTAATTGATTTTGAACTTTAGGTTCCAGTTTAACTTTGATGTCCACCAGGCTGATTACACTTTCGTTTGCCATTTTCGCTGTCCTCTTTCACCAGGTCGACTTGGACCCGGTTTCAGACCGCCACGGCCATGCGTGACAACACCTGTTCCTGTATCTCCCGGACCGAAGGTACGTTCCCGCCCACGCGTCCATAGAACTCCACCGGCACCTTGCCATCGAGGGTCAGGCGCACATCTTCGAGCATTTGTCCGTTACTCAATTCGACCACAAGAACTCTTTGCACCTTCGCCGCCGCCCGCCGCAACGCCTCCGCCGGATACGGCCACAGCGTAATAGGACGAAACAGTCCAGCCTTTACCCGTTCTTTTCGCAGCACCTCAACCGTCGACAGCAATACGCGGGAGACGATGCCGTGGCCAACCAGCAGAATCTCCGCGTCGTCGGTGTGGCAGAGTTCAAAGCGCGGCTCGGCCTGTTGCGCGCGGATGTACTTTGCTTCCAACTTGCGTTGATGATTTTCCAGTTCGTCGCTCTCAAGAAAAATCGAGCTGACCAGATTTGCCCGCGTCTCGGCAGTGCCTTTCACAGCCCACAACTTTTCGGGAGCATGAATTTCATGTTCAGCATCGGGATAGTCGAGTTCCAGCGGCTCCATCATCTGCCCGACATAGCCGTCCGTAAGTATGACTGCGGGATTGCGATATTTGTCGGCGAGTTCGAAGGCCAGCATCGTGAGGTCGGCCATCTCTTGCACCGATGCGGGCGCCAGCACGATGTTGCGGTAGTTGCCGTGGCCTCCGCCTTTGACCATCGCGAAGTAATCGCTTTGTTCGGGAGCGATGTTGCCGAGCCCCGGCCCCCCGCGCATGACGTCAACAATGACGCAGGGCAATTCGGCGCCCGCGAGATACGACATGCCTTCCTGCATCAGGCTGAGGCCGGGGCCCGAGGACCCGCTCATGACGCGAACGCCGGTTGCGGCCGCTCCGTAGACCATGTTGATGGCAGCGGTTTCGCTTTCCGCCTGCAAAAAAGTCCCGCCGACTTGCGGGAAGTACAGCGCGGCAGCTTCGGCGATCTCGCTCGCCGGAGTGATGGGGTATCCATAGTAGCCACGACATCCGGCAAGGATGGCGCCCTTGATGACGGCAACATTTCCCTTACAAAGCTGGCGCATGGTTGGCCTCCTGCTCGGGAGTGAGGGCGCTCGCCTTAGACTTTGCTTTAAGCCGGTAGACGGTGATTGCGCCCGGTTCAGGACAGGTATAAAAGCAGATCCCGCACCCCGTGCAGTCTGCGCCCGTATAGTGCGCCGGATGCGCCCCGTAGGTATTCAGCTCAGGCCCAAGCTCCAGGCACTTCGGAGGACAGGAATCAACGCACAACCCGCATCCTTTACATTCTTCGACATCGACCGTGACTTTTCCGCGCGGTTGCCCTGCCATGGTCCACCTCTCGCACGTCTGACTTTTTGCGGTCTTTTCCCCTGGTTCCCACTTCCTTCTTATTTAAACGCCGAGAGATGCAAAAGCCTGTGCGCTTGCGCACCGGGGTAGGTGAGCGCGGTCACAAACTCCAACATATTCACAAATCGAGGGTTGGCGGGGATAAGGCACGGGTAGAAATTCGGCCTTCGAAGAAACGAGTGAGGGTGGAGGCGGGGTGTAGAGACCGGAGACCTCGCCCGTCCAACGCTCTCGCTTCACTTCGACTTCTATTGCGGGTACCAGTCCAGCAACCGCACTTCGATCCCTGTCCCTTCCAGCCCCTTCTTGAAGACCGACAGATCCGACCCGCGATAGTGATAAGGAATGACGATCTTTGGATGAAACGCCTTGACCGCTTCCGCCGCTTCCTCCGGAGGCATGGTGTAGGGCAGATTCATGCAGACAAACGCCACATCGATGTTCTTGAGCGCGCGCATTTCCGGAACCCCTTCAGTATCGCCAGAAAAGTAAAAGCGCTTACCCCCATAACTAAGGACGTATCCGTTGCCTCGTCCCTTGTCGTGGTAGAACTTGCCCGGAGCCGGTCCGCGCACGATGTTATAAGCGGGAATCGCCTCGATCGTCCAATCGCCCCAGTGTTTCGTCTCCCCATTGGCAATCGGCTTCGCTGTCGTCACCGTGGCCACCACGGCGGGCGGCGCGAGAATTTCCGTCCCCGTTTTGCGGATCGCCGCGATCGATTCCGGATCCATATGATCGCCGTGAATGTCAGTAATCAGGATGAGGTCGGCTTTTCCCAGGCCCGCCAATTTAGCAGGCTTGGCTGGATCGAGATAGATCGTCTTGCCTCCCGCCTCAATCAGCGTGCTCGCGTGGTTCAGGGGAGTGATTTTCACGTCCCCCGCCGAGGTTGGAAACGTCTGCACGGCCCTTGAAGCGTGGGCAACCGACGAAAGAGACAGAAACAGAGCCACGAAAAACGAACAGAAGGCAAGAGCGAAAGCAAGCTTCATCACAACCTCACTAGAAAGATTCAAACCGTCCAACGCGCTCTTAGAGTGGTAGAAACGACGCTCCAAGCCCGGTAATTCTACCGTTTATTTCCTCAATGCGCGAAGTTGGGGAACCTGACTCCATCCGGACCCGCTACCATCGCCAACAGTCTAAGGGACACAAAATAAACCCGATTCTGATGCGTCTGTGTCCACCCTCCGCACATCTAACCAAAAATCTCGTATGCCGGCGTGGGGCCGTGTGCGAGAGGGGTAGTTGCCACAATATCGCCACGAACGGGAGGAGATCCCTATGCTGATTGCGGAGAAATCTCTCGCCATTCCTCGCGAGATGATCGAGCGCATCGTCGATGCCCGCCGCCGTAGCGACGCTCTCTTCGATATTGTCCGATCCGACTCGCTTTATGACCGCCCGATTCCCGAGCGGCACCGCATCATCTTCTACGTCGGACATCTCGAAGCCTTCGATTGGAATCTGCTCCACGAAACTCTTCGCGTCGGCTCATCGAGAACCTCCTCATCCCACGTCGAACTCGATCGCCTTTTCGCCTTCGGCATCGACCCAGTAGGGGGTGGATTGCCGACCGACGTGCCGTCCGACTGGCCTTCTCTCGCCACAGTCCGAAACTATGTGAGCGATGTCCGCAACTCTCTCGACTCCGCGCTCGCCGCGGTAGACTTCGACGCCACGCAGATGGACGCCTCCCAGCCCACGCCACTCTCTACTCTCCTGCAGGTGGCAATCGAGCATCGTCTCATGCACGTCGAAACCCTGGCCTACATGCTGCATCGGCTGCCGCTCGATCGAAAAGTCCGCAGCGACTCTAGACGCGAGTCAATTCTTCTTCCTCCTCCTGTGATCCCCGAAATGATTTCCATTCCTGAAGGTCTCGCCGCCCTGGGTCTGCCCCGCGACGGAAAGCACTTCGGCTGGGATAACGAGTTTGAGGAGCACGCCGAGCCCGTGCCCGCATTCCAGATCGACCGCTACAAAGTAACCAACCGCCAATATCTGGAATTTATGGCTGACGGCGGCTACGACCAAAAGTCTTTGTGGAGCGAAGACGACTGGAACTGGAAAAACGCCCAAGCCATTTCGCATCCCGCCTTTTGGGAAAAGCAAGGGCACACCTGGTCGTGGCGCGGGATGTTTGAGTTGATTCCGTTCGATTCCGAATCGTCGCAGGATTGGCCCGTATACGTCAGTCATGCCGAAGCCAGCGCCTATGCCCGCTGGGCCGGAAAGTCGCTGCCCACCGAAGCGCAATGGCAGCGCGCTGCCCTTGGCGCCGGCATCGGCAACGCTGATTTCCTCCGCTGGGATCCGTCGCCCGTTGCCTCTTTCCCACAAAGTCAGAGCGCCTTTGGAGTTGATGAGATGATCGGCAATGGCTGGGAGTGGACATCCACGGTCTTCGCTCCCTTTGCCGGTTTTGAGCCGTTTCCGTTTTACCGAGGCTATTCGGCTGACTTTTTTGATGGCAAGCATTTCGTCATGAAGGGTGGATCGTCCCGCACCGCCGAATGTATGCTGCGGCCTTCTTTTCGGAATTGGTTTCAAGCTCACTACCAGTACGCCTATGTTGGATTTCGCTGTGTGAGCCGCCAGTAGTGAGGCTACCGCTGTTGCGTCACCGATGTTTTGTAAACGGTCGGAAGGAGATTCAGAATGCTGGTTCATGCTCTTCACAACGCCGCCTTTGACTTTGCTTCAGGTTTCGCTTCTGAAGTGCGCGCTGGCCTCGACCGTCCCGGACAAAAAGAGCTGCCGTCGAAATATCTTTATGACGACGTGGGCTCGGCCCTCTTCGAAGTGATTAGCCATCTGCCTGAATACGGCCTCACGCGGGCCGACGAACGCTTGTTGCAGCGCCACGCCGATGAGATCGTCAGCCGCCTCGATCCTCCAGTCGCGGTTGCCGAATTAGGCAGCGGCAGCGGCAAAAAGACGCGTTGGATCCTGAAAGCTCTCGGGCGGTGGCAGCAGATATTTTATTATCCCGTGGAGATTTCGCACTCGGCGCTCGTCATGTGCGAGCGTGAGCTGAGCGATATTGAATCCCTCAGCATTGTCGGTTTTGAACGCGAATACCTCGATGGCTTGCTGGAAGTCGCGGCCCATCGCCAGCGCAACCAGCATCTTTTCGTGATGTTTCTTGGCAGCACCATCGGCAATTTCGATCGCGTCGCCGGTGTTCAGTTTCTGTCGGAGGTGCGCCGCATCCTCGAACCGGGTGACTCGCTTCTTCTCGGTACCGATCTCGAGAAGCCCGTTAACCAACTCCTCAAGGCCTACGACGACGAAGTTGGAGTGACCGCGGCTTTTAATCTCAATATCCTCGCCCGCATCAACCGCGAACTCCAGGCAAACTTCGATTTGGGTGAGTTTCGGCATCTGTCGAGAATCAATCCCGTGGCGCGCAGTGTAGAAATGCATTTGCAATCCATGCGGCGCCAGACGGTGCGCATTCCGGCGGCGAACCTTTCCGTCGAATTCATGGAAGGCGAAACGATCTGGACCGAAAGCAGCCACAAGTTTCGCGCCGCCGAAGTTTTTGAAATGGCTCGCCAGGCCGGTTTTTCTTGCGAGGCGCAGTGGATTGACGAAGAATGGCCCTTTGCGGAAAACTTGCTGATCGCCGTATAAAGATCGCCGTATGAAGATCGCCGTATAAAGATCGCTCTGTAAAGATCGCCGTATAAACGAGCGGCCGCGTCGACCGGCTGGCGCCGTGACTTCCAAGGTTAGTGTGAAGCTACCCCTCGTCGCCATGCGCGCAAATTAACCGCGCACATCACAATACAGAAGACATTCGCTGGAATGAATCCCAATTGAGCCGTTTTGATCCCGATGACGCACATGATTATGCTGTTCAAGCTGGCCAGCAGCCAGCCTTCCCAGTAGCGCCGCCCCACTAAAATGGTGGAAGAAATTGTCAGTACACAGGACAAATAGTCGAGCCGGAACACGAATACAATACCTCCGTGGGGACTATTGTGGCGTTGTTGGAACGCTGCTGTCTGTGATCGAAAGTCGCAAATCGGTGACCAAGGTCACAAGAGTGGCGAAGTCACCTGGGGGAAATCACGAGGTCGAGACGCTCGTACGGGGCCGTGTGTGAAGTTCACCTCCCGGACGATTCTAAGGAGAAATGGATGGCGCAAGAATGCACTCACCTGGACCAGATCCAAATCCGGGAAACCAAAAAACATGTTTGCGAAGATTGCGTGAAGACGGGCGACACCTGGGTTCACCTGCGCATGTGCCTCGTCTGCGGACATGCAGCCTGCTGCGACTCCTCCAAAAACAAACACGCCACCAAGCACTTTCACAAGACGAAACATCCGGTCATGCGGTCGATCGAGCCGGGAGAATCCTGGATCTGGTGCTACGTTGACGAAATTATGGCGGGAGAGATCGAAGCCTAGGCCAGTCGCCGAAGCACAAGCCGCGAGCTGTCTGTTTTGGAGTCGGGGCCGAACCCAAAGTACGAGCTGAGGAAATGCGACCGAAGCGTACCTCGGGATATCTAAGTTTGAAAGTTCAGTTTTCTTTTGCGCTGAGTTATCTGCAGACCAGCTTTCATCATCCACCTTGAGAAACGATATGGTAGAGACCGATTATGCCGAAGCCGATTTTGTTAAGTGTTGATGACGACTCCGATGTTTTGCGCGCCATTGAGCGGGATTTGCGTTCGCAATATGGAGCAGACTATCGCGTCATAGGCAGCGATTCTCCCGACGGGGCCCTCGACCTGTTAAAGCAGCTCAAGGTTCGGAACGATAGCGTCGCTCTTCTCTTAGCGGACCAGCGTATGCCCAAGATGGATGGCGTTGCATTCTTGCAGGAAGCGACTCACATTTATCCGGAGGCCAAGCGCGCCCTCCTCACCGCCTACGCCGACACGAACGCCGCCATCAGCGCCATCAATCAAGCGGGCATCAACTACTTCTTCCTCAAGCCTTGGGACCCGCCCGCCGAACATCTGTATCCCCAGCTCAACGATCTGCTCGAAGACTGGCAAGCTTCGTACCGCCCGGCCTTTCAGGGCATACGCGTTCTCGGCACGCGGTGGTCGCCCAAATCCTATGAACTGCGCGATTTCCTCGCGCGCAACCACGTGCCCTATCAGTGGATCGACGTGGAAGGCTCGGCCAACGATCCGGAGACGAAAAGGCTCGTGGAGGCTCTCGGCGACGAGGCCAGCAGCCTTCCCGTCGTCCTCTTTCCCGATGGCACGAAGCTTCTCGAGAGTCTACCCGCCGATGTCGCGCAAAAAGTCGGCTTGCGAACCCGCGCCCAAACCAGTTTTTATGACTTGGCAATCGTCGGCGGCGGCCCCGCCGGACTTAGCCGCAGCGGTCTATGGCGCCTCCGAGGGCCTGCACACCGTAATGATCGAGCGCGAAGCGCCGGGCGGTCAGGCCGGAATGAGTTCGCGCATCGAGAACTACCTTGGGTTTCCCACGGGCCTAAGCGGCAACGATCTCGCGCGCCGGGCCGTCGTCCAGGCGCAGCGCTTCGGAGTCGAAATTCTCTCTCCACAAGAAGTCATCGGCGTGCGTTTGGAAGGCTCCTACCGCATCATCAAGCTGGCGGATAACAGCGAGATTTCCTGCCACGCCCTCATGATCGCCAGCGGAGTGCAGTGGCGCAAGCTTGACGCGCCCGGAGTCGACCGCCTGCAAGGGGCCGGAGTCTACTACGGCGGAGGAGCGACGGAAGCCCTGTCTTGCAAAGGTGAAGAAGTCTACGTCATCGGGGGCGCGAATTCGGCGGGACAGGCTGCCATGAATTTCGCCAAATATGCGAAGCACGTGGTGATGCTCGTTCGCGGGAGCTCTCTTGCGAGCACGATGTCGCAGTATTTAATCGATCAGATCAAAGAGACACCCAACATTCAGGTTTGGCCCAGCGCCAGCCTCGTCGAAGCGCATGGCGACACGCATCTCTCCGAAATTTCGGTGATGTGTTCCGATACCAACAAAATCGAACGCGTGTCTGCCAGCTCCATGTTTATTTTCATTGGAGCCTTGCCGCGCACCGACTGGCTGGGAGATCTCGTCGAACGAGACGAACGCGGTTTCCTCCTGACCGGCCCCGATCTGATTCGCGACGGAAAACACCCCAAGGGATGGACTCTCGAGCGCGATCCATTTCTGTTGGAAACCAATATCCCCGGGATCTTCGCCGTGGGCGATGTGCGCCACGGCTCGGTCAAGCGCGTAGCTTCAGGGGTCGGTGAAGGATCGGTCGCGGTCCAGTTCATCCATCAGTATTTGTCGAAGGTCTAACAAATCAGGCTCGAACGAATCAGGCTCGAACGAATCAAGGTCGAACGAATAGATGATCGAAAAATCAGAGTTACTCGAGGCTCCGGCCTTCGCCGGCTTGCCAGACGATCAAATCGCCTGGTTCATCAGTCAATCAGAAGAACTGCTCTTCAAAGCTGGCGATTATTATTCGCGCCAGGGCGATCCCGCCAATGCCATGTTCGTCATCCTCGGCGGCGAAGTCGAGATCCGCGGCGAGTTGGGCGGCGAGGCCATCCTGTTTGGGCTAAGTAAAGGCGACGTCACCGGAGTGCTCCCTTTTTCGCGCATGAAGCAATTTTCGGTCAACGGGCGCGCCGTGACCGATGCCCGTGTCTTGCGCTTCCCGGCAACGAAGTTTCCCGACCTGGTTCAGAAAATGCCCGAACTCGCACAGCGGCTCGTGGGACTGATGTCCGACCGCATACGCGAGACCACGCGTATCGAGCAACAGCGCGATCGTCTCGCAGGCTTGGGCAAACTTTCCGCGGGACTCGCGCATGAACTGAATAATCCCGCGTCCGCGGCCAAGCGCGCGACCAGCCAACTACGCGACACCCTCATGAAGATTAAAGCGGCCAGCGTGGAACTCGGGCGCCGAAACCTGACTACGGAACAGCGCGCCGAGATCGAACGAATGGAGGCGGCCTTCACGCAGCAAGACGGTCCTCCGCCCGACCCCCTAACCGCCAGTGACTTGGAGGAGCAAATCGATTCCTTGTTGCGCAGCCACGGTCAGAGCGATTTGTGGCAGTTAGCCGCCGATCTGGCCAAACGAAACGTGCAGCCAGAAAGACTCGAATCATTATTTGCGGCGCTCGAGCCCGGTACCGCGCGCGCCGCTCTGGTGCGCATCGCGGCGTCGGTCGAGATCGCCAACCTCCTCAACGAAATCGAAAGCAGCGCCTCACGAATTTCCGACTTAGTCTGTGCCATCAAGGAATACACCTATATGGACCAGGCGCCCGTTCAGAACGTCGACATCGTAAAAAGTCTGGAGACCACGCTCACCATCCTGAACCACAAGATTAAACGCGGAATCACGGTGCACCGCGACTACCAGCGCATTCCGCTGCTGGTGAATTCATTCGGCAGCGAACTGAACCAGGTCTGGACGAACATCATCGACAACGCCATCGATGCGATGGCCGGCAAGGGTGAGCTTCGCGTTCGAACCTATCGCGAAGACGATTGCGTCGTCGTCGAAATCGGCGACAACGGGCCCGGCATCTCTCCCGAGGTCAAAGCTCACATCTTTGAGCCTTTCTTCACCACCAAGGGCGTGGGCCAGGGCACGGGCCTGGGTCTCGATACCGTGCAGCGAATCGTCAAGAAGCATCGCGGAAATATTCAGGTCACCTCGAAGCCGGGCGATACCCGCTTCCAGGTATTTCTTCCGCTGTCAGAAACATCGGTCTAGCAGAGGGCTGAAGCCCTGCAGAATGCCAGAACCCTGCAGAATGCCGAATCCTGCAATGCTGAAACCCAGGATTCGTAAGAAACCGGGATTTGTATCAGGGTATCGCTTTCGCGATACCGCAAGTCGTTTTAAATCGAAGCCCCTTTAGGGGCTGGGCGCGTTAGCTTCTTACATCGGAGGTCCCATGTCGATTCGACCCGTGAAGCGGCTCATCAAATCCAAACCGACTCGCGAAGGCGCGGGCGTTCATCTCCGCCGCGCCTTCGGCTTCGGAAACACCGCCGAGTTTGATCCGTTCCTTTTGCTCGACGACTTCCGCAACGACGTGCCCGAAGATTACCTCGCCGGCTTTCCGTGGCATCCCCACCGTGGAATCGAAACCATCACCTATGTGCTTGCCGGAACCGTAGAACACGGCGACAGCATGGGAAATCACGGCGCAATCGCTGCCGGCGATGTGCAATGGATGACCGCCGGCAGCGGCATCATTCATCAGGAAATGCCGAAGGGCGATCCCTCCGGACGCATGCATGGTTTCCAGTTGTGGGCGAATTTGCCCTCGTCTCTCAAAATGACCGACCCCCGCTATCAAGAAGTGAAGACCGGCGACATTCCTGAAGTGAAAGACGACGATGGCACCCACGTTCGCATCGTGTGCGGAGAGTTTTGGGGCAAGAAAGGTCCCGTCGATGGCATCGCCGCCGATCCAATCTATATCGATGTCTCGGTTGCGCCCGGACGTAAGAAAACCCTTCCCGTCGAAACCACCCGCCACGCCTTCGCCTACGTTTTTGGCGGAGCAGGGAAGTTCTGCAACGCTTCTGGCCCCTTAGAGGTGCCGACCGAATCCGTGGAGTGGCTCGACACCCACCCGCCCTCCGAAGCCGACAACCGCTCGCTCGTCCTCTTCGACCGCGGCGACGAAGTTACCGTGCAAGCCGGCGACGACGGCATACGGTTCCTGTTGGTTTCCGGAAAGCCACTCGAAGAGCCCGTGGCATGGTACGGTCCCATCGTGATGAATACCCAGGAACAGCTCCGTCAGGCCTTCGACGAACTAGAGAGTGGCAAATTTCTGAAACAAGGCTGATCCAAGCGCATACGCGGGCTTGCCCGCCACCCACAAGGAAGGAACTTTTGAGTAAACTCTGATCGCATGACTTCGCTCTCGGAAACGAAGCCGTCCCTCACCTCTCCAACTTTCGCGAAACCCCAGAGCGCTTGGTCGAGCGATCCCGCCATCCTCATCTACCTCGCCCTCGCGACCATCCTGGTGCAGTGGCTTCTCGGCGGACGCTTCGGTTTCCAGCGTGACGAACTCGCCACCCTCGAAGACGCCCGCCATCTCGCCTGGGGCTACGTCGCCTACCCTCCCATCACTCCGTTCTTCGGACGCATCTCCCTCATCCTCTTCGGCACCTCCTTATCTGGATTCCGTTTCTTCGCCTCCGTCGCCCAAGCCATCTCCGTCGTTCTCACCGGACTCATGGCCCGCGAACTCGGTGGACGTCGCGGCGCTCAACTCGTCGCCGCAGCTGCGGCCGTCCCCTTCTGTATCGCCAGCGGTGCGCTCATGCAATACGTCGCCTTCGACTATCTCTGCTGGGTTCTCGCCGCCTACTTCACCATCCGCCTTCTGAAATCCGGCGACCTTCGCTGGTGGCTCGCTATCGGAGCCGCCGTCGGTCTCGGCATGATGTCGAAATACACCATGGGCTTCTTCGCCCTCGGAATCACCGCCGGCGTTCTCGCCACCAACACGCGCCGCCATCTCGCCAGCAAGTGGCTCTGGATGGGTGTCGCTCTCTCCCTGCTCGTCTTTCTCCCAAACTTCCTCTGGCAAGCGCAGCATCACTTCATCTCGCTCGATTTTCTGCACACCATCCACCAGCGCGATGTCCGCATCGGCCGCGCCAAAGGCTTCCTTCCTGACCAGCTGAAATTCACTCTTCTCGCTTTCCCCCTCTGGCTCGCCGGACTCTACTTCTATCTCTTCTCCAAACCCGGCAGCCGTTTCCGCATGCTTGGCTGGATGTACATCGTCCCCTTTCTCCTCTTCGTCTTCGCCAAAGGTCGCGGATACTATCTCGGTCCCGCCTACCCCATGCTCTACGCCGCCGGCGCCGTCTGGGGAGAACAACGCCTGCAATCACTCAGCCGCGTCCCCGCCGCTACCATCCGAACTCTAGCCTGGATCGCCCTCACCGCCGATATCCTTCTCGTCGGCGCCATCGCCATCCCGCCCGCGCCCGTCAACTCCCCGCTCTGGACCTTCGCCGCCAAAAACAACGGTGATCTTCTCGAAGAACTCGGATGGCCCGAACTCGTCCAGACCATCGCGCAGATCCGCGATTCGCTCCCCGCCGAAGACCGCTCTCACCTCGGCATCCTCGCCGCCAACTACGGAGAAGCTGGCGCCGTCAATCTCTACGGTCCCGCCCTCGGTCTGCCGCCCGCCATCAGCGGCGTCAATTCCTTCTGGGCCCACGGCTATGGCAGCCCTCCGCCACAAACGCTAATCGTCCTTGGATTCTCCCAATCTTTTCTCGAGCGCAATTTTGCCTCGTGCCAGATAGCCGCTTCCACTCCCAACCCCTATCACATCGAGAACGAAGAAACTCGCGAACATCCCAACCTCTACGTCTGTCGTGGATTGCGCCAGACCTGGCCTGACTTCTGGAAAGATTTCCAATATTACGGCTAGCCACGGCGGGAAAATTCCCTGTAGAGACGCGGCTTGCCCCGTCTCCAACCGTGCGCACGGAGAAAACGCTTGTCACCTCTGCCATCTGACCTCGAACCTCCGATCTACCGTTACTTCGGTCATTTGATTACCCCTCTCCATCCGTCATATGGTCGAACTAACTCATGCGCTTGTGTGGGCAATCGCATAGTCGATAGCAAAGTTGCTAGCGAATTCAATTGCATTTGGAAACCCCGGAGCATCCTCCGCCTTCGTCGCGTTTCCCGCCTCCTGTTAATCGAACTTGGGCCCTGAGGCGATGCATCCAGAGGTGACGTTTTATGCAGTGGCTCTTCCGCGTGTCTTCTTTCTTCGCCCTTGCGCTCTTACCAGCCGTTTCCACCGCTCAGATGCCCTATCAAGTCGTCGCCGTCGAAGACGGTGGCACCATCCGTGGCACCGTCAAGTGGCAGGGATCCATGCCCCATCTCGTTCCCTCCGAAATCAACAAAGATCAGTCAGTCTGCGATCCCTCCGGACAGAAGCATCGCGACCTCGAACGCCTCGTCGTCGCTCCCGGCGGTGGCGTCGCCAACACTGTCGTCTTCCTCCGCAATATCAATCACGGCAAAGCCATGGACTTGCCCATCGAGCGCCGTTCCCTGAATCAGAAAAACTGCCGCTACGAGCCTCATATCCTGTTAGTGCCGGTCCAAGCGACCCTCACCGTCAAAAGCAGCGATCCCTTGCTGCACACCGTCCACATGTCCGGCAGCGCCGACTACAACCTTCCGTTTACCGCCGAGGGCCAGGAGATCTCCCGCCCCATGACTCGCGCCGGCGTCGTCAGCCTCCGTTGCAACGCCGGCCACGTCTGGATGAACGGCGAAATGATTGTCGCCACTCATCCCTACTACGCCGTCACCGATGCCGATGGCAATTTCTCCCTCACCGACGTTCCTCCCGGACAATACGAAATCGTCGCCTGGCACGAAGGCTGGCGCGTCGTCGGGGAAAGCGCTCTCTACGACATCGCCACCCAAGCTCGCGTCAAGCGCCCCGTTTTTTCCGACCCCCTGATCTGGAGTAAGTCCGTCACCGTCTCTCCCCGCGGCTCCGCCGAAGTCGATTTCACCCTCGGAGAACACACCGCCCAAACCATGCAAGGCCAATAAGTCCGTTGATTTTGATCCTGTGGGACGGGCATTCCTGCCCGTCCTGCTTGCAGCAGTAATCAAGTCGAAGGATTTTCAAGAATCTCGCCCCCCCACTTTTCTCCAATAATGCCGTTGATTTTGATCCTGTGGGACGGGCATTCCTGCCCGTCCTGCTTGCAGCAGCAATCAAGTCGAAGGATTTTCAAGAATCTCGCCCCCCACCTTTCTCCAATAATGCCGTTGATTTTGATCCTGTGGGACGGGCATTCCTGCCCGTCCTGCTCGCAGCAGCAATCGAGTCGAAGGATTTTCAAGAATCTCGCCGCCCACTTTTCTCCAATAATGCCGTTGATTTTGATCCTGTGGGACGGGCATTCTTGCCCGTCCTGCTCGCAGCAGCAATCGAGTCGAAGGATTTTCAAGAATCTCGCCCCCCACCTTTCTCCAATAAGTCCGTTGATTTTGATCCTGTGGGACGGGCATTCCTGCCCGTCCTGCTTGCAGCAGTAATCAAGTCGAAGGATTTTCAAGAATCTCGCCCCCCCCACTTTTCTCCAATAATGCCGTTGATTTTGATCCTGTGGGACGGGCATTCCTGCCCGTCCTGCCTGCAGCAGCAATCGAGTCGAAGGATTTTCAAGAATCTCGCCCCCCATTTTTCTCCAACTCGCCTGATTCAAACAACTGCACTCCCCAATATCCACGCTCAATTCCGCTCGCCCCACCCCCGACTCCCAGTACAATAGAACTACCGTGTCCCGCCGCGTCTATCTCGACAACAACGCCACCACCCCGGTTCTTCCCGAGGTGTTCGAGGCCATGCGCCCCTACTTCACCGACCACTTCGGCAACGCCTCGTCCATCCACCATCACGGACAAGAAACTCGCGCCGCCATCGAGCGCGCCCGTGAATCCGTCGCCGCCCTCCTCGGCGCTCGCCCCTCCGAAATCGTCTTCACCAGCGGCGGCACCGAGGCCGATAACCTCGCCATCTTTGGAGTCACGACTCCCGGCGACCACGTCATCACCTCGACCATCGAGCATTCCGCCGTCCTCAACGCCTGCAAGCATCTCGCGGATCCGCTCCATCGCTCCGAACTGACTATCATTCCTGTGGACGGCCGCGGCCTCATCGATCCCGCCGACGTGAAGCGCGCCCTCCGTCCCAACACAAAATTAATCACCGTCATGCTTGCCAACAATGAAACCGGCACGCTCCAGCCCGTCGAGGAACTAGGAAAGATCGCCGCCGAAGCCGGCGTCTATTTCCATACCGACGCCGTGCAAGCCGCCGCTAAGCTTTCGCTCGATGTAAACAGGATCGGCTGCGACCTGCTCTCCATCTCCGGCCACAAAGTCCACGCCCCGCAAGGCATCGGAGCCCTCTACATCCGCAAGGGAACCGAACTCACTCCCCTGCAATACGGAGGAAGCCACGAGCGCTCCCGCCGCGCCGGAACCGAAAATGTTCCCGGCATCGTCGCTCTGGGCAAAGCCGCCGAACTAGCGCAAGCTGGGCTAAAGCGAGGCGAGAATCACACCATGTCGGATCACAATATGTCCGATCTCCGCGACCGCCTCGAAAGGGAATTGCTCAGCATCGAATCCACCCGGCTGAACGGAGATGCGCCCCGCGTGCCCAACACGACAAACATCTGCTTCGATGGCATCGAAGGCGAAGCCCTCGTCATCGCCCTCGACTTGCAAGGACTCGCCGTCTCCACCGGCTCCGCCTGCTCCTCCGGAGCCATCGAACCCTCGCACGTCCTGACCGCCATGGGCCTCAGCCGCGATCAGGCGAAGTCCAGCATCCGCTTCAGCCTCGGCAAGCAAAACACCGCCGAAGATATCGACTTCGCCCTAAGTGTGATTCCCGCGACCGTCGCCCGTCTAAGAAGTCTTTCGCCCATCTGGAGCGCAGCTCCAGTAGTATCGAATCAAGCAGCGCACAAATGACACCCAGCAAAAGATCGAGCTAAAAGCCAATAGCGACCAGCGAACAGCCAAAATGCCTTCCTCCACCATCGCCGTCGCCATGTCCGGAGGAGTTGACTCCTCCGCCGTCGCGGCCATGCTCCGCGCCGAAGGCCACAACCTCATCGGACTCACCATGCAGCTCTGGAACCAGCGCCGCCTCGCCGGACACGCCGGCATGCCCGAATCCGTCCAGGGCCGCTGCTGCTCCATCGATGACGTCTACGATGCCCGCCGCGTCGCCGAAACTCTCGGCATCCCCTACTACGTCGTCAACCACGAAGAGCGCTTCGAGCGCGATGTCGTTCGCCCCTTCGTCGAAGAATATCTCGCGGGACGCACGCCCATCCCCTGCAGCCTCTGCAACAATCACCTCAAGTTCGATCAGCTTCTCGTCGTCGCCCGCCAGATCGGAGCCGACCAGATTGCCACCGGCCACTACGCTCAAGTCACTTACGACGATCAGATCGGCCGCTGGCTGCTCAAGCGTCCCACCGATAAGTCGAAAGATCAGACTTACTTTCTCTTTGGACTTACGCAAGAGCAACTTAGCCGAACACTGTTTCCTCTCGGCGGAATGACCAAGCCCGAAGTTCGCGAACTCGCGCGCAAGCACAGCCTCGTCATCGCCGAGAAGCCCGACTCGCAGGAAATCTGCTTCGTTCCCGGCGGAGACTACAAGCGTTTCATCGACGCCTACCTCGCCGAACAAGGAGACAATGCTCCCGAAATCAGCCGCGACACCGTCGGAGGCGAAATGGTCACGACCGACGGCAAAGTCATCGGCGAGCACGCCGGAGTGCACAATTTCACCGTCGGCCAGCGCAAGGGCCTCGGTGTCGCCACTGGCTCTCCGCTCTACGTAATTCAAATCAAGAATGACAGTCGCCAGGTAATCGTCGGCAACGATGCAGAGCTCTTTTCGAAAACTCTCACCGCTCGTCGCGTGAACCTGATCTCGACCGACGAAATCCGCGAGCCCATGCATGTGGCCGTCAAGATCCGCCACAAGCATCAGCCCGCCCCAGCAACCATCCAATCGACCGGCCCCGACGAAGTCCAAGTCATCTTCGACGAACCTCAGCGCGCCATCACCCCCGGCCAAGGCGCCGTCTTCTACGATGGAGACGTCGTAGTAGGCGGCGGCTGGATCGAAGACCGCGCCTAACACTCTTTTCTCGATCGTCGTCGTCGCAACCGAAGAGTATCGGGGCCCTATCTCTACTCTGTCATCCGACCGGAGCGAAGCGAAGTGGAGGGACCTTTGTGTTTCGCTCGTGTCTCCCAGATGGGACCTCGGGTGCCCCATCCAAGCGCGTTCTTTGCGCTTGGGTGGGATTCCACCACCGCCGACACCATGGGGTTCTTGAAGTTCGCCAATCCCCGCCAACCACCGACCTAACTCCTTATCCCGCAATATCCCCCATGTAACTCTTTTAAACTCAAAGATCTAGCGCCAGAGCACCGCATAAACCCACGATTCCAAAAGATCGAAATACAAAACAATCGAGAAAGTCGCGGCGGAAAGTTGCGAGGACCGAGAGCCATCAGCCAGTAGCGAGTAGCCTTTAGCGAAAAGCGAAAAGCCAAGAGCTAATAGCCAATAGCCAACAACCGGTTACCCTCGATGACTTTCGCTCGACTAACTAGCACCTTCGTGGACTGGACCCGCCGATATACCAGAGTTACTGTTATTTCACGACGGCACCTTCCGATCTCTCCCCTATAAGAGGTCCGGCGTGGGGAGCGATCTATGAAAATCTGGCATCTGGCTTATGCAGCGTTAGGCATTGCAGTGGCGCGCTGGGTCTTCAAGCGCCAACCCACTCAAGTCTCCGATCCCATCTCTCGTATGCGTGCTTCTGGCCTGCTGTAAAGCAGTGGTAACAGGGGCAGGACGCGCCCCGTTGCGCGTTGCTTCGATCCGAGCGTGTCCAGCCCCGTTCCCATCTGTCCCTAACCAAACATGAAACACGCCGCAGGTTGTGGAGGCTATCCGCCTTGCCACTCTTACCCGCAAGTGCTACGACCTTCGTGTCCAGCCGTAACTTCTCTTCCGTTTCATCTCGCCTAAACTTGCTATAGATACGCCGAGTGCGAACGCGCCACCGGCCATTGCAATCATGCGCTCCACATCCCCCATCCTGCTCCTGTTCGTGAGCGGCGCCCTGCTGCTTCCCATGACCGCGGCGGCGCAAGATGACCCGAACGCGCAGCCTCTCGGCGACTTCGCCCGCTCCTTGCGCCAGCAGAAGTTGCAACAGCCTCCGCCGCCACCCGGTCCCGCCGACACCGTAATCGACAACGACAATCTCGCGCAGGTAATGGACGACGCCAAGAACGCCAGACCGATCAAGTCCGACAAAACCGTCTTCTCCATCGATGCAGCCACCAATACCTTCAAAGTCTCGTCGCCCGATGTAACCTGCAGCCTCTCCTTCAACTCCAAGTCGAGCGCGCTGCTCATCAAGCCCGTATTAGTCGAGGATTTGCCGCTAAACGAATTGCTCAAGATCGATGGCCCCGGCTCCATTCAGGATGAGAGCCTGCAACTCCAGGTCTTCAACGGAACCGACTGGGACATCCGCGAGATCACCGTCGGCCTAACGCTCGAACGCAAGCCCGGAGAGAACGCCGAGCAAGCCGCCCGTGCCCGCATCATCCCCGCATCCGAAACTAGCGCCGCCCTCACCGTCGAACGCCGATCCGACGTCACTCTTCTCTTTCACCTGAAGACTCAAGCGAAGCCTTTCACCACCCAGTCCTTTCACGAGGCCATCGGAATCACTCCCGGACCCGATGAAGACTGGCGATGGTCAATCGTAGAAGCCAAAGGAATCCGTCCCTCCCAAGCCCCCATGCCCGACTCGTCCGATTCGCCCGACGCGATGTCCGGGACGATCTCCGGAACAACATCCGGAACAACGTCCGATCCACTCTTCGCTTCGCCTCGCTTCGTGCTCCCCCGGCCGAACGAGTCGCAGAAGCCTTCCATCATTCCGCTAGCCCCCGACAAATCGTCAAGCCCCGCCCCCGAGCAACACTAACTTCGAAACGCCGACTCTAGTAAAACGACGACGAGGCCCGCACATTGTCTTGAGTAAACAGGAATGGTAATCTACCGAAGTCGAGCGGGAGTAGTTCAGCGGTAGAACGCCAGCTTCCCAAGCTGGATGTCACGGGTTCGATCCCCGTCTCCCGCTCCATCTGACACAATTCAGTGCGGATATGGTACAAGACGCGTGTTCATGCGGCTTTTCATGAATCGTAGGTGACTTCGAATCGGCGGCTTGGGAACGGACGCGGTTATGTAATCCGCCAACGAAACATCCCGAAGCGCCCTTTTCGGTTAGGGAAATGCCCAGGCTGTATGATTCTGCATGACCGCGATCGAGAAAAGCGCATGAACGTAAATCGGCGGAGTTTTCTGGTGCAGGCTGGCGTAGCGTCCCTCAGCACAGGGATTCTCGCCACACCCGTGTTGGCTGCGGATGGCGGGAGCGCGATTGACCGCGAGCGGATGCGATCTGTGGCTGCCTTCACGGCGGAGACTCTGAGCACGGATCATCCAATGGCGTTCGGCGCAGACATTGTGAGCACAGCTACGGGTGAGCGCCTGATGCGCGCAGTGAATCGCGTTGGTCCCGACCACGATCCCAGCGCGCATGCTGAAACCCTGACGATTCGACTCGCTTGCGCGAAGCTGGGCTCGGGATCCCTCAAGAGCTACACCCTGTATACGACGTGCGAGCCGTGTGCGATGTGCATGGGGTGCGCTCTCTGGTCGGGCCTGGACCGACTGGTCTTCGGTGCCACGATTGCCGATGCGGGCCGGTTCGTTTCACAGATTAGTATCCCGGCGAAAGAGGTAGCCCGGCGGACCGACCTGCAATGTGTGGTGGCTGGGCCCGTCGAGCGCGAGGTTTGCGTCAAACTCTTTACCGATCCGCGCATGCAAAAGGCGTTTGCAATGTGGAAGAAGCATTGAGCGAAATCTGGGGTGTAAGGTCAAATATTTTGTAACCCCGGTGGTTCATCTTCTCTGCCACGTGGTTTCAAGCTGCGACGAAGGCTTCGATACCCGCCCCGGCGAGTCGTTGCACAAAAGCCCTGCAAGCCCTACGAATAGATCCCCGGCGCCTCATGTCCCAGCTTCTGCACGTACTCCACGTACGACCCCGGATAAACCGTCGGAGTGCGCTCCGTGCCGCTCTCCCCGCCCAGTTCCAGCACACGTGAGCCGAGGCCGCGCAGGAACATGCGGTCATGCGATACGAAGATCATTGTGCCTTCAAAATCCTTGAGCGCCTCCACCAGCATCTCCTTGGTCGCAAGATCCAGGTGATTCGTCGGTTCGTCGAGCACCAGGAAGTTCGGCGGGTTGTGCAGCATGCGCGCGATTGCTAGCCGCGATTTTTCCCCGCCCGAGAGGGCGCGTATCTTCTTATCCGTGTCTTCGCCGGAAAACTGGAATGCCCCCGCCAGGTTCCGCAGCGAACCAATACTGTCCTGCGGAAAATCCTGCTGCAACTGTTCGCTAACGGTGAGATCGGAGTTGAGCAGTTCCAGCGACTGTTGCGCGAAGTAGCCCATCTGCAAGCTGGCGCCGAGCCGCACCGTTCCCGCATCCGGAGCACTTGCCCCCGCAATCATCTTCAGCAGCGTAGTCTTACCCGCGCCGTTTCTCCCCATGACGGCCCAGCGTTCTCCACGGCGAATCGTCAAACTGAACCCGTCGTAAATCACCCTCGCGCCGTAACTCTTGTGCAGATTCTCCAGCACGGCCACCTGTTCGCCCGATCGCGGTGGCACTCGGAAATCAAACTTCACCACCACGCGTTTCTTCGGCAGTTCGATCTTCTCGATCTTGTCCAGCGCCTTGATCCTGCTCTGCACCTGTGCCGCTTTGGCCGCGTGCGTCCTGAAACGATCGATGAAGCGCTGCTCCTTCGCCAGCATGGATTGCTGCCGCGCGAATGCCGCCTGCTGATTGCTCTCTCGCACCGCCCTTTCGCGCTCGTAGAAATCGTAGTCACCCGAGTACGTGATAATTTCCCCGCCATCAATCTCCGCAATCTTTGAGACGATACGATTCATGAACTCGCGGTCGTGCGAAGTCATCAGCAACGCGCCCGGAAACGACTTGAGAAACTGTTCCAGCCAGATAATGGACTCGATGTCGAGATGGTTCGTCGGTTCGTCCATCAGCAACACGTCCGGCATTCCGAGCAGCACGCGCGCCAGCGCCACCCGCATCTTCCATCCGCCCGAGAGCGCCCCCACGTCGCCGTCAATCTGATCGTCTTTGAATCCCAACCCGTGCAGCACTTCCCGCGCCTGCGATTCGAGCGCGTACCCGCCCAAATGCTCGTACTCCTCCTGCACGTGACCGAAGCGCTCAAGAATCCGGTCCATCTCATCAGCCTTATCAGGATCCGACATCTCGTGCTGCAAAGCTTCGAGCTCGTGGTGCAGATCGCCGACGCGTCCGCTCCCAGCAATCGCTTCATCCAGCACCGAACGCCCCTGCATCTCCTCGACGTCCTGGCGAAAATACCCAATCGTCATTTTCTTCGGGACCGACACCGTGCCATCGTCAGGAGTCTCCTCGCCGACCACCATCCGAAACAACGTCGTCTTGCCCGCCCCATTGGGACCGACCAGCCCGACCTTTTCCCCGGGATTCAACTGAAACGAAGCATCCACGAAGAGCAACTGCTTGCCATACTGCTTATTGATATTTGAGAAAGAGATCATTTTTGAGAGGTCATTTTAAAAGAGCTTGGTGCCCCAGGTTCGGCGTAGCCGAAGGCGAGCTAACCTGGGATTGCCGCAACTCGCGCACCGTGCCTCTTAAACAGTGTAGCCGCAGTGTAGCGTGGACGGAAAAGTTCCGGCATAGATGCCCGGCCATCCTGCCCCTTGAACCGGGAACCACTTGTCAGCCGCGCTGTCGAGTACAATACTCCACGGCCAATACCGAATGAATCCGAGGTCAGAACATCCGAGGTCAGAACCAATGATCCGCCGCGCGCTCCTGATCGCCATACTCTTCCTCTGTTCCCGCTTGCTCCCATGCAATCAACTGCTCGCGCAAGGTGTTGCCGTTCCGGGCGACCGGTGCAAGCCGTTGAGTGAGCGGACACAAGAAATCGGGTGCTGGATCCTGGCTGACGATTCTGTCGGTCAACTCACAACACCACAGATGTTCTGGCACCTGGATACCTATCCGACACGGACCGCTGCGCAGGCAGACAAGGGCCCGCAGGGCGTAGTTGTCGAGTCTTTTGGCAAGACTTGGTTGATGACCATTGCAGATGAGAAGTGGAGATCCGCCCACGGAAATCGCGTCGCTCAAATTGGCCCGCTTCCCATCGTGGCCGATGAGATGTACTCCGCACAATTGATGGAAGCGATCTTCCCGCCAGGAATGACAGCCGCTGCGCACGTCCACTCTGGACCCGAGGCCTGGTATACGCTGGGCGGGGAAACGTGTCTCGAAACTTCCGATGGCCGCATGCAGATCGGCCGCGCAGGTGGCCCTCCGGTGGTCGCTCCCATGGGATTGGCGATGCACCTCACTGCTACCGGCAGCGAACGGCGCCGGTCCATCGTGCTCATCCTCCACCACTCATCGGAACCCGCTACCACCATGGTCCACGACTGGACTCCCAAGGGTCTCTGCCGGAACAAAAACTGAGCCTGCTGCCCCAGGTTCCGTGTAGCCTTGTGCCCCAGGTTCCGCGTAGCCGAAGGCGAGCTAACCTGGGACTGCCGGCTCGCAAAATTCACCCTTGACATCGCCCAATAATCCACTACCATACGGTTGTGGATAAATTGGGTACCACCTTCGCCGCTTTGTCCGATCCCACCCGCCGGGCCATGATCGAACGCCTCTCCCATGGCCCCGCCTCTGTGCATGGATTGACGGCACCCTTTGCCCTCTCGCAGCAGATGATTTCAAAACATATTGCCTACCTGGTGCGGGCGCGCATCGTGATCAAGACGAAGCGCGGACGCGAGAGCGTGTGCAGGCTCAGGCCAGCCGCCATCAAGACCGTCAGCGACTGGGCGTTTAGCTATCGCCGCTTCTGGGAAGAGAGTTTCGACAAGCTGGAAGGGGTTGTAAACGAAATGAAAAAACTGGAGGTCAAGAAATGACAAAAAGCACGCTGAACGAAACAGAACGGATGACGATCACACGAGTTTTTGATGCCCCACGCGAACTGGTTTGGAAGGCGTGGACCGACCCGAAGTACGTGATGCAGTGGTGGGGACCCAAGGGTTTTACTGCCCCCGTTTGTCAGATGGACTTTCGCGTCGGCGGCAAATCTCTCTTCTGCATGAGAGCGCCGGATGGCCAGGAGTTCTGGAACGGAATCGAATACCACGAGATTGTTCCCCCAGAAAAGATCGTTTCCTCCATGTACTTCGCCGACTCGAAGGGAAACAAGGTTGAGCCCGCGGCCTATGGCATCGAACATGAGGCCATCGACGGTGCGTACGACGTAACCCTCTTTGAGGATCTCGGAAACGGCCAGACGAAACTCACCTTCATCGGCAATGAACCCATGGATAGCGCGAAAAACAGCGGTCAATTGGAAGGCTGGAACCAGATACTCGACAAAATTGCCGCAGTTGTTACGCAGCTAGCGCAGGCGAAATAAGAAGTTGCAGTTGTGATGATCGTCATGCGCGAGCTCGGAACAACGCAACGCAGGTCCGTTGCGGAACCCTGAGAGTGGCCGGTGGAGAGGTCGAATGTCGAAGGTCTGCCCCTCCGCCGTGTCATTCGGCGGGCGCGATCACCATGCCGGCTCCATATTGTGGCAACCCCAAAAAACAATTAAGATCGCAGCAAGATATGGCTAACTCGTAGGGAGACGAAAATGCTGACGGGCGGCGCGGAGTGCCAGACAGAGGTCAGACCCGTAGCTCCAGCCCCACGAGCGCCGTCTCACGCCTTTTGGGTTGGCGCGGGATTGGTCGGCTTCTCCATCGTGCTTTGCGGCTTCGCGCCTTCCTACTATCTACGACATTGGTTTCGAACCACGCCCTTGCCCGTCATCCTGCAGTTGCATGGCGCATTGATGACATCATGGTTCGTTCTTTTCTTCGTTCAAGTCTCGCTGATAGCGAGGCACCGCGTGGCCGTTCACCGCCGCCTGGGGATCGCCGGCGCTACCCTCGCGGGAGTCATCGTAGTCGTTGGGACCATTACGGCGCTGCGGTTTTTACATAACAATTTGCATGCCGCGCCTGGATTCGGCCCACCGGCTCCCGAATTCTTCGGCTTCCTGTTGGTTGATCTGTATGTCTTTGGCGGACTCGTCGCCTCGGCGATTCTGCTACGAAAAAATGGCGAAGCGCATCGCCGCCTGATGCTGCTTGCAACCCTGAGTATGATTTCACCCGGCGTCGTTCGAATTCCATTCGAACGGCTCTCTCCCCGGCTCGCGTTCCTGGGAAGCGGAGGACCCGGAGGTCTTTTTGCTCTCGATCTCTTATTGCTCTACGCGTGTGTCGCCTACGACACTTGGCGAACCAAGAGAATACATCCCGCGTTCATCCTAGGCGGTGCCTTCATCGCTTTCGGAGATTCAAGCCTGCTTGGCTGGCTCGTTCATACCGATGCATGGCAGCACTTCGCCGCTTCGCTCGTGAGTTGAGCGGAGCCGAACTCCCTTTTTTCGCGACAGTTTGCCCAGCCTTCAAACCGCAGAAGCCACCACAGCTTGGTGCCCCAGGTTCCGCGTAGCTTGGTGCCCCAGGTTCCGCGTAGCCGAAGGCGAGCTAACCTGGGATTGCCGAGTGGACCAAGATTGCTGGATGGTTTAAGGAATCTCCCCGCCCAGGTTAGCGCCCCATGAAACCCAAAGAAGTGAAAACGGCAGACGTTACATGGGACTCACTGTCGCGTAAAACCCGGGGTTTCCCACCGGAGGCCCTTCCCGCCCTCGGCCTTGTCAAGATTGACTTTTTGCTCTGGACGAAACGACCTCGAACGGCCAGAAAAAGAGCCCTAACTCCCGTAAGTCCTTTTTCCGGAATACTTTGACGCTAAGTCCTTATTTTTCAAAGACCACATCCGAAAATTCTCCCTAACCTCATGATTCTTCAAGATCACGGGGAGGGGGGCACCAGTACCAACCAGTAAACATCACCCGATTTCTTGCTCAGTTCCTATCTCTGCAACAAAAATTTATTTTCGACCGTCGCCGATCGGGGCCGCTGAATGCGACAAGAATCCATCCGGCAAAGCTGCCTCAAGATTGATTTGTTCTCCGCTGACGGGGTGCTGGAAATTCAGAAATTGCGCGTGCAGCAAATATCCTCCATCACCCGGAAGCCCGGGAAGATTTTCAAGAGGCAGGCCGGACAAACCGTAAAGAGGATCGCCCACCAGCGGATGGCCGATGGATGCCAGATGGATCCTGATCTGATGAGGGCGTCCCGAATTGAGCCTGACCTCAAATGTCGTGGTGCCCGCCGTGCTGCTTGACGCCGTGCTGCTTGCCGCCCGCGAGATCACCTTCGCCAGTGACCGTGACGGCTTGCCACTCGGGCTCGCGGCCCACACCGAACCGATGCGCGGATGCGGCACAAGTCCGATGGGCGTGAGAATTTCGTAGGCGTCGTGCTCTGCAATGCCCTGCGCCAGCGCCCGGTAGATTTTTTGAATTCTGGATGTGTTCCAGTCCGCGCCTAGTTGAGCGGCCGTCTGCGCTGTTTTCGCGAAGAGCACGATGCCCGAAGTGCCTCGGCCCAACCGGTGAACGGGGTTTGCGTTCGGCGTTTGCTTTTGCACCAGCCGCAGCAGGGTGTTTTCCATAAAGCCGCCGCCCGGAAGAGTCGGCAGCCCGCCAGGTTTGTTGACCGCCAACAGATAAGTATCTTCAAACAGGACTTCGAAATGAAGAGGAGCATCCGGTTCGATCCATGGCGGACGCTTCCACACCAGAGTTTGTCCTGAAATCAGCGATTCGCTTCCGGTGGCCGTGACGCCGTCGACGGTGACTTCGCAATCGTTCAGTTTTTGTTGCCAGCCTTCCGGGGTGGAGTGCGTGTAAAGGCTTGCCAGGTAGCAGAGCAGAGTTTGCCCATGATCTTTGCCGCTGATGATCGTGGTATAGGCATACCCCCGGTTGAGCATAATATCTGTGGGGGTACCCCCCCTCAAATCTGGTCTATTCGAATCATAGACCTAGGTGCAAAGTATTCCGGAATAAGGACTTAAAGTCAAAGTCTTGAATACAAACGAGTTAGCTCAAGGCGACCCTTTACTATCAATGACTTGCCTGCCGTGTCCCTCTCAAAGTCTTGATTTCGAAGAGCTTACTGTTTCGTCCGCCTAGGCGGGGGCTCGCTTATCACTATCATTAATCATTATCGCGATTGTGATTGCGCTGCTTCAAGGGTCGGGCGCCGCGTCTTCTTAAGTCAAGGGAAAAGATAGCTTACACTCAAACCACAAGGGTCGCATCCCACTGGATTCGCCCTACAAGGACGAAAGACAAAGACTAAAGACTACGATATGCGAAAAGGGTTTACGAGACACCCAAAACCGGACGAGCCCGCGACGTATGTCAAAAACTACATCACGCCGAACGGCCTCGAGCGCCTCAAAGATGAGCACCGTTTTCTGCTCACCAGAGAACGTCCTGCCGTAGTCGAGGTAGTCGCGTGGGCCGCCAGCAACGGCGATCGCAGTGAAAACGCCGACTACCAGTACGGCAAGCGGCGCCTGCGCCAGATCGATGGACGGATTCGTTTTCTCACCAAGCGAATCGAAGCCGCCGAAGTCGTCGACCCGGAAGCTCCGAGATCGGGGCAAGCGGCGACGAAGGCATTCTTCGGAGCCACCGTCCGCTACGCCAACGCCGCAGGAGTATCGCGAGTGGTCAGCATCGTCGGCACCGACGAGGTCGATCTCAACCGCAACCACATCAGTTGGGTGTCACCTCTGGGCCGCGCGTTGATGAAGTCGGCAGCCGGAGACACCGTAGTCCTTCAATTGCCGGGCGGTACCGAAAACCTGACCGTTCTGGAAGTGTGTTACCAGCGCATTCCCGTAGAACCGTTCCGTGAACCACCAGGATCCGAAGCTCGATCCGAAGCCTCCGCAAAGCAACTCCCCAAGCAAAGCTAAATCCACCTGCGAGACCGTGTCATCTTTCGTATAATTCAATCGTTTTAATACCCAGCTTTTTATCGGCTTGGAGGCGTTCGCGTGAAGATTCTCGCCGCTGTGTTTGTCCTCATCTCATTTTTCAATTGTGCTCTCGCCCAGACCATCACGGTTGACCTTTCGCACGCCAGCAATCACTTCATTCCCAGCGAGACGCTTGGAGCAGGTGTCGATCGGATTGCGGCCGCAGCCATCGACAAAGACCTGGAATCACCCTCCCTTCAACAAACCCTGTCTTCGGGATGGCAACCTGTGTCCTTCCGGCAGAACACCGAGCTCGCCGTCGAAGCCTGGCATTGGAATCCGAATGGCCGTTGGAGCGACCCTTCAGGCAAGGGTTATTTCACAGGTTCAGACACTCCCACGGAAACACTTCGTTACTCTTACGGATACGCGCTGCCGCGTCGCGGCTTCACCCGCAACGACGGTACAGACAATAGCGGATTCTCACGCCTGACCGACGGCGATCTCAACACCTTCTGGAAGAGCAATCCCTATCTCACGCAGCATTACACCGGCGAGAGCGACGCCTTACATCCGCAGTGGATTGTGCTTGATCTAGCCCAGATTCAGTCTGTCGACAGCATTCGCATCGCATGGGGAGAACCGTACGCGACCCATTACGCTGTCCAATACTGGACCGGAGATGATCCCATCCGATTGCCCACTCGCGGCGTCTGGCAGACCTTTCCCCAAGCCGCAATCGCAACAGGCAAGGGCCACACCGAGACGATTCGCCTCTCTGCAACGCCGGTCGCCGTGCGCTTCGTCCGTTTGTGGATGACTGAGTCCTCGAATACCTGCGATGCCGACGGTCCCGCCGATCCTCGGAACTGTGTCGGCTATTCCATCCGCGAACTCTATCTCGGAACGCAAACCAAAACTGACAGCGGCGCTATTGAGTTCCACGACATTCTTCGTCATACATCCGATCAAGAGCAGACGACTACCTATTGCTCCTCCGTCGATCCATGGCATGAGCCTTCCGATCGCACCTCGACAAAGCAAGCTCAGGTCGGGTTTGATCTTTTCTTCACCAGTGGAGTGACGCGCGGCTTGCCAGCCATGATTCCGGTTGCCCTGCTCTATGACAATCCCGAGAATGCCGTCGCTGAGATCGCCTATATCGAACATCGCCACTACCCGATCTCTTACGTAGAAATGGGTGAGGAAGCCGACGGCCAGTACATGCTTCCCGAAGACTATGCCGCGCTCTACTTACAGTGGGCGACTGCGCTCCATCGCCTCGATCCCGCGCTCAAACTGGGCGGCCCGTCATTCCAAGGCGTCAACAAAGATATTGAAGTCTGGCCCGACGCCAGCGGCCGCGTCTCTTGGACCGCACGTTTCCTGGACTATCTCAAACAACACGGACGCATGAAAGATCTAGCCTTCTTCTCTTTTGAACACTATCCCCTCGATCCGTGCAGGATTCCCTGGGGCAGTCTTTACGACGAGCCAGAACTCGTACGCCATATCATCCAGACCTGGCATGACGACGGCGTACCCGCCGATATGCCGATGTTCGTGACGGAAGGGAATCTTTCTTCCGCCGCCAGCGAAACTTATCAGGATATTTTCTCCGGTCTCTGGCTGGCGGACTACATCGGGTCGCTTCTCGATGCGGGAGGTAAAGGCGTTTACTACTTTCACTATTTGCCTTTGCAGATGGAACCCGGTTGCAACAGTTCGCCCGGCACGTTCGGCATGTTCACCGTCGACGCCGACTACAAGATCCAACAACCGTTGGCACAATTCTTTGTCGCGCAGTTGATTAACCTGGAGTGGGCCCAACCCGGAGCTGCCGAACACCAGGTCTATTCGGCGAAGTCTGATCTCAACGACGGTGCCGGCCACGAACTGGTCACGGCCTACGCTCTTAAACGTCCGGATGGCCAATGGGCGCTACTCGCCGTTAATCGCGATCAGGAAAATGGTCACCGCGTCCGCATTGCATTTCACAAAGACGACGGCGCAACTTCAGGATTCACTGGCCCTGTCGAGATCGCGACCTTCGGCAGCCAGCAGTACAAATGGAATCCACCGCTCACCCGCTTTATGGCCCACGCAGAAAACGCCGCCGCCCGCACGATTGTGACGTATACGAACGGAACGGCTGATCCCGATGGTCCTATCTTGCGCTCGCGGCAAAATGCTGCCCAGGACACGCTGTACGATCTGCCGCCCGCATCGGTGGTGGTCATTCGCGGAAAGGTCGCGGCCCATTAGAAGAGCTTGATTTCCATGCATCGCAGTCACCCAAAGAACTTGCGAAGGCACCCGTCGATTCCTAGATCAAGCGCCTGGGTTAGGTAGTCAGGCCCGAACCAAGCTGCGTCGTATAGAATCCGTATTCGTCATGAATAAACTCGCATTCAATTTCGCAATCGCTCTCGCCTGTGTTCTCCCCGTTCGTGGACAGACCGTTGTCAGCAAGAAAGCCCTCGAGATCCAGAACTCGGCAATCGTTATCGACACCCATGCCGACACGCCCCAGCGTTTTCTCGATGAGAACTACGACATCGGATCAACCGATCCCAAGGATCACGGCCACATCAGCCTCGACAAGGCCAAGGCTGGAAACCTCGGTGCCGAGTTCTTTTCCATCTGGGTCGAACCGGAAACGAATCAGGGCCACTTCGCCCGTCACACTCTCGACCTAATCGACTCCGTCTATGAGCAGGCGTCGCGCCATCCCGATCGCATGATGATGGCCTTCAGCGTTGCGGATATCGAACGCGCCCACCGCGAACACAAACTCGCGGCCCTTCTCGGCATCGAAGGTGGGCACTCCATCGAGAATGATATTCGCCTGCTGCGTGATTTCTACCGCCTGGGCGTGCGCTACATGACGCTGAGCTGGTCCAACACCAACGAGTGGGCGGATTCGTCTGGCGATATCGACAACCCCAAAGTTGAGCATCACAACGGACTGACCGACGGCGGCAAGCAGATTGTCCTGGAGATGAACCGGCTCGGCATGCTGGTTGATATTTCTCATGTCGCCGACAAGACGTTCTTCGATGCGATTGCAACCAGCAAAGCGCCCGTCATCGCCTCGCACTCGTCGGCACGCGCACTCACCAATCACCCCCGTAATATGACGGATGACATGCTACGCGCCGTGGCCAAGAATGGTGGCGTGGTGCAGGTTAATTTCTACAATGCCTTTATCGACGAGAACTATCGCAAAGCAGCAGAATCACAGATGAAAGAGCGCGATGCCGCGGTGAAGGCCTACGACGATCAGCAGAAAGCCGCCGGCAAAACCGTCACCTATCTCGATAACGACCGCATTGAGCGCGAGTGGGCTGCCAAAATTCCACGTCCGCCCCTCAGTTCGTTAATCGACCACATCGACCATATCGCCAAAGTTGCCGGGATCGACCACGTTGGATTGGGATCAGATTTTGACGGCGTGAGTGGCGCAACTCCAGAGGGAATCGATTCTGCCGCCGATTTGCCGAAGATCACGCAGGCGTTGCTCGATCGCGGGTATCACGCTGACGAGATTCGCAAGATTCTCGGAGGCAATCTCTTGCGCGTATTCGCCGAGGCCGAACGCGTAAGCCGCGAAATGCAGGCGGGAAAGTAATGCCAGGAGACGACCTGAATAGCCCTATCGTCGCACTCCGATCTTAGGAAGTTCGGTTTCGGTTCCACTCCAGAAACGCACGAAACGCCGCGCCCCTGTGGCTGTATCGCGCTTTTTCGGTTGCGCTCAGCTCGGCGAAAGTCTTGTCGATCTGCGGGAAGTAGAAAAGCGGATCATAGCCGAAGCCTCCGTTGCCTCGTGGCGCGTCTAGAATGATGCCTTCCGCGGTGCCGCGGAAAGTTTGCAAAGTGTGACCATCGCGCGCCACAGCTAAGACGCACACGAAGCGCGCCGTACGCTTCTCGGGAGCGATGTTCGCTAGCTCCCGAAGAACGCGGGCATTATTCGCGTCGTCGTCGGTGTTGCATTCGGCCGCGTGTGGCTCATCTGCCGCGTACCGGGCAGAATGCACGCCCGGCAAACCTCTGAGAGCATCGATCTCCAGACCCGAGTCGTCGGCGACAACCAATTGCCCCGGCACGGACAAGCTGTAGCCCTCCGCCTTCTTGCGCGCATTCTCCTCGAACGTTAGCCCGTCTTCAATCACAGGAGACAAAGAGGCAAAACCGGGAATGTTGGCGACCGTTACGCCGAAGGGCTCGGCGGCTCCAGCAAAGTCGCGGAGCTTGCCCGCATTGGACGTTGCCAGTAAAACCATCCGCGAGGTCATGCTACAAAACTCCCGGATTCTTCGCAGGAATCTCGCCGCATGCGGCCTTGGTGCGGTCATCCGCCTCGTCGTCTTCTCGGTCGCCGGATTTCGTCCCCGCCAATCGCGTCATTCTTAGCAGGCGCGCGACCCACGACGGGTTCATCCAGAGCGTGATCAAGACTACAAGACTTATCAGCGTGACCGCTTTTCCGACTAAGCGGTCCGTGGTCCGCCGAAAATAGATATGGATGTCACTCTCTCCGGCTCCGACCGGAATGACCATCAGCTTCGTGTCATCGGTTTTCTCCGTCTCCACAGACTTGCCGTTCACAACGACTCCCCACGCCGGGTAGCTGAACAGTCGAAGGGTAAGATCTTGTGGCTCGGCAGTGTTCACGGTGAAATGTTTTTCCGTTGGCCCCCACGCGAGCATCTTGCTTGGGACTGCGACCCCGTCATCGTCGCTGACAATCGGCAAATTCTTGTTAAGCTCGTAGGCATCGGCTCCTGCAGGCACGTACTCGTCGGTGCCCTCGTAGCCTGTGCCGGTGCGAACCGTATCGCTCATGTCCTGGATGTCATCACTGGTATCCCACCATGGGGCCTGGATGCGATAACCAGCGACGATCAGCACGCCGAGCAAAAGTCCGTAGGCCAGCACACGGGAAGTCCAGCGCTTCGCCGCCAGTGTCAGAAGAATCGCCAGCGCGGTGTTCAGACATAGCAACCAGCGGAAGGGCAGTTGTACGAACCGGAACTTCGGCAAATGCTGCCACAGCACGTTGCTCACGGAGAGTAAGAGAAGAGTCGTGGCAACTCCCCAGGCGTAGAAAAGCAGCCAAGGATTTCGCCCGATAGCGTCTCCTTTCCTCTCAATTGCAGATCGACGTGAGAACCACACCGCGAATCCGAGGACCACAATTTCGGCGAGTGCCAGGCTTGAAACAAGAAGATTAAAACGGTTGTGATCGGGATCGCCTGTCTTGGTGAACAGGAAATTATCCTGCGGGCGGACACCCGGAGCCATCACTTGACTGATCTCAACCCATCGCTGCTCATAGATGGCCGGCAGCAGATAAAACGATGCAAGCCCTGCGCCAAGTACGATAGCAATCCCTGTCCGTGCCAGAGGACGCATCGTGCGCGAAGCGAGCGACCGCTCCGGCGTGGGCTTTCGGAATATTTCGAATGCTGCAAAAAGGAGCGCCAGACCCGCCGTCGAATAGTGAATCATCACCGCCGCAGGAGCGTTCGTGAGCCACGCTGCGGCCAAAACCAAACTCAATTGCAAAGTCGGCCGCAATAGGGATTGGCCAGCTTCTCCGTCTCGCGACTCCTGGATGCGTAAAATGCATAGCACGAGAAGTGGTAGTAGGGCAGACGCCAGCAATTCCGCATAGGCGCTCCGCCAATAAATGATCAGCAGGTGGTAAGGATTGACAGCGTAGAAAACGGCCGCGAAGAGAGCGTCCGCTGGCGGCAGCCATTCGCGCGCGAGTCGATACATCGCGATCCCCGCGAGCATGATCGCGAGCCAGCAGTACGAGCCTGGGACAATTCCCCACGGGAGAACAGCGCCCAGCGCGGCGCCAAGCGTCCACGAAGCTGGCGGGTAAAACAGGAATCGCGCCTCGCCATATCCGAAATGAGCGAGTCCCGCCCATCGTGGATACACGATGCCCTGTTTCCACTGCCCCAGAACCTCCATCCACGAGAACATGTGGAATTCAAAGTCGTGCCCGGAAGGACTGCCCCACCAGAAAAATGGAGAGATGGCGAGCAGGCAGGCCCCAGCCAATACGATCGCGCGCGCGATAGGGCTCCGAATCAATTCAACACTCTGCTTTCCCCGTAAGTATGCGGCTTGCCACGTCCCGTGCCGTTTCAGAGGCGAATCCAACACGTCTCCGCGGCTGTGCCATTCTATTTCATCCTGAAAATTGCGGAAGTGCTCAGTTTGGCGGCGAGGTCCGCGGCCAGACGTACGGTTATTTAGGGGGCTTGACAAGCGCTTCCGGCTAGGGTACTTTGCAATGCAAAGCTAGTTTCGTAGTACGATCTGAAGCATGAACGACCTTCACAAAGCGCTTGGCGATATCAGCAGCATCCGCAGGCAGGTAGCGCATAGCACGGAATTTCGCGGCTATGGACCCGCGACCCTGGCCAGTACGGGCGTTCTGGCGGTTGCTGCTGCAGGGGCGCAGTCGCTGTGGTTGCCCGATCCCGCAAGTCGTATCTCTGCCTATTTGACCATTTGGATCTGGACCGCCGTCCTGTCGGCTGGCGTGATTGGGATCCAGATGTTCGCGCGGACGCGCCGCATTCATTCGGGCATGGCGGACGAAATGATTCGGATGGCGGTGGAGCAGTTTCTTCCGTCGGCTGGCGCCGGTGCGCTAATTACATTCGTGTTGGTTCGCTCCGTTCCGAGCGCAACATGGATGCTTCCCGGACTCTGGCAGATTATTTTCAGTCTGGGCATTTTCTCGTCTTGCCGCTTTCTTCCGCGCGCAGTAGCCGCGGCGGGCGCGTTTTACTTACTGACGGGGCTGACCTGCATCGCCCTGGGAGATAACCGAGCTCTGTCGCCATGGGCCATGGGCATTCCGTACGGAGCGGGTCAGTTACTAGTGGCAGGGATCCTCCTCGCGGCGAAGCAGAGCAGGGAAGAAGAAGTCGATGAGGGCGCAGACGATGAAGCCTAAAGCCCCAGCCAGTGAAGCCCGTTTCGCCTACGAAGGCCTCGACCGCGTCATTCATGAGCGGGCTCGGCTCAGCGTACTTACGTCCCTCATTACCAATCCCAAAGGGTTAGCCTTTGGAGATCTCAAACAACTCTGTGCTCTAACCGACGGCAATTTGAACCGGCATCTCCGCGTGCTCGAGCAAGCGAAGATGGTTGAGAGTGTCAAGAAACATGAACGCAACCGGCCCTTAACGATCTGCCGGATCACTGCTTCGGGGCGCGCGCGCTATATCGAATATCTATCCACGCTGGAACAAGTCGTCCGCGATGCCGCTAAGGTCACGGAAGAAGACCCAGCCGGACGTCTGCTGCAAAACTTGGCGGCATCGCGGGCTTAAAATTTTTTGTGTAATAACTTTGCAGTGCAAAGTGAAGCGACTTCAGGAGGAATCAGTGAGTGACTCTTCAGTGTTCCCGTTAGGAATGCATATTCGGCTCCGGTCCAGATCGATGGGTGTGAAACTCATCGTGGTCTGTGGACTCGCGCTCCTCATGACCATCCCGGCATTGTTTGTGGGAGGATTGGTTGACGATCGAACTTCGCGAGCAGCGGAAGTGGTGAGTAAGATCACCGGCCACGTCGGCGGCCAGCAGACCTTTCTCGGACCGACCCTCGCCATCCCCTACAACATTCCACCGCAGTTGCCTACGGAGTTTGCAAAGCACGGCACCTACTTCGTATTTCCAGCACTGGCCTCGGCCGTTCTCAAGACGAAGACCGAGGAGCGGAGGCTTTCCCTGTTCAAGGTGCCAGTGTTTCAGGCAGATTTGAATCTTGATGCGACCTTTGATTTGACCGGAGTGCCCGCTGCACTTCCGCAAGATGCCCAACTCGACTGGAGCCGGGCTGAGATCGTTGTGGGAGTTAGCGATCCCCGCGGAGCGCTGGCCGACGCCACCTTGACGGTCGAGGGGAAGGCAGTCACTTTGGTTCCGGCCCAAGTCGCCCAGGACGTCACTTCCAGCGGAGATCAAAATCTACACACCAAACTGGCTTTACTCGGCGCCAAAGCCGACAGCTTCGCGAAACCCGACGCGCAATTTACGGTTGCTTCCGCTTTGCGATTTTCTGGTGCGCAACGCCTGGCACTCCTTGCCTACGGTAAGACGACCCATGTCGCTATGCAAGGCGATTGGCCAAGTCCAGGATTTGATGGCGGATTCCTGCCCATAACCAGGAACGTCTCGACCGGAGGCTTCACGGCAGAGTGGTCCGTACCTTTCATCGCTCGCGGAGTGCGAGCGGAAGGACCAAGCAACTCGATCAGCGGGCTCGACGCAACCGCCCTGGGCGTTTCGTTTATCGAAGTGGCAGACCCTTATCAATCCCTCAACCGATCCCTCAAATATGCAGTTCTGTTCCTCGGACTGCTTTTCCTTTCTTACTTTGTTTTTGAAGTTACGACTGGAAAGCGCGTTCATCCCGCGCAATATGTCTTGGTCGGAATCGCGCAGATCATCTTTTATCTCCTCCTGCTATCTCTTGCTGAACGAATCGGTTTCGACTTCGGTTTTCTGCTCGCAGGCTCCGCCACGGTCGCCTTGCTGTCGGTCAACGCCGCGTGGATATTCTCCAGCCGATCGCAAGGAATGCGGGCACTCGCGATTTTCACTCTTCTCTATGTACTGATTTATATGATGCTGCGGCTCGAAGACAACGCACTGTTGGTGGGCGCAATCGCAAGCTTTCTGTTTATGACTGCTGCCATGTATTTCACTCGCGGGATCGACTGGTATAGCTCACTGCCAGCAGTCGGCCCAGCCGAAACCAGCGGCACGCAGCTCGTTCCTTAGAGCGCACGAAAAATAAAGAAACCTGACGAAATCAGGTACCGAAGAAAACAGCGGGAACTCGGCGAATGAGTCTTCTCCAGAAGAGAGTTTCGCAATGCACAGTGTAAGACCAAACAAACTACATGTTGCCATAATCATGGATGGCAATGGCCGCTGGGCAACGCGCCGGGGCTTGCCGCGCGTAGCCGGACATCGCGCCGGAATTGCCAGCGTTCGGCGCGTCGTCGAACATGCTCCCGATCTCGGTATACGCTGTCTGACTCTCTACGCTTTTTCGTCCGACAACTGGAGACGGCCAGCTTCCGAAGTTGACAGCATCTTCTGGCTGCTTCGAGCCTATCTTCGCCTCGAGACCGAAAAGCTTCGTCAGAACCGCATCCGTCTCGAGATCATCGGCCGCCGCGATCGTTTGCCCACCCTACTCTTACGCGAGATCGCCGCGGCAGAGACCGCAACGGCAGGAGGGCATCGCCTGCATCTGCGAATCGCGGTCGACTACTCCGCGCGCGATGCGATTACTCGCGCCGCCGCCGTAGCTGGCTCGCTGTTCGCGGCAGATGAAGCGCCTTCCGCCGATCGGCTTGGCCGCAGGCTGGCGGAGACGCTGATCGCGGAAAGCGGGGAAGTGGACCTACTGATTCGCACTGGGGGTGAAAAGCGTCTCTCAGACTTTTTGCTCTGGGAGTCCGCCTACGCCGAACTTCTTTTTACGGACCGGATGTGGCCAGACTTCGATGCCGTCGATCTCGATGCTGCACTCGCGGAATTCAACCGTCGTGAACGCCGCTTTGGCGGAGTCCCCGCGAGCGGCGTGCCGACACTGGAGTCCGTTTGATGGTGATGCGTGACAAGTGCGAAGACACCACAGTCGATCGAACAAGATGTTACGAGGTCTGCGGAAGTTTCAAAGGGAGTGTTAAGCGAGATAACGACCGCGTCTACTCGCTGACGCCGGCTGGAGTTCTCTGACGATGCAGTTCGGCGAGAAACTCATCTTCTTCTATCGTGTTTCCGGTTCTAAGCAGTTCGAGAAGTGGATCATCGGTATCGCTGCCCGTACCACTGGTCTGGCTCAAATCAACCGTGTTTGCTACCAGCGCCCGTGGTGATGTTTCGAGCTGCGGTGTAACGCCAGGCTGCCCCGTGAGAAATTCGATGAACTCGCCAACACTCTTCCGCTGTTCTTCCGTCCGGGCAGGGAATTCGATTCCCATTCCGTGCCCGGGATGCATGACTCGCACCAGGCCTTCGGCGTGAATTTCCATTCCCGTGGCGCGCAAGCATAGATCGACGGCGGAGTTCTGGGGAAATGGACTGTCGGTCTGCACATAGCAGCCGCCCAAACTAAGATCGGTGAGTTTGCATTGGCTGACCGCGTCTGGCTCTTCCGGCAGGGCGTCGTGTGCACGGGCCGTGAGCCAATCGCTCATCAGCTCCCGCATGTTGACTTCGATATCGAGAAAACGGAAGCCGGTTTGACCGTTGGCGGTGCTCCAAGCTACTTCCGCCTCCGCTTCAATGCTTCCACCGGCGTCGGGAAGTTCAAAGGAAACGCGAACCAAAGCGTCCGCTGGAAGCCGTTTTGCCGCCAAAACATCCATGCCGCCCGTGCTCAGGTCTAGCAGTATGCCTTCGATCGTATTGTTTTCTTCGGCGTGGATGGAAACCGGGGCTTGTACAGCGACTCGCAACGATTGCCGCCGTTCACGTTTCAGCAGCGCTGTGGCGGCCCGTAGAGTGTTGTGCGCCTGCTCCTCAGATAGAGGCTTGGTGAGGATGAAGTGGGCGCCGCTGCCTAGTATGGTGCGAATGCGCGACGCATCTTGCAGCAAAGCAACAGTGACGGGTGAATTGCGATCGGGACCTTGCAGGTTCCGGCAGGCTTCGAGCACCGAATTTGCCCCTTCAGGATCGTCAAAGTCGACGATAACCTGATCGAAGCGTTCGTCGGAGAGCCGGTTGACGGCGACATCGGCCGCATTCGACCGATCGACCGCCACCCCGAACTGCGCCAGAACCTGAACCAGCGTTTCCGCCGCTGCTTCGTCCTTCGACACCAGCAGAGCCTGCAATATCATCGAACTGAATCCTCCCGCCTCGCTCCTATGCTTGTTCCTTACTTTTCTACGGCCAGCGCGGGGTCGAGCTGCGAGGTTTCGCGGCCGCAGTCGTTGATGCCCCAGCTTTCGCGGCCATGGAGTTGGAGTTTTCGTCGTCCACTTCTGCCAGACACGGCGCTATCGTCTTCAGCGTCAGTCTCGGCTAGAAGGGGTGCGACCTCGCGCAGCTTTTCAGCAGCTTGCTGCAGCATCTCGATCTGTTTTCCTAGTTGCGCGTACTGCGCCTGCTTACGGCGCAAAACCTCATGGATATCCTTCATACGTCCCCCTGCGCCTGACTGTAGGTTTGCGGAGCGTCTAGGTCAACGCCAAAGGATCCTGAGGTCGTTACGGGGGTAACTCAAGCAACGGAGAGAGCCGGGTTGGGAAGGGAATGGAGCGAGGGAATGGAGATTGACCGAAATCGGCGTTCGCGCCGAAGGATTCCGAGGAGAACAACCGATTCAGCTTGGAAGCAATTCCGGTTGGGATTGTCCTAGACAATCAAAAGCCCCGCCTTTGCGGCGGGGCCATGAGTTGAGTGTTCTGGGCGAACCTTATGATACTAAAGCTATCCGCGGATTAGCTTACGGCGGAACATGCCAGCGATTCCGACCAGTCCCGTTCCGAGGAGGCCAAGTGTCCCTGGCTCTGGAGTGGAAAGAGTCGTCGTGCCAAGTTTGATGTGTCCAATCCCTTTGGCGAGCTGACCTTTAGTGGTGTAGATATCCTGAGTTGTGGTTCCGCTCACCATGCGACCGGTGTACAACATCCCCTCGATCGTGCCGGTTAACGCGAACTCTTGTGTGCCGCCCTTGGTCCCGCTCAGAAGCGTCCAGGTAATCGGCCCCACGAAGCTGCCGCTGAAGATGGTTCCTTTTGGCTCTCCGTAGTTACCTTTGCCGATAACGACGAAAGTTGATCCGGTTGCCGAGAACGTTCCGCCCAATGCGAGCGAACCGCTGGTCAGAGCGCCGGTCGTGAAACTCACCGTTCCCAATGAATGTCCTGCCGGAGCGACGATTCCGTTGAAACTCGTCAGTTGCGATCCGATCGAGCTGATACCCGATGTCGAAATCGAAATGCTGCCGAATTGATTCGTTAAGGTAATACCGTCCGCCCATGCGGCCATCGGCAAAGCCAATGCCAGTAATGCAAGAACTACCACTCGCCTCATTTAAATACCCTCCAAATTTTTACTACCCCAAGATTCATCTTGAATTGTGATTCAAGGTATAGGTCGCCTTCACTGAATAGAGCACTTGTCGTACCAAACTAACCGACCATTTATAGTCTATATTTCTCAACAGCTTAAGTCGGTTATTCCGTTCCTGGTCGTAATTCGGACTGCAATCCCCTGCACACTTGAAACAATCCGCTGTACCCCAACCCCGCTCTCGCTTCCGGCCCATAATTCAGCCAGAATCGAACGAGCAATCTCCCGTGGACTCGATTTCGAAAGACCGGGGGGAGGAAACACGTTCAGGGTGCGACCGATAGTAATCAGTCACAAGGTAACCGATGGTACCACGCGCCCCGAATTTAGCAAGTAGCTCGTTCGTGCCATCCGAGTCGCTCACGAGTGGGATTCCGCTCGCTGGCGGCTCCGCATATATTTGCAGGTGAGCAGTTCTGGGGAGGGCTGTTTAGGCGCCTCGCAATCCTTAGGGATTCGGGGCGCTTTTATTTTTTGCGGAAAAGCAGGCGTTTAGCGGCGGAGGCGCGCCAACGACGAGCGTTCTCGGTTTCTCTGGGTCTTCATCCTTTACTTTAAGCTTTAAACGCAATGTCTTCCGCCCTACCGGATCGTAAGCTGAGGTAGGCGGCATCGAGGATCAGCTGGTTGCGCCAACCCTCCTCGCCAGGCGCAGGAAATTGCTCGAAACCCTCGACCGCACGGGCAAAGCGCTCGACCTGCTTGGCATATGCGAGCCGGTTGGAAACAACATCTTCCGCAGTGCACTTTCCGTCTCGCCAGAGCTCGATTTTGACCGGCCTCTCGACGTTGAGGGCGTCGTCGGCTCGCAGAGTGCCAGCGTCCCCTACGATTTCAAGCGGCGTTCGATACTGAGCCCGGGTGGAAACCGAAACCGTGGCCAACGTGCCCTGCTCGAACTCCAATGTCACCACCGCTGCCGCTTCGACATCTCCGGAATGTTCGTCGGACCGTCCGACGGTGGTTACTCGATTGGGTTCGTCCTGCAGTATGAAACGAAGAGCATCGATGCAGTGAACGCCGATATCGGCAATGGGGCCGCCTCCCGAAATCGAGCGGTCATTCATCCATGTACGCTGATGGCCGATGCCAGGAAACGAGAATTCGGCACGCGCAAAGATCGGCCGGCCAACGTCCCCAGCGGCCACGCGCCCGCGAAACTTCGCTGTGCTTTCCTCAAACCGAAACACCTGGGCCACGCCGAGCAGAAGTCCTGCCTTGCGAGCCGCCTCCACCATCTGGCGGCATTCGTCTGCGTCTATACCCATCGGCTTTTCGCAGAGAACCGGCTTCCCGGCATCCAAGGCTGCCAGGACATCCTGCAAGTGGCTCGCATTCGGAGTGGTCACGAGCACGGCATCAACTTCGGAGCAGCGGCTTAATTCCGCTGTCGTGTCAAAAACGTGCGGGATGGCAAACTGCGCAGCCGCCTCACGTGCTTTCTTGGGATCGCGGCGCGACAGCGCCACCACCTTGCAATCCCCAGCCAGCGCAAATCCCGGCATCAGCCGTTTAGTGGCATGTAATCCAAAACCTGCAATTCCGAAACGAATCATGCGGATCTCACCTATCGTGTCGTAGTCTGTACCGTTTTCCCGCGAACGCTCCGATCATGCAAGTCGGCCAGCAGTATCGGATCGATGTTCCCGCCGCTGATCACAGCCACATTCATCTTGGTATCGGGCAGTTCGCTGGAATGGAAGAGAAAAGCCGCGGTTGCGACGGCTCCGCTCGGTTCAGCCAAAGTTTGTGGATTCGCGCTCAGTCTCAGGGTCGTTTCAAAAATCTCGTCGTCAGTGACGCTAACGATGTCATCTACAAACGTGCGTATGTGCTCAAAATTAATAGCTCCCACACTTTGTGTTCGGAGACCATCCGCCAACGTTCGCGAAACCTGCTCCGCCGCAAACGAAATGATATGCCCGGCCCGAAAACTCGCACGCGCATCGGACGCCAGTTCGGGTTCGACGCCGATCACCTTCACTTTAGGATTGCTCAGTTTGATCGCGGCCGCAATGCCACTGATCAATCCGCCTCCGCCGACCGGGGCCAGTATGGTTTCGACATTGGGCAGTTGCTCCAGAATTTCCAATCCCACTGTTCCTTGTCCGGCGATGATCTTCTCATCATTGTAAGGAGGCACAATCACGTATCCGTGGGCTGCTGCGAGTTCTTCGGCGCGAAGCCGCCGTTCTTCACTGGCGGGACCCACCAGCACGATCTCTGCTCCTAAAGCGCGGGTTGCCTCGATCTTGTTCTTCGGAGCATTTCCTGGCATGACGATGATCGCTTTCACGCCCAGCGCGCGGGCTGCGTACGCGACCCCTTGCGCGTGATTTCCGCTGGAATAGGAAATAACTCCACGTCCGCGCTCCGCATCATCGAGAGACGCAACCTTGTTGTACGCCCCGCGCAACTTGAATGCGCCGATCGGTTGCAGGTTTTCAAGTTTGAGGAAAAGCTTGCGAGAATCAGTAGCCGCCGTCCATTCCAGCAAAGGCGTGCGGACCGCGATTGTTGCCAGAAGGGACTGGGCCGCCTGAATGTCGCGAAGAGAAACCATGCACCCTATATTACGATTTTTCGGGAAGCGCGTTAGCGGGTGGTGGCTTCGGAAACCTCGGGAGGCTTTCCCATTCCGCGCGTCTTGGCAGTGTGTGGTTTTAGATCTCCAGTATTACCGGCATAATCAGCGGCCTTCGCTGCGTTTGGCGGGAGATATAGCGCTTCAGGTCGGTGCGGATTTTCTCTTTGATCACACCGTAGTCGGCTTTCTCTTCGGCGCTGGATGCATCCAGCGTTTCGGTAACGATTTCTTTGATGCGGTCGATGGAGATCGTTTCGCCGGGATTGAATCCGCGCGTCACAATCTCGGGCGTTGCTTCGACACGTCCCGTCAGTTTGTTGATCGCGATCACCGGCATCACAAATCCGTCTTCGCTCAAATGACGGCGATCTTTGATCACGATGTCTTCGACGACGTCGGTGCGCGAGCCGGAATCGATACAGACGCGCCCAACGTTCACTCGTCCTGCTTTGCGGGCGCCGTGCTCGTCGATCTCGAGAACGTCTCCGCTTTCGATCAGCATCACCTTGCCAACCGCTCCCGTCATTGATCCGGCGAGTTCCGCGTGCAGCTTGAGCTGCCGGTATTCGCCGTGAATGGGAATGAAATATTTGGGCCGCACGAGATTGATGATGAGCTTCAGTTCTTCCTGGCTGGCGTGTCCGCTGACATGAATGGGGGGATACGAGCCGTCGTCATAGATGACGAACGCTTCCCGGCGAAACAAATGATCGACTACGCGGTAAATTGCCTTCTCGTTGCCCGGGATGATGCGCGACGACAGAACAACGGTATCGCCCTTTTCAATCTTCGCATGCTTGTGATTGTCGACCGCGGCGCGCGATAGCGCTGACATGGGTTCGCCCTGTGTGCCGCTGATCAGAACACAAACTTTTTCCGGTGGATAATTTTTCATCTCGCCCGGGTGGATTAACAGGCCATCGGGAATCTGGATATATCCGAGATCTTCGGCGATCTCAGAGGAGTTTTCCATGGAGCGGCCAATAAAACAGATCTTGCGGCCATGTTCCCGCGCCATGTCAACGGTCAGCTTGATGCGATGAATCGAAGACGAGAAGCAGGAGATAAAGAGACGCCGCTTGGTGCGGACGAACACTTCTTCAAACTTGCGGTGGACGGCGCGTTCGCTCGGCGTGTATCCCTTGCGCTCGACGTTGGTTGAGTCCTGCAAGAGCGCCAGCACTCCTTCTTTTCCGTACTCGGCGAAACCGTGTAGATCGAACAGCCGATTATCAGTCGGAGTTGGATCAACCTTGAAATCTCCCGTATGCAGCACGACGCCGAGAGGCGTTTGGATGGCCAGCGCGACGCAATCGACAAGACTGTGCGTGACCTGCAAAGGATGGATGGTGAACGGCCCAACTTTGAAACGTTCTCCGGGACGAATCTCGCGCAGATCGGCGTTATCGAGCAACTGATGCTCATCCAGCTTGTCTTCGACGTAGGCCAGCGTGAATTCGGTCGCCCACACAGGGACGTTGAGCTCGCTGAGAATCCACGGCAAAGCGCCGATGTGATCTTCGTGGCCATGCGTCAGGACGATGCCGCGCACGTGCTTGCGATTTTCCAGCAGGTAAGAAATATCGGGAACGACGATATCGACGCCTAGCAGTTCAGCTTCGGGGAACATTAATCCGGCGTCGACAACGACGATGTCATCGCCGTAGCGGATGGCCATGCAGTTCATACCGAACTCGCCCATCCCGCCCAGCGGAACGATGTGCAGTTTTCCAGTTGACATTAGCAAAGTCGATGCTAGCACACAGCTTCATCGCAACAATCCCAAGGGCATTAACTTCAAGGTTAGAAGATGGGAACGGTCCGATGACTGCGGGATGATCCTGAGTCTGACTGGACTGCTAGACTAATCGCAGATGGCGGATTCAACTGGCATAGAAAAGCGGTCCTGGCTGCGGCGCCGTGTCGAAGGCGCAATCCGCAGCGGCCTGACCCGCGCCTATGACACGGTTAAAGTCGATCCCGATCGCTTCCTGATGCAATTGCGTGTCGCGCACGATCTCCCGTTGGCTACGTTTCATGGCGTTTACACTTTGCCGGTCGAACGACTGGACGATGTTGCCGAGTCCGTGATTCACGGCGGCATGAAACTCGCGGCTGCCGAAGGCGCTGGTTTTGGACTGGGTGGAATTCTAACGATTGTTCCCGACTTGGGTGTTCTTTCGACCATTACCATGCGCACGATTCAGAAGCTCAGTTTGATCTACGGCTTCGAATTGAATACCGACAGCGAAATCGCCGAGTTATGGATTGCCGCCGCCAGCGCTGCCGGTGTCGATATCAGCCGCGAGCTGTTGGAAAAAGAAGTGGTGAACAAGTTTGTTCCGAAGGTGATTCAGAGAATCGCCGTGCAAGCAGGCTCAGATGTGGTCGAGAAGTGGGCTGGACGCCTGATTCCGATTGCCAGTTCGGCGATCGGGTGCGCGCTCAACTATTATTTCGTTCGCGCCTGGGGCGGACGAGCGCGGGCACATTTTCGCGGGAAGCATCTGGAGATGCGGAAACGGCTGGCGGCGGAGCAGATGCAACTTACCGGTGCCCGATCGTCGACATTGCCGTCATGAATTGGTTCTAGTCCCAACTTTGGCGTTCTTTTCGAAGATAAGTATCGGGATAAGCGCGACGAGCCAGTCCTCGAATTGCGACGTGATAGGACTTCGGTTTCTTCAGGAGGAGCAGGCTTCCGCTTCTGATAATTACAAGCACCTTGTCCTTGGGTTTCAGGCCCAATGCCTCGCGAGCTTCAAGCGGGATTACGATCTTGTAGTCTGCTGAAAGAACGACATCCATGCTTTCAGTTTATCGCGTTCTACGTCTAGCGCAGCCAGTCTTCCAGCTCGATTCCGCGTTCGGTTTTGTCGTCGCGATACTTCACGATTACGGGCGTGTACAGAGACAGGTTCCAATCGTCGGAGATGCCCTTGCCTTTCTTGACGGCGCGGGAGCCGGGGACGACGACGGCATCCTCGGGCACTTTCAATGGGTGTTCCGCTGAGGCGCGATAGATCTCGCCGCGAACCAGATCATAGAGCGGCGTCGATCTCGTCAGAATTGTTCCCGAGCCTAAAACCGCGCGAGCACCCACCAGCGTGCCTTCATAAACTCCGCAATTGCCGCCGATCAGCACGTCGTCTTCGATAATGACGGGAGCGGCGTTGATAGGCTCCAGCACGCCCCCGACTTGTGCGGCGGCGCTGAGATGGACTCGTTTACCGATTTGGGCGCAGGAGCCGACCAGCGCGTGGGAGTCGATCATCGAACCCTTCATCGACATAGGCTCCTACGTTGATAAACATGGGAGGCATGCAGATCACAGTGGGCGCAACGTAAGCTCCTTCGCGAATCGATGAACCACCGGGAACGAGGCGAACGCGGTCGGCGACGGTCAGACGCCGGGCAGGGAAGGTGTCTTTATCGATGAAGGAGAGGACGTCGCCGTCCGACATTTGCTGCAGTTCGCCGAGACGGAAGCCAAGCAGGATGCCTTGCTTCACCCAGGCATTGACCACCCAGCGTCCATCGAGCTTCTCGGCGGCGCGAACTTCTCCGCGCGTCAGGGCCGATCGGAAATCGAAAAAGATGGGACGCGCTTCATCCACACTGCTGATCGTCTTGGTGGCTGATAGCCGTTCAATCGCCAATTTCAATGCGTACAGACTATTCGCCATAAGATGATTCAAAACGCCAGGAGCTAAGAGCTAAAGGGTAAGAGCCGGATGCGAGCGGCTGAAAGTAGTGCAGCATAGCAGCCCTATGCGACGCACTTGCATTCGCTGCGGATCAACACTCCTGGCATTTCGTGCGTAGCGGCGCGGGCGTCGGTGACGTTGACGTAGGGCCCGTGCCAGCGCGAGTGATTGGGATCGTGTCCGGTGGGACGTCCTTTGCCGGAGTTGCATTGGCCGCACGATGCGCGGTGCAACATGGCTTTGTGCGGCCCCGCTGCCCAATTCTCGTAGACATAGAATTCGGTCGCGGCGGGTGCAGCGGCGGGGCGACTGATTAGTCCCGCGTCGGTGGCGATCTTCTGGATCTTCGAACGAGTGTCGCGGCGCATGGGCAGCAAGGGCAGGCGATAAACCTCTTCAATCTTGCCCATCATCGCCAGCACGGCCTTCACCGGAAGTGGACTCGACTCGATGAAGTTGCCCTGCATCAGCGGGAGATACTTACGCTGCAGGGCGCGTGCCGCGGGCCAATCGTTGTTGAGAGCGGCGCGCGTCATCTCAGACATCTCGCGGGGAATCTCGTTCGAGACGACCGAGATCACACCAATTCCTCCAAGGGCGATCACGGGCAGCGTCACGGCGTCATCGCCGGAGAGTACGAGGAAAGTTTCAGGCACGAGGTTCAACACCTCGGCAATCTGCGTCATGTTGCCGCTGGCTTCTTTGACGCCAGCGATATTCGGAACCTCGGTCAATCGGGCGAGGGTCGCAGGTTCGAGATTGGCGGAGGTGCGTCCCGGAACGTTGTAGAGAATGATGGGCTTGTCGACGGCTTCGGCGATGGCGCGGAAGTGCCGATATTGGCCCTCTTGCGTCGGCTTGTTGTAGTACGGAGAAGCCGTGAGGATCGCATTCACGCCGGGTCGCGCGGCGACTTCTTTGGCTTTTGCGACCGCCTCTTGCGTGGAGTTGGAGGTTGCGCCGGCGACGATCGGGACGCGTCCCGCAACTACTTCGATGGTGAGGTCGATGACGCGCAGCCACTCGTCATGATTGAGCGTCGGCGTCTCGCCGGTGGTGCCGCAGGGAACCAGAAAGTCGATTCCGGATTCGACCTGCCAGTTAACTAGATTTCGTAGAGCGCCTTCGTCGACCGAGCCGTCCTGGGCGAACGGGGTGACGAGAGCCGTGCCACATCCTCGGAGTTGCATACTGCAAGAATAACTCTTCCGGCAGAGGCTTGCATTTGGCTAGCGTGGTGCTCGGAGGGAGGGTAGAGGTTCGAGTATGGACTGCAGAAATTGAGGCATTTAGGACGAGCCCCTCATTGGTGCCTGAGTCTGGAGGGGGGTGTAGGGAAAATCGCGAAACGGGTTCTCGACAACTTTTCGCGGTAATCCCCGGCAAGAAGACCTTTACCTCCGGGGCAGGAAGGTTCACGAAGGTAAAAGCTAACGGCATTCAGCGAAGATCAGAGTTCGCGCCAGACGTCGCGGAAATCGAAGAAGCCTTTTTTCGTGGCTAGCCATTCGGCGGCGCGGACGGCGCCTTCGGCGAATCCGTGGCGGGACTTGGCATCGTGACAGAGATAGATTCGATCGGCCGGGGAGTTAAAGACCAGTTCGTGCATGCCGACCGCATCGCCTTCGCGGAAGGAGACGATCTCGAGGTCTTGAGCCGGCGGATCGCCGGACGACTCGCGCACGATCTTCTGAATGGTGAGGGCAGTGCCGGAGGGAGCGTCTTTCTTGTGTTCGTGATGGCGCTCGAAGATCTGTCCCGAGTAATCGAATTTGAGGGCGGCTCCGGCGGCGGCGGCGATTTCGAAAAAGAGGTTCACGCCGATGGAAAAGTTGGAACCGTAAACGAGGCCGGTATCGGCGGCGACAACCATCTCCCGCAAACGCGGCAACTGGTGGTACCAGCCGGTGGTCCCGATGACGATATTCTTCTTGGCGCGGATGCAAGCTTCCGCGTTGTCGATGACCGCGGCGGGTGTAGTGAAATCGATGACGACATCGGTGGTCGCGAGCGAGTTGGCGCTGAGCGCGGACGCTCCAGGATTATCGGAGGAAGTGAGAACGCGAACGTGATGACGGCGAGCGTGTGCGATCTCGGCGACCGCAGAGCCAGTTTTGCCACGGCCTAGAATCAGGAGGTTCATGGTAAGACCTTTTTACCGCCGAGACACGGAGAGCGCCGAGAAAAACAAACGAAAACAAACAAAAGCCAAAAGCCTTGTTCTCTGAATTCTCTCGGCGTCCCCGGCGACTCGGCGGTGAAGAAATTACGCGAAAACTTCAGGATCGACTTCGGCGAAGAATGCGTGATGCAGGCGGCGGACAACTTCGGCCGCGTCGTCTTCTTCAATCACAAACGTCAAATTAATTTCAGAAGCGCCCTGCGAGATCATGCGGATCTTCACGTCTTCTAAGATGCCGAAGACCTTAGCGGCGATTCCGGGACGGTCGCGCAAGTTCTCGCCAACCAGACAGACGATGGCTTTGCGACCTTCATATTTTACGTCGGCAAGTTTGGCGAGATCGGCGGCCAACGCCGGAATGGATTCATTCGTCTCGGCAGTCACGGACACGCTGACTTCGGAAGTGGAAACGACGTCGACGGCCACTTCGTGCTGGTCGAAGGCTTCGAATATGGACTTCAGATATCCGCGGACGAGCAAGCGGCGCGGGGCAGCGACTTCGACCAAAGTGATTTTCTTTCTTGAGCGCGATGGCCTTGAAAATATTCGAGCAGCGCGGAGCGCGAGCCGTGACCTTGGTCCCCTCGCAAGTCGGGTTGAGGGAATTGAGAACGTAGACGGGAATGTTCTGCTGAATTGCGGGAAGAACGGTTGCCGGGTGCAGGACCTTGGCTCCGAAATAGGCGAGCTCGGCGGCCTCGTCGAAGCTGATGACCTTAATGCGTCGCGCGGTAGGAGTGATACGCGGATCGGTGGTCATCATGCCATCGACGTCGGTCCAGATCTCGATGCGCTCGGCGTGAAGGCCGGCGCCAAAAATGGCGGCGGAAAAATCAGAGCCTCCGCGGCCGATAGTCGTGGTGATACCGGAGCGATTCGCGCCAATGAATCCGCCCATCACGGGAACTTTGCCGGCGTCGATAAGCGGCTGAACCTTCTTGTTCAGTCGTTCATTCGTCTCTTCGTACTGCGGGACGGCGCGGGTGTAGGCGCTGTCGGTCAGCAGACATTGCCGTGAGTCGACGTGGGTACCGGGCAATCCGCGGGCAGTGAAGGCGGCGGCGACGATTTTGCTGGAGAGCACTTCGCCGAAAGAGGCGACGTAATCGTAGGTGCGCGGTGTGATTTCTCCGACGGCTCCGATGCCGCGGAGAAGTTCGTCGAGATCTTCAAAATCAGCGCCGAGATCGCCGTGAAATTCGGTGAAGAGCGCGGTACCGAGAAGTTCTCCAGCGGTATCGTAGTGACGCTCGCGCAGAGAGCGCGCCATCTTGAGAGCGGTCTTGCGATCTCCGCTGCCCGCGGCTTTGCCCATGGCAAGCAGGGAATCAGTGACTTTGGCCATGGCGCTGACGACCACGACGGGGCGATCGGCGAGGCGTCCCTGGACGATATGGGCAACGCGCTCGATGGCCTTCGCGTCTTGAACGGAGGTTCCGCCAAACTTCATAACGATCATGGGCGGAGGGGCTCCTTGGGCGTCGAAAACCTACCACGGAGGCACGGAGACACGGAGAAAAGCGAGATCGAAGGATTGTTTTCGTGGCTCTTGGGAAATCGCAACGAGACTGGGCGAAGCATAAGAGTCCGACAAACCAGTTTTGGCTTTTCTCCGTGCCTCGGTGTCTCCGTGGTAGATGTATCTTTCACCCGAAATATCCCTTCGCTTTGAGAAGTTCGGCGTTGAGCAGGGCCGCACCGGCAGCGCCGCGAATGGTGTTGTGCGAGAGGACGGTAAATTTCCAGTCGAGGACGTTGCATTTGCGGAGGCGGCCGACTGCGGTGGTCATGCCGGCTCCGAGATCGACGTCGAAGCGGGGCTGGGGATGGTCGGGCGCGGTCATGTATAGAACCGGCTGTGCGGGAGCGCTGGGCAGCTTGAGCTTTTGCGGTTCGGCGCGAAAATCGTTCCAGGCGGCGATGATCTCGTCTTTACTTGGCTTCTGTTTGAGGCGAATGGCGATCGACTCGGTGTGTCCGTCCTCGACCGCAACGCGATTGCACTGCGCGCTCATCGCGAAGGGAGCGGGTTCGATGTGCGAGTCTCGCAAGACACCGAGCAGTTTCTGCGTCTCCTCTTCCATCTTTTCTTCTTCGTTCGCGATGTAGGGAATCACATTGCCGAGAATATCGAGTGACGCCACACCGGGATAGCCTGCGCCGCTGACGGCTTGCATGGTTACGGCGGTCACGGCTTCAAGAGTGAAGGCGCGATGCAAGGGAGCGAGCGCGAGCACAAGTCCGATCGCCGAACAGTTGGGATTGGTGACGACGTAACCCTTCGACTTCTTGCGCCACGATTGCTTTTCAATCAACTGAATGTGATCGCCATTGACTTCGGGAATCACCAGCGGCACGTCTTGCTGCATACGCAAGGCGCTGGAGTTCGAGACGACGGCGCAACCCGCGTCGGCAAATTGCGGTTCGAGTTCGCGGGCGATGCCGGAGTCGAGGGCGGCGAAAATAATCTTGGGCGCGCCTTCGGGCTTGGCGGGTGCGACCGTCATCTTGGCGATGTTGGCGGGAATGGCGGTTTTGAGGCGCCAGCGCGCAGCCTCAGGATAGGGACGGCCCTCGGAACGGTCAGAGGCCGCCATCCAGGAAACTTCGAACCACGGGTGATGCTCCAGCATCTGGATGAAACGCTGGCCAACGATGCCGGTGGCACCGAGAATTCCTACAGGTAATTTGTTCGACATAATTAGGTATTTCGATTGTTCCTATTAATCGGCGGCGCAGCTCAAAACCGCAGTCCCTCAGCGGCTAAAGCCGACGATTGATTGTGCGGCTTACGGTGCGGCTGAACAGGCTGCGGAAAAAGTCGGTTAACGCGCTAGAGACGACCACAGGGGCTGAAGCCCGGATTGATTCCATGTGCTTTACGCGGCCCTGAAGGGCCGCTCTTCCACGGAAACGTGAGTACTCCGAGTTTTTCCGCAGCCTGTGAAGCCGCACCCTTTCAAAGCAAATCAAAATGCGACGGATTCGAACTGCACTACCACCGATAAGCCGGTAGTTTCGATTTTATACCAGCGAAATTTTGAAGGGGATGTCGGCGTTGATACAGGGGTGATTCGTGTGACGACTGCACTGTGAAGAGGCAAAAGCCGAGGTCATGAATTCGTCACGAAAGACTGTGACTTGCCGGGCCTAGCTCCTTCCGCGGCCTAATTCTGGCGGGAAGGAATATTCGTTGAGGGGGCCGAACTTGCGTTTTTCGGCGTAGATTCGCCAACGCCGCCAGACGATGCGCAAGCTGGCCATCACGGGGATGGAAAGATAGACGCCAAGGATGCCGGCAATTTCTCCGCCAGCAAGAATTCCGAACAAGGCAGCGAGCGGATGCAATTCGACGCTGACGCCCATGATGCGAGGAGAGATGACGTAATCCTGAATGATGCGCCACACGAACAAGAAGAGAAGCACAAATGGCCAGTGGGTGTATCCCGCAAGTACAGCGACGACCATCATGGCGGCCCCGGCGAGCAGGGGACCGGCAACGGGAACGAACTCAAGCGCGCCTCCTGCGGTACCAAGCATTAATGCGTAAGGGACACGCATGGCGCCAAGAATCGAGGTGTAGACGATGAGAGATAACGCTGCCAAAGTCAGTTGGGCGCGGATAAACTGGGCGAGCATCTGGTTCAGATCGTGCAGCACATCCTGGAGAAACTCGCGCTGCGTGCGCGATTGGACGAGAGAAAGAAGCACTTCGTGAAAGTTGCCGCCATCGCGTAGGAAGAAGATGGCGAGAATGGGAACGAGGAAGAGAACCCAGACTTCCTGGGCCGACTCGGCGGCCCGAACGCCGATGCGTTGCGCGAGTTGCTGCAGGTCTTGCCGGCGGCTGAGCAGGAAACTGAGGATCCTCTTCTGGGTATCAGCGCTCCATCCGTGTTCGTTCCCGATGCGCGCGGTGAGTTGGCCGATCTGACCTGAGAGCTGGCCGGTGCTGGCTTTGTCCATAAGGCCAGGCAGCGACTCACCGAGGCGCGCGCTCTGACGGGCGATTCGGGGACCAACAAGAAATCCGAACACGCACAGGCCGAGCAGAAGGAGCAGATAAATGATGGTGATCGCCCAAACACGACTGCGGACGATCTTTTCCAGGCGAAGGACGGCTGGATTGATCAAATAGGCGAAGAGGACGGCGAAAAGGAAGAGGATGAGAGTGCGCCGCGCCGCGTAGAGGAATCCCAAGGTCAGGGCAAAAAGCAGGGCCGTGAGCAGTACGCGCGAGGTGCGTGAATCGAGAATCGTCAAGAGTTATCTCAAGTGCAGTTTCGAAACCGTCGCATGGCTAGAGCCATCGTACCGTAGCGTTGACCTTAGCCGTCATCCCTAGATATCGTCGAATCCGGAAAGATCGTAGCCGCTGGCGAGCAGTTCTTTCGCTCGAATCTCTAGTCCCGCACCACTTCGGTATTTTCTCCTGAAACGGACATCCGCATGACCTTCCAGTGATCATCGAGCCAAAGTTGCCACGCGCCGGCTTCGCTTTTCAGTTGGACGCGGTTCAGGTCTACCTGCGCTCCTTTGAACGTAATTTTTTCGACGCCGAGCGACTCGACCTCAATCGACGCAGAGGAGTGCTGGTGCGGATTCATGGTGGCGAATTTTACGTGCTGCTTCTGCGGGCATTGGACAAGCCCCTTGTCTTGTTTACAGGCCATGGCAACGTACTTCCAGGCCAGCAGTTCGCGCTGGATAAAGAAATAGTCGTCGAGGATGGATGTTGAGACGGACAGCAGGTAGGGCTGTTCGTGCTCCTTATCGTCGGGGCCGGCGCTCCATTTTTGGGTGAGGAAGTCGGCATTGGGAACGACGCTGGCTTGCGCTTTGTCGGGGCTGACTTCTTTCCATTCGTAGCGCTTGATGTCGCCATTGGCCGCAAGCTGCAATTCCGAGGATTGGAGGTCGGGCGGAGTATTCTCCGTCTTGAACTCGGAGTTAATGACGCTGCCGCCACCGGTCTGGTAGATGGAAAATGTTTCGGTGCCGACGCGATGTCCGTTCTGGAAGATGCCAAACGAGCCGGAGTCGACGAGTTTTCCCTCGTGCTCTTTTTCTTTGTCTTTATCCTTAGGCAGGGGGGCGGCAGCGGCTGCAATCGAACCGAACAGCGCCAATGTGCAAGCGAGCAGGCGATAAGACGACTTCACTGTGCTTCTCCTGTTTTAAAACGTCTTCAACTCTATGCCGCAAATTGGGGCAAGACCCAGGGTTTACCGCGAACGCTATGCCTATGTTAGTGGAACTGCAGGCAAATAGCAGATCAGGTTTGTCTAGAGTGCCCCTAAAGTAACAGTGCGTTTTCGATCTCGTCGCAGATCGACGCCACGGGTTTACCGCTAGTGTCGACGGTGATGCGGGCTTCGCGGTACAAGGGAAGGCGCTCTTCGTAGAGCCGGGCAAATTGTTCAGGACTGCCGCGGAGTGGGCGCTCGATGCCGTCGCTGAGGCTGCGTTGCCATAGTTCGTCAGAGGCCGCATGGAGGAAAACCGTCGGCCAGTCGCGCAGGAGTTCGCGATTCTGGGGCTGAACGAAGGCACCTCCGCCGAGCGCAACGATGGCGGGGCGCGGGGGCGGCTCAGAGAGCAGATCGTGAAGGGCGCTGGTTTCGGCGAGGCGGAAGCCGGGTTCTCCGCGCTGGCGAAAGATCTCGGGGACGGATTGGCGCTCGCGGGCTTCGATCCGAGTGTCGAGGTCGACGAAGTCCCAACTGAGGCGACGGGCTAGTTCTGGGCCGACGGTGCTCTTGCCGGAAGCCATGAAGCCTACGAGAAAGATGGCGCGCGCTTGCATTCTGGGGCCGAGGAACAGTTTAGATGAAGGTCGTGCTGGTGTTGGGCAAAAAGCGAAAAGTGCCGATCCATAGCGCGATTCTACGGAGCCTGCCGCGTCGCTTCGGCTCCGGGACGAATGCGTCCGGGCCGCGTGATCGGCGGATCAGCGTTGCTTGAGGCGGATTCTACCGCTGAAAGAGCGCAGGACGACTTCGGAGGCGGCTTTGCCGGCGCTGCCGAAGAAGGAACGTCCCAGTTCCACAGGGAAGCGGGAATGTTTCGATTGAAGAGGGAAGTCGTGCTGGACGCGTCCCACCATGGAGTGCGCCCGGAAATCGGCGGAAACATCCTGCGGGACGAGAGCTTCAATATCGCCGGAATGAGTGGTGAATTTATAGTCGCCGCTTAGGCCGAAGTCGCCGTCGTAAAAAATCTTGCCGCTGCCGGAGTTCGCCTGCACGACCGGTCCAGTAACTGATTTCATCTGCATGTTGCCGCTGATCGAAGCGATTTCGACGTGGCCGTTGCGTACGTCGGTGAGAGTGATTGGTCCCCGCATCGTGCGAACGTGGACATGGCCATTTTCAACGTTGCTGATGTTTACGGCGGCGTCGGTTCCTTCGAAGGTCATGTCTCCCTGAAGATGCTCAGCTGACAACGGACCGGTGGAGGAATGGAGACTGAGAGTGGCGTCGGCGGGAATCTGGAGTTCGTAATTGACTTCTCCGGTTTTCTCGGTCGCTCCCTCGAGCAGATGGGAGGCGATTTCGATGCGGTTGCCATTCTGCTGCTGGTCGACTTCAACACTTTCGGACTTCAGAGTCGCGGTGACGACGACTTCGGTGGTGCTGCCGGGATGCACAGAAATGCCGCCGTACTGGTTATCGACAGAAATATTGGCGTTGGGACCGACGGTAAACCTGTATTCCTTCCTGGTCTCGGCGAGAGCCGCCGAAGCGAGACATGTGGCCACGACGAGGGTTACGACAATGGTGCTCTGAATCCGCGTTTCGAGAAGACCTGCGCCCTGCTGACCCGCCATAAAACTCCGCCCCTGGCCGGAAATGCCGGCCCGCCCTTCACTATTGAATACGGCTATTGAATACGATCCATGGCAATTTGGTAAAGAAGTGCTTTTTGCTGATAGGCATCCATAAGATGCTGGCGCGCGTCGGCGTCGCCGGGATTCTGGTCAACGTATGCCTGGGTTTCCTGAATATCGGCGTTCACGATCTCAAGCTGATTTTCGTAGGTTGCGCGGGATGAGGGAGCTAGCGTCGAAACTACCTTCAAGAACTGTTGATCGTCTTTGCTGGAGGGTGCGGACAACACTCGCGGCGAGGGGGTGGATTGATCCGATTTGGTGGCCACTTCCTGCGGAGCCGTCTCTACACTTCTCGGAGAAGCCACAACCGGGCTGGAACTCATGGTGGGAGTGCCGGTCTTAGCCGACTCAATCGGCGTCGGTTGCAGTGGTTGAGGTTGAGGGGCATTGCTTGGCGAGACTGTTTGCGGCGCAGCGACTTGCTTGGCGATATGCTGATCGGATTTATGACTGATAACGTATGAACCGGCGGCCAGCAAAGCGGCAGCCACGGGCGCCAGCCACCAGGCGCTCCAACGACGTCGAGGTGAAGACGAAACGAGGACAGGGCGTCCGGGAACCGCTTCCGGTTCCCGGATTAACCCCTCAGCGCGCAACTGGGCAGCAATATTGACCCAAACCCTGGCGGGCGGTTCTTCCATTTCCGCTAGATCATGAGCCTGGCTCGTGATCAGCTTCAGGTCCGAAACCAAGCCGGCACAATCGGGACAAGTTTCAACGTGACTGTCAAAGGCAGTCTGGAACGCAGCGTCCGGAGCGCCGTCAAGCAACTCCGGCAGAAGTTGTTGTACATCGGAACACGTCATAGCCCAACCCTCTCCCCAATACCGCGACTACCGTTACCCTGTCTTGGCCTTTTCGGCTCTCATGAACTTCAAAAAATCTCGCAGCTTCAATCGTGCTTTGTGGAGTTGCGATTTACTGTTGCCAATCGAGCACCCTACCATTTCCGCAATTTCGTTGTGCTCAAAACCTTCAATGTCATGCAATACAAAAACCGTTCTGTAGCCGGGCGGAAGCTTGTCGATGGCGCGTTGCAGCTGCAGCCGATCGATGGAGCCCGTCAATTTTAGATCCTTGGTGCCGAACTCTTTGCGCGGAGACTCGTCGTCGGCCTCGAGCGTTTCTTCGAGTGAAACCACAGGCAGGCCCTTCTTGCGCAGTTGCATGAGCACGACATTGACCGTCATGCGATGCAGCCAGGTGGAGAACGCTGATTCGCCGCGAAAGGTGCCGATCTTGCGGAATAGCTGAAGAAATGCTTCCTGGGCCAGATCTTCGGCCTGCGCGGGATTGGAGACCATCCGCAAACATAGCGAGTACACGCGGCGTTTATGCAGGTTGTACAAGATCTCGAAAGCTGGTTCGTGACCCTGCTTCGCCTGCTCGATTGCCTCTGCTTCGGTGATGCGCTGCTTCTGGTCGGTCAAGTCGCCTTTTCCGGCCGCTACTGCTTGAGATGCGGCTTCGAACTCTTTTCGTTGTACAAATTTGCCGAGGAATCCCGAAAGCACACTCGACCATTTTCTTAGTTGCCAGAATACCAAAAAGCGTAGCTATTGGAGTGCATTCACCAACCAAATCGACGGCTAAGTCATCACGAATTTCACTTTCGTAACCAGTTACGGGTTCTTTCGCGGTGATGTATTCCAGAAATCACATTTTCTCGGTTTTTCTCTCGTTAATTCTCCCGAAAAATGGAGCGAGATTTGACTATCCCTTCGTTGTGATGGTCTCGAGGCCGTGACCCTTCGGCCCGGTTTCGCGAATCCTGAGCAAAATCGCGAAGGTAAGGCCGACGAAGCCCAGGATGGAGAAGATCCACATGCCGAGACCGTAGCCTCCGGGGTTGTCGAGTCCGGCGTGGCTGTAGTCGTTGGCCTTGCCAATGAGCAGGTTCAACAGAAAAAAGCCGATTTGCTGGATCATCGTCATCAGCGCGTACGCTGTTCCCAAGCGCTTTGGATCTACCACGTATGCGACAGAAGGCCACATCACCGCCGGGATGAGGGAAAAGGCAATTCCCATCATGGACATGGTCACCAGCAACAGCAAAGGAAGAGTTAGGTGCAGCAAGGTCAGATGCCAGGAATCTATCCACGGAACCGCAAACGTGACCATTCTTGATGCGGAAAGGTAAGCGGTCATCAGGTAAACCGGCATCAAGAGTACCGAACCGAGCATCATGAACAGCGCTCGCTTTCCAACCTTGTCAACCATCAGCCCAAACAGAGGAGTTGCGATCATGGCAGAAATAGGCAACAAACTATTACAGAAACCCGCTTGCTGGATGGCCTCCGACAGGGTCATGCCGCTGTGCGCCGCCAGAATTTTGTTCGTGAAAAAATCGATAGCAAAGGTCCGAAAGGGGAAGATCGCCGAGTAAAAAGTGAAACAAAGTCCAACGACAAACCAATATGATGGATTGAAGCGAAAAAACTCCTTTAGCGCCAGCCAGAGTTTTGCCGCCGCCGTTCGGAACGGCAGGCCTTGGACTCGAAACCCTTCCCCGAATTCCAGTTTGTCGATCGACCCCGCCTGCCCGAGTTCGTAGTGGCTCTCGGCATGGCTTTCGAGTAGCCAGTAAACCACCGAGCAGAAGACCGCCAACACCCCCGCGCCGACCGCAATCAACAATGGACCCTGCCAACTCGGTTCGCCGTTCGGCCCACCGGGGTAAAAGACCTTGTTCGCCCAGGTTGGAGAATTGTCGGCTGCCACCGAGGCGAGACGAGCGATGAGTAGGTTGATTCCGAAAGCGAAGCTGAGTTCTTTGCCTTTGAACCATTTGGCGAGGACGGTGGTGACCGCAACAATCATCGATTCGGCGCCGAGCCCGAGAACAGTGCGCCCGGCGATCATGACTACGGCGTTCCCACGCGCGGCCGTGAGGGCAGCCCCCAGAAGACAAACTACCGCAAAGAAGGTAATCGCCTTCTTCGTGCCGATGCGGTCGATGACGATACCGCCGATCAGCAAAGTCAGAACCGCAGCGATACTGTAGGACGAGTTGAGCCAACCGAAGGCAGTCGCGGAAAAGCCCAGTTTGTCGATAAATACGCGTTCGAGGGGGTTGATGCTGTCGTAGATGTAGTAGTTCCCGCCCATCGCGACGCTGACGAAGAGGAGGACGGTCCAGCGGTAGAGGGGGGTCGGTTTCGGTCGAACCGGAGCAATGAGTGCAGAGTCAACCATTCGGGTCCTCAATCTGGGCCGCAGACGCCAGTCGGCGCCAGCACAATATTGCGGGGGAGTTCAACCGACGAAGATAACAGATTGGGAAGGCAATGGCGCGAAAGCTGGACAACCACGGCTGGCTTTGCCGAAATCTCCACCACCAAGGGCACGAAGGCGCTCGAAGGGTATCATGCCGCATCCAGCGAAAAAGGCCCTCAGCCACGCCAGGAGAGACGCGACCAAGAGCCTAAAACTGAAAACCGACGACTGAAAGCTGAGAACTGAAACCTGACTACATCTTCTCTGTCTTCCCGTCGTACTTCACGGTACCGTTCTTATCGTTTTCGTGTTGGACGTCGTCGTTCGTGTAGACGTGGGTTGCCTTCTTCGTCGGTGCTGTCGCGTTCGAAGGCTCGGCCGTATCGTGGGCGTGTATGGGCTCGGTGATGTAAACCCATCCAGTAACGGGTTCGGTGTTTGCAGCGTGTTCTTCGCGCGAGACATGGCGGGGACCTTCGCCGCGGTGTTCTTCACGCACGCGTTCTTCGCGAATGACGTCGCGCACGCCATCCCGCTGCATCTCACGCAGGACGTGACCTTCGCGTCCGATCGGTTCGGGCAGCAAGTTGACTTGCGAACTCGTAAGAGGTGCGCTGCCACCCTGCGTCCACACGGCTTCGGTATAGACCGAACTGGTGGATCCATTGATCTGCGAGAGGGTTGAGTTGGTGGCGCCGGCGATGAGTCCCGTGGTGGCGTTGCTCGCGCCCACCGGATTCGGCGAGACCGTTTCGAGGGTCATCATGGGCGTGGTGAGGAGCGGAATGAAGGGGCCGCATCCGTAGAGGCAGTTGCCGCCGGGGCGAGGAACCGGTTGCTGTCCGAAAGCCGCTACAGTCAGCAAAACTACCGCAGTCAGAACGAAATAGGGTCGCATACTACCTCCAGGGGACTAACAACTTCTCTCCAGAGATGCAGTTTGCTGGCCAGATTGCGACTCGCGCAAGACTAGGACAATGTTCGGAGATTCACGGTGCTGTCGGGCAAAAGGCGGAGAATTCGGGTGCGCGGGTGCGAGGGCCGAGTGAAAATCGGTGCGCACATCTTGCAAGGATTAGCGTGTCCGTCGGCGGAGCCGAGAGCGGCGGTTGCACCCGAAGAAAGAAATTAGCTGCCTACGTAACGGGCATACAGGCTGCGCGCTACTGCTGTATCGGTCGTTCCCTTGATGATCGCGCGGCCGTCTGGAAACAGGGTCATCTCATACGGCTCGCGCCAAAACTTGAGCACAAATTCATTGTGACGAACGTTGCCGAGCGGGAGCAACCGCGTGCTCAACTCCGCAAAATCTACTGGACGCTCGCGCTCGTGGATCTGCACCGAGTTTCGCCCACACAGAGTGATATGCGGACGGCCCTCGCCTGCCAGATGCACGAAGTCTCCGGCGCAGACCCGGCAACCAGGTCGGGGGTGGGTCGCCCCAAGTTCCGCGCGCTCGTTGCTCCAAACATCCCACGAGAGCAAACTGCGCCGCATTTTGGAACGCGCTCCCACCAGAAATTTCAACGCCTCCGTCGCGGCAAGCGAGGAAATAAAATTGACCGCGGAATTCAGAATGCCGGAAGTCTCGCAGGTCTCCGTGGTGCCGCGGGGTGATTCGGGAAAGATGCAGGCGAGGCAAGCGGTCTCTCCGGGCAGAATGTTCAGGGTGACGCCGTAGCTGCCCACGGCGGCGGCATAAATCCACGGCACCGAATTCTTGAGCGCATAGTCGTTGATCAGGTAGCGGGTTTCGAAGTTGTCGGTGCCGTCGAGCATCAGATCGCAACCGCCGAGCAGGGAATCGACGTTGGCGGGAACCAGGTCGGCAACGTGAGGCTCGACGACGATCCCGGAATTAAAGCGGGCAATCTGGCGAGCAGCGGCGATAGCCTTCGGCACAGACTCCCGCGCGTCATTCTCGTCAAAAAGCGACTGGCGCTGCAGATTGCTGGGCTCAACGTAATCGCGATCAAGGATGCGCAGCGTTCCTACGCCAGAGCGCGCCAATAGTGATGCGAGCACCGATCCGGTTGCTCCGCAGCCGACGATGACGACGCGGGAGCGGGCCAGCTTTTCCTGACCTGCAGCGCCGATCTCCTTAAACAACACCTGCCTCGAATACCGGTCGTCCTGCCGTATTTCCAAGTCGAATACCTAGTCGATTACCTTTCCGGAGCTTTTAAAACAGTATTATAGGTGCCGTCTGGAACTTTATCCTTTGCGAGCAACGTGTTGTGTTTTCAGACTCATCGAATTACGAAAGGCTTCTTGATTGACGGGCTTCCATTCCGGGTGGGGGGATCGCGGCAGATTGTCGGTAGCAGGTTAGTGCTTACAGTTCTGATCGCACTTTCATACGGAATCCTGGGACCCGAAGTTTCGGCACACGCGCAAGAGTCTCCCGCATCGGCGCCCGGGCAATCGAGTCCAGCGCAGACCGGCGCCGCGCAAACGGGCGCGCAGCAGGCGGTTGCGCCTCCAGAGAGCAAATTCGGAACGATAGGACCTTACCTCGGCCTGAAGGTCGATGAGATGGAGTTGCCGGGTGTCGCTCCCGAAGACGTCTCGACATTGCTCGGGGCAGTGCCGCTCAAGGTTGGCGCTCCGCTGACCCGGGACGGATTGCACGATGCGATTCAAGCACTTTTCGCCACGGGACGATTTTCAGACATTCAAGCGGAAGTGGATCGCACAGAAACGGGAGGCGTACGGCTCCGCTTTCGGACGGTTGCGAATTTTTTTGTGGGCATGGTCATAATTCAGGGGGTTTCCAACAATCCGTCGCCCAACCAGTTAGCGAGCGCGAGCCGGTTGCAACTGGGGGAGCTTTACGCGCAAGAGAAGTTGGACCGAGCGCTGACGGGGATTCAACGGGTGATGGAGGAGAACGGCTTCCACAAATCTAAGGTGACGATCAGCGAGCAGCAAGACGAGGCGCAGCATCAGATCAACCTGACGTTTCATGTGGTCCAAGGGTCGCGAGCTTCGGTGGGCGTGATCACGCTCGAAGGCGATGCCGGGTATTCCGTCGAACAGATCAAGGAAATCGGCAAGATGCATACCGGCGATCCGGTGTCATCCAGCCGGACGGCTCGAGCGCTGCAGCGCATTCGGTCGCGTTACCAGAAACAGAATCGCTTGCTGGCCCAGGTCTCGATCGCGAGCCGCACTTACCAGCCGGCACGCAATGCCGTCGACTACGTGTTTCAGGTGGATCGCGGCCCGACGGTGACGATCGCCTCTGAAGGGTTCAAACTCAGCCAGCGCATCCTGCGAAGGTTGGTGCCTATCTATGAAGAAGGCGCGGTCGATGACGATCTGCTCAATGAGGGGCGGCGGAACATCCAGAATCATGTGCAGACGTTGGGGTACTTCGAAGTCAGGGTGGTAGTGAGCCAGCACAATTCACAGGATGGGAAAAGCCTGCAGGTCGTGTACGACATCAATCCCGGAGATCGGCATAAGCTGGCGGCCATTCGCATCAAGGGCAACCGGTTTTTCTCCGATGAACTGATTCGCTCGCGCATGCAGGACCAGTCGGCGGGACGCCTCTTCAGCCACGGGCGCTACAGTGAAGCGCTGCTGGAAGAAGATGTACAGGGGATCCAGGGCCTCTATCGTGCGAGTGGCTTTCGGCAGGCGGAAGTCACGAGCAAGCTGGTGAGCGGTTACCAGGGTGATTCCTCGAAGCTGGCCATCGATATTACGGTGAAGGAGGGCGCGCAGACTCGCGTGGCTTGGGTTCGCGTCGAAGGCAGATACACGTTACAGCAAAAACAATTGCCGGAGATCTCTACAGCCGAAGGGCAGGGTTTCGACGAGTCAAGCCTGGCCGACGACCGCGACACGATTCTCGGAAAGTACTTCGACAACGGTTTCCCCAATGCCAGCGTCGATGTTGGTTATGTGACAGTGCCGTCGGCCGATAGTTCTCCCCGCGTCGGTGTGACCTTCACCATTCACGAAGGCGAACAATTCTTCGTCGATCGTGTTTACCTCGATGGATTGCATTACACTCGCGCTGGCGTCGCACGCCGGGAGATGCGGGTGCAACCCGGCGCGCCGCTCAGCCAGCGGGAGATCCTCGAAACCCAGCGCCGCCTATACGATGTAGGACTCTTCAAACAGGTGGACACGGCGATACAGAATCCGGATGGCACGGAATCGCATAAAAATGTGCTGGTCACGGCGCGGGAAGCGGATCGCTACACGTTCGATTATGGCGTCGGTTTCGAATTCGAGACGGGAGAACCGACGATCGGGACGAACCAGCCCCTAGGACAGACCGGCGTCAGCCCTCGGGTGTCATTCGGGGTGAGCCGCATCAATGTCGGCGGGCGTCATCAGACGGTAACTTTCAAGAGCAACGTCAGCCGCCTGCAGCAGCGCGGGCTCATCAGCTACGACATTCCCAAATTATTGAACCTCGACAATTTTCGGTTTACCGCAACCGCGTTGTACGACAACACCGTAGATGTTTCGACCTTCACCTCGCGGCGACTTGAAGGAACCCTACAGGTATCGCAAATCATGTACAAGCTGCAAGACCGCGAGCTGACGACGATGAACTACCGTTTCAGCTATCGGCAGGTGGAGGCGAGCAATATCGAGGTGACGGATAACCTGATCCCGCTGCTGTCGAAGCCGACGCGCGTGGGCACTCCCAATTTTCTTTACATTCGAAATCGGCGCGATAGCGACCTAGAAAGCACGCGTGGAAGCTATACAACGGTGGAAGGTGGCGTTGCTTCCAGTTACTTCGGGTCGGAGGCCGACTTCAGCCGCGCGTTGATTAGAAATTCTACGTATTACACGTTCTTCCGCAACCGCAGTACTGGACAGGGATACGTCTTTGCGCGGTCGACGACTGTGGGCATCGAAAATCCGTTTGGAAGCACGGTTTTGCTGGATCCGGGGGTTACAGCGCCAGCAGGCGCATCGCTGGTACCTCTTCCGGAACGTTTTTATAGCGGGGGTGGCAACTCTCATCGCGGATTCGGGTTAAATCAGGCAGGACCCCGCGATCCCTTCACTGGCTATCCGGTTGGCGGCAGTGCTCTGTTCCTGAACAATTTGGAGATGCGTTTTCCCAACGTGACCGTGCCTTATCTGCAAGACAACATCGGTTTCTCGATCTTTGAGGATATGGGCAATGTTTTTGCTCGCCCGCAGGAAATGCTTCCGAGTCTTGGGCGGTTTCACCAACCCGACAAGGCGGACTGCTTCCAGGACGTCACGCATCTGAAATGTAACTACAACTACGTATCGCACGCGATAGGAGTGGGGGTGCGTTATCAGACACCCATCGGGCCATTACGCTTCGACTTCGGATACAATTTAAATCCGCCCTACTTTCCCAGCTTCACCAATATCGTGACCAATCCGGTGACTGGGCAGTCGAACGGACTTTTTGGGTACCAGCGCGCGGGCCATTTCAACTTTTCGTTTAGTGTTGGGCAGTCATTTTGATGAATCGGTTGCAGATTAAACCCGCGGGACTTCAGGCTAAAGCACTTTGGAGGTGCGCAATCGCGCTGGCCTTGGGGTTGGGCGTGCTGCTACCTACGCTGAGCCGTCCTGCGATGGCTGGCGATGTCGTGGATCGGGTCGTGACCAATGTAAACGGCCATGTGGTCTTGCAGAGCGACTGGGAACAGGAAATTGCGCTGGAAGCGCTCACGAATGGGCGCGATCCTGACTCCTTCACTACGGTGGAACGGAAAGCGGCGCTCGATCGGTTGATCGATCAGGAATTGTTACGCGAGCAGGTGCGGCCCTCGGTACCACCTCCCACAGACCAGGTTGCCGCTAGGGTTGCGGAAGTCCGCAAGTTGCAGCCCGATTGTCCCACCGAAGCGACTTGGCACGCCAAACTTCAGCGTTATGGCCTTACGCAGGGTGCTCTGGAAAAGCATCTGGGTGAGCAAATTCAGCTCATGAAGTCCGTGGAAGATCGGCTCCGCCCCTCCATTCAGATCGACCCGCACGCAGTGGAGAGCTACTACCACGATCAGTTGCTGCCCGAGATGAGAAAAGCGGGCAGCAGCGCGACCCCGTTGACCGAGGTGTTCGGGCACATCAAAGATCTGCTGGCCGAGAAGAAGATGAATGAGTTGCTTACGGGGTGGTTGGCCAACCTGCGCACCGCAAGCCACATTCCGACTCCTGAATCGAGCGCCGGAGACCGGAACCCTTGAGTGAACAAGCGGGCGACGCCTCCGAACCATCGCTCGAAACATCGCTTGAGCCGACGCCACCTGAGCGGCGGCGCATCCTGCGGAAGATGTTGTTGGGATTTTGCGTTTTCACGCTGATCGCCTTTGGACTGCTCAGTTGGTACGTCACCACCGATTCCTTTCAACGTTATGTGCGCCGCAAGGTGATCGCCTCGGCCGAAAAAATTACCGGGGGACGGGTCGAACTCGGTGAGTTGCACACTATTCCTTTTCGACTGCGCGTGGACGCGCGCGACCTGACCATCCACGGCCGCGAAGGGGCTGATCAGGCTCCTTTTCTGCATGTTGATCGTGTGCAGGCTGAAATGAAGATTATCTCGATCCTCAGTACGACTGTTGGACTGCACGAACTGGAACTTGACCATCCCGTCGTCCACATCATTGACTACCCGAATGGCACGACCAACGCTCCCGTGCCCGAAGCAAGCATTTCGACCGGCGAGGGGCCGCTTGACGAACTAATGTCGCTCGCGGTTGCCCGCTTCGAGGTAAAGAACGGCGAATTCCTGTGGCAGGACAAGAAAGTGCCCTTCAATTTTGCCGCGCGCGATCTGGGCTTGAAATTGACCTACTCTTTGTTGAGAAGGCAATACGAAGCCCAACTCTCCGCTGGAAGCGTCAGCACCAGTTTTCGCGACTATCCCTCCTTTGTATGGGGCGCCAATGCCTCTCTCATTTTGGCCCGTGGGCACGTCAACATCAGCAACGTGTCGGTGAAGTCGGGTAACTCCGAAATTCAATTCACGGGCCACGTGCAGGATTTTCACAATCCCCAAGTCACCGGCGACTATCACGGCGTCGCGGATCTTGGTCAGCTTGCACCCCTGCTGCGCGAAGTCCAAATTCGCAAGGGAACAGTCCAATTCGAGGGCAAAGGCCAGTGGAGCCTGAAGGATTTTTTCAATCAGGGCACGGTACAAGCCAAAGACCTGGAATGGTCGAACGGCAAGATCCTGTTGCGGAATGGCCGCTTGAACGCGGGCTTTGCTGTCACTCCCGACCGGTTTCGCGTCTCTTCGATCAAAGCGAACCTGTTTGGCGGTGACTTATCTGGCGAGGCTGATGTGACGAACTGGCAGAGTATGCTCGAGCCGGCATCGCCTCCGAGCCGGCGGCACGGGATCGGAAAAGTCCCGGCCGGAAGTCTGCAGCGTGGCTCGCTCCGCTTGCAGCTAGCGGGCTTCCCGTTGGTCCCGGCCTTGGAATTTCTCAGCTCGAAGAGGCTGCCACTGGATCGCTTGGCTCTCTCCGGAAGCACAAGCGGCAGCATCGAGATGCTATGGGTAGGTTCCTTCCACGACGCAGAGACTCGCATGGCGCTCAACATCGTGCCGCCGTCAAATCTGGTTCCGGGAGGAGTCCCCGTTCGCGGACGAGTGCAGGGCATCTACCGCGGATCGCGCGAGGAGTTCGAAACTAGCGAGTTTCACCTGAACACACCCGCTTCTGAAATTTCGGCCAACGGAAATATGGCCAGCAACGCCTCCCTTCACTTCTCGATTACCAGCCACAACATCAGGGAATTGTGGCCTCTGATCGAAGGGGCTTACGGATCGACAGATCTGCCTTTCAGGGTTCATGGCTGGGCGAGCCTGGCCGGAAATACCACTGGCAAATGGTCGGAACTTGCCCTCAGCGGAAACCTCGAAGTTTACGATTTCGATACGACGCTGCCGGCGATCGGGAAGACTCCGGCCCAACCTTTTCACTGGGACGCGCTCAACGCCGCCGTCCAGTACTCGAGCTACCATTTCGCCGCACGCAACGGATTGGTCATCCACGGTCATACCACGGCGCATTTCGACGTCAGCGCCGCGCTGGCGGGTGACTCGTTTCTGAAGGACTCACCGTTCACGCTTCATTTTGACCTGCGTAACGCCGACCTCGCAGAGGCAGCTCACATCGCAGGAATTGCGCAGCCAATCACCGGCCTGTTGGATGTCTCGGCGACTCTTTCTGGCACACGCGACGATCCTCATGGCGATGGGCATCTCACGTTGCACAACGGGACCGCATATAGTGTCGGAATTCCATCTTTGCAAGGCGATCTGCGGCTGGCTAACAACGAGCTTCAGCTGAATAACATCAATACCAGCGTTTTAGGAGCAACTCTTTCCGGAAGTGCAAGCGTCAGCACCTTGAGTTTTGGGAAACCGCAGTATGAATTTGACCAGCAACAGTTTCACCTTAATCTCTCTGGAAGCAATCTCAATCTAGCTCGGCTGCAGCGTGTCCAAAGCAGCCGGTTCGAGGCCGATGGCACTGCCGATTTTACGGTGCAGGTTAGCGGAACTCCGGCGCTGCCTTCGATCGAGGCTCACCTTCGTTTGAAGGATCTGGCGCTCGACAAGGAACGAGCAGGCGACTTCTATGTTGATGCGGTTACCCGGGGACGGCTGCTCGACATCAAAGCGCATTCCGACTTTGATAAGGCTGATTTGGCCATTACGGGCACCGTTGCGCTGGAACATGACTTTCTGGCAGACCTCAATCTCTCGTTCCGCCATCTCGACGCGGATGCTCTTCTGCGGACCTATCTAGAGGGGAAGGTTACCGGCCATTCCATGGCCGATGGAAGCTTGCGAGTTCGAGGTCCATTGCGAACGCCGCGAGACTTGAAGGCAGTTGCGGAGTTGCAGGCATTTAGTGCCGATATCGAAAATGTGAAAGTGCAGAACGTCGATCCCATTCGTTTCGAAGTTGCGGACCAAAGGGTGCTCGTGGAGGCGCTGCACCTCGCCGGAAGCGGAACGGATTTCACGGCGCATGGAAGTGCTCATCTGAGTGGCGCCCAGGAACTCGATCTCCATCTCGACGGCACCATCAATTTGACGCTGGCACAATCGTTCAACCCGAAGGTCTTGGCCCGCGGCATCTTGGGCGTGAACCTCAATGCAACCGGCTCGCAGTCGCATCCACAGTTGCAAGGACGACTTGAAGTCAAAAATACTTTCGTCAGTCACAATGATTTCCCCAGCGGCCTGAGCGATCTGAACGGCGTTTTGCTCTTCGACAACAATCGTGTCCAGATTGAAAATTTGCAGGGTACCACCGGAGGCGGCACCATCAAGCTGACCGGCTCCGCCACCTATCAGGGCGGTGGTGTTCTGGCGTTTGACTTGGGTGCGACCGCGCACTCTGTTCGCCTTCGCTATCCGCCCGGTGTGAGCTCGACCGCAAATGCCGACCTCCGGCTGATTGGCAGTTCTAACGGTGCCGTGCTGAGCGGGGATGTCGTGGTGACCAAATTGGCGGTGACTCCAGGATTCGACTTCGCCGCCTACATCGAGAAGAGCAAGCAGTCCATCGTTCTCACGCAGGGCGATAGCTTGCAGAGCCGCCTGAAGCTCGATGTACACGTGACGACGACTCCCGAACTCCAGATGCAAACGGCCATTGCGCGGCTTTCCGGAAATGCCGACCTTCGCGTGCGGGGAACTGCCGATCGTCCTGCAATCTTAGGCCGGGTCGAGGTGTTGGAAGGAGAAATTTCTTTCAATGGCACCAAATACAAACTGGAGCGCGGCGATGTTACGTTTTCAAATCCGGCGAAAACGCAACCGGTCATTGACATGATGGCGACAACCCGGGTGCGCGATTACGACATTACAGTGCAATTCCGCGGCGACGCCAGCGCAACTAACGGACTGAAAGTAACATGGCAGTCGGAGCCGCAACTCCCCGAGGCCGACGTGATCGCGTTGCTGGCGCTTGGCCGCACGCAAGAAGAATCGGCGGCCGTCAGCTCCACCGGATCATTCGGTCTGGGGGGCGAAGCCTCGAACTTGCTGATCAACCAGGCTCTCAACAGCACCGTCAATAGCCGCCTGCAGCGATTGTTTGGCGCGAGCCGCGTGAAGATCGATCCTCAAGGCCTCGCCAATGAAACCAACCTCGTTCGCGGGCCGCAGGTTACCGTCGAACAACAGGTCGCGAGTAATCTCACGTTGACGTACAGCACGAACGTTTCGGTTTCGACTCAGCAAATAATTCAGGTGGAGTACAACGTCTCGCGCAATATTTCGATCGTCGCACTACGCGACCAAAACGGCGTGGTTAGTTTCGACTTCCGCATACGTCGCAGGAAGAAGTGAACGCGTTGTGATCTCTCAATTCGTGCGAGTTCGTGCCAGGTGACCCGCGTAGTTTATGATCTTCTGCTTGACATAAGTCGCCAAACCAGCAACTCTATTTGTTTTCACTCCAGCCCGGAGAAACGAACAGTAAGGCGCGAAAGGGAAGCGATTGCGAGTACGGGTGTTTTATCACGACAAATGCTTTGACGGAGCGTGCTCGGCGGCTCTGTTCTCCCGTTTCTACCGGGAACGAATCCGCAGCGAAGTGGACTTCGTTTACACAGGTTTGCTGCATCGCGCGGGCGCACTCTTCGATGAAAACCAGTTCGATGGCGACGAGAATGCTATCGTCGATTTCAAGTACTCCAGTTCGCCCAAAATTACCTGGTGGTTCGATCACCACGAAAGCGCTTTTCTATCGCCAGCGGACGCGGCGCACTTCGAGCGCGAGCAGAGCAACCGCAAGTTCTACGATCCGGATTTCAAATCGTGCACGAGTTTTATCGCCATGATCGCCGAACAGCATTTCGGATTCGATCCGAAACCGGTCGCGCAGTTGGTGCACTGGACTGACATAGTAGATAGCGCCAAGTATGAGAGCGCGAAGTCGGCGGTGGAAATGGGTGCACCGGCGATGAAACTCACCATGGCAATCGAGGCGTCCAGCGACCACGATTTCGTTAAAAAGATGATTCCACTGCTCGCCTATCATCCGCTGGCCGAGATACTGGAACAACCTTTCGTTAAGGCCGTCCTGCCTCCCCTGCTGGAACGTCATGAGCGTTCCATCGGGATCTTGCGCGACCGCTCCGTGGAAAGAGACGGCACCATCTTTTTCGACATCACTGATCTGAACCTGGAGGGTTACAACAAGTTCATCCCGTACTACCTGCACCCTGATTCGGTTTATAGCGTCGGTCTGAGTAAGAGTTCGTTTCGAGTGAAAGTTTCGGTGGGATCGAATCCGTGGTCGAAACGCGAGCCAACCGTCAATCTCGCCCGAGTTTGCGAGCGCTATGGAGGCGGCGGACACGCACGCGTCGGCGCCATCTCGTTCGACGTGACCCAGAGCGAAGCCGCCCACAAGGCCGCGCTGGAAATTGTTGAGGAGCTACGGGCCAGCGTGCGCGAGCAAACTTAAATCAACCTGCGTGAATCGCGTGTGGGAATCTGAGAGCTTCGTGTCAGGTAAACGCCGGACTGATATCCCCTAGTTGATGTATTCGCCGATTGTCTTTCAGCGAGTATTCATACAATTTCAAGGCTGCACGCGTTTAGAATGAATGTGCGGGCGTCGCTGGAAATCTACAATCGCTTTTCGGTCAATGCATCCCAAACTTCCTCATCCCAAGGTTGGCGATCCCGCCCATATTAAGGGCGTGCGCACGGTCGCGACCCTCGAATTCACTAAGGGAGTAATTGTTGTCCTCGCGGGTCTAGGCGTCCTCTCCATGCGCCATCGCGATATCTGGGGAGTCGCTGAGAGCCTGCTGGAGTTTTTCCATGTAAACCCCTACCGGCACTACGTGGGAGTGTTCATCGGTCTGGTCTATCGAGTCAGCGACATCCGGTTGTGGAAGATTGCGGTGATCGCGGCGGTTTATGTGATTCTGCGATTTGTGGAAGCCTACGGGTTGTGGTACGTGAAGCCTTGGGCCGAATGGTTAGCGATTGCCTCCGGAACAATTTACATTCCATTTGAGATGGCCGATTTGATGCACCGTATTACGTGGTTCCGAGTCGTTGTGATTGTGGTTAACGTGGGGATCGTGCTCTACATGCTGTTGTTGCGTTTGGAAGCAGCGAAGAAGCGCCACGCGCAACGGGTACACGCGTAGACAGTCGGAGGGGAACTCGTGGAAGGCAGAATCTATACGAATTCGACGACAAAATAAACCACGAAGGTTGAGCCCGGCGGATATCGAACAATCAACGTGAAGGGTGGATTCAATCCCGCGAAACGCGGCCTCTCTGCGAACCTCGACTTTCTACGCTCGGTCGCGGTTCTCCTGGTGCTTGCTCAGCACCTTTGTCTCCGATTGCACATTTACACAGTCGCCGGGATGCCAACCACCGCGTGGGGACTGTTTGGGGTTTTGCTTTTCTTTGTTCATACTTCGCTGGTGTTGATGTACTCCCTCGAGCGCAGTCATTTGAGCGGAGCACCCCTTGTAACAAATTTCTATATCCGACGCGTTTTCCGTATCTATCCGGCTAGTCTTCTTACCGTGTGCGCTGCGCTCGTTTTGCACTTGAATTCCGACATCAACGGCATATCGGGCCTGTCGCGTGGTCAGCTACATGGGGTGTTGAGCATCAGTGCGAACCTGCTGCTGGTACAGAACCTGGCTTATGCCAAGTCGATTGTCGATGTGTTGTGGTCCTTGCCATTTGAATTACAGATGTACGTTTTTCTGCCCTTCGTTTTTCTCTGGATTCGCGGCCGGAAGATGTTCTGGCCACTCGTCGGCCTATGGATTCTCAGCGTCGCCGCCGCCACCGTGCAGCCTCATATTTTGTGGCTCGGACGGTTCTCAATATTGCTGTTCGTGCCCAATTTTCTTCCCGGAATTGTGGCCTATTCTCGGGCGCATGCGGCGCGGATCCATTGGGGATGGTGGCCACCTTTTGTCTTGGCGCTGGCAGCCGCCTTCGCGTTTCGACCCATAGTCTCGACGGGATGGGGTTTGTGCCTATTGCTGGGAATCTTGATCCCATCATTCGCAGAGATTCCTACACCGTGGTTGCGCTGGGTGGGCCATCAGATGGCGACTTACTCTTACGGCATTTATCTATCGCACCAGTTCTGCATCTGGTTTGCTCTTGGCGTGCTCGCGCCTTATTCATTGTGGTTGAGGATTGCCGTTCTGGTGGCATCGCTGGTCGCGTTGCCCGCACTGCTTTATCACGCCATTGAAAAACCGATGATCGGAGTGGGCGTGCGAGTCGCTGAAAGAATCTCTGGCAAACCGCCGGACCAGTCGTTCGATACGCATAGAGAGACGGAAACAACTTTCCGATTCGCCGCGAGGGGTTAGTGAGAGGAGAGGAGGAGCCTCCTACCCGCGGATCATTTGCCGCTTCGGCGCTTGCGCCATCAAGGCCATCAGGTCATGCGCGACCTGGTCGGTGGCATGGCGCGCCACGTCGCCTTCGTCAAGATAGTCACCAAGGAGGGGGCAAACGCCGAGCGCTTCGATTGCCTCGAGGTCGAAAACGATCTGGGAGGCTCCTTCCAAAGCGTACTTGGCTTTCATCTCGCCCGACGCCACTTTTTTATTCATTAGAGCGTAATCGAAAAGTTGCACGCCCGCATGTTTATTGAGAGCGCGAATATGCTCGGACGCAGTTAAGCTGAGGCTTTCATTCACCTGAGTCATCAGGTTGCAAATAAATACCTTGATGGCAGGCGACTCCGCGATGGCCTCGGGAATTCCTCGTACCAGTAAGTTCGGGATCAGGCTGGTGAAGAGTGACCCCGGACCGATGGTGATTAAATCGGCGGTCGCGATCGCCGCCAAGGTCTGGGGAAGAGGCTCCACGTCTGGAGGCACGAGGTGGAGTTCTCTAATTTTGCCCTTACTCGCGGTGATGCGAGTCTCGCCAAGCACCTTGCTCCCGTCCTCGAAAAACGCTTCCAACTCCACGCTCGACATGGTCGCGGGATAAATGTGGCCGCGCGTGAGCAGAATTTCAGAGGAAAGACGGATCGCCTCCGCGAAGTCGCCGGTGATAGAGGTAAGCGCGGCGAGGAAAAGATTTCCGAAGCTGTGACCCTCGAGGCCTGAGCCCTTCTGAAAGCGATGCTGAAACAATCGAGAGAGCAGCGCCTCATCTTCGGAAAGCGCGACGATGCAATTGCGTATATCGCCGGGCGGAAGCATGTTGAATTCTTTCCGCAGACGGCCGCTCGATCCGCCATCATCACTGACTGTGACCACGCCGCAAAGTTCACGGATCGTCGAGCCGCCGAGTGTACTCTGCGATGGGGACGTGACGTAGCGCTTCAACCCTTTGAGCAGGGTCGAAAGACCAGTGCCGCCGCCGATTGCGACCACGCGCAGTTCGGGGCCAGCCTTTCCGGCTTGCGAAGAGCTTGGCTTAAAATGGGAAAGCATACTGCCTAACTATTGGATCGCTCCGTCATTGCATGATTTGGTGATCGCTATCGCAATGACTGCATGATCCAATCCCTCTGTCTGAGGGAGTGCTAGCGGACGCGCCCTAGTAGGCGCTCGCTTCTTCTTCCTCCGGCTCCGCTTCCGCCGAACCCGGATCCGGATACAGCAGTTCGGTGAAGCGCGGATCTTCTGCGAGGTTCTGGAAGTCGGTGTCGTTGCGCGCCTGGAAGCGAAGCGACGGCTTGATTTGAATCGCTTCGTTCAACATCTTGAGCGATTCGTCGATGTGACCGGTCAAGCAATGCAACGCCGCAAGTCCGTAGAGGACAAATTCGGCCTTCGGATCCTGTTTGAGCAACTTGTCGAGGTGCTCGCGAGCGGGCACATAGTCGCCCGCGTTGATCAGAGAGACCGCGTAATCGTAGTGTTCTTCCGTGGTCTTGAACTGCAGGGCGGGGGTATCGAGATGCTTGTCGCAGGTAAGAATGTGCACCTGCGCCCGGTCGACCAAAGATTTGTTTGGGCCGGCAAGGACCTTCTGCAGGTGTCCTTTGGCCTTGTCGAACTTGCGCTCTTGCAAGGCGCGGAGCCCGGATTCATAGCTCTGCACCGCCTGTACGTGTCGTGGATCTTCCGTCACTTTTTGCTTGGGGGCCACTTTTAACGCCATCAAAACGCCTCTTATTCAGAATTGAGATTAGGAACTTCGAACACGAACTATGTCAGAAACTTTTCACCGCCGAGACGCGGAGCACGCCGAGAAAAACTTCGTTGTCCTTCTGATTCGGTATCTTCTCTGGTCAATTTCAGTTCCATCGACTAATTGATACTGGCCGCCGTATTGAGATCAATTGTCTTCCAGTCTCCATTGATGATTCCCGTGCGGATCTGGCGTGCCGTCTTGCCCTGCTTGTTCATCGTGTATGTGTAATAAAGCTCTTTGAGGCAAGTACCGCACTCCGCGCCGTGTGTGCCTGAGAAACAACTGTGCAAGCTCTTGTGTCCCATGCTGCGATCGCAGTAGCAGTAGCACGGTTGCTGGTGAAGAACATCTGGGATTTTCGCCGCCAGTTCGTAGGCGTGGGTCTGATACGAGAACTGGGCATTCGATCCCCAAAGCTGATCCTTGGTCAGAATCGGCGGTAGCTTCTCGCCTTTTGCGGGAGCTCCATCGTGAAACTGCGGAACGCCTGCCTCGGACTCCGACTGGAGCCACGGCGCCGATACCATCGCAACCATCGTAAACAGCAGCGCTGACCACAAAACACGCGAACGCATGAGCACGATCCTCAATCCTTTATTTTACCTGAAGGAGCTGGATTGGGGATTACCGGGAGGGTTCGGTGGCGACACGCGACAGCGCAACCACTCGCCTTCCTTGAGGGTCCGGCTAGCCCAGCTTCTCGAAAAACAAGCAGATCGTCTCGATCCCGCGGTGAAAATTCGGGATGTGAAACTTCTCGTTTGGGGCGTGCAGGTTGTCGTCGGGAAGTCCAAAGCCCATCATGACCGACGGAATCTTCAGCACGTCCTGGAAATCGGTGACGATGGGAATCGACCCGCCGGAGCGAATGAATACCGTCTCCTTCTTAAAGGTGTCATGCAGCGCCTCGGTGGCGGCTTTGATGAAGCGATTATCGGTTCCGACGACCGCAGCGGGACCTTTGCTCCAAACCTTGATCTTGATGTCGATGCCCTTGGGCGTGAGTTTCTTGACGAAGTCGGTGTAGCGCTTCAGAATGTCGGTCGGATCCTGGTTGGGCACTAACCGCATGGAAACCTTGGCCGAAGCTTTCGCGGGAATGACCGTCTTTGCCCCCGGCGCGACGAACCCTCCTGGTATGCCATGAACTTCAAGCGTTGGACGCGCCCACGTCCGGTACAGCACCGAAAATCCCGGCTCGCCTGTTAAAACCTTCGAGCCCACTTCGGATTTCCGATAGTGTTCTTCGTTAAAGGGCAAGCGCTTCCAGGCCTTCAGTTCATCTTTGCTGGGAGCTTTCACCTTGCTGTAGAAACCGGGAATTAAAACCTTGCCCTTGGCATCTTTGAGCTTGCTGATGATCTCGATCAACGCAAAAAGCGGATTCGGCGCTGCGCCTCCGTACATGCCGGAATGCAGATCCGTCTTCGCTCCCACGGCTTCAATCTCCGTGTAAACGAGGCCGCGCAGCCCGACGCACAAAGTAGGAAGATTCGGCGCGAACAATTCGGTATCGCAGACGAGCGCGAAATCCGACTTCAACTTGGCCTTCTCTTTGCGAACGTAGGCAGCGATCGACTCGCCTCCAACCTCTTCCTCACCTTCAAAAATCACTTTAACGTTAATCGGCAGTTTGCCGCCGTGCGCCTGCATCAGCGATTCAAGCGCCTTCACTTCCATCCAAAGCTGGCCTTTGTCGTCGACCGCGCCGCGCGCGTAAAGGTTGTTGTTTCGCTCAGTCGGTTCGAAAGGAGGCGTGTGCCATTCGTCGACCGGATCAGGCGGCTGCACATCGTAATGGGCATACATCAAGACAGTCGGCTTGCCCGCGGCATGAATCCAGTCGGCATAAAGTAAAGGATGACCTTTGGTGGGGATGATTTCGACGTTTTCCATCCCGATGCGGCGCAGTTCGTCGGCCACAAATTCTGCCGCTTTTTGAACATCGCCTTTATGTTCTTCGAGGGTGCTGACGCTGGGAATGCGAAGGAGACTTTTGAGTTCGTCTAGAAAACGAGGCTGATTCTTGCGGGCAAAATCGACTGCTGGGGAAGCCATGTATGAAGTGCCTTTCTGGCCCAGGGGGCGCTAACCCATTACTCGAAATAATTGCTGAAAACGATTCAGTATATACCCGCGGTCGGCGGTCGCTCAGGGGGCAGTCGAGACTTCACGAAGGGAGGGCTAAACCGAAAAGCGGTTAGCAGATAATTCCGCGAGGTCAAGCTGCGCGCTATGTCCGAGCATGGACTGCGCCATCCATTTCGCAGTAGCCGGCGCCAGCAGAATGCCGTCCCGAAAATGGCCCGTTGCGACAAAGTATCCCGGCGTTTGTGTCGCGCCCAGAATAGGCAACTTATCCGGCGTTCCGGGACGCAGCCCAGCCCATGATTCCAGAATGCGCGCCTCCGACAATCGCGGCACCAGATGGATAGCCGCCTGGCGTAATTTCAGAATTGTTTCCGGCACAACTTGTTTGTCGAATCCCGCTTCCTCAGCGGTTGCGCCAATCAGCATGCGTCCATCGCTGCGCGGGATCAGATACACTTCGGGCGTTCGAATTACGTGGCGCACCATCTCTTTTTCAGGCAGGCCGACGCACAACATCTGTCCTTTAACGGGCCGCGTCGGAAAGGAGTGTGGAGCGATCTGTCCGGCCCACGCTCCTGCGCAATTGACGACCATGCCGGCCGCAAAACGGGTCTTGTTGGTGCGGACGCCGGACGCTCTGCCGTCGGTGACCTCGACAGCTACCACATGGTCTCCGGAAGAAAAATCAATCTCACGATGCCGCGCCGCCGCCAATGCAGCTGAGGTCAGATCCCTCGGATCAACGCAGCGTTCGTTCAAGTAAAGTCCGACCGACCCCTGCGCTACGACAGCCGATGCCTGTAATGCCGGTTCCAGATCTTGCCAATTCTCGGCCGCTCCATAGGTTTCGATGGTCTTTGAATCAAGGTCTTGCTCAACAAAGAGAAGCGTTCCCACTGCCCGCAGATCAATCTTCAGCCCCGACTCATCTTCAAGTTCGTGGACGAATTCGGGATACATTCGCGCGCTCGCTTTCGCCAGCTCCAAAAGTGCGGCGGGCATTTCAAGAGGAAAATCCGCCAGCATTCCTCCGGCCGCCCACGATGCCTCGCGCCCCGGCTCGCCCTTTTCGACAATCAGAACGCGCAGACCCTGTTTGTTCAGTTCGATTGCCAGCGAAAGTCCGATGATTCCCGCCCCGATTACGATCGCGTCCCAGCTCTTCACGGCACCATTCTAGACGCAAGTTACCTCTGTACTGGTACCTGAAACGCAATTGACAGCGCTCGGTATCTCACAAACAATAGGCTATTCAGTCAATCCAAGTTCAAACGGAGCCAAACTATGTCCGAAGGTGAGACCGTCTATCACCCTGAGCCGCAGAGCAACGTCGGCAAGTGGATCCTCATCGCGCTGGCCGTTGCCTACGTCGGCGCGTCGGCATTCTTCATCTACGACCAGCATACGAAGCTCGAAAAACTCACGCAGGATCAGGACACGAGCCAGAAACAGATCGGCGACCTGACCAAGCGCATGCAGTCCGCCGAAGCTGATTCTGAAACATTGGCACAGCAATTAGGCATGACGAAGAAAGAACTCGCCGCGCGCGCTTCTGACCTGCAACATCAGCAACAGATTGCCTCGGCAAAAATCGCTGCGCAGGCTGCCGAAGAAAAGAAAGACGTCGGCGCGGTTGCGGGAGAAGTGGGATCGGTGAAGAGTGACGTTGGCGGAGTGAAAACCGATGTAGCCGCGACCAAGGCCTCGCTCGATGCGACCATCGCCAAACTCCAAAGCACCATCGGCGATCTCGGCCAACAAAGCGGACTGATCGCCAACACGCGTTCCGATCTCGAGGCCCTTAAACACAAAGGCGATCGCCAATATTATGAATTTAACTTGCTGAAGGGCGCCAAGCCGCAGGCCTTCTCGACCGTTGCGCTGCAACTGAAGAAGACCGATCCGAAGCGTGGTAAATACACGCTTGCCGTTACGGCGGATGACAAGACCATCGAAAAGAAAGATAAGAACCAGAGCGAACCGGTGCAGTTCTATACCGGGCGCGATCACATGCTCTACGAACTTGTGGTTTGGACGGTGGATAAGAACAAGATCACCGGCTACTTAAGCACGCCGAAGAATGCGCCGGTTCCGATTACCGCTTCGCCCGCGCAGTAATGGCGACGAAGTAGGCGGAAGAAAGTCGAGTACGGTGGAAGCGGGCCATGGCCCAAGGCCAGTCGTCGCCTTGGGCGCATCTGAGTTTGATTTCGGACAAAGACAATCATGCTGCCTGCGAACGCCCACACGCTGCTTGAAATCGCGCTCCGCACCGGAGTCATCTACCTGCTTGTGTTAGCAGGGATCCGGCTCAGCGGCAAAAGGGAAGTCGGGCAGATGACCCCGTTCGACCTGACGCTTCTGTTGCTGCTTTCGAACTCCGTGCAAAACGCCATGACCGGCCCCGACACCTCGCTTGTCGGAGGCGCGGTGGCGGCAACCACGCTGCTCATTCTCAATTATCTGGTCGCCGAAGTCTCCGGCGCCAATCGCCGCTTCCGCAAATACATTCAGGGACAACCTACCCTGCTCATCCACGACGGCGAGATACTCGAGGCCAACATGGCCAAGGAGCACGTCAGCATGGACGAACTGGAACGGTCACTGCGCGAGCACGGCGTCTCTACTTACCAACAGGCTGCCTTGGCCACGCTCGAAGTGGACGGCTCGATCAGCGTGCTGAAGTACGACGACATCGAACCTACGGCGTCGACCCACCTCAATCGTCGGCGCTTTCTCAAGAAGAACTGAGAGAAATACGGGATTGCGGATGAGCGAATTGACTCCTAGCCAGCAACGGCTTTGGCGGTTTCGCTGCGCGTGCAGATTTCGCGGATTAGATCATCGGCCAGCAGTTGTTCAACCGTCGAATACTTCGCTGGCGGATTCACTCCGGCCGGCGAGGAAAGTGCAGCAGGGACCAACGATGCCGCATCCGCAGCGGGCACGAGGCCAACGGCCTGATTTCGGCCATTCTGCTTGGCGGAGTAGAGGCCGCGATCGGCTAAGCGCAAGACTTCATCCACCGACAGGTCAGAGCAGGCGGGCGGAAGCCACGGAAACGCGGCCCATCCGACGGAACACGATCGCGCCAGATGGCGCTGATTGCCGAGATCGAAGTCCTCTCGGTTGACTGCCTTCAGGATGCGCGAGGCGAGCAACGCACCATCGCCGCGATCGGCAGCGCGGCAGACTACCAGGAACTCTTCTCCGCCCCAACGAATCAGGAAGTCGGATTCGCGGACCACGCGATTGAGTCGTTGCGCGATCTGCACCAGCACGCGATCGCCTGCGTCGTGGCCAAACTCGTCGTTCACGGCCTTGAAGTGGTCGATGTCGACGAAGAAGAAGATCAGGTCGCGGTGATCGCGACCGTAGACTTCCGATCCGCGATAGGCGCGCATTGCCTGGCTCGCGTCAGCGGCGATCATGCTGTTGAAGAACCTGCGATTGTGCATGCCTGTCAGCGGATCGCAGAGCGAGGCTTCCTGGAGTTCGCGGTTTGCCTTCGCCAGTTCGGTGCTGCGTTCGGCAACGGCGCGTTCCAGGCGTTCGTTCTGCAGGCGGTCACGGCGACGTGTCCAGACGATGCCGACGACGAGTAAAACCACGCCGCAAACGCCGATAATCTCTACCAACCAACGTTGCCACCAAGGAGCGAGAACGGTGAAGGAATACGAAGCCGATTCTGTCTGCTCCAGTTGCGGCGAATCGCACCGCACTTCGACGGTATATTCGCCAGCGGGAAGATTGGCATAATGGATCTCATTCGACGTTGTCTGGGTGAAATCCGATTGCACGCCTTCGAGGCGATAGCGACAGGTTACGTTTCCGTTAGAGTCCTGGATAATCGGTGCATGTGAGGCGATCGGATGCGGTTTCGTGGTGATTGCCATCGCCGATGTCCAACTGAGACATAGCCATACGAGCGATCGCCGATGGAAGCGGTGAGAGTGCATGAATCTCAGCTTAAGATGATAGGTCGGCTCAGCGGCTGTCAGTGATAGGAAGTGGTCGACTTCGTTACTGTTGTAACTCCCAAGGAAAACCAAGGAATTGCTATGACTCACGGTGACACACCAAAGACGACAGGTTTCGAAGGGATGAATCCGATCCTGCGAGTGACGGATTTAGCGGCAAGTCTCGATTATTACGTGGCGAAACTTGGCTTCAAGGTCGATTGGCAAACGCCGTTTTTCGCCTCGGTTTCGCGGGGAAAATGCCACATTTTTCTGAGTGTCGGCGATCAGGGGCATCTTGGATCGTGGGTGTGGATCGGCGTCGAAGACGCGGACGCGTTATTCGGCGAATATCAAGCGAATGGAGCTCGCGTGCGCAATCCTCCAACCAACTACGAATGGACTTATGAGATGCAGATTGAAGACCTGGACGGAAACGTTCTGCGTCTCGGCTCTGAGCCGAAGTCCGATCAGCCCGAAGGCGAATGGCTCGATATGCGCGGCGAGCGCTGGGCGAAATCTCCGGATGGCGAGTGGAAGCGCGTCGCAAAATCGTAGCGTCGAGAATTTTGTTGTTACGGATGCGTCATCTTTTCCGGCTTGACCAGCGTGTCGAATTCTTCGCCGGTGAGATGCCCTAATTTCACCGCTGCTTCGCGCAGGCTGGAGTGCTCGACGTGAGCGGTGTGCGCGATTTTCGCGGCATTGTCGTATCCAACTTTCGGAGCGAGCGCCGTGACCAGCATCAGCGAGTTTTTGACGTACCAATCGACTTTCGCGCGATCGACTTCGATGCCGTTGATCATGTACTCGACGTATCCGTGACAGGCGTCGGTGATCAGCGTGACCGAGTGCAGAAAGTTGTAAATGATGACGGGCTTGAAGACGTTGAGCTCGAAGTTGCCTTGCGATCCGGCGAATCCGACGGCAGCGGTTGCGCCGTGAACCTGGGCGCAGACCATGGTCATCGCTTCGCACTGCGTGGGATTCACTTTGCCGGGCATGATCGACGATCCGGGCTCGTTCTCGGGAATCACCAACTCGCCGAGTCCGCAGCGCGGACCGGACGCTAGCCAGCGAATATCGTTCGAAATCTTCATCAACGACGCAGCGAGCGTTTGCATGGCGCCTTGCGCGAAGATGATTTCATCGTGCGCCGAAAGAGCGGCAAATTTGTTGGGATGCGAGCGGAAGGGAAGTCCGGTCAGCTCGGCAATCTTGGCAGCGGCTCGTTCGGCAAATTCGGGATGCGTATTTAAGCCGGTTCCAACTGCTGTTCCGCCGATGGCCAGATCGTAGAGACCGTCCAGAACCAGCTCCAGGCGCTGGATGTCGCGGTCGAGCAGATTGGCCCATCCGCCAAATTCCTGTCCGACGGTTAAGGGGACGGCATCCTGCAGGTGGGTGCGGCCAATCTTTACGATGCTGTCAAACTCGCGCGCCTTCGCGGCAATGGCGTCGCGCACGGTTTTGATGGCCGGAATCAGCGCATTCTTCACGCGCTCGGCGGCGGCAATGTGCATTGCGGCGGGAAAAGTGTCGTTCGACGACTGCGACATGTTGACGTGATCGTTGGGATGGACGGGCTTCTTCGAGCCTCTTTCGCCGCCGGCAATCTCAATCGCACGATTGGAGATGACCTCGTTCACGTTCATGTTGGTCTGCGTGCCGCTTCCGGTTTGCCATATGCGCAGCGGAAACTGGTCGTCGAGTTTTCCGGCGATCACTTCGTCGGCGGCTTGCGCGATCAGCTTCGCCAGGCCGGAGGGAAGTTTGCCGAGATCCTCGTTGACCAGCGCGCAAGCTTTTTTCAGCGTCCCGAATGCGTGAATCAGTTCGGGAGGCATGACGTCGCGTCCGATATTGAAATGCAGCAGCGAGCGCTGCGTCTGGGCTCCCCAATAAACATGGGCTGGAACTTCGATCTTGCCCATGCTGTCGGATTCTGTGCGGGTCTTGGTCGGGGACGGGATGGCTTCGGTATGAGTCGGCATCGTGTCGCGCCTCTTTATAAAAACAAGATAAGGAACTGAGTATTATAGTGCGGTTGAGGCTGGCGCTGAGTGACGCCCAGCCCGCTCCGGAGGTGATCGGGATGACCTCGCCCATTGTGAACAGCCCGCAAGACGGCGCGAACTCCGACGACCGTCGCGCGGCTACGATCGCAAAACGAATTGCCGTCGTCGAAGAACACGTGCGCCTCGAGAACGCGCACGATCTCGAAGGCGTTCTCGCCACCTTCGGAGACACGGCGCGCTACGATGACGAACCGTGGGACGAACACTACGACGGCCGCGACGGAGTCCGCCAGTTCTACGAACAACTGATGAAGGCGCTGCCCGATTTGGAAATCGAGGTGCAGCGACGACATGTTTCCGAGGACGCGATTGTTCTCGAAGTCGTAATTCGGGGAACGCATCTCGGCGGATGGCGCGGCCTTCCGGCGACGGGCCGCCGCGTGAGTTTTCCGTTGTGCGGCGTGTATACATTCGACGGCAGCGAGAGCAACACGCGCCTGGCCGGTGAAAAGATTTATTACGATCGCGGGACGGTGTTGCGGCAACTTGGTGTCTTCCACGAACCGCCGAGTGTGCTGGGACAAATCGGAATTCTCGTGACGCATCCCGTAACGATTGCGCGGGCGCTGGGGCGAAGAGTTTGGCGTGGATAACGCGGCTCTGAGAGAGTAAGTAGGTTGCTCGGGCAAAAAGCGCGAAGCGAAATTTGTGAGCCTAAAGCGCAAGTTGTGGCCCGGAAAGCGCATCGGGCGAGTGGATAAACATTAACATAAAGTAATATATGCTTGACATGATGTTAAGTATAGTTTACATTTTTCTCCGGTGACATGGTGAGCAAATATGTCTTACAGAGAGAAAAACGCCTGGCTTTCGCTGATTGCGATGGCGATTGCTTTTGTTCCGTATTTTGCGATTGTTGCGGCCAGTTCTTACTCGCGTCCCGCTGTGCCGAGCCTTCGTCAGTTAGTCCTCTTTGCGGCAGCGGCGGTTGTGCAGATGACGGTTCTGGGCGTGGGACATCTCTATCTTCAGCGCGCGTCCGCGGGCGAAGGGCGCACACCGCCCGACGAACGGGATGTCGCGATTATGCGGCAGTCCATCAGCCTCGCTTATTACGTTCTGATTTGCGGCATGGTTCTGGTGGGCTGCGTCATGCCCTTCAATTCCAGCGGATGGACCATCATTAATGCTGCGCTTGTAATGATCGTTCTGGCTGAAGTGGTTCACTACGGCGCGGCGGTCGTGGGCTATCGCAGGCAAGCGTAATGGAAGAATCGATTAAGAACCGGATTCGCTTCTTCCGCTTCCAACACGGGGAGATGTCGCAAGCCGAACTTGGGCAGCGCATCGGAGTAACGCGGCAGACGATTGCAGCGATCGAAGCGGGAAAATACTCGCCATCGCTGGAGGCAGCTTTCCGCATCGCGCAGGTGTTTAATGTGCCCCTGGACGAAGTGTTCCAGTGGGAAGCGAAGGTATAGGTGTCGCGGCGCGCCTACATCAAAGTTCGCGATCCTTCTTGCTTTCATCAAGCCTCGTGAAAAAACTGTAAACGACGAGTTGCCACCCGATCAGCCCTACGGCAGTGACGACGACCAGCCCGACGAATCGCTTTTCGGCGGGATGACCACCTGGAATTCCGATTGCTATTGTTGCTCGGACGATACCACCGACGAGAGCAGCCATTACGAAAGAACCACCTACCAGCATTCTTCGCATGGGCGAGACACGGTTGCTAAGCGGATAGGCGGAGGGTTCGGTGGCTCGGTACCGGAACGCCAGCCAGATCGAAAGAACTCCAATCCCGACGAATGTACCGCCATGCTGAAGTACTTCATAAAGCGGGATCGCCCCGATTAACGGAACATGGAACTGCCGGCTGAGAATTGGCCAATGTCGATATGGCCATGTGTTCGCGTGCGTGAACGAATCCCACGCCAAGTGCGTCACGATGCCCAACAAAATCGAGCTGACGATGAGCGCGAACCTTGCCGGTCCACGAAAAGTGAATTCTCCAAGATGATTTGTTAGCCTGCGTTGAATTGCATCCGGCAGTAGCGACGCCGCTGGTCGCTTGAGGAAGTTGTGGAAGAGCCAGAGGACGAGCAGAGCGAGTGGAAGAGTAAGAGCAAAGGTGCCAAGCAAGGTGTGCCCGAATCCGTTGTCGGGACTGAGGCGAAGAAAATATTCGAAGTCGGGCGCGAAGGTGCCCACCAACAACGCAGAAAAAACGAGATGGAAGCGGCGAAACGGTAGAGCAGCAGCACCGTGGGCCAGAGTGAACGGCACTCCTTATTATGACGCACGCGTTCTGGATTTTGCCCAATAGAAGGGTAATGTCTCCCGGATCCCCCGCCCTTAGCTTCGCGATAGGACGGGCCACCCCGGGGGGAGACGCTTATGGAAGCAAGTCGGAAGTAACGTATCTTGTTGGGCGAAACCACCCTACGATGTGATTTAAGGGGGATTGCCCTTGTCATTTAGCCGTGAGCGGTGGTGGGTGGTATCTGGAGTAACTATCGCTCTAGTTTGGATCGCGGTTTTGGTCCTCGATGATAGCTCCACATTAGGCATCGTTGTGAGAGGGATCCCAAGTTATATGGGCTGGGCTCCCGATTCGACAATGGCCGATGCGCTTCGGAGAATGCAGAGATACGAGAAAAAAGGTCGCTATGACGACGCCATAAAAGTCGGAATCGCGTGGTCGCAGAAGTTCCCTGATGCCGACTCGAATGGTTGGAATCGCTGGATTTACACGGAGGTTTCCGCACTCTACTTGAAGAAGGCCGCGAGAGACGGCGAAGGCGCAGAATTGGATATACAGCAAGCACTTTTGTATCGGGATCGAGGCACTTCCCGTTGTCAACCGAGAGCCTTTACGCGATGCAACGATTGGCATCCGTTTCCGAGTCTGCGGGAGACCTGTCTGCGCCGCAGCGGTGCATCCAGTATCGAAATACGATGAAGCTTCTGGAGCGAGCGAGCACACTCTTGACTGAAGAGAAGGATCGAATGGCGCGACAAATTAAACCCGATCCCACAGATTGCGAAGAGATGAAGTGTGTTTCGGACCAGGTCGACGCGAGCGTCAATCGTGTGAAGGGCAAGCTTGTGCAATCGGGATGCGAGTAACTGAGCCGGTAGGCGGGACGCATAACCCAGAGCGGGCCCTCTGTCCCCCACCCTTCGCTTCGCGATAGGACGGGCCACCCGCCGTAGATGTGATGAAGAGAGCGCAACCTGCGGCGACTCGCGAACGACAAGAACATTGCAACGACCTTCCCCGTTCCGCCAAGCACCTTGTAGGACGACGACCGACACGAGTCGGTACCCACCGGGCATACAAAGGTTATGCGGGATTAGTACATTCCGCACAATTGATTGCTGCGACAAAAAGACGCCGGGATGTTTCGTAGAAAGCGCGGTAGGCAGTGACGATGTCCGGGCGCCCAAGGGCTCTCTTCTCGGGAGGAGAAGTTATTCCCCGCCAGCAGCATGCTTCGGCCAAGAATGCCGAATCGGATGCGATCTCGCGAAATCGCGATCTTGCTCGTCTCTGGGCCGAACGTAGTTGGAGGTACGAATGTCTGTTTCAGGGCTGAGTCCTAATCTGCAAGGGCCCTTTTCTTTCTCGAAGCGTTTGGTATATATACCGATCCTATCTCTGGCAGCAGTTGTCCTTCTCCTAGCAGCTTCACCGAGTCTATTGCGCGGCCTGCTGTCGTCCGCGATACATGCCCCATCTCTACTGCTACCTTGGCAACACCGCTTTGGCGTGGACTCAGGTAGCGGCTGACAGCTTCATCGGCCTCGGATATCTGTTTATTTCCGCAACCCTCGTCTACCTGGTAATTCGAGCGAAAGCGGATTTGCCCTTTCACAGCCTCTTTCTGGCGTTTGGCCTGTTTATCGTGGCTTGTGGAGCCTCACACTTTTTGGAGATTGTCACAGTTTGGAAACCTGTTTATGTGATGGAGGCCGCGGTTAAAGTTCTGACTGCATTAGCGTCAGTCACCACGGCGGTTATGCTTCCCTTCGCCGTACCGCAAGTCATGGCCTTGATTCAAAAGGCGCGAATGTCAGACGAACGCAGGGTTCTTTTGGAGGCAACGCTGTTGGAGCGTGATGCCGCACAGGGTGCGCTCAGAAAATCCAACATAATTTTGGAGCAGAAGGTATCGGAACGAACCGAGGAAATTAGCAAAATCAATGATGATTTAAAGGTAGAAATCTCCGAGCGGCGAAGAAGCGAGGGAGAACTTCGGCAGTCGGAGGAGCGATTCAGCAAAGCGTTTCACAGAAGCCCGCTGCCCATGTCCATCTTTACCAGGTCGGGACAATGCTATCTCGACGTGAACGACGCATTTCTTGCTTTGGTGGGATTTGAACGTCATGCGGTCGTTGGACGCGAGGCTACTGACCTTGGCTTTTGGATTGATCCGCAGGAACGAATCACGATGATCAATCTGCTGACCGAACGAGGTCGAGTCCTATGGTTCCCGGCAAAGATTCTCGGCAAGGGGGGCGCAATAAAAGATGCGACCTTCTGGGCCGAGGAGGTTGAGATCGGAGGAGAATCTTGTGTTCTAGCGATCACGCAAGACACGACCGAAACTAAACGTTTGCAAGCACAGTTTCAGCAGGCCCAGAAAATGGAAGCGATTGGGCGTCTGGCCGGGGGGGTGGCGCACGACTTCAACAATATCCTTGGCGTCATTATCGGGTACAGCGACCTGTCGCTGGAAACGAGCGATCTTGCGGTTTCGGTTGCGAGCAATCTTAGGCAGATAAAAACGGCATCCCTGCGAGGCGCTGGTCTTACTCGCCAGCTTCTAGCTTTCAGCAGGCGGCAAGTTGTCTCCCTTAAAGTTCTCGACCTGAATGCAGTTGTGAATGATGTGCGCAAAATGCTAATGCGGGTTGTTGGAGACGACATTACCCTGTTGTTCCGGCCTTCTGTGCCGCTGGTTTCAATTATGGCGGATAAGGGTCAAGTCGAACAGGTTTTGATGAATTTAGTCATCAATGCGCGGGATGCGATGCCGGACGGCGGAGAAATAACCATCGAAACATCGCGTGTTGCACTGGGCGGCAGCTATCGGGAACACGAACCCGTCATAGCCGGAGAGTATGTCATGTTATCGGTGCGAGACAACGGCTCCGGGATGAGTGAAGCCACACAGGCCCGCATCTTCGAGCCGTTCTTCACAACCAAGCAACCAGATAAGGGATCGGGGTTGGGGTTGGCGAGTGTTTATGGGATCGTGAAGCAAAGCAGCGGACACATTTGGGTTAAGAGTGAACTCGGGCAAGGCACCGCGTTTACGCTCTATTTCCCTTTGGTAAAGGGGCACGCCGAAGATGTGAGTACGACTCTAGTCGGCGGCGAATCGGTCGGTGGAAGCGAAACCATCTTGCTTGTGGAGGATGAACCCAGTCTACGGGCCGTCACGGCGGCGGCACTCGAGTCGGTAGGTTACAGAGTGCTCCAGGCCAGAGATGCGGCCGAGGCCATTCGGTTGCTTGAAGAGTCTCGAGAGCCCATTCACCTGGTTGTGACTGACGTGATTATGCCGGGGATGAGCGGCGTGGAACTGTCGAAGCGAATTAAACTCCGAAAGCCGGAATTGAAGGTTATGTTCATCTCCGGCTACGGTGGCGAACACTTTGCCGAACAAATGTCTGAAATGCCGGATGCGGTTCTCGTTGAGAAACCGTTTCCCAGGGTTGTGTTGGTCAACACGGTTCGTGAAGTTTTGCATCCGTCTCGCTGAGTGGTGTTTTCCTGCCCTTCGCTTTGCGACAGGACGGGCCACCCGGCGGAGGGTGACTGAAGTTCACGCGGCTCGACATACTATCTGCTGTAATGAGGAGTGAAGATATTGTCCGCTGTGGGCGTCCGGCGAACGATCTTGGGGCCGTAAAGATGAGCATGATTCTCATTGAATCGTTCGATCTTAATGATCTGCGGGAGTACGAGTGCATGGTCTGTCTGGAGAAAACTCCGCTCGTGTTGGGGGAGAAATGGCAGATCTGTGCCAACTTCCATTTCACGAAGACAAAGACGATTGAAGGCACCGATCGGACGCTTGCGCCTATTGCGGAGGCACCGCATCCGCGTCAATAACTGCGGGTGGGCCGTCCTATCGCGAAGCGAAAGGCGGGGTTTGAGTTGAGCCCTACGGTTGAACCGTCGGAAAAAGGCCGAGGGCTTCGCGCTTCTTTGCTGTCCAGTGCGATTCGACCTCGACGGTTCCTTCTTCTCCGGTGAGATAGTGGCGAGCTGCTCCAGGCCCAATCTTCGGGGCGCTCGACTAATCCTCGGGTCACGCGGTTGCGGTGGATGTAGCGCAACGTTTCCACCAGCTTTGACTCGCTCCAGACATTAAAGTCGTAATAACGCGCCTGCCAGAATGGTTCCCGGCCTTCGCTCTTTCACCGCCCTTTGCTTCGCGATAGGACGGGCCACCCGCCCGCCACCCGCTCTCTTTCGGCCGCACCTCGGGAGCATCGCGCTGCATCCAAAAGAGCCTAGAAACAAACAAAGGAGAACTCACATGAACGGTCTGGACTCGATGTTACGACGCAACAAAGATTTTGCTGCTCAGCAGTCGGCCGCGGGCACGCTGATGCCGTCGCTGCCGCACGCGATGCCCAATGTGAAGGCGATCATCATCGGATGCGCTGATATGCGTGTCGATCCCGCGGACATTCTTGGAATTAGGCCGGGCGAGGCCGTCGTGATCCGCAACATTGGCGGGCGAATCACGCCGGGGGTGTTGGAGGAGTTGGGACTACTCGGGCGAATCGGGGAAGTTGCGAAAGCTGTTCCTGGAGGCGGCAATGAGTTTCACATCATCGTCCTTCATCATACCGATTGCGGGATCACCCGACTGGTGGGCGATCCGGCCAGGCTGGCGAAATATTTTCAAATACAAGAGGGGGAACTGAGCGCAAAAGCGGTGAACGATCCGCGCGCGGCGGTTGCGGCCGATGTTGCTTTGCTGAGGGGGATTCCGGCGCTGCCGGGACAGTGGCTTCTATCGGGCCTCGTCTATGACGTCGCAACCGGACTGGTTGAGATCGTTGTGCCGCCAGCAGCGATTCGGAAGGCCGAGGCGAATTCTTTACGCGATCTCCCCGGAGCGGCCGCCTGATCGGCTGATCGTTTCAAGCGGTCGCGGAGACTTCTCCGCATTGATAGAATTCGCGGATCGGAAAATACCCGGGAATTTGGGTATGGGGAAGTCATGAAACATTTTAGGTATGGTCCTGCCCTGTTGCTGCTGTGTTGCTTGCTGGTGATACCGGCTTTCGCGGATTCCGGTCGGAGTATTCATTTCAACGGGAAGCTTGTCGGCGATAACGGGCAGGCTCTGGGCGGATGGCAACTTCTGACGTTTTCGATTTACGACAACGCCAACGGCCGGGGCGACGCGCTCTGGACGGGAACTGTCCCCGTGGAGGTTCGCGAAAATGGGGAGTATACGGTTGAACTGGGAGCTGGGTCTCCGGGTTTTGCCGAGGAAGTTGTCGCGGGGCACGTCCTGCTATACGTGAAGGTCGGCGGCGCGAAAGTTTCGGGGGTGTCGGCACCGACGGTGATCACGACGATTCCCCAGGGAATCTGGGTGGATTGCAATCCGGATAACAGCGCGGGAAATTGCGATGGGCTCGCGCATGTTAGCTCTGAAGCGGAGCTCAAGACGATTGCCGAGGCTCGATTCAGGTACGTGTTCAACGATTCGAATTTATGGGGAACGGAGGCGCAAATCGCGGCGTGGGCGAAGCAGGCGAGCGCTTCGGGAGTCAAAATTGTCTGGTACATTCCGTCCGACTTCGCGCTTTATCAGAATACGAGCACCAGCCGGTATTCGCTGATCGCGAACGACTCGGAGTTGGACTCAAGCTTCTGTAGCGGGTGTACGAACGCGGCTTTTACGACGGCGTTGGTGAAGTGGTTTGCGAGCTTTCCGGCCACCGCGGGGTATTACATTGACGATGAGCTGGTAAACATGGCTTCGCAGCGGGAGATTCAGAATTACAAAGGGAAGAACGTGTCGGAGGCTGCGATCGAGAGGGATATTGCAACTCTCTATAACACTGTTCATGCGGCCGACCCCAACCACTTCGTGTATGGGGCCGAAACCTGGGACAGCGTCAACGATGCTAACGAGAGCCAGTTGGCGGGATTTCTTGATCCGATTGAGGGTGACCTCGATCTGATGGGGGCCGACTACTATCCGGTTGGCACAGGGGAGCCGGCGAGTACGGAGGCTTGGGCCGCAGGTTGGCTCGACACGGTTGCCAACAACTACGGCAAGCCGACGTTCATGAACCTGCAGGCTTTCAGCTGGGAAGACTTTGCTCCGGGAGCCTGCGCTTCGCAATCAATCTGCGTCTATCCGACGGTTGGGCAGTTGAAGGTCATGCTGGCCGACGCGGCGAATGCCAGCAAAGCGCCGTCGGTGATTGTCTGGTACGACTATGGGGATACGGTCGCGAATGGCCAGTGGGGCAATCTTGTTTCTGCGGCGAATCCACAATGATTCGGTGTTGAGTTGCACCAGTCCCCGCCCTTCGCTTCGCGATAGATCGGGCCACCCTCAAATGGACATGACCCGACGATTCCTGGTGGATGGTCGGCACCTATCTTCTGCCTGCTAGTCTCGTAGGGCGGCTTGGCTGCGAGTTATCTCGAGGGTCTGTGTTGGGGTTGCGCGGGCTCAAGTTGCTGTGAGGCACGCCTTTGCGCGAAACTTATTTGCGGTAGTGGGGTTTATGAGCACGAAGCCTGGCACTTGCCGGCCACATTTGAAGAGGAGCGTTATGAACTTGAATGATCTCAGAAAGTACGTCCTGCCGAGCTGGTCGGCCTTGCTGGTTCTTCTTAGCGTAACCGCGGTTGCAGCTGCTGGTGGACCTCCGAAGAACGAGGGGCACAGTTCCGGTGGGAGTAAGCCGGCGTCGCATGCGGCTCCTGCGCATAACGCGAATCAAGGCGGACATGCGGGCGGCGGCGGACAGCACGGGCAAGCCAGCCATCCATCGTCTAATCGTCCAGCGGCGAACCATCAGGCGGCGGGCGGCGGACGTGAAGCGGGGAATGGTCACGCCAATCAAGGTGGACAACACAACGCGAACACCAACCATGCAGGCCCGGCTGGCGGACATGCGGCTGGAGCGGGCGGCAACCGTCCGGGTGCAGGTGCCGGCTCGGGACGAACGGCGAATGGCAACCGTGGCAACGCGGGCGCTGGGCGTCCAGCTGGCGGCGGAAATCATGTAGCCGCGGGCGGCGGACGTGCTGCCGGGGGCGGGCACACCCCGGCCGGTACGAGAAACGTTTCTTTGCGGGGCGGCGGAACGGCGAACATCCGCAGCAACGGACAGATTCGTTCCGTCAACCGGAATGGGATGCAGATTAATCACGGGGTGCACGGCGGCCGCACGGTCGTCGGGATGCACAATGGAGCGCGCGTCGTGAACACGGGCCGCAATGGCGGCTATGTGCAGCGTTCGTATATGAACCGCGGCGGTCATGCTTATTATTCGCGGACGTACTATCACAACGGCCACTACTATGCTGGCGTTTACCGCGGCTACAACTGGCATGGTCACGCGTACTTCGGGTTCTATCCGGGCGTGTGGTATCACCCGGGATTTTATGCCTGGGGCTATCACCCGTGGGGCATGCCCGTATTCTGGGGAATTGGAGTTGGCGGCTGGGGTTGGGGCGGAGCACCGTGGTACGGATACTACGGCGGATGGTTTGCACCGTACCCCTCGTATGCTTCTCCGGCGTTCTGGCTGACGGACTATCTGATCGCGGCTGACTTGCAGGCGTCCTACGCGGCGCGGCAGGAAGCGGCGGCCGATGACATGGCAGCGAACCAGGGTGGTGGAGACGCTCCGGTATCGGGTTCGGGCACGGTCGGGATGACTCCCGAGGTCAAACAAGCGATTGCCGATGAGGTGAAAGCGCAGTTGGCCGAGCAGGAGTCGCAGGCTGGACAGAATAGTGGCGGCGGATCGGACAACGGCGGAGGAGCACCAACGGCCTCCAACTCAAACGATCAGGTGCCTCCAGCGCTGGATCCGGCGAGACGGACCTTTGTTGTGGACAGCGACCTCTCCGTAACAGCAAACGGGCAGGAATGCGGTCTCACGTCGGGCGACGTTCTGACGCGCCTTACGGATACTCCGGACGGTGACAACATGGTCAACGCCAGCGTATCGGCGAGTAAGAAGTCAGACTGCGCCTCTGGGCAAACCGTCGCTGTGAACGTGGACGATTTGCAGGAGATGCAGAACCACTTCGCAGAGCAGGTCAACAGCGGTCTCGGCGAACTGGCGAAGAAACAGGGGACGGGTGGCATTCCGAAGGGACCGGACGCAAGCACGGTTCCGTCGGATGTACCGCCTCCGACTCCAGACACGACGGCGGCACAAACGCTGCAAGACCAGCAACAGGCTGCAGATCAGACTGAAGCGCAGGTCAAGCAGGAAGCAGCGGGATCAGGCGGCGGGCAGGAGTAGTCGGTCGACTGTAGAAAAGGGCCCGTCCAAGGCAATCTTGGACGGGCTTTTTCATTTACGGCGTTTTTGTTTCGGTTGCAGGCGTGCCGTGGCCGCAACGGCCGTGCATTCCGTGACGGAATTTTTCACGCTCCTCGGGAGTCATGCTTTCCCAGCGTTCGGCCATGCGTCCGCGGAATCTGGAGCCACGGAAGCCGTGACGACCGCCGATGTTGCCGAAGAGAATTCGGCATAGTGCGAGCATTCCGATGGCTTGCCAGAACGTAAGTTGGCGCCAGCCGAAGAGCGTGGGGAGCAACCAATTCCACAGATGCAGGACCAGTTCGCCGCCGATGAACGCAAAGAGCACCATCCCAACAATTGCTGCCGGGGCGATGAAAAACCATTTTTTTCTCATATTCAGTTCCTCATACTTCGTAAAGTCATAACGCTGTCGAGTCGCGCCGTGAAACTCATGGCTTCGTGACCTCGTCGTAAATTCCGCGCAGCCGTTCTCGCAGATGGAGCACGGCATAGCGCTTGCGCGCAAGCAGCGTATTCACGCCGACGCCGGTCTCCGCGGACATCTGCTTAAAGCTTCGGCCTTCGAGTTCATGGCCGACAAACACCTCGCGCTGTTCCTCCGGCAACTCGTCGAGCGCGAATTCGAGTTCGTCGAGAAGCACGCTGCGAGCATAAAGAGCGTCGGGCCCGGCATCGGGCGAAGGCAACAAGTCTTCTAGCTGCAAAAAGTCGTCTTCGCTATTGTTGTCGACGCCGGAAGTCACGTCGCTGAAATTCTCCGGCCTCTTCTTGCGGAAGAGATCGGTGATGCGGTTGCGCGCTACGCGGTAGAGCCATCCCGTGACGTGCTCGATCGGCATCAGCAGACGGTTCGCTTCCACCAGTTCGTAAAAGACCTCCTGCAGAATGTCTTCGGCATCGCGCGGGTCAGGGACACGGCGGCGAATGAAATTGCGCAGGCGTGGCTGATCCCGCTTGACCACATCGGAGATCCGCTGGTCCTGTTCGAGGCTCATCCGCTCGATTCTTGGCTCAGTAATCTGTGCCCTCGTCCAGACTGGGCTCGCCACGTCTTTCATCTACAGGTGTAGACGATTCAGGGGGCGGGAATATTGTAGGGGGACGGCTAAGTTTCTTTTAGATCGACTTCACGGGAAGCGCCATCACGTCATCGACGAGTCCAATTTCTTTTTGTACGAATGGTTCGGCGTAGGTCACGCCAGCCATCAGGCCGTAGTGGCGAGCCATGGATTCCACGCGGGCGCGAATCTCCTGGTGCGCGGGGAAGATTCCGCTGCCCGCTTCCTGATCGGTGAACTGCGACTTGTAGGCCATGAGCGAGGCGAGGCGAGTTTCGAATTGATCGGTGATGTCGACCACGAAGGTAGGACGCACGTCGTAGTAGAGACTCGCATAGATAATTTTGAACGGACGATGCGGCGCAGGGGAAACGGCCTTGGGATCGCGGAGAACTGACGGTTCGGAATTGAGAACGGTGTCTAACTTGGCGAGGCCAGCAAGAAAGCTGGCTTCATATCCCAGGATCGACGCGGTGTAGTGATCGGGATGGCGTCCCTGCCAGTAGGGAAGAATCAGAACTCGCGGGCGCTGCTCGCGGAGGACGCGAACGACTTTCAAGCGATTCTCCCAGGTGTTCTCGACGCGTCCATCGGGGATATCGAGGGCTTGCCGCCAGGAAACTTTCAGGATGCGTGCGGCTTCGGCCGCTTCGTTGGCGCGATCTTCGGCGGTGCCGCGGGTGCCCATCTCGCCTTGGGTCAGGTCGAGGATGCCGGTGCGGTATCCGCGCTCGGCCATTTTGAGAAGAGTGCCGGCGCAGGTTTGTTCCACGTCGTCGCGATGAGCGGCCAAGGCGAGGATGTCTAGAGGCATAGGGGCGTCGTTCGTCGCTCGTCGTTCGTCGTTCGCTTGGCCGTGCCGATGGAAGCTTTCATGCGGTTCCCTGGAAATCTGAAATGCCAACGAACTAACAACTAACGACGAACGACCCGCGACAAAAGACCAACGACTCTTCTTACGCTGCAGGCTTCGTTGTGCGACGATTCGCCAGAACGAAGGCGAGTCCGAACATGAACAGCGCGAACAGGACCAGCGTCAAAATCGAGGAGGTTAACGAGAATGCGTTGGCGTATTCGGGATACATCAGCGTGCGCAGGGCCTCGACTCCGTAGGTCAGCGGGTTGGCGTACATGATGGCGCGCATCCAGACAGAGGCTCCGGAAAGTGGGAAAGAGCGCTCCCGAAAGCAGCCAGAGCGGAATCAGAAACAGGTTGATGATGGCGTGAAAGGCCTGCGTGGAATCGAGGGGCCACGCAATGGCAAAACCGAGCGCGGTGAGCGAGAAAGAAACGAGAAATATGGTCAGGACGATAAGCGGGAAGGACGTGAGGGTGAAGTGCACGCCGACGAAGGGTGCGAACACCAGGAAGATTAATCCCTGTGCGGTGGCGAGCGTCGTCCCGCCGAGCACTTTGCCGAGCACGATGGCCGCGCGCGGCACGGGCGCTACCATAACGGAGAGCAGGAATCCTTCGTTGCGGTCTTCGATCACCGACATCATCGTGAAGATCGCGGTGAAGAGGACGATCATCACCAGCGTGCCGGGATAGAAATAATTCAGATAGTGCTGGCCCGCGCCTTGTCCCGAGCGAAACGAGCTACCGAAGCCGGAACCGATGACGATCCAGAACAGGAGGGGCGAGGCGATGACGCCGACGACCCGGGCGCGCTGGCGGTAGAAGCGAACGATTTCCCGCCACCAGAGCGTGAACGCGGGCAGCAAGACTCCGGCGGACGGGGGCGCAGCGGTGGCTACGGGAAAGGTTGCAGTTTGAGTTGCCATTGCTATTAGTTTAGCAGCGTGAGCAGGCCTCTAGCACAGAGCGGCAGGGAGACGTTGGATGGCGGCCGAGAATTGCGAGACCGGCGGTGGTACACTTTCGCCGTGAATTCCAGGACCGCCAGCGCTTGCATAGCACTTTGGATCACGGTGTCCGTGTGGGGGTGGGCGCAAGATCCGGATCAGTCACGCGCTGATTCCGCAAAAACCGACACCAGTCGTCACGGTATAGAGGGGGTATATAAGGTCCTACGTGGAATCACGCCTCCAAAGCCGATCTATCAGCCCGAGCCGGAGTACTCGAAGGAGGCCCGAAAGAAGAAGTTGCAGGGAACGTGCATCCTTCAGCTAGTGGTGGATTCTCACGGGAACCCGCGGGATATTCGCGTTGAGCACTCGCTGGGCATGGGGCTCGACGAGGAGGCGATCAAAACTTTGAAAAAATGGAAGTTCGATCCGGCGGTCAAAGATGGCCAGCCAGTAGCCACACAAATCGATGTCGAATTAACTTTCCATCTCTACTAGTAACTCAGCGCTTCTTTTTTCCCTTCAGCTTTTTCTTGGTTTCGGTCGCGTCGTCGGCCGCTTCATTCCAGAATCTGTGTCCGGTCCGGCGGATGAAGACGTCTTCTAAAGTCGGCTTGCTCACGCTGAGCGATTGGATTTCTCCAGGGAAGGCTTCGACTACGTCGGGAACGAAGCGGTGTCCATTTTCAATTTCGAGGCGGACTTTGTTATCCATTACGGTGGCCTCGACATGAAACTTGGCGCGGATGCGGTCGGCCAGAGATTGAGCGTCGTGAGTCTCGAAGAGAATGACGTCGCCGCCGATTTCGCGCGTTAAAGCGTCGGGGGTGCCGAGAGCGACCAGATTTCCTTCGTTCAAGATGGCTAGCCGGTCACAGCGCTCGGCTTCCTCCATCAGGTGCGTGGTGACGATGACGGAGACGCGTTCCTGATCGCGGAGAATCTGGAGATACTGCCAAAGGTCGCGCCGGGCGCCGGGATCGAGTCCGGTAGTGGGCTCGTCCAAGAGCAGAACTTCGGGATGATGGAGCAGGCCCTTCGCCAATTCGATGCGGCGCTGCATGCCTCCCGAGAAGGTTTCGACGAGGTCGTCGCGGCGGTCGAGCAGGCCGACACGCGTGAGAATCTCGGTGATTCTTTCTTTGAGTTCCTTGCCACGGAGACCATAAAGATGGCCCTGGTGCCAGAGGTTCTCGTAGGCGGTGAGCTTGGGATCGATGCTCTGCGCTTGGAAGACAACGCCAATGTGGCGGCGAAGTGCGCCCGGTTGGCGGACGGCGTCGAATCCGGCGATGGTCGCGCTGCCGGAGGTCGGAACCATAAGCGTGGAGAGGATGCGGAAGAGCGTGGTCTTGCCGCTGCCGTTGGGGCCGAGTAATCCGAAAAGCTCGGCCGGGCGAACGTCGAAAGAGACGCCGTTAAGAGCGGTGCGATCCTGATAACGGTGCACGAGATCGCGAACGGAGATGATCGGCAGCCCAGCGTTCTGGGGGGGCTCGACGGGGAGGGGGAAGTCGATGGTAGTTGAATTCGAAGGCACAGCTTATTTTACGCTGTGCGCGGGGTGATTATTGGGCCACGGCACGAACGAGTCGGATTTTGTAACGGAAGCGGCTAGTGCAATTGGCGGAAAGAGAAAGTGCAAGCCCCGTCTCTACAACGGAAGAAGTTACGCGGCGACGGTGTTGGGATCGCGGCCGGGTACACGCTCTTCGTAGGCGACCGGCACATGGCGCCAGACCTGAATTGCGAGCACGACCGTGGTTGCGAGCAGCAAGGCTCCCACGGCGACGTGGACGACGGTGGAGATCACCATGGGCAGCTCGGGCTGCGCGGCGTCGCGTCCCCACATGACGCGGGTGATGAAAGCCAGAAATCCAAGGCAGAGCTGCGCGACCATGAGTCCGAGCATGGCGATCGCGGGACGACGAACGGCTTCGACCTGGGGATAGGCAGAGATGGCGCGCACGGCTGTCCAGGAAAGAACGAAGGCGACCACGCCGGCGTTGATGACGTGCGGCCACCAACTCAGACCGTGGTGGCGAAACATCGCTCCCAGAATCAGTTGAACGTATAAGACGAGAATCGAGAGCAGCGTCAGAGTAAAGAGCGCAGGGCGGCGCTGGTCGAACTCGGTGCGCGGATGCTCTTCAACCCAGCGGCGTCCCGTGAAAACGGCGATGGAGACGGCGATGCAGAAGAAAGTTTGCGCCACGGCGGCATGCGCGCTCGAGATGGGAGCGGGCAGGAAAAATAAGACCGTGAGTCCGCCGAGGATGCCTTGCGTGATCACGGTGCCGAGGGCGGCTAATCCGAGATAGCGCAGCCAGCGGCGCTTTTCGACACGCCACGTCCAGACAGCCAGGATGATGGTGAGCAGGCCGATGAACTGCGCAATGACGCGGTGCGAGTGCTCGTAGCGAATTCCGCCAACCCATTGCGGAAACTTATAGAACGATCCGTACGAAGTAGGCCAGTCGGGGACGGATAATCCGGCGTCGTTGCTCGTGACAAGAGCTCCGGCGACGATGAGAACGAGGGTGGCGCAAGCGACAAATGTGGCGAAGCGGTGCAGCCCGGGATGGTATGGAACCTCGATGCCTTTCAGAGCAAACCCCCCAATTAGAAACCCGGCATCACGGAGTGCGACGAGTTTCAGGAAACGCAATAGTTTAGCAGACGACCGGGAGGTCCGGCACTGGATTTACAACGACCAGGGAGGGACAAAATCGCAGCCGGACGCGCGTTTTACCCGTGCGCTGGCGGTTCGGCAATTTCCGTCTTCTGCATCTCCATCGCTTGAATAATCGCATCGGCAAACTCCGATGTACCTGAGGTGCCGCCCACGTCGCGGGTTAGCTTGCTGCGATCGCGGTAGACCTCGTCGATGGCGTTGCGGATCTTCAGCGCAGCTTCGGCTTCGCCGAGATGGCGCAGCATCAATAAAGCAGAGCGCAGAACGGCGGTGGGGTTAGCAATATTCTTCCCGGCGATGTCGGGGGCGGAGCCGTGGACGGCTTCAAAAATTGCGCACTCGTGGCCGAAATTCGCGCCCGGGACCAGGCCGAGGCCGCCGACTAATCCGGCGCAGAGATCGGAGAGAATGTCGCCATAGAGATTTTCCATCAGCAACATGTCGTACTGATACGGGTTCATCACCAACTGCATGCAGGTGTTGTCGACGATGTGCTCGCCGTAGGTGATCTCGGGATACTCCTTGGAGACGGCGCGCGAACAGCGCAGAAATAGTCCGTCGGACAACTTCATGATGTTGGCTTTGTGGATGGAGTGAATCTTCTTGCGCTTGTGCTTGCGCGCGTATTCAAAGGCGAAACGCGAGACGCGGGTCGAAGCCTTCTCAGTGATGATCTTCAGGCTCTCGACGACTCCGGGAACAACTTCGTGCTCGATTCCTGAGTAGAGTCCTTCGGTATTTTCGCGCACCACGATCAGGTCGATGCCCGGATAGCGTGTGGGAATATGGGGCAGGTTGCGGATTGGCCGGAAGTTGGCGAAGAGTTCGAATCTCTTTCGCAACTCGACGTTGATGCTGGCAAAGCCTCCGCCGATCGGCGTTGTGACCGGGCCTTTCAGACCGACGCGTGTGCGCTCGATCGATTCGGTGAGCTCTTTGGGAATGTATTCCTTGTACTTTTCGAAAGCTTCGGCGCCCGCGGCGAAGCTTTCCCATTCGAATTTGACGCCGGTCGCTTCGAGCATGCGAACGGTCGCCTGAATGACTTCAGGACCAATTCCGTCGCCGGGAATGAGAGTTACTTTATGTGTCATAGACTTATTGAATCAATAAAGCCATTTAATCATTGAATCATTTAGGGATTGAATCATTGCAACGCACGTTTGGAGGCGCGTCCTGCGGATTTAAATGACTCAATGCCTCAATCGCTCAATGACTCAATGGCCCACTCAGGTTTTCCCGGCTTTAGCTTTGGGCTCGGGAACATCCCGCGCTTTGAGCAGATCCTTCAATTCGGTCATGAACTCCTGCACGTCTTTGAAGTCGAGGTACACCGAGGCGAATCGTACGTAGGCGACTTTGTCGTGCCGGCGAAGGCGGTTCATGATCAACTCGCCGATTTCGCTGGTCTTGCGCTCGCGCTCGGCCGATTCGATGACGAAGGTTTCGGCCTCGTTCACGATCTGCTCGAGTTTACTGATTGGTACTGGGCGCTTTTCGCAGGCGCGCATCAGTCCGTTGAGAACTTTTTGGCGGTCAAAACGCTCGCGGCGTCCATCTTTTTTGACCACCATGTAGGGGATTTCGTCGATGCGCTCGTAGGTGGTGAAGCGCTTTTCGCACTTGAGGCACTCGCGGCGGCGGCGGATGGAGTCGGCCTCTTTACTCTCGCGCGAATCCACAACTTTATCGTTTTCAAACCCGCAAAAGGGGCATTTCATGCGCTTGGCTGTGCTCTGGAAGTAAAGATGATTGTAGCAGGCGATGCAGGGTGCATCGGAAGCCGCCTGGTTTCGCTGATCCTACTTTGGTCGGATTAAGAAGCGCGCTGGAAGGAGTAAGCTGTGTGGGAAATCGGCGGGACTCGCGAAGCAAACGGTTTCCATCTTCCACAATCGTGGGCGGTTTGAAAGGTTTCATGAACAGGCTTTCTCAGGGCGCGGCTCTCGCTCTTTTTTGCTGCGCGCTGCTTTTCTGCGACGGGGCGCATGCCACGACCTCGATTGATCTGGATCGCGACTGGTTTTTCCGCACCGATCCCGGGCAGGTAGGAGTCTCGACGGGATGGCAGAAGAGCCTGCCCTCCGATACGGAATCGGTGAACCTGCCGCACACATGGAATATCGGCCGGCACGACAATTATCTGGGCAAGGCCTGGTATTTCCGCAGCTTCGAAATGCCGTTGCGCGGTCCGGAGCTGCACGCGAGCCTGCACTTCGGAGCGACCTTTTATTCGGCGCGGATCTGGCTGAATGGTACCGAGGTGGGCCGCCACGAAGGAGGCTACACCGCCTACTCGTTCGACATTACTCCCTACCTGCACGCAAGCAATTACCTAGCGGTCGAGATCGACAATCGGATCGGGGAGGCGACCATTCCCGGGTTCGCGCTGCGCGGGCACGATCCGAAACAGACCTGGTACGACTGGTGGGACTACGGCGGCATCGTACGCGATGTTTCGCTGACGCTCGCCGGGCCGGTCGAGATTGAGCGGCAGAGAATCCGCTCGAAAGTGTCGGCGGACGCGCATTCGGCGACAGTTGAAGACAAGATCTTTCTGGAGAGCCGGCTGAACAAGAGCGCGCATCTACGAGTGCGCGCCACGGCATTTGGGCCGGACAACCAGCCGGCTTTTGGTGAAACTCAGGTTGCTGCGATTGAGCCGGGGGCGCATGACGTCTTGGTTTCTCTTGTGCTGCCTGCACCTAAGCTCTGGAGCATCGACCATCCCAACGTCTATCGCATGGTGGTTCAGATCACTGGCGATGACGGCAAAATTCTCGACGAGCATAGCGATACTTTCGGAATCCGCACGGTGGAAATCCACGATCGTCATCTTCTGATCAATGGCGAGCGTATGCGCTTGACGGGTATTACGCGTCACGAAGAGTCGGTGGCGGAGGGTTTGGCTGAGACTCCGGGAACGATGCTCTACGACTACGACGATCTGAAGGCGCTGCAGGTGACGCTGACGCGGCCAGTGCATTATCCGCAGAATCCTTTCATTCTCGACTACGCCGACCGGCACGGGATTCTGCTGATTCCCGAGATTCCTGTATGGCAGTTCAGCGAAGCGCAGATGCGAGATCCGAAGGTGCTCGCGCTGGCCGAGCAGCAGATGCGCGAAATGATCGAGCAGGCGGGCAACCATCCGAGCATCTTTGCCTGGAGCGTCTGCAACGAGAGCGATACGGAGACTCCGGGAGGGATCGCGTACTTCCGCGCCATGAGAGATTTCATCCGGCAGCTCGATCCCGATCGCTATGTGAGCTATGCGGACGACAATTTGACCAAGGTGCAAAACGCGCAAGACTCGGCCGCCAGCGACGCCGATTTTGTGATGATGAACGAGTATTTTGGCAGTTGGCACGGTCCGGCAGCGGCCCTGCCTGCGTCGTTGGATAAAGTCGACCGCTTATTTCCCAACAAGATGGTGATTATTTCCGAGTTTGGATTGCCGGGCGTTTTCGGCAAAGACGCGGAAGATGCGGATCGCATGCGAGTGAAGATCATCGAGGACCAGATTCCGGAGTTAGGGCGCCGCGACTGGATTGCGGGCGCAATCTTCTGGTGCTACCAGGACTACAAATCGCGACGCAATCTGCGTCCGGGGCTTGAAGAAGGATTCGTCGATCATGGGCTGGTGGACGAGTACCGGCAGCGGCGTCCTTCTTACTACGTCTGGAAAGAGATGAATTCTCCGGCGGCGCTCGCGGGACGCTGGCAGCAACCGACAAAAGATGCGCCGACCGCCTTCACCGCAACGGTGCAGGCGAATTCGAGGGAGCGGCTGCCGTCGTATCCGCTGCATGATTACCGGCTGGAGTGGGATGTGCGCGACGAAAATAACAAGATCGTAGCCAGCGGCGCGCAGGCCTTGAGTGATCTCGTTAGTGCGCAGACGATCGAAGGAAAAGTGCAGCCGCTGGCGCAAACCGCGGGCCTGCGACTGCATCTGGTGCTGCTCAGTCCGACGGGGTCGGTGGCGGCGGAAAATAGTGTCGATTGGCACTCGAGTGTGGTCGGGTCGAAGGCCGAGCCAACTTCACTTCCTGTCGTGCCTTTGGGAGGAGCTCCTGCGCCAGCGCGATAGATTCCGCATCGTTATTTTTTCGTTCGTCTTGTTTGCCGCCGCTCGCGGATACGGGCAGGAGTACGCCATCGGCGCCGATGTGTCGTTCTTGCGGCAGGCCGAGCAGCAGGGAATCGTCTTCAAAGAAAACGGCGCGCCGACGCCCGTTCTGGAGATGCTGAAGGCGCACGGCTACGGCTGGGTGCGGCTCCGGCTCTTTCACACGCCCACCGATCTTCCTAATAATCTCGAATACACGATTGCGTCGGCGAAGGCAGCGAAGAAACTCGGGTTTCACATTCTGCTCGACATTCATTACTCCGACACATGGGCGGATCCGGCGAAGCAGTTTACGCCCAAGGCATGGGTCGGACTGAAGCACGATCAACTGGTGAAAGCGGTCTTTGCCTATACGCGCGACACCATCGCCGCGTTCCGCGAGGCTGATGTGCTGCCTGACATGGTGCAGGTGGGCAACGAAATCATCTCGGGCATGCTGTGGCCGGACGGTCGACTGCCCGACAACTGGTTCAACCTCGCAACCCTGCTCAAAGCGGGAATCGCCGGAGTGGCGGCGGGGGCGGGGAACGGCCCACATCCACGCATCATGATTCACATCGATCGCGGCGGGGACGAAGAGGGCACGAAGGTTTTTTTCGACAAGATCAACGCCTACGGCGTGCCTTTCGATGTGATCGGGCAATCGTATTATCCGTGGTGGCACGGCGGTCTGGACGATCTGCGAGCCAACCTGCGGTTCATGGCGAAGCAGTATAAGAAAGATATTTTTGTCGTCGAAACGGCCTACAACTGGAGGCCGACGGAGTACGTCAAGAAGAAGAAAGCGCCGTTCCCGGAGTCTCCCGAGGGCCAGAAGGATTTCTTCGCCGCGGTGAATCGGCTGGTCCAGGAAACGCCGGGCGGCTTCGGCAAAGGACTCTTCTGGTGGGAGCCCGCCGTTCCTCCCAGCCCGATCAGTTCGCGCAGCTTCTTCGATGACAGCAACAATGTGTTGCCGGTGATTACGGTGTTTGATGGAAGCAACAAGCACTAAGCGGGCTGGATTTCCCTACCCAATAGGCCAGAAATAGTTCCTCGATAGCCGTGCCGAAGCCGGGGGCGATTATCCCCCGCGCCCTCGCCCTAAAAGAAGATCTTCATAGCTAGCTGAATCGTGCGGTGCCCTAGCTTGTTCTCCGTGAAGCCGGCGGTTGCTGTGTTCGTCGGCAGGCTGCCGAAGGCGGGGAAAGCTAGGTAGAGATTTGAATCGTATTGGACGAATGCGTTTAGCGGGTGATTCGCGATGTTGAAGGCCTGGGCGCGAATCTGGACGCTCTTTGCTTCGCTGATTTTGAAGGCCTTGTAGAGTCCAATGTCGTCGCGCTCATAACGTGGGCCGTGGATATAAGGCAAACGGTAGGTGCCAATGCTGGGACTGTTGCCGACTGTTTCCTGCTGCGGCGCCTGGAAGCAAGCTGCATTGAAGTACTGACCGCTCTGCAGGCCGGCTGTGGGATTGCAAACCACCGTCGGAACCGCCTGTTCGTCTGGCGTTCCCAAAACGTTCCGGTTTGAAAGGTCTGGTGCGTCCGAGCCCGAGCCATAGAAGTTGATCGTCCGATTGTGGACGCCATCGTATTCGTTGCCGGTGTTGCCGTTTGCCGAACCGGACGCCGTGAAGTCCAAGGGGGTGCCCGACGAGAACTGTTCGATGCCGTTGAATTGCCAGCCATCGAAGATGCCGTTAAGCACCTTGTTATTCCCCATGTACTTTTCGCTGATGTTCGGCAAGTTGATTACGTACGAGACATTCAGGTTTTGGCTGCGATCAAAGGGAGCGGGCCCGTAGCAGCGGCGCTCGTCAAAAGGATCTTCGCAATTGTAGGCGAGCGTTTTGCCGAACGTGTAGGTCGCCCAGAAGTTGACGCGGCCTGTTTGCTTGGATGCGGTGACCTGCGCCGAGTTGTAATACGAGCTCAGGTTGTGTGTGACCGTGCTGAATTCGCCGTCGAGAGGATAAGGCCGGCATAGGGTGTCGTTATAAGAACCGGTTTTATAACCTTCGATGGTGTCAAGTTCCTGCGGGCAACCCTCAGGGACGGCGTTGGAGATGCCGTATCCAGTCAGATTGTGCGAGGCATTGCCGATGTAGGCCATCTCCACGTGAAGTGAATGGGCAAAAGCTTGGTTGACCGCCAAAGTATACGAGTAAGTGACGGGCAAGCGATGATCGTTGATGTCTGCAATGCCGTAAGAACCGAGGGGCAGATAGGTGTTGATGGCGGGAATGTCCGCGATTGTCGTTAGGCCGTAAAAAGTTGTGAACGTTTCGTTGGGCGGTGCCTGGACGGCAGAGAAGGCGTTGGCGCCCGGGTCGCTGTAGTAGTTGGTGGAGAACCCTCCGCGAACGATGGTATTGCCGGTGCCACGGAGGTCCCAGGCGAATCCGCCGGCAGGTGCAATCTGAAAGCCTTGCGGACGGCCTCCGCTGATCGAGATGCTGGGGTTGGTTGCGTGGGTAACAAGGCCTGGAGCTTCGGCGAGCGTGCCACCCGGGTTGTATAGGGCGGGATCAAAGACCACCATACGACCGCCGGTTTCATACCAAGATCCGATGTGGTTTATGCGTACGCCATAATTCACGCTCAGCCGGGGGAGAATCTTCCATTGGTCTTGAACAAAAAAGTCGGTGCGCTTCTCGCGCATGTTGGCGATGAAGTTTTTCGAACTTTGTTGGTATCCCGCGATCTGCCCGGTCAGTAAGTCCGCGAAGGCGTTGCCAGTGTTATAGGAGCCTGTATATTCTCCGGTGATAATGGTGCTATTTTCGGTGCCCTGGGTCAGTTGGCTGAACTGCTGGTGAGCGAAATAAACTCCTGCCTTCAGAAAGTGAGTGCCAAGGATCTTGCTGATGTTTTCGTTTACCACATAAATCTGTTGCGGCCCGTTGATCGTCGGATAGCTCCCGCCGGGTAAGTAGAGCGACGCATATCCGCCACCGCCATACGCTGGCTGGATGTTGGGAAGAATGTCGGAACCGTTGTTGAACAAATCAGGGGCCGTGTATCCAAGTTTTGAGCGGGAGACGGCAGCTTCATCGTTAAGGTAAGTGCGGAAGCTGAGCCGGGTGTAGGCGAATGTAAGTTGGTTGATTAGCGTGGAACTGAAAGAAGTCGCAAGGTTGCCCACGATCGAATTTGACGAGTTTCGGCCGATCTGGTCACCGGGATATTCGCTGGGCGTGAAGTTGTCGTAGTAGCCGAAGGGGAAGGGCACCGACTCATGTTCGTGGTTATAGCGGGCGGAAAGACGGTTCGCGTTGCTAATGTTGTAGTCGAGCTTGAAATTCTCCTGATCGCGCGGTTGAAAAGTTACGACGCTGGAGACCAGATTGTAGCCTCCAGTCTTAGTGGGGTCAGCGTTAGGGAGGGGAAGCGCGTTGATTAATACCTGCCCGTTCGGGTCTATTGAGCCTGGATTGATGATGCCGCTTGTCGGAGTCGTGCACAGACTTTGATTGTTACCGCTGTTGTCGCAAGGTGTTGTGGTGGCGTAATACGCGACGTTGCTGTTCAGACTCTGCAGATACGCTGTGTCGCTGAAATCTCCGGTGCGCATGGCTGCGGTGGGAGTGACAGACTCGCGGATGTCGAGCAGCGGGTCCTGCACGTACTGCAGCGCCTTCTCATAGGCGGCAAAGAAGAACAGTTTCTCTCGATCCTTGTTGAACTTCGTTCCGGGAATGATCACGGGGCCGCCGATATTGGCGCCTGCGTAGTAATAGCCGTCGTCGGGTTTGGCCAGTCCGAGGTTCTTCACGCGCCAGTCGGTGTCGTCTAATGCATTGTTACGGACGGTTCCGTAGATTTCGCCGTGGAAATTGCGCCCGCCGGATTTTGTTTCGGTTTGCAGGACGATCGGGCCGCTGGGATTTTCGGAAGAGAACGCCGCCGTTGAAACCTTGACCTCCTGAATCATTTCTACGTTGGGCGTGACGGCGGCCGATCCGGCCGTGTTGACGTCGGTGACGGTTGCGCCGTCGCTCACGATTTGGGTCAAGTCGAAGCGGTTGCCGTTCACGCTGTAGGCGCTGGCATTCTGGGTGAAGCCGGCGGTCTGTCCGCTATAGGTGTCGCTGTTGAAATTGCCGGAATCGGCCGCTCCCGGAACCAGTCCCAGCAGTTCGATGGCGCTGCGCCCCTGGATGTCGAGGTTCTGCACCTGCTTGGCGGTGAGGGTGTAGGAAATTTCGCCAGTCGAATCGGGGGTGACGGACGCGGCCTCCGCGGTGATGGTCATCGATTCGTTGATGGCCTTCACCGCCATGTGAATGTTGGGAATTTCTACGTGGTCGGCGATGTGAACTGCGATGTTGCGCCGCAGTTCGGCGAATCCCTGTTTCTCGAACTTCACGTCATAGGTGGCGGCAGACAGATTCGAAAACGAGAAGAAGCCGTGGGAGTCGCTGGTGGCGGTTCGTTGCGACTGGTTCGTCGTGTCGATGAGCGTGACGGTCGCGCCGGCGATCATCGCGCCGGAGGCGTCTTCGACAGTACCCGTTACGGTGGCCTGACCGACTTGAGCCTGCACTGGCACAGCAACGCAAAAAGCAGAGGCGAAGAGGGTTGCCACCAGGACTCGGCGGAAGATCACTAACGTGGTGCTCTTCATTGTGTTCTCCATTGTGCGTTCAGCCCAAAGTAGTTGCAGCTGTCGCCATTGCGCGCACGGCGTTTCCCGAATGCCGCACGTGACGTTTGGCTCGGCAGACAATTCCCGCTGCGCTGGAACGACCGAATCTTATGCCTTGGGCCAGGATTGCGAATCCGACAAAAGTAGGAGTGACCTATTATCTTTCGCGAGACGTGGTGCTCAGTTGCGCTGGCTCGCCGCGACCGACGCTTCTGAAGCGCGGGAGTGTGCTAAATTCCACTTGCATCCTCAGGACGAAAGTAGCTTCGCCGTCGTTTGGATGTGATTGTGAGGGTTCAAGGAAGTGCTCCGGAGAGGAATTACCTTCGCGTTACTGGCGTCGTTTGCTGTCTGCGCTTTTGCTTCTACCGGCATTTCCTCTTCTCCGCTGGACGCTTATACCGAGCGCAAATGGCAGATGCAGGACGGGCTGCCGGAGCAAATCGTGCAGGCTTTTGCCCAGACCGCCGACCATTATCTTTGGATTGGAACCACCGGCGGACTTCTTCGTTTCGACGGCGCGAGCTTTGTTCTCTACGACCGCGGCAGCACTCCAGCGTTTCGCGACAACAACGTTTTTTGCCTCAAAGTCTCGCGCGACAACGCGCTCTGGATCGGCACGGAAGGCGGCGGGCTCATTCTCTATCAGAACGGAGTCTTTCGCGCTTTCTCTGTCGCTGACGGGCTCACAAACGGTTTCGTGCGCAGCGTGGAGCAAGACCGAAACGGCCAGATTTGGATTGGCACCGACGACGGGCTGTTTCGTCTTGCGGGAGAACGCTTCGAACGCGTCGACGGAAACGGCAGCGTGCCCACGGTTGCCGTTCATGCGCTTTACGAAGATCGTGGCGGGCACTTGTGGGTGGGCGGATCGAAAATGCTCAAGCTGGAAGGCTCATCGGCGACGGAATATCACTTGGAGGGGGAGGCCAGCCAGAACCGCGTCAAATCCATTCTCGAGACCGACGATGGAACCGTTTGGGTCGGGACTGTCTCGGGACTGCAGCGGTTGCTTCCAGAGGTGCGCTCAGCAGAGGTAAAAAATAATTCGTCAAGCGAAACGAAGTCTAGAGACTTTCAGCGTGTAAACGGATTCGAAGGCACGGTTCGCTTTCTGCGCGAGACTTCGGACGGGCGGGTGTGGATTGGGACGATCGGACATGGGCTCCATATTTATAGTCACCAGCAATTTTCGGAGATCACCGCTCCCACACGGCTGCCGAGCAATACAGTTCTGAATCTGTTTGAGGACGTCGAGAACAATATATGGGTGGGTACGCAGGCGGGGATGCTGCGGTTGAGCAAGACTCCTGTGCGCACGGTGGCTTTGCCCGACGCGTCCGATTCCGACGCGGAAACGGTTTATCAGGACGTGGACGGCGACGTCTGGATCGCTGCCGCCAACCTCTTTCGCTTTGAGAAAGACCGTGCCGCTCCGTACCAATTTCCGGCGCTGGCTGGCGTGCGAGTGCGCAATGTTTTTCGCGACCGCGAAGGCACGCTTTGGATCGGGACTGACGGCCGCGGCGCTTACCACCAGGTTGGCACGCAGCTCGTCCATTACACAACCGGACAAGGGCTGGTTAACAACTTCGTGCGTGCCTTCCTGCAAAGCCGCGATGGCAGCGTCTGGATCGCGACCGACGAGGGCGTGAGCCGCTGGGCAAAGGGCCGGTTCACCAACTACCAGATGAAAGATGGGCTCTCTTATTTCAGTACGCGGTCTCTGCTCGAAGACCGCAACGGGGACTTGTGGATCGGCACCGACCGCGGCGTGAGTCACGTTCACAACGATCAGTTTGTAAGCGACGAGGCGGTGCGAGCGTTGCAGGAGGAGAAGGTCTGGGCGATCCATCAGGATCCGGAGGGCGGGCTGTGGTTTGGAACGCGCACTGGCGGCCTCTATCGCTGGCAGCAAGGCAGGCTCACGCATTACACCGTGGCCCAGGGACTGGCGAGCAACAGCATTTATGAACTCGTCGAAGATCAGCATGGCAACCTCTGGGTAAGCGGGCCGAATGGAATTTCCGTGATGAATCGCCGCGATCTCGAGAAGCTTACCGATCATCCGGAGATTCGCGTGCCAGTCACGCTCTACGGAATCTCCGAAGGGCTGGAGACGATCCAGATGTGCGGCGGCGAGAAACCGGCCGGCATTCTCACCGCGCAAGGAGAAGTTTGGTTCCCGAGCAGTAAAGGACCGGTGCGAGTTGCGACCGACCAGCCTCCGCCGTCGAATCCAGCGCCCGTGGTGATCGATCGCGTTCTGGTGGACGGCCTGCAAGCTCCAGCTGCAAGCCGCATTTCGCTGCAACCCACCAACGCAAAGCTGGAGTTGCATTATGGCGTTGTGCTGCTGCGTTCGCAGGAGCGCATCAATTTCCGCTATATCCTCGATGGCTTCGACAAGAATTGGAGCGAAGCGTCAGCGGGTCGTACGGCGTATTACACCAACCTTCCTCCGGGCCGCTATCACTTTCGGGTGGCGGCGTACGAGATGAACAATCCGGCGCAGATCGCGGAAACGTCATTGGAGATTGTGCAGGAGCCGCATTTTTATCGCACGCTATGGTTCCTCGCGTTGTGCCTCGTGCTCGCTGCGGGCGCTGTCCTCGGGATTTACCAGCTGCGGCTGCGGCAACTCCGTTCGCGTTTTCAAGCCGTTCTCGATGAGCGCAACCGGCTGGCACGCGAGATGCACGACACGTTGATTCAAGGCTGTGTGGGCGTCTCCGCGCTGCTTGAGGCGCAATCCAGTATCGGCGGCGCGGGCGGCAGCAACGGGCACGACCTACTGGAATATGCGCGCACGCAAATCCGGTCAACCATTAACGAAGCGCGCGAGGCAGTATGGAACCTTCGTCAGAATTCAGGAGAGGTGTCGAGTCTCGCTCCGCAGCTTGAAGGCACAGCACAGCAGATCGGGCGGGAGTTTGGCATCCCGGTGGAGTTTCGCGTGGTCGGCAAGCCCTTCGGATTCGATCAATCGACGGTGCACGACGTCCTGATGGTGACGCGCGAGGCGCTGTACAACGCCGCTCGCCACGGGCAGCCGAAACGCGTGCAGGTTGAGGTGTGCTTTGAGGAAGAACGTTGCCTGGTCAAAATCAGCGACGACGGGTCTGGATTCTCGTATGCAACTTTGCCGCCGTCGTCATCCGCGGGACATTACGGGTTGCTCGGCATGCGGGAGCGCGTGGAACGCCTCGGCGGGAAATTTATCCTGGATAGCAGGATCGACGCTGGAACCGATCTGATTATCGAGGTGCCGCGAACGGCCGCGCCTGTGCGCAAGAACGAGATGCCGGAGGTAACGCTGTGAAGCCTCCCGAGAAAATGAAGGTCATGATCGTTGACGATCATCCGCTGCTGCGGGTTGGAATCACGGCCATCGTGAATGCGCGTTCGGACATGACTGTGGTGGCTCAGGCCGAGACCGGGGAAGAGGCGGTGACCTTGTTTCCGAAATACAAGCCCGATGTGACTCTCATGGACCTTCGCCTTCCGGGCATGAGCGGCGTGGCGGCGATTACGGCGATCCGCACGACGCACCCAAGCGCCCGTTTCATCGTGGTCACGACCTACGACGGAGATGAAGACATTCATCGCGCCCTGGAGGCCGGAGCACAAGGCTACATCATCAAGGGAATGCCCTATCAGGTGCTGGTCGAGGCCCTGCAACGCGTGCATAGTGGCAGACGGTTTCTGCCCCCTCCCGTGGCTCACGCCCTGGCTTCGCGCATGCCGGATTCCGATCTGAGCGCGCGTGAACTGGAGGTGCTGAATCTTCTGGTGGGCGGCAAGAGCAACAAAGACATCGCGCAGATACTGGGGATCACGGAAGCAACGGTGAAGAGTCACGTCAGCGCAATACTCATGCGACTGAATGTCGAGGATCGAACGCAAGCCGTGGTGACAGCACTGCAGCGGGGGTTGGTGCATCTGTAGCGGGCGCTGCTCGTCGTTCGTCGTTGGTCGTTCGGAAATGGCTTTGGAAACTTGCGGCTAGTTCTCGACGATTGGTTGGCATTGAGGACACCAGAATGTCGTGCGCGCGCCGAGACCTTGTTTGCGCGATTCGATCAACGTTCCGCAATGGCGGCAAGGCTCGTTGCGCCGTCTGTAGACGAATAAACGCTCTTCGGCATTAGCGCGTCCCGTGGTTCTGCGCATTCCTGCGTAAGTCACGATGTGGTCGCCGGATGTTTCGGTAACGTTGGCTTTCAGAAACTTTCTTGCCGTATCGACCAGGCAGGCGAGTTCTTCGGGGCGCAGGCTGGCAACTTTTCGAAACGGATTCACGCCGCAGGCGAAGCACACCTCCGACTTAAAAACGTTGCCCATCCCGGCCATGATGGACTGGGTCAGCAGGGCGACTCCGACTTCGAGATCACCTTGCGAACGCAACTTCGCGATCGCCTGTGTCGAATCGAACTCGGACGCGAGTACATCCTGGCCGAGGGTTCGAAAGCCGTCGCGGCGGCGCAAAGAGTCAGCCGTGTGAAACTCCGCGACTGGAACATTGAAGGCCACCGCCCAGATCTTTTCCGTCTTGACTACGATTCGCATGTCGATCGGTCGACGCTGCCACGCTTCTCCAGGCCGGTAGATGTGCCAACTGCCACTCATCAGCATGTGCGTCAAGAGAATCAGGTCGCCGGAGAAATGCATGAGCATCCATTTCCCCCGCGATTCCACGTTCTCGACCGTTCGTCCGGCGAGGGGAGTATCGAAGTCGACTCGCGACAGTTTGGGTAGCTGGGTATCAAAGCCGGTGATGAGTTGGCCGGCGAGCGCCTGGTTCAGTGTGCGCGCGGCGCGGAAGATGGTATCTCCTTCCGGCATCAGGCAGTCTCGGGAGTGTCGGAGTTCGCGTCGGAATTCGCCTCGGAAGGAATTTCTTCGTCGTCGGAGTCTTCGTCTGTTTCGTTCGCGGCGATGTCGAGATTGCCGGGCATTGCGAGCGGAGTGATCCTGCGCATTTGAAATCCAACCGCCGTGTTTACAAAGCCAGACGCTTCTAAGAACCGTGCCATGAAATGCTGGCGAGCCGGCTCTCCATTGATTGTGCCAATTAAGAACCCGGTCTTTCCGCCTTGGCGCTGGATGGCGATCTCCGCGAACTTTTTCGCCAGTTCACGGGCGAAGCGGGCCCGTTCCGGCTCTGATTCTGGCAAGAATACCTGCACTTCCTGACTTCTGCGCCGCAGGAAAGCCGTCAGGCTTCCGTTGATCAGGACCACGCCGGCGCCGCTGGTGCGCGACATGCTGTGAGAAGTGATTGGGCTGTTCCCATCGGCGATGCCAGCGTCTGGGGCGATTGCAGAAACTCTGTCCTCCGCGGGGCCAGCATTTGCGTCGGGCAAATTTGCAGCATCAGGCGTCATCGCTTCGCCCTCTCTCCGGGGCCAGGGAAGCACCGTGCCATAAGGGTTCGCCGGATCTGTTGCCGCCAGAAACAGTACATCCAAGGCTTCGCGCTCGGAGCGCAGGCTTCGCAGCCGATCGACGGCAGCGGGCATGGCAAATTGCGCGGCACCGAGTCCGCCGACAAACATGCCGCGGCGCACCCAGCCGCCGTCTTCCATCGTTTTTAACGCGGGATAGATCGTTGGATATCCGCCGGGAACATTTTCCGCAAGGGCTGTCTCGCGGAGCACGATGCCATGCCGGACCAACATCTGCTGCGCGATGTTCGCGCTCCACTGCGTTACCGTGATCGGAGCGGCAACTGAGTCCGACGTGGTGAACGGTGTGGCAACGAAACTCGATGGCAGTCCCTGTTGGCGGATCAGCGACCATCGGCCCTGTGCCGGAGTTCCACTTCGCGAACGCAGCCGGCGCAAGAATTCAGGAGATCCCGGCGGCACGCTGTTTACCTGCTCGCGCTTCTCGCGCTTGCTGGCATTTGAGCGCAGCAGCGCGCGCAACGGATGAAATGTGTCGTTCGTGATTTGTCCGGCCCACACGAGTTCCCACAAGGCGTCCTGGGTCTCGCCGGGAAATCCGCCGACCACGCCGGCGTGGATGCCGGCGAAAAAGGACGCGCCGCTTCGAGTCAGAAATTCTGTGATCTTCAGAGCCCGCTCCGATAGCGCGAGGGGCTCGCGTCCAACGCCTGGCGGAGCAAGCAAGAGCGGCAACGATTCGGTGAGATAGAGCGTCACCCGCCCGTCGCGATTTCCGATCTGTTCGATGCCTACCCACACGACCTGTCCTGACGCCATCACCGCGTCGAGATCGGTCGCCTGATAGTTGGCAATGCGCGCCGGAAGGATCTCGCGCTCCACTTCGGAAGCGAGCAGAGCGGCCCCCTGCAGGCTTTCTACCGTGTCGAGGAGCGCATCAACGCCGCGTCTTCGCACGGCGACGCCCTGCCAGCGCGCCATGAAGCGGGCAAAAGTATTCTGCTCGACGGGTTCGATCTCGCGCCGCAACCGCGCTAGGCTCTTCCGCCGAACCTGCTGCATCACATCCGGATCACACCACTCCCGATGCGTACCGCCGGGGCGAAATTCTCCTTCCAACAACTTGCCCTGACCATGAAGCGCGCGCAGGCAGGTTTCAATCTTCGCGAGTGGCAGGCTATAACGAGTAGCAACCTCGGCACTGGTAAAAGGTCCATGAGTGCGGGAATAGCGCCGCAAGAGTTCGCGCAGAGGTTCTTCTGCTTTCTCCAGAAAAGTTTCGGCCAAGCCTGGAGGCAGGGGCGTGCCCAGCGCATCGCGATAGCGCGCCGCGTATTCGACGGGAATGAATCGTGTCTCTCCGGCAATGCGAACCCGTACCGCGCGACGCGCATTAACGAGTTCAATGATCGTCGCCGCGACCGCTGCGTCTTCACAGCGTGCTGCCAGTTCAGTGTCACTCAGGTCTCCGAGTTTCAAGAGGAGGTCATGTACGCCGTCGGCGTGCCGCGCCTGGTATTCGGGATCGAGGGCCTGCAAGCGCGCTTCGACTTCGTCCAGCGCAGCCGGATCCAAAAGTTCGCGGAGATCGTTGTCGCCGAGGAGTTCCTCGAGTTGCGATTGGTCGATGGATAAAGCCTGCGCTCGCCGCTCGGCCAGCGGCGCATCGCCATCGTAGATATAGTTCGCGACGTAGGAAAAAAGCAGAGAGGCAGCAAAGGGAGAAGGCTTGGTCGACTCGATGTTTGTTACACGAATGGAACCGCGCTGCACTCCGGCCAGAATCGACGCCACCGCTGGAAGATCAAAAACGTCGCGAATGCATTCGCGATAGGCCTCCAGCAGAATTGGAAACGTCGAAAATCGCGAAGCAACGCCGAGCAGATCCGCCGAACGTTTCCGCTGCTGCCACAATGGAGCGCGCACTCCCGGCCGCCGCTTCGGCAGCAACAACGCGCGGCTAGCCGCTTCGCGAAACTTCGCAGCAAACAGGGAAGTGCTGCCCAACTGCCGCAGCACCAGTTCTTTGAACTCCGCCGGCGACGGGAGCAAATCTTCCGGACGAATCGCCTCATCGCTGTCTGGTAACCGCAGCACGAAGCCATCGTTCGACCACATTGACTCCACTTCAAAGCCATGTTCAGTGCGCAGTTTCGCTGTGACTGCCATGCACCACGGCGCGTGCACGGAGCTTCCAAACGGAGTCAGCACGCAGACGCGGCGATCGCCCATCTCGTCGCGGCAAGTCTCGATGACAATGTCTTCATCGCTCGGAATCCGCCCCGTGGCCGCGACCTGATCTTCTAAATACCGCAGCAGATTTTCCGCCGCGGTCGCATCGAGACTGTGCTCTTCCACCAATTTTGTGAATGCCACCGGCCGCGGCAGGCGTAGCAGTTCGCGAGACATTTCGCCAATGTGCCGTCCGAATTCCACTGGACGCCCCGCCGAGTCGCCGCGCCAGAAGGGCATTTTGCCCGGTTCTCCCGGAGCAGGCGAGACCACGACTTTATTGTGCGAGATTTCTTCGATGCGCCAGGTCGAAGCGCCGAGGACAATCGTGTCTCCGTTGCGGCTCTCGAACACCATCTCTTCGTCGAGTTCGCCAACGCGCGCTCCCTTGGTAGCGCCGGCCAGAAATACTCCGTAGAGGCCGCGGTCGGGAATTGTGCCGCCGTTGATAATCGCGACGCGCTGCGATCCCTGCCGCGTGGTCAGTTTGTTGCCGACGCGATCCCAGGTAATGCGCGGACGCAATTCGGCGAACTCCTCCGAGGGATAGCGCCCCGAAAGCATGTCGAGCACGCTCTCGAAAATCGATCGAGTCAAGGCTGCATAAGGCGCAGAGGAACGGACCAAATCAAAAAGATCGTCGACGGTCCAATCGTCCATCGCCACCGCAGCGACGATTTGCTGCGACAGCACATCCAGCGGGTTTCGCGGATAGTGTACCGACTCCACCTGCCCGCGATACATGGCGCGTGTAATCGCCGCACACGAGATCAGGTCGCCGCGAAACTTCGGAAAGATGACCGCGTTGCTCACCGCGCCGACATGATGGCTCGCCCGCCCGACACGCTGCATGCCACTCGCGACCGAGGGCGGTGATTCGATCTGAATGACCAGGTCGATTGCGCCCATGTCGATGCCTAACTCCAGCGAAGAAGTTGCGACGATGCCGCGCAGTTCGCCTAACTTCAGCTTGTCTTCAATTTCTTTGCGTTGCGCTACGGCTACGCTGCCGTGATGGGCGCGAACCAGGGGTTCGCCCGCGATTTCATTCATCGCTCCCGAAATGCGTTCCGCGAGGCGGCGGCTGTTCACGAAAATCAGTGTCGAACGATGGGCGCGTACCAACTCCACCAGCTTGGGATGAATCGCGCTCCAGATGGAATTGCGCTTGGGACCTTGCGACGCTGGACCACTGGGCAGCGTTTCGAGATCGTTGAGGCTCGCCATATCCTCAACCGGGACTTCCACTCGCAGGTCGAGTTGCTTGGGGGCGCTGGCATCGACAACTGTTACGGGACGGTAAACGGGGGCGAATGCACCGGTCTCGAATTCCGAGAGAGCTTCATCGGGGACGCTGTCGGCCGCGACGACGCCCTGATCGACCGCGTCTGCCGAACTTTTCGTCGAGGTGGATTCTTCCTTCCGTTTCGAGCGCGTTTTTGAATTCTGCGGGGCTTTCGATTTTGGCTCGTTCTCAACCCCGCCCTCGTTCTTGGTCTCGGCGCCGCCAAGGTAGCGGGCAACTTCCTCGAGCGGCCGCTGCGTTGCCGAGAGTCCAATGCGTTGAATCGGGCGTCTCACCAGATGTTGCAGTCGTTCGATGGAGAGCGCGAGATGCGACCCGCGCTTGCTCGGCACGAGAGCATGGATCTCGTCGAGAACGACGACTTCGACACTTTTCAGGACTTCGCGGGCGTTGGAGGTGAGAAGAAAGTAAAGCGACTCAGGAGTCGTTATGAGAATGTCGGCGGGATTGCGGGCAAATCGCGCCCGCTCGGCCTGCGTTGTGTCGCCGGTTCGAATCGAAACGGATGGCACGTGAAAAGGCTCTCTGCGGCGCTGTGCGGCCTGAGCGATGCCCACGAGAGGAGCCCGCAAATTGCGCTCCACATCCACCGCCAGAGCCTTGATCGGCGAAATATATAAAACGCGGCAGCGCTTCGAGTTCTCGGGGACGGCTGAGAACATGAGGCGATTGATGCACCACAGAAAAGCGGCGAGAGTCTTGCCGCTGCCGGTCGGAGCCAGAATCAAAGTAGTTTCGCCGCGGGCAATCGCGGGCCACCCGGCAATTTGAGGATCCGTCGGGGCGGGGAAGACGGCTTCAAACCAATCCCGGACCGCAGGATGGAAGATGTCGAGAGCGTTCTGCGCAACTGCGGCGGATGCGAGCTTTTGATCTTTCGCCAAGAGTGGACTAACCCAGTATTTTCCCACGGATTGGATGCGCTATCGCACTCGAGGGTCGCGTGCGGGCACGAAGGCGAGGATCAGCGCGGAAGTGCGAGGGCAACGCCTGAGGCTCGAAATGCGAGGCGGGACGGCAGGGAAGCGGGGTCGGCGAGCATTGGGTGTTTCGCGCGACATCGCCAAGTTCCGGTAGCGACGGCTCAGCAATACCGGTTAGAGCGCAACGGCACTACTTGCCGGGAGCTGCTGATGCCGAGGAGGACGGACGAGACTGGATGATGCCAATGCCAGCGCCGCCGATCGCACCCGCGAGAATCCCCAACAAGATCAGCACCGGTATGCTTTCGAGCAATGAGTTCTTTTTCGCCATTTTCAGAGTTTCTCCCTAGTCCTGACTATGTGTGCTTATATTTTAGCATCCTCCATGCCGTTCTTTCGAAGGACGCAACCCCCGCAGAGTGAAAGACATACAGGACATCCCCTCGGCTGGGGCAGGGCGAAAGTGTAACAATTTGCACCTTCTGAGGGAGCAAAGAGTGCTCAAAGGAGAAGTCCGCACTAACCCCACAAAGCTTAGAATCATTTACGCCAACCCGAAACCGTTTCATTAACGCGAGTTAGCCAACTTATGAGAACAACCAGATTCTGCTATCTGATCGCTGGTCTATGTGCCGTTTGCCTTGCCGCCCAGGCGCAAGGTCAAAAAGATCCGAAGCTCCCAGGCTCTCCCACGATCGCCATCCGTGCCGCCCTGCTCATCGACGGAAACAGCGACACGCCTATTTCCGACGGCGTCATTCTCATCGACGGGGAGAAAATAACAGGTGTTGGATCCCGTTTGCCCATTCCCGCCGGAGCTACCGTGATCGATCTTGGCGATTCGACTCTCCTCCCCGGCCTGATCGACGCGCACACACACTTATTGCTTGAAATGGACGGCCGGAATGTCAGCCTGCAAGACGTCGAGATGTTGAAGGTCGTTGCCACCGAAAGCACGGCCGAACGTGCGTTGCTCGGTGCCAAGCTCGCGCGCGAAGACCTCGAAGCCGGCATCACCGCCGTGCGCGACGTGGGTAACTCGGGCGTTAACGGAGACATCGCTCTCCGCGACGCGATCAATCGTGGATGGTTTCCCGGTCCGCGCATCATTGCCTCGACCCGAGCCCTCGCCGCGCCGGGCGGCCAGTTCGGGCGCCTGATCCCTGAGGCCCAATCCATCATCGAACAGGAATATGTCACGCTCAACGGCCCGGAAAGCGCGCGCCAGGCGGTTCGTCAGGCGCTCTACAGCGGAGCCGATTGCATCAAGGTCATCGTCAACGGAAGTCCGGCGGACGTTACGCTCGAGGAGATGAAAGCCATTGTTGAACAAGCTCATACCAGCGGCGTGAAAGTAGCCGCCCACGCGACCAGCAAAAAGGCAGTGGGTGTCGCGGTCGAGGCTGGTGTGGATTCGGTCGAGCATGGCTACTCGATTTCGGACGACGAGCTCAAGATGATGGCCCAGAAGCATATTTTTCTGGTGCCGACCGATGGGACGCGGCAGCAATATCTCGACATGATTTTTGGCGACCGTCAGCCCACCGCACAGGAAATTGCCGAGCAGGACAAGTGGATCAAGCCCAGTGTCATCGGCAATCGCGACCGCCTGCAGCGCGCCCGAAAGTTGGGGGTTCCGATCGCGGCCGGCTCCGATATGTATCTAACCATGCCCCACCAAACTCGGGGCCAAGCCAGTCTCGGCGTGCTGGCGGCCTATGCCGACGAGGGAATGCCTCCGATGGAGATCATTCGCGCCGCCACGAAAAACGCAGCCGAGTTGCTTGGATGGCAGGACCGCATCGGCACATTGGAGAAGGGAAAATTAGCCGACATTCTTGCCATTCCCGGAAATCCGCTGAAAGATTCGGCCGCACTGCAACACGCAAGCTTCGTCATGAAAAGCGGTGTGGTGATTAAGAATGAATCCGAGGGCAGGAAGTGAAGGTGAGAGCGCTGCGGACGGGCTGATTTCGAGCGCCTTCCCGCTACTGTGATAGAAAAGAATGGAACGCCAATATTGAGGTGCACTGATGACTGAACCAAGTTACGAGGAACTCAAAGCCCGCCTGGCCGATCTCGAAAAGCAGGTGGATACGAAGAAAAAGACCGGCGTTATGGAATTCCGCGTCAGCGAAAAAGGTGGAGTCAGTGTCTACGGACTCGGCCGCTTCCCCGTCACCCTCTATTACGAGCAGTGGACGCGCTTGCTCGACGCCGCTCCCGATCTCAAGACCTTCATTGAAGACAATAAGAGCAAACTGAAGCTGAAGCAGGGCTAGTCCTGCTCGGAGAGTCGTCCTGTCCGCCGAAGACATTCTCGACCGCCCGCAGCCGTCGCCGGACGATCGCGTAGCCTACGGGTCGGATCCGAATCAGTTTCTCGACGTGCGGATTCCTCACGCGAAGGGACCGCATGCCGTCCTGGTGAATATTCACGGCGGGTATTGGCGGGCCAAATACGATCTCGCGCACGCTGGTCAACTTTGCGAAGCGTTGCGCGCGGTGGGGCTCGCAACTTTCAACATCGAGTACCGGCGCGTGGGCAACGCGGGTGGCGGATGGCCGGGAACCTTCGAAGACATCCGCGCGGCCTATCGATTTATTCTCCAGCAGCGGGTGCGTTTCAATCTCGATCCCAATCGTCTCGTTGTCATGGGCCATTCCGCGGGAGCGCAACTGGCGCTCTGCCTCGCCGCACACGAAACCAAGATCCCTAGCGCCATTGCGCTCGCTGGCGTCGTCGACTTAAAGAAAGCGTTCACCTTACATCTGAGCCATGATGCTGTCGCGGAGTTTCTTGGTGGTACTCCCGAAGCGGTGCCCGATCATTACCGCGAAGCCGATCCGATGGAACTCTCCATTCCCCGCACCCGGCAGTGGCTCATTCATGGATTGGAGGACGACACGGTTCCACCGCAATTCAGCCGCGATTACGTCGCCGCGAAAAAGAAAGCGGGCGAGACGGCCGAGCTTCTTGAGATTCCGAAGGCCGGTCACTTCGACCTGATCGATCCGGCGTCGAAGGCGTTCGACCAAGTTAAGAGGGCGGTGTTGGGCTCCCTAAGCTTTGTTCGCCCATCGACGTAAATTCGGATTGGATCTTTCCTGTAAATATCTGAAAAATAGGTAGTTACGCTGGCGATTCTTGACGTCACGTAATTTACGTGTTACACGTATTGTACGTGGATATGAAAACAGCGAAACAAAACGTGACAGTGAGCTTGAGTCGTCAAACGCTGCAGAAGGCGAGAGTCCTGGCAGCTCGCCGTGCTACGTCGATCAGCGGTCTCCTAGCTCAACAGATTGAATTTCTTGTAGGCGAAGAGGACGCGTACGAGCGCGCCCGCCGGCAAGCGGAAAGTCTGCTGGAAAAGGGGTTTCATCTAGGAGGGGCGATTCACGCCACCCGCGACGAGTTGCATGAACGATAGAACCTTTGTCGACAGTAATATCTTGATTTACGCTCACGACGCGGATGCGAAGTCCAAACACGAAGTCGCAAAGCGCGTTCTCATGGAGCTGTGGGAGCAGGGTTCCGGCGTTCTAAGCATGCAAGTTCTTCAGGAATTCTACGTGAATGTCACTCGCAAGATCGCATCTCCACTGTCGAAAAAACTGGCGAGAACAGTGATTAACAGTTACGCGATTTGGTGCGTCGAAACGACCCCTGCCGAAATTTCGTCAGCATTGCAAATCGAGGACGAATCCCGGATCGGATTTTGGGATGCGATGATCGTCGCCGCGGCGCTAAAGAGTGGAGCAGGCCGAATTCTGTCAGAGGACCTCAATGCTGGGCAGATGTTCGCTGGTGTTCGAATCGAAAATCCGTTTATCGGGTCAAAGGCGGGGGGATGAAAGTCGAGCCGATTTTAGGTCCGCGGTCTGCTCGATCAGCGAATTAGCAGAATGGTATTGCAGGAGAGAAGAATGGTGCGCCCGGAGAGAATCGAACTCCCAACCTCTTGGTTCGTAGCCAAGCACTCTATCCAATTGAGCTACGGGCGCGTCGCGACGAATGTCCGTGCGATTTCTAGAATTATATCGGAATCAGAATGATTCGCCCAACTTTGGCATCTCAATGATCACCAAAAAAATTAGCAAATTTTGAGGCCGCTCTCGTCGGCGAAGATGGCATGATATTTTTCGTCGCCGAAATCCCGCGTTGGACGCCGAGACTGCCACCCAATATCCGCAATTGCGGAGCAACGTAAAAGTTTCCGCTTCGAACGAAAAACCTACCCGCTGCTTAAGGTTGCAATGCACGCATTTCAACGATTTAGAAATGGCACGCAACATGCTTTATACAAGAACAGACGAAGTGGCGCGCAACGGGGCATTTGGGAAAATACTTCGGCCAGAGGTCTTTCCGAATGCCCCTTGCATTTTTGCCAATCTCAGGCGGCGCTCCGTCCCGTTTCGCAACCCTCCCCCGATGAACCTCCTGGAAGTTGGTAGTCAGGCTAAGGTCTAGAAGCGGATGGAGCGCTTTCTGATCTTTCCAGCGTTTTCCCCGGTGCTCTCCCCCGCCTCCCCTTTACCAACTAACAACTACCGAATATTCCGCTGAACGCAGCTCATCGGTGCGCGTGTGTAGGGGAAACAACCTACGCCAAAATCAGCTGCTCTTGCACGTCAATGCCAGCCTGTCGCAACAACTTCACAACCGCGTCTGCCTTCAGCCGCGACGCGTCGAAGAGCACACGTACCGTCCGTTCCTTCTCGTTAAATTGGACGCGCTGAATTCCATACACTTCGCGAACACTGTCAATCGCCCGCAACTCCGCTTCGCCCGGCTGGCTCAAGTAGCGAAACGCCGCCTCCAAATAGGTCATGCCATCTCTCCTGAACAATTAAAGATAATGCTGAAAGGTTCGAACGTTCCCTTCTGAGTATCTAATAGGTAAAGGTTTCCGCCAAGCACGTTCTGCGGCTGCGTCTGGGTGGGCACATTAGAGAGGTGGCTTCCTTCGGCGACCTCAGATTTCGGATAAACTTTCGGCAAACAAACTATGGATCCTAAGACTCCTTCCGGCAGCCTGGCACTGACCCAAGAGCAAAGGAAAGACCCCGTCTGCGGCATGGCGGTTGACCCGGCAACCGCTCGCTTCAAGACGGAGCACAACGGCAAACAATATTTCTTTTGTTGCGCCGCATGCCTCGCGAAGTTTCAGGCCGATCCCGAGAAAATACTTTCTGCCCCGCCCAAGCCCATGGGATCGGCGTTTGTTGCTCTTGGTGCTCTAGGCGCAGCGCAAACACCCGTCATCAAGAAAGCGCCCGGTGTGGCTGAACCTTCTGGATCTCCATCAAACGCCCCAACGAAGAAAGACGCGCGAGCTTACGTCTGCCCGATGTGTCCCGAGGTTCGCCAAATTGGCCCCGGGCCTTGTCCGAAATGTGGGATGGCGCTCGACCCCGAAACTCCGGCACCGCGCGCGACAAAAACCGAATACACCTGCCCGATGCATCCTCAGATCGTGCGCGACCAGCCGGGGGCTTGCCCCATTTGCGGCATGGCCCTTGAACCGCGCACGGCTACGGTCGACGAAGACAATCCTGAACTTCGCGACATGACGCGGCGCTTCTGGATCGGCGTCGCTTTGACCGCGCCGCTTTTGGCCATTGCGATGGGCACGATGCTGTGGCCACAAATACTCATGATCGGCGTCGACGTGCCCTTCGGAGACCGAATCATCGGGTGGCCGTTGACCGCGATCCTACCCTGGCTCGAACTTCTTCTGGCGACTCCCGTCGTTCTCTACTGCGGCTGGCCCTTTTTTCAGCGCGGATGGGCCTCGATCGTCAACCGCAGTACCAATATGTTCACGCTGATCGCGATGGGCACGGGCGTTGCCTACGTATTCAGCGTGGTCGCTACGCTCTTTCCGCAAATTTTCCCGGCATCCTTCCAGACGATGGGCAGCCGTCCGGACGTCTATTTTGAAGCGGCCGCGGCAATCGTCACTCTGGTCTTGCTCGGCCAGGTGCTGGAGCTCCGCGCGCGCAGCCAAACTTCGAGTGCCATCCGCGCGCTCCTCGATCTCAGCCCGAAGATGGCGCGGCTGCTTTCCGAGGATGGCGTAGAGCGTGACGTGCCGCTGGAACAAGTGCAGGCGGGAGACCGGCTGCGGGTTCGTCCCGGAGAAAAAATTCCGGTCGATGGCATCGTGCTTGACGGAGCAAGCGTAGTCGACGAGTCGATGATCACGGGAGAATCCGTGCCAGTCCAGAAGTCCGCCACCTCGCGCGTGATCGGCGCCACCATCAACGGCAACGGAGCTCTCGTCATGCGCGCGGAACGAGTCGGCAACGAAACCATGCTCGCGCAGATTGTCCAGATGGTCAGCCAGGCGCAGCGCACCCGCGCTCCCATTCAGCGCCTCGCCGACCAAGTCGCGGCGTATTTCGTTCCCGCCGTCATCGGGATCGCCGTGATCACATTCGTCGCGTGGGCGATCTTTGGACCCCCACCGCGTCTCGCTCATGCGATCGTCAACGCGGTTGCCGTCTTGATCATCGCCTGCCCTTGCGCTCTCGGGCTCGCCACGCCCATGGCCATCATGGTTGGCACGGGACGCGGCGCTCACGCCGGAGTCCTCATCAAGAATGCCGAAGCCCTCGAGACCCTTGAGAAAGTCGACACCATCGTCTTCGACAAGACCGGGACGCTGACCGAGGGGAAGCCAAAGGTGGTTGCGATCGCGACCGAACAGAACATGACGGGCGGGTCGAGCAACGATATGCTGCGGCTGGCCGCCAGTCTGGAGCGCGCCAGCGAGCATCCTCTCGGTGCTGCAATTGTCCGGAAAGCGAATGAAGAGAAGCTCACTCTGAGTGAGCCGACAAACTTTCAATCCATCCCGGGACAAGGCGTGCGCGGAACAGCGGAAGGGAAGAGCGTTGCCGTTGGAAACGCTGCTCTGATGGGATCCCTTGGAGTTGCCGGGAAGAGCCCAGCGTCTGCCGCCCCGAATTCCACCGAGATCTACGTCGCGATCGATGGTAAATATGCGGGGAGCATCGCCGTTGCGGATCCAGTGAAGCCCTCGACGGCGAATGCGCTCCGCGAGCTAAAAGCGCAAGGCATTCGCCTGGTAATGCTGACGGGCGACAATCAGGCGGCCGCGCAGGCGATCGCAAAGAGCCTCGGACATCGCAGAATTCAAAGCCGAAGTTCTTGCCGGCACAAAAGGCCGAGATCGTGAAGGACCTTCAGAAGAAGGCCGCATCGTAGCCATGGCGGGAGACGGCATCAACGATGCGCCGGCGCTGGCGCAATCGCAGGTCGGAATTGCCATGGGCACGGGCACCGATATCGCGATGGAGAGCGGCGGCATCACCTTGCTTAAAGGAGACCTGGAAGGAATTCTGCGCGCTCGCAAACTCAGTCAGGCCACAATGCGCAACATCCGCCAGAATTTGTTCTTCGCATTTTTCTACAACGCGATCGGGGTTCCGGTCGCCGCTGGCGTACTGTACCCGTTTTTCGGACTGCTCCTGAGCCCAATCCTAGCCGCCGCCGCGATGAGCTTCAGTTCCGTATCGGTGATTACGAATTCATTGCGGCTAAGGACGGTCAAGCTCTAGGCCCCGGTAAGAATTGTCATCGCGAGCGAAGCGAGGGACTTCAGTTGTTGATAAACGGCCTTAGCGGCGCGGTTGGTAACTGAGAACTGACGACTGACAACTAGTTCTACAGTTTGGTCAAATACTCCGTAATCTCCGGACTCGTCCAATCGACGGCGCCAATAAATTTCCGCCGTATGACGCCATTGCGATCGATGATGAACGTCTCAGGCCAGCCAAAGGTGCCGTAGAGCGAGGGTGCTTTGCGGCCCTCGTCCCGCACCGTCACCATGTTGACGCTGTATTCCTTGAGAAATTTGTGATACTGAACATCATCTTCGTCGACACTGACGGCGAGCACGGTCACGCCTTTGTCCTTCAGGTGCGCCTGCATCTGCACGAGCGAAGGAGTCTCCTCAATACACGGCGGGCACCAGGTCGCCCAGAAATTCAGCACCACCACCTGCCCACGAAATTGGCTCAGGGTGACTTTATGATCGGAATCTTGCACCGTGAAGTCGGGCGCGTTCGACCCAATCCGGGCCGGCCGATTTCCGCTGTAGCATCCAATCAGCCCGAGGAGTAACACTAGAGATAGCAGAGATAAAAGCGCGGGAAGCGGCGCGCGGGGCGCCATGGCGGAAAGGGATCGTCTCACACCGCTATAATAACGAAAAGTGCGGAATCGTTCATCAATGCGTGATTTGACAGAATGTCGTTTGACGACGGGCCGCTCGACCGGCGGACGCTTATCGTCGGAGGGCTCGTTGAGGGATCGCTCGCTGAACGATCGATCGTTGATGCATCGAGCGCTCCCAGCCCCGTTGCTCACCCGGCAGTTGCCCCTACCGGATATCTCGATCATCATTCCGGCACGCAACGAAGAGGCCAGCCTCGAAGGCTGCCTGCAATCGCTGATAACGCAATCGGGCGTCCGCTTCGAGATCATCGTTGTCGACGACGCCTCCACCGATCGCACCCGCCAGATTGCGTACAGCTTCCGCCAAGTCCGCGTTATCTCGGCAAGCCCGCTGTCGTTAACTTTGAGCGCCGAAGGTCCGACCGGAAAAAACAATGCCCTCATTGCCGGGGTTCGCTCCGCTCGCGCACCGTGGATTCTCTTCACTGACGCCGATACTATCCATCTTCCGGGATCTCTGGCCCGAGCGCTCACCGAGGCCAAAAAAGAGCACGCCGATCTGCTCTCGTATTCACCCGAGCAAATCGTAGTCACTTTCGCCGAACGAGCGGTCATGCCTGTAGTCTTCGCCGAACTCGCGGCGCAATATCCTCCGGAGAAGGTTCGCGACCCACGTTCTGGAATCGTCGCGGCGAACGGCCAATATATTCTCGTCCGCCGCGCAGTTTACGAAGCAGTAGGCGGCCACACTGCCGTGGCTACAGAGATTCTCGAGGACGTAGTGTTAGCCCGGCATTTTCGCGATGCCAGCAAGAAAATTGTCTTTCGCTACGGAGGCGACGCCGTCCGCACACGCATGTATCGCAACTGGCCGCAGCTTCGTGAAGGATGGACCAAGAATTTGGCCCTGCTGTTTCCGAATCCAGGAGGGCTCGCGGCAAGAACGACGATTGTGTGGCTCGCGTCGTGGTCTGCGCTGGTAGCGGCCGCTCTTGGGCTCGCCACTCATCATCCCTTATGGATTGTTGTGGCAGCACTCTGGCCGTTGCTCTATCGCCGAATCCACGCAGCTCACTTCTCCGCCAGCAATAATCTCTGCGCCATCGCCGTCGGCATGCCAATGTTCGCCTACCTGCTGCTACGCTCGAAGCGAGCCCATGCCCGAGGCGAAATAGAATGGAAGGGCCGCTCGTATCAAGTCGACGTTAAAAGTAAGTCGCAGCCGCCTAGACCGCAAGCGACGCCTAATATGCCGCCCCTGGCCCCGACCAAACTGAGAACTGACAACTGAGAGCGGACGACTCTTATGGTTTACCTGACCCGCAAAGCCGAATTTTCCGCCTCGCACTACTATCACAATCCGGCCTTCACGCCGGAAGAGAACCAGCGCGTTTTCGGCAAGTGCAATAATCCCAACGGACACGGCCACAACTACACGCTGGAAGTCACCGTAAAAGGCGCTGTCGATCCAAAGTCGGGATTTGTAGTCGATCTCAAGCAACTCAAAGAAATCATGAACAGGGAAGTGCTCGACGCCCTCGACCACCGTTTCCTCAACAAGGAAGTGCCTGAATTTGCGACGAAGATTCCGACAACGGAAAATCTAGCCATTGCCATCTGGCATCGTCTCGCGCCAAAACTCAAGTCGGCTCAGTTGCATCGCGTACGCGTCTACGAGACTCCCGATCTTTTTGTAGATGTTTACGGCGACGCAGTGGGCGAAAATCTCGACGGAGCGGCATGATCGTTCACCTAACGCGCCGGTACATGTTTTCTGCCTCGCATCGCTTGCACAGCGACCAGTTTTCCGAAGAAGAAAACCGCGCGACTTATGGTAAGTGCAATAATCCGTACGGACACGGCCACAACTACATGATCGAAATCACCGTGAGCGGTCCCGTCGATGACCAGACCGGCATGGTCTGCAATCTCGTCGACCTCGACGGCTTTGTGCATAGCCGGGTACTCGAGCGCTACGATCATCAGAATCTGAATCTAGTCCCGGAGTTTGCAACCACCGTTCCCACCACCGAAAACCTGTGCATTGCGATCTACGAAATCGTGAACCGGGGCTTCCATCAAGCTCATCTACAAAAGGTGCGCATTGAAGAGACTATGATGAATTCGTTCGAATATGCAGGAGAAGAGCGTCGCTAAAGAGAGTCGTACGTCGCTCGTCATCGGTCGTTTGCAGGCCGGAGTTTGCTAACGACGAAAGACCATCGACTAACGACCAAGCCCCTATGAAATCGACCACTGAGCCGAATACGCTGACCAGCGCCACCTACGAAGAACTCGTCCGCGAAATGATCGTACGCCTGGGAGAAGACCCGGACCGCGAGGGCCTTTTGCGCACGCCCGAGCGCGTCGCCAAGGCTATGCAATTCCTCGTGAAGGGCTATAAGGATGATCCCGAGGCTCTTCTCCGCAAAGCGCTTTTCACCGTCTCGTACGACGAGATGGTGATCGTGAAGGATGTCGAAATGTTCAGCCTTTGCGAGCACCACATGCTGCCGTTCTTCGGCAAGGTGCACGTCGCATACATTCCCAACGGAAAGGTCATCGGCCTCAGCAAAATTCCGCGTCTGGTCGAGGCGTTCTCGCGCCGTCTGCAGATTCAGGAGCGTCTGACCACGCAAATCGCCGAGGCGATCCAGAATACGATCGAGCCCCAAGGCGTGGGCGTCGTTATCGAAGCCCGCCATCTCTGCATGATGATGCGCGGCGTGGAGAAACAGCACTCTTCGGCCGTCACTTCTTCCATGCTGGGCTGCTTCCGCAACGAAGAAGAAACGCGCTCCGAATTCCTGTCCCTCATTCGTCAGCGCCCCAACAGCCTGTGATCTGAGTATCTAGGTAGAGACGCGGCTTGCCGCGTCTCCGCCTGGCGAGACCAGGTTCTAAGTTCGCAACTGTTTACGCGACGCCGCAAGCCGATAACGCATCTAATGGGTGTAGGTCGGGTTTGCGAACGACCAACGACCAACGACGGTTCTCACCATGTCTTTCCTCGAGCACCTCAAATCGCTGAAAGATCCCGAGCAACGCGCGGCTTGGACGATCGCCATTGCCGCTGACGTTTTGCAGATTGTCGCGTTCCCATTCTTCGTTGAAGGTGGCCTTTCGCCCGCGGACTCGCTGCTCGATCTGGTCGTCGGTTTCTTTATGATCCGTCTGCTGGGATGGCATTGGGCGTTCCTGCCCAGCGCCGCGGCCAAGCTCATTCCCGGCGCCGATCTGTTTCCTACGTGGACTGCTGCCGTATGGTTCGTCACCCGCAACCAGCTCACCGATTCCCCAGTCGTAGATCCGATTTCGCCCCCGGATCGCCAGCCAGGCGAGGTTGAGATTCTGCCGCCTGAGCCCGCACCGCAGCCGCGGCGCTAATCTCCAAACATTGAAAACCTGAAGACTTCGCTCGGGCGACTGATCGCCGACCACCGACCACTGCGTTACCAAGTCCCATACCGGTGCCGGTGTTGCCGCTCCGGGAACAACTTCACCAAAAGCACTCCCACCGCGAACCCTCCCAGGTGCGCCCAGACCGCAACTCCGCTCGTCGCATATTGGGAGGTCATCAGAAACTGCAGAACAAACCAATATCCCAGCACCAGCCACGCGGGCAGCCAAAGAATAAAGACGAAGAACCACGTCAGCACACGTGCCTTGGGATAGAGGATGAAATACGCACCCATCACGCCGGCGATGGCGCCGCTCGCACCAATCGTCGGCATCGAAGAATTGAGGTTTAGCAAAATGTGGGTTAACCCGGCGGCAATGCCGCTGATGAAATAAAAGACGAGATAATTGAAATGGCCGAGATAATCTTCAACGTTATCTCCGAATATCCAAAGGAAGAGCATGTTTCCCGCAACGTGTAGTAGCGACCCATGCAGGAACATTGAAGTGAAGAGCGGCAGAATCGCCGCCTCGATTCCGGCATGCGAATGCCCGGTCAGGATGGCGAGGGTGCGATGCGGCACAACCCCGAATTCGCGTACCAGGGCGTCGGCGGCGCGCGGGCTCTGGAACTCCAGCGAAGTCTGCCACAGGTAGATCGCCACGTTCGCGACGATCAGGAAATAATTGACGAACGGAGTCGAAAAACTTGGCTGGTCGTCCCGAATAGGAATCATTTAGTTTGGAATCTGCTAGTTTGGAGTTGGGAATCGCGCCCCATCGCCGCAACAATCCGCAAGAGAGCTTTCACTTTACCAGTTACAAATTACCAGATTCGCAATTTATGAATGGCATCCTCATTATCGATAAGCCAGCCGGCCTCACCTCGCACGACGTCGTCAACCGTGTTCGCCGCATTCTTGGCCAGCGCTCGGTCGGCCATCTCGGAACCCTCGACCCGGCGGCAACCGGAGTTCTGCCCATCGTGCTCGGCAACCTGACGCGCCTCGCCCAGTTCTACGCCCACTCCGAGAAGACCTACGAAGGAACGATTCGCTTCGGCTTTGCCACCGATACCTATGATGCCGACGGACAGCCCACTTCGCCGCCTCAGGAGGTTCGCCTCGAACTTGAGGCGCTTCGGGCTCTCGCTGCTCAATTTCGGGGCGTGATTCAGCAAATGCCGCCGCCTTTTTCCGCCAAGAAAATTGCGGGGGTTCCCGCGTACAAGCTCGCGCGCAAGAACAAAGAAGTCGCGTTACAGCCCGTCGAAGTCGAAATCAAGGAATTCGAGCTTCTCGAGGTCGTTGCCGATCAGGCCACATTTCGCGCGCACGTCACCTCAGGCACGTACATACGGTCCATCGCACACGACATGGGCAGCCAGCTCGGATGCGGCGCGCATCTCGCCAGCCTTCGCCGCACCACGGTCGCGGAGTTCACCGTCGCGGACGCGTACACGCTCGAGGCGTTACAAACCGCGACGCAGCAGGGAACTGTCGAGTCGCTTTGCGTCCATCCGCGCAAACTCGTTCCGGAACTTCCCTGTGTCACGGCAACCGAAGAAAATGCAGCGCTGATCCGGAGCGGCCGCGCCGTCAATCTTCCTGAAATGTCGCGCGCTCCGCAAGTCAAAGTCTTCTTCGGACAACGCGACCTGATCGCCATCGCCACCCGCGTTGCCGGCACACTGTTTCACGCCGGCATCGTGTTCAACGCCTCCGACAACTGACCCCGAACAGGCCATCCCATTGGAGCTTCGGTGCCATACTGGCGATCGACGTTTGGGCTATAATTCGCAGCAACCTCCCCACGAGGTTGGTTTTGCACGGGCCCGCTTACACCCATTTCAAAAATAATTGGAGTTCCTTTATGTTCAGGAAAGATTCACTGCGACCCTCGCTGCTCGCAGTCGTGTGTTTAGCCCTTGCTTTTGCCGGGCAATCCGCCCACGCCTCAACCGTAGGAGTTGGTGGCTGCACAAACTTTGTCAACTTCACAACTATCAGCCAGGCAATCAGTGCGGTGCCATCTGGCAGCACGATTATGGTTTGTCCCGGCAACTACTACGAACAGCTTCTCATCACCAAAAAACTAACTCTCGAAGGCGTTGCTTCGGGCAATGAAAACGCAGCCGTTATTTATCCTCCCGCAGCTGGCCTGGTTGCAAATACGAGCGACGCTCGAGGAGCAGTTGCCGCTCAGATCCTGGTTCAGGGCACAGCCGGCCCGGTCAAGATCACCAACCTAACCGTGGACGGAACGGGAAATAACTACACCAGTGGCGACCTTCGCGGCATCCTGTATCAAGATGCATCCGGGACGGTTTTGCACGTCGCGGCGCGCAATCAAATACCAGGCGGCACTCTGAATGGCGACCAATCTGGGCAGGGAATCATGGTCGAGACCACCTCATCATCCAGCGCTTCTTTAACCGTCGAGAATAGCTCCGTCCACAACTACAACAAGAACGGCATCGTCGCTCGTTACGCAGGAGCTTCGCTGACGGCAACTGGCAACTTTGTCCAGGGTGCGGGCGCTGTTTCAGGAAGCGCCGCGCAAAACGGCATTGAAATCGCCTTCAACGGCGCGACCGGTTCGATCAAAACCAACGTTGTTATCGACAACGTTTATTACGACCCAACCAGCTCGAGTTCAGCCGGTATCTTGCTCTACGACGCGAAAGAAGATGCAAGTATCCAAGTCAGTGGCAACACCGTCGGCAATAGTCAGGAAGGCATTCAACTCTTTACCGACTCCCCAGGAACCTACGGCGACGGGGTTACGGTCAGCACTAACAAAATCTTTGGCACATCTTCCTTTGACGCCATCGATGTCTGCACCAGCGACAACGTCATCAACGGCAATACTATAGTCAACGCGGCGGAGTCAGGTGTGCACTTTGACAGCTCCTGCGGTGCTGGCAATGCCAACAACGCTTCTACCAATACGTTCATTGAGAGCGCCTGCGCAGGATACCTGGAGGATTCTGGCACCTCGAACAACAATGCCGCAGGAACCTATCTTGATGTGCCTTTTGAAATCGCCACCAGTACGGCCGGTTGCACCATACCGCAAGCTCAACAAGCGCATGGCCGAACGGGAAGCAAGATCAGACCGTAAATAATCGCGTTTGCTCCCCAATATAACGAGCCGGGAATCGAAGGTCCTTTTAAAGATTCCCGGCTTTTTTGCAGGTGCATCCGTCCTTGTCGCGCTCTCTGCAGGGCGGGGACTTTGTCTCCACAATGAAACAGCGGCCTACTGCACGTCTCTCACGCACTTCACTTCTCCACTCGATGGGTCGGTATAGCGATGCTGTCCCGCCGGGCAGGGTGCGTTCTGACCCTGCTGGCCCTGGTCACCACGATGGCCTTGTTGTCCGGACTGCCCTTGGTCACCCTGCTGGCCCTGCTGACCGGATTGTCCCTGCGCACCCTGCTGTCCCTGTTGTCCGGACTGCCCCTGGTCACCCTGATAGCCCTGTTGGCCAGACTGTCCCTGCACACCCTGTTGGCCCTGTTGACCAGATTGCCCCTGCGCACCCGGCTGTCCTGGGGGCCCTTGTACCGGAGCTGCGCTTGTGTTGCAACCGCTAACAAATATGGCAAGAAACATCAAGGCCGCAGCGAGCAATGTCTTCATTTGATTTCTCCTATGTTCTGGATGCTACCCATGACGGATCAGCGCAGACTGTTCTGTCTTGCTCAGTTAGTTGGAATTATTTTCGGCGCCCACGCGAGGGAAGCATTGAGTGAAAGCTCCCAGCGGCGAACCACGAGCGTACGGCGAAGCGAGACCAACAACGCGGAGAGTGCAACGTTGGCGCAGCCTATATGCAATGTCCGATAACAGGTATTATGTTAACTAACGAAAGATGGGGGGCTACTCCCCGTGTTCTCCTCAGGCGGTTCGCTCGTGCAGCAGTTCTGATAGGTCCTCGCGGAACTTCTGCAGTGTATCCAGCCGTTCCGGCGTCGCCTCGACCACCTCGCCCTTCGCCTGAAATACCTTGCGCCCGTTCAACTCGGTGAGCACGCCCATGACCTCGCCCATACGCCAGCCAGGACTTCCCAGGATTTGCACTCCGTCGACTCCTGGCACCAGCAGCGCCACACATTCGCCGCGCACCGCGCCCACGCATTTGGGATAACGCTCAAACATCTGTAATTCGAATCCCGCGACGTATAGCCGTTGAAGTTGTTCTGCCGAATCCGCCATAGAGACAATCCAGAAGACTCTACTGCGCCTCCGCCCGGATCAGCTCGAGCGTATTTCCATCGCCCAGTCTCAAGAACGTGAACACTCCTTCGTCGGCTGCGTAGCACGCGAACATTGCTCCATCGGCGGTCGTTGCGTCGCCAGCCGTTCCTGCGCCAACCGAGTTCGCGTAGGATGCAATCTTTCGCCCCGTTTCCGCATCGGCCACCACCATGTTTGCGCGGTCCGAGTCCTCATTCTGAAACAAAACGGCCAGTCGATTACCCGAGACATGAAACGCGCTCGGACGTCCGCCCTCCACTGTCGTCGGAACCTGAATCGTCTTCATAATCTTCCCACTCGACGCAATCGCATAAACCACCGCTGGAGACGACCCGCGCATTACGTACAGATACCCGTCTCGGCCCACTTCAGCATCGGCCAAGTCGAGTATCGGGGAGGCCTTTTCGCCGGGTGTAGCTTGCGCAACGGGCGGCTCAGCGTTCTTGGCCGGTGTCGGCGTTGGCGCGGATGTTCTTGGACTCGGCTTCTCCACTGCGGGAGTTTTTAGCGGGTCGGGAAACGAAAGCTGCGCGAGTTCCCTGCCGTCGGCCGAGAAAACAGCGGTGAAATTCCGGCCGCGATCATTCTTGTCTTGCGCATCGCGCCGCACGCCCGACAAAAGAAAATTTCCATCTGCAAAGGCTGCGAATGTATACACCTCGAAGTCCGCGTCCAGACGCGTTGACGAAGAGGCCGATCCGTCCGACGAAAAGTGCAGGACATAGACCTGAGGCTTCAGTCCACCCGTTTGCGCGATCCGATACATTCCTCCGTCTGCCGCCGGCGAGAACGCATCGGCGCGCTGCAATCCAAGCTGCGAAAATGCCGCCGGATCAAACACCGCTGCCCGCTTTCCATCCGAGCCAATCTTTACGACCGCCCCGAGCAGTGGCCGATCTCCGGCAAACTTTCGAATGTAGAGGGAGCCATCCGCATCGCATTTTGCGGGACTCATGAACGCCCCGCCCGCCTCCGACGCGAGGGTTGCTGTCGAAGTGGCGCGCAGTGTCAGCGTAGAGCCAGAGGTCTTGGAGGCAGAATCTCCCGCCCGCGACGAAGCATCAATCTGGGCAAAAGAAAAAAGAGGAAGGAACAGCGGGCAAAGCCAAGCAAGCGCGAACCATCGGCCAACCCAATTCATCGCATGCCCAATAAAAGGAAGGAACCCTGCACACCGTCTCCAAAACAAGTTGCTGCGTGGAAACTAAACCTGATGGCTGACGGCTGACGGCTGCCTTTCTACATCTTGTACTTACCCAAATCGTCGTCATCGAGATCTTCGAGATATTTGCGCAGCTCTTCGCTATTCACCACCGGCACGGGATTCGTCGTCTGCTTCGAATTCTTCAGCACTTCATCCTCAACAAAGATGGGACAATCCACCCGCAGCGCCAGTGCCAGCGCGTCCGAGGGACGCGAATCGACGCTCACCACGCGGCCCTCGCGTTCAAGCCAGATCACCGCATAGAACGTGTCGTCTTTCAGTTCAGTGACGACGACCTTGTGCACCATCGTCTCCAGCCCAGTCAAAACGTTGCGAATCAAATCATGCGTCATGGGACGCGGCGTGCTCACCTTTTCAATCTCCAAAGCAATCGCGTTCGCCTCATAAACGCCCACCCAAATCGGAAGCACCGTATCGCTGCCAATATCCTTAAGCAACACAATCGGCAAATTCGATACCGGATCCATCATCAAGCCCCGAATTTTCATTTCAACTTCCATAAAGCCCTCAAATCTCGCGGCCGAAGCGCTAATCCCCGGATCCCGGCACCGCCGCGTGTACCGCGGTGTTCAGGCTCTCCGAACCCACTCCGCTCAGGGCAGCCAGTTCCCTTTCCGTCGGAACCAACTCGCCGACCAGACTATTCGGAAAACTTCCCGTCACCCTTACGTTGACGTAGCTTCCCGTAGCCAGTTCGATGCCTGCCGGCACGGTAAAGTTCATCACCTTAATTTGCGACGTTCGCCCCACCCACTGTCCGCGCGCCGGATTCTTCGCCTCCACCATCACCTCAAGCACTTGGCCCACATGCCGCCGGTTCCGCGCGGCTCCAATCTGCTTCTGCCGGTCGTTGATCACTGCTAGGCGCCGCGCCTTTTCCGCGTCCGGCAAAGCATCCTCCAACCGCAGCGACGGGGTGTTCGGCCGCGCCGAATACTTGAACGTAAACACCGAGTCGTAGCCCACCACATCCATCAGAGAAAGCGTCTCTTCCAGATCCGCCTCGGTCTCGCCCGGAAAGCCGACGATCAAGTCCGACGTCAGCGAGATATCGCGCTTCGCCGCCTGAATCCAAGAGATGCGCTCCAGATACTCTTCGCGCGTGTACAGCCGATCCATCGCGCTCAGTACCCGTGTCGACCCGCTCTGCACCGGAAGATGCACGTGATCGCAGAGGGCCGGAACCTCATCTATTGCTTGAACAATGTCGCGCCCGAAATCCCGCGGATGCGAAGTCGTAAACCGTACCCGCCGGATCCCAGCAATCGTAGCCACGGCTCCCAGTAACTCCGCAAATGTCTTGTTACCAGAGGGATCGCGATAAGAGTTCACGTTTTGCCCGAGCAGTTGAATTTCGGTGTACCCGAGATCCACCAGTTGCCGCGCTTCCTCAAGAACGGAGGCAGAAGTCCGCGACCGCTCCTTCCCGCGCGTATATGGAACCACGCAGTAAGCGCAAAATTTGTCGCATCCTTCAATAATAGTGATATAGCCGCGATGCGGATTCGTACGCGCGGTAAACTCGGTTTCGAAGCACTCGTCGGTCTGCCGGTCGTCCAGTCCCGTCACCCGCGACTGCCCGGTCTCCAGTTGCACCAGCATCTGCGGCAGATTCCGGTAGGAAGCCGACCCGCACACCAGCGATACATAAGGAGCGCGCTCAAAGATCTTCTTGCCCTCTTGCTGCGCCACGCATCCCAGGACGCCGAACTGCTTCCCCTGCGCCCGGTATTTCTTGTAATCGGCCAGGCGGTTGAACACCTTCTGCTCCGCCTTATCGCGGATCGAGCAGGTGTTATAAAGCACCAGCCCCGCCTCTTCCACCGTTGGAACCTGCCGGTACCCCTCGCGCAGCAGCGTGCCCACGACCTTTTCCGAGTCGTGCGCATTCATCTGACAGCCAAATGTTTCGAGGTAAAACGTCTTATCTACGGCTTCTGGGGCTTCCGACATTGCCCCAGTATAAACCAGCCCAGAAATGGGCATGGAACGGGCGCCGCTGCGCTTTATAATTCCCGCGTCACCCCATATCTGCCGAGAGCAGCATGCCGAAAGCCCGTTCCAAATCGACTTCCCCGCCGCTCGACCTTCCCTTCTTCCCTGTCAAGCAGCGCAAGCCCATTCCCCACGAATTCGTTCTCGACGAAATCGCCTCCCTGTCACCTCGCACGCGCCTCATGTTCGGATGCCTTGCGATCTATGTTCAGCAAAGAGGACAGGAAGGTAATCGAGAAAAGATTGTCCTCTTCCTCCGCGACAAGCCCGCGAGCCCCGAAGACAACGGCGTCTGGCTCGCCACGACACACGAGCATCACCAGAGCCTGCAGCAAGAATTTCCGAGCATGCGGTCCATTAAGGTTCTGGGCAAAGCCGTGACCGGATGGCAAGTCTTACCGGCCGACTCCGACGATTTCGAAGAATCGGCCCGCCGCGCCTGCGAACTCGTTCTCGCGCACGATCCTCGCATCGGAAAGATTCCAGGCGCGCGCCCCAACTCGCAAGCCAAGAAACCCAGAGCGAACACAAAGAAGAAAGCTGCAACGAAGAAGGCTGCCACACCCAAACGGCGTTCCTGATCCTGACCTCGGGTTGTTCGACACTATGCGACAATTTCGGCAAAACGCCGCGCACATTCCCACCTGCATCTGGCACGAACTAAAATATGTGGAATGCAAAACGCATCGCCCGTCGACATCGCGGTGCTTGCCGTAGAGCTGGTTCCTGCCGTCCTCTTCGGATTCGCCGGCAAACGTGTCGCCGAAATCTGCGCGCGCTGGCCCGCAGCGCTCCGAACTTTGTTGCCGCTGGTTTGCGTTGCGCCTTACGTCGTGATCTCGTATTCGCACCACATGTTTTTCTGGAGATGGTGCGTTCTCTACGCCGTCCTGCCCATCGTGATCGCTTTGCTTCTGGGGCAAGCCGCGGTCGTCGACCCCGAGCAGCGCGGCAACTGGAGAGACGCGATCATCCTCCTCGCTCTCGGCCTCGCCGTCGACCTACGTTGGCTCGAACCAGCTTGGCCCAGCGGACTCGCCGGCCTCGGCAAACTGCTTCTTGTCGATGCCGGCCTTTATGGATTCGTCATCATCCGCCAGCTCACAGGCACCGGCTACGACTTTCACTTCCATTGGCGCGACTGGAAAACCGGCTTGCGTGAGCTCCTCTATTTCACGCCGCTCGTTCTCGCCGGCGGACTCGCCCTCGGCTTCCTTCATCCCCACCGACACGCGCTCGGCTGGACGATGCTGCCAACCTGGATTTATATTTTCATCTTCGTCGCCGTTCCCGAAGAGCTTTTCTTTCGCGCCTGGGTGCAGAACCTTCTCGAACGGCGCGTCGGACGGCGAGCCGCGCTCGCGATCACCGCATTCCTGTTCGGGCTCTCCCACTTCAACAAGCGCTCGGCACATTTCAACTGGCGATACGTTATTCTGGCAACCGTCGCCGGCATTTTCTACGGCCGCGCCTGGCGCAGGAACCGCCGACTACCGGCATCAGCGATCACCCACGCCAGTGTCGACGCGATCTGGACCTTCTGGTTCTAGGAAGCGCGCTATCCTAGACAAGCACAGAATGGTTTCAACTCCGCCTCGCCGCTCCCTCGTTTGGGCCCAGATCATCGTTGTCTACGTCTTTGTGGAATTAGCCCTCTGGGCGCCGACGCGCGCGCTACGGAACCGATGGGCACTTCTCGCTGCGATTGCAGTTGCCATAGCCGTATTACTCGACCGCCCTTCGCGCACTCGCCTCGGCTTTCGCCTCCCCACCGCGCGAGCCGCGAGTCTGATCTTTGGCGTCAGCGCTGCGGCCGTGCTGCTCATCGTGGTTCTCACCAAGCTAGCGGGCGGCGCGATTCCCGCGAACCCTTCGTGGTCTCCCGATCTGCGCTCTGCTCTCGGATACCTCGTCTGGTCCCTGCTCCAGGAATTCATCTTGCAGTCGTTCTTCTTCACTCGCTTCGAAGATCTCTACGGACCATCAAACGCCGTCTGGATCGCCTCCAGCCTCTTCGCCCTCGCCCACCTGCCCAGCCCGATCCTCACCATTGCCACCCTGATCGGATCGCTCTTTTTCTGTGAAATGTTTCGCCGCTACCGCAGCCTCTACCCGTTGGCGATCGTTCACCCTGTGCTGGGACTCACGCTCGCCTTCACCGTTCCCGACAGCCTGCTGCACCACATGCGCGTCGGCCTCGGTTATCTTCGCTATTAGCGGGTCCTCGTTGTCCTCACCGCACAACTTTGCGCACCGTCGTGAATTGCGCGCCCTCAAACAAATCGCTAAACAAAACCTCGCAAGCCCTTATAATTGCGCGACCCATGGCCCTCACCTCCGGCACGAAATTAGGCCCCTACGAAATCCAGTCTCCCATTGGCGCGGGCGGCATGGGAGAGGTGTATCGCGCTCGCGACACGCGCCTCGATCGCACCGTTGCGGTCAAGATTCTGCCGACTCATCTTTCGGATAATCCCGAAGCCAAGCAGCGCTTCGAGCGCGAAGCCCGCACCATTTCTTCCCTGAATCATCCCCATATCTGCACCCTGCACGATGTCGGTAGCCAAGACGGCACCTCGTACCTCGTCATGGAGTACGTCCAGGGCGAGACTCTCGAAGCGCGTCTGCAAAAGGGTCCGCTACCTCTCAAGCAAGCGCTCGATTGCGGCGTCCAGATCTGCGATGCCCTCGAAAAAGCGCATCGCGCCGGAATCGTTCATCGCGACCTCAAGCCCGGCAATATCATGCTCACCGCATCGGGCGCGAAGCTCCTCGACTTCGGCCTCGCGAAACCAGCCGCCGTCTTTTTAGGAACCCAACCCATCAGTACCGGTCAGGCCCACCTCACGCCCTCGACTCCGACGATGAACATGTCGATGCTGAGCGCGACTCCCGGATCGCTCACCCAGCAAGGCACCATCGTTGGAACTTTCCAGTACATGGCGCCCGAAGTTGTACAAGGCCGCGAGGCCGATGCCCGCAGCGATATCTTCAGCTTCGGATGCGTCCTCTACGAAATGCTCACGGCGCGCCGCGCGTTCGAAGGCAAGTCGCAGCTGAGTGTCTTGACCTCAGTGCTCGAAAAAGATCCTGAACCACTCGGCACTCTCTTGCCGGCAACTCCGCCCGCGCTCGATCACGTCGTCAAAGACTGCCTCGCGAAAGAGCCGGAAGCGCGTTGGCAAAATGCCGCCGATATTGGACGCGAATTGCGTTGGATCGCTAGCGGCGCTGCGAATCCCGTTGCAACCACTACGGAACAACCGCATAGCCCAGCCCGCGAACGCTTTCTCTGGGCGGCGCTCGCGGCGTTAGCTGTCCTGCTCGCCGCGTTGCTCTGGATCACATTGCGCCCGAGACCCGCCGCTCCGTCCTTACGGGCGTTTCTTCCTCCCCCGGCCGCAACTGGCTATGACTTCACCGGAGATTTCTCCGGGCCGCCCGTACTGTCTCCCGATGGATCGGCAGTGGCATTTTGCGCTCGTGGTCCGAAGGAGGCAGATTCGCTCTGGGTCCATCCCCTCGGCGAACTTGCGGCCAGAAAGTTGGAAGGCACCGAAGGCGCGTCGTTTCCTTTCTGGTCGGCAGACGAGAAGTTCCTCGGCTTCTTCGCCGACGGCCATCTGAAAAAAGTTTCCGCCAGCGGTGGTCCAGTCACCGTCCTCGCCGAGGCGCCAAATGCTCGAGGAGGCGCGTGGAATCAAGACAACGTCATTCTCTACGAGCCCGATTATCGGGATTCCCTGTTTCGCATCAACGCCGCCGGTGGAACTCCCGCGCGCCTCACCAAGTTTGAAACCAACAAGCACACGACGCACCGCTGGCCCCTCTTCCTTCCAGACGGCAAGCACTTCCTCTTCTTTGCCACCAATCACTCGGGCAATTCCGAGCAGGGCATCTACTTTGGCTCGCTTGCAGATGGCAGTTACAAATTCGTGGTCAATGCCGACTCGCAACCGCAGTTTGCCGCCGGATATTTGCTCTACCATCTTCAGTCGCAATTGCTGGCGCAGGCTTTCAATCCCGAAACCGGTGCCGTTTCTGGCGATCCCATCACCGTGGCCAGTTTTGTGGAGTACGACGCGGGAACCTGGCACACCACTTTCACCGCCAGCCAGAATGGCCTGCTCGTCTACGAGCCAGGTTCAAAAGCGCTCGGTACCGACCTTCTCTGGCTCGACGCGACCGGAAAGACAATCGGGAAGATAGGAGACCGTACGTTTTACAAGGGCAGCGGACGGCTTTCTCCGGATGGCAAGCGCCTCGCCGTTGCCATGGGAGATCCGGAAGCGGATATCTGGGTCTTTGACCTCGCCCGCGGATCCCGCACCCGCCTCACCTTCGGCGGCGCCACCCATCTCGACCCCTCGTGGTCGCCGGACGGCCAGCGCGTAATCTACGTGCGCCAGGCGGGTGCCACGGCGCTAGAAGGCACATCGTTGCGCGCCCGTCTCGCCAGTGGCGGAGGCCAGGAAGAGATCGTGATGCAACGGGTTTCGGCCGACCTGTCGGCTCCGGGGGCCACGTTTTTACAGCCGCAGTGGTCGTCCGATGGCCGCTACGTCGTTCACATGGAGCAGAGCGGCCCGACCGGGAATTCAATCTGGGCTATGCCGACCATGGGCGATAAGAAGCCTTTTCCCATCGTTCAGCCCGCCTCTCCCCAAACTCGGATCATTCAGGTCCGCCTCTCTCCAGACGGTCGCTGGATGGCGTACAGTTCAACCGAGTCTGGACGCGAAGAGGTTTACGTCACCCACTTCCCTACGGGCGCCGGCAAATGGCAGGTCTCGCAGACAGGAGGGACCTTCCCCGTCTGGCGCGGCGATAGCAAAGAGATCTTCTTCCTCGGTACCGACGGCGCTGTTCGCTCCGCGAAGGTCAACGCGAAGAGCGAAGACTTCGATTTGGAACCAGTCCAGACGCTCTTTCAGGTTAGCTACACTTCGCCGGTTGGGAATCCCTACGACGTCTCGCCCGACGGGCAGCGCTTCGTCTTCACCGCGCTGCCCGAAAGCACCTCCGCGCCGCTCGTCCTCGTCACCAACTGGACGACGGACCTGAAGAAATAACTCTCCTGCAGCGCAAGAGTATCCACTCCAGTCATTATCGTCCCGTCATCATCGGCGCTTTTCTCCGGGGAGGTTCTAGCTCGTCGGAGGTTTTGCGACCGGCGGGCGAGTTTCCACCGTCTCGCCTCGCTCCACGAACGCCTGCATCCAGGCAATCACGCGGGTCCAGCCTTGATAGTGATTCTTCACGTGTTCGCCTCCCAGTGCGGCAAACCCGCTGTGGCGCACACGAGCCTTCGTCCCTTCGCCGGACTCCTCGAGATCCCACCGCACCAGCGTCTTCGCCGGCCCTGACCAACTCGCGATCCACGTAAACGAAACCGTCCGCGGCGGATCAATCTCCAGGTACTCGCCGCCGACGTGATAGGGTTTGCCGTCCACATCGCTGACGCCATCCGAACGCCACTCTCCCCCCGGACGTAAATCGGCTTTCCATCCGGTGTGGTGATACATCCCCTTCTGTCCCCACCACTGCACCGTCTGCCGCGGATCGGTGAGCGCCTGGAACACGCGCTCTCGGGGAGCCGCGATATAAACCTCAGCCTCAATCGCATCCTGATCGTGAGAAATTGTCGCCGTCGCCATGATCTAAATAGCCACCTTTCCCGGCGAGCGCGTTTCCAGCGTCTCGCCATTCTCCACATACGCCTGCATCCAACCGATAACGCGCGTCCATCCTTCGGCGTGGCCCCTGGCCGCATCTGGCGCTCCTGCAAAGCCCGTATGCCGGATCCTCAGCAACGTTCCCGTGCCAGCCCGCTTCGGACCGCTGGGATGGAGTCCGTGAACATCGGCTGGTTCCAGTTCCCAACGGACAACCGTTTCCAGATTGCCGCCCCAGCATGGGATCCAGGTGTGGCTGACGAGGCGGGGCGGATCGACTTCCAGGTATTCGCCGCCCACAGTGAAGGGTTTGCCATCCGCGCTGACTCCAACACTCGACCACTTGCCGCCGGGGCGCACATCGGCCTTCCACTCAGTAATCTGATAGACGCCGTACTGTCCCCACCAGCGCGGAATCTGGCTGGCATCCGTAATGGCCGCGAAAACGCGCGCCGGTGGCGCGGCGATGAATACTTCTCCAACAACGGTTCCCTGATCGGGAGTAACGGTTAAGGTCGCCATGACACGTCAATCCTTTCTGGGTGTTGCCAATCCGTGTGCTGCGAATTGTTGTTCGGTAAATTTCTTCAGGTTTTCCATCACACCAACCCAGCCGCCACTGTAGTCCTTGCGCGACGCTGGCTCTTCCGCCAGGCCACTGTGTGTGACGGTCACGCGCGTTCCCGATGAGGTCGGCGCGAGTTCCCATCGCACTACCGTTTCCCGGCTCGGATCCGCATGCCAGTTGCCGAACCACGTATAGACCAAGAGTCGCGGCGGATCGTACTCGATGATCTCGCCGCTACACTCGAAGTCATTCTTGCCGTTCACCACCACGCTGCCCGGCACGGTGGCATAGCCGTACTTGCCCCCGCGCCGTGCATCCATTTGCCAGTACTTCACCGGACACTCCGAATTGTTAAACCACTGCATCAGTTGATCCGGCTGGATGAGCGCTTCGAAGACCCGCTCCGCAGGAGCCGCAATCTCGATGTCGCAGACGACGGCGTCCTGGTCGGGCGTAATAATGGCTTTCGGCATGGCATTCTCCCCTTAATCAACAGACTTAATCAGCTTCTGAAGGCGCAATATTCGCTGTTGCTATTTCGCACGCTCCAGCGTGAACAGTTCCCGCATCTCTTTGCCGTGATCCAGGAACACCCACTCTTCCGTCTGGTGGTCCGCATCCGGATGCGAGAAGGTCGCGCGCTGCATGTGTCCGGCTCCCGGGCCGATGTTGGTGCCATCGAAGAACTCAAAGCTCACCGACTTCGCGTCCGCCGAAGTGATCTGCATGCGTGGCTGGTTCCCCGCGCCGCAGTAGTGCGTCATCACCAGTCGATCGCCGTCCAGGTGAAACATCGTGATCATGTCTTCGGGAACATTCTTCACATCCATCCCGTGAATCTCGCTCAACAGCGCGGAACCGCCCGCCGTCATACGAAACGTCACCTGCAGCGACTGTCCCTTCTGGTTCGTTCCCACCCAGTTCCCTTCCATCCCTTTCAACACGTCAAAAGATTTGTGAGCGTCCGTCTCGGCCAGAACCAGGCTGGCGGAGAATAGAACGAGGAGAGTTGCGGCGGCCATTGCGAGTTTGCGAAGTTTCATACTTTCCTCCTGATTTGATTTGCGCTTCTATTTCGCTTTCTTTGGGCCCGTAATCGAGAGTCCGCTCGCCGACTCGCGGGCGTACTCCTGCTCAACAAACGACTTCAAATTGTTCAGGTTCATCTGCCAGAACTGGCGGTATTGCTCGAGCCACGTATCCACGGCCTTCAGCGGCTCGGCGTTGAGTTGGTAGACGCGATGGCGTCCACTGCGGGTTTCCACGACCAGACTGGCTTTTCGCAACTGCCGCAGGTGCTTGGAAATCGCGGGACGAGAGATGGGGAAGGCTTCCGCGATTTGCCCGGCAGGCTGGGCCCCGCGGCGCAACATATCGAGAACAGCACGCCGTGTGGGGTCCGCGAGTGCCTGAAAGGTCGCCTCGGGTAAATATGTAACCGAACGGTTCCGCATAATGCGTAACTATACGGTTACATATTAAGTGGCGTCAAGAGGAAAATTTAAATTTTCTCCGCCGAGTTTTTGGCTGAGATGTCCGGCGATCAGTTTCCCGTGAAAACGGCCGTTTTCGATGAAAATCTCGCTGGTTCGCGAGCCCGCCACGATCACGCCCGCCACGTAGATTCCCGGAACATTCGATTCCAAGTTCTCGGGATCGCACACCGGCCGCAGTTGTTCGGGCGAAAGTTCAATCCCAATGCTGCGCAGAAAATCGTAATCGGGGTGATAGCCGGTCAACGCAAAAACGAAGTCATTCTTCAAATGAATCGGGCCCTGTGGCGTGCGCAGGATGGCGAAGTCGGCGCCGATTTGCTCGACAGTACTGTTGAAATGAGCCGTAATCTGGTCCGACTTGATGCGGTTCTCAATGTCGGGACGCACCCAGTATTTGACATGCTTGTGCATCTGCTCACCGCGATGCACCAGCGTGACGCGTGCCCCGTGCCGCCACAAATCCAGCGCAGCCTCGGCCGCCGAATTCTTGCCGCCGATCACCAGAACGTCGGTATCGAAATAAGGATGCGGATCGCGGTAATAATGGAAAACCTTGCTTGTGTCTTCCCCCGGCACGCCGAGCTGGTTCGCCAGATCGTAATATCCCGTCGCGAGCACGATTTTTCGAGCGCGGTAGTCGTGGATGGCATCATTCCGGTCGGTCGTCGTGACGCGAAAATTCCGGTCCTCGCCGGTAATCGTCTTCACCCACTCGTACTGTCGAATCTGCAGGTGGTAGTGCTCCGCTACGCGCCGGTAATATTCGAGAGCCTCCAGCCGGTTGGGCTTGGCCGAAGCCGTGGTGAAAGGAATATCCCCAATTTCGAGCAATTCAGGCGTGGTAAAGAAAACCATGTTGCTCGGATAGTGGTAAATCGAATTCACCAGGCAGCCCTTATCGACCAGAAGGCTCTTGAAGCCCGCCTTCTGGGCCTCGATGGCGCATGCCATTCCGGTTGGACCCGCTCCAACCACCAGCACATCGGTTAATGTTTCGGATTGCTCCTCGGCGAGAGGCAATGGAAGAGTTTCAGGGATTTCTTCTACGGGCAAAAGAGTAGGATGCTTCATCGGCAGTTGGGAACAGCAATTCTAGCATCGCGCGAAGTGCGCGCGGCGGATCGATGGCGGCTTTAACCCGCACTTCGACGCGGGGTGGCCAAAAAGCACCCGCTCAGAACCCTACTTCTTCACCGAAACCGAAACGCCATCGCGGAGCGGCAAAATCGTAGTAAACAAATCGGCCGACTCGCTGATCATCTTGTTGAACTCGAGAATGGCCTTCGTGTGCGCATCCGGATTCGGTTTACGCAATTTGCCGCTCCATAGAACGTTGTCGGCAATAAGCAGGCCTCCACTCTTCAAGCGCGGCAGCGCTAGCCGCAGCACCCGCGGATAATCCGTCTTGTCGATGTCATTGAAGATGATGTCGTACTCACTCTTCTCCTCGGACAGAAATTCCAGCGCGTCGCCCACGCGAACCGTGATGCGCTCGCTGACTCCCGCACGCTCAAAGTAGCGCTTCGCCTTTTCTGCGCGTTGCGGATCGCCATCGGTATAGACTACGCGGCCGCCATCGCCCACACCGCGCGCCCACCAGATGGTCGAATAACCAATCGCCGAGCCCATCTCGAACACTTTCTTCGCCCCACTGATCTTTGCCAGTTGATAAAGGACGCGAGCCACGGCCGGTCCAACGATGGCGTACTTGTTCTTGGCCGCGTCGGCCTCCATTTCCGCGAGCACTTCGTCGCGCGCGGGCAACATATCGTAGAGATAGTCTTCCACTTCCGGCGCCGTGATTCCCCCCATGCGCCACTGCGGTTTTGCAGATGTGTCAGCCATCTTTTCGCCTCTTTCAGTTAGGAAATCGTCTGCCCCGGCGTCATCTCTAAAACGTGAACGTCCGGTACAAGTTTCTGCAACTCGCTCGGTTTTCCCGTCAGCATCGGAAATGTTCCGAAATGCATCGGGATGACTGTCTCCGGTTGCAGCAGTTTACATGCGTACGCCGCTTCTCGCGGCGCCATCGTGAAATGGTCGCCAACCGGCAGCATCACAATTTTCGGTGCATATAGATCGCGAATAATCGCCATATCGCTGAAGACGTTCGTATCGCCCGCGTGATAAAGCTTCACTCCATTGGAAAATTCAATCACGTAGCCGCACGCTTCCCCGCCGTAAATAATCTCGTCGCCATCCTGAATGCCGCAGGAATGCACGGCATGGACCATCGTGATTTTCATATCCGCGACAGTTTGCGTGCCGCCTTTGTTCATCGGCGCAATCTGTTTGACACCCTTTTTCTGCAGCCACAGGCAAAGCTCGAAAATGCCGACCGCAGTCGGGTTCAGCTTCTTGCCCACGGCCACCGCGTCGCCGATGTGGTCGCCATGCCCATGTGTACACAACAGGACATCAGCCTTCTTCGCAACCTTCTCGTTCTCGGGACACATCGGATTGCCGGCAATCCAGGGATCGATGTAAACCGTCTTCCCCTCCGGCGTCACGATGCGAAACGTGGAGTGACCGAGCCACGTCAGTTGGATTCCTTTGAGATTCACGCAACACTCCTTCATCAGACAGCGAATTTGAATTCTATTGACTGCGAAAAAAGCGCGCAATGCTTTGCCCAATCCCGCAGCCCGACCCGATTGATTTAGCCATTCCGGTTAGACTCATTCTCGTGTATAAAGTTGTCCTCCATGTCAGAACTTAAAGTGTTGCTGTCCCGCGAAGCGATCGCAAAACGGGTTTCCGAACTGGGAGCAGAAATTGCCCGCGACTTTCAGGGACAATCGATCATTCTGGTCGGCGTTCTGAAAGGCGCCGCGATTTTCCTCAGCGATCTAGCGCGCCAGATTCCTCTCGACGCCACCTTCGATTTCATCGGTGTTTCGAGCTACGGAAACCGGCCCACCGCCAAAGACGATCCCGCCGGCCACGCCGCTTGGGATTCGCTCGGCGAAGTGCGCCTCACCAAAGATATGGATAGCTCGATGGCCGACCGCAACGTGATTCTGGTCGAAGACATTCTCGATACCGGCCTCACCTTGAACTACATTTCGAAACTGGTGCAGGCGCATCGCCCGCGCTCGCTGCGCATTGCCGCGCTGCTGGATAAGCCCTCCCGCCGCAAGCAGCCGATCCAGGCGCACTATATCGGCTTCACCATTCCTGATGCTTACGTCGTCGGCTACGGTCTGGATTACGCGGAGCTTTACCGCAATCTGCCGGATGTCTGCGTGCTTGAAAATCCGCCCGAGATTTCGCCCGGAGCCTAGCCATTAACGCTGCTGGTCCCGCAGGCGCACGCCTATTAAGCCTGTGGAAGAGTCGCCGCAATCGGCTGCTATGATGAATCCTGTGAAAACGACCACCTCGCAAACTGGACGCATTTCCGAGGTGGAACCTCTTCTTCTCGAAGTCGCGGACGTGGTCAACACCACGCTTGACCTCGACACAACCCTCCGGCGCGTCGCCGAAATCGTCAAGAAAGTCATCGAATACGAAATCTTCGCCATCCTGTTGCTCAACGAGCAGCGCCAGGAATTGTACGTTCGCTTCAGTGTGGGATATCCCCCCGAAATCGCCGAGCGCGTGCGCGTCAAAGTCGGCCTTGGCGTTACGGGACGCGCAGCCCAGACTCGTCAAGCCGTCTTGGTAGCCGATGCAGCGCAGGACGATTTCTACGTAGAAGCTGTGCCCAATGTCCACTCCGAGTTGGCCATCCCGCTGATCGTCAAGAATCGCGTGATCGGCGTCATCGATCTCGAGGCCCGCCAAAAAAACTACTTCACCGAAGAGCACAAGCGCCTGCTGACGCTTATCGCCTCGCGCATGGCGGTCGGGATCGAGAATTCGCGGCTACACACGCGCATCACGCGACAGGCCCGCACTTTGCTGCTCTTGAACGAAATTGCCCGCGAGCTTACCTCGATCCTGAATCTGGACGAACTGCTCAAGCGCGTCGCCGAATTGCTCAACCGGCTCATCGACTATCAGATGTTCAGCATTCTGCTGCTCGATCCTACGGGAGAAAAGTTGCAGCATCGCTTCGCGCAGCGCTTCGAAGAACGCTTGCATTTGAAACACGACATCCCCCTCGGCCGCGGAGTCGTGGGCTACGCCGCGCAGATGAAACAAGCCGTCCTCGTGCCAGATGTCGGCAAGAGCGAGCGCTACATCGCAACCAATCCCGAAACGCGTTCGGAACTGGCCGTGCCCCTGATTTACCAGGAAAAAGTCATTGGCGTGCTCGACCTGGAGCACACCCGCCGTGGGTATTTCACCGAAGACCACAAACGGACTCTGACCACGCTTGCGGCGCAACTCGCCATCGCGATTGAAAATGCTCGCTTGTACGAAGAGATTGCCCGGCAAGAGAAGCGCCTCGAGCGCGATCTGGCTCTGGCTCGGGAGCTGCAATTTCGGCTGCTGCCGCACTCCAGTCCGAAGATGCAGAATCTGGATGTGGAAGCCAAGTTCGTTCCGGCTCGCGCCATCGGCGGAGATCTCTACGACTTTGTTCCCTATTCCCTGTCGCGGCTCGGAATTGCGATCGGCGACGTCAGTGGCAAAGGCGCGCCGGCCGCCATTTACGCCGCATTGGTCAGCGGCATTCTGCGCTCCCATGCCCCGATTGAGCCTGGTCCGGCGGAGATGCTCTCGGCGGTCAATCTTTCTCTCGCCGAGCGCCGCATCGCCGCGCAATTCGTTTCGATCATCTACGCCGTGTGGGATGACGAAAAACGCACGCTGCTGGTAGCGAACTCCGGCCTGCCCAAGCCCATCTATTGTCACGACGGCAAAATCGAAACGATCGAAGTCACGGGACTGCCCCTCGGCCTGTTTGACGAGGCCGAGTACGACGAACTCAGCTTCAAAGCCAAACCCGGCGACCTTTTCGTTTTTATCAGCGACGGAATTCTCGACGCGCGCAACCGCTATGGCCACTCCTTCGGCCCCGAACGCGTCGAGGCAATCGTCGCCGGATGCGCAACGAAGTCGGCGGACTGCGTCGTCAACGAGATCTTCAAGGCTGTGACCGACCATGCCGCAGGCGTCGATACCTTCGACGACCAGACCGTCGTTGCCCTCAAAGTGAAAGCCGGTCCAGGCAAACGCAAGTGAAGCACGCGGCAGCATCGTTGGAATTGCGGCCACCAGCCTTCCTTTACTCGTGTGGTGACGGGCGTTCCGCCCGTCCAAGCGAAGCGTCTAGCTCCGCACGTTCCGGCGGCAGCGACTCCGAGCTGTACTGCGAATCCGTCTCGCTTCAATCTCTGGCCGCCGCACACGGAACTCCCCTCTACGTCTATTCCACCGCCATGATCCGCGCCCGCATGCAGGCATTCGCGAACGCGTTTCATTCCGTCCCCCACACCGTGTGCTACTCCGTCAAAGCCAATTCCACACTCGGAATCCTCCGCCTGGTTGCCAGCGAAGGCGCCGGTTTTGACGTCGTCTCCGGCGGGGAACTGCAACGAGTATTGCGCGTCAGCAAAAAAGCAACAGCGAAAGTCGTGTTCTCGGGAGTAGGCAAGACGGCAGCCGAGATGGAACTTGCGCTCCGTTCCGGAATCTTGCTGTTCAACATCGAAAGCGCTTCCGAACTCAACCTGCTTGCCCAGACCGCTTCACGCCTAAAGAAGCGCGCTGCCGTCGCCGTACGCGTCAACCCCGACGTCTCCGCGAAGACGCATCCCTACATCTCCACCGGATTGCATCAACATAAATTTGGTGTGCCGATCCCGGAAGCGCACGCGCTTTACGCGCAAGCCGCAAAAGATCCGTACCTAACCGTCGCCGGAGTCAGCGTCCACATCGGATCGCAGATCACCGACGTTGCCTCATTCCATGCTGCGCTCGAGCGAGTTGCCGATCTCATCCGAACCTTGCGCAGCCAGGGTCACGACATTCGTTACATCGATGCCGGCGGCGGCCTCGGAATTTCCTACAAAGGCGCGCAGCCCAGTTTCGAAAAGCAAATTACCGCCTACGCCAAGGCCGTGACTCGTCCCCTGCGCGGCTTGGATCTTCATCTGCTGCTTGAGCCAGGCCGCTCCATCGTCGGACCCGCCGGAGTCTTACTCACTCGCGTTCTCTACCGGAAAACAAATTACCGCAAGCGCTTCCTCATCGTCGACGCCGCCATGAACGACCTCGTGCGTCCTTCTTTGTATGGCGCGTATCACGAGATCGTTCCCGTCGTGCGAAACTCGCGTGCCAAGAATTCGCCGGCCACCGAGACCACCGATGTCGTCGGCCCCATCTGCGAGACCGGAGACTTCTTTGCCCGCGACCGAAAACTCCCGCTGGTGGGCGAAGGAGACCTCCTCGCCATTCTTGACGTCGGCGCCTACGGCTCAGTCCTCAGTTCCAACTACAACACGCGCGGACGGGTAGCAGAAGTGCTTGTGGATGGGAAAAAAGCAAAACTAATTCGGCGTCGCGAAAGTTTTGCCGATCAGATGAAGTTGGAAACCGTCTAGCCGGCTCGCGACACGCAGCCGTCAATCTATAGCGATTCCAAAAAGTTCGTAACCGCCCGCAACACTGGCTCAGGCTGCTGAATAAACAGCGCGTGCCCCAAATTCCGAAACTTTACATGCGCATGATGCGGCAGCAACTTCGTCGCCAACGCAACGTCGGCGTCCGACATCAGCCCGCCTAGCTCCGGACTGCCTTGCAGTAGCAGAGTCGCGCAGCCAATTCCGCGCAGCACCGTTTCTCCATCCCAACCTTCCAGCGACGATCCGTCCAGCATCATCTCGTACGTCTCCGGATCGGCCTGTTGCACGCACCGCGCCCACGACCGCAAGTAAGCCTCATCATTGCCCGGCAACTCACGAATATGGACAGACTCATTCCCGCCCGGAACCGGCAACACGATTCGTCCAATCCCCTCCGCGATCTGCTCGACCGAGCCCCCTTGCTTTGCCAGGTCGCGCAGTCCCGAAAATAACGCCGTGTACATGGGGTTGCGCAACCGCCGCACGATGATCATGTTGTCGCCGAGAATCAGCCCGCGCACCAGTTCCGGACTGTGCGAGCCGATCCACATCGCCGCGTTGCCGCCGAGAGAGTGTCCAAACACAATTGCGGGACCCGCAACCCGCTCGCGAAGAAGCTGCGTGACGTCTTCCGCGTAGCGTGGCCCTTGATAGCCATGCGGAACACGCGAAGACTTGCCATGCCCGCGCAGGTCGGGTGCGAAGATATGCCAGCGCAAGCTGAGCGCTGGCATCAACGGCAGAAATACCTGCCACCGCCGGCCCAGCCCGTGCAGCAGCACCAGCGGCGGCCCGTTGTCCGGACCCTCGGCGTAATTGAGTTCAACTTCGCCGGCTGCACCGGCCGTAAACTTCCGCTCGATCAACCCTGGATGGTTTTCACTCAAAACTTCTCCGCCCGGCGCGCACTTCGCGCAAAACTAAACGACCTACCGCTCGCCCCACTTCAACTTGGTGGCGAGCACTTCAAAGAATGTCTTCTGGAAGCGCAGCAGCCGCGCCGGATGCTCTGCCTTCATACAGCGCACAATATCCCCGTCTCGCACCGGCATACCCACCTGCCCGTCGAGGCTTAGATACGCTTCTTCTTCGCCGGTCTTTACCTGAATCTCAATCTCGACTGAATCGCGCACCACCACAGGCCGATGCGTCAATCCATGCGGAGACACTGGCGTGATCACGAAAGCGTCGACGTCCGGCTTCAAAATTGGCCCGCCCGCCCCCAGCGAATAAGCCGTCGACCCCGTCGGCGTGGCGATGATCAGCGCATCCGCCTTGTAGCTGGAAACAAATTCCTTATCGACGAAGAGTTCGAAGTGATTCAGGCGCGCAATGGCACTCTTGCTGACGACGAGTTCGTTCAATGCCGAATGCGTCACAACCACTTCGCCGCCGCGAAAGAGCGAGCAACTGATCATCGAGCGGCTGTCGACCATGTAGCGCTCCCGCTCAATCGCCTCCAGCGCGGGATAGAGGTCCGCCATCTGCAGTTCCGTCATGAATCCCAGCGTGCCAAGATTCACGCCCAGAATCAGCGTTCCCACCTTCGCGACCGCACGTGAAGCCGAGAGCAACGTACCATCGCCGCCCAGCACCAGGGCCAGATACGGAGACCGCTCGCCCAAATCCCGCCGCGGCATCACATCGCGCATCGGATAATACGCCGCACTCTCCTCATCAACCACCACGCTGTAATGATGTTGCTGCAGCCAGTGTTCGAGTTTCGGCAGCGCCTCTGACAACTCAGGCCGCCCGGGCTTGGAAATAATCGCAACACACTTTTGCTGGGGCTGCACTTCCACGCACTTCGGCTCATCGCCCGACTTGGCAGTCGGCGGATCTCCCAATTTTTGGTCGGCTAACTTTTCAGACATTGGACTCCGATTGTACAGAATCAAACGATGGCGGGCGCCGAAAACTCAGCGTGCAGCAGGAATTCACGATTGCCTTCGCCGCCGAGTATCGGAGACTCAATGCTCTCCGCGTTTCGGCATCCAAGTTCAGCGAGCGCAGCCTCGATTCGGACGACCGCCCCGCGCTGCGCCGCTTCATCGCGCACAATCCCGCCCTTGCCGACCGATTCCCTGCCTACTTCAAACTGTGGCTTCACCAGCACCACGATCTCGCGGCTCACATTCGCTCGGCTACTGGGATAAAACGAGACAGCCCGCATCACCGCGGGCAGCACCAGGCTCGCCGAGATAAACGAAACGTCCATGGCGATGAAGTCGACCGCCTCGCCGACATCCTCTGGTTCCAGATAGCGCGCGTTGGTTTTTTCCAGAAGCCTCATCCGCGCATCGTTACGCAATCCAAAATCCATCTGCCCATACCCGGTATCCACCGCAATCACCTTCGACGCGCCCGCTTGCAGCATGCAGTCGCTAAACCCACCGGTGGAAGCGCCAACATCAAGACAAACTTTTTCGCGCAGATCGATCTTCCAGTGCTCGAGCGCTTTCTCCAACTTGAGCCCGCCGCGGCTCACATAGCGCAGATCGTCGCCCAGCAGACGCAGATTCGACTCCGGGTCAATCGCGGCTCCAGCCTTCTCGATTTTTTGTTCGTTCACCAGAACTTTGCCCGCTAGAATGAGCGCCTGCGCCCGTTCCCGCGAGGGCGTGAGCCCGCGTTCTACGAGCAGCTTGTCGAGTCGTGTCTTGGCGGGAGTCATGTCGGTCAGTCGAGAGGAGGAATCAATACAGTAAGCACCCTACGCTGTGCAGAATGCTGAAGCGATTCGTTAACAGGAGGTTACAAGATTAACGTCCCGGTTTTCCACAAACTTTTCCTCTATCGTGTTGAAAAGTTCGGCATATGTGCCGAGAGTTGGTCGGACGCAAGAGAAAAAGTTACGGCCCTGAAAATAAAACCGCCGAATGCGTTCGCACCCGGCGGCGTCAAGTTCGAAAATCCAAAAGCAAAGTAAGCGGAAACTATCCAGCCACTTCTTCCAGCGTCTTCTCGTCGATATCAAAGTTCGCGTGCACGTTCTGCACGTCGTCGTTGTCGTCGAGCGCTTCCATCAGCCGGATCATCTGCGCCGCCTGCGTCCCTTCCAACTTAATATAAGTATCGGGAACCATCGCCACGCTCGAAGACGCCGGCGTAATCCCCGCCTTCTTCACCGCCTCCAACACCGCTTCGTAGGCAGAGGGCTCCGTCAGAATTTCCCAATTCTCACCCTCATCCTTCAAGTCCTCGCCGCCCGCTTCGAGGATGATATTCATCAAATCATCTTCCTTGGCGGCCGACTTCGGAATCACGATGTCGCCCTTCTTGTGGAACATATAAGCGACCGCGCCCGCCGCCGCCATGTTGCCATTATTTTTCCCGAACACGTGCCGGATCTCGCTCACCGTGCGGTTGCGGTTGTCGGTCGAAATTTCCGCCAGCAACGCCACGCCGCCCGGCCCATATCCCTCGAGCACAAATTCTTCGTAGGTTAGCCCGGGCAGTTCTCCCGTACCGCGCTGGATGGCGCGCTTGATGTTATCGGCCGGCATGTTTTCAGACTTCGCCGCCAAAATCGCCGTCCGCAGCCGCGGATTCATGTCAGGATCGCCGCCCGACTTCGCCGCCATCGCGATTTCCTTGATGAGACGCGTGAAAATCTTGCCGCGCTTCGCGTCGAGCGCGCCCTTCTTGTGCTTGATTGTTGCCCACTTGGAATGGCCGGACATAGCTTTACCTCACATCCTAATTTCTATGAAACGAGAACTTTGCGCATTGAATCTCGGAATTTTGGGTCCGCCCGCGGAGGAAATCACAGATCAGCCTCGACGTACTAACGTTCAGGCGAAGCAAAATTATAGCATGAGGCCGTGAACAGCCTGAACCCCAAAGTCAGAGCCCTTCCGCGAAGTCTGGCGGCCCGTTGTTCATTCGTGAACCTTCGTGCCCCTCGTGGTCAAAGGGTTTGCAAGCCATATCGAATCCCACAATTTCTCGCCGACTTGCCCGTCGCCAAATCACAATTCGCCGCCTCCGAACGGGTGTACAATCGCCTCATAAGACCGTAGCTTCACGGGATTCTTTCCCCGCATTCGAGGCTCGAAAATGGACGTCCACGTAAGTTACAAGCTGCACAAAACTCCCGACATCGAAAAAGAAGTCAGCCACCAGATCGAAAAAATCCGGAAGCGGATTCAAGTTTTCCGTCCCGACCTGGTCCGTCTGAAAGCAGTCATCGACGATAGCTCGGCTCGCGAAGGCGTCATCGTCTCGCTCAACCTGCGCCTGCCCTCTGGACAGCTCACGGCCGAGAAAGCCGCTCCTCACCCCACCGCCGCCATCAAAGTCGCCTTTGACGATCTCATCCAGCAGATCAGCCGCCATAAAGAACTCTTGCGCTCCAGCCACAAATGGCGCCGCTGGCGCAGAGGACCGCAGGAATCGCCCGAGCCCGGAGTTCCCTTCGAGCAAACATTAGCCGCGGTCTTGCCGCCCACAATCTCGGCCGATGATATTGGCTCCTACGTCGATGCTAACCTTCCGCGTCTCGAGCGCTTCATCGATCGCGAACTCTACTTCCGCCGGTCCGTCGAAGAAATTCCTGAAGATGGCCTCTCCACCACCGAAGTTGTCGACGAAGTGATCGCTCGCGCTCTCAGCGACCAGGATCGTCCGGAGAAACTCAACCTCGAACCGTGGCTCTATCGTCTGGCGCTACAAGCCATGAATGAAATGGTGGCGCGCCTCGAGGAACTCGACAACCCCATTCGCCTCGCGGACGGCCGTCGCCGCCAAAACAGCGAAGCCTCCGACGAACTCGGTCTGCAATTCCATCAGCCTGACGAGCGCTGGACGCGAGAGAGCACGATTCCCGATCGCCGTCTCTCCACTCCCGAACAGTCTGCCTACTCCGACGAAATGATCGCCCTGGTGCAAGCCGCCCTTCGTGGCGCGGACCGCACCGACCGCGAAGCCTTTCTCCTCTATGGGATTGAAGGCTTTTCCCTCGATGAGATTTCGGCCATCACCGGCCGGCATCTGGAGGACGTGCGCGTCTCCGTGCAGCGGGCGCGCGACTGCGTTCGCCAGGCTCCTTCGATCGCCAATGAATTCCACGGCGAACCTCTGGCCAAAAGTCGAATCTAAAGGTTAATAAGGTTGGCGGCAGACGCCATACCAGCAATTCATTTCCATATCGGAGGAGCATCGAGATGATGACCCGCGACGAAATCCGTGAATTGGCGGCTTTTCAGGCCGACGAATCGAAGGGCGCTACTGCTCTCAGTTTTTACTTTCAGCCCGATCCTCCCCAGGACCGCTCCCACCGCAAGGAAGCCATCGTCGCGAAAGACATCGTTAAGCAGGCCCTGTCGAGCGCGGGCGCGGTCGGCAAGAACGGATCCCTCCATGCCGACATTGATCGTGTTCTCGAAGTGGCCACCAACCTCCGCGGCTCCTCGCGCGGCAAAGCGGTCTTCGCCTGCTCTGCGCAAAATTTCTGGAAAGAGTACGACCTGCCTCCACAACTCGGCGGCACTCACATCTACCTTCAGTCCCGTTTTCAGCTGAAGCCGCTGGCGGCGCTCCTGGGAGCGCAGCCATCCCTCTGCGTCGCGGTCGTCGATCGCCAGCGTGCCCGCTTTTTCGATCTGCGCTTAGACGACTTGCGCGAGCGCGAAGCCATCGTTCATCTCTTATCGCGCAACTCCTCGCGCGATGGCTATAACGGATACGAAGGCGGCCACGCCGAGCGCCGCGTCTCAGAAGAAGCGCTGCAGCACTTCAAGTCCGTCGCCGAGCGCCTGCGAATCGACCGCGAAAAAGGCATCTGGGAACGCCTCATCATCGGTTGTCAGGATGCCAACTGGTCTGAGCTCGAGTCCCAGCTCCATCCCTACGTGAAAGCGCGTCTCATCGGCCGCTTTTCCGCTGATGTGGCCAGCGTTTCAGAAGAAGAAATCCGCAAACACGCCAGCGCTCTTCTTCGCCAATGGATCATGGAACGCGGCTCCACAAAAGTAAAACAGGCCCTCGAGTTGGCCAAATCCAACAGCCGCGGGGTTACCGGCCTGCGCCGCGTATTGCAGGCCCTCGAAGCGGGCGAGGTGCAGTCGATTTTCCTCGACGAAAATTATTCCGCCCGCGCCGTTCACTGTCCCAACTGCGGACATCTCGATGCCCACCTCGTCACCTCCTGCGTCGCCTGCGGACATCGCACACGCGAAATGCGCGATGTGTGCGACGCCATCATTCCCATCGCGATTCGTCGCGACCTCGAACTGTTCTATCTCCCAGAGAATCGCGAACTCGATCGTGCCGGAAACATCGCCGCCTTACTCCGCTTCCGCTCCGATCAAACGAAAACCGGCCCCATAGCCGTAGCCTCGTAAATTCGTGTGGAGAAATAGCTCGTGTGGCCGCGGGGACATTAGCTCGTGTGGCCGCGGACATTCCTGTCCGCGTGTGTGCACCTGAATCGCATACGAGGAGCAAACTGGTAATCCCAAATTAAGCCGCTCACCCTAACGGAATTCTCATGGTGATTCTCCGCCACCTAAGCGAAAATAAATCCATGATCCACAAGATCCTCCCCGTCGGCCCCTTGCAGTGCAACTGCTCCATCATCGGAGACGAAACCACGCACGAAGCCATGGTCATCGATCCAGGAGACGACGTCACCGACATTCTCGCCATCATCAGTCAATACAAATTGCAGGTAAAACAAATTGTCATCACTCACGCCCACATCGACCACGTTGGCGGAGCCATGAAACTTCGTTCCCTCACTGGCGCGCCCATCCTTCTCAATCAGAGTGATTATGCGTTGCTGAAGTTGCTTGACGTGCAGGCAGAGTGGCTGGGCATGACTTCACCCGGAGAAGTCAAAATCGAGTCCAGCATCGCCGACGGAGAGTCGTTGCAGGCGGGCAGCCTCAAGGCCAACGTGCTCCACACTCCGGGCCACACCGAAGGTAGCGTCTGTCTGTACTTCCCTGCGGAAAAACTGCTCATCGCCGGCGACACGCTTTTCGCCGGCAGCATCGGGCGCACCGATCTCCCCGGCGGATCATTCGAGAAAATTATTCATTCCCTGCACGACCGCGTGTTGACCTTGCCCGATGAGACGCGCGTAATCCCCGGCCACGGCCCCGCCACCACCATAGGCTACGAGCGCGAGCAGAATCCCTACCTGCAGAAATAGAGTTGTGTTCCCCGGGGAGTTCTAGTGTGCTGGAGGGTCGCGTCGAAATGCACGTGTGGTGACGGGCATCCCGCCCGTCCAAGACGAACCTGAAAGGAGATGATAATCAGGGCTGCTGAAGATCCAAAACAGCCCCCGGAAAATCCTATTTTTGTGTAGGTGCCTGGTTCTGCGGAACGGTGGGGGGTGCCGCGGGCGCCGGAGTAGCCGGCTGTGAAGTCGTTGTCGCAGGCTTCACTCCCGAGAGCACTGAATTCGGTCCCGTCTTCCGTGCCGCAAGAATCGACAGCATGATCGAAGTCAGCATGAAAATGACCGCGGACCAAGTCGTCGCGCGCGAAAGCACCGACGCCGCGCCGCGTGGCCCAAACGCCGTCTGGCTACCCTGTCCACCAAAAGCCGCGGCCAAGTCGCCGCTTTTACCACTCTGCAACAACACGACAGCAATTAGAAAAAAACAAACGATTATGTGCAAGGTCGTGATCAAGTATGTAACCAACATGCAAGAAACTCCAAAGCGAGCCGAAGCTCAGATTTCCGATCTTAATTTCGACAGACCTGCTGTCGCGAACACTGAATAGGATTGCTATGGTGCGGAAGAGCGGGGACCGTCAAGCCCTGTCCCTAAAACCTGCAGTGAACACCGGATTTTAACGATTTCCCCAGTGTTATGCGGCTGGCAAGCATATTCCTTGCGTACACTATCTTCGACCAAATTATACCTTGGTATCCTGTTTTTCGTCCAAAGCGGATTCACCAGCATCACAGCCGTGCTTCGAAGAAGGCTTCCGCACATCGAGCAGGAGCGGTGTCTGTTCTGCGACCTGCGCTTTCCTACCCTACCGTCTTTCAATCGTCCGTGTACAGCAAGCAGCTTACAGACTCCATCGGCGCTTCCCGATAGCGTGAATTATGTTGCGCTTTCATAAGTCGACAGAGAAGGAGCTCCATATGAAGGGTTTTGTTAAGAGTGTATTTGCAACTGCCACACTTTCCGGCTTGCTCGCAGCGGGAAGTTTCGCGATTGCACAAGATATGTCCCAAACCCCTGCGCCCGACAATACCAAGACAAATGACCGGGATCGCAACCCCGCGCAAGCGACGGCGGATCAGCAAAAGGAGAATCGCCCAGACCGCGATATCACCCGCGACATACGCCGCTCCATCGTGCAAGACAAGTCCTTATCCACCTACGCTCACAACGTGAAGATCATCTCCCAGAACGGAATGGTCACGCTCAAGGGCCCCGTGCGGTCAGAAGACGAGAAGAGCGCAATCGAAGCCAAGGCGGCGGAGATTGTTGGCAAGGACAAAGTAGCGAGCCAACTGGAAATTAAACCCAAGCAGTAACAGCAGGTAAAAGGAGCTAACAATGGCAGGCAAGAATACTTCGGTATTTGGCATTTTCAAGAATCTGACGGAAGCCGATCGTGCGGTCGAAGCGTTAAAAGAAGCCGGCTTTTCTAACAACGATATTTCGGCACTCTTGCCGGACAAACAGGGCACGAAAGATTTTGCGCATGAAAAAAATACCAAGGCGCCAGAAGGCGCAACCACCGGAGCCAGCACAGGAGCAGTGTTGGGAGGCGGTTTGGGGTGGCTCGCCGGCATCGGAGCGCTAGCAATTCCTGGCCTGGGGCCGTTTATCGCCGCAGGCCCGATCATGGCCGCCCTCGCTGGCGCGGGTGTCGGTGGCGCGGTCGGTGGTCTCACCGGCGCGCTGATCGGCATGGGCATTCCGGAATACGAGGCCAAGCGCTATGAGGGTCGCGTGAAGGATGGTGGCATTCTTCTCTCGATTCACTCCGATACTTCCGAGGAAATCAAGGCAGCGAAAGATATCCTGGAACGCACGGGCGCCCAGGATATTTCATCCACGGGCGAGTCGAGAGGCGAGAAAACGCCTTCAACCAGTCGCTACGTGGCATAAGTTTCTGTGGCGCCGGGCGGCGCAACAATCCGTCCGGCAGCCGCAGAATCAAACCTCGAAGCTGATTCGGGTTCAATTGTTCGGTGCATCCCAATGGATGAGTACCGTCGGGACTTCCAAAAATGAATCGGCTGGGCTCGTTCGCGGCGAGTGGAAAGAGTTGTTGCGGTAATTGATTGAAAAATTGGTGCGGAAGGGGGGATTTGAACCCCCACGCCTTTCGGCGCCACCCCCTCAAGATGGTGTGTCTGCCAATTCCACCACTTCCGCTTTTGTCTCAATGGCTTGCAGGCTGTCTGAGGGAAAGTCGCACCTGCACGGCGCCACGCCGGAACCAGCTTCCCATTGGATTTTCGCAGCGGGGACCACTGCATCCGGCGTCGTGCTACCTCAATGTTTATACACGCTCAAACGACCTCATTCAAGTTCACCCATCGCCGTTCTCACATAGATCCGCACTCACATGATCAACCCAACTTCATAATGAAGACTGTCCTTCGCGAACCTTAGTGCCCTTCGTGGTGGACGCTTTTGCCTCGCCCCTTCCACCGAACCTTGCGTCCCGCTCCCAATGCGATTATCGTTGGAACGCTTTCCGACTTCATTCAACCTATGAATGCTAAGGTCTTCTTCTGGTCGCTGACCTCCGCCCTCGCGGGCTTTCTCTTCGGATTCGATACGGTCGTCATCTCCGGCGCCGAAAAGACGATTCAAGCTCTCTGGGGCCTCACTCCCGGATGGCACGGCGTGGCCATGGGCTCCGCTCTTTACGGCACAGTCATCGGCGCTCTCATCGGAGGCTGGCCTGCCGATCGCTTTGGCCGCAAAAAAACTCTTCTCTGGATCGGCGTTCTCTATCTCGTGGGTGCCATCGGCTCTGCTCTCGCCACGAATGTTTATATTTTCATCGCCGCCCGCGTCATCGGAGGCCTCGGCATCGGCATCTCCACCATTGCTGCTCCTCTTTATATCTCCGAAATCGCGCCGCCCAAACACCGCGGACAACTTGCCGGCATGTTTCAGTTCAACATCGTCTTCGGCATTCTCATCGCCTTCGTCTCCAACGCCCTGCTCGCCGGAGTCGGCGAAAACGCCTGGCGCTGGATGCTCGGCGTCGCCGCCTTCCCTTCTCTCATCTACGCCCTTTTCTGTTTGGGACTTCCCGAAAGTCCACGCTGGCTGATCGCCAAGAAAGGCGATCGCGCCGCTGCCCAGATCATTCTGCAACGCATTCAGCCCGACGCGCCGCCGGCCGACATCGAAGCCCTCACCAACGAGATCGTCGCCGCTTCCTCAAAAGAGGGCGAGTCCGCCGCGCGCTTCTGGACGCGTCGCCTGCGCAAACCAATCCTTCTCGCCATCCTGATCGCGTTCTTCAATCAACTTTCCGGCATCAACGCGATCCTTTATTTCGCGCCGCGCATCTTCGAACTCACTGGCCTCGGCACCAAAGCCGCGCTCCTGCAATCCATCGGCATCGGCATCACGAATCTGATCTTCACTTTTGTCGGACTCTGGCTCATCGACCGTCTCGGCCGCCGCACTCTTCTCTACATCGGTTCCTTCGGATACATCGCCTCTCTCGGCCTGACTGCATGGGCCTTCTTCACGCAGCACTATTCCATCGTGCCCGCCTGCATCTTCGCCTTCATCGCCGCCCACGGAGTCGGACAGGGCACGGTCATCTGGGTCTTCATCTCCGAAATCTTTCCCAACCGCCATCGCGCCGAAGGCCAGGCTCTCGGCAGCTTCACTCATTGGATCTTCGCCGCTCTGCTCACAACTTTCTTCCCGCACATGGTGACGTATTTTCCAACCGGCTACGTCTTCTCGTTCTTCTGCGGAATGATGGTCCTGCAACTCATCTGGGTCGCGACCATGGTTCCTGAGACCAAGGGCGTCCCGCTCGAACAAATTCAGAAAGAGATGGGTATCGTATAGCGCTGCAATTTTTCCGGAACCGTCATGTCCCAGCCCAACCCCAAACAAGAATTCAAGACCGATAAACCAAAAATCGTCGGCGTCGGAGAAGTTCTCTGGGACCTCCTGCTCACCGGACCGCAACTCGGCGGCGCGCCCGCTAACTTCGCCTATCACGCCCAGGCTCTCGGAGCCGAAGCCGCCATCATCACCCGCGTCGGCCACGACGACTACGGACGCGAGATCATCCGCCGTCTCGGCAACATGGGCCTGCCCGAAGCCGCCATCCAGGTCGACGAAACTTCTCCCACGGGAACCGTAAAAGTCGAACTTTCCGGTGAAGGCCTCACTCATTACACCGTCCAGCAAAACGTAGCCTGGGATTGCATCGCCGCCACGCCCGAAGCCCTCGCCTACGCGGGTTCCGCCGACGCCTTCTGCTTCGGAAGCCTCGCCCAGCGCAGCGCCGCCTCGCGCCACACGATTCAGACACTCCTCGCCGCCACGCCCGCGACCGCTCTCCGCATCTTCGACATCAACCTTCGCCAGAATTTTTATTCCCGCGAAGTCATTGAAGAATCACTCGGGCATTCGAACGTTCTTAAGATGAACGACGACGAACTCCCCACTCTAGCCGCCATGTTCAATCTGGAAAGTCGCGATGGCTCGTGTGGCGCGGACATTCCTGTCCGCGTGCCGACATCAAACTCATCGCTTGCATCGACAAAGCCACCGACTCCAAACTCACACCCCTCCCAAACCCGCCACCAAATCAAACGCCTAGCCGAGATTTTCAACCTGCAACTAGTCGCCCTCACCCGCGGAGCTAACGGCAGCCTTCTCTATCAGCGCAAAGACGGCACCGACCGCTGGTCCGACTGCACCTCGCACCCCGTAAAAGTCGTCGACACCGTCGGCGCCGGAGACTCCTTCACCGCCGCCCTCGTCCACGGCCTGCTCCGCAACATGGACCTCGACGACATCAACTCCATCGCCAACGAAGTCGCCCGCTACGTCTGCTCCCAATCCGGAGGCACGCCAACTCTCCCTCCCGAGCTCGCCAACCGATTCTCGTCCGCCGCTGCCCCTCTCCAAAAACGCATCTCATAATTGCTTTGGAAGAACGCAGCTAATTTTGAAAAGCCAAGGCTTTACAGTCTGCTGAAGAATTCGATTTTGGTTTTGTTCTTGGGCGGTGCAGCGGCTCACCGGTTTTGGCTTATGCTTTTGGGTGGGCAGCGATTCACCGACTCTGCTTATGCTTTTGGGTGAGCAGCGATTCACCGACTCTGCTTATGCTTTTGGGTGGGCAGCGATTCACGACTCTGCTTGTGCTTTTGGGTGGCGCAGCGGTTTACCGCTGCGATAAATACCTCATTTTTCAATGGCGGCTTTAGCCGCTGGGGCGCGAGGCAGCGCGCGACCAGGTTTTTCAGCAATCGGTTTAGCCCTGAGGAATTCGCTTAACACTCATGACCGCCTCCGACCACGTCCGCATCACCGCTTCTGCCCTCAAGCACTGGGCCATCGCCCAACTGCAGGACTCCCTCGCCATCGGCCTCCTCTGGCTCCTTGGCCTCTGGATCCTCCGCATCCCATGGGCTCCACTCTGGGCCTTGCTCGCCGCCACCCTCCAGATCATCCCCCACTTCGGCCCCATCCTCTCGCTCCTCGGTCCCGTCCTCGCCGCCGTTCTTCGCTGGCAAGACTGGCAGCATCCCCTCTACGTCCTCATCCTCTACGCCGTCATTATCGTCGTCGACGGACTCCTTCTCCAGCCCTACATCATGCGCCGCACCACCCGCGTGCCCATCTGGGCCTCCATCTTCGTCCCCATGGTCCTCGGCTTCCTCATCCCCTTCTGGGGATTTCTACTCGCCCCTCCGCTTCTCGCTGTCTTCTACGCCTACAAAGCTCGCCGCACAAAACAAGACCTCCCGCACCAGGCACCGCCGACCCAACCGTAATCCACTCACCCCATCACCGTCGCCCCCGGCGTCCCCACCTGCCCGCGCAACCCCGTCCCACAATACGGACAATAAATATCACCCGCCCCGATCACCCGCTTGCACTGCGGACAGCTCGGACTCAGCCTGCAATTACACGCCGGACAAAAATTAAACTCCGCCCGCACCGCCCCACCGCACTGCGGACACATACTCGGCCGCGGCTGCCGCAAAATAAAGTACAGCAGAATCCCCAGCGCATTCGGGATCACCACCGCCACCACCGTCCACAGCCACGGACTCATCCCCCGCCGCTTCGCATCGCGGTTGATATACCCGATGAACAGAAAGTACGCGCCCGCCATCATGCCGGCCAGCAGCCCCAGCAGCGGCCGCGCCCACACCGGAGGCCCGCCCTTTTTCATCGGGATCACCACGTCGAACACGATCTGCGTCGCGATCACGAACATCCCCGCGATCACCCACGCCCACGCCGGAACAATCTTGATCTCCGCCGCCAGTCCCGTCTGTGTTTCGTCTCTTCCCTGAATACTCGTCTGCATACTCGCCCCCTCTTTCCTTATCTCCGATGTTGCTACGCGTGTTGTTACGCGCCGCCGCCCAAATTCGATCCCACTCTCGATCCCAGCCCCGTCCCGCTCAGACTCGAACTCCCATTCGCCCCGTTCAAATGCGTCCCGCGATCCAGCAGCAACGCACTCGCCACCAGCGCCGGAGCAATCCAGAAGAACGTGAACCCCGCCTGCCACACCCAGCTCGAAACGCCCATCCACTCGCCTATCCACGCAAACCCTTGCCACAATAAAGGTGTCGTAACTGCCGCCGACATCCCCACAAACGCGCACGACAGCCCGACCAGCCACATCCGCTCCCGCTGCCTCCGCATCTCCAGCGCCCGCGCTCGCACTCGCATCTGCGTCGCTCGCACCAGCCCCGATCCCGCCGCCATCGGATGCGAACGCAGCGCCCGAATCGCCTCGCCCGCCGCCTCCGCATAATCCCTGCACTCTTCACACTCCTGCAGATGAACGCGCAACCATCCCCGCTCTCCCTCCGCCCGCGCATCGCCAGTCCGGCCGCCCGAAGCGTCCGCGCCCGACAGCGCAATCAACTGCCGCGCCCGTTCATGATCGTTAACACTCATGCCGTCTTCCCCTCCAATCTCGCCATCAGCAAATTGAGGCCGCGATACAGCCGCGACTTCACCGTGCCCAGCGGAGCCCCCGTCACCGTCGCAATCTCCTCCAACGCCAGCTCATCCTGGAAGCGCAACACCACCGCCTCCCTGTACTCCGCCGGAATCCCTACCAGCGCCGCATTAATGCGCTCCGCCTGCTCATGCTGCTCAACAACTTTCCACGCGGCCGGACGCGTGTCGGCTGGCTCCAGCGGAGCATGCTGCTCGTCCTCCATCAGACCATCCAGGCTTACCGGACTCTTCTTCCGCAGATAATCAATCGTCAGGTTTCTCGCAACCGCGTACAGCCACGTTCCAAATTCATGCCGACCGTCGTATAAATGCCCGCGCTCCAGCACGCGAATCCACGTCTCCTGGAAAAGGTCTTCGGCGAGCTCGCGATTGTTTGTCAGGTAGACCAGATAGCGCAGCAGCCGGTGCTGATACTGCTCGATCAGACGATCGAGTAGTTCGGGATCCCGACGACGCAGGCCGCGCGCGATTGCGCTCGTTTCCGATTCCATCGCATTCCACGAACAGTACGCTATGGCGTTCATGCTACCCGTAGATACGGAGCGGCCGGGAAGAAAGATGCCGGGGTTGGCAAGATATTGTGGGGGAGGGGTTTAGCCGTCAGCCATCAGCCGTCAGCCATCAGGAAAGGATCGGATCGAGCCGGTGCTCGCAGGTTCGCGCCCGTCTTTTGCGGGGGCTCACCTGGGAGATTCACAATCCAGACCGGAGCGGTTCATTGCGAAGCGTGCCCTTGTTTTCTACGGTCGAAAATAAATTTTTGTTGCTGGATAGGAACTGAGCGAGAAAATCGGGTGATGTTTACTGGTTGGTACTGGTATCCCCCCCCCCCCCCCTACCCCTGGTCTTGAAGAATCATGGGGTTGGGAAGAATTTCCGGATAGGTCTATGAACAATAAGGACTTATAGGCAAAGTATTGCGGAATCAGGGCTTACGGGGATTAGGGTCGCTTTTCTTGCCGTGGGAGCTCGTTTCGTCCAGAGCAAAAAGTCAATCTTGACAAAGCGGAGGCCGGGAGGGGGCCAGCCGTTTCGCCCCCGATTGTTTGTCGGGGCCCGTTCGGGAGAGGGAAAATATCAAAGAGTATTTTGCCGCCTTTGGAGGCGGGCACACGCTTCGCTACGGCGATCCTGAAATGATTTTTGCATGGAGTGGAAATGTTGTCTGTGATGAGAACACTGTGCCTGTGTGATGAAACAGAATGAAGTGAGATTCGGGCGTGGCTGAAGTGGCCGTGAGAGGCTAGTGAACGTCTCGTCTGTCCCGCATTTCCGTTCCCCCGCATTTCCGATCCATTAACAAATGGACGTGTTCCGGCATCACGACATACCCGTAGATACACATCGAAAACCGGCAGCGCATGTCTTCGAGGCATTGCACAGTCGTAGATTTCAGGAGTGCGGAAGTTCGGCTGCCCTGCGGTAGCAACTGAACGTCACGAAAGAGGAGGGTCGCGTCTGCTGGAAGCGTGTGAGTCCGCCCGGCATGGCGAGAGCCTACATCAGCTAGGCGCCGCTGTCTGTGATCCCAGGTTAGCGCCCAAACCCAGGGCGCGAACCTGGGGCACCCGGCTGAAGTGGCCGTGAGAGGCTAGTGAACGTCTCGTCTGTCCCGCATTTCCGTTCCCCCGCATTTCCGATCCATTAACAAATGGACGTGTTCCGGCATCACGACATACCCGTAGATACACATCGAAAACCGGCAGCGCATGTCTTCGAGGCATTGCACAGTCGTAGATTTCAGGAGTGCGGAAGTTCGGCTGCCCTGCGGTAGCAACTGAACGTCACGAAAGAGGAGGGTCGCGTCTGCTGGAAGCGTGTGAGTCCGCCCGGCATGGCGAGAGCCTACATCAGCTAGGCGCCGCTGTCTGTGATCCCAGGTTAGCGCCCAAACCCAGGGCGCGAACCTGGGGCACCCGGCAGGACACCCCCGAATCCGCTCCGCCGGACCTAAACCCTCAGCCTTGGGACACGGATTACACCCCGGATCCGGCACCGCATCGGGCAGCTAATCGAGCCGGGATCACGGCCCGGTCGGGCACCGGATCAGGCAGGAATCGGCCAGCGGATCGGCGGCTAAGGAAAAACCCCTCCAAAGGGCCTTACCCGTTCCTAAGCTCCCGATTACGAGGTTCGAACGATCCGAAGGTAAACGAGCAGTGCGGCAGCGACCCAGCTAAGACCGATTAGGAGGGAGAGAGGAAGCCTTTTCGGGCTGCGGCGCAGTTGCCCAAAGAGGCGGAATGATTCCCACACAAGCAGCAGCAATGCAACCGCTCCGGCTCCCATCACCACGCCAGTGTCTTTAGACAACAGCACCAGACCCCAACAGAGGAAGGAGCCGATTAGAGCGATGAACCCCCACCGAGAGCGTTGCGGTGCCGCCGTGATAGGACTATGTTTCGTGAGTTCTGAACGGAGAGATTCAAACCCCTCAACTCGTTCCGGAATTGCCATCGTCCTGCGAGGTTCGTTGCTCTCAACGACAAGCCTGCCAGATCGTTGATAGAGAGCCTTTATCTCGGCCAGTCCGATCTGAACATCAGGCCATCCCGGCCTTCTGCGAACTACAGCCTTGTCGGTCAGCACAAACACCAAGTCGTGCTCGAACTTTTCTAAGCCTAAGCGAACTGCCAGGAAGTGAGCACCCACGATGGCAGCAGCGACGATTACGACAGCGAGCCATCCAAGTGCCCGGACAAGTTGAGGGCTTGCGGAGCGAGCATCGTAAACGGCGAAGAGAGTTATCCCCGACATGACCAGGACCACCCCCCATGTGATCAGCCGAATATTGCGTTCGCGACCTCGGTCGGATGCGTCGGGAGATGCGACTTTGAACTCGCTCATTGGCACTCCGTTAGCTGGATAACGCCCATCCAGTAAAGCGTCGGGCCAGGAGCAAGAACTGGTGCGACGTGTGTCCAGTTCAAACCCCCTTCCAAACCCTCTTCCGCAAATACGGGTGCCAGATACCATACCAAGGCAACATCGCCCAGCGTTCCAGCGATCCCCACTCCCGTCATAGCCCACGCCGCGCTACAGGAAGGCGGCGGCTGAGGCGGCGGTGGCGGTGGCTGAGGCGGCGGTGGTGGCGGTGGCTGATCCCCCGGCTGGTCGCAACTTTTGTTCGGGGACGGAGGGGTTGGCGGCGGGGTAGGCCCGTCGTCGGGAACGGGCGGCGCCGGATCGGGTGGCGGCCCATCGTTGTACCACACTCCATCAGGCCCAAGGTACATCGTGCCCCAAGTTGCAGAGCCGGGAACGCAATATGCCGGGTTGTTACACACACCGTCGCTGTAGCCGAAAGGATCAATTCGAAGTACGGGATTATTTCGCGTGTACGCATAGAAATTTACTCCGCCCCCGTACCGGATCGGGTCCTGACTGAGGAACCGTCCCGCGCTGGGATCGAAGTAGCGCGCTCGGTAGTAGTAAACAGCGGTCTCGGAATCAAACTCCCGCCCTGTGTATTGGAACGGGTTGACGAGCGTTCCGGTTGACGCGGTCACTTTTCCGTAGCTGTCGTAGGCATAGGTTTCGGCGACCGTACCCGCTGAGTTACTCAGAGAAGTGACAGAGCCGAGTCCATCCTGCTGGTAGTAGCTCGTCGTCCCCTGGCGCACTTCGGCCAGCGGCACATCGAGTCGTTTGCCTTGCGTGTATCGCGCGAGAACATTACCGGCTTGATCGACCTCCTCAATGAGGTTCATCCGATCATAGAGGTAATTCGTCGTTCCGAGCGGACCGGATTTCTGGATGCGCCGTCCGAAGGGATCGTAGCGGAAGGTCGTGGTGCCGACGCCGGGATTGACTGCCTGCACCAGCCGGTTCTCGAAGTCCCAGGAGTAGGATTTGCCGGAGGGATCGGAGAGGGTATTGCCGTTTGCGTCATACGTATAGCTACCTGACGAAGTCGAGGTCAGCTCGTTCGACGGGTTGTAGCTGTAGGTCGGCACTCCGGATGACGATAGTCTATTGCCGACCGCGTCGTAAGAGTAGCTCTCCGTGGTACCCCCACCCTGGGTTACCTGCTGCAGCTCGTAGATCGCGTCATAAGCGTAATTCGATGTGATCCCGTTGAGATAGTTGGTCTTGCTCGTCCTGTTGCCAGCGTAGTCGTAGCCGTAGCTCGCTCCGTCGAGCGTGGTCGATCCCGCCTGATGCAGCACGCTCAGCAGATGCGACACGGAATCATACGCGTAATTGGTGTTGACTCCGTTCGGCCGCGTTAGCTGCGTTCTTCGGCTGAGAGCATCGTAGCCGAAGCCGAACTGGCCGGTCAGCGAGTTGGTCAGCGTCGCGAGGCGGGCTCAAGGTTTCGCGGTTCAAGATCCCAAGAGGGACGGAGCCGTGGCATCCCAGGTTTCGAAAACCGCGAAACCTGGGGCACCCGACTTTGCGATAAATAGTTGCGGCCGGAATGATGGATCTCCCAGCTTAGCGCCCAAAAGAACGGGCGCGAACCTGGGGCACCCGGCAGGTCCTTCCCCTTGGACAAGCCTGGTGCCTGGATCACAGACAGCGGCGGCTGGCTGGAGTAGGCTCTCGCCATGCCGAGCGGACTCAAACGCTTCCAGCAGACGCGACATTCTCATTTCGTGACGTTCAGTTGTTACCGCAGGCAGGCGAAGTTTTGCACTCTTGAAATCTACGATTTGTTTGTGCAATGCCTCGAAGACATGCGCCGCCGGTTTTCGATGTGTGTCTACGGGTATGTCGTGATGCCGGAGCACGTCCATTTGCTGATGAGTGAACCGGAACAGGGCGTGCTGGCGGATGCGATCCATTATGTGAAGCTTTCGTTTGCGAAACGGCTGCGGAGCCGAGAGCGCCGGGTCGAGTTGGGATCCTTCTGGCAGAAGCGGTATTACGATCGCAATGTGCGAGACGCACGCGAATTCTCGATCAAGTTGCGCTACCTGCATCGCAATCCGGTGAAGCGGGGACTGGTGAAGGATCCGAGGGAGTGGAAGTGGAGCAGTTTTCGACACTACGCGCTGCGGGAAGTGGGCGTGGTGGAGATCGAGTCGGAATGGACGGCGGGGGATCGGGAGATTGAAGTGCGGGGCGGGGTGGCGAGGGTGTTTCTGGATCCCCCTGGCACCGGGGTGGATCCCCCAGGTTAGCGCCCAAAAGACGGGCGCGAACCTGGGGCACCGAGCTGCGGTGGAGATCGAGTCGGAATGGACGGCGGGGGATCGGGAGATTGAAGTGCGGGGCGGGGTGGCGAGGGTGTTTCTGGATCCCCCAGGCGCCGGGGTGGATCCCCCAGGTTAGCGCCCAAAAGACGGGCGCGAACCTGGGGCACCGAGCTGCGGTGGAGATCGAGTCGGAATGGACGGCGGGGGATCGGGAAATTGAAGAGCGGGGCGGAGTGGCGAGGGTGTTTCTGAGTCCCCCAGGGCACCGGGGTGGATCCCCCAGGTTAGCGCCCAAAAGACGGGCGCGAACCTGGGGCACCAGGTCAATTCTCTGTCAACAATTACTCGCCCGGAATTATTGCAGGGGGCTTTCCGTTCCCGCGCAGCTCGTCAGCGCGGCCGAGCTGTACCGCACAACCGCGTCCGCTATCGAACAGAACGAGCGTACGCCCGTCTGGTTCGGAGCCAATGGCGATCCGGCGATCTGGTACGTCGAGTTGGGAGTTCCGCTCGCCCCACCGAGCGTGAAATGATATCCGCTCTTGGTGCCAGTCGAAAGCTGTGTATCGATCAGGCAGGCGCCAGTCGAACTGGGTGGCGTGCAAGATGTGCCCGACAAGGCAGCGAGCGTAGACGCGAAGCCCACCGTCGGATACGCCGAGTTGTACGAAATCTGCGCTGTATTCAAAGTTCGAATCGATGCCACCGAAGAGGATTCGTTCGCCGCGATCCGCGCTCGTAACAGGTTGGGGATGGCGATAGCTGCGATGATCAGGATGATCGCCACCACGATAAGTAATTCGATGAGTGAGAAACCTTTCTGTTTTTGCATGTCCCCGAGTAGCCCCCTCTAGACTGAGTTCCTATCCAGATCGTACGAGCCAATTCCGGAAAACGAAAATAACGAAAGTGCGTCCGATGGTAATGCCGCAGCCCGCGAATCGTTCCGTCCCTTACGGCCAGCCAAAACGCCCCATTCCATCGGGCCTTTGGCATTCGAATACAACGTGTTGTCGAAAACCTCTTTCGCTTTTTCATCACCAACCGACATGCGTACCATCACAGACATCCCCACCCCAATTGGCGAAAATCAAAATGACCTGTTCGACAGAGGTCGAAGTGTGTCCACCGCTATAGGTCTGCAAACTCCCCGTTTTCCTAGACGACTTCAAGCATAAGCGGAGCGCCCCACGGATGCCGCAGGCATCCCCTGACGTGGCTAGCCTTTGCTGACGGCTGATGGCTGAGGGCTGCCTCTCCTACTTCAGGTACTCCGAGTCTTTGGTCAAATCCTTTGGCTTCGGGATTGGGAACGGGGGGAAGTCATGGGAGGTGCCTTTGAGGAGGGCAACGGTGACTTCGGCGCGCTTCGTGCCGTCGTGGACGATGATCTTGTGCTTCTCGGCTTCGGAGTAGCCCTCCCAGAGCGAGACGCCGGCGTAGGCTCCGTCTTTGCGCAGGATGTAATAGATCATGTCCATGAACTTCAGCTTGGTCATGTCGTTGTTGTAGTTGCGGACGATGCGTTGCAGCGCATCCATGCCGGCGTCGATGGGAGACATGCCATGCCGCATGTTTTCGACGATGGTATGCGCGCCGGCGACCTTGATGTTCTCTTCGCCCGCGCCAGTTGCGCCCGCCGAGCCCACGTCCGCATCGGTGTAGCAGCCGGCGCCGATGATGGCGGAGTCGCCGACGCGTCCGGGAATTTTGAAGGACAGACCGCTGGTGGTGGTGACGCCGGACATTTCTCCCTTGTCATTGAGAGCGGAACAGTGAATGGTTCCGGTGGGAGGAGAGAGCACGCGGCGGATTGCGGCCATGCGAAACTCGGGCTCGATGCCCAGCTGGGCGGCGCTTTCGGCTAGGCGGTCGATGCGGTGTTTGATCTGATCTTGCCAGAGCTCGGATTGCGGAGTTTCTCCGGGAATGGCGGGGGCCTGCCAGTGCGGATCGGATAATCCGGGGCCCCACCAGTCGTCGGTGGAATGATTTTCTTTCCAGAGCAGCCAGATCTTGCGGGAGCGCTCGGTGAGCAGGTTCTCGCGGGGAAAGCCTTGGGCGACGGCAAAGCGTTCGGCGCCTTCGCCGACGAGCATGACGTGTCCGGTGTGTTCCATGACGGCTTTGGAGACGAGCGCGACATTCTTGATGTTGCGAACGCCGCCGACGGAGCCAGCGCGGCGGGTGGGTCCATGCATGCAGCAGGCATCGAGCTCGACGACGCCCTCTTCGTTGGGAAGGCCGCCGAGTCCGACGGTATCGTCGTTGGGATCATCTTCGGGTCCCTTGACGACGCGGATGGCAGCGTCGAGCGTGTCGCCTCCGCTCTTGAGGAAGGCGAAGGCGGCGTCGACGTAGTTCACGCCGTTGTGGGCGCAAATGAGGATGGGACGCTTGCCGGAGCCGAAGTATCCTGCGGATTCGGGATGATCGGGCTTGGTGTGGGCTGCTGATTTGTCTTGCGCGGTTGGTTCGGAGGCGTGCAATCCGGAGACGGCGGAGGCGGCGATGGCGGAGCCGATGAATCCACGACGACTGATGGGCATAATTTCTCCGTACGAATGAGGAAGCGGCGAGAAGAATACCACGCGGGGCGGGCGATCTCACTCCACGAGCGGGAGCAGGCGCGCGACGCCGTCGCGGAAGACGGCGGGTTCGGTGATCAGGCTGAGGACGAGATAACCGTCGGTGGGGAAATCGTAGAAGTGTCCGGGATGGACGAGAACGCCGGCCTCGCGCAGCAGGCGGATGGCAAGATCTTCGTCGCTGCCGAAGGCGGGAACGCGGAGGACGACGTACCATCCGCCTTCGACGAGCAGGCGCACGGATGCGGGGTGGCTGGCGAGTTGGCGATCGAGTTCGGCGAGGTTGACGCGCAGACGATCGAGCAAGAGCGGTTGAATCTGCTTGCGCTGATCGAGCAGCACGGGCGCGGCGAGCTGGATCGGCGCGCTCATGGAGAGAAATGTGTCGGCAATGATTTCGAGGCGCGCTCCGGCGTCGGAGACGGCTTGTTCGGGGCCGCTGGTCGCGACCCACGCGAGCTTCATCTGCGGCAGGGCGGAGATTTTCGAAACGCCGCTGAGAGTGAAGGTGAGAGCGTCGGAGTTTCCGGTGAAACTTGGGCGCGACACGCCGTCGTGCGCGTAGTCGAGGAAGACTTCGTCGACGATCAGGGCTAGCTCGTACTCCTGGCAAAAGCGGTTGAGGGCGGCGGTCTCGGCGACGGAGACGTAGGATCCGGTGGGATTATTGGGGTGAACGAGGATCACGGCTCGGGAGCGCGCGCTGGCGGCTTTGTAGAGCGAGTCGAAGTCGATCTGCCATCCGTGATCGTAGAGCAGCGGATAGGGGATGAGCTTGACGTCGGCAAGATCGGCGAGAAATTCGAAGAGCGGATAGCTCGGCTTGGGAACGAGAATTTCGTCTCCCGGATTGCAGAGCAGGCGAAAGACGTAGGAGTAGGCTTCGCTGGTGCTGGTGGTGAGGATGAGGCGCTCGGGATCGAGATGGAAGATTTCGTGCGACTCGCGATAGTAGCGGCAGACGGCGTGGCGGGCTTCGAGGAGTCCGCGGGGCTGGGGCTGGTAATGCATCGCGCCTTCATGGACGAGGGCGGTGAGGACTTCTTTTGTGTCGGGGCGGATTCCGGCTTCGGTGGGATTGGAGACGCTGAGGTCGAGGATGGTTTGGCCGGAGGCGCGCGACTCTTCGATGGCGCGGGTGAACGCGTTGGGCGTGAGCGTCCAATTTGTGCGCGTCGAAAACATATGCTCAGAGAAGAGGAAGCGATCGCTGGTGCGAACAGACAGAGCTACTTCCGCAGACACGCCGCGGTTTCACGAAGCGTAACCGCGATTATTTCAGAAAAAATCCCAATTGTTCGGGAGGCGGCAAAGTTTTGGTGGTCCAAAACTGGCGTTGGGCGGCTTGGACGGCTACGATTTTGGCTTGTATCTCTGACGCGAGGTTGTCGTAGCGGACCAGAACGTTTGGTTGCCAGTAGGGCTGGTTTTCGCGGGCCCAGCCTTGCTCGTATTTGCCGCGCATTTCGGTGATGGCGTCGCGGAGGCTTTGCAGGCGCCCGTTGATGTCGACGATCTCGTCCAAGTCGCCCTGGGCGCGCCGGATGTCGGTCTGGTTCTGATAGGCGTCCCAGTAGTAGTGGCTGATCTCGGAGGTGAACTGGATCTTCATGCCGAGCGTGTCGAGATGCCAGGCAGCGAGCAGCATGTCGTCGAGAGTTTCGGCGTGGAGATGGGCCTTGGCGCGATTTGCAAGGAGGGATTCGGCGGCTTGCTCGGCGCTGATGCGCAGGTCGTGAGTTATCGGGAGTGCCGTAGCGGCCGTGGTGGCGCCTGCTTGGCTGAAGGGGTCGGTCCAGAAAAGTTCGTGGCTGGCGTTATCGAGTTTCACTCCGGCTAGCAGCGCGTGCGGACGATCGAGATTGTCGATGACGGCGGCGAAGGTTTTCTCTGCGTCATTATTGCGATAGAAAGCCCAGTCGTAGCTGTTCTTGAAATCGTCGATGCTCGACTCGCCGGGCTGCCAGCTGGCGGCTGCTCCGAAAACCAGGGAGGGCCAACTCATGTCGACCAGTGATTCGCCATCGTCGTTCCAGGTTGTGTTGAGCATTCCGAGAGCTTGATGCTTTTGTCCGTCGCGAACAAAGTTGCGGATGTTCACGAATGCGTTCTCGAGATCGGGCCAGATGACCCGCCAGTCGCCGGCACCCGGCGCTACTACTACGCGCAATCCTGCATTGGTGTAAGGGGTAATGATGTTCTCGTAGCTGGGCTTCGGATCGTAATCCCAGGGGACGGCGATCATGTCTTTGGGGAGGATGGTCAGCAACTCGGGATACTTTACGGCAATGTCTCCCCAGAACATGAGTTGTTTGTGATACGGCTTCATGATCTCGAAGACCTTTTGCAGGTGCTCGAGGTAGACGCGTCCAAGGCCTTCCTGGGCTGCCAGGTCTTTGGTTCGTCCGAGGCCAAGCTCGAAGGTTTCGTCGGATCCGATGTGGAAGAACGGGCCGGGGAATTCGGGAACAACTTCGCCGTAAACCTGGCGGATGAAGTCGTAGGTTTTGGGATTGGTGGGAGTGAGGACGTGGCCGTGGGGCGTCTCGGCGAGATCGGAATAGATCTCGTATTTCAGGAGTTGATGAAGATGGCCGAAGGCCTGCTGCTCGGGAAGCAGCGTGATGTAGTAGTGGCTGGCGTATTCGACGAGGTCTTTGATCTGAGCAGGCGTCAGAGCTGCTTTGTCGGGAGCGACCAGCGATTGGGACTTGAAATCGAAAACGTTCTCCATGTTGAAACCGAGGAGATTGATCTTGTATTCGGCCAGGGTACGAATCTGCAGCTTCAGGTAGTCGAGGGTGGGGATTGGACCGCGGCTGATATCGTCGCTGACGCCGCGCCACTCCATGCTGGGCCAGTCGCGGATGACGAGTGCGGGGATGGCGAGCGACTTGGCTGACGGGCCGTCGGGCAGGAGCAACTGGCGAAGCGTCTGGACTCCGTAGAAGACGCCTTGGGCGGTTCGAGCGGCGACTAGAACACCGGAGTCGGTTGCGCGAATGACATAACCCTGTTCGTCCAGATCGTCGGCGATTTTTACTCCTTGCGATTCGAGATATGACCGCAGGCCGCGGTCGGTGAGCCGTCCGAGGGAAATGTGGCCTGGGGTTCTGGGAGCGGCCGTGGCGGATTCGATGGACAGCTTCATGCCGGTGCGGTCGCGAATCTCTTTTTCGAGTGTCTCGGCAGCGAGTCGATCTTCATTGCTGTTGATCAGGATCGTGGTTGTTGGCCTGATTACAAGCTTGCCTTCGCCGATACGAACTTCTTTGGGAGCGGGCAAGAGTTTGAGGGCGCGGACAGGATCGGGGACCTGGGCATGCAAGGTGATCGACACGAGGAGGAAGCTGGCGAAAATCCATTTAGTAATCGTCATGGCGGGAACGAATGGCGAGAGTAGCAGGTGGGTCGGGGCTGAGACAAGTTGGTAGGGCCGATCAGTCCGCGAGAGAAAGCCTGCCGAGCTTTGCTCGGCTTGGACGGGCGGGACGCCCGTCCCCACACAAACCACCCCCACACAAACCACCCCCACACAAACCAGCCACCCAAACAGACTTCCCGTCCCTACTCAGACAGAAGTGCTATTTTGCGAAAGCTTCTTTGTTTACTACGTAGGGCATCTTGGTGATGTCGCCGCCGTAGTTCCCTTCCAGCACGTCGAGCAATCCCTGGACGCAGCGTCCTGCCATGCCTTTGTTGGGATCGGGCGACAGACGCGTGATGCGGGCTGCGCTGGCGAAATGAGGCAATAGGCGGCAACGGTCGGCGATGGCGGGATCGCGCAACGGCGAATCCGCGGGCAGCGGCTCTTTTTCGTAAACATCGAGGGCCGCGCCAGCGATCCACTTCTCGCGCAAGGCTCGCGCAAGGGCGGTCTCGTCGATGACGGGACCTCGCGACGTGTTGACGATCATGGCGGTCGGCTTCATCATGCGCAGCGTCGTTTCGTTAATCAGATGATAGGTGGGTGTGGGGCTCTCTCCCTTGCGCAGCAAGGGGACATGCAGACTGATGAAGTCGGCCGCGCTCAAGGCTTCGTTCAATGTGGTGTAGCGAATGGTAGTTTTCTCGCTGCTGATGCCGCGCGCAAAGCGGAGATCGTTCGTTTCTTGAATGGCGTTGATGTAGGCGTGATTTTCGTAGGCGGGATCGAAACACAGGATATTCATATCGAACCCGGCGCATTTCTTGATCATGGCAAGGCCGATGCGTCCGGTGCCGATGATGGCGACGGTTTTTCCGGTGACCTCGTCGCCTAAAAATGGAAGGTAAGGATGCCAGTATCCCCAGCGGTTTTCGCGGCACAGATATTCGGCGGGCCAGAGCTTGCGGGCGAGTTCGCCCATTAAGAAGAAGGCGAATTCTGCTGTGGCCTCAGTCAGGACGTCGGCGGTGTTGGTGAATGGAATCTTGTAGTGGTTGGCGTCGGCGCGATTGATGTTGTCGAATCCGACGGCGTATTGCGCGACGACTTTTAGAGTGCCATCCCCGGCGGCGAAGACTTCGGCGTCAATTGGATCGCGGAGGGTCGTGATGAGGCCGTCGATGCCGGACTTTACCTTCTCGATGATCAGGCTCTTGGGCGGCGGTTCTGGCTTGGGATAGACCTCGAGGTCGAATCCTTTTTGTCGGAGGATGTCGAGGGCATCTCCGATGTCACAGGTGGCGTAGACGCGGATTTTCTGGGTCATGGGCGACAACAGTGTATCGCAGGGCGGAGGTGAGGGCGAAGGTGACGCTGCGAAAAAGTGCGGCTCGCAGCGGCTAAAGCAGATTGCTGAAAAACAAGGTCGCGCGCTGCGTCGAGCCCTCAGCGGCTAAAGCCGGCACTGATAATAAGGCATTGATCGCAGCGGTAAACCGCTGCGCCACCCAAAGGCAAGAGCAAAATCTAGTGTTTCAGCAAAGCGTAAAGGCGTGATTTATTTTGGGACGGTTTCGGCACGGCTTAAGCCGTGTGTAGCGAGACTGGCGGCATGGCTGAAGCCATGCGGTAGTGTTTGGCACATTTCAGACATTACCAGCCATGCCCTTTCATGCTCTATTCAATAGGCTGTGTTTCAAGGTCTCTCTTGAGCGCTTTCTGTGGGCCAATTTATTCAGATTGTCGTTCTTTCTATTGTTCGCGCTTTCTATTGTTCGTGGCGTTCGGGGCGGGGGGCTACGGAGGCTGCCTGGGCGTGATGGCGAACATCGGCTCCCAAGACCCAGAAGATTGCTGAAAAACAAGGTCGCACGCTGCGTCGAGCCCTCAGCGGCTAAAGCCGGCACTGATAATAAGGCATTGATCGCAGCGGTAAACCGCTGCGCCACCCAAAGGCAAGAGCAAAATCTAGTGTTTCAGCAAAGCGTAAAGACGTGATTTGTTTTGGGACGGTTTCGGCACGGCTTTAAGCCGCTTGTGTAGCGAGGCTGGCGGCATGGCTGAAACCATGCGGTAGTGTCTGGCACATTTCAGACATTACCAGCCATGCCCTTTCAGGCTCTATTCAATGGACTGTGTTTCAAGGTCTCTCTTGAGCCGCTCTCTGTAGGTCAATTTATTCAGATTGTAGTTCTTTCTATTGTTCGCGCTTTCTATTGTTCGCGGGGCTCGGGGCGGGGGGCTACGGAGGCTGCCTGGGCGTGATGGCGAACGTCGGCTCCCAAGACCCAGAAGATTGCTGAAAAACAAGGTCGCACGCAGCGTCGGGCCCTCAGCGGCTAAAACCGGCACTGATAATAAGGCATTGATCGCAGCGGTAAACCGCTGCGCCACCCAAAGGCAAGAGCAAAATCCAGTGTTTCAGCAAAGCGTAAAGACGTGATTTGTTTTGGGACGGTTTCGGCACGGCTTTAAGCCGCTTGTGTAGCGAGGCTGGCGGCATGGCTGAAACCATGCGGTAGTGTCTGGCACATTTCAGACATTACCAGCCATGCCCTTTCACGCTCTATTCAATGGACTGTGTTTCAAGGTCTCTCTTGCAAGCTCTCTCTTTAGCGCTCTCTGTGGGCCAATTTATTCAGATTGTCGTTCTTTCTATTGTTCGCGACGCTCGGGGCGGGGGGCTACCGAGGCTGCCTGGGCGTGGTGCCGAACATCGGCTCCCAAGACCCAGAAGATTGCTGAAAAACAAGGTCGCGCGCAGCGTCGGGCCCTCAGCGGCTAAAGCCGGCACTGAGAATAAGGCATTGATCGCAGCGGTAAACCGCTGCGCCACCCAAAGGCAAGAGCAAAATCCAGTGTTTCAGCAAAGCGTAAAATGGACCGTGTTTCAAGCTCTCTCTTGCAAGCTCTCTGTGGGCCAATTTATTCAGATTGTCGTTCTTTCTATTGTTCGCGCTTTCTATTGTTCGCGGCGCTCGGGGCGGGGAGAGACGGATGCGGCCTGGGCGTGATGACGGACGTCTGCGCCCAGCACCCAGAAGATTACGTCTTCGGAGATGTTGGTGGCGTGGTCGGCGACGCGCTCCAGGTTGCGCGCGACGAGAAGCGCGTCCAGGGCTTGCTGTGTGACCTGAGGCTCCTCGTTCATCTTGCGCACGAGCATGATGAAAGCTTCGTCGCGCATGCGGTCGACGACGTGATCCATTTCCAGGACGGCCTGGGCAAGTTCGGCTTTGCCTTCGACGAAGGACTCGAGTGCGCGGCGCACCATGGCACTGACGGCGGTTGCCATGCGGCCGATATCCACGGGCAATTCGACGGCGGGCAATTCGATCAAGTCCATGACACGCTCGGCAATGTTGACCGCTTGATCGCCGACACGCTCCAGATCTGCGTTGATTTTGGTGACGGCCAGGATGAAGCGCAGATCGACGGCGGCCGGCTGCTGGGTGGCGAGAATGTCGAAAGCGAGTTCATCGATCTCGCGCTCGGCTGCGTTGATGAGGCTTTCGTTTTCGAGCACTAACTGGCAGCGGGAGAGGTCCCGTTGCGTGTATGCCTGGCACGCGCGGTCCACTGCCAGTTCCGCGAGCCCGCCCATGCGGAGCAGTTTCTCGCGGAGATCCTCCATCTGCTGTTGAAAGCGAGTGCGCATTTATACGAGCCTCTTCATCCGAATCTGCCGGTAACGTAGTCTTCCGTCCGTTTGTCGGAGGGATTGGTAAATATCTTTTCCGTCTTATCGAATTCGATCATTTTACCGAGCAGGAAGAAGCCGGTAAACTCGGCTACCCGCGCGGCCTGCTGCATATTATGCGTCACAATCACGATGGTGTATTGCTCTTTTAATTGAAAAATAAGTTCTTCGATTTTGCCGGTCGAGATCGGATCGAGGGCGGAGCAGGGTTCGTCCATGAGCAGGACTTCGGGTTGGACGGCCAGGGCGCGCGCGATGCAGAGGCGCTGCTGCTGACCTCCTGAGAGGCTGGCGCCGGATTTTTTGTGGAGATGATCTTTCACTTCGTCCCAGAGCGCAGAGCTTTCGAGGGATTTGCGGACGACCTCGTCGAGCTGCTTGCGATTGCGAAAGCCGTTGAGTTTGAGACCGGCGGCGACGTTGTCGTAAATCGACATGGTGGGAAACGGATTGGGCTTCTGAAATACCATGCCGACGCGCCGGCGCAACTGGGTGGCTGAGGTTCCGTTATAAACACTAAGGTCGCCGATGCGTACGCTTCCCTCGACGCGTGCTTCGGGAATCGTTTCGTGCATGCGATTCAGGCAACGAATGAAGGTGGATTTGCCGCAACCCGAAGGGCCGATCAGCGCGGTGGCGCGGTTCGCAAGCACGGCGATGTTGATATCGAACAGAGCTTGCGTCTTGCCGTAGAACGCATTCAGTTGCTCGACATTAATTCCGACACCCATAAATGGTTAAGCTCCAGGCCTTAAGCTCCGGATAGTGTTCCGTGTTTCACAGCCAGGCGAACCGCAGCCACAGCGCTTACGATCAGCACGATTAAGACAAGCGATCCGGCCCAGGCTTGTTTGTGCCACTCGTCGAAGGGCGAAATCGCGTAGGTGAAGATTTGCAGCGAGAGCGCAGCGGTGGGCTGGTCTGTTTTCCAATTCCAAAATTGATTGCCGAATGCGGTGAAGAGCAGCGGGGCGGTTTCTCCGGCGACGCGGGCGAAGGCCAGCATCACGCCGGTAATGACGCCCGAGGTCGCGGTGCGGAGGGTGATGGAGAGCGTCGTCCGCCAGCGCGAAACGCCGAGGCCGTAGGCGGCTTCGCGGATCGCCTGCGGCACGAGGAGAAGCATTTGCTCCGTGGTTCGCGCAATGGTGGGGATCATCATGATGGCCAACGCTACTCCACCAGCGAGGGCGGAGAAATGTTTTTGGCGCATGACGACGAGACCGTAGGCGACGATCCCGATCACGATGGACGGGACGCCGTTCAGCACATCGGAGACAAAGCGCACGATGTCGCCGTAACGGTTCCGTCCGTACTCGGAAAGAAAGACGCCTGCGCCGATGCCGAGCGGAACTCCAAGGAGGCTGGCGATGCCGAGGATGACCATCGAGCCGACAATCGCGTTGGCCATGCCGCCACCGGCTTCGCCCACCGGCTTCGGAGTTTGCGTCAGGAAGGCGAGGTTGATCGAGCCGATGCCCTTGTAGACGAGGTAGGCGAAGATGGCAAAGAGGGGCAACAGAACCAGCGCGACCGTGAGGATGGCAACGCCAGTCATCGCGCGATCCGTTATGCGGCGGCGCAGGCTGAATGGCGGAATCTGTACCTGCGGAATTAAGACTGCGCCCGAATTGGAAAGATTAGGCAAGATTTCTCGCTGGTTGACCTCGAGTGACACTCCAAACCATGATTCGCGCGAGTGCGTTGACGACTATGGTGACAAAGAACAGAGCCAAGCCGATTTCGATGAGCGCTGAGAGATACAGATCGCCGGTCGCTTCGGTGAATTCGTTGGCGAGAACGCTCGCCATGGTGTAACCAGGGGCAAAGAGGGATTTCGCGATCTCCGGGCGATTGCCGATCACCATGGTGACGGCCATGGTCTCGCCGAGGGCGCGTCCGAGGCCCAAAATGATGGCGCCCACGATTCCGGCGCGGGCGTTGCGGAGGACACCCATGCGGATCATTTCCCAGCGCGTCGCGCCGAGCGCGAGTACTGCTTCCCGCTGGTGCTGCGGGACGACGGTGAGGACCTCGCGAGTGATCGAGGAAATGATCGGGATGACCATGATGGCGAGAATCACGCCTGCCGCTAGCATTCCGATGCCGTAGGGAGGGCCGGTGAAGAGTCCCGTCCAGCCTAGCGTCTTTCCTAGAAAGGGCTGCACGTATATGCGCAGGATGGGGACCAGAACGAAAATCGCCCAGAGACCGTAGACGACGCTGGGAATAGCGGCTAGAAGTTCGGTGGTGAAGGAGAGAATGCCGCGGAGACTGACCGGGCACATCTCGGTGATAAACACGGCGACGCCGATGGAAAGCGGCACGGCGATGACAAGGGATAGTAATGACGAGACGATGGTGCCGTACATGAAGGGCAGAGCGCCGTATTGATCCTCGACGGGATTCCAGTCGGAATTGCCGAAGAACTTTAGTCCAAAGGCGTGCCAGGAGAGTTGGGAGCCGACTACCAGTTGGTAGACGATGAGCGCCAGTAAGGCTACGACGGCGAGGCCGCACAGGCGCATGGCCCATCCAAAAACGGCATCAGGGATTTCGCTGACCTTCCCCTGCAGCAACGGCGCCGTTCTGGTCTCGATTTTCAGGGCGACCTTAGTTCCCCGCTCCGGGTCGGGAGCGTTGAAACGCGGCCGGGGCAGGGCTTGATTTGACATTCCGAGATGAGGCTATCAGAGCGTTGTTACAAATCGATTAAAAATCAACGGCTTCGCCATCCTTCGCCTCACAACATGGAAGCTTGGGCCGGAGGCGCGAGTTTGGGGCTGCTCGGCTGAAAACCGGGTTCTCGTCGCGCGCAACGCACGGCGCAGGCCTTGTGTCAGAATAGTCATCGTCGCGCTTATGCCAACTTTTGCCGCCATCGATATCGGCTCCAACTCGGTCCGTCTGAAAATCGCGCGGCTGGTAGCTGGCCGCCTCAAAACGATCCACGAAGACCGCGAAGTTACACGACTGGGTGAGGGCGTTTTCAGCGGCGGGCTTCTGTCTCCCGAGTCGATGTCGAATACGGTGCGTGTCTTGCGACGCTTTCATCGGGCGACGCAAGAGGCTGGCACCGATTCGGTGAAGATCGTCGCGACCGCGGCGATGCGCGATGCACGCAATTCCCGGGCGTTTCTGGAGTGGGTGCGATCGACCACCGGTTGGACGATCGAAATTATCTCGGGGCTGGAAGAGGCGCGCCTGATTCACCTCGGCATTATTTCTGCGGGCCGGCTGGGCGCTTCGAGCGTCTTGCTGATTGATCTTGGCGGCGGTAGTTGCGAGGTGACGCTGTCGCGGGACGGACAACTTCGGGACACGGTGAGCCTGCCGCTGGGGGCTGTTCGGCTGACGGGCGAATTTCTGCAGCACGATCCGCCCAGGAAGAGTGAGCTGAAGCGGTTGCAGGAGTTCGTGGCGCGCGAAATGACTCGTGTGCAGGATCGGATCAAAACGGCGCGTGTCGGCGCGGTGATTGCCACGTCGGGCACGGCGGCTGCGCTCGTGGAGGCGGCCCGGCATATGGCGCGAACCGGAAAGAGCCATCCTTCCACGTACGCGACGCGAGAGATGATTCGCCAACTTGCCAAACAGATCACGCGACTCACGCTGGAGCAACGGCGGAAGGTCCCTGGAATTGGTCCGCGACGAGCGGAGATCATTTGTGCGGGAGCCGTGGTTTACGCGGAATTGCTGGAGCGCTGCCATCTTGCGGGTTTCCGCTACTCGGCGTTGGGATTGCGGGATGGCATTTTGGCGCAGATGGCGGCCGATTACGATCGCAGTACAAAGTCGGGGCGAGCGGTCGAATCGGAACGATGGGAGTCGATCAAGCAGGCCGTCGAGCGTTACCGGGTCGACATGAATCATGCCTTGCACGTGCGGGATGCGGCGTTGCTCTTATTTTCGTCGCTTAAGTCCGTCCATCAACTTCCGCCGGAATATCGCGAATGGCTTTCGGCAGCGGCCATGCTTTTCGAGGTCGGGGATTACGTGAACCGCAACGGTCATCACAGACATACTTACTACATCATCGCGAACTCGGACATTCTCGGTTACACACCACAGCAGCGAAGGATTATTGGATCGATTGCGCGCTACCTTGGGAAATCGCGTCCTACGGCGGGAGATGGGCCGATGAACTCTCTCAGTGTGGAGGAGCAGGAGTATGTGACGAAGGCTTCCGTGCTTCTGCGCATTGCGCGGGCGTTGAATATGGGCAGAAGCCAGTCGGTGGGGAAGGTTGGGGTTTCGGCGCGCAATGGCAGGATCACGATGAAGTTAACGCCGCGCGGAAAAGCCAGCGTGGATCTGGAAGTGTGGTCGATTGAGAAGGATCGGGCTTATTTTCGGGAGGTTTTCGGCCGCGAGCTTTCGGTAGCGGCGGCGTGAAGCGCGCGCAGAATGCGGGGCGTGATGCACCAACTCAAGGATCCAGAGTTGCGCCGCATCTCGACTTTGGCAACGGCTCCCTTTTTCAATTCGACTACTGCTTCACAACCGCTGTCGCTGATCACGCGGCCTAGGAACTCGCGCAGGTTTGGATTGTGTCCGACGACCAGCATTGAGTCCTGGCGGGCATATTTCTCGAGCATCTTCTGGAAGTCGGAAAAACTTGCCTGGGGACGCAGCGCGTTATCGACCACAAGCTTCCCTTCGTGTCCCATTTCGTTGCCCACAAGAGCTGCGGTTTGGGTGGACCGCTTCAGCGGGCTCGAGACAATAATTTCGACCTGCACACCTAGTGCGGCAAGGGCCCGTCCGATATAGCCACACTGCTCGATGCCATCTTTATCGAGGGCGCGCTTTTCATCTTTCTTCGCATTGCTCAGTTGTTGTCCGGCGCTGGCGTGACGCAAAAAATAAAGAAACATTTCGTAATACTAATCCTTTCCAAAACTTCTGCTGTTCGATCCGCGTCCATTCAACGTGCGACTGGCGGAGGATCGAGGGCCTCGTCGCGGAATCGAGACTGGTATGTCGTCCGGCGTGCGAGTGCCTTCGGCCAGCGCAATGAGAAAGTTCTGGGCATTGAAAGAAGCCGCGCCCTTGGGAGGTCTTTTACTGCGCCCACGCGGGGATTGCCAGGGACGCAGATAGCGGCCGTCGCTTTGCAAGAATCTTGCTTTTGCATTATCGGCCAGATAAGCCGCCAGAATTTCCTGCGAGACGCGGTCCCGCAGCAACGGACTCTTGAGGGGAAAGAGAACTTCGACGCGCTCGTGCAGATTGCGCGGCATCCAGTCGGCGCTACCGAGGTAGATGTCAGGCTCTCCGCCATTTTCGAAGTAGAAGATGCGGCTGTGCTCGAGAAAACGGCCGACGATGCTGCGTACACGAATGCGATCGCTTAAACCGCGGATTCCGGGACGAAGCGTACAGATGCCGCGCACGATCAATTCGATATCCACTCCGGCTTGGGAAGCCCGATAGAGCGCCTGGACAATGTCTTTGTCTACCAGGGAGTTCATCTTGGCGACAATCCGCGCGGGACGGCCGAAGCGCGCATGTTCGGCTTCGCGCTCGATCAGACGCAGGCATTTTTCGGCGAGATCGAGTGGCGCCACCATGACCGGTCCATAGCCGGGATGCTCGGCGTAAGCGGTCAGAAAACTGAAGACGTCGTGTACTGCGCTGGTAATTTCGGGATCGGCGGTCAGGAGGCTTAGATCGGTATAGAGGCGCGCGGTGGTGGCGTTGTAGTTTCCGGTCCCCAGATGTGCGTATTGGCGGGTCACACCATCGGGGTCGTGTCGAACCAAGAGGCAGAGCTTGCAATGCGTCTTCAGGCCAACCAATCCGTGGAAGACCTGGACGCCGGCGTCTTCCATGTCGCGTGCCCAGCGGATATTGGATGCTTCGTCAAAGCGCGCCTTCAATTCCACGACCGCTGTGACTTCCTTATGAGCTGCGGCCGACATCAGAATCGGAACAATCGACGAGTGTTCACCGCCCGTGCGGTATAGCGTCTGCTTGATGGAGAGGACGCGTTCGTCGTCGGCAGCCGACTGAATGAACGCCAGAACCGCATCGTAGGAATCGTAGGGATGGTGGAGTAAAACGTCGTGACGCCGCAGTTCCTCAAAGAGGTCGTGCGACTTGGCGGTTAGCCGCAATTCGCGCGGCACGTAGCTGTGGAATTTGAGTTCGGGCCGCGCTGCTTCGTCGTAGATATTGAACAGCCTTGAGAGATTGACCGGGCCGTTGACCGGAAAAATCTGCCAGCGATCTAATTCGAAAACCGTTCCGAGGCGTTCGATAATCTCAGGGTCGGCGGAGGATTCGATTTCCATACGAACGGCATCGCCCTTGCGGCGGTTATGGAGTTCTGCGCGGACCGATTCGAGCAGATTGCGGGATTCTTCTTCTTGCAGATAAAGGTTGCTGTTGCGAGTCACCCGGAACGCAGCCGAAGAAACGATGTCGTAGCCCTTGTACATGCGAGCGGCGTGATGGACGACGAGGTCGGCGAGAAAAATGAAATCCGACGTGCCCTCCGAGGGCAACCGTATCAGCCGCGGCAATGCCCGTGGCACGGTCACGACTCCGGTATAAGTCAGCGACGAACGACGTCGGCGCCGAAGTAGCAGAGCCACGCAAAGAGCTTTATTGATAACGCGCGGAAACGGGTGGGCTGGATCGACCGTGACGGGAGTGAGGAGAGGATCGAGTTCCCGCTCGCAATAGTCGTCGACAAAAGCCATTGCCGCTTCGTCCAACTCATGGATGCCGAGGACACGAATTCCCTGCTCGGCCAGAGCAGGACGAAGGCGGTCGTTCCAGCAGGAATACTGTTCTTCGACGAAGTCGTGCGTGGCTTCTTTGATCAGTTCCCGCTCCTCGACCATGGTCAGCCCGTCGGGAGTGGTGGAGTTGTGGCCATCTTCGAGTTGCTGCAAAAGGCCGCCAACGCGCACTTCGAAGAACTCATCGAGGTTGCTGGCGGAAATCGCGAGGAATTTCACGCGCTCGAGAAGCGGATTGTTAAGATCTCCGGCCTCTTCGAGAACTCGCCAATTGAATTTCAGCCAGGAAGCTTCACGATTCAGGAGGGTGGCGCGGCTTGCGGATTTTTTTCGGTCCATATCGCTCTTGTGCTGAATGCAGCCGTGATTATCAAAACGGCGTGGCTCTTTATGATTGCTCTCGCTATAAGCGGACTAACGGCAATCGTAGTCTGCCGAAAACGTGTGCCAGGCGACCTCAGCCCCTAAAAGGGGCACCTGTTTTGAAATACTCTGGTATCGCTAAAGCGATACCCTGATGCGAACCAGACACCTTCTACTCCTGAGGCGCCTTTGTTCGATGCGTAATAACGAATCGCACTTCGCTTCCATTGGGACGCTGCAAATATAAGTGATGCTTGTCTGCGCGGCCCTGAATCCGTACTCCGGGTTTCCAGTCCAGCGGCAACATTTCATGGCGTTCCGGATCCCGTTCGGCCACAATCAGCGCCCCACTTACCCGAACGGCAACTTCGAAATAAGGATCTTCGTGGTAAATCGGAGTGTTCACTTCCCAGTAGACCACGCGATCGCGCGTCTTGACCTCTGAGCGAACAATGGTCAGCGGGAAAGAGGTACTTTCGACCGCAAACGTAGTCGCTCCGGAGCCAAGGAGCAAGATCATCGAAATGAGGATCCTGCGCGACATCTGAGCCAAATTAGTATACCAAGCTGGAATCGGGCCATGGAAAAGGGCGCCGGTTTGTGGCCGGCGCCCGTGATGGAAATTCTCGAACCGTACAGGCTTGTTCAAGACGAGCCTGCGTGATCTAGAAGGTGTAGATCAAGTCGAACTGAATACGGTTGAGCCAAGGTTCCTGCGAGCCTGAACCCGGGACCAGGATTCCGGGGCCAGGGGTTGACGAAATCTTCAACCCGGGAGCCAGTGCTGCGTTCTCGAGGTAGGGGTCCAAGGTGCGACCGTGCCACCAGGTGAACGCAGCGGTCGTATTCGGAGCCACGCGCCACAATCCGTAGAAACGGTGTTGAAGAACGTTGGTTGGCGCCCGTTGATCGCTTTCACCCCAGGAGGCGATGGCTGCATCCTGTTCTTCGCGCTCGTAAGAGTATCCGAACTGGAAGTCATGTTTTCTCTTGAGCTGGCCGAGGCTGATGTCAAACAGATAAGCCTTCGACTGGCTGCCGAGGGTGGTGTTCGGAGTTGAAGTCGTCTGGATACCGGTCGCGGTGTAATCGTAGGGATGGGCAGCGGCGTTCAAGTTGTCTTCGAACTCTGCCAAGATGTTCAGTGGCAGACGGGCGAGGCCGGTCTGGAACTGGTTGTTCAGGATGAAGTCAGCGTAGAGGAAGCCCGACAGGAAATGTGCGTTGCCGTTGGCATCAATGTAAGTGGAGTTGGTCATGCCGTTGGCAGCGAATGGGCATCCGCCGACGAGAGTGGTCGAGGATGGCAAGGGAGCGGTGGCGGTTGAGCCCTTAATCGTGGCGCAACCAGGGCCTTCGCCGGGAGCCGTCGTGGTGACGTTGGTGACGGTAACCGGATACGTGGTGCCAGCGATGGTAACGGTGCCGGTACCGCTGCCGCCGGCGTTGGTGGCTCCCACGGCGAACGCGCTCGAGTTCAAGAGTTCGTCGGGATAGCGGAAGTTCAACAGCGTGAACGAAGGCGTGATCGACCAGAACTTAAAGGGCTCCAATCGTCCAGCGATTTGGCCGCCCACTGCGAAGGAGTCACGCCCGCCGCCCGCGATGCCGAGGGATTTTGTGCTGGTTCCGGCGACTTCGTTGTAGAGCAACTGCATAAACTGGATGTTTAGATTCTTTACAACTGGGGTATTGAAGTCTTTCGAGAATTTCTCGACAAAACCTTCGGGGTTGACATCTGGATCGAATGTCAAAGAGGTACGCTGCCAGGTAAAGGCGAACTTACCGGCCGTTGCCGAGAACCACTTCGCCGCCACGGGATTGTAGGTGATGTATCCGCGATCGAGAGCGATTGTCTTGCGATCAAAGTTGTTCGTCAACGTTTCGTTGGTCGTGGTTGGGTCGCCGTCGGTTCCGGTGGCGAGCGCTACGCCTGCGGTGAAGTCTTCGTTCAACTTGCCTTCGAAGCCAAAGCGGACGCGGACACGAGCGCGGTTTCGGTCGTTACAGATGGCGCATCCGTCATAGCGCTGAAAATAGCTTTCGCCGCGGACACGGACGTCGCCCGTCCAGCGGAAGCGGCCAAAAGCGTCTTCGAGGCCGGCGAACCGTCTCTGCTGGTCTTGCTCGGAGAGGGCGTTGTTGGTGAGGGTGGTTTGCACATCGGCAAATTGCAGACCAAGCTTATCGACGGCATCTCTCGAGACCGACGATGCGGCTACGGCGTTGGCCTTCTGCTGGGCATCCGCTGCGGCCTGTTGAGCCTGCTGCAGTTGCTGCTGAGTCTGTTGGAACTGCTGGTTGGTTTGCTGCAGCTGATCATTGGTCTGTTGCAACTGTTGCGACAGGGCCTTGATTTGTTCCTGCTGCGCCTCGACCGCCTCTTTTAAAGCTTGCACGTCGGGGTTCACCGGCTTGCTCGCTTTTTTCTTGGGTGCAGCTGTCTGCGCCTGTAATAAGGACGCCAGCAGCAGCATCACGCTGAGTCTGATAACCGCCTTCATTTTCTCTCCTTTTGCCGAATCGGTGGCTCTCGCGAAAGTGTTGTAAAAGTCCTTCGAAATCCTGTTTTTAGATTTTCGGGGGAGGCCCTGTGTACAACAATGCCTATCACAATACTAGACTAACTAGGCATTTACTAGCAATTCCTGTGCCAGCTTTAAGCGTCGGGGGAAATGTCAGAAAATGCAGGGAAAGTTGGGCTTTCTTGAGCCAGCGTGGGGACCTGCAAGGAAGGGCGTGCGCAAAAGTTTTCCATCCTAGAGGGCATATTTCCGTTCGCATGCGTGGATTTCAGAGAGGGAAACCTGGGAAGAGCGGCGCGATAATGGGGCGGGAAAAAGGCTTTCACTGCCAAAGAAAAAATGCCTTCCGGATCAAGGCAATCTTCCGGAAGGCAATCTTTTGTTTCGAGCTGGAAACGCAGCTTTGGAAAGGGGGCTTAGTGAATTTGTTTGATCGCCACCTTGACTTTTTCGACGACATTTTCCGGTAGGGGTGCGTAGCTCAACTGGCTGGTCATTTTCTGTCCGTCAGTCAACATCCACTCCAGAAAATCGGAGATGATCTTCCCTTTTTTGGGATCTTTTGCCTGCACGGGAATGAGCAACCAGGTGAAACTCGATATCGGATAGGCCGTCTTTCCGGGTGCATTCGTGATGGAGACCCTGAAGTCCGCCGGCATCGACTTTACAGAGGCGGCCGCCTCGGTGACGCCATCTAGCGAAGCTTTCACGAAATTGCCTGCGGCATTCTTGACCGATCCGTAGGTGATCTTATTCTCGACGGCGTAAATCAGTTCGACATAGCCAATCGAGCCCTGCAGTTGTCGAATTTGGCCGGCAACACCTTCGTTGCCCTTGCCGCCCATTCCGATCTGCCATTTGACTGATGTACCCTTTCCGACGGCGCTGACCCAGTCTTTGCTGACCTTGGAGAGGTAGTCGGTGAAGATGAAGGTCGTGCCGCTGCCGTCCGAACGGTAGACGACGATGATGGGCTGGTTGGGGAAATTTACCCCCGGGTTGGCTTTGGTGATTGCGGGATCGTTCCAACTCGTGATCTTGCCCAGAAAGATTCCGGCGAGCGCTTCGGGAGTGAATTTGATTTCGGCGTTAACGCCGGGAACGTTATAGGCGGGAACAACCGCGCCCATCACGGTGGGGATATGGAGAATCTTGACTTTCGCCTGCGCCAACTGCTCATCCGACATCGGACCGTCGCTGGCGCCGAAATCCACGGTGCCGTTTAAAACCTGCCGGATGCCTCCGCCGCTGCCGATCGATTGATAGTTGATCTGAACGTCGGGATGCAACTTGTTGTATTCGCTGAACCATTTGGAATACATGGGATACGGGAAAGTGGCGCCCGCTCCGTTCAACGTGGTCTGTCCCATCGCGGGTAGCGAGAGAGCGAGACCGACCAACAGCAGCGCGATGCGTTGTATCACTAGTCGAGTCCTCCTCGAATCAATTTAAGTCTGCAATTTTCTTTTATGCGGAAAGTGTTACGAGAAGGTTACAACCCTGTAAATTTCTGATGAACCGACTTTGTTTTGCAAGCACTTAGCGGCTGCGGTGCAGGTGCCAATTCGCGCGTTCTGTTGAAACCTTCTGCAGGAAAGCGCATCTTCTGGCAAACTGCTTAGCGATGAGGAAGACTCTCTTTGACTGATATTCGATATGCCCCGGGATGGCCCGGGATCGCGCCCCGATGGACCTCGAGCGCCAAAACGGGGATCGGCACGGCGCTGAATCTCCACAGCCGGGTGTGGTTCACGCTCAGCCACGGCATTCTCAATGAGATTTATTTTCCCCGCGTTGACCAGGCGTGTATACGGGACTTTGGCCTGATCGTAACCGACGGGCGGCAGTTCTTCTCTGAAGAGAAACGTCACTGTAAGTTTGAGAACACGCCGATTGAACCGGGAGTGCCGGTCTATGAGCTAAGGAACACTCACGTGGACGGCCGCTACCGGATTGAAAAGGAGGTGTTGAGCGATCCGGTGCGCAATGTGGTTCTGCAGAAGGTTCGTTTTGTGCCGCTTCAAGGGAAGCTCAGCGACTACCGCGTGTATGCTCTTCTGGCATCGCACCTGGCGAATTTCGGATATGGGAACACCGGTTGGTGCGGTAACTACAAGGGCACGCCTATGTTGTTTGCGGAGCGCGACTCGTGCGCCTTGGCGCTGGCGTGCTCTGCGCCATTGCTGAAAAGGTCAGTGGGATTTGCCGGTACGTCCGATGGCTGGCAAGACCTCTCGCAAAATTTTCAGATGACGTGGGAGTACGACCGCGCGGAAAACGGGAATATTGCGCTTACCGCGGAGATCGATATTGCGGCCTGCAACGGTGAGTTCGTTCTTGCACTCGGCTTCGGCGAAATTTGGGCGGAGGCGGGCCAGCAATCTTTGTCTTCGCTTCTAACTTCCTACGAAAACCTCCGCAAAGATTACGTCTTTCACTGGCAGCACTGGCAAAAGGGGCTCAAGAAGCTGGACGCGAAGCCGCGCGAGAAAGATCTGTATCGGGCCAGTGTGGCGGTGTTGCGATCCCACGAGTCGAAGGACTTTCTTGGTGGAATCATCGCCAGCCTCTCGATCCCATGGGGGTTCAACAAGGGAGACGAGGATCTTGGCGGCTATCACCTGATCTGGCCACGCGACCTTGTTGAAAGCGCAGGCGGACTGCTGGCGGCGGGCGCGCACGATGATGCTCTGCGCGTATTGCATTATCTCGAAGCCACGCAGGAGGCGGATGGGCACTGGCCGCAAAATATGTGGCTCGACGGGCGCCCGTACTGGAATGGCTTGCAGATGGATGAGACTGCTTTCCCGATTCTGCTGGTGGATCTTTTGCGCCGCGAATCGCCGCGTTGTTTCGAAAGCGGGGAACGCTGGTGGCCGATGGTTCGCAAAGCGGCGAGTTACATCGTCATCAACGGTCCGGTGACGCAGCAGGATCGTTGGGAAGAAGACGGTGGCTACTCGCCGTTTACGCTCGCGGCAGAAATTTCTGCGCTGCTAATCGCCGCAGATCTTGCCGAGTCGATTGGCCACTCGGAGAATGCCGACTTTCTGCGCGAAAATGCGGATACATGGAACGACAACATTGAACGCTGGACGTACGCGGTGAACAGCGATCTTGCCCGACAGGTTGGCGTCGACGGATATTACGTCCGCATTACGCCGCCGGACGAGGATGGCGCCGCCTCGCCTTTACAGGGTTTTGTGCCGATTAAGAATCGGGCCACGACCAGTTCGAATGCCCGGGCCATCGAGATCGTGAGCCCTGACGCGTTGAGTTTGGTTCGCTTCGGACTCCGGGCGGCGGACGATCCCCGCATCTTGAATACCGTCAAAGTGATTGACGAACTGTTGCGCGCCAAGCTTCCGCAAGGACCGGCCTGGTACCGCTACAACTGTGATGGATATGGAGAACACGAGGATGGTTCGCCTTTCGATGGCAGCGGAATTGGGCGTCCTTGGCCGCTGCTTGCAGGAGAGCGAGCGCACTATGAGCTGATCGCCGGGCGCCCCGCCTCTGCGGAAACGCTGCTGGGGGTGATGGAAAATGCCACGGGTACCAGCCGACTGATTCCCGAACAAGTGTGGGATGCGGCGGATATTCCAGAGCGCGAATTGTTCGTGGGAAAAGCCTCCGGGTCAGCGTGTCCGCTGGTGTGGGCGCACTCGGAATACATCAAGCTGCGGCGCTCCCTGATCGACGGGAAGGCGTTTGATCAGCCTCCGCAGACGGTGGAACGGTATCTGACCAGGAAACAATCGTCTGAATATTTCAACTGGCGCTTCAACAACAAGGCGCGCACCATGCCGTGCGGGAAGAAGCTCCGGCTGCTGTTGCTCGAGCCTGCGATGGTGCACTGGAGTTTCGACGGCTGGCAAAGCTCGCATGACCGGGATTCTGAAGAGAGTGGCTGGGATTTACAGCACCTCGATCTGGCGACTGAATCTTTAACGGTGGGCCAACAGATCAGTTTCACGTTTTTCTGGAAAACGAGTGGCCGGTGGGAGGGTTGCGACTACCGGGTAACCGTCGAGTAGCGTGGCATATCTTCCTGTAATAGAAACCTCTGCGAGCAACATCATTCGAGGAAACATGCGTCTTCTTAGCTCGTTTGTTATGGTCGTAGTCATGAGTGCTGTATCTCTGTCCCAAACACTTCCGGCACCAAGCGCTGTTACTGATCCGAAGCAAATCGCCTCGAAGCCGGATGCGCGGGTGGAAAAGAATCTCTCCATCGAAAAGCTGTATATGACGCGGCAGGTTGGCGGGGCAACCTGGTCTCCGGATGGCAAAACCGTCGCATTTGTCAGCAATATGAGCGGTCGCAATAATGTCTGGCTCGTTCCATCGGAAGGTGGATGGCCGATGCAGCTCACGGTGAGCGACGAGCGCCAGATGAATCCTACGTGGTCGCCCGACGGCAAGTGGATCGCTTACATGTCGGACTACGAGGGCGACGAACTGTGGGACATTTTTCTCGTCTCGCCGAAAACGGGACAGGTCGTGAATCTGACGAACACACGCGAGATTGCCGAACAGAGCCCGACCTGGTCACCCGACGGACGTTATCTCGCCTACACCGTCAAGCCAAAGACGTCGTCCGTGTTTGAGATTGACGTTTACGACACGGTTTTGCGCGACGTAAAGCATCTGACGTCGGGTACGGCAAAAGACCGACTGAACGGCAATCCTATCTGGTCGGCGGACGGAAAGTTTCTGGTTTACACGCAAGACCAGGCTAAGGGCACCGACTCCAATGTATTTCTTGTGGATACGGGGAGTGCCGAGAGTACGCTGCTCACGCCGCATGAGGGCGAAAAAACCTTTTCGGCCAGTGACATTTCGCCGGACGGGAAGCAAGTTCTGATTACTTCCAATGCCGCGAACGGTTACGACAATGTCGGAGTGCTCGACCTTGCGACGAAGAAGATTCACTGGCTCACGCAGGACAAGTGGGAGGTTTCGGGCCAGAGCTTTTCGCGCGACGGAAAGTTTCTGCTCTACACCGCGAACATCGACGGGAATGTCGATATTTACGCCTACGAGTTCGCATCGGAGAAAGCTCATGCACTGCCGCTTCCCAAGGGGTTGAACTGGCCGGCGGGCAGCGAGTCGCCGTTTACGCGCGATGGATCGAGGATGCTTTTCACGCACACGGGTCCGACTTCGCCTGCGGATTTGTGGGTTTATGAGGTTGAGGCGAAAGACAGAAAGGTCGCGGAGACCAAAGTCAAAGAATCGCGGTCGGGGGCTCCCGCGCCACACGAGCGATCGCATCAACTTACGCATTCTCTCGTAGGCGGAGTGCGCGCGGAAGATATGGTCGAGCCTTACCTCGTTCACTATCCGAGCAAGGACGGCAAGTGGACGATCTCTGCCTTCGTCTACGTTCCCTACAATTTGCCGCGCGGCGGACAGCATCCCGCGATTGTTTATGTGCATGGCGGTCCGACGGCGCAGACGATGAATACTTTTAACCGGTTCATTCAATACATGGCGAATCAGGGTTACATCGTGATTGCGCCCAATTATCGGGGATCGACGGGCTACGGCAAAGACTTTCAGCAAGCGAATCTGTTTGACATGGGTGGGGGCGATCTACAGGATGTGTTGGCGGCGGCTGAGTGGATCAAGCAAACCGGCTATGTCGATCCCAAGAAGCTGATCCTGATGGGTGGGAGTTACGGCGGATATCTGACGATGATGGGCGTTACGAAGGCGCCTGAGGTGTGGGCGGCGGGCGTTCCCATCGTTCCGTTTGTCAATTGGTTCACGGAACTTCAGAACGAAGATCCGGTGCTGCAGCAATCTGATCTCGCAACCATGGGGGATCCGGAGAAGAATAAGGCGCGCTACGAAGATCGATCGCCGATTAATTTTGTGAACCAGATTAAGGCTCCGCTGTACCTGCTGGCGGGGGGAAATGACCCGCGTTGCCCGAAGTCGGAGTCACAGCAGGTCGTCGACGCGATTAAGAAGCGTAACGGTGTTGTCGAATACAAGGTCTATGAGAACGAAGGCCACGGTTTTTCGAAAGTTGAAAACCAGATCGACGCCTACAAGCGGGTGGCAGATTTTCTGAAGGCGCACGTTCCGGCGGCGGATTGCAGTTGCTCGTTAAATGATTAGGATTGAACGACTAGACCGTTCGACGGCAAGTCTCGGCCACATGGTTCGCGATATATTGGCTAAGCATGAAAAAAACGCTTAAGAAGAAGTCAGCCTCGGCCCCTTCGGCGTCTCCTCGGATTGCAATCGCCATTATGGCGGCGGGCAAGGGTACGCGTCTCAAATCAAAACATCCGAAAGTCCTGCATGAGGTCGGTGGGAAGCCGATCCTGGCCCATGTCATCGCTACTGCGAGAAAAGTCGTGTCCCCGCGGGATATTTTCGTAATTGTCGGACATGAGGCGGAGCGCGTGCGCGAGGCGGTTTCGGCTAGCGGGGTGAATTTTGTACTGCAGTCTGAGCAGCGCGGAACGGGCCATGCGCTCATGGTCGCGCGCAAAGCGCTTTCCGGGTACGACCAGGTTATCGTGCTTTCGGGGGACGCTCCGCTGATTACTGCGGAGACGATTCGCAGCTTGAGTGATTTTCACAGCGGCCAGCAGGCAACGATGACATTGCTCACTGCCGATCTCGAGAATCCCACGGGATATGGTCGCGTGATCCGCAAAGGTTCTGGCGCGAAGGCAGGGAAAGAGGCCATCGTTACGGCGATTGTCGAAGAAAAATCCGCGACGCCGGCGCAGAAGATCATCCGGGAGATTAATTCTGGTTTCTACGCTTTTGACGGCCCCGCATTGTACGAACACATTGATCAGCTCTCCACCAACAACGCACATGGTGAGTACTACCTGACGGATATGGCGGGAGTGTTCAACAAGGCTCGCAGGAAAGTGGTGGCGATCAAGACTAGCGATGCGGGCGAAGTGCTGGGCAGCAACACGCGAGCGGAGATGATGATGCTGGATGCGAGACTGCGCCTGGCGAAATGTCGCGAACTGCTGGACGTGGGCGTCACCGTGTTCTATCCCCATACTTGCGTGATCGACAGCGACGTGGAGGTGGGCGCCGACACGGTGATTGAACCTTTCGTACAGTTGCTAGGCAACACGAAGATCGGATCGGATTGCCGGATTCGGTCTTACACGGTGATTGGGAATTCCGTGGTCGGCGACGGGGTGCTGGTGAGGCCGGGGACGATCATGGAGGATTCGCGCGTGGGCGCCGGAGCGACGATTGGTCCCTATTCGCATTTGCGGCCGGGAAGCGAGATCGGCGAAGGAGCGCACGTCGGCAACTTTGTTGAGACGAAGAAAATCAGGTTGGGCAAAGGATCGAAGGCGAACCATCTGAGCTATCTGGGCGACGCAGAGATCGGCGAGGGCGTGAACATCGGCGCGGGGACAATCACCTGCAATTACGATGGCGTGAACAAGCACAAGACGATCATTGAAGATGGTGTTTTCATTGGCAGCGATTCTACGCTGGTGGCGCCAATTAAAATTGGCCACGGCGCATACGTGGCGGCGGGAAGTAGCATCACAGAAGATGTTCCGGCGGACTCGTTGGCTTTGGGCCGCGCACGGCAAAGCGTAAAAGAAGGCTGGGCCAAGGCGAAGCGGGATGAACGCAAGGCAAAGCAACGATAGAGCGTTTTAGGTGCCGCAAGGGCGGATCGTCCGTTGTTCACCTGATGTCGGGCCCTTTCGAATTGGACTAGACTATACCGAGTGAAATCATGAGCCAGACACCCACCACTCAGGAATCCCCGGTTCGCTACGACGTTTCCCTTCTGACGGCCGAAGATTTTTATCTCTTCAACGAAGGCAGTCACTATCGCATTTACGAGAAGATGGGCGCGCACGTGGTGGAGTCGAAGGGCACGAAGGGTACGGTCTTCGGAGTCTGGGCTCCGAATGCGCGGTTCGTTTCGGTGGTCGGGGATTTCAACGGATGGAATCAGCAGTCTCATCCGCTGCAACCGCGTGGTTCGTCGGGAATCTGGGAAGGGTTTGTCCCGGGAGTGGGTAAGGGAAGGTTATACAAGTTCCACATCAGCTCGAATAAGCACGGACACGAGACGGAGAAGGCGGACCCGGTGGCGCTCTTCGCGGAGAAGCCTCCGCGGACGGCTTCGGTTGTGTGGGATCTCGATTACTCGTGGAACGATGGGGGTTTTCTGGACAAGCGGGCTGCGGCCAACTCGCTGCATGCGCCGATGTCGATCTATGAGGTGCATCTAGGCTCGTGGATGCGCGTTCCTGAAGAGCATAACCGTTCGCTGACCTATCGCGAGATCGCGCCTCGGCTCGCCGACCACGCCAATAAATTAGGATTCACGCACATCGAACTGCTTCCGATTATGGAGCATCCTTTTTACGGGTCCTGGGGATATCAGACGACGGGGTATTTTTCTCCGACATCGCGTTACGGGACGCCGCAGGATTTCATGTATCTCGTCGACTACCTGCATCAGCAGGGGCTCGCCGTGATTCTAGATTGGGTGCCATCGCACTTCCCTTCTGACGGACACGGGCTGGCGTTCTTCGACGGGACGCATCTGTTCGAGCATTCCGATTCGCGCCAGGGCTTCCATCCCGATTGGAAGACGATGATCTTTAACTACGGGCGCACGGAGGTTCGTAGTTTTCTGCTCTCGAGCGCCATGTTCTGGCTCGACAAATATCACATCGACGGATTACGCGTGGATGCCGTGGCCTCGATGCTTTATCTCGATTACTCGCGGAAACATGGAGAGTGGATTCCGAATAAGTACGGCGGGCGCGAAAATCTCGAGGCCATCGACTTCTTGCGGCGATTCAATTCGGAAGCTTACAAAGAGCATCCTGACATTCAGACTTATGCGGAAGAGTCGACTTCCTATCCCATGGTGTCGCGGCCGACGCATCTCGGCGGATTGGGCTTTGGGTTGAAGTGGGATATGGGCTGGATGCACGACACGCTGGAATACTTTCAGCAGGATCCGATTCACCGTCAGTATCACCAGAACAAGCTGACATTTCGGATGCTGTATTCCTTCCAGGAAAATTTTGTTTTGCCGCTCAGTCATGACGAAGTGGTGCATGGCAAGGGATCGTTGATCGGCAAGATGCCGGGCGACGAATGGCAGAAATTCGCTAACCTGCGGCTGCTGTACGGATATATGTTCGCGCAGCCGGGCAAGAAGCTGCTATTCATGGGCAACGAGTTCGGGCAGGTGAGCGAGTGGGGACACGACCGCAGCCTGGACTGGGATGTGCTGCAGTATCCGGTGCACCGCGGTTTGATGAACTGGGTCGAACAGCTGAACCGTCTTTATAGCAGCGAGCCGTCTCTGCACTGGTTCGACAACGATCCGCAAGGGTTTGAGTGGGTGGACTGTAACGATTCGCCGCGAAGCATCATTTCTCTGTTGCGCAAAGGGCGGGAGGAAGATAATCCCGTGCTGGTCGTGTGCAACTTCACGCCGGTGCCGCGCCTAGGATATATGGTTGGCGTACCGTTCGGCGGCTATTGGAAAGAACTACTTAACAGCGATGCACGCGAGTATGGCGGGAGCGGTTCCGGCAATATGGGGGGGACCGAGGCGCTCGCTGAAAGTACTCACGGGCGGCCTTATTCGCTGCGGCTGACACTGCCACCGCTGGGAGCGCTGTTTCTGAAAAAAGCATAAGTTCGCTCTTTACGACGGGCGTACTCTCCGTCCGGGCTCCATACCCTGCCAACGAACCTATTCTTCGGTTGACATGGCCTCGTAACGCTGTCACCCTTTTGGGTCTTGCGAGGGTTTCATGCGTGGTTACTGCCTCTGTGTCTCTCTTCTAATTCTGACCGCGTCTGCTTTGATGGCTCAGAAATCGCAGTTGTCTGTGTCAACACAACAGGGCAATTCAGCGATTCAGGGTCCAGCCAACGCGGTTGATTTCAATAAAGTAAATATCTGTTCGAAGGGGCAGACGTCTCCGAAACCGTGCAGGCGGACGATGAAGCTCACTTATACGGTCGAAGCGACGACCGTGTTTGGCAAGACGCATGTGGTCACGCAGGGTACACCCAATCTTGATTTCACGCTCAGCGGTACCGATTGCCGGGGCTCACTTTTGGAGGGGCAGTCTTGCAAGGTTAGTGTGACGTTTGCTCCGATCGCGCCTGGAGTAAGGGTGGGCGCGGTTGAGCTTACGGATACTGCGGGGAACGTATTGATAACAACGCTGCTGGATGGGGAGGGCCAAGGGCCGTTGCCTGCTTTCTATCCGAGTCCCCTGGTTAACGCTCCGGTGACGGGGATCGAGGATTTCTTTGGGGCGGTGGCGGTCGATGCGGCCGGAGATATATTCGTGCCCGTATATGGCGGCGTTGCCAAATTTGCTCGGGGTAAACCCTGGGTAGTTTTTGGCAGTATTGGTAATGTCGGCGGCATCGCGCTGGATGGTGCCGGCAACATCTATGCCTCGGATTTCTCGCTTGGGATGGTAGACAAAATCGACCCGCATACGAATGAAACAACAACGCTCGGTGAGGGATTGTTTCATCCGGTTGGTGTGGCAGTCGACAAGTGGGGAAACGTCTACGTCTCCGATTCTGGCAATAATCGCGTGGTGAAAGTGAGTGGCGTCACGGGCGAGCAGACGACGCTATTGCAGGGGTATACCGATGGGGAACCTAACGTCACACCGGAAGGAATAGCGGTGGATGGCGCAGGCGACGTATTTGTCGCCGATGAAATCAACGAACTCGTTTGGGAATTTCCGAAGGGCGATGCTCGTTATCGACAAAACGTTTGCGTAGGGCTCGCCCCTACCGGAGTCGCCGTCGATGCAGCGGGCGACGTTTTCCTCGCAGACTTCGACGCGGAGCAAATTGATGAGTGTCCAGCAGGCGGAGGCCGGGAATCTACCCCCGTATATTCAATCGAAGCACCGTTCGCACTCGCGTTGGATGGTTCCGGAAATCTCTTCATTGCACAGGAGACCGGCGTTCTAATGGAACTCGAGGTTTCCCAGCCCGCAACCTTGGACTTTGGACAAGTTGCGGTGGGCACCGCCACTAATCCGCAGTTCGTTACGATTCAAAACGCTGGAACGCAGCCGCTTAACGCGGTCTCCCCTGCCCTGAGCGTGAGTTCTGGATTTATCCAAAATGGATATACATACACATCTCCGGGTTGCACGGACGATTTTTCTTTGGTCCCGGGGGGAGCCTGTAACGTGGGCATCAGCTTCGTGCCGCAGAACGTGGGCGCGGTCAAGGGTACGGCGACATTCACTGACAACGGTTTGAATAAAATTCCTTCGGCCAGCCAGACTGTTCCGCTCACCGGTATTGGCACACAGTAGCTCGCGTCGACTGGCGGGATCTGACTGGTTAGCTTTTTGACGCTGATTTCTTCTTTGCCCCAGCGCTCGTGCTAGACTCGAAATTGAGTTTTCCAACCTGCGGATGCGCATCCTCACCCGCTACATTCTGCGAGAAGTTGTCTCCCACGCCTTGATCGGCGCGGCGGTTTTTACTTTCGTCCTTTTCACGCGCGACCTCGGACGCATCCTAGAACTTGTTGTTCGCAATAGCGCGCCGCTGCCCAGCATTGCGGAAGTGTTTTTCTTTACCGTCCCGGTGGCGCTCACCTACACCATTCCCATGGGTGTTCTGGTTGGGATCCTGATTGGACTGAGCCGGCTTGCGGCCGACAGCGAAATCACTGCGATGCGCGCCAGCGGACTTGGCGTTTGGACCTTCCTACGGATCATCTCGTTCTTCGTCATCGTCGCGTGGCTGCTGGCTCTTGCGAATAGCGTTTATCTCGCGCCCCGTTCGCTCGCCGAACTGGGAAAGCTTCAAGACAATCTCAAAAGCTCGCAGGCTTCGTTCGAAGTGCAACCGCGCGTCTTTTACGAAGGGTTCCCGAAGACTGTTCTTTATGTACAGGACGTCAAGGCGATGTCTGGAGGAGCGGTCTGGAAAGGCGTTTTCCTGGCTGATCTTAGCGATCCAGCGGCGCCGCGCATCAGCCTGGCGCGGGAAGGACTGCTGGTAAGCCAGGGAGCCGACCGGCTTGACCTGCATTTGACTAATGGTTCGACGCACGAGACCGATCCCAGGAATCCTGATCAGTATCAGATTTCGACTTTCCAGACGACAGATATTCCCTTGCAGGTTCCGATGTCGCAAGCCGCGCAGGAACATGAGCCCACTTCGCTGCATGAGATGAAGATTGGCGATTTGCTGCGTACTGCGCGGGCTGCGGATCCGGTGACGCGAAGGTGGAATCTGATCGAATTTCATAACCGTCTTGCTCTGCCGACGGCTTGCATCGTGCTCGCGCTGGTCGGAATCCCGCTGGGTCTTTCTTCGAAGAAGGGCGGAAAATCCAGCGGTTTTGTGCTGACTATTCTTCTCGTGTTTCTTTATTATTCCGTCTCTTTGATCGGCGTTTCATTTGCGAAGCAAGGCACGCTTCCTCCCGCCGTCGGGGTATGGCTCGCGGACTTTGTCTTTCTGGTCGGCGGCGTTTTTCTGCTCTGGCAGTCGGAGCGGCGCCCCATTGAATTGGCTGGAATTCGCGTGTGGTTCAAGGGTTGGAGAAAAAAGCAATCCGGACTTGAGACGTCGGATGCGAACGGCCTCGATCTCGGCTGGAATGGCTCGGTACTGAAGAGTGCTATTCACCGGAAGGCTCGCGAGAGCATCTTGACGCGCTGGCCCCGCCGCTGGCGCTTGTTTAATCTACGGTTTCCGACCATTCTCGACGATTACGTGCTGCGCGGCTTTGCGCTTTATTTCACGATGATCGTCGCCGCGTTCCTGATGCTGCTGCTCGTCTTCACTCTCTTTGAGTTACTGGGAGATATTCTGCGCAACCAGGTCTCGCCGCTTACTGTCGGCGAATACCTGCTGAATGTGGTGCCGTATTTCCTGTACAACACGACACCTCTCAGCATGCTGCTGGCGGTGCTGGTGACGTTTGGACTGTTACAGCGTTCCAATGAAATTACTGCGATTAAGGCGACCGGCATCAGCTTGTATCGCATTATCGTGCCTGTTTTGATCGCGTCGACGCTGGTGGGCGGAGTTCTGTTTCTTTCGGATCAACTCTATCTTCCTTATACCAACAAGCGGCAGGACGCGCTGCGCAACCGCATTAAGGGTAAGCCGGCACAGACTTATTTACGTCCGGATCGCAAGTGGATTTTCGGGCAGCACAACGACATTTACTACTATCAATTTTTCGATCCCGACCGCGATGTTTTTGCCGGAGTGACAGTATTTCAGTTCGACCCGCATACCTTCCAGATCACGCACCGCATCACCGCCGATCGCGCGCACTGGTCAGAGCAGATGGAACGCTGGGTATATGAAGAAGGATGGGAGCGCAGCCTGAACGGCTCGGCCATCGATAGCTACCACAAGTTCGACGCAGCGACTTATCCGCAACTGGCGGAGCAGCCGGCGTATTTCAAGAAAGAAATCAAGCAGTCGTCGGAGATGAGTTACGACGAGCTGCGGCGCTACATTCGTGATCTGGAGCAGAGCGGATTCGACGTTGTGCGTCTGCGCGTGCAGTTGCAGAAGAAGATTGCCTATCCTCTGATCACGCTGGTCATGGCTATGCTTGCGATTCCCTTCGCACTGTCGGCGGGGAAACGATCGGCAGTCGCGGGCATCGCGACGGCGATTGGCATCGGCGTCGTCTATTGGACCATCTCTGGATTATTTGAGGCGATGGGAAATCTAAGCCAGCTTCCGCCCGCCGTGGCCGCATGGTCGCCTGACCTGGTGTTTGGATTTATCGGCGGCTATTTGATCTTGCGCATGCCCACCTAGAGAACATCGGGGCATTGAATGATTGAGTCACTGACTCAATTGTTCATGGTCTTCAATGATTCAATGACCCGATCATTCAATGATTCAATCTTTTCAATGATTCAATCTTTCATCGCACCGTGAGGCCGCTTGGCGTCTCGGGGGCGACCACCGTGGACGGACTACTCATCGAGCCAGCAGTGGTATTCAGGACGAAGGAACTGATGTTGTCAGAATTGCTGTTCGAAATGAACAGGAACTGACCTGTGTTGTTGACGCTGGGATGTAAGGCGATCGAGACCGGCTGGGATCCCGTGGGCTGATTCGCGGGGGTCTGTGCGGTTAATACGCCGGTGGTCGTGTTGATCTTGAATCCGAAAACCTGATTCGAGCCGTTGCTGATGGAGTACAAAAAATTGTTGGTGGGATCGACGACCATGCCCACCGGATTCAGTCCGGCGGCGCTGGGCAGCACAGGATCGCAAGGCGGCTTGGAACAGGCCTGTACCAAGGGAGCCATGAGATAGACCGGGGTTCCGTTATTGATTACATCCTGCGCGGTACAGATCGACGTTTGTACGGTGCATACGTAAAACGGATTGAGGTCTCCAGTGGAGCCGTTGTTGCCTACGTAGACGTAGACTCCCGTGGCGTTTTGCCCGACCTGATTGGTGTTGACGGCCTGAACCGAGACGGGATCGACGGCGTTGATGGCGTAGGGGGAATTCGGCAACTCGCTTAGCGTTCCCGTGGAGCTGACCAGGTATTCACTCACGGCGTTGTCGTTGGGATTGTGAGTTTGACAGTTGGCGGTGCAAATGTCCTGATTTTCGGTGACGAAAAGAAGTTCTTGCGAGTTGTTAGAACCCTGTGCGCTGAAAGAAACGGTAGAGAGCGCGGTAGGAATCTTGCTGAGGTAGAACGGACTGCCGGGAGCTACAGTCAGTGTCGGCGAACCGGGCTTCATAACAAAAACGGTGATCGAGGGACAGACGTCCGTGTAATCGGTGGGAACATGGGGACAGGAGGCATAGGCCGGCTCGGAAGGATCTCCTTTTCCGGGCGAAGGGAAGGAGCCATGATTGATGACAAACAGGAACTGGCCGGCCGCATCCCGAGCCATGGCTACGGTTGATTCGTTACAGGGGTTGGAGAAGGTGAGTCCCGGGCAACTCCAAGTCACTCCTGTGGCGGGCCCCGTGAGGCTGCCGTCGTCGCCTACAGCATAAGGATAAATCGTGGGTAAGACGGGAGGATTCGAGCCCGCGATACATTGATAGTCGTATTGATTCGGCCCTATTTGTACCGCTTGTTCCACACAGGGCAAGCCTTGATCGAGGACAAAGGCCACGCTGCCGGTCGGGTCGAGAACGATATTGACGGGAGCGCCGCAGGGGCTGGGATTGCCTTGCGTCGGCGCTGTGGGGCAGGCGCTTGCGTTTGAGTTGACCAGCGACAACTCGCCACTATTCAAGTTGACGGAATAGGAACTGATCACGTTGCCAATGCCCGTACCGCCCTCGGTGAGGACGTAGAGAACGCCGGAGGGCCGGGAAGAAGAACTGCCGCAATTGAGCAGTAACAAACTGAGGGCGCACAGGCCCGCAAGCGCAACGATTCCACCGATTTTCTTCGACATCAGCTCTCCAAGACAGTCTCCAAGCGGCGCAGTTTGGCCGGTTGGGCGTGCTCAGCCGCTTCCTCTCCACAGGCAATTCCCTGCTGGCTATCACGGAGACGCAAGCTTGTGGCTGAAACCAATTTTTGTATCAGGAATGAGCGGGAAGAGCAAACCCGGCAGCAGCCGGAATCCGGATTTCAACCTCTAACCCACCCTCTTTGCGGTTGGATGCGCGAACCTGGCCGCCGTGAAGCCTGATGGCCCGATCTGCGATCGAAAGTCCGAGTCCCGCACCCCCGGTTCGGTGGTTGCGGGCGTCGTCCAGTCGATAAAAAGGCTCAAAAATCTTCGAGAGCGCCTCGTTCGGAACGCCTGGACCCGAGTCCAGCACGCGAATGACAATCTCGTCGCCATTGCCGTTCGACCCGTGCTGCCGCTCCAGTCGCACCTCCACCGTAGTACCTTCGGCAGTATACCGTGTTGCGTTCCTTACTGCATTCTCGATGGCGCTGCGCAGCAGGTCGGGGTCGGCTTCGACCAGAAATTCGTCTTTATCGATATCGGTGAGGTCGCTGGTCGAGGAGACGTGGCAGCCGCGGCCCGGCGTTTCGTATTCGGCATCGTGGGCGACCTGCTCGGCCAAGTCGCGGAGCGAGAAGACTGTTTTGTGCGGTCCTTCGGTGCCGGACTCCATGCGGGAAATGGTCAGCAAGCGCTGAATGAGCTGGTTCAGACGATCGGCCTCCAGTTCGATCCGGTTGAGGGAGCCTTCGATTTCGGGGCCGGCCTTCTGGCGGGCGAGGCCGAGCGCTACGCTCAAACGAGCGAGCGGAGACCGGAGTTCGTGCGAAACATCTTTGAGCAAGCGCGACTGCGAATCGACCAGGCCCTCGATGCGCTCGGCCATGCGATCGAAGTCACGCATCAACTCGGTCATTTCGTCGTGCGCGCCACTTTGCGGAGCACCGGTGCGCGCAGTCAAATCGCCGGCCGCCAGGCTCTGCGCCGCGATGCGCAGGCGCGTTACGGGACTGGTCATCGACCATGCCAGGAAGTAGCACATCAGACCTGAGGTGATGACGGCGATTGCGATGCCCAGGCCCGGGATTTCATGGGGGCCGAAAAATACTCTGGGACCGGGCGGCAAGACGAGAACCAGGGTGTAGCGCTTGCCATCAAGGGTGAGCGCCTGCCGAATGACGCGGTCGGGAAGAAGATTATCCATCCAGCCGCGATGGCGCGGCGGACCGGCGCGCAACGGACTATCCGCAGGTGGACCGCCTGGTCCGAGATCTTCCATCCGCGGATGGCGTCCGGAAATTTCGTGTCCGGAGGGATCAAAGACCGAGGCCCAGACATGCTGGGAGCGCCAAAGTTCTTCGACGTAATCGTGGGCGGCGTGCTCTCCTCCGCTTTGATAGGCGTTGACGATTTCCGCCAGAATCTGCGGGCCTTCGCTCTCGATCCCATGCCGGCGGGGGCTGAGGGCAATCGTCGCTAGAATCGCGAGCACAACGAAAAGTGCCTGCGCGATCCAGAACGACAAGAAGATCTTGAGAAAAAGGCTTTTCATTTGTAAAACCGCTTTTAGCTGTTGGCTCTTGGCTGTTCGCTAAGGACTAAAAGCCAAAACACTATTTTTTCACTTTTGCGGGACGTGCGAACATGTAGCCGACGCCCCTTATCGTCTTTATGTGATCGCCGTCGTCTTCCGAGTCTCCCAGCTTCCGGCGCACTTTGCTGACGTGCATGTCGATACTGCGGTCGAATGGCATGAACTTTCGGCTGAGAACGGCGTTCACCAAGCGCTCGCGCGTTACCACGCGTCCCGCCTCGCGCAAAAGAACTTCGAGCAGGTTGAACTCGACCGACGTCAAGTCGACCGGCTGACCGTTGCGTTGCACGCTGCGGGTCGCCGGATCGAGCTCGACATCGCCGACGGTCAGCACTTCGGGTACAGCGTCGGCGGCCTTAACTGGTTTGGTTCGCCGGAGAATGGCACGGATGCGCGCGACGAGTTCGCGAGGATTAAACGGCTTGGGCAGATAATCATCCGCGCCAATTTCCAGTCCTACGATGCGGTCCACATCTTCGCCGCGAGCGGTGAGCAATAGAACGGGAATTTTTGAGACGCTACGGATGCGCCGCAGCACTTCAAATCCGTTGATGCCGGGCAGCATGACGTCGAGGACCACAAGCGAATATTCGTTGGTCAGGGCCTGTTGCAGGCCCTGTTCGCCGTCATGGACAGCCTTGAGGCTGAAGCCCTCCGCAGTCAGGTACTCCTGTACCAGTCCGCACAACTCGACGTCGTCATCCACCACCAGTACGTGTTCCATTCTCTTAATCATCTAACACCTTCACCGCGCGTCGCGGAGTAAAGATTTGTGATTTGTAAAATACGCTGTTGGCGGTTCGCCGTTGGCTTTTCGCGAACAGCGAACGACGAGCAGCGACGGGCGTTTTTTTGCCCTTTACAAAACTTTACCGCGCTTGACCGACTCTTTACCTCTTATTTTCTTAAATCATGTTCTTATTTGCGTAGATGTTCGGGTGCACCCGGACTCCACCGACATTCAGGTATCAGTACTTGTTTATCAAGGAGCTTTTAATGAAATCGACTCGTACTCGCATTTTCTCTATCGGCGCCGCTCTCATGCTGGCCGTCGCGTTTGCGGCCGCGCAAGGTCCTCATGGACACGGTGGCCCGGACGGCGACTTCGGCCAGATGATGGGCTTTTTCTCCGACTATCTCGACCTCAGCAGCGCGCAGCAAGATCAGGTTAAGGCGATCTGGGAGAAAGAGAAGCCGACGCTGCAGCCTCTGATGCAACAGGAGCATGCGAACCGCGCCGCCATGCGCGCTCTCGAACAGAGCGGTCCTTTCGATGAAACCAAGACCCGCGCCCTAGCCACGGCGAATGCGCAGACACAGATCGAACTGCAAGTGCAGCACGCCCGCATCAAGGCTGAAATGATGCAGGTTTTGACAGCCGACCAGAAGACGAAGCTGGCGAACTTTGAGGCGAAACGCGAAGCGCGCATGAAAAATGGGCCGCCGGCACCGCCAGCCGACTAAGTCTTCCCGCGAGAGACAGGATTTTTCTTTCTCTCGAAATGCAGTAACGCGGTGTAGCAGCAAGCCGTTTTGAGCGAATTCTCTCCAACCCGGGCGGGGAGTGGAACCTCCAACCTCCCTTCTCGCCCGGCCTTTTTACTCGGCCACATAAAGTGAGGAAGCCGAATGGAACACCTGCTCTACTCCGGATTAATGTTCGCCGCCGGTATGCTCTCTGCGTGGACCGCTCTACTCCTCACCTTAACGTTCATCGCGCTAGCGCCCGAACCGAGAAAATCGTCATCCCGCGCTGCTACAATCTCATCTACAACGGGACGCGAATCGTTGGCTCGCGCCCGAACTACTCTCCGCTCGACCTATGGTGCCGAAGAATCTACGCCCGCTCGTTCCCTATCTCAAACGGTATCGTAGTGGCCTCATCTGGGGCGGAATCTGCGTTCTCTTTAACAACGGCGTCTGGATCCTCTTTCCGCAAGTCATACGCCGGGCCGTCAACGATCTGAATCACGGTGTTACGCGACACAAGCTGCTCACGTCGGCTCTGCTCATCCTTGCTATTGCCCTGGTCAAAGGCATCTTCCAGTTTTTGACGCGCTGGGTGGTTATTGGTATTTCGCGCGACATCGAATTTGATCTGCGCAACGATCTCTTCGCCCACCTCGAGCGGCTCAGCTACTCGTACTACCAGAAGAATCGCACGGGCGACATCATGGCGCGCGCCACGAACGATCTCAACGCTGTACGCATGCTGCTCGGCCCCGCCATTATGTATTCGGCGAACACGATTGTCTTTACCGCGGGGGCGCTGGCGTTCATGCTGGCCATCAGCCCTAAGTTGACGATTTATGCCTTCCTGCCGTTACCCATCACCAGTATCGTCATTCAATACTTCGGACGGCGTATTCACGAGCGGTTTGAGCGTATTCAGGCCATGTTTTCGGATATTTCTGCGCGCGCGCAGGAGAATTTCTCGGGAGCGCGGGTGATTCGCGCCTACATCCAGGAACAGGCGGAGATCGCGGCCTTCGAAAGCGCCAATCAGGAATATATTCGCCGCAGCCTCGGGTTGGTTCGGCTGATGGGCATGTTGTGGCCGACGCTTGAACTGATGCTGGGCGCGGCGGTCGTCATTGTTTTATGGCTTGGCGGACGGGAAGTTCTGCAAGGCAAGATGAACGTGGGGGACTTTGTAGCCTTTAATACTTATATGGTCCAACTGACTTGGCCCGTGATTGCGCTGGGATGGGTGATCAACATCTTCCAGCGGGGGACGGCCAGTATGGTGCGCATCCAAGAAATCTTGTCGCAGAAGCCTGAGATTGGCGACGAAGCTGGTTGGTCTGGAGCGCAGGGCGTCCCCGTGGGGCAGGACGAACGAGTCGCTCGTTCTTACAGCGAGATTGCGGGAGGGGTCGAATTCCGTAATTTGACTTTTGCTTACGACGGCGTCGCGATTCTCGAGGACATCAACCTCTCGATCCCGGCGGGGTCAAGCCTCGCCATTGTCGGGCCAACGGGTTCGGGCAAGACGACGCTCGTCAACCTCATCCCGCGGATCTACGATGCCGCGCCCGGCGCGGTTCTCATCGACCAACGCCCGATCCGCGAGTTCCCTCTCGATAGTCTTCGGCGCCAGATCGGATTCGTGCCGCAGGAGACTTTTCTCTTCAGCGATACGATCCGAGAGAACATTGCCTTCGGCATCTCGCAGGAAAACGGCGAGGCCACGGACGCCGAGATTCGGGCGGCCGCAGAGGCTGCCAACATCGCACATGACATCGAAAGCTTCCCCGAGGGATACAACACGATGGTCGGCGAGCGCGGCATCACGCTCTCCGGAGGTCAAAAGCAGCGTACCGCGATTGCCCGCGCGCTGCTGCGCAGCCCGCGTATTCTGATCCTCGACGACGCGCTTTCGAGCGTTGATACACAGACGGAGGACAAGATTTTGAACCATCTGCGCGAGATTATGCGTGGACGCACGACGATTTTCATCTCCCACCGCGTTTCGACTGTGCGCAATGCCGACTCCATCGCCGTCCTGCACCAGGGAAAGATCGTGGAGCAAGGCACCCATGACCAATTGATCGCGCGCAACGGGTATTACACCGATCTTTATAACAAGCAGTTATTGGAAGAAGAGCTGGCCGAAGTTTAAGTTCCCACCCGCGCAAGTTCCTGGACCGGAGTTTTCGTCGCGACTGGCGGGGGAAATGCGTCGGCATTGTCGCGTTCCAAGCTACAGGGGAGCGGACTTTCACGACACTCAGGCGGTAGAGCATTGCGCGAAACGTTGTAAACCCTTTCGTAGTTCTTCCTGTGACGTTAGTCACAAGTGTTTACTAAGTTTTGACATTCATACAACTCCGCGAAGAATAACTTGATCAGACAGAGAGAAGCAGGGATAATGCTTCCGAGTCCCCTAACAAATTAAGCTCTGCCACGGAGTAACCATGCGACGTTCGCCTGCGGTGTGTACGCTCTCGTCCAGATTCTCGATCCTCATCCTCTGCCTTGTGATTCTGTCGAGCCTTAGCTTCGCCGCGTCGGCGGACCGGATTAACGGTGCGATTCTTCCTGGCCAAACAGTTAGGCTGCCGGAGGGACTACCGCGACAAGCTCGACAAGCGTCAGACCAAGGGCTGGTCGACTCTTCGTTAAGCATGAACTACATCACGTTATTGACTGTTCCGTCCGCCGCGCAGAAGAAAGAACTGGACGCGCTGTATTTGAACCAGCAGAATCCGCGCTCGGCTTCGTATCACAAGTGGCTCACGCCCGAACAGTACGGCGCTCGCTTCGGCCTCAGTGAGAACGATCTCAAGAAGATCACTGTATGGCTGCAATCACAGGGATTCTCGATTGTAAGGACGGCCCGTGGACGTGACTTTCTCGTGTTCAGCGGCACGGCTGCGCAGGTCGAGCGCGCATTCCAAACCGAGATTCATAATTTCAAATTGGACGGCCAAACCTATTTCGCGAACACAACTCCTCCGGCGATTCCAACTGCGCTATCCGGCATTGTGACTGGCTTTCACGGACTGAATAACTTCCGGCCAAAGTCCCAGGCGAAGCGCGGCAATCCCGCTTACACCTATGTCAATTCTGGTGACAACTATTTCATAGCTCCGGGCGACATCTCCGCCATGTATGACGTCAGCACCCTGCAAGGTTTGGACGGAACCGGGCAGTCCCTCGCCGTCATTGGAGAAACCGGGGTTTATCAGACCGACCTGACCAACTTCCGTCAAAACTTTGGACTTTCCGCGATCAGTTGTACGACGAGCAGCGACATAATCACGGCCTGCAACACCAGCAATTTTAAGTACATTCTGGTAAACGGGAGTGCCACGACGATTAACGACGGCGACTTACCCGAGGCCGACCTCGACCTGGAGTGGTCGGGAGCCACTGCACCGAAAGCGCAAGTCATCTTCGTCAATTCAACTGACCCTACCGGCTTCGGCGTTTGGGACTCTTGGTATTACGCGGTCGACAATACCGTAGCGCCAGTCATCACGATGAGCTACACGAGCCCCTGCGAGACTGCTGGAGGCTTACTCCCGACGCGATGGAACTTCGGGCTGAAGGCACCTTTAGTTCGGACGAGGCTGAGCTGTTGCAAGCCAACCTCGAAGGCATCACGTTTTTAAACTCTTCGGGAGATACGGGGGCGGCCGAGTGCGACTTCGGGAATAACCTCGCGGTCTTCGGCTATGCAGTGGCTTACCCGGCCAGCAGTCAGTACGTCACCGGAGTCGGTGGCACGTCCATTCCAGCCATCTCACCGAACGAATATAGTTCGACCTATTGGAACGCGTCGAATGGCACCGGGGGCGCCTCTGCGAAGGGCTATATTCCTGAGCAGCCGTGGAACGACTCTCAGGAATTGGGCCTGCTTTGCACGCCAGCGAGTCCCTGCAATGTCGGTGGCGATTTACAGTCACGATAGCTGGGCGACGGTCTTGCCAAACCGCCCTCGGTATCTCCGCTGGTGGAGGGGGCGTCAGCAATTGCGTCACGATCGACGTGAATGGCGTTTGCCAGACTGGTTTCGCGCGGCCTTCGTGGCAGTCGGGATCAGCGAGGCTACGATCAACCCGAGCGGATTCGGCTTGACCAGCACGCCCAGCCGTTATTCGCCCGATGTTTCGTTGCTGGCTTCTCCGAATTTTCCCGGCTATCTCGTTTGCACCAACTCGGCCGTGCTCGGCGGTACGGGATCAAGCAGCACGTGCGACTCTCCCACCACGGGAATCACCGACATGCTCAATGCCTGCTTTGCGGGGACTGAGCCTTGTTCGATCTTCGGCGGAACTTCGGTATCGACACCAGTTTTCGCGGGCATGGTGACTTTGCTCAACCAGTATCTGGCGGCCAGCGAAGGACTCGGCAACATCAATCCAATTCTCTACTCGCTGGCGGCGGCGAACTCTACAAACCACGCTTTCAATCCCGTTACAACCGCTTCAACCGGATCCTACTCGGACGGCGCGTTGTGTCAGCCGGGAACCCCCACTTCGGGTCGTTTCGGGAGACCCTTGGCCAGCCGCGCTCCAGTGCCCGAGTACGGGCGCGAGGCGCGGACTTCCTAGGGTTCAATTCCTATAATGCGGACCCCACCACCGGCTATAACCTCGTAACCGGTCTTGGTTCGGTGGATGCCGACAAACTTGCGGTCGCATGGAAGGCTTCTTGCAGGTCGAGCTTCACGCTCGCGGCCCTTCCAACGTCAGTATCGATTTCTCAAGGCGGGGCGGCAGGAACGAGCACGATCACTGTTACTGATTTGAATGGATTCACTGGCACCGTCAGCCTCGCGGCTTCCAACGTGCCCACGGGGTGACCGCAACTTTCAATCCTACTTCCGACAACAGCAACCAGCGTGCTCTCGCTGACTGCTAGCGGCAGCGGCAACACCTGGTACAACCACTATCACAATTACCGGCACATCCGGAAGCTCGACCGCAACCACGACGCTTTCACTCACGGTTACGGCGGGGCCGACTTTCTCCTTTCGTCGACTCCGACCAATTTGACGGTCACTCCGACGCTGGCGGGCAAAACCACGTTATCACTGTGACGATGTAGGTGGATTTAACGGCAACGTCACTCTGACGGCATCTGGTTTGCCGACGGGCGTAACGGCGGCGTTTCAATCCGGTACAACGGCCGACGAGCACGCTGACGATTGCGGCAGCGCGGGGCCGTTCTGCGGGAAATGCGACGGTGACGATCACCGGAACGTCCGGGCGCCTGACGGCCACCACTACCGTCACTCTCACGGTCGAGCAGAACTTCACCGTTCCTCCCACTCTTACCGCTCCGGCCACCGCTGAACCTGGGCAGACCACTACGACCACCATGCTGGTTTCACCGCTTGGAGGAGGCACGTTCAGCAGCGCGGTGACATTCGGTCAGTGCACGGGAGCAACGGGAGTTACGTGTGCCTACAGTCCTGCTTCCATCGCTTCGGGTGGGGGGCCGACGACGGTGACAATCACGATCCAAACCTTGGGTCCCTTCAGTGGGGCAGCCGGGAGCGTACGGCGAGGAGCGGCCCGCACCAAACTCCGCAGTCAAAACCAGCGACTGTGGCTGCCGTTGAGTTTGCCGTTTGCCGGAATTGTGCTGCTGGGTCTGGGTGGACGGAAGATTTCACGCCGGTACAAAATCGTCGGACTATGCCTGGCTCTAGCGTTTGCCGTATTCCTGGTGGCATGCGGCGGCGGAAGTTCGGGACCAGCGCCGGTGACAGTCACGCCAGCGACCGCTCAAGTGCAGCTTGGCGCGACGCAACAATTTAGTGCCAGCAGTTCGACTGTAACGTGGGCGGTGACGGGTGCGGGTGCTGTAGGAACCATCAGTTCGAGTGGGCTCTACACTGCTCCGACCACCGGCACGACTCCCATCAGCTTCACTGTGACGGCTACCCCGACCACCGGTTCCGCTGGAACGGCTGCGGTCACGATTCCTGCAGTGGGAGTGAGTGTCGCTCCGGCAACTGTCAATACGCTCTATCCGAGCTTGGCAGGCGCTCCAGCACAGACGCAGCAATTCACTCAAACGTGACCAACGACACTGCCAACTCAGCTGTAACCTGGTCAGTTCGCTGCGGCTGGCGGCACCGATCTCTGACATCGGGGCTCTACACTGCTCCGGCGACGGTGCCAAGTAGTGCGTAACTATCACCGCAACTTCAACAGCCGATACGAGCAAGACCGGTACGGCTACTGTCAACATTCAGACGCCGACGGCGCCGGGCTGTATCCTTGACGGTACCGCATATCGAGGGTTCCGTTCAGCACAACACGGCGGCGTTCACGTTGACGGCGGCAATAAGACTAGCGGGAAACAAGTTCGATCTTGCCAACCACGGGCAGGCGCGGAGAGATTCCGCGCCCTTTCTTTTTGTCTGCGCAAGGATATGACGTTCTGGAAATTAATGATGCCGATAATTTGCGACAGAGGCGGAGCCACGCCCCATCGGTAGACTTCGTTCGGCAGTGACAGGCCTCGTCGGCGAGTTTGACGCGACGTGGACTAATCGAGGTTCAACTTACGGTGCAGCTCAAGCTGCACCCTTTCAAAACAAGGTCCAGATCGGAGGGACGTCTGAACTCCAACACCGGCCTTTTCCGCAAAGAGTGCCATCGTCAGCCCACTAATCGTCGTCGGGATCGCTGGGTGGGGTTTTGTCGTCCAGAAAATCTTGGGCTTTCAACGCCGAAGGGATTGTCTGGAACGTTAGCGGGGTTTGGTTGTAGTTGAAGCAATCGGAGAGATCGTCGGCGGCGGCGTCGGCGAAGCCGAGGGACGGCAAGCTGAAGACGCCTTCGATGTAGTGCAGGATGCTTCCGAAATCATGTTGTACGGGCGAAATGTATCCGGCCTTGGCATAGGGAGAAACGACGATCAGCGGGACGCGAAAGCCATAGACATAGCCGCATCCCCACTGCGCGCAATCGAGCAGGACTTTGGGCGGAGCGACGTGATCGTACCAGCCTCCCCAGTCGTCCCACGTGATGAAGATCGCGGTATTCGCCCAGTAAGGACTGTTGCCGATGGCGTTCACGATCGATGCGACCCACGAGGGGCCGTCGCCCTTGGTATCCATGCCGGCGTGGTCGGAGTCGTCGGCTGTGGGAACCACCCAGCTGACATCCTGCAATTGATTGCTGGTGATGTCGGTGAGAATCTGCTTCTGGTTGAGGACGACGTGGTTGGTCCAGTCGGCGCCTTGGCACTGGACGCCGTTGGGCGTCTGCTGCGGTCCACAGATGTGGTTGATGGCTTCGGGAGCGGTCCAGATGGCGGGCGCAGAGGGAGTGTAATAGCGCCACGTGTTGTTGTTCGCTTCCAGTAGATCGGTCAGGGTCTTGTGCTCGAAGCAGGGAAAAATTGGGGCGTTCGAGGTTTCGCTGCCGGTGGGATCGATCAGCGTGACGGTGGATCCGGGAGGCGCGTCACAGCCGGCATCGGGAGGCCCGCTGGTCAGGGGATTTTCGGCGGCAAACAGGTTGCTTCCAGTCGAGGGCTCGGACGTGCCGGAGAGCAGGAACTGATGCGCGGGCATGCTCGGGCCTTGATTCGTCTGAAACATCTGGTCGGCGAAGGTGTACTGTTCGGCCAAGGCGAAGTAAGGCTGCACGTCGTTTGGATCGACGTAGCCGAAGGTGAGGTCGGGTGCGGGACAGTCCTGCGCTCCGGGCTCGCAGGTCACAGGGACGGTATCCGCGCCGTTCATCTGGCACTGGCCGGTGGAAGAATTCAGGTCGCACATGTCGACGAAGGAGTCGTGACCGTGTCCGGGATTGTAGTCGACGACGAGGGGGACTTTTTTGAGCTGAATGGTGTTGCCGTGCGAGTCGATGCCGCTTTGCGCAATGTGGGCGCCGGCTTTGATCAGGTTGGGATCCTGAAAGAGATTGTCGATGGAGCGGTTCTCCTGGACGATGACGACGACGTGTTGAATCTTGCCGGGCGGCGGCGGAGGTGGTTGTTGCGACGCACCACCACTGCCGCCACAGGCATTGAGAATGATGAGAATTCCGGACGTTGCGAGAACCGCAGTTGCTAACAGATAAACGCGCAGTTTCATCTAGCGCTTTCACCTCGGGGGATTAAGTTTTATGTGGAGCTGGAGTTCCTAGAGCTGGACGTCGACTAGTGGGATGCGTCGTCGGGGGTAATGTGTCGCTTGCGACATATCGTATTTGTTAGCCGTTCGGTCTTTGTTGTACACGACGGCCGTCGGGAAACCTGTTTCCTGGGTGACCATTATATCGCTGGAATGCCGATGTTTAGAGGATATCCATCATGATTTAGTTGAGGGTTGACCTCGATGCGAGACATGCGGATGCGAGCGTCTTCGCGAGAAAGCTTCGCAAGAAAATTACAGAGGGATTTAAAAATGGTGGGCGGTGCAGGACTCGAACCTGCGACCTCCTCGGTGTAAGCGAGGCGCTCTAACCAACTGAGCTAACCGCCCCAACTGCGCGGAGAGATGTCGTCTGGCTTCTGCCGAGTAAAAACATCTGCCAAACTTATGCTGAGGATACTGGAGCGTTTGCTTCCGGGTCAAACCGCATTGCTCCCGATCTGCATTTCGAAACGTGTTCCGTACACGAATTTTCTCTCTTGCCTCGGGTCGAATCGTGAAGAAAGGTTCGTTGCGGCTGCTACACTTTCTGAGTGCGAAGGTTGATCGTCAACGCCGATGATTTCGGACTCACTGCGGGCGTGGATCGCGCCATCATCGAAACTCACTCCAGCGGAGTCGTCACCTCGACGACCTTGATGGCGACCGGCGCGGCTTTCGAGGACGCAGTACGGTCGGCTCGGCTGGCGCCAGGTCTCTCGGTTGGTTGCCACGTCGTTTTGGTGAGCGGAACGCCGGTCTCGCCTCCGGACACGATCGATACGCTGGTGGCGATTCGTTCGGCCGAGCCCGAGAAATTCTTTTCGAGCCTGTCTGCTTTTGCTGCGCGTGCGATGTTGGGAGGGTTTGACCAGGATCAACTGGTTACGGAAATCACGGCGCAGATTCGCAAGATTCAGTCTGCAGGTTTGCAGGTTACCCATCTCGACACCCACAAGCACGCACACATGTTTCCGGAGATTCTCACGGCGCTGTTACGGGCGGCGCGAATCTGCGGCGTGCGAGCGATTCGAAATCCGATTGTCCCGGTGAAAGCCCTGCCGGCCAAGCTGTTTAAGGGCAAGCGAGAGCTATGGAAGCGGTACAGCCAGGTGCGTGTCTTACATACTTTCTCAAGACAGTTTCAGAGCAAGACCAAGCGCGCCGGAATATTCGCGCCGGACGGCATCATCGGCGTGATCGAGACGGGGACGGTGGACGCCAAGCTGTTGCGACAAACGATCGCCGGCCTGCCGGAAGGAACATGGGAACTGGTGTGTCATCCCGGTTATGACGACGTCGATTTGGGGGCCGTCCATACACGGTTGCGCGCGTCGCGAGAGCAGGAACGTGAGTTGCTGATCTCTCCCGAATTCCGCCAGTTTCTGGCAGAGCAGAAGATCGAGTTGATTGGATATCGGGGTTTTATCGAGGAATTGGGCGAAAAAGCGCGGAAAACAGCTGCTCCCTAGAGACCGACAAGTTCCGAAAGTAGTGCTTCGCTCGTTACTGCCATCCCCTCACTTTGTACTGCCTCGTCGCGACAGACGGCGGTATGATCGCTTCATAAGTCGAATAGCGGAATGAAGCCAAGCTATGCCTGAGCAAACCGATCCTCGTCTGACTGTCGATCTCCCGGTGCGGATATGGGGGATGAGCGCGGATGGACGCCCGTTCTCGCAACAGGCGCGCGCCCAGAACATCAGTTCCGAGGGCGCGCTGATTTCGGGTATTGATAGTGAGCTCAAGGTGGGCGACATCATAGGGGTGCAGTGCGACGAGAAAAAGACACGCTGCATCGTGGTGTGGGCGATGAATACGGGTCCGGTTAAGAAGAATCAGGTCGGGGTCAAGTTGGTGGCCGATCAGGATTGTCCGTGGAAGAACTATCTGCCGATGCAGGGGGCTACGGTTAGTATTTCCGCTTCGAATCGACGCCGTTGGCACCGGCACAAGGTTTCCCTACCCCTGGAGATTCGCGACGAACGTGTGAACTCACCGAGCCGCATCAGCGCCACGGATGTGAGCGGCAACGGATGTTACGTGGAGAACATGCTGCCGTTTCCGCTGGGTACGGTGCTGCGGTTGGATTTCTGGCTGGACTCCGAACACATAAAGATTACGGCGGTGGTCCGGACCTGTGATCCGGGAGTGGGAAACGGAATTGAATTCACGGGAATGCCCGCCGACATGAAAGAACGAATGCAAAGTTATCTCGACGTAGTTGATCCGCAAATCGGAGTTTCCACCGCAAAAGAGACGTAGGTTTCTGAAGCAGAGTGTCCTTTGCTTCCGCATTTCTGAAGAATCAGACCAGAAGAATCAGGCAGAATGTTCTGCGTAGCGTGCGATGACAATCGCCCGGATCAGACCGCCCATGGTATATTCGCGCGCCTCAATTGAGGTGGGCATCTGCAATTCTCGCAGGGTCGCCGACGTAACCGGACCAATCGAAGCAAACTGAATGCTCTTGAGTGAACCCGGCCGCTGCCTGCCCAGCAGGTCCGCGAAATTCTTCACCGTTGAAGAACTGGTAAAGGTGATGACGTGCGGGCGGCGGGATAGGTTCTTCATGAGAGCCCGCAGACGGACGCGGGATCTCTCGGGCACGACAGTCTCATAAGCTTCGACTACATCGACAAGGGCGCCGGCGGCGCGCAACTCGTCTGGGATTACGTCGCGCGCAACTTTCGCGCGAACGAGGGCGACACGCTTGCCTTTTACCTGATCCCGGAGTTTCTTGACGACGGACTCGGCGACGTATTCTTCCGGCATCATCTTGACCTTCAAACCGTGCTTCACGATTGCCTGCTTGGTCGCTGGACCGATGGCAGCGATCTGCAGTCTTTTGAGGCTGCGGAGTGAGACACGAAGTTTTCGAACGCGCTTCCACAGGGCCTCAACGCCATTCACGCTGGTGAGAATCAGCCAGTCGTAGTTCTTGATGTTTGTGAGTACTTCGTCGAGCGGCGCGTATGACTGTGGCTTTTGAATTTCGATGAAGGGGATTTCGATCACCGACGCGCCGAGACTGCGAAGGCCATCGGAGAGGCCTCCGGCCTGATGACGAGCGCGTCCGACGAGGATTCGTGTTCCGGCGAGAGGGCGTTTTTCGTTGGGCTTCATGGATCAGGTGTCAGGTCTTAGGTGCCAGGTCTCAGGTAAACAAATCTCAGATCTGGATTTTCTGAGACCGAGGACCTGACGCCTTGGTCACGGCAGTTGCGGCAGAGCGAACCCTTCGCCGTAGACCTCTTCGAGAATAACATCGCCGCCGCGACGGAGAAGAGTTTCGCCGACTTCTTCGCCGAGCCGAATGGGATCGTCACCCTCGCGCGTTTCACGCAAGACTTTGGTTCCGTCAGGATGAGCGACGAGTCCGTTGAGGCGAAGCGTGGTGCCGTGGACTTCAGCGAAGGCTCCGATGGGAACCTGGCAACCGCCTCCGAGTTTGTTGAGCAGAGCGCGTTCGCAGGTGGTGGTGGCGCGAGCGGCAGCATCGTCAAGGAATGCCACTAGTGCGCGCGTACGGCTGTCGCCATTGCGAATTTCGATTCCCAAAGCGCCTTGCCCGGCGGCCGGGGTCATGATTTCAGCGGAGACGACCTGGCGAACGAGTTGCGTTTTGCCCAAGCGATTCAACCCGGCAGCGGCGAGGATGATCGCATCGTAATCTCCAGCTTCGAGCTTGCGCAGGCGCGTATCGACGTTTCCACGGAGAGGATGAATCTGCAGATCGGGACGAATCGCCTTTAACTGCGCCTGACGCCGCAGACTGCTGGTGCCGACGTTGGCGCGCTGAGGCAGAGCTTCGATGCTGGCGAAATTCACGGAGCAAAAAACATCGCGGGGATTTTCGCGGGTTGTAATCGCGGCAATTTCGAAATCAGCGGCCAATTCCGTTGGTAGATCTTTCAGGCTGTGAACCGCAAGGTCTACGCGATTTTCGACGAGTGCCTCTTCGATTTCCTTGGTGAACATGCCCTTGGTGCCAACTTTGGCGAGGGCTACGTCGGTGATCTTGTCGCCCGTGGTCTTGATGATCTCGAGTTCCACGGTGTGGCCTTGAGCACGCAGCAGTCCGGAGATGTGGTGGGCCTGCCAGAGTGCCAGTTGAGAACCGCGGGAGCCGATGCGCAGGACGGCCACTAGTTTCGTACTCCTTTTCCGGAATTCTTTTCCGAATCACGTCCTCGGGCCGGCCTGGCGATCGCCGGCTCTGCTCCATCGGCCCGTGCGTCGTCGTGAAGGTTGAACAAGCGGCGGACGAGATCGATGACGGTGGTGGATTCGGGATCGCGCGCCGCCGTCTTGAGGGTGCTGATGGGAGTATGCATGATTTTGTTGACGATGCCGCGGGTGAGGGCTTCGACGGCGAGCTCCTGGTCGGTGGTCATGGAGCCGAGGCGGCCGCGGACGCGATCAATTTCAGCCTGGCGGATGGTCTCGAGATGATCCTGCAGGCTGACGATGGTCGGAACAACATCGAGCGTCTGCAAGCGCGCGTGGAACTTATCGACTTCGCCGTTGACGATCTCTTCGGCACGTTCGGCTTCTTTTTTGCGGTCGGCAACGTGCGAGCTCACGGCCTGCTGCAGATCGTCGATATCGTAGACGAAGAGGCCGTCGACCTTGTTCATCTCCGGATCGACATCGCGGGGAACGGCGATATCGATGAAGAACATGGGCTTGTTTTTTCGCAGGGCCATCAACTTCTCGCCGTGCTCGCGCTTGAAGATGAAGTTGGGCGATCCGGTCGAGGTGATTACGATATCGGCGCGATCGCAGGTGTCATAGAGGCGGTGAAATTCGATCGCCTGTCCGTCAAATTGGCGGGCCAGACGAATCGCGCGATCGTAGGTGCGGTTGGCGACGAAGAGAGAGGCGGCGCCGTGTGCCATCAGATGGCGGGCAGCTAACTCGCTCATCTTCCCTGCTCCGACGAGATAGACACTTTTGCCGTTCAGGCTACCGAAAATCTTCTTGGCCAGTTCGACGGCTACCGAGGCGATTGAAACAGAGGATGAGCCAACGGCGGTTTCAGTACGGACGCGCTTGGCGACGGCAAAGGCGCGGGTCAGCAACTGGTCGAGTTGGGCGCGGACGGCTCCGACGGCGCGGGCGGTTGCATAGGCTTCTTTGACCTGCCCTAGAATCTGCGGCTCGCCGACGACCATGGAGTCAAGACTGGAGGCAACGCGGAAGATGTGGCGAATCGCCTCATCCTCGCGAAATTCGTAAAGATGGGTTTCGAACTGGGCGAGATCGGTTTCGAAATATTCGCGCATAAAATCGCGCAGATCGCCGGTGCCGTTCCTCATGTTGGCGATGAATTCGACGCGATTACAGGTGGAAACAATCATGCCCTCGGCGACGGCCGGATGCTCGGACAGACGCTTGCAAGCTTCGGGCAGGCGCGATTCGGGGATGGCGAGGCGCTCGCGCACTTCGACCGGCGCGGTCTTGTGATTGACGCCAATGAGCTGGAATCTCATGAGGCGATAAACCTATGCATACCGCTGAAATAGTTGGCGGCCCAAGCGACAATCGCAGTGGCGAAGGCGGCACTCGCGAGCCAGGCGGCACGGCGTCCTCGCCAGCCGGCGGTCAGGCGGGTGAAGACCATGAGCAGATAAACGGCCCACATCAACACCGAAAGCAATATCTTCGGGTCGGAAAAATCAAGGCGCTTGTATGTCGATTCGGCAACGACAATGCCGGCAAGCAGGCCGAGCGTCATGAAAGGAAATCCAAGCATCAACGACTTGTAGCCGATGTCGTCGATGACCTGGAGGGAGGGTAGGCGCGAGAACATTCCGCTACCACTCTTCGATTTCAGAGCGCGCTCCTGCATCAGGTAGAGAATGCTGGCGCCGAAGCTGAGGAAGAGGGCTGCGTAGCCCGTGAAGATCATGAGGATGTGGACGTCGAGCCAGCCTCGCCGAACGACATCGGAGGAGAAGACGAAGGGTTGTTGGCCAGTCGCAGCAACAAAAGTAAGCAGGAAGACCAGAGGAAAAATCACGATGCCCGGAGTGGTCGTCTTGTATACGAGATACGCGATCATGAAAACGACCATGACCAGGAACGCCAACAGCGACTCTGAGTTATGCACGGAGGCGGACGCAAGTTGGCCATTCTGGACGATCGCCTCGGTCAGCGAAACGAGATGGAATACCATCCCCAGGTACGAGGCATGAAGGGCGATCTTGCTAAGGATCTCAGACGTGCGAGTGAGCGCGACCAGGGCGTAGAGCAATCCCGCGGCGTAAAAGACGAGCGCGACCCGCAGCCAGACTAAAGTCATCATTCTGTTAGTGCTTTCCCGGGCCGGTTCGTTACGCCCCACCCCGCTCGGGTGATTATAGTTTGCCGGGGGAAGAAGGCGCGGGGAAACGGAAGCGGTCACAGTGGTATGTGATCTTGGTCACACCCGGGGCGGGATGGGCATCTGTCCTCAAGATCTTAGCGCACGCCAGTCCCTTCTATTTTTGTTCCTGAAAATCCTCGATGCGCGATCGGCTTTAACAAACGCTTAATAACGTCTTGTTAGATTTTACGAAATCAAACCGGGGGACGTGCCAGCACCGCAACTCCATATCTTCCCAAAAATCTATCAAGGAGATTCTATGCTTGTAGGCCTATCGAAAAGAGAAGGTTTTCGCATCTCGCTCAAGAGATCGATTACAGCACTTTCCCTCGCGGCACTGGTGACCGCTATCCCGGCAACGGCGCAAATTTCAAAGAATGCGAAGCCGCCCAAGCAATTCTTTTATCCCGGCAATCTGGTTGTGAGCCGAAGCGTTTATGACAATAATCCCAACAACGTACAGGTCGGCGAGATTCTTCCGCCCAATTGTGCCAATACACAGGGTGGATGCTCGGGACCGGGCGGCGCGCCGTACAACGGCACGTATCCGAACGTTTGGAACAACGATCTCTACGATGCCAGCTTCGGCGTCACTTCGAAGATCTTTCTCGACCAGATCGTTCCGTTCGGACTGCTGATTAATAGTTTGCAGGTTCCAAACAGCTCGCAGAGCAAGATCGGACCGACGAGCGATCAACTGGTCACCAGTTTCAGTTCGAAGTCGGAATTGGCGTTGAACCTGTCGACTGATGGCCAGTACCTGACGTTTTCGGGGTACGTTTCGCCGATCGATCAGCTCGACGTTTCCAACTCGAACACGCCAGGAGTGGTTGATCCGACGAATCCGGTGGGCGAGAACGTCTACCGCGCGGAAGCGCAAGTTTCTATCGCGGGGAAGTTCCAGTTCACGGAAACGAATGCTTACAGTGGGAACAACGGCCGCGCTGTGATCTTGAATAACAGCAACGGCGCGGACTTCTTTTATACGGCTGGAAACGCGGGAAACGGCGCCAATCCTCAGCCGAATGGGGTGATTCTCGGGGCAGGCACGCAGATCATCAGCCCCGCGAATGCGCCGGAGAACACACAGAATCCATCGACTCCGACTCCTGTCGGCAGTTTCAACATCACGGAACTGGGAGACAAGGCGGACAAGATCGGTAAGGATGACAACTTCCGCGGCCTGACGGTCTTTAACAACGTGATTTACTACTCCAAGGGTAGCGGTAGCAACGGCGTGAACACCGTCTACTTCCTCGACACGACTGGCGCTGCCTGTCCGGAGGGTGTCGGGCTGCCTTCGCCGACGGCGACGCTGCCTACTACTCCTCTGGCCTATGACGTCCAAAACTTGCAGACCGAGGGCCTTCCGAGCAACATGTGCATCCTGGCGGGCTTCCCCGCGGTTCCGAACAAGATGGCTACGGTTACGGCGTATCCCTTCGGGATCTGGTTCGCCAACGCCACTACCCTTTATGTGGCAGACGAGGGTGACGGCTACACCGGCGGAACGGATCTCTACAGCCATGCCGCGGCGCAAACTACGGCCGGATTGCAGAAGTGGGTCTTCAGTTCGTCCACCAACACATGGAACCTGGCGTACACGCTGCAAACGGGATTGGAACTAGGAACTCCCTACATCGTGAAGCAATATCCGAAGGGAACGAACGCCGCGACTGGTCTGCCGTGGGCGCCCGCGACCGACGGTCTCCGGAATATTACGGGCGTCGTGGAAGACGGCTACGCTGCGATCTGGGCGATCACCTCGACGGTCAGCGGGAATGGTGATACGGGCGCGGACCCGAATCAACTCGTTCTGGTGTTCGACAATCTTGACAACACGGATCCTTCGGTTGCCGCGCAGGAGAGCTTCTTTCCGATTCGTCAGGCCGGAGTCAAAGAGGTATTGCGAGGTGTTTCGTTTACGCCGGGTAGCTAGGTGAAATCGATGGCGGGAGCTGACCACAGCTCCCGCCTTTTTTCTTTGGTTTCGTCGCCTGTTTTGACTACTCGACGCCGAGCGAGGCGAGCGATTCTTCCAGCGACGGAGAATCGATCTGCAGTCGCCATCCGTGAGCCTGTGGGTCTTGGACTTCGTCGAAAGCGCGAAATAGGCGCATCTTGACGGCAGCGTACTGCTCGGAATCGGAGAGGGAGCGGCCGTGGGAGTTGGCCCACTCGGCTACGACTTGGCGCGAGAGAAGTATGCTGACGGCATAGGTTAACTTGCGGTCGCTGGTTACATCGAAGATGTATTCGTCGGCTTCGGACCGTCCAACACTCGACGCATTAGACGGCGCGCTCGGGCGTTTCCCCACAAAGTAGTACTGGTAGACGTAGCCTTGCGATCCGGTATAGGTCTTTAGGCGACGGATGGTCATGGAGAGTCGTCGTTCGCTATTCGTCGTTCGTCGTTCGCCCGTCGCCGGCTGAATCAGCGAAGAGCCATCTATCAAAGGCGAACCTACCGGCTGCTGTTTCCGGGAGAGATGACTCGTCCATAATCGCTGGCGCGCGCAAGGCGATCAAAGACTCGCCAGGCTTCGAGCGAGATTTTGCTGATGGCTTCTTCCCCATCGCGCTCGCGATGCAGGTAGGTTGTCATCACACAGAGGATGTATGGGCGCTTCTCCACGAAGATCACGCCGGAATCGTTACGGACGCCTTCAAGAGCGCCGGGCTTGTTCGCAATTTTGAGATCGTCGGGAAGGTCGCGCGGGATCCAGCTGTCTTTGTGCGTCGATAGAACTTTGAAGAAGTCGTCGGTCATCTCTTTATTGAGAATCTGGCCGCGATAGAGGGCTTGCAGCAGGCTGGTCATTTCGTTGGGCGTGGAGACATTTTCGCGGCCTTCCGAAGCGGCTTTGAGGTCCATCATCTTGCGGCGAAGTTTCGTTTCGTGCAGGCCCTGCGCGGAGAGGAAAGCGTTCACGCTGTCCATGCCGACGCGGTCGATGAGGACGTTGGTCGCAGAGTTATCGCTGACGGCGACCATCATGGTTGCGAGATCACGGAGAGTGATCTGCGTAACGCCGGGAGTGAGCCCGCCCATGATGTCGCTGTCCTGCACGAGGTCAGCGGAGTTGACGGTGTAGAGGTCGGTGAGTTTGAGCTTCCCCTGCTGCGCCTGGCGGTAGAGTTCGGCGAGAACGCAGATTTTGATCGAACTGGCTTGGGGAAAGACGTCGTTCGGGTGCAGCTGATACTTATGGCCGTCGGTTAGATCGACGATGGACACGCCCATCACACCGTCGAGGTTGCGATCTACGTCAAGAATCGACTTTTCGAGTTTCATCCAGAGAACTTGCTGCTTTTCGCTTGGCGGTGGCGGGGAAGTTTGGGCGGAAAGTGAACCCGCCAGAATTGCAATCACGATGACAGCCCAAGAAAAGGTGAGTAGTCCGACGATTGTTTTCTGAAGCAGACGGTTTCGCATCAGTAGATCTTTGCCTCGCGCAGACGTTTTACGGCGGTCTCGGAAGTTACGGGAGAATAGTAAATCTCTTTGAAGGTGTACGACCGGGCTTTGGACTCAAGGATGGGAAGAATTTCGATGTGCCAGTGATAGTCGTCGTCGAGCGTCTTCCAGTATCCGAGGGTCTCGGAAGGATGCTGGCTGTTGGGTGAGGTGTGGAGGACGAGGTGAAAGGCCTCGGTTACGGAGCGAATCCTTTGTAGAGTGCGGCGCAGGAGCGCGGCCAAATCGGTCATGTTGCCGACGCGTGACATGCCGGTACGCTCGAACGATGATTCGTGACTGCGGGGGATGATCCATGTTTCGTACGGCACCCGCGGAGCGTAGGGGCAGAAGGCCAGGTAGTCACCGCGAATTTCGACGATGCGCAGGTTTTGCCGCTCCTCCTGCGCCAGAATGTCACAGAAGACGCAGCGCTCTTTGCTCTGGTAGTAGTCGCGTCCGGCGCGAAGTTCGTAGAGGACGCGGCGCGGGACAAATGTTGTGGCCGTGAGCTGGGAGGTGGGATGTTCAAATTCTTGTCCAGCGGCGTCGCCGTGATTTTTGAAGATGCTGATGTATTTCAGACGACTGTCACGCTTTAAATCCTGGATGCGCTGCGCGCCTAGACGTAAGAATTGCTCGACTTCAAAATCGCTCGCATTCCAGATGTGGCCGTCGTGGCGAGGATTTTCCAGTAGGACCTCGTGCGCGCCCACCGAACCCATGCGGTCGTAAAGGCCGTCTCCACGGCGTTCGGCCTCACCTTCGATGTGGTAAAAGGCATTGGGATGAACGATGGAACGCGCCGACCACGCGCTGCCATCCAGTCCGGGTAGATTGGCGATGACCTGGGTCGGCTGAGCCGAGGGTCCGCAAAATGGGCACGCTTGCGAGCGCGGCTTGGGCTCGATGACATCGTCACCGGTGATCACCCACGAACGGGTGATCGGATCTTTCCGAAGTTCCATGGCAGTAAGAAGAACAAAAGAATTTACGATTTGCAATTGATAATTTGGAACTGGACGATGGGCGGTCCGCTCGATTGCGCCGGCGCTCGGACCGGTTAGCATAGAATTGCAATTTACGAAATAGCGATCGACAAATTACCATCTCAACTCTCTCCATGTCCGAGTTCTCGACGCCGCTGATGCGGCAGTATGCCGCGATCAAGAAGGATCATCCCAATGCTCTGCTCTTTTTTCGGCTGGGAGATTTCTACGAGCTTTTCTTTGATGATGCGGTGCTGGCGGCGCGCGAATTGCAGATCACTTTGACGTCGCGCAACAAAGAAAAGGGACTGGAAATCCCAATGTGTGGCGTGCCCTACCACGCCGCGGAAGGCTATATCGCGAAGCTGATCCGTCGTGGATTCAAGGTTGCAGTCTGTGAACAAGTCGAGGATCCGCGCGAGGCGAAGAAGCTTGTCCGGCGAGAGGTGACGCGGGTTGTGACGCCGGGAACGGCCGCGGATTCTTCGCTGAACGCGGAGGAGAACAATTTTCTGGCGGCGGTGGCGACGGTGGGAGATCGCGTCGGTTTTGCAGCGCTTGATCTTTCGACGGGCGAATTTCGCGCGACGGAGTTTCGCGGCGAAACGGCGGGACAGCGCATTCAAGACGAACTGGAGCAACTGCGTCCGAAGGAGACGCTGTATGGGTCTTCGGCGCCGTTGCTGGAAGAGGCGGTGACGGGGAGAGCGGGCAATTTCGTGGGGCATGACGTTCGAGATTCGCGTTCAGAGGTTAGTTCTCTCCCGGAAGCTGTAGCTCGTCCGTCGACGGGGCCGGCTCCAATTGTTCGGATTTCCGGCTCGGGATGGGCGGAGACTCCGCTCGACGATTGGATTTTTGCCCCGGATCATGCGATTCCGCTGGTCGAAAATCATTTTGGCGTGCTTTCGCTCGAGGGCTTCGGCTTGGCCGGCAAACAGGCGGCGGCTTCAGCGGCGGGAGCGATCCTTTATTACATTCGCTCGACGCAGCGGGGCAAACTGGATCACGTCGACCGCATCGGGTTCTACGAGCGGCAGAACTGCCTGGTTCTGGACGCGGTCACGGTGAGAAATCTCGAACTGATCGAACCGCTCTTTGCCGGGACGGACTCGGGCGTCACTCTATTCCGCTGTCTCGACGCTACTGTCACTCCGATGGGCAAGCGGTTGCTGCGAACATGGATGTTGCGGCCATCGCTTGATCGCACCGAGATTGAGGGGCGATTGGACGCGGTCGCAATCCAGGTCAAAGACACGGTGCGGCGGGAAGAGTTGCGGCGGGCGCTGGACGGCATTCTCGACTTGGAACGCCTGCTCAGCCGGGTCACCTTGGAGACGGCGAATCCGCGCGATGTGCTGGCGCTTGCGGCGTCGCTCAATCGGGTCCCGACAGTTCGAGAGATCATGGCAGGCCTGCCGGCCTCGCGGCTTTCAACCTTGCATAGCTTGGTTGATGCGCTGAGTGACTTGAGCGCGAGAATCGACAGCACGCTGGTTCCGGAACCCCCGTTGACGCTGAACGATGGTGGAGTTATAGCCCCTGGCGTTGACAAGGATTTGGACGAACTCCGCGACCTGAACCGCAACTCAAAACAATATCTGGCACAGGTGGAGACGCGCGAACGCGAGCGAACCGGAATTGGGTCGCTCAAGGTGAAGTTCAATTCTATTTTTGGTTACTACATCGAGATTTCAAAGGCGAACCTGCATCTTGCGCCCGCGGACTACGAGCGCAAGCAGACGCTGGTGAATGCCGAACGATTCACGACTCCTGAACTGAAGGAGTACGAGTCGAAGATTCTGGATGCGCAGGAAAAGATCGTCGAGATTGAGCGCCGTTTGTTTAGCGAGCTGCGCTCGGCGATAGCCGCTGAAGCCAAGCGGATACGGCAAACGGCGCTGGCGTTGGCCGAGGTCGATGTGCTCGGCTGCCTGGCTCACATTGCGGCGCTGCGCAACTATTGCCGTCCGCAGTTTGAGCGAGTGGGCGACTCTGCTAACGAGGACGAGCATGGGGGAGATCTGGAGATTGTTGAAGGCCGGCATCCCGTCATTGAGTTGCAGGAGATGTCGGCGGCGGGCGACCGCTTCGTGCCAAACGATCTTTTCTTGAATTCAGCGCCACTGAGCGCTGGTCAATCGGCGGCGGGGTCTTCGCAGAATATTGTGCTGCTCACTGGGCCGAACATGGGCGGCAAGAGCACTTATCTGCGGCAAGCGGCTCTGATCGTCATCATGGCACAAATGGGGTCGTTCGTTCCGGCGCGGTCGGTGCGAATGGGCATCGTGGACCGCGTATTTACGCGGATTGGTGCGAGTGACAACGTGGCGCGAGGGCGGTCGACATTCATGGTCGAGATGACGGAGACGGCGGCGATTTTGCATACGGCGACGGCGCGGTCGTTGATCTTGCTCGACGAAGTGGGTCGGGGGACCTCGACCTACGACGGATTGGCCATTGCCTGGGCTGCGGTCGAATACCTGCATGCGCGGGTTCGGGCGAAGACTCTATTCGCTACGCACTACTTTGAACTCACCGAATTAGCCGAGCAGCTCAGTGGAGTGAAGAACTATCACGTGTCCGTAAAAGAAGCGGGAGGAAGCGTGGTGTTTCTGCGGCGCGTGGAACCGGGCGCGGCGGATCGCAGCTATGGCATCGAGGTGGCCAAGCTCGCGGGGCTGCCGAACGAGGTCGTCGTACGGGCGCGAGAGGTGCTGGCTGAACACGAGTCGTCGGAGCACCGGTTGACGGGGCATCTGACTCCGGGAGCATCGACGGCGCCGGATCGTCCGACACAGTTGACGATTTTTACTCCGCTGTCGCAGCCCGTGCTCGATAAGCTTCGCGAGGTGGATTTGAACCGCCTGACGCCGCTCGAGGCGCTAAACTTGCTGGCGGAGCTAAAGAAAGAAATCTAACCGCCGAGACGCCGAGTGACGCCGAGAAAACCGAACCCATCAAAAACCTTGTCCAAGAGCAGCAAAGTGCGCGATGCGAAACTCGCAATCGGCCAGCTTCTCATCATCGGCTTCGATGGAACCGAGATGTCTTCGGGGTTGGCTTCTCTGCTCGGGAAGATTCAGCCGGCGGGGGTGATTCTGTTTGCTCGCAATATTGAGAGTGCCGAGCAGACGCAGAGGCTTCTGCGGGAATGCCGGAAGCAGGTGGCGACTCCGCTGTTTACTTGCGTGGATCTCGAAGGCGGTACGGTCGATCGTTTTAGGAAGGTGCTGGGTGCGGCGCCTTCTCCGGCGGAGGTGTTTGCTACGGGCAACCGCTCGCTCTTTCGCAGACATGGAAGGGTGATTGGGGAGAACTGTGGCGCGCTTGGGTTTAACGTGAATTTTGCTCCGGTTCTTGATTTGGTGCGTGAGGCTTCGCGTTCGGTGCTCAGGTCGCGGGCAGTTTCGGATGATCCGAAGCGGGTCGTGGTTTATGCGCGTGAGTTTCTGGGTGGATTGCGCGACGCGGGGGTATTGGGGTGCGGGAAACACTTCCCGGGGCTCGGCGAGGGCAATCTCGACAGCCATCATGAGCTGCTGGTGATTGAGAAGACGCTTAAGAAGATGTGGGTGGAGGATATTTATCCCTTTCGGATGCTGCGCACAGCGATGCCTTTCGTCATGGTTTCGCACGCTGCGTATCCGAAGGTTACGGCGGACCCCACGCCGGCTTCGCTGTCGAAGAAGTGGATTACGGACATTCTGCGAAAGAAGGTCGGCTACAACGGGTTGATCGCCTCCGACGATCTGGAGATGGGAGCGGTTTTGAAGTTCGCTCCGATCGAGGAGACTGTGGTGGCGCACATTCGCGCGGGTGGAGATCTGGCGCTGATTTGTCACCAGGAAGAGATGATTGCGCGGGCGTATGAAGCGTTGGTTCGTGAGGCGGAACGGGACAGCAAGTTTGCCGCACGCGTGGCCGAAGTTGTGAAGCGGAATCAGAGGCTACGACGAAGGTATCTTGACGGTTTTCTCAAGGGCAAAGGGCCGATCGCGCAGTGCGCCGAAGGCGGAACGGCTTTCGCGCAAATTGTGGGAGTTCGGTGAAGAAGTGCGGCTGGCTGCGCTCGGCCGGCGGCGGAACATCAGGCGGATCTCGCTCGGGCCATAAGCGGACGGCCAGTAAGAAGGAACGCGAATGATTGTCGCTGGGGTGATGAGCGGCACTTCGGCGGATGGGATCAACGTCGCGCTGGTGCGGTTCGCGGGGAAGAGCGGACGGGCGAGACGCCCGTCCCCACACGGCAGCCACTAAACCGGTCCCCACACGCGAATTGGCATTCTGCTTTCACATTGCTTGGGCATGGCGAATATCCTTTCCCTGCGGCGGTTCGGCGGATGATTTTGGAGATGATGAATGCGGAACTGGCGCGGGTCGCAGATCTGGCGCGGCTGAATTTTCTTCTGGGTGAGTTGTACGCGGAGGCCGTAGAGAAAACGGCGCGCAAGCATCGTGTGAAGGTTGACCTTGTCGGCTGCCACGGGCAGACGCTCTATCATCAGGGAACGGCGGAGCGTTTTCTGGGACGAAAGCTGGCGGTGACGTGGCAGACGGGCGAAGGCGCGGTGATCGCGGCGCGACTGGGAGTTCCGGTCGTTTCTGATTTTCGGCCGGCGGATATGGCGGCGGGGGGCACGGGCGCTCCGCTGGTTCCCTTCCTTGACTACTTCGCTTATCGGGATGCGCGCATTGCGCGTATCGCACAAAATATCGGCGGGATTGCGAATCTGACGGCGATTCCGGCGGGCGCGTCTGCGGCGCAGGTCATGGCCTTCGACACGGGGCCTGGGAACATGGTGATGGATGCGGCGATGGAGGAACTTTTTCATAAACCTTTCGATCGCGATGGCGCGGTTGCCGGATCGGGCCGCGTGCTGGATGGCGTCGTGGCGCAGTTGCTGCGAGCAAAGTTTTTTCGGCAGAAACCTCCGCGGACGGCGGGCCGAGAAGAATTTGGCCGTGAATATGTCAGCCGGCTGCTCCGGATTTGTCACGGAGCGAGCAAGCCGGACGTGGTGGCGACTGCAACGGCGCTGACGGCGCGATCGATTGCGGACGCGGTGCAGAGGTTTGTGTTGCCGCGATTCGGGGTACGGGGAGCCGCTGGCCGCATGAAAAGTGGCTGCCAGATGATTGTTTCGGGCGGTGGGACGAGAAATGCGACGCTGATGGCGATGTTGCGGAACGAAATCGCTCCGCTGGGCATTGAGCTGCATTTCTCGGACGAGTTCGGGCTTCCTGCGGAGGCGAAAGAAGCGGTCGCGTTTGCGGTGATGGCGCATGAGAGCTGGCACCGGCGGCCGAGCAATGTCCCATCGGCGACGGGGGCGAAGCGGGCGGCGATTCTGGGGAAGGTTTCGTATGCGTGAAGCGGAGCGTTCGGAGCGGATGAGAACGAGATCCCTCGCTTCGCTCGGGATGACAATCTTACTTTTCTCGCTCGGCATTTGCCTTGTGACGCTCCTTTCCTGCTCGCAGGCTCCCGATCCGAATACGCTGGTGATGATTATTGAGAGCAGTCCGACGAATCTCGATCCGCGGGTGGGAGTTGACGGGCAATCGGAACGGATTGACGAGCTTTTGTTCGACGCGCTGCTGACGCGGGACGAACATTTCAGCGTGCGGCCGGGACTGGCGGAGCGTTGGGAAAATCCTGATCCGTTGACCTACATCTTTCACTTGCATCGCGGCGTGGCTTTTCACAATGGCCAGATGCTTACTTCGCGCGATGTGAAGTGGACGTTCGACTCGTTGTTGCAGGGAAAGATTCGCAGTCCGAAGTCGGGATCGTTTCGTTTTGTGGATCATGTTGATGCACCGGATGAGGCGACGGTGGTCTTTCATTTGAAGGAGCCGTACGCGAGTTTGCTGTGGAATCTGTCGGAGGGCGCAATCGGCATTGTGCCGTATGGAGCGCTCGATGAAGTGACGCGCACGCCGATCGGGTCTGGGCCTTTCAAGTTCGTGAGCGCCGAGCAGGACAAGGAGATCATTGTCGAGCGCAACGATCAATACTGGGGCGCGAAGCCGCGACTCGGGCGCGTGCGCTTCGCGGTGATCCCGGACCCGACGACGCGGGCGCTGGAGCTGCGCAAAGGAAGCGCCGATCTTGCGATCAATGCCATCACGCCCGACACGGTTGTAGCGCTCGAAAAAGAGCCGCAGTTGCAGATTGATCGTGGGCCGGGAACGATTCTTTCGTATATGGGGTTCAATACGCGCGATCCGTTGCTGCGTGATGTTCGCGTGCGACAAGCGATTGCTTGCGCCATCGATCGCGGTCCGTTGTTGGAGTATTTGTGGCGCGGATTTGCGGAACCGGCCGCGAATATTCTTCCCGTCCAGAGCTGGGCCTACGATCGGGAGGCGGTGGCTTTTGCTCACGATCCGGAAAAGGCACGGCAGATCCTGGACGCGGCAGGTTATCCCGCAAAAAATGGCGTGCGCTTTCACCTCACGATGAAGACGTCGACGGAAGAATCGACGCGGCTGCTTGGCGGCGGTTTTGCAGCAGCAGTTTCGCGAGGTGGGAATCGTTCTCGACATACGGACGTTCGAGTTCGCCACGTTTTTTGCCGATGTGACGCGGGGCGCGTTCCAGGTGTATTCGCTGCGCTGGATCGGCGGAAACGAGGATCCGGACATTTTCGAGACGTTCAGTTCGGCGCGGTTTCCTCCTAATGGAACGAATCGTGGTTTCTATTCCAATCCGCGGGTGGACAGTTTGATCGAACAGGCGCGGCGCGAACCTGACCAGAGTGTGCGGGCGCATTTGTACGCCGAGGTGCAGGAGATTCTGGCGAACGATGTTCCGGCGATCAACCTGTGGTACCTCGACAATGTGCTGGTGCATACGCGACGCGTGCGGAACGTCACTTTGAATCCGTCGGGAAATTACGACTTTCTCAAGACAGCGGAGATCAGCGTCCAGTAGCGGGTTTTCAGCGTGATACCATCGAAAATGACGTTGCGCGTTGCGCGTGGTTGCGAAACTATCGGCAGTCGTTGAAGCGTGCGATCGCGGCATCTCTAGAGCGAAACGTTGGCGCGCATCTTGCATCCAAGCCAGCCTCTGAGAGCTGAAACCGAATACCTGAGACCTCATTTTGAAAATTCTTTTTATCGGCGACATTTTTGGGAGGCCGGGACGCACGATTGTGAAAGACCGGCTGCCGGAGCTTCGCAAGCAGCACGCGATCGATCTGGTGATTGCCAATTGCGAGAATGCGGCGGCGGGGTTCGGCATCACGCCGGCGCTGGCCGAGGAACTTTTCGATCTCGACATTGACGTGATGACCACGGGAAACCACGTCTGGGATAAGCGGGAGATCATCGAGTATTTTCAGATGGCGGATGGCAATCCGCATAGCCCGGCGCGGCGGCTGTTGCGTCCGGCCAACTTCTCTCCTAACTTGCCGGGGTGGGGTGTATACGAGGGGCAGAAGAATGGCGTCGCGTACGCGGTGATGAACCTGCAGGGGCGCGTGTTCATGGCTTCGAATGACGATCCTTTTCGCTATGCCGATCGGCTGCTGGAGAAGATCAAGGCGAAGATCATCTTTGTGGACTTTCACGCCGAGGCCACGTCGGAGAAAGTGGCGTTCGGGTGGTATCTTGACGGACGCGTGACGGCTCTGGTCGGGACGCATACGCATATTCCAACGGCCGATGAGACGGTGTTGCCGAAGGGCACGGCCTACATCACCGATGTCGGCATGACTGGGCCGTACGACAGCGTGATTGGGGTCAAGAAAGAGCTGGTCATCGACCGCTTTTTAAACGGCATGCCGGCACGATTCGAAGCGGCGAATAATGATGTCCGGTTGTGTGCGGTCGTGGTCGAATGCGACGATCAGACGGGGCGGGCGCGAGGGATGGAACGAGTGATGCTGCGGTAGGGTAGTTTTCAGTTCTCAGTAGGGACGGAGCTCATCCGACTTCTGGAATCAGTGGTTTAGGTGGAATACCTCTCGCAGCTCTTTGAGTCTGGGACGGCTTGATCGGTCGGTTGATCCCACGGAGCGATCCAGACCCTTGATCGCGATTACTGGCGGGCAGGAATGCCCGCCACCACATAAGCTGGCGTGTTACGAGGGGTTCCTTATCGCGTAATCGCTTGCAAGACAGCGGGGACGGGGCATTCTATAGTAGTTCCTATGCGATGGTTGGGCTCAGGAGTTTGTCTTTTGCTGGCGGGCGTGTGCCTGGCCACGGATGAGCCCGTGCCTGTGTCTGTGCCAGCTACTGCGGTGCCTGCGACTGCGTCGGTACAGCTGTGCTCGAATACGGGGAGCGCTCCGAAGTGTTATGGAGAGCGGAAGGATCTGAAGTCGGCGCGCAAGGCGTTTGCGCGGGGATTGAAGCTGGAACAAGCGCAGAGTCTGGATGAGGCTTTATACGAATATCAGGAAGCAGCACGACTGGTGCCGCACAACGTCGAATATCTGACGGCGCGGGAGATGACGCGGCAGCGGCTCGCGGGAATGCATCTGGAAAATGGCAATAACGACCTGCTCGCGGGGCGGCAGATCGAGGCGATGGCGGAGTTTCGGACGGCGCTGAACCTTGATCCGCAAAACGAGTTTGCGATGCAGCGGGTGAATGATGCGCTGGGTCCGGTGGCGGCGCGGACGGCGAGTCCTCCGCAACTGGTGGAGAGTTCGGATGCACTCGCGGCCAAACCAATTGATAAACGACAGGACTTCCATTATCGCGGTGATTCGCGCGGACTGCTCACGGCGGTAGCGGCGAGTTACGGGCTGACGGTTGTGTTTGATGACACGTTTCCGAGCCGGAGGGTGCGGTTCGATCTAGAGAACGCTGACTTCAATACCGCAATACAAGCCGTGGACGAGGTTACAAAGACATTCACCGTGGCGGTTGAAGACACGGTGCTATTTGCTTGTGCCGACAATCCTGAGAATCACCGGCTGTTCGACCGGATGGGACTGCGGACGTTTTATGTTCCGGGAGCGGGATCTCCGCAGGAACTGCAAGAGCTGATGAACTCAATGAGGACGCTGTTTGAGTTCAAGTTCGTGAGCTTGAATGCGTCCTCGAGCACGATTACGATTCGAGGACCGCGGGCACAGTTGCAGGCCGCAACGGAGTTCTTTGGACAGTTGAATGGCCCGCGGCCGGAGGTGGTGCTCGATCTGAAAGTGTTTCAGGTCAGCCATACTTATGCGCGCCAAATCGGGCTGCACGTGCCGGACACTTTCAACTTGTACAACATACCGGTGTCGGCGCTCGCCGCGCTGGGCGGGCAAAACATACAACAGTTGATCAATCAACTGATTGCGTCCGGGGGCATCAACCAAGCGGGAAATCAGACGATTGCGGCGTTGATCGCGCAGCTGCAAAGCCAGGCAGGGTCGATCTTCAGCCAACCGCTGGCGACCTTCGGTGGCGGCCTCACGTTTATGGGATTGAGTCTCGATCAGTTTGCGCCGGTGCTGTCGATGAACGAGAGTTCAGTCAGGGCGCTGGAGCATGTCCAGTTGCGCGCTTCGCAGGAGAAGGAAGCGACGTTTAAGCTGGGGTCTCGCTATCCGATTCTCAATGCCAGTTTCGCTCCGATTTATAACAATGCGGCGATCGCGTCGGTGGTGGGCAATTCGTCGTACACGGCGCCGTTTCCGTCGGTGAATTACGAAGACATCGGGCTGACGCTGAAGGCGAAGCCTCTGGTGCACAACAATTCGGATGTGGCTCTGGAGTTGGAGATGCAGCTACGCACGTTGGGAACGACGAATACGAATGGGATTCCTGACATTTTGAATCGCGAGTTCAAGGGCGGGATTTTGTTGAAGGAAGGCGAAGAGGCGGTGGTGGCAGGGATGGTCACGGAATCGGACCAGCGGAGTTTGAGCGGGCTGCCGGGGTTTTCAAGCATTCCGGGCTTTGGGGTGCTGACATCGCAAAATGGGAAGCAGGATGAGGAAGATGAGTTGCTGATTTTGATTACGCCGTATATCGTGCGCTCGCCGGAGCGGGCGGATGCGCCGGAAATCTACCTGGGCAAGTGATCCGTCGGGGACACGAAGCCGAGCTTTGGTGGGAGATTCTGCTGGACTCAGGTTGTTGAGAGATTGGGTCGCGCGAGTCAGTCCTACAGGGGCGTCTGATTCAATACGGCGTCTTTCGATACGGCGTCTTTCGATATCGCTAAAGCGATATCGCTGAAACGGAAGTGGCGGGCAGGAATGCCCGCCTCCACACGACTGGTGGGCCTCACCTATTTGTCGGCCTTTTCCTGGCTGGCTTGGAAATCGACAATCTTTTTTAGCAGGTCGACGGGAGTTCCGCCAGGAACGCTGCGTCCGTTGATAAAGAGGGTAGGGGTGCCGGTGACGCCTACGGACTTGCCGAGGGCGAGACTGGCTTCGATGCGGGTTTTGGTTTCGGGCTTCACGGCGCAGGCGGAGACTTCATCGGCATTGGCTCCAGCGGCGGTCGCGATTGCTTTTAGTTTCTCGTCCACATTTGCTTCCGTGATGTTGGCTTGATCTTCAAAGGTCTTTTGAACAAATTTCCAAACAGCGTCGTTGGAGGAGCGGCCGATGCAGTCGACGTATCCGGCGGCTTTCTCGGCCCAATTGTGCAGGGGCAAGGGAAAATTCTGAAAGACAAAACGCGCGTCGGGTTCCTGAGCGAGAAGTTGATCGATGGCGGGCGCGGCCTTGGCGCAGTGCGGACATTGCATGTCACTGAACTCGACGATGGTGACTGGAGCTTTTTCAGGTCCCTTGGCGGGACCATTGACACCTTTTTCCAGCTTGGCGCGGGCGTCGGCAAAGGGCTTGGCGCCGAAGGGGAGAATGTCTCCGGTGATGGCGTGCTTGCCGTCGGAGCTGACGAGCAGGCGAATGGGATTGGATCCCTGCGCGTTGGTAACGACGATGGACACGTCAGCCAAGCCGGGGAGTTCGGAGGGCTTGATGTCATTGACCTTCCAGGTCGCGGTGGTGTCGTAACCAAACCACTGGAAGAGGAACGAGTTCACGGTGTCTTCGGAAGGAAGAGCGGTGGAGGCCGAAGTCGCGGCGGATGCGGGCTTGGCGGCGGGCCGGGTCTTGAGCGTGGGCGCGGATTGGGCGGACACGAGGGTGCAGAGCAAGGCGATGGCACACGAGGGGAGGAAACAGCGACGTAGAGAGTTCATAGTTTGAATTCGATTCGGGTTTCGATTGGAATTTGATTGTTACAAAAAGTGGGGGAGTTGTCATTTCGGGGAATCGTCTGAGGGGCCGACGACTTTGGCCCTCAGGGGCTAAAGCCCGCCTTATCTGCAGACCGAAGGCACGGCTGAAGCCTTGCCCTTCCACCAAACCATTTATGAGACCAGTTCTAGAATTCGGATTTGGCGGCTATGGGGAAGCGGCGACCGAAGCCGAAGGCTTTGGCGGAGATTTTGATTCCGGGGGCGGCTTGCTGGCGTTTGTACTCGCTGCGCTCGATCATGCGAATGACGCGACGGACGAGATCGGGATCGAGATTGTGGACGCGGGCGATCTGGTCGACGGAAGAAGATTCTTCGACAAAGTCTTCGAGAATGGCGTCGAGGACGTCGTAGGGAGGGAGCGAATCGGAATCTTTCTGGTCGGGGCGTAGTTCGGCGGAGGGAGGCTTTTCGATGGTCGCCTCGGGAATAACTTTGCTGCGGGAATTCACGTGTGCGGCGAGGCGATAGACGAGGGTCTTCGGGACATCGGAGATGACAGCTAATCCGCCGACCATGTCGCCGTAAAGGGTGCAGTAGCCGACAGCGAGTTCACTCTTGTTGCCGGTGGAGAGAACGAGCGCTCCGAGCTTGTTGGAGAGAGCCATGAGGAGCATTCCGCGGGCGCGGGACTGGATATTTTCTTCGGTTACGTCGGGAGCCAGTCCGGAGAAGACGGGCGAAAGAGTCTGGCGCGCGGATTTGTAGATGTCGTTGATGGAGAGCAGTTCGAAGCGAATCTTGAGATTTTGGGCGAGATGGCGGGCGTCTTCGATGGAACCTTCAGACGAATAGGGGCCCGGCATCCCGACACCGATGACGTTGTCGTGGCCGAGGGCGTCGACGGCGATGGAGGCGGTGAGGGCGGAATCGATGCCGCCGCTGAGTCCGATGATGGCTTTGTGAAAGCCGCACTTATGAACGTAATCGCGGGTTCCGAGAACCAGAGCTTCGTAGGCGCTGGCTTCTTCTCCGGCGATTTGGGGATGCATGTCGCCGGTGAGTTTGTCGGAATCGAAATAGATCAAGTCTTCTTCGAAGGACTTCGCCTGGGCAAGGATTTGACCGTCAGGGCCGATGACCATGCTGGATCCGTCGAAAACGAGGCTGTCGTTGCCTCCGACCTGGTTGACCATGGCGACGGGGACTTTTTGATTGCGCGCGATGGAGGCGAGCATATCGCGGCGCAGTTCGCGCTTCCCTAACCAAAACGGAGACGCCGAAATGTTGAGGACGACGTTGCCGCCGGCACGGACCAATTCTTCGACGGGATCGACGCCGTAGAGTTGGCGATTCCAAAAGCGCTTGTCGTTCCACGCGTCTTCACAGATGGTCAAGGCAACTTGTTTGTCGGAGAACTTGAAGAGCTGCTGACTTTTGGCGGGAGCGAAATTCCGGCTTTCGTCGAAGACGTCGTAGGTGGGAAGGAGCATCTTGGACTGGACGAAGTCGATGCGTCCATCGCGCAGCAAGGCGGCGGAGTTCATGACGGTCTTGCCGGAATGGGCGTCGGCAGGAGTGACCATGCCGCAGATGACGGCGATGCCTTGCGTTTCAGCGGCAATTTTGTCGGCAGTGGAACGGCTGCGAGTGACGAAGGAGCGGCGTTCGACGAGATCGAGGGGAGGATAGCCGGAGACGGAGAGTTCCGGGAAAAGAATGAGCTGGGCGCCCGAATTTCGCGCTTCGTGAGAAAACTGAATGATCTTGGCGGCGTTGCCGGAGAAATCCCCGACGGTGGGATTGATCTGGCCGAGAGCGATCTTCACAGGAATAGTGTAGAAGGTCGCGAGGTATGCGGTCGAGGGCAGAGGGTGTCGGGTGGGGTGCGGCGGGAAGGGTCCCCCGGGGGCTAAAGCCCTGTTGGCTTTGTTGATTTTACGGCGCAGCTGAAGCTGCGCCCCTTCAAAACTAGGACAACATCAAGGGCCTTCCGCGACTCAAGTCGTGCCCTTCCCTTTTGTTCTCCAAAAAATTCGAGGGGGCAAGCCCGTTTCTACGCGATATTTCCCGCAACCACTCCCAGACGTGATCCGGGCGGCCGGATCACTCCGTGGTGGGCTGAGGGAAGGAATTCCAATTCGGACCTGACGGATCGTTGCCGGGGCCGGTGGGGACGGGCTGGGGGGCGATCGGCGCGGTGTTGGACGGGTTGGCTGGAGACGATTGGGGCATTTCTTCTCCGGGGCGGCGGAGGGTGGGAGCGCTGACAGGACGCTCTTCCTGTTTTTTCGCGACGGTGGCGGTCTGGCCGAGATCGATTTCTTTGTCGACGCGCACAATTTTTTGGCCATCGACCTTCATGGTTTCGACACGCACGACTTCGTCGCCGACGAGGCGCACAAAGTCGACATCTTGCGGGGGCGTGCCGTAGATCCACTCTTCGTACTCGACTTCGTCGGCAGTTTCGCGAATCTTTTTGGGCGCACGACCCTTAGCGTAGATAACCATCTCGCGGTTCATTCCGACGAGGACGTGGTGGTTCTTGATGGCCTCTTTGACCTGAGGGCTGACGGTTTCTAGATAGGCCTCAAGCGGAGTCTTCGCGTCGAAATCGAAGACGGGACGGAGCAACTGCTTGAGTTCGGGTCCGGTCATCTCGGGGACATATTTTTCGAAGTAAAGATCGACGAAGGAGCCGCGGGCGTTAGCGGATGGATCGGAGGGAGCGATGGGAGTCGAGCCGGTTCCCTCAATCTGAATGTGCTGGTACCACTTTTGGCGCTTGACGGGGCCACCGTTGATTTCGAAACGGATGTGATCGGGCTTGATGGCGACATCGCTAATAACGGCACGGTCACCGGGTTTGGCGGCGGGTCCCCAGAGGGCCATGAGGTGTTTCAAATCGTCGCCGGTGGGAGTGACGTTGCCATCCTTGAGCCTTAGCCCAGTCTTGCCCATGGGGAAATTTGTGCGGATGTAGACGAGTTCCTCGTTGAAGGCGTGGAGAACCTCTTCGCGGGTCTTAGGGGTCATTTTCGACGACGGAGTATTCCCGGCGAGCGAATACGAGGCCAGAAGGAGAGTGGTGGTTAACGTCCGGCAGCAAAAGCGGGAAACCTGGAAGTACCGCATACAACACCCCCGCGGACTAACTTGGCTGGAATTATAAACCTTCGGCCGGAAATTGGGCCTCAGGTTGTCGTTTTGCGTCCCGGCGGACCACTGTTTTTACCGGGAACGCAAGGGAAACTTAGATGACACGTAGGCAGAGATGGTTACCGCACGTGGGGCGACGGAGTACTTCAGTAATGGACAGGTGTACTTTGAGCACCTAAGGGCAGCGGCGCCGATCACCCTAAAATGGAGGCAGGCCGAAGCCAACTTAATGCTCGCGGTTGGGCCGCCAGGACTGCCTTTTGCCCTTGAAGCTACCGATTCCAACGCGCATCCCGCTGCTGTACGTCATCCTTGGCGTGCTGCTGGCGATTAGCGTCCTGCCCATGTATTTCTATTCGGCACAGATTGAAACTATGAACCAGGTTCGTCTGAAGACGAACGAAATGCTGTTGCAAAACACGGTGACGCGATCTTTGGCGGACGACATCGCGCAGCATCAGGAAGCGCTGCACATCATGCTGGCGAACTTGTCGTCGTCGATTCAAGTGATGATGCTAGCGAACCCGAGTGGGAATGATCCCGGCAATCAGATTTTGCTGACGCCCGAGCTGCGGGCGATGCTGGAGAACTTCGTTTCTTCGTCGAATGACATTGCCTATGCGACGCTGCTGAACGCCGATGCCAAGGGAGTTTCGGCGGGACGCATCGAGCCGGACGCCTTTTTGCAACGCGAACTGGAACGCGCCTACCAGGCCGCGCGCGAAGGGCGAGCTTATAGCGGACAACCGCTTATGGTCGGCGGAGGGAAAACGGCGCGGACGGTAATGCTGGTGAGTTCTCCGATCATGTACGACAAGCGATTTTTGGGGATGATCGCTTCGGTCGTGGACATGGATTATTTGATCCGGCGATTGCAGCAGGTGAGCATGAGCGGGCTGATGCCGTATGTGGTGGACAGCCAAGGACGACTGGTGGCGGCGGCCACGACGCAGTATGCGACGGGGCAGGATATGAGCCACTTTGACATTGTCAGGAGCTTTGTCGGAGGGGGCTCGAAGGCGCAGTTGGCGGCGACCCGGGAGTTTACGGTTGGTAGTGGAAAAGACGCCACAGAGATGTTGGGAACGTACAGTCCCGTGACCTCGCTGGATTGGGCGGTGGTGGTACAGAAGCCGCGGGACGATGCGTATCGCGGAATTTATGAGATGGAACGGACGGGGCGCTTGCTAGCGTGGTTGGCGGTGTTTGTTAGCGTCGGGTTGAGCATTTTTTCGGCGCGGCGAATCACCAGCCCGCTGCGGGTACTGACCCAGTCGAGCCAGGCCATCGCGCGGGGGGATTTTTCGCAACGCGTCCACATCAAAACACGCACAGAGATCGGCGAACTGGCCGCGACATTTAACACGATGTCGGAAGAACTTGAACAGTTCGTCGAAGATTTGAAACGGGCGGCGGATGAGAACAAGAACCTGTTTATGGGTTCGATCCAGATGCTCGCTGGCGCAGTCGACGAAAAAGATCCCTATACACGGGGCCACTCGGATCGGGTGACCAAGTATTCGCTGATGATTGCGACGGAGATGGGACTGGATGCGGGATTCTTGGAGATCCTGCGAATTTCTGCGCAATTGCACGATGTGGGCAAGATTGGAATTGAAGATCGAATTCTGAAGAAGCCGGGAGCGTTGACGCCGGAGGAATTCGAGATCATGAAGACGCATACCACCAAGGGTGCGAATATTCTGCGTCCGGTGCCGCAGTTGCGGGAGATGCTGCCGGGAATCGAATTGCATCACGAAGCGCTGAATGGGCGGGGATATCCTTACGGGCTGAAGGGCGATCAAATTCCTCTGCTGGCGCGGGTGATTGCGGTTGCCGACACTTTTGACGCGTTGACGACGAATCGTCCCTACCAGAAGGCGCATGATCCGATTGAAGCACTGCGCATCATTGAGAACCTTTCGGGACAGCGGCTGGATCCGGGAGCGGTTACGGCGCTGATGGCGGTTTATTACCGGGGAGATATTCGCATTCCGAAACCAACGGCGACAGTCGCAGGGCCGGAGCCTGCTCGGGCTCCCGCGACGCATGTGCAACTTTCGCCGGCGGATCCGCTGGTTTCGCAGATTTCGAGAACGTAGCGGGCAATCGACAGTTTAATTTGCGGAAGTGTGCTTTCGATTGCAGCATTCCACCAGAGAACTGGAAGCCGCTTTTAGTTTGGTTACGGTCACGGGTAGCCGAACCCGCACCCTTGCAAATCAAAGCCTAGAACTGCGGCCTCCCCGAAGTATCTTGGCGAAGGCTCTACACCCTGACTGGCAGGCTTGCGAAACCCAAGGTTAGTGCCCTGAAGAACGGGCACGAACCTGGGGCACCGAGTTTTCTGAAACTCGCGGGGGGACAATTCCGGCTCTCTTTCAATCGAAACTGCGAATCGGCGAATGCGCGGGCGTCGATTCTCCTATAATCGATTTGGACACCTCATGATTCAAACCCTTTTTGGCAGCCTGGACGAAGAGAAGAAGCCCAGTTTTATCGAGCGCATGAAAGAGGCGGTCTCGCGGACGCGCGAGAACCTGGCCGAGCGCATCGAAGATGTCGTTTCAATCGGCAAGGAAATCGACCGGTCGACGCTGGACGATCTGGAGATGACGCTGATCGGGGCCGATCTCGGCACCACCACTACCCATGAAGTTCTGGAAAAGCTTCGCGAAAAAGCGGATCGCAGGCAGATCAAGGATGTCGGCGAACTCAAACGGCTGCTGAAGGAAGAGCTGCTGTCGATTCTTACTTCGACAGCCTCGCGTCCGCTGACGAAGGTGGATGGGACTCCGGAAGTGATCATGGTGGTTGGGGTGAACGGCGCGGGCAAGACGACGACGATCGGAAAACTGGCGCAGGTTTTTCGCGGGCAGGGGAAGACGGTGCTGCTCTGCGCAGCGGATACGTTTCGAGCGGCAGCGATTGAGCAGCTGGAAATCTGGGGACAGCGAACGGGCACGGAAGTGATTAAAACGCGGGCCGGAGGGGATCCCTCGGCAGCGTTGTTCGATGCACTGCAGGCGGCGACGACGCGGAAGATGGACTACGTGATCGTCGACACGGCGGGGCGTCTGCATACCAAGCAAAATCTGATGGCCGAACTGGAAAAGATGAAACGCACGGCGCAGCGGATCGTGCCGGGCGCTCCGCACGAAACTTTGCTGGTGATGGATGCGACGACCGGGCAGAATGGACTGCAGCAGGCACGGCAGTTTACCCAATCGTCGGGCGTGACGGGGATAGTGTTGACGAAGCTCGACGGCACGGCCAAAGGCGGCGTCGTGGTGGCGATTACGCGAGAATTAGGGTTGCCGGTCCGGTTTGTAGGAGTGGGTGAGAAGGCTGGCGATTTGCTGCCGTTTGATCCGAAGGAGTTTGTGGAGTCGTTGTTTGCGTAAGACTTTTACCACGGAGCAACGCATCCGATGGGTATCTGGTGGCAATTAGCGATTGGCGTTGTGGGATTGTGGGTGGTTCTGCGTTTCGTGCTCAGCCAACTGAAATCACGCGAGCCTTCTGAATCGGTCGACGATCCTTTAGTTGAGGATGGTGGGCGGCGGGGCCGTCCTCCGGCGGGTGTACGATCACCTAAGAAACGTGGTCCGCAAAATCGATCTGGCGCGGTAGCGCTCGCAGAACCGGATTACGAGGACGAAAATCGCAGTTTTCCTCCTAGTAGTCTATAAATCTAATCCGTAAATCTCGATGACCATTGACGAACAGTACGTACGAAAAGCGCTGGAGTTAGCGCGCGGGGGAGTTGGGCTGGCGTCGCCGAATCCGGTGGTGGGCGCGGTTGTGGTCGACGCGTCGGGCCGCGAAGTCGGGGCGGGCACGCATACCTACGACGGTGTAAAACATGCGGAGGTGCTCGCACTGGAGCAGGCGGGCGGCGGGGCGCGGGGCGGGACACTCTACTTGAATCTGGAGCCTTGTTCGCATCAGGGGCGCACCGCGCCTTGCGCAGATGCGGTGATCGCGGCGGGAATCGTGCGCGTCGTGTGCAGCATGGAAGATCCCAATCCACGAGTAGCGGGCCAAGGGCTGGCTAAGCTGCGAGCGGCTGGAGTTAAGGTCGAAGTCGGATGCCTGCAGGCGGAAGCGAAAAAGCTGAATGAAAGTTTTGCCAAATATGTCCTCCGCGGAAAACCAATGGTCACGCTGAAGTCGGCGATGACGTTGGATGGGAAGATCGCCGATGCCACGAAACCCGGCGTGCAGCCGGGATCGGCAACTCCAGCGGCGGAGGGCGCGCATAGCGGCTACCACTGGATTACGGGCGAGGTGGCGCGAGCGCATGTGCAGAAGCTACGCCACCAGAGCGACGCGATTATGGTGGGCGTGGGAACGGTGATGGCGGACGATCCCCTGCTGACCGATCGGAGCGGATTGCCGCGGCGCCGCAAACTGCTGCGCGTAATTCTCGATTCGTATTTGCGGATCCCTATGACGTCGCGAGTGATTCAAACGGCGGAGAGTGATGTGCTCGTCCTGTGCTCGACGGCGGAACAGGAAGGGCAAAAAGCGCTGGAGGCGAAGGGGATTCGCGTGGTGCAGGTGGCGGCGTCGAACGCGGAGGCGCGTCCTGATTTTTCGGCCATCGTGCGGGCGCTGGCGGAGATGGAAATCACCAGTGTGCTGCTCGAGGGTGGAGCGTTGGTGAACGGAGCGGCGCTGGCTTCGGGCGAGGTCGATAAAGTCTTTCTGTATTACGCGCCAACGATTCTGGGCGGGGCGGCCGTACCCTTCATTGCCGGAGAAGATTTGCGCGGGAAACCGCAGCGAGTGCAGAAGTTCGAGTTGCATCGGTTTGGAGAAGATTTTGCAGTCGAAGGGTATTTGCACGATCCGTATGCGGCGAATGGATGAGGATTGTCGGAAGACCCGTCCCTCAGGGGCTAAAGCCCAAGGATGTTGCTTAACTGGCGGCGTAGCTAAAGCGCTCCCCTTCAAAACAAGATACAAAGTAATAAGGAGATGACATTCGTGTTTACGGGAATTGTTGAAGAGGTCGGGAAGGTAGTCAAGATTGAGCAACGGGGGGAGAACCGGCGGATCACGGTCGAGGCGTCGAACACTCCGAAGGAGTTGGGGACGGGGCACAGCGTATCGGTCAGTGGGGTCTGCTTGACGGCGCTGGATATGAAAGCACAATCGTTTTGTGCGGATTTGGCGCCGGAGACGTGGGTACGGACTTCGTTTTCGAGGATGCACGAGGGCGCGCTGGTTAATCTCGAACTGCCAATGAAGGCCGACGGACGGTTTGGGGGACATATCGTGCAGGGACACGTCGATGGCGTGGGCAGGCTGATCGGGCTGGAGCGGATCGCGAATTCCGAGAACTGGTGGCTGCATATTGAACTTCCGGCGGAGATTGAGAAGTACACGGTCTATAAGGGATCGATCTCGATTGAAGGGATCAGCCTGACGGTCGCCAAACTGGAAGGACGTCGGTGCAGTGTCGCTATCATTCCGCATACGGTCGAATTGACGAATCTGGGATCGCTGAAGCCAGGAGATCCTGTAAACCTGGAAGCGGATGTGATCGCCAAGTATGTAGAAAAGATGATGAAGGGCGAGAGCGGACAGAGTTCGATTACGGTTGAAGAATTGGTGGAGCAAGGGTTTTAGGGTATCTCTTCTGAGCCGCGAACGGCCAGCAGGAGGCATGGACTTCGCGTCGACATCCGCACTTAACAACCTCTAATGTGCTGATCCATCCATGTAACAGCGAGTAACACGTTTTGTATCTGCCTGCGTACCTTGAACTTTAGCCGTGTAACCGTAACACACTCACCGACACTTCATTCGCCCGCGATTTCGGGTTAATTTGCCCGGGTTCCAGCCAAGTCTCCCTCGCGCCGGGGCAACTGCTGGCAAGTCCTCAAGGAGGCAGTTCATGAATTCTGGAAGTTCATCCCCCATCCAGTGTTTTCGTCAGGCTGTTCTTACTCTGCTCAGTTTCGTGTTCTTGGCGAATGTCCTAAACGCACAGGATTTTAAGAAGCAAACCATATATCAGATCGTCACCGACCGTTTCTTTAACGGGGACACTACGAACGACAATCCCGCGCAAAGCGCAGGTCTTTTCGATGCAACACAAACCAACTGGCATCTCTACTGGGGTGGAGATCTCGCGGGTATTCAACAGAAACTAAGTTATTTGCATGGCATGGGAGTTACCGCGATCTGGATTTCACCTCCCGTGGACAATCTCAACTTGAACATTCCGGATAGTAATGGCAATCCGACCGCCTCCTATCACGGGTATGGTGCGCGGGACTTCATGAGGATCGAAGAACATTTTGGCAGCGCGGCCAACGACTGGACGGCTTTCGACAATCTAATCAGCGCGGCGCACGCCGACGGCATCAAGGTCATCATCGACTTCGCTCCGAATCACAGCAACCCGGACAATGGGGGAGAGTACGGCTCTCTCTACAACAATGGGACGTTTGTGGCAGCTTGCAACAACGACCCGAACGGTGTATTTCATCACAACCCGGATATATCGAATTTCGACGATCGCTACCAGATTCAGTACTACACGCTCGAGGACTTGTGCGACTTGAACCAAGAGAACGCGACTATTGATTCCTATCTAAAGACGGCGATCGTGCAACTACAGTCGCATGGGGCCGACGGTTTTCGCATCGATGCCGTAAAACATGTCACCTGGGGATGGGAATACAGTATGTCGAATACAGTATTTACCTCAGGACCAAGCTTCTTTTTTGGCGAGTGGGCGCAGGGGCCGGGCGATGCTCTTTACCATGACTCTTACAAGTTTGCGAATAAGAGCGGCATCTCGGTGCTGGATTTCAACGTGAATCAGGCGGTGCGCGATGTATTTGCCAGCAACAACAATTTTTCGGAACTGGACGGCGAAGTCAGTACGGAAGATGGTAATTTCACGTGGCAGAACGATCTGGTAACTTTCGTCGATAGCCATGACGTGGCGCGTCTGCTCAGCGTTAACAATGACACGAACCGGCTGATCGAGGCGCAGTCCTATATTTTGACAACCCGCGGGATTCCGGTTGTTTACTACGGAGATGAGCAATATCTTCACAACGACACCGGGGGAGGAACTGATCCTTATAACCGTAATGAGATGACGGCGTGGAGCACCACGACGACGCTGTATCAAATCATCAACAAGTTGGCCGGGCTGCGCGCGGGAGCGAATGACGCGCTGGGATATGGCTCGTATGCACAGCGTTGGATCAACAATGACGTCTATATTTACGAACGTAAGTTTTACAACGACGTGGTTCTCGTGGCCATCAACAAGAACGACACGACGAGCTATCCGATTTCGGGTTTGAATTCGGCCCTGCCAGCCGGGAACTATACGGACTATCTCGGAGGCTTAATGAGCGGTCCATCGATCACGGTGATGACGGGAACGGGCGGTAATAATCCGGTATCGGGCTTTACCATGCCCGCGCATTCTGTCGCGGTCTGGCAATTCACGAGTACGGCGAGCGCTCCAGAGGTGGGATCGATTGGCCCAACGCTGGGGCAGGCCGGAGTGAAGGTGACGATCGCCGGGAAAGGTTTTGGAACGGCCACCGGCAGCGTCCTGGTGGGCTCGACGGCAGCGACAGTCAACAGTTGGTCGAGCACAGCGGTTACCTTCACGGTTCCGAATGTGACGAACGGCGTCTATAACGTGACGCTTAAGAACTCGTCGGGGACGGCGGCCAACACGATTCAATTCACGGTACTGACGGCGAAACTGATTCCGGTGACGTTCACCGTGAACAATGCGACGCCCACCAATACGGGTGACTATATTTTCCTCAGCGGGAGCACGATCGAGTTGGGGAACTGGGGGACAACATGGGACACGGCGATCGGGCCGATGCTCGATCCCAATTATCCAAACTGGTTCTTGAACGTCTCGGCACCGGCGGGGGCGGCGATTCAATTCAAGTTCCTCAAGATCGCTGCCGATGGCACGGTCACATGGGAGAACGGAAGCAATCACACCTACACCGTACCGACCAGCGGAGTGGGATCGGTGAACGTGAGTTGGCAGTACTGATGTAAGTGCCTCGAGCCGCGATCAGAAGTGGAGGAGTATTCAAACGAGGGCTGGCGTTGAGCCGGCCCTTTTGCTATGTGGCGGGAATCGAGGCAAAAGCAGCAACGTTTAGGCTTCCAGCTTTAGTTCGTCCAGTTCCAGAAATTCATGGATGATGGGCTCGTTGGATTTTTCCATTTCTTTGTAGGGGCCGAAGAAAATGGCGCGGCCTTCGTGGAGAAAGACGAGACGGTCGGCCAATTTTTTCGCGAGCCGCATGTCATGGGTGACAACCACGGAAGTCAGGTGGAGCTGTAATTTGAGGCGGGCGATGAGATCTCCCAGCAGATTTCCCATGAGGGGATCGACCATGGTGGTGGGCTCATCGTAGAGCACGCACTCGGGTTGGGCGGCGAGGGCGCGCGCGATGGCGACAGAGCGCTTCATTCCGGTGGAGAGGTCGGACGGCAGCAGATCGCGCATCTCTTTGACACCTACCATTTCGAGTAGACCGTCGACCACCTGCAGAATCTGGTCCTCAGCGAGTTCGCGCTTCTCACGCAGCGGGAAGGCAACGTTTTCGCCGACGGACAAGGAGTCGAAGAGGGCGCCGTTCTGGAAGACCATGGTGACTTTTTTGCGGATCTCCTCGAGTTGGACTTCGTTGTAGTCGGTGATGTCCTGGCAGGCGACGATGACGCGGCCGGAATCGGGCTTGAGGAAACCCATGATGTTGTGGAGCGAGACGGATTTGCCGACGCCGCTGCGGCCGAGGATACAGACCATCTCTCCGGGCATGACATCGAAGCTGACATTCTGGAGAATGACGCGGTCTCCAAAGGCCTTGGAGACGTCTTTGAATTCGATGTAGGGCGCGATGGTGGCGGCGGAAGCCATGGGTACCAGAATGGCACGAGAAGGCGGAAAGGCTCAAGCGGTAGTTGGGGGAATCGGAGGCCGATACTCTCTTTTGCGTTTGCGTCCCGGGTGGGGCCAGGCATTTCAAGGAACGTCTCACCCTGGGAGTCGCTGCGCTAGGCCTCGTAGAATCGGGCAAGACGTTCATTGGAATAGGCAAGCGATTGAGAGAGCAAGAAACTATTCTGGGAGGGTCGTGATGAGGTTCAGGGAGACAGAACTCGCGGCGACGAAGTTCGCAGCCTAGGAGAAACGATGCAAAAGCGCAAACTTGGAAAAAGCAATCTGGAAGTTTCGGCTCTCGGCTTGGGATGTATGGGAATGAGCTTTTCTTATGGGCCGCCGAAAGATAAGCAGGCGATGATTTCCCTTCTCCACGCGGCGGTGGAGCGCGGTGTCACGTTTTTCGATACGGCGGAGGTGTATGGGCCGTTCACCAACGAGGAGCTGGTGGGCGAAGGTCTGGCGCCGTTCCGAGGGAAAGTTGTGATTGCGACTAAATTCGGTTTCCAGCTCAAGGAGGACGGAAGCCCCGGGTTTCGTGGGTCCGGACAGCAGCCCCGAGCGCATCAAGAAGGTGGCCGATGCTTCTCTGAAGCGCCTGAAGGTTGACGCGATCGATCTTTTCTATCAGCACCGGGTTGATCCGAAGGTGCCGATCGAAGACGTGGCGGGAGCGGTAAAGGAGTTGATTCAGGCGGGCAAGGTGAAGCATTTCGGACTTTCGGAAGCGGGGGCGAAGACAATTCGGCGGGCACACGCGGTGCAACCTGTCACGGCGGTGCAGAGTGAATATTCGCTGTGGACGAGGGGTCCGGAGGCAGAGGTGCTGCCGACGCTCGAGGAACTCGGGATCGGGTTCGTGCCGTACAGTCCGCTGGGCAAGGGATTTCTGACGGGGAAGATGGACGAGACCACGACGTTCGAAAAAACCGACTTTAGGAGCACCCTGCCTCGTTTTACGCCGGAGGCTCTGAAGGCGAACCAGGCGCTGGTGGATCTGCTGGGGACGATTGCGCAACGGAAGAAGGCGACGCCGGCGCAGATTGCGCTAGCCTGGTTGCTGGCGCTGAAACCGTGGATCGTTCCGATACCGGGGACGACGAAGCTAGGGCGACTGGAAGAAAACATCGGAGCAGTTACGGTTGAACTCACGGCAGACGATTTGCGGGAAATTGAAACTGCGTCGTCAAAGATCAAGGTGGAAGGGGCGCGGTATCCGGAAGCGATCGAGAAGATGACTGGGCTTTAATCTCCACTTCACAGGAACTTTGATTTTTTTTATGAACCTTAATTGAACTTATTCCGGATTTTGAATCCGGATTTTGAAAGGAAATATGTATAAAGCGAAAGCTTATTCCGCAACGAGCGAGAAATCGCCGCTGACAGGGACCACGATTGAGCGGCGCGACCCAACCGCGGACGACGTGCAGATCGAGGTTCTCTTCTGCGGCATTTGCCATTCAGATCTGCATCAGGTTCGCAACGAGTGGAAGGATGCCATGCCGACGGTGTATCCCTGCGTTCCGGGACACGAAATCGTCGGTCGCGTGACCAAGGTAGGCTCCGCGGTGTCGAAGTTCAAGGCCGGCGACTTGGCGGCGGTTGGGTGCATGGTGGATTCAGACCGCACATGCCCCGAGTGCAAGGCGGGGATGGAACAGTTTTGCCCCAACTTCACCCTCACCTACAACTTTCCCGATAAACACATGGGAGGCGTGACGTACGGCGGCTACTCGGACAGCATTGTCGTCGACCAGAGGTTCGTTCTGAAGGTACCGTCGAATCTCGATCTAGCGGGAACGGCTCCGTTGCTGTGCGCTGGAATCACGACTTACTCGCCTATGCGGCACTGGGGCGTGACGACGGGCAAGAAGGTCGGGGTGGTGGGACTGGGTGGACTGGGCCACATGGGCGTGAAGTTTGCGCACGCGCTGGGAGCGCACGTTGTGGTGTTCACGACTTCTCCTGGCAAGAAAGAGGATGCGGTCCGGCTGGGCGCGGATGAGGTGGTCATTTCGAAGAATGCAGATGAGATGGAGAAGCACGTCAACAGTTTTGACTTCATTCTCGACGCAGTGTCGGCCGCACACGACATCAACAGTTACATTAACCTGCTGCGGCGCGATGGCAATATCACGCTGGTCGGAGCGCCAGAGAAACCGCTTCCCGTTTCAGCTTTTGGGTTGATCTCGAGACGGCGCAGCCTTTCGGGTTCTCCGATTGGCGGGATACCGGAAACGCAGGAGATGCTCGACTTCTGCGGGAAGCACAATATTACATCCGATGTCGAAGTGACTCCTATTCAGAAGGTGAACGAGGCTTACGAGCGGCTGCTTAAGTCGGATGTGAAGTATCGCTTCTCGATCGACATGGCATCGCTGAAATCTGCCTGAGTGGGCTTGTGTGGCAACAGAAGAAGAAAGGTTAGATCAATGGAGATCAAAAAAGGTGGGTCGCAACCTTCGGGCAAGGGTCCGGCGGAGTGGTTCACGGGGACGGTGCGCATTGATCCGCTTTTTCAGGCGCCTGATCCGGCATTCGTGCAAGGCGCGAGTGTAACGTTTGAGCCGGGGGCGCGGACGGCCTGGCATACGCACCCGCTGGGTCAAACGTTGATCGTGACGGCCGGTTGTGGATCGGCGCAGCATTGGGGCGGACCGGTTGAGCAGATTCGTCCGGGGGACGTGGTGTGGTTCGCGCCGGGGGAGAAACATTGGCACGGGGCGACGCCGACAACGGCGATGACGCACATCGCCATCCAAGAGAAGAAGGACGGCAAGGTGGTGGACTGGATGGAACACGTCAGCGACGAGCAATATCGTGGCAAACAAGAGCTCGGCAAACAATAGCTCGGCGAACAGCACCGCGCCGGGAAGTAGAGGAGGTCTGGATGAGCGATACGGCTATGCGCAACGAAAGTCTTAAAGCCCGTCTTGCCGGGGCTAACGAGATTCACATAGCGGTGAAGGGCAGAAAATCGGGCCGCAGCATTTCGATTCCGATCTGGTTTGTGCTGGAAGACGAGACGCTCTATTTGTTGCCGGTGAAGGGATCGGACACGCAATGGTACAAGAATGTCGTCAACGATCCGGTGATGCGGGTGGGTGCGGGCGGCGTGGAGAGTGAAGTCAAGGCTGTTCCTGTAACGGACGCCGTGGAGGTAGCGGCGGTGGTGGAGAAATTTCGAGGCAAGTACGGGAAGGGCGACGTGAAAAAGTACTATTCGAAGTTCGATGTGGCGGTCATCGTCCAACTGCGATGATCACTACGACGATTGCGGAGGAGGTCGTCTTTAAGAAGTGAAGACCAATGGCAAAATTGCGACGCTGCAGGTTCGAGAGGGGATGGCGAATGGAGACTCGCCGGAGACGGCGGAACTCGCGCGGTTGATTGCGGCTTACGCGCCGCACGACGGGAGTTTTGAACTGCGCGTTCCGGGGTTGCACGCCAGCCGTTTCTCGCGAGTGAACACGGAGTGCGTCCACACAATCAGCGTACCTTCGTTGTGCATCGTCGCGCAGGGGGCGAAGACCGTCATCGTGGGGCAAGAGTTCTTTGAGTACAACGGCACGCGCATGATCGTGTTTTCGGTGGCGCTGCCGGTGGTTGCGCAGATTACGCAAGCAAGCCGTGCCGAGCCTTATCTTTCATTGAGACTGGATTTAGATCCGCGCAAGATTGCGGAATTGGTGTTGAAAGTGTATCCACACGGACTGCCGCCGGTGCAGGCGAGACGCGCGGTGTATATGAGTCCCGCCGAGGTGGGCATTCTTAGTGCCGCCACCAGGTTAATGGAATGTTTGGGGCAGCCGGGGGACGCGGAATTGCTTGGTCCGCTGGTGATGGATGAGATTTTGATCCGGCTGCTGCGGAGTCCGATTGGGGCTCGGGTGGCGCAGATGGGATTTGCGGAGTCGAGCGTCGACCGCGTCGCGAAGGCGATTTCCTGGCTACGCGCGAATTACTCGCAACCGATCCGTGTGGAAGAGCTCGCGGAACTGGTGCACATGAGCGTGTCGTCGTTCCACGAACACTTCAAGTCGGTTACTTCGATGAGCCCGCTGCATTATCAAAAAGTTTTGCGACTGCAGGAGGCGCGGCGTCTGATGTTGTCGGCCGTGATTGATGCTGGTACGGCGAGCCAGCGGGTGGGATATTTGAGCGCGTCGCAATTCAGTCGGGAGTACAGCCGTTTCTTCGGGAGAGCGCCGACTAAGGATATTGCGCGGCTGCGGCAAGAGAGTGGGGTTTGGGTGTGATGGGGTGGCAAGGCCAGAGTAAGCGGCCGTGGTTCGACAGCAAACGCCGGCGGGGTTACGATTCCATCCTCCTGCTCCTAGGATTGTAACGTGGGGCCCCATGGTGCCGGCCTTTGTGGCGCCACACTTGCGCAGAGAACGCGCAAGAGTGGTGCACCGTCGATTGGGTAATGCAAATAAAACAAGGTTCCGTGGGCTGCCAGGCTCGGCGCGAGATGTGTTTTAACTCAGTGCCTGACGATCTTCGGGGGTGTTGACGTTGAAGAAGGTTTTTTCTGAGAAGCCGGCGGCTAGCAATTCAGGGGCTTCGATCGCCTGAATCGCCAGGTTAGAAAATAGCGCGTCGATCTTGTAGTTCCCTTCCCGCAATGCTTGCTCGGCTGACTGCGCAAATTCGCGGCGGTAGATCGCGCAGAGGGGTTGCCATCCGTGGCCAATTTTCGGTGCCGTCACCGATGCGTTGGTTTTCTCAGCGGCCGTAAATAGAAAATCGAGAAGATCTCTCGAGACAAAGGGCATATCGACCGCGAGCATGAGGTTGAATTCCGCGGACGATTGTCGGAGTGCGGCGTGGATTCCGCCGAGCGGCCCGCAGCAGGGAAAGATGTCCCGCACGACGGCTTCGTTCTTCAACGCCGCATGACTGGCGAACTTGGCGGGATCGCCTACGATCGCAACTTCGCCGCAAACGGCGCGCGCGGTTTCCAGAGCGCGATTGAGCAACGCCTGGCCATGAAATTCCAGAAATGCTTTATCGATGCGAGCGCCATCGCGGGCCGCGCCCATACGGGAGCTTTTGCCTCCGGCGAGCACGAAGGCGGCGCGCGTCAATACAGTTCTCTCCATCCAGGAAAGCATAAGGCCTAAACCGGAATACACGAAAGTAACCTATCCAGAATGGCGAAGGCATCGGAAGATGAGGGTAGTCGACTGGTAGGGGGCACTGCACGTCATCATGGCACAAAAATTAATGGACGTTCTCATGCTTGGACGGTGTTCGCACGAGTTTTCCTGGCCGCGGCGGACCGCCGGCGGCGAGTTTTACCAGGTTTGTCTGCTGTGCGCTACCGCTTACCAGTACGACTGGAAGACAATGCGCCGCGGCAATAAGGTCGACGAACCAGTGGCGGATGTTACGACGGTCCGACGAAGATCAGGGCAGAAGCAACCGACGTGGATGCCGCGGGCGCGACGCCTGAAATCGGTTCTGCCTGTACGCTACCGCGGAAAGAATCTGCATACATGGTATGAAGGGCAAATTCGCAACATTAGTCAGTCGGGCGTATTGTTTTATGGGCCGCAGCAATTGCCGGCGAACGCTTTGGTAGAGCTGATTTTCGAAATGCCCGAAGAAATTTCGGGTCAAAAGAACCGCAACGTGCTTTGCCAGGGCAGGCTCATTCGAGTGAAGGACGCGATCGAAAATATCGAAGATGCGTTCGGGCTGGCGGCTTCCATTCTCGACTACAAATTCCTACATCAGGAATAGCTCACAACCTCGCCGAATCGCAGCCCGGAAATCAACCCGAGCCAGGCCGGAAGCGCCCGAAAAATCGGTTGGATCCCGTGACACTTTTGACGCCGGGGGAGTTGCCCCGCGCTGCCTCTGCTGCTAAAGTTTCCGCAGTGTTGTTTTAGTACAGTTGCTTTCGCTCCTCCCCTCACAACTACAAGTACAGGAGCTTAGCTGCTTTCTCGACAATGTCTGGTATTGGGCCCAATCGGAATCAGTGGATCACACGACATCGGCATTCAGCGGCGGTACAGTATGCCGGCGCGGCGATCGCGGTTTGGGTGGCGCTTAGCGTCTGGACTTTTTCTCCCATTCTGCACCGCCATCTTTTCGTGTTGCTGCTGGCGGCGGTGCTCTTCACTGCGCGTTTTCTGGGCTTTGGGCCAGCATTCTTTTGTACCCTGCTGGCGACAGTCAGCCTCGACTTTTTCGGCATAGCACCGTATTTCAACTTCGGTGTCAATTCGAAGGCCGATCTGGAACGCCTGATGGTGTTCCTGGTGATCGCGGTCTTCGCGGGGAGCATGGCGCGGCAAAAAACTTTAGCGGAGTCGAGGGCGGATCACACCAGGCGGGAGATGGCTGCCATTGTGGAATTTTCGGGGGACGCGATTTATAGCGCGCGGCCAGACGGGACCATCACTAGTTGGAATCGGGCTGCCGAGCAACTTTACGGATATACGGCAGAAGAAGCGGTAGGCGCATCTATTGCGATGCTGGCGCCGCCAGAGCGAATGGCGGAAATGGAGCGCAATCGGGAACTCGTGGCGCAGGGGGGACACATCGCTTCGTACCGGACGGAACGTCTGCGGAAAGACGGGTCGCGCTGTCCGATTCTGCTTTCGATCTCGTCGTTGCGAAACGCTAGCGGAAAGACGATCGGAGCATCGGCGATCGCACGCGACATCTCGGCGGAGATGCATTCGGAGGAGGCCGTCCGGCGCAGCGAAAAGCTGGCGACGGCGGGGCGATTAGCGGCTTCGATCGCGCATGAGATTAATAATCCGCTGGAAGCAGTGGTCAATTTACTTTACCTGGCGCGCCACGACTCGAGCCATCTTAGCGACTATCTGACCATGGCCGAACAAGAAGTGGGACGCGTGGCACAACTGGCGCAGCAGACTCTAGGATTCGTACGGGACAACAATTCGCCAGGGCAGGTGGATCCGGCGGCGATCATGGACGAGACGCTGCAGCTGTATTCGCGCAAACTGGAAGGGCGTCACATTCAGGTAAGCCGACGGTACCGGGGCAGTTCGGAGATCAGCGGGTACTCGGGCGAGTTGCGGCAGTTGCTGGCGAATCTGGTGGTGAACGCCGTCGATGCCATGAGCGATCATGGGTACTTGCAAGTGCGGGTGGCGCCGGCTCGCGAGTGGTCGAGCGGGAACGAGGGCATTCGGATTACCGTGGCGGACAACGGGAGTGGAATTCCGCGAGGAAACCTGCAGCAGATTTTTGAGCCTTTTTACACTACTAAACAAGACACGGGAACGGGTCTTGGCTTATGGGTATCGCGCGGCATCGTGAAGAAGCACCAAGGCTCGATTCGGGTTCGGAGCCGAGCCCACGGGGATGCGACCGGGACGGTGTTTTCGATTTTCCTGCCGCTACAAAACCAAGTCAGTCGAGTGGCATAAGAGAGACACGTAGCGCCGGGCGCAGCGAGCCGATTTCCTGCTTTGCCGACAACAACTTACCGTCTCCGGAAGTACAGTGACCTTCGTACTTAGAGGCTCAAACCGAGCCAGCTTATAATCATCCCAAGTCCAAGCCTACTGGGCACTTAGCCAACGTGGAAACCTTTTTCGCCATCGCGATGTTTGTGTATGGGCTGTGCTTTGGCAGCTTCCTGAACGTGTGTATTTACAGGTTGCCGCGGGGCAAGTCAGTGGTCGCGCCGCGCTCTGCGTGTCCGCACTGCGGAGACATGATTCCGCTGTACCACAACCTTCCAGTCTTAAGCTGGCTGATTCTCCGAGGAAAATGCCGGAACTGCAAAGAGCCGATTTCGCCACGCTATCTCGTCATTGAGTTGCTCACCGGCCTGCTGTTCGTGGGATGTTTCTTACACTTTGGCCTCACGCTGCTGACGCTGAAATGCATCGTGCTCGGGTATCTCTTGTTGGGTCTGATCTTCACGGACGCCGAGACAAAGCTGCTTCCGGACGCGATGACTTTGCCTGGCCTGGCGTTGGGAATTGGGTTCAGCCTAATTGTTCCGGTGAACGATCTGGCTTCGCGGATCATGCCTGGACTCGTGTCGACCGCAATGCGGCAGGCGATTTCGTGGCGGCTATGGTCGTTGACGGATTCGTTGCTGGGGGCGGCGATTGGCGCATCGTTCCTTTATGGCGCAGCGGCGATGTACCTGAGAGCGCGCGGCGTCGAAGGAATGGGATTCGGCGATGTAAAGCTGATGGCGATGATTGGCGCGTTTCTTGGAACGAAGCTCACGGTGCTTACGATTTTTGCGTCGTCGTTGGCGGGCTCGCTCTTTGGAATCAGCACAGTGATCTCGGTCTGGATGCAACGCGTTCGGCGGAACGAGGCGCGAGGCACAGCCCCTGCACAAGCACGCCGGCGGGCGTGGCAGTCTGCGCGACTTGCTCTGCGCTACTACGAGATGCCTTTTGGCGTATTCCTGGGGGGTATGGCGATCCTGTCGTTTGTGTTCGGCAACCAGCTCCTGCGGTGGTATTGGAGGGTGCTGTGAGGCTGCTGCTGAATCCCGTGGCTCTGCGAGCGGTGATCCTCATGGTCGCCAGCGTCGCGTCATTCGTCATGGGGCTGCTGCTGATCCGTTGGGTTCGACGGAGTCTGGTCGAAAACCAAGATTCGTTTACGCAGGTGCCTTTTGCGGGCGAAGGACTGCCGGTCCATGCGTATCACGCTGTGATTCAGCAATTGAAGCAGCAAAAACATGAACTGACTACGCAGCAACTTTCGGAGCGCCGAAAGGCAAAGGCTTCCGACACGTTGAGTTCAACGATCCTGTCGAATCTTTCTTGTGGAGTTTTGTTTTTCAACACGAACGGGTTGCTGCGGCAAGCCAATGCGGCGGCACGAGCGTTGTTGGGATTTGCTTCGCCTGTCGGGCTGCAGGCGTCCGATCTATTTCGCAACGCGACGGTGCGTCCGATAGCGGATGGATCGAAGTCGGAATCGACGATGACGGTGGAAGACGTTCTTGCGCCGGCCCTGGCGGGAACGGCGGCAGTTCGAGGAGTGGTGCTGAATTACTTCACGCGCGAGGGTGAGAACCGGGTACTGGAAATTGCGGCATCTCCAGTGTTGGCGGAGGATGGCGGCCTGATGGGCACTACGGTTGTCGTGAATGACAAAACAGACATTGAACGGCTGCGGCACGATCAGAAGACGCGGCAGGAAACGTCTTCGGATCTGTCGGTGGCGCTACGCGATTCCCTGACGACGATCGCCGGATACGCTCAGCAACTGGCGTGCAGCCGCGACACAGAATTGGCTCACCAACTCGCGGACAACATCGCCCTCGAGGCAGCACAGTTAGACCGAACCATTGGCAGTTTTCTGGGAGGCGCTCGGGCTGCCACCACAAGTTCTTGATATAGCAGAGGCAGGCCGCGACGCGAGTCGGGGTCGGCAAAAGGATGAGGACATGAAACGGACAAAAATCGTTACGCTGATCACCCTGCTTTTCTTAGCCGTCGGCGGCGCTGCCGCCCAGTCGCTCGGAGACTACGCGCGTGCGGCGCGAAAAAACAAGCCAGAGTCTAGCCCGTCGACGCGTCATTACGATAACGATAATCTTCCGACCAACGAGACGTTGAATGTCGTCGGGCCGCCACCTACGGCCGAGACTGCAACGGTGGGAACGGCTGCCGCTGCCGCGGCGGGGGCCACGAATCCTGATAAAGAGAAGAAAAAAGTGGCGGATGAGTGGAAGGAAAAACTCGACAAACAGAAAGAGAAGATCGATTCCCTGAGCAAAGATCTCGATCTGGAGCAGCGCGAATTTCGGCTCAAGGAAGCGAACTTCTACGCCGATGGAGCGGCACGCTTGCAAAACGCCGCCCAGTTTGACAAAGATGGGGCGCAGACGAAGAACGATATCGATGACAAGCAGAAAGCGATTGATGCGGCCAAGCAGGAATATAACGACCTGCAGGAACAGGCGCGCAAGGCTGGCGTGGTAGAGAAAGACAAAGACAAGAGTAACGACGTCAACAAGGATGCGGCCAAGGACGACAGCACGACGGACAAGAAATAATTTTGCCCGCCGGACCGACTGGATTAGCCGAGACTGCGTTCGCAGCTAAACTCGGTTTCTATGGCCCTACGCGGGAGGCCTGATCCGACCGGATCAGGATTTCATGCGGTCGTGCATCTGCCGAATGTGATGACGGCCGTGGACCCAGTGAAACTTTCGCCACTGATCGGCAGTGAGTGGGCCGATAAACGGGTGATCGAGGAGTTTGGTGCGGCTGCCAAACTTGAGCTCACAGGCGTCCATCTGAGCAGCCAGCCTCTTCAGTTCTGACGCTACGGCCGGACCAATCTCATCGGACGACATACCCCGCGGAAGGGTGCGATCGGGAGCCTTGCGGCCTTCGGGCAAATAGCTGAATCCGAGGACCAGAAGGGTGGCGAAACGATCTTTCAGCTTCGTTCTGGATGCGGATGGCGCGCCTTGTTCGAGGCAATGCTTCAAGCCAGCGTTCGTCCCTTTGTAGGTATGGAGCAGGTGTTCGAGGATTTGGGCCGCACTCCATTTGCCGACCGGAGCCTTCGTTAGGCGCGTCGCATCCGCGCCGGCTGTTGCCTGTTCGAGTTCCTGGCGCAAACGTTCCAGATAGGAATTCATCGCTTTGCTTCAGTACAATAACCGCGGACAGAATTCGAGTTTGAGACCAGGCTCAGGAAGCGGTGAGTGAACAGAATGAAAATCACGAAAACACAGGGACTCTTCGCAGCAATTTTAGCAGCAGTATGGATGGCAGGGTGTTCTTCCGCGCCCAATCCTCCAGCGGCGGAGAAGCCGCAACCGAAGATTCCGGAGGCGATCACGGGAAGCAGCGCGTTCTACAAGTGCTACATTTCCGCGCGCGGATGGGCTGCCGATGTGCAGCCTTACCGAGTGGAGTCTGAGCCGACAAACGACTCGAAAGGTCGCGACGGGAAGGCAGGAGAGTGGCGGGCTGGTTTTGCCTCGCCTTCGAAACGCGCAACGCGTCCCTACACTTGGGCGTTGGGCGAGGTCTCGCACAGCGTGGAAGACGGCTACAGTCCGACGAACTCGAGCACGCAGATTTTCAACGTTCAGTTTCTGAAGGTGGACACGGACAAGGCTTTTGCCATTGCGCAGGAGCACGGCGGCGACAAGTTGCTGGAGAAAGAACCGGATACGCCGGTTTTTTATGTGCTGGAGTGGAACCGCTTGACCAACGAGCTGTTGTGGCACGTCATCTACGGAGCGGACCGAGACACAGCGAAGCTACGCGTGGCGGTGAACGCCTCGAGCGGCGAGTTTTCGCGCGTGGAAAAATAGAGTTGAATTTGGAGCGCCGGGCGTAAGGCCGGCAAAGAACGGGCGGGTGCGGGCATATCGGTGTTTCTGTTTATTGGGCTTTCGCTAGGCGATTGAGCGACGCGTGGGCGTCTTTGGCGAAGGGTCCTTGAGGCAGGATCTTCAAGTACTGCTCGTAGTATTTGCGAGCTTCAGTTTTGTCCCCCAATTTTTCCTGGCAGACGGCGAGACGAAAGCTGGCAACGGCGTCTCCGTCTTTGTAGTAAAGAGCGTCTTTGTAACGCTCGACGGCACCCTTGTAGTTTTTGCGCTTGAAGTAATAGTCACCGACCTCGATATCTTTCGCGGCTTTCATCGGGTTCCAAGGATGGAATTCCTGTACGCCGGTAGTGTCGGAAGCGTTGGGATTTGGCGTGCCGTCGAGGTCCGCAACCGCGTCCTTGCTTCCGGGATGGCTCTTGGCATCGTCGCGAGGCGGGCTGAGATCAACCCTGGTATCGCGGCTGGAGCTTTCTCCAGTGCCTTGATTGGGGTCGGCGGTCTTGTCTGATGCCGCTTTGCCCGTCGGATCGTTGTTCGTCGGATCCTGAGCACAGATGGGTGTCACAAGAAGCGCGAGAAACACAATCAGAAATCGGATGCGCACTCCCATATTGTAGCGCTTCGACAGCGAGCGGGAAGCGGGCCGAGGGGCCCAAAAAAATCAGGCCGTCCACAGTGGGACGGCCTGGTTTGGCTAAGTCCTCCGGGGAGGAGGGAGAAATTGGAAATTACATGGATGGGTTGGCGCTGGCCGTCGGAGTCTGATTTGCTGCGGGCGCTTGCGCCGGAGTCGTGGTGCCCGCGCCAGTGTTGGTCATCAGACGAATATCTACGCGGCGATTCTTGGCGCGTCCGTCGCGTGTCTTATTGCTCTCGACCGGCTTATCCTTGCCCAACCCGATGAGATAAATCTTGTACGCGGGTACGCTCTTTTCCGCGGCGAGATATTGGATGACGGCGTTAGCGCGGCGCTGGCTGAGTTCATAGTTATAGTCCGCGCTGCCCACGGAATCGGTGGCGCCTTCGACCGTAATGATGTATCCCTTGGTGTTGGCAACACTCGCGGCGAGCTGATCGATCGCCTCTTTCGCGTCTTTCGTCAGATTGTCGCGATTGAAACCAAAATGCACAGCAGTCTCAACGACGGGCCGATAGTTGTCGAGGTTGACGACGGTGTTGGTGAGAGCGTCGACACGCTGCGTGGCGCTATTGGCCGAGAGTTGCGCCTTGTCAGCTTCGCTGCCAGCGGCCAACGCCTTTTGGTCGACTTCCGCAGCCTTCGCCTGCACAGCCTGGATTCCAGACTGGGCGCGCTGATCGACGTCCTTGATGTCTTTTGAGTTCTTCGCGGTCAGGTCGTCGAGCTCATTGGTCTTGTTGATGAGCGGCGTGGTCTGTTGACGAACATAATTCTTGGTGGAGCATCCCATCGATGCGAACAATGTCGCCGCCAGCATTAGGGTCAACGATGTGCGATTCATAGTTAGTTAAGGGCTCCTTGCCCGAAAATTGCTTTCTAACGCTACTTTTGGATGCCAGTCTGGTTCGAAATGTTAACGCCCTCAAACCACCCTCTTGTAGTGCACGGGGGATGCCATTTGAAATCCACAGGATTCGCCTCTAAAGTATTGTGTGTCAACTGCTTACGGGTGATGCCGGAAAATGGGTTCCGGCATGGAGTCAGGCAAACACGCTACGAACCGTAGAAATTTTATACGATTTCTTCCCGCGGATAATTTTAGCAACGAGAATTATAGGTGGGGAGCAACCAGCTTCAGGGGTATCAGAGTCGACACTTTTGGGAGAGTTGCGAATAGGCGAGAGGACACCTTGTGCTGAGAAGAGGAACGAAGTAGCGGCAAGAGTTTCAGTCGGCAAAGTTCTATGCTCGCATGTCTCCGTATCGACTTCGGGTCAAGATAGGGGCGGAACCGATCGTCTTAGAGAACGACTACTCCAGGTGTTTTTGAGTGACGTTACTCCAATTCTTGCGGATGATTGCTTCGATTCAATTTGCGATCATCACTTCGCGATTTTGGACCAGGCGGTTTCAAACTGCGACATCAACGGCACCTCGCCTTTTTGCAAGCCGCCGCGGCCCATGACGCGCCATAGATACATGGAGGAGGGGCGACTGGCTTCGTCGCCACGATGCGCGTCGTAGAGAGCCAGCACGTCTTCCGAGGGACGAGACTGCACCAACATGATGATGTCGGCATCCTGCGGCCGATACACCACGGTTAACTTTCCCCACTTCTGAATCGCGTCCTGCACGCGGCCGATGGCCTCCCGGTCGTCTGGCAGCAAATGGGGATCGAATTGATCGCCATCGTATGCCGCGACATAAACAAAACGCGCATTCGAAAGAGTACCGGGGATTGCTGGAACCTCGGCTGCGGTGGCGCTAACCAGCGTCGATGCCGTGGCCAATAACGCAAGGCCAAACAGCAGCGTCGTAACTATGTTCTTCATCATGGGGAACGACTCCTACTAAGGAAGATGCGAACGGGAGGGCTGAAGATGCAAGGCCGGCTGCTGTAGGTCGGTCAATCTCGCAGACCTAGGTAACCCGGCTTACATTACCGGCGGGACGTGGATGCCCATAATCGCAAGAATGCGAATGAGTTCCCGGCGAACAACGGCTGCGGTGGTGAGGAGGAATTTCTTCCGGCCTTCATTGGTTTCGCTCAGGATGGGATGGCGATGATAGAAGGTATTGAAAAGCTGCGCCAATTGAAAGGCATGCTTCGCGAGGTAAGCAGGCTCGGTGGAGGCGATGCACTGGCCTACAACGTAGGAAGTTTTCCCGGCTGCCAGCCAAAGTTCCCAGATCTCGTTGCCATCTTCTCCGTTGAGATACTCGCCAAGTTCGAAGGTAGAAATGCGGCTCGCTTCGACGCGACTAAACGTGTCTGGATCAAATCCGCCCTTGCGGAAGATGTTGGAAGCGCGCACGACGGCATACTGGGCGTAGGGACCGGTGTCGCCTTCGAAGCTGAGTGCTTCTTTGAAATCGAAGGCGATCACTGAGGGCTTGGTGAACTTCAACATGAAATAACGCAGCGCACCGATCGCAACTTGAGCGGCAATGCCGGTGCGCTCGGATTCGCTTAGCTCAGGATGTCGCGCGTCCACTTCTTTGAGGGCCGCGGCGATGAGGGCGTCGAGCAGATCGTCGGCTTTTACGCCGAAGCCTTTGCGGCCGGAGACCTCGATCCAGGAGCGCGACTTGTCTTCGTCGCTGAGCTGGTAGCCGAGTTCGGCGGCACAGCGTGGAGTGAGCGCGACCATCTCGTAAGAGAAGTGGGTATAGCGATCAGCCGACTCGTCGTGACCTAGCCCGCGCAGGGCCTCGATGACGGTGTTTTGCGCCTCGGATTGCCGCGCGTCGATGACGTTGTAGATTTCGGCGACGTCGCCGAAGTGGGGATGATCTTTCTCGCCGTCGGTGGTGGAGATCCAGCAATCGTGGGAGTTGGGATAAAGGAAAAACTTGCGATAGCCGAAATCGCGTCCCAGCAAGCCGAACTTCCACATGTGATAGGCGATGTCTTTGCCGACGTAACCGACGGTTCCGTTGGAACGGACGATGACTTTCTGATCTCCTTCGGTGATTTTTGTGTCGGCAAGCGCGACGTCGGCGGGCGTGGTGTCGGCTGGTGCGGCGGCAGGCCCCGTGGGTGTCGCGGCGGAGGTGCCAGCGCGTCGCATCACCCAACAGCCTTTATTCTTGCCCTCGGCCTCGTAGGTGAGAACGCCAGATTCTTTTAGCTTGCCGAAGGCGGCATCCCAGAAATGAAGACGCAGGATTTCGCTCTCTCGGGGAAGGAAGTCATACTCAATATCGAGACGCTCCATGGTTTCAAGATGGCGGCGCAGGACGGCGACCGAAATCAAATCGGCTATAGCCGCAGTCTCGTTGTTGCCCTCTTCGATTAAATGGAGAGTTTCGGAGCGGGTTTTCAGGTGAGCTTTGTCTTCTTCGTACCAGTGCGAGACGCGAGCGTAGAGGTCCCAACAGACGTAATCGAATTTGGGCCCGGCGGCCAGCGCTTCAATCTCGGAGCGGGATTTTTTCTCGATATGCAGGAATCCAACCACGACATCCGCCACCTGGACGCCGGTATTGTCGATGTAATTCTGAACGTCCACTTCCCTGCCGGCGAAACGCAGCAGGCGAACGAAGGTGTCGCCGAGAATGGCGTTGCGGAGGTGTCCGATGTGGGCGGCTTTGTTGGGATTGATGCTGGAATGCTCGACGAGAACCTTACCGGCGGGGACGGCGGCGGCGGGAGATTCGTCGGCGGCGAGGGCTTTGGCCATTTCGGCACGGCTGACGCGGACGTTGATGTAGCCGCCGCCGGCGACCTCAAATTTTTCAAAGCCAGGGATCGTTCCGACACCGGCGACAATCTCTTCGGCGATCTTGCGCGGGGCCTTGCGAAGCTTCCGCGCGAGTTCAAAGGCGAGGGGGAGCGCGTACTCGCCAAACTCGATTTTTGGCGGCTGCTCGATGACGATGTTCGCATTTTCCAGGGCGTAAGTGCGCCGGAGAAACTCACGCAGATGCTCGACCAACCGCCGTTCCAGATATCGATACAAGGATGCCCTCTGAAGTCGCGCTAACTGATTGAAGGAACAGTGATTCTAACAAACTCGCGAGGGAGCGCGAGTTTGACGGAGGTGCGCGGCTTCCCTATGATGAAAAGTCAGGTCATTGGCTGCTGGTTATGAGTGGTTGAAGGTTGAGCGAGTTGCGTCCTGGCAACGGAAAGCCGTCGACGAACAAAGCTAAACCTCGCGGCCCGACTGGTTTTTTTCATGCGCATAGCCTACCTCGATTGTTTTTCTGGCATTAGCGGCGACATGTTTCTAGGCGCGTTGGTCGATGCCGGCGTTTCGGCCAAACTTCTGGAGGACACGGTTGCGGCGCTCGACATTGGTGCGAGGCTGGAGGTTTCGCGGGTCATGCGCAGCGGAATTTCGGCGACCAAAGTTGACGTCTATGCCCATGGAGAAAAAGATCTGCCACGGGAAGTTTTTCAGGCGCAGAGAGAACACGAACGTGCGCATGGTCACGACCATTCGCAAGATCATTCTCACGAACACGGCCAAGGCCATCACGAGGCGGCGGGTCGCCAACACTCTCATGAAGAATCCCACGCCCATGCGCATGATGATTCGGGCCACGGGCACGGGCGCAGTCTGAGCGCGATTCGCACGATCATCGAAAGAGCGGCGATCAGCGCGGGCGCGAAAGGAATCGCGATTGGCATCTTTGAAGCGCTGGGAGTGGCGGAGGCCGAGATTCACAATGTGCCGGTTGAGAAAGTCCACTTCCACGAGGTTGGAGCCGTAGATGCGATGGTTGACATCGTGTGCGCTGCGGTGGGCGCGGAGAGTCTCGGGATCGAGGAGTGGGTGTGCTCGCCGCTGAACGTTGGCGGCGGGACGGTGAAGTGTGCCCACGGAACGCTTCCCGTCCCGGCACCGGCTACGCTGAAGTTGCTCCAGGGTGCGCCTGTTTATTCGTCTGGGCCGCAAGTGGAGCTCGTAACGCCCACGGGAGCAGCGATTGTGAAAGTTCTGGTGACGCGTTTTGCGGCGCTCCCAGCGATCAGGGTTGAGAAGGCGGGGTATGGCGCGGGAACGCGGGAGTTCGCGGATCATCCGAACCTGCTACGCATTACGGTGGGAGAGAGCGCTTCGGTAGACCAAACTTCCGCAGTGGCAGCAGAGTCGGTTGGAGCGTCTTCGGGTGCATGGGCGGAGAAAATCATGGTTCTCGAAGCGAATCTCGACGACTTGAGTCCGCAGGTTCTGGCTTACGCCATGGAACGATTGTTGGCCGAGGGCGCGCTGGATGTGTTCAGCGTACCGGTGCAGATGAAGAAGGGGCGCGCAGGTGCGGTGTTGACAGTGTTGGCAAAGATAGAGGATGCCGGTCGGCTAACGAAGACTATTTTCGCCGAGACTACAACCCTGGGAGTTCGGCGTCGCGAGGCATGTCGTCAGACGCTCACGCGGCGGTGGGAATCGGTGGATACGACTTGGGGTCCGGTGCGCATCAAGATTGCAAATATGAATGGCACGATTTCCAACTACGCTCCGGAATTCGAAGACTGCCGCGCGCTGGCCGAGGCCCATCATGTGCCGCTCAAACAGGTGATGCAGGAAGCGGCGCGAGTTTATGCCAGCCACAAGAACTGATTTTAATGTGGCTTTGATTGCGTGCGCCCTCAGCGGCTAAAGCCGCTTGTGTAGCGGGTTCAAGCGGCACGGCTGAAGCCGTGCGCTTTCAAAGCAACCTGTATGGTTATAGGGCGTTCCTTTTTCGGAGCGAGTCGTGAACCGACTCGATGAGAATTTCCAAAGGAGAACAATTCATGCCTCAACTCGCCAGAATGCGTGAACTGCTGCAGATTGTGCCGGATCACCTTGCGAAATTGTCGAAGGATGGAGTTGAAGGAAAAGCGAGTCCGACGGCCTGGTCACGGAGGGAGGAGTTAGGACATCTTCTGGATTCGGCGGCCAACAATCATCAAAGAATCGTTCGGGCTCAGCTCGAGGAAAGTCCTGCGATGCCCGGCTATGAACAGAATCGGTGGATTGTCGTAAATGGTTACCAGAGCCGCGATTGGGATGAATTGATCGATACCTGGCGGGCGCTGAATCGTCAACTGATAGCGGCAGCTGAGAGCGTTCCCACATCCGGATGGTCGCGAACGCTGAGCGTTGCCGGCGCACAACCGGTCACTCTGGAGTTTGTGTTTGACGACTACATCGAGCACATGGTGCATCATCTGCGACACATCGGAATCGAAGTGGATCCGAGAGCATCCAACGCAGCTTAGCTGCACAATTCGGCGAAGGTCTTCTGGAGTTGGACATTGTTCAGTCGGACATGCAATCGAACAACGGAAGTGAAACGACAGAGATGAAGAAGAAGTTCTATATTACGACTCCGATCTATTACGTTAACGCGCATCCGCATATCGGGCATGCCTACACGACGCTCGCCTGCGACATGATCGCGCGGCGGCACCGGATGCTGGGCGAAGACACGTGGTTTCTTACGGGCACGGACGAGCACGGTCAGAAGATCGAACGGGCGGCCCAGGCTGCGGGCAAGACGCCACAGCAGTTCACCGACGAGATTTCGGCAGAGTTTCGCAAGCTTTGGGAGCGGATGGGATTGACGCCAGATGACTTCATCCGAACAACGTCGGAGCGTCACAAACAAGGAGTGCAGGCGCTGTGGCGCAAGATTCGCGATAACGGCTTTATCTATAAAGGCACCTACACGGGACAATATTGCGTATCGGACGAGCTCTATGTCGACGGCGTCGGGCCTGGCGACCCATGCCCAGACTGCGGGCGGCCGACGGAAACAGTTCATGAGGAAAACTATTACTTCAAATTGTCGGCGTTTCAGGATCAGTTGCTGAGGATTTACAGCGAGAATCCGGAATTCATAAGGCCGGAAGCGCGGCGCAACGAGGTGATCTCGTTTGTGCGCGGCGGGCTGCGCGATTTGTCGATCAGCCGGTCGACGTTTTCGTGGGGAATTCCGGTACCAGATGATCCGAAGCACGTGATCTACGTCTGGCTGGATGCGTTGGCCAATTACATTACTGCGCTCGGCTACGGGTCAGGTGACACGACGAAATTTGATAAGTTCTGGCCGGCGGATGTGCACATGATCGGGAAAGAGATTGTGCGCTTCCATTGCGTGTACTGGCCTGCGTTTTTGCTGGCGGCGGGATTGCCGTCTACCGAAGGGCATCACGGCGCATGGCTGGCTCCTCTTCGAAGAGAGCAAGATGTCGAAATCACGCGGCAATATTGTGCGCGCGGAAACTATTGTCGATGTTCTGGGCGCGGATGCCTTACGTTATTTTTTGCTGCGCGAAGTGGTTTTTGGGCAGGATGGATCGTTCAGCTTTGACGCGCTGGTACAGCGCTACAACTCCGATCTGGCGAACGGACTCGGCAACCTGGCCAGCCGCACGCTGACCATGATCACGCGCTATTTCAAGGGCGAGGTGCCGTATCCTTCACACGCCGCACATACGCCGGCGGACGAAGCGATTGCGGAGGCGGCAAAAAAAGCGATTGCCGAATTTGGCACGTTGTTCGATCAATACCAGTTCTCGCGAGCGCTCGAAGTTGCCTGGGGACTGGTCAGCGCGGTCGACAAATATATTGTCGAGAACGAGCCGTGGGCGCTGGACGAAAAGAAAGACGAGGAGAGCCGGTCGCGTCTGGCGACTGTGCTTTATACGAGTGCAGAGGCGCTGCGCATCGTCACGGCTCTCGCACATCCGGTGATACCGGATGCGACGACGAAAATCTGGGAGCAGATGGGACTTGGCGATATTAAGCGATTCGACCTCGCGCAATTGCAATGGGGACAACTGCATCTGGGAACAAAATTAGGCGAAGTGAAGGCGGTTTTTCCGCGAGCAGACAAATCGGCAGTCGAGAGGATGCAAAAGATGGAAGAACAGGGTGGGACGACGAGCGTGTCTTCCGCGCAGCCGAGTGAAGTTCAGCCAGCAGCCGCTAAAGTGGCAAGCCCGAGTCGCAGCGGCCAAGACAGACGCACCTGCGGCTAAGGCCGCGCCGGCGATTCCGGACGGGAAGATCGGCATCGACGACTTCGCCAAAGTGGAGTTACGGGTAGCCCAGGTTAAGACGGCAGAGCGCGTCAAGGGCGCGGATAAATTACTACGGCTGGAGGTTGATCTTGGGAACGAGGTCCGTCAACTCGTGGCTGGGATTGCCGAAGCGTACGAGCCAGAAACACTGATTGGCCGGAAGGTTGTGATCGTGGCGAATCTCGCGCCGCGCAAACTGCGCGGGCTGGAATCGAATGGCATGATCGTGGCGGCTTCGCCGGAAGGCGGCAAACCGGTGCTGGCGAGCTTTCTGGAGGATGTGCCGTTGGGCACGCGGCTGAAATAGCAGCCGAGCTTCGCTAGGCTCGAGTGGTTCGCCTTTGCTCAGGAGACTCGCGAAAATTGTTGGCGCACGGCTTGGAAGGGAAGGAATGCCCGTCCCCACACAAACTTCGTCACACGCTCTTCTTTACCTGAACTAGAACATGTTCATCGACTCGCACGCGCATCTGGAAGGTAAACGTTACGACACGGATCGCGGCGAAGTTCTGGCACGTGCGAAGCAGTGTGGTATTGACGCCTATCTCGCGATTGGAAATGGCGAAGGGCCGGAGACGGCCGACTGTGGGATTAAATTGGCTGACGAGTTCGATGGAAAGCGCGAATATCCGCGAATCTGGGCTAGTGTTGGCATTCATCCCCACGAAGCGAGTCTGGCTAATGCCGATGCGGAGTCTCAATTGCTGCAATGGGCGAAGAATCCGCGGGTGATCGCATGGGGAGAGATTGGACTCGACTACTTTTACGATCACTCGCCACGAGAAATGCAGAAGACGGTCTTCCGCACGCAGATGGAACTGGCTCGAGCTGCAAAACTACCGATCATTATTCACTGCCGTCCGTCAGATAACAGCGAGAACGCATGGGACGACTGCCTTGAGATGATCGCTGAGCATTGGAGTTCGAGCGGCCTGGGCGGCATTCTGCATTGCTTCACGGGGAGCGTTGAACATGCTCGGCGCGCGCTTGATTTAGGCTTCATGATCTCGTTTGCAGGCAACATTACGTTCCCGAAGGCGCAGCCTATCCGTGATGCGGCACAGATGGTACCACTGGACCGCATACTGATTGAAACCGACTCTCCTTATCTCGCGCCGATTCCGCATCGCGGCCAGCGTAATGAACCGGCTTACGTCAAAGAAGTGGCTCGCCGGATCGGCGAGATACGCAGCCTGGCGGCGGAAGAGGTGGGCGCACAGACAGCGGAGAATTTTCTGAAGTTCTTTGGGATCGCTCTGTGACTCGCGATTCAGCGTCTACGGTGTTTGGGGCTTGCTGATAAATTCTGTCTTCGGCCTGTGTTCCCAGTCGAATCTGACTCGCGGTTCGAGGCGCGAAGTCAGCCTACGCAGATATTGTCTCTTCTGTTACCCTCATGGGTACACGCTGGGGCGTGTGATCCGCAGGATAACTTTTCGAATCGGGATCCCCCAGCTGACAATCTGAAGCAGAAGGACGTTCCTGAGTTGAGTGTGACATTCCATGCCAGATAACAGTTTCGATATCGTAAGCAAAATTGATCTCGCCGAGGTCGCGAATGCGATCCAACAGGCCACGAAAGAAGTGAGCACGCGCTTTGATTTGAAGGATTCGAAGTCGCAGATCGCGATGGAAGGGACGGACGCGATCATGCTGCACTCGTCCGACGAATACAAGATGAAGGCAGTGAACGATATTCTTCAAGCCAAACTGGTCAAACGCGGCGTTTCGCTCAAAGGTCTGACCTACGGGCCACTGGAGTCGGCGGCCGGTAGCAGCGTGAAACAAAAGGTTACGCTGCAACAGGGGATTCCGATCGAGAAGGCGAAAGAGATCGTGCTGCTGGTAAAGAATTCCAAGAAAAAGGCGCAGGCCTCGATTCAGGCGGATGTGGTGCGAATCAGCGGCAAAGATCGCGACACACTGCAGGATGTGATTGCCATGATCAAGCAAAAGGACTTTGGCATCGATCTGCAGTTCACGAATTACCGGAGCAACTAGTTACCGGCGCAAAGAACACCGGAGCAACCAGGAAATTGGGAACGGCGTCGTCCATTAACGGGAAAGAAATATTTGACCTTCTGCGTGACGACATCGTCGCGATTGAAGAACAATTTGGACGCGACACAGTTTCCAACGTCGCAGCAATCACCGAAATTGGAGAATACCTTCGAGTTGGAGGCGGCAAGCGCATCCGTCCGGCGCTTTTGTTGCTCTCGGCGAAATTGCTGGGATACAAAGGCGAGGGGGCCGTCAAACTCGCCTCGGTCGTCGAGATCATCCACACGGCGACGCTGGTACATGACGACATTATTGATGAGGCGCAGATACGGCGAGGCCGTCCCGCGGCCAACACGCAGTGGGGAAACTCGATGTGCGTTCTCGCGGGCGACTGGCTTTACATGCAGGCGTTCAAGATCGCGGTGCAGGAGCGCAATTTCCGGATCCTCGATGTACTGATCGAACTGACGCAACAGATGGTGGAAGGTGAACTGCTGCAGATGGAAAAGCTCGGAAAGCTGATTTCCCTGCAGGAGCACATGGATCTGATCTATCGCAAGACGGCCTGCCTGTTTTCGGTGTGCATGCGAGTCGGAGGGATTCTCGGCGGAGCGACGGAAGATGAAGAACAACGGCTTGGCCGGTATGGACGCGATCTTGGACTAGCCTTCCAGATTGTGGACGATGTGCTTGACCTTACGGCTTCGGAAACTGTGCTGGGCAAGCCGGTGGCGAGCGATCTGCGAGAAGGCAAGGCGACCATGGCCGTCATTCATGCCTTGGAACGCTGCACGGCGGCGGAACGACACCAGATCGAGACCGTGTTGCGCGACCGCGCGTTTAACGGAGTTACTCATGCGGACATTCTGAAGATTCTCAACCGGTACGGTTCGCTTGAGTTTGCGACACAAGAGGCGACCCGCTACGCTGAAGCTGCGCGGCAGTCCATCTGCATTTTCCCCGACTCCGAGATTAAACGGGCTCTACTCTGGGCTCCGGAGTTCGTGGTTGCGCGAGAGAAGTAAAAACCGGGTCGTCGTTCGAACTCTCCCTTGGCCGTCGGTTCCGAGAACGCTCCGGGTGCAGCGTTTGGTGTAGTGCCGGATTTCGCGAGGCAATCCATGACACATAAAATTCTGGTTGTCGATGTGGGTGGAACTCACATTAAGATTCTCGCTACGGGACACAAGACGCCGCGAAAACTTGACTCTGGCGCCAAGATGACCGCGCGCAAAATGTGCGCATGGATTCGAGGCGCGGCCAGAGATTGGCCGCACGATGTTGTCGCGATCGGCTATCCGGGGCCGGTTGTTCACGGACGACCCGTACGCGAACCGTATAACCTGGCGAAGGGATGGGTGGGCTTCGACTTTCAGAAGGCGCTAGGGTGTCCAGTACGAATCATCAATGACGCGGCGATGCAGGCGCTTGGTTCTTACCAGGGCGGGCGCATGCTTTTTCTGGGGCTGGGCACTGGGCTCGGTTCAGCCATGATTGTGGATGGGGTGGTGGAGCCGATGGAGCTGGCACACCTTCCGTATAAGCACGGGAAGACTTATGAAGACTACCTCGGGCTGCGGGGCCTGGAGCGTTTGGGAAAGAAGAAGTGGCGTCACGCGGTGACTCGCGTAGTCGAGGAACTGCGTGCGGCGATGAATGCGGATTACGTGGTGCTGGGCGGGGGCAACGCGAAGAAGTTGAAGAGCCTTCCAGCTAAAACTCGGATGGGTAAGAACACCAACGCGTTTTTGGGTGGATATCGTTTATGGACGGAGAAGGGATCTAGCCGGGGGCTGAAAGTTGCGGCTACGTCCAGCGAAACCAGCGCAGAGCGAGGATGAAGGATAAGCCGCCCCAAATTGCGAGGACGAGCAGGCGTCCTGATTGAGAACTGAGGGTTGCGCCTTCGATGATGATGGCGCGAAGGGCGTCGTTGAGGGCAGTTAGGGGAAGCGCCTTGATGAATGGGTGAGCGGCCGCGGGAAACTTCTGATAGGAAAAGAAGACGCCGGAGAAAATCCACATCGGCATCATCACCAGGTTGATCAGGCCGGAGACGCTTTCGATTTTTTGTGCGCGGCAGGCGGTGAGCAGGCCGACTCCTCCGAAGGCGACTGCCCCGACCGAGGCGAGTACAAGGACGGCGAGAATAGAGCCTTCGACGCGCATGTGGAAGGCGATCACGCCGAAACCTAAGAGCAAACCCACTTCGATCACCATCAAAACGAGCCGACTGCTGGAGAGCGCGAGCAGGAAATCGCTGCGGCGCATGGGAGTGGCGACGAAACGCTTCAGCAATTTGCGTTGCCGCATTTCGACCAACGCGAAGCCGACGCCCCACATGCCGGAGTTCATCAGGTTCATGCCGAGGAGTCCGGGAATGAGGAAGTCGATATAGCGGGAGCCGGGCTCGCTGGAGGACTGCGAGGAGGTGGCGATCGAGTCTTTGCGTCCGGCTGCGGATTGGAGGACAGCGTCGATCTCAGCGCGAGAGAGAACGCTCTCGGGACGCGCGGGATCGTAGTAGTAGGTGAAGCTGCCATCGGGATTGGACTCGACGGCGAGATCGAACTTGCCGAAGTGGAAGGATTTCAAAGCGGCATCGCGATCGAGGATGGCGGCGTGGATGATAGAGCGCGCAGATCTGTCCGGGTTCGAGTTTTGATTCGAAATCTGATTCGAAATCTGCTGGGTACTCTGCCCGGAATTTTCAAGCATGGAGAGAGTCTTCTGCGCGCCGGGACCGTCGATGATGACAACTGAGGCGACGTCCGCGGGCTTGTTGCGAAAGGCGATTCCTAATCCGCCGGCGAGCAGCAAGGGAAAGATGAAAACCCAGAAAACGACTTCGGGCTCACGTTTGAGTTCGATAATGCGCGCATAGAGAAGATGGCGATATCCGGACCAGCGTCCGTTATGACGCGTGGGAGCGCTCGGATGCTCGGGACGCTCAAGTTTGGGAGCATCGGGAGTCTGCGGAGTGGTCGTTTCGGTAGCCATTTAGTCCTCTCGCAGGTGACGGCCGGTGAGGCGCACGAAAACATCTTCGAGACTTGCCTGGCGCGTGCTGAGATGGTCAAGACGCCATCCCTGGTGGTTGATCGCAGCGAGCAGCGCAGGAATGGTGAGATGCGGCTCGCGCACGGTGAGGCAAACCATCTCGTCGTCGTGACGGACGGATTCGACGGTCGGCAATGTGCTCCAGAGATCGGAGGCTTGACCGTTCGGCTTGCCAACCTCGCCGCTCACTTGAAATTCGACGACGTGATGTCCGCCGAGACGGTCAATCAGATCCTCCGGCGTACCCTCGGCAATGATCTGGCCGTGATCGACGATGGCGAGGCGGTCGCAGAGGCGTTCGGCCTCGTCCATGTAGTGGGTGGTTAAGAGAACGGTTCCGCCTTTTTTCTGGAAGGCACGAATGATATCCCAAAGCTGGCGGCGGCTCTGCGGATCGAGTCCCGTTGTTGGCTCGTCGAGAAACAAGATGCGGGGATTGCCCACGAGGGCGGTTGCAACAGCGAGGCGTTGCTTCTGGCCTCCCGAGAGCTTGCCGACCCAGGCATCGGACTTCTCGGTGAGTTCGAGTTCTTCGAGAACTTCGGAGGCGGGGCGGGGCTCGGCATAGAAACTGGCGAAGAGTTCGATAGTCTCGCGGACGTTCAGCTTTTCGGAGAGACGCGTTTCCTGGAGAGAAATGCCGATCCATTCGCGGAGTTGGCGTTCATTTTCTTTCCAGGTGTAGCCGAAGATGCGGACTTCGCCGGAAGTGGGCGCGAGGAGGCCTTCGAGAATTTCGATGGTCGTGGTCTTCCCTGCTCCGTTCGGACCGAGCAAACCGAAGCACTGGCCGGCTTCGATTTGCAGACTGAGGCCACGGACGGCTTCAACTTTTCCGTCGTAGGTCTTGCGCAGGTCGGTGCACTGGATTGGGGATCCCACTGATGCATTTTAGCTCAGTTAGTTTTGGAACAGTTAAACGTAGACATCTTTCGCCGCTTATCTTTGCGTCCCTCTCCTTTGCGCCGCTACCTTTCTGGCATCGCAGCGGCACCTTTGGCGTCTTGCCAGAGAATTGCGTTTAACTTTTTTGTGTCGACTGCATCAGGCTTGGAAAAATTCATGAGCGAGGATTGTTTCGCTCCGGGCGCGGTCTTCTCGTTCACTTTGTAGATAAGGCCGCTGCGGAGATTCTGGTCGTCGACCGAATAGGGAGGTTGCGTTCCCGGGCCGGTGAATAGAGGCGCCATCAAGGGGGCGTGGGCGTCGAAGAGATTCATGGGGGGAAGGCCGAGTAGCGATTCCATGGTGTGAATCATGCTGACGGTCGTGTAGAAGTGATGGTCGACGAACGGCTGTTGCGAGTGCGGAGAGTACTTGCTGATGGCGAGGGCGATCGAACGATGAGCGTCGACGTGATCGGCGCCATCTTGCGCGTCGTCTTCGATTACGAAAATGGCGGTGTCGTCCCAGTAGGCGCTGTGCGAGACGGCATCGACGACGCGTCCGAGAGCAAGGTCGTTGTCGGCGACGGAGGCGTTTGGAGTTGGCTTAGCGGGGCGCGTGCCGCCGGTATGGTCGTCGGGGAGATAGAGGAGCGTGAACTGTGGGAGTTCGTTTTTCGTTCCCTTCTCTTTTACGAATTGGCCGAACTCGCGGAGGAATTCGTCGGCACGGAGTTGGTCGGGATAGTCGGTATTGAAGTCGGGAAATTGCGGATCGTAGTGATCGCGAAGCGCGGCTTTCGTCGGGCGCATACGCTTGATCTGCGGGACTGGCCAGGGCCACGGGCTCGGACCTCCGGGAGGGTTGCCGACGTTCGCTGGCAAGGGCTCGCCTTTTTTGATTTCGGGTATGTGACAGGGAGCGACGTCGAGAGAGGGCGTGCCTTCTTTCGGCGACTTGGCTTTCTCACTTTTGCACCAAACGGCGGCGATGAATTCTCCGTAGATGCGGTACGTGAGGTTGTGGTGCGCGAGATTGTCCCAGAGGAATCCCGTGGCGGGATCGTCAATGTCAGGGATTCCCTGCTCGAGCGGATATTCTCCGGCGACACTGCCGCCTGAGTCGTATGTGCGTTCCTGGCTGCGGTAGCCGATCGGCCAGGTCTTCTCGTTGTAATCGGAAGTGGTGGATGCTGTGGACCAGAGGTGGCCGTCACCGGAAACTTCGCCGCTATCGTAGAAGTTGTCGAGGACTCCGAACTGGAGAGCGAGCTTGTGTTCGTTGGGAGTGATGTTGGATCCGTACATGGTGAGCGATTTGTCGCCGTTGCCGACGGGAAGGTCGCCGAAAATCTGATCGTAGGTGCGATTTTCTTTGAGGACGTAGATGACGTGGCGGATGGGATTTTTTCCTCCGGCGAATTCGAACTTGCCGCCATCGGAGTGGATGAGATTGTCTTCTTCGACTTGACGCGTGTAGGCGGCGAGATTCTTGTCGATATCGGCGAGGCTGATGCGCTGGATGGATCCGCCGATCAGGGTGGGGATGTATGGGTGCTCTTTGCGTTTGCGCTCGCCTTTGAGTTTGCCAGGCATGTTGTTGGGGCCGCTGCCTTCTCCTTTGGCGGTGGCGATGAGGAGATCGTTGTCGGCGACGGCGAGGGCGCTGGGATACCACTCGGTGGGGATGAAACCGATGGGAGCGGCGCCTATGCTGTTACGATGAGTGTCAAAGATGGCGACAGAGTTGAGCGAACCGCTGGCGACGTAAAGGCGCTTGTTGTCGGCCGAGAGCGCAATCGCCTGAGGTATTGATCCTAGAATCATTTCGTCGTCGGCGCCGCTCCAAGTTACACGATATGAATTTGAGTTTCTAACAAACTCTCCATCCCGTGGAAGGATTGGCAATACTCTTCCATCTTTCACGGCCAAACCTTTCAAGTAGTAGGAAGAGACGGTGTCGGCATTACTCCACGCAACGTAGAGTGTGTCTTCCTGGTGGTTCAGCAGAAGTCCCGTCGGATGCGAACTCGGAGCCACGTGGTCGACGGGTTTCTGCAACTCAAACCAAAGATCAACCTTCCCCGTCTCAAGATTGAGCTCCGCAACACCGCTATTCCACAGACTGACCCAGGCCTTGGTTCCTGCTTTATTGGCGATAACGGTATAAGGATAGGCTTCGGGTATAAGGCGGCTGCGACTGAGGTCGAATGACTTCTCAATTTTTCCGCTGGCAATATCGAGCAACACGACATTGTCCGAAAGATTGTTGGCGATGAGCAGGCGGTCGCCATTTGCGCCGGGCAAAACGGCGAATCCGGCCGGGTATGGCAGCGCGGTTCCTGGTGAAGTGTTGCGGAGGCTGAAGGCCAGTTCTTTTCCTTCGGCGAGTTTTTGGGGTGGGATCTTGATGAAGCGCTCGGGAGTGACTTGCCCGTCCGCGAATTTGTAGACCGCGATGCCGTTGCCGGTGCTCGTTGGTTTCTCGCCGGTGGGATCGGTGATTGAACCCATGGAAGCGTAGATGTGCTTGCTGTCAGTCGAAAAGGCGAGTCCGATGAAATAGCTTTGGCGGGTGGAGTAATCGTCGCTCAGGCGGTCGTCGGGAAAATCGTGAAGCTGGTTGTTGCTGAGATCGAGGATAGCGATCGACTGGCGGGCGCCGGTCTCTTGCGTGCCGTATCCCTGGTTGAGCAAAGCGGCGTAATGGCCGTCGGGACTGAGGGCAATGGTTGCGGGAAAGCTGTTGGTGCGGGCGAGGTATCCGGGGACGGGTAGGGTGAGGCTCTTGCTGGTGGGGAGATTGATGCGGCGCGAACGATCGGCAGCGCGTGCGACGAGGAAGACGGCAAAGAAAGAAGAAAGGGCGAGGAGAGCGATGCCGACGGCGATTTTTTTCACGAGCGGGCCTCGGGAGGGTTTTACCATCTAGACCGTTACTCAGGCAAACTCTGCGATGTGAATGAGCGGCGCGATGGCTGACTTTGCGCAAGCGGGGCCGAGCTTTGCTCGGCTTGGACGGGCGGGACTCCCGTCCCCACACAAAACCCGTCCTACACAACGCCGGTCGCGATAGCAAGAGCTCGAGGCTTATCCTCTGGCGGATTTGAAGATGGCGAAGACTGCGCCTTGGGGGTCGGCGATTACGGACATGCGACCGACTCCCTCCATGGTCGTGGGTGGCATATATAACGTGGCGCCCATTTCTTTGGCTTTTGACGCGGAGGTGTCGACGTCGTCGACCTGGAAATAAGCCATCCAGTGGGGAGGCACGCCGGGCTGGCGGAAGGCGGCGGGCGGCACGCCTCCGATGAAGTGCTCGCCGTTCTTGATGTGCAGGTAGCCGGATTTGTCTTTCGGGTCGGCGGCGATCTGCCATCCGAAAAGACCGGTGTAGAAATCGGAGGCACGCTTGGCGTCGGGGGTGCTGAGGTCGGCCCAGCAGAGCGTGCCGTGAACGTGGGCGATTCCGATCCCGGTATTGCGCTTGGCTTGCCAAGCACAGAAGACCGCGCCGGTGGGATCCTGAATGACGCCCATGCGACCGGCGTCCATCACATCGAAGGCGGGAGCGAGGATCGTGGCGCCAAGTTGCTTGGCTTTAGCGACGGCATCGTCGGCGTTGTCGACGGCGATGTAGAGGAGCCAATGCGGAGGCACGCCCTGCGCGCGCTGATCGGGACGCAGAGTGCATCCGGCGGCGGCATCGCGGCCCTGCAGTTGGAATATCGTGTAGAACTCGTTCGGGCCCATCGGCATGTCTTGAATTTGCCAGCCAAAGAGCGAACTGTAGAAGGCTTTGGCTGCGGCTTGGTCGTTGGTGTTGAGCTCGATCCAACAGAAAGCGCCGGCGGGATTTTTATCGATGTTTGTCATAGCGGTAGGAGTTTACACCAGGTCGGGTGGGTCGGGGTTAAAGGAGTATGAAGCGCGAGGTCTGCGACTGGAGATCCTTTTCCCCTTAATGAGCCCTGTCGCAAGAGCAACGCGGGCGGGACGCCCGCGTCCACACGAACGGTGGCCACACGAAATATCAGAGGTTGGTGCTGACCCAAGCTTCGATTTTGGTTAGAGCTAGGTTCAGGTTCTCCAGCGAGTTGGCAACGCTGAAGCGGAGATAGCCTTCTCCGTGATCGCCGAAGGCGGTGCCGGAGAGGCATGCCACTCCGGCTTGCTCGAGTAGCGCGTCGGCGAGTTTCTTGGAGGTCCAACCCGTTTTGGTGATGTTGGGGAAGGCGTAGAAGGCGCCTTTCGGGACGCGGCAGGAGAAGCCTTTAATTTTGTTTAGTCCCGTAACAAAGACATCGCGACGGTGTTGAAATTCGGCACTCATCTTGTTGACAGACGACTGATCGCCGCGGAGGGCTTCGATCCCGGCAACTTGCGTGAAGCTCGCGGTGCAGGATGTGGAGTTGGTGGAGAGACGGGCGATGTGCACGGCGAGGTCGGGACGCATGACGCCGTAGCCCATGCGCCATCCGGTCATGGCGTAGGTCTTGGAGAAGCCGTCGAGAAGGATGGTGCGCTCTTTGAATCCGGGCACGCTCATGATGGAGAAATGATCGCCGTCATAGATGAGGCGGCTGTAGATTTCGTCCGAGAGGATGAGGATGTTGCGGTCGCCGATAGCCTCGGCGATTTCCAAAATATCTTTCTTGGTGAGAATGCCGCCGGTTGGATTGTGCGGTGAATTGAGGATGATGAGCTTGGTTCGATCGTTGATCAGCGAGGCGAATTCTTTGACGTCAATGGAAAAGTCACGATCTTCGCGCAGGGGGATCGCGACCGCTTTGCCGAGCGAGTAGTTGATCATCGACTCGTAGATAGGAAAGCCGGGGTTCGGGTAGATGACTTCATCCCCCGCTTCGATAAGCGCCAACATCGTGAAGAAAATAATCGGCTTGCCGCCGGGGACGACGACAACCTCATCGCTCGAAACCGGGACCTTGCGAGTGCGGGTGACGTATTCAGCGATGGCCTGACGCAGGTCGGGTAGGCCGGCGGCAGGACCGTAGTGAGTCCATCCCTTATGGAGGGCGTCGATGCCTGCCTGGACGACGTTAGCTGGCGTGTCGAAATCGGGTTCGCCGATTTCGAGGTGGACGATTTCTTTGCCCTGTTTTTCTAAGGCGCGGGCTCGGTTGAGGACTTCGAAGGCGGTTTCGGTGCCGAGCCGCGACATGCGGCCAGCTAGACGTAATTCGTATTGCGTTGTGGTGGGCATAGCGACGGTAAGAATTATAGCGCCTTGCGACGGCCGAGGTCAGACGTCAAACGGTTAGAGGTCTGATTGCAGAGTTAGTTCCGCAATTATTCGGAGATGGTGCTTTCTTCGCTTTGGGCTCTTAGGACGCGGTCAACCGAATAGGGAGCGCGTTGGGTCGGTTCGTGATAATGACGGACCTGCATTTCTCCCAAGAGGCCGACGGCGAGCATGTTGAGGCCGGCGAGAATCAGGACAGCAGAGAACATCATCAGGGGGCCGTGTTGAGTCATGACATCGGCCGAGTGGAGCAGCTTTTGCAGGATCAGCCAACTGGAAACCGCGAAGCCGCCGAGGATGCTGAACATGCCGACGGTACCGAAGAAATGCAACGGGCGCGAGAGATATTTGAGAAGAAAGCGGATGGTGATCAGGTCGAAAAAGACGCGGAAAGTGCGGGAGATTCCGTAATGCGAGACACCGCGTTCGCGCACGATGTTCTTGATTGGAACTTCGATGATCGAAGCGCCATACCATGAGGCCAGAGCTGGAATGAAGCGGTGGAGTTCTCCGTAGAGCGGTACCTGGCCGAGAATCTCACGGCGGTAGGCTTTGAAGGTGGTGCCGAAATCGTGAATGTCGACGCCGCTGAGCTTGGCCATCAGCCAGTTGGCACAGCGCGAGGGGAAACGGCGGAGCCAGAAATTGTCGACGCGATTCTTGCGCCATCCGCTGACGATGTCATAGCCCTCGGCAATTTTCTCGAGGAAAAGAGGAATGTCGGCAGGATCGTGTTGCAGATCGCCGTCCATGGCGATGATGTATTCGCCGCGAGCGTGATCGAAACCGGCGGCGAGGCCTGCGGTCTGGCCGAAGTTGCGGCGCAGTTTGACGACGGTCACCCGGCTATCGACGGCTGCGATTTCACGAAGCAAGGCGAAGGATCCATCGATGGAGCCATCGTCGACGAGGACCATTTCAAAGGTTTCACCGCTCGCCTCCATGACGGACTTGAGCCGCGCGTAGAGGTCGGTGACGTTTTCTTGCTCGTTGTGGAGGGGGACGACGATTGAGTACTTGAGCACACTTTAATTATACGGCAGCGCAGAGGTGGTTTATAGGTGCCTTCCCTGGGGCGGAGTCATCTGGTTATCCTCGGCGGACCCCAGCATGGCGGGCGCGCGGGGGCTCGGTGTATCCCGTAGACTTCGCGCTGCGCTCCAGCCACATGGTGAGAAAATCGATCAGTTCGCCGGGGGGCTTTATCCAAAAATGGGCTTCTGTCTGTCGCCAGCGGGGGCGTACGAGGACGCTGATGCCACGGCCTTCGATGGCGAGAAAAGCCGCCTCGTCGGTGGTGTCGTCTCCAAGATAGGCAACTGGGATCTCGGGATTCATCTCGCCGAGCAAGGTACGCACGGCATCGCCTTTATCGCGCTCGCTGGCGCGAATCTCAACTCCACCATCGAAGGGCAAGATGTCGAGATGGCTGTGTTCGGCGATCGATCTCCAGCCGAGAAGGACGCGGGAACAAAGGTCCTCGACTCCCATTTCATCCAGGCCGCGCCAATGAACAGCGATGCCGCCAGCTTTGAACTCCGCTGCGTGGCGCAGGTTTTGGTAGTTGAGCCAATGTTCGGCGTCCGACAATCCGTTGCGAGTGCGTTCATCGAGACGGGACATCTCGAGGGATCCGTTGGGACGCAGGCGTTGCAATCCGTGAATGCCCCAGATTTCGGGGCGCGGATGAAGATTGAGAAGGGGAAGGATATCGGTGGCATCCCGTCCCGAGATGATGACGAGTTGCGTACGTCCCGCGAGCATGATTTTCTGCAAAAGGGGCAACACGCCAGGATAGGGGAAGGCCTCATCGCGTTTCGCCTGAAAAGGTGCGAGGGTGCCGTCGTAGTCAAGCAGTAGGGCGGACTGCGGTGCCTGAGCGACGGATTGCAAAAACGGGGTAAGGTGGGCTTCGAGTTCCGGCCTCAAAACATTGGTCCCTTCATACCTTCCTCTCTGAATCCGTTTCTATCCAACTCCTGTCGTGCAAAACGACAGCGTGCAATCAAGCCACGGAGGCCTTGACACGAGATTTCGTGCGCGTCGTTTCGTTTGCATCGAGGGCTGCGCCATGGTTCCCCTCGTGGTTTACATCGGAGGTTGGTTCCAATCGAACTTCGCAAAGCTCGGTAATCAAGTCGGAGGCCCATCGATATATATTGTGGTCCTTGATGTCTTTGCGCATGCGAGCGACGCGCATTTGCTTGTCTTCCGGTTCCATCTCTAAAGCGGCCCGAATGGCTTCGGCGGTCTGATCGATATCGTAAGGATTGACGAGAAGAGCGTCGCGAAGTTCGCGGGCGGCGCCGGTGAATTGACTCAGGATCAAGACGCCGCGTTCGTCGTGGCGGGCAGCGAGGTACTCCTTGGCTACGAGATTCATGCCATCGTGCAAGGAAGTCACAAGACAGAGGTCGGCGGCGCGATAAAAAGGCTCGATCTCCTTATGGCTGTGCTGGCGCTTGAGGAAGACGATGGGCTTCCACTTGCCGCTCTGAAATCGCCAGTTGATGCGGTCGGCTTCGGCTTCGACTTCGGCGAGCAGGTCGTGATAGCGCTTGATGTGAGTGCGGCTGGGCGCTCCGATCTCTACGAAGGTGAATTTTCCCTGATAGCTCGGGTATTTCTCGAGGAACCGTTCGATGGCGAGAAAGCGTTCGAGAATTCCCTTAGTGTAGTCGACGCGATCGACGCCGATTCCCATGAGAGTCGCTTCGACGCCCAAACTACGAAGCAAAGCGGTGCGCTCGAGATAGCTGAAACCGTGGTTTAAGTCTTCAGGAGCACTGTCATCGGTGAAGTCGACACTGATGGGGAAAGGCCGGACGAGAGTGCGATGGCCCTGGCGAAGGGCGGAGAAATGTTCCCAGTCGACCCGGGATTCGACGACGCGGTCGACGGTCTCAAGGAAATTGTTGCAGTGGGACTGTATGTGAAAACCGATGAGATCGGCGCCGAGTAGTCCATCGACCAACTGGCGTTGCCAGGGACAGATTCCAAAGGCTTCGGTATTTGGCCAGGGGATATGCCAGAAGATGGCGACGCGGGCGTCAGGGCGCTTCTCTTTGAGCATGCGGGGAAGCAACGCGAAGTGATAGTCCTGGACTAGAACGACGGGGCTGGCGACGTCTTTAATCTCTTCAAGGACTGCGTTGGTGAACTTGCGGTTGACATCCTGATAGTGCTGCCAATCCGCGGCGCGAAAAAGCGGACGGGTGTGGGCGATATGGCAGAGAGGCCAGAGGCCTTCGTTGGCAAAGCCGTAGTAGTAGCCCTCTTCTTCCTCTTTGGTCAACCAGACGCGACGCAGGGTGTAGCGCGGATCATTGGGCGGAACGCGGAGGCGGTCGTTGCCATCGACAACTTCAAGATCAGCGTTGCCGCTGCCGTGAGCGATCCAGGTTCCGTCACATGCGTTGAGTACTGGCTCGAGAGCCGTCACCAGACCGCTCGGGGGAACGACGACTTCGATGGCTTTGCCGTTCCGCTGGTGCATGTAAGGCTCGCGATTGGAGACGACGAAGAGATGGCCTTCTTCGAGGCGCGATCGGAGTTGGACAGATAGGCGATCGGCGGTCCAAGACGATTCTCCGGCTTCGCGAAGGCGTGCCTCATTTTCGGCCGCGTTGCGGGCGTGGCTGAGACTCTCGGCCATGGTGGCTACTTCGCGCGCCAGTGGACGAAACATGGCGAGGTCAGGAACCTCCTGCCGGAAAGAAATTTTTCCGGTACGAAGGCCCTGCATCCACTGCGCGGCGCGGGCGATGGGGCCGGTGATGCTCCAGCGCACGATTAAAAGCGTAATTAAGACGATCAGGAAGACCTGCGCCAAGACGCGAAGAAAGGTTTGCCGCCAAACGAGGAGGATTTGGGTTCGGATGTAGGCGGCATCGTGAACCAGAGCTAACCCACCGATGATCTCATCGTGGCGGCGTACCGGCAGCGCAAGAATGTGGACATGGGAACTGCTTAGCGTGACGAAGGAACTCTCTCCGTGACCTTCTTTAATGGCGTGGGCGACTGAAGCGGGAACCGAGTTGAGGATTTTGTCGAGTTCCGGCGACATCGTCACGAGGGAGCCCTGACGATCGTAGACAGCGACTCCCAACAGGTTCACCCGGTTGCCAAAACGCGTCACCAGTTGATTGAGTTCGGGATTGGAAGCGTTGGAAGTGCCGGGGCTTGGCGGGCCGATGCTCGGACTGGTTGCGGAATTCCAAGCTTGCTCAACATTGGCGACGAGGCTCTCACCTAAGATTTCGTCGCGCCTTTCCAATTCGCTACGCAGGGCTCGCTTTTGCCCTGACACCTCGTAGTAAGAGAAGCCAGAGGAGACCAGCGTAATGCCAATAATGAGAGCAATGATCAGACGAAAGCTCAACAATCGCATGCACGGTCCTTTAGCCCGGGGATATGACGCAGGCACTGCAAGTCTGGTTGTCCCTTCCTTACAAAGGTCTGACTAGAAGGCTCTTCGGGCATTTGGAAAAGGAAAGACAGACAGCTTTGCCAGCCTTTCATTTTCTACCGGGAAACATAACGGGGTGATGTTCTGAAACTCTAAGATGTTTTGAAACTTAAGAAGGTGCAATAGTGCCAACGTGAATGATTCCCGTCGATGGATCGAGCTTACCGGTAATTTTCACGATCCGACGAAGGAAGAGCAGCGCTTTTTGCTGATCGTCCAGTTGATAGGTCGCGTCAGAGGATGCGAGCACGAGTTTGTCTCCGGATTTCATGATTTTTCCGACAAAGACGGTACCCGAAGTGGCGACTGGCTCCTCCGGTTGCAGACGCTGAGAGTGAGCGGCCGCTGGCCGTGCATCATCGGAGGAAGACTGGCCAACCATCCGCGCCGCAAACAACATGATTGCGAACAACGCGACGGCTGCCGCCACTGCGGCAAAAGTTGGTCTAACTCGTCTCATTGGCAGGCCCTCCCTCGCGCAGTCCCTTATTTGTGCACACCTTGGGCCTACGTTGGATGCAAGTTTTCTTCCAATGGAAGACACCGCCCTTAAATCATTGAAAGGAGGTGGGAGTTGTGGGGCCTAGAGGGGTTTGTTAAGGGCGAGCGTGCAAGTATGACCGTCCGAAAGGAAATTATTCCGCGGAAGTTCTTTCAGTAGTTGGGGGAGAATTTTGGAGGGTTGCATGGTAGCCCCGGCAGGAATCGAACCTGCATAGTCAGTTTAGGAAACTGAAGTCCTATCCGTTGAACGACGGGGCCACGGGAGATCAGGTTAGCAGGTTGGAAAAGAGGTTTCCAGAGCCGGAGTTTAAGCGGGTGATTACGGCGAACTGGTCGAGCGAAGTGATCCTCCTCCAACGAAATGAACGATCTCCAGGCGATCGCCATCGCTCAGGGGCGTCTGGGGCCAGCGATCGCGCGGGACGATCTCGCGATTCAGCTCGATTGCTACGCGATCCGACTTCATGCCGAGTTGGTTGACGAGGGCTGCGAGAGTTTCAGCGGAGGAGGATTGTGGCTCGCCGTTGATGGTCAGGTTCATCGCGTCTATTGTCGCATCTCGCGGATTCTTGAGCAGCGGTTGGGCAATCCAAGTCTAGAGTTCTGGTGGCGCAAACGGGGGCCGAGCTTGGCTCGGGACGGGCGGGACGCCCGTCCCCGCGCACGTGCCTACTGGGTGGCGCGGAGTTGAAATTTTCGGGTGGCGGTTCGTCCGCCGAAGTTCGCTTGGACTAACACCGAGGAATCGGCGAGCAATTTTTCGTCGACTTGCACGCTCATCTCGGCGTTCCCTTTGGCATCGGTGAGGACTTGCGCGTAATAGGGTGGAGCATCGGGCCGCGCGAAGCGAAGGGTGAGGCGAGCGCCTTCGACGGTCGCGCCCGCGTCAGTCACTCGGATCTGCAGGGTTAAAGCGCCGCCCGAATGAACGGAGCTCGCATTCGTCCATTGCAGGTCGAGTTCTTTGACGGCGGCGAGAGCCTCAGGTGTGTCGCGCTTATCGAAAATAGAATCCAGTTTACCGTCGCGAATGGCGTCGAGAACTTCGCGATGAAGTTCACGCAACATTTTTTCGCGATCCTGATCGTTGCCGGGAGCGGCGATGGAGTTTCCGTACGGAACAGCGCGCTTGCCGATGCAGCGGCCTTTTACGAAGACTTGGGTCTGCAAAAGCTGCTCGCCTTCGCGCGCTTCGCTTTGCACGTGATAGACGGTGTCGTCGTGCCGAATGTCCGTGTTAAATCCAAAAATCATGCGTCTCAGGCTCTCCCCGGCTCTGTCGACGTGCTGTCGAAAAAGGTTCCACCGGACGAAACTCTCGTTAAATTGCGCGGTTAGCTTGACACTTCTGCCAAGCAAAAACTAATCTAGAAAGTTCACTGCTGCCTGGCGCAAATTATATATAGCTCTTCCTATGCCCGACAATTATTTCGCTCGCTACCTGCCCCTTCTGATGCATTTCGGCATCGCCACGGCCCTTGCGAGCGTAATTGTCATCCTTTCGCAGCTGGTTGGCCAGCATAAACCGAATCGGGCGAAGGTGTCTCCGTACGAGTGCGGCGTGCAACCGATCGGGGATGCACAGGGACGATTCTCCATCAAGTTTTATCTCGTGGCCATGCTTTTCATCCTATTCGACGTGGAGGCCGTGTTCCTTTATCCCTGGGCGGTGATTCTGCGCGAGCTGAAGATGTTTGGCTTCTGGGAGATGATGGTTTACATCGGCATCGTGCTGGTCGGCCTGTTTTATGTTTGGAAAAAGGGCGTGCTGGACTGGGGCTTGACGGCAATGAAGCGAGGAGATTTTTAATGGCCCTCGCCCCTGCAATCACGGATATCGAGCAGTTGAAGTCGCATCCGGCACTGGGCCGGTTGGTGGATTGGAACTCTGCGGCGGTGCAGGAGGTAAAGTTCGACCGCGATGAGTTGACGATTTGGGTTCCGAAAGAATCGATACGAGAGATTTGCTCCATCTTGCGCGATCTGAATGATTGCCCCTTCAATTTTCTCGCGGACCTTACATGTGTGGATTGGTATCCGTCGGAGCCGAGGTTTGAAGTTATCTATCATTTGCTCTCCATATCCAAAAAGGAGCGCGTGCGGTTGAAGGCTCGGTTGGACGGATCGAGCGCGGCGATTGAGTCGGTGACGTCGGTGTGGCCGGCCGCGAATCACTACGAGCGCGAGGTGTTCGATCTGTTTGGAGTGCGATTCACGGGACATCCCAACCTAAAGCGCATCATGATGCCCGATGATTGGGAAGGCCATCCTCTGCGGAAGGACTACCCCGTGGAAGGGTACCGGTAGACCATGACGCAATTCCCTACAGCTGTAGCCGAATCAGGCCGAGAAACCGCCTCGGGCGACCGCACCATGATTTTGAACATGGGGCCGCAGCATCCGTCGACTCACGGCGTGCTGCGATTGGTGTTGGAGATTGACGGCGAGACGGTCGTGGGCATGAAGCCGGAGATCGGCTACCTGCACACCGGCATCGAGAAAACCTGCGAGGCGAAGTTTTACCAGCAAGTTGTGCCGCTGACGGATCGCATCGACTACCTGTGCCCGATGACCAACAATCTCGCCTATTGCCTGGCGGTCGAGAAGTTGTTGGGTTTGGAGATTCCTGCGCGAGCGCAGTGGATGCGGGTTCTGATGAACGAGTTGACCCGCATCAATTCGCACCTGGTCTGGCTGGGAACGCACGCCATGGACCTGGGCGCGATGACGGTTTTTCTGTATTGCTTCCGTGAGCGCGAGGATGTGCTGCGCTTTTTCGAGATGGTGAGCGGGCAGCGGATGATGACTTCGTACTTCCGGATTGGCGGGTTGGCGCTCGATCCTCCCCTGGGATTTTTTGAAAAGGTAAAGAAGTTTGCCGACCGCTTCCCGGGAAATGTGGATGAATATGAAAATCTGCTGACGGGGAATCCGATCTTCACGATGCGCACGAAGGGTGTGGCGCACCTGAGCGCGGAAGATGCGATCGCCATGGGAGCGTGCGGTCCGACGTTGCGCGGCAGCGGAGTCGATATCGATCTTCGGCGCGACTCCCCGTACACCGGGTACGAAAACTTCAAGTTTAAGGTGCCGGTGAGAACAGAAGGCGATGTGTTTGCGCGGTATCTGTGCCGTGTGGCTGAGTTGCGCGAGTCCATCGGAATTGTACAGCAAGCGCTGGCGGGAATGCCGGAAGGTCCGATTAAGGCGGATTCGCCGAAGGTGGTACTGCCGGACCGCGAGAAGATGAAGACGCAGATGGAAGCGCTCATCTATCACTTTAAGATTATTACCGAGGGCTTCACGGTTCCGGCGGGCGAAGTTTACCAGGCAGTTGAGTCACCGAGGGGCGAGATGGGGTATTACATCGTCAGTGACGGGACGGCGAAGCCGTATCGCGTACACATGCGCGGTCCGTCGTTCGCGAATCTACAGGCGCTGGCGAAAATGTGCGAGGGGCAACTGATCGCGGACGTGGTGGCGGCGATTGGGAGTATTGATGTGGTGTTGGGAGACATAGACAGATAATTTGTAATTGGCGATTTGTAATTTGTAATTGAAGGGCTCATGACTCCGGATGAGTTGCGCGCGCGGACTAAAGCGTTTGCTCTGAGGGTTGTCAAGCTTTACCGGTGCTTGCCGCGTTCGGCAGATGCGCAAGTCATGGGTAAGCAGCTCTTACGGTGTGGTACTTGTGTAGCGGCGAACTATCGGGCCTCGTGCAGAGCCAGGTCACGAGCCGAGTTTGCGGCGCGAATCGGCATTGTGGTTGAGGAAGCGGACGAGAGTGGCTTCTGGCTTGAGATGCTGGGAGATGCAGAAATCGTCAGAGTGGCGCTATTGAAGGAGTTGTTGCAGGAATCCAAAGAATTGACGGCGATATTCACGGCTACGCAGCAATCGACGCGAAAGAAGAATTAGTAAACTGCGATGGGTAGTTTGTAATTGAGGAGTACCTGGCTTTTTGAAATTACAAATTGCCAATTACAAATAGAGTGATCATGAGATTTTCTGAAGAATTCGAGACGCGGTTTAGCGAGATGCTGACGCACTATCCGACGCGGCGGTCGGCGCTGGTGCCTACCCTGCTGTATGCGCAGGATGAGATTGGCAGCCTTACGAACGAAGTGATTGCGGAACTGGCGGGGCGCCTCGATCTTACCGATCTGGAAGTGCGAAACGTGATCAGCTACTACTCGATGCTCACGACGAAGCCGCGCGGGAAATATAACGTGCAGGTTTGCACCAACATCGCGTGTATGCTGCGGGGTGGTGAAGAACTGCTGGATCACTGCAAGAAGAAACTCGGCGTTGGCAACAAAGGCACGACGCCCGACGGAATGTTCTCGTTGGAAGAAGTGGAATGCATCGGCGCCTGCAGTTGGGCTCCGGCGGTGCAGGTGAATTACGATTTTCATGAGAACTTGACGAACGCGAAGATGGATCAGGTTTTGGACGAGTATAAGAAGAAGGGCACCCAGTAAAGGAAATTGAATCATTGAAGGATTGAGATATTGAATCATTCGCGTGACCTCAATGACTCAATGGCTCAATAAACAGCTCACTCAATGGCTACACTGGTTTCCCATCCCGATGAGGTAAAGGTTATCTCGAAGCGCTTTGGTCAGGGCGCTACGGATATTGATCGCTATCTCCAACTGGACGGCTATAAGGCCGTGCAGAAGGCCTTGGGCATGGGCGCGGAAGTCATTATTAATGAGGTTAAGAACTCCGGCCTGCGCGGGCGCGGCGGCGCGGGGTTCAGCACTGGGATGAAGTGGTCGTTTGTGCCAAAGCAATCGGCCAAGCCCAAGTATGTACTTTGCAATGGCGATGAGAGCGAGCCTGGCACCTGCAAAGACCGGCTGATTTTTGAGCACGATCCGCATGCGGTGATTGAAGGCGTGATGATTGCGGCGATCGCGGTGGGTTCGCACTCGGGGTACATCTACATTCGCGGCGAGTATCGCTACCTGTCGGTGATCATGCAGAAGGCGATCAAAGATGCGTATGCGAAGGGATTTCTGGGCAAGAACATCTTTGGCAGCGGATACGATCTGGATATTTACTGGCACGGCGGAGCGGGCGCGTACGAGGTTGGCGAAGAATCGGCGCTAATGGAGTCGCTCGAGGGCAAACGGGGCATTCCGCGCATACGGCCTCCCTTCCCTGCCGTGGTGGGCCTGTGGGGCGGGCCGACGGTCATTAATAATGCGGAGACGCTGGCGGCTGTTCCTGCGATCATTTTGGGCGGCGCGGATTGGTATGCGAAACTTGGCACGCCGAAGAACGGCGGGACGCGACTGTTCTGCTTGGCGGGAAATCTGAACAAGCCGGGCGTTTACGAACTTCCGATGGGCTACAACCTTAAGAAGATGATTTACGAGGTTGGTGGCGGCATTCCGAACGGACGGAGTTTGAAGGCGGTGGTGCCGGGGGGATCGTCGACGCCGGTGCTGTTGCCGGAAGAGATCGATGTTGCGATGGATTTCGACTCGGTGGCGAAGGCAGGGTCAATGCTTGGGTCCGGTGGTGTTGTAGTTCTCGACGATACGGCTTGCATCGTGAAGTTCGCGCTGCGGACGATGAAGTTCTACCGGCATGAAAGTTGCGGATGGTGCATTCCGTGCCGTGAAGGGACCGACTGGCTGGAAAAGACTTTGACGCGCTTCCATGCGGGAGCCGGAGTCAAGAAGGACATCGATAATATTTATTACCTCTCAGAAAACATGTTGGGCAAAACGTTCTGTCCGCTGGGAGACGCGGCGGCGATGCCCACCATGGCGTTCGTGAAGAAGTTCAGAAAAGAGTTTGAAGATCATTTGGATGGCAAGCCGTGCCCTTTTGAGAAGGCGGGAGCGAGAGAAGCGGTGCTGGTGTAAGAAGATTTGTAATTTGCGATTTGTAATTTGTAATTGCGTTGGGTTTTAGATCGGCAATTACAAATTATCAATTACAAATTCATGGCTGACGTAAATCTAATCGTCGATGGCAAGAAGGTCGCGGCTCCCGCGGGGACGCTGCTGATCGAGGCCTGCAAGAGCGCGGGCATTGAAGTTCCCTCTTTTTGCTACTACCCGGGGCTCTCTTTGCAGGGCGCTTGCCGCATGTGCGTGGTGAAGATCGAGAAGATGCCGAAGTTGCAGACGGCGTGCACGACGGTCATCACCGAGGGCATGATCGTGGCTACGGACAGTGACGAAGTCCGGCAGGCGCGGAAGGCGATGGTCGAGTTGCTGCTGGGGAACCATCCGCTGGATTGCCCGGTGTGCGACGCGGGTGGCGAGTGTGAGTTGCAGGACATGACGTTCTCGTACGGCGCCTCGGAATCGAAATTCATGGAGGCGAAGAACCACAAGGAAGAGCAGCAGTGGTCTCCGGTTGTCTTCTTCGATCGCCCGCGCTGCATTCTGTGCTACCGCTGCGTGCGGGTATGCGGCGAGGGGATGGATGTTTGGGCGCTCGGCGTGCAGAATCGCGGCGTCAGTTCGATCATCGCGCCGAATCAGGACGATCATCTCGATTGCGAAGAGTGTGGGATGTGCATCGACATTTGTCCGGTGGGCGCACTGACCTCCGGCGCTTATCGGTATAAGACGCGTCCGTGGGAAATGAACCACGTGGGGACGATCTGTACCCACTGTGGAGATGGATGCAAGACGACGCTCGGCGTGCGGCGCTCGGACACGGGCATGGAAATCGTGCGTGGCGACAATCGCGACAAGAGCGGAATCAATGGCGATTTCCTGTGCGTCAAAGGACGATATGCCTTCGATTTTGCTCATCACAAAGAGAGGCTAACGCAGCCACTGATTCGAAAGAACGGGAAACTCACTCCGGCAACATGGGAGGAGGCGTTTGAGGTCGTCGGCAAGAAGTTTCGCGAAGTTCGCGATCGGGATGGCGGAAGCGCGATCGGCGTAATTGGATCGAACCGCACGACGAACGAAGAAAATTACCTTCTGTCGAAATTTGCGCGAGTTGTCCTGCAGACCAATAACGTCGATCATCATCGAACGGCGGACTATCCGGCGTTGGCGGCGGCACTGCACGGCAAGCCGGGAAAGACGGCGTCGATGCGCGATGTGCTCACTGCGCCGGCCATTCTTCTGATCGGCAACGACCCAACCAACCAGCATCCTCTGCTCGCGTGGCAGATCCGGACCAACGTACGCTTGCGACGCGCGAAACTCTATATCATTAATTCGCTTCCAATTAAACTGTCGCGGCAGGCTGCGGGATTTGGATTGCTTCCAGAGAACGCGGAAGCGAAGGCGGTTGGCTTTCTTGCGGGCAACGATTCCCTGCTCGACGGGCTCGTGACTGAGAGCATGACGCGTGAAGCTTGGAGCGAGTTGCGGGACAAAATCAAGGGCGAACAGAATCTTGTGATCGCTTTCGGGTCGGAGATCCGCGGACGCGATGTCGAACAGCTCGCGAGCTTCGCTGGGACGATGACCGGAGCGAAGTTGATCTGCCTCGGGGATTACGCAAATTCGCGCGGCGCGAGCGAGATGGGACTCTATCCCGATTTGTTGCCTGGATACGAACCCCTAGCCGACACGGCGAGTTTTCACGAAGAGTGGGGCACACTGCCGAGTGGAAGAGGCTTGAGCTTGCCAGAGATGATGGAGTCGGCGAAAAACGGCAAACTGAAGGCGCTGTACGTGGTGGGGTCAAATCCGGTCGGGCGTTTGGGGATTGATCCGTTTACGCTGTCGAAGAGTTTTGTGGTGGTACAGGATATGTTCCTCACCGAAACCGCCAACATCGCGGATGTAGTTCTGCCGGCGGCCAATGCGTACGAAAAGTCAGGAACATTTACTAATACTTGCGGCGATTTGCAACTGGTGAAGAAGGCGGGCGAGGTTACTGACGTTAAGCCGGATTTCGAGATGATCGTGCGGATCGCGGACGCGGTGGGTTTCGATGTTCACGGTCTTGTGCCATTCGGCGGGGGCACGCACTCAGATATGGGGCAGACACGGGGCGCACAATCGGGCGAAGCGGACCGTCATGCCGTGTGGCTTGAGGCGCACAATCTGGAACCGAAGATGACGCCGTTTGATCCGATGGCGATTCTGGATGAAGTGCAGCGCGTGGTGCGGGGTTACGATGTTTCGCGAGTCAATCTGCTGGCCGGCAACGATCAGCACTTAGAGATTGCCGAGAGCGGAGCGAGCGCGATGCAGGATGCGGAACTTGTCGCTCCGGCTCACGACGATTTATTCAGTTCAGGTACGCTGGGACGCTATTCGAAGACGTTGAATTCGGTTTACGAAAACAAGTCGGTTGTGCCGGAAGTTGCGGCGGACTAGCTACTCATTGCACGAGAGACGGAACCAGAACCAAAAGATAGCGTCAAAGGCTCGCGGGCAAGAATGCCCGCGTCCACACGGACACACCACGGACAAGCGTTGAGCATAACTACTTTCATCATTATCTCGATCATCAAGTCGGCGGCTGTTATCGGCATCCTGCTGACTGCGGTGGCGTACAGCGTTTGGCTGGAGCGCAAGGTTTCGGCGCACATCCAGAATCGCTGGGGACCCACGAAGGTTGGACCCTTCGGGCTGCTGCAGCCGATGGCCGATGGGGTCAAGTTCATCTTCAAGGAAGACCTGACGCAGCCGCATGTTTACAAGCCGCTGTACATCGCTGCGCCAATTATTGCGGTGGTTTTTGCTATCACATCAATTTCGGTGATTCCGTTCGGAAACTGGGTGAACGTGGGGCCGATCCAAGTGGGACATTCTCCCAACTTTGGTTCGTGGGGCACGTACCTGCAAATCACGGATGTGAATATTGGATTGCTGATCGTTCTCGGCATCACCTCGATGGGCGTATACGGTGTGGCGCTGGCGGGATGGTCGTCGAACAGCAAGTACGCGCTGTTGGGTGGACTGCGGGCTTCGGCACAGATGATTAGTTACGAGGTTTCACTCGGGCTGTCGCTGGTCGGAGTTCTGATCATGGCTGGCAGCTTGAGTCTGCGCGACATTGTCGATGCGCAGGGCGGAGTGTTCTGGCACTTCATTCCGCGGTGGAACATTTTTCACGGGCAGACGCTGGCGTTCTTTATCTACCTGATTTCGGCCTATGCGGAAACGAACCGCACACCGTTCGATCTGCCGGAAGCGGAATCGGAACTGGTCGCCGGATATCACACGGAATACAGCGCGATGAAGTTCGCCATGTTTTTCATGGCGGAATACGCGAACATGGTCACGGTTGCGTGCATTGCGACGCTGCTGTTTCTTGGCGGCTGGCACGGTCCGCTGATTTTCGCGTCGCCGATTTTGCAGGCCATCATGCCGGTCGTGTGGTTTTGCCTCAAGGTTTTCTTTTTCATGTTTCTGTACGTCTGGGTGCGCTGGACTTTGCCACGCTTCCGCTATGACCAGCTCATGGCATTTGGATGGAAGGTTCTGTTGCCCCTGGCGCTAGCCAATATCGTGTACACGGCGCTAGTAGTGGCGTGGAGAGCTTAAGACCAGTTGTCGGTGGTCAGTGGTCAGTTTCCAGTGTTGCGCTGGGTTGCTGCGAACCGACTATTGAGAACTGAGAACTCGCAAAATGCTTACTTTAGCCTTGTTTCTATTTTTCGGAGCGGTCTGCGTGGCGGGTGCGGTGAACCTGCTGGTGCAAACCCATCCTATTAATAGCGCGTTGTCGTTGATTGTGGTGATGGCCTCGCTGGCGGCGGAGTATCTTCTGCTCGGTGCCGAGTTTGTGGCCGCGGTGCAGGTCATCGTCTACGCAGGCGCGATTATGGTTTTGTTCCTGATCACGATCATGTTGCTGAATGCGGGAAAAGAAAATCAGACCAAGGGGAGCCGCGTCGCCACTTTGCTGGGCGTGCCGGGTGTAGTCATCGGTGGCGTGCTGGTGGCCTGGACGCTGATTCATCGGTCAGATCTGGGCAATGTTGGGATCGGGGCGCTGCCGGGCGATCCCAAGGCAATCGCAAGGTTGCTGTTCCATGAGTTCTTGCTTCCTTTCGAAGTCACGTCGGTGCTGATCTTGATTGCCATCATGGGAGCGGTAGTGCTGGCAAGCCGTCCGGAGGCGATAGCGCGGCCACATCCCGGAGTTCCCGACGTCGCAGGAAGAACGCAAACTCGTCGCCGTGGGAAAGGGCCGATCATGATTCCTCTTTCTTATTATCTGGTGCTGAGCGGGATTCTGTTTGCATGCGGAGTGCTGGGGTTCCTGATCAAGCGCAACATTATTACGATTTTCATGTCGATTGAGTTGATGCTGAACGGAGTGAACCTTTCGTTCGTTGCGTTTGCGGCACACTGGCACGCGCTGAGCGGACAAGTTTTCGTCTTCTTTGTAATGGTCGTAGCGGCGGCGGAGGCTGCCGTAGGGTTGGCCATCATCATCGCGGTTTACCGCACCCGCGAAACTTTGAATGTCGATCAGGTGAACCTGCTGAAGCTATGACGCCGCAGACTCTTAGTCCGTTACTGTGCACGATTCCGCTACTCCCACTGGCCGGGGCGGCAATCAATGGCTTTTTTGGGCGGCGCTCGTCAAAGAATGCTGTCACGGCGGTTGCGCTGGTGTTCTGCGGCGCGGCATTCTGCATGGCGCTACTGGTGGCGGCGAATTTCTCGTCGGCTTCAGCGCCCTATTCCTACTCTCTTGCCCACTGGCTGCGCTCTGGTACGTTTAGCGTTGATTTCGATTTCTATCTCGATCAACTCTCGCTGGTGATGCTGCTGGTGGTGACCGGCGTCGGCTTCCTGATCCATATCTATTCCGTCGGTTATATGTGGGAGGACGAGAGCTTTTATCGGTTCATGAGCTATCTGAACCTGTTCATGTTCTTCATGCTGACGCTGGTGTTGGCAAAGAATTATCTCGTCATGTTCATTGGGTGGGAGGGCGTGGGGCTCGCGTCCTATCTGTTGATTGGTTTCTGGTTTACGAAGGATTCGGCGGCATCGGCGGGCAAGAAAGCGTTCATCGTCAATCGAATTGGCGATTTCGGATTCTTGATTGCGCTTTTCCTGATGATCCAGAATTTCAATTCGCTCGACTTCACGACAGTTTTTGCCGCGGTGCAAACGCATTCCGTGGAGACGGCGGGCGCCGGATTGCTGACCGCGATCGGACTTCTGTTAATGGTCGGGGCGGCGGGCAAGTCGGCGCAGATTCCTCTTTATGTGTGGCTGCCGGACGCGATGGAAGGCCCTACGCCGGTTTCGGCTTTAATCCATGCGGCGACGATGGTGACGGCGGGCGTTTATATGGTGGCGCGCTCGCACATGATCTTTGAACGGGCCCCGATGGCCCTGATGGTGGTTGCGATTATCGGGACGCTTACCGCGCTTTTTGCGGCGACGATTGGTATTGCGCAGACGGATATTAAGAAGGTGCTGGCCTACTCCACGGTGTCGCAGCTGGGGTACATGTTCATGGCCTGCGGAGTGGGAGCGTTTTCGGCGGGTGTCTTCCACCTGATGACGCATGCATTCTTTAAGGGACTGCTCTTTCTTGCGGCGGGATCGGTGATCCACGGCGTGGGTGGCGAGCAGGATATGCGGAAGATGGGCGGGCTGCGGGTTTACATGCCCGTAACCTTCCTGACCATGACGATTGCCACTTTCGCGATCGCTGGCTTCCCTCCCTTAGCGGGCTTCTTTTCGAAGGACGAGATTCTGTGGAAGGCATATTCGAGCCCGTATGGCAGTTGGGTGTACTGGCTCTTGGGAGTGACGACCGCTTTTATCACCTCCTTTTATATGTTCCGGCTGTGGTTTCTCACGTTCTTCGGGGATTACCGCGGCGGTCCCAATGCCCATGATGTAGCGCATGAGTCAGCGGACGCGCATGCGATGCATGATAAAGATAAAGACGATCATGGCCACGGGCATGGCGAGCCGCATGAGAGTCCTTGGGTGATGCTCGGGCCTCTGGTCATTCTTGCGATCCTGTCTTTTGTTGGAGGGTGGGTGGGGATCGGTGGTCGCTTTGAACACTTTCTCGCTCCGGTATTTCAGAGCGGCGCGAGTGCCGAATTGGCGCACGAGACTGCGGGCGAAGCCGCCGGAAGTGGAACCGAAACGCTGCTCATGTTGATTTCAGTGGGGGCGGCGACTCTTGGACTTTTTCTCGCCTGGAGCTTGTATTTTCGCAGGCCCCAACTTCCGGCACGCATTGCGGCGAGTTTGGGCGGCCTGTACCGGACGGTCGTTCACAAATATTACGTCGACGAGATTTATGCAGCCCTGTTCGTCAAGCCGCTGATTGATGGATCGACGACGATTCTGTGGCATGGCGTTGACCAGGGAGTAATTGACGCCGCGGTCAACGAATCGGCTCACGCGGCGCGAGAAGTTTCGGACTCGGCTCGCCATATGCAGTCAGGCAACTTGAGGTCCTACGCAGGGTGGATAGCTGCTGGAGGAGCGGTCGTGATCGCCTACATGGTCTGGATGGGAGTGCGATAGACATGGAAAGCCTCAGTCCCATCATTCTGACTCTGGTGACATTTATTCCGGCGGCGGGCGGGTTGCTGATTTTGCTGATTCCGCGGCGCGATCGCGATATCAAGTTATTTGCGCTGGTGGTTTCGATCCTCGCGTTTGTGGCGTCGCTCCATTTGCCAGTTCACATGCATCGGGAGCTTGGCACGTTCAAATTCGAGATCGACAAAGTCTGGATCACCACTCCCAATATTCACTACCACATGGGGATCGATGGAATCTCGGTCTGGCTGGTGGTGCTGACGACATTCCTGACGCCGCTGTGCGTTTTGATTTCCTGGACTTCGATTCACGAGCGAGTGAAGGAATTTTTTATCCTGCTGCTGATTCTGGAAACTGCTCTGATTGGGGTCTTCACTTCGCTCGATCTTTTCTTGTTCTACTTCTTTTATGAAGCGACGCTGATCCCGATGGCGTTGTTGATCGGAATGTACGGGCACGGGCGAAAGGTCTACGCAGCCGTGAAGTTCTTCCTGTTCACGATGATCGGGTCGATGTTTATGCTGGCGGCGATCATATGGCTGTATGCGAAGACAGGCAGCTTTGATTTTGCGGTCATTCAGAATGCGATTCACAGCGGGGCTGTCCCGGGCTTTGAAGCTGCATCGTTTTGGCTCTTCCTTGGTTTCTTCGTGGCTTTTGCGGTCAAGGTTCCAATCTTCCCTCTTCATACTTGGTTGCCTGATGCGCACGTTGAGGCCCCGACGGCTGGATCGGTTTTGCTGGCTGGCGTGCTCTTGAAGATGGGAACTTATGGTTTGATTCGATTCAACGTCGGTCTCTTCCCCGAGCAAGCGCGGCGCAATGCGCCGTGGATCATGGTGCTGGCGCTGATCGGAATTATTTACGGTGCGCTGGTTTCGCTGGTGCAGCCGAATATGAAGAAGCTGATCGCGTATTCCTCGGTCAGCCATCTTGGATTCGTCGTGCTCGGAATCTTCAGCTTCACGACGGCGGGGCTGAATGGGGCGGTGTTTGTGATGCTGGCGCACGGAGTCGCCACCGGCGGTCTCTTTATGCTAGCGGGCATTCTGTATGAACGGCGGCATACCTACGAAATCTCAGAGTTTGGCGGGCTCGCCACGACGATGCCGAAGTACGCTACTTTCTTTCTGGTTACGGTGCTGGCTTCGGTGGGACTGCCGCTGATGAGTGGGTTCATCGGTGAGTTTTTGGTGCTGAGTGGCGCATTCCAGGCGAAACCGATTTACGGAATTCTGGCTGCGACGGGAGTGATCTGGAGCGCCGGATATTTGCTGTGGATGTACCAGCGAGTGTTCTTCGGGAAGGTAACGCACGACGTAAATCTGACGCTACCTGATTTGAATCTGCGCGAAAGGGTCGCGCTCTCGCCAATCGCGATTGCTGCGCTCGTTATGGGAGTTGCGCCGCTGATCTGGCTGAGCGCCATCGATCCAGCGGTGCAAGCCGCTCTCGGGCTCACACAATTAGCGAGTAAGGTGGTGGGCCAGTGATCTGGTTGACTGCGGTCTTCCATGCCTTCCCTGCCCTGCTGGCGCAAGTTCTGCCGGCGACGCCCTCGTCGCTGCCGCAAGCCGCCGACTACATGCGCATCTTGCCGGAGATTGTCCTATCGCTGTTCGGCATGCTGATCATGGTAGTGGACCCGTTGCTTGATCCAGACAAGAGCCATCAATCTCTCGGAACCATCGCGATTTTCGGGACGCTCGCGGCCTTGGCGTCAACGGTATGGATGGCGCAGTATCCGGGAACTGCGTTCTGGAACATGGTGCGCGTGGAAGCGTTCAGCGTTTTCTTTCATTTTCTGGTGATTGCGATTGCGGCGGTCGCCATTCTGAGTTCGTTCGAATACCTGCAGGTGCAACGGATTCGCGCCGGGGAATATTACGCGCTGATTCTGTTCGGCACGGTGGGCATGTGTCTCATGTCGTCCGCCATCGAACTGGTATTGATTTTTGTCGCGCTGGAGATTTCTTCGATTTCGACTTATGTGTTGGCGGGCTTCCGGAGGCGCGACGCGGCGAGCAGTGAATCGTCGCTCAAATACTTCCTACTGGGATCGTTTGCCACGGCATTCTTTCTTTACGGCGTCGCTATGATGTTTGGCGCGACGGGATCCACGAACGTCGATGCGATCAGCCTTGTGTTGCGTTCGGGAAACGTACCGATGCTCGCGTATGTCGCGACGGCTTTGATGTTTGTGGGTTTGGGATTCAAAGTCGCCTCGGCCCCTTTCCACGTTTGGACACCGGACGTCTACGAAGGTGCTCCTGCGCCGGTGGTCGGACTAATGTCGACCGGGCCCAAGGCGGCGGCGTTCGCGGTGTTGCTGAGAGTGATGTTCGAAGCGAATGCGCCAGGGCGCTTCTGGCTCATCTGGGTCTCGGCGGCTCTGTCCATGACTCTGGGGAATTTGGGCGCGCTGGTACAGGACAATGTCAAACGCCTGCTGGCATATTCGTCGATTGCGCATGCCGGATATCTACTGGTAGCCTTCGCGGCGCAACCAGAATTGGGAACATCGGCGGCAATGTTCTATACCGCCGCGTACGCCGCGATGAATGTGGGTGCATTTGCCATAGTCGGCCATTTCGCGAACGCCGGAGAAAAGTACGTCTCGCTGGAAGATTATGCGGGCTTGGGACGGCGCTCTCCTGTACTGGCGGCGACGCTGACGTTTTTCCTGATGTCATTGATCGGCATTCCAATCACAGGCGGATTCTTCGCGAAGTTCTACGTGTTGAGCGCGGCGCTGAAGTCGAATCTTGTGGGATTGGCGATCATCCTGGTGCTGAACAGCGCTATCGCGGCGTATTATTACCTTCGCATTATCGTGATGATGTATATGCGGGAGGGACGGGGCGAGGTTCCGGTTACACGCGTGCCGGCAGCGACTGCAATCGCCATCACGGTCTGCATCCTTCTCACTCTTTATCTCGGAGTGCTGCCAGGGCGCGTTCTTGACTACGCCGCGCAATCCGCTCGACAACTCGTAAGCGATCCAACACCGGTGACCGCCTCTTCCGCGTCTTCGGTCTCTTTGGCGGCAAAGCGCTGATTTTGAGGTTGTGTTCGCGTTTTCAAGACACTTCGAGGGGAAAAGAATGTCAATAGCGACTCCGCGGCGGTTGCGGGTCGTCCACAATGCCAATCTTGATGGGAGCCGGGAAAGCGCGTCTGAAGCGAGGTTTGGGGGTTTCTTCGCCCGGTCCAAGCTACTAAGTCAACGGGGGAACGCTTGATTGACATTCACTCTCCGAGTCGGCATTATACGTACACAAGTTTGAGCCCTGATCAATCTGCTCCGGGGCCGGAGGATAGAAATGGTTGAGTTTTTCCGTTATATATACAGCAGTGAGGACGGGCAAGACATTGCGGAATATGCGGTGATGCTCGCTGTTATTCTGGTGTTGGTGATTGGAACTGTACGTCTGATCGGTGGTAGCGCCAATAACGTATTCTCATCTGTAGCCAGCAACGTTCAGTAGCGATCTATACTTGACGGCAATCGGGACAGCGGCTCTTCTATGATGCGATTTCGAAACTTTCTTGATTTTGGACGCTACTGGTTTACACCGGCGGCGCAGGTACGGGATCGGAGCCGAATACTGAGGTAAGAAAAAGCTCAAAGAACCGACCAAGGCCGCGATAGAAATCGCGGCTTATTTTTTTGGCGGTTTGTTTTGTGTGGCTTATTTTTTAACGAGGAGAAGTCATCGCCATGATCGTAAACATGTCGGACAACGCTACCGAAGCGCAGATTGAGCACATTATCCAGAGGATTCGAGAAGCCGGATTTAATCCACATGTTACGCGAGGCACGGAGCGCACGATCGTGGCCGCCGTCGGCAGCGCGGGGCGCCGTCACGAAATCGAGGCGCTTTCTGTAGCGCCGGGCGTCGACAACGTGGTGGCCATCGCCCAGCCGTTTAAACTGGTTAGCCGCCAGACGCGTCCGGAGCCCTCAATTGTAGACGTAGGCGGAGTGAAGATCGGCGGTCCAGAAGTAGTGGTGATCGCCGGCCCGTGTTCGGTTGAATCGCGCGAGCAACTGCTGGAGACGGCGCACGGAGTAAAGAAGGCGGGGGCCACGATGCTTCGAGGAGGGGCATACAAGCCTCGCACATCGCCTTATGAGTTCCAAGGACTAGGGATAGAAGCGTTGAAGATATTGCGCGAAGCGCGGGAACTCACCGGGCTTCCCGTGGTCACCGAAGTCATGGGGACGGAAGATGTGGATCTGATTAGCGAGTATGCCGATATGCTGCAAGTTGGCGCGCGCAACATGCAGAACTTCGCGCTGTTGCGGCGACTGGCAACAACGAAGAAACCGATCCTGCTCAAGCGTGGGCCCTCGGCGTCGGTAAAAGAATGGCTGCTGGCGGCGGAGTACCTGCTCTCCGGTGGAAACGACCAAGTCGCTTTGTGCGAACGTGGGATCAAAACGTTTGAAACCGGGATGCGCAACACTTTCGACCTCGCGGCTGTGGCGCTGGCCAAAGAGCTCTCCCACCTTCCAGTGGTAGCCGATCCTTCACACGGCACGGGCAAGCAGAGCTTGATTGGGGCGGTTTCTCGGGCGGCCCTCGCGGTGGGGGCGGACGCCATTATTGTCGAAGTACATCCCTGTCCGGAGCGAGCGCTTTCGGACGGTCCGCAATCGCTTGACCTCGTGCAATTTGAGCGCGTCATGGCGGGGCTGAGCGCCCCTCTGCGCCCGGTTCTCGTTTCGAACGACGGGCGCGAGGGAATGGCACGGCAAGGCGCTGAATGAAGTCCCAATCTTAAACAACTTCTCGTAGGGCCCGGGTTGATCCCAACGCGGGGTGCTCGAAAGCCCGTCCTCGCGAGCCTTCAACCTAAGTCCTTGGGCCAGCATCGGGGGTCATAATCGCGCCAAATTGTCCCAATTTGATCGACTCGGCCGCCCGGCCTTTATTTGCAATCACTTAAGGCGGCAATCGCCGCCGCCAGTGAGGTCGGTGGGCCAAGTTGTCGCAACCCATCGGCCCTGCCAATTCGATCTAAGCTATTGCATACACGCCGCTTATAACGATTGAGAGTGGTGGTTCGATTGCCCTTTATTGGCCAGGCAAGGGAGAGCGCACGGAGCGCAACTTCGTCATGCCGCGGACCAAACAATTTATGAAGAGAAAAGAGAATAACCAAAACCTCAACGGACTGACGAACAGTCCACTCAGTCCCCCAGCGCTTGGCGCCGGATGGGGCCGAGCTCTCGGATTGGCACTGCTGGCTCTTTGCGCAGTCCCGTCCTACGGTGGCGCCAGGCCCATTCTGGATGGCGGCGGCCGTACAACCAGTAAATTCTCAAGCGACATTCAAGATCATGTTGGCTCGGGCGGGATGGTCACGGTGATCGTCCAACACCGCGTGATGCCGACGAGCGCCCATTTCAAGGGAATGCAAGGTCGCGGGGCATTTATCGGATCGAAATTCCAATCGATTCGGGCAGTGACCATGCGCATCCCGGTGAGCATGTTGGCTGAACTGGCGAATGATCCAAACGTCGCCTACATCACGCCTGACCGTAACCAGAAAATGGCAGCGAATCCTGCAACCGAAGAGTTCGCGACAGCCGTTCAGTCAGATATTGCGGCTTCACAGTACGGGTTCGACGGCACCGGAGTCGGAGTAGCTGTGATCGATAGCGGCATTGCAGCTCATGCAGACCTCGGCAACGGCAGCAAGAGCCGCGTTGTGTACAGCCAAAGCTTTGTGGCTGGTGACACCACTACTTCCGACAAGTTCGGACACGGAACACATGTGGCCGGATTGATTGGTGGCAACGGTTCCGGCTCTGGCAACGGCAATGGCTACGCTGCAACTTATGCGGGCGTGGCTCCTAACGCCAACATCATCAATCTGCGAGTGCTCGATCAGAACGGTGCGGGCACCGACAGCCAAGTGATTGCGGCCATTCAAGCAGCAATCTCTCTGAAGAGCACCTACAACATCCGCGTAATCAACATGTCGCTCGGGCGTCCTGTGTTCGAAAGCTACACTCTCGATCCGGTGGACCAGGCAGTAGAAGCCGCCTGGAAAGCTGGCATCGTGGTGGTCTGCGCTGCGGGCAACAACGGCCGCTTCGCCGCCACCAACGGCTTCGGCACTGTAGGAGTTCCGGCGAACGATCCTGCTGTCATCACGGTGGGAGCGACGATGACGGAGCAGACGTCAACGCGCGTCGACGACAAGATTGCCAGCTACAGCTCGAAGGGTCCGACCGCACTGGATCACATCGTGAAACCGGATCTGGTCGCGCCCGGCAATGCGCAAGTTTCCTTGCTGGCGAAGGGCAGTACGCTCGACACAGTCTATCCACAATATGAAGTTGCGCCGACGAACGGCAACGCTTCCAAGTACTACGTGTTGAGCGGCACCAGCATGGCGACGCCGGTCGTCAGTGGTGCGGTAGCGCTGATGCTGCAACAGAACTCCGCGTTAACTCCTGATCAAGTGAAAGCCCGCTTGATGAAGACGGCGTGGAAGGGCGTTGGGCAATTCACTTATTCGCATGACAGCTGGGGAAATCTGTACAACAACGAGTACGACCTCTTCACTTACGGCGCTGGGTATCTGGATATCGATGCCGCACTCGGCAACACCGACCTCGCAACGGGACTCGCACTTTCCCCGACGGCGGTGGTGAATTCCAACGGTTCGGTATCGATTGTAAACACCTCCAGTTCGACGATGGGCGGCACCAGCGTGGTTTGGGGAGCCACTTCAGTTGTCTGGGGAAATTCAGTGGTTTGGGGTGTTAACTCATTCTCGAGCACTTCGGTAGTGTGGGGAGCCACCAGCGTCGTCTGGGGTGTGACTTCCATGTCTGGCTACAGCGTAGTTTGGGGTGCAACGTCTTCGGTCGCGAGTTTGCCGGCAGCACTTAGCGATGGCGACCCGGGGGACAACTAAACACCGATTGCAACCATACTCGGAGATAGCCATGACAAACACATTGCCAATCAAAGCCAAAGTCATGATCGGAATGGTGGCCGTTGCGAGTCTGTGCGCCCTGTCGTTTGGCGTCCTCAGATGGCAGTCGCAAGCCTGGCCACAGTTGGTGCTCCTGTCCGCGGCAGCCGCGATTAGTTCGCGTTTTAAGGTGAAGCTGCCTGGGATGACGAGTTCGATGTCGGGAAATTTACCCGTCATCCTTCTCGGAGTCACGCAACTGGGAATGTTCGGCAGCCTGCTGGTAGCAACCACAGCGGCGATCGCGCAGTCCTACACGTCCGGCGGGAATACCAAACCGGTTCAATTTGTATTCAACGCATGCACACTGCTGAACGCAGCGGGACTTGCTTATCTGGTTTACCACAGCCAGATGTTCACGGCCCGGGCCTCAGCGCACACCATGTCTTTGGTGCTCGCCTCGGCGACATATTTCCTGGCCAATACGGCCCCGGTCGCGAGCATCATCGGTTTAACCGAAGGCGGGAATCCTTTCGCCTTGTGGCACAAGGTGTTCCTGTGGTCGTTCCCAAATTACGTGATTGGTGCGGGACTGACTGCGATCGTGTCTACCTTTACTACGATCAGTGGACTAGCTACGCTGGCTTCTCTCATGGCGGTGCTGTTCGCTGTGTATCAATCGTATAAGGTATACGTCGACCGTTCGGGACAGACACAGCCGCAAGTGATGGCGATGGCTGCTGGTCGTTAGGCTTCGAACCTGATAAAAGCGCAGCCTACGGGCTGCGCTTTTTTTTGCTTCCTACCTCGCTGCAAACTTTCGATCGCACACTGGCAATCCAGCGTAGCAATCCGGTTCCGCAATCCAAATTCTCGGCAGAACCGTACCTAATTCGAAAGCACATTCAACCTGAAAGGAATTTGAGGTTATGAGGCACAAAGTGTTGATTGGGATGGTTCTGATGGGCCTGGCAGTGATGGCGGCCGCGGCTGGAATGGACAACCCGATGGTTGGCGGCCAGGAGATGTATCCGACCAAGAACATTATTGAAAACGCGGTGAACTCCGCGGATCACACCACGCTCGTGGCGGCCGTAAAAGCCGCTGGTTTGGTGGCTACACTCGAGGGGCCTGGGCCGTTTACCGTGTTCGCTCCCACGAACGAAGCGTTTAACAAACTGCCGGCGGGCACGGTCGATACCCTGTTAAAGCCGGAAAACAAAGCAACGCTCACCAAGGTTCTGACTTATCACGTGGTGGCAGGACGCCTGTCGGCGCAGGACCTGATGAAGAAGATCAAGGAAGGCAAAGGCACGGCGGAACTGACGACGGTGGAAGGCGGCAAGCTTTTCGTCATGCTGCATGATGGAAAGCACATCGAACTAAAAGACGAGAAGGGCGGCACGGCCATGGTCACGATCGCAAACGTGTTTCAATCGAACGGAGTGATCCACGTAATCGACACGGTTGTTATGCCGAATTAGTTCGTCTCTCGACAATTTCGTTGACAACACGAACGAAACTCCAAGCCCCGCTTCGGTGGGGCTTTTTTGTTGCGCGAATCTCCAAGAACGTTATCATTCTGAGTTCGGAACCTTTGACCTTGGGAGAGAAATGAAAAGCCACCGGGAACTACTGTCCGAATTCGAAGGGGTTGCGAGTGTCGGAAAGAAAGGCAATGAATTGATGCAACACATTTCCGACCGGCTACACACAGAACTTGTGCGTTACAACTGGGTGGGATTTTATCTAGTCGATCCTACCGACCGGAATTATCTGTTGCTCGGCCCGCATTCGGGGCTAACGACTCCGCATGTGCGGATTTCGTTAAATCGCGGGCTTTGCGGAGCCGCTGCTAGCTTGGGCAAGACGGTCGCGGTCAACGATGTCAGTAAAGATCCCCGGTATTTGATGGGCGTGCAAGAAACGAAATCGGAAATCGTCGTGCCGATTTTCGACAGCGGTGTGGTGGCGGCGGAATTCGATATCAACAGCTTCTTCAAAGATACGTGGACCACGGAAGAGGTAGTTTTCGTGGAGCGTTGCGCCGCGTTAGCGGCTAGCTGTTTGTAGCTAACTTTGTAGCGACGTGGCAACGCAATAATCGTCTGTCTGGTTTCTACTTAGAAGTAGGCGGAGCGTCGGAGAGGATGATTTTCAGTAGCTCATCGGCAAGGTCGTGAGCGTTACCTCCATCCAAGTTAATCAAAACGACCACGCCGGCGCGCTGCTCGGGGACGATCTTGAAAGCGGTGCTGGTTCCAGGCTGACCTCCGTCATGGCCAACCCGAAAAACTCCGAGCGTTTTCAAAGTTGCCCAACCGAGGCCGTAATCGTCCGGCTTTCCATCGGTGGGTTTCAGGGGAGTCCACATTAAGTCACGAGTCGAGCGAGCGACGATGCGATCGTTCAACATTGCGATTTCGAACCGCGCCATGTCATCGGCGGAAGAGAGCCAGCCGCCGCCCGGGATCTTGTAACTGGAATCCAGAAACTCGGCGTTGGTTATGGCTCCTGAGGCGTCTTTGCTGTAGAAGCGGGTGCGGAATGGCACGATCGATATGCGATTGTCAGCCACAGTGTGGGTCATGCCGGCAGGGACCAGCACGTTCTGACGGATATAGTCGACATAATCCTCGCCGGAAGCCCCTTCGATAGCACAGCCGACTAACGTGAATCCCTGTGTGGAGTAGTGGAATTCCGTGCCTGGCCTGGCGACGAGCGGATCGTTCTTGAAGAAATCAATCCCACCCTGAATGGAATTGGAGAAGTGTTTCGTGTTGCCGCTCTCGAAATCGTCCGGGGAGCCTTCCTTGTAGTGGCGAATGCCGCCCAAGTGGCCAAGAAGTTCGCGGGTGGTAATAGGCGCGTCTTTTTGCGGAAACGTAGGACAGTACTTTTGAATCGGGAGATCCAAATCGAGTTTGCCTTGCTGCCAGAGCAGCATCGCGCCAGTTGCGGTAAGCGATTTTGAGATCGACGCCAGACGATAGAGTGTGTGAGCGGTGGCGGGCACGAAGTTCTCAAGATCGGCGCTGCCAAATCCTGCCGACCAATCTTCCACGCCGTTCTCAACGACGGCGACCGAGACTCCCGGAATGCCGTTTGCCGCCATGAAGCGCGAGATGGCGTCCTCCATCTGGGCGCGCTTTTCAGGAGCGATGGAAGCGGGCTGCGACTGGCCGGATGCAATACAGACGAGCAATAGGCAGAGGACGGTCACGAACAGAGATCGCCACCGTGAGGAGGGTCGGATTCGGTGGCGAACACGGGGCTGGTTGCCAATCTCAGGCATGGGAGTACGCTATTTTACGTCGCCGCAGGCAGGCCCGAGGTATTTCGAAGTGATGACGAAATCCATATTCATGGTGTGGCCATTGGCGTTCGTGGCGGAGTGCATTGTGGCTTTGACGTTATCCGAACCGATCGCCTCTACCACGAAGGTTCCGTCAGAGATCGTTTGCTTGTCTTCGCAGTGGAATTTTGCTTCCATTTTGCTGCCTGTGGAACTCACGACGGTACGGGTGCAACTTCCGCGGTTCGCACTAAAAGCGGAATGCTGCTCGAGTTTTTCCTTGGTCACGCACTCCTTGTGAACCTCCGTGCTGGGTGAGCCGTTCATCATGGCTTCGATGCGGGCACGCTGATCGGGAGGGAGTTTAGCGAGTGCGTCCGGAGGGAGGTTGGGGGGGGCCGGCATTCCAGTCATGGAATGCGTTACGGTCATTTCCCATAGGCCCACCTTGACGTTGAGAGGCGTGATGCTGTCGACTGCCCAGAGCGCGGCCGCAGAAAAAATGATGATGCCCCAAACAAGACGCTTCGTTGGCAAAGACACTCTCCTCGGCTTCTGTTGATTCACCCACTCCTCATCCATTCGATCATCAGGATTACACAGCGAAAGTGAGTGGGCAAAGCAATTCTTGCAGGAAATCGTTGTCGGCGAAGATGCCTCCATACGGCGAGCTCTGCTTCTGTCCGGAGCAACTTGGAATCCGCGTAAACGCTGTACAAATGGGGTAGACTGCTATACAACTAGCGAACATCCTGTACTCTAACGGGCCAGGAAACCTCACTCCGGGGACCACTTCGTTGCTCAGTCAGGCGTCCTACATCAAACCCAAAACGCTGGACGAAGCCATTTCGTGGCTTTCTGGGGGAGAAGCTCGAATTCTGTCGGGGGGTACGGATTTCTACCCAGCACTGGGTGATCGGGTTGTCCGCGACGCGATCGTCGATGTCTCCGGTCTGCGAGAACTGCGTGGAATTTCTACTGACAAAGACTGTTTTCGAATTGGCGGGTTGACGACTTGGAGCGAGATTATTCGAACGCCGCTTCCCCGGTGCTTTGACTCTTTGAAGGCGGCGGCGTGCGAGGTTGGGTCGGTACAGATACAGAACCGCGGGACGATTGCGGGGAACCTGTGCAATGCATCCCCGGCCGCGGACGGAGTTCCTCCCTTATTGGTTCTTGACGCGGAGGTCGAACTCGTTTCCGACGGGGGCGTGCGGCGCATGTCGCTGGCGGATTTCATCGTGGGGAACCGCAGGACACAGCGCAAGGCGAACGAGATATTGACGGCAGTACTTATTCCGCGCGGGTTCGACGATGCAATTTCGACCTTTGTGAAGCTGGGAGCGCGCCGCTATCTTGTGATATCGATTTCCATGGTGGCAGCAATCGTTCAGTTCGAGAATCACAAGGTGGTGGAGGCGCGCGTCGCCGTGGGTTCTTGCTCGGCCGTAGCTCGGCGACTGCCCGCTCTTGAGGCTGAGTTGGTTGGAATCGTGCTGCGCGAGTCATTGGGGGCAGCGGTTAGACCGGAACACCTTGCTTCCCTGTCTCCAATTGATGATGTGCGCGCGACCGCGGCCTATCGGATTGATGCGTCGCTGCGACTGGTGCAGCGGGCGCTGAATTTCTGCGGGGAGAAGGCTTGATGGGTTTGACGCGAGAGTTGCCCACGCAAGCTAGCACGCAATCCATCGCATTTCGCGTGAACGGGCATGCTGCGAATGTGCAATGTTCGCCGTTGCTGCGGCTTTCTCGAGTGCTGCGCGAAGAGCTTGGATTGACGGGGACGAAGGTGGGATGTGACGCAGGCGACTGTGGCGCGTGCACAGTGTTGCTGGATGGAGATCCGGTCTGCGCCTGTTTACTGGCGATCGGGCAGGCGGACGGCTGCGAAGTCACGACCGTGGAGGGGTTGGCGGATGGAGCCGGTTCGGGGCACTCGATCGGCGCAAGATTGCAACAGTCGTTTCTTACCCACGGGGCGGCGCAGTGCGGAGCGTGTACTCCGGGAATGCTGATGGCAGCGACGGCCTTATTGCAGGGAAATGCTCGTCCCAATGAGCCTGAAGTTTTGGACGCGATTGGCGGCGTTCTTTGCCGGTGCACGGGATATAGAAAAATCATTGCCGCGATTCTTGACGCCGGTGCTGATAACGCGAGTTCGGACGTTGGTTCATCAAGTGGCGTTGCGATTTCCCCCGCCGCAGGTGCTGCGGTGGGAAACAGGCTGGTACGGCTGGACGGAAAACGCAAGGTCGATGGCAGTGAAATCTTCGGCGCAGACGAAATTCCTGCGGGAGCGCTCGCGGTACGGGCCATTCGCAGCCCTCATCACCGGGCGCGATTTATTTTCGGCGATCTGGCGAAATTTGTTCGAGATCATCCCGGAATCGAAGCAGTACTTACCGCGAAGGATGTTCCGGGGGTAAATTGCTACGGTGTGATCGGAAAGTATGCGGATCAGCCGGTCTTCGCAGAGATCGAAGCGCGGCATCGGGGCGAAGCCGTGGCCGCAGTCGTGGGCGATGCAGCAGCGGTTGAGGCATTGCAAGTCGCCGACTTTCCCGTGCGGTGGGAGGAACTGCCGTTCATTGAGGATATTGACGAGGCGCTTGCTCCGGGGGCAAACCGGATTCACGAGAACCGTCCAGGCAATATTCTCGTGCGAGGACGAGTTGTGCGGGGTGACGTCGACGCGGGCTTCGCTTCTGCCGAGGTGATTGCGGAAGAGGAATACGAAACAGGATTCGTTGAGCACGCGTACATCGAGCCGGAGGCTGGATTCGCGCGGCGTGTTGGTGACCAAGTCGAGATTCAAGCCTGCACGCAGGCACCGTACATGGATCGAAGCGATATCGCGGCGATTCTCGGCATCGCCCCCGAAAAGGTACGAATCATTCCGACGGCGGTTGGTGGAGGATTTGGATCGAAGCTCGATCTTTCGGTGCAGCCATTTCTCGCGGTCGCGGCGTGGCATCTAGCGAAACCTGTGCGAATGGTGTATTCGCGCGCGGAGTCGATTCTGTCGACGACCAAGAGACATCCGGCGAGAATGAAACTGCGAGCCGGTTGCGCGAAGAACGGGAAATTGATCGCGCTCGATTTTGCGGCGGACTTCAATACCGGGGCTTATTCTTCGTGGGGACCTACGGTGTCGGCGCGCGTGCCGGTGCATGCTTCGGGACCGTATTACGTGCCTAACTACCGGGCGTTGACCCGAGCTATCCATACGAATCTGGTACCTGCGGGAGCATTTCGAGGCTTCGGAGTTCCACAGGCTGCGATTGCGCAAGAACAACTTTATGACGAATTGGCGGATCGGGTCGGGATGGATCGTCTGGAATTTCGCATCCTGAACGCGCTGGATGAAACCACCCCCACAGTCACCGGACAGGTTTTGGGCGCTGGCGTTGGGATTCGTGCTTGCCTTGAGGCTTTGCGTCCGCGATGGAAGGCTTCGAGGAAAGAATCTGCAGAATTCAATTCCAAAGCGATCGGTCCGTTGCGGCGCGGCGTTGGGGTCGCGGGGATGTGGTATGGGTGCGGCAACACTTCCCTGCCGAATCCGTCGACGGTGCGCATTGGATTGAAACGCGATGGGCGGATTGCGTTGCACCAGGGCGCAGTTGACATCGGGCAAGGGTCGAACACGATTGTCACGCAGATTTGCGCTGACACGCTGGGAGCTCCGATTGAACGCTTTGATCTTCTTTCGGGAGATACCGCGATCACCCCCGATTGTGGCAAGACTTCGGCGTCTCGCCAGACATTTGTTACGGGACGAGCGGCGCAGATGGCATCCGAGCAGTTACGCTGCGGTATTTTCCGCTTGGCGGGAGGGTGCAAATGCGCCACGCTTCAGTTCGATGAAAGCGGTGTAACTGTACACGAAGGCGGGAAATCCGTTCGGCTTGCGCTCGAGAATTTGCCGCTCGATGAATACGGATATGTAAGCACGAGCGAAGCGACATTTGATCCACCTACGAGCCCACTGGACGAGAATGGGCAAGGAAATCCCTATGCGGTTTACGGGTTTGGTGCACATATGGCCGAGATCGAAGTTGACACGGAACTGGGCACGGTGCGCGTGTTGCGGGTCACGGCGGCTCATGACGTAGGACGCGCCATCAATCCAACGTTGATCGAAGGACAGATTGAGGGTGGCGTTGCGCAGGGGCTAGGTATGGCTTTGATGGAGGAGTTCTTCCCGGGCAAGGGTGAAAACCTACATGATTACCTGATCCCTACGGCTGGTGATGTTCCTCCGGTGGACTCGATTCTGATCGAAGACCCCTCGCCCATCGGCCCGTTTGGAGCGAAGGGAATCGGAGAACAAGCGGTGATTCCGACGGCGCCGGCAATTCTGAACGCGTTGCATGACGCGATTGGCATTCGTGTGCGACAAAATTCCGGCAACTCCCGACCGGGTGCGCGCCGCGATTCTGGCGGCCGAAGGCGACAAGAGAGATGACCGTGACTGACGACGCCATTCGCTGCGATGCCTGCCCGGTGCTCTGCTACATCAAGCCGGGCAGAACGGGATCGTGCGATCGCTATGCAAATGCGGATGGAGTTCTCGTGCGACTTGATCCGCACGTTGTTTTGGAACGCGCGGTCTCGCGCGGCGATTCTGTCGTGCCTTTCCTTGAAAAAGCGCGGGAGTGGGACGGCTCGCTGGTGAGTGGCGAAAAGACCTTTGTCACGGCAATCGGCGCGGGGACGACATATCCCGATTACAAGCCTGCGCCTTTTATTATTTCGTCGGAAGTTTCGGGCGTGGATATGGTCACGGTCGTGACCGAAGGAATCTTCAGCTACTGCGGAGTGAAGTTGAAGATTGACACCGATCGACATCTTGGAGCGGAGTGCAGCACGGTTCGCGCGCGGGGCGAGGCGGTTGGTCACGTGACGACGAACGAATATGGGTCGCAGATGCTTTCACTCGGTGGCGTACGCCATCTCACAGGCGGGAGTCGTCACGAGGGCACCGCGACGTGCGACACGCTGCTGGATCTGTGTAATCGCGAAGCGGTTGAGCTGAAAGTTGACGATGGCGCGACCGTCGTTGTGGAAGCCGATAAAGCGCCCATTGTGGATGGTATTCAGGAAGAGCGGATGCGGGTCGGATGCGGATCGGCCACCATCGGAATGTTTGCGAAGCAGTGGCTCGGCAAAGTGGACGAGGTCGTAGTGGTGGACGATCACATCACGGGTGTGCTCTCAGAACATCAGGCTGGAAAGCTGCTGGGTGTGCCCGAGACTGGCATCAAGATGAAGGGCCGACGGTCGACGCCGGGACGATACTTTCGGGTGGCGGAGCCGGGAACGTCGTGGGGAGGGACGAATATTGAGAATCCATTGTCGATTCTTGGCCCCTTCGATGGCAAGGTCGCTAAAGCAGGATTGCGATTGCTCATGGTGAGCACCACGGGAGAGCACTATGCGTATTTCGAACTGGACGACGATCTGAATCCGCAAGAAAAAGATCTGCCGCCTGCACTGCGAGGGTCGGTGGAGCGCATTCGCGAAAACTGTGAACCGGCGCTTTGCACCGTGTTGTTCATGGGCGGCGCGGGAGGTTCGCTGCGGGCCGGCGTGACCGAGAATCCGGTGAAACTGACGCATTCGGTGCGCGATTCCCTCACACGCGTCACCTGCGGAGGTGCTCCCGTCTATGTGTGGCCGGGCGGTGGAATCACAATCATGGCAGACGTGAGCCGTATGCCAAAAAACGCCTTCGGGTACGTTCCCACGCCTGCGCTGGTTGCGCCAATTGAATTCACGCTCAAACTGTCGGACTACTCCGCTCTCGGCGGATATATGGATCACGTGCGGCCGCTCAGTGCGATCAATCGCGATGAGGAAGGGCGGCGCAGGCTGGCGTCTCGCCCGGATAACCCCTGGCCAATGGCTCCGGCACGGCGTCCGGAATGAAGAAGGTTTGAGCGGGCGCGCTCAAATTCGGCTGCTTGCTGACGGGCTCCGACTGCACTTGCACGACGGGCCGATCGACATCACCGCGCAAGCTTTCGGTGAGAAACGTGAAATCGAAATTGCTTATCGTGCGGCGGCGGCGCGATTCGTTGAGGTTCTCGATGAACTTTGCGGAGAGCTTGAGTTTCTAAGGCAACGGTCATCCGGAAAAGACGACCTTCCTTCAGGCACGATTGCCCGACGAATGGCGAGGTCCGTCGCACCCTACGCTTCGCAGACGTTTATCACGCCGATGGCCGCAGTGGCGGGGGCAGTCGCAGAGGAGATTCTGCAGTGGATGACGTCTGCCGCGAAACTCTCGCGGGCTTACGTCAACGACGGTGGTGATATCGCGTTTCATCTTGCGCCAGGAGAGAGATTTGTAGTGGGGATGGTCGAACGGCCCGATCAAACTTCACTCTTTGGCACGACGACGATTCAGTCTGTAGACTCGATTCGCGGGATCGCGACGAGTGGATGGCGGGGACGAAGTTTTTCCCTAGGAATCGCGGATGCGGTTACGATTCTGGCCGATACCGCGTCCATGGCAGACGCTGCGGCGACCGTGGTGGCAAATGCCGTCGATCTGCCGGGGCATTCGGCGGTCGGGAGGATTCCGGCGTGCGAGCTTGCTCCGGACAGCGATCTGGGGAATCGTTCGGTGACGCAGTCTGTGGGAGAACTAACATCAATTGAGATTCGCGAGGCGTTGGACGCGGGTGTGCAAGTCGCTGAGCGACTTTGCGGGGCCGGTATGATTCGGGCCGCTGCCTTGCGTTTGCAAGGAGAGACGCGCGTGATTGGCGTTGAACATCGGCTGGAATTGGCCGAGGCTGCTATACAGAACGGGAGAGGCATACATGCCTGAGGTTCAGATTCGCAAACGGCTTCTGATGGTAGAGGAGATTCTTCATGAGGGAGGGCCGGTGGCACGAATTCCGCAGCGTCGGGCGGCGCAGTTGGTGGTGATCCACAATCCTTATTCCGGCGGGTATTTCGAGAAGATCGAAGACTTCATGGAAGATTTGAAACCGCTCGGCCTGGAAATGGCGCGAGCGCTAGTAACGGCGCTCGGCGGCGATCCCAAGTCGATCGAAGGGTATGGCAAAGGTGCGATCGTAGGCTCGGCGGGAGAACTTGAACACGGGGCGCTGTGGCATGTCCCAGGCGGCTATGCAATGCGCGAAGTGCTCGGAGGGGCGAAGGCGATTGTTGCGTCTACCAAGAAGGTTGGGGGGCCGGGAACGCGTCTCGATATTCCCATCACTCACATCAACGCCTCCTACGTGCGCAGCCACTTTGATGCAATGGAGGTTGGGATCACGGACGGTCCCCGCGCCGACGAGATTTTGCTTGCGCTGGTGATGACGACGGGCCCACGGGTTCATGCGCGGGTTGGCGGTCTGAAGGCTTCGGAGATCAAGGGAGAGGACGGACTACGATGACGGAGGCAGTTCGGCCGAGCGGTCGCGCCAAGATTCGCAAGCTCGCCACGTTTGTCGAAGAGACGGTAAGCGAGATGGGGCGCAAGGTTGATCCTCCTACTCGTCGCGCGGCAGCGGTTGCGGTTATCGAGAATCCCTATGCAGGACGATATGTCGACGATCTTTCGGAGTTGATCGACGATTGGCGAAGAACTTGGGGAGTTGCTGACCCAGCGAGCCGTGGCCGCATTGGGAATTGCGGGACGCTTAGGCAGAAAGTTATGGCAAGGCGGCGGCTGTCGGCGAAGACGGAGAACTGGAGCATGCGGCGGCCATCTTACATCCGAAGACTCGGCACGCCCGTCCGGCGCGTGCTCGGAAAAGGCGCGGCCCTGATTCCGTCGTCGAAGAAGCGCGGGGGACTTGGAGTTATGCTCGACATTCCGCTGGGGCACAAGGATGCGGCATTCGTGCGCAGCCATTTCGACGGCATGGAGGTTCGAATCAGTGATGCTCCGCGGGCAAATGAGATCATCGTGGCGATTGCGGTAACCGACAGTGGGCGGCCATTGCCGCGTGTGGGTGGACTCACGAAAGATCAGATCAAGGGTGAGGATGGACTGCGATGAAGCCGCGCTCGGTGCGATGCCTTGGGACACAGGGAAAATATAGGACTCGGATGATAAATCGTCACGCTTACTTGTTGTTCTTTGCAGCTCACATGTTCTGCTCGATCTTTGTATATGGGCAGGCGAAAAAAGAAAATGCCGACACGATCATCACCGGGGGCTTGGTCGTCTCTATGGACAGCGCGCGCCATATCTATAACGACGGCGCCATCGTAGTCACTGGCGATTCGATTGTGGCGGTCGGCCCGAGAAGCGAGATCGAAGCGAAGTACGTAAGCCAGAATACGATTGATGCGGAAGGAAAGATGGTGCTTCCGGGATTTATCAATGGCCATACGCACGTCCCGATGACGCTGTTTCGCGGACTACATGATGACGTAACGCTCAACGGACTGGCTTTACAAGTACATCTTTCCGGCCGAGAAGAAGAATGTTACCGAAGAGTTCGTGCGCTGGGGAACCAGGCTCGCAGCAGCGGAGCAGATTCGGGCTGGAGTGACCACATTCGCCGACATGTATTACTTCGAAGACGCGGTGGCGGAGGAAACAAAAGCGGCGGGCATGCGGGGCGTGTTGGGCGAAACACTAATCGATTTCCCTGCGCCCGATAACAAGAACGAAGCCGCGATGCTCGCTTACAGCGAGAAATTCCTACAGAAATGGCAGGGCGATCCGCTCATCCATGCGGCGATTGCGCCGCACTCCATTTATACCTGTTCGCAAAAGACGTTGCAGGACTCCGCTGCCCTGGCGCGGAAATACCATGCGCCGATCCTGATTCACACCGCTGAGATGAAAAAAGAATGGGAGGACAGCGAGAAGCAAAACGGAGCTTCTCCAGTGCAATATTTGGAGCGCATCGGAGTTCTCGGCCCCGATGTCGTGGCTGCGCACTGCATTTTTGTCGACGAAACGGACCGGAAGATTCTTGCACAGCATGGTGTGGGCTGCGTACACAACCCCTCGAGCAACATGATGATTGCAAGCGGCGTCGCCCCCGTTCCCGAGGAACGTGCGGCTGGGATCGCGGTTGGGCTCGGAACCGACGGGCCAGCGGGCAGCAATAACGATCTCGACCTAATGGAAGAAATCGACTTGGCGGCGAAGCTGGCCAAAATCACGAAAATGAATCCGCTGGCGCTGAATGCGCTGGCCGTTGTGGAAATGGCAACCATCGACGGTGCTCGTGCCTTGCACATGGAGAAAGAAATTGGATCGCTTGAAGCCGGCAAGAAAGCGGACCTAATCCTAATCGGACTGGATGAACCGAACGCCGTGCCGATGTACGACGTGTACGCGCAGATCGCATATTCGCTCAAGGCGAGCGATGTAGAGACGGTGATGATTGGGGGCAAACCGGTGATGCGGGATCACAAACTGCTCACCGTCGACGAGAAGGCGGCGATAGCGAAGGCGCGGGAATACCAGAAATCGGTTGCGGCATCACTCGGCATGGAGTGAAGGCGTCGGCTACACTCAGCGATCCACTTCTCGAGCGGCGCATTCCTCAGCACTTGTTAGTTTGTCACCACTTCTGGCGCTACAGTAGCCGGTGGCGTGTTCCGGCTGCGATGAGCGCTGATCGCACCGTCGATGACGACCATGCCGATCCCGGGTAAATCTCCTTTTTGAATACTGTCGAGCAAGTTCTTTCCGGACGAATGTTGCGCTTTGTCCATGAATACAAAAGAAGCTTCCCGTTGGGGCGCGATCAGGCCGCAATTCAGATTGCGAATTCTCGCGGTATTCCCTGTCGCCAAACAGATGGCGGTTTCGGCCGCGATTCCGCCAAGCGAGCACAGAAGCGCAATCAGTCGGACGATTCCGAGAGGCTGAACGCCTGATCCGGCGGGAGAGTCGGTGCCGAGAATCACGCGGCCGAGTTGCTTGAGTTCCATTGCCGTGCGAAGTGTTAACAAAGCAGCGCGTTCGTTCCCGTTGTGCACAATCTCGAGGGCCCGATGGGAACGCTCGCAGAGCTCCGTGATCTGATCGTCCGGCAAAGCGGTGTGACCACCATTGACGTGCCCAATTACGTCGGCGTCCGTTTCGAGCACCATATCTTTATCGATCAGACTGGAGCCGGGGATCGATGGCCCACCGGTGTGAATCGTGCTCTGTATACCGTACCTGCGCGCCCACGTGACCATCTGATGTGCGGTCTTTCCGTCTTTCACGCTTCCCAAGCCTACTTCGCCGAGGATCGTGACTCCGGCCGCCGCCAGTTCCTTAAAATCTTCTTCCACCATCCCGTGCTCGATCACGGGCGCGCCGGCGTAGATCTTCACTCCGCCGGGACGAAAAGCGTGAAAAGCGCGCTGGGCAAAGACCGCCATCGCCTTGAGGCCGACAATGTCTTTAGGGCGCCCGGGTGTATGCACTTCGCCGGCAGAAACCATGGTGGTGACGCCACCGTGAAGATAGCTATCGATCCAGCCGAGTTGGTTTTGGCGAGGCGTCCAGTCGCCGCAGACGGGGTGAACGTGGCTGTCGATGAGACCGGGAGCAAGGGCAGTACCTTTCGCATCGATGGTGATCGTCGCGGCTGAAGTGTCCACATCTTTTTCTTTGCCGAGGGCTGCGATACGGTCGCCGATGGCGATGACGGTATCAGCGTCAAGAATGGGATTCGCGATGTCTCCGCTGAGAAGCAGGCCGATGTTGCGGATGACCAATTTGGATTGAACTGTTGGTTTCGATGGTTCGGCGTGGGCCATGGTTCCTTTCGGAGAGTTGGATTAGCTGCGAACTCAGTGCCCGCTAGTATACAAATGAATGAGCGTCAGGCCATTGTGAAGTTGAGTTGTGGAGTTCGTTGGCTGCGCAGGGATCGGGCATGAGCGCCGAATCGAGGAGAAACGAATGCGATCGCGGGATTTCATTTTTTGGGAAGTGGATGTGCAAGCTGATTTCATGTTGCCCGGGGGAAAGCTCTACGTTCCGGGTGCGGAGAAGATCTTGCCCAATATCCGCAAGCTTACGGATGCAGCACGTCGAGACGAAGTTTTCCTGGTATCGCATGGCTGCTTTCATCCGGCTCACGACCCTGAGTTTCAGCAGTTTCCGCCGCACTGCCTGAAGGGCACGCCCGGCGCGGAGTTTGTCCGGGAAGCGATGGCAGAGAAATTCGTTCGCGTGGAAAATGACGCCAAGGCCAAACTTCCCGAAGATCTGTCTCCCTACCAGCAAATCATTCTCGAAAAGCAGACTGTCGATATCTTTGAGACGCGTTACGCGGACGCGTTGGTCGAGCGTTTAGGCGACGCTGCCCAATTTGTGGTGTTTGGCGTGGTAACGGAGTATTGCGTGAGTTGCGCCGTAAAGGGGCTGCTGCAACGAAAACGGCGCGTCGCCGTGGTGAAGGATGCCATTGAAACTTTGGCAACGGACGTTGGAAGCACTACGATCAAGGAACTGGTGTCTCTGGGTGCCACGGTGGTGACGACAGACGAGATCCTCGGCAAACTGGAATCGGCTTCCCGGTGAAGCTGCGTAAACGAGCACAAATTCTCAAGACAAAAGTATTCCCGCTATCGAAGCGGACATCAGGTTCGCCATGGTTCCAGCCAGCATGGCGCGGATGCCGAGACGAGCCAGTTCTCCTCGCTTGTTCGGTGCGAGGGCTCCGATGCCTCCCATCTGAATTCCAATCGAACTGAAGTTCGCAAAGCCGCAGAGCGCGAAGGTCGCGATGGTGAAAGAACGCGGATCGAGCATAGCTCGCTGCGGTCCAAGCATGGAGAAGGCTACGAGTTCGTTGAGCACCATGCGGGTGCCGAGGAGATTGCCAATGGCCCGGCAATCGTGCCAGGGGATTCCGATGACCCAAGCGACCGGGGCAAACAGGGTGCCGAAGATCTGTTGCAGACTCGAGGGAAACCACGCGATTCCCAGATGATTGTGAATGCCGCCAAGTACACCGTTGGTAAGAGCAATCAACGCGAGGAAAGAAATCAACATCGCTGCGATATTGAGCGCAAGGCCTAAACCGTCGGTTGTTCCGCGGGCAACCGCGCCGAGAAGGTTCTCCGATTTCTCCGCGCCTTCTTCCTCTTCGCTCATCACCACGCGCCCAGCCGTTTTGGGGATTTCCGTCTCGGGTACAAGCATTTTCGCCATGAGAATCGTGCCCGGTGCGGTCATGATTACAGCGCTCAGCAGATGCTTGGGTTCGATCCCGAAGGCGATGTAGGCGGCCATGATGCCGCCGGAAACGTGAGCCATGCCGCTGGTCATCACCGTCATCAATTCGGAGCGCGTGAGGTCGGGAAGAAATGGGCGGATGGTGAGGGGAGCTTCGGTTTGCCCCATAAAGATGCTGGCGGCCACATTCAGGGACTCAGCACCGCTCGCGCCCATAAAGCGCGTCATTACCTTTGCCGCCAATTTGATGATGATCTGCATGATGCCGTAGTGATAAAGCACGGCGAAAAAAGCGGCGATAAAGATTACGGTTGGAAGAACTTGAAAAGCAAAAAAGAAACCCATTGATGAGCCCTGAGCACCGAGCTCTCCAAAGACGAACTTCGATCCCACGAAGGCGTAGCTGAGCAGGCGATTGACGGCGTCTCCCGCTTTCTGGAAGAGGGTTTGACCAATCGAACTTTTCAGCACGAAGATGGCGAATACGATCTGCAGGCCCAGCCCCCAGGCAACCGTTTTTTTGTTGATGGCACGGCGGTTGGTGGAGAAGGCGTAGGCGAGACCTAGCATGGTGAGCAGACCGAGAATACCGGTAAAACGTCCCATCGTTATTCCCTCAAGAAATCAGTATTCCCCTTTGTAAATCACACGATGAACCAACTCGGGCGTGTGCGCGGGCGGCACGGCGGCGATTTGGTAACAGTCCTGCAGCAACGACTTCGCACGTGAGGCCTGGGCGTCGGAGTGGCAATGAATGGTACAGAGGGGCTCCCCGACAGAAACGGCATCTCCGATTTTCTTGTGCACGACGATACCAACCGTCGGGTCGACTGAATCCTCTTTGCGCTCGCGGCCTCCGCCCAGAATCACACAGGCGGTGCCGACCTGTTCGCACGCGACGGCCGTGACATACCCAACTCGCGAACTCGGTACCTCAACGCGGTGATCGGTACCCGGAAGGCGAGTCGGGTCGTCAATCGTGCTGATATCGCCTCCCTGTAGTTCGACCATTTGCCGGAATCTGTCGAAGGCTTTGCCGGAAACGATAATTTGCTCTGAGAGCCGTTTTCCTTCCTCCACCGTCTTGACCGTGCCTCCAAGGAAGAACATCCACGCCGCCAGCTCAAGGCAAAGTTCCCGCAAATCGGCGGGACCTCCCCCGTGCAGCACCTCGATGCACTCCTGCACTTCGAGGGCATTGCCGACCATACGGCCAAGAGGTTGATTCATGTCCGTGATGAGCGCAGCCATCTGCTTGCCTATGCGCTCGCCCGTCTCGACCATGAGTTCGGCGAGGAAGACAGCGTCTTCCTCTTTTTTCATGAATGCCCCGGAGCCGGTTTTTACATCCAGCACGAGGGCGTCTGTCCCCTCGGCGAGTTTCTTGCTCATGATGGAGGCGCAAATCAGATACGGACTTTCTACGGTCCCCGTCACGTCGCGAAGGGCGTATAACTTGCGATCGGCCGGAGCGATCTTCTCGGTCTGGCCGATCATGGACGTTCCGCAAGCCTTCAGCACGCGATGAAACTCCGATACCGAGAGATCGACACGAAATCCGGGAATGGATTCCAACTTGTCGAGCGTACCGCCGGTGTGGCCTAGTCCGCGACCGCTAATCATGGGGACGTAAAGACCTCCAGCAGCAACCAGTGGGGCGAGCACCAAGGAAGTCTTATCGCCGACGCCGCCAGTGGAGTGCTTATCGACTTTCTTTGCTGGGAGAAAGCTGAGATCGAGGACTTCGCCGGAGTGCAGCATCGAGTGAGTGAGAGCTGCCGTCTCCTCGCGCGTCATTCCGCGCAGCATGACCGCCATGAGCCATGCGGCCATCTGATAATCGGGAATATCACCGGAGGTGCATCCTGCAACCAGATAGGCAATTTCGTCAGGGGACAACGCGCCACCATCGCGCTTCTTGCGGATGAGATCGATCGCGCGGAAGGGAGATTGTGTAACACTCGGCGAGGTCACTTGAGGCGGAAACCCTCCGGCAGGAGTTCGGTGATGAGACTTTGTTTCGGACCTTTTTCGCCCTGATAGAAAACTACCGCGTTCGGACCAAACTCGTAGATTACCTGACGACACGCCCCGCAGGGCGAGCACGGAACGCCGTGGTCGTTGGCGACGGCAACGGCACGAATCTCCAGTTCCGGACCGTGCTTAGCGATGGCAGAGAATATCGCCGTGCGTTCGGCACAGTTAGTCATCCCGTATGAGGAGTTCTCGACATTGCAGCCCACAAAAACCTGGCCTTTGGATGTGAGAATGGCAGCGCCGACACGGAAGTGCGAGAAAGGCGCATAAGCATTTTTCATCACAGCGCGCGCGGATCGGCGCAGGCGCTCGCGCATGGCAGCCGACACTTTTGTTGTCTGCATATGAAAAGTTAATTTCGTTGAAGGATCAAGCTGGCCATTGTAACGCCGGACCGCCCTTGGCAGTAGAACTTTCGCAGCGGATATGAGAGGCCGGTCGCGGAATGCGCTCGACTGTCAATACATGATGGTTTTCGTCAAATGATGAGGCCACCAGGTTGTGTGATAGTGCGTCCAGAGGCGCGCGTCGATCTGCGGAATGAGAACCTTCTTGTCGGGAGGCCGAATCTGATTGATCTCTTCGGCCAGAAGAGCACTGGCATAAATGCAATGGGCGCGAATCTCGACCTCCCACGAACTGTCGCGGGGAATCATCTGGTACGAATTGATCGCGCTCTCGAGTTCAGCGGAATAGCTTGCGATGCGGAGTAGGCGCAGGGCAACGGGAACAATGTAATCGGCGAAAGCGGACATTTTCTCCAAGTCTTCGATGGGAAAGTTCCCGGTCTTTCTGAGGCTGGTGTACAGAAACCAGATCGCCAGTTGCGGCAGCTTGTAGAACTTGACGGTGTGGCCCTGATAGAGGCTGACATCCCGGAAACGTGGAAACTCGGCAATCAAGCGATCGACCATGCCATTGCCGTTGTCGTAGAGTTTCGGGGAACATGAGGCGACGAAGTTACGAAAGCGGCCGTCGTACTTTTGCACGAGGACGCTTCCGACCTGGTGCAGGATCTCCGTTTTTTCGCTGAGCATCGGCAATTCGATGTTTCCGGCGAACAGGGTCTCCATTTCTGCGCGGGTTACCTGCGCTAGAAATGCGCCGTCGAGGATCGGGACACCTTGATCCAAGGCGCGCTTCATGCAGGCGAAAAGGGCGTCAGAGTCGGACCAGGTGCGACCGGCATAGTCCGATTGAAATTTGACGTGATTGGAGAAATCAGTAAAAGCGGTATCGATGCAAGAGGTGGTGAGAATGAAATCCATCGTCTCGTGGATGTCCCCTTCGCCAATTCCGAAGGGTAAGGCGTAATCCGGTATCGGGAGTTCTTCGTAGGCCATCCAACCGGCTACCTCAGCGATCTTGTCGACATGGGTGTGAACGTCTCGCGCTCGCTCGATCACGGGTCTCAGACTTTCGAGGACGGGACTACCCGGCATGGTTGGCCAACGCAAATCTTGATTTATTTTCATAGATGGTCAATCGGCTGTCAGTGGTGGTGAGTCGAGAGCCGATCTGGCGACCGACCATTATAGTGGCTCATTCTTGACGGTCGCGGTAACGAGTGTTAATTTCAGGCCACACGTGGCGATCCGGGAGAGAGTGCTCTGAATCGACGAGGGAAGAACTGGAGTGCGCTCGCTTCCGGCTCTGTGGACCTCGGTCGCCGCGACTTTCTCTTTCGGTGCTGCCAGGGAGCATCGGCGGCACTCATTCCGGCTGGACTGCGCGGTTTGGGATGGCCGGACCCGACCGCGACTTGCGGCGAATTTCATCTGCATCCGCAGTATCGGGTCCCACGGCCGCTCGACGCTTTGCTCCTCAAAGCGCAATCGGGCCTCGACGACTTTCCCACTGAAAAATACGCCGATCAGATTGGGGAGATCTTCGGTCGGTGGAGTTCACGCCTGCTCGAGTCTCCCCTGGATGTGAAAGCGATTGCTGAGGTGCTTCTGCCGAACTTCGCGGGTGGCTCGCTTAGTCCAGCCGAATCTCGGACTGTACGGCCTGGTCCGCCGGTTATTGTCCATAGCATTCGTTTTTCGCGGGAGGCAAAACTCAATGGAGGTGCGTTTCTAGAGGAGCTGTCCTTTTCCCTTAGCCGGTTCTCAAGACTTCTCACCGCGGAATTTCAGGTCACGAGTATCGACGCTGGGGCGATTTCTACGGGAGCAGCTGCTGCTAAACAAGTGAGAACCCGGATTCGCTACGAGTTCGTCGGAACCGGCAGCGATTTCTATCGGCAACAGCGCGTGGGTTATTGGGAAGTCACTTGGGAACGGTCACCGTCGGGCGCGTTTCGAATTCTGCACTGGGTTGCACTCGAGGAAACGCAAAGTTTCTCTCACGGCCCCGGCTATGTCGACATCGCGCCGGCGGCGCTTGGCGCGAACGCCTCCTACGGTTCGCAGTTGCTACATGGCAGTGACTATTGGCGAACCGTGCTCGATGGCGCTTGCGGAATCGACATCTATGGGCACAACGGAGTGTCTGTTGGCGACATCGACGGCGATGGATTCGATGATCTCTATGTCTGCCAGCCCGGAGGGCTGCCCAATCGTCTTTATCGAAATCGCGGCGATGGGACGTTCGAAGACATTACGGAAGCGGCGGGCGTGGGCGTCCTCGAAAACACGGCCTGCGCCCTGATCGTTGATGTCGACAACGACGGGCAACAGGATTTGATCGTGGTGCGCGCAACGGGACCGATGCTCTTTTTGAACGAAGGAGGCGGCAAATTCCGACAGAAGGCGAATGCGTTTCAATTCGCGAACCCTCCACAAGGGACATTTACAGGGGCGGCGGTGGCGGACTACGACCGCGACGGATGGCTGGACATTTACTTCTGTCTTTACGTCTATTACCAAGGCACAGATCAGTACAAGTATCCGTCTCCTTATTACGACGCAGAGAACGGGCCTCCGAATTTCATGATGCGGAACCAACGGGATGGCACGTTCCGCGATGTGACGGCTGAAACGGGCCTCAACCAAAACAACACGCGCTATAGCTTCTGCTGCGGCTGGAACGATTTCAACCACGACGGCTGGGCCGACCTGTATGTCGTGAACGATTTCGGGCGGAAGAACCTTTATCGCAACAATGGTGATGGCACGTTTACGGACGTCGCGGCTCAAGCGAAAGTCGAGGATATCGGAGCGGGGATGAGCGTGTGCTGGTTCGACTACGACAACGACGGTGCCGACGACCTCTACGTGGCGAATATGTGGACCGCTGCGGGCGAACGCATTTCGCTACAAGATGAATTTCAGAAGAACGCACCTCCGCAGGCGCGAGCGCTTTATCACAAGCACGCGATGGGTAATTCTCTGCTTCGAGACGCCACGCGGGACCGCAAAAGCGCGCTCGAGTTTGAGGATGCGACCATGGCGGCGGGAGTTGGGATCGGGCGCTGGGCGTGGTCAAGCGACGCCTGGGATTTCGATCACGATGGTTTCCAAGATCTTTACATCGCGAACGGGATGGTCACGGGGCCGTCCCGTGAAGATCTAAATAGTTTCTTTTGGAGGCAAGTGGTCGCAGATTCGCCTGACGAGGCGACGCCATCGCATAAATACGAGCAAGGCTGGAGTGCAATCAACGAACTGATTCGTGCCGATGGCACATGGAGTGGATACGAGCGCAATGTGTTTTACGCGAATAACGGGGATGGAACTTTTTCAGACATTTCAGGTGTGATCGATCTGGATTGTATAGAGGACGGACGTGCATTTGCTCTCGCGGATTTTGATCGTGACGGTCGGCAAGAGCTGTTTCTAAAGAACCGCAGCGGGCCGCAGCTACGCCTGTTGAAGAATGTCATGGAGAGTTTGCCGCCCTCGATCACTTTTCGACTGCGCGGCACGAAAAGCAATCGTGATGCTATTGGAGCGAACGTCACTATCGAAACGGAGGCGGGCCGCCAACATCGCTCGTTGCAGGCGGGATCAGGATTCCTCTCGCAACACAGCAAAGACCTGTTCTTTGGGCTAGGGGCAGCAAAAGGCCCGGTGCGCGCTTCGATCCGCTGGCCGAGCGGACTACTCCAAGAGCTGCATGATCTGCCCATCAACCATCGCGTATGGGTCGAGGAGGGAGTAGAGCCATCGCGCGTCGAGGCTTTCAAGGCACGCAGCGCCGAGAGAACAGTTGCTCCCCAGTTTCCTGCAGTCGCCCGAACGATTGAGGCGTTGCCAGACGTAGCCGCGACGTGGTTGCTCGCTCCAGTCAAAGCGCCTGATTTTTCGCTACCCCAACTCGACGGCGCCACGCGCACTCTCTCGTCGTTCCGCGGCAAGGCTGTGCTACTCCATTTTTGGGTTACGACCACTGGGCAGTGTAAGGAAGATTGGAGTGCCTTCAATCAGCGCTATTCGGCATGGGCATTACGAGGCCTGCATCTGCTGTCGGTCAATTTAGACAGCGCTTCGGATGCCGAGGAGGTTCGCGCGTTTGTGCGTGACCATCATCTTTCGTTTGACATCCTGCGCGGTTCTGACGATGTAGCTGCGATTTACAACATTGTTTATCGCTTCTTATTCGATCGTCACCGCGATCTCGCGTTGCCAACTTCGTTCCTTATTAATCCGGAGGGAGAAATTGTCAAGGTCTATCAAGGACCGGCGAATCCAGAGCATGTTGAACACGACTTCCAGCATATCCCCGAAAGCACGGCGGAACGTTTAGCACGAGCGCTCCCCTTTCCCGGAGTAACGGACGCGATTGAGTTCGGACGGAATTATCTCTCGTACGGCTCGATCTTTTTTCAACGGGGCTACATGGATCAGGCTGCTGCTTCCTTTCAGATTGCGCTGCGTGACGATCCAGCAAGCGCGGAAGCCCTTTACGGCATTGGCAGCGTATTCCTAGAGCAGCAAAAGAATGTCGAAGCGCGAAACAGCTTCGAGCGAGCGCTGAAACTGCACGCGAGCTATCCCGACACCATGGCAAATTCGTGGAACAACCTCGGCTTGCTGGCGGCACGGGGAGGCCGACGCGGCGAAGCGATCGGATACTTCCAGGAAGCGCTGAAGTTGAGCCCCGATCACAGCATCGCTCTGGATAATCTCGGTAGCGCCTACCGGCAGCAAAAGCAGTGGGATGACGCGCGTAAGACGTACGACCGAGCGCTTCAGGTTAATCCAAATGATGCCGAGGCAAATTATGGGCTAGGGATGGTACTTGCTCAGAATGACGAAACGGAGCGAGCGTTCGATTTGTTGCAAAACGCGCTGAAACTGCGACCTGGGTATCCCGAAGCACTGAACAACCTCGGGATTCTTTATCTGCGAACACAACGTCGCGATCAGGCTGTGGCGACCTTCGAAGAGTCCATTCGGCTGGCACCAGCATTCGATCAGGCTTATCTGAACCTGGCGCGGGTCTACGATCTCGAAGGCACGCCGGATAAAGCCCGGGCTGTGCTCTTCGAACTTCTCAAACAACATCCAGGGCACGCGCAGGCCCAGGAGATGCTTATTCACTTGGGACAATAGGCGCCTCGGGCGCTTCCCCGAGTCCACACACCGGCCTCGAGCTGTTCAGAAAAACCTACTACGGCTTCGTAGGTGGAGGCGTGGGCCCGGTCAACAGGTCCACGAACATCTTGTAGAACCTGTCGGTATCGACATCGAACTGGATCTCGACGGACTGGACTTCGCGCTTAGGCTTGTCGTGATCAGACCAGGTCAGAGTGTCTCCATAGCCGGGACCACGTTCCAGATTCACGTCCATGTAGCGATTTTCCCTTTTGGTGATCAAAGTTGGATCTAGCCACGCGGCGGAGGTCAGTTCGTCCCAGAGATAGTTATATTGACCCCGCAGGCGCGCGTACTTGCCGATATATTGCGAGGCCGGCGAGTTCCCTGCTTTCACTTTGTCGATCAGGTCGTTGGTCATTCGGGTTTGGACCGAAACGTCGACGGGAGTACAAACGATCTTCCTCCAGGGTGCGCGCAGCACGACATGCGCCGCTTCTGGGTCAAACCAGATGTTGAACTCGTGGCGAGGCGTGTTGGCGAATTCGGGGTCGGCAGTTTGCGGATTCAGGCTTGCACCCATAAACACCAATTCCTTGGCGAGACTGGCGAATTCCGGATCGATCGTGAGGGCCAACGCGAGGTTCGTCATCGGACCGCCCTCGTAGATCGTGACCTCGTGCGGGTACTTGCGAACCATGCGGACGAGAAAGTGCGCGGCGTCTTCGTCGGCTGCCTTGGTCGTGGGCTTTCCTTCCGGCATCGCTCCGAGTTCGCGAGGAGCGTGATAGAAACGTGGCGTCCATGCTCCAGCCCAGGCGACGGAGCCGTAGCGCTGCTCCCACTGCTCGGTTTCTTCTTTAGTTCTGACCAGCGGATTCTCGGCGCCGCGCAACACGGGAATATCAGTTCGTCCGATCAACTCGAGCATGCGCAGGGTGTGCGCGACTTCTTCCGTCAGCCACGCATCGCCGGTGACGACGGTGATGCCCAACACTTCTGTCTTAGGGGACTGGATCAATAGCAATATGGCTTGCTGATCGGTGCCAGCGGGGCCGGCGGCATCCTGGTCGATAATGATTTTTCGCCTGCTGTTTTCCTGAGCTTGGCCTTGGGCGATAAAGCATGTAGTTGAAACTAAAACAATGATCGCAGCGAAACGCAGAAGACGGCCGAACTGCATTTACTCACCTCAGAATTGTTAAACTTCTCAACCTTCAGAATATTACCTGCTTCCACACACGTGGCCAATCGTGAACCCAACCAGTGACGACTGCAACGATCTAGAGGATCGAATTAGCGAGCGGACTTCGGGGGCTGCGTCATGAGTTGAATATAGAGGTCGTATAGCTTTTGCGCGTCCACATCAAACTGAACCGTCGCGACTCTCTCATAGGGTGGAAGGGCTGTGCCTGGCTCCCAGAACAGCGTTTCGCCGTAGCTGGGGCCATGGTCGATATCGATGTCTACATAGAGCTGTTTCGTTCCTGTAATGATGGAAGGATCGATTAAAGCAGCCGCCGAGAGCTCGTCCCACATCTGGCCCGGCATCGAATATTCGGTGAGATAGCGAGCGATCGGCGTATTGGCCTTGGCGATAGCGGCTTTTGTCGCGGGATTCAGCGACGTTTTGACAGAGACGTCGATAGGTGTGATCGTAATTTTCTTCCACGGCGCACGCATCGTGATGCGGACAGCTTCGGGATCGAACCACCAGTTGAATTCGCGCCGTCCGTCTGTGCCGCTGATGCCGCCATTATCGGCGTACATTCCGCTGCCCATCAACACCAATTCTTTCGCGAGGTTGGCCACTTCGGGATCGATCCGCAGAGCTAATGCAACGTTCGTAAGTGGACCACCGGCCCACACGACAACTTCGCCGGGATATTTGTGTACCATGCGGATGATGAAATGAGCCGCAGTCTCATCGAGAGCTTTGATCCGAGGATTACCTTCGACGAGTGGGGGGATGACATCGGGTTCGTGATACCCGGCGCGGAAGGCCGCCGCTGAGCCCTCGGGACGCTTGGAAAAATCACTCCAGCACCCTTTGTAGGCAAGTTTGCCGTAGAGAGCCTCCCAACGCTCAGACTCTTCCTTCGAATTCAGAAGTGGGAATTCCGCTCCCTGCACCACGGGAACATCGGTACGACCCGCGATTTCGAGAAGACGGAGGGTACGGTGCGTTTCCTCTTTTACCCACTGATCTCCGCTGACGGTGGTGATGCCGAGGACGTCAAACTTATCTGACTGGAGAAAAATCAGAATAGACTGCATGTCGGTTGTGGCGGGACCACGCGCGTCCTGATCAACGATTACTTTGATTTTCTGCGCCCGTAGGTGTAGGGCGAATGCGAAAAGAAACAATGCTGCAAAGATCCGGATAGCAACGGTCGATCTCATGGTCGTTCGATTTCCCTCGCTTGGAAAGCGTGCCATTGTAAAACCTATTCACGGGCTTTACCAATCTGGAATCGCGAATTTGCGGAGGAGTGGCGACGCGCCTAGAATGGCGGTTTCCGTATTTGTGGGGTCCATTGGCATGATTCGTTGGCGGTTCAAGCAACTCGCGACTCGACTGGCACTTTGTGCGGCGGCGATTTTGGCAAGCCTTACGGCGGCGGACGCACAGACTCAGAAGGAGTCCAGTGGCGGCGTGGCGGCTGTGCACGGTGTTGTCCGCGACTCGACGGGCAAGCCGGTCGCGGACGCGAAGATATTGTTGGAGCCATCAAATAAAATGCACCCTGACCAGGATGCACCCCAGACGACGCATTCGGATTCACAAGGTGCCTACCAATTCGGTATTTTTTACGACGGCAGCTACACCTTGCGCGCCGACCGGAATGGATACGCTGGGACGAGTTTCGGTCCTGTAAATCTTACGCAAGAGGAGAACAAGATAGTAGATCTGACACTGGAACCTTCTGTTGGCGCGCAGGAAAGAAAAGTTTCCCCACAACCCGCAGTGAACGGCACGACGCGCACGCAGGCGCAACCACCTTTTTTCGATGAACCACAGTTCATCGTAGCGGGAGTAACGCAAGCATCGAATCCCGGCGGTCATGGGTCTGACACGGTGCTGCGAACCACCGAAGCGCTCGCCAAGGCAACGGTCTCGTTGAGCGATGAGTCCTCGACCAAGCCGGGACCGGCGTCGGAAGTTACAGAGGCCGAATTGAAGGGGGCGGCTGAGCACGATCCGAAGAATTTTGCCGCCACTCGGAATCTTTGCGAATTTCTCGCTCGGGAGGGGAAATCCGCCGAAGCGCTTGCTTGCCTGCAACGGGCGATGCGGCTCAATCCCGAAGATAGCGAAGTTCATCACTTGATGGGCGCGGCGGAGGAGAACTCCGGCAAGGCTTTGGAAGCGGTTCGCGAGTATCAGCGTGCGGCCGAGCTGGACCCGAGCGAAGAAAACATCTTTGATTGGGGAACCGAATTGCTAAAGCACCGTGCACTTGAGCCGGCAAACGTGGTCTTGGCGGAAGGCAATCGCCTCTTTCCGAAATCGGTGCGGATGCTGGTTGCGCTAGGCGTCTCTTGGTACGCGCAGGGATCGTACGATCGAGCTACACAGTGTCTGACAAACGCTTCCGATCTCGAGCCCAGCGATGCGACTCCCTACCTGTTTATGGGCAAGATGCTGGGCGCCGAGATCAATCCGTCTGAAGAAGCGGTGGCGAAGCTCGCGCGATTCGCGCAGTTGCAACCGGACCGTGCATTAGCAAACTACTACTACGCCTTGGCACTTCTCAAGCAGTCGGCCACAGCCGGTTCTAATGGTCGGGAGCCTTCGACCCTCGTCGAGTCGCTGTTGCAGAAAGCGGTGGCGCTAGACCCTAAGCTCGCGGACGGTTACCTGGAACTAGGGACCTTGTATTCGCGCCGCGCTGACTATGCTCGAGCAATTGCCGCATATCAGAAAGCGGTTAACGCGAATCCTGATCTCGTGCAGACCCTTGCAGAGGCGCATTACCACCTAGCGCAAATGTACGTCCGCATCGGAGACAAAACAAAAGCTCAAGAAGAACTTCAACTTCACGCTCAATTAACGAAGAAAATAAAGGACGATATAGGCCGTGAGCGGCGCACGACTCAAGAATTTGTCGTTTCGTTGCAGAACAGCAACTCTGGGGTTCCGGCGCAGCCTCAGCCTTAGTTCAAGGCGTCGTCGAAGGTAGTTGTACCGGAGAGCTCATCAGTCTCACGAACATTCGGTAAAACTTCTCCTTGTCCAGATCGACCTGGATCTCAACCGGCTGTACGGCTCGCGCCGGTTTATCTTTCTCGGACCAAGTCAGCGTATTCCCGTAACCGGCCCCGTGATCGAGATCAACACCCATATACCGCGTCTCTTTTCTTGTGATGATGGAAGGATCGATCCAAGCGGAGGCGGCGAGTTCGTCCCACATGATATCCGCGCCCGGAAACGACTGGTAAAAGCGAGCCACGTAGTGTGCCAGGGGGGTTCCGGCTTTGTCGATCTCGTTGATCATGGCGCGCGACAGACTGGTTTTCACGGAGATATCGGTTGTCGTGCACACAATTTTTTTCCAAGGCGCGCGTAGGACCACCGCTGCGGCCTCGGGATCGAACCAGATATTAAATTCGTGACGCGGGTTGTTGGTGAACTCGGGATTGTCGGTCACTGGATCGAGGCTTCCGCCCATGAAAACCAACTCCTGGGCGAGTTCGGGAAACCACGGATCGAGAGTGACGGCGACCGCAAGATTCGTCATCGGGCCGCCTTCGTAGATCGTGACTTCATGCGGATATTTATGGACCATGCGAAGGATAAAATGCGCAGCATCTTCGTTGGCGGGCTTGGTGGCCGGCTGCCCTTCCGGCATGGGCGGAATGACGAAAGGTTCGTGCCACCAGCGATCGTCCCAAGCCCCGGCGTAACCAACCTTCCCATAGTGATCTTGCCAGCTTTGCGCTTCTTCGTGCGTGCGAATCAGAGGGAATACCGCACCGGGAACGACGGGGATGTCGGTGCGCCCGATGATTTCGAGAAGCCGGAGCGTATGAGCAACTTCTTCGTCGCGCCATTGGTCGCCGGTCACCACGGTGATACCAAGGACATCGACCTCTGGCGACTGGATCATCACCAGCACAGTTTGCAGATTGCTGCCACCCGGGCCTGAGCAGTCCTGATTGATGATGACCTTGCGGCGCGGTTGTGCTGCCGCGAGAGACGCCAATAGGACGAGCCCGGCCAATACCAAGCGGCTGCGGTGCCCAGGCGGGATGAAACGAGACGGAGAGTTGAGATTCATTTCACGATTCATGGCGCGTCAACGACACAGCGAAAACCCACGGTTCCTGATCGGTCATGGCCAGGCGACATTAGGAGATATTTTTGATGTTCGTCTAAACGGTAGGTTTGTGGAAAATACCAGACCGAACCAGCAGGCTGGTAAGAGGCTCCGCCGCGCAGAATTGCGGCTCGGGTGTGCGTGTCGCGGTATTCGTCGGTCCACTGCGAGACGTTGCCCATGAGATCGAGAACGCCAAACGGACTCGCACCCTGCGCGTAAGCCGACACATCGGCGAGAGGATGCTGTGTCGGCCCAGAATCGGCGGGCGGAAGAGCCTGCGCGTTCCATTCGTTGCCCCAGGGATAAACGCGACCATCGGTAGACTGCGCGGCGTATTGCCACTCCCACTCGTGTGGTAGGCGCTTATGAGCCCAGGCGGCGTAGGCGCGGGCATCTTCGATTGATACCCAGGTGACAGGCTTGGCATCCGAGCCTTGTGGGTAATGGCCGTTTTGCCATGTGCGCAAGAAGTTGTGGTCGTCTTTGGGATGGTAATGGGCTTCGTTCACGAAGCGAGCAAACTCAGCGTTGGTCACCGGCGTCCGATCGATATAGAAGGCACGCATGTGAAGTCGGTGGCGATGGAAGCGGCGCGGCGCGTCCTCCCACGAATATTGCACATCGACTCCGGGATCGTTGCCGCCTTCGATTTCAATTCCGCTGACTTGAAAGTCGTAGTCACCCTCGGGAATGCGTACCATTCCGTCGGGCGCCGCCCGCAGAGGGGCGGTCGGAGGAACAGCGACGGGAGTCTGGAGCGCGGCCTTCCACTCGCTCGGATAGCTGGCGAGAAGGCGCTTGGACCGCTCGGCCATATAAGCGAGCAGAGTTCGAAGATTCGCGTCGGGCTGGTCGTCGATGGCGAGAACGGCGCCGTAGCCGAGGCCTTCGAGATCGAAGTGCAGAGTGGCTCTGCCGTTTGCTACAGCGGGCGTCAATTCTGTTCCGTGCCAAAGATCGTAGTAGTGTCGTCCCGGAGAGCTGGCGACCTCGATCTGGGCGCCAGTCACGTCGTATTCGTTGCGGTTGACAATCGTCCAGAGCGTTCCCTTCCCTAGGGGAAAGCGGCTCGCAAATACTCCACGCTGGAGCATGGGAGCATGCGGTTCCCAGTCGGGGCTGAGCAAGTAGTCGGCCATGGCTCGCTCGATGCGAGTGAAGCGCAGCAGAGCTTCCGCATCGCGGGGATTATTTTCATACCAGAAGCCCCAGAGATTTTCGAGCGAGGCATATCCCTGGCCGTTAAAAAACGCATGTTGGAGGCTGTCGGTTTTGTCCCGCGTGAAACGGTCGGTGACGTTCACGGTGTGCCGAGGCTCGATCCACTTATCTTTGCTGACCATGGGGATGAAGGGATACTGCTTCCCTTCCCACGTCACCCAGTCGTTCCAGCTGAGGTTCGTCCATGCGATGGAGGCGTCGCGGGGCTGGAATTGCGGTTCCAGGGCGAGCGCGTGGCCGGTCGAATCGGAGGCGGCGCGAAATTCGGGTGGAACGGTTTCCAAGGTATCGAAGTTAATGCCGTCGGCGCCGACATCTTTCAAAAGTTGCGAAATGGTGGTCGAGAAGGGCGCGCCTTCGCTGCGAGTTCCGTCGTCCCAAACCAACAGCGGAAAAAATACCTTCACGCCGTGGCTATGGAATTGATCAACCATGCCGCGCACTCCGGCAATGCCTCCAGGAAGATCGCGCAGCATGTCGAATTGATTGCGGTCATCCACTCCGAGGTTGGGATAAACATGCCAGATCAGAACCGCGTCGATGGGTCCAATGCGGCTCTCGGTTTCGGAAAGAAAACGGTCGACAGTGTACTCACCCTTTTCTGGATCGTACAGACTGCGATCCCAAATGAGCAGTTGCACCTGAGAAAAGATACGCTGCGTCCACTGCAGATCGGGGCGGTTGTATTGGGAGCCGTCGTAGCGCAACAGAGTGCGACGATCCCGGCGCCAGGACTTCAAACCTTCGAGCCAGCTTGGCTGATCGGAACGTGAAGCTGGTCCCGAAAAAAATACTTCGCTCGGCGGAGGCGGTTCGGTGAGATTCATTACGCCGGTATGAGAAACCAAATCGTGACGGGGCTTCCACTCATCGGCGCGGGAGAGATTGTTTATAGTGAGGATGCTGGCAACAAGGAATGTTCCGAGAACGGGAGAGCTCAGTTTCATGAATGACTAACAATATAACGGAATTGGGGGACGGTGCGAACTGCGCCTTCGCCAACCCGCGATCGGCTTGGGGCGCAATTCCCGCTAGGAGCGCCGCCCTATCGCTAGCACAAAGAAAGCTGAGGCAAAATCGAACTTGCCTCCGCTTGCGGCGTCTGCGTGTTTCTTCCAAACTTGGTCTAGAAATCGAGCCTCAGCGCGAACTGCACCACACGCGGATTATTGACAGTGCCGTTGACCTTGGCAAACGTTGCCGTTTGACTGAAGTCCTGCATTTGACTGCTTCCTCCACCGAGATAAAACTGCGAGTGGTTGAGGAGGTTGAACATCTCGGCGCGAAACTGCATCGTGAATCCTTCGTGAACGTGGAAATTCTTGAAGGCCGAGAAATCCGTATTCACGAAACGTGGTCCGTAGAGCGGCGTGCGCGAAGCGTCCCCGAGTTCGCCAGGGGCGGGAGCCACGAAGGCGCATGGATTAAACCAGTTCTCGAGCGTATGAACCTGCCCAGGGGCGGCACAAGTGGGGTTGGCCGCGACCGTTCCTCCTCTATTGGGGTCCCCAACTTGGTCAGGTCGATTCAAACTGCTTCCATTCCACTGAAAATTAACTCCGGAACCGTTGGCCCCATCAACGACGAATAACGGGAACCCAGATGTGGCCTTCTCAATGATATTGACCTGCCAACCTCCGAGAACTGCGTCTTCAACGCCGTTCCACGAGCCACCAAACTGTTTGCCTCTACCGAATGGCAAGTCGTAGATGACACTAGCCGTGAACTGATCGTTCAGATTGATCTGAGAGAGGCCCCAATCCGCTTTCTGGGTGCCTGGCAATGGCCAGTAAGTTGCGCCAGGGAAGGTGCCGTCACCGTCGGGCATTCCGCTGTCAAAGGTGCGAGCCCACGTGTAGCCGACGAGAGCGTAAAGACCGTGACGTGAACTCTTGGTTTCTGCCTTGATCTGCAGCCCGTCGTAGTGCGCACTGCCACCGTCGGTGATGTTCGATACGGTGGTGAAAGGACCGTACGGAGCGGTGACAGGACCACCGCAGCCCAGGGTGTAGCCAGGAACCGGAGCAGCGCCGCCAGGACAAGCTGCAGGCGAGCTGACATTAAGGTTCAGTCCGTCAATCAAAATGTGCGTACTGCGGGACCCAGCATAGCCAACCGTTAATACGACATTGCCTGGAATCTGTCGCTCCACGTTCAGGTTGAATTGCTGCACCATGCCCTGTTTAAAGTTCAAATCCTGCGAAAGAATCGTCCCCGTGAAGGCATCCGGGTTTGGAGGGGCGGTGTACGGTTGGAGATTCGGTTGTGTGAACCCATACTTGAGGCCGCAGTTTGACGCACCGGCGCCAGCGTTAGCGTTTCCGTAGGGGCACGGGAAGCCGATTCCGTAATTGAACTGATCAATCTCAGCGTAATAAGGTGGGTTTTGCCACGTGCCTTGTGCCCCTTGGCTCCACGCGGAATCATGATAGATCGCGTAACCCGCTCGGATCGCGGTGGTCGAACTGCCAAACGGCTTCCACGACAAACCGATGCGCGGCTCTAGCGCCGTCTTATCAAACTGAACACCCACCGCACCGTCGGTGCGAACGCAGTTAGTACAACCAGTGAAGGGCACGCTTCCCGCTATCAGATATTGACCCGTGGAAAAATTAAAGTTGGCTTGCCGTCCGCGAGCCTCAGTAATCGGAGTCACGAGTGCCCAAGCCAATCCGATGTTGACAGTCAGATTGTTGTTGACCCGCCAATCATCTTGTACAAAGGGACGAAACATCTTCCAGCGACGGCCGGTGGTGGCGCCAAGAAACGTCTGATCGTGAATAGCTCCGTCCACCTGGCCGATTAAAAGATCAGCCGCGCTGTCCCCGGTAAAGGATGACCCATACGCTTGCCCCGGTTGACCTGTGCCACCGTTCAAGATGAAATATCCGTCCTGAAATCCGTTTGTCATTACATTCATCTGGTTATCGCGGAAGCCGAAGCCAACGCGAATATCGTGCTTTCCGCGAATCATGTCGAACGTGTCGGAGACTGAGTAAACGTTCGTGCCGCCTTGGAACGGAGCAAACCCGCGGTCTCCCAACGACCAATAGCCGCTCATCTGCGTCGAACTAAGGCCACAACTCAAGCAAGCCTTCGTGGTTTGGGTGAGACCTGCGGGAGCATTGGGGCATTTACCATTTAGATCTGCCCCAACAATTCCCAAATTCGCCGCTTCGCAAATCGATCCACCAAACTCACCGTAAGAGGTGATGAAATTGAAGATTCGGTTAAAGCCGACGCTGACCTGGTTGATGTTGTGGTCAGAAACAATGTGGGTTTCTGATATCGCAATATTGCGGCCATGGTTTGCGATGAGCTGGTTGCTGCCGAATGGATTGGCTTCGGCCCAAGTCGGTGATCCGCCAGGAACATAGGAGTTCGCTTGGTCGTAACTGAAGCGTGCAAAAGCCGAGTCCTTACTCGAGAAGTTATGATCCAAGCGAACATTCGCCTGTCCTTCGTTGAGCCTTCGTACCGGAACGTTTGCGTAGTTGGTCACCGTGTTCGCATTGACAGCGTTTGCCTGAGGATAGAGCCCGACCATCTGGGAGCCAATCGGATCAAACATGGCGGAAGGAATCTTGTTGCAAGGATTGAGGGTTGGAATCTGTACTCCGAAAGCGTCTGGCGCAACGGGATTGTTGGAGCCGTCGCAGTAGAACGGAGACTGCATGGTCGTTGACGACGGGTTGGGAGGATTAGGATTGGGTATGACCGGACCGTAGGGATTAACGAGGTCGGTGAAACCATCCGCATTCCCGGGAGCGTTATCGAATGTGTTAGGGCGAAGAACGCCTAGGGGGTCGTTCGTAAAGTCTCCTCCCAACATGGCCTGAGAGGGTACCAGTCCGATGTAGGGAATGCCGTGGCGCTGTCGCTTTGCCTCGTAGTTAACGAAGAAAAATGTCTTGTCTTTCTTAATCGGGCCGCCAATCGAACCTCCAAATTGGTTCAGATTGAACTGTTCTTTGGAGGCAGCAAAATAACTCTTGGCATCGAAGTCGGTGTTGCGGAGATATTCGTATAAGGCCCCGTGAAACTTGTTGGCGCCCGATTTTGTGGTTACCAGGACGGTCGGACCCGCACGCGTCCCATATTCCGCCGAGTAGTTGTATGTCAGAACTTTAAATTCCTGGATGTCGTCGATATCCGAGAAGATCGAGATGCCACCCGATGTCAGTTCGTTGTTGTCGTTGTTATCGAGTAGCCAATCGGTGCTCTGAGCGCGCGATCCGCCGACGGAGAGCGAAAAAGTTCCGCGTGCGGAAACCTCGCTGCTTGCGCCGCCGTTGAAGAAGCTGTTGGGATTGGTTTCCTGCGTAGTGCCCGGCGTGAGTGTGGCCAACTGGACGAAGTCGCGTCCGTTGAGTGGGAGGTCGGCTACTTCTTCGGAGGTAATGACCTGTCCGAGGGTGGGATTTGTCGTCTCGACGGCTACTTCGGTGGCGCTGACCTCGACGGTCTGGTTGACCGAAGCGGGATTGAGGGCGAAATCGATCTCGCGCTGCTCATCGACTTGCAGGCGAATGTCTTTCTGCTCGGTAGTCTGGAAACCCTGCGACTCGACGCGGATGGTATAAATCGCTACTGGAAGAAGCGGCGCGAGGTAGTGACCGGAGTCATCGGTCTTCACTTCGCGGGTCTGACCGGTGCCTTGCGAGGTGATTTTCACGGTCGCGCCAGAGACGACGGAGCCTGTCTTATCGGCCACGGTTCCGGAGAGACTGCCATTCGCCTGACTATAGACGAGTGGGCAGAGGGAAAATACCGTACACAGAAGCGTGACCAGCAGCGCTTTTCGTTTCAGCATTCGTTTTCACCCTTGGGGACAACTTTCTGTTCGTCTTGCTCTGTTCGTTTTGTCTTCGTCCGAAGACGACTGACAAACAAACCAACGAGTCGCGGTTTAGGATCGACTCCGAACACTTGGAACACGGAGCGTTCCTCTTTTAACGGAAGGGCCATATAAATAGATTAGAAATGCAAAGTCAAGAGTTTTTGCGTTGCGTCTGTGGATGTATCGCGATCTGATCCGAAATTCCTTTTTTCATAACGACTATGTAGCCGTGGATATTTGCGCTCGCGTTCTTGGCGACTGATTCCATGCGGTTGCGACGAAAGGAATCGCTTTGCGTGCGGCGGCACTCAAGCCTCAATCTTCCAATTTCGGTAGACCAATTCGGGTAGCGTCTAACGAAATTTTGGCGCAAAGGAATCGCGGAAACAAATCCTCGACCAATTCCTCCGATGACCGCCGATCATCGCGCTAGCCGTTTGCCCGCGCCACGAGCAAGATTCCCACGCAATAAAAAACGAACATCGCCGCCAGATACATCTTGGCTTTGCTCGGCGCCCCGGCAAATTCCTTCCAGGCGAGGACTCCCCAGAGAGCGGCGACCATAGGAGCGGATTGACCGATGGCGTAGGAGATGGCGAAGGCGGTGGCTTTTCCGGCGACGACGTTGAAGACGGTGCCGACGCCCCAGATGCCGCCGCCAAGCAGTCCGAGGATGTGGCCGGAGGCCGGACCGGAGAAGAATCCGCTAAAACTTACAGGCGCGCCGACGAGCGGCTTCTTCATGAAGTAGAGGTTCCAGATGAAGCAGGAGAGCAGCGCGCCGAAGGTCAGGAAGACGACGGAGCTGTAAGGACTGAGGGCGTTGCCCCGGGTCGCCCCGTAGGCGACAAACGGATTCCAGAGGCCCATGAGGATTCCCGAGATGACGCAGATAACGATGCTCTTCCTGGAAACGGAGCGGCCGGCGCTGGCGAGGCTGCCGTAGGCTTTGCCGTCGAGGATGACGGCGATAAAGGCGCAGACTACGCCGAGTCCCAAAAACATGACGTTGCCCTTGGGCTGAAGTCCGTAACTGAGCACGGTACCGACAACGAGAGCGATTCCGATCGAAACGGGAAAAGCGATGGCGAGGCCAGCTATGTCGATCGCCGCCACCAGCAGTAGATTGGCCAAATTGAAGATGGCTCCTCCAACCATGGTTGAAACGATGTTGGTTGTGTCCGCGGAATGAACATTATTGAGGAAGCTGTTGGAGTCGTTGCCTGTACTCCCCATGGTGAACGCGAGGATCAGTGAGATCAGAAAGATGCCTACGGCGTAGTCCCAGTAAAACAATTCGAAACGATAGTTCCTGACACCCTTGTAAGTGTTGGCCCATGAGCCCCAACAAATGGCGCTCGTGATCATCATGAAAAGTGCAATGCCCAGAGAGTGGGGTATGTACATCGATTCTCCTTAAGAATGCTTGCGAAACAAAAATGCTTGGAAAAACAGTCCTACTTTCCACGAAGTCGCGTAACAAACATCTGCAGAAAGCGATCGGCGTCTACATCGACACAAACCTTTGCATTCGGCTCAACCTTGTCGACTCCTTCGATCATGTAACGGTCGCCGTGAAGCACGTTGCGCTCGATCACGCCGTGGCGATTGGCCACGGTCTCACCGCGGGTAAACTCGCCGCGGGTTTCGACTTCTACGTGCATGAGCGGCGCTTTCACAAGTGTTGGATCAATGGCCACTCCAACGGCCAAGGGATCGTACATTTGCGTCCCAACGGAACCGTACTGAGCGGAGAGATCGATCAAGTAGTGGGCGACCTGGTAAATGAAGTCGTTTATCGGACCGTGGCTCCGGCCGAGTTGTTCGAGATATTTCGGCGAAAGTAGTGTCTTGTCGCCCACGTCGAGCCCGACCATTGTCAATGGCCATCCCGCCTGGAAGACGACCTGCGCGGCTTCGGGGTCGTTATAGATGTTCGCTTCGGCGGAGGCGTTCACGTTGCCGCCGGTGATCGCGCCGCCCATGATTATCACTTCCTTGACGAGCGGGACGATGGTTGGATCTTTTTCGACGGCCAACGCGATGTTAGTGAGCGGGCCGACGGGGACCAATGTAATTTCATGAGGAGCGGCGTGCACCATCTCGATAATCAGATCGGGGCCGAAGCGTGGATCGACCTTGCATTTACTGGGCGGCAATTCGATGTTCGCCAAGCCATTTTTTCCGTGCCAGAACTCCGCAGTGATCAGTTTCTGAAACAGAGGATGCTGGGCGCCGGCAGCGATAGGAATATCACAACGATTAGCCAGAGAGACCATGCGCAGGGCGTTCTCGAGTCCCTGCTTGGCGGTTACATTGCCGGGAACAACCGTTATCGCGCGGACATCGAGTTCCGGAGAATTAAGGGCCAACATGAGGGCCATGGCGTCATCGGTTCCGGGATCAGTATCGAAGATGATTTTCTTGCCAGCCGCAAACGCGGGAACGGTGAACGTCAAGATGACCCAAGCGGAGAGAATTGCGGCGAAGACTAAATTTCTTTGAAGCGCGAGATAACTCCCAGAGCGACAGCTCGACGTAAACAGAACGAACCTCCACGCTGAAAATTCCAAAATGTATCGATGGCGCGTAGCCTAGTCGCGCAAAGTCCCAAGTGTCAAGGTGAAACAGGCCTTGTCCTGAATTGCGAATCCGCACCATTCGTCTGATGCATCCTGAATGCGTCTGCCGTACAATCGAACCGCAAAGGAATCGTGGCACATCTTGCGCACAACGATCACAAGATCGTGCACGCGGTAAGTTGAGAAACGCGATGCAAGTCGGACACAACGAATATCAAAGCTCGACGCGATCCAGACCGTTGAGCGGCGCGGCATTTGCTGTCCTTGCCGGACGCCCCCTGCTCCCGAATGCCGGCGTCCCACTCAACCTCGATTGGGTGCGGGAGGTGCGCATCAACTCCAGTGCGGTCGAGCGGCGCGCCCAGTCGCAGGTAGCTCGACGAACCGTTAAAAAAGAATGGCAAGTGGCGTGGCTTCTGCGCGCGATTACCTGCATGGATCTGACGACTCTCTCGGGCGACGACACCGACGAGAGGGTGAGGCGCTTATGCGCCAAGGGACGGCAGCCGATCCAAGAGGAATTGGAGCAGAAGCTTGGCATCGAAGAATTGCAGATCAAAGTCGCGGCCATCTGCGTCTATCACACGTTTGTTGAAACGGCTCTTCGCGCGCTCGAAGGCAGCGGAATTCATGTCGCCGCCGTGTCCACGGGATTTCCCGCCGGCCTGTCGCCGCTCGCGGAAAGGGTCAACGAGATTCGCCGGTCGGTTGAAGCTGGGGCGCACGAGATCGACGTCGTTATCACGCGAGCGCACGTCTTCGGCGGACGCTGGCAGGCGCTCTATGACGAAGTGGCAGCTTTCAAACAGGCCAGCGGATCGGCTCACATGAAAGTAATTCTCGGAACCGGCGACTTGCTGACGCTGCGCAATGTGGCACGCGCTAGTGTAGTGGCCATGATGGCCGGGGCGGATTTCATCAAGACTTCAACCGGCAAAGAACCTACGAACGCGACCTTGCCGGTTGGATTGGTGATGAGCCGTGCCATCCGCGAGTACGCGCAACAAACAGGAATGGCGGTGGGCTTCAAACCCGCCGGCGGCATTCGCACGGCAAAGCAGTCGATCGATTGGCTGGCGATGATCAAAGAGGAACTCGGGCCTTCTTGGATGCGGTCCGAGATGTTCCGCTTCGGGGCGAGTGGATTGTTAGGAGATATTGAGCGACAACTCGAGCACCAGGCGACCGGACGCTATTCGGCCGAATATCGGCATCCGCTGGCGTGATTTTGAAAAACTTCTATGGTCAAAAATGCGCCTCATCTAAATCTTTGGCCTCCATCGAAATGGTTTCGTTCAATTCCGACTTCCGGCCACAAGTGGAAAGCGAACATGAGTACAGCCGACGCGGCAGATATCATCGAAGGATTCTTAACAGGGGCAGTCGGCTCAATAGAGTGGTGTGATTTTGCGGAGACCGGAAGACAGCGAGATCCTATCGTGGAGCGCTGCCGGAAGCGATGCGACACGCTCAGTCCGCTGGTAAACAGACCGGGAGTTATGGACCAAGCGGCAGTTGCGGAGCTGAAATCAATGATTCAGGAGCTAAGATCCCAGAACGAATCACCCTCGAAAAACGGAATCGAGCAACACCGATGAGCATCGCCGAAAAATTCGTGAGCATGGGGTACGGTCCGGCCCTCGAGGATTCGAAAGAAGCCACAGTCTGGTTAGAGCGTCACGGCTTCCGCTTCCAACATTTCATCGGCGGCGGGTGGCGCGCGCCCGTGGCTGGAGAGTATTTCGACACGGTGGATCCCTCGAATGGCGAAAAGCTGGCGTCGGTAGCGCAAGGTTCCGCGGCAGACGTCGACGAGGCTGTAAAAGCCGCTCGCGAGGCATCTTCAGGATGGCGCGCGCTCACTCCGCACGTGCGCGCCCGTTACTTGTACGCGATCGCGCGACTTGTGCAGAAGCATTCCCGGCTGCTGTCGGTTCTCGAAACCATGGACAACGGCAAGCCGATCCGCGAGAGCCGCGACATCGACATCCCGCTGGTCGCACGACATTTCTACTACCACGCGGGTTGGGCGCAACTCCTGGACCAAGAGTTTCCCGATTATGTGCCTTGCGGAGTTGTCGGCCAGATCATCCCGTGGAATTTCCCGCTGCTGATGTTGGCTTGGAAGATTGCTCCGGCGCTCGCGACGGGAAACACAGTTGTTCTGAAGCCTGCAGAATTTACTCCACTTACCGCGCTGATCTTCGCTGGAATTTGCCAGGAGGCTGGCCTACCCTCCGGAGTCGTAAACATCGTGACGGGAGATGGCTCAACCGGAGAAGCGCTGGTCAACCATCCGGATGTGGATAAAATCGCATTCACCGGCTCAACCGAAGTTGGACGCGCGATTCGCGGCGCTACGGCTTCGAGCCACAAACGTCTTTCGCTGGAGCTCGGCGGGAAATCCCCTTTTATCGTTTTTGAAGACGCGGACCTCGATAGCACAGTAGAAGGTCTGGTCGATGGAATCTGGTTCAATCAAGGACAGGTATGCTGCGCGGGTTCACGGCTCCTGATGCAGGAAAGCATCGCCGAAACGCTCATCGGCAAGATTCAGGATCGTATGAGCACCCTGCGCGTGGGCGCGCCGCTCGACAAAGCGATCGACGTGGGAGCGATCGTAGCCAAGGTGCAACTGGATCGTATCCGTAAACTGGTCGACCAAGGCGTAGCGGACGGCGCGACTTGCTGGCAGCCTGAGTTTACTCCGCCGGCGCGAGGGTTTTACTATCCGCCGACGCTCCTAAGCAATGTGCATCCGACATCGATTGTGGCGCAGCAGGAGATCTTTGGTCCCGTGCTGGCGACGATGACTTTTCGCACTCCCGCGGAAGCCGTCGAACTGGCCAACAACACCGTATATGGGCTAGCGGCTTGCGTCTGGAGCGAAAGCATTAATGTCGCATTGCATGTGGCCGCTCAACTGAAAGCTGGAGTGGTCTGGGTGAACTGCACGAATCTGTTCGACGCGTCGTGCGGATTTGGGGGTTACCGCGAGAGTGGCTACGGACGCGAAGGTGGACGCGAAGGACTCCTGGAATACATGGAGCTGGCATGGTTCAAGACTGCGCCAAAGTTGCCCGCAAATAAGACAGCGGCGTATCCCGCGTCGGAGCTTACGAATGACGCTTTTTCAGGTGGTGTCGACAGATCCGACGGCGCGAAGTCGATCGACCGGACGGTCAAACTGTATATCGGGGGAAAGCAGGCGCGTCCGGATTCGGGCTACAGCATGGAAGTGCGCTCTGCCGATGGGCGCCTGTTAGGCGAAGCGCCGCTGGGAAATCGGAAGGACATTCGCAACGCGGTCGAAGCTGCGCGAAAAGCTGGATCGTGGGCGAAGGCAACCGCGCACAATCGGGCCCAGGTTCTCTACTACTGCGCCGAGAATCTTTCCCAGCGCCAAGTCGAAATCGCCCATCGTCTTGCCGAGATGGTCGGGGAAAAACAGGCCGCTGTAGAGGTAGGCCTTAGCATCCAGCGCATATTTTCTTATGCGGCATGGGCAGATAAATTTGATGGCGCGGTGCACAATCCTCCCTTCCGCAATGTTGCGATCGCGATGAATGAGGCGATCGGCACGGTGGGTGTTATCTGTCCGCACGAGATGCCGCTCCTCGGCTTTGTATCGCTCGTGATGCCGGCGCTCGCTTTGGGAAATACCGTGATAGCAGTTCCATCCGAGGCTTATCCGCTAATCACTGGCGATCTGTACCAACTTTTCGACACCAGTGATCTGCCCGGCGGCGCCGTCAACATCGTTACAGGATATGTTGCACAACTTTTGAAACCCTTGGCAGAACACGACGATGTCGACGCCATCTGGTGTTTCGCCGATGAAGCCAGTGCCGCTTCGGCGAAAGCTATGTCGATAGGAAATTTGAAACAGGTTTGGACTAACGAAGGACGCGCCATCGATTGGTTCAACCCGAAGCACTCGGAGGGACGCTGGTTTCTTGAGCACGCTAGCCAGGTGAAGAATATTTGGGTGCCTTACGGAGAGTAGAAGCTATTGAATCAATGATCATTGAATCATTGATTCACTAAACCCATGAAACCGACGCGCGTGCCACGGGTAAAGGTGTGCTGCATCAGCAGTGTTGAAGAAGCGGCGCTGGCCATCGAGTGCGGCGCGTCGGCACTCGGCCTGGTTTCTAGCATGCCCAGCGGACCGGGAGTGATCTCGGAGAAACTGATTGCGGAAATTGCCGCCACCGTTCCGCCTGCGATCGGCACATTTCTTCTTACCTCCCGGCAACGGGTTGCCAGCATTATCGAGCAACAGAAATTCTGTCGGACGAATACGGTCCAGATCTGCGACCACCTCACGGAGGGCACACATCGCGACTTGAAGGACGCGTTGCCTGGCATCTCGATTGTGCAGGTCGTTCATGTAACCGGCCCCGAGTCGGTTGAGGAAGCGGCGCGAGCTGCGTTGGATGTGGATGCGATCCTCCTCGATTCCGGCAACCAGAAACTTGCGGTCAAAGAATTAGGAGGTACCGGCAGAACGCACGATTGGTCGCTCAGTCGGGCGATTCGAGAACAGATTGGTGTGCCGCTCTTTCTTGCCGGAGGGTTGACGTCAGCCAACCTACGCGACGCGATCGACGAGGTTGGACCGTTCGGCCTCGACTTGTGTTCTGGCGTCCGAAGCAGTGGCACACTGGACAGGAACAAGCTCAAACAGTTTTTCGCGGCCGTACGGCATGCAACCGGGCAGTGCACCCAGAATTCGTAGTCAGAAATTCAATGCCAAGAGTTTCAAGAACTCTGATTCCGCGCATCGAGAAGTCCCTCAGGGAGCGCGGTATCGTTGTCAGTTTCTTTAGGAGTTTCCTTTTGCCAGTCCATCTGTTCCGACAGTATCGTTCGGCGAGGTCGCTCCGCCTCAACCAAAGCGTCAGCGAGTTTGACCGGTCCCACGACGTTGACACCGAGGGCAGGTTCGATGGATGGACCTATCTCAGTGATCTCGACATACCAAGCCCGAACTGGATCGAAGGAAACGACTATGCCGCGATCGAGCCTCTGCGGTTTGAAAAGGTTCTAACAAGCTTTGATATTCGTTTTGAGGATTTTACCTTTATTGATTTTGGTTCAGGCAAGGGACGAGCGTTGCTACTGGCCTCGGAGTTCCCGTTCAAGAGGATCATGGGTCTTGAGTTTTCTCCGGAACTGCACGGGATCGCCGAAGCGAATATCCGGCGCTATCGTTCACCGGAGCAACGGTGCCAGAATATTCAATCTGTAAACATAGATTTTACAAATTTTGTGATGCCTCCCGAGCCCAGCATTCTGTTTTTCTTTAATCCCTGCCGAAGGCGGGTACTGTCTGAGGTCGTGGCTCAACTTGGACGATCGCTGATCGCTTACCCTCGACCGCTCTACATCGCTTACGTGGCGACGACGCTGGAGCAGGAAAAGTTATTCGCGTCCTGCGGCTTTATGGAGGAAATATCAAGGAATGCCGAATTCAGGTTCAGCCTCTATCGAGCGGATGCGTCCTGCGAAGCAAACTGGAGTGCGGCAGGGTTGCGATAACCCGCGCGAGGCCTACTTGCGCCTATTTTGAGATGGCCACCGTCAGGGCAACGGCCGAAACGGCAAGAGTGCCCAGGATTCCCAAAAGAAGGGCTAGTATGGTTATGCATCCGTATGGAATCGGAATGTGAGAAGTAAAGAGGCGATTCAACTTGCCGATTTTCCCTGCGTTACCATCGCGCATCGATTTCTCCTTGGCTTCGTCCGTATAGTGGTCTGACCCTGTTCCGTAGCTATGTAAGATGCAAGAACGCTGCAACGGTCGAAGCGTCCCGTGATTTCGTTAGTCCCGCTAAATCAGCATAAACTAGGGCACATTGGTCGGGGCGCGTTGACTTTTTTGAGGCCTACAGGCAAACTCTGTGTTCGCCCGGAAGCGTATTTGGGCGAACAGGATGAGTCTGGCACGAGGTCGTAACGAGGCGAAGGCCGGCTCAAGGGAATCGTTCAGCTTTATGGCTGCAGACCGCGTCTCCTACACGCTCGATTCGACGTTGGAGACAGTGAACAACGCTGAAGAGACCGCCGGCCGTATGGCGGCTGAAGCCGGTTTTGACGACGAGGAGATCATGAAGATCTCCATGGCCGTGCGCGAAGCCGCTGTAAATGCAGTTTTACATGGCAATGCTTACGATCCGAGCAAGAAGGTCACCCTCGCATTTGAGTGCACGGCTCACGACCTGATTATTGTCATCCGTGATCAGGGCAAAGGGCTGGACGCCAGCAAGATTCCGGATCCATTAGCCCCGGATAACCTGATGAAGACGTCGGGGCGAGGCATTTTCCTGATACGCTCGTTTATGGATGAGGTAGAAATCAACCCGTCCCAGACGGGTACCGAACTTAAGATGATTAAGCATGTCCACGGCAACCCCGCGGACTCCAAGGAGGCTCCTCAGTGACAATGAAGTCCAGTACTCGACAGGTGGATGGCGTCACGATTGTCGATCTCAGCGGCCGAATCACCCTCGGCGAAGGCAGCGTAGTTTTGCGGGAAACGGTCCGGGATCTGCTTTCGAAGGGGCAGAAGAAAATCCTGCTGAACCTCGGCGACGTCAACTATATCGACAGTTCCGGCATCGGCGAACTGGTCAGTGCCTTTACAACTGCCAAGAACCAGGGTGGCGAACTGAAACTGCTCAATCTCACCAAGAAGGTGCATGACCTGTTGCAGATCACCAAGCTCTACACCGTCTTTGATGTGAAGGACGACGAAGCGACCGCCGTGAAGTCGTTCAAGTAGCCAGCCCGCTCAGAGAGGCGAGAGGAATTTGGCAGGCCGGGGCTTTGCCCCGGCGCTTCGCCCTATTTCACCAAAATCGACGCTCACTCGCCGGCGTTCTCGCGCTTCCCTTTTCGGGAAGCCCAGTCGTAATTTTCCTGCCCAACTGCCAGTTATTCTGCGTTCGGCCCATACAATTATTTCTGAAGACGAACATCTCATCGTCTCAGCCTTTTATGCGTGTTTTCGCCCTGTCCGTTTTGTTCCTCTGTTTTCTTTCCTTCAGCGGAATTTGCGTTGCTGGCAATCCGCCCAAGTCGGGGTGCGTCCCGTTCGTCGAAGCGGCCAAACACGTCGGCACAACCGACTGTGTCACCGGCACGGTGCTACACGTCGGAAATGGTTCAAAGGGAGTAACGTTCCTCAGTTTTTGCGAAGATGCCAAGACGTGCCCCTTCTCGGTCGTCGTTTTTCCAAATGACATCAAGAAGATGGGCGATATTCGCCAACTCGAAGGCAAACAGATCGAAATCAAGGGGACGATTCAGGATTACGACGGGCGTGCGGAAATCGTACTGCGCCGAACGCAGCAGCTTGGCAATGCTGCGTTTCTGGTCTTTCCTCCTGTGCCGACCGACTATGACGTCGAGCATCCGGGCCATAACAGCGCGGGAAAATTCGTTCGTCCTAAAGTCAAAAAGACGACAACTAAGCAAGGCGATCCGGTTTCGATTGAAGACCCCGGAGAGCCGCAGTAGTCCTACGACCGAGTCACACCATTCCCTTGCGCAATTCATCCAAAGGATACTTTGTGCCGCGCCACACGATTCCGTCGTTGGCGAAGGTATGAACCATTGAGCGCAGCAATGTGTACATAAACAGACTGGTGCTGATGGGATGCAGAAAGAAGTAATAGGGTGGAACCGCCGACCGGAGCGACATCCCGTAGTAAATCGCGAACAACGAGAGTAAGGCAATCGCGTACGGAACGCGTGCCCATCCGTGTGCAAGCCAAACTCCGAGAAATGGTCCGAGATTCAGAAAGCCGAGGCCGATGATTGAGGCGACGGTTCGCGACCATTGAAAAGAGAGCACTGCGAAAAAATTCTTGGTGAGATTGTTGACGATGCCAAAGGCACCCTTCGCCCAACGGAGCGAGATCAGGTCCTCCCCGAAAACGTTACGTTGAGCGAAGCCCGCATTCTTGACGACCTTGCCCAACTTCATGTCGTCGAGCACTTCCATGCGGAGTGCCTGGTAGCTTCCGATCGCATCATAGACCGAACGCCGAACCATGTTAAAGGCGCCCACCCCCATGTGGTCGCGCGCCTTGGGATCGGCAACCTTCCACGGACGATGTCCGAAAACGAAGAGCGCTTGAAAAAAAGCGATCATCATTCTTTCACTCGGCCGCTTCATGATCATGCGTGGAAAAAGGACCACGTGATCGGCACGCTCCGCCTCGGCGTAAGCGACGGCTCGGCGCAGAGAATCGGGTTTGAAAAGCACATCCGCATCGGTGAAGAGGAGCCAGTCGCCGGTTGCCAATTTACCGGCGGTCCACATAGCATGCGTTTTGCCCAGCCAACCTCGAGGCAGTTCCGAAACGTGAATCACCTTCAGTCTCGAAGCGCCTTCCGAGGCGACGGCTTCGTCCATGATCGTGCCGGTGCGGTCGGTTGACCGATCGTTGACGGCGATAATTTCGTAATTGGAGTAATCGAGAGCGAGCAATTGCCCAAGTGTTGCGCGAAGATCATCTTCTTCGTTGCGGGCGGGGACGATGATGCTGACTCGCGGCTCACCGCTCGGAGTCGGCGGGCGGCGATCCCAGGCGGGCGACGCGATGTCGGCGATATGCGGCATTCCAAAAGCCGCTTCCACAATGCGTGAAAACCACGCTGCCGCAAGGATGACTCCCGCAATCCAATTAACCGTGCTCCAATGAAAAACTTGCCAATGCATCTGCTAGGAAGATGCTCCCGAAGGAAGTTGCGATGCGGGCGATGGTGAGCTGACAGGTAATTGCGGGGCAAATCGCATGCCGTAGAACAGGATGGCGGAGGACAGGGCGATAGCGACTACTGGACCTAAGAACGCGAGTTGTAAGGAGTACTTGTCGGACGCATATCCAATCAACGCCGCTGAGGGCACATCGCCAAATAAGTGGAAAATAAAAATATTGGCCGCAAGAGCGGCCGCCCGGACGTGCGGTCCTACCGAACTGATCACCGCCGCGTTTAGAGGACCGGTATTCAACAAGAGCAAGAATTCAGCCACAAAAATGCCGACAACCATTGGCGTGCCGGTCGAAAACAATGCTACACACATCGCCGGAATCCCCAACCCCAAACTGACCGCCGATACGAGATAGTGGGCAGCCTTGTTCCGCCGCAGCAGTCGATCGGATAGCCAGCCGCCCAACAACGATGCGACCAGACCATTCACGATCGTGCTTGAAGCGAAGATGAGGTTCGCGCCCAGTACGGTGTACCCGCGGGCCCGTTGCAGAAACGTCGGTTCCCAAACTTGCAGGCCTCCGAGAGCAAAGGTCATCATCGCCATCCCCAGCGTCGCGGTTAGGAACGCGGGATTGTGAATCAAACTTCTCAGCGTATCGCGCTCCGGAAGCTTGCTCTCCGGCGGATCAAATTGCCCGAGCGGAGGCTCCGGAATCAACAGAAGCAGCAAGGCGAGCAAAACCCCAGGAGCGGCTCCGACATAGAATGGAGCGCGCCATCCGTACTTCGGCCCCATGAATCCGCCGATCAGATAGCCGAGAGCGGTTCCGACCGGAATGGCGAGGTAGAAGACTCCCATGACCCTTCCCCGTTTTTCGACGGGAAACATGTCGGCAACAAACAGCGGAGAGAGAATCACGAAGCTGGCTTCACCGATACCCACAAGGGTGTGACGGATCAGCAGTTCGTTGAAGTTCCTGGTGACGGCGGTGAGCAGAGTCGCCACACTCCATACCAGGGCGCCAGCGACGATGACCCGTTTGCGAGAAAAGCGCAGTGAGAGCGGACCCATGAAAGGCGCCGCGCACATATAGAAAATAAAAAAGACGCTGGTAAGTAATCCGAAGGCAAAATCGCTGCGATGAAATTCGGCTTTGACCAGATCCTGCACCGCAAACAACACGGAGCGGTCAATATAATTCAGTAGGTTCAGCGCCGTTAATAGCGCGAGTGCTGTGCGCGGATAAAGTTTCGTCGAGGCCACAGGTCCAGCGAATATAGCATGACGACCGTTTGAGCCACGCCAAGCACAGTTGATTCACATACCCGCATTCTTTCCAGTTGTCTTGGCTCGCGGCCACTTGGCTATCACTGCTGTGGAAATTCCTCCGCGCGGACGAAATTCGCCTTTTACTTCCGCCCATACCGGCTTCGCCCAGAGAACTACGTCTTCCAAGACTTGGTTCACGATGTTCTCCTGGAAAATGCCGAGGTTGCGATAGGTCTGGAGATATTCTTTCAGCGACTTCAACTCGAGGCACAGGCGATCGGGTTCGTAGCGAATTACGAGATTGCCGAAGTCCGGCAATCCAGTCTTGGGGCAGACAGAAGTGAACTCAGGATCGTCGACGACGATTTCGTATCCGGGAAATTGATTAGGCCAGGTTTCGATTTCCGGGAATTCGTGGTCGAGACCCGCGCTGGCGTGCTCTACGGTGTAGCGTGGCGAAGGGTTGCGCGGGGTAGAGCGAGGAGATTTCTTTGACATTTCACTATTGTACCGAGAGCCAAGGCCACATCTACACAGGGGACGGCCGTAACTGGACTTCACGGTGACACAAGTTCCAGTGGGAAAGCCGGTTGTTCACAAAGGTCGTTGGTCGATGATTTCCCCCAGTCTCGTTGGTGCAAACCACTGACAAGGTGCATCTAATTTGCTAAGCAGAGGTCCGCTTTTACCCGCTCTTGCGCGGCGTCTGGATGATACATTGAAGCTTGCGCTTTTCTCCGTATGCCATTGAATGGAAACAGTTCGGGACGCCAACCTCGGCGTTGGTGGGTGACGGCACTCGTGATCATTGCGGCGGTTAGCCTGCTAGCGGCTTTCGTGTCTCGCCGCGATGAATCGGTGCCCGTGCGAACGGCCATCGTTGAGCGGGGATCGATTCGCAGCCTGGTTTCGACCAACGGGAAAATCGAGCCTGTCAACAATTTCGAAGCGCACGCCCCGGCACCAATGAGCGTGCAGCACATTTACGTCAAAGAGGGCGACGCCGTTAGAAAAGGCGAACTGTTGCTCGTGCTCGACGACGCCGACGCGCGGGCCCAGGCCGCTCGCGCGCAGACTCTGCTGCGTACCGCGCAAGCCGACTTAAGCGCGGCTGAGCGTGGTGGCATTCAGGAAGAGGTCTTGAGCCTCGACGCCCAAATGGTCAAAGCCAAGACGGACCGCAGCGCAGCGCAACGCAACCTCGATGCTTTGAAAAAACTCCAGCAAGAAGGAGCGGCCTCGGCCGGCGAAGTTCTCGACGCCGAAAATGCAATTGCCCGAGCGAACGCTCAACTCACCTATCTCGAACAAAAGCAGACGAAGAGGTATTCGAATGCGGAGTTAGCTCGAGTCGATGCGCAGCGCACCGAAGCACAGGCAGCTTACGATGCAGCGCAAGATGTGCTGACAAAATCGAACGTCCGCGCGCCCTTCGATGGAATCGTCTATTCCCTACCCGCAAAACAAGGCGGTTTCGTGGGCGCGGGCGATCTTCTACTCCAAGTGGCAGATCTCAGGAAAGTAATGGTACGGGCTTTCGTTGATGAACCGGATGTAGGTCGGTTAGCTCCGGGAGATGCGATTGAAATTACGTGGGATGCGGTACCGGGACGGGTTTGGAAATCGTCGGTCACGGCAGTCCCATCGACAGTGAAGCTGCGCGGTTCGCGCAACGTCGGGGAGACGACGAGCATCGTAGATAACGCCGATTTGAAGCTTCTGCCAAATATAAACGTCGGAGTGACGATCGTCTCCGCCGAGCACGATAACGTTCTGGTGGTACCGCGGGAGGCTGTACGAGTCGACGACTCCAAGCCCTACGTTTTACAAGTAGTCGGGCACGAACTCAAGCGGCGCGAAGTAGAGACTTCGCTTTCGAATCTGACGCAAGTGGAAATAGCGCGCGGCCTTGCATCGAAAGACGTCCTCGCGATTAACTCGTCAAACGGGAAGCCGATTGGCGATGGAACGCAGGTTAAGTACTAGATGATCAGACGCACAAACGCGGGTTTACAGCTTTTGTTTTTGTTGTCGTTTCTTACTATTTCTGCTGCCGGAACCGTTGGCGATTCGGCTCGAGATATGCTGACGGCGGGGCGGGTCGATGATGCCATTGCCGAGCTTAACGGCCGGCTTACGGCGGCTCCGACTGATGCCGAATCTTCGAATCTCCTATGCCGCGCCTACTACACTCTCGAGGAATGGGATCGAGCGGAATCGTCGTGTAGAAAAGCGGTGACTCTCGATCCTGCGAATAGCCGCTTTCACCTCTGGCTGGGGCGTGTTTATGGAGAAAAGGCCGATCGAGTGAATTTTGTGACAGCTGCCGGCCTGGCGGGAAAAGTTCGCGGAGAATTCGAGCGTGCGGTGCAGTTGAATCCGAAAGACATGGATGCACAGCTCGACCTCGCGGAATTTTATATCGATGCGCCCGGCATCGTCGGTGGCGGCGAAGATAAGGCCCGCCAACAGGCACAGTCGGTAGCCAGTTTAAGTCCAGCACGTGAGCATTGGATATACGCGCGTATCGCAGAAAAGAAAAAGGATTCCGCCACCGCCGAGCGGGAATATCACGAATACATCGATCGTAGCGGTGGAGACGCGGAGGCGTGGCTGAACCTTGCCCTGTTTCTTCGGCGTCAGAAGCGCTTCGATGAAATGGAGCAAGCCATCGTCAAACTGAGCCATGCTCCGACTTCGAAACCCGACGTGCTAGTGGAGGGGGCCGGCATCTTGTACCGCTCGGGACGAAACTATCCGTTCGCAGTCGAGTTGCTCCATCGCTATCTGACTGAAGGTCCGGTCGAGGCCGCACCTGCATTCAAAGCTCGCTATCTATTGGGCATGTGTTTGGAGAAACAAGGAGACAAGGCTGGCGCGGCGCGCGAATACCGAGCTTCGCTGTCACTGGCCCGCAACTTCGGCAACGCCCAGCAAGCGCTCAACCGAGTTGCGCACTAATGAAATCGCGATTAGCACGCGGGCGACGATGCCGGAATCTGCTCGCCTTGATTCCTTTCGCGTTTCTGTTCACACTCGCTGCTCGCGTCCAGGCAGAGCCACTACCTCTCGACCGAGCTATCCGGTTAGCGCTCACTCACAGCACCGCTTCGGCGATTGCTAATGCCGACATCCAGCGCGCTTTCGCTTCGTACCGCGAACTCCGAAACAACTACATACCGCAACTTATCGCCGGGTCGGGACTCGGATACACGTTTGGTTACCCCTTAACCATCGGAGGATCGCCGCCGGCTCTCCTCAATGTGGTCGCACAAAGTTCGCTCTACAATCCTTCGGAGCGGCAATTTCTGGGTGCGGCGAGAATCGACTGGCACGCTTCGGAGTTGCAGAACAAGGATCAGCGCAATGCGGTCATTCAGGATGTCGCGCTAACCTATGCTGAGTTGGCCAAGTGGGAGGCTCGCCTGCAGCACTTACAGCAGGATGAAGCGCAAGCTCATCAGATGCAACAAGCGGTCGCCGAGCGACTGCAGGAGGGCGTGGACAGCACCGTCGACTTGAACAAAGCGAAGCTGACGGCCGCGCGAGTTCGCCTCCATCAGGCCGAGGCTCGCGGCAATGCCGACGTTCTTCGCCACCATCTCTCGACCCTGACCGGCGTGCCGGTTTCTTTGATTGAAATCGAGCCTGAGACGATTCCGGTTCTACCACCCGTTGCTCAAGAAGAGGACCTTTCGGAGAAGGCGATTGCGGCTAGTCCAGCGGTCAAGCTTGCAGACCAGCATTCTTTGGCGGAAAGCATGCGCGCATCGGGGGAGCGTCGCTCTCTATTGCCCTCGATCGATTTCTCGGCGCAGTACGCCCGATTTTCCACCTTCAACAATTACACAGAGTATTTCCCGGATCACACTTTCCAACCAGATAATGCCACCATCGGATTTGGACTCAGGATTCCCATTTTCAACGCGAGCCAGCGCGCACGAGCTGACGCGGCCCAGGCCGAGGCGCTGAAGGCAAAGAAACAGGCCGAGGCTTCCCGCAATCAAGTTGCCGAAGAGACGTTAAAACTGCAGCGCGCTGCCGCACAACTGGAGGCCGGCCGCGAGGTCGCTCAGTTGGAATATGAGCTTGCGCAGGCGGGACTTGAAGCGGCCCAAACCAGGGTAGAGGCTAAGACCGGAACAATGCATGAACTGAGCGACGCTCGTGTGCAGGCGGCCGAGCGTTTCTTGCTTTTTCAGGACGCCGATTTTGAGTATCAGCGCGTCCGGCTGAACCTGCTTCGGGCGACCGGAGACCTCGAGAATTGGGCTCTGCCGGTGGGCGCTGAAGACAAACCTGCATCCAATAAATAGTGAAGAAAAAGTACCATCCAGCCGAGACCCGTTTCTCGCGCCTTAATGCTCCAAAACGACGTTCGGCAAGGTTCTTTTGCGATTTAAGCAGCGCTAAGGCACACTTGTATAAAGGGTTCCACCGGTTTTGGCGGGTCTCGGGGCGTACCTAAATGGTAGCGCTCCGAGCGGAATGGGTACGTTGGGAATGTTAAACTCAAGAGAACAACACTTATGCCATTAAAGACACTGTTTCTGAATCCGCCGTCCTTTGAAAACTTCGATGGGGGTGCCGGTTCGCGTTGGCCCGCCACACGCGAGATTGAGTCATACTGGTACCCCGTTTGGCTCGCCTATCCTACCGGCATGCTCGAAGGTGCCCGCCTCATGGACGCTCCGCCCCACCACATCACGGCGGAAGAAACGATCCGCACCTGCAAGGATTACGAACTGCTCGTTCTGTTCACCAGCACTCCGGGATTCGCGGGCGACGTTCGCATTGCCGAAGCCATCAAAGACGCCAATCCTCGCATCAAGATCGCGTTTGTGGGACCGCATGTTAGCGTGTTGCCCGAAAAATCTCTGATGGACGCAAAAGTCATCGACGTAATTTGCCGCAAGGAGTTCGACTATTCGATCGTCGAATACGCTCAAGGCAAACCGATGGAAGACATCCTCGGAATTTCTTATCGTAAAAATGGTCAGGTGGTGCATAATGCCGATCGTCCTACGATTCAGGATCTGGATTCGCTGCCCCACGTAACCGACGTCTATCGCCGCGACTTGGATGTTCGCCGTTACAACGTACCTTTCTTGCTGAATCCCTTTGTGTCGCTCTACACGACTCGTGGCTGCCCGGCGCAATGCACCTTCTGCTTGTGGCCCCAGACGCTCAGTGGACACCCGTGGCGCAAGCGCTCGACCGACGATGTCGCGAGAGAGATGGCGAAGGCGAAAGACTACTGGCCGTACGTAAAGGAATTTTTCTTTGACGACGACACCTTCAACCTGCAGGCAGCGCGCACTGAGGAACTGTGCGGCAAACTGAAACCGCTGAAGCTCACGTGGTCTTGTACCTCAAGGGTGACGACCAGCTACGAGACACTGAAGGCGATGAAGGAAGCGGGATGTCGTCTGCTGATCGTAGGCTACGAATCAGGCGATGCGCAGATTCTAAAAAACATCAAGAAAGGCGCAACTATCGAACGCGCCCGCCAGTTCACCAAGGACTGCCATAAACTTGGACTGGTGGTACATGGAGATTTCATTCTCGGTCTACCTGGCGAAACTCGAGACACGATCAAGAACACGATTAAATTCGCGAAGGAACTCGACGTAGAAACGATCCAGGTTTCCGTGGCGCACGCCTATCCAGGAACTGAACTCCACGAAGCGGCGATTAAGAATGGTTTTATGACCAACGACACGAAGATGGTGGATGACGCCGGTCACCAGATGGTTCAGATCGAGTACCCGGGTCTGCCTGGAACAGAAATTCTTGAAGCGGTCCATCACTTTTACGACCAGTATTACTTCCGGCCTAAGGCGGCATACCGGATATTGCGGAAAGCGATGTTCAACAATAACGATCGCAAACGCCTGTACAAAGAAGCGCGGACGTTCCTTAAATTGCGCGCACAACGCAACAAGTTCGTGAAAGACAACCGCAAGGAAGAGACGCCGACGCCGGAACCGGCGAAGGCCTAAGGGAATCGGAGCGACGGGCGCCTTGCCCGTCTTCCTTCCGTCGAATTGCGTAGACGAACTCCCACCTCTGAGTCGTCAAACGTTGTGAAATAATTGGGCCACGTTGCGGCGCAATTATAGTCAGACGGAGTTCGATTGACGTTTCGAAAATACCTCGTTCTAGCGGGAATCACCGTATCCAGCACCGCAGGCGACTCCCTGCTGGCTCGCGGCATGAAGCAACTGGGAAGCGTCTCCTTGCACAATCTCTCCGGTCTGCTGCTAGCCATACTCAACCCGTGGGTCGCCTTCGGTATTCTCTTCTTGCTCGCGTTCTTTGCCTGCTACATGTCGGCGCTTTCGTGGGCCGATCTGACTTATGTCCTGCCAGCAACGTCGCTCGGATACGTACTCGTCGCCTTCGTCGCTCACTTTACCTTCCATGAGGAGATTTCCCTGACACGGTGGATGGGCATATCTCTGATTGCAGCCGGCGTTGGTTTTGTCGCTGCCGGGCCTTCGAACACTCCAAGTCGTGCGCCTCATGGGCCCCTCGAAGTTCTACCCGAGTCCTTGTCGCGGGAGGCCGAGCGATGAACGACTTTTACGCATGGGTCGCGATCGGACTCATCATTCTCGCTTCGACAACTGGGGACGTTTTGCTTTCATACTCGATGAAGAGAGTGGGGGACGTTGGAGAACTGTGGCAACGGCGCGGACTGCTCGCCGTAATTGGCCGCGTGCTCACTACGCCCACGTTTGGCCTTGGTGTAGTGGGCATGGGGATAGCCTTCTATAGCTTGCTCTTTGGCCTTTCATGGGGAAACCTCAGTCTGGTCGTGCCCGCGTCGGCTTCGCTGACCTTTGTAGCCAACGCGGTAGCCGCTCGTGTTTTTCTACACGAGCGCGTGGGGCGCCGTCGATGGATTGCAGCGTTACTGGTCGCCTGCGGCGTAGTGCTAATGGCGATCTGAGCTCCCTATCCAAATAAGTCGATCGGAATCACCAGCGGCGGTTCTTCCGCGCCGCGAACTGGTTGGTTGCACAGAGGTGGCACAGGCTCCGAAATTGGCTGCCGTTGAAGCTGCTCCAGAAACGGAAACCGTGTGCGCAACATTTCGGCTCGCAGTTTTCGATATTTCAATTCCTGCAGGAGCAGTTCCGGATCCGACACTTCGCCGCCCGATTTGAGTTTGTCGATAGCGTCCTGTACTTTTGCCAAATCTACCATCAGGTCGTTGAGCAGCCCTTTTCCTCCAGCGCTCAAGCGAACGAACTCCAGTCCGGCGACGAAATCGCTGCGAATCGTTCTCACTTCGCCAATGGCGCGAAATGAATTCGATTTCGTACGAACAACGATTTCCGCCCGCGTGCAACCCTCGCTGGGCAGTTTCGTATCGATGCAGCAGCCTTCGAGGCTCAGGTTTCGAACCTTTCCCGGAACATAGATGCCTTTCGACGGCAGCCAATTAATCTCAACGTAGCCGCCACAACTGAATCGGGGGCTGCGGCGGCGTTCGCCAAGTGGCGTTTTGTCTTCGGCCGCGTGCTCAACCATCCTTCTAATATCGTTTGTTTGGGATGAATTCTTGAGGGGGACGGTAAAGTAATCACCAATAAGAACCGAAGTAACCGGTACCTACAACAATTCGAATGCTCCTAGAGCGCAGTTCAAGCATCCGGTTTGGGTGGGGGCCATCCTTAAACGTACTCCACTTGCTGTATTTATTTGAACAGCCGCATCAATCCCGTGGGCGCGAGATCAGGGACGCGAAAGCGAGGGCTCTTGCCGTTAGCGAACCGGGCGAGGGCCTCGGCCGCAAGATATCCGCTGCGAACAGCGCCCTCCATCGTCGCGGGCCAGCCGGTCGCCGTCCAGTCGCCGCCCAGAAACACGCGCGGCCAAGCCGTGTCGGGCTTCGGTCGATATTGCTCGATTCCCGGGCGCGGAGAGTAGGTCGCGTGGACCTCCTTAATTACAGTGGACTTCAGCAGGACCGCGTCGGGCGACCCAGGGAAGAATTCCTGCGCTTCCCTGATTGCCAGCTCGACAATCTCCGCTTTCGACTTCTCAACCAGGCTGCGGGAACAACTCACGACCAGCTCAATGTAGCTCCCGTCGCCCTCGGGGCGCGTGTTTCGAGCGTCAATAAGCCGGGATTTATGAAACATCCACTGAATCGTACGATCCAGCAGCACGGCATGATCGAGGTTACTGACCTGACGATCGAACCAAAGATGGATGCCGGTAATCGGAGAGGTCGTGAAGTTTTCGAGAGCTGTGAGAAGTGGCGCAGCGGACAGAGTATCGGGCAGGATTCGCCCCAGAGCATCAAAGGGAACCGCAAGCAGAAGATAATCGAACTTCTGTTCCTGTCCGTTGGCCGTGACAAAGACCTCAAAGCCTTGGGAGCGAAACGACTCCACGCCTGCGCGAAGTTGAATCTCTCCGCCGCGTGTTCGGATGTAATCGCCTGCTGTAGTGTAGAGCTCGGTCAGGGGGACGGTTGGAATTCCCATGCGTCCCGCGGCGGGCGACTTCAGAAATGATTCACGAACGACCTGCGCCGCATACGGGACCGAAACCTGGTCGAGCTCTTCGTTGAGCGCGCTCACCAAGATTGTCTTCCAGAAACGTTCGATGGCTTGTTCCGTCTGGCCGTGGCGTTTAAGCCAATCAAGAAACGACTGGCCTTCATCGGCCGGGGCGAAAGGCGCGAGTACGGCCATGGCACGGCTGATGCCCAGCTTGTCGCGAAAATTCAGGCACTCTGCTTTGAAGAATGACGGAGCTGTATGCAGCGGAGCTGGAAGAGCGGACGGAGCAATGACCGAGGCGCGGCCGCCCGGCTCGAGAAACGTTAGATTCTCGATACCATCGGATCTTGTCTTCGACGCCGGCTCGACGATAAAAATCGAGCAGGTTGGTGCAGCAACCTAAAAGCACATGCTGGCAATTGTCGACGACTTCGCCGGTGCCGGGGTGCTGATAGGAAGAGGCGCGCCCACCGAGGTATGGACGTTTCTCAAACAACGTTATGCGAAAACCGGCCTCGGCAAGAGCACACCCAGCGGCTAGACCAGCCAATCCGCCACCTGCGATTGCGACTGTAGGTTTGGTGGAAGGGGGCATCAGGAGGCACTAAACCAGGCGCTTGAGAATTCCTTTTCCGAGAACACTGAGCTTTTCGGGGACAGTCAATCGCACGCGCTCGCTGAAAACGTCATACTGCTTCAGGGCAATCTTCTCGAGCAGCCTGCGGTAGATCGTGATCAGAACCCACAAAGCCGGCTGGCTGTCCTCGTTTACCAGTGCGATCAGTTCTTCTCCAGAACGGTAACCCTCGCGTGCACGATCGGCCTCCATCGCAAGAAGCGGTCGCACACGTGCGACGTCGACTTGTGGCGCCAAATCAGCAGGCGATAGGCCGAATTCCGTCAGATCTACCCTCGGAAAGTACACCCTGCCCATCGCGACATCTTCTTTGACGTCGCGAATAATATTTGTCAGCTGAAATGCCAGACCGCACTGTTCAGCAAGCGGCTCTGCGGCGGGATCGCGGTATCCGAAAATCTTGATACAAACCAGCCCAACCACTGATGCCACACCGTAGCAATACTGCCGCAACTCTTCAAACGTTTCGTAGCGTATCTGCAGCCCACTTATGCCGTCATTCTGGCCGGTATCGAGGTCCGCGGCGGTGCCGAAAGCAAGCTGATCAAGAAGCCCAACGGGGATGTTGTACACGCGCTGCGCGTCCGTAAGCGCCAGCAGCACGGGATCGTCAGTGGGCTGAGAAGCGAGCGCGCGATGAACCTTATCGAGCCAGTCCGCCAGTTTGTTGTGGCGATCGTTCGCGCTCAACGTCGTGTCATCGGAGATATCGTCACATCGCCGCATGAACGCGTATACGGCGCTCAACGCATTGCGTTTGCGCTGCGGCAGCACGACAAACCCATAATAAAAGTTCTTGGCCGCCGAGCGCGCGATGCTTCGGCAGACGGAGTACGCCATTTCGAGCTGCGAAGCAGTCGGCGCAAATTGGGCGGGAGCGTTCCCCACGGCGGTGCTCATCGCAACTTCCCGAGCGCGGCGCGTGCGACCAAGACAAGCTTCCGCGCTTTTGATATCGCAGGCCGCCGGCCCAGCACTGCATAATTCTGACGCTCGATGGCGTTTAGAATTTCCTGTCCGCCGCGACTGAAGAGATCGAGATCGACGGCGAGCTCGCGATTCACCTTCGCGATCAAGGGAATGCCTTGCGCGAACCATTCTCGAGCGCGCTGGACTTCGAACTTGAGCATGTCGCGGAAAGCGTCCGTGTTTTCGTCCCGGCCGATGGTCGCCTCTGCAACGCCAAAGCGGCGCAGGTCTTCGAGAGGGAGATAGATTCGTCCCTTGGCAAAGTCGGCAGTGACGTCTTGCCAGAAATTTGCCAGTTGCAAGGCGGTGCACGTGTAGTCCGAAAGCTGCTGGCGCTCGGAATCGCCATAGCCGCAGAGATACAGTACGAGATGCCCCACTGGATTCGCCGAGTAGCGGCAATATCCCAGTAAATCGTTGAAGGTTTCGTAACGGCCAACACGTTGGTCCTGGCGAAAAGCAGTCAACAAATCAGAAAACTCGTGTTTTGGAATCTCAAATCGACGTACGGTGTCGGCGAGTGCGACAAATACTGGATGCCGCGGATGACCGTCGTAGCAAGCATTCAGTTCGGATTCCCATTGGTCAAGCAGCCGCAGCGAGGCAGCGGTGTCTCCGACCTCATCGCCGAGATCGTCCGAAATGCGGCAATACGAATAAACATTAAAGAAGTGTTGCCGAAGACGTTCGGGGAGAAACCAGGATGCGACCGAAAAATTCTCGTAATGCGAGCGCGCCAAATGGCGACAATATTCGCGCGCCTCCGCTTCCGACGGCGCGCGCTCCGGGATCGCATATTCGGGCGGCAGCGCGCTCCAGCCAGAGGTGAGCGGCTCGGTCGGCGGATGGCTGGTCGCAGTCGTCATCGAAAGGTCACTCAATTGTTATCTGGCATCTTTATTCTGCGATCCTGGGCAGAGCGCAGGACCTTGGGTTTGACACTTCCTTGCACGAGGCCCTCGCGGCGCATGGGACGAGAACCTGTCCTGATTACTTAAAACACACGATTCTAATGGCCCGGAATAATCGCGGTCTTGATGTCTCCGTTGCGGTTCAGCATATGGCGAAGCACATCCTGAAGACGCGAGAGTGGCGCTTCTCCGGTGATGTAGTCGTTACCGCAAACTTTCTTCTCTGCGATCAAACCGAAGGCTCGGCGCACCGTCTCGGGAGTGTGATGGAAAGTCGCCTTCAAAGTGATTTCTGAATAGTGCAAACGGTTGGTGTCGAGTTGCACCTTGGTTCCTGCAGCGCATCCGCCAAAGAAATTCACGGTGCCGCCTTTGCGCACCATTTGCACCGCCCACTCCCACGCTTCAGGACGCCCCACCGCTTCGATCGCTACGTCCGCGCCGCGTCTTTCGGGACTCAACTCGCGAACCGCTTCGACCGGATCTTTGACCTTTGAAATCTGCACGACCTCGTGGGCACCTTTCTTACGCGCCAGCGAGACTTGCGAATCGCGTTTCACGACCGCGATCACATTGCATCCGATGGCCTTCGCCACCTGCACGAACATCAATCCAATTGGGCCGCCACCGATGACGGCAACAGTATCACCAATCTCAACTCCCGTTTCGTGCAGGCCCCGCAGTACGCAAGCCAGCGGCTCGGTCATGGCCGCGTCCTCGAAACTGACGTTCCCGGGCACTACGAGCATATTCGCTTCCACAATGCGTCGCGGAATGCGAATGTACTCGGCGTAAGCACCGTTGTTGAAGAGCAGATCCTCGCAAAGATTCAACTGGTGCTTGGAGCAATAGAAGCACATTCCGCAAGGAGCGGAGTTGAGTGCGACCACGCGCATGCCCTTCTTAAAGCCGCGAACGCCCTCGCCGACCTCCTCAACCGTGCCAGCCAATTCGTGACCGAACAGGGCGGGAGGTACAATCATGCGCGCGTGATAGCCGCGCTGATAAACCTTCAAATCGGTACCGCAGGTGAGGGCGACGTGCACCTTCACCAAAACTTCACCTTCACCCACACGAGGTATGGGCACTTTTTCGATTTTGATATCTTCTTTGCCGTAGAGAACGGCCGCCGTCATCTTGCCATTCACAGTTGATGTCCTTCCCACGTGCTCCACCCAGCCTCGCCCGGTCGGCGTGCGCTGGGAACCCCATCGCTACCTGGCTGGATGACAATTTTCATCGAGTCCGGTTGAGGATGGGCGGCCAGATTGAGCGCTTCCACGCAGTTTTGCAGCGGAAAACGGTGGCTGATGAGCCGTTCCAAATCCATTTCGCGATTCATTACGAACCGCACCGATTCCTCCTGTAAGTCGACAGATGCGCTGTATGACCCGAGCAAAGTCTTCTCGTCCACACAAACCGAAGCAGGGTCAATTGTCACCTCGCCCCGCACCGTCTGTGCGAACAACAAAACACGACCTCCTGGACGCGCGGCGTCAATGGCAGGCCGGATTAAGCCGCTGCCGGCGACTGCCAGAATCACAGCGTCCGCGCCACGCCCTTCGGTCATTTCGCGCACCGTTTGTCCGGCGTCCGACTTCGAAGCGTCTACCAAATGTGTTAGTCCGAAGCTATGAGCTATTGTAAGCCTCGCCGGATGCAAATCGGAAGTAATCACCCGTGCCCCGGCCCGCCGGGCCAAAGTCGCCAAAATCAGGCCAATCGGACCCTGACCCATCACCAGTACGGTTTCACCAGGCCGTAATTTCAGGGTCTCGATACCTTTGATGCACGTATTCACCGGCTCGACAAAACTAGCCTGTTCAAAGCTGACTCCGTCCGGAATGGGAACTGTGCCCTTCTCAACAATCCAGTCCATCACTCGTACGTACTCCGCAAATCCTCCGCCGGAAGGCTCGAACCCCGCCGTGCATCCGACTTTCTTGTAGATCGCACATTGGGCGAAGGTTTTGTGTCGACAGTAATAACATTCGCCGCAAGGGATGTGGTGAAACACAACAACTCGGTCACCGACACGGAACTTGCTGACGTCTTCGCCGACCTTGGCGACGACACCCGACGTCTCGTGACCAAAAATGCGTGGGGCGGAGTGCGAGCCGGTCGCTATTTTTTTGAGGTCTGTGCCGCAAATGCCACAGGTGTGGACGCGAACCAGAATTTCGCGCGGCCCAATTTCCGGGACGACGACCTCTTCCAAACACACGTCATTCACACCGCGGTACACTGCGGCCCTCATCGTCGAAGGAATCTCGAGTGTGAGTTTCCCCGCACTGTTATCGACAGCCAGTGTCGAGGAGCGCGCAATCGTCATAGAAATCTTGTTATTACCCCCTAGTGTGTCTGTTTAGTATGAACTTCCACGGCCGCGCAAGTGTGTCCGCTGGCGAACTCTGGCGGAACTTTGTTTGGATTCAGCGCGCCAGCGAACGACTCAGCCGGATCCGTTTTTCTAGCTGAATTCGCCTGACTCACGTAACGAGTCAGAGCGTCACAAAGTGCCTCGCTTGCCTTGGAACTATTCCGCGCTAGCTCCATGGTCGCCACCCAAAACCAAGGGCGTAGCGCAACGTAGCCCGCGAATCGGCCGGATTGAAAACGGCCGTCGCCGGCTACAAAACGGTCCATCGGCGGAAGATCGAAATCCGCCGCGTCTGAGATCGCTTTCACTGCGGCAAAACTAAGTCCCCTCGCCTGTGCCCCTTGCGCCACTGCCGCCGCTTCCATATCGACTGCATGAGCGCTATACGCTTTCGCCAGACGAATCTTTTGGTCTTTGCCCGCCATGGCCGAAGAAGTCACCAGTACGCCTTCTCCTGCAGGAACATCGGTTCGTGCGCCGTCGGCCGCATTGATCACCGTGCGCGGCTCAAACACCCGACCCGCTTCCAGGGTGTCATCCAGCGCCCCCGCGAAGCCGGCCGAAACCACGCATTCCGGTTGCACTTCCCCGATGATCGCCTCGGTGGCGCGACGTGCTGCTTCCGCCCCGATACCGCCGCAGATCACAGCAGTCTCTCCGTTTTCGAAAAGGCGATACTTTCGTCCGCTATGTTCAATCATTCTGGCCTTCCAGCTTCGGACGAGAGGTCGAACCTCCCGATCCAGGGCAGCGACGATGGCGATCGTGATCTTGAGGCGGCTAGACATAGCCGTTGCCACGAAACCAGTCCACAGAGCGCTGCAAGGCCGCATTCACTGGCACCGTTCTCCAGCCCAATTCCCTCTCCGCCTTGGAGGAACTCACAAACATCATCTTGCGGCCCATGCGTACAGCGTCAATCGTCGCCCGCGGCTCGCGTCCCAAAAGCCGGCCTGTGACCATCTCGTCTACCACTCCGGTTGCCAACGCAAAAAAGTACGGCAGTTTCACAGTTGGTGACTTCAAACCCGTAATCTCGCCGAGACGGTCCAGAATCTGCTTCAGCGTGAGATTTTCGCCGCCGAGAATGTAGCGTTCGCCGGTTCTTCCCTTCTCCAAGGCTTGAACATGGCCGCGGGCGCATTCCGTCGCATCGACCAAATTCAGCCCTGTCTCTACGTATGCCGGGAATTTTCGCTTCAAAAAATCCACAACAATTCTTCCAGTGGGCGTCGGTTTTATATCGCGTTCTCCAATCGGCGTCGTCGGATTTACGATTACGACATCGGTCCCATTTTTTGCTGCGTCGATCGCCGCTTGTTCCGCCATAAATTTCGATCGCTTATAGTGTCCGATCATGTCGTCAATCCCAACCGGACTTTGCTCGTCTGCAAGGTTGCGACTGTTTGTCGCCGCAGTGAAACCCATAGTGGCCACGCTCGACGTGTACACCACGCGCCTGATCCCTTGTTTACGCGCCGCTTCCAGCAGGCTGCGCGTACCTTCGACATTCGAACGATACATCTCGTTCGGATCGCGCACCCACAAGCGGTAGTCAGCGGCCACGTGAAAGATAACGTGGCATCCAGTAAGCGCCTTCTCAATCGACGGCGGATCACGCAAGTCGCCAACCACGCAATCCGCATTCAGCTCGGCGATATTCCGCAGATCGCTCGTCGGCCGTATCAGGAGCCGCAACTCCGCTCCCTGTTCCGCCAAAACGCGAGCCAAATGACTGCCTAGAAATCCAGTGGCGCCAGTGACAAAAGCTTTCAACCTAGTTCTCAGTTCTCAGTTCTCTGTTCTCTGTTCTCTGTTCTCTGTTCTCTGTTCTCACTGAGAGCACAGAAAAACAAAAACGGCAATTTTTCTGAGAACTGAGAACCGGGAACTGGGAACTAGTTGGTAATCTTCTCCGCCATCACTTTCGAATAGGTGGTCAGCGCGATCAGAGGAAAATATTCGCTGTACATGTGATATTTCAAATAGAACACGCGTGGAAACCCGGTTCCGGTGTAGAAGGGATCTTTCCACGAGCCGTTCTTGCCTTGCGTCCGCAACAGATACGCCATGCCTCGCGTCACGCATTCGCTGCGCGTGTCGCCAACAGCCAGCAATCCCATGATGGCCCACGCTGTTTGGGAGGCGGTGCTTTCGCCTTGCCCTCGAAGATTAGGGTTATCGTAGGATCCAACGGTCTCGCCCCAGCCACCGTCGGCATTCTGCACCGACCGCATCCACTCCGCAGCCTGCTGCACCATGGGATCGTTGCGATCGACTGCCATCGCTTCCAATCCGCGCAACACCTGCATTGTGCCGTAGATGTAATTCACGCCCCAGCGCCCAAACCAACTGCCATCCGGTTCCTGCTCTTTCCGAATAAACTTTATTGCACGTTTCACCGCCGGATGGTTCTGGTCGTATCCATAGGTCGCGAGACATTCGAGGATTCGTCCAGTAATGTCTACCGTCGCGGGGTCGAGCATGGCGTTGTGATCGGCAAACGGCACGTATTGGAAGACCATGCGGTCGTTGTCTTTATCGAACGACGCCCAGCCTCCGTCCTTGCACTGCATCGATAATACCCAGTCGATAGCCCGCTGCACCGACTCTGCCTGATAGCGTCCGTTCGGATGTTCGACCCGGCTCAACCCCAGGCATACCATGGCGGTGTCGTCCACATCGGGATAAAACTCGTTGTTGAATTCGAAGTACCAGCCACCCGGCTCGCCTTTCGGGTTCTTGATCTTCCAGTCACCCGGCTTGCGGACCTGCTTCTGCAAAATCCAATCGGCGCACTGCACCATGCGTGGATCGGTCGACGCCACTCCAGCTTCGCCAAGGGCAAAGAGAGCGTACGCCGTGTCCCACACAGGAGACATGCAGGGCTGCATGCGGAAGGTGTCGTCTTCTTCGATTCCTAACTTCTCAAACTCATCCATCGCACGAATAAACTGGGGATCATCGACCGAGTACCCGAGGCAGCGCAGCGCGATGATGGCATTCATCATCGAGGGATAAATCGCTCCCAATCCATCGCTCATCTCGAAACGCTCGAGCATCCACTTTTCGGCTTTGCGCAGCGCCAGCGAACGCAGCGGACGAATATGGACCCGCTCCGCCCAGTGTGTGATGCGATCCAGCACCAGGAAAAAGTTCCGCCAAGATACGAGTTTCTTCGCCCAATGCAGGTGCATCCGCGATTTGTCGCGGCCACCGACAAAAAGCTCTTCCACTCCCATTTCGTCGGGAATTTTCTTAAACGGCTTCTTGGCGTAACAGATGGAAAGCGGCACCAGGATGGCACGCGACCACGAAGAAATCTCGTAGATGTTAAACCAGAACCAGTTAGGGAACAGAACGATCTCAGGAGGAACCGCGGGCACCGCGTCGTAATCGTACTGTCCGAAGAAGCAGAGATAGATTTTGGTGAATGTATTCACTTCGGTCACGCCGCCCATCTCGAGAATCTTCTTGCGGGCGCGCACCAGCGCGGGATGCTCCGCGGTAAACCCAGCCAGCTTCAATCCAAAATAGGCTTTAACCGAAGCGCTAATATTTGAGGGACCGCCGGCGTAGATGCTCCAGCCACCGTCGTCATTCTGATGGTTCAAAATGTAGCGGGCGGCCTTGTCGAAACGGGCTTGATTGCCCGTGCCGAGAAGCGTGTGCAGCAGAATGTAATCGGACTCAAGGGTGGTATCAGCTTCCAGTTCACCGCACCAGTAACCCTCTTCGTGCTGCCGGGAGAAAAGGTAGTTGCGCGCGGCATCTACAGCTACGGCGACTCGGCTGCCCAAGTCGTCAATCTTTCCAAAACGCATCTGCGGCGCAGAGGCCGAACTCGTGGGGGAAGGTTCTTCCATCAATAGTCCACTCCGCTACGTCTCCAACGCTACCGCCGGCGCCGCAGCAATTGTTGCCACGATCTCCGGTGGCAAACCAAAGCGCACATTCTCCGGCATGATTTCTAACTCCTGCACGTCGCCAAAACCCTTGCCAGCGAGATACTCCACCACTTCTTGGACAAGGTGTTCCGGAGCTGACGCGCCAGCCGTCAATGCGACGGTTTTCACACCATCCAACCACTGCGGTTGAATATTTCGGCAGTCATCAATTAGATGCGCCTCGGTGCCCAAACTTCGAGCCACTTCCACTAATCTCTTCGAATTCGAGCTATTGTCAGAGCCCACAACCAGCAGCAAGTCGGCATCGGAGGCCACATGCTTCACGGCAACCTGCCGATTTTCAGTGGCATAGCAGATATCCTGTGCGGCTGGGCCCTTTATGTTGGGGAAACGCTGTCGCAGCGCCCCTATAATGTCCCGCGTTTCATCCAAGCTCAGCGTCGTTTGCGTAAGATAAGCGACACGATTCGGATCGGGCAAAGTAACCGAGGCAACTTCAGCCGGAGAGCCCACAACCTGAGTCACCGTGGGCGCCTCGCCCAGCGTTCCAATCACTTCATCGTGGTCGCGATGGCCAATGAGAATGAGGGAATATCCTTCCTTCGCAAACTTCACGGCTTCAACATGCACCTTTGTGACCAATGGACAGGTCGCGTCGATCACTCGCAGCTTGCGCAATTTGCTCGCCTCGCGCACTTCAGGAGATACACCGTGTGCACTGTAGATGACGCGCTCCCCTTCGGGCACCTCGTCTACGCTGTCGACGAAAATTGCGCCCTTTTGCTGCAGTTCTTCCACCACGAAGCGGTTATGCACGATTTCCTTGCGAACGTAAATAGGACGCCCAAAAGCCTCGAGCGCGATCCGGACGATATCGATCGCTCGCACCACCCCGGCACAAAATCCACGGGGCTTCAAAAGTAATAAAGTCTTCGTGTGCAAACTCTTAGTCTCAGCCAAGCAGCATCCCCCACCCACATAGGGTACACGTCTTCGTTATGCTAACGGAAAAGATGCTTCAAGGGTATCGAAAGATGCACCCCGAGGTCAATGTAAGCCTTTGAGGGAGTGGGGATTAGCACCGGATGGGGAAAAGGAGCGCCTGAACGGAGAGGTCCACGTCGCTCAAACCGTCGACTCCCTACTAACGGTGGCCGCGCTAGCTGGGTGCACTCGGCGATCTGCCCAAACGACGCCAGACTTGTTAGATTATCTAAACCGTGCGCCTCGTCGTCAAAGTCGGAACCAGCCTGATCGCCCCCGGAGGGCGGATCGATACCACGAGCATGCGAACGCTGGTCGACCAACTCGATCTATCCAGGCACGAATACCTGATCGTCACTTCAGGAGCGATCGCCTCTGGCATGGCCAATCTTGGCATCACTGAAAAGCCGAGCAGCGTACCATTGATGCAGGCTTGCGCTGCCGTTGGCCAAAGTGCGCTGATGCACACGTATCAGCAACTATTCTTCGGCAAGAAAGTTGTGTCGCAGTTGCTGCTTTCGAGCGACGATTTCACCTCGCCGGTGCGCTACCAAAACCTTCAGAATGCGCTCCACGAATTGTTGAAGTTGGGTGTCGTTCCGGTAGTTAATGAGAATGACACGGTATCCGTCCGCGAGCTAGCGGGCGCTTTCGGCGACAACGACGAACTTAGCGCCCTGCTGGCCACCGCCGTCAAAGCAGACTGGCTGCTTCTTCTAACGGATGTGGACGGCTTCTATCTTCCCAATGGCAAGCGCCGCCGTCTGGTGCGGACCTTGCGAAGACTGACTCCCCAAATGGAGGAGGTTTGCGAGGGCAAGAGCAAGTTGGGCACTGGCGGCATGCGCTCGAAACTTCGAGCCGCCATGGTAGCCAGCGAGGCCGGAGTCAACGTCGCCATCGTGAATGGTCACCATGCTCACGCGATTGCGTGGGCCATCGAACGCAAGATTGGTACTTACTTTCCGCCGCGGCACCGGACCTCATGAAGACATTCTGGTTCGAATGGCGGCCATGGTGACTACTTCCCTTTCCACCCGCGACAAGCTTCTGCGCGCACGAGCGGCTTCGTCGCGATTGTCGCAGCTTTCCACTAGGCAAAAAAACGACATTCTTCTGCTCATGGCCGGCTCCATCGAAGCGAACGTCGAGAGCATTCTCGAAGCCAATCGCGCCGACCTCGAAACTTCCCGCCTCGTTGGAGCCATGCGCGACCGCCTTCTGCTCAACGCCGAACGCATTCGCTCGATGGCCGAAGGAGTGCGTGATGTGGCTCGGCTCCCCGACCCCACTTTTGAAACCCTGTCGGAATGGACCCGTCCCAACGGATTGCGTATCCGCAAAATTCGCGTCCCTCTCGGAGTCGTGGGCATTATTTACGAATCGCGGCCGAACGTCACTGTCGACACCGTCGCGCTGACTTTCAAAACCGGCAATGCCGTCGTATTACGGGGAGGCAAAGAGGCTTTCCGCAGCAACCAGCGCCTGGCGGAAATTCTCACGCAGGTCGAAGGTGTGCCGGAAGGCGCCATCGAACTGCTCGAGGCGAGTAGTCGTGACTCGGTGCGCGAATTGATCCAGGCTCGCGGCCTGGTCGATGTTGTCATTCCCCGCGGCGGCCCGGAATTGATTTCCTATGTCACCGAGAACGCCTCCGTTCCTGTGATTGAAACTGGCGCCGGCAATTGCCACATTTTCGTGGACGAATCGGCTGATCTTGATATGGCCGACCGCATCGTGATCAATGCGAAAACCCAGCGGCCGTCTGTGTGCAATGCGGCGGAAAAGTTGCTGGTGCATGAGCGTATATCAGCTAAATACATCCCCCGAATCGTTAAGAAAATGATCGATCTCGGAGTCGAGGTACGAGGCGACGAAACGACTCTCCGGCTGACGGGTGGGATGAATGTAGTACCTGCAAAAGAATGCGATTGGGGAGAAGAGTATTTGCGGCTGTGTATCGCGATCCGCGTTGTTTCAGGAGTGGACGAAGCGATGGCGCACATCGAACGCTATTCCACGAGGCACTCCGAGGCCATTGTTACCCATGACGAGGAGCACGCCCGCCGCTTTCTCCGCCAGGTCGATTCTGCCGCGGTGTACTGGAACGCGTCGACGCGTTTCTCCGACGGAGGAGAATTTGGCTTCGGCGCTGAGATGGGAGTAAGTACGCAGAAACTGCACTGTCGCGGCCCTTTTGCACTAGCCGAATTGACATCTACGAAATATGAGGTCATCGGCGACGGACAGGTTCGGCAGTAAACCCCAACTTCCAAATCGCCCCAGCCTTGAAGTTATCGAGCGAGAAAAAGCATGTATATCCCGCGGCACAACGAAGAAAAGCGCGTTCCAACGCTGCATTCGCTGATGGTTGCCGAGCCCCTCGCAGCGCTGGTGACTCTCGGCTCCACCGGCCTTTTTGCGTCCCACATTCCAATGATTCTCGAAAACGACGGCTCAGAGTTCGGTGTGCTTAAGGGTCACATCTCGCGAGCCAACACGCAGTGGCGAGATTTCGTCTCGACAGTTGACGCGCTGGCAATTTTTTCCGGACATCAACACTACATCACCCCTAACTGGTATCCCGGAACCCAAGAGCACGGCAAGGAAGTACCGACTTGGAACTACGTGGTTGTGCATGCGTACGGCCCATTGAAGATAACCGAGGATAAAGAATGGCTCCTGGCAAACGTGGCGAAACTGACTGAGATCCACGAGGCGCTGTCGCCTAGACCGTGGAAAATCAGCGATGCGCCAGCAGATTACATAGAGTCACTCTTACGCGGGATCATCGGAGTCGAACTCCCGATACGGCGTTTGGAAGGCAAATGGAAGGTGAGCCAAAATCGAACTGAAAGCGATCGGAACGGCGTCATCGACGGGCTGGCGAAACTTAACACACCCGAAAGTCTCGAGATGAAAGCTCTGGTGGAAAAGGTCTAGCCTCGATTTTCAAAATTATCTTTGACGGCGCCACATCACCGGAATAGAGAAGATTTTCGTGGGATCCGAAGCGTTTATTCTCCAGCTTTCTGCCCATCCTACGAATCGTATTCGCGAAACATCTTGACAAAGCGGCGACGGCTAAATTATAAGCCGAGGAACGCAATAAGCGGTTAGATTGGGTTGTGGGTGCGGTTCCAGGTCCGAACTGCATAGACAATAAAGCAGCGAAATTTCAAACGGGAGTTCCGCTTCCGTACGGCCAGTCACGACAGAAGCAGGTTCCCGCACCCAGGAGAGACTATGTACCCAACAGGATCAAAGCTGCGGCAGGTCGTTCCTCTGTTCGTATTTGTCTTGCTGATTTGCGGGCAACTCTTCGCTGGCGTGACGGCCAGCATTTCGGGCACGGTCAAGGATGCTAGTGGCGCATCCGTTCCCGGCGCCACCGTGACTGCGACCAACACGGATACGGGCGTCTCCGAAACCCAGACCAGCAATGCGCAGGGTTACTATTCCTTCCAATCGCTTCCCTTGGGCAAATACACGATCGAGTTCCAGCAGAAGGGCTTCAAGGCCTACCGGCAGACGGGCCTGACACTCGACGTGAACTCGGCGCTGCTCGTGGATGCGAATCTGCAGGTCGGGCAGACGAACGTGGTGGTGGAAGTCACCGCCGACGCGTTGCACGTGGAAACCGTTTCTTCCCAGATGGGCGAAGTCATCGAAAGCAAGCAGATGACGGATGTCCCTCTAATCTCCCGCAGCTACACCGATTTGCTGGCGCTCCAACCCGGCGTGATTTCGCAGGCCTCGGGAATGACCGGCGCCTATGCGGGTTCATTCATCTCCGCTGGTTTTGCGGTGCCTCAGGTTTCAGGAGACCTGAATTCTGGCGCACTCTCTGTCAATGGAATGCGCGAGTCGGCGAACGGATTTATTTTGAATGGCGTTCTGGTACAAGAAGTTGGCTACTCCGGCGCAGGCGCGATTCCCAACCTTGATTCGATCGCCGAATTCCGAATTCTCACCAACAACTTCGACGCCGAATATGGCAATTACGCCGGAGCCCAAATCAACGTAGTGACCAAGTCTGGCACGAACCAATGGCACGGAAATGTATTCGAATTCCTACGCAACACCGATCTGAACGCCAAGAACTACTTCGATGTTGGAAACCGCGGCGCCTATCACGAGAACGAATTCGGAGGCACGTTCGGCGGTCCGATCAAGAAAGACAGGATCTTTTTCTTCGCTGACTATCAGGGGGATCGAGTGATCCAGGCTCACCCCGAAACCATCGCCCAAGCTCCCAGCGCAGCCGAGGAGTCGGGTGATTTTTCTGCAGTGTCCGATCAACTGACTGGGACCGTCCAAGGCCCAGCCTTTGCGACCCAACTGTCATCAGAATTGGGCTACCCGGTAACTGCCGGAGAGAACTACTACACGCCCGGATGCATTAACTCGACGAATTGCGTTTTCCCCAACGCGTTCATTCCGATCAGTGGACCAACTAGTGTTCTCTCTCCCATCTCCGCCAACCTCTTGCCCTATATTCTGCCAGCGAATAACGCCAACGGGAGCTATTCCACCAGCGCCGGAAAAGTGAATCTCACGGACAACAAATTTAGCGGACGCGTAGACGCGAACTCCGGATTCGGCCTTTTGTCAGGATATTTTTATTTCGATCGATTCAATCGCGTCGACCCCTACTGGTCGGGAAACGCGCCGCTCTATCCGGGATTCGCCATCGATGGCAAGGGACAGACTTACAACATCAATATTGGCGACACCAAGACGATAGGTCCCACGATGGTGAACGAATTTCGGCTTGGATATTTTCGTTTGAACACCACTCTCAATCGGCCCCTCGGCGGGACTGGAAAAACACTCGCCGATCTTGGATTTGCCTCAGGAGCAGGCGGCGCCCCCGGTATCTTCGTCGGCACCCCAAGCGTTGAAGGAATTCCCGAAATCGACTTCAACAATTTTGTCATCGGAGTGCCCAGCCGTCCCAATCAACTGATCGACAACATCTATCAAGTGCTCGATAACTTCAGCAAAATTCTGGGCACGCACAGCATCAAGTTCGGCGGCCAATTCCATTTCAACCAGCTCGAAGAAAATCTTTCGAACGTTGCAAATGGCAACTTCTTCTTTGGCACGAACTTCAACGGTGGGACCAGCGAAACGGGACTGGATTTCGCTGACTTTCTGCTCGGCGCGCCCAGTTCTTACGTGCAAGGCCAGTCCTACCCATCCTATGGTCGCAGTTTCTACATGGGACTTTACGGCCAAGACAGCTGGCGCGTGAAGTCGAATCTCACGCTGAACTATGGATTGCGTTACGATGTCAGCTCTCCCTGGTGGGAAAAATACAACGAAATTCAGACCCTGATTCCGGGTGAACAGTCGGTTGTGTTTCCCGGTTCGCCTGTGGGATGGGTCTTCCCCGGCGATCCCCATGTGCCTCGCACACTGGCTCCTACGCGCTGGAATAACTTTGGCCCCCGCATCGGATTGGCCTATTCCTTCGGCGACCACGAGGGCTGGCTCGCCAAGGTCCTTGGCAAGTCGGGTGAGTCTAGCATCCGTGCCGGATACACCATTTCGTATTCCGCCTTTGAGGGTGCCACCGATTTCAATGAGATTGGTGATGCTCCATTCGGGGACTACACCGGACAATACAATTCCACCTTTGCTGCTCCCTTCACGAACCGTCTAAGCGGCGCTTCGATTACGAATTTCTTCCCGGTCGCGGCACCACCAAAGCACCCGTCGCCGACGAATCCTGCCGACAAGCTGCCTCCCTACGACACTCTGGCAGATTTCTATGGCGCCTTCGGTACCGTTGGCAGTTCGCCAGCGTTCTACAACGGAAATCGCCTACCCTATGCGGAGAATTACGAACTTTCTCTGCAGCGACAAATTACAGGGAAAGATTTGCTGACGGTGAGCTACGTGGGAACGCAGGGGCATCGATTGTTATCTTCGAAATCCGCGAATCCCGGAAGCCCGGCAGTGTGCTTGAGTGTGAGCCAACCCAGCGAAGTGGTCCCAGGCACTCCGACCTGTGGCCCTGGCGGAGAGAATGGCGTTTACCAACCCGTGGCCGGCGGCCTGATTATCGGCACACGGCAGAATTTCCCCGGTGTGAATAACCCTACTCTCGGCCCGATCGTTCCGATCGGAAACGACTCCTACTTCATCACCGCGGGCAAGTCCTCCTACAACTCGGCGCAGATCAACTTCCGCCACACTTCTGGCCGCTTGCAGATGTTGTTGGCCTACACCTACAGCAAGTCTCTGGACACTTCGTCGGGCTATGGCGAGCAGTTCAATCCGATCAATCCCAATCTGAGCCGCGGCTTGTCGGCTTTCGATGCCACCAACAACTTCGTGGTCAGCTATAACTATCTGCTTCCTATCGACAAGTTGGGCGGCCCGAAGAAACTGACCAACGGATGGACCGTCAGCGGGATCACCAGCTTCGCCACCGGACTTCCGGTGACCCTCGTTGAAACCGATGACCATTCCCTTCTGGGAACCGCCTTTGGCGGACCGATCGTATTGCCTGTGGATACTCCCGATCAGGTAGCGCCGTTACGCACCTTCGACGCGAGAAATCAACAAGCCTTCCCCGGATACAACCAAGGGTTGCCAGCGCATTATTTCTTCGATCCGACGGCCTTCGCTCCGTCCGCTATAGGCTCGGAAGGCGACGCCAGGCGGACATTTTTCCATGGCCCTGGAGTCAACAACTGGAATCTGGCTTTCCACAAAGACACGCAATTAAGCGAGCGCCTGAACTTACAGTTCCGGGCCGACTTCTTCAACTTCTTCAATCACACTCAATTCGCAACTCCAAGCGGTATCTTGTCCGGCTCGTTCGGGCAGGTTACCCAGACTTCGCAATTGCCGCGTACTGGTCAGCTTTCGTTGAAACTAAATTTCTAGAGGGGGCTCGCTGTTAATCCGCTACGGGGGACTTCCAGTCCCCCAATTTTTTCTCACAACCTGGTTAATGCAAGCGCAAACCAGTGGCTCGCGTTAAATATTAACCTCTGGCGGGAGATCCCCAGACTTAGTCGAACACCGAAGACATAAAGTCATCATCTGAGGTCATCTAATGGCAGACGTAGCATCGCAATTTCACTTCGCGTGCGCGCCCGATAGTTGGGGCGTGCTTGACTATCCTGGGCCATCATGGAATCAGTCGTACGAGAAAATGCTCGACGAGATGGTTGTGGCCGGTTACACCGGTACCGAACTGGGCCCCTATGGATTTTTCCCTACCGATCCGACTGTCTTGAAGCCCCAACTCGACAAGCGCAATCTCAAACTGTTGGGCTCGTTCGTGCCCGTCGTATTAAGTGACCCAGCTTCTGCCGGAATCGCAGTCGAGCACATTCGCAAGGTCGGCGACTTGCTATCCACGCTGAAAGCGCCGTTTCTTGTACTGGCGGACGCCCAATCCGACGCGCGCAACCGCATTTCCGGACGCGTTCCCGCCGACGGCAGCGCGGGCCTTACCGCGGATCAATGGAAGAACGTCGCCAAAGTAGTCGAGGAGGCAGCGAAGGTGTCTTCGGAGTTTGGACTGGACCTTGTATTCCATCCTCACGTCGCCACATACGTTGAAACTCCGGAAGAATGCGAGCGTTTTTTTGATGTCACTTCGCATACCGGTGTCGGTCTGTGTCTGGATACGGGCCATTGCGAGTATGGCGGCGGAGACACCGTTACCGAAGCAGCCAAATTCGCCAGCGTGCTGCGTTTTCTCCACATAAAAGATGTCGACAACAAGATCCTCGCCGAAGCTCGACGTGACAAACTCACCTTCGAGCAAGCCATCGAGAGAAAGGTCTTCACCATCATCGGAGACGGCAACATTGATTTTCCGGCATTGTTCCGCCTGCTCCAGAAGAATAACTATTCGGGCTGGTCGGTGATTGAGCAAGACGTAACTTTCGGCGCTACGGTGATTCCGCCAGCCGAGAGTGTGGCGGCCAGCCTGCGCTATCTGAAAGGCGTGGTGCGCGATTTGGCGACGACATCGGTCCGTTAACGCTTGACCCATCTAGCGTACAACCCGGCGTCTACATCGCACCATGAAAATTGCCGCAGGTCTTAAGGGGATGAACCCTGATTGAAAGTTGAAAGCCCGCGGCGCAAATGATCCCCGAGAAGTTGCCACGGAGCCTCGGCCTCCTCAGCGCCATCTCCATCAACATGTCGGCCATGGTGGGCACGGGCCCTTTCATTACCGTTCCCGCGATTCTCGCCACACTCGGCGGTCCACAATCCCTCATAGCGTGGGGGGTTGGCGCTCTGCTCGCGATCGCAGATGGCCTGGTCTTCGCCGAACTCGGTTCTTCCATCCCAGCGTCGGGCGGTTCCTACATCTTTTTGCGCGAGTGCCTGGGACGCCAACGCTGGGGCCATATGATGGCTTGGATTTTCGTCTGGCAATTTCTTTTCAGCGGAACTCTCGAGATCGCGACCAGCACTATCGGGATGGCCGAATACGCCGGCTTCCTCTGGCCCAAACTTCTTCTCTACCGCTGGGGCGTGAAATTTCTCGCCGTGGCCATCACCTCCATCGCCATGTTCGCGCTTTACCGCAAGATTCAAGACATCGCTCGTCTCATGGTCGTCCTTTGGATCGGAATGTTACTCACCGCGGCGTGGGTCATCTTCACCGGCATGACTCATCTCGATCCCAAACTCCTCTTCGATTTTCCGCCTGGAGCCTGGCAGATCGGCTTGCCCTTCCTACTCGGTCTGGGTAACGGCACCATGCTGGTCATGTTTAATTTTCTGGGCTATTACCAGATCTGCTACCTGGGAGACGAGGTTAAGAAACCGCAGCGGGTCATTCCTTTCAGCATTATCTTTTCGATCTTAATCGTTACCGCGATCGACTTTCTCATATCCGTCAGCTTCACCGGAGTGGTGCCATGGCGCGAAATGATTCAGCCCGGATCCCAAGCTTTCCAGGCGATCGGTTCGGTTTATATGGAAAAGATCGGAGGCCGCTCGGCCTCCGCGCTCATGACCATTATGGTCATCGTCACGGCATTCGCCGCAACCTATTCCATGATGCTCGCGTACTCGCGAATCCCTTATGCAGCCGCGCTCGACGGCGCGTTCTTCCGCTGGTTCGCAAAACTCCATCCCAAGAAGGATTTCCCCCACCGTTCCCTGCTGCTCGTCGGCTTTCTCGTGATCATCGCGTGTTTCTTTGACCTCGTGCAGATTATCACCGCCCTGATGTTGGCTCGTATTCTCTCCATGTTTGTCGCCCAAATTATCGGACTCCTTGTCTATCGCAGATTCCAACCGAATGCGCCTCGTCCCTTCCGCATGTGGCTGTATCCTCTCCCGGCGCTCTTCGCGCTTGTCGGATGGCTGGGAGTATTCGTGACTCCGGCCTTGCAACCGGGAGGGTGGCTCTTTATGGCCTACGCCTTTGGCACAATCGGCTTAGGATTCGCAGCCTACCTGATATTGGCGTGGCGGAAACGCGACTGGCCGTTTGCCGAAACCCCCTTACCGGACCCGTTCGCGCAATAGAGTGAGCGTGTCGTCGGAGAACGGCCAATTTAAGCCCTTCCTCTAACCGCTTTGACACCGGCGCCGCGGCATCTAGTCTTGGACGGTCGAGCATAAAATATACGAGCGGTTTCCGCGTCCTGCCCTAACCTGACGCATCCAAACACTACACTGAAAGGCAGAACTCGAAATCTTATGATTCATTTGTTTGATCCGCTCGCGATTCGGGCTGTGACATTTGCCAACCGCGTATTTGTGTCGCCCATGTGCGAGTACTCCAGCACCGAGGGATACGCGACTGACTGGCACCTCGTTCATCTAGGTAGCCGGGCAGTCGGCGGCGCTGGACTGGTCCTGACCGAAGCAACCGCAGTTCTCCCCGAAGGGCGAATCAGCCCCCAGGACCTGGGCATCTGGTCCGACGACCATGTTGGGCCGTTAGCTCGCATCGTCCGGTTTATTCATGAGCAAGGGAGCGTAGCTGGAATGCAGCTTGCACATGCCGGACGCAAGTCCAGCACCTACCGGCCGTGGGATGGTAACGGAGCAATCCCTGAAAGTCTCGGCGGCTGGGACAATGTCGTTGCGCCCAGCGCGGTGCGTTTCACGGATAAATATCCGATGCCGAAGGAGCTCTCGATCGATGAGATCAAGAATATTATTTCTGCCTTTGCCGCCGCGGCGCGTCGCGCCTGCGAAGCGGGATTCCGCGTCATCGAGATTCACGCAGCTCACGGATATCTGCTGCATGAGTTCCTGTCGCCTCTCAGTAATCAGAGAACAGACGCGTACGGAGGCTCGTTTGAAAACCGCACTCGAATCTTGCGCGAGACGGTTGCCGCCATTCGCAGGTCGTGGCCCGAGCGATCGCCGCTATTCGTTCGCATTTCAGCGACCGACTGGGTCGAGGGCGGTTGGGATGTTAAACAGTCGGTCGAACTCTCTCGCCAACTGAAGCCACTTGGGGTCGACCTCATGGATTGCTCGTCTGGCGGCAACGTGCCTAACGCACAAATTCCGGTCGGTCCCGGCTATCAAACAGCCTTTGCCGATCGGATCCGCCGCGAGGCAAATATTTTAACCGGCGCGGTCGGGATGATCACTTCTCCCATTCAAGCCGAGCAGATTATCACCACCGGGCAGGCGGACGCCGTTATCATCGCTCGCGAATTTCTACGTGACCCGTATTGGCCATTGCGGGCGGCGCGCGAACTCGAGCAGCCAATTTCGTGGCCGGTCCAATATCTCAGGGCCTCTCCCGAAGGCTCGCAGGCTCGTGTGGCCGTCGATCGGAAAAACCCTGATTTCTGTTTTGAAGAACAACATGCGATTCCCGATCGGTGATCTACCCCGCACGCCTCGGCGACGGCTTCAACCGCCCTTTCGTTGTCCGATAGCAGGTATGATCTGACAAGAGGATGGATTGATCTCTCGAAAAGCCGGCGTGCGGTCGCTACTTGTCCTTACTTTGTTCGTGGCTGGCGTCTTTTTCTGGCTGCCGCGGATTCCGCAGCCTCTCGCATACCACTCGTTCGCCGACCAGCGTGACTATCTTGACATCGCCAATTTTTGGAATGTCATATCGAATTTGCCTTTCGCAGTGATCGGGCTGTGGGGACTGATCTTCTTGCTCAAATCTGACTCCGGCCAGACGGACGAGCATTTTATCGATCCGCGAGAACGATGGCTGTATCTGTTTGTTTTTGTCGGATTGCTGCTCACAGCAGTCGGTTCCTCTTACTATCATCTCGACCCTAACAATGCGCGACTAGTATGGGACAGGCTGCCCATGACGATTGCTTTCATGTCGATGGTTGCAGCTGTCATCGCAGATAGGATCAGTCTGAGGCTCAGCCTCTGGCTCTTGCCAATCTTCCTATTCGTTGGAGTAAGCAGCGTCTTGCAATGGTACGCAAGCGAGACCCGCGGCACTGGCGATTTGCGCTTCTACGCTGCAGTACAGGTCTACTCGGCGCTTATCCTCTTGGTGGCGCCTTTTATTCCAACACATTATTCGCACGGCTCTGACGTGTGGATGGTCTTGGGTTTTTACATCCTCGCCAAGGTATTCGAAACTTTGGATAAGCGGATCTTCGCTATTGGCCACACAGTGAGTGGACACACCCTCAAGCATTTAGCGGCAGCGACTGCCGGCTACTGCATCTTGCGTATGGTGCAGAAACGACGACCGATCGCTACCAAATCCGCAATCGCCCAGCGCATATAGCCAAATCACAGACAATCAATGACAGGCGCGTTCTCGAAATACGACTTGTCATCGAGATCAGTTGTGACTTTCCTACCCCCAAACAAAATCGCACCGAGCGAACTTTCCCGATAGTGAATCCTGGTCCCGATATTATTTGCCGACCGCTACAGGAAACACGGTATGTACGGTATCGTACGGCACATAGCAGTCTGAAGTCGTGCCCTCCCGACGCCTAAGTGATCGCATTCGTGATCTGTGCGCTCAGGCCGCGGCGGCAGGCGACGACAACTTCGCGGAGATTCTTTCTGAACTCCAAAGCGCGTTGCGCGAACATGCATCGAGAACACGAAGGATGGCATTGCGGCAAATGTCGGGACGCAAGGAACGACGATTCCGAGATACGGCGGAAGAGACCACGAAGCCGCGTATCGCAGCCGCAGTCGATTTAGCACGCCGCAGTTAAATTTCAGGTCATGGACCGACGACATCCCCATGGTTCATTCACCGGGTTCGCGTCCAACTATCAAGTTCGTCACGCGCTGCCCCCGAAGGTTCCCCGCCGTTGATCGGCGGCCTTATTTCGGGCCGCCCCCGCACCGAGAAATATTCCGCGCCCCGCAACCTCTTATCGGCGGTAATAGGTTGATTTCATTCGATTTATTCTTTAAAACTTAACGAACCTGCTGAACTACGTTAACAATGCGCGATTAGGCTCGTTGGTTTCGCGACGCAATGGGAACACTTTGCGAGGTTTCGGCTCCGTCAAAATGTTCCCCTAATGATCCGACGATCGCTCGCCTCTCCGGGGCGAGAATTTTGATTCGGTGGCAAGGACAACATCTATGAAACCGCACGAATACCCTTCCCTTCTGGCGGGTGGAGATCGCTGTACTGACTGTCGGTGCTCCGGCTTGCGAACCGAAAAACATCTGCCGAAAGTCATTCGCCTGTTCTGTCTTGTTAGCACCATCCTATTCTTGGTCTCTTTGTCGTCAGCACAGGTGGACCGCGCTGGACTAAACGGCACAGTCACGGATCCAACTGGGAGTGTCTTGACGCAGGCCCACATCACTGCCGTCGACACGGCTACCGGACTTCGCCGTGAAACCACGTCGTCTCGCAGCGGAACCTACAACATTCCCGAGCTGCCGGTAGGTGTCTATACCATCACTTTTGAGCATGAGGGCTTTAAGTCGCTCACCTTCGTTGATGTCGAAGAGGTGATTGGCCGCACGCGAACCCTCGATGCGACGTTGCCAGTTTCTGGGCGCGACGAACGGGTGGAAGTATCTTCCAGTTCGGCGCTGATGGACCGCAATACCAGCGCGGTTACGGGTTTGATCGAGAAAAAGCAGGCGGATGAATTGCCGCTGAATGGCCGCAACTGGGCATCCCTGACGGCATACGTCCCCGGCGCGATTGATACCGGCGGCAGCAACCAGCGTTCGATCCGGTTCGCAGGACGGGGCCTCGACGATAGCAACTGGACCTACGACGGTGTTGACTCAACTAACATTGTGAATCAGACGCAGCGTACATGGGTGCGGTTGGCCATTCCGCTGGACGCAATTCAGGAGTTCCGCGTCGACTCGCTCTTGGCGTCGGCCGAGGAAGGCGCAACCGGCGGCCCGCAACTGGACGTCACTTCGCCTTCGGGCTCAAACCGCTTCCATGGGCGTCTCTTCGAGTTCTTTCGGAACAACGTTTTTGACGCAGACGAGCCGGGATGGGCGTCCAACGGCCAAAATCAGCAACCGCTTCGTCTGAATCAATTCGGCGGATCGTTCGGGGGCCCCATCAAGCGTGACAAGACATTTTTCTTCTTTGATGCCGAAGCCTACCGTCAACACTGGGGCTATCCAACGAGCGGAGACGTGCCGAGTGCATCGCTGCGAGCAACCGTTCCGACCTCGTCGCCTGTCTACCCGATCATCAATGCTTTCCCCGGAGCAGGTCCCAACACGATTCTTACGCCTTTTCCGAGTGACCCCGACGTTGACCTGCTGACCTGCGCCTGCACTCAGGTGGTCAATGAAAATTCGGCCATGCTGCGGCTCGACCAGCATTTCTCGACAAGAACCACAGGGTTCATGCGATTCAATTACGATCGATCCGTCGATACGCAGCCGCTTTCTGCGGCGGCGACCGACCTCGAGCAGAGAGTGTCTTCGCCAGTCAACGGTGCAATCGAACTGCTTCACATCTTCAGTCCCACACTTGTAAATGAGGCCAAGTTTGGATTTAATCGCGCGACTTCCAACACTTACAACCTCAACCAAACGGGCATTCTCTATCAAATCGCCATCGCTCAAGGTCCAGGGCCGGGGTTTGTCACCCAGAACTACGATTACTACAGCATTTACGCGGGCAATTCATTTTCCTGGCTCGACAATCTGACATGGAATCGTGGCCGCCATACCTTCAAATTTGGCGCGGAGATCCGCCATATTCAACTTAATCAGAGCTCTGAAGAGCACGGCAAAGTTACGTTCAACACCGTAGAGGATCTGGCGCAGAATCTGGTGACCAAAGCTAGCCTCACCGGCGCGTTGCCGGTCAACCATCTGCGTAAGAACGATTACTTCGGCTATGCCCAGGACGAGTACAGGTGGCTGCCTAACTTGACTCTCAACTTGGGCGTGCGCTACAGCCTCTTCGATCTTTTCAAAGAGGAGAACGGCTTGGCGAATCCGTTCGATTTCGCGACCTGCGGGGCGCAGGGATTCTGCGGGGTGGGCGCCAGTTTTGGCCAGCAGAACTATGGCGATATCGATCCCCGTATCGGCTTTGCCTGGTCGCCACGTAAGAACGGCCCCACGGTGGTTCGAGGCGGATTCGGCATCTATCACGAAGATGGACAACTGGACGATCAGAATCTTCCCGCCAAGAATGAAGTGCCCTCTTATGCCGTGAAGAGCACTTCAACCTTGCAGCTTACATATCCGGTCACTCCGTATTTTACCGGCGTCTCCGGAACCCTCTCTCCGAACGCCGAACAGCGCAACCGCAAAGACTCCTACGTTGAGCAGTGGAGTCTCTCGCTGCAACAGGAGTTGACAGCCAACTTCGTTAGCACGTTCTCGTATCTCGGAAGCCACGGCGTGCATTTGCTGGAAACGAACGTCGTGAACTTGATCGATCCCAACACTGGAATTCCGCAATACCCGGCGTTTTCTCCAGCCATCCCCTGGCGCGGCTCCGTCGGCATGAGCACCTACAACGCTCTTTCCGTTGGATTGCGGCGATCCTTCTCTCGCGGCCTGCTGGTGGCCGCCAATTACACCTGGTCGCACGAGATCGACAACGGCTCGAACGGCAGCGGCGATGGCGACGAAATATCACCGCAAAATCCTTTGTGCCAAGCCTGCAACACTGCGAGCGGCGCCTGGGACGCCCGGCATGTGTTCAATGCCAATTCCGTCTACCAACTGCCCTTCGGGCAAGGCAAGCACATGCTGAACAACGGTGGGATTGCAGGCGCTATCGCGGGCAACTGGGAGCTGACGACCACGGCCTTGGCTCGCACCGGCTTCCCCGTGAATGTGCTACTCCCGAGCAGTTACACCGCATTGGATGGGTCGTCTGGATCGTTGCGTCCCGATCTCGTTCCCGGCGTTTCTCTCACTCCACCGGGCGGCAAATCCATTGCGGAATGGATCAATCCCGCCGCATTTGTTGCCCCCGTGACTACACCACAAGGCACGGCATTCGGCACCGCGCCGCGCGACCTCGTCCGCGGGCCGGGCACTTGGCAGATGGATTTCGGCCTCGGTAAGCACATCCCGCTTACCGAGCGAACGAGCCTCGAGTTTCGCTCCGAGTTCTTCAACATCTTTAATCACCCGCAACTGGGCCCGCCGCAAGCCACCTTCAACCCGGCAAATCCCACCGGCTTCGGCAGCATCATCACAACAGTGAACTTGAACACAGCCATCGTGAACCCAATCACCCCTGTGGGCTCAGGCACTCCGCGCGAGATTCAGTTTGCACTAAGGCTGGCTTTCTAAGAGACCCAGCGGTCCCTCTGGGTCCTGCCTGACCACTGGGCTTGCGCCGCGAGGACCACCCGAAAGTGGCACACCTGTTTTCTCGATTCGATGAGGCAGCCTTCCATCCAAGGCGACTGGCGACCTCTACGGTCCCTTTACTAGCGTCCAAAAAAACGCGCTGACTGGCGGCGGAACGTAGCTGGCCAACACGAGCAGTTGTGGCGGCCCGGCAAAGCCAGTCGGGACTCGTTAGTGTTTACACTGTTCCGATGGAGACGGTATTGTCGGTGAGACGATGCCCACGTTCCAGCCCCAGGGTAGGTTTCCGCTCGCTCGGCGCCGGCAAACAACCTCCTCATTGAGCTCGTACATCCCGGGCATAAGATGTTCCGACGGATGAGGATCATCCGTAAATGCCATGTAAGCACCATTAGATCCGAATACTGGCCAGTCGGGTTCATTCACAGCCCGTGGCCGTCCAGTACGCGCAAAGGAACTCCAATAGCCAATCATGGCGTCGGAAAGTTTCGTCTCTTCGTGTGTTGCTGGAATTTTCGGCCAAAGCGGCGGCGTGCCTCCGAACGTGCCAAACACGTAGGGCAACTCGCTGGCGTGGAAGGCGTGAAGGCCAGCAGATTCTTCAGAAGGGTACCCATGATCAAAGAGATAGAGAAAAGCCGGTTGCCCCAGTGCGGTCTGCTTTCTAACGAGTCGCTCCGCAGTCCAGCCGTAAAGTGCGTCTCGGGTCGTCGCCCATACACTCTCCTGCAGGTTGGTGCTGGGGTAGAGCCGGAGGAATTCATCCGCCAGATCCAGATACCGTTCACGAATCTTGGTTTCGTACTCGGAGGCAGTCGCCGGGGGAGGAGGGGCAAGGATTCTTAACGACCGGATTTCGCCGCTGTTGAAACCGACGAGCAGGGGCACGGGCGCTTGCTCTCCCCGGTCGAAGACGTCGACAAGCTGGCGCAGGAGGACGTGCCCGTCAATCGTGGGCCACGGGGCGTAGCCAGTTGCCGGCGCGGCGTCAGCCAACGTGCGTGCGTCCATCGCGCGCAAAGCGGCGAGGCTCGTGGCGTGAAGGGCGGTAGCAATCTTCGTTCCGCTTGCCTCGGCAGATGGTGAGCCGAACTTGCGTTCCTTCAACTCAGGCATGGAGATCATGTAGGCGCTTTCCGCGATTCCCTTCGAGAACAAGCCTCGAGCGGCAGGCGCTGCCATTAGGTACATCACGCTTAGCGCTCCGGCGGACTCTCCGGCTATCGTCACGTTGGAATGATCACCGCCGAATGCGAAGATGTTGTGCTGAACCCAGCGCAGGGCTTCGATCTGATCGAGAAGGCCGTAATTGCCCGATACTCCATCTGGCGATTCGGCGCTGAGCTCTGGATGGGCAAGCCAGCCGAGAACGCCCAATCGATAGTTGATGGAAACGACGACGATGCCTCGATTCGCGAGCTGTGTTCCGTCATAGAGTGGCTCCCGGCTCGCGCCTCCAACGAGCGCGCCACCGTATATCCAGAAGAAAACTGGCGCGTTGCGCGCATCGACCGGAGCCCAGATATTCAGCGTCAGGCAATCCTCACTCATCGGCATCGGATCGCGAGTGTAGATGTTCGAGAGTTGCGGTTTGGGTTGCAGGCATGCGGGCCCGAAGTCAGTTGCTTTTCGGACGCTTTCCCAGCGAGGCATAGGACTGGGCGGTTTCCAGCGTGCGGGGCCGACGGGAGGCAACACGTAGGGGATGCCCTTGAATACATGCAGCCTGCCTTCGGTGAGACCTTCTACCTTGCCTGCAGGAGAATCGGCAATTGGGCTGCGTTTGGCTTCCGTTGGCGATGCCTTGGATGAGTTTCCCTCGGCGCAATATAAAGGTGGCGTAGCCAGACAGCCGGCAAGACAGCCGACGATGGTGCTCCACAGGATAAAGTAACGATGCAGGCTCATACGGTAACTCCCGGCGCATTGTTCTCGCGGGCAAGCACGCGCGCGAGTCTTAAAAAGAGCAAAATAGCCACGAGATAAAACGGCACGAGTGTGTAAAGGGCAATTTGTAGCGAGCTATGGGGGTGGGCTGCATGAAAAAAATCGCTGGCTGCGCCTACGTAAGTAGGTCCGAGGCCGAGACCTATGAAATTCATCACGAGCAACAGCAACGCGCCCGACATGACGCGCTGGTCGGGCCGTACCTCTTCCTGCACAAGCGTGACCATCGATGAGAGATAGAAATAGTTCAGAAAAAGCGTGGCCACAAGGAATAGCAGGGCAAGATGCCATGAGGGCGCCCAGACGAAAAGCAAGTAGAAGGGAATGGCGAGAGCAAGTGAAGTAGCGGGAACCAGCGCATAAGCCTGTTTCGAGGTTCGCGTGAACCGGTCAATCAACCGGCCTGAGACGAACATAGCGCCGCCGACTCCGATCAAAACCACCAAGGCGTAATAGACGGCGATTTCTTTGAGCACCATTCCTTTTTCGCGCATGAGGAAAAGGACTACGAAGTTGAGCAGACCGTAGGCGATGAATTGGGTGGCGCCAGCCGCGAAAGCGGCGAGTCTGAGAGAAGGGCGCGCAAAGAACATGGCGAGGGTGCGCCAGAAGCCTGTCTCGCCCGCGGCCACTTGGTCGGGGATGCGATCCAAACCGCCGCGCTGGGGTTCACGGACGAACAGGAGGACTGCGACCGACGCGACCAGGCCGACGCTGCCAAGGAATAGAAATGCATAACGCCAACTGAAAGCAGCGGCGATGGAAGCGCCGAATGCGATCCCGAGTGTAGCGCCAAACGCGGGGCCGAGATTATAGAGACCAAGCGCTGTTCCCCGGCGGCCAGGCGGGAAATAGTCGGAAATAATCGAATAGGAGGGCGGAACGCCGCCCGCTTCGCCGAAGCCAACTGTCATATATGCGAGGACAAGCTGCGGATACGTTGCTGCGAGGCCACAGCACATCGTTGCTGCACTCCAGATTGCACACGCCGCCGCCAGCACCCTGGACCGGTTCGTTTTGTCGGCTACCCAACCGACCGGAATAGAGATAAAGCAGTAAAAAAGCGCGAAGTAGAGGCCGCTGACCAATCCCAATTTGCCGTCTGAGACGTGCAGGCTATCCTGAATCGGCTTGGCAAGGATTGCCGGCAGTTGCCTCGACAGGAAGTTCAAGACGTAGACAAACCACAGCATGCCAAGGGCGACCCAGGCACGTCGTCCGGGTGTTGCAGCCTCAGGCTTCGACCGTAGATCGATCTGAGCGATTTCCGCCCGCGCTTCGTGTTGGTGGTGGCCCCTCACGCTAGCGTTCCGCCGAAGGATCGCTGGCTTTGCCGTCCGCGTTATAAGCAATCACGCGGTATTGGGTCGCGAATAAATTCGCGATCGAACTCTTCGCGGCATCAGCATCCACCCAGGGAGTGTCGGCATCGGTGATGCATCGATCGCAGACTGTTTCCCATCGGTCTGAGTCACCGGAGCGACGCTGCACGCTGTAGATGACTGCCCCAGCTGAACCGTGCCATCCCAGTAGTCCGATGCCCTTAAAGGTAATGACTGGAGGCGCAGGCACGGGATGCGGAGGTACCGGTGAGCCTGCCATGACAAAGGCGTGCGTGCGCAGAAGTTCGGCGCGAGCTTGCATGTCTTCAGCGGAATCCACAAGGGTCTTGACTCCGCCATAGAATAAAGACCACCACTGACCCGTCTCACCCCATTTTGCGTAAGAAGTGCTGTTGGATGGTGCGGAAATAAGTTGCCAGCCGAACTTATCGGCGTGCGCCTGGAGGGCCCAATAGCCGTCGCCCGAGATCTTCGGGTCAGACTCCAAAGCATGCAACACTTTCTGGAAGTCTTCACGCGCGGGCCAGTCGGTAACGTCCCAGCCGTACTCGCAGGCGATATACGCCTTGCCTTTGCCTGTCACTGTCGCAGCGTGCTTGGAAAAGGTCTCGGCTGTCGTCTTCTGTCCGCTGCCAAAAAGTGCATCCCAGTGCGGATAGTATTCCGCCGTCACGATGTCGGTCGTTGTTGCATCGAGCGCTTTCGGATCAAAAAGAAATAGGCCGCTGTCGTCTTCATACAAATGTTTCTTGTCGATGGACTTGATGAAGCTTCCGATCGTGTCGATCCAGTGAACGTAAGGATCTAAGTTGCCTGACGACGCCACAAAGATTCCGCACACATTGCAGTTTTCCCAAGCCAAGATGGTGGGATCGTCTTTGTATGCGATACCGGTGAAGACATTTTTGTGGTCCAGCAGTGCCCGAATGTGCTCTTCGAATTCGCCGATGACCTCAGGATCGGTAAAGAACTGCCTGAAATCCCGCTTGCCCTTCCAAGATAGATACTCTCCTTCGCCAGCCATTGCGCAGTTCGAACAGTCGCCTACTAAGGTGATGATGAGCCGAATCCCACGCTCGTGTGCGGCCTTGATGGCGTAATCAACAACTTTGAAGGCTTCTGGATTGAAGACTCCAGCTTTGGGCTCAAGGCAGAGATCACATCCCACACTATCGCCCATAGTTTGCGAACGTACGACACGCGCGCCCATCATCTTGGCGGTATCCAGCGCATCGTCGACTTCAAGGTGTGAAGGGTATCGAGGTCCAAGAGAATCATCGGGACCGTAAGCTTCAATTCCAAGCCACTCGATATTCGGGCCGCTGTAGCGGAAGTCTGTACCGGCGAGTGTCAGCTTGGTTCCATTGCGCTGCACGAACTCGTCGTTGTGTGTGGTTTGTGCTGTGCCCCGACTGCATACAGTCATCACCGTGATTGCCGCGAGCATTGCGGCGAACCGGCGACTTCGTGCCAGAACTTTGTTCATCCCGTCCTCCGATTTCAGAATGCAAACCTCAACGCTAATTGAATCACTCGCGGATTGGTACTCATCGAAGTGATTTTCCCAAAAGCGGAGGGCGTCGTGGTGTAGGCATTATCCGGACCGGCGAAATTCGGGTGGTTGAGAGCATTAAAGAAGTCAGCTCGTAATTGCACGCTGGTGCCTTCTCTCGGCCACTGCAGTTTTTGGCTTTTACTGAGGGAGAGATCGACAACGGCCTGATCAGGCTCGCGCAGAATTCCGTTGGGCGTGTCCCCAAAACCAGTCGCAATGCCGTCGTCACCGATCACTGCCGGAGCCGTGAAGCAAGCTGTGTTGATGTAGTTGTTCACTCGATGACTGATTGATCCGGAAGTCGACACATTTTTCGCGGTGCAACCCGGCGCGTAGCTCGCCCTGTCGGCGGTGATGCCGTAGGCGTTGTAGATGTTATTAAACGTGATGCTGCTCTGCTGGCCATCCTGAACCACGGTCGCGGTTGCGATGCTCCACCCGCCGAGCGCGTTTGCCAGGAAGCGATTCGATTTCACTAGGGTCGGGATAGCGTAGTACGCGGACAACACAAACCGCTCCGGCCGGATATTGTAATCCGGTCCGTATCCAGACTGGTGAGCGCGCAGCTGTGTCTGATCGCCGGATGGTCCGAATTCGTTCGACCCCGTGGTGAAGCCCGGGACAGGGCTCAACAACCGCTGCCAAGTGTAAGAAGCCTGGTACTGAAAACCATGTCTGAATTTTTGCGTGAGCGATGCTTGCAAAGAGCTGTACCAGGCCTCGCCATCGGTTCCGAAGTAATACATCGTGTTTGGAGTCCAGCCGATGTAGGGTGCGCGAAGAGGAATGTTCGCAACGGTATTTGTGGTCTGGCCGCGAATCGGGTTCGTCGCAGAGGCGAGAGGCGCTTGGTTGATCGTCCTGCCGAGAATTGTGTGCAGGTCGCGTGCCCCGGCATACGAGACGTCGAGGATTGCACCTCCCGGGAGTCTCGACTGCAGGCCAAGACTGTAGTGATAGGTGGTCGGGGGACGCCAATTCATGGCCAGCGCAGCCAGAGTGAATTCGGTTGAGGGAGAGTAAGGCGTGAACACTGGGAAGGCTGGAGCAGCCGGGAAAGGATTGGCGTCAGTTGAAGCTGCGTTATAAGTTCCTGTAAGAACACTCCACAAGCCCGTGGGAGCTTCCGCGGCCAGTAGAAGATTCATCTGGCCCTCGGTAGTAGTGTGATATGTACCGATACCTCCTCGTAGGACAAAACGATCGCTGCCCGGCAGCAGCCAGGCAAACCCGAAACGCGGATTCCACGTATTTTGGCCATCGCCATTGAACCCGAATTTATTCTGGCCTTGGATCACTCCAGCGGGGAGAGCTGGTCCGTGGTAATTGGAGTTCACCAGATAGCCGTCGAGACTGCCCCCCGCCGGCGGATTGGGATTAATCTTGGACACATCGACGTTTCCCCCGCCATTGGCGGACCCGAGGTCGCCGATCCGCTCGTAGCGCAGGCCGAGGTTGAGCGTGAGGCGCTTCGCTACTTTGTAGTTGTCTTGGATGAAAGCGTTGGCATCCTTGTATCTCCAATCGCGCTGCAAGTCCCCAATACCTTCATAGGTCTCGTAGAGGTTGCTATAAGGCACCCCATAGGGCAAATAACTCTGGCCCAGCAGAAAATCTGCCCAGGTTAACGGGAGTACATAGGCCTCGAAGTCGAATTTCGACATATTATCCCTGCCGGAGGTAAAGCCACCACCAAATGTGAGCTGATGCTTACCCTTGACCCATGACAATGTGTCGGCGAATTGGTATTCCTCCTGCAAGAAGGCCAACGCCGAAGTCGTGCCTGTCTGGAAGCCATCGTCTACGATCCACAGATTGGGATACGCGTCATCTTCTGCCGGGACGTTCATGCCGAGACTCGAAAAAGTAAACGCATTGCCGTAGCTCTGGTTCGATGTCGACCGATGCAAGCCAACCACGAATTGGTTCACTAGGTTGGCGCTCACGGCGTAGGTGTCTGCGATAGACGCCACATCGAAGCGCTCTGGCTGACGGAGTGGAAATCCTTCCGTCTGGTATAAGGTCGTCCACTCTACATTGCTGAGCGCGCCGAAATAGCGAAGCGCGATCTTGTTCCGGTCTGAGACGAGGTAGTCGCCGTTCACCATCCATTGGTTTTCGTTGAAAAAGCCGGGCGAGTTCAGATATGCGCTGCCCTGCACCTCGAGCGGGCGGGAAGTGTCGATGGTTTGCGGTGTCGGTATTACGTATTGGCCGTTGGGCAGTTTAGCCTGGAACAGCGCCAAAGCCTGGGGGGCGATGTTTGAACCATCAGGCAGGATGGTGCCAAAGAGCGGACCAAGGTAGCCGTAATCGCCCGCGAAAGCTGCGCCCAATCCTGCTGCCGACCGGTCGTTCGTTATGGGAGGAAGAAGGACGAATTTATGGTTGGAGGCGTCCGTAGAATTGAACTGCTTCGTGCCCTGAAAGGAACCAAACAGCAGAAGCTTGTTCTTGATCACTGGACCGCCTGCGGTAAATCCATATTGATTCTGCCGCAGAATGCCACGTGGCACGCCCGATTCATTCGCAAACCAATCATTGGCATTTAGATCCTCATTCCGAAAATACTCGAACAAGGATGCGTGGTATTCGTTCGTGCCTCCTTTCGTAATGACATCGACATTGGCCCCGGCATTGCGGCCCGTCGTGGCATCGAACATGGCCGTCTGCACTTTGAATTCCTGGATGGTATCGGGATTGGGTGCCGGAATTCCTGACGAGTAAATCCACGAACCTTGAATGTCGTTGATGGTGAGCCCGTTCATTTGAAAATTGTTGTCAGTCGAAGTGGCTCCCTGGCTCATGATGCTTCCGCCCTGGGGATTGGCATCCTGGCTGCCGCCGCCTCTTCCAATCTGGCTCGCGTTGTTGACCTCCTGCGAGACGCCCGGGTTCAAGCCAATGACCTGGGTGAAATTACGTGCAACCAGTGGCAGGTTCTCCAGCATCTCCGAATCCGTCACCCGGCCCAATTCGCTCGATTCGGTTTGTAGGTCCACGGTTGAAGCGGCCACGGTTATCGTCTCGGTCACCGCACCCGTTTCCATCCGTATGTTGAGTACCGTCGTCTCCGCCACAATCACCTGCACGTCCGACGACGAAGCGATCTTGAATCCTTGTTTCGTCACTTCGAGCCTGTAGTGCCCGGGTGGAAGCAGCGACACAAGATACAGTCCGTGGTCGTTGGATTGCGAAGTTCGCGTCGAGCCCGTCGCTATATCCGTAACCTTGACCTGAGCACCCGCCAACATGGCTGACGTGGGATCCGTGATCGCACCGCTGATGGCGCCTGTTCCAGTTGTCTGCGCGAATAGCAGGCTGCTAGCGGTAATCAGTGCGCATGCGACTAACGTCGCGAATGCGCACGGGTAGGGCGAGGCGGTTTGTCGGCGAGCCGCCTTGTGGGCTTGCCTTAGATCATCGATCGGGCTTGCGTTCAACATTGAAGCAATCCTCCGTTACTTCGGCACTTACGATCTACGAAGATTCGACATTTCCATCCACGCTGATGGCCTGTCCCGTGACATTTCGACCTGCCGGCGAACACAGGAAGAGGCACATCAGCGCCACGTCGTCTGCCGTCACCATGCGGCGCAACGAAATTTTCTTGAGATACTCCGCCCGCATCGCCGCCTCTTCGACACCTTCTACTTTGGCGCGTGCGCGGATAACGCCATCCATTCTGGGTCCCTCGACAATCCCCGGCAGCACTGCGTTCACACGGATGTCACTGGGCCCGAGTTCAATGGCAAGCGATTTAACGATTCCTACGATGGCCCATTTTGTTGCGACGTACGGAGTGCGCCACTGCACGCCCATGCGCCCGGCAATGGACGAAATACAAACAATGTTGCCGCACTGAGAATGTCGCAGCATCGGCACCGCGTGATGGAGGCAGCGATACTGGCCGTTAAGATTTACGTCGATGGCGCGATTCCACTCTTCTTCGCTAATGTCTTCTACTCCAGCCGTCGGCCCGGCGATGCCGGCACAATTGATGAGCACGTCGAGGCCGCCAAATTTCTTCGACTGAGTTTCGAAAATCGACGCGACCTGCTTTTCATCAGCCACATCGGCCTTGGTCACCTGGGCGCCAGGGAGGGACTTCTGGAAGGCCGCCAGGGCAGCGTCGTCGATATCGCAGATATGGATTTTGGCGCCAGTTTCCGCGAAGGCAGATGCGATGGCCGCTCCTATTCCAGAAGCTCCGGCCGTCACCAAGACGCGAAGTCCCGGGGGAGGGTAAAGTCGGTCTTTGAAAGTGGAAGTCATGCTCATCCTAGTTCCCGCTCGAACTCGTCTCGCTGACTGGTTGTGCAGAAGAAGTGAAGCGGACGTTCTCCGCACCCTTTAGTTGCAACATCTCCCTGACTTCAGAAGGCGTGGCAATTTCCAAGGAAAGTTCTTCCAAGATTCGCCGTATCTTTCTGACTTGTTCAGCGTTGCTTTTCGCCTTCGCTCCGGGACCGAGATAAAGGCTGTCTTCCAGACCTACGCGCACGTTTGCGCCGAGAATGGCGCCGACTGTGAGAAGCGACATCTGGTGGCGTCCTGCACCCAAAATCGACAATTGGTAGTTTTCCCGGCCGAACAATCGATCCGCAGTTGATCGCATCACAAAGAGATTTTCCGGATCGGGACCGAGCCCGCCGAGAATTCCGAAAATAGCCTGAATAAAAATCGGCGGCTTGATAATTTTGCGATCAATGAAGTAGGCGAGGTTATAAAGATGGCCTACGTCATAGCATTCGAGCTCAAAGCGTGTACCTTCTTCTCCAAGGTTGTGCAGTATGTATTCAATATCGGCGAATGTATTTCTGAAAACGACGTCTTTGCTGCCTTCGACGTACCCTTTCTCCCAGTCATAGCGCCAATCCGTGATTCGTTCGGCCACGGGATGAAAAGAAAAGTTCATCGACCCCATGTTCAGCGAACACATCTCGGGCTTGACCTTCAGGGCATAGCCAAGTCGCTCTTCGATACTCATCCGAGCGCTGCCACCCGTCGTGATGTTCAAGATGGCATCCGTTCGTTCTGCCAGAACAGGACAAATCTGCTGGAAGTGGGCCGGATCCGCCGAAGGCCTGCCGTTCTCAGGGTTCCTGGCGTGGAGATGAAGAATTGCCGCTCCGGCCTGGGCAGCCTCAAGAGCGCTATCAACGATCTGCTGCGGAGTAATCGGCAGATACTCCGACATTGTCGGCGTATGAACCGAACCAGTAATGGCGCAGCTCAGGATGATCTTGCGATTCTTCTGTGCCATCGTCTCCCACGTAGCCCCGAGAGATAATGGAGAGCAAAAGCCTGAGACGACAGGTTCCGAGCGGACAACTTGATGTCAGTTTTTAACACCGCAGTATTAACCCGCCGATTTTCGGTTGCGGGCAGCGAGGTTTTTGTGAAGTTTGTATCTGCGCCGACACCTTTCATGGGCGCATCTGTTTAGGGGCCTTGAGATGCAAGCGAACTCGAGGGCAGGCGGCGATATACTTTTTCACAGCCCCAGCATGAAGCGCCACGTCCTCATCTTCGGTCTTGTCGGCGGTCTGCTCATTGCCACCCTCCAATACACCGAATACCGCTTCATCGTCATCGAACACTCGGTCGAACTGTACGGCGCGCTAGTCGCCATCCTCTTCGCGGCCTTCGGCATCTGGCTCGGCCTCCGCATCACGAGCCGTCGCGAGACCATCCGCGAGACGATCGTGGTAAAAGAGGTGCTGGTTCCCGCGAAAGCGCCTGCGGGGGCCTCCGCCCCCGAACCCTTCGCTCCCAATACCGCCCAGCAGCAGACCCTCGGCATCACGCCCCGCGAACTCGAAATCCTCACCTTAGTCGCCCGCGGCCTCAGCAACCGCGAGATCGCCGCCCAGCTTTTCGTCTCCGAAAACACGGTCAAGACCCATTGTGCCCGAGCCTTCGACAAGCTCGGAGCCGCCCGCCGCACCCAAGCCGTCCAGCGCGGCAAGGAGCTGGGCCTCCTGCCGTGACCACCTCACCCGAAAGCATGATTTCCACTCCCTGCATGCAAAATCATCAAAAAGGATGACGACATCCAGCGCGTTGCCACCGTATCGTGACCCCATTCTCAACTCGCACAGGAGACTCACATGAAGAAAACCGTTCTCACCTTCGGCCTCATCGCCGGCGTCGTCATCTCCGTCCTTATGGGGGGCTCGCTATTGCTCGCCGACAAGATCGGCTCGGGCCACAGCATGGTTCTCGGCTACACCATAATGGTAGCGTCGTTCCTGCTCATCTACGTCGGCATCCGCAGCTATCGCGACAACACCCTTGATGGTCAGATCTCGTTCGGCCGCGCCTTCGCCTGCGGCATCATGATCGCCTTCATTACCACCCTCTGCTACGTCGCCATGTGGGAAGTACTCTACTTCAAGTTTATGCCCCACTTTATGGACGGCTACTTCGCGGCGCAGATTCATAAGGTCCAATCCTCCGGACTTGACCCAGCCACCACGGCCGCGCAGGTCGCCGCCATACAGCACTCTCAGCAGCTCTACCAGAACCCGCTGGTCAACATGGCTTACACTTTCATAGAGCCCTTGCCCGTCGGACTTATCATTACTCTCCTCTCCGCTGCCATCCTCCGTCGCAAATCCCCGGCCGAACCCCGCTCCGCTGCTCCCGCCGTGATGGCCACATAAATCAGAAGGCCGGCGCGTAAGCTCCGGCCTTGCATCTTCCGAACTATCAGCCTACTTCGGCACCGCTGACGCCTACGGCAGTCCAGCCCGAGGAACATCGACCTCGGTCGTCCAAATCGCAGCGCGGTGGTTCGCGGATGCCTCGGCCTCGTGGAATGTGGGAGCCACACACGCAAATAGTGTTCGGCCGTCGATTCCACCGAGCATGCAAGCGAATACGCTCATACCATCGGTCGTCAGTTCCTCAAGGATGCTGCCGCCCTCAGCGACGCGCAGCAACCGGCCATTCTTTGCGTCGGCCACCCAGATGGCTCCTTCTGCATCGAGACAGATTCCATCGGGAGCAACTTCCACCTGCCTAAAAAGCTCGGCAAAGTCGGTCGAGGTTGGAGGCTCGCCGAACGCCGCCCAAGTCCTCTGTCTGCCCAGTACACCGGAGGTGACTTCAAAGCAAGTGAGTCGGTTCATTGTTGTTTCCGCAACGATCAACGTCTTGCCATTCGGAGTCAGAACCATGCCGTTGGGAAAACCAAGTCCAACGGCTGCGACCTTCGCCCAACCGTTCGTATCGACACAGATCAGGTTCGTCGTGGTAACTTTGGCGCCACCCATTAGATCGAACCCGAAATTGCCCACCCAAGCCCGTCCTTCGCGATCGACAAGCATGTCGTTCAGATACCAGGTCGCGAGATTCGAGAGGTCGGCGTGCTCGACGAGAGACGCATCGAATTCTCGACGCAATATCTTGCGGTTGCGCATCGAGACAATCAGCATTCTGCCGTCGGGCAGAAACCCAAGTCCAGAGGGTTGACCCGGCACTGTAGCAATTGTCTCGATCATGCCGTCGAGCGTGACGGCAAGGACTCTCTGCGTGTAAAAGTCCGAGAAGTACAACCTTCCATCACGCCAACGCGGACACTCCGTAAGAGACATGCCGCTGATCAGAGTCTTGAACCTTGGCATAGGGAGTCTGCAAAAACTTGCCTGTTAGGAATCCACCTGACAATTCGGATTCTCGAAGTCGCACTCTAATTGCGAAAACGCGCAGGTGTGCTGCCTGTCCATCTGCGGAACGCGTGGCGAAAATTCGCAGCCTCACTGAATCCGACCAGCTCTGAGATGTCCTCGACGCTGAGTTTCGTGGAACGCAGATACTCCTTTGCCAGATTGCAGCGGACATCATCGAGAATTTGAGTGAATGAGGTGCCCTCAGCGTTGAGCTTTCGATTGAGCGTGCGCTCCGTTGTAGCGAGTTGCTTGGCCACAGTTTCCATGCTCGGCGAATGTCCAGGGGTCGATGCGATGATTTGATAGACTTCGCCAGCCACGCCCGTCGAGGTCTTTACTTCGCCAAGAATGCGATCGCAGGTCTCCTGCATGATCTTGGAAGTTAGTCCGTGCGCCATGCGCGGCTTTGCGGAAAGAATTGATCGGGGATACGTGAGTTCCGCCGTGGATTGACTGAACCGCACCGGGCAACCCAGATACTGCGGATAAAGATGGGTGTGGGCCGGAGCTGAATATGGAAGCGATGCACGAACGGGCAGGCAACAGCCTTGGTCGACGACAGCTCGCAGATGAGTGCTGAGTTGGGTAAACTGTTGCTCGATTAGAAAACGCATCAACGAGTCAGGATGCGTGACCGCTGCATTCATCGGCAGAACCCAGGACACATAGTCGCCTTCCTCGCGCCATGACATGGAAAGCAGCGGCGTTGCGAGACGGTGGTACTTAACGGCCACCTGAAAGTACTCGCGAATTGTCGGACTGCATACCAAGGCGAACCCGTACATTCCATATGCAGACAGTGGAATTCGGCTACCGGTACGAAACGGTGTCTCGCGGGTCTTCGATAGCTGAAGCGCGTTGTGACATACCGTGATGTACTGGCGAACGGAGGTCAGAGTCTCAGGTTTTGCGAGACTCTCGGCCGAGAGACCTGTACCCGACAGGCTCGCTTCCGGTCGAATTCCCTGCTCATTGAGAACCTCAACGAGCGCTATCAGCTTGTACGGCGCGTACCGTTTTTCGTTCCAAAGCGGAAGTTCCATGATGACGACCCGTTATGACGACGCCCCCTGTCCGAATCGAACACTGTTATGTCCGAATGGAACCTGTGCACGGCATTGTGCATCAGTAGCATTCCTTTTTGGAAGAGGGAATTTTGATTTTTTTTAATGATGTGGCTATATATCGTCGCGGGGCTCGCAATCGTGATCTCCGCGAGTCACGCTTTACTTCCGCGAGTCACGCTTTACTAAGGAGTATGCGCAGCTATGATTGGGGAAGATTCCGTATCAATACAATCTCCGTTCACGCTTAGTGGGAAAACCGCCATCGTCACGGGAGGCGGACGAGGAATCGGCAGGGCGGTTGTGCAACGACTAGTGTCGGTCGGCGCAAATGTACTTGCTTGCGATTTGGATCAGGAAGCCTTGATCGAGATGCAGGCTTCCGTTAGCGTTTCTAGCCGAGTCGCAATCATCTATGGCGACTTAATGGAGCCGGAGTTCCCCCCCAAGCCATAAACACCGCGCTCGAAGCCTTCAATTCGATTGACATTATCGTCAACTGCGCTGGTTTTAGTTGGGACAGCGTAATCCAGAAAACATCCGACGAGCAATTCCTGGCGATGCTAAACATCCACCTCGTGGCGCCCTTCCGCTTGTTGCGTGCGGCATCCGATTATCTTCGCCAAACCGCGAAACGTGAGATATCCGGTGGCCAGCGCGTGATGCGAAAAGTTGTGAACATCACTTCGGTTTCCGGAACGGATGGAAATCCCGGACAGGTAAGCTATTCCGCAGGCAAAGCCGGAATCATTGGACTCACAAAGACACTCGCGAAAGAGTGGGGCCGGTACAACATTAACGTGAATGCCGTTGGTTTTGGTCTAATCCAGACTCGCATGACGCAACCGCTTAAGCCGGGGGGAACAATTAATGTAAAAGGTAAGGAAATTCCGATCGGCGTTCAACCTGCGATGCTTGATTCCGTCGCCGCCGCATGTCCGCTGGGGCGCATGGGTACTCCCGAGGAGGCAGCCGGCGCGGTGCTGTTTTTCTGCTCTCCGCTATCCGACTATGTGACTGGAGAAGTACTGATCTGCGGCGGCGGATTTCACTTTTGACCTGGCCTTCCATTCCATTCAAGGTTTTGTCTCGAACTTGCTTGTTAGGGATACGTTGGGCTAGTACGCCACCCGATAGCGACGTTATCTGGGGATGCGACCCTAGACTGAGGCGCCAGCTAGGAATGCGCAGGTGGATCGAGAAACGAAGATGTCGCCAAGTTCGTCGAAACTGTTGCTGATTTCGTGGGCAATGCCCTCACCCGCCGAACCATAGTTAGAGACGGCATCGCCGTCGCTGTCGAAATAGGGTGGCTGCAAGATGCCCGCTGAGAAAAACTCATAGTTGGGGCTGAACACAATCACGGCACCCACAATTTGTGGATCAATTCTCCGTGGGGTCCTTTCAAGGCTTCTTGGCGCAGAGTGACATTTCACTCTACGAATCGCGGCCCGACTTACACGACGATTGACATGGTTTGGTGGGTCACTGCCATTGCTGCTGCCGTTTCCTGATGTTTGCGACTCGGCTCGTTTTCGTAAGTTGAGCGTTGGCTGCAGATTCTCCAAAGATACATCGTCGCGTAAGCGCGCCAAGGCTTCCAGGCTTCGGCCCGAAACTCGAGGTCACGAGAGTTGTCCAGAGCCATGGCATGCAAGAGCCCAAGGTCGCTGGAGGGAAATGCATCCGGTTCCCCAAGCGCGCGCATGGCTATGTATTGCGTCGTCCACTTTCCTATTCCCGCAATCTCAATGAGCCGGTTCAGAATCGGCTCAGAGCTGGCACCTCCCTCGAAGCGGATCTTGCCACTCCGAACCGCCCGCGCCAAAGCCTGGATGGTTTCTATTCGCTTGCCCGTTAGCCCAATCTTGCCGAGCGGTGCACTGGCGAGAACCTCGGGTGTGGGAAAAATGTGAGTCAGACCCGATACCCCACCGAAGGGTTTGCCAAAGCAGTTTGCCATGCGGCCGGCCATCGTCGTTGCGCCTTTAACCGTGATCTGTTGTCCGAGAATTGCGCGAACGGCAAGTTCGAAGCCGTTCCAGCAGCCCGGTACACGGATCCCGGGATCGGCCTCCACCTTCGCGCGCAACGCGGGATCACTCTTGAGATGTTGCACGATGGCTGCCCAATCTGCGTTCAAATCGAACATCGAGCGAACGCGTTCCACAATGAAGAACAGCAACTGAGGGTCGCTGAAGGCTATCCGCAGAAGAAGAGCATCACGTCCCTCCGCGAGGGCAACCTCGAAATATCCGTCGCGGCCACTCAAAGAGAAGGTCCGCCGATACTTGCCATCTTCTACAGCTTCGACCCCCGGTGTCGCTCGCGCTGCCAGAAAATCCAACATGCCCTGCCAGTGGTACGGTGGACGAAAGTGAAGGCGAAAGACATAGTGATGGTCCGGTTGAATCTCAGTCTGTCGCGCCAGCCGCCGAATTTGAGTGGGTGTTCGATGATAGACCTTGCGAATACCGGCGTTGAATCGCCGAACGCAGCCGAATCCGGAGGCTAGCGCGACCTGATTCATTGGCAAACTCGTTTCATCGATAAGCTTCTTTGCGAAGTGCAGTCGGCGAGTCTGAGCCACGGCGATCGGAGTCGCGCCAAGATGTTTCAGAAACAAACGCCTCAAGTGCCTCGATCCAACGCCCAAACGTTCCGCGAGAACCTCTACCCCACCGTCCTCAAGCCCACTCTCACCGATCAAGCGCAACGCTCGCGAAACCGTGTTCGAGGTTCCCAACCACGCTGGAGTTCCAGGCGAACTCTCGGGACGACATCGCAAGCAGGGACGAAATCCGGCTTCCGCGGCCGCAGCCGCACTCGGAAAATAGCGGACATTCTTTTCCTTCGCCGTAGGCGCGGGACAAATTGAACGACAATAAACACCGCTCCCGAGGACGCCGATGAAGAACTTGCCGTCAAACCTAGGGTCACGCGTCAGTCGCGCCCGCGAACACACCTGTAAATCGAGGTTCATTTCTTAGTCTTCGCTTTACCCGCCCAAATCATAGCCCACTTGGTCGAACCCCCTAGACGTTTTCGGACTGCAATCCACGTGTCAGATTTCTCGGAGGCAACCAAGTCCGCAAACGTCTACTTGTTCGGATTGAAGTCCGCAAGCGTCCATTTCCGCAGCATCTATTTCACTATGGTTTGTGCAGCACAGCTGATCTTTGCGAGTCCACCAAACGCAGAGCTGCCAACTTTCTGTTTCCACGGCGAGGTAACGCCGGACTGATGAACGGTTAGCCGGCAAAACATCGCCGCTCTTCTCTTATGTGCCCTTCCCGCGTGCGCCATTGTGTCGAGTGCCCTAACTGCCATACTCGATACCTGCCCGGCAGCACCCCGTATCGCAATGGGTCATACCTAATGCCGCTGGTTGAGGGCATTGCAGAGGATTGGACGCTCTATTGTTCCTGCGGCAGACCTCCGGTTCCCAGCCGATGCAATTGGAACGAGTTAAAGCGGTATGCAATTCCAACCGGGGCGTTCGAACGCGGCTACGGTCCGCCAGAGGAGATCGTTCTCATGAGTGGTTAAACGCGGCAGTCAAAGCACGGCAACCGCAATCCGGGAAGTATTTTGACCAGAAATCTCTCGTTATAACGGGCAACTCTAAAGGCAAGGTCCAGCACAATTGGCCCACCTCAACTTCAATTTACGATTTCGTACGTTACAACCATTGAGTGTGAGGCGGCCCGCATTTCCTCGAGTGATGGAGAGTTCGACGACGACACGGTGACCTTTTGCATCCGATCAGGCGATCCCGATCAGAGACCGATCGATGGCCAAATCGCGGCAGGTATGGCGAATGAGTTCTAGCGCGGAGTTGGATTCGGCAAACTGGAAGCCGTAGCGAAAAGCATTCCTCTCACGACCAATCGCGTAAATCATCACTTTTCCCAACGGGAGCACGAAATCCAATTTCACCAACTCGCCCATGGGAACTTCGATTCTTATCAAGGCTGCGATTCCAGACTCGCTGATATCCACTGTCCGTCCTCTCAGTACCACACACGCCCGAGAACAAACTTGGATTTCGATATCAAGTTTGAATCGGGGATAGTCTCGGGCATCGGGAATTATTGCCATGGAGTCAGGCCTGGTCAGGGAGCATTTAAGGGAATTAAGCGCAAAAGCGCACAACGTCGCCGCCTGGTGCGCTCTTGACCCTGAATTCTTGAGAGTAGTTCACAATACCGATATTACGTTCCAAACAACCTGATGGCTGGTCATAAATGACCACTCTCAAAAGCGGATCGGAGGTTGAACGCTGTTGAAGAGGCTCAGCCGTAGCGACCAGGGAGTCTCTTTGCCGAAGCCTCGGCTCCAGGTGGTACGGTTCCGCACCGATGAGTACTCGCATTTGCAACGGTCCGAGCTGTCACCATTTCGACTCGAATCCCTCCATGCCGGCGGGGTTATGGGTGCAACGAACACCATGATCGCAAGGGTCGCGTCAACAGGCCAATGCAGCGCGGTCAACAATTCGCGCAGCCTGGTATGGTGGGAAGCGCAGGTGGGAGTAATTCTTTCAAGGTCGGGATAGAGACTAGCACGGCGATGGAGAAGCGTGATCATCCATGCGTACCGTTGACACGTAAAGAAACTTCCTGAATCTCGTTCAAGGTGTTCACACAGCTCCCTGTACCGGTAATCCTAAGATTGCGGACGCTTCACAGTGGTCGGCGTTTGCGCCCGATATCGGTTGGCCATTTGAGATAAAAGTTCCGCACAGCTGGGTTGGCTGCGCTTTGCATTCATTTTGACTCGAAATGCCAGATTGTTTTCGAGGACCGTGGCTCGGGCGCAATCGGTAAAAAGCTTCACGCTCTCCTGCCAGTAGTGGGCAGGGAGTTGTCAAATCACTTTCGATAGTGATTCCCGGAGCGCCAGATCACACTGGAATAAAGCTAGGCAACCTTATGGTTTTGGGATCGAGAGAATCCGCACCTCTATTCTTGTTCTCTCACTTCGGAACGATAGGGTGGGGCAACGATACGGATACAGTCGTTCCTGAACTGTCTGACTGAATGCTGATCTCTCCGCCTAGCTGACGGACACGCTCGCGCATTCCGCGAATCCCAACTCCGGATGCGTTCGACTGTATCTCTGATAGTTTTTCGGCAGACATCCCTTTTCCTGCGTCTTTGACTTCGAGGAAGATTCCCTTTCTCGCGGACCTCACAGTGATCGCCGCGCTTTTGCTGCCCGAATGTCGATGGATGTTTGTGAGGCATTCCTGGACAACACGGAATATTGCTAGTTCCGTATCGCGAGAAAATCGTTCCAACTCTTCCGGAAGAGCCAAGGTGACCTTCAATTCACTTCGTTCGGCAAGGCCATCTACATACCACTGCAGAGCCGCGCCGAGTCCAGCCTCATCTAGCAGTGGCGGATGCAGAAGATACGACGCCGTCCGTATTTCCTGAGTCAGTTGCTGAACGATACCCTGCGCTTCTGCGATCTTCGCCGCAACCGGGGTTTCGCTATTGGAAGTTAGCTGGGCAAGCCTCGCAACGATCATGCCAAGCACAGTTAATGTCTGGCCGGCGCTGTCATGCAATTCCCGTGCAATGTGCCGGCGCTCCTCGTCTTGAACATGCATGAGATTCCGCGAAAGCGTTTGAACGGTTTGAGCCTGTTGAAGCACTTCAGCGTTTCGCCGTTCCAGTTCTCGCGTGCGAATACTCACTTCGGACTCCAGACTCGCGGCAAGCTTGCGAAAGCGATCTTCCGATTCCGAGATCACAATGCGCGACCGCACTTGGTCCGAAATATCTCGAAAATAACAAACCACGCCGAATCCACCCTCCGGCAGGGGAATTCGATCCACCCTCCATTCGTAGTATTCGGTAACGCCACGATCCACCCGCTGCTCAATTCTTTCCGGAGTTTGATAGGGTTCGCCGGTGGTTAGCGTGTGCTTGAAAATCGCAACTATTTCCGCAGCAAATTTCTCGTCCCACAATCGATGCAGCACCTCCCCGAAGTCACGGCCGATGAGGTTGGGGATGTTGCCGAAAACCCGGAGGGCGGTGGGGTTCACGTCACGAATCCGAAAATCGGCGTCCACAAGGTAGACGCCGAGTGGGGCCTGGTTGAGAAGGGTTCGATACTGCGCGGCGCGCCGTTTTATCGCTTCTTCAATATTCTTGCGATCGGTGATGTCTCCGATCAGCCCCGCCATACGAACAGGCCTGGGCGGATTTCCCGTAAAGTCCATTTTGGCGGTGACCGAAAGCCAACGGTTTGAGCCATCAGGCAGCCGCACACGAATCTCTTCTTCGAGTTTGCCATCGAGGTTCGGATCAAGAGCCCGAGCAACGCTCTGAGCGTACCTGTCGCGGTCTTCGGGATGAATCATGGTGGCTAAGGCGGCCGCGAGAGTCAGCTCGCCGGTAGAAGAAATCCCGAATATCTCAAGGACTCGCGCGTCTGACTCGGTTCGATCCTCTTGCGGGTACCAGTAGAAGACCCCCATCGCCGACGCCTTCAGCGACAGTTGCAGTTTGATTTCGCTCTCGCGGATCGCCTGATCGGCCTCGCGACGGACCTGCGCCAACTGCAAGTGGGTTTGTACACGAGCGATCAATTCCCGTGTGCTGAAGGGCTTGACGAGATAGTCATCTGCGCCGGCATCGATACCTTCAACGCGAGATTCCTCACCGGCCCTGGCCGAAAGCAAAATGATGGGAACCGTTCTTGTCTCCGGATTCTTGCGCAACTCGCGTAAGAGGCCGAAGCCGTCGAGTTCGGGCATCATTACGTCGCTAAGAATTAAATCGGGCATTTGGCGCTGGATCGAGTCCAGAGCCGCTCGACCATTCGCAACCGCCGTGGTGTCGAAACGTTCGGAGAGCAAGCGCACCAGATAGAGGCGCATGTCGGAGTTATCGTCGGCGATGAGAACACGCGAACGACCTACGCGTGGCTCGAGCGGATCCGAAGGAGGGGTGGGGACCGCCATCAACTCATAGTCTGAAAAAATCTCGCTCGGCGAAACGCGCTGCTCCGCGTCGGGCAGCCAACGCAGGGCTTCCTGAACGAATGGAGCGGCGCCTGTGGCAGTCGAAGAGAGCGGCCGATCTCCGCCCACCTGACTCGTTGCCAGGTGGTCTTGCCCCAGAGGAATACTAATAATGAATGCGCTGCCCTGCCCCACTGTGCTCTCAACTCGCATTGAACCACTATGTAGTTTGACGAGTTCGTGAACCAGCGCCAGACCAATACCGCTGCCTTCATGGGTGCGGCTGCGGGTATTTTCAACGCGATGAAATCGGTCGAACAGTTTCGGTATCTCTGCGGCCGGAATTCCAACCCCCGTGTCTTGAACGCGGAGTTCTGCCGAGTCTCCAACCTCCTTTAAGCTCACCGCAATCTCACCGTCGAACGTGAACTTGAAAGCGTTAGAAATTAAATTGAGAACAATCTTCTCCCACATGTCCCGATCGACGTAGGCCAATTGGTTTAGAGGATCGCAATTCACCACCAGCTTCAAACCAGCTCGTTCGGTCGCGGAGCGAAAGACGCTGGCGAGTTCCGCTGTAAAGGCTGCCAAGTCCGTAGCTTGATAAACAGCTTGAACTCGGCCAGCTTCGATTCTAGAAAAATCCAGCAATGTGTTCACAAGGCGCAACAGGCGGGCTCCGTTGCGGTTCGCGATTTCGAGCTGTTCTTTGGCCGTAGGAGAGAGGTGCGTGTGACTTCTTGCCAGCAAGTCCTGGAGTGGCCCCAGCATCAAGGTGAGCGGCGTTCGAAACTCGTGGCTCACGTTACTAAAAAACGTTGTTTTCGCTCGATCGATCTCGGCCAGCGCCTCGGCTCTTTTTCGCTCTTCATCGTATGCCCGGGCGTTCGCGACGCTGGCAGCGATCTGTCCCGCGATCAGATCGATGAAGCCGCCGTAGCTCGCATCCATCGGCCGATAAGGATTGAGTCCGGCGATGAGAACGCCCGCGGGAACGTCCTGGCCCTGGCTCGTAATCGGAACAAGAAGGGCACGAGAAGGTGGTATGTCCCAAAATCCCGTGGGGATTGAATCAAACCGCTCTGCCAGGTTCTCAATGGTGACGGACGACTTTCGATTTAACACTTCTCCGATCGGCCAAGCCTGGTTTATCGCGGCCGAGGGAATCGTCGGTGGAGCTGCTCGGCGACCTTCCGGGATCCCGCTAGCACAAGCGAGATGAGCCTCTTCTTTGTCTTTGGCGAATAGATAGGTGAGAGTAAACGGCAGGTCTTGCAGATTCTGCTCAAGCGAGCGAGCGATGGATGAGCAAACATCGTCTTCCGTTATCGTTGTGCTCAGTTCTGACGCAAGGGAGCGCAATGTTTTGAGGCGACGTTCGCCAATAATTCGGTCCGTCTCCTCCGTGACTACGCAGAGATGACCGGCGATGCTCCCATCGTCACCAGACAAAGGACTATAGGAGAAAGTGTGGTACGTCTCTTCGCGATAGCCACTCCGCTCCAGGAACAAGAGGAGCGCTTCATCCCACGTTGCCGCGCCGCTTTCCAGAACCGTCTGAATGCGGGGCCCGATGTCACCCCATATTTCCGCCCAAACTTCACTCGAGGGTCTCCCGAGGGCCCAAGGATGCTTTTTGCCGAGAGACATCCGAGCATAGGCATCGTTATAGAAAAATGTGAGTTCGGGCCCCCAACCCATCCACATCGCAAAGCGGGAGGTCAAGACGACGCGAACGACGGTTTTCAAACTTTGTGGCCAATCTTCAATTTTGCCTAGAGGCGTCGTCGACCAGTCGAATTGACGAACTAATTCGCCTAACTCGCCGCCACGCACCCATTCCTCTGCTGCAGGTTCCTCTTGAAGGTCAGGCATTCGGTAAAACTCCGCTCGCCACTACACTTTTCAAACGTATCACCAATCCTGGTGCCCGGTAACGTAACGGTTTCGATTATCGCTGCCGCTATGGCTGAAAATCAAGAATCGGCTTTGAGGTTCGGGTTCCACAAACCCGCCTTCTGTGCCGAGAAGACGAACGAGACTCTCGGAGTGGTCAAAACAACAATCCCGTTCACGCCACCCGGTCTGTAAAGTCGCTCGTCCTCGCCAGCATGGGACACGCAACCGGATGACGAAGGACTGCATCCCCGATTCGTAAATTTGATCGCCAGCGATTCTCTTCATCAGATTCGGAGGAGTGCGCAATGCAAGCATTCCCTGTTGAGGAAGCGCGGCTAGATATCGGCGATAAAACTAAAATGACTCTAGCTCAGACGGGCTTGGCGGAACTCAGGAGGTTGTTGCAGCGTTACTGCTGGATCATCCGCCGACACTTTGCCAGCACGGACCCACGCCCAGCGGGTCAGCAACGAACCGGCGAGCGACGAGATCGCAGCCGCTCGTCGCAAACCGCGGCCCCGTTTTTTGTTGCTTAACGCAAGCAGCCGCAACGCAAGCGGAAGAGGTCCCGAGAGTAATCCCGCACCGCGCATGGCCCACCCGCTAATGCCCGATCGCAAGGCTTTACTCGCAGGAGTTGTTCGCAATTCGATGGACGCTCCCATCGCTGTCTCGATCGACGCCGCTCCCATCGCAATTCGATTCAAAGCCGACGAGTCACTTCCCGCCAACTCCAGAACTGCAGCAGCGGACGCAACACCAGAGGCCGCGAAATGAATCGGCAACGTCGAAATGTGCTCGTTCCACACTGGAATTGCTGTCGCTCCAATCAGAACACCCGTGTAGGTCGAGAGAATCACCCCTGTGACTGCGGAACCGATTTGCGCAGCATTAGTTAGAACGCGAACCGCCACATTCGGCGAGCGTGTTTCTAGTTCGCCAAGCACGGCTGCAGCCGCCGCGCTATTCGAAAACGCCACCAGGGTCCACGAGCCTACAGACATCGGACTTTGAATCTTGAAAACCCGAAGCATATTCAGAAAACGCGAAGGCACACCGAGATCGGAGATCAAAAGTGCGGGCGAGATCAACCCTCCGATCGCCGCGATCCATCGCGAATTTCGAATGAGCCTGACATCTGACGAGGAGAAGCGCGCCACCGCCGCGATTAAGGAAGCCGCACCTGCAAGGCCCCCGACGAAAAAGTAGATTGGAACTTCAACCGTCCACTGCGGCCGTTTTAGCGCAGGCGTTCCGTAGTAGCCGACGGCTGACGACTTCCCTGCCAGCAAGTTCTGTTTCGGTTCAACTCTTAGTGGAGTTTTCAGAGACTCACCCGCTTCATGGCGAATTTCCTGCAGTCTCCGTTCCCGGTCGGCCCAGTCGGTCTCCACTCGATAAGCAGTCATCGGGCGTCGTCCTTTCCAAACGCCAGCAACGTTCCTGCAAGCATCAAACCCGCCGCGATCCCAGCAGAAATCCATCCCGTCCGCAAATAAGTAGTCGGCACCTCCGGCTGCGGCGGCAGACTATAGCTGGCCGGATCGCCGCGAACGATGAAGAACGCATGGATTCCCCCGACGCTTGTCTCCTGCGGATCATACAAATGCAGGTCACTAAATCCATCGCCCTGCAACTTCGCCATCCGCTGTTCTGCCATTTCGCGAAGCTCGTCGATCTCCCCAAATTTGATGGACTCCGTAGGGCAAGCCGTCGCACACGCCGGATGCAGCCCCTCTTTTTGCCGGTCATAGCAGAAGGTGCACTTGAAAGCCCGCCCGTCCTCAGGATTGCGCTCCACCACTCCGAAAGGACACGTCACTACGCAGTATGCGCATCCGTTACAGACATCCGGCTGGATGAACACACCTCCAAACTCAGTCCTTACAATCGCCCCCGTCGGACAAGCCTCAAGACACCCCGCTTCTTCACAGTGCTTGCAGACATCGGACGAAAATCCCCACGAAAAGTTTTCGGGAGAATTTCCGCCCAGCCCTGGCACGACACCGCCTTCGATAAACTTCACGTGCCGCCAACTCGAGTGCCCGAGCGAGCCCGTGTTGTCATAGGAGAATCCCTTCCAATCGAAGCCATCGCTTGACAGTTGATTCCACTCTTTACAGGCGACTTCGCACGCCTTGCACCCGATACACAGCGTAGAGTCGGTAAGGAACGCAGTTACACTCATGCCAGATTTCGCTCCCCTGTCTCGGTCTGAAGTTGCGCGCCGCCGCGTCTCATGGAAAATTCAAGGAAGTCCAGCGCTTTGTCGCCCCTGGCGTGCTTCCCTGGCACAACGTTGCAGGTCAGTGCTTTGGTCTCCATAATGCGCACATTCGGTTCTTCCGATAAAGCAATCAAGTCATTCACGACATCGCCTTTGACGAGTCCCTTGTAGCCCCAGTGATAAGGCAAAGCAACTTGATGAACAGTTCGCCCTTCGATCTGGAGGGGCGCCATTCGACCCGTCACCATCGCGCGGGCGTGGATCAACCCGCGCGGTGTCACGACCGTTGCGAACGAACCATGTTCAATCTCCAACTCCTCTGCCAGCTCTCTCGAGATCTCGCAGAAGAGTTCCGGCTGCAATTCCGCAAGATGCGAGACGTAGCGACTCATTCCGCCAGCCGTGTGGTGTTCCGTCAGGCGGTAAGTCGAGAGCACATATGGGAACCGCGAGTCGGGGGAATCCGCATAAAGATTGTCCGGACGCTTCATAAAATTCGCCGCGGGATTTGTTTTTCGATCCGGATAGAACCCGTTCCCGACCGGCGATTCGAGCGGTTCGTAGTGCGCGGGCAAGGGTCCATCCTTCAAACCAGTGGGCACGAACAAACGCCCCAAACCTTCGGGATGCATAATGAACGGTTTGTCTCCACTCAGCGCGTCATCCCCTTGGCTATCGCCATTTGAGGGACGGTAATCCGGCGCCTTGGTCGCAGTGAAATCTGGGACGTCATTCCCGACCCATTTCTTTTCCGCGGCGTCCCACCACACCAGTTTCTTCCGTTCGCTCCAAGCGGAACCATCCGGCTTGGCCGACGCCCGGTTGTAAAGAATTCTCCTGTCACTCGGCCATGCGAAGCCCCAGCCGTGGCCATAGAAATCTTTCGGCTCGCGCTTGCGCGCAAGATTCTCATCCGCCTTCGGAAAAATGCCGGAATAAACCCAGCACCCGCAAGCGGTCGAGCCGTCTGCCTTCAAGTCTTTGTATCCGGAAATCAATTTGTGATCGGCAACGGTCCAGCCATTAATCTCCTGCAAGATCTCTTCAACCTTCGGCTCAAGAGTCGCCCCTCCGAGCGTGTAGTCCCAGGTCAAAGCGTTGAGCCCCGCATTCTTGCCGGACGGATCCTTCCCCGCTTTCTCCTTCAGTCGCCGGCCAAGGTGCACCATGAACCACGTCTCGCTGCGCGCATCGCCCGGCGGCTCGACGGCCTTTTCATGAAACTGGTTCAGCCGCTGCGTATTCGTGAAGCATCCTTCTTTCTCCGCATGACCCGCCGCCGGAAAAAGAAAGACTTCCGTATCGATCGTTTCCGCAGACAATTCTCCGCGCTCAATCTCCGGCGAATCCAGCCAGAAGCTTGCCGTCTCCGTCTCTACCATGTCGCGGACGACCAGCCATTTCAACTTCGCGAGCGCCTTCCGTTCCATCCGGGAATTCGGCGCGCCCACCGCAGGATTTTGTCCCATCACGAATAAGCCATCGATTGCGCCATCCGCCATTTCCGTCCAATATCCTAGATGGGAATGGTCGCCTGTTACGCGCGGGAGCCAGTTGAATCCGAAATCATTCTCTTGGGTCGCGTGTTCCCCGTAGTACGACTTCAGCAGGCTTACGATGTACTTGTCGAAGTTGTGCCACCAGCCCGCCTTCGGGCTGTGCGCCTTAATAAACATTCCCAACGACCGTGAGTCCTCTTCGAAAAATGGCATCGGGAGATATCCCGGTAAAATGTCATAAAGTGTTGGGATATCCGTTGAGCCTTGGATGGACGCATGCCCGCGCAAAGCCAGAATGCCGCCGCCCGGCCTTCCGATATTCCCCAGCAGCAGTTGCAGGATCGCTGCTGAGCGAATGATCTGTACTCCGTCCGAATGCTGTGTCCATCCCACCGCGTAACAGATCGCTGCTGTTTTCTCGGGTCCCGACGCCGAGCAGAATGTCTCCGCAATTCTGCGAAATACTTCTTGCGGAATGCCGCATGCTTGCTCCACCATTTCTGGCGTGTATCGCGAAAAATGGCGCTTCAATACCTGATACACACAACGCGGATTCTGCAGCGTCACATCCTGTTCGTAAACGCTCGCTTCGATTTTTTCTCCGCCGCGGTCCTGCGCATGCCCTCCGCTTGCCCCATGCTCTGCCACATCCTTCTTAATGGGCGCTCCCTTGTAGGCCCAAGACTCGGTTTTGTAGGACTTCTTCTCTTCGTCCCACCCCGAGAACAAACCATCAAGATCCTCTGTATCTCGAAAATCGTCCCGCAAAATAATCGATGCGTTGGTGTAGCTAACGACGTATTCGCGAAAATCCTTCTCGTTCTCAAGAACGTAACGAATCAGTCCACCCAGCAAAACAATGTCGCTGCCCGCGCGCAGCGGAGCCCAAATGTCGGCCATCGCCGAGGTCCGATTGAAGCGGGGATCCACATGAATCAGCTTTGCGCCCTTCTCGCGTGCCTCCATCACCCACTGAAATCCAACGGGATGATTCTCCGCCATCGACGATCCCATGATGAGAATCGCGTCCGCATTCGCGAGATCTTGTTGTGACGTGGTTGCGCCGCCGCGCCCGAACGATGTACCCAGACCGGGCACGGTCGAGCTATGTCATATCCGTGCCTGGTTGCTGACGCAGACCATTCCCAGGCCGGCCGCAAACAGTTTTTTGATCAGATAATTTTCTTCGTTGTCGAGCGTAGCTCCGCCGAGGTGCGCGATCGCCGTGGTCTGCATCAGCACATCGCCGTCGCGCTTTTCCTCGAAGGTGTTTTCTCGCGACTGCCACACTCGATCCGCCACCATGTCCATCGCAGTCTCGAGATCGAGAGTCTCCCACTCCTTCGAACGCGGCTTCCGGTACAGCACTTTCGTCAACCGGTTCGGATGCGTCAGTAGTTCGAAACTCGCCGAGCCTTTCGGACATAGGTGTCCCCGCGAAATCGGCGACGCCGGATCACCTTCGATCGAAACCAGCTTTCTATCTTTGTGGTGAATTAGCTGCCCGCAGCCCACCGCGCAATACGGACAAACCGAGCGTGCAACTTTTGTCCCCTGGATACGAGCCTTCAGATTTCGCGTCTCCTCGCTCATCGCGTCGACGCCAGTTCCGTCGCTGCGGTTCAGAATCTGCCGCACCAGCGGCCACTTTCGCAAAAGACTTGTCACCGGAAAACTCCCCTTCTTCCAACTCTCGTTTTATGCCGCCCGCTGCTCGAGACTCGACGACAATCTCAGTTTTGGCAGAATTTCTTTGCCATAGAAATCGATCACTCTCGTCTGATCTTCTTGGCCGGTGTGTATGCTTACGATCGTCACGCCGGAGTCAAACAAGTCGTTCTCCACTTTCAAATGGGGGTCCGGATCGGTGTTGATCGGCCAATCTCCATAGACTTTTTCAAGAGGAATTTCCACATCCGCCCGTTTCTGGAACCCTAGGCTTCTCTGAAAAGTTCTTCCGCTTCCATTGCGGTCTTAGGATGACCCTCTGACGCAAGAGTTTGCATAGCTTAATAAACAATTGTGAGAAACGCGTACGTTAGAGCTCTCGCGCCGTCCACTCGCGGATGGATGGCTTCGTCTCCCAGCGGTCTGGGCGGCCTTCTGTCTGGGAAACCCTCCTGTACATAGTGTGGGCGCAACCTGTACGGGTGATCCCCGATGGCTCGCCCTCCTGTGTAGCGCTATATCTACGAAGTTAGCCAAAGAAGTTAGCCAAAACTGTTCAATTGCTATTTCTGTGCGCACCTGGGAGTGAGGCATCATGACCGCTGCCGATGTTCTGATTGAAACTTTGATGGATTGGGGCGTGGAGATCGTCTTCGGACTTCCGGGGGACGGAATCAACGGCCTTATGGAATCGCTGCGCACCCATCAGGATCACATTCGTTTCATTCAGGCGAGACACGAAGAGTCGGCGGCCTTCATGGCCTCCGCCTATGCCAAATTTACTGGACGCCTGGGCGTGTGTTTGGCAACTTCAGGTCCCGGAGGGATTCACCTTCTCAATGGTCTCAGGGATTCACCTTCTCAATGGTCTCTACGACGCCAAGATGGACGGCCAACCTGTGCTGGCGATCACGGGCCTCCAGTTTCACGATCTGATTGGAACTTTCACCCAGCAAGATGTCGGGCTCGACCGGCTGTTCATGGATGTCGCTGCGTTCAATGAGCGGATCATGGGCCCGACACACGTGGAGAATGTCACGGACTTAGCCGTGCGCACGGCGCTCTCTTATCACACTGTCAGTCACCTGACTTTTCCGGTGGACTTTCAGGAAATGGAAGTCAAGAGTCGACAACGTTCCAAACGGAACATTCCACATCACACTTCTCATGCCGAAGCGGGCGGCGCCATGTTGGCCGACCCCGGCGATCTCCAAAGAGCGGCGCAAATCCTCAATGACGGAAAAAAGATAGCAATCCTTGCGGGACGAGGTGCCTTGCAAGCAACTGCAGAGCTGGAACAGGTTGCCGAGGTCTTAGCCGCTCCGATTGTTAAGGCGCTATTGGGCAGAGCAGCCGTACCGGATGACAGTCCCTATACGACAGGAACGATTGGACTGCTGGGTACGAAGCCATCCCAAGACGCGATGGAAACTTGTGACACCCTGTTCATGGTCGGAACATCCTTTCCTTATCTCGAATTCCTCCCGAAGCCGGGCGACGCCAAGGGAGTGCAGATCGAGATCGATCCCAAAAGGGTCGGTTTGAGATTTCCCGTCGAAGTTGGTCTCGTCGGCGACTGCAAACGGATTCTGCATGACTTATTGCCGCACCTCAAACGGAAAGAGAACAGAAGCTTCCTCGAGAAAGCCCAGAAAGGAATGGAAGACTGGCGCAAAACCATACAGGATCGTGGCACGGGTCGCGAGGTCCCGATGAAACCGCAGGTCATCGCGCACGAACTCGGCTTGCGGCTGCGCGAAGACGCTATTGTCAGCTGCGATAGTGGAACAATCGCCACTTGGTGGGCTCGCCACATTCCAGTCAAGAAGGGACAGATTCATAGCCTCTCCGGCAATCTGGCCAGCATGGCCAACGGACTTCCCTACACAATCGCCGCCCAGATCGCTCATCCGGCCCGGCAATGCGTCGCGTTCGTAGGGGACGGCGGTTTCTCGATGCTGATGGCTGATTTTGTAACCGCAGTGAAATATAAGCTTCCCATTAAAGTCGTAATCGTGAAGAACAACACATTAGGCCAAATAAAATGGGAACAGATGGTATTCCTCGGCAACCCGGAATATGCCGTCGACCTTCAACCGATCGACTTCGCCAGCTTTGCCCAGGCCTGCGGAGGCACCGGCTTCACAGCGGAAGATCCTTCAGATTGTGGACGTATAGTCGAGGAATTCCTGGCCGCCCCTGGGCCAGCTGTTCTCCAAGCCGTTGTCGATCCTCTAGAGGCGCCTCTTCCCGCCAAAGTCACCGCGGATCAGGCATTGAAATTCGCTGAGTCGCTTGTACGAGGCGAACCGAATCGAGGTCAGATTGCTCTTGCAGCCGTCTCGGAGAAAATTCGCGAGATGATTTAGGAAAACCGTCAGTGAAAGGAAATATCTTCACTCCGATCGTCGTCTTTCAAACGGCGGCTGAGCGCCGCTACGAAATGGGTGCACGCCATCCGCGCGCAGGTCTTAGGGAGTTCGGATTGGTGACGCCAAAAGGATCAACTCTCTACCGCCGCAAGAGCCCCGAAGACCAAAAGAAGTCCCCGATAAGAATTCATTTGACTCTTCTACTACTTTGGATAAGACTTGCGAAACGCCGCTACGCCCGCCTGGGGCTAGGTCTCAGGCCTCACGTTCTTAAGATTGCCTGCAAAAGCAACGCACCTACCGTGTAGTTCACAAAGTGCGGTACCGCAAGGAGGACCCTATGAAGTTAACTGCCAGCTCTCTACTCCTGCTGGTTTTGTCAGCATCCCTCATCGCCCAATCCAAACCTAAGCAACAAGCTTTCCCTTCGCAAATCACCCATGTAGTTGTAATTTTCCAAGAGAACCGCACGCCCGACAATCTCTTCCACTTTCTCACTCCAGCCTGTCCGATTCCCGTCGGGGCCAGCGGACTGAATGCCTGTACCCCAAGTCCCGTCACCAATCGCTGCTATGACATCTCGCCTTGCGGCCTATCTAACCAGTCGGGCACTCCCGTTCCCGTTACCTTGACCGGCGCGCCGCTGTACGGCAGCACTGATCCGAGCCATGCGCATACCGCATTCGAGCAGATGTGCGATCCAGATCCCGCCAACGGGTATGCTTGCCGGAATGACGGCGCGTGGAACATAAAGCCGATTAACGACTCGTACGCATTTGTCGAGAGCCCGGCCGTGGTCAACTATGATGGTTCGTCTGGTCATCTGCTGGATCCTTACCTCACGTTCGCGAAGCAGTACGGATGGGCCAACTTCATGTTCCAAACCAATCAGGGTCCCAGCTATCCTGCCCATCAATTTATCTTCAGCGGAACTTCGGCTCGTTCTGCGGCTGAAGAAACAGCATCCACTTTTATCTCAGAGAATTACAAGCCCGCAAAAACCGCAGTGGGCTGCCTAGCTCCGCCTGACGCAACCACTATGCTGCTATCGCCTTTGCTTCCGGGCCAGGATCCTTGCACCGGCGGCCTTCTGTTTGATGGCAATTCCGTCCAGGAATGTAAGCTGACGAACAGCGCGTTGGTCTATCCTACCAATCCCGTAGGTAGTTTCTGCGACACCAAGCCAAACATGGGTGCCCTTCTCGACACGAATTCCATTACCTGGAAGTATTATGCGCCGTCTGCCGGTTCCATCTGGACGGCCCCGAATTCCATCGCGAACATATGTGTGCCAGCATTCACCAGTTCGACCACATTGGAATGTACCGGTACGGAGTGGAATGCCAACGTCGATCTAAATCTAAAGGGTGCGGACGTTTTAAATGACATCACAAACTGCAAGTTGTCTAGTGTGAGTTGGGTGATTCCGAACGGGACGTGGTCCGATCATGCGGGCCCAAGCGACCAGTATGGTCCCTCGTGGGTTACGGCAGTCATCAATGCGATCGGCGAAAATCCGACATGCCCCGCGGGAACTCCAGATGCGGGCCAAACCTTCTGGGATAATACCGCGATAATCGTCACCTGGGACGACTGGGGAGGATGGTCAGATAATCAGCCGCCGCCGCAAGCATCCACATTGCCGTGCACCTCGGACAGTTGCGAAGGCGACTATCAGTATGGATTCCGCGTTCCATTGCTCGTCGTTTCCGCCTATACACCTCAAGCTTATATCAACAATGCGACTCATGATTTCGGTAGCATTCTCCGTATGATCCAAGGGGTTTTCGGCATACCGGAAGGCGCATTGGGGTTTGCCGACAAACGTGCCGGTAACGATCTGCATGATTTCTTCACCGCTACCACGGCTCGATCGTATACCCCTGTTCCCGCAGTCGAGCCCGCCAGTTTCTTTCTGGGAACGAAGGCACAAGAGGGAGAGTCAACTCCGCCAGACAATGATGGAGACGACGATTGAATCGCAAACCGGGCGAAATCCCGTTTAAGTTCGCTTGAGCGGGGTTTTCTGCCTTCGGGAAAGCGTTAATTGCTCAGGCCCTCAGTTGCTTCAACGAGGGCTGTCGCGCGGAAGCGATTAAAAGCTGAAACGACCGCCGATCGTCGGAGCAAAGTTGTTGTCGGAGTTGTAGGGGACGCCGGGGCCATGAGGAATAGCGATGGCCAGACCACCGCTTACGTAGGAATACGCAATTCCGGCAAAACCGTCGAAACGCTTGGTGAAGTGATGATCCGCATAGAGCGAACCTTCATTGAGGGTGCCCGCGCAGGAAGCGCGGAAATTTCCCGGTACGCAGGTCGGTGGAACACGGAAGGTGTTCTGCCGCTGTTGATACCACGCGAAAGTGAAGTCGGTTTTCTTGCGGTACGTATACTTCGCGCCCGTCCACCAGATATTCACCAACTTTTCAGAATCGAGGTTGTTGTCTTCGACGCCGCTCATAAAATAGCCGCCCTGGTCCGACGCGCCAACGCCCAACGGATTCGCCGGGTTATTCTGCCAGATGTACTCGTACCCAGCAAAAAACTTGAGCCAGTCTCTCGTGTACTTGGCGGCGACCATAACTGCGTTATTGTCGGTCACGATGCCATACACGGTGTCGGCCGGATCGATCAGATTGGTCCCAGTTATCGGGTTGGTATTGATGCTGTCCGTCGTCGACTGATAGGACTGCGTCGGACTCTGAGGCCCGAGCAAAGGATTCAATACGCTGATCGCCTGGTTGTAATGTTGGAAGACGACGTCGGCAGAAAACTTGCCGTAGTCTCCACCCAGGTCGAATCCATAGGCGTTGTTATGCGCCTCTTCGGGCGTACAGGTGGTGTCCGTCCACGTTGCCGAGGCCGAGTAGCAACCGGCAGAACCATCGGCGAATTTATACATCGCGCCGAAATGGACAGGACCATAGGTGAGGCGATACTTCAGGGCGTCGTCCCAACGGCTGTTCTCGGTATCGCCGCCGCCAGCCATCGTGCCGTTGTACCCGATGTACGAAAAGGCATAGGCGCCGCTGGCCGGGTCGTAACGGAGCATCGTATCGGTACCGAGAGAGCGTTGACGACCGAAGGTCAGCGTGCCGAAAAGCGTCGAGGATATGCCGCCATAGTATTCGTCGTTGAAGGGTTGGCCCGCACGCGCACCGTCGATGGCTATCGAATAGCTGGCCCTCGGAAGGCCATTGTTAATGATGTCGGTTCTTGACGCGTTGGCGAGCAGGCCAGACTGCGGATTGATTCCCGTCGAAGCGTTGAACACAACCGACCAGCCCGGCAAAAACTCTTCCTTCCCCCTGATGCCCAAGCCCGTCTGCGAGAGATTGTTCGGTGCGACGACGAATCGGTGTTGATAGCCGTTCCGGTTTACCAGAGATTCGCCCTCATAGTTATAGCCGTTTTCAGGTAAGCCGTGGCTAACCCAGCCGACGCCGACATCATACGCGCCGTAAAGCGTGACGCCGTGCCAGGTAAGCGTGCAATCGGTGGTCGCGAACTCGTGGCCGCTCGTGCAGGGGTCGGCGGCGCCTCGCTGCATCTTAATGTCGACCGTGGCTTCCTGACTGGCCTCCAACCTAGTTACTGTGTGCGCTTCGGCCAACCCTTGTTTTACCGCACGAATCTCGACGCGCCCCTGAGGCAAACCGGACGTCTGAAAGTGCCCGGCGTTGTCGGTCGCGATCGTACGGCTTTCACCCGTGTCCACGCTCTTGACGGTCACCGCGACATCGCGAAGGACTGTGCCGGCTTGGTCCGTCACCACGCCGGAAAGGCTCGCTCCCGCTTGAGCCCACGCCTGGGGTGACGAAAGCGAAATAGCAACCGCCGCGATCAACAGGTAAGCCTTGCGCATTTCGACCTCGAGAAATCACTAGTTTGGAGTTGAACGCGCAAGTGTACATTACATACGCTTTTAGTGTCTAGAACTGACCACTTCGGTGCGTTTGCAGATGCCGCGCTTCAGTTAGCCTCAGGTAGCTCCAACCGAGTTGACGGGGGATTTCGTTGTCGTTACGATTGCGTCGCGATGCAGAAGTACGCAAAATCCGAAGGGAATGTTCAAGTCCCATTGAAGCTTCGAGATGCAGCTCTGCAACTGGGGATTAGCTTTCCAACGATCAAGCAGTGGATCTACAAGAAGAAGATTCGAAGCAATCAGACTGCAGGAGGACATCATCGTATCCCGCAGAGCGAAGTGGATCGATTGCTGTTCAGGACCCGTGGCAAGACCGTACCGGAACGCAAAAAAGAGATCCGGCGCGTCAGTGGTCGCAACCAACTGGTGGGACGAATAGAGTCTGTGCAGATTAGCGGTTTAATGGCGGAGGTGAGGGTTTCAATCGGTGGTCAGCAAATCACCTCGATCATCACGGCACGCTCTGCCAGAGAAATGCAGCTGAAACGGGGGCAGACGGCCGCAGCCCTCATAAAGGCTACTGAAGTCATGATCTTGCGGGTTTGATTCAAGGTGCCCGACACGAAAACCAGTGCTCGACAAACAGAGTGCTGAGTTGGGACTCTCCCTGCCAGGCCACAAGGGGAGCAAAATAATGGCGGCCTCGACGGACCCCTCCTCTCCGAACCGGAGTTTCAAATGCCACTCGTCTGATATTGCAGGATCGCCAGAGCTAGGTCGTAGTCATAGCCGGCTTGTGCGTTCGTGATTTGAGCCTGAGTCTCCTGCAATTGTGCCTGGCTTAGTTCGACAATCGAACTCAAACCCAGTTTATAGCGGGCCTGCGCCAGATTCAGTGCCAGATTTGATTGCTCTAACAACTGCCGGGTAACTGACAATCGTTCGTAAGCATTACTGGCGTTCAGCCAGCTTGTGCGTACATCCCGGGAGATGCGATTTTCGATGTCGCGAACGCGCTCTTCGGCGGCTTTGGCTCTGAGCTCGGCTTCGTGCGCGTGCGCAGAATATAAAAAGCCATTGAAGACCGGGATATTCACGTCAACCCCCACCGCTCCGTACCAGCTTGATATCACCGGATCTCGAACCGGGGCCTCGCCCACGACACCCATCGCGTGGATATCAGGGAAGAACAAGTCGCGCTCTGCATTGTGGAACTTCTTTGCCGACTCAGACTGGAACTGCAGTGAAAGGATCTCAGGCCGATCGGCAAAGGCCGTCGCAATCAGATCATCGACGTTCCCTGGAGGTGGCTTCACCGCTTCGGCATCTTCGACAAGCTGAAAGCTTTGCAAATTGCGAAATCCCAGCACCTCCGAAAACGTCGCCAGCGCTGCGTTTTCGTTGTTTTGTGCGTCAAGCAGCAAGAGCTTTGCTTGCGCCAGGTTAACGCTGGCAAAACTGGAATCGAGTTCGGACTTCAATTTGTTCTTGTAGAGAGCGCCCACTTGGTCGGCCACCGTTTGCCGGTCAGCCACGGTCCGTTGCGCCACAGCCAGAATAGCGTGGCTTTGCAATGCGTTGTAAAACGCTTGATCGACTGCCAGCAGAATTTGTTCCTTCGTGGCAACCGCGTTCTGATTCTCCGCTTGGGCGTTTAGGCTCGCACTCGCGATCAGGTTTTTCGTGCGGCCAAAGTCGGTCAGCAACTGGCTCACTGAAGCCCCCGCGGCGGCGCGCGGATATACGGTTGGATTGTTTAGAGCCCCAGCCGAAATCCGCGATCCCGGATCGGAATCGACCCCTGTCAGATCGATGCTTGCCGTCGGCCATAAACTCGAACGCACCTGCCGTGTCACCTGCTGCGAGGCCAGCGCCGTCAAGCGCGCTACCGAAATCAGAGGATTATTTTTCAACGCTAACGCTTGCGCCTCCTCTGAGAGAAAGCTGTGTCGGCATTGCGCCATTACCTGCACTGCTCGAGTCTTGCGGACCAGCCACGCGAGTGCTCAACGCAGTCGGAGTGGTCCTTTGTTGAGGCGTTGGGGCGGCCGGCAAACTGGAGGCCGTACCAGAAGAAGAGGTAGCTTGCGCCATCCCGAATATCGGAGTAAGCAACGCAACCGAAAGTGGCAACGTTCGCTTAACTCGACGGAATGCCGACTTTCTCGCCGCCGGTTTGGGTCTCCACGAAAACATCACGGTTGCACCATAATCGGCTTGTTTCGATACATAAGCATGTAAGCCGCTGGCACGATGAAGACGGTGAGCATTACAGAGGCCGTCAATCCTCCGATAATCGCCCTCGCCATGGGCGCATACTGCTCGGCACCCGTACCCAGTTTGATTGCCATCGGGATCATCCCGATAATGGTTGCCAACGATGTCATCAGGATGGGCCGCAATCGTACTCTACAGGCAGTTATAACCGCTTCTTCGACGCTCTTACCCTGCTCTTCAAGGCGGTGAGCAAAATCAACGATCAGAATGCTGTTCGAGGCCGAGATGCCCACCAGCATCAGCACTCCCATCAGCGACATAACGTTCAAAGTCGTACCTGTTAACTGCAGGATAATTAATACGCCGATCAAGGCCATTGGAATCGCCAGCATGATCAGGAACGGATCCTTAAACGACTTGAATTGCGCTACCAGGATGAGATAAAGCAGAACAGCAGATAGCGACAAGCCGAGAGCGAAACTGCGGAAAGAGGCATTCATCCCCAGCGCCATTCCCCTCAGGTTAATTCGGACGTTGTCGGGAACCTTCAGTTTCGGGATGATGCGGCCCACTTCAGCCGATACTTTTCCCAAGTCTTCGCTTGCTGGCGTAACATACACGTCGGTTACTCGCTGCACCTGATAGTGATCGACTTCCGTTGGCGTCTCAACGTTTTCGACCTTTACTACCGCATCGAGCGTGGTCGGCTGTTTGAGTCCGGGTGCATGGATCGGAATATTCGTCAGATCCGCGAAGTTTTGAATCGCGGCCCGGCCTTTTTCGAAATATTGCACCGTCAGAAAGTAATCATTGCCACTCTTGCGATCGACCCAGTAGTTGGGCGCGATCATCGAGTTCGAGTTCAGCGCCGTGATGACGTTGTCCACAACGTCTTTTTGGGTCAACCCGAGTTCAGCAGCGTGCACCCGATCCACATCGAGACGCAATGTTGGATAATTCAGATCTTGCGGAATGTATACCTCTCCTACCCCCTTAAGGCTCCGAATCTGGTTGGCCAATTCCTGCGCAACCGCATATGTCTCGTGCAGATCGGGACTGCTCACTTGCACATCGATTGGCGCCGGCATTCCCATATTCAGCACAGCATCCACCATCGATCCGCTCGAAAAGAACGTACGGATGTCGGGGAACTGCTGCGCCATTTTCTTGCGTACAAGACCCATGTACTCAAAGCTGCTGTGAGTATGGGAGTCTTGCAGCGCAACTTGCACTGTCGCCGTGTAGGGGCCGGCGTTGTTCGTGTAGAGCGCCGAAAAGTCGGGTACCACCCCCAGGTTCGACACGATCATCTTCATATCGGTAGGACTCACCGTGTTTCGGATCAAATCTTCCACCTTCGCCACATACTGTTCAGTGACCTCCAGACGCGTGCCGGTGGGAACCTTCAAATTCACCGTGAACTGACCCGCATCAGTTTGAGGGAAAAATGCGAGGCCGAGAAATGGATAGATTGCGAGGCTCGCGACAAACACACCCGCCAGAATCGCGACCGTCACTGCCGGACGAACCAGCGCTCTCCTCACCCAGTATTCGTAGTAATCGAGCACCCGATTGAAACCTCGATTGAAGCGAGCGTTGAAACGCTCCGCCCACGACTTCCTGACCGCGTAGGTCGGTTCGACTTCGTATTCGCCATCCTGGTTGTGCCCGATGTTCTTCCCCTCCTCATGCACGGGAGTCTTCAGAAAACGGGCGCAGAACAGCGGAATAACCGTCATCGCCACTACGAATGATGCGACGAGTGACAAGCAGAACGAGAGCGCAAGCGAAGAGAATAAGAACTTGCTGACCCCGTACAGAAAAGTAACCGGCAAGAAATCGACAACGTCTACCAAAGTCGCCGCCAGCACCGCCAGACTTACCTCCGCTCCTCCGATTTCGGCGGCTACCGCGGGCAGGGCTCCCATCTCCAGATGGCGATAGATGTTTTCTAGCGAGATGACCGAATTATCGATCACTCGCGAGAAAGCCAGTGCCAATCCGCCAAGAATCATGGTGTTGATCGTGCTTCCCCCAAGATAGAGAAAGACGAAGGTAGCCAGCGCGGATAGCGGAATTGACAGGAACACGGCGGTAGTCGCGCGGAAGCTTCCGAGAAAAATCAAAATCATCACGCTCGTCAGAATCAGACCAATTACCCCTTCGTGCAGCAGGGTCTTGATCGCTTCTTTCACATACGCGGATTGGTCGAAGACGACCGTCGCCTTAAGCTGCTTTGGAATGTCAAAAAGATGTTTGATCGCCTCGCGTATCCCATTCACGACTGCAATTGTGTTCGTGTCACCACCCTGCTTCATGATGGGCAGATAGACCGACCGCTGTCCATCCACTCGAACCAGGTTGTATTGAATTTGGTTCGCATCTTCCGCTTTGCCGATGTCGTTGATCGTCACCCAGGAATTCCCAACCGTCTTAATCGGAACCTTGCCTAGTTCGTCCATGTTCTGGACGAGGCTGTTGGAGTAGACGTAGTAGTCGTCGGGACCGATCTTCACGTCGCCGGCAGGCAAAATCAAGTTCGAATCGTTCACGGCATTCACGACGTCCATAGGGCTGAGTTGCCGCGACGCCAGTTTATAGGGATCGACGTACACCATGATCTGACGGTATTTACCACCAAAAGGAGGCGGAATTTCGGCTCCGGGGACGACGGCAATCTGGTTCCGGATTGTGAACTGGCCAATATCGTGAATCTGAGTCTGACTCAGTCCTTGACCTTTCAGCGTTACAAGGCAAACCGGCAAACTGGAGGCATCGAATTTGAGTACAACCGGCGGTAGCGTGCCTGGCGGCAAGCGCTTTAAATCGGCTAACGCGAGATTCGACAGCTGAGTTACATCGGCGTCGGCATTTGTGCCCGGCTGGAAATAGATTTTGATGATGCTTACGCCCAGCAGTGACCGCGATTCCATGTGGTCAATTCCACTGGCCAACGTAAAGAAGCGTTCCAGCGGATCGGTAATATCCGTCTCGATATCCTCAGGAGGCATGCCGGAATAAAACGTGGCGACGACTACTTCCGGAAGATTGATGGTAGGGAATAAATCCACTGGCATGCGAGCCAAACTAGTGACGCCCAGCACGACCAGTGCGAGACAAACCACCACGACAAAATAGGGATTGCGAATTGAAAAACCTGACATGTTATCTCAATCTCACCTGACCGACCTCAGTCCGCTAGTCTGTTTTGCGAACGCCGCGAGTTAAAGCAGTTATTCTTGCCACGACTTAATCCGCATCTTTGTCGTGATACTGCATAACCTGTACCAGTTGGGGATGCACATGCTCTCCCGGCTTCAGCCCACTTCGATCACTCACAACAACTTCTTCTCCTTCGGTTAAACCAGCAACCACCTCCGCATCATTCGCTGTCTGAATTCCGAGAGTTATCGGACGATCCTCGATCTCTCCGTTTGCATCGACCACGTAAACAGAGGTCTTACCCCCTTCGTGATTCACGGCCACCAGCGGCACAGTCGGAATATCTTCTTTATGTTCGAGCGTCAAATCGGCATCGGCATATAGTCCCGGCATCAGCAGCCGCTTGGGATTCGCGACATCCACTTCCGTGTGCATCGTTCGCGTGTCCTCTTTTATGTCTACTGCAAAGCGAGCTACTTTCCCGGGAAACGTCTGATTGAGCGACGGCACACGAACATCGACGGGATCGCCGACCTTGATATAGCGAACGTAGGACTCCGGAACCGGAATCACGAGCCGGAAAAGATCATCTTCCGATAGTTTGACGATGGGTGCTGCCTGCGAGCCTGTACCTGCCTGTACCAGAGTGCCGAGATTGGCGTAGCGTTCGGTGACGACTCCCGGAAAAGGTGCCGTTATTTTCGAGTAATCAAACAAACTCTGATCGTGAACCAGTTTCGCCCTGGTTACGGACAACTGGCTTTGCGCCGCCTCCAACGCCGATTGCCCAGCGTCCACCTGGGAGGACGCAGCCAGATCTTTGCCTTGCGCATCGTCAACCTCTTGCTGCGCAACAATTCCCGGCTGCGTTTGCGATACATCATTCAAGCGCGTGTATTGCAAATGGAGTGCGTTGTACTGCGCTTTATACCGGCTCAATTCGTGATCAGCCCGCGTTACCTGATTCATGGCATTCCTGATTCCGGCCTGATCTTCTTCGAGTTGCGCTTGTAACTCTGGTATTTCAAGAATTGCCATTACTTCGCCGGCTTTGACATGAGTTCCATAATCGACCATGAGTTTCTTAATGTATCCCGACTCTTTGGCGTAAACGTCGATCTCTTGAAAGGGCACCAGCTCTGAAGAGAGCGTAATATCCCTTCCGAGCGATTTGCGAACTACCTTAGTCACGCCCACTGCAACAGCGGGGGGGCTTGCATGAACAGCGCTGTCTCCATCTTTGGAGCAAGAGGCGGTGCTCAACGCTATAAGAATTGCAAGTGTGACAAGCAATCCGGAAGCGGCTTTCGGCAATCTGGTGCTGTGTTTCTTCATTTCCGTGAAACCAATCTTGTTCTTCATCGAACTGTTTGCCGAACTTCTCGCTCGTCCCGCGCCAGCGGCGTCGCGCAGTATCGTAAAAATCGGGTTACTCGTCACGCGTCACCGCCATAATTTCGCTTAACCCCGCAACCGAAAAGGCACCCGACTGGCAAAAATCGATGACAGCCTTTTCCTGCTGCTGCAGTTTCGCCGCAATCGCCGGAATCTTCGACGCCAATCCTTTCGGAACCGTCAAGACTCCGTGACGGTCACCGTGCAACAAGTCTCCGGGCCGAATCTCCGTTCCGCCCACACGTACCGCTGCTCCAAGATCGAAAATGTGGGCGTAGGCATGAGACACAGCAACGCCTCCAGCGAACAACTGGAGTCCCATGGCCCGCACCGCGGGGAGTTCTCGTACCGAGCCATTGGTGACATACCCGATACACCCCAAAGCTTTTAGGATGGCAGCGTGCATATCGCCGATGAACGCTCCAAGCCCCGGCGGCTTGTCCATATCTTCCAAGACCAAAATCCGCGGCGCGGGTGACCTTAGCGGACTGTTCCAAAAGTCGCCTCGATCGTGGAACGTGCCTCCTCCCATGGGTGGATCGCCGCTTCGCAAACGCGCAGTCACGGCGTAACCCACCATGGGAGCAATGTTGTCTTGCTGAAACACGCACCGGATAGTGTCATCAGTGAATCCAGTGTTCCGAAGCCGGGCGCCAAACATCTCGATAGCGTTCGACACCATGCACGTGTCAAACTCGCGCAGAGCCGCGATATCCTTTTCAGAGAGAACTGACTCGACAGCCATGCACGTTTCCTTTCCACGAACCCGACTCACTACGGTTTCCCCGGACTACTTACCAGGACTGCAGGTGTCGGTAGAAGCCGGGTCGCGTCGCACGATCCTCAATTTGACGTCTCCATTTCCGGGAACTTTAACGAAGAGGAAGTTTTTCTCTGGACTGACCTCAACCGCCTGGTCTGGCGTGAACACGGTGGGCATGTAGTCAATCGCCGATTTGTAGCGGCCAAGATAGACGACGCAGTTCAGACGTATGGAAACATTTGCGTCAAATTCAGTGAGCGCGTCTGGCGCATCTGTTACTTTGCGGTGAAGTGACGTCACAGGATCGTGGTTCTCCACGCTGATCACAACTGCTTTTTGATATTGCCGGTTTGAGGCGTTCAGCAGAAGAGAAGATCCGCCGAAAATGATCAGGCAGCCGATTACTGAGACAAACTTTTTTTGCACGATACCTCCGAGTGAAAACAGGTCTGGGATGCCCCAAATCAATACATCGGTTAATGGAAACCGGCGTGGCGGGAGCGCGTCTCGCCACGCCCGAAAAGTTAGTTAACTCAATTGCCAGTCATACAGGTCTGATCTTTCACTCCGTAATGTCCATCGACGGGCATACGCACTTCGCGGTATCCGGGAATGTTGACGTTCATGACGTGCTTGCGAAGACTGACTTGGATGGGATGATTGGCGGTGAAAACCGCCGGCAGATAGTCGATCGCGGAATCGTATTCGGTGCGATAGACCGTGCAGCCAACCCGTATGCCGATATCGTAGGAATAGACCTCCGATTGCATTGGGGCATCCGAAGGATTGCTGCCGACGTAGTTACTGGGCGCTGCTTCGTGGCTCTCCACACTAACCACCGTGCCCGACTGATACTCAGTTGGTTTTAGAGAGGCAAAGGCGTTTATCGCTGGAAACGTGCAAACGAAAATGACGAGCGTGAGAATTTTGTTCATAACTCCTCCCGGAAATGGCATCGTTGGATGCCTGATCGGTGGAGTTCCCGAAGCAGCAGCCGTGGCTGCTGTTTTTCGAGAACTCGGATCGCGGGGTACTCAATCTGTATGCGCTCGAAACATTCATCCGGATTCAACTCGGACGGGTATACCCAGGCCGATTCGGTCCTAAGCGTGGGATCAAACGGCTCGAGTTAGTTTCAAGAGCAGGATTGAATTAAAACCGCGAGAGTTACTAGGAGGATGGAGGGGGACGGTTGTATAGCCAGCTCTCAGAATTGAGATTGGTCGAGGGGACAACGACTGAAGCCGCAAAAACGGCAGATCGAGGCGGTTCATAGAACGTGAAACTAGGAGTGGGAGACGTCCATTGCAGCCCGTTGGTTAAAATATGTTGCCGTTTGGCGTCGGAAACTTGAGACTTTACGGCCGTAACTTTCTGAACATCCGGTCCCGAATCCGGACCTAACGCCGTGTAGCGCGTTGCCACACTCCCCGTCAGGCAACACATGGTTAGCAGAACAATCGCAACCCGGAATCGGCTCGCGCAGCTTGTTCCGAGACGAGATGTTCGACGTTGCAGCATCGGAGAGCGGTCTTACCTAAATCCTATTGGATTATACCTGAGCAAGAAACAATATCAATAACGTCCACCGAACCTTTAGACGCGCCCCTCGTAATGTAAGTTGCTGATTAATTCGGCAAAACTCCAAAGCACTGAGTCTAAAAGACAATCGCTTCACAATGGATGACCGTACTGGAGCGGCGTGCCCCGCTCATTTGACGAAAGGCTCGCCCCCGCCGCTGTCGTTTAGGGCAAACAATAACGGAACGACGTCATGAACGATTCTACCGACGCTCACTCGTCTCAACCGGTAACACCCAAGGACCCGAGTCAGCTTTGAGCGAGCGAGTCCGCCACAACCCATGCGGCGCCGATCAGAGCCAGATTCAGTATGCTTTCGGTCCAGTTCCAATGGCTCGACGGATTGGCTATAAGCATCGGCCCATTCGCCAGCAAGCCGAAGGACGCAATCATGACTGTCAGCAGAATCGCCGCCAGTCTGGCCTGTATTCGTGTTAGGACCGCAAAGCCGGCCGCTATGAAGCAGCCTCCGGTTACGTACCCCCAGAAAACTTGCCCGGGCGGCAGCCATTTTGGGACCAGAGGGGCTGTCAGATTCATATAAACAAAATGCGCTCCGCCCCATATCAGGGAGCAAGCGCCAAAACCTATGTGCCCCACCCGTGTGAGGCGGGCGCTCACTTCCCTATCGATCTGCGCCGTTGTGGCATAGACAATCAGGGCGCTCGCGGCAATTGCCAACTGCATCGCGATGCCTTCGTAAGTACCGTATACGGCGTAACCGCGGAGCAGAAGACGCCCGTTCATCAGCAGGAGGACAAAGACGGCGTAATAACCGGCAAGCGCCGCGGCACCCCATGCAACTGTTCGGCGCCATTCGATGGCCGCCGCCGCGACCACCATAAAGATACCGGCGGAATAGGCCAGGGCGGTCCGTGCGGGAAAGTCCTTCGGCACCGTCTGCCCAGGGTCGAAGTCTCCAAATGCGAGGCAGGCGAGCCCCAGCGCCATCACACCCACGCCGTAGACCCGCGAGCCAAAGGCCGTCGTTTTTTCTGTCTTCATGACTGCTCCATGATAAAAGCTTACGCGCCGACATACATTGCTGCTTCCGCGCCTTCAAATGGGACCACGGAAGCACTCCCCTCGGGGAGATCGAACAGTATCGCTTCGTTAGCTGCCGCAGGTGTCATCTCGTAGGCGGGCCTATCAATGGCCACATCGGCGGGGGTACTCGACAGAATACCGGCGCCAGTCTGCGCTTAGTACTAGGAGCACCTGCTCCAGAAGTTTCACAACTGGCGAACCATAAAGGCTAAACGCATACACAAGGACAAAGGAAAGCGCGTAAATGTCTACTGCAGCTTCGCATATTCGGATTTCGCTGCTCTAAAAATCGGAATGTCGGGATCGGCGTCTTTCCAGAGTTTGAGAAAATCTCTGTATGCCGCCAGTGAGCGCGCACGGGCAGCATCGGCCTCGGCCCCTTGTAGCGCTTTCGATTCGAGCGCATTGGCCCGAGCTACGCCCAAGTGTGCTAGCGCTCCCGTCCAGCAGTTCCATACGATTCCGTTGTGGTCGAGGATTTTCTGGAACTCGCGCGCAGCGGCGCTTCCATCTCCGGCAGCCAAGTAGGCCTCACCACGAATATAGGTGGGATAGAGACAGGACTGGCGGCGTCGGAGACTGTCCGGGCAACTGCGGCACACTATATAAGATGACGCCGGCAGGCGAACTAACAACTGTTTACGAGTTTTGCAAGAAGGGTGGCGTCTGTACCGACGGCTATTATCCGGTGGCCGCGCTATTGCTTGGGAAAGATGGGAACTTCTACGGCACTACCTCACAAGGGGGCACGATTCCCAAGGGGGACAGCGGAGTTCCGAGCGGCACGGTATTCAGGATCACCCCTAAAGGCACGTTTCATCAACTTTATAGCTTTTGTAAGACATGGCCCTGTCCGGACGGGGCGGTGCCGATGTCCGCGCTCATACAGGGAACCAATAGTAATTTCTACGGGACGACATACGGCGGCGGCGCGAACAACAATGCTGGCACGGTCTTCGAGTTGACGCCGACAGGCGTACTCACCACTCTCTACAGCTTCTGCTCCCAAACTAACTGTCTCGACGGCGAACTCCCCACTGCGGCGTTGGTGCAAGGAACCGACGGCAATTTCTATGGAACGACGCAGAAGGGCGGCCTTTGCCTTGAGGATCCCTGCGATGCCTTTGAAGACGGCGGCACAATTTTCAAGCTCACTCCCACCGGCGAATACACAGTCCTCTACAGCTTTTGCAGCAAAGCAAATTGCGCGGACGGAGCCAATCCATCGACTCCACTCGTTCAAGGCGCCGATGGAAATTTCTACGGAACAACCAGAGACGGCGGTGGGGAAATTGCGGGCACGATTTTCAAGATTTCACCCAGTGGCGCATTCAAACAGTTGGCTCACTCCGGCTTCTTCTATCCCGAGGGCATCATTCAGGCTACCGACGGCAAATTCTACGGCACAGAGGCAAACGGCGGAGCTGGGAACTCAGGCGCGGTATTCCAGATGACTTCGGCTGGCCATGTAACTCTCGAATACAGCTTTTGTAACTGCGGCAGCGATGGCGAAGGTCCACTCGCTCCTGTTTTCCAGGCCACCGACGGCATCTTTTATGGCACCACTTCAGGAGGCTTTGGGACCAGCAGCGATGGCACGGTCTACAGCTTGTCGATGGGACTGGTCCCCTTCGTGCAAGCCATCCCCGGCGCAGGCAAGGTCGGAAGCACGATAAAAATCATAGGAACGGAGTTGGCGGGCGTTACAGGCGTCAGCTTCAACGGTGTCTCCGCTACCTTCACCTTCGTATCGGACACCGAGATCACCGCCAAAGTGCCGAAAGGCGCCACTACCGGTCCCATTGAGGTGTTCGTTCCCAGCGGCAAGCTTTCGAGCAATGTTGCGTTTCAAGTTATTCAGTGACTAAAACGCGAGTGATGGCTTCAGACTGTGGAGTCGAGACAAAAAACGTGCCAAACATCCTCCGTCTGGTCAACGGTCCGAGAGCCATTCAGCTTCAACCGCACGATTGCATCGCGCGGAGCTAACCCGGTGAGAATAAATTAGGTATTTGGCGTCCCCGACGGGATTTGAACCCGTGTTACCGCCGTGAAAGTCGTCCTAGAGTTCGTAACTGATTGAAATTAAACGGTACGGATAGCCCTCTAGGGCACTTATCGGACTGTGGAGACGGGTTATCGGACTGTTAACGGACTGTGATGGCCAGATGCTTAAGGAGCCTGAAAATCATGGACCCCACCCTTCTTTCCCTGCTGGATTCGATCCCGCAGAAAGCACCTCGCTCTAAACTCGAAACTCACCGCGAACTGATTCGCCAATTGCGACGCAAAGGCTGCACGTATCGCGACATCGTTCGCATTCTTCACGAGCGTGTCGGCCTCGACGTGGCAGTCAGTACGATTCACTCCTTCATCAAGGTTCGTGCCAAACACCGAAAACAGATTCAATACGAACTTCCGCCACTCGAATCGGAATCGGCCGTGAGCACCCGCAAGAATCCCGAGGACGTTGCCTCCCGAATTGCAGCGCTCAAAGCAAAGCCAGTCGAGCACAAGGCAAAACCTAAGCACTTTCACTTTGAAGAAAGTGAGCCGTTGAAACTCGTCAGCCAAGGAGGATCGCGATGAACGCCCCAGCAAAGAACAAACGAGTCGTCTTCACCATGGGTGGCAAAGGCGGAGTTGGCAAGACTGGCCTGATGGTCGCCCTGGCGGAGTGGTTCGAAGCCAATGAGATTCCATTCACGCTGCTCGATCTCGATACCGAGAACAAAGCTCGCGGATCGCTCAAGCACTTCTTCAACGGGTCAGTAGCCAAGGTGAATATTCACACGCCAGCCGGCCTCGACGCGTTCGTGGATCATCTCGAATCCGGTGCGGCGATCATCCTCGCCGACATGGGAGCCGGTTCGGGGCAAGTAGCGAGTGACTGGTTCGACGCGATGTATGAGGATGTCGCGGCTACCGGCGCGCGTTTCACCGCTGTGGGTGTTGTCACGTCAGACCCGGCAAGTGTTGAGAGTGTCCTCGCATGGGCAAATCAACTACAGGAGCGGGTGCAGTATCTGATTGTCCAGAATGCGACAAGTCCCCAGTCGGACTTCAGCTACTGGGATTCGGCTGAGCAAGCCCTTCGTTTCCGCGAAGCACTGTCGCCGATCGTGATTCGGATGGAATTTCGTTTGGCAGAACTGGAGAACCCAGCCCGGCAACACGGTATCCGCCTTGGTCAGGTTGCAACAAGGCAGAATACGATCAACGAACTGAAGCGTGCCTCGATCGTGATGCGTGCCGAAAGCTATCGGCGGCGGCTCTTCTCCGAGTTCGACCGCGCAAAGGAGATGTTCCTACCATGAGCCCCGAGCAGGAACTCCTCACTTTGGCGGGCGCAGAGTCCGAGAGCAAAACCCTGTTCGATGAACTGGCAGGACTGGTGCCCGCTGAACGGCAGGCGGAATACTACAGGGTCATCGCACACACTCGCACCCTCAGCCCAAACGACGAGATGCTCCGGATACTGGAAGCGATGGGCATCCTCGCGCTGCTCACCCGAGAAACACCAGTCGCGATCGCAGTAGAACGGAAGTCCTTGCAGACGATTTTGGAAAATGCACTATCTAAGGCGGGCGAAGTCGAGAAGCGAATGGCAACGTACACACCACGGCTTGAGTCACGTATTGCGCAATTGCCGAAAGAATTGGAAACAGGTTTGGACCCCCCTCGAATTGCAAAGCTGCTGGGCGAGAGCCTGCGACAGTGTTTCCAGCAGTCTGGTCTGCCGGATACGGCCAGAGCGCTTGACCAGTCTTGCTCTGAAATGAACTCCGTTCAAAGGCAACTTGTGAATGTGCTGCGAGAAGTAGCTCACCCTGACATCGGGATAATCGCAAAGGTCAGGAGCGCCAACGACTCGCTCCTGCGGAGCATGACTACTAGGGCGCAGCAGATGGACGATTTAGTTGGTAGGCTGGAAAAGCAGGTTTGGGGGATTTGGCTGCCTGTCGTTGCCAGTGCTGCTCTAGCACTGGGATTCGCGTTGGGTACATGGTTTGCCAACGTGCGACAAGGAACGCCAGAAGCATCAAGTGCCGTTCAGTCACAACAGATACCAATGCCGGAAGCTCCTGCGCAGCAAGTCGTTCCGCAGCGGAACTCAAAGCATCATTGAGATGGGGCTAGGTCGCCAGGGAGTTCACAAGAAACATGCCGAACATATGGTTCACGGCGGATTTTCATTTCGGGCATAACAACATAATCCGCTACTGTAATCGACCGTTTCGGAGCGTCGAGGAAATGGATCAAACGATCCTCGACCGTCTTAACGCCTCCGCTAAGGCCAATGACATCCTCTATTTCCTTGGGGATTTCTGCATCGGGAGCAAGGCGAAGGCTCTGGAGCACCGCAAGCAGATTCGCTGCAAGAAAATCTTTGCGGTGCCG